>CAWGFZ010000028.1:0-36910 GCA_963821995.1 uncultured Acidobacteriaceae bacterium | reverse complement strand
ACTGTATTTGCCCCGGCACCATCGAGACGCCATCGATGCTGGGCCGTGCCGCGGCCGCGGGTCCCCGCAGGGCCGCGAGATTTCGTCAGCCGCCAGCCGATGGGGCGGCTCGGCACCGCGGAGGAAATCGCCTCGCTCGCGGTTTACCTCGCCAGCGACGAGAGCGCCTTCACCACCGGCGTCGCCCACATCATCGACGGCGGCTGGACGCTGTAGGCGCCACGAAAACTCCTCATCCTCGAGGAGCGGCCTTTTGAGCCGCGTCTCAAAGGATGGGCCACGGGCCCGCATGGTTTGAGACGCGCGCGAGAGCGCGCTCCTAGCCATGAGGACCACCAAAAGGAAAGGGTGTCCCCATGAACAAGATCGATCTGAACGGCCGCTGCGCGGTGGTCACCGGCGGCGCGCAGGGCTTCGGCCGCGCGATGACCGAGCGCTTCGTCGCTTCCGGCGCCAAGGTCGCGATCTGGGATCATGACCGGCCGCTGGCCGAAAAGACCGCAAAGGAGATCGGCGCAGGCGTTATCGCGTTCACAGGTCGACGTCTCGGATTTCGCCGCGGTCGAGCAGGCGCGCGACGCGACGCTGAAGGCGCTCGGCAAGATCGACATCCTCGTCAACAATGCCGGCATCGCCGGCACCAACGAGACGGTCTGGGACACCGACGCTCGACGGACTGGCAGCAGGTGCATCGAGATCAACCTCGACGGCCCGTTCATCTGCTGCAAGGCGCGTCGTGCCGACGATGATCGCGCAGAACTACGGCCGCATCGTCAACATCGCCTCGATCGCCGGCAAGGAAGGCAACCCCAACGCCTCGCACTATTCAGCCTCGAAGGCGGCGTGATCGCGCTGACGAAATCGCTCGGCAAGGAACTCGCAGCCACGACATCGCGGTCAACTGCGTGACGCCCGGCGGCGGCGAAAGACCGCGATCTTCGACCAGATGACGCAGCAGCACATCGACTACATGCTGTCGAAGATTCCGAAAGACCGCTTCGTCCTGGTGGAAGAAATCGCGGCAATGGTGGCGTGGCTGGCGTCGGAGGATTGCTCGTTCTCGACCGGCGCGGTGTTCGACATTTCCGGCGGGCGGGCGACGTATTGAGGAGGCGAGACATGATGACCGGGAAGGCGGATGCCTGTGCGGCGCGGTCGGTTCGCCTGCCGAGGCGAGCCGATCAATGTCCGGGTCTGCCATTGCCGCAACTGCCAGAAGGCGATGGGATCGCCGTTCTTTGCCCGCGCGCTGTTCGACCAGAAGGCGATCACGGTCGAAGGCGAGACCGCCCGTTATGCCTCCTCGGAGACGATCGACCGGGTGTTCTGCAAGGCCTGCGGCAGCAGCTGTTCGCCTGGCGGCGGAACGGCACCGCCGCGGGTGTCGCACTTGCGGCCTTCGACGACCGCAACGCCTTTGCCCCGACCGAGCACATCTGGGTCGCGGAAAAGATGGCCTGGGTCAAGCTCGACGACGGCCTGCCGCAATATAGGGCAAGCCGCCGGCCTGATCGGCGGGCCCCTGTCGAAGCGGACCGTTCATGAATACATGATAGCGTGGCGCATCATTCGAACCGCTCAGGACACACGTGAACATCACCCTCTACGACCTGTCGGTCTGGGTCTTGCCCCTCATCATCGCCATCACCTTCCATGAGGCCGCGCATGGTTTTGTCGCGCATGCGCTTGGCGATAACACCGCCTATGACCGCGGCCGGGTCAGCTTCAATCCGCTCAAGCACATCGATCCCTTCGGCACGCTGATGCTGCCGGCGATGCTGCTGCTCGCCCATTCGCCGTTCCTGTTCGGCTACGCCAAGCCGGTGCCGGTGAATTTTCGGGCCCTCCGCAATCCCCGGATCGACATGGTCTGGGTCGCGCTGGCCGGCCCCGCCACCAACATCGCGCTGGCTCTGGCCGCCGCTGCCGCGTTCCATATCCTGGACTACGTGCCGGCGAACACCGCGCAGTGGATTGCCGACAACCTCAAAAACGCGCTTCTCATCAATGTCGTGCTGGCGGTCTTCAATATGCTGCCGATCCCCCCGCTGGACGGCGGGCGGGTCGCGGTCGGATTGCTGCCGAGGGCGCTCGGAGCCCCGCTCGCCCGGCTGGAACCGTTCGGGATGCTGATCCTGATCGGAATTCTGATCCTGCTCCCCTTGGCCGGTTCGCAGTTCGGTCTAAATCTTGATATTATCTCAACCATACTCGAACGATGACCGGCTATGTGTTCCCAGTTGCTTCTGGTGGTAACCGGGAACGCGTAGTCCTTTTCATAGGGACGCAGCGGGATGGAATAGCACGGATACGGCTTGCCGCCGAGTCCGGCGAACGCCGTGCGCGAGTTGGCGAAGGTGTTCACGCGAATGCCGAACCACGCCACGCCGTAGCTGCCCAGGATGCCGAGAATGCTAAACGCCAGAATGATGGGCAACGTCACGCCCACAGGGTTGATCGGCCTCAGCCATCCGAAGTAGGCCAGGATCACCACCGCGATGAACGCCCACAGGATCATGAGGAACTTGCCCTGGGTAATCACGTAGGTCTTGCAGGTCTCATAGATCAGCTCGGAAATCTCGCGCATGGCGCGGTGTACCGGCAGGTTCTTGAGCTGCATGTAAATGGCGAGTCCGAAGAGCAGTCCGAAGCAGCAGAAGATAATTCCGATCAGCAGAATGTTGTGGCCATTCATGCCGAGGAAGCTGACGGTGGACAGATCGGGGACTTGAAGGGTCGCTTCACCTCCGGCCTCGCTCGGTTGAGCGAATGCGGTGGAAGCTTGCAACATGAGAAGTGTGCATCCGGCGGCAAGAAATCTTGCCGGATTCGTACGTGCTACCGACGACAGCCGCCGCAGGGCGGCGAGCCAGCTATGCATATAATTCCTCCGATGAACGCGGCGCTCACAATCCGGCCGCGTCCATGAATATGACGTTACGGTTGTTTCACTCTGCCGCGATCGCTTTCACCCCGTGGCGCCAACCACAGGCGCGATGGGGATCTTGGGCACGCGGAGAACGTTTCCAAGAGTTCGTTGACCTCCCAGCAGCTCGGGCGCGCACGATCTCGTAGAGTTCGACCCCGGCCATCCTTGCGTGAACTTATCGGGGCTGAGCTCGGCAATCCGCAAACATCCGGACGCCTTACAGACCATGTATAGACCTGCTGGAATCCCGGAAACGCGCTTCCACTTCAAGACCCGAAGTGTTGAGGCTTGGCCGCGTCGGGAACACTTGCACCGCTTTGTGTGCACATCGGGAACATACCCCAGAACACACAAATGGCGAGTTTTTATAACATTTTTCAAGGGGCGGGGTCAATGACGGATGGCCATGTCAGCCCCGCGTGCGGGACGACTCAGCTCAGCCCAGGACGAAGTCCTGGTGTAATGCGTTATCGAACTCGTGACCTATACGGGCAGGGGTTGTGTCAGGGCACGACTTTAGCCGTGCCGAACGGACGCGAAAATATGTAGGCTTTAGCCCCTGCACCCGCTGTTCAGGGGCTAAAGCCCAAGGAAAAACGATGCTTTCCGGCACGGCTGAAGCCGTGCCCTGATACAAACCTCGAAACCTTATGTGAACAGATGTCCGACGCACCACACTGGGTACGCTGTCTTCCTGGCCTCCAACGGTCCCGGCGGTAGTGGGCTAACGGAATTGGCCCACTACGGTCCCGGCTGGGACCGCACACGCCCGCGCTTCTCCTGTATGCTTAAAGTTTGTACATGCACGCCTGCCGTTTAACACGCTCCGCCGCAAAACTCCGGTCCGCGTCCGCACTCCTGCTGGTCGTCCTGCTCAACGGCGTTCTTTGGAGCCAAACTGCGCCGCAATCGCAAACCGCGCAGCCGCCCGGCAGCTCCGGTGCGCAACAGGTCCCCGGCACAGGCGCGACCGTCCAGAACCAGCAATCCCAAACAGCCCCGGATCAATCCGCTTCGCCGCAGTCCGAAACCCGCATAACCAAGGCGCAGGCCAAGGAGCTGTTCCGCTCGGTCGATGAAATCCTGGACTTCGTCAGCCACGACACGGGGCTGGCTATCGAGCATCCGGTGAAGCGGCATCTCATCACGCGCGAAGAGGTCGAGAAGTACGTTGACAAGCGCATGAAGGACGACAAGGACGAGAAGCGGCTGGAGCAGTCGCGCCTCGTCCTGCAGAAATTCGGATTGCTGCCGCCCGGTTACGATCTGCACAAAGAGTTTCTGCAGCTGATGGCCGAGCAGGTCGCAGCTTACTACGATCCCAAGTCGAAGAGCGTTAACCTGCTTGACTGGGTGCAGCCGGACGCGCAGAAGCCGATCCTGGCGCACGAGTTGACACATGCGCTGCAGGACCAGAAAGTCGGGGTGGAGAAGTGGGAACTGGCGGGCGCGAAAGACGATGCGACGCCGCTGCCCGATCAACAGGAGTACTCGGTGGAAGAGGAGCAGGCCGCGCGCCAGTGTGTCACCGAAGGGCAAGGTATGGCGGTGATGTTCGACTACATGCTAGCGCCGCTGGGCAGGAGCCTACTGACTGCGCCGGAAATCGTCACGAAGATGCGGGCCGACATGGCCGACAACAAGGATTCGCCGGTGTTTGCGGCCGCTCCCATGTTCCTGAAGGAATCGCTGCTGATGCCGTACACCTTCGGCCTGGATTTCGTGCGCACGGTGCTGGCCAACAAGGGCAAAGATGCGGCATATGCGGGACTGCTGGAGACCCCTCCCGCCGACACACGCCAGATCATGCAGCCGGAAACTTATCTGCTGCACCATGTCGTCGCGCCCATGACCATCCCCGATCTCGACAAGATGGTCGCGCCCGATTACGAGCGCTTCGACTTCGGCGGCATGGGCGAGTTCGACATCTACCTGCTGGCCAAGCAGTACGGCGCCGAGGACACGCCCAACTACTATCGCCACTGGCGCGGCGGCTACTACTTCGCTGCGCACGCCAAGAATGCTCCCAAGGACCAGATCGCAATGATGTTCATTTCGCGCTGGGACTCGCTGGACGCGGCGCGCGATTTCGCCAAGCTCTACGCGGATTACCTTCCTAAGCGCTACAAGAAAGCGGTGCTGGAACCGCAGTCGCCCGCGGACGCCAAGACTCCGCGCAATAGCTGGGTCTTCGATACCGGCGAGGGCAAGGCCACGCTGGAAATCGGAGACAACGACCTGCTGATCATGGAAGGCTATGACGACAGTGTGCGCGAGAAGATGCGAGGCGTTCTTCTCTACCACATGTCACCGCCCGCCGGACAAAAGGAAAAGCAGTGAGGCGATTTGCTAGCCGTTGGATGATTAATCTCTACAAGAGGCTTGCATTCGCGCTCTACGACGGCACACCAGCTCGCCCAATTCGCCTTCGGCATCTTCGGCGGGGTTAAACCACTTCGCTATCCCAAGGGAGACGGACCAAGCATCCTACTGGAAGTCACTGGCCTATCGTCCGAGTATCCCCTTTTTCAGATCCGCACTGGGCGGCTTCGGCCCGAGCCATACCGAGAAGAGCACGGAACCGAACGCCGGACCGGCGATAGTCAGCTTGTCCTTACCATTGATGGCGAGGGTTGTGCCGGTGCCGGGGACGTACGTGAAGACCATTTCATCGCCGTCCTTGACGGGCTCGAGCGCGGCGAGGAAACGGTCAATGTCGGGCTTGATCGTCTTTATGGCATCCGGCGTATTGTCTCTAAACGAGTCGTCAAACGCATCAGTCATTTGGCTCTTGCTCGCGCTGTGCACGAACTTCATGACGATCTGCTTGGGTGCATCGGCCTTGATGATGGCGTCTGCATCCGACGATTTCTGCTCCAGGTAAAGCCCCGCGACGTAAACCTTCACTATGACCTTCGTGCGCAATCCGAGGCCATTGAGCACCAGCGTTTTGCCCCCGACCTGTGCTGTATCTGGCAAGGTTACGCCCGCCAGAGTGCCAGCCTGTAGATTGAAAGTCGATAGAACCACGAGCACAAAAAGGGCGAGTAACAAGGCAGTCTTCCGCATGAGAACTCCTGATTAAGAGGATGCGATGAAGGTATCACAGTCCCCAGACTGGTAGCCGGCAAACCGGAAGTCGGCGGGAGGACAGATATGTCGATTCCCGCAGCGAAGACGAATCCTGGCGAAGGGGACGGCAGCCCGAAAATGATGCTGCGCTATCAGCACCCGGGGTAGGTTGATGTTGCCCGTCAGGCGATCAATCAGCGCAGTGCGTCAAACGCTTTGGCCCTTAGCAAAGTTCTTGGTCAAGGGTCAAAAGAAGGCGCTCGGAAGAGTGCCTAGAACCCGCATGGAATCTGGAGCCGACGATCGGACTTGAACCGATGACCTGTCGATTACGAATCGACTGCTCTACCAACTGAGCTACGTCGGCTTGATTCGATTTTAACTGCCGCGGGAGTTTACCGACAAGGGACATAAATCCCGTTTTTCCACCAATTTCGCCCGATTTGCACTTGCTTCCGCAACTCGTGTCCACCCATAATTAAGCCAAGCTCAACTGGCGGTTCGAGCTTACATGAAACGTTACTGTCGAGCCGACGTTCTTCGGATCCTGCACATCTCGGCCAAGCAGCTCGTGGGCTGGCAACGCGCGAGACTTGTCCCCAACGCGGAGACGTTTACCTTCTACGACCTGCTGCAGCTCACGAAAATTCGCGACCTGCGGGCAAAGCGTGTTCCTCCGGCGATGATTCGTGAATCTCTGGTGGCCATGCAGAAGCAGGTTGCCGGTATGGAGAATCCTTTGCTGGAGGCGAGCGCTTTCAGTGTCGGCAAGCGCGTGGCGTACCGGTTTCGCGGCCATTCGGTTGATCCCATTTCCCAGCAGTTCGTGATGGACTTCGAGCAGCTAGGGACGGTCGTGCCGGCGAAGACCGTGCTTCCTGAAAAGATGAAGCCGATCGCTACCTGCGAAACTGTGCCGGAGTTGTTCACCCGCGGCGTCGCCATGGAAGAGCATCCCAGCACACACGACGAAGCGATCCGCGCGTATCAGAAGATCCTGGAGATTGAGCCTGATCATCCCGCCGCGCACATCAACCTGGGAACGCTTTTCTACAACCGTCGTGACTTTGCCGCCGCGGAGAAGCATTATCGGGCGGCTGTGGCCGCCGACTCGCGTTACGCGCTGGCATACTTCGATCTCGGCAACGTGCTGGACGAGACCGGCAGAATGTCGGACGCGATTACCGCCTACAAGACCGCAGTGCAACTGGCCCCAACGTACGCCGACGCTCACTACAACCTGGCGCTGGCGTACGAACGGCAGGGGCAGCCTCGTACGGCGCTGCGTCACTGGAAGATGTATCTCAAACTCGACACCAGCGGCCCTTGGGCAGTCCATGCCCGCAACCAGGTGGCGCGCATCCTCGAAGGCGATAAATTGAAGATTGTCTATCGACAGACGAAGTAACTCGGCGCGGGCGCCTGCTAGAGCATTTTCAGGGTTGGCGTAAAACAAATGGCCACTGAAAAACTCGAAAAGCAGGTCCCTCGACTCCTCGCCCGAAAAGCACCCCAACAATTGCAAAGGCGGCAATTGTCGGGGGCCCCGTTCACGGACTCGTCGCTCGGGATGACACAAATAAGGGATTTGCAACCGCACACCTGTTCGACAAGCTCAGGGCATGGCTAAAGCTGTGCCCCTTCAAAACATCTCGATCTCTACTTTTTCAGCGGCCTCCGAAGCCGAGCCCTGACACAAATTCCCGACTTATGAAGCGAACTGTGACTCGGGGGACGAATCCATTTCCGTAAGCGCCTCAAGGCTCGCTGGCGGGTTCACGCCGGTTGTGCAGACTTCCGTCTAACCACTATCATCGAAGTTCCTGCTAATTTCTCCAAGGAACACATAATGATCAACCTACGGCGTCAGTTGCTGACGTCACTCGCAGTCCTGCTGTTTAGCTGCATCGTCATCGCCCAGCCGCTGCAAGAAGGCACGGAAAATTCACCAGCCTCCCAACCCACGACGCCGCGCTCGGCGAAGGAGCGGGAACAGTATCGCAAAGAGATGGAAGCGGCCGACCGCGACATCGCCGCCGAGGTCACAGCCCACTCCGAGCTGATAAAGAACCTGGAATACCTGACGACCGAGATTGGGCCGCGCCTCACCGGCTCGCCCGAGATGCAGGCCGCCAGCGAATGGACGCGCAAGCGCTTCCAGGATTACGGCATTGACGTGCATCTGGAGACCACGCAGATCGATCACGGCTGGACACGCGGGCTGGAGACCGCCGAGATCGTCAGTCCGATTCAGAAGCGCATCGGCATTCGCGCTTTCGGCTGGAGCAAAGGCACGGACGGCGAGGTCACCGGCCAGGTCGTCGCGCTCAATATCGAGAAGCCTTCCGACTTCGACCAGTACAAGGGCAAGCTGAAGGGCATGATCGTCATGATGCGCAAGCCCGCCGACCTCTCGAAGCTCGACCCCAATCCGGCGAATGCCTACGATGCGGTGATTCCTCCTTCGCAGGGCAAGCCCGGGGCAATTACCTCCGCGCAGCGCAGGCAACTGCTGCGGCAGGTTGCCGCCGAGCAGCCCGCGCTGGTCGTCTCCGACAGCGGCAAGACCGACAGCCTGTTCAACATGGCCGGCGGTTTTGGGGGCTACGTCCCAAGCGCAGTCCCCATGGCATTCCTGACCCATGAGAACTATGACCTGCTGTATCGGCTGCTGCAGAGCGGGCCGGTGTCGATGCGGTTCAATCTGCCGGACACGTTTACGGGCAAACCGGTGCCCACATCGATCACGGTCGCGGAGATCAAGGGCAGCGAACATCCGGACGAGCGCGTGATCATCGGCGGGCATCTCGATTCGTGGGACCTGGGACAAGGCGCGCTCGATAATGGCACCGGCGCGATGGCCACGCTGGAAGCGGCTCGCGCCTTGAAGGCGCTGGGATGGAAGCCGAAGCGGACGATCACTTTCATTCTATTTACCGGCGAAGAGGAAGGCGGCCTCGGCGCCGAGACGTTTCTTCACCAGCACGCCTCCGAGGTGCCGAAGATGGACGCTGTCCTGATCCACGACACCGGTACCGGCAAGGTCTTCAGCATCGCATTAGAGGAGCTGACCGAAACCGTTCCTCTGATGGAGGAGATTTATCGACCGCTGCAGGAGGTGTTTGAGCTGGAGCCACCCAGCCCGCGCTATTTTGGCGCATCCGATCATGTGCCATTCCTGCACGAGGGCGTGCCGGCGTATTTCTGTGTTCAGCTTCCCGCGCACTACCGGGAAGCCCACCACAGCCAGACCGACACATTCGACAAAGTGATTCCTGATCAGATCAATGAGGGAGCAGCGTTGATGGCAGCGTGGGCGTGGAACGTCTCCGAGATGCCGGAGTCATTGCCGCATCACGCGCCGTCGACGGGGGAGGAGTGAGCTGTTTGACCGCCCAGGGGGTTCGCGTCGGCGTGCAAATTTTGCTCGCTGTTACCTTGTTAACAAAGCTAACTTTTCGTGAAAATTCCTTCTTCGGCTCTCTGGATAAGGTACATTGGTTTTGCTCTGTTGGTGAGCTTCACCGCAGAAGCTCATGCCCTGCGGTGTATAGCGAGCCCGCAGGGCTACGATTTTTCTAGCCCAATTTCACCACAGAGACACAGGGTTGGATTTGAATTCCGCCGATTTCTGTGAACAGGAATGTCCGCGGCACTCACCGCATTCGGTTAACGAGATAAAGCACCAACGAGAGGATGATGCTGAGGATGATTGAGGTCATCAGCGGGAAATAGAACGTGCTGTGTTTGCCGCGATAGACAATATCGCCGGGCAAGCGTCCGGTGGGCAGGTTGACCTTGCCGGCCAGGAGCAAAACCACGCCGAAGATCAACAGCAGCCCGCCAAGAAAAATCAGCATGCGGCCAAGGTCGCCCATAGCACCAAACTATACGCCGTCTGCCGGTGCGGGAGGAACAGCCGGTATACTGCAATGCAGCGGTTATGACTACGCAGCGGCGATGCTGCAGCGATGGGCTATGGCTCCCAAACGTCGAAAACCAAAACCGTTCCGTGCCGCGTCTGCCGTCAAGGCTGCGGCCCGCGAAGCCATCGGCACACCGCCTCCCACGCGTGCCTTGCCTCCCGACAAGAAGCGCCGTGCGAAGGCCGGGAAACACAAGCCAACGCTCGGGGAACTGCTCGGCGGCGAAGAGAGCTAAAGCCCCTGACTCCCGTCGCGAGCGAACCTCGTTCGCGAAGCTGGATCCCTCGCGGGCTAAAGCCCGAGCGCGAATTGGGGCCCCGGCTTCGGGGTTGGATTTTCGTATGTCACGGTCCACCGCGGAGGAGCAAAGTTAGTTCTCAAGCAGACACTGAGGTCGTGCCGTGATACAAAGCGCTCCACGGCGAGTTTTCGAGCAGCCTCTGAAGCCGTGCCCGACACAAATCGCCTTGCAGATGTGTCGCATTTTCGGTGGGCGCCGGCGCTTCCAGGGTTACAAACGAGCTACCGCTGACTCGGCCGGCTTTTCACGATCCTGCATTGCATTTATGGTAGAGATACCGTGTACAGAACGTTTGGATCGACTGGATGAGTTTCCGTTTTCTGCCAGCCCGTCAGCGTTCCAGTTTTTGGCTGGCTGTTGTCCCGCTCGCAATCGCCTTCGCGGCCCTGCTGGCGCACTTTGCCATTGTCCACGCGCAGGGTGCGGACCAACTCACGGTTTATTCACAGCAGACAACGTATTCCGTCGCCCTGGTTCCGTTGCAGAACCAGACCTATGTGGGACTGGTCGAGTTGCTGGAGCCATTAGGTTCCGTCGATGCGCGTCCCGAAGGCAAGAAGTACAAGCTGCGCTTCACTCCGCCGGGCGGTCATGCCGTCGAGTTACAGTTCAACGCCGGCAAGGAGAAGGCGAAGATCCTGGGATCAGGTTATAAGCTGCCGGCGAATTTTGTTCTGCAAAACGGCCGTGGCTATGTACCGTTAAGCTCCGTCGCGGATATCTTGGGCAAGATTCTGGCGAAACCAGTGCAACTGCATGCGGCGGCGAAGCGCTTGTTCATTGGCGATGTCGGTGTGCGCTTTACGTTTCAACTCGAGAAAGCAAATCCGCCGAGGCTGCTGATCAGTTTTCCCGTCGCGGTGAATCCGTCGTTAGCCCCAGAGCCGGGCCACCTGCGCATGGTGTTTCATCGCGAGCCGGTCATCTCCAGCGGACAGGACAAGTTCAGCTTCGATGATCCCGTGATCACCGGCGCGCAATTCGTCGAGCATGATGGTGTGGCCGAGCTGGAAATCACGGCGACCGAGCCGCTGATGGCCAGTTTCGCGGATGGCGGCAAGACGATCATCGTGAGCGCCGTACCGCCCCCGCCGCCTCCGCCACCGGCAGCGCCGCCGCAACAGGTCACGCCGCCAAACCCGCAGGTGCAGCAGCCTAAGCCACCGACTGCTCCCCGTTTTCTGGTGCTGATTGATCCCGCCCACGGCGGCAGCGATACCGGCGCAGTGATTACGCCGTCGCTGGTAGAGAAAGACGTTGCGCTGGCGCTGGCGCGGCGTCTGCAACGCGAACTGGCGGCTCGCGGGATTGCCGCCGCAATGCTACGCAATTCAGACGTCACCATTCCGCTCGACCAGCGCGCGGTGTCGGCGAACGCGGCGCGTCCGGCGCTGTACGTCAGCCTGCACGCCGCGAACACAGGACGCGGCGTGCACGTGTTCACGTCGCTGTTGCCGGCGACCAGCGAGCCGCGCGACGCGTTCTTGCCTTGGGACACCGCGCAGGCGGCATTCCTCGATTTAAGCGGAAGTGTAGCCGGGTCCATTGCCGCGGAACTGGAAGCGCGCAAGCTGCCGAACACCACGCTGGTCGCTCCGCTGCGACCGATGAACAACATCGCGGCGCCCGCGGTTGCAGTGGAGATCGCGCCTCCGGGAGATAACGTTGAAGATGTCGCCGGCGCTGAGTACCAGCAACAGGTGGCGCAGTCGGTCGCAGCCGGGATTGCCGCCGTCCGCAGCAAACTGCCCGAGGTGCGGCCATGACCCGACTCCGCCCCAATTCGCCCAACAAGGGCGCGAATTGGGGGCCCCGGCAGATCGTCGCCATCTTCGCTGTGGCGGCGGTGGTGGCGATTGCCTTGGGCATTTACGCCTTGCACCTGAAGAAGCGCGTCGCGCGTGATGCGCAGGCCGCAGCTCAGCAGCAGATCACGCCGACGCCTGCAAGCAGTGGCCCGCCGGAGCTGGTGAGTTTGTATGTTGCCGACGACACGGACGGCACGTTGCGCAAGACTCAGCTCGAAGTTGTTCTGCCACAGGAGCGCAGCGAACGCGACCGCGCCGTCTTGCAGACACTCATGGCCCAGTATCTGAAATCTCCATCGCCTCATCCCATCGGCAGCGGCTCGGAGATTCGCCAAGTGTTCCTACTGGACGACGGGACCGCCGTGGTGGACACGAATTCGTCCTTCGCCGACGCTCATCCCTCCGGTGTGCTCGCCGAGGAGTTGACCATTGCGTCGCTGGTGGTGACACTGAACGCGAACGACAACAAGGTCAACCGAGTGAAGATTCTGGTGAACGGACAGGAACGCGAGACGCTGGCCGGCCACGCCGATCTCAAGCGCTTTTATCAGGCCAGCAACATCGGCGCGATCGTGAGGGACATGCAGTGACCTTGGCGCGCATTGGCGTATTCGATTCCGGTGTAGGCGGCCTCACCGTGCTGAAAGCCATCGCGGAGAAACTGCCGGCGCATTACTTCTACTTCGGCGACACCGCTCGCCTGCCGTACGGCACGAAGTCGGCGGAAACCGTCGCGCGCTATGCGATAGGCGCAACCCGTTTTCTCGAGGGGCAGAATATTGATCTGCTGGTGATCGCCTGTAATACGGCGACCGCGCTGGCGCTGCCGCAGATCAAAGCAGCGGCGAGCGTGCCGGTGGTCGGCGTGGTCGAACCGGGCGCAGCGATGGCGGCCGAAGTGAGCAAGACGCGCTCGGCGCTCGTCATCGCAACCGAAGCAACCGTCAGCAGCCACGCGTATCGTGACGCGCTGTGGCGGCATGGCGTGAAGGCGCTGGAGAAAGCTTGTCCGCTGTTCGTGCCGCTGGTTGAAGAAGGATGGATCGAGCATCCCGTGACCGAGCAAGTGGCGCGGATCTATGTCGGCGAGGCGATGGCAGAGGCAGCCGATGGAGCTGACGTGCTGGTGCTGGCCTGCACGCATTACCCGCTGATCGCACCGCTGTTGCGGCGCATCGTGCCGGAGTCGATGCAGATTGTCGATTCAGCCGAATCCACGGCGCGCGTGGTGCGACAGATCATCGAGGAGAATTCGATCTTTCAGCCTGAGCGGCGCGAGGACACGCAGCGTTTGATGTGTCATCCTGAGCGAAGCGAGGACGCGCCAGCGGCCGATCGTAGTCGAAGGACCGCTATAGCGGCAGGATCGTCAACGGGAGCTCATCGCACCTTCCGCTTCTATGTCACCGACTCAGTTGACAAGTTCAAGCGACTGGCGACGCGATTTCTCGGACGGCAGGTGGATAAGGTGGAGCATGTGGATCTCGGCGGCTAGTGACAGCTTCCTACCGCGCAGCCGAATGGCACGGGGCCTGGTCGGAATGACACTTGAATATTGCTATGATGCTCAAGTGTTATCAACCAACTGGCTACTGGCCACTCGCCACTGACAACTGACTATGATCTTCCGCTCCGATAATCGCTTTCCCGAGCAGATGCGGCCAGTGAACATCCTGCCCGACTTCATCTCCACTGCCGAAGGTTCGTGCCTCATCGAGCTGGGCAACACGCGGGTTATCTGCACCGCAACCATCGAAGACACGGTGCCGCAGTTCCTGCGCAACAGCGGCAAGGGCTGGGTGACCAGCGAATACGGCATGTTGCCGCGCTCCACGCTGACGCGCACCCCGCGCGAGGTCACGAAAGGCCGCGCCGGCGGCCGCACCCACGAAATTCAGCGGCTGATTGGCCGCTCGCTGCGCGCCGTCACCGACATGCAAAAGCTGGGCGAGCGCACCATCTTTCTGGATTGCGATGTCATTCAAGCCGACGGCGGCACACGCACCGCCGCAATCACCGGGGCGTTTGTTGCCATGGGACTGGCGATGCGCCGTATGGTCGAGTCGGGTACGCTGACGGTCGCGCCGATACGCGATTACGTCGCCGCAACCAGCATCGGCATTGTCGATGGCGAGGTCATGCTCGACCTCTGCTACGAGGAAGATGCGCGCGCCGAAGTGGACATGAACGTCGTCGCCACCGGCAGCAAGAAGCTGGTCGAGGTGCAAGCCACTGCCGAACGGCGCCCGTTCGATGACACGCAGTTGTCGAGAATGCTCACGCTGGCGAGGCAGGGAATCGAGGCGCTGGTGCTGCGTCAGCAGGCGATTCTGAGCGGCCTGCCGCTGCGGCAGTGAATCCTATCGAGCGAAGATGCTTCCTGAATTCGCCGATTTTATGTTGTAATAGAAAGACACTATGCCAAAGCTGAAGACACATAGCGGAGCGGCCAAGCGCTTCAAGAAGACAGGCACGGGCAAGATCAAGCGCGGACACGCGTATAAGCGCCACATCCTGACTTCGAAAGGCACCAAGCGCAAGCGCCAGCTCGACAGGGATGTGATGCTTGACAAGGCCGATGTGCCAAAGATCAAGCGCATGATCCCCTACTAACAGGCTCTGCCATAAATCTGTTTTGCAGGGGCACGGCTTTAGCCACGCCGAAAACAACCGGGCTGAGACGGGCTTTAGCCCCTGAGGTACATTGGTTCGGGCTGATTTATGGGTGAGCTCTAGGATGTTTGTTCGCCGCATGCAGCGGCAGCCGGCGTTGGCCACCAGGTGACGACGGCCAACAGCGTGTGAAAAGGCTATTCCGGCCCCTCAGCCCAGCAAATGCAAATTGCGTTTGGCCGGGCATCAAGAGTGTGGTCACTTTCCTGCCTCCAGCCGCTTAGCGAAGTGAAAAGGAGAAGCAATGCCTCGCGTAAAACGTGGTACGAAGCGCCGCGCGCGCCGCAAAAAGATACTGGATCGCGCAAGCGGTTATTACCTGACAAAGTCGAAGCTCTACCGTTCGGCGAAAGAGTCGGTCGAGCGCGGTCTGAAGTTCGCCTATAGCGGACGCAAGCAGAAGAAGCGCCAGTTCCGCTCCATCTGGATTGTGCGCATCGGCGCGGCCGCCAAGCTGAACGGTCTCAGCTACAGCGTGTTCATCAATGGCCTGAAGAAGGCCGGCATCGAGCTGGATCGCAAGATCCTCGCCGATCTGGCGGTCAACGATCCCGCGGGGTTTGCGACGCTGTGCAAACAGGCGCAAAGCGCCACGGCATAGCCGCTCGTCCCGGGAAATTGCAGTCAGGAATGGGCGGCCCGAAAGGCCGCCCGTTGTGTTTGAACAAGAGTAGAGCCGATCTTTAGGTCAGCATCTCGAGCATTTATTTTTTGTGTCATCCTGAGCGAAGCGGCCGCCCGACTGCGCCGGTTTGCGAGTCGGGCGGGCGCGAAGTCGAAGGACCTGCTGTCCGCCGGCATCGGCATAATGCGCGCGGAAACAGCAGGTCCCTCCGCTCCGGCGAAAGCCATCGGTCGGGATCGCAAACTGAAGAATAGCTCATGTACACCGTCCCCAAACTCGACGACTACTCTCCGGAATCGCTGGACCGCGCCGTCGCCGGTCTATTCGCGGCGCTCAACACCGAAACTGCCGCGCTCCGCAGTGAGTCTGACTGGAAGACGTTCCGCGACCGCTGGCTGTCGCGGAAGAACGGTATCCTCACTCAGGTCAACGACGCGTGGCTCAAAGCCGCGCCCGGGCCGGCGAAGCGCGAGGTCGGCCGGCGGGTCAACGAGCTGAAGGCTCGCGTCGAAACCGCTGTCGAGGAAGCGCTGCGAAAGCTTATTGCGTACGCGCTGGTCCCGGAATTGCGCGGACCGCAGCTGGACATCTCGCTTCCCGGCATCAAGCGCCCCATCGGCGTGAAGCATCCGGTGCTTCGTGTGATGGACGAGATCGTCGCGGTCTTCAAAGCGATGGGCTACTCCGTCGGCGAAGGCCCCGAGGTCGAGACCGACTACTACAACTTCGAGTCGCTCAACTTTCCGCCGAACCATCCCGCGCGCGACACGCAGGACACGCTGCTGATCGCCGCACAGGAGCACAAGCCGGCGCGCGATCGCCTGTTGCTGCGCACGCATACTTCGCCGGTGCAGATCCGCACCATGGAGAAGCAGCCGCCGCCGCTGCGCATCGTCATTCCCGGCAAGGTGCACCGCAACGATCCGCTGGACGCGACCCACTCGCCCATCTTCCATCAGGTGGAAGGGCTGGCGGTCGATACCAACATCACCTTCTGCGATCTGAAGGGCACGCTCGACCACGCCATGAAGGCGCTGTTTGGCTCGTCGGTGAAGACGCGCTTTTATCCGTCGTTCTTCCCCTTCACCGAGCCCAGCGCCGACATGCAGGTGAGCTGCATCTTCTGCGGCGGCAAGGGCTGCCGGAAATGCAAATTCAGCGGCTGGATTGAGCTGCTGGGCTGCGGCATGGTCGATCCCAATGTCTTCGACTTCGTGAAGGACAACGGCTACGACTCGTCGAAGATTTCGGGCTTCGCCTTCGGCATGGGCGTCGAGCGTATCGCGATGCTGAAGTATGAGGTCGAGGGAATTCAGTTGTTCTACGAGGGCGATGTGCGGTTTCTGGAGCAGTTTGCATGAGCGGGTGGAACACGCAATTGGGAAATGCGGTATATGAGTGCTTTTGAAGGTGCGCAGCTTTCGCTGCGCCGTCACAAGACAAATTTTATATTTGTCATCCCGCGCGGAGCGAAGCGGAGTCGAGGGACCTGCTTTTCCTTCGGACCTCTGAGGCTTCAGCGCGAACAGCAGGTCCCTCCGCTCGCCCCTCCCGTTCCGCGGAACAGGCGGGACTCGGTCGGGATGACACCCAATAAATATCTATCTCGGCGCAGCTAAAGCTGCGGCCCTTCGAAACGGAAGACATGAGAATCATCCCCGCATGGGTGCGCGAGTTTGTGGATGTCGCGGCCGACAACCGCCGGCTCGCCGAAGACCTGACCTCGGCCGGTATCGCGGTAGAGTCCGTCCAGGAGGAGAACGGCACAACCGTTTACGAGATGGACCTGACCACCAATCGCGTGGACGCGATGAATCACTACGGCATCGCGCGGGAAGCGTCGGCGATCTATGACGTCGAGCTGAAGAAGGTTGAGCCGAAGCTGCCTGCCAAAAATAGGGGTCCCTCGGCTCCGGCGGCGAAAGACGCGCCGCCTGCGCTCGGGATGACACACGAGGGGTTTCCCATTGTCATCGAAGACGCGCGGGGCTGTGCGCGGTACACGGCGCGCATTGTGCGCAATGTGAAGATCGGGCCATCGCCGGAGCACATCGTCAAGCGACTAGAACTCTTGGGATCTCGCTCCATCAACAACGTTGCCGACGCGACCAACTACGCACTCAACGAGCTCGGCCATCCCACGCATGCCTTCGATCTCGACTTGTTGGAGGGTGGCACGATCATCGTGCGGCGCGCGCGCGCGGGCGAAGTGCTGAAGACGCTGGATGGCATCGATCGCAAGCTCACGACCGATGATCTGGTGATCGCTGACGCAAATAAGCCGGTGGCGCTGGCGGGCGTGATGGGCGGCTTCGACACCATGATCACCGAGCAGACGAACAGCGTGCTGATCGAGTCGGCGTGGTTCGACCCGTGGACAGTGCGCTCGATGGCCAAGCGGCATGGGATGCACACCGACGCCTCCCACCGCTTCGAGCGCGGCGCCGACTACGGCATTACTCCGCTGGCCTGCGACCGCGTGGCGGAGCTCATTCTGCCAGTGCCGGCGGGGCAGCTGCAGGGCGGGCAAATCGACGCCGTCGCGCGCGAACTGGAACATGCTCCGATACCGCTGCGGCAAGCCGAGATCAGGCGCCACCTGGGTATCGACATTGCGGAAGATCGGGTAAAGCGGATCCTGAGCAGGCTAGGTTTTGGCGTGGGACTGGCAACTGCGGAAAATCTTACCAGTAAGATTCATGCGATCGATCTTACCAGTAAGAAAAAAATAAGCGATCAGGCAGAGGACAATAGAACCGCTTTTGTGGACAACGTCTCTTCCGCAAGCCCCGCGCGCGCCGCCGAGGCCAAGGAAAGCTTCTGCCTCAGCGTGACAGTGCCGACCTGGCGGCTGGATGTGGAGCGCGAGATCGACGTCATTGAGGAACTGGCGCGCATTTACGGCTACAACAACTTCCCCAACACGCTACCTGCGTTTGCCCGAGGAGTGGTCGAGCTTCCCGACGCGCCGAAGAATGCGAAAGTGCGCGAGCTCATGCTCGCCTTGGGGTACGACGAGACTATCTCGATTACGTTCATTTCGGAAGAAGAAGCGAGGACCTTCCAATCGAGCGAGACCCCCCACTCAACCAACAGACGGTTGAGTGGGGCACCCGGCTTGGGTGGGGCACCCGCAGAACCGGTACCCGAGCCACTCGCAGTCGCCAATCCGCTCGATGAAGAGTCGGCATACATGCGCACGTCGCTGCTACCGGGCCTCGTCAACATGGTGAGCTATAACCTCAATCGCGGAAACACCAACGTTCGCCTGTTCGAGACCGGCGAGGTGTTCGCCAAGATTGGCGATGGGTGCGACGAACGCCAGTACCTGGGCATCGCCGCCACAGGCGACGCGGTCAGCAAGAGCGTGCACCAGGCCGCGCAGCCGTTCACGTTCTTCCACATAAAGGGCGATGTTGAAGAGCTGCTGGCGGCGTTCGAGTGCTCATCCCTCACCTTCGATGCGATGGTCCCGCAGTACTTTCATCCGGGCCGGGCCGCGCGCGGGGCTATGGATGGCGAGACGGTCGCATACTTCGGGCAACTGCATCCCGAGCAGGCTGCGGCGCGCAAGCTGCGCCAGGATGTCTATGTTGGCGAGGTCTTCCTCGATCGTCTCTTCCGCCATTCGTTGCGCGAGCCGCGCTACCGGCCCATTTCCAAGTTCCCCGCGGTCGAGCGCGACTTCTCGTTCGTCTTCGATGAGGCCATCACGTTCGAGCAAATTAAGTCAGCGGTTGCGGAATTGGGGTTGGCGAATTGCAGAACTTCTTTCCCGCGGAGATCTATCGCGGCGAGAAGGTTGGGACAGGGAAGTACTCTGTCCTGCTCCATGCGGTTTTCCAGTCGCAGGAGCGGACGTTGCGCGACGACGAAGTGGCGCAGTGGTCGGGGCAGATGATTGCAAAATTGGAGAGCCTCGGCGGCGTGTTGCGAGCCGAATAGGACGCTTCCGACCGGCGGATCCCTGACTACACAGCTTCTTGCAGCGCCTGTTCTGCCAGGGTGCCTTGGGCAGCGAGCGGTAGAAACACGGAGAAGGCCGTCCAACTACGGCCGGGCCGGGTGCTGCTCTTCACCCGAATCTGGCCGGAGTGTTTTTCAACGATGCTCTTGCAGACCCACAGACCGAGGCCGGTGCCCACATCTTTTTTGGTCGTGAAGAACGGTTCGAAAAGCTTCGGTTGATTGCCGGCCGCTATGCCCGGTCCGGAATCGGCGACAGTCAATCGCACGCCCGAGCGGCGCCGGCTGTTGGGCTCCATCGCTGCCGAGACACGCACCCTCACCTGTCCGCCGGATGGCACGGCATCGATGCTGTTGCTTATCAGGTTCGCCAGCAGTTGCCGCATCTCGCCGGGAACGGCGACGATTTCAGGATCGTGCCTGATCTCGGAGACCACCGAGATTCCCTTGTTGCGTAATCTGGACGCAAACACCGACAGCAGCGAGGTCACCAGCCCGCTTAGCTTGACCGGTGCTGCTGCGCCTTTGGCTTCGCGATAGAAGCCGAGGGTTTGCCGGGTGAGATGGGAGATGCGGATGAGTTCCTCTTCCGCGGCGGTGAGATATTGCTTCACGTCGTCGCCAGCGGCGCAGCTCTTGGCGAGGTAAATCAGGTTGGTGACGGCCTCCAGAGGATTGTTGATTTCGTGCGCCACCGTTGCCGCCAGTCGTCCCACAGACGCCAGTTTTTCACTGGTGCGCAGGACCTGCTCGGCCTTCTTGCGCTCGCTGATGTCGCGCGCGATTTTTGCCGCCCCCACGATCCTGCCGGCCTCATCGCGCACCGGGGAGATGGTCAAGGAAACGTTGATGCGCTCGCCATTTTTCGCCAAGCGGACCGTCTCGAAATGGTCGATGCGCTGGCCGCTGGCGATGGTCGCCAGAATCAGAGCTTCATCCGCCTGCAGCTCCGGCGGAATGATGGTGGTAATGGGGCGGCCGATCATCTCGCCGGCGGTGTAGCCGAACATTCTCTCCGCGGCGGCATTCCAACTGGTCACGCCGCCTTGCAGGTTCTTGCTAACGATGGCGTCTTCGGAGGATTCGACGATGGCCGCGAGTTTGTGCTGCGCCTCTTCCGAGTGCTTGCGCTCGGTGATATCGAGCACCACGCCCAGCATGCGCGATTCAGGTCCCACTCGCTGGCCTTTGCAATAAAACCAGCGCAGCCCATTCTGCGGATGGTTGTACCGGTACTCGAATTCCATGCTCCCGGAAAGGTGGCCGGCCTGCATCGAGCGCTGCACATTCTCCCGATCGTCGGGATGGACGCGCTCAGCCCAATGCCGCTTGTGCTCCGGGTCATTGCGATCGGTGCCGAAAATACAATGCAGTTCAGGTGAGAGTGAGCTGGAATCGTCGACCGGATCCCACTCCCACGTGCCGACCTGGGCAGCGGCCTGCGCCAGTCGAAGACGCTTCTCGCTCTGTTCCAGCTTTCTGCGGGTCGTGACCTTGTCCGTGACCTCTACAGCATGTACCAGGACGCCGCCCACCTCCCCATGCAAGTTCCGCAGCGGCTGATAAGCGAAATCGAAATAGGCTTCCGCGGGCTGGCCGCTTTCTGCACGGTTCAGGGTCGTCTTCCATTCGGTCGTAACGTATGGCTTACCCGTTCGATAGACTTCATCCAAAAGTTCAAGAAGTATGGGGTCGAGTTCGGGCATGGACTCGCGCACCGTCTTGCCCAGGAAATCCTCGGCGCTGTTGCGTCCTGTGGTGCGGATGAATTGCTCATTGACGTAGGTCCAGCGGTGTTCGGGACCTTCCATCAGGCCGATGACCGCGGGGACCTGGGTCAACATGTCTTGCAGACGGCCGCGCTCCAGCTCGGCCGCAGCGCGCAAACGTGCTTCCCGCTCCTCGCTTTCACGACGGAGCTTCGCCATGCGGACGTGGGTCGCCACCCGCGCCAGCAATTCACGCGCGGTAAAGGGCTTCACCAGGTAGTCGTCGGCGCCGGCCTCCAGGCCCTCGACTTCCGATTCCTCACCCGCTCGCGCCGACAACAGAATTATCGGTATGCCGCGGAGCTCGGGATCGTTGCGTATAGCGTGCAGCATTCCAAAGCCGTCGAGCCGCGGCATCATCACGTCCGCCAAAACCAATGTTGGATGCAGACGCCGTGCCGCCTCCAGGGCATATATCCCGTCGGAGACCGCAAGGACGCGGTACTGCGAGCCCAGAAGGCGGCGGACGTAGTCGCGCATATCGGCGTTGTCATCGGCCAGGACGATGAGCTCGCGCTGGGAGCCGGTTAGGGCACTCGTATCCTCCACAGTTGACGGCACCGCAATTGTGCCTGCAGCTTCCGCGGAAGTCCCGCCCTCATGCGACAACCAGCTCTCCGCCTCTTGCACGTAACTGTCAAACATGTGAGCTTTGGGGCCGCCGGCGGTCGGTTGGACACGCTCCGACGGCAAGTGGGCTTTCCCCTTGGGAATCGCAACCGTGAACGTGCTGCCGTGCCCGGGCCCGCTTTTCACACGAACACTGCCGCCATGGAGCTTCGTCAGTTCGTGTACCAACGACAGTCCGATCCCGGTGCCTTCGTAGGTCCGCGCGCGCGTGCTCTCGACGCGGTGAAAGCGCTCGAAGATCCTGCCCTGCTCCGCCTGCGGAATCCCGACCCCGGTATCGCGCACAATCAGCTCCACCGTGTCACCGGCATCGCGGAGACACAGCGCTACCTCACCCTCGAAGGTAAATTTGAACGCGTTGGAGAGCAGGTTGAGAACGACCTTCTCCCACATCTCGCGATCGACATAGATGGGCCGATCAAGCGGCTGGCAGTGCACGGTGAAGCGCAACCCGGCGTTCACCATAGCGGATTGGAAGGCGCTGGCGAGTTCCTCAGTCAGCTTGCAAAGGTCGGTGGGTTCAAACGAGGCCTGAACCTGGCCGGCCTCAATGCGGGAGAAGTCGAGCAGCGTATTGACCAGCTTCAGCAAGCGCAGCGCATTCCGGTGAACGGCCTCAAGCTGCTGTTGATCCTCGGCATTCAAATGCTCTTCTGCCTTGGTCAGCACCTCTTCCAGCGGACCCAGCAGCAAGGTGAGAGGCGTCCGGAACTCATGACTGACGTTGCTGAAGAACTTTGTCTTGGCGTGGTCGAGCTCCGCCAGGGCTTCGGCGCGACGGCGTTCCGCTTCGTAAGCGACTGCATTCGCTATGGCGGCGGCGATTTGATTCACCAGCAGCTTGACGAATCCACGAAACTTCTCTGCAAACTTGCGGTGGGGGTTGATGCCAGCCACGAATACGCCCGCGGGCCGCGCTTGTCCTTGTTGAGCGATGGGGAGCAGGATGGCGCAGTCAGCCGGATGGCTCCACTCACCCAGAGGAATGTCGGCGATGCGGTCGGCTAGATCATTGAGGAGAACAGCGTCTTCGCGTTGCATCACCTCGTCGAACGGCCATGGTGAGCCGGCGCGCTCGCCGAGCGTAAACGAATCCGGCGCCGCAGGATGGTCAACGGCAATGCCGGCCTGCGCCGCCCGGCGCAGAGTCTTGCCATCGGGGTCGAGCAGGTATATCAGGCTGAATGGCAGGTCGCGACGGGCATCGGATAAGCATCGCGCCGCAGCTTCGCAGACCTGCTGTGGAGTTCGGCACTCCGCCATCTCCGCGCCAATCTCGCGCAACAAGGTCAGCCGGCGCTCGCCGATTACCTGTTCAGTCTCTTCGGTGACGGCGCAGAACAGCCCGCCGACGTTGCCCGCGTCGTCGGGCAGTGGGCTGTAGGCAAACGTGAAGTAGGTTTCCTCGAGATATCCGTGCCGCTCCATCAGGAGCAGAAGCGCTTCGTCGAATGTGGACTCGCCGCGCAGGAGCACGGCATCCGTGCGCGGGCCAATCTGGTCCCAGATCTCCGACCACACATCGCGCGCCGATTTGCCCAAGGCTGCGGGATGCTTGATGCCAAGAAATGCGCGGTACGGGTCGTTGTAGAGATTGACCAGTTCGCGCCCCCACCAGACGAACATGGCATAGCGGGAGGTCAGGATGATGCGGGCTGCGGTCTTGAGGCTTTGCGGCCACTGTTCCACCGGGCCCAGCGGGGTGGTGGACCAATCGTAGGCGCGCATCAATGCGCCCATTTCGCCGCCGCCGGGGAAAGTGCGATTCCGCGCCTCCGGAGACGAAGCGCTGGGCGCGAAGCTACTCTCTTTTTTCTGGCTGGAAGAAAGAGTCATTCTTGCCGTTTGTCTTTGAATCGGCGAACTCCGGCCGGGAGCCGGTATTGAGACAATTATACGAAATGAGTTCGATGCAGAACTGCGGGTTCGTGCTGCCCGGAATTAGCCAAGAATTCCCCAGCCGACAACAATTTCCTCTGTCCGTACCCCGACACTGCGCCCCCGCCCCTTATTCTGCTAGCATTCCTGCGTTATGGCCACGCTCAGAATCGCTTCCGCCGCCGTAGTGATTTTTGTTCTCACGCTGTGTGCGGCCGCCCAGTCGCAGCCACAGATGACCGTGCTCCACGCCGTCCGAATGCTGGACGTGGAAAATGGCAAGATTATCTCTCCCGGCGAGGTGCTGATTCAAGGCGAGCGCATCGCCGAAGTTGGGACAAGGGTCAATCGCCCGGCCGAGGCAACAGTGATCGATCTGGGAGATGCAACCCTGATGCCGGGACTGATCGATGCGCACGTTCATTTGTTCCTGCATCCCGGCACAGCGGAAGATTTGCAGACCGTGGAAGAGTCGGTGCCGCAGCGGACGATCCTGGCGACGCTTGCGGCCAAGGCCGATCTGATGGCCGGCTTTACCGCCGAGCGCGACATGGGCACCGAGGGTGCAGGATCGGCCGACACCGCCGTCCGCAACGCCGTTAACGCGGGTCTCATTCCTGGCCCCAGGCTGCGCGTCAGCGGCAATGCCATCGACATACTCGGCGGCCACGAGGACGCCAACAACTTCAATCCCGCACAGCATGTGCTATCTAATGCCGATTACGCCAATGACTTCGAGCAGATTATTAAAGTGATACGTGAGCAATACAAGGAGGGCGCTGACTTCACCAAGATGTACGAAACCGGCAGAGATACGATTGTCGGCGATAAGCTGGTGACGCCGTACCAATACACCGAAGCACAGCTTGCCGCCGCTGTGACCGAAGCTGCGCGAACGGGAAAGCGACTCGCGGTACATGCGACGGGCGATCCCGGCGCGCTGTACGCCGCGCAGGCGGGAGTGGAGTCGGTGGACCACGCGTTCCAGCTAAGCGATGAGACCATGCGGATCATGCACGAGAAGGGAATTCCGGCGGTTCCGACTTTCACGGTCGTGGAATATTTCGCGGACCATGCGCCTACTCCCGCAGCCGCCGAGCGCGAACGCAAATTGCAAGCGCTGCACGCCGCCAATTTCAAGAAGCAACTGGCCGCGGGAGTGCCGATGGCGGTGGGATCGGACGTTGGCCCGTTTCCTCACGGCACGCAGGCGCGCGAATTCGAGCTGATGGTGCAGTACGGCATGGCTCCGGTTGCGGTGTTACGAGCAGACCTGATCAACGGCGCCAAGCTGCTGGGATGGGAAGGGCAGATCGGCCAGCTTAAGCCGGGCTATTTCGCTGACGTGATCGCCGTTCCGGGCGATCCCACCAAAGACATCAGCGTTCTGAAACAGGTGCAGTTCGTGATGAAGGACGGCATCGTGTACCGAAAATAGTTCGCAACACTTTAATAGCCGGGCTGGCGAATCGGGAGGAAGTCGCTGGCGAGGCAAGTATCCTCCGAAAGATTTGTGTCAGGGCACGACCTTGGTCGTGCCGAAAGCGCCTCTTTCTTGTTTGTCATCCCGACCGAGCCCGGCGTGTTCGCAAGAACACGCGGAGCGAGCGGAGGGACCTGCTTTTCGCGTGCAGTGGTAGGAAATCCGGCGAACAGCAGGTCCCTCGACTACGTGAAATTGCTCGCTTCGCGAGCGGCTTTACTGCGCTCGCGATGACAAAATGAAAAAACTCGCGTTCGGCAAGTCTGGGAAACGTGCTCACCCTTTTTCCGCCAACCCTAAGAATTGCCCTAATACTTGCGCATGTGGATTTCGGAGCCGTTGCGCTCGAACTTCACTTCATCCATCAATTGATTGATCAGGTAAATTCCCCGACCGTGGCAGGCGTAGATGTTGTCGCCGTTGGAGGGATCGGGCAGGGTAAAGGGATCGAAGCCGTTACCGGGATCGCGCACGACGATCAGCAGGCCGCGCTCCTCGTCGCAGCGGACGCAGCACTGAACCTTCTTGCTGCGGTCGTTCTTGCAACCGTGAACGATAGCGTTGGCCAGGGCCTCACGCAACGCAGTCTCAATCTCGAATTCCTTGCCGGCGACGCACTCCAGCCCGCGCGACATCTCCATAATGCCCTCTACTACGGGACTAATGGCCGTAGGATCAGCATTCAGAGTGACATCAATACGTATCATGAAAATGGAGCGTCGAAGGTCCCGACAAAAAACCTGCCTGAGACTGTGCCTTACTTTTGCAGAAAACCACTGGCGGGTCAAGCGAGAAAGCACCTAATGACCGTGGTGCGTACCCCGTTAGTGCCATCCAAAATACCGCTGAACCACGAGGCGGACAAAGTGGTTAAATTCGCCTAGTGTTCTCGATTCATTTAAGCTGGATGCTTCGTCCGCTTCTGCGGCGATCGTCCCATATATGAAGAGAATCCTGTTTCTGCTACTCACGCTCGCTCTGGCTTCGCCTTCGTTTGCGGAAGAAATCAAGGTAGCCGCCGCAGCCGATCTGAGCTACGCGATGAAAGATCTCGCTGCTCGTTTCCAGAACCAGACGGGGCAGACGGTGGCGCTGTCCTTTGGCGCGTCGGGCATCTTCTATTCGCAAATTCAGAATGGCGCTCCCTATGATTTGTTCTTCTCCGCCGACAGCGAGTATCCGAAAAAACTCGCCGCGGCCGGACTGATGGACGCCGCATCGCTGCGCACCTATGCGGTTGGACATCTCGTGCTGTGGGTGCCGAACAGTTCCACGCTTGATCCGCAAAAGCTCAAGATGGACCTGCTGTTACAACCGTCCGTCACTCGGATCGCCATGGCGAATCCGCAGCACGCGCCGTATGGTCGCTCGGCCATGGCTGCGCTCGAGCACTATGGCTTGCGGGAGAAAGTCGCCGACAAACTTGTATTGGGAGAAAACATCAGTCAGGCAGCGCAGTTCGTCGAATCCGGCAACGCGCAGGCTGGACTGATCGCGCTATCGCTGGCGATGTCTCCGGAGATGAAAAGCGCGGGCAGATACTGGGAGGTGCCGGCCGATTCCTATCCAGCAATACAGCAGGCCGTCGGCATCCTCTCGTCGTCCAAACACCAGCAGGCAGCGCAGGCGTTTATCGATTACATTAGTTCGCCAGAGGGCGCGGTTATTCTGCAACAATACGGATTCCGCCTTCCATCCCATCCATGATCCTCGAGGCGCTCACGCTGACGCTGCGGCTGGCGGTCACGGTCTCGGCCATCCTGCTGATCATCGGAATTCCGCTTGGCTACTGGCTGGCGTTCTCCGAGCGGCGCTGGAAGTTCTTCGTCGAAGCAGTTGTCTCGTTGCCCATCGTGCTGCCGCCGACGGTGCTGGGATTTTATGTTCTCGTCGCGCTCGGACCGCTCAGTCCCATAGGGCGCTGGTACCAGACGCTGGCTGGCCATCCGTTGGCGTTCTCCTTCGGAGGCCTGGTCGTCGGCTCGGTGCTGTACAGTCTTCCATTCGCGGTGCAGCCAATCGCAACCTCGTTCAGTGCTGTTGATCGCAAACTGCTGGACGCTTCCGCCTTGCTGGGCGCCTCGCCCTGGCGCACGTTTCGGCGAATCGTCCTGCCGCTGGGATTGCCGGGAGTGCTCACCGGATTCGTGCTGAGCTTTGCGCACACGCTGGGCGAGTTCGGCGTGGTGCTGATGATCGGCGGCAATATTCCCGGAGCCACTCGCACCATCTCGATTCTGATCTTCGATCAGGTTGAGGCGCTCGATTACGCCGCCGCTAATCGTACTGCGCTGCTGTTGCTGGCGCTGTGTTTCGTGGTGCTGGCCGCGCTCTATGGGCTACGCGGCCGCAGCGCCTGGAATCTCTGGGGCTGGAAATGAGCGACCCGCCAGCGCAGGAGCTCAGCGTCGCGATCCGCAAGAGCTTTCTCGACAACGGCAAAACATCGTTCACGCTCGACGTCGAATTCTCGGCCGCAGCTGGCTTCACAATTCTCTTCGGCGCATCCGGGGCAGGGAAGACGACGCTGCTGGACTGCGTAGCCGGGCTGAGGACTCCTGACGCAGGCCAGATCGCGATCGTAGGGAGCAAGTTGTTCGACTCCGGCGCCAAGTTGAATGTTCCGCCGAATCGGCGCGAGATCGGATATTTGCTGCAATCGCTGGCGCTGTTTCCGCATATGACGATCGCAGAGAATGTGCAGTACGGGCTTGACGGATGTCCTGCGTCCGAACGCTTCACACGAAGCGAAGAGATCCTGAAGCTCTTTCGGATTGCGGCGCTGGCGGAGCGGCGGCCGGCGGAGATTTCCAGCGGCGAACGGCAACGTGCGGCCCTGGCACGAACGCTGGTCACGCGGCCCCGCGTGTTGCTGCTGGACGAACCGCTCACCGCGCTCGATGCACGTACTAAATCGCAAATTCTCGACGACCTGCGCGCCTGGAACCGCGAGCAGCAGATTCCGATCCTGTATGTCACTCATCAGCGGGAAGAGGTTTTTGCGCTGGGCGAGAACCTGATCGTGCTGGAGCAGGGAAGAATCGTGGCTCGCGGATCGCCGCACGCGGTGCTGCAGCGTGCGCAATCGGAAACCGTGGCGCAGTTGGCGGGATTCGAGAATGTCTTTGAGTGCGTCTTTGTGGCCGAGCATCCGGAACAGGGAACGATGGCCTGCCGCATCGCCGGATCGTCGGTCGAATTGGCGGTTCCGCTGTCGCGTGTCGATCGAGCGCGGCCCCTGCATGTAGGTATTCGCGCGGGCGACATCCTGCTGGCCGGCTCGCCGCCGCAAGGCCTGAGCGCCCAAAACATCCTCGTGGGAGTCATCACCGCTCTCGAACAGCGCGATGTAACGGTAATCGCGAAAGTGAATTGTGGAGCAGAATTTGAGGTGCACCTCACGCCGGCGGCGCGGCAGTCTCTGCGGCTGGAAATCGATACGAAGGTCTGGGCCGTGGTGAAAAGCTATTCCTGCAACGTGCTGCAACAGAGTTGACTCGCCGCCAATCAGAAACTCAAGCTGTTTTGAAGGGGCGTAGCTTTAAAGCGGTTTAGTTTTTGCTGTAATCGGGTAGTGCGGGCCTTCAGGCCCGCGTTCGGCTGCATCGCAAGAAGATGGGTTTTGCATTCCGCTGCCAATGCAGCGGAATGCAAAACCTAAAACGAGGCGGCGCGTTGACGCGGCGCTGAAGCGCCGCACTACCCGTAGCAACTGATCACAATAATTCCTAAACGGCCTTAGCTGCGCGGTTGCGAGCCCTTTTTATTAGCCGCCGAGCCAACTTTAGCCGCTGAGGTTTTCGCTTTTTCGCGTTTTTCAGCGCGCGCTGGACGCTCTTCTACCAGCGCGAACTGGATGCGGTGCTGCGTGCGGTCGATGCGATCGACCAGCACGCGCACCGGATCGCCCAGGGAATAGGTCTTGCGGGTGCGCTGGCCGATCATTTGCTTCGTATTCTCGTGATACACATAGCGGTCGTCACTGAGCGATGCGAGCGGGACCAGGCCTTCGATAAACATGCCGGTGAGCTCAACGAACATTCCGAATTTCGTGACGCTCACGATCAGTCCGTCGAACTCGTCGCCCATTCGCTCTTCCATGAACTTCATCTTCTTCCATTCCATCAGCTCGCGTTCGGCCTCGTCGGCCCGACGTTCCGCCTGGCTGGATTCTTCGGCGATGGCATGAAGCTCGTCTTCGGAGATGGGGGCATGTGCCGTCTCCCACCCTTTACCCAACCGAGGAAAGGATGGGGCACCCTCAGTCTTGGCTTGAGTAGGGGTCCCTCGACTCCGCTTCGCTACGCTCGGGATGACACCAGTCGGTGGGTGAGCCACCCAAGCTTCGGGCGCACTCAAGCTTCTTTTGCTTGAGTGGATCTTTTCGTAGGAAGAGTCAGATTCTCCCTTTCGTTTCGACCACGGCGACGGCGTCTCAGTATCAGCGACCTCTCCCACTCCGACCTGAACTCCGTGTTCGTCCATTTCTGCGGACTCCTGCAGCACTGTTTTCAGAATGCGGTGCACGATGAGGTCGGGATAGCGGCGAATGGGCGAGGTGAAATGGGTGTAGGTCGGCGCGGCCAGCGCGAAGTGGCCTTCGTTCTTCTCCGAGTAGCGCGCCTGCTTCAGCGAGCGCAGCATCAGGTACGACAGGATGCGCTCCTCGGGCTTGCCGGCAATCTTCTGCGTCAGCTTCTGATACATGCGCGGCGTGATGGGAACGTCCTCGGGGATTTCGATGGTCTTTGCGCTGCGGCCGCTTCCGTAGCGCTCGCGACGCTCGGCCTTGAGCTGCACGCGCTTGACCGGCAGCGGACCGACGCCCAGCGAATAGCCGAATTTCGCGGCAATGGTTTCGAAGTCCATAACCCGCTTGGGATCCGGCTTCTGGTGAATGCGGTAGAGCGACGGCACGCCTTTGTTCTCGAGATAACCGGCGACGCACTCGTTGGCCGCGAGCATGAACTCCTCGATGATGCGATTGGCGACGTTGCGCTCCGAGCGCGTGATGCTCTTCATCAGGCCGTGCTCGTCGAATTCAATGACCGGCTCGGGCAGGTCGAAGTCGATGGAGCCGCGGCGAACGCGCTTGCGGTTGAGAATCATCGCCAGCTCGCGCATCAACTCGAATAAATCCACCAGCTTGTGATAGTGCTTGCGCAGCGCGGGGTCACCTTCGAGGATGAGGTTGACGTTGGTGTAAGTCATGCGCTCGGCCGAGCGAATGACACCCTCACTGAGTGTGTAGCCGGCAATCTCGCCCTGGTGGTCGATCTCCATCACGCATGACAGCACCATACGATCCACTTGCGGGCGAAGGCTGCACAAGTCGGTGGAAAGTTCGATGGGCAGCATGGGCACGGCGCGATCGGGAAAATAAACCGAGGTGCCGCGCAGCCGCGCTTCCAGATCGATGGCCGAAGCCTCGCGCACATAATGCGCAACGTCAGCGATGTGGACCTGGAGCTCGAAATTGCTGTTCGGAAGGCGCTGCACAACCACGGCGTCGTCGAAGTCGCGCGCGGTTTCGCCATCGATGGTGACGATGGGCAGCGCACGAAAGTCGCGGCGATGCCGGAGCTGGCCGGCGGGAATGATGGGCTCGAACTGCTGCGCCTCCTGCAGTACCTCGACAGGGAAGCGGTGCGGAAGATGAAACTTGCGGATGACGATCTCGACATCGACGCCGAAGTCGTCTTCGTAGCCGAGAATCTCGACGACACGGCCGCACGGGTTTTCTGTCGGCGAGGGCCAGCTCCGTGATCTCGACCTCGACGACGACGTTCTCGAGGTCAGTCCATTCGCGGCGGCGAGCCTCAGCGCCGAGGACGCGATCGTGACTGGACGACTTCTTGCGCGTCGGCCTCTTCTGGTTCGTCTCCCACTCATTCGCAACGGAAGCGGATGAGTGGGGCACCCGGGTTGATGACCTGGACATCGGCGCGGATGACTGAGGCGCTTGCTGATCGTTCGGCGGCCATTCCATCCCGTGCGGGATGATGATCTCCTGGGTGATTTTTTCGTCGATCGGCGTCATGAAATTCTGGCGCGAGCCGTAATGAAAGATACCGACCACGGTCGGATTGCCACGGGTGAGAACGCGCAGGATGCGGCCCTCGGCTCTGCCATCGTCACTCGCTCCGCCGCGTGCGAAACCGGCGCGCATCGCGGACCCCGGGATGTCGCGCTTAGGTGTGAGTTCCACCAGCACCTGATCGCCGTGCATGGCCGAACCGATGGCCGGCGGAGGAATGAAGATGTCGCCGTCGATCGTCGTCCGCTGGCCGGCGTTGGGGATGACGAAGCCGTAGCCGTCGCGGTGCATGACGAGGCGGCCCGCAATCAGGTTCTGACGGGCCGCGGCATGTTCGGCCAGGGTGTAGCGGTCGCGACCGGTTTCGATCAGGCGAGCGCTCTTGACCAGCGCCTGCAAGCGCTCGGCAAGCTGCTGGCGCTCTTCGCCGCGCAGACCCATCTCGCGGACGAGTTGCTTGTATCCGGCGGAGTGGTGCGGCTGACGTTCGAGGTGCCGCAGAATGGCCTGATCGGTGAGCATGGGTGTTTCGATGCGCACAATAAGAATAAAGCGAGAAGGCCGGGAAGCGCAGGTGGTGTCTCAGTTTAAAAGTGCGAGTTGTGAACTACGCATCGGCTCCCCACAATTTCAAACTGAGACACCACCAAAGCAAACGGACACTACTGGCGCCTCCATCGGCACGGCCATGGAGTTACGCAGCTCGTCGTGTCCTGCGAATCAGAAACGGCATGATGCCCGGCAGCCGCAACAATTCGAATGCGGCGCTGCGAGCAACGCCGGGCAGCGAGAGCAGCGAGCGCACTCGCGATGCCGCTGCGAGCAGAGGCACGAATTGCCGTGAATACTCGCTCTGGTAGAGCGCCAGCGTTGCCGCCAGGGTGAGCTCGCCGGTCAAGAATCTCGCCAGACATTCCGCGGCGAGGCGGCCGCTGCGTAGTGCAATGGAGATTCCGTCGCCGACGAATGGGTCAATAAAAGCGGCGGCATCACCGGCGAATGCGAAATTGCCCCGCACCGGCCCGGGCGTGCGATAGATCAACGGCGCCGTCGTGAGCGGCTGGATGAGCGCAGTCCATGCGGCCGCGCGCTGGTCCAGCCTGGGATGCAATCGAACCACCTGCGGCAATGTTGTAGCTCGGTCGGAGCGCACCATGGCGCAGGCGTTGACGACATCTTTGCCGATCGGCTGAACGCCGCAATATCCGCCTTCGAAGAAGTAGAGATCGGTCGACTGGCTCGGCTTGGGCTCGCGGAAATGGCACTTCAGACCGATCCACCTGGGGCCGGGCGGAATCGTGCGATCAGGCGTGAACTGCGACCATCTGCCTGCCGCGACGACCACCGTTCGTGCAGAGTAATTCGCAGAAGGCGTAGTCAATGCGAACGGCCCGTTGCCATTGATGGCCGAGACCTCGCAGGCGCCGAATGTCGCCACGCCGCACGCTTGCGCCGCGCTCCAGAGTTGTGCGTCGAGATCATAGCGCGTGATGCTGAGCGCCGCCGGCCGCAATGCAGCTTCGATCATTCTTTCGCCGAGAAAGAGGCGGGTGCGCCGGATCAGCGGCGCTTGCCGCAGGAGTTGCACCGACGCGGAAGAATCCTGCAACAGGAATCTCAGGACTTCCAGAGCTTCGGCGGAGACGAATTCGCCGCAGACTTTATGCCGCGGAAATTCACGCGCCTCGAACAGAGCGACGCGCATTCCGAGGCATGCAGCGGCAATCCCCGCCGAAGCTCCCGCCGGCCCCGCGCCGATAACGGCAAGATCGAAATGGGTGGAAAGCAGCAATTAGCAGCTAGAAATTAGCAACTAGCGATTAGCAAACAGCATACAGTGAGCGAGGCCGCGAGGATGCCAGATTGCCGACCACGCATTTGTAGCTCATGCTCGGATGGCTTTCGTCGGACACGCGGCACTTAAAAGCGCAGAATGCAGACCATGAGGCTGCGTGTTTCCAAATATTTATCGCACCTTTTGGTTACCAGGTAACTTCTTTATTAGCCAGCTTCGTGTTACTTTCGTGCGACGGTTCGATGGGTTTCGCTGTTGTCGTGCGGACTTTGCCCTACATTTAAGTTGATGGATACCCTCTCCTGCCCCCGCTCCCACACGTGTCTTCTGTCGCCTTTTAACGCGATTATTCTCGCGGCCATACTTCTGCTGACTGCAACCACTACGTTTGCTCAGTCGCCTGACGGAAGTCTCGCCTCACCCGCCAGTGGAAGTTGGCAGCAGGGATTCGACTTCCGCAACACGGCCGGGTTTGTAACCGACCCTCCCGGCGATACCTACGTGCTGCCCAGTACGGCATACCCTACGGAAGGGAGTGGGGTAACGTACGGCTGGGTGAACACACTGTCTCCGCAAGGGCGGGACCGCATTTCCAGCCAGGATCCCCGACTGGCGGGCATTAACTTCGTCGCCAATGGAGCACCAGCGACTTTCTACGTCGACCTGCCCTCGGCCGGCACTTACAACGTTTCGCTCGCTATGGGAGACGCGGGCTACGAACAGTGCTGGGTGCAATGCCAGATTCAGTTCCTGGATGGCAGCACCGTCCTGGGCACACTGACCAAAGGTCTGACTAACGAGAACTACTTCTACGATGCGCAAGGCAACAATTGGTCCGCGGCGCAGTGGCCAGCCAATAATCTCACGCAGCAATTCACGTTGAGCGGGACGCGGCTAATCGTGGTGGTTGGGACAAGCCACAGCACAGGCGACTTCACGCCGGTCGCTTTCCTGGGCGTTGCGCAAGCTTCTCCGCCCAGCTTCAGTCTTTCGCCAGCGCCCGCTTCGCTCGTGATCGAGCAGCGAAACCAGGGCGTCTCGACGATCACCAGCACAATCAGCGGCGGCTTTAATAGCGGGATCAGTCTTTCGGCTTCGGGCGTGCCATCCGGAACCACGGTTACATTCAATCCGCAGACGATCCCCGCTCCGGGCTCCGGCACTTCAAGCATGACCGTCACCGTTGGCGCGAACACGCCCGCGGGAACTTACCCCATCACAATAACCGGCAACGGCGGAGGTCTTCAGCAAAGTACTACCGTCACTCTGACGGTCACGCCCGAGCCGAGCTTTACGCTTTCGGCCTCGCCGGCGTCGCTGACCATCCAACAGGGCAATCAGGGCACATCGACGATCACCAGTTCGATCAGCGGCGGCTTCAATAGTTCCGTCAGCTTGTCAGCCTCCGGCGCGCCCACGGGCACCACCGTCAGCTTCAACCCGCAGACCATTCCTGCCCCCGGCTCCGGCAACTCGACGATGACGATTACCGTCGGTGCGAGCACGGCGACCGGAACCTACCCCATCACGGTCACGGGGAATGGTGGTGGCGTACAGCAGAACACGATTGTTACGCTGACCGTGGACGCCGCGTCATGGGCCATCGGCTTCGATTTTCGCGCCACCTCGAATTACGTCACCGACCCGCCCGGCGATACTTATGTGCTCTCCAGCACCACGTATCCCACGACGTTCGACGGAACGAATTACGGGTGGACCAACGCCTACCTGGTGCAGTCACGCAATCGGAACGCGTCGCTCGATCCGAGATTGGCGGGCATCAACTTCGCCACGAACGGCGCGCCGGCGAGCTTCGATGTGCAACTGCCGTCTCCCGGCACATACAACCTCTCGTTGGCTATGGGCGACGCCGGATACGAACAGTGCTGGGTGCAGTGCCAGATTCAGTTTCTGGATGGCAGTACAGTTCTGGCCACCATTACCGAAGGCCTGACGAATCTGGGATATTTCTACGACGCGAAGGGCAATAACTGGGCAGCCGCGCAGTGGCCAAGCGACAACCTCAGCCAGCAGGTCACGCTGACGGGCTCACTGTTGACAATGGTCGTGGGGACAAGCCACTCGACGGGAGATTCGACTCCTGTCGCATTCCTCGGGGTCGCGCGAGTCTCTGGTGCGCCCAGCTTCTCGATTTCCGCAAATCCGGCGTCTCTGACCGTGCAGCAGGGCAACCAAGGCACGTCGACTATCACCTCAACGATCAGCAGCGGCTTCAACAGCTCAATCAGTTTGTCGGCTGCGGGCGTGCCGTCGGGTACAACGGTCAGCTTCAATCCCAATCCGATTCCCGCGCCCGGCTCGGGTACTTCGACGATGACGATTACCGTGGGCGCGAGCACACCGGCGGGAACGTATCCCATCACCGTTACCGGCAACGGCGGCGGCGTCCAGCAGAACACAACGGTCACACTCACCGTAACGGCGGCGCCTCCACCAAATTTCACGCTCTCGGCGAATCCGGCTTCGCTCACGGTTCAGCAGGGCAATCAAGGCACTTCAACCATTACCTCGACAATCAGCAACGGGTTTAATAGCGCGATAACTCTGTCAGCTTCGGGCGTGCCATCAGGAACCACGGTCAGCTTCAACCCCAATCCGATACCTGCGCCCGGCTCCGGCAACTCGACCATGACGATCACAGTCGGCGCGAGCACGGTGACGGGAACCTATCCCATTACGATCACCGGCAACGGCGGCGGTATTCAGCAAAGCACGACCGTGACACTCACCGTCACGGCCGCTCCGAGCTTCACGCTCTCGGCGAATCCGGCTTCGCTCACGGTTCAGCAGGGCAATCAAGGCACTTCGACGATCACATCGACCATCAGCGGCGGCTTCAACGGCGCGATTACTTTGTCGGCCGCAGGCTTGCCTTCGGGAACCACCGTAAGCTTCAACCCCAATCCGATACCCGCGCCCGGCTCCGGCAACTCGACCATGACGATCACAGTCGGCGCGAGCACGGCGACGGGAACCTATCCGATTACGATCACCGGCAACGGCGGCGGAGTGCAACAGAGCACGACCGTGACACTCACCGTAACGGCGGCGCCTCCACCAAATTTCACGCTCTCGGCGAACCCTGCATCAGTCACAGTGCAGCAGGGCAATCAAGGCACTTCAACCATTACCTCGACAATCAGCAACGGGTTTAATAGCGCGATAACTCTGTCAGCTTCGGGCGTGCCATCAGGAACCACGGTCAGCTTCAACCCCAATCCGATACCCGCGCCCGGCTCCGGCAACTCGACCATGACGATCACAGTCGGCGCGAGCACGGCGACGGGAACCTATCCGATTACGATCACCGGCAACGGCGGCGGAGTGCAACAGAGCACGACCGTGACACTCACCGTCACGGCCGCTCCGAGCTTCACGCTCTCGGCGAATCCGGCTTCGCTCACGGTTCAGCAGGGCAATCAAGGCACTTCGACGATCACATCGACCATCAGCGGCGGCTTCAACGGCGCGATTACTTTGTCGGCCGCAGGCTTGCCATCAGGAACCACCGTAAGCTTCAACCCCAATCCGATACCCGCGCCCGGCTCCGGCAACTCGACCATGACGATCACAGTCGGCGCGAGCACGGCGACGGGAACCTATCCGATTACGATCACCGGCAACGGCGGCGGAGTGCAGCAGAGCACGACCGTGACACTCACCGTCACGGCCGCTCCGAGCTTCACGCTCTCGGCGAATCCGGCTTCGCTCACGGTTCAGCAGGGCAATCAAGGCACTTCGACGATCACATCGACCATCAGCGGCGGCTTCAACGGCGCGATTACTTTGTCGGCTGCCGGCTTGCCTTCAGGAACGACGGCAAGCTTCAACCCTAACCCGATTCCGGCACCCGGCTCGGGCAGTTCTGCAATGACGATCACAGTCGGCGCGAGCACACCGGCGGGTACGTATCCCGTCACCGTCACCGGCAGCGGCGGAGGGATCCAGCAGAACACAACGGTAACGTTGACGGTTGTTTCCAGCTCCGCATTCGCCA
>CAWGFZ010000027.1:0-144337 GCA_963821995.1 uncultured Acidobacteriaceae bacterium | reverse complement strand
GCGGGCCGATGACGGTGACGGGCGGCACCGCACCATACACTTATTCGATCGTCGGCACGCTGCCGGCGGGACTGAGCCTGAACACCTCAAATGGCGCCATCACGGGCACGGCGACGGCATCGGGCACGTTTACGGTGAAGGTAACGGACGCCAGCGGGGCGACCAGCACATCCTGCAACATCACCATCAATCCGCCGCTGTCTGTGACCTGCGGGACGACCACGGTAGGCGAAGTAGGAGTGGCGTTTAACAGCGGGCCGATGACGGTGACGGGCGGCACCGCACCTTACACTTATTCGATCGTCGGCACGCTGCCGGCGGGCCTGAGCCTGAACACCTCTAATGGCGCTATCACCGGCACGGCGACGGCGTCGGGTACGTTTACGGTGAAGGTGACGGACGCCAACGGGGCGAGCAGCACCAGCTGCCAGATCACCATCAATCCGGCACTGTCGGTAACCTGCGGGACGACCACGGTAGGCGAAGTGGGGGTAGCCTTTAACAGCGGGCCGATGACGGTGACGGGCGGCACCGCACCTTACACTTATTCGATCGTCGGCACCTTGCCGGCGGGCCTGAGCCTGAACACCTCTAATGGCGCCATCACCGGCACGGCGACGGCGTCGGGTACGTTTACGGTGAAGGTGACGGACGCGAACGGGGCGAGCAGCACCAGCTGCCAGATCACCATCAATCCGGCACTGTCGGTAACCTGCGGGACGACCACGGTAGGCGAAGTGGGGGTAGCCTTTAACAGCGGGCCGATGACGGTTACGGGCGGCACCGCACCGTACACCTACTCGATCGTCGGCACGCTGCCAGCGGGCCTGAGCCTGAATACCAGCACCGGCGCTATCACCGGCACGGCGACGGCGTCGGGTACGTTTACGGTGAAGGTGACGGATGCCAACGGGGCGAGCAGCACCAGCTGCCAGATCACCATCAATCCGGCACTGTCGGTAACCTGCGGGACGACCACGGTAGGCGAAGTAGGAGTGGCGTTCAACAGCGGGCCGATGACGGTTACGGGCGGCACCGCACCGTACACCTACTCGATCGTCGGCACGCTGCCAGCGGGGCTGAGCCTGAATACCAGCACCGGCGCCATCACCGGCACGGCGACGGCGTCGGGTACGTTTACGGTGAAGGTGACGGATGCCAACGGGGCGACCAGCACATCCTGCAACATCACCATCAATCCGGCACTGTCGGTAACCTGCGGGACGACCACGGTAGGCGAAGTAGGAGTGGCGTTCAACAGCGGGCCGATGACGGTTACGGGCGGCACCGCACCGTACACCTACTCGATCGTCGGCACCTTGCCGGCGGGCCTGAGCCTGAACACCAGCACCGGCGCTATCACCGGCACGGCGACGGCGTCGGGTACGTTTACGGTGAAGGTGACGGACGCGAACGGGGCGAGCAGCACATCCTGCCAGATCACCATCAATCCGGCACTGTCGGTAACCTGCGGGACGACCACGGTAGGCGAAGTAGGAGTGGCGTTCAACAGCGGGCCGATGACGGTTACGGGCGGCACCGCACCTTACACTTATTCGATCGTCGGCACGCTGCCGGCGGGACTGAGCCTGAATACCAGCACCGGCGCTATCACCGGCACGGCGACGGCGTCGGGTACGTTTACGGTGAAGGTGACGGACGCGAACGGGGCGAGCAGCACATCCTGCAACATCACCATCAATCCGGCACTGTCGGTAACCTGCGGGACGACCACGGTGGGCGAAGTAGGAGTGGCGTTTAACAGCGGGCCGATGACGGTTACGGGCGGCACCGCACCGTACACCTACTCGATCGTCGGCACCTTGCCAGCGGGCCTGAGCCTGAACACCTCTAACGGCGCCATCACCGGCACGGCGACGGCGTCGGGTACGTTTACGGTGAAGGTGACGGACGCGAACGGGGCGAGCAGCACCAGCTGCCAGATCACCATCAATCCGGCACTGTCGGTAACCTGCGGGACGACCACGGTAGGCGAAGTAGGAGTGGCGTTCAACAGCGGGCCGATGACGGTGACGGGCGGCACCGCACCTTACACTTATTCGATCGTCGGCACGCTGCCGGCGGGCCTGAGCCTGAACACCAGCACCGGCGCTATCACCGGCACGGCGACGGCGTCGGGTACGTTTACGGTGAAGGTGACGGACGCGAACGGGGCGAGCAGCACCAGCTGCCAGATCACCATCAATCCGGCACTGTCGGTAACCTGCGGGACGACCACGGTGGGCGAAGTGGGAGTGGCGTTTAACAGCGGGCCGATGACGGTTACGGGCGGCACCGCACCTTACACTTATTCGATCGTCGGCACGCTGCCGGCGGGCCTGAGCCTGAACACCTCTAACGGCGCCATCACCGGCACGGCGACGGCGTCGGGTACGTTTACGGTGAAGGTGACGGACGCGAACGGGGCGAGCAGCACCAGCTGCCAGATCACCATCAATCCGGCACTGTCGGTAACCTGCGGGACGACCACGGTGGGCGAAGTAGGAGTGGCGTTTAACAGCGGGCCGATGACGGTTACGGGCGGCACCGCACCGTACACCTACTCGATCGTCGGCACCTTGCCAGCGGGCCTGAGCCTGAACACCTCTAACGGCGCCATCACCGGCACGGCGACGGCGTCGGGTACGTTTACGGTGAAGGTGACGGACGCGAACGGGGCGAGCAGCACCAGCTGCCAGATCACCATCAATCCGGCACTGTCGGTAACCTGCGGGACGACCACGGTAGGCGAAGTAGGAGTGGCGTTCAACAGCGGGCCGATGACGGTGACGGGCGGCACCGCACCTTACACTTATTCGATCGTCGGCACCTTGCCGGCGGGCCTGAGCCTGAACACCTCTAATGGCGCCATCACCGGCACGGCGACGGCGTCGGGTACGTTTACGGTGAAGGTGACGGACGCCAACGGGGCGACCAGCACCTCCTGCAACATCACCATCAACTCGAGCGTGGCGCTGGCCTGCGCGAGCAATGCCACCGGTGAGGTGGGAGTGGCGTTCAGCGCACAGATGACCGCTTCGGGCGGAGTTGCGCCGTACACCTATGCGGTGGCCACGGGCAGCTTGCCTTCGGGTCTGTCGCTGAATGCTTCGACGGGTCTGATCTCGGGCACGCCGACAGCGACGGGCACGTTCACCATCAAGGTGACCGACAGCCTAAGCCACACGGCTTCCGCCACTTGTCCTATCACCATCTACTCGGTGCCGACTTCCACCTGCGCAGTCATCAATGCGACGGCGGGGGTGGCGATTACTCCGGTAACGATGACGGGCAGCGGCGGTTCGGGTGCTCCATACACCTTCAGCGCCAGCGGCCTGCCTGCGGGGCTGAGCATCTCGAGCAGCGGAACTATCTCGGGCACGCCGACCTCAAGCGGAACCTTCCCCTACACAGTTACGGTGACTGATTCCGCGGGTGACCACGGCACGGTCAGTTGCTCGGTGACGGTAGCGTCGGCGCTGGGCAGCGTGGAAGGAACTGTCTGGAATGACGAGAACGCCAACGACATCCAGGACAGCGGCGAGCCAGGACTCCGCAACGTTACGGTGAAACTGGAGACGACTACTGGAACGGTCATCACGACCATGGTGACCAACAGCGCCGGCTTCTATGACTTCACCGGTCTGACCCCCGGCACGTATATGGTGTGCGTGGATCAGTCAACCGTCCCAGTGGGTTTCATCGAGACCTATGACTACGATGGTCTCTCGACTCCCAACTGTGCGACGGGAATTGTTCCTTCCGGGCAGGAACTGGTGATGAACTTTGGTTACTTCAAGCCGATTTGTGAATCGACGACGTCCGTAACCAGCAACTTCAACAGCACGTCGATCTCGGCTGGCAGGTACATCTGGTACACCCTGCACCTGAAAGCCAATGGGCTGCCAGCACACTCGATAGCCACGGTGCGCTTTGACAACGGCTTGGTCGAGGCCAACATCAACGGCGTGCCTTACAACCTGACATTGCCAAGCGGGATCATCGTTTATAACCCGAACGTAACTACGTCCGTGTTGAACTACGATGCGCCCTCGAACACGTTCACCATGACGGTGCCCACCTCTGAATCGGGCAACGTCTTCCTGACCGGGATCCCATATCTCGTGCCATCGGGCGGTTTGCCGGGCGGCATCAGCAACGTGAAGGTGACCGGGCGCATGTCGACGGATGTGGCTGGCGTGGGGACGCAATGGCAGTGGGCTGCGGCGGTCTACACGCAGTTCAGCACCAACCCGACGCAGTTGGGCATCAAGCCGGTGGACGACAGCACGACCAGTCAGTATCACAACTCCGATCCCGCAGGTACGCCGGAGAACTACAAGCAATACGTGACCGGCGGTGGTTGCGGAAACGGCGGGTCTAACTACATCGGCAACAGCTCCTCGACGGCGACTACGACGTGCCAGTCAGGCTGTCAGAAGCAGACGTACACCTGCAACGGCTGGAACGCCAGCTCGTGCAATGGAAACCCGGGTGCGATCCTGCAGAAGAACTACCCCGTCTGCTACCCGGGTGGCAGCGTAAGCATCGGCGGATGTGGCGGCTACCAGTTGACGTTCACCAACGCCAGCGCAGTCGGCAACTTCGTCCTGCAAGGCGGTTCGCCGGGTTGCTTGAACCAGAATGCAACCAACCCGACGAGTTCGGCTGCAGGTCAATTTGCCGGTGACGTGTTGGCGCTGCGCTTGAACATCGACTACTCGAGCGCGGGAATCACAGCGCCGGGATTCGGCAACATGACCGTGACCAGCGGTTGGCTGCAAGGCTACACCGTGAATCAGGTCATGAACCTGGCCAATCAGGTACTGAGCGGTCAGTGGTGGTATCTGCCTTGGGGTATGCAGGTATCGGATCTTGACAACGTTGTAGCGACCATCAACAGCAACTACGAGAATGGAGCGATCGATAACGGCTACCTGCACTAAACGAACTGTTAGTGCACGGCCATTCCATGCCAGCTTCTCTTAATCGGGAGGCTGGCATTTTTTCTGCGCTCGCAGGGCTCCGTCGGATTGAACCCGTGTACTTGCATCCGCCTCTTCCGGGGGACCTGCTCCAACTCGCATCTCCGTTACTACGGTAAATTCGCCGCATCACTTCGCAAAGATTTCTTGCCTCCGCGGGAATAAATTCGCCGCCTTACCTTTATCCACGGTGACAAGCATCTCAGCCGGCCCGAGGAGCAACCATGGATCGACATGACGCCGACGAAATCGTCTATTCACCACACAGCGACAAAAACTCGCAAGCTCATGATCACGATGGCATCGACCGCAGAGGTTTCCTGAAGTGCATGGCCTGGGTTGGGACCGGCACGTTTTGTGTGATGAGGGGCGGCGTACTGAAGTCCTACAGCTTGGGTAGCCCGTTCTTCCGCGGTCGTGACCATGACGGCGAGCTCAGTTTCGTGCAGATCAGCGATAGCCATATGGGCTTCGACAAGCCGGCGAACACGGATGTAGTCGGAACATTCAGGACCGCGTTGATCTTGTCTATCGCTGAGGCGAAAGCTTTCTTTCAATATCGATTCATGGGCAGACGGCGGTCTTCGCTACCTCGTCATCACAGACGCCAACTCCAGGGACGTGCATGATTTGCGTGCTCTGTTGCAGGCTGCCCATTGATCTCAGCAGATAAAACTAAACAGGCCTAAGGCTGCTTTTCCGGCGATGAGAAACGGCAGTGGGTCAGTTGAAGCTGACCCACTACCCGAAACCCCCACCTCTGGCCAGAACCTCGAACGCCGCTTTACACTGCTGGCGTCGTCTGGCAGAGTGAATAGTGGAAACTCAATCGATCGTCGTCCTCGACTTCGGCGCGCAGTACTCGCAGCTCATCGCCCGCCGCATCCGCGAACAGAACGTCTTCTCGGTGGTGCTGCCGTGCACCGCCTCGCTGGACGAGATCAAAAGCTACTCGCCTGCCGGCATCGTGCTCTCCGGCGGTCCGTCGTCGGTTTATGACGCGGACGCGCCACCGGCTGATGATCGCGTCCTGCACCTGGGATTGCCCGTCCTCGGCATCTGCTACGGCTTGCAGTTCATGGTGTACAAGCTGGGCGGAAAAGTTCGCGCTGCCGACAAGCGCGAGTACGGCCACGCCGAAGTTGAGCTGCTGAATCCGGCATCGCCGCTGTTCAAAGGATTGCCGGCAACACTGCCAGTCTGGATGTCGCACGGCGATGAAGCCATGGAGCTGCCGCCGGGCTTCGAGCTCATCGGCAAGACCTCGAACGCTGTCGCCGCCATCCAGAATCCCGCGCAGAAGTTTTACGCTGTGCAGTTCCACCCCGAAGTCCACCACACGCCGCGCGGCACGGAAATCCTGCGCAACTTTGTTTTCGACATCTGCGGCGTGAAGCCCAACTGGACGCCGCAGAGCTTCATCGATGAGACCATCGCGAGCGTTCGCCAGACCGTAAGCAAGGGCCGCGTGATCTGCGGTCTCTCTGGCGGTGTCGATTCGTCAGTAGCGGCCGAGCTGGTGCATCGCGCGGTCGGCTATCAGCTCACCTGCATCTTCGTCAACAATGGCGTGCTCCGCAAGAACGAGTTCATTAACGTGCAACGCAACCTGCGCGACAAGCTCGGCCTTAACATCGACGCGGTTGACGCCAGCGAGCGCTTCCTTAGCAAACTGGCCGGTGTCACCGATCCCGAGAAGAAGCGCAAGATCATCGGCAACGAGTTCATCGCCGTCTTCGAAGAAGAAGCGCACCGCATCGAGCAGATGCACGGCCACGTCGAGTGGCTGGTGCAGGGCACGCTCTATCCCGACGTCATCGAGTCGCGTTCGGTGCGCGGCCCGTCGCAGACCATCAAGAGCCATCACAACGTCGGCGGCCTGCCGGAGAAGATGAAACTGAAACTGATCGAGCCCTTGAAAGATTTGTTCAAAGATGAGGTGCGCAAAATCGGCCGCGATCTCGGCATGCCAGAAGAGATACTGCAACGCCAGCCGTTTCCCGGGCCGGGACTGGCAGTGCGCATCCTGGGCGAGGTCACGCCTGAACGTGTCGCGCTGTTGCAGGAAGCCGACGACATTGTCGTCACCGAGATCAAGCGCGCCGGGCTCTACAAGAAAGTCTGGCAGTCATTCGCCGTGCTGCTGCCGGTGATGTCGGTGGGCGTGATGGGCGACATGCGCACCTACGCCTACACCTGTGCCATCCGTGCCGTTCATTCAGAAGACGGCATGACCGCCGACTGGGTCCCGCTGCCGCACGAAGTGCTGAAGACCATCTCCAGCCGAATTGTGAATGAGGTGAAGGGGATTAATCGCGTCGTGTACGACGTGACGTCCAAGCCGCCGGGGACTATTGAGTGGGAGTGAAATTTATACCTATGAGTGAGGAACTCGCTAACCTGCTAAATCTAGAGTTGGCTTGGCATAGGACCAGGTTCGACATTCCGGATCGCGTCTTCGTGACCAACCCCTATTTGATCGAACTCATAGAACAAGACCTACAAGCCTACCTCGCCGGCATTCGAGAGCAGATCGTACGAGGATACGCGCCAAGCCCTAGCGGAACATGCCATGAACCAAAGGGCAAATGGCAGGTCAGACCGGGTGCGCTTCTTCGCCTCTCGGACGAAGTTGTATTTAATGCGCTCGTTGGCTCATCGTTCCCGCAGATCACGGGGAGGCTCCAGTGGTCACAAGGAGATCCCGACGTGGCCTACCAACTAGACAACGTCAGCACCGCGGTTAGGTGGGTCAAGAGGGACTTCGTGATTTGGCAGGAATGGCGCGAGAAGTCGCTCGAGAAACTGAAAACGGCAGAGTTCGTTCTCATGGCTGATATTGCAGCATTCTATGAAAACATCGATCTGCCGCGACTGTCCTCTGACCTGCGCTCAATAGGAATGCAGGACGAGGCCACGAAGCTGCTGGCTGCGTGCCTTAATCGGTGGGCCGAGCCCAGAGGCAAAGGTATACCACAAGGCCGAAGCGCTTCGGATATCCTTGCCAAGCTCTACTTGGACTCCATTGATCACAACCTTCGAAATGAGGGCTTCTCCCACCTTCGTTATGTGGACGATGTCCGAATTTTTTGTAAGGACATAAGAGAAGCCAAGCAGGCACTCCTCAAACTCTCGGAATTGTTGCGCCTTCGGGGGCTGAATTTTCAGTCCGCAAAAACCAAGATCTACCGGTCAGATGAGGCCCTTCCAAGAATAGACGGGGTTAACCGCGTCATCGAGCATATACATCGAGAGCTCCAGCAAGAGCTCGAATCGTACGCGGGATCGGAGTACGCGACGGTACACGAACTCGAGGCGTTGACCGCCGCCAACCCGGAACATCCGCCATTAGAAGTGTTGGAAAGAGCATTCCGTTCCCATTTCATCGACGCTGAGGATTCAGAGTTCAATTCCACTTTATTTCATTATCTGCTCACGCGACTAGGCGCGACCGGATCTGATATCGCCCTGGAATTCTGCACCGCGACTCTCTCGAAGAGACCTGAAGAAACCTCTCACATTTTGCGTTATCTGAGTAAAGTAGATTCCATGGGTCGAGGCGATGACAGAATATTCGACTATCTCGAGACTTCTGATGCCCTGTACGAGCATCAATCGTTTCTTGTGCTCCGTTCCTACTTCGACCAGCAGCGGTTCCCAAGCCGATTGGTGGGCTACTGCCGCAGGGTTTTGAGGGATGCCAGCGCTCAGCACTATGTCCGAGCGTATGCTTTCGCGATTCTCGGAGAAGTCGGCGAAGGCGCCGATCTCGAATTTATGGAAGGCGTTTATCCAGATGCGAGCGATGAAATCCAACGAGCAACAATTATATGTGCGTGCCGCCAGATGGAAGCCGGACGCCGAAACGCTTTCTTTGGCCGAGCCAGGAATGACGGCAATATGGAGCACAGAGCAGCGCTGTGGGCGCGGAGAGTTTGAGTCTACAGCTGGGCGTCCGTTACCGAAGGCGCGGATCAGGGAAGGGGCTTTGCACCGCAGCGTTCCGCTTGATTTTGCTCAAAGGAGCGCTGGCGGCAGTACGGCGCAGGTCGTAGTCGGTTTGCAGGTTCATCCAAAACTGCGACGTCATCCCAAAAGTATTGTCCGGCGCACCCTCACGCCGCTGTCAACGAAGAAAGCGCCGCGTCATCGGTAAGTTTTCTCGGGGCGGATAAGGATGGCCGAGATCGCCACTGCTCGGATTTTGTGATCCACCGTGAAGATGATCCGATACGGCCCGACCCGCTTGCGGTAGCGCCCCTTCCAATCGGGACCTTTCAAGGGTTTGACGTCGCCAGCGAAGGGATCGTGCTCCATCTCGTCGATAGCGATTTCGACGCGCCTCTGGCGGTCGCGAGGGAGTCGGTTTAGCTCTTTCTCAGCAGTTGCGGAAACCTCAACCGCCCAGTTCATGTTTTACCGTTCGCCAGGGTTTCGACTTGCCGGCTTTCAGTTGAGCTTCGCCTTGACGGACCTTTGCTGCCTGGCTACTGGTAAGAATGTCATCGACATCCACCAACCGTTTGGGCTGCATCGCCAAACGTCCCCGCTCAATCGTTACCTCTACGAAGTCGCCTTCCTGGAGCTGCAGAGCCTCGAATAATTTCTTCGGAATTACCACCTGGCGTCGCTGCCCGATGCGACTCACTGTGGTTGCAGAATTTCTGATAGACATATTTTCAGCATAGCCGATGCGCGCCGTGTGTCAACTGAGTGGGGTCGCGCAAGAGCCGGTCGCGTGTTTTACAGTACATTAACTTGACTATCATTATTAATGACAGTAAACTGCCGCATATGACACCCGAAACCACGCCCTGGTTTGAACAAGTTGCCATGCCGGTACTGCTACGGCATGGCCGCACTGCGTACGGCGCAGCCATGCGCCGGGCGCTAGCCGAAGCTGGATACGACGATATTCCCGGCAACGGCCTCTACCTGATCGGCGGTTTGGCGCTTGATCGCGCCGACATTCCGCTTGGCCAGTTGATCAAAGAGCTGCGCATCTCCAAGCAGGCGGCGGGCCAGCTTGTTGATACGCTGGTGACGCGCGGGTATCTGGAGCGCGCCATCGATAAAGAGGATCGCCGCAAGCTCACGGTGAAGCTCACCGAGCGCGGCCGGGCTGCTGCAGCAACCCAGGCTGCGGCGCGCGAAAAAGTCGATGCCGAACTACTGGCCAGCGTCGGGCCGGACGATGTTCGTCGCACTCGCCGAACCCTCGCAGTACTGTGCGATATCGGTCGCCAGGAGGGTGGCAATCAGGATGAGGAATCCTGAGAATCGGACCGTCCGCTGAACGAGCAGCCCGAAAGCTATCAGCTCTCGCTGGGCCGATACGAATACTGTGTTGACCTTCCCGCTCGTGGCTCGCAGCTCGCGGCTCGCCGCTCGTAGCTATCTGCTGCCTGCAATAAAAAGAGCGGCCATGGCGGCCGCTCCCTTCGAACCTTCAAGCTCGAGACCTACAGCAGTTGTACGTTCTCCGCCTGCCAGCCCTTGGGCCCTTTGACTACGTCGAACTGCACAGCCTGGCCTTCCTGTAAGCTGCGGAAGCCGTTGGACTGGATCGCAGAATAGTGAACAAATACGTCCTCGCCATTCTGACGGCTGATGAAGCCGTAGCCCTTCGCGTCATTGAACCACTTAACTGTTCCTTGTTCCATGTTGGTGCATATTCCTTCGAAAATTTAATGTAGCTGCAATTCGATCGTGATGTGATGCAGGCAGGGAGTGCTGCTAGGCAGGAACTGCTGCGTACAACGGCGATCAATCGAGCCCTTTCATCATAGCAGTACGAGCCGAAAAATCCCAAGGGAAATTTGCTGTTTTCTCTGGCACCAAGGGGGCCAGCATCCGTGTTATCAATATGTTACCTTGGATGCGCTGTTCGCCGTTCGCGGGATGCGCCGTTCGCTTTTCGCTAGAGGCTCCTGGCTCTTAGCCTTTAACTTTTAACAGGCTAGCCGGCTGACTTCTTGCTAAAAGCCAACAGCTAAGGGGCAAAAGCCTTGGCGAAGTGCGAACAGCGAAGAGGAAAGCGAAAAGCGATTCTCCACCTATGATCGTAGGCACCGGTATCGACATCGCGGAAGTCCAGCGCATCGCCGACTCCATCGCGCGCTTCGGCCGACGCTTCCTGGAGCGCGTCTTCACGCCCGAGGAAATCCGCTATTGCGAGTCGAAAGCGAACAAGGCAGAACGCTACGCCGGACGCTTTGCCGCCAAGGAGGCCGCGATGAAAGCGATCGGCACCGGCTGGAATCGCGGCGTCACCTGGCACGATGTTGAGGTGCAACGATCTCCCGGAGGCCGGCCAAGCATCGCCTTTCACAATAAAGCGGCAGAATTTTTTCGCGGATTGGGAGCTAGCCGCGCTCATCTGTCCATCACCCATACCAAGGACTCGGCCATGGCGCAGGTGATTCTGGAATCGGAGTAGCTGGTTCTCGGATACCGCAGCTCGAATGCGCCACGCGGTACACGGCTTTCTACGAGGTTCGAGTTACTGCACGGTCGTGGCTTTCAGCTTCGCCACCGCCAGCAGCGTGCCGCCAAACTGCGGAAACAATTCCAGCGCCTTTCGTCCCAGGCCGAAGAGAATCCTCGAGTGCTTGCCAGCCGAAAGCGGCTGGAAGCAGGTGTGGAGTTCGAGGAGCGAGTAGCCGTGGCGCTTCAGCAGGGTGGTCAGATTCTGCGCATTGAAGCACACCACGTGCTCGTCGCCTTCGCGGAATTTGCCGACGGAGTGGCGCAGGAAATTCGGGGCGCCAAACGCATTCGGCGTGGTAATAATGAGTCGCGTATCTGCGCTGCAAAATCTTCGAAGGCCGTCCAGCATACGCCCCGGATTGGACAAATGCTCGATGATGTCCCCGGCGATGACCATGTCAAACCTGCGGGTGATTGCCACTTCATCCAGCCGTTCGACATCTCCGGCGACGATGTTGCTGAACAGTCCACTCTGACGGTATTCCTCGATTATGGCGGTGCTGCAATCGATGCCCACGGTGTCGGTCTGGGTAAGTTTCCAGTGTAGGCTCTGCTTTGCGAAGCTGGCGCGGTCGGCAGGCGCGATATCCGTGAATCCCACGCAACCCAGGTGGAGCACGCTCCGCCCTGCGGCCATTTGCAAGATGAATTCCTCTTTAGCGACATACATCCGGCGGTAATCTGACCTCCCAAGACACCTCTCAGAATCTCACCCTGCCGGGACCATGTGTCTGTGAGCTTTGCTGCAACGCCGTGTGATGTCCTACAGTCCACCAGGCGTGGCGAGCCAAAGATCACCAGGCGAGCCTGGTTCGTAGTAATCTCAAGTTCTTCATGATCGATAGAGCCGAAACCTCGATCTCCGTTCCAATCGCGGATCAGGCTTCCTCCTGGCGCACGCCGGTTGCAGTCGCTTTCATGAGCTTTTCAGGGTTGCTGCTGGAGCTGGGACTCACCCGCCTGTTCTCGGTGGTGCTCTACTACCACTTTGCATTTCTGGCAATTTCCATCGCCCTGCTCGGACTCGGCGCAGGCGCGGTGTTCGCATGCGTGCGTCGTCAGTGGCTGGAGCCCTGGTCCATCTACCAGCTCGGCGCGGCGCTGTGCGCGAGCAACGGCCTTTTGATATTCGGTGTGCTGGAAGTTGTCGTCCACACGTCAGTCTCTTTGCACCTCACATGGGCGAATTTTTGGGGCCTCACCGCGATCTATGTCGCCTCCGCGGTGCCGTTCTTCATCACCGGCCTGCTGTTCTCGATTATCTTCGCGCGCCATCCCGCATCAGTGACGCAGTTTTATGGTGCGGACCTGCTGGGCGGTTCCTTGGCCTGCCTGGCGCTGGTCCCGCTACTGAACTTTGCCGGCGGCCCGAACACGATTCTCTTCGCCGCGCTCGCCGCGACCGTGGCCGGAATGGCATGGACGGTTCGGGGCGAGCGTGCCATTGCCGGTTATGTTGCGATCGTGTTGCTGATGCTGATCGTTGGCAATTCCCGCGACCGCATCATCGACATTTTCTACGCCAAGGGTATGAGGCGCGCGGTTCCCGAATACGCGCGCTGGAACGCGATCTCGCGGGTTGAGGTGGACGAGCAGGGATCGGCAAAGGCCATCGTGATCGATGCTGACGCTCAGACCTTCATCATGAACACCGATCCGCTCCACTGGAGCGACGACTACCGGCGCAACCTGATGTCGGCTCCGCCGTCGCTGCCCAATGTCCTGCGGCCGCATGGCGATTACGCCATCATCGGACCGGGCGGTGGTGTCGATGTGCTCCGCGCCGTCGCCAACGGCAGCAGGAACGTTACCGGCATCGAGATCAATCCCATCATCGCCAACAACATCATGCGCGATCGCTACGCGGATTACAGCTATCACCTGTACCAAATTCCCGAAGTTCACATACACGTCAGCGATGGTCGCTCCTTCGTTCGCGACAGCCGCGACCACTACGACGTTATCGAGATGACGCTGGTGGACACCTGGGCTTCCACTGCGGCCGGGGCGTTCGCGTTGAGCGAGAACAATTTGTACACCGTCGAGGCTTTTCGCGAATACTTCGAGCATTTGAAGCCTGACGGCATGATAGCCATCACCCGCTGGGAGTTTGCCAGGCCGCGCGAAGCCTTGCGCGTCGTCTCGCAGGCCATGGAGGCGCTTCGGCAGATCGGCGTTGCGGACAGCTCGGGGAATTTCATCGTGGTCAGCAATGGCCCGCTAAGTACAGATGGTCGCCCGGTGTTGGCGCTGGCTAAGAAGTCGCCGTTCACCCTTGAAGAACAGCGTGCGGTACTCGATCACATTGATGGGACGGATGGCGGTGGCGCTAATCTGAACCTGCATGTGCTGTATCTGCCGGCTACGGCCGATCAGCCCGGAATGGCGCATCCCGCGTTCGTGCAGTTGATTCGCGGTCAGGACGCGCGCGCTTTCTCGGCAGCCTACACCTACAACGTTGCACCCGTCACCGACAATGCGCCGTTCTTCTTTTTCACGTTGAAGCCGGAGCAGGTGTTCCGTGGCTCCGATGAAGGCGGCATCGACTGGAAGGTTAATCTCGGCATCGCGATCCTGGGGATCGTGCTGCTTGTCTCGACTGCCGCAGTGCTCGCGTTCCTCGTGCTGCCGCTGGCGCTGTCGCCAGAGATGCGCTCGGGGCGCAGCCTGAGCGTGCTCTACTTTGTCGCTATCGGGCTCGGCTACATTATCGTCGAGATCGCCTTCATCCAGCGCTTCGTGCTGTTCCTGGGATATCCCACGTACGCGCTGACTGTGGTGGTCTTTCTGATGCTGCTGTCGAGCGGAGCCGGCAGCCTGGTTTCGCGCCGCTGGTTCTCCGAGCCCACGCGAGTTTTCCTGGCGCTGGCATTCATCATTGCCGCTTTGCTGGCGTACGTGTTCGCCTTGCCGTACGTTTTGGAGTCGCTCATCGGCGTGCCGTTCGTTGCCAAGCTGGCAATTAGTGCGCTGTTGCTGGTGCCTCTCGGATTCGCTATGGGCATGCCGTTTCCCAGCGGTTTGCGCGCACTCTCGTCCGCGGGCGAATCCGGTAACCCGAGTCCTAAACACGGCGTGGTTGAGTGGGCATGGGCGATGAACGCCGCTTCCAGCGTGCTCGGTTCGGTGCTGGCGATTGTCGTCGCCATCCAGTTCGGCTTGACGATCACGCTAGCCTGCGGCGCCGTCGCTTACTTGGCCGCGCTGCTCTTGTTGCCGACATTCCGGACAGCGGTGCTGAGCAAATAACTAACAACGTATGTCAGATCTTATGTCATAGACCGCCTTGTATCAGGGCACGACTTCAGTCGTGCCGATCGCGCATTCATTTCATGGTGTCATCCCGAGCGGAGCGAGGGATCTGCTTTTCCGAGTTTTTCAGTGCCTCTGAACTCGTGCCCTGATACAAACCGTCACGATTTATGCGATAGGTTGTAAGTTGCGTCGCACGCACTACCATTGTCTGGTTGACCGCGTTGAACTCTCCTATACTCGATGGAATGAGGCAGTCCGTCGCCGTTCTTCCCATAAATCCATTAACTGCGTTGGAGAGAGCGGCATTGATCGCACGCGGACGACGCCTGGAATATGTGACGATCGCGTGGAACAGCTTTGAAGCTGCAGTGGCATTGCTGGCGGGACTTCTGGCGGGAAGCATCGCGCTGGTCGGATTTGGACTGGATTCGGTGATCGAGACCATGTCGGCGGGAATTCTGCTTTGGCGATTTCGTGCCGACGACGACTGCGAGCGCAGGGAGCGCGCCGATCGAGTGGCGCATCGCCTGGTCGGAGTTTGCTTTCTGCTGCTGGCCGCCTACGTCAGCATCGATTCCGTGCACGCACTGTGGAGAAGAGTTGGACCGCAGCACAGCCTCGCCGGAATTCTGATTGCTTTTGCAGCGGTGATCGTGATGCCCTTGCTGGGTCGAGCCAAGCGCCGCCTGGCCACACAAATCAATAGCGAAGCGTTACATTCCGATTCCCGGCAGGCTGACTTCTGTGCCTGGCTGTCAGCGATACTTCTTGCGGGACTGCTGCTGCACGCGCTGGTGGGCTGGTGGTGGGCCGACCCTGCCGCGGCGCTCGTCATGACGCCGATCATCGCCCGCGAGGGCGCGCAAGGCCTGCGAGGCGAAAAGTGCGATGACTGCGGATAGTCTCTCGCTCCTTAAGGAGGCTTTGATTAAGTCAGTTTTGAAAGGGCACGGCTTAACAGGCTGCTGAAAAAGTCGGCGTGTTGCGGGTTCGGTAGAGCTGGCCTTCGCTCGCTGCTGATTTCGTTTTCCGCTATTCTGTGACCAGCCAGATTTGCTGCGCGATTTATGACCCGCAAGGTACCCGGCTCGTTCGATCGCAAATTTGTCCCGCTCTCCACTCGCTTCGATCACGCGTTGCTCTTTGCCGCGCAGGTGCATCGCGAGCAGGACCGCAAGAAGAGCGGCATCCCGTACATCTCGCATCTGCTGGGCGTCGCCTCCATCGTGCTCGATTATGGCGGCGATGAGGACATGGCGATTGCCGCGCTGCTGCACGATGCCGTAGAAGACCACGGCGGGCGGCCAATGCTTAACGTAATCGACAAGGTTTTTGGAGCGCGCGTGGCCAAGATCGTCGATGGCTGCACCGACTCTTACGCCGAAGATCCCGCAAAGAAAGAAAATTGGGAGCGCCGCAAATTGCGATACCTCCGCCGCATACGCCACGAAGACACCGATACGCGTCTCGTCTCCGCGGCCGACAAACTCTACAACGCCCGCGCCGTGTTGCGTGATCTGCGCTACGACGGCGAAGCCATCTTCACCCGCTTCTCCGCTCCCAAAGCGAAGACGCTGTGGTACTACCGGGCATTGGTGACGGCATACAGGGTCGCTGGCGTGACCCACCGGCTCAAGCCGCTGATTGATGACCTGGACCGCGTCGTCACCGAGCTCGAGCACCTGTCGGGATTCATGGACGCGTCGGCACGCCCGCCGCGCAGGCTGGCTCATAAACTCAAGACAAAGCGCTAAACGCAATCGACACGGGCGCTGAGCTCACAGAGCTCAGCGCCCGAACCTGCGGATATACTCGGGAAGGCGCGGGCCTCACCCACCCCAGGTCGGGGACCCCGGTGAAGGCCCGCTCTACCCGGATACACCAAAGAAGAAACTGATCTAGTGTGCGGGCGGGAGCTCCACCGCAAACGACGTGTGTTCCGGCAGGCGCAGGATGTGCGGCGTGATGACCACCAGCAGCTCGTCTTCGGAGACATTCTTGTTGTGCACCGTGGAAGCATAGCTTAGGCCAGGAACTCGTCCAAGGAAGGGATATCCCGTGATGCTGCGCGTGTCCATCATGTCGACCATGCCGGTGACCACGCTGGACTCCCCATTTTTCACGCTGATGTTTCCGCTGTACTCGCGATTGTTGATGATCGGAATGCCGTTATTGGTCGTCGTGCCGAGCGAGCGGATCTGCAGTTCGAGCTTCATGCTGACTTCCTGGTCGTCATGAATCAGCGGCGTGACCTTCAGGTTGATTCCCAGATCTTCAAAGTTGAAGGAAGGGAAGGGAGCAATGTAGCTCTGGTTGCCCACCACCGATGATATGGCCGAGCTGTTGTAAATCGGAGCGAAGGTGGCGTTGATGATGGGATAGCGCTCGCCAATCTTCATCACCGCGGGATCATTGTGTGAAGCGCGAAGCTCCACGTGATCCAGTTCGCGAATATCGGATGTATTCAGGCTGAAGGTGGGCTTAAGACCGATATTGGCGGCATTGATGCCGAACAGGGTTAACCCGCCTCCAAAGCTGACGAACGGTGTAGTGAGAAGGGAACTGGTGCTGGAATTCTGCAATTGCGCCAGCAACGCCGAGATGGCGGTGGAGTTCGCCTGATTGATTCCGCCCGAAGCGATCAACTGATTGATGAGATTCGAGGCGCTGGCGCCTAACCCGGCAAGCAGCGCCGGACTGATGTTGAACATTGTGAACTGCGTCGGCAGGGCAGTGCCCAGCGATCGCGCCAGACTGGTGCTGACGGCAAAGATGCGCATGTCCAGCAGCACTTCCGGCCGGCCGGTGGTCAAACTTCGGATCAGCTCTGCCGCTGCATCCAGCACCGGCAGTTCAGCTCGAACCATGATCGTCGACTTCGTTTTGTCCGCCGAGATGAAACGCAGATTCAGCAGCACGCGGAGCGCGTTGCTCATCTCCGTCAGTTGCTGATCATTAAGGTCGGGCAGGTAAAAGGTACGCAGCCCCATGCGCTCGAAGTTGCGATGGTTCTCAACCGTGTCGGCAAGCACTAGGATCTGCTTGGTCGTGAGCGGCACCCAAAACGTTTTGGTGACCGCATTGGCCGCGCGCATTGCCGTGGCAAAGTTCACGTTCTGCATTTCGAAGTGGAGGTGTTGCTGCTTGACTGAATCGTCGAACTGCGCGGTGATGCCGTAAGCGCGCGCGACCTGAGTCAGCAACGGGTGCGAGTCACCCCGGAACTGGAAGTCCTGGTGCTTCGGATTGGGCTGCAGCTCGATCGGGACAGACTGCTCGACAACGCTGACCGGCTGCGCTGATTGCTCCGGGTCGGGCATGGCATCCCGCAGCCGTTGCAGCGCGTAGTTGTTCGTAGGATCGTAATCGAGCGCACGACGGAACTCGGCCATGGCGACAATGTCGTTGTGGTCCAGCATGGCCTTATTGCCCTGTCGCAGGGCTTCCATCGCCAGCGTCTCTCGCGTGAACTCGCGCGCGGTCAGGTAATCGACGTTGAGCGGGTCGAGCTCGGAGGCGCTGGAAAACTTTTCGAATGCCGCTTCCAGATTGCCCTTCGACCTCAGCTTCACCCCGGCCTGGAACTGGCGTTTAGCCTCCGCCGCCTCGCGGCGCGTCACAGTTGGGGCGATCGGCGTACCCGGCGGCGCAGATGCTACCGAGCCGACTTCCGATGCGGCTTGCGGGGAAGTCGCTGCTTGCTGAGCGGGTTGGTCAGCAGCGGTTGACGGCGTCTCTGTCTGCTTTTCCGTTTGTGAAGCTGACGGTGGTTTGGTTTCAGGCGCCGCAGGTTGCTGGGAGATTTCCGCGGGACTTTGTGGAGAGCTCGTGGCTTCGGGCGCGACGGTTTGCTGGGCAAAGGCTGTACTCCCTGCCATCGCGATCGACAATATCCCTGCAAGAAAACGCATCTGCAACAAATTGTAAGGCAGAGCCTTGATCGTTGTCGCCGCCGGTGGCGGCTCGCTGTCCGTTCTCCGTATTCCTATTGGCCCCTCAGCTCTTCGGGCCTGCCACCGGAGCCTTAGCTACTCGGCGCTGCTCAGACAAAAATTTGCGCCGTGTAACAAGCATCTCTCGCCGGGCTTCGTGTGTGTCCTGGCGCAAGGAACGCATCTTGAACAATGCTCCGCTGCCCAGAGCTTTACCTAACGTTTTCTCGATCTCTGGGTCGCGTACCGCGGGCGACGAGCACGAATAGATGGCAACAAAGCTGACCACCGTGGCGGAAAATCCACTGGCTTCACGCGTGATCTTCGCCATCACACCTTTGCCAAGGTTCGCGCCCATCCCCATCCCAAAAGCGACCGTCAGGGGCAAAACCATGCTGCCGCCCTGCTTCAGGAGCTGCACCCAGGCCGGATGCGGATGGGTGACACCGGCATTGATAAGTATCGCGTCGCACGGCCCTGGATCGAACTCCGCACCATCGCCGCTATGCACGTGCACGTTGGAGTAGGAGCATAGATTCGCGCTCGCTCGGTCGGCCAGTTCGGGATCGACTTCGCTGGCCGAGACGTGACCTTCGCCGCCAACCATCTCCGCCATGATTGCCGTGTAGTAGCCGACACCGCAGCCGAGATGATAGACGCGATCGCCGGGTTTCAGATCGAGAGAGTCGATCCACTTGGCCAGCGCCGCCGGCTGGCCGTTGTTCAGATCGCGACTGGTATCGAGTGCAACAGGGACGTTGTGGTAGAGGTGCCACGGGTCGGCGTCGTCTGTTTCGATGTATTTCGTGCCGCCCAGCCCCAGGTCGCTGGAAGCGATCTTCCATGGACCGGCGCCGAGGAAATTCTCGCGTGGCACCCGGGCAAATGCCTGTACCAGGGCCGGCGAGCCAGTGTTTGCCGAAAAACGAATCTCTTCAGCATAAAACCGACGGCAATCTTCCAGGGTCATCGACGCCAGTATCGCACAGCTCGCAATTGCACCCACGATTCACCGGCTATACAGGCCGCTGAGAAAACTCGGCGTGACGAGTTGTCCGGTAGAGCTGGCCTTCAGGCCAGCGTCCAAGCCCTTTATATTGATCATCCCGAGCCGACTTCAGTCGGCGAGGGACACGCTGTCAGGACTTTTTTCAACGGCCTCTAAAATCAGAACGCGAAGTACGGCCCAGTGCCACCGGGCGTAGATGCGCCATCGATCGCCGTGAAAACATTGCGCCCGTAAAAGAACGACAACCCCCAATCGAATTCAACTGGAGTGCTCGGATATGGCGCAGCCAGCGTGCTGAACGCGGTGTTGTTGCCGCTGAATAGAGTGTCCGCGTTCTCGATGTCGAAGTTAATTGTGATCGGAGAGCTCATATTCGTCCCCTGATTGCTTGCACTCAGCGGTAACGGCGATGTTGTTGGGCAATACCAGCCCGGGTTCTCACTGCCGCATTGTTGAACGCTGGAATCAATGAAGTAGTAGGCGTTCGAGCCGCTGTCAACAAAGCTGCCGGGATAGCTGCTTCCATTGAAGTTGGTGGTGAAACTACCAGCATTGTCGCCGCTGTCGGGCACGTCGTACACCTGGGCTCCCCCCAGCCCATTGTTCGATTCTGTGCCAATGCCGAAGATCAGCGAGCCTGCCAGGTCAAGCGAGCCGCCGTCAGGAACGTTGGGGAACTGGATCAGTACTCCATTGTTGTCGACCGGAAAGAGCGTCACCGGGTTTGTGACCTGCTGCGCCAGCGGGACAAACGCTGCGCTGCAGGACGAGCCGACGCAACTGTAGTACGCGTCCGGAGGCAGATTGTCCCCCAGATTCGTGCAGGCCAAGCCGCAATCCTGTGCGAACAGTCCCACACCAATAATGCCATTCGCGCCGAAATCCGCTACGCTGTTGCCTTCGTTACCCACTCCTCCCGAAGGATTCTGGCTGGAGCAACTACTCGGGACTGCCGGTGGAGTCGACGAAGGAATGATGATCTGTACCGGCGCGGACGAAGCCATTTCGCCGCTGACAGTGCCGCTGACAGTAATGTCCGCCGTCGCCACCGGTCCCCAGATAAAGCCGTCGAGAAACACCAGACACTCGTCAAAGCTGGTTTGCGGCAGCGATAAGGAGAGCACACCAGAGATAAGCCGCAAGCCAACTGAGCCGGTGTCCACCGTAATGTGATCAATGGTCTGACAATCGGTCGTATTCGGCACGCAAACCGTTACAGTTGCATAAGCCGTATTGACGGAGGGGTTCGTCTGCGGCAGTGGGCCGGCATCGACTATCAGCGGTGCAACGTTAGCTCCTGCCGCTTGCGGATTCACCGTCACGGTGGCCGACCCGGCGATGCTCGTGTCCTGAGTCGAGGTTGCCGTCACGGTGACGGTCTTACTCGTCGTGACAACCGGCGCGGTCAGCAGCCCGGAGGTCGAGATCGAACCAGCGCTGGCGCTCCACGTCACTCCCGTGCTGAAACTTCCTGTCCCGGTTACGGTTGCCGAGCACTGGCTGCTACCGTCCGAGCCAACCGTACCGGGCGAACAACTTACACTCACCGCCGTGATGGTCGATGGGCCGGAGGGAGTGCCGCCGTTGCCACCGCCGCCGCAGGCCGCCATCATCACGATTACGATAAGCGCCACAAGCAATAGTCCTGATCTGCGCAACATCACGGGATTTCTCCTTCAGCGGATATCGCTGGCCTTCACGTTTTGCGGTAGCAGTTGTGGAATGTAGGCTTGGCCGTGGAAGCTGCGCTGGTGGCCGCCTTGCGAGAACACGAGGCCGGTGGTCTCAACCGACACCGGAGCACGGCGCGGGCGTATCGCTGGTCCCCCGCTCTGCTCGGCACTCGCCTGTCGCGCGGCTTTCTGGTTCGCGATCGCTTGCTGCACTTGCTGATAATAGGGGCCGAGCAACTGCCGAAAATCAGGTGGGAATTGTCCTTCCCAGGCCACACCGAAGACAACGCCCGCAGGCGAGACAAACTCGCGCACTGTTCCCGTGGGCATGGTGATTTCGTGCAGGACGTAGGTGCCTTTATCGACGCTGCTGAGCTTACCGTTCCACCGCTCCTGGTCGTTCAGCACCGAAGCGGCATTGTCGCCCAGCGTCGCCCACATCGGAGTCGCCGCGGCTAATAGAAGCGCAGTCCCTAGCAGGCAATGAAGCACGCCGCGAGCATTCGGAACAAGGAGTTTCATTTTCGTTACCCTTTCCTGGCAGCCAGCGGGCTCTTGGCGCCCTGTTCGAAGATTAGACTATGCTATCGCGAAAAGAGTGGCTTCCGGCGGCTAAGTTGCTGTTGTAATAAACGCACGTGCCGCGCGATTGTTTCGTGGCCAAAATTAATGGAACTTATGGACCAGTTTTGCGGAATGGCCATGGTTTCCAAGCTGGCTCACGTGCGTTGGGTTATTGGGTACGATGAAGGGCCTGGTGAGTACCTGTGCCGTAACATGAGCGGGTCGATCACGCCTTTCACAGGCCGCGGAAAAAGTCCATTATCGAAGGTTTTGTGTCAGGGCACGACCTTGGTCGTGCCGATAAGCCCTTTTTATTTGTCATCACGAGCTGACTTTAGTCGGCGAGGGATCTGCTGTTCCGACCTTTTCAGCGGCCTCTTTCAGGCGTGCAGCATGCAGCAACAAGCTGTTCGCGCCTGAGGTAATTCTCTCTAACCTCAGCGGCTAAGCCGGCACCTTGCCGCGTCACAATTGCACCGCTAAAGCGGTGCTCCATTCTAACGTCCATAAACTGATCTTTGACTCAGGATACTAAACGGTCTCCAACTCCTCTTCCAGCAATTGCTTGTTATAGAGATCTGTGTAGTAGCCGTTTCGTTCAATCAGTTCGTCATGGGTGCCGTACTCAACAATTTCGCCCTCGTGCAGGACGGCGATGCGGTCAGCGTTGCGGACCGTCGAGACGCGGTGCGAGATGAAGATGGTGGTGCGGCCCTGCATGATCTCGCGCAATTGATTCAGGATGCGATCTTCCGTATGAGTGTCGACGCTGGCCAGAGCGTCATCCAGAATCAAGATTCGAGGATTGCGCATGAGCGCGCGAGCGATCGCGGTCCTTTGCTTCTGTCCGCCAGAAAGCGTCAAGCCACGCTCTCCCACCAGCGTGTTGTAGCCGTCCGGAAAGCTTTCGATTTCCGCGCCGATACTGGCGGCCTCGGCAGCCTGCCGCACCTGCTCCAATGTCGCGTCCTCGGCGCCGAAGGCGATGTTCTCGCGGATGGTATCGCTGAACAGAAATGTCTCCTGCGGCACAAAGCCGATGTTGCGGCGCAGGAGGGCGAGCGGAAACTCCTGGATGGGCCGGCCATCGATGAGCACGCTGGCCGGCGCTGCATCGTAGATTCGGGGAATCAGGGAGACGAGCGTCGACTTACCGGAGCCGGTCGGGCCGACTATCGCAAGGCTGGTGCCAGCCGGAACGCGCAGGCTGACGTTCCTCAGAACTTCTTCGTCGCCGTGCGAACGGCCGTTGCCACGCTCCTGCGACAGCAAGGCCGTTCCATACCGGAAGCTGAGATTACGGAATTCGACGTCGCCGAAAATCTCGCTGGGAATATCGGCCTTCGGAACCCCGGCATCGGTGATCTCCGGCTGCTCCGACATGATGTTGTGGATGCGGCCCATCGACGCGGTACCGCGCTGGAAGATGTTGATGACCCATCCCAGTGCGATGATTGGCCAGGTGAGCTGCACCATGTAGGTGTTGAACGCGACGAAGCTCCCGACAGTTATGCGATGCAGCAACACCTCGCGGCCGCCGACGAAGAGCACAATCACAATGGCAACGCCCAGCAGCGTCTCCAGGGTCGGCCATAACATGCCCATCAGCCGTACCAGCTTCAGGCTGCGCCCGATGTACTCAGTATTGTCGCGCTCGAAGTTCTCGATCTCCGCTTCTTCCTGCACGTAGGCGCGGATGAGGCGAGCGCCGGAGAAATTCTCCTGGGCGCGCGCCGAGATATCGGAGAACATCGCCTGGATGCGCTCGAAGCGCTCGTGAATCCTGCGCCCGAAATGCTGCACGATGACGCTGAACACCGGCAGCGGAGCAAACGCAAACAGCGTCAGCCAGGGGCTGATGGAGAGCATGAAAACCAGCGCCCCGGCGGTGAAAACCACGGTGTTGGCCGTGTACATGATGCCCGGCCCGAGCAGCATCCGCACGGCGTTGAGATCGTTGGTCGCGCGGGCCATGATGTCGCCCGTGCGCGTGCGTTGATAAAAGCCGTACGAGAGCCGTTCCAGATGGGCGAAGAGATCGTTGCGCAAGTCGAATTCGATCTCGCGCGAGACCCCGATCATGATCCAGCGGGTGAGGAACTGGAATATGGCTTTGGCGCCGGCGATGGCCAGCAAGAGCAGGGAATAGGTGAGCAGCTTGTGGCGATCGAAGCCGTGGTTCAGATCATCGATGGCGCGGCGAATAACCAGCGGAAACAGAATCCAGATTCCGTTGTTGAACAGCACGCATACCGCGCCGATCGCATAGGTCGCGCGATACTTGCGAAGATAGGGAAATAGCGGGCTCAGGTTTTTGAACATCAGCAATTAGCAATTAGCAACTAGTAATTAGCAACAGCAATCAGCTAATCGGAAGTATGTAGTTTACCCAACGGCGGTTGTTCCAGCCGACCACGGCTGACCTCAGCGCGTCAGTTTAGCTTGGAATCCCCCATCAGCTACGTTCGTCTGTAATTCGATCTCTTTCACTACCTCGGCATCCTCAAGCAACTGAACCCGAATAGACGATGGAAATTCAGGCAACCCTGTCGCTTCCTCTTCTAGCCCAGCCCCCATCCAATTACCCCGAGTACGCCTCCTCCACATGACAAACAGCCTATCGTCATGCACCAGCTTCAAAATAAGAATCAGCGACCTCGACGGGCCGCCAGTGTCAAAGTCGGCCTCATGCGAACCTTCGGCCAGCCAGTCCGCTCCCGATATCCCATCACCGATCTCTCTGCCCTGAGCATCGCGATAAACGAGGTGGGAGCCAACCCCAGAAAGTGGCTTGACGCTTCGTGACTGGAGCGCCTCATTGCGGAACGTAGCTAATAGGGCATGAAAATCCCCGCGAGCATCTTCGTAGGTTCTGGTAATCCCGGTGCGGGGGTCTTGCTCAATGCGAACGTTTATCGCCCTAGCTCCCAAGAACACCAAATTCGGAGAGGTTTCGATGTGAACGGCTGTCGGCGGGCCGATGGGCGCGGAGAGTGGCGGAGCGGCAATTGGAGTGTGAATATGTAGCTCAGTTTTCTGGACGGGATTACCTACATTTGCAAGTGACTGGGTTAGGGATTGCTCGGCGTGCGCGCGAAGCTGATCTGTTTTCTTTTGTGCAAGAACTAATGCCACGATCACGAGCACGACTGCAGCTCCATAAAACCAGTACGCCAGCGATGGGTGCCCGTTGAACACCCCGTTAGCATTCGTGATGGCCGTGCCGATGGCCGTCAAGACGCCAACCACCCCCATGACAATTGGAATTCGTGGATTCATCCCGCTTTTCCATGGCTAATTACTAGTTGCTAGCTACTAGTTACCGCAAACTGCTAGTTGCTTCTTCTCACGTCGGCACCTTCAGCAGCAAATATCCCCCCGCGAAGGCGAAGATGAAGTCAGGCGCCCAGGCGGCGAGCATCGCAGGAAGCTGGTTGGCATTGCCCATCGCTTCAAATAGTCCGTTAGTCACCCAGTAGACCACTGCAATTCCCAGCGCGACCGCAACCCCCACCAGCGCGCCGCCGCGGCGACCCGAAGCGGAGAAGGGAATCGCCAGAATTGCCATGACCAGCGTGATCAGCGGGAACGCAATCTTCTTCTGCAACTGCACCTTCAGTCGCACCGTGTCAAAGCCGCTCTGTTGCATGTCCTCGATGTAGCGGCGCAGCTCTTCGTAGCTCATCTCGGACGATTGCTTCACTTCCTTTTTGAAATAGCTGGGAGTTTCCTGAAGTTCGTTGAACGTCGCGACATCGAACGTACGGTACTCCTGAATCGAGGCTCCGTCCAACGTGCGCACCCAGCCCTTCTCGAAGACCCACTTGTGCAGGCTCTCTTCCCAATGCGCTTGCTCGGCGTAGATGCGCCGGGTCAGTTGAAAGCTGTTGGGGTCAAACTCGAAGACGGAGATGCCGCCAAAATGGTTCTGGTCAGGATCGAAAAGGCGGTAATAATAAATCTCATTGTCCTGCCCAAAGATCCATTTGCGGTCCGCTTGCAAATAGGTTTGCGGTGGCTTGCCCTTGATTTCGTTGCGCAGGATCTCCTGCCGGCGATTGGTCCGGGGGACATACGTTTGATCGAAGAGGAACAATCCCGCCGCGAAGATCCCGCTGAGCACGATGACCGGCAGCGTCGCACGGTAGACGCTGAAGCCGCTGGCCTTCATGGCGATCAGTTCGCTGGATTTGTCCAGCAGGCCAAAGGTAATCAGCACCCCTAGCAAGACGGCCATTGGCGCCATCAGGTAGATCATCGACGGGCTCAGGTTCCAAAGATACTCGGCCACGGTGATCAACGGCACCTTGTTGCGCACAATGTCGGTGAGCAACTCGAAAAATGTGAACACCAGCGCCAGCACCAGGAAGGTGGTGAGGATCATCGTCAGGTACAAGGCGAAATCGCGCAGGATCATGTCATCGAGGATCAGCGGGAAGCGAGCTCGGAAGCGGCGCCGGTGGAAAGCCGACTGCGATGAGAATCTGCGTGTCCGGGCGATTCTCCTTCCGCCCGTGGCCAGCAACTGTAGCTTCTCGGTCAGGAGCTTCCATCCGGCGGTCAGATTGGCGATTTCGATGGGCATACGGTCGACACGCCAGAGCAGGAACAGTCCGCAGAGACAGAAGAAGATGTTGCCCATCCACGAACCGAACCAGGGAGACATCTTCCCCTGGCGCGCCATCTGCACGCCGATCATCGAGAAGAAGTAGTAGACGACGACCAACAGAATCGTGAGCACGAAACCGGTGCTCTTGCCGCCCTTGCGGGCCGACAGCCCCAGCGGAATTCCCACCATTGCCAGGACCAGGCAGGCCGCAGGAAACGCAAAGCGGCGATGAAACTCCAGTTCGTAATAGCGGGCCTTGACCAGATCGTAGTTGTAAAGGCTTGGCGCGGAAGTACGATAGACCGCAGCATCCTTCCGCTCGCGTGCCGCATTGCTGAGCAACTGGCTCAAGCTGAGTTGCGCGACCGGAAGAAGATCGTGGGGCCGGGTTTCGTCGGTCGGCAGAGCGATGGGAATCTCGGTGTTGTCGAAGGTCGTGATCGAATACTGGTCTTTGACCTTCGGCACCGTCTCCTGCTGTGTGCCGTCCTCGAGATGAAAGCGCAGCTTGTTAGGCCCATCGCTCAACAGCGCGCCGCGTTTGGCCAGCGTGATCTTCGGCGAGGATGGGTCCGAAATGTCGGCAAGAAATACGCCTCGCCACAGCGCCTGGCCGTTCGCGGGAATCACGTCTTGCACGTACAGGACGGTGTTCTTGAAGTCCTCGTAGAAGACTCGCGGTTCAATCTCGAACGATGCCTGCGACGACTTCAGCCGCTCTTGCAGATGCTGCAACGCTATGGCGGAATGCGGAGCCACGTAAACGCTGTTCGCCATCCCCAGCAGCCACGCCCCAATGGCGAACACTGATACCGAGCGAATAAACATGCCCACGCCCATGCCGCTGGCGCGCATGGCGGTGACCTCGCTGTCGGCAGCAAGCCGGCTGAGTCCTACCAGGATGCCGACCAGCACGCCCATTGGAATGGTGATGGTGAAAGTGGCCGGAAGAGTGAACAGGAAAATCTCGGCGACACTGGGCAAAGGAGCGCTGTTGCGGACGATCAGCTCCAGAAGCCGCCCCAGGTCCCGCATAAAGATGATGAAGGTAAACAACGCCACGCCAATCAGCGCGTGCGAAGCGATCTCCTTCAGGATGTAGCGAGTGAGAATGCGCACAACGAACCAGTTTAGCGAATCCGGGCCATTAGTCCTACCTCTCGCGAGCATTCTGCCGCGATGTCAGTGCGGTTGCGGCGCAGCTTGCTGTGGCTGAGCTTCTGGCTGCGGCGCCATCTGCGGTACGTCCGGACCTCCCGGTCCAAGCGGCACCAAATGAGGCGTCGTCAGTTGGTTGGGGGCGTTCGCCGGAACCACTCCGGGCACCTTCGGCTCGTGCTTCACCTGCGCACTTTCGGCGTCGGTCATATCGATGCCCAGCCGCGTCAGCGTGTCCGCCGTCGAGAGGTCCAGTTGCACTTTCGACTTCTCGTAATTGGTGGCAGCGCCGAGTACGTTCGACTCGGCTTGGGTCAGGTTGCTGGATGCCTGCAATACGAGCGTGCTTGTCGAAGCTCCCATGCGCAGCTTCTTCTGTTCGGCATCGAGCGCTTCGGCAGCGTAGTCGCGCGCCGAGATGGCCGCTTGCAGCGCCACCCAATTCTGTTGCAGCGCGAACTGTGCCTGTCGAACCTGCAACTGGATGGTGTTCTCGGTCTGCAACAAGCTCAATTGCGCCTGACGGTATTCCAAATCGTTGCGCACCTGATCGGCTTGCACCTGCCGATTGCGAAGCGGAATCGTGAGGTTCACTCCCACTCCCTTGTCCGGCGCCGTGCTGTTGAACAGATTGGCGAATGCCCCCCCGTAACTTGTCGGGAAGCCGGGCGAAGCGCAACTGTTGGGATTGGTACAAAGTGGGTTGGCCGGGCCGGCCAGCGCTGTCGCTCCGTAGAAGGCATACAGATCAAGCGCCGGCAATAGATCGTTGCGAAGCGATTTGCGGGTAACCAGGTTGTTGGTGAGGGTCAATCGCGCGGTAGCGATTTCTGGACGCTGCCGCAGCGCTTCGCCGATCAGATCGTCCACCGAGCCTACGTCATATTCCTTCGTCGTGTTCAGCGTGTCGGTTGGAATGACTGGAGCGACCGCGAGCATGGGGTCGGCCATGTTACGGGTAATGGCATTCTTCATCAGCAACTGTTCGAGTTGAAGATTTACCTGCGCGGCAATCAGGTTCTGTTTGGCCGTAGCCACGGCGCTCTGCGACTGCACCACCGTCAACGGAGCCATCGTCCCTTGCGTTACCTGTTTCTGGTTGTCGGAAAGTGTTTTGTCGGCCAGATCGAGGGCGCGCTGCTGTACCCTCACGTTCTCGTACGCATTTACCAGGTCCCAATAAATGTTCTCGATCTGCGAGACGGTAGTGATGATCTGGTTGCGAAAGGTGACTTCGGTGATGACCTTGTTATTGCGCGCGATGCGAAGGTAACGCAGATTGGGATCGAAGCCGAAACCCTGCAGCAGATGCTGCCGCAGCTGGAAGGTGAAAGATGGGGTGAGCGTGGGATTGATGGAGTTGAAAAGGGAGTTCTCCCACAACCGGCTATTGTTAAAGCCAACCGTCATCAGAGTTCCGGTTGGGAATCCTTGCGAGTACTGGAAATCAGCCGTGGTGCTGTTCTCGTACAGCTCGTTAGTTCCGGTAAATATCGTGTTTGACTCCGGCGTCACAGAATGCCCAATCGCCCCTGTTCCCGTGATCACGGGATCAAAGTTGTCGATCGGCGGACCTTCGCCCTGGGTCGAAGCAACAATTCCGGCCGCACCTGCGCCTGCTCCGCCCACTCCGATCGTCGTTCCACCAACACCGCCGCCGGTTGATCCCGTGGTGGACGTGCCCGTGCCACCCGCTGCGGTCGTGCCGGTCTGGCCGCCGGGCGTCCCTTGTACCAATCCCGCATTCACGCCCAGTGCCGCCGCTCCCGAGGAGGTGCGTAAGATGTCGGAATCGGCAATCGAGAGGTTGTAGCGCTGAATGCCGATGTCCAGATTGTTTTCCAGCGCCATGGCAACGGCATCGTTGATCGACAAGTACATCTTGCCGTCTTTGATGAGCTGGCCGGTGCGCGCTGAATTTTCCACTTCCAGTGGCGCGACCTCGCGCGGCGTGTAGATGACGAATGGATTCGGCCATTGCCGCTTGCCGCGAGTGTTGTCATGCTCGGAATAGGGATGGGCATTGTGCTGCGGACCCGGCGCCTGCGGTAGCGGAGCCAATATCAAAGGCGGTGAGGCGTTCTGCGCGTCCGGGCTCGACGGCGGCTGGCCTTGTTGTGACGCAGCACTGGCGTCAGGCACGCTGGCCTGCCCCGAATTGTCCTGAGGATTCTGCGCAGCGTCCGTGTTCTGGGCCACGGCGAGCGGCGCGATCGCCAAAAGCAGCATCATTGCCCAGAGCTTCACGCTGCACAGCTTTCCTGCGCCCGCAGGCGCGCACTTCGAAGTCGATTGAGGAACAGACATTATTTGTTTCTCCAATAAGGACGCTGAGACTGTACAAACTTCGAACCAATTCCCTGTCGGCTGACGTAGGTTCGGGACAGCTTGCCGAGATGCGATGGCCAGATGCCCTCGCGAGGAATGGAGATGAATCTCAACCTGGTATTTAGCAGAAATTCAGTATAGCTGACACAATATCGAGACAAGTGTCTGCTTTACACAGTTTTACATTGCTTAACAGATGGACCGCACGCATATGAGGACGAATTGCGCCGCAACCTGAAACTGACGCTCGCCTACGACGGCTCAGAATTCCACGGCTGGCAAGTGCAACCGGGATTGCCGACCGTGCAGGGTACACTCGCCGAAGCATTGAAGCGGCTCACGAGTGAAGACCTCCTGCCGCAAGGATCGGGACGCACCGACGCGGGGGTTCACGCGCTGGCGCAAGTCGCTAGCGTCGAACTGGAGAGCCCCATTCCGGAACGCAATCTTGTCGTGGCATTGAACGACGTGCTCCCCCCGTCAATACGCGTGAATTCCGTCGAGGTCGTGCCAGCGGGATTTCATGCCCGCCACTCAGCGAAAGCGAAAACGTATCGTTACCGCATCTATCGCGGCGAGATCTGTCCACCGTTTCTTGCGCGATACGTTTACCACGATCCGTATCCGATGAACGAGGAAGCCGTCATCCGTGCCTCCGAGCACGTAGTCGGCAAGCATGATTTCACGTCGTTTGCAGCCTCGGATCCTGACCGTAGCGCTCGGATTGCCACACCCGACGCCGAGGATTCCCATTGTGGAAAGCTGACGAATATTCGCACCATCCACTCTTCGCAATGGGTGCGCACGAAAGATGAGTTGATCTACACTGTGCGAGGAGACGGATTCCTGCACCACATGGTGCGAAATCTCGTCGGAACATTTCTGCTCGTCGGCAAAGGTTCGCTGCAGATTGGCGACGTGCCAACTATCCTGGAAGCCCGCAATCGCAGTGCTGCCGGACCTACGGCCGCCGCTTGCGGTCTGTATCTGGTCAGCGTGGAATATTAGGTAGTGCCGGCCTTCAGCCAGAGCGGCGAAAGAAATGCTGTGCAGTATGGTGGAGGCGCCGGGCTTCAGCCCGGCGAAATCGGATACCGACGACCGGCGGCTTTAGCCGTGGCGACCCGAGCTAAAAGTCCAGCGGTTGGGGCTAATTTCCGGCACGGCTGAAGCCGTGCCCTTCCACCTTTTCTTGCGGAGATTTCTTTTGTCTCTTGCAGCCGTCAATAGCCGGCCTCAAATCTCATGGCAACAGAAGCGAAAATCATCAGCGGTACAACACTCGTCAGCACCAATCCCGCCACCGGCGAAGTACTGGGCGAGCTGACGTGCGCCACACCGGACGAGGTTCGCGCCGCCGTCCTGCGCGCTAAGGTTGCTCAACCGCAATGGCAGGCGAAACCGGTCGCCGAGCGCATTGCCGTGCTTCGCAAATTCCAGCAACTGCTGCACGACCGTCGCGACGACGTCGCACGCCTGATTTGCCGTGAGGCCGGAAAGCCGGCCGCGGAAGCGCTGGCGACAGAAGTACTAGTCGTCCTTGACGCCGCACAATTCTGCCTACGAACCGCGCACAACTTCCTTCGCGACCAGCCGCTGCCGCACGGCAACATCGCGATGAAAACCAAGCGCGGCAAGCTGGTTCGCGAGCCCTATGGCGTTGTTGGCATCGTGTCGCCGTGGAACTATCCGTTTTCGATTCCGGCGGCGGAAACCCTTGCCGCTCTTGTGACCGGCAATGCTGTCGTGCTGAAACCTTCGGAATTCACGCCGCTGATTGCGCTCGAGCTGCAGCGCTTGCTCCATGCAGCCGGATTGCATACCGACATGATGCAGGTGGTCATCGGCGAGGGCCCCATTGGAGCCGCATTGGTCGAATCGCCAGTCGACAAGCTGATCTTCACCGGAAGCGTCGCGACCGGAAAGCGTGTGGGCGAAGCGGCGGCGCGACGCCTGCTGCCGGTGGTACTGGAGCTCGGCGGGAAAGATCCCATGATTGTCCTTGAAGACGCCGACCTGGAGATCGCTACCAGCGGCGCTCTGTGGGGCGCCTTCATGAATGCCGGCCAAACCTGCTTGTCCGTGGAACGGTGCTATGTTCACCGCAGCCTGTATGAGCCGTTCGTGGAAATGTGCCGCGACAAAATTGCCCGGCTGCGTGTCGGCAACGGTATCCAATCCGAAGTCGAGATCGGGCCCATGATCCACGAGCGACAGCTGCAGATTGTGGAAGATCAGGTGAACGATGCCATCCAGCGCGGCGCGAGACTAGTGGTCGGCGGCAAGCGCCTGACCGAGCTCGGGCCGAATTTCTACTCTCCAACGTTGCTCGCGGATGTCAGCAACGATATGCGCGTGATGCAGGAAGAGACATTCGGGCCGGTGCTGCCGGTGGCGCCGTTCGACAGCGACGACGATGCTGTTCGCCTCGCCAACGACAGCGACTTCGGACTTGCCGCGAGCGTCTGGACACGAGATCGTAAGCGCGGCGAAGCGATAGCCCGTAAGATCAAGGCCGGCACCGTAATGCTCAACGACATGATCTCGTGCTTCGGCATCGCGGAAGCGCCACATGGCGGCTTCAAACAAAGTGGAATCGGGCGCAGTCATGGCGAGCTTGGCCTGCAAGAGATGGTGCAAACCAAGTATGTTGATGTCGACTTGCTCCCGTCGATTCCAAAGGTGTGGTGGTTTGGCTACGGCGAGAAGTATTACCGCCAGATGAGCGGCTTTGTGGATCTGCTGTTCGCCCGCTCCTGGATCGCCAAGCTAAAGGGTGGGTTGCAATCGGCAGGACTGTTCCGGCGCTCGAATCGGATCTAAAGCGCAATCAGGCTGCTTTGGAGTGAGGGTGGCGTTGCTCCGAACGAGCTTCCTCGATTCTCCAGTTCCGTCGCCGCATCAGGACATCAGCCAAATCCAAATACTTACGAATCCACGCTGGCTTGTCCTGGTCTTTGTCGCGACGCTGGTCACCACCCGAATCAGTAAGCTGCGCGTGAAATTCTTTTCGCCCTATAAAAGACACGGCCCGGTCCCGCCAACTCACACATATCGTAAAAGTGTGGTCGTCATTAAGTACGTTAGATGAGGCTGTCGTTTCCTGGTTGTACAGTTTGCCGGTCGCAACCGGATTTTCATGTTGTTAACCCGCCCTCTGGCTGACATTGCGCTCATCGCCTGGACAAGGGATACTGGCAACATGGACCCGGTTGAAGCTCCGCAGCTTCCGAAGCATAAGGTCAAATACAAGAAGCCGTTTCAACGTGCCTGTAACGAACTGGACGCGAAAGGCAAGATCTGCGGCGGTCATCTGAAGCGCTGGTTCTATCTGGCTGACGTTTTGGAGCGAGCCTGTGGCGACGTCCGGCAGGCCTTCGGCGATAAAGCTGAAATGTACCGCTGCGAACATTGCCGCACGCTTTATCTGCCCAGTCCGGAGGAGCCGCAGGGCCGCAATGTTGCCGGTTTGGGCAAGCCGTCAGTATTCGGATTGACACTGGCGTCCAAGCCCTCGGCGGATGAAAAAGAGAAGAAATAGCTGAAGTTGCGCGATAATTCAATTGGGGCCGCAATAGGGGTGACAGCGGCATCCGCTCAGTGGTGCGGCGATGTGGGCGTTGCATCCAAGTTTCTGACGCATGCCGAATTCGCAGAACTGCGCTCATAGCAACGGGGTAGCACTAAGTGTCTGCCAATATCTCTGAACTGGTTTATGACTGGAACACGATCTACGCCAGGTCGATGGTCCCGGCCGGCAGAGTTTTGTTAAATGACGAGTCGTTGCGCGACGGCCTGCAATCGCCTTCGGTTCGGGATCCTTCTGTTGAAGAGAAGATCGAGATTCTTCACCTGATGGAAGCGGTCGGCATAAACATGCTCGACATCGGCCTTCCGGGAGCCGGACCCCGCGCCGAGGCGCATTGCGAAGCGCTGGCACGCGAGATCGGCCGGGCCCGGCTGAAGATCAAACCCAACTGTGCTGCCCGCACCCACCAGAACGACATCCGCCCCATCGCCGAAATTGTCGAGCGCACCGGCGTTCCCATCGAAGCCGCCACCTTCATCGGCTCCAGCCCTATTCGCCGCTACACCGAAGACTGGAGCGATGACTTCCTCCTGCGCACCACCGAGAATGCCGTTAAATATGCGGTCTCGCTCGGTCTCGACGTGATGTACGTAACCGAGGACACCACGCGCTGCGATCCGGAGACCATTCAGCGCCTGTACAGTACCGCCATCCGCTACGGCGCGAAGGCGATTGTAGTATGCGACACCTGTGGCCACGCCACGCCCATGGGTGTTGTGGCTCTGCTGCACTTCGTTATTAATGAGGTGGTGAAGCCTTCGGGCGAAAACATCCGCGTCGAGTGGCATGGCCATTGCGATCGCGGCCTGGCGGTTGCGAATTCCATTGCCGCGCTGGTTGCCGGTGCCGAAGTTGTTCACGCCACCGCCGTCGGCATCGGCGAGCGCGTCGGCAACACCCAGATGGACCAGATGCTCGTGAACCTGAAGCTGCTCGGCGTTGAGCCGTGGAAGAGCCAGGACCTGACGAAACTGAAGGATTATTGCGAGGCGGTTGCGCGAGCCACGGGCGTGCCGATTCCCAAGAACTATCCCGTGGTGGGCGACGATGCCTTCCGCACCGGGACCGGCGTCCACGCTGCTGCCGTCATCAAGGCCTACCGCAAGAACGATGTCATGCTGGCCGACAGCATCTACTCGGGCGTGCCCGCGCACGATTTCGGCATGGCGCAGATCATCGAGATCGGCCCCATGAGCGGCAAGTCCAATGTGCAGTTCTGGCTGGAAAAGCACGGGCTGCCGGTCACCGACGAGTTGGTGGATCGCATCTTCCATCGCGCCAAAGCCTCCGACCGCACCCTCACCGACGAGCAGATCCTGCAATGTGTGCAGTCCACCGCCGAGGTGCGGTCCGGACTTGCCTCGTGAGATTCCTTGCTGGCCGTATTTGGTCTGAAAACCGTTGTGGGTTGTTGCCGCGCTTTGTATCAGGGCACGACCTTGGCCGCGCCGCACAGGCTTCCGCAAACTCGGGCTTCAGCCCCTGGCGTCTAATCCCTTGCTGGTGTCATCCAGACGAGGCCTTTTAGGCCGACGAGAAGCGTTCTTTGTCTTGGTTCCAGCACGCTTTTTAGTTGTTGCAACAACATTTCGCCTGCGACTTAATGTGTTACAACATACAACTCCGCGGGCGGCGTCCTCTAGATAACATGTTGCAACAAACAAATTGGCGTGGTTCTGGCTCTCGCAGATTGGCGCATTACACCTCCGAGTGACCCTCGTCACACCTCCCTTCGTCCTGCGTCACTGACTCTCTCCCATCAACGCTCCAGAATAAGGACTTGGTGCAGCCGCCAGAGACCCCCGGCTGGACAGGCGTCACTTCCACGTAACCACGTTTAGGGCTCCGCAGCTGCCAACAAAAATAGCCGGCCTAAGTCCTGAAGTTTGGATTGGCTGTCTCTGATCTGCGCAAAGCAACGCTGGCCATGAATTGGAGATGTTAGCTGTTATGGTCGACCACGGCCTCACTCCGGAGCAGGCTTTCGCTTGGCAAGCTCACCTGCCACTTATTGTTCTTGTAATGCAAATCGTGGGACTGGCTTGCTTCCTCTACATTGCCGCGAAGCGTGTCGCGCCACTGATTCGCGCTGAGCGTGACCTTCGGTTCGACCGCCCATGGCTCCGGCTGCAAAACGTCCTCAAGTTCTGGTTCGGTCAATGGAAGCATCCGCGCTACCGTGTATCCGGCACCATCCACATTTTCATCTTCGCCGGCTTCATCATTTTGGCGACACGCGCTTTCTATCTCTTGATGTTCGGATTGTCGTCTGACTTTGCCCAGGCGGGAGCAATCGGCAGCGCATATGACATGGTTGCCGATTACGCGGCGACCCTCGTTTTTTTGGCAGTTTCGGTCGCAGCAATACGCCGTGTGTTCTTCAAGCCGGAGCGTTATGCAGTCCCGGAAAAATTGGGCAAGGGTCATCCTGTTGACGCCATCTTCTTATTAGCGCTAATCGCGATCTTAATGACGTCGGAGAGCCTGTTCGAGGCGAGCCGGGCGGCAATCCAGATGCACCGCGGCATGGCAGTCGAGTTCCTGCCTGCCTTATCGCTACCCTGGCTGCTGAAAGATGTCTTCGCTTCAGCCTCGCTGGCGACGCTGTGGAACGTGCACCTCAGCGCCTATCTGCTGGATGTGCTGACGTTCTACTTCCTGCTGTGCTACCGCCCATTCGGAATTCAGTTCCACGTCGAGACCTCGCTGTTCAATGTGTTCTTCGCCAAGCTGGATCGCGGCACTGTCAAGCCGGTGCGCTGGGGCATCAGCGACGAGCAACTCGATCAGGTGAAATCCTTCGGCGTAAAGAAGTTTGAAGACTTCACCTGGAAACACATTCTTGATTTCTATTCCTGCGCCGATTGCGGACGGTGTTCCGACAACTGTCCCGCGAACACGGCAGGGCGGCCGCTGTCGCCACGGTTCCTGACGATCAAGGCGCGCGATTACTGTTTCCAAAACTTTCCTGTTTTCGGCAAATCGACCAACAGCCACGCGCTGATCGGCGGAATTTACTCGGAGGATGAAATCTGGTCCTGCACCACCTGCGGCGCCTGCGAAGAAGAATGCCCGCTGCTGATCGAGTACATCGACAAGATCGTCGATTTGCGGCGGGGCCTGGTCGATGACGGCAACGTCCCAAAGTCCATTCAGAAGGCGCTGAAGGCGTTGGAGAGCCGTGGCAATCCTTACGGCAAGATGGAAAAGAAACGCGCCGACTGGTCGAAGGACAAAGAGTTCCAGCAAGGCTGCGACGTGAAGCTGATCAATGGCTCGGGCGCCGAGACCTTGTACTTCGTCGACAGCATTACCTCTTACGACGATCGGATTCAGGCGATAGGTCGCGCGACAGCGCGGATTCTATCCAGCGCAGGTAACGATTTCGCAATCCTCGGCGCGGCAGAAAAAGACAGCGGCCATGACGTGCGACGCTTCGGCGAAGAAATGCTGTTCATGGCGCTCCGCGACCACAACACCGATGCCATCAAGGCGGCAGGTGTGAAGCAGATCGTGACCTCCGATCCGCACGCCTTCAACGCGCTGAAGCACGACTACAAAAATTTGCCGCCGGTGGAGCACATCAGCCAGTTCGTAGCGCGTCAGGTTAGATCGGGCGCGCTGCGGCTGAGTGCGGTGGAGAACGACAACGACATTTACACCTACCACGACCCTTGCTATCTGGGACGGCACAACCAGGTTTACGACGATCCGCGCGAAGTGCTGGATGCCATTCCGGGTTTGAAGCGCGTCGAGATGGAACGCTGCCGCGATCGGTCCTTCTGCTGCGGCGGCGGTGGGCTGATGTTGTTCTACGAGCCGAAGGAAGAAGAACGCATCGGAGTGAAACGCGTACGCATGGCGGCTGAAGCGGGCGCGAATGTGATCGTGACCGCGTGCCCGTTCTGCATGGTGAATATCGAAGATGCGATCAAAGTTGCAGGTATGGAAGGCAGGATGACGGCGATCGATTTGGCGGAGCTGGTGGATCAGCAGTTGGTGCGGGAGCGGACAGGACAGGCGGCCGGAAAGGAGCCGGCCCTCGCCGAGGCCCATGCCTAACGCAATCTCCTTCGTTACGTTGCCATCCGAGGATGAGCCACCGACGGACAGTAGGGTTGAACGTGACGCAGATGTTCGCAGGGGAAAGAACTGAGTCCCGCTTGCGGGACGGCGACATGATAGCCCAGCACGGAGCCGAAGGCGGTGTGCTGGGTAGCGTGCGATTAAGAAGCTGAGCCCCTTCAGGGGCGACACAACAGCAGGTCCCTCCGCTCGGACTAAAGTCCTCGGTCGGGATGACAAGAGCTTGAGAATGTGCGAGGGCGCGGCTTAAAGCTTGCCCTGAACAAAGCCGAAGGGCCGCGCCCCTTCAAAACTTTTCGTGGAGGGCGAAGTGGAAATCTTAGTTTGCGCCAGAAGAGTTCCCGACACTTCGGAGAACGAAATTCAACTGAACAATGCCGGTAACGATATTGAGCGCGACGACCTGGTTTATTCGATCAATGAGCCGGACAACTACGCGGTGGAAGAGGCTCTGCAGATCGTCGCCAAATCCGGTGGCAAAGTCACCGTCGCAACCGTGGGCACGGACGAGGACGAAGAGATCCTGCGCCGCGAGATGGCGATGGGCGCCAATCAGGGCGTGCTGCTGACGGACGAAGCGTTCACCGGCTCAGACGGGAAGGGCATCGCGACCGTGCTGAAGGGCTTCGTCGAGAAGAACAATTTCGACTTGGTTCTGACCGGCGTGCAGGCGGAAGACGCCGGCGCGCAGGTGGGCGGGATGCTGGCCGCGATGCTGGATTATCCGTTCGCTTCGCTGGTCAATTCAATCGAGGTGCTCGACGGCAACAAGCTGAAGATCAGCCGCGAAATCGAAGGCGGCAATCGCGAGATGAGCGAGATCGATCTGCCATGCGTGCTCTCGATCCAGACCGGCATTAACGAACCACGTTACGTCGGGATGCGAGGCATTCGGCAAGTCGCTTCGGTTGAGATTCCCACGTACGGCGCAGCCGATTTAGGCGTCGACCCGAGAACAGTAGGTGAAGCTGGCGCGAACGTGAAGCGCGAGGACTATTTCGTTCCGGCGTTGGGCAAAGGCGCCGAGATCCTCGAGGGCAGCAACGAAGAGATCGCCGACAGGCTCATCGAGTTGATGAAAGCCAAGGGAGGTTTGCAATGACAGCTCGGATTTTTGCCTACATCGCACATAAGGCTGGAGTGGTGGACGATTCCGCCGCCGAGCTGTTTGCGGCGGCAAAGAAGATCGATCCCAATGCTTCTCCCACGGCAATCGTTGTCGGCTCGGCTGCGGATGTCGCTGTTGCTTGCACAACGCTCACCGGCCTCTATCCGGAAATATGGAAGGTAGCCAGCGACAGCCTGGCCTACCCGAACGCAGAGCTCGTTCGTCAAGCACTAGTAAAGATAGTGCCGCAGGGCAGCCTCGTGCTGGTGCCGCACAATCACTTCGGCATCGACCTCGGGCCGGGACTCTCGGTCAAGTTGAACGCCGCGTTTGTTTCTGACGTTGTTGGCATTGACGGCGTTGAGGGAACCAACCTCAAAGTCGTGCGCCAGGAGTTCGGCGGACAGGTGAGTGCGCACGTGCGCTGCAACATTGCTTGCGGCGCGGTCATCAATGTTCGGCCCGGAGCGTTCAAGCCAATCGAAGGCGCGGCGGCAGCCGGAGCGGTCATCGACAAGTCTGCGGAAGTGGGCACGCTCGCGACAAAACGCCGCTATCTGACGACGATTGTCCCCGAAGCGGGGGACGTCGATATCACCAAAGAACCGGTGCTGGTCTCTATCGGCCGCGGCATCGGCGAGAAGGACAACATACCGATCGCCGAAGAGCTGGCGGAAGCGATGGGCGCGGTTGTGAGCTGCTCGCGTCCGGTGGTCGATGCCAAGTGGCTGCCCAAGTCGCGCCAGGTGGGATCGTCGGGCCAGACGGTGAAACCCAAGGTTTATCTGGCATGCGGCATCAGCGGATCGTTCCAGCATTTGGCCGGCCTCAAAGGAAATCCGTTCATCGTGGCCATCAACAAGAATCCCAAGGCGCCCATTTTTCAGGTTGCCGAGGTTGGGATTGTCACCGACATGCTGGAGTTCATTCCAGAGTTGACCGAGAGAGTTCGCGAAGCGAAGAAGGTTACAGCGTGACAATTCACCACGGAAGCACCCTTCGGCTTCGCTCAGGGCAGGCTCCAAACACGGAACGGATTCGGTCAAAAGAAAATTCCGTGAATTCCGTGCTTCCGTGGTGAAAAAGATTTCCGGATTCACCAGGAGAGATTTCGCAATGATCACCAAGAAAACTTTGCAACTGAGTTTGAAGTCGCTGCGCGATTTCGCCAAGAAGCGTTTGCCTGATGAAGAGCTGATCGCGCTCGACGAACGCGATGAATGCCCGGTGGAGATCGTCCGCCACATGAGCGATCCCGACAAACTCGGCATTCAACTGCTGTTCATTCCGGAAGAGTACGGCGGGATGGGTGGAAGCACCTTCGACGTGTATCTCATCTGCGAACAGATGGCGCGGATCGACCTTGGCGTCGCCACGTCCTTGTTCGCGACGTTCCTCGGCAGCGATCCCATTACTTTCGGTGCCACGCCTGAGCAGAAGAAGAAGTGGCTGGGCAAGATCGCCGACGAAGGGATTCTGTTCGCCTACGGCGCAACTGAGCCCGATGCGGGCAGCGACCTGGGCGCGCTGAAGACCACTGCCGACCGCGTCGAAAAAGACGGCAAGATCGTCGGCTACAAGATCAACGGCAGCAAGCAATGGATCTCGAACGGCGGCATTGCCGATCACTACACCATCCTGGCCAACACGCCGGCAGGGCCGACCTGGTTCATTGTAGACGCGGGCACCAAGGGCTTCGCTCACGATGAGCCGGAGGACAAGCACGGCATTCGCCTGAGCAACACGGCAGCGCTGGCGCTAAACGACGTGTACGTCGATGCCGACCGGCTCGTCGGCGGCGTAGAAGGCCAGGGATTGATTCAGGCGCAACTCGTCTTCGGCTACACGCGCGTGATGGTTGCCGCGTTCGGATTGGGCGCGGGCTGGTCCGCGCTGGACCGTGCGATTCCTTACTCCACGAAGCGAATTCAGGGCGGCGCGCCGCTCTCCGAGAAGCAGGGATACACCCACAAGCTGATCGTGCCCCACGTGGTCAAACTGGAAGCCGGTCGCGCATTCATCGAGGAGACGGCCGAGCGCATCGACGCCGGCAAAGAAGGGAGCCTGAATACCGAAGGCGCGATCGCCAAGTACATGTCAACGGAAGCCGGCGATGCCGCGGCCGATGCCAGCATCCAGGCCCTGGGCGGCTACGGCTATACCCACGAGTACATGGTCGAGAAGGTCAGCCGTGACGTTCGCATCACCAGGATTTACGAAGGCACTTCGGAAATCATGGAGATGACCATCAGCCGCGACCGCTGGCAGCTGCACCTGAAGACCAAGGGACAGCATTATCACGACCGCGCGCGCGAGGTGGAAGCGCTGCATGCGGCACATCCCAACGTTGGGGCCGATGTAGCTGCCCAGGCGCTTCATGCTTTAGCCGAGGTCATGGAGAAAGCCCGCGTGCACCGGCTCACACGCTTCCAGCACATCCTGTTCCGCATCGGCGAGTGGATCGCCTATGCCGAGTGCGCTGCCACGCTGGCCCGCCGGGCTGCCCTGGCAGCAGAAGGCCGGCTGAACGAGAAAGCCAACGATCGCTTCGACGCCACAGCGCTGGCGGCAATCAGCCGCGTCTTCGCGCGCGAAGCGGCAATGAAAGTTGCGCAGGATGGTCTGCGCGTCATCACCGGCGCCGGCGGGGTCACCGCGGAGGAGATGCCGTTGTTCGAGGCAGCGCTAGGGATGTCTGCGATTCATCGTGCGCAGGCCGGTTTGATTGCCGATATGGATTATGTGGCTGACGTGCTATATGGCCGCGCCAAGAAGCGCGCCGCCGAAGAAGTGGCGGAAGTGGCCCTCCACAGTTAACCAGACATGCCGCGGGCGTCCTCCGTTCGCCTCGGACAAGCGCCCGCTCTAGCCCAAGAGGAATGTCATCATGGAAAGCACCGCACACCGCGCAGTTGCAATTGTGGGGGTGGGAGCAGTCCTGCCCGATGCACCGAACGTTCAAGCGTTCTGGGAAAACGTGAAGAACAGCCGTTACAGCGTCACTGAGGTTACGCCCGACCGCTGGGACGCCGGCTATTACTACGACCCCGATCCGACGGCGCCAGACAAGACGTACTCCAAGATCGGCGGCTGGGTGCGCGAATTCGTTTGGGAGCCGATGAAGTGGCGGCTGCCCGTCCCACCGCGTGTTGTCGATGCGATGGACGGAGCGCAGAAATGGGCCATTGCCTGCACCCGCGAAGCTCTGGACGATTACGGTTATCCCAAGCGCCCGCTGGATCTGGATCGCACCGCAGTGATCCTGGGCAATGCCATGGCCGGCGAGAGGCACTACCGCACGTCGCTGCGTGTGTTCTTTCCTGAATATGCGCACGAGCTGGCCGAGAGTGCCAGCTTCGCCACGCTGCCGGCGGAGGTCCAGCACAACATCACTTGCGAGTTGCATGAGCGGATGAACCATCTGCTGCCCGAGATCACTGAAGACAGCATGCCCGGCGAGCTGGCCAATTGCATTGCCGGCCGTATCGCGAACATCTTCAACTTTCATGGCCCGAACTATGTGTGCGATGCCGCGTGTGCCTCAGCGATGGCCGCGATCAGCTCAGCGGTGGAAGGTCTCATTCAGAACCACTACGACGTTGTCGTCACCGGCGGCGTCGATCGCAACATGGGCGCTCCGACCTTCGTGAAGTTCTGTAAGATTGGTGCTTTATCTGCAACAGGCACAAGGCCTTATGCGCAGGGAGCCGACGGCTTCGTGATGGGCGAGGGCGGCGCGATGTTCCTGATGAAACGCCTGGCCGATGCCGAGCGCGATGGCGACAAGATTTACGCCGTGCTGCGCGGCATGGGCGCATCCAGCGACGGTAAAGGGAAAGGCATCACCGCGCCCAATCCGTTAGGCCAGAGATTGTGCATTCAACGCGGCTGGGACAATGCCGGTCTATCGCCCGCCACGGCGACGTTGTTTGAAGGTCACGGCACATCGACCCGAGTGGGCGATGTGGTGGAAGCGCAAAGCCTGGTTGACGTGCTGGGCACTCTTCAACTTCCCGCCGGCTCAATCGCGCTGGGATCAGTTAAATCGAACTTCGGGCATCTGAAAGGCGCAGCCGGCGCGGCGGGGCTCCTGAAGACTGTGCTGGCGCTTCACGACAAGGTGTTGCCACCCAGTCTGCATTGTGAAAAGCCCAGCCCGGATATCGATTTCGCCCATTCTCCGCTGTACGTCAACACTGAGCTGAAGCCGTGGACCGTTCCGGCGGATGCGGTGCGACGCGCCGGGTTGAGCGCCTTTGGTTTCGGGGGCACCAACTTCCATGCGGTACTGGAGGAATACATTCCCGGAAGACTGAACGGTAATGGCAAACACTCGATTGCTGTTCCAGTGACCCCACCTGCGGTGACAGAGAACGTGCCAGTGCAGGCAGCTAGCGCTGGCACTACTCCTCTGGCAGTCGCGGCTGCGCCGGTGGCTACCGTTGCTTTATCTGCAGTACGCGAGACCACACTCCCAGCTAAGACGCCGCTGCGTGGAGCTCTGGTGATTGGCGCCGACAGCGAGCCAGCCTTAATCGAGCGGCTTCGCGCGGTGCAGAAGTCAGCGCAGGCCGGCACGGCGCCAGCGCCGACTGCGCCGGCAGAATCCGATCTCCGCGCGCTCGAGCGCCTGGTCATCGATTACGCTGACGCAGCCGATCTGGGGATGAAGTGCGGCATCGCGCTGAAAGCATTCCAGGCGAACCAAGCCGCGTTCTGGAAGGCAATTCGTGCGCAGGGAATTTTCCGCGGACAAGGTCCGGCGCCGAAGGTTGCATTCCTCTATACCGGCCAGGGCTCGCAGTACGTCAACATGCTGCGCACCATGCGCGAGAAAGAACCGATCATAGCCGAGACCTACACCGAAGCCGATCGCATCATGGTTCCTCTGGTGGGCAAACCGCTCAGCGAGTTCGTGTTCGTTGATTCGGCAGACCCGGGCGCAGTGGCGAAGGCAGAAGACGATCTGCGGCAGACCGCGATCACCCAGCCGGCGGTAATCACGACCGACATTGCCACAACTCGCCTGCTGGCTGCCTACGGCATAAAGCCCGACATGGCGATGGGGCACAGCGTGGGAGAGTACGGCGCGCTGGTCGCCTCGGGAGCGTTGCCATTTGAGGACGCGCTGGAAGCCGTCAGCGCGCGTGGGCGCGAGATGACCAAGGTCTCGATGGCCGACAACGGCAAGATGGCGGCTGTCTTCGCGCCCATTGCCGAAGTCGAGCGCATTCTCAAGAGCGTCGACGGCTACGTTGTGATCGCCAACGTCAACAGCAACACCCAGTCGGTGATTGGCGGCGGCAGCCAGGCAATTGATCAGGCCATGCCGATTTTCCTGCAGGCGGGCTATAACGTGGTGGAGCTGCCGGTCAGCCACGCCTTTCATACTTCAATCGTGGCGCCGGCCAGCGAGCCGTTGCGGCAGATGCTGTCTCGCCTGCGCATGCAGGCGCCGCAGATTCCGATCATCTCCAACGTCAATGGCGAGTTCTATCCCATGGGCGCTGATGCTGCGCAGCGGATCGTCGATACGCTTGCGCAACAGGTTGCCTCGCCGGTGCAGTTCGTCAAAGGCCTGCGCACGCTGTATGACGCTGGCGCGCGCGTATTCGTTGAAGTGGGACCGAAAAAGGCATTGCAGGGGTTTGCCGAGGATGTGCTGGGCAGCGACCCTACTGTCTTCGCGCTCTTTACCAATCATCCCAAGCTGGAAGACGTCACTGCATTCAACCAGGCGCTGTGTGGAATGTATGCCGCAGGGTTAGGCCACGGCGTTGCTGAGGTTTCCCCTGACATTTCGGCAAACGAGGCCTTGGTATCCGTCGTCCCGCAGGTGGATACCCCGGTCGCGGTTGAGAAGGCTACGACCGTCACGCAGGCCGCTATTCCTGATCTTGTAGTGACCGCAGCCCAGCAGCCGGCCAAAACTACTCCATCGGCGGCAACCGCGCCGTCGAACGGAGACCGTTATATCGAGCTGGGACATCTGTTCGCCGATGTGCTGGACCGCGGGTGGGAGATCTATCGCGGCGAAAAGCCGACGCCGAGCAACGAACCCGTGGTCATCACCGGAGCCGCGCTGGGACTGCCGGGAACCGAGCACGTCTTTGACGATGGCAACATCGAGCGCATTCTGCGCGGCGATCAATTCATCCAAACGATCCCGGCTGAATTCCGCCAGGCCATGCTCGACAAGCGCATCACGCGCCTGGTTAAGAGCGACAACGGCGGTCCGGTGTTCGAGTCCATTACGGATGTCGCAGATGTCATCAAACTGGCTGGACGCGGTGGCGCATTCGATCTGCAGAGCGAGTTTGGCGTTTCCGGCGAGCGCGTCTCTGCGCTGGACCGCGTTTCGCAACTGGCTATTGGGGCCGGCATCGACGCCATGCGCGATGCCGGTATTCCGCTGGTCATGCGCTATAAGACGACGACCAAGGGCACGCAGCTTCCCGAGCGTTGGGGCTTGTCAGATGCTATGCGCGACGACACGGGCGTAATCTGCGGCTCTGCATTTCCTGGCTGCGACTCCTTGATCGAGATCATGACAGGCTATTTCGCCGACCACGCCCGTCGCGAGGAGCTGGCAAGGCTGGAAAAATGGGGTGCCCAAACCTCGAACGGACATTCCGCTATGGGAGCGGAGGTCGCAAGACGCATCGACGAATTGCGCGCCAGCCTGGAGAAGGAGCCGTACGTTTTCGACCGGCGCTTCTTGCTTAGAGTCTTGTCGATGGGACATTCGCAATTCGCCGAACTTATCGGCGCTCGCGGTCCCAACACACAGATCAACGCCGCTTGTGCGACCACCGCGCAGGGCGTCGCGCTGGCGGAGGACTGGATCCGCGCCGGACGTTGCCGCCGCGTGATTGTGATCTCGGCGGACGATGTTACGTCAGACAATATGATCGGGTGGTTCGGCCCCGGCTTCCTGGCCAGTGGTGCCGCCGCCACCGACGAATTGGTAGAAGAAGCGGCGATCCCCTTCGATCGCCGTCGCCACGGCCTGATCATGGGCATGGGCGCCGCGGCTCTGGTGGTCGAGAGCGCTGAGGCCGCGCGGGAACGCGGAATCCAACCCATCTGCGAGGTCTTGAGCGCGGTCACGGCCAACAGCGCTTTTCACGGAACTCGTCTCGACGTGCAGCATATCGGCCAGGTAATGGAGGACCTGGTAAGCCAGGCGGAATCGCGCACTGGCATTCGACGCCAACAAGTAGCGCATCAGACGGTTTTCGTTTCCCACGAGACTTACACCCCCGCCCGCGGTGGCAGCGCCTCCGCGGAGGTCCACGCATTGCGTCGCATCTTCGGGGATGCCGCCGATCAAATCGTGGTCGCCAACACCAAAGGCCTCACTGGCCACGCAATGGCGACCGGCATCGAAGACGTCCTCGCAGTGAAGGCGCTGGAGACGGGATTGGTGCCGCCGGTGGCGAACTTCAAGGAAGTCGATCCTGAGTTGGGTCCATTGAACCTGTCGAAGGGCGGCGCTTATCCCATCGAGTACGCGTTGCACCTGGGAGCCGGATTCGGCTCGCAGATCAGCATGATGCTGCTGCGCTGGGTGAGGACGAAAGACGGCGTGCGCCGCAGCCCGAACAATCTGGGATATGGGTACCGCGTCGTCGATCCGGCGGCGTGGAACGGATGGCTGAACCGCATCGCCGGGCATCCGGCGACCGAACTGGAAGTGGTGAAGCGGACGTTGCGCGTGCGCGATCACGGGCCGCAGGCGCGAGTAGCAAAGATAGTGGAAGACTCGCGTCCGGTTGCGGTGCCGGCTCCGGTCACTGCGATACCGACCGCGTCAACTCCGGCAACCTCAACTGCCGTGTCCGTTGTGTCCGCAGCGAGTGTGACCGTCGCGAAACCGGCAACAGCGGTTAAGGCAGTTTTTGAAGCAAAACCTGCGGCAGTTGTTGAGGCAGCGAAACCTGCGGCAGCTTCTCCCAGCCAATCGGTTAAACCTGCTGTAGAAGCCGCTGCATCGGTCGCGCCGCCGCCGGCGGTTACCGGGGCGGCTAAATCAGTTGTTGAAGCACACCCCGCACCGGCCGCGGTAAGTGGTTCGGTGAAAGAGCGGATCCTCGCTCTCGCCGTCGAGAAGACCGGCTATCCAGCCGAGATGCTTGACCTCGATCTTGACCTTGAGGCCGATCTGGGCGTGGATACCGTCAAGCAGGCGGAAATCTTCGCCGCCATCCGAGAGATGTACAACATCCCGCGCGACGAAAATCGCAAGCTGCGGGATTACCCCACGCTGGCGCACGTCATCCGCTTCGTGTACGAGAAGCGACCCGATTTGGCGGGCGAAACGGTGGTCACGCCAACTCCGATTACGGTCGCCGCTCCAGCCGCTCCGGAGCCATCCACAAATGCTCAACCGGCTTCTACGACGGCCACGGCAGCAAGCACCGGCGACGCGGTGAAAGAGAGGCTCCTGGCGTTAGTGGTCGAGAAGACGGGATACCCGCCAGAGATGCTGGACCTCGATCTCGACATGGAAGCCGATCTGGGTGTCGATACGGTCAAGCAGGCGGAAATCTTCGCGGCCATCCGTGAGATGTACAGCATCCCGCGCGATGAGAACCGCAAGCTGCGCGATTATCCGACGCTGGCGCACGTAATTCGGTTCGTTTATGAGCAGAGGCCAGACCTGGCAGGGAAGACCGCGCCCGCAGCCCCGGAAGTTCCTCAGCCCACAGTAGCTGGAGTGGCTGCCGCCTCCGCGACGGCGCCTCCGCTGTCTGCACCAGCAGGAGATGTCAAAGAGCACGTTCTTGCACTTGTCGTCGCGAAGACCGGCTATCCCGAGGAGATGCTGGATCTCGATCTCGACATGGAAGCCGATCTGGGCGTCGATACGGTAAAGCAGGCGGAAATCTTCGCGGCAATCCGCGAGATGTATAACATCTCGCGCGATGAAAACCGCAAGCTGCGCGATTATCCAACGCTCGCGCATGTCATTCGCTTTGTTTATGAGCAGAGGCCCGACTTGGCGGGTGGCGCGCCTTCGTCAACGAAAGCTGATGAAGCCGCGGCGCTCGCAGTAACCGCGACGGCACCCGTGCCGGTTCACTCGACTGTGGCTGTCGAGGCGCCGGCCAGCCCTCCTGTAGCGAGTGCCGCCGCGGCTCCTATTGTTCCATCGCGAGCAGCAGCAGTTACCGCGGCTGACGAATCGGTCAAGCAACGTGTGCTCGCACTGGTCGTGGAAAAGACCGGCTATCCCGAAGAGATGCTGGACCTTGATCTCGATTTGGAAGCCGATCTTGGCGTGGACACCGTCAAGCAGGCGGAGATGTTCGCCGCCATCCGCGAGATCTACAACATCCCGCGCGATGAAAATCGTAAGCTACGCGATTATCCGACGCTCGCGCATGTGATTCACTTCGTTTACGAGCAGCGGCCAGATCTGGCGGGCGCAGTTACGCCAGCCCCCGCTGCGATTCCCAGCAATGCGCAGGGAGAAATCCCGACCCAGGTAGTTGTTTCAACCGCGGTGCCTTTGGAAGCTCCACAGGCCGGCGGCGAGGAATCGCTCGAGTCGATCAAGCAGAAGGTGTTGGAGATCGTTGCCGAGAAGACCGGCTATCCACCGGAGATGCTCGACCTGGATCTTGATCTGGAAGCTGATCTCGGCATCGACACGGTCAAGCAGGCGGAGATGTTTGCGGCGGTGAGAGGGGCGTACAACATCCCACGCGACGAGAACATGAAGCTGCGCGATTTTCCGACATTGGCGCACGTGATCCAGTTTGCGCAGCAGCGGCGGCCGGGCTTTTCCCAGCAGGGCAGAGCGAGTGACGACGGGAAGCAGGCCAACGCCGCTGCGCAGAAGGTTGCGGCAGTGGCGGTCCCGCGGCCGCCGCTCGCCAGCTTCGATGCGGCGAACAAAATTCCGCGCCGCGTGCCTGTTCCGGTGCTTCGTCCGCCGCTGGCCATCTGCAAGTCAACGGGGGTAACGCTAGCCGGCGGTCGCGTGGTCCTGATGTCGGACAAAGGGGGAGCCGCCGACGCCCTGGCGCAGCGGCTTCGGACATTGGGTGCCGAAGTTCTGCGCATCGACAACGCCCAGGACGCAGAAGGACTTGTGAACACGCTGAAGGCCTCGGTTGCTGCAGGTCCCGTGAAGGGCGTTTATTGGCTGCCTGCGCTGGACAACGAAGGGCCGCTCAGCAGAATGGATTTGGCGGCATGGCATGCGGCGTTGCAGGTACGCGTCAAGTCGCTGTACACGGCGATGCGCGCTCTGTTCGAGCAGGTCGCGCAGCCGGGCACTTTCCTGATCTCGGCGACGCGGCTCGGCGGGCAACACGGATATGACGATGCTGGAGCGATCGCGCCGATGGGCGGAGCCGTGACCGGCTTCACCAAAACCTACAAGCGCGAGCGTCCCGATGCGCTGGTCAAAGCAGTCGATTTCGAAGAAGGCCGCAATGCATCGGAGATTGCCGAAATCCTGATTGAAGAGACGTTGCGCGACAACGGTGCGGTCGAAGTCGGCTACAAGAATGGGTTGCGCTGGACGGTTGGTCTGCAGGAGCAGCCGGCCGACGATGGCCAGCCTGGGCTTGTGCTGAATGAGAAAAGCGTTTTCGTGATTACCGGAGCGGCCGGCAGCATCGTCTCAGCAATCACCGCCGATCTGGCTGCGGCTTCCGGCGGCACGTTCTATTTGCTCGATCTGGTGCCGGAGCCGGATGCCAGCAATCCGGACCTCGCGCGGTTCGTCAACGACAAGGAAAACTTGAAGCGCGATCTCTTCGCGAGAATTCAATCGCGCGGCGAGCGGGCTACTCCGGCGCTGGTTGAAAAAGAGCTCGCGGCGCTGGAGCGGGCGCAGGCCGCGCTGAGCGCAATCAATGCGGTGCGCGCCGCCGGGGGCACGGCACATTACTTCAGCGTCAATCTTGCGGACGCGAACGGCGTGGCCAAAGTCGTCGAGCAGGTGCGGCAGAAGAGCGGACGCATCGACGTGCTGCTGCACGCCGCCGGTCTGGAGCGCAGCCACTTCCTGCCGGACAAAGACCAGCGCGAGTTCGATCTGGTCTTCGACGTCAAGGCTGATGGCTGGTTCAATCTGCTGTATGCGATCGGCGAAATGCCGTTGGGCGCGACGGTCGCCTTCAGCTCGGTTGCCGGGCGTTTCGGCAACGGTGGCCAGACCGACTACAGTGCCGCCAATGACCTGCTTTGCAAGTACACCTCGAGCTTCCGCTCGACGCGGGCGCAAACGCGCGGCATCGTGATCGACTGGACGGCCTGGGGCGGCATCGGCATGGCTACTCGCGGGTCAATTCCGAAGATGATGGAGCTGGCGGGCATCGACATGCTGCCGCCGGAGGCGGGCGTACCGTTGATTCGCCGCGAACTCACGACCGGCGGAACGCGCGGTGAGCTTGTGATCGGAACGCGGCTCGGCGTCTTGCTCGATGAGTGGGACGCGACCGGCGGGCTGGATACGGCCGCTCTGGCCGCCTCCAATCAACAACTCGCAGCGAAGGGGCCCATGACCGGCCGGATCACTGGCATGGGCATTTACAGCGGCCTCACTATGGAGACCACGCTCGATCCCAAAGCGCAGCCGTTCCTGTATGACCATCGCATCGACGGAACGCCAGTGCTGCCCGGAGTGATGGGCATCGAGGCGTTCGGCGAAGCCGCGCTATGCATGCATCCCGGGTGGCACATCGAGACCATCGAAGAGGTGAACTTCCTTGCGCCGTTCAAGTTCTACCGAGACGAGCCGCGGACGGTGATCGTCCAGGCAAAATTCCATCCGGCAGGCGAAAAGCTGATTGCAGATTGCCGCCTGATTGGCCGCAGAACTTTGCCGGGACAGAGCCAGCCGCAAGAGACGACCCACTTCACCGCACGCGTGCGAGTCGCAAAGCAGGAAGCACAAGCGCCGACCGCGGCGCCGCGGCGGTTGAGCTCTGAGGCGATCGTCAATGCGGCGCAAATCTATCGGATCTACTTCCATGGCCCGGCCTACCAGGTGCTGCAACGGGCGTGGCAGGAAGGCGAGCAGATCACTGCCGAGATGGCCACCGGCCTGCCGAAGAACCATCAGCCGGCGGGAGAGCCAACCGTGATGTCGCCGCGCCTGATTGAATTGTGTTTCCAAGCTGCCGGGTTGTGGGAACTGGGCAAGGAAAGCCGGATGGGACTGCCGCTGTATGTCAACCGCGTGTCCTGCTTTGGCGCCCCGCAAGCCGCCGAGGCGCCCATACAGGCCGTGGTTACGCCTCATCCTGACGAGGGTAGCTTCGACGCGGAGGTGGTGGACGCGAAAGGAAACGTCTATCTCCGCCTCGGCGGTTACCGTACGGTGCAGGTGCCTGAGCCCGTGGATCCCGAGCCTTTGAAAGCACTGCAGAGCGCGTTTTCTGCGGAGGAGATCGCGGTTTCTTGACGTACAGATTTTCGCCGGAATGGGAGATGAGCGAGGCTCGATTGGGGCATCGATGAAAGTACATTGGTTCGAGCAGACGCTGAGGGACGTGAGTGCAGATGAGGGGTGGCTCACGGAATGGGAGAGCTCACGGCTTCGCTCGCTTCGCGTCCCCAAGCGTTGCGCTGATTGGCGTCTGGGCAGGTGGACGGCGAAGCATGCGGTTGCCGATTACCTGAAGCTATCGCACCAGCCTGCGACCCTAGCTCAGATCGAAATCTGGCCGTCGGATTGTGGCGCGCCGGAAGCTACGGTCGGTGGTGTTCCGGGTCGGGTCTCAATCTCGCTCAGCCATCGCGATGGAGTGGCAGCATGTGCGGTCGGAACCGGTGGAGTGGTCGGGTGCGATCTGGAGCTAATTGAGCCGCGCACAGACGGCTTCGTCGCCGACTATTTCACAGCAGCGGAACAATCATTAATTCAGTCATTAACTGAGCCGGAGCGGTTTGCGCTGATAACGCTGCTCTGGAGCGCCAAGGAAAGCGCACTCAAGGCAATTCGCACCGGCCTGCGGCTGGACACACGATCTGTCTCCGTGGAGCTGGACGATTCGCATGCGCGATACCTCACTGCAAGTGCGGAAAGTTGGCACGCAATGAGTGTGCGCTACATGGACAAGCAGGTTTTCCAAGGCTGGTGGTGCCAGGATGGCAAGCTAGTGCGCACGCTCGTCAGCATCCCCGCTACGGTGGCGCCGGTGATTCGAGACAGTGTTGCCGACAGGTATTTCAGCGTCGGCGGTTATCGCCTGGCGGAAGCCTCTTGAAGAGGTTGCTAAGAGATTTTTGACATCGGATCCCTCGCCGAAAGTCGGCTCGGGATGAGAGAATAGACGGCTTTTCGGCACGACTGAAGTCGTGCCCTGACACAAAGCGTTCCACGAGCGAGTTTTGAGCAGCGCGTGAAGCCGTGTCCCACCCTTGACGGGGGTTCTTTCTCCCACCACAGAATCGGAATGCGAGTTCGCCGAACGCGCCGCTGTGTATCGCACGCCTGCAGCAGCAAAGTCGGTGGCATATAAGAGGTATGACGAGTGCTGTAGTTTCCGGTAACTTAGTCCCATGCAAAGAGACCAGCGCGTTGGGGTTTATGGTTGCGCGCGGAAGGCCACTACCCATTTGGAGCAGGGATGCTGCTATCCCGCTCTGCACAGAGCCAGGAGCGAAGGACAGGCATGAGGGTCCTGGTAACCGGCGGGGCGGGCTACATCGGGGCGACCACCGTGCGCGCGCTGTTGGCCCGCGGGCACGAGGCAACCGTTTACGACAACCTTATCAATGGGCACCGCCAAGCAATTCCTTCCGGCGTGCGGCTGGTGGAAGGTGACATCGCAGATCGCCGCGCACTCGATGCGACGTTTCAGCAGCAACGGCCGGAGGCGGTGCTGCACTTCGCGGCCTTCATCGAAGCCGGCGAGTCGACGCAGTCGCCGGAGAAATACTTTCGCAACAACACAGCCGGAACGCTCACGCTGCTCGAATCCATGTTGGCGAACGGCGTCGACAAGCTGATCTTCTCCTCGACCGCGGCGGTATATGGAGAGCCTAACCACATTCCGATCGAGGAGAGCGATGCTTTGGAGCCGACCAACGCGTACGGTGAATCGAAGCTGCTGGTGGAGCGAATGCTGTCATGGTTCGCATGTATCCATGGGCTGCGTTACGCGAGCCTGCGATATTTCAACGCCGCGGGATCCGACGGCCTCTCGGGCGAGTGTCATCAACCGGAGTCGCACCTGATTCCTCTGGCATTGCAAGCAGCGGCTGGAACTCGCGACTCAATCTCGATCTTTGGCACGGACTACCCCACGCCTGACGGCACCTGCATTCGCGACTACATCCATGTGAGCGACCTGGCAGCAGCGCACGTCGAGACACTGCACGCAATCGCCGATCGTTCTCCGCTGATCTACAACCTCGGGAATGGACACGGCTTCAGCGTGCGTGAAGTGATTGAGTCGGTGCGCCGTGTCACCGGCCGTTCGATTACGATGATTGAAGGTGCGCGGCGCGCCGGCGATCCTGCCGTGCTGGTCGCAAGTTCGGAGAAGATTCGGCGCGAACTCGGCTGGGTTCCGCAACATCCGGAGTTGGATGCGATCGTGGCTAGCGCCTGGGAGTGGATGGAGCGCCATCCGGAGGGTTACAGGGCTTAGACGCTGGCCCGAGGAGCCCCTCGAGGAGGGGGTATTCTTTTTTGACTTATTATGGGGACTTCTTCCCGCCACTCACGATGAGGACTTCGGCGGGAAGAACAATACCTTGGTCGGAAGAGTACGCGCCGAACGCTTCGGTGATCTCACGTTTCAATTCCTCGACCTGCGGTTCCGAAAGAGCGCTGAGTTTGGTGCGCAGCTTATCTGACATTTCGTATCGTAACGTCCAAAAGTCCTCGACCGACATCGGTGCTCGTATCGAGAACCGCAACAGGCGTTCGGAGGTGGCAACCACGCCAGCTCTTGAAAGAACGGCCTGCAACTTGCCAGGGTCAGCAAAACGGAAAGCGTCTGGGGAATCCGGAAGTGGCGGAGGTGAATCGACATACCGTTCGACGACTTGCGACACGCTGTAGTGGAATGGATTCTTCTCGGCGAAATGCCACACGGCCATGGAAAGCCTTCCGCCTGGCTTGAGCACCCTTAAGCACTCACGAACACAATCAACGGGAGACGGGAAAAACATCACGCCAAAGCGGCTTACAACGGTATCGAAGGTGTTGCTTGCAAAGGGTAGACTGTCAGCGAACGCCGCTTCAAAGCTGGCGTTATCTAGTCCCCGGCGGAGCGCCTCGCGACGAGCAGCTTCCACCATCTCTGGAACTGCATCTGTACCCACTACCTTGCCTTCAGGTCCGATCAGGTCGGCGATGCTCAAGGCTGGTTCACCCGGACCCGTGGCTACATCGAGAACGGCGCCACGGCCCGTGATCTCTGCATCTTCAATCAAAGCCTGAGTCACCGGCGCAAACATCTCGCGCATAATCTCCCGGTGCTTTTCCCAATAGCGAGCCGATTCGCTCCATTGGCTAATGACTTCTCTATTCTGCTGCATAAGCGGAAGTGATCTGATCGGGGATTTCTATTCTTGGCTTCCTGCGGCCGGTATTATCCACCAGACAGCCTGCCCTCGCAAAATCACGGAGATTTCGTAGCTCGCTCCATCAGATCGGCGTACCGGTACTGGCCTGGTTTTCCGGCACCGAGTTCGAGAGTTAGAGCCTCCTAATTACCAGCCAGGCCCGCTACTCAGACAAGGAACTTTCTTTCTTTGGCCCGCGGCCCAAGCCTTACGGACTTCTGCCTCAAAGGTTAATTGCTGTTTTCTGGACTAATTGGCACAGAATTTCTCTGTTACACACAGCCAGATTGTTGTGCCCTAGACATCGGCTTACGACTCTGATGAACACAGCCACATCCTCCGGGCCCCGAGCGGCGTATGGCTTCATAGGGAGTGGTCACGGCATCTGCGACTACCGACAGAAGTTCGAGCGCGATGTTTGGAGGCAGGTTTTCGGGCACCGGACACAGCCCACGCGCGGGAACTCGAACGTGTGTAGCGAAACCCCGTCGCCATCGTTGCCGGGCATGAACTGCCGCTGGCAGATGATGGTCTGGCCTGCCCGGCAGGGAGCACAATCGCCGCAGGGAAGACCGCAGGAATGATGACAGCTCGCCCTTCCCGGTGACTGGCCCGCTCCCCGGCTGCCACAACCCGGCCCGAGATCTCGTGGCCAAGAATGAGCAGTCATGTTCCGGAGCGGAGGCGGGACGTAATGAAAGTACTGGGGACTCGAAGCGATGAGCTGACAGTGAACTTTGTCGTCTGGTTCTGCCTCGCGATGCAGGTATGCACCGCAGGATATCCATTGAACGATGCGCGCAGCGCATCCGGCTACCGTCCCCTCTTCCCCCTGCGACTCAGGCGGAAGAAAGTCGTGCCTCTCCAGTTGCTGACCAGAGGATACGCAATGCGGCCATGGTTAGGCGGATGCGAGGGCCGCGACAGTAAGCGAGGACACAACGGACATGCCGGCTCGAATAGGCAATTCAGAGTTGCAAGCGAAAGCTTCGTTTGACCCGACATTCACATGGCGCTATGATCGGAATGCGGGGTGGAGCAGTCTGGTAGCTCGTTGGGCTCATAACCCAAAGGTCGGTGGTTCAAATCCACCCCCCGCAACCAACGGAATCATAGAGTTGCGGTGATCGCTTCCAACGAACTTGGGTTTGTTTGGGTGCTGTATCACTGGATGTTACCCAAAACCGCCGTGGCAACCCGCCCGGCGGTTTCTCTTTTTTCCCGTTCAACCGTTCCCGTGTAAGTATCCATAGTGGTCGTGATGCTGGCGTGACGCATCAACGCCTGAGCCACCTTCATCCGCGCGCCCGCAACATCGAGCGCCGTTGCGAAGGAGTGCCGCAGACTATGCCAGCCAATCTTGCCGAGCTTCGCCCGATTCGCCGCCGGTTGCAAAACGTTCTCCCGGAGCTTGTCGGCGTCCCGTGGTCCGCCCCTGGCGGAAGGAAATACAAAATCCCCTTCCGCGCGGTAGCTCGCACATGCGAGCCAATTTCCCAGCGCAGAAACAACCTCCGGCGCTAGTGGCAACGCTGCCTCTGAATACGGAGTTTTTGCCGGGCCGACGTGGTACTGGTATACCGACCGCCGAACCGTGAGACTCGCATTCAAGAGGTCAACATCACCCCACTGCAGGCCAAGGATTTCTCCGACGCGCAGCCCCAAACACGCCGCCAAAATAACCATGGTGCTATATGGCGGCTGCAACTGCTCAAGCAACTGTCGAAGCTCTTCCACGGTCAGCCGCCTCGGGATTCTTTGGCGTCTGCTGCTTTGGCGAACGAGCTCGATGGGGTTAACGGTCGTCAGTTCCCATCGCCGAGCGCATTCAAAAAGCGAGTGCATCAAGTTTCTCAAATTAGCCTTGGTCTTGTTTGCCAGCGGCAAAGACTTCAACCAGTGCTCGACTTCCAACGAACGAAAATCAGTCACCGGAACATCATTCCACTTCGGTTGCAGCCACCTCTTGAATAGCGACTTGTAGCTGGTCCGTGTGGAAAATCGCTCTGGCATCTCTTCCCGTATATAACGCTCGACAGCTTGCTCCGAACGTGGGAGTTGCTGGCTGAAGCCCACCACTGTTGACGGAGAGCCGAAGCCCTTCAAGCTTCCGAAGTGCTGCAGTCCTCGTCGGGTACTCATGTAAGGTGCCAATGCGAATGCGCCGGTATTGGCGCTTGCCATCAGCTCCCAGTTGATAAAAGCGAAAGGTCCAAACACTCTGCTTCGCACCTTTCACCAATTCCAGACTTCCGTTTTGGTAGCGTGTTCGCCTCACGATAAAGTCTCCTCGTTTTGGCGGCACGCATAGCGAGCAGAGTTTACACCCGAACGTAGCGACTGGTCGATTTCAGATTTTCGAAAGCGCCAGAACTTGCCAACTCGAATGCCGGGTATCCTTCCGTCTCGTGCCATTTGCTGCACGGTCTTCGGATGGAGTCCAAGCAATCGGGACACTTCCTCCGCGTCAATCAGCGGTTCAAAATCGTAGTTCATTAGTCAACCGTCCCGAACGAAAACTCCGGCAACGGCGCACCTCGTGAAGTGGGGGAGAAGTATTCACCCGATCATGACAGCGCAGAATGCCGGAATCGTCAAACTGAACATCCTGCCGTTGCAAGGACACAGAAAACACGCTTATTTCGCGGCAGCCACAGTCCGGGCACGCTCCCTGACCCTCGTCCTGACCCTGGCTGTCGAGCTCGTCTAATTTCAGCCGATAGAGGGTTCCGTAAGTCCTGATGAATCGTTTCCCGCGCGTCGCTCGCAGAAACCACGCCACTGCGTCGGGGTTGTCAATGAAGTCTGCGAGCTTCGTGATGTACTTCAGGAGCTCAGGTACTGTCTGATGATCCGCACGTTTGATCCAAGTGATGCAACCCCGGCCCTCGGTTGAGCGAATCCAAGCTTCGTCAAGCTGAGCCTTTCCGATGAATGGTCCGTCGAAGATCACATTCAAGTGGGGATGCCATGTTTGCTCTTTGTCGTTGAATGTAACCTCCAATACTGCCAGCGCACCCCGAACATCTGCCCAGGTCTTCGAGTGGCGCAGCCTGCCGAACGCGAAAAACAAGTCATCGATGCCCTGCCTCAATTCCGCCAGCGAGCAATTCTTCATGCTCAACGTGAGATACTTGGGCTCCCGCAATCCAGCGATCAGACTTCCAAACTTGTGTTGCGCAGCCATAGAGCGGGCACGCATTTCGAAGGGGCAAAGTCTGCACTTGCAGGAAAATGCGGGCCTTGCCCACGTGTGACCGTTGCCACAGTGATACCCGCGAAATGATCTATGACACTGCTCCACCTGATTGGCTAGTCGGTCAAAATAGAAAAGGTTATTTTTGCGGAGCGATCTCACAAGGTCAGATTGCTGTCGAGCATTCTTTTCCCAACGGGCGTTTGCGGCACGGCCTCGGGCTTCCGGCTTTACAGGTGAAGGCTTTCTCCGATGCCCTGCTCCAGATCGACGAAGCTCGCCCTCCCGGATGCCGACTTGTTTCCTTGGTATCAAGTAAAGTAGCTCCGCGCCTTAGGCGCTCCGTTCCGCTGGCTTCGCCAGCGGCGCAGACTCTTCCTTCCGACACCGGCAGTTCGCGACAAACCGCTCATGGGTGGTGTCATGGCGCTTGGGTGGCGGGCGCGTGCCGTACGTCGTCGAGGGGCGGTGGTCTGCGATTCCCCGGAGCCCCCGTTTTGTCGCTCGCGCCCGCTACGCAAGGGCCTCGCTACCGACGCGTTGCTGAGGGAGAGAAGATTGGCCGCATCCAGTCCGAGAAGTTCACCAAGCTCGTCGTAGATGCTTTCTACTGTTGTCCACAGCTGCTCGTTTTCTTCAAGCAGATCGGCGCGCGTTGCATAAGGCATCGGCGTAGCTCCGTGCCTCGAAGTGTTTCAGGCTGTAGGGTGAACTAAATAGGGGTGGGGTAATTCGTCGGCCTAAGAATTAGCGGCGAGATTTCGTCTGCCCTTGCGCACTCATCATCGCTTTTTGGAGCCGACTCACGCCGGTTCGCATAGCATCGCGTTTTGCACGTCGCTCAAAAGACGACAGTGTTTTGTAGGCTGGAATCAGCTTCATGCAGATACGGTGATAATCGGTGCCGGACTGGCGTAGCGCCATCGCCTTGGCATAAATCTCCGAGCGCTTTCGGCCAGCGGGGCGCGAGGCTAGAGTGTTGAGTATTTTGATGAAGCGCTTTGCATCCGCATCTTCGATCCCTTGGGGCATAGTCAGGAAGCGTGCAATCGCCGGGCTTGCTTTCAACATCGTTTGCACTTGGCGAGTCGAAGCTCCCTTCGGCGGTTCAAACCATCGGCGACCCATTATCCTTTCGCAGAAGCGGACCGGATTCTTTTCATGCCGTTTTGCGAGCGGTTGCAGCCTTCCTCGATCCGAGAGAACGCGAACACAACCCCAATACGTCTTGAGCAGCTCATTCCATAAGGCATCAGAGGAAAATAAGTTCTGGTAGAACCGGGCCTGTGCGAGCTTTAGCTCATTCAAGGTTTTCTCATCAAGCTTGGTCATGCCGGTAGCCCCCAGCGTCACGTCCGGCGCGTTCATGGTTGAGCGTCAGCAAGCCGGGGTGAGACTGTCATCATCGGAGGGAGTGTTCGGCCAGCGTCCAAGTCTTGCTTCAACCTCCGAGCGTCATCTGCGTTGCTGCGTTTCCGCTGGCGGCTTTCTTCGCTTTCCTGAACGTGGCGTTCACTTGCTGTGAAGGCGGGTAGTCAATCCGCTTTCCGTCCAGCAATTCCTGCACAGTGAGCAGTTGTATTCGCGGGTGTGTTCCCCAAGGCGATTTGTAGAATCCCGCGCTTGCAGCTTCCTTGCGCATCTCCCGCGTGGGTTCTGCCATGCTGATAAAAATGCCAATCTCCGCCTTCTCCCGCGTAATCGTTCCCACCAGATCACGAACAAAAGCAGAGGTGACGTGCTCCCCAGCTTTCACGGAGATGACGATCTGCTTGGTGTCGCCGTTTGGGTCATCGTGAAAGAACAGCCGCCCATCAATGCCCTTATCCGCGCCCTTCTTTAGCTCCGAGGGCCGTGCACCGACCAGCCCCAAGGCCCAGAGTTGGAATTGATAGGGGTCTGTCGCTGCAAGCACTTCGGCATCGGAACGCGACACTGGCTCACCGATCACTCTATATTCCGCTTTTCCGTGGTATGCGTTCTCCAAGCGATGCTTGATGAGAGTGATTGCCAGATGCGTGATGTCAACTCCAATCCACTGACGGTTGAGCTTCTGACAAGCCGCGATTGTGGTGCCACAACCGCAAAAAGGGTCTAACACCACGTCGCCCTCATTGCTGCTCGTGGTGATAATTCGCTCAAGCAGTGGCTCCGGTTTCTGCGTCGGATAGCCGAGACGTTCCCCTACCCTGATTCCCCGAAGCATCGAAATGTCGTCCCACCAGTCTTGGACGGACACGCCTTTGCTCTCGTCCAGATACCGCTTCTCGTACACCATGCCAGTCTTGGAGTACACCAGACGGTCTTGAGCGTCTAGTTGTTCCATTTTCGGCCGACTATAGCGCCAATACCGCGTGACACCCTTCCATTCGTAGTGCGGATTTCCTTTGGAGGCACCACCGGGGCCAGTAACGTCGGCCTTGTCGAAGCGTCGGCCCGTTCCTTCTTCGACATACCGATACCACTTATCCTGAGTGCTCTGCGACAGGGGGTTATAGATCGTATTGAATACCGGATTTTCCGACTTGCTATAAAACAGCAGAACATCATGGATGCGCCCGTAATGCTTCGCTCCCTGCTTCGCGTCACTGTGCGCGTCTGATCGTTTCCAAACGATTTCGTTGCGGAAGTTGGTGGGACGGAATATGGCGTCCATCAGAATCTTCAAGTAGTGGCTGGCTGTCGCGTCACAATGCAGGTAGATCGAGCCGGTTGCCTTGAGCACACGGCGAAGCTCGACTAGGCGCGGAGCCATCATCGCTAGATATGCCAGCATGTCGTTGCCACCTAGAAACGTGTAAAACGCACGCATCACGTTCGCAACGTCACCTCCCCGCTCGATCACTTCTTGATACGCTCGGGCCGCGCCTTCATCCCAATGCCAAGTGTCCCCAAAGGCTTTGATCTGTGCTTGAGACTTCGTGCCGTCGCGTTCGGCAAAAAGCACGTTGTAATTCTGGTCGCTCTTGAACGGCGGATCTAAGTAGACGAGATCAACCGATTCATCCCCGACGTGTTCTCGCAGGACTTGCAGGTTGTCGCCGTAGTATAGGGTGTTGACCATGTGTCCATCATTGTGGCCGTTCATTCAGTCGGGTGCAAGCCAGAATTGTAAGCTAGGGCATAGACCATCAACTCCAGGCTGTACGGAGTCTGCATCAACGCAAGCCGCTACTAGCCTGCCGTTCCTTACGGGCTTTGTCCTGCTCGATGTCGCAGCAAGCCTCCTGGACCGTTGGCCCCATCGCTTCCTTGGCCTCCAGGTCCGAGAAATCCTCGGGCAATTCAGCCAAAATCTCGGCGCACTCCCGCCGTACTCTTAGCGCGTCCAGCTCCGTCTTAGCCCAAGGTAGCTGTTGAACAGCCCACCGAAGTAAGCGCTCTTTCTGCAGTCGCTTCTCGATGGCTTGAAGGATGGGGCCAACGGCCTCCTCCACTGACATTTGCAATTCGATTTCTTCGGCATCTGTGCCGAGCCGCAGTATCGCCTCGCGTGCGGCGACTGTTGCCCGGGCTTTGTCTTGATCTGTGGCGTACAAAGAGAGCTTGCCCACTGCGCATTCAATTACACGCTGGCGCTGCTCCTGTGCCGTCCGTTCCGCATGGTAGCGCTCAACCAAAGCGGCTATGGTGCGGGTTAGAATCGTCACCATGCGGGGCGCATCGCTCGGCTTCCTTTTCTCGATCTCCGCCTCAACAGCGTCGATTATTTCCTTCTTCTGTCCCGCTGAAAGCGAGTCGCACTGAGGATCGCCCAAGGCTTGATTGACCTCCTCCAGCCAGTGGCAGCGAAATGCTGCCCTCGCCCGTGCGGCTTCCTTGCTGGCGCGTTCCTGCGCGCACTCGTGCTCCAGTCGCTCGCGCTCCAGTTCAAGCTCTACCTGACGTTCGGCGGCCTCACTAGCACGGGCATCCTCTTCTGCTTCCCGCCGCTCGGCCTCCATCTGGTCCTCCCGCTGGAGCCTTACCAGCTCGCGCTTGGCCCTCATCTCTTGCGCCTCTAGGGTCAGCTCCTCCAGCCGTTCCCGCCGGTTCTGGAGAACGGACGAGGGCTCACGCACAGGACCAAACCGTTCTCGCCTCGATTCCGGCAACGTGTCCACACTCGCAGCCAATATGCGGAGGTGTCCACCGGGTGTGCGAAAACTTTCCAATCTGCCCTCGCCTACCATGCGCTTCAGAGTGGGGATCGAGACCCTCAACAGCGCTGCGGCTTCACTGGCGCTGAATGACTCGGCAGAGGAACGATTTTTGCTGATATTTCTCACGATTCTCGCGGCGATATTTTGCGCTTCTTATGAACTAATGAACGGTAGCGACTTCGTTGTTTCGCGATCTTTGATGAATTTACCAGTTGTGCTGAAAAGCGATTCATTGTTAGAAGGGGCTCAATCGATCGGTTCCACGTGCACGGCGGCGCCTCCAGATGTCGGCGGCGAATTCCCGACGTTTTTCCTTTGACGTTTCGTGGATGATTTTCCCGCCAGCGTCGTGCCGGCCTCGCCTGTGTTGCAGCACAGCCTCGGTGTATTGTGCCAGCGTGCGCGCGCCGGGATTGTATTGGCGCGTGCGCTTTCCGATTCCGGCGCGCGCCATCGCGAGCCCAAGTCGGGTGTTGCAGGATTTACAAAGCCATCGGAGATTCTGTGGCGACCCGTTGGATTCGTCTCCGTCCCTGTGATCGACTACAACGAATCTTCTGGAGCCGCACACCGCACACTTGCGAGGCAAGGGCGGGCGAAACCCCGGCGCATTCGCGCGATAGCGCTTAGCGCGGTCGGTAATCTGGTGTGCTGCCTTCCGCCAGGATGCGCCGCACACCTGGCGCTGCGTTATTCCCCCGAGTCAGTGTCGTCGTCGCTGTCCCCGTTATCGTCGCCGCCGTTATCGTCGCCTCCGTCGTCATCGTCATCATCCTCGACGTCGTCATTGCCGGTGACGATATCGGAGATGTCATCCAGCCGAGACTGAAGGTCTTCGTTTTCGGCTTCGAGTTCCTTGATGCGGTCTTGCAATTCGCGTCTTGTTGGTACAGGCATTTTGCCTACTCCTTTCGGATTCACTAGTCTTATGTGGCGGTCTTCGGCGTAGTCCTCAAGGCTCTCATCGTCGATTTCGTCCGCACGCTCATCGTCCTCGCGAACGTCACGAGTGAACCGCACTGCCTGGTCCTTACGGCGTTCGAGCTGTTGGCGAGTGAGTGATTTCATGCGCTCAGGCTAGTCCATGGTGAGACTTGGCATCTAGCCACAAATAAGTGACCGAATTCTGTGCGTCGAAAAACGTGCCAATATATAGCGGCACTCCTGTCCGGCTAAAAGTCGAAGAGAATCAGTTGGTTGCTCCAAACTTGCCTCCAAATGAAAAACCCGCCTTTCGGCGGGCTTGGTTACCTGAAAAACCCCCTTGGCTTCTAGTTCATTGCAAAAGAACAAGCGGAGTATCGGCCAACCGGCTTCCCTGTTTGCCAATCCAGCATGTTAAAGCTAACGCATTTATCGGTCTGGCCAGCCGTCAGAAAACAGTTAACCGTAATGGCGAATCCCTTTTTGCCATCAATCGGCATCTTGAAAAACGTCGGCCCGACTACCACGCGAGGCTCTAACGGCGGCCTCCAGTCCATGTCATAGAGAACGTCAAGCGCCTGAGCCTTTTTCAGCTTCGCCCTGCATTGCTCAAAACGCTGATCGCTTGACGCGGACGATTTCCCGGACTGAGCCATTGCCGCCACCGAGAGCACTATCAGTATGAACACAATCCTACTTTTCATACTGGAAGAGTAGGTGAGCCGTGTCACCTATTGCTTCCACAAACACGCCCTTCCTTACAGAAATCTTCATTCCGGTTTCAGGGCCTACGTCGGCGTCATTTTTCTGGGACTTTCAAACCAAAAGCGACCATGCGCGGCTTTAGGTCTCTCTGTCGATCTTGCAGTGTCCTGATGGCGTCCCGTACCTCTCGAATCGCGGCCAAATCCAGACCCCGCGCCTCAGTGATGAGCTCTCTGCTCATATAGTGCATTGGGGTCGAGTCCCCCGAAAATATCAGCTTGTCCGGCTCTGAGCGTAACTTGCTGGCTACATGAAACAACACGTCAGCGATGTGGGCAGCCACTGCGCGCTGGCGCTCCAATTTCTGCTCGTTTTCCGTCCATTCAAACAGGAGATTTTTCTTCTCTTCCCGCTGTGCATCTTCGGTCATGTAGTACCTCCGAACCGGAGAGTACCACGCAAGATTGGTCGCCATTTGCTTATTCCAACAGAAGCCCCGTCACTAAGGTGACGGGTTGTGAGTTTTCAGCGCCTTGCATAAGGTATATACTTGCAACTCTTTCTTTTGCTCCAAAACGCATGTATCGCGCTCAAAATAAATCGCTTGCGCTTTCACACCAGAAATTTCCCCGGACGGCAGTGATATAGCGGGTTGGACATGAAGTGGAATCACTTGGTACTGCGCTTGCGCCTGCGCGCGATTGCCCCCCGAAGCCCCTTCTCGGCGAGGTAACGCCCGTAGGCATCCAGCTTTTCGAAATGCGTTATCTGTGACCGCAGGACTTCCTTGATGGTTCTTCCTTGCTCGATCATTTCCATCGCGGCATCAATACGAGGATCATTCGGCCTTCCGCGTCTTGGCGGAAGTGTGCGTCGCAGTAGCCGAATCAGATACGTCTTGAATGCCTTCGGATCGCGCGCAATTTCCTGAGCAAACTCGCCTCGGAGTTGTTCGGCAAAATCCGCAGTGAGGGATTCTAGGAGCTTAGATCGTGCTAGCACATCCTGCCGACGTATTGCGGTCGTTTTGGAAAACGCGCGACGCATGAAGCGCGACATTTAGGTTCGATTTGGGTGTGATAAGCATTCCCGAGCCTTCCTCAATACTCCTCAGGCTTGCTATGCGTGCCGCAGAATCTTTGACTTAGCCTGAGTGGGTCGATCTCATAACCCAAAGGTCGTAGGTTCAAATCCTACCCCCGCAACCAAACAACTTACGTAGATTCAATGGCTTCCAATTCGTGAGATTGGGAGCCGTTCTCGTTGATTGCAGTTAAGCTGACAAAATTCTCAGACTTTCCATCAGACTGCGGAACGCACGTTGCGGCCTGTGCGTCGGCTTGTGCTTTTTCCACGGCTCCCGCTATTGCCGCTCCCGCCTTCCGTGCAGCGTCCAGATTCTCGTTCCATTGCGGCTGACCCCATATACGTCCAGCGTGAACGAGCCTGTGAACGCATGTCCAATACGCTCCTGAATCGTTTTCAGCGGCGCCCGCAGAGCGTCAAGCAACGAGACGTTGAAGTGTCGGAAGGCATGGAATCCTGCTTGTTTGATTCCGAGAGACGTGAGCAGTGGCCGCATCTTGCGACACGTTCATGTCCCAAGGGCTTCCGGTCAAAACGGAAAACAGAAACTCATGCCCCTTCGCCTTCTGTCTTGCAATTTGTTCCCACAGCAGCGTGACAAGCTGCGGAGACAGCGCAAGCGTTCTCACTGCATTGTCCGTCTTTGGTGCTTGTTCCTTGCCGTGCCACACTGATTGACTAACGGTCAACTGCTCTCCGTCAATGCCCGTCAGCTTCAACCCGGCAGGTTCCCCGGCTCTCAAACCCGCCTCAGCCGCAAGCCAATAAAGATTCTCTCACTGTCTCATTTTAGGGGTGCAGTCCAGTCTCGGTGATCGAGACTTCCAGCAACACCGCGGTTGCCGCGGTGCCAGGGCTTAGTGGGCCCTACGGCATAGCCATCACGCCGGACGGAACGCGCGCCTATGTCACATCTGGAACGGTAATCTCCAACCTCGGAAGGTTGTCACACAGGCTCTGAAGTGGCGCACTAACGACGGGTGCAGACAACCCACTCGACTAACCGATCATTTCGCGTTGATCGCCGATGCGGCGCTCACGTTCGTTGGCGAATCGCTCCACGCCTGCGAAAATCGAATCGGGATTGAGATGCGCTTCCGTGATCACGTCCGCTTCGAGGCCACCGCTTCTCCAGGAATTGTCGAAGTCGGACGTGAGTGAATACTCGTCCGTCAACGGACCGAGGTCGCGCAGCGGCCACAACCGTCGCGTGCCGGTTGATACCACCATCAGATCGTAGCGGGCCTCGGGAGGCAGCACGGAATCGCGATACGCTTGCGGCTGGCGATCGAACAAATCCTCGCTGATGGCCGCAATCACCTTAACGTTCACACCGGCGTCTTCGAGTTTCGGCAGCACTTTCACCAGATTCACCGTGGAACTCGATCCTTGCGCGATCACGTAACCGTGGCGCGGCTTGCCTGGCGCGAAATCGCGGATCACATAGAGGCCTTTGGCCGCAGCGCGCAGATCGGAGTCGGCGAAATGGCTTGCGATCCGCGACTGGGAAGTCGGGACGCGCCACCTCGATTGTGATGATGCCTACGTGCGGATCGCGTGCCGCGATTTCCGCCGCCGCGAAATAGCCGGGCGCGACATCGTTGTAATCCCAAAAGCTCAGATTGATCACCTGACCGCGCGGGAACAGCTTCCACACTTGCGGCGCGAAGATGCCGAAGTGGGTGCGCGCGTCGGCTGCGGTTTCGGGACCGGAGTGCGCGGCGAGAATATGCAGCACGCCGATGCGGAATTTGCTGTCCTGATTTTGTTGACTCCAGACGCGCGCCGGAGTGTACATCAGCGGCGTGAACGCTCCGTAGGTGCCGCTCAAAGCCCAAACGCCGGCGAATTTTTCGGGATCGACGGAAGCGCTTTGACTCACCAGCCCGATGGCGGTGGAAACATTGCCGGCTTCTTCAATGGGCGCTTTCAAGCGCGTGCCCAGCGGATTGTTCGTAGGACTGTAGTGTCCCCACAAACTGCCGTGCTCCACGTTGATCGACTCCGAAAGGTCGGCGGCCACGGTGAAGAATCGTCCTTCGGTGACGTAATTCATCCACTTGATGATTTCGGAAATCGCGCGCCGCGCTCCGGCCACCTCGCCCGGTTTCTTGAACAGCGCAATGCTGACTTGCTTCTCCGCACCGGAAATCGCATTGCGAATCGAGAGCTTCTGCGGGTCTTCCGGCAGCGCCACGACGCGCAGGCGATCGTCGAGGAACGGATCGCTCGTGGCTGAGATGCGCAACTTCACGTCGTCGCGCACGGTGTCGCCGATCTCCACCAGGCGATCGGCGAGGCGATCGCCCAATCCGTTGCGGTCGAGCAGCGACATCACCACGTCGATGTTCGTCTTGAACTGGATCAATCGCTCGCGATTGTTGCTGACCGGGCCCTTGCGAATTCCTTCGAACTCCACGCCGTAATGCTTCTCGAAGGTCTACGCCAGCGCGAGAAAATATTCCGAGTTCATCTTCAGCGCGTAAGGATGGCTTGGGTAACTCACCAATTGATCGCCGTAGCCGGGGATTTTGCCGTCGGCGGCAGCGGGCCAGTAGCCCTTGATGGTTTTGCCGATCGCGACGATGGGACGGCGGTCCTGCGGGTCCACTTCGTCCATCGCTTTCAGCGCCGCGGTCACTTCGCCGTAATCGTTACCGTTCGACAGCGTGAAGACGTTCCATCCATACGACGTCCATTGACCCACGAGGTCGTAGACCGCGCAGAACTGCGCGGCGATCACGCCGCCAATCGCGCCGCCGATCAGGCAATCGTCGATGCCCGCGTTGTTGTCGGAAATCATCACGCGCAAACGCTTTCCCACTTGCAGCGCGAGCGCCTGCGTCTTCAACTCCTGCGCGTGACCTTCGGTGAGCGCGAATTCGCCCTCCAGCGCGATCACTTTCGGCGACTCGGGCGCGCCCGCGATATCCCAGAACGCCGCTTTGCCCGCGGCCGTCGCGATGCCGATGCCCGAGGGTCCGCCGTTCACGTCGTTGGTTAAATCGGTGCTTTCGGCATGTCCCGCGAGCGCACGAATCCCGCGGCCTTTGGCTTGCGCGAACAGCGGATGGTCTTCCAAACCCGTTTCGCGCAGCAGCGTCTTCAGCGCGCCCGCGCCGCGCCGGAATCCCAACGCGTCGATCGGCAGCATCGCGACGTGCGGGTCGACGTGATAACGCGGATCGCCGGTCTGCTGATACTTGCGATACAGCGCCTGGCCCATGATCATCCACAGCGCGTAGCAGGTGGGAACCGAGTGGCCCGCCGCCATCATGAATTTGTCGGAGTAAGGATGCTTCGGCCGGCGGTAATCGTAACGCAGTCCGCCGTTTTCAGGACCGGCCAAATGCGCCGCAACATTGTACGGTGTGTAGGCGAGCGGTCCGCCCAGATGCCCGGTCTGCGCGTAATTTCCCAGCAGCACCAGGGTCATGCAGGTCATGTATCCAACGTCGTCGAGCAGCGGATCGTACGCCAAAAATTGTTGCTGGGAGGGAGAAGGAACTGCGTGAATGCGCGATGTCATAGACGGTCTCAAAAAGAGCTACATCATCATATCAATGAAAATCTGGAAAAATGGGGGCAGCTACACGACCCGATACCTGGCCGGCCGGTTGACGGGTGACGCTGTGCCGGGACATTGCCCCCGTGAAGTCCGCGTCATGTCAACTTAACGGATAGCGCCCTAACCATGCTTCTGGACAGCCAGGGGTCCCGCCAAAGGCCAATTCCGCGAGATCGCGACTACACGGACATTACTTGAGCAAGCCCCCGGATCACCATCACTCAGGATGGCGGGCAACTGCGCAGCCCCGAATAGAGTGCTATGAAGTGCGTCTCCCGCCAGCGGCGATGCTGGAATGAGTTCCTCAACTCCGCAACTCATTCTGTGTTATCAGCCCGAACTCCAATTTCGAAAAAGACCATACCGTGATGCCTGTCACCCCGCCAGCACCGTCATCCGTATACCCGAACCTTACAAACTACTGCTGGGCCTCACAGGCTGCTTGCCCCCTGTGCTTTGTTTGCACGCTTGCTCTTGTTAGCTGTAGTGCCAGAGAACTTGGCATTGGCACGCGGCTTTGCGCGAGATCCACGGCAAAGTTGAAATGGACGCGGCCGACCAGGTTCCAAGCTGGGTTACGTCGCTTGAGGAATTCCTCAACCCCGCATTTCGATTCCGACAACTCGACTCGAAAAGCCGCATCCAGTTCTTGCCAGAGAGCGCTCAGGACCGCTGCCGTCAGATATTCAGCACCGGTCATGGGAGGTGCAGCCAACACAAGCTGGTCTAACTCTGAGTTGGGAGGCAATGGAACGTGGACCTTTGCCGGCTCCGCACCGGTATCTGGCAGAGTGCAGACGGCTGTCACATACTGCGCGGCAAACTCCCGCCAATAGAACAAAGTCGGGGGAAGGGCGGCTCCGATTTCATCCGCACCCAGTTGGAGGAGGCCGTGTCCCGATCCGCGGGAAAACGCTCTCTGAAGGCGCTCTGCAAGCTCGGCTTCCACCGCGGCCGCGTCATCGTTCTGTACTAGAGTTAATCGGCCGTGCGGGGTAAGGATCGGGGCTAGAGAGAGCAGGGACATCGATTCCCTGCCAGATTAGCAGACTCTCGCATAGCCGCCGGTGAACTCGATTACGCAGGTTGCTTGGGTGAGGCGGAAGCTGTGTCGGCACTCAGCCAGGTCAACGAGATTATGGGCTTCGCGGTAAGTTGCCCGCTCGTCCGGCGCTGGCGCCTTGTATCCGGTTTTTGTCCATCGACTCGCACATTTGTTCCAGGCTTCCTTCGGACCTCGCCTCGCGGCGATAGCCCTTGCATTATCACTGGGCCTTCACCTCCATCGGGTCGGCCAGAGGATTTTCACCTCCAAGTTACTGAGCAGCCCAGCACACAACTAAGGGCTGGCGCCACAGCCGCAAGTGAGTTTATGTAAGTCTAGGGATTAGGGCGCTCACTTCGCAGGTGCCAGCGCGTCCCCGGCGACTGCTGCTTGACCCGACCAAAATGTCAGATCGCGTATGAGCTATTACAGTTACGCAGACCTGCACGCGCACGCCTGGTCGTCAGCAATTCTTTACAGGCAGGGTTTGTCGCCTGTTGCTCGATCCTAAGAAGAGTGACGCTGCTCACAGCAAGACGGCTCTGCTTTGTCTCACCATGATCTTCGAGCAGTTTAAACGGCGAAACCGCCCGCGGGCCTGGGGCGGGCAGCGTTTGAGCGCTCTCGATTGGCTGGAGCAGCAGAGTGCGTTTTCCGAAACTGACGACATTACGCCGGACTTCGCAGATCATTTTTCTTCTGCTGTTCCTTTTTCTTCTGCTTAAGACGGAGTTTCGCAGCTCGTTACGCTCCAGCGAGGCGGAAATCCACATCGCCTATCCGGTAAGCATATTTCTCCAGCTTGATCCCTTGGTTGCAATACAGAACGCTCTTTCCAGCCAGGCGTTGTATCACGGACTCTTGTGGTCTCTTGTTATCCTTATCCCAACGCTGTTTCTCGGCCGGTTTTTTTGCGGTTGGATCTGCCCGCTGGGTTCGGTTCATCACTACTTCAGCAGCTTGCGATCGGAGAAAAAGCGCGGCAGGCGGCTGGTCGAGTCGAATCGTTACAAGCGCTGGCAGACGATCAAGTACTACCTTCTAATTGGCGGCCTTGCCGCGGCGCTTCTCGGCTCGGGGATCATCGGCTGGCTTGATCCCATCGCAGTGCTTGTGCGCTCGTTGGCGCTGTCGATTCTGCCGGCGACCAACTACGCGCTAAGCGCTGCGCTGCATGCTCTAGGCCATAGCCGCATCGCACCACTGCAGACCCTCGGCAGCGTTCTGCATTTCGTTTTAGGAGGCTCGCTGCTGACGTTCAAGCAGCCGTATTTCAGGCAGGCAATCTGGATCGGATTAGTCTTCGTTCTCCTGGTCACGCTGAATTTTCGCGTCACCCGTTTCTGGTGTCGCGCGCTCTGTCCTCTCGGCGCGCTGCTCGGCATCATTTCGCGGTTGTCGGTACTTGGACTGGTTAAGAATGCGGAGCACTGTAAAGACTGCGACCGCTGCCTGCTGCACTGCCAGGGGGGTGATGATCCGATCGGCGGGGTTCCCTGGCGACAAACGGAGTGTCACCTATGCCTCAACTGTGTTGCCGATTGTCCTGAGGGAGGTCTGCAATTCAAGTTCTTTCCCACCCACCCGCCGCTGGGAGCGAATCTGCAGCGACGCAAGGTCTTCACCGGCCTGCTCGCGGGAGCAGCCGTCGTTCCTCTACTGCGTAGCGCCCCTGGGCTCGCAGTGGAACGCAATGAGCGCCTGCTAAGACCTCCTGGAGCACTGGATGAAGATCACTTCCTGGCGCGATGCATCCGGTGCGGCGAATGCATGAAGGTATGTCCCAACAATGCACTCCAGCCTGCCTTAAATGAGGCGGGCCTTGAGGGCCTGTGGACGCCGGTGATGGTGCCGCGAATCGGCTATTGTGAGACCAGTTGCGTGCTGTGCTCGCAAGTGTGTCCCAGCGGCGCGATTTGGGAGATTACCGCGAAAGAAAAAGGATGGGCGACGGGTCATACGGCTGATAACAAGCCCATCCGTATAGGCACCGCGTTCTACGACCGAGGGCGATGCCTGCCCTGGGCGATGACCACCGAATGCATTGTGTGCGAAGAGTGGTGCCCAACATCGCCGAAAGCGATTTATCTGCGATCGGCCGAGGTGTTCACTGCCGATGGTCATACTAAATTCGTGAGGCAGCCCTACTTGGATCTAGCTCACTGTGTGGGCTGCGGCGCGTGCGAGTACGCATGTCCTGTCCAGGACCGTCCAGCAATTTATGTCACCAGCATCGGGGAGAGCCGCTCGCGCACCAACCAGCTTCTGCTGAATCAAGCCGGAGAAAAATCAAGATGAAGACTCAATTCTCAAAGGGTCGCATTGTGTTTACGGCTATGCTGCTGGTTGTTGTCCTGGGCTGTAATCGGCCACGGGCGAATATAGCCGCAGTATTTCCAGCCTCAAACGAAGTTGCCGGCTGGAGACGAACGTCGTCTATTCGCACCTTCGAGGCCGCCGACCTCTGGAAGTATATTGATGGCGAAGCCGAGAAGTATCTCAACGCAGGCGTGCAGCGGACTTCGACTGCCGACTATGAATTCCAGAATAATCTCGAGGTCGTGGTTGACATTTACACCATGTCCAAACCTGATGGCGCCGCAACCATCTTCAACTCCGAGCCTGCGGGCGACGCTAAGCCGGTGGCCCTGGGAGGTGCTGCACGGCTTTTCAGCCAAAGTCTGATATTCCGCAAAGGACCACAGCTAGTGCGAATCGTTGCCTATCAAGAATCGCCAGATGCACCGCAGGCCCTTCTCGCACTCGGGCGCGGGATTGAGCAGAAGCTTCCCCAATAGCGAGCAAGAGTTGGTGCCGCTCGTCACTGCAAACGCCACCTGGTTTGGAGTATGAGTTAGTCAGGGCGAATTCTGCGTTCCATCCAGCTGCGTCCACAGCGATTCGCCAGGTGAGGTATGAGCAAATCTGAGGCTACAAGCCGCCGCGAATTTCTCAGGACAGTTGTCACGGGAGCTGCTGTAATCGCGGCTAGCGGCGGACTGGGGTTCGTCGATGCGGCTGAGCCGAGCGCTACATCGGTCAAGTCCAAAGTCGTGATTGCGCGCGATCTGTCGCTGCGCGGCCCGGGAAATAAAGTGGATTCGCAACGCATGCTGAAGTTGCTCGACCAAAGCATGCAAGCTCTACTTGACCTCGATCGCCCAGCCGAGCCATGGAAAAAACTCATTCGTCCTGGCGACAAGGTCGGTTTGAAGGTGAATGCACTTGGGGGCCGCGCGTTCTCCAGCAACCTGCAGATTGGTGGAAGCAGTTTGCGAAAGATTGCAGCAGGCCGGGATCAAGCCGCAAGACATCGTGATCTGGGACCGCGATACGGTGGAGTTGGAGCGCGCTGGATTTCACATCTCCATTGGCGGGAACAGCGTCCAGTGCTTCGGCACCGATCAGGTCGGCTATGAGGATGACCTCGTGACCTACGGGGATGTGGGCAGCCGTTTGTCGAAGATCCTGACGCGCAACTGCGACATTCTGATTAATCTGCCCGTGCTCAAAGACCACGACGGCGCCGGCGTGAGCATGGCGCTCAAGAACATGTACGGGGTGATTCACAATCCCAACAAATATCACCCCAACGGCTGCAATCCTTATATCGCCGATGTGAATATGCTGCCGGATATCCGGACCAGGATGCGGCTGATCATCTGCGATGCGACCATCGCCACTTACGAAGGTGGACCGGGGTACAAACCGCAATACAGTTGGAAGCCGAATGCGCTGCTGGTTGCGCGCGATCCTGTGGCGCTCGACTACGTCGGCTGGCAGATGATTGAGCGCGAGCGTGCCGAAAAAGGATTGAAGACACTGCAGGCAGACAAGAGAGCTCCACTGTACATCGCGACGGCTGCCGATGCGCAGCATCGGCTCGGGACCAACGATCCGAAGAAGATCGCTGTCGTTGAGGTGTAGGGCAGTTTAGGCCGTGACGGGAATGGGTGGCACGCCTTTTACACGCCGCTGAAAAAGTCGATAAAGCAGATTCCTCGCGGGCTGAAGCCCGCTCGGAATGACAAAAAATAAAGCCTTCCGGCACGACTAAAGTCGTGCCCTGATACAAAGCTTTCGGAAATGGACTTTTTCAGCGGCCTGTAAAGTCGTGCCCTGACACAAGGCTTTCCCCTAGCCCGGTGCGTGAATGAGGCTGAGTATGGCACACGAGGTCAATTCGCTGGCCGAGCTGAGATCGCCGGGCAGCCGGGACGACGGGTCCGCCGTTCGTGCGGACCTGCGCGTACTTGACCGGCGCTGTTTCCTGAAGTGCGCGGCGATGGCCGGAGCGGCATGCAGCATCGACGCTTTCGCTCAGCCTTTCACGACAATCTTGCCGTGGGGCAGTCCTTCGCAGAACGATTCGCAATTCGTTACCGAGGCCCGTTTCTACGAGAAGCTTCAGACCAAAAAGATTAAGTGCAAGCTGTGCCCACGGGGGTGCACCGTCGGTGATCGCGAACGTGGATACTGCGGCGTTCGCGAGAACCACGGAGGCACCTACTACACGCTGGTGCATTCCCGCGTCTGTACCGCGCACGTTGACCCGGTCGAAAAGAAGCCGTTCTTTCATTACCTCCCGGGCACGTTGGCGTTCTCGCTGGCCACGGCCGGCTGTAACGTGAACTGCAAGTTTTGCCAGAACTGGGACATCTCCCAGGTGCGCCCGGAGCAGGTCCGCGCCGACTACGCGCCCCCACAGAACATTGCCGACCTGGCGACACATTATTCCTGCCCCACCATTGCTTACACCTATAGTGAGCCTGTGATCTTCAGCGAGTACCTGATGGACACAGCGGATGCCGGTCACGCCGCGGGCGTTCGCAGCATAGTGGTGTCCAACGGCTACATCCAGCAGGAGGCGTTGAAAGCTGCGTATGGAAAGATGGACGCGGTCAAGATCGATCTCAAGGCGTTCACGGAGTCGTATTACCGCGATGTAGTGTGCGGCGAACTAAAGCCGGTGCTCGATTGCCTTGTCACTTTGAAAAAGATGGGCAAGTGGACCGAGATTGTCTACCTCGTAGTGCCGACACTCAACGACGGCGATGAGGAGTTTCGCGGCCTGGCGCGCTGGATCAAGACCAACCTAGGTTTGGATGTGCCCGTTCATTTCACGCGATTTCACCCCGAGTATCTGTTGAAAAACCTGCCGCCCACTCCCGTGCCAACGCTGGAGCGTGCCAAGGCCATCGCCGATGCCGAAGGACTGCATTACGTTTACATCGGCAATGTCCCGGGGCATCCGGCGGAGAACACATATTGTCCGAAATGTCGCAAGCTGCTGGTGGAGCGGGTGGGACTGACGACGAGCCAGATGTTGATTCACAAGAACTGTTGCCCATACTGCAAGCAGCCGATTCCCGGTATTTGGCACGCCTAAGAAGGGGGGGACATTATGAGCACTCGATTCAGACTTCCTTGCGCAGTCCTGCTGGCGGTGCTGATTCTGGCAATGGCGCAATGTTCCTGCGCCGCCGGGACGGAGAACGTGCGGCAGCCCGGTGTTGCCGGCGGCTTCTATCCAGCAGACAGTAAAGCCCTCACCGCGATGATGGATGACATGCTGGCGCACGCCTCTGTGCCCAAGATTCCCGACCCGATTCTTGCCGTGGTTGCGCCGCATGCCGGCTATCAGTATTCCGGCCCGGTAGCGGCTTACACCTATGCGGCATTGAAGGGGCGCAAGTATTCGCGCGTGGTGGTGATTGCGCCTTCACATTACGAGGCCTTTGACTTCTCGTCCGTATTTGACGGCGACGCCTATGCAACCCCGCTCGGTACCGTCCCGGTTGACAAGACATTCGCCGAGCAGTTGGCGAAGATGGATCCCAGCATCAAGCTCTCCAGCCGCGGGCATACGCCAACGCCGCAAGGCGCGGAGCATGCAGTCGAAGTCGAGTTGCCGTGGCTGCAGCACGTGCTCGGCAGCTTCCAACTGGTGCCCATCGTGATGGGAGACCAAAGCTACGAAAGCAGCCGCGCCCTGGGAGTGGCCCTGGCCAGGATGATTAACGGAGGCGACACGCTTATCGTCGCCAGTTCTGATTTGTCCCACTACCACCCGTACGATGAGGCGGTTCAGATCGATCATAAAACGCTCGCCGCGGTGCAGGACTGGGACTACCTGAGCATGTCACGGAATTTCGCTATGCGTGTTTGGGAGGCGTGCGGTGGCGCGCCGATTGTGGCGGCGATGGTCGCCGCGGAGCGAATGGGAGCGAACCGTGCGGAGCTACTGAAGTATGCCAATTCCGGCGATACCGCCGGCGACCACTCCCGCGTCGTCGGATACAGTGCGCTGCTGCTGCTGAAGAGCCCAACCCGCCACAATACAGAGCAGCCGTTCTCGCTGAGTTCTCAGGATAAAGGCGAACTCCTGGGCCTTGCGCGCAAGTCGGTGGAGCACGCAGTTCGCGCAGGAGCGATGTACGAGGTGCCCGTGAGCTCAAGCGGAACCCTCAACCAGGAGCGCGGAGCGTTTGTGACCTTGACGGAGGCGGGACAACTGCGCGGCTGCGTTGGCTATACATTGGCGAGCAAGCCGTTGAATATGACCGTGCGCGATACGGCAACCCTGGCGGCCTTGCGCGACTCGCGCTTCTCCCCGGTTGCTGCCTCAGAATTGGGCATACTGGAATACGAAATTTCGGTGCTCTCGCCTTTACGCCGTGTGACCGACGTGCGCCAGATCAAGGTGGGGCAGCATGGTTTGCTTATGAAGAATGGCAGCTACGAGGGCCTGTTGCTACCCCAGGTGCCCACTGAACAAGGATGGGACCGCACGACCTTTCTGCAACAGACGTGCGCCAAGGCAGGTATGCAACCCAACTGTTGGAAGGACGAGAATACCGACATCTTTATGTTCACCGCCGTTGTATTTGGCGGGCCCAGGCCAATTACGGCTGAGCCGCCCGTGGCTCCCGGCTTAGCGTCGCGGCCAGGACAGCCGGCGCCAAATTCACCGCCGCGGTGAACCACGCAGTTTTCCAGAAGCCGTACACCGGGATGAGATAGCCACTCAGCAACAAGGCACCAGCACATCCGCCGATCAAGTCCAGTGCATAAAGAGTGCCGAGCCCCCGTTGCGCACCAGCCCCGCCAAGGTAGATCTCGGTGGCAACGGGGAACTGGTAACCGCCAATCATTCCGCCGATCACTGCCAGTGCGGGAAACAAAAGCTGCGAGCTCAGCAGCGTTGTACTCCCTCGCGAACTCTGTGCCAGCAAGGCAATCACGAACATCAGCAGCGGTACCGAGGCAGCGAGCAGAAACTGGACGGAAGCCAGGCGTCTCATCGCAGAGCCGGCAAGACGAGTCTGCCGGATTCCCAACCAACTGCCCAGCGCAATGCCTGCCATGAACATCGCAATCAGGATGGCGAGCTGGTGGTAGACGTAGCCGTAAACGGATTGGAACAACAGCAGCAGAAGCACCTGCAGCGCCATCAAAGTGAATCCCGTTACCGTCACGCAGAAGGCAGCAGTAGCGCGAGCGCGCTGCGCACGAATCGGTGGAGAAGCCAGCAAAAGCGCCAGCAACAACAAGGGAAAACACCCGGCTACAACAATGCTGCTGAAACTGCGCTGCGCCGCATTCCGTAGCCAGCGAGCGGACGCGGTACTGAACTGCGCGCTCCACAGTTCCACGTTGAAGTAGTAAGCAATCGGGGCAAAGTCGCGATTTACCGGAGTCTCGTACCCGCCCCGCAGCAACTCATGGACCTGCGCCATACGGTCCGGCATCATGCGGAAGGGCAGGAAATATTCCCGAACATAGTGGGTTTCTACCTTTCGCGATCGCAATCTGGAGATCAGCGTCTGCGGATCTTCAGTCAGTTCCCCAGCCTGCATGGCGGCGAAGAAATGCATGGTTTCGCCAGGAATGACGGCAACCTGAGGAAACACCTGCTCCAGCGTGTGCTGAATGCAACGCAGGAACGCTGCCAGGTCCGGGCTGATGTAGTCTTCTGAGGCGCGTAGTTGAACTGCGAGCAATCCTGCGGGAGCCAGATGTTCGCGCGCCGAAGCGAAAAATTCACGGGTGTAGAAGCGGTTCAACTGCGCGGTTTGCGGGTCTGGAAGATCGACGATGATCACATCGAACTCATTTCCAGTTGTGCTCAGGTAATGCCGGCCGTCAGCGTAATGCAGGTGTACGCGCGCATCGGAGAATATTTTTGATTGCCCGGGAAAGTACTGGCGTGCGATCGCAATCAGCGTGGGATCGAGTTCGACGTAATCGAGGCGCTCGACGGTGGCATATTTCAAGGCCTGCGCGATGCTGCCATTCACTCCCCCGCCGATGAGCAACAGACGTCGCGGCGCGGGATGCTCCAGCAGGGCATAGTGGACGGCTTCTTCCGCAGCACTCTCGTCCGGCGCGTTGGCGAGGATAATTCCATTGTCGTAGATGCTGCGAATGTCGCCCGTTTCGATGATGGCCAGCTTGCCATAAATTGAGTCCCGCGATGCGAGCAGATGAAAACCTCGCCACAGGCGGGCTTGCGAAGACTCCTCCAAGGACGGCACCGCCCAGGTTGCAAGAAGTACTGCCAGCAGGCCAATGCCTAAACCGGCAGCTACGATCCGCATCCGACGCATCGGGCAGCACAGGATCGCTGCCATAGAGACGTTCAGCAGCAGGACAATAGCCGCGATCTGAAAGGAACTACACCAACGCAGCAGAACTAAGCTGGCGAGAATTCCACCGCCTCCGGCGCCTGCGGCCTCCAGCAGATAAGCCGAACTTGCGGCCGCTCGCACAGTCACCCCAGTTGCTTGCTCGTAGAGGCGCATCGCAGCCACGAACAGGGATCCTGAAAGCGCGCAGAAGATGCTCAGGCACACGAACGAGGTCAGGAGCATCGGCAATGGACCTATCAGTTCGCCCGGTACCGCCTGAAATAGAGTTCGCGAAGCTCGCAACAAGCTGATAGTGGGCAATAGGCTGAGACCAAGTAGACACTCGAGCGTCGCGACAACTCGCCCTGGGTTGCGCTCGCCTAATTTGATAACGCTGCTGAGATAACTGCCAGCCGCAGCCCAGAAAAGCCAAGTGGCAAGCATGATTCCCAGCGAAATTTCATTGCCGCTGAAGACAACAATCAACTCCCGCATGAGAACGATCTGGCCAATGACGGCACTGAAACCAACAAGGACAACAGCACCCTTTGCGCTGCGCCCTCTCTGCTGCGCACGTGTGGCTGTGACGGATTGCACAGTGCTCGCCATCTGAGCGGAATTACAATCCACTCGTCGTCCAAAAGCAAAGACGGAAGGCACTATGGCGTCCGAGAGTCCCACATTGGATCGCCGCGAAGCGTTGCTTAAGCTACTGCGCCTGGGCAGCCTGAGCTTGGGCGCGGCGGGCTTGGGATATTGGCTCAACGAGCGCAGTTCGCGTCCCGCGTCTGCGCTGGCGACGAATGTCAAGCGCGACCACTCCGTCCCTCCGGATTCGAAGCTCCCCGAAATGGCCATCGTGCAGGGCGATGATCCGGCCCAGCTCACGCGCTATGCCGTTGATGAGCTCGGTGGTGTGCGCCGCTTCATCGCGCGCGGCGATATTGTCGTGTTGAAACCCAACATTGGTTGGGACCGCACCCCCGAACAGGCTGCCAACACCAATCCCGCCGTTGTCGCGGAGGTTGTGCGCCAATGCTGGAATGCAGGCGCTAAGCGGGTTATCGTGACCGACGTAAGCTGTAATGATCCGCGCCGCTGCTTTCAGAGATCGGGAGTTGCCGCTGTGGCCCAGCACGAAGGCGCAGAGGTCGTACTGCCTGAATCTGCCGGATTTCAGGAAGTAGACCTTCAGGGCGATGTGCTGCGCGACTGGCCGGTGCTCACGCCTTTTCTTAATGCCGATAAGATCATCAACATTCCTATCGCCAAGCACCACAGCCTGACCGGAGTTACGCTGGGCATGAAGAACTGGTACGGCATCCTCGGTGGCGCGCGCCATCAGCTACACCAGCGCATTCACGAAAGCCTGGTCGATCTGGCCGGTTTCATTCGTCCAACCCTGACGATCATCGACTGCTATCGTGTGCTGATTCGCAACGGTCCAACTGGCGGCAATCTGGAGGATGTTGTCCTGAAGAAGTCGTTGGTCGCCGGGACTGATCCGGTCGCGCTCGATGCCTATGTGGCCAAGGCATTCTGGAATCTCGATGTGTCGTCGCTGCCCTATCTCGCAATGGCGGCAAAGCGCGGCCTGGGAACGTGCGAATTCCAAAATGTCCGTACGCGGGTAAGACCAGCCTAGTAAGAGTGAAAAGCCCTCTTGCAGTTGTAACTGAATAGCGGCCACTCTGACACCGCCCGAGCCGCAGCGGCCCGCGTGCCCTCTACGCGGGCATGCTGCCATTTGCCAGTTCCGCGTCCACAACTTCCGCGACACGTTGCATCACAACATCCGAATACTCGCGCCTGCTGGACACCAGGACGGGCCTCGGCCTCTCGACTTTCTCGTTTCTCCCGCGAATGTAAGCACTTGTTTCCGTCTGTGCCAATTTCATGCAGTTCATGACAGCCTCCTTCGATCTGGGCTGCTCTGAATCGGCAACCCGCTTGATCTGCTTGGATCGTACGAAACTAATTGGCATGAATCAAATGACTTGTTTTGATATTATCAATAACTTCTAGCTATGATTAATCTCGATCGACTACGTGTATTTCAAGCGGTGGCGGAAACCGGCAGCTTCACCCGCGCCGCCGACCGGGTCCACCTGACCCAACCCGGCATCAGTAAACACGTCAAGCAAATGGAAGAGTACCTGGGCGTGCCGCTGTTTGACCGCTTAGGCAGAAAGGTGGCGCTCACCCAGCCCGGAGAAATTCTTTTGGAAGCGACGCAGGAAGTTATGGCAACGGTCGCGGCAGCAGAAGAAAGAATTCACGACCTTACGGGAATGCGCGCCGGGCGGCTTCGTCTGGGGGCAAGCTTTCCTATCGCGCTTTACATCCTGCCGCGCGTGCTCGCCGCCTATCGCCGGCGCTATCCTGCTGTCGAACTCACACTGCAGATGTCAACCAGCGAAAGCATCCAAGCCAAAGTGCTGGCAAACCTGCTTGACCTCGGGCTGGTCAGCAGCGAGGTTCATGATCCGCGGCTCGTGGCGCGTCAGTTTATGAGCGATGAGCTGGTGGTCATTGTGCCAGACAATCACCGGTGGTCGGGCCGCCGGCGCATTCAGGCTCGGGATTTGCTTGGTGAGACATTTATCGTCGCCGCCCGAGGCGCAGGCGCAAGGGCCATCGTGGAGGAACGCCTACAAGCGAAAGGCATCGTCATGCAGAACGTGCTCGACTTCGTGAACCCTGAAGGTGTGAAACGCGCGGTGGAAGCGGGTTTGGGCGTTTCCATCCAGCCCAGAATTATCGTGCAGCAGGAGATCGCTGCCGGCTCGTTGCAGGCGCTGCGCCTCGCCGACATGAACCCTCGCATCGGCTATATCTTTACTTGCCGCAAGAAGAGACACCTGTCACACGCGGACAAGGCTTTCCTTGCTCTGCTTATGGAAACAACTTCAAGATCCAGTTAGCACAGGGCAATTGGGCGCGAACGATTCGAGCATTTATTCGAGGTTCGCGACCGCTGATCCGTCCCTCGCATATCGTCGCCGCAGGGTCCCGTTCGCGGCAAGCTTGCAGGAATCTTCTATGTCCGTGACAGAAGTCATAGTGGGGCAAATCAAGTGCCATTAGGCTGGATCTTGAGGCGGCGCTTAGCCCGCCCAAGGAGGTAGCAAATGACACTGACATCCACCGACACCGTGGGCGAAATTGCAGGGCAGATACCGGGCGCAACTCGCGAGTTTGAGAAGCTCGGTATCGACTACTGCTGCGGCGGCAGCCGAACGCTGGGCGACGCTTGCGCCGCTATCAATCTTCCGCTCGACGAAGTGCTGTCGCGTCTGCAGCAGGGTTTGGCGAGTTGCGGTCCCGAGAACAAGGACTGGCAGAACGCGATGCTGGCTGACCTTATCGAGCACATTACCCGAACGCATCACGTGTTCGTGCACCAGGAATGTCCTCGCATTGAGGCGTTGGCGGCAAAGGTCGCAGGGGTTCATGGCAACCGCCATCCGGAACTGGCGCAAGTGCAGGAAATCTTCTCCGCGCTCGCCGCCGAATTGCATGTTCACCTGATGAAGGAAGAGCAAGTACTGTTTCCATACGTGCTGCGCATGGAAGAGAACACATTGGCAGGCGAAGCGGCACCGCCCTCCTGCTTTGGCACGGTGACGAATCCCATTCGCATGATGATGCAGGAGCACGATGGCGCGGGCGAGGCCTTGCGCACCCTGCGCGCGATTACCAAAGACTATGCCCTCCCCGAGGGTGCCTGCGCCAGCTATCGCGCACTGTATGAAGCTTTGCCGGCATTCGAAGCCGATCTTCACCAGCATATTCACCTGGAAAACAACATTCTGTTTCCGCGCGCTGTCGCAATCGAGGGCAAGTGTTGAATCCGGGATTGATGCCATTTGTGACCGAAGTCATAGTTGTTTGCCAGCAGTCTCCCTATGCTGAAGGAAAGAGGATGGAGTCTCAAGAGTCGTGTCGGTAATGGCAACGCAAACATCGCTTCCACTGTCGCCCCCGCTTCCACTGGCCGCTGATTCTCCGGCCACCTACGCCGCGGCCAGGCGGCCGGTGGCGCGAAAGAAGCTGGTCCGCCGCGACGATCGCGAGTACTCGCAGCCCTTGCGCCTCGCTGTCCAGTTGTTGCTGGTCGCATTAAACATTTGGATCGGAATCCAGTTCTACCTCTGGGTGCGCTGGGCCGAAACCGGCGGCCGCGCGCTGGAGGTCTCCCGACCGTCGGGCGTCGAAGGCTGGCTGCCCATCGAAGGCCTCATGCAGTTGAAGTACTTTCTGCTGACGCGGCAGGTACCGCAGGTGCATACTGCCGGATTCTTCCTCTTTGTGTCGTTCCTGACGATGTCGTTGCTGTTTCGCAAGGCATTTTGCGGCTGGCTGTGTCCGGTGGGAACGGCGTCCGAATACCTATGGAAGCTGGGCCGCTACATTTTCGGTGGCAACTTTCGTCTGCCGCGTTGGGCCGACGTTCCGCTGCGCTCCTTGAAGTATCTTCTCTTCGGATTCTTCGCCTATGTGGTGATGACGATGTCAGCAGCCGCCATCGCCGATTTCCTGAACAGCCCCTACGTCAAGGTCGTCGATGTGCGCATGCTGAATTTCTTTTGCCATCTGGACGGCACAGCTGGAATCGTCGTAATGGGACTGATCGTCGGATCGATTTTCGTGCAGAACTTCTGGTGCCGCTATTTATGCCCCTATGGCGCACTTCTGGGTTTAACGGCGCTACTGAGCCCGGCCCGCATCACGCGAAACACGAACGGCTGCATTGACTGCGCCAAATGCGCCAAAGCCTGTCCTGCCGCGCTGCCGGTCGATAAGTTAGTGCAAATCCGCTCGGCGGAATGTACGGCATGCTTGGAATGCGTCGCCGTCTGTCCTGCGAAAGACACGTTGACCATGTCGATGGCAATCCCTGGCGCTGGCCAAAGCCGCACCCGCACCATTCCCGCCTGGACGCTGGCTGCTGGAATTGCGGTGATGTTCTTCGGCTTCGTCGGCTATGGGAAAGCGACTCACCGCTGGAACTCACACGTGCCAAGGCAGGTCTATCTGCAATTGGTGCCCACTGCCGGCCAGCAAAAGCATCCCATGCCGGGCCGGTAATGATTCGGCAAAATCTCCGCTGGAATGCGCACGTGCCAAGCAGGTCTATCTGCAATCGACACCAAGTGCCGGCCAACAGAAGCATCCAATGATGGGCCGCCAAGACTCCCCAAGACCAACCGATATCGTCACATTCGGCGACGCATCCCCATTGTTGAGTAGGATCGCAACTGTTCCGCCTTCGGCGGCCGGATGGCAATTCGTCTCAGCGATACAGGAGAATTGGCTTCATGTACTCATTGAGACTTATGCTGGTGGCAACCTGCGCCCCTCGCTGGCGAATGACCATAGCCGAGCCTGTTTCTTGGATTCGAGCCTGGGATGTAGCATGGGAGTAATACGGTTTGGCCACTATGGCTCTGCTGAACAGCATCAATTCGCCTTCCGACCTGAAGAGTCTTCCCATTTCCAAGCTCGAGCAATTGGCTGCCGAAATTCGGGAAGAGTTGATTACCGCTCTTTCCCGCACCGGCGGGCACCTCGGCCCCAACCTCGGCGTCGTGGAACTGACGATTGCCATGCATTACGTCTTCGACACGCCTCGCGATCATTTCCTGTTCGACGTCAGTCACCAGTCGTACGTCCACAAACTACTGACCGGCCGGCGCGAGCAGTTTCACACCCTACGCACCCCCGGCGGGCTCAGCGGCTTCATGTTGCGGAGCGAGTGTGAACACGATTGCTACGGTGCCGGCCACGCGGGCACGGCATTGTCAGCGGCGCTGGGGATGGCGGCGGCGCGCGACATGGCGGGCGGCCACGAACACGTTGTGGCTTTGGCCGGAGATGCCGCCTTCACCTGTGGCATTACCTACGAAGCGCTCAATAACATCGCCCATCACACCAAGCGCTTGATTGTCGTTCTAAACGACAACGAGTGGTCGATCGACAAAAACGTCGGGGCCATCGCCAGCTACTTGAATAAGATCGTCACTCACCCCGGATACTCCTACGTGCGCGACCACAGCTCACGGTTGGTAGAGCGCCTGGGTGGCAAGACGGCCTTGCGCGTGGCACGCAAGGCAGAGGAGGCCGCCAAAAGCATGCTGTGGCCCAGCGTGATTTTCGAAGAGCTGGGGTTGAAATACTACGGTCCGGTGAACGGTCACGACATTGCAACTCTGATCAAAACCTTCGAGTTTCTGAAGACGCAGCACCGGCCAGTTCTGCTCCACGTGCTGACCCAAAAAGGTAAGGGCTTCGAGCCAGCTCTCCGGAAGCAGAAGAAGTTCCATGGTCTTGGCCCCTACGATCCGGAGACCGGAGAGACCAAGCCCTTGAGCCAGCGCACGTATTCGGAAGTTTTCGCCGACACCTTGATTAAGCTAGCGGACAGCAATCCGAAGGTCGTCGCCATCACCGCCGCCATGCCGAACGGAACGGCGCTGGACCGCTTCCGGAGTTACCATCCCGATAAGTATTTCGACGTTGGCATCGCCGAGGAACACGCCGTGCTGTTTGCTGCGGGTTTGGCGACCAAAGGCTACCGCCCGTTCTGCGCCATTTATTCCACCTTCTTGCAGCGGGCATTTGATCCGGTTGTACACGACGTTTGCCTGCAGAAGCTGCCGGTGGTTTTCTGTCTCGACCGCGGCGGTCTTTCCGGGGACGATGGCCCCACGCATCATGGCTTATTCGACATCAGCTATCTCCGTGGCATTCCCAACATCGTTCACATGGCGCCCAAGGATGAAGACGAACTGGCCGACATGTTATTTACCGCCATGCAGTACGAGGGGCCGAGTGCGGTGCGTTATCCGCGAGGCGTCGGGCCCGGCGTTGCAGTCAAGGATGTGCCCAAACTCATCCCGATTGGCCGCTCCGAGCTGTTACAGCATGGGACCAACGATCAGGTTGCAATTCTGGCCCTCGGAAACATGGTTCCCATGGGATATGAGCTGGCCCGCAAACTCGAGGGCGAGGGAGTGTCGGCCTGCATCATCAATGCTCGTTTTTGCAAGCCAATCGACACTGAGATGGTGGAGTTCTGGGGCCGGCAGGTCGAGGCCATCGTGACCCTGGAGGATCACGCCCTCCGCGGAGGCTTCGGCAGCGCCGTATTGGAGAGCATCAGCGACTTGGGATTAGCGACCCCGGTGGTGCGTGTCGGCTGGCCCGATCAGTTCATCGAGCATGGCAAACCCGAGAGTCTCCGCGCCAAATATGGTCTGACTATTGAGGCTACGTTGGAAAAGCTGCGGACTCATCTGGAAGGCGCGAAATTGAAATCGCAAAAGGTACACAGATTCTAGAGTAGAAAACCATTCTGCTACCCGCATCCCCCCGAATGCTCCATGGCAATCGCAGGACTATCGCGGCAGGATATCGTCTAACGCCCACTCAATGCGGTCGACCTCTTCCCGTATCACCCGGACGGCTTGCTGATTGGTAGGAATGGGGAGGGACGCAATCGCCTCAACCGCGTGGCGGATCTTATGGTTTCGATGCCAGATCAGGTTCATCCGGGCCGATGTTTCGGTCTGGTGGCGATAAATCTTCCTCACCAGCTTGATGGTGAGCCACGCAAACCCTAATCCGAACAGGATCTCGATGGGCAGCCGGTCGGTAGCGCCTTCAAACTGGAAAAACGCAATCCGATAGACTGCTTCCCCGGCCCCGAGGGCAGCAAAAATAACGCCAATGCCGATAGCCGCGAGATTCACGCGATCCACCAAGCGGAGCCGAACCGGTGAGCCTTGAGAACTGGAGTCGTGTAATAGAGCCATTTTCAATTTTTTCCCGAATGACCAGCACCTAGCCCGGGATAGCCGACACATTGCACCGCGGCGTTGCCATTCCCGTTAGCCAGTGATAAGGGACGTTATTACTCCCGAAGAACGGATCGACGGTTAGGGAGATTGGCTCGATTTCCCAGGAGACGTTCATGGCGACCTATTCCCGCCCGCAAGCGCATTGTCAGGCCAAATCTTTCGCCTCGCGACGCTCCCGCACTCGTGCGACTAGGCCAGGCGCATCACGCCGCAGTTCTCGCGCAACATATCCCCGGCTTGCATGGCGCGCCACGCGGCGAAATCGATCGGCGCCTCGCGAACCCTCTCGTGGACCTGCAACGTCCTGACGCAATACGCAATGCCGAGCGGTTCGTAGGCTGCTGCCAGCAGAGCAGCGATCGCACTCAGGTTGCGCTCGGCGAAGGCAACAATCGATGGCCCGGAGCCGCTGAGGCAGATGCCGAGCAGATCGGGATGTTGCAACGCGAGCGCCTGGTTGAGTCCGGGCACGATTTTCTCCCGCGCGGGTTGATGCACGCGATCGTCGAGCGCCTCTTTGAGCAGCGAGAAATCGCGCGTCTCCAGCGAGTGCAACAGCAGCGCCACCCGTTGCAGGTTGCAAACCGCGTCCCCAAGTGGAACCGATATCGGCAGCGCCGCGCGCGACAGCTTGGTGCCCAACGGTCGCTCCGGCGTCAGCACCACGAAGCGCAGCGATTCCGGCCAGGAAAACTTTACCGCCCGCACCGAGCCGTCGGAGAGCTGGCAGCTTGCGGTCAATCCGCCCAGCAATGCAGCGGAAGCATTGTCGGGATGACCCTCCAGGGCGCAAGCTGCGTTGAGCATCGCCTGCTTCGAGACGGGCCCCGCGACCGCATCGTACAGCCGCAGGCCGGCAATGGTGGCTGCCGCGCTGCTGCCCAATCCGGCGCCAACGGGAATCTCGCTTTGCACCTCGACCCACAATGACGGCAGGCTGTCGAGCTGCTGTCCTGCCATGTGGCGATACGCGCACTCGATACGGTTGTCGCGCACGTCGTGGTTGAGGAAGTGGAATTCCAACTGGCCGTGACCGGGAATCACTCTTGCCTTCACGCGAAGATATAGCTGCACGGCGACGGCAAGCGTATCGAAGCCGGGACCGAGGTTTGCAATTGACGCCGGTACTGCGAACTCAAATTCCTGTGAGCCCGGGATGGTGGTCATGCGCGGGCCTCCTCTGCCAATGCGGCTTCGCACGGCTGTGATTTCAAAATGAAGTCGGTGTCCTTCAAGGCGTGTCCGGTGAGGATCGCCACGACGGAAGCGTCGCGGTCGATCTTGCCCTGCGAGGACAGTCTGCGCAGCCCGGCCAGCGTAGTGGCGGACGCCGGCTCGCAACCGATGCCGTCGCGTCCGATCATGCCCTTGGCTTCGGCAATCTCGTCGTCGCTTACGTCCATCACAAATCCATCGGTGTGCCGCACCGCGCGCAGCGCTTTCTTCCAGGAGCGCGGATTGCCGATGCGAATTGCGGTCGCCCGTGTCTCAGGATTCTCGACCGGCTCAAGTTGCAAAGCTCCGCTGCGCCACAGGCGCGCCAGCGGATTGGCGCCCTCTGCCTGAACAATGACCATCCGCGGCAGCTTGTCGAGAAGTCCTGCGGCTTCCAGCTCCAGCAGAGCTTTGCCGAAAGCCGAGCTGTTGCCGAGGTTGCCGCCGGGAACGACCAGATAATCGGGGGCGCGCCAGTCCAGTTGTTCCAGCATTTCGAAGATCACCATCTTTTGGCCCTCGAGGCGGAACGGGTTGATGGAGTTGAGAAAATACAGGTCGCGGTTGCCATCTGCCAGGAGCTGATCCAGCGCCCGATCGAAGCTGCCTTCGATCTGCACCACCTCTGCCCCGAAATCCAGCGCCTGCGCCAGCTTGTTGCTTGAGACCTGTCCCGCCGGCAAGTAGACCTTCGCCGCCAGCCCGGCGCGCGCAGCGTAGGCAGCCAGCGATGCCGCCGTGTTTCCTGTGGAAGCGCAACCTACCGACTTCGCGCCGACAAACAGCGCCTCGGTTACGCCGACGGTCATTCCCAGATCTTTGAAGCACGCAGTGGGATTCCACCCCAAGTGTTTGAACTTCAGATTGCGCAGACCGGCCCAATTCGCCGTCTTCCGGCCACTCACGAGAGGATTGTTGCCCTCACCCATGGTCACGATTTCGTCGTAACAATTGGGCAGGAACTCGCGGAAGCGCCATACACCGCTGACGTCCCGCGGATCATAGGACGTCTTGCGCGCCAGCCAGATGCGTTTCAGATCTGTGGGCGCGCGATTGGGTGGGGCGGCCACGACCTCGAGCAAATCGCCGCAGACCGGGCACGCCAGCGCGCGTTCATGAAGCTCCAGGGTGGCGGCACAGTCGGTATTGCTACAGCGCAAATGCATGCAATCTCCTATCGCAGTACCGGAATGACGAGCGGCGGTTCCAGCAGGAAGTCGCAGGCGGCGAACTCCGCCAGGGCCGCTTGCAGGTCGGGTTGCCTGCACGGTTCGAGCGTGATGACAAACGGCAGCGCCCACTTGGGATGCTCCGGCTTCTGCAGAACGGCATCGACGTTGATGCGATGATGCGCCAGCCCGGCCGCCAATTCCGCAAGGATTCCCGGCCGGTCGCGCACCACGAAGCGCAGGTACTGCGGCGCCATGGCGTCATCGGTAACCCGGCACGACGCGGCGGCCCGGTGCTGCAGCTTCCCCGCGCTGTTGGCACGATGACGAGCCGCTTGCAGCAGATCGGAGACTACGGCAACGGCCGTTGGGTCGCCGCCCGCGCCGTAGCCTCCGAAGCTGGTATCGCCTCCGAATTCTCCCGTCGTGACCACCAAATTTTCACTGCCCGAAACTTTGGCCAACATTGCATTACTGGACACAAGCGCTGGTCCCACGTTGAGGTACAGCTGAGCATCGCGCATCTCCGCCACTGAAATCTGCCGGATGGTGCAGCCGAGCTCATGGGCATAGGCGAAATCGACCGCGCTCATACGGCGAATGGAACGGCAGCCGACCTGCCCGGGTGAGACATCGATGTTGAATGCCACGCGAGCGACGATCGCCAGCTTGGCTGCGGCGTCGAGTCCGTCGACGTCTTCGGTGGGATCAACTTCGGCGAATCCCGCCTTCTGCGCCTCGGCCAGCGCATCGTCGAACGAGATACCTGCCTGCTCGATGCGGGTGAGAATGTAATTGCAGGTTCCGTTGAGGATGCCGCGAACTCGGAAAAGCCTGTCTCCCGCCAGCCCGTCGTGCAATGCCGAGAGCAGCGGGATGCCGCCGGCAACACAGGCACCGAAGCCGAGGTGCTGGCCGCAGTCGCCCGCCAGCTTCAGCAGCTCCGGGCCGAAATGCGCGATAAGCTGCTTGTTCGCCGTCACCACGGACTTGCGCCGCTCCAGTGCGCGCCGCACCAGTCGGTATGCGGGATCGAGTCCGCCCATCAACTCCACGACGACATCCGCATCCGAAGTGAGCACGTCGTCGAAACGATCTGTCCACTCGACGTCAGGGGAAAGCCAGTTTACTTTCTTGCGCAGAACGCCGCGATTACAAATCTGCGTGAGCTGCAGAGCGGACTCGGGACGATTCTGCAGCAGTCGCGCAACCGAACTGCCGACGGTGCCGAAGCCCACCAGCGCAACACGGCAGGTTTCTTCGGCGAAACTGTCAGCCTGCTCAAATGAAGAAAGAACCGTTACCATTTCAGCCCACCTCCGCTTGCGCGCCAGGCCGGTTGGCGCACGCCTGCGCATTCAGCACAGCAGAAATCGCCAAAGCATCGGCGCCGACATTTGACTCCACTTCAAAGAAGCGACGATGCAGTTGGCGCACCGCTTCGGGGACATCCGCGTCTTCGATTACGAACCCCACATTGATCTCGGAAGCGCCCTGCGAAATCATGTGGACGTTGATTCCCGCGGCGGCAATCGTCTGGAAGACACTGGCGGCAATGCCGACACCGCCGTGAATGTCTCTGCCGACCAGGCAAATGATCGCCTTGTCGTCCTCCACTTCTACCTCGCCCAGCTTTTCGAGATCGCGCAGGAGCAGATCGAGACGCGAGCAGGGTTGCAGCGCGACCGAAACGCTGACTTCCGAGGTGGAGACCAGATCGGCCGCGCAGCCGTGGCGCTCGAACGTTTCGAACACCCCGCGCAGGAAACCGTTTGCGCCCAGCATGCGTGCCGAACGAACATTGATGACTTTCATGCCGCGCTTGGCGGCGATGGCTCGAAAGGTCGTTCGACTGCGCGGAGCGCTGGCCCGAATGCACGTGCCTTCGCTCTTCGGGTTGCGCGAGTTCAGCACGTACACGGGAATGTTTTTCCTGATCGCGGGAATCAGCGTGGCCGGGTGCAGGACTTTCGCACCGAAATACGCCAACTCGGCCGCTTCGTCGAAGCTGATGAGATCAATGCGCTGCGCCTGCGGACAGATTCGAGGATCGGCGGTCATGATGCCCTCGACATCGGTCCAGATCTCGATGCGCTTGGCATCGAGCGCCCCGCCGACGATGGTGGCCGAAAAATCCGAACCGCCGCGGCCCAGCGTGGTGGCAACGCGATCGAGAGTTGCGCCGATGAATCCGCCCATAACCGGGACTCGGCCCGCCAGCAGTAGCGGCCGCAACTGTGTACGCAACTGCTCCGCGGTCTGGTCAAGCAGCGGAACAGCGTTGGTGTGGGTGGCATCGGTGACCATGCAGTGACGCGAGTCGATCCAGCCGACGTCGATGCCGAGTGACTCGAAGGCGGTGGCGACGATGCGGCTTGAAAGTAGTTCGCCCGTGCTGAGCACGTGGTCAGTAGTGCGCGGTGTGAGTTCGCCCAAGGCCGCGATGCCGCGCAGGATTTCTTCCAGCGATTCAAAGAGCGATGACGCGGCAGCGATTACACCCTCGGGTTGATGGCTTACCAATCTTCGCAGTACGACCGCGTGGCGGCGTCGAAGTTTGCGCAATGCCTTCAGCGCGTCCTGAATACGCTGCGAGGCCGCCAGCTGTGCCATCTCCAGCAGCGCGTCAGTCACTCCGGCCAGTGCACTGACGATCACGATTGGCCGCTCGCACCGGCGTTCGCGCACAATGTGGGCTGCCTGCTCGATCGCCCTTTCGTCCTGTACCGAAGTGCCGCCGAATTTCATCACGATCATGGTTGCTCCCTGGCTTCGCGAAAAATAAAAAACCCACCGCTGCCGGGCGGTGGGTGGATTGAATAATCTCGGAAGCTACTTAGGGACTATTGCAATCCGCCCTCCCGCCCGATTGTGTGGGACGTGTGCTTGTGCGCACACTTGTGACCGATGCTGTTGTCGTAGTGAAGCGCGATGCTGGGCAGGAGAACGACATTAGTTCCCAGTAATGTAGACCAGGTTTGCGAATCGCGTCAACAAGAAATATAAGGATCGTGTCGAAGTAAGCCGGGCATAAACTGGCTCCCTGGCGAGCAGCAAAAGGTCTTTCCAGACGATGTCATTGCGCGTTACGCGAGGCGCTACGGCTACACCCAGGAGCAAATTGAGACCAACCCTCAGTTACGGCAGTTGAGATCAACCGCGACATCTACCTTGCCACGGTGCGCAACGGTCAGGAGCCCGACAACGAGGAACCCACCCTTGAAACCGAAGACGCAACGACCGCGACACCGCAAACGCCTCCCGATCCAGAAAAGGTGAGAGCGGCCGGGCGTAGGGACACGTTATCCCGCCATAGCACGTGCCCCTTGCAACTCGCGGATTCCGTGTAAGTCTGCCGTAGTGCTTGCAAGTCGTATAAATAGCTTGTAATCAGTCAGTTTATATGGTGCGGAAGGGGGGACTTGAACCCCCATGCCTTTCGGCGCCACCCCCTCAAGATGGTGTGTCTGCCAATTTCACCACTTCCGCAGGTCGCTCAGATGCAGATGCACCCGAGCTGAGGAAGAACATCGAGGCGGCTTAAGTATAACAAACAGCGCAGGCGCGAAAATAAGGAATGGGCGAGCAGTTTTCCTGGGTTGCACAAGACATTAGACGGCACATCGGAATTGTCATCACTAGCGAAGCGAGATTCTCTCTTTGATCTCAAGTTTTTTTCTCTCTGGAGAGGTGCAGGAGATCTGCTCTTTAATCGGGTTACAAAAACAGATTCCCCGCGCCCAAATTGGGCACTCGTCATGACAATTCCGGGGGTATGAGGTCGTTGGGATCCCTTGCCCTCGTCACTACTGATTTGCAATCCTTAAGTTACGATTGCAACGCAGTGACGACAGGAGCTTTGGTCGGTTTCGGACGCACGCGCCATGGAACTGATGGGCTAGTACTTCACAATCTTCGTGAACGACACAGGGTGCAAACTCGCTCCTCCCACCAGCGCGCCATCGATTTCGGGCTCGGACATCAGCGCTGTAGCGTTCTCCGGCTTGACGCTTCCGCCGTACAGAATGCGCAGTGCCTCGGCGAATTCTTTGCCGAACGCCTTCTCCGCTTCGTGCCGAATCACCATGTGCGCGTCCGCCGCCATCTGCGGAGTCGCCGTCTTGCCGCTTCCGATCGCCCATACCGGTTCATAAGCAATGGTGAGCTTCGCCGCCTTCCGCGCCGAGATGCCATTGAAAGCGCGAATACACTGGCGTCGCAGTACGTCTTCGGTCAATCCGGCCTCGCGCTCCTCCAGCACCTCGCCGACGCACACGATGGGCGTTAACCCCTGTTCCAGCGCCATCTCCAGCTTGCGGTTGACGGTGTCGTCGGTCTCGTTGAAGTACTGACGGCGCTCGGAGTGGCCGATGATGACATGTGTCACCCCTATGGCTGTCAGCATCGGCGCTGAAATTTCGCCGGTAAAGGCGCCTTCTTTCTCCCAGTGAACATTCTGGGCGCCGACGGCGACATTCGATCGCTCAGCAGCATCGACGGCGGTTCGCAGATCGATGTAGGGCGGACAGACCACAATCTCATCGCGCTCATGGCTCGCGACCATGGGTAAGAATTCGCGAAAGAAGGCGGCTGTCTGCTCGGGAGTCTTGTACATCTTCCAGTTGGCGGCGATCAGTTTCTTTCTCATATGGGTACATCCGCTCACAAACTCAGAATGATAATGATGAAATGAAGAATCTCTGATTATAGGCGCTGGGGCGATCAACTTCCGTTATTGGAAGGATCAGCTGTGTCCGTCCTCGCAGGCGAGTGCGGCACACGGCTGTCGAGGTTGGTTTACGGCTTCTGTGTCGGACGGATCAACACCTCGCTGATAAATGACTGCGGTTCCTGCGTCACCAGCATGGCGACGGCATGTGCGACATCCTCCGGCTTCAGCATCTTCTGCGTGTCTTTTCCGTGACGGCGAGGGCTGAAGTCGGTGTCCACCGAGCCCGGGCAGATTACGCTAACCCGGATGTTCTGCGAGCGCAACTCCTCGGCCACGCCGTAGCTCATTCCGTTCAGCGCCCATTTCGAGGCGGAATAGGCTGCTCCGCGAGGCAGCGCATTCTTGCCGGCAAGCGAAGAGATGTTGATGACGTGTCCGGCACCGGCGGCGATCATCAGCGGGACCACAGTGCGCATCATGTAATAGACCCCGCGCACATTAGTATTAAAGACCGCCTCAAAGTCGGCAGGCGGGAGCTCATGCAGCAATCCGGGTGGGCCGGCGATTCCGGCGTCGTTGACCAGAATGTCCACGCGCCCGTAGTTCTTGCGGAGTTGCTCTCCGAGTGTCTCCACGCTAGCCAGGTCCGTCACGTCGCAGCTCAGGCCTTCAGCGCGACGTCCACGGCTTACCAGATCGCGAGCGACCTGTTGGGCGCGTGCCTCATCGCGGCCGCACACGACTACCGTCGCCTCCATGCTGGCCAACTTATTGGCGATGGCTTGGCCGATGCCTCGCGTGCCTCCGGTCACCACCGCTACTGCCCCCGACAATGAGACCCAATCTGCTGACGCCATTGCGATTCTCCTGCCGGTGAGATTTTGTTTGCGCAGTTGCAGATGCGAAAATTGCAAACCTGCCGGCCAGCAGCACGGCCATACTTCTCTGGGAACGCGACGCCTGAGGCAGAGTAAGTCGTGCCTCCAGCATCTTAGCAGCGCGAGACGTTTGTAAGTTGGTAAGCCGCTTGCCTTCTGTTGTGCAGGTACTTATAATCCCCGTCTCCGGTACTTTGCATCCTGCTCGCGAGAAATCAGGGAGATGTAGAGGTTCGCCCGGATATCATGCAGCGCTGTGCGCAGCTGCTTTCGTGTGCGCCGGCGCGAGCGCATCAGTGTAAGTCGTCATCGTATGTACTACTCCGGAATCAAGGAGCCAACAGAATGAAGAAGTCGCTCGTCATCTTGTTGCTGGTGTTCGTCACCACAGCGCTGGTCCAGCAGTCGTTAGCGCAAGCCGCTCCGGCGGCGGGACAACAATCCGCACAGTCGAAGGGGCCGGAGATCAAGGATCCCGCCGAGTACAACGCCTACATCAATGCCTACCAGCAGCAAAACCCCACGCAACGGGCTCAGGCACTGGAAGCATTCCTTCAGACCTACCCGAATTCCGTCATGAAGGAAACCGCCCTGGAGCTGATGATGGCGGCCTATCAACAGGCGGGCGACACGCAGAAGGCGTTGGACACCGCGACTCGCGTGCTGCAAACGAATCCCAACAACATCCGCGCCCTGGCGCTGTTGGCATATGCCTATCGCACGATGGCCCAGCAGGGCGGTCCGCAGATGCAGGCCAATCTGGCAAAGGCCCAGCAATATGGCCAGCAGGGACTCCAGGCCTTGCAGAACATGAAGAAGCCGGAGGGCACGAGCGACGCCGATTTTGTCAAACTGCACAATCAGACCGGTGCGATCTTCGAAGGGGCCGTCGGTTTGGCGGCTTTGCAGGCAAAGGATTATGCGACTGCCCAAAAGGACTTGCAGGAAGCTGTCTCTGAGGAAGCACAGCCGAGCATCGCCGATCTGTATCCGCTGGCTACGGCCGATCTGGAAGCCAAGCCTGTCAACCCCACCGGGTTCTGGTTCATCATTAAGGCTGCCAATCTGGCGCAGGGTGGAGCACAGCAGCAGATTCTGAATTACGGCAAGAACAAGTACATTCACTACCACGGCTCGGATGAGGGATGGGATGCCCTTGTCAGTCAGGCAACATCATCGCCCAGCGTAATGCCGCCGGCGAATTTCACGGTGGCAGCAGCGCCACCGCCTCCGCCGCTGACCCAGCAAGCCGCCGATCTGGTGGCCAAGAAGAACCCTACCCAGATGGACTTTGGCGAGTGGCAACTCGTTCTGTCCTCCGGCAATCAGCAGGCTGCGGACACGGTTTGGAACGCGATCAAAGACAAGCTTGCGCCACTGGGGGCCCAGGTGATCACTGCCTCGCCCACGAAGATAACGTTGGCCGGGAGCTCCGACGATATCGCCACCAATACAGCCCGACATCACGCTGACCATGGAGAAACCGCTTCCCACACGGCTAATTCCTCAGGTGGGAAAGCTTATGTACTTCAAGGGAGCGGTAACCAGTTACACACCCAATCCGTTCATGATGACTATCACCGACGGCATTCTTCTGGACGCGAACGGCAAGGTCGTCCCCACTACGCCGCCGCCCGTGCACCACACCGCAACTCACAAGTCGCAATAGTCAAGACCGAGACATCGATGGGAGCAGGAAGCTGCTCCCATTATTTTTTCTAGTCGATCCTGGTTGCCTTCGCGATGACGCGCTCGTATCGTCGCCACGGCAGGAATCTCCGCAACCTAACCTGCATCTTGGCGTCGGGACCGATCAGGTAGCGCAGCTTGGGGTTGGAATCGTTGGCCACGCGCACAATCAACTGCGCGACCTCGCGTGGGTCACGCCGCTTAGGCACCCGCGATTTCACGAAGTCGGCAAAGCGCTGGCTGCGCTCTTTGTTCGGCGAGCCGGCGTCAAGGGCCTGCTTCCCGATGACCAGGTTGCGCTCCCAGATGTCGGTATCGTAATCGCCCGGCTCGATGAGCACCACGCGGATCCCAAGCGAGTGTACTTCGATGCGCAGCGTCTCGCTCCAGCCTTCCAGCGCAAACTTCGACGCACTGTAGCTGCTGAGCAGCGGCGCTGCCATCCGTCCGGCGACCGAAGTAATCTGAATAATGTGTCCCGAGCGTTGCTTGCGCATGACCGGCAGCACGGCCTTGGTCATAGCTACGTTGCCGAAAAAATTCGTCTCCATCTGGTGGCGAAGTTCGGAGAGCGTCACATCTTCGGCGAAGCCTGCGGTACTGAATCCGGCATTGTTTACCAGCAGGTCGATGCGCCTGTGATCGCGCACGATACCGTCCACCGCGCCGGCGAGCGAATCCGTCTCGGTGATATCAACGCGGCGCAGGTCGAGCCGGTCGTGCACCCCAGCTTGTTGGGCTGCTTCTTGCAGCTTGGCGCCACGGCCCAGGTCGCGCATGGTGGCCACGACTCGATAGCCATTCAGCGCCAGTTCAACGGCCGTCACCAGCCCAATTCCGCTCGAGCTGCCGGTCACAACCGCAACTTTTTCCTGAGCCATAGGTTCTCCGGCGAATCCGTCAGATTGCCGCACAGCAGAGAAAGTGCGCCGTTCAAGGCGCCGTGATTGCTGCGCTGCCGCAAATACGAGAAGATAATAAGTTGTCCTAGATAACAGGTTTGTATCAGGGCACGGCTTCAGCCGTGCCGTAGTGCGCAACGTGGGTTGGACTTTAGCCCCTGTCGCCCATCTTGCAGGGGCTAAAGCCCGTCTTCCATTCACTTCATTCGGCACGACTAAAGATCGTGCCCTGATACAACCCCCAAGAGTTGAAAGCATAATAAGTTTACATACTCCTCGTGAAACGGACTGATAGATATGTCGACAGAAAAAACTAAGCCGGTAGCGGGACAAATTGCTCCGGCCAAAGGAAAGCTGGGAATCATGATTCCCGGCATGGGCGCCGTCGCGACAACATTTGTCGCGGGCGTGGAAGCTGTTCGCAAAGGCATCTCCAGCCCCATCGGTTCACTGACGCAGATGGGCACCATCCGCCTCGGTAAGCGTACCGAGGGCCGCTCACCAAAAATCAAAGATTTCGTGCCGCTGGCCGGGCTCAACGATCTGGTCTTCACCGGCTGGGACATCTTCGAAGACGACATGTACGCCGCCGCGGGCAAAGCTGGCGTGCTCGATCGCTCCCTGCTGGAGCAGGTGAAGCCGTTCCTATCGTCGATCAAGCCGCGCCAAGCCGTCTTCGATCACAACTACGTGAAGAAGCTCGACGGCCCCAATGTCAAAAAGGGCAAGAATCGGATGGAGCTGGCCGAGCAGGTGCGCGACGACATCCGTGAATTCAAGCAGTCCAGCGGTGCCGATCGCTTGGTGATGATCTGGTGCGGCTCGACTGAGACCTTCATTGAAGCCGGGCCGGTCCACAAATCGCTGGCTGAGTTTGAAAAGGGCTTGCACGCCAACGACGAGAACATCGCGCCCTCCATGGTCTATGCTTACGCGGCGCTGAAAGAAGGCGTTCCGTTCGCCAATGGCGCGCCCAACCTCACGGTTGACATTCGCGCTATGCAGGAGCTGTCGAAGCAGATGCAAGCGCCCATCTGCGGCAAGGACTACAAGACCGGCCAGACCCTGATCAAGACCATCCTCGCGCCCGGCTTCAAGGCGCGCATGATCGGCCTGAACGGCTGGTTTTCCACCAACATCCTCGGCAACCGCGACGGCGAAGTGCTCGACGATCCCGGCTCGTTCAAGACCAAAGAGGAGTCGAAGCTGTCGGTGCTGGAGCACATCCTGCAGCCGGAACTCTATCCCGAGCTCTACGGCAACATCTGCCACAAGGTTCGCATTAACTATTACCCGCCACGCGGTGATAACAAAGAAGGTTGGGACAATATCGATATCTTCGGCTGGCTGGGCTATCCGATGCAGATCAAGGTCGATTTCCTATGCCGCGACTCGATCCTGGCCGCGCCGATTGTGCTCGACCTGGTGCTGTTCCTCGATCTGGCGAAGCGCTCGTCGACCCTGCGTGGCATCGGCATTCAGGAGTGGTTGAGCTTCTACTTCAAGTCGCCGATGACGGCCGAGGGACTTTATCCCGAGCACGACCTGTTCATCCAGTCCATGAAGCTGAAGAACACGCTGCGCCACCTGAAGGGCGAGGAGATGATCACGCACCTGGGGCTGGAGTACTACGACTGAGCGCCGTCACATCCATCTGTGACCAACTTCGCCGCATCGCTGCATGGAGTGGTGCAGACTGGTTCTGTTCGCTCACCGGGTTGGACTGGTTTCAGAACTATGAAACCAGGATCGCCGCGGCTGCTGCGAAATACAACCGCAGTTGGCGCTCACGTAGAGTTCTATGTCCGTAACACCTTCAAGCCTCGAACTTTGGACGGCTGCCGGCGACGTGGAACCTGTCGCTGCGTGTTTCGCCTCGTTGGAACGGCTGATCGGCAACACGCCGCTGCTTGCCGTCGATTACCGGATCGCCGGCCGCAAGCGCACCATCTACGCCAAGAGTGAGCACCTCAACTTTACCGGCAGCATCAAGGACCGCATGGCGCTGCACATCCTGCGCCATGCTTACCTCGAGGGCCGCATCCATCCGGGCGATGTTATCGTCGAAGCCACCAGCGGAAATACCGGCATCTCGTTCGCCGCCATCGGGCGCGCCCTGGGACATCCGGTGACCATCTTCATGCCCAATTGGATGAGCCGCGAGCGCACTGACTTGATTCACAGCCTGGGCGCGCACATCGTTTCGGTGACCAAGGCGCAAGGCGGTTTCCTGGGCAGTATCCGCATGGCCGAGGAACTGGCCGCGCAACGCGACGACATCTTCCTTCCGCGACAATTCTCCAACACCGCCAATGTTGCCGCCCACGAACAGACCACCGGACCGGAACTGTATTGGCAACTGAAGCACGAAGCTTTGCAGGCCGGCGCCTTTGTTGCCGGCGTGGGTACAGGTGGAACGGTCATGGGCGTGGGCCGATTTCTGAAGGAGATGGACGCGACCACGCGCGTCTATCCCATGGAGCCGGCGGAATCGCCGACGCTCTCCACTGGATGCAAACTGGGGCAACATCGCATCCAGGGCATCTCGGACGAGTTCGTGCCCGACATCGTCAACATGGGGCAACTGGAGCATTTGATCGACGTCTCCGACGGGGATGCGATTTTGATGGCGCAGAAGCTCGCTGCCGAGCTGGGGCTGGCGGTCGGGATCAGTTCGGGCGCGAATTTTCTGGCCGCGGTGAAAGTGCAGGACGAGCTGGGAGACGAAGCTGTGGTGGCGACTGTCTTCGCCGACGATAACAAGAAGTACCTCAGTACCGACCTGCTGCGTGATGAGCCGATACGCTCCCATCACATCTCGCCAGGAATAGAATTGACGCGCTTCCGTGTCCTCAGCCGGGTATGCCAAGCCTGCACCGCGGTTCGAGACTGAACGTCGGCAGCCCGCAAATTCTGAGGATTGCACTCCGGCTTCTCACCTTTTTGACAGCGGCAATGGCACGGCCTATACTCCGCTTCGCATTTCAGCTTTGCGAGAGAGCGCCGTGACCAAACCCTGGCTGTTGCATTTCCTGCTTGCCTTGGTCGCACTGGTCTGGCTTCCCGCGCAACAGCGGTCATCCACCCACCAGCCCACGCTGACGTTGCAAAACAGCGGTACCATCAACAACCTGATTGCCGTCAGCGCGGTGAATGCAAACATCGTGTGGGCATCCGGTCGCGCCGGAACTTTCACCGTAACCACCGACGGCGGACGCACGTGGAAGGCTGGGGTGGTCAAGGGAGCCGAGTCGCTAGAGTTCCGCGATGTTCAAGCGGTGAGCGATAAAGTTGCCTACCTGCTTTCGGTGGGGAAGGATCCGACGGACTTCCGCATCTACAAGACCGAAGACGGCGGCGCGAGCTGGGCGATGCAGTTCCAGAACGAATTGCCGGGCGCGTTCTACGATTGCTTAGCTTTCTGGACGCCGCAACGAGGCATAGCGCACAGCGATTCTGTCAACGGAGTTTTTCCCGATCTTCGCACCAGCGATGGCCGCACCTGGCAGAGCATCGGCAAGAACATGCCGCCGGCGTTGGCGAGCGAGGGATCATTCGCGGCGAGCGGAACCTGCGTCGCCACGCAAGGCAAGCGCAATGCCTGGATTGCGACTGGCGGCGCGACTGTCGCGAGGATTCTGGCCACAAACGACGGCGGTACTTCATGGAGGGCCTATTCCACGCCGCTGGCGAGTGGTCCCGGCGCGGGCGCGTTCACCGTCGCCTTCCGTGACGCGCAGAACGGCATCATCGGCGGCGGCGATTTGGATTCCAAGAATCCCAACCGCGCAGCTACCGCTCGGTCGCACGATGGCGGACGCACCTGGACCCTCACCAACTCTCCGCCAGTCACCGGCGCGATCTATGGGCTGAGTTATGCGGGTTCAAGTGAGGGCCACAGGCGGGATGAGCGCGGCGAGCATGCAATCGTGATCACGGCCAATGAGGGAGGCGCAGCCTGGACGCCCGATGAAGGAATTACGTGGTACACGCTGCCCGACGTAAGCGGCTACTGGGGCGTAGCCTTTGCCAATCCTCAAGCGGGATGGCTGGTGGGGACGAAGGGAAGGATTCTGAAAATCAGCTTTCCAGATAGCGACTAGCAACTAGCGATTAGCAATTAGCAATTAGCGACGACTATCGAGCGACGGTGGAAGGGCACGGCTTTACAGGCCGCTGAAGAAGTCCGTCATGGGATGCTTTGAAGGGGCGCAGCCTTAACCATGCCCTGAGCTTGCTGAACGGGTGCGCCGTTGTAACTCCTTTCAATGTGTCATCCCGAGCGACGAGCCCGCTGCGGGCGAGGAGTCGAGGGACCTGCTTTTCACACTTTTTCAGCGGCTTGTTCAGCCGTGCCCTGACACAAAGCGAAATGAGATAAGTTCTGGAGAGAGAGGGACCCGTGTAACTGTCGTTCACTTCGTCTGAGACCAGGCCGAATACTCGCTATCTACCACCTGGGCAAACGAAAGTAGAGCAGAGTCCATGTCTGATCCGGCTGCATAAATATCTTTTTGGAAAACGAGCGATTTCTCTTTTGTGTTGAGAACAAAGAGTGATCCCGTTACCAATGGCTCAACTGACCCGCCAACCCCTAGATGGATACCCCCGGCCAGATCCGCATCGGATTCGACGGACGGAATGCCCCTCCAGACTGCGCCACCGCCCATCTTTGCGCCGGTCCTCTCATTGCAACTGACCAAGAGCTGCCACGTTGACTTTGCGTTGGTTCTGGTCTGCAGGCTCTGAGTGAGGTACTCCTGAAGAAGAGCCTTCGCTTTCTTTGTGTCCTGCTCGGATAACTTCACTGCCCCGACATACCCGCCTGAGTATTTTGTGAAGTAGCGCAGTCCGCCCACCACCCGAAGTGAAATGGATTCCGGATGAACGCTCGCGGCTGACACGTCGGCCGCTTTGAAGTCCTTGTATTCCTCGCCCATCCCTTGCAGCTTCGAGACGTCGACCTGGGCAAGAGCGGCACTCGAAGCGAACAGAGCTATGAGCGAAAGAACGGCGCGTGCCCTCATGCGCACCTCCTTCGAAAAAGAATAGGAATTACAGATTGGAATGGTCGAACACCCACCGAATCCTAATGCAACAAAGATTGTATCTGCCAAGGCCTCCCCTTTGGCAATTGAAAAAATCATTCTCCCTTCGGCTTTGTCAGCGAGTTGTGCGCCGTATACTCTCACGCTGCCGTAATCCGGCTGATTTCTGACCATGCTCTCAGATCTTTTCCTCGACTGGTAATCAGAAGATGTATCCCCGGGAATGAGCAATTCCACATAGCGTAGACTGTGAACATGAAGAAGAAAAAAGCGGACCTGGCGAAGCAGGCAGAGAAGCTGCGCAAGGACGCGGCCCGAATGAAGCAGATGGGTGAGGCAACCGCCAGCCCGGCCAAAACACCAGACGCTTTGCGCGCCAGAGGTACCAGCTGATTGCTAGCTGCTAATTACTAGTTACTGATCCCCACCAGCTTCTGCTCTTTGGCCGCGTAGTGCGAGTCGACGTAGTCGTTGAGGATCTTGATGAACTCGGCGACGATGTGATCGCCCTTCAGGGTCAGCATCAGGCGGCCATCGACGTACACCGGCGCCTTCGGCTCCTCGAACGTTCCCGGCAGCGAGATGCCGATGTTGGAGTGCTTCGACTCTCCCGGGCCGTTGACGATGCAGCCCATCACCGCAACCTTCATCTCTTCCACGCCTGAGTAGCGAGTCTTCCATACGCGGCATCTGCTCGCGCAGATAGCTCTGGATCTGCTCGGCCATCTCCTGGAAGAAGGTGCTGGTGGTGCGTCCGCAGCCGGGACAGGCGGTGACTTGCGGAGTAAAGCTGCGAATGCCCATCGACTGCAAAATCTGTTGCGCGACCGTGACCTCTTCGGTGCGATCGCCATTGGGCGCGGGAGTGAGCGAGACGCGAATGGTATCGCCGATTCCTTCCTGCATCAGCACGCCCAGCGCGGCGGTCGAGCTTACGATGCCCTTGGCTCCCATGCCCGCTTCGGTCAGGCCGAGATGCAGCGGATATTGGCAGCGGCGCGCCAGCTCGCGGTAGACGTCGATGAGGTCCTGCACGCCGCTGACTTTCGCGCTGAGGATGATCTGCTCGCGCTTCATGCCGTAGCTGACAGCCAGCTCGGCCGAACGCAGGGCGCTTTGCACCATGGCTTCCATGGTGACGTCGCGCGCGTCTTTGGGTTCATCGAGCTTGGAGTTCTCGTCCATCAGCCGCGTCAGCAGCGACTGGTCGAGCGAGCCCCAATTGACGCCGATGCGCACCGGTTTATCGTTATCGATGGCGACCTCGATCATGGCCAGGAAGTTGTTGTCGTCCTTCTTGCCGATGGAGACGTTACCGGGATTAATGCGATACTTGGCCAGCGCGCGGGCGCACTCGGGATATTTCTTCAGCAGGATGTGGCCGTTGTAGTGGAAGTCACCGATGATGGGCACAGGCACGCCGAGGCGGTCGAGGCCATCGACGATGTAGGGCACAGCTTTCGCAGCCTCATCGTTGTTGACGGTGACGCGCACCAGTTCGGAACCGGCGCGGGCCAGCGCCATCGACTGGCGGATGGTGCCGTCAATGTCGGCGGTATCGGTGTTGGTCATCGACTGCACCACAATCGGTGCATCGCCGCCGACGCGCACTCCGCCAATCGTCGCCTGATACGTCTTTCTACGCTCAATTTGTGCCATACAGGACTAAGAAAAGTTTAACACGGTAGACCCAAAAGTCCGTGTTGTGAACCAGGGCACCAAACGTCGTGTCTTGAGACGACTCCAACTTGGAGGCTGCGATCAGTTGGCTCTGTTCACATCCTTTGACCTTGCGAAATCACAGGCGAACAGCAGATCCCTCGCTTCGCTCGTGATGACAATTTCTATACTTCGCGCATCGCTGGCTGCCTCGCCGTAAGATTGTCGCCACGAGCGCAGCCAGCTGGCCATCGGCAGAGCCAGAAATGTTCTAGTTGATTCCGACGTTATACCTCTGTGAAGCGATGCCGTTCACCACGACCTCCAGATAGCTTTGGCCGGTTTCCATGTTCGAGGGGATGTCCAGATGGGTATAGGTCGGTCCGGGATATCCCACTGCCATGGTGCTGTGATCATGGGTGCGGCAGTAGAAGACGTGGCCGGTGGAGACATTGGTAATACGCACGATGGGATAGTTCGTTGCCTGCTGCGCGTCATCGCCATACATGTTGGCCTGCGAAGCTCCATTGAATTTGAATCCAAAGAGCACCAATGAGCTGCCACGGCTGAGCACCGCCGTATTCAGCATGGCCGAGGGAGCAATGCCGGGATAAGGACTTCCGCTGGGCGTGTAGATCTCGACATCATTGCTGCCGTCAGTGTAGAGCACCTGGCCAGTAGGCAGCACCAGCATGCGTCCATACCAGGAAGAGTTGTTGGGCGAGTTCGGCGTGCGCGGCACCGATATCAGTTCGCTGCCGTTCCACTCGAAGAAGTAGGTATTTAGCTGATAGATGCCCGGACTGGCGCTGACCAGTACGTTGCCGTCGGGCAGCAGCGCAGCGGGGCCATCGGCGATGTCGAGGCCGTTGGGAAAGTCCGGGCCCGGTGTCCACGTCCCCGCACTCCAGTTGTAGATGGAAGTGTGGCCCGCGCCCGCGCCGTTGGCTCCGGTGGCAAAGACGGTGCCGTCGGGCCGCAACACCGCAGGTCCTATCTCGTAGGAACCGTGCGAGTCCCAGAGCTGGACGATGGTGCTGCCGGCGCTCGACCAGGATCCGCTGGACGGGTTGTAAAGCTCGGAGTTGGTGCCGCTGGGATCGTTGACATCGGTGTAGGTATCGACCGTGAGCACGTCGCTATTGGGCAGCAGCGTCCAGCCTTCCTCGTTATTGGAGTCGAACTTGCCGGAGCCGGTGGCCGTCCAGGTCAAAGTACTTTCATCCAAAAGGGCCTGCTGCCGGCTGCAACAGTTCGCCAGCAGAAATGTCTTGTTGAACAGAACTGAGCTCGACGCATCGCCGATGGTGCTCCAGCCGGCTGGTGGATTGACGTTGGTCCAGGCGTTCGCGACCGGGTCGTAGATGGCGCCCAAGGTGGTCCAGACGTACTGGCTGAAGTTCTGCTCGCCGCCTTCGACGATGACCTTACCGTCGGCCAGCACGGCCGAAGCGAAAAACAGCGGACCGTAGTTCGAGGGCAGCGAAGCCAATTGCGACCAGGTCCCGTTCACATAGCTGCCGTTGATGTCGGGCGTCAGTTTGTACCAATCGGAGTAGCCATCGTTGGGGTCCTCGTGGTGGATCATGACCGTGCCGTCGGTGAGCAGCAGCGCGTGACCGGCGGTGAAGGCAGGTTGATTGTTCAACGGCTGCCAGGATTGTGCGCCGGCAATGGCGGTGAATGCCGACAGTACGACCACAGCGACGGAAAACGTTTGCAGAAGCTTCATCTCTCTCCTCATTGATGGCCCGGAAAACGCACAGGGTTACTGAACGTGGCTATCGGTGCACTCGACTCGCGGGCTCCCGGTCTCTACAGGCTCGCTCGAAACCCGGGAAAAGCAGTTCCCTCGCCGACTAAAGTCGGCTCGGGATGACAAATATAACGGGCGGAGACGCTGGGCTGAAGGCCGGCTCTACCCGAACCATGCTCGCACGATTTTTCAGCGGCCGGTGAAGTCGAGACATTATAGCCGCGGTTATGGCTGCTGTCCCCTGTGCGCCCATGGTTTTGTCAAAACTGTGACCAACGCCTCTTGCGCGGCGCTCGAGAGTGTCACATGGCGACGTGACCTGCGTCCTTGTCGCAATCGGGCGCGAGGCGGAAAGTGGTTAGTCATCAGACCAGTGCCTATGGCTGCAACTCAAGCACCCGCGCGAGCAGAGTTCGAGGCAATCCCGAGAAGCAAGGTCTATCAGGAGGTGGCCAGGCAACTGGAACGGCACATTACCGAAGAGCTCAAACCGGGCGACCTGCTTCCTTCCGAGCGGCAACTGGTGCGGATGTTGAACGTAAGTCGCAGTTCGGTGCGAGACGCGATCCGCAGGCTGGAGTCGATGGGCTTGCTCGAACCGCGCCAGGGCATCGGGACGGTGGTTTGCACTCGCCCCGCCGCGCAGGCTGACCCTTTGGGCGACGCGCTGCGCGAAAAACGGAAGCTGGTGCTGGAGCTGATCGATCTCCGCAAGATGATTGAGCCGCACCTGGCAGAGCGTGCGGCTCTGCACGCCTCCCGCGATGAGATCAGCGAAATGGAAGACGTGCTTGCCCGGCAGGAGGCGAAGGTGCACCGGGGCGAACTGGCAACCGAAGAAGACTCCGAATTTCACTACAACATCGCTCTGGCTTCAAACAATAGCGCGATTTTAAAGGTTGTGGATGTGTTGATGGATTTACTGCGCGATACCCGGGAACAGTCGCTGCAGGGCGCCGGCAGGCAAGAGAAGTCGCTGGCCGGTCACCGGCGGATACTTTCGGCGCTGAAGCGGCACAACGCCGCAGCCGCCGAGTTGGCCATGCGCCGGCACCTGCAGGAAATCGAAAGCATTGCACTCAAAAGGTTGTAAACGAATGGAGGTTGCAAATATGGGCCAGCTATTCGCGGTCGAAGTCATCTACCGTGGGGTCTTTCAGAAGACCCTGGCTAAGAACATAACTCGCGGCATAGTCTTGGCCGCGCACAACGAAGGCAAACAGGGCATCTCCTTTGGACGGTACGGAGATTCTCCCGAGCGCAACGGCATTCCCGCTAAGAGCTTCGCCATTGTCGCCAACGACGAGGAGACGCTTCAGGCCGGAATGGCGCAGTACGAGCCGAAGCAGGTTGACGTGACCATAGTCCTCGATGACACCCTCTGCAAGGGCGCGGAGTCATGGGCATGGTACGGGCTGCAGCCCGTGCATCACGCACTGAAAGCGGGCCGCACTCTGGTTGTGGTTTCGCTGGAGGACGCACCCACGCTGTTGGAGACCATCCATCGCCGGGAGCAGCCCTACAAGCTGGGCGTGGTCAAAGGCGCTGCCAGCTTCTCCGGCATGTGGGTTTACAAGGACGACCACACCGATGTGCGCATCCTCGGCATCATCGCGAAGGTCGTTCCGGAGCTGATCAGCTTGAAGTCGGTCGAGCAGTTCATCAATGAGAAGCTGAAGAACCCGCTGAAGGTCACTTCCGCTCGCGCTGCATTCAATCGCTTCGCCACCATCGACGTGAAGCCCGGCCAGGGCAATCCCGAAGAGCCGTTCCACTTCACACTTCCCGGCTGGCAAGCGATGCGAGACGGCGTGTCGATCACAGGCCAGGCGCAGGGCGGCCCGTATGCTGATCCCGTCACCGGCGAAGTCGGCGGCTTCCGGCCGGCGCGCAACGAGCTGTTCAAGAAGTACTCAACGCGCACCATGCGGCCGGTCGTCAACTTCAAGACCTGCACCAAGTGCACGCTGTGCTGGCTGAACTGCCCGGATGCTTCCTTCGACGTAACTCCGGACGGAACCTACGACGTGAACCTGGAGTCGTGCTGCGGCTGCGGCGTGTGCGAGCAGGTTTGTCCGGTGAAGAACTGTGTCTCGATGGTCAACGAGTCCGAATTCTACGACAACGCGAGCCAGTGGGAGCAGTTCAAGAAGGACCAGGAGGCCTACCTGAAGTGGCTGGAGACAACGATTCAGAAGGCTGAACCGATCGAGAAGCGCTCGCATGGATTCCGTTATCGCGGGCAGTATCAGGAGCAGGTCCCCGAAGCCCTGGAAGTTGCTGCAAAAGGCTGATGGCCATTGCCCCATCGCGCCAACGACGGGCGCGCTGGGGGCCCCGAGACCGGCGCAAGCCTGAAGACAAGGAGATATGAAGATGGCAACGTTAACAGTACCTGTCGAGGAAAAGAAGAAGATCCAGGAGCAGGAAGCCCTGATTACCGGCGCCGAAGCCATTGCGATTGCATGCAAGCTGGCCAACGTGGACGTGGTCACGGCTTACCCCATCCGCCCTTACGACACGGTCATGCAGTACATCAGCCAGTTGGTAGCTGACGGCGAGATGGACTGCGAGTACATCGTGGCGGAAGGAGAACATTCACAATTCGAGATCGTCAAGCACGCGTCGTGTTGCGGCGCGCGCGTCTTCTGCGGCTCCAGCGGTGTTGGCTGGATGTATGCCATGGAAGCGCTGACGGTCAGTCCGGCGCTGCGGGTGCCAATGGTGTGCATGGTGGGCAACCGCGCGCTCGACGATCCCGGCGCATTCGGCGTCGAGCACAATGACGCGCTGGCGGTCCGTGACCTGGGCTGGCTGCTCACCTGGGTCGATAGTGCGCAGGAAGCGCTGGACACGGCGCTGATCGCGTATCGTGTGGCCGAAGACCGCCGCATCTTCGTTCCGCTCGCGCTGAGCTGTGACGGCGCATTCCTCACCCACTCGCAAGCGCTGGTGCAGATCCCGACGGCGCAGCAGGTGAAGCAGTTCCTGCCTCCCTACAACCGCGGCGACCTCCTGATGCACCCGGACAACGTCATCTCCATCGCGCCCCAGGCCAACGAGGACTGGGTGATGGAGATTCGGCGACAGAACTACAAGGTCACCGAAATCGCCGGTGATGTCATTCGCGAAGTCTATGCCGAGTTCGAGGAGATCTTTGGACGCAAGTACGGTAACCCGTTCTTCGAGGAGTACATGACGGAGGACGCGGAAGTCGTGCTGCTGGGCATGGGCACGATGTCCACGCCGGTGAAAGTTGCGATCCGGAAGATGCGCGAGCAAGGCACGAAGGTCGGCTTCGTGCGGCTGCGCTGGTTCCGTCCGTTTGCCGGACCGGAAGTGGCGAAGTGCCTGGAGCGCTTCAACGCCATCGGTGTCATCGACCGCGACTTCTCGTTCGGCTCGCCGAACCTGAGCGGGGTAGTGGCCACCGAAGTTCGCTCGGCCATGTACACGGGCGCGGCGACGAGGCCGCCAGTCCTGGGCTTCATCTGCGGGCTGGGTGGACGCGAAGTCACCGTGCCCGACGTGGAGCAGATGACCGACATCGTCTTCCAAGCTGCCAAAGGTAAAGCGCAACCGCTGACTCAATGGATCGGGCTGCGGGGATAAGCAGAGCCGGAAAGGACATCAAACATGAGCACTCTAGTAGAAGAAAAACCGACGCAAAACCTGGAAGCCTTCCATGGAGTCAAGAAGGTTCCACACGAGGAGTTCTACACGTCCGGCCACCGCACCTGCCAGGCCTGCGAGTCTGCGCAAATCATGAAGTTGATGGCGAAGGCCGCAGGGCCCAGAACCATCATCATGGGCAGCACGGGTTGCATGTACGTGGCGAACACCTCTTACTACGCGACGCCGTGGGGCGTGCCGTGGATGCACACCCAGCTCGGCAGTGCGGGCGCCGCGGCGCTAGGCTCGGCGGCAGCGTTCCGTGTGCAGATGCGCAAGGGCGTCATGAAGGACGAGCCCATCAACGTCATCGCCTACTGCGGTGACGGCGGCGGCGCGGACATGGGCCTGAACGCCATCTCGGCTACTCTGACCCATCCCGATTACAACCTGCTGATCCTGATGTACGACAACGAGTCATACGCCAACACCGACATTCAGATTTCCGGAATGTCGCCCTATGGCGTCAACACCTCGTTCAGCACACCAGGAAGAGTGAAGCGGATCATGAATCAGCGCTGGAAGAAAAACATGGCGCCGATGATGATGGTCGGCCATCCCACCTGCAAGTACGTGGCGACGATCTCGACCTCCTATCCGCTGCAGGCGATGAACAGCGTTCGCAGAGCGCTGTCCGTCGGCGGACCAACGTTCATTCACTGCCTGAATCCCTGCCCGAAGGGCTGGGACTTCGATCCCGTGCTGTCGTTCGAACTCGGCGAGCTGGCGGTTAACACCGGCATCTGGCCGCTGTACGAGATCGAGAACGGCAAACTGAAGCTGTACGGCAAGACGAAGGACATTGCCAATGGCAGGTTCAAGCGGCTGCCGGTCCGCGATTACTTGCTCAAGCAGGGAAGATTCGCGCACTTCATCGACGAAGACATCGAATTCTTCCAGAGCAAGATCGACGAGATGTGGACCAAGTGGCTGGTGCCGGGAGTGATCCCGCTGCAGAAGGACCTGGAAGACTAACAAATACCCGCCCTCGCACAGGGCGGGTTTAATTTTGGCCGGGATTCGAGCGATCTGGTTCCGGCCGGAATCGATGGAAGCGCACTGCTTTGCAGGGCGCTAGGGAATTCGCGTTTGCGACGCTTTGTGTCAGGGCACGACTTCAGTCGTGCCGATAAGGCATCTATGCCAACTCGTCCCGAGGGGGCTTTTAGCCCGCGAGGGATCCGGCGCTTCCACCGGTCAGATCGAATCATGACCTGTTTGAAAAGGGCACGATACAAGCTTGCGAAGTAGTGAGGCGAATGCCTGGGAGGCTACCTCTATGGTCACCGCTGTCACCGCACGGCTTCGTAACCAACCCCTTCGGGGCCCGGTGTGCCTAAAGTTCGTCCGGATGGTAACGACGAATTTGCATCACACCGGACTCTCCGCACTCAAAAATTCTGTACTCCCGCACCGTCCTCGCCCCTCGCGTCCTACGAGATTTGTCGTGTGCGGGCCAACTACCCCTCAATACGAAGTCAATCCGTCTTGCTTACGAGCAGGTAGGAGGAACGAGGCATGTCTACCGGAACTGTAGGTATGGAGCCGCGAGATACCGCCCGCGAGGCGTACGGCAACGTCGCCGGAAACCGCTGGATTCAGCTGGTTTGCGGCATCATCGCGATGATCGTTATCTCCAATTATCAATATGCCTTCACGCTCTTTACTCCGGGCATGAAGCTAACCTTCACAGGAGTGCCCTACGCCAAGATCGCCGCGATCTTTTCAGCCTTCATTCTGTTTGAGACCTGGCCCATGCCGGTGGCCGGATATTTTGTGGATAAGTTCGGCATTCGCAAACTGATGACCATCGGCGCCGTCTTTATCGCGCTGGGATGGGTGCTGGGCGGGACTGTCGCCACGTCGCCGCTTCAGCTGTACGTGTATTACGGCGTAATCGCCGGTACGGGCGCAGGCATCATTTATATCTCGTGCGTCGCGAATGCGGTGAAGTGGTTTCCCGACCGGCGCGGTCTGGCTGTCGGGCTGACGGCCGCGGGCTTCGGCGGCGGCGCCGCTCTGGCCATCATGCCCATTGCCGGCACCATCCATGCGATCGGCTGGGCCAAGGCAATGGCTGTTTGGGGCCTGGGACAGGGAATTATTGCATTCCTGGCTGCGATGGTCCTGCGTCATCCGCCTGCCGGCTGGCGTCCGCTCAACTGGCACGTTGCCAAGCGGCCGGCGGTGTTGCAGTCGAAGGTGAACTACAGCTGGACGCAAACTCTAGGCCGGCCGGAGTTCTATCTGCTCTATGCGATGTTCTTTTTCGCCTGCGCGGGCGGTCTGATCGCAACCGCGAATCTTTCACAAATTGCCAAGGCGCTGAAGGTGAGCGATGCGAAAGTCTGGGGCATGGCGATTGTGCCGCTCACGGCGACCCTGACCTCGGCTTGCAATGCGCTCTCGCGGATATTGTGGGGAACGGTTTCCGATCGGATCGGACGAGAGAACACCATGTTCCTGACGTTCGGTATCGAGGCCGTACTGGTGTTCGCGGTGACCAGGATTGGGGGCGCACCGCTGGCATTCATCGCGCTGTTCTCGTTCATCTTCCTGTTCTGGGGCGAGATCTATTCGCTGTTCTCGGCGACCGTGGGCGATGTCTTTGGCCCGGCGAACGCGTCCGCCGATTACGGCATGGTGTACACGTCCAAAGGACTGGCGTCCGTGTTCGCCGGATTCGGCGCAGCCGCGATAGCGGCGTATTTCGGCGGCTCGTTCTCGGTGCCGTTCTACATCTCGGCGGTGCTGTGCGGCATTGCCTCGATTTCCGCTTTGTTCATCCTGAAGCCCTTGATCAGGAACCGAATCGCAGGGGAGAGCCGCCAGGCAGAGGGAATAGAACTGACGGCAGCACTGGAGAAAGCCGCCAAGGTTGCCGAAAAGGCGCGTGCGGAGAATCCAGCCGGCGTCCGGTAGCCGGGTTTGGCCAACGTACAGACGAAGGCACGGCTTCGAGGGTGCTCGGAGCCGTGCCTGCTCCTTTATTTCTGGGTGTGTGCTGGGCGGTTTGATCAAGCGGCATGAAAATCACTTGCATGGCTGAAAATATGATCTAAACTCAATCCACATTGCCATTGCAGCCCCATGGTCCCCGCCGGAAAGAACCCGATAAGCTCTGACGGCAAGAAGATGTTCCGGCCACGTTATTTCTTCGCTCGTTTGCTTTTGGTACTGGTCCTTTCCGCTGCGCTGGCAGCGCAGTCAAGTTCCGCGCCCGCGGCGGTGCCTGCTTCACAAAGTTCCACTCAGGCTGCGCCGGAGATTTCCTCGCGCGATGAAACGCCGACCTTCAAGGTAAAAGTCAACCTCGTCGAAGTTCGCGTGGTGGTACGCGATGCGAAGGGGAGCGCTATCGGAAACCTCAAGCAGGAAGATTTCCAGCTCCTGGACAACGGCAAGCTGCAGGTAATCAGCAAGTTTAGTGTCGAGAAGGCGAGCGACACGCCGGCGATCCACGAGGAGAGCAGGCCGGCCGAGGGCGCTGAAGCCGGCGTCGCACCGGCGGCCACTGCAATTGTGCCCCGGCGCTACATTGCTTATCTGTTCGATGATGTCCATCTCCAGTTTTCGGATCTGGCGCAGGCACGCAATGCCGCCATACAGCAAGTGCAATCGCTGGCCGCGGCGGATCGTGCCGCGATCTTCACGACCTCGGGGCAGACGCAGCTCGACTTCACGGACGATCGCGCGCAACTAGTAGCGACTCTGAACCGAATTCTCCCCCGACCGATTGCCAGCACCGGGCTAACGCCGTGCCCAAACCTCTCGTATTATCTGGCCGATGCTATCGCAAACCAGCATGATCCGCAGGCAGAGCGGGTCGGCATTCAGGATGCGATCGATTGCGGCGCCATCGTCGTCACCAGCAGCACCGTTAGCAACATCAACGCAAGCCAGATTGAAAACTATGCCCGGCACGAGCTGGAGGCCGACGGTCAGGAAACGCGGATTGCGCTGCGTACCTTGAGCGATATCGTCCGCAGAATTGCCGCCGCGCCGGGGCAACGAATTATCGTCCTCGTTTCTCCGGGGTTTATGAATATCGATGCGTTGGCGTTGCAGTCGCAGGTCGCGGAGCGTGCGCTGCACTCGGGAATCGTGATCAATACACTCGATGCCCGCGGCCTTTACACCAACATGCCCGACGCCAGCCAGCAGCGTTCCCCCAGTTCGTCGATAGCCGGCCAGATGCTGCAATATCGCTCGCTGGAGCAGTTGGCGAACACAATGGTCATGGCCGATCTGGCGGACACCACCGGCGGAATTTTCTTTCACAACAACAATGACCTTGCCGAGGGCTTCCGCCGGCTGGCCGGTGCGCCCGAGTACTCGTATTTGCTGGCGTTCTCGCCGCAGAACCTGAAGCTGGACGGGCACTATCACAAGCTGAAGGTCACGCTGAAGTCGCCGGCACAGGGGGCAGTTCAGGCCCGCAAGGGCTATTACGCTCCAAGCGCGGCGACCGATGCCTCCGAGCAGGCCAAACAGGCAATCGAGGAGGCGATATTTTCTCAGGAGGAGCTGCGCGAGATCCCCGTCGAACTGCATACCCAGTTCTTCAAGCCGGATGAGAACGATGCCAAATTGTCCGTGCTGGCGCATATGGACGTGAGGCATCTGCAATTCCGCAAGGGCGACGGCAGAAACAGCGACGACGTGACTGTGGTCTCGGCGGTCTTTGACCGCAATGGTAACTTTGTCAACGGCACCGAAAAGGTTGTGCAGATGCGCCTAAGAGACGAAACTCTGCATAGCGGGCTGAATTCCGGGATCACGCTGAAGAGCAGCTTCGATCTGAAGCCGGGGAGCTACCTGGTGCGGCTGGTCGTGCGCGATGCAGTCGGCCAGATGGCAGCGCAAAGCAGCGCGGTCACGATTCCGTGAGGCGATATATGAGATCTCAACGGTTTTCTTGTGGATTGTTCCTGCTGATGACGGCGTTCGGCTGTGCGACGTGGGCGCAGCAGACACAGCCCCAGAACACCGAAAGTTCGGTGCCGGTAATCCGGACCGAAACGCGTCTGGTGCTGGTCGATACCGTCGTCACCGACAAGAAGGGTAACTACATCGGCGATCTTACGCAAAAGGACTTTCGTGTCTGGGAGGACAACAAGGAACAGCCGATCAAGACGTTTTCTGTGGAGAGTGAGGCGACAGCAAACAACCCTGACCGGCGGCACTATCTCGTGCTCTTCTTTGACAACTCGACCATGCAGCTGAGCGATCAGGCGCGGGCGCGGGATGCGGCGTTCAAGTTCCTCGACGCCAATACCGGCGCAGACCGCTACATCGCAATTGCCGATTTCACCGGTGTTCTCCGCATCTCGCAGAACTTCACGACCGACGCCGCACGCCTGAAACAGGTGGTGCGTGACCTGAAGATCTCGTCAGTCGGTTCTCCGGGCGTAACAGCAGGAAATACCGGGCTTGGGCTTGGCGGCGTACCGCAATTCACCAGCGCTGAGGCCAACTTCGGCGCCCAAACGATGCTGCTCGCCCTGCGGGAAATGGCGAAGGCGCTGGCTTCGGTCCCCGGACGCAAGACAGTGGTGCTGCTCTCGGCGGGATTTCCAATGAACCCCGCGGATCCGGCCACGTCGGAACTCGAGTCGGAACTCACAGCGGCCATAGATGCCTGCAATAAGGCCAATGTCGCGGTATATCCCATTGACGTTCGCGGACTGGTGGCGCCTTTCAGCGGCCCGCCCACGTCGCAATTATTCCGCGACTCTTCGGCGGGCAGATTGATCTCCGCGACGCTCGATCTGGACGCAGACGCGCCGGCGCGTTTGGTTTACGTGCAGCATGGCGGCACGGGCGGCGGTGGCGTTGGCGGAGGTGGAATTGGTGGCGGCGGACATTCCGGAGGCACGGGCGGCACGGGCTCCGGTGGTGGACATTCCGGGACGGGGACGGGCACCGGAGGTGGGCATACCGGTTCGACTGGAGGCACGCGGGGCACCGGCGGCTCGCCTAGCCTGGCACCTGTCGCTCCTTACTCGCAGGCCCACTCCCTCATTCCCGAAATCCCGAATATTGCAGCCACGCAGATGCTCTTGTACGAGCTGGCTGCCGGTACAGGCGGTTTCGTCATCGTGAACTCGAACGACTTGCTGGGAGCACTGCAGAAGATCTCGCAAGAGCAGAACCGCTACTACATTCTGGGTTACACGCCACCCGCGTCGGACGAAGGCACTTGCCACACCCTGCGAGTGAAGGTGGATCGCGGCGACACGATCGTTCGCGCGCGCAGCGGTTACTGCAACGTGCGTCCGACGGACTTACTCGCTGGCAAGCCGGTGGAAAAGCAACTGGAGGGCCAGGTCGCCGGATCGCAGCCGGGAAATGTGGCTGCCTCCATGCAGGCGCCTTACTTCTATACCTCGGCGGATGTCGCGCGCGTCAATCTGGCCATCGATATTCCACCTAACTCCATAAAGTTTGAGAAGCAGAAGGGCAAGCAGCACGCCGAGATCAATGTGCTGGCGATGGCCTACAAGCCCGACGGCAGCGTCGCAGCACGGTCCAGTGACAACGTCGAGTTCAACTTCGACAAGAAGGAAGAGATCGAGGCGTTCGAAAAGCAACCGTATCACTACACCAATCAGTTCGAGATTGCTCCCGGACATTACGATCTGAAGGTCGCTTTCAGCTCCGGCGGCACGAATTTCGGCAAGTTGCAAATAGCGCTGGTGGTCGACAGCTATGATGCGAAACAACTGACGATGAGCACCGTCGCCATGAGCAAGGAAGTTCGTCCCTTTAACCAGATGACTGCGAGCCTTGACGCAGCACTGCTGGAAGACCGCAAGCCTCTGGTCGCGCAGGGCATGGAGATTGTCCCAGGGGGAAGCGATCGTTTCAAGAAGACGGAACCCGCGGTGATTTACGTTGAGATTTATGATCCCTTGCTGACCGATGCCAATCCGCCGAAGCTGGCAGTTCAAATGCGTGTGCGCGACCGCAAAACCGGCGAGCAGAAAGTCGATGCTGGAGGAGCTGTTCCCAATGTTCAGGCAGGCAATCCGGTAGTCCCGCTGGGACTGCGGCTGCCGCTGGACAAGCTCCAGCCAGGATCGTACCAACTGGAATTGAAGGCGCAGGACACGGCTGGGCACGCCACTCCGGTGCGAACGACGGATTTTGAAGTGGAGTAGCCTCCCGAAGCCTCGTGGAGGCCGTGACATTGCTGCGGCTGGTCTGGCAACTCCGGCGACTGCGCTTACATCAACGCCGGCGATTCGATGTACGACACTTTCTTTGCGGCCATCTGCTTTCGCCGCTCGGCGAGGGCCGACTGGATGAACGTCACCTCGCGTCCCAGTATCTCCGTGGCCTCACGGCAGAGATCGGCGCGTTCGCGCATCAGGGTCACAAAATCTTCCGGAGAGACCTGTACGGTCTCCGCTTCAGCGGTGGCGACCGCGCTCAGGCTGTAGGCGTGTCCGGTAAAGGTTGAAGGCAGACCCAGCACCGATCCGGCGGTAAAAACCCGGTCCAGCTTCGGCAACCCTCTCACACTCATGCGCACCTTGCCCTTCAGTATGAGGAAGACCCCCACATTGACTCCGTCTTCGCGGAACAGCACTTGGGATGCCACGAAGCGCTCCTTGCGGCCGGTGGCCTCCAGGGCTTCCTGCAGCTCCACAGAAACTTTGAGTATTTTGGATCGAGGGCCCATATATGTCATGGGATTGTTTATGCCAGAACCTCGCGCACCTAAGCTGTGACTCGAATCACACTCTGGTGTGAGATGAAGCCGACGGCACCCAGTTCTCGGGTGACGGACAGCAGTTCGCAACACTGACGTTTCTCCTCTGTGTGTGCGCGGCCGCATCTGAGTTGCCGCCCAACTCTTCCGGGGCGCCTGACATCTAAACGAACGCGAGACTGCCAGACATTTCTCGTACCCAATTCACACTCCAACTGGACCGACAAATGCCCATTCGTTCGCAAGCGACTTCGCCGCAACTCGACGCCCTGTTGCAATTGACCCTCAACCCGCAGAATTCAGCCTCGGCACAGCTCTACGCCGCAGGGCTGAACGGCCCGGGGCGCGACAAGCTAGTCGCCATGGCGGATTCCAACCACGTCGTAATGCGCACCTTCACGGTGCTGGCGCAGACGCAGCCCGGGAATCCAGACATAACCGTCTGGACGGGCGGCGTTGTTGCCAAGGAGCAGCAGCGGATCGATAACGCGCTGACGTTCCTGCACCACATTTGCGATGAAATGGAGAGTGGTGGCTGCGCGGTAACGGTAATGAAGTCCCTCGATCATTGGCCCGATCTCGGCAGCGACCTCGATCTCTACACCTCGGCCGATGAGCGGCAGGTGGTGCATATCATGCTGAACCGGCTGGGAGCGCACATTGAGCTGCGCAGTTGGGGCGACCGCCTGGCCCACAAATGGAATTTTGCGCTGCCGGGACTGCCGGAATCGGTTGAGGTGCACGCCGGACGACTGGGACAGACAGGCGAGCACATGGCCATCGCGAAGCGGTTCATCACCCGGCGCGTTCCCAAGACCGTGAATGGATTAACCTTCTTGGTTCCCGCTGCCGAGGAGCGAATAATTGTCGCTACCCTGCAACGCATGTACCGGCATTTTTACTTCCGCGTGTGCGACATCGTGAACACCGCCGGTTTGCTGGAAGCCGGGCAGCTCGATTTCGACGAATTGAAACAGGCGGCGGAGCTCGGCGGCGTCTGGCCTGGTGTTGCCAGCTACCTGAAGATCGTGTGCGATTTTGTTAAGCAGTATCGCGGCTTGGCTCCCGAGCTGCCGCAAGCGGTGCTCGCCGCGGCGCGCTGCGGAGGAGAAGTAATCTATGCCCGCGGCAAATTCCTGCGCGTTCCTATCATCCCCAACGGCGCTGACCTCTACACCCGGCAGGTTACCTGCACCGCGTTGCGTGGAGACGTACCTGCAACCCTGCGCCTGTCACTGCTGCCGTATCTCGCCTCTGCCGCCGCTGTCGCATTCCGGCTCACGGGAAGCGACAAAGGAATCTGGTAGCTCCTCTCTTCTGTCGTGTCTACAACCTGCGACGATGTTTTAGTCAACACAAAATATTGGTGAACTTCGCCTTTGCGCAAGGCATCTACCCGTTCAAATAAGCCGGGCAATGAGTGTTACAAATTGTAAAGGCACTCAGGTGCCACCACAAATCCGGAGCAGTGCAGGCAACTAAGTTGCCAACAATTCACAGCGCACGCTTGCTGTAGTTCGCTGGCGGAATTGATAATATTGAACAACCCTGGGTAGAGAGTGGTCGCTGTTCCCGCTCGTTTGTTGTAACAAACTCTTGTCACTGCAAAGTAGTTTACGCCGTGAGAGTTTTCACCCCTATCAGCCGTGCCCTCAATTGCAACACTCCTCGTCCGCCTGCGCCGCAGCCTCCGAGTACAAGTAAGATGGTCACTGACAAACAACTCAAAATCAAATCCACTCGAAGAGAAGAGGAAAATTACTATGCCAGTCACTCGTATTGACTTTCCCCTAGACGAACTGACCCGTCCTCATAGCGAGGAGGAGATTCAGCGCAAGTTAGCGCAAGAACGCGCGCGACTGGCGAGCATGATGGGCCTGGACAGCGGGCCCGTGCGTCATTTCAAACGACCGGTGGAGCGTCCTTTCGGCGCCGAGGAGCGTAACAAAGTGACGATCCTGTTTGGCGGCCTCACCTGGAAACACGAGCGCGTTATTCAGGCTGTCTTCCAGAGCTGCGGATACAACTGCGAGGTCATGCCCGTGCCCAACGTTTCCGCCTTTCAACTGGGCAAGGAGTACGGCAACAACGGCCAGTGCAATCCCACCTACTTCACCGTGGGCAACCTGGTGCAGCATCTACAAGGGCTGGAGGCGCAAGGCCTCACGAAGCAGGAGATCATCGACAAGTACATTTTCTTTACCGCGGGCTCGTGCGGGCCGTGCCGCTTCGGCATGTACGAATCGGAATATCGGCTGGCGTTGCAGAACGCCGGCTTCGAAGGCTTCCGCGTGCTGCTGTTCCAGCAAAACGATGGCGTGAAGGCCGCATCGGGCGAAGCCGGCCTGAAGTTCACCGTTGACTTCGGCATGGGCATGTTCAATGCCCTGAACCTCGGCGACATCATGAACGAGATGATCTATCGCATCCGCCCGTATGAAGTCGAGAAGGGCAAGACGGATGAGGTCTGGCAGTCGTCCATGGACACGCTTTGCACCATGCTGCGCGAGCGTAAGCCGTTTGAAGATCACGAAGACCTGCCCGAGTGGATGGCGAAGAAGATCCGCGCCAACAAAGGCAAGAAGTGGGAGCTCTGGGTCAACTCGCTGCTCAAAGTACGCGAGCAGCTATACGGCAACCCGTATAAAGATGCGATGGCGGCGGTGCGCGAGCAACTAGCGACCATCGAAGTCGATCGCCTGCGGGTGAAGCCGGTGGTCAAGATCATCGGCGAATTCTGGGCGCAGATCACCGAAGGCGACGGCAACTTCCACATGTTCGAGTTCCTGGAACGCGAAGGCGCGCAGGTCCTGGTGGAACCGATTGGCACCTGGGTGATGTACATGATGTACCAGGTGAAGGCGCGCGCCGCGGCCCGCCGCTCGCTGGATGCTCCGTACAAGCACGTGAAGTGGTACGAGCTGAAGAAGCACGCGGCCAACGAGTTGAAGTTCCGCCAGAAGCAGTGGCTGATGGGCATCGGCGAACGCATCTACGCGCGGCAGTATCACCGCGTGGTGCAGGGGCTCGGCAACATTGCGCATGAACTGGTCGACCAGAAAATGATGGCTGACATGGCCAATCCCTTCTACAACCAGTTCGCGCGCGGCGGCGAAGGACACCTGGAGGTCGGGAAGAACGTTTATTACACGAAAAATCATCTCTGCCACATGGTGCTGGCGCTGAAGCCGTTTGGATGCATGCCGTCATCGCAATCCGATGGCGTGCAGTCGGCGGTGGCGAATCACTTCAAGGAGATGATCTTCCTGCCCATAGAAACTTCCGGCGAAGGCGAGATCAACGCGCACAGCCGCGTGCAGATGGCGCTGGGCGAGGCCAAGGTGAAGGCGCGCATGGAATTCGAGGAGGTTCTGAAGTCCACCGGCAAGCGCCTGGAAGACTTCAAGGATTACGTTGCCGAGCATCCGGAGCTGCGCAGTGTGTTTTATCCGGTGCCGCACCGTCACGGATACGCAGGCATCGCAGCCCAGTTCGTGCTGCACGTCAACGACCTGATGAATGGCAAGAAGAAGCTGGCGCGCGTGCCAGTTCCGGCGCCGCGGAAGCTGGAGGCTGCGCCCGCGTTCGGAGATTAGGTAGAGCGGACCTCTTCGTCGGTCTCGAGATTCATCTTGGGTTTGCGTCTCGCGATTTTAGGGAATAGGTGCGGGCTTCAGCCCGCGGAATTGTGCCGGCGGCTAAAGCCGGCTCATGAATGGAAACATAGCCGTGGACGCTGGCCTGAAGGCCAGCTCTACCAAGACCAAGCGGGCAAAGACCCGCAGCATCACGGAGGTCGAGTGAGTCATTCTCACCAACACGGATCCTGTGAGCACGGCCCGGAGAAGGTCGATGTTCAGCTCGACGCACTGCTGCAACCCGCGCCGGTGGCCGAATCGCTGCCCGCACGAATTCTCGCGAAGTCGCGCGAGGTCGCCGCGCAATCCGGCCACAAGGCGGTTTACACCGTCGGCATGGACGTGGGCTCGACGACGGTGAAGGCCGTCGTCGTCGAAACTGAAAGCGACCAGATTATCTGGCAGGACTACCAGCGCCACGAAACCAAGCAACCGGAGAAGCTGCTGGAGTTCCTCAAGCGCATGCAGGACGAGGTCGGCATTGCTCCCCATAACTGCCGCATCTTTATCACCGGCTCGGGCGGCGGCGCGTTGGCCAACCTGGTCGGCGCGAAATTCGTGCAGGAGGTCACGGCGGTGTCGCTCGCCGTCGAGAGGCTACACCCGGAAGTGAACTCCGTTATCGAGCTGGGGGGGCAGGATGCGAAGATCATCGTCTTCAAGGAAGACGAGAACACCGGCCGCAAGAAAAAAATTCCGTCGATGAATGACAAGTGCGCCGGCGGAACCGGCGCTGTCATCGACAAGATCAATGCCAAGCTGAAGATTCCTGCCGAGCAGTTGTGCGACCAGGGCTACAACGGGATCAAGTTGCATCCGGTCGCGGGCAAGTGCGGTGTCTTCGCCGAAACCGACATCAACGGCCTGCAGAAGCAAGGCATTCCGCCGGATCAATTGATGGCGTCGCTCTTCGACGCCATCGTGCTGCAGAACCTGACTGTGCTTACGCGCGGCCACACGTTGCGTCCGCACGTGCTGCTGCTCGGTGGTCCGAATAGCTTCATCCGCGGTATGAAAGAAGCTTGGCAGCAGAACATCCCGCGTACGTGGGAAGAGCGCAAGGTGCAGTTGCCGGAAGGCGCCAAGCCGGAAGAGCTGATCAAGGTCCCGGACAACGCGCAGTATTTCGCCGCGCTGGGCGCAGTCGAGTTCGGTAAGGATGAGGAGCCCGAGCTCGGTATCTACATGGGCACCGAGTGCCTGGAGGACTACATCGCTGTTGGACGGCAGGCTGAGAAGGCAAAGTCGGGCGCTGCCGGGCTGAGCACTTCACCGGAAGAGCTGACGCAGTTCAAAGAAAAGTATCGGGTTCCTAAGTTTGTTCCTGCGAACTTCGCCGGCCAGACCGTCCGCGGATTCGTGGGCCTCGATGGCGGCTCGACCTCGACCAAGGCCGTGCTGCTCTCCGAAGGCGGGGACGTGCTGTGCAAGGCGTATCAGCTTTCCGGTGGCAATCCGATTCAGGACACCATCGACATGTTCGTCGCTCTGCGCCGGCAGGTGGAATCGCATGGAGCGACGCTGGAAGTGCTCGGCGTCGGTACGACAGGCTACGCGAAAGATGTGTTGAAGGATGTGCTGAAAGCTGATGTCGCGCTGGTCGAAACCGTCGCGCACACCGAATCGGCGATGAAGTTCTACAGCAACCCGCACGTGATCGTCGATGTCGGCGGGCAGGACATCAAGCTGATCGTGCTGAAAGACGGGCGCGTCAAAGATTTCAAGCTGAACACGCAGTGCTCCGCCGGCAATGGCTACTTCCTGCAAGGTACGGCCGAGTCGCTGGGCTACAAAGTCGAGGAGTACGCCGACATCGCATTCTCGGCGAACACTATGCCGATCTTCGGCTACGGCTGCGCGGTGTTCATGCAATCGGACATTGTGAACTTCCAGCGCCAGGGCTGGCGCGGCGAGGAGATTCTCGCCGGGCTGGCGAATGTTCTGCCGAAGAACATCTTTCTCTACGTTGCCGGAATTCCGAATCTTGCCAAGCTGGGATCGCGTTTCATCCTGCAGGGTGGGACGCAGAAGAACCTAGCGGCGGTGAAGTCGGAAGTGGATTTCATTCACTCCCACTTCCACGGCGTGGGCCACGAGCCCGAGGTCATCGTCCACGAGCACTGTGGCGAGTCCGGCGCGATTGGCGCGGGCGTCGAGGCGATCCGGCTTTACAACAACGGCCAGCGCACAACCTTCATCGGCCTGGATGCGGTCCAGAAGATCGGCTACAAGACCACGCGCAACGAAGACACGCGCTGCTACTTCTGCAAGAACAACTGCCTGCGGACGTTCATCGACGTCAATGTCGGCGACCAGCCTGATCCCGCATCGCCGCTGGAGCCGACGTCGCCGCTGCCAGTGTTCAAGTCGAAAGTCCCACTGGCGGCCGGTGAACGGCGCCTGATCATCTCCACCTGCGAAAAGGGACAGGTGGAAGACGTTGGCGCGATGCGCGGCATCAAGGCCGGACTCGACGCGGTGAAGAAGCAGAATCCCAACTTCGTCGACATCGCCGCCAACGAGGTCTGGCGCTCGCGCAATCCGCAGAGGGTTGCCGATACACTTCCGACCCCCAGCCGGTGGAACTGGAAAGAGAAGGCAGCGGTGAACCAGCGGATCGAGCTGATGCAGAAGCGCAAGACGGTGCGCGTCGGCATGCCGCGCGTGTTGAACATGTACATGTACGCGCCGATGTTCAGCGCATATCTGGAGAGCCTCGGGTTGGAGCCGGAGAACCTCGTGTATTCCGAGTTCACGGGGCAGGAGATGTATCGCCAGGGCGCGGGCCGAGGCGCCATCGATCCATGTTTCCCGTCAAAGATCGGCATTCCGCACGTTTACAACCTGATTTTCCAGAAGCACCAGAAGAAGCCGCTGGACGCGATCTTTTTCCCCATGATCGACACGCTGCATCAGCCGATGAAGAATTGCAGCGGCTCCAACGCGTGCCCGACGGTGACGGCAACCCCGAATGCAGTGAAGGCTGCCTTCATCAAGGAAAACGACGTTTTCAAGGAGAACGGAATACAGTACCTCGATCCCATCCTGAACATCGACGACAAGAAGCTGTTCGCGCTGCAAATGTTCGAGACCTGGGAGCCGATCCTCGGTCTGTCGGAAGAGGAGAACGAGCGTGCCATCGAGGTCGCTTACAAGGCCTTCGACGACTTCGACCGCAGCCAGCGCAAGCGGGCGCGCGAGGTGCTGGACACGCTCGAGCGGGAGAACCGGCTCGGCATCGTCATGCTGGGGCGCGTCTATCATCACGATCCCGGCCTGAACCACGAGATCATGGAGGAGTTCCAAAAGCTCGGCTATCCCATCTTTTCGCAGAGCTTCCTGCCAACGGACGAGGACCTGCTGGACCGGCTTTTCGGCGAAGAGGTGCGCTCGGGATCGATTACGCACGCGCTCGACATTCGCGACGTGTGGAAGAACGCGTATTCCGCCAGCACCAACACGAAGATCTGGGCGGCGAAGTTTACCGCGCGGCATCCCAATCTGGTGGCATTGGAGATCAGCAACTTCAAATGCGGCCACGACGCGCCGATCTACTCGGTGATCGAGGACATCATCGAGAACTCGGGCACCCCATACTTCGCCTTCAAAGACCTCGATGAGAACAAGCCCACGGGCTCGATCAAGATCCGTGTCGAGACGATTGACTACTTCCTGAAGCGCTATCGCGAGGACCTGTTGAAGAAGGCCGAAGCCGCGAAGAAACTGGAAGAGCGGCTCGCCGAATACGAGCGGCAGTTGCGCATGTCGCTGACCTACAAGTCGGCGAAAGCGGGAGCGAACGTGATTCCGTTTCCCCAGCCAATGGATGAGCCGCAGGCGGCGTCCGCAGCGGGGGACGATTAGAAAGGCAGCAGTTAGCAATTAGCAATTGCGATCATCAGTTCCTTGCCGACTTCCGCTTTGTCGCAGGGTCAGTTTTGTATCAGGGCACGACTTCAGTCGTGCCCTGATACAAGGCGAGGGATAGACGCTTGACGCGGACCTAAAGGTCCGCTCTACCATTATCTGGACTAGGCCCCCATGCCACTCACTACCGACACCAAGAAGGTCATGTTCGAGATCTACCGCGACGCCGACTTCGGCGGCCGCTACAAGGTCGTATACTTCACCGAACTCGGCGAGCACGACAAGGCGACCGAGATCGAGAATGCCATGCGCGGCCAACACGTCTTCGACGGCTTCCTGTTGCACCGCGAGCGCAACCAGGCCAAGCAGATTGTCGACGAAATCCTAGACCGCCTTAACCGCGGCGAAACCGTGGACGAAAGCGCCATCCGCGAAAACCTCGCGCCTTATCTCGCCTGATTTCACTTCAGCTTGCGCACCTGGTGAGGCTCGGCCTCACGGATGCCGGTGCAGCACGTGCGTCGCGATGTCAGGCCAGAATTCGCGAAAAATGTTCGTCAGCGCATCGCGGCCCATAGCCCAACCGTACTTGACGGCGATATCGCCGAGGGTGCGGTCGCCGGCCGGATAGTAGCTGGCTGAGATCGCCTGCGCGATGCCGCGGCCAAACACGTCGGAAGCGTTGAAGGTATCGTGCCCGTGGTAATTGGGCGTAATGAGAACGCGAGATCCGGCATAAACTGCACGCTTCAAAAAGCCGCCTTTTCCCAGCGCGTAATAGCGTTCGTCCTCGTGAAACACGGTCGGCAGGGCGAAGATCACCAGGTAGTTGCCGTCGGTCTTGTCCACAAAGCCGCGCCAGTAGTATTGCCCATAGCCGCCGATGCCCTTGCCCAACGCAGGATGCGTGTCCCTCGCTTCCGCCAGCAACGATGTGATGCCGACGAAGATGAAGGCCGAATAGTCGAAACTTTGCCGGGTGGCGATCTCGAAGGCTTGCTTGGGCGTAGGCGGCGGAGTGGCTCCTGCACTGACCGCGCGGTAGTTCGGCATGATGCCGAGGATCCGTTTGGGCTGCCGCTGCGAGACCGGGACCTCCTTATGGCCGCGGTTGTGCTGGGTGCGTTGGGCAGCTTTGCGTTGTCGGAGCGTGGCACAGCCTGAGAGTTGGCCTGCTGTTGCGTGCTCGCGGAAGCTGGCTGCGATTGCGATGCTGCCGGCGCGCCGCTGGCTTGCGCAAATAACCATGACGCTGACGTCACAAACAGAAGCGTTATGGCAAAACACATAGGTTTTCCAGAATATCAAAGTCGGATGCCCAGAGAGCGCGACGGAGCTCGTCTCCTTTTAGAATGTTATTCGAACCACCGGGATGGTAAGCGGCGCCCTCAGTCAACGACGGGCGTTGCTCGCATGCGGCTCGTGATCCCGGGAAAGTGTGCTTCACGGAACGAGCCCCAGGGTTGAGGCTCAGCCACTCGTGCGTGATAGAGTCGAGTTAATAATGTTTAACGCGCGCCGCAAGAATCCCGATTCGGCGGGCACTGCGGGCAACGCAAATCCCTGATTTCTTAAGGCGAACCATGATCGTGGCGATGTGGGAGAACGCGAGCGAAGACCAGATCCAAGATGTGACCGACCACCTGGTGAAGATGGGCTTCGCCGTGCATCGCACCACCGGCGCGCGGCAGAGCGTGCTCGCGGCCGTGGGCAAGCGCATTGACTTCGATACCCGCGAACTGGAAGTTCTCCCCGGCGTACAGACGGTGCACCGTATCAGCGCGCCCTACAAACTTGTCGGCCGGACATTCCGCCCCGAGGGCACGATCGTTCGCCTGCCGAATGGGATCGAGATCGGCGGCAAAGAAGTTGTTGTGATGGCCGGGCCATGCTCGGTGGAATCGCGCGAGCAGATCTTTACGGCGGCGGAGCTGGTGAGCAAGGCCGGCGCAAAGGTCCTGCGCGGCGGAGCATTCAAGCCGCGCAGCTCGCCTTATACCTTTCAAGGTTTGGGGCTGGACGCGCTGAAGCTGCTGCGCGAAGCCGGCGATCGCTTCGGGCTGCAGGTGATCAGCGAGGTGATGGAAATCTCGCAAATCGAAGCCATGATGCCCTACGTGGACATCTTTCAGGTGGGTGCGCGCAACATGCAGAACTTCAACCTGCTGCGCGAGCTGGGCAAGGTGCGCAAGCCCGTACTGCTGAAGCGCGGCATCGCGGCCACGATTGAAGAGCTACTGCTCTCGGCCGAATACATCATGTCGGGTGGCAACTACAACGTGATCCTGTGCGAGCGCGGCATCCGCACCTTCGAGACGTACACGCGCAACACCATGGACATCTCAGCTATTCCGATCGTGCACAAGCTGTCGCACCTGCCCATCACCTCCGATCCTTCGCATGGCACGGGGCTGCGTGACAAGGTTGCGCCTATGGCGTGTGCGTCTCTGGCAGCAGGCGCTGACGCGTTGCTGATCGAGGTGCACCCCTCGCCCGACGAGGCACTGTCGGACGGCGCGCAGTCATTGTTTCCTGAGCAATTCGCGGAACTGATGACGCGGTTGCGGATGATTGCGCCGGCAGTGGGGAGGACGATTTGAGCTGCATCCCATGAAGGGGCGCAGCTTCAGCTGCGCCGTAAGCGCCTGGACTTGGTCCCGGCTTCAGCCGCTGCGGGACCTCGACTATCATTCTTCCTGATTCCATAGAGCAAGCAGGGACCGCCTATCGCGGGCTGAAGCCCGCTGGACACATAAAAGGCACTCATACGGCGCAGCTAAAGCTGCGCCCCTTCAAATCATGCCAATTCGGCAAATCACGATTGTCGGCACCGGGCTCATCGGCGGATCGCTCGCGCTTGCGCTGCGGCAGGCCGGATTCAGCGGCAACATCGTCGGCTGCGACAAGCGCGCCGTGCTGGAAATCGCGCAAGCGCGCGGCGCGATCGACCGTGCGGAAGCCGATCTGGAACGCGCCATTGTGGGCAGCGATGTAGTCGTCCTGGCCACGCCGGTCGGCCGCATTCTGTCGCAATTGGAAGCCGTCGCACCGCTGTCGTCGCCGCATACGCTGATCACCGACACCGGCAGCACCAAAGAACAATTCGTGGAGAGCGCGCGCATGGTGCTGGGCGACAGGGCCGCAGAGCGCGTGCTGCCTGGCCATCCGATGGCGGGCAAGGAGTTCGGCGGCATTGAGCATGCCGACGCCGAGCTGTTCCGCGGCGCGATCTGGCTGATCACGCCGATTGACCCCGCGCAGCCGTACACAGCACGACAACAAGCGTATCTGGACTTGCTGCACTCGATCGGTGCGCGCGTAGTCGCCATGGATGCTCAGCGGCACGACCGGCTGTGCGCGTGGATCAGTCACCTGCCGCAGATGATTGCCACCGCGCTGGCGTCGGCGTTGCGGGAAGAATTCGGCGACGACGAACAGATCATGCAGATCGGCGGACGGGCATTGCGCGAGATGACGCGCATCGCGCACAGCCCCTATTCGATGTGGCGAGATATCGCGCTCACCAATACGCAAGACATCGAAGACGCGCTGCTGCGCTTCGAGCAGCAACTGGCGCACCTACGCGAGAACCTGCGCGGGCCGGGGCTGCGCGAGATGTTCGAGAGCGCGAATCGGTTTGGAAAGCAGTAGACAGTGGCTAGTGGCTAGTGGCCAGTTGTCAGTTGTCGATGGCCGCCCTAGAGACCCGGTTGCTGCGGTAACACATTTTCAGATGCTTCTGGTTTGTATCAGGGCACGACCTTGGTCGTGCCGAATAGCGCCCTAGGAAGATTCCATGTTCAGCCACCGCGAGACTCGTCTCGCAGTGGCTGAACACCACCATTTAGCGGCCCGTAACGGCACGGCTGAAGCCGTGCCCTGATACAAAACGAATGATGTTTTGCCGCGACGCACTCCTCCCCGGTACAATCTCCGGTCGGACCAAATCACCTATGCCAATGAACAAGGTAGTGGCGAACGCCGATGAGGCCGTGCATGACATTCAAGACGGCGCGACCATCATGGTCGGCGGCTTTGGGCTGTGCGGCATTCCGGAGAACCTCATCCACGCGCTGGTGAAAAAGGGCGTGAAGAACCTGCACACCATCAGCAACAACGTGGGCATCGACGACTGCGGTATGGGCCTGATGCTGGCTGCCGGGCAGATCACGTCGCACAAGGGCAGCTACGTTGGCGAGAACAGGCTGCTGGAAGAGATGGTGCTGACCGGCCGCATCGATCTGGAGCTGATACCGCAAGGCACGCTAGCCGAGCGCATTCGCGCCGGCGGAGCTGGCATTCCCGGCTTTTATACGCCGACGGGATTTGGCACAGTCGTCGCCGAGGGAAAAGAGACGCGCGAGTTCGACGGGCGTCCTTACGTGCTGGAGCGCGGAATGACCGCCGAGTTCGCCCTGATCAAAGCGTGGAAGGGCGACCGCTGGGGCAACCTGGTCTATCGCAAGACGGCGCAGAATTTCAATCCCATGATGGCGACGGCGGCGAAGATCACCATTGTTGAGGTCGAGCACCTGGTCGAGCCGGGCGAGATCGATCCCGATCAGGTGCACACGCCGAGCGTGTACGTGCATCGGATTTTCCAGGGAACGGATTACGAGAAGCGGATCGAGCGCAGAACATTGCGAAAGGCGTAGGTATAAGCGATGGCAACCACTCCGAATGTCGCCAAGCAAAAGGACACCGAAAAGCGCGACCGCATTGTGCGCCGCGTGGCGCGCGAGTTGCGCGATGGATTCTACGTCAACCTCGGCATCGGTATGCCCACGCTGGTCGCCAACTGCGTGCCGCCAGGCATCGAAGTTGTCCTGCAGAGTGAGAACGGGATGATGGGTGTGGGTCCGTATCCGGTCGCCGGCGAAGAAGATCCCGACCTGATCAACGCCGGAAAGGAGACGGTAACGCAGCTCCCCGGCACGGCGTACTTCTCCAGCGCGGAATCGTTCGCCATGATTCGCGGCGGGCACATCGACCTGAGCGTGCTGGGCGCGATGGAAGTAGACGAGGAAGGCAATCTGGCGAATTGGATGATCCCCGGGAAGATGGTCAAGGGCATGGGCGGTGCGATGGACCTGGTCGCCAGCGCCAGGCGCGTCATCGTCGCCATGGAGCACACTACCAAGGACGGCAGTCCCAAAATTCTGAAACGCTGCACGTTGCCCATCACTGGTTTGCGCGTGGTGGATACCATCGTCACCGAAATGGCTTACATTCACGTGACTCAGAGCGGTCTTGTGTTGGACGAAATCGCGCCGGGCCTGCAGCCGGAAGATGTTCAGAAAGCAACGGAAGCGCCGCTCATCGTCAGCCCTGAGCTGAAGACCATGGAGTTCTAGCTTAGCGCTGCGCGATTGCGGGAAGAAGGCTCGCGCGAAAAAACGCCAACTGAAGAATCGCGAATAGCCCCAAAAGGGCGACGGCCGCTGCCGGCTTCACCTCAGTTCGAGCCCGCAGGCAGCTGAAAATTCCCAGCAGCGCAGCCGCTCCGACGATCAGCGTCATGGCAATCTCGGTCGGCGAAAATTGGCCACTCACAATACTTGCCCATCCCAGCAGGAATAGCCAGATCAAAATCATCAAGAACAACCAGAATAAGAACAAGGGCAGCGCCGTCCATTTCGCCAGGCCGAATCGCCGGAACCCAAGAACGACACCGGCCCAAAGCGGCGCCGTCTGCACTATGTGGCGCAACACGCCGTGGCTGACGGAGCCTACGACAAGCAATGCTGCAACAATCACCAGGCAGCACCAGGCGATTGCAAGCAAAGCGGCTGTGCCATCCGGGCTGCCACGACTTACGTCTTGCACAAATCCTCCCCGATAGGAACTTACGCAGCCCGGTGACACCCTGTTCCCGGCTCAATGACCCACACCTCTGTGACATAGCTCATTGCGCACCTAGGCGCAGGTATTCATAGTTGTAGCTTGAAGCGTGGTGCCCGGAAAGAAGGTAACTATGCGCTTCCGCATCATCTATGTGCTAGCAGCTCTCCTCTTAATTTCTACGTCGGCGGAGACGCAGAGCGCGGCAAAAACAGCGTCGGCTAAACCCGAGATCAAGAACGTTCCCGCCGGCTATGCCGACCCGAGTTCGGGAAAGCAGATGTTCAACGCCTATTGCGCATCCTGCCACGGCCAGGACGCTAAAGGCAACGGACCGGCTGCGCCTGCGCTGAAAGTGCCGGCTACCGACCTGACCACATTAGCGGCAAAACACGGTGGGGCGTTCCCGGAATCGCATGTCGCAGAGGCCATCAAAGGCGACTGGATGGTCGCCGCACACGGCAGTAAAGAGATGCCGGTGTGGGGCCCGGTGTTCCTTTACCTGGGTGAGCATGACCCCGGGCTGATGCAACTTAGGGTACGCAACCTGACGAAGTACATCGCCTCGTTGCAGCAGAAGTAAGCAAGCATAGCTGTGCTGTCGAGACTCGAATCTCCTCAGGCGAGATCCTGTTTGTCCGCAGTGGTCCCGGAAGCGCAGATATTTCGATACATAGTTTCGAGTTTCGAGTTTCAAGTGTCGAGTTTCAGGTTCACCGGCGACCGGGAACTGACGACTGGCAACTGGCTACTGACTGCTGACAGGTGTTCCCTCACGCTTCGCGCAATGCTCTCGTGATCGGCATGCGTGCGGCGCGGAAGGCCGGAAGCAAGCCGCCGATAAAGCCCATCAGCGCGGCAAAGACCAGTCCAAAGATCAACACCGGCGGCGTGATCCTGAAGGCGAATGCCATCTCGCTGAAGCTCTGCGTTTGTCCCGTACCTGCCGTATAGCCGTTCATGGCGAAGGCGACGAGACAGCCGAGCACACCGCCGATGAGCGCCAGCAGCACCGATTCCAGTACGAACGAAAACAAGATGCTGAAACGCGAAAAACCAAGCGCGCGCAGCGTTCCCACCTCGCGCGTGCGCTGCGCGACGATAGCATACATCGTGTTCATCGCGCCGAAGACCGCGCCGATGCCCATCACCACGGCGACGAATGCCGCCAGGCCGAGCAGTGCTCCCGCGGTTGGGCCGGCGAGGTTCTCGTAATACTTCGGTTCAGAATCGATTTGCAGTTGCACCCGCGGGTTAGCCCGTAGTTCCTTGTCGAACGCGGGCAGGGTCCGCGGATCGCTCAGGCGCAGGGTCAGCGATTCGCAGCCGCCGTTGCGGCCAATGGCGGGCGCCATGGCGTCGTAGTCGCCCCAGATTTCGCTTTCGAACGAGCTGCCGTCGGCGGTGAACAGTCCGACAATCTTGAAATTCCGCTTCTGCACGCTGATGGTGTCGCCGATGTTCAGACCGGTAACGCGATCGGCAATCTTCTTGCCGACGATGGCTTCATACAATCCCGGCGTGAAGCTGCGGCCTTCGACGATCTTGACATTGTTGCGGACCTTGAATCCCTCCGGAGAAACGCCACGGAAGGTTATGTTCGCGGGCTGATTGTCACTTCTACGCGGGCGTGTGGTCAGGATGACCACTTCGCATGATGCCATCGGTTTGCCGGCGCTGTCGCGCGCCACGCGTGGATCGACGGCGATGACGTTGGCATCACCAATGTTGATCCATGAGGTCAGCTCGGACATGGAACCACGCTGGGTCACGATGCCATTAAGCGGCGAACCAGTCGAACGTAGGGCGATCTTGAAGCCGTTCTCCATCGCCAGCAGCGTGACGAAGACCGCGACGACCAGCCCGATGCCGAAGATGGCCAGCAGCGTTACCTTCCAGCGCTGGCGAAGGTTGCGGAGGTTGTAAGTAAGAGGTAGAGCCATGAGAACCTCGAGTTAGCGACTAGCAACTGGTATTTAACGGATCACGTCAGAGTTAGCCGTCGGCAGGCCTGAGCAGGAGGCGTCATTTAATCAACGATAAAATCTCCCAAGTGATGCCGGTGGTGATTGGACAAGAAAAGCCCACGGTTAAGACACACCCATAAATTCGGCGAGGAACAGAAATTGCTGTGTTTCGCGAAACCGTGATGCAGCTGACAGCAACGACGGCACCGACTGGACCGACGATAGCCCCCACGATGGCCCCGGGCAAAAACCGCCCAGAATACCCCGCAAAGTGCAGCCCAAGTAACGATCCAATAAAGACGCCAACGAAGGAAATGGTGGCAAACGCGTAAGCCCATTTTGGCGCGCGCTTCATTTCTTGGCTGGTGTTGTCCACTGGTACCATTGTGACTGTTCTTGCCTTACCCTCCGCGTAAAGGACGAAGGCCCCGCCTCCGGCAAGTGTTGCTCCGACCACTGTTAATAGTGCACCTATCGTTCTTATGAGCAAAGGGTTGGGCTCAGCGGATAGGTCCGTAAAGCACATGCCGACGCCGGGCGCAAGCAAGAGCATGCCCAAAACGGCTCCCAAACCGACAGGCACACCCGATCCCTTCGGAGTTTGCGAAGGTAGGGACGGGGGTAAAGGTTCCGGGGGGCCGTTCGAGCTTGTCGTCTTCATGTTGGGGTCATTCATTCTGGCACGTAGCGTTTAGCACTCAGCAAGGTGCCATGTTTAGGTTGTGGTTTGATAACCATGGTTTTGTCCGCAAGAGTTTGTGCACAACATTCTTCCTGTTTGCCGGTCCCTTGAGTTGACGATGCCGAGTCACCGATAGTGACGTGCCAACAAAGCGATGTCCACTCATGACCTCAAAACGCTATACATTAAATGCTAAGTGCCAAGTAGCAGATACACAATGCCAAACGCTAATTGCGCATTGCTAATCGCTAGCTGCTTCTTCACACCTGTCTCAATACTCTCCGTAATCCTTGCCCGGTATCCTGTTATTGCCGGGAAAAATCCTGCGAAGAGTCCCAACAGCAATGCGATGCCGACGCCTATCGCGGTGGTCTGCGGCGACAAGCCAAAGTTCGGGAAGCCGCTTACGATGTCGCCAAGCATAGGAACATTGGGCAGGATTTTCAGAATGCCAAGGCTGATGAGGATGCCCAGTGCACCGCCCAAAACGCCGATCAGCAGTGCTTCGCTAAGGATCAAGGTCATCACAAGCCCGCTGGAAAAGCCCAGGGTCTTAAGCACGCCGATTTCCTGCTGGCGTTCACGCACGGCGATCGACATGGTGTTCGCCGTGACCAGCAAAATCGTGAACGCAACGGCCAGGCCAATGCCGTTCAGCAGCAACGTCAGATTGCCGGCCATGGCCACAAATCCGGCCAGAAAAGCCTGCTCGGTTTCAGTTTTGGTCGGCGTGTCGCTGTTTTCGAACTCGGAGTCGATGACTTTGCTGATGGCACCGGCATGCTTAGGATCATCGATTGACGATACCAGCCAGCCGATGCCAAGGTTTCGCCCGGTTGCCTCGTAGAGGTAGTGGTAGTCAAAATACATCGAGTTCAGATCCGTAGCCGGGTACTTGGCTTCATCGGTGTCGTAGATTCCGTCAACCACAAAGTCAAACGGACGTCCCACGCGATAGGGAGGAATCGAACTCTCCAGCTCGAAAGTGTCGCCCACCTTCCAGCCAAATTTTTGTGCCAGCTTGCGGCCAATGATACAGCCGCGCCTGTCATGGAACCACGCCTGCTTCTGATCTTCCGGCAGCATGATCTCGGGATAGATGTCGAGAAAAGCCTGCGGCTCGGTCGCATAGTTGGCGAAGAAGTTTTTGGGGTCGCGATAGATGCCGCCGAACCACCAGTTCATCACCACCTTTTTCACGCCGGGAACAGCCTCGACCTTCTGCTTGTAGTTGAGCGGCAGGTTGAAGACCAGGCTCACATAATGCCGCGTGACCAGGCGCGAGGAGTTGCCGGCATGCAAGCCGAAGTTCACCGCCTCGACCACGGTATGCAAGGTGCAAAAGAGCAGGATGCAGATCGACATAGCCAGCACGGTCGAGAGCGTGCGAATCCAGTTGCGGCGCAGATGCTTGAGGACGAGCGGTGCGAATTTCATAAAGTCCAGTGGTCAGTGGCTAGTGGCCAGTGACCAGAAGGCTGCATTGCGTTTTTTTTTGACCACTGACCACTGGCCACTTCTTTCAATCGCTCAACACTCCCTTATCGAGATGGTGCTGGACGTGTGCTTTAGCCGCGGCGCGCGGGTCGTGCGTCACCATGATGATGGTCTTGTGAAACTCCTGGTTGAAGGTTTCCATCAGCGTGAGGATCTCCTCCGCGCTCTGATGGTCGAGATCGCCGGTGGGCTCGTCGGCGACGAGCACCGTCGGATCGGTCACCACCGCGCGCGCGATGGCAACGCGCTGTTCCTGCCCGCCGGAAAGCTGGCGCGGATAATGCTTGGCGCGATCCGAGAGCCCGACGATACGCAGCGCGGTCATCGCACGCTCGCGGCGTTCGCGTTTCGAGAGTGGCGTGAGCAGCAAGGGCAGCTCCACATTCTCGACCGCGTTAAGCACAGGAATCAGGTTGTAAAACTGGAAGATGAAACCAATGTTGCGGCTGCGCCACTTCGCCAGCTCGCCCTCCGAGAGTGGCCCCAGATCGGTGCCTGCGACGGTGACGCGGCCAGAGGTGACACGGTCGATGCCGGCGATCAGGTTCAGCAGCGTCGTCTTGCCGGAGCCAGATGGGCCCATCAGCGCCACAAACTCGCCCTCTGGCACGTCGAGGTTGATGCCGTCGAGAACTTTGATCTGCAGGCTATCGCGCTGGTAAAACTTGCGGACGTTTTGCACGCTCACAGCCGTGGTCGTCGACGGAGTTTGGGTTGCGCTCATCGGGTCTCCTGTGTTCTTAGTGCGAACTAGCATTTTGCCTCGAAATCATGGGACCTCCCGCGCGACTCTCCCGCGAGGCAATAAATCCTTCCTGGTTTTGCTTTGAGTCCAAATTGCGAAAAAAAACTCAAAATGGGCATTTTGTTGCGCCTTGTTCGCCGCCGTTGAAGTCGCGCCTTGATATAAATCTCCGCGACGCTAGCTCTTCACCTTCACCACGTCGCCATCCTTCAGCTTCTGTGGAGGGTTGTTGACGATCGTCTCGCCGCCTGACAATCCTTGCTTCACGATCAACTGCCCATGCAGCTCTGCGCCGGTCGAGATCGGCATCGCCCGGGCCTTGTGGTCTTCAACCTCAAAGACTGCCGATTTGCCGTCGCGCGTGATCACCGCATCTTTGGGAACCGTGATAATCCGCCGCGGCCCGGCGCCGGCGGTTTGCGTTTTCTTCTGCGGCTCGAGGAAGGTAACGTTGCAGCTCATCTCTGGCCGCAGGTATTTATCTTTGTCGAGGATTGAGACCTTCACCGTTACCGTCGCCTTGGTGCGATCGGCCGTGGGGATTACCTGCCGCAGCACGCCTTTGTAGGTGTGATTCGGAATCGCCTGGACAGTGATCTCGGCGGGCTGGCTTGGCCCGAGCTGCGAGACGTTGGACTCGTTCACGTCGACTTCCGCTTCCAGCGAATTCATATCGGCGATGGCGACAATGGCTCCTGACGATGTCGAGATGTTCACGCCCGGCGGAATGGGCGCAACGCTCTCGCCCATCTCTGTCATCTTCTTGACTACCACGCCGGCAAACGGCGCGCGCACGGTGGTGAAGTCAAGATAAGCCTCCTGCACCTGTAGATTGGCCTTGTCCTGATCGATGGCCGCCGCCGCCAGATTTACCTTGGCCTTCGCAGCGTCCAGCGCATCTTGCGAGACCACTTTGTTGCGATAAAGATCTTCCTGCAACCGCTCCTGCCGTTGCGCTTCCGCGAGATCGGCCTTGGCGTACTCGATGTCGGCTTTGGCTTTGGTAATGGCAGCCACCACGTCCTCGTCGTCCAGCGTGGCCAGGACGTCGCCTTCTTTTACCACGCTACCTTCTTCTACCAGGAGCCTCGATATGCGGCCCTGGATTTTCGACGAGACAACGGATTGCCGCCGCGCTACTAGGTAGCCGGAGGCGGTGAGGATGGGCGTGCCCGCGTTGGCGTCGCTGCTGCTCTCGACCGTTGGCTGAACGGTCTCGACTTCCACTGCGCCGAACACCGAGAGAATGGGATGAGCTTTGTTGTAGTACCAGACTCCCGCGGCGGCCGCGCAGAACAGCACCAGAACCAACAAGACAACCGGCCATCGGCCGCGACGCGGGGCCTCGCGGTCGATGCGCAGCGATGCGAGTTCATCCCTCAGTTGCGGCATAACCAGCGGCTCAGGTTTCGACTGTGAATACTTTAGCATCGCTTCATTGCCAAGGGGTTAACAATGGCCGGTCGTTGCCGCCCATTCCAGCACGAGTATGGATCAGGAGCCGGGAACAGAAAAGTGCAGAATGTCAGGAGAGAACAATGACAATTGTCATGTGGGCTACATTCCAGGGCCCGCGGCTATTTTTTGGAGAACTGTCCGAGGCTGCTGTTGTTCCAGCGCTCCTGCCACTGCTGGACGCGCTGGGGCGCGTGATGCGTCAAGAACATCCTGATGTCGGGCCAGAATTCGGTAAGGATGCGTGCCTGCGCAACCGAGCCCAAGCCGGTGAGCGCGTTCTCCACCGTTCCGGCAACTGATTCCCTGCGGTAAGGAATGTAGGCGTTCGAGACCGCGGCCTGTACAAACTCGCTCATGATCAGCGAACTGTTGAAGACGCTGCGGCCATCGTCGCTGCGGCCAATTATGAGCCGGCTGGCGGCATAGGCCAGGCGATCGGAGATGGCAGTCTGCTGCGAGCGGAAGTAACGCGGATCCTGGTGCAACAGGGTAGGGAAGACGAAGCTGCTGAAGAACGATGCGCTCTCCGCGCCGGCCATTGCCGCCCCAAGCCGCTTGCCATATCCGGGCATGCCGCCGCCGAAGCTGGGATAGCCTCCTGTGACCTGGGCGGTCAGCGCGTCGGTCAAGGCGCCGCTGAGGGTATCGAACGAATGACTGCGGTGCACAAACAGATCGAATTTCTGACGGCTGGTGAGAGGGACGTACGAGGGTGCATCCGGCAGCGGCTGTCCGGGCACGAAGTTGTGCGCCATCTTCACGAGATTGTCATAGCTGAAAGTGCTACGCAGTGCGGCCGTGCTGAATTGCAGATGATCGAAGGCGGAATCGGCTTTCTGTGACGCGGTGGCAGCGACCGGAAGCTGGCTGCAAACTCCTGTGGGCCAAAGCGGCAAGCCGGCTTCATAGGGCGCAACGCCCATGGGAAGCGCGAGCGCGGTAAGGGGAATATCGAGATCTGGCAAGAGGGCGGCATCGGCAGAAACGGCTGCACGAATCGCGGACGGTTGTCCTAACGGAGCGGAAGTAACAGGAGGTAACGACGTACCGCCGGTGCGGCTGGCTAGCAGCGTCTCCTGCGCGGCCAGCGGGGAACAGCATAATCCCAAGGACAGACAAATCACCACTCGGACGTTCATTCCCCACCCACGGCCAGAGACTCAGTTGGTGCATTATCTATGAAACAGCGGAATGGGAAAAGGGTGTTTGCGAGTATTGGATATTAATTTTTCGGCTTCATGGCAACCCGGGGCAGAGCTGCGTCGGCCTGAGATCCTCGACAGCCGGTCTGCAGACACGCGCTATGCCGCGGGCAGGTTGCAACGGCGGCGCTAGCCGGTGGCTTGCGCCGCCCTATCCTAAGCTGGCGCTCCCAGTTATGATGTCGAAATGGCAAAACGACAGAGGTTTGCTTCGGCAATCTTGCTGCTTCTAGTCACCGGCTTGCTGGGAGGTTGCAAGCCGCGTCCCAAGTCTTCGGTGGTAGTGGTGCGCACGGTGCGCGACCTGCAGTCAATCTATGGCAATGAGCTCGACCGCCGCATCCTCGATTTCCAGGGTAGCAATCCCCGGCTGCAGTCAGGCCAGCAAATTGTGATCGCCAGCGAGAACGGCGATTACAAAGACATGCTGCAGAGAGTAACCAGCAACAACGACACTGTCGACCTCATCATTCTGGACGCGCCTGACGATGCCAAGCTGAGTTCGGCATTGGAGATTGCGCTGCCGCAGGCGCCTAATGTATGCGCTGGGCTGAAGGCATGTCCCGCGGTCGTACCGGCCATCATTCCGCCGCAGATTAAAGGCAATGAACGCGAAGCGGCCCAGAAGTTCGTCGATTTTCTGCAAAAGGCGCCCGCGAGTTAGCAAACAAGAAGATCCGGAATTGCTGTGTTTCATTGGCGATTGTATTGTTCGTGCAGGCCCTACCCTAGGGAAGCTCTGATCAAGTCTGGTTTTGAAGGGGACGGCCTTTTAGGCCGTCCGTAAACGCCGCAAAATCACTGCGGCTTTAGCCGCTGAGGGCTTCGCCGTGAGTTAATCAGAGCCTCCCCAGGTCAAAATCACTCGCGCCACGTGGCAAGGAGGTCATCCCATGTCCGGCACCCATCCGATTTGCGATTTGATTTTTGGTGTTGTCAAGCGGGTAACAACCGCTGCGCTGGCGGTGATGATTGTGTCCGCGCTGAGCCCCGTATTCACTCAACCGGCATACGCGCAGAGCTACACAGAAACCGTCCTCCATTCGTTTCCGGGCCCACCTGATGGCGAGTGGCCTGTCGGTATTGTGCTGGACTCGCAAGGCAATATCTACGGCGCTACGCAGCTTGGGGGGTACCTTGCCTGCGGGGTGCAGGCGTTGCAGCTAACCTGCGGCACGGTGTTTAAGCTGGATACTACCGGGCAAGAAACCGTTTTATATGACTTCCGTGGAGGTAATGGCGACGGCAGAAATCCCGAGGCAGGCCTGATACTCGACGACCAGGGCAACCTGTATGGCACCACCGTTTATGGCGGTGATCTTAGTTGCAACCCAGCTGGTGGCCCCTATAGGGGTTGTGGAATCGTGTTCAAGCTGGATCCAAGCGGACGGGAAACTGTGCTCCACATGTTCAGCGGCCTTTCGTCGGGAGGCGACGGCGCATTACCAGGCTCAGCTCTGGTAGAGGACGGACAGGGCAACTTATATGGGACCACCAGTTCTGGTGGAAACGGAGGTGGCGTGTGCACCTCAAATGGGGGACAGGGCTGCGGGACGGTGTTCAAGTTGGATCCAGCCGGCAACGAGACTGTGCTCTATAGATTCACCGGGACAAACGGTGACGGGGGAGGCCCTTGGGGTGGTGTGGTGCTGGACGCGCAAGGCAACTTGTATGGCGCCACTGTCGGTGGCGGAACATATGGGTATGGAACTGTATTCAAGCTGGATAGCAGCGGTAACGAGACCGTGCTCCATAGCTTCCGGGGCGTCACCGAAGGACAAACGTCCGGGGACGGTGCGTATCCCTACGCCGCTCTGGTCCGCGATTCACAGGGCAATCTGTACGGCACCACCTTACAAGGCGGCAACTACGGCAACTGCTTCGATATCTCTTGGGGCTGCGGAACCGTGTTTAAGGTGAGTGCGTCCGGACAAGAGACTGTTCTATACCGCTTTACCGGAGCTAACGGCGACGGAAAATTCGCTTATGGGACTCTGTTTCTCGACAGTGAGGGCAACCTCTATAGCACTACTTCGTGGGGCGGGGCCTACGGTGGAGGAACGGCGTTCAAGGTGGACACTTCCGGCCACGAAACTGTGCTCTATAGCTTCGATGGAAGCGGAGGAGGCGGCTCGCTGCCCTATGATCTGGTGCCGGACCAGCAAGGCAACTTGTACGGCGCCGCCTACATGGGCGGTGCGTCCGAATATGGGACTGTGTTCAAGCTGTCACCACCCGGACAACACTGATCCGTTATCCGTTTCCGATGTCCCGGTTGCATGGAAGATTGCTGGCTTAGTTGGGTGCGTCGGAAATCTCGAATAGCAGATCGCGCGCAGGCCATAAGAAAACGCAATTACGAAAAAGCACTACAATGTCCGAATGTCAGCGGGCAGCCGCCTGATGAATTCCACGCGGCAGGTGAGGAGCAAATATGCCTTCGAAGAAGTGGGTTAAAGTTCCGGGCAGCGAGCGCAAGCCCATGCCGGGCGCTAAGCAAACGGGATCGGTTGATCCCAATGAGCTCATGCAGGTGACGGTAGTGGTGCGGCCACGGGCGTCGAGCCAGAAGGCGATGCCGCTGGCGGAGCTGATTGCGCGCGGCCAGCGGCTCACGCACGAGCAGTATGAGGCGCAGTATGGCGCCGATCCAGCCGACGTTCGAGCCGTACAGGATTTCGCCAGCGGCTTTGGACTGGCGGTCTCCGGCGTTGACCTGGCGGCGAGGACGGTTTCGCTCACTGGCACTGCCGGCAACTTCAGCAAGGCGTTCCAGGTGCAACTGAACCGCTATCAACATCCGAGCGGTTCTTTTCGCGGGCGCAGCGGCGCGGTCAGTATCCCGCAGGACATGTCCTCGATCATCGTGAGCGTGCATGGGCTCGACAACCGTCCGCAGGCGCAGGCGCATTTCCGGGTGGCGACGCCTTCGGCAGCCGCGGTTTCTTACAACGCGCCTCAGGTCGCCGAGGCATACAGCTATCCCACCGGATTGAATGGAAGCGGCCAAACCATCGGGATCATTGAACTCGGCGGTGGCTACAACCAATCCGACCTCACTACCTATTTCCAGAACCTGGGAATTTCTCCCGCGCCGACTGTGACAGCGGTTTCCGTGGATGGCGGGCAGAACGCTCCCACTGGCGACACCAATGGTCCGGATACGGAGGTCGGGCTGGATATCGAAGTATCGGGCGCAATCGCGCCGGGCGCCAGGATCGCCCTGTATTTCGCTCCCAACACGGATGCCGGCTTTCTCGACGCCATCAACCAGGCGGTGATGGACACGGTCAATAATCCCTCCGTGCTCTCGATCAGTTGGGGCGGGCCGGAGTCAACCTGGACCTCGCAGTCGCTGACCTCGTTCAACAACGCGTTGCAAGCCGCCGCCGCGATGGGCGTAACCGTGTGCATCGCGGCGGGTGATAACGGCTCGACCGACGGGGTCAGCGATGGTCTGGACCACGTGGACTTTCCCGCGTCGAGCCCCTACGCGCTGGCCTGCGGAGGCACCACACTCGAGCTGAGTGGCGAAACCATCACCAGTGAAGTGGTGTGGAACGAGCTTTCCAGCGGCGAGGGCGCAACCGGCGGCGGAGTGAGCGCGACATTTCCTCTTCCGTCCTACCAGGCAAATGCCAACGTGCCACTGGGGACGAATCCCAAGGGCTTTAAGGGACGTGGAGTACCTGACGTTGCCGGCGACGCCGATCCCAATACTGGCTACAACGTACAGGTGGATGGACAGAGCTTCGTCGTGGGCGGCACCAGCGCGGTCGCGCCATTGTGGGCGGGGCTGGTTGCCTTGATCAATCAGTCGCTGGCAAGGGCGGAGGGATATCTGAATCCCACGCTCTACCAGAATATCGGCGAGAGCGAAGGCGCATTTCACGACATCACCTCAGGAAATAACGGCGACTTCAGCGCCGGTCCGGGATGGGACGCGTGTTCGGGATGGGGCAGTCCTGACGGCACAAATCTGCTGGCCGCGCTGTCCGCCGTGACGACGACAACTCCAGCTCCTACCACGACCCCGGCTCCGACGACCACATCACCGGGCGCTACGACTACCCCGAGACCAACGACCACGCCGGGTCCGACAACCACTCCCGGCGCGACAACCACCCCGAGCCCCACGACGACGCGAGGACGCACGTCCACAACCACCCCAACTCCGACGACGACGGCTCGAGGACGCACAACTACAACAACGCCCAGGCCGACAACGACGAGAGCCCGCACCACCACACCAGCTCCCACGACCACACCGCGGCACCGCAGACACAGGCCAGCGGAAAAGGTAAAGAAGAGGCGGCGATAGCGAGCAGGGAAGAGGCGTCGCTGGTTTCGGAGGATTGATCCGGCGCGATAAGCACGCGGTGCCCACTCATTCGCGGGTTTCGAATGAGTGGGACTTTCGCGGCTTCAAACCGACCAGGGATTGACCAGAGGAATTCGTGTATCGTCGAAATCCTTGACGTTGCGGGTCGCCAATGAGGCATGGTGCGCCAGCGCGATACCCGCGATCATCGTGTCCCGAATCTCGACGGTGCGGCCGCTCTTGGTGCGCGCCGCCATCAGATGGCTTGCGTCGCGTGCGGCTGCGTCATCGAGGCTGGCAATTCGTCGCTCCATTTTTTCGAGCATCGCGTCAAACCTGCCCGCCAGTAGGTTGCGCCGTTTCCCCACGGCCATGATCTCGAGGCCGAAGAGAACTTCTAGCACATTCACTGACGTTGTCCAGATCGAGGAGCGCGGCTGGCCATCGAGCCAGGAGACGACACGCTCGTCGGGCGTTTGCTGCATCAGAGCAAAAAGGACATTGGTATCGAGGATGATCATTCCTCAAACCGCGGCGGTTTGATGGCAAACCCACGCAGCTCCGGAATATCCCGCTTCAGTCCATTCCCGGCGAAGAGCGCGGCGATTTCGCTTCCGAGGCCGCCGGTGGAACGCTCCTCTTCACGCGCCGCATGGCGGAGGATCTCGCGTACTTCTTCTTCCATGCTGCGGCCGTGGCGCTTGGCGCGGCGCTGGAGCCGCTGCTTTACCGTGCTCTCAAGATTGCGGACAACTAATTGCGCCATCTTGCGATTCTCCCCAAGTTGAGAATGATATCATGATATCATAATTGACGACTTACAGTATCAAAGACAAAACGCCATCCTTACTAGGAACGGCGTTTTGGTTAGACCAGCCGGTTGCGAATATTACCGCATGCTGCCCGTCAGCTCCGGCGTCGGCTGCTCCTTGTGCGCCGGGGCCTTCACGATGCGCATTCCGTAGAACGACCGCCACACGAAGAAGAACGACACCAGGAAGAACGCGACGGCCAGCACGTGGCTGAAGGCAGCGCCGTTAGTCGCCGTCAACTGCACCGCCAGCTCGACCGCCAGCAGGCCGAACAGCGTGGTGAACTTGATGATCGGGTTCATGGCCACCGACGAGGTGTCCTTGAACGGATCGCCGACCGTGTCGCCGACGACGGTCGCGTCGTGCAGCGCGGTGCCCTTCTCCTTCAGCTCGACCTCGACGATCTTCTTGGCGTTGTCCCAGGCGCCGCCGGCGTTGGCCATGAAGATGGCCTGGTACAGGCCGAAGACCGCGATCGAGATCAGGTAGCCGATGAAGAAGAACGGCTCGACGAAGGCGAAGGCCAGGGTGACGAAGAAGACCGCGAGGAAGATGTTGAACATGCCCTTCTGCGCGTACTGGGTGCAGATCTCCACGACCTTCTTGCTGTCCTCGACCGAGGCCTTCTCGACGCCTTCGAGCTTGATGTTGGCCTTGATGAACTCCACCGCGCGGTAGGCGCCGGTGGTGACCGCCTGGATCGATGCGCCGGTGAACCAGTAGATCATCGCGCCGCCGGTGATCAGGCCGAGCAGGAACGGCGCGTGCAGCAGCGACAGCTTGTCCACGTTCGCCGTCAGGCCGTGCGGTCAGCGCCATGATGATCGAGAAGATCATCGTGGTGGCGCCGACCACCGCGGTGCCGATCAGCACCGGCTTGGCCGTCGCCTTGAACGTGTTGCCCGCGCCGTCGTTCTCTTCCAGCAGGTGCTTGGCGCGCTCGAAGTTGACGTCGAAGCCGAAGTCGCGTCTTCAGCTCGTCCTTGATGTTCGGGAATCTGCTCGATCAGCGACAGCTCGTAGACCGACTGCGCGTTGTCGGTCACCGGGCCGTAGGAGTCGACCGCGATGGTGACCGGGCCCATGCCGAGGAAGCCGAAGGCCACCAGGCCGAAGGCGAACACCGCCGGCGCCAGCATCAGCGCGCCCAGACCGAAGCGTGCTGACGTAGTAGCCGATGGCCATCAGCAGCACCATGGTGAAGCCCAGCCAGTAGGCGCTGAAGTTGCCGGCCACGAGGCCCGAGAGGATGTTGAGCGAAGCGCCGCCTTCCTCGCGACGAGGTCACGACTTCCTGCACGTGGCGCGATTCGTCGAGGTGAAGACCTTCACCAGCTCCGGGATGATCGCGCCGGCCAGCGTGCCGCAGGTGATGATGGTCGCCAGCTTCCACCACAGCGTTGGATCGCCGCCCAGCGTCGGGATGATCAGGTACGACACGACGTAGGTCAGCGACGATGGAGACGATCGAGGTCAGCCACACCAGCGAGGTCAGCGGCGCTTCGAAGTTCATCTTGTCGGCGTTGCCGTAGCGCGCCTTGGCGATGGCCTCGTTGATGAAGTAGGCGACCGCGCTGGAGACCATCATCATGATGCGCATGACGAAGATCCAGACCAGCAGCTGCACCTGCACGTGCGGATCTGTGCACGCCCAGCAGGATGAAGGTGATCAGCGCGACGCCGGTGACGCCGTAGGTCTCGAAGCCGTCGGCCGTGGGGCCGACCGAGTCGCCCGCGTTGTCGCCGGTGCAGTCGGCGATGACGCCGGGGTTGCGCGCGTCGTCTTCCTTGATCTTGAAGACGATCTTCATCAGGTCGGAGCCGATGTCGGCGATCTTGGTGAAGATGCCGCCGGCGATACGCAGCGCCGCCGCGCCCAGCGACTCGCCGATGGCGAAGCCGATGAAGCACGGGCCGGCGTAGTCGCCCGGGACGAACAGCAGAATGCACAGCATGATCAGCAGCTCGACGCTGATCAGCATCATGCCGATGCTCATGCCGGCCTTGCAGCGGGATGGCGTAGACGGGATACGGCTTGCCGCGCAGGCCGGCGAAGGCCGTGCGCGAGTTGGCGAAGGTGTTGACGCGGATGCCGAACCAGGCCACGCCGTAGCTGCCCGCGATGCCGACCAGGCTGAAGAGCCAGAATGATGGGCAACGTCACGCCGACGGGTTGATCGGCACGGCTGCAGCCAGCCGAAGTAGACCACGATGATCACGGCGATGAACGCCCACAGCATCAGGATGAACTTGCCCTGCGTGATCAGGTAGGTCTTGCAGGTCTCGTAGATCAGCTCGGAGATCTCGCGCATGGCGCGGTGCACCGGCAGGTTCTTGAGCTGCATGTAAATGGCCAGGCCGAACAGCAGTCCGAAGACGCAGAACAGAATGCCGATCAGCAGCAGGTTGTGGCCGTTGATGCCGAGGAAGCTGACGGTGGACAGATC
>CAWGFZ010000026.1:0-355868 GCA_963821995.1 uncultured Acidobacteriaceae bacterium | reverse complement strand
CCTGTTTTCGGCTCTGCGTTCATTACGTATTGTTCTGCAGTGCCGAGTAGGCAATCAGCAGCGCGGTCGGCACCGCGACCAGCGGCACCAGCCAGCCGGAGATGCGATGCATGGAGAGAACCATCACGGCAATCAGGCCGAGCATCTCGCCTGAGGCGATGATGTTAGTGCGGTATTGGAAGACAAAAACGCCGATCAGGAAAACCGGCAGGTAGTGGAAGACCAGACGGTCGTTATAGAAGCTGAAGTAGGCCAGCATCATGGCCGAAATCGCCAGGAAACGCGGCAGGCGTCGATGAGATCCCAGTGGCGGCATCATCAGCCCGATCAGCAAATACCACTGAAATTCGACCGCCAGCGTCCAATACACGACGTTGACCCAGCGCACGTGAAGCAGGTCGTTCAGATAGGCAAAGTGCAGCAGCAGGTCGTGCCCGGTGACGGCCATCCGCGGGATGTGAAACAGCGGCACGAGGATGAAATTCGTGGCCAGGATGCTGATCGCGATCGACGCCAGGTACGGCGGATAGAGCCGGATGTTGCGCTTCAGCACGAAGCGAGGATAGTCGCTGAGCGCATAACGCGAGCGGTAAAGGCTCCAGGGAATCACGAATCCGGAGATGACGAAGAAGATGTCAACGCCCAGATAGCCGTACTTGCCCGACCAGCCCAGATACTTGCCCTGCCCGGCAACAAAATGTCCCCAAGCCACTGCGAGGGCGGCGAAAGCGCGGAGGGCATTGATGACGCCGATGCGTGGCTGAGAACTGGCTTTGGACACGTTACGCCCATGTTAAACGGGTACGCTGCTTGGCCGTCAAACAGATGTCACATAAGCCAGTGACGCCCAACCCCTGGGCCGGCCGCTTGGCCCTCGGCGATCATGTTTCTGCTTCTGGCCAACGTGCCTCATTTGCCGCTCGCGATCGAATACAATATGGCAAAAGGTGTTTTCTATGAAGTACCGCCGAATCACTCGCAGTTTGGGACAGCTGATCCTGCTCTTGTTGGCGCTGTGCCTCGCATTGCCCGTCGTAGCTGATGATCGCGGCGAGGGCCGTCTCGACCCCTCCCAGCCTCAGGGTGTCACGGTCGAGCAGATCATCCAGAAGTTCGCGGCCAAAGAGAAGGAATTCAAGCTCGCTCGCGAACAGTACACCTACACGCAAGACGTCACGGTGCAGACGCTGGATGGCAACACCGTCGATGGGCAGTATCACCAGGTGAGTGACATTCTGTTCGACGACAGTGGCCGCCGCATCGAGCAGGTGACCTTTGCCCCTCAGTCCAGCCTGCAGCGGGTGATCATGACCGAGGCCGACTACGACGACATTCGCCACCGGCTGCCCTTCGTTCTCACCAGCGATGATATCGGCAAGTACCAGATCCTCTACGTCGGCAAGCAGAGGGAAGACGAACTTGGAACCTACGTCTTCGACATCGCGCCCAAGGAGATCGAAAAAGGCCAGCGCTATTTCCAGGGCCGCATCTGGGTGGACGATCATGACTTTCAGATCGTGAAGACTTACGGCGAGACGGTACCGCAGGTCCACAATCCCAAACATCCCGAGAAGGAAAATCTCTCGCCAAAGTACACCACCTGGCGCCAGCAGATCGACAACAAGTACTGGTTTCCCACCTATACCTACGCTGAGGACACGCTGCATTTCGCGCAGGAAGATGTGGAGATGCGCTACATCGTGAAATACAGGAACTACAAGCGATACGGCGCGAAGTCGAGGATCACATACGAGGGACAGGAGATCTCGAAGGGCGACCAGCAGCCGAGCGGAACGGATACGCCGAAGAAATAGAAGTAGCAATTAGCAATTAGCATTTAGCCTTTAGCTCTTAGCAATGGGCAGGGGCATCGCCGCTCTCTTACGAGTGACGAAGACCCTCCAGTTGTCGGCCTCTTCATCGAAATGGAATTGGATCAATCACGGGGAATGAGCGTGGGTAGCCCGTCGCAAGGGCTAAGTGCTAACGGCTAAATGCTAATTGCTGCTTTTCACGCCACCCGCGCTGCCGAGCGCTCGGCGGCCTGCTGAATGAAGCGCTTCATCACATTGGACCACATCACCTTCTTGCGCTCGGCACTTTCCTTCGCCACCCGTCCCTGCAGGAACATCTGAAGCAGGACCTTCATCTTCAGCGCGTCCAGCAGCGGTTGCTCTTGCGGGCTGACGCCGTAGGCTTCGATGAAAGCCTCCTGCACCAGCGTCGTGATGCCGCGATCGCAGAAAGGGTACTTCTCCAGCACCTCGACGGTAGCTAAGAACGTGGCGGCGTCGAGCAGCGAGTGGCCACTGCGGCTCAAATTGGCAAACTCGCAGAAGCCGATGCCGTGCTCCGCCACCAGCACATTCAGCGGGACAAACTCCTGCAATATGGCCGAAGATCGCAGCGGCCGTCTCTGCTTCGACAAGGCGCTGCGGGCGGTGCCGAGAATTGCGTCGATTGACCCGTCGGGCAGTCCATCGCGTTGGGCGCGAGCGCAAAGCCTACCAATCTCGGCAAGCACAGCTTCGCCGTCGAGCGGCGTAGGCATGCCTACTGTGGCTTTGTGGAACTGCTGCAGCCAGAGGCCGGCCTGTTGCGCAGCCAACTCCAGCAGCCGAGGATTGCCGCCATCGGGAAGCAGAGCAACCTTCATGATGATGCTTTGCAGCGGCAGACCGTGGATTTTAGTGCTGACCACCGCGCCCACACTGGCGAAATCGCCGATAGGGCGAGGCACGCCGATCAGCCCGCGGCGCTCCGCCGTTTCATGGGCAAATTGCAAGTTGCGGGTTTCGTTGTAGGCCAGATCCTGCGGACCTGGTGCATTCTTGCCGCGGTATATCTTGGCATTCACCCGCTGGCTGCCGTCGGCAAAATCCATGACGATCTCGTAGGTGTAGTGATCGGGTTTGGGTGTGTGCCCCACCACGCGCACCGACTTCAGCTCAGAGCGTTGCGGAAAGTGTCGGGAACCGTTACTGCGCAGATGTTCGACGATGTGGTCCAGGGCGCCTTCGGCCATTGGATCTCCAGGTTACGGAAGCGGCTGGGGACCGGGCCGCTGACACAAAGTAAGATGCAAGCTGGAGGCGAAGCGGGCAGAAACAAATGCAGCTAAACGGAGGTAACTGGCCGAAACTGATGCTTACCGGGTTTGCTGGTGATAACAAGCAGTTCGCGTCGGCCCGGAGGATTAGTGTAGGAACCTTAGTACCTGGTGCGTTGCAAATCACAATGTCAGGGTAAGCTTTGCCAACATTTCCGTAGGTGGGCCGCAGGCCCATCTGGCTCTCGTGATGACAATTACGACATTTCGTGACGTTGTTGGATGATGCGCAATTGCCGTGCTGGATAAATGCGCAAGCTGTTCAGTAAAACAGGTACTTCTGCCACTTAGCGTCCGAGCGCCCCATCATGCGCATGATGTGACGGCTGGTGTGGAGATTGAAGGCGCGCGGCTCGCGCATCAGCTTCATGTTGGATTCGTGGGGCAACAAGTTACCCTTCTTGCGGTTGCAGGAGTGGCAGCAGGCCACCAGGTTCTCCCAGGTGGACGCGCCTCCGCGCGAGCGCGGGATAACGTGGTCCAGCGTCAACTCGCCGGTCGCTAGGATCTTTCCGCAATACTGGCAGGTGTTGCGGTCGCGCAGCAGGATGTTCTTGCGCGACAGGGCCCGCGTCTGGTGCGGAATGCGGCGGTACTCCAGCAGGCGAATTACCGACGGCACGCGCATGGCGACGCGCGCGGCATGAAGCACATGTCCGTTCGCCTCCTCCATCATGGCGACGCCCTTGAGTACCAGGATGATGGCGCGCCGCGCGGCGCAGACGTTGATGGGCTCATAGGAGGCATTGAGCACCAGCACGGGCGCGTGCATCGCCGCCCACTGCGGTGGCTCGTCGCCCGCAACGCGTGCATGATGCATGCAGCCGGCTAGCGACTTTCCATATCGTGACGCTGCGCTTTGGCCGTGGATTGACATGTTCTGTTTTAAACCGAAGTGGCAACCACCTCGATGACCTCCTCTTCCCCTGGATCCTCACCCGGTCGCAACTCCGCGCTCTCATAGGCGCGGGCTACCGTCGCGGCCCAAACTTGCTTTGCACCGGCTTGCTTCAGGACTCGCGCGCACTCCGACAACGTGGTACCCGTGGTCATCACGTCATCCACCACAATCGCCTCGCGACCTCGCACCGCCTTAGCATCGGCCACCCGAAATGCGTCACGCACATTTTCGATGCGCTCCGCCCGACTCAGGCCAACCTGCGACACCGTGTCCCGCCGCCGGATTAACGCGCCGTACATAACCTTCACCGGATGCGACAGCCGCCTGGCCGCGGCACGCGCCAGTAGCTCTGATTGATTGAACCCGCGCGCACGGCGTCGAGTTTTGTGCAAAGGCACGGGAATCAGCAAGGGACTTGCTTCACGGCAGGCGGGAAGCAGTTCGGCGACGGCTTCGGCGAGCATGGCACCGAGCGGTGCCACCGCAGGCGTCACACCTTCATACTTCAGCAGATGGAGCAGTCCGCGCAGCTCGCCCTGGTACTCTCCGAACGAGAAGGCGCGCTCGAACTCCGGTGCGCATTCATGACAGTTGGCGCAACGATCATCGCCGCGCAGCAACCCTGCGCCAGCCAGACGGTCGCCACAAAGCGCGCATTGCGGCGCGCGCGTGGGCTGAATCCTGGCGAGACACTCGCGGCAGACGGGAATCCGGGAGATGTTGTCGAGAGATGTATTGCAGAGCCTGCAATCGGAAGGGAAGAGAACCGAAAAGATACTTCGCAGAGGAATTTGCAGCGGCGCAAAAAGCGCAGCACGTTGCTGAACGCGCAGGTCTCGTCGGCTTCGACTTAACGTGTCACCACTGCTGAAGACGACCCTCCACGGCGCCAGGGCAACGATCTTGGAACCCCGGCTGACCGCGTCGCCGGTGCCGCCGGAACGAAGAGAGCGATGGTTGGCGCTACTCCGTTCCGAAGCACCGTGACAAATCAGTATAGGGGCTGCCCGGTGCCATGTGCAATGCCCGGCGAGATACCGGGCGCTGGATTTACCAGGATTTCATCATCCTGCGGACAGCGGCGGTAAGTGGGTCAGTTTGAGATCATCGGCGTCAGTTGAAAGCGGTGTCATCCCGAGCGACGGCGGCCTGCATTTGGCCGTCGGAGTCGAGTGACCCCTATAGCTGCTGATGATAGGGGTCCTTCGACTTCGCCCGCCTGTTCTGCAAACATGCGGGCTGCACTCAGGATGACACATGCGTGGGTACCCGAGTATTGCAATCCAAACTGCCCGCTACTACAGTGGCGATGTCCTTGTTCCGTGAGCGCAAACGTGATAACAACTGTCTCCATGAAACATCGCCGGTATCTCTTCCTGCTTCTGATGGTGCTGGCTGTGAGCGGTTTTGCCGCTTCACAAGATCCTGCGCCGCGATTCTCCGCCAAAACCATGACCGGCGAGAAGTTTAACAACGATTCGCTGAAGGGACAGGTTGTCCTGCTTCAGTTCTGGACGACGTGGTGCCCCTACTGCCGGCGTGAGCAGCCGCTGGTGGACGCCATCGACAGGGAATTCCGCGACAAGGGCTTGGTTGTGCTGGCCGTGGACGTGAACGAGTCGAAGAAAACGGTCAGGAAATATCTGGAGCAGAATCCCCGCGAGTGCCGGATCGTTCTGACGGAAGATACCAACCTGGCCGCAATGTATGCGGCAAATTCGTATCCCATTTACGTGGTCATCGATCGCGATGGCAACGTAGCGGGCGAGCAGCGCGGGGCTGCCGGCGAACGTCATTTGCGATTCATGCTGTCTCGCGCAGGTTTATCGGGCGGGGAATGATTCTCTACTTCTGCGGCTGGTTCAAGTATGGGCCAGCCTCGCGTCGCCGAGTTTCCAGAAACTGGACCAGATCGTCGAGCTGATCGGGTTGGAGGATGCCGGCGAAGGCAGGCATGTTAGTTCCTCCGTTCAGAATGCGAATCTTCATCTGCTGAACCGTGAGACGGTTGGCAACGTTGCTGAGATTCGGTCCGCGCAAACCACCTTGACCGTCGATCTCATGACAGTACTCGCAACCCTTGTCGTGAAACAGAGCCGCGCCATGTTGCGCCGCCGCATTGACCGAAGCGTAGTCGGCAGCATGCAGCGGTTGGGCCTCGAATCGCGGCGACCAGGGCGCGACCTGGCCCTCGTACCACAAGCCCAGAACGCCGACCACGATGATGATTAGCCACGCCATTGACCATGGCCGCCGGAACGGGCTGCGTTCGCCCTTGTCGAAGAAGACCATTGCGATCATGGAGCCGAAGATCGCCAGCGGCCCGAGGATAATGATGTAGTTCTCCAGTTTGTGCGGGCTCAGCGCCAGCACCGCGAAATACCACAGCAGATACCAGTCAGGCCGGGGATAAGCTTTCAGCAGCGTGGGATCCGGCGGTTTGGAGAGCTCCGGCGCCCCGATCGTGAACGCGAGCGCCACAATCACCGAGATCATCAGCGAGCCAAACAGCGCGTCGCGCCAGGCCGCGTCCGGCCAGAAAGGAACTCCTTCGCGATCTAGCAGCTCCTGATATTCCTTGCGATAGGTTTTCGGATCAACCGGACGCCCGGCCTTGGGGGGCTCCGAGATTCCGTTGTGCAACACAAGAAAGAGGTGCAAAGCCACGACCATCAAAATGCCCGCGGGCAGCAAAAAAACGTGCGCATCATAGAAGCGAGTTAGCGTAGCTCCGCCCAGATGATCGCCTGCATAGACGAAGTGTTCGAGCTTCGCGCCAATCCAGGGGACACGTGCGGCCTGCCTGGCAGCTATATTCACCGACCAGATAGCATCCTGGTCCCAGCGCATCAGTTGCCCCGTGAAACCCATTACCAGCGTGAAAGCCAATAGCACCACGCCGGTGAGCCAGTTGGCTTCGCGGGGATACTTATAAGCTCCAAATAAATACGCGCGCAGCATATGAATGCCGACGAACAGCACCATCGCCGACGCGCCGAAGTAATGAAGGCCGCGAACTACATGTCCAAATAGAGCAGTGTCATTGATGAACTTCAGGCTTTCGTAGGCGCTTTCCGTGGAGGGTACATAGGTTGTCGCCAGCACGACCCCGGTTATAACCTGCAGCAAGAAAGCAAATAGTGTGGCCGACCCGAATACATAGGCCCATTTGCTGCCGCGCGGTACCCTGTGCATCAACAATGGCTTCAGCATGTGCATAATGCCCAGCCGATCGTTGATTACGTTCCACCAGGATTTCAGCGTATCGACCAATCTATGCCTCGATGTTTTTGGGGCAGCGGCGAAGGCGCGCCACATTGGGCAGGGGACGCCACTCCACCTGCACCAGGCCATCCTGCACGCGCGTGGGATACTGCTGCAGCGCATGCGGCGGAGGGCCGGCGGCAACCTTGCCATCTTTGTAGTAGACACCGCCATGACAGGGGCACATGAATAGTTCTGCACTGGCGATCCAGCGCACCGGACAACCGAGATGAGTACAATCAACCGAAAAGGCCATGAAGGTATCCTGGTCGGCACGGCGCAACCATGCAGCAGTCGTTGCTGCCGCACCGCCCCACTTCAAAGGAGACGAATCCTTCAGAGTAACCTCGACGGTCTTGCCGACCTCGAATTCGTCCTTGCGTCCGACTGTTCGCCACACTGGCTCGCTGGGCGATAGCAGAGGCCCGATGAGGAATCCAAACACCGGCACCGCAACCGCCAGCGAAGCGATCGCACCTGCTGCGACACTGATCATCGAGAGAAATGCCCGTCGCATTCCGTCCGACGGTCTGTCTTGCTCATTCATCGCGCAACTCTCCAAACCATAGCCATACTGAGATAGCAAAGACCACCAATCCCACCGCAGCCACGTACCATTTGGTTATAAGCCCGAGAGCGAAGAACGTAATACCGAATGCCATGATTGCGGGTGTATAGGTTGGCGCGGGAATACTATCGGGCTTAGCTTCGTGCCATCCCGGCGTCTGGGAAATTGAGCAGGAAGGTTCCGCAGCTGATCGTCGCGGTCGATTGGCCACATCAGCCGAGGCTCCGCTGCTCGCGAGAGCTTTCTTTCTTCCTCCGCGATCTCTTCCGCTGTCGCCTGCTTGCCTACCATAACTGACACGGACTCACCCGCGATAATGCCCAGTCCGGCAAGCAGTTGTACTATGCGCGATTTGCGTTTTTCAACCATCAAACCACTCCTGGAACTTTAGTCCCGAGCTCAGGCGTACTTTCATAGGGCGCATCGGGAGTCGAATACCAGATGGCGATTTCCAGCAGAATTGCGACGAAATACACGGAACAGCCTGGTACCCACATCAGCAGACCACCCAGCTTCTGGTCGCCTGCGGCCGATAGTCCCCACTGATTGCGAATTAGTCCCAATGCCCCGATGGGATCGGGCGGATTAAGATAAGCCGGGTAGTATCCCACTGGCATAAAGGTAATGATGATGCCCAGGATCGTGTTCTCTGCTACCGCGGCAAACAGGTAAAAGATGGCCGATAAGGTGGGCAGCCGGCGTTCAGGAATGGGTGAGACTATAGGCCACCAGAACATGGTTCCGGTGATAAGAAATGTCAGGTGCTGAAAGATATGCAATCCTTCGTTCGCCAGAGCTGCGTTATAAAGTACGGGGAGATGCCATATACTCATGCATCCCATGCAACTCCACCATGCGACCGAGGGCCTGCCGAGAATGCTTTCCGCCTTGCGGATGATCGGCACCTTCATCCAGGACTCCGCCGTACTTCGCGGAATTCCAAGCAGCATTAATGGAGGCACGATAAGAATAAGCAGAAGATGCTGCAGCATATGTGCGCTGAACAGATAGGTGTCGCCCAAGGTATCGATAGAAGACTGAAGTGCGATGAAGAGGATAGCTACACCTAAACTGTAAGTAATCCTCCGCAGGTTAGTTGCTCGTATCTTCCAGAAATATAGGGACAGCAACATGGCGCAGCCGATTACGACCGACCAATCGAAATCCCACTCGCCCAGCAACAAATGCCATGTGGTCATCGTGTCGACCATAAGTAAACGGTGGAGAAGACTGCGACCCAGACAATATCGACAAAATGCCAGTAATACGATATCGCGGTCATGCTGGAGCCTGTGCCGGAATCCAAGTCCCCGTCGAGTGCCATGATGAGAAGCATGCCCAGGAGAAATAGTCCAATGGTCACGTGGGCAGCGTGAAATCCAGTAAGAGTGTAGTAGGTGCTGCCCCAGACATTACGGCTGATGGAAATATCCTGGTGCAATAGCCGCATATATTCGCTGATCTCACCGTAAAGGAATACGGCCCCGCAGACCATGGTGACTGCGATCCAGAGAGCGATGCCCTTTAGCCTGCGTTTGAAAGCCCGCTCGGCAAGATAGATGGTGCCGCTGCTCGACAGGAGAACAATCGTGTAGATGCCGGTAGTCAGCACGTCGAGACTGGTATGGGCGTTGGGGCCTTGTCTGACGGCGGAGTGAAAGTAAACGTAGGCTGTAATCAGGAACGCGAAGAAGATGCCCTCCGATGCTAGGAAGAAGAGCATCATCAGACGGTATTTGTCCTCGACCAGCGCGACCGCGTTGGCGCTCATGCCGCGCCTCCCAGTCTGGCATCACTGTGCTCCGGATGGTGAAGGTCCCAGAGCGGTCGTCGTCCTGCAATGGGCGGCACTTCGACGAAGTTATAGATAGGCGGAGGCGAAGTCGTGGCCCACTCTAGCGTCCATGCGTCCCAGGGATTGTCGCCGGCAATGGCGCCGTGCTTCTTGCTGATATAGACGTTTATCACCAGCAGCAACATGGAGAAGCCGAGAATAAAAGCGCCGACGGTCGAGAGCAGGTTCATGCTGCCCCAGTGCGGCAAGTTGGGATAGGTCCAGACGCGCCGCGCCATACCTTCTGCGCCCAGAATGTGCTGCACGAAAAATGTCGCGTTGAAGCCGATCACCGTCAGCCAGAAATTCCACTGGCCGATTTTTTCCGAGAGCATTCTGCCGGTGAATTTGGGAAACCAGTAGTACACGCCGGCAAGTATGGCGAACGCGGTCCCGCCAAACAGGACGTAATGCATGTGGGCAACCACGAAGTAGGTGTCGGTGAGTTGCCAATCCATCGGCGCGACGGCAAAGACAACTCCGCTCAGTCCGCCGATCGTGAACTCTATGAGAAAAGCGACGGCGAACAGCATCGCGGTGGTGAAGCGAATGGAACCGCCCCACATGGTGGCGATCCAGTTGAATATCTTAATGCCGGTCGGAACGGCAATCAGCGCGCTGCTGGCGGCGAAGAACAGATCGAAGCCATGTCCCAGGCCGACGGCAAACATATGGTGCGCCCAAACTCCGAAGCTAAGCAGGCCGATGGCTACCGTCGAGCCGGCAACGAATCCATAGCCGAAGATCGGCTTGCGCGAAAAGACGGGAATAACTTCGGAGATGATGCCGAAGGCCGGCAACACCATGATGTAAACCTCGGGATGGCCGAAGTTCCAGAAGAAGTGTTGCCACAGGATGGGCGATCCGCCGGTGTCGGGAGTGAAAAATCGTGCCGAGAGGTTGCGGTCGAACAGCAGCATGACGGCGGCGGCATTCAATGCCGGAAGAGCGAAGATGATGAGATGGGAATTGACCAGCGTCATCCAGGTAAACAGCGGCAGGCGCTTCAGGGTCATACCCGGCGCACGCAGCGAAGCTATCGTAACTATGAAGTTCAGTCCCGACGCGATAGTTCCGATACCTATAACCAGCAGGCCGAGCGCCCAGTAATCCGGGCCAGCGAGCGAAGAATATGGCTTCTCGCTAAGAGGCGCGTAGCTGAACCATCCGACATCGGGAGCGTTTCCGGCAAGAAGGCTGAAGTAGAGCAGCAGCCCGCCGAACAGCACCAACCAGTAGCTCAGGGCGTTCAGGCGGGGAAATGCCATATCGCGCGCGCCAATCATCAACGGAACCAGATAGGTACCCAGACCGATGAGCATCGGAACCACCACCAGAAAAATCATCGTAGTGCCGTGCAGGGTAAAGATCTGGTTGTAGGCTTGCGGGGACAGCAGGTGGTTCTCCGGGCGTGCCAGTTGCAGACGCATCAGCAGCGCTTCTATGCCTCCGACGAGGAAGAAACCGAGCGCAGTCACCATGTACATGATGCCGATGGCCTTGTGATCCACGCTGGAGGCCCACTTCAGCAGCCCGGCTTTCTCCTCGAAGCGGCGGAGCTCTTCCATCGGAATGGGTCGAATTTCGATCTCGTTCATCGCATCGTCTCGAGATAAGCCACCAGGTCGTGGACCTGTTCGTCAGTCAAATGCAGATTGGGCATATAGCAGCCCGGCTTGAAATCGTCGGGATTATGCAACCAGCCGGCGAGGTTCGTAGGATTGTTTTGCAACCTGCCGGCGGCCAAAGTTTCGCGGCTGGCCACATGTGTCAGATCAGGACCGATGCCAGCGTTGGAAACGCCCGCGATCGCATGACAGTTCACGCACGTCATCTGCTGAAAGTTCTTGCGTCCCTGCTCGGCGTCTCCTGAAAGATTCTGCGCCGGCGGCTTTGCCTGATCCTGCTGCCAGCGTGTGAAATCGGCTGGAGTCTGCGCGATCACTCGTATGCGCATCCAGGCATGTTCGTTGCCGCAGAACTCGGCGCACGTACCGAGGTAAGTGCCGGGCTGGCTGGCGGACAGCCAGATGTGGTTGTAAACGCCGGGAATCATGTCCATCTTGCGGCCCAGCGCAGGTACCCAGAAGTCGTGGATGACGTCGGCGGCTTCTACCCCGAACAACAACGGTCTTCCGGCCGGGATGTGTACCTCATTCGCAGTCACAACGCCGGACTTGGGATACCGCACCTCCCACCACCACTGATGACCGACGACGATGACGTCCTCTCTTACGCCGCGCTGCGGCGGGTCAGAACCCTGCATAGTGCGGACCATAAAAATCATGATCACGGTGAGCAGCAGAACGGGGATGCCGGTGTACACGATTTCGAGTTTCAGATTCCCGAAGACCGCCGGAGGTGTGCCCGGCCTTCGCCCGGCGCGGTATCGCCAGCAGGCGAAGAAAACGAGTGCGGTGACGAGAGCCAGGATGACTCCCATCGCGATCAGCACAAAGACAGACAGGTGGTAAATCGACCACGCGTAGGGAGAATGGGGATCGTAGACGGAAGTGATCGGCACCTTTCGCTCGTCCTCAGTCTTCGTCAGATGACGAAGAGCAACGCTAGTACGGAGTGTTCCGGAACGGCAGGCAGTAAGGCAGCATACCACAGCTCAGAGTGTGAGTGCCTGATCGGAGTTGTCTGCCGGAAAGTTGGCGATGTCGATGAGGCTGAGCTTGTTCGATTCGTGGGCAGCAGATGTGCAAAGAGCTCCATTGCCGTTGCCGGCTGGAGCTCCGGATGTGGATTGCTATTTCTTGCCCTGCACCGCGGCGAGGCATTGCCCATACAGATCGAGTAGATGGCGAGCATAGTCCTCGGCCTTGGATTCGCCGCCGCCCTGGAATCCCGCAGTTGCCGAAGTTGTCCTGCCATATCCGGTGGTAACGGCCACAAACTTCATCAAATCGAGCGCGATGTCTTCATCCCGGCGTGGGCCGGAAGTTGCTGCGCCATGTTCGTCCACATGTGCCTCCTGACGGCGATCTGCGCGGTGCGTAGCGGAATCATAGCAGAGCGCGCGGCTCAGATTTCCAAACCGACGTGGCACACGCGACCGATGATGTGCTCGGTGTAGTTCCGGCCTGGCGGGATGCGCAGCATCTCGATCTCCTGCTGCGGATCGCGCGGGCGCAGCAGCAGGTATTCGTCGCGCACAGACACATGGCCCAACACGCATCTGCCTCGCACGCTGACCGCGTAGGTGTTGGGCTGAGAGCGACGATAAGGCCGCAGCGAACTGTAGTGCCGATCGATGAGCAGCGTTGCCGATCGCGCCTCGAATGGCTCCAATGGTGAGCCCCGCATCACGAGCCTGATCAGCACGAAGCGCTGCCAGTCACGACGCTGGTCGCTGAAGCGGGGCTTCAACCGGTGCAAGAACGCCTTGGAGAAGCTGCGAGTTTCCAGTATTTGACCAGGAGCAAAACGCGCCAACGATGCGTGCTCGGCTGCGACCAAGGCCACGGGTTCCGTACCGTCGGGGGCCCGGGGCAGCGCGACCCGCCGCTGAATTTCCTCGAGGCCGATCAGGTCCAGGATGCCGATGTTGAGGGTGGCAAGCAGGCGGTCCATCGATTCCACACTCAGCCCGCGACGGGCATTGAGGAAATTGGAGAGATGTCCCTGCGGGAAACTAGCGGCTTGGGACAAACTGAGCCCGGTCATCTCTCCCCGGGCGATGCGGGCGCGGATGTGGGCGCGCAGTTGGTCCTGCAGCTCGTGAAGGTTCATTTATTTTCTGTAAGCAATACATGTACTTTAGTAGTAGGTTTAAAGCAATATTTATATTGACCAATCTGGTTCGCCTGTGCAAAAGTAGGAATCAGACATCCTCCCGGGTTCTGTGATTCTGGCCGAGGTGACGAATGGTGCCGTACACAGAACCGAACTCCGATGATCAAAACTTCGCCGAATTCCGGCGCAAAGTCCGGAACGCCGACGTACTTTCCGCCGCCATGGAGAAGTTGCTCCGCAGCGTGGGCTTTTCCGGAAGACTTTGCGCGGTGGTGCAGAACGGCACCGTCCTGAAGTCGGGATACGAAGAGGGTTATTTCACCCGACGCCTTGATAACCGGATGATCACTTGAATGCGGCGGCCCGGCGGGCTGGGATTTTCCCACTGGCAATCATCTCCTTGTTGCCGTCCAGGGGCCGTCGCTACAGCGAAATAAACAACTAGCAGGTCATCGTAATCGAAACGAGCCCTGCGCGCGCCTTGCAATTACGAGGTGCGCCGCAGGGCTTTTCTTTATTGGAGGACCATAGGATGCCTGATACTTACGAACTCAAGTACTGCGAACGCTGTGGATCACTGCGTTTGCGCCGCTCCAAATCCACGGAAAACTACTGCGAACCTTGTGAACGAATGCTTCTCAACTACTCGCTTCCTGTCCTCCTGAGGCGGCAAGCGGCGGTGCGGAAGCCTGACGATGACGCTCCCGTGCCGCTGACTTTGGACGTGAAGGCGTCGTTCTCCATGGGGAGGCTGCAATGAGGATCTCGCAAGTTGCGGCGCAGAAAGCGCGAGAGTTGCTACGGCAACAGGAAGAGCAGGCCCGCGTAGAAGAAGCGCCACCAGCCGAGATCGATCCCCGGCCGGAGATGCTGTGTTTTCGCGGGCAAAGCCTGGCGCTGGTGCGGCACTTCTTCGAACTCTCCTGCCAGGTCGGACGGTTGCCCTCGCTGCTGGGCCGCGAATTTTTTCGCGCCCGGGTCACGCATCACGCGATTCCCAGCTTCGAAGAACAGGTGGTATTCGTACGCGATATGGAGCTGTGCCTGGCGAAGCTGACGGATGAGCATGCGGAGATCATGACCCTGGTCGGGCTCTATGACTTCACGCTGGAAGAGGTGGCCGAGATGCTGCGCTATTCCAGGACGATGGTGCACCGTTGGTTTGCCGAAGCGCTGGATGTCCTGAGCGAGATCTTCCTGGCCGCGGGACTGCTGTCGGAAAATCGTCCCGATCGGCGGCAACGGCAAGTTGCGAACCGTGCGCTGCCGGCGGATGTGGAGGCAGTCGGAAAAAAGCCGCCGCAGAGCATTGGAATCGCGCCGGAGACGCTCAACGATGCGGACTCCGCATGCGAACCTGTAACGGCGTAGTTCGGGCGAATGAATTCGCTATTCGTCGCTGGGCGATTCGGCAAAGCCCATCTCGCCCAGGTGACTCTCGGGCAGATCGACGTTGGTTTCGGTGGTGCGGCCCTGAGCGCGCAGTTCGTCGAGAATCGAATCGATCTCGCTCGGCGGTAACGCGCTGCTGTGGTGCAGGAACTCGTCCAGCCCTTCGGGAGTGAAGACTTGCACCCAGGTGTTGGCGCCGAGGTTATAGTTCACCTGGTACTGCAGCGGGTCAGGTCGCAAACGGAAGATATGCAAAGTGCCTGGCATAGGGATTGATGGGCTTACGCCATGCGAGCGAAAGCGATGGCGCAGCCGTTGCATTCTATGACGAGGATCCGTAATTAGGCAACCGCACACGCACACAAAAAGCGGGGAGTAGTCCCCGCTTCCTAAAGCCAAACTGCGCCGGCTACGATTCCATCGGGCAGGCTTCCGGGAAACGAAGCCTGCATTTCGACAGGGCTTTGTTCAGCAGTTCTTCGACCTCGGTCTCGTCCCAGTTCTTGGACATGGCCAACTCGCTCACCAGCAGATAGCGGGCGCGCTCCAGCATCTTCTTTTCGCGGAAGCTGAGCGGCTTGACCTGGGCGAGCAATAGCAGGCCTTTCAGCACCTCGGCAACATCGAGCAGGGAGCCTGTCCGCATCTTGTCGGAATTCTCTTTGAAGCGGTACTTCCAGTCGGCGTGATTTTCGCACTTGCCGTCGGTGAGAAAATCGAGGATCTTCTGCACCTCGCCATTGCGCACCACGCGACGCAGGCCGACACTGCCCACGTTATGGAAGGGCACCATGACCTTCAAGCTGCTGGCCTTGATTTTGAGGAGGTAGAATCTTTCCACCTGCGAGCCAATCGTCCTGCTGCTGATCTGTTCGATTACGCCCACCCCGTGGTTCGGGTAAACGACCTTGTCTCCGATGCTGAAACCGTGGTTATTCATGAGGGCCGGAGCACTGTTCCAGAACTTGATCTGGGATATGAAGGGAAACCGCTACTATGACTACTATGATACTCCGAAGTTCTTGAAACCGCAATCGTTCAGGGCTCCGTGAAGCGGCGATCTGCGCCATTTTTTGACTGCGCTCACCTCCCAAATGCACTTACGGCTGGCCGACATCATTCGCGTATAATGTTGGGATGCTTCCGGTCCACGCATGGTGGCCCGAACAGCAGATCCCCGAAGTATGCCTGAGCACATCAAGAAAAAGCTGTCCGAGGAAATCGCGCTCCTCGAGCACGAGCTGAACCACGAACTTCCGAAAGAGCTCAAACGTGCCATCGCGCTTGGCGATCTCAGCGAGAACGCCGAATATCACATGGCCAAACAGCGCCAGGAATTCGTGCGTGCGCGGTTGGGCCAGTTGAAGCAGCGCATGGCCGATCTGTCGATGATTAACATGTCGAACATCCCGCGCGACCGCGCCGCCATCGGTTCGACGGTGGTGGTTTACGACTCGACCAAGGATGAGAAGATCGAATACAAGCTGGTCACCAGCGAAGAGTCGGACGTTACAAAGGGATTAATTTCTACCAGCTCTCCCATCGGCCGCGCACTCGTGGGCAAGAAGGTTGGAGATGTCAGCGAAGTAATTACACCTGCCGGCAAACGCGAGCTGGAGGTGCTGAAACTGACCACGATTCATGACGAAGCGTAGCGAGGCGCCATGACCTGGACCAGCGCAGTTGGGCGCTCGTGCAAGTGGCTGCTGTACAAAATCGTGCACGGTTTGGCGCTGACCCGCATCTCGCCCAACGCGCTCACCTTTATCGGACTGCTCATCAACGTTATCGCGGGCATTTTGTTCGGCTACGCCCATGCCGACAACCAGCACCGCATGTTCCTGTACGCGGGGCTGGTGATCATTGTTGCCGGCATCTTCGATATGGTGGACGGGCGCGTCGCGCGCGCCACCAACCAGGTCACGCAGTTTGGCGGGTTCTTCGATTCCGTCATCGACCGCTATAGCGATGTGGCCCTGTTCTTCGGTCTGCTCGTCTATTACGCCCGCGCGAATCGTTTCTTCTACGTGGTGATGGTAGCGTTTGTGATGGTCAGCTCGGTGATGGTGAGCTATACGCGCGCCCGCGCCGAATCGCTCATCCCGAGCTGCAAGGTGGGCTTCATGGAACGCCCTGAGCGCATCGTTCTGGTGATCATCGGGTCGCTATTTAATCGCATGGGGCCGGTGCTATGGGTGATCGCCGTTCTCAGCACGATCAGCGTGATTCATCGCATCCGCTTCACTTACCAGGTGCTGCGCGAGATCGAACCTCCGCCGATCCCGACGCGGCCCGACCCATTGCGGTTTGAAGAGATTGTGGGATAGTGGCGGCTTCTGCAATCACGTTAGTTCTTGACGCCAATTGTACAAGTTGTACAATTTGTACATGTCGAAGCGACTCACCATCAGTAACGCAAGGGCACAGTTCGCTGACCTGGTGAATCGGGCAGAGTATGACGGGGAGCGCATTGTGGTGCACAGAAGAAAGAAGCCTGTCGCCGCGGTCGTACCCATTGAGGATTTTCAGTTGCTGGAGCAGATCTGGGACCGACTTGATCTGGAAGAAGCCCTGGAAGCTATGAAGGAACCTGGACCCCGGATTCCTTGGAAACAGATCAAAAAAGAGTTGAAGCTCTGAGCGTGCGATGCGCTATTCGATAGAGTTTCAGCCATCGGCGCGAAAAGCTCTTGCGGACCTTCCTCGGGCGATCCAGATTCGAATCGGCAAGGCGCTCAACGGGTTAGCTGAAAACCCTCATCCACATAATTCGAAGAAGTTATCCGGCGAACACGGAGTGTGGCGGATTCGCGTTGGCGACTATCGCATTCTTTACACGGTGGAGACCCTTAGACTCGTGATATGGGTGCTCAAGATCGGGCACCGCCGCGATGTTTATCATTAACTTAGTTGTCGCTGCGCATTACCTTGACTGTTATCCAAAGCCGCAACCTCAGTTACAACCTGTTCGTTCTTGCTTTCCTCGTGCGACCACCTTCTGCAAAATAGCCAAACCAGATTGAGCAACAACACGGTTTCAATCGGCTTGCGATAGCGGCCTTCCATGATTACGGCATTCTGCAGCGCCAGGCAAAGCGTAAAGATCGTAGTCGCGATCGGGACGAGGTCGAAGCGACGATGAAGAAATTCGCGCAGGTTCCCTGCCAGCACAAGTAGAATAAGCGGCGCGCAAAGCCATCGGATTTGGTAATCCAGCCAGCCGTCCCACTCATCCGGATTGCTGTCCGGCCAGGATTGGGCAAAAAAGAATAGGACGATGTTCTCGCGCCACTCCGTCCACCGTTTTTCGGGATCACGACTGACTACGGCATAGGCTGCCTTCCAATCACGCTGCCCATAGGCTGAATTGACGATGACTGAAGATTCCAACTTCGCGCGCGAGCGCTCCATGGCCCAGTCGCTTAGCGGTAAGAGTGGATGGATGAAGCAACTAGGCGAGCCGAACACCAGATCATAGTCATTGGGACGCAAATGGAAACCCAGGAAGTCCGGGGAATATGCATAGTAATGAAAGTGAATCATCTCCGCCCGGGAACGAAGCTGGATCCGGGTAAGCCAGGGATTGCCGAACGGGGCCATAAAGCCCAAGCCTACCTTGCTGCGAACAGCCTGTGGTACGAGCATTATGACGGCTAGTAGAGCTCCCACGGCGATATCGCGCAGCGGAGTGGACTTCTTCCACCAACTCCATAGAACACATACTCCGGCCAGAGGAATTATTGTCGGCTTGGTAAGCGCGGCCAGCGTCCAGCAAAAGATTGAGAGCAGGAACGCTAGAGTTCCGCCTTTGCGCAGATATCGTGCTGTCATCCACAAAGCTATACCTTCGAGGCAGAGCAGCATCGTCTCCATCATCAGGTATTGGTAAATGGCAAACAGTGATGGAGTCCAGGCAATCAGCGTCCAAACCCACAAAGATGGTATCTTCCCAAGGCCGAAATCGCGGGCGGCACGGTAATAAGTCCACGGCATTAATATGGACAGAAGCGCAGATGCCAAAGCTATAAGATACCTATTGCTGGCGGTCAACTTTTGCAGGACAAACAAATACGCCTGGTAAACGATAGGATCTGCCGCGCCAGTATAGCCGCCTCTGGGAAACATCAGACCATTGTGCCAATGCCTTTGCATGTCGGACCAAAGATAATCCATAGGATTGTGCTGAAAGCAAAGGAATATGCGAAGGCACGACGCCGCCACGATAAGGAAGACAAGAAGTCTGTAATGAACCGAATGCCTGGAGTTAAGCGTCATTGCGAGACTTCCTTATAAGATTGTTGGTTGGTGCCAGCAGATTCCTAGCTTCGCTCGTAATGACAATTACGTAGTCCGCGCTGCGTCCGGCTACCTCGCAATGTCACTATGAGTTGTGGTCTTCAATCAAGCTGTGGCGCAACGATCGACACTGCTTTATTTCAAGTGCACTTCAGCTTCTGCTCTTGTTTGTTCTGTTTGCAACTCACGCGGCTTGGCGACCACGGGGCCATATTTCGGCTTAATCTCGTGGCATGTGGGACCGCAGTAGACCCCCTGATGCGTTTTATCGGTCTCGGGATCCGGCATAGCCGAGGCGACTGCGGCCTCGCGATCGGCCTCTAATTCGCGTTCCACATCCGCGATCAGGTTCTCGTTTTCTTTCGTTGTAAGCCACTGCTTCACGTTGACGAGGTAGTGTTCAAAGCGCGCGATAGGATCGCGGGCGCGCCAGTAGTCGAACAGCGGCGGCGGCACGTATTGAGCGGCATCGTGGATGGCATGGCCCTTCATACGCATCATCTTGGCCTCGATGAGCGTGGGACCTTCGCCGCGGTAGGCGCGCTCGCAGGCTTCGTGGGTCGCGTCATAAACCTGGCAGGGATCGGTACCATCGACGATGACGCCCGAAATGCCGTAGGCGATGGCGCGCTCGGCAAGATCCTTCACGCAAAACTGCAGATCGCTCGGCGTGGAGTATCCCCAGAGATTGTTCTCGACGATCAGCACCAGGCCGAGTTTCTGCACGGCCGCGAAGTTAAGGCCTTCATAGGTGACACCGGTGGACTGGCCGCCGTCGCCAATGTAGGTGAGTCCGACGATGTTCCTGCCTTGCAGACGCGCGCCCAGGCAGATGCCGCCCATGACGGCGATCAACTCGCCGAGCATCGAGATAGGCGAGACGACGTTGCGGCGATTTACATCGCCGAAGTGCGATGAGGCGTCGCGGCCGAAAGTGGGCGAATCGCCCTTGGCCATGTACTGGCGCATGATGTCGCGCGCGCTGAAGCCACGCACCAGCATCGCGCCCTGATTGCGGATCATCGGGCCAAGCCAATCGTCGGGGCCGAGCGCGTAAGCTGAGGCGCAGGAGCAACCCTCCTGCCCCAGCCCGAAGTACACGCCGCCCACTACCTTGCCCTGCTTGTAGAGGTTCTCGAGTGCGACTTCCATGCGCCGGTTGAGCAGCATCCAGCGATAAATCTCGATACACTGCTCGCGCGCGAGATATTTCGATTCGCGGATGGGCGGCGCTGCGGCGCTCAGGTCGCCTTCGATGCGATACTCGCAGTTCTCGCCTTCGCCGCTGAGATAGACGCGAAAGTTGGGGTGCTCGAGGCGGTAATCGGCGATGTTGTAGCAGCGCAGCGCGGAGTCGGCATCGGAGTAATTGGGCAAGCTTGAAGGGCGCGAGCCGCTGCCGTCCCTTGCGGGCGCGGCGTTCACGGATTTAGGCGATCCGTCGGCCTGCTCGGATGGCGCAGGCGTAGCCGATCTGGCAGCGGGAGCCAAGGGGACGTTGGACGATTTTTTCTGATGTGTGCCGGTTTTAGGGCGCTTTTTTTCAGCCATAGCAACAGAAGCTAACGATAACGGAGGCGCGAGTCAGAGGCAAGTTGCTCAGCGACCGCATAGTGGGTCAGTGCGGGCACGCTCTGTGGGCCCCGACCTCGCTTCGCAAAGGAGGCTCGCTCGGGATGACAAAAGTACGGAATCTCAAAAGTCCCACGGGCAAACTGACCCACTATCACCGACTGGCCGCGCTCACCACTACCTTGCTCACCCCCATATTGTCGAAGCGATCATAGACGCGGACGATAATGGTGTGCTCGCCAGACAAGTCAGCAACGGAAGACCCATTTTTGGCCGCGCTTTGCGTTTGCACGTGGGGAAGCTCGATTGCGAAATCATAGTTTTCGGTCTTCGCGTCGGAGATCTGACCCACGGGTTCCGCGACCTTCCAGTCACCCGCATCGATCGAGTACTCGGTGTGAGTGATGGGCGAGAAGCTATCGACGGCGCGAAAACTGACGCGGATTTGGTCGCCTTCGCGCTTCGCCAGCAGCGATTGGATTTGCGGCGGAGTGTTGTCCACCTCGAAGCGCGCGCTGGTGGCTTCGCCGGTCAGCGTATCCTCGGCCGAATGCGCAGGCGAATCGGAGGCGACGACGCGGATGATGTATCCGCCGTCGGGAAACAGGTCGGAATCGAGATTCACGTAACGCTCCTGAACGTTGTCGCGCAGTAGTTTCCAGCGGGTTTCGCCATCGCCGCGATAGAAAATATCATAGATGAGCGGATCGTCGTTCTCGTCGTGCGCTGTCCACTTGACGGCAATGGAGTGTTGGTCGCGGATCGTGGGCAGCGAAGCTTCGTACGCCGGTCCTGAACTTTCCGGCTCACTGCGCGCGCCGGCAGGCACGCGCCATCCGACCATCACCGTTATCTTCGACACCTCCGGAGCGACATTCTTGGGCAGGTAGTTGATGAGCACGCTGTCGATCACCGGCATGTGGCCGGCGGGCCGCAGCACGGCTTTCCACTGGATAAATCGAGCCGCAGGCGCGTCGATGGGCAAATCCCTTTGCAGATCGACCTGCGCCCACGGGCTCCAGTTGCGATCGGGATTATCGACGTTACCGCTGCGGGCGAATATCTGGAAGTCGCCGCTGCCACGGACTTCGACGCGTCCCCACTTGGCGAAGTTGTTGGCATCGAAGACATCGCTTTCGTAGCTGCCTTCAGTTTCCGGATTCGGTCCGAGCAAAAAAACTTTGCCGAGATTGCTGGTGGCCACGTAGAGTCCGCCCTTAGCGGCGCGCGCAAATGCGGTCGCTTGGCTGGCGCTGGCTTCGGCGATATCGGAATACTGCTTGCCGGTGATGGCGTAGATCCTGCCACGGTTGCCGGTTCCCGCCAGCAGACGTCCGTCGGCATCAAAGGCCAAGGCGTAAACCAGATCGTCGTGCGATGACCAGATTGTGCTGGAGAAGCCGTCGGACGAAAGGCGATAGATTTCCGAGCCGCCAAGACTGGCGACGCTGGGAGTCGAGGCGACAGCAGGCGAGGAGGCGGCGGCGGTTTGAGTTCCGCTTGCCGGAGCGGCACTGACTGCAGCTGCCGCACTGGCCGGCTGGCTGGCGGGGGCGGTCGCACGCTTCTCGCCTGCGCCGGCGGCGTAGATGTTACCTTTGCGATCGACAGCCAGCGCGGTGATCTCCTTCTTGGGCGCGCTGTAGAGTACGAATCCTTCACCCTGCGCCGAGATGCGATAGATCAAGCCGCTGCCATCGGTGCCGGCAATGAGGTTGCCGAGATTGTCGAAATCGAGAGCGCGGATCTGCGCTTCGTCACTCTTGAAGAAGAGGCCGCCATATCCGTTGCGATCGACGCGAAAGATTTCGCCGCGATCGCCGGTGCCAATGTAGAGCTGTCCCTGGCGATCGAGAGCGAGCGCCCAGATGTACTTGGTTTTGGGATCGAAGAAGACGCTGGCGCTGTAGCTGGGATCAACGTCGACCGACGGGCGAGGCTTCTCGCCGGGCTTGGCGCCCTCTTGCGCGGCTGCGACCTCGGCGGTGGTGTGCGAGCTGTCAGGCGCTTTGCCGGGCGCAGGACCGCCGCGCACCAGCTTGTAAACCTTGCCGTCAGGCGAAGTGGCGGCGTAGATGGCGCCACTGGGACCGACAACCACCGCCTGCACCTGCAGCTCCTGCGGCGCGAAAATGATGCGTGCCTTGCCGTCAGGCGCGAGCCTGTAAAGACGAGCGGGAGAGCCGGCTGCGGCGTAGACGTTGCCTTCGGCGTCGGAGGCGATGTCCCAGAAATAGGTGGAGGGCGAGGTATAAAGCGCGGTGAATGCGGGAGCAAGCGTCAGCGCGCCATCGCTGTCGATGGCCACACCGTGGGCTGTGCCTCTCTCGAACTCGTCGTACTTGGATTGTTCCCAGGTGCGGGTGGTCTGCGCTGAGCCGGTGGCCAGCAGCAAGGCGCATGCGAGCGCCAGTCGCAACAAGTTCATCATGAGTCCTGAAGGGGCGAGTGGCCACCGGAGGCAATCAGTGGAATGGATTTTCGACGAGAATTCCGAAATACTGCTGACCGGGATTCATGTCTTCCGACCAGATACGTTTGCAGCCAGCGCGCTCCGCGGCCGCCACTATCATCCCATCATAGAAGTGTAAGCCATATTGCGCCCGAACCTGCAGCGCTCGCCGAACCATCTCGCTGTCGTTCGGGATAGTCGTAATGGGCGCTAAAGCATCGAGCACGGAGATAAGCACTTCCGGGCGCGCGGCCGGCGACACTTTGTGGAGCAGAGTGGCCGCAAATTCCGCTAGCACCTGCACCGAGATGACGATTTCGCCGGCCAGCGCTTTCCTGATGAGTTCCTGGGCAATGCGCTGCTTGCGAGGCTTGGTCGGGTCATAGCCGTAAACCAGCACGTTGGTATCCAGGAAATCAGGAGCGGACATGCAGGTCTTCTCGTCTCCAGGTGCGCATGCCGACGCGGAAGTGGAAATCTCGAAAGCTGCGTTCGAGGGCTTCGCGCTCGCGGCGCCTCCGACCGGAGGCGTTGTTCTCGGAAGCGAGCTTCTGCAGATATTCGCGGACAAGTCCGGTCAAAGTCGTGTCTTGCTCGACGGCAATCTTGCGGACTTCTTTCACCAATTTTTCGTCCAGGGAAAGAGTGATGTTCATCGACCCATAATAAGGGAAACACGTAAGCTGTGTAAACGGCAAGGCTCACCCAAGCCGGGTAGCTTGGGTGAGCGCTTGGCATTCAGCTGCATCGCTAGCAGCCCCCGCCACCAGGACCGCCGAAATAGAAGTAGGTCCCGTACCATTGGAGCGGAGAAAACGATGGGCCGGTCAGTCCGTAGCAAGGAGATTTTGCGACCCGTGTCAGGGTTGGCTGTTGTTGCGTACGCGCCAAATCTATGTAAGTGATGCGACGCTGGTAGGCTGCCTGACCAAACCCCAGGGCGGGCATACCACCACTGCCCATAGGCGGCCAGTTTCCGGCGCCAAGCACCTCGCCTCCGAAGTCGATCTCGTCAGCATTCGTTGACAGTAGACCTCCGCGGAAGAGCCTGGTCGAGTAATAGCCGATCACTTGGAATGGGCGATTCTTATCTCCCAGCGACAGCCACCAATTGCCATCACGCAGGTACCATTGCAACGTGAACTCCTGCTGCGTACCTCCCATTTCGCTGTACTTGGGAAACGCGCCGCCCAGGACCCAACTATGGTTCAGCTGCACGAATCCGACCATCGGGCACGTCAGGTTGTAGCAGCCGATGTTCGGGATGGTTCCTCCCTGGCCGTAGTTGTTTGCGGTCCAGAAGATAAACAGACGTGATTTCTGGTCACCATAGTATTGCGGGTAGTTTTGCCAGCCCGCCTCAATGGTCTGCAAAGTGTTGCCGTTGCCAGCTGTATACCAGACCTGCGAAAGGCTAAAGACTTGGCCATTTGCCAGGTTGATCTGGGGATCCCAAAGGTTCAGGATCGAAGTGCCTCCGAGATTATTGACCTGCTGAAATGCGTGTGCATATCTGCGGGTGGCCGCCGGAGCTGCCAAGCCGTCCTGGGCAGGGGCTTGCCCGGCGCCACCTGGTCCCTTTTGGAAGAAATCCTCCAGCGTTTCGAAGCGGACCAGTTGATCAAGCGTGACGCGCAGCATTGGAACCGTAGCCTCCTCGCAGCCGATGGTATTGCCGAAAGGGTCAGATTCTCCAGCGGAAGCAGAACCGTTGTCCGCGGCTCCGGAGGACGCAGACGCCGCTGAACTAAGCTCGGGCGGAATAGGGGAAATCTCGGTTGTGCCGCTGAGTCGCACGGACGGCTGCTGCTCAATCGGGATACAGTCGATAGAGTCGGCGTCTGCTACAAAGCTGTGGCTGACATCCATGCCGCGGTAAATTGTGAGAAGGTACTGGCGCATTTGTTCGAAGGCAGCAGCATCCTTCACGTGGCTGTCGGGCCCGGCCATAAAGTCGCTGGCTTCGGCGGTCGAAGTGTTCGCGACAAAGTCCTGAAAAGAGACGAAGTTAGTTGAGGCTGACTGGGCGTTCAGTCTTGCATTCGCCGCGGTGAATCCCAGCATCGCGGCCACGATGATTAAATGCCTGATGGTTCTTACTGCACTATTTGCTGCGTCAGAAGATTTCATAACGACCTCCTTTGGTCATAGGTTGGGGCGGCAAATGATCCGAGGTCCGAGGGCAGCTTCACCGCTGGGCTGCCCCATGCGTTTCGCTTGGCTACACCATCATTTGTGGGGAATCCCTGAATCCATCCGTATGGCGCTTGCCGGAGGGCGGCGTTTACCGCACCTCCGGAAGCGCTTCCCCCCGAGAGCAGGCGCTTGAGTTTCCTCAATCACCCGCTCTTGTGCGGCACAATGCGCCTGTTTCATTTGCCGCTCAATGGTTGAGGGCTGATTTGGGGATGAATCAGGGATGAATCGGGAATGACCGTGTAAGCCATTGCAGCGGAAGGAGCAGATACAACGTCAGGGCATGTACTTTCGTAACGGCCTGAAGGTCCCAGCGGTCGCAGACTACGGGTTGACGTTCAGGAAGAGACTTTTTAGCGGCTGTGAAAGTCGTGCCCTGAACACCAAAGTGCTTCTCGCACGAGCTTTTCGGCAGATGGATGAGGGCGAGACCGAGGCGAACAGCAGGTCCCTCCACTCGCCTCCTGTTCTGCGACAGGAGGGCTTCGGTCGGGATGACAAAATAAAACGCTTACCGGCACGACCAAGGTCGTGTGCCCTGATACAAAACGCTCAGAAAAGCACTTTTGGGCGAGTTGTGTAAGTTGGGCTTTGACACAAGGCCCGGCAACCGCAGAGGTCATCGCCCGCTCTCGAACAGATTGCGACTGAATCTAACGCCTTCCTACTTGATATTCAGGGTGATGATCTGCGAGCCGCTGACGACGTAATCCACTGGCGTTGCGGCTTCGTCCAGAGCTGACTCTCCGACCACGACCATGTCCTGCGAGCCGCGCATGCCATCCATGACGTTCATCACCGAGAGCGGCAGGGTCGGCATCACCTTGTCTTCGACCATGGCTTGCGGGTTGGCTTCCAGCAGCGAGACGTACACTTCGGAGTTGGTGTGCTCCTTGTTCAGCAACGCGATGGTCGAGCCGAGGTCGAGATGGTGGCTCATGGGACCGGAGACGCGGTGCAACTTGTCGAGCGTGTCGCCGTCGCTGATCAGAATGCGCAAGGTCCCGCGCGGCGTGGAGGTCGGGATCTTCACCGGAATGTGGCGCAGAATGCTCTCGCCGCGATACGGCCGCAGCAGAGCTTCGATGGTGATCTCGTCGCCGGGACGGGCTTCGGTAACGTCGGTGCGCGCGGCCTCCAGGCGCGCCGAGCGCCGGTCGGGCACGAGTTCGAAGTTCAGCTCGACGCCTTCGATCTTCGGCGTCTCGTACGGGTTCTCGAAGATGCGGCTGAAGTGCTCGCCGATGGAGAGCGCAATCGCATAAGCCGTCGGGTTCGAGCCATCGACGGGAGTGTACATGTCCTTGACGCTGAGCTTGGGATAACCGAGGACGTTGATGTCGCCGGCGAGGCGATAGGTCGTGTCCTCGCCGTATTCGTTCATCCCCTGAATGGCGTTGAAGACCGTCGCCATCATCGCCGCCGGCGTGATCTTCGCATTGTTCAGCACTTCGTAGTGGAACTGCTTGGGATGCGAAACGCCGTTGAAGCTGAGGGTGACGGGAATCATCTGCGGCTCGCGGTCGAAGCGGCCCATGATGCCGGCGCGGCGGTCTTGCACGAACGCGCCGACGGGTTCGGTGGTGTTGACGATCTTGAAGGAGTTCTCCGGTGAGGGTAGTGTCGCCAGCACGGTTGCCTTGGTCATCGGCATGTCGATGCTGCCCGATTGCAACAGCGGATGCCCGCAGGCCAGCAGATGCGAGTCGTCGAGATACGTGACCGTGCAGGTGCCCGCGATGTTCATGTCACCGCGCACCAGAATGGCGCTGACGGCCGAGCCGGGTTCCAGCGGCTCAGGCTGCTTGTCATTGCTGACTGAGCCTGCGCCCATCACCGGCACCACGCCAGCCGAAGAAAAGTCTTTGGCGAACAGGCTCAGCGTCTCCTGGCTGAAGCCGCTGAAGACCAGCGGAGTCTCGATCGGCTTCAGCAGATTGGCGTAAGGAGATTGCGAGCTTGCGGCGCTGGGCAATCCCGGACCCGAAGTGCGGTTGATGGCTTGCGACTCATGTCCCACACTGTGGGAGACGTCGGTCAGCGGGCTCCCGGATCGCGCCGCAGTTGCGCGATCTGGGCTGGGCGTTTTGTCGAGCGCGTCGATCTCCAGCATGGATTCGGCTGGAGTGATGCCGCAGATCGGCTCCTTGGAAAATTCGCCAATGCGGTAGGCAATCGCGCCCACAAGCTTGCCGTCGATGTAGACCGGGCTGCCGCTCATGCCGGCGACCACGCCGGTGTACTCGACCTTGCTGCCGTGAAGCCGCGCCAGGATCACGTCCGCTTGCGGACCGGCCATGTCGCGCAGCACGCCCAGGATTTCGACATCCATTGGCTCAGGCTTGGTGCCTTCGAAGACGGTATAGGCAACGCCGTGCATGCCCGCTTTGATTTGGTTCTCGGGCATGATCTGGACCTTGGGCTGGACGCCAAAAGCAGCAATGGAGGTGAGACAGACGAGGACGGACGCGATTCGACGGTGGAGCATTGGTTCCTTCGTTCCTTAGCTTTTCCGGCTCAGCCACCGGAAATTCCAAAACTCTTCGTTGCCAAGTGAGCGGAGAGCCGTCTAATCGACAAGCACATTTTGTGCCGCCCCACACCGAAACAGAGAGTCGGGAAATGGATTTATACTATCAGACAGACCGGCCTATGAGGCATCCGATGTATCTCCGGAAACACCCTAAGTTGCTCGGTAAATCACCTGTAGTATCCAGTCCGTTTGGTGCAGTGCTTGCCGCTTTCGTGGCCATCGCTCTGCTGGGCTTAAGCGCCATCCCCGCGACGGCACAGTCCAGCGGCGGCGATCAGAGTTCGGCGCAGTCGCAGTCGGGACAGAATCAGCAGGACCAGGTTCCAGCGGAAGCCGGCGGTCCGGGCGGAGAATCAGGCCCGATCGCGGTTCCGAAGAAGAATGGCGGTGACAGTGAAGAGCCGCCTCCGCCGCCAAAGCCCAAGCCGGCAGACATTCCTCAATACTCGCTCAAGGTTGACGTGCCCCTCGTCACCGTCGACGCGCAGGTGATGTCGAAGGATGGACGCGCGCTGAATGTGCCCATTGATGTGGCGGAACAGCACTTCAAGGTTTGGGAGGACGGGGTTCCGCAGAAGATACAAAGCGTGACCAAGAGCAAGGCGCCGATTACGGCCGTGCTGCTGGTGGAGTTTGCGGCCACCAACTACAACTTCATGTACGACGCGCTGAACTCGTCCTACGTCTTCGCTTCCAGCCTGCAGCCGCAAGACTGGGTCGCGGTGGCTGAGTTCGACATGAAGACGCATATCCTGGTGGACTTCACCCAGGACAAGCAGGCGATCTTCGGCGCCTTGAATTCGCTGCGCATTCCCGGCTTCAGCGAAACCAACATCTTCGACGCGATGTACGACGTGCTCGACCGGCTTGATCGCGTGCCCGGGCACAAGGAACTCGTGATCGTCGCCAGCGGCCGCGATACCTTCAGCAAGCTGACGCTGGACCAGATATCTGAAGAAGGTCAAGGCCACGCCTAACGTGACCATCTACACCATCTGCACCGGCGAGGCTTTTCTGGAGTCGGTTGACGCGATGGCAGGAAGCAATCCCAACGTCTCAGCGGCGCTGATGGACTACACCCAGGCGAAAAACCAGATGTCCGCATTTGCGCGCATGACCGGCGGCCGCTCCTATGCTCCGCGGCTGATGGGCGAGTTGCCGGACATTTTTCGCGAGGTCGCGCAATCCATTCGCAGCCAGTACACCATCACCTACAAGCCGACCAATGCCAAGCAGGACGGCACTTATCGCAAGCTGAAGGTGGCGCTGGTTGGGCCGGACGACAAACCGTTCATCTTGCGAGACGAGAAGAACAAGGACATCAAGTACAACATCATCGCCCGCGACGGCTACACCGCGAAGCATGAGGTCGACTAGCGCGGTTCAGCCCTGTGCCACCACAGAGGCACCGAGAACGTTAAGAAATTAGAAAAAAGCTTCCCAGAACCCGCGCCACTGCTTGCAGACATGAAGCAGTTTTTCGGGAACCGACTTGTACGTCCCGCAGTGAATGCGGTGCAAAGCTGCTTCGGGCGCTTCAAAATTGCCCACACAGGCATCGAGCAAACTAAAAGATGATCAGATCTTCTCGGTGCTCTCTGTGTCTCTGCGGTGAAAAAGGCTTTTCCGAACGCGTCATAAATGCCGCACGAAGTGCGCGACCTTCTTGCCTGCATCTTCTGTGTAATGCACCGTGACCTTGTCGCCTTCCTTGGCCGTCCACTTGGCGGAATCCACTACGCCGTGTGAAGTATCGACGGTTGCGTCCTTGGCGAGTTCGTAGGTCTCTTTGCTGCCGTCCGCAGTCTTCACCGTCAAGGTGTGCGCGCCTTTGTCGACATGATCGACCGTTCCGTCCGTGACTTTGACGGTTTCCTTGCCGAGGTCTTTCACTCCAACAGCAACCTTGTCGCCACCTTTCTCGGTGTACTTGACAACGGCGTGGCTTCCTTCCAGCCCGGCGTGATAAGTCTCGACTCCGGCCTTCTTCGCGCCTTCGCCGACGTCATGCGCGCCCTCCACCGTCGTCCGCTCGGTGTACTTGAACACTTTCTCCGAGCCGTCGGCAGTTTCGATGGCGATGGTCTTCGCACCGGTATCAACCTTCTTTACCACACCTGCTGTAGCATGGACCGGCTCTACTGCTGCCGCGCTCTGCCAAGCGCCAATGATCGCCGCAACTGCAACTGCAAGGAACATTGCAATCCGAGGCCGTGATCGTAAAACCATCGTTTCTCCTCTCCTGCTGATATCGTCAACTGCCCGCCGATAAGAGTACTGGATAGCCTTTCGCCTCACAAGCCCCGGAGAAATTGCTCCAACCGAGCGGTAAGCTTCGCGCAGCCTCGCCGCCTATAATCTTTCGCATGGCCTTCAGGCGCGCAGCGAAGAAGACGTACGATGAAGCTTCGCTTTACGAATATGCGATCGGCGCTCTCGGCCGGCGCATGCGCACGGTGGCGGAGATCAAGCGGCTGATGCGCAATCGGGTTGCGGCACAGCCTGACGGCGAGGCGCTCATCGAAGCGGTGGTCGCGCGCCTGAAATCGCAGCGCTATCTGAACGACGCCAGCTACGCCGAGAGCTACTCGCGTTTTCGCCGGGACAACGAAAAGTTTGGCCGGCTGCGCGTGGTGCAGGACCTGAAGATCAAAGGCGTACACGGCGAGATCATCGAGAAGGTCACACGCGCCAGCTATGATGACGTGAACGAGGAACAGCAAGCGCGCGAGTTTCTGCGCCGCAAGCGCATTGCGAAACCTACCGATCAGAAGCAGGCTGCCCGCGTTTTTCGTACACTCGTCCGCGGAGGCTTTGCCAGCCGGGTCATCTTCCGCATACTGAAGATGTGGGACGTCGATGACGAGACGATTACCGCGTTGGAGGAGGAAGGCAGTGGCCAGTGAACAGTGGCTAGTTATTCTAAAGCAAGTACTCTTTCAGGGATGGACTACTAGCCACTAACCACTAACCACTGGTTTTCCATGCCCAAGAAACTCGACCACACCGCTGCCTGCGAGCATCTGTCGCGAGTCGATCGCCAATTGGCGCGCATTATCGCGCGTTCCGGTCCTTGCCGCCTGCAACAGGAGACCACGCAAAGCATCTTCGCCGCGCTGCTGGAGTCCATCATTTACCAGCAACTGAACGGCAAGGTTGCGGCGACCATCACCGCGCGTGTGAAGGCACTTTTTCCGGAGAACACCAAACGCATTCGTACACGCCGTGGCTTGGTCGATGGCTTTCCCACGCCCGAACAGATCCTCGCTGCATCCGAGGAGCGCCTTCGCTCGGCGGGATTGTCGCGCGCCAAGATGCTGGCCATTCGCGATCTCGCCGCCAAGACGATCGACGGCACCGTCCCAACGGTGAAGCAGGCGCATCGCATGAGCGATGACGAGCTCGTCGAACGGCTCGACAGGGTTCGCGGCATCGGCCGCTGGACGGTCGAGATGCTGTTAATCTTCCGCCTTGGCCGTCCCGATGTGCTGCCGGTTGACGATTACGGCGTCCGCAAAGGTTTCGCCAAAATGCACAAGATGTCCGAGCTGCCCAAGCCGAAAGAGCTGCTGGCGTATGGCGAACGCTGGCGCCCGTATCGCAGTGTCGCCAGTTGGTATATGTGGCGCTCGGCGGAGATGAAGGACTTGCCGCTGGCGGGTTCTACGCGCAAGAAGCAAGCCGTCGCAGTGAAAACGAGGAAGACGACTGCGCGAGAAAAGAAATCAGTTGGCGCGCACACAAGACGAATAAAGCCGTGAAGTATTGTGGATTGAAAATCATAGTGAGGGAAAGCCATTCGAACGAGGTCACAATCGTCGTCGCGAAACACAGAATTGTCATTACGAGCGTAGCGAGGAATCTGCTTTTTTTCCCGGACAACCACATCGCTACGCCTCGGCGAACAGCAGATTCCTCGCTACGCTCGGAATGACAATCCCGATGTCCGACCTATATTCTGCAACACCCAAAAAGAGCGTTGACTGGCTAATCTGTCGGCCCGCACAACTCCGTCATGGCCCCTTCATCTTTTCCTTGACGGCCTTCGCCAGCTTCTCGATCTGTTCCGCCTTCTTGACGACATCCAGCGACAGCGTATTCTCCGTCGTCCTGTCCACCGACTGCTTCAGCTCGGTCGCCAGTTCCAGCAGCTTCTCTGTGTCCTTCCTGATTTCTTCCTGGCGTTGCTGGTTGGCTTTCTTTGCCAGCTCTTTTTTCTGCTGCTCCGCCCACACCGAATTATCAGTGCCGCCTGGCGACGGACTGGTGCCGGGAAGCGGCGGAGGGTTTTGTAGTTGCGCGGTGGAACAAATGCAGAAACAGACGATGATCACCGACAAAACGACTAATCTAACCTGCGCCCTGTACTTCATGATTTCGCGATTATATTCGCCCTCCCACGATAGCGAGCGCCCCGCTTCTTGGCAGGGCCGCAGCGCATAACATAAAGAACGCAAAAAGGGGCGCTGGTGGCGCCCCTTAATTTGCTGTCCCTGCGGATGTCGAGTCCAGCTACACCGCGACCGGCTGCTTCACCGGCACCGGTGTCATCCAGCCGAAGCGGTCTTCCACCCGTGCCATTGACAATGCTGTAAAACTCTTTGCGGATCGACTTGGTGATTGGCCCGGCGATGCCGCGGCCGACGACGATCTTATCGACTGAGCGGATGGGCGTGATCTCCGCGGCCGTCCCGCTGAAGAACAGCTCGTCGCAGATGTAGAGCATCTCGCGCGGAATGATCTGCTCGACCACCGGAATGCCAAGCTCATGCGCAATGTGCATCACCGAGTTGCGGGTGATTCCGGGCAGCACGCTGTTGCCGAGCGGCGGCGTGTAGATGCGCTCCTTGTGCACGACGAAGACGTTCTCGCCCGAGCCTTCGCTGACGTAGCCGTTCACGTCCAGCGCGATGCCTTCGCTGTAGCCGTTCACGATGGCTTCCATCTTGATGAGCTGCGAGTTCATGTAGTTCGCGCCGGCCTTGGCCATCGTCGGCATCGTGTTGGGCGCAAGCCGCGTCCAGGAGGAAACGCAGACCTCAACGCCATCATCGCAATCCGGGCTGCCCAGATACTTGCCCCACTCGTAATTGGCGATGTACACCTCGGTGGGCGAGTTGAACGGGTTGACGCCGACCTGGCCGTAGCCGCGCAGCACGATGGGACGCACATAACATGGCGACACTTTGTTTGTGCCCACCAACTCCACCGCGGCCTGGCACAGCTCGTCCAGCGTGTAATCCAGTTCGATGCGATAGACCTTGCAGGACTGCAGCAGCCGCAGCATGTGATCGCGCAGCCGGAAGATTGCCGGACCCTTCGGGTTCTGGTAACAACGTATTCCCTCAAAAACCGAGGAGCCGTAGTTCACCACGTGCGACATCACATGAATGGTCGCCTCGTTCCAGGGAATCAGGCGTCCGTTGCGCCAGACGAATTGGCTTTCTTTAATGGCCATTGCGAGGCTCCTTTAAAGGCGGAGTTGAGTGTCGATTGTCTTGCTGCCGGGCCGGGGTGCTGCCAACAAATACCGAGGTCTCACGAACTGTGCTCTGCGGCGATCGGAGGAAGTGATGCATTCGCGGAGTTCAGCTTAACGGGAAATTATAGCTGACACTCAGGTTCGCAAAGCCAGTGAATTTTTCCCCCCGCCACGGCTGTGACCAACCCCATCCAAATGGATGCCTGCCGCCCCGGAATGGGTACGAAAGATCGCCACAAAAATCCCTTGCGGCGGCCTGCCAGCGTCCCCGGTTGGCCGGAAACTCAACCTGCTGGTTGCCTGCCAGGTATGACTGTGCGAGATTGGGTCGTGCCTCGGTTCACATTCTTTATCGGCAAAGGCGGGGTCGGCAAAACCACAGTTTCCTCCGCCTATGCGCTGCATTGCGCCGCCGCAAAACGACAGACGAAGCTCCTGCTGCTTTCCACCGATCCCGCGCATTCTCTTGCCGATGTTTTGCAGGGGAAGCTTACCGACCGGCCAAAACGGCTAGGAACTTCCGGGCAACTTTGGGGGCGGCAGATCGACGCCGATCGTCAGATCAAGAAATTTCTGCGCGGCGAACGCGAAGACATCCTGGCATTGCTCAACAAGGGGAGCCTGTTCACGCGCGATGAACTGGAGCCGTTGCTCGACAGCAGCCTGCCCGGCATGGCTGAAGTCGCCGCGCTGCTCGCCATCTACGAACTGCTCGACCGCGACTATGACGAGGTTGTGGTCGATACCGCGCCCATGGGTCATGCCATCCGGCTGTTTCAGATGCCGGAACATTTTGCGCGCTTCGTCGATCTACTGGAAGTTGCGGCTTCGCGCGACGCCGTTCTGGCGAGTCACTTCGGCGGACAGGTGCGGCGCGAGCCGGCGCTGGACCGATGGGCGCGAATGGTGGAACGAGTGCAGCAGGCGCTCTCGGCAAATCAGTCGAAGCTCGTCATGGTCAGCACGCCGGAGCCGTTTTCGCTGAACGAGGCTGCACGTTCCGCTTCCGCCTTCGAAAATGCGGGCTCTGCTAACCGGATCACGGAGATCGTTCTTAACGGCGGCGTGGCTGCGAAATCCAGTTGTCCGCGCTGCCGTCGCCGGGCCGAGCAGGCAATCGCCGCCCGCAAGTTCCTACACTCAGAATTCCCCACGGCGAAGATCTTCATCGGCGACGATCTTGGCTGCCCGATTCTCGGCATCGATGCTCTGCGTTCCTTCGGCGCGCACGTTTTTGAAGGCAGAAAATTGTCGCGATCAATTCTCGTAGCGCCGGCGAGGCAAGCAGCCTTTCATTTGGAGCCGGCGACTTGGCCGCACTTCGCAACCCCGCTCACCCTTACTCTGGGCAAGGGCGGAGTAGGGAAGACAACCATCTCAGCCGCGCTGGCGTTCCACCACCGCAAACTGGCGAAGAAAGAAGGGGTGTCAATCTGTTCCATCGATCCGGCGCCATCGCTGGACGATGTCTTCGCCGCCGATGTCGGCGATTCTCTGCGTCCCGTGCTTGGAGATTCCCCCCTGCGCGCCGCTGAGGTCGATGCGCTTGCGGAATTTCAGCAGTGGGAGTCGCAATTGCGGGCGCGGCTGAATGATGCGATGACGGGCGAGGAGCGCGGCGTTCACCTCGATCTCAGCCTCGATCGCAAGTTCCTGCTCGCCTTGCTGGATGTGGTGCCTCCCGGCGTTGACGAGGTCTTCGCCGTCTTTCGCATTCTTGACCTGCTGCGCGACGGCGGGCGCGTTGTCATCGATATGGCGCCTACCGGACACGCGCTGGAGGTGCTGCGAACCCCTGCGCGTTTGCTGAGTTGGACCCGGGTGTTGTTGAAAACGCTGGCGGCACACCGTACACTACCCATCGCCCGCGACGCGGCAGTAGAGATCGCGACCTGTCGAGCAGAATGTGCGCGAATTGGCGGCGATTCTGCGCGATCGCGAGCGGTGTCGGCTGGTGGTGGTCACGCTGCCGGAGCCGTTGCCGGATCATGAAACGCGCCGTCTGCTGCAGGCGTTAGGCGAGTTGCAAGCGCCGCTCGGTGCGGTCTTCGTCAATCGTGTGCTGATCGACGGCAGCCGGCGATGCCCGCGCTGCAAGCTGCGTGCCGCGTGGCAGGCGGCCTCGCTTGCGAGTTTGCGCCGCGGAATGCCGAAGGCCGAAATATTCGTCACGCCGGAGTTTGACAAGCCTGTAACCGGCGCAGCAAGTCTTGAGCGATTCACGCAAAAGCTATGGCGATTGCAACTCCAGAAAAGGGACGGCCGCGCCGGGTGAAGTCCCCGCAACAGCCAATGAGACAGCCGTCAAGCAAGGGCAAGACGACTCCCGCGCCCGTTCTGTATCTCTATGCGATATCGCAGATGCCCGAGCGCGAGGCGCCCCTGGTTGCAGCCGAGGCCATTGACGGCAGCTCCAGCGTGGAAGCGATCCGGTGCCAGGATTATCTCTGCTGGGTGAGCCGGGTTTCGCGTCAAGATTTCGCTGATCATCTCAGCGAACGTATGCAGGACCTGGAATGGCTGGCATCGGCGGGGCTGCGGCATCAGCGCGTGGTCGCGGAGATATGCGGAAAACTTCCCGCGCTCCCAGCGCGCTTCGGGACTGTATTTCTCTCCGAGGATTCGCTGGCGCAACATGTGAAGCATCGCCGGCGCGCTCTGCGCGATGCGTTCATTCGCGTCGCGGACGCCGACGAGTGGGGCATCAAGATATTCGCGCTTGCCCGGCCAAAGACCGCCGTCAAGGCCGATGCAGCCAGCGGCGCCGATTACTTGAAACGCAAAGCTCAGTTATTGCGTCCGCCGGCGGGAACGAAACTCGACCCTGACGTGCAGAAGTTCCTATCGCAGGTGACGAAATTCGCAGTGGCCGCGAGTCCGGGCGGAAAAGCCAGCGCGGGACAGCCCGGACTGCTTTGGCACGGGTCGTTTCTCATTCGAAGAAAGGATGTGAGCAAGCTTAATTCCGCGCTCAGCAAGTACGCCACCGCTTGGGCCGATCTGCGGCGAATCGATTGCACCGGCCCGTGGCCGCCGTATTCGTTTGTGGGGGAGCATGCCCGCTAGCGAAGTCACAGCTCTCTCGATTGAAGGCGACGGCGAAACTTCGCTGCTCGAAATTCTGGATCACGTGCTCAACTCCGGCGTCGTCATTCATGGCAGCCTGGTGATCTCGCTCGCCGGCGTCGATCTCGTCTATGTTGGATTGAATGTCATCCTTACCTCAGTTGAAACGGCGCTGAGAAACATGAACGGCGGAAAAGAAAAGTAGCCGACGCATGCCCAGCCTCCTCTATTGCGTCACTCAGCCAACTCCCGTCGTCAGCGTTGCTGTTGGAGTTCTCGACGTCGCCGTGCTGTCGCGCGAGTTGCTCGGCGTGCGCATCTACTGGAGCGATCTCGAAGATCCGGCGGCTGCTCTGGCCGATCCTGAGTCGTTGAAGAAAGCGGCGGTGCAGTTTCATCAGGTGCTGGGCGAAATCCTTGCGGTGACTACGCCGGTGCCGTTCCGTTTTCCGACTTTGCTGGAGAGCTCGGAAGCCTTCGAGCAGCATCTCGCATCCGAGCAGGAGCTGTACCGGCAGGCGCTGGAACGCGTGGCCGACGCCGTGCAGTATGAGATTGTGGGCACTTGGGCCGACGAGCAGCAGTCGGACCTGGCCACGCCGGTGAGTGGCCGCGAGTACCTTAAGCGCAGGCAGGAGGCGTTGGGCCGAGTCAGTGCGGTCGAGAGCAAACTGAAGAGCGTGACGGCAGACTCGGTGCGTGAGTGGCGCGCGCGCCGGGAACGCAAGCGGCATCGCTGGTTTGCGCTGGTCGCGCGCGAGAATCGCGAGCGTTTTCTCGCGTCGCTGCGCACCGCCGGAGCATCGGAAGGAGTTCGCTTGCGCCTGAGCGGGCCGTGGCCGCCCAGCGAGTTCGTCACCGCGAGTGGTGATCGTGGATAAGCCGAAACAGCTCACGCCGCAGGAAGTGGAAGAAGCCGTTTCCGAATTGCGGCGGCAATTGCAGGCCGTCGCCCAGCAGCCGGTGGAGCGCATCGACTGTTCGCAGGAGACGATCGAGCAGGGACTGGCGAAGCTGGTGCTCGGATTGATCGAGTTGCTGCGGCAGTTGCTGGAACGCCAAGCCATCCGCCGCATGGAGGGCGGATCGCTCACCGACCGGCAGGTCGAGGACATGGGTTTGGCGTTGATGAAGCTGGAAGAGAAAATCCACGAAATCGCACAGCAGTTCGGGCTGCGGCCGGAAGACCTGAACCTGAATCTCGGCCCGCTCGGAAAGCTCCACGAATGAGCGTGCCCGATCACGTCACCTTGCAATTCAGCCTTCTTCACGGGCTGTTCCTCTTCGGCGCCGCAGCCATCGCCGGCACGCTGAATGCGATTGCCGGAGGCGGTACTTTCATCTCGTTTCCGGCACTGCTCGCCACCGGCATGCCGGCCGTACAGGCTAACGCCACAAACACGGTCGCGCTCTGGCCCGGATTGGCGGCCAGCACCACCGCATATCTAAAGCGGCTCGACGTTCCAGCACGCCTGCTTGTTCCGCTGCTGGCGACCAGTGTCGCTGGAGGGTTTGCGGGCTCGTTGCTGCTGCTCAAGACGCCGCAAACCGTGTTTATGCATCTTGTGCCCTGGCTGCTATTGTCGGCGACGTTGCTGTTCGCCTTCGGCAATCAGATTCGCGCCCTGGCCGGCAAGAGCGCAGCGGTGCATGATTGGCGCAACACCTCACTGCGGGTCATAATCGTGACATCATTTGTGGAGCTGCTGATTGCAATTTACGGCGGCTACTTCGGCGCGGGAATCGGCTTTGTCACGCTGGCCATGCTGGCTGCCATGGGGATGCGCGACATCCACGCCATGGGGGCAATCCGGACCTTGCTGGCCGCGGTGATCAATGCCGCGGCCGTGCTGATGTTCATCCTGGCGCGCGCCGTCTTCTGGCCGGAGTGTCTGGTGATGGTTGCAGGTGCTATGGCCGGCGGCTGGTTCGGCGCGCACTTCGCGCAGAAAGCCGATCCGGCAAAGATGCGGCGCGTCGTAATTGCCATCGGGTTGGGGATGAGCGTCTATTACTTCATCAAGGTGCGGTAGCGAATTGTTACAGGCTGTTGAAGAACAACTGGCGCTGGCCTGAAGGCCAGATCTACCCGAACAACGCGTCCCGCCGACTTTTCAGCGGCCTGTGAAGTCCTGCCCTGATACAAACCGTAACGATTTATGAGATAGCTTGTAGAATGCCGAGACACCGGAGCCCGGCCCAATCGCCGCTCCTGAACGAGATCACGTGAATATAGCCGACGCGCTGTTCGGCCGACCTCTGGCCACAGAAGAAGAAAAAGCCGAGCGAATCGGGCCGCTGAAGGGCCTCCCGATCTTCGGACTGGATGCGCTGAGCTCCGCCGCTTACGGCCCTGAAGCTGCGCTCACGCTGCTGATCCCGCTGAGCATGGCGGGCGCAGTCTACATTTGGCCGATCACCGTCGGCATCGTGATCCTGCTCGGCATTGTGTACGTTTCCTACCGGCAGACGATTGCTGCCTATCCGCAAGGCGGCGGATCGTATACCGTCGCGTCGGAGAATCTCGGCGACGGGGCCGGCCTGCTGGCCGCCTCGGCGCTGATGATCGATTACGTGCTGACCGCCGCGGTTGGCATCTCGGCCGGAGTGGGCGCGCTGGTTTCGGCCGTGCCGGCGCTGCAGCCGCGCACCCTGATGCTGTGTCTCGGCATCCTGCTGGTGATCACCTTGGTCAACTTGCGTGGGATGCAGGAATCGGGCGCAGTCTTCCTGTTGCCGACCTACATCTTCATCGCCTGCCTGCTGGGATTGATCGCTGTTGGCATATTCAAGACGCTGGCAACGGGTGGCCATCCCGTTCCGGTCGTGATGCCGCCGAAGCTAACGGGCGCGACCGCAACAATAAGCGCCTGGCTGATACTGCGCGCTTTTTCCAGCGGCTGCACGGCGATGACCGGTGTCGAAGCCGTCAGCAACGGCGTCATGGCGTTTCGCGAACCGGCCACAAAATACGCCCGCCTAACGCTGACCATCATCATCGCGATTCTGATTGTGATGCTGTTGGGCATTGCCTATCTCGTGCCCAAGTACGGCATCGCAGCCACTGATCCAGGGCTGCCGGGATACGACAGCGTGCTTTCGCAGTTGCTGGCTGCAGTTACGGGCCGGGGTGCGTTCTATTGGATCAGCATCGGATCGATTCTTGTAGTGCTGTCACTTTCGGCAAATACTGCCTTTGCCGATTTCCCCCGTCTCGCTCGTGCGATCGCGCAGAACGGATACCTGCCGCATGCATTCGTGCTCCGTGGCCGCCGTTTGATTTTTGCGCAAGGAGTTTACGCGCTCGCGATACTCACCGGACTTCTGCTGATCATCTTCCGCGGGGTTACGGATCGCCTGATTCCGCTTTACGCCGTCGGCGCATTTCTGGCATTCACATTGTCGCAGTCGGGAATGGTAATGCACTGGAGGCGGGTGGGCGGCCCGGGCGCGACCCGCAGCATGCTGGTGAACGGGGTCGGCGCGCTGGCCACCGGCATTACCACCGCCGTAGTTCTGGTCACGAAGTTCACCGAAGGTGCGTGGATCACGGTGCTGCTCATCCCGTCGCTCATCCTCATGATGCGCTCCATTCAGCGCCACTATTCGAAGGTGGTGCAGGAGATCCGCGTCACCACTCCGGTCAATACCGCTAATCTTTGTGACCCCATAGTGGTCATCCCCATCGATCGCTGGAGTCTGGTCGCGCAGAAAGCCCTGCGCTATGCCTGGACGCTGTCGCAGGACATCCACGTCGTGCACGTGGTCGGCGATGATAAGACCGACGAGCTGCGTCGCCAGTGGCCCGATGTGGTTGAAGCGCCTGCCCGGGCGGCTGGACTCGCAGTCCCGAAGCTGGTAGTGCTGGATTCGCCTTATCGATTCATCGTCAGGCCGATTGTGCAATACGCACTTGACCAGCAACTGACGTATCCCGATCGCAACATCACGGTGTTGATTCCCGAGCTGGTCGAGAGCCACTGGTACCACTATCTGCTGCACAACAACCGTCCGGAAGCCATCCGCGCGCTGCTGTTGTTCAACGGCAACCAGCGGATTACGGTGGTGTCGATGCCGTATCATTTGCGAACCTGATTGGCAGCAGCGCGTGGAACGCGCCCTCACAGGCCGCTGAAAAAGTCCATTTCCAAAGGCTTGGCAGGTTGACTTCCTCAAGGTAGCTAAGTAACTTAGCTAATATGAAGTACCACACCGTCCACGAGGCCAAAACTAACCTCTCCAAGCTCCTCGAGAAGGCGTGCAATGGCGAGGAGGTCATCATCGCTCGCGGGAAAAAGCCTGTGGTGAAGCTGGTGCCGGTCGGCGATGCAGCCAAGAAACGGGTGCCCGGCCGCTTCGAGGGCCAGTTTTCCTGGACCGACGACGCCTTCGCCCCGCTCACCGATGATGAATTGCGCGAACTCGGGTTTCCAATTTGATGAACCTCCTCGTCGACAGTCATGTGGTGCTGTGGTGGTTTTCCCGTAGCGCGCGGCTTTCAAAGGTAGGACGTGAGGCGATCAGCGATCCCTCGAACCGCGTTTACGTTTCCGCTGCGGTGGCATGGGAATTGGCCATCAAGGTCAATGTGGGAAAGCTCGACGCCAAGGAACTCGTCGTCGGATTGCGGCAGTTCTTATTCGAAGAGGGTTTTCACCGCCTAGCCATCTCGACCGACCATGCGCTCCGCGCCGGTATGCTTCCCCGGCATCACAATGATCCGTTCGATCGCATGTTGGTGGCGCAATCGCAGGCTTTGAACTTTCCCATTGTCAGCTCGGATAGCGTGTTTGATTCCTATGGAGTGCGGCGTCTCTGGTAAGTGGGCGGAAAACCTAATCTGTGGGGTCGGCTGGGACGCGAACCTAAAGGTTCGCTCTAGCTGAACAACGCCGCAGGCCAACTTTTTCGGGCCGCCCCTGGAGTCGTGCTCTGACACGAACCCAAGTCGCATTCATGACATCAAGATGCCACGCGCGGAGTTGCGGCACCAGTCGCTACACTCTTGCCAGGTGCACACCGAACCACTTCTTGCGGTCGCACCAGGAATGCTCCAGGGTGAATCCGCTCTCGCGCAGGATCGACTGCACCATCTCACCGGTATATTTGTAGCTGTTTTCGGTGTGAATGCGCTCGCCGGGCAGGAAAGAAATGTCGAGATCGAGCGCGGGAAGGAATACCGTCTGCGCGGTCATACTCTCGAGGTAGATTTCCATTCGCGAACAGCGCTTGTTCCACAGCGCGACGTGCTGAAAGCTGTCGAGATCGAAGCTGGCTTCGAGTTCGCGGTTCAGGCGTGCGAGGATGTTCTTATTGAATGCGGCCGTGATGCCCTGATCGTCGTTGTAAGCAGGCAGCAGGATCTTCGGACTCTTGGCGAAATCGGTGCCCAGCAGCAGCGCATCGCCGGGGCGAAGCGTTTGCCGGATACGCCGCAGCAGCCGAATCGAATGCGGCAGTTCAAAGTTGCCGATGCTGGAGCCGATGTACAGCACCAGCTTTCGTCCCGTGATGCGGCTCAGCGCCGGCACTCCGCCGGTGTAGTCGGCGACGATGGGATTGACCCGCAAGCCGGGAAACTGATTTCCGAGTTGCCGCACCGCTTCGTCGAGCGCGGACGCGGAAACATCGATAGGGTAAAACAGCCCGCGGCTCTGCCGCCGCAACAATTCTTCGATCAGGATGCAGGTCTTGGCAGCCGTGCCCGCGCCCAGTTCCACCAGCGTCAGCGAAGGCCCGGCGGCGGCCAGAATCTCGCCCGCGTACTGCTCCAGGATGGCGCGTTCGGTGCGCGTCAGGTAATACTCCGGCAGTTCGGTGATCTGCTCGAATAGTCGCGAACCAATCGCATCGTAAAAAAGTTTGCAGGGGAGAAACTTTGGCGACGCGGTCAGGCCCTGCAGCACCTCCAGCGCGATCGCGTCATTGGTTACGAGCAGTTGTTTGCTAGTCGCCATTGGCCAACCGTAGCCCCATGAATTGCCAGCGCGCATGGGGCGGAAAGAAATTGCGATACGTGGCCCGAATGTGCGACTGCGGCGTCGCGCACGATCCGCCGCGAAGCACCATCTGATTGCACATGAACTTGCCGTTGTATTCGCCGATCGCACCGGCCGCAGGCTTAAAGCCCGGATACGGGCTGTAGGGACTCGACGTCCACTCCCACACATCGCCGAACATCTGCGCCAGGCCCGCGCTCGGCGGCGCAGGCAGCGGCTGCAATATATCGGATTCCAGGAAATTCCCCGTAATCGAACACGACTTGGCAGCAACTTCCCATTCGAACTCGCTCGGCAGCCGCGCCCCGCACCAGCGCGCGAAGGCATCGGCCTCGTAGAAGCTGAGGTGGCAAACCGGCTCGTTCAATCGCAAAGGCTGCATGCCCTCAATGGTGTAATTCCACCATTCGCCGTCGCGCTGTTCCCAATACAGCGGTGCATTCCATTGGTTGTTGCGTACACAGTCCCAACCGTCGGAGAGCCACAGCAACGGATCGCCGTAACCGCCGTCCCGCATGAAGTCCAAATATTCGCCGTTCGTCACCAGTCGCGAGGCGAGCCGGAAATTCTGCAGGTAAACGCTGTGCCGCGGGCCTTCGTTATCAAACGCGAATCCCTCGCCTTTGAATCCGATCTCGTAGACGCCATCGGAAAAATGTTGCCAATCGAGCGACTGCGCCGCTTCAGCGTCGTGCTCTGCACCACTCTCGAGCTTGACGCGATAGGCCGGGCGAAGCGGATTCGCCCACAGGCCGTTTTTCACATCGGTGACGATCAGTTCCTGATGCTGCTGCTCGTGATTCATCCCCAGGGCGATGAGATCGAGCGCCTCAGGCGACAGCTCGGTGGTGAGCAAGTGGACCATGGCCTCGTCGACATAAATGCGATAGGCATGGACCTCATCCAGGCTGGGCCGCGACAGAATATGTCGCATGGCGCGCAGTGGCCGGTCGCCGACGGAGTTGTAATAAGAGTTGAACAGGTTGCGCAATGCCGGATGGAACGGGCGATACTCCGGCATGTGCTGCGACAGCACGAACGTCTCGAAGAACCACGTGGTGTGCGCCAGATGCCACTTCGCCGGACTGGCGTCCGGCATCGGTTGCAGGCTGTGGTCCTCAATTTCCAGTGGCGCGCAGATGTGGAGCGAGGTGTCGCGGACCCGCAGGTAATCCTGGAGCTGGGAAGCGTCACCCTGATCGCGCGAGGTTACGCCGTTGAGGGTACTGCTTGCCACCCGCCCTGACATAAGTTCCTTTAGATGCAGGAAATGTAATCGCGTGTTTCGACTGCTGGTCCAACTCAGGAGAAGATGCACACCGCGCAACGAAAGGTACAAAATTTGCAACCGGAGTTGGGAGCGTTTTACGGAGATTGGTAAGCGTTTACGGTGGAAGCGAATAGATAGCTGGGAAGGGCCCAGGCTCCGGCGCTTCCACCGCAGTCAACGTGCCGCCGGCTGAAGCCGGCTCAGCAATAAACAAGGCAGGCTGGACGCTGGCCTGAAGGCCAGCTCTACCGATCCCGCCAGAACCCGCGAGGGATCTGCCGTCCTGCCTACTTCACCACAGGCACCGAGGCTGTCTTTGCGGGTACTTCTTCGGCAGCAGTAGAAGGCGCTCTGTATAGGCCTTTCAGATCGTTCCAGCGCACCGCCAGCATCTCCATCCCCATGCGGATGCCGTCGCGCAGCGGGCTTATCTTGGAGCGGTGATCGTGGGCCCATTCCACCGGAACTTCGACGGTGCGCAGCTTGTACTTATCGGCCAGGAACAACAGCTCTGGATCAAATCCCCATCGCTCAATGCGTTGGCGGGTAAAGACGGTCTGCACCGCGGAGCGGGTGAAGGCTTTGAATCCGCACTGCGTATCGCGATACTTCAGTCCCAGCGTGATTCGCAGCGCGAGATTAAACAGCCGTCCGTAAAGTTGCCGGTACCACGGCTGACGTTCGGTTTGCAGCTCGGCGCGCAGCCAGCGCGATCCGATGGCGACGTCCGCGCCTTGCTCAAGCGCGGCGAACAGCTTGTCGGCTTCGTAGATGGGCGATGAAAGGTCGGCGTCGCTGAACAACATCATCTCGCCCTGGGCATGCAGCATGCCGTTGCGCACACTGTATCCCTTACCGCGATTGCCGGGGTTTTCCACCAGCCGGAGGTCGGGGCCCAGCCGCATGAAGCGGCGCACCACGTCGGCGGTATCGTCAGTTGAGCCGTCGTTCACGACGATGATTTCGCATGGCTGGTCGAGCTTGCGGATGTGATCGAAAATCTTGGGGAGAGAAACGGCGAGCCGCTCGCTCTCGTTATAAGCCGGAATTACGAAGCTATAGGTCAAGGCCATCCTCAGCCCCTTAGACGCAGAACCATTGTATGCCAGTTGTAAGACCGCTAATATCGAGAGGTAAGAAGTGTGCCGCCACGGGGCTCGCTTGGCAAGCTTTCGTCCCGGTTGCGATTTTTCACCTCACTATGCGTGCCGTCTTCCTTTTATTTGCGGTTTTGCCGATAAGTTTGCTGGCGTTCGCCGCCTCCAAACCGCACGTCGTGAGCTTGGGTAAGCCGATGCCGGTGAAGCTGTTCATCGGCCCTGCCGAGGACAAGACGCTCAACATTACTGTGCGGGCGCTATACGTTGACACCAAGCTGAAGGAGTTCACCACCGGTCCGGCACACGACGTCACCGACCGCGAGTTCGTGGTGCGGCGTGCCTATCGAATCAACGACTACTTGCCGACCGACGCGCGGTCAGCGCCCAAGTGGCTATGGCAGCGCGGAGGCTGGCTGCTGGTGGATCGTGTAACCGGGAGGGCTTCGCTCATCAAGCTGCCGGACTTCGATCCCTTCTATTCCGAGGTAAGCTGGTATCGCGATTACGCTGCGTTTTGCGGCATCGTATCTAACGGGGAGCGCGTCGATGCCGTGGTGGCGGAGATTGGCGGCAGGAAAGCTCTGTTTCGCAAGGAGCTGGGCAAAACCAGCATGGGAGATGCTCCTGACAGCAATTGCGCGGCGCCGCGTTGGGAGCGACAGCCGGCGCGGGTGACATTTCTGCCTCGCGAAGGCGAAAAGTTCACTGTCAATGTAAGCGGCAGGTTTGCCGATGAGGCGCCCGCCAACGATGCGGATGAGGAGTGATGGCGGTTGAAGACATTCGATGAGCTGCTGCGCGATGCCGAGATTGCGCACGGGCACCTGTGCGCCGGACAGGTTCTTGGTGTCCGGCTAGCGATGCGCGGCCTGGAGTTGCTCGGCATCGACGACCCGCATGGCAAGGACCGCAAGCGCCTGATCACGTTTGTCGAAATCGACCGCTGCGCCACCGACGCAGTCGCCGTCGTGACCGGCTGCCGGCTGGGCAAGCGCGCGCTCAAATTTCGCGATTGGGGCAAGGTGGCGGCAACCTTCGTCGATCTCGAGTCGGGGCGGGCGGTGCGCGTCTGCGCCAGAGAAAGCTCGAAGGCGCTGGCGCGGCAAATGCATCCCGAGATTGAGAACAAGAACCAGCAGCAGATGCTGGCTTACCGGGAGATCCCCAATGCCGAGCTCTTTACCGAACAGTGGGTGAAAGTCACTCTGCCGCCGCAGGAGTTGCCCGGCTACAAGGGCGAGCGCATCGTCTGCGCCGAATGCGGGGAAGGCATCAACTTCCAGCGCGAGGTGCGGCGCGGGGGCAGGATTTTGTGCCGAGGCTGCGCTGGCGAAAGCTATTATGAGGAGATTCGCTGATCAGGGGCTGGAGTGGCGAAACCCGAGCGCCGTAGGCGCGGGGTCAGTTTAGCCCAGCACGGAGCCGCAGGCGGAGTGCTGGGTATGCTGGTAACCTGATCCAGTCCCGTAGGGACGGCACACTTCTGTTTGAGGAGTTGTATCCGCTGCGCTTCAATCGCATCTTGCGTGCGTTGCGACCAGATATTCGCGGTGCTACACTTTGCTCAATTGAGCGGGAGTAACTCAGTGGTAGAGTCACGGCTTCCCAAGCCGTTGGTCGCGGGTTCGATCCCCGTCTCCCGCTCCATTTTGTTCGTCAGTACCAGCGGACTTTAACCCTATCGATCTGGAATTTAGCCAATCAATTGGTGTAGAGTTCCAACGTCAAAAACAGGCCGCCGCGATCCGGACGCGGATGCGCATACGTAGGGGAACGTCATGACAAACCGCGCAGACCATTCCACACTTACCTTTGGCAAAAGCCTGAGGCATGTAGCGTTACCACTGGCCTTGGTTTGCATGTTGACGATGCTTGCGAGTCCGGCGGCAATTGCGCAGACCTACACCGTGCTGCACACCTTCAGCGGCGGAAGTGGCGGCAGCAATCCCACGGGCAGCTTGACCATGGACGGAGCGGGAAATATCTACGGATCCGCAAACAATATTACTTACAAGCTGGTGCGTCAGGGTAGTAGTTGGACGCTGAATCCGCTTCGCACCTACACCGGCGGCCCCGATGGAGAGAATCCATGGGGAGGCGTGGTGTTCGGGCCGGATGGGGCTCTCTACGGCACTACCTGGCTTGGCGGAGTTGGCGGTACGAACTGCGCCGGTGGCTGTGGCGTGGTGTTCAAGTTAACTCCTGGCGCCACAGCTCCCCGGTCGGTGTTGACGCCCTGGAATGAAGCTATCGTTTACCCCTTTCAGGGCGCTCCCGTGGACGGACAAAACCCGGCATACGGAAACCTGGTGTTCGACGCCAGCGGAGCGGTTTACGGGACCACGGAGTTCGGTGGCTCCGGCGAGTATGGCACGGTCTTTAAGCTGACTCCTTCTGCGAACGGCTGGAGTGAAAGTGTTCTCTACCACTTTAACAATGCGGACGGTGCTCTCCCCTCTTACGGCGTGGTTTTCGACGATCAAGGCAATATGTATGGGACAACCGACTTGGGTGGCGCGTACGGTTGGGGCGAGGTATACGAGTTGAGTCCTCACGGCGGCGTGTACTCGGAAACGGTTTTGCATAATTTCCTCGGCCCCGAGGATGGAAAAGGACCCGTCGGGCTGATCCGTGACAGCGCCGGTAATCTTTACGGCACTACCCAAATGGAGGGTAGCGGGGGCGCAGGCACTGTCTTCGAATTCACTTACGTCGACGGCTCGTGGCAATTCAATGTGCTGTATTCCATTTACGGAGGCGACGGCCCGAGCGCGCTCTTAACCCTGGATGCGGCCGGCAATCTTTACGGGACGACGGTTGGGACTGGCAGCTATGGCTGGGGCGTGGTCTTCGAGTTGTCTCCCTCCGGCAGCGGCTGGACCTACACCGTGCTGCATGAGTTCACCGGCGGAGCCGATGGCGGCGAACCCCGAAGCCAGGTCCTCATCGACAGCAGCGGTAATCTGTTTGGGACCGCTAATGTCGGCGGCGACTCGTCCGCCTGCAACGGGTATGGCTGTGGCGTAGTCTGGGAGATCACGCCGCAGGGGCGATCCACTGCAACAAGCTTCCGATGAGTTGTCATCATCCGCTAGTCACCAGTAAGGAATTTGTATTGTCCACTGGTAAGCGGCACGACCGAGAGCCGTCCCTGGCACACTAATGGCGAGTCCGCAAACATTGCCTTCGCCTTGATCTCCGCCAGCGAAACCGGCTTAGCCAGTGGCTTTCCCGCCTTGATCTTCACCACCGGATTGCGCGGATCGTCGGCTTCGACGGAAACCACGGACGCCGTCCCGACCGCGCTCTTGTGATCTCCCGTCTCATAGATAATCAGGCGGTCGCCCGGTTTCATCTCGCGCAGATGCCGCAGCGCGACTGGATTGGACACGCCGTCCCAAACCGTTTGCTTGTCGCGATCGAGGTCGGCGAATGAGTACTCGGAGGGCTCAGTTTTCAGAAGATAATCCATGGGCGTTCATTGTACTCGGCACGAAACTCCGGCGCCGTCATGCTGCCGCGGCTACGCATCCTCACCGCGAAACCAGGCGCTGCCCTTGTATCCGATGCCGCTGGCGTGCTAACTTGCGCCGTCGCTATAATTTGGGCACTGCGCGAGGTCTGCCTTAATGAGTTCAACCGTCACCGCTCCACCCAGGAAGTTCCGCTCTTATGTTCCCGACGATACCAACATGCCGGAGTTTACCCTCCGGGCCGTGCTGCTTGGCCTCGTCCTTACCGTGATTCTAGGCGCGGCCAATGCCTATCTCGGCTTGCGCGCGGGCATGACCATCGCGGCGACTTACCCTGCCGCTGTCATAGGCATGGCGGTGCTGCGCATCATGCGGGGCTCGCTGCTGGAAGAGAACATCACGCGAACCGTTGGCTCCATCGGCGAGTCGGTCGCGGCCGGCGCCGTCTTTACCATTCCCGCATTCGTCATCTCGGGCGCATGGCCGGTCTTCGACTTCGCCCATGCGTATTGGAAGTCGTCGATCCTGATGCTGGTGGGCGGCGCGCTGGGTATTCTGTTCGTCACCTTGCTACGCCGGGTGATGGTCGAAGATCCCGAGCTTCCCTTCCCTGAATCGGTAGCGGCGTCGCAAATCCACATTGCTGGACAGCAAGGCAGCCGCGCAGCCAAGATTCTGTTCGGCAACATGGGCTTTGGCGGAATCGTTTACCTGCTGGGACAGTTCAGCCTGTTCAGCGCCAGTCGCGATTTTCTGGTCAACGTCGGCCAGTTCGGCAAGAGCTTCGTGCGCATGGGACGCTCGGCAACGTCGCCAAAGCTGATGGCCGGTGCGGCGACCACCTGGTCCGCGCCGGCAATAAGCCCGGCATATCTCGGCGTTGGCTACATCATCGGCCCGCGCCTAGCTGCGCTCAACTTCTCCGGCGGTGTGGTCGCGTGGGGACTGCTGGTGCCGCTGATTCTGTTCCTTGGCGGGCCGACATTCGTTACGCAATTCATGCCCGCAGGCGCCAATGTCATGACCCCCGACAATTCCTTCTGGGCCGGACAGGCCGGCGCGGTGTGGAGCTTCATCGTGCGGCCGATTGCCGTCGGCGGAATGCTGGTCGGCGCCTGCTACACGCTCTTCCGCATGCGCAAGAGCCTGGCTTCCGGGATGGCGCGCGCCGTCTCCGATCTGAAGAAGTCTGCGGCGCAGCACGCCTCCACCGCCCGCACCGAGCGCGACCTGAACGGCAAGTTTGTGTTCGCCGGGATGTTCATCGTGCTGATCAGCATGGTCTTCCTGTACAAGAGCTATGCGGGTTCATGGGGCCCGGGCATAGTGGCGGCGATTGTGATGATCATCATCGGTTTCTTCTTCGCGGCGGTATCGGGGAACCTGGTGGGTCTGATCGGCTCATCGAACAATCCGATTTCCGGACTGACCCTCGCCGCGCTGGTGATTGCAGCCATACTCATGGTGCTGATGGGTGTTTCCGGGATGCATGGCGTGGCCGCCGTTCTTGGCGTGGCCGCCGTGGTCTGTATCTCTTCCGCCGTGGCCGGCGAGATGTTGCAGGACTTGAAGGTCGGACACATCCTTGGCGGCACGCCCGCCAAGATGCAGCTTGGGGACTTCTTAGGCGTCACCGTGGCGAGCTTCGCGCTGCTTCCCGTGCTATTGCTACTGAACCAGGCCAACCTCAACAGCGGCGGCATCGGCTTCGGCGACCGTCAGCTCTCGGCACCGCAGGCCGGCCTGATGGCGATGCTTGCGAAAGGCATCGTTGGCGGCGAGATGGCCTGGCCGTTAATCTTCGTCGGCATCCTGATGGGCTTCGCGCTGATCATGATCGAGGTGCGCAGCCCGATGCTGTTTGCCGTCGGCATGTACCTCCCGCTGGAAACCACGTTCGCCATCTTCGTCGGCGGCGTGATTCGCTGGATCACCGACAAGATGCGCGACAGCAAGAACTTCAACGAAGCGCAGAAGGCACGCGTGGAGAATGCGGGCATCCTGACGGCATCGGGATTCATTGCGGGCGAAGCACTGATGGGAATTGTGATCGCCATTTTCCGCTACAAGCAGTGGCCGCTGCCGGTCATCTTCCAACACCCCAATGTAGCGGGGGGATTCATCATGTTGGTGATTCTGGCGATCGTGATGGTTCGCGTGCCGCTGGCCAACGCCGGCAGCCCGGACGAACCCGCGCCGCCGACGGCGATTATGTAGATACCTGAGCATGGCAATGGGCAGGGAAATCCCTGATATCGCGGATGAGGTAAACGAGCTCTATATTTCCCAGGGATTGGAGATGTCGATACCGAGGCCGGCAAAGTCTTTCACGTTGCGCTTGACCAGGCTAAGGTCGTGATGGAGGGCCGTTGCGGCAATCACTCCGTCCACGACCGCCAAGGCCGCTCCGCGCCGCTTCGAGGCCGCGGCCAGATGTCCTCAACGTTCCGCAATGGCTTCCGTCACCGGCAATATGCGGCCGGCGAACCACGAACGCACATCAATATCAAGCCAGTCCTGCAATGCGCTGCATCTCTGGCTGACTGGAAGCGTGGCGATTCCATTGCAGATTTCACCAATGGTCATAACACTGAGAAATACGCTGTCTCTGTCAGCCTTCTTGAGAAACGCAACTACACGCGCATCCGGCTCTTTGCGCGTGAGTTCGGAGGGGACATTAGTGTCAACCAGATATCCTTTCACAGGCTGATATCCCGGCCCGTGTCCCTGTCGCGCTCAAAATCGAGATCGAGGCCGCGAAGTGGTGCAAACAGTTCAACCATATCCTTCGCCGCCGCCGGCGGTGTCGGCTTGACCGACGCTGCATGGGTCGCCTCTTCGAGCAGACTTGCCGCATAGGCACCGACACCCAAACCGTGCGCGGCGGCCTGCCGAGCGAGTTCGTCCTGAGTCTCCGGTCTGATGTCAAGAGTGATTGTCACGGCTGGCCTCCCTCACATTATGCCCCCAGATAGTTCTATACTGCGCTTTCTCCGGAGGGCAAAATCTCTACGCTGAGCATCCGACGAAATTTTGCTTTTTCCTGCCGCGCCTGCAGCCACTCGATCCAGCGGTCAAGGCCTTCGCCGGTGGTGCTGGAGACCTCGATGATCTCCATCCCGGGGTGTATGCGGCGGGCATTCTCGCGCGCGAGATCGGCGCTGAACGGGACATATGGCAGCAAATCGATCTTGGTAAGGACCATCAGCTCCGACTTGAAGAAGATCGACGGATATTTCAGCGGCTTGTCTTCGCCCTCGGTAACGCTGAGCAGAACGATCTTGGCATCTTCGCCGAGATCATAACTTGACGGGCAAACCAGATTGCCGACGTTCTCCACGATCAGCAAATCCAAATCTTCCAGCTTCCAGTCTTCCAGATGCCGCTGGATCATCTTGGCGTCGAGATGGCACGTGCCGCCGGTCGTGATCTGCTTTACCGGGAAGCCGAACTTCACCAGCCGACGCGCGTCGTTTTCGGTTTGCAGATCGCCGGTGAGCACGGCAACGCGCGCTCTCTTGTCCATGCGTTCCAGCGTCCGTTCAAGCAATGCCGTCTTGCCCGAACCGGGCGCACTGATGAGGTTCAGGCAGAGCACGCCGTTCTGCCGGTAGCGCTCGCGCAGTTGCTCGGCGAGGATCTGGTTTTCGTTCAGAACTTTCTTTTCGACGGCGATACGGTTCATATGGCACCCAGCAATTAGTAATTAGCGATTAGCAATTAGCCAGCAGCGATTAGCTCTGCTGCGCTCGCCACATCCGGCATTTCTGCGCGGCGTCAATCCTCGACCTCCATGTAGGCGATATCGAGCTCCTCGCCGCTAATACATTCGGTTGAAAATTCGCCGCACAGCGGACAGTGCGGGTCGAAGTCGGTCATGCGAAATTCGTAGGCGCATTTGGAGCAGCGCTGCATTCGGGGAACATATTCCAGCTCCAGCGCCAGCGGTTCGAGGTCGGTATCCTTGACCAGCACGTCAAAACCGAACTGCAGCGCATCGCGATCGACTCCCGAGATTTCTCCAATCTTAACCCCAACCTTGGAGATGTGCGTGCCGGGATGGCGGACTGCTTCCTTTTCGACGGCTTCGAGAATCGAGGAGGCGATGCCGAGCTCATGCATAACCAAGGCACTGTACAAAACAGTGTAATGGAACGCCGCCCGATTGACGGATTCGTGCCAGCTGTTATGGCGTTATTTCGAACACTACGCCGCAGCCATTGTTACCATAGTTGCCGAAGTGGCCACTGCATGGCTCTCCACCGCCCGCAGTTGTGCCGTAGAGTTTTCCATTCGGACCAAAGATGACGTTGCCCCAGGGGTAGCCGCCATCGCTACGGCCGGTGAAATCGTGCAGGTCGACCAAGTCTCCCTGACCATAGGGAGGCGAGAACTTGAAGACCGATCCCGCGCCATAAGAGCCCAGCTCCTGGGTCGTGTCATAGAGGTTTCCGGCGGCGTCGATCACCAGGCTGTCGAGAGGCCCAGTGTTCCCCGACACACTGTGAAATTCGTAAAGCTGCGAGAAGTTCCAATCTCCTTGCGAGAGCTCAAAGATAATTCCGGAGCCCGCTCCACCTTCGAAGCTGGCACCGAACAGGTTTCCCGCGCTATCGAATATAAGACCTCCGCCGCAGGTGTTGTTTTCAATGCCCTGCAGCATGGTCATGTTCCATCGGTAACCCGCGGGCCACAGCTCGTAAGCCTCGCAAAAGGAATCGATGCCGTACAGGTTTCCGGCATTGTCGAGAATTAACCCGCTGTCCGGCCAGGAAACGTTGGCAATAACGCGCTCCGTCCAGCCATCGCCAGAGGGACTCATTTCGAACGCTGTGCCGCGATAAAAAGAGCCGGTGCCGCCATAGTGCGTCGTGCCATAGAGATTGCCTGACTGATCGAAAACAAGCGCGCCGTTGGGAGCGCATCCATCCTGCGAGAAGCCGACCCCGAAGCGGTGAATCACGCTCTCGGTCCAGTTGCCGTTCGATTGCGTCAACTTGTATACAGTTCCACAGTCAATGCCACCGCCATCTAGCGTGGTTCCGTACAGACCGCCATCCGGGCCGATGATCACCCGCGCCTGCGGCAGATCACCGTCCCGGCCGCCTCGAAATGTATAGATTGTCTTGAAGCTCCAGCCGGAGGAGGTCGGGCTCAGCTCAAAGACGGTACCGCATCCGACGGGGCAATTCCGAGTGCCTACGCCTCCTCCACGCGTAGTTCCATACAGGTTGCCGGCGCTATCGACCGTAAGGCCGGCGACAGGGCCGGCTCCATCCGTGCCGCCGCTAAAGTAGTGAATCACCTGGAAGCTTTGCGATTGGGCCGCTTGGGTTGCGGCGAGGAAAAACAACAAAGCGGCAACCGTAGTCGCCGCTGACGAAGTGAAGCTAATTTTTCTTTCGACCAGTGGGCGCAGCATACCGTCCCTCCAATCCGGAATCTTCGGATGAGAGCTGATGCTGCGCGGTTGTATGGAACACGTTGGTCGCTGCCGAAAACGACCTTGCCATCCCTGCTGCTGTCTGCGGGCAAGCGATGCCCTATGGCGTGATCTCGAAGACCACACCGCAGCCGTGATAGCCCCAAACGCGGCAAGCCACACAAGATGCCCTACATCACTTTGGAGCAATTCAACGCGATCGTAGAGCTGATGCCGGAACCATACGCAACCATGGTCTATGTAGCCGTTTGGACAGGATTGCGCGTGAGCGAACTCATCGGGCTTCGATGGGACGACATCAACGCGGATCGCAGCACCATCACCATCGACGAGCGGTACTGTCGCGGCGATTGGTCAGTACCGAAGTCCGCGGCCTCCGCGGCGGAGATTCCGGTCCATCCGTCGGTTATTCCGCGCATCATGGCGTTAAAAGGAATGACCATCTGTCAACAGGCGGGACGCGGAAAGCGGATCTACAAAGTCGTCAAGTCGGATGGTCCAACAGACCTGGTGTTCCAATCCGTCAAAGATGGAAAGCCGATGCGAGATAACAACATCTTGACCCGGCACATCAAACCAGCCGCGCGGAGGCTCGGCCTTGACTTTGTGAACTGGCGCTGCTTGCGGACATCATTCGTGACGTGGTGCAAGCTCGCCGCCATCGATGTCAAGGACGCACAGGCTCTGGCCCGGCACGCTCGGACTTCCACAACGCTGGACGTCTACATGCAGCAGGTGCCCAGCTCGGTTCAAAGGGCTGTAAAAACGGCTCGGATCGGAGATGATCCAATGAGCAATTGCAGCCAATTGCAGCCAAACTCTAACCGTACGTCTCTGCAAGTCTTTGAAAACATGGTGGCCAGGGACGGAATCGAACCGCCGACGCCAGCCTTTTCAGGGCTGCGCTCTACCAGCTGAGCTACCTGGCCACACGGGCGGGGACGCTGCAGAAACTTCAGAAGCCGAATGGATTATAGCAACCCGGAAGATGCTTCCGCCATTCGCACGAGTGAAAATCGGTTCGAAGTGTTTGCGCATTTCCCCACGCTATGCCGAGGCGTACACCGTCTCGTGCGGCACCGACGGGGAGCGGTTTAGCAATCTGCCGATGTATTCCATCGCAGCGAATGCCAGGGACTCACCGCTTGCTAAGATCACAGACGAGCCGAAGCGCGGCAGCGGGTCAGCCTGATTACTCACGAAAGCCTGTGGAACTTAAACTGACCCACTACCCGAAGCGCTTCTGCTTTGACTCCACTCGTTGGGCCTTAAGTTTCTCGTTGTGCGTAGCCGAGGCGACGCGCTGGACTGATCTTAGCTGCGGGCTGCGATCCGAAATCAGCAAACCAAAGCGAAGCTTAAGTGGTGGTTGCCGGGCCTCCCGTCGTTGCCTGTTTCTTCTCCCATTCTTGGTGACGCCGCTCGAGTTCCTCTGGCGACACGTCCTCCATGTGCGTGGCTATCCACCAGGTGTTTCCCTGCGAATCCTGCACTCCTCCGTGACGATCGCCGTAGAACTGGTTTGCCGGTTCGGAAAGCGACTTCCCGCCGGCCGCGACTGCCTTCTTGTACACCGCGTCCACGTTTTCGACGTACAGATAGAAATTGCCGGGACGTGCATGCCACTCGCCGCGTGCCTTGCCCAGCATTAGCATTGAATCGCCAACCTTCACCTCGGCGTGGCCGATATTGCCGCTGGAATCGCGCATAGCATACGTCTCCTGCGCGTCGAAGGCCTTCTTCAAGAAATCGATGACCGCGCCGGGATCATCCACGGTGAGGTAAGGAGTAATCGTGTGGTATCCATCAGGAATCGGTTTGACTGCCATGCTTATCTCCTGTAGTTGCGAATTCTAGCCGGGAGTTACTCTGCATCGGGCGGTTTCGAAACGCCGCGCACAAACTAGTTGCAAAACCGGTGCCACGCGGACGACACTGCTGTCACGTAGCTATGCCTCAACAGGCCGCTGAAAATCTCGGGACAGCAGATCCCTAGGCGACTTGTCAGCCTCGGGATGGCAAATGTAAGGGGCTTAGACGCCGGCCTGAAGGCCAGCTCTACCCCGAGAGCGCATCGCGGCTTTTCAGAGGCCTATCAACGCGAATTCGGCGATTGTAGCAGTTTCAGGTTGCCGGGGAGGTCACGAAAGGTTAGCGGTTGACGGCCTTGAGCGGCCGCACAGCTTCGGAAGGGAGCGCAAGCAGCACAGTCTCCAAGACCTTGCGAATATCCTCGAAGTTGTAATCGGCGCGCCACCCCGAACGTTTTGCCACCACCTGATCGCGCAGCAGACCCTCGGTCATGCCGAGTATGGCGGCACGTACTGCATCGAGGTTGGTATCGTCGCGAATCTCGCCCTGTGCGCGCATTTCGGCGAGCAGGTTGTGCACGATGTCCGCGTATTGCTGCTGGCCCCGGCTGACCAGTACCTCACGATTGTCTTTGCGGACGCGCCGCGCCTCCAGGGCAACCAGCTCCTTCAGTTCAGGATCACGCTCGATCTCGATGACCATTGCCTCGAGCACGTCCAGCAACCGGTCGGAGGGCGAGGCCGACCGCTGTATCGCCTGAATGCGGTCGATGATACTGCTCCAGCCGCGATCGAAGATGGCCGACAGCAATCCCTGCTTGCTGCCGAAGTGTTTCATCAATTGCGATTCGCTGGTGCCGGCTTCGCGCGCGATGGCTACCGTGCTGGTGTTCTCGAACCCATTGCGCGCGAACAGGTGCTTGGCTGATAACAGAATACGATCGCGCGAGGATGGGGCCGGAATGGGCTTCGACGCGGCATTGTCGGGCGTAGCTTCCGGCATAAACTACTCCGCTAGTAGGAACACGGCCAGTTTCGGCGAGTTGCGCGTCTCCGAGAACAGCGGCACGAATTCACAATTGCGAAAGTTCACCCTTCGGAAACGTTTCGCGGTGGGGAAAAACCGAATCAGCTAATACGGCTTACGAACCGCCGCGTTGTGCTGGCCGGCTCCAGTCTTGTGCGTCTGAGTAGCGGGGCCAGCTTCCTTCAACACCTCGTCGATCCGCTGATAAAGATCGTTGAGGTTGGTCACTTCGGTGACCGCAGCGCCGTGTCCCGAGTCGTTCACGATGTAGATGGTCGGCGTATGGTCGAGTGGAATGCGAGTGCCGACATCGCGGTCGGCATTGACTTTGGCTGCCAGGTCACCGGACGGATCGATTACGAAAGGCAAGGTCACCTTGTGGTCGTCAGCCCATTTTTCCGTAATCCCGCGCAGGTTTTGTTTGGTGATATCGTTCTGGTGCGCGAAGACAAACAGGCGATACTCATCGCCCAGTTCTTTCGATTTGGTATCGAAATAGCGGGCGTTCACCGCAGCCTGGTATGACCACGGATGCTGCGGTAGCGGGAAATCGTATTGCACCAGAGGGATGTTGTATTTCTTGGCGGCTTCATGCAGAAGCGGAGCAGCCTTGCCGCATTGCGGGCACTCCAGGTCTTCAAAAACTACGATTGCCACCCTGTATCCCTTCGGCGGTTTCAACATGGAGGTGTCGCACCAGGCCACGCTGCTGGCGAGCATGAGGAAAACAGCCGAGACATATACAGACAAACGATTCATCGTGAGAGTTTCCTTTTGCGCCGGACCGCGCCGGCATGATCAGCTGGGATATAGCAGTATAGTAAAGGATTCTCGAGTTTGCGAGTCTCCTGCGTCGGCGCAAGGGCAGTCATAGTACATGTTGGTACAGATTTCGCGCGGGGATGACTGCCTGCCGGCGATGCGGGTTTAGCCGAGAAAGCAATAATCGGCCATTCGCGCCGGTGGTTGAAGATCGCGTTCCCAATGGAGCTTGCCGCCGCTGAAGCGTTAATCTATTTGCTGCAGTTCTTCGCGAATCGTCATTTATGGCTAAGAATCTTCCCGGCTTTTCTACTCGCGCTATTCATTCCGGCAACCAACCTGACCCATCAACCGGCGCGGTTGCGCCACCTATCTTTGCAACTTCCACCTACGCACAGGAGGAGCTCGGCAAGACCAAGGGCTACGATTACTCGCGCGCCGGCAATCCCACACGTACGCGGCTGGAGGAGAATCTGGCGTCGCTGGAGGGTGGTATCGCGGCGCGCGTTTTCGGCAGCGGCATGGCTGCCGTGGGTGCGATCTGTCACCTGATGAAGGCCGGCGATCACATTGTCGCCTCCAACAATCTTTACGGCGGCGTGCCCAGGCTGTTCAACCAGATCATGGTGAATTTTGGGCTGGAGTTCACCTACGTCGATACCGCCGATCCGCGCAACGTGGAGCGAGCCATTCGCCGCAGTACGCGCTATGTTTATATCGAAACGCCGACCAACCCGCTGATGGGCCTCACCGATATTGCGGCCGTGAGTGCGATCGCGCACAAGCGCGGCTGCGAGGTTATCGTCGACAACACGTTCATGTCGCCGTATTTTCAGCAGCCAATCAAGCTGGGCGCAGATCTGGTGCTGCACTCCACGACAAAGTTCCTCAACGGCCACAGCGACGGGCTCGGCGGCGTGCTGGTGTGTACGACTCCGGAGCAAGCGGAAAAACTGCTCTTCGTGCAAAAGGCTGCCGGCGCCATCATGTCACCTTTTGAGTGCTGGCTGGTGCTGCGCGGCACCAAGACGTTGGCGGTCCGAATGAAGCAGCACGATGCGAACGGCCGCGTGATGGCCGACTTCCTCACCCAGCATCGCAAAGTGGACCAAGTGTTTTATCCCGGGCTGAAGAGCCATCCGCAGTATGAATTGGCGTGCCGGCAGATGTCGGGTTTTGGCTCGATGATCACGTTTGAGACCGGCTCGCTCGCCAACGCGAAGCGCCTGCTGAAGCGCGTGCGTCTTTGTACCATGGGCGAATCGCTGGGCGGCGTCGAAACTCTGATCTCGCATCCGGCCACGATGACGCACGCCGCCATCGGCGCGAAGGGCCGCAAGGAGATCGGGCTTACGGACGGTATGGTGCGAATCTCTGTAGGGATCGAAGACGTCGAGGATTTGATTGCCGATCTTGAGCAGGCGTTGGGGTAGCAATCAGCAGTCAGCAGTCAGCAGTCAGCAAATAGGCAATTACAATTTATCAAGGTATCTGATCAATCGCTTTGTGTCAGGGCACGACTGAAGTCGTACCCTGACACAAACCGTAACGACCAATGAGATAGCTTTTAAAAATTAGAACCTCCGCCAAGGAGACTTGGAGGCCGAACGATATCCAGCGGATATCCAGCGTATGGATCGGTAACTAACACGGGAGGAACGATGAAGATGGACAAGTTTACGAAAATCATATTGGTTGCGATTGCAATTCTACTGGGGACGCTGGTATTGCGGCCTATCGTTCAGCCGGCGCCGGTCAGGGCGCAGGCGGCAGAGGGTTATCCGTTCTATGTCGAGCCGGGATACACCATGATCCGCAAGCCCGACGGCACCGCGCAGTTTTACGGCAAAATGATCATCGATATGCGCAACGGTGATATCTGGGGATTTCCCACGCTGACGCAGGGTCCGTATCCGGTGGATACGGCGCAAACCAAACCGCCGAAGTCCGTACCTGTTTACCTGGGGAAGTTCATGTTCAGCGACGCGGTGCGATAGGAATAATCGAGCGCCTCGGAGCGATAGCGAGATCGTGTGCCGATTACGACCAATGTCCGCAAGAAAACGTGGATGGGCACGGCTTCAGCCGTGCCGGAACTTGACGCAAGAACGCGGGTTGTAGCCCCGGTTACCGCGGCTAAAGCCGCCACTTGTCATGTGCGATTCGCCGGGCTGAAGCCTGCCTGAGCGCAGCCGAAGGGCCCGGCGCTTCCGCCGTCGTGCAGAAGATTGCTTCTGCAGTCATAACCGAACCGGAGTTGCTGGAGTACAATTTTTCACGCAGCAGGACGAGGAGAATTGAAATGAGGCAAATCATATTCATCACAGCGTTGGCGCTATTGATGGCGGTGACGGCGGTTGCGCAAACATCTATGACTCCGGGTATGGAGAATGCCCCGGCGCGGAAGTCGCCGCTTGCGGAATATGCAGGCTCGTGGATTGGTACGTTCGAGGGGCATGCCTGGATGACGATTCGCCTCACCCAGCAGGGGAGCCAGATTTCAGGCACCGTGCAACATCAGAAAGACGTGAAGTTCAATGATCGGGGCGATATCAAGAGTGTCGGCGATGATCAGACAACGGGATCGGTGGAGAATGCCGTTCTGAATGGGGACGGGTTGTTGCTCACGGTGAAAGACACCGGAACGAACGCGACGGACCGCTATCAGATGCGCCTGACCAGCGCCGATACTGCCGAGGTCAAGATGGTGGCCATGTCGATGCCCCCGGGCATGCCCAAGCCGAAGCCGTGGAAGCTGAGCCGCGTGGGCCCTAATGCCGTCAATCCGGTACGGTAATCGCGATGGCTCTTCGCCGGCGGCCTGTCGGCTGGTAGACTTCTACCCATTGCGATGACATCGCTATTTCTGCGCCTTCTCGGTGCTCTGGCCGGTTTGGGCAGCGCGGTGCTGTGCTGGTTTCTCGGAGGCGCGCTGGCGCCACCGCTGCGCCAGGGCACATTGTTCTCGCTCCAGGGCCCGCAATATGCGCTGCTGGCGTTTCTGCTTATTCCCGCATTGATTCTCGCTGTAGTGGCGCTGTTCTGGGTGCCTCCTCGGGTTTCGGGGGGCGGTCCGCTGCCCGAAGGCAGACGCTGGAGGCTGGCACTGGTGCTGTTGTTTGTGGCGGCGTTTGCCATCGGCCTGGCGCGATGATTTAGAGCCGTTTAGGAATTACTGTAATCCAGTCGCTACGGGTAGTGCGGCGCTTCAGCGCCGCGTCGACGCGCCGCCTCATTTTAGGTTTTGCATTCCGCTGCATTTGGCAGCGGAATGCAAAACCTATCCTCTTGCGATGCAGCCGAACGCGGGCCTGAAGGCCCGCACTACCCGACTACAGTAAAAACTAAACCGCTTCAGAAGCGCAAGGCGGTGTCAGCGCGAGATGTCTGCTTGGTACATGATGAACTGATGCGTTCGTCTCAGTTCGTGTAACCATCGCTCGCCGCGCAAAATGTCCTGGTGCACGGGATTGTGATAAACCGCATAAACCTGTCGCGGCGCGGCTGCAAGCGAGCGCTGCAGGTTCGCCAGTACTTCCCGCCAAACGTGCCTGGGAAAAGGATTGAACAGGTACAGCACAGTTGGTTCAGCGGGGAATTCGAAGCGGCGCGCGTCCCCGGCATGCGCCTCGATCCTGAAGCAGTTCTGCCGTTGGCTGCGGTAGGACGCCATGTTCTGCAGCGCAATCGCGTGCAGCTCCTCCAGCAACTCAACGCCGATGATGCGGCGGAATGGGTAGCAGGAGGCCATCAGCAGCGTGCGGCCTTTGCCGGAGCCGAGATCGATGAAGGTGAAACCGTCCAGCGGAACCGGCAGCGCGTCCAGCATTTCAGAAAAGAGCGTTTGCTCGGAGGCCTGGTATTGGCCGCCGGAGAGCCACTCGCGAATGCGCGTCCGCAGGGAGACCGTCGCCCAGGTCGTATCCACGTTGTGTTCGAAATCGAAGTCGACATCACCGTAGCGTGACCGGCGGCGCTCCGGTGACAGGTCGCGAACGAGGTCTACGAATTCGCGGCCGTAATAGCGCAGAGTCCCGGCGAAGCCGCGATGACGAAGAGAATCGCGTACCCAGGCGAGAGCGTTGCTTGAAGAGGAAGGATGCCTGCGCGCCATGCAATCAGGCTGGCCTAAAGGCGATCACGCTTGGCGATTGAGCAACTCGGCGATGCCATCCAGCAGCACGTCCGGGCCCTCGCCTTTGGAAAGGAAGCCGTCCACACATTCCAAGCCCGAAGGCTGCTCCGCAGCAGCCGACACGATCAGAATCGGCACCTGAGGTTTGAATTGCTTCATCTCGCGGGCGATTTCGGCTCCCGTCCTGTCAGAGAGGAAATGATCGGCGATTACCAGATCTATCGGCTGTTGCCTGAAGATCTCCAGACCTTCTTCACCGGAAGCAGCGGTGAGGACGGAATAGCCGGCGCTGGAGAGCAGCAGCTTGCGAACACGCAGGGCAACTTCTGCATCGTCAATGCAGAGGATGAGCGGTTGCTCCGATGGAGAGGAAGTCGAAGTCATTGATCCGCACGGATGCCAAAGTTCAAGTATAGCCCTAGCATGCAAGCCGTCTAGCAAAAACTTCTGATTAATGCCAATCGCACCAGGATTGCAGGGTTCTTGGCGGCCGGAGCGGCTTAGCGCTGGGAATCCGTCAGTGCCACGTGTATCCCAACATGAATTGCACATTGGCGTTCAGGCCGGGGTTGTGATTGCCGATGGATGCATTCGACAGGTGGTAGGCCTTGACCGAAATGTCCCAGGAATTAGTTCCACCGTTCCAAAAGATCTGTCCGCCGACTTCCGCCCCACTGGTGAAATTTATCTCCGACGTGTCGCCCGGAGGCAGGTTGTAAGTGCTGAACAGAGCACCGCCTACGATCGCTGCGTACGGCGCGAACCTGCAGCAGTTGGTGAAGTTCCATTTAAAGACGATGGGGTCGATCCCGCCCGCGTACTGGCCGCCGTGAATCCAGTACTCATCCAGAGGGATGACGTCGATCCCCATTTCGTAGGTGCCGCGCAGGATCCCGGGGCCGTGTTCATCCGTAAGGATGCGACCCAGGCGAAATCCGAGCACAAAGTTTTGTCCGCTGGGCGTGCTCTCTACCGAGGTGCCACCGCCGACAAAGATTGTTTTGTCCCATCCGGGATGGCGCAGCACATCGACAGGACTGTCTACGGGAAGTTGTGCCCGTAGCTGCGCACACAGACAACAGCACAGCAAGGCAAGAAAAGAGGCTTTCTTCATCACGTTGTTGAGTAATGGCAAATTACCAGTTTGAGGCAAACGGCGCAAACAGCGGGACGGCAGCTTAAAGAAACTCCGAATCTTTCAGCTACCGAAACCGGTTGCAAACCACGCAATCGTCAACCCAATCATGAGGACCGTTGTAGCCCAGGCGACGATGTTGAACCATCTGCCGTTTACAAACTTGCCCATAAGTTCGCGTTTGTTGATCAGCAGCAACATGAAGATCAGCACGAAGGGAAGAACAATTCCATTCACCACTTGTGACAGGATGCTGATCTTCACCAGCGGAACATTGGGCAGAAGGATCACGCCGCCGCCGGTTATGAGCAGCAGCGTGTACAGCCAGTAGAAGACCTTCGCGTCCGAGAACTTCTGCCCCACGCCCGATTCAAATCCCAAGCCTTCGCAAACCGTATACGCAGTCGAAATGGGCAAAATGGAAGCGGCGAACAACGACGCATTGAAAAGTCCCGCCGCGAAAAGAATGTAGGCATACTCTCCCGCCAATGGCCTCAGCGCCTGCGCGGCATCGGCGGCATCGCGAATCTGCCGAATGCCGTGAACGTAGAGCGTCGCCGCACAAGCCACTACGATGAACCACGCCACAACGTCGGTGAACAGACAGCCGATGATCACGTCCCAGCGCGATGCCCGGTATTCGCGCGGGGTAATTCCTTTCTCCACGATGGAAGCCTGCAGGTAGAACTGCATCCACGGGGCGATGGTGGTTCCCACGACGGCGATGACCATGTAAATGTAAGCGGATTCTTGGAATGCGTGGCTGTGCGGTGGCGTGAAGGTGGCAACGAAAGCCTCTTTCCAACTCGGCCCCGCCAACACTCCGGCGATGATATAGGCGAAGTAAAAGAACGAGGCGGCCAGGAAGACCTTTTCCACGCTTTTGTATGTGCCCTTCACTACCAGCAGCCAAACAACGACTGCCGAGACCGGCACGCTGACGTAGCGGGAGATGTGAAACAGTTCGAGGCTGCTGGCAATCCCGGCGAACTCCGCGACCACATTGCCAAAATTCGTGATCACCAGCCCGATCATCATGAAGAAGGTGATTCGCAACCCGTATTCTTCGCGGATGAGATCGCTCAGCCCTTTGCCGGTAACCGCTCCCATGCGCGCCGACATCTCCTGCACGACAACCAGCGCCAGAGTCATCGGGATCATGACCCAGAGCAGCAAGTATCCGAACTGCGCTCCCGCGGCCGAGTAGGTATAGATTCCTCCCGCATCGTTATCGACGTTGGCCGTGATGAAACCCGGACCGATAACGGCCAGGAACATCAGCAGACGAATTCGCCAGATTCGAAGACGATGCGAGTCGGGCATGAGATTGAAGGCTTACGATGAGAGATGGAGAACACCCAGAATAAATGGGAGCAGGGAAATAGCCAATCCGAAGGTGGATCGTCGGGAGAAATTTACGCGACGCTGCACTCCTTCGACAATCGCACTTGGGGTGTCCCGTTCTAGCCATCCTCGGCTAGGGCGGGGCAATGAAGCGGTTCAGCTTGCCCCACCCTGGCCAAACGAAGGCCAGAATGGGGCACCCAGGATTTTCGTCGTTATCGGTGGGCCAAGAGGCACACCGTGATACTCAGGACGACACACCGCAAAAACAACCCTTAATTGTTCGCCGGATTGACCTGGATCTTCGCCATCATGCCGCCGTCCTCGTGATCGAGAATGTGGCAGTGATAGACGAACGTTCCCGCAATCTGCGGATCGCGGAAATCCATGCGCACCGTGATGCTGGGATACGGTCCGCTTCCTGACCAGTTGGGAATGGTGAAGCTGTCATAGAGCTCGGGGTTGGGCACGGGCACGCCATTGATGGCCATCAGCAGGAAGTGCAGTTGATGGATGTGAAAATCGTGTGCCTCGCCGGCATGGTTCTCGATAGTCCAGTCCTCGACTGCGCCAATCTGAGTCACGATGGCCGGCGGATCGTCCATGTGAAACACTCTGGGCTTTTGTCCGGCCACGGTGATGAAGTACTGCGTCGGACCGTTGCTGCCGACCGTCTGCTCCGAGAAATAAAGATTTCTGGTTGTCGTAGGCGTTTGCGTCAGCAGCCCCGCAAAGCGCTGACGGTCGGCCGGCGGCTTGGCCGGAAGCGGAGCAGGACGCGGCTCGACCTTCGAACTGTCCGTACCAAACATCTTCAGAAACTGCTGTGGCGAATTGGGATTTCCCACCGGGCCGGTGTTGAAGCCATTCGTAAGAAAGATGCCTTCCTGCCCGAGTGGAAGACCGGGAACGATGAACTCGGCACGGCCCGCCGGTGGCAAGTTGATGGTCGTTTCGTAAATTGGGCTCTGCAGCGGAACGCCATCGAGCGCTACCACTTCGAGTTGCTGCGGAGTGGTGGTGTAGACGACCTGCAGCGTCAGAAATGCCTGGCTGGACGCATTCGCGACTCGCCAGAATTCGGACTGGCCGTACTGCATGTTGATGTAGGGCGACGGGGCGTCGGGAAACAGAGCAGGCTGGAAGTTAATTGTGAGTTGATTGGGGCCCGGCAGCCAGGAATTCGGGTTTTGAAACTGCTGGCGAATGATGAAGACGCGTTCCGGCAATCCCTGCGTGCCCGGTATCGTTCCCTCGATGAACAGCGCACCGGCGGCGCCGCCGTCAACCTGGGTGGTAGCGTTTCCGTGCGCGTGCGGATGGTACCAGTACATTCCGGGATTGTCGTTGGCAGGAACCTGGAAGTTGTATTGGAATGGCGGATCGCCGGACTGGATGAGGGTGTAGATGACATCGTCCTGATGGCAAAGCGGCGGAATATTCATTCCGTGGAAATGAACGTTGGTTGTGCTCTGCAGAATCATTCCGCCGTTGCAGTCGGGGTCTGCCTGCTTCGTCGCCGGCTGCGGAACATGCATCATCATCGACGACTTCCGGGGAAACTTGTCGTAAGGCGCCTGAATGTTGTTCGTCAGATTGAGAACGAGTTGATCACCCGGATTCAAGCGCAGTGTGGGGGCTTCTACCTGCTGACCTTGATACAGGTACACGTAGCAGTAATGCATGAAGCCGTCGCTTCCCAACTGGTTTTGCAGAGTCAGATTGACAGTCAGAACTCCACCCTGGCTGTATAAGTCCAGCGGATTGACGACGAGATTTCCAGGCAGCGGACGCGGCGGACAGATTTGCTGCTGTGCCAAAGCGGTTCCCAAAGCAACTGCCAACATCCAGAACAACAAAATTGACTTGAACATCGCACGCATTCGCAAACTCCCTAAGATTTTCTGTGCCAGCACTTCGGCGCTTTAACTAAAACGGCCGTGGAGGAAAGACTTGAATCGATAGCAGTCCCGGGCTCAAGTCGTCACTCACGGGAGACGATGCCGCCTCGGTCAATGTGCACGCGGTCCCGGTCGAAGTGACATTGATGATGCCGATGGAAGAGCCGAACTCCGCGGCGTACAACACGCTGCCCGTTCCAGTGGTGTCGCGAGTTTGCAGAGCTCCGACGTAGGACCACGGATTGTAGAAATTATTTAGCTGCTGCGATACGCAACCGGAGGAGACTGCGCCAGTGTTCTTGTTAAAGAAGGCTGCTGTGATGTATCCACTCTGACTGTTGCCGATGTAGAGCATGCTCTCGTCCGGACTGAGGCGCAGGGTAGCCGAATTCACCCCGGGACCAATGGTGTTGGTCGCCGGACCGACTATGTACTGTACCGTGGGCGCAAGTTTGCCCGACGAAAGATCGGAAACCTCCACCGTTGCCGGAATGGCGGCATCCGCGAAGATGGCGAAGTGACCGTCCTGCGTAATGTCCACACCGTCAGGAAAATTCGTCGCCGCGTAGCCGGTCGAATTCTGCTCATCGTTGTTGGATATGGGGATGCCATTGGCTGTATTGAATGACTGGATGGAGCCGTCGGCGTAAGCGACTACGAGCATGTTGCCGTTGAGCGCCATGCCGGCGATCCAGCCGCCGTTCAGCGGCGTTACGGTGATGTCACCCAGAAACGAGAGCTGACATCCCGCGCCCATCGAGAACGTCGCAATCGTGTTGGAAAGCGTGTAGCCGGCGTAGAGGTAGCTCTGGCTCATCACCAGGCCGATGCCATTGCTGGTTCCGGAATCGTTGGCAGAGCCGGTATAGGTCCCGACCAATTGCTGCGTCTGAAGGTCGACGGCGGCCACGTCACCGCTCGCGGCATCGGAGGCGTAGAGGCATTGCGCGGAGGCGCTGGGCAGTACTGCCAACCGCGGCGTGCCGAAGAATCCGCCGCCAATTCCCAGCCCGGTCGTGTTGATGCTGTGCTGGTAGGTGAGCGTCGGCCCACCTTGTATCCCTCCAGCAAGGTAGACGCTGACATAGGTGTGCCGCAGGGCGTCGTCATTAGTGAAGACGTAAATCGGCGAGTCAGGAGATTTGGCCTTACTGGCGGCGAACAGCATCAGCGGCTTGGCCATAATGGCAAGCAGCAGTACCACAAAAACTCTCTTCATTTGACGATCTCACATTCAGGGCGGGAAATAAGCGTAACGAATGGTATCGCAGAAATCGAACTCTGACCATGCACGTGGGATCGAATGCAACAAATTTTGCGGACTTGCAACGGAATCGGCGGGTTCTCGTTTGTTTTCGGGTGATTGCCAGCGACCGAGGCGGCTTGGGATGTCAGGATAATGAAGGCTGTGCACCTCGGGTGCTTTCGTTGACAAGTGCCATGAATATCGTCTATTGTTAAATCTTTCGCAGTCCTGCGTCTGCCCGCCTGAAGGTCTCTGCGCATCCAGCGCCTGAACCGAGCGGCTCTTTCGCATTTACAACATCTGGGAGAGTTTAGAGATGTCTACGTATTTTCCCAAAGGGGAAATTGCGCACAAGTGGTTTGTCATTGATGCCGATGGTCAGACCTTGGGCCGGCTGGCGAGCCGTGTGGCGCGCATCCTCTCGGGCAAAGACAATCCTAAGTACACGCCGTTTCTGGATACGGGCGATCACGTGATCGTGATCAATGCCGAAAAGGTTCGCATCACAGGGCTTAAGGCCGACAGCAAGGTGTACCACCGGTACTCGGGATATCCCGGCGGGATGAAGTCGGAAGGGTACAAGAAGCGGCTGGCGCGCAGACCGGAACAGGTTGTGGAAGAGGCGATCACCGGAATGCTGCCGCATACCAAGCTGGGACGCGCAATGGCGGGCAAGCTGAAGGTTTATCGCGGCGACAAACATCCGCACCAGGCGCAGAAGCCGGAAGCGATTGCGGTAGCACAGCGCGCATAAGTCGCGCAGCGTTTGCTGGAAGGATTACTTGGTTCCGTGCCGTCGGATACGGGAGCGCATTACGCTAGTGCCGGAGGCACGGCATAACGTAGCCCAGCACGTAGCGAAGCGGAGTGCTGGGTAGGCTACATTTGAGAACGCGAGCCCCTTCAGGGGCGACAGAAAGCGGATCCCTCGACGGCTGAAGCCGTCTCGGGATGACAATCTTTGAGAGGAAGCTGAAACGGCACGGCTGAAGCCGTGCCCCTTCAACCATCAAGATGGCAGAACAGGTTCAATATTACGGAACGGGCCGGCGCAAAGCGAGCGTGGCCCGCGTGTTTCTTCGCCCAGGCAATGGCGAATTCACCGTCAACGGCAAGGCTTTCGATCAGCACTTCGTGACCGAAGCGCAGCGCATCATGGCGAAATCGCCGTTCGTAGTTACCGAGACGGCCGCAACATTCAACATGACCTGCACTGTCAGCGGCGGCGGCGTCAACGGACAGGCCGGCGCGGTGCGCATGGGCGTGGCTCGCGCGCTGCAGGAGTTCAATCCTGAACTGCGCGCCAAGCTGAAGTCGGAAGGTTTCCTGCGCCGCGATGCCCGCACCAAGGAGCGTAAGAAGTACGGACAGAAGGGCGCCAGGAAGCGGTTCCAGTTCTCGAAGCGGTAACGAAGTGGTCAGTGGCTAGTGGATAGCGAAGACCACGAGTCGCACAGTTCAGTAAAAGTGGGTAGTGACTGGTTTTCAGTGGAGCAGAGGCGGGTACATGGTTGCTTTTAACTATCCACTGACCACTAGCCACTGACAACTCGCCTTTTGGTTCCGGGGGCGAGTCAAGTAAATTCAACCGGAACGAAATCTTCCCGCACTCGTGCTCAGAGGCGGGTGGGGAAAAGCAATCCAGATCACCCCAACAAACGCAAAAGCGGCGTTTGTAGGGGGCCCCGGTAAGAAGGGCCAATGTGTGAAGGATGCAAGCCTACTGAGGAGGTAGCTTGGCGAATATCACGATGAAGGAGTTGCTCGAAGCGGGCGTTCACTTTGGGCACCAGACGAAACGCTGGAATCCGAAGATGAAGGAGTACATCTTCGGGGAACGCAACGGCATTTACATTATCGACCTGCAGAAGACGCTGAAGATGTTCAAGGAAGCGTCAAAATTCGTGCAGGAACAGGTAGCCGAAGGCAAGCTGGTGCTATTCGTCGGCACCAAGCGCCAGGCGCAGGACGCAATTTCCGAAGAAGCGACCCGGAGCGGCATGTTCTATGTGAACCAGCGCTGGCTGGGCGGGCTGCTCACCAATTGGGTGACGGTGCAGAAGTCGGTGAAGCGGCTGAAAGAGCTCGACGAGATGGCCACCGACGGCCGCTACGAGCTGCTGCCGAAGAAAGAAGTGGTCAAGCTGGAGCGGGAGCGCAAGCACCTGCAGGCCAACCTCGCCGGCATCAAGAACCTGAATCGCCTGCCCGACGTGCTGTTCGTAATCGACTCCAATAAAGAGCAGATTGCGGTGAAGGAAGCGCGCAAGCTGGGTATTCCGGTAGTCGCCGTGGTGGACACGAATTGCGATCCGACCGAAGTGGATTACGTGATCCCGGGCAATGACGATGCACTGCGGGCGATCCGGCTGTTCGCGTCGAAGATTGCGGATTCGGTGGTCGAGGGCGCCAATGCCGCGACCGACAAGCAGATGGCTGACATCTCCGCGGGCGTGCAGTACAGCGAGGCAGCGGTAGCAGCCGCAGCCAGCGCCGAGACCGCAGAGGGCGAACCAGTGCCGGAGTCGACGATCGACGACTCCGACGAGGTCAGCATGGAAGAAGTGCTGGGCCGCGGTGGCCGTCGCGCCGAGAATACGACTGCATAATTCTTGGATTGACGAGTGGTTTCAGGGCCCGCGCGTTGATCGAGCGCGGGCGTTGTTTTAGCTGTCAGCTAAAGGAAAACATGAGTACTACTACCGTGAACATTTCTGCCGCACAAGTAAAAGAACTTCGAGACAAGACCAACGCTCCCATGATGGATTGCCGTAACGCGCTAGTGGAAACCAAGGGCGACGTTGAGGCCGCAGTTATCGTGCTTCGCAAAAAGGGCGTTGCAACTGCAGCCAAGAAGGCGACGCGGGCCACCAGCGAAGGCTCCGTCGCCAGTTATATCCATGCCGGAGGCAAGATCGGCGTTCTGGTGGAAGTGAACTGCGAGAGCGATTTTGTCGCCCGCACCGACGACTTCAAGAACCTGGTGCACGACATTGCCATGCACATCGCCGCCACCGATCCCCGCTTCATCCGCAAGGAAGATGTCACTCCCGAGTCGTATGAGAAGGAGAAAGAGATCTATCGCGCGCAGGCAGCGCAAACCGGCAAGCCGGCGCCGGTGATCGAGAAGATCGTCGAAGGCAAGATGGGCAAGTTCTACGAAGAGGTCTGCCTTTACGAGCAGCCCTTCGTGAAGGACCAGAGCATGACTGTCTCGCAGTTGATCGCCAGCGTGATCGGCAAGCTGGGCGAGAACATCTCCGTTCGGCGCTTCGCCCGCTTCAAGGTCGGCGACGTCGCCGAGACCCTCGCCGTCAGCAAAGCCGGCGAGCAGGCGAGCGGGTAAGAACCCTCACATTCGTAAACAATGCAGCGCGGGAGCATTCCCGCCCCTGTTATGCTTGGAGAGGGATCGTTATGCCTTTGGACGTCAAGAAAGCCGTCGAACTTGCTCGTGAATCCCTCGCGGACATCTTGCAAGTGCCGACTGGCAAGCTTCTTTTGGAAGAAGTGGAACTTACTGAAGATCAGCAATTTTGGTTGATTACATTCAGCTATCTTGGTCCACCTGATACCGCGATGCAGACAGTGTTCGGCAGCCTCCGCTCGTACAAAGTGGTCAAGCTGAACGCTGAGACTGGAGCGTTTGTTTCGATTAAGATCAGAACTCTGGCCGCAGCCTAGTTGCACCCATGGCAGATCCCGTTGAGCGATTCTTGGAATATCGAAAGTCAGGACTGCTGATTGACTCAAACCTGCTACTGCTGCTCTTTCTCGGCAGTTATGACAGGAAGCAGATCTCCAACAATAAGCGCCTTGCAACCTTCACGGCCGAAGATTTTGATTTGCTGATCAAGTTTCTTTCGCAATTTACCCGCCTAGTGACGACTCCAAACATTTTGACTGAAGTCAGTAATCTGTCGAACGCATTACCACAAAGTAAGAAGCCGGAATACTTCGCATGGTTTGCCAGTAGGTTGGCAGTTCTGCAGGAGGAGTTTGTATCCAGTGCCGCTGCGCTTGGGAACCGCTGGGCCAAGTTTGGTCTGACAGATGCAGGAATTGCCGAGATCGCGAGGAACCGATATCTCGTCCTGACCGACGATTTTCCTCTCTCTCAGTCATTGCAAAATGCTGGAATCGACGCCCTCAATTTCAATCATCTCCGCGATGCGAATTGGCGACGAAACAACTGAAGCACTTTTGACAACCGTTACATTGACCTAGCCGGACCGCGGTCTCTTGACCGCCTCCAGAAACGCTGCGCCAAACTTCTCCAGCTTGAACTCACCGATTCCTCTAATGCGCGCCAGAGCATCCAGACTTTGAGGGGCGCTGCGGGCGATCTCGCGCAAGACGGAATCGTGAGCAACCCAGAAGGCGACCATATTGTGAGCCCGCGCCAGTTCCAGACGAACGCTCTTCAGGCGCGCATAGCGAAGTTCAGCCGCGGCATCGAGCGGTGCAGCATCTGCGTCGGGCGGCTTCGGCTTCGCTGGTGATTTGCGTTTGCTCCTGGTCCGCTCTGCCGCGGGGCTTGGCTGCATGCGAATGTCGCCGCGGCAAACATCGCACACGCAACCCGTCACCGTGGAGTTATCGCCGAAGTACGCCAGGATGCCGCGACGACGGCACCTTGACCAATAGGCGTACTGGAACATGCGTTCCAGCTTCTGGCGTGCGTGGGCTTGCAGCAGTTCAATCTGCTCTGGCGTCAGGGCGGTGTTGTTCTCGCCGATTTTGTCGATGAAGAATTCCTGGGTGTGCCGGTCGACCGCGCTGCAGTACAACACGCACTGGGCTGGGCGTCCGTCGCGTCCCGCGCGACCTGCCTCCTGATAATAGGCTTCCAGGCTGGCCGGAATGTTGTAGTGCACGACGAAGCGGATATCGGGCTTGTTGATGCCCATGCCGAACGCGTTTGTGGCTACGACAATGGCATCCGGATTGGCCATGAAATCCTGCTGCGCCTGCTTGCGGGACTCGCTATCCATACCGGCGTGATAGGCGCGAATGGTGCGTTGCGGGAGGCTCTGACGCAAAAACGCGGCCAGACACTCAACCTTTTTTCGCGTGGCGCAGTAGACGATCCCGCTGCCCGCTTGCCTGGAGAGACCGCGGAGCAGGGCCTGATCTTTTTCGTCTTCGAAATCGATGCGGCGGCAGGCATAAGTCAGGTTCGGGCGGTCGAACCCGGTGACATGCAGCTTGGGGCTGCGCAGCTTGAGCATTCTGACAATGTCGTTACGCACAGCAGGCGTGGCGGTCGCCGTCAGCGCCATAGTCGTGGGCGAGCCAAGCTGTTCGCGTACTTCGGCCAGGCGCATGTACTCCCGGCGGAAATCGTGTCCCCAAAAGCTGAGACAGTGAGCCTCATCCACCACCAGCAGCCTGGTGCGCAGTTGCGGCAGCACCCGCTGAAATGAGGGCGCGGCGAAGCGCTCGGGTGCGAGATAGAGCAGCCCCTCGAAGCCCTTTCGTAATATGTTGAGCGTCTGCGACTGTTCGTGCGACTCCTGCGAACTGTTCAGCAGCAGCACGGGGACGCCCAGGCCCTGCAGTTGGCGCACCTGGTCGGCCATCAGTGAAATCAGCGGCGAGACCACGACGGTGAGGCCCTTCAGCAGCAATGCGGGAAGCTGGAAGCAGAGGCTCTTGCCCGCGCCGGTCGGCATCACGCAGACCACATCGCTGCCGCTGAGCACGTCGTCGATGACCTCCCGCTGGTGCGGGCGGAAGTGCTCGAGGCGGAAGACCTGCCGCAGGAAATCATCGACGCTGGTAATAGTGTCCAAGAAGTCACTTTACCGTAGTCGGCATGAGCGCGTGCGCTGAAAATTTCGATGTTGCGCGACAGTCTTGCTGTCTTGCTTCTGCTTTCTGCTTCGAAAGCATAGCGTCCACTTTTCAGGCAGAACTCGCCTTCCCGCACTCCTGCTACACTGAATAGCAAGTTTCGACAGGTATTTGCACTGCATGGACGCTCCCATCTACAAACGCATTCTGCTAAAGATTTCTGGCGAGGCTTTGGCTGCCGGACAGGGTTTCGGTGTCGACAACCAGCGCGTGCACGAGATCGCCGCCGAGTTGGCGGAGGTGCATGCTCTGGGCGTGGAGATTGCCATCGTCGTCGGCGGCGGCAACTTCTTTCGCGGGGTGGCGGAACAGGCCAAGCACATGGACCGGGTTTCCGCCGATCACATGGGCATGCTGGCAACGGTGATCAACGCGCTTGCCTTACAGGACGCGCTGGAGAAGCAGGATGTGTTCACCCGCGTGATGAGTGCGCTCGAGATGAATCAGGTGGCCGAGCCGTTTATTCGCCGCCGCGCCATCCGGCATCTGGAAAAGGACCGCATCGTTGTCTTCGCCGGTGGCACCGGAAATCCGTACTTTTCCACCGACACCGCGGCGTCGCTGCGCGCCATGGAAATCAAGGCCGACGTCATACTGAAGGCGACCAAGGTCGACGGTATCTACAGCGATGATCCTGTGCTGGTGAAAGAAGCCACGATGTTCGATCAAATCAGCTACATGGAAGTGCTGCGGCTGGGACTGCGGGTGATGGATGCCACTGCCATCGCTCTCTGCCGGGAGAACAACCTGCCCATCGTGATCTTCAACTTGAACCAGCGCGGCAATATCCGCCGGGTCGTCCTGGGTGAGCGGGTCGGCTCGCTGGTAACACAGGAATAGCACACCCTCGCACGTGATCACGCGAGAATCCACTTTTCTCCCATTTTTTCATGATGGCAGCGCCTGCGTTACAATCGTTGCGTTCCCCTAAGCCCAAAACAGCTGGTATGGCTGAGCACGTGTACAAGCCATCGGAAGTAGTGCCGGTTTCAGGAGTTTACAGGGTCGATCATGACACCCACCGCGAGGCGCATGAGGCGACTTTGCTGGAGGGCGAAGTTTTTCCTGCCTGCGCGGTATGTGATGACAAAGTGCGGTTCGTATTGAAGCACCGCGCCACCGGAATCTACCTAGACAAGGACTTTCTGAAACGGTGAGCGATTGAGGGGTTTCCAGAACCTAAGGGAAGAATATTTTGCATTGTTATCAGCTTAATCCTTCACAAAACTGCTGACTTCGGCTAACTTTCTAGTACACAAGTAAGCAAACACTTAGGTCGGGAGTTCCCATGGTTCTACCCGCACGCATGCGGAATCTGCGCTTCGACTCTGCCGCGAGCCATCGTCTTTCCCAAGCCCGCCGATCTTTCCAACTGCAAAGTGTCTTCAAGAGTCCCAGGCATGGCGGCCGCCGTCCAAACGGCAGACGCTACCGTGCGGGCGAGATCGTGCGGCAGTCGGGTATTTATGAAGTGCTGCATGATCGCGAGCATCGCGAGGCCCATGAAGTTGTCATGATCAGCGGCGAGCATTTCCCCGATTGCGAAGCCTGCAAGGAGAAGGTTCGCTTCCGGCTGGTGCGTACCGCGCCGTACATCTTTCAGGACGAGGACTTCGAAGACGAGACGTAGGAAGAAGCTGTCAGCCATCAGCCGTGAGCTCTAACAATGTTGCTCGGCCAATCCTCGTTGCAGCGTGGCATCACCTTTCCCCCAAATTCTGCTAGCCAGCGAGCCGCACTCGCGACCTTCTATGGTGCCGCGTAAAACTGATGGCTGACGGCTGATGGCTGACAGCGTCGCTGAAAGCTGACGGCTTAATGCCGACGGCTTATAATCGTCAGTTTCTGACTTCATCCTGAGGCGAACATAATGGCTCAAGTGACGATGGCGGCAATTCCCGCGTTGAAGGACAGCTTTGCGCAACTGCGCGCGCGCATGGACAAGGCGGTGGAAGACTTCCGCAAGGAGATGGCTGCCACCCGCACCGGCCGCGCCTCGGTCCACATGCTGGACAGCGTGACCGTTGATGCCTACGGTTCGCAGATGCCGCTGAACCAGTTGGCGAACGTGAGCGCGCCGGAGCCGCAACTCATCACCGTGCAAGCCTGGGACGTCAGCCTGATCGGCGCTATCGAGAAGGCCATCCGCAGCGCCGACCTCGGATTGAATCCGATGAATGACGGCAAGCTGGTACGCGTGCCCGTGCCCGCGCTGACCGAAGATCGCCGCAAGGAGATGGTGAAGCACCTGCACAAAGTGCTGGAGGAGCATCGCACCGCGGTGCGCAATATCCGCCGCGACGGCAACGAGCTGATCAAGAAGGCGATGAAGGACAAGAAGATCACCGAAGACGAAGAGCGCGGCGCGCTGGAACAGATTCAGAAGCTCACCGACGACGAAATCAAGAAGATGGAAGAGTTGGCGAAGGGCAAAGAGAAGGAAGTGATGTCGATCTGAAGAGAGCAATTACCAGCTAGCAATTAGCCAAACGGCGCGAGCGAGGGTCGACGATCTGATGCGAGGCAAAGCAGGCGGCTGGATCATGTTCGTGGGATGTCTTTTCCTGCTCAGCTTCGCTGCCACCAGTCGCTATTCCAAGACTGCGGACCTGGCTTTGATTTCGGTCCGCGTGACGCTTCTTTTGCTGCTGTCGGTCCTTGTCTTACGAGAGCGATGGCAGCACCGCCAGCGTTCCCAATCCGGTGAAGTTTACCCCAACAAGTCAGACGCCAACGTCACTGTGCTGCAACGCTGGCGGCGCTGGTTTTACGACGAGCAGAAGTCACCCAACTGAATCCCGGCCCTTGCAGTTCAGGCCATGCTGCCGCAACATGCTTTCATGCTGCTCGATCTCGGCGATCTGCGGGTACGGCACTGGCGCAGAGACGATCTCGACGCTCTGCTCCGCTACGCCAACAATCCCAAGATCGCGGCCAATCTGCGCGATCAGTTCCCCAATCCCTACACACGGCGCGACGGAATTGACTACCTGAACTACATCCGATCGATGGATGTGAAAACGTCGTTCGCGATGGAGTATGGCGGCGAGGCCGTCGGCGGCATCGGATTCAAGCTGGGGACCGACATCGCACGTTTGAGCGTCGAGATGGGCTACTGGCTGGGCGAGCCGTTCTGGGGACGCGGATTGGCCACGCGCGCGGTGACGGCAGCGTCGGATTGGGCCTTCGACGGTTTTGACGTGGTCCGGGTCTTCGCCACGGTGTTCTCCCACAATGTGGCATCCATACGGGTGTTGGAGAAATCGGGATTCCAACGTGAAGGGGTTCTGCGGAAAAGCGCCATCAAGAACGGAGTCATTCTGGATCAATTTCTATACGCCAAGTTCCGCTGAGACAAAACGCCGCGTTGCTTTGCTGCGATCTGGAAATATGTAAACGCATGCGGCTGCCGTTCGCCCGAGGCGCAGCGATGTGGTTGTCCGGCGGGAAAGCAGATTCCTCGCTGCGCTCGTAATGACAAATTCTCTGATTCGCGGCTGCAACGTGCAATCCAAACCAGGACACTATTGCGGCAGCCCGATTCCCGAATTTTGACAGCACCACGACCGCGGCAAAGCAGCTACCCGCGCCTGATAGCATAAGTGTGTGCCTCCGCTGCTCGCCATCCGCAACCTCAACATAGAATTTTCAACGGGGCAGGGAACAGTTGCCGCCGTTCGCGATGTCAGCCTGCACATTAATCCCGGCGAGGTCTTAGGCCTGGTAGGTGAGTCGGGTTCAGGGAAGTCCGTGACGGCGCTGGCCATCTTGCGACTGCTGCCGCCGCAGGCCACGCTCCGGGGAAGCATTGAGTTTCGAAGTGAGGATCTGCTGGCGTTGCCGGAAACCGAGATGCGGCAGGTGCGAGGCGCCGCCATCAGCATGATTTTCCAGGAGCCGATGACCGCGCTCAATCCGGTGATGCGCGTGGGCGACCAGATTGCAGAAGCGGTATTGGCACATGCAGGAGGCGCCGGGGCTAAAGCCCCGGATCATTGGAAGCGGCGCGACGCAGCCCTAAAGGGCCGCTCTACCGACTCTGCCATCATGAAGAAAGATTCCGGCTCTGCCACCATAAAGGCCGAGTTCGGCTCGATCGTCACGAAGGCCGATGCCTGGCGTCTTGCCGTCGAAGCCCTACAGACGGTTGCGATCGCCGATGGCGAGCGCAGGGCCCGTGACTATCCGCACCAACTTTCCGGAGGGCAGCGCCAGCGCGTCATGATCGCCATGGCGATCGTGAACCGTCCGGAGCTGCTCATCGCTGACGAGCCGACGACCGCCCTCGACGTCACCATCCAGGCACAAGTTCTCGAGCTGCTCGCGGAACTGCGGGAAAAGTTTTCGCTGGCGATGCTTTTCATCTCGCATGACCTGGCCGTGGTTTCGCAGGTGTCGCATCGCATCGCGGTGATGTATGCGGGAACGGTAGTCGAAATGGGAACCGCGGCAGAGGTTTTTCGCCGTCCTGTACATCCGTACACGCGCGGGCTGTTACACTCGGTTCCAACTTTGCGATCTGATCGGGCCAAGCCGTTAGCGACCATTGAAGGAAGTGTGCCTCCCGCGTCCGCGCTGCCACCGGGCTGTGCCTTTGAGCCGCGCTGCGGGTGGCGCGTGCCAAGCTGTACCACTGCGTTGCCGCCATTGCTGGAAGTAGCTCCGGGACATCTCGCGCGCTGTCCGGTTCTGGCTCGGGAGGTTGGCTGAGCCGTGCGCCTGCTCCTGCTCAGCGACATTCATGCCAATCTCGAGGCGCTGGAGGCGTGCCTCGCCGGCGCACCTGCGTTCGACAGCGTGATGAATCTCGGCGATGTAGTGGGATACAACGCTTCGCCCAACGAAGTGTGCGAACGGGTGCGCGCCATGGGTGCCCCGGTGGTACGCGGCAACCATGATCGCGCCTGCTCCGGAGTCTCCGGACTCTCCGAGTTCAATCTGATAGCGGCGATATCGGCACGCTGGACGCAGATGACACTACAGGCTGAGCATCTCAAGTGGTTGCAGGAGCTCCCGCCCGGGCCGTTGCGCCGGGAAGACCTGCCTGACGTCGAGTTTGTACACGGATCACCGCGCCACGAAGACGAGTATGTTCTAAATGCCTCGACTGCCAACGTCGACTTGCACTTGCCAGGACATGCCGGCGTGATCTTCTTCGGACACACACATCTGCAGGGTGGATATGCGGAAAGAGGCGCCAACACCCGTCCGTTTACTCCCGCGTACGGAAAGCGCGACGGGGTGGTGCAGTGGGAGATGACGTTGAACCCGGCGGAGCGCTACCTCATCAATCCCGGCTCGGTCGGACAGCCCCGCGACAACGACTGGCGCGCGGCGTTCGCGTTGTATGAGATCGATGGCGATGCGCCGGCGACAGTGACGTTTTACCGGGCGCCGTATGACGTTCAGCAGGCGCAGGCGCGGATAGTCGCAGCGAATTTGCCGGAGCGGCTGGCGACGCGGCTGGCTGTGGGACGATAGGCGCCAGCGGATCGATTCTCATTTCGCTACGAAAATCGCTACGCTGCGCGCCTTTACCAGATAGCTTTCCTGTGACAACAGCGGAAACTCCTGACCGTCTTCGGCGATATCGAGCGGTGACGGCTGCGCCGTATCGACCACCCGAAACCACTCGTGCCTTCCGATCTGCGGCAGCTCGAATTCCAGATCGCCGGAGTAGGCGTTGGCAATGAAGTACAAATCGTCGCGCGGATTATCGTCGTGCACGTCAATGTCTGGAAAAGCAGCGCCGACTGTGGATGCCGGATGAAGTTGCGTAAGCTGCATGGCAACGGTGCGGGACACGTGGTCCCAATCAGGCCTCATGCGCTTCACGCCGTGCCAGGAAATGTGAAATCCGCCTTCGCCGTGCAACTGAAACGTGGCGCGGCGCAGTAGCCGAGAGCGCTTACGAAACGCGATCATCAACTCAAAGAAGCGCAGCAGACCGGCATTTTTTTCGGCCAGTCGCCAATCGATCCAACTGATCTCGTTGTCCTGGCAATAGGCGTTATTGTTGCCCTGCTGGGTGCGTCCAAGCTCATCGCCGGCGAGCAGCATGGGCACGCCGTGCGACGCCAGGAGAATGGCGGCGAAATTCTTCTGCTGGCGGAGGCGCAGCTGGTTAATTGCTGAGTCATCGGTCGGGCCTTCCACACCGCAGTTCCAACTGTAGTTCGCATCTGTGCCGTCGGTGTTGTTGTCGCCATTAGCCAGGTTGTGCTTTTCGTTATAGGAGACGAGGTCAGCCAGCGTGAAGCCGTCATGGCAAGTAACGAAATTGATGCTGTGATAGGGCTCGCGCGCGCTGCTCAGGTAAAGATCGGGACTTCCCAGCAGCCGCGTGGCCAGCGCCGAAGTCATTCCCGCATCGCCCGCCACGAACTTGCGGACGTCGTCCCGGAAAATTCCATTCCACTCCGCCCAGCGTCCCCAGGAGGGAAACGAGCCGACCTGATAGAGCCCGGCGGCGTCCCAAGCCTCGGCGATGAGCTTGGTATTTGCGAGCACCGGATCATATGCCAGGCTTTCCAGCAGCGGCGGATTCTTTAACACGCTGCCATCCTGACCACGCCCGAGAATCGACGCCAGATCGAAACGAAAGCCGTCGACGTGCATCTCCATCACCCAGTAGCGCAGGCAATCGACGATCAAATCGCGCACTACAGGATTGTTGCAGTTCACGGTATTGCCGCAACCGCTGTAGTTCATGTACTTGCCGGAATCGGATTCGAGCATGTAGTAGGTGGGGTTGTCGATGCCGCGAAAAGACCACGTTGGGCCATGCTCGTCGCCCTCGGCAGTGTGATTGAAGACCATGTCGAGCAGGATTTCAATACCGGCTTTATGAAACGCCCGCACCATGCTTTTGAATTCCCGAACCTGCTCGCCACCAACTGGATTGGAAGAGTAAGCCACATTAGGAGCGAAGAACGCGGTGGGCTGATATCCCCACAGATTCAGCAGCGGCTCGCCGGTGAAGGGGTTGACGCGGTCCGTATCCGACTCCTCGAACTCGTTCACCGGCAGCAGTTCAATTGCGGTTATCCCCAGCTTCTGCAGGTAAGGGATTTTTTCGATGAGTCCGGCAAAGGTCCCGGGATGGGCCACTCCCGATGACGAATGCCGGGTGAAGCTCCGGACATGGGCTTCATAGATGATGCTGTCGACCAGCGGAATGTTGAGCGGCTGATCGTCTTCCCAATCGAAGTAGTTTTCCACCAGCAGGCTGTTGCGATAGGGGCGCGCTCCTGGCTTGTATTCGCCCCACGAGCCACCATTGGAGAGTGCGCGCGCATAGGGATCGAGCAGCACATCGGCCGGATTGTAGCGATAGACCCGCGGATCAGGATTGGGCTGCATGTCGAAGCGAAACCCGTACTGTCCAGCAGCGTCCAGGCCTTCGACAGAAGCGTGCCACACCTCTCCGGTGCGATTGGAATGTGGGTCGAGCGGAAATTCGACGTAGGGATCCTGCGCGTCCGGCTTGAACAGCACCAGCGTGCAAGCAGTGGCGTGTTTGGAAAAGACGGAGAAGTTCACGCCGTGGCGGCGCAGGGTGGCGCCCAGCGGAAGCGGCATCCCGCGGCTCAGCCGCTGGCCGGGAGCGGTTGTGGCCCGAGCCTGTTTCGGAGCGCCTTTAGCAAACGGTTTCAGTGGCATGGTCGCTCCGCCATTGTCCTCTATGCATGAAATATCGGCATAGGGAAAATTTTCGGTATGCCATGAGACATGAGAAGCGATCACCGTCGCCCGCCGCCGGCAATATGCATCAAGCTTACATGCGGTTGCGCTGAATGAGCTGGAAGGCGATGTCGGCGCCCATCTTCATCGAGAGGGCAATCCAGAGCATTGCCAGCGGCTCAAAGTAGCGGGCGATCTTCAGCGGTCCGGCGTCGATCGGCTCAAAGCCAATATCGCCAATCAGGCGCCGGGCCGTTTCCTTTGCGGCATCGTCATCGCCGGCATAGAGCATGGTCAGACGAATGCTGCCGAACTTCGGATCACGCATGTTTGCGAAACCGGTGGTATTGAACGCCTTCACCACGCGGGCGCTTTTGGCCAGACCAGCGACGATCTCGCCGGCTGAGGTGGTGCATCCGACGGCCAGCTCAAATCCGGGACCGATGGGGTTGGTGCAGTCGATGAGAATCTTGCCCGCGAACTTGTTCTTGCCGACAACTTCCTGCACCGCATCCCAGGGAACGGCGAGCACAACCACCTCGCTGGCGAGAATCGCGCCGGCGATGCTCGCGAAGCTGCGCTGCCCGCCCGATTCCTTCTCCGGAGTGCGCGATCCGTAAACCACGTCGTGGCCTTTCGCACTCCAGCCGTCGCCCAGTGCCGTTCCCACGTTGCCGCTGCCCAGAATTGCGATGTGCATGATTGCTCCCTCCACTCGTGGTCAAGTTTGATTGCAAGAGAGGAGCGACGGCTGCAACATTTTCGGAGTTTATCTGTAATGGTTCGATCCCGAATTCTGTTGTCTTTATCGTGGATAATTCTGTGAACTGTTTCACAATAGCTACGGTTGTATCAGGGCGCGACAGCTACGGTTGTATCAGGGCACGACCCTGCGGCAGGCTCAGGGCAGGCTTTCAGTCGTGCCGAATGCGTTGCTTTTTTGTTTGTCATCCCGACCAAGCCGCGCGCGTTCGTGAGAACACGCGGGGAGACGTGGAGGAACCTGCTTCTTGCGCGCAGTGATAACTGGTTCGGCGAACAGCAGGCCCCTCGACTATGTGAAGCCGCTCGCTGCGCGGGCAGCTTCACTTCGCTCGGGATGACAAAATGGACAAGCTCGTCTTCGGCACGGCTGAAAGCCGTGCCCTGATAGAAAGCGATTTGGGATGAAGGTCTCGGTTATGTCCAGTGAAGCCCACACATCCTATGCGGAAGGACTCTTCGCCAGCAGCTCGCGCGCGATCCGCACGTACAAATCGACCGCATCGAGGAGCTGCTTTTTCTCGATGTACTCGCCTTCGGTGTGCGCCACGTGGATGGAGCCGGGGCCGATGAGCAGCGGTTTCCCCCAGTTGGTGAGCGCTGGAACATCAGTGGTGAAGGCTGCGACCATCGTCTGGATGCCAGGCACCGTTCCCAGCTCCATGTAGGGGATTTCAAGCTGGAAGCGTGCTTCGGCTTTTTCGCCTGCCGCCTGCGTAATCTGCCGGCGAAGATCGTCCGCTGGACCTACCAACCGGAAAAGCAATTGTGCGACGGCATGATCCGGAATCACATTCGGCGCGCGGCCGCCTTCGATCTGGCCTATGTTCAGCGTGCAGGGGCCGGCTTTTGGATTAGTGGGCAACTTTAGTTTGCGGATTTCCTGCAGCGCGTCCAGCAGCTTCTCAATGGCGGACTCGCCGAGCTCGGGATACGCCGAGTGGGCCATCTTGCCGCGAGCAATTAATTCGACGCGCAGCGTTCCTTTCGAAGCGACGGCCAGCCGGTTTTCCGTCGGCTCGCCATTGATGAGAAATTTCACTCCGCGCGGCTGCTGATTGGCGAGCTGCGCGCCCTGGCTGTCGCGCTCCTCGCCGACCAGGAACAGCAGGCCGACATGGATGCCTTCGGACTGCAGCTTCTCCGCCGCGGCGATCTGCGCGACGATAATGCCCTTCGCATCGCACGAACCGCGGCCATAGATGCGATCTGCGGTCTCCGATGACGGAATGAACGGCGGCACCGTGTCCATGTGTGTGGACAGCGCAAGCTCGGGCTGGCCGTGCTCGGGCTGACTGGCCCAGATGTTGAAGCGATCATTTTCGACGGGAATGCGCTCGACGTTGTAGCCGAGCTGCGTTAATTCGCCGGCAAGCGCCTCGCCGACGGCAGCTTCGATGCCGGTTGTGGATTCGATGTCGATTAGTTTGCGAGTGAGGGCGAAAGGGTCCATCAACAGAGTATTTCACCAACAGCGGTACACACGGGATATTTCACCACAGAGTACACGGAGGGCACGGAGCATCCAAAAACTCTGTGCTCTCCGTGTCCTCCGTGGTGAAATACTCTGCTGCTTATTTCGCCTTGGCGTTGATGCCGGCCCACTTCTCCAGCAAACCGAGCGTCGCGGCGTAATCGAGATCGTCCCAACCTTCTTCGCTGGACAACTCGTAGATTTCGTCCACGGTCTCGAGCGCGGGCAGCTTGACGCGGTTCTCTCTTGCCACGTCGAGCATAAGGTGGATGTCCTTGTGCATAAGGCGAAGTGGAAAGTTAGGCGAGTAGTCGCGGCGCAGCACGAACGGTGCTTTGTAATCGATTGCGCCCGAGCGCACCATCGATGCCTGGATCAACTCGATCAGCTTGTGCGAGTCGACGCCGAGCTTCTCCGACAGGGTAAAGGCCTCGGCAAATCCCTCATAGATGAGGGCGAGCATCAGGTTCATGCAGAGTTTCACCGCCTGGCCTTTGCCAGTGCCGCCGATATGAATGACTTGCTTGCCCATCGCCTTGAAGAGCGGATCGAGATATTGCACCGGTTCGGTTGTGCCGCCGACCATAAAGATAAGTTGCCCGTTCTCCGCGCCTATCTTCGAGCCAGTTACCGGTGCGTCCACCCAATGCACGCCGCGGGCATTGGCGCGCTCGGCGAACTTCACGGTGGCGGAGGGCGAAATGGTGCTGGAGTCAACGATGATGGCGCCTTCCTTCAGCGATTGCAGCGCGCCATCCTCGGCGAAGATGACCCGCTCGACGGCGGCCGTATCGGCGACGCAGATCCACACCACATCGGCTTCGCGGGCGGCGTCGGCGGGGGAAACAGCGGTGGTCGCTCCCTCGACATGCTGGCGTGCGCTGCGGTTCCATACTGAAACTTCGTGTCCCGCCGCAACCAGCCGCGAGGCCATGGGACGTCCCATAATGCCTAATCCGAGGAAAGCAATGCGCATGCGCTGCTCCTTAATTTTCGGGATTCGACACGCAGAAGACGGAACGGGTGGCGCGCCCTCCCGGAAGTATGATTTAAGCTGAGTGGAAGACTAAGGTCAAGGATATCGACCACTTTCCGTTTCGCATCGCAAGGCTTGGGGCCAGCGTCTAACCAAATACACCTTCCATGTTGGGACGCACAATTCGACGCAGGGCAGGCCAGTTCAGCACGCTGGTCCGCCACTCTGCGATGACCAAGCGTACAGGCGTGACCCGGAAGCCGGTATTGGCGCATCGTGGGCAGTTGGGCGTCACCTTTATTGGGCATTCCAGCTTTTTCGTTCAGCTAGGCGGGAAAAACATCCTTATCGACCCCAACTTCGCGCGCTGGATTTTCGTGCTGAAACGGCTGCGCAGACCGGGCCTGAGGCCACGCGACCTGCCGCCGATCGATGCGGTACTCGTTTCCCACGCGCATTTCGATCACCTGCATCGGCCGTCGTTACGGGCGATCGCGCGCCTGACCCGCTGGCATTCGGGAAAGCGGCCGATCATCGTTGTCCCGCGTCATGTGCGCGACCTGGTCAGCGATCTGGGATATGCGCGCACGGTGGAACTGGAGTGGTGGCAGGAGCTACGGCTGGGTCAGCTTGAGATCACGCATGTGCCTTCGCGCCACTGGGGAGCGCGCATGGTACGCGATACGCATCGGGGTTACGGCGGCTACGTTCTGCGCGCCGGGGGGCTTTCCATCTATCACGCCGGAGACACGGCGTATTTCAACGGCTTCCGTGACATCGGCGAGCGTCTGCATCCCGAGGTGGCGTTGCTGCCTATTGGCGCTTACCACCCCGCGTCCTACCGGTCGGTGCATACCAGCCCGGAGGACGCAGTGCAGGCATTTCTCGATCTCGGCGCGCGCTGGATGGTGCCCATGCACTACGGGACGTTTCGCTTGTCGTACGAGCCCGTGGAAGAACCGGTGCAGCGGCTGACGCTGGAGGCAAAGCGGCGCCGCATCGAGAAGAGGATTTGCGTGCTGGAGGAAGGCGTGACGAAGTTTTTCGAGTAGCTGTCAGCTTTCAGCCGTCAGCTCTAGCTGGAGAAGAAATTTGAAACGAACTACGGTTGTACTGCTATTCGCGATTTTGCTATCGGCATTCGCCTGGGCCGCTGATACCTATCAGCAGGGCAAGATTGTGAAATGGGAAAGCAGCCCCTACGCGCAGAATTCCAAGAAGAAGCCGATGAAGAACTGGATCGTCTACCAGCTGCAGACGGACGGTACCACCTACTCGATCGCCCGCCAAAAGGAAACCAAACCGCAGATGCAGGCCGGCGAAGTCGTGCAATACGAAGTCAAGAAGAAAAACCAGATGATCGTGATCGACGCCAATCGAAAGAAGCACGAATACCAGATCGTGGGACAAACGGCCGTACCGGGCCAATAACGATCCGGCGCTGCCTGCCCCGCATGAGGCTCCCTCTAGAAAACTCGGGAAATCGGACCCCTCGGCGGCTGAAGTCGCCTCGGAACGACAAAAAAACGGGCTTATCGGCACGACCAAGGTCGTGCCCTGACACAAGGCGCTCCACAAGCGAGTTTTTCAGTGACGTTTGGAAATCGTGGCCTGACAGAAAGCGTGGCACTAGCGAGTTTCGTAGCGGTCTGTGAAGCCGTGCCCTGACAGTCGATTCATGAGATAAATTGTTACCACGCACACGACTTGTCACCTGCCGAGGTGACATGGGTCACGCCGCCGTACCTGCCTTCCAGCCTAAGTTTGGAATAGCATACAAGACGTGTTAACATTCGCGAAAAGTTCGCGGATTCCATTGCTCCGGTTGGCCTGAGTTAACTTCCCGCCCAACAGGTCACCTGGCAAACGGATTGCGTCTGGAGGCTCCTGTGAACACATTTCCCATAATGTTGGGAACACTCTGTGTTTTTGCTCTCGCCTACCGTTATTACAGCGCCTTTATTGCCGCCAAGGTTGTGGTCCTGAATGATGCCCGCACTACGCCCTCGCACGTTTACGAGGACGGCCACAACTACGTGCCATCGCCGAAGTGGGTGTTGTTCGGGCATCACTTCGCCGCGATTGCCGGCGCCGGGCCGCTGGTCGGACCCACACTGGCCGCGCAGTTTGGCTTTGCACCCGGATTCGTTTGGATATTGGTGGGTGCGGTGTTCGCCGGCTGCGTGCACGATTTCACTGTGCTGGTCGCCTCGATCCGGCACAAAGGCCACTCACTGGCCGACGTGGCCCGCACCGAAGTCGGCCCTTATGCCGGACTGGTAACGATGATCGCGCTGCTGTTCATCCTGCTGGTCACTCTCGCCGGATTGGGCATAGTCGTGGTCAACGCGCTGGCCAACAGCCCGTGGGGCGTTTTCACCATCGGCATGACGATCCCCATCGCGATTTTCATGGGTCTGTATATGTTCAAGAGCACGCCCGGGAAGATCAAGATTGCGGGACCGAGCGCGGTGGGCGTGGTTCTGCTGCTGGCCGCAGTTATTGGCGGAAAGCCATTCGCCGATTCCAGCTACGCGCATTTTCTGACCTTCACCCCTCACGCCATCGTTTACCTGATGGCGATCTACGGCTTCGTCGCCTCCGTGCTGCCGGTGTGGTTCCTGCTCGAGCCGCGCGATTATCTCTCCACTTACATGAAGCTGGGGACGATCTTCCTGCTCGTCATCGGCGTATTCATCGTCCATCCCAATATTCAATTCCCGGCGGTCACGCAATTCATTCATGGCGGCGGGCCGATCATTAAAGGCAAGCTGTTTCCATTCCTGTTCGTGACCATCGCGTGTGGCGCGATCTCTGGCTTCCACGCATTGATCTCCTCCGGCACAACTCCGAAGATGCTGTGGAAGGAGACGGACGCGCGCTTCATCGGCTACGGCGCAATGATGTGCGAAGGACTGGTGGCCGTGCTGGCGCTGATCGCAGCATGCTCGATGTACCCGGGCGACTATTTCGCCATCAATGCCGCGCCTGCGGTGTTTGCCAAGCTGGGAATGCACACCGTCAATCTCGACATGATCTCTCGCGAAGTTGGCGAAAAGCTGGCGGGCCGCACCGGTGGCGCGGTCTCGCTGGCCGTCGGTATGGCGCAGATCTTTAGAGGCCTGCCGGGGATGAAGACGCTTACCGGCTACTGGTATCACTACTGCATCATGTTCGAGGCGCTGTTCATCCTGACCACGGTTGACACCGGTACCCGCGTTGCCCGCTACGTACTGCATGAACTTCTGGGCAAGGCGTATCAGCCATTTCGCAATACGGCATGGCTGCCTGGCAATCTGGTGACCTCGGCCATCGTGGTGCTGAGTTGGGGATACCTGATTTATACCGGCTCGATATCGACGATCTGGCCATTGTTCGGCACTGGCAATCAACTGCTGGCGACCATTGCGCTGGCTGTCGTGAGCACCTTCATCATCAACATGGGTAAAGCCAAATATGTCTGGATCACGGTGATTCCCATGTGTTTTGTAGGCGTGACTACGCTGACTGCCGGGGTGCTGTCCATCAAGAACATTTATTGGCCGCTTGCCCAGACGCCGGGCAAAGAGTTCCAGGGATATCTCGACTCTGCGCTGATGGTGATATTTGTCGTGGGCGTGATCCTGGTGCTTATCGAAGCCGGACGGCGCTGCTGGAAGACGTTGCACGGAGCGCCAATCCCGCAAGAGGCTTTTGGACCCGTCAAGGAAACGGCCGATATTGCGTGTTGCTGAAAGAAGCAGCAACTGCTTAAAAACCCGAAGATTTTGTGACTGCTGTCACAGCGACGCTGTGAGAGAGAGCATTACGATACTGCGCGTTGACCTGCAAGCGGCCCAGTCGGAACCCCAGTGCCTCAATGCGAGGTATCTTCGGATTAATTGTGTCCATGCTTTCGATCTCCCGCGCGGCGCGATCTCGCAGAGGTGGTGAGGTCTAAAGATGTTCCATCAAGTGCTTGCCCCGACAGGTAGCCTGTGGTCCACAATCCTGCTGGCGTTGATACCCCTTGCCAGCTTGCTATTTATGTTGGCGGTGCTGCGCATTACCGCGTGGCTGGCCACCATAATCGGCGGCGTGATCACAGTTGCGGTGGGCGTGCTGGCATGGCACGCGCCCTTGAATCTCACCCTTAAGGCATATCTCTACGGCGCTTTGCAGGGTGGATGGATTATCAACTGGATCACCTTCTGGGGCCTGATCATTTTCAATACGCTGGTGCTCACCGGCGATTTCGAGAAGTTCAAAAATTGGATGGTGAAGCAGGCGACGCTGGACGTGCGTGTCCAAACCATCATGCTGGCGTGGGCATTCGGAGCGCTATTGGAAGGACTAGTTGGCTTCGGCTATCCCTGGGCCGTGGTCGTTCCCATTCTTGTTGGTTTGGGCATTGTAGACCTGGAAGCCATCCGGGTCGCCGCTCTCGCCAATAACGCGCCCGTCTCCTATGGCGCGCTGGGCTCGCCAATCCTGGCGTTGGCAGCCGTGACCGGTTTGCCCTTACTGGCGCTTTCCGCCTCGGTCGGCGATATCGTTGCCATTCTCGCGCTGATGCCTCCGTTTGTGCTGATTTTCCTGGTCAGCGGCTGGGACGGCCTGAAAGAGGCCTGGCCGCTGGCGCTCGTGGGATCCTTCTCTTACATCCTCGGGCAATGGCCGGTATCGCACTATTTGGGGCCGTATCTGCCCGATATCAGCGGCGCGCTGGTCTCGTTCTGGATCCTATATCTGTTCGTGAAAGTCTGGCGGCCAAAGAATATTCGCGGCTTCGGCGGCAAGATTATTTCCGAACTCCAGGAGAAACGGGCCGAAGCAGCGGGAGCCGGGGTAAACGCTTTCCGGGCATGGCTGCCCTTTCTGGTGCTGTTGGTCGTGGTGGTGATCTGGACCGGGCCCTGGTCCAGTCTGGGCAAGATTAGCTGGTACAAGGTAAGCACGACGGCGATTTCGTCGGTGACCAACAAACCGATTGCATCGACCTTCAGCTTCACTCCCTGGAGCGGCGGAAGCTCTATTCTGGCGTCGTGGATTGTGATCGTGCTGCTGCTGCGTCCCGGGATGAGCACCATCAAGCAGGTCTTCGCGCGCACTTTGAAGCAGATGTGGGGAGCGATCCTGGTGGCGTTCTTCATCTTCGGAATCGCTTACGCGTTTGTTTTTACCGGCATGGCTAACTCTTTGGCCTTCGGACTGTCGAAATTTGGCTGGGAGTTTGTGGTGTTTGCCCCGGTCCTGGGCTGGATCGGTGTGGCCCTGTCCGGCAGTAACACCTCGACCAACGCCATGTTTGGCCCCATCCAGGCGGTTACCGGCAGATTGCTGGGCTTGCCGATATTGATAGCTCCTTCGCTCAACTCTGTGGGTGCTGAGATTGGTAAGCCGATCGCGCCACAGACCGCCAGCGTGGGTGTATCCACCAGCAAGTTCGTGCGCAGCGAAGGTCAGGTGATCCGCCACAACATGGTTTGGACACTGATTTTCCTTGCCTACTTGATAGGGATCGGATTGCTTTTCTATTTCGTCTTGCCGCATGCCATGACGATGTAGCGGACCGGGCGCGCAGAAATCACGCAGTGAAGTGCTAAGGGCTAACTGCAAATGTTAATTACTAATTACTAACTCCACGAAAGGCCTGCGCTCGCAGCAGGCAAGGTGAAACATCCAATGGCCACCACCAATACGCGTACCGCTCCGGTACCCGCTCCACCTAAACCGGCACCTCCTGCCAAACCGTTTGTGTCGATCATATTTGTCATTATCGCGGCAATCGCCGCCACCATCATCTTCAAAATTCCGTCGCTGAGCGCTCCCTGGTCGCAGGGATACGATCCCACCGGACATTGGTGGCTCTCCACCTTGATTGCCGCCTTACCTGTGATTGTGCTGCTAGGCAGCCTCGCGCTCGGCCATGCCAAGGCGCACTACGCGGCGCTGATGGGATTGGCCACGGCGCTGATTGTGGCCATCTTTGCCTTCCACATGCCAGGGCGGCTGGCTGCCGTCACTGCGGTTTATGGTACGTGCTACGGTCTGTTTCCCATCGGCTGGATTGTGCTCAACGTCATCTTCATGTATCAGCTCACGGTAGAGACCGGGCGCTTCAAAGTGCTGCAGCACAGCATGACCGGCATTACCCAGGACCGCCGTCTGCAATTGCTGCTGATTGCGTTCTGCTTCGGCGCGTTCTTCGAGGGCGCATCGGGATTCGGCACGCCGGTCGCGGTGACCGCCGCGCTTCTCATCGGCTTAGGCTTCCCGCCGCTGCAGGCTTCGGGCTTGTCGCTGATCGCCAACACGGCGCCGGTCGCTTTCGGCGCGTTGGGCACGCCGATCATCGCTCTGGCCAAGGTCACCGGCTACAGCGAAACCCTTCTCGGCGCGATGGCGGGCCGCATTCTGACGCCGTTCTGCATTCTGGTGCCCTTCTGGCTGATCTGTGCCTTTGTCGGGTTGGAGCGACAATGATGGAAATCTGGCCGGCGATTCTGGTGGCCGGTGTTTCCTTCGCGATCCCCGAGGTCCTGATCTCCAACATGCACGGCCCGTGGCTGGCCAACATCGTCGCGTCGGTCATTTCGATGGCCTGCCTGGTCGCCTTCCTGTTCGTCTGGCATCCCAAGCGGATCTGGACCTTCGAAGGCGAAGAAGCCAAGACCGAGCATCGCGCAGCCCACGGCTATCAGCCGTTCCGAAGTTACTGAGCGCCTGGGTTCCCTGGATCATTCTCAGCCTCATCGTTTTCATGTGGGGCACGCAGACCGGCAAGAAAGTCATGAACACGCCGGAAAAGGTCTTCACCTCGATGGCAAGCTGGCAAACTGCACCCAGCAAGATCACCAACCCGCAGTTCCCGGTGGCCGGATCTGAACAACCTTGCGAAACGCGTGCCGCCGGTGGTACCCAAGCCGACGCCAAGAGCCCGCGGTCTTCGGCCTGAACTGGGTGAGCGCAACCGGCTCCGGCATTCTGCTGGCGGCCATCATCTCCGGCCTGGTCATGGGGCTGAGCGTCCCGAAGATCTTCGCCGTCTATGGCCGAACCATCATGAAGGTGCGCTTCTCGCTGCTGACCATCGCGGCCATGATGGCCATCGGATTCATGACCCGCTATGCCGGACTGGACGCAACCATGGGCCTGGCCTTCGCCCGCACCGGACACCTCTATCCCTTCTTCGGCACGCTGCTGGGCTGGCTGGGCGTGGCGCTGACCGGGTCGGATACTTCGTCCAACGTGCTGTTCGGCAGCCTGCAGAAGATCACCGCTCAGCAGGTGAACCTGTCGCCCAGCCTCATGGCTTCGGCCAACAGCGCCGGTGGGGTGATGGGCAAGATGATCGACGCGCAGAGCATCGTCGTGGCCAGTACCGCAACCCAGTGGTATGGCCACGAAGGCGACATCCTGCGCTACGTCTTCTGGCATAGCATCGCGCTGGCGGTGCTGGTCGGTATTTTCGTCTTCCTGATGGCATATGTGGCGCCGTTCACGAACCTGGTGGTGCATTAGACAGTTTCGAGTTTCAAGTTTCGAGTTGCTGCCCTAGCGGCGGCAACTTGAAGCTTGAGGCTTGCCAATAGCCACGAGAGTCAGAAGGTTGTCATCACGAGTGGCACATGGGTCCCGCGGCCCACACATAAGAAGGATGAAAATCTGGGTGCCCCATTCTGGCCTTCGTTTGGCCAGGGTGGGGCAAGCTGAACCGCTGCACCGCCCCGCCCTAGCCAAAGGATGGCTAGAACGAGGCACCCACGTAATCTTAGACGGACCGCAGACGAAGCACCCGCTGCATCCGTGCAATCCCTTTTCAGCTTTGTGATCTCCTCACAATCGCCGGCGACGCGCATCACAGCACTGTGTTTTTCCGGCTGTCATGCTGAGGAGTCGCTTGTCGCACCTCGCTCTTCGCTAATCGCTTTTCGCCGGAAAACCTCCACACGCGTTCTGGCGATGAGCGAACAGCGAACTGCGAAAAGCGAACGGAGGTTCGCATGCCAGCCATCTTCGACCAATTCAAGCTTCGCGCGGAGGCAGTAAGCGCGGAGGTCCATCGCTTCGCCTACAAGACCGCTGCTCTCGATTTCATTCTGCAGTACCTGCAATCGGCGGGGATCGAGGATTCACCGGGCAGGTACGCTGTCTGGGCCGACTGTTCATTCCTGAGCGGCGTGAATACCCAAAAGATCGCGGAGCGCGTTCCCGGATTGAGCTTCGAGGTGACGCGCGAGCGTGCCGCCGATTCGCAGATCGGCATCAGTCAACTCGATTGGGCGATGGCCAGCACCGGATCGTTGATCCAGGATGCCGCGCCCGTCGACCGCCGGCTCGCATCGACCCTGCCCAGCACGCATATCGCGATCATCGAGACCAACCGGCTGCTGCCTGACATGCGGACGGTCTTCAGCAAAATCCGGCCGGAGCAGACGAATTACATCTCGTTCATCACCGGCCCGAGCCGCACCGCGGACATCGAGCGGGTGCTGACCATCGGTGTGCATGGGCCGGAAAAACTGATCATCGTCTTCGTGGACGAAATGGCGGGGGTGAACTGATGCGCAAAGAATTTCGCAATTCGATTAACAAGGCGCTGCACAACCCCAACCTTACAGGCGCGCTAGGACGCTTCTCCGAGGCCTATCGCATCAGCCGCGAGAAGGCGTACGAAGGCATCGACTTCGAAGCCGTGCGCACGCAGATTGCCGAGCGCAAGGGATATGCCGCCGGGCATCTGGACGAACTGGCTGATCGCTTCACGCAGAACGTGGAGGCGCGCGGCGCAAAAGTCTTTCGCACCGACGATCCCGCGAAGGTGCGCGAATACATCCTGAACCTCGCCACGCAAAACAATGTCAAGATAGTGGTCAAGTCCAAGTCGATGGCATCGGAGGAAATTCACCTCAATAAGCACCTGGAAAAATCCGGTATCGAGATGTGCGAGACGGACCTGGGCGAGTGGATCGTGCAACTGGCCGGGCAGACGCCATCGCACATGGTGATGCCTGCCATCCACATGACCAAGGAAGAAGTCGCCGATGTTTTCAGCGACAAAGTAGAGCAAGGCCAATCAGCGGAGATCGCCAGGCTGGTGAAGTTTGCGCGTGGCAAACTGCGCACAAAATTCCTCAGCGCGGAGATGGGCATCACCGGCGCCAACATCGCTGTCGCAGAAACAGGCACCCTGGTCATCATCACCAACGAAGGCAACGCGCGGCTGGTCACCACGCTGCCCAAGATTCATGTCGCTATCGTCGGCCTCGAGAAGCTGGTGGAGCAATTCGCGGACGTTGTCCCGATACTAACGGCCTTGCCGCGCAGCGCCACGGCGCAGTTGATCACCAGCTATGTCACCATGGTCAGCGGGCCGGCACCGAATACCGACGGCACGCCGAAGCAGTTGCACATCATCCTGATGGACAATCGCCGCAGCGAGATGGCGCGCGACCCGAAGTTCAAGCAGGCGTTGCAGTGCGTTCGCTGCGCGTCGTGCCTGAACGTCTGCCCGGTGTTCCGGCTGGTGGGCGGGCACGTCTTCGGCAAAATTTATACCGGCGGAATCGGGACGATCCTGACCGCATGGTTCGACGCGCTGCAGGCGTCGGACGAAATCCAGAGCCTGTGCATTCAATGCGGCAACTGCACGCAATTTTGTCCCGCCAAGATCGACATCCCTGGGCTGATTCTGGAGCTACGGCGCAGGATTGCCGTCGAAAGAGGGCAGTCGATCGCACAGAAGGCGATTTTCTCGGTCGTGAACAATCGCCGGCTGTTTCACTCCATGCTGCGCACCGCATCGCTGGCGCAGAAGCCGCTGAAGAAGGACGGGTTCATCCGCCACCTGCCGTTTTTCCTCTCTGACATGACGGAGTTCCGCAGCCTGCCGGCGATCGCCGATGTGCCGCTGCGGGACAAGTTCCCGCAGATCGCGCAGCCCAAGTGCAAAGAGAAAGCCGCGTTCTATTCCGGCTGCCTCATTGACTTTGCTTATCCGGAGATGGGCGAAGCGGTGGTGAAGATCTTGAACAAGGCCGGCATCGAAGTTTTGTTCCCCGAAGAACAGACCTGCTGCGGCGCGCCCGCGCGCTTCAGCGGAGCTTACGAAGTGGCTGCAAAGAATGCCGCCGACAACATCGACGCGCTGTTGAAGGACAATGTCGATTACGTTGTCTCGGCTTGTCCAACCTGCACAGTCGCGCTGAGGCTCGACTTTATCAGCAACTTTGAGAGTCTTGGGCAGACCGATGCTCTGCCTCGAGCGCGAGAGCTTGCAGCAAAAGCCGTGGATTTCTCCACGCTGGTCAAGAAGCTGGTCGACGAAGGGCGGCTGACGTTCAAGGAAGGTCAGCAGCTCGGCAAGGTGACGTATCACGACTCGTGTCACCTAAAGCGGACGCTCAACGTCTCGCAGGAGCCGCGCGAGCTGCTGACGAAGGCCGGCTACGAGATTTCTGAAATGTACGAAGCCGATATGTGCTGTGGGATGGGCGGATCGTATTCGCTGAAGCTGCCGGAGATTTCTGCGCCGATCCTGGAGCGCAAGCTGACGAACATCAAGGCCACGGGCGCGCCGCTGGTGGCGATGGATTGTCCCGGCTGCGTGATGCAGATTCGCGGCGGTCTGGATAAGGACGGGGCTCAGATCAAAGTCGAGCACACGGCGCAGCGACTGGCGGAAAAGCTGGAGTAACGAACTCGCCTGGGCGGCGCCACCGAGGAAACACAGCTTCCGCGCCGATGCCGATCGCAAGAGAAGATTGTCATCACGAACGAGCTTTGCTCGCGAGGGATCTGCTGTTGGTCTGTAGCGCGAGGATCTGATTCCTACGCCTGAAAGCAGATCCCTCGCCGACAAAGTCGGCTCGTGATGACAATGATTCAGGGAATCGGCCCTCGGTGAACGCCTGCTGTTAAGCGTCGTTCGAGCAACTGACGAGTCCCCGCATCTTCACGACCCTAGTTCCGCCAGTTTTTTTTGCGCCAGCGGACGCGCGAATGCCGTAGTCGGATTGTGCATGTTGATGGTCAGGACCTTCTTGTAATACTCAATCGCCTGCGCCTTGTCGCCGGATTTCTCATACGCCTGCGCCAATAAACTCAACACGAATGGGTCCTTGCCCTCAAACTGCTGATTTGCCTTCTGCAATTCGGCGATGGCGTTTTTGTAATCGCCGGTGTAAAGCGCCACGTATCCCGTCAGGTAGGGAAAGAAGCGCGCCTGGTCGGGATTGTCGTTCTTGTCCAGGATGGCCTTGGCCGCGGCGAGGTGTTGTTGCGCCTGCGCGGTGTGTGCCTTCTCCCCCGGCGGCAGGTCACTCTGCGCCTTACGCGCGGCGATGCGGGCCAGCGCAGCCTCCCAGCGAAACTCCCACAAATCCTTTTCGGCGGGCGGAATGTTGGGATTTTTCAGCGCCGTGATGTGGCCGGTCTGATACCACTGGAAGGCGTTGTCCAGATCACCTGACTCAAGATAAATGCGCGCCAGTTCATCCGCTGTGCCTGCGGCGTCAGCGTACTTTTTCCAGTTGTATTGCAAATCGAAAGCGCGGCGCTCGTACTCCGAGGCCTTGTCGGTGTTGCGCTGGAATGCATAGGAGACGGCCATTACGCGCATGGCCTGAACGGTCTGTTGGTCGGAGGCCAACTCGATTGCCTTCGCCAGATGCTGGCGTGCCTCGTCGTACTTGCCTTGTAGGTCGAGTCCGACGCCCAGGTACAGTTGTGCCTCGTATAACTTCGGATCAAGTTCGACGGCCCGCTGATACAGCGCGACCGCCTCGTCCAATCTGCCATCACGGCTCAGCCTCTGGCCCTGCTTGACCAGTTCCATTGCATCGCTGTCTTTCGCTCTTGGCGGACTCGCGGGCTGAGGCTGCGTCTGCGCACTCAATATCGCAGCCGAAAACAGGAGGGCAAATACTACAACCGGGCAATGCGGGAATGATTTCGGTTTCATAGCGCCGCCATTATTGCACATCGCCAAGCCACAATTCGTCTTGGAAACGGCGACGAGTTAGACTTCCGCGATATCTCAAACCTTCTGAGGAGCGCAACCGTGAAGAAGGGTAATTCGGAGCAGTCTCTCTCTCGCCGCCGCATGTTGCAGTTGGGCCTCACCGGAACCGCTGCCGCGCTGGTGACCGGCGGCCTGGAACTCGCGATTCCGCAGTCGCTATACGCTGCGGACGTTGCCACTCCCGATGCCGCTTTGGCCGAATTAATGGCGGGCAACAAGCGCTATTTATCGGATGGAATTTACGCTTCGGCGAAAGAGCTCGCCAAGCTGAGGCAGGATACATTGCAGAAGCAGAAGCCTTTCGCCGCGGTGCTATCGTGCGCGGATTCACGTGTGCCGACGGAGATCGTCTTCGATCAGACGATTGGAAGCATCTTCGTAACCCGAGTTGCGGGAAATGTGGCCACGCCGGAACTCATCGGCAGCCTGGAATACGGCGCGGCGGTGCTGGGGACGAAGGTGATCATGGTGATGGGTCACTCCGCTTGCGGAGCGGTGAAGGCTACCATGGAGGGCAAAGAAGTGCCGGGTCAGATCAGCTCGCTGTTCCCGCACATTCAGCCTGCCGTTGACCAGGCGGGACACAATCTGGAGGCGGCCATCAAGGCCAACGCAAAGATCCAGGCCGGGCTGCTGCGCGAAGCCTCGACGGTACTTTCGGGTATGTCCAAAGAGGGCAAGATCAAGATTGTTGCAGGATATTATGACTTGGGCAGCGGTGTGGTATCGATCCTGGAGTAAGGTGGGAGGGCGCTGCTTTAGCCGTGCCGGAAGTTCGCTCTAGAAAGCCGGCCGTTGGACAGCATCAACTTTAAAATTGCTTCGAACCAGAATCACGCTTCTGCGGATGCGGCGGCGGAAACCGATGCGGAGACTGGTTTCGCTGCATGATCTGCTTCTTCCCGCGTCTCCCAGGTCAGCAATTTCAGGTCGAGCACAAAGATCGAGTACAGGCACGGCACCATGAGTAGCGTGACGAAGGTTGCGATGGTCAATCCGCCGATCTGCGCGTAGCAGAGCGGTTGCCACAACGGGCCGCCATGCATGGCCAGCGGAAACAACGCCAGTACGGTTGCGCCGACGGTGATCATCACTGGACGCAGACGAATGATGCCGGCATCGATGACCGCTTGCTCGAACGGCTCACCCTTGGCGTGCATTTCTTCGATGAAGTCGAACAGCACGATGACGTGGCTGACGATTACGCCGATCAAACTTGCAATCCCCAGAAAAGCCATGAAGCCGAAGGATATGCCCATCACCCACAGGCCGAGGATCGCGCCCGCTACTCCGTACGGCGCAGCAGCAAACACCAGCAGCGGCTTGATCGCATTATTGAATTGGAACAGCAAGGCGAGGTAGATTGCGGCCAGCGAGATGAGCAGCACAATGGTCAGATTACGAAATCCTTCGTGCTGCTTGTCGTACTCGCCGCCGATCAGGATTTTGTATCCCGGAGGCACCGTCTTCTGGAAATCGCGAAGCTTCGGCAGGACGCGGTTGGTGATCTCCGAGGTAAGATGGCCTGGCGCCGGGAAGGCGTAGATCGACATTTCGCGGAAATGGTCGATGCGAATAATGCGGTCGGTGGTCATGCTGTTCTCGATGCCGGAGACCTGCACCAGTGGAACCTTGGTCGGGTCCTGGGACGCCGAGGAATACACATAGAGGTTCTGGATGTCGGAGAGTTTGGCGCGCTCGGTGATCTGCAGTCGCGCCGCGACCGGGATGTTCTTGTCGCCCTCCTGCAGCGAAGTTACGTTCGTGCCGCTGAGCGCGCTGGTGGCAGAGTTCGCCACGTCCAGGTTGGTAATACCCGCCAGATTGGCGCGATCGGGATCGATCTTCAACGTCACCTGAAAGCTCTCTTCGGCCCACTCGTTTCGCGTGCGCCTTGCCTCTTCGGCGGAGCGCACGATGTCTTCCACCTGCGACGCGATGCGGCGCATCTGGTCAATGTCCTGCGCGCTCTGCGCCGTCCCCACGTCGGCCTGGCTGACCACCCGTATCTCAACCGGATAGTTCACCGGATTGGTTTGCAACTGGCGATAGTCGCAGCGCACGCCCGGAACTCTCGCTGACAGGATCGGCTGCACCTGATCGACGAACTGCGGCGTGACGTCTTTGTCGGTCAACTGCACCAGCACCTGCGCGTAGTTCAACTGCCGGGCTTGCGGAGACACGGAGAACCAGAAGCGCGGACTACCGCCGCCAACCCATGTGGTCACATACTTCAAAATGTGTCCCGGCGAGCCGTCCTTCTCCGGATGTTCCTTGTCCCACGCGTCGGCCTGATCGCGGATGATCTGCTCCACTTGCTGGGCCGCGACATTCGTGGCTTCGAAGTTGGCATTGTTGGGAAGCCAGACATCCACGTACGACCAGTACTGCAAATCGTCGGGGAAGAACGAAGTCTTCAAGTGCGTGAAGAGAAATCCGCCCACCAGCAGGAGCGCCAGCGATCCAGCCGCGAATTTCCAGCGATGCTCGATAGCAATCTTCGCGACTCTCGCATACTTGCCGGTAAACCCGGTGGTGCGGCGCTCCTCGATGGGTTTCTCCGGCTTTTTGTCGGGGCGCAGCAGGTAATAGCCGAGCAGTGGAATGAAAGTCATCGAAGCCAATCGTGAGCAGACGAGCGCAACCGTCATCACGATGGGCAGGCTGAAGATGAATTCGCCGGTGTTGCCGGAGATCATCAGAAACGGCAGATAAGCGACGATGTTGGTGATGGTCGCGTACATGATCGCGTTGGCGATTTTGGTGGGGCCGAGCCAGGGCGCGATGATTCGCGGCTGTCCTTCGGCCAGCGAGCGCTTGATGGAGTCGCCGGCGACGACCGGGTCATCCACCAGCAATCCCAGGGCGATGATCAGCGAAGCGACCGAGACTTGCTGGATGTCGATTCCGAGCACATAGATGATGCCGAAAGTCATCGCCAGCGTGATGGGAATCGAGATCGCCATCAGCACCGCCGAGCGCCACTCCCAAAAGCCGATCAGCGAAACGATTACTACGAGCACGATGGCTTCGTAGAGCGCATCCATGAACAAATCGATCTGCTCTTCCACCTGCACCGGCTGGCTGGAGGTGGGGACCATGATGAGGTCGTCGGGCAAGTACGGTTTCAGACTGTCCAGCTTCTCCTGAACGTGCTGCCCGAAAAGGTTGATCTGCTGACCGGAGCGCATGTTGACGCCGAGCGTGATGGCGCGGCTGCGAATCCAGTTTCCCTTGGAATCCTGCCAGGTCAGGTAATTGAGGTAGCTGGGCGGACTCTGATAGGAGCGCGAGATGTCCACCAGATCGCGAAGATACACCGGGCTGTTGGACGACGAAACGCCGACAACGACATTGCCGATGGCCTGCGCGTCGGGGAACAGTCCCGAGGGGTTGATGGTCAGGTCCTGCGGTCCGACCTCGAGCGAGCCGGCAGGCAAGGTGATGTTCTGCGCGTTGAGGACATCTTTCAGCTTCGAGGGATCGTAGCCGTACTGTGCCAGCCGCTCCTGCGAGTAATCGAGATATATCTGCTCCGGCAAGACGCCGGAGCGCGAGACGGTCGAGGTCTCCGGTACGCCTTGCAAGGTGCGCTGGATCAGATCGGTGTAGTTGTCGAGCTGGCGATACGAGTACTTCGCGCCGGCAACCTTGGCCAGTTGCGCTTCGGTATCTGCGGGATCGCGGATGATCGCTGCCTGCCAAGCGTCGGGATGAATCTCGCCGCGATGAAGATTTTCCTCGACCAGGTGATTGCTGTCTGCGCGAATGGTTGCATCATCCAGTTTCGAACTAGCGTCCAGGCCTATGTAGCCGGGCCCTTCGAAGAAATGAAGATCGCTGACGATGCCGCGATCTTCAGCGATGTAGGCGAGGTCCTGGAAGGTAGTTCGGACGGCGCTGGCAGCTACGGCAGTGGGAAATGCGTAAACGATGCCGACGCGCGGCAGTGGCGCGTTCTTCGGCATAGCGAAACGTATTTCCTCGATGGACTTGCGGATGGCGATGGCCCGCAGCGCCACGTCGGTCGCCGTGACTTTAGGGCTGGCGACGGTAAACATCAGCGCCGAGGTATCGCCAAAGTTACTGTTGAACTGAATCGGTCCGGCGCCGCGCGGCAGACGCTGGTTGAGCTGGTTCAGTTTTAGATTGATGTCGGCGAATTCTTTCTCCTTGTCGTTCACGCTGTCGTCGAGCTGAATGTAGACGACCGAGAGTCCTGGAAAGCTGAGGGAACGAATGCCGAAGTTGGATGGGCTGGGTGGGCGGATGGTGGAGTTGGTCGCGACTGCCTGCTCGATGGGACGGGTCACCAATTGCTCGACCTGCTCGGCGGTTGCGCCCGGCCAGTTACATTGCGCGGCAGCCACGCGGACAGGGATGTCTGGATCCTTGCGCTTCGGCATCTGGTGATAGCCGTACCAGCCCCACAGGAACACGCCGATCAGCAACACCGTGGCGACCTGACGGTGCTCGGTGAAGAAGCGAGCAATGTTGTGCGTGGTCGCGATGATCTCCGCGTCGGATTTGTGATGGGTCGACATTAGGGAATGATGCGCACCTCATCGCCGTTCTTGATTATGTTCGTGCCTGAGGTGACGACGCGGTCCTTTGCATTCAAGCCGCTGTTGACGGCGATCACGTTGCCATAGGTGTTCCCTAGCGTCACGTCTTGTGTGTGTACTTTGGCCGTGTCGCCGCCGCCGTCAGCAACGAAAACTGCAAAGCCGTTGGGATCAGTTGGGCTGCGCACGACCGCCGATATCGGCACTACCATTACCCCTCCCGGCGGCGAAGGCGTGCCAATCTTGATGGAGGCGATCATTCCCGACTTCAGCAGGTTTCCCGGATTATCGATGCGCACCTCGATCGAATACACGCGGCTCTTGGGATCGGCGGCTGCGGAAATCGCCGTCACGTGTCCGGAAAAACCTTGTGGGAAGACTTGAGTGGTTACGGTTTGCGGGCTGCCCAGCTTGATGCGCGCGACCGCAATGTCGGGCACGCCGAAGACCGCCTTCACCGTCCGCGTATCGGCCAGGCTGAACCCGTTGGTGGCCGGGCCGACGAGCGTTCCGAGATCGACATTGCGCTTCAGCAGCCAGGAATCGAAAGGCGCTCGCAATTCGCAATAGCTGAGCGCGAGCTGCGCCTCGGCGATCTGCGCGGTCGCGCTGTCGACCGCAGCCTGCGTGCTCTGGTCTTGCGCGCGAGCGCTGTCGTAGTCGGGTTGCGTGGCCGCACCGGCGTTGTACAGCGCCGTGGTGCGCTCGAAGGCCAGCTTTGCACGCTCGCGGTCAGCCTGTGCGCGGGCGAGCTGCGCCTTGGCCTGCGTGAGCCGCTGCTGATAATCATCTTTCTGCACCACCGCCAGCACCGTTCCGGCGGTGACGTAATCGCCCGGCCCGATGTTGCGGATGTGCCCATCGGCATCGCGCACCTGACGAATGCTGACGAGGTATCCGTTGGACTTGAAAGAAAGATCAACTTGCTGGTACGGCTGAATGTTGGCGGAATAGGTGTTGGTAATCCCGGTATCGATGTTCGTGACTTCCGCCGTGCGCACTGGCGTGGGCGACGGCGGCTCGGAGCTCGCCTTATTGCACGCGCATTGCAGCAGGCAGGCCAGGACGCCGAGCGTTAGCGGGTACACCGCTCTATCTGCGAAGCGAATCCTCATGACTAGTTCTCACCCAATGCCAACTGGAAGTTGGCCTTGGCCGTCCAGAAGGAGGCAATTGCCTGGTTGTAATCGGCATTGCCTTTTTCCACGACTGCCTGTTGCTGCAGCACGTCGCGCAGCAGGGCATTTTTTTGCGAATATTGCTGTGTGACTTCGCGCAGCTTCTCGCGCGCAGCTTGCTGCTGAGCGCTGGCCACGTCGACCGCCATGCGCGCCTCCTGCAGCGTTCGGAACTGGTTGTCCAGATTGACCAGCACACTCGACTTGGTCTCGTCGAGATTCAGTTTGCTTTGCTCCAGGGCGAGCACCTTCTGGTTCACCACATCTTTCCTTCGGCCCCAATCCCATGGCTCCCAACTCATCTCGATACCGACGCTCATGATGTTCGTGGGAAGAAAGTTCACCCCGAAGGGCGAGAGATAGTGGAAGGAAGCCGCGACGTCAGGAATGTACTCCGCCTTGGCCAGACGACGGGCGGTATCGGCCTGCTGAGTCTGGATCTCCGCTTCTTTGATTTTGGGATGCTGCTCCAGCGCAACCGCCTGCGCTGCTTTCAAGTCCTGCTCCAGCGGCGAGAGTTCCTTGTCTTCCGCGACCTGAAAATCGACGTTGAGGTCGCGTGCCAGGAGGTTGTTGAGAGTCTCCTTCGCTGATTCCAGCTCGTCCTCGGCCTGAAGGAGTTGTAGCCGTTCCTGCGCCAGCTTGGCTTTTACTTCCAGGCTGTCCGACTGCAATGCGACCTTCTGCGAGATGTACTCCAGCGTGATTCGGTCAAGCTCCTCATATTGCTTTATGCTAGCTTTACTCGCTGCGATGACGTTTTCAATTTCTACGACCGAGTAGTACGCCTGCCGGACATTGTTCACGAGGGTGTTGCGTTGGTCGCGCAACTGCAGGACTGATTGTTCGAGCGACAATTCCTGGCCGCGCACACCCAGATTGATCTTGTAAAGGCTCAGCAGCGGCTGCGAAACGGTGCCGAAGATGTACGCTGTGGGCCTGGTGGGGGTACTTATGCTTGTGTTTGTCGCAGGAATCGGACCGGTGTTCTTGTAGGTGCCGAATTGTCCTGCGGCGATTTCGAAGCTGATGGGCTGGAGCAGTTGCGAAGCGAAGACATAGGTGTTCACTGCGGGCAGGCGCTTGGTTTTGGCGGCGAGCACCTGCTGTTTCGATATGTCCACATTCAGCGAGACAATCTTGAACGGGCGATTGTTGGCCACCGCGAGCTTGATGGCCTGGTCAACGGTTAACAGATCGGAGGAAGAAGGTTCGGTTTGCGTTGCCGCCTGCGCCGAGGCGAGCGCGGACAGCAACAGCAAAGCGACGAGAATGCCGACGGACCTCCGCAGGGCGTAAGGGTGCATAGAAGCTCGACCACAACAGCGGTGAGTTGGAAATTATTTCTCGGGCAGCATTAGAACATTTTCACTTCGCAAAGGGAACCCGATTCTGGCAATGCTGGCGAAAACGCGGGATCAAAGAGTATAAATTTTGAGGTAAACAAGGAGGCATTCATGCGCAAGGGCCATGGAGTAGCCGTCGTTATCCTATTGGTGATCTGCTTCGCGGTAGCGATGGGCGGGCATGCAGCGCCGGCTTCGAGTTCGAGCTATGCTGCCGAGCAGGCGAGCGGCGCGGCACAGTCGCAGATGTCCAGCGATCAGCTCTCACCGGCGGCACAGGAGAAGCTGACCAAGAAGGTCCAGCACACGCTGATCATGCTGCCTTACTACGGCACCCCCTTCGACTGGATTCAATTTGAGCTGCAAGGCCGCACCGTGATTCTGCAGGGCCAGGTGGTTAACCCGACCTTAAAGCCCGATGCCGAGAAGTCGGTAAAGAGGATTGAGGGCGTAGAAAAGGTCGTCAACAATATCGAAGTGCTGCCGCCGAGTCCCTTGGACGCGCGGCTTCGGCGTGCCATTGAGCGCGCCATCTACACTGACGGACCGCTGTTCAAATACAGCCACATGCCGAATCCACCGATTCGCATTATTGTGAACAGCGCGCGCGTTACGTTGGAAGGGGTGGTGGATACTGAAACCGATAAGAATCTGTGCACCATCCGCGTTAACCAGGTTCCGGGCGTCCTGTCGGTGACGAACAACCTGCGCGTGGTGAAGGGCTAACTACGGTGGAAGCGCCGGGCCCTTCGGCTCCGCTCTGTCGAAAATCACACTTGGGGTGCCCCGTTCTAGCCGTCGCTTGGCTAGGGCGGGGCAGTAGAGCAATCGGGATTGCCCCGCCCTGGCCAAACCCAGGCCAGAATGGGGCACCCCAAATTTTCATGAGCTTAGGTGGGCCGCAGGCCCATCGACGCTCAGGGCAGCTTTCAGCCCGGCGAAGATGAGGCAACCACCGCGGCCGGCTTTCCAGGCCGAAGCTTCGGCACGGCTGAAGAGGCCGCTGAAAAAGCAGAACCAGCAGATCCGTCGGCGGCCGCCTCGGGATGGCGAGAATAAAGGACTCGTAACCGCGCAGCTAAGGCCGCGCCCCTTCAAAGCAGCTCAAAATCGAATTTTCAGCGGCCGGTGAGGCCGTGCCCTTCCACCTTAGGTTCTCTTGTCCCGCGCGAGGCTGCGTCATCCGCTGCCTTTACGGAAAACTTGCAACTTCTTTAGACCACCATTACCGCGCGGCTGATTGAATCCATAGTCGAGCGGCGAAGCCGCCGTGGTGTGTGAAGGGAAATCCATGACGGATTTATTCCTGGTTACATGCGCGTTAAGCGTGGTCTTCTTTTGTATCTTCCTGGCGCAGTGTTCGCGTCCGCAGCGCAACTCGAAGACATTGCGGCGAACATCGAAGATGCGCCGTGTGGTCCGTCCCGTCCCGGGGTCGCAGTTCACGGATGCTGAGGCCGGCACTCATTTCTTTACACCGTTCGAAGAGGAGATGGCGCGATTCATGTCGTCGAAGCACGGGAAAGTGGCGCTCCTGTTGGTGGCGCTTACCTTGGTCCCGGCTGCACGAGCGCAATCCCAGGACGGCCCATCGGCGGAGCAGCAGGGTAACGCAACCGCTGCCGATCAGGAGATCCCACCGGCGGTGGCGAAGCAGCTTGCTGCGATGCAAAAGCGCATCGAACAACTAGAACAGGAGCTGAAGTCGCGTACGCCACAGGGACCGCCAGTCACGGCCAAAGCTACTGCGCCTATACACGAGGTTTACGAGCAAGGTGCTCCAGCCGCCGAAGCGGCTTTGTCGCAGCCGCAGGCAGCCCCTGCGAACGAAAAGCCAGCGCCATTCTCGTTTGCCGACTTCACCTGGCTGACCGGGAACCCGCGCATCAAGGAAGTACCATTCGACAGCAAGTTCTTTACGCCGGAGATTCGCACGGACGTTTCCTACATTTACGACTTCAACCACCCACAGGACGATACCATCGGCGGGTCAAGCGAAATCTTCCGCTCCGGCGAGTTCCAGCTTACTCAACTCGGAGTGGGCGGCGACTTTCACTGGGACAATGTGCAGGCCAGGCTGATGACGCAGTTCGGTATGTACTCGCAGACCCAGCCGCGCAACGACGCCAGTCCGGCACGTGGTCAGTGGAACCTGGACGGCGCCTATCAATATCTGGCTGAGGCGTATGGTGGCTACCATCTCAACCTGATGGATGGCATTAACATACAGGCCGGAATCTTCATGTCCTATATTGGCCTGTTCAGCTTTTACAACTTCGATAATTGGGCCTATCAGCCGTCCTATGTTTCGTCGAACACGCCATGGTTCTTCAACGGCATGCGCATACAGATTTTTCCTAGTGAGCACCTGAAGATCGAGCCTTGGCTGATCAATGGATGGCAGTCGTATGGCCGCTTCAACCATCGACCCGGCTTGGGTATGCAGATCTTGTATCGACCGACTGGTTGGTTCTCCTTCGTGGGTAACCAATACGGGTTGGGCGAGGACACGCTCGGTGAGCCTGGCCGAGTGCGCTATCACACCGACGACAGCATACAGATCAAGTACTACGACAGGCCGGAGCGCAGACTCGACAAGATGGCATTTACGTTTACCGGCGATATGGGTTGCGAACATGGCGGCGGCGTGAGCTGCTTGGGCGATTCGGCACAGGGGCCGAAACAGAGCTTCCTGGGATACATGATTTACAACCGTTTCTGGTTCCACAAGGACCTGTACGCCGTCACTCTGGGTGGTGGACAAATCAACAATCCTGGCCGTTACCTGGTACTCTTGCCGCCCATCAACGGCGCAACCGCGATCACCGGTACTCCTTACTTCACCGAGAACCCAGGCGATCCCTTTAAAGCCTGGGATACCTCGGCGACCTTCGACTATATGCCATCGCAGTACATTACATTCCGGGCTGAGTACGACCATCGCCACTCGAATGTCCCGTACTTCTCCGGATATGGCGGGATTACGCCTCCGGGAGGCAACAACGGTAACCCAAGCGCCACGGTTCCCGGATGGACGCCGGACTTGGTGAAGAATCAGAACACCCTGAACATGGCAATCATGGTCATGTTCTGAGATATGAAAACGGAGGTCGTTCAGGTGCGCATCTGAACACTGACTGCGGGCATACAGACGTTCGAATCAGGTTTATCCTGACGCGAACGGCCGAGATGCCGGCCAGGAGGTGTCCAGGTGATTTACAGTTCACGTTTTGGCAACTGGATGGGCAAGGCATTGTTGTCTTTGGTTGCGAGTTCGGCACCCGTGGTGTTGGCTCAGTCCAATACGCCACAGAGTTCGGTATCCCCGTCGGGAGCCGAGCAGACGACGCAGAAGCTTGAGCAGCATGTGAATGAACTGGAAAACGAGGTCCAGGAATTGCGGGAGCAGGTCAAGGAGATGAAGGCGGTAATGGCGGCCAGATCGGGAAGCACCGTTTATGACGGTGCTGCGCACGATACTGTGGACGCGCAGGCAGCGGTCGCGACGGGAGCGGCCGAACCGCTCACTCCTGAAGACCGTTCTATCCTCAATTACTTCAAGGGCACAACGATAAACGGCGAGTTCGATGGATATTACGCGTACAATTTCAACGATCCGTTGGGAAGAGTGAATTTGCTTCGGGCTTACGATGTGCTAAGCAACGCGTTCAGCCTGAACCAGGCGGACCTGGTCGTGGAGCGCGCACCGGACGTGGACGCCAGCCGGCGCTATGGCGCGAGAATCGATCTGCAGTTTGGGCAAGCCACGGCAACGCTGCAGGGGAATCCTCTGAACGAACCGCGGCCGAATATCTATCGCAACATTTTTCAGGCTTATGGGACCTATGTTGTGCCGGTCCATAATAACGGCCTTACGGTAGATTTCGGAAAGTGGGCCAGCTCTCTAGGCATTGAGGGCAACTATACCCAATTTCAGATTAACTATTCCCGATCTTACTGGTTCAACTTCCTGCCCTTCTATCACATGGGCGCACGGTTAAACTACAAGGTCAATGATCGGCTGGCACTGAATTATTGGATCGTTAATGGCACCAATCAGACCGAACCTACCAATGGTTTCAAGGATGAGCTCTTCGGGTTGGTAATCACGCCCAACAAGAACGTCAGTTGGACGCTAAACTACTACCTTGGACAGGAACATCCTGACGCGGTGCCGGTTTCCAATTGCGGTCCCGTACCAGTGCAGCAGGGACTGTGTTTCCAGAAGATCAGTCCCGCGCCTAATGGGAAGACGAACATCTTCGATAGCTATGTGACTTGGCAGACTATGAAGAAGCTTAGCCTGTCGCTGGAAGGCGATTACGAAATTGAGCGTCTGTGGGCCAGCACCGCCTCCGGCGAGTCGTCGGCGCCGTCGGATGTGTGGGGCGGAGCGGCTTATGCCAAGTATCAACTGACTCCCAGGACTTATCTGGCAGGTCGAACCGAATATCTAAATGACCATGGCGGGCTGTTCACCGGCATTACTGCTTACATTGAGGCGCTAAAAGAGGTCACGGCGACCTATGACGTCCAGCTAGCGGATGGGTTCGATATGCGATGGGAATACCGGCGCGATATTTCCAATCAACCCATTTTTCTGACCAGCACCCAGAATGTATTCAGCACGCACCAGGACACGGCCACCATGGGAGTGATCTGGTGGTTTGGACGCAAGCAAGGACCGTGGTAGGTAACCATGGAGAAACTCTGACTAAGTCTTAGCGATGTACCTCGGCGGCTAAAGCCGACTTGATTTGTGGCATTTACGGACGGCCTGAAGGCCGCCCCTGTCAAGAACAAGATCAGGAGTTGAAGATGCAAGACGTTTTATTCATCGCGACCACGATTGTCTTCTTTGCGCTGTCGCTGGGATATGTACACTTCTGCGACCGCATCAAGTAGGAAGGCGAAGCTATGCAAACCGAATCAGACGTAATGATGGTAATTTGCGCGTTGATGATGATCTACCTCTTCTACGCGCTGTTGCGACCGGAGAAATTCTGACATGACGGCCAATGGGTGGCTGCAGATAATCGTTTACCTTGCGCTGATCCTGGCGGTCACCAAGCCGATGGGCGTCTTTATGACGCGGGTCTTCAATCGCGAGCGGACATTTTTGGATCCGGTGATGCGTCCGGTGGAGCGGCTGCTCTATCGCGTCACCGGAGTCGATGAAAATCATGAGATGCGCTGGACGGAGTACGCGGGCGCGATGCTGCTTTTCAGCGTGGTGTCGATGCTGCTGCTGTACGTGTTGCAGCGGGTGCAGCTCCACCTGCCGTGGAATCCGCAGAAGTTTGCGGGCGTAATGCCGGAGCACCTGGCGTGGAACACGGCAGCTTCGTTCACCACCAACACCAACTGGCAGGCCTATTCAGGTGAGACCACGATGAGCTACTTCACCCAGATGGCCGGGCTGGCTTATCACAACTTCATTTCTGCGGCGACGGGAATCGCGCTGGCGATTGCGTTCATACGCGGTATTGCGCGCCGTCAGATGCAGACCATCGGCAACTTCTGGGTGGACATGGTACGCAGTTGCCTGTGGGTCCTGCTGCCTTTCTCCATCATCGGGGCGCTGGTGCTGGTTTCGCAAGGGGTGGTGCAGAACCTGAGGCCGTATGACACGGTGAAGCTCGTTGAGCCGCAGCAGGTGCAGCACGTGAACGCCGACGGCAAGCCCGCGGTGGACGCCAGCGGCAAACCTGTGATGGATAGGGTTGATACGCAGACTATTGCGCAGGGGCCGGTCGCATCACAGGAGATCATCAAGGAATACGGCACCAACGGAGGCGGCTTCTTCGGCGCCAACAGCGCGCATCCTTCCGAGAATCCGACACCGCTCACCAACTATATCGAGATGTTTGCCATATTCGCCATTGGCGCGGGACTCACTTACACGCTGGGCCGGATGACGGGATCACAGCGTCACGGCTGGGCCGTGTGGGCTGCGATGGCGGTCATGTTTCTGGCCGGCGTCACGGTTGCTTACTGGGCCGAAGCGCGAGGCAATCCGCTGCTGCATGGCGTCAATCAGCAAGCTACTGCGCCGCAGTCCGGCGGCAACATGGAGGGGAAGGAAGTGCGCTTCGGCATCTCCGACTCCACGCTGTTCGCGACGGTGACTACGGACGCAAGCTGCGGCGCCATCAACAGCCAGCACGATTCCTTCATGCCGTTGGGAGGCATGATTCCGCTGGTCAACATCATGCTCAGCGAGGTGATCTTTGGCGGTGTGGGCGCGGGCATGTACGGCATTCTGATCTATATTGTGCTGGCTGTCTTCATCGCCGGATTGATGGTGGGCCGCACGCCGGAGTATCTCGGCAAGAAGATCGAAGCGTACGACGTGAAGATGGCGATGCTGGTGGCGCTGGTGTTTCCGCTGGTGATTCTGGTTTTCAGCGGCGTTTCATCGGTGCATAGCTTTGGCACCGCCGGCATTACCAATCCCGGACCCCATGGATTCACACAGATGCTTTATGCCTATGTTTCCGGCGCGGGCAACAATGGCTCGGCATTCGCTGGTCTGACCGCGAACACGCCATGGTACGACACCAGCATCGGTTTCGACATGTTGCTGGGCCGCTTCTTCATGATCATCCCCATGCTGGCGATTGCCGGGAACCTGGCGCAGAAGAAATATGTGCCGCCGTCGCTGGGGACCTTTCCGGTGACGACGCCGCTGTTTTCGACGTTGCTGATCGGAGTGATCGTTATTGTCGGCGCGCTGACATTTTTCCCGGCGCTGAGTCTGGGGCCGATTCTTGAGCACCTACTGCTGGCGGCAGGTAAGACGTTCTAGAGGAAAGATCGCTCGCGGGCTAAAGCCCGCGAGGGATGAGAAAAAACAGGGGCTTATTGGCGTGACTGAAGTCGTGTCCTGACACAAAGCTTTCTGTAGAGGGATTCTGCAATGGCAAGCACTATGAAACCGGAAATCATCTCTCCGCCGCTGGCGAACCCGGGACATTCGCACATGAACCCAAGAAAGAAAGCTATCTGGCAATGGGAAATCGTCGCCCGGGCGATTCTGGATTCGCTCATCAAGCTCGACCCGCGGCACATGATGGGCAACCCCGTGATGTTCGTGGTCGAGGTGGGCAGCGTCATCACGACGGTGTTGCTGCTGCGCGGGGGCGGCGCGTTTCTGTTCAATCTGCAGATCACGCTGTGGCTGTGGTTCACGGTGCTGTTCGCCAACTTCGCCGAAGCCATGGCCGAAGGACGCGGCAAGGCGCAGGCCGACACCCTGCGTAAGGCGCGTTCGGAGACGATTGCCAACCGCGTGCGCGAAGAAGATGGCGCAATCGAGAAGATTGCCAGCTCGAAGCTGCGCGCGGGCGATCTGGTGGTCGTCTCCGCCGGCGAGTTTGTTCCCTCCGACGGCGAGATCATCGAAGGCGTGGCTTCGGTGGACGAGTCGGCAATCACTGGCGAATCGGCGCCCGTAATTCGCGAAGCGGGAGGCGATCGTTCGGCGGTCACCGGCGGCACGCGTGTGCTGTCCGATCAGATTCGCGTCAAAGTCACATCGAATCCGGGTGAGACCTTCCTCGACCGCATGATCGCGCTGGTGGAAGGCGCCGAGCGGCAGAAGACTCCCAATGAAATTGCGCTGAACATACTTCTCGCAGGCCTGACCATCATCTTCCTGCTGGCGGTGGTTACCCTGCAGCCATTCGCGATTTACTCCGGTGCGCCGCAATCGGTCTTTGTATTGGTTTCGCTGCTGGTCTGCCTGATTCCCACGACCATCGGCGGGCTGCTGTCGGCCATCGGCATCGCAGGCATGGACCGCCTGATCCAGCACAACGTGCTGGCGATGTCAGGACGCGCGGTGGAAGCCGCGGGGGACGTGGACACGCTGCTGCTCGACAAGACCGGAACTATCACGCTGGGCAACCGGCAGGCGGCGGAGTTTATTCCCGCTCCGGGAGTGAGTGAGATGGAAATGGCCGATGCGGCGCAGTTGTCATCGCTGGCGGACGAGACTCCTGAAGGCCGGTCGATTGTGGTGCTGGCGAAGGAACGATACGGATTGCGGGGCAGGGAACTAAGTTCGCACGAAATGGAATTCGTTCCGTTCACGGCACAGACCCGCATGTCGGGCGTGAACATGAACGGCAACCAGATTCGCAAAGGCGCGGTGGATGCGATCACGAAGTATCTGGCCGCCAACAACGGCAAGATGCCCCCGGAAGTGCAGGCGACGGTGGAGCAGATTGCGCGCTCCGGCGGAACTCCGCTGGTGGTGGCCGAGCAGGGGCGCGCGCTGGGCGTGATTTACCTGAAGGACATTGTGAAGGGCGGCATGCGCGAGCGCTTCGATCAGTTGCGCGCGATCGGGATCAAGACGGTCATGATCACCGGCGACAATCCGCTGACCGCGGCGGCCATTGCGCGCGAAGCGGGAGTGGACGACTTCCTTGCGGAGGCGACGCCCAAAGACAAGATGGACCTGATCCGTCGCGAGCAAGCGCAAGGCAAGCTGGTGGCAATGACCGGCGACGGGACCAACGACGCGCCTGCTCTGGCCCAAGCCGACGTTGGCGTGGCGATGAATACCGGAACGCAGGCGGCGAAAGAAGCCGGCAACATGGTCGATCTGGATTCGAATCCGACCAAGCTGATCGAGGTCGTCGCCATCGGCAAGCAGTTGCTGATGACGCGCGGCTCGTTGACGACGTTCTCGATTGCCAACGATGTTGCGAAATATTTCGCCATCATTCCGGCGATGTTCGCGGGAACGTTCCCGGTGCTGAATGCGCTGAACATCATGCACCTGCGGACGCCGCAGTCGGCGATTCTTTCGGCGGTAATTTTCAACGCGATCATCATCATCGCGCTGGTTCCGCTGGCGCTGCGCGGGGTGAAGTATCAGCCGATGAGCGCGGCGGCGCTGTTGCGGCGCAATCTTTGGATTTACGGCGTGGGCGGCATTGTGGTGCCGTTCATCGGAATTAAGTTAATCGACATGATTATCACGGGAATTCGGTTGGCGTGAGGAATGCTGTCAGCGTGTAGGCGCCAGGGCTTACGAGGCTATTAGCTCTTAGCTGTTAGCCTTTAGCAGTCGAGCTTCGAGATTGGTTTGTTGAGAGCTAAAAGCTAATAGCCAAAGGCCAAAGGGCTATCGCGGTGGGAGAAAGTTATGATGCAGAACCTGAAGATCGCAATCCTGATGACTATCGTTACCACCATTCTGCTGGGAATCGTTTACCCGCTGATTGTTACCGGGATCGCGCAAGAGCTGTTTCACGATCAGGCGAACGGCCAGCTCATTTACCGGCGTGGACAGATCGTGGGATCGAGGATCATCGGGCAGGCGTTCAGTGGTGCTGGATATCTTTACTCAAGGCCATCGGCGGCGGGTAATGGCTATGATGCCGCCAATTCCGGCGGGAGCAACTATGCTCCGACGAATCAGAAACTGATTGACCGGGTGAATGGGGATGTCGCTCGCTTGCAGAAGGAAAATCCCGGGCAGCCGATTCCTGTCGATCTGGTGACTACATCGGCTTCGGGGCTCGATCCAGACGTTACGCCGGCGGCGGCGGAGTTCCAGGTGCCGCGTATTGCGCGGCAGCGCGGAATCAGCGAGGAGCAGGTGCGGCAGATCATTCGCCGGCATACACGAGGGCGCGAACTGGGATTCCTCGGCGAGCCGCGCGTCAATGTTCTGGAGACCAACCTGGCACTGGACGATGCCAGCCCGATGGCGGCGAAATAGGGTGGAAGGGTACGGCTTCAGCCGTGCCAGAAGTTCGCCCCAGAAAGCGGGCATTAGCCCTGGTTGCCGCGGCTAAAGCCGCCACTGGTGCTACCCGATTTCGCCTGAAGTCCAGCGCTTCCACCGAAGCCCGACACCTCGTGGGAAGGTCGGCGCTCCTCCAAATCGCTGTGCGATTGTGCAGGATGTTCTGTTTTGCCTTCTTCAGCGTCCGTTTCCGGTCGCTTGTTCGCTGCTGATTTTGCGGGTTTTGCTGGCCGAAACTCACCCTTTGGCCGTAAAATATTGGGAGCTTACCCAGTTGAACGCTATCCTCTCGATAGGCTTGAACTGACGCCGTACCATTGTGTCCAGCTGATTGCTCTGAGTTGCTCCCGCCAGCAGGACAAGAAATAGGAGCTAAAATTTGTCCAAGAAACGTTACCTGTTCACCTCGGAATCGGTGACCGAAGGTCATCCCGACAAAATTGCCGACCAGATTTCCGATGCTATCCTCGACGCCTGCATCAAAGAAGATCCTTATAGCCGCGTGGCCTGCGAGACGCTGACCGCGACCGGGCTGGTGATCATCGCAGGCGAGATTACGACCAAGGCCTACGTCGATTTCCAAACGCTGGTGCGGGGCGTGGTTGCCTCCATCGGCTATGACAACGCGCTCTACGGCTTCGACTCCAACACCTGCGCGGTCATCTCCAGCATCAACAAGCAATCGGGCGACATTGCCATGGGCGTCGACACCGGTGGCGCCGGCGACCAGGGCATGATGTTCGGCTATGCGACCAATGAAAATGATAATTACATGCCGACCCCCATTTTCCTGGCGCATAAGCTTTGCCAGCGCCTGACTGAAGTCCGCAAGAATGGCACCCTTCCGTACCTCCGGCCCGATGGCAAGTCCCAAGTGACAGTGGAATACGACGAGAACCACAAGCCGGTTCGCATCGACGCGGTGGTCATCTCCAGCCAGCACTCGGAGACGGTCTCCACCGAAGAGCTGCGTGCCGACATTCTGAAGCACGTGATTCAGGCTGCGCTGCCGGCGGAGATGCTCGACGAAGACACGAAGTATCACATCAACCCGACGGGACGGTTCGTCATCGGCGGCCCGATGGGCGACACCGGATTGACAGGCCGGAAGATCATCGTCGATACCTACGGCGGAATGGGACGCCATGGCGGCGGGGCGTTCAGCGGCAAAGATCCGACGAAGGTCGATCGCTCGGCGTGCTACATGGCGCGCTATATCGCAAAGAACATTGTCGCTGCGGGATTGGCCGACCGCTGCGAGGTGCAGCTTGCCTATGCTATCGGCGTGGCTGAGCCGGTTAGCGTGCTCGTCGACACCTTCGGTACGGCAAAGATTGATGAAGGCAAGATTGCGCAGTTGATTCGCGCGAATTTCGCGCTGACGCCGAAGGGCATTATGGAGTCGCTGAACCTGCGCCGGCCTATCTATCGCAAGACCGCGGCTTATGGACATTTCGGACGCAACGATCCCGATTTCACGTGGGAGAAAACCGATAAGGCGGCCGCGCTGCGAGAGCAGGCCGGGCTGCAGGCGTCCGCACGGAAAACGTCAACCGTGACGAAGTGAACTATGCAGATGGTATGGCCGCTAATCGTGCCGTGGCTGCGATCCACCGCAGTAAGTTTTGGCCGATCATGGTTTGGTCTGGGTGTCCCCGGGGTAGCTGTAACTGGGAGGGAAAGTGAAACGGATAGAACGCCTCCGTTTGGCTATCGGCGTCTATACGTTGATGCTAGTGCCGTCCGTTGCCTTTGCGCAGCAAATGACGGTGATAGGCGCGCCCGAGGTTGCGGGGTCTTGCCTGGTCTCCTGGCACCAGGACACGCTGACGTTAATAAATCGAGCCTTTAGAACGCATTGGGGTACGGCCCTGCTGCACCAAACCTCCACTGGAGAGTTGGTCGGGCAGTCCATCGGAGGCACATTATTCGGAGCAGGGGGTATAGTTCTTAAGCCCGACTCTGACCGGTCGGGGTGGGACATCACTTTCGCTTTTTGGATGTGTCAGAAGATCCAAGCTGCAGGTACGGATGGGACATCGACATCGTATGTTCTTACCACCGGACACCCTGGCTGGTCTGGCTTTCCAGACCTAGAGCCAGGGGCATCATACCCTGTAGACGTTAAGGGTGATAAGGTGGAAGTTAGAGGCCTTTTTCAATTTTCTAAGAACACCTGGACGACAAGGATATACCCTCCCCAGACGAAGAAGGTTCATGGCATGCGTGGCCCTCACACCTTCAAATATGAAATAGTCGCGACCTGCAAGGAGGGCAATTGTCTCACACCGGACGGGATGTCCTGCTCACTAAAGGACAATCCGCCGACAAGGCGGGGGCAAAATTGACATGGGGGGCACGCGGCGAAACGGCTATCGCAGGGTTAGAGCCCTTCCGCCCGCTTGAAACACGAAACTCGAAACTGTTCTAGGAGATTATGTCTACCACAACCACTCGCGTCGCCGGCGACATCGCCAACATCGCTCTTGCCGATATGGGCAAGAAGCGCATTGACTGGGCCAACCAATCGATGAAGGTCCTGCAGATCATCCGCAAGGACTTCATCAAGAACCAGCCGTTGAAGGGGATTCGGGTTTCGGCGTGCCTGCACGTCACGGCTGAAACCGGCAACCTGGCTATTACCATGCGCGACGGCGGCGCCGAGGTGGTGCTGTGCGCCTCCAATCCGCTCTCGACGCAGGATGACGTTGCCGCCTGCCTGGTGCGCGATTACGGCATTCCGGTTTTCGCCATCAAGGGCGAGGACAACGACACCTACTACGCGCACATCATGGCGGCGCTCGACCACAAGCCGCACATCACGATGGACGATGGCGCCGACCTGGTGACGACGGCGCTCACCAAGCGCACCGATGTGCTTGATGGCGTGATCGCCGGGACGGAAGAGACGACGACCGGCATCATTCGCCTGCGCGCGATGGCGAAGCAGGGCGTGCTGCGCTATCCCATCATCGCGGTGAACGATGCGGACACCAAGCACCTGTTCGACAATCGCTACGGCACGGGACAGTCCACGATCGACGGCATTGTTCGCGCGACCAACTTCCTGCTGGCAGGCGCGAAGTTTGTGGTCGCGGGATACGGCTGGTGCGGACGCGGGCTGGCCAGCCGCGCGCGCGGGCTCGGCGCCGAGGTCATCGTGACCGAGATCGATCCGACGAAGGCGATCGAGGCGGTGATGGACGGCTTCCGCGTGATGAGCATGGACGAAGCGGCCAAGATCGGCGACGTCTTCTGCACCGTCACCGGCAACAAGAGCGTGCTGCGGCGCGAGCACTTCGAAGCCATGAAGGACGGCGCGATCGTCTCCAACTCCGGCCACTTCAATGTCGAGATCGACATTCCGACGCTGGAGAAGATGTCATCGTCGAAGCGCACCACGCGCACCTTCGTCGAGGAGTATTCGCTGAAGGACGGCCGCAAGATCAACCTGCTGGGCGAAGGCCGCCTCATCAATCTGGCCGCCGCCGAAGGACATCCGCCGTCGGTGATGGACATGAGCTTCGCCGACCAGGCGCTGTCGGTCGAGTACCTGGTGAAGAACCACAGTTCGCTGGAGAAGAAGGTGTACGCGGTTCCGGAAGAGCTCGACAAGCGGGTCGCGCGGCTGAAGCTGGAGTCGATGGGCATCAAGATCGACCGGCTGACGCCGGAGCAGGAAGAGTATCTGGCGAGCTGGAATGAGGGAACGTAGAAGCAGGGGCTGGGGATTTAGGGGCCAGAGGTAGTTGTCAATAGCCAGTTGTCAGTGGTCAGAGGGCGGCAGCGATGCCGCCCCGTTTAGTTTCCCGGAGGTTTCTCCCCAGCATGACGATGGGCTGAGTCTCAGGTTCTTGATTTCGACCATGGTTTAGAAGACAATGCCCTTCGTTACCTAGACGTCGGCAACAGCCTCCAGAGGCTATTGGCTGTCGACCAACACTCCTATGACCGCAGACGCAGATGACCGCCAGGACGCGGCGCTTGTACAAACCAGCAAACCTGTCGTGTTTCTCTCTTACGCGTTTCAGACTAAGGCAGCGTGGATCAAGGATTGCACGCGACCTTTGCTTCGGTATTACGGCTGTGAAGTGCTGACCGGGGAAAAGTATCATCTGCAGGAAATCAACCGCGGGGTTGCGAACGACATTGGGCGGTCCAATCTGCTGATTGCCTTTCTGACGAAGAATGAACGGCTCGCCAATGGCGAGTGGATGGCCAGCCAGTGGGTGCTGCAGGAGATGGGCTTCGCGGCTGGCAAAGGTATTCCGGTCGTGCTCGTCCGCGAGAAAAATGTTCACCTTGACATCGGAATTCTGGGCAACGTGCAATACATCGAGCTCGACTCAGAGAACGTGGCTTTTGCGGCATTCCCGCGCCTGCGAGACGCCGTAAAGAGCCTGCTGTTCAAGAACGACAGGGACGATAGCCTGGCCGTGTGTCATCTTGCCAAACCTGGCCGGAAGGATGAGTGGAATACGCAAAGGTGGGATTTCTGGCTTTGGATCGACGGGTCGGATGACAGCTTGGACTTGATTTCAGATGTTACCTACGAGTTTCCCAGTTCCTTCAACCCTAAGGTGGAAGAGGGTGATCCGCGCTTTGCTTTCGGCGATTATGGAGACACCGACTCGCCCTTTGTGTTGAGAGCTGTGGTCCGCTTCCGTTCGGGGAAGAGGAAATCTATCCGGCACAAGGTCACGCTGCCCGGCACGGGTATTAGCCCGATCGGTCAGTGACGTGTCTCTTGGCCGGCCGCCCTTTCGCTGCCGACAAACGCCATCAGCACCGCGAGCACAGACACTCCCATGAGCAGATAGACGCAAGGCGGCCAGCCGCCGGCGGCCCATGCCCAGCCAGTGACGATGGCTCCCAGGCTCCCGCCGATGTAGTAGAAGGTTACGTACAATCCTGCGGCCGACGAGCGCGCCTTGCCGGCGACGATTCCGGTTTGCACTGTTCCCACCGCCTGATAGATGAAGACGCCCGATGACGCCAGCGCCAGTCCGGCGATGATCACCGGCAGCGAGTGCACCAGCGTCAACAGCAGTCCGGTTGCGGCGAAAATCATCGCGATGACCGCGGTCACGCGGATGCCATAGTGGTCGAGCGAGCGGCCGGAGAGCGGGGTCACGACAAAGCCGAGCAGATAAACAAAGAAGACGCTGCCCAGTTGCGCGGAGTTCAAATGGAATGGCGGGGCGGCGAGATAGAAGTTGGCATAGGTAAACGCGCCGACCAGGCAGAACAGCGCCGCGAATCCCATGCCGAAGACTGCCAGCAGTCGCGGATTGCGCAGGTGCTGCCGGCTCTCGGAAAGGGCATGGCCAAGGCTGGCGGCACGCACGAAGTTGCGGGCCCGCGGCAGCCATCGCTGGACGGCGATTGCGCCCGCCAGGTTGATGAGGGCGATGGCGACGAACGCTTCTCGCCAGGCAAAATTCTGGGCAACGATGCCGGAGATGTAGCGCCCCAGAAATCCGCCCAGCACGGTCCCCGAAATGTAAGCCGACATGGCGCGGCCGACTTGGCCGCGGGGAAACTCCTCGTTGATGTAGGCCATGATGACGACGATCACGCCGGGCACGAAGAGCCCCTGCATGAATCGCCAGAAGACGAGCTGGTGAAGGCTGTGCGAGGTCGCGGCCAGCAGCGTCGGAACGGTCAGCGTGTACAGCGCAGGCACGATGACTTTCTTGCGGCCGATCGATTCGGCGAGCAGTCCGGTGACGGGCGCGGCGAGTGCCATCGCGAGGATGGTGGCGCTTACGGTGAGGCTGACAGCGATGGCCGAGGTGTGAAAGATCTGCTGCAGATAGGGAAGCAACGGCTGCGTGTCATAGACGTTGAGGAAGGCGCACATCCCGGCCAACATGCAAGCCAGGACCGCGGCGCGGGGAGGCGTGCCGACTTCAACCAGCGGACGATCAGAAATGATGGCAGTACTCATGAACAACTGGCGGCATTCACTGGAAATTATAGGGGAGCGACGGTGGCACAGAAGTGATGTGCCGCACAGGTGCGAGGCGGAGAGACGGTTGTTCGCCAATCATGGTTCGACTCGGAAGATTTTTCATCACGAGCGCCGCGCGAGGGATCTGCTTTTTCGTGATGCGGCCGAACAGCAGATCCCTCGCTGCGCTCGTGATGACAATTCGTAGTTCGTACCGCCTCGTCGGGCCGCGGGTTAGCTCTGTCGAAAATCAGGCCACTTGGGTGCCCATGTGGCACCATCTGGCTACGGCGGTGGTCTCTGGCGGCTGCTGGCCCGCCCAGGATTTTCATCCTTATGGGTGGGCCGCAGGCCCAGGTAACACTCGTGATGACAATTTCGTTGCGCGCGGCGGCATCGGGTCCGCGGATTCACTCGGTCAAAAATCTTACTGGGGTGCCCCGTTCTAGCCATCCTTCGGCTAGGGCGGGGCAGTGCAGCGCTTGACTTGCCCCACCCTGGCCAAACGAAGGCCAGAATAGGGTGATCGAGCGGTAGTAGTCGATGGTGGACTCAGGGCCAAGGCCGCCGATCATGCCTGCAGTTCGCACGTTAGGCGCAAGGGATGCGTGCTGAGCCCTGTAGGATTCGAAAACAACCCAGCGCCCAACGCACTTCGAATCGCATGGCAGAGGCATCATCTGGGCCTACACTGATCTATTGACGTCAGCTAGGCATAGCCATGCGCAGTCCTTGTGCGTCCCGCTCAAATCCTCGGCCCCACGCGCAAACCAAAGATTCCTCCAAACGTTCGCCGCATTCGCACATGAAGCCGATCTGTTTGGCGGGATTACCGACGACCAGCGCATATGCCGGGACATCCCTTATGACTACCGTGCCGGCGCCCACGAACGCGAACCGGCCGATAGTTATACCGCAGATGACGTTGAGGAGCTGATCGCCGACCTTCGACAAGCGCTTGATTCGGTTCCAATCCACTTGCTTGCGACGCCTCTAATGGGGAACATGGATAGGGGACCGGAACTCCGCCGCCGCTTCTGTTGCCGACGGAGTCGTGATTCGGTGCTTATGCCTCTGCTTGGGTGATCAAGGAGCTCTGACCTAGTCTAACGACCCGCTTCGAGAATCAACTTCTGGACTCGCCAATTCAGCAATTCGGCAACGTAGAGTTCGGTCTCAGATGGGCACGCGATTTCGTGGATCCAACCGAACTGCTTGAGTTGTTTGCCTGATTCTCCGAGCACGCCCAAAACCTTTCCATCCAAGCTGAGCTTGTAGATCCGGCCCGGGTAGGCGTCGGAGGCTGAACAGCACTTGATTTGGCCCCGGCGTGATGCAGATCGCCCAGGGCGCGCCGGGCGCCATCGAGCCCGTGGTCGCGGTCGGCTTGTTGCCGATCGCCGGACGGGCGTCCGGATCAACCGGCACGTCGATGGTGATCTGGCGCAGGAACTTGCCCTCGCCGTCGAACACCTGGATGCGGCGGTTGCCGCGGTCCGCCACGTAGACGCTGCCCTGCGCGTCCACCGCAATGCTATGCGGAGTGTTGAACTGTCCGGGGCCGTCGCCGGGCTCGCCCCACGACTTGAGCCAGTTGCCGTCTTTATCGATCTTAGCTATGCGAGAGTTGATATAGCCGTCGCTGATATAGGTATTCCCGGCCGCATCCCAGGCCATGTCGGTCACTTGCCGGAACATCCCGTCCACCGGAGGCAGGGGTGGCTTGGGATGGCGCAGCGGCTCGGTCCCCTCGTCCGAGGCTTCCTGTTTGCGCCCGAAGACCATCGCCACGCGGCCTTCGGGGTTGAACTTGATCACCATGTCCGAGCCCTTGTCCGCGACCCAGATGTTGTCATCCTTGTCGATCTTCACGGAGTGCGCGAACGACCAAGCATACAAATGATGGCCAATCTCGCGAATGAATTTGCCGTCGGCGCCGAACTCCAGAAGTTGTGCGGCGGCCGCGCCATAGGCGGGGCCGGTGGTGTTGCCGCGCGAGAAGACGAAGACGTGTCCCTTGGAGTTCACCGCCACGCCCGCGACTTCGCCGAAATAGATGTCTGGCGGGAGTTTCAGAAAATCGGGAACAGATTGGAACTGGATCTTGGGCGGCTCTTGAGCGAACAGCGAAACACTGAGCACGAACAACAGAACAAGCATCAAGCGTCTCATCCTAGCCTCCTGAAGACGAGCGCAGGCTCGCCTTGCCGTACTTGCGCCGAAACCCCGCAAGCGCTGAATTGCTATATATCCCTTTGCCCGGACCATCGCAAGTCCGGGCGTTAGAATGCCGCTGTGGCGAGCCCGTGCCGCTTGGTTGCTCTTAAGTTTCTGCCCGATGATGTAGCCCGCGACCCGCTTGCACTGGCCGAATCAGAGGCGCGGCATCGTTGGCCGAAGGGAATGCGGATTTAGTGAAAGCCGCAAAAGAAATGTCCTGCGCTATGGTGGAAGCGCCAGGCTTCAGCCTGGCGAGATCGACCGCATCCGCGCCCTTCAGACACTGGACGACGTAACTTTGCTTTCCGTGCTGGTCACGCTCCTTGAATGTAATGCGGTAAGCGAGATCTTCGACTGCATCACCATTGAGATCCACTTTGAATTCGTACATTCCTTACGGATGGTAACCGGGCACAGGAATGGCGCCAAAAATTGAGTGACAAACATTGATCACAAGCGCAGTGCCTGTTTCACTACGAAAGACGTAAAGGTCCGTAATGTCCAGGCGAATATCTTGGCGAGCCATGGGTGAGAGGCTACCGCGTATCGTCCAATCGGCGACGACGTTGCGGGACTCGCTTTCTGGAAGGAGCTTGAGGTCAGCCATGGAAAATGCCTCCGTCCGGCCTCCGGCAGCCGCGCATTGGGTACTAAGCCCGCCCAATTATTCTCCAGAGTCGGCAGAACATGCGGTTGGTTCCCATCAAGACCCGACGCACAGCTCGACCTGCAAGCTCTCCACCGGGTGCGCGATCGGCTGGTACAGCGCCACACGGCGGTGATTAACCAGATCCGAGGTTTCCTCATCGAGGGTGGCATCTCCTTCCCCCAGGCGACCGGCGAACCTGGGCAACAACATGGTGGCGTTGCTGGAAGATGCCGAGGCGAACCTCTCGCCGCGCATGCGCAGGCTGCTGCAAAGCGTGTGGCAAGAGTGGAGGCAACTCGAGACCGACCTTGACGGCGCCGACGCCGAGATCGAGCGCACCGCAAGCGCCGATGCCAGTTGCCAGCGGCTGCGAAAGATCCCCGGCGTGAAGCCGCTGGCGTCCACCGCATCAACAATTATCCAGGTTCGATGCCCAGTTTCAGCATTGACTCGCCGCTACGGCGAGATCTCCCAGACCACGCCGTACCCAAATGCTCCGCCCTTTTGAGTCGTGCCGTAGATGTTGCCTTGCGCATCGACTAGCGGAGCGGACTCGGGGTACTCGCCATCGGAGCCGCTGAAATCATGCAGCGAAGTGAATGTCCAGCAGCAGGTCATCTCGAAGACTGAACCCAAGTTGTCGTCTATCACTGTGCCGTAAAGATTGCCAGAAGCATCAGCTGTCACCAAGGCTTGGAAGGTGTCGACGTAACCCCAGCCCGCCAGGCCGTTCAGACTCCAATCAGCGTAGAACAACTCCCACAGCGTACCCCCGCTTTCGAGCCAACAGTTGTGTATCAACTGATGCCAGGTGGCGCCGCCGTATAGATTGCCCGCCTGATCCGCGGCCAGTTGCACGGGGTTGCCCAGTCCGCCGCCCATGCCGCCCGGGAAGTTGTACAGGATCCTGTATCCTCCGGCCAGGGTGTAAACCGTGCCAGAAGCGTACGTGCCGCCGTACTCAGTGACACCATAGAGTCCGCCCTGCCCACTGACAACGCCCATGGGGCTGTCGCCATCTTCGGAGCCGCCGGCGAAGTTGTGAAGGACCTGCAAGCCGCGGTTGAACTGGTAGAGAGTACCGCCCCCGTATGTGCCCCCTCCCGCCGCCGTTCCATATATGTTGCCCGAAGCGTCGATCACAAGATCGCCCCCAGGCTTCGATCCATCACTGCCTCCCGTGAAGCTGTAGAACAGCCTATCCGTCCAGTTGCTAAGAACGTTAGGCGAAGCATGTGCGGAGGGGGATATCCCGAAGAGTACCCCGTGGCCAAAGAAGCCTCCCCCAGCCGTGGTACCGTACACGATGCCGTTTGAAGCCACCACAGGCGAACTGTTGGGGCTGCTGCCATTCGTGCCCGAGAACGAGTACAGGCTCGTGAAGCGCCAGCTTGAACCACTGGGCGTAAGTTTGAACACCGTACCCTCCCCCGCAGCGCCGCCAGCGGAGGCGGTACCGTAGAGGTTCCCGTACGCATCCATAGCCAAACCGGTAGTGGGGTAGGCTCCGTCGGGTCCGCCAGTGAAGTTATAAAGCACTTGGAAGGTTTGGCGGGGCGATGGTTTGGCAGACACAACAGGAGGCTGCGCTGCCGGCTTTTCGCTCGGTATAGTGGCGCACGTTATGGTGGTGGTCGCACTGCCAAGAATGGTGAACGACTCCGAAGGAATGGTGCCAACCGAATTTTCATCCGCTTGCGAAGGGCAGCCTGTGCCCGTGCAGCCGGCGCCGCTGTTCTCGTCCCAGTAAGCCGGATCGCCGCTGGGAACGCTGGCATTCTGCAGGTTCACCCAGTACGTACCGGCGTTCAGGGTCGGGCCACTGAAGCTCGCCGTCTCGGTGCAAACGTTGTAGCCGTACTCGTTGACAGTGCAGCTTCCCTGCGTGAAGTTAACTGTCTGATCGAAATAACTGGTGCCACTGAACGGGCTCGAGGTGATGGACAGCTCAGCCGAGGTCAGGGTATCGCCGGGAGAGAGCCAGGCGCCGAAAGACATGCCGGTGACCTCGGTTCCGTTATTCGCCAAGTAGAAGGTGTCGCCAACGATGAAGCCGAAATCGATGGTCCAGGCGTCGGTGTTGCCGTTGATTGGCCCGTTGTCGTAAATGTCGCTGCTGTCGCGCGGCCCCGGACGGCTCTTCGCACGCGCGGCAGGGTTGAGTGGCGCCGGCCGCTTGGCCGGAGGCGCCAGGTGCGAGGCGAACTGCGGCATCTTCGCCGCCTGCACTGCTGTCGGTGGAACCGAATTCTGGGCTGCGGCGGGAAGCATCGCTGCCGTGATGAGCGACGCCGCGATTAGCGTCAGCACGATGGCGTGCAACAGTGGACGGGCGCTTTGTCGTTTGCTATGCATCGGCTTGTCCTCCTTGCCTGGCTTTAAGAGCCGGAACGCGTGAGCGCCAAAAAGACGGAATGTGGGCGCTTGGGAGAAGCAAGGTAGGAGGTCTTGTTCTCGCCGTGTGAGGCGATGAGAAATGGAGCGAAAAAAGGCCGGGATTCTTCCCCCGAGACACCGGTCAGAATTGCACAGCTTCAGCGAACGTTTGTCAGTGACGGCTGACGCATGAGTCGGTGACAAAGCGAGGCAACCGCCCCAGAGGTACTTCGTCGTTGGCGCAAGCGGACGGCTACACTCCTGGTGGTGGATGCGCAGGGAACATATACGGGGCCAACGCCGCGAATGTCATCTTTGAGATCACACCGTAAGGCGCCGGCCGGCAGTTAGCATGTGTCGACAGACAGGTGGTTGCAATGTCTCACAGCGTGGGATGCCAGGAATCGATGGCATGTGAACCGGAATTGTCAGTACTACGCCAGGGAAAATTGTTATGACGCGCTAGGCACATTGATAGCGAGTGTGAACAGGCCGTATAGTAACCAATCTTCGCGACGGGATTACATGCCGCATGGCACTGTTGCGCCATCTATCGAAATCGATACCCCACTTCTCTTCAAAAGCCGCATCAAGAGCTTCGTACCATTCCCTTATTGGGAACCAGCGGGCTCCTAGAAGCACAAAATGTGTTGGCCGGTACACCAGTAGTGCTAGCATTTCTCTGGCAAGAGACGAAACTGGCCGGTCGCGCGATGCTTGCTGCTCGTTGAAGACAGGCACTAACCGCTGAAAGCCATCCCCAGGCTATCCCCGGCGACGACCGTTCGGGAGGTAGCCGTGAGCACTGCAAACCATCCGCCGTTTGGAAAACTCAGTTCACCCATCTGCATCGTATTTGTATTTTTAGTCGCGGCTGCGATTGCCTCGCCCGCGCAGACTTTTACAAATCTTGTCAACTTTACTGTGGCCAACGGCGCTAATCCTGATTCGGGGCTCACCCAAGGAGCCGATGGAAACTTTTACGGGACAACCCCGGCAGGAGGGCCCGGGACCTCCCAAGCTGGAACAGTATTTAAAGTCAGCTCCAGCGGAACCCTCACTACCCTGTACACCTTCTGCTCGCAACCCAACTGCGCAGACGGCGGAACGCCTACCTCGGGTTTGGTGCGAGGCAGTGATGGAAACTTCTATGGGACAACTGCGGGAGGGGGAGCGTCCTACGATGGCACAGTGTTCACAATCACACCTGCGGGCGCACTAACCACCCTGTATAGCTTTCAGTGCTCTGACGGAAACTGCCCCAACGGCTCCGAGCCTAACGGGCTGGTGCTGAGCACTGACGGAAACTTCTACGGGACAACGCAGAACGGGGGGGCGACCAGTTGGGGCTGCTGCGGCACGGTCTTCAAAATCACCCCGAGCGGCACGCTGACGACGATTTACACCTTTAGCACTCAAGGGAACGACGGTGTCAACCCTGCCGCCGCGCTGGTGCAGGGCGCCGACGGAAATTTTTACGGGACAACCACCGGAAGTAATTTGACGGGGGGCGGAACGGTCTTCAAAATCACCCCGGGCGGCACGCTGACGACGTTATACACCTTTTGCAACCTTGTGAACTGCATGGACGGACGAGCGCCTGTCGCTGCGCTGGTGGAGGGCATGGACGCGAACTTCTACGGAACCACCGAGGCGGGCGGGCGCGCCACCAACTGTAATTCCTGGAACTATATCGGGTGTGGCACGGTTTTCAAAATCACTCCTGGGGGCGCGTTGACGACGCTGTACAGTTTCTGCTCTCAGTCCCAGTGCACTGACGGCTGGGCCCCGCTCGCAGCGCTGGTGCAGGGCACTGACGGAAACCTCTACGGGACAACTGGGCAAGGCGGGACCTACACAAACTGTCCCGCTTATTGCGGCACGATCTTCAAATTGACTCCGGCGGGTTCGCTAACTACGCTGCACAGCTTCGACGGCACTCATAACGATCTGCCTAGGGGCGCGCTGGTGCAAGGCAGCGATGGAATCTTCTATGGGACAACCAGCCAAGGCGGATACTTCAACAACAGCTGGTGTACCACCTATGGCTGTGGCACAGTCTTCAGTCTCGCCGTGAGCCTCAGCCCGTTCGTGGAGACACAACCGACCTCCGGCCCAGCAGGCGCGCCCGTCACAATTTTTGGGACTAATCTGACCGGCTCGACCAGCGTCACTTTCAACGGCACCGCGGCGGCGTTCAACGTTGTCTCAGCTTCCGAAATCACCACCACCGTACCTGTCGGTGCGACCACTGGCACAGTCCAAGTTGCAACTGAAGGCGGCGTGTTGACCAGCAACACGGACTTCCAGGTCACGGGGCCTCTCCAACTCGTTCCGGTAACGCCCTGCCGTCTTGTGGACACCCGTCAGACCGGCGGTCCAATTCAGGGTGGCACATCACGGAGCTTTACCGTGCCTCAACTCGGCAACTGCAGCATTCCCGCCAGCGCCGCTGCTTATTCGCTGAATATCACGGTAGTGCCGCATGGACCTTTGGGATATCTGACCATCTGGCCTGAAGGTGAAATTCAGCCTTATGTTTCAACGATGAACTCAGTTGACGGTCGCACGAAGGCGAACGCCGCGATTGTCCCAGCAGGCAATAACGCGGTCAGCGTGTATGTCGACGAACACCACCGACGTCATCCTCGATATCGACGGCTATTTTGCACCGGCGGGCTTCAGAGAGCTTGCAGTTCTATCCCCTAACGCCTTGCCGCGTGGTCGATACCCGAGACTCGAGCAAGCCGCAAGGTTTAGGTCCGCCGTTCCTGCCAGCTGGGACGCCGCGTGACTTGCCCATCCTGTCGAGCCCTTGCTTCCAGGGCCTCCCGAATCAGCCGCAGGCGTACTCGTTCAACGTGACGGTGATCCCGAATCCCGCTGGTCAGCCGCTGTATTTTCTGGCGGTTTGGCCGGATGGCTCGCTGCCCACGGTGTCTACGCTCAACAATCCCACGGCCACCGCGGTGGCCAACGCGGCAATCGTTCCGGCGAACCGGGCCAATGGCCATATCATGGTCTATGGCTCCAACAGTACCGACGTCATCATGGACGTCAACGGCTACTTTGCGGCGCCCTCCGAGGGTGGGCTGTCTCTGTATCCCGCCGCGCCGTGCCGCGTCTATGACAGCCGTAACAATGGCGGCCAGCCGTTCAGCGGCGAGCGTACGGTAAATGTCGTCGGCAGCTCGTGCGCGCCGCCCAGCGACGCACAGGCGTATGTCTTCAATGCCACGGTGGTACCCAGCGGTGTTTTCGGATACCTGACGTTATGGCCGGACTGCCAGGGCCAGCACTGCCCAGGCCAGCCGAATGTGTCCACGCTGAACGCCTACGACGGAGCTATCACGTCCAACATGGCGATTGTGCCGAACGTGGATGGTTCCACTGACGCCTTTGTTTCCAACCCGACGCACTTAATCCTGGACATCTCCGGGTATTTCGCGCCGTAGGAGCTGACAACAGGCTTTCAGCACGGCCCACGTGTTCGCCAAATGCGGGAGAATAGGTGGGGCACAGCCTCTTTCGGCGCCGATGTAGGCAGCGATCATCCCAAAAACTGCCCCATCGGCTGCAACAATGAGAAAGGGGCAGGAGCGCCAGGAGTGATGCGGATCCTACCCTAACAGGTCAGTATTCAACTGCACCAAAATCGAGAATTTCAGCCGCCTGCCTGCCCTGGAGCATCCATCGAGCGACAGCCGCTGGGCTAACATCTTGCCGCTCTCGAATTCAGCATGACACGCTACCGCAATACCAGAGAGCTGTGTCCGCTCCGCAGCTCGGCCCCAGAAGCTGGCGCATCCGGCATCTGCCCCAAAAAGCCTATTGCAAAAGTGCAAACCAGTGCTTATCATTTCCGCGCACAGTCACACGCGTGGGGCGGGCTGTCAAATCACTTCGGACTCATTTGCTCCGCTGACGCACTGGCCAACAGTAGGTGAACAAATAACCTGTGAGGGGAAACGGTCTGCTTCCAGGCTAGCTTGGGGAGGAATGTATGCGCTCGTTCCGGCTTCCGGTTGTAGTCATAGTCATTGCTGCGGTCCTGGCCTGTCTGCCGGCCGCCGCTCAGGTCGTCACATCGATACAGGGAGTTGCCAACGATCCCGCTGGTGCCGTCGTAAACCCGAACACCAACCACATATTCGTAGCCAACGACTGCGGAAATGATCCCAGCTGCGGTGGCAACGGCAGCGTAACCGTCATCAACGGCTCTACTCTTGCCAGCCAGACCGTCACCGTGGACGACTATCCTTATCCGATCGCAGTCAATACCGCGACCGACGTGGCCTACGCGGCTACCTGCAGCAACGATCCTACTTGCGCCACCGGAAGTGTCTCGGTGATCAACGGGTCGACCCTCAACTTCCAGAGCGTGCGCACGGGATTTTTCACCGACTGGGTGGCGGTTGATTCGACGCGGAACATGATCTATGCGGTCAACGAGTGTAATGACGCCCAATGCTCGACCATGGGGACGCTAACGGTCATTAACGGCAGCACCCTCGGCACTCAAAGCGTGCCCGTCGGCGCCGAGGCCTGGAGCGTTTCCGTCGACACCACTCACAATGTGATCTACGTGGTCAACAACTGCGGCAGTGATTTGACCTGCCAGAGCCCGGGATCGGTGACGGTAATCGACGGCAACACACTTCAAGTCGTAGGCACCGTTGCCACCGACTACTATCCGGAATTCGCTGCCGTGGATCCTGTCCATAACATGATTTACGTCCCCAACAATGGGGGCAGCGACGGAACCGGCCTTAGCGGGACCGTTACCGTCATTAATGGCTCTACGCTCCAGACTCAGACCGTGAATGTCCAGACCTTCCCCACGCCTGTCATTTTGAATTCCACCACGAACACGATCTACGTGGGCAACCGCTGCGGCACCGATCCCAACTGCATGCAGCCGCCTACCGTGTCGGTTATCAACGGCAACACCCTGGCTGTGAGCAATGTCTCCATCTGCTCGATGGAAACCTTCCCTGCTGACAATCTTGGTATTAACCTCACAACCAACCAGATCTACTTCCCGTGTCAGGGGCGCAACTCGCAGAACACAACCGGCTTGACGGTGACTGTGCTTGACGGCAATAGCGGTACCAACACCTTCCCAATCGCCGTCGGGGATTATCCCAACGCGGCGGCGGTCAACCCGAACACGAATACTATCTATGTTCCCAATCAGGGCGACAATACCGTCTCGGTCATTGGCGGCGCCACCAAGGCGCAGCTCAACACGGTCACGCCCTGCCGGCTGATTGACACGCGCAGTAGCGGAGGCCCCATCCAGGGAGGAACTTACCAAGTCTTCAACCTTCCTCAATTGGCGCAACAGAACTGCCCAGGCCTGAATCTTTCCTCGGCCATCAGCTATTCGCTCAATGTGACGCTGATTCCCTACCAGGGTCATCCAGTCGGCTTTCTCACCATTTGGCCCGACAGCCTGATTCGGCCCACGGTTTCCACCATGAACTCGGATGGGCGAATCAAGGCCAACGCTGCCATCGTATCGGCGGGACTTGCCGGAGCGGTTGACGTCTATGTCGCGGCGACGGCCAATGTGCTGCTGGACATCGACGGCTACTCTGGACCGGCGACTGCGCAGAGCTTGCAGTTCTACCCCGTGACACCTTGCCGCGTGGTCGATACCCGCGACTCGAGCAAGCCGCAAGGTTTAGGTCCGCCGTTCCTGCCAGCTGATACGCCGCGCGACTTGCCCATCCTGTCGAGCCCTTGCTTCCAGGGAGTCCCTAATCAGCCGCTGGCATACTCGTTCAACGTGACGGTGACGACTAATCCGACTGGTCAGCCGCTGTATTTTCTGGCAGTTTGGCCGGATGGCACGCTGCCCACGGTGTCTACGCTCAACAATTACACCGCCACCGCGGTGGCCAACGCGGCCATCGTTCCGGCCAACCCGGCCAATGGCCACATCATGGTCTATGGCTCCAACAGTACCGATGTCGTCATGGACGTCAACGGCTACTTTGCGGCGCCCGCAGAGGGTGGACTGTCTCTCTATCCCGCGGCGCCTTGCCGCGTCTATGACAGCCGTAACAACGGCGGGCAGCCTTTCCGGGGCGAGCGTACGGTGCCCGTTGCAAACAGCCCGTGCGCCCCACCCAGCGACGCGCAGGCGTATGTTTTCAACGCGACGGTGGTGCCCAGCGGTGGTTTGGGATTTCTGACGTTATGGCCGGACTGCCAAGGCTCGGGCTGCCCAGGTCAGCCGGTCGTCTCGACGCTGAACGCCTACGACGGAGCTGTCACATCCAACATGGCGATTGTGCCGAACGTGAATGGTTCCACTGACGCCTATGTTTCCAACCCGACGCAGTTGATCCTGGACATCTCCGGCTTCTTCGCGCCGTAGAACTGGGGCCAGCCAAGTTGTGGGCGCAAACGGGTCAGTAACAATCACAGGGCAGCTCGTAAGGGCTGCCCTGTTAGCAACTGCCTTTATGTTTGTCAGCTCCCACAATCGTCGGCGATAACAGGCCATCACACTCACGATGAGTCAATGAGTGTAACTGGCTATTTCTCATCGATTGAACAAAGCTTAAGAAGAAGGGGATTCTCGGCTATGGAGTTCTTGCCCACACAGCGCCAGTCACCAGAATCTTGCCGGCGGACTGTAGGCTTAGAGCATTTTTGCAGTTGCTGTAGCCTGCGACAGTTCGGGTAGAGCGGCGCTTTAGCGCCGCGTCAACGCTGCTTTTCTCATGAGGTTTGCGGTCCGCTGCAGAGCAGCGGACCGCAAACCCTAATCGGGAAGATGCGCGCAACGCGGGCCTGAAGGCCCGCTCTACCGGGGTATGGGAACTATGAAATTGCTATAGCGAGCAGCGCACGTTTACATATATGACCTTCTGCGGGTCAAGCCGTCTCAGCACGAGACGCATGAGGGCTGGACCCCACGGCGACCGGGTCGCGAGCAGATCGAAACACTTCTTCTGTACTGACTCCTCGATGACGGAGTACCGAACGGCACGGCACTGACACGCCATGAATACTCTTCTTCTCGACCTTCGTTACGCGTTGCGGATGTTCACACGGTCTCCGGGCTTCACGGCCATTGCGGTGCTGACACTGGCGCTCGGCATTGGCGCAAATACCGCGCTGTTCTCAGTGGTCAATGGTCTGCTGTTGAACCCGCTGGCCTACCAACAATCCGGCAAGCTGGTGGCCATCTATGAAAAAACTCCGGGGTACGACAAAGCGCCTATCGAATACCTGAATTTCCTTGATTGGCAGCGCAACAGCCGCTCATTTGCGTCCATGGCTGCGTACCGCAACGAAGATTACGACCTCATCGGCACAGGGGAAGGCGAGCGCTTGCGCGGCTACATGATTTCAGCCGGATTCTTTAGTACTCTCCGGGTCGCACCCATTCTTGGCCGCACATTTCGTGCAGACGACGACCAGCTCGGTGCCGCTCCTGTGGTGATCCTTAGTGGCGGCTTCTGGAAGCGCAAATTCGGGTCTTCGCCGGACATTGTAGGGAAACCAATCATCCTGAATGGCACCGCGTATACCATAGTAGGTGTCATCCCGAACGGTTTCAGCTTCTACGGCAATATGCGGGATGTTTACACGCCATTAGGACAGTGGAAGGATCCCTCATTTCGCGACCGCCGCATCTCGGTAAGCGCGCATGCTTTTGGCCGCTTGAATGCGGGAGTGACGCTCTCCGAGGCCAGAGCAGAGATGGACGCGATTGCGCAAAATCTCGCCGCGGCCTACCCGGAGGCAGACACCGGGAAAGGCATCACGCTCGTCCCCATGAAGGAAGACCTGATTGGCAATGTCAAGCCATTACTGTTCGTGCTCCTGGCGTCCGTAGGATTCGTGCTGCTGATTGCCTGCGCCAATGTCGCCAATCTACTGCTGGCGCGCGCGGCTGCAAGGTCGCGTGAGTTCGCGATTCGCGCGGCACTGGGCGCGAGCCAGGCGCGAGTGATTCGCCAGCTTCTGACGGAGAGTATCCTGCTTGCCGGATTGGGAGGAGTGCTCGGCCTGTTGCTTGCCCTTGGGGGTACGAAAGCAATGATAAGGGCTCTGCCGGCGGCCTTGCCGAGGGCCAACGAAGTCTCGATGGACTCAACCGTCCTGCTCTTTACCATGGCGGTATCTCTATTGGCCGGAATCGTTTTCGGCCTTGCCCCGGCGCTGAGAGCGACTCAAGAGGTGATGAACCAGAGCGGACGTGGCTCGACCGGCTTTCGTCAGAGGCTGCAGGGTACTTTTGTTGCTGTCGAGGTCGCGATGGCCCTGGTCCTGCTCGTGGGCGCCGGACTCATGGTGCGCACGCTGGCGGCGCTATGGCGAGTAAATCCAGGATTCAATCCCAGCCACGCCATCACTTTCACTTTGTCCTTAGCGGCAACTCCCACTACGAGTTCCGCTGAAACGCGGGCCCGTCTGCGTTACTTCGACGAGAAGATGGCTTCCATTCCGGGCGTGCAGGCGGTGTCCGTGACATTGGGATCGCGCCCCATGATTCATGATTCCTCCCTGCCATTCTGGATTGAAGGCCAGCCCAAGCCGGCCAACGACAACGACATGCATCAGGCGATGTTCTATCTCATTGAAGCTGGATTCCAGCAGGCGATGGGAATCACGCTGCAGCGCGGCCGATTTGTCACCGCGCAGGACAACGAGAACAAACCCATCGTCATTGACATCGACGACTCTTTTGCACGCCGGTATTTTCCTGATCAGGATCCGATTGGAAGGCGCGTTAATCTCACGCAGTTCCATGTACAAGCTGAAATCGTGGGTGTGGTGGGACACGTAAAACAGTGGGGACTCGATGCCGATCCTCGCGGCGCCATCCAGGCGCAATTCTTCTATCCCTTCATGCAGCTTCCGGAAAAGCTCATGCCGCTGGTGGCGAAGACCGTCGCCGTAGTACTGCGTACAGACGGCGATCCGACCGCGGTCATGGGCCAGGTCCGCGAGATGGTGAAGGAGATTGATCCGCGCGAAGTGATTTACGAGGTGCAGACGATGGATAACGTGGTCGCGAATTCGTTCGCCGCGCGCAGGCTATCGATGATTCTGCTTAGTGTATTCGCCGCGCTGGCGTTGGCGTTGGCCTGCGTCGGAATCTATGGCGTGATTTCCTATCTGGTTGGGCAGCGCACGCATGAAATCGGCATCCGCATGGCGCTTGGAGCGCAACGGCGAGACATCTTGCATCTGGTGCTCGCAGAAGGAGCAAAGATGGCAATGGTCGGCGCGGCGATCGGCATCGCCGCATCATTGAGCTTAACGCGCCTGATGGCAAAGCTACTGTTCGGCGTCAGCGCTCACGATCCCTTAACCTACGCGAGCGTCGCGGCCCTTCTGATGCTTGTGGCAATTGCCGCGTGTTATCTACCCGCGCAGCGGGCGATGCGCATTGATCCCATGACGTCCCTGCGGCGCGAATAAGTGCCGTTGTTGCGGCTAGAGCATTTTCAGAGTTGGTAGGGTAGAGCACCGCTTCAGCGGTGCAATGACAAGGTTGTGAGAGGTTATCGGCTTCAGCCGCTGAGGTAGTAAAGCATTACCTCAGGCGCTAAAGCGCGGCTCAAAAGGCAACAGCTCATAGTGCACGACTGGAAGGCGTGCTCCACCCTCGGCTATACACCAAACGTGAAACTGCTCTAGGGCGGTGTGCCTCTCACCCTGCGAGCACGAATGCGGCGCCTCACGTAGCGCACAATAATCCAGATACCCGCAGTCAATACCACTACTATGAGAACACCGAAAACAATGAGTATCCGTATTGAGTTCATCATGACGAACTTGCCGCGCGTGGTATAGAAGCCATTGAAGCTGCTCATAGCCGCCGGCAATTCCAGTAGATCGGCTTTCGACATCTGCAAGGCGTGTTCGTTGGGATGAAACGGCGATTCCCAGGGGAACAACTCGCCCCGCGCATTCATTTCGATATGCCCGCCCAGAACACAGCTAACCGGACGATCCTTCACAAAGGCCACAACCCTCTTGGCACTGGCGAGATCGGCCGCTGGTGTTGTCGATAAGAAGACGGCGTGGCGGATTAGATCAACGAGGCAAATCTATTAGGAAGACTCTGATTTAGGTCGCGGCGACGTCCCTCAGTGGCTAAAGCCGCAATGATTTGCGGCATTTTCGGACGGCCTGAAGGCCGTCCCCTTCAAAAACGGAAGTTAAACAGAGCTTCCCTAGTTCGCCCCTGATTTCGCCTCCGCTGGTTTTGCAGGCCGCTGCGTCACTTGCAGGTTGTAATTAGGAAATGCAGGATGCTTCACATCTGGCAGTGGATGAGCTTTAAGTTCCTCCAGCGCAACTGCCACCGCTTTCTCTAGCTGTGGATCGCGTCCTTGGCGCCATGCCTGTGGATTGAATTCGACCTCAATATCTGGATCGACACCATGATTTTCAACCTCCCACTGTTGATTGGGGCTGTAGAAAGCCACACGTGGCGCTGTTACTTCCGCACCATCGATCAGCCGCGGGTAATCATAGATTCCGACCAAGCCTCCCCAGGTGCGAGTGCCTACCAGTGGACCGAGCTTTGCCTCCCGGAAATACCACGGCAGGGCATCGCCGCCCGAACCGGCATGCTCATTGATGATCATTACCTTCGGTCCAAAAATCGCCGCCACCGGGGTCGTAAAGTCATGACCCTCACGAGTCATCCAGTAGCTCATGGTAGATCGGCGCAAGCCCTCAATGATGTAGTCGGCGGCGGCGCCGCCGCCATTGAAGCGCTCATCGATCACCGCACCTTGCCGGCCCACTTGCGCAAAGTAATAGCGATTAAAGTTGACGAACCCATCGCTGGCAGTGTTGGGCAGGTAAACGTAAGCCAGCGTGTCGCCACTCAACTCATCCACTTTCCTGCGATTTTGGTCGATCCACGCGCGATTGCGCAAAGAGCGCTCATCGTCGATGGGTACCACGCTTACGGTACGCGAATTGGCGCCGCCGGGATCTGGCCCAACTTTAAGCGTCGCCGTCTTCCCAGCCGTCCCCTGGAACAGGGCAAAGATTTCTTCGTTGCCCATCAATTCGCGCCCATTCACTTCCAGCAAGTAGTCACCCTCGTTCACTACTACCCCAGGTTGCGTAAGGGGCGCGTGCAATTGCGGGTTCCAGTTCTCGCCGCGGTAGATGTGCGAGAAGCGGTACCTTCCATTGTCGATGGTGTAGTCGGCACCAAGTAGTCCAGTCTTGACTGTTCTTTGCTCCGTACTAATCGGTGGACGAATATACAAATGACCGACTGTAATATTGCCCAGCATCTCTTCCCACAGATAACTAAGATCCTGTCGCGAACTCAGGGAACTCAGATAGGGACGGTACTCAGCCATCGCCGCTGTTAGATCGAACCCATGCAGTTGAGGATCGTAGAAGAAATCACGTTCTTCGCGTCCCACTTCGTTGAACATCTGCTCCCACTCCGCTCGGGGATCCACGTAGATGTTCATGTCGGCAAGGTTCAGCTCTTTTGCCTCAGAACCCGGCTTCCCTGCTGATCCAGCGGGTACTGCCTTGGTTGCGTCATCGATGTACCATTTTTGGCCAGGGCCAGCTCCAGACGGGGCTGCCGGTTTGCTGTACAGCACACGTTTACCATCGAACGAAATTGTGAATTGAACCAGGCCATCCCAGAGCTTCTCTGGTTTGCGATCATTGAAGTTGAAACGGTATACACTCAGGGTCGGCGGCTCGTCGCCGCCGCCTATGTCGACCAGGGGCGCTTCGGCAACGAAGATCGTGTTCTCCTGTCCTGCAAACAAATTTATGTAATTGCTTGCCGGCAGAGGCATTGCCAGGATGCGCTGGCTCAGGTTCTCGAAGTCGATCTTCACCACAACATTTTTTGGTTTTGCCGCGGCAGCTTTGGCGTCCTGGGCCTCGGCTTTGGCCGATGGATTAGCCTGACCGCTTGCGGTGTCCTGCCCCGACTTCGCCGGTTCCTCTGCTTTCTCATCGTCACTCTGTGGAGCGAGGGGCGACGGCTCTTCCTTACTCAGCACCATCACGTATGCACTTGAGGTGACGGGACGGGCAAAGCTCGACAGATCGAGCCATCCCGAGGTGGTACCGCTATCGGTGCTTGCCAGAAAATACAGATATTTCCCGTTGGCATCGAAGTTCGGATGTCGTGCGTCGCTCAGACCGTCCGTAACCTGCTGCGATTTACCGGAATCAAGTGAATACACATAGACCGCGTGCATGAAGCTAAGCAGTCGCTTGGTGTATGCGATCCAGCGGCTGTCTGGCGACCACGCTGGATCCAACGATCGTTCGGGGGTGTCGTAGAGGTCAGCGTCAATTTTGCGGGCCTGACCGGTGTTCAGGTCCAGATACCAAAGGTTCAGCCGTTTATCGCTGAAGGCGATCCGCTTATTGTCGGGCGACCAAACCGGGTTGTAGAAGTATGAAGGCGGGCCCGCGATTTGGTATTTCTTCACCTCTCCTGTGCCGTCTGCCAATCGGACATGCAACGCGTATTCGCCGCTTTCGTCGGAAAAGTAGGCTATCCGTTTGCCGTCGTTTGACCATGCGGGATAGCGCTCGGCAATTCCCGTGGTATTCGTAAGGTTGCGAATGTCTCCCTTCTCCCGCGGAACCGTGAGGATCTCGCCATGCGATTCAAAAACCGCTCTCGCTCCCGAGGGCGACAGGTTGGCTGACGTAATCTGCTCGGCGCCTTTGATGAAATGCGGACGGGCAGATGGGACGTCGCCGCTGACGGTCACATCTAGAGGACTATCGTGTCCGCTGTTGACGTCAAAAACATGCAACGATCCAAATTGCTCGTAAACGATGGTGTTCGTGGTGGCCGAAGCATTCTTGATGTCTCGGTCGGGATGTACACACTCCTTCACCTGCTGCGATCCGGTGTCGTACTCATATAGTCCGGCGATCCCATTGTCTCGGTCTGAAATGAAGTAGATCCTGCTCCCGAGCCACATCGGGTTCCAGTCCTGCGAGTCAGTGCGTGGGACCTTTGTGATCGAAGAGTCTGCGAGGTTTGCGATCCACACCCGCGAGCTGTTTCCGCCGCGATATCGACGCCATGCAATGGCATCCAAACGCCGGGTGTTAGTAAAAGGCACGTAGGCGAGATGGCTTCCGTCCGCCGAGTAGGAACCGGTTTCGGCCATCGGCAGCGGCACTTCTACAGGCAAGCCGCCCTCCAGTGCGACCGTAAACAGGCGATTGAATCGCGAATAGCTGTTACGCGAGGAGCGGAAAAGGACCCGCTTACTGTCCGGCGTCCAGCCCACGACGTCGTCAATGGCAGGATGGTGCGTGAGTCGTTTTGCAATCCCGCCCTCGGCCGGCATGACGTACACATCGACGTTGCGTTCGTAATCCAGGCTGAATGCCAGCCACTTACCATCGGGCGAGAGTGCGGGACTGGACTTCACTCCCGGTCCGCTCGTCAGCAAGTGGGCTGTTCCGCCCTGCCGCGGGACTGACCACAGTTCGTCGGCATACACGAACACAATCTGCGAGTCCGAAATCGTGGGCGTGTGGAGCAGGGGTGGAGTGGCGGCCTTGGATTGCACCGAAGTTAGAAGAGCTATGAAGACAAAAGTGATACTAGGGATCAGACGTCTCATCAGGATGCTCCCCTCTAAAATCCAGGCCTCAAGCATACACCTGCTCGCCAGACTCACTCCGAACAGCGTAGTATGCGGGGCTACTTAAAACGGATACGGGCTATTTAAGATGGGCCTACCCAGCGATACACCACAAGTAAGATAAGTTTGGTCCAGAGTATGGGATCATGGGCACCGATTCGCGGTTGATTGGGGAATGTGTAAGTTGCTCCTCATTAGCGCTACTGTTTCGCAGGGCGCGTTTTCAGCTCCGGTGGTGAGGCGGCTTCTGGCATGGAAGGCGCTGCGGACAGCGTTAGAACCGACATCTTACCATCGGTCAGGATCTCGTCACCGGTGGCATTTGCCGTTCTCGTCGGCGCTTGAGGCCGATCGATGTCGGCATAGCCTGTAGCCGATCCAATGAAAAGAAGATCTGTTGCGACCCAGTCACGTTCGCGGTCAATGTGCGGATCGATTCGGTGTCCCCACTTGCTATAGCCCGCGCTATTGGTGGTGGCGATATCGTGGGTTGCGGCGCCGACCCAAATCTGTTGCCCCTTATATTCGCCGGGCATTCTCCATATGCGTATATGGTGGCGCTTGGCAAACGTATCCAGCGACTTCTGGAACACCAGGTCAGGAGGTCGTCCCTCCAGGAGAAGCGTAGAGACCGGCGCACTGGAGTAGCCGGATTGCCGCACCGTAGCCTGGACTGTTTTAAGAGCGGAAACGACCTGCACGTTGTCAGCTTCATACCAGCCTGCCTCAGCAAATGCCGATTGCAGTTGCTGCTGGGTTCCGAGAAACATGAAGTTGGTCACATCCGATGCGACATTCTTCGGCGTGTAGGTGCGCAGCGGCGCTTTTTCGACCAACTCGCGCAACCGCGAATCAACCGGTATTTCCTGCCACCCCGTCCAGGACTTCTTCTCTTGCAGCATGGATGGGCGAATAACCTGAATCTGGAGATCGGTCCCAGCAGGGAAATAAACCTCCCGCCGTATCGAGAGACCATAGACCGTCTGTATACCTTTAATGGTGTAGCCAGCGATAGGATTGGCGGCACCTAAAGCCGCAATCGCAAGGGATGCTTTTTTGGAAGCATGCGGCTGCACGATGCCCAGGATCTCGTTGTTACGCACGGTCTCGCGGGCATTGTCCACGCCGAGCACGCGCGCATAGAGCAGCGACTTCTGGCCATCTTTATGAACGATGTTCGCGAAATCCAGCACCATACGAGGCTGCGAATACTTATCCGGTGCTTTGTGCGCGAATAGGACCGTTCCTTCAACCTGGGTACCTGGCGCGACCAGCAACTCCCACCGCTTGCACGCTACCTGCTCTCCATTTTTGCAAAGCGGATAGGTTACGACGGCTTGTATGGGGTCACCCGTGCGCGAGCGGTCGCTATACACCGGCCCATTGAGCCGTATGCTTAGGGTTGCTCCCGGAGTAAGATCGGCCTGACGCGACGCGGTCACGGCTGCAGAATGAGTCTGCGGAAAGTTGGTCGAGGGTTGGTTGAAGAACTTGTAGAATGCGGCTAGAAATCCGCTGCTGGCGCCATTCTCGATCAGCAAAGTCTGCATTTCAAAGTTCGGCGAATAAAGCAGGTAATCCAGAGGAGTGTCGTTATAAATATCTTCCTTATTAATGTCAGCGCCACCGGCGATCAGCGCGTCGGCGATCTGCTCATAGGCAACGACAACCTTCGGGTTCGTGCTGTAGCTCGCGCCAAAAACCGCCCAATGCAACGCCGTCCTTTCCTGCGGGTCGGTCGCCTTCACATCGGCACTCGCGACGAGCGCCTTCGCTTTCGCCAGGTCAGCCAGAATTGCCTTGTCCTTGGTCTCCCGGGTGGCGCGATAGAGTTCCTGCACCAGCGGCGAGTCCTTAGACACATCCAACTGGACCGCGGCCGGCGCGAGTTCTTCTTCCGCTTCGGCCTCTTGCTGAGCTTCCGGTTGGGTTTGCATCGCTTCCGCGTTTGACACGCGGGTCTCAGTCTTGGAGGACTGCCCGCCGCCGGATTCCTGTGCCTGGACAGCACCGGATGCTACAGAGCGCGTTGTGGTCAGTGCCAGGAACGCCAGCAGAACAATAAGCGAGCTTGACTTCAGAAGAGTCGACATGGTGGTATCCCGGTAGTTATGGATCATCCCCGGGCGTCAAGAACTATACACCTAATCCGAGGCCCTGGTCGTTCTGGCTGAGCAAGCCGACCTCAGTCCCGCGTCCAATCTGCCCACCAAAGCCGCCAAAGGCCAGTTCGTTGTGAATGCGCCCCGCGCGATGGCGAAGTCCACTACTTTCGTTCCCATACTGGGACATTTCTGCGCAGAAATTCAGAGAATTGTTGTTGGTTCCCGTGTAGCGATGGTATGATCTTGCCGCTCCCGAGTAAAACCACCAACTGCAAGCCCACTGCGGCGATACCGCCCTCAGCCGCGAACACCAGAACCATCTGGCACTGTGTGCCTCTAGAGTTCTGGATCATTTAAGGAAGAGCTTTCTTACGGGACCGGAAGTCGATGCGAAATACCATCCGCAGTCTGCACCTCCTCGCAATTATGGTGGTGTTAGCGATCACGCTGCAGGCCGCACGCGCACAGCAGGCCGCCCCAGCCAAGATGGGCTCGAAGAGCTTGCCGGTGAAGGCGGTAGCAAACAGAAGCACAAACTCTTCTACGGCTTCTGGCTTGGACCAAGGGTGCCCTTTGTTGGCCTCCCCGCGCATCACTGCCGAGGTAAACGAGCGGGTGCTCACCACGCTCGCCGGGAATGTCCACCCGCTGGCGCGGCCGGAATACGACCGTGGCCGCGTGGCTGACAGCTTGCCCATGGAGCACATGGTCCTGCTGCTGCAGCGCAGCCCTGAGCAGGAGCAGGCGCTGGCCGAGCGCATCGAGCAGATGCACACGCCTCGCTCATCGTATTTCCATCAGTGGCTCACTGCGGAAGATGTGGGCCAATGCTACGGCGTAGCGGACTCGGACATCGGCACGGTAACGTCGTGGTTGCAAAGCCATGGCTTCCAAATCGACACGGTTCCAGCCGGCAAGATGATGATCGTCTTTAGCGGGACCGCAGGGCAGGTGCGGACCACGTTCCGGACCGAGATCCACAATCTGAACGTGCGGGGCGAGCAGCACATCGCCAACATGAGCGAACCGCAGGTGCCGGCGGCGCTGGCGCCCGTGATCGCGGCCTTCCGTTCGCTGAACAATTTCTTCCCGAAACCGCTGGTGCACTTCGTCGGTCCCATCCAGCGGGACTCTGCGACGGGGAAATGGCGATTGACGAATCCGAACGCCGCGCAGGGCGAGTCGGGACCTAAGGGCGGCGGGCCAAGCCCCCTCATAACATTTAACAATGGCGAGTACACCTTCTATGCGGTAGGACCACAGGATTTCTACACCATCTACGACGAGACGCCGCTACTTACGGATCCGGGCCCGATCAATGGCGTCGGACAGACGCTGGCGGTCGTGGAAAATTCGGACGTTAACCCGGCAGACGTGACTTCGTTCCGACTTCAGTTTGGCCTGCCGGCATATCCCTCTACGCCGAACCCTATCCAGGGAGGAGTCAACTTCACCACTGGCGTCTCCGGTTTTTGCGCTGATCCGGGCATAGTTTCCGGGAGTGAGACGGAAGCCGACCTCGATGTGCAATGGATCGGAACAACCGCGCCGGCGGCCATCATTAACTTTGTGTCTTGCGCCGACACCGCAACGAGCTTCGGGGGCGATCTTTCGGCGATTTGGGTCGTCAATGCTTTCGGGAGCACGGTTTCCGCATTCAGCTATAGTTTTGGCGAGTGCGAGTCGCAGTTGGGATCAGGCGCCGGCTTTTACAACAGCCTGTGGCAGCAAGCGGTAGCCGAGGGCCAAACACCTGTAATCTCTGTTGGCGATTCCGGCGACGACGTTTGTGACCAAGGGAACGGCAGGGGGCCTCACGGGCAGGACATCGGCGAAACCGGGCTTTCCGTCAACGGCCTGGCATCAACGCCTTACAATGTCGCGGCCGGGGGCACCGACTTCAGCGATTACTACTCAAACGATATAGCAGACTACTGGAATAGCAACGAGACCTCGCCTTACGGGTCGGCGCTGTCGTACATCCCGGAGATTGCCTGGAACGACTCCTGCGGCAGCACGATCTTGTACGACTACATCGGGATCAATTACAGCAATGGCGCCGAAGGCCTCTGCAATGACACGGGCCACCAGATCGAAGAGGAGTACACCACTCTCAACGGAGGCTCAGGTGGCATCAGCAACCTCTACACGATTCCAAGTTGGCAAAACGTATATGGCGTTGGGCTGAGCGGCAATTTCACCTCGACCAGCAATCGCAATCTGCCCGACGTTTCGCTGTTTGCCGCAGAGGGGCTTTGGGATCACTTGCTGATGTTCTGCCGATCCGATCTGGCGCCGTGCGATTACTGGAATGGCGCGGATTCTTACGCTCTGGCGGCGGGCGGCACTTCATTCGTGGCGCCCCAGCTTGCCGGAATCGTAGGACTAATCAACCAGGCAACCTTGTCCCGCCAAGGACAGGCCAATTACGCGTTGTACGCTCTCGCCGCGCAGGAGTACGGCACTCCCAGCGACCCGAATATCTCCACTACCGCGCCCAGCCTCTACACGTGCGAGGGGTCAAACGCAAACGTCATGCCTCGCTTTGGCGGCAATGGCGCGATTTTCAGCGCCTGCATGTTCTACAACATCAACCGAACCGCGAATAACGCCAACTGCCTGAACGGCGACAACAGCGGATGCGTAGTTAACAACAACGACCAGCCTTGCGTAACTGGCACCCCGAATTGCTATACCAACACACAAGGAGACAGGTACGGGCTTCTGTCCTACTCAACCAGTACCTTCGAAACGGCCTTTCCATCAAGCTTCGGGTATAGCGCGGCGACCGGTCTGGGCAGTATTAACATCGCCAACCTGGTGCTCAATTGGGACACCCCGTCAGGAGGCTACTTACTAACGGTTTCTTTCGAGGAGTACCCCGGCACGGTCATCAGTAGCGACGGGTATATTAATTGTCCCGGCGTGTGCAGCCATTCCTATCCGCCCAACAGCATCGTGACGCTCATTGGTATTCCGGCTTCGGGCTACGCTTTGTCCGCATGGCTCGGCGCTTGTAGCGGCGCGGGATTTTGTGATGTGACTATGAATGCGAACCAGGCAGTGACAGCTTGGTTCTGGCCAAATGAGGGGGGAGTTGAAAGCTTAAGCGTGACCGTCACCGGAAATGGCATCGTAACCAGCAACCCTGGCCCCATCAATTGCCCGGGCATATGCAGCGGAGGATTTTATCAAAATACTCAGGTGACCCTCACCGCATCGCCCAGCGCGGGCTCTACTTTCGGCGGCTGGATCGGCGCCTGTACCGGAACGTCTGCCTGCAACGTGACTATGAACCAAAGCTATTCCGTCACCGGTGAATTCACTGCGCCGGTGCAATTTGTGCCGGTGCCGCCATGCCGATTGGTGGATACGCGGAACAGTCATACTCCGATTCGTGGAGGCACATTCCAGGACTTCGCTGTCCCGCAACTCGGAGGGTGCAATATTCCGGACTCGGCGACGGCTTATTCGCTCAATGCCACAGTTGTGCCGTACGAGGCTCTGGGATATCTGACCGTCTGGCCCACGGGTGAAGACGAGCCGAATGTTTCCACCATGAACTCGTACGATGAACGTGCGAAAGCCAACGCCGTCATCGTGCCGGCGGGTTATCAAGGCGCGGTAAGCGTGTACGCCTCCAGCACCACCGACGTTGTTCTCGACATCGACGGCTATTTCGCGCCCGCGAATTCGCAGAGCTTGCAGTTCTATCCCCTGCCGCCATGCCGCGTGGCGGACACGCGCAACCCCAATGGTCCATTGGGCGGGCCTTATCTGAGCGGCAATATGGAGCGCGATTTCCCCGTGCTGGATAGCACCTGTATTCCGTCGGGCGTGGACATCCAGGCCTATTCGATGAACTTTACTGTGGTGCCGCATGTGCCGGGTGAGCCACTCGGTTTTCTGACGGTGTGGCCGGAGGGTGAAACGTGGCCCGGTGTCTCAACCCTGAACAACCCCACCGGAACGGCCGTAGCCAATGCGGCGCTTGTGAAGGCAGGAACTAACGGCGGCATCGCCACGTTTCCATCTAACGACACCGACCTGATCATCGACATCAATGGCTACTTTGCGGCGCCCGGAGGCGGTGGATATTCGTTCTATCCCGCTGCCCCCTGCCGTGTATATGACAGCCGTAACAACGGCGGCCAGCCTTTCAGCGGCGAGCGTACGGTGAACGTCGTCGGCAGCCGGTGCGGTCCGCCCAGCGACGCGCAGGCGTATGTCTTCAACACGACGGTGGTGCCCAGCGGTGCCCTGGGATATCTGACGTTATGGCCGGATAGCCGGGGCCAGCCGTACGTGTCCACGCTGAACGCCTGGGATGGCCTCGTCACCTCAAACATGGCGATCGTGCCGAACACGGATGGCTCCATCGATGCCTACGCCGCGGGACTGATGCAGTTGATACTCGACATCTCCGGGTACTTCGCGCCGTAGAGAGCGCGCACCGCGCTTGCGTCATTCTGCGCCCTAATGGAGCGGTCGCGCAAAGCCCATCAGGTTTCATTGGAAATCCAGCGTTCGCTGCCGCACTCTAATCGACGACCTTTCGGAATCGAAACACGCTGATAGTCAGCAAGGTGATCCCCAGTATGGCCATTCCCACGAACTGCGGCCACAGCAGGTCGAAACCTACGCCCTTCAGGTACACGCCTCTCAGCACAATCAAGAAATATCGTAACGGACTGAGAAACATCGTCAGTTGCAGCCATGGTGGCATCGTGCTGATGGGGAATCCGAATCCCGAGAAGACAATCGCCGGCATGATGAAGAAGAACGAGGTCGCCATTGCCTGCTGCTGGGTCGACGAGACGGTCGAGATCAGCCGCCGTCACTCACTACGAGCGCTGGGGAGCTTGGGCCAAGAGCGCTGCTATACGCGAAGCGTTTCTCTCACCAAAGACAGACGGTGTTTCGCGCAAGGTCTTCAGTGCCTAGGCGTGGGGCCGTCCCCACGGTTCATCGCGCCTACGTCTTCTAATTTAGACAGGCAAACCGAAGTTCGGGCTTTGAGCACTTATAACCAAACAATCGCAGACTAGGAAAATGCACCCTCAGTTTCTGAGCCGATTCTAGAAACACGGTCAAATTTGTGGAATCCTCCTCCGGAGCAGTCCGGCTATTCTCCTCGGGTAAGGGTAAAACGCCAGTGTGATTGCTGGTAGCAGCGCGGTGACGCGCGGTCAACACTCTGGCTGGACAGGCTGTAGGTAGGCGATCAGGAGCGGCATACGCGCTAGTGGTCCTGATCGTGACGGGAAACTTGATGGAGAGCGCAGCGGAGTAGCAGGGCGGTTTGGCCGCTTGACTGGCTGCGCGATGGCTGTGCCCTGCGGGGGTGGGACACGGCCACGAGCTTCCTGACAGGCGCGCGCCGTCGCCGGAGTTCCGGCGAGACGAAACAGCAGCCCATTCAGCTACGTGTTGGCCGGCCGCAGCAGCGCTGCCGCCTGGGGGACAACCATCCCACGCTGGCCACGGTGCCCGCACGGCAGCACTGCCGCTCGCCGGTGACCTGCGGGGTAGCGAGAAGGGGCCGCTACCTCGCAGTCGCGGGCTGCAGCCCGAATAGCCTGCCCCGCACAAATGCCGGCGTTTTGCCGACCAACGACGCCAACAGGAGGCACTTTCATGATCGCCAACTTCGTTCACTTGCTCCGCGACGAATCCGGCCAGGACCTGATCGAATACGCTCTGGTCGCTGCACTTATCGCTCTAGGAGCTATCGCCGCGATGCAGGGCCTTGCAAATGGTATCAGCACCGCATTCAGCGCTGTATCCAGCGACCTCAGCAGCGCCGTCGCGTAGGCAGACGGATAGTAATGGCCGCATAAAGTCGTGATTGTCTGATCTTCGTCTGCGAGCATCCGGGGGTGGTGCCCGGCACACTCTCTCCGGCTCGCAGGCGAGGCACCACAACATGGCGAGAGCACGCAGGAATCCGTCTCCCGTGTGCCCTTTGTTATTTCTTGAACGCCACGTTCACCAGCAGCTTCTCACCTTCCACGTCAACGACGTTGCAGAAGGTGCGATCGCCGCGGCGGCTGAAGTCCAGACCGACGCGGCTGCGGCCAATGCGCAGGTTGCGAATGCGCAGGTGGTCGAGCCAGTCGGGCAGTTGCGGATTGATGATGTTCAGTTCCTTGCGCGGCGCGCTGGGATGAATTCCCAGCACCGACGTCAGGATGAGGAACATCGCGCCCGAGGCCCACGCCTGCGGCGAACACGACACCGGATAATGCACCGGCTCGTCGTATTCGCGGCGCTGCACTCCGCAAAAAAGCTCCGGCAAGCGGTAATCGCGAAACTTCGACGCCGCCTGGTACAGCGAAGTCAGGATGCGCAGCGCGCCGTCGCGCATATCGTTGACGCGCCATGCCGTGCGCGATGATGGAGTTGTCGTGCGGCCACACCGAGCCGCGATGGTAGCTGAGCGGATTGAAGACGCGCTCCTCCTGCGACATGGTGCGCCATCCCCAGCCGCTGAACATATCGTCGCGCATAAGGCGGTTGGCCACGACGCGCGCGCGATCGCGTGTTGATGATGCGGCGTGAACAGCAGATGGCCGGGATTGGACGAAATCACCTCCAGCGGACGCTTCTCGGCGTCAAGCGCCATGGCGTAGAAGCCGCGGCTGGGCATCCAGAAGGCGCGATCGAAGCGGCGCGCCAGTTCGGCGCTTTCGCGTTTCAGCCGCTCGGCGTTCTTCACGTCGCCGAAGTTGCGCAGCAGTGACGACATGCGGAACTTTGCGTCATAGACGTAGCCCTGCACTTCGCACAGCGCAATAGGCGGCTGGGCGATCGTGCCATCGCGATGCACATTTGCGTCCCAGGAATCCTTCCATCCCTGGTTGACCAGACCTTTCGGAGAGCGCCGCAGATACTCGACGAAGCCATCGCCGTCAAGATCGCCGTAGCGATCGATCCAGTCCAGCGCGGCGTAGGCGTTTGGTAGTAATTCCTCGACGAGCTGCTCGTCGGAGTCCAGTTCAAGGTTTCGCTCAGCAAGACGAGAAACAGCGGCGTGGCGTCGACCGAGCCATAATATGGGCCGAATGGCATCTCGCCGTCGCGCGTCATCTCGCCGTCGCGATACTCGTGCAGGATTTTGCCCGGCTGTTCGTCGCGCCAGTCGTTCTCTTCCTTGCCTTGATAGCGCGCCAGCACGCGCAGCGTGTCCACGGCCAGTTGCGGATTGAGCGACAGCGACTGATAAGCCGCGATGATCGAGTCGCGCCCGAACACAGTGGCGAACCAGGGAATGCCGGCCGCGATGATGTGCTGCTCGCCTTCGGGAATCTGCAGCGCGTGAAAGTCGCCCACCGCGGTTGTCAGCAGCCCCTCGAGCACGTCGTTGTCGGTCTGGAACGAAGTGGAGCTGGACTCCCAGCGCGCGAAGTTGGCGCGCCGCTGCCGCAGGTGATGATCGAGGTCATAGACCTGTGCGCGCGAGCTTTGGCCTTCGACCATGGGGGTGACCGATGCTTCGAGCTCCACCCGCTTCAGCGGCTCCAGGCGCAGCTCCCAGCGCGCCACCCGATCCTGGATCTGGGTGGGGCGCGGCGAGAGCTTGATCAGCGTCTGGCGCATGATGCCGTCCAGGCCGCGATAGTAAAACGCGATGCCGCGGTCGCTGACGATGGGCCGGTAATACTGCCCGTGCTGTTGGCGCGCTACGCCGCGCACCTGGAAGACATCGACGAAGTCGGCGTCAAAGAGCAGCTCGACGGTGAAATCGACCGGCGTGAGATTGAAGTTCTCAAACGTCATGCGGTCAAAGAAGATTTCCGAGGCCAGCAACTGCTCACGCCGGATGTGGACGGTGTTTTCCGGCAAATCGAAGGAGTCGCGCAGGGTGATGGTGCCGGTGGTCAGCTCAATCTGCGAGGAAAATGTCTTCTCCGTGGCGGCGGAGAGCACGACGGTGCGATGCCCGCCGATGCGCAGCTCCAGATGGCTGAGAAAACGTGTGTCGTCGTGGAAGAAGCCTACGTCCGGGGAGCCGGCGGGATAGATGTCGCCGCTGACACTGCTGGCGCTGAAGGTCTTGCCGTCGATCAGAGTAAGGTTGTCGACCTTGCGCGGCTCCAGCGACTTGTAGGCAATCCGCGGCTCCGGGTGCGGCGACGGGTCTTCGACCAGGTCTTCGATAAGGAATTGTCAGGTACGTGCTCATGCTTGCGGGCGACGTTCCTCCTTACGCGACCATCGGCAGCACCGACGTACTCTTGCCCACTGGATTGTCTTCGGCCACCAGCTCCTGATAGAGCTGGAGGTAGTCAGCGACCATTCGCTCCAGCGAGAAATACTGCCGGCAAAACTGCCGCACGTTGGCAGGACTGAATGCGCCGGGAAGCGCGCCTGCGCGTTGCGCCATTTCGTCGACGGACCGGCAAACCCAACCCGAAATTCCATTTTGCACGACCTCTTCGACTGCCCCGCCGGGCAATGACAAAACGGGCGTGCCGCATGCCATGGCTTCGATCATTACCAGCCCGAACGGCTCATCCCACTGTATCGGGAACAGCATGCCCAGCGACTTGCCGAGGAGCTCATTCTTTGCCTCCAGATCCACTTCGCCTACATATTCGATGAACCTGCCGTCAATGTGAGGCTTGACCTCGGCATCGAAGTAGTTTTGGAAAATGGGCTGCACTTCGCCCGCGATCTTCAGGGGAATGCCTGATCGTTTGGCAACTTCAATGGCAAGATGCGTGCCTTTTATGGGCGCGATGCGTCCCAGGAAACAGAGGTAGTCCTGCTTCTTCGGTTGCAGGCGGTAAGAGTTCAGGTCGATGCCGTGATGAATGCTCCGCATGCGCGGCATAGTCTCGCGCCGGCGCTGAAAATCGCTGATGGTGACAAACTCGACCTGGGGAAAAAACTGGTAAAGCTGGCTGAGATGTTCTTCGTGCACGTGGTGCATGGTGTACACGAATTTGTTATCGGTATAGCGGGTAAACATCAAGGCGGGAACGTTGTTCAAATGGAGTACATCGCAATCGCCGGCGGCATCCGCAATGGCCCAGGAGGCATGATTGAAGTCCTTCAGGTTATCAAACACCTCGCCCGACACGGGCCACTCCGACGCACTGTATAGCCAACGAGTCTCGACTCCCGCCGTCGACTCGCCATTGGAATACACCACAACGTCAACGCCTGAGTTCTTAAGGCCTTCGGCCAATTGCGCTATGAATAATTCGGTGCCGCCATATCTCTTCGGGGGGACGGGTAAAAATGGAGGGGCTATCAGAGCAATTCTCATCGAAGTCCTTTCTGGAATAGGTGGAACTGTCGGTTAGCTTGCCCGGCGAAACGGAAGAACTTGTATGCAGAGAGATGCAAGAGAAGCAGCAGAGTGTGCCTGATCTAAGGTAAAGTCCGACGCTTGCTCGCGATTAGCAAGTGAGCCGCGAGAATCTCGAGGTTGCACGTTCGTCGCTGCGACTTACCGAACTCGCCGCCGGCGTGGAGAGTGACCGAACGGCCGAGCTCGGGGCTACAGTCTGCCGCCGCGGATGTCCGGAAGCGGACGAACAATTTCGCAGCCGGACAACTGCCATTCAACAGGAGACGTTAACTTCCTGATAGCAAAAGCTATAGCTTGGCCGGGCCCGTGCATGATTGGATCTGGCTGTCTTCTTCCATGGCTGACTTACGTTACGCACTCCGTCAATTGCGCAAGTCGCCCGGCTTCGCGCTGGTTTCCATTCTGACGCTGGCGCTGGGCATCGGCGCGAACATCGCAATCTTCAGCGTGGTGCAGGGCGTTCTGCTGGCGCCCATGCCCTACCGCCAACCGAGTCGGCTGGTCATGGTCTGGGAGAGCAACCGCTTTCCCAAAGTTTCGATTTCCTATCCCAACTTCCAGGATTGGCAGCGTGACGCGCGCTCGTTCCAGCAGATGGCCGCCGGCCGCTGGCAGGGCTACGATCTGACTGGAGCCGGGGCTCCCGAGCACCTCGACGGCCGGCAAATCTCCGCGGGATTCTTCAGCACTCTCGGCGTTAAGCCGGCTCTCGGCCGTGAATTCACCGTGCAAGAAGACCAGCTCGGCGCAGCGCCAGTCGCCATCATTAGCGACAATCTTTGGAGCCGACGCTTCAACCGCGACCCCGGCGCGCTTGGCAAAACCTTGGCGCTGAGCGGCGCCGATTACACCATTGTCGGCATTACGCCGCCGGGATTCCATTTCTACAGCGACATCGATGTCTACACGCCGATCGGCCAGGGCGATCCTCTGATTATGAATGATCGCGGCATCCATGACGGCATGTTTGCCATCGCGCGCCTGAGGCCGGGCGTGAGCGTTGCCCACGCGCAGGCCGAGATGACCACGATCCAGGATCGGCTGGACAAGCAATACCCGGCCGCCGATCGCGATCTGGGAGCCGCCGTTGTGCCGCTAAGAGAGGAAATCGTGGGCGGCACGCGCGCAACTCTGTTGCTGCTACTCGGGGCCGTTGGTCTAGTTCTGATGATCGCGTGCGCGAATGTCGCCAATCTTCTGCTGGCACGCTCAACGGCACGACGCCGTGAGTTCGCGATTCGCTCCGCGCTCGGTTATCTGCCCGCCCGGCGCGCCGCTTCGATTGAGCCATGCGCTGCGCACGGAGTAGGAGTTTCCCTATGATTCACCACGGCCGAAGAGCTTTCAGTCTTGCAACTCTCACCATCCCGCTCGTCATCGCTGCATCGACGCTCAATGCGCAGGATTCTTCCCAAACGAAACCGTTGTCCACGGCTCAGCAGGTTCTGGACCGGTACGTGACCGCGATCGGGGGACACGACGTCATCTATAAACACGAGTCAATGACCATCCGGGGAACGTTTGACCTTTCGGAAAAAGGCCCCAGTCTGGATCGAGTCGCTTATTACAAAGGCGGTGAGTTTCTGTATCAGATCAATGTGCCGAACAAAAGCCCCTATCAGGAGGCGTACAACGGGAAAGTCGCGTGGCAGATAAGTCCGGATGGCGCAGCTACCGTCTCCGACGGCGATGAGGTGAAGGCAAAAGCCCGTGACGCAGATATGTACTACCCCGCGCATGTCATGGATTACTTCAGCTCGATGGAAGTTGTGGATGCCGTCGATTTCGAAGGCCACACTTGTTATCACCTGAAAGGAATCAACAAGTGGGGCAGAATCAATGAACAGTTCTACGACACGACAACCGGCCTTCTCATTGGATACCGCTTCAATTCGACTTGGCGAGGCGGCGCGGGTGACGAAAGTGAAGTGTTCTCCGACTACAACGACTTTGGCGGATGGCTGATGCCCACGCGCAAGGTAAGCAAGAGTAAGGACGCTATGCAGGTGGAAACGATCACCTCTGTAACCTTTGACGATGTTGACGATTCTGTCTTCGCACTGCCTGCTTCCGTTAAGTCGCTACTGGCGAAGAAAAGTAAGAGCTAGATCAGGAAAGAGTTGAGGTTGTGCTTTTGATGTTCACGCAAGTTGCTAATTGCTACAACTTGTCTCATAAATCGCTTTGTGTCAGGGCACGACTTCAGTCGTGCCGGAAGGGAGCCATAAATTGGACGGGCTTTAGCCCCTGGGTCCCCAAGTTGTTGCAGGACCTAAAGGCCGAACCTAATACGCGCTCTGCGGCACGGCTGAAGTCGTGCCCTGATACAAACCGTAGCAATTTATGAGATAGCTTGTAGTTACTAATTACTAATTACTAATTGCTGATTTCCTATGCCCGATCTTCGTTACGCATTACGCCGATTACGCAAATCACCGATGTTCACGCTGGTCGCGGTCGTTACCTTAGCGTTGGGCATAGGCGCGAATACCGCCATCTTCTCCCTTCTCGACCAGGCGCTGATTCGCTCGCTGCCGGTCAGCCATCCCGAGCAATTGGTGCGGCTGCGAGCTACCGGCGATGCTCCCGGCCATTTCAACACGTATGGCGGCGAAGACAACGATTATTTTTCCTATCCCATGTACCGCGATTTACGCGACAAGAGTACCGTCTTTGCCGGCCTTATCGCCAATGATCAGCAAAACGTCGCCATCGAATGGAACAATAAGCCGGACATGGCCAACTGCGAACTTGTCTCAGGCAACTATTTCGCGGTACTCGGCCTGCAACCAGCCATGGGACGGCTGCTGCTTCCCTCGGACGAATCGGTAGCTGCGGCTCCAGTCGTGGTCTTGAGCTTCAACTATTGGCAGCGGCAATTTGGCTCGGATCCGCGCGTCCTTAACCAGACGATGCATATCAATGCCCACTCTTTCACGATCGTGGGCGTCGCTCCGCCACAGTTCCACAGTATCGTGGCCGGCTCGCCGCAAGACCTCTTCGTTCCCCTCACCACCAAGGCCATCATTACGCCGCGGTGGCAGGACCTCTACGACCGCGCCTCCTACTGGATGACTGTGGTTGGACGCCCGCAACCCGGCATCACGCGTCAACGCGCCGAGGCTGCGCTCAACCTGCTCTGGCATGCCCTGCGCGAAGAGGAGTTCAAAACCTTCACCCATAAGGCGCGCTGGCGCAAGCCATTCCTCGACGACGCGCGCCTGCAACTGCTGGACAGCGCTCGAGGATTTTCTCCCCTCCGCGATCAGGTGCGCCTGCCGCTGCTGGTGCTGATGGGAATGGTCGGGCTATTGCTGGTGATGGCTTGCGTCAATGTCTCCGGGCTGTTGCTGGTGCGTGCCGCCGGACGCGGTCGCGAGATCTCAGTGCGTTACGCGCTGGGCGCCGGACGATGGCAGATCGTGCGCCAACTCCTCGCCGAAGGCTTGCTCCTGGGATTGGCGGGCGGGGCTTTGGGCTTGGCACTAGCGCCGGCAGTTTCCCGCCTGCTGGTGCGCCGCATCGCGGGCAGCGCCGCTACCGACTTGCCGTTTTCCAGCCGCGCCGATATGCGGATCTTGCTGTTCACATTCTTGCTCGCTTTGCTGGTATCTGTCGCGTTCAGCGTCGCGCCGGCGTTGCGTTTCCTGCGTCCTGACCTGGTCAATTCGCTGAAACAGCAGAGCGGCACAGGCTCGGGATCCGAACTCCGCTTGCGTCGTGTCTCTGTGGCCGTTCAAGTTGGACTGAGCTTATTGTTCCTTATCGGTGCTGGATTATTCGTTCGGACTTTGCGCAATCTGCGCGCCGTAAATGTCGGCTTTACTGCCAGTCATCTCGTCGGATTCGGCATCAATCCTCGCCTCGCCGGCTACCAGCCCGAGCAAACACTCGAGCTTTTCCGGCGCATCGAACAAACCCTCTCAGCTTTGCCGGGAACTCGCAGCGTAGGCGCCACGGATGATCCCGACCTCTCGGGCGACTCGGTTACGGGCGGCGTGACGATTGCCGGTTACGTCTTCAAAGAAGACGAAAACCGGCAAGTCGAGGAACCCACCGTGACTCCAGGATTCTTCCCAACTCTGCAGGTGCCTTTGCTGGCAGGCCGGACTTTCACCGACCAGGATATTGTCGGGAAGCCGAATGTTGCGGTTGTGAACGCAACCTTCGCGCGGCGCTACTTAGGCTCTTCACAATCTGCCATTGGGCATCTCATATCGTTCGGCGGAGCGGATTCCAAATTCGATACCGAGATCGTCGGCGTTGTGGGCGACACCAAACACAATTTGCGCGACACGCCGTTGCCCACCGCCTACCGTCCGCGATTCCAGTTAGCCCAGCCGAATTCGTTGTACTTCTACGTTCGTACCTGGCAGCCGCCCGCCTCTGCCATCGCGAACGTGCGCGCCGCGATGCAGCAACTCGATTCCCGGCTGGCACTCGGCCAGGTGCGTACCGTCGACGACCAGATTACCGACGACCTCTCGACCGAGCGCCTAGTCGCCTTGCTCTCCGTAAGCTTCGCAGGTTTAGCTGTGCTGCTGACTGCCATCGGGCTCTACGGAGTGCTCGCCTATTCCACAGCGCAGCGCACACGCGAGATCGGCATCCGCATGGCGATGGGCGCGCAACGCGCGTCCGTGGTGCGACTGGTGCTGCAGGATGTGCTGTGGATGGCCGGCATCAGCATCGCCGCCACGGTTCCGGTTGCGCTGTTGCTGGGCCGCTCGCTGCGCAGCCAGTTGTACGGCGTCAGTTCCGCCGATCCACTGATACTGGCTGGTGGAGTGTTGCTCGTGACCCTGGTGGCGCTGTTATCGGCAATGTTGCCCGCGCGCCGCGCAGCGTCGATCGACCCCATGCAGGCATTGCGAAGCGAATGAAGCTGCGAGCTCCGAGCTACGAGCCGCCAGTCGTCCCCTGATGCAAGCCGAAGCGGCGCGGTTCTGCTTTAGCGCTAAGCTCGTTGCCCGAAGCTCGAAGCTACTTATTCAACTTCACGCCCTTCGGCAGATGTTTCGGATCGTAGACAAAGTCCACCAGACCGTCGCGGTAGTCGATGCGAGTCTGCAAAATCCGCAGCATGTTGAATCCCAGAATACCCGAGACCTCGGTGCCCGTCAGCTTGCAAACCTGCGCCAGGTCGAAGGTGACGATGTCCTGGTTCTCCTGTTCGTAGCGTCCGAATTGTAGCGTGGCTTTGTCCGCGCGGTAAATCTTTGTGACGGCGCCGCCCATGCCTTTGACCGTCATGTTGGGGTCTGCCCTGATCTGCGTGATCCGCTGCGCCGCGCGGGTGGAAAGGATGTTGCTGAATGAGCCGGTGTCGATGAGGAAGAGCAGCGGGCCAGTGTCATCCACCTTGGTCGGGATGAGCAACTGACTGCGAAAGCGATACGCCTTGGTCCAGTTCGCCATCTCCGGCGCGACGTAGGCGTCCTTGGGAAGGTTGGCTGTGCCCATCCTGTTCAGGGGATTTTCCTCCCCGGCTTCGAGTTCCTGGCTGTCCTGCGTCATCGTCTTCAGCGCAGTCGGCGCAGCGGTTTCGTCGGGACGTTTCGGTAACGGCGACAAACGCAGCTTGGCGCCGGGAATGTCGATATCGATCAGGTATGAGCTGAAAACGTCGGAGCCGATCAGCCCGTCCTGGCCGGTGACGGGCACGGCCGCTTCGGTCACGCGCACAACGCAATTCTTAAATTCGAGGTCGCCGACGCGGATGCGATCCACCGCCGCAGTGTATCCGCCCTGCGCACCGGAGTCGCCCACGCCCGCGATGGGCTGATAGCCGAGACGCTGTAGCCCGAGTCTTTCTGCCGTGGCGCGGCCCAGCAGCACGCCGCTTGAGCCCGTATCGAGCGCGAGGTGCGTCTCCTGATTGTCGATCTTCACCACCATGCCCGTCGCCCCCAGCGCGGTTCCCGAGCGCGCAATGGGATAAAGCTTGGTGTTGGTCTCGGCGATGTTGCTTACCAGCCTGCACGGATACTGCGGCACGGCGGCGTTCTTCTTCAGGAATGCCAGGAATTGCTGCAACTGCGCTGCGACTTGGGCATTGAGGTTGGGCGTGGCGAGATAGGCCTCAAGCGCCGGAATGCGGTCCTGATGCGGAAGCGAGTTGAACCACAGAACCTGCACCGCGATTTCGTTGGGCGCAATTTCGTGCGCGCGCTTCAGATTGTCGTAGGCGCGGCGGTTGAGCGAATAGGCGCGATACACGCGCGCGAGGGCGAGATAGGGTGCGGCGTCGTCGGGCTTCAGGTTACCGGCCTTGAGGTAGGAGCGCTCGGCTTCGCCGATCTTACCTTGCGCATATTGCAGGTCGCCGAGGGTCAGCTGCAGTAGCCAGGATTTGGGCTCGATGGCCAGCGCAGCGTCGGCGGCCGCCTGCGCCTCATCCAGTTTCTGCATCATCATGTCGGAGCGGATAAGCCCAACCTGCGCGCCGACGGCGCTGGGATCGATGTTGACGATCGCCTGATATTTCGCCGCGGCCTCAGGAATTTTGCCCGAGGCGAACAGCCGGTCAGCTTCAGCAAGGACTGAGCCAGCCGAAGATGAAGTTGCCGGTTCGCTGGGAGCGCTCGAGTTCCCAGCCGGAGGCGCAGTGCGGATGGTAATGCGCGATCCTGGTGAGGGACTGACGGCCTGCGCGGACGCAGTCACGGCCGCGAAGACAGCCAGCACAGTTGCAACGAAGGGAAGCACTGCTCGACTCATGAGTGGAGAATCCTGCAGTGCAGGGTAGCACGAAAACGTCCGTACGACTGAACCTGTCGGGATGACGAGCGCAATCGACAGCAGTAGACTTCTCCCATGGCATTCGATCCCATCGAGCTCGAGGTCTTCAAACATCTCTTCCACGCCATTGCTGAAGAGATGGGTGCCGCGCTGCGCCGCACTGCCTTTTCGCCCAACATCAAAGAACGTCGCGATTACTCCTGCGCTGTCTTCGATGCCGCCGGCAACGCACTTGCCATGGGCGATCACATGCCCGTGCATCTCGGCTCCATGCCTATGTCGGTTCGGGCCGCGATTAGCGATCTCGCGCTCGCACCCGGCGACATCGCCATGCTCAACGATCCCTTCCGAGGCGGCACACATCTTCCGGACATCACGGTCGTCGCACCGGTGTTCATCGGGCCGGCGCGGCGCAAAGGTTCCACGCATAGCGCTCCCAATTTCTTCGTTGCTGCGCGCGCGCATCACGCCGATGTCGGTGGCATGCACGCCGGCTCCATGGGCCCGTGCCGCGAGATTTATCAGGAAGGCTTTCGCATTCCGCCGGTGAAGATTGCGCGTGCCGGTAAAGTCGATCGCGATGTTCTTGCCCTGTTGCTCAACAACGTCCGCACGCCCGCCGAACGGGAGGGTGACCTGCGCGCGCAACTGGCCGCCTGCCACACTGGCGCAACGCGGCTGCACGAACTTTGCGCGCGCTACGGCCTGCGCCGGGTGCAGCGTGCCGGCGACGCCCTGCTTCGCTATTCCGAGCAGATGATGCGCGCGTTTATTGCTACTGTGCCGGCCGGCTCTTATGCGGCGGAAGATTTTCTGGACGACGACGGCGTTAGTGCTCCGGAGCTCGATCGCCGCATCCGCATCGCGGTGCGCATCATCTTCCCGCGCACGCTCAAAGGGCAGCGTCCTGTGGTTGTGGATTTCACGGGCACTTCGCCGCAAGTTGCCGGCGGCATCAATGCGGTGGAAGCCATCACCTACTCCGCCTGCTATTACGTTTTCCGCTGCCTGTTGCGCGAAGACGTTCCCGCCACCGCCGGGCTCATGCGCCCCGTGCAGTTGATCGCGCCCGAAGGCTCGATCGTGAACGCCCGACCGCCCGCCGCCGTTGCCGGGGGAAATGTCGAGACCTCGCAGCGCATCGTTGACGTGCTGCTGCGTGCTCTGGCGCAAGCGCTACCGGAACGTATTCCCGCGGCTTCGTCCGGCACCATGAACAATCTCACCATCGGCGGCATGGACGAGCGCAGCGGCGCAGCGGTGCAGTTTGCGTACTATGAGACAATCGCCGGCGGCTCAGGAGCTACGCCCACTCACGACGGCGTCTCCGGCGTGCACACACACATGACGAACTCGCTCAACACGCCCGCCGAAGCCCTTGAGTACAGCTATCCATTTCGCGTGACCAGATATGCCCTGCGCCCAGCCAGCGGAGGTGAAGGTCAGCATCGTGGGGGCGATGGCATCGCGCGCGAAATCGAAGTGCTGACCGATGCCACATTCACGCTGCTGTCTGACCGGCGTGAGACACGGCCTTACGGCCTCGCCGGCGGGTGTGAAGCAGCAGCGGGTCGCACTGAAATTCTGCGCACCGACGGCTCGGTGGAGGTATTGCCGGGTAAGGCGAGTACGCAATTGCGTCGTGGTGATCGTGTCCGAGTCGAAACTCCCGGCGGCGGCGGCTGGGGTCCACCGCGATAGGGCGCTACATAGTGCTTGCAGATGGGTGGAGTACGCCTTCAGGCGTACATGGAAACGGGCGTGCCAAACAAGGCGGCGAGCCGCGGGGTAATCCGTTTGTAGCCTTTACCTCGGCGGCTGCAGCCGATTTCTTTACTAGATTAGTCGCCGTCATCTGCACGCCTGGAAGGCGTGCTCCACCCTGTTGGTTCACGCCAACCCTGAAACGCTATAAGGACGCTTGATCGCTGCTGGTCCGCGGCTTATTGCTGCAGCTTGTAATCGGCGGAAGAAGGTTTCTGCGAAAGCTGCGACGGCGTAGGAAGCTGCGAGCGGTCCCATCCACCGCCCAGGGCCTGAACCAACTGCACCGCTGAGACCATGAGATTGACGTGCAGCGTGGCCAGTGTCTCCTGGTCGGTCAGCAAAGTTGTTTGCGCGGTGAGCACGTCGATGTAGGGATCGATGCCGATTCTGCAGCGTCTTAACCTTTAATCGCGTATTCACAAACAGGTTGGGGAAAAGCGCTCCGTTCTGATTTGCAAAGGAGCCGCGACTTCACCGTCCCGGTAGCGGTGTCGATCTGGTTGTCGATGGTGGTGAGCTGGCCGGTCGCGATTTGCTTGGTCATCTGCCGGTCCCAAGCCTCGACTGGAAGCTTTGCGCTCTGATGCATCGCATCAACTACTTGCGCGAGGTTGTCTTCCGCCAGCGTGAAGACCACCGTGATGGGCTGGATCTGGGTAATGATGAGCAGAGCAGTGGTTGCGTTTGCAGTAACCAGGTTGCCGGGATCGACTAAACGAAGGCCAACCCGGCCGTTAATTGGCGACGTTACGTGACAGTAGGCAAGCAACCTGAACTTGGTCGTACTGCACCGCGCCTTCGTCATTCTTGACGGTGCCTTGATACTGCAGCACCAGCTTTTCCTGGTCTTCCAGCGTTTGCCGTGGAATGGCATTGCGCTTCCACGCTTGCTGGTATCGCTCCAGGTCCATCTTCGCTTCAGCGAGCAGGTTCTGGTCGCGTTCGAGCGCTCCTTCCGCCTGCACCAGTTGCGCTTGATAGGGGCGCACGTCAATGTCGATCAACGGATCGCCCTTGTGGACGTGCTGTCCCTCACGATAATGCACGGCAGTGATAACCCCCGTGACCTGCGCAGTAACGGACACGGTGTAGACGGGAGTCACCGTGCCAATCGCCTCCAGGTACACGCCAATGCTGCTCAGCTTCGCGGTGGCGATCGTGACCGGTACAGCGCCCATCATCATGCGACGTCCGGTCGGGGTGGCCGGAGCGCCTCCGCCGTGCCAAAACAAAACCGCGAACAACAGCAGAACGATGACCCACACCCAGCGGTGGCGGCGCTTCGCCGGACCGGGGGTCCCGACAGGCAGCAGATGATCCGGTGCAACGTGGACATCCTGTTGGGTTGGGGGACGATTGTCGTCTGGCATCTTCTCTTGCGTTCGCCTCTACGAAGGCAAATCCAGCATGATCGGCAGCGCAGCGCAAATAAACGTATTCACGGGCATAGGGGGAAATACTGCATCGCCTTGGTGCAATCGATCGATGCGGCGCCGCGCATACGATGAACAGAACTCATTAGGGCTGATTTGGTTGGATGCGGCTGATGGACTTGCACGCCAAAACGTTGCAATTCTTAACGGAAGGACCGAGGGACGAGGAGACTGCCGGGCGAGGCAGGGAAGGCGAACGAGCGGGCGACCGGCAGGATATTCCCACCAAGCCGGGGAGCGCCCAACTTTCATTAGGAAATTCTGAAGACTAAAGGCGGCTGGGCTGCTCATGTTTCCTCGGCCCGCGTCGATGAAACAGTGTGTACGCGAGATTCGTGTACGCCGTCCAACATCAATGTCAATTGCAATGGAGTCCCCGGTGTGTCGATAACATTTGACGATGGTGAGGGACGATTCGTGATCCGGCTGGAAGGCGATATCGACATTACCGGTTCGGCGGAACTAAAGGCAACGCTGGTCGAGGCAATCTGCTCCCGCAAGCAGGTGCAGGTGGAGTTGGAGCTAGCTACTGACTTCGATGTTACCGCGGTGCAGTTGCTTTGGGCAGCGGCCCGCGAAGCTATAAAAAACGGCACGTCTTTCACGCTCTGTAGTCCGAATCCAGGGACTGCCGGCCGTGCGGCCCGCGATATGGGCTTGCCAGAGTTCCTGCTGCAAGCGGCGGTAAAAGCTGCGCCTGAGCTTTCGAGCGTCTCGCCAGCCGAGAATGCCGATGATCGATAACTACAGACAAGCCTTTCAGGAGGAGGCTCGCGAGATTCTCCTGGAACTGGAATCGGCCCTGCTCGAACTCAATGAGCATCGCGAGGACCCCGAACTGGTTGGCAGAGTGTTTCGGGCCCTGCATACCATCAAGGGTTCCGGGGCGATGTTCGGGTTTGACGAGCTGGCGGCATTCACCCATCACATCGAGAGCGCATTTGACCAAGTGCGCAGTGGCCGCATCCCGGCCAGCCCCGACCTGATCGGCCGCGCGGTGGCTGCCGGCGACCAGATCAAGGCCATGCTGGACGAAGCTGCCGGACGCGGACATGCCGATCCTGCCATCTCGGATTACATCCTGGCGAAAATACGGAAGCTCACGGGAGCACCCGCGCCCCCTCTGGCCAGCAAGGCGGCAGCGGCCGCAGAAGCATTGCCAGCGGCAGCCGGCATCAGTCGCGAGTGGAAGATCAGTTTTCGTCCGGGGGCTGACCTGCTGCGCTGCGGGGCCAATCCTCTGCTGCTGTTCCGCGAGCTGGGACAACTGGGATCGCTCGAGGTGAAGGCGGACACGGCCTCCATACCCGCTCTGGGTGAACTGGATCCGGAGCGCTGTTACCTCGCCTGGAACATGGCCTTGACCACCACGGCGGAGCTTGAAGCTATCCGAGATGTTTTCATCTTTGTGGAGGACGGTTGCGAGCTGGTGATTGAGCGCGCACAGGCTGTGCCCCAGGTTTCCAACCTGCCGGCGGCTGCAGCCTCCGTCGAAAGGCGGTCGGGCGACGACCGTCGCGCCCCCGATCAAACGACACAGACGGCGCCGGCGGCGCAGGCTTCGAGTATCCGCGTCCCTGCCGCCAAACTCGACCAGTTGGTCGACCTGGTAGGCCAATTGGTGACGGTGCAGGCCCGGCTGGTGGAGATTGCCGCGCGCCGCGAAGACCGCGATATGCAGGCGGTGGCGGAGGAAATTGAGTCCCTCACCGCAGAGCTACGCCAGACCTCGATGGGCATGCGTACCCTGCCATTGCGATCGACCTTCGAGCGCTTCAAACGGCTGGTCTACGACCTCGGACGCACGCTGCGCAAGGAAGTGGAGCTCACCTTTGAGGGCGCAGACACGGAGTTGGATAAGACGGTCATCGATCAGTTGGGCGATCCGCTGATGCATTTGATCCGCAACAGTATGGATCACGGCATTGAGGCGCCAGAGGTGCGGCGGGCTGCGGGCAAGCCGGCCGCAGGCACTATTCATCTATCGGCGCGCCATGCCGGCGCCCAGGTCCTGGTCTCGGTCTCAGACGACGGCAAAGGCATTGACCGGGAAGCGGTGCGCGCTCGTGCCGTTGAGAAAGGCCTGATCGCCAGCGACGCGCCCCTCAGCGAATCGGAGATTTTCTCCCTCATCATGGCGCCCGGGTTTTCCACGGCTCGCCAGGTCTCCGACGTTTCCGGGCGCGGCGTGGGCATGGACGTTGTGCGGCGGAATGTGGAGGCCTTGCGGGGAACGATCGAGATTGCCAGCCAGGCCGGGGCCGGGTCCACGGTAACGCTGCGGCTGCCGCTCACCCTGGCCATTATCGACGGGCTGCTGGTGCGGGTCGGCGAGGCGCGTTTCATTATGCCGCTGGGGAATACGCTCGAGTGTGTCGAGCTCACTCGAGAAGACATTGAGAAGGCCAATGGTAAGCATCTGGCGAACATCCGCGGCGAGATCATTCCCTACATCCGGCTCAGCGAGTGCCTCGGAATGGGCAGCGAGCGGCCGGAGCGGGAGCAGGTGATGGTAGCCGAAACTGAGCACGGGCGTTTCGGTTTTGTCGTCGACCAGGTGCTCGGCGACCACCAGACAGTGATCAAGAACCTGGGCCGGCTCTACCGCAATGTCCAGGTGGTTTCGGGCGCAACCATTCTCGGGGATGGCACGGTGGCGCTCATTCTCGATCTGCACCGTCTGGCGCAAAGCGTGATTCGTCGGGGCTCGGCAAGTCCCCGCCCTCAGGTCCGCGCTCCGTGCCCCAAGCCGTGGCATGAAAAAGAAAACGGCAGTGGCTCGAGGAGTTCAAATTCAAAGGAGATGATGTCATGGCAAGTGCAAGCGCAGTGGCAGTAGGCCGACAGAAATTACACCCCGCCCCCGGCAATGGGGTGGACAAGAAAAATCGCGAAGGCACTCCACGCAGTGACGACACGCAGATGCTGCTGGTCTCGCAGGAGATCATGCGATTAGTAGAAGCGTCGCAGGAAGGCCGTCTGAGCGAGCGCGCGAGGGCGGAGAAGTTTGAAGGTCTGCATCGCGAGATGTTGCAGGGCGTGAACGCCATGCTGGACGCCATCCTGCTGCCCATCGGAGAAGGCAACCGCATTCTGGCCCAGATTTCCGGCGGCAAGATCGAGGAGCTGATCGCTCAGACTTACAAGGGCGATCACGAGAAGATGAAGCTGGCGGTCAACAACGTGGCCGTCGTCTTGCAATCGCTGCAGAAAGAGCTGGTGCGGCTCGACAACGCTTCCAAGGAAGGCCAGCTCAGCGAGCGCGGCAAGCCGGAACAGTTCCAGGGTGCCTACGCGGAAATTGTTCGCGGGGTGAACGCCATGCTGGATGCCATTCTGCTGCCCATCGGAGAAGGCAACCGCATTCTGGCCCAGATCTCGAACGGCAAGATCGATGAACTGATCGCTCAGACCTACAAAGGCGATCACGAGAAGATGAAGCAGGCGGTCAACAACGTGGCCGTCGTGCTGCAATCGCTGCAGAAAGAGCTGGTGCGGCTCGACAACGCTTCCAAGGAAGGCCAGCTCAGCGAGCGCGGCAAGCCGGAACAGTTCCAGGGTGCCTACGCGGAAATCGTTCGCGGGGTGAACGCCATGCTGGACGCCATTCTGCTGCCCATCGGAGAAGGCAACCGCATTCTGGCCCACATCTCGAACGGCAAGATCGATGAACTGATCGCTCAGACCTACAAAGGCGATCACGAGAAGATGAAGCAGGCGGTCAACAATGTGGGGGTGGTGGTCCAGGGATTGCATAAGGAACTGGCACGGCTGACCGAAGCGGCCAATGCCGGGCAGTTATCCGAGCGCGGACATCACGACCAGTTCCGCGGCGCCTATGCCGAAATCGTGCGCGGCGTCAACGGCGTTCTCGACGCCGTGATTGCGCCGTTGAACGTCTCGGCCAACTATATCGACCGCATCAGCAAGGGTGACGTGCCTCCGCCGATCACCGACACCTACCACGGCGACTTCAATACCATCAAGAACAACCTGAACACGCTGATCGGCGCCATGAACGACATTACCCGCGCCGCCGATGAAATCTCCCAGGGCAACCTGACTGTCACCATCCAGGAGCGCTCCCCGCAGGACAAGCTGATGCAGGCCCTGGGGGCGATGGTGCGGGACCTGACGCGTACGGTAAGCGAGATCCGCAACATCGCCGGGGAAGTGAGCTCGGCCAGCCAGTCGATCTCGACCGCTTCGGTGCAGATCTCAAATGGCGCCACCACGCAGGCGGCTTCGGCGGAAGAGGCCTCGTCTTCCATGGAGGAGATGGTTTCCAACATCAAGCAGAACGCCGACAATGCGCAGCAGACCGACAAGATCGCCAACAAATCAGCCAAAGACGCGCAGGAAAGCGGGCGGGCGGTGGTAGAAGCGGTGACCGCGATGAAGGAAATCGCCAGCAAGATCTCCATCATTGAGGAGATTGCCCGCCAGACCAACCTCCTGGCCTTGAACGCAGCCATCGAAGCGGCCCGGGCCGGGGAACACGGCAAGGGATTCGCGGTGGTGGCGGCCGAAGTCCGCAAGCTGGCCGAACGCAGCCAAAAGGCGGCGGGAGAAATCAACCAGCTTTCCGGTACCACGGTCAAAGTATCGGAGAAGGCGGGAGAGATGCTCGAGAAACTGGTGCCCGACATCCAGAAGACGGCCGAACTGGTGCAGGAGATCACGGCCGCCAGCAAGGAACAGGATACCGGGGCAGAGCAGATCAACAAGGCGCTGCAGCAGCTGGAGAAGGTCATCCAGCAGAACGCCTCCGCCTCGGAAGAAATGGCGTCCACGACGGAGGAGCTGACCGGGCAGTCCGACCAGCTGATGAGCGCGCTGGGATTCTTCCGTACCGGCAATGACGCGCCCGCACACGCGGCGCGTCCCGCTGCCGCGAGGGCCAATCATCCCGTCGACTCCGCTCCCCTGAAAACGACGAAGCCGAACGGACACGGCGCAGCCGTGTCCGGCACGAAAACCGCTGCCAAGTCCGGAGTCTCCTTGAAGCTGAAGGACAAAGGCGACAGCCTCGACAAGGAGTTCGAGCGCTTCTGAGCGGTCCCGGCGGCTGTCCCGCACGGGACGCGCCGACCCTCCGACTCGAAAGGAGACGATGATGAGTGTCAACGAAATTACCGAGACGCGGCAGTATCTCACATTTAAGCTGGGCAACGAGGTTTTCGGCATCGATGTGGCGAAGGTGCGCGAGGTGCTCGACTTCACCAACATCACCGAGATTCCCCGCACGCCCGATTTCATGAGCGGGGTGATCAACCTCCGGGGAAGCGTGGTGCCGGTGGTCGATCTCAGGCTGTGCTTTCAGATGTCGAAGACCGAGCGCACCCGCAACACCTGCATTGTGGTGGTCGAGGTCTTGCTGGAGGGCGAAGCCACGGTGATCGGCGCGCTGGCCGATTCGGTGGAGGAGGTCATTGATCTCGAGCCCGACCAGATCCAGCCGGCGCCCAGAATCGGTACTCACATCCGCACCGATTTCATCAAGGGCATGGGCAAACGCGAAGCCCAGTTCATCATGATCCTCGACATTGACTGCGTCTTTTCCGCCGAAGAGTTGTCGGCGGTGCGAGGCACGGAAGGGAGCAATGCGCTGGCCGAAGCCAGTTGAGGCAGGGAACGACCTGGGCATTATAGGACGAGAAATTATGACGCAGCGCTCCGACAGTCTTTCCAGCCGCGACCTGAGCCGCCTTTGCCGCCTGATCTACGAGCAATCGGGCATTACCCTCAGCGCGGAGAAGAAGATCATGCTGGAAGGGCGGCTGAAGCGGCGCATGACCAGGCTCAATCTGGCTTCCTACGCTGAGTACTGCGAGTATCTATTCAACCGGAGCGGTGACGGCGCCGACGAGATGGTCCACCTCATCGACGCCGTAACCACCAACAAGACTGATTTCTTCCGTGAGAAGTCGCATTTTGATTTCCTGGTAGCGAAAGCGCTTCCGGAACTTACAGCAGCGGCGGGAAGCGGCAGGGCAGTGCTCGTCTGGAGCGCCGGATGCTCAACCGGGGAAGAGCCGTACACCTTGGCCATGGTGCTCAACGAGTATCGGCAATCACACCCTGGCTTCCGATTCAGAGTACTGGCGACCGACATTTCCACCCAAGCTTTGGCCAAGGCGGAGACGGGAGTTTTCACTTCCGAAGTGGCCGGTCCGGTGCCAGCCGAGCTGCGACGGAGATATTTCATGCGCAGCCGCGACCGCGAGTCCAGCCTGCTGCGGGTGGTTCCCGAACTGCGCGAGACCATCGAGTTCCGGCGCCTCAACCTGATCGAAGAATTTGACATGGCAGAAATGGCCGACGCCATCTTCTGCCGCAACGTGATCATCTACTTCGACCGCCCGACGCAGGAGCGGCTCTTTCACAAACTGAGCCGGCAACTGGTGGATGGCGGCTACATCTTTGTGGGTCACTCGGAGAGCCTGCACCATATGGAGTTGCCTCTGGTGCCGATCGCTCCCGCTCTCTACAGGAAAACCGATGGCCAACGTCGCAATTGAGCTGCCGGAGATCTACCTGCAACCTGGCGAGGTGTATCTGGCGCGCAGCCCCGCGATCCTGAAGACGGTTTTAGGTTCCTGTGTCGGGGTCACCTTCTGGAGCCCGCGCCTGGGAGTCGGCGCGCTCTGCCATGGGGTGCTGCCGCGATGTCCTCCGGGAGTCGGGACCCGAGAAGGATATCGCTACGTCGATTTCGCGATTTCGGACTTGGCCCGGCAATTCGAAATGCTGGGTGTCGCGCGAGATGAAACCCAGGTCAAGGTTTTCGGCGGAGCAGATGTGCTTCCCGTCCACGCAGCTTCCTTGCGAGCGACGGTGGGCCATCAGAATTGGCGGACGGCGTTGGAGGTGCTGCGCGACCAAAGCTTCACGGTACTCGCCTCCGATATGGGGGGCTCGGTTGGCCGCACCATTCAATTCCATACCGGGACTGGCGAAGTGCTGCTTCGCCGGCTCTCCCATTTAGCCGTGGAAGATCGATGGCAGGATGCGGGGGTAGCAACTGAGCCATGAGCGCCGGGAAAAACATTCAGGTCCTGATCGTCGACGATTCCGCGCTGGTTCGTGAGACGTTGAGCGATGTGCTGGCGAGCGACCCGGAACTGGAGGTCATAGGGACGGCTGCCGATCCTTTCGTGGCCGCCGAACGGATTCGCGAACAAGTACCCGACGTCATTACCCTCGACATCGAGATGCCCCGGATGGATGGCCTGACCTTCCTGCAGAAGCTCATGGCGCAGCACCCGATTCCGGTAGTGATCTGTTCCAGCTTGGCCGAGGAGGGCGCGCAAAGTACTCTGAAGGCGCTGGAGTACGGCGCCGTCGACATCATCACCAAGCCGCGTGTGGGCAGCAAGCAGTTTCTGCAGGAATCACGGCTCACCTTGTGTCAGGCGGTGAAGGCGGCAGCCTCGGCGCGCATACGGCCGCATAGCGGTCACGTGGTTGAACCCAAGCTGACGGCCGATTCCGTTCTGTCCCGGGCCACGGGCGCGATGATTGAGACCACGGAGAAGATCGTCGCCATCGGAGCCTCGACCGGGGGGACCGAGGCGCTCAGGGTTCTGTTGGAGGCGCTTCCCCCCGACGCTCCCGGAATGGTGATCGTGCAGCACATGCCGGAAATGTTTACCCGGGCATTTGCCAAGCGCCTGAACGACCTGTGCGAGATTTCCGTCAAAGAGGCAGAGCCCAACGATACCGTTCTGCGCGGGCGCGCTCTGATTGCTCCCGGCAATCACCACATGCTGCTGAAACGCAGCGGCGCGCGTTACTACGTAGACATCAAGGACGGGCCGCTGGTCTCCCGTCACCGTCCTTCGGTGGACGTGCTGTTCCGCTCGGCGGCCCGTTATGCCGGACAAAATGCGGTCGGCGTCATCATGACCGGGATGGGCGACGACGGCGCCAACGGAATGGCGGAAATGAAAGAGGCAGGGGCGGTCACGATCGCGCAAGATGAGGCGAGCTGCGTGGTCTTCGGAATGCCCAATGAAGCCATCAAGCGCAATGCGGTGGACCGGGTTCTGCCCCTGACCGCGATCGCCAGGGCGGTGCTCGCGCATGGCAATTGAAGCGTCAGCACCGGCGGCGATAACGGAGGACTGCAAGACCAAATATCTTGCCGTCCTGGCGGGCGCTGAGTCGGATCTGGACCACCTGTCGACCGCGAGTGAGACGGCGATCGAGCCGCTCGCGTGCGCTTTCAGGAGCCTCGCCGGTGAGGCGGAGACGATCCTGAAGCGGGTGGCCGCAATTGTACTTTGTGTTGAGCGGGAGAGCATGGGTACGATTCTTTCTAAGGTCGAAACCCTGTGCTTGGAAGCGCGGGAGTTTCTGAAACGGCGTCTGGAAGCGGCGACCACGATCCTGGAGACACTGCAGAAGCAGGAGCGCCTGTTGCAGCAATTAACCCAGGTGACGCAGAAACAGAAAGGCATTGCCTTTCATCTCCGGGCGTTGAGCGTGCTGATCAATGTCGAGGTGGCGCGTCTGGGCAATGCGGGCGGCAACTTCCAGCTTCTGGCGCAGGAGTCGACTACGTTTTCCAAGTCTCTATCCCAGCAGAGCTTGGAACTTGCGGCCGACACCGAAAGCCGGCAGCGGACGATTGCGGAAACCAGAGGCGGGCTGGCGGCGAATCTGGCAAGCTTGCGCTCCGAAGTCGCCGGCATGGAAGAAGACATTGCGAAGACTCTGCGGGTAATCGATGCCGGCCTGAGCCACCAGATCACGATTCCCCGACAATTCCGGAGGTGCATGGAGGAAACCTCGCAGCAAATTGTAGGGGTAGTGGCTGCGATCCAGGCGCAGGACATCACGCGTCAGCAGACCGAACATGTGCGGCAGGGGTTGCAGTTGATTGCATCCCGAGTCGCGGCCGCCACGCGTGGTGATGACCTGTCGGAGGTCTACGCCGCTTTGAACATCCAGAGCTGCCAGTTGAAAAGCATTCAGGAAACGGTGGGAAGTTGGACCTCCCAGATGCGCCGGTGCCTGCAGGGTATTGCACAGCTCAGCGCATCTGAGGTGGCCGGGATCGGCCCCACCGTTCTCGAGCAGGAGCGGGAACTGTCTTTGCAACTGTCGCAAATTGAACTGCTGCAAGAGAAAAGCCAGGATTACAGCGAGCAAATGCAGCGCACGCTGGGCGGGCTATCCAATCTGGCGGAGCTGATCCATTCACATTTGGAACGGTCGCAGGCTATTCGTGATCGTCTCGAAATCCTCATGTTCAACTCGCTGATCGAGGCGGAACGCCTGGGGCAGCGTGGTGCGGTTGTCTCGGCCATCGCGAACCTGATCAAAGGAGTGTCGGCGGAGTGGAACTCGCTCGGGGAGCGGTCCCGTCTCGCCCTCAGCGAGTTACTGGAGCTGGGCGAGCAGACCACCGGGTTGATGGAAGTGTTTTCCGAAGCCAGTCGCCAGAAACTGCGCCAGGACCAGGCGCAGACCAGAAACACGTTGGACAAACTTCGGGAAGAGGCTGCCTTGGTGGCCAAGGAGGCCGCACAGATCGAGACAGTTATGGAGAGAATGCAGGCCAAATTGGCGGCGGCCGGCGATGCGGGAGATCGCCTGCAGGCTTGTTTTGGCCAGTTCGAGCCGGCGCTGAGCGAAATTGAGTATCTGGCCCGCGCTTTGGAGGAGAACGATACGCGGATGCCGCGCTGCGACATGGCAGAAGTGGAAGGCTGGTTCTCCACGCTGTACACCACGGAAATGGAGCGCGACGTCATGCGGGCCGCACTGGGTGGAGCATCCTTGCCGGTTGCGGCGCAGTCGTTTGCGGGCAACGCTGTGGAGCTGTTTTGAGTTAAGTAAAGTCAGAACGAGATGTCCGGCTTCCCCTTAGTTTGGAGGAGGAGATGAAGAAGATCTTAGCGGTGGACGATTCGGCCAGCATTCGCCAAATGGTCAACTTCACCTTGAAGAGCGCCGGCTATGACGTCGTCGATGCGGTCGACGGCCAGGATGGTCTGGCGAAGGCCGGAAAAGACAAGTTCGACACTATCATTACCGACCTGAACATGCCGAACCTCGATGGCATTGGGCTGATCGCTGCCGTCCGCAAGCTGCCCGGATACTCGTTTGTTCCCATTCTGATGCTCACCACGGAATCACAAGCCGAGAAGAAGGATGCGGGACGCAAAGCCGGGGCTACCGGCTGGATTGTGAAGCCTTTCAATGCCGAGCAGTTGAAGGCGGTTCTGCAGAAGCTGATTAAATAGCGTCCACCGCCAACTGGCCTGGCTCCAGGCCGACAGTACCAGATCCACTAGCCTCCAGGTCTGCAGTAAAGGCGTAAAACACAGTCTCCTGGCCAGCAGGCGTGGTGCCGCAAGTATTGCCCTCGCTATCGAGCGCACACCGCCATTCGGCAAACAACCATCGCGCTAGAGATTGTTCAGACATTCTAGAGTGTGCGCAAGAAATCAATGATTTCCTGTTGCTCTTGAGTGCTCAGCCGGTCGAAGTGCTCGATGACTTTATTGGCTTCACTGCCATGGCTCTTGTGGTCCCTGATGGCCTCGACCAGATCGGACGTACGTCCATCATGGAGGAAGAAGATGCGCTGTCCCACGCCCCACAGCGGAGCGGTACGAAACTCGTCGGGGCCGGCGCCGCCTTGCGTAATGCCATCGGCAAGGCCTTTGCCCATGTGATGGACGAGCAAGTCAGAAAACAGGTTCGCGGTCTGATTGGAAAGCGCGGCGCTTGGACTTTTCGAGGAGCCGCTGGCAATCATCGCGCCCGTAGTAAACGACGGATGGTGGCAGTGCGCACAACCTATTCGGGTGAAGGTGGCGCGTCCTTTTTCGCTCGACGGCGTGGACGAGGCCGGAGCAGGTGGCGCGAGCATCCGCATAAAGTTGGCAAATGCCTCGATGTCCGAGAGGACAGCGGGGTTCGAAGTGCCGGTAGTCGTAGTGGTGAAGTTGACCGTGTCGTTGGGCGTAGGAACGAATAGACAGCCCGGCGTTTCGTCGCGCTCCTGCGTGAAAAGCTGGTTCGAGATTCCCATCTCAACGTTGTAGGCCTCGGCGGCGAACATAAGAAGCGATTTGTTCTGCGCCTTCCACCCGAAGCGAGTGATGGTCCCATCATTGGCGCTACGGTTCACGCTTCCGCTGAGGATTGCGTTCGGGTGTCCAGAGATACCCAGCGCCGATTTCTCGGTGGCGTTGGACTGCATATTGGCCAGGATTGCCGAGTCCGGAATGTTCTCAATAAGACCTGCGCCAAACACTGGAGTCGGAATTCGGAAGATGATGTTCCGATTCCCGCTTTGGCCAGTAAGAGGATTCCCCGCAGGGAGAAAGTCGAATTGAGCGATGTTGCAACCGGGGGCATCGCTGCGCCCGGTGATCACGAATAGGGCGTGTACATTGCCGTCGACGACCCCGTTGGTTTTCTGGAAGCGTGCCTCTCGAATCGGGCCATTGTCCACAATGAACCAGGGCACCGTGTTCTTGGCTCCATCCAAATTGGCAATTGCGGGCAGAGGATTTTTCGCCGGGCTCGTTCCGCCGCCGGCCGGCTGCATATGGCAGGACAAGCACTGGTTTGAATTGAAGCGTGGGCCGAGGCCGTTATTTGCGCCATTGGCCACCACCTCGACTTCCGCGAACCTGGACTGGCCATCCTGGAAGAAAGCGGTTTCGTCGGCGGTCAGGCCCGGCAGCGGACCACCCGCGCCCGGCGGACCACCGCGCACGCCCGGATCCACCGGGCCGGACTTGGTTGGGTGCGAATCGTTAGCGCACGCGAGCAGGCAGAGAATCAGTATTCCCACAAAAGTCTTGGACGTAACTCTTGCAAGTGTCATCTCATTGACCTCGCTGAGCAGGAATGTCGGTATTGTACATTGGGCCTTGAGGTGGACAACTGAGCATCGGGAATTCGTCGCTATAGCTCCGCCATGCTTTACGACGGTGGTTGGGCCGAAGACATCCGAATCCGCGAGGACCGTTTCCGGCTCTCACGAACAAACCAGACGTAACCCGGTTAGGGAAGAATAGCCGACCACTCACCTAGCACTTCGTTTTCGCTTCCCAGAACGCTGTTTACGGGCGGCTGACCACCTTGCGGCGTTGAATTCGTGGGGGAGAACAAATGAGCGCTGGGCTATTCATGACAGGGTCTGGGCTCCGCAGACGGAATCGATGAGGTGTTCGCCGGTACCGTTATCCGGCCAAGGCTTGCCGAAGATAGGCTGCGACGTCACTGACGAAACGGTGCACCGAAACCTCTGCGATGCGATGGCCGGCGATTGCGTTCAAAGTTTTCCCCACGGCGCCGAACGGCGGTTCGTAAACCCCAGAAAAATCCAGTTGCGTTTCGGTCGAGGTCAGCGGGTATACAGCAAGCTCGCCCTGCATGAGGGGAAACAAGCGCGGCAAGGTTGTGGCCTCCCATTCCAAGCGCAATGTCGTGCTGGCGCTTGAGGTGGCGTCGGCGGTCTTTTCCTCGACACCCTTCACGTGGATCTTGATGTCGGCCTTCACTCCCATACCTGCAAAATCGACGTGCAGTTCAGCCGCGACCGATTCCGCGCGGGCAGCAGCTGCCTTGGTAGCGGACTGGAACACTGCGAGTGCGTTCTGTTTGAGCGTGTCGCGCACGCGCTCGTATGGATGATTCACGTAGTCGTAGCTGCGAATCTGACGCCCGGTGCTCATCAACCTTGTTCCAACCAGTCAAGTCGGTACGAACTGGCAGTTCCGCAACTTTAGCATAGTGCGGGCTGGGATCAATGTTGCGGTCCTGGTCGTGCCGAACGCGCGGCCCATTCTTATCGTGTCATCCCGACCGGAGTGAGGCCGGTCGCGCAGCGACCGCTCACAGAGTGGAGGGACCTGCTATTCTCTCGGGCATCATCACACTGCGGGCGGACAGCAGGTCCCTCGCTCCGCTCGTTGATAACAATTTCGCGGTGCAAGCATCGTTCGCCGGGCAGCCCATGAAGTCGTGCCCTTATGCAAAGCAACTTGTGAGATGCCTCTTGTATGATATCTACCGCTTAAGATTCAGTGGCGATTCATCGTCAGTTGCTCTTGGGCTGGCGCTTCGCGATGTAAGGGGTGAGGATCGATGGCTCAAATTGATGTGCCATTGTCGCGCACGGGCTTCGGACAGACCCGGCGCGTTGACAACTGGTGGGTACAGCCGCTCGCCGTGTTTCTCGGTCTTTCTGCGTTCATTGCTTACGCCACGTGGGCGGCGTTGCAGGGGCAGCACTACCGTTTCGGGCCATACCTCTCGCCTTTTTACTCACCGGAATTGTTCGGCCCCGCTCACGGCTGGTTTGGCCGAATGCCAGAGTGGATGCCCGTCTGGGTCACGGCGGCGGTGCTTATCCTTTGGGCGCCGGGCGGATTTCGCGTCACTTGCTACTACTATCGCGGGGCTTACTACAAAGCTTTTTGGGCCGACCCACCTTCCTGTACAGTAGGCGAGCCGCGAAAGACCTATCTTGGCGAACGGTCTTTCCCTCTGATCATGCAGAACATTCACCGCTATTTTCTCTATCTGGCACTGGTGTTTCTGGTGATTCTCGGACATGACGTGTGGAACGCGCTCTGGTTCAACGGCCGATTCGGGATTCGCGTCGGCACTCTCGTCCTGCTTACGAATCTCGTGCTGTTGACCTCGTATACCTTTGGCTGCCACTCTTTCCGCCATCTCGTTGGTGGCTTTCGCGATCGGCTGGCCGGCGCCCCGGCCCGCAAGCGGGTCTATGACTGTGTGACTTGTCTGAACCAGCGACACATGCTCTTTGCCTGGTGCAGCCTGTTCAGCGTGGCCTTTGCCGACCTTTACGTTCGGATGTGCTCCATGGGGGTGTGGACGGACTGGAGGATCGTCTAGTGGCCGAGTACATCAGGCATGAGCACGACGTGGTGATCATAGGGGCGGGCGGGGCGGGGCTGCGCGCTGCGGTCGAGTGTTCTGCCGCCGGCGCAAAGGTAGCAGTCATTACGAAATCGCTCCTGGGTAAGGCCCATACGGTAATGGCGGAGGGTGGAATCGCGGCGGCTATGGCCAACGTGGATGATCGCGACAGTTGGCGCGTTCACTTTGCCGACACCATGCGCGGAGGCCAGTACCTGAACAACTGGCGCATGGCCGAACTCCATGCCAAAGAAGCTCCGGCCCGGGTGCGCGAACTCGAAGCCTGGGGCGCCCTGTTCGATCGCACGAAAGATGGCCGCATCCTGCAGCGCAATTTTGGCGGGCATCGCTATCCGCGGCTGGCGCACGTCGGCGATCGCACGGGGCTGGAGATGATCCGGACTCTGCAAGATCATGGCATACACCTCGGCCTGGATGTCTTCATGGAATACACGATCGTTAAGCTGCTGAAGGACGGCGATCGCATCGCGGGTGCATTCGGCTACGACCGCGAGCGCGGACGATTTCATTTGTTCCGCGCCAAAGCCGTAGTGCTGGCGACAGGAGGAATCGGCAGGGCCTTCAAAATCACCAGCAACAGTTGGGAATACACCGGAGATGGCCACGCGCTCGCATACCACGCGGGTGCATCGCTGATGGACATGGAGTTTGTGCAGTTCCATCCTACGGGGATGATCTGGCCGCCCAGTGTGCGCGGCATTCTGGTCACGGAAGGTGTGCGTGGCGATGGTGGAGTGCTGCGGAACCGAAACGGCGAGCGCTTCATGTTCCAGGACATTCCTCCGCTTTATGCCAACCAGACCGCCGATTCCGAAGAGGAAGGCTGGCGTTATACCCAAGGCGATAAGAACGCCAGGCGCCCGCCGGAACTGTTGACACGCGACCACGTCGCCCGCTGCATTCGACGTGAGGTGCGGGAAGGACGCGGAAGCCCACATGGCGGGGTGTTCCTCGACATCGCCTGGATCAAAGAGAAGATTCCCAACGCTGCGGAATATATCAAGAAGAAGCTGCCCAGCATGTATCACCAGTTTAAGCAACTTGCCGATATCGACATTACCCAGGAGCCAATGGAAGTTGGGCCCACGACGCACTACATGATGGGCGGAGTCCGGGTGAACGCCGATTCGCAAATGTCGGACGTCCCCGGATTGTTTGCTGCGGGAGAATGTGCAGCAGGTTTGCATGGCGCGAACCGGTTGGGTGGCAATTCGCTTTCGGATCTGCTGGTGTTCGGGCAGCGCGCGGGAGAAAACGCTGCAAGGTTCGCGAAACAAAACTCATTGGGCGCGGTGGATACTCAGGAACTTGCATCCGCGGAACAATGGGCGCTTCGACCCTTCGAGCGCAATGGCCCGGAGAACCCATACGCAATTCAACACAAGCTGCAAGACATCATGCAGGACCTGGTAGGCATCGTTCGCACAGAGCAGGAGATGCTGCAAGCCCTGGAGCGAATTCGCGAACTGAAGACCGCCAGTGACGCCGTCAGTGTGGACGGCAACCGCGAATACAACGCCGGCTGGCACACCGCGCTCGACCTGCACAATCTGCTGACGGTCGCAGAAATTGTCGCGCGCGCCGCTCTGGACAGAAAGGAAAGCCGTGGTGCTCACTTCCGCGATGATTTTCCCGCCAAAGACGACACGTCCGGAAAAGTTAACATCGTGGCGCGAAAAGGGCCGAATGGAGAAGTGCGGCTCACACGTGAACCTATCCCGCCCATGCGAGCGGACCTGCAGCAAATCATTGAGGAGATGAAGTGATGGCGACGGCAACCTTCCGCATCTGGCGCGGAGAAAGAGGACAGGGAAAGTTCCAGGACTACACCACCGAACTCTCGACCGGCATGGTGGTCCTTGACGCCGTTCATCAAATCCAGGCGGAACAGGCCGGCGATCTTGCCGTCCGTTGGAATTGCAAGGCAGGCAAATGCGGCTCGTGTTCCGCTGAAATCAACGGCATGCCGAAATTGATGTGCATGACGCGGCTGAACTCTCTGCCGCTCGACAAGCCGGTGACCGTCGAACCGATGAAGGCGTTTCCCCACATGAAGGACCTGGTTACCGATGTATCGTGGAATTACCAGGTGAAACAGCGCATCCCGAAATTCCAACCCCGGAAGCCTGATGCCGAAGACGGCACCTGGCGCATCGCACCAGAAGACGTGAACCGGGTGCAGGAGTTTCGCAAGTGCATCGAGTGCTATCTCTGCCAGGACGTTTGCCACGTGTTGCGCGACCATCACATGCACGAGCAGTTCATTGGGCCGCGATTCCTGGTCTATGCAGCGGCGCTGGAAATGCACCCGTTGGACGTCGGCGACCGCGTTGAAGAACTGCGCAAGCAGTTCGGCGTCGGCTTATGCAACATCACGAAATGCTGCACCAAAGTATGCCCGGAAGGCATCAGGATTACAGACAACGCGATTATCCCGCTAAAGGAACGGGTGGTTGATCGCTTCTTCGATCCCCTCTCGAAGCTGTTTCGCGTTTTCAGTCACACGAAAGCATAGGAGGTGTTATGCATTTCGAACTCAAGTCGATTTCAGCAGAAAGTGTTCCCCATGCTCTTGAAAAGGTGGAGCGCTACCGGCTGCTGCAATGAACCGGTTCTTGCAGAAAGCATTTGCCTTGACATTCTGGCCATCGTGCCCGATCACCAACAGGCGCTGATTTCGCTGCTGCTGGCGCGAACCGATCAATTCCACTCACCATGCGCAGCCGAAAGCAGCCCAGGAAGTTCTCGCTCGAATTAAGGGAGAGTACGAGCAAGCCTATTACGCCGGCGTCATCTGGGAGCGTCTGGGCCATGCCCGCCTTCGTCACGGAGATCCCGGGGCTCGTACTTCCGCATATCACGCTCTGCAGGATGCAATGAGTCATTATGAGAGAGCGATGAAGTTTGCCCCGCCTGGAAACGACGATGCCATTCTGCGATGGAATACTTGTGCGCGCATCATTATGCAAAACCCGCATATTCAGCCACGAGCCGAGCACGATCCACAAGCATGGTTGCGCGATGAAGGCGGTGCTAGACTCGCGGACGCTTAACTTGGACACCATCGACACATGCTTCTGGGCCGGCAATTGAATGGCTGGCAACCGCTGCGGGCGACTACCTGGATCGCGCGCTGGCCATGAGCGGCCAGATCGCCAAACAAGCACTCTCCGGTATGGTGGAGTGGAGCGACGTCTCTCTACAGGTGGGCAGTCAACCGCCGGTGGATGTGAGCCGGTGCGATGGTGCCAATTGCGGGCAGCCGTCACTCTCCCCCGATGGACAGCGGCTGGCGTTTGTAAGAAGCGACGCGGAATGACACCGTTCAACCAGGGTCATAGAGTCCGGCGATCCGGCATTTTTTGGTTACATCTGCTGAAAAAGGCTAACAAGGCTAACAAACTACCATTGCTCCGAAGCGACTGAATTGATCGCTGGGGTGGAACACGTCGGATGCATGCACGGTATGGCTCTGGATGGGGTCGTCCAACGGCGCGTTCGCAGCGAGGGCTTTCGAGTGATGGGCTTCTCTGCTCTCCCCGAGACCCGGCGGTGGACCACCTAGGTCTCTTCGGTCTCCGGCTCTACGCCATCTGGTGTAAGCTCTTCCATTCGGGGGTTAGGAATGACGCTTACCCTAGGCGGCCGCGGGCTGCCCGCATCCATAGGGCCTCGCCACATCTTCAGCATCTTCGCGCTTCTCACAAGCCTCGCGATGGGCCAATCCATCCAGGCGCAACAATACGATCCCGCGCTCTACGCCGGTATCGAGTGGCGGCAGATCGGCCCATTCCGCGCGGGACGTGTTACAGACGTTACCGGCGTTCCCGGCCAGCCCGCGATCTACTACATGGGAACGGCAGGCGGAGGAGCCTGGAAGACCACCGACGGCGGCATGGTGTGGAAGCCGATCTTCGATAAGCAGCACGTCGCTTCGATCGGCGCAATTGCTGTCGCCCCTTCGAGTCCAAACACCATTTACATCGGGACCGGCGACGTCAGCAACGTGGGTGGAGCGGTGAATCAAGGTGACGGAATGTGGAAGTCCAGCGACGCCGGCGCGACGTGGGAGCATATCGGCCTCGAGGATTCGCGTCACATCGGCGCGATCTGGGTCGATCCGAAGAATGCCGATGTGGTCTTTGTCGCCGCGTTGGGACACACCTACGCGCCCAACGCTGAGCGCGGCGTCTTCGTGAGCACCGACGGCGGCAAGAGCTGGCGTAAGGTGCTCTACAAGGATGATAAGACCGGCGCCATCGACGTGGCCTTCGCGCGCGATAATCCGCGGATCGGCTATGCCACAATGTGGTATCACTATGTGACACCCGAAAACCCGCTCGCCGGCTTGCTCGGCACTGGCGGCGCCGGAATATACAAAACGACCGACGGGGGCGAGACCTGGACGCCAGTGATGATCCCGCAACTAGCCAACGCGCATCTCGGTCGCATGGGCGTGGCCGTAGCGCCCGGCGGGCAACGTGTCTTCGTCATCGTCTCCGAGAGAAAACGGGGCGGCCTGTTTCGTTCTGACGACAGCGGCGCAACTTGGAAGCGCACAACCGAGGACCCGCGCATCCAGGGCAACGGCTACTTCAGCCGCGTGTTTCTCGATCCGCACAACTCCGACACCGTGTACGTGGCGCAGACCTCGCTCTACCGCTCCACCGACGGCGGCACGACCTTCGAGTCGTACAAAGGGGCGCCCGGCGGGGATGACAACCACGCGCTGTGGATCGATCCCACCAACTCCGATTACATGGTCCTGGGCAGCGACCAGGGCGCGACCGTCAGCATGGATGGCGGCAAGAGTTGGAGCTCGTGGTACAACCAGCCGACCGGCCAGTTCTATCACCTCTCAACTGACAATCGCTTTCCGTACTGGATCTATGCCACACAGCAGGACAGCGGTGCGATCGCCACGCTCAGCCGCGGCGATTACGGCGCGATCACCATGTTCGATTGGGACCCGATCGGCGGCTACGAGTTTGGCTACATCGTGCCCAGCCAGCTTGACCCAAACATCGTCTATTGCGGCGGCGAGGCGCGTGGGCTATGGCGTATCGATCGCAGCAATCGTCAGGTGAAGGTGATCTCCCCGAACGTGAGCCGCGACGGCGACTATCGCGTCGCGACCAACGTTCCATTGGCGTTCTCACCGCAAGACCCGCACGTGCTGTATGAAGGCACGCAGTTCCTGCTTGAAACCACGGATGAGGGCACGGGCTGGAAACAAATCAGCCCCGACTTGACCGCGCGTCCCGGAGAACCCGCGCCCCCATCGGCTGAGCAAGAGAACCAGCCTGAGGCAAACAAGACCGAAAGGCAGAAAACGAAAGAAGCGGAAGCCAAGAAACCGAAGTCGCAGGAAGAAGAGCAGACATTGCGACCACCTGATCGCCGCGCCTTGACGACCATTGCGCCGTCAGCATTGAAAGCGGGCGTGATCTGGATCGGCACCAACGACGGCCTGGTGCAGCTCACGACCACTGGCGGCGCAAACTGGCAAAACGTCTCGCCTGCGGGATTGCAGAAATTCGCCGAGATCACCATGGTAGAAGCATCGCATTTCGATCCCGCAACGGCCTATGTCTCCGTCGATAATCACCAGGGCAACGACTTTCGTCCGCACATCTTCCGCACGCGCGATTACGGCAAGACCTGGCAGGAAATTGTCGCAGGCATTTCGGACTTCAGCTTTGTTAAGGTTGTGCGTGAGGACCCCAAGCGCCAGGGCCTGCTCTACGCCGGAACCGAAACCGGCCCGTTCGTCTCCTTCGACGACGGCGATCGTTGGGGCACGCTCCAGCAGAACATGCCGACCGTTTCCGTGCGCGACATGGTGGTGCACGACGACGATCTGGTCGCCGCAACCTACGGACGCGCCTTCTGGATTCTTGACGATCTCAGCCCGCTACGGCAGCTCGACGGCAAAGTCGCGAACGCGAGTGTCCATCTGTTCCGCCCTGCGACGGCCATCCGCCTGCGCAACGACATGAATCAGGACACGCCGCTGCCGCCGGAGATGCCCGCGGGCCAAAATCCGCCGACGGGCGCGGTCATCGACTATTACTTCAAGTCAGCACCGTCGGACGATGTGCGCATCGCCATCTATGACCAGAAGGACCAGCTCGTGCGCGAGTTATCGAGCAAGCTCCAGCCGGTGCGCACGGAAGAGCCGCCGCCGGTTCCCAACTACTGGCTGTATCATGCGACACCGCTGCCGAAGAATGCTGGGATGAATCGCTATGTGTGGAACCTGCGCTATGCCGCGCCGGATGCGGTGCGACATACTTATCCGATCTCTGCGCTGTATGAGAGCACGCACGCGGAGCCGCAAGGACCGTTCGTCGTACCGGGCAAATACGAAGTGCGGCTGACGGTCGCCGGCAAAACCTACACCCAGCCGCTGACGGTGAAGATGGACCCGCGCGTGAATATGACCACCGCAGCTTTGGAACAGCAGCTCGAATTTGGCCAGAAGGTCGATCGCCTTATCTCCTTGAGCTACGCCTACCACGAGCAGGCGGTCGGCTTCCTGACCGAAGTTGCGGAGCGGAAATCGGAGTTGCAGAAAAACGGCCACGCGGGGGCAGCGCTGCAGGCGGTGCAAGACTTCGACGCGAAAGCGCGCAAACTGCAAGGCGAGATACAGCACGGTTTCGGCGGCTTCGGCAAACCGAAGCCCACGTTCACCCTGGTGAACTCGGAGACGTCGTCGCTATCCGAATACGTGAACCAGGCGGACCAGGCGCCGACCGATGCGATGCGCACCGCGTATCACGATTATTGTCAGGACCTGACGAAGCTCGCGAAACAGTGGTCCGCTCTGATGAACCAGGACCTGCCCGGGGTGAATGCGCAGCTCACGCCGCAAAATCTCCGGCCTTTGCCGCAGGCTACGCTGGCGCCGGCAATGCCTGAATGCACACAGTAGAAAACCGTGGATGGTGATTAGTGGTTAGAAGTTCAGAGTCGACTCATTTCAAGAAGATCATTGATTGTGTACCAGGGCACGACTTCAACCGGCGCGTCACCCGACCAGTCGTGGAGGGACCAGGAAACTATCCAGAAACGTTCGAGGAAGTCTGGGCTGACTTCCCCGAAGAGGACTTCTGAACCGTGATGGCTTGCGGTTTGCCCGTAATCCGACAATTGGAAATTCAATCGCCCATCGTTATATCCTACAAGGCGATTTCTCGTTTCTAAATCCGATTCGGAGCCACTTCGAAGAGTTGCCGACGTCATCCGCTCAGAACTCAGCAGTAGCCCAGATGAGATGAGCTTACAACTTCCCTGGAGCTGGCATGGGGACAACACATCCCAGGTGCTGTTGCGAACGTCGCCGGCGATAAGCGAAATTTTGGGCGTCTGTTGCTGTTCGACGCTGCCCGCTGCCTGGAACGATCGCTGATTGTGAAAGTTCGGCGCGATGCCGACGTCTAGCATAGAGCGGTTCCAGATTTGGTGTATCCAGGTAGAGCGGACCTTCAGGTCCGCGTCCAAGCCGCACCCCGAAGTCTGGGCTTTCCGCCCACTGCGCTGCAGTGGGCGGAAAGCCTGACGAAGAGAGCCCCCCTCGACGCGGCGCTGAAGCGCCGCTCTACCCGACCTCGGGGTACAGCAATTCGGGAAACGCTCTAGCGCAGCGGGAACCGTCAAGCCCGGCGGAGGCAGTCAACAAGGTGTAGTGACCGCCCGAGGAGACCAGCGGCAGAACTACAGGATCGTAGTAGCTCTCAACGATAGTAGTGTTGACCGCATTGTCGGTGAAAACGCGCTCAAAGAAGTCTGCGGGGGGCGGCGCGTCGTATAGGCCGATGGAGAGGCGGACGACCGTATTCTTCGCCGGGTTCCACGCGATGCCCAATCGCGGAAGCTGACAAACTCGATGCCCAGGCGATTGAACTCCGGCCTTTCTGCGAGCCTTGTTGTTTTCCATAGCGCTCGAAGACGGTAGAGTCCAAATCCAGACTGTAGCCCTCGTTGCGCGGCGCCAGACGTTGCATCTGCCACTGGGCCAAGGGATCGAAGAGACGATGCACGTCCTCCATACCAAAGCGCCGGAAGAGATTGCGAATGGTGTCGTCAACGGGAAAGTGGGACAGCCCCAGCAAGGCATGCAAGGCGCGATCCCCGCGTAACCAGTTGGCATGGGCAAAGCGTCGGGCTCCCGCCAGTACGGCGAGGAGAAACGCGGTGAAGGTTGCCGTGGGATCGATCTGGTTGGGGGACCTCCACTGGATCGGCATGTGTTGCCGAAACTTCTCGACCAACCTCAACTGGTGAAGGAAAGCTACAAAAACCGCAACCCCGCCCAGCGGGGTCACGGCACGCTGCGTCTCGCGCAGAATCACCCGCTCGTTGGACAACAGAGCGAGGATCTCACGCGGGACTGGATTCTCCGCTGCATCTGATTTCATCTCCCTGTTGTCTCAGATTCTTACGAGAGATAAAACACGGAGCTCCGTAATTCAGGCTAAACAGCTCGTGACGCGCCGTCATCGTTCGCGGGCGAACTGAAGCAATCGCGTAGCGCGTCTTCCACGCTGTAGCGGATGACGCGCGGATAATCCGCCCCGAGGAACTGTTGCAGGCGAGTAGTGTCCATGGTGTAGGAGCCGATCAGGTAAGGCAGAGCGTCGGGCGGGATCGAGGAGATGCCGAACCTCCACAAAAACGCCAGCACGGTACGAAATGCGGCGCGATTGGGCACGCGCTTTATCCTCGCCTGGGCAATCTCGGCGCAGCGCTGGATGGTAATGGGTTCGCCGCGTCCCGCGACATTCAAGATAGTGATACGCGGGTCGTTGTTCTGGTCCGGCCGGTGCAGCAGCAGATTCAGCAGTCGCGCCACATCGTCGACGTGCACAAACTGCATGCGCTTCTCCAGGTATTTTGGACCGCGAGGAAGCATCATGGGCAGGCGGCGTCTCTCGGCGCGCATGCGGGCAGCACGCTTGCTCGGGCCCAGCGGCGTGCCTCGCAAAGCGCCGACCATGTAGTTCTGCATGGTTGCGCCGGTGAGAATGTGCGGACGCAGAATGTAGGTGTGGCAGGTGCCCAGGCTTTCGGCGCGGTAGCGCACCACCTCATCGCTCTCGCGTTTGTGGATGGCGTAGGGCAAGGTGTGCGCGCGGAGCGGAGCTTCTTCTTTAACCGGGCCGCCGGTCTCCGGACCGTACGCGGCAACGCTGCTCACATAGATGAACTGCCGGATGTTTCCACCGGTGCGATTGACGACACTGATGGCTTCCATCACGCGCGCGGTGCCGGCCACGTTGATTTGCCACATGCGTTCGGGGTCGAGAATGCCGGTGCGGCGCGGATCGAGCACGAACGCCAGATGCACGACGTACTCGGCTGCGGTTTCGCGGAGCAGTTCGATGAGTTGAAGACAGGAGGCCTCGCGGCCGAGATCCATGGGTTCAAACCGGACGAGGTGGGAGTTTTCGGGTGGGCGCATATCCACGCCCACCACTCGAAAATCCAACAGCAGAGGGAGCAGCCTGGTCGCAAGATTGCCCGAAACTCCCGTAACCAGGACCGTCCGGCTGGGCATGATTACTTGGGCGTCGCTCCCGAGTCGCTGCTGGGCGAAGGTGCAGCGTTGCCCGTCGGCGGCGGAGCGCTGGAAGGTGCTGGTGCCTGAGGCGCGCCTGGGCCTGCGCCGGGAGCGCCTGGGCCACGACCGGGCATACCGGGACGCATCATGTTGCGGGGCGGCGCCGGCGGTGGTTCGGGTCCGAAGTAGGCTTCATTCAGTTCCGGCGTCACTGCGCTCTGCAACTGCTGCAACTTGTCGTTGTACAACTGGCGCTGCAGCGTCTGCTCGATCTGCGTCTTGACCTCGCTCAATGGAACGTCGCGCACGGTAAGGACTTTGTAGATGTAGACGGCGGCGGCGTCAGAGAAGGGCTGTGAGACTTCGCCCGCCTTCATATCGAAGACCGATTGGTGGGCCTGCGGCAGCGATCCGGGACGGCGCGCGCCGACGTTCACGTCGGGTGAAGAAATGGCTACACCGCCGTGCTCAGAAACTTCCTTTTGCAGCTTCGCGGCATCTTCGCCGGCAACCCAACGCTCCCTGATTTTGTCGGCGTAGGCTTTCTGCTCTTCTTCCGAGGGCTTGGGCTTCTCGGCGTTCCCCTGGTTCACCGGGATGATGATGCGCTGCAAGGTGACTTCGCGATACTTGCTCTTGTTCTCGTCGTAATACTGCTGGAGTTGCTGATCGGAGGGGTGCGCGTACTCCTCCATGTAATGCTGGTTGACCGACTCGGCGAGAATCTGGTTCTTGGCGAACGCGAAGATCTGCAGGACCTTGGGATCATTCTCGAGACCGAGCTCGCGGGCCACGTTGGCCAGGGTGAGCAGCTTGGCATATTGCGTGGCGAATCGGCGGCGAACTTCGGGAGGCACCGGACCTTTCTCGGGCGGCTGCAGCGCGCTGGTCAGTTTCTCGAACTGCTCGCGGGTGAGGCCGCTCACGCAACCCTGCGGCGGTGCGGCGGGAGGCTTTACCTCGCAAGCGCCCTTCAAGGTGATGACCGGCGCGTCTTCGGGAACGTTGGTCGCCGCAGGCGCAGGATTAGCGGCCGGTGCCGCGTTCGCGGGCGCTGTCGCACTCTGAGCGGCAGGCGGAGCTGGTGGCGCCGGCTGCTGCGAGGCGGGTTGTTGAGCATAGATGGTGCTGGTGATGGCACACGAAATCGCGAGTACCAACGTGGTGAAACGTAGCATGAAGTGGTAGTCCTCCGGAATAGTACTGCCTAAAAGGCGGGCAGATGGATGCAGAAAATCGTACCACATTACGGTAAGAATCGCGGTGCGGGGACGCTTTGGCGGATTGCCGTCGAATGTGAATAATCGAACTATGCCGGATGCTGCCAGCACTACCGCGATGCAGCGTGAAAAGAAGGCGGTCGCGCTGAACTCCATCTTCGCGGCGGTCGCCATCACGCTGATGAAGGTTGTGGTCGGCGCGACTACGGGCAGCCTGGGCATTCTCTCCGAGGCGGCGCACTCCGGCCTGGACCTGGTGGCGGCAGCCGTCACCTACTTCTCGGTACGAGTTTCCGACAAGCCGGCCGATGCGGATCATCAGTATGGCCATGGCAAGGTGGAGAGCTTTTCCGCGTTCGTCGAAACCGGCCTGCTGCTGCTGACCTGCCTGTGGATCGTCTATGAGGCGGTGAGGCGCCTGTTCTTCCGCACCGTCGAGATCGAGCCCACGGTTTGGGCATTCGCGGTGATGGGCATCTCGATGGCGGTCGATTTCTGGCGATCGCGACGCCTGCGCCGTGCCGCTGCAAAGTACGACAGCCAGGCGCTGCAGGCCGACGCGCTGCATTTTCGCACCGACATATGGTCGAGCGCGGTGGTGATCCTGGGGCTGGCGCTGGTGCTGGCGGCGCGGCGGCTGGCGCAGCCGTGGTTGTTCAAGGCTGATCCGGTGGCCGCATTGTTCGTGGCGGGCATTGTGGTTTACGTCAGCTCGCAACTGGCGAGGCAGACCATCGACACGCTGCTGGACGCGGCGCCCACGGGAATCCGCAACCGCATTATCGAAGAGGTCTATCGCGTTGACGGGGTGCTGGAGGTGGGCCGGGTACGCATTCGTCGCGCCGGCAGCCGCTACTTTGCTGACGTGTCGATCGCAATGTCGCGGAACGTGACGTTTCAGAAGTCGGAGCAGGTATCCAACGAAGTGGCAGCGCGGATCCGCGCCCTGATGCCCGATGCCGACGTTGTGGTCAACACCGTGGCGCGCGCCGGGCGCCAGGAGAGCCTCTTCGATCGCATCCGCGCCGTGGCCACGCGAAACAATCTGAACGTACACGACATCAGCGTGCAGGACTTGGGCGGAAGGCTGCACGTGGAACAGCATGTTGAGCTGGACGAGCGGCTCAGCCTGAAGGAAGCGCATGATCGCGTGACCCGGCTCGAAACCGAGATGAAGCACGAGGTGCGCGAGATTTCCAGCATTCTGACTCACATTGAAAGCGAGCCGGCAACCATCGAGACTGGCGACGGCCTCCTGCGCGTGCCCAGCTTCGAGAAACGGCTGCAGGCGGTGACGCAGAGCTTCCCGGAAGTGGTCGATATGCACGACCTGATCTTCAAGCGAGTAGGTGGGCGGCTGTATCTCTCGCTGCACATCACCATGCAGGACGACCTGCCACTTTCGCGCGTGCACGACATTCAGACCGCCGTTGAGGGGCGCTTCCGCCAGGAAGTGCCGGAGCTGTTTCGCGTGCTCATCCATCCCGAGCCGCAGACGGACAACCGGCGATGAGAAACGCGTAATGGATCACGCATGACTCGAGCCATCTGGTAACGAATTCGGGTTGTGTCAGGGCACGACTTCCAGTCGTGCCGCCACGGCGTTTGCTTGTTTGTCATCCCGACCGAGCCGCGCCTGTTCGCGAGAACAGGCGCGGCGGGTTGAAGCTGCTCGACCACCCCATCACGCGCAAACGCGGCGCGTGATGGAGACCCCGGTGTGCGCGAGCAGCCTCACTTCGCTCCTAATGACAAACACGCAAACAAAGGACTTAGCGGCTTACGTTTGGATCGTGTCATTCCAGTTTCAACCCCGCAACCGGGGTCGGGTGCTCGGGATGACAAAATGATAAGCGTCCGTAATCGGCACGGCTGAAGCCGTGCCCTGACACAAAACGATTTACGGATCGTCATTCGAAGCGAAGACAAGACCGTGCTTTCTGTGCATACCGACTTAAGAAGTGCCTAGCCCATTGCTGTCTGTATCGCGATCAACTGGTCGAGAACCTCGGGCAGAAGTTTCAGATCGAGAGCGTTGGCGCCGTCGGATTTCGCCTGCGCGGGATTGTCGTGCACCTCAAGAAAAACGCCATCGACGCCGGCAGCCACCGCCGCGCGCGCCAGCAGCGGGATAAACTCCGGCTGGCCGCCACTCGCGGCCACGCCATCGCCCTCCGACGCTGACGGCAATTGCACGGAGTGCGTCGCGTCAAAAACCACTGGCGCGAAGCGGCGCATGATGGCCAGCGAGCGCATATCGACGACGAGATTGTTGTAGCCGAAGCTTGCGCCGCGCTCTGTCAGGAAAACCCGCTCGCCGCCGGCTTCGCGAACTTTCTCGACCGCGTGGCGCATGTCCCAGGGCGAGACGAACTGTCCCTTCTTGATGTTCACGGCGCGGCCGCTCTTGCCGGCGGCGATCAGCAAATCGGTCTGGCGACAAAGGAACGCCGGAATCTGGATGACATCGACGGCTTCGGCGACGCGCGGCACGTCGGCGGCTTCGTGAACGTCGGTGAGTACGGGAACGTTCGCCGTCTCGCGCACCTGGCGCAGAATCCGCAGACCTTCTTCGATGCCCGGGCCGCGAAAGCTGTGGATCGAGGTGCGGTTCGCCTTATCGTAGGAAGCTTTGAAGATGTAGGGCAGCTTCTTTTCGCGCGCGATGGCGGAGATCGCTTCCGCCATTTTGAGCGCGTGAGCTTCGCTCTCAATGACGCAGGGCCCGGCGATGAGGAAGAGTTCGCCGGAGCCGATGGTTACATCGCCGACTTGGAAAGAAGGAAGCAAGTAGTAATTAGTAATTAGCAATTAGTTTGCTGAGCCAGAAGTTCATTCTCGCAAATCAGAGCTTTGTGTCAGGGTAGAATGACACACTACACTATCGGTGCGAGATCTGGTCCCGCGCAAGGATTTACGAATTCCGAGGCTTGCCCCATAGCTATAAGACTACATGAAAGCTGCGATCCCCGGCTTACGAATATTTACCTTGCTTCACTGTAATTAACCATCACGGTTGTCCTGCCAGTGTTCGATTGAGTAGCCGGGTCCCCCCTTCCGGAAAATGCAAAAGGAGGCGGACATGAAAATCTTTTCCAAGACCACGGTAGTAATGTTGCTGGGGCTGACGTTTTCCGCATTAACCCTGGCAACGCAGCAGACCACCCCGCCGGCGGTGACCACCGACAACGCAACCGCCATTACAGGTTCTCAATCTTCCCCTCGACCTGCAGCCGCTTCTCAGGTGCGCATTGTGCGCTTGAGCGATGCGACAGGCGAAGTGCAGATGGATCGCAACACTGGACATGGCTTTGAGCCGGCATTGCTCAACATGCCAATTACCCAAGGCGCTAAGCTGCGGACGGGCTCAGGCTTTGCCGAGGTCGAGTTCGAGGATAACAGCACGTTGCGCCTTGCTCCAAACAGCAGCGTTGCATTCACGCGGCTGGAACTGCTTGCATCGGGCGCGAAGGCGACGAGCGTGGATGTCGCGTCAGGCACCGTTTACGCCAGCCTCGCGCGCACTAAGGGTGACGAATTCACCCTGACCTTCGATCAGCAGAAGGTCCAGCCGGCGCCTTCCAGCCACATCCGACTGCATCTGGAACCCACTCAGGCCAGGCTAGCGATGTTGCAGGGAAATGCCGAAGTCGACGGACCCACAGGCAGCAAGGCAGTGGGAAAGAACACAACGTTGACTTTCGACGCGTCCAATACCGCTGCACCCAGTTTGACGAAAGGTGTGGCGCGCGGCCGATACGATTATTGGGACCAGGATGCGGTCGATTACCACAATCGCAGTGTCAAGAGCAGCGCGTATGGCAACTCGCCCTATAACTATGGCCTGACCGACATGAGTTATTACGGCAGCTTCGTCAACGCTCCCGGATGTGGTCCGATGTGGCGACCCTACTTCGCGAGCGCGGCGTGGGATCCCTTCGCGAATGGCACCTGGATTTGGTATCCAGCCTCGGGCTACTCATGGGTGTCACCTTATCCCTGGGGCTGGCTGCCCTATCACTACGGCAACTGGCAGTACTGTCAAAATTACGGCTGGGGATGGCGGCCACGCGGTCACTGGAGGGGAATCAACAACCCACCGAAACCGAAACCGCCTCGGCCCGGCTTGCCTACATCGCCAGCGCCGCGTCCGCCCAAGCCTCCAGCACCCGGTGCTCCGACCATGGTAGCTGTGAACCGCAAGCCGATGGTCGCCTCCGGTCTGAGTTCTCCTGCTAAGTTTGTGGTTCGTCAAGATTCGGCAGGCCTGGGCGTTCCTCGTACGCTTGGAAAGCTGAATCACATGTCTGGAGAGGTCGAGCAACATGGCTCTGCCAACATTGCGGTTAACTCCGCACCTATGATCGCCGGCAATGGAATGATGGCCGGCAATGGAAGGGACTCCCACCCCGGATATATTGTGTCGGCAGAGCGGGGGTCGGCCGGACGTTCCGGAGCGGCAAGCTATTCGAGCGGAAGGTTCGGCGGCGGCGCGAGTTACTCCGGTGGTATGGCGCGCGGGTCTTCGGGATCGGACGTGGGTCGCGGTTCGGGCGGCTCAGTTTCGATGGGCGCCAGCGCCGGCAGCAGCGGAGGAGGGCGCAAGTAGATCAGCCTGGGGCACTCGCGAAGGTAAACTCTGGGGCCCGGCATCGGGCCAAGCCCCCAACTTCAGGCACGAGCGAGGTGCTGGGCGATGAAATGCTACCGACACTGCCGAGTAATGCTGCTTATGGCCGTAGTAGTGCCTTTGGTTTGTGCGGCGCAGAGCGCGACAACGCAGCCTGTTGTCCCGCCGCCACAAGCAAGCGGAACCGCGGCCAACGTAGTCGACTGCCGGGCGATTGCGGCGGGCGATGCCACCCTTGACCTGGTGTCGAAGCTCTGCGAGTTCGCGCTCACCTACCGTCATCAACTGCCCGACTTCATCGCCCAGCAGACAACCACTTCGCGTGGTCCTCGTTCGACGAGTGTGATGACTGAGCAGGTCACCTTCCGCAAAGGTCTGGAGCACTATTCTCACGTCACAATTAACGGAAAGTCGGTTTCGGGCTCGCTTCCTCACAAAATCCGTTTCACCTCGAGCGGCGAGTTTGGATCGCTGCTGGTAGATCTCTTCACGGCGCCCGGCGTAGCCGAATTCAAATTCCGCAAAACATCTACGCTGCGAGGTGTGCGGGTAGCAATGTACGAATTTTACGTTCCCAAAGAGGAAAATGTGTTTTGGACCTTACGCGATGTCTGGGGCCAAACCCTGAAGCCGGCGTTCCGCGGCCAGTTGTGGCTGGAGCAGCAAACTGGCCGCCCCTTGCGGGAACAATTGGAACCTGCAAATCTGCCGAGGAGCTTCGGCGTAGCCTCAGCCAGGACCATCACCGTTTACGCCATGACTGCAGTGGGCGATGCCGGAACGTTCCTTCTTCCAGTCAAGTCCGAATCGACGGTTTGCGCTCGTAGTTCCCCGCGATTCTATGGTGGGTGTACCACCCATGTTCTGGTTTTTCATAACTACCGGAAGTTCGTGGCTACCACCCGCATCCTGACCTCCGACTCGCAGCGATGACGCCGGCGCGCTTGCTCGTCTTAATGCTTCACCTTTTCCGGCCTGAGGAACATCTCTACGTCGACTTCGTGGCGCTTGTGCTCGCGGCGCAGGCGGTTCTCATAGGACGCCTTGACAAAGCCGGAGAACAGCGGATGGGGCTCCAGCGGCTTCGATTTGAATTCGGGATGGAACTGGCAGCCGAGGAAGAACGGGTGATCGGGAATCTCCACGATCTCGACATAAGTTCCGTCCGGAGTTGCGCCGCTGATGTGCAGGCCGCCGGCGGTCAGCGTGCTCTCGTATTCGCGATTGAACTCGTAACGGTGGCGATGGCGCTCGCTGATTTCGTTCTGGCCGTACGCGTGGTGCGCGAGCGATCCCGGCTCCAGTTTGCACGTCCACGCGCCCAGCCGCATGGTGCCGCCGAGTTCTTCGACGCCGCGTAACTCGCGCAGCTTGTAGATGACGCGGTGCGGGGTTGCAGGATCGAACTCGCTGGAGTTGGCCTGTTCGAGGCCGCAGACGTTGCGCGCAAACTCGATGCACGCCGTCTGCATGCCGAGGCAGATGCCGAAAAAGGGCACGTTGTTCTCGCGCGCATAGCGAATGCCTTGCAGCATGCCTTCGATGCCGCGTTTGCCGAAGCCGCCGGGAACCAGGATGCCATCGACGTGTTCGAGCTGCGCCTGCACGCTCTGATCTTTCTGCTCCAGCCCTTCAGCTTCAATCCAGTTGACGTTGAGCTTCAGGTTGTAAGCCAGCGCGCCGTGCACCAGCGCCTCTTTCAGCGATTTGTAGGAGTCTTCGTACTCGACATACTTGCCGACGATGCCGATCGTGACCTCGTCCTTCGGGTTATAGACGCGATGGACGAGTTCTTGCCAACGGCTCAAGTCGGGCTCGCGGGTGTCGATCCGCAGATACTTCAGCGCCAGCTTGTCCACCTGCTCATGCGCGAAGACCAGCGGGACTTCGTAGATCGAGGCAACATCTTTCGCCGTGATTACGGCTTCATTCTCGACGTTGCAGAAGAGCGCGATTTTCCCCTTGATGTCTTTCGATAAGAAGCGGTCAGTGCGGCACAGCAGAATGTCTGGCTGAATGCCGACGCTGAGCAGTTCCTTCACGGAGTGCTGCGTGGGCTTGGTCTTCAGCTCGCCGGCAGCGGCGATGTAGGGCACCAGCGTGACGTGCACGAACAGCGTGTTCTCGCGGCCCAGCTCCTGGCGCATCTGGCGGATGGCTTCGATGAAGGGCAGCGACTCGATGTCGCCGACCGTGCCGCCGATTTCGATGATGGCGAGATCGACGTCCTGCGCGACCTTCTTCATCGCGCTCTTGATCTCGTTGGTGACGTGCGGAATGACCTGGACGGTCTTGCCAAGATAATCGCCGCGGCGCTCCTTGGCGATGATGGTTTCGTAGATGCGGCCGGTGGTCCAGTTGTTGTCGCGGCTGAGCTTGGCGTGGGTGAAGCGCTCGTAGTGGCCGAGGTCGAGGTCGGTTTCCGCGCCGTCGTCGGTGACGAAGACCTCGCCATGCTGGAACGGCGACATAGTGCCGGGATCGACGTTGAGATAGGGATCGAATTTTTGCAGTGTAACGCGGAGCCCACGGCTTTCCATCAGGCAGCCAATAGAAGCTGCCGCCAGTCCCTTGCCGAGTGAAGACACAACGCCGCCGGTCACAAAGATGTACTTTGCCGCCATCGATTCCTCTGTTTTTGGGATTTGTGCTGCTCAGAACTGCCTGCTTCGAAGGGAGCCCCGTCCGTTGGCGTTTTGGCGCAAACAGAGTGGAGCGCGCAGGCGTGCACGATCAATTATGACTGGAAACGCTCCCGACAGCAAGAAGGAGTTGCTACCGGAAGCGTCTTCGCAAACAGGAAGCGATGGTTTGGGCGGTGTTAGTTGAAGAACCTCCGCCAGTTCAGGAGCTTGCGCCCGAATACGGTGGCCAGGCCGGTGCCCATCAGCACCACTGTGCCCGGCTCGGGAACCGACGACTGATCGCTACCACCGGAGCTGGACGATTCTCCGATGTACATGAACTCCTGTATGTCGTTGTCGTTAGGATCGTGCTGGTTGACCGGGGTGACGATGTACACGTCATCGAAAAAGTTTTGCTGAAGCAGCGGCACGTTGCGCATGGCGGCAGCAATCCACGCCTGGCAATTGCTGTCGCAGGGCGCGGTGGGGTCAAAAATGGTCCAGACAGCGGAGTTCATGTCCTGCCACATGCTGGTCGGCGTCTGCGGGGTCTGGAGCAGAATCCAGCCCGCCTCGTCGTACAGAAACAGCGGGTATAAGGCGTTTATTCCAGGGGTGTTGTTGAAGCGTGTCAGCGAAATGTTCCCGCTGCCCAAGTCGGTTATATTCGCCTCCCACTGATCGCCCGGCATGCCACCATGAAGATAGTCATCGCACATTACGGCGAGATAGTCACCCACCGGGCCGTTGGTGGGGGTGATGTAATATGGGTAACCGTTCTGCCAGTTCCCGCCATTCCAGCCGACAAAAGTGAACTCGGTGGGACCCGAAGACGTGCCACTTGAGTCTGTGGGACCCGCAAATGCGTACAGGGAACCACAGAAGACGACAGCCAGAATCAACAGCCTGCGCATATTTTCCCTTCCCTCCAGGGATCAAACGCCTTCCGTCAGCAACAAAGCACGCTCTACGAGCAAAGAACGACAGTTTGCAGCGATCGAAGTGAGCGGACAACCCATCGCGAGGGACAGAGCCTACTTGCCAGCCCGCACCAGCCCGATCCCGCTAGCCGATGCCGACGGAACCCTCTTCCGCGTGGCGCAGCAGAGTTCCTCCCCAGGGACCTGAGCACGGCGGCAGGATCTCGCCAGCGCCCCTACCCGGTGTGCCAGCCTGCGATTGCGATTACCGCCGGAAACCAGCGACACGTGTTCACAGATTTCAAGTGGCAATGTGCAATCCTGATTCCGCAAAATCGCTTGAAAATCGCCTTACTTGCGGATGGCCAGATGCAAGAAATTGCAACATTGTAGATGTCCGTTTCCTCCTTTGGAAGAGCGTCCAATGCCGAACCACTGTGGGATACAACGGCACAGCCCGCCACTCTCGTGCGGGAGAAAACTCCATACTCATCCTCCATGGAGCAAGGCTAACGATGCAGCGAATCCGATAGCCGCTCGACTTTTGGACAGGCGAGACCGTCTTAGCGCCGGCCGTTCAAGCATCGCGCCTCGCGGCCGATGCTCTTTATTGATGGAGCGCCTCACTGCAGTCACCTCATCTGTCAGCGCTTGAGCCAGCTATGAGTCCGGCGGCCGATCCTTATAGCGGTAAAGCGGGCCTGATGCTGATCGAAGGCGGCCTGACGTTGCTGGTTGGCGCGATCGCCTTTGGCTGGCCGACGCTGGGGAGGAAGTTCTTCGCGCGCGCCGAGCGCGTCTTCGGTGGTCTGGCGCGAAGACGGGGGCTGGCGGTTGCGGCCGTCGGCTTCACCGCGCTTCTCCTGCGTCTGGCGGTGCTGCCTGCGTGCCCCATACCTCATCCCTTTGTGCCGGACGATTTCAGCTTCCTGCTAGTTGGGCAAACGTTCGCCGCCCGAAGGCTCACAAATCCCACGCCCGCTTTGTGGACGCACTTCGAGAGCATTCACATCACGATGCAGCCGACGTATACGTCGATGTATTTTCCTGGCGCCGGCCTGATGCTGGCCGCGGGGCAGGCGCTGGCGGGCAATCCCTGGTGGGGAGTACTGTGCGCGAACGCGCTGATGTGTGCCGCGATCTGCTGGATGCTGCAGGCATGGCTGCCGCCCGGCTGGGCGCTGCTGGGCGGGATGCTCGCTGTCCTGCGGCTAGGGCTGTTCAGCTACTGGGTGAATACGTACTCGGCCGGCGGCGCGCTGGCAGCCCTTGGCGGCGCGCTGGTGCTGGGCGCAATGCCACGTCTGCTGAGGCTGCCGCGGCTTCGCTACAGCTTGCTTATGGCAGTGGGAGTGATCGTGCTTGCCGCCACGCGGCCGTATGAAGGCCTGCTGCTTTGTCTGCCAGTGACGGCGGTGGTGGGACATTGGCTGTTGTTCGGGAAGAACCGGCCGGCTGCCGGCGAGTTGCTCCGTCTCAGCGCAGCGCCGCTGGCACTGCTGCTCGCCGCCGGCGCGTGGATGGGCTACTACAACCATCGCGCCTTCGGAAGCGCTCTCACTCTGCCGTATACCGTCAATCGCGCGACCTACGCCATGGCGCCGTACTTCGTCTGGCAATCGCCGCGGCCGGAGCCAGTGTACCGGCACGCGGCGTTGCGGAGCTTCTATCGCGAAAACGAGCTTGCCGCATACGGCGAGATGCGTCGTGGCTTTCTGTCCTGGACGGCGCTGAAATGTGCTCGCGGAATTCTGTTCTTTGCCGGCGTGGCTTTGCTGTGGCCGCTGCTCATGCTGCGGCGGGTGCTGTCAGGTCGGCGCACGCGCTTTCTGTTGCTATGCATCGTTGTGATGTGCATCGGCATGCTCGCGCAGGTTTTCTTCATTCCGCATTACGTTGCGCCGTTCACGGCGGCGTTTTATGCGCTTGGATTGCAGGCCATGCGCCACTTGCGACTGGCCACCGCCGACGGGCGCCCGTTCGGGCTCGGGCTGGTGCGGCTGACGGTGACGCTTTGCGTTGGACTCGCCGGAGTGCGGCTGCTGGCCGGCCCTCTGCGGCTCAATATGCCCGAATGGCCGGCATCGGAGTGGACGGGCAGTTGGTATGGGCCCCTGGAGTTTGGTGTAGCGCGGGCGAACATCGACGCGCGCCTGGAACAGCTTCCCGGCAAACAGCTCGTGCTGGTCCGTTACGGCTCCGACCACAATCCTCTGGATGAGTGGGTCTACAATGTGCCCGATATCGACGGCTCGAAAGTCATCTGGGCGCGAGAGATGGATGAGGCAAACAATCGCGAACTGCTCCGCTACTACGGCGACCGCGATGTTTGGCTGGTCGAACCGGACATGCGCCCGCCGCAAATGGCACGTTATTACAGTTCATCTCAGAGGCGCCTTGTATCAGGGCACGACCCTTCGGCAGGCTCAGGGCAGGCTTTTACAGGCTACTGAAAGAGTCGGCGTGTTGCGTTGTTCGGTAGAGCTGGCCTTTAGGCCAGCGTCTAAGCCCCTTATTTGTGTCATCTTGAGCGACGAGCCCGCTTCGGGCGAGGAGTCGAGGGGAACCTGCTTTTCGAGCTTTTCAGCGGCCACTTCAGTCGTGCCGCCCATAAGCCATAATAAGTCGGGCTTTAGCCCCTGCGCCCCGCCAAGCTGTTGCAGGGCCTAAAGGCCGACCTTAAGGCGCGCTCTTCGGCACGACTGAAATGTCTGCGTGAGAATCTGTGCCGTCCCCGAAGGGACTCGGATAATTTCCTACTCCGACCCAGGGCTTACGCCCTGGGCTATTATTGTTCCGCCCGCCGGGCTCGGTTTTTGCTTGATGTCGGGCATTCTCTTTGCACCACCAAGTCGAGATTCGTGTTCTCACCCAGACACCGAAGTCATGCCCTGATACAAAGCGCAGCGATTTATGAAATAGCTTGACAGCTCGTAAATATTGCAATCACCCAAGCTGACCGCTTGCCTCGTCCACATCGCCAAGTTACGCTGTAGCGAAAAGAGAGGGGTGTGTCCATTCATCGAGAGGCCGCAAAGAGTACTGCCCGCGCTGCGACCGCAGCCGGCGTTCCTTCCGCAACTCCGCTCGGGTCCGAACAGGACACCACTGCCGCCCCATGTGTTTCACCGGAAGGCGCACACCAGCGATTGAGCTTTCCGGCTCATCTTTCCGCTGCCATAAAGAACGGCATCAGTCCTTTTGCCAGGATTACCTGGACGAAAATAGTTGTGGTCATGGGATTCGCGGCTGGGTTCCTGCTCTCACGCCACCTGTGGATCAGTTCCCGGTACTATCCGCTGATTCCGGTGTGGCATGGTTTGCCGCGTATTCCTTACCCTGTGGACTACATTTGCTTCGCTGCACTTTTCCTTCTGCTCGGACTGATTGCGGCAGCTTCCAATCCCAGACGTTACATCTTCACCTTTGCAGCCGTTCTGACCGTTCTCGCGACCTTCGATCAAACCCGCTGGCAGCCGTGGGTATACCTGTACTTGTTCTTCTTACTAGCGCTGGGATGTTTCTCGTGGGACGGCGACGACCTCGGCAATCTGGAAAATACTCTGAATATCTGCCGGCTTATAGTTGGAGCTACTTATCTTTATAGCGGCCTCCAGAAACTTAACCCTCGCTTCGCTGCCGGACTGGCGTCTCTCTTTGGACCTATAGCTAGTCATTGGAAGCTGACGCATGCCTTGGGATGGCTTATGGCTGTTATCGAGGTCACTATAGCTATCGGACTTTTCACCCGAAGATACAGGAATATCGCTGTAGTTTGCGGCACGCTGATGCATCTATTCATACTGTTTATCTGCGGAGTCATCTACGACTGGAACACTGTTGTATGGCCATGGAATGTTGCGATGGTTGGCCTGCTGTGGCTGCTATTCTGGAAGACTGATTTTTCATGGCGTGCGGTAGTGTGGCGAAATCCTATTCGCTTCCAAAAGCTTGTGCTGGTACTTTTCGGAGTACTGCCACTTCTTAGTTTTTTTGGCTGGTGGGATTCTTACCTCTCTGCCTCGCTTTATTCGGCCAATATTCCGGAGGGAATTCTCTTTCTGGGCAAAGATGTCTCCAGTACGTTGCCATCATCCATACAGAAATATGTGCAAACCCAGCCGGGAGCGGCGAACATTCTGAAGCTCCAGGATTGGTCTCTGGGCGAGCTGAACGTCCCGCCGTATCCCGCAGCCCGGGCGTTCAGGACGATTGGCGCCGACATGTGCAAGTACACCCACAACTCTCCCGATGTTGCGCTGCTGATACGCGAGAAAGACACGTTGCTGGGCAAAGGCGCGGTGCTGCACGACAGTTGCCTCGGTACCCTGCTGGTGGACAAGTGGTAAATTCGTTCTGATGCGGACGCAAGCGGCGGAAAATCTGACGGTCCTCATTACGCGCGAGCAAATTGCCGGCAAGGTCGGGGAGATCGCGGCCACCATCACCGATGATTTCGCCAACGAACCGGTCGTTCTCATCGGAGTGCTGAAGGGCGCGACCATCTTCCTCGCCGATCTGGCACGCGCCATCAAGCTGGACGCGAGCTTCGACTTCATCGCAATTTCCAGCTACGGCCTCGGCAAGCATCCCAGCGGCGAAGTAAAGCTGGTCAAGGATGTGGATTGTTCTCTGGAGGGAAGAAATGTCATCCTGGTGGAGGACATCCTCGATACCGGCCTGACGCTGGCCTATATCAAAAACTTGCTGCAGGCGCGGCAGCCGAAGTGCGTAAAAATCGCCGCGCTATTGGATAAACCGTCGCGCCGTATCGAGCCGATTACGGCAGACTATGTTGGCTTCACAATTCCGGACGAATTTGTCGTAGGATATGGACTTGACTTTGCTGAGTGCTATCGCAATCTACCCGACATCTGTGTTCTGGAAGCAAATCATCTTGAGAGATAGAATCCCACTTCGCTATGTCAGTTCTGTCGCCTGAAATACCATGGATACCCGCCGTGCGCCTCAGCGATTGGCGCAGCGCGGCGAGGCTCATCGAACACACACTGCTAAAACCCGACGCAACCCGCAACCAGGTGAGAGCACTCTGCCAGGAGGCGGTGCGCTACGGCTTTCACGGCGTCGTCGTTAATCCCGCAAACGTTGGCGCGGCCGTGGCACAACTGCGCTGCACTGCGGTCAGAGTGGGAACCGTGATCGGTTTTCCCCTGGGCGCGAACCTCACCACGACGAAACTCGCGGAGGCCGAAAGCGCAATTCGGCAGGGCGCTCACGAGCTGGATGCGGTGATGAATATCGGCGCGCTCAAGTCGGGCGATCGCCTCCTGGTGCAGACGGAATTCCGCAGCCTGACGTCGCTGGCGCATCGGCATGGCGCATTGCTGAAGCTCATTCTGGAAAACGCGCTGCTGAGCCAGGAAGAGAAAATTCTGGCCTGCGCGTTGGCCGCCGATGCGGACGTGGATTTCGTGAAGACCTCCAGCGGTCTGACTGAGGCTGGCGCGACCGCTCCCGACATCGCGCTGATGCGCGGCGTCGTCGGATTGAAAATCGGAGTGAAAGCCGCGGGCGGCATCCGTACCGCCGCTCATCTGCTGGAGATGGTTGACGCCGGAGCAAGCCGCATCGGCACCAGCGCCAGCGTGCAAATTATGCAGGAAATGGGAGCGCCGGCCGAGGAGTAAGCTACGGCAGCCGGACGCCTGCAATGACGAGTTGCATTCAGCTTTCACGTGGTTCGGGTAGAGCGGCGCTTCAGCGCCGGCTTAAGGAGACTGTGTCGCGGCCGGACAAGAAATCTTATGGCGGAACAAAATGCTCGCGAACCGACGAAACTAGCCGCGCAGCGGCGGCATGGGTTTAGCCCGGGGCGCAAACCCCGGGAAAAGTTGGTGGTGAGACCGAGCCGCGAGCGGCGACACCACTGGCGAGACGGTCTCTGAAGGCCGGATCTACCTGTATTCGCAGGTTGAAAATCATTTAGCCGCGCATTGACGGCGCTCCGGGAGAGATGCGTTGCGATCACGCCGTGATTTTCTGACTCAAGCTCCGCTCGCCGTTCTGGGAGCGGCCGTTGCCTCCTACGCTCAAACCGAATCGCCGGGCGGCCAGACGCAAAATCAGCAGCAACAGCCGCCCGGAGCGCCTCCGGCGTTCGGCACCGCGCCGGCAGTCGGACCGGAGGTCTCGACCGAAACATTTGCTCAAGCCGAAAAATTAGTTCAAATACAGATGACGCCGCCGGAGCTTGCGCAAGCGGCGAGCAACTGGCGCAGCGCCATGGCGCCGCTGTACGAGATGCGCACCGGGCCGCACAAAGTAACGCTGGAGGAGACGCTTGCTCCCGCGGCCATATGGAATCCCGTGTTGCCGGGCATGAAAGCCGGCCCCGCGCTGAACCGCTTCGTCCGCGGCAAAGTTGATCCGGGGCCGCTGCCGTCCAGCGACGAAGACATTGCATTCGCATCCGTCACACAGCTCTCCGGCTGGATCGAGCGGCGCAGGCTGACCTCGGAGCGGCTCACCAATATTTATTTGAAGCGGCTGCGCCAGTACGATCCCAAGCTGCGCTGCGTGATCACGCTGACCGAGGAGCTGGGGCTCAAGCAGGCGAAGCAGGCCGATGCCGAGATTGCCGCGGGCAAATATCGCGGACCGCTGCATGGCATTCCGTACGGCGTGAAAGACCTTCTCGACACCGCCGGCATTCCTACCACCTACGGCGCGGAACCGTTTCGCAATCGCATTCCGAAGGACAATGCCGTCGTCGTCGAGCGGCTCACCGACGCGGGCGCGGTGCTTGTCGCCAAGCTGAGCCTGGGCGCGCTGGCGCTGAACGATGTCTGGTTCGGCGGCCAGACGATGAACCCGTGGCTGCTGGAGGAAGGCTCATCGGGATCAAGCGCCGGGCCAGGTTCGGCGACTTCAGCGGGGCTGGTCGCGTTCGCGATCGGCAGCGAGACCGATGGCAGCATCGTCAGCCCGTCAATGCGATGCGGCATCACGGGACTACGCCCGACATTCGGCCGCGTGCCGCGCACCGGAGCAATGACACTGTGCTGGTCGCTCGACAAGCTTGGCCCCATGGCGCGCTACGTCGAAGACACGATGCTGGTGTTGAACGCGATTGCCGGCGCCGATGCGAGCGATCTCTACAGCGTGCCGAGCAAGCTCAGCTTCGATGCCAACGCCAGCGTGCGTGGCCTGCGCGTCGGATATTTTCCCGCCTGGATGAAAGAAGCGCCGGCCACTGAGGTCGATCGCGCCGGGTTGCAGGCGGTGTCGAAAGTCGGCATGGTTCCTGTCGAGATGTCGCTGCCCGAGTGGCCGTACGATTCGCTCGATTTCATTCTCTTCGCCGAGGCGGCTGCGTCGTTCGAGGAGCTGACGCTGTCGCACGGCATTGATCAGCTCAAGATGCAGGTGGCCGACGCCTGGCCGAATACGTTTCGGCAGTCGCGATTTCTTTCCGCGGTGGACATGGTGCAGGCCGACCGCTTCCGCCGCAAAGTTGCACTGGAGATGGCTCGCATCTTCTCGCAAGTCGACTTGCTGCTGGTACCGTCCTTGCGCGACGAAATGCTGACCATCACCAATTTCACTGGACAGCCGTCGCTCACCTTGCGTGCGGGATTTGTGGAAGTCTCGGAAGCGCGGAGCGATTGGGCGCCCGATTCGGCGCATCCGCTGCCCAAGTTCTCGCCGCCACGCCGCGTGCCGCATGGGGTCACGCTGATCGGGCGGCTTTTTGAGGAAGGAACTCTGGGCGAGGCGGGGATGGCGCTGGAGAAGACCTTCGCCGTCGCCAGCCAGCGTCCGCCGGGATTCTGAGATAGGAACCGGCAGGGGAGAGGTTCGGGCGAAAATATACTTGACGCACACGTGCAAAAGGTACATACCGGTTCCCTAGTTGGCGGAGACGGGGTATGGCTACCAAGAATACATTCCGAGAAAAACTTAAATCGAAACAAGCTCGCGGGGGATTCTCTCTAATGGGTTATGCAATCTCCTTGGCAGTGAGTTTCTTCGTTGCTGGTCATACGTATCCGGCATGTGGCGCAATTGTGCTAGCCATACTTTTCAATGTCTATCTTTTTTGGCCAGAAATTAAACTGCTCAAAATTGCGTACCCGAGAGGAAGTACAGTCGAGTCCCTGACATGGCTTTACATTTTCGGGTTTGTGGCTCTCGTAATGGTTGTTTTGGTCTCCTTGTGCTGTACCGATCAATTGCCCACGAACCAGCACTGTTGACGGCGGAAGAGTTCTCGCAACCATACCTACACGGACGGTATTTCAGAATATCTGAATTGGCCGATTCAAATCATGTCATAGAGGGAAGAACGTTTGAGGACTGTTATATTTATGGGCCTGCCGTGTTGTTTGCCCATGACAATGTCGACTTGCAGCACAGCAGCTTTGAAGGCAGCAAAGACGAGGTCTTTATACCAACTATTGGAGGACGGACTGGCCCCGGCAGTGGAGTTATTGTGCTAAAAGACTGCAAATTTAGGCGATGCCACTTTATTGGCGTTTCGTTTGTTGCCAATCCCCAAGATGTCGAAAAATGGATGAGTAGTCCAGAGAACCGTACATTACAAGAGCAATGAAAGAAAAACTTTGAGCGAGCGCTGACTAAGATTTTCTATGCACATGTGCGTCAAGGGCATTCGTGCCGAAATTCGCGGGATCAAAATCGCCAACCAGAACCAGAGTGCAGGCACTTTAGACCTATAAATTGCGGAGCGGGTCGCCGACAGTTTCAGCGGTCGTCTCGGCCGCTTGAGGATATGCCCCGTGCTCGCGTTTTGAGGCTGCTGTAGCGCGTTCGGCGGAGAAGACAACCTTTCCCGCACCAAGAACGCGTTTATGCGGCAACCTGTGCAATACTTCGCACATTGCGAGTGCGAGGTTACCGCGTTCGCAACTGACACTTTGGTGGCGACAGGCGGCTCCGCCCTGATGAGGCTCTCCCGACCGAGCGATCTAGTACTTCAAGTCGGTGCGGTCGGAGAGCAGCACTCCGTTACGGGCATAGCTCTCGCGCGGCACCTCGACGAAGGCGACGGTCAGCTTTTCCGGCTTCACGTGCAGTTCCTCCGTCAGGACATCGGTAATGCGTCTGACCGCCCGCCGCTTCTGTTCCATCGTCCGTCCAGCTAACAATGTGATCTGCACGTGCGCCATAAAAATCTCCTATAAGAATCTCACCACGGAGGCACTGAGGTCACGGAGCCAATCGCCAGCTCCCTTGGTTGCCTTGTATCAGGGCACGGCTTGAGCCGTGCCGTCCCATGTCGGAGAAGTTGGGCTTTAGCCCCTGATCAAACGTTTTGCAGGGGCTGAAGCCCTACCCCTCCTCGTTGGTCGTGTTCGGCACGACTGAACAGGCCGCTGAAAAAAAACCAAGGCAGCAAATTCGGCCATTTTTGAGGAACGAAGATTCAATCACTTGCAAGCTCTTTTTCCCTCGAAATGACCCTCAAATAGACTCTTTTCAGCGGCCTGTGAAATCGTGCCCTGATACAAACCCAGAGGATTTACGCAGTGAATTCCAACTTCAATTTTCTCAGTGCGCTCCGTGTCGGAGCCTGGCTCTGAGTGTCCATGGGCCTGCGACCCAGCAAAGGAAATGAAAATCCTGAAACGCCCCATTCTCGCTTTTGCTTGGCCAGGGTGGGGCAAGCTGAACCGTTGCACTGCCCCGCCCCTAGCCAACGGATGGCTAAAACGGGGCACCCCAAGTGTGATTTTCGACAGAGCGGATCCGAAGGGTGGTGAAATTCCCAGCCCCAGTTTACTTCGCCAGCTCATAGCCGGCGAAGAAATAGCTGATCTCGAAGCGCGCGGTGTCCTCGGCATCGGAGCCGTGCACCGCGTTCTTCTCGATGTTCGACGCCCACTTCTTGCGGATGGTGCCCTCGTCGGCCTTGGCCGGATCGGTGGCGCCCATCAGCTTGCGGTAGTCGGCGATGGCGTCTTCTTTCTCCAGCGCCATGACGATGATCGGCCCGCTCGACATGAAGTTGGTCAGCGACTCGAAGAATGGCCGGTGCACGTGCACGGCGTAAAAACCTTCGGCCTGCGCTTTGTTGATGTGCAGCATCTTCATGCCAACGATGCGGAATCTGTTTTCCAAAAGGGTGTGGATGATGTCGCCCGCCGCCCCCTTTTCGACGGCGTCAGGCTTGATGATGGAAAGAGTGCGTTGCAGAGTTTTCATGCGTGAATTAGGTCCTTGTTATTTCGCTATTCGCTATTCGCTTTTCGCTTCTTCGCCAGTAGCGACGTCACCGTTGACCCGTGGTGATCGGTGGTAGAGCTGGCCTTTAGGCCAGCATCCAAGCTGCAATTATTGATCGGAGTCGGCTTCAGCCGATAGCACAAATCTTGTGCCGTCCCTACCGGGACTCTGGACTTCTGAACTCGCCCACCCAGCGCTGAAGCGCTGGGCTATGATCTTCCGTCCCGCAAGCGGGACTAATATTGCGTGCCGCACTCGTCCTCCCTTCTCATGCAGTAAGTTGATCTGCTGTTGTTAGTGGCACCGTCGCATAGGCATTACTCGAGCGCCGTAGGCGCGAAATATCTTAGCCCAGCGCGTCAGCGCTGGGGTCGGCGCCCCAAAAACATTCCGAGTCCCGTAGGGACGGCACACGCTCGAAACAAACGCTCTTTGCCGTCCGCTAAAGCCTGCTCGGCATTCTTCAACCTGCCGTGAACGCTGGCCTGAAGGCCAACTGTTCCGCCTGTTCAACGCCAGCCGATGGCTGACAGCAAATAGCTGAGAGCCTCTGGCGAAAAGCGAAGAGCGAAACGCGAAAAGCGAACTGAAGGCTGACTGCTTCCTTCCTACTTCATCACCGCCGCCTGCGCCTTCACCAGCGTCTCGCCGATGTCGGCGGGCGACTGCGCCACGTGAATGCCCGCCGCTTCCATCGCCTTGATCTTCTCCGCCGCGGTGCCTTTGCCGCCGGAGATGATTGCGCCCGCGTGGCCCATGCGGCGTCCCGGAGGCGCGGTGCGTCCGGCGATGAAACCCACCACCGGCTTGCGCACGTTCTGCCTGATGAACTCCGCCGCAGTTTCTTCTGCGCTGCCGCCGATCTCGCCAATCATGACGATGGCTTCGGTTTCGGGATCGTCATTGAACAGGCGGATCGCATCGACAAAATTCGTGCCGATGATGGGATCGCCGCCGATGCCGATCGCGGTCGATTGCCCGATGCCGCGCGTCGTGAGCTGATACACCGCTTCGTAGGTCAGCGTGCCGGAGCGCGAGACGATGCCGACGTTGCCTTCTTTGTGAATGTGCGCCGGCATGATGCCGATCTTGCATTTGCCGGGCGAGATGATGCCCGGGCAATTCGGCCCGATCAGCCGCGAGTTTTTGGTTTTCAGGAACTCCCACGCGTTGACCATGTCCATCGCCGGAATGCCTTCGGTGATGCAGACGATCAGCGCGACACCGGCATCGGCGGCTTCCATGATGGCGTCGGCTGCGGCCGGCGGAGGAACGAAGATAACGGTCGCGTTGGCGCCGGTCTTCTCCACGCCGTCGCGAACGGTGTTGAAGATGGGCCAGCCTTCGTGCGTCGTGCCGCCCTTGCCGGGAGTGACGCCTCCGACGACGTTGGTGCCGTACGCGGCGGCGTTCTTGGAGTGGAATGTCCCTTCGCGTCCCGTCAATCCCTGCACCAGCAGGCGCGTCGATTTATCGACCAGAATGCTCATGCGACCCCCTTGGCGGCGGCGACAACTTTTTCGGCCGCGTCCTTCATGGTCTCTGCCACGATGAATTTCAGTCCGCTGTCTTTCAGGATCTGGCGGCCCTGCTCGACGTTGGTCCCTTCCAGCCGCAGCACGATCGGCAACTGGATGTTGGTCTTGCGCGCCGCGCTGACGATGCCGTTGGCCAGCGTGTCCACGCGCAGGATGCCGCCGAAAATGTTGATCAGCACCGCCTTCACGTTCTTGTCGCTGAGCAGGATTTCGAAGGCGTGGGTCACCTGCTCTTCGTTGGCGCCGCCGCCGACATCGAGGAAGTTGGCGGGCATGCCGCCGGCGTACTGGATGATGTCCATGGTGGCCATCGCCAGGCCGGCGCCGTTGACCATGCAGCCGACGCTGCCGTCGAGCTTGATGTAGTTCAGGTTGTACTTGCTGGCCTCGACCTCCAGCGGATCTTCCTCGCTGATGTCGCGCAGCTCCAGAATGTCGGGATGGCGATAGAGCGCGTTGTCGTCGAAGTTCATCTTGGCGTCGAGGGCGAACAGCCGGCCGTCGGTGGTGGTGATGAACGGGTTGATCTCGACCAGCGACGCGTCGGTATCTTCGGCGGCACGCGCCAGCGCCATCATGAACTTCACCGCGCCGCTGATGTACTGCGGCTCCAGCCCGAGGCGGAAGGCGATTTCGCGCGCCTGAAAGCTACGCAGCCCGAAGCCGGGAATCAGATGCTCCTTGATGATGGCATGGGGATCCTTGGCGGCGACCTCTTCGATCTCCATGCCACCCGCGGCCGATGCCATGAAGACATTGCGGCCGGCGACGCGGTCGAGCACGATGCCGAGGTACAGCTCGCGCGCGATGGGCAGGGTCTCTTCAATCAGCAACCGCTGCACGATCTTGCCCTCGGGCCCGGTCTGGTGCGTGACCAGCTTCATGCCCAGCATCTTGGTTGCGAGCTCGGCGGCTTCTTCCGGCGATTTGGCGAGCTTGACGCCGCCGCCCTTGCCGCGGCCTCCGGCGTGAATCTGCGCTTTGACCACGACGCCGGTCGCGCCCTGTTGAAACAGCGAACGCGCCGCGTCGAGCGACTGATCGCGCGTCTCAACCATCTGGCCGCGCGGCACCGCCACTCCATACTTTCGCAGAATGGCTTTTCCCTGGTACTCGTGAATTTTCATGTTGGTATGACGACAGCCCGAGCCGGGTGCCCCACTCTAGCCTTCAATTGGCTAGGGTGGGTTCGAGAACGGGACGCCCCGAACCCTTCGGGATTGTCTACTCCTTACAAGGATGGCGCAACAGTTAGGAAACCAGTGATTGTATAGGACGGGGCGAGCTGAGGGCTAGTGCGGGGCGCACCCCGAACCAGAAACAGCCTGTAAGCGCCTTGTATCAGGGCACGGCTTTCAGCCGTGCCGAACGTGGCGTAGTAAGAAATTCGGGCATGTAGTCCCTTGGCCAAGAGACTACATGCCCGAACCTTTTCAAGAAGCGCTGTTCGGCACGACCAAGGTCGCGGCCCTGATACAAAGCGCCTTCATGAGTTCGCTACAAAAAAATTTCAGTTGCGGCGGCGAGCCAGAGCGGCCCCATTCTTCTTCGTGTCGTTTTTCTTCGCCTCATTCTTCTTCGCTTCATTGTAACTGGAAGACGAATCACCAGCCGCTCCTTCCAGCACCAGCCGGCAAACTTCTTTGACGTAGTCTTCGCTAAGCTCGTCATGGCGGATGAGAAAGCGCATGTAGATTGCGCCGTAAAGAATATCGAGCACGAGATCGAGGTCGAGCGAGCGCGGCAGCTCGCCGCGTTCGATGCCGCGCCGCAGCGTGGCATAGGCTTCCTGGCGTCGCGGCCTGAGCAGGTAGCTCCTGAACTCCTCCAGCAGCGCGGAATCGGATTGTCCGGCGGCGATGATGGCGCGCACAATGCACCCGCGCGGCGAGCGCAGAACGCCCAGCCAATTTGTGATCTGCAGGCTCATGTCGCGGTACACAGAGCCGGAGTCGGGGAAGTGCAGCTCGTCGGCCGTGCTGGAAGCGAAAGCATCGACCACCAGGGCGCCCTTGCTGGGCCACCAGCGGTAGACGGTGGCTTTCCCGACCCGGGCGTCGGCGGAAATCGCTTCGATGGACAAATCGGCGAAGCTGCTGCGGCGCAGCAGCTTGAGGGTGCTGCGCAAGATCGCCTGCCGGGCATTTTCCGAGCGCGGCCGTCCCGGCGGGCGCTTGCCGTTCGAGTCGTGCGACGTGTTTTGCCGGGAGGGAAGCATTCTTCGGCAGAAGTTGTCAGTGGCTAGTTGTCAGTGGTGGCAGTCAGTGGCCAGTCGGGAGTTGTCGGATCCCGGGCACGGATTGGCACGAGCGAGCGTCGCTTTAACGTGACTCCGTTGGTCTGGCGCGCCCGCCGTACTGCGTAACGACTTTCTACTGACAACTGACAACTGTTCTTATTGAATCCGATACGTTCCGTATCGTATCATATCCCTTATCCCCAGCTCTCAGCCGCAACCCCGCTGGCGCGCGTGAGGGATTCGAACCGAACTCATGTGGATTGTTGCCTTAGCGCTGCGGCGCCCCTATACGTTCGTAGTGATGGCTATCGTCATCATTCTGCTGATGCCCCTGGTCATCGTGCGCACACCGGTCGACATCTTCCCCGACATCAATATTCCCGTCATCAGCGTGGTGTGGAACTTCGCCGGATTCGCGCCCGAGGAGATGGCCGAGCGCATCATCAGCAACTCCGAACGCGGCATGACGGTGACGGTCAACAACATCGAGCACATCGAATCGCAGTCGGTGAACGGCGTCGGCGTCATCAAAGTCTTCTTCCAGCCGCAAGCTAATATTCAGACCGCACTGGCGCAGGTGACGGCCATCGTGCAGACCACGGTGCGCAGCCTGCCGCCGGGAACCACTCCGCCGCTGGTCATCCAATACACCGCATCGACCACGCCCATCGTGCAGCTCGGACTCAGCAGCAAGACGCTGCCCGACCAGGTGCTCTTCGATCTTGGCCAGAACTTCCTGCGCACCCAGCTCGCGACGGTGCAGGGCGCGGCCACGCCGTATCCCTACGGCGGCAAGATCCGCCAGGTGCAGGTCGATCTTGACATGCCACGGCTGGAAGAGCACGGGCTTTCGCCCAACGACATCGTCAACGCGATTAACACGCAGAATGTCATCACGCCTTCCGGCACCACCAAGATCGGCCTGCTGGAATACCAGGTGGAGATGAACAGCGCGCCGCGCACCATCGCCGAGCTCAACGACATTCCGATCAAGACGATCAACGGCGCGACCATCTACATGCGCGACGTCGCCCACGTGCGCGATGGCTTCGCGCCGCAGACCAACATCGTGCGCCAGGACGGCGTCCACGGCGTGTTGATGTCGATGTACAAGTACGGCGGGGGCTCGACCCTGAAGATCGTGCAGGCGGTCAAAGACGTGGTGCCCATCGCGTTGCAATCGCTTCCGCCGGGAGTCACGGTCAAGCCGTTGTTCGATCAATCGCTGTTTGTGCGCGCCTCCATCGATGGCGTACTGCGCGAAGGCCTGATCGCCGCGGCGCTCACCGCGTGCATGATCCTGCTCTTCCTCGGCGATTGGCGTCCCACCATCGTCATCTCGATTTCCATTCCGCTTTCGATCTTCGTCTCCGTGCTCCTGCTGAGCGCGCTGGGCGAGACCATCAACATCATGACCCTCGGCGGTCTGGCGCTGGCAGTGGGAATTCTGGTGGACGACGCCACCGTCGAAATCGAAAACATCGAGCGCAATCTTGCCCAGGGCAAGGAGATGAAGCGGGCGATTCTGGACGGCGCGGCGCAGATCGCGGTTCCGGCATTCGTTTCCACCTTGTCGATCTGCATTGTCTTCGTGCCGATGTTCTTCCTCACCGGCGTGGCTCGCTTCCTGTTCGTGCCGCTGGCCGAAGCCGTGTGCTTCGCGATGCTGGCGTCTTATTTCCTCTCGCGAACGCTAATCCCCACGCTGGTGATGTACATCATGCGCGGCCACGAGCACCGCGAAGCCGGCGCCAAGACATTTTTCGGGCGTTACCAGCGCCGCTTCGAGCGCGGTTTCGACAAGTTTCGTAACGGCTATTACCAGTTGCTGGAAACCACGCTGGAACATCGCAAGGTATTCGCAGCTTGTTTCATAGCCTTCTGCGCGCTGTCGATGCTGCTGGTCTTTTTTCTTGGCGAGGATTTCTTCCCCAGCGTCGATGCCGGGCTGATGCGGCTGCACGTCCGCGGACGCGCGGGCATGCGCGTGGAGGAAACGGCGCGGCTGTGCGATGAGGTCGAAGCCTATCTTCGCACCCAGATTCCGAAAAACGAGCTCGTCACCGTTCTCGACAACATCGGTTTGCCGAATTCCGGTATCAATCTTTCCTACAGCAACTCCGGCGTGATCGGCACCAGCGACGCGGAGATTCTGGTGGGCCTGAATCAGGAGCACCACCATCCCACCGCGAATTACGTCCGCAAGCTGCGCGAGGGACTGCCACGCGAGTTTCCGGGAGTGGAGTTCTTCTTCCAGCCCGCCGACATCGTTACCCAGATCCTGAATTTTGGCTTGCCGGCTCCGATTGACATTCAGCTCATGGGGCCCGACATGGCCAGCAATTACGCCATCGCACAGCAGATTTCCAATCGCCTGCGTCGCGTCTCCGGCACCGCCGACGTGCACGTGCAGCAGATGCTGGATTTGCCCACGCTGCACCTCGACATCGAGCGTACCCGCATCACGCAGGTGGGAATGAACGCGCGCGATGTCGCGCAGAGCGTGCTGGTTTCGCTCAGCGGCAGCTTCCAGACGGCGCCGAATTTCTGGCTGAATACCAACAACGGCGTCAGCTATCAGGTCGCGGTGCAGTCGCCGCAATATCGCATGACCTCACTGCAGGACCTGATGAACACGCCGGTCAACGATCCCAGTGCTCCGACGACGCAGGTGCTGAGCAATCTGGTGCATTTGTCGCCGGTAGTCAGGCCCGCGGTGGTTTCGCACTACAACGTGCAGCCGGTCATCGATGTCTATGCCAGCACCCAGGACCGCGATCTGGGCGGCGTGATGAGCGACGTGGAGAAGGTACTGCAGCCGTTCCGCCAGCACCTGCCGCGTGGAACCCAGTTGATCGTGCGCGGCCAGGTGGAAACCATGGAAAGCTCGTTCTTCGGTCTGGGCAGTCGGACTGCTGGTGGCGATCGCGCTGGTCTATTTCCTGATCGTGGTGAACTTCCAGTCCTGGCTCGATCCGTTCATCATCATCACGGCGCTGCCGGGCGCGCTGGCCGGCATCTGCTGGATCCTGCTGCTGACGCACACCACGCTGAACGTGCCGTCGCTGACCGGCGCGGTGATGTGTATGGGCGTGGCGACAGCGAACTCGATTCTGATGATCTCGTTCGCACGCGATCGCATGAGCGCCGGAATTCCCTCGGCGCAGGCCGCGCTGGAAGCCGGCTACACGCGTATTCGCCCGGTGCTGATGACCGCGCTGGCCATGATCATCGGCATGTTGCCCATGTCGCTGGGACTGGGCGAGGGCGGCGAGCAGAATGCTCCGCTGGGCCGCGCGGTCATCGGCGGACTGTTGTTTGCCACCGTGGCGACCCTGTTCTTTGTGCCGACGGTGTTCGCAATGATCCACGGGCACAGGGAAGCCCGGCGGGCTGAGAGGCAGTCGTAGGATAATGGACATTCATACAACCACGATGGAAGAGCAAGACCCCAAAGTCGAAAGACTCGAAGAAACTCCGCACGGCGCAGGTCACTCTGACGGAAGCGATGCCCAGCGGCATGCCGCGGACACCGACGTGGATGGCGGGCGTCATGCTCCGGAGATCACGCCGCCGCCCAAGCTGCCTCCGGCGACGCCGCGCAAGGCGCTGCTCGTCATTGGCGTTGTAGTGCTGGTGCTGGCTCTCGCCGGCATTGTCACCTTTGTCATGCGCGTGCATGACGATCACGTGCTGGCCGACGAGACAGAAGTGAACGCCGTTCCCACCGTTGCCGTCGTCCATCCCATCGCAGAGAAGCCGGATGAGGAACTGGTGCTGCCGGCTACGCTGCAAGCCTATGTGGAGTCGCCGATCTACGCGCGTACCAACGGTTATCTGCTGCGCTGGTACAAGGACATCGGCAGCCATATCAAGCAAGGCGAGCTGCTGGCCGATATCGACACGCCGGAGATCGATCAGGAGCTGATGCAGGCGCGGGCCACGCGGCAACAGGTGGTTGCCGCCATGGACCTGGCGAAGATCAACGCCGACCGCTATCAGGCGCTGCGCAAAACCGATTCCGTCTCGCAACAGGAAGCCGACACGCAGAGCAGCGGCTATGAACAGGCGAAGGCCAATCTCGCCGCCGCCGATGCGAATGTCAGACGCCTGGAGGAGCTGGAGGGATTCAAGCACGTCTACGCGCCCTTCAATGGAGTGCTGACCCGCCGCCTGGTCGATCCCGGAGCGTTGATTAACGCGGGAGTCGCAGGCGCGGCCGGTAAAGAGCTGTTCGATGTCGCCCGCGTCGATCCTCTACGCGTGTTTGTTGCAGTTCCTCAGGCCTACGCGCCCGCCATCAGCGTCGGAATGGAGGCGGTGATCACGCTGCAGGAGCTTCCGGGGCAGAAGTTCCGCGCCACCGTGGCGCGCACCGCGGATTCAATCGATGTCACCAGCCGGACCCTGCTCACCGAAGTTGACGTTCCCAATCCCGACGGCAAGCTGCTGCCCGGCTCGTTCGGCGAGGTGCACTTCCAACCCAAGATCGACGTGAACAAAGTCACCATCCCGGTAAACGCGATGTTGTTTCGCCGCGAAGGCCCGCAGGTTGCCGTGGTCGGATCCGATAACAAAGTACAGTTGCGGCGCATCACCATTGGCCGCGACTACGGCTCAACGCTGGAGATTGTCGGCGGAGTCGATGTGAACGACCGCGTGATCGTGAACCCGTCCGATGCGATTGAAAGCGGAGAGCAGGTCAACGTTGCGCAGGAGCAGCAGCCGCAGTCGCCGCAATCGCCGCAACAGCTGCAGTCGCCGCAGGAGCAGCAACTCAAAGACCAGCCCAAGCAGGGAGGCAGCAAGTCGTGAGGCGGCGGTTTCGGCTAGAGCGGCGCTCTTCAACAAGCTCAGGGCAGGCTTTCAGCGCCGCGTCCGCGGCTGTGTGGGAGGGTGTGGCTCTGTTCGACAGAATCAGGGCCGTGTTGAACGTTGGTTCCCACCCCACCCGAAATTATCATCACGAGCCGGCTTTAGCCGGCGAGGGATCTGCTGTTTGTGCCTCGCGACAGATCATCCCGCATCGCCGGATCGGACTCCTGTCTTGCATCGCAATCGCCGCTCTGCTTGCCGGCTGCGAAGTGGGCCCGAACTACAAGCGTCCTCCTGCGCCGGCTCCGGAAGCTTACAAGACGCAGGCGCCGTGGCGCGTCGCCGCTCCCAAAGATGCACTTCCCAAGGGCGCGTGGTGGCAAGTCTTTCAGGACGCTGAGCTTAACGATTACGAGCAGCAACTCCTCAAAGCCAACCAGTCTTTGCTTGCCGCCGAGAACCGCTTGGAAGAAGCGCGGTCGCTGGCGCGCGTCACCTCGGCGAGCTTTTTCCCGCAGGCCAACGTCGATCCCAACGCCTCCCGCACTCGCTATTCGGCAAATCGTCCCGAGCAGCTCACAATCAGCGGCCCGCTGACTCAGGGCACGTACACCGTCCCCTTCTACATCAACTGGGAGCCCGACTTATTTGGGCGCGTGCGGCGCAGCATGGAGGCCTCGAACGCGAACCTTCAAGGCACAGCGGCGCAGATGTACAACGTGCAACTGGTGCTCACCTCCGAACTGGCCGCCGACTACTTCAGCCTGCGCGAGCTCGACGCCGAGACCGCGGTCGTGCAGGAATCGGTTGACATCCAGCAGAAGGGTTTGCAACTGGTCGAGGACCGTCATGCCGGCGGAGTCGCCTCGGGATTGGACCTGGCGCAGCAGCAGACGCTGCTCGACTCGACGGTTACGCAGCTCTACCTGGTGAAGCAACAGCGTGAACAGTACGAGCACGCGATTGCCGTGCTGACGGGAAATCCCGCATCCACCTTCAGCGTCGCGGTGCGGCCGCTCACGCTCACTCCGGTGCCCGTGCCGCTGGGTTTGCCGACCGACCTGCTGGAGCGCCGCCCTGACGTCTCCGCCGCCGAGCGCCAGATGGCTTACGCCAACGCCGAGGTTGGGGTCGCTACCGCGGCGTTCTATCCCCAACTGACGCTTTCCGGCGACGGTGGATACCAGAGCACCAGCATCACCAACCTGCTCACCGCGCCCAATGCAATATGGTCGCTGGGCGGCGACCTGCTGGAGCCGGTGATCAACGGCGGACGCCTCCGCGCCAATCTTGCGTATACGAAGCATACGTATGACGAGACGGTGGCGAACTATCGCGAGTCTGTGCTGGAAGCCTTCCAGCAGGTGGAGGATGGGCTGTCGGGGCTGAACGAGCTTTCGCAGGCGAGCACCACGCAGAATGCCGCCGTCACCGATGCGCGGCGCGCGCTGGACATCGCGAATAATCGTTATGTCGGCGGTGTAACGTCGTACCTCGACGTTATCACCGCGCAAAGCGCGCTGCTTACCAACAAACGGCTGGCGACGCAGTTGCTCGGCCAGCAGATGGTCACGGAAGTTTACCTGGTCAAAGCCCTCGGCGGAGGCTGGGACGCCTCGCAGATCCAGAACGAGCAGGTGCATCCCAAGGCGATTCAGGCGGTCGAACAGTAAGGGCTTGTGACTTAGGACTCCAGTCCGTTGAAAATCTCGCCTTGGGTGCCCCGTTCTAGCCATCTTTTGGCTAAGGCGGGGCATTGTTCCTGGGTGTTATCCCAAGCGACGAGCCCGCTTCGGGCGAGGAGTCGAGGGACCTGCCGTCCGTGGACAACCAGCAATCTTCCTGATCACGAGAACAGCAGGTCCTTCGACTGCGCGTCCGCCCGACCCGAAAGCGGGCCGGAAAGAGCAAGCGGACGCTTCGCTCAGGATGACAAACAAACAGATTCGGTCTCGCACACCACAGTCCCGCGATTCGCCGGAAACTTTCTCGGACGGCAGGCTCGGTAGAGCGCGCTTCAGCGCCGCGTCCACGTTTCCCAAGAAAATCAGGCTTTCCGCCCACTGCGCAGCAGTGGGCGAAAAGCCTCAAATTTCGGGTGCGGCTTAGACGCGGACCTGAAGGTCCGCTCTACCCGCTATCGCAAATTCCTACCACCCCGTAAACAGGTGGCCCATCTTCTCTTTTTTCGTGCGGAGATAGTTCTCGGAATGCTCGTACGGCTCGACCTCGGCCGACACGCGCTCCAAAACCTTGATTCCCGCGCGCTCCAGTGCGGCAACTTTCTCGGGATTATTGGAGATCAGCCGCGCCTCGCGCACGCCTAGCTGACGCAGCATCTCTGCCGGCAGCTTGTACTCGCGATAATCATTGTCGTATCCAAGTTCGACATTGGCCTCGACGGTATCCAGCCCTTTGTCCTGCAGTTCATATGCCTGCAGCTTGGCCATGAGGCCGATGCCGCGTCCCTCCTGCTGCTCGTAGATGAGCACGCCCGCGCCTGCTTCGGTGATCATCGACAGGGCGAGCTCCAGTTGCTGGCGGCAATCGCAGCGCATGGAGTGGAAGACGTCGCCGGTGAGGCATTGCGAGTGGATACGCACCAGCGGTGGAGGGATGTGAATGTCACCCATGACCAGCGCGACCGCTTCCTCCTTCACTCGGCGGGGATGGCCGTTGCCGCCGGTTCCGTTGGGATCTTCTGGACGGCCGACTAATGGCGGAATTTCGAACTCGCCTTCGAAGCCGTAAATGCGGAACTGTCCCCAGCGGGTGGGAAAATTCGCTTCGGCTACCTTTCTGACGGCAGAGTAGGTCACACTTCGATTATAAGCGGTGAGCGCACCTCACCAATGTTCAGCGGTCACACATCCGGTGTTCGCGCGGCACAGACGAAAAAGCTGAGTTCGAAAAAAGAGCGGCCTTCCGGCCGCTCAATGTTGCATACCATGAATTTGCTATCGCTTACCGTCCATGTCCACCACCTCCACCGCCATGTCCACCGCCGCCACCGCTACTGTGGCCGCCACCGCTGCTGTGGCCGCCACCGGAGTACCCCCGGCTGGAGCCGTACCCGCCGCCAGAGCTGCGGGCGGAGTACGACGGTCTCGATCCGGATCCATAGCCGCGCGCTGCCGAGGAGCCACCGTAGCCATACGAACTGCGGCCGGTCATTGATCCGTAGGCACTGCGGCTGTTCGACGATCCGTAGTAGCCGCCAGATGCGCCACGCCCCGCTCCGTAGTTCGCGGATGCCGAATACGTCGGCGCCGCGTGATACGAATATCCTGTCGGCGGCCGCGGTACGGAGGCGCTCCGCGCCGGTGCGGCGCCGCGAGAAGACGTCTGCGGAGAGGTGCGCGCGTAGGTCGACGAAGACGAACGCGCTGCCGACGAGTTGCCTGCGCCGTAGCGGTTATTCGCCGCAGAGGCCGCGTTGCCATTCGGCCGCGCGAAGTTGTCGTTGCTGGCCGGCGGACGTGGCACGCTATGCGATTGCGCCGCGCTCAACGAACCTCCCGCCGATGAAGGACGCGGGATATTGTTGCTTCCGGCAGAATTGCCGGCCGCGCTTGCTCTCGCCGTCTCGGGCCGTTTACCCGCCGCAGAAGACCTTGCCGCCGCGCCGGTGTTCGAGGGATTGTTCCTGGCATTCTCCGCAGCCCCACGCGACGATGCAGCGGCATTGCCGCGGGCCGATGCCGATTGCGTGCCCGCGAAGCCGGATTGGTGTGAGGGCGGAGTCGCGCGCGTTACCACCGAACGGCTCGCCGTCGTGCGAGGAACTCCGGTGGTGCGCGGCGTTTGTCCACCCAGGACCGAAGACCGGGTCGGACTCACGTTGGCCGTGTTCATCATGTGCGCGTTCTTCAGCGCGGAAGCCGGCACCGCTCCGCCGACTTTGTTCACTGCCGCTCCCGAGGTGAACGCCGCACGCGATGCCGAGGTCACTCCGTTGTGCATCATCGCCCCGGTATTGTGCACGCCCGCGAAGTTATTGTTGAAGTAGTTGTGGCTGGCCGTTCCGATGTTGGTGATGTGAGTGTTGGTTATGTTCACGTTGCGGAAGTAGCCGGCGGTGACGAAGCCGCCGCCGCGGTACCAGCCACCACCTCCCCAGCCGCAGTAGTGCGGGTAGAAAGGAACTCCCCAGCCGAGCGGATACCAGCCAAAGCCAAGGCCGAAGCCGCCCCAACCACCGCCCCAGCCGAAGCCAATCCCAAATCCGGGCCCGCCAATCCAGCCCACCAGCGCCGGCGCGTAGTACGGGTTCCAATAGCCTAGCGGACCGGGCGCCCACGCCCACGCTCCTCCCCAAGTGACCCAGCGGCCATAGTGAAACGGCGCAAAGCCCCAAGGCGCGGCGTCTACCCAAGTCCAACCCCAGGGTGCAATAAAGGCCCAATTGCCGTAGCGATACGGCGCCCAGCCGACGGGCACGGCAGTCGGCGTCCACACTGGACCGTAGTCCGGGGTCTCCGACCAAGTGCCATTGTTATCCAGGTCCTGATATCCAATTACGCCGGGCGAGACATAACGCGCCGAGAGAGAACTATCCAGCTGCTTGTCGCGGACCCGGGCCCATTCCTCAAAGCCATCAGGCGCGGGAGCCTTCTCCGCCGTGTATTGCAGCGAATTACCGTTGCGGAAGCGCATCTCCTCGCCCGACTTAACCTTCACGGCAGGGCCGTTGCCCGTGGCTTCGCCGTAACCGCTGCGCACCGTCACCCAGCTCTGGTCTTCGTTGGGAAACACATCGAAGCGATACACGCCGGGCTTCATCACCGTGAAGGCATAGTTCGGCGTATCGACCTCGTAGACCTCGCCTTGCTCCAGATGGCGGACGGTAATGTCGAGCGTGCCCTGGTCGAGTTCCAACTGAACCGTGTTGTCGGCGACATTGGTCAGGGTCAGGCTGGTCTCCGAATTCATGCGGATGAAGCCGTCGCCAACATTCAGCTCCGCGCGCGAGTCTTTATCGGTCCAAATGCGGTCGGAGGTGGTGAGCGGCCGATTGGTGCTCGCCGCGATCCAGTCGTTCACGCCGCCGGGCTGCGTCGAGACCTGCCCGGACATATATTGCACGCGCGCCACGCGCCCGGGAGGATTCAGCGGCTGGGCAGGCTGTCCCGAGTTGTCCTGTTGCATAGTTGCGTCGGGCGGAGGTGGCGGCCCGTTCTCGTCCTGCTGCACGGTTGCATTGGGCGGCGGAGGTGGCGCCGCACCTTGGTCTTGATACTGCGCAAAAGCCGTGCCCACAGACATGGCGACAAACAATGAGATTACGAATAGAGATTCCAACCGCCGCGATTTCATTTTGCTCACCCCCGTCGCCTTCGATGATCGAGGCTCACATCATTTCGATGCCGGTCACATGCATCTCGGCTCAGCTACCGATCGTATAAACCCCACCTTTCAAAGGGTGTTGCGGGCACACTTCTTTACAAAAGGAAGCGGCTGGAGCAGGCCTCGTCGCTGTTTGCCTTTCGCTGTGGTCGCTCTTCGCGCTGGTCGCTGTTCGCCTTTCGCTCTTCGCCAGAGCAAGTTTCGTCCGTGTCTTCAGGCGAAGAGCCATGAGCGAACAGCGAAGAACGAGTTTCTTCTGGCGAAAAGCGAAGAGCTAACAGCGAACAGGGCAAATCGCATCCAACCCTACATGCGCGCGTTTGTCTGGTTGCGCCGGAGTCTCGGGGCCGGGCTTCTGCTGCTGGCGGCATTACTAAGCGCCGGCACGCCGGGTTCGTTTCGCGGCACCGTGGTTGACGGCCCGCATTCCCCCTCTGGCCAGCAATGGATTTATGTGCAAGGCCGCAACGGAATGGCGCGGCGCGTGGAGGTTTCGCGCGCAAGCGTGAGCTACGACGAAAGCGTTCCGGCGGCAGCGCGGCTCGACCGGCCAAAGGACGCGCTCGTCACCGGCGCCGAAGTTCGCGTCACCGCCGAGGGGGGAAGCGATGGCGAATGGCGGGCGACTCACATCGAGATTCTGAAACAACCATCCGCGCGCGCAGCCGGCAAGTCAGTGTTTTGACCATCCGAAGACCTCGCTGATCGTTAAAAACAAGCGATCTCATAAATCGCTACGGTTCGTATCAGGGCACGACTTCACAGGCCGCTGAAAAAGTCGATTTCGAAATGTTTTGGAGGGCCGCAATTTTGGCTGCGCCTTCGCAAGTCCCTTATTTGTGTCATCCCGAGCGACGAGCCCGCTGCGGGCGAGGAGTCGACGGACCTGCTTTTCGAGTTTTTGGCTGTCAAGTCGTGCCCTGATACAAAACGATTCTTGAACTCAGGTTGCAGGAGGGCAGTAGATGGGCGTTAGTTCCAATGGTGCGAATGCCACCATATTTTCTGAATGTTGAACTTCACGCCACGGCATAGGTAAATCGGCGTATTCTCCTCGCCCATGCCGAACCGCTCATAGTGATCAAATGCCTGGTACGACGTGCAATTGTCCTTCACGTCATCGAGACTCCACTGAATGACAATAAGGTTCTTGTAGAGCTGAGGCGGCGGTCCCCAATACCAAAGGTTCTGATGGCGAGAATAGGCGGTCGGCAATCCGTACTGCGGACCGAACTGATCGATAGCGCCGGCTTCTCCGTAGTTGCCAGCCCAAATTCCGGTTTCGGCGCGCTCGGAGGGCGGCAGCGAGTTATAGATGGCCGCTACTTCGTGCACCATCTCCGGCCAACCGAACTGGTCGGCGATGGGCTGCATTAGCAGCGATTGATGGTGGACTTCCTGCTTCGCGGGCTTGAATCCGATGGCGTTTTGAAACGCGAGCAGGCGCTCCGGCGGCAGCATCCAGGTGAACATCGGGATTACGGGCACGGTTGCGACAAGGATAACTGCCACGACCGCTGCGCGAGTCCACGTGGCGAGGTTCTTCAGCCACTGACCGATGGCGACAGCGCCGGCGGCAAACAGCATGGGATAGATGGGGAAAACATAATAGTTCTTGGCGTGGGCCAGCTCCATCGTGGCAAAGAACACAACAAATGTGAGACCCAGAACTCGCCAGGTTCGCTCGCGAAGCAGCCAGATCAGGCCGGGGAGCCACACCAGCAGCAGGATCGGGTGCATGTCGAGGATCTGCTCCTTCACGAATGCAAGCGGAGGCAGGATGACGTTCTTTCCTTCACGCCGTACGTTTTCCAGATCTTCGATGGTGGGGAAGTGATGCCGCACCTGCCAGATAATATTGGGCAGAAAGATGGCGATCGCGATCAGGCCGGCAATCCAAATCCACGGCTTGGCGAATTCGCGGCGATGCGGGGTGAGGAGCAACGCGACTACAACTGCGAATCCGAACGATAGTGTGGACGGTTTATTTTCCAAGCCCAGCCCGGCCAAAACTCCGAACCAAAGCCACAGCCGCGAGTCTCCGGTGCGGGCAATTCGCGCCAGCACCAGAATGCAGCCCATCCAGAACAGCGGCTCGAAGGCGTTCATGGTTAGAAGGCTGTCCGTCGCCAGCACCGCCGGGCACAACAGGATGCACAGTCCAGCGAGCCACTGCGCATAACGATTGCCGCCCAACTCGCGCGCGATCAATATGGTGATGGCGATCAGGCCCGCGCCCGCCAGTGCGGGGAGGATGCGCAACGCCGCGAGTGAGCCGCCCATCAGCAGCGCGACTTTTGCATAGACGGCAATGAGCGGCGAGCAATCGACGTAGCCCCAGTCGAGATGGCGGGCGAGATCGAGGTAGTAAAGCTCGTCCCGAAAATATCCGTAGTGGCGGACGCTGGTGAACAGGTGCAGGAGCAGCTTGATCGCGCATAACGCGACGAGAGCGTCCACAGCAAGCTGCCGTGTGCGAGCCGACAACCGCCTTTCGCGAACAGAACCGTGCTGTGCCATGGTCGCGGCCATTTGAGCTCCCGATATAACACGCCCAGGACTGACGATAACCTCGAAGCCTCCTCACGAGCTGCTTGCTATGCGATAAGAGTAGCCTAATAATAGCGCGTCTCAAATGACATCGATCCGGCAGTTTGGGACATTCAGGAATCCGGCCGCCGGCAATTTACTGCTCGTACTCTGCGGCCCGTTTTCCACTAATTGCAAGGCTTCCATCTCGACCGGTCGCCGCTGCTAAGAACGAACTAGACCCCGAGCCAACTATCAAAACCGATCTGGTTGTAGAAGCACCAGTGTGATGTCAACTGCATCCGATCAGCGCCGCTGAAGCTCCGCGCCCGCTACCGGCAAGTCAGTGCTTTGACCATCCGAAGGCCTTGCTGATCTTCACCGTGAATCCGCTGCGATCATTCAACTGGTGGAGGTTGAGCATGTAGCGGTAGCCGGCGTCAACGGCAACGCTGTTGAGCATGTACCAGCGCAGCCCCCATACGCCGTCAACCGGATCGTTCGGCCCTAACAAGGTATTTTGCGTCTCGATGCTGATCAAGCCAACGCGTGACCTTCCTGCCCCACTTCGCAGGTGTACTCCGTCAAGAACTGCAGCCGGTGCTGGGAGCGGAAGATGAAGCCTTGGCCGAAGATGATCTGGTCGGCGGGCGTGAGCAAGCTTTCGCCGGCGATATGCGGGTTCTGCGTCACAAGATAAGTCACATTGCTGGCCAGCACGATCTCGCGTGAAAGCGTTTTGCTCAAGGCCAGCGTGAAGGAGTGGTTGAGTGCGCCGGCCTGCGCTCCGAATTTCTTCAGTTCTGCAGCCGCTTAGCGGCGGGACGAGTTGGATCACGGCAACCTATACCGATCCCATTCTCCACGTCGCGGTTGATCTTAGCGGGCAAGGTGGCGCCTTCACCAAAAGCAAGAAGGCTTTCTGCCGGCCGCAGAGCTATTGCGAGCAGAAGTCGGACGGCAGTTGCGGCTGCAAAGCCGGCAGCGGCTGCACCCTGGACGCCGATTGTGCCTGGGGGCCGAACGACATCGACTGTCCCACCGATCCCGCAAATCCCAACGTGATGAATTGTTTCGGATTCAGCTTCACCATGCCGGCAAACCCGCCGCCGGCACCGCTCCCGCCTCCGGACAGCCTCTTCAAGACCTTCGAGAACGGAGATCCGTACTTCAGCACCGTGACCTTCGAAGACGGAAAGAGCATCAGCCCCGATGACGTGTGCGTTTACACTCCGCCTCTTGCAGAGCAGCGCCGTGAGCCCCGCTGAGTTCACGCCGCAGGTTGCGAGACTGTTACGAAACTAACGGTTATCACAGGCCGCTGAAAAATTGGACTTTGAGTGTTTTGAAGAGGCGCAGTTTAGCTGCGCCGTTGCAAGTCCTTTATTTTTCCGTCACGAGCCGACTTTAGTCGGCGAGGGATCTGCTGTCCCGAGTTTTTCAGCGGCCTGTATCAATCGTGTGGTTGGGCAACTGGGCCGAATCTGCGATGAAACGGCCGCAAAGCCGGCAGCCCCGTTATGCGAGCTGCGCAGCACGCAGTGGCGATACCACGCAGCGCAGTCAGGTTTCTGAACCCTCGGCAATTGCTCGGAATCTATTGCTTTTCAGAGGAGAGATGTGATGGCAAAGAAGCAGATGTTAACCGGGAAACCCAGCAACATCAGCGCGCAGCCCCGCCTTCATCAACATGCACGCGAAATTCAAGCCTACGGAACCGTGAACTATGCCTTGCCGCTCGAGCTTGAAGAGCCCGTGCGTCTGGAAATGACCGAACAGCTTAACCAACTCCTTGCCGACACCATGACCCTGCGCGATTTATACAAGAAATCGCATTGGCAGGTTGCCGGCCCAACTTTCTATCAACTGCACCTGCTGTTCGATAAGCATTATGACGAGCAGGTTGAGTTAGTGGACTCCATCGCGGAGCGCATTCAACTGCTCGGCGGCATCAGTATTGCAATGGCCGCGGACGTGGCTGAAACTACGCAAATCGAGCGTCCTCCTCGCGGCCGCGAAGAGGTTCCGGTGCAAGTCTCCCGGCTGCTCGATGCTCATCAGATCATCATCGGCGAAACCCGCAAGCTGGCGCGTTGCGCATCCGAAATTGGAGATGATGGCACCAATGACCTTGCCGTCAGCAACGTGCTGCGCGCCAATGAACTACAAGTCTGGTTCCTGAGTGAGCACCTGGTCCAGATGCCGCTGGTGAGAGCAAAAGACCCTGGCCGCACCAACGCGGCTTAGTCAGCAACTAGAAATCGTAGCGATCTCATCCCGAGCCCTGTTACATACCGTAGGGTGCGGCGTCCCGTGGTCTGGAATGCCGTGCAGCAACTTCATTTCGAGCCAACACTGGCGGCGGAAAACGCTGCTTTTACCAAAAGTAAAAAGGAGGATACCAATGCCATTCATTAATGTGGGAAAGGAAAACTCCACCGACATCGACCTTTATTACGAGGACCACGGCACAGGCAATCCCGTTGTCTTGATTCACGGCTATCCGTTAAGCGGCGCCTCGTGGGAGAAGCAGCTACCGGTGCTGCTGAACACGGGACATCGCGTCATCACCTACGATCGCCGGGGATTTGGCAAGTCCAGCCAGCCAACGACTGGCTACAACTACGACACCTTCGCTGAAGACCTGCACCGAATCGTGACTCGCCTCAACCTGCGCAACTTCGCTCTCGTCGGGTTCTCCATGGGTGGCGGTGAAGTGGCGCGCTACATCGGCAAGTACGGATCGAAAGGTCTGACCAATGCGGTCTTCATTTCCTCGGTCCCTCCGTTTCTGCTGAAAACTCCTGACAATCCGGAAGGCGTGGATGGCAGCGTCTTCGAGCAAATCATGAAGGCGGCTACCGCTGACCGGTACGCGTTCTTCACGGATTTCTTCAAGAACTTCTACAACGCGGACATGTTGCTAGGTAAGCGCGTCAGCGAGCAGGCGATGCAGGCGAGCTGGAATGTAGCGGCCAGCGCTTCGGCAACGGCCAGCGTCGTATGCGTGCCCACCTGGCATGAGGACTTCCGCCACGACCTGACGCGCATCGACATACCCACGCTGGTCATTCACGGCGACGCCGATCGCATCGTGCCGTTCGCGTCTGCGGGAGAGCGCACCGCCAAGCTGGTCAAGGGCGCTCGCCTGGTAACCATCAAAGACGGGCCGCATTGCGTCATCTGGACGCACGCCGACGAAGTCAACACCGAGCTGCTGAACTTCCTCGGGAAGGCGAAGTTGCAGGGCGTACCAGCAACGACCCGAGAAGCAGTCGCATAAACGTTGCTTCGCCGAAAATCAAACTTGGGGTGCCCCGTTCTAGCCATCCTCTGGCTAGGGCGGGGCAGTGCAGTGGTTCGGCTTGCCCCACTGGCCAAACGACGGCCAGAATGGGGCACCCCAGGATTTTCATTTCCGGCGAGCCGATGGACGATCTGACCCTGCTGATCGCGAAAGCGACCGGGGATTGCCCCTGAACTCAACGCGCGCGGCGGCCCACCACAGACAGCGGCATTCCCCTCAAATCTCCACCCAGCTCACCGGCCGGCGGGGGCTGGCATGCGCCACCAGCCTGGGATAGCCCATCACAAAAACGAAGGTCGGCTGCCACGTCGCATCGGCGGTGATTTCGTTCAACAGCCCGGCATAGGATGCCGGCTTTCCCAGCCATCGCTGGTGATCCACCATCTCGACTGTCTCGTTATCCGGCCGTGCCGCGATGCCTCGGGCCGTGGCGAGCAGATGCGCGCGCTGCCACGTTCTGCCCGCTAGCAAACATTGCTGTTGGTCGTAACGGTCTCGCACCCCGATGAAGCCGATCAGCGGCGCGCTGAGCATTTGCTTGGCATAGGGATCGTCTTTCTCATGTGTGCCGAGCCAAATCAGCATCCGCTGCGGCACCGTCTTGGCAATGGCGGTATCAACTGGCCTCATGCCGAACGCGTCGATCGTCAGACCGTCGCGATATTTCTGGACATCACTCCACTTCAGCCGGAGCCAGGGATGACTTCCAGCCACAACCTTGGGATCGGAATAAACTTCCTGGTTCGCTGCGGAGCTGATTTTGACAATATTTCGCCGCGCGGCTTCCTCGGTGAAGAGAAAGATCCTGACATTCGTATCGTCCGGCGGCAGATGTTGCAACGCCTCCAGAAAATCGGGCGGCAACGGCTTAGCTGGATCGTAGCGACCGCGGTTGGTATGCCGATGCGGAATGGCGTTGTAGAGTTCGTCCTCCTCGCGTCTGCCGGGCGCGAGTTCCACTCGCGCCAGAAGCTCCCGCTCTTGCTCCTCGGGAATCGGCCCGAGTTTTCCCGGCAAAAGCGTGGCAGTCGCCGAGTATCCATTGGCCGGCGCGGCGCGCAGCAGGTTCTCCAGAGCACAACCCATGCCGATGTGTTCTTCGCGCAGATAGGGATCGAGCGCGCCGGGGTTCCTGCGCTTGTCGATGTACAACTCGATCGCGGAATCGCTGACCTTGAACAGCCAGGGTTGGGTGTTGTGGGGACTGGCGGCCAGAATCGCCGCGCTGACCAGCGCCGGCGGAGTATCTTTGGCGTTGCGCCAATCCTTCCACGGCTCGTACGCTGGTCCTTCGCCGACGCTGAAAACGCCTTGGTCCCAAGCCCGCCAAACGCCGCCGCCCACGACTGCGACGGTCAAAATTCCCGCGCCCTTAAGAAAAGACCTGCGTCGCATAGTGCACCTCGCCGCCGGTTCACGCTAATAATACTCTGGACAAGTAGCTTCGGTGGTAGAGCTGGCCTTCAGGCCAGCGTCCAAGCCGTTGATATTAGTAGGGGGCCTTAGCCCCGGAAAAATGAGACGCCGACTTATTCAGACTCTCCATGACGAGTATACGAACGAGCGCGAGCGAAAGATTCACGGCTCACTTCGGGCATCCGCACGTGTGCCTTCGCATCTGACAACCAAAATCCCAATACAGGGTCGCGTGCATATGCAGCAAATCTCTCGCAATCGTTTTGCAGAAGCTAGTCGGCACTACGAAATATCCTGCGCCGAACACTTCTGACCATCCTCTCTGCTCACGAGCCTTGCCGCCGTTGACTGCGATCCAAGCGCAACCTAGCATTGGTTCGGGGAGGGAGTGCTCTGTGATCGGTCAAACGCTCGGTCATTGCCGTGTCGTGGCGAGGATTGGGGAAGGAGGGATGGGGGTTGTCTATCGCGCCTACGACGAAGTGTTGCACCGCGATGTCGCCTTGAAAGTCGTCAAGAAGGACGCCGGCCTGGACGCATCGGCAAGCCAGAGTCTGCTGCAGGAGGCGCGTGCTTCTTCCGCTCTCACTCATCCCAACATCTGCACCATCCACGAAGTTGGCGAGACTGACGGCGCACTCTATATCGTCATGGAGCTGGTCGAGGGCAAGTCCTTGCGCGACATGTGCGCCGATACCGGGCTGCCGCCGGAATCAGTCCTGCGTTATGGCGTGCAGATCGCGAGGGCACTGGTTCGCGCTCACGACCGCGGCATTCTGCACCGCGACCTGAAGACCGCAAATATTGTCATCACCTCTGAAGGTCTGGTCAAAGTCCTGGACTTCGGTTTAGCCAAACAGATAAGTAGCGGGACATCGGAGAATCCGACGCGCTCCTTCGCCGCCGTACGGGATGCATCCAGCGTAAGCGGCACCCTGTCGTACATGGCGCCCGAAGTTCTGCGTGGCGATGCGGTCGACTATCGCAGCGATTTATGGTCGCTGGGAGTTGTTCTATATGAAGCCGCTTCCGGGCGCTTGCCTTTCGAAGGGCGCACTGGATTCGAGATCAGCTCGGCCATCCTGCGCGAAGTGCCAACCGCGCTCGGCCCTCCCGTTCCTCCCGGTCTTTGGGCGATTATCCAACGCTGCCTGGCCAAGGAGCCGGCGCAGCGTTATCAACGCGCCGGTGAAGTTCAGGCTGCTCTGGAAGCGGTTCAGTCTGGCAGCATCGTTTCCGCTGATTCTCGTCCCGATATTAGTCCACCCAAGACCACGGTGTTGCACAGCGTGCAGCACGCGCATGTCAAGAAGGGCGATTTTCTCTTGTTGGTGGGAACGACAAAAGGAGCATTCATTCTTCGCTCCAACGCTCGGCGCAGCCGTTGGGAGGTCGGTGGTCCTTATTTCCATGGGCATAACGTTTACGCCGTGGCCTACGATGACCGCAGTGGTCAACACCGCGTCTGGGCCTCAACCCAGAGTTATTGGGGCACTCTGTTGCGGTCCAGCGATGATTTCGGTAAGAGCTGGACGAATCCCCAGCAAGCCAACATTCGATTTCCCTCCGATACAGGCGTTTCCTTGAAGAACATCTGGCAGATAGCGCTCGGTCGCCCCGATGAACCCAACGTACTTTATTGCGGGGTAGAACCGGCCGCCCTTTTCGAAAGCCGGGACGCAGGCGAGACTTGGTCGCTGGTGCGAGGTCTGTTCGATCATCCGCATCGTCCCCGCTGGTTGCCGGGCAACGGTGGTCTGTCGTTGCACACGATTTTGCTCGACCCTCGAAACCCGCACCGCATGTACGTGGCAATTTCGTCCGGCGGGGTTTACCGGACTGACGATGGTGGAAGTTCCTGGACACCGCAGAACCGTGGCGTCCGGGTGACGTTCATGCCCGACAAATATCCCGAGTTCGGACAATGCGTGCACAAGATCGCGATGCATCCCAGTCACCCCGAGCGCCTCTTCCTGCAGAATCATTGGGGGCTGTATCGCACCGACAATTGCGCCGAAAGCTGGACGGACATCGCCAACGGCGTCCCGTCGGATTTTGGTTTTGCCCTGCTCGTGCACCCCAGAAATCCTGACTGCGTGTACATCATTCCGGTCGAGTCGGATGAGTTTCGCTGCACCTGCGAGGGCCGTCTGCGCGTGTATCGCACCCGCAACGCCGGCGCCTCATGGGAGCCGCTCATGCGCGGCTTGCCACAGAAACGTGCTTACGAAACTGTTCTGCGTGATGCCATCGCCGCAGATTCCTGCGAGCCACTCGGAATCTATTTTGGTACGCGGAGCGGACAGATCTTCAGCTCGACCGATGAAGGAAGGACGTGGCAAAGAATCCTGGAAGGGCTTCCGTCCGTGGTTTGCCTACGGAGTGCAATCGTCGAAGGCGCGTCCGGCGGCGTTAGCTCAAGATCGCCTGAGACAGCGCCGGCTCTTGCAACGCAAGCGAAATCACGGTCGGCGGGTAAGCCACGTCGCAAGAAAAGGTGATTCATGCCGGTCACGTTTCACATTCCCCGCGCCTTGCGCGAATTTACCGCGGGACAAAGCACAATCAAGATCGACCACTCGTCTTCTACGTTGGCGGATGCTTTGGCACTTCTTTGGACTCTGTACCCCGGTGTGCGAGATCGTATTGCAACCGAGCAGGGACAAGTTCGCGAACACATCAATATTTTTATTGGCCATGAGAATGTCCGCTATACGGGTGGACTTGCCAGTCCCGTGCCCGCCGGTTCGGAGATCTCGATTGTCCCTGCCGTCAGCGGAGGCTGCGCGAAAGCGGCCTCACCACGTGCATATAAAATCGCGCACTCAATCTCAACACAACTTAAAGGTTCCAGCGAGTAGGAAGAATAGCGACTTGCCGAAGGCTCACCCCGGGCCAGGGCATTTTCAGAGCGCCTGTAGACGGGTGGAGTACGCCTTCAGGCGTACATGAAAAGGAAAGTGCCAACCGAGCCGCTGAGGTAATTCGTTTTGCGGAGTATACCTCAGCGGCTGAAGCCGTTTCTTTACTAAACTAGTCGCCGTTATATGCACGCCTAGAAGGCGTGCTCCACCCTTTTGGTCTACGCAAACCCTGAAAATGTTCTAACCGTGGGTGTCGGCCAGGAAGCGGCTGCGGTATTGCTGGGGAGCAACCCCGTAGCGCTGCACAAAAGCGCGGCGAAAGCTATCGGGATCATGAAAGCCGACGGAATTGGCGACACTCTCCACCGTGCCGGCGGGAGCGGGTAGGCGTTTCCGCGCCTCGTCCAGCCGCAGCCGTTGTACGAATGCGGCCGGAGTGCTGTCGAACTCCGACTTGAAGCGGCGCGAGAACTGCCGCGGGCAAAGGTTGACGCGATCGGCCAACGCCTCAACCGAGAGGTCCCGATCGAGATGTCCCAACATCCACGCCGCCAGATCCGCGAACGGACTGGTGGAGGCGACCTGAAACTTCAACGGTTCGGAAAACTGCTCCTGCCCGCCAGGACGCTTGACGTACACCACCAGTTCGCGCGCGACGGCAAGTGCGACTTGCGATCCGTAGTCCTCCTCAATCAACGCGAGAGATAGATCGATGCCAGCGGTGATGCCGGCGGAGGTGTAGAACTTACCATCACGGACGTAGAGCGCATTGGCGTCGATCTTCAACTCCGGGTAGCGAGTGGCCAGATCGGCGGCGAACTTCCAGTGGGTAGTAGCGTGGCGTCCGTTGAGCAGCCCGGTGGGCGCCACGCCATAAATTCCAGTACACACGGACGCAATCCGCCGAATACCGCTGCCGTGGCGGCTGATCCAGTTCGCCAGCTTTGCACCAGAGTTCGAGAGGCGCATGCCTTTACCACCCGGGATCAGCAGCGTATCCAGGTGGCGCAACGAACTAAGGAAGCAGGACGCAGTCATGCGCAAGCCCGACTCGGAGCAGAAAGTCTTTGCGCCCAGTGCTGCGATCGTTACTCTGTAGCAGCGCTGTGGCTTGCCCTTCGAGTCTTCGACGAAGGCGTGGCTGAAGGCCTCCAACGGCCCCGACAGGTCGAGCGACGTGATGTCGTTATAACCGACGATGACGATGTGTTTAGGTGTCATGGGAACTGGCGGTCACGATAAAGCAAAAGTTCCATGTCTGAAATGACATTCATCCGGCGATTTCGGCCATTCTGGCAAATCCCGAAAATGTCCCAAATTGCCGGATCAATGTCATTTGAGACATGCCATTATCCGGCTATTCTTCTCTCATACGCAAGCAGCTCGTGAGGAGGATGTGGTGAGAAAGATGGATAAAGCACTCTGGATGGCGGTTGCGATTGTGGGGATCATGGATCTGGCCGTTTTCATGAGTCACGCCAAGACATCGAATGATGTGGCGGCCTCGACGTCGCAGGTCGAGCCTTTGAAGCCGCCAACAACGGGAAAAGTCAACGTGGCATTCATTATCTCGGAGGGCGCCAACGTGATGGACATCGCCGGCCCATGGGAAGTCTTCGGCGATGCCATGCTGACGTCGAAGGGAAAGCCTTGGCATGATTCCGACGGCAACGATATGGTGATGCCGTTCTACACTTACACCGTCTCCGATTCCGTGAAGCCGGTGGACGCCAATGGGCTGACCATCGTTCCCAACTACAGCTTCGATATGGCGCCCAAGCCACAGATCATTGTGATTCCGGCGCAGGGCGGGCGTACTCCGGCGCAAAAGGCATGGCTGCTGGCGAATTCGCGGGGCGCCGACGTCACCATGTCGGTTTGTACCGGCGCCTCCATGCTGGCGGAATACGGGCTGCTCAACGGCCAGACCGCAACCACGCACCACTCCTACGCGGCGTCCATGCAGAAGAAATATCCCGCCGTCCATTTCGTCAGCGGCACACGGTTCGCAGAGAACGGCAGAATTGCAACTGCCGGTGGATTGACCTCGGGAATCGACCTGGCACTGCATGTGGTCGAGAGGTACTACGGCCGCCAGGTCGCACAGGGGACCGCCGATTTCCTGGAATATCGCGGTGAGTTGTGGAAGAACCCGGAATACGGCCAGGTGAAGGCCGTCGCCGCAAGCAAGTAGAAATGGGTTGCTTCGTCGAGAAGTTCCGAGTCAATCCTCGCGTCAATTCGAGCAGTCCGGCTTCCTGTAGCCATCCAACTGAATGACACGCGGGCCGGAGTAGAATTCCACCGCGCTGACCGCCTGCGCGAACTCCGCCCGGAATTCGCTGGCAGCAACAGGGGTAGCGATGTTTACGCAGGCCGCGAGTACGGTGCCCGGCTGGAAGTTTACATTGGGCGGCAAGCAGGGATTGCTTGCACAGCTACCGCCGTAGGGCAGCGACGGGCTGTATTGCGCGATCTCCACCCATTTGTTTTGCTTCTTGGCAAGCAGCTTGAAATTGCTGAACGCACGGCGATAGCGTATCTGATCGTGGGCGGCAAAGATGGCGACACTCTTTACCGTCACCTCGCCTTTGGTGCGCCACTCGATCCAGTGCGTGAAATCCACCGGCTGTCCATCGGCAAACACGGTGGCCCGTTCAGCAGAGCCCTGCGCGCCGTTGAACATGTCGGTCGTGTTCCTCGCGGGGCTGGAGGCGGTGACTTGGCTGCCGGAGTTTATGTCGAACGGATCGGAGTGGCTGATTCGGCTGGTGCTGATGATGTGCACCGCTCCCATGGCAGCAAAGGCTTGCTCGGATTTGCGCGCCGCGTCGGCGGAAAGTTGCTGCAATGAATTTCTGGCTGCCTCCAGTTCCTTGTTGTCGCGGTCGAGAGTGGCGGCCTTCTTCTTGGTATCAGTGTCGCGCTGCAAAGTCGCCTCTCTGTCCAATTGCACATTGGCCGCCCGCTTCTGGGCAGCTTCTGCCTGCATCGCGCTCTGAAACAGTTGCGCGAACTTTTCTGCCTGCTTCTTCGCCTCCTCGGTTTCCTGCAGAGAGACGTTGAGTTTTGCATTCAAGTCGTTGGTCTTGGCCTCTGCCTCCTCCGACTCCTTGCGGCGCCGTTCTTCAGAAGCGGCAAGAGCTTGGGCTTGGTCGCGCATCGTGGCTTCGGCAGCCGCCAGCGCTGCGCTTTCCGTGGCTTTCTGATGTTCGACAACGGCCCTCGAACGTTGGACAAACGCATAGATCGCGAGCCCCAATGCAATCAGGAAGGCCAGGGCGAAAATTGCGGAAACGCCACGAGCACGGCGGAGAGCGCGCCGCGCCTCTTCTTTTTCCAGCAGCAGCGCGGCATCGCGAGCGTTACGGCTCTGCTCCAGGAAGAAAGTGGCTTCCTTGAAACCGAGGTGATAGCGTTCGGCCCACGCGGCGGTAGGCTGCCAACTCTGCTGCCACTCCAGCATCAGCGAAAGCTCCGGGTCGGTCATCAGGCCCGCCGCACCTTTGGCATGCAGCATGGCATTCTGGGCCAGGCGACAGAATTGCGCTGCCGACTCGGCTTCGCGTTCCACCCAGTCTTTGAGCCGGATCCAGACTCGCATCAGGCTTTCGTGGGAAATGTCGATGATGCTGCCCGGCTCCAGCAGGTCCGCGGCGGGCGGCATCAGGAACGAGCGGCTCGGCTTGCGAAAAACATCCAGAACAGCAGAAACTTCGTCCGCGCTGGCATTGGCGATCGCACACAGTGTCGCAAAGTCAGTTGGACGCCGGACCCCACGAGCGTCGCTGCCTTTGTCGGTTAGAGCCTGGAATACAACTTCGCAAATCTTCTTCTGGCGCTCAGTGGCCAGTTCTGCAAAAGCTCTTTCGGCATGCTGATCCAGGGCGTGGGCCATGGTGCCAATCGCCTCATAATGCGAGAGCGAAATCGGTTCACTGCCACGCCGTTCGCGCTGCCACTGCGCCCAAGTGCGATTCAATGCGTGCTGCAGAATCGAGAGCTGGTCCGGATTATCGCCGACATCGTTGACCAGCCGGGTGAGGAGAACCGGGCTGATCTCTCCTCCGCCGACCGCAGTTGGCCCGGTAATCGCCGCCCTACGTTCGTCGCGCGTGAGACGAGGAACAAGGTACTGTCCTTCATTCACCGCTTCGGGAAGACCGGGAAAGCGTGCGCAATCGCCGAGGAAGTCGGAGCGCATCGTCAGGACTACGTAAATGAGTTGTTCCGATTTGGCGGCCTCCAGCAGCAGGTTCACGAACGCAACCGCCTGCGCATCGCTTCGATTCGTCTCCTGAGACGAACCGGGACCCTGCAGTGACTTGTACCGGAAAAGCTCTTCGAACTGATCGACAATCAGGAGAAGATTCGCATGGCCCTCGAGCTGCGCCTGCTCGAAAAGATCGACGACGCCAAGGTTGCTCATCTCGAGCGTGGCTTCGATCATCTCCTCGAGATTTGCTCCGCCAAAGTCGACTCCGCGGAACAGCACCTCCGGCTCGGCCAGTGCGCGCGCCATGGCCTTGATTGGGTTCCCGCCGGGACGGAATTGGGCCATCCGCCACGCAGAACCTGCTCTGGCCATGACGCCACGACGCAGCGCTGGCCGTAATCCGCAGTTCACCAGCGAGGATTTTCCGCTCCCCGACGTGCCGACTACAGCCAGGAATCGTCTGACCGCCAGCTTGTCCACCATTACGTCAACCTGGCTCTCACGGCCAAAGAAGAGATATTCCTCTTCCTCGCGGAATGGTCGTAAGCCCGGAAAGGGATTGGTGAGACGGAGGCCGGCTGCGGTGCTCATGCGGTGGCGCTTTTGGCTTGGACGCCGCTAACAAACTTGAGCATTTCCGCGTCCGAGAAACCCTGTAGTCCGTTAATCAGGTTTGGCTCTTCCAGTTCGATAAGTTCTCTCTTGCACTCCGTGGCTGGCTCGGCCAGATAGATGTAGCTGGTCAGCAATGGCTTAGCGCCGCGATATGCGGTGGCCTTCTTCAGTTCGTTACTGATCGATCGCTTCCACCCCTCGTCACCGGCGCCATAAAACAGAATCACCGCGTCACATTCGGCAATCAGGTCTTGATTGTTCTGGCGCACGGTTGCGGCATCGCCTTCGAACAGCGGTATTTGCACGTCGAATCCCCGGCCTTTGAGGAATTTGCGCACGGGAATCGTCGTCTGCCGGTCTCGTTCATCGCAGATCAGGTAAATCAGGCTGCTCCCTTGACGCTGCGGCAGGGGCGGCTCCGGCGTTTGCAATTTCTTCAGCGCGGCATGCACCGCTCCCTTCAGCTCTTCCACGTCTCCGGTGACCAGATCGGCGCCAGCTTGAAGCTCGGCGTCCTTGAGGAGCCTTTCAATGAACTCCCTTTGCGAGGCAGAATCCGACTTGCTCCCCTCCGGCAGCGAAATGATCCGGCGCAAGCCGGCCTGTTTGTGTCTCTCGATCGCCAACTCGTTCTGCAAAACAACCACCGACTTCTCGCTTGGCCCATCGGGTACGAGGCCATATTTCGTGCCCACCAGGTGGATCGACAATTCGCATCGAGCCAGGAAACCTGTCACCGCAACCAGGTACTCTTCTTCCGTTTTAGGCAGTTGAATGTCCGGAAATACCGGATACCCGTGAAGCCGCAACTCCGACTCCAGGGCCTCGCGAGCGTCCCGGCGATCGAAACTGCATTCCGCGAGATAGATGGCAGGCTTGGTTGTTTCCGTGACGGGAAGTTCCAGAGGCTTGGCCGCAGCCTGAGCCGGCGTTTGAGGACTCTGAACCGGAGCCTCAATCTTCTTGATCAATTGCGCCACGTCAAAGGCAAGCTTTGCCAACTTGAGATTGTATTTCTTGGTGAACTCCTCACCGTAAGCTGGATCCAACTCAAGCGGGGTCTGCTGCTCGTCGAGGACATAAAAGGGATAGCCCAGGGCTTGCCTCATGACCGGTGGCAGCGGGTCTTCGTTATCAACCGGCAACTTGATAACTTTCAGGACGCGGCACTTGTTGTCGACGACCAGTCCTCCGGTTGCTTCAGCGCACTTGCAAAACTCTTTGACCTCGCGTGTGCACCATTCTGACTCGGCATATCGCGGCGTCAGCACCGATATCAGCAACTCGGTCTTGGGGAATTGCTGAACAATTTCATCGGCGAAAATGTCGTTCCCCTGAAGCTTCGAATCGCGCCAGATCTCAGCCTTGCGACCCATCCTCATGCTGAGCATGGCCGACAAGCTATTGTGGAACCGGGTAATCCACCCTTGCTGGTCTTCGGACAGGGGCACATTGTCAATATGCGCGTAGCTGATAAATAAGTGGCGCTGAAATTCCATGGATCCTAAACGCACCCCCACTCACCGCCACCGCCGGTCGTGCCGCACCGCAACCTGGACTGGTTGTGGGCTGACGATGAAGATAGTCTGAACTGAAACCTGAGGGCGGACTTTAGCGCAATGAGTTTACAGTGTCATCCACGTACTTGCCAACGGAAAGTTCTTGGTACCTTGCCGCAAGCTTTTGCAGTGTGTCCAACTAACATGTTCATTTTACAGGGGCGTTCTTCGGCACTCTAGTTGCATGCAAGTCAGGGGGGAAGTGTATGATTCGACCGTCCGTCGGATGGCCGGACGGTGGCCTGGAGACCAACATGAAAAAGCTAATGCTTATCACGGGACTGTTGCTGATGACAGTCTGCGCCTGCGCTGGTCAAACAACTGAGTTTTTCCTCGACGGATTCAATTACGGTAGTCCGAGTGATTGGCAGAACGGCTACCCCTACTATGCTAGAATCGGCAACCCCACGAATCCCGAAGACTATGTGATGTGCGATTCTTATGCATTCGGTGGGGCCCCGGGGCAAATGTGGATTGTGTTTGAAAATAATCTCAGCAATCCAGTCACCACCGAACTGCGCTTCTACAACCATAATGGAATGGGGCTTATCCCATACCTGCAGGTGGGCTGGCTCCTTTGGGACACACAAACGTCAGGTCCGCAGTATTGGACAGTCATGAATCAGGCAGTTTGGAATCTGTTTGACTCGAACGCGCCCTGTACAGGCAGCGCAGGCAACATGAGCACATGCCAGTATTGGCTGATCCAGGCTCAGAACCCGCAGAACTACCAACATTACCCCACCTCCGAGGTAGAGATTTTTACGCCATCGGCTGATGCGGGTGCTCAGGAGTTTTTGTGCGTGTGGAACGGGTCTTCCTGCCTGGAGGTCCCGAGCCGCTCTGCCCCATAACGGGCACATTTCTCCTGTCGGACACGCGCCTGCTGGGCTTGGCGACCCCAAGCTGTCTCTCATAACTGACTTTAGGGTTGAATTGTCGTCACCAGTTTGCCCGTATTGCCAGCTGGATTCGTCGCGGCGGATGGGCGGACGTGATCTCTCCGAATTGAGGGTTCGTCGTAACTCCGTTCAGGCTGTATTCGCTGACGGGATTGTAGTAGTTTGCGCGATTGAACAGATTGTAGAACTCGGCGCGCAAAGTCAGACTGAGCCTCTCAGTTACCGGAATATTTTTCTGGATAGCGGTGTCATAGTCCACATAGGCTGGGCCGGTGAACTGGTTGCGTCCGGAGTTTCCCAGGCAGGGCGAACCGGCTACCCCCGAAAAAAGCCCTTGCCCTTCAACAAAGTAAGATTTCGCAGGCAGGGAGTCGACGCAAGTCAAAGAAGGCATACTAATTGAACCGGTCGAGCTGATGTAGGCATTGGGATTTCCCGTCGTAATGATTTGGCCGGTGATGTCGGCGCGCTGTGTCAGTTCATTCGCCACCTCGCTGAAGATAGTAAAAGGCTGCCCGCTCTCCGCGACCAAAATGCCGCTCATCGTCCAGCCGGAAAGGACTTTGGAAGAATGATACCGGGGCAGGTCCCAGGCAAAATCGATTACCACGCGATTAGTCAAGTTTAGATCGGAAGGTGCGTAGTCATTGTTAAGGTAGTTCGTCGGATCCTGCGGGATGTTATAGGGGGTCGAGACAATCTGTCCCTGGCCGGTGGTTGTTAAACCGGCGTTAAGCAAGCTGTTCAAGGCCGGCGGAAACATACCTGGAACAGTGCCTTGCTGACCGGTAAATCTTGGAGTATTGCCGATGCCAAACACGCTAGGATTGCCCAATCCATAGAACTGCAGGGCATAAATCTGAGTAAAGAGCGACACTGGAATCGTAGCAAAACTGGTTTGTGCTGCGTCGTCCATTGCCTTGGACCAACTGTAGGCGACGTTTGCAGACAAGCCGTGCCAGGCTCCGCTACGGCCCTGAACGACCAATGCGTTATAGTTTCCATGCGCGTTATCGGCCAGAGTTGAGATTGGGAGATAGCTGAAACTGTCGCAATTGGTAGCTTGATTTATACCCGCGGAGCTGGTGCAGAACCACTCATTGTTAAAGTTGGTGTTGGCAATTGCGGGAAGTCGGCTGGTGAAGTTACCTACATAGCCCAGTTGCAGTGAGAATTGCTGCGCCAATTGGTGCTCGATTGAGACATTAACCTGCTGGCTTCTCGGCGACTTAAACTGCTGCGCGTTTATGGCGCTGATTCCGAAGGGAACGCTGGCTGCCTGGGAAGATGCCTCGCTGGGATCGATGCTGACCAGGCTGCTGTTGCCCATGCCGCACTGACCCATTGTCCCACAGTACGGACTAAGGAAGCTTTGGCCATAGATAGCCTGTGGATTTGAAGAGTTAGATGGGGTAGGGCGGTTAAACATTAATTGCGCAATCTCGCTAACCGGCAGTTGATCGTAGTAGATCCCGTAGCCGGCGCGAATTACAGTGGTCGCATCCGCGTTCGACCACGCAATTCCGATCCGCGGCCCGAAGTTGGTCTTGCTGCTCTTCAGGCCATAGCTCCCGGTGGGCTGGCAGTTCCAGGGAAGCACTGCTGCATTGGCAGCATAGACTGAATTAAGCTGACTATAGCCCGCGCTGCAGGGATATCCGAATGAATCTAACACCTGGGTACCGTTTTGCTGAACCAACCCGTTGGCTGCCGGATCGTAGTTCCAGATCTGGTTGTTGGTTTCGCTGGGGACTGAGAAGAATTCGTAACGCAATCCCAGATTGACAGTAAGATTGCGTTTCGCCTTCCAGGTGTCCTGTACATATCCGGCGGCAACATAGGAATTAAACAGTCCGCGATAGGGCGACGGCTGGCGCAAAGCGTAGTCAAACGATGGGTTCGAGAAGGCGGACGCGGGACACGGGTTGGCTGGAATTCCGGCCGGCAGGTTGCAGGTGGCGCTATCGCTGGTGAATTCTCCGATGTCGGAGGAGACCACCATGCCACGAGTAAAGCCATCCGCAATGAATATGTCCTGGAAATTCCGGAATTCGCCGCCCATTCGCAAGTAGTGTCTTCCCCGGGTGAGCGAGATATTGTCAACATACTCGCCCTGGCTGTCACGCCGCTGGCTGGGGCTGCCCAATGGCGCCCCGATGCGAGCAAAAGGAAAGAGTCCATCCAGCGACGGAGTAATTGCGGTGTACGGCACGTTCAACGACGACGCCCAGAACGAATTAAACCATCCGCCAAGTGCACCCGGCACGCCGCGACTCGCGCCGGCATACTGCGGATCAAGGCCCGACAGCAGGAACGTCGGCATCGCACCCGCATTCAATCCCACGCTGGAGGCGTTGAAATTCTCGTCCTGCGGTGTCTCCAGCACCTGGAAGCGGGTAAGGCCGACGCGCGCTTCGTTGGTAAGATTCGGCGAAAACTCATGAGTGAAAGTCAGGGCTGCGTTCTGGTTTAACGCATTGGTGATGGAACCATTGCCGGGATAGGTTGTCGAACTCGGCAAAGTATCGTCGTGCAGTTGATGCAGGTCCTGCAGGTTATAGCGGAGCGTCCAGTTCGACTTGGCAGATTGATTATAGTCGAGACGTCCCATGTAGTTGTCCACATCGGTGTAATTAGGCGCCTGCCCCTGGTAGAACTCCAGTACGCCCGGCACCGCAATTACATTCGCCTGTGGATACAATGCAAGTATATTGGAGGCGATGGAGGCGTCCTGGTAGCCTGAGGTCCCGGCGGTGAACTCGTCCAGGTGGCTACGGTCGTAAGAACTCGGCACGCGTTCGAAAATAGGATTGGGATTGTCAATTCGCGTACCTTCATAGTCGCCGAACCAGAACCATTTTCCCAGGAATGAGCTACCAGCGCGCGCTCCAAATTGTTGCGAGGAAAACGGCTGGTCAAAGCTATTATGACTGGCCAAAATAGTCGCGGGATCAAATTGCGCGTAGCACTGTGGGCTGCCGAAGACTGCTCCGGGAGTAGTGCAGTACTGGGTGGTTCCGTTCTGCGCATTCAAGGCCTTCACCGTGGCTACATATTGGTTATAGGTAGCAGGCTCATAAAGTGATTTACCAAATGGGGAGTATGCTGGAGCGGACGCCGAGTTTAGCGCCCCGGCATAGGCAGCGGCCTGGGCAAAGCCGGAGTTGGCGTAGACGGAGATCGGTGAGTTCGCATTCAGAGCGTCAGAACCGAAGAAGCCAAAGACACTGCCATGAAACTTGGTAGTCCCACGTTGCGTGACTATGTTGGCCACACCCCCCAGTTCATCCCCGAACTGCGCATCCGGAGTGTCATAGACGACGCGAAACTCCTGGATAGCATCGTTCACTTGGAAAGGAATCGCCTGATTATTGCCGGCAGCGACATTGTTCAATCCATCGAGCAGGAAGTTGTTGGCGGTCGGCTGCTGTCCCGAGATGCTGAAACTTGCTCCCGCCAGGGTCGAACCGGCCTGCACATCGTGCGTGGTTATGCTAAGGAATCCCAGGGCCAGAAAGTTGCGGTTGTAGAGTGGCAAGGTGCGCAACTGGTCGCTGGTGAGTACGGTGCTCAGGGACATCGAAAGCGTATCCAGAGTAATCGGGTGGGAAGCCGCGATGCCGGCCGGCGCTGCACCTCCAGTACCCGCGGTTGGCGAAGTCCGTTGTGGACTGTCATCCGCAGAAAGAGTGGGAGCGGCAGGCCCGCCTGATGGCGGGGTAGTTGGCGAAGCTGCCGGGGAAGTAGCCGCCTGCTCGCAAATCACCGGCGGCAGCAGGTACTTTTTCTCGCCGACATTCACCGTGAATTTCTGCGCGGCGTACTTTGCCGTTTGATCAAAACCCGGAAACCAGCATCGCCATGGCGGAGGCGCAATCGCGGTAAGCAGGTAATCGTCCGAGGGGGTTAGATCAAAGAAGCGATAGAGGCCGTCCGAGTCGCTGGTGTAGGTGCGCAGGATGCCTTGCGATTCGGGTTGCAGCTTGTCGTTTTGCAGTTTCAGCTGCACACCGGGTACCGGGACACCCTGGCCGTTGACGACTTTGTCCACGTCGCCCTCGATAAAGCCTTTGTCCTGCGCGTGCGCCAGCGTGGCCATCGCCCCGGCCGCGCAAATCAACAACAGCAAATAGCAGCGAGCAGTGGACATTCCCCGTCTCCCGGACCAGCCTGAATGCCAACACTTCATCTGCGCAGGTCGAACAGGACCTGCATCGCCGGATCACTTGATGAGCAACTCGTACCAGAACACTTGTAAGCCCAGTTCGTCGTAGCCCGTCGAAGCCGCCGGGTCTTCTTCGCGCAAGTCCGCAGTCACCTTAATATTGAACGTATTATTCACTGGCGCCGATGAGGTGCCAGGCGCGAAAGCGGTGCAGCTTGTACCGAAGCACAACGCCACCATCATCAGAAAAAGAAACCCGCCAACGGCCTTGCGGCGCAGCTTGACGGGCGCGAAGACCAGCCCAACCAACCCGAATCCGCCGAAGCCCGCCAAAGCGGCAATCACGCGCTGCTCACCCCGTTGCAGCGGCGGAATAAGGCGCGAAACTCCACTGGTATTGACCGTGACCGTTGCCGTTGTACTACAGTTCGGGCACGACATTGTCGGCGGACTCAGGATGCAGGGGCCGCCAACCGCTCCCGGGGGACTCGGCGGACAAATCGTGAAGGCGCAGGTGAGGCCCGCCGGCGCCAAGCAAGTCATTGAGGCATACTTCGGCCGGCCGGGGAGGCTCTGCCACATCGCATTCACCGTAACCGTGAACATGGCAGGTTGCCCGGGCGAGGTTGTGCCTGACTGCATGCTACCCGTCAGGGTGAATGGCGCATCCACCTGCACGACGACTGGGGCAGAAGTGACAGGGTTGTAGTTGCTATCGCCGTTGTACGTTGCCGTAATCATGTGTGGGCCCAGGACCAGAGTATTGTTCACATAAATTGCGCTCCCGTTGGGGCCAACCGCCGTCGTGCCTAAAACCGTTGTGCCATCCACAAAGCTCACTGTCCCGGTTGGGAAAACGCCGCCGAGCGATTGCAGCGTGGCGATGAAGTACGCGTTGTTCCCTAGATTTATCGTCTGCGGACTTTCTGTCAGAGCGATGGTGGGAGTTAGCTTTCCTCCTGCGGTAATCGTCAACTGGAAGCTGCCGGAACCGCTCGCACCAAAGTTGTTATCGCCCGAATAGACCGCAGAAAGAGAATGCTGACCAGGAGCAAGACTTGGCGAGAAGCTGGCCACGCCATTGTCAAAACTGTTGATAGTTATAGATACTGCCGCCAGCAGCGACCGCCCGTCGAAGAAACTCACCGTCCCACTCGCCTGCAGAGTGCCATACGTTCCCGGCATGACCGTGGCGTTTAGAACAATCACGGTACCGGCCGGCTCCTGCGCCCCGGACATAATGGGCTGGCCATTGGCGGTGACCGCCAGTGTCGTCGCGGTGGGGATCAACGAACCCTGGACCGGTACGCTCCCGTGACTGCCGGAGTAAAAGTTGCCGCTCGGTGTGTAGGTGGCAGTGATCTGCTGCTGGCCCGAGCCGGGAACGAAAATGTCAAGCAGTTGTCCCGTGACGCCCGCGGCGCCTAAGAGCACGCTCACGTTGCCGTCACCGTAATCGGCAGAAACCACGTCCGGGACGCCGTCTTTGTTGAAATCCGCCGCAACCAGGGATACGGGGGAAAGCCCGACTCCCCAATCATCTCCCGCTGAGTTAGTCGGAAACGTCCCGTTGCCATTGTTCAGCAGAAGACTGACCGTTCCGGGACCTTGGCATGGAGATCCGGTGGTGTTGCCGCAAGCATTCGCTACCGCCAAGTCAGGAAATCCGTCACCGTTGAAATCTGCCACGACGATCTTCTGTGGAACGAAATCAACCGTGGAGGTTGCCGGCGCCTGGAAGGTGCCGTCACCGTTGCCAAGCAGGACACTGACCGTTCCGGGGCTTTGGCAGGTGGGATCGCTGCCGCACTCATCGGTTACGGCCAAATCAGCAATGCCGTTGTTCCTGAAATCCGCCACGGCAATCCCGAACGGGAGCCCAACCACGATCGCCTGCCCCGCCTCGAAGGTGCCCGGATCGAGGGAATTATTTAGCAGAACACCGACATACTGGTCGGTCCGGTTTGCTACCGCCAGGTCGGGAAGGCCATTGCCAGTAAAAACCCCCGCCGCGATCCCGATTGGGTAGGTCCCAACCGTATACGGCGAGGGCGGCGCCGGCACCTGGAAGGTGCCGTCGCCGTTGCCCAGCAAGACGCTGACGGTTCCGAGGCTCTCGCATATGGGATCGCTGCCGCAGGCGTTCGTTACGGCCAGATCTGCAATGCCGTCCCCATTGAAATCTGCAACCGCGACGAATTGAGGGCCGTATTGGGGATTCGGAGGCGGCGGAGGTGGTCCGATGGGTCCGAGCGGATACACCACCTGCGGCTGGAACCTGCCCGGGTGGGCGGGATCGCCTAGCAGCACGCTGACGGTCCCCGTGCCCGGACACGGGTTGCCGACCTGAACGTTGCAGGCATTATTGACCACGACGATGTCGGGAATGCCGTCACCATTGAAATCCCAAATCGCAACTCCAAGTGGGATGCTGCCGGTTGAATACGGCACCGCCGGCTCCTGGAAGGGGCTATTCGAATCGCCGGTACCGAAGAGCACATTGACTGTATTATTGGCCTGATCTGTTACCACCAAATCGGGAATGCCGTCGCCATTCAAGTCCGCCGCCGCAACGTCATACGGGGCCCCAGCCGCCGGATAAACCACCCCTTGATATGGGAAACTTGCCTGGGCCGTCCCGGGCAGTCCTATACTGCCCAAATTGAATCCCGTTGACGCTACGGTGAGGCTCACCGTTCCCGTCGGGGGATGCTGCGCAGCAAGGCCAAAGCCCCAGACATTAAGCATGAAGCTCCAGTTGCTGCCGTCAGGAAACGCTATCACGTCGGTAATGCTCGGCTCCGTGCCGGTTACAGTGAGCTGCTGGGGCCCGGATTGGCTGGCCTGGAACTGGTTATTAGCGTTGTACTGCGCTGTCAGCGAGTACATCCCGGGGGGGAATCCCAGCTTCAGCGTCGCCGCGCCTGACACGAAGCCGGGAGCGGGGTTATTGCCAACCACCTGCACCGTCCCCAGCACCTGTGTGCCATTCAGAAACGTAACTGTGCCCACCGTAACCGGGAAGCAACCGCTGATACAGGTCTGGACTGTTGCCGTGAGTGTCACCACCTGGCCCGCCGATGCCTGATTTGTGCTTAACGCCAGCGTCGTCTGCGTAGGCTGTGGTTGCGCGCTCGCGGCCAGAGGAAGAAAGACCACGACGACCAGCACTATGGCGGTCGCGAGTGCGCAGTGGTTGCGATGACTACGGAGAGCCGGGTCAACCAACGTACTGGAAGTGGCCATTAACAGGGTCCCCAAACTGCAACGCCTGCGCATCAGGCGTCGTTCCGTTACACGACGTCGGCCATCGTTGAGACACCCCTACGAGCGCTGGAAATCGCGCTCGCTGCGTGAAAAGTCGAATGAAAGCTTGTCGGCAGACATTAGCACCGAGTGGCTGCACTGTCAATAAAACTTAAGGTCCTGGTAGTGGTGAATTCCCCCACTACCGCCGCTCGACGAACGTGGCCAATATTCTGGAATTCGTGTTACGGCGCAGCTGGCGCTTTAGCGTGCCTTGGGCGACTAACCCAGCCGCAGCGATGAAGAACTAAGGAGGCTCTGATTAAGCCTCAGTTTTGAAAGGACACGGCTTCAGCCTGCCGCAAGTGAAACAAAATGAGCACGGCTTTAGCCCCCGGGGGATCATCAGCGACTTGTTCAGAGTTTCCCTAAGTGCCCACCCCGCTCCTTCGCAGCGGACCAACACCACCGGCGCCAGCCTGCCTCGGAGCGAGCAAATCGCCGCTTAATATACCTTGACACGTATATGCTCGTTAGAGTATATAAAGGCAGTGGAATCTGTCTTCGAAATCATTGCGGAGCCGAATCGACGCGCCATCTTGAGCCTGCTGGTCTCGTCACAACAGTCGGTGGGAGAGATCGAGCGTCAACTTCGTATGCCGCAGCCGACCGTATCCAAGCATCTGCGCGTGCTGCGCGAGGCCGGTTTCGTGGAATCCACGGTGGACGCACAGCGCCGTCTGTACCGGCTGAAACTTGAACCACTTCAGGAGGTGGATTCTTGGCTGGCTCAGTTCCGCCGGTTCTGGTCCGCTCACGTGGATGCTCTCGAACGCCACCTCGACCGCATGGATCAATCAAAACCAACGAAAAGGAAAAACAAGGAGAAGACGACGCGGCCCAAACCGCGACGTGACAAAGGAGAACGGAAATGAAGATCAAAGTGACCAGCCTATACGTGGACGACCAGGACAAGGCCCTACGCTTCTATACCGAAGTGCTGGGTTTCGTGAAGAAGACCGACTTCAGCCAGGGGCCGTATCGCTGGCTCACGGTGGCCTCACCTGAGGAGCCGGACGGCACCGAGTTGCAGCTGGCGCTCAACGACAATCCGGCAGCCAAAGCCTACCAGCAGGCCCTGTTCCAGCAAAGCCAGCCTGCGGCCATGTTCTTTACTGACGATGTGCAGGCCGATTACGAGCGTATGAAAGCGCGCGGTGCCGAGTTCACCATGCCGCCAACCGACGTGACGGCCTCCAAGATCGCCATGCTGAAAGACACCTGCGGCAATCTCATTCAGATCACGCAGCTGATGCGCTGGTAGGGCTGACATCAAGACGGCGCCAGAGTCATGAATCGCAAAGCAGTGCACCAACCACGTTCGCGGAGGTAATCATGAATAAAGCACTTTGGACCTTCCAAGTGTTGTGGGGCGTCTTGTTCAGCTTCACCGGCTTCGGAAAGATCCTCTGTCTTAATCAGGCCGTGTGGATGCAAATGCTGCCTCGCGTGCCTTGGTTTTCCGCTGTCCCGCAGGCCATGTTCGTCTTCATCGGTGTCTGCGAATTCCTTGGAGGCGTCGGCCTGATCCTGCCGGCGACGACCGGCGTCAAACCGAAGCTTACGCCGTTGGCTGCTTTGGGCCTGACGCTGGTCATGATCCTCGCGGCTGTATTTCACATCCTGCGGGGCGAGTACAGCTTTTTCTTGCCCCTCAATCTGGTGTTGGGAGGCGGTGCCGCGTTCATCGCGTACGGACGGTTGTTGGTGCGGCCCATCGCTCCCGCTCCGATCAACAGCTTCCGCGTGGTGACTGGGCTCGCGGTTCTCGGTGCGCTGGCCTTCGTCGGTTTTGCTCCGGTGTGGTACCAATTGACACACACTCACTAAAGATGGACCGGGAGAAGATAGATGGACGAGCGAGTGCAATACACACCGGGGTCCGCCAATGTGGCGCACATACAAAAGGATGGGGAGAAGTGGACGCTCGTTCTGGTTAAAGAACTGCGTCACCCGCCGGAAAAAGTCTGGCAGGCGCTTACCGACCCGGCGCATCTGCGCGAGTGGGCGCCCTTCGACGCCGATGGGAATCTGGGCGTGGTCGGAACCACAGTGAAGCTCACCACAGTAGGGGCGCCCGCGCCCCACGTTACCGAAACAACCGTGAAGAGAGCCGATGCTCCCAAGGCGCTTGAGTACACCTGGGGTAACTTCGATATGCGGTGGCAACTTGAAGCCCTTGGTGGCGGCACGCGCCTTACGCTGTGGACCAACATCGGTCACCGCTTCATCTCCATGGGTGCTGCCGGGTGGCACATTTGTTTCGATGTGCTGGATCGGCATCTCGCCGGTCAGCCCATTGGACGCATCGCCGGCCCCGAGGCCATGAACTTCGACGGCTGGCAGCGATTGAACGCCGAGTACGCCAAGCAGTTCGATATTCAAACGCCCACCTGGCTGCCGAAGGCGGCTCAAAAATCGTGAATCGAGATTTGCCCGATCCGCTTCGGGCTCGTCTTCAGAGGAGGTTCGATTGAGCTGGAACAAATGGGTTCGGCAGACCTGTCCAAGACGCGGCATGGCGGCACAGGATACAGCGACAGACCTCCTGCAGCCGCCGGTGCAAGGTAGCCATCAATGTCAATCGCCAACTCAGTCTCGGCGCTGGCCACGGTCCCAATTTCTCCGTCCCGCCGGAACAATCGCAGCATTGGCTACCACCGTGCCGGTCGGAGCATTCAATGTGGAGTGTCCGGCTCCGATTGTCCGTAGGGCCAAGCGGTGAACACGTAGACCTGATCCGAGCGAGGTACCACCGTGAAATTCAGCGAGGCGGCCGCGCTGCTGGGAATGTTACAATCCGTGGCCTGCAGTACGGGGAAGTCGCGCTCTGTGTTTGCGCTCAAGTAGGGACCTCCCAGTGGACCGTTGGGTCACGAGTGTCCGCCACCCGGCAAGGTGGCAGAGGATAGAAGGCCAGAGTGGAGCTACTTACCGGCTCAAAGTAGCCGTCAATATCCAGCACTACATTCGTCGTGCCGGTGGAGAAGACGCTCACCGCTCCATCGCTCCCCGCCGGCACAATGGTTGCATTGGCTTTGAAGCGCCGATCCCAGGAATTCATCAAGGAAACTCCGGGCTGATTCTCTCCGGCCGGCCAAAGGGTCAGAAGCCCTACCGGGTGTGCGCCGATGGGAACCAGCGTCACATTCAGCGAGTAGGCTTCGGCGGTGGAGGGAATGTCGCATGGCGTCTGCTGCGGAATCGGAAAACTGCGCGCAACTCCCCTGAAGTGGTGGACCGCCAAACGGCCCATTGGGATTGCGCGTGTCCCCTAAACTACAGCCCCACACCAGACACACCTGCCACCGTCGCCCAAAATGGCGAAGACCGCTTATTTACTGGCGCATATCGCATCTTCTGTTGCTATCCCCGGCAGCAGATTACGAACCGCGGCACCGTACTTGCTAACCAGCTTTCCCCAGCATCAGAAGCGATGAATGCGAGCTGAGGCCGGACCTACTTTTTGACCACCATCACAGAGCGGAAAGCCCTTGTAATTAGCGGTGAAAAGCATGTTTCGGCAGTGAAAACGCGGCAGCGGTTCGCAAAGCAGGCATCAGCACGCGGAAGAAAACACGGAGCAAAAACCGGGTTTAGGGCCAAAAAAAATGGCGGCTTGGCTTAGTGTGGCGATGACGGCACGAACTCGTGGACCCCGCGCGAACCACGAATTGTGATGACGAGCGGATCCGCGCGGACCCGAAGACGTCGCGCGCATAACGAAAATCGTCATCACAGGCGAAGCGACCGATCTGCTGTTTGTTCGAGTAGCGAAAAGCAGATCCCTCACTTCGCCTGGGTATCGCGCGCTATCGCGCCCGGGAGCCGGGTGGGGGATATCCACAAATAGTCATTAATAGCCTCGACGTCGATAAGGGCATCGCCATGCTCGATGCCGCGCGGCTCGACGACTTAGCCAAATACCTCGCCGCCGGTTTGGAGCTACTGGTGCGTGCCGGCGCGGACTTCGGCTTTATCGCCGCTAATACTCCGCATCTGGTTTTCGAGGAGGTGCAGCGCCGGTCAGCCATTCCTCTTGTAAGCATCGTGCGCGCCACCTCCGAACGTGCCAAGGCGCTTGGCCTGAAAAAGGTGGGCCTGTTGGGAACCGGATTCACCATGCGAGCCAGCTTTTACGCAGAGGAGTTCCAGCGAGCGGGCATCGCCGTGATCCGACCGAAAGAGTTGGAGCGGGACGTTATTCATAGGAAGTACATCGGTGAACTGCTGAATAATCAATTCCTGCCGGAGACCAGGACGGAGATCTTGCGCATTGCACAGCGGATGGAAGCGGAAGATGGCGTGGAAGCCATCGTTCTAGCAGGCACCGAGCTGCCGCTGTTACTGCGCGACTCCGGCGCCATGGGAATCGAGTTTCTCGACACCACCATGATTCACGTCGAAGCCGTCGTTGACGAGCTGCTGCGTTGACTCGACAATCATGTTCGGTGAGCCGTGTCGCCTATAGCTCCCCAAGAGTCCTCTTATCGACTGTGTTTCCCGGCCGATTGAGGTGTCCCGGTCATTCGAGCGTTTCTCTCCGTCTGGAAGGACACCGACCGCGCCATTCCCACTCCGGAAGCAGACAAGGCGTAGTGCAAAACTCGGGGCCGGCATAAGTGGCCCTTTTTGTAAGCCCAATGACACTCCGGCCGATGGCGAGCGGATTAGGGGCAAATCGGAATTAATCCACTTTGACGGAAAATGCCCTATCCGAAAGCTGGAGCCTCACGAAAACTCGAATAGCCTCTCGGCAAATTGAGCCTTGGCGGACAACGGGCGCAGCCCGTTCGAAAACACCGAACCGATAGCCCTGCTCACCTTTGCCCTGAGCTTTCGTCCAAAGCCGTGACGTAACCTCCCCAGTTACATCGGACGCAGGCCGGGTTCTTTGATTCGCATCTGACGGCCCGGTCAAGCCGATTCATAAAAAGCAGGCCGCCACTTGTCCTGGAGCTCCCGCCTCCGGAAGAGTGAGGACGTGTCGGTAAACGCAATCTTTGGTTAGGAGGAAGTACAGAAAATGACAGCTTGGATTAGGAATGGATGGAAGGCTTGCCGCCGCCAGCCCGCGGTTGCGGTGCTGACGCTGGCGCTCGTGGCAGCGGTCGGGGCGTACACCGCGCTCGGCCCGGTCAGGGCCGGAGTCGCCTCTAACACGGCACCGCTCGACAACAACCAGGTCGGCGCATTGCTGGCGCTCGACCAGGCGATGGAAGCCGTGGCCGCGCGCGTCACGCCGGCCATCGTGAACGTCGCCGTCACCTCGCACGCAAAATCGCAACCCATTGCCGACGGCATTCCCGATGATCTGCAGCGCTTCTTCGGGCAGCAGGGCGGTGACGGCATGCCGCAACAGCAGCAGCGCGTCGAGCGCGGTATCGGCAGCGGCGTCATCATCTCGCCGGAGGGATACATCGTCACCAACAACCACGTCGTGGACGGCGCCACCGACATCAAGGTGACGCTCAGTGATCGTCGCATTCTGGCGGCGAAAGTCGTGGGTACAGACCCGCTCACCGATCTCGCGGTGATCAAGGTTGACGCCGCTAACCTTCCCAACATTCCGATTGGCGATTCTTCCAGCTTGCGTCCGGGACAGACGGTGCTTGCCTTCGGCAATCCCTACGGGTTCCGTTTTACGGTGACTCGCGGCATTGTCAGCGCGCTCAACCGGCCGAACCCCACGGCCGATCCCCACAAGCCGGGGCAGTTCATCCAGACCGACGCCGCCATTAATCCGGGCAACTCCGGCGGCCCGCTGGTGAATGCTCGCGGCGAAGTGGTCGGCATCAACACCTTCTTGTTCTCGCCTTCCGGGGCATTCTCCGGAATGAGTTTTGCCATTCCAACGCAGATCGTCAATCCCGTGGTGCAGTCGCTTGTGCGCTACGGCAAAGTCGCGCACGGACGCATGGGGATCGGCATCACCGACGTAACGCCCGAGAACGCGAAGTTCTTCGATGTTCACGACAGTAACGGCGCGGTTGTCACTCAGGTTGAATCCGGATCGCCGGGAGCAAAAGCGGGCTTGCGTGTCGGCGACGTCATCACCGAGATCAACGGCAAGAAGGTTGCCGATGCCGGGCAGCTCCAGATGGAAGTTGGCGAGATGACCCCCGGAACCGAGGTTGCGTTGCAGGTGATGCGCGATGGCAAAACGATTTCCGTGCCGGTCACGCTGGAAAGCATGGACGGAAACGACCGCGACACCAAGGTCGCAGAGAATGCGAACGATAAGCCGCGGTGGGGCGTGGGAATCGCCGATCTGACTCCCGAAGTTCGCGAACAACTGCGCGCGCCCGATGATCTGCATGGAGCGGTCATCGAGCGGGTGCAGCCGGGTAGCCCGTCGGATGACGCCGGCTTGCAGCCAGGGCAGGTCATCGTCGGCGTGGATCGCCACGAGACCACAAACGCTGCCGAGGTCCAGAAGGCGCTGACCAACATTCCGAAAGGACAGGATGCGCTGGTTCTCATCTGGGCCAACGGCGGCAACACCTTCCGTGTGCTACACGCCACCAACGGAGCGTAACTCTCAGGATACCGCGCTGTATTTCATCGTAGAACGGGCCAGCGACCGACGTACAGCGCGGGTTGCACTCTGCATCCAACCCAATTCGCACAAACCGGGAGGCGGATGCCGTGTGCATTGCGGAATTGGAGGTGAACAGGCTATGTTCAGGTTGGGTTAACGCCCACACACAAGGGCAGCAGCTTCTCGTACATGGATGAGGTGCACAAGCGGCGCGCTCGTGCCCAAAGAGTTCGCTCTCCAGCAGCACGTTCGGCCCAATTCTGGCAGCAAACGAACGCGAGTGCCGCGAAAAAAACTCCCCGGCCCTGTTCTCACGCAGGAAACTGGAATAGATTTGAATCGCAGCAATCTCTGCGGGGGGGGTATCTATGCCCGTCTACGATTACGTCTGCAAGGACTGCGAGAAATCATTCGAATTAGTTCTTACCCTCACTGAACATGACAAAGAGAGCATCTGTTGCCCGAAGTGCGGCAGCAAGAACGTTGAGCAGGATGCGGTCGCGTTTTTCGCAGTGACGTCGAAGAAAAGCTAACGGCTGAGTTGGGCTCGCACAGGTTGGGAGCCGATACTGCGAGGCAACGCAAGGTCCCAACCACAAGCTGCGCATTAACTTCGCTGTTCGCTACGGTCCACCTCGGTGGCAAGCCGCAGGCCTGTCATCAGGGTCCTGTCGTCACGCAATGGTGCGCGACAGGGGATGTGTGCGGTCGCCGCTGATCGCCCACCCGGAATTCGATTTGGCATCCCCTGTGGAAAATTGCGCGCAGCTGTGCGAGCTACACTGGGAGGCCGTGAAAAAACCCGTTGTCCTCGTCATCGCGCTCCTGATTGTTGTGCCGCTCGCGTTTTTCGCGGCGCGGTCAACGACCCCGGTTGTAGACCTTCCGTCTTCCATCACATCCCTGGGCCAAGCCACTCCCATTACAGTTCACATTCGCGATCCACGCGGCCTTCGTAGCGTGCACGCCTTTGTGGAGCAGAACGGCAGCAAATACCAAATCTTCGAGACCACGCAGCCATCAAGGTTGCCCGATAGCACTTTGAATTTCTCGGCAGGAGTCAAAACAACTCCGCAGTTGAAAGCGGGTAAGGCCAAGTTGATCATTGAGGCCAACTCGAATGATCTGTTGAGAAGGACAGGACGTGCCGAACGCGATGTGACCGTGATTACGCAACCTCCGGTCCTCAGCGTCGATTCCGAGCAGCACTACCTGTATCTCGGAATGGCAGACCTGGCGACGTTCAATGTTTCCGGCAGCTGGACCGAAGCAGGAGTGCGCGTCGGGGATCAAACGTTTCGGGCCTGGCCGATCCCTGGCGGCCGACCTGGCCTGTTTTCATTGTTCGCCTTCGCCTGGAACATGCCACCAGATACCGTGCCGGTGGTCTACGCCGAGAACGGCGCTGGAAACGATGTGGGCAGCGCCCTGGTGGTGGTATTTCCGAAGCGGGAGCAGCCGAAGTACACAACCCATGATCTTCAGGTGAGCGACGCTTTTCTGAACAAAGTGATCAACGAGCTTGATCCGAATGGAACGGGTGATCCGGTCACGCGCTTCGTCAAGATCAACAGCGAAATGCGCCGCGCCAACAACAAGACGCTTTCTGATCTGCAGTTCAAGACCGGCGACAAATTTTTGTGGTCCCGGCCTTTTATCCGTCAGCCTCATTCCCAGGCTGAGTCGAACTTTGCCGACGTGCGGAATTACATCTACCACGGAAAGAAGATCGACCAGCAGGTCCATTTGGGCTACGACCTTGCGGTGACGCAGCATGTTGGCGTTGAAGCCTCTAACGACGGCAAGGTCGTGTACGCCGCTCCTTTGGGTATCTACGGCAACTGCATCGTCGTCGATCACGGATACGGATTGCAGACGATTTATGGCCACCTCAGCCGGATTGATGTCCACGAAGGCGACACGGTGAAGCAGGGCCAGGTGATGGGCCTGAGCGGGATGACCGGCATGGCCGGAGGCGACCATATCCATTTCGCTATGCAGCTCGACGGCGTGCAGATCGACCCTAAGGAATGGTGGGACGCACACTGGATCAAGGATCACATCGCGAAGCGGGTGGAGCTTCCGGGCTTTGACAGGTGATGCTAACTAATGCGGAAGGATGTTCGCTCGGGGACCGCGCTGGGGATGATAATGTCCGGGACGAACAAAGGCGACGCTGTCATTGTTTCTAACATGCACATTGCTGCGCGCGGTCCTGTACCGACAAGCAATCCCCTGTTGTTCTACCCCAGGCGCGGGCGGAGCATTTAGCTGTTTCAGGATAAAGCATCAGGAACAACCGCGTATAAACTACCCGAATCGGGTAACCACCGAGGGTTGCCATTACGCAGGTATTCCGATGGAGTTCTGGCGCAGTCTAATCCTTGTTCCTCTCGCTGCCGCACTGGCAATCGCGCAACAAACGGTCGCGGCTGAGCTGCTTCAGGTTCGTGACAAGACCACCCAAGCCACGCTTTCGCAGGAGCAAATCCAGGCGCTGATTCGCCTGTGTGCTGAGAATGACCTGGAGAACGACAAAAGACAGCGTGATTACACGTACGTCGAGAGCCAAGAGATGCGCAGGCTTGACGGTAAAGGCCAGGTCAAATCCACGGAGACAGAGACCTACGATGTAATGGAAATCTATGGCGAGCAGGTACAGAAGCTAATCGCCAAGAATGGCAAGCCCCTTTCCGCCAAGGACGCGCAAAAGGAAGATGACAAAATCCAGAAGCTGATCGATAAGCGGAAGAACGAGTCCGAAGAGGCCCGGAAGAAACGACTGGCAAAGGCCGAGAAAGATCGGGAAGACGAGCTGCAGTTTGTGCGCGAGGTGGCCGACGCCTACAGCTTCACGTTCGTGGGCATTGAGAAACTGGACGGACGCGACAATTACGTAATCGACGCCGAGCCCAAGCCGGGATATCAGCCGGTCCACAAAGAAGCTAAGATTCTGCCTAAGTTGCGCGGCCGTCTATGGATCGACAAGAACGACTCGCAGATTGCCAAGCTAGATGTGCAAGTCATCGATACCGTCTCCTTCGGGCTGCTTCTGGCTCGGCTGCACCAGGGTTCCAGGATCATCGTCGAGAACACGCGCGTGAATGACGAGGTGTGGCTACAGCAGCACGTCGCCGTCACGGTCGACGTGCGGGTAGCCTTGCTGAAGGATTTCAACATTGACTGGGACGCCACTGACCGCGACTACAAGAAGTTTCGAACCGATACAAAGATCGTTCCTATCGGAGATCTGCAAGCCAGCCACTAACTGGGTCACTTGCGACAATACTACCTTTGACCTTTTGCGGAAAAGTTATGGGAAGCTGCCACCAGCTTCCCATAATTCGATTCGACGAAAAGAACGGCTGGACTGATCACGGCGCGAAGTACTCGGAGACATCCAGAATCAGATTGGTGACTCCATTACAATCCGTCAATGCGTAAACCTTACCGCTCAGCAAGGTCGTAGCGATCAAGATTCATCACCTTGTTCCATGCAGCCACGAAGTCTTTCACAAACGCCTCTTTCGAGTCGTCACATGCATAGACTTCCGCGAGCGCTCGGAACTGGGAGTGCGAACCGAAGATAAGGTCGACACGAGTGCCGGTCCACTTGACTTTGCCCGTCTTGCGATCGCGCCCCTCAAACACACCTTCGGATGCAGAGGAGGCCTGCCACTCCGTATTCATGTCGAGCAGGTTGACGAAGAAATCGTTCGTCAGCGTCTCGGATCGGTTGGTGAAGACGCCGTGCTTGGATTGCCCGAAGTTAGCATTCAGAGCGCGCATGCCGCCGATGAGAACCGTCATCTCGGGGGCAGTGAGCTTCAGCAACTGCGCCTTGTCGACCAGCAGCTCCTCGGGCGACGTACCGTTTGTCGTCCCGAGGTAGTTTCGGAACCCGTCTGCCTTCGGCTCCAGTACGGCGAATGAATGCACATCGGTCTGCTCCTGCGAAGCGTCCGTGCGCCCCGGCAAGAAGGGAACCTTCACGTCGTAGCCGGCCTGTTTCGCAGCTTCCTCGACGGCTGCGCAGCCGCCCAGAACAATCAGGTCGGCCAGCGAGACCTTCTTCCGCTTATTGCCGTTGGACTGCGAGCTGTTGAAATCCGTTTGGATCACCTCGAGCTTCTGAAGGACCTTCGCCAGTGCGGCCGGCTGGTTCACCTCCCAGTCCTTTTGCGGCGCCAGGCGAATGCGTGCGCCGTTCGCTCCACCGCGCTTGTCGGAGCCACGGAAGGTTGCCGCCGACGCCCAGGCAGTCGTGACCAGTTCGGAGATCGACAGTCCGGATGCGAGGATTTTGGCCTTCAGAGCAGCAACGTCCTTATCCCCGATGAGCTCATGATCCACGGTGGGAACTGGGTCTTGCCAGAGTTGGGGCTCGGAAGGAACGAGTGGGCCAAGGTACCGCGAGAGAGGCCCCATGTCGCGGTGGGTCAGCTTAAACCACGCCTTGGCGAACGCGTCCGCGAACTCCTGCGGATTCTCATAGAAGCGCTTAGATATCGGCCCATAGATCGGGTCGAACCGCAAGGAGAGGTCAGTGGTCAGCATAGTGGGCGCGTGACGCTTGGATGGATCGTGCGCATCCGGCACCGTACCAGCGCCTGCGCCATTCTTCGCCATCCACTGATGCGCACCGGCCGGGCTCTTGGTCAGCTCCCAGTCGTACTTGAACAGGTTCTCGAAGAAGTTGTTGCTCCACTTCGTCGGCGTCGTGGTCCAAATCACTTCCAGGCCGCTGCCGATTGTGTAGTCGCCGTTGCCGCTTCCATAGGTGTTCTTCCAACCCAGGCCTTGCTGCTCGATAGGGGCAGCCTCGGGTTCGGGGCCAACATACTTGCTGGGATCGGCGGCGCCGTGGGTCTTGCCGAAGGTGTGGCCGCCGGCAATGAGCGCAACCGTCTCCTCGTCATTCATTGCCATCCGGCCGAACGTATCACGGATATCCTTTGCCGCGGCAATGGGATCCGGGTTTCCATTGGGCCCTTCCGGGTTCACGTAAATCAGGCCCATCTGAACCGCGGCGAGGGGATTCTCGAGATCACGGTCGCCGCTGTAGCGTTCGTCCGCCAGCCACTTGCCCTCACGCCCCCAGTAAATTTCCTCCCCCGGTTCCCAGACGTCCTCGCGGCCGCCGCCGAAACCGAAGGTCTTGAAGCCCATCGACTCCAGCGCGACGTTGCCAGCAAGGATCATGAGGTCGGCCCAGGAGATTTTACGGCCATACTTCTGCTTGATCGGCCAGAGCAACCGGCGCGCCTTATCAAGGTTCACATTGTCTGGCCAACTGTTGAGGGGCGCAAACCGTTGTTCGCCGGAGCCTGCCCCGCCGCGGCCGTCGCCGATGCGATACGTACCGGCGCTGTGCCACGCCATGCGAATGAGAAGCGGCCCATAGTGGCCGAAGTCGGCCGGCCACCACTCCTGCGACGATGTCATCAAGGTCTGAAGGTCCTTGATCACGGCGTTCAGGTCGAGGCTCTGGAATTCTTTTGCGTAGTTGAACTCCTTGCCCATCGGATCGGACTTCGGGGAGTGCTGGTGCAAGATGTTCACGTTGAGCTGGTTCGGCCACCAGTGGGCAGTGCTATAAGGCTGTCTGCGAGCGCCGTGAGCCACCGGGCACTTGGATTCGGTTGACGAGCTTTGTTCGTGAGTCTGGGGAACAGTCGCCCCCATTGCTGTGGCGAGTTCTTTTTCCATATGTTTGCCTTCCCTTATGTTTATCTTCCTTCGAATTAGTTAAGAAATCTGTGACGAACTACAAATTCATGCCGGCCTTCCGATTCGCGCAATCGCCACCGGCCCGCTTGCTGATGCGCGCTAGTCCTCCGGCGATCCACACGCCGACGACACTTAATCGAACGCGTGCCGCGGAGCGCACTTCGTACAGAGCCCCCGGAAAATGAGTTCGCATTCGCGAAGAATCCGCTTACCCAGTGAGCCTGAAGCAGGCTTGGGCACGTTGTACCACTTAATGTCCTCAACATTGCCGCAGCGATCGCAGATGAAGTGGTGATGCCGCATGCCTTTTGCCTCGAATCGCGCAGCGCGGCCCTCGACGGCAACTTCGCGCACCAAACCCGCCTGCACCAAGTCCCGCAGATTGTTATAGGTCGTGGCCCTTGAAGAGCGCGGGTCCACGCGATTCACGGCTTCGAAGATTTCGGCAGCCGCGGGATGCCGGTTGCATTCCATCAGAAATGCCATTACTGCGTAGCGCTGCGGAGTGCACCGCAAACCACTGCCCTCCAGAGACCGTTTAATCGCCTCTACGTTCATGCGGACTTTAGAATATATCTAATATGAGATTTGGTCAAGAGTTGCCGTTTTGCGGTCACCTGAGCAATCCGCGAGGAGCACAGTTTCATTCGTCACGATCTGCGGCGGCGGCGTTGAGGCAGCAGGTGGCGACGATGTCGCTTGGAGAAGAACAAAAAAATACCAGTGGCAGCATGGCCGAATTGTGGACTGAGCAGACGTACAACGCAATGAGAATCTTCTTGTTTCTCATAGCGGCTCATCCTCTCCGCCCGGCTACCAGGTTTCGACGCTCTCTGTCAGGTGCCCGGAATCAACCTCGTGCTCGGCAGGCGTAGCTCTCTTGATCGGCTCCAGGTACGCGGTGAAATGCCGCAGGAACGGCGCCTCGTAGGTTAGCCGCATGCCTGCAACCTTTTCGCGCCGCTGCCATACTGCCAGCACGACTTCGATGACGTAATCAATGTGGCTTTGGGTGTAAACACGGCGCGGAATCGCCAGCCGCACCAGGTCCATGGTCGCGGCTTTGCCGAACATCAATTGACCGATTTCGACCGAGCGGATTCCGCCTTCAAGATACAGTTCCGCAGCCAGCGCCACACCTGGGAATTCGTCGAGCGGGATGTGCGGCAGAAAGACGCGAGCATCGAGATAGATCGCGTGCCCGCCTGGCGGCTGCACAATCGGCACGCCCTGCTCGCTTAGGTGATTGCCGAGATATGCGGTCGAAGCGATGCGGTAACGCAGATAGTCTTCTTCAAGCGATTCCTGCACGCCGACGGCAATAGCTTCAAGGTCGCGTCCGGCGAGGCCGCCGTAAGTGGGATAGCCCTCGGTGAGAATCAGCAGGTCTTTTTCCTGCGCGGCGAGCACGCCGTTATTGGTGCACAAGAAACCGCCGATGTTGGCCATGCCGTCTTTTTTTGCCGACATGGTGCAGCCATCCCCCAGCGCGAACATCTCCTGCGCGATCGCTTTGGGAGACTTGTCCGCGTAGCCGTGCTCCCGCAGCTTGATGAAGTAAGCGTTTTCAGCAAAGCGGCAGGCGTCGAAGTAGAGCGGTATGCGATATTGACGGCACACAGCGCTCACAGCACGCACGTTCTCCAGCGAGACGGGCTGCCCTCCGCCGGAGTTGTTGGTTACTGTGAGCATCACGAGCGGAACATGCTCGCGGCCAACGCGCGCGATAAGCGCCTCGAGCGCGGCGACGTCCATGTTGCCCTTGAACGGGTGCCACTTCGCCGGCTCGCGGCCCTCAGCGATCGGTAGGTCCACAGCCTCTGCGCCAACGAATTCGAGATTGGCGCGGGTAGTGTCGAAATGCGTGTTGTTGGGGACAACGTCCCCCTGCTTGCATGCCACGCTGAACAGAATGCGTTCGGCTGCGCGCCCCTGATGGGTGGGAATCACGTGCTGATAGCCGAAGATTTCCTGGATCGCATCGCGGAAATGGGTGAAGCTGCGGCTGCCCGCGTAGCTCTCGTCGCCTTTCATAATGGCCGCCCATTGCGCGGTGGACATCGCGCCCGTGCCGGAATCGGTGAGCAGGTCGATGAGAACGTCGTCGGCCGGGAGCAGGAACTGATTGTAATGAGCGGCGCGTAACAGATTTGCCCGCTCTTCGCGCGTAGTCCAGTGGATAGGTTCCACACTCTTGATGCGGAACGGTTCAATAATGGTCTTGCGTGGCATAGAACTAGCCTCGAAGGTAACCTTCCATACTCCGCGAGACTGGAGCACGGCGCAGTGACCGGGGTCACATGCTACGTGCCACGATAGTGGACGTATGTGCTCCGTTGCGTTGATGGCGAAAGCTTGGCCTAAAGAGGCTCTGTCGCGGCCGGAAAGAGAATTTTGCGGTAGGACAAACTGCCCGAAAACCGAGCAAACTAGCCGCGCAGCGGCGGGATATGTTAGGCGTGGGCGTCAGCCCGCGCAGTAAGTGGGATAAAAGTCGAGCCGCAGAGCGGCGACACCACTCGCGACACAGTCTCTAAAGGCCAGCTCCACTCGTGGTGCTGAAGCCGACCGAGGCGTTCGTCATCTCTTGGCGAAACTGCCGCGCCGGCGGCGAGAGCAGGATTGCAGCCGACGAGATTAGTCCCAGCAGAACGCCGCAGCTTACTCGCAGTGCCGGACATCCTCCGATGAAGAGCAGGACGGTTCCCATAACCAACGCAGGCAACAGGTAAGTTGCAGCGCGCCAGCCCAGCGCGCTTCGCCCTGTCGCGAGGTGAAAGGCTACCAGAGCGCCGATGAGGAACAGCAGTTCAGTTGCGGCGGTGGCGAATCCCGCGGCCGTGAAGTTGTATCGCCGGAGCAAAACGAAGTTCGCCGCAGCGTTGATCAGCAAGGCCGCCGTGCCGATGGTCAGCAGCAGCTTCTCTTTGCGATCGGCGAGCAGCGCGGCGCTCAGCACCGTCGTCACGCAAACCTGTCCCAGAGCGATGGCGAGCCAGTGAAACGCACCGACACAGGAGAGCGGTCCCGTCAGATAACGTCCGTGATATAGCAACTGCACCAGTTGTGGCGCGAGCAGTGTTCCGGCAACGAGTCCGCACGCGCCGATGCCGACCGCAATCCCGCAGGCGGCGCGGACCTGAAGCACGAAGCGCTCGCGATCGGCCGCGGCGGTCCGGGTGAGCACTGGAACCAAGGGCACCATTAGCAGCCATGGCAGGACGAGCAAAGGATTGACAGGACGAAACGCCGCCGCGTAAGCGCCCAGCTCATCCTGACCGCGCAGCGCGTAGACGAAGAAAACGTCGCAGTGAAAATAAACCGTGTACACCAGGCTGGCGAGCCCGAAAATGAGTGCGGGTCCAACGAAGGCGCGCAGCGCTCGCCCGCGAAACCCTGGCTTGGGATGGTAGCCGAGCAGGCGCTCCGCCAGGATTTTCGTGAACAGCAGCGTCAACGCTTCGCGCCAGACCAGCAGCCAGGCGAAGGCCGCTCCCGCCGCACGCAGGCGATGGAAAGCGATGCTGCCGCCCAACACGAGCAGGCTGCCGCACAGGTTCATGAGAGCCGGTCCAGCTTGCGCCTGCCGCACCTGGAAGACAGGGTCGAGGGCATTGGGCTCGGTGAAGAGTAGTACAACTGCAGCCGCAATGAGGACCGAGCGCTGCGTTCCTGAGTTGTCTGCCAGCGCGAATACGCATAACGACAATGCCGCGGCCACACCCGCGACTCGGCGGTAGGCCATCATGCCCTCGAGGATCGGGCGCTCGCGCGGCGGTTCTGCGGCGATGTCGCGCGCGGCAACGTTGCCGAGGCCGAGATCAAGGAACTTGCGGGCAAGGATCAGGATGGTGCCGACGAGAGAAAAGAAGCCGAAGGCAGACGGCGACAGCGCGCGCGCAAGGTAAGTCGTAATCAGCAACGCGGGCAGCAATTGTAGTAACGCGCTGCCCAGCAGCACGGCCTGCGCTACGTTCGGACTGCGGCGCAGCGGGAGCGGCATGCGATAGCCGGCATCGGAGGCGGAGACAGGCTGAAAGTCAGCAGACTTACTTGTCGGTGTCGGTTTGCCGCCCTGTAACATGACGCGGGGATGACTGGATGCGGGGCCTTCCTGCTGCTCGATGTTACAACGAGCGCACTGCCGGGTCACACGCTTACAGATGTGTCGAGTCTCCGGCTAGGTGTCGCGGGGGCTTCCACTTCCGCGGAAATCTCACCTCGGGTGCCCCGTTCTAGCCATCCTTTGGCTAGGGCCTGCCCTGAGTGTGCGTGGGCCTGCGGCCCACCGATGGGAATGAAAATCCTGGCTTGCCCCAGCTTGGCCAAGCGAAGGCCAGAACGGGGCACCCCAGGATTTTCATCCCTGTAGGTGGGTCGCAAGTAACACTAGAATGAGAACAGCATCTGCAGATCGATCCGGCGATTGGCGGAGCCGGACGCGAACGGCGCACCGGCGAGCGCGTTCGAAGTCCCGAACAGCGGCGAATCCAGATTGCCGACTGGGGCAGCGTAGTTCACATTGTTCAGCAGATTGCGCGCGCTGACGCTGAAGGTCAGGTTATATTTGTGATTGGTCTCGCCGCCGAAGATGAACGGTCCGCCGCCCCCGCCGCCGGTGAGTCCGCGAGCTCCCAGACCGCCGCCACCGTGACCACCGCCTCCGCCCATGCGAGGACCACCTGAGGCCGTGCTCTCCGTCTTGGGTCCCAACCCGATGGTCTTGCTCAGGCGAAGATTGAGCGTGAATACAGGCGGGCCGCTCCCGGCATTGATGGGAGCGAGGGGCTGTCCCGGCAGCGGCACAGTGTTGAACGTACCCCACGGCGAAACGACGACTCTGCCGCCGGAACCTGCCGTCGCCGCCAGCGCCGGCCGATCGTTGAAGATCGAATCACCGTTCAGGTCCTGGCCGACGATGATGTCGAAGGGCGTTCCCGAATTGGCGAGGATGAACGGGCTGAGACGAAACGCGTGGGGCAGCGAGATCGTGCCGCCGATGAAGGCACGGCTGCGCACGTCGAATGCCGCGCGGCCCCAGTCGGACATGGGGTCGTAAGAGTCAGAGACGAATTGCGGGTTCACGGTGCCTCCGCCAAAGGCGCCGCCGAATCCGCCGCCTCCGCCGGCGGTGGTAGAGATGGCGATTGGTCCACCTGCGCCGAGGTCGCTGTTGGCGAACCCCAACGCGTAAAAACCGAACAGCGAGACTTTGTTGCCCAGCGCAAAACGGACGTTTGTGATGAGCTGGTTCTGCTCGAAAATCCCGCCCGAGTTGTACTGGTAAATGTTGTCGTTATTTCCGAAAGGCCTGATACCGCTGTTGGGATCGGCAGGATTGTATGTTCCGGGTAGCGGCGCGTTGGCGTTGCGCAAGAAGAGTTGATGCACGCCGCGGGAGTTCAGATAGGTGACTGAAACGGTTGCGCTCTTCGTGACCTGCCGCTCCACGCTGGCCGCGGCCTCCATGGTGTAAGGCACGTGGAGATTGCTTTGGACGACATAGCTGGTCGGCGAATTGGTCGCCAGCATTGCCAGCTCAGAAGGCGAGGGAATCGCGGGATAGAAGTCGGGATTGGCAACCACGTACTGCTGCTGCGTGATTCCGTTGTAGCGCTCGGCCTGCATCAGGTAATCGTAGGAGAAGCGGTCGTAGAAGATTCCGTAGCCGGCGCGCAGCACGGTTTTCGGCTGTTTGCTGTGACCCACTCCATAGGCAAGGCTCAAGCGGGGCGCCCAGTTGCCCTCGTACGGAATACCGGTTTGCGTTTCGTAACGCAGGCCGTAACTGAAAGTCAGGTTCGGCTTGATCTTCCACTCGTCCTGCACGTAGAGTCCGACATCGATCGTGGAAACATCAGACAACGGTTGGCCGGTAACGAGTGTGAACTGGCTCGCACCACCACCGAGGGCGCGAATCTGCGCCGGCGACAGGCCTTGCTGCAGGCCGGTCTCAGTGATCTGATATGCGTTCAACGAAGAAAAATTATAGGCACCGTTGAAGCCGGAGTTCTGGTCGCTGGAAAACACCGTTCCCCGCAGTCTTCCGCCAAACTTGATGAAGTGCTTGCGGTGCGCGATGGAGGTGAAGTTCTGCAGTTCGTAGTGGTCCTGATTCGTAGTCACCGTGCCCGCCGAGCTTCCGCCGCCGGTGAACGCTCCCTGCACAGTCAGCGCCGGAGCGAAGCTCAAAGGCAACTGGTCGTCGCTGTCGCGGATGTATTGGAAGCGCGTCTCGTTCACCATGGTCGGGCTGAGGATTTGCGTATCGGTGATCTGGACTGTGTTCTCCGTGCTGTGGGAGTTGGAGCCGGTCGTTGGTAGCGAGAACTGGCCGATGCCGACGTTGTCCTGGGTGTTGCGCGTGTACTGATAGCGAACCGTCAGCGTGTTGCTGGGTGATAGCTGATAATCAAGGCGCGGACTGATGCTGAGCCGCTGTGCCGGGCTGGGCACCGCGGCCGTATAAGGCGTTGCGATATTTCCCGGCCCGAGTACCTGCGCCACGATGACGCTGACGTTGTCGATGTCGCGCTGCTGCGCGGTGAAAAAGAACGACGCATTCTTGCTGATCGGCCCGCTCAGATTGCCGTTGAAGATCTCGGAGTAATAGCCCGGCGTTTCGGTGATGAAGGGATTGAGCGAATTAAAAGCCGAGTCGTTTCCGTTTATCATGAACTGGCCGTGCAAGCTATCGGTTCCGGGCTTGGTGAAGATTTCGATACGGCCGTAGCCGAGCTTGTCGAACTCGGCGGAAAACGGGTTCTGATTGATGCGAATCTCGCGAATCGCCGACTTCGGCGGAAGCTGTCCGGCGGTAAACCCATCGACGTAGATTTGTCCGCCGTTGGGCCCGGCTGAGGGCCCGGCAAGAGCCTGCAACTCCGACTCCAGCTCATCAGGATCGTCGGAGAGCGCATCGAGGTCTTTGCCTTTGATCACAATGGTTCCCGCACTGCTTTCCGGGGTGACCCCAACCGTGGGCGCTTCCTCCTGCACCTCGACATGTTGCTGCTCGACCGCGATCTGCAACCCGACATCGAGCTCCTGCGTCTGGCCGCCCGCAACCTTCACATCCGCTTCGTTGTCGGTGGCGAAGCCCTTGGCATTTACGGTGATGTTGTAGGGACCGGGAGCAAGTCCCCGGAATTCGTAAATGCCGTCATGGTTGCTGTATACGGTGACAGTTTTGCCGTCGGGGCCTGTCGCCGTAACCGTAGCTTGCGAAACGACGGCATGAGAGGGATCGGTGACCTGTCCGCGTAACGTTCCGGAGCTCTGCGCGGAAGCGGAGCTTGCGGCAATTAACAATGACAAAACAGCTATGACACACGAACGCATTCCAGTATTAGACCTTTGTCGAGCTGAAACGATTATCGAATTGAAACGATGATCGGTTCGGTCCGCTTCGTCAATCTGGGCAAGGAATGATAGGCGGTTAACAGCTCTAATAATATTCCTCTATGGCGTGTCTCCCGTTCCCATATTTGCTCCGGCGGACAAGTTCCACGGCGACAGAATTGTGCTCGCAGCGCTGGGGGACGCAGCGGTGAGAATGGGCTCGACACCGCTGAGCAGAATGATGACTTGCGACGGCGAATCGGCCGTGCCTTCCGTGGCGACAATCATTACCGCGTCACCTTTCTGCAACTGATTGAGTTGCACGGCGGGCATACGGTTTAGCATCTGCTGGAAATCGGGTGCGCCGCCGGAGTGCGAAGCTCCGGCACCGTTACCGCCGTTGGGCTGCGATTCGCCGCTCTGCGCCGTCGCTGAAGTTGCGCTCGCGCCGGTCGCCGCCCCGGATGCTTGGCCGCCCTTGAGCCGCATTGCGATTCGTTGGGCGAACATCGCCGGCAACTGATGCATTTGCGAATCGGAAGTGACCTTCAGCGTGACCGGTCGTTTGCTGGCGAGGTCGGTGACGGTGAGTGTGTCGTTCGCTGCGTCAGCGGAAATTACAGTTGCCGGAATGCTGCGGAAGGTTCCAGAGACGATTTCTGCCGCGGACATCTCTTTGCCGTCATCGCTCTTTGTGCCGCGGGCGCGCAGTTGATCTCCAGGCTTGATCTGCTCGAGCGTGCCGGGTTTGGCATCGTCATAGTTCCAGGAATTCGGCGGATAGCGGCGAATGATTGTGTCTTTGGAAACGTGCACCGTCAGCGAATTCGCCGCTGCCAGGCTCCCGGTCGAAACAGTGATCGTGCCGGCCGTCGGATCGACGGCCTTCACAACCCCGCCGACACCGTGCTTCTGCCACTCCTCACGATCGCGCTGCTGCTTTTCCGCGACATCGGCTTTCTTCATGACGACCGCCGAAGTCGCCGTCACCGACTTGCCGTCATCCGAAGCTGTTCCACCGGCGAGGATGCGATCGCCAACCTGCACATCGCTCAACTGGATGGGCGTTGCGGTTTTCAGATCGGTTTGCCCGGGCGCGAGCCGTGCGAGCCCGGTTGTGGGCTGAACGGTGACAGTGACCTCGGCGCCGGCATCCGTCGTGACGGTCACGTTGCTTCCATCAATCGCCTTGATTACGCCGACGACGCGCGACTTCTTCGGAACCCCAGCTTGCTGCGCAGCATCATTCTGCTGTCCGCAAGAAGCACGAGGAGCAGCCGTCAACAGCGCGCTTAGCACCAGAGCGCCGAGAGAAGCAGCCACGTTGTGTGATCCAAAAATGCTACGCATTTGTCCCTACTACTACATAAACATACGGCTCACAAAGCCTTTGTTAATAAAACATAAGTTTTGTAAACATCACCGACCCTGATTCGGCGATCGTCAGCAGCCAGGATCATCTGGTGATCTATTTTTTCCCATCTTGAGCACTTCAGTTGTAAAAGTTTTGTGCCGACTCTGATTGTCCTTGGTTTTCTCTTCCCCACCTATTTAGAGTCGCGGGTGGGCGCCGGGCCAAAAATTCGACTCACCCCCAAATCTGCACCCCAATCTGCAAACTGTGGTAAGGAGAGCAGAATGACCGATCGAGAACAATTGCGAAGTCCGAAATCGCGTTCACCCCGGGCTGCCCTGGTGGTCCTTGCAGGTACCTTGCTTGTCGTGACGCTCGCTGCCCAGATCTCACCTGCGCAGACATATACCGTCCTCTACACCTTCCAGGGGCAGTCGGATGGAGGATTCCCGAACCCTGGACTTTACCGGGATTCTACCGGAAACCTCTACGGCATAACCACTACGGCTGGTAACCGTAACGACTGTAATGACTATGGTTGTGGAACTGTCTATAAGTTGACTCCGAGCGGCCAGTTCTCCGTTTTGCACACCTTTACCGGCGGCGCAGATGGCTGGCCAAATGCAACATGGGGCTCCCTGATCCCGGACCCGGCCGGCAATTTGTATGGCGTGGCATCGATCGGCGGCATCCACGATAACGGCACGGTGTTCCGCATAACTCCCTCAGGAGCCTTCACGGTCGTGCACACCTTTCCTTCCAGTCCGAACGACGGACTGGGACCGCAATATACCCTGCTCCGCGATCCGACCACCGGCATAATTTACGGCACGACCTTTGGCGGCGGCACTAACGGTGATAACGGTTACGGCACCGTGTACGCATTGTCCAATGCCGGAGTTGGAGCCGACCTCGTGCTGCATAGCTTCAGTCTTGGCGATGGAGCGTACCCGGAGGGGAACGTAGCCACCGATGGTGCGGGGAATCTGTATGGCGCGGCCGGTCAAGGCGGAAGCCGTGATTGCGGCGTCGTCTACAAGATGAGGAACCTCGGGACGGGCTTTAGGGTGCTCTACAACTTCACCTGCGCGCCCGATGGTTACCTGCCTGGGTCCGTGGTTTTGGATGCGCAGGGAAACATCTACGGGAATACGTACTCGGGCGGCGACGCCTCCGCCTGTCCCTTCTATGGGTGCGGCATCATCTTCAAAATCTCACCCAGCGGGCAGGAAACCATACTGCACACGTTCCACAACCACGACGGTGTCTTTCCGAATGAGCTTATGTTTGACGCCCAGGGCAACCTGTGGGGCACGACCGCCGGCGGAGGCACCTATAACCAAGGAACGATTTTCAAAATGACTACCGACGGAACCTTCGCCACTGAGTACAACTTCGCCGGCGGGATGGGGGGTGGCGTTCCTTACGCTGGCCTGATCCAGGATTCGGAAGGGAACTTTTACAGCACGGTCGGGGGTGGCGTTTTGAATTGCATTCAGAGCGGCTGCGGCATGGTCTTCAAGTTCACTCCCCAGTGAGGCTTGCCTGTCACATAGTTGCAGCCTGGACTGACCAGGTCATCGCCGGGGCGGTTTTCCAAAATCGCCCCGTGCCTTTTCGCCGATGCCATTGCCCAATTCGACAGCGCCATTAGAGTAGACTGCACCCTGCAGCGGAACATTCTGTCACGATACTCGTATCAAGTATTGACAGGCACACGAATGCAACTACAAATTGATCATCTTTCTAAGCGGTATCCCAACGGAACGCAGGCGCTGCAGGATGTTTCCCTGTTAATCCCGCAAGGCATGTTCGGGTTGCTCGGCCCGAATGGCGCGGGCAAGTCCACGCTGATGCGCACGCTCGCGACGCTGCAGGAGGCCGACAGCGGCAGCGCGCGCCTGGACGGCATCGACGTGCTGCGACAGAAGGACCAGGTCCGCAAACTTCTCGGTTATCTGCCGCAGGAGTTCGGACTGTATCCCAAAGTTACGGCGGAAAGGCTGCTGACCCACTTCGCCGAGCTGAAAGGGTTGGAAAATGGCGGAGAGCGCCGTGATGTGGTGCATGCTTTGCTGCGGCAGACGAATCTATGGGAACACCGCAATCAGGCGCTAGGCAGCTTCTCGGGCGGGATGAAGCAGCGTTTCGGAATTGCGCAGGCGCTGCTCGCCAATCCCCGGCTAATCATCGTCGATGAGCCGACGGCGGGCCTCGATCCAGAAGAGCGCGTCCGCTTCCACAATCTGCTCAGCGCAATTGGCGAAAACATCATCGTGATTCTTTCCACGCACATCGTTTCCGACGTGACGGACCTGTGCCGGAACATGGCCATCATTCATGAGGGACGCGTTCATGCCGCCGGCGATCCCGCCGCGATGGTGCAGGAACTGAACGGACGCGTGTGGAAGAAGACGATCACGCGCTCCGAAGTCGCCGATTATCAGCAGCGCTTCCGCGTGATTTCGACACACCTGTTTGCCGGACGAACGCTGCTGCACGTGCTCGCCGATGAAATGCCGGAGCCGGGCTTCGAGCCGGTAACGCCTGATCTCGAAGACCTCTACTTCGCCACCATCCGCGGCTTCACCCGAGGCACGACGAACTAACCCAATGCTGGCTAATATTTTTCTTTTCGATTTTCAGCAGCGCCTGCGGCGCATCTCGACGTGGGTCTACTTTGCGGTATTCTTCGGGCTGGGCTTTCTGTTTACCTTGATGTCGGGCGGCGCATTTGCCGAAGCCAGCGTCGATTTCGGCACCGGCGGCAAGGTGCTGATCACCTCGCCTTACGCGCTGAACTCCGTCATCACCTACATCTGTTTCTTCGGCATCGTGATCACCGCTGCGATTGCGGGGCAGGCGACGTACCAGGACATCGCCAGCAACTCCATCGATTTCTTCTACATCGCGCCCATCAGCAAGCTCGACTATCTTGGCGGCCGCTTTCTTTCGGCAGTTGCGCTGCAGGTTGTGATCTTCAGCAGCGTGGCACTGGGTGCGTGGGCGGGCACGCTGATGCCGTGGCTCGACAAGACCCGGCTCGGCCCGCAGATGCTCATGGCGTACGTCCAGCCATACTTCATTAACGTTCTGCCGAACCTGCTCTTCCTGACGGCAATTTTCTTCGCGCTGGCCGCGCTCTCGCGCAAGATGCTGCCCGTGTACGTGGCTGGCGTGCTGGTGCTGATCGGATATTTCACCGTCGCGCAGAACTCCTCCGCGTTAACCACCAGCGTGCGTTTCGCTCTGCTCGATCCGCTGGGCGGCGCGGCCATCGATCGCATCACCCGCTATTGGACGTCCTTTCAGCGCAACACCCAGCTCATTCCGCTGCAGGGAATGCTTCTGGCCAACCGCCTTCTGTGGCTCGGCGTAGGCGCAATTTTCCTGGCGGTCACGTACGCGAAATTCAACTTCGCCTATCCGGCAGAGAAGAGCCGGCGGCGGGAAACAGTCGAGGCGAAAGAGCCGGCGCGCTCCGCCGAATCGCTGCCCATCGCACATCCCGCGTTTTCAGCGGCTGCCTCGTTTCGACACTTGCTATCGCTTACCGGCATACAGTTCACCGAAACCGTTAAGAATGTCTTTTTCCTGGTGCTGATGCTGGCGGGCCTCCTGTTTTCCATTGTCGCCGCATCGGGAATCTTGCAGTCCGTATGCCACGCGTACCTATCCCGTGACCCACCAGATGGTGCTGATGGCTGGCGCCGGCTTCCTGATCTTTTCCCTCGCCATCATCATTTTCTATTCCGGCGAATTGGTATGGCGCGAACGCGACGCGCAGCTCAACCAGGTGATCGACTCACTGCCGCTGCAGCGATGGGTGCTGTTCTGCTCGAAGCTGCTCGCGCTTATGCTGGTGCAGGTTTTGGTGGTGCTGACAATTCTCGCCGCCGGCCTGGCGGTGCAGATCGCGCAAGGGTATTACCACTTCCAATTCGGACTGTACCTCCGTGAACTCTTCCTTAACCGTCTGACGCAGCTCTGGATCTTGTGCGTGCTGGCGATGTTTGTGCAGACCATCGTCAACAATAAGTATGTGGGACATTTCGTCATGGTGCTGTACATCGTGGCGACGTTGGCGCTGCCGCCCGCGGGATTCCAGGACTATCTCTACCGCTTCGGGCAGACGCCGCCTGTCACGTATTCCGATATCAACGGCTACGGGCCATTTCTGCAACCGCTGGTCTGGTTCCGGATCTACTGGGGAATTGCGGCAATCTTGCTCGCGATTGTCACTAACCTGCTATGGGTGCGCGGTACGGAGAGCAGTTGGCGCGTGCGCATGAGTCTTGCCACTGCGCGCTTTTCTCGCACCACCTTCGCCGCTGCAAGCCTTTGCGTTGTACTGATGCTCGGCGTCGGCGCATACATCTTCTACAACACGCACGTCCTCAATCCCTACCGCACCACCTTCCAGGTCGACGAGGCGCGCGCGCAATACGAAAAGAAATACCGGCAGTACTGGTCGCTGCCGCAGCCGCGCATCACCGATGTCAGCACCGAGATCGACATCTATCCGGAGAAGCGCTCGGTCGCTGTCAGCGGCAATATGTGGCTGGAGAACAAGACCGCATCGAATATCGACCGCATCGCGGTAACAGTATGGCCGGTCGATCTGGCACCGCTGCCCCGGCCGCACATTCTGATCAAAACCCTCAGCTTCGCTGGCAGGCAGACCGCGTTGGTCGCCGATCCGTCGCTTGGTTTTTATCTCTATAAACTTCCCGCGCCGCTGCCGCCGCACGGCCGCATCCAGCTCCAGTACGCGCTTGAATACGACAATCCCGGATTCGTGAATTCGCAGCCCAACACCGACATCGTAGGCAATGGCAGCTTCATCAACGATCGCTATCACCCCTACATCGGATATGCTCCCGACATCGAGCTGACCGATGACAGCACGCGCCACAAGCACGGCCTGGAGAAAGTCAGACGCCTGCCTAAACTTGATGACATCGCGGCCCGCCAATACAACAGCGGCAGTTTCGATGCCGACTGGATTAACTTCGAAGCCACCGTGAGCACCAGCCCGGACCAGGTCGCCATCGCTCCCGGCTACCTGCAAAAGGAATGGGTGGAGAATGGCCGCCGCTACTTTCACTACAAAATGGATGCGCCCATCCTGAACATTTACTCCATTCAGTCGGGGCGTTACGCGGTGCGGCGCGACCACTGGCAGGACGTGAACCTGGAGATCTATTACCAGCCCGGCCATGAATTCAACCTGGACACGATGATGGAAAGCATGAAGGAGTCGCTCGCTTACTGCTCGGCAAACTTCAGTCCGTTCCAATTCCATCAGCTTCGCATCATCGAGTTTCCAGGCTACGGCACGTTCGCCGAATCCTTCGCCAACACCATCCCGTTTTCCGAGTCGATCGGCTTCATCACCAAAATCAGCAATAAGCCCGACGAGGTGAATCTACCGTTTTATGTGACGGCCCACGAAACCGGTCATCAGTGGTGGGGGCACCAGGTGATGTCGGCTTACGTCGAGGGCGCGACTTCCATCGACGAAACCATGGCGCAATACACCGCACTCATGGTGATGAAGCATCGCTTCGGCGCCGATTCGATGAAGAAGTTTCTGCGCTACGAACTGGACCAATATCTGCAGGGACGTGGTCTGGAGCGCAACGAAGAGAATCCGTTGTACAAAGTCGATCCCAACCAAGGTTACATTCACTATCGCAAAGGTTCGCTGGTGATGTATGCGCTGCAAGACTACATCGGCGAAGACAAGGTCAACGAAGCAATCCGCGAGTTCCTGAAGACCTTCGCCTTCAAGGACGCGCCGTACCCCATCTCGCTCGAACTGGAAGGAGATTTCGGTAAGTTCACCCCGGCGCAGTATCAGTATCTCTTTGGCGATCTGTTCCGAAACATCACCCTCTATGATGACCGCGCGCTTTCCGCCGACTACGTTCCCCAACCCGGCGGCAAGTATCAGGTTCATCTCACGGTTGAAGCCAGGAAGCTGCGCGCCGATGGCCGCGGCCAGGAGCAAACGGTTCCCATCAACGATTGGATTGACATTGGCGTGCTGGATGGCAATGGAAAGTATCTCTACCTGCAGAAGCAAAAGATCGATAAGGAGAAGACCGACGTCACCGTGACGGTCGACGCGATTCCTGCCAAGGCTGGCATCGATCCACTGAACAAGCTGATTGACCGCGATCCGGAGGACAATGTGATAGCGGTGAAGAGGCGGTGATTGGCCACCATTTATACCATCGGACATTCCACCCGCATATTCGATGAGCTTGTTGCCGCGCTGCATGCTCATGAAGTCGGCACTCTGGTCGATATTCGCGCGTTTCCTATGTCGCGACGCATGCCGCATTTCAATCGCGAAGCGCTCGAAGTCGAGCTGCCGAAGCGAAGTATCGGATACGTGTGGATGCAGGGGCTTGGCGGGCGCCGCAAGAAGATTCGAGACGATTCTCCCAATACAGCTTTGCGGAACGACTCGTTCCGCAACTATGCCGATTACATGCTGACGCCGGAGTTTGCGGCTGCGGCAGAGAAGCTATTGGGAGTGGCTGCCTCAGGAGACAAGAACACCGCGATCATGTGCGCCGAGCGAGTGTACTTTCAATGCCATCGCATGCTGGTGAGCGACTACCTGACGGCACACGGCCACACCGTTCTGCATATTGACGATGACAAGCGCCTGCCACGCCCGCACAAACTCATGCCAGACGCACAAATCGTCAATGGTGAGTTGATCTACAGCGCACAGGAATTGTTTTAAACCGTTTTTCCGAGTTAACGTGGTCCCGCGGGTGCGGGTAGAGCCGCCCTCAGGCCGGCATCAAAGATCGGCCAGCGATCCTTTTGAGCCGTAGCCGACGCGGCACTGAAGAGGCTTTCGAAACTACCGTTATCAATCGTGTGGTGGGAGAAACTGGGCCGAATCTGCAACGAAACAGCCGCAAAGCGGCGGAATGAAGTTAGACCGGGCTGTGAGGCCCCGGTCAAGTGCGAAAAAAGCTTGAGGGGCAGAGCGGCGACACGGGTTTCGTAATAGCGCCTGAAGCGCCGCTCCCCCGGACCATGGTAAAGCTGAAAATGCTCTGAAGTTCAGGCGCGCAGCCCTGGCGGCGCTGTTTTTTCTTACTGGTAAGGCGTCTTACTAGTAAGATTTTCGTTCGATTCGATCTGCCTCATTGCTCGTTACTAATGGTCGCCGTCGTCCCATCGAACTTCGTGATTTCGATGGTGAACGGCTCGTTGTAGCCACGGGCGCGGTCCTGCAGAACACTCAGCGCGACCTGCTCGCCCAGCAGGAGCGAATACAGGGTTGAGCTTCGGAAGTGTATTCCGGCGTGAATGCCGTGACCAAAGCTGGTGTTGAAGCCGAGCTTGGCTAATTCTCCGTTGACGGTCAACTGGTCCCGGTCGCTGCCCGTGTAGGGTAAGAGCGAAAGACCGTCCTGGCTTGGCACCACTACGTCGGAGCCGGCGGCTTGCAGCAGCGGCCGTATCGTCTGGCTTCCGTCAAAGAAGAACTTCAATGCAGTGATGCAGGCTCCGGCGACGCTTCCATGGCCCGTCGGGTAGCACGGGTGCGTCGGCGAACCCTCCGGGAAAGCCTGCGGCAGCAGGTAGGAGCCGTATTGCGAGTGGATGAGGGGAAGCACCGCCGAATTGAATATATCGTGATGCAGGGCCGCTGCCGCCTGTGGCATTGGATCCTGATGGTTGAGATTGGCCTGCACCAGCGCCCCGTACTCCTCCGGTCGATTGCGCAGATTCACGATCCACTTATGGAACCAGGCGGCCTTGAGCGCTCGCGTACCCATCTCGACCATCGTCGTCATCGCGTCTGTAAGGCAAAAAACGCTGTTAAACGTGACGAAGCCGTGTTCCGACCGCCCTACGCCAGTGGGGTAGCCATACGGGTTGCCCGGGTTTACCGGCGTCTTGATTCCCTGAAGGACGAGGAGGGCAATGATGAACTCCTGTGAGATGACGTCAACATGGGTGTAGGCGGCGAAGTCTCGACCCATTCGCATGTAGCGATAGACTGGATCAAAGGCGAGCTGCTGAGTGGGCGGGATACCATTTTGGATATTCTGGTAGTCGCTTACCGACGTCATGTAGTCGGCCCCACCTTCGCCAACGGAGAGGAACCTTTTGCACTGTTGACTCATGGGCTCCACTCCCATAAATGTGGGCTGGAGGAAGAACTGCGATACGTACGGGCCTATGACATTGCCGTCGCCGGGATAGAACTGCCCTCGAAACAGATTCTGCGGCGTCACCGGGTATGGATATTCATTGTTTTGCCTGCTTCGAATGTAAGACAGGTTGTTCAGGTCAGCCGCCGCCTGCGCCGCCAGGGAAGTGCTGGAGTAATTCGTGAACTGGACGTCCCGCATCAGGGCAGCCCAATAGTGCTCGACCGCCTCGGCCGCCGTTTGTGCGCTGGCAATGCTGGGCGCCGGTGGAATATTGGTCGCGTGGGAGTCGCGGCCTTCCAAGTCAAGGGCTAGAGCGCCCTGTGGACCGTTCAAGGTCGAGGTGAACCCGGTCCCGCCCGGATTTCCAACCTGGATATTCTCGAAGTCTTCGAAGCGGCCCGTTTCGAACGCATGCAGAAGGCTTCTATAGGCCGCATAGTTCGGTATCCCAAGATAGTCGTGCCTTAGGCACTTGCTCCAGTTGCCGCTGAAGTCGGTGAACCTTTGCGAATCGCCATTGTCCGGCAATTCACCAATGTCGATGTTCTCCGCTTGGGCGGTGTCTACGCGATAGTCGTAACTGGCCGCCGCTCGGCCCGACGGACCATACTGCACGACCGAGGCTTCGGCCTGCCCGTGTTTGTCTTCAATTAACGGTTCCAGTGGTATGCCGGCAGCTAAAGCGACTGCGGTGCCGCCCACTTTGCCCAGAAAGGAGCGCCGGCCGGAGTCAGCTGGCACGTTCCTGCGCTTTTCTTCGTTCGGATGAGGGTCCTCCCCAGGGAGAGACGCATTACCATCGCAGCATTTTAGCGGATCTTTGATCGTGGGGCTCATTGTGGCACTCCCTTCGATTCTTGCTGAGCGAAGCACCCTGGCCGGGGGAACTACACCGAGTGAGTGAGAGACTGCTTAGGCTCGCATTTCCCACTTCGTTCGAGAAAACTCCAGCAAGCCTGCGATGTTGGTGAGACATCAATCATGAACTTAATGGCAGACTACAGCAATGACGCCGTGGAGACGCGAAGCTATGATCCGCTGTACTCGGACTACTTGTCCATCTGCTGGGCCAGATAAGCGCCGATGCCCATCTCTTTTATGGAGTGCAGTTGCGCTTCCAGAAAATCCACGTGGCCTTCCTCATCGCGCAACAGGCGCTCGAAGAGGTCCTTGCTGCCGTTGTCACCAGCTTCGCGACAGATCGCGGACGACTCGTTGTATTCGCGGATGGCATTAGTTTCGTCAGTCAGTCCGGCTTGCAGTTGCTGCGGCACATCGTTGCCCAGCGTCGGCTTCAATGGAACATTCACTTTGGGCACCGAGTCCAGGAAGATGATGCGCTCGATCAGCGCTTCGGCGTGATGCATCTCCTGGATGGCGCGCGCCTTGGTCAGTCCCGCGAGGCGGCCATAGCCCCAGTTTTCACAGGTCTCCGCCTGCACCATGTATTGCACAATTGCGCTCAACTCGTCGCTCAGTGCGGCATTCAGCCGCTCAATCACCTTCGGATCGCCACGCATGAAATTCTCCTCGCATTTACAATCGCGTGCTTAGGGCAGGAACGCAGCGAAGCAGATCACAGATGCGCGTGACAATTCGCAGTCCTGCTAAGAGCCAAAACCGAAAAACGAATAACGAAAAGCAAATAAAAGCTGCAAAAAAAATGCCCTGCGCTGCGGTGGAAGCGCCGGGCTTCAGCCCGGCGAGATCGGGCGATGAAGCAGGGCGGCTCTAGCCGCGGGCCGGGGCTAAAGCCCAGCTTTCTAGCGCGAACTTCGGGCACGGCCAAGGCCGTGCCCGTCCACCCTCAGCTTGCCACCGCAGGCGTGGCCACGCGGCGCGGCAGCAGCTCGCCGATGCGGCGGATCTGCGCGCCCACTCCACGCAGCTTTTCCTCGATGTGTTCATAGCCGCGGTCGATGTGGTACACGCGATCGATGATGGTCTCGCCGTCTGCCACGAGCGCGGCCAACACCAGCGAGGCGGAGGCGCGAAGATCGCTGGCCTGGACAGCAGCGCCGCTCAGGGGCGTGCGGCCACGCACCACGGCGCGGCTGCCTTCAACCTTGACGTTTGCGCCCATGCGCACCAGCTCCAGCGCGTGCATGAACCGGTTCTCGAAGATGTTTTCCGTGATTACCGTGGTGCCTTCGGCCTGGGTTGCCAGCGCCATGTACTGCGCCTGCATGTCGGTGGGAAAACCGGGATATTCTTTCGTGCCCACGTCGGCGCATTTCAGCGGCGCATCACCCATCACCCGCACCGATTCGCCGTTGACACGGACGGCGACACCGCACTCCTCCAGCTTTTGCAGCAGCGCACCCAGATGAAGCGGCTCGCAGCCGGTGACCATCAAATCCCCGCCGGTGAGCGCTCCGGCGACAATGTACGTGCCTGCCTCGATGCGGTCGGGGATGATGCGGTGCCGCACGCCGCGCAGTTTCTCCACGCCGCGAATGCGGATAGTATGCGTGCCCGCGCCTTCGATCTGCGCGCCCATTTTAGTCAGCAGGGCGGCTAGGTCGACCACCTCCGGCTCGCGCGCGCAATTCTCCAGCTGTGTCTCGCCGTCAGCCAGCGTGGCCGCCATCAGCAGGTCTTCGGTCCCGGTGACGGTGATCTTCTCAAAGACTACGCGCGCGCCTTTCAGCCGCTCGGCGCGTGCCTGGATGTAGCCATGCTCCTGCGTAATTTTCGCACCCAGCTTTTCCAGGCCTTTGAGGTGCAGATTGATGGGCCGCGCTCCGATGGCGCATCCGCCGGGCAGCGACACTCGCGCTTCGCCCATGCGCGCAACCAGCGGTCCCAGCACCAGAGTCGAAGCGCGCATGGTCTTGACCAACTCGTACGAAGCTTCCGGGTTCACCAGATCGCGGCAGCAGATGGTGGTGCGATGCTGCGCGCGCCCGTAGCCGAGTTCGACATCGGCGCCCATCGCCGACAGCAGGCGGCGCTCGGTCTCGATGTCACGCACCTGCGGAATGTTTTCCAGAATGACCGGCTCATCGGTGAGCAGGGCCGCGGCCATCGCCGGCAGCGCAGCGTTCTTTGCGCCGCTGATGCGCACGGTCCCCAGCAGCGGATTGCCGCCGCGTACTACGAACTTATCCATCGGAAAATGTCCTAAGCCGACACTGCGAACGCCGAATCTTCGGAGCACCGCGCTACCTCATTGTACGAAGAACCTGGCCAGGGGTCGCTGCGACTATGCTTACGATTGAGATGCGCGCAGCACGCGGACGAAGACGCGCGGAGTATACAGCATTAGCGGCTGTGGAAAAGAGAAATCTTGGCAGGGTAGAGTCATCGCGCTCTGAGCCGGCGACCGGAGCGGCTGGCAGTCGGGGCTTACGCTCCTACGGCCAGGCGTCTACACTTACGCTATGGCGAAAAAATCTGCCGTTCTTCCCGCGTTGCTGCTAATGGTGATCGCAGCGCTTGCTCCGGCGATCGCGCAAGACCGCCCCACTGTGCCGCTCCCCAACACCGTCTGGGTGGGCGCTGACGGCAAATTCGAATCCGATCCCGACACGGCACTGATCGAGTTCAGCATCTCGCCCCAGGAAGAGAAGCTGCAGGACGCCACCGAAAAGGCTTCCCGCGCAGCCGAGCAGATCCGGCAGCTTTTGCGCGCAAACGGACTCGATCCCAAAGATGCGCAGATCGGCCGTTTCGCCACGCAGCCGGTTTACGACTACAAGAATGCGAAGCGCAAGCTGGTCGGTTATCGCGTGGACGCGAACATCAGCATCAAGCTGCATGATTTCTCCAAGATAGGGCCTATTACAGAAGGCATGTCACAGATGGACGTGACGCAGAGTTCCATCACCTACGAGCTCCAGGATATGGACACGGCCAAAATCAAGGCGGTGGAAGATGCGCTGCGCCGTGCGCATAATGAGGCCAGCGCTGTTGCGCAAACCAGCGGACGCACGCTGGGCGAGCTCTCATACGCTTCAGTGGACGTTTACGAGCCGCAGCCGATCCGCCCCATGATGGCAAGAGCTGCCCCAATGGCAACGCAAGCCGCGCCTCCGGCGGCAACCGCGGAGTTCAGCGCCCAGAAGATCACCGTGACTGCGCATGTGAATGCGTTGTATAACCTGAAATAGATTGGTGGGAATTCTTGCATCGATCCGCAGGCCGACACCCGGCGGACTTTCCTTTTCGCCGGTCGTCAGCGGGCAGGCCCACAATTGCTGGAGAACCAATGAAAGTCATAGCTGTTGTGTTGGTCATTGGTCTGGGTCCCATTCCGACTGTAGCCGCCCAGACAAGTGAGGATGCGCCGCAACTCACGCCGCGGGCCAACGCCGTGGCGCCGGCGAAAGCCCAGCCGCCCAAGCCCGATCCTGCCGCTGCTCCGGACGTCACCGTTCCCGCGGGTACCAAGATTCCCCTGATTCTGAAGCAGGGAATAAACACCAAGAGCGCGCGCCCGGGAGATCCGGTTTACGCGCAGACCTCGTTTCCTATCACGCAAAATAACGAGATCGTCATCCCTGCCGGAACTTTCGTCCAGGGCGAAGTGCGACGCGTGGTGCGCCCGGGCCGCGTGAAGGGCCGTGCTGAACTGCAGATGAGTTTCACCTCGATGATCTTCCCCAACGGCTACACCATCCTGCTACCGGGTGCGGTGCAGAACACTCCCGGCTCAAAAGACAATAGCGTCAAAGGTAAAGAAGGCACCATCGAGGGGCCCGGCGGTAAAGGCAAGGATGCCGGTACGATCGCGGAGACAACACTGCCGGGGGCCGGCATCGGTGCTATTGCCAGCGGTGGGGAGGGCGCTGCAATCGGTGCGGCCTCTGGAGGCGTGATCGGATTGGCTACAGTCCTGCTGACCCGCGGGCCCGAGGTGCAGCTCGGCGCCGGCGACTCGGTAGAGATGGTGCTGGAAGGCAGCCTGAATCTCGATTCGGCCAAGGTGCACAGGTCAGAGTCGCAGTAAGTAGAAAGCGAATTTCATGATGACTTGGCGAGCGACAACCCAGAACTGCCGTCCACAGCCGCGCTGGAAAGCTCACGGGTTCCGGGGCCGATCGCAGAATGCCGGAGGTCAGGAACAGCTTGCGCCACAGGACCCCCGTGCTCTCCGTGCCTCGGTGGTGAAAATTATTTCGCCACCGCTTCGCTCTGGGGTTTCCAGCGCAGCACCGGCTTGCGCGCCGCCGCCGTTTCGTCGAGCCGCGAGATGCGCGTGTTGTGCGGCGCCTCGGCAATCAGCTCAGGATTCTGCTCAGCTTCTTCTGCGATGGACTTCATGGCGTCGATGAACAGGTCGAGCTCTTCCTTCGATTCGCTCTCCGTGGGCTCGATCATCATTGCGCCGTGCACCACCAGCGGGAAGCTGACAGTGTAAGGATGGAATCCGTAATCGATGAGACGCTTGGCGATGTCGCCGGTCTTGATGCCCTTCGGCGTTTGCAGACGATCGCTGAAAACCACCTCGTGCATGGTGGGGGTGTTGTACGGCAGGTCGTAATAGCCTTCCAGCTTTTTGCGAATGTAGTTGGCGTTCAGGACGGCGTCTTCCGTGGTTTGCCGCAGGCCGTCGGGACCGTTGGCCATGATGTACGCCAGCGCGCGCACGTGCATACCGAAATTGCCGTAGAACATGCGCACGCGGCCGATCGACTTCGGGCGGTTGTAGTCGAAGCCCAGCGTTCCATCCGGCTTGCTGATTACGATGGGAGCAGGCAGGAACGGCTCGAGAATCTTCTTGCACGCCACCGGACCTGATCCCGGACCGCCTCCGCCGTGCGGCGTCGAAAAGGTCTTGTGCAGGTTCAGGTGCAGGACGTCGGCGCCGAAATCGCCTGGGCGAACCTTGCCCACCAGCGCATTCATATTGGCGCCGTCCATGTAGAGCAGCGCGCCCTTGGCATGCAACACGTCGGCGATCTTATGGATCTCCTGCTCGAACACTCCGAGCGTGTTGGGATTGGTCAGCATGAGCGCAGCGACATCCTCGTTCACCTGAGCTACAAGCGAAGCGACATCCAGCATTCCCGCCGCGTTTGACTTCAGGTTCTCAACCGTATAGCCGGACATTGCAGCGGTTGCCGGATTGGTGCCGTGGGCGGAGTCGGGAATGAGGATCTTCTTCCGCGGATTACCCCGGGATTCCAGGTACGCGCGCACCATCAGGATGCCGGTGAGCTCGCCATGTGCGCCCGCCGCAGGCTGGAGCGTGATCGCATCCATCCCGGTGATCTCGATCAGTTGCTCGCTCAACATTTTCAGGATGCGCAGCGCGCCTTGGCTGATGCGCTCCGGCTGATAGGGATGGGCTTCGGCGAGTCCCATAAGGCGCGCGACGTATTCGTTGACGCGCGCGTTGTACTTCATCGTGCACGAGCCCAGCGGATACATGCCGTGATCGACGGCATAGTTCCAGGTCGAAAGCCGGGTGTAGTGGCGGATGATTTCGATCTCGCTGACCTCGGGCAGTTGGCCCAGGTCCCGGCGCGCATGCTCGCCGAGCAACTCTGCGGGATCGACGTCGGGAACATCCAGCGGCGGCAGCTTGTAGGCTTTCTTGCCGGGCGACGACTTCTCGAAGATCAGTGCCTCGTTCTGGCTGATGTGAGTGGTCGCTTTCTTTATTCTCGCGTTCGGGTTCACAGCGCCACCTCCTTCGCGGCCGCATCGATCGACGCCTTGGTAGTCGTCTCGGTACAACACCAGAGCGAAGTATTGTTCAGCTCGGGATAGAACTTCTTCAGCGGGAAACCTCCGATGATCTGCTGCCCCAGCAGTTTGTCATTGATGGCGTAAGGATCGGTCTTGGTCTGGATCACGAACTCGTTGAATCGCGGCGCGCCCTCGAAGAGCACGGTCGCTCCGGACTTCTTGAATTCTTCAGCGGCGTAATGAGCTTTGGCGAGGTTTTGCGTCGCCAGCTCTTTCAGTCCCTCGCGTCCGTAAACCGTCATGAAGATGCTGCACATCAGCGCGACCAGCGCCTGATTGGTGCAGATGTTCGATGTGGCTTTCTCGCGGCGGATGTGCTGCTCGCGAGTAGAGAGCGTGAGGACAAATCCGCGCCTGCCCTGCTTGTCGTGCGCCTCACCGACTAGGCGGCCGGGCATCTGGCGCACGAACTTTTCGCGGGTGGCGATCACGCCGCAATACGGGCCGCCGAATCCCAACGGCACGCCGAACGACTGCGCTTCCATGCTCACGATGTCGGCTCCCGCTGGTGGCTTCACGATGCCGAGCGAAACCGGCTCAGCAATCGAGACGATCAGCAGCGCGCCCTTGCTATGCACGATGTCGGCGAGCGCAGCCACATCCTCGATGGTGCCGAAAAAGTTGGGCGACTGGATGAGCACGCCGGCTGTGTCTTCGTCCAGCGCCAGGTCGAGCGTGTCGAGATCGATGCGGCCGTTCTTCGCGTAACCGAAGGTCGTGATCGGCATGCCCTGGTAGCGCGAGTAGGTGGTGATGACCTCGCGATATTCGGGATGGACCGTGGCGGCGACGGCGCACTTGGAGCGGCCCGTGATGCGTGCGGCCATCATCAGAGCTTCAGCCGCGCCGGTCGAGCCGTCGTACATGGAGGCATTGGCGACATCCATGCCCGTTAGCTCGCAGATCATGGTCTGAAATTCGAAGATGGATTGCAGCGTCCCCTGGGCGATCTCCGGCTGGTATGGGGTGTAGGCGGTGAAGAACTCGCCACGCGAGATGAGCGACTCAATGACGACGGGCCGGTAGTGCGAATACGCGCCCGCGCCGAGAAAAGTGGCGTAGCCTTGCGCGCTATTGGCGGCACGCTGGCGGAAGAATTCCACAATCTCGCTTTCGGCGTACTGGCGCGGAATTTTGAGATCGCCCTTCAGGCGATACTCGGCGGGAATGGCAGCGAATAAGTCGTCAATCGATTTCGCGCCGATATCGCGCAACATGATCTCGCGATCGGACTGCGATTTGGGAAGATAGCGCATGGGTACCTGTAGCTTTCCTGGGCGTCATTATTGATGAATTCGCCGGTGCTATGGCGAGGAAGAACCTGATATATATAGCGTTCGCGCGGTCCCGGTTGCAGGCCGGAGTGGGACCGTGCCGCCGCTCCGCGGCTCGCTTTAATTTTCTCGTTCCCACCGCGGGCTCACGCCCACCGCTAACACAAATATCGCCGCTCCGCGGCTTGGGCTCTTGCTAATTGCTAATCGCTAGTCGCTCCTAATGCCCGCCCTCTTCGGCGATGAACTTCTCGTAATCGGGGCCGGAAAGCAATTGGCCCGCCTCGCCAGCATCCTTCAGCTTGACCTTGATCATCCAGGTGGAGTTTGCGTCCTTGTTGACCTGCTCGGGCGCAGTATTCAGCGCCTCGTTGACTTCGGTGACGGTTCCAGAGACCGGCGCGAACAGATCAGAGACGGCCTTCACCGACTCAACCGACCCGAAGGTTTTGCCGGCGGCGATCTCCGTGCCCACCTTGGGCAACTCGACGAAGACGATGTCGCCCAGCGAGTTTTGTGCGTAGTCCGTGATACCTATGAGGCCAGTACTGCCATCGATTTTCAGCCACTCATGTTCTTTGGTGTACTTATAATCCGCGGGATAAGCCATTCGCTGTCCTCCTCAGCACTGACGGTGGAAGTGCTGGGCTTGAGCCCGGCGAAATAGCGCGACAAAAAGACCAACTTCAGCCGCGGCTCGCCAGGGCTAAAGCTCGCTGAATTACCCGGCAATTTCGGCACGGCTAAAGCCGTGCCCCTCCACCGAATTCTCACGACTGCTTCTTTGGGCGTTTGTAAAAAGGCGTTGGTACGACTTTGCACTTCACCGACTGGTTCCGGCACTGGACTGAGACTTCATTGCCGATCGCCGACTGCTCGACGGGCACGTACGCCAGCGCAATGTTCTTCTTCAGGAACGGCGCATACGAGCCGCTGGTGACATAGCCAATCTCGTTGCCGCTCAGGTCGAACACCTTGTAGCCGTCGCGGGGAATGCCACGATCCACCGATTCCAGTCCCACCAGCGTGCGCTTGATGCCTTCGGCTTGGGCGCGCTCCAGCGCCTCGCGGCCGATGAACTTACCCTTCTCCATCTTCAGAAAGCGCTCCAGTCCGGCTTCCCAAACGTTGATTGAATCGGAGATCTCGTGGCCGTACAGCGGCAGCTTGCCTTCCAGCCGCAGCGTGTTGCGTGCGCCCAACCCGCAGGGCAGAATGCCGAACTCCTTGCCCGCTACCAGCACCTGGTTCCAAACCATTGTGCTGGTCTCTTCGTCGGTGGGCACGTAGATTTCGAAGCCGTCCTCGGCGGTATACCCTGTACGCGCGATCAGCACGTCGCGCAATCCGCAGACCGAGCCGTGGGTGAACCAGTAGAACTTGACCTTCGACAGATCGGCGTCGGTGAGCTTCTGCAGCGTGTTGACGCCGTTCGGCCCCTGGATCGCTATTTGGGCGTAGTCGTCGCTCAGGTTCTGTACTTTACAGTTGAACTGGCGCGTGTTCTCGGTGACCCAGTTCACGTCTTTTTCGCGCGTCCCGGCGTTGATTACCAGCATGTAGTCTTCTTCGCCCAGACGATGCACGATGACATCGTCAACAAATGTTCCCTCGGGATAGAGCATGGCCGAGTAGCGGCACTGGCCAATCGCCATTCCCGCAGCATCGTTCATGGTGATATGCTGCACGGCGTCCAGCGCCTGCTGGCCAGAGATGCGGATATCGCCCATGTGGCTGACATCGAAGACACCGACGCTGTTGCGCACCGCCAGGTGCTCTTTCATCAGGCCGCCGACGGAGGGATATTCGACCGGCATGTCCCAGCCGTTAAAGTCGACCATTTTGCCGCCCATCTGGCGATGAACAGCGTTGAGGGCGGTCTTGCGGACGAGGCTGGCAACCTGGGTTTCGGCAGACAAGAGGAAATCCTTTGGCGCACAGAACGCGCGGTCGAGGTTGGTGTAACTCAGTACGGTAACATGCGCGATTTTCGCGGTCAACGACGTGCATCACAAGACAAGTTAATATGCTGTGCGGGTTCCACGGAGGACGAATGCGCCTGGCCCTGAAGATTAATGGAGTGCTTCGCTGCACAGCCGCCGTGAACCGTCCCGGGTCTCGGCGTGCACGTGAATTTACATGATCGCCCAAAAGAGAACGACTCTTCACGGCGCATCGGCGTGAACGGCATTGAGACTTTGGAAACAGAGACCACCGGCTTCCAGTGGCCAACACTGGATCTGAACATCGGCGATTCGGTCGAGAACGGTATTTTGGACGAAGGCGAAGGGGACGCTCCAGCGTTCACAAAAAGGTCGTCTGAATCGCCAACGAGTCTTTTCACAAGTCCCAAAATCGCAACGAAGCTGCTGCAGACAGTGTCCGATTTCGAAGCCCGAGTCATGGAGTTGCTGGACGACTCCAAAGCAATCGAACCGGAAAGTGAGCATAGGACGTTCGAAGGGGCTGTCGGTCGAGTCGCAATGGAACTTGGTGACAGTTTCCTGTACCCGATCTACAGACGGCACTCTGAGCTTGTTCCTGAGGGTCTCAGAGGAGAACTTCTGTAGAACTGCGCGCCTGATTCCCTGTCCAAGATTTAAACAGTTACGAAGGTACAATGCTTTTCCCACTCTGACATTGACCTTTCGTACCCACCGAAACAGCCCCTCATCACAGACCACATCCTGCCTCGCTTTTCAAGATAAATAGCAGCAACTGCTAACGAGATATTTCCCAATGCGGATTGGTCCCGGTTTGGCGTTTCTTGCCCGTTTGCATCTGACTCATCGCTTCTGTTTCGCCGTGCTCCGGTGCATCTCACTCGCCCTCGTTTTACCGATTGCCGTTGCGGCGCAGGATGGCTCGACCTCACTGCAAGGCGTCGTCGAGGACATCAGCGGCGCGCGCATCGTGTCTGCCGCGATTACGGTGAGCGATGCCTCGCGTGGATTTCACATGCAGGGACTAACCGACACGCAAGGGACATTTAACTTCGCAATGCTGCCACCGGGCCGTTACGACGTTAGTGTCTCGGCACCGGGAATGGCAACGAAGACCAGCCGCGATGTCGAGTTGCTCGTGGGTGGAGTCTCGGTTGTTCATCTGCGTCTCGCTCCGGCCGTAGCCACGCAGAACATCAATGTCAGCGCCGCCCCGATTGCGGTGGATACTGAGAGCGGAGAAGTTTCCAATGTAGTAATCCAGTCGGAAATAGAGGGCCTGCCGCTGAACGGGCGCCGCTTCACCGATCTTGCGCTGCTTTCACCCGATGTGATTCCTGACCCGCGTGGTCTGACCTCGGGCTCCAACGGCGACCTGTCGGTGGGAGGTGTTCGGGGGTTTCAGAACAGCTTTCTGGTAGACGGTGCCGACGACAACAATTCTTTCTTTGCGCAGGCGCGAGGCGGCTATCGTGCGCCCTATCAGTTCAGCGATGAAGTAATTCAGGAGTTTCGCGTCTCGAAGAACTCGTACAGCGCTGAGCTGGGCCGTTCGGGCGGCGCAGTCTTCAACGTAGCGACAAAATCGGGCACCAACCAGTGGCACGGGACGGGGTTCTACTATCTTCGCGACCGCGCGTTCGATGCCCAGCAGCCTTATGCCAGCAGCCAGCCCAACGATCGCCAGCAACAATTCGGCGGGACCGTCGGAGGGCCGATACGCAAGGACCGAATCTTCTTTTACGCCGGCTTCGATCAGCACCTGTTGACCGCCCCTTCGGTCGTGCAGTTCGCCAATGGCGCCAGCTCTATCGTTCCGCAACCCACCGATTACGACTACACCGATCAGGCGCTCGTCTTCGCGGCCGCGCAGAAGTTGAACAGCATGGGTGGCACGTATCCGACCACCATGCAGGGCAACGCCGGCTTCGCCAAAGTTGACTTCAAGCTCTCGTCGCGGCAACTGGCATTCGTTCGCGTCAGCACATCGCGACTGACGGGCACGAACAACATCTTCTTTGATCCCTCGAGCCCGATCACGGGTTACGCAGAAACCGCAAACGGGACGCAAAATGTGCAGACGGAGAGCATCGCCGCGTCTTTGATCAGTTCCTGGACGAACAAGTTCGCCACCAATCTGCGCTTGCAGTATTCGCATGACAATCAGGACTCGACGGCCAACTCAGACCAACCCTGGACGAAAATCTACGACATCGTGGAGGGCTTCGGGAACCCCAGCACGCTTCCGCGCGACACGCACGAGAACAAGCTGCACCTGGCGGAAACCGTCAGCTACGACCGGGGCCGCATGCATTGGAAGTTCGGGGGCGACTTCATGCAGGCGTGGATCTACAACTACTATCCCTACCTTTTCAACGGAGAGTATTACTTCGACGATGTGAAAGTTGATCCCTGGACGTATGCGCCGATGGAGTATGGCGAGCCGCTATCGCCGCTGCGCGCCTACGCTCATGGCGTGGCGCGCTATTACATGCAGGATTTCGGCGATTCGGTTTCGCATCCCGACGGCCGCAGCTACGCGGCTTTTGTGCAGGACACAATTCACTTGACCAGCAAATTCGTGCTGAATGCGGGCCTGCGTTACGACCTGCAAACCTTCGAGCCCGGCCCGCTGGTGAGCAATCCTCTCTATCCGGCTTCGGGCAAGGTCCCGACCAATCGCAACAATTTCGCGCCGAGACTAGGCTTCGCTTGCTCGCTCGGCGAAAAGCGCCTCACGGTAATTAGAGGCGGCGCCGGTATCTTCTACATGCCCATCCCGGCGATGTACGCTGCGCAGGTGGCAACGGACAATGGCATCCAGCAGAGCCAACTCTTCCTGAATCTCATGATCCCGGCCCAGGCGGCGCTGTTCCCGGCGTATCCCAGTGCGCTGGTGAATTGTCCTCCGGGAACCCTGGTCTGCACGCCGCCAAAATCCCTTGCCGGATTATTGACCACGGACATTTCGGCCTTCGCGCCCAACTTCACAACGCCGTACACGGAGCAGGCAAATGTGGGGGTGCAGCATGAGTTCGGCCGCAACATCGTTGGCTCGCTGAGCTACGAATACGTGCGTGGCGTGCACGAAATACGCTCGCTAGACGTCAACCTGCCCGCGCCGACCATTGTCGATTATCCCGTCTATAACGACACCGGATCGGCGTATCTCGGCATGGCCCAAGTGGCTTCGTTTTCGACATGGCAGACCACGCCCTCGTCCTCATGTCCATACCCGCCCTGTATCAATCCCGTGCAGCGCCCGATTCCGCAGCTGGGCGCGATCAATTCCTATCAGAGCGATGCCAGCAGCATCTACAACGGTCTTACCGTGTCGGTGAAGCGCACGATGAGCCATGGCATGTATTTCCAGCTTGGGTACACGCTCGCTAAGGCGACCGATGATGGACCGGACGCGCTGGTCGTGGGCCGGCCCGGCAACGTGCAGAATGCTTATGCCACATCGCTGGAGTGGGGGCCGAGCGTGAACGACCAGCGGCATCGCTTCGTTGCCGCCTGGGTTGCCGAACCCAAGTTTCACTTCGACGACAGCACGCTGAACGCGCTCGCCAATCACTGGAAGCTCTCCAGTGTGATCACAGCCGGTTCAGGCCGTCCGGTGAACGCCACGATCGCGGGCGATCCCAACGGCGACGGCAACATCTACAACGATCGCCTGCCGGGTTACGGGCGCAATGCGTTCCTCGGCCCCGATTATTTCAGCACCGATCTGCGCGTGACCCGCACCATCAAGTGCGGCGAGCACATCGTGTGGAACCTGGTGGCTGAGTCATTCAATGTGTTCAATCGCACGAACGCTCGGGAGCAGATTAGCGACGATGGCTTTTACAATGCGGCAGGCGAGTTTGTCGCCTACTCGGCAACAGTTAAGGGAACCGTCTATCCCGGCGAGTTCCTGGTGAATTCGCAATTTCTGACACCAACCAACGCTTTTGCACCACGGCAGGTGCAATTCTCGGTGAGGCTCACGTACTAGGCGGGCAGATCCGAGAATAAGACTTTCGTGCCAGTGCTTTCGGCAGCCTGTGTCAACTCTTCGCTTGACTTCCCTCTGTAACACAGGGATAACTACTAAAGTCCAGATGACGGGTTTGGGGGTGCTTGCGGTTTGACGGAAGTCCGCATTCAAGACGGCGGATCGCTAGAGAACGCTCTTCGCCGTTTCAAACGCAAAGTCCAGCAAGAAGACATATCAAGGAAGTAAAGTGTCATTCTTTCTACCTGAAGCACGGGCGAGAAGAAGCGAGTAAAGGAAGTACTGGCGCGCAAGCGTAGTCGCAAGAAGGCGCGCAAGGAGCAGGGCTAGTTCACAGGCAGGGCCGCGGTTCGCCAGCGGTCCTTGCTGTTTTCATTCTGTTGCCGATGCAGCGAGCGAGTTGGACCGCAGTCTTATTGGAAGTTGCCATGCCTCAGCATGGCGGGGCCGAATCAGGGAGTTGTATCTGAGCACTGGAATTCGCGATTGCCAGCCTGAACGCTCAGTCCGGTTCGCCTGTCAGTCGTGAGTGGACCCCCTCCTTGTGCTTAGGCGTCGCGCGGGCTGAAGGGAGCAACTCTCCATGGAATTCCAGGACAAGATATTGAAGTGTATCGACTGCGGTGCTGACTTCGTGTTTACCGCGGGAGAGCAGTTATTCTTCCACGATAAGCAATTCAAGAACGAACCCAAGCGTTGTAAGAGCTGCAAGGCCAAACGCGCATCCACCTTGGGAACTACGACCGCGAGCCACTATGCCAAGGTCGAGACGCGCACGAATTGCTCCGGGTGCGGCAAGGAGACCACAGTCCCCTTCAAGCCCACTCAGGGCCGGCCAGTCTTCTGTCGGGAGTGCTTTCAGCAGCGTCGGACTGCCGCTGCCACGGCCTGACGACCGCGTTTCCGTCAAACTGCAGCGCCCCTCGCATTGCTGGAGCCACGGGAGTGGTGTCCGCGCACAGCGTTGAGTCTCGCGCGGGAAAGCATTCTTCCGCAGATCGCTTCGAGGCGCGTCGCTGGACTCATGCCCGAGCGCAATTGCCGCATTGTTGGAGCTTACTCGGCCCTTTTGGCCACGGCTTGGCGAGGAGGCGTGCGACCGTTGGGAACGGCGGCTTTCCTCGAAGCATTCTTCTGCGACTTGTGGTCCTGGTGGGTTATCAGTAGTGCTTCGAGCTGACGCAGCAGCTCGTTCGTGTTTACCGGTTTCACCAGCAGAGAATGCACGCCCTTGCTCTTCCATTCGTTGCCGAGCGAAGGATAGGCAGTCAGCAGAGCGGTGGCGGGATCGTATGGCTGCTGGCGAGCGACGCGGATCACCTCATAGCCCGAGCTCTCGTTTTCCATTCGCATGTCGGTGATGACCATCTCGTAGACCCCGTTCTTCAACTTGTTCTGCGCTTCCTTTGCCGAGGCGGCAGTGTCCACTTCAAAGCCGTTCATCTCCAGGATTGCGCGCAAAGTAAGAAGAATTGCAAGTTCATCATCGACCAAAAGAATGCGACGTTTCATGGGGAACTCCGGAAAAGGCGCCGCCGATGCAGCGGCAAATTAAGATGCAATTTTGCGTGACTCAGTTGTTGACCGTGATCACCTATGCTGTAAATGCCATCCGCTAGATTCGATCCTACACCCGATCAACATGCCGCGCAAAACGGTGCGCGGTGCCCAGTATAATGAACCCGTGGCGACCTATCACGTAGAAAACTTCGGCTGCCGCGCCACGCAAGCCGACGGCGCGGCGATTGAGCGCCAACTGCTCGATCGCGGACTGCAGCGGGCCGCTGCCGCCAGTCAGGCCGAAGTGGTTGTGTTGAACACCTGCACTGTCACCGCTGCTGCCGATCACGATGCCCGCGCCGCCATTCGACGCATTCATCGCCAGAACCCCGGAGCGCAGATTCTGGTGACCGGATGTTATGCGCAACGCGCGCCCGAAGAGCTGTCGCGCATACCCGGAGTCAGCTTAGTTGTCGGCAATTCCCACAAGCATCAACTGGCCAGCTATGTACAGCCTATCAGTGCCCGGCCGAATTTTGTGCCGCTGGCACAGATTGGCGCAGCGGCCGAGTCAAACGTCATCATTGGTGACATCTTTGCTCACACTGAACTGCTGGCCGCTCCGGTCTTCGAAAGCGACGCGTTTGAAAAGACGCGGCCGAACCTGAAGGTGCAGGATGGCTGCAATAACCGCTGCTCCTTCTGCATTATCCCGTACGTGCGCGGCAAGAGCCGCTCGCTGAAGCTGGAGGAAGTGCTGCGCGAAGTCGATGGGCTGGTTGCGAACGGCTATCGTGAGATCGTATTGTCGGGAATCAATCTGGGACGCTGGGGAAGGGAATTGTCGCCGCGCACGACTTTCGCGGCCATGCTGCGCGCCATCCTGGAGCGAACGGCGATCGAGAAGCTGCGCATCAGCTCAGTCGAGCCGATGGACTGGACGAACGAAGTAATCGACCTGGTCGCATTATCGCCGCGCATCTGCAAGCACGCGCATGTGCCGCTGCAGTCGGGCAGCGACAGGATTCTGCGCAGGATGCATCGCAGGTATCGCCCTTGGCATTACGCCGATCGCATCGAGCGCATACGGCGCGCCATGCCGGATGCCGCAGTCGGCGCGGATGTGATGGTCGGCTTTCCCGGCGAGAGCGACGACGACTTCGAGCAGACGCGTGCGCTGATCGAGCGGCTGCCATTTACGTATTTGCACGTGTTCACGTATTCCTCGCGGCCGGGCACGCCATCAGCGGAGATGCCGGACCAAGTGCCAGTGCAAGTCGCGCGCGAACGCAATCGCGTGCTGCGGGAGTTAGCGGCCGAGAAGAAACGTGCATTTATGGAGTCGTTCGTCGGACGGGAAGTGGAGGCGATCACGCTGACCAGCTATGACGGCGAGTACACGGAAGCGCTGACGGACAACTATCTCAGCGTCAAGCTCCATGGCAGGCACGACCCTAACAAACGGCAAGTGTGCATTCCCTGCCAACTTGGGCCCTGTGGCTCACTCGTCTCTAGCTAAGTCTGTTACAAGCGCCTCCACCGAATTTAGAACCATTGAGTCCTCTACATCATCCGGAACAAGAAACTTGTACCCCGGGCTTCTTCCTCGGTCGAGAACATGACATTCGAATGCGCCGTGCACCCTCTTAATTTGAACGCCTTCAGCTTTTGCGTCAACCCTTCTCACGGCGTTAGCTATTGATCTCCTCCGTCGGAGATCATCGCTCGCCACTGCCTTCGTCTCCAGTTCAGCGTCTGCTTGTCGGTTCAAATTCCTGACCAGTGCCAGTAGTTCCACCACCATATCGCGCAGTTCGCGCTCAGTTTCGCGTGGCGGAGCGTTTTCATCCACAGGCAAAGTTCTTAGTTTCGATTCGAGCTTAGGCCACCACACCTCAAAGGCCTCATTGATGTGTGATTCGGGGAGAGCTGCTTGGGTAAGGGCGCCGTTCAAGCTTTTTACAAGGGCAAGCACTTCGTCCTTTGTTGCTCGCGTCGCCTGAAATTGTGCGAGTGGCTGCCCCACGTCCGCAGGCTCCAGCCCAATTAGGAACGGACAGACATAGGTGTTCTCAATAGCTTTCGAGATTGCCCCTGCCTCGAACAACAGCCAATCAGAATGCAGGTTTTCAGGAGTGAGGCAAATGATGCCAGCTTTGCACTCTTTCAATTTTGTGGCAATCTCACTCCCCCATCTTGCTCCTTTGTCGATGTCCGCCGCTGAGAGCCACGGTTTAAGAGCATTGATGATCTTCGGCAGCCAATCGCGGAGTGCCTCCGCTGCAGCTCCGCTACGTTTGCCCGACCAACTGACGAACACGTCCATGTCGGGGATTGTTCCACAATCCTGAGGGCCGCATCCAGAGAAAACTTAGCGGAGACCCATGCTATACTTTTTCCAACACTACAGTTACAGCGGAGGACTGTATCGATAAGCGTTTTATCCGCACGAATGATCGCATTCGTGCCCGTGAAATCCGGGTCATCGACGACGAGGGCAATCAGTTAGGCATCATGACCCCGTACGAAGCACTCCGGATCGCCCGCGAAAAAACCCTCGACCTGGTAGAAGTCTCACCCACAGCTCAGCCTCCCGTGTGCCGCATCATGGACTACGGGAAGTACCTGTACCAGCAGGAAAAGCGCGAGCGCGAAGCCAAGAAGCACCAGCACCAGATCGTCGTCAAGGAAGTTAAGTTCCGTATTAATGTGGACGATCACGATTACGAAACCAAGAAGAACCACGTGCTGCGCTTCCTCGGCGAAGGCGACAAGGTCAAGGCGACCATCTTCTTTCGTGGACGCGAGATGACGCGCCAGGGATTAGGCCGCGAAATCCTCGAACGACTGATCAAAGACCTGGGAGACAAGGCGGTGGTGGAGTTTCGCCCGCGACAGGAAGGGAACACGTTGCACCTGATTCTCGCGCCCCCCAAGGCGCAAATGCCAGTGAAGCCACCGAAGCCGGACAGCAGTGCAGCTCCGCCGCATCCGCGTCACGCGCCGCCGCAACAACAATAGGGGCCGCAGACTGCCGCGTTCGGAATACTGCTAATGAGCATGCGCCGGTAAATTGAGACATCAACGGCTACAGTGCAAGTGCCGTTGCTTCGCCCGGGCGCGCCTCATTCGTGGATCTGCGACGAACCTAGAACAACTTCTTCCACTGCACTTTGACCTCGGGATGTTCCGGCGTGCCGCCGATTGCGACCGGTATATACGTTCCGGCGCCGTGCTTCATGAAAATGGGATCAAAGGGCGCCAGCAGCCAGCGTTTGTTGCCGGTCACCATTTGCGAAACGGTCGCATGCAGCCGCACGTCGCCCACGAAGTCGATGGACTGGGTATGCAGTGCGTAGGTGCCGCTCACCTTAGCGACCGCGCCCGGCACCACGAACTCTAGTTCTCGGAAGCTCAACTTACTCGATCCCAGCGAGAAATCGCCGGTGAAATCGGCGGGCACGTCGGTGATGCTGGTATCGCCCGGCTCGCCTTGACCTCGACGGCTCAGCTCTGTAATCACGTTGCGGATTTTGTCGCTGCTGAATCGCGCGCCAGAAACTTTGAAACTCCCATTCAGCAGCATCTTCTGCAGAACAGGATCTTTCCCTGGCGGCAGCAGGAGTTTTGCATTTAACGCGAGCCGCCCGGTGAGCGCCGGCGGACCATTCGCAGCCAGCGCCATCACATCCTGCACCCGCGCCTTCCCGATATTGACGTCGAGCGTTATCGTCTTTCCCTTCTGTCCTGCTTGGCTGGCAACCGAGCCCGCAGTGATTACGTCCGAGTCGAGGAAATGAGCATTCACTGGCTGGAGATACGTGTTGCCATTGGTTCCGTCAACTATCGCATGGAACTGCGTCGTCAAGTGCACCGGCTCGCCGCCGCGGTCCAGCTTGAAATCAGGCGTGTCGGTGGTGCCATCGACCACAATGTTGTGGAGTATCCCTTTGTAATCGCCCACTGACGAAAGTATGCCGGAGATGCCGTTGAAGACCGACAGGTCCGCGTGATCGAAGCTGTAGTGGCCGCTGACGGCGGTTGCTGAGGCGTCATCAAACTTCCACGGACCGAAACGGCCAGTGGTTTGAATGACTCCTGGCGGCGTTGGGTTCGTCAGCTCTGCCGTGAATTTCATTGGCTGACCGATGCCGGCGCTGCGCAGCGTCAGCCGTCGCAGATCGAACTGCATCGGCTCGCGGCTTGGGTCTTTGCGCAGGATGTAGAGTTCCGTTCCGTCAGCGTCGACTTTGTCGATTACGAAGTCAGCGAGACGTTCGCTGGGTGCCGGCTTCGGCCTGGGCGTCGGAGCATTCCGAACAGGCATTGCCGGCTGTTGCGCGCGTTTCGGCGAGACTTGAATCACCATACCATCGAGCTTCAGCCAACTGACGTGCACGGGACTGCGCAGCAGTTCGAAGGGCGCAGCTCGCATGGTGATGTGTTTTATGGTGATGAGCGGCGGCAGGTCAGGGCCGGCGCGATTGGGCAGCACGAAATTGTCCGCCGTGGCGTAGAACTCGGGGACGAGAGTCACGTGCAGGTTTTCGAGTATGACGTTCGCCCGGTAATGCTCGCGCAACGCGACAAGGATTTCGGCTTCCAGCCAGTGCTCCAGCGGGGCAGGGACGGTCAGCAACGCGATGACGCCGGCAGCGATTACGAGCACCAGCGCCAGCATGATCCCGAGCAGGACACGGGTTCGGCGACGAACAGGCATCGAAGGTACAGGAGCGGCCGTCACTGAACTATATCGCAAAGTGGCGGCGAATCATGCGTACGATCTCGCCGGACGGCAAGCCGGCGTCGACGGTGAAAGCGTCCTGCGGTTCTGCCAGGGTTTCGAATTGACTTTTCACCAGGAGCGGATTCATGTAGTGTCCGCGACGCTCAGCCAGTCGCGCTCTCACCAGCTCTTCGCTGGCGCGCAAATAGACCAGCTTTACCTCGGACCCGACGACAAGAATATCGCGATACGACACTTTTAATGCGGAGCAGGCCAAGACTACGTTCTCACCCGCCGCCAGCCAGCCGACGATCGCACTGCGCAGCGATTGCAGCCAGGGCCCGCGGTCTTCGTCGGTAAGAGGAATGCCGGTCCGCATTTTCGCTACATTCGCAGGGGAATGATAGCTGTCGGCGTCGGCGAAGCGCCAATGCAGTTGCCCGGCGAGGGCGCGGCCAATAGCTGTCTTTCCGGCTCCGGCAACGCCCATGAGGAGGAGGATCATCGAGCAGTTGTTATCGGATAGCGTCCTGCCCCTGGAAGTCAGTTTTGCGTGCGAGCGCCCAGCGCTGACACGAGGTTAGAGTGCAGCACCGCTTCAGCGGTGCAATCAGGATGCTGGCGTTTCGGCAAACGCATTTTTCAACTTGAAATATCTTCTTGCCTTATGCACGTCTTTTGCGATTTGCTCGCGCAGTGCTGCCACAGAAGGAAACTTTACCTCGGGCCGCAGGCGTTTCAGAAAGAAAAGCTCCAGCTCGGTATCCGGCAGAAGCTCGACGGGATGGAAGTTGAGCAGGTGGCTTTCGATGGCAAATGACTCTTCCTCGAATGTCGGCCGCATTCCAACATTGGTCACTGCGTCGAAACATTCGCCTCCGAGCAGCAATCGCGTGATGTAAACGCCGTCGGCGGGCACCAGTTCGTCGTAGCGCGCGAGATTGATGGTGGGGACGGTGTACTTATGTCCGTAGCCGCGACCCCGTCCGGGGTTGGCGACGGTGCTGAACGGGCGCCCGAGAAGCGCGCGTGCGCGGCTGACGTTGCCTTCGCCGATCAGCTTACGAATTTCGCTGCTGGAGACATGATGGCCGCGTAGCAGTTGCTCGGGATAGATCCGGGCTTCGAAGCCGCATTGCCGGCCCAATTCCGCCAGCGTGTTTACGTTTCCCTGCGCCTTGTGGCCGAAGTGGAAGTTGTAGCCCTCATGGACTTCGCGGGCATGTAGCGTCTCGACCAATACGCGGCGCGCAAAATCCTCAGCGCTCATCAGCGAGAGATCACGCGTGAAGGGCAGCACCAGTACGGCATCGACATTGGTCTGCTCCAGCAGCTTGAGCCGGGCCGGCAAAGGGGTAAGCAACTTCGGCGCAACGTCTGGACGCAGGATGCGCAGCGGATGCGGTTCGAAGGTGACGACGACGGCCTTGCCGCCAACGTTGCGCGCGCGCTCGGCCATGTGCCGCACCACTTCCTGGTGCGCGTGGTGAACACCGTCGAAGTTGCCGACGCTGACCACCGTGGGGCCGAAATCGGCGGGAACTTCTTCGAGATGGCGGAAGAGTTGCATGATTTTTCTGACAGAATTTGCTAACAGAACCCTGGAATCGCGTTCCATGCTCGGCAATGGAAACGCCGTCGGAATCACGAAATTGTCATTACCAGCGTTGCGAGGAATCTGCTTTCTGCCCCTGCAATCGAACCGCAGATCCCTCGCTTCGCTCGTGATGACAATTCATAAGGTTCGATCAGTGACGCTGAACATGACACGTTGCCTTACAGCTCAAATTCCAATTTCAGCCCATCGTGCGACAGGCGCACGTCTTCCGGCAGCGCCGCATTGGTGCTGGCGTGCGGCAGGTCGTGCGAGATGTGCGTGAAAAATGTGCGCTTTGGCTGCAACCTCTCCACGATCTTCAGCGAGTTCTCTACCGTCGAATGCGTGGGATGCGGATGATGCCGTAGCGCGTCCAGAAACAGAATGTCGAGACCTTCCAGTTGCGCCAGCGACTCCTCCGGCACGGTGCTGAAGTCGGTGAGGTAGGCCGCACTGCCAAAGCGATAGCCTTCGATGGACACATCGCCATGCATCACCGGCATCGGCCGGAAGGACGCGCCGAACAATTCCACCGGGCCATTCAGCGGACGCAATTCAACTTGCGCCAGACCGCCGTACTTGTAGTCTCCCTCGAAGATGTAGCGGAAAACACTCCGTAGTACGTGGGTTGTGTTTTCGCTGGCGAACAGTGGAATTTTTCCACCGCCGGTCACGCGCGGAAAGCTTAACGCGGCGAACATCGTCGAGGCCGAGAATGTGGTCGGCGTGGCCGTGGGTATAGAGGACGGCGTCGATGTTGCGAATGCCTTCACGGATGGCCTGCTCGCGAAAATCAGGCGTGGTGTCGATGAGAACGGTGCGGCCCGGCGTCCCCAGCGCGCCCGTTGTTGATGCGACGGGGTGAGGGTCGTCCCATTGCACCATGATCGACGGACGGGTGCGGCGGTCCCGGGGATCGGGCGAATTGCAGACGGCGCAATCGCATCCGATGGTGGGCACGCCCATCGAGGTGCCGCTGCCCAGCACGGTGAGTGTAGCTTTCATCAGGCGTGGCCGTCAGCGCCGGGCGCCTGCGGTGGACGCGTGATCAGGTTGGTCACTTCCAGATAAGCCATGCGCAGTTCGTAAAGCACGTTTTGCAGCATGTTTTCTTCCGCGGGCGTGAGATTTCCCTTGGTCTTCTCCTGCAGGAGCGCGAGCGTGTCGATGGTTTGCCGCGCGCCGATGAGGTCAACCTCGGGCTTTCCGCCTTGCGGCGCGGCCAGACCAAGCTGCAACAGCGCGCGTCATGTACAGCGAAGCCACAAATTTTTCGAAGGTAACTTCGAAGTCCTGCGCGCGATGCGGATGGCCCTGCTTGCGCATTTCGTCTTCGATTTGCGTGTCGATCTCACGCGTGGACTCCTTGTAAGCAGCGGCCGATGCCTGTTGCTCCTGGGCGCTGGGAGCCTGAAGATCGTCGTGCACTGCAGTTGCGGCCGGCGCAGGCTGCGCTTGGGCCGCATGATTGTGCGACGCGCGTTCCTCATTCTCTCGCCGCTGTGCTTCGCTTACCTGGCGCTCGCGCTCTTCGCGACGCTCCTCAGCTTCCACCACGTCCTGACGCAGCTCGCCTTCGCTGCTGAAGGGGCGACGATCGGTGACTACGAATTCCGGTTTCTTCTCTTTTTCTGCCATAAGTTTTGTCTTGTACTTTTTCGCCACGGAGGCACGGAGAAAGCGGAGCTATTTCTGGTTCAGAGTTTCGGTACTCTCAGTGTCTCCGTGGTGAATGCCATATTCAGTCAAAAGGGAGTGCATACACTTTGGCGTCCTGGCCGCCAATCTGCACTGCCGTTCCAGGAGTTGCCGATCTCGCGCCGCAAGATAGCCAAGGGCCAGCGTCCGCTCGCTGCCGGGAAACGGCATCCGAGCGGCGCTGGTAATCTCGCCGACATCCTTGTCGTTGGCGCGCACTTTAGTTCCCGGCTGCGGCAGCTCGCCCTCAACTTCGAAGCCGGTAAACATGCGATGCACGTTGCCGCGCGAGCGAATGCGCTCGACGATCTCCTGGCCGATATAGCAGCCCTTGGTGAAATTCAGTGCGTGCTGCTGGCCGGTCTCCTGCGGCAAGATCGCGCTCGCGAAGATCAACTCCAAAGCGCGGTACGCCGCGAGCGATGCGATACAATCTCGAGCGCATTGCTGCCGGCCGGGCGTGCGCCGCCGCGGTCAGCGCGTCCCAGACTTGTGTCGGCATTCTCGGGGGCCAGCCAAATCTCGTAATCCATCCATCTGCGGATGCGCGCTGCGCGCGACGGAAATCCCGACGTCGTGCCACACGCAGTCGATCACCTGCCCGGGCTCGAGTTGCCGAGATCGTCCACGCCGGCAGCGGCCAGAATCTCGCGCGACTTCGGCCCGGCGACGCCGATCGCGGCGAGCTTGTCGCTGATGTCGGCGACCTCGACGTCGTCCATGATGATGTAGCGATCAAAGATCTCGGCGATCGTCGGCGCCTGCTCGCGGTCGGTGGTGACCAGCAGGTAGTCGCCGCGATTGTAGGCCACCAGATCGCCCTGGATGTCGCCCTTGCGCGCTCAGCATGAAGTTGTACACACCGTTGCCCCAGTGCAAGGTCGCGGACATTGTTCGTGACCATGCCATTCAGCCAGCGGACGCGGTCCTCTCCGGCCAATACCAGCTTGGCCTGCCAGCTCATGTCGAGGAGAGCGCAGCCCCGCAGCAGCGCGCGAAATTCAGTCGCGGAATCGCCGAAGTCGGCCGGAGTTTCCGCGCCGCGAGAATGCCGAGACGCGCGCCGCTAGCTGCAAGCTTCTCTTGGAAGGTGGTAACACGCATACCGAATCTTTGATTATAGCGAAGGAGCCGAAGTGGCAGTCAGCAGTCAGCCGTCTGATTGTCCAACTAAGCGCTGGCAATCGCGAACCGAAGAGAATTGCGTTCGTGCGAGCCTTCCCCAGCGAATTGCTCAGCCACTACTGACTGCTGAGTGCTGATTGCTGCGAGTGCTACTATTTCCCCGTGACCAGCCAACAAACGCATCGCCGTTGTTCCCGGAGACGGCATCGGCAAAGAAGTCATTCCCAACGCTCTGGAAGTGGTGCGCGCCAGCGGAGCGGCTGTCGAGTTCACCACTTTCGACTGGGGCGCCGACCGCTACCTCCTCGACGGCACCACCGTTCCCGCCAGACGGCTTCCAGATGCTGGCGCGCGACTTCGACGCCATCTTTGTCGGCGCGCTGGGCGATCCGCGCGTGCCCACCAACATCCACGCCAAGGAAATCCTGCTGGGCATGCGCTTCAAGATGGACCTTTACGCCAACGTGCGCCCGGTGCGCCTGCTCGATGCGTCGCTCTGTCCGCTGAAGAACGCCACGCCCGACGACGTCAACTTCACCGTCATTCGCGAGAACACCGAAGGCGTTTACATGGACATGGGCGGCAACTTCAAGTTCGGCACGCCCGACGAGGTCGCCACGCAGGAGGACATCAATACGCGCAAGGGCGTGGAGCGCGTCATTCGCTTCGCCTTCGAATACGCGCGCGCCAACGGCCGCAAGAAAGTCCTGATGTCCGACAAGTCGAACGTGATGACCTACGCCGGCGGCCTGTGGCAGCGCGTCTTCAAGGAAGTGGCGAAGGAATATCCCGACATTCAGACGCAGCACATGTACGTGGACGCGCTCTGCCTGCAGATGGTGCGCGAGCCGCGCTCGCTCGACGTGATCGTCACCAACAATATGTTCGGCGACATCGTCACCGACCTCGCCGCCGCGCTGCAGGGCGGACTGGGCATGGCCGCCAGCGGCAACATCCATCCCGGCCGCACCTCGATGTTCGAGCCGGTGCACGGCTCGGCCCCGCCGATTGCGGGAAAGAACATCGCCAATCCCATGGGCTCGATTCTGACCGCTGCGATGATGCTGGCGCACCTCGGGCTGAATGCCGAAGCGCAGAAGATCGAGAGCGCGGTGCTGGATGCCGTGCGCGAGAAGAAGACGACGGTTGATGTCGGCGGCTCGCTGGGCACACGCGAGTGCGCGGAGTGGATTGCGGAGAGAGTTGCAGCATAATTGCCGCGATTCACGCGGGCTTGATGGTGCCCTGCCTTCTCAAGTCGCTGACCGCGGCTTTCTTCTCCGCCCTGGCCTGCTTCTGTGCCGCCGCAAGCTGCTTGCGCAAAATCCCTACGCCCTTATCCACATGTTTTTCCTCCAGCAAGAACGGCGGGAGAAATCGCAGCACGGTATCTTGCGTCACGTTAATCAGCAACCCATTCGCCAGCGCGCCGTCCATCACCGGCTTGCCGGGAATGTTGAGTTGCAGCGCCTGAATGGCACCTACGCCGCGCACCTCAGTTGCGATCTCGAACTTGTCCACCAATTCGCGCAACTTGTGCGAAAAGTACGCGCCCACGCGACGCACTCGTTCCAGCAAATTCTCATCTTCGAGAATTGCCAGATATTCCAGCCCCACGCGGCACACCAGCGGACCGCCGCCAAACGTTGTCCCGTGCTTTCCAGGCGTGATGTGCTGCGCGAACTGCTCCTTGGCGAGAAACGCGCCCATCGGTAAACCCGCTGCCATTGGCTTGGCGATACACACCACGTCCGGCTTGGCGCCAAAATGCTCAAACGCGAAGAGCCGGCCCGTGCGCCCCATGCCGCATTGAATCTCGTCGAAGATCAGCGCAGCTTGATGCTGATCGGCCAGTTGACGACACACTTGCAGAAACTCCGGCGTCGTCTCCTGAATGCCGCCTTCGCCCTGGATGGGCTCCAGCACAATCGCGCAGACTTTTTCGTCCATCGCACTGCGCAGCGCGTCCGCATCATTGCGCGGCACGAAGCGCACGCCTTCCAGCATGGGATCGAAATCCTTGCGATATTTTGGCTGGCCGGTCAGCGCCAGCGCGCCCATGGTGCGCCCATGAAAAGAATTGTCGAGCGCGATCACGACGCACTTTTCCGCGCCGCCCGTCGCATGTCCCGCCGCGCGCACCAGCTTCAGCGCGCCCTCAATCGCCTCTGTGCCGCTGTTGGTAAAGAACGCGCGATCCAGCCCTGACAAAGTGCACAGCCTCTCCGCCAGCAGTCCTTGATACTCGTTGTAATAAAGATTGGAGACGTGGACCACCTTCGCCGCCTGGTCGCGAATGACCTTCACGATGCGCGGATGCGCGTGCCCCAGAGCGTTAACTCCCAATCCGGAGAGGAAATCGAGATAGCGGCGGCCCTCGACGTCATACACGAAGACGCCCTTGCCGCGCGCAATGGCCAGCGGATAACGCGCGTAGGTGTTCAGCAAGAACTTCTTTTCGCGTTCAACGATCTCTTCATAAGTGGACAATTCGAATACCTCGCTCAAGTTCATTGTAGCTTGCGGAGACGGCGCGACTGGGCAGGATCTGCGGGCTTATCGGCCCGATGGTGACGAGGATCACAGCCGAATGTTCGCGTCTTCGGCTACGATTTTCCCAGGTGATTTTTCTATGTCCGATGCAAAACAATTTTGCGAACGCGCCAAGACTGAGCTCCGCCAGATCGGCAAACAACTGCTGACGCTGGCCACCGACCGCGATGTTTACTGGAAGTTCGAGCGTGAGGTTGTCCAGCCCAACCCGCAGCTTTCCGGATCGCGCAGTCCTTTCCTCGACATGTTGCGCAGCAGCTACACCGAAGCGATGATCGCCCGCGCACTTCGGCTGCTGGATGGCAACGAAGGCGCTGTCTCCCTACCGCGCGTCGTGGCGCAGTTAGCTGATCATCCCGAGTTATTACACGATAAACTCTCCGACGGCGAGTTCGCGCACGATCGCGCTGCGCTGGAGCAGACTGCGGACAAGCTGAAGGGTGTTGCCGTACCGCACGGCGGACATCACGAGCGCACGCTGCCGGCGCTGGCTGCGGCACATCGCGAGATCGATGCGGCCGTTGACCTGATGATCGCGACCGTTAAGACCTACTACTGGATTGTTGCCGAGAGCTACCTTGATCTGGACCCGAAGTACTCCGAAGATCCTCTGACGGTCTTCAACTTTGCCTGGGCGATGCCGCTGCTCCGCTAAGCTGGCGAATCGATCCGCGTGGGCCAAGCCCACCCACCCTTGGGCTAAGGTGCAGTGAGCGCTTCGTGCCGCGCACAAGACATTCTGCCGCTCTGCGGCGAATTTGCGCGCTTTGTTCAGTGACGGAAAACCATCCTGCGGTCCCGCCCGTCTAAATAGCATGGCTGAGTGCCACCGTCGGGGAGGTTCCGTATGCAGGGCCTAACGTATTTCGCAGGCATGGTGGTTCTTCTTGCTGCAATGATCTTCGGGCAGAGCACAACATCCACCCCCAGCAGCGACCCCAGCAATTCAAGCAACTCATCCGCGCAGTCGCAAAACAGCGTCAACAACCCTGACCATCCGCCTCAGGCGCAGAGCAATAACGGTGCAACCAAGTCCCAGGAAGGCACGGCTCAGCCGGACGCCACGGTTCGCGACCAGCAAAGCAGCACCACCTCAACCACGGGCGCCAGCGGACAGGACAACAATCCTCCTTCATCTTCCAACATGGGTACCAGCAGCACCGGTAGTAAGAAGATGGAGGGTACGGAGCAGGAACCGAGTACGCAGCCGAAGGCGAAAGAGCCGCGGAATGGGAGCTCGACGGATCAGCAGCCTAACTCCTCCAGCAGCCCGAACTCGGCGCCGCCGCAGGCATTCCTCACCGAAAGCCCGACGGCGCGCGCCGTATCCACCCATACGCCCGATCCTGGAACCTGCATGAATCCGGCTGCGCTGCAAACGGGACAGGCCGCTTCGCCGACTTGTCAATAGCGCTCTCCTCACTCTGTCTCATTTTGCCAGCCGGATAGATCGCCCTGCTGCGTATTCGCAGCATTCTGCAACGTCTTTCTGTGTGCCGCCCGCGCTGTACAGCTCTGATCGCGATATAATTCCCGCGCTGGAATACAACATCATGGAGGGCAAAATGAGGAGAATGTATTTGCTTGCGGCGCTTAGTGTTTTCCTGCTGCCTGTCTTCGCAGCCGCGCAAAGCCCATTTGATGGCACGTGGAAGGTCGATATGAACAAAGTCGATTTTCCCAAGAAGCCGTATGTTTATTCGCTGCAGAACGGGATGTACAAATGTGAAACCTGCGTGCCGCCCGTAGAGGTCAAAGCCGACGGCGAGGACCACGCGGTGACTGGCCATCCATACTTCGACAACGTTGCGATCAAGGTAGTGAACGACCATGAGGTGGAAGAAACGGACAAGAAAGACGGCAAGACGGTCGTGGTTTCAAAAATGATGGTTTCTCCTGACGGCAGCACGATGACCTTCGAGTTCACCGACAGCAGCAACACCAACGCCGCGCCGGTGACAGGTAAAGGAGAAAACATGCGAGTGGGCGCCAAACCTCCGGCGGGAGCCAATAGGATCACCGGTTCCTGGCGAACTACGAAATTCGAGAACGTCTCAGATAACGGGATCACTTGGAGCTACAAGGTGAACGGGGACGAACTGACCATGACCACGCTGACCGGACAGACTTACACCGCGAAGATGGACGGCACTGAGGCCGCGATGAAGGGCGATCCCGGAATAACCACGGTCTCGGTCAAGAAGGTGGGCAACAACACCATCGAGGAAACCGATAAACGTGACGGCAAGGTGATCGGAATCATGAAGGCAACGGTCAGCGGGAACACGTTGCACTGCACGTACGACGACAAACTACAGGGAACCTCGATGCACTACACCGCCGCCAAGCAGCAATAGCGCCGGCACCCATAGCATCAGTGGAGAGCGCTTCGCTTTACGAGGCGCTTTTCTATTCTTTGCCGACTTGACCTCTCGACCCGGACACGGCATTCACTGGCGCAGCGACAGCAACTATTCGATCTCTTAAGACCGCCAAGCTGAAGGTCAGCACGTTGTCTAAGGGCTTAAAGCTCTCCTACCGCCAACGAATCGAGCCTTGTTCTGCCGCTTGCTCGGCCGCAAAGCACTGCTTACTGCTCCGCGATCAGATACTGCTCAATTTTTCCATCTGGCATTTCGTAGATGATGATTATCAGGTTTTTCTTGGAATACTTGACTGCGTAAATCCGCTCCGTCATCCCGCCCCGTCCCGACGATCGCGTCTGCGTGAACGATTCCGGCGCGCCCAGCGGCCCAAGGCTGCCGGCGTAATCCTTAAGGGCCTGGTCATTGAAATAGGCGTTGGCATTTTCGGTGAACAGTGAGCGATCGATCTTTCCCTGCTGCAGACCGTCGTAGATCTTGCGGATAAGTGCATCCTGCTTCGCGTCCTGCGGATTAGCTGCCTTGAGCAGCAAGGTTCGCACCTGTGCGCCGATGTCGGATGCCGCTTCCGCCGCGTCCTGGTTCGTCAGCACCACCACGGCGATCTTGTCGTCGGGCAGGACGATGTTTTCCGCCGTGAAGCCCGAGACCTCACCGCCATGCTCCAGCATGCGATGTCCGTTGACGCTGGTAACGAACATTCCGAGTCCGTAGCGCGTTCCCAGGCCGTTCTTCAGCAGCGTATCGGTTTCCATCTCGCGATATGAAGCCGGCTTGAGCACGCTCTGGTCGATTATCGAAATGTCCCACGTGGCCAGGTCTTCGGCCGTCATCGCCAGTTCGCCGGCAGCGAACATCCAACCTCGGCCTTCTTTGGGCGCAGGGTGCAGCGGCCCTAGCGCGTACCGGAAATAGCCGGTTGGATCGGTGGGCGGCAGCTTGTTGAGGTTGGTGTCGGCCACGCTCTTCATCCCCAGCGGCGTGAACACGCGCTGGCTCAGCAGTTGCAACAGCGGCATGCCCGAAACCTTTTCGACAATGACGCCGGCAATCACGTAATTCGTGTTGCTGTATTGCCACTTCATTCCCGGCGCAAAGTCCAGCGGCTTGCGCGCCCAGCCATCCATGATGCCATCCGCGGTGATCGGCTTCAGCATCATCGGGGGCACGTAGTCCTGCGGCCAGAAATCCTGGTAGCCCGCCGTATGCGACAGCAGTTCGCTAATGGTGACGGCGCTTCCATCTGTCAACCCGGAGATGTACTTCGAGACCGGATCATCAAGCGACAACTTGCCTTGTTCTGCCAGCATCAGGACGGCCGCGGCGGTGAACTGCTTGCTGATCGACCCAATGCTGTAGAGCATCTGCGGCGTGGCCGGAGCCGGCGGATCCAGCCGCGCCGAACCGTAAGCCTCGAGGTACGCGATTTTTCCATCTTGAACAATGGCAAGTGAAGCCGACGGCACGCCGGTAGTCTTCAGTACCTGCCGGGCGATTTCATCGACCTGGCTACGGAGCGATGGCGCGAGCGACGAATCAGTTTGGGTGTTGCTAGTCGCATTCGTTCTTTGTGCGTTCGCCGATGCAACTGCGAAAAGCAGCAGAAAAGCGTAAACCAGCCGCGTCTCGCGAATGGCGCGAAGTAAAGTGTTCATCCTTGCCTCGGAAAAGGAATCGAACGAATTACAGTACCGTAAGCGCACTCAAACTGGAAAGACGGGGAACGTAACCATCGGGACTCAGACTTGGTCTTTCGAGCGTTCGGCAGGATTCTTTGGCGATGATGCCTCGAGATCGGGGCCGGACTGCTCGGCGAGCGAAACCGGCTCGCCCGCCGCGATGGGAGCATTCGCATCCGCAGTCTCGAGCGGCATCCGGGGCGCATGTCCCTCCAGCAGACGATGATGCATGCTGTACAGCGCCAGCTCCAGCCGATCAACTACGTGCAGCTTGTCATAGATCTTGCGCAGGTAGTTCTTTACCACTTGCTCGGTGGTTCCCACTTCGCGCGCAATCTCTTTGTTCTTCATGCCCTGGGTCACGCCGCTGATAATCATCAGTTCTTTCTCCGACAGACGAAGCTGCTGCCGCGGAGCATTTCCCTGCAAGGCCTGCGTGCGATACGCCTCAATGACCCAGTTCACGCCCTGCTTGTCCAGCCAGGTTTCGCCGGCCGCAACCTTGCGCACGCAGCGCACCAGGAGCTCGGGAGAAACCGCCCGGGGCAGAATCCCTCGCACCCCTCGACGAAGATAATCGACGGTTTCCTGTTCGCCGGCGCGTTGCGTCACCACCACGATTTTCGCTCCGGTCATGACACGCGAAGCGACCTCGCTAACGGCATCGGCGGGATTGGGGGAAAGGCCTACTTCGAACAGGATCACGTCGGCCGGCGTCGAAGCGACCGCGCTCAGGGTCTGGGCCATAGTTTCCGTCTGCGCCACCACGTCCAGATCGTCCCATTGCGCCAGGATTTTGCTCATCCCCACGCGGAAGATGGCTTCGGAGTCGGCAAGGATGATGCGAATCGGGAACTGAGGCCCGTCAAAAGAAGGTTGAGCAGAGACACTGCGGGCGTCTGTTCTTACCGTCTCGCGAGCTCGCCGGCTCCGCCCGTTAGCAGGCTTAGAGCCGTTTAAAGTGGTATTCATCAATCGCCACCGCAACACTCCGACGTGCACCCTCTTGCGTGCAACGCACCACTCGTCCGACGCACATCACGGATACGGGGTGAGTGACACCTGAGAGTTCAATCGGCATCTCAATCGCAAACTCCACTGGCGAACCTACTTCGATTTCGGAGTCCAGTTGAAATAGAACGCCGCCGGATGAAATGTCCGTGGTCTCGGCATGATGTTCGCCGGTCGGAGTCTTGAGCGTGACCTGAAGGTGAAGGGGGAAGCGTATCGAATTGCGAAGGTCGAATTGATGACTTGCGAACATGGCCTTGACAAACCAGCATACTCCCAAGGGCGCAGGATCACCTGTTACTAAAGTACCATAGTTTAGATGTTACTGCGGGTAACTTCTTTGGTGCTGGCAATTTGAGCCATTTCGAAAAATCTACTGGTACATACGTCATGTTGCCCTCAGCAGCTTCAGAACTTCGTCGTCTCCGTGAAGTTGAAGTCGCAAACTTTCATTGCGGGCACCACCATATCCATCGATTCCTCGCCGCTGGCGCGAACCGGAGTTCCCATGCACTCGACGTTCTGGAGCATGTGGATAAGACTCTCGTTGAAGCGAAAATTGAGAATGCCGCACCGAAGTTCTCCATTCTCCACCAGAAATGTGCCGTCGCGAGTCATTCCGGTGAGAATCTTTTCGTAAGGATCAACCTCGCGGATGTACCAGAGTCGAGTTACGAGCACTCCCCGCTCGGTTGAGGCGATCATCTGTTCGACCGATTGGGGGTGTTCGCCCTCCACGCCAGCGAAGACAATATTTATAGGCGCTTCATCGATCTCATTGGGCAGGGCAAAACCGTGGCCGGTCGCAGTAACCGGGCCGACATTACCGCCCATTTGCCTCATTTTTTGTGCAGTGGAGCGCGCGTAGGTAACCCGCTGCACCATTCCGTTTTCAACCAGCTTGATGCGATGGCGTCTCATTCCCTCGCCGTCGAAGGGCGTGCCTGTCTGCAGCGGATGATAGGCATCGTCCCAAACGGTGATGTTCTTCCCAAACAATTGTTTGCCGATCCGATCATTCAGAAATGAGCGTTGTTCCAGCAGCGCCGAGCCGCCGAAATCCCAGAACATGAATCCCACCGCATCGAGCACAGCCGCGGGTTCAAGTATCACCGTGTACTTGCCCGGCGGGATCTCGCGTGGGTTTTGCGATGCCGCAGCCTTTTGCGCGGCCACCTCTGCCAGCCGGCGCAGATCGAGAACGGCGACATCCGGCGAGTTGGCCTTTTGCCACCCTGAGGAGGTGTCGCCCAGCATCGTGATTGAGATCTCCGCCAGCGTCTGGTCGTACCAATCCATGACTCCTCGGGAGTTGAAGATGCCTTCGGCCGTCTCCGAAGAAGAAAATATCCCGGCCGCGGTGAGTCCCCTTTTCTTCGCGATGCGGACCATCTGCGCCACGCCTGCCGCGCGGTCCTCGGGTGAGATCGCGGCAGTGCTGTTGAACCGGCGGCGAATAGGTATTGCGCCGGAATCCGCGGCGTTCTCTTCTACCATCGCGGGGGTGGGCATCGGCAGCAGGTCGGGATTGGGCTCTTGCACTCGCGCGAGTGCTTCGGCCGATTGCACCACGCGCCGCAGGCTTTCCTCGTCGAGTTTATTGGTGGTGGCGCGCGCGGTGCGGCCCTCGAACGACACGCGGACCGAGATGTGGCTTATCTCTTCGTCGACGCTCTGGTGAATGGTGTTGTTGGCGAAACGCGTCAGCGCATTGCGCCCGCTGGAGATAAGCAGCTCAACTTCATCCGCCGTGGCGTACTTGCGCAGCTTGTCGAAGATATCACCGGCCTGATCGCGCGTGAGCATGCTGAGAGATCAACTGCGGCGGGTACAGGTTCAGTATAGGCGAAGCACGTTCTCGCGGGACCGCTCGGATTCTTATGTTGCCCATCCTGCTCGCGCATCTCAGCGTGCTGGAGCCGGTCACGTCGCTGCTTGCCGGACGCTTCTGTTATCTTTGCAGCTTCACGTCAAATCGAGGCCCTTGATGTCATCTCCAGAAGCCGCGGTCGATGTTCGCCCGCAACCCAGCAAAATGTACCGCTGGCTGGTGCTGATCTTTGTCAGCCTAGCCATGTTCGGCAATTACTACTTCTACGATGCGCTGGAGCCGTTGGCGAAGCTGCTACAGGAGCAGCTCCACTTCACTGATCAGAACATCGGACTGCTGAACTCCTTCTACTCGATCGCGCCGATCGCCACGGTCCTGATCGGCGGCATTCTCATCGACCGCATTGGGACGCGCAAAGGTATGCTGATCTTCGGCCTGGTCTGTCTCGCCGGCTCCCTGATTACCGCTTTCGGCGTGACATTCCCCGTCATGGCTAGTGGCCGGTTCGTCTTCGGGATGGGCGCCGAGTCGCTGATCGTAGGCATCACCACGGCCGTAGCCAAGTGGTTCAAGGGCAAAGAGCTAAGTTTTGCCCTCGGCATCAACCTAATGATCGCGCGCGGCGGCACCTGGCTGGCGCAGAACTCGCCGACGTGGGCCAGAGGCGCTTACGATTCCTGGCAAAAGCCGTGGCTGATCGGCGTCGGATTCGTGACGCTGTGCGTCATCGGGCCCATCGGGTATTGGATCCTCGAAGTCCGCGCCGAACGTACCTCCTCCCTGGGGCAAGCAGGCGAGTCGGACAAGATCGTTATGGCGGACATCAGGGCCTTCAATCTCTCCTACTGGTACATCGTTGGCCTGTGCGTCGTTTTCTATTCGGCAATCTTTCCCTTTGAAACTTTTGCGGTGAAGTACTTTGTCGATGCTAAAGGCACCTCGCTGCAGCTTGGGGGCTTTCTGCTCAGTGTGCTGACCGGGTTCACCATGATCGGCACGCCGATCATCGGACTCTACTCCGACAAAGTGGGGCGTCGCGCAACCATCATGCTGCTGGGCACGCTGTTGCTCATCCCAGTGTTTCTGATGATGGCGTACACCAACGTCACGCTGTACATTCCCATGGCGATGCTGGGTTTTGCCTTCACACTGGTGCCGGCGATTATCTGGCCGTCGGTTGCCTATCTAGTGCCGCAACGCACGCTCGGTACGGCGTTGGGGCTGATGACCATGATCCAGAACATGGGTATGGCTGGAACGAATTGGGTGCTGGGCAAGGCGAATGATGTCGCCGGAGCAAGCGCCAGCAACCCGGCGGGCTATCTACCTATGCTGAAGATTCTCACCGCGCTCGGCTTTGTTGGATTCGCGCTGGCCTTGCTGCTTCGCCAGCGGGAGACTGGCCCGCATGGACATGGGCTGGAGACGATTACTGCGAGTTCGCAGCCGTAGCTTTAACATTGGAAAGTCAATGGTTGATCGGCAGAAGCGGGACATAGCCGGACGTCTATTGCGGGACTACTGGTCAGGAAGAATTGCCAGTGACGATCTCGAAAACAGCTTCCCGTCTGACAAGGGCGATCCGGCTCTCGCCACAATTTATGAACGGCGGTGGTTTGTCTGGGACAGTTTCCATAGTCAGACTTATCGCCAGGATCAACGGGACCAAATTGCCGATACCCTGTTTCAGAGCTGCATTGCGTTTCTCCGGTCGGATCTTGAATACCAATGGCCGTTGTGGAAGTCGAAGCGTATAAGTTTCGGCTTGGGGTTTCTTCGCGTTTTGGGACTTCGCAAGAAGGCCACGGCGATGGCCGACGCACGCGCTAAGAAACTCTGGGGAAATGACGCCGTAGGTAGGCCGACAGTCCTTCCCACCCTCGTGGGATTCATTTCTGCCGGTCGCGAGTACAATCGAATTACAGGGAATTGGCGGAAATCATGACTACACCTACGAGCTCGCCCCGCTCCGAGACCGGCGTCAAGCTGCCCATCTACATGGACAACCATGCCACCACGCGAACTGATCCGCGCGTGCTGGAAGAGATGCTGCCCTACTTCACCGATAGCTTCGGCAACGCTGCCAGCCGCAATCACGAATTCGGCTGGGTCGCCGAGCAGGCTGTGGAGCAGGCGCGCGAGCGTATCGCCAAGCTGATCGGCGCGACCGCGAAGGAGATCATCTTCACCTCCGGCGCGACCGAAAGCGACAATCTCGCCATCAAAGGCGTCGCCGAGATGTATCGCGAGAAGGGCGATCACATCATCACCCAGGCGACCGAGCACAAGGCTGTGCTCGACAGTTGCAAGCGGCTGGAGAAGCATGGCTTCCGCGTAACCTATCTGCCGGTGCAGAAGGATGGCCGCATCGATCTCGACGACCTGAAGCGCGCCATGGATGACAAGACCATCCTGGTCACGATCATGGCGGCGAATAACGAGATTGGCGTGCTGCAGCCCATCCGTGAAATTGGAGAGCGATGCCATGAGCGCGGCGTGCTGTTTCACAGCGATGCGGTGCAGGCCATCGGTAAGGTGCCGTTCAACGTCATCCAGGACAATGTTGATCTCGCCTCAATTTCAGCGCACAAATTCTATGGCCCAAAGGGAGTGGGCGCCCTGTACGTGCGGCGCAAAAATCCGAGGGTGCAGTTGGTCGCGCAAATCGATGGCGGCGGACACGAGCGCGGTATGCGCTCCGGCACCCTGAATGTCCCCGGAATTGTTGGTCTCGGCAAGGCGTGTGCTCTTGCTGCTGACGAAATGGTCGCAGAGGCGACGAAGCTCGCCGCGCTGCGCGATCGCCTACGGGCCGCCATCATGGGACGCCTCGATGAGGTCTACATCAATGGCTCGATGGAACATCGCCTGCCGGGCAATCTGAATCTCAGCTTCGCCTATGTCGAGGGCGAATCCTTGCTGATGGGCATCAACGATGTTGCGGTTTCGAGCGGCTCGGCATGCACATCGGCGACGCTGGAGCCCTCGTATGTTCTGAAGGCGCTCGGCGCGGGCGACGATCTGGCGCACAGCTCCATTCGCTTCGGCATCGGCCGTTTCAACACCGAAGCCGAAGTCGATTACGTTGCCAACCGCGTGGTCGAAACGGTGCAGCGCCTGCGCGAGTTGTCTCCGCTATACGAGATGGCGAAGGAAGGTATCGACCTGAAGAAGGTCCAATGGGCCGCCGAGCCGACGCATTAGTCAATCGGGAGGGGTACGCCTTTAAGCGTGCATGAAGAAACGGTCTTTCTACATTGTCATCCTGAGCGGAGCCGCATCTTTTGCGACGGAATCGAAGGACCTGCTGTCCGTCACTGGGAAGAGAACATCCTCCCGGCACGAATAACCGCAGATCCTTCGACTGTGCATCCGCCCGACCCGCAAAAAAGGCGGGTCAGAAAATCCAAGCGGATGCTGCGCTCAGGATGACAATGTTGCTCAATATACGGCTCGGCGAGATTGCAGGAGAACAGAATGTCATATAGCGACAAGGTCCTTGACCATTACAGCAACCCCCGCAACGTCGGTTCGCTCGACAAGAGCAGCCCGGAGGTGGGCACCGGCCTGGTCGGCGCGCCCGAGTGTGGCGACGTGATGAAGCTGCAGATCAAGGTGAATCCCGAGACCAACATCATCGAAGACGCCAAATTCAAGACCTTCGGCTGCGGCTCGGCGATCGCGTCATCGTCACTGGCAACCGAGTGGGTCAAGGGCAAGAGCGTTGACGAAGCGCTCGCCATTCGCAATACCGACATTGTGCGCGAGTTGGCGCTGCCGCCGGTGAAGATCCACTGTTCGGTGCTGGCCGAGGACGCCATTCGCGCAGCCATCGGCGACTGGAAGAAGAAGAATGCAGTGGCGCAACCGCGCGAAACAGAAGCGCACGATTCCGCGATCAAACAGAGCGCCCAAGGGTAACAGAGAGACTATGAGCACGATCAACATTGAGACTGCAGCCCCCACGCCCGCCGCAAAAGGCGTCGAGATCACAGACAAGGCGCTGGCCCACATCCGCTCAGCGATGGCGAAAGAAAACATTTCGCCGGTGGAGGGCGGTTTGCGATTGGGAGTGCAGGGTGGCGGCTGTTCTGGGCTGAGCTACAACGTGAGCTTTGACACCCGGCCGCGCGATCGCGATCGCGTCTTTCAGTTCGAGGAGATCCGCGTCTTCATCGATCCCAAATCCTTCATCTACCTGCGCGGCATGGTGCTCGACTATGAAGCGACGCTGATGCGTCAGGGCTTTGTCTTCCATAATCCCAACGCGACAAAGTCGTGCGGCTGCGGCAGTTCGTTTTCCTAGAGCTTTCCCAACTGACCTGTTCGCGAACTGCGGAATATTTTGTCTGCGGTTAGAACCGCTCCGCGACCGAAGACCTCGCCGGACAATAGGAGAATGCAGCGCTCATTCGGGTGGTCGCATTCCCGCTCGCGTTATCCCGCCTTCCCCAGCAGCGCGCCAATTAAGTCAGTCAATATTCGAAGTAGAGACTATCGAGAACTTGAAAGACGCCGTCTTCCAGTATGTGGCTTTCTATAACTTCAGCCGCGTCCATCAAAAGCTCGGCGCTGCGCGGCTATATAGATGCAGGGTCGAGCAGTTTATTCCGGAAATGGGTATTCAGGAACCTCAGGAAGGGCGCAGGTCAGTGTCGCTTGAGTCCACCGCCGGCTTCGGTGACAGGAAGGGAACTGGATTGCCGTCCGATTTCAACGCGGACATTGCAGTTGAATCGCGGGCTTCCAATCGACGTGGAGCGGCGCTTCTCGGTGGTTGGTTATTGATCGCAGGCGTGATCTTCCTATTGGCCGTAAATGTCGGGTTTGCGCGCTATGCCCTCACCGGATTCCTGTGGATCCGGACCGACGGCACCGTCTTGAGCCGAAACGGCACGTCGACACCTACCATCCAATTCGCAACCCGCGACAGCATCAACCATCAGTTCAAAGAGGATCACATCCTGCTATGCGGCGGCCGCCGCTCTATCTGTTTTATACGAAGGTTCAGTCACGGCCAGGTGGTGCCAGTGGTTTACGATCCCGGCGCGCCAAAAAGGGCTTTTGTGTACGACTGGGCACTCTTCGCCAGCGTGATCACCTGGTTCACCGAAGCCGGTGCTGGGCTGCTCTTGACACTAATGATGGCATTGCTGCTGGCTAAGAAGCCGCTCGATGTTTCAATTCAGCTGGGAAGAAATCCCTGATCGGATCGGATTCGGCGATCTAGGCTCGGTGGCGGATTCTTGGGGACACACAAGCGTAGAGCCGCAACCAAGTACACGCGAGCGGCATGCCGAGTCGAAAGTCGCGGAAATTGGTAGTACCACATCAAGGTTCACAAAACACGTCACCAGCGGCCCGTTTCCGGGACGCGAATCAGAGGTAAGTCCTTGGCATAAGATGGTGAGCGCGGAAGGAATCGAACCTTCAACCTACTGATTAAGAGTCAGTTGCTCTGCCAGTTGAGCTACGCGCCCTGGTGTGAGGAAGTACTGCGGAACGGCAACGTCGATTATAGCATTCGATGCTGGAGCAGACGCCTGCGCAGAACGCGAGAGTGGGCCGATTTTGTGTTGCTTAATTTTGAGGAGCAACGCCACGCGCGGCTGCTTGCTGCTGGCAGACTAACGTTGAGACGAATCCGCCGACTTGTGCCAGCAACACGCAATGAGTCTACTCTCTGCAACCCGCGCAGCAGGCATCGCGACAACCCAGCGCCGGGATTCCGCGACAATGAGCGCCGCACCACGACAATTCACAAAATCACCGCCACGGGCGGAGCGCGCGCTCTCTGAGGCGCGGCAAGCAGAAAAACCATTATTGGCTGTCAATAAATACGAGCCCAATGTTGATCCTGAGAGGGGCGCTTCTCGAAGGGAATCTTACTGGTAGGACGTCTTACTAGTAAGAAAATCCGATGACGCGCCGTAACCGCGTTCCGGACCCTGCAAGCCCGCGCTGTACTCAGCTCAGAACTTGAATTCGATCCCCAGATTCTGCGCCATCAGTTGCGTGGCACGGCGAAACTGACTCGGATCGCTGATGAAGCTCGCCTCGCCGCCGGTGCTCTGCGACAGAAGTTGCAAGCGGTATCGGCCATAGCTTTCGCTGACGTCTACGCCGATGCAGAAGATCCGCACTCCCGCGGCATTGATCTCGACCGAAGTCTGCGTCGGCGAGGAGTGACTGTCGATGTTGCGACCATCGGAGACGACCAACAGTACGCGGTTGGGATACTTGGCAATGCGAGCCAGGTGCCCAGCTGCGAAAGCAACTGCGTCATCCAGCACGGCGCCCTTCTGCGGCTTGATGCTCTCCAGCGCCTGCTCCAACTGTTGCGGATCGTTGGTGAGGTCCTGGGCGAAGACCAGATTGTTGTCATAGGTGAGGACGAACGCTTCGTCGCGATCGTTCATGCGACGCAGCATATCGACCAGGCTGTTCACCACTGCCGACCGGTTTTCCTTGTTGGCCAGTGACGTCTCCACCAAAATCCCGAGCGACATCGGTCCGACGGTGGCCGGAACACGGCGTTTCCGGACAATCGTGGGCATGCTATTTTCCGTGTCGGCCCAGACCGAGGGCGCAGGTTGCGGATTGACCGATGGAGTCACATTGGGAGTGCTTCTCGCCACAGTGCTGGGTCGTACAACTTTCGTCGGCGGCTGGGGCACCGAAAGCGGCGGTTTCACCGACGCCAGTTCGGTGCCGAGAGCCGCCTTCCGGTTCGGGCTTGCAGCGGCCGCAAGGAACTGGTTCCAGTCGCTGCTGCTGCCGCCGTCTTTCACGTACTGAGCGCGCGCGAAACGGGCAATCTCGATGCCTTGCGGCGTTCCTTTGGACAAGTCCACCGCACGCGCCAAATACCAATAGCCTTCGCGCCGGTTCGGGTCGCGCCCGTTGAGATCGGCCAGTGCCAGCGCGTACAGCTCCGCAGCATTGTCGGGCTGCACATACACCGCGTTGTGGAAATAGATACGCGCTGCGATGTAGTCATGCAGCCGCAACTCGGCGTCGCCGGCCGCACCGCTTAACATCGCGTTCGCCTGCCGTTTCAGTTCGATAAAGTCTGACTGGCTCATGCCCAGAGGCCGAAAAAGCTGCGGCAATGCGTCCAGCCCATCGCTTGCCATTTTCAGCAGCCGCGGCGGTTTCGTCGTTCCGGCTTGCAGTTTCTTGCGCGCGTCATTGCTCAACACAGCCAGTGCGACAGGATTATCCGGATCGATTGCCTGCAGATCGTCGGCCCACGCCAGCGCATGCGAAAAATTCTTGGTGCGCAGGTATTCCCAAATGACGAACTCCAGCGCGGCGACCTTCAGCGGGCCGGACTTGGCGTGATTAGCGAAATGCTCCAGTTGCACCACGCGATCGGAGCGCTGGACGCGCGCCACCGCGGCAGTGTATTGACTGAGCTCATTCGTCGACGACTGCGCAAAGCCGGGCACAGCGGCGGAAATTGCGTATGAAATAAAGATGGAAGAAGCCACGACTGCAAGACGGGCGTGAGTGTTACTTCGTCTGGAAGCCATCGTCCAAACCAACTTGGGCCAGGACTGCGCCCCGAAAAAGTTTGTCGCGAAATGGGCATTCCTTAGGATGTCAGCTTGCGGCACGAGGCTGGCCGAGCGGAGATAAAATTGCGGCGCACAGTGCGCAGCCCGGAGCATGTTCAGAGTTGTACCAGTTCGGCGGTGTGTTTGAGCTGGCCGCACGCGGCGTATATGTCCCGGCCGCGCGGCCTGCGAACAAAGGCCGGGATTCCGGCTCGCGTCAACACGTTCTGAAACGCCAGCACACGCTCGTCGGTGGGCGTAGTAAACGGAATTTCCGGACCAGGATTGAGCGCGATCAGATTCACTTTGGCCCGCAATCCGCGAATCAGGTCCGCCACTTCACGGGCGTGATGTAGGTCATCATTCACCCCGCCAAGCAGCACATACTCGAAGGTCAAGCGCTCGCGATTGCGCAGAGGAAATTCCCGCAGCGCCGCCATCAGTTTGGCGATCGTCCACTTCTTAGTGATGGGCATGATCTCGGTGCGCAGCGCCTCATCAGGAGCATTAAGCGACAGGGCCAGCTTGGGACGGATGGGCTCGGCGCCGAAATCCACAATGCGTGGCACAATGCCGGAGGTGGAAACGGTCATGCGCGACTCGGGGATTTCTACTCCTTCCACCAGCAGTCGCACCGCTTGCATGAAGTTGTCGTAGTTCAGGAATGGCTCGCCTTGTCCCATAAAGACGAGGTTCAAACGATCGCGATCGATGTCAACTTGCTGGTCGCTAAGGACGGCCAGAACCTGCCCCACAATTTCACCCGCGGTAAGATTGCGTCGGAGACCGAGCAAGGCCGTCATGCAGAATGCGCAATCGACGGCACATCCGACCTGGCTCGAGACACAAATGGTCGCGCGCTGCCAACGGCTGTTTACCGCCATTTCCTCGTCACCACTCGGCGACCCGTCGCCCGCTTCACCGCCATCTCCTTCGGGCATCCAAACTGTCTCAACGCTCTGGCCGTCGCCGAAACCAAGCAAGTAGCGCACCGTTCCGTCTCGAGATACGAACTTCTTCTCTACTTCCGGCCAGCCTATCGCGAAGCCGGAGCGCTGCAGCTTTGCTCGCAGCTCGAGCGGCAGGGTGGTGAATTTCTCCAGCGTTGACCACCTTTGCCGGTACAAACCGTCAAATAGCTGTCGGGCGCGATACCCGGGCTCGCCAAGAACTGCCGCAATCTCGGTAAGTTCTTTAAGACAAAGGCCTAAAAGTTCGGTATTTTGCGGGTCGTTCATGCATCCAATATGCTGGTCTAGTTAGATTCCCGTTTGCCCGACGTCGCTTCGGGGTTTTTAGCCATCAGACAGAGCATGCGCATTCTATGCAGCGGGTGTCCAGCCTAATAGGCGCATGGATCACGTTTATACGCTGAGCGATGACTGTCGTGTCGCTCGGAGCAGCCATCATGGTGGAAGAACTGCGCAACATCCAACGCGAGGTGTTACCCAACGGACTCACCATCCTCACCGAGCAGATGGACCATATCCGTTCCGTTTCGATTGGGATCTGGGTGAAGTCCGGCTCCCGCCACGAGGATGCCAACGTGAACGGCATCTCGCATTTTGTCGAGCACATGGTATTCAAGGGGACCAGCAACCGCTCAGCCGAGGACATCGCGCGCCAGGTGGACTCGATTGGCGGTAACATGGACGCTTTCACCGGCAAGGAGACGATCTGCTTCAACGTCAAGGTTTTGGATGAACATCTGCCGGTAGCTGTCGATATTCTCAGCGACCTTGTCCTGCATCCGGTTTTCGAAGCAAACGAGATCACCCGCGAGCGCGGCGTGATTCTGGAAGAGATCAAAATGGACGAGGACAATCCCGATTACCTGGTTCACGAGATATTCACCCAGAATTTCTTCAAGGGCCATCCGTTGGGGAAGCCGATCCTAGGCACCAAGGACACAGTCAAGCGTTTCGATCAGAACGCGATCCTGGACTACTACGGCGGTAAGTTCCGGCCCGGCAATATGATCATCTCCGCTGCCGGGAACCTCGATCATCGCCGGTTTGTCGATCTGTTGCGGGAGCGCTTCGAACAGCTGCCCCCCGGTTCGAATGGCTGGCACGACACGCCTCCCAAGATCAACTCGCGCATCATCCTGCGAAACAAGAAGGCGTTGGAGCAGGTGCAAATCTGCGTGGGATTGCCGTCCTACCCCATCAGCCACGAGCGCCGCTACGTAACCTACATCCTTAATACATTGCTGGGCGGTGGTATGAGCTCGCGGCTGTTCCAGAATGTGCGCGAGAAGCAGGGGCTGGTCTATTCCATCTTCTCCGAGCTGAATCCTTTTCGCGATACCGGGCTGCTCTCGGTATACGCCGGTACCTCGCGCGAATCTGCGCCCAAGGTGGTGCAGTCGATCGTCAACGAATTTCGCGAGTTGAAGAAAGAGCCCATCAGCGAAGAAGAATTGAAGCGCGCCAAAGACCAGCTCAAAGGCAGCCTGATGCTGAGCCTGGAGTCGAGCACGGCGCGCATGTCCAACTTGGCGAGGCAGGAGATGTACTATGACCGCTTCGTCAGCATGGATGAGATCATCGATCGCATCCAGGCGGTGACCGCCGAAGACCTGCTACAGTCCGCCAATGAGCTCTTCCGGCCCGAACTGATCGCGGTAACGGTGCTAGGCAATCTCAACGGAGTGAAGGTCACGCGCGATTCGCTGACGTGCTGAAGAAGCTGTCAGCCATCAGCCGTCGGTTTGGATGCCGCACTGTTCAGCTGACGGCGGACAGCTCTACAGCGACCTTTCCCCATCCCACCCGTCCAAATACACGGCTCCTTTGACATCGCTTGGCGACTGCAGAATAATCGTGTAGTCAGCCGGCTCGCCGCAGTGTTCTTGCCATTACTCCCGACAAGTACCGGATTCTGCGGACCGCCTGGGGATCTCCAGCGCATGAGCCGGTGAAAAGAGGTAGCGTATGCGCACACGTAAGCGGCAGCGGGGATTCACCCTTATCGAACTGTTGATCGTCGTCACGATCATTCTCATCATTGCCGCGTTCACCATTCCCAAGCTCACCAAGTCGACCATTCCGGCACACGAGGCGTCGGCCATCGCCAGCATTAAGGCCATCAATGAGGCTGAGATGATCTACGCCAGCAGCCATCCGGATGCCGGCTTCACGCCCGACATGCAGATGCTTGGTGGAACGGCCCAGGGCGGCGGCGAGCAGACCATCGATAACCCTCTGGCCAGCGGTCGGAAGAGTGGCTATTCATTTACCTACACGCCTGGCGAGAAGGTGAACGGGGCGATTCGCTCCTACACCATCACCGCAGTACCGGACCAGGTAGGCACTACGGGCCAGCGGCGCTTCTTCTCAGATGAGTCAGGCGACATCCATTACAACGCCGACGGCACCGCCGATGTCAGTAGCCCGGTGATCAGTAATTAGAAGTGTTCCATTGATGCTTGTTCGGCACGACCCCGCTGCGAGCTCTGTCGAAAGTCAGCACATTCGCGGAGCTCCATGAATTTTCGTTTTCAATATTCCGTCAAACCGCGGCGCCGGCCGCCGGTCCGATTTGCGTTCACCCTTTTGCTTGTCGTAGGCGCGCTGCTGTGGAGCGTTCCGCTCCCTGCCGAAAGCAACGTCCACGATCTCGCCTCCAGGGTCGATCAGCGCTACGACCACATGCACACTCTCGAGGCGCGTTTCATCGAGACCTACACGGGCGCGGGCATGACCCGCACCGAAAGCGGCACGCTGCTGCTAAAGAAGCCCGGCCGAATGCGCTGGGACTACGATCAGCCTCGTCCCAAGCTCTTCGTTATTGACGGCCAGAACGCATGGTTCTACGTTCCCGGCGAACGCCAGGCGCGCCGCACGCCGGTCAAGCAGCTCGACGATCTCCGTTCGCCGCTGCGTTACCTGCTGGGAAAAACCAAGCTCGAGAAAGAGCTGGATGGACTTTCCCTTGCGCCCGATCAGGAGCCCTTAGTCCCCGGCGATGTCGTGCTACGTGGAATCCCTAGAGGCATGCAAGATCGCGTAGCGCAAACACTGCTGGAAATTGCCGCGGACGGACTCATAAACCGCATCGTGGTCGAGGACTTGGATGGTTCCAGTACGGAATTCCGCTTTCTTCAGCAGAAGGAGAACGTCGAAATACCGGAGGCAGATTTTCACTTCGTCCCTCCGCCGGGGGTGGAGGTGGTCGCCGGGACAGAGGTGATGGAGTAGCAAGCAGCCGTCAGCCATCAGCTACGGCCTCGCCATTTATGCGGTACGTTGCGAGACATCCTGTGAGCGAAATCTGCTGGCTGGTCGGGTTGGAGCTAAGAGCTAAAAGCTAAGCCAACAGCGCGGTTGTAATGGGAGTTCTTAATACTGACGGCTGACAGCCGATAGCTGATGGCTTCAATGTTAGACTGGTTTCAACCCTTCCCAAGGAATTCATGGCAGAATACACGATCAAAATGGCCGACGAGCGGGGGCATGTTCTGGAGCAAATCGAGAACGGCGCCTCGGAAGCGGAAATCCGCGATCGCTTTGCGCAACAGGGCTATTTCGTCTATTCGATCAAGTCCAAGGGCCTGCTTTCGACGGAATTTAACCTGCGCCGGCGCAAGATCAAGCAGGACCAGTTCGTCATCTTCAATCAGCAGTTTGTTACCCTGATTCACGCCGGCCTGCCGATCATCCAGTCGCTGGAGTTGCTCATCAAGCGCCAGCGCAATCTGTTCTTCCGCTCGGTGCTGCAGAACGTGCGCGATCGCGTGCGCGGCGGCGAGTTGCTATCGGAGGCATTCGAGGCGCAGAAGGTTTTCCCCAAGGTTTATACAACGACGCTGCTCGCCGGCGAAAAGAGCGGCAATCTCGAGGAAGTGCTCGGCCGCTATATCGCCTTCCAGCGTCTGGCTGTCAGCTTTCGCAAGAAGCTGATCTCCTCGCTCGTGTATCCCACGTTGCTGGTCGTCGTGCTGATCGTGATGCTGACCTTCCTCATCACGTTCGTCGTTCCGCAGTTTGCCAACTTGTACCACACGCTGGGTGCGGAGTTGCCGCCCATGACCGCGATGATGCTGTCGATCGGTGTCAACGCCAAGCACTATTTCTTGTACACGCTCGCCGTGCTGGTGCTGGGTGGATTTTTCCTGTGGCGATGGATGAAGAGCGATCGCGGTTCAACCCAGATGGACCGCATTAAACTGGGCGTCCCGCTGCTCGGCGACATCTGGCTGAAGTACCAGGTCGCCGTGTTTGCGCGAATGCTGTCTACGCTGTTGTCTGGCGGATTGCCGCTGGTGCCTTCGCTGGAAACCGCAAGCGAGTCGATGCAGAGCCGCCTGATGTCGCATGGTATCCATAGCTCGACGCGTGGCGTACGCGAAGGCCAAAGCCTGGCGCGCAGCCTGGAAGAAACCAAGGTGTTCCCCGAGATGTCGGTGGAGATGATTGAAGTCGGCGAGTCCACGGGCGCTTTGCCGGCCATGCTGAACTCGATTGCCGAGTTCTATGAAGAAGACGTGCACGAACGCGCTGGCCACTGCCATGGCGCTGATCGAGCCGGTGATCCTGATCGTGATGGGCGTGGTCGTGGCCTTTGTGCTGATCTCGCTGTATCTGCCGATCTTCAGTCTGGGCGCAGGAACGTTGCATTAAGGCAGTAGTTGGCATTCAGTACTTAGCATTTAGTATTCAGCGCTCGTTATTAGTAGTTGTTCTGGCATTTGGATTTGGTGATTTGCGCTTAGCACGTTCTTTTGCTAAGTGCTAACTGCTAAACGCTAAGTGCTCTTGAGGTACCCATGACAGAACCACCCAAAGTAATTTTCGTAGGCGGCAACGGCAGCCCGCAGCACAGATGAGGTCGAGCACGGCAAAGACCTGGCGCGGCGCTATCGCTGCGAGTTTGTGGACCTGAAGAACTTCCACATTCAGCACGAACTGTTCCGCAAGATTCCTGTGGACCTGATGTTCCGCTACAACTTCGTCCCGCTGGAGGAGAAGCCCGACGGCCGTCTGGTGATCGCCATCGCCGATCCCAGCCAGTTGATGATGATCGACGAGATCGGCCTGCTGCTGGCCCGCCGCATCTCGACCAAGGTTGCCACGCTGTCGCAGATCAGCGACATCCTGAAGAAGACCGAGCAGTCGCAGCGCGTGCTGGAAGAAGCCAGCGAAGGCTTTGCCCTCGATGTTATCGCCGAAGACGAGAACGCCGACGAGACCATCTCGATCGAGAAGCTGACAGCCGAGACCGACATCAGCCCCATCATTCGCCTGGTGGATACCACCATCTTTACCGCGCTGCAGCGGCGCGCCAGCGACATTCACATCGAAACCCGCGACGATTCCGTGGTCATCAAGTACCGCATCGACGGCGTGCTGCAACAAGCCATGCAGCCCATTGCCAAAGAGCATCATTCGACCATCATTTCGCGCATCAAGGTCATGAGCGAGCTGGACATCTCGGAGCGCCGCGTGCCGCAGGATGGCCGCTTCCGCGTGCGCTACAACGGGCGCTCCATCGATTTCCGCGTTTCCATCATGCCGTCGATTCACGGCGAAGACGCGGTGCTCCGCGTGCTCGACAAAGAGTCGATGAGCGAGAAGTTTCACAAGCTCACCCTCGATGTCGTCGGCTTCAGCGAGGAAGACTTGCGCAAGTTCCGCCGCTATATCAAGGAGCCGTACGGGATGGTGCTGGTGACCGGACCGACCGGTTCCGGCAAAACGACCACGCTTTATGCCGCGCTCAACGAGATCAAGAGCCGACGAAGACAAGCTCATCACCATTGAAGACCCGGTCGAGTACCAGATCCGCGGCATCACGCAGATTCCGGTGAACGAGAAAAAGGGTCTGACCTTCGCTCGCGGCCTGCGCTCGATTCTGCGTCACGATCCCGACAAGATCATGGTGGGCGAAATCCGCGACACCGAAACCGCGCAGATTGCCATTAACTCCGCGCTCACCGGCCACCTGGTGTTCACCACCGTCCACGCCAACAACGTGGTCGACGTGCTGGGCCGCTTCCTCAACATGGGCGTCGAGGCCTACAACTTTATCTCGGCGCTGAACTGCATTCTGGCGCAGCGGCTGGTGCGCGTTATCTGCGAATTCTGCAAGAAGGAAGTGCATTATTCGGTCGAAGAATTGGAAGCCAGCGGGCTCGATCCGCGCGAATGGGCGCAGCATTCCGTTCTACGAAGGCGAGGGCTGCATCGAGTGCGCGGGCACCGGATTCCGCGGACGCACCGCGATTCACGAGCTGCTGGAGCTGACCGACAACGTGCGCGAGATGATTCTGGCCAAAAAGCCCAGCAGCGAAATCCGTCGCGCCGCGAAGGACGAAGGCATGCATTTCCTTCGCGAGTCGGCGCTTGATAGAGTGAAGCGTGGCCTGACGACGCTGAAGGAGATCAACAAGGTCACGTTTATCGAGACGACGAGATAGGAAGCATTGCACTTAGCATTTAGCACTTGGCAAATTTGAGCCTGAGCGTTGTCGGCGGTCCGGCTAAGTGCTATAATACTGAATGCCAAGTGCCAAGCGCCGATTACCAACTGAAATAGAGCATCATGACGACGAACCACATCACCCGCCCCCGCGTCGCATGCGAGATCAGCGCCGACCGCATTGTCGCGGCGCGCGCGGCAGACGCTGCAACCACGGTCGAAGCAGCGGCGGCTGCTTCGCTGCCCACCGGCGCGCTTGCGCCCGGGCTGCAGCAGGCCAACATTCCGGAGCGCGCAAACCTGGTTCCACTCTTGCGCGATTGCTTGTCAGCAGTTGGCGCACGCTCGCGAGATATCTGCCTGGTCATTCCCGATGCCACCACCCGCGTCATGCTGCTGGAATTCGAAACTCTTCCCGAAAAGCACCAGGACGCCGATGCGGTGGTCCGCTTCCGTTTGAAGAAGTCGTTGCCCTTCGAAGTTGAGCAGGCCGCAGTTTCGTTCGAGCGACAGGGGACGTCAACTCCGATTCGCGTGGTAGCTGCCGTAACGCCACGCAGCGTTCTTGACGAATACGAAGCACTGGTTCGCGAGGCCGGCTACAATCCCGGTTCGGTGCTGCCCTCTACCTTGGCGGCGCTCGGGTTGGCTGACGCTTCCCGTCCTACCATGGTCATCAAGGTGGAGCATGGCACAACCACTTTCGCCATCGTCGATCAGGAGCAGTTGCTCCTCTATCGCGCGCTGGAGAACGGCGGCTCTACCGTAACCGGCGAGTCGCTGGTCGATGATGTGAACACCTCGCTCGTATACTTTGAAGACCGTTACGGAGTCGGGGTCGACCGGGTGCTTGTCACCGGCGTTCAAGCCTCGCAGGTCTTGCAGGAGGCGCTCAGCGCGAGTTCTTCGACGCGGGTGGAAGATTTGGTTTCCAGCTCCGCGGCTGGTGCGGCGGTCGCAAATGTGCCGCGTTCGGCGCTGGCTGGCGTTGTGGGGGCACTGGTTTCCTGATGCGCCTCAATATTAATCTCGCCAGCCAGCCCTACGAGGTCGCGCGGGAATACAAGCGCCGTATGACAATATTGATCGGCGCCCTTGCGGCGATCGCCGTGGTGCTGGCCGTCTACGTCGTTTATCAGCGCGCACATTCGCGGACGATCAATCGGCAATTGGCCGATGTGCAGCGGCAGATCGACGGCCTCAACTGGGAAGAGGCGCAGGCGCGCGCCATCCTGAACAAGCCTGCCAACCAAGTCATTGCTGGTCAGTCGGAGTTTCTCAACGAGCTGTTCGCCCGCAAATCGATGTCCTGGACGCACATCTTCACGGTGATGGAGAAGATTGTGCCGCCTGAGCTGCACGTGGTCTCGATGAAGCCGGAGTACAGCAAGACGGGCGACCTGGTGCTGCATGTGATGGTCGCCACCAACTCGCGCGATCGTGCCATCGAACTGGTTCGCAACATGGAAAAGTCGAACCATTTCCGTGAGCCACAGGTAGTGGCGGAGAGCGTAGTCGCCAATACGAGCGATCAAGGCCAGGCGGGAGCAATTCAGTTTGACATTGCGGCAATCTATGTTCCTGGCATGCCGGACACTGGTGAGAACCAGAACGTCGGCACGGCAACCGGAGAGCAGAAGACCACGCCACAGCCAAGTGCAACTCCCGTGAACAAAGCAGCCAATCAGCCGTCCGGCAAGGCGACGCAAAAGACGCGTGCCGCCGCGCCGTCCACGCCCGCGCCCCGCGTGAACGCGGCGCAGAACCGCCCGTTGCCGGCCGGCCAGATGAGGGAACGCTGATGGCCAGTATTCGCGAGACTCGCAGCAAACTCATGCCAGCCGTGATTCTGCTGCTGCTGCTCGACCTGGCAGGCATTGGTTATCTGCTCTCACCGGCGGGACGCTCGCGCCAGGCGCGGCAACGTGAATACTACGCATTGCGCCAGCATCTGGTGCAGAAGCAGCAGGAGGTCCTTCCCACCCGCGGCATGGACCAGAAGCTACAGCAGGCGTCGCAGGATATTACCGGTTTTTATGATCACCGGTTTCCGGCGGAGTACTCCGAGATTTCGGCCGAACTTGGCAAGGTCGCGGCTGATACCGGAGTGCACCTCTCGGGCGTCAAATATGAAGAGAAACCTGCGCCTATTGAGGACCTGCGGCGATTGAATATCGAAATCGCGCTTTCCGGCGACTATTTGCAGGAAGTGAAGTTCATCAATGCGCTAGAGCGCGACAAGATATTTTTCCTTATTGACGGGATCGCGCTGGGCGAGCAGCAGGGCAACGTGCGTCTGCAATTGAAACTGGAAACTTATTTGCGCGCGGGAGCCGCCAAATCGTGAAGCTCGGGACCGAGAACAAGACGAAGACGATTTTCGCCGGCGTGCTGGTCCTCCTGGCGGCGGTGCTTCTGCTGCGCAATTTCTTTTCCGGCGGCGGTGAGAACACTATGCCGGCGCCCGCGGCTTCCGGTGCTGCGGCCACTGGCGCGCACCCGGGAAACAAGCCGGGCCGCAAAACGCGCACGTTGCTGGCGCAGTCGCTCGACCCCAGCCTGCGCTTCGATCTGCTGAAATCGAGTGAAGACGTGACCTACAAGGGCAACGGACGCAACATCTTCCGCTCCGAAGCGCCTCCACCGCCGGATATTCCCAAACCGCTCACGCCGGATGTGCAGCCGGCGAAGGCCAACGCACCGCCTCCACCTCCGCCGATCGATCTGAAGTTCTACGGATTTGCCGGTCCGCGCAATGGCAGTAAGCGGATCTTCCTGCTCAAGGGTGAAGACATCTTCCTCGCAAAAGAAGGCGACATTGTCGATCGCCGTTACAAAATCGTGAAGGTCGGCACAAGCTCGGTGGAAGTGCAGGACGTGCTCACCAACAACACACAGACCATCCCCTTGAGCACGGGATGAAGGACGGCACGGGACACTCGGAACGAATGCAGCGGAATCTTCATCACGGAAATAGCGCGCGCCGCCAGCGCGACGGCGGCTACCTGCTGCTCGCCATCATGCTCATGATGGCGTTCATGATCATCACCGCGACCTACGTTGTCGGACCGCGCGTGGTGCAGCAGATCAAGCGCGACCGCGAAGAGGAGATGATCCACCGCGGCACCGAGTACATGCGTGCCATTAAGAAGTTTTATAAGAAGAACGGGCGCTACCCCTCTACTCTCGACGATCTTGACAAGGGCCAGATTCGCTACTTGCGCAGGCGTTACACAGATCCGCTCACCAAGGACGGCAAGTGGAAGCTGCTGAACTACGGTGACATCGCGACGCTGCTGAACTCGGCAGCACCGGGAACGCCGGCTGCGGCACTGGCTTCGCAAGGTGGCACCGCAGGCGCCGCTGGTGCTGTGCTTTCTGGCGCATCCGGACCTGGCGCCGCATCGCCTTTCTCGTCTTCTTTCTCCTCTTATTCCTCTTCTGGGGCCCAGGGAAGTCCCGCCACGCCAGTGCAGCAGCAACAGCAATCGCAGTTGCCGGCATCGAGCGACTCATTCGTGACGAATTCCGATCAAGGCAGCAGTTCGGCGGGCTTCGCCGGCAGTTCCAGCTTCGGCGGCCAGGGGGGAAGCAATCAGGGCTTCAGCTCCAGTAATCAGCAGAGCGGAGTCGGGAGCAATCAACCCGGAGGCAGTAACCAGCAGAGCAATTCGCCGTTCGGGCAGAATGCTACCGGAGGACAGAGCACTACCGGGGGCACGTCGGCATTTGGCGGGGGCGCGCTGGTCGGCGTTGCCAGCCTGAGCAAAGATCCCACGATCCGGATTTACAACAAGAAGAAGACGTACAACGAATGGATGTTCATCTACAACCCCATGATGGACATGCAGCAGAATGTTCTGTTGCGTGGACCCTACCAGCCAATGACCATCAGCGGAGGACAGGTCGGTACTCCGGCCAGCCAGATGAACGGCCAGCAGCAGAGTGGAACCGGGCAGCAGCAGGGCGCCTTCGGGCAGCAGAACTCGTTCGGCCAGCAGAGCGGCTTCGGCCAGCAGCAGAACACGCCGCAGAGTATGCAGCCCGGCAGCAGCTTCCCGCCCGAGCAGAACCAGCAGCAGTAAGATTGCGAAAACCGCAAGCCCACTAATAAACTCGACTGCGCGTGGTCCTATCGTCTACTTTGGCCGAACCCAAATGAGACTCGTCACATTTCTCGACATAGCCGGGCGACAACGCGTCGGTGTGTTCGCGCCCGATGGCCGTATCGTAGATGTGAATGCAGCCTGCAAGCTGTTGCTGCGCGACCAGGGCGACGCCGCTTACGACCGAATCGCCGATGCTCGCGTGCCGACCGATATGCGCCTGTTATTCGAGGGCGGTGATCGCAGCCTTGATGCGGCGCGAGATGCAATCAGCTACGCGGTCGATCGGCAACCGCCGAGCGATGTCGATGGCGAGCCCATCTTCTACCGTCGCGAAGAAATCCGCATCAAAGCTCCGATTGTTCCGAAGAAGTTCTTCCACACCGCGGGCAATTTTCGCGAGCATCATCACGAAGCCGAGAAGGCCGGCTTCTCGCATCCCGTGTTGCCGTGGATCGTGTTCTTCCAAAACGTCGATGCCATCATCGGCCCTGACGAGCCGGTAATTTTTCCGCCTCATCTAACGCGGGAGCTTGACTACGAATTGGAGCTGGCGGTTGTGCTGAAGAAAGCAGGCAAACACTTCGGCCCCGAAGCAGCCGCAGACTACATCGGCGGCTACGTCATCTTCAACGACATTACGGCGCGCGATATTCAGCGCCTGGAGATGAAGTCCGGCGTCTTCAGCTTCTGCAAGGCCATCGATTCGTTTTGCCCGCTGGGCCCGCACATCGTGACGGCCGATGAGATCAAAGATCCCCACAACCTCGCCATGGAGCTGCGCGTGAACGGCGAAGTACGGCAGCGCTCGCATAGCAGCAAGATGTCGGTCACGATTCCCGAGATCCTAGCGCACTACTCGCCCATGGGCTACAGCGCCGGGGATGTGGTGTCGACCGGTACAGTGTCGGGTGTCGCCGCGTTCAGCGCCGATCCCAAAGCGTGGTTCCTCAAGCCGGGCGACATCATGGAATGCGAGATTGAGCAGATCGGGGTGCTGCGCAATCCGGTGATCTCCTGGGAGCGGGCCTATGGAGAAAAACCTCCTGTGATTGCCGGCGAAAAAACGGGAGCTGCACGATGAGCGACCTCGACGGCAAGGTGTGGACCAGCGCGCTGAATTCGCGGCCGGATGTGCGTCCGGATTTCGATCGCACGCGTACGGTTCGCTTCTATGACACGACTCTGCGTGACGGTGAGCAGACGGTCGGCGTCATCTTCAGCCCGCAACAGAAGCTGGAGATCGCGCGCAAGCTTGACGAGTTGGGCGTGGGGCGCATCGAAGCGGGCTTTCCGAAGGTTTCTACCGAAGATGCCGAAGCCATCTCGCTGATTCTGCGCGCCGGGCTGAAGCACTCTGAGGTGTGGGGATTTGCCCGCGCGACGCGCGGCGATGTGGAGGAACTGCTTCGACTCGGTTTGCAATCGACGGTCATCGAAGCGCCGACCAGCGACCTGAAGCTGAAGGCCTACGGAATTTCGCGCGAGCAGGCACTGCAGCGCGTCCGCGAGGCCGTCGCTTATGCCAGTCAGAATGGAATTCGCGTAGCGTTCTTTGGCGTAGACGGCACGCGCGCCGATCTCACATTTCTCACGCGCATCTATTCTGAGGCGCTTGATGCCGGAGCCAGAGAGGTGGTCCTGGTTGATACCATCGGCGCCTGCACGCCGGAAGCAGCCGAGTTCCTGGTGAGCTGGGCCCACGACTGGATCGGGGGCGATATTCCTATCCACTGGCACGGGCACAATGATTTCGGACTGGCGACCGCAGCCGCGATCGCAGCGGTGCGCGCCGGCGCAACGTGGGTTCATGGCAGCATCAACGGCATGGGCGAGCGCGCCGGCAATGCCGATATCGGCGAGGTCGCGCTGGCTCTGCGCTGCCTCTACGATGTCCCGGTTGAAATCAACCTGGAGCGCATCCGCGAAGTTTCCGAACTGGTGCGCCGGGCAGGGAAGTACGAACTCGAAGGCTGGAAGCCGGTCATCGGCGAGAATCTCTTCTTGCGAGAGAGCGGCGCCGTCGCCAGCCAGTTTCACATTCCCGCAGCTATCGAGCCCTACGCCGCAGAACTGGTTGGGGCCCGGCGCGGCATCGTACTGGGCAAGAAGAGCGGCCTCGATAGCGTTCGCCTGAAGGCGGAAGAGCTGGGGATCGATCTTCCGGAGTCGCAACGCGCGGCTGTGCTCGAAGCGGTGAAACGCAAAGCCATCTTGAACGAGGGACTCGTCAGCGACGAGGAATTTCGCGCGCTTGTGCAGACTGCCATAGAGCAACTTCAAAGTTGATGTAGTCCCACGTACGCGTAGAGCGGCGCTTCAGCGCCGCGTCCGCTGCGGCCATTTTGCCTGATCTTCCGTGTACGGCTTGGAGGCGGACCTAAAGGTCCGCTCTACCCGAACTGCCATATGCGGTGAGTTTTCCAGCTGCCTATGAAAGGCCTGCATTCCTGCCAGGATACCCGGACTGTGAATCTGCCGTAGCTTCCTTCACTTTATCGGCGGCACGTACGCAATGTAGCGCGCGAACAGCCAGCATAGGAAGAACACAATCGGAATGTGCAGCATCATTTGCAGCACGGTATATCCAACCAGATCGCGCGCCTTCAGCTTCAGAATTCCCAGCAGGGGCAGCATCCAGAACGGATTTACCAGGTTCGGCAGGGCTTCGGCGGCGTTGTAAATCTGCACCACCCATCCCAGATGCACGCGATGTAGGTTGGCGGCTTGCAGCACATAAGGCGCTTCGATGACCCACTTGCTGCCTCCGGACGGAACGAACGTCCCCAGAATTGCCGAGTACAGCGCCACTAGCAGCGGATAGGTTTCGTGTGTGGTCACGCGCGCGAACAAATCGGCCAGCCAGGTTGAGATACCCGTTCCCACAATCATCCCAAAGATGACGGCGTAGAACGGAAACTGAATGAGGACGCCTCCAGTGGCGGGAACCGCGTCGGCGACCGAGCGGATAAAGTTCCGCGGACGCCAATGCAGCAGCAAGCCGGCGGTAATGAAGATCAGGTTGTAGGTGTTGAGATCGAGAGCTGCCAGCGCGCCCTGCGGCGAGCTGCGGAAGAAGTCGACGAGATACCAGATGATTAGCGCGCTGACGAAGACCGTCAGCACGGGACTGTACTCCAGCCACTCACCGGGCTTGGTGCGCGGCTCCATCGAGCGGGAGGCGATGTCAACATCAATGCCGAACGATTCGGCACTGCGGGCGTTCTGTGCCGAAGGCGCCGAGAGGTAAGCGACGATGACCGAAACCACGATCAGCACCACGGCGGTCGCGATGCTCTCCCACAGGAAGAGCGTCTGCCGCAAGGGAATGATGCCGGAGATGGCGAACAGCGCGGGAGGCATGGTGCTCTTCGTGGCCATCAGCATCGCTGCTGAAGAAGAGAGCCCCAGCGCCCAGGTCGCCCCCAAGCCCAGATAGGCAGCAGCTCCGGCAGCGCGGTAATCCATGCCTTTGACGCGGCGCGCCAGCTCGCGGCTGAGCAGGCCGCTAAAGATCAGGCTCAGTCCCCACGAGATCAGCGAAGTCAACATGGAAAACAGGGCGATCATGGCAATCGCGCTCCGTCCGCTCTTCGGCACCTTTGCCAGCGCGATGATCAGCCGATTCACCAACGGCGTGGTAGCGACAACATAGCCGCCAATGATGATCATCACCATCTGCATGGTGAAGGGCACCAGCGTCCAGAAGTTCTTTCCACCCTGGATGGCGAGCTTGCTGGCCGGTTGGCGCAGACATAGGCCGATGATGAACACGACCAGGATGCCCAAGAGCGCGAAGACCAGCGGATCGGGAAACCAGCGTTCGCTCCAATTCGCCAAGCTCAAGCCCAACCGCGCCAGACCGGCTTCACTGCTCCGTTTACGTTCCTGTGCCTGGGTCGCCATACCAGCTCCCTTCGCTATCGGGGTTGCAATTGTGGATCGCGCAAAGTCTAGCACCGGCGACTCGCGAGGGAAACATGAAACAATCGGGTCCGGGCTCAGATGGCAAAATCAACGATGCCGCCGTATAGTCACCCCATGGCGGAGGACACCATGCCCGCGCTGATTGCCCGCGCTCATGAGCACGGAAGCCGAACCGCGATTGTCCATTCCAGCCGGGCTTATTCCTACGACGATCTGCTGGACGCCTCGGCGCGGGTCGCGGCTGCGCTCCTTGCCGGCCGAGACGACCTCCGCGAAGCTCGCGTGGCATTCATGGTGACGCCCAGCTTCCCGTGGGTGGCAGTGCAGTGGGGAATATGGCGCGCCGGGGGCGTGGCCGTGCCGCTTCCGCTCGGATCGCCGTCGGCTGAACTGCAGTACTACATTGAGGACACGCAAGCCTCAGCCCTGGTCTGCGATGTGGCCAATCGACAGCATCTCACCTCGCTTGCGGCGACTCACGGAATAAAGCTTCTCTGCTGTGACGAAGCTGTCGCCGGCGCGCCCGGCAAGCTGCCTTCGATCACAAGCCAGCGCCGCGCCATGATTTTGTACACTAGCGGCACCACGAGCCGTCCCAAGGGAGTCGTGACGACCCACTCCAATATCGCCGCGCAGATCACCAGCCTGCTCGAGGCATGGGAGTGGTCGGCGGATGATCACATCCTGCTCTGTCTTCCGCTTCACCATATTCACGGCATCGTCAATGTTGTTTCTTGCGCGTTGTGGTCGGGCGCGATCTGCGAGATGCTGCCGCGCTTCGATGCCGAGGTCGTATGGCAGCGCATCGCCAGCGGCAAGCTGACGCTCTTCATGGCCGTTCCGACGATCTACGTACGGCTGATCGCGGCGTGGGAAAAAGCGTCTCCTGAAACTAAAGAGCCATGGAGCCGGCGAGCAGTGCAACTGCGGTTGATGGTCTCTGGTTCGGCGGCACTGCCGGTCAGCACGCTGGAACGCTGGCGGGAGATCACCGGCCACACGCTGCTGGAACGTTACGGCATGACGGAGATCGGTATGGCGATCTCGAATTCCTATCGCGGCGAGCGCATTCCCGGCAGTGTCGGCCGGCCGTTGCCGGGCGTCGAAGTCCGATTGGTGAACGAGCACGGCGCCGAAGTCGAGCCCGACACGCCGGGGGAAATCGAGGTTCGCGGCGCGAACGTATTCACCGAATATTGGGGCCGGCCCGAGTCGACGCTCGATGCTTTTCGAGACGGTTGGTTTCGCACTGGCGATACGGCGGTGGTGGAGAACGGCGTTTATCGCATCCTCGGACGCACCAATGTGGACATTCTCAAGACCGGCGGGCACAAAGTCTCTGCTCTGGAGATTGAAGAGACGTTGCGCGAGCATGACGCAATCGCCGAGTGTGCCGTGGTCGGCGTACCTGATGAGGAATGGGGAGAACGAGTCGCTGCGGCGCTGGTGCTTCGCGGCGGCAATGCACTCGCGCTGGAAGAACTTCGCCTGTGGGCCAGGCAGCGGCTGGCCTCGCACAAAGTTCCGTCGCGCCTGTTGATCATGGACGCGCTCCCGCGAAATGCCATGGGCAAAGTCACGAAGCCGGCGATCAAGAAGTTGTTCGAGTCTAATGAGAACTCCAAACGGCAGTAGTTGACCAGTGACCCTGGTCGCTGTTCGCCTTCCGCTCTTCGCCGGAGATCGTGCTAGACGACTCTGGCGGAGAGCGAACGCGAATAGCGAACCGCGAATCTTGACGCTCGTGTTACTCTGCCAACCATTACAGTAATCTGGCGCCCACAGCTTGCGGAAAAGAGGCCCGTCATGTCGGACACCGCAGTGCCAGTAGTCAGGACACACACAAAACTTAATCCCTCGCAGATTGTCGGCTTTTGGGGAGCCTGGACCGGCTGGACCCTGGACGGCATGGATTCCGTTATCTATGCCTTGGTTCTGAGTCCGGCGCTCAACGAACTGCTTCCCAAATCGGGCTACAAAGCCACGCCGGCAACGGTCGGCTTCGCCGGCTCCGTGCTCTTCGCGCTGTTCCTGGTGGGCTGGGGATTGTCGCTGATCTGGGGGCCCATCGCCGACCGCTTCGGCCGCACGCGCGTGCTGGCTGCGACCATCCTCGTTTACGCGCTCTTCACCGGAGCCGCGGCTTTGTCGCAAAACGTGTGGCAACTCGCTTTGTTCCGCTTGCTGGCGGGAATCGGCATCGGCGGCGAATGGGCGCTGGCGGGAACCTACGTTGCTGAAGCGTGGCCCGAAGACCGGCGCAAGATGGGCGCGGGCTATCTGCAGACCGGTTATTATGCCGGCTTCTTCCTTGCCTCGGCGCTCAACTACACGGTGGGAGCGCACTTCGGCTGGCGCGCCATGTTCTGGTGCGGCCTCACTCCCGTGATCGTCGCCTATCTGGTATTGCGCCGCGTGAAGGAGCCGGAGCGGTGGGAACGCAAGGCGCGCACGGACGAGGTTCGCCGCCGCCACCCTTTGATCGAGATCTTCCGTCCGCCGTACACACGCCGTACCATCGTCAACACCATCCTGCTTACGGCTGCGATTTGCGGCTTGTGGGCGGGAGCGGTATATGCGCCAACCGGTATCATCGTGCTGGCGAAACGTGCAGGGATGATTCAGGCGCAGGCCGTCAAGATGGCGTCGTTTGGTATGGGCTTGCTCTCTGTGGGCACGATTCTAGGCTGCCTGGCGTTGCCGCCATTGGCGGAGCGCTTTGGACGCAGGCTGACCTTGGCCATCTACTTCCTCGGCATGGCACTCTGTATCGTGCTGAGCTTCGGTTGGGCTTTCTACCTGCCCCAAGGACTGAAACCGTTCATCATCGTGCTGTTCTTCCTGGGATTTTTCGGCGGCAACTTCACCATGTTCAGCCTCTGGCTGCCGGAGCAGTACAACACAACCGTGCGCGCGACGGCATTCGCCTTTGCAACATCGTTCGGCCGTTTCATCGCAGCCGGAGTGAACTTCGGGATCGGCGCGCTGCTGGGGCAGATGGGAACGCTGGGCAAGCCGGTAGCGATTACGGCTATCGCATTCGGAATTGGCTTGCTGGTGATACCGTTCGGCTATGAGACCCGGGGACAGACGCTGCCAGAATGAGCGTCATTCGACGGACCAGAAATTTCGGCCGTTGCCCTTCGAGAAGTAAAGTTGCTTATCGGCACGCTTCAGGATCTGGTCCGGAGTGTCTTCCGCTGTACTGACCGCACCACCGATCGAGATGGTCAGCTTCACGTAACTGCTTCCGTTCGGGGTGACGGTCTGCGCAACCAGGACCCTGCACCGCTCCGCAAGCGCGGCGGCCTGCTGCTGGTTTGCGCCGCTCAGAAGCATCACGAATTCGTCTCCGCCCCACCGTCCCAAAATGTCCCGTCCCCGCAGTGCGTTCATCAGGGTTTGAGAGACGTTGCACATGACCCGGTCGCCGAGGTCGTGGCCGAACGTATCATTTATCTCTTTGAATCCGTCAACGTCGATCATCAACAGCGCGAAACGCTCGCCGGTGGATTGCAATTCGCGCAGCAGGCGCTCGATCTGGGTTTCGAGAAAGCGCCGGTTCGGAATGCCGGTCAGCGGATCGATGTAAGCGGCGCGCTCCAGTTCGTAAATGCGGGCCTTCCATTGTTCCGCATCGCCAATTTCGCGGAAGGTCTCGATCGCGCCGATGATGTTGGAGTTTGAATCGCGTACGGGGACCGTGCGCACGGAGACGGGCACGCGATAGCCCTGCTTGTGTCTTAGCGACAGCTTGGATTGCCGAACCTGGCCATCCGCGAGCGTCTGCTGCAGAGGACATCCCTGGCGGCACAACTCCGTGCCGCAGTCGTCCACATGGACGAGGATGTTATCGGCACAGGTTCTCTGACACACATCTTCGGGAGTGAAGCCGGTGAGCGCGACGGCGCCGGCGTTCCACTCTTGGATTCGGCGCTGCGTGTCCACAAGGTACACGCCTTCGAAGAGCGCGCCGAAGACGCCGGGAAGGTTAGAAGGATTTTCCGCCAGCCGGTCGAAATAACTCCCTCGAGCTTCGCGATCAGCCATAAGGTACCTGTAACAGATAAATGCCGGAGAGCGGCCAAGACAAGCGTCATTCGCAGCCAATCTGAAATTTCCGAGTGACGTCGGTCACAAATCGCCGGCTGGACAAACGGAAACCGAGCAGCCGGCAAGCCAAGGTTGACGGCCCCTTACGAAAGGCGGCCTTGACGCTATCTGATCACATACAGCGACACCCTCCATTGCCCATCCTTATCCAACATGGGCGTGGCGGTCTCGATTGCCGAGTTCTTGTTCTGGAAGCTGCTCTCGTACTGCAAGACTACGTACTGGCCACTGGGTGCGCCGGGCAGGTCTTCCTTGTACTCGGCCGATGTCAACTTGCGCGATAACAGCGCGCCCAGCGGGGCACGGTTCTCCTGCAAAATTTGTTGCCATTGTTCTTTGGCAACCGTGGTCTTCATCACGCCGGCTGCCTGGTCCCAACTCTGATCATAGCTGCCGGAATCGACCAGCTTCAGCCACTCATCAGCAACGCCCCGCGCCGCGGTCGTCTTGCTTGAACATCCCGCAAGCCACAGGGCCAGCACAGCCATGCCGAGAATACAGAGAATTTGTTTTTTCATGACATACTCCTTAGCTATCGATCTTCGTTGTCGAACCTCCGTCCGCAGATCTGCTAGCGATAGGCGAAAACCATGGCGTAAATGATCCACACTACGACACTGAAACCGATGCCCAGAGCAGTCCAGGCAAACGCGCGGAAGGCCTTCACCACAATCGCGGGCTGCGGCTCCTCGAGGTGTTGCTCCAGCTCGCCGGCGGCCACCAGCCGGGCGTACTCCCGAGGCTTGTCGCGCTGCAACTCCGCCACCGGCATATGGCCGGTGAAAATGGTGGTGTCCATGGGAAACTTTTCCGGTCGCAGGTGGGTGTTGAAGAAGTGCACGGTGAAGATGAACCCTGTGGCCAGCAGGGCCTCGTCGCTGTGAATGATGGTAGCGACGTTGATGAACGCGCCCGGCAAGAAACGGGTGAAGAAGATGGGGAACCACAGCGTCAGCCCTGTCGAACCAATCACCACGATCCCCCAAAAGACGGCGAAGTAGTCGAATTTTTCCCAGTACGTCCAGCGGCCATACTCGGGACGTGGTCCGAGGCCCACGAACCATTTCATGGTGCCGGCAAATTCCGAAGCGTCGCGCTTGGTGGGCAGCAAGGTGTTCGGCCCGAAGAAAATGGAGGCCCATGTAACCTTGTTGCGTCGCTTGTCACGGATCAGCGACACAATGTGAGTGATGAACGTGGCGAACATGACCACGGCGGCGGTGCGATGGATGAAGCCGGCGGTCTCGAATCCGCCCAGCAGGCGCGCCAATCTGAAGGCCCAAGAGGTATAGGAGAACTTCAGCGAAAGTCCGGTTACCGCCAGGGTCAGGAAGCTGCAGATCATGCAGGCGTGCAAGGTGCGGTGCAAGCGAGTAAAGCGGACGAACTCGCGACCATCCGCTGCCGCAACTGGCGGGGCAACCGCGACCGGCATCGGCTCTGCAATCGCTACCGTTTGTGTCCCATCGCCCGCCAATGCGGCGAGTGCGCGCTCATGCTCTGCCATCGTTACCATCCTTTGCCTCATCCGAGGAGGGAGGCTTCGATAGAGTCTGGCCGCCGTTGGTCTCAGCGCGTTCGGCGGCGCGCAGCTCACGCCGCATCTGAAAGGCGCGGGGCAGCCACAGAACCGTATGCAATCCGCTGATGGTGAATGTGCCCACCAGTAGCGCCGTCATTCCCCAGAAAGTCCAGAAGAGAAAGGGGTATTTTTTGGGATCGTGGTGGGTGGCGTGAGTTAGATATCCGGCAAAACGCCGCGTGGCATCGGAGTGGCACTTGCGGCAGGTCGCCACCACGTTGGCCCGGCTCAGATGCGAGCGCGGATCAGTCACCTTCAAAATATCGTGCGCTCCGTGGCAGTCGTAGCATTTGGCGGTCGATGTATATCCCAGACGTGAAACTTTGCCGTGGTAAGTATCGAAGTAAGTTTTGGCGATTTCCGCGTGACATCGCCCGCAGGTATTCATGATGTCGAGCTTGAACCCGTCCTGATCGGTGCGGCGAATCGAGTGCGCGCTGTGGCAGTCGTTGCAAACCGGCAACGGCTGGCTGGTCTTGGTAACCGAAGCAGAGTGGATGCTCTGCACGAATTGCTCTTCGATGCCGTGGTGGCAGGCGCCGCAGGTGGAAGGCACATTCTTCGGGTTCACCGTCGATTCCGGGTCCGAAGCCGGCAGCTCGTGATGCGCAGTGTGACAACTGGTGCAGGTGGCCGTCACCGTCAGTCCGCTCTTCAGCAACCCTTTGCCGTGGATACTCTCGGTATAGCGGGGAATGATCCAGTGCTCCACGCCGGTGTAGATCAAGGCGGCTTTCTGGCCCTCGCGGTGACATTTGGCGCAGAGGTCGGGGACATTGGTGGCAAAGGTGAGCGATTCGGGATTGCGCTTGCCAAGCACGTGATGCGTGCCATGGCAGTCTTTGCAAAACGGCGCGTTGGGATTGCCTTTGGCGTGCAACTGGCCGTGGGTGCTGCGCTGATACTCCTGTCCGATTTGCTCGTGGCAGGCGGTGCAATCGACCTTGTGCGTGATGGTCTCGCACGGCCGAACGCGCGAGGCATTTACCTCCGAGTGGCACTGACTGCAAGCCACCTTCACGTGCCGCGAACTGGCCACTTCGCTAACCCGCACCAACATCGAACGGCCATCCGCAGCCTTCAAATGCTCATCGGCGTGGCAGCGCATGCAATCGGCATCGGCCATGCCCTGCGAGTAGAAAACATTGCGCACTTTGTGCGGCTGGTGGCAATCGACACAGGCGGGCAGCGTGTTGGCTTGTTTCTCCCACAGCTCGCCGCGGATGGTCTTGCGATGTACCTGCTCGATCTCGGCGTGACACTTGGTGCAGGTCGCGGCGATATTCTTACGAGCGATGGAGGAGTTGGGATCGGTGTGCGGCAGAATGGAGTGCGCGGTGTGGCACGATGCGCAGTTGGCGGCGACCACCAGTCCCTTCTTCAATAGGCCTTCGCCGTGGATGCTCTCGGTGTAATTCTCCAGAATGTCGTGCTGCTCGATGTTGCGGTTCATCTGCACCGGCGTGCCCTCACGGTGACATTGCCCGCAAACCAACGGGATCTTCAGCGGCGCCACAGCCGAATTCTTGTCTTTGACCGGCACGATCTCATGATTGCCGTGGCAGGTGACGCAGCGCGGTGCCAACTGGTCGCCCCGCGCCAGCGCTTTGCCGTGCACGGACTTGGCGTGCTGCTGGAACTCGTCGCTGTGACAGGAGCCGCAGTTGACTTTGTCCACCGGCACGGCATGAGGCAGGTCTTTGCCCTCCAGAGCGGCATGACAAGAGGTGCACTGCAGCGATCCGTGAATGGATGCCGCAAACTTTTTCTGGTCGACGAACAGCGACACCGTCCGTCCCGCGCGCTTGGCGGTCATAGACTTTTCGCCATGGCAGGCGAGACAGTCATCGTTGGACGGCGAGGGCGGCGAGGCGGCGTAACCTTGCAGAAGGCAGGCGGTCAGGCTGAGTGCCAGCACTGCGGCGAGTCGTGCCAACTTCCTGCACACAAACCTGTCCCTCCGTTCAAGCGAACGTACGTTCCGAATCAGAAGCGATGGATGTTTATTCCATGATTACTGCCGGGCGTTCAGTGATGACCCTCACGTCTCGATGTGATAAGGCGAAGCTGTGGGGTTGGCCTGTGCGGGGATTACGGCACGCGGCGCGCCCAATTCAGCGGCTCTGCGGGTTGGCTCTGCGCCGACTGGTTGATTAAGTTGTAGGGAAGTCCCTCAGCGGCTACTGACGACCGCGAAAGAAATGTCCGCAAGAAAAGTGAAAGGGCACGGCTTCAGCCCTGCCGCAAGTTTGTGCTTGAAAGCGGGCTTCAGCTCCGGATCCCGTGGCTAAAGCCAGCAACGATTGGATCGATTTCGCCGGGCTGAAGCCCGGCGCTTCCACCGGATCTGACACGCTGGCCTGAAGGCCAGCTCTACCCGGTACGCAGGGACGGCCTCCATCGGCCGTCCCAGCGCTAACCCCAAACACGGTTCCCTAGAAGTGAAATCCGATCTGCCCCGTGATTGCCCGTGGCGTCACATAGTGTGTGCCGCTGAACGTCGAGAGAAAGTTATAGAGCGCGTAATTGTTCGCCAGGTTAATAACGGAGACTTGCGCGCTCCAGCGGCGTTTATCGCCCTTGAAGAGATTGTCATCGCCAACCGCGACATCAAAAAGATTACGGTGTGCGATGCGTGGTGGGTTCTTGTCGTCGTTCTCGGTTCCGGGCAACGGAACCCGGGTGAGGGTGCCACTGAACTCCGATGCCGGACAGACAAACGGCAGCGGAGTTGTCGGAGTCGCGTGTACTCCATTGCAGGTGAATCCAGCCTGAAATTCTTGATCCGCGGTCAGCGGGATTCCCAAAACGTCGGTCATTTCGATGGCGGGCATCCCGTTAAGCATCGTCGATTGTGGGCAATCGTTGCCTGGGCCGATTCCGTAACATGGCACGTTCCCAGCTACCAGTCCGCTGTCAAAGCGCCAGTTGAAGCCAATCCACGGCTTCACGCGCTTCCAGGGCGTCTGATATTGCAAGTGCGCGGTCTGGTTGAACGACTCGTCATGGTCGATGCGGAAAACTCCCGAGGGCGCCGAAGGAGCGGCCCCCGCTCCAGCGACCTGCGGATCGAAGAACCGGGCGGCGACGCTGGACATTACCACCAGCGCGCTGAAGCCGTGATACACCGGCACGCTGGCTCGAAGGGCAAATCCCGGAATCTTGGAGTTGTGCCACTCGATGGGGAAGGTGATCGGCGTATTGCCCAGCACGCTGAAGTCGTAGGCGTTGTGAGTGTACTTCCAGATATATTCGCCATCGATCACCAGAAATTTTCCAATGGCCTGCTGCAGGCCCACATGGAATTCATTGCGATAGCCGGGAACCAATCGCGTCAAGTTAGTTGATGTGCAAGCCAGAAGAGGATTCAGGACTGGGATTGCCGCACCCCAGGCTGGAGAGCACCAGGTTCTCGTTGAAAGGAGTCTCCAGCGTGCGAGCATAGGAGACGCGAAGTACGGTATTGGTCTTTGCAATGTTGTAGGAGATTCCCACGCGCGGCTCTGCCTGGTTGGCGGTGGCCAGACCGTTGTAAAAGTCGCCGCGAATCCCCAGATTGAAGCTCCAGTTGTGCACGTTGATGTTGTCTAGCACGTACATTGCGAGTTCTTTGACGTCGGTATGGCCGACGAATGGGAACAGAGTTCCCCCGCGCGTCAGGTCATAAGGCAGCAGGATGGGGTTGAAAAAGGGAATATAGGCGGACTCCCGGGGGCGATGGGATTAGCAGGCGATATTGGGCGAGATATCCGGCTCCGGCGCACTGCGAGGGATTGGTAAAACCGTTGACCGGAAAGCCGCTGCCATTCAAGCAGGGCGCATTGAAGGTGGGGTCGATAATCCCGAGCTGGTCATTCTCGTTCAGGAAGGTCTGCTCATACGTAATGCCGGCCTTAATGTTGTTGATGCCCTTGGTGTAGGTGACATTGGCAAGCGCGCCGGCATTGAGAAGCGTGCGCTGCTGGGCGACGGTTTGCCGCTGCAGATCGGGAGCGCCAAGGTCGTTGAAGGGGTCGTTGCTGGGATAGTAGTTGATAGGCGTCGCGCCGCACGAAGCCAGTGACATTGAAGACGGCATTGTTGCTGATGGTGTGCGTCCAGGTGGGCGCAATGTTAAAGGTCAGGATTTGCGAGCGTTGATCGGTCGGGCCCAACGGGCACCCGGTCAAAGGATTCAAGGACGGAGTGCCATTGATATCGTGAAACTCCTGGTCGTACGAATTCGGAGTCTGAAACCACGAGCGGGTGAAACCAAAGTTCAGGTGCAGCGCGTCCGCGGTGGAAAGCACATAGTCGACGCGGTCGAACAGCGTTCTCTTCGTTGCCGTGGTCATGGATGACCTGGAATTCCGGCCCATCAAGAAAGCGCCCAGTATTCAGGACCACTGACGGCAATGAAGTTTCCCCAATTCTTGCCGCCATAGGAGAAGTCGACCATCCACATTCGACGTGCCGAAGGTGCCGTAAGAGGCGGTCACGTTCCGTGAGGCGTCGTCGAGCCCAGTCCCGAACGTGTAGTCACGTCGATCGATCAACACTGGTCTTGTCGCCATACTCCGCGGGCGGAGCACCGCCGATGACCGTCATCGACTGCACGGCGTCGAGCGGAATCTGGTTGGAAAACACCTTGCTCTGCTGGTCCGTGATGGGCTGGCCATCGAGAGAAAACGAATTCTCCGCGTGATCGCCTAACCCGTGAAACAGGCCGTTGGAATCGGCGGCGACGCCCGGCGATGCCAACGTAACCAGCGAACTCAGCTCCGATGATGTGCTTTCCAGCGGTAGCTGTCGAAATAGTTGGCGGTCAACATCGGTGTGGAATGTCGGATCGTTCTCCAGCAGGTCGCCAGCCTCGCCCTGTACGGTGACGTTTTCAGCAGTGGCCGAAATCTGAAGCGCAACTTTCATGCTCACCGGAACGGCAGACCGAACGTCGACGTCCTGCACGTAGGGCGCAAAGCCCTGAGCCTTTACCGTCATGTGATAGGGGTTGACCGGCACATTGGGGAAAGCAAACTTACCGAGGTTATCCGTGGTGGCCGTCCTGCTGTATTCGCTCACAGGATTTCGGATTTCCACCGTGGCTCCGGGAACCACGGCGCCCGTTGGGTCGGTAACCGTTCCCGTTATTGACGATGAACCAGTCGTCTGGGCCTGGGACAGGCCGGACGAAATGACTATGGTGAACGCCAGCACCAGGAACGCGAGATAGCGTTTCACTGGGTTTGCTGCGACTGGATCATCGGCTGTCGTTTGCGAATGCAGTTGCGAATTCCGGGACATTCAATCCTCCAATTCTCGGTGACTTCGTCGAGACGCGGCGCTTGACAAAGAATGCGAGCGCGGCGGCAAATACAGCAATTGGAACTGCTATGCGACGAGACGCGCATACCCACGCACGCCGCCACAGTTTTTCCAAGCGCGAAATTGACTAAGAAGTTGGAGGAGCCCGGGAAGGAAGCCGGCGATCAGCCTGCAGCGAGGCATAGTTGACGGCGTGAAGTGTGATACAGATCCAGCGAGGATTCAGCAGTTCGGTCTGGGGCAGCTCAGGAGTAACCGTAGCGTTGTGCCCGATCCGGCACAACTCGCATTCATCGCTCGTGCTGAGGCCCGTTTGCAAGCCAGTTGAACTGCCGACCGCAGGCGCGTCCGGCAGCTTGGTGGTGCCCATCGCATGCACGCAGGGATGCACTAGGACGTGCACGAACAACAACAGGAACATCCATGCGCGAAACTTCAGCATCAGGACCCGATCGCAACTCAATCTGCTGGAGAAGTATTGTTACTGATACAAGCGAAGAATGTAAAGCCGCCCGGCCTGTCGACAGCGCATAAAAGAGCCTAAGTGTTGGCGGGTTGCTCGATTGGTCGGGCAGATCGCAAGGAACACGCAGTTGAATTGCAGAAGTGTTGCGGTTGATCGGCACTCGGGAGCAGCACGCGGGGAGGCCGCTGGAAATCCGTTTCTGCAAAAGAGGACGGCGCCGTGTCCCGGGAAGCGGGACCTAGCGCCGTCAAAGCGATGCGACCGCTAAAGCTCCCTAGTTGATGCCGATCTGATAATTCTGGGAGGCGATGCCGTTTACGACCACCTGCATGTTGGTGCTGCCGGTTTCCATGTTGGAGGGAATATCCACGTGAGTGTACGAGGGACCCCGGTATCCCACCGCCATCGCGTTGTGACCATGCGTCCGGCCGTAAAACACATGTCCGGTGGACACATTGGTGAAGCGCACAAGGGGATAGTTGCTCGCGTCCTGGAAGTCATCGCCGTAGGCGTTATTTTGCGATGCGCCATTGAACTTAGCCCCGTTGAGCAGGATGGTCGATCCCCGACTGAAGACGATATTGGTCAACAGCACCGTCGGATTCCAGCCGGTGTAGGGGCTGCCGGCCGAGTTCCACAGCTCGACGTCGTTGCTGAAGTCGGTGAACATGATCTGCCCAGAGGGCAGCATCAGCATGTGCCCGTAGAAAGAGGAATCGCCGGAACCGTTTGGCGGGTTAGCGACTTCCGACAACGCGCTACCATTCCACTCAAACATCTGGCCGCCGGTGTTGTAGACGCCCGGGCTGGCAAAGATCAGTACGTTGCCATTGACTTCCAGAGCTGCCGGACCATCAGCGACATCGAAGGTGCCGGGAAAGTCAGGACCTGCAGTCCAGGTGTCAGTGCTCGGGTTGTAGCTTCCGGTGTGGCCGGCGCCGCAACTGTTGGCGCCGGTTTGGTATACCAAGCCGGTGGGCATCAACACTGCTGGACCAAGCTCATAGGACGCAGTGCCTTCGCCGCCGCAATTGGCTGCTGAATCCCAATATTGCGCCGGCGTATTGCCTCCGCTGCTCCAGGCGCCCGTGTTTGGATTGTAGAGCTCATAGTTCATACCATTGGACTGATAGTGTTCAACGTAAGCGTCCACATCCAGCGACATGCCGCCGGGCAGCAAGGTAATGCCCTCCTCGTCGTAGATGTCGAATTTGCCCGAGCCGGTCGAAGTCCAGGTCAAGGTTGACGGGTTCAAATACGCAGCCGTTGGCGGATTGTCGCAGCAACTGGTCTGCATGTAGGTCCCGTTGTCCAGGATAACGCTCGGCGTATCGCCGATGTAGTTCCATCCCGAGGGTGGAGTTACGTTGGTCCAGGTGTTCGCCACCGGATCATAAATGTAGCCCGTGGTTCCGCGGTTACCGCGGCCATTGTTGTATTCGCCGCCTTCAACAATGTAACGGCCGTCAACCAGGACCGCCGAAGCGAAATAAAGAGGGGCGTAGCTGGACGGCATCGACGCTACCTGGGTCCAGGTGCCGGTGGCGTAGTTTCCGTTGATGTCCGGGGTAAGCGTCCACCAGTTTGGCGTGCCGTTTCCGCTCTCATCATGAACTAAGACTCGGCCATCGGTCAGTAGCGCCATCGCGCCGGCGCCGATGTTGGGCACGCTCTGTACAGCTGTCCAGGACTGCCCGCTGGCTACACTGACCGCAGCCATTGCAAGCAGGGATATTCCAAGAAAGTGAAAAAGCTTCATGTCTCTCCTCAATTGTGAAGTTTCATCTGAAGGAAGGGTGTTGATGCAGAACGTTGGTAAGGCCAAGAAGCGACCAGCAGTTATGCATCGCGACTCAACAACAGCCTTGGCATCTTCTCTGAATATTTTTCTCTAGTCAATCAGGGAGCCGAAATACTAGCGGCTGTCGTTTGTTGCGAACCGGGTCTTGTTATTCAACAGCAGCAGGTCCACAGCGCGGCAGTAGCGGTCTGCGACAAGATTTGCGCTGTTCGGAGCAGCTCCGGGGAAAAGGTTGGCAGTGTGTCGGGCCCGGAGCGTTTTGACAAAAATTTTACAACTGCCGATCGGGAAATTGGGATGGCGGGCGCCGCGCGATGTCCTGGGTCCACAAAAATAGTACCCGTCTGGTACTATATACATCTAACCAGTTGACAGCATGATCCGGCTTGCCAAACTTACCGATTACGGCCTGGTGCTGATGACGATCATCGCCCGCGGCCAGGGCTCAGCTGTGCACACGGCGCGCGATCTCGCAGCCGAGTCGCGCCTGCCACTTCCTACCGTTAGCAAGCTGTTGAAGCAGCTTCTGCAGAGCGGGCTGCTGACGTCGCATCGCGGCATCAAGGGCGGCTATAGCTTGGCGAAAGAGCCGGCAGAAGTTTCTTTGGCGGAAATCGTCACCTCGATCGAAGGGCCGATCGCGCTGACCGAGTGCAGCACCGATATTTCCGGCTTGTGCGATCTCGAGCGCTCCTGCCCGATCAAGCGCAACCAGCGCATCGTGAGCCAGGTAGTGCGTGGCGCCCTGGAAAAGGTGACGCTTTCCGATTTGATTCAGCCACTGCAACTCGCCGCCATCCAAGGCGCGCAGGGCAAGCTGGTTACGACGATTGGTTATTCATCCGGGAGAGTTCAATGAGTTCAAATGTCGATACCATTCGCGATCTGGCGCAGCAGGAGTACAAGTGGGGATTCGTTACCGATATCGAGGAGGAGCGGGTTCCGAAAGGGCTGACCGAAGACACCATTCGCCTGATCTCGGCCAAGAAGAACGAGCCCGAGTTCATGCTCCAGTGGCGGCTGAAGGCCTATCGCTATTGGGCTTCGTTGGAAGCCAAGCAGGGCGAGCCGAAATGGGCCAACATCAAGTATCCGCCGATCGATTATCAGGCGATCACATATTACTCGGCTCCCAAACAGAAGCCTCAGTTGGAGAGCCTGGATCAGCTCGATCCCGAGATCCTGCGCACCTACGAGAAGCTGGGCATTCCGATTACCGAGCAGAGGATGCTGGCTGGCGTAGCAGTCGATGCGGTCTTTGACAGCGTCTCGGTGGCCACCACCTTCAAAGCTAAGCTGGCTGAGGCGGGCGTAATCTTCTGCTCGTTCTCTGAAGCCGTACAAAAGCATCCCGACTTGGTGAAGAAGTGGTTGGGCTCAGTTGTACCGTACACCGATAACTTTTTTGCCGCGCTGAACGCAGCCGTCTTCACCGACGGGTCGTTCGTTTACGTGCCCAAGGGCGTGCGCTGCCCGATGGAGCTGTCGACCTATTTCCGCATCAACGCCGCCGAAACTGGCCAGTTTGAGCGCACGCTGATCGTTGCCGACGAAGGCGCGTCTGTCAGCTATCTCGAGGGCTGCACCGCACCGATTCGCGATGAGAATCAGCTCCACGCCGCCGTCGTCGAGTTGGTCGCGCTCGACAACGCGCAGATCAAGTACTCCACGGTGCAGAACTGGTATCCCGGCGACAAGCAAGGTCGCGGCGGGATTTATAACTTCGTGACCAAGCGCGGCAAGTGCCAGGGCGTGAACTCGAAGATTTCGTGGACACAGGTGGAAACCGGCTCGGCCATCACCTGGAAATATCCCGGCTGCATATTGCAGGGCGACAACTCGGTGGGCGAGTTCTACTCCGTCGCGCTGACCAACAACTATCAGCAGGCCGACACCGGAACGAAGATGATCCACATCGGCAAGAATACGAAGAGCACTGTCGTATCGAAGGGCATTTCCGCCGGACACGGCCAAAACACCTATCGCGGGCTGATCAAGATCCTGAAGGGCGCAACCGGCGCGCGCAATTACACGCAGTGCGACTCGCTGCTGATCGGCGACAAGTGTGGCGCTCACACCTTCCCGTACATCGAGGTCAGGAACTCCACGGCACAGATGGAGCATGAGGCGTCAACTTCGAAGATCGGCGAAGACCAGCTCTTTTATCTGCGGCAACGCGGACTAAAAGCCGAAGACGCGGTGTCGATGATCGTGAATGGCTTCTGCAAGCGCGTCTTTCGCGAGCTGCCGATGGAGTTTGCCGTGGAAGCGCAGAAGCTGCTGAGCGTGAGTTTGGAAGGCAGCGTCGGGTGAGAAGTTGGAGGGGCGCAGATTTACCTGCGCCCGGCAGAAGCGATTTGTAAGGGCACGGCTTTAGCCGTGCCGCAGAGCCTGGAGGGCGGAAGAGCTTAGGCCAGCACGCAGCGAAGCGGTGTGCTGGGTAGGAATGATTTTTGTGATTTGAGTCGCTTTAGGGACGACACAAACGGCGCGGCGAACAGCAGGTCCCTCGACTCCTCGCTTCGCTCGTCGCTCGGGACGACAAAGGAAGAATGAACGCGGGACGCGGGCCTGAAGGCCCGCTCTACCGAATGAAGTTGGAAAGGGGCTGTTACGCGGCGCTAAAGCGCCGCACTACCAAACGCATGAGCTTACTGGAAATCAAGAACCTGCACGTTAAGGTTGACAACAACGAAATCCTGAAAGGAATCAACCTCACGGTCAATCCCGGCGAGGTGCATTCCATCATGGGCCCGAACGGCTCCGGCAAGAGCACGCTCGCCCAGGTGCTCGCCCGTCGCGAGAACTATGAAGTGACGGCCGGCGGAATCCTTTACAACGGCAAAGATCTGTTGGAGATGAAGGCTGAGGATGCCGCCTGTGAAGGCGTCTTTCTGGCATTTCAATATCCGGTCGAGATTCCGGGCATCAGCAACGCTTACTTCTTGCGCTCGGCGCTGAATGCCGTCCGCAAGTATCACGGTCTGGACGAAATGGATGCCATCGACTTCCTGCCGATGTTCCGCGAGAAGCTGAAGCTGCTGGAGATGGACGAGAAGATGATGAACCGCTCGGTGAATGAGGGCTTCTCCGGCGGCGAGAAGAAGCGCAATGAGATTTTGCAGATGGCGATCCTCGAGCCCAGGCTTGCCGTCCTCGACGAAACTGACTCCGGCCTCGACATCGACGCGCTGAAGATTGTTGCCAAGGGCGTGAACGCGATGCGCAGCCCGGAGCGCTCGCTCATCGTGGTCACGCATTATCAGCGGCTGCTGAACTACATTGTGCCCGACTATGTGCACGTGCTGATGAACGGCCGCATCGTGCGCTCCGGTGGTCCCGAGCTGGCGCTGGAGCTGGAAGAAAGCGGCTACAGCGACATGGAATCCGCGGCGCGGGAAAGGGCAAGCGTCGTCTGATGTTTACCGCAAACTGCAGATGCTCATTACGAGCACCGAGGATTTTCGCTATGAATCTGCTGCGCGAAGGGGAAGGTGGGAGAGCCCAGGGGCGGTGGCATGATAGCCCAGCATGGAGGCGGAGCCGGAGTGCTGGGTCGCGGATTTGTATCGAATTCCGAGTCCCGAGTCCCTTTAGGGACGGAACAGCACGAGACGAGGGACGAAAAAGCGGATCCCTCGCTTCGCTCGTGATGACAATTTGATGATTCGAACACTGATGTGAGAGGGAATACCGCAATCGTGATCACCGCGATCCCACAATTAGAGACTTACCTGGACACCTTCAGCGAGTTTCAGAAGACCGCACCTGGCCGTGACCTTGGGTGGCTGCGCAAGCTGCGCGAGGATGCCTTCGCGCGCTTCTGCGAGGCCGGCTTCCCTACGACGCACGACGAGGACTGGCGCTTCACGAATCTCTCCGCCATTGCGAAGACGCCGTTCCAGTTGGTGGCAAACGCCGGCGAATTGAGCAAGAGCGATCTCGACGCTTGGCTTCTTCCCGGCGCGGCTTGTCAGTTCGTCTTTGTCGACGGACATTTCAGTCGCAAACTGTCATCCTTGAGCGATTTAACGACCGGAGTTCGGGTCAACAGCCTGGCCGAGGAAATCACCGCCAATCCGGCGTGGCTGGAATCGCATCTCGGCCGATATCTCAACACTCAGCGCGATGCTTTTGCCGCGCTGAATACGGCATTTCTCGGCGACGGTGCGTTCATTCATATCCGCAAAGGCGTAGTGCTGGAGCAGCCCATTCATCTGCTCTTCGTTTCCACCGCTTCCGATCAACCGGTGATGACGCATCCGCGCAATCTGATCGTCGCCGAAGAGCAGAGTCAGATCGCGATCGTCGAGGATTACGTTTCTCTGGGCAGCACCGTTGCCTTCTGCAATACCGCGACTGAGCTTATCGCCGCGGAGAGCGCAGTCGTGTCGCACTACATGATCGAGCGCGAGCACACCCAGACGTTCAACGTCTCAACGCTGCGCATCCAGCAGGGAAGAAGCGCGAATGTTGCGACACACTCTGTGTTGCTCGGCGGCGGATTGGTACGCAACAACGTGCATCCCGTGCTCGCCGGCGAAGGCGCGGAGTGCCTCATCAACGGCCTGTTCATCGGCAACGGTCGCCAGCATCTTGACAACTACATGCTGGTCGAGCACGCGAGCCCGCACTGCGACAGCCGCCAGTTCTACAACGGCATTCTCGACGGCCGCGCGCACGGCGTCTTTCACGGCCGCATCATCGTCCACAAAGACGCGCAGAAGACCGACGCCAAGCAGACGAACCGCAACCTTCTGCTCTCCGACGATGCGCAGATCGACACCAAACCGCAGCTCGAGATCTACGCCGACGATGTGAAGTGCACGCACGGTGCGACCATCGGGCAGATCGAGGAGAACGCGCTGTTTTATTTGCGCTCGCGCGGCATCGATGAAAGGTCGGCCCGCAAGCTGCTGCTGTTGGCCTTCGCCAACGAATGCCTCGATCGCATGAAGGAAGAGAGTGTGAAGAGTTATCTGGAGGGATTGATCAACCGTCATCTGTTTGGAATGGCGAGCGCCGCGTCAGTCGCGAAGAACACAGCCGGCGACGATGCAGGCAGAAACTGGGAGGAAGTTGGATGAGCACGCTTGCGAAGAGTATTCCGCTGAAGTTGCAGCGCGTGACGGAAAGCACGGAAGCCGGTTTTCCGGTGGAGAAAATTCGCCGCGACTTTCCAATTCTTCATCAACAGGTGCACGGGCATCCGCTGGTCTATCTCGACAATGCGGCCACCTCGCAAAAACCGCGCGCGGTCATTGATGTGATTTCGCGTTACTACGAGCGCGACAATGCCAACATTCATCGCGGCGTGCATTTTCTCTCTGAGCACGCGACCGAAGAACATGAGGCCGCGCGCCGCATGGTACAGCACTTCCTGAACGCCCCCGACAAGCGTGAAATCATCTTTGTGCGCAGTGCCACCGAAGGCGTCAACCTGGTGGCCCAGACCTATGGCCGTAAGCACGTCAGCAGCGGCGATGAAGTGCTCGTCACCGCGATGGAGCACCACTCCAACATTGTTCCCTGGCAGATGTTGTGTGAAGAAAAGGACGCCCATCTCCGCGTCGTTCCGATGAACGATCGCGGCGAACTGGTGCTGGAGGAATTGCCCAAGCTGCTCAGCCCGCGCACGAAGCTGCTGGCGATCACGCACGTGTCTAACGCGCTCGGAACAATCAATCCGTTGAAAGAGATCATCGAGATGGCGCACAGCCGGAACGTTCCCGTGATTGTCGATGGCGCGCAGGCCGCGCCGCATATCCCCATCGATGTGCAGGAACTCGACTCTGATTTCTATGTCTTCTCTGGCCACAAAGTTTACGGGCCGACCGGCATCGGCGTGCTCTATGGCAAGCGCGACCTACTCGATGCCATGCCGCCTTATCAGGGCGGCGGCGACATGATTCGCTCGGTGACCTTTGAGAAGACGCTGTATAACGATCTGCCCTACAAATTTGAAGCCGGCACGCCGAACATCGGCGGCGCCATCGGACTGGGTGCGGCGATCAAGTACATCGAGCATCTCGGGATCGACAACATCGCCGCTTACGAGCACGAGCTGTTGACCTACGCCACCGAATCGCTTATGGCGATTCCCGGAGTGCGCATCATCGGCACAGCCGCGAACAAGGCTGCTGTGATTTCGTTCATCATCGAAGGCATTCATCCGCACGATATCGGCACCATCCTCGATCGCGAAGGCATCGCGGTTCGCACTGGACATCATTGCGCGCAGCCGGTAATGCAGCGTTTTCGCATTCCGGCGACCGCACGCGCCTCCTTCGCGCTGTACAACACGCGGGCGGAAGTCGATGCGCTGGTCGCGGGCATCCAAAAGGTGAAGGAGATCTTCGCCTGATGTCCGAACTACGCGACCTTTATCAGGACGTGATCCTGGAGCACAGCAAGGCCCCACGTAATTTCCGCCAGATGCAGGCGGCGAACCATAAGGCCGAAGGCTACAACCCGCTCTGCGGCGATCACTTTACCGTGTATCTCGATCTGGAGGGCGACTCCATTCGGGATGTCAGCTTCCAGGGCTCGGGCTGCGCCATCTCCAAAGCGTCAGCGTCGATGATGACGCAGGCGGTGAAGGGAAAGAGCAGGGAAGAAGCAGAAAAGCTGTTCGAGCAATTTCATAAGCTGGTGACGGGTCATGCTAACGGCGACCGCGAATCGCTGGGTAAACTGGCGGTGTTCGCCGGGGTCTCGGAATTTCCGGTGCGGGTGAAGTGCGCCACGCTGGCTTGGCACACCCTTCAGGCGGCGATCGAAGGTAAGCAGGACCATGTTTCGACCGAGTAATTCGCGTAACAACGAGCTGTCGCAAGACGAACGCTGCTTGTAATCGTAATTTAACGTGGTGCGCGCGGACTGGATGTTACTCTCTGTAACATTTGCACCAACGGAGGTTTATGGGCACCGCACCGCAGCCTATTTTTCATCACGAGTTGGAGAAGTCAACCGACGAATTGCAGAATGCCGTGACCACCGTAAAATGTCATGGCAGGGTCGTGAGCGAGACGTCAGGTCAGTTGAAACAGGTGGTCAAGCCTTTGATCCAGCAAGGTGGCCGAATCCTGATCGACCTCTCTGATGTGCAACATCTTGACAGCTCAGGCTTGGGGACGCTGGTTGGCCTGAAGGCGTCCGCCCTTAACGCGGGCTATTGCCGGTTGGAGCTGGTGAATTTAACGCCGCGCGTTGCCGACCTGTTGCGCATCACCAAGCTCACGCAACTGTTCTCGTCTTAGCACACGCCGTTGTTGCATTTAAGGGCGATTAGTCGCCACAGAGACTAAGGGCCATATTTCTTGTGTTGCGGTTCGGCACGGCTGAAGCCGTGCCCTGACACGAAGCTCCGGCTAGTGAAACGAATTTCGCACTCAGGACACTAACAATCCAATGCACATGGGCGTTGCCATCACGCTAAGTCGGGCCTGCGAGGTCATCGAGATTCCCAGCGGCACGCGCAGCACTCTGCCTGCGGGATCAGTGGTGCGTATCATGCAAACTCTTGGCGGCAGTTACACCGTCACCGGCGGTCAATACGGCGCCATGTATCGTCTCGACGCCCACGACGCTGACGCGCTGGGTCTGCCAGTTCCGGAAACGGTGCCAGCGTCGGAACAAAAGCCGTTCAGCGAGCAATTGGTTTGGGATGAGTTGAAGACGGTCTTCGATCCCGAGATTCCGGTCAATATTGTTGATCTCGGCCTGGTCTACGGATGCGAGATCACCGCCTCTGAACAGGGCGGGCACAACATCGATTTGAAAATGTCGATGACCGCGCCCGGCTGTGGCATGGGCAATGTGCTGAAAGCCGATGTGGAGAACAAGTTCGCTCGCCTGCCCGATGTGAAACGAGTGAATGTGGAGATTGTTTTCGATCCGCCGTGGACTCCTGCCCGCATGTCGGAAGCTGCCAAACTGCAACTGGGGTTTGATCTCGATTTCGGCAGCGAGCCATCGGGGCTGCCGGTTTTTCGCTAGATCTGTGAGCCAAACGGCTAATGCCGGCTCTGCGCTTCCGCCTCGGATTCCTGCCAGGCTTGCTTGGAAATCTCGCGCAGACGCACAGCAATCTCAAACTTCGGCGTTGTCGGGCCGCGTCCCCAGCGCGTGACTTCCCAATGCGCGCGCACGAACTTGGCATTCGAGGCGGCGGACAAGTCCACCAATAGCGGATAATCGCCGGGATAGAACTTCTGCGGCAGTGCGGTGACCGGCTTCGTCTCCCACGTCGTACCGTCTGCGGAAGTAAACAGGCTGATCTCGATCGCCTCCTGCTCGACAATCGAGGTGATGGATAGCGTCAGCAGAAATACAGGGTTTTCGGCAGCGCTCACGTCCAGCGCCTGGCTGTCGCCTTTGGCGGTGATCACGGTGTTTGCAGGTACGAGGAAAGCATCCAGCATGGCAGGATCATTTTACCGAAGCCGACATCGGGCAATCGTGACGCCGATCACAATCAGGAGCAGGGTCACAGTTCGTGTATCCCGGGTGGAGCACGCCTTTTCAGGCGTGCGTGGCAGCCGTCGAAACGAGAGTCGGGCTCTAGCCACTGAGGTAACTCCTTGCCTAAGTCACCTCATCGGCTGAAGCCGATTTCTGAATGGGTGGCACTTTTATGCACGCCTGGAAGGCGCGCTCCACCCAACCGCGTCTATAACAATAATGACAATCCTCTAGGGCCGAGCTAGCTGATCGAAGAAGCTTCGCAGAGTTCGGTCGAACTCTTCCGGCTGCTCGAGCGCGGCATAATGCCCGGCCCGCGGGATCACTTGCAAGCGGCTGCCCGGAATCTGCTGCCGCATCAGTTCGGCTTCACTCAGCGGAACACTGTCGTCCTCGCCGGCAATGATCAGTGTTGGAACATTGATCGCCTTCAACGTCGAAATCGAGTCCGGACGGTCGGCCATGCCTTGCTGCACGCCGGCGATGTCCTGCGGCGACATCTTCTGCATCATGCGCCGCGCTGCGTCAACGATGTCGGGACGATTGCTCTGCGTGACCGGCGAGGTCAGCCGGAGCAGCATGTCTTCTATGAAACCAGTGGTCCCTTCGCGTAGAACTTTCTCTGCTGATTGCAGCCTATTCGTCCGGCTCTCCGGAGTTTCAGCGCTCGCACGCGTATTGGCCAGAACCAGCGCGGCCACCTGCTCGCGATGTTGCCGCCAGAATTCGAACAGCAGATAGCCGCCGATCGATACGCCAACAAAGAAGGCCTTGCCGACGCGCTCTTCGCGGCACAGCGCGGCAAGATCGGCTGCCATCTTCTGCATCGTGGCCGGGCCTTCGCCCAGTTCCGATTCGCCGTGCGCACGCAGATCGGGCATGATCCGCCGATAGCGCGTGCTGAGCTGTCCGGCAATGGCAGGCCAGAAGTTGTGGTTCAGTGGAAAGGGATGTAGCAGCACCACGTCAGGGCCGCTGCCGGCGACTTCGTAATAGAGTTGGGCGTCAGAGCTGCGAACGGTAGGCATCGTTACAACGGAAGACTATGGAATCTGCGTGAGAATCCGTGCCGTCCCTCAACCACACCACCAAGCGCAGAATCGGCGCTTGACGGGGATCCCGGTCAAGGGACTCGCATAATCTCCCGCCTTACCCAGGACTCCGCTAGCCGCCCAAATACGCGCAACACCAGCGCGAATCGGGGCCCGGCTACGCTTCGTCCTGGGCTAACTGCAATTCCACCCCTCCGGGGTTGGAGTTTCTTTTGACACACTCCGCCGCGCGGGAAACAAAGTTAATTGCACTCTACGGTCCCTGGTAAGGCTGCGGGGTGGTTGCGGGTGGCGCGGCGGGAACATATTCCGGCTCTTCCGGCATGACGATCCAGGCAATGATGTAAGCCAGTAATCCGCCGCCGCCAAACAGCGCCACGATCAGCCAGACCACGCGCACTACCGTCACGTCGATGTCGAAGTACTCGGCGAATCCGGCGCAGACGCCCGCGATTTTGCGATCGACGCGTGAGCGCATCAGCTTGCGGCGGCCGGCCACCGGGCCCACTCGCGTGCCGCAATAGGCGCAGAGATTGGCGTCGTCCTGGATCACCTTTCCGCAATAGTTGCAGTACATAAACCCTCCACAGAAGATACGAAAAGCATAAGCAAAGGTTCCCGGCGATGCAAAGCCGCGGCAACAGCCACTTTGCGTCTCACGGGCGGCGTTTCCGGCGCGGCTCTCGTTCCGCCCTGGCGGCGCGCACGGCGGGTTTCACTCCGGTTATGAACCACAAGTCGCTGTACACATTCGCCGCCTTAACGTTCTGGAAGCCGCGAGACTCCACGGCCTGCACCATGTCCTTCCATGTGGCCAGGCCAAACGAGGATCCGGCGAAGTGTTCGACCAGCCGCGCGAGTGGCTTCGTGCCGTCCTCTGAGAGGTAGCGGTCCACCAGAACAATGAGGCCGTTAACGGGCAGGCTCTTATGGACGTTGCGCAGGAGCTGCTTTGAGACTGGCCCAATGTCGCACATCATGATTACGTCATATCCTGTCGGCAGGCGGTCGTGAATGTCTCCTGCCAGCGTGCCGACGCGCTCGGAAAGCCCGGCCCGCCGGATGTTTCCGGCAGCAATCTCGCACACGGGAGGGATGTCTAAAATGGTGGCGCGCAGTTGCGGATTCTTCTTAGCCAATGCAATCGACATCACGCCCGAGCCGCCGCCCACGTCGAGCAGAGCGCCATGCTGCGACACGTCCAGGCAGCCGGCCAGCGCTGCGGCATCCTCCTGATGCAGGTAGAACAGCATCAGGGTGAAGTCTTCGGCCTGGCGGTGGTCCCGCTTCATCGCCTCGGTATAACTGGGCCTCTTGATCTTCAAAATTGATTGGCAGGTCTTTCCAGTAGTCAGAGCGTCTTCCAGCACCGTGAGCACTTCGTAATCGTGTAAACATTCCTGTGAATATTGCCGCGTCCAGTAGATGGAGCGCTCACCAACGAAGTACTTCTCTGCGAATGCGGTGTTGCCGTAGATGCCGTTCGACTTCTCCAGCAATCCCAGTGCGACCAGGGTGTTCAGAAATGCTGGAAGATAGTATTTGTGAATCTTGAGCGTGCGACCAATCGCCTCCATCTTCATGCGCTTCCTATGTAGCAACCGGAAGACCTGCAGTCTCTCCGCGGCGACGATCAGACGCGAGACGATGAACGCCTTCTGAATATCGATGCCGGCGAGCACTTCCTTGGGAAATCTATCCAGCGTCGGCTTTTCCATAACCGGCTCCTCGGGCCGAAGATGAATCAGCTAGCGGTCTGCATCATAGCAGCGTTACTCTCTCCGGAAGATGGCAGCCAATGTGGGCCGATAGGCGGATTGCCGCCACACGGGCTGCCGGGTTGCCGCTCTGCCGATGGCCGCTGACGCGCAAGGGCTGCTAAGTTAGTAATCGCAGGCCTTTCGCGCGAGTCGGATGCCACAAGGAATCTACATTTCGGTCCCGTTCTGCCGGACCAAGTGCAGCTTCTGCAACTTCGCGTCTGACGTGTTCTCGACTGCTGTTTTCGACGGCTACGTGCAGCAAGTCTGCTTCGATATTGCGTCTGCGGAGGCCCTGGCGGAGGAACTCGGGTGCACTCTCGACCGCACGGTGGATTCTATATACCTGGGCGGCGGTACTCCGTCCGTGCTCGCGCCTTCTCAGTTGCAACGTATGTTGCAATCCGTCCGCAATCATTTCCATCTCGAACCAAACGCTGAGATCACCGTCGAATGTGCTCCTGGGACAAACAGCGACGAAATCCTCGAGGCGCTGCTTTGCTGCGGCGTCAATCGGGTCAGTCTCGGCGTGCAATCGTTTGTCGATCAGGAGTCGAGATCCGTCGGGCGGCTGCACACACGAGCGATCACGCTGTCCGACATTGCCCGTCTGCGCGCCGCGGGAATCGGCAACATCAGCATTGATCTGATCGCGGGACTGCCGCACCAAACCAAAGAAAGCTGGGACGTGTCGCTGAGCGAGACGCTCGCCACGGGAGTGCCCCATGTCAGCGTCTACATGCTGGAGGTCGATGAGGATTCGCGCCTGGGAAGTGAACTGCTGGCTGGGGGCAGCCGCTATCACGCGCATTTCGTTCCCGATGAAGATCTCGTCGCCGATCTCTACCTGGCGGCATGCGAGCGGCTGGAAAACGGCGGTGTGCGGCAGTACGAGATTTCCAATTTCGCGCGGCCGGTGACGCATGGCATCGGCCTGCGCGACTCACGCCATAATCTGAGGTACTGGACGCGGCAACCTTACATAGGCTTCGGCGTCGATGCGCATTCCATGCTGCCCCCGACGCCTGAGTTGATCGAAAAGGGGATTGAAGCCGTGCGCTTCGCAACCGCGGATTCACTAGAAGGATTCTTGTCCGGTGGGAATCGCGAAGCACGACTGCGGCAAATCTCCCGTACCTTGATCGACGCACCAGCGGCGTTGGAAGAGTCGTTCTTTTTAGGATTGCGCCTGAACCGCGGTGTATCGCTGCAACAACTCGAGCAACAGTTCGGAAAAGAGGCTGTGGATGAGTATCGCGATCCGATATCGGAGTTGGCAGAAGCCGGCCTGCTCGAATGCGTCGCCGACCGCCTGCGACTGACTGTACGAGGGCGCTTGCTTTCCAACGAGGTATTCAGCCGTTTCCTGAAACCGGGGCAGGATTGCAGCTAGATTACACTGGCTGCATGGCCATAGCGAAAGTTCCTGCGACTGGAGAAGTTGCGTCGGAATTCGAGTTACCAGACTCGACGGGAGCACCGCGACAATTATCGGAGTTGGTTTCGCAAGGCCCGGTAGTGCTGCTGTTCTATCGCGGCCACTGGTGACCCTTCTGCCTCCGCCAGTTGGTGGACTACCGCGAGCATTACCAGGAGATCCGCGCAACTGGGGCGGGCGCAGTGGCCATCTCAGTGGATGCACCAGACAAATCCGAAATGCTGTGGCACGAACTGCGTTTGCCGTTTCCGATTCTGTGCGATGCGGAGCGGCGCGTAATCCGGGAGTGGGACATCTATAACTCTCGGGAGAGGGGCGGCATCGCCAAACCTGCGGTCTTTGTCGTTGAGCGCGACCGCACGGTCCGTTATGCTTCGATAGACGCTGTCGCCACGCGTGTACCGGCGTCGGAGATAGTTCGCATTCTGCAAGCGGCGGCTGAGGGGCAGCCCGTTCGACGCAAAGTCTATACCCCTCGCTTAGCCGAGCGGTTTCGCGCGATTCGCAACATGCGGCGGTAAAGCACGGCTGGGTTTTTGTCGCGAAGCTACGGCAGACCACATGCGTTCCGTCTATTCGGACGGAAATCCTTAGGAACAATATTCGGTTAGTCCAGGTGTCAGCCTTACGTGGTTCGCCGCTAGCCGGCTACTTCTTCCAGTTGCTTCTGGTCGATGTCGAAGTTCGAATAGACGTGTTCGACGTCGTCGTGCTCTTCCAGAGCTTCAAGCAACCGGATCATGGTGTGGGCCTGTTGTCCTTCGAGCTTGGTGTAGTTTTGCGGCACCATTCCGATTTCGGCAACTTCCGGCTTGATGCCGGCCTTCTTTACAGCGTCCAGGACGCTCTCATAGGACGCCGGATCCGTCAGGATCTCCCAGTTCTCGCCGTCATCCTTCAAATCATCGGCGCCCGACTCCAGCACCACATTCATCAGGTCATCTTCCTTTGCCGCGGACTTGGAGATGATAATGTCACCCTTCTTGTGGAACATCCATCCCACCGATCCCGCTTCGCCCATGTTCCCGCCGTTCTTGCCGAACAGGTGGCGAATTTCGCTGACCGTGCGGTTGCGATTATCGGTGGAGACTTGGACGAGGATCGCCACTCCGCCGGGACCGTAGCCTTCGAAGGTGATTTCCTCGTAAGAGACACCGGGCAACTCCCCGGTACCGCGCTGGATGGCCCGCTTGATGTTGTCGGCCGGCATATTCTCCGCCTTAGCTGCGGCCACCGCCCCTCGCAGTCGAGGGTTCTTTTCAGGGTCACCACCGCTTTTTGCGGCGATGGTGATTTCCTTTATTAGCCGAGTGAAGATCTTGCCGCGCTTAGCGTCCAGCGCGCCCTTCTTGTGCTTGATTGTTGCCCATTTAGAGTGACCAGACATGAGGAAACCTCGAATTGCGATGCCGGAATGAGTGCCGGTTCCACGCGTGCTGACGCGTAAATGCGCTGCTTCAAGTCGTGTCGAAGCAATGCAGACAAACGTAGATTATATCCCGGCCGTCGATTCGCAGTCGAGAGTGACCCCGCACGAAACCGCGGGGCTGCAGGGAACAGCCTTTACATGTGGTCAGGCGGCACGATGTCCACGCGGCGCTGCTGTTGGTAGCAGCTCTCATCGTTAGCGTTGCAGACGGGATAGAGCTTGCCCCATCCCGTGGCGAAGCCAATCTGCGATTCGCTAATGCCGTCTTTTATCAGCTTCGCCTTTACGAACTGCGCCCGCCGATAAGAAAGCACCAGGTTGTAGAAAATATCGCCGCGAATGTCGGCGTAACCCTGTATCCAGAGCTGACTGGGATGCTGCTTCAAGTAATCGCCATCGGCCTGCAGAACGTCGGGATTGACCACCCGGCTGTAGATGTTGAAGGGGAAATAGATTGCCTTCACATTCTGCATAAGGTCCTGATCCGGGGACGCCGCGGCATTGTCCTGCGCAAAGCTGCCGACCGGAACGAAGGTAATCGCGGCAAGAACAAAAGCGGCGAAGACAAGGCAAGAACGTCTGCTGGGCACAACGTTACGCATAACTCCTCCGGTGTGAGATGTGGTCGCAATGGATGCGAAGCTGATGTCACTCCGTGCACTTGCAATGCAATTTCCTAACGGAGCATAGATGACGCATATTACAGGAAGATGAAATAAAGCGGCGGCAATTGTTGCCTTCGCCGAAGTCCATCCACTTACTTCACCAGCGTGTTCCGCTCTCCACTCATATTTCCTAGGCTGTTGAAAACCCAGTCCTATTCGCGGAACTTTCATTGTCTATTCACGATTCTGTAACCTCGCCAACTTACGATTTCGCTGACTTAACTAATCACCCGTTCCCGAGCTGTACCCAAACACGGATTGCTGGTTGGCTGTAATTCGTTCCGCTCAACTGTCTCAGGAGAGAAAATGAAATTACGACTTGCTCTGGCCCTGTCGGTACTGATTACCACAAGCGTTTTCGCGCAAACCGATCCTCAAGCCGGCACGACGAAACCGAAGTCGGCTCGGCGCAGCAGCGCCGCTCCGGTATCGAAGCAACTGGAGGATATGAAGGACGCCATTTCGGCGCAACAACAGCAGATCCAACAACTCCAGCAGCAGATCGCCACCCGCGATCAGGCGATCCAGCAACTGCAGCAGCAGATTGCTAACATTCCGGCACAACAGGCGCCAGCGCCGCCCCTGCCGGGATGTTGCGACCAGGTTGGTGCGCTGCAACATGACGTAGCCGATTTGAAAACGGTCACCGGCAATACCGTAAACGAACTGCAGGAGACGCAGAAACGCGTTGCCGGGCTGGAGAGTCCGCTGGCCATCCACTACAAGGGAATCACCATAACTCCGGGCGGTTTCCTGGCTGCAGAAACCGTGTGGCGTCAACACGCCGAAGGCGCCGATATCAATACGCAACTTAACGGCATTCC
>CAWGFZ010000025.1:0-39835 GCA_963821995.1 uncultured Acidobacteriaceae bacterium | reverse complement strand
GGCGGAAAGGGGATTGTTAGCCCATTGCAGTGATTCGGGTCGCGACCCCTATTCCTGGAACCGCAACGGCATCGGTGAGCGTGTGATATGCCTCCGTGCTGGAATAATTAGGCCTGCCTATACAGATAATAATAGAGAATTTCGGTATAAAACGGTTTCTCTGCAGGATTCAATGCGATAGAACATCCCGATTATCTTCAATAATGAGGATAAGGAAGCGGATTTTCAAGAACGGGATGAAAATCGGGAATGGATGGGCGTAGAGCCGCCATGAGATGAAGATGCATCTGCCAAACGATACAGCGTCGCTCCACCTAAAACGAAGCCCGGGTCGGCTTAATTTGCCACTATTATTGCGATGCCTGTCAGTTGCATCGTCAACACTGTGACTTGCCGCTGTTTGATGGTCTTTGCAGGGAGCCAGCGGAGGGGCAGCTAAGAAAGTATAACCGCCGAAGTCTGATGGCTTGTACCCGCCGCAAATTGCTCCGAAGAGCATTGAAGTCGACCGCTTAGCGAATTTCAGTTCAACAGCCCATCGCTGGAATCCTGCCCGGTTCTGACAGATTCGCTTCGGAGGGCAGTGGGCTACAATACCGCTCGGAATCGCTCCATTTCCCCTATCGCACCTTGAAACTCACCTTCCGACTGTCGGTGTTGGCGCTCCTGCTTGCCACCGCTCTTTCGTTGGTTGTTTGCCGCAATCGGGATCAGCGTGCCAGTGAGCTATTTCTCATCGAACGGAATGCCCCCAGTGCCGTTCCGCGTTATGAGGTGCTTGAGCTTGCATTCCAACATAACGGCGTTTACCGGGATAACTTTCTTGATGTCCACCTGGAAGCCAATCTCCGGTCGCCTTCTGGGATTGAACACCGAGTAACCGGATTCTTCTATGGCCGGGACTTGTGGAAGATTCGATTCCGTCCCGACGAACCTGGCACCTGGACCTACACATACACCTTCATCAGCACGGGAGGATTTCGCAAGCAGGGGAGCGGAACCTTTGTCTGTTTGCCCAGTAACCAAGAAGGGCCAGTGCGCCGCAATCCCGACAATCCGTTCCGCTGGGTTTTTGCCGATGGTAAGCCCTATTTCCCCATCGGGTTGCAGGACTGCGTTTACATCAAGGGAGGTCAGCTTCAGGATTTTGTCATTGACGGCGAAGACGCGAAGCATCCAGGCCGGGCACTACCTCCAAACTTGTATTTCCAAACCTACGGCCAGGCTGAATTCAATATGTTCCGCTTTTCCCAGAAGAATTGCTCTTACTCGCTGTTTGACGACTTGGACCGTTATCGAGTCGCCGAAAGCATGGCAACCGATGAGCTTCTTTCTGCCGCTCACAAGAACGGGTTCCGCATCATGTTTGGGTTCTTCGGGTTTCATGGCAGGCAGCAGAGTGATATCCGTGTCCTCAATGTCCTGGAGCGGGCCGTCAACAACGCATTGGGCAGGCCGAAGGAAGCAATTGAGGCTCCCGAGAACCGTGAACTGCTGGAGAAGGAAAAACGTTTTGTGGCATATTGTGTGGCCCGCTGGGGAGTGTATGCCGATTTCTGGGAGTTGCTGAACGAACGCAGAGCTTCCGATCAGTGGACAACTGTAATGGCTGATTATGTGCGCTCCGTGGATCCCGACCACAAGCCCATCAGCACCAGTTGGGAAAAGCCCGACTTGCCTGCCATCGATATCAACACTCCCCACTGGTATGAGAGCGAGAACGAGTTGAACTCTGATCTGCGTTGGAAGCAACTAGCCAGCAAATGGAAACAGGCCGGAAAGCCGGTGATCGTCGATGAACAGGGCAATGTTGGGATGAACTGGGATCCCCGATCCGCTGTCCGTATGCGTATTCGTGCTTGGACGGCACTTTTCCAGGAAATCAGTGTGGTGTTCTGGAATACGAGTTGGAGAAAGGCAGGCATGTTCGGAGGCCATTACACGCCCGGCGCAGCCACCAACATTTATCTCGGTCCCGAGGAGCGCGGCTACATTCGAGTGCTGCAGAACTTCGCATACCGGCTCGATGCCGACGTTCGCATGGCTCCTGTTTCCGTCACCCCAACTACCGTCGCTCGGGCTTATGGGCTAGCCTTTAAGCATGCAGTTGCCATCTACGTTCAACATGCTGACAATCACACCACGCCTGTTGATAATGTGGAGGTTAGCTTTGACTTTTCCGCCTTCGGCCACCAAACATTAATTGGCCAATGGATCGATCCGGCAACCGGTACGGTGGTCTCTCGCGTGAAGGTTCCGCCACATCTTGCGAAGTTGCAGGCCCCACCGTTCATTGTGGACATTGCATTTCTGGTCAGCCGGGCTAGCTAACAGCTCCAGGCCGGGCAAAGCGAACCAGTTTCCGTCGCACTTCTTTTCCGCATCCCGTCGATCCAGTCTGCAGCAACGACTGGTGAAGACCAGAGAACGACGGTCAAACACGGTACTATTGGCTTCTCCTTGCGGAAGAACATCTGAACCGGCGGCAGTTCGGGGCGACACTGGGCCGAATCGTGCCGCTGCCGCTACGGACGGGGTATCAAGCTGGTGGCCACGTCAGTCGCGCCGAATCTGTCCACAGCGGGTTGGGGTAAGGAGACAGTCTTGCAAAAGTAGGCCACAAATGGGGCAATTTTGGGCTGTATTGGTGCGGATGGAAGACCGTCGAGAGTGCTCCGATAGAAAAATCGTTTCACGGTGTCGCGAACGGGCGAGACGGGTGTACTATGGTGCCGTTTTCGAGGTCAAGAAGGAAATTCCCGGTGAAACCGGAGAGTGCACCCGGCACTCAAGAAAGTCACTTTGTGCGTTTGACTTTGTAATAGATCAGGCGCATTTTGGAGCATCAATAGCCACCATGGTCAACCCCACGGCTTTTCAAACCGCAACACGGGAAGGCGACCTGGAAAAGATCAAGGCGCTGCTCAGGGACAATCCTGACCTGGTTTTCGGCAAGGACAACTACGGCGAGACGCCTTTGCACCTAGCGGCGCTCAATGGCCACAGGGATGTGGCGGAATTGCTGCTGGCCAGCAAGGCTGAGGTCAATGCCGAGTCCAACAACGGCAGGACGCCTTTGCACTTTGCGGCGTATTCGGGCCACAAGGATGTGGTGGAATTGCTGCTGGCCAGCGAGGCCGAGGTCAACGCCAAATCCAATACCAGCGCGACGCCTTTGCACTATGCGGCGGCTGGGGGCCGCAGGGATGTGACGGAATTGCTGCTGGCTAGCAAAGCCGAGATCAATGCCAAGACCAACAGTGGCCGGACGCCTTTGCACGAGGCATCGGAAAAGGGCCACAAGGACGTGGCGGAATTGTTGGTGGCCGCCAAAGCCGACGTCAATGCCAAAGACAACATCGGCCAGACGCCCTTGCACCTAGCGCAAAGTAAGGGCCGGAAGGACGTGGCGGAATTCCGCTTAGGGCTTAGCCGCTTGAAACGGCTGGCATTCCGGCTTGAGGTCGGGGGTGCGTTCTTGTGTGCGGGTATTTTCATTGCCACAGGGTCAGCGATGCCCATTGCTTTTATCCTTGCATATGCTGATGACCGATACAGGAGTGCTAGAAACCTAGGAAATGAGCGGATTGATTATTGGGTTTTGGGACTAGTGGTCGCGGCCGTCGTAGCTACAATCGTTAATGTCCTGGCATATTCGATTACCAAGCCGAGGATTGTGCCGTTTTGGCTGAGCCCATCATGGTACGTGTTCTTTACCGGCATCATCCCGGGAATGCTGCTGATCGAAGGTTGGAGACTAGGACACGTCGCGCTTACTGGAAGGCACCAACCGCAGAGGGCAGGATTTCGAAGTTTATGGAATCAATCCCCGGCCATTGTAATGGGCGCAGTAATTATGTTGCTTATGTGGCTGTGGATGTTGGTATTTTTCGCCAGAATATTAACTGGCGTATGACAGTCCAGTGCGCTTGGACCTTCTGGGGTTTTATGAAATGGGATGTGGCCCTGTTACGCCTAAATCGTCCAAAGGGGATATATTGGCTAAGGGGATAACCTCGGTAGATATCTCTAGCTCGTGTGAAGACGAGTGTGGCAGATGTATCGAGCTGTTGAATGCTGACCCCGACGATTCTCGATAATATTCCCTCGCACAGAAAGCGCTTATGGTGGATCACAAGACGAGCTTAAACTTGGAACGTGTCAATTTAGTCGTCGTGATTGTTGTCGGCATCGGGACGATCATTGGCACAATGGCATTAGGTATTTGGAAGGTCGGTGAGTGGGATCATAAATTGAACGACGTGATGCAAGAGAACTCGAAGCTCAAAGAGGAGAATTCCAAGATTGTGGATTTTATATCCAGACAATCACAAGTATCCTCTCAGCTTCCCAGTACAGCACCGCCCTCGCCAACAGACTCCGACTATAAGATCTCGCCGACGCAAGTTTACGCCAACCAACTGACTGGAGCATGGGATTTGAGATTTCGAAGCAGCGGGGCAACGGGAAGAATCGGCGTAACGTACCTTGGCGGCGATGCTCTAGAATTCCATGGCGAACTGCCGCAAGGCGGGGGCGGTATGCCCTCTTTAAAACTCGAGGGTCATGGTAAGGTGACTGGCAAGACTGTTCAGATTGAGTTTTCTACGAGAGCTGATAGCGGTGAGCACTGGTATGGGCACGGGGACTTTTTGATCGACTCCTCAACCTCTCTTAGGGGCTGGTATGTCGATCAAGTGGGGCGATTTGATACAATCGATGTAAAACGTCCCACCTTAAACTAGGTGTCTGCAAGCAACCACTTGCGATCTTCTTGAAACCGATCCTTCGGCGCAGAACTCGAGCCTTGAACTTCGACTCCTTGCCCAATTCACTTCACCAGGTGTAGCTCGTGTGCCGCCTTCTGTTTAGCGCTTTCGCCTCTCCTGTCATACAACAGCGTGGTTGCTACATGTCGGTGCCCAAGCATCTGCTGAACGGTGCCGATATCAACGCCCCGATCTAACAGGTGTGTAGCCGTTGTCCTCCGAATGTCATGTGGGCTGAACACCGGTATCCCAGCCTGCTCTGCCCGTCTCCGAAGAATCACAGCCAGTGACCTGCCGTCTAGTCGATTCTCCGTTATCTTTCCACCCTTACCAACGGCCACGAACACCGCTTCACCAATCCTGCCCGGCACGGCAAGCCAGCACTCCAACATTGTTTTGGCTTCCCCGACCACATAGGCCAACCGGATCTTGTTGCCCTTACCCTTCACGGTTAGAGTGCCGTCGTTGTAATCAGCCACATCCAGTGCCAACAGTTCCGACCTCCGTAGTCCTGTGCTATACAACGTGGCGAGGATAGCAGCATCCCGAATGCTTATCACAGATTCATCCTGGGCACACATCTGGAACAATGAAACCAGCTCCTCAACCGTCAACACCCGACCAGCCGCCGAATTGTCTCCCCGAACAGCAGTCAGATCAGTGGCCCGGCTAAACTCCTCATGGGACATCAGGCCAAGCCTCCAGCACTCCTTCAACACTCCACGAAGGGCACACAGACCGTAGTTGGCCGTTCGAGTGGCAAACCCGGCAGCCAAGCCTTCCCGAACCCGAGCCGTGTCCTGGTAGGTGAGGGCAGCCCAGTTCAGTTCATAGCAGTCCTTCGTGCCGTTGGAAACGATTTCGGCAATGTTGTCCAGGGCAATCCGGAAGCCCCTGGCCGAAGCCGGAGCCACTCGGCCAAGGTAAACATCGACCGGGTGGGCTGTGGCCTTCTTGGGGGAATCCTGTGGGCTTTCTTGGTGTATTTCCTGTGGCTTAGGGAACGGTATCACTGCCATTTTGAAGCCTCCGCAAATGAGTTCTGTCGGCATCAAAGGCAGCAAAGCGAACAGGATGGAGGTATCGGCTACGTATCAAAAAAAACCGTTGCCTGCCCATTACGGTGAAGGGGTGAAGTTTGGATAGGTAACCGCCAGACGCCGAACACTTGATACCGTTCGCAGCCCAGATTGCTGACCAAAACGGAGGCAATCTATGAGGTTAGGCAGAGTGGTTTGGTTCGAAGCAAAAGGTTCCATTCATATCGGCCAGGTCGTCGGCATTCGTGACAAGGGCAAGACGGTAGGAGATGTACCGGAAGAGGGCACGGACGACGGCCTGAACGTAAAGGTCAGCACTGCTGGGGACACGTTCTGGGTGCCCCGAGGCCAAGCTCACCGAGTGAGTGAATCCAGTCGCATTGGTTCTGCCACGGTAGAACTCTTGCAAGTGCCATTGGGGATCGATGTCGACGGGGAACCGCCGGTCGGCGGCCAAGAACCGGCAGACGTGGAAGCGCCTAATTACAAGTGAGGGCACCGGGAATGTCCGCACTAGCAGTTGCCTGGGTACTGCTTTTAGCCACCGTGCTTCCGACCCATCTGTTCCATTTCCTTAAGTATTTCCCACGGCTTAACCCCCAACACGCTGGCCAGATTGACGATTGTGCGGAGCGATGGGCTTTTCTCCCCACGCTCCAGCATCCCGATATACGTTCGGTGGTAACCGGCTTCGAAGCTGAGAGTTTCTTGCGAATAGCCATGGCTCAGCCGCATGGCCCGTAGCACCTGACCAAAAGCCCGCTCGGGGCTGGTGCCCGCTTTCGGCCTGCGGGGAGGCAGTTTGCCCATAAGAGGGCATTGTTTCGGCCTTGACGACTATTGTGCGACCGACTATAGTCATCAGTCGTAATGTCGGCTTTAACTTCTTGGATCCATGAGGAGGATTCAATGACCAAACTCTTGAGGCCCTTCGATCTGGCAAAGGAGCCCTTGCGCTTTGAAGTTGAACCTGGAACGTATAGCTTCGAAACTCAGACCCGCAGGTCTAACACTCCGACTGCTGCGAGCTTCGCTACTTTCAGCGGCACTCGCACATACGGTCCGGGTGGCAAGCCTTGGGATTCCGACAACGACTGACCACAGGTCTCTCATTGTCAGGACTTGTCAGACTGCAAATGGCGTGCCTTCTTATACTCACGAATGCATACGATGCCACCACTGATCTGCTGGTCCAGCAACTAGATTGCAACGCAGTAGTTCGGCTAAACTTCGATCAGTTGGGGCAGTATGAGCTTCGTTTTGACAGGAATGGCTTGCACATAGCCGACCCGGCTGGCCGCTGCCTAACCACACAGAGCATCACGAAAGCCTATTGGCGCAAACCGTTTAACGGGGGCAGTGACGGCTCAAGTTATGAGGCTGCGGAGCTTCGCTACATACTGAGAGAAATCGTAAGTCTGCTGTGGGTGGAGGAAAAATTTACCCTGGTGGAACCGTTTGCCGAATATCGTATCGGAAAGCTGATGCAACTGCGAATGGCGAGCGAGTTTTTCAGAGTGCCCCCGTACGAAGTTCTGCTGCACGGTCAGCCCATCTCAACAGGAGAAGTTGTTGTAAAGTCACTCTCCAGTAAGTTGGTCGGCGATAAAACCCTGTACACCACGAGAGTGCGCGCGGACGCACTTGATCTTCGATTCCCATGGTTCATCGAGAGCTACATCCCAGCCGTGTGGGACGTAACGGCAGTATTTGTTCGAGGCGATGTATTCAGCTTTGCCCTCCGGCGAGACTTTCTTGAGAAAACTGTTGACTGGCGAGAGATCGTGCCGTCCGAACAGAAGTGGGAAGCCCACCCCCTGCCTGATAGCCTTAGAGAGGCCATTTGTGAATATATGAAGACACTGAGGCTGGACTTCGGTAGGCTTGACTTCCTGCTCGATGAACGTGGCGAGTATTGGTTCTGCGAAGTCAACCCCAACGGCCAGTTTGCATGGCTTGATTTGCAAAGGGAGTTCGGCCTCCTCGATTCGGTTGTGCGGGTAATATCACCCACTACCACCCACACGCCCCTTTCCAATCACCATGCTCTTCATGCTGAGGTGGGTTGCTACACCGAGAAATAGTATGACAAGAGTGTCACTGCCTCGCACGGATGTTTGCGAGCCGATGGCAAGCAAAGAAGTCAAACGCAAGCTATTTTGGTATGATTTTAGGACGTGGCTGGGAGTGACCTTAGTTATAGGCCTCGTTGCGCCTTTTATCGCCACGGGTGTAGCAGACGTTTTTGGAGGTTTGCTTCTCTTCGCTTGGTATCAAGGTCGGCGGAGACGCCGAGTCTCTTACGAAATCCACCTAGAGATCGAATATCGTGATGGACAGTTATACGAGTTGGCCACCAAAGCCGCTGCTGCCGTCCAGCGATTCGATCAGGTTTGCACAACGGCACAATATATAAATTCAAAGTTCTGCCGCACCTGCCAAGCTGCTTATGATAAGACCAATGTGTACCATGGCATGTTGTGTTGTTCGCTTCAAGACATTTATCCCCATAGTCCCCTGGCTGATCCGCCGGATCCAAATCCTTTCGAATGGGCCTGGTTCAGATACAACGGGTATCCTGTGCCGCCACCAAACTGGCCGAAGGACCGACCTTACATGGATCCCCTAGTTGACGATGTCGATGCTAAGAAAGCTGTTGCCCGTCCGTACTACGAGAAGTATGGCAATCCACTCTGGGACATGGGCTATGGGAGGATTCCTGAGTGGTATGTGCGAAGGAACACCAATATGCCGCAGAAAAAGGAAGATTGATCTGAAGGTCGGTGGGGGCACACATTTTAAATACGGTCCATACAAAATGCGATTCAATTTGCCCCCGACCGCCGTTTTCCCTACTTTCTCTTCCCGAAGGTCAATCTGGCGTCCCAGTAGTTCGCCAATCCCGGACAGATCAGTGGCATTCTTGGAGACATTGAGAACGACATCTTCAACAGCGGGAGCGGAGAAATGGCTGGTTGACTATGCTAACGCCGCTGATTGCGGAAAACAACGGCGCACCATTACCGGAACCGGCCACCTTGTTGGTGCTGCTCCCGGCGCTGCTGGGCACAGGTTATGGATTCCGGCGACGGCTGTTTCGGTAGTGTGTCTATGCGCCGAGTTCCGCCCGCTCTGTTGGCGCTCTGAATTCCGGGAGGCATACCCCCAAGCATCGCCAACACAGAAATGGCCTCAGGCTGGCCTCGACCGCCCTCGACCAAACGTGTCCCGATCCCAGCTTTTTTCGGCTCTCCCGGCCCTATTTCTTCTTCCCAAACGTCAATCCTGGATCCCGGGTATCACTGATCTTATTTCCCCTCACTTCATAGGTTCCGTTCTTGCGAACCTGCCCGAGCGGCTGGCCTTTGTTGTCATAGGTGTTAGCATCGCCGTTCCCTAAATGCCGAACGGTGCCGATAAGCTTTCCAAAACGATCCCAAATGTTGGCCATAGTTTCCTCCCTCAAGTACAGCAATTAACGGCCCAAACGGTATCCGGCCCGATACCATCCCCATCCTCCGATGCTGTCCGAGCCAGGAGGCTTATATGACCGACTTGACTCTACTCGAACGTGTGGAGGCCATTCTCGCCCAGCACGGTATTGTTCCTCAACCCGACGGTGAAGACCTGACCACGTACATTAGCTGTGGCCTGATTGGGTGCCGGTTACGGATCTCGCAAGATGACCGGATGCTCCGTCTCTTGATCTCCTTCCCCGTCTACGTCCCTGATTACCAGCGGCTGGCTATGGCCGAAGCGTTGTGCCGCATTAATTACTCGCTCTTTTCCGGGGCCATGGAGATGGATTTTGCCGACGGGGAGCTTCGGTTCCGCAACGGTCTGCCAATTCTCGATTCCGTACCGACCGAGGCTCTGCTGGACTGGCTGGTGTTCTGGTCATGGTCCTTCGCCAAACGGTATGCCATGGCCTTGCTGGAGGTGGCGGTGGGGGCCTGTGATCCAGAAACCGCAGTGGCAAAGGTGGAGGCTGTTGGGCAGCAGATGTTGCTGGAGGAGCAGAGCCGGGAATAAGACCAACGAACCCATCAAACGTGCCGCTGATATTCTTGCTCAGGGTGACCGATGCGCCGTGCCAAACCGACGACCGTGAAACCGGAGTACATGCAGAAGCTGCTCCAGCGCATCAATCGTAAGGATTGGTGGCACGTCCCGCCCCAAGACCCGCAGTCGTACTCCAAGCGTGGCAAGTTCCTGTCAAGGAAGCCTATATCCCTGTCGGTTCCGGGTGCAGTGATTCCATCTTAGCCCAACCGAAGAGAGAGCTTGTGGCACCGGATCGTCCATCAGCGGCGGGCAAGGCGGATCGGCGTCCACAAACTGCACAGGGTAGGAGCACGTTGACGGTGGGGGCAAACGTAATAGTGTCTGCGAGTCCCTGGGTGTCAATCGTCACCAACAATGTGACTGCATAAGGGCCGCTGCCCGTAGGAACGGTACCCGATATCAGGGAGCCCCAGCTGAGTCCTGAATAGGTATCACTGCTGACCAAAATACCACCACACGCGGTGCTTGCGCAGAACGTAATATTTTGAGTCGACAGCCAAGTCTGAACCGTGACGGTGGTAGTGTTCAACCCGCTAGTTCCAGTTGTATTGGTCAGAAGGGTAATGTTGCCTGAGGGCACGGTGAGACCAATCACGGTGAGCAAGAAAGTGATCGGCATAGCGCCAGCCGAGCTGGAGGCGCTCGCGGTAGAGAGAGACAACAAGTTCGGCGTGGTCAGCACTGGCGGCCCGATTCCCTGGGTCATGGTGAGAGACCAGGCCGCGACATTCCCGTTGACCAATATACTTCCGAGGGTTGGGTCCAAGTCGAGGAAATTCTCAGTACAGCCGGGAAAGTCGAAGTTATTGTCACAGATCGTAAAGGTGAATGGGTTGCTCGACAGCTGCATGCCCAAGTTGGTTCCCGCTCGTGCTGGAACCGCCGCTGTCAGCAGACCGAATGCTATCAGAGGCAGAAAGACCGCCTGATATTTGCTTGACATTCGTGTTCCTCCTCGAGTTGTCATTATCAGCCCGGAATTTGGGACTCGACGATTACGCCACCCCACGGATTAACCTAGCTCCCAACAGCCCGACACTATATACTCTTACGGGACTCCAGCGCATAAATATTTTCTTTGGCTGGGTCTAAGGCTCGGAGCGTGTTTCCGTTTGTCCCAATTGACTTCCGAAAACGCACGCCTAACTCTTATGAAAACAACGGGTGGGTTGGGGAAGAAGCCCGCTCACTTGCTTGGGCCGACTTGCAGCGAAAATACCCACGGTTGCAGGAATTCGCCGAGCCTCCCCAAAACCCACAATAAGAGGACACCATGGACATTCAAGGCGTAGTGGCAGAACTCAGACAGGAAGTTAGCCGCATCCAAGCCGCAATTGCAGCTCTTGTGGGATCCGGTTCCCAACCTGCACGCCGTGGCGGTCCGCCAAAGGCAGGCCAGCCAACTCAAGCGGCACCAAGACGTCGAGCTATGAGTACAGCCGCCCGGGCCAGAATAGGTGCCGCCAAGAAAGCGTGGTGGGCAAAGCAGAAGGGACAGGCTGGGGGAAAGAAAGCCACACCTGCCCAGAAGAAAACCACCGGTCGCAAGCCGATGAGTCCTGCTATGCGGAAGAAACTGTCACGGTTGATGAAAGCACGTTGGGCGGAGAGGAAGAAGGAGGCATAATTCTGCCCAGTGAGTCGTCACGGGATTGATCGTTTCTTCGCGCCAATTATTTCACTTCGGAGACAAGGAGGCAAGAGATGGAGTACGTCGCAATCGCTGCAGAACTAAGAAAGCAGCCGTCCCTCCAACACTGGGGAGATCGCGACTTGCCGAGATGGCTTAGGGACAAGTGCAAGTGCAGTTATTGTGACCGGGATTTATTGGAGTCATTTGAAACAGCGTATTATGACACCACGTACGACCATCTCCTTCCAAAATCAGCATACAAAGAACTCGAAAGCCACGACTTGAACCTGGTGCTGTGTTGCTGGCCATGCAACAAGATGAAATCCACATGGGACGCAAACAGGTGGAGTCGTACGGGCGTTCCTGAATCGCCGGTTTACGACGGGAAAGCACCCTTCGATGAGGAAATGCGTTCCAAGCTCATCAGGCGGGTGCGAGAAGGACTCGAGGTGACAAACAGAGATGATAAGCGCAGGTTTGTGTACGAACAACGCCTGCTACGAGAAGCCGTGCTGAATTTGACGCAAGCTGCAGCTGCTGCTGTTGCGGGGCGCTAGTCAGAACCTAACCGCCTTAGTCAACGCTGGCTATATCCCGTACATCATACCCGCGGTTCACGGCAAGTCACTCCTATGAAACATGAGAACAAAAGCAATACGGCATCGCTGCTAAAAGCCATTGCGACTCCCAGTCGCATCAAGACGCTATCTGAAGACCAGGCATGGCTTCTTCTTCAGCTCACGTGGATTACCAGGGGTAAGAATCACTGGAAGAAGCTAAAAATACCAGCGTTAAACGGTCTATTCAAAAAGAAGGCTGTGCCCGGGACTGACCTCGAATCTACCATCAAAAGGATGCAACTCCCCAGGCCGGTTACAGAGGCGGCGGCTAAGACCTCGGGGTTTGTGAATGTCTATTCCGCTTACAGACGATCATCAAGAGGGTGGTGTTCAACCAACATCAAACAGCTGCGGGCAATTCTTAGTGCAACCATACGCCTGGGCTCTAACGACGATGCTCGATTCAAGCTCGCATCCCAGATCGAACAGCTGCCGCCCGTTCCAACTCCATCTGGCAGACGGGCAATGAAAGCGGGAAACCTCCTCACACCGTTGATCGCTTGTCTCGACAATAAGAGACATTTCCCGATTGTTGAACGGGGAACGCCACGTCAGACGGGTGCTAAGGAGATTGGGTCTTTCGAGGAACAGCCTGCGTGACCAGGTAGAGGGGATGATTGGATTGATCGGACAGTTTGGAATCGCAGACGCGTTCGATCTTGATACATTGTCCGATACCAAAATTGAGAAGATCAAGAAGCAGCTAGCAAAAACCCCAAAGACAAGGAGTAGTCCTGATAGAGGGTCAAGACTTCCTAGTTTGATGACGCGGAGAGAAAGGCGGTCCAGGAGAGCCAAACCGTAATCTACACTCATCGCCATAACAAGATGACGAACCGAGTTAGGGAGCTTCTCCGTGGACTGATACTTACACAAGGGAACAATCAGGATTGCCGATATGACATCCTGGCGAAGAATTACAATGGCAAAGGGAGGCATCTGCTAATAGAAGTCAAGCCGAAACCTGATAAGGGATCTATCCGCATCGGAATTGGACAACTCCTAGATTATCGACGTTTCCTTCCAGAGCAGGCGGCAGTTGACCTAGCTGTCCTCAGCATCGGTGCACCTCCAAAGAGCTACATCAAGCTCCTACAAGATCTGCAGATTACGCCCGTGTGGTTTACCAATGGAAATTGCGAGCGAATTGTAGGGGACGGAAAAGTCTGGGAAGCTCTCAAAACAGCCATCCACAATACTTGAGTCCTGAGCGCGTGCCTTACGGTTTATGTATCTCATCTGCACCCATCGGTTCGCATCTCCAAATAACGGCAAAACGCATTCGCCAGTTCCATTTGTCTGGGCGTCTTGCATTGCACATTGAACAGCGCCGGGCTGGCTACAAGAACTGCAATGCACCGTGCCCGTGAGGTTGCCACGTTGAATCGGTGCGAGCTGTAGAGGAATTCCATCCCCCTTGGTGCATCCTCAGGCGTTGACGTGGTCATGGAGTAGAACACGACGGGAGCCTCTTGCCCCTGGAACTTGTCTACGGTTCCGACCCTGGCTCCTGCAGGAAGGCGTTCGGCCAACAGGGCAACCTGGGCATTGTAGGGAGCCATAACCAGGATGTCCTGAATGCTAAGTGGCTCAGCGTTGCCCTCTTTATCCGTCCATGTGGCCTTGTCGGCGAGCAGGCTGTTGACCGTTTCCGCAATCACTGCTACCTCTTGCTTCGAATCGCTTTGGTTGCCCCAATGCTGCACGGGCATATACCGCAATCCCGTTCCATCAAATAGGCCGTTAGTATTCAGCCGCTGGCGTGCATTCTCCGGCCTGGCAACAAGCCTGCCGTCGTAGAAAACTTCTGAGGTGAAGGCACACACATCCGGGTGAAGGCGGCGAGTTTCCGTCAGGAAGATTCCCTGGTCGCCACTCAGCGTGGTGTGCTCGCCCAGGAGGTGGCTCAGCGCTGATACTTCCGCTCCAGGCGGATGAATGCCTTTCTGCGGCTGGTCGAGCTGCTGTGGATCGCCGAGTAGTACAAGGCTCCTCGCCGCCTGTGCGATTGCCAGCACGTTGGCTAAACTCATCTGACCGGCCTCATCGACAAATAGCACATCGACCGAGTTGGCCATCTCGGGCCGTGACCACAGCCAGGCGCTTCCTGCCGCCACCTGGGCAGCGCCGGTTGTAAGGGCTCTCAGGACGTCGCCGTTATCCTCAGTTTGGGTGACCATCGGATCTTCGCAACCATCGTTGTCGTTGGGCTTCTGGACGCAACCTAACTGAACGCCGTTTTTCCTGGCCAGGTTGCACAGCTCCTCCAGTAGGTGACTGATGACTTTGTGGCTGACGGCGGTCACACCAACACGTTTGCCGTTGCGTATTAGCTGGAGAATCATTCTTGCGCCGGTATACGTTTTGCCCGAACCAGGTGGCCCCTGAATTGGCAGCACAGATGGCTTATCAGCGACTGAACGGAGCAAGGCCTGCGCTGCCGTGGTGAGGGTACCGTCCTCGGCTACCAAGGTATTCATGTCGGGCTTTAACTCGGCAGGCGGGGTACGCAGCAGGAGCTTCCGAGAGGCCTGAAACGGGCCGGGTGCGGCAATTCCGTTATCCGCAACCCAGGACGCTAGCCGATAGAGGCTCTCGCGCAGCACCCGTGAGTCCACAATCTCGAATGGGATGAGCGCTGTGGGATGCGGCACCGCGGAGTTAGCGCCCCGCTTCAAATCGACGGTTCTGTCGACATCGTTCAGGCCGACAACTTTTCCTGCTCCGCCGCCGGTTCGAGGATCACGTGTGTCGGCACCTTCCTTCAGGCTGTAGTCCTGTGCTGGGAACCTATAACGATGCACAATGGAGCGCTTTATCCGTTCCACCTGCCCCACATACACCAGTCCAGCCAGAGCGCTCTTGTCCTCCTGCAGCTCCTCATCGGTGAGCTCACAGAAGTGGTAATACTCCCACCAGGACGACTTCTCCTCACGCCGGTGATATTTCTTCTCTTGTGCCCGGTCAAAAGCCCAAAGTGCCTCATACTGGGGCCGATTCCCCTTCCCCAATGTGACGAACCCAATTAGGTATTCCAGTCCGTCTCCTCGTAGGACCAGTCGCCAAACTTGCTGGGGGCAGTAATCTTGACCAGGAAGTCAGGACGACCACCCCAGTTGCCGTCCAGCAATACACCTTGGTAGATGACGTCAACTCCACGCTTCATCGTGCGGGAGGTTTCCGCCATACCTTCTGCCCAGCGAACCTCGGCATCTATCTTGGCAACTTGGAGCCCGTCACCTTCGAGCTTGTGGAGGTGCTCCTGCTCGTGCTCCTGGCCGAGCTTCCGCAAGAGCTCGAGGGCTGGGGCGCGACGGAATGGCTTCTCGACCTCACCCTCTAACTCGGCTTTCTTGAGCGTTGCCGTGTGTGGGCAGGCTAGGAAGCTCGAAATGTCGGTAGCGGAAAACATACGTGTCGCAGCACAAAAACTACAAGGCTGGTATCGCAGACGTTCCGGCTGAGTGCTCCAACCAGATGAAGGATGACATTACGTGAATTGGCCGTTCGCGTTATCAAAGAACCGACCTCTGCTGCGCCAAATGACTGCAATCTCCAACGCATTCAACCAGGCTGTGAGTTCGGAATCGGGTTCAGCAGGCAAGAGAATCGCCAGATGTGGGTTACCGAACTTAGCCTTCCCTTGAAATGAATAATCCAACAGTTGCCCGACAGCCATCCTGATGTGTTCGCGTCTACAAGAGCTTTTGGCTTCAATAAGGTTATTACGTTCGATTTCAAAGCCATCGCAGTGCAGCTTATTGTATCTTGCAACCCCAAGTTTTCTGTTCTGCTCGTTTAGCCAATCCCGGTAAGCCCGCAACAATCGTGCCTCAAAGGCTCGAGCTATCCTGATTTGCCGCTGGGTGCGCATTTGGTAATCCAGCTGGCAGCTTCCCGGCGGGTCTGCCATTTGGATATCACTGGAGGCCGGGTGTTTTTTCGAACCGAGGTGCTTCGCCGATGTAGTTGGGGGACGCACTTTCGACAGATGCACATCCATCCAGCGGCATACTCTCTCGTGATTCTTGTTTTGTTCCGGATGTAGCTGCGCCAGCGCCAAGTTTTGCGGTAGAACGGCGAGTAGGGGAAGTCTCTTCGGCGCTTGGCTCCATGGGACAAACGGGGACAGCTTCCGCAAAGACCCAAATGTTCCAGGAACACGTAACCCCTTGCTTCCGGTCAAGTATTTGCCCCGAACTCTGCCGAAACCAACCATTTCTGGCTGGCGGTTATGTCGTCTGGCAATGAGTATTACGTCGCCAGGCTTCACGACCTGAGCGAACTTAATCCCGCTCCCTTTATAGGCGGTCTCGTCGGGTCCATACCCCATGAAAGCAGCAGCCGCGTCAACCGACGCTTGTCTCCAGTCCGAAACCGTCGCCTCTGTGTTTCGCACATTCGGCGACACTACCCAATAGGAACGGTTTCCGTGTTCCATCACGTCACCCCTGACCGGCGTGGGTATGGCTGAGGCTTCCTTGCGGAACAGGCATGTGGCCTCCAGCTTCAGTGCCAAGCTAGCGCGAGCACGTTATCATGGTTATTCCTTGCAAGGCAGTGATTGACGTCACTGCGGTGTCGCCGGTTCGACAATTCGTCTTTTATTCGCCTAGGCACCCATCCTCACGGCAGCAATTTTCTGGAATCCCTCCAGCCACAATGCTGCTATTATCAGCGCTTAGAACTCATACGCCATGGCAAACAATTATTCTGAACTGGAGCGGCGACTCTGGGGCGCTGCTGACGATTTACGTGCGAACTCCAAGCTGAAATCTTCCGAGTACTCGGTGCCGGTGTTGGGTCTCATCTTCCTCCGCTACGCCGACCACAAGTTTGCCGAGGCCGAGAAGCATCTCTCGCAGCAAAGCAGCGGTCGCCGCAAGATCGGCAAGACCGATTATCAAGCGCAGGGCGTCCTGTACATCCCTGAGAAGGCGCGGTTCGCGTACCTTGCTGTCGCTGCCAGAAGGTGCGGACATCGGCAAGGCCATCAACGAGGCGATGAAGGCCATCGAGACCGAGAACGAAGACCTCAAGGACGTGCTGCCGAAGACCTACAACGCGCTCGAGAAGAACCTGCTGGTCTCGCTGCTGAAAAACTTTTCCGCAATCCCCATGAACATCGAAGGCGATGCGTTCGGCAAGATTTACGAGTACTTCCTCGGCAACTTCGCCATGTCCGAGGGGCAGAAGGGCGGCGAGTTCTTCACGCCCACCAGCATCGTCAAGCTCATCGTGGAGATCATCGAGCCCTACCACGGGCGCATTCTCGACCCGGCCTGCGGTTCGGGCGGCATGTTCGTCCAATCGGCGGCTTTCGTCGAGCACCACCGGAAGAGCGTCAACGAGATTTCGGTCTACGGGCAGGAGAAGGTTGCCGAGACCATCCGCCTCTGCAAGATGAACCTCGCCGTTCACGGTCTCTCCGGCGACATCCGCCAAGCGGTGACCTACTACGAAGACCTCCACAAGAGCGTCGGCAAGTTCGACTTCGTGATGGCAAATCCGCCGTTCAACGTGGACAAGGTGGACAAGGAGCGCATCAAGGACGACCCACGCTACCCGTTCGGGCTTCCCAAGGCCGACAACGCCAACTATCTCTGGATTCAACTGTTCTACAGCGCGCTGAACGAGACGGGACGGGCCGGGTTCGTCATGGCGAACTCGGCCGGGGACGCCCGAGGCTCGGAGCTGGACATTCGCCGGAAGCTGCTGAAGTCTGGAGCCGTGGACGTGATGGTTTCAGTCGGCTCGAACTTCTTCTACACGGTCACGCTGCCCTGCACGCTCTGGTTCCTCGACAAGGGCAAGGCGAAGACCGACCGCAAGGAGAAGGTGCTGTTCATCGATGCACGTCACATCTTCACACAGATTGACCGGGCGCATCGGGAATTCACGCCGGAGCAGATTGAGTTCATCTCCAACATCGTGCGGCTGTATCGTGGGGAGAAGGCCGAGACGGATGCTGGAAGCGGAGAGTTGATGAAGGAGAGCTTCCCGAAGGGCAAGTACGCCGACGTGCTCGGGCTGTGCAAGGTCGCCACGACTGGATGAAATTGAAGCGCAGGGCTGGAGCCTGAATCCGGGGCGATATGTGGGGGTTGCCGAACGTGCTGCCGATGACTTTGAGTTCTTCAGTGAGACTTGAAGAACTGAACGAGGAACTGGAGAGGCTCAACGCAGAATCCAGAGAACTTGAAGAGCGAATTTCGGAGAATGTGGGGGTATTGCTGTCGGGAGACTTAACCCTATGATTCAGGTAGGTCGCTGGACTGAGATGCGGGTCGGGGATTGTTGCGTCGTAGGTGACGGAGCGCACGCCAGTATCGCGAGGCAAAGCGACGGTGTGATGTATCTGACTTCCAAGAATTTCAAACCATCCGGTCTCGACCTGAGCAAGATTGACTACATATCTGAGCAGGATTTCCAAAGGCATTTCCGCGAGACATCGAAGGCAATCACAAAGCCATCATCCGGTGACGTTCTTGTCAGCATCATCGGAACGCTTGGGGAGCCATATGTTGTCAAGCCTACCGACAGGTTCGGGTTGTCTAGTAGTGTCGCAATACTCCGCCCGCGCATCGACGTAGTAGTACCAGAATACCTCTACTACTGGATGCGGGGGCACACATTCCAATCCTCCGTATACGGAATTAAGGGCGGAGTCGCTCAGAGCTATCTCAGCTTGGAAATGATCAGGTCTCTTCCGGTTCGAGTCCCGTCCGTCGCTGTTCAACATAGCATTGTTGAAATACTCTCGGTTTACGACAGCCTAGTCGAGAACAACACCCGACGCATCAAGATTGTGGAGCAGATGGCGCAGTTGATTTATCGGGAGTGGTTCGTCAATTTCCGCTTCCCCGGCCACGAGAAGGTTAGGTTAGGCGAATCGGCGTTGGGTCAGATTCCCCAAGGCTGGTCATGGGTGGAGCTTGGGGAGATGTGCGAGAGGATCACGGACGGTTCGCACTGGAGTCCCGAAACAGTCGAGAACGGCCTTCCGATGGCTTCAGTCAAGGACATGGACAACTGGGGGCTGAATTTGTCCACTTGCCGGAAGATCGCTGAAAGGGATTTCCAGACCCTCGTTCGCAATGACTGTAAACCGCTCGTCAACGACATTTTGATTGCGAAGGATGGAAGCTATTTGAAGCACTGTTCCTGGGTGCAAAAACCGATTAGAGCAGTCATTTTATCTTCAATCGCAATGTTGCGCCCCAAAGACCGGATAACGCCATTATATCTGTTGTTGCATCTGCAAGACCCTCAGATCAAGTCAAGGATGAAAGGGTATGTGTCGGGCGTGGCGATTCCTCGGATAGTGCTAAAAGATTTTCGCAGGTTTCAGATTCTCTTTCCGCCGAAGGAACTGCAACACCTGTTTTCGGAGGTGGTGGAACCGATGCTGAGACTCTGCTTGTTTCTAACAGAAGTGAATGCGAAACTGCGGGATACCCGCGACCTGCTCCTCCCCAAGCTTGTGTCAGGTGAAGTAAGTGTTGGACAAATTGAAACCGAAGCTCTCGCACAGACGGTATGACCTACATTGACCCAGACTGCGAAGGTGCGCTAGAGGCCAACACAATCGCACTGTTCAAGGAGCTGGGCTGGGACTCGGCAAACTGCTATCACGAGACCTTCGGACAATTTTCCACGCTGGGCCGAGAGACCTCTGCACAAGTTGTGCTGGAGTTCCGGCTTCGGGAGGCAATCGCAAGACTGAATCCCGGCCTGTCTACTGTTGCAGCGGAGTTGGCTGTTAGCGAAGTCACAAAAGACCGCGGCGTCCTTAGTCCGGTTCGAGCCAATCAGGAGGTCTATCAACTCCTGAAGGACGGCGTTAAGGTCACCTATCGCACTGCTGATGACGAAGAAGGCATCGAGATAGTCAAGATTATCGACTGGGAGAATCCAGAGAACAACGACTTCTTCCTGGCTTCGCAGTTCTGGATTTCAGGCGACTATGGCAGAAAACGTGCCGACCTGCTGGGCTTCGTGAACGGCATCCCGCTGGTCTTCATTGAACTGAAGGCTTCGCACAAGCCTCTGGAGAACGCCTACAAGTTCAACCTCTCCGACTACAAAACGACGATCCCGCAACTGTTCTGGTACAACGCCGTCATCATCCTGTCGAACGGCTCGAAGAGCAAGATCGGCAGCATGACTGCCGGGTGGGAGCACTTCGCCGAGTGGAAGAAGATCAACGATGAAGGCGAAGAGGGCGTCGTCAGTCTGGAGACGATGATTCGGGGCGTCTGCGAAAAGACCCGGCTGCTCGACCTGGTCGAGAACTTCACCATCTTCAGTGAGGCCAAGGGCGAGACCGCCAAACTCGTCGCGAAGAACCATCAGTTCCTCGGCGTGAACCGAGCAATCTGAGGCGGCGCAGGAGATCAAAGCAGAACCAAGGCAAGCTCGGCGTCTTCTGGCACACGCAGGGTTCCGGCAAGAGCTTCTCGATGGTGTTCTTCTCGCAGAAAGTGCTGCGGAAACTCCCCGGCAACTGGACGTTCCTGATCGTCACCGACCGGGAAGACCTCGACGGCCAGATCTACCGGAACTTCGCCTCGACCGGAGCGGTGATTGAACCGGAGGAGAACTGTTCGGGCGCAGAGTGCGGAGCATCTGAAGCGGCTTCTGAACGCTGAAGACCACCGCTACCTCTTCACGCTGATTCAAAAGTTCCGCACGGACAATGGCGAGGCTATACCCGAAGCTCTCAGACAGGTCGGACATCATCGTCATCACCGACGAGGCGCACCGGAGCCAGTACGACGTTTTCGCGCTGAACATGCGGAACGCCCTGCCAAACGCTGCGTTCATCGGCTTCACCGGCACGCCGCTGATGGCCGGAGAAGAACGCACGAAGCAGGTCTTCGGCGATTACGTCTCCATCTACAACTTCAAGCAGTCCATTGATGACGGGAACACGGTTCCGCTCTACTACGAGAACCGCATCCCCGAACTTCAGCTAGTGAACGAGAACCTCGCCGAGGACATGGCCGAGATTATCGACGCATGCCGAACTGGATGACGACCAGCAAGCGAAGCTGGAGCGGGAGTTCGCCAGAGAGTATCACCTCATCACCCGCGAAGACCGTCTGGAGAAGATTGCGGAAGACATCGTTGCCCATTACACGGGGCGCGGCGTGCTGGCGAAGGCGATGGTCATCTCCATCGACAAGGCCACGGCCGTCAGGATGTATGACAAGGTTCAGAAGCACTGGAAGGTGAAGCTGGCCGAACTGCGGAAGGATCTGGCCGCCGCCGACCCAGCGGACAAGCCGGAACTCGAAAAGCGGCTGCGCTTCTTCGAGAAGACGGACATGGCGGTGGTGGTCTCTCAGTCGCAGAACGAGATCGAGGAGTTCAAGAAAAAGGGTCTGGACATCGCCACGCACCGCAAGCGAATGGTGAAGGAAGACTTGGAGACGAAGTTCAAGAACCCTGATGATCCCGCTGCGAATCGTCTTCGTCTGCGCGATGTGGATTACCGGCTTCGATGTGCCGTCCTGCTCGACCATCTATCTCGACAAGCCGATGAAGAACCACACGCTGATGCAGACCATTGCACGAGCGAACCGGGTGTGGCAGGACAAGCAGAACGGCCTCATCGTGGACTACGTGGGCATCTTCCGCAATCTCCAGAAGGCGCTTGGCCATCTACGGCACGACGGCAAGACCGGAGGCGAGCCGCCCATCAAGGACAAGGATGAACTTGTCCGGCTGCTCCGGGAGGCGATTCAGAAGGCCGCAGTGTTTTCCCAGCAGCACGGGGTTGACCCCGAGAAGATTCGGGCGGCGACAGGCTTTGAGCGGGAGAAGCTGAAAGATGATGCCGTAGCCGCGTTTGTTGTGAAGGACGAAATCCGGCGCCAGTTCCTCGGCCTCGGTCGGGGATGTTGAGAAGTTGTTCAAGTCCCTGCTGCCTGACCCAGCCGCCAACGAGTTCGGAGCCATCCGCAAGGTGTTCGCGGTCATCGCCGAGAAGATTCGCAGTCGATATTCCGGCCGCCGACATCTCGGAGGTCATGGAGCAGGTGGCAGGACGTGCTCGACGAGTCCATCGCGACAGAAGGCTATGTCATCCGCCCATCAGCCGTAGCCGCGAACTACATCGACCTGAGCAAAATTGATTTCGAACTGCTGAAGAAGCAGTTCGAGACGGGTCGCAAGGCCGTCGAGGTGCAAAAGCTACGAAGCACAGATTGCCGTCAAGCTCGCGCAGATGGTTCAGGTGAACAAGACCCGGATGAACTTCCTCGAAGAGTTCCAGAAGATGATTGAGGAGTACAACTCCGGCGCGGCGAACATCGAGACCTTCTTCGCTAGGCTGATGGCGTTCACGCAGAAGCTGTCGGAAGAGGACAGACGCGGTATCGCCGAGCAACTGACCGAGGAGGAACTGACCATCTTCGACCTGCTGACCAAGCCAGATGTCGTGTTGACGAAGGCCGAGGAGCGCGAAGTAAAGAAGGTCGCCAAGGACCTTCTGGACACTCTGAAGAGGGAGAAGCTGGTTCTGGACTGGAAGAAACGTCAGACCACACGGGCAGCTGTGCGGTACACCATCGAAACGGTGCTCGACGAACTCCCCCGCACCTATACGCCGGAGCTTTATCAAAAGAAGTGCGACGTAGTCTACCAGCATGTGTTCGATTCATTTGCAGGGCGGAGTGGTTTGGCTGCTGCCGTCCAATAGATAAGCTGGTTCTTGATCGTTTGTAGGTATCGGGGTTTCGTATGTCAGATGAAACGCAGTTGCTCTTCATAGCGTCCCAGAAGTTTGAGTCAGGGAAAACAGTTCGAGGCGCGTTCCTGCTAACGGATACGGATACTAAGCCATTGGAATTTCGTTGCACTAATCCAATCAGGCCGACAACCTTACAGACAGTGCTCTACGGCCAAATGCTCCAGCGCCACCTCATGGTGGAGCTGATAGGTGTTCCGCTAGTGAAGTCGCTCAAGCAGTCCCCATTCGTGGTGCTCGTACAGGAACCTGATTTGCTCTGGCTTCGGTCGAAAATTGCTACGCCTGTCCTGCTCGTAACGAAAGAGACCGCGATCACAGCTGATGGGGATGGCGACGGAAGCCGCACAGCAATGTTGTCATCCGGATCCGGTCAGTTTGAGCCCGTGGTCCTGATTGCTCACAAGGAGTTTGGCAGTGACATTCCTGCGGTTACTCCAATACTGACACAGGTCTTCAACCGTTTCGATTTAGTTGAACCATTTCAGCGCATAATGACCGCATTAGAACAGGTTCATCAGCAGAAAATAGGCGAGGCTAAGTGAATCTGCTTGGCAGGATTGCGCAGGTTGTTGCTCCTCTGCATCCGACAGCAACGCATCTTGTCGATTGTGTCGTACCTAGCGCCCGTGTGGAAGCCGTTGGACTACCAGCTATCGCTGCCGGAGAGGTCTACCGGATAAGTAATGGAATCCTCGCTCCTAACGTTCCGATCTCGCCGGACTTGTTGTTCCCGATTCCTACGTCTGCACCACCCTCTATTTTTTCGCCGCTTACCTCATATGCGATTGCCGCCGAATCAACGGTCTTTCGACAAACGTGGGTGTCCGGCAATCTGTTCGAGCGTCTTTGTGCGACAGGTATCGTCGGCGCTGACTATTCGAATCGGGGGCGCAAGAAAGTTGCTGACGAGGCCCATCCCCCAATAGCAGTAGATCAGAGCGGTTTCACAAAGGCATATTCCCGGTCGAAAACCCCGTACGGAATATCAACGCAAACGATCAACGCAATGTCGGTGTGGGACTTAATTTATCCAACGCTGCTCCCGCCTCTCGGGGTAGATTTTGCGCCAGATATCGATGTGCTCCATCGTCTTCGTCCCTACCAGCAGGTTGGTGTCAAGTTTCTGGTCGAACATGAGTGTGCGCTGCTGGGCGACGACATGGGTACCGGCAAGACCGTAATGGCAGCAGTCGCGCTGCGGGTGTTGTTTCAGACGGGAAAAGCAACAAAGGCACTGGTTGTCTGTCCCGTCAGCGTGTTGCGAGTCTGGCAGGATCATCTGAAGGATTGGGCACCCGAACTAAGCATAACCGTCGTCCGAGGAAGCCGGGAGGAGCGAAAGCTAGATTGGAAATATCCTGCCCACGTGTACGTGGCTGCATATGACACCGTCGCCTCTGACTTCCTAACAGTTGTAAAGAAAAAGGCGCAAATCGTTTGCAAGGCGTGTCAGAGGACGAGCACGTTCAGCGAGAAGGTGCATCTGGAGGCGGGAGATACCCCGTCGTTTCACTGTCCACACTGCCAGACGCTGTTCGATGAGCTCCCTGCCTCTGAATCGCTCGTTCCCAACGATGTGATCGGCAGCTTCGATGCCGTGATACTGGACGAGGCGCAGTACATAAAGAACCCCAACACAAGCCGCAGCCGTGCTGTGAAGTGTCCAATTCCGAAATATCGCTGGGCTCTGACCGGAACGCCAGTCGAGACGAAAGTGGAAGACCTGGCAGGAATTTTCAGCTTTGTGAAACCGAAGTATATGCACTACACCCTCTCAAATCGGGAGGCAAAACGGCTGATGGAACCGTATTTCCTCCGTCGCCTAAAAAAAGACGTGCTGCAAGAACTTCCTCCTAAGACCCAGCAAGAACAGTGGCTTGAACTCGATGCTGACCAGCAAACGGAGTATGAACGCGTAAAACGCGGCGAGATTCGTAAGCTGACCGAACTTGGTGAGCAGGTGACAAAAGCGCATATTTTCGCCGTCATCTCGGCTTTAAAGCGTGTTTGCAACTTCGCGCCGGGCAAGAACACAAGTCCAAAGACAGAGGTGCTAGTCGAATACATAAAGACGATCAAGGAAAGCGGGCATAAAGCCCTTGTGTTCACTCAATGGGTTGATGAATACGGCGTCGCGGCCCTCGAATCGAATCTAAAGCCCTACGGCGTTTCTGTTCTAAAGGGCGGCTTGAGCGATGCCAATAGGGATGCTGCGATCCGGAAGTTTCGTACTGACCCGAATATCGCGGTGCTGCTCGCGACCCTAAAAACTGGTGGTGTCGGACTTACCCTCACGGAGGCAAACTACGTTTTCCATTTCGACCATTGGTGGAACCCAGCGACGATGTGGCAAGCCGAAGATCGAGTACATCGCCATGGGCAGCGGAAGGGCGTCAATGTCTACAGCTTTTGGACTCAAAAAACGATTGAAGAGCGCATCCATCAATTACTAGCGGAACGCGGCCTGCTGTTCGATGACGTGGTCAATTCGTTATCGGCGACGGATATCGACAAGAAAATTTCAACTGATGACTGGTTGGACATGCTCGGGGTTCCGCGTAGCGCAAGAGCGCTGGATGCGACCCTACACAATCTTCAGACTGGTGGGAGCCCGCGTCAGCGTTCTAACGAGAGCTTGGAAAAGGGAAACCCCCACAAGTCCGAACCAACATATGAAGAATTAAAGGCAAAACTCGCCCAACTGGAAGGCAAACTGCCACGAAGTCGTCAACCTTCGACTCGGAAGGATTTATGAAGCCGAAGTTGGCATTGGAAATGCTCGCTCACGAAACTAGCACTGTGGCACGCGAATACGTTGACGAACAGTTGCTCGACCGTGATCCGACGAATCTGAGGGGTTTCTTCCTGCGGGGGACCCAGACCTCACGAGCAGGAGCTTCACCTACTCATGCCATTCAGGATTACGAGCGGGCCTTAGCGGATGCCAACTCCGATCCTGAGCTGAGCTCAGAAGTCATCCTACGAATCTTGTCGTTGACGAAGTTTGAGTCGGCGAACCCACACTGACGCCGAGGGCGAACGCTATCTTGGCATTTTAAGAGGCAAGCTGTCGATACCCATCGAGTATCATCAATTTCAAGACGGCTAGTTGTCCATCGCGAGAAATGCATCGGTGAACTTCCCGACCGGAGCCTCGGGACGGCCTTCGCTCTGAGCACTGCAATGGGGCGGGAACACGTTGGCCGTATGTGTCTCGGTGTTCCCGCCTGTTGCTTCTTCTGCAGCTATGCCGATGTGCCCTTGCTTGCTATTTCTATGCTGTTGGACGGCTCGGCCTTGGGCTCTACCGGGGTGGCTGATTTGCTTGCCGTTTTGCTGGCCTTTGCAGCCCTCTTCCCGGCCCCTTTCTTCACCACCTTGCTCCCTTTCCCCTCCTTCCCGGGTTCCTTGGCCTTGCCCCGAGCCCCGAACTTGACCAATTTGCCGTCAATGTTCACCCCGACGTTCCTGGCCTTCCAGATCTTGGCCCTGGTGGGTTTGGTGGGATCGGCTTTGGTGGGGTCAAAGTGGGCATCCGTGGCCTTTGCCATTGCCTCATACGATGCCCCTGCTTCCCACATCTGCTTGAGTTTGGCCCAGGGTGTGGGGACGTGGGCCGATATGGTGGGCTGCTTGGTGGATTTGGGGATCTTGGCGGATTTCTTGGCCTTCGTTGCTTTGGTTACTTTGGCTGCCATGATCTGTCCTTTCTTGGCTGGGTGGTAGTGATTGCCAGCGTATCCAGGACAGCACCGGAGGGGGGAGGTGGTATCGGCGGGTGGCGAAGGGGGTGCCATTTCGGTGTCAGTTGCCATGCCCCACGCCAGGTGCCCGCTGTTGAGGAGACGGAAAAAGGTACCTCCAAACTGCCTTTAACTTCCACAGCGCGGAAAGGAATGCCATCGAGCAAGGTTTGGTGGGGATCTGGTACAACTGCCAAGGATTTGGGGCATGATAACGTCTTTATCTTCGACTATCTGGTCGGCAGTGCTGCCTGACGCGAAAAGTTGAAACCGTCGTGCTGATGCAGTTACAGATAATCGAATATCTGAATAGCACGAAACCCTAACCAGCTTTTTCCCGCAGATCAAACTCGCCCGTGTCTTGGCAAGATTCTGGAAGCGAAGCGCATTTCATAAAATCCCCCGAACTCTCCTCAGCGGTAAGCTCACTTTGGGAGAGTCCCATGCGCGGGCAAGGCCCGTTAATCGTTCTGCTTCTCTGTCTGATATTTTCTACCGCATCCCCGATTGCACAAACGCACGCTCTGCCTCCCCGTGTAGGTGGAATCACGCTCACGGATGTGATGCGGCTCTCACAAGCGGGACTGAGTGACAACACGATAATTGCCCAAATCAAAATGCGCCCCGAACCCTTCACCCTTTCGCCCGACGATCTCCTCCAACTCAAGAGCGCCCATGTGAGCGATAGGGTCATTGAGGCAATGGTTGGGACAACAGACCCGCCTGTCACTACAGCGGCATCGCGCGTTGTGCCATCGCCGGGTCACAGTGACGTTGCCGCGCCCTCTGCAGGGCCGCCACCGACAACAGCGGGAAAGCCGCGAGTGTTTGTCACCGGCAGCGAATCATGGGAAATGAGGGGTTCTGGTGGAGGTTCAGGTGGAAACTGGGGTGCCTCCTCCGCTGGCGGCGCTCGCCCGCAGACCGCCGAGATTATCAAGACCTTCGGTGAGCGTTGCCCCGAGGTGACGATCAACAACAGACAAGAAATTGCTGACTACATTGTGGTACTGGACCACGAGGGGGGTAAGGGATACCTGCGCCACCGGAACAAGGTCGCTGTTTTCGAGCGACTATCTGGCGACGTTGTTATCAGCCACTCGACTCTATCGCTTGGCGGGTCCGTTCAGGATGCCTGCGAGGGTATCAGGGCTCACTGGACGGCCCATAGTGCAGAGATTCGCGCCGCAGCGTCCAGGTAAGTCGCACCTTCGGGTCCCGACCTTGCGGCGTGAAAAGGGGCCGATTGGAGGGCCGATACATGGGACGGGCCTTTGCCTTCGCTGTCTTGCTCAGCTGTGTGCTTTTCACCACCCCGTTTTCTGCCGAAGCCCAAACGCACGTGCGAGGGTATTACCGCAAGGACGGAACCTACATTCAACCCCACGAGAGAAAACCAGCAGCATCGGCCCAAAGTTCTGGTGGGACGAGAAACCATTCTGACCCGGACATCTCTCCAAGCGTTCCCCGCGATAGTCACGGGCGAATGGCGCGAAGCACGGCGGCGCGGAACGAATTTCAGCGCGAGCATCCCTGTCCTTCAACTGCGAACGCTTCCGGGCGTTGCCCAGGTTACGTAGTAGACCACGTCAATCCGTTGGAATGTGGTGGTGCCGACTCTCCCACAAACATGCAATGGCAGACCGTGGCCGATGCGAAAGCCAAAGACAAGACGGAGGGCAACTGTCGCAGGTAGGAAACTTATTCGTTGACGTCAACACTCACTGCTTCTGGGCGGACAACTGAGTAAACCTACGCTGCGCCAAAAGTTCTGGGAGGGGGCTATGAAACGGCTAACCACTGCAGCTTGGATTCTGCTCGCCGTGTCTATTCCAATTGCCGCACAGACGAAAGTGCCTGACGAATCGATACCGTCGAAGATTGTTGGCATTGCCTGCCCTTTCAATGTTCCAGGCCCATCAGATTATTCCCGCTTGATATTCGTTGAACTGAAGGATGCCCCTGTCGTCATATACGTAGACAGCGGTCATAGGCTCCAGTGCATTTTTGGCTGCACGAATTGCGTCGGCCAGGTCTGTGAACTCACCCACGAGGCAATCAGCAAACGGCCCCTCGAAGGTATCGCAGGCGATAACTCGGTAGCGGCTGCTTGATGCTTCGTGCTGCAGCCCCAAAATTGTCTGGTTCTGTTCCTCATCCGGCATGGTGCTTGATGGCCTTCAGCCAATCTCTTTCGGTGGAGGTGAGGTTCGCCAGATTGCGTTCTGCCAGCACCACAAACAGTGCTGTTAGGCCGTCCCAATTCTGCGGCTCCCCATACTTTCCCTTGATGGGACTGCGCTTTGGGCGTACTTTCCATATCTCTAGCGGTGCGGCGCTCTTGCGGCCATTGCATTTCGCACAGGAGGTGACCAGATTGTCTGGGTCACACGGCCCACCAGCGACAAACGCCTTCACATGATCTAGAACACCGCCCAACTCGTCTAACAGGGGAGCACCGTGGCGTGTCCAATGCCCGTGATAATAGGCTAGAGGCTCCTTGTCGCCAGCGTTCCTGATCTCCATTTCTAGCAATCTCATTGTTGGGCCGAAAATCACAGGCTTCTTGCACCAATGACAGAGCCAGCCATCCCGCCGGAAAATTGAAATTTGTTCGTCTTTCGAGAGTCGCTTTCGATGGTGAGTGGCAGTTTGCCGCATTATGGCGTTGCGCAATGCAAATGGCTGTGCTTTGTAATGCTAGTGGATTGACCAGCGGTCAGGATTCTATAAACGTACTGTCCGTGACAGAATCCTGCCGAGAATAATCAATTAATTCCCATTGCGGCACAAGCTACTGGCAGACCGCCGCCGGAGCCGTGACAATCTCAAAGGGGTCTCGACTGGAGGGCCAGTCGCGAATAGTGACCAAGACACTTGGAACGAGTAGCTCGTTGACCTCAGGAGCATTACAGACCAAAGAAAGCCGACCGTAGAGGACGGTTGGACTGCTCGCTTTGCGCCGTAGTGAGGATTTAATGGTATCCAATGGTTGCCTCCAACGCCAGAATCGCATCCACTGTTGCCCCGTCAGGATATGGCTATACCCCTGCAGCATCTTTTCGGTACTGCCGACGATTGGTGGGATATTTTTAAATCTTTATACGGCTCAGGTAGGGGACAGGCCACCGACAACTTGTACCGTCACTTGTACCCTGGGATGGCTTACCAACCCCAGCTAACTGGTGCTAATTGGGTGCAACTGGAGCCTACGTGGGAGGGGAACAATTTCTGGTAAGCCTTTGAACCCTTTGCCACTTCTGCCGACTGCTGCTCATCCGTGCCAATCAAGCAGAGGTTTTTGACACGGTAGAGGTCAGGAGTTCGAGTCTCCTCGTGCCTACCATTTCTTTCAATCACTTGCGCAGCGACCGTGAATACAGAATTGTCTTTTGTGTCGTGGTTTGTGTCGTAACCCTGCCTTTCACTCCCCCGCGACAGTGCATCCAAGGCGTGTCTCTTCGCTTCCATCCGAACATGGGAGTAACGCGCCAGCATTCTCTGTGAGACGTGCCCAGCCACACTCATGATCGTCTGATCGCTTGCCTGCGACTCGGCGAGCTCGGTAATTGCGTGGTGACGCAGATCGTGGAATCGAAGTCCTGGGTATCCCCGCCGCTTTCGTTATATGACGCCAAGCGGAGCGCCAGCTCTTCATTGGCCGCGTTGGGTCAATGCGTTCGTGCTCACAAGCTGGAAACAAAAAGTGTTCCGGCTCTGTGCCACTGAAAAACTGGGCTCTCTCCCTGAGTTCGCGGATAACTGTGAGCGCTGTGTCGTTAATCGGGATAGTCCTTTCGCCCGCTTCTGTTTTACTCTTGCGAACTGAAAAGACTCGACTCAGCAGGTCAACGTCTCCCCAACGCAGATTCTTGATCTCGCAGCCCCGCATTGTCGTATTGAGCGCCAGCATGGCCGCGAGTCGCGCGTTATGCCACTCTGGGCGACTCTTCGCTTTCGTCAGCAGCTTTACCTTCTCCGAGTGAGACAAGGCTCTGCCAATCGACCGAGGCTCCCGCAAAGGCTTAATCTCTGCTCCCACAAGGTGCCACCTCTTCGCCTTCTTCAGTAGCCGGCGGATCACACCCATCTCCATGTTAATAATGGCTGGACCTACGGCCGCGCTTACGCGCCATTCTCGGAAGGTGACGAGGGTTTCGGTGGTGATTTTCTGGAGAGTCTGCGCCCCAAAGAACCGTTTCGGCTGAACCAGGAGCTGTCGCTTTCTTTTGGCTTGCATCGGACAGGTCCAAGCGCCGACTTTCGAGAAATCGGTCTGCGGCCTCACCGAAGGCCAGTCGTCCGAACTGCTGACTCACTGGAGCGAGTTTGCCCTGCGTGGCTTGTGCTATCAGTTCCTTTTCCCTCTTCTGAGCCTCACGCCAATCGCTGGTGTCGAGGCTCTGTCGGAAGCGCTGCCCATCCATAAAGAAATGTGTGTGCCATGTCTTACCGCGCTTTACGAGTGACATTTTTCCCGCGCCCTTTCTTGGCGGTATTGCTACCAGTTTTCGTTTCTTTCGGAGCCTTCTTCGCTCGGTTTTCGTTCCACCATTTGCGCGCTTGTTCTCTTTGCTTTTCTGCCTTACATATCTCCGCGTCGCAGACAGTTTGGTCTTTTCTACTTGCAATGAAATAGGGACACACGCACTGAGTGTTTGCGCAATACTTCAGTCGCCCGTAATGCTCCAGGACTCCTTGCACCAACATCGCGCGGAGATTTGTGAATTGTGGCAGAAGCTGGCGCGACGTTAGTGAGCAAGCAAAAGGAGCGGTGACGTCCAACCAGTATTGCCGTGAAAGAAGGGCTTGGATATCGACGGGTCGGTCGAAGAACGCATCGACGGTCTTACGTGCTTTTGGCTTCTTTGCGGTTGCGAGAAACTGTTTCCGGACCAGGGATTTGCGAGTCTGTTCTTGTTCGACAGAAGGTCGCCAAATAAGCCACTTGTTCAGAAGGTAATCGGCCGGAGGTGGTTCGGTCGCAGGCGAAACTGCCGCTATATTCTCCAAGTCCCTAAAACCTGAGGCGACACGCTCGGATAATTCGCGATCAGTACGCCAGATCTCCCGGAGTTCGTCCCGAAGCTCAATCAAATCCTGGGGAGTTTCGGGCCAAAGCCAGTCCCATTTTTTCCAAAACCAATCAACAGCATCGTTTCCGCGCAGGTTTGCGACATGAAGCAGCAGGCTCTTCCTCTCAGCGTAAAGCCTACGCTGGAGTCCCTTCTCGAGGTACCTCATCGCGTAGTCGAACTGTGCTCGCACCCGGGCTTTCTCACGGTATTCGGATTTTCTCCTAGCGCACTGAACGACTAGAGAGTTCGGACCATATCAATGCGCGAACATGCAAACACGCTACTATGGCACTTTACAGATTTCAATCCTAAAGTACGATAGAGCGAGTTTTAACAATAAGGTGGATTTTCGATGCAAACAACTTCAGATGTGCCAAGACTGATGGACGTAAACGAATTGGCAGACTTATGGCGAGTGAGTCCCCACACAATACGCGCATGGGTTCAACAGAAGCGCCTCAAACCCATCAAGATCTGCCGACGACTGCTCTTTCACCCTGACGAGTGCGCCCGTTTCTTGGCTAGCGGGAACCCCGACGCCCAAGGAGGCTCCAATGAGCGTCGTAGCGTGTCGGCGCTCGAGCGGCAGTAATGGAGGCGTGGCGTGCGACGTTGCACCGATGGTCACGATCCTCAAAGTTCTGCGACACCCGCGCTCGCGGCTACGCCGAGCGGCTGCCAAGCGTGAGGTGCTCTGATGGCAACTACCGCGCCCAAGCCCGACGGACCGCACGGTCCGCCAGTCGAGAGGCCCGATGGGCTCACCCCGGATGATTTAGCCGCATTCCAGCGCCTTGGCATCCCGCCAGAATTGCTGGTCGAGGCTCAGGTCCATCGGGTCAGCGATCGGGAGGCCAGAGAGCATGGGTTCGTTGGTTCAATGACCGCCGACCTCTCCGGCATCGAGTTCTTGTATCCCGGCCTTGTCACGGGCCGCCGTGTTACGGCAAGGCTGCGCCGCGATAGCCCGGAGATGGAAGCTGGCAAGGAGAAGAACAAGTACATTTCAGCCTATGGGGACCACAAGCATCTGTTTTTCCCGCCGGGAGCCGCAGACAAATTACAAGATGCTGACACTCCCATCGCGCTGGTGGAGGCGGAGAAGTCGACGCTGGCGCTCACAGCCTGGGCGAAACGAACAGGCGTGAATCTCCTGGCGGTCGCTATGGGCGGCTGTTGGGGATGGAGGGGGCGTACCGGCAAGGTGGAGAACTCTCGCGGCGAGCGCGTAGATGAGACAGGTCCTATCGCTGATCTCGACAGCATCAACGGGCGAAAGGTATTCGTGCTCCTGGATGCGAATGTGGCAAGCAACCCGAAGGTGCAGCAGGCGCGCACTGCGCTGGTCCGGGAACTCGTCAGTCGAAACTCGGAAGTGTTCGTGTGCAATCTTCCGGCAGTCGACGGTGTCAACGGGCCTGACGACTATATCGGTGTGTGCGGCGACGAAGCAATGGCAAGGGTCTTTACCGACGCCCAGCACAGCGGAGCCGCGGTGGCGCATCATGAGTATGGCGGTGGTCGCTTCGAGGTCAGTGATCGGGGCGTGGTGTACATCGGTCCGCCGGACACGGACGGTAACGCCAAATCACCGTTGTGGATATGCGAACTTCTCCGGGTGGTTGCCAAGACCCGGGACAGTAAGAGCAGTGAATGGGGCCGTCTGCTCGAATGGCAGGATGCGGACGGCTGCCGGCATCAGTGGGCTATGCCATTGGAGCTCTTACAGCGCGACGGGGGCGTAGAGGTCCGGTGTGAATTGGCGCGTCAGGGATTGGCGATCTCACCGGTGCGCACAGCGAGGGATCTGCTTGCGACATATCTCCAGGTGTGGCCGATTGACGCCCGAGCGCGATGCGTTGATCGGATCGGATGGCAAGGCTCGCGCTACGTCCTCCCAGCTGAGGCTGTAGGCGAAAACAGCGAGAAGGTGGTGTTCCAAAACGCTCACGCCGTCGAGCCAGCCTTCTCGGTTGCTGGCACTGCTGACGAGTGGCGGGAGCATGTGGCTGCGCTGGCCCAAGGCAACTCCCGCATGATCTTCGCGTTGTCAGCTGCGTTTGCAGGTGCGCTGCTGGAACCAGCGGGGGACGATTCCGGCGGGTTTCACCTGCGCGGCCGTTCTTCAACCGGCAAGTCCACGGCGTTGAAGACAGCTGCTTCGGTGTGGGGCAACCCAGCTTTATATTGCCGCTTGTGGCGTTCAACATCAAATGGCCTCGAAGGGCTAGCGGCGTTGCACAACGATGGGCTATTGATCCTCGATGAGTTGAGCCAAATCGACCCAAAAGAAGCCGGAGAAGCAGCTTACCTACTCGCCAATGGCCGAGGCAAAAATCGGGCCGCTCGCAATGGGACCGTAAGGCAAGCGGCAAGCTGGCGGCTGTTATTCCTGTCAGCCGGGGAAGAATCCCTCTCAGCATTGATGGCAAGAGCCGGGCGGAAGAGCAGCACCGGTCAGGAGATACGGCTGGCCGAGATAGGCGCGGATGCTGGCGCAGATATGGGTGCACTTGAGGATCTTCATGGGTATGACAGTCCGGCCGCGCTGGTACTGGCGCTGAGGGATGGCGCGAATAGGTACTACGGGGCAGTGGGTGCCGAATGGCTGCGGCTGATCGTGAAAGATCGCCTACAACTGGCCGACGTCCTCTCCACCGGTGTCAAGCAATTCGCGAAAGAGTTTGTGGTGAAAAATGCGGGCGGTCAGGTGGAGCGGGTGGCGCGGCGTTTCGGCCTGGTGGCAATGGCGGGAGAGATGGCATCGCGCTATGGGCTGAATGGCTGGGCACCTGGCGAAGCAGTGGCGGCGGTTGGCAAGTGTTTCGATTGCTGGCTCGACACCTTCGGCGGGACGGGTAACCGCGAAGAACGTGCGTTGCTTTCCCAGGTGAGGGCGTTTTTTGAGCTGCATGGGGCCAGCCGGTTTCAAGATATAGATAGCAGCGACCGTCAGCGAGTCATTAATCGCGCCGGATTCCATCGCACCGACTCTGAAGGGCGCCGGGAGTACCTGGTCCTGCCCGAAGCATTCGGGCAGGAAGTATGTGGCGGTTTCGATCACAAGTTTGCAGTACAAACGCTGATCATGGTTGGTTGGCTTATCCCCGCGAGCAATGGCAAAACACAGAAGCCCCGGCTACCCGAACTTGGGACAACGAGGGTTTACGTATTCGGTGCGGCGATGTGGGGGGAGGAATGAATCTCGATTTTCTGGATGCGCTGTCGGGGCCAATGCCAAAATCAGGGGGACAAGGGGGGACAAGGGGGACGCCCAATGTTCATGCGGGTTCCGGCGTCCCCCTAGATGTCCCCTTGAGCGGGACATTGGGGGACAACTTCTCCGCCGCGGAGGCTGACACGGGTATTTGTCCCCCAATGTCCCCCTCGAGTCCCCCACCGCAAAAAGCCAGCGCAGCCTTGGATTACGCGGCTGTCCCCCTTGTCCCCCAGTGTCCCGCGCAAAATGAGGGTGTCCTGATCTCCCGTTGGCTCCGCAATCAGTGTGTGCGATCGTGCCAGGTATGGGGGAGCGAGAAATCTCTTTGGGCCGACTACTGCTCCTGGTGTGAACAGAACAAGCAACCAGCCTGCCGCCGCGATCTATTCTGCGAAACGATGAACGAATCCTTCACCCGCGAGGATGACGGCTGGCAAGGCGTCGCGTTGGCTATCGACGTTCCAGAATCGAAATATGTCATGTGACCGAACGAATGAAGTTCGGCGACCTCTCAACAGTAACCGCGCGCCACCGCGCGCCACCAGGTGATCTTCTTCACCACCGCCCGAAAATTACTTACTGTACCTCAAAGGCCTGATCTGCGAGCCGAAAAGTGCCCGTCGAAACTGCACCAAATCTGCACCCGGAGTTTGGAGGCGCTAGCCCGGATTTCTCACCACATGGCCGGTAACTCACGAGAGGGGGACGGAATTCGGGTTAGGCAAGGTGGTGAAGATTTCGGAGGGCCGGATTTTCGGGGTTTGGCGAAGGGTGACGAAGCCGGTCAGGCGTGGCCCGCGATTTTGGAGCGTGCGCCCGCGGCGACGGCGCGGGGAAGGTGAAGTTTGGCGCGCCGACGGTGGCCGTCTCAGCAGCGCAAAGCCGACCAGGCGGCGGCGAACAGTGCTTTCCAGGGATAGGCGCGGGGATAGCGCAGGCAGATGCGGCGGGCGCTGAGACGCACCTCGGCAGCGATTTTCAGCAGCCGCAAGCGAATCGTGTTCACCTGCGCTCGTGCCCAGGCGGTGCCGGCCAGCCCCAATCGCCGCAGTGCGTGTAGCAACACGTAGGCGAACGAGGACAGGTACAGCCGCAATTGGTTGGCACGCAGCGTCGCCGTGCTCATGCGATCGGCGAACAGGCTCAACTGCTCCTTGATGCGGTTCTCCATCTCGCCGCGGGCGCAGTAGAGCCGTTCATAGAGCGAGCGCATGGGCCAAGCCTGTTGCGATAACGAGGTGACGACGAAGCGCGGGTTGGGACCTTTGTCCAGATACTCGGCCTTGGCCACCACGCGACGAGCACGCGACGGTCTGGATGTCCACCAGAGCACCCTCTCCGCCGCCGTGCTGGATGGCGAAGGCAAGCTCATACAACAAGCCATCCTGGCCACGCAGGCCAGCGCCATCCTCGACTTCTTCGCCGGACTACGCGGCGAGTTGCATGTGACCTTCGAAGAAGGTACGCATTCGGCGTGGCTGTACGATCTGCTGGTGCGGCGGGTAGCCCAGCTGGTGGTGTGCAATCCGCGCAAGAACGCGCTGCTGAAGGCGGGCAACAAGAGCGATCAGATCGATGCCCGTAAGCTGGCGGAGCTGCTGCGGGCCGGACTACTATCGCCGGTCTATCACGGACAGAACAGCACGGCAACGGTGAAGCAACTGGTGCGCAGCTACAGCGCGCTGACCGAAGACACGACGCGCACCATGGGCCGGCTGAAGGCGCTGTATCGCAGCCAGGCGATCGCCTGCGCGGGCCAGAAGCCTTATGGACGCCGGCATCGCCAGCAGTGGTTGGAGCAGTTGCGGGAAGCGGGGTTGCGTCGCCGGGCGGAACGGCTCTATGAGCAACTGGACAGCTTACAAAAGCTGCGCCGCGAAGCCCGCCGCGACCTGATGGTGGAGTGCCGCAAGCATGCCGATGCCAAGCTCCTGCGCCAGGTGCCGCTGCTGGGCCCGATTCGCGTGGCCATGCTGATCGGGCGGGTGCAGACGCCGCATCGCTTCCGCACCAAGCGCCAGTTCTGGGCCTACTGCGGCCTGGCGCTGGAGACGCGCAGCAGCGCCGACTATCTGATGGTGAATGGGCAACTGCAGCGCCGCAGCAAACCGGTGTTCATTCGCGGGCTGAACCTCAACCACAACCACGATCTGAAGAACCTGTTCAAGAGCGCAGCCACCAGCGCCGCTGCCCGCCCCGGAGCGTTGCGTGAGTTCTACGAAAACCTGCTGGGGAAGGGAATGAAACCGGAGCTGGCTCGGCTTAACTTTGGCGCGCAAGATGGCCGCCATCACCTTACACGTGTGGAAGAAGGGAGAACGCTTCGACGTCGAACTATCTGAAGCCACAAGCCGCTTGAGCGCGCCGCGCGCAAAACCAGGTTGCGTTGCTATCTGCGTTTCTGTCGGTACGGTGCGCTCGGGTTCGAGGGTAAGTATCCTGGCCGGGTTAGGCTATGTGCGCCATGGGCGCCAAGTCTCACGGGGCACCATATGCTCCCTCGGATAACCCAACAAAGCCATAGGCCGTCTGTTTCGACGGATGAGTCTCCGATAGAACCATGGTTGGCCATCGCCAACTCGATCGGTTTGTGGAGCCCCCAGTCACTGCAGAACGTCGTAGCGCAGAAATGACAGCCACCCAAAGATTGCGCAACCTACGCCCTCGGCCTCGACGAAAGGGGCTGGATGTCGGGAAACAACCCTGCCCTCCGGCGGAGGGAAAAGTATTTTCTCTTGACATCCCCTTTTATAGAACCCGGCTGAAACAACAAACGAAGAACTTAATCGAGCACAGTTGGCAATCTTAGTCCGGCTAAATCACTGGACGGCAAGCAAGTGATTTCCGAAATCACATGCCTCTGGCGATGAGCCGCGATAGTACCACTTTGCAACGGCCAACTGAAACTTTCCGGCAACGCTGTGCGTAGTAGGAACGGCGGCGGATGCAGCCAGTTTATGCGGACCAAGCGCTCAAGAAGGAAACGATTATGGACAGCAACCCTATCGGTCTACCAGCGGTGATTATTGGACCCAAGGGATTGCGCGCCGGATGGCGGCTGCTGATTTTCCTGCTGATGTTAGTCGCGATGGGCGCGGTAGCGCGTGCGATTATCATCCGATTTCTGATCCCGGCGGGATTTGCGCCCGAGAAGTTCACGCCATCGAGCGTCGCCGTGCAGGATGCTTTTTTCATATTCATCGTTGCGGTGGCTGCATGGGTCATGAGCAAAATCGAAGGACGCAAGATCGGTGAGTATGGCCTGCCCTTGAAACAAGGACTGATGAAGCACCTGTGGTTGGGTCTATGGATCGGCTTTCTCGCCAGCAGCGCAACCGTGCTAATCATTTACCTGCTGCGTGGGCTTCGGATCGGGAGCCCTACGATTCATGGCACGACCATTCTGACTGTCGGCGGCTGCCTGGGGCGGGGCATTCCTGTTATCAGCCATAGCGGAGGAGTTTCTGTTTCGCGGGTATGCGCTGTTCACGCTGACGACTGGCATAGGTTTCTGGCCCGCAGCAGCGGTGCTCTCAGCTCTCTTCGGGTGGAGTCACCTGAGCAATAAAGGAGAAACCATATTCGGTGCGCTGTCGGTCGTGGCGTTTGCACTGTTGTTGTGTTTGTTTCTGCGGCGAACCGGAACTCTGTGGTGCGCGGTGGGCTTTCACCTCGGCTATGACTGGGGCCAGACATTTTTTTATGGGGTGCCCAACAGCGGATTTACCCCGTCGCACAACCTCTTCAATGTGACTTTGAACGGGTCACAGTGGCTGACGGGAGGAACGGTGGGTCCCGAAGCGAGCGTGATCTGTCCGCTCGTCTTGGCCGTTGTGGCGATATTGTTCAGCCTGAGACATCGGGAAGCGCGATATCAGGCATGAGCTCTTCGGTTGATCTTTGTAGGTGCAACAAAATTGACGGTGTGACAGCTTAACGCTTCAGGTGTGATCTGTTTCTTGTCGCGAACGCACCACGGGTCAATAGAACGCGAAAATTCTATTGCGTTGAAACGCGTCACCAATTCGTCACCAAAATTAGCCCTTTTTCACGCTCTTTTTCGGTTTTCTGCAAACGGAAAAGCAAGACAGGCAAAGGGTTTTAGGTTGTTGAGATCGAATTTGACACGGTAGAGCTCAGGAGTTCGAGTCTCCTCGTGCCTACCATTCCTTCTTTAGATTCAGTGCCTTCACGTGAGCCTAACCGTGAGCGCTACCGCTACTCGTCACCAAACCCGGCCGTTTCGGGCGTTTTCGCGATATATCTGGTCACCAGTTCGTCACCAAGACTAGGCCGTCTTATCGCGTTTTTAGGGAATAGTGAAAGCGGGAAGCAAGACAGAAGTCGACCTGATCGACCTGTGACGCGCTTCACTTCAACCAAGCAACACAATCCGTACACCTGCCCTAAAGCTTTTCGCCCGCTCTCCCATCCACCCCGAGAACTAAGTTCACCAAATGCTGCTCGGACCTGCGCTACGGAAACGGACATCCATGCCAATAGAAGCGGTACAACACATCCGCAGAATGCGGGGAGGTGCCCAAAGCCATCTCATGCGCTGCGCAGACGGGAATTATTACGTCGTCAAGTCCCAAACAACCCACAGCACACCCGCGTGCTGGCGAACGACTGGCTGGGTACTTGTTTGGCCGCACTGGTCGGGGTGTCGGTTCCGACTCCAGCCATTATCAAAGTGCATCCTTGGCTTATCGAACACACTGGATTTGCTGCGGCGCAGGCTCGCGGGCGTTTTGATCGGGACATAACCATCTTCTATTGCATTCACATCCAAGACATCACCGGTCGTTGCCCTTCGTCCGATCCGGTCGAACGGCGGTAGGTCAGCTGCTTTTTTTTAACCGCGCTTTTGGGTTCACCGTAGCCAGGCAGTGCAGTGATTCAGCGCGTTGA
>CAWGFZ010000024.1:0-131143 GCA_963821995.1 uncultured Acidobacteriaceae bacterium | reverse complement strand
AGGAATCGCTTGTGCAGGTACGGCGTTGTCGACACGTATTTGCGGCGGATAAAAGCACAGGGTCTGAAGCCCGCAAGAGAAAACTCGGAGGTCGGCACGACCAAGGTCGTGCCCTGACGCGGTCTGATTCTGGGGAAGATAAAAGTATAGGCCAAAGCCGCCCATTAAAACTTATGATCTCCCACACTCCGAGAGCTTGCCCCGACCGTCCGAAAACGACTATGCCACAGCCAAAGGCTGCTGCGGAGTCGAGTGATTTTTTTTCGGCTACAGATTGTGCGTGGCGGCCAGCGCTGCGCTGGTTCAGCCGATGCTCGGAATGGCTGGTGCTGGCCGCATTACTGCTCGCCTCGATCCCAGCGATACTCATCCAGCGGGACTCGCTGACCGTTGTTCCCGCCCCAGTCAATCTGGTCGATCAGTCCTGGGTCCTCGATATCTGCTATAAAGCGGCCCGCGGAGTATGGCTAGGCCGCGATGTGCTTTTCACTTACGGCCCGCTTTACCAGTGGCTGTCGAGCGCGCCATCGCGTTGGATCGGCGTCTCCACCGGGACGATTCTCGCAACGGCGAACATGCTGCCGATGATTGCGGGTGTCCTGGCCATCTGCGCCGCCGTGCGGCTTCTGCTGCGGAACGCTAGTCCGTGGCGGCGCGCTCTGCTGCTCGCGGTCGTGCTCTGGACTTTCCCCGGAATGCGCCTGGCGATTTGCCTCTTCGCATTCGCTGTGCTCGTTCAGTTCACGGAGGCCGCCGCGCTCCGCCGTAGAGGCATCTTCCTGCCGGGCGTTGGCGCCGCCGTCCTCATAGTTTCGGCATTCCTCCTCTCCGCCGATGCTGGACTCTACACCGCAACTGCCTTCGTGCTTTGTGTGGCCGCAACTGCGGTCGTCAACTGGCGAAAACGGGGAGCGATCGCTCGACTGGCCTGCTTCATCTCGGTCGCCGTAGTTTGCCTGGCTGTCTTGGTGGTCGCAAACAATGCTGTTATGCATGCGGCTTTGGACTTTTCGTATTGGCAATCCAGCCTGAAACTCGCATTTGGCTATCGCTGGTTTGAACCGAAGCCGATGACGGTACCGTCTACGACGCGGTTGTTGGCTGCGCTCGCGTTGGGGGTAATCGTGTTCGCCGCGGCATGGTGGCGACGGCAGCCCGAGGTAAATCGCCCGACCTCGCGTCCAGCCTTCCTGCTGGCGGGATTCGCTCTCGCGCTAGTGATGATGCAGAGCGCACTTGTCCGCTCCGATGACATTCACGTCGTCAATGGCATCTACCCGATGGTTTTTCTCACCGGCGCAATTCTGGTCGCGGCGCAAACGAAAAAGCGCTGGGCGTCGGTTCTGCGGTTGGCGATTGTTGTAGCGATGGCGCCGCTTATCACGGTCCCCTACTCGCAGTCGTTTGCGCGCGCCATCGCCACCCTGGCTCACGACGCGGTAAATCCGACACGCAATTGCCCGGCGGGTGAGCAGGAGTTCGACCGCGCGTGTTTTCCGGCGGAATACGCTCAGTTCTTCGCCAAGACCTCTGCCTATGTCGATGAGCACACGACGCCCGGCGAGGACATCGTGGTCTTCCCGTACCAGAACGCTTTGGGAGTGATGTCGAGGCGCAACGTCGCCGGCGGTATTCTTCAGTCTTATCTGGTATCTGGCGACGAACTGACTCGCGTGGATCTCGCCGGCATTCGCAAAGCCGATCCGCCGTTCGGGCTCTACTTTCCGGAAGCCGATACGTCCTTCGGCATTCGCACGCCCGAAGGCATCTACAGCTACAATCTGGACCTGGTCCCGAACTTCAGCCGCAGCCCCGGAGTCTGGTTCTACCTACTGCGCCACTATCGCTCCGAAGCCACGCCTGCCCCCGGCACATTGGCCCTCGTACGCGACGAAACTCGCGATCAGCGGCTCGTCCTTCATGAAGAGGCAGTTGCGGAACCGTTGGGCTCCGTCCCGATCACGAAACGCTGGACCCACCTGGAGCTGGGGCAAGTGCATTGGCCGGCCGGCGGAGCCGACTTCCTCAAGCTGCGCTTCCGCGCCAGCTATCCAATCTGGTGGAAAGTGCGCAAGCCGTCATCGCTGGCGCTTTGGGTCTATCTCGCCGATGGCTCCGAGCAGGTGCTCCACTTTTTCGCCGAACCCAATCGCGACTCCGAGATCTGGGTCTACCCCGGAGACGCCAAGGACATGGATGGCTACTTCGCCAGCGACAGCTCGCGATGGCCTACCGGCGCCACGCCAGTGCGCCTCGCCTTGTGGATTACACCCTTCGATTGGACTTCCGTCACCCCGAACAGCGTCAGGATCGAGTCGGTCGAGGCACTTCGGATCAGCCGAAAGTAGAGGCGGGTGGAGTCAGGCGTCTGAAGGCAAGCGAAAACTTGCACACATTTCTGTGCATAATGAGAGAAATAATTTTCCCAGACTTTCGGAAGTTTCCTGCTGCAACAAATTGCAGCCCGATCAGGCGCGTTGCTTCCTCCTTGACTTTCACCCTATCCAGAATATGCTTTGTCCAATGAGAGCAGGACGACCACCCGCATGACCGGGGTCCAGTCTGGCAAGATCCTGTGTTTTCATTGACATGCAGTCAAGGCGGTAGTGCGCTTGAGGGCTGCTCGAAGGGCTTGAGCCCGCGTCTGAGGCCCGCAATTCTGGCCATCTTCGTGCTAATACACGGATGACCTTCTCAAACACACTGGGCACACAAGCAAATGTGACTCGGAGGATAGAGGTGCGGCTATGGGGGCTTCACAGTGGATGGCGGCGGCAGAGATACCAGGGGTTCCGGCGTTCGGCCTCGGTTGCGAGGGGGCTCAGTGGTATGCGCTGCATACCCGGCCTCAGCATGAGAAGTCCGTGGTTTCGCACCTCCAGCGGCAAGGCCTCACCACGTTTCTTCCGCTGGTGAGCGAGGTCCATCGCTGGAGCGACCGCCATAAAGTAGTACAGATGCCGCTGTTCTCCTGCTATGCCTTCGTTTACATGCGGCTGCTGCCGGAATCCTGGGCGCGGGTGATGAATGTGACCGGCGTGCTGCGCTTCGTCGGGGTTCGCCGCGAGGGCATCCCCATCCCGGACAGCCAGATCCATGCCGTACAGGTGCTGCTCGAGAGCAAGCTGCCATACCAGATTTGCCCGTTTCTGGAAATCGGGCAGCGCGTGCGCATCCGGGGCGGCGTGCTGCACGGCGTCGAAGGCATTCTCACCGGACGCAACGGAGATCGCGTGTTAGTTATTTCGGTCGAGCCCATTCAACGCTCCATTTCCGTTCGCATTGGCGACTACGGAGTCGAGCTGGTTTAGTCCGGCGCTCGGGTAGAGCCGGCCTTCAGGCCGGCGTCCAGCGTTCCCTCCTGTTCTGAGCCGGCTTTAGAGCGGTTCCAGATTTGGTGTATCCAGGTAGAGCGGACCTTCAGGTCCGCGTCCAAGCCGCACCCCGAAGTCTGGGCTTTCCGCCCACTGCGCTGCAGTGGGCGGAAAGCCTGACGAAGAGAGCCCCCCTCGACGCGGCGCTGAAGCGCCGCTCTACCCGACCTCGGGGTACAGCAATTCGGGAAACGCTCTAGCCGGCGATGCCCGCTTGACATAATGCGACGTCTGCTGAGCTTCGCTTGCGAATGAGTTGCAAACAGTTACTGGCGACCGCAATCTTCGCGCTCGCGCTGCCGGTGATCGGACCGCGGTTTGCATTCGCGGCACAGTTCAAGGCGAATCCTTCCAACTATCGCAATGTTCTTCGAGGGCTAAAGCCGGGCGACACCGTCGCGCTCGCGCCGGGAAAGTACCCTTCGCTCTACCTTGCCGATCTGAACGGCACAACTGAGGCGTGGATCACAATTCAAGGGCCGGCATCGGGTCAACCGGCGGTAATTGCGGGAGTACCGAACTCGAATACGGTTGAAATCGTCAACTGTAGCTATCTGGCGATTGAGGGATTGCGCATCGACAGCCGGGGCATTTCCGGGGCCTTCGGAATCAGCGTCAAGGGAAAACAGAACCGCACCCACGACATTCGCATTGAAGGCAATACTCTGGTCGGCCAGAACGGCGACCAGCAGACCGACGGCATTTCTACAAAGGCTCCAACCTGGGGCTGGATCATCCGCGGCAACCAGATCATAAGCGCGGGTACCGGCATTTATCTCGGCGATTCGGACGGAACAGCGCCCTTCGTTCATGGCCTGATTGAAAATAACCTGATCCAGGACACGATTGGCTACAACCTGGAAATCAAAGATCAAATTTCGCTCCCGCCTGTTCCGGGCATGCCGCTCGAACCTACGCATACGATCATCAGAAACAATGTTTTTATTAAAGATGATCAACCTAGTCCGGATGGAAACCGTCCTAACCTGCTGGTAGGAGCATTCCCTCAATCTGGTGCGGGAGCGCAGAATCTATACGAAATTTACGGAAACTTCTTCCTGCATAACCATGGCGAAGCGCTGTTTCAGGGGTCCGGGCGGATTTCGCTGCATGACAATATCTTCGTCGATGCGCCGTCCGACTATGCTGCGGTGGTGCTGACGCGACAGAATTTTCCCTTGCGCCTGGCGCACGTTTACAACAACACGATCTATACCTCGGGACAAGGCATCTACTTTGGAACTCCGGCGGTGGAAGCTGATGCCGTAACCGGCAACCTGATTTTCGCGGCCTCTCCTATCGCCGGGCGTATGGTACAGTCTTCGAATAACCTGGTAGCTCCACTTGCCGCCGCAGCCGAGTACCTGAATGCCCCTTCGTTCGTTGCCGGGAAGATGGATTTCTACCCGCGTCGCGGTAAGTGCCGCGGCAAGGCACTCGACCTGACGCCGTTCCAGAAAGATGCTGACTACAAGTTAGACTTCAACGGACAACCTAAGGGTGCGGCAACGTTCCGTGGCGCCTATGCCGGCGAGGGAGCCAATCCCGGATGGCGCTTGCAAGCAGCCATGAAGCCGGTGAAGCCTTCTGCTGTCGAAGCGGCTCCGCCATCAGAGGACCGGACCAGGAGGTCAGAGGAGATTGCACTCGCGAATGGGACGGGCCAACGTCCATTCTTTTCCAAATTTAGTACTGCTGGCCATTAGGGCCGCAGTTGTAATGGCGCTTGCCTTTGGAGTGCTCACTCTTACTCCACTGGCTTACTATTATGGCGATCCGCTGCGGGAACCGAGCCGGCCTCAGCCAAGTGACGTTATAGTTCTGCTCTCGCACGGGCAGATAGATGGGCAGTGGCTGTCTCCGGAAGGCGCGCAGCGGACATGGGCCGCACTGCAACTCTATAAATCAGATATAGCGCCGGTCATTATCAGCTCCGGGAGCAGTCCTGGATTCGATCAGGCCCAACTGCAGGCGAAATGGCTGGCTCTGGCAGGAGTACCAGCATCGGCCATTACCGTCGAAAGACGATCGTCTCGAACTTATCAATCAGTGGTTGAGATTGTCAGGATCCTGCGAGCCAATAATTGGCATAAAGCCGTAATTGTCACCTCCGAGCTTGATGCGCCACGAATTCGCAAGGTCTTTAGAAAGCTTGGCTATTCTGACCTGTCATTTCAGCAAGTGCCGGAGTTCGGTCCACCTGCAGGCTGGCTGTATTACCATTCGGGTTGGCGCGCTTTCTATCACGCCAGCTACGAATATGCTGCACTGGCGTTCTATAAGTGGAAGGGCTGGATCTGAGCCCTGTAAAGCTGCAATCTCTTCCAACTAACTCTCCTGGTTCAGCGTACCTTATGGCAACCGTCGCCACAGCGCCCCGTGCGATAGCCGCTCCATCTGTCGACCCGCGACTCGCACGCGCCGAAACAAATGTGCGCCGCTTTGCCATGCTGGTGCTGCCGTTGGGGCTATTGCTCGCTACATTCAGAGTTTATAGCCTGGAGGAGCCGGCATTCTTTACTCTGGCATGCCTGGCTTTCGGCGGTTTCGCAATTAGCTATTGGCTGCCTCTGCGGTACAAAGAGACGTTCACGATTGCCCTGTCACTGGCCGGAGCGTATGTACTGCTCAGCCCGTTGACGGCCACCTTGCTGCTTGCTTCCGGCCTGGTGATGTTTGCCATCATCAGAACCGAGGCCATCGGCTTCAAGTGGCGAATAGCTTCCCTGCTCGTTATTTTAGCTGCCTGTATCTGCTGCCGCCTCCTTAAGCCGAACCATGCCCTAGAAGGCTTCTGGCCTGTTCTGGGCTCGCTGTTCATGTTTCGTATGATCATCTACCTTTATGATCTGAAGCACCAGAGCGGCCCGGCCAAGCTCAAAGAATACCTCAGCTATTTTTTCCTTCTACCAAATTATTATTTTCTCCTTTTTCCGGTAGTCGATTTCCAGACTTTCCGCAAGGGCTTCTACAAACGCGACATTCACACCGTGTCGCAGCAGGGCATCTGGTGGATCTTCCGTGGAACAACCCATCTCTTGCTCTACCGGCTCATCTACCAGACGCAGGGACGCTTCGCCGCCCCCCCGATGCCGGTCGCTCTCGCTGTGACCGTGAAGATCATTTCTTGCTACCTCCTATACCTGCGAGTGTCTGGCCAGTTCCATATCATTGCCGGCATGCTGTGCCTGTTCGGATACGACATGCCGGAAACGAATCACCGCTACTTCCTGGCTCACAGTGTCAACGACATGTGGCGGCGGATGAATATTTACTGGAAAGACTTCATGGTGAAGATCGTGTACTTTCCAGCCTATTTCAAGCTGCGGCGTAAGGGCGCCCTGCGCGCTGAGCTTGTGTCCACGTTGTTGGTGGTGGTGGCGACCTATGTTTTGCATGCCTACCAGTTTTTCTGGATTCAAGGCAAGTTGCGGCTGTCGCTCAATGATGCTCTTTTCTGGACCATCCTCGGCAGTGTGATGCTGGCAAACGTTTGGATCGAGTTCAACAGCAGGCAGAATCGGCCGCGCTCGAGCCATATGAACTGGTTGCGCAAGGGTGCACAAATTGCGGCGACGTTCGCTTTTATGGCTTTGCTCTGGTCCATGTGGAGCGCCGATAGCATTAGCGAGTGGTTTTACTTTTTGCGGACTGGAAACATCTGATGTCAGTATCGCCTACCGGAACACAGCTTGCGTCGCCAGTTAGAAGTTGGGACGACTACAGCAAGAAGCTGGCGATTGTGCTGGCGCTCACACTTGGACTACTCGGACTGCATGCGCTTCCTCGGTTGATGATGCTGGGCCGGAACCGCATCCGTGTGGAGAAACTGCTTGCGTTGTTGCAAAACGGCGCCTTGAATCGAGAGGACTTCGACGCGCTGACGGCCGGATACTATGACGGATTGCAGAAGAATGCCAGCCACCTGGGGATGCCCGTTGAGAGGGATGACGTCCGTTTTCGCGATGATTTCCTGATGTATGACTTCAAGCCCAACGTGAGACGATCCTATCCAGCGGGAATGCGGATCACCAATAGTCTGGGTATGCCGAATCCGGAGTATGGCTATGCCAAGCCTCCGCAGACGCGGCGCATCGCGCTACTGGGAGACTCGCTTTCTGTAGGACCGTTCGGGCATGACTATGTAGCATTGCTGGAGCAACGCTTGAACCAGGCGAATTTGACTTCAGAGACGCAGCACTATCAAATACTTAATTTTTCTGTATATGGCTATAATGTTCTCCAGATGATGGATGTCGCGCTGAATATCGCTCCCCAGTTCCATCCAGATGTCTATCTGGTTGCGCTCACCCATATTCAGGCCGGCGGGAAAAAAGCGTCCACCGCACTACATATTGCACGGCTGGAGCTAGAGGGCGTCGACCTCAAGTACGACTTTCTTCGCCAAGTTGCGGCCCAGGCTCAGCTTCAACCCGGCGATCATATGAAGATGATGATGAGGAAGCTGGCGCCGTTTCACTTTTCGATGACCAAGTGGGCCCTGGTACAGATTCGCGATCATGCCGCAGCAGAAGGGGCGCAAATGGTCATTGTTCTTGTTCCGGCCCCTATTCCCGTCAGTGTTGAGGCCCAGGCCTTCGATGATATCCGGCCGACGGTTGATAGTATCGGCGTTCCAGTGATCGACCTGCGGAATACGTTCAGCTCGCAACCGATCGAGAAGTTGCAGGTCGAGTATGGAGTGGATGTTCATCCCAACCAACGGGGACATGAGATTATCTTTGAAAGTCTCTATCGTGCCATCCAGCAGGATCCGAAATTTTCTGCGAGCTTACTGGGCACGGTTGAACAAGAATATTCTGCAAGGTAGAGGGTAAGGAATGGACGACATTAAACAGGAAATCCGGCACTTTCTGGGTGAAGTTTTGCCCAATGGAAAGATGTCAAGCGTAACCAATGACACGCCACTACGCACCAGCGGCCTTCTCGATTCCATGGCTCTGTTGCGCCTAGTCAGTTTTGTCGAGGAAAAATTCGGTATCGAAGTAGACGCTTACGAAGCCAGCGCGGATAATTTCGACCGCATCGACGACATCGCCGCCTTTGTCGAACGAAAGCGGATGGCCAAAGCCTAGCGGGCTGCTGAAAAACCCAGAAAAGCAGGTCCCTCGCCGACTAAAGTCGGCTCGGGATGACAAATATAAATGGCTTAGACCCTGGCCTGAAGGCCAGCTCTACCCAAACAACGCATGATGCTGGGTTTTTCAGCAGCCTCCTGGGTCTCTAACGTGGCTACAGAGCGAACCAGGGAAAAAGCTTGATCGTTGATTTTCACACGCATGTGGGCCACCGGCGATTCTGGAATCCGAAGATCGTCGCTGAGTTTGAGAAGCTAAGCCCTACCATTGGCGCTTCCATGGAAACTCTGATGACGCCGGAGAACCTGATCGGCTTCTTCAAGAGCCAAGGCATTGACCACGCGGTTTGCATCGCCGACAACTCCGCCATCACCGGCTGCGTTCCGAATGATTTCGTGCTGGATTTCTGTGAGGGCCATCCCGAGCTGATTCCCTTCTTCTCGGTCAACCCGCACGACCCCGATATTACTGATGTGATGATTCCTTACGTGCAGCGATATCGCATCGGCGGCTTCAAGTTCTTTCCAACCTATCAGTACTTCTATCCTAACGATCGCCAGCTCTATCCCTTTTACGAATTTCTCCAGAATGCCGGCAAAGTCGTCATGTTCCACACCGGCACCTCGAACTTTCCCGGCGCGAAGACGCTCTACGGCGATCCTATCTACATCGAAGAGGTTGCGGTGGATTTTCCCCAGCTCACGGTCGTCATGGCGCACAGCGGCCGACCGTTCTGGTATGAGAAAGCGTTCTATCTTTCCCGGCTGCACGAGAACCTGTACATGGATCTGGCGGGCGTGCCTCCGCAAAACCTGCTGCAGTACTTTCCCAAGTTCGAGAGCAACGCTGACCGCATCCTGTTCGGCACCGATTTTCCTGCACAGCCCAAGCCCCTACGCAGCCTGATCGAGACCATCGAGAGGCTGCCGCTGCGCCCCGAGTCCATCGAGAAGGTGCTGGGCGGAAATGCGAAAAGAATTTTAAATCTGTAACCGGCAGTAGGATGATACCTGTTTTAATAGGTCCAGGATGCTGAATCGTATAGTTCAGGAGGCTTGCCTTGCCGGAGGTTCGCGCCCGGCACTGGTCTTTGAAAGCACGCGCTACAGCTACGCCCAATTGGAAGAACTCATAGCGCGCTGTGCGGCGGGGTTGAAGAGTTCCGGCGCCCAACCGGACAGAGGCGTAGCTCTGGTCTTGAAGACCAGCCCTGAGTTCATCATTTCTTTTCTAGCGGCAGCTCGACTGGGAACTCCTGCTTTCCTGGTAGACCCAGGTTCCAAGGCCAGCGAACTGCGCAGACTATTTACGGAAAATCAAATTGCGGCGGTGGTGGCCGAGCCCGATCAGATACTAACAGTGGAACAGATTCGCGACGAGACTGGACAGCAGTCTTTGGTTTATTCCCGACGAGGCAACTACGACAAGCTACTAGACCACGGTACCGAGCCACCTGCTTCTAAGATCTATGACGATGAACTCGCCATCGTGCAATACACCTCGGGAACTACGGGGGTGCCGAAATGCACTGCACGGTCTTATCGCAATCTGGTTGCGGAGGCCGTGAACTTTAATGAGACGACCGGGGTTGCAGGCGATGATCGTGTGCTCTGTACCATCCCTCTTCACCACGCGCACGGCTTCGCCAACGCTTTTCTGGCGGCAATCTACGCCGGCGCAACCCTAGTGGTAATGGAGGAATTCAACCGCGCCGCCGTGGTCGAACTGTTCGGACGCGAGCGCATCACCATCTTCCCCGCCGTGCCGCTCCTGTTCGACCTACTGGCGCGGCGGGTGATGGGACAGTCACGTCCGGGCAACGTTCTGCGCTTGGTGTTCTCCGCCGGCGCACCGTTGGCGGCGGGCGTAGCGCGCGAGTTTCGCGAGGCCTTCGGCATCTACGTGCGCCAACTCTACGGCAGCACTGAGACCGGCGCCGCGGCCATCAATCTCGACCTCAACCTGCAAGCCACGCTCGATTCCGTCGGGCTACCCATGAAGAACGTGACTATTGACATTCGCCGGGAAGATGGCAGCCTAGCCGCACCGGGCGAAGAGGGCGAGGTGGCGATCCAAAGCCCGGCCGCGCCCGACGGCTACTTCCGCCAGCCGGAGCTTAGCCGCGAGAAATTTCACCACGGCGCTTTCTGGCCCGGTGATCTCGGCCGCAAGGATGAACGCGGGCTCATCTACATCAAAGGGCGCGCAGCCTGGCTGGTTTCCAGCGCGGGCCGGAAGGTGGATCCGATGGAAGTGGAAGCGGTGATCGCTGCCTTCCCTAAAGTGCAGGAAGTAGTTGTGGTCGGTGTACCCGGCTACCTAGGCGAGCAGACGGTGAAGGCGGTGATCGTCGCTCGCGAAGCCTGCCAGGAGCAGGAAATTCTAGACTTCTGTCGCGACCGGCTGACCGACTTTAAGATTCCCCGCGTGGTGGAGTTTGTAGAAAAAATTCCTCGCAATGCCTTCGGCAAGATTTTACGGAAGGACCTCGTGCAGTAGCATCCACACCGCAGTCAACCATTGCAACCCAGAGTAAAGAGCGTGAAACCCCGAAAACCGGCTGTTGAGCAGCTGTGCGACTGGCCGGTCGCCTTGAAAAACAAGTTCCTGGTGGCAGGGCCATGTAGTGTTGAATCAGAAGCTCAAGTGTTGCAAACGGCCCTGCACCTTGCCGCCTATGACGTGACTGTGCTGCGGGGCGGGATATGGAAGCCGCGCACCCATCCCGGCTCCTTCGAAGGAGTCGGCGTCGAGGGGCTCGCGTGGCTGAAGAATGCAGGGATCGCGGCTGGCCTTCCCGTCACTACGGAAGCCGCAAATCCCTATCACGTGGAAGAGTGCCTAAGAGCCGGCATTGATATTCTATGGATCGGCGCCCGAACTACCACCAATCCATTCGCGGTGCAGGAGATTGCTGAAGCTCTGCGGGGAGTAAACGTCCCCATCATGGTCAAGAATCCCATGAATGCGGACCTGGAGCTCTGGATTGGAGCGATCGAACGCCTCAGCCGAGTGGGCGTCTGCAAGCTCATGGCGGTGCATCGCGGTTTCTCGACCTATGGGCACAGCTGCTATCGCAATCCTCCTCTGTGGAGAATTCCTATAGAGCTGCGGCGCCGCATGCCTCACCTGCCGCTGATCTGCGACCCCAGCCATATTTGCGGAAGCCGGGCCCGCATTGCGGCGGTAGCTCAAGAGGCCATGGACTTTCTATTTGACGGATTAATGATTGAAGTCCATTGCGCCCCGGCTACGGCGCGCAGCGACGCCGCCCAGCAACTTACGCCGAAGCAATACGGCAGACTACTAAGCCGCCTGCACTATCCGTCAGCTAAGGATGGTACCCGGCTTTCGGCAGCGGTACGTGCAATCCGCAGGGAAATCGACGCCATCGACGACGAAGTGATTGCCCTTCTTGCCCGGCGAATGGACTGCGCCAGGCAGATCGGGCGGTGGAAGCGAAACCACAACGTCTCGCTGCTCCAGTTGGAACGCTGGGAGCACGTGCTGCACGACCGCGTGCAACGCAGTGCTCGCAGGCACTTGTCGGCAAGCTTCGTCCGCGAACTGTTCGAGCACATCCATGAAGAAGCATTAACGGTACAAGAACAGATTCCTCCTAATTCTTCGAGCGAAGTTCACGAGGCCGAGCAGGACGACCCGGGCGTCGAGCGCGAGCTAGCTCCCGCGAGGGAGCATGTTAGTTCGGGAAGCTGACCTAACTCGAATCAGCGCCTGCGTCCAGTTTTAGTAATGCCGTTCATTTGCCCCTAATTAGAGGAAACCATGTCTGCCATAGATATTCTTGGGAAACTAGATGGGCTTGATGTTAGTTCGTTACAACCATTTCAGCGGATATTACTGGTCACAGACGGGACGCTAACCGAGATATTGGAAGCGATGTTTTGCGAGCGCATCCGGCTGGTGAAAGTTTCACAACAGATCATTCGGGCCAACACCTCCCACGTACTCCTGGATCCTAGTCCGGGCGAAACCTTGATCGAGAGAAAAATCCTGCTGCAGGGCGAGCTCTCCGGTACAAATTATGTTTATGCAGAATCGCTGGTGGCAGTGGATAGGCTAGGTCCAGTGTTCCGCGATGCACTTCTTAACTCCGACACTCCGCTGGGACGGCTGTGGCTGGAGCATAAGCTGGAAACGTTCAAGGAGATGCAGGAGCTGCGCTGCCAACCTGCCGATGAACTCAATGACTATTTCGAATGTCCGGGTTCAGCAAGGCTGCTGGTTCGTACCTATCGTGTCTTATCCGCAAGACAACCTGTAATGGTCATCACAGAGTACTTCCCGGCTGCGTTCCGAAGTTCAACGGAAAGGCCCCGCGGAACAGCCGGTCAACTCGTCACGACTTCCGGATGATGCAGCTTGTCTCCGCTTTGGGAATATCCGACCAATATAGGCACCTGTGCCTCTTTCTTGGCTGAGGACGGGCCCGGATTCGCGGCATCCACCAAATAGCATGTTGTATTCATCAGTCGTGCAGGAAGTCTCCCCACTGCAACAGACTTCCCATTCACCGTCCTCCCGCCAGTTCGAGGGCCAGGTGGCCGGGCACGGATTGCAGCCGCCCGTGGCGTGGGGATGGCTGGCGGGGCTGACGGCGCTGGCAATCGTTTTGCGCGCGATAGCGCTCAACCAGCAATTGTGGTTTGACGAGATTGTCACGCTGTTGAATTCGGCGCGTGCTCCACTATGGCAGATCGTTACGCAGTACAGCGGTCAGAACCAGCACACGCTGTACTCGATCCTGGCGCACGGCTCGATTCGCCTGTTCGGTGAGCAACCGTGGGCGCTGCGGCTGCCGGCCGCGGCGTTCGGAGTGGCGTCGATTCCGGCGCTCTACTTCTTCGCGCGGCTGGTCACAAGCAACCTGGAGGCGCTGGCCGCGTGTGCTCTGATGACGGTCAATTATCAGCACATCTGGTTTTCGCAGAACGCACGCGGGTACACGGCGATGGCATTCTGGACACTGCTGTCCACGACGTTCTTCCTGCGAGCGGCCGAGGGCGGCAGGCGGCGGGACTGGATCCCGTACGCGATTGCCGCATCGCTGGGAATCTACACACACTTGATGGTCGCGTTTGTGGTCGCGGCGCATGTAGTGGTCTATTTGTGGATGATGGCTGGGCAAGCGAAGGCTGACGGACGGGTGTCGCGGCGCTGGTCCGGACTGGCGTATGGATTCGCGCTATGCGGGGCAATGTCGCTGCTGCTGTACGCGCCTTTGATTCGCGGCATCGCGTCTCACACTGTGGGACAAGCACGCGATCACGCGCACTATCAATGGGCAAGTCCGCTGTGGGCGCTGGCGGAGATGGGACGCGGGCTGCGTAGCACGGCTGCGGGCGGATGGCTGGCGCTGGCGATTGGGGGCGCGATTCTGGTCTGTGGATCGCTGAGCTATTGGAAGCAGAACCGCTATGTGGTCGGGCTGATGATTCTGCCGGGGGTGATTACGGCAGCCGGAGTGCTGGCCACGAGCCATAATTTCTGGCCGCGATTTTTCTTCTTCGAGATTGGATTTGCACTGTTGATCCTGGTGCGCGGTGCGATGGTAATCGCCAACCGGGTGGGTGGCGCGCGCAGCCGAGAGATCGGCATGGCTCTTGTCGTGCTCCTGGTGATCGGTTCGATTGTGCCGCTGCGCAAGGCGTACTCCTATCCCAAGCAGGATTACCAGGGCGCGATGAGGTTTGTGGAGCACCAGCGGGGGGCGAGTGAGAACATCGCGACGGCGGGAATCGTTAGCATGCCGTTCCAGCAGTACTACGGGCGAAGCTGGCTGATGATCGAGACGCCGGAGGAGTTGTCGCGCTTCGTTAAGGACGAGCACGGGACGTGGCTGTTGTATGTCATGCCGGGATCGATTCGCAGCAGCCAGCCGGAGCTGTGGGAAGGGATCGAGAGCAGGTTCGAGGTCGTACGGAAATTTCCGGGGACGCTGGGCGGCGGCGAGATTTACGTGAGCCGGGTGAGGGATTCTAAGTGAAGACGGTGCTATCCCAATGTCATTCGGAAGAATGCAGGTCCCTCGACTGCGCGTCCGCCGAAAATCCCCACACTGGGATCTTCATCGTCGTGGGGGCCGCAAGCCTAGGTGGCTTGGGATGACAGCATGAAAGAAACAAGCAGAGGAGAAGTTATTGTGAAGGACATTGAACAGCGGACGCTGCCAGCACGCGAGTGGACGGACCACTCGCACGTGGAGGCGCCGGTTGCCATCTCGGTTGTGATGCCGGCCTACAACGAAGCTACGATGGTGGGCGCGCAGATCGAGACGGTGCGGCAGGTGATGGAGCGGGCCGGCTATCCGTTCGAGATCATCGTGGTGGATGACGGCTCGGAAGACGAGACAGCGAACATTGTGCGCCAGCATGACGTGCTGCTGATCTCGAAGAAATACAACCGGGGTTACGGCGCGGCGCTGAAGACCGGCATCGCGGCTGCGAAGTACGACTGGATCGTCATCATTGACGCCGACGGAACCTATCCGACAGAGAGCATTCCGCACCTGCTGGCGGCGCTGCCCGACTACGATATGGTGGTGGCAGCGCGCATCGGCAAGAGCGTACATATCCCGCTGGTGCGGCGGCCGATGAAGTGGGTGCTGGGGCGGCTGGCAAATTATCTAGCGGGGCAGCCGATTCCCGATTTGAACTCCGGCTTGCGCGTCTTTCGTAAATCGCTGGCGGAAAAGTTCGAGCACCTGCTGCCTTCGGGCTTTTCGTTTACCTCGACGATCACCATGTCGATGCTGCTGAATGATTATCGCGTGCTGTATCTGCCCATCGATTATCACAAGCGGGTTGGCCTCTCGAAGGTGCGCGCACTGCACGTTTACGACTTCCTGCTGGTAATTCTGCGCACGGCAATTTACTTCAACCCCCTGCGCTTCTTCCTGCCGCTGGGCGCGGTGTTCTTCGTCGTCGGCATAGGCAAGCTGGCGTACGACGTCTGGCGCTGGAAGTTCTCGCCCAACGGCGGACTGCTGATTGTGGCGGCGATGATCGTGTGGGCCGTGGGCTTGCTGTCGGACCAGATCTCGCGCATCGCCCTGAGCGCAAGAGCCAAATGACTCGAAGAGTAATGCATGTTCTGCGAACGCCCTGGATCCGCATCGGCGGAAGCCTGCTGATCCTGGGAATCCTGCTTGGCTTTCTGCCGCTGCACAAGCTAGGGGCTGCGCTGCGCATCATTCCCGCGTCGGTATGGGCGGGAGTGATTGCCGGTTATCTGGCGACGCATGTCGTCGGTGTGGCCAAGTGGCGGCTGACGCTGCACCTCAGTAATGCTCACCTGACTTTCGCGCAGGCCACGCGCTGTTACTTTGCCGGGCTGTTCGGGACGCTATTTCTACCGTCCGTGGTCGGCGGCGACGTGGTGCGAATGGGACTGGCCTTTCGCATCGAACGCAATCGCGCCGGCGTGGTATTGGGCAGCCTGGTCGATCGCGTGCTCGATACGCTGTCGCTGGCGGTAGTAGCCGGGATCGGCGTGGTGCTGCTACCGGGGACGCTCGATCCGCATCATCGGCGCGCCTTCATCACGCTGGCGATTGTCTTTGGACTAGCCTGTGCCGCGATGATCGCGGTCCTGATGTTCATGCCCTGGCAGAAGCTGCCGTTCAAGCTGCGGCGGCTGTCAGTCAAGGTCAGGCGCGCGGCGCGGGCCATAGCCGCACGCAAGCGATACGTGTTGATCTCGTTTGCTCTCGGGATTCTCATTCAGCTGAGTCTGGTGGGGCTGTCGGCAACGATTGCCAATGCGTGCGGATTGCATGCCGAGTTTCGCACGTGGTTGCTGGTGTGGCCGCTGGCCAAGCTGCTGGCCCTGGTTCCACTGACGCTGGGCGGGGTGGGAATCCGTGAAGCCGGCCTGGTGGCGATGCTGGCTCCGTTCGGCGTTGCACCGGCTTTGGCGGTGGCGGCCGGCTTGGCGTGGGAATCGGTCGTCATCGGCGGCGGGCTGGGCGCGGGATTGATTTCGTTTCTGATCGGCGGATCGGCATTCGCGAAGTCGGTGCTGAAGTTTGAGCGCGTGCGGTCGTCGGGGGAGTTGACGGACGCGGCGTGAATTTGCATATGACGAAAACCGCACGAAGTCATGACTGAAGTATCCCAGCGAGATTCGAGTTTGCCGCACGTCGTCGTACTGGGCGCGGGCCCGGCGGGCGTGGGCGCGGCCTATGAGTTGACGCGAACTGGCCGGGCGTGCGTCACCGTCCTGGAGCAGCGGGATGTCGTCGGCGGAAATGCGGGAAGTTTTCAGCTCGACGGCGTGTGGGTTGATTACGGAAGTCACCGGTTACATCCGGCGTGCGATCCTCCCATCCTGCGCAATTTGCGCGAACTGATGGGCAATGATCTGCTCGACCGGCCGCGACACGGGCGTATTCGTCTGGAGAACCAGTGGATACACTTCCCACTGCAGCCGGGCGATTTGCTGCTGCGCATGCCGAAGCGCTTTGCCTTTGGCGTGGCGCGCGATTTGATTCACCGCAACGGCATCGGCAATGGGCAGTCCGACTCGTTTGCCTCGGTGCTGGAACACAGCCTGGGAAGCACGATTTGCCGCGGCTTTTATTTTCCTTATGCGCGCAAGCTGTGGGGGTTGCCGCCGGAAGAATTGGCGGCAACGCAGGCACGACGGCGCGTGTCGGGAAATTCCGTAGGCAAGATCCTGCGTAAGGTAGCGAATGCTGTTCCTGGTTTGAAGCGGCCAGGAGCGGGACGGTTCTTTTATCCGCGGCGCGGATACGGGCAGATTACCGAACGGCTGTGCGAGGCGGCGAAGCAGGCGGGTGCAGAGTTCGTGATGGGCGCGAAGGTTACGGCGGTGCAACGCGAGGGCGACAAGATTGTGGCGGTCCATTACGAAAGTAATGGGCAGACACGGGCGATTGCTACGTGCAACGTGTGGTCAACACTGCCGATCAGTTTGCTGCTGCGCAGCGTGCAGCCGCAAGCGCCGGCAGAGACGGTCGCGGCGGCATCACGCATCGCCTTCCGGGGCATGATCCTGATTTACCTGACGCTGGAGCAGGACCAGTTCACGGAATACGATGCGCACTACTTTCCCGAGGAGCAAATTCCCATCTCGCGCTTATCGGAGCCGAAAAACTACAGCGCTTCCGCCGAGCCACGCGGGGCAACGGTGTTATGCGCGGAGTTGCCGGCCGATCCTGGCTCGGCCGAGTGGGAGATGAGTGACGAGCAGTTGGGCGAACGGATGTGCGAATGGCTGGCACAGGCTGGCCTGCCGGTGCGTGCGCGAGTTCTGCGCGCGGCCACACGGCGATTGCGGCAGGCGTATCCGGTTTACCTTCGCGGCTATGAAGATGACCTGGCGATTGCCGACCGGTGGCTGGCACAGATCGAGGGACTGCTGACCTTCGGGCGACAGGGACTGTTCGTGCACGATAACACGCATCATGCGCTCTACATGGCCAAGGCCGCAGCGGAGTGCCTGCGCAGCGACGGCAGCTTCGACAAGGACTTGTGGGCGCGATATCGGCAGATCTTCGAGACGCACGTAGTGGAAGACTAGCTTAATGGCCACCTCCGAAAATCCAGTTGTGATGGACACGGCTGTAGCTGAGCCAGCGGCGCCCGCGCTGGTCTGGGGGCCAGACGCATTGCAGGCCAGCCGCGAAGCGCGCCGGCGCCGGCAAGGCGAGCTGGCTGGGCGGCGCGATCAGTGGGTGCGGTCGAACAAATATTTCTACGACCGCATGAAGCGCCTGCTGCGCTTCATTGTTGAACCTGGCAAGCGCGTGCTGGAAATCCGCTGCCAGACGGGACACCTGCTGGCCTCGGTGGAACCGTCCCACGGAGTGGGAGTGGAGATCAGCGAGCGGCTGGTGGAGAAGGCAAAGCAGAACTATCCGCAACTGGAGTTCGTGACCTCCGATCCGGAAGAGCTCGCGCTGAACGAGAAGTTCGATTACGTCATCGTAAGCCATCTGTTTGATACGGTCGATATTCTGGCGGCGCTGCGGCGGGCGCGGCAGATGTGCCGGCGCGAGACGCGGCTGGTGGTGTGCAACTACAGCCCGCTGTGGCAGCCGCTACTGGAGCTGGCAAGCAAAATCGGATTGCGCGCGCCCTTTGAAGAGCCGAACTGGATGTCGGAGCGCGACATCACCGGCTTTCTCGACCTCGCGGACCTGTCGGTGGTACGCACCTACCGCCTGCTGCTGCTGCCCAAATACATTCCGCTGCTGTCGAGCCTGTGCAATGACATGCTGGCGCGGCTCCCAGGAATTCGCCGGCTGTGCCTGATGCAGTTCATCGTGGCGCGTCCCAAGCCGCAGCCGCAAAGCGAAAGCGATGTGTCGGTTTCCGTCGTCATTCCCTGCCGCAATGAGCGCGACAACGTGGAACATGCGGTGCGGCGCATCCCGGAGATGGGCAGGCATACCGAGATCATCTTCTGCAATGACAAATCCACCGACGGCACCGGCGCTGAAGTCGAGCGCATGATGCGGAAGCATCCGGAACGCGACATCCGGCTGGTTGCAGGTCCCGGAATTTGCAAAGCGGAAAATGTGTGGACAGGATTTCGCGCCGCCAAAGGCGAGGTGTTGATGATCCTCGACGGCGACCTGGCAGTTATGCCGGAAGAACTGCCCTGCTTCCTGCGGGCACTACTATCGGGAAGCGGAGAGTTCATCAATGGCAGCAGGCTGGTCTATCCCATACCTCGGCAGGCGATGAAGTTTGCCAACATGCTGGGCAACAAGCTATTCGGAATGACTTTTTCGTACCTTCTGGACCAGAGAATTAAAGATACCCTGTGCGGGACGAAGGTACTCTGGCGCAACGATTGGATCCGGATTGAGCGCAATCTGGGTCATTGGGGCATGAAAGACATGTGGGGCGATTACGAACTGCTGTTCGGAGCGGCTAAGCTGCAACTACAGATCCAGGAAGTTCCTGTGCATTATCAGGAGCGGATTTACGGCGTCACCAAGATGACAGCAGTGTTTTCCAATGGAATGAGAATGCTGAGGATCTGTAGTGGGGCGTGGCGCAGGCTGATGGGGTGAGTTAGCAACTAGCAATTAGCAATTAGCCAGCAGCAATCATTGCCGATCAGTTGCCCTCGTCTGGTTCATCATTTCTAGTCTAGCTCACCACAGGTAGATTTCTATGCAGACAAAGAAGGCTCTCATAACCGGATCAGGCGGACTGATTGGATCGGAGTGCGCACGTATGTTGCACGATCAAGGCTGGGAGGTCGTCGGCATCGATAATGATATGCGGCGTCAGTTCTTTGGCGAGCAAGGTACCACCCAGCCGGTAGTGAAGGAGTTGCGCGATACTTTGCCGCGCTATCGGCACCTTGATCTGGACATACGCGATCGGCAAGGTATGCGAGAGGTGGTGAAGAACGAGCGGCCAGACTTCATTATCCATGCGGCGGCCCAGCCTTCGCATGACAAAGCTGCGGCAATCCCATACGACGACTTTGACGTGAATGCCGGCGGCACGATGAACCTCCTGGTAGCGGCACGAGACTACTGTCCGGAGTCGCCGTTCTGTTTTACCAGTACGAATAAAGTCTATGGCGACCGGCCTAACACACTGGCACTGGTCGAACATGAAAAGCGCTACGACTATGCCAATGGACTGGATGGGATTGACGAAACTATGTCGATTGACGCCTGCCTGCACTCGGTATTTGGGGCGTCGAAAGTAGCTGCCGACGTGATGTGCCAGGAGTTCGGACGATATTTCAAGATGCCGATCGGGGTGTTTCGCGGCGGCTGCCTGACCGGACCGCAACATGCCGCTGTCGAGTTACATGGATACCTGACCTATATCATAGTTTGCGCCATCGCGGGCAAACCATACACTATTCATGGATATAAAGGAAAGCAGGTCCGGGACCAGATCCATTGCCGGGATGTGGCCCGTCTTTTCCTGGAATTCTACCGCCAGCCCAGGTGCGGCGAGGTATACAACCTGGGCGGCGGAAGATCTAATAGTATGTCGATACTCGAAACTATCGACTTGTTAACGGAAATAGGACTGCAGCTAAGGCATGGCTATGACGAAACCAACCGGATTGGCGATCATATTTGTTATATTTCCGATCTTTCCAAACTTCACTCTCACTATCCCGACTGGAAGCTTCAATACAGTCTGACGGCCATAATCGAAGAGATAGTCCAGCAGCAAACGGATCGGCTGGGTTTGCATACCAAGGTGGCAACGGTATGACGCAAGGTGCGACCGTATTGGGGCGTGAGCGGGAGTCTAATTGTCCGTCCTTGTACATATCCGACGAGGGCAAGGGCTCGGGAGCAACGAATGCTGCCCGAGCTTTTCTTTTGATTGGAATAGTTGCTTTGCTGGCGGTGCTGCCGACTGCCTTTTATGGCAATCCGTGGGGACATGACGTCAACTTGCACTTGCGCGGGTGGATGGATGCGGCGCGACAATTTCACGAAGGCACCTTTTTTCCGCGATGGGCTGCCGGCGCTAACATGGGATTCGGCGAACCGTTCTTTATTTTTTATCCGCCGCTATCGCGGCTTGTAGGAGTGAGCCTGGGGCTAGTATTCCCATGGAAGATCGTGTCAGGGATATACATCTGGCTGATGCTGCTACTGGGCGGAGTAGCCATGTGGAAGTGCGCCAGCGAGTGGCTTGCGCCCCGGGACGCGCTGCTTGCCGGCGTGTTGTTTGCAGTCAATCCATATCTTCTGATCGTCGCGTACAAGCGCGGCAACTATGCTGACTTGCTGGCTTGTTCACTATTGCCGTTGCTGGTGTGGGCTGGAATCCGGATGGGAACGGCGGCGACGAACACTATGTTTCCGCTGGCGCTGGTTTTCGCTGCTTTATGGCTGTCCGACTTGCCGGCGGCGGTAGTTGCCAGCTACTCGCTGGCGCTGTTATTGGTCATTGGAGCGATAGCTTATCGTTCGCTTCGTTTGCTGATTTTTGGCGGAGTGACAATTGTTGCGGGATTCCTTAGTATAGCGTTCTATCTTTTTCCCGCAGCGTGGGAGCGGCGCTGGGTGAGCATTGCGGAAGCGGTGCGTCCGGAGTGGGCGCCCGAACATAACTTTCTTTTTACCCACAACAACCTTCCTAAATATATAGAGTTTAATCACGGGCTGTCACAGATTGCCGTACTTATGATCGGCGGAAGCGTGCTTGCGGCTTGGCTGGCGCGCGATCTGCGACGGGATAATCCATGGGTGTGGCGCGCGCTGACCGCACTGCTGGCGATTTCGGCATTCATGATGTTTTCGCCGAGTTACGTCCTGTATAAGCACTTGCCACAGATGGAGTATGTAGAGTTTCCGTGGCGATGGTTATCTCCACTGAGCGTGGCCGGCGTGCTGCTGGCTGCCGCTGCTATAGCGTCGGCGCGCAAGAGGTGGCTAGCTACTACCTTGGTTGCGTTGGTAGCAGCATCTGTCGCGGGCGGGATCATCTATACCACTAACTGGGACCATCTGCATTATCTCGAGGGCTTGATTGCCGATGCGCATTCGCCCACGGGGTATCCGGTCCGGTTTGGCGATTGGAGTAATCCGCTGGGCAGCGATCTTAAGAAACTGGATAAAGCGGCGCCGTTGGTGAGCGTTAATCCTGAAGCGCGATTTCAGATCGAACAGTGGAGCGGGGAACGGAGGGTGATTTCGGTAGACGCGGCTCAACCGGCCCTGCTGGAATTGCGGCTGCTGAGCTATCCGGCATGGATAGCGACGGTGAACGGACAAAGCCTCGATCTTCAAAGCGAGGCAGGAACCGGACAGATCACAATACCGATACCGGCGGGGGCAAGCAGAGTAGAACTTAGCTTTGGCCGGACTTGGGATCGGACCTTGGGAAATATTATTTCGATCATTACGATAATGGTACTTCTTCCCATGATCTGGTGGATCAGCAAGCGGCAGCCTACGCCTAAACAGGCAGGACAACTGGACCATCGCATATGACCGTGCATGCCTCATTGCCAACCCCCAAGAATAATATGCAAGACATAGCTTCCGCTTCACTACCTCTGTCTAGCCGTTCCGTAAGTACGAGGATGCTGCAGCTATTTGTACTTGCTGCGACATCGGTCGTTTTTGTTTGGTTTTGTATTGAGTTGCCGGCATTAATAGGAGCGATAGATTACCGCACCATCATCGGTCCGTACCATATGTGGTGGGCTCCCAACGTCCCTGATCCTGAGCTGTTTGCCATTCATCGTCCACACGCCCGGCAGAAGGGCGCAGCGCGGGGAGGCGACGCGGCTTCGATCTATCAGATTCCGCCCGCCGATATGACGGCATTCCAATGGGATGTAACCTACGATCAGCATGGGTTCCGCAATGCAGTTGATCTCGAGAGGGCAGACATTACGGTGATCGGCGACTCTTTCGTCGAAGACCTCACAGTTCCCTATGACGAGCTACTGACTTCACGGCTTGGAAAGCTACAAGATAAGGTTACGGCCAACCTCGGCCAGTCAACCTACGGGCCGCTGCAGGAGCTGGTGGTACTAAAACGGTATGCCCTGCCGTTGCAGCCAAAGACCGTCTTCTGGATGTTCTCGGAAGACAGCGATGTAGAGGACGTAATTTCCTATCATCGCTCCATGCAGAACAAACCTGGCTTCTGGAAGGCTTTCTGGATGCGATCCTTCACGCGAAGCGCGGGGCTGCTGGTCAAAGCCTTCATCGCTCCTCCTGCGAAACCTTCGGGCACAAAGTACTCCGGAGTTTTTCAGTCCGCCGAAGGCAAGCCGGTTAACATTTACTTCGAAAAACATCCCCAACCTTTCACCAAAGAACGTCTTGTTGCTGTCGACGAGACGGTCGCCACGCTGTCGACCGCACAGAAACTATGCGTGGCGCAGGGATGTCGAATACTATTCGTCTTCATACCTATGAAGTTCACCGTGTATCACTCCTTCTGCCGGTGGCCCGCGGAATCAAAGGGTGGGACGTGGAGCGGCAGCGACCTCGCGCAACGTCTGCAAGATGGTTTGGCTAAGGCTGCTCCTGACGTAGGCTACCTTGATCTTACTCCCGCGCTTATGGATGCCGCGAGACGAGGTGAAGTTACCTACTATCCAGATGACCTGCACTGGACGCCGCAAGGACAGAAGGTGGCGGCGGACGCACTCAACCAGTACCTTATATCTGTGGGGAGCCGGTGAACATCAGTTCTGCCAGGAAATGGCTGGGTAAGCTTGCTCTGACAATTTGCGTCGTACTGTTCGTTTTGGTGGGGATGGAAGTAGCGGCGCGGGTGTATGCGCGAATAGCTTCGCAAGACCGGTTGATTATTGCCGACAATGTTGTCGGGTGGAAGTTGATCCCGAACGCAAGAAAGCTATACCGGAAGGAGACGCAGCCCTACTTCGTAGCCATTAATTCCAAAGGCTGGCGGGATGTAGAGCACTCCTATGAGAAGCCACCTGGAGTGTACCGGATTGTCGTAATTGGAGATTCGTTTGTCTTTGGCGCCGGGGGGGTGGAAGCCGGCAAACGGTTTAGCGATCTTCTGCAGAAATCGGGCAGGAACATAGAAGTTATTAATATGGGTGTACCGGGCTATGGCGCCGATCAGGAGTATCAGACCTTGGAAGATGAAGGCCTGAAGTATCATCCCGATCTGGTGCTGCTGTGCGCCTTCTATAACGACTTCAGCGAAAGCTTTTCGACGATCAATCCCTCGATTGGGCGGCCGAAGGGATACTTCTCTCTGGATAACGGTCGGTTGGTTTTTCATCCGCCGGTATTTTCCACTTTTTATAAGCTATCACAACATAGCTATGTTCTGGGCGTGGCGGACCTGGCAATGAGCAAGATTTCAGGTACGTACTGGCAGAAAGAACACCAGCAACACCTGGTAATGAAGCAGCAAACCAGAAGGGACACCTTCAAACAGATCTATCTTAGCGCCGACAGACTATGCCGCGAGCGGGGAATCAAGTTCGTGATCGTGTACTTTCCTTACCAGCAGCAGACGATTGCGACAGTGATTCAGCACGTCATGGGAGAGCTCGCGACCAGCGACGGCGTGAAGATCCTCGACCTGATGGACACCATGCGAGAGGTCGATAGCGCACAGCGCGCCTATTTCGAGCACGACATTCATTTCAACGAGTATGGCAATCAAGTGGTAGCGAAAGCGATACAGGACTATTTGGTAAGCAATAATCTTCTGCCCGCAGGTGTGGTGCAGGCGAGGGCACAATAAGCATAATGGCACGACTGAGAGGTCGCGAGAAAAAACCAAAAGCGGTTCCCTCGCCGACTGAAGTCGGCTCGGATGACAAGAATATAAGAATAAAGGACCTGCGACGGCACAGCTAAAGCTGCGCCCCTTCAAGACAGCCAATGAGGACTTCGTCGGCGGGTCTACCAAAGGCCAACTCTATCCATACAACTCTATCCATAAATGAATTGGATCTGGGCATTCCTTTTTAATCGGGCAGAGATACTGCGCGACTTGATTTTTCTGGCCGCGTTGATCTTCGTCTGCTTGGTGCCGCGCTTTGCAGATCGCCAGTTCAGCGCGATTGAAAAAGTTGGTTCGCGGCTGGCGCGGCGCAGGATGACCGCAATCGTCGCGATCACGCTGGCGGCGATTGCGATCCGGCTGAGCGTGGCGTGGTTCTTCCCTGTGCCATATCCCGCGGTGCACGACGAGTTCAGTTATCTGCTGCAGGCGGACACCTTCGCGCACGGGCGGCTGACCAATCCGACGCACCCGATGTGGCTGTACTTCGATACGTTCCACGTCAATCAGCAGCCGACGTATGAGTCGAAATATCCTCCGGCCCAGGGACTGGTACTGGCAGCGGGGCAGTTGCTTGGACATCCCTGGATCGGAGTGCTGCTGAGCGGCGGCATCATGTGCGGCGCGGTGCTGTGGATGCTGCAAGGCTGGTTGCCGCCGTGCTGGGCGCTGCTCGGCGGCGTGCTGGCGATGTTCAAGGTAGCCGTCTTCAGCTACTGGATGAACAGCTATCTGGGAGGATTTGCGGCGGCGATCGGAGGGGCGCTGGTGCTGGGCGCACTGCCGCGCATACTGCAGGCTTTGAAGGCGATCGCGGCAGACGGGGGCGCCTCAGATGATGGAGGAGAACGTATTAGCAGCCGGATGATTAGCAATGCGGTACTTATAGGAGTGGGTACTATCATCCTGGCTAATAGCAGACCGTTTGAGGGAGCGTTTTTCTGCTTGCCGGTCTTCGCCGTCCTGGTAGTCCGATTGTTACGTGAAAAATCCTTCTGGCGACTTGCGATCGCACGAGTGCTGGCCCCGTTGTGCGTGGTCGTGATGCTCGGCGGAGCATTCATGGGCTACTACAACTGGCGAGGGACGGGGAAGGCGACGCTGTTTCCGTACACGGTCAACGAAAAGACCTACATGAACACGCCCACCTTCCTGTGGCAGAAGCTGCGCCCGGCGCCGCACTACGCCAATCCGCAGTTCGAAGAGTTTTACAACGGCAACATGCGGCGGGCATGGCTGATGAACGGCGTGACCAGCGTTGGAAAGGGCGCACGCAAGATTGAATATATCGGGGTGGTTGCGCTGTTCTTCTTCCTGTGGCCGCAGCTCAGTCCCACTCTGCTGACGCTGCGGCAGCTGCTTCGCGACCGGCGGGTGCGGCTGCTGATGATACAGGCCGCACTGGTTTTCGCCTGTTTGCTGCTGCCGCGGGCGTGGTTCAACCTGCATTACATCGCGCCGCTGGTAGCAAGCATTTTCGCCCTGGTGACGCAAGGCATGCGGCATGTGCGGCGGTGGACGGCGTGGGGCCGGCCGGTGGGCGTTGGCATCACGCGTGTGATGGTGGTCTTCGCCGTACTGCTGGCGCCGTTCAATAACGACCACAAGACGCGCTTCGACAATTACGAGCCGATTGAAATGCGCGCGCGCTTTGCGGATGAACTCCAGAGCCTGCCGGGCAAGCACCTGGTGATTGTGCATTATTTGCCGCAGCATGTCGCAGCCCGGGAGTGGGTGTACAACCGAGCGGACATCGACGGATCGAAGGTAGTGTGGGCGCGCGAGATTCCGGGCGTCGATATGCAGCCGCTGCTGGATTATTTTCGCGGACGCCAGTTTTGGGTGGCCGAGCCGGACGTGAAGCCGCCGCGGCTGAGCCGGTACGATGCGGTAGCCAACGCGCCGGCGAAAGTGAGCGCTGAGGTGACGCGGTGAGCGTGAAACCATTGCGCATTAGCGCAGCAATCGATGATGCCGATCGTCGCCACGTGCCGCCGGCACAGGTGTCGCCGCTCCGCGGCTCCGACTTCTTCGTCACCCGTACCCGGCGCTTGCGCGCCGGGCTAAGTTCATGCCGCCGCTGCGCGGCTGGTTTGTTGGGTTTTCCAGCATTTGTTCCACCGCAAAATCTCTTTTCCAGCGACCCGGTCTTGGAATCCCAGCCGTCGGCTGGGCTGGGTTCGGCACGAATAAACTCGTGCTCTGATACAAAGCAACGCTCTCCATGCGTACTGGCTTTACTGCGTGCGCTGCCGCTCGTGATCGCTTTGCTTTCCGCGGTTGCCGGCACGGCACTGATCGTCGGAACGTACTCGGTGTTCTGGCAGACTTATGACGAGGCCGCGCACGTGGCGTGCGGCATGGAGTGGCTGGACCATGGCACATATCAACTGGAGGCGCTGCATCCGCCGCTGGCGCGGGTGGCGGTGGCAATGCTGCCGTATCTCGACGGCTCGCGCAGCCAGGGCATCGACAACATATGGGGCGAAGGAAACGCGGTTCTTGAGCATGGCGGGCGGTATCAGGCGACGCTGACGCTGGCGCGGCTCGGCGTATTGCCATTTTTCTGGCTGACCTGCGTTCTGGTGTGGCGCTTCATGGCAGGCGCGTTCGGCCGCTGGCACGCCGCGATCGCGGTTTTGCTGCTGGCGTTTTGTCCCGTGGTGCTGGCGCACTCGGCCGTGGCGGCCACGGATGCGCCGTTGATGGCGATGTTCCTGGCGTCGCTTCTGGCGTTGCGGGCGCTGTTGGAAGATTCGAGATGGGCGATTGCGATCGGCGCGGGAGTGGTAATCGGGCTGGCCAGCCTGACGAAGTTCACCGAGCTGCCGTTCCTGGCGTGCTCGGGCGGAATGTTGTTTCTGTATTACTGGATCTCGAAGAAGCGGTTTCCCGTCGCATGGCGAGCGTTGTTGCTGGCTGCGGTTGTGTTCGCGCTGACGATCTGGGCGGGATACCGGTTTTCGCACGGGCCGATTGTTGTGCCGGGGCAGTTGCCGGCGGAGCAGCAGGCGAAGTTCGCCAAGCTGCCGTCGCTGGAAAAGAAACTCCTGCTGTCGCGTTACGTTCCGGCGGAGGAGTTTTTTCGCGGCTTCAAAGCGGCGCGATATCAGGGAAATATCGGGCGGCGAGACTCGTATCTGCTGGGCCAGGTTTACAACGGAAGACGCTGGTACTTCTTCCCGGTTGCCATCCTGGTGAAGACGCCGATTCCGATGCTGCTGTTTGCGCTGGCGGGCGCAGGGTGCGGTTTAGTGAGGTGTTTGCAATGGAGTAGCCGGCCGGTATTCCTGATTGCAGGCGTTGCCGGGCCGCTGGCGGTCGGCATGGCGGGATCGGTAAATATCGGATTACGACATATTCTGCCGATTTATCCGTTTCTCGCGATGCTGGCGGCAGTGGGAGCGATGACGCTGTGGGAGGTGCAGGCGGGAGCGATGGTTGCACGGGCGGCGGTGGTTTTGCTGCTGGTTTGGAACGTGGTCGGTTGTCTGCGTGCGGCGCCGGACTTTCTCGCCTACTTCAACGAGCCGGCTGCGCCCTACGCCAGCCGGATCTTGGTCGAGAGCGATCTGGATTGGGGTCAGGATTTGAAGCGGCTGAGTGCGAGGCTCGACCAGGTGCATGCCGAAGAGGTGTCGATTGCGTACTTCGGGGTGGCGGATTTGAGCAAGCGGCTGACGCAGAAGCCGTCTCTGTTGCAGGCGAACGAGCGGCCGGCCGGATGGGTGGCGATCAGCGAAGCCAAGATGAAGAAGTATCCGCAGGATTACGGATGGCTGGAGAAGTATCCGTACGAGCGGGTGGGAAGATCGATGCGGCTGTATTATTTTGCGAACGCATCGTAAACGCCCCGCCCTAGGCAAAAGAAGGCTAGAACGGGGCACCCTGGTTGTTGATTGAAAGCGCGTTATGGAATGGCCAATAGTTGTTTGGGTTCTTTGCTGTTGTTTGAGGAGATTGGATGCCGTCGAACTTATATGACCGCCGCAAGTTCCTAAAGATGGCCGCCGGGGCCGCGGGGTCGGTGCCGCTGATCGGCACGGCCAGAGCGCTGGGCGCGGGGCTGCCGATACGCGCGGAATCGATCAAAGGCCCGGTGAAGAGCGTGGTCATCCCGACGCACGAGTGGGCGGGCGACACCGACGAGCGGCTGGATTTCCCCGGTGACTGGAACGTGCAGGTCATGGAGATGAAGGGTGCGAACGCGCCGGTGCTCAGCAGCCAGCAGATCGGCAGTCGCTTCGAGCAGCCGATCGGGACGATGCCGCTGCGCGCGATTGTCTCCGGCAAGCGGCGCGTGGTCATCACCTTCGACGACCTGACGCGGCCCACGCCGATGTACAGCGTGATGCCGTGGATCATGGGCGAACTGGCGGCTGCGGGCGTGCGCGACGAAAACGTGCTGATGATTGGCGCCTTCGGCTCGCACCGCGCCATGACCCAAAGCGAAGTGGAGATGAAGCTGGGACAAGAAGCGGCGCGCCGCTTCGCCTGGCAGAACCACAACGTCTTCGAGAACGTGAAGGAGATCGGCACCACCAGCTTTAAGAACCGCGTCAAGGTGAACCAGACCTTCCTCGCCGGCGACTGCAAGATCTGCATCAGCGGAGTGAAAGGCCACGAGCAGGCCGGCCTGAGCGGTGGGGCCAAGGCGGTAATGCCGGGCGTTGCCGGGCTCGACACCATCCAATACAACCACTGGACGCTGTTCCCGCGCGCCAAAAATGCCGCGGCGCTGAAGGTGGTGCATAACGAAGTGCGGGACGACATGATTGAAGCCGCGCGCCTGGCGAAGGTCGATTTCAGCGTGCAGATCGTGATGAGCCAGCACCGGCAGCCGGTGGGCGTCTATACCGGCGACATCGTTTGGGCGCACCAGGCGGCGGCGCGCCAGGCGGTGCAGCACTATATCACTCCCACATTGAAGGATGCCGACATTGTGGTAGCTAACGGATATCCGGTGAACAACCAGGCATTCCGGGCGCAATGGTGGTTTGACCGTTCGCTGCGCGCGGGCGGCACCGGGGTGCTGATCGTGCAGCATCCGTTGGGCAATGACGCGATCCACTGGCTGAATGCGCGGGTCACGGGACAGGGCGGGCATACTTATTTCGACCTGGAGGACCACAATAAGAAACAGCACCTGCGGCGGGGTACCAGCATGATCGTGTATTCGCAATACCTGACCCGCAACATGATCAACAGCTATCCTCCGCAGACGCAGTTCGCCAGCCGCTGGGACGAAGTGGTCCAGATGCTGCGGGAGCGGCATCAAGGCCAGCCCAAGGTCGCGGTGTATCCCTATGCCGGGATGCAGGAGCAGGAGCCGAAAGGCGCGGCAGGATTTCAGCCGGTGGGGTCGATGGGATGATGGCAACGCAGGCGCCGTAGTTTGGGCACGGCTTCAGCCCCTGAGAGCGGTTTGCAGGGGCTAAAGCCCGCATCATTATTGGCTTTACGGCACGACTGAAGTCGTGCCCTGATGCGAAGCACCCTGTTACGAAATTTTCCTAGAGCTCGGAACTCGCGGCTCGGAACTCGCGGCTCGAAGCTGGTCGCTCGTCGCTAAATGGCCACCGCTGAATTGAATCGGAATCCGGAGCAGCCGGCGTCGCTGGCAGCTGCAGGGAACGCGCCGCATGACCCGCATCGCCAACGGCTGATCAAGCTGCTGGCGATGGTCGTCATTCTGGCGTTCAGCATGGTGGTTTTTCTTACGCTGGACTGGTTTCACACCGCGGCGGCGCATCGGCGTCATGCGGTCACCGCTGCGGTGGAGGACCCCGACCCGTGCCGCGAGCGCGATCCCATCCGGCACCACGCCCTGAAACCGAATTGCGCCTCCGACAATTACTGGGGCACGGACAAGTTCAAGCTGTTCACCAACAGCCTGGGAATGCGCGATGAACGCATCCGCGAGGTGCCGCTGCGGGATGCGCGGCCGCGAGTGCTGCTGCTGGGCGACTCGTATACCGAGGGCAAAACGGCGTGGGGCAAGAGCTTCGCTGGGGGTATCGCCGCGGCGATGCCGGAAACCGACTTCCTCAACGGCGGCATGGACGGGTATTCGCCATCGAATTACCTGAACACCGCGCGAATGCTGCTGGCCAAAGGGCTGGGGTTTGACGAGGTCGTGGTTTTTCTCGACAGCTCGGCGGTGCAACTGGAAGCCGCGTTTTACCGCGACGAGGGAAATGGCGGCGCGGTGACGGCGATCCCGCCGGAGGAGCAGCATTCGGCGGCGACGCGGTATTCAAGATGTCGCAAATGGATCGCCATGCACTTTGGCATGACGTGGCAACTGCTGCGGCAATCCGATCGCTTGCAGGCGCTACTGGTGCGTCACGGCTTCTACCACTTGCCGGGCGATTTCTTCGGCGACCCGTTCGACGCGGAAATATCGGCCTGGTCGTATCGCAAGGTGAATGAGACGGAGCCGTTCGGGGCCGGCTATGCGCCGCTCGGGGTCGAAGGCGGCAAGGCGCGGGCGCAGGCGAAGATGACCGAGCTGTGGCAGGAGCTGCGCGAGCGCAATATTCCCATCAGCGTCGTCGTCTATCCGCACCTGGCGCAGGTGGTGCATGAGAGCGCGGATTCGCCCGCCGTCGAGATGTGGCGCGCCTGGTGCGAGGGAAAGTGCAAGCGGTTCGTTTCGGTGTTCCCGAGTTTCTACGCCGCGCGTGATGCCTGCCCGCGCAGCCAGCCGGGATGCTGGTATCGGAAGCTGTTCATCTACGGCGACATTCACTACAACCCCGCCGGCAATGCCCTGGTGGCGGACAAGGTGGTGAAGAGTTTGCGGCAGCAGCCGGTGGGGAAAGGCAAAAACGCAACAGTGAAGTAATTAGTTCAACACGTTCCACCATTCAACCCACAATGTCGCCTGGAGAGACAGCAACACAGCTCGTTAACACGGAAGAAACCGGCTCCGCTGCGCCGCGGGGGCGGCTGCACCGCGATTTCAAAATTTTGCTGCTGGCCATCTTCGCGCTGCTGGCCTGTCTGGTAGTGTTCCTGGCAATGGACTGGTGCGCCACGCGTGTCGTCAACCGCCGCGCCAGTCTCGTCGGCCGGAACGATACCTGCCGCGTGGCCGATCCCGAGCTGCATCACGCGATGAAGCCTAACTGCCACGTGGTCGAGCGGTGGGGCCACGCCAGCTACGACTACTTCACCAACAGCCTGGGCTTTCGCGATGAGAGGACGCGCGAGGTGCCGCTGGGCGACGCGCGCCCGCGCATCCTGGTCCTGGGTGACTCTTATACCGAAGGCGAAACCGCATGGGAGGACGGCTATGTCAGCAAGATCGCGGCCGAGCTTCCACAGTACGACTTCCTCAACGGCGGCGGGCCCAGCTATTCCCCCTCGGTGCACCTGAACCTGGTGCGGCGGCTGCTGGCTAAGGGCGTCGAGTTCGACGAGGTCGTCGTCTTTCTCGGCACATTTGACGTGTTCAACGAGGCCAGCCTCTACCGCGACGTGAACGGCGGCGCCGAGCTGGCCGGGCCGGAGCATCAGCGCTGGATCATCTCGCGCTACGCCAAGCTGCGCTTCGCGGTGGCGCGCAACCTGATGTTCACCAATCGGGTGGTGGAAGCGGTGGAGCGATTCCTGGTCGATCACGGGCTGTACCATCTGGCGACCGACCAGTGGGGCGACGAGTTCGACCTGGAGCCGGTGGCGTGGACGTATCGCAAGGTTGATGAAACCGATCCCCATCCCGCCGGCTTTGCGCCGCTGGGGCTGGAGCGTGGCCTGGCCAAAGAGCAGGCCAAGATGATCGCGCTGTGGCAGGAACTGCAGAAGCGCAACATTCCCCTCAGCGTCGTGGTGTACCCGTATCCCTCACAAATTGTGCACGACTCAGTGGAGTCGCGGCAGGTAAGGATGTGGCGCGATTGGTGTCAGGGCAAGTGCAAACGCTTTGTCACGCTGTTTCCGGAGTTCTTCGACGTGCGCGACCAGTGCCCGCGCGCCGAGCCGGGCTGCTGGTACCTGAGCCATTTCATCTTCGGCGACATGCATTACAACGCGACCGGCAACGCGCTGGTGGCGCGCGTGGCGGCGGAGAGCTTGAGGACAGATCCGCCGCGGAAGGTGGAAGCGCCAGCAGTACATGCCGAACCGCGCCGGAGGTGAGCGGAGCGTTCGGCGGCGCCATTTCAACAATGAGCGAAGTGCGTCCCAAGGCAGCGGTTTCACCTTAGATGCCACGAATTATTTCACTGTCATCCCGTGTGTGAGAACGGAACTCAGATGCCGCCTTATTCGGAGCTCTCCCTAAAATCGCTGCCGCGCACTTCAGCCTGGGGGCCAATTCTTGTGGCATGTAAGTGCCAACTCGCTTGATAGATAACCCGAAACTTTCGCATTATTCAGCAATGCCACTTCCGAGCCCTGCTGGAACGGCCCTCTAGTGCGCCAGGAAGCCGTAGGAGCGACGATAGGCACCTCGGACGACCCAGACATCCTCCAAATCGCGTACGGGGCTGTAATCGCGTTTAAACGCGATCTCCGGAAAATTGCTTCAGAGTACGACTTCTAGAACTAACGTGCCAGTTCATGCCGGCTCCGCTGACGCGGCGCAGGGAGCGGCACTCGCCCTCGAGCCTCGGCCCGAGGCGCCGTCCAGTTCAGCCCTGTTGAGCCTGATGGCCGCGGTGTTCTTCTGCTCGGGGCTGTCGTCGCTGATCTACGAAGTGGTCTGGATGCGGCGGCTGGCGCTGTTCTTCGGCAGCGATATCTATTCGGCGGCGCTGACGCTGAGCGCCTTCATGGGGGGCCTGACGCTCGGCTCGCTGCTGGCGGCGCGCTACGTCGATCGGCTGCGGAAACTGCTGGTGTGTTATGGAGCGCTGGAGATTTCCATCGGAGTTTACGCGTTCTTCTTCCCTGCACTGCTGAACGCTTTCTCCGGCGAGTACCGGCACATCTATCAGGCGTTCTTTGAGACATCGCCGTGGCGCTACAACGGCTTCCGGCTTGAATCTTACTGGTAAGACTGTCTTACAGGTAAGAAAAAACTGGGACCACTGCCAATCACCAAGCCCGCCATGTCAGCCAACACCAATTCCCAAGCCGCTGCTCCCGCACCCTTGTCGCAACGCAAGCTGGTGGCGCTGGACGGCGTGCGCGGACTGGCCATCCTCGCCGTCATGTTTACCCACATCGCGCTCCAGCCGATTGCGCTGAGTCCTATGCTGCGCGGCACCTTCGCCTTGGGATGGTCGGGCGTCGATCTCTTCTTTGTGCTCTCGGGCTTTTTGATTACCGGGATACTGCTGGACACGCGCGACTGTTCGAACTATTTCCGGTCCTTCTATGCCCGCCGCGTCTTGCGTATCTTTCCTCTGTATTACGGATTCCTGGCCTTTGCGCTGCTAATATTTCCTTACATCGTCAGCCCCGACTTTATGCCGGCGCCCTCGCATCGCTGGCTCTATGTGTGTTATGTGGCCAACTGGCTGCCGCATGCGCAGTGGCACGTCCTGTCGCATTTCTGGTCGCTGTGCGTGGAAGAGCAGTTCTACTTCATCTGGCCGCTGGTGGTTTTGCTGGTCGGTCCGCGACGGCTGCTGCCGCTCATCGCGGCGCTGGAACTGACCATGGTTTGCGGCCGCTCCTGGTGGCTTTGGAGCCACAGCCATGTAGCCACCGAATACGGGGCTACGGTTTTCCGGGTGGACGGCCTGCTGCTGGGCGCGGCGTGTGCAGTGCTGGTGCGGCAGTTCCGGCTCGAGCGACGCAGTGTCGGAGCGCTGCCCTGGATCGCGCTGCTGTTTCTGGCAACTTTCGTCGGCGGCTACCACCGGCTTTCGCACACTGACCGGCATTTCTTTACCCAGTCGATCGGTTTCGCCCTGCTGGCCATCAGCTTTGCCGCCTTTGTGTTATACGCCGCTCTGGCCGAGGAAACACCCGGCTGGCACCGAAGCTGGCTGCACTGGAAGCCTCTGGTGCTCTGCGGAAAATATTCTTACGGAATCTATGTCTTTCATTACCCGATCTTCTACTTCGCCAACGAACTTTCCCAAAGGTTACCGTATGCGATTCGTCACTCTGCCTGGTTTGCTTACGCTGTCGTCGCTCTGGAATCTGCGGCTTCGTTCGCCGTCGCCGCCCTCAGCTACAACTTCTTCGAAAAGAGATTTTTGGCATTGAAGGACCGCTTCGCGCCGGTCGATCGGCAAGCCGCGGCTGCCGCGCCGCCTCAGGCTTTCGCAGCCGGATTACCGCTCGCCCGCTCGTAGCGTGGTGCGTCATTGAAATCGTGACTTATCCGAGCACGGTTTGTGTCAGGGCACGACTTCAGTCGTGCCGAACGGAAGCAGAAATATTTGGGCTTTAGAGCAGTTTCACATTTGGTGTATAGCCGAGGGTGGAGCACGCCTTCCAGGCGTGCACTATAAGGCGTTGCCTTTTGACGCGCGCTTTAGCGCCTGAGGTAATGCTTTACTACCTCAGCGGCTAAAGCGGTTCCAGATTTGGTGTATCCAGGTAGAGCGGACCTTCAGGTCCGCGTCCAAGCCGCACCCCGAAGTCTGGGCTTTCCGCCCACTGCGCTGCAGTGGGCGGAAAGCCTGACGAAGAGAGCCCCCCTCGACGCGGCGCTGAAGCGCCGCTCTACCCGACCTCGGGGTACAGCAATTCGGGAAACGCTCTAAAGCCGATAACCTCTTACAACCTTGTCATTGCACCGCTGAAGCGGCGCCCCACCCTATATACCAAGGTTGAAAATGCTTTAGCCCCTGCGCCCGCTGTTCAGGGGCTAAAGCCCAAGGGAAAATGATGCTTTTCGGCACGGCTGAACCCGTGCCCTGACACAAAGCATTCGTCTTATGGGACGAACTTCTGATTCGGAACACTAGCTTATGTCTGCTTCTATCAGCAACGTCTTGTCCCGGCGCGCTGCCCCCGAGGAGTCTCTGTCTTCCGCCAGCCGGCCGGCGGCGGACAAAGCCAATGCCTGGTGCTATGTCGCGGCTGCCGCCTTAGCGGTGTTTTACCTGGGCACGAGTTTGTATATCGCCTCGCATCGTCCGCTCTGGATTGACGAAGTGCTCACCGCCATGACCACCCGCCTGCCGGGCTACGCGGCCATCTGGCGGGCGTTTGCCCGCGGCGCCGACGGTCTGCCGCCGACCTACTTCATGCTGATGCGTCCCTTCGACGCGCTGTTCCGCCACAGCGACTTCGGGCTGCGCGTGCCCTCGGCTCTGGCCATGACGGCAGGCATGTTGCTGACTTTCGATTGCGCCCGCCGGCTCAGCGACGCGCTGCACGGATTGATCGCCTTCGCCGTCCTGACCTGCTCGTTTCTGCCTTACTACGGTCACGAGGCGCGGTCGTACGCCTTCTACTTCCTGCTGGCGGCGCTGGCGCTGTGGATTTGGACCTGCGACAAGAAAAATAGTTGGCCGGCCGCAATTTCCTTCGGCTTGGTGATGCTGCTGGCGCTCACCATGCACTATTACGCGGTGCTGTGCCTGGTTCCGTACGCGATGTTTGAGCTGGCGAACTGGAAGCGGGGACGGCTGCCGTCGCGGAAGCTGGCCGCCGGAGTCATCGGCGTGCTGTGCGCCATCGCCATGTTGCGGACAGCGATTGAGGCCGGCCGCCGATTCTATCCCGCGAACTATTTGACCCACCCTTCCCTGGACATTCTGCGGACCACCTTTGCCGATCTCTTTCCTGATGCCCTGTTCCTTATGGGGATAATCATGGTCTGGATTGCCTGGGTGGCGAGAAACCGCGCCCCCAGACCGCTGCCGGCCATGCAAGCGGGTGAGCGGCTGGGCTGGTTCTTCTTCCTGATCCCCGCCGCCGGATACCTGCTGGCCCAAGTCGCCCACGCTTTTCAGCTTCGCTACCTGATCGCCACCTTGCCCGGCATCGCGGTTGCATTCGCCTGCTGCCTGTGGCGGCACTTCGGACGAGGACGAGGGCGAGCGCGCTACCTCTCGCTGGGAGTTCTCCTGATTCTCGCCGGCTGGGGCGTGGCCAGACAGGTGTACGCCACGCGCAACCCCGAATCCGGCTATTATTCGCCGGTGCGCGAGATAAGCAGCATGGAAGGCTCCTGGATGGCAGAAGGCAAACAGTATTTCGTGGTTTCCAACCCCAGCCGCTATCTGGAAGCTCTGTACTACTCGCGGCGTCCCGGCCAGTATGTTTATTTTTTCCTCGACTACGCCGGCCAGCACGAGATGCGCACCCTGGGCGTGTACTATCCCATGCACTTCTGGACACTGGAAGATCTGAAGCAACACGCGCCGGAAACGGCTTTGATCATTCCCGACTCGCACATCGTTGCAGCCGTACGGCAGGCAGGGATGCAGGTGGCGACCCGCTCCTCCGCTCCGGTTAACGTCGACTATCTGCACTGACAGGCAACTTCGATGTACTCAGCAAGTCCCGCAGCCGTCGGCTCCGCCGGAGCACCCGTCGCAAACCGGCACGCCGAATCTGCCGAGTTGTGGACCCTGGCCGCCTGTGTCGTCGCCGCCTTCTACCTGGGGACGAGTCTCTACATCGCTGCTCATCGGCTCCTGTGGTACGACGAAATCCTCACCGTCCGCATAGCGGCGCTGCCCCATCTCTCGACGATCTTCGACGCCCTGCGTCGCGGCGCCGACGGCATGGCGCCCGGCTACTATGTTCTTGCCACCGCAGCTCAAAGGCTCGTGGGATCGAGCAATCTCGCGGCCCGGTTGCTCTCTGCCATGGCCGTCGCAGCAGGCCTGCTGATTACCTTCGACTGCGCGCGCAGGCTTACCGATGGCCTGCACGGATTAATTGCCCTTGCGGTCCTCACCTGTTCGTTCCTGCCCTACTACGGTTATGAGGCGCGTTCCTACGCCATCTACTTCATGCTGGCGGCGCTTTCGCTATGGATCTGGGCCTGCACCGGCAGTAATAAGTTTTCCGCAATGGCGTTCGGGACGGTGCTTTTCCTGGCCGTCACCATCCATTACTACGCGGTTCTCCTGCTGGTTCCCTATGGGTTATGGGAGCTGCACGGCTGGCGGCCATGGCAGCCTCCGTCGCCGAAACTGACTGCCGGAGTACTGGGAGCCGCGCTGGCTGTCGCGCTGAGCGCGAATCTCATGTTCTCGTACTCGCGGCAGATCTCCCGCGACTTCTGGGCGCCGCCTTCGTTGCCCGCGTTCCGGGCCATCTTTTCCGAACTGTTCCCGGATGGCCTGTTCCTGCTTGCCCTCATCGTCATCTGGATCGTCGTAACCGCCGGACAGCGGAGCACGGATGCAGATGGGCCGGGCGCAGCCGAATCCGTAGGCTGGTTGTTCCTCGCGATACCGGTGGCCGGCTTCGTGTTGGCAAAATGGAAGACAAACGCTTTCATCAGCCGCTATTTCATCAGCGCCCTGCCGGGCATTGCCGTCGCGTTCTCGTGCTTACTGTGGCGACACCTGCGAACACCCCCCCCCGCACTTCCGTGGGGGTTCTCGTCATCTTGATGACCTGGGGCCTGTCTGCTCAACTGGCAACTGCGATCAACCCTGCCTCGGTTGATCCCAAGTTCCAACAAACCAAGGCCCGCCGATATCTGAGTCTCGAACCGCTTCTACGCGATGAGGGAAAGCGATATTTAGTGTTTTCCAACGGCATCCTGCATGTCGAGGTAGCCAACTACGCCCAGCATCCCGACGATTGCATCTTGCTGCTGCCCTCCGATGGCAAACGACTGGACCTGCAGAAACGTACAGAGCTGATACTGGCACAGTATTACCCTCTGCACTTCTGGAGCTTCGATGATCTCCGGCGACATGCCTCCGAGGCAGCCTTGATTGATCCGACACCCGCCACCATCGACGCCATGAAGCAGGCTGGCTTCGAAGTTGTCGTGCGATTTCCCCAGCCTTTGCCGGTCGTTTATTTGAAATGACGGAATTGCAGCAGGAGCGAGCTGTTTCCCACAGCTTTCAGCGAAATACTACGAAAGTTTCATTCTCCTTACATCCAAAGTGTGTAATATTTGAAGAACACAACTCGTTGGAGCCAACTTCCGTGCTTATTCGGCTTCGGCTTTTTCGACCGGGTTCTTGGGAAATCTCCAGCCACTCGTAAGTTCGTGAACGAAATTTCTGGCCGATTTGAGTTAGTGACCACCGCACCTAGGTGCGGAATAAAACTCATGAGAGGCCAGACGACTGATGAGACAAGCCGTTCTCCTGTTAGCTCTATTCTTTACCGGCACATTCTCCTTCGCGCAGTCCTGCACCACCAGTCCCGGCACGGGCGTAAGCTGTGTTTGCGGCGTGCAATGGGATTCCAACAGCGTGACCTCGCCTGCCGGGAACACCACCCGCAGTTATGACGTCTGTTACGCCACCCACCAGGGACTGAACAACACCAATCGCATCGGCTTGTTCCTGCACGGCGGCGGCTATGCCGGCAAGCTGCACGACAGCGGCGATTACATGTCCAGCGCCGACATCACCCAGATGGTGCTGAACAACGGCTCGCCCATCAACCTCTACCTGGTGGACTACACCGTCATCATGCTGGGGCAATTGACCGAGCCGCTCGCGCCCGGCAACACCTCGATGTCGCTGCTCAGCGTGTTTGGCACCGAGTGGGAATCGTTTGTGTGGTGGCCGACCGGTGCGGGCAGCGGATTTACCGCGACCATCGACACCGGCGCGAACGCCGAGAATGTCACCATCACCGCGACTAGCGGTAATTATTCTTCCGCGACCTGGACCATCGGCGGACACGGCGCAACCAAGAGCCATGCGGCGGGAGCCAATGTGTGGAATCCTGCGACCGCCGCGGGCGTCGGCACCGGCTGGCCGGTGGCTGAAACCGATATCGCTTCTTTCGCTTCGTTTCTGGGGCAATGCTCGACGGGCGGGCTGACGCCCGGAACCGGCGTGTGTGCCGGCTTTCACAGCGTGCCGGGAAATCCGCAGCACATCGTCGAGATCGGTGGTTCTGCCGGCGGACTATACGGCCTGCGCTTCCTGCAGGCGGGATGCAATACCGGGACAAACTGTCCCTATTTGGTGAACACGCCCGGGGCTGTGGGATACACGCCGTGGACGGCAAGGAACTGGCGAGTAAACAATCCCAACGGCCTTAGCTCGATCGGCTATAGCGACGCCATGGATCCGGCGGCGATTTACGTCCATGATGTTCTCCTGGGACGTGAAAACGATCTCGGCGGCATTGCCAACCTCGGCATGTGCGAATGCCTGCCGCAATGCACCAACTTCGACAACCAGACAACCATGAGTTGCATATCCGGGCCCAACGCCTGCTATACCGCGTGCACCAATCTGATGAGCCCGCTGGCGATCTCGAGGGCTGGTACTCCCATCCCGGTGCCGGGATGGACCTGTGCCGGCATCGATGACCTCGACTTCTACCAGGCCGAAGTGGAAATGGGACAGCAACCCAACATGAGCTACACCGCTTATCCGGCTGGGCACGGATGCGATGAGGGGGCATGGTTGCGTTCGTTGAACCTGCTTGGTTCGGCGGGAATTGGCGGCCTGTCGGAGCCGGACACCGTCCAGAGTAGTGCCACCGGCGATCCGACTGATTAGAGTGATCTCATAGTCGATTGTGTCAGGGCACAACTTCACAGGCCGGGTTGTTCTGTTGACAGGCCATCTCATCGATGGCACTTGAATGTGTCAGGGCACGACCTTTAGTCGTGCCGATGCGATCAGACGACGGATCTGGGCTTCAAAGACTGTGTGACGACCGGAATCGATTCTGCGTGGCGGGTCAAAGTCAGCCGCGCAGCGGCGGAATTGCAGTCAGCCCAGGACGTAAGCCCTGGGTCAAGTGGAAAAGGAGCCCGAGCCGCGGAGCGGCGACAACAGTCGCGACACAGTCTCTTCAGCCCGTGCAAAAATAGGGTTCCCCAGGCTAAAAGCTCACGGGAAAATGATGCTTTTCGGCACGGCTGAAGCCGTGCCCTGACAGAAGCACTGCTTTATTGCAGCCCCACTTACGCGAGCGACCTGCTTGTTCGCCGGAGTCGCCCTGGCGCTCTGATTCCGGATCCTTTCGCCGTTGGCTATCGGTTTGCTAAGTTATCCATAAACCCTATGTCCACTTCGAAGTTACAAATGTCCGCCGGAGCATCGCTGCTTCCGGAATCTCTGGCGCAAGAACCGTTGCCGACGGCGACGGTCTCCGCGGCCGGCAGCGTCCGCAGCATGACGTGGTTTTTTGCCTTCTTCTTCGTCTCCGGCTTTTGCAGCCTGCTGTACGAGATTGTCTGGCTGCGCCTGTCGATGGCCCAGTTCGGCGTCACCAGCGCCCTGATCTCCATCGTGCTGTCGATGTTCATGGCTGGACTGGGACTGGGTTCGTGGGCCAGCGGCCGGCTCATCCGCCGCTACGGCGAGCGCATGAAATCGCGCGCGCTGCGCTTCTACGCCCTCACCGAGCTGCTGATCGGCGTATCGGCCATCGTAGTGCCGTACGAGTTGCTCTGGGGCCGCAGGTTGCTGGAGCGCACCGGGCTGTCGTCGTCGCTGGCGTATTACCTGGCATCGGGCACCTGGGTCGCGCTAACGCTGATTCCGTGGTGCACCCTGATGGGGGCGACCATCCCCATCGCAATGCTCGCCATCCGCAACGACCTGCGCAACGAGTCGCCGCGTTCGTTCAGCTTCCTGTATCTGTCGAATGTGCTGGGCGCGGTCGCAGGAGCGACCATACCGCTGCTGTTCATCGAGCTGGCTGGCTTCCATGGCACGCTGAAAATCGGCGCCGTGCTGAACCTCCTCATCGCCATCACGGCTTTCGCCTTGACGCTGCGCTCCCCGGTCGTGGCTGCTTCTCTCACAATGTCGGATATCGCAATCGTGTCGCAGTCACCCAAGGCGCTCGCACGCAGCCAGAAGCCACTGTTGCTGCTATTCGCCACCGGCTTCACCAGCATGGGCATGGAGGTCGTCTGGATTCGCCAGTTCACGCCGTACCTTGGAACCGTGGTTTACGCTTTCGCCTCCATTCTCGCCGCCTATTTGGCCGCAACCTTCGTTGGCTCGCGCGTCTATCGCCTGTGGAGCCGCAGCCGCACTCAGGCTCCGGCCCTGGTCTGGCCGCTGCTTGGTCTGGCGGCATTTCTGCCGTTGCTGGCTGCCAATCCGGATATTCACTTCTCCAAAGTGCTTCGCCTCGCCATCGGCGTCGTTCCCTTCTCCTTCCTGCTGGGATTCGTCACCCCCATGCTGGTCGACCGCTGGTCGGAGGGCGATCCCGACCTCGCCGGGCGCGCCTATTCCATCAACATCATCGGCTGCATTCTGGGGCCGCTGCTTTCGGGCTTCGTTCTGCTGCCCTCGATGAGCGAGCGCTGGGCGCTGTTGCTGCTGGCACTGCCCTGGCTGCTGATGGGCTTGCTTCCGGGATGGTCCGCCGGGACTGCCTCTATGCGACAGCGTGTGACGTCCTACGCTGTGGTAGTTCTTTCGCTGCTGCTGGTATTCACTGGCAAGGCGTTTGAGGATAACTATGCCCCGCCCTCGCGGGTCATGCGCGATAACACCGCGACCTCGATCGCCACCGGGCATGGCATGAGGAAGCAGCTGTTGATCAACGGCATCGGCATCACCGCCCTCACCCCCGCGACCAAGATGATGGCCCACCTGCCGCTGGCCTTTCTCGATCGCCGCCCGCAGAACGCGCTGGTGATCTGTTTCGGCATGGGCACCACCTACCGCGCCATTCTTTCCTGGGGAATACCGGTGACCGCGGTTGACCTGGTGCCGCGGGTTCCCGAGCTGATGAGCTACTTCCACTCCGATGCTCCGGCGCTGTTGCGCTCGCCGCTGTCCCACGTGGTCATCGACGATGGCCGCCGTTACATGGAGCGCACTCCCGCGCAATATGACCTGATCGCCATCGACCCGCCGCCGCCGGTCTCGGCCGCCGGTTCCAGCCTGCTCTACACCGAAGAGCTTTACCGTATTGCCAAGCAGCGGCTGCGTCCCGGCGGCATTCTGCAGCAGTGGATACCGGGCGCCGACGAGGTCTCGCGCGCCGCCATCGCGCGTGCGCTCAAGAATTCGTTCCCCTACGTGCGGGTGTTTCCGACGCCGTGGGCGTCGGGCATGCACTTGCTGGCCAGCATGACACCCATTCCCGATCGCACTGCACAGGAGTTGTTGGATCGCATGCCGCCCAGCGCAGTGGAGGACATGATGGAATGGGGCCCGGACAAGAATCCGGAGCAGCACATCGCTGTCGTTCTCAATCGCGAACTGCCAATCGATTCGCTCATCGCACAAGCGCCCGACGCTCCGGCTCTCAAGGACGACCGCCCGGTGAACGAGTACTTCCTATGGCGCCAGCGCAAACAATTCCTAAAGTGGCTGGCAGGCTAGGTGGACTGCTGAAGGATTCGGTCCTGGAGCGCTTTGTGTCAGGGCGCGGCTTCAGCCGTGCCGAACGCGTCATTTCTTTCTTGTCATCCCGCCCGAGCCCGCGTGTTCGCAAGGACACGCGGGCGAGCGGAGGGACCTGCTTTTCGCGCGCATGATCGCAACCGCCGCCTGAAAAGCAGGTCCCTCGACTGCGCTCGGGATGACAAAGCGGAGAGCAATGCGAACTTCCCTCCAACTCGAATCGGAACCGGCGCGCCTCGTTACCGAGGCGCCGAAATCCCACTCTGTGGGACTTCGCTGGACTGCGCCCGCGCTCATCGCGATATTCGCTTTTGCCCTCCGCTTGCTCTACATCAATCACGAGAGCGTCAGCGGCGACGAAGGCTTCTCCATGGTGGTCAGCCAGATGCCGCTGCAACAGATGCTGCCGGCGCTCATTCACGACTACGTTCACCCGCCGCTGCACTACTTCGCCCTGCGCGGCTGGTTCGCGCTCTTCGGATTCGGCCTCTTTCAGGCGCGTCTGCTATCCGCGATCTTCGGTACGCTGGCCGTCGTCTTTCTCTACCTCGTCGCCGAATATCTTTTCGACCGCCGCACCGCACTTCTGGCCTCGTTGCTGCTGGCCATTTCGCAATTGGGAGTCATGTACGGGCAGGAAGTGCGGCCGTACGCGCAATTCCATTTCCTCGCACTGCTCGCGACTTATTTGTTTCTGCGCGCCTTTCGCGAAGGCCGCGCGCTGTTCTGGTGGACCTTCGTCGGCACGTCGGTCCTGATGCTGTACACCGACTATTTTAGCCTATACCTCATTGTGGGACTGCTGACGTTGCCGTTGATTTTCCGCCGAAGCAACCGGCTTCGCTTGTCATGGATTGTCGCCGGCACCGCTCTGATCGCCGCTTCCTACCTTCCCTGGATCACCAGCGGCATTCTGCAATCCGCCGCCCATGCCGATAAGACCTTCATGGGCAAAGAGCCTTACGCCGCCGTCCACTGGTACACGCTGGCCTCTATCGTCAATTGGTTCAATAACGGCAAACCCGCGGGCCTGCGCGCCGATTCGCCCTGGTGGTCTTACGTTGTGGGAGGGATGCTGTTTTGCTTGCCGCTGGCATGGCTTCTGTGGAGAATGGCGGCACCTACGCCGCCGACGAAATCGCAATCCGGCATGCGGGCCGCTCGCGCCGATGCCGAGAACATCGTCACCACCGCAATTCTGTGCCTGTTGCCGGTCCTTCTGACCCTCACCGCCGGGGCAATCCTGCACATCCCTTACAACATCCGCTACGTTACGTTCTGCGCAGCGTTCTATTACCTGCTGGTCGCCCGCGCCTTAGTTGAGATTCCGTCCGACACGCTGCGCTGGGGTGTGCTTGCGCTCATCGTGATCTACAGCGCCAATGCGCTCCGCGCTAACTACTTCATGCGCTGGAAGGAATATTGGACGGAGGCCTACGCCTACTTTGAAGCCAACCGCCGGCCCGGCGATTGCGGTTTTTTTCCTCCTGATCTTGCGGTTGCGCCGCAATGGCCGGTGACGCAGGCAGGCGGCCCCGGTTTCAAGGTAATCGGGCCGGAGCAGTTTCCTCCCACAACGTCGCAATGTCCCCGGGTGTGGGAGATATCATGGGCGCCGCGGGACGATTTCCGCTGGCTGATCGAGCATCAGGCAAAATATGAAGCTGCTCTCGCCGCCACTTACGACCGCGTTAGCGAGAAGCGCTTCTTCGGTGTGCGGCTGACAATGTATTCCCGGAAATAGCAGTCCGTTGGCCGAAAGAATCTTTGATGCCTCAACCCGCTATCACCCTCGAGCCTCCCGCCAGTCCGCGCAAACTCTCAGCCGCCCCGCGTCTTCTCCGCGTGGCCTACTGATCGCCGCCGTTGCGCTGATTGTTTTCATCACCGCCGTACGCGCCGGCGTCTCCTGGACAACGATGCCTGGATCAATCATCCTGCCGGCACGGTCATCGCCATGGCGGCTGATCTGAAGGCCGGCATCTTTTACCGTCCGCTGTACGACAATGTGGGATACGGCGGAACGCGCTACTTTCCCGCTGTACTTCGTCTTTCGAAGCTGCGCTGATGAAGCTCGGCTTGCCGTTGCTACTTAGCGCCTATTTGCTGTCGGCGGCCGCAGTGCTTCTCTCTCGTGGGCACTTTTCTTCCTTCTGCGCACCCTCGGTGTCGAGCCGTGGCTCGCCGGCTTGCTGCACCGGAGCTCTGCTTGCCGCCAATTGCGGGCAGTATTCGCTCTTCAGTCCGCACGCCGATGGGCTGGCCACCGCGCTTAATGTCTGCGGACTCGCCGCGATCGCCGCGCGCGAAACTGCGCCGCGGCAATATTGCACTCGCCGCGATTCTGTTCACCCTGGCGTGGTCGACAAGCTGACCACTGTCTTCGGTTTCGCCGCTGCATTCGCCTGGCTGCTCGGCTCCGGGCTGCCGCAATGGCCTGGACGCTGGCCTGCGAAACCATCTGCGGCTATCTCGCGTCGCGGCCGCGCTTTTTACCGGCACCGCATGGCCGCTTCTGGACGATCTTCAACGCCTGCGCCTCCGGCGGCACCGACCTGCGCGGCGCGCTGGCCGGCCCGCTAAACATGGCGACCACCGCTGCCCGCCTCGATCCCGTCATGCTCTGGTTCGGGGCACTTGCCCTGATCGCACTCCTGCCGGTATTGCTCTCGGGCAGGCTTCTGCGCTATTTGCCCGCCCTGCTGTTCCTCATGACGCTGGCCGTCACCGCCTTCCTCTACGGCACGCCCGGCGTCAACGACAATCACCTCATCGACCTTCAAGCTGCCTCGCTGATCCTGATCGCGACGCAACTGTCGCGCGCGACGGCGACGCAACAGAAATGGCAAGTCACGGCTCTGGCGCTGGCGGTCCTGTTTGCGGCCATTCCTACGCTACGACACTTCAAGAACCACGACCTGCGCTTCACCGCACCGCTTCCAGACCGTGCTCGCCACCATCGGCGAACAAGCCGCCCAATCCTGGCGGAGAACCCCATCGTGCCGCTGCTGGCCGGCCAGCGGCCTTATGTACTCGACGCCTGGATGTTGCGAGTCTTACGGCAGCGCATTCCCGGCTTTGGCGACCCGCTGTTGGAAAAGCTGCGCAATCGCTCTTTCGGCGCGGTCGTGCTTTGCTGGCCGATCCCAAAACCAGCTACGGACGCTGGTGGTATGAGACGCAGCAGTTTGGTCCGGGCTTCGCCGAGGCGCTCCGTGACAACTACGGGCTGGTTGCCACCCTTGACGATCAGAAGATCTATCTTCCAATCGACACCTCTCAGGAGGTCCGCACCGCCGCAGCCAACCCCGGCAAGAGGTAGCTTCAGTTCGAATTTCGCAGGCATCAAAGGCCAGATTGGGCCGCCAGCCGGGGCGGGCCGGTAACCGGCAAGTGAAATGTTTTTCCCAGAGAATCGGAATTTTACTCCTGCCCTCGCCGCCCATAAGGCCATGATTTTCCGGCTCTTGGGCATTTTCCTCTGTTTCCGGCGCCTCCTGCCGACTCCGGATTCTAATCCCCAACTTCCTTCCTCACCGCAAGCCTCACAGAATGAGCGGGTTGCCGCCGGCGCCCGTTCCCGCCCGACATCCTCCGGCAAATTGGCGCGACCCTCATTCCTGGCCATCTCCGTGCTACTACCCTGACAAACAGCCATAGAACACTGGGCAGCACGCGGAATGTGACTCAGAGGATGGGAGTGTGCCCAGGTTGGCCCAAAACGGACTGGCTGACGAGGCGACATTTTGCGCGACTACACTCAGCAATACCTAGGGCTGCAGGCGAAGCCGAGGCGATATGCCCCCGGCACTCTGTACAAAGAATCCCACGGGCTACTGCCGAGGTTCCTGCTGGGGATTGCGGTCTTGGTTCTCTTTCTGGCCGCGCTCCTGTTCGCGGCTCTCCTGCGCGACGCCATGGTGCTCCTGCGCCAGAACCTGGATGGTCAGGTGGGTTCGCGCCAGACTCTGGCCGCGCCGCATCCCGCCGAAACGCGCTCGCCTTCGTAATTCGAAGATCATGCCCGCTCCTGCCGTTTCCGTCGTGATTGCCTCCATTGTCGGCGCGCCGTTTATCGACGACTGCCTCGCTTCGATCTTCGCGCAGAAGAACGCGCCGCCGTTCGAGGTTTTGGTCGTGGACTGCCGCGGGCCGGAGAACGTGGGCCGCCTGCGCAAGCGCTTTCCCGAGGCCCGCTTCATCGAGGTGCCGCGGCGCGAGTCCGTCCCGCAGCTTCGCGCCATTGGCGCACAGCAGGCGCAGGGCGAGATCGTCGCTATCATCGAGGAGCACTGCGTTGCCGCGCCCAATTGGCTGGAGACGCTTACCTCGGCATTTTCGCGCGACTACGCCGCCGTCGGCGGGCCCGTCGATTTCCGCTCCGATGGCCGCCTGCGCGACTGGATCACCTACTTCATCGAGTACAACTCCTATCTGCCGCCGTGGACCGACGGCGACTCCCACAATGTGGGAAGCGCCAATGCGGCGTACCGCCGCAACATTCTGAACGCGAACGTCGCGTTGCTCAGCGCCGGCTATTGGGAGGCCGCGCTGCATCCCAAGCTGCTGGCCGAAGGCGCGCGCTTTCGCAGCGTGCCCGGCATGATCGTTTACCATCGCGGCCCCTTTGACTATGGCTACTACGTGCGCCAGCGCTATCTCTTTAGCCGCGCCTTTGCCGGCGCGCGAAGGGGCACGCTGCCGGCAGCCAAGCGCGCGGCGTATCTATTGGCTGCGCCGGCCATCCCGTTTGTGCTGCTGGCGCGCATGGCCTCGCGCGTCTTCGCCAAGCGCTGCCATCCGGATAAGTTTCTGCTCAGCCTGCCGCTGCTGGTGCCGGCCATGACCAGCTACGTCTGCGGCGAGTGGATGGGCTACGCCTTCGGCCCCGGCACCGCGCTCATGCAGGTGGAGTAGGCAGAGCTGGCCTTTAGGCCAGCGTCTGCGCACGTTGATTCTCCCCATGCCCTTGAGGGGCGGCACAAACTGATTGGTTTCGTTGATGTCTGCATCTCCCGCCCTCAGCGTCGTCGTCACCGTGGTCAGCGACACCTCGGAGGCCTCCGATACACTGCAACTCGAACAATGTCTCGAGGCATTGCAGGCGCAGGTCGATTCCCCGCCGCTGGAGCTGCTGGTCACTTGCAACGGCCGGCTGTCGGGTATCGATCAATTGCAAACGCGTTTTCCCAATGTCCGCTTTATTGCCGTAGACAAGCTCCGCACCGCGCGCTCCGGACCCAGCCGCGAGCATCATGACGAGCTGCGCGGCATCGGCATTCGCGCCGCCCGCGCGCCGCTGGTCGCGCTCATCGAAGATGTTGGCCTTCCCGATCCGCTTTGGACGGCCCAGTTAGTGAACGAACATGCCGCAAGCTATGCCGCGGTTGGCGGCGCTATGGAGAACGGCATCGATCGTCCGCTCAACTGGGCCGTCTACTTTGGTGATTTCGGCCGGTATCAGAATCCCATTCCGCGCGGCCCCAGCCCGTTCGTCAGTGACGCGAATGTCTGCTACAAGCGTGATGCGCTCGAGCGTGTCGCTGACGCCTGGCCCGATTCCTACAACGAAGCTCGCGTGCATGGCGCGCTCGCCGGCCGCGGCGAGGTGCTGGCGCTCTCGCCGGAAGTGGTCGTCCGTCAGAACCGGCTGAATCTGCGCCTCGGCTCGGTGCTTACCGAGCGTTACGTCTGGGGACGCTCGTTCGCGGCAACGCGCGTCATCGCGCTGCCGGCGTCGAAACGATTTCTCCTCGCCGCTATGACTCCGTTGCTGCCGTTCGTCCTCTTCCTGCGCCAGATGAGAAAGGTTCTCGCCAGCAAACGCAATCGGCTGGCGTTCTTACGCGCCGCGCCATTGACCTTTCTGGTGAATACGACCTGGTCGTGGGGCGAGTTTGTGGGATATATCACCGGACGGCCGTGAGTCGGGTGCCTCATCGTTGGTGAACTCGTCTCGACCTCGCTTCGCTTTGTGTCAGGGCACGACCTTGGTCGTGCCGAAACGACGCACGCAGAGCTCAGGGCTTTAGAGGGTGTGTGTGAACCAACTTTTTCCCTCCGCGGTGGAGTGCGACATACGCAAATCGAACCCCGGAGCAGGGGCCCCCGGTCCGCCTCTTTTGCGCGTCGCAAACCGTTTCTTTTATCCCGTGACCTTCACGACCACAATTGAGACGACCGGCCGCACCGCACCGCGTCTCTCCGTCATCGTCCCGGTCCGCAACGGACGCATGACGCTGGCGCGCTGTCTCGACGCCTTGGCTTGCTCCAACTACTCGAACTTCGAGGTCATCGTCGTCAACGACTGCTCCACCGACAACTCATCCGAGATCGCGTCGCAGTACGGCGCGCAGTGCCTCCGCGCGCCGCTGCCGCTCGGTCCCGCCGGCGCTCGCAATTTGGGAGCGCGTCACGCCGCCGGTGACATCCTCGTCTTCGTCGATGCCGACGTCGCGGTCGCGCCCGAAACGCTCGGCCGCATCGCCGATGACTTCAGCAAGGACCCCGAGCTCGCCGCCGTCTTCGGCTCCTACGACGACGCGCCCGCCTGGCCGACCTTCACCTCGCAATGCAAAAACCTGATGCACCACTTCGTTCACCAGACGGCCAGCGAGCGGGCAACAACGTTCTGGGCGGGTTGCGGCGCAATGCGCCGGAGTGTCTTCGAGGAGTTTGGCGGCTTCGATGCCGAAACCTACACCACGCCGTCCATCGAAGACATCGCCCTCGGTCTCGAACTGACCCAGCACGGCCGCGCCATCCGCCTCGACAAGCAGATTCAAGCGAAGCATCTGAAGCGCTGGACCGTCCGCAACCTGCTCCGCGCCGACATCCTCTACCGCGCCATTCCCTGGACGAAGCTCATCCTGAGCTCGCGCCAGCTCCCGCGCGATCTCAATCTGACCTACGCCTCGCGCGCCAGTTCCCTGCTCGTCGGCCTGCTGGTCGCCGAGCTTTTGCTGTTGCCGTTCACTATCGCCCGCCTCCTCCCCCCAAGACCAGCGTCGCTCCTCATCGCAATCCTCGTGGTCGCGGTGGCTCTGGTTTTGTTGAATCTCGATGTCTATCGCTTTTTCCTGCGCAAGCGCGGCTGGTGGTTTGCCGCTCGCGCCGTGCTGGCGCACTGGATGTACTACCTGTATAGTGGCGCCACGTTCGCCGTCTGCATGGCAATGCATCTGCTCAGGTTGCCATCTTCGCCGCCGCGCCGCGCCAGCGAGCGCCGCAGCGTTGGAAGGCTCTGATCATGCCCGGTTTGAAGGGGCGCAGCTTTAGCTGCGCCATGATGCCCGGTTCGATGCTGGCTTTAGCCACTGGGGAAGTTCGGTTTGCCCTAGGAACGAAGCCCGCAGCGGCTAAAGCCGATTCTTCATGGCGCATTTACGACGCACCTGAAGGTGCGCCCCTTCAAAGCGGGACTTCCTGAAACATGCGCATCGGCGTTGATGCAACCTCGTGGGCCAACCGCCGCGGCTATGGCCGCTACACCCGCGCCCTGCTCACCGCTGCCGTCGAGCTCGATCAGCGCAATGCCTACACCTTCTTCGTCGATTTCGACCCTGCGGATTTTCCGCTGCCATCCGGCGTGGAGGTTTGCCGGATCGCTACCAGCAAGCCGGCAACCCAGGCCGCCGCGGCTGACGGCCATCGTTCCATCGCCGACATGTGGGCCGTCGCGCAGGCCATCCGCCGCGCGCGCGTCGACCTCATCTACTTTCCGACCGACTACACCTACATTCCGTTCTACATCGGCGTACCGCGCCTCGTGACCATCCACGACACCATCTTCGATCAGTTCCCCGAGCTGGTATTTCCGAGCGCGCGCTCAAGATTTTTCTATTGTGCCAAGATCCGCGCCGGAATCCGGCAGGCGCGACTGGTGATCACGGTTTCGGATTTTTCGCGCCGCCAGCTTGTTGCCCGATTGGGAATCCCGCAAGAACGCCTGCGCGTCGTCAGCGAAGCCGCCGACCCAGTCTTCCGTCCGGCGGGATGCGGCTGCGCGTCGCAGCAAGCCACCGAGCGCTGGAACATTCCCACCGAGGCACGAACTTTGATCTACGTTGGCGGCTTCAGCCCGCACAAGAATCTCGCCATGCTGCTCGATATTGTTGGCGAGCTAGTGCAGAGCGATGCTTTTCGCGATCTGCGGCTCGTCCTGGTCGGCGACTACACTGGCGATTCGTTTCACTCCTGCTACGCCGAGCTCGTGAACAAAGTTGAGCACGACAATCTCAAAGAGCACGTGATGTTCACTGGCCGCCTGGAAGACGAAGACCTGCTCGTGCTGTTACACCGCTCCGCTGCGCTGGTGCTGCCATCGTTCTGCGAAGGCTTTGGCCTGCCCGCGGTCGAGGCGGCCGCCGCCGGCACGCCGGTGCTGGGCACGACCGAAAGCCCGCTGCCGGAACTTCTGCGCGAAGGCCTAATCGCCATCGCGCCCACCGATCGTTCCGCTTGGCTGCGATCGATCGAGCGCGTCCTCAGCGATGCTCCGTTGCGTCAGCACATGAGCCAGGCCGCGTTCGCCGCCGCCAGTCAGTTGTCGTGGAAGAACTCCGCCCGCCAGCTTCTATCTGTCTTCGACGAAATCCAGGCTGCGGAAAAACCCGTGTCACGCGGCTTCGAAAATACACACCTTTAGCTGCAGCACTCGCCCCGCTTTGAAGGGGCGCAGCTTTAGCTGCGCCGATGCCACTCTTTAATATATTTTTGTCATTCCGAGGCGGCTTTAGCCGCCGAGGAATCTGCTGTTAACCGTCGCAACCACCCATGCTCCGCCCGCTCAGGTTCTGCTTCCTTTCGATCTTCTATCCGCCCTACAGCTTCGGCGGAGATGCGATCTTCGTCTCGCGTCTGGCCAACGCTTTGGCCGCGCGTGAACACGAGGTCGACATCATCCATTGCGTCGACAGTTACAAAACGCTCTCCAAGGTCGAGCCCGAACAAACCTTCGCAAATCATCCCAACGTCACCGTTCACCGCCTGCGCAGCCACATAGGCATCCTGTCACCGCTCATCGCGCAGCAGACCGGCAGTCCCTGGCCCAAGACCAAGAAGATCCTGGAAGTCTTCTACAGCAAAAAATTCGACGTCATCCATTACCACAACATCTCGCTCTTCGGCCCCGGCTTGCTGCGCCTCGAGCCCGACTATCGCGACTTCATCAAGCTCTACACCGCGCACGAGCATTGGCTGGTCTGCCCCATGCACGTGCTCTGGAAAAACAACCAGCGCGTCTGCGACAAGCCCGAGTGCCTGCGCTGCACACTCAAGTTTCGCCGCCCGCCGCAACTCTGGCGATACACCAATCTGTTGGACAAGTGCCGGCGCGCGGTTGACGCCTTCATCTCGCCCAGCATGTTCACCCAGCAGATGCACCAGCAGCGCGGATTCGCCTCCCCGATGACGGTTTTACCGCACTTTGTTCCCGAAACTCCGGCTGCCGATTCGTCGGCGCAGGGCGGCCCGTCGCCGCATCCGCGTCCGTACTTCCTGTACGTCGGCCGGCTGGAAAAGATCAAGGGCGTGGAAACTCTGTTCCCGGTCTTCCGCGACTATCCCCATGCCGATCTGCTGATCGCCGGCACGGGCACGCTTGAAGCCGAGCTGCGCCGCCAGGCCGCGAACATCCCGAATGTCAGCTTCCTCGGCGCCGTGCCCCAGGACCAGCTTCGTGATTTGTATCGCCAAGCCATCGCTGTGCTCGTCCCATCAGCGGGATATGAAGTCCTCGGCCTCATCATTCTCGAAGCGTTGCTGCAAAAGACGCCGGTGATCGCTCACGATCTCGGCGCGCTGACGGAGGTCACGCAGCACAGCCAGGGTGGACTGCTGTATCGCAATGGTGAAGAGTTGGTCGCTGCCATGGAGCGCCTGCGCACCGATCTCGCGCTCCGTCGCGAATTGGGGGAGCGCGGTTATCAGGCTTACACCAAGCATTGGACCGAAAGCGCTCACCTCGAAGCATACTTCCGGGTCCTCGAGGACACTGCCCGGCGCAAGTTGGGATTTGTTCCCTGGCAGCAGCGCGGGCGTTCCCCGCTCGCATTTCCACCTGCTAGCGCTGCCGCTGCCTCTCGCTCAGCGGTGAGTACGTCGTCTTAATGTCTCCGCAAAGCCATCATTGGCACGTATCGGCGCTTGTGTTGAGGCACTTTGAGTCCTAAAATCGCATCCACGAAGATGGCCCTCCCAGAGTTCGATCGCATCGACGATCCCGGCCTCTTGCGCGCCTTTGCGCCGCTGCATCGCGTGGCGATGGGAATCGCCTGGGGCGTCACCGCGGGCGGTCTGCTCGCGGTCCTCACGCTGGTCCTGCTCCTGCGCGGCACCGACGAAGCCCACACCGCTGGCGGCCTGTTGGGGCAGTTCCTCTTCGGCTATTCCGTCTCCTGGCCCGGAGTCTTTATCGGACTCGCCTGGGGATTCGTCGTCGGCTTCGTTCTGGGCTACGGATTCGCGCTGGTGCGCAACGGCATGGTCTGGCTCTGGCTCACCCTTATCCGTTCCCGCGCCGAGATGGACCAGTACTCCGACTTCCTCGACCATATGTAGTGCCGTCAAATGACTACCCCAACCACCGCTTTGTGTCAGGGCACGTCTTTAGACGTGCCGCAAAGGCTCGATATCGGCGCGGGCTTTAGCCCCTGCTCCGCACTTGAAGGGGACGGCCTTCGCGCTGTCCGAATTCGCTGATATAAAGCTGGGGCTTTGCAGCCCCCTGAAGGAATTCCTCCCATGTATCCCGAAGACCAACAGCTCGAACGCGCCGTCATCCTGCTCAACGGAAAACTGCTGGGTATCGTTCTCGGTTTCCTGTTTGGAGCGGGGCTGTTTCTGGCGACCAACTTCCTGGTGCTCAAGGGAGGTCCGCACGTCGGCGCGCACCTCGGCCTGCTCGGCCAATTCTTTCCCGGTTATCGCGTGACCTTCTTCGGCAGCATCGTCGGCTTCTTCTACATGTTCGTTGTCGGCATGATCATCGGCACCGTGCTCGGCGCGGTCTACAACAAGATCGCCCGCGCGTGAAGGAAATCAACTATGGATCCCCAGACCATCGTCAATCTCTGTGAAGCGAATTGGGAAGCCAACAAGGCGAATTGCAGCGGCTTCGTGAAGGCCATCGCCGCTGCGCTGCAAGTGAGCACTTTCGATCCCGACGACGATGCCGACCAAATTGTAGACAAGTTACGCGGCGCGGGCGACTGGATAGCTCTCGGCATTGGCGATGGCGCGGCAGCGAAAGCGCAGGCCGATCAAGGGCTGCTCGTCGTGGCCGGGCTGAAGGGCAACGAACAAGCTGTTCCCGATGCGCACGGTCACGTGGTTGTAGTGGTGACGGGTCCGCTCGATCCGGCTCACAACGCATACCCGACTGCATATTGGGGCAGTTTGGGAGGCACGCCAGGAAAAGCGCAAACCATTAACTTTGCCTGGCGGACGGCCGATCGCGACAAGGTCGGATACTTTGCGAAGCCGGTCGATACGATCGGCCCTGCCAGTGACGGTTCGCAAAGTTGAGGTTTCCTCTTGATATGCAAGTTGACCCGATTGCAGGCAGATTCTCGAATTGAAGCGCTCCTCTTGGGAATTGCAAATTACAGTGGCGTGGTTGCCAGAGCCCGGTGGCGGTTTCGAATTGTCATCACGAGCGTCCCGCCTTTGGGCGCGAGGGATCTGTTTTTCTGCCACTTCGCCAGGAAAGCAAATCCCTCGCCCAGTGAACTCGGCTCGTGATGACAATTTTCGTGGCTTCATAACTATATTCTGCAAACCTCAGTAACTGCCGTAGCGATGGACCCCGCAACCTTCCCGGTCATCCTGACCTATCACTCGATCTCCGACGGTGGATCTCCTACCCAGATCCCCGCGGGCTTGTTTGCCGAGCAGATGGAATGGCTGCATGCCAACACGCGTGTGGCGCCCTTGGACGATGTGGTCACCGCTCTCGTGAATCGGGCTCCGTTACCCCAGCGCACCGTCGTCCTCACCTTCGACGACGGCTATCGCGACTTCTACACCTCCGCCGCGCCCGTGCTCCGCCGGTTGAAGCTGCCCGCCACCGTCTTCCAGCCCACGGGGCTTCGCGACGCAGCCAATTGCGCACTAACCAACCGCTGGCAGCCCGAAGCTCCGCTGCTCGACTGGACACAAATCGCCGACCTCGCCCGTGACGGCTTTCACTTTGGCGCGCACAGCATCACCCATGCCTCGCTCACCGACTTGCAACACGAGCAGGCGAATCACGAGATCACCGGCAGCAAGCTCGAACTGCAACAACGCACGGGACAGAAAGTCGATTTCTTCGCATATCCTTACGGCCGTTGGAACCGGGCCGTCCGCGATCTGGTCCGGCGCCAGTATCGCGCCGCCGTCTCTACCGGAGCGGGCGTGGTCCAACCCGACTCCGACCCCTTCGCGCTGCCGCGCGTCGACGCGCATTACCTGCGCCGGCCGGCATCGCTGCGCATAATCTTCACTTCGCGATTCCTGGCGTACGTGGCCACGCGCCGCCTCATCCGCCGCATGCGCCGCCAGCCGGAAGGCATCTACGCCACGGTTTAGGCGCCTTCACTGGTAGAGCTGGCCTTTAGGCCAGCGTCCAGGCGGCACCAAATTCTTCTTGTTTTGTCATCACGAGCCGACTTTAGTCGGCGAGGGATCTGCTTTTTCTAGCTTCGCGAAGGGGTGCGGCTTCAGCCGCGCTGTTCGAGCCATTCAATTTAGATTTGTCATCCCGAGTTAGATTTGTCATCCCGAGCCAAGCGTCCGCCTGTTTCCGACTCGCTTCTTACGGGGCCCCCAAGGAGCGCCGCGGTTGCGCTCGTTGGGGTAGCTTTGCGAGTCGGGCGGACGCGGAGTCGAGGGACCTGCTTTCCGTACGAACATCTGCTTTTCGACTTTTGTAACGACGTGCCCCTTTTGATGTCCTGACCAAAGCCCCCGCGATACGAACGACTCCATGCCTACTTCGCAACACCCTAACGTCGTCATCATCGGCGCCGGTCCGGCCGGCTTGACCGCGGCCTACGAGCTGTCAAAGCATAATATCCCCGCCATTATTGTCGAAGCCGACAATATCGTTGGGGGTATTTCGCGCACGGTAAATTACAAGAACTACCTCTTCGATATCGGCGGCCATCGCTTCTTCACTAAGTGGGACGAAGTCAACCAGGTTTGGAACGAAATCCTCGGCGGCAAGTTTCTCGCGCGCCCACGCCTTTCACGCATCTTCTATCGCAAGAAGTTCTTTTACTATCCGCTGAAGGCCAAGAACGCGCTCTTCGGCCTCGGCCCCATCGAAACCCTCCGCATCGTCTTCAGCTATCTCCGCTCGCGCCTGGTCTATTACCACAACGAGCAGAACCTGGAGCAGTGGGTCAGCAACCGCTTCGGCAAGCGTCTCTACGAAATCTTCTTCAAGACGTACACCGAAAAAGTCTGGGGCGTGCCGTGCACGGAAATCCGCGCCGAATGGGCCGCGCAGCGCATTCAGGGGCTGTCGCTGACCACCGCCGTTCGCAACGCCCTCTTCCAGCAACGCACCACCTCGGTCAAGACGCTCATCAACAGCTTCCATTACCCCGAGCGCGGTCCGGGCCAGATGTGGGAGACGCTTACCGACCGCCTGCGCCAGCAAGGCTACCCCGTGCTGCTTGAACGCCCAGTCACGCGCATCGTTCACGATCACAAGCGCGTCACCGCGGTCGAAACGCGCGGCGTCAACGGCACCGAGATCCACGCCGGCACCGATTTCATCAGCTCCATGCCCATTCGCGATCTCATCAATGCGCTCGATCCGCCTGCACCAAAGCCGGTACTGGACGCGGCAAATCGCCTGCGCTATCGCGATTTCCTCATCGTCAGCCTCATCATCAATCGCAAGCACGTCATGCCCGACAACTGGATCTACATCCACGAGCCGGGCGTGCGGGTCGGCCGCATCCAGAACTTCAAGAACTGGTCGCCCGCCATGGTCCCCGACCCCGAGAAGACCTGCCTCGGCATGGAATATTTCGTCTTCGAAAACGATGACCTGTGGTCCAGTGCCGACGCCGACCTTATCGCACTCGCCAAGCGCGAAATCGCCCAGCTCGGCCTTGCGCGGCCGGAAGAGATCGAAGACGGCGCGGTGGTCCGCATGCCCAAGGCCTATCCCATGTACAGCCCCGATTGGGTTCGCCAGATTGCAACCATCCGTGACTATCTCGAAAAGACGCTGCCCAATCTTCAACTCGTGGGCCGCAATGGAATGCACAAGTACAACAATCAGGACCACTCTATGATGACGGCGATGTGCGCCGCGCGAAATATCCTGGGCGCGAAGTACGACCTGTGGGCGATCAACACCGAAGCCGAATACCACGAAGAGGAGCGCGAGAAATCTCCGCTTCCCGCGAAAATCGACACGCGCCGCCCAGCCTATGCTGAGCCTACGCTTGTTCCGGGCGCGTCCTATCCCGGCGCTCCCCAACCCGCGCCAGTTCCCGCGCAAGCGCAAGCCGCCAAAGCATCCGCCGGCGGCCCCGCGCCCGCGGTATGAAGCGGGTAGCGCCCGCGTTCAGAAAGGGCGTCGCAACTGGCAAGGGAGTTTTGCCATGGAACAAACGGCCCGAAATCCGATTTTGATTCGTCATCCCGAGCGGAGCGTCCGCAATCTTCTCCGACCGCTTCTTTTGCGGTCGGGCGGACGCGCAGTCGAGGGACCTGCTTTTCGCTTAACCGCATAACCCCATGAATCGCGAACAACCGAATACTTCTCTCGTCACCGGCGGCGCCGGCTTCATCGGAAGCCATGTCGTGGACTCTCTCTTGGCGATGGGCCACCGCGTCCTCGTGCTCGATGATCTCTCCGGCGGCTTCCGCGAGAATGTCAACCCTGACGCAGCCTTCATCGAGGGCTCGGTAACCGACCCTGCACTTATTGATCGCATCTTCGACGAGCATCGCATCGACTACGTCTTCCACATCGCCGCCTACGCCGCCGAAGGTCTCAGCCATTTCATCCGGACTTACAACTACACCAACAATCTCCTCGGCAGCATGAACCTGATCAACAATGCCATCCGGCATCGCTGCCGCTGCTTCATCTTCACCTCCAGCATCGCCGTCTACGGCGCAAGCCAGACGCCGATGTACGAATCCACCACGCCTCAGCCCGAGGACCCCTACGGAATCTCGAAGTACGCGGTCGAACTGGACCTGAAGGCCGCGCAGCACATGTTCGGCCTCGACTACATCATCTTTCGTCCGCACAACGTCTATGGCGAGCGCCAGAACATCGCCGATCCCTATCGCAACGTCATCGGCATCTTCATGAACCAGATCCTGCAGGGTCTGCCCTGCACCATCTTTGGCGACGGCACCCAGACTCGCGCCTTCACGCATATCGCCGATGTCGCTCCCGTTATTGCCAGATCGGTTGATTACCCAGCAGCTTATAACCAGATCTTTAATGTCGGCGCAGATATCCCCTATTCGGTAAACGAACTTGCGCGCGAGGTTTGTGCCGCCATGGAACGCGACACGGGAACCGTGCATCTTCCCGTCCGCAAAGAAGTCGTGGAGGCCTTCAGCGACCACACCAAGGCCAGAGAGATCTTCGGCGCAACCGCCTCCGTCACCCTCAACCAAGGCCTGCGCCGCATGGCGGAATGGGTGAAGTCGGTCGGCGCGCGCCGCGGCAAGCCCTTCGAGCACCTGGAGATCGAGCGCGAATTGCCTCCCTCCTGGAGAGAACTGTGCACAACGGCAAGACAGTAAGCGTCGTCATGCCCGCCTACAACGAGGCAAAGGGTATCGCCGCGGTCGTGCGTTCGTTCCTTAGCATTCCGGAGGTCGACCAGGTTGTCGTCGCCGACAACAATAGCAGCGACGATACTGCCAAACTGGCTGCTGCCGCTGGCGCCATCGTCGTTCCAGAGGTTCGCCGCGGCTACGGTCACGCCTCGCAGACCGCGCTGCAAGCCGCTAACTCCGATTACGTCATCATCGTGGAATCCGACTGCACCTTTCGCGCCGACGACATCTACAAGTTCCTGGCCTATGCCGGCGAGTTCGACGTGGTCTTCGGTACCCGCACCTCGAAGTCGTGCATATGGGAAGGCTCGAACATGGGCCCATTCCTGCGCTACGGTAACTGCGCCGTCGCCAAGCTGCTGGAGTACCTGCACAACGGGCCTTGCCTCACCGATGTTGGCTGCACCTACAAACTTCTGCGCCGCCGTGCGATCGAGCATCTCCAGCCCATGTTCACCGTCGGCCGCAGCCACTTCTCGCCCGAGCTGATGATCCTGGCGATTCGTACCAGGCTCAGTTGCGTCGAGATTCCGGTCCACTACCAGCCCCGCACCGGCACATCGAAAATTACCGGCAGCACCTGGAAAGCTTTTCGCCTGGGGCTGCGCATGATCGCCATGATCATCCGCTATCGCTTCCAGTACATTCCGCAAATTCCGTCGCTGACCCAGACCAAGCCGATCGGCAAGCCCGCAAAAGTTGGCTCAGACTCTTAATTAAGACACTTTACGACTTCTGCGCCCTGCCGCATATTTCTGCAAGCTTCAAACTATGCGAGTTGTGGATTTCCACGCTGCCCCTGGACTCGCCCCGTGACAACCTAATCGTGCTTGGGCCGGCATCTTGCAGCTTGGACGCCGGTACGAGCCTTTAATCTTCGGAAAGAGGATCTGATGGGCAACTTGAGACAACTTCGGAGCTTGACGCCGGCAACTCTGAAGCTGGCAGTGGCAATTGTGTTTGTCCTGGCAGTCGTCGCAATCCAGGCGGCGCAGGCGCAAACCTTCAATGTGCTTTACACCTTCACCGGAGGAAGCAATGGGGAAAACCCGTCCGCCGGAGTAACGTATAAAGCAGGCAACCTCTATGGCACCACCTGGGCTGGCGGCCCAGCCAATTACGGCACGGTTTACGAGCTGAAGGACATTGGATCAGGTTGGATATATAACCCCCTTTATAGCTTTACCGGTGGCGCCGACGGGGCCGTGCCATCAGCCCCGGTTGTCTTCGGCCCGGACGGCGCGCTCTACAGCACAACCGAGTTCGGGGGTAGCAATGGCGACGGCAACGTTTTTAAGCTCAGGCCATCACCTACAGCTTGCACAACCGCACTTTGCCGGTGGTCGGAAAGCGTGCTTTATACCTTCGAAGGAAGCACTGACGGAAGCAAGCCTATCGGCCTCCTTTTCGACCAGGCGGGCAACCTCTACGGCACTACCTCTGGCGGCGGTGCTTACGGCGATGGTACTGCTTACGAGCTGACATCTTCCGGAAGTGGGTGGACGAAGAACATTCTTCACAGCTTCGGCTTAGACGGTGACGGCATCACTCCCTACAGAAGCGTGCTGATCTTTGACAATGCGGGCAATCTCTACGGAACTACTTATTTCGGCGGTCAATATAACGCCGGCACGGTTTTCCAGTTGACGCCCTCGGGCTCCGGCTGGACAGAGAATGTCCTTTACAGTTTCACCGGCAACGGCGACGGAAGATATCCCTACAGCGGTCTCATCATTGACCAGTCGGGCAACCTCTACGGCACCACGACCGACGCCGGCTCTAACTACGGCGGTACGGTTTTCGAGCTTTCACCCTCGGGCGGCGGCTGGACCTATTCCGTTCTCTACAGCCTTACTGGGGCCTTGGGCGATTCATGTGGACCGGCTTATGCCCTCGTCATGGACGCAGGTCAGAATCTTTACGGCACCACAGAGTGCGATGGGGCGAATAGCCTGGGCAACGTTTTCAAATTGACGAACACAGGCGGCAGTTGGTCATACACCTCGCTGCACGATTTTACCGGCGGCAGCGACGGGTCGTGGCCGCTCAGCAGCGTTACATTTGACACGAGCGGTAATCTCTACGGCACAACTTACTTTGGCGGAAACTTGAACTGCTATTCTCCCTATGGCTGCGGAGTCGTCTGGGAGATCACGCGCTGACCAGCTGTCAGCTTAATGGCTTTCTTAGCGCGTGATTGTTCCCAGGGCCGTATGTATCTGGACCAAGGTATAGACCTGGCTCACCACGATGGGAACGAACAGAGTCGCTACAAACTTCAGCGGCAACTTGCGTGCTCCCAGAATGACCAGCGCCATCAGCGCCCATGACCAATGGGGAGAATACAACGCCATCTCATCTCCCCATACATTGTGGAACAGGATGCTGAATATTACCCATCCCAGCGGCAGCCACACATAAAGTCGTGTGGATTCGTCGCGAATCGCATTCGCGACAGACTTAACCAGCAGCACAGCCCACGCAATCGCACCAATCCCTTGCAGTCCCAGGTAATAGCTCATCAGGACGACATGATGCGCCGGCTCATAGCTCACCATGTCCCATCCGGGCACGCGCATCACCTGGGGAGTGGGCCCTACAGCCGGGCAAACTACCGCGTAGATGGCGTAAATACAGGCGCGAAACGGGTCGCGAATCCATCGGATGGTCAAGTAGCCGCCGACAAAGTGATGGATGGTATAACTCTTGAAGTAAAAGAAAAGAAATACTGCCAGAGCTACGGGAATCGCTGCTGCCGCGACCGCTATACGTGCTCGCCACGTCTTGAACGAATACTGCCAGATCGCCGCCGCCGGATAGAGTGCATTGGTAATCGTTGTACCTCCACACAGGACGAGCATCACGAGCAGGAAAATTGTAGTCGCCGTGGAACTACTAAGCAGGATTGGCCCGGCAAAGGCTAGTGATAGCAATCCATTCGAAATTCCGAAGTGCTCCGGCAAAGCTGCGGTGCAATTCGAAGTAAATAAGAAGTAGATGACGAATAACAGAACACATTGTGGAAGCTTGACGCCTAGTCTTATTGCGACGAGCGCGAGGAATGCTACACCCACTCCATATACCACCGCGACCAGCAGCCTTGCTCCCAGAATTCCGGCGCGTTCTGGCGGCATGAAAGCTTCCAGCAGGTGTTGCAATCCGCGGCAAGGTGCGCGCCAGAACACCAGTTCCAAAGGATGGATCATCTGCTCCGGCGATCGTGCATTGCCGATCATCCGATCCAGCCAGAGGCTGGAATCGGAGTTGAACAGCACGTTCTGCCGTTTGACCATCACCGAGCCCGGCTCGGACTTCATCCATCCCGACAGGGCCATGAACCAGACCACTGACGCCAACCCAATCGCTATTGCTATAGCCAGGGCTCGGCTCTGCGCCGGGGTCGGCGCTTCCATCGTCTTTGTCGCCAACGTTGCTTGCTGCATGATGGCCTACGCTAACACAAAGCCGTGCCATCCAGAATCTCTCTCGTAAGATGATGGGCATTCCCACCGCCGATCCGCAACCGACACGCGCGCTCGCAGCAACGAATCATTGGGTGGGATCAATTCTTCGGGGCGTTACCTTCACCAGGCGATTCGCTCTTCGGCAGGTAAATCCAATCGCGATCGACCACGCCGGCTAACTTGTAATGTTCACCCAGCGCCTCCACAAATCCCGGTCCAAACGCGTTCTCGTCGAACCACTGCTTCGCGCCGTTCTCCGAAATCGCACCGGTACTCAGCACCACTGCCCCGAACTCCTGCCGGCGCAACCGTTGCAGCAGCGGCTCCTGAAAGCCGGCAATACGCGTTCGCAACAACTGCACCATCCACGGATCAAGCACGTATGGCGACTGGCCCGCAAGTACAGGAACGATCGGGTTCTCGGCCAGAATCGGCTTTTCGCCGGCGCCGGCCGCGGCCATCACCCGCTCGAACTGATGCGGGTGGTACCACCGGCTCCATGTCCTGACATGCCGCCACAGCTCTACCCCCGCGAGCAGCGTCAACAGCGCGAGGGCATAAACTCCCGCTCGCTTTTTCTGCGGCGTGGCCTTGGCTACCCACGTCCCGAGCACGATAACCGCTGCGACCTGCACGTCGAGCAAGTGATTCTGCGCCGTTCCCGGCGAGCCGAAGATCACCACCGTCACCAACAGGCTGGTGATCAGCAAAATTCCCCGCAGGGTGCGCCACAACTTCGAAGACACCAGCACCAACAACGCCAGCACCGCGAAGGCGACCAGAACCGGATCGGTGTAGACAGCCATCGATTCCATGCGTAGCGGCGCGTTGGCGACGAATCGCCAATCCGTTCCGCCCGATGCGCACGCGCGAAAGATCTCCACCACGCGGCCCCGGCTGCCGAGCACCATGCCCACAGCTATCACCGCGTACCCACAAGCCGTTTCCATCGCGAGCAGCCATGCCGCTCGCGTTTCGCTTGCGCTCAGCAGCCAAATGATCGCCGTCGCAACTCCGAAGACCGTGGTGAGCTTCGCCGACCACGCGAGGGTAAACAAAACCGCCGCCACAAGAATCCGGCGCCTGTTGGGCGGCGTGCGAACGATCGCCGCCAGCCCGCATACGTTCAGCGCCGCGGCCAGGCCGTCTGCCTGCGGAGTCGTCAGCGCGATCTGCACGGAACTTGCGCCCAGCAGCATCAGCGCTGCGCCGGTCGCCAGCCAGGTCTCTACCCCAAGTTCTCTCAACAGCCGGAACGTTCCCCAGATCAGCAGCGCGGCCCCGGTCGCCGAAATCAGATAGGCGCTCATCAGCACCGGCACACCGAGTTTGAGCAGCAGCCCCTGCAGACAGAAGTACAGAGGAAAATATCGCGTGCCGCCATATCCCATGGGACCGAACAAGGGCCGATAGAAAATCCCATGCGCCAGGTCCGCTGCCATCGTGATCATCACGCCGGAAGCGAAACTGATTCCCGCGTCAGTCTTCCACCAGATCGCCGTGCGTACCACTGTCATCAGGACAACGATGCCCACCGCAGCGAAAAAGAAAATCCGCGCGCTGAGGCTCGCACCACGCGCCGGCATGTCCTTTGCGTCCGCTTGACGGCTGACTGTGCTTCCGACATTCATGATCTAGAACGCGGAGTATACCTCGCCCGCTATGCGATAGAAATACGCTTTTCTGCTGCCATAGCTCGCGCATTTTGCCGGTGATGACCGTTTCGACTCAAATTCAGCCTGGGCGCAGCAGCAGCGAACTCGCCGCCAAGTACGAACGGCGCCGGCGAATCGTCATCCAGTTGCTGCCTTTGGCCGGACTGATCTGCGCTATCGCAGCGTTCCTTACGCTCGATTATGTGCGCAGTGCGGTGATTCGCCACCGCATCAACGGCAAGCTGCAGAATTGCGGCACTCGGGACCCGATCCGCCATCACGCCTTCAAACCCAACTGCGATGCGGTGTACCGCTGGGGCGGCGATTCCTACGAGTTCTCTACTAACAGCCTCGGCTTTCGCGACGAGCGCGTCCGCGACGTGCCTGTCACGGATGCAAAGCCGCGCATTCTCATGCTTGGCGACTCCATGACCGAGGGCAAGCTCGCCTGGCACAGCAGCTTCGTCGGCAGGATCGCGGACCATTTCCCGCAATACGATTTCCTCAACGGCGGCGTCGCCAGCTATTCGCCCTCAAACTACTTCAACGTGACCCGCATGGTCCTCGATCGCGAAATCGACATCGACGAGGTCATCGTATTCATCGACATCTCCGACGTGCAGGACGAAGCTACCTACTATCGCGATGCCGATGCTTCCGGCGCCGTGCTGGGACCGAAGTCCGAGCGCTTCCACGTCTCCTGGTGGGCCAGAACCCGCATGGACATCTCCGGATACTTCATGCTTACCAATTACGGCCTGCGCTGGGTGGAACGTAAACTTGTGGACCACGGTTTCTATCACCTCAACACCGGGCCTTTAGGCGATGCCTTCGATATGGAGCGTGGTGCCTGGACCTATCGCAAGGTAAACGAAAGCAAGCCATTCTATGATGGCTATGCGCCGCTCGGTGTAGAAGCCGGCATCGCGCGCGAAAAGTTAAAGATGGACCGGCTGTGGGAGATGGTTAGTGAGCGCAATATTCCTCTGAGTGTCGTCGTCTATCCTCATCCCGCGCAGGTTGTGCACGACACCGCAGAGTCGCGCCAGGTCCGCATCTGGCGCAACTGGTGCGAAGGTAAATGCAAACGCTTCATCTCACTTTTTCCTGCCGTGCTCGCGGTCAAGAGCCGGTGTCCGCCGCTTGAGCCAGGTTGCTGGTACCTGAAGTATTTCGTCTTCGGCGACATCCACTACAATGCCGCCGGCAATGCCGTCCTGGCCGGCGAGCTCATCAGCAGTCTCATTGAAAACCCGCCCACCAAAGTATCCGCCCGCGTGGTTCCCCCAGCCGGCTCGGACTGAAACTGGGCGCGCTGGGAATAAGAGAAGATAGCGGGGTAAGACTTATGTCGATGTTCAATTGCAGTGCGATACGGACGGTCGCGATGCGCTGTCTGGCATTGATTGCGGTTGGGGCCCTGGCAATCGGTGATGCGTTCGCGCAGACCCAGGCTAGCCCAGTGACGAACATTGCCACAACGATCATTGGAGGTCAGACCTTCATTACTTATACTGAACCGTATACCGGTTCTTCGTCTGCCAACATCCGCTACCTTATCTATCGCCAGGCTAATACGGCTTATTGTCCCATCACCGCTTCCAACCTGAGTGATGCAACGCAGATTGAAATCGTACCGAATAACGGCGCCCAGCTTAATCCCAACAGCGGTACGGTCAATGAATTTACGCAGGACTTTCGGCAAGACCCCACCCAGCAGATGGTTTCGCTCAACGGCTCTACACCGTTACCCGCCTTTACCGGTCTGGCCGTTTACACTGCCTTAGCGAATGGCGCCGCCTGCTATGGCGTAGTAACCCACGATACCAGCGGGATGTTGAGCGATTCCAATCCGGTGTCAACGTCCAATGTCGACGAAACGACTGGAACTCGGCAGCTGATTGTACAGTCGATTCCCACAGTTTGCTGTAGCCCCGATGGCCATTCTGGTTCGGCCTTTATGTATTATTTTCACCCTTCGTCAAGCACCGGAACTTCGCCCGTGGGCCCCGGCGTTGGCTACACCATGGCCTATTGGGGCGACTCTACCATGGCCTGGGAAGACGGAATACAACAGCTTGTGGATGTCTGGTACGACACGGTTGATTTCAATGATGGCTCGACAAACTTGCCGGTTATCGAGTTTCGACCCTATGACGGGGTTTGGTATCACCCATACACGAATGTTCTGGTCTCTTCCACTTGTACTGCCGGCGTAGACACCGACGGCTGCATCCAGACCTATTGGACCGGATTGGAGTACAACGGCACAGTCTACCCATGGACCATAAACAAGATTGGTCCCTCGGGACAATGGGCCATCAATCACTGGTCGCCGAATCCAAACAAAATTTACGCCTATGGTGTCAGCATGGGAGGCGGAGGGATCGGACAATGGGCCATCAAGCAAGACAATATTCCGTTTGTCATCGCGCAGCGGCCAGTGTGGTGGTGGGATGGAGATATTCCTTCCCAAACCAACGGTGGAGTTGCAGACTATAGCGATGATCCGGTTGAAGGAAGCTCTGAGGATTTTGGAACCTGGTCGAATCTGGCGATGTGGATATCGCAGGCTAACTGTGCGCAGTTGCCATTTATCGAGAGTGCGGTAGGTCGAACCGACGTCACTCTTCCGAACTATGATATGTGGAACAACGAGATGGCTGTTGTCGCAGCCATCAAGGCCTGCCACGGCGGCTTTGCTTTCGCGTGGAATGACCAGGGCCATGGCAACGAGCCCGACCTTCTGATCCAGATGAGCGCCAATGATACCAACGGCAAGTTGTTTGGTTTCTACATGACGGCGTTCACCTTGAACACGTCGTACCCTGCATTCCAGGATTTTTCGCTCGATAACAATCTGACGACTGACTGCACCAGCGGCACCACCACCTGCACTATAAACGCCGGATGGCACTGGAGCTCGGTCACGGATACCACCAGCCAGTGGAGCGCCTCCATTACCAATCCGAACATCACCTCCACGGCAACGGCCACAGTAACTATCCGGAATGCCCAAAACTTCGTCCTTGTGCCCGGACGACAAGGTACCTGGACGGCAACCGGTACCCAGGGCGGAATGATCACAGCCGACTCCTACGGACTACTGACCATTCCATCGGTCACGTTTTCGAGTGGCGCCACGGTCATCACGGTCACCATGGTTCCCCGCACCGGAACCATGACTTCCATAACCAGCGTGCCCAATCCCTCGATTTACGGAGAGGCGGTCACCATTACTGCCAGCGTGAGCCCCGCCGGTCCACCTGCTCCGACCGGTACCGTGAGCTTCACATCCAACGGCATCGCTATCGAAGGCTGCTCGGCCGTCCCGCTGAGTTCCTCGCTCACCGCGGTCTGCATGACTTCAGCGCTGCCGGTGGGCACCGATGCCCTCGTGGCCAGCTACTCCGGCGATGGCAATTATCAGGGCAGCAGTAGTTCAGCGACGCAGATCGTCAATCCGGTGCCCGTAGCGGTACAGTTTGTGCCGGTGGCGCCCTGCCGTGTTGCGGATACACGCAAACCAAACGGCCCGTTTGGGGGACCGTCTATTCAAGGCGGCACCTCTCGCAGCTTCACCATCCCGCAGGGTGCCTGCAACATTCCTTCTTCCGCGGCTGCCTATTCCCTGAATGTAACTGTCGTGCCACATGGAACGTTGGGCTATCTCACCATCTGGCCGACGGGCGAGGGCCGGCCGTACGTTTCGACAATGAATTCGTACGACGGCCGCACCAAGGCTAACGCCGCCATCGTCCCCGCCGGGACCTCGGGCGCGGTCAGCGTGTATGTCTCCAATACCACCGACGTTGTTCTCGACATCGACGGCTACTTTGCACCCGCGACTTCAGGGAGCTTGCAGTTCTATCCCCTGACACCTTGCCGCGTGGTCGATACCCGCGACTCGCGCAAGCCGCAAGGTTTAGGACCGCCGTTCCTGCCAGCGGAAACGCCGCGTGAGTTGCCGATCCTGTCCAGCCCCTGCTTCCAGGGACTGCCCACGCAACCGCAGGCGTACTCGTTCAACGTGACGGTGGCGCCTAATCCCGCTGGTCAGCCGCTGTATTTTCTAGCGGTTTGGCCGGATGGCACCCTGCCAACGGTTTCCACACTCAATAACCCGACGGCGACCGCGGTGGCGAACGCGGCGATCGTTGCGGCGGATCCAACCAACGGCGATATCTACGTCTATGGCTCCAACAGCACCGATGTGGTCATGGACGTCAACGGCTACTTCGCGGCGCCGGAACAGGGTGGGCTATCGCTGTATCCGGGGGTGCCTTGCCGCTTGTATGACAGCCGTAAGGTCGGCAACGGGCAACCGTTCAGTGGTGAGCGTACGGTAAATGTCGTCGGCAGTTCGTGCGCTCCGCCCAGCGGCTCGCAAGCGTATGTCTTCAACGCGACGGTGGTGCCCAGCGGTGCTTTGGGATTTCTGACGTTATGGCCGGACTGCCAAGGCTCGGGCTGCCCTGGCCGGCCGGTCGTCTCCACGCTGAACGCCTACGATGGCGCGGTAACGTCGAACATGGCCATCGTGCCGAACGTGAATGGTTCGACCGACGCCTATGTTTCCAACCCGACGCAGTTGATCCTGGACATCTCCGGCTACTTCGCGCCGTAGGAGCCAGGCGGCTGCAGTTCGAGACATGCCGCTGGAGCATAAAAACCACGGAATTGGCGAACTGCGGGGCCTCTAGCTTAGCTAGCGGCGTGCAACTGCAGTTTTCTTCTAGCTTAAGCCGTCAATACTTTGAAGGAGAAGATACTTATGGGTTTTCTCGGAGAAACCACTCACCGCTTCGGCATCGTGGGAGAACTATTCTCCTTCTTCTGGTGCCACAAGCGCCGCTGGATGGTGCCCATCCTGGTAAGTCTGATTGTCTTCGCAGTGCTCTTGATCTTCGCCGAAACTCCGGCGCTCGCCCCCTTCATCTATTCGATGTTCTAAGACTGACTGCGTTCCCGCTTGCGTCCGATCATCACAAATAGTCCGCCGTCCCGCCCGCCTGACAGCAGATCGCGGAACTGCACGGCAAACTGCTCGGCTTTGCTGCCTTTGGGATGCGGCTCGAACAGTTCCTCGGAGGCCGAGAACCTCGCCCCGTTCGCTTTCGGGATGCTATTCAAGTATTCGAATCCCTCCGCTTCGAACCACTCTTGCACTTCGCCGATGCTGTGCTTTGACTCATGCGGGTTCTTGAACCGGTCCATGAACCATGTACGCTTCCGCACCTGGTCGGCATCTTTATCGCGTAGTCTCGGATCGAGAAACCTCACGCGGTCGCCGGAGGCGCGCAGAGCAATGCGGACAAAATCGGTCACCAGCCGGCTGTATTTGTTGTAGAGTCCGATCAGGATCACCCCTCCCGGCTTCACTAGCCTGGCGATGGTTTGGAATCCAAGAAATGGATCGCTGGTATGATGCAGCACTCCATTGCAGATGACGAAATCGAAACTCTCGGGCTTAAAGACTGGGCGAAACAGGTTCATCTGCAGAAAGCCGATATTTTTGATCTGGTTCGACTTCCTGAACCCCTCGGCCAGTTTGAGGGAATTCATGCAGGCATCGGCGGCCAGCACCGTCCGGCCCCAGGTAGTGCCGAGGAAGTTGCTGAACTGTCCGGTTCCGCAGCCCACCTCCAGCACCAGCGAACCAAACGGAATCTGCTCGTCTACCAGGCGCGCGAACATCCCCTTGATGGCTTTCTCCCTCAGCGTCGCACTGGAGTCCATCTCGTCATAGTTGGGGAATGGCGTCTCTTCGTAGAAGGATCGGATGACTTCGGTGACATCGTGCTTGTCAGCCGGCCAATCGTGCATCCAGAACAGCTGCGGAATTCCATTTTCACTGGGAAATTTTTTCCCACACGACACACAGCTGACCGCTTCGCCAACTTCGAGTCCGCCGCCGCAAACCGGACAGACAAGTATCCCGGCGTTGCGAGCCAGCGGTCCGGCAGTGGCCGGTGTCTGGCCTTGGATCCTGATATCCATAGTTCGCTCCTGCTCGACCGCACTATAACACCGTTCGCCTGAGGCGTGGCACCGTCCGCGCTAACAGTTCAATGCAACTCGGTACCATGCAGAGTACAATCCTCGAGCCGGCCGCTGGGGAGTCAGCCCTCAAAGAAGCCCACGCAAGGGTTGCTATGTGGGGCTTCTTTGCCGCCGCAGCAGTACTCTTTTATTTTGCAACTGGCCTCTATATCTCATCTCATCGTCTTCTCTGGTTCGACGAAGTCTTCACCGCCCACATGGCAGGCCTCAAATTTTTTGCCTTAATGAGCGCACTCCATAATGGCGTCGACTCTTTGCCGCCGCCTTACTACCTGGTGGTTGGCGTCTTTGCCAAGCTATTCGGCAATAACGCGATCGCATTCAGGCTGCCGTCTACATTGGCTATTGCGGCTACGCTGCTGATCGTCTTCGATTGCGCTCGTCGGCTCAGCGACGGTCTCCATGGGCTAATTGCTCTTGCGCTTGCCTCCGGTCCGCTCGCGGGAGAAGGATTCGAGGCGCGGTCCTACGCCATTTACGTTATGCTTGCCGCGCTCGCATTTTGGGTGTGGGCATGCAGCAAGTCTTCTGCCAGGCGCACTGCAATCCTGTTTGGCGCAGTTCTTTTTCTCGCAGTCTGCTTCCATTACTATGCCGTGCTGCTGCTGGTGCCATTTGCCATATTCGAAGCTACCCAATGGAGGCCGTGGCAGCGTCCGTCAGCAAAGCTTATAGCGGGTGCCATTGGTGTAACCTTGCCCGCCGTATTGCTGTCGCCGTTCATACTCTCTTTTTCCCGTAAGTTCTCCGGCGGGTTCTGGAGCCGTCCGTCACTTTCGGAACTTGTGGGAATCTATCCTCACATCTTCGAAGCCGGATTCCTTCTCCTCGCCCTCATCGCGGTTTGGATGGTGTTGGTCGATCGCCGACCAGCCTCGTTCGAGCTGCCGGCCATGCAATCCGCCGAAGCTATCGGCTGGTTGTTCCTAGCCATACCTTTGGCCGGCTTCATCGCAGCCGAGCTTAAGACGAATGCCTTCGCGGTCCGCTATTTCCTGGGAATTGTTCCCGGCGTCGCGATCGCCTTCGCCTGCTGCATGTGGCGACAGTTCCGCCATGTACCCGTGGTCTCCGTCGGGATACTTCTGCTGCTAGGCGGCTGGGGAGTGACCAAGCAGTTGCAAACTCTGCGTCACATCGACTCTGTAGAAACGCCGGGCACCCGAAGCACTCTCGCCATCCAGCAAGCTCTGAACAGCGATGGCAAGCAGTTTCTCGTCTTCTCCGACCCCTTCCAATTCCTAGAAGTGCAGTACTATTCCCGGCATCCCCAGCAATGTATCCTGCTGCTGCCCGACGATTTCGAACAGCAGCATGGTTTACCGCGATCTACGCCGGACCCCTACATTCATCAGCGGGTCGAGTTGCTCCTCTCGCATTATTATCCGCTGAAGTTTTGGCGAACGGCGGAGCTTCGCGCCAATGCCGGCAAGGTAGCTCTCATCAAGCCACCGGCCGATCTATTGGAGGCCTTGAAAGGCACCGGCGCCGTCGTTACCGATAGAATGACTCAACCGGTTACGGTCGTTTACTTGCAATAGGATTCCTAACGCTTTAGACCATGAATCAGACCCCAGTCTCCTTAGCAGTGCCTGGTTCTCCGGAACCTATGGCAACTCTTGCGCCCATTGCTCGTCCGGCCGCGTCGCACGCGGCAGCTCGTTCTCTCTGGCTCGATTCCATCTGGCTGCAGTTGACGGCGTCGACCGTAATCGGCTTTTTCTTTGCTCTCCTGGTCATGGGCAGCGGACCGCTCAATCCGAAGAATATCGATTGGCTCGGCGAGGACGGCGCCTGTCACTACGTCGGCTGGGAGTTTCTGCGCCAGGATCCACACTGGCATTGGCCGCTCACCCACAGCGATCACATCGGTTACCCCGTCGGGGAGTCGGTGGCACTGGTGGATGTCAATCCCTGGATGGCTCTTGCATTCAAACCATTTTCTTCTCTGCTTCCGGAGCCATTTCAGTACTTCGGCATCGAAGCTGTTCTTGTTTATGCACTTCAGTTCTTCATTGCCTTAAGAATATTCCGCCTCATCCTTGGCAGAAATCTGTGGGGAGTGTGGATAGCAGCAGCTTTCTTCCTCATCGCTCCTCCGCTCACTTTCCGCCTGAAGTTTCACTACACGCTCTCGAATCACTGGCTGCTGCTGGCGGCTTTACTCGTCTTTTTCCAGGCGCAGCAGGATTCGCCGACCGCAATCCGGCGCTTCGTCATCTCGGCCCTGGTTCTCGGTGCCGTCGGCTTCGCTACCAATCCTTATATCGCATTCCCCATCGCTGTGGTAATGACTGCTACGGTGGCCAGTCTGGTATGGAAGCACGAGCTCAGCCCCCGTCAAGGTATCGGCTTTCTCGTCCTGTTAGGCACGACGTGTATCTTCTCTGCCTATGCGATTGGCTTCATCATTGCGGGCGGACGCGGCTACGCCGGGCACGGCTATCGTGTTTACTCGATGAATCTGTTGTCGCCATTCGATCCCGGCTGGTTCGGCTCTAAACTTTTCCCGGCAATCATTCCGCATCTCGATAGGGGTCAATACGAAGGCTATAGCTATCTCGGAGCAGGCGTGCTGACGCTGGCGCTCATCGTCACGTTATACATCCTCCGCGATCGTGATCGGCTGCACACCATCGACAAGAGATGGTTGGTTCCTCTGCTAGGCTGCTGCGTGCTTCTTACGCTGATGGCTTTAACTACAAAGATTATGGCCGGATCCAAGGTTGTTGCCGATCTCGATCCTCACCAGATCTTCTCTCGCTTCCTGGCTCCGCTGCGCTCCAGCGGTCGTCTCTTTTGGGTTCCGTACTACACGCTCCTGTTGGGGCTACTTGTTGCTCCGTACCGATTCATGGATCGCAGACGCGCTAACGCACTCTTGGCCGGTCTTCTCGTTCTTCAGTTTTTTGACACTATTCCGCTTCGCCGATGGACCTATGCCGGAGTGCACGTAGATTTTCCCAAGCCCCTGCAATCCCCGGTCTGGCACGAACTCGGCTCGGTGTACCAGAACCTCGTCGTACTTCCCGCCTGGCAGTGCGGAACGTATTTCACTCCCGGCGAAATGTATGGCTACAGATATTTCGGCTTTCTGGCTACGGAGCAGAAGATGCGGACGAATAGTTACTACACGGCCCGCTATACTGGACGGGCTCTGGACTATCACTGCAAGCAATCGATGAACGACATCATCACCAAGCCGCTCGCGCCCGATACCGCCTACGTTGTCAGCCCTTCCGTAGCGGATCGGATCGCCAAAGGCCCGACCGGCCCAGGTAAGTGTTACATGATCGATGAGTACATCTTGTGCTCTCCAAGGAACGACTCTGTTATTACTTCGCAGCTAAAGCAGCAGGGGGCTCCGCTTGCCAACTGAATTTGACGTCCGATCCGACATGATCGCTCCGGTACAGTCCCAAAGCCTGACTGTAGCCAGCTCACCGCACAGTTATCGCAATTTGTTCCTGATCAGTTTTCTGATCCTCTTCTTCGAGCTGGCTTGTATCCGCTGGTTTGGCAGCACCGTCGTCTACCTCACGTTCTTTACTAATATTGTGCTGCTGGCGACATTTCTGGGAATGTCCGTCGGATGCCTCACAGCTTCCAGTCGTCGCGATTGGAGCCGCTCTGTCATTCCGCTGCTCTTAATTGCTGTGGTGGCGGCCTGTGGAGTTTGGTACCTGTTTACCCACGTCGTTCCCTATCAGATTAACGTCGGCGGCCAAGGTTCGCCGCAGCAGGTGTACTTCGGAACCGAGTACACCGGCAAGAACCTTTCGCAGTTCTTCGTGCCTATTGAGCTACTGGCCGCAGTGTTCTTTAGCTTGGTCGCGCTGGTATTCGTCGGGATGGGCCAGGTAATGGGACGGGCATTCAACCAGGCGCCGGATCGCGTGCTGGCTTACACCAGCAATATTGCGGGCAGTATCCTTGGCATTGCCGGCTTTGCTCTGGCTTCTTACTTCCGCACCCGGCCTGTAGTTTGGTTCGCCATCGCTCTTTTGCTCTGGTGCTATTTCCTCAAGCGCCGTACCTGGATACAAATTTCCGGCTTGGCCGTCATACTCGCCATCGTGTGGTTTTCCGGAAGCTATATCTCACTGTCCGGTGTTCTACACTCGCAACTTCCGAATGCCGATAAGACAGAGTGGTCGCCATACTACAAAATCCTGTATCGTCCCGAGGCGCGTCTGATTGTCACCAACAATATCGGCTATCAGACAATGGTATCTATAAAGGACGCCGGCCCGGCGTATGACCTTCTTCACCTGTTAAATCGCGATTCCGGCGGCAAGCCGTTTGAAGATGTTCTGATCATTGGCGCCGGTTCCGGCAATGACGTTCAGGCGGCACTCGACAATGGCGCTAAACATATCGATGCCGTCGAAATTGACCCGGTCATACTCGACATTGGCCGCGCTGACCATCCCAACCGTCCCTATTCCGATCCTCGCGTAACCGTCCACATCGACGACGGCCGCAGCTTCATTCGTAAGACGGACCACAAGTACGACCTTATTATCTTCGCGCTGGTAGATTCGCTGGTACTGCACTCCGGCTATTCCAGTCTGCGGCTGGAAAGCTTTCTATTCACGCAGCAATCGTTCGATGACATAGCCGCGCGCCTCAAGCCCGATGGCGTCTTTGCCGCCTACAATTTCTTTCGCCAGGGGTGGATTGTAGGACGCATCGACAAAATGGCTACCAACGCATTCGGCGTTCCGCCATTGGTCATTTCGCTGCCTTACCTCCAGTCCATCCGGCCTGGCGATCCGCAGTCCGGAATCAGCTTCTTGCTTGCCAGCCACAATGCTCCGGCAATGGCAGCCATTGCCAAACAATTCGAGCAACAGCAGTCTTTCTGGATCAACCAGAAACCGGCCCTGAATGGTTCGATCAATGCGTTCGGACCGCAACCGCCGGCGACACCTCAATCCGATCCGCAAAGCTGGCGCCGCATCTCCCCGGCCCGTGTCGAAACAGCGAGTATCGACCTCGTGCCCACCGATGACTGGCCGTTTCTCTATCTGCGCGAGGCAAAGATCCCCGCGTTGAACCTGCGCAGCATGGCACTGATCGCGGTTCTGTCCTTGGTCATTCTCTATGCCTTCTCTCCGGTACAGCGTGTCCATCCTAATTGGCAGATGTTCTTTTTAGGCGCCGGATTCATGCTGCTTGAAACTAAAGGTGTCGTCCACATGGCGCTGCTATTTGGATCCACCTGGCTGGTAAATTCGGTAGTGTTTTTTGCTATCCTGGTGATGATTCTGTTCAGCAACCTCTATGTACTGGCTGTCAAACCCAGGAAGTTGTGGCCTTACTATGTGCTGCTCTCGGCTGCTCTGCTGCTGAACATCCTAATTCCCATGAGCAGGTTTCTTGCTCTGCCGGGATGGGGCAAGGTTGCAGTCTCCTGCGCGGTCATCTTCGTTCCTATCTTTTTTGCCGGAATCGTCTTCGCCACATCATTCCGCGACAGCACTCAGCCGGACGTCGACTTCGGCTCCAATATCGCCGGCGCCATCCTCGGCGGCCTCGCCGAAAATCTGTCCTTAATGGTCGGGTTCAATTACTTGCTGCTGATTGCCCTGGGGTTCTATCTTCTCTCGGCTGTGCTGCGGCGTTCCATTCCGGCTTTTAGGCCAGCGTGACCGAAGGATAGGTAGAGCGAGCCTTCAGGCTCACGTCAAGGGCGGTAACCAATTTTCGGGACTTTAGCCCCGGAGTTTGTCCCGCCGGCTGAAGCCGGCTCACGAAGTAAAACAGCCTGGACGCTGGCCCTTCGGCAACCTCAGGGCAGGCTCTGAAGGCCAGCTCTACCGAACAACGCATCACGAAGACTTTTCCAGCGCTTCCGTTAATCGCCACTCGACATATGCTTCCTGTCGTCGCCAGAGAATACAAACCCGGCCGTGCTGAAAACCGCATGCGCAGCGAGCGCGACGTGCTGGCGGCACGCGCCGACTATGCGCGCCGCAAGACTGCCAACCTCCACGCACTGTTGCGTAGCCGCTTTGAATGGATGAATGACTACATCCGTCCGGATTTCATAGGTGTGGATGTAGGCTGCGGCGCCGGCTTCAGCCGCGAATTCATCCGTTGCAAGAAGCTCCTGCTCACCGACCTTACGTCTCACGATTACCTGGATATTCCACAGGTAGACGCGCTCGATCTTCCCTTCAGCGACAGTTCACTGGACTTCATCATTCAAAGCAATGTGCTGCATCATCTGCCCTATCCCATCCGCGCCCTGAACGAGGCGCGGCGGGTGCTGCGCCCCGGCGGATTTCTGCTGATGCATGAAGTACAGGCTAGCCTGCTGTTTTGCGCCGTACTGCGGATGATGCGCCATGAAGGGTATTCATTCCATGTGAACGTGTTTGACGAGAATTCCGTGTGCACCGATCCCGACGATCCTTGGGCAGGAAACAATGCCATTCCTCGGCTGCTTTTCGATCGGCGAGACAACTTCCTGCGCTCTCAGCCCGGCTGGCGCATCCTGCGTGATTCTCCCTGCGAGTGCCTGATGTTCTTGAACTCCGGCGGTGTCACCGCCAAGACGGCCTACCTTCCGTTGCCTGAGCTGGTCCTCAAAAGCGTGGAGGTTCTGGACAATTTCTTGGCCAAACTCGCCCCCAACCTGCTTGCGCTTGGCCGCAGAATTGCTCTCCAGAAGTTAGAACTCCCATGACTCCTGTTGTCATTTCCATCATAGTTCCCATCTACAACGAGGAACTCCTCGTGGAACGGCTGAATGCCGAGATCCAGCGGGTCATGAAGGCCCGGAACGAAGACGAGCCATGGGAAGTCATCTACGTCAATGATGGCAGCAGCGATCGGTCACTGGATCTGCTCACAGGGATCCGCGACTCGTATCCCGACACGGTGGTCGTCGTCGATCTTTCGCGGAACTGGGGCCACCAACAGGCCATTGCGGCAGGGCTTTCGGTCGCCAAAGGGGACGCAGTGGTGCTGATGGATGGCGACTTCCAAGACCCGCCCCGCCTCATCCCGCAGATGATCGCCGCCTGGAAGCAGGGGGCGGAAGTGGTCATCGCCCGACGGATTAGCCGAGGGGAACGGGGTCTGCGACGCTTTCTCTTTCCGCTTTTCTATCGCGTTCTTGGCTTCGTTTCCGACTATCCAATCCCCTTGGGCGTCGGCATCTTTGGGTTGATGGACCGCAAGGTCTGCAACGCACTGGCTAACCTGCAGGAGGCCAATCGCTTCCTGCCGGGGCTACGCTCGTGGATCGGCTTTCGCACCGTCTTCGTCGATTTCGACCGGCCCGACCGAGCCGATGGCAAGCCCAAGCAGACGCTGTTTCACCTTCTGAAGTACGGCTTTGACGCCATTCTCAGCTTTAGTTACAAGCCTTTGCGGCTCGGCCTGGCCTTCGGACTAGTTATGGCCGGTTTCGCTTGTATGACTGGCTTAATTCTGGCGGTAATGCGAATCTACCGCCTGGGAATCTTCCGCGACAACGTCATCATGGGCTACACCAGCCTCATGTGCGCCCTGTTGCTGATGGCCAGTATTCAGCTCATCTGTACCGGCATCCTGGGCGAGTACATCGGCCGCATTTACGACGAAGTCAAGCGCCGCCCGCTGTTCGTCATTCGCTCCGTGCTCGAGCGCCAGTCCGGCATCGAGGTCATGCCGGATGCGTCGCTCTCGGCCCACTCCATCGACGCGGTCGGGCTCGCCGAGGACAAGGCGCGTTCCGTGGCCGTGGGGCGTCGTATCTGATTAACATTAAAGCCGGTTACTTTCCTAAGGGGTTGTTGGGAATCTCCGCTATTTTGGACTTTGAATTGCACTGAAACTATCGCGTATAGCCACTTTTGGAGGAACACACCGTCATGGGTATTTTGAAGACCACGGGCCACCGCTTTGGGATCGCCGGAGAACTGTTTTCGTTCTTTTGGAGCAATAAGCGCTGGTGGATCACGCCCATCCTTGTCACCCTGTGCCTGTTTGCTGTGCTGTTGATCCTGGCGCAAAGCTCGGCCATTGCTCCATTCATTTACTCATTCTTCTAAGGAGCCGGTATGTGGGAGCAACTCAAACGGTTGTGGGCGGCATGGAAAAAGATTGCACACGCAATTGGTAATTTCCAAGCACGTATCCTCCTGACCGTGATCTACGCCGTGCTGATTCTGCCCTTCGGGCTGGCTGTCCGGCTCTTTTCGGACAGCCTCCACATGAAGAAGCGGCCGGACAAGTGGCTCGACCACCCAGGCGTCCCCGAAGGCATGGAGCAAGCGCGCCAGCAGGGCTGAGATGACTACGGCAAGTCGCTTGCAGGAAATGGCTTACGCAGGATCGCTGTTGTGCCGTTGCGAATGGGGTAATCGAGACCGTTTTGAGACCCGCTAGAAATCCTGCGGGTGGAACAAACCGCTCGAAACCTTGGCAACTAGCCGCCCAGCGGCGGCATGAAGTTAGGCGGGGGCGGCAGCCCCCGTTCAAGTCGAAAGAGAATTGAGCCGCAGAGCGGCGACACCAGTTTCGTAACCCGTCGCCACTGAGTCCTATCCGTACCGAGGTACGGCCATCCTGGGACTCACATGGCGATAGCTTGGCCAAAATTTCCTGATGGCCACCCTTCAACCAGTTCTGAATGAAACGGCCACGCCGCCTCCGGCGAAGTCGCGTCGGCGAAGCATAGTCTTCAAGGCGCTGATTTCCCTGATCTGGCTCTTTGCCCTGCTGGAAATTACGCCTCGCTTGTTCTTCGCCACAAATCTCGTGATGCACCAGAGCGTTCGTCGCGCGCTGCTCGGCAACGACGACTCCTCGTGGCGGCTTTTCTGGATCGTTCTCCACCGCCAGCACGAAGAGTGGACGGGTAAGTATGGCATCTACGATCCGCTGCGCGGCTGGGCGGTCATGCCGAACGTCAGAAACATGACCCCATTTGGCCCAGGCAAGTTCGTCAACAGCAACTCCAAAGGCCTGCGCGGAACCACCGAGTATTCCTACGCTCGCACGCCGGGCAAGCAACGCATCCTGGTACTGGGCGACTCTTTTACCTTCGGCACCGACGTCTCCGACGATGAAACCTTCTCGCACGATCTGGAAGCTGCCCTGCCCAACACCGAAGTCTTGAACCTGGGCGTCCAAGGTTATGGTCAAGATCAGATGCTGCTGTACCTTCAGGAAGAAGGTGTGAAGTACCATCCCGACATCGTTCTCCTCGGCTTCTGTTTCATGGATACCTACCGCAACCTCTGGAACTTCTTCGCCTTTGCCAAACCAAAGTTCGAAATGACTCCCGCCGGTTTGAAGCTGACCAACGTCCCGGTACCAACTCCGGAGCAGGTCCTCGCCCGCGAACCCTATCGCAGCAAAGCCTATGATGTTGCCTTTATTCTGCGTGAAAAGATTCGCTGGAACCTCGGCATCAACAAGAAAGAAGCCATGCGCCTCACCCGTCCTATCCTCGATCAGATCGTAAGTACTACCCGCGGCATAGGGGCTGTTCCAGTTTTTGTCTACATGCCGGCCTATGAGGAACTCGAGGACATGAGCGATTCCATGTCGTCGCAGGAGCAGTACGTCGATCAGTACTGCCACGATCAGCAGATCGCCTGCTTGTTTCTTCGCCCGCGCTTCCGGCGCGAAGCCTTAAATGGTGTGAAGCTGGAAAGCCACTTTCACTGGACAGCGCCGATGCACCGCATGGCCGCCGAAGAGATCGAAAACTTTCTCACTACTCGCGAGATGACGCAGGGTGAAACCGCGTTCGCCTACCGGCATTGAAATACCCGCTCGATTTCGAAATGTTTTGAAGGGGCGCAGCTTTAGCTGCGCCGTTGCAAATTCTTGCTTTTTGTCATCCCGAGCACCCGACCCCGGTTGCGGGGTTGAAACTGGAATGACACGGTCCAAACGTAAGCCGCTAAGTCCTTTGTTTGCGTGTTTGTCATTAGGAGCGCCGGCGACCACTTTTTTGGTCGCCGGAGTCGAGGGACCTGCTTTTCGAGTCTGCAGCAGGCTCTTCGGTCGTGCCGATAGGGTTTTTCTCAGCCCGAACGGCCTGTTCTGCCGCGCTACCCGACGGCAACATCTAAGCGACCTGCCTTTGCGCCCAACAATGAACTCTGAAACCAATTCACTCTTGTCTATTGCAATTTCCGTCCGCAATGGATGCCGGCCCGCTTTTGCCCCTCGGAGGAACGTGTTGTGAATGTCCTGGGAATCTCCTGTTACTACCACGATGCTGCCGCTGCTCTACTGCGCGACGGCCAACTTATCGCCGCTGCCGAAGAGGAGCGCTTCACCCGCATCAAGCATGACTACAACTATCCCGAGACTGCCATAAAGTTTTGTCTCGAGAGCGGCGGCATCAAGGGCGGCGACATCGACTATGTTGCCTTCTTCGAAAAGCCCTTTCGCAAGTTCGATCGCATCCTGATGACGGTGCTGCAAACCTATCCGCAGTCCTACAAGGTGTTCCGCGAGGCGATGATTACCTGGATGGTGGATAAGCTCTGGGTAGGCGCAAAGATAGCAGCCGACTTAGGCATTCCCAAGGAGCGTGTGCTCTTTTGCGAACATCACCTGTCGCACGCGGCCAGCGCGTTTCTCTGCTCCCCGTTTGACGAAGCCGCGATCCTGACCGTCGATGGCGTGGGCGAATGGGTGACCGGTACATCAGGGATAGGACGCGGCAATCAGATCGAGCTGCACAAGCAGATGGTCTTTCCGCATTCTATAGGTCTGCTCTACAGCGCTTTTACTGCTTTCCTTGGCTTCGAGGTAAATGAAGGCGAATATAAGGTCATGGGCATGGCGCCCTATGGACAGCCTCGCTATGTCGATAAAGTCTGGAAGCTTATCCGTCAGGAGTCGGACGGTTCTTTTTCCCTCGACATGGACTACTTCTGCTTCCAGCACTCCACGGAGAAGACCTTCAACCGCAAGTTTGTCGAGTTGTTTGGCGAGCCGCGACCGCCAAAGATGCTCTTCTTCACCGCCGCATCGGGATTTCCTACTTACTTCGGAGACCCTCCGGCAAACTATGCTGAGCTATGCAAAGTGAACCAGCACTATGCCGACATCGCCTCCAGTATTCAGCAGGTCACGGAAGAGATCCTGATCGGCATGGCGCGACACCTTCAGAAAGAAACGGGCATGCGCTCGCTCTGCATTGCCGGCGGCGTGGGCCTTAACAGCGTAGCCAATCAGCGTATCCTGCGTGAGACCGGCTTTGACGAGCTCTTCATCCAACCTTCCGCGGGCGACGGCGGTGGAGCTCTCGGCGCGGCACTGTGGGCCGACAACATGCTTCTCGGCAATCCCAGGCGCTTCCGTATGGACCACGCTTACTGGGGTAAAGCCTACTGTCCTTGCGAGGTTCGCGACTTCCTCGACAGCAATCACATTCCTTACCAGAATATTGGGAATGATGATCGCCTGATGGACATCGTCACCGACAAACTGCAACAGGGTAAAGTCATAGGATGGTTCCAAGGTGGGTTCGAATGGGGCCCGCGCGCGCTGGGTAATCGCAGCATCCTCGCCGATCCGCGCAACCCCATGATGAAGGACATTGTCAACACGAAGATCAAGTTCCGCGAACCTTATCGTCCCTTTGCGCCTTCCGTCTTGGCTGAGTGCGCCGAAACCTATTTCGAACTGCCGAACGCCATGCAGCACTATCCCGCTCGCTACATGCTCTACGTGGTCCCCGTGCGGCCTAGCCGCCGTGATACCTTGCCTGCCATCACCCACGTGGACGGGACCGGACGGTTGCAAACCGTCTTTAAAGATGCCAACCCGCGCTACTATCAATTGATTGAACGCTTCGGCCAAGCAACAGGCGTTCCGGCGCTGCTGAACACTTCTTTCAATCTCAAGGGCGAGCCCATCGTGAATACTCCGGCCAACGCCTTCAATACCTTTTCGAAGAGCGAGATGGATGCCTTGGTACTGGGCAACTTTATCGTTGAAAAACCGTCTTGATGCGGGTCAACGCGCCGAACTGGAGCTGAACCAGCAGGTAAATCGTAAGACTAAGTAATAGCTGAACGATCCAGTTCAGCGGGTGGGACAACCATAAGACAATGCACATTGCGATGCCACCGAGTAACGGCGCGGTGAGCGGTTGCAACGGCTCATCCGGCAATACGGCCTGTCGAAAGTAGTAGTAGGACATTACCAGCCAGACCAGGTCAGCAAATACAGTGGCCGAAGCTGCGCCGATCATCCCGAAGCGTGGAATGAGGACGATATTCAACCCGACATTCAGGCACGCAGACGTGATGGCGCAGCGCAGGTCAAGGTTCTGGTGTCCGGTGGCGCGCAGTGAATCCATATAGACCCAGCGAAGCACTACAAATGCCGCTGACCATACCAGGATACGAAATGGCGCTGCCGATCTGGCATACGCTGATCCATAAAGAAATCGTATCGCCGGGTCGGCGAGAAATGTCCCGGCGACCACCAACGGCACCATCGCCGTCGACCACAACTCCGTCGTGCCACGAACGAGTCGGCGAAACTTCTCCCGGTCTGTGCTATAGGTTCGGGACAACAGCGGGAATAATCCGGTGAAGTAGCTAAGCGCGACGCTGATTCCCACGATAAGCAGCTTGTAGGCAGCGTTGTACCAACCCACAATGATCGGCCCTCGCAGAAAGCCAAGCAATACGGAGTCAAAGTTGTAGTTCAGCAGTCCCATCGCCAGCGACGCGCCAATCGTCAAAGCAGGCTTGAGTACCGCACCTGCACTACCCAAGCTTTGGCGTAATGCCAACTGGCGGTATTCACGTCGATACCAGATCGCAAAATAAACCGCGCTCGCCGAGTCGCCAATCAGCCGGAACACGGGTACCCATAGCAGGGCGACAGGTTTGTGAACAAAAATCAGTACCAGCGCGGCAAAAAGCACCTGTGCGATCACCAGTCCGCGTGCTACGCCCGTCATCCTTTGCTGCCCAACGAAGATCCACTTCAAGTTGACAGCGGCCGCAAACACCGACAGCCCATAAATCAACAGCACCGGCTTGAGATAAGGGTAATTAGGAAAAAGCGGAATTACGGCGAGCAGAACAATGAAGGTGATCGATGCCAGCAACAGACGCAGCGGCAGCACTCGCCCCGCCAACACCGGCACGTCGGCGGCGTTCGAGGCCTCGCGCGTGCCCCACATCTCCAAGCCGCCGTCGGCCAGCAGCAGTAGGTAGGCGAGCACCGAGCCCGCGAACTCCAGCACACCGAAATTGGCTACGCCCAGTATCCGTGCGAGATAAACGAACGCGAAGAAGCTTGTCGCCTTGGCAAGCAGGTCGCCGGTCGCCAGGCGAAGGATGTTCTTGAATGGACTGGACAGCTGTCTTTTCCCGTTAGCTCGCATTGAGGCAATCGATGAATACTATCCAACGTGTCGCCAGGCACAGTAAGCTTACTTGGAAAAACCTGGCATTTCCACGGCTATCTACTCCGCCGTTTCTGATCCTGTTTATCAACTCGATCTGCAACCTGACGTGCGAGCACTGTTTCTACTGGCGCAACCTCAACCAGCGTGATGATCTGAAGCTTGAAGAGATTCTTGCCCTGGCGCGCGACTTGGGCCCGATCGAAAATCTGAATCTCTCCGGCGGAGAGCCGTTCCTTCGCCCCGAGTTCGCAGAAATCTGCCGGTTCTTCATCCAGAATAATGGCGTGGAACAGATTTATGTTCCCACCAATGGGTATTTCACCGACCGTACTATCAAAGCGCTGCAAAGCATTCTCGAGGAAGACAGGCTGAAGCTCTTTGTCTGTGAGCTCTCCATCGACGGCATGCCGGAGTATCACGACCGCTTCCGTGGTAATTCAAAGTCCTTCGCCAGGCTGCTGGAAACCTATGAGGCGCTGGCCGAGTTGCAAAAGCGCGATCCTCGCATCCGTATCCACTCGATTTCTACCGTCACCTCGGAAAATCTTGAGGAGATCAAGCGTCTCACAACTTATCTCTATGACCGCTGCCCGGCGATGGATCACCACAACCTGGCATTGATTCGCGGCGAGCGCAAGAATGAGTCACTAGTCATCCCCGATCTCGCAGCATATCAGCAGCTCTATCAGTATGCCCGCCGTTTGTGGGCGCCGCGAGAGGAGACCCGTTACGGCTCGCTGGTCGAGCCTATGTTGCAGTGGGCCAAAACTAAAACGGCTCAACAACAAACGCAAGTCATACCTTGCCGCGCCGGCGTACTGAGCGGCGTAGTCTACGCCAACGGCGATGTCAGCTTCTGCGAAACACTCCCTCCGCTAGGAAATTTGCGGCAGAAGAGTTTTCGCGATATCTGGTATTCACCGCAGGCCGATGCGCTTCGCCGGAGCGTCCACGCGAAAGAGTGCTGGTGCACCAATGAAGTTTTTATGTGGCCGAGCATCAATTATCAGCCGATGCAGCTTGCCAAAGCGCTAGTCGGATCGCGGCCTTGGACCAAAGCTTCACCGCTTAGTGATTCGGAGCGCGTGCCGTTAACCGGCCTAGCTCCTTCACATCCGGAACTGAAGATCCTGCGATAGAAGTCCGGTCAGCTTGGTGTTCCTTTTAGATTTGATATCGCTTCAATGTCCTTGTCTAGGATGACACATGGCTGTTGGTGACCTTCAACTTCAGTCGGCGCGGGTACCGATAGGAACACCGGCAGTGGCCACACGTTCACCATGGCTGACCGTTGCCGGCCTTGTGCTCCTTGTTCTCGTAGGTGGCTTTCTCCGTTTGCACAACCTCGATGCAAAGAGCGTATCGCATGTCGAGATGTACGTTCCGGGTATTCGGCTGCCGCATGGAATCTCCGTACCGGAAGAGCGCCTGACATTGGCGAAAGTGGTAACGAGCACATTGAACTCAGACACTCATCCACCAGGTTACTACGTCATGATGTGGGCTTGGACCAAAGTGTTCGGTACTAGCGTCTGGTCCATTCGACTGCCTTCTGCACTGCTGGGAATTGCCTGTATACCGCTCGTGTTCTGGCTCGGATACATCACCTGCCAAACTACGGCCGGCTGGATCGCCGCCACCTTGTTCGCGATCAATGGTCACCAGATTTTCTGGAGCGACGTGGCGCGCATGTTCACGTTAGCGTGCTTCCTCGGCCTGCTCGCGACCATCCTGCTGCTGCGAATGGCGCGGCAGAAACGTGCCTCACGACCACTGCAGCTAGCGTACGTCGCGGTTCTTCTGCTGGGAGTTTCCACTCACATCTTTTTCTGGCTTATTCTCGCCTGTCACATGCTGTGGACTGCGGCAAACACCTGGCATGAGAGGCAGCCCCTGCCCGGCATCCTGAAGCTGCAGCTTCTCGCCGTTATCCTTGGCTCGCCGCTGCTGGCATTCTCGGCCTACCAGAACGGCAACACCCTAGCGACGTTAAGCAGCAATGCGCTAATCTATGCTCGCGAATTCCTTCAGTTCTCCTTCGCCTTTCCGCTTCTCGGCTACTCCTCCGGCCTGTTCGGGGACTACGGAAGAATTCCCGACGTCGATAATCCTCACCTGTCGCTGGCGCGCTGGTTGTTCTTCCTGCTGTCGCTGGTATTGTTTGTCGCCGGATGCGGCGCGCGTCACCGATCGCAGGAAAGCATTCCTCGCGACCCGAGCGGGCCCTCGGCCAAGGCATGGCTCTGGGCTGGAGCATTCGGAACCTTGGCCATCCTTACCTTTATCTGGGCAGCAAAAACCTTCGCGCGACCGAATGCCATGTTGCGAACCACGGAACGGATGACTATCCTGCCGATCCTGCTTGCTGTGGCTGCAGTCCTGGTAGAGAGAAATTGGGCGAGCCTGTCATCCTGGGGTTCCGTCTTATTTCGCCGGTTGCTAGTGGGCGATGGGGCCCTTGTGCTGATAATGGCAACCCTTCCATTTCTTCTGCTTGCCTTCATCTCTATCTTCAAGCCCATCTTCAACGCGCGCGGTTTGGTTCCGCTGGCGCCTTACATTCTGCTGGTGCTGGCTGCGGGAATCGTTCGCTTGGGCCGCAATCCGGTTGTGCTCGTCGCAATTTTGGTAGCAGTTGGCGCCGCACACTACTCCGGCCTGCGAGCCTATCGCGCAATGGCAGCTGGGCGCGCAGACTACAAGTCCCTCGCAGCAGCGCTAACCCCTCAGATCGAACCCACTGACCTCGTTTTTCTCTATCCCGAGTTCTATTCCACGCCACTGTTCTTCTACATGAACTCTAATTGGGGCCGTGCGGTGGCGCGAAACTACGAGGCCGCCTGCCATGCCAATCCGCACGCCAGAGTGTGGGCATTGTGGTTTAACCACTACGAACCGGGACTATCGTCATCGATGCAACAGTGTCTCGCGCACTACCGGGCTGCGCGAACGATTCAGGCGGAGGGCGGCAAGGCGATGCTGTATGTTGCGGAACAAAACCAGAGCGCTGGAGTTGCGAGCTTTTAACTGACAAGAAGGTCTAATACAAACATGAGCAGTAACGTCCAGATTGCGATAGAGCCCGAGGTGCAGCGCCAGCACCCGGTGCCAGATTCTCGACGCAGACTGTTGATGACAGTTGTTGCGTGCCTGCTCGCCATAATCGGCGTCGCACGTATCGTCTCTACTTATCACGTCTTCAGCCAGAGCACCGACGAGCCAGACAGTGTGGCCCCCGGCATGGAGTGGCTGCAATACGGAACCTATACTTTCGAGCCACTCCATCCGCCGCTGGCGCGCGTTGCCGCTTCCATAGGTCCTTACCTCGCCGGACTCAGATTGAAGGACCACAGAAACCTATGGATCGAAGGAAACGAGGTTCTGCAGTCGAACGGACGATATCTTCACAATCTCGCTTTGGCTCGTGTGGGAATCCTGCCATTCTTTGTTCTCGCTACTTTTCTGGTCTGGTACTGGGCACGCAGCCGATACGGCGACGCCCCTGCGCTGGTTGCTGTCTTTCTGTTCACAACCACCCCGGTAATACTCGGGCATGCGGGAATGGCGACGACCGACACGGCGGAAATCGCGACCTTTACTTTGGCTGTGTTCGCCTTCGTGAACTTCCTCGAGCGACGAACTCTTCTACGCGCTGCCATGGTCGGTGCGGCAAGCGGACTAGCCATCATCGCCAAGTTCAGCGGCCTGCCTTTTCTGGTGGCATCCTTCGCCGCTTTGCTCCTTTGCCGATGGCTGCTGACACGGCGGCCAACGATCGAATTTTCGTCAACGGGCGCATGGCACTGGGTGCGGGCGAGCGCCGTTGCCGCAGTGGCCACATGCCTCGTGATTTGGGCAGGCTACCGATTTTCCGTAAGCTCAGCAACCACTCCCGCAGACCGGCCGCACTACACCATCGACCAGATGATCGGCAGTCATGGCGCTCTGCACGACGCAGCGTACAGGATTGCGGAAATGCCATTTGTTCCAGCTCCAGCCTTCTTCCAAGGGCTTGGCCAAGATTCGCTTTAAGAATTTCCAAGGTCACAAGAGTTATCTACTCGGCGAGGTGCGACAGACGGGCTGGTGGTATTTCTTCCCCGTGGCTTTCGCTGTCAAAACCACGATACCATTAATGATTTTTGCCGCTGTGGGTGCGTTTTATCTATGCAAGATAGGCTGGCAGGAACGCAACTGGGTAGTTGCTGCCCCGGTAATCATATCTATCGCTGTTTTCCTGGTGTGCTTAAAAAGCCAGATCAACATTGGCGTACGCCATATTTTGCCGATTTTTCCTTTGCTTGCTATCGCGGGAGGGGTGGCCGCATACCGGTTATGGCAAACTACAACTCGGAAATATCTGGCGCGTACGCTCATAGTGGCCCTTCTCGCATGGCAGCTTGTAGCTTCCATCCATAGCCACCCCGACTATCTGGCCTACTTCAATGAGTTCGCCGGCTCCCATCCCGAGAAGATACTCATCGATAGCGACCTGGACTGGGGGCAGGATCTCCTGCGCCTCTCCAGTGCGCTACACGACCGGCATATCGAGCAGGTTTCTATTGCATACGCCGGTAGCAAGAATCTCGATCTGAACAACTTTGGTCTTCCCAGCTTCCAGGTGCTGCCGCCTCATCAGCCGGTGACAGGATGGATCGCCATTAGCCTGTTTTGCCTTAAGGTAGGAGAGCTCGGCGAGCCTGTTGATAGCTACTCCTGGCTCGAAGCCTATCAACCGGTAGCGCGAATCGGACGGTCGATTTTTCTGTACTACATCCCGGGGCAATCGACTGAGCGAGCAACAGCCCCGTAGAAGGCCATATAGGGCTGCCATCGGGTCTCAACTCAAAATATGAAGCAGGCGGCAAGAGTTTTCCTCGAGAGCCAAAGGGGTTTCGGCACGATTAAATCATCCTATGACGTGTGATCCAAAGGTATAACGAACATGAATTCTACTTATCGAGAACCGCTACAGGCTGACACAAGGACAACGGAATTGCAGGAGAGCTCTGCGAGTACTGCCCCGTCTTTGCCTGAAAATCTGTTGCTCAAGAAAACCGTGCTGGCTTTGTTTGCGCTGCTCATGGTGGCGTTTATGCTGGAGCTTGCGCTGCGGGTGGTTTACCACCGCAGCCTCGACTTTTCCATGGAGATGTGGAAGTATGCGGTTCAGCTCAAGCGCGAAGTGCCGAATCCAAATCTGAGATTCACCCACAAACCCAATGGTCACGCTTTTCTGATGGGGCAGGACGTCTCCATCAACTCACAGGGCCTGCGAGATTATGAATATCCTCTGCAAAAGCCCCCGGGCGTTTACCGCATCCTAATGCTAGGGGATTCGACAACATTTGGCTGGGGTGTCGCTCTTAGCGACACGACGGCGAAAATCCTGGAACGTGAACTGAATGCTCAAAATATTCCAGGGTATTCGCGGTTTGAGGTCATTAATTCCGGTGTCGGCAACTACGACACGGTACAGGAAGTCACTTACTATAAGACTCGCGGACGCGACTTTCATCCCGACCTTGTTGTGCTCGGTTACTTCATTAATGACCCTGAGCCGGTTCCCGCAGAGAAACACATTCCGCTGATTGACAAGTCATATCTCGTCGCATATGTTACGAATCGCTTCGACGGCGTCTTGAGGCGCATCGGCACGCGACCCGACTGGAAAGCCTACTATGCCGGGCTCTACCAGGAAAACCTTCCGGGCTTCCAGGCTTGCAAGTTAGCTCTGCAGGACTTGGCGGACTCCACTCGCCAGGACCATGCGAAACTCGTAGTTGCCCTGATTCCCGAGTTGCACCAGATCAACGATAGCTATCCGTTCACCTCCGCACACCAGAAGATAAAAGACATCCTCGCGCCAGAGCAAGTTCCAGTTCTCGATCTTATCGATGGCTTGCGCAATCATGGCCCGGAAGAGACACTTTGGGTGACGCCGCTCGACGACCACCCGAACGGAAAGGCCAATACACTGATTGCGGCTCAGTTGAGAGAAACCATACTGACCGAACTCCGGGACAAGACTCGCAGCCTCGCGAAGGCAGCACAATAGGCCGCGCCATTCAGAATTGAAGGATGGACAGATAAGACCGATTTTTGTAGGGGTACGGCTCTATAGTTTTCGTTCTATGTCGATGACGATGCAACCTGCAGCCGCTGCCATACCAACCTCGGAGAAGCCTGTCACCCGCTCGCGCGTCTCGGAGAAAACTTGTGTGATGATTGCTGGGCTGTTGTCTGCGTTTTACCTCATTACCAGCATCTATATTGCCTCGCACCGGCTTTACTGGTTCGACGAGCTATTCATACTTCGAATCGCAAAGCTTCCAAACGCTCGGGCAATGTGGCAGGCACTTGCCCATGCTGCCGATACGATGCCTCCCGGTTACCATCTCATGATGAGGCTTGTAGGCCATACACTCGGCTACAGCGAGACCGCAATGCGGCTTCCCTCCGCCGTTGCCATGGTCGCCGGCCTGTTGGTCACATTCGACTGCGTGCGACGTCTTACTGACGGTCTGCACGGGTTGATCGCAGTTTCAGCGTTGACCTGTTCGTTTCTACCCTATTACGGCTACGAGGCTCGTCCTTACGCCTTTTACTTCTTATTATCGGCGCTTGCGTTGTGGATTTGGATTTCTTTTCCGGATGACACGCTATGGTCCGCTGTTTGTTTCGGTGCCATACTTTGCCTGGCCGTTACAATGCACTACTACGCAGTTTTTGCGATAGTGCCATACATTCTGTGGGCAATACTAAATGTAAAGTCCCGCAGGGTTCCGTCTCTCAAGCTCATTGCCGGAATGTCGGGAGTTGTTGCCGCTGCCATCGTTCTGAGGCCATTGGCAATGGCTTTCTCAAAACAGTTCTCGGCGGGCTTTTGGGCGGCTCCTTCGTTGTTCAGGCTTCGAGAAGGGTTTGCCGAACTGTTTCCTCAGAGCCTGTTCTTGCTGGCCATAATCGCACTCTGGGTTGTCGCATTCCGCGATCGTGAGGGACCGGGCACAATCAGATCACGAGGACCGGCTGAGTCTCTCGGGTGGCTCTTTTTTTGCGTTCCGATCGTAGGCTTTGCAGCCGCAGAATTGAAGACCAATGCGTTCCTTATTCGCTATTTTATCTGCATTCTGCCGGGAGTTGTTCTTGCCTTTTCCTGCCTGCTTTGGCGGCATTTTCGAAATTCGTTCCACATCTCGGCTGGGATACTAACACTTCTGATGTGCTGGGGAATAGCAAATCAGTGGCGTACTGTCCAGCATCCTGAACATATCGATCCCTTCGGACAGCAGACTGCGACCCGCCAGTATCTGCAATTGGAAGATTCTGTCTTTGCGGATGGTAAGCATTTCGTGTTGTTCGACAATCCCATGCTGCATTTGGAGGCGGCGCAATATTCCCGGCATCCCGCCGATTGCGTCTTGCTGCTCAAAGACGATGAGAGAAGAGACATTCCTACCGCCCGTGTACAGGTAAATTTGTCTCAATTCTCTCCCATGGAGTTCTGGAGGCTGGAAGATGTCGTGCACCACGCCAGAGACGCGGCATTGATCGATCCCACCCCGGAAACGTTGCAAGCTCTTAGTCTGGCCGGACTTAAGGTTTCCGCCCGATTTTCAAAGCCGATCGAAGTTGTGTACCTGCAGTAGCCCGCTCGACAGTTTGGCAGGCCTTGTGCAAAGTCACCGGTGGAATTTCCAAGTCTGCGAATCGGGACTGCAATTTAAGAGGAGCTTAGCTTGAAGATATCAATCCTAGGTTGCGGCTATGTCGGTTTGGTCACTGGCGCGTGTCTAGCCGAAATGGGGCACGACGTACTCTGCACCGACAACGATGGAGAGAAGATTGAGGTCATTAATCGTGGCACCTTGCCGATCTATGAACCCAATCTGGATGAGATCGTGGCCCGGAATTGTGCCTCCGGCCGGCTTGGGTTTACCTCGAACCTGGGCGATGCCGTCCGCTTCGGCGACGCGATCTTCATCTGCGTGGGAACTCCACCGCTCCAGGACGGTGACGCGGATCTGAGTAACATGGATAGTTGCGCGCGAGTCATTGCGTCGGAGGCGCGCACTCCCAAGTTGGTCATTGAGAAAAGTACCGTGCCGATGCAGACCGGCCAGAAGCTAAAGCGTGCTCTGGACATTTACGCTCGCAGTTCCGGTTGCCGCTTCGCCGTCGCTTCCAATCCGGAGTTCCTCTGCGAAGGTACGGCAGTTTCCGACTTCCTGCATCCGGACCGAATCGTCGTCGGAGTTGGAGACGAGCGCAGCGAGGTTCAGCTGCGCGAAATCTATCGTCCATTGGTCGAGCAAAACATCGTCTGCCCTATTCACGCTGCTAAGTGTCCACCCAAACCCTCGCCGCGGCTTCTAGTCACCAGCATCAATAGTGCGGAATTGATCAAGCACGCCTGCAATTCGTTTCTCGCCGTGAAGATTTCATATGCGAACTTGATTGCCGATATCTGCGAGAACATGGGTGCTGATGTCGACGAAGTAGTCCAGGCCATGGGGCTCGACCCTCGCATCGGACCGCAGTTTCTGCGTCCGGGCCTCGGATTTGGAGGATTTTGCCTGCCGAAAGACATTCAGGCTTTCATCCGATTGGGCGAAAAAGCTGGCGCGGATGTGTCGCTTTTGAAGGACGCCGAGTGCATCAATCGTCGCCGTATAGACCGGTTCCTTTCGAAAGCCAGACATGCGCTATGGACACTGAAAGATAAGCGTATCGGCATCCTCGGGCTGGCGTTCAAGCCGGGTACGGATGATCTTCGCTTCGCACCCGCTGTGGAACTGATCCACAGGCTGCTTCAGGAACGCGCTAAACTACAGGTCTTCGACCCCCAGGCAATGGAGAAAGCTAAAACCATTTTGCCTGGCATTCGATATTGCGATACACCTTACGAGGTAGCCGAGAATGCAGATGCTCTCATGATCGTAACCGAGTGGCCATGTTTCAAGGACCTTGATTGGCAACTCATCGAACGTTCGATGGCACGGCCACTGGTCCTCGATGGCCGAAATCTTCTCGATCGCGGGCAGATGACGGCGCTGGGATTCGAGTACCATGGGATCGGTAAGCCGATAGAGGAAGCTTTGCATATGAGCTTCGCCAAGACTTCCTGAAGTTTTGTCAGCTGCTATTCTGTAGTACTTGCAGGCCGAGGCCATCCATTCTTGAGCTCCGAGCTGGATTCTTCTACCGAATTGCTCGCCGAAGTGCCGGTGCCCGTCACTACTGCTCCGTCCAACCCTAAGCCAGCCGACCGCACCCTCGTGCGGGCTGTGGCTTGGACCGGTGCGAGCCGATGGACCATTCAGCTCCTGACTTGGATCTCGACGATCATTGTCGCGCGGTTACTTGCGCCCTCAGATTATGGTCTGATCGGAATGGCCACAATCTATCTTGGACTGGTCGCGCTGATCAGCGAATTTGGTCTGGGTCAGGCCGTCATTACCCTGCGGGAAATGTCGGCGAAGCACATAGCACAGCTTAATTCTCTCTCTATCGCTGCCGGTGCTTTACTGTTCGTCATCTCTTGCATGGCTGCGCCTTGGTTGGGCAGGTTTTTTCATAGTCCGAAGCTTCCGCCGGTTATCGTCGCAATGAGCTTGTCCTTCCTCGTTACCGGTGCTCAGGTTATACCTGACGCGCTGCTGCAAAGTGATCTGCGTTTCAAACTGCTTGCATCGTTCGATACCGCGCGCGTACTGATACAGTCGCTGACTACTGTCACATTGGCACTGCTCGGGGCGGGATACTGGAGTCTCGCGCTCGGACCGGTCGCTGGGTCCGTGCTTGGCGCTGCAATGCTGATAATCGCCCGCCCTTATTCTCTTGCGCTGCCAAGGTGGGAAGAGATCAAACATGCCTTGCGATTCAGCGGCAACGTTCTTGGCTCGCGGGCCGCATGGTACGCCTACTCCAACTCCGATTTCCTCGTCGCCGGACGCGTGTTGGGCCAGGCTCCCCTGGGAGCTTACACCATTGCCTGGACAATCTCCTCTACGCCGGTGGAAAAAATCACCAACATGATTATGCGGGTTGCACCGGCTTTCTTCTCGGCTGCGCAGGATGACAAGCCACGCCTTCGCCGCTATCTGCTGGCAATTACCGATGGGCTGGCGCTGCTTACATTTCCAGCATGCATAGGTATGGCACTACTGGCCGACCAGTTCGTGCTTGTTGTACTCGGCCCCAAGTGGATGGCAGCCGTCCTTCCATTACGGCTGCTGGCGCTCTGCGCGGCGCTGCGTGCAATCACCACGGTATTGCCAAATATGTTATTTGCGATGCGGCACTCGCGCTTCGTCATGTGGAGTACCGTCGTTGCCGCAGTTGTATTTCCACCTGCGTTTTATTTCAGCAGTCGTTGGGGAACCGCTGGTATCGCCTGGACGTGGATTTTAGTCTACCCCGTCGTTACTGCGCCTTATGTTTGGCGTACGCTCGTCGGGACCGGCATGTCGGCGTGGAAGTATTTTGGCGCGCTGCTTCCCGCGATTCGAGCTTCTCTGGTGATGTGCATAGCGGTAGTCGGAATCCGCATGGCTATGCCTTCCACCTGGCCGGTGCTAACAAGGTTCGCTATTTCCGTAGCCGCTGGAATGATCTCATATGTAGCAGTGCTATATTTCCTCGAGGGTAGCCGCCTTCGGAGCATTTACCAGCTATTGCGCTATAACGAAATTTAACGTTAGCAAATCTACAGAGCTTCAACGATATAATTGCTCCAATAAGTAATTGATCAGATCTGCGGCTAATGGAGCTAAGCCTCATCTTCCCGGATGAGGCTTTTTTGTTGGATACTGTTAGCTAAGTGCAGCTATTTGGACTAACAAGGTGATGCCATCATGCGGGAACCGGCCGGATCTCCAAGCGTATCCAAGGAAAGTGCCGACTCAAGGGTCAACAATCTGTTCAATTCTTTCATCTGAGAGAATCCAGGTTCCCGAGAGCTCTTTAACAGCGAGTCGACCTTATCTTTATCAAGTATTTCCATCACTCTCATTTTCGGCGGATTCAGCATCTCTCTTAGCAGCTCCACGCTCAACGACAGGTTGGCGGTCGTCGGAGTGTTCCGAGTCCCAATGCCGCGGCTTTTCAGCTTGTTTACTACCCTTCCGGCATAGTACGGCAGTAAAGGCCAAAACTTTGGCAGGTTCCTCCAATTCGCCGGCAGCGCCGGATATCCGTGCTCTAACGGGTAGGCTGCCAAAGCAGGCTGATACCTCGCCAGCATCCGCCGAATCAGGAAACTACGCTTACGAGACGCGGGTTGCGCCTCCAGCATCGTCTCTAGGACCGGACGAAACATGAACGGCGATAGGCAAGGCCAGATTCTGTCCGTGCTGCTTGCCAGCCTTCCTTGCCATCGCTGCATGCGCATCCGCAGATAAGCTATATCCATCTGAAACGTATTGGGACAGGTCTCTATACCAGAAATCGCGCGATCAACTACACCCGTTAGATGCTCTGTGAGGTCGAATTCATACCGCGGCTGCAACAGGCTATTCTGCGGACCGACCGCATATCGCAGCGTCGCAAGCTTCTGGGAATCCAGCTTGCCAGCCTTCCCCGGGCGAGGAAACAGTAGCTCCCACCAGTATCCGCGCGCAATCTCGCCAAACGACCCATTTATGCTGATCGAAAATTGCCGGCTCAAATCTTTATGAATTCGTGCGACGTTAATGTATTCCGTAAGATCGCACTCACCATCGGTCAAGCGCAGTACCCATCGGACTTCGTCCGGCGTTATCTCTGACATTGAACGTGGATAGTGTAGATGTTGCAGTCCAAAGCTGGCAGCGAGTCCGGCGGAAACTCTCACGTCGGCACTGTCCGATGGTCCGGATACCACGGTAGAGAAGCTTTTGCCTGCTCCCAGAAATGCGGCCGCAATGGCTCGCGAATCGTAGCCGCCTGTTAAATCGCAGACCACTGGCTGGTAGCGGCTATTAATTCTCCTGACAGCCGAGCCTAATCGATCCCACAACGCGTCCGTAGCATCTTCCGCCGACAGCGATTCAGGGCGCAGATCCGCTGGACTCCAGTATCGCTCTTGCCTGCTCAACCTGCCGTTGGAGAATGTAGTTATCGAGGCCGGCGGAAGCTTCTGCATGTCTGCATAGAATGTACGCTTTTCATACATTACTCCAGTTTGAAGAAACTCTTTGCAACCGACGGGGTCGAGTTTCACTTCGCCCAGCCGCGCCAGAGTTCCAGAGGAAGTAGAAATTGCAACTCCGAATGGCAGCTCCCGATGATATAGGTGCAAACTGCCTACAACGTCCGTTACTGCCACAATCGAGCGTCCTGTTGCGTCGCCGACGACAATTGCGAAAAAGCCATTCAGCTCGTTCGGCAATCGCTCGAGGCCCCCAGACAAATATAGGCGAAGCAGGTCTTGAACGTCAGCGGTGCCGCTATCGTGGAACCACGTGCCCAAGGCTGCCAACCAACTTCCGGTAGCATGATCCACTGCGATCGGTGAGCTTGAGCCGTTTTCGCGGGGAAATGAAACAGCGGTCGACCATAATGTCCGGACGCACGATTGGGATTGAATTTCTTTTTTGATTTCAGCAGCAGCAAGTGCCCGCGAAAGCAGATCCTCGCCTTCCAGAAGGAACCCTTCGCGCGGCATTAATGCGATAAAATCGGCCACATTCACAAGTCCTTGAGAAAATCCGCGAATCCAGTCAGTATTCAGCGATATCTGATGTACGATCACCTGCTCTGCCCAACTGGGCCTTGCACAGCAATTCCGGAGACCGGCAACTCTACGCGTAATGTGTTTTTTCCTACTGACAAAGGTCCCAGGTTCTCATAGATCTCGAGATTGGAACGGATCCTCTCCCGATTACTACTTATAGGAATTGTGGTCAGCAGCCGAAACTGGTCCTGATGAAGCATGTCTGACAACATCTGCATCGACTTGAGGTCGGGCCAGAAGTCGGGCTCGATAACAATGAAGCGCACTCCGTAGCGCTCCAGCATATCCCTGAACTTGACTTCACTGACCCCAAACTCCTGCACCCCGAACAGGCTACGGTGGATCGCAACGCGCAGCAAAAGTTTGTCAGCCCGAATGACCGTCAGGTTCTTGCATTCCGGCATGCTCTTGACGTTAAAGATGAACGAACCATCTCTCAGTCCGGAAAACATCACTACGCTGTCCGGAGGAGCCACTGAGCAGACATATTCAGCCGCAGCTCTATATCCGGACACGTACGGTACATGGTTCGTAGCCAAAGTATAGAAAAAGCTGAGGATGGCAAATGCCAGAGTGGCGTATGCAGCCATGGATGTAGGAACAATCCTGATGATGGAAAGTATTGAAAAAACGACCAGCGGAAAAACCAGGAAGATCGTGTATCGTTGCGACGATACCGCAATCAGAGTGAAGAATACATATCCCATGACCACCCAAGCCAACAGAAACGACAATGCTGGCTTCGCAGGTCGCCATGCCTTTCGGCAAAGACAACCCACACAATACACGATGGCGAGCGCCAGGATGGTCCAGCCCAGCTGCCGTGGCCATTCAAACCGGGCGACATAGGACCATGTAGATAAACTGAGCCTGGAGTGCTTTACCCAGCCGCCGCCCACAGCCTGGTGCATATTGGCGCGGCCCCACAACCAGGTATATAGCACAAGCGGCGACATCCCGATTGCAATTATGGCAGCCGACCACCAGAATGCAGCTTTACGGAACAACTGCCACTTGTAGATAGTGAGCAGCGTCCATAAATACGCAGGCACGATGAAGATTGCAGGCTGCTTGGTAAAGCAGGCCGCCAGCACCATAATCGTCGCCAAGTACATGTACCGGGCAGCATGTGACTCAAGATATCGGAAAAAGAAGTAGACACTCCAGAGTAGAAAAGCGAAGGTCGGGATCTCCAGCATCACCTGGCGCCCCCAGAGCACCATGACTGGAGTACCTATGAACAAAAGCACGGTCGCGAACGCGACCATGCGCGAAAGCCAAAGGCGGCACACAAAGTATGCCCCCCAGGCAGTAGCCAGAAAGAACATGCCAACCGTCAATTGTGCCGTGGCGTTCGATATGCCGAAAATGGCAAAGAACACCGCTTCTGTCACCGCAAACAGAGGCGGATACGTCAGCACCGTAACCGCTGGATATTGCAGATAGTAATTTATGGCCCATTGTTTCAGGTGGCCGATGGGCCTTTCGCGGGCCATGTCATAATAAAAAACTCCATCCATGGCGTGGCGTGGCGCATCGCTCCACCAGAAGTCACCGGCACGGGGCGATGTACGGAACAGCAGAACGACCGCAACACTCAGCAAAGCAAGACATACGACATCTTGCCATATGGAGTGCGGTTTCTTGGCACCCGCAATGTGCCCAGAGTTGGTGATCTGTGGAAGTGTCACATGAGCCATAAGTCTAAGTGCTGCACTTTGCCAGCATTGCACTGCTACTACACGTCCGCTTCGGATCGTCCTGACTCAGCGAACTCTGCCTCCCTAGAGCAATGTGGCTAAGGTTTGCTGATGAGACTGAATTCCGTTTGCACGATTTCATTGCGCCGCTCTCGCCGCCGAGGATGACACCGCAGACTCCGCGACTGTGTGGCTGGACTCTGCCGCTTGTGTCACTTTCTCATTCGACAGTGTCTGCCGCAGACTGGAGCTTAGCGCCTGCGTGAAAATCAACGAGCCCCTGTAGTTCAGATGAAAGCCATCCGCGTATAAGCTGTCGGGTAGTTGCTGTGGCTGGAACGGTACCACCACCTGGACAGCGGCACGACTTCCAGCCAACTGAATCGCGGCCGATCCATCCCTGGCAGCGGCACTGGGTGGCACTATGAAGACGAATTGCGATCCATACTGCGCACAGAGATTCGAAATTTCACGAAGCCGCTCCGCAGCCTTGCTTTCGATCTCCTCGTCTGGCGCCAGCGGCGGTGCAGAAGGACGAAGTTTGACTGCCAAGTCAGGAAAGTCCGGCAGCAGGTGCACGAGAAATGACTTGTGAATCTCGCTGCGCATGCCCCAGTAAAGGCTGAGGTTGGCAAACAATAGATTACTGGTAGACGTGTTATCGCTCGCCACCTCACGGCGCACGGCCAGCAGATCACGCCAGTCCATCAAGAGCGCCGCAAAAGTGTCGCCGTGAACGCCCGGCGACATCAATTGTCTCGCATTGAGCATCAGGATAACGGCCCTGGGACGCGCACCTTCGCGAAATAAGCGGCGCAGGCCATAGTACCAGTCAAGATAGTTCGTGTCTTCAACTACATACCGGGTGAACGCGTACTCGGGACCAAGTTGCTTGTTAAGCAGGGGAATGATCACACCTTTTTTGAGAAGAGAGTTCCCTACAATGAGCACTGGGGCAGGTTTCCCGGGCATGGGCCTGATCTCCTCAGCGCGGGTGTGCTCACGGTCCAGACGAGCGTCCATAGCTTTGATACGAGGAGCCACATATCTCTGGGCAATCTCAAGCCCGGCGCAGAAGGCAGCGCATAGTATCAGCAAAATCGCGCTATAGCGACGCAAGTTCAGCCCCTAGAATTGAAAATATATAAACGCATTTGCCTGGTTGGCGGCAAAAAAAGCGATCGCCACCACCGCGGAAAAACCCAGCGCGGTCCGAAACCATCCTGACGCTCGCTGAAAAATGTATTCTTCCTGCTTGCTCTCCAAACGTAGATCCATCAGGAACATTGGGATAGAGAACAATGCAAGAAACTTAAGAGCTGTGAGATATTCCGGCTCCCACGCGAAACGACCGAGTCCACGCAGGAAGGCGATGGCCTCGTGAATCGACGGAGCACGGAAAAATATCCATGTCAGGCACACCAGGTTGAACAACAGGATCCGCCGCACCCAGGTCATAACCCAGCCTGCGTGGTTCGCTTCTTCCTGGTCGATTCCGAATAGACGCTCTAAAGCTAGTACGCCGCCATGAATACCGCCCCAAATGACGAAGGTCCAATTGGCTCCGTGCCACAGGCCGCCAATAAGCATAGTTGTCAGCAGATTGCCATAGGTCCTCTGCTCGCCTTTGCGGTTCCCACCCAGCGGTATATATAGATAATCGCGCAACCAAGAGCTAAGGCTGATGTGCCACCGCCGCCAGAAATCCTGCAGGGTAGTCGCCAGATATGGCTGGCGAAAGTTCACCATGAAGTGGAAACCCATAAGTTGGGCTGCACCCCTCGCGATGTTGCTATATCCGGCGAAGTCGCCATAGATCTGCCAGGCAAATGCGTAGCTCCCGAGCAACACGACGGGCAACGTGGTGGTGCCGAAATAGCCGTTGAAGGCGGAGTTCGCAATCAGGGCACAGTTGTCGGCGATGACACACTTTTGAAACAGTCCGAAGAGGATAAGCATCAAGCCATCAAAGAATTTGTCCCAGTCGAGCGTACGCTCCCGTTGCACTTGCGGCAGTAAGTGGTTGGGACGCTGAATGGGGCCGGCTATCAGGTGAGGAAACAGGCTGATAAATAATGCATAGTCGACCAGCGAATTGGACGGCTTCAGCTTACCTTTGTATACGTCGACGATATAGGCGACTTCCTGGAACGTATAGAAAGAAATACCCGGCGGGAGCAGGATCTTGAGCAAATTTATTGGGACGCTATGGAAGCCGACGCTGTTTAGCAGGGTTGCAAATGACCCAACGAAGAAGTTGAAATACTTGAAGAATCCGAGAAAGCTGAAGTTGATGGCTAATGACAAGATCAGCAGCGCACGTCGATGGGCGGGATTGCTTACAGCGGGAATCTTTCTGGCAATCAGGTAGTCTATGCAGGTACTGCCCGCCATCAGCAGCAGAAAGCGCCAGTCCCACCAGCCATAAAAGAAATAACTCGCACTCAGAAGAAAGATGTTCTGCCAGCGCCAACTCAGGCGCCAATAGACCACGACGACAAGAATCAGGAAAACGACGAAAGCTGGGGAGTCAAATAGCATTTCAGTCTGTCTGTCGCCGACGCGTTCTCTTTTTCGCGTGGTTTACGGAAAGCTCGGTCGCGCAGCTACAGTCAGGACGGTGCAATCATTCTGCCAAATGCTTGGAAATACGTCATGTTGCGGGGCTGTGAAACGGGGAATTGCGTGATGAGCATCTGCATGCCGGCACCTTGTCCGCTCAACAGGTCAGATTGCTGAAAAGTCGTAAGCGTAACATGATAGTGCCGAACAGTAGCTTGAACGTGGTGGTTTATTGGCATCTAAATGCTGGTTCTGTCGAGCGCTCACAGCAACCCGGCTGCTGGCGGAATCCATTGCGGGAAATTGACAGGCTGAATGCCGGTTCAAAGGAAAAGTACTACCCACGAAAAGAGAATAGACGTGCCAAGCGACCCTGAATCATGGCCGCCTTTGGCATTACGGACGTCTGTCACGGCTGATGGTTCGCGATATGTATTCCCCTCGCAAATTCAGTCAGAGTGCCGATCGCGTCCGTAGGATTGCTGGCAGCGCCGGTCATGATAGCGAATATGAAGACGTTCCCCGGGTGCCCCGACAATCGCGACTTGGCTTGCATCCATTTGATTTCGTATGGCTTGGCGGTCATCTCGTTTCCGCTCAGATACCACGTCCAAACCAGGCGGCGGCCATCGACAGAACCCATGAGATATTCTGCGACGGTGACCTGTTGGCCGGCGATTTGAGTTTCGCGATAACCGCTCGTGAGAATGTCCCAGTGGCCCAGAGATCCTACGGCATTCGCCGAATTCACCAGCTCTACGCCACGCCCCTTCCGCGTATCGAAGCCCACGAAGGCAGAAACCTGGCGCGAGCCCTTCTGGTATGTATTCGACTCAACGGTCTTGAAATTGGGGACCCAAGCGCTCTCAGATGCAAATGTCTCCAACCAATCCGCAGGCGCCGACCATAGCTCCCCTTCGGGCGCAGCCACCGGCGCCCGGGACCAAAGAGCGTCAGAAATCCCGGCTGTAGACAGAACGATAGCTATTGCTGCGGCGGTACACCAAATAAGCCGGGCATTACTTTTGTGCGCTGGCTGCGAAATTCCTGCGGTGTCTGGAGCCCTCGTCGGTTGAAGTTCCGGCTCACGCCATCTCAACGCCATAGCAATCAAAATGGCCGTAACCAGTGAGAAGAAAATCCACCCGTAAATTATGTGATCGACGCCCGACGCGATACGGACGCTGGTATAGTTCGCCAGGAAAACAATTAGGAAGGCACGCGCTGCGTTAGCCAGAATCGGTACCAGGACGGAAATCAACACGAAGCTTACGCGACGTCGCCAGCTGCGAAACGCCACTCCGGCCACCAGCACGCCCACCACAAAAGAAGAGGTCAAATAGCGAATCCCACTGCACGCCTCGGCGATCTTCCAATCGCCAGAAGGAGTTGAGAAGACGAAACCATCCTGTACTGCCGGGATTCCGCAAAGGCGAACCGCATTGACAGTAAAGATCGCCGTAATCCTCTGTAACGGGACCACCAGGCTTTCCCCGGCGGGAACGGCGAAAAAGAGGAAGGCCAACGGAAAGATCAACAGGTGAACCAATTGCGTCCCAAGGAATGCCCAAATAAGGGATTCCACCAATCCTATGAAAGCAAACTGTTGAACTAGCTGGACGTCGGCAACATTGCCGAGAATCCAAACAGCCGCAAAACCCGCAGCCAAAACGATCCCCGCGAAGGAGATACTCGGCTGCAACGCCTTAAGTTCATGCCTGCGGCGCCAAACCAGCAGTGCGCAGATAGGCAGGACTACGAAGCCATAAGAGTAGGTATTGCTGCCGGACCAGATTGCCACCATGGAAGCGGCACTGGTTCGGAGCAGGAGAGTGGTGACGACTTCCGCTAAGCCCAGCGAAACCAGCGTCCAAACCCAACTGCTCGCCGCCTGACTTTCTTCCTGACACAGTTCAGCAGGGCATGCCGGGGCGGAGGAAGTGGGAAACGACAAAATTATAACCTCCTGTAGCTGCCGATCCAGTCCCACCGACTACAACATATTGCAATTCTGTTACCAGCATGTCAAGACCCAATTCGCGTTCCAGTGCTTCGGCGCTTTAGCTACGCTGTCCGGATTCTTGCATGAGGGGTGTGGCAAAGCAGCTTATATACGGGTAGTTTCGCTAGCTCCTTTAGTACGAGTATCCTTGCCTTGGCGTCATGCCACCAGAAGTTACGAAAATACTGGTCCTCGTTCGCAACACTAACAAATGTAAGTCTCTTATCTCTATCAACGAAGTTATGGCAGCACATCCTGATCCGCCTCAAATGGAATCCGCTGCTGACAACCAATGCTGACCTCAACGAGCGATTCTGATTCAGCCAATCTGCGAAAGCACGGATCTCGGAAAGTGTTCCGAATCGGCCAATAGCCACTCTCTGGTATGACGCGGTGCTACCGTCGAAGTCTACAAAATAGTGCCGGCGTCTCGGCTCTGTAGCAGAAGCTATGTTCAACAAATCTATTGTGGCCGGGAGCCTCAGATTCGAAAATCGCCTGATTTCGAACCGGCCAACGCTGAGAACCAGCCTCGAAGCCCATCGCTCCTGCCACAACTGAAGACCAAACTGCTTGCGGCTTTCGCGCCCAGCGAGGACAAAGATCACGTCCGATTGTTGTAAAGCGTCGGTTGCAGACAGCCAGTTATAGATTCGCTCTGCAACGTCGGACATTCACCTCAAAGACCTATGTTTCCTTCCTTCATCCGGAGAAAGCAGCCAGTGGTCCCGCGAAACTTCGCCTGCGCTGGACGAGGGCTGTCGCAAAACAAAATCGTAGATGCGCTGATAACGCAGAGCGATCTGCTTCCAATCCCAGTTTCGTAGGACCGCCTCGCGCCCACGCTCCCCGAGCTGCTTGCGAAGCTCCGCGGAACGGACAAGCCGTTCGGCTTTCTCGCAAAAATCCACGACACTGCCAGCGCGAAACAGCAGCCCCGTTTTTTCATCCTCCAGCAATTCCCGCTGACCACCGACGTCACTTGCCAGCACGGCCTTCTGCAGCGACATGGCCTCCAACGGCTTCAACGGCGTAACCATTTCGGTCAGCCGAACGCTAAGGCGTGGAAAAACCATAACATCCACAACCGAGTAATACTTCTTTATCTCTTCATGCAAAACGCGCGGCAGAGCACGAATGTATTCTTCGGCATGGTATTTTTGAATTGCGTCGCGAATCGGCGTGGCATCTTCCCCGGCACCGATGATTACGAACTGGAATCGATTCCCTCGAGAGCGCAATTCAGACAGCGCTTCAACCAGCCACGCAATGCCCTCATATCGATAAAGCGAACCAAAGAACCCGAAGACGATGTCATCCTTCAATCCGAGTTTTTCCGCCAGACCGGTATCCCGCTCTACCGGAGAGAACTGATTTGCATCTACGCCATTGGGCACGTGAAACAGCTTTTCGGCGGGTATCCCGCGGCTGCGCAGGTCGCGCAGCATCGGCTGTGCGATTGCTGAGACCGCGTCGGCACGAGTCGCAACGTACGCTTCCAGTCCGCGGCTCAGTTGGTACCGCACTGAACTGGCAGTAGTGCGTTTCTGGTCGACCGCTGCATCTTCCCAGAAAGCGCGGATCTCATAGACGAATGGCAGGCCTCTCCGGCGCGCCGCCTGCAGTCCCGCAAGTCCACAGAGCGCAGGAGAATGGGCATAGATAAGTGCTATCGGTCGGGTGTCGATCAGTTGCAGGATGCGATTGCGCAAGAGCCGAACTGCTTCCCATTCCCTGATTCCCGGCCAACGTCGCCGCAAGGCCGCCTTTGCGATCCCGCCCCCCCGTATAGGAGTCCGCACATAAGAAACTCCGTCCAGGACAATGTCGCGGCTGTCTCTGTCGTCAATTTCATGCAGCGGCCCCGTAAGAGCCAAGATCGCCTGCCCGAGGCTGCGCTGGGCCGAAATCAACCCACGGCTGCGCACGCTATAACCACTCAATGTCGGCCAGGAGTGATCAAGCACATGAAGTACAACTCCCGCCGATGCAGCACGGGGTGTCACCTCATCTATGCTTTCGCGCCCTGGTTCGACATTGCAGACTTGGTTCATTGTTTCTTGGCGACCGCTTCCGGAGCGGGTTTCCCGGTGGCGATCTTTACGAAGCCATCATCCGGGTCAGGATAGCTCACATAGATGGTGTCGCCCGGTCCCATTGCTGCGTCAACATTGTTGTACTGCTGCAGAGCTCCGGAAACCACCGTTTCGATGTGCCACTGCTTGTCGTCCTTATAGGCATGCTTCACGACCCCAAAGTCACCGTAGATAATGTGGGGATTACCGTGACTGTCTCGCAACAGGGTTGTACTACCGCCGTATACATCGTGACCGGAGGCAACCACGTCGACTTTTTCGATGCTCCACTTACCATTATCTTCCGCCGCATACTTCAGCGTTCTTGCGTCAAAGTAAGAGATGTGAGCCGACCCGTCCGGCCACAACACAAGATCATTATCAAATCCCCTGTAGCTGCTTGCGTTATGGGAGGAGTCCACAGTGGTTAAGACCCAACTGTCGCCGTTCCATACGGCGTAATCAAGATCGCCACCATGTATGAACTGACTATAGGTGGCATGGGGAAGTCCCTTGGCATCGACGGCCATTGAACTCCACTTGCCGGCGATTCCGCCATCGACAGAGCGCACCATCCAAACTCCGTTCTCCAGGTCAGCATGCCGAAAGTGACTGTACTGCGTTCCTCCCGGCAAGAATTCGTGGTACCAGCCCAAATGGGGCACCCCATCGGGCGTGACCGCGATCGAGCAGTGATACGAGATTGTCCCGGAGCCTGGATCTACCTGCTGTTTCAGCCATTCCCCATTCTTCAATGTCACGTATTCGAGCACTCCAAAGGAGACGCACAAATGCGGTATATCCTGTTTGTCGACGGCCAGCCTGGGATAGACGTTCGTATTCGCATGAGTGGACTCCAGAAGCACAAGAGAGAACCACTTGGCAGATCCCGCAGGGCGCAGCGCATAATACACTTTGGAATCGCGCGTGAGATAAGCGAGGTGAAGATTGCCGTCTTTGTCCAAAACCAGCGACGTGGTTGAACCTCTGGCGACCTTATCCGTGGTCCAGTTCCACGACTGAGCATTGGCTCGCACCCCTTGCATCAGCGATAGGACAACGATCGCAATGACGCCATGTTCCACAGCACGCTGGAGGTTCTGATATAGTGCTCGAAAACTTTTGCCTACCGACTTCGACATCCGATTACCTCTCAAAGGTTACATGCTCATCAGAATTATGCAGGCACTTCTTCCAATTGCTCAAGTTGCTGAAGTTCAGCCGATTCTTCCTGAACATCCCGGTCTGCCAAAAGTTTCGCGATTATGAGCAGGGCCACAATCTGATAAAAAAAGTCGAAGTATGCCCGGCCCAGAGTAGCTCCATTTGACAAATAAGCCAGCAGCGTCACCTCGACAATATGTGTGTATGGAGTCACCCACTCCAGTTGAGGATCGAGCTTGGCTCGTTTTCGGAGGCGCCGCGTACTAACGAAGCACGATATAATGAGCGTCAGGAACAATCCTAATCCCACGAATCCCTGCTCCCCGAGCATTTCAAAATAGATACTGTGAGAGCTATGTAAGTGATGGACCTTGCTATACAGCGCCCCTCGCAGACTTGGCGGAACAAAGCTGGGGAAAATCGCCTCATCGGTGAACACGTCGAAGCCGCCCCCGGTGATTGGATATTGCTTCGCGAGGTTCCAGCCTCCGCCCCAGGCGACCAGTCTCGAGTAAGCTGACGCATCCAGGTTGCCTTCGAGAAATTCGGTCATCCGATCATGCCATGTATGGGTGGTAAACATCACAAGGCATACCACCGCAACCGAGACCAGCAGTAAACCGATTACCTTTTGGCGCGATTTGGCCAAAATGGCGAGCGTGATTACGGCGAGGCCGACGAGTCCTCCGCGCGAATACGTGCCGATGACACAGATGATGACGCATACCATTAGGCTGCGCAGCACAACTCGCATCCACAACCTCGGCTCGTCGCGCGCCATAAAGAAAAAGATCGGGATGGTCATATTCAGCGCGAGACCGAAGTCGTTATTGTCGTAAATGAACGATCCCTCCGGACCCCATACCGTAAACTGCCCGCCGGTTCGGATGTACCATACAGCCACAACCGCAGCTCTAACACCGAAGCTTACCATTATCATGAACGTGAGAAGCCGAAGCTTCAGCTTGGTCGTGACAAGCAGAATGGTTACAAAGGTCATCAATAAGATCTTGCTGACCTCTTCCAGGTGGGTGTTGGCGTCCTTCACATGGCCAGCAAACTCCGGAACGCTGGAGATGTAGAACGTGGTGAATGCGAACCAAAACCACAAAGCAATCAACAGCAGCGTCTCGCGCGTGATGAATCGTATATTCTTGGGCGCGAATAACAGTCCTATTAACGTCGGGACTGCGACAATCATCGCAGGCTGAAAGTAGCCGTATCGTGCGAGCCCCCAGGCATAACGGTGCGGATTGAAATAGGCAATCCATGTCCACATCAATACACCAAAATAGGGATTAAACAACGCTACTGGCGCCGATAAGAGGATTATCAGGACTACGACGGTGTCTCGTATCGCCATCGGTCAGTTACCTATCCCCTCGGCCGGCCCCGCGTGTGCGACAAGCTCTTCATCCTCCGGATGGAAGAAGAGACGTTGCAAGCGGTATGCAAACATCGCCAAAGAGGTTTCGTTTCCCTGAACTATTCGCCGCAATCGGTAGCGATTGCATCCTGGTTCGTTGATGCCTACGATCGTAGTCATCGCTGTCTGCAATCCAAGTTGCTCGAAGGTTTCAGCACCTATGGAGCCGCAGTCTTTCGGTTTGCCAAATGGAAACGCGAAATCATTCACCGTGACATTCAATCGGTTTTCGATCAACCACTTCGATTCAGCCACCTCGCGGCGGACAGCATCGCGCGACAGGCGGCTGAGTACGGGGTGATTCATCGTATGACAGCCAAACGAAATTCCCGCCGCCTGCATCTCGCGAATCTGTTCCCAGGTCATCATGCAGCGCTCACTGCGACGTAGCGGTATCAATCTGTCGAGCGTCTCGCACCATATCCTGCGTTCTTCATCCGGAATGCCCCGTAAATACATCACGGCGGCGGTGGCAGCTTCCACCCGGCTGGCAAAACCGTTCAGCCGGAAGGTTCGTGTCGTCTCCAGCTTCAGCGTCAAGTCTGACGTTGCCTGCTGAAATTGAAGAAAAACGCGGTCATACCAAGGTATGTCACCAGTCTCAATTGAACCGGTCATCAGGTAAATGGTCGCGGGAATTGAATATTGCTTCAGGATTGGAAATGCCCCGGCATATGTTCCTGTGTATCCATCGTCAAAAGTAACGATCACACTCTGTACACTGCCGGGAGGATTGTCTAGTTCCTCAACCATCTGGCGTAACGAGATGACGCGGTAATTAAGGCTTAGATATCTCATCTGCTCTGCAAATACTCGCCGCGGCAGCCGGCAGTATAGTGGAAGCCCATCTTCTCCCACGCTGTGATAGCCGAGCACTACATACTTCGGCTTTCGCACCCTTCGCAGGTGCGGACGACCTCCTTCTTGCGGTTCCAATTCGAAGTGCTGAGAGGCGATCCGCAAAGTTTTCAGCAAGCCTGCGTGGTACATTGCCGATGCAAGCTCACGGCGCCATCCGTGCAGGGTAGCCGCTCCTGAATGCTCAGCTTGCATGCGCAGCTCCGACGTGGAGCTTTTCAGGCTGCTCGGCCGAATAATGGCGCGATCGGCGATGCCAGAGCTCCAGCATAAGGACTACCCAAAGTACCTCACCGTAGTAAGCCGGGTGCATGCGGTTTAGTTCCTGCAGTCGAGCCAGAAAATCTGGCCGAAAGTAGCCCCGTTGGCGAGTCTCCGGTTCATTTACTATGGCGGCGATCGATTTCATCGCCGGATCGTTTATCATCCAGCAACCGACAGGAACTCCAAAACCGTGCTTCTTCTTATAGAGTATCCGGTCAGGCAAGATGTTCTTCATAGCCTGCTTGAATATGTAGCGCTTCTCGAACCCCTTCAGTTTAAGACTGGAGGGTATGCGGCCGGAAAGCTCCACCAGGCGGCGATCCAGGAGTGGGAAGCGCACTCGCACTCCTGCCAGTTCTGCCGTGCCGATCACCTTGCGCAAGTCATTATCGGAGAGTGTCATCTTTACATCGAGATAGAGCAGTCGATTCAACTCGGATGTTGCGTGCGGCGCTGAGTCGAAGTGGGCCTGTGGTATCCTCAACGCATCTTGTGGGTTCGTTTCGCTGACGAAATCCGGGGCCAGCGCCTCTACGCCTTCCTGTGTCAAAAAGAAGTTGTAGGAAAACATCCTCAGGGGATTAGGCGTTTCTGCGCGCCGAATATATCGCATGGGCATCGATAACATTCCGGACTTTGGCAGGCGACCCGCTACCGGCTTGATCAGTAGGTTGCGGATAGTTTCAGGTGACGAATGGTAGAGCGCGAACTTCTTATCCGTCGCATAACGCTCATTGCCTGCGAACAACTCATCGCCGCCATCGCCGGCGAGCAAGACATCGATCCCATTGTCGCGGGCCAGCCTTGCACAGCGATAAGAGCCGATTGCCGACGAATTCGCGAAGGGCTCTTCGTAATAATCAACGATTCTCGGTATGGCACGGGCTGCGTCGCCGACCTGCAGGCACTCCTCATGATGACAACTGTGGAAGTGTTCGGCCGCAGTCCTGGCGAAGCCGATTTCGTCATAGCGACGATTCTCGAAGTAAATCGAAAACGTCTTGAAAGGCGAATGCCGTTCGCTGGCAAACGCGACCACGCTGCTGCTGTCTGTACCTCCACTCAAGTACGCGCCCATGGTTTGTGGATCGCAACCTTCTAAAGACGCATAGACAGACTGGCGCAGGCATTCCCGTACTTCGTCTCGCCATTCCCGAACATTCGATGTTCCGGACTCCTCATAATTCAAGTCCCAGTAACGGTTTTTTTGGATCTGGCCCTTGCGGTACACCAGCGCTGTACCGGGCTCCAGACGTTCAATATCTTTGTAAATGGTAAGAGGAGCAGGAACCACGGCATGGATCAAGAACTGCAAAACTGCCGCCGGATGGATCTCGGCTGATCCCTTGACGCACTCAATCGCGCAGAGTCGAGACGCGAACAAGAGCTTCCCCTTGTGGATGGACCAGTACAAGGTCTTAAAGCTGTGACGGTCGGCTGCAAGCACTAACTGCTGCAACTGTTCATCCCAGATTGCCACGGCAAACTGGCCCTCCAGCTTTGCCAAGCATTCGACTCCATATCGAACGTACAATTCAGCCACAGCATCTGCAAGCGCAGTGGCGGTCTCACCCTGCAGTGGTTTGTAATCGGCAAGCAATGGGTCGTAGTTGCACAAATCGGCATCGATTGCTACGTAGGTACGCTGGCGCGCGCGATGCGAACTGAAGCCGCGCGGCCCCACCGATGACAGCAATGCTCCGCCGTTCCCGATCGGAGGTTTTACGCGCTGCCCGACCTCGATACCCATGGCCGACGACATTGGCTCAATTTCGGATACCGCCAGCTGAACACCGGGTGTGCAGATGCCGTAGATTCCCTGCATAAGTAAGTCGTTATACTTTAAAAACCTGCTGCCACTTCCGAAACATCAACACCGTCCAAAGATACGCCGATCGGTCGAAGATGCCTGCCTGATGCTGCTTCCAAATGTGTTTTAGATATCTCGTATCCAGGATCCCGCCATGATTATTTTCTATGATCAGCTGATAGGCCACGTCCTTTAACTCGCGGCGAAACCATTGGTCCAGCGGAATAGCGAACCCCTGTTTGGGCCGATACAGAATATCCTTCGGCAGCACAGGTTCCATCGCCTTCTTGAAGATATACTTTCCCGTTCTGCCTCGCAGCTTGAGGTCCGATGGAATCGATGCCACCAGCTCCATAAAGCGATGGTCGAGGATGGGAGCTCGCAACTCGAGCGAGACCGCCATACTGGCACGGTCCACCTTCGTCAAGATATCGTCGGGCAGGTAGGTCTTGATATCCACATACTGAATGCGCGAGAGTGGGTCCGTAGTATCCGCCGACTCGTAATGCCTTCTTAAAACTTCAAGGGAGTCGTAATCAGCTATCTGTTGCCGAAATTCCGGTGTAAAAAGCCGCGGCTTTTCATCCGGCCGGAACACGGAGATAGAGTTGAAGTAGCCCTCCAGAGGTGTTCTCGCCAATGACTGGAAGGTTGCCTTAGCGCGCAGTGGACGTGGCGCCCAGGCCAGGCCGGGATACATCCTCCCCAGCGGCCCAAAGACAGTCCGGCGCAGGGACTCGGGCAAATAGCTGCGCAACTGGTTTTCGGCGCGATCAAAAATGTAACGGCGATAGCCTGCAAAGTTTTCGTCACCTCCGTCGCCGCCGAGCGCAACCGTAACCTGGCGGCGAGCAACCTTCGATACATAGTAAGTAGGCACCGCACTGGAGTCCGCGAAGGGCTCGTCATAATGCCAGGCAAGCTTGTCGAGCACATCGAGTGCGTTTACTTCAACTGTTTCCTCGTGATGGTCGGACCGGAATTGATCGGCGATCTGACGGGCGAATTCCGACTCGTCATACTTATCGGCACTGAACCCGATGGAACAAGTGGTTACCGGTCTGTCCATCAACCGGCTCATCATGGCCACTACGGAGGATGAATCGACCCCACCGCTGAGAAACGCCCCCAGTGGCACTTCGCTCATCAGCCGAATACGAGTGGCCTCGCACAACTGCTGGCGTATAAGCTCGCACCATTCGTCTTCGCTATAATTTTTAACATTGGAGAACGAAAGCTTCCAGTATTCAGTTTCCCGCAACCCGGAACGACTGACGACAAGATAGTGCGCCGGCTGCAGCTTGCGAATATTCTTATAGACGGTCTTGGGAGCGGGGATATAGGAAAAGGAGAAGTAATCGCAAACCGCTAAGGGATCAATCGTGCGCGGCAGGCCGTCGGCAGCCAGAACTGCCTTGAGTTCCGATCCAAAGATCAGCCTATTACGGTCAACGTAATAGTAGAGCGGCTTCTTGCCAACCCGGTCGCGCGCCAGCAGTATCTTACGCTCACGGCTGTCCCAGATAGCAATGGCAAACATGCCGCGCAATTTTGCAAAGCACTCTTCACCGTAATCTTCGTACAAGTGGACAATCGCTTCGGTGTCAGATTTTGTAGTAAATTGATGGCCACGTGAGCTCAGCTCTGCTGACAACTCCGGATAATTATAAATTTCGCCGTTGAGCAGCACCCAGATGGTGCCGTCTTCATTGCTTATCGGCTGATGTCCGCCCGCAACATCAATGATGCTCAGCCTCCGATGACCTAACCCAATACCCGGACCTACAAAGATCCCCTCGTCATCCGGCCCGCGATGGCGCAGCGATTCGTTCATCCTATGGACGGTCTCCCGTTCAATGGGACGAGACTGATCGAATTCGAAGATGCCGCTAATTCCGCACATACGATTTGGAACCAAGAGGTGCCGATTGACGCATAGCTAAATCGATATACAGATCGCGATAGCGGCGCGTCATCGCGTCCAGACTGAAATGTTGCAGCACTCGCTCTCGGGCCGCCCTGCCAAATTGATTACGCAGCTTTCCATCTCGGAGCAAAGTCCTCAGCACACTGGCCAGTTCTGGTGCATCTTGTGGAGTGAAGAGATATCCGCACACGCCTTCGGCCACTACTGCGGGATTGCCGCCAACCCTGCTGGCAACTACGGGCAGCCCAACTGCCAGCGCTTCCAGCAAGGTATTCGACATACCTTCCATCAGCGATGGCAGCACGAATATGTCCATCGCATTAAGTGCTTCCTGCACGTTGTCGAGTGTTCCTGGAAATGTCACTCGCCCAGCCAACTCTCCGCAGCCATCGACAAACGTACGTAAATTAGGCAATTCCTGCCCTGAACCCACTATGAGGATATGCAGATTAGGTATTTCGCCCGTTAGCAGCTTCGCAGCCCGGAGTATAGTGGCTAAATCTTTCAAAGGAATTATCCGCCCCACTGAACCAACCACCAGCGCATCCACTGGAATTCCAAGTCGCCGTCGAACAATATCCCGCGCCTGTGGCTGCGGGCGAAAGTCGCTGCCGTCAACACCGTTATAAAGTACCGTCATGCGCTCAGGCTTCCACCAGGCCTGCCCCGCATGATAGCTGCGCAATTCCTCGGTAACAGCCGCAACGCCAGTCGCCATGCGGTAGGCAAAGTGCCTCAGTACTCGCTGACGCAGTGGGAGACCGGAGCGCATGTCGAGCTGATATCCATGCTCGCTATGGAGAGCCACAGGTACGCCAGCAAGTCGCGCTGCGACAATCCCTTCAATGCCACCCCAATTGCGGGAATGTACTATAGCCGGACGAAGGCTCTTCATCAGCTTAGCCAATCGTAGAACATTGAACTGAAAGGCTGCTCCATCGCGGCCGGCATTTACAAGCTTGACGCCCGCGGCCCATTCTCTCGCCGTCTCGGTCGAGCCGCGTAAAGTACAAATGCAGTGTTCAAAGATGGCTGGGTCAGACGCCCGGATCAGTTTAATCAAGGCTTTCTCCGTACCACCCACATCCAGTCGATCCAAGACGTGCATTACGCGCAACGGCTGCATGCTCCCCGGGTTGTTCGACAGCGATGTAGCGAACGTCGCCGCGGAGTTGTTCGCGACTGAGCCCGGACTGGATGCTGTGGTCATCGGTCTAACTTCCCGCCACCAATTCATAGGCTGTACTGTCAGAATTGGCTACAACTTCAAACATCAACTGTTCCAATTTGCCAAGACGTACGTCCCAGCTCAACGTCTTACGCACTCGGCTTGCATTTTCCCTGACCTGTTTCTGTACGGCCGTGGCCAGTGCAGCTTCGATTTGCCTCGCGAACTCTTCGGGGCTGTCGGCCGCGAACAGGCCTTCTCGCTCTCCTAAGCCGATTCCATCCCTGGCACGAGGTGTAGTTACGACCGGAGTGCCGGACGCCAGAGATTCCGCGATCTTGTTGTGGAACCCTTGGGAGATGCGAAACGGAGCAACGGTCACTTCCGCGCTGCGAAAATATGCAAACGCATCCGGCACTTCGCCGATCACCAAGACTCCTGGTATTCCTGCCAGGTCACGGACCCTGCGATCAGGCTCGCGACCGGCAATGACAAATTTCATCTCAGGGCGTGTCTTGCGCACCAGCGGCAGAATCTCGCGGGCGAAGTAGGCGGCAGCGTCGGCATTCGGGGGATAACTCATGGTGCCCACGAACAGCAAGAACGGCCGCAAGTCAGAAATCGCACTTTGCTCCGTGGCATTCAAGCAGTCAGGCACATGCACGCCGTTGGGGACGACCTCGACCCTGACTTCCGAACCCATGACGGCCTGGAGCTCGCGAGCGTCGTGCTCGGTGACGGCGATTGAGACGGCAGCGATACGACCCAATGAGCGCTCAGCGTCGGCGACAGCATCGGCCTCCCGCGAATATAACCATGTCCGCAGGCCGTTCGAGGTAGCTGCGTATTGCCGGAATTTCTGGGAATCAGCGTCTACAAAGTCAACCACTACCGGCGCGGGTGAAGGCAGCGGAATATACTGCCCCATCGACGAGCTATAAACAAAAATGACGTCGTACTTGTAAGTTTGCAGCAACCGGTCCAAACCCTGGCCGAAGCCTGGAGAATGGAAGAAACCGAACGAAATAGGTTGTCCGGCGGCGAAGCTCCTGGCGGCACGAAATAGTCTGGAGGCCTTTTTCAGTACCTCGACATGTACACTGCGGCACTTCGTTCGAAGATGCTCTCGATTGCGGGCGCACGCTTCTGAATCTGCCAAGCAGAAGAGGTCCACATCATGCCGCGCACCCAGATATTGAAGCTGCTGGAACGCACGAATTCGTTCACCTTTATCGGGCGGATAAGGAAGCCGGTGCGCAAGAAAGAGTATCTGCATGGTTTGACAATGAAGCTTCCACCTTTACGGGAACCAACGGACGATATGGGGTCCCATCCAGGTACTCGCCTTCAACGGCAATTTGCTCCATAGTTTGCTGGCGAGCGCAAACTTGGGATTTGTGGGGGAAAAATTCGGGGCACTCTTTCGTTCCAACATACAGACCTGGTAGTGCAGGGGAGTGATCTGCATGTTCCATGCCGATTTGAAATTGTAGGCGCCAGTATTCTTCTTGCTGCGGCCAAAATCGAAGTGTCGGATACCGCGCCCGATCGACCTCTTGATCAACTCCCAATAGACAAAATTGTTTGCCGCAAAGCTGTTCGCATCGGGGGACGCTCCGGAATAGTGCGGGAATAAAGTATTGCGGAACACGAACGAAAAGACGCCTGCGACAGGTCTTCCCTGGCGGCGCACCATCACCAATTCGGCACTATCGCCGAATTCGTGCAGCAATACTTCCAGCCACTTTCGCGGCAGGACCGGGGTTCCCAGGCGAAGCCAATTTAGCGTAAATAAGTGGTAAAACTCCGGTAGCTGGGCGATACCGCTGCGCAGCTCCAGACCCGCCTTGTTACCCTTGCGGATCATGTAGCGCGTGTCCCGAGGCAGGCTTTTCAGCTGCGCTTCCGGGTCGGGCTCCAACTCCGTTTCAAAGCCGACGTACAAGTCCCTGTAGTAAAAATCGGGTCTAAGGCGCGATGTTTTGCCGCGCAGCTCGATGAAATCCACCTTTTCGGCTAAGCCGATTTCCTTCGCCCGCGCGACCAAGGCATCTTCCGATGTTTCATCCTGAGCGCACAAGCCGCCATAGTCTGCGAAGGGACTGGAAATCAGGCAGCGCCCCACAATCCAGTTCGAGACCAAAAACAGCGGCAGCACACCGGTGATCTTACCGTCCTTCTCGACGTACAGAGACCGGTTCTCGTAATGGAAGGTACTTTGAAGAGCGCGAATCCAGGCGGTGCAATGGAAGGGAGTTGCTTGCGAGCAGGAAGCGACGAACAGGTCCCATGCCCCGGCCATCCTGGAATCAAAGTCCCTGATCACGACCGGCGAAGACTCGATCCCGGACGCAAGGGTCTGAGTACTAGCCGCCGCCATTCTTGTCTCCACGCAGGTTGGCGAACATGGACGTATGGGGCGTAGGAACGTTCTCGTGCCGCTCAAACAGCCACGACTCGTCTACATTCAGATAGACCGCCAACGACTTCCGTTCACCGTCTGAGGGTTCACGGTAGCCATGAATAATCTTGCTTAGCTGGCTTTCGCAGAACTTCAGATCCTTAGCGATCTGGTTCTGGCGAATACCAAGCTTGAAGATCTGCAGCTTCAGGTTCGGATACATAACCCTTTCATCCTAGCGTTGCGAACAGTTCACATGTACCTCGACACCATTGAAACGCTCAGCTCGGCCGGTTCTTGCCGATCTTCGAGTAGTAATAACCATACCGTTGCTTATGATGGGGCCGCTCCTGCCCATTGAACAGAATGCCGAGCAGCTTCTTCTCGCGCAAATGGGGCACAAGATCGGCGAGCCGATCACGCCTGGTGCGTTGTGCCCGTACCACGAGCAGCACGCCGTCACAAGCCGCACTCACAACTTCGAAGTCGGAAAGCCCCATCATCGGAGGACAATCGACCAGGACCATGCTGAATGTCTCGTTGCACCAGCTAATGAAATCCCTCAGCTTCGGCCCGGCGAACAAATCAGCAGCCGGCCGATTCGCCTCTCCGGCGCCGACAATGTACAGGTTGGGAATATTGGTTTGGGCCGGAGCGGCGGCGAACTCCGCTTCCCCAGCCAGGACTTCCGCCAATCCAGGTTTCTCGAGAGCGCCGGTCGCGGAACTGAGCCCAGCCGTCCGCAGATCGGCATCGACCAGGAGGACGCGTTGACCAGCGAGCTGGCTCATCGAGAGCGCCAAGTTGACAGCCGATACCGTCTTTCCCTCGCCTGCTTCCGCACTGGTAATAACTATGGAGCGCACTCCCTGGGACGACTGGAATCGAACCAGCTTGGTCCGTAGCGCGCGATAGCCTTCAAACGCGCCGTGGGTCCAAGTACTCTCGTCATTCGCCATAAGGAACGGCCGCGGCAGCGCAGGCAACTGGAGACGACGGCAGTTCCCCAGCGGCGACGCGCTCTCGCGCAGACTGTCGGGATTCGCGCCTACGGATTCCAGCAACTGTGCCAAAACTTGTCCGTTACCCGACCCTGCCTCGGACTGTCTGGCGGCTTCCTGCATATCGTGAAAGAGTTTGCTCACAATTCCCCTCGACCAGAGGCTTTGGCCTGCAATGCGACCCCAAACAACTGCGGTGCAGGCGGCACCTCTTGTTTCACATCAAAGGCGCCGTTGCGCCTATCAGCAGTGTCGGCGTCCAGTGGAAGTTCGTGCCGTATGGCAGCTTCCTCCGCGATATCTTCGCCGATCTCCTCGCGCTGGCTCTCGCTTGCGATGAGCAGACACGTGTGACAAAGGATGTTGATCAGGCGCGGCACTCCCCCGGCGCAGGCATGGATTCGGTCCAACGAGGCGGAAGTAAAGGGAAGAGGCTTATCGAAGCCTGCAATGCGCAGGCGCTCGCGAACGTACATCCGCATCTCACTCTGGCTGAGTGCGCGCAAGACGGCCCGTTCCGCGATGCGCTGCCGTAGCGCCTTGACTTCCGGCTGATCCAAGAGCTGGACCAGTTCCGGCTGACCGCACAGAACTACCTGCAAGAGTTTTTCCCGGTAAGATTCGGTATTCATCAGGAGCCGAATCTCTTCCAGGACATCCATTGGTAACAGATGCGCTTCATCCACCACCAGCAGGCAAGTTCCACCGTTCGACAGCGTGGTAAACAGCAGCTTCTGCAGCGCCGCCAGCCGCATGGGACGAGACGCTGAGGTGCAGGGCACCTCGAATTCGAAAAGCAACATCTCCAGCAATTCATCGCTGGTGAGTCGCGGGTTGACGATGAGCGCGGTGGGGAGCGGCGTGGGAGGATTGCGCCGAGCCAGCACGCTGAGCATGCCATTCAGCACCGTCGTCTTGCCCGTGCCGATGGCGCCATTAAGCAACATCAGGCCGCGGCGCTCGATGACTCCGTGCACCAGCATGGTCAGAGCGTCCCGGTGAGGCTCGGGAAGCTGCAGGAACTTCGGATCCGGCGTGAGCCGAAACGGTTCTTCTTTTAATCCGTAATAAGCTAGATACATATCAGAGGAACCTTACCCCGAAATGCGCGAGTTCAATTCCCAGCCCGACCGCGACGACCACGGTAGCAACAGCGACGGCGCAAATCCGGAGGGTAGTTTGCCGCATCTGCTGCGGATTTAAAATCTCCGGCACGGCGCTGAGCACTGGAGTGCCCAGTATTCGTTCAGCTTCCCGTTCATTGCGTACGGAATCGTCCAAAACTTCCCGGGCCAACGCGACACCGAAGCCGATCAATAGTCCGAGGAAGATGCCGCCCGCCATCAGCATGGGGCGGTTCGGAGAGTATGGGTGTTCGGGCACCTGCGCGGAATCGAGCAGTACAAAGCGTTCACTTTTCTCGCGGCTCTCCAAAGCCGTGGCGGTTTCCGCGGTCAGTTTCTTGTCGAGCAGGGACTTGTAGCGGCCCTGCAGAGCGTCGTAGTCGCGCTGAACGGCGGCTGTCTTTTGCTGATACTCGGGAACCTCCTGCAACCTCTCGAAACGTGACTTTATTTCTTCCTGAAGCTGCGCCACCTGCTGCTTCTGTTGGTCCAAGTCGTGATCGAGTTGCTCCATCTGGGCTTCGATAACAGGATTGTGGACATGATGCACAGTGGGCGCCGGCGCCGGTGCCGCCGCCGGGGCTGGATTCTCGCCTTGTTTCGCTTTCGCTTTATCCAGCTCCGCCTGCACCTTGCGAACGTCCGGGTGCATCGGGCCATACTTGCTTCGCAAGGTGTTCAGCTTACTTTGCAGCTCCTGTACTTCAGCATCCTCTGGCGAAGCGTTGGCGCCTAGATCAGTATCAATGGTTGGCGCGGTGCTGGTGGCGATGGTTTCGAGCTCGGCCTTCTGCTTCTGATCTTGAGCAATCTGCTTTTGCGCAGCCCCCAACTGCTGGCGAAGCGCCTCGATTTCCTGAACGCCCATCATGTCGAAGGCAGTACCGCCTTCGCCATAGCGAGCACGAGCCTGGTTGAGCTCGTTTCCCTTCTCCTGCAGTTCCTGGGCGGTCTTCTGCAGCTCACCCTCGAGGAAGTCAGCGGTGCCATAGGACTGCTCTTCACGCACCTTGAGGTTTTCTTCGATAAACATCGCGGTGATCTGATTGGTCACCTGCGCGGTCTCGGCTGGATTTCTACCTTTGTACGCCACACGGAAAGCGGCGGCCTGCGAACCCATGGCGCTCACCTGTTCGACGGTGATGGCCTTAGACATCGCTTGCACGGCTTCCTGCTCTCCCTGCTGCTTGCGGATGTCGGAATAGAGCCCTAAGTTGTCAATGAGACGCTTCAGTCGTGCTGGCGAAGTCACCTGCTGGTAGATGGTGGACATGCGCTCCGACATGCCGGTCGTGACGGTGGAAGCAACATAACTGGACGGCACTTTTTGTGGCTCGACCAGAATTACCGCTTCAGCGCGATAGACGTTGGGCAGTCTGCGGGCGCTGACCGCCACGGCAATCGCAACCGCCAAGGCGGGGAATAGGATCCAGAATTTTCTACGCCTCAGCAGGCCCAAATAGTCCTGGAGCGTCATCTCTCCCAGTGCTGCCGCCGAAGCTTTTGCTGCATTATTCATAGGAATGTCCCTGCATCAACCTGTACGCGGTTCCAAGTGTTCGTCTCTACCAGATTGTCAAGCAGATTTGCTTCCAAACTTTACATGGCAGGAAGCTGTTTTGGGGCAGTTTGGGGCACAAAACGCCCCTTTTCGGCCACATCGGGAAAATATTTTCCAACGACTGGGAAGGCTTCTGCACGTGGAGCGTGTGCTTACAGCCCAGACGAAGAGCCCAGGTTCCAATTCAAGCCGACGTTAAAGGAGTTAACGCTCCCAAGGAATGGAGAAAGGGCCAGATCTGCGGCACCGGTCTGATACGCGTAGCTGTATCCCGCACTTGCGCTAAGCCGGGGCGACAGACGATAGCTAAAGTATGCGCCCGCATGTTTACCATCCTGTCGCGCCGTAGCAGCGATGGTACGGTACTCGCCAACGTTAAGGCCGAGGTTCATCTTCGACCCCAATTTGCGGTTGTATCCGAGGTCGGTCTGGTCGTAGTAGCCGGCCGAAACGAAGACCGCACTTGCCTCTGAGCGGGTGTAGGCGGCGGTGATAGCGGAGGAATCCCTAAATCTCTTCATGATCCTGAGACTGCCGGTTGGGGCCAAGGTCCAGATCTGCGCCACCAGCTGCCCGCTGGCGGCAAGGGCCCCGGACACCGACCACGTCTGATGGAAGAGGTATTGGAAGGTCACTCCGGCCGACTGGCTATTCCAACCGGGAGTACCACTAATCCCGGACGCGGATGTGTGGGCAGCCGTGTAGTTGGCGCCGACCGTCAGGTTGTCCGTGAAATCACGACTAACACCCACCGCGCCGCCGAACTGGCGCGATGAGGCCCAACCCGTACCACCCTCGTCCAGGAAGGTCACGCCCAGGATCGGACTCAAGGTCAAATGCGTGCGGCCACTAAGATCGTAAGTGAAATCAATCGAGTTCGACTCATACATGGTCGAGCTCCGCTGCAGCACAAAAAGCGTTTGCAGCGCCAACCCATTATTTTGCGGTACGAACAGGTACTCGGGATTGGCCAGAATCGAGTTCTGAAAATACGTAAACTGCGCTGTAAGTGCGACCGACCAGCGCTCCGTCAACTGATCCATATAGCCGGCGCTGACCGACTGGTTGAAATACGGCGTCAACTCCGACATGGAAAGCTGCTCTCTGCCCAGGATGGCAAGGCTGCCGTTACCCATCTGTCGGTTGCAGACGATCGTTGCACTGAGCGAGTCGCCGTAAAACGACTGCGTTGGGCCGCCAGGCACGCTGTTTGCGGCATAGAAGAACGAATCGGAAATGCTGGTCAGGTACGCCGGCCCGATCTTGATCCCTTGCGGCTGAACCTGAAAGGGCGACCACAACTGTTGCAGGATCGAAGTGCCTGGACTTGAAGTGCTTGGAATTACCGGGGTGCCAAGCTCGGTCTGCAAATCTGCGCTGCTCGGGGGATTGCTGGAGCTGCTATCGGCATTGGCGTTGGCCGAGCTGGTTGTGCCGTTCTGGGTTGAAGAATCACCGGAGCCTTGCGCATCGGCAGCCCCCGTATTCGGCTTGGAAGAGTCTGCAGAGTTCTGGCCGGCGGGATTCCCGAGGGTCTGGTCGGTGCCGGTGGTCGCACCATTCTGTGCCGTATTCGTCTGGGGGGTACCGGAATCAGTGGGCGGATTCCAGCCCCAGGCAATCGGATTCTGCAGCTGGGGCAAACGCAATTGGCCGAAAGCCATCCCGGCGGTGAAAAGCAGTACCAGCACGACCATCGAAATGCGCGTTACGACACTCTTGCACATAGCCGCCTCCTGACGAGACTCACGGGACTACGATAATGTCGCCGACCATCACTTCCACATCCGGCTGAGTGCCTGCGAGTACCTTCTTGTAATTGAAATCAATGCGCTTCTGTTTGCCATCGATGGTCCGCAGAAGATACATCTTCTGCGATTTGGCAAGCTGCGCCGGGCCACCCGATTCCGCCAGCAGTTGCAAAACGGTTTGCGGGCTGGTGAGAGAAATGGCTCCAGGCCGCGCCACCTTGCCGACGAGGTACACCTTGCGGCTCCTGATATCGCGCACGATGACGGTCACTTGCGGCTCAGCCACCACGTCTTTCAATTTCGCGGTAAGCACATCCTGTACCTGGGGTGTGGTCAAACCGGCAACCTGGATATCGCCGATCACCGGTACAGTGATCATGCCGTCCGGACGGACAACCACAGCGCCCGAGAGATCCGGCTCTTTCCACACCGAGATAAACAGGCCGTCGGCAATGCCCACGACGTAGGAGTCCTCGGCTTTCGCTTTTGGCAGGGATGGCGCCTTCACATTCGGGTGGCCGCCGGCATTGCCGGCCGCCGGCTCGGGCGACGGTACCGCCGGCTTCGGATCCGCCGCGGCGACCTTCGCTGGAGCGTCCGCAGACGCCGACGAGGCGGGTAAAGCCGAGTCAGCCGCCTTGGGCGTCGGAGACGTCTGATCCTGAGTTTGAGCCGAAACTCCGCAAAAAGTGCCGAGAAGCAAAACCGCCAAAATAGCAGTTGTGACAGCGCTAAAACGAATACCCATGGTTCCTCCGGAAGACGTACCGGACCTCTGTCATCTCAGAGGCAACTGGGCTGCCATTCCGTGGCTTTCCCCGTAGGGGTTGATATGCCGCTGCGACCAATACGCCCCCAGGTCGTCGTTGGGAAATTTATTTCCACATAGGCGCGAAACCGTTTCATAAGGCCGCTCCAGCACATTGAGGGCTGCAAGCTATGGGCGGAGGTTTTCCGAAATCGGCTAAAACGGCCGAATACAAAATTTCGGACTGTAATTCGAACACGCCCGGCCGCGAGGAAAAGCGCCGGCGTATGATTCCCAGACATCACGCCCGTTGAAGCCGTCCACGGTGAACCGACTCATGTAACTGAGTGCGCTCAAGGCGATAAAGCCATAGGAGTTATCGGCGTCCTCCCGGGACTGAGGAACATGCCAACCGTGGGGCAAGTGGCCGTAAAGCTTCTGATACGTGTCCCAGTCCTTTACCCACCCGGAGGCGGTCCGCGTGGGATAAACGTACTGCTCGATTAGCCAGTGATTGACCTTGGGGTCGGCAACGACGTGAAAGTAGCGTTTCGCCGTGAATTGCAGCAGTGGGGTCGTGTCAGCGATCTTCAACTGATCGACCATGCCCAAGGTGACCAGGATGAAGCCTTCCATGAATGTCGCCTCGGCTCCATATGCCGCCGATGTCATGTTGTTTGCCGGGGTGGCATAGCAGCCAACCTGGTTCCAGGCGGTCGGTCCGGCACAGTCGTCCGCTCGCCATGCACCCAACGGCGATGGGTTCGCTGCCTGGGTGAACAGTTCGACCTTGCCGTAGTTGAACGCTGTGGTTCGCTCGGGAGTGTCATGTACGGAAAGCGCAACCCCGTGCTCGCCTTCTAACATTGCGACGTTATTTCTGACTTTGTCGGTGAAGTATGGGCCTTCGGGCTGGCCGTCTGGAGAGGCGAAAGCTGCATAAGCCATAGTTCGAATCGCCCAGGCCTCGAGCCGGCTCACATTCGGAATTACGCCTAACGAGCCTTGCCGGTAATAGCTTTCCGGTTCTGGATTCGCACTGTAGCATCCGATGTAAGTCCCGACCGACCATGCGGCCTCCATTTGAAGCTGTTCCAGATAGTAATATTTGCCGGTTAGAGTATATGGAATGTAGGCGTAGTCAGGTGCATGGCTTGTATCAAGGGAAGTTCCCCAGCCTCCGAGCGGCTCTTTTCCGGGCAGATTGATTGCGTCCCGCTCTTCGCCCGGACATCCCGGCCGCCAATTACCCAGATTTAGCGTCGCCTGCTGGCGGGCATTAATGGAAACTACTCTGCCGTAGGTGTCAACCGTACCATTAGTAGGATGGTCGAAGTATTGTCCCGTTCCAGCCTTGTGGTCAGCTTCGCGAAACCAGATGGGAAAGTGGCCGGCAAGATCGGCATTGGTAGCCATCATCTGCTGCATGGCGGGATCACCCGTCAGCAGATACATGATGTCCCAGGTATTCGCGAGACCGATCCAATCGGCCTGTCCGGCCGCATTCAAGGATTGATCGTATCTGCCGGTTCCACCCAGCCCTTTGCCTTTGCTCGCATAGATATCGTCATAGCCGCCGATCGTAAAGCGCGCCGGATTTAACTTGGCATCGGGTGCAGCTTCGCTGGCTAGAGCCGCTGAGTTCGGCAGAGCATCAGTATCCCAGTTGGGATACGCTCCTGTGCTGAGAAGATACTTTGGGTTCCAATTGATGCGAATTGGCGCAGGATCAGAACCAATCCAGAACGCGCGGCGCCAGCGAGTAAAAACAAGTTGCGTATACTCCGTCTGCTTCAATCGAATCTCCGGCGCAGCATGTCCGGTCGCAAGCGTAAGAGCAAGGTCCTGGTTGCGCGCACTCTGGGTTGGATTCGAGGAAGCCCACGAGTTTTCCAGCGTGAACCCGAGTTCTACTTTGTGCGATGCCGGATAGAACCATGCTTCGAATATGGGGTGCAATGGATTACCAGGCTTGCCGTCGGTGTTTACGTCATAGCTTCGCCCATCGCGGTCTTCAATGATGACCGCAGTTACGATGGGACCGCGAAGCCAGTAACGGAAGTGGCCGGCCTGCAAAATGGAGCGAGCGCTGATGGAGTGGCTTACCTGGCCGGAGATATCGATGATGCCATTGAAGTCGAAGGCCGGATCCAGCATTGCAGATTTGTCGAGGTAGTCTCCGTTGTTTCCACTCGCCTGGTTCTGGAATGTGACCTCGGTGTGAGAGCCTAACTTGGGGGCAATAAAGCTAATGATGGCAAATTTCAAAGAACCATCAGGCCAGCGGTTCTTCACATCGCATTGCGTCAGCAAGGGGGTTCCATCCACGACCGCCTGGGCAAACTTGGGAATATCTCCTTGCTTGAAGAATCGCGGAACGGAGACAAACCGGTTCTCCTGCGCATGTCCAGAGATGGTGATTCCATTGTCGATGCTGGACGGCTTCGCGCCTTCGATTGGTTCCGCGGCTTTTGCATCAGCGCTGATGGACCTGACGACTTCGCCTGCCGTCAACCTCTGTCGAGACGCGAGAAGGCCACCCGCCAAGGCGATGAAGAGAAGACATGTGGATATCGGCAGTCGCATCTGCTGGTATTAAACTCCTTTCCCGACGGCGTTCCGGCACCTGAAGAAGACGAACCGGTTTGACGTACGCCACAGAGCGGTTCTCTAGTTTGGCGAGCGGTCGGTGGTTGCCATTTTACACGTCGCGAATAATGAATTGCCGGATTCATTGCGCGGAGAAATGTCAGCCAGGGCGGATTGGGCGGGAGCTCATCGGGCCAAATTTTTTCCGCCGCACAAAAGCAAGCCAGATAACCTCCGAAGAGATTATCTGGCCAGTTGAAGACTACATCCCAGGCGGCGATCAGCCGTTGTCACGGCAGCGGAGCAATGCTCCACTGCGGTTCGTTGTTGTACACCTGTCCCAGATAGGTTGCGTCGCTGGTGGTGAAGAAGTTCCAGGCATTCATACCGTTGTAGCCATCGACAGTGAGATTCGTCATGAAGCTCAATGCGGCGGCCGCTTCGGCTCCGTAGTCCACACCACGATCGCTCCAACCGGTGGGAAGCGACAGATAGCCCGTCTGAAACGTGTTCCAATCCGAGATCCAGATGCAACCCGGATTCGCCGGATTCTGGCACACAGGTCCAACCAAGGTCGTGGGATAGACGTATTGTTCGATCAGGTAGTGATTGACGGCCGGGTTCAACAGGATGTTGAAGTACCGGTTTGCGTCCCACTGCAGGAGCGAGGTGGTGTCAACAATCCCGAGCTGCTTGGTCATGCCAAAGACGATGTCAATGAAGCTGGACATGAAACCGCTCTCGGCGGACTGCACGACATTGACATTGATGTTATTGTCAGCGCCGTCCCCGTTCGCGACGTAGCAGGTCGTCGTTCCATCCTGACAGTCACCCATACGCCAGAAGTTAAGGGTTGACAGATTGGCAGCCTGGGAGAACTGGAAGTAGTTCATGCCCCAGTTGTAAGCCCAGGTTGGATCGGTTCCCGTCACCGTCACCTCGGGCCCGGGCTCGTCGGCGCGCTGCTCGTCGGGATCGCCACGGCGAAGGCTCTTGCGCTCGGGTGGGATGTGCCGGTGGTCGGCGTCAACCACCTGGAGGGGCACCTGGCCAGCGTGTACCTGGCGGACCCGGATGTCCCCTTCCCGCAGATAGCGCTGCTGGTATCGGGCGGGCACTGCATGCTCACCGCTCGCCACGCGCCCGGGCGCTACGAGCTGCTCGGCGAGACCGTCGACGACTCCATCGGCGAGGCCTATGACAAGGTGGCGCGCTTCCTCGGCCTCGGCTACCCCGGCGGTCCGGTGCTCGACCGCCTCGCGGCCGAAGGCACCGACGTGCTCGGCTTTCCCCGACCATGCTCTCCGAGGGCTTCCGCTTCTCCTTCTCGGGTCTCAAGACGGCCGTGATCAACCACGTCAGGGCCGACCCGGGTTTCTCCGAGACCGAGGTGGCGGCCTCGTTTGTCGCTGCCTGTATGGACGTGCTAGTGGCCAAACTTCGGCGGGCGCTCGAGGAGTTCGGCGACCCCGCGCTCGCCATTGTGGGGGGAGTGGCGGCCAGCTCGATTCTTCGGACGCGGGTCGCAATCGCTCGCCGACGAGTTCGGCACACGGCTCTTGATCCCGCCCCAGGCCATGGCCACTGACAACGCCGCGATGATCGGAGTGGCGGGGTGGCACAAGCTTGCATCGGCCGGTCCGAGTGACGACGCGTCTCGGGACCCGAGCCAGACCTGCGGCTGCGTTTCGACTAGCTACTTCGCCCTGAAAAAGTCGATGTGAAAAACGCCCGCGACCAGCGCGTTCGTGTTGGCGGGGTACTCGCGTTCTGGCCCGAATGAAACAACGATGGCTCCGACACCCCTTGCCGGAGTGAATCGGAGCCATCGTGTTGCGCACCAAGGTAGACCCTCAGCCGACCCTGTGGGAAGCAATCCTTCCGCCCGAGTTCTTGGCCCTGCCACCAGGGCTCGAACAGATCGACCGGCTGCTCGACGACCCGGTGTTCTTCGAGCCCTTCGTCGCCGTTCTTCGATCCGGTCGATCGGCCGGCCGTCCATCCCGATGGAGACCTACCTGCGCATGATGTTCTTGCGCTTCCGCTACCGGCTCGGATTCGAGACGCTTGTGCCGAGGTGGCCGACTCGTTGGCCTGGCGGCGCTTCTGTCGCATCGGCCTCACCGCCGCGGTGCCGCATCCGACCACGCTGATGAAGATCACCACCCGCTGCGGCGCACGAGGCGGTCGACCAGTTGAACGAGGCGCTGCTTGCCAAAGGCGCAGGCGGCAAACGTGGTCAGCTCGACAAGGTCCGCGCCGATACCACCGTCGTCCCGGCCAACGTCGCCTATCCGACCGACTCGGGCTGCTGGCCAAAGGGGTGGCCAAGCTGACCAAGACCGGTCGGGCGCTGCAGGCGCTCGGGCTGGCCCGGCGCACGCGGTTTCGGGACCGCACCCGTTCGGTGCGCCGCCGGGCCCACGAGATCGCGGCCTGGCTGCGCCGGCGTAACGACGACGCCAAAGACGAGGTCCTGGCCATCACCGGCGAGCTGGCCCCCATCGCCGAGGCGACCATCAAAGACGCCCAGGTCGTGGCCATCAACGCCCGCCGGGCGCTCGCCGGGCCGGCGCGGAGCCTCGGGCAAGGCCACTGCCCTGGTCGCCGAGCTCGAGCGCACGATCAGCGGTCGCTCGAACAGATCGTGGCCCAGACCCGCACCCGCCTCGCCGGCGAGATCCCCGACGGGGCCACGCGGGTCGTGTCGCTGCACGACACCGACGCCCGCCCCATCGCCAAGGGACGTCTCGGCAGGCCGGTCGAGTTCGGCTACAAGGCCCAGGTGGCCGACAACACCGACGGCATCGTGGTGGACCACAACGTCGAGATGGGCAACCCGCCCGACGCCCCGATGCTCGCCCCCGCCATCGGGCGCATCAAGAAGAGCTTCTCGGCCAGGTGCCCAGAGCCGTCACCGCCGATCGCGGTTATGGCGAAGCCAAGGTGGAGGCCGAGCTGCACGCGCTCGGCGTGAAGCACGTCGCCATCCCGCGAAAGGGACGCCCCGGTGCTCAGCGCCAAGGCGGTCGAGTCGTCGCGGCGCTTCCGCAAGCTCGTCAAGTGGCGCACCGGATCAGAAGGACGCATCTCGCACCTCAAGCACTCCTGGGGCTGGGAGCGCACGATGCTCGACGGCATCGACGGGGCGCGCACGTGGTGCGGCTGGGGCGTCTTGGCCCACAACGCCACCAAGATCGCCGTGCTGATCGACGAGACGCGAGACGAAGAGCGCACCCCGCTCCTTCGCCGACGCAACGCAATCGACGACCACCACAGGACCACCAGGGCGTCCGCCACCGCCACCGCACACGACGTGCCCGCCTGATCTCGCCCCGTCCCTCTCCCGTCGCGCCCCGAAGCCGGAAACGGCAGGAAAATGGGGTCAAAAGTGACCGGAGAGGTCGGGGCGAGAGCCCATGGGGGCACGCCCGGTCACTCAGGCGGCTGGCGAGCGACATCGGATCAGGGTTTTTCAGGGCGAAGTAGCTAACTACTTCGACCTGAAAAAGTCGATGTGAAAATGCCCGTGACCAGCGCGTTTGCGATCGGAGGGTGCTCGCGTTCGGCCCGAATGAAACAACGATGGCTCCAGTCCCCCTTGCCAGAGAGATTGGAGCCATCGTGCTGCGCACCAAAGTAGACGCCCAGCAGACGCTGTGGGAAGCAATCCTCCCGCCCGAGTTCCTGCGCCTCCCACCAGGGCTCGAGCAGATCGACCACCTGCTCGACGACCCGGTGTTCTTCGAGCCGTTCGTGGCGTTCTTCGATCCGGTGATCGGCCGACCCTCGATCCCGATGGAGACGTACCTGCGCATGATGTTCCTGCGCTTCAGATATCGGCTCGGCTTCGAGACGCTGTGCGCCGAGGTGGCCGACTCCCTCGCCTGGCGACGCTTCTGTCGCATCGGCATCACCGACCCGGTGCCCCATCCCACCACGCTCATGAAGATCACCACCCGCTGCGGGGACAAGGCCGTCGACCAGCTGAACGAGGCGCTGCTTGCAAAAGGCGACGGCGGCCACACGTGGTGAAGCTCGACAAGCTCCGCGCCGACACCACCGTCGTCCCTGCCAACGTCGCCTATCCGACCGACTCGGGCCTGCTCGCCAAGGGCGTGGCCAAGCTCACCAAGACGGTCGGGCGCGCTGCAGGCGCTCGGCCTGGCCCGCCGGACGCGCTTTCGGGACCGCACCCGTTCGGTGCGCCGTCGAGCCCATCAGATCGCCGCCTGGCTGCGCCGGCGCAGCGGCGAGGCCAAAGACGAGGTGCTCACCTTCACCGGCGAGCTGGCCACGATCGCCGAGGCCGCGCATCAAAGACGCCCAGGTCGTGGCCACAAACGCCCGGCGGGGGCTTCGCCGTGCCGGTGCGGGGCCTCGGGCAAGGCCACCGCCCTGGTGGCCGAGCTCGAGCGCACGATCGGGTCCTGGAGCAGATCGTGGCCCAGACCCGCATCCGCCTCGCCGGTGAGGTCCCCGACGGCGCCACGCCGGGTGGTCTCCTTTCACGACACCGATGCCCGACCCATCGCCAAGGGACGCCTCGGGCGTCCCGTCGAGTTCGGCTACAAGGCCCAGGTCACCGACAACCCCGACGGCATCGTCCTCGACCACACCGTCGAGAAGGGCAACCCGCCCGATGCGCCCATGCTTGCCCCGCCATCGCGCGCATCACGGCGGTTCTCCAAGGTGCCCAGGGCCGCCACCGCCGATCGCGGTTATGGCGAAGCGAAGGTGGAGACCGATCTGCACGCCCTCGGCGTGCGACACGTCGCCATCCCGCGGAAGGGACGCCCCGGTGCTCAGCGCCAGGCGGTCGAGTTGTCGCGTCGTTTTCCGCAAGCTCGTCAAGTGGCGCACCGGATCGGAGGGCCGCATCTCGTACCTCAAGCACTCCTGGGGATGGGAGCGCACGAGGATCGACGGCATCGATGGGGGGCGTGGACGTGGTGCGGATGGGGTGTCTTGGCCCACAACGCCACCAAGATCGCCGTGCTGATCGATGAGCGTGAGCAACACCACAGTCCCTCTCCATCGTCACCGCAACGAGCGAGGACCTCCACTGGACCACCAGGACGCCCCCCGCCACCGACGCAAGCTGTGCCTGCTTGATCTCGCCCGACCCTCCCCCTTGTTGCTGCCCCTGAGTCAGAAAAGGCTCGAAATCGGGGCCAAAAGCGACCGGAGAGGTCGGAGCGAGGGCCCATGGGCGCACGCGACGGTCACTCAGGACAGCTGGGGAACCGCACCGGATCTACTTTTTCAGGGCGAAGTAACTAACCCTCGGCCCGGGCCCGCCGGCGGCGTGTGCGCGACCCGTAGGTGAGGGAGGAGAGGTCGATCAGCACGCCGATCGCCACGATCACCCACCCGAACGTGTCGACGCCCTTCCACCGGGCGTGCAGACCAACCAGGTAGAGAGCGTCGTGTACGGGAGCAAGAGGAAGCCGAGCAGACCCTCCCACCCCGAACGGAAGGCGATGGTGAGCCGGTCCGTGAAGACCCAGAGCAGGAAGATCACGAAGCGGGGCGAAATGGCCGCGAGCAAGTGCCAGGAGGCAACCCACGTGGACCTCACACCGGCAGGTCGCCGGTGGCGGCCGGTGGTGCCGGTGTCCTTGTAGGCGGCGATGGTGCGCTGGGCGATGCGCATCTGGTGGATCTCGTCCGCGCCGTCGGCGAAACGCGCCCACCGGGCCTGGGAGCATGTCGGCCAGCGGCGAGTCCTTCGAGTAGCCGAGTGCGCCGTGCACCTGGACCGCACGGTCGACCACCCTCCACAACGTGTTCGCCACGATGTGCTTGGCCATCGACACCTCGTTGCGGAACTCGAGGCCGTGCTCGATCCGATAGGCGGCGTGCAGGACCATCAGCTTGCACTGGTAGAGCTCGATGGCTGACTCGGCTTATGAGCCACTGGATGCCCTGCTTCTCCGACAGGAGCGACCCGTGAGCGAACCTGTTCGTGGGCCGCGCTCCACCATCATGTCCAGAGCGGTCTCGATCTGGCCTATCCAGCGCATGCAGTGCGCGAGTCGCGCAGGACCGAGCCGGTACTGGCCGAGCCGGTGGCCCTGGCCGCGCCCGCCGAGCATGTTCGAGCCGGCACCCGCAGGTCCGTGATGACGGATCTCGCAGTGGTTGTGGCTCCCCGTACATCGTCTCGACGTCGCGGACCACCTCCCAGCCCTCGGAAGGAAGGTCGACCAGGAATGCGGAGTTGGCCGCCTGCGGGCACCTCAGGATCTTCCTCGGTGCGGGCAATCAGGATGGCGAAGCGCGCCCCCCGGGCCCCGGAGATGAACCACTTGTGCCCGTTGATGACCCATTCGTCGCCGTCTTCTAAGGCCGCGGGTCTGCATGAGTGTCGGGTCCGATCCGGCCACTTCGGGCTCGGTCATGGCGAAGCACGACAGGCGGTCCCTTCGCACAGCGGCTTGAGGTAACGCTCCTTCTGCTCGGGGGTGCCCCAGTGCAGCAGGGTGTGCATGTTGCCCTCGTCCGGCGCCTGGCAGTTGAGGACCACGGCCCCAGGCGGGTCCTGCCGGCTCGGCCTGCACCATCGCCAGCGCCACGTGGCCCAGACCCATGCCGCCCCACTCCGTCGGCATGTGGGGAAGCCACAGCCCGGCCCGCGTGGCCTCCTCGCGCAGCTCCAGGATGGTGACGAGGTACTCGTGCGCGAGGTCACCTTCCCCTCGTCGTCGAATCCCTTGACCCGCGGGCCACAGGGTGTCCCCGATGAAGGGACCGCACGCGGGCCCTGATCTCCTCGTGCT
>CAWGFZ010000023.1:0-121031 GCA_963821995.1 uncultured Acidobacteriaceae bacterium | reverse complement strand
TGCTGGCGCGATGGCGCCATCGCACAAACTGAACGGCAACGAGGAAGACGAACAGTGCGCCAATGCCGTCCGTGGTTGCCAGCGAGAAGTGCGCCAACAAAGAAGGAGTGAAGGCAAAGAGCGCGAGAGCCAGGTTGGCAGCTCCCTCCGAAAAGATGCGCCGCGCGATGAACCACAAAGCCACTCCAAGCGCGATGCCGAGAAGCATGTTCAGCGGACGCGTGCGATTCCCGAGCCATTCCGGGCCCGGATGCATTGTCATGATGCGCCGGTCGCGGTCCCACATCTGCTCGGTGTAATCAATGGGCGTTCGCGCCAGCAGCAGTGTCAGCCATAAGCGGCCGAGCGGCGGATGGTCGTTCCAGCGCTCAAAGCGGCCGTGTTGCCAAGCGTCGGTACCGGCGATGATGTGCGCGGGTTCGTCGTAGGTGAGCGATTGCGTGCGGATGAACCAGATGGACTGGAGCGCAAACACCAGCAACAGCAAAATGGGAACCGCGAACTGATAAATGGTTGTGCCGCTCCGGCGGTCGCCCTGCTGATGATTCTCCACGAGCTCCAATTCAGTTCACGATTCTGCCGATGGCGCCGGAGGCAGCGAGCCTCGCTGGCCGGATCAACTGCGCCGCTATTGCGCATTCAGCGGGCGCGTTTCATCCAACAGGCGATCGAGAGCGGCCGCGGCCCCGAAACAAAAGAAGAGCAACATCACCAGGGTGTCATCGTTCAGGGCGGATTCTACTAGCGACGGGAATAGAAAGGCAACGAAGCCGCTGAGGATTCCTGCGACGGTGATGGTGGCGAATCGATTGTGCAGGCGCGCCTTGCGAAAGAGTCGAAGCAGGTAAATGAGGTATGCGACGACGAACCATAGCCATGCCGCTAAGGTGAGGAAACCGCGCTCAGCGGCAAGCTGCACGAAATCGGAATGGAAGTTGTAATACACGCCATACAAGCTGAAGGCGCGCATATTCCACTCGCGCCAGTGATTCTGGACCGTAGCCATTCCCACGCCGAAGAAGGGATGGTGCACAGCCAGGCGAAGGCCGTCCTTCCACATCAGCCAGCGATATTGCGTGCCTGCATCGCGAGCCGCGATCCAGCCAAGACCGCGGGTATGCTGAATCCAAAGCGTCGCGGCGGCGGCGAGCAAAATCAGCAGGCAGATGGTCCAGACGCGAGCGCGCCTCTTCGCCAGCAGAAGGAGTGAGACGGTGCAGCCCGCGAGCAAGCCGGCAATCGCCGCGCGGGTCTGGGTAGTGAAAATAGTCGCGGTGAGGGCGAGGAAAATAAGTGCGTATGCTGCAGCGGCCCAGCGGTGATGGCGCACATTCCCCAGCATAAATGCCCAGGCGAGGCACGCAATCGGCATCAGCACTTCCGCGAAGATGCCGTAATGACGGAACGTCCCCTGCGCCCGAACCGGCTTGGCAACGGACAACTGCAGCGAGGCCAACTCATTCCGGCCGGGCATGACGCGGAACCCGGTGTGATGCTGTTGCGGCGGCGGCAGACCGCGCAGGAAATTGACAGCCGAGACAGATCCCACTGGAGCCGTCTTCAACGCAGCGATTAGCTGTTCAGGTTTATACAAGCTCCGTCCGTTGAAGCTGACAACCACGTCTCCTGGTCGCAATCCGGCCTGGTAAAGCGCCGTATCGGACGCCAGAGCATCCACTTTTACGCCAATTCCATAGGTGTACTGCCAGGCGGTGAATGCGGCTGCTCCGGTGGCCGAGAGCAGCAGCAGAAGTATCAACGTTCTTACTTCGGCGATGCGCTTCAGGTTCTGCGCCACCACAGTTGCGACCAGAGCTATGTAGCACACCAGCTTCATGTAACCCCAGCTCAGCTGCGGATCGGGCGAAAGCGCAGTCGAAATCCCGCTGAGGACGATGAAGACCAGCATTGGCAAAGCCAAAGGCTGCGCGAAGATGCGCCTGCGCCCGATCGCCAGGCTCAGCAGCCATAACCAGAATGCGGCCATCCAAGCGTGCCGAGCGCCTTTGACCGAGTGCGGCAGCAGGACCACGAAAAGTGCAAGAAACAAGAAAATGGTGTAGTGCAGAAAAGCGGGCCACCGGCTAGTTTTTCCCGCCCGAGGGTTCTGGGGACTGGCAACGACCTGAGGCAGAGACTCGTATAGCATCAGTTAACGGCAGGGAAGTCGGGATTTCAGCTTCCTCATAGTAGCAAGAAATGTGCAAGGGGAGTGCTGGGCGCCGGCTTCATCGGAAATTGCATTTACAGCGGCCGCTGGAAAGTGGGGAAGGCGCCCTGACGACCAAGCTCTGCACGGGTGAGTTTCTCTGCAGCCTTTATAGTCGCCGCCGGTGACGTCCAACATCCTCAGGCGGACACCGCTCACAAGTCATTGTGACATCTGCACTATTTTCCGCCGCTGAAAAGCGGATACTTACTAATGGGAAGCAATCTTCCAGCTCCCAAATCTCGTGTGTTCGCGTGGATCGCTTATCCCCTACGTCCCTTCACTTGCTGCCGCCATTCGTGTCGATAAGCTGCCACGAACAATGTTGAGCCGGATCTTCATCGCCGGCGACAAAAAGTTCGATTCAAATTTATCTGGAGGCCGTCATGCCCATTAGTAAGCAGGATGCACTCGACTATCATTCCAAACCACGTCCGGGGAAGACAGAAGTCACTCCCACGAAGCCTTGTCTCACGCAACGCGATCTCAGCCTTGCCTATACGCCCGGGGTTGCAGTCCCTTGCCTCGAGATCGAGAAGAATCCGCAAGACGCATTCAAATACACCAACAAGGGCAACCTTGTCGCGGTAGTGACCAACGGAACCGCCGTTCTTGGGTTGGGCGACATCGGCGCGATAGCCGGTAAGCCGGTCATGGAAGGCAAAGGTGTCCTGTTCAAAAGATTCGCCGGCATCGACGTGTTCGATATTGAACTGAACACCCATAATCCCGACGAGATCATCAAAGCCTGCCAACTGCTGGAGCCAACCTTCGGCGGCATCAACCTCGAAGACATCAAGGCGCCGGAATGTTTCTACATCGAAGAAACGCTGAAGAAGACGATGAAGATTCCGGTGTTCCACGACGATCAGCACGGCACCGCGATCATCACCGGCGCCGCTCTGCTGAATGCCGTCGAATTGAGCGGCAAGCAGCTCGACCAGATTAAGGTTGTCGTCAACGGCGCCGGAGCGTCGGGCATCGCCACTGCTGAGCACTATGTCTGCATGGGCGTGAAGCGCGAGAACATCACGCTGGTTGACACCAAGGGCGTCGTCTACAAGGGCCGCAAGGAAGGCATGAATCCTTACAAGGAGCGGTTCGCGAAAGAGACGACGATGCGCACGCTGGCTGAGGTGGCGAAAGGCGCTGACCTGCTGCTCGGCCTTTCCGTGAAAGGCGCCTTCACGCCGGAGATGATCGCGTCAATGGCGCCGAATCCCCTGGTTTTTGCGATGGCCAATCCCGATCCGGAGATCACTTACGAGGAAGCGCGCGCCGTCCGCGAAGACCTCATTATGGCCACGGGACGCTCCGACTATCCCAACCAGATCAACAACGTTCTCGGATTCCCATCCCTGTTCCGCGGCGCTCTCGACGTGCACGCCACGGTCATCAATGAAGAAATGAAGCTGGCAGCGACCCATGCGCTGGCTGCGCTGGCGAAGGAAGACGTTCCCGACTCAGTCTGCCGCGCCTATGGTGTGGAACGGTTGCAGTACGGCCGTGACTACATTATCCCGACGCCGTTCGATCCGCGCGTGCTGGTGTGGGAAGCCTCGGCTGTTGCCAAGGCCGCCATGGAAACAGGTGTGGCGCAGAACCCGGTTAACATCGACGAGTATCGCGAGCAACTGGAGAAGCGCCTGGGCAAAGCCCATGGGCTGATGCGGATGATGATTCATAAGGCGCAGGCGAATCCTAAACGCGTCGTGTTCCCGGAGGGCAATCACCAGAAGATCCTGCGTGCCTGCCATGTTTTGGTGGAAGAAAAGATTGCCAAGCCGATTCTGGTGGGACACAAAGCCGAAATCGAGCGCACCGCGGTTGAGCTGGGCGTGCCGCTGAGCGCGGTGACCATCGTCGATCCGCAAACCGCTCCTCGCCGGGCAGAATACGTGCAGGAGCTTTACCGGCTGCGGCAACGCCGTGGCGTGACACTCGGCTCGGCCGACGAGCTGATGAACGATCCCAACGTTTTCGGCTCGATGATGGTGCGCATGGGCGATGCTGACGCCGTAGTTGCCGGCGTCACCCACAACTATCCCGAGACCATTCGTCCGGCACTGCAGGTGATTGGAGTACGCGAAGGGATCCACAAGGTCTCAGGCGTGTACGTGATCATCACCCGCAAGGGCGATCTGTACTTTCTGGCCGACGCGACGGTCAACATTGAACCGACCGCTGAGGACCTTGCGGAGATCGCACTCTGCTCGGCCCAGGAAGCGCGCCGGTTCGGCATTGAGCCGCGCGTGGCCATGCTGTCGTTCTCCAGCTTTGGCAGCACGAAGCATGCGCTGTGCGACAAGATGAAGCACGCGGCCGAGCTGGTGCGCTATGCCGATCCGACGCTGGTTGTCGATGGCGAAGTGCAGGGCGACCTCGCCGTCAATGGCGAGAAGCTGGAAGCTGCGTTCCCGTTCTCGCCGCTGAAGGACGGAGCCAACGTGCTGATCTTCCCCAATCTGGAAGCCAGCAACATCGCCTGCCGACTGCTGACCAGCATTGGCGGAGCGGAGACGGTTGGCCCAATCCTCATGGGTATGGCGAAGCCGGTGCACCTGCTGGCGCGGGGTGTTGAGGTCGAAGAGATCGTCAACATCACGACCATCGCGGTAGTGGATGCGCAGGACGTCGCATTCACGCCTGCCAAGGCTGAAGCTGCGGTAGCTGCGGGCGTGTAACTAGCAAGCAGATGTTGGGAGCTGAGGCGCGTCGGCAACGGCGCGCCTTTTTCGTGCGCAAGAGGCTTAGGCTGCCGTCAGCAGCAAGGGTTCGCCGCGCGTGATCACGACCGTGTGCTCGTAATGGGCGGCGAGGCCGTGATCTGGCGTGCGCATCGTCCAACCGTCGCGCGCGAGCACGGCGCGGCCGGAGCGGCTGGCGATGATGGGCTCGACGGTAATCACCAGACCTTCGGTGAGAATTTCGTCGCTGGAAGGATCGGGCCAGTTGGGGACGCTGGGGCGCTCATGGATCGTGCGTCCGATGCCGTGACCGCAAAGCTCGCGGACCACAAAAAAACCGCTATCTTTCACCTCTTTTTCGACCGCTCGGCCGATGTCGGACACGCGATTGCCGGCGCGCGCCACCGGCATGGCACAATAGAAAGCGCGTTCGGCGCAGGCAGCGAGGCGCTCTCCGATGCCCGGGTGCGACCCGATCACCACCGTCTCGGCGGCATCGGCCATGTAGCCATTTTTCTCGATGGTCACGTCGAGCTTCAGCAGGTCGCCATCATGCAATTTGCGGCTGCCGGGAATGCCGTGCACGATCTCGTCATTGACGCTGATGCAGTTGACGCCCGGGAATTGGTAGACGAGTTGTGGCGCCGAACGGGCTCGGTTGTCGCGCATGACGTCGCCGCCGATACGATCCAGTTCGCCAGTGGTGACACCAGAGCGCGCCTGTTCCTTCATCGCATCCAGCATAAGCCGGACGACCTTCCCGGCTTCCCGCATGGCTGCCAGCTCCTCCGGCGTATTGATTGACATGGTTGCTCCAGTGCTTTGCGTCGGCTTCAGAGAGCGCGTGGAAACCTTGTGCCGTCCCTGAAGGGACTGGGATAATTTTGCCGCGCTACCCAGGACTCCGCTGCGCTCCGTCCTGGGCCAACTCCAGTTCCGCCCCTCCGGGGTTTGACTTTCGTTTGCCGATAGTCCACCGCGGGGGAACAAAATCGGTTCTCACGCAGATACTTCACAGCTTGGGCAGTACGATTCCTTTTTGTCCCTGGTATTTGCCGTGCTTGTCTTTGTAGCTGGTCTCGCACATTTCGTCAGACTGGAAGAACAGAATCTGGCACAGCCCTTCGTTGGCGTAGATGCGCGCGGGCAGCGGCGTGGTATTCGAGATTTCGAGGGTAACGAAGCCTTCCCACTCGGGCTCGAACGGGGTGACGTTGACGATGATGCCGCAGCGCGCGTAGGTCGACTTGCCGACGCAGATAGTCAGCACGTCGCGCGGAATCTTGAAGTATTCGACGGAGCGCGCCAGGGCAAACGAATTCGGCGGAATGATGGCGACATCGGTCTGCATGGTGACGAATGAGCGCTCGTCGAATTTCTTGGGATCGACGATGGTGCTGTTGACGTTGGTGAAGATCTTGAACTCGTCGGCGACGCGCAGGTCGTATCCGTAGGAGGAAAGGCCGAAGGAGATGACGCCTTCGCGGACCTGCTTCTCCGAGAAGGGATTGATCATGTCGTACTCAGTGGCCATTTTGCGGATCCAGCGGTCGCTCTTGATTGCCATGAAGCTCCTTGGGCAGTGGAAGCGCCGGGTTTCAGCCCGGCGAAATCGTGACGTCGTTTTGTATCAGGGCATGGCTTTAGCCGCGCCGCATCAGTCGCCATAGAACTTGGGCTTTAGCCCCTGATAGGCGGCATGCAGGGGCTCAAGCCCCCAATTCTTATTGAGGCTTTATTCGGCACGACTGAAGTCGTGCCCTGATACAAACCTGTCCGCCTGCGAAAACGTCATCTTACGGAATGCGGAGCGAATTGACAAAGGGCTTATGCTGAACACTCGGAGGAACGTGCTTGACCACCGCGGTCAAAAGGTTTCAACAGATTGTGAATGAGCGCGGCGACGACCTCCGCCAGCTTACTTATGAGCAGCTAAACCAGTTGGAGGATAGGCCGGTCGAATACGTTACGGTTGAACGTCGGCGAGGGAGAATCACGACATTTGTGGAGCGGGAAACGCCTGATGGCTGCATCCGAGTTGTGATCCAAGGATTTCTCGCAGGCCGGTTCTTGCCGATGCTTTGGAGCGTTGCCATGGACGGCTTCCACAGATACCCTGACGAAAAAACTACTCCGCTCAGCCTACAAGAAATGTGGGAGTTCGATTAGAGCCCCACCAAGCGAGGTGCCGGTTGCCTGCTAACAATTCCGGGCCGGGCTCGCTGCGATGCGCATGTCCATTTGCCACCGAAGCGTAAAAGTAACTTACCTTCCGCGGCGAAGTCGGATAGAATCACAACTGTATCGGCGGTGCGGGCCATCGCGCCACGGTGAGCGTCAACTTGTGGAGACAGGTGTGATCAAACTGGATCTGATCAACGAAGTTGTCACTAAAACCGGGGTCACTAAGACCAAGGCTGAGATGGCGGTCGAAACCGTATTTGAAAGCATGAAGAAGTCGCTGGCGCGCGGCGACCGCATTGAACTGCGCGGCTTCGGCGTCTTTACGGTGCGGCCGCGCAAGACCGGCATTGGCCGCAACCCGCGCACCGGCGCCGAGGTCAACATTCCGCCCGGCAAGGCGGTTCGCTTCAAGCCAGGGAAGGAGTTGCAGTCCATCGAGTAGTGGCCTGCGGCTAGTGGTCAGTGGCTAGTTGCGGACGATAAACTTATGTAAGCGCTAACTGGCCACTGGCAACTGACCACTAGCCACTGCTTTCCCATGTCCGATCCCACGTCCCCAATCTCCTACACCTTTGAGGTGCCCCGTTACCCGCAGGTGTTTGTAGCAGCACCTGCGCGGCGCCGCCGCTACTGGCTGCATATTCTATTGCTCCTGCTGACGTTGATGACGACGCTGATCGTCGGCGCACGCCTGCAATACAACTTCATACACGACCTGCCGGCATTCACCACCGACAATTTCGCGCTGCCATTATTTCCGTTGCGATGGATCATGCAAAATCCGGCGCGGCTGGAGATGGGCATTCCGTTTTCGCTGACGCTGCTCGGAATCCTGCTGGCACATGAGTTCGGGCATTTCGTGGTGGCGGAGCGAAACGGCGTTTATGCGACGTTGCCCTACTTTGTGCCCGCGCCGACGCTGATAGGCACATTCGGCGCGCTGATTCGCATCAAGTCGCCCATCCGCTCGCGCAAGGCGCTGTTCGATATCGGTATTGCCGGGCCGATCGCCGGATTTCTGGTGGCGCTGCCGGTGCTGATGTGGGGACTGGCGCTCTCCAAGCCGATGCCGCCTGATGTGTCGCAGAATGTGCTGGAATTCGGATATCCGCTGATCTTCAGCCTCTTCCATCATTGGCTGGCGCCGCTGGCGCACAACAACGCGCCACTAAGCGCGCTCTACCTGCATCCAGTGGGCATCGCGGCGTGGGTGGGAATGTTTGCCACCGCGCTGAACCTGATGCCGGGCGGACAGTTCGACGGCGGGCACATCGTTTACGCCGTCTCGCCGCGCGCGCATAAGTGGGTGACGCGCACGACCATCGGCGTGCTCATTCCGCTGGGAGTTTTCTTCTGGATGGGATGGCTGGTATGGGCGGGAATCCTGGCGTTCACCGGCATGCGGCATCCCAATGTGCCACAGTGGCCGGACATCGGTCCGGAACGCCGATGGCTGGCGCTGGCGGCTGTGGCAATGCTGGCGCTGACGCTGGTGCTCGCGCCCTTCCATGGAGCAGCTCTGTTCGGGAGCTAGATTGCTCCGCGCTTATGTCACTGCCGGCGGAACCGCGCATATCTCCTTACAAACCCTTTACGTGCGATTTATTCCGGATTTACGGGTGCGGAATTCGAATCGGAGGTACGTCAGGAGCGATCTAAGGAGATCATGTCAACGCAGGAAGTTTTCGTGCAACAGTTCACCCGGCTATTCGATCATTACCACCATGCTTTGTCACCTCAGACAGAACACACCATAGAAGCTCAACTGGCAGCGTGGAGTTCCGTGCCACCCGATGAACGCAACCGCATGGTGGCTGCAGCGCGGTTAGCGATTCTGGAACTGGAGACGAACGCCCGGTTGCAAGAAAATTCGCGCAAGTACTACGCCAAACCCGGCGAAGCGGAGTGGGGCTGCTGAGGAACGGAATCCCGCGGGACGGAACAAAAACTAAAAAACGGCGCCCAAACGGACGCCGTCATGTTCAATGTAAACGGATGGTGGCTATCGCCGGTCAGCGAGTGCCAGCTAGCGCGCTGCCGCTCCGGTAGTTACTTCGCCGGAGTCGGCCGAGGCGTTTCGCACTCCGTTCTGCTGCTTCAGCCACGCTGACAAGTTTGACTGCTGCTGATCGCGCAGCACCACGCAGTTATTGATCGCTTCAATGGCCTGCTTCTGGTTGCGCTCGGTGCCGGGGAAGGGATGCTGCTGGAAGAACTGCTGCACCTCCTGGGCTTTCTCCGTGCTGCAGAAGCTCTGCGCACCGTAGAGAAAGACTCCCACGCCGCCTAAACCACCGCCGGTTTTCTTCATCAGAGCGTCGAAGTTCGTGCGCATGAAGTTCCAGGTCGCGTCCTGAGTGATGGGATTCCGCAGCAGTCCGATAAGTACATAGAGGTCCTGACCGCGCACCGCCGGAGTCAGCGTGGAATCCAGCGTCTCTTTCGTCAACGCCGGTTCGGGAAATTCCGGCAGCGAATAGAAGTAGCTGTAATACTGTTCCGGCGATGTGGCTTTCTGCATTTGCGTCTTGAACTCAGCATAGAGTTGAGCGTCGCCATGACGCGCGGCCACGGCAAGCACGGGACGAACCATGGAGCCATCGAGCGAGCCCGGGGCCTTCATGTACTGCTGCACCATGGTCTGCGCCTGCTGAATCACCTGCGGATCGTCCGCCAGATTGCCTAAGCCTTCAAACAGCACCGCGCGTTTCTGTTTTTCTTCCGGCGTGTCGTTGGGGCGTCCGTTGTAGCCGAGTTGCTGGAGCATGGGAGAGAAGGTGGTGCGCAGCCATGTCTGAAACGCGGGACGATCGGCGTCGGTGACCAGACGGTCGTTGATGGCATCGAGGTTGTGGCCAAAGGACATCAGCAGCACGGCCCCGGGCGTGTTCTTGAATTGCGCGCCCAGTGCCAGGTAATCGCCGACGCTGTGCTTGCCGATTCGCATGAGCGCCCACTCATTGCCCATGAGTGCGATGCGCTCTTCCGGAGTGAGCGCGGTCTCAACGCCGCTGCCCAATTCACGCAGGGCTGCCGAGTCATAGCCGAAGCGGTAATAACCGAGGGCGTTGGAATCGGGGAAGACAAACCTGGAGCAGCCCTTGAGCGTGAACTGCTGTTCACGCTGGGTCAGCAGGAAACATTGTTGGCTTCCGGATGAACTGCCGTCGATGCCCTTGGCGCAAACGGGAATCTGCCAGATCTGCCCATTCGGCTGGTTGAATGACGCGGGCGTGTCGAAATAGCGCTTCTGAGAAAGCGTGAGTCTGGTGTTGCCGCCTTCACACTTGGCCTCGACGCCGACATAGGGCACGCCAGGCTGCAACACGAACGTTGGCATGATCTCGTCGATGGGCTTCTTCGAGGCGCGTGCCATCGCACTCCAGAAATCGGCCGCGGTCGCGTTGCCGTAAGCGTGTTCCTTCAGATAGAGATTCACGCCGGCGCGGAAGGTATCGGGGCCGAGGTAGGACTCCAGCATGTGAAGCACGGCAGCCGACTTGCCGTACGCGATGCCATCGAAGAGTTGCTCGATTTCGGCGCGGGTTTCGGCTTCCTGATGGATGGGACGCGTATTCTGCACGGAGTCGTCGGCCATGGCGCGATCGGCTTCTGCCACAACATCCTGGCTCTGCATCCATTCGGGCTTCCACTGCGCGAGCGGGTGCGGCGTCATCCAGGTGGCGAATCCTTCGTTGAGCCAGATGTCGTCCCACCACTCCATCGTGACCAGATCGCCGAACCACTGGTGCGCCATCTCGTGCGCGATGGTTTCGGCGACGCCCTGCTTCATGCCGACCGACGCAGTCTTCTCGTCGACCAGCAGCGCGGTTTCGCGATAGATGATCGCGCCCCAGTTCTCCATCGCGCCGGCCTGAAAATCGGGCACCGCGATGTTGTCCAGCTTAGGCAGCGGATACTTGATGCCGTAGTAGCTGTCGTAGTAATGCAGGATTGCCTTGACGGCGGCCAGCGGGAACGCGGCCAGGTTCTCTTTGTCCGGGAACGGTGCAGACGCTGACCTTCACGCCGTCGGTGTGATCGGAGACGCACTTCCAGTCGCCGACGGTGAGCGCGACCAGATAGCTCGACATCTTGGGCGAAGTGGAGAACTTGATGGTGTGCTTGTCGCCGGGACCTGGCGTGTCGGAGACAATCTCGCCGTTGGAGATGGCGGTGTCGCCCTTGTCGACGATCGCGGTGATGTCGAAGGTCGCCTTGTAGGCCGGCTCATCGAAGCAGGGGAAGGCCACGCGCGCGTCGGTAGATTCCATCTGCGAGACTTCGTATTTGCGGCCCTTGTAGGTGCTGAGATAGAAGCCGCGCAGCTTGTCGTTCAGATGGCCGGTGTACTGGATGTGAACCTTGGCAGGACCGGCGGGAAGCTGGTTGTCGACGGTGAACGTCGCCTGCTCGTTCTTTTCGTCGAGCGAAACCTTCGCCGTCTGGGTCTGGCCGCCGGCCGTGACCGTAACATCGTGGAAGTCGATCTCGACCGCGTTCAGCGTGATGGTATTGGTCGGCTTGGTGAGCTTGAGATTGATGGTCTCGTCACCGTCAAAGGTGTTGTTGGAGAAATTGATGTTGACGGTCAGCGAATAGTGATCGGGGAAACGCTCCGCCAGGAAGGCGCTGTGCCAGCGCCGTGCAGCAGGCCAGCAAGCCTGCTGCCAAGACAACCAGGATCTTTTTCATAGCATGCTCTCAGGTTTTTGAAGATTCCGGGAACTATGTGTGACAGGTACGGCTGGAACCGGAGAATAGTTCCTCAAGGTCTTAAGAACATATTAGACGATTCGGCGAGGGACATGTGAGCCGCGGGAAGTGACGACGCGGTGTCCGTTTCCGTACAGTTTGGACACTGGATGGTTGGAGGCCCTGACAAACTACCCGCGAATGGGTCGCAACAGACCCTCCTGGAGGATTAGGGAAACCTAATCAAACCTGCCTCAGTGACCAAAGGAATACCCAAGGGTGACGCCCACGCGCGATGAGTACGCGCTGCTGAATTCGAAGTTGTTGTTGACGAAGTATTCCCGGAACTCCGGCCGCAGGAAGAATCCTTTGTAGGCATAGAGCCGCAGTCCGACACCTACATCGCCCATGAAATGATTGCTGCTGAAATAATTCGTGCAGTAGTAGAAGCTGCAGTTGTAGTTGGGAGTATAGAAGCGAGTGCTTTGAGCGCCGATTCCGCCCAGCACTTCCAGTTGGGCATGTTTGCCGAGAGGCGGCGCATAGATGGCGTTGAAGTCATAAAAGATGGGGCGGAAAGGCTGAACGCCGAAGTAGAGATTCTGACTGGCGCGCCACGCTACGTCGCCCTCTATACCGACATGACGCCAGAACAGGTAATCCGCGCTGAAGTTGAGAAACGTGCCGCCGCCCACGGTTTGCGGGCTATGGCTTGCGGCCGTGATTGCATTCGAAGGGGCAAGCACGGTCCCGGCCCCGAAGCCGACATCGAACTGCTGCGACGGTCCGTAGCCATATTGAGCATGAGCCAGTGTGGTCGCAAACAAAACACAGGCCATGAAGCCGAGAAGAATTCGTTGCATCGGGCGCTGCTCCTCCGTCAGTTAAACCCCAATTAGATGCCAGGAGTTGCATGTTGCTGAGCGAAAAATCGCGCCAGATTTTGTGATATCTGTTGAGCCTGAAGTGCGCAAGCCTGCTGGATGGTGGGAGATGCTTTCCCGTTCCGCGTAAAAGTTTCCCGCATAGCTCATTCGCGCGAACGGTAACTGCTTAATTTTATATGCGGATTTTTTTGGCACGGCATTTGCATCCTTAGCAAAACGCCAGACGCGGTAATTAGATGGCTCGCGTCCTGTCTGTCTGGTCCAAGAGACACCAACGGTTTCGAGTTTGCGACGAAAGGGAATTGCCTATGGCTACTGCGATCGATCCGGGAGTCTACATGCAAACACATCGCAAAGCGATCCTATGTCTGTGTTATGACACGAATATGCTTCAGGTGCGACAAATGCTGCTGGAGCACTTCGGCTATACCGTACTCGCCACCAGTTCGGCGGAGGCGGCGAGGCGGATGGCTGAGAAGCAGTGTCCCGACATGCTGCTGATCGATAACAGCCACCCTGGTGTCGACTTCGAGCAGTTGGCGCAGCAGGTAAAGGGCGTCTGCCCCGGCGTGATTACCGTCGTGTTGTCGGCTTTTTACTACATGGGCCGTAATGGCACAGGCATCATCGACCGCTTCGTTGCCAAGGACGACGGCCCGGCCGTTCTGATCTCCCAGATCGACGAGTTGTTTCACGAACACGGCCGCGACGCGGATCTGCCGGTCATCTAGGATGCGCTGGCGTCGGTAAGACTTCGTCGCAATTCAACCCCGCAGAGCTCAGACGCTGCCTCGACACGTAGCTCTCAAAGAAACGGGCGCAGGTGACGCATGGCATCCGTTCCCAAAACGGGTGCCCAAGAAGGGAAGTTTCCCGATCTTGATACTCGTTTAGAAGGTCGCATGCTTCGCCTTTCCTTCGTATGTTCATGACAACTCAAGGTTAGTTTTTTCAGGGTGAGATGGCGTCGCGCGTGCATTTGTGTTTGGGGTTCGCGAGTCGCAGCGCCAAACAGCGGGCAGGTGAAAACGACATGACGCCCCCCAACGCACCAACAGCGGTCAAGCCGGTTGAGCCGGTAATTTCGCCGGTGACAAACTCGCCAGTCATCTTGCTGGTGGAGGATGAAGCCATGGTCCGCGAGGTGACCCGGGAAGTTCTTCGGCACGCTGGCTACAACGTGCTGGAATGCAGCGGCGCCAGGGAAGCTCTGCGTGTGGCCGCCGGGCACGTAGGCCGCATTCATCTGCTGCTCACCGATGTCGTGATGCCGGAGATGAACGGCGCCGAGTTGGCAAATAGTTTGCAAAAGATTAAGCCCGGCCTCATTACCGTGTTTATGTCCGGCTATGCGGAAGCAGACGTCGCGCAGATAATCCGGCGAAGCTCGGCGATTCACATCCAAAAGCCGTTTACCGTGGCGCTCCTGCGGGCACGGCTATGCGAAGCGTTGCAAGCCGGGGCCGCGAGTCCGGAACTGACGAAGGCCGACGGCTTTCAGCGTAATCCGGCGTAATACTAGACATTTTCACTCTTGGTATGTAGGGTGGAGCACCGCTTCAGCGGTGCAATGACGAGGTTGGGAGAGGAATCGGCCTTAGCCGCTGAGGTAACAAAGCAATACCGCAAGCGCTAAAGCGCGCGTCAAAAGGTGATGGCCCATAATGCGCGCCTGGAAGGCGTGCTCCACCCTCGCTTACGCACCCAAGGCGAAACCGCCCTAACTTGGCTTCCGCTACTGCGCCCAGTTCCGCCGTTCCACGAAGGTCGGCGGCTCGTAAGTCTTGCCGCGCGCCAGTTGCCGGTCTTCGCGGCTGGAGGTCCACAGCAGAATCGGCCCGGTCACAGCGCGTACGAAACGAGTGGCCACACCGAACTCATGTTCGATATCGCGCCGCAGCTCGCGAATTCTCGCAGATACGGCAGCATTCGTTTGTTTCAAGCGCTTCTCCATCGCCCATAGAGCCGCGTCGTAGGTGGTGCGCAGCTTGGCCGCTTCATTCGCGATGCGCTGCCGGACGCGCCGATCAGGATGATCGTGATAGCGCTTCCATCCCTGAAAGATGGTTTCGCAGATGCGAAAGAGGCTTGGCCCATTGCGCTCGAAATCGAAGCGAAAGGCCCAATCGAGCAGGCGCTTGGATTCGTCGCGCGAGATGGCAGCGTGCTCGAAGTTGAATTTGTACTGGCCATGAATGTCGGCTAGATCGATACCGTCGAGCATCCGGCCTTCTTCCTGCATCTGCTGAAACAGCGGCGTTCCCGGCACCGGCGTGTACAACATGAACTGATGGAAATCGGTGCCGTGCGCAACCGCGTACTCGATCTCCTGGCGGATGTTCTGCGGCGTATGGTGCTCCAGTCCGACAATGGTCGAGCCCAGGAGCTTGATGCCGTGCTGCCGCAATTCAGCAGCGAGCGCCTGCGTATCCGCATGGTGCAGCTTTGCGTAGGAGGAGTTCGGCGACTCCAGCCCGAGCCAGATCCACGACACTCCCAGCTCGACCAGTTCTTCGATGGTGTATTTGCTGATGGCATTGGCCGATGAAAACACATACAGCGACCAGCTCTTGCTCGCCTGCTTCATGCGCGCCAGCAACTGCATAGCGCGCGGACGATTGAGCAGAAAATTTTCGTCCATCATGAAGAACGAAGAGACGTTCATGGAGTGCTCCATCTTCTCCATGACGTCAAACAGCTCGTCCCCCGATTCGTAGAAGTGATGGCTCTTGCCCTTGCCGCCGAAGAATGCAGACGTTGTGCAGAAGTTGCAGCCCATGGGACATCCCACGGACGGAATGATGGTAGCCGCGGTATCGCGCGTATTGTCGGGAATGTGCATACCCAGCACGCGCATGCCGAAGCCGGAGAGTATTTCGGGATGGACAATGGGAGCGGCAGGATCTTCGCCAAGATAGCGGCGCATCCAGCCGATGCCTTCGCCGCGCACCACCCAATCGGCGTCGATCAGCTTATCGAGCGCGGGAATGGCGGCAACGTGTCCGCCGATGACGATTTTGGATTTAGGCGAGAGCTGCCGTACGCGCCGGCACATCTCGCGCACCTTGCCGAAGTTGGGAATAATGCCGGAGATGCCGACGATGTCGTATTCGGTTGACGTCAGCTCGCGCTCAAAGCGCTCCAGGGTAGGGAAGTCGAGCAGGGTGCTGGGCGCCGAGATGTTTCGCTGAATCATCATCAGTCCCCAGGAGCGATGGAACATACGCAGCGAGAAGCTGCCCTGCGCTCGCGTGACCTGGTTGTGATACAGCTCCATGGGATTGATGGTGCGGCTGCCGAACTCGTCATCGCGCGCATAGGGCCCGAAGACCGAGCTCAGCAGCACGCGCGCTTGTGTGCCTTTGGGATGTGGAGCGATGGCATCTGCATTGGCTGTAGAAATCATGAATCTATGGTAGGAAGAGTTTGCCCTGATGTCCGTGATGCACGCCCGCACAGCGTTGAAATGACAGAACTATTACACTGTTGCCCGGCGAGAGGAGTGTGCGGCCGACCACACTCTGCTAACTGATCATTCAGGGCGAGAATTCGCGGTTCGAAGTGCACGATATTTTCTTTGAAGGTGCGCTCGATGATGAGGCTCACAAATCAGGCACGATTGATAATTCGGGGAGTTCTCCAATATTGTCTACCAGCTTTGTTGCCAGATAGATTGCGTGCTGCCTTTCCATGCCGGCCAACTCTCGATAGAGCTGACGAAGCGGCCCCTCGGGAGTTTGCGGTACGAGACCTGCGTAGTAGCGTTGCGCATCGATTTCCGCTCGCAGCGCCACCTGCAGTGCAAGATTGCGGCTTGGTAGACCCATCGAGCGTGCAGCCGCTATCGCGTTTATGTCTACCTCGGGCATTTCAATGCTTTCGACCAATGTGTACTCTGCCTGGGCGCTGCTCGGCTGCATATACCGTTCTGCGTACTTTTCTCTCAGCAGCGCCTCATGGCCTTTTTCTTCGGTGCTCATCTCCCAGAACACGGTGGCGAGTTCAAGCGACTCTTCGTCCCCAAGCTCCCGGAACATCTCCTCAAGATTCTTGTAGACCTCCGCATTTCGCTTTTCGATAAAAATAGCCATCTGCAAGCCCTCTTGCGCATTCAGAGAGGCGAAACTGCGCTTCATCATCGCTCGGCCTCCGGGACGTCCTAAATTTGCCTCGAGTATTGGCAATTGTGCACCCCATTGTGCTACGAAACAACCGCCGCGAAAATGGCAATATCACGTACCATTTACGGGGGAATTACCAAAGCTTGCCAAAGTCTCACCGTATCGATTTGGCTTACAATGCGCGTGTGAGCGTTTGGTACTTTCCCGATCTCGCATAGGAGCACTGTGATGCTGGTATTGGCCGTGAACTGGATCGCGAAGCCGGGCCATGAGAACGAAGTGGCCGCGATCTTTGAAAAGCTGCAGGCCGCCTCGCGCCAGGAGCCCGGATGCCTCATGTACGTCGTTCATCGTCACACCGAAGATCCCCGGCGGTTTTTTATATACGAGCAGTACCGCGACGCCGCAGCTCTAAAGGCCCATCGCGACTCGCCGCATTTTCAGCAGTACGCCGCTAAGTCGCTGCGCAAAATCGGCGAGCGCCAGCAAGGCGAGTTGTACACGCCGCTCGGCGAGTGAGCTTCACGCTGCTCCCGTCCCACGACTGGCATCTGTTTCACTGGCCTCCTCCCGCAGCATGCGAAACACCGCTGCCAGCACCGACGCCACCACCGGTCCCAGGAACAATCCCAGGAATCCAAACGCCTCCACGCCGCCGAGAATGAAGAACAGCAGCACCATCGGATGCAACTCGACGCGTCCGGCGATCACCCATGGCCGCAGCACGTTGTCGATCGTGCTGATCAACATCAGTCCCCACAACAACACGAAGACACCCTTCCAGATCGCGCCCGTTACCAGCAGGTAGATTGCCACCGGCGCCCACACCAGAGACGAACCCACGACCGGAATAATCGAAGCGAATGCCGCTCCCAGTCCCAGCAGCAGCGATGACGGCATGCCAACCATGCGCATGGCGATTCCGGTCAGCAGGCCCTGCGCCGCGCCCACCGCGAGGATGCCGTAAACGTTGGCGATGATCGTGTCCGAGATGCTCTGGTACAAGTGCTCCACCTGCGCCGCCGACAGCGGCATCAGCCGTCCGCCGCGATAGGCCCACTCCTTGCCGTCGCGGAAGAGGAAGAACAGGATCACCAGCGTGATCAGGGCATCGACCGCGAATTTCGCCAGGTTGCCCAGCACCCCGGCGCCGAAGTCCACCATCCCCAGGCTCGCCTTCTGCAAACTGGAGTCGATGATGGCGCGCAGGTCGTATTTCGATATATCCACCCAGCCCCCGGCGAAGTGCAGCAGCGGAGCGACAGCGTTGCTCGCGAACAGCGCGAAGCCGCCTTCTTCGGCGCTTCGGCGGCCCAGGTAATGTGCCGCGCTCATGGCCTCGTTTGCCGCCAGGGTAAGAATGATGAATGCCGGCACTCCGAACAGCAGCATCACCAGCAGTGTGGAAGCCAGCGCGCCCAGGCTCGTCCGCTGCCGCGTCACCCGCAGTATCTTTTCCTGGACGGGATAGAACACCACCGCCAGGATCACGGCGAACGCGAACGGCTCCAGAAACGGCCAGGTGATGAAGATGGCTAGCGCCAGCGCGCCCGCCACCAGCGCCGAGAGAAAGATGATGGTGCCGCGTTTGAAGTTCATGGCGAAGGCGCTCTCAGTTGTAACACGAGTGCTTCACCTTGGCAGTTCGCGCTTCGCGTTACGCACTTCGCAGTTGCGCTCCGGGTTTAGACACAACTGAAGACCAGGAAGTACCCGTTCGTCTACTTAACCCCTCCCCCTCTTCGGTGCAAATTCTTGATGGCTGGAGGTTTGCACGCGAGTAAGGGCTCAAAATCTTCATGGCATGAGACTTAAGAGCTAAAATCCTGTCGTCGTAGAGCTTAGCTTCCCATCCCAGCAACCGCCCCTCGACCTCGCTTCCGCCCCAATTCGCGCAAATGCGGCGCGGATTGGGGACCCCGGCGCTCGGGGCAGGCTCCAGCGGGCGGTTGTCGAGGACCAGATTCCGCCCGGCATAACCTGCAACCTTGACCTGCTCACCCCCTCCCCTCTTCGGTGCAAATTCCTGATGGCTGGGAGTTTGCACGCGAGTAAGGGCTCAAAATCTTCATGGCATAGGAGTTAAGAGCTAAAATCCTGTCGTCGTAGAGCTTAGCTTCGACCAGCAGCCGCTGTGTTCTCGCCATGCACGCCAGCCGCCGGCGCCGGCTAACCACCTCCAGATGGAAGTAGCAATAGTTTTTTCCTCGCATCGCGAGGGAGCCGCAAAGCTTGCCGTTGTCTTTCGTATGCTGACAAATCCTGGTGCGGCGCATAATCCAATCCACCCCAACCATCGCCCCTCGACTTCGCTTCCACCCCAATTCGCGCAAATGCGGCGCGGATTCGGGACCCCGGCGCTCGGTGCAGGCTCCAGCGGCGGTTGTCGGAGACCCCGGATGCTTCACCCCAACCACCGCAAAACCGGCGGTTATTGGGGCCCCGGATGGCCGCAGACAATGTGCAGCCATTCTCAAGCTACCGAAGTTGTCGAGGAGAAATCTGTGACGGCTACAACCACTGGGGAATTACAAAGGTACATGTCCGAAAGAGCTATGGGTTCAGGAACGGGGACGGCCCAGCCAATTATGATGAGGACTGGTGCCCCAGGTTCGCGGCCTTCCTTTGGCCGCTAACCTGGGATCACTGACATGTGCGGCCACCCGGGTGTAAGTCCTCATACATGCCCAGGTTAGGCCAAAAGAAGGCCGAACCTGGGGCACCAAGCCGAAAACGAAACTTAGTTCTCACACACGCTCTTAGGGCTCAACTGACAATCGGCAATTGGCAACTGGCAACTGGACGGGGCGGTGATGTTCTCAGTGCATCATCACCGCGCCCGTCTTGGCCTTCGGTTTGCGCAGCAGGAACAGGAATGGAATCATCGCCACGAAAATCGCCGACAAGAACAGAAAGGTATGGTTATAGGCGAGCATCGCGGCCTGCCTCTGCACCATTCCCCACACCGCCTCGTAGGCCTGCTGCGTCGCCGTGGCCGCGCTTGATCCCTGGCTCATGAAATAGGCTTTCAGGTTGTTGATCATCTGCTGCGCCGTCATGCTCTCCGGCGTCACATGCTGGCCGAGGATGCTGATCTGCGTCTGCTGCGAGCGGAACTGCACGGTCTCCACCATCGAGATGCCGATGCTGGCCCCGATGTTCCGCATCAGGTTGAACAGGCTGGTCGCGTTGCCCATGCGCTCGTTAGGGATAGGGCTGTTGGTGATCGTCGTCAGCGGAACGAACACGAATCCCAGCGCCGCGCCCTGCACCAGCAGCGGCCACCAGAAGTTCCGCGACGCCACGTCAAGGCTGAAGCGCGACAGCTCCCACATCGCATACGCCGACGCCACCAGCCCGATGCCGAGCAGCTTGCGATGATCGACCTTATCGGTAAGCTTGCCCACGAAAGGCATGACGCAGAACGATGCCAGGCCGCGCGGCAGGTTCGTCAGCCCGGCGTGAAATGCGGTGTAACCCAGGACCACCTGCATCAGCAGCGGCAACAGCACCGTGCTGCCGTAGAGCACGAATCCGATGAAGGTCATCAGGAACGTGCCGATGGCGTAGGAGCGGTATTTGAAGACGCCGAGGTCCAGCACCGGGTGCTTGGCCATGAGCTCGCGAATGAGCAGCCCCGTCAAGCCCACCACCGCCAGCACGCACAGAGTAACGATGAAGCGCGAGCCGAACCAGTCGTCCTCCTGGCCTTTGTCCAGCATGATCTGCAGGCTGCCGATGCCCACCGCGAGCAGGCCAATGCCCCAGTAGTCGATGCCGGTCTTCGCGCGCCGCAGATACGGCGGATCGAAGATGAAAATCTCGGTGAGGAACAGCGCGATGATGCCGATAGGAATGTTGATGTAGAAGACCCAGCGCCAACTGTAGTTGTCGGTCAGCCAACCGCCCGCGACCGGGCCCAGCATCGGCGCGACCACGATGCCCAGCGCCCAGAACGCCATGGCCTGGCCGCGCTTCTCCGGCGGAAACGATTCCATCAGGATGGCTTGCGAAAGCGGCTGCAATCCTCCGCCGCACGCTCCCTGAATCACGCGACAGACAATCAGGAAGGGCAGGCTCGGCGCAAGCCCGCACAGAAACGATGCCATCGTAAACCCGCTGACCGACATCATCAGCAGCCGCTTGCGTCCGAAGCGGCCCGCCAGCCAGCCGGTCATGGGCAGAATAATGGCGTTGGCGACGAGGTACGAGGTCAGCGTCCATGTCGCTTCGTCATTGGTGGCCGATAGGCTGCCCGCGATGTGCGGCAGCGAGACGTTGACCACCGTCGTGTCCAGCACCTCCATGAAGGTGCTCGACATCACGGCGATCGCGATCAGCCAGGGATTGATCTCCCGATTTGCGTTGTTGCCGAATGCCATTCCTGAATGTGCAGAGAGCGCAACTTACATTCGATGCAGCTGCGTGCGTACTGATTTATGCCGCCGCCGATTCGGTAAGGAATCGGACCATGTGTCCTGCATGGTCTCTTGTGGTTTCACAGTTGGTTTAGAGCAATGGGTGGAGCACACCTTTAGGCCGCCGAAAAAGTCGGCGGGTGCAAGGCTTTGTATCAGGGCACGATCCTTCGACGGGCTCAGGGCAGGCTCTTGGTCGTGCCGCAAGCGTCGTTCTTCTTGTGTGTCATCCCGACCGCGAGTGGAGGGACCTGCTTTTCGCCTGCAGTGGTAACAAATCCGGCGAACCGCAGGTCCCTCGACTCCTCGCCCGAAAAACACTCCAACAACTGCAAAAGCGGCAGTTGCCGGGGGCCCCGTTCGCGGGCTCGACGGGATGACACCAATATCTGGATCTTTCGGCCGATGCGTCAGACTTTGTCGCCCGCGCTTATCGCATCCAGCATCTGCGCGAATTCCGGAACTAGTATCGTCTGCTCGCGGTCTGGGCCGGTCGAGATGATGCCGACTTTCGCGCCGGATTCTTTCTCTACAAAATTCAGATAGCGCTTCGCTTTCTCCGGCAGCCGGTCGTAATTGTCGATGCCGAAGGTGCTCGTCTGCCAGCCCGGTAGTTTGATGTACACCGGCTCGATCCTCTCGAAGCCGGAGATCTGCGCGGGAATGTGCTGCGTCTCTTTGCCGTCCAGCTTGTAGCTGATGCAAACAGGAATCTCCGCCTGCTCGTCGAGCACGTCGAGCTTGGTCACCACCAGCCAGCTCGTGCCGTTGATCATGTTGGAATAGCGCAGCAGCGGCAGATCGAGCCAGCCGGTGCGTCGCGGACGTCCGGTGACGGCGCCGAACTCTTTGCCTTTGTTGCGCAGTGCGTCGCCGATCGCGTCTTTCGATTCCGTCGGGAACGGCCCTTCGCCCACGCGCGTGCAATACGCCTTGGTCACCCCGATGACGGTATCGATCGAAGTTGGAGGCACTCCCGTCCCCGTGGCTGCGCCGCCGGAGGTCGCACTCGACGACGTCACGAACGGATACGTCCCATGATCGATGTCGAGCATCGTCCCCTGCGCGCCCTCGAACATCACCGCCTCGCCACTGGCAATTGCCTGATTGAGCAACAACGCGGTGTCGGCCACGAACGGCGCAACGCGATCGGCGATGGCGCAATATTCGGAAAAAATCCTGTCGGCATCGAGCGGTTCGCTGTTGAACAGCGCGTGCGCAACGGTGTTCTTTTCGCGGCAGGCGTTCTCGATGTGCTTTTGCAGCAGATTCTTGTCGAGCAGGTCCTGCACGCGCAACCCGCTGCGCGCCATCTTATCTTCGTAAGTAGGGCCAATACCGCGCGAGGTGGTGCCGATCTTCACCCGCCCCGGTGCGTTCTCCGATGCCAGCTCGATCAGCCGATGGTAAGGAAGGATCACGTGCGCGCGATTGCTGACGAACAGATTGCCGTCAACCTTCACGCCCGTCGCGCGCAGCGCATCCACTTCTTTCATGAATGCGAATGGGTCAAGCACCACGCCATTGCCGATGACGCCGCGACAGCCTTCGCGCAGCACGCCGCAGGGAATCAGTTGCAGGATGAATTTCTTGCCGTGAATAGTGACGGTGTGTCCGGCGTTGTGGCCGCCGGAATAGCGGGCCACAACTTTGAAGCGCTCCGAGAGCACATCGACGATCTTGCCTTTGCCTTCGTCGCCCCACTGCGCGCCGACCACCACCGCTGTCTTGCCAGTTTTCAACATTGCACTCCGCTCGCGATCGCAGAAAGACGCCGCGCGATCGCGCAAATCCCTTTTACCTCTTGCTGTATAGGGGTGGAGCACCGCTTTAGCGGTGCAAGTACGGCTCGAGTGGGGACGGCTTGAGCCGCTGAGGTAACGGAAGCCTTTACCTCAGGCGCTAAAGCGCGAGCCAGGAATTCCGCAGCAAAAATGCACGCCTAAAGGGCGTGCTCCACCCACTGCTATAGATCAATTGTCAAACCGCGCAATTCGCACACAACTCGCTCGTCGTCTGAAACTGGGCCTGGATTCTAGGATTGGGATGAGACGGGCTGTGTGACTTTAGATTTTACAAGGTGGGATGAGTACTTCGCAAACTACACGACACTCGCGTTGGTTACGGTTACAGCTTGAGGCGCTCTTCCACTCGCGTAAGCCGGTTATCGACTTGAAGCACTTTGCCCGTCAGGTCGGTAATCTTCTGGTCCCCGCTTCACAAAACTTCACACTCGCCGCCGCAACAACGGTGAGACCGCCGCTGATTAGTGACCCTTCTCGATCTAGCGCATCTAATTAACTGAGGTTAAGGAAAAACATTATGAGGCTGTTAAGGTGGAAGCTAATTGGAAGTTTCTTCCTGGCAGCGATTCTGTCTGCGCCCGCCTGGGGCGCAAATCAAGCGCTGCCGGGTAGTGTTAACTACGTCGAAGGTCAAGCCTCTCTCGGCACCCAAGCATTGAATGCGAAGTCGGTCGGCTCCGTTACCATGGAGCCCGGCCAGACGGTGACTACCGAAACCGGCAAGGCTGAAATTCTGATGACGCCGGGCGTGTTTTTCCGCCTGAGCGATGACAGTGCCGCAACCCTGGTTTCGCCCAGTCTGACCAACACCGAGATCGCTCTGTCCAAAGGTCAGGCCATGGTGGAAGTGGACGACATTCACAGGGACAACTTGTTGCGCGTGCAGCAGGACGGTACCGCAACGCAAATGCTCAAAGACGGCATCTATGCCTTTGACGCCAACAACGGTGAGGTTCGCGTCCTGCAGGGCGAGGCCCTGGTGCAGGATGGCGATCACGAGGTCAAGGTCAAGGGCGGCCATGAACTTGCGCTCAACAATGCCAGGCTGAAGACGACGAAGTTCAACAAGGACCAGTTTGAAGAGACCGATCTGTACCGCTTCAGCAATTTGCGCTCGCAATACCTGGCCGAAGCCAACGTCAACGCCGCCGGCCTTTATAATCCCGGGGCTCCGGGATGGTACGGTGCGGGCTGGTATTGGGACCCGTTTTTCTGGGGCTACACGTGGCTGCCGGGTGATGGGATGTTCTACAGTCCATTTGGCTGGGGCTTCTACTCGCCAACGTGGCTCGGCTATTACGGCGGCGGGTATGGCTTGTATCATGGAGGAGTAGCCTGGCCGTTCGTTGCGCATGGCGGCCATCCGATAGGCGGATTTCGCGGCGGGCCGGAGCGCGCAGCAGGCGGTCACTTCGGCGTGATGGGCGGAGGCTTCCATGGTGGCGGAGGGTTCCACCGCTGATAACTGAGCAGTGACAGCGAAGTGCAGCGTGGACGAAGCGGGGCTTTCCTGGCCCCGCTCTTCTTTTGCACGGGATTTGCGTTGGGTGCCCCGTTCTAGCCATCCTTTGGCTAGGGTGGGGGCAGTGAAGGAGCTTCACATTACGCCACTCTAGCCAAACCCAGGCCAGAATGGGGCACCCCGATTTCATCCTTACGAAAATGCTCTAGAATGCCCGTGGAGACGAGCATGCCCGAATCGCGCCAATCTGCCACACAACCGCAAGCCTCGCGTCCGTTCATGAAAGGCTATGGCGTACCTGAGTCGATCGAAGGCACTTTGCCCTGGGAGTGGGCACGCGAGCGTTTCAGCGCGTCTCACAACTACTGGCTCACCACGGTGCGTCCCAATGGCGCGCCACACAGCATGATCGTATGGGGCATTTGGCTCGACGGCGCTTATTACTTCAGCACCTCGGCGACCAGTCGCAAAGGGCGCAACCTGCAACAGAATCCCAACTGCGTCGTCTGCAACGAGAATGCGCAGGAAGCGGTAATTCTGGAAGGCGTGGCACAACAATTGCCCGACAGCGATATCCCTCCGCAGGCATTCCTGGACTACAAATCTAAGTATGGGTGGGAGCTCGATCCCAAGCTCGGCCTGGTGTTCATGGTTCGGCCCACGGTTGTCTTCGCCATGCCGGAGAAACAATTCCCGGTCGGCGTCACGCGGTGGAAATTTCAGAACACTGTGTAGGGTGGAGCACCGCTTGAGCGGTGCAGTCAGGATGCTGGGAGGAGATCGGCCTCAGCCGCTGAGGTCAGAGAGCATTACCTCAGGCGCCAAGGCGCGCGAATTGTGGTATTGCCACGTCCTGCACGCTTGGAAGGCGTGCTCCACCCATGGCCTTTCCTCGCCGCAGCCTATAATCACCTCAGCGAAAAAATCATGTCTCCAACTGAACACTCCGGCGCCGGCGTCTTTATTGGCGCGCGAAGCCAGCCGACGAAGGTCAACTGCTGGTCCTGCGGCGCCATGCGCGCTGCCCAATTCTGCCGGCAATGCGGCAAAGTGCAGCCCGCCGCGCCCGTCGATTACTTCACCTTTTTCGGATTGCCGTACAAGCTCAATCTGGAAACCTCCACGCTGGAGCGTGAGTTCTACGCCCTCAGCCGGCATCTGCATCCCGACATCAATGCCATCGCCAGTCCGCAGGAGCAGGAGTGGAGTCTGGAGCAGAGTTCGCAACTCAACGACGCCTACCGCACGCTCAAGGACCCGATCTCGCGCACCGAATATCTGCTCCGCCTGCAGGGCGTGCGTCTGGAAGAGCAGTCCACCGCGGCGACTGAGGAGGCGCGCCGCACCGGCAAGGCGAAAAAGCAGGCTGTCCCCCCCGATCTCCTGGAACAGGTTTTCGAGCTGAACATGCAGTTGGAAGAAGCGCGCATGAACCGGAAGATGGGCGAGACCGACCGCAGTCTCGAAATCGAGTTACGCGATAGCAAGAAGCAGCTGCAGGCGAAGTACGACGCCATCATCGAAGAGTTGCACAGGGCATGGGACGAGTGGGACGCGCTGGTCGATCGCGCCGAAGACGGCGGCGTCCTGGAAGACGACCGCATCGCCGTCCGCGACAAGATGATGGACGTACTCAACCGGCGGAACTACGTGCGGAATTTGCTGCGGGATATTGATGAGGTGCTGGAAGGATGAAGGCGGCATCGCTCTTCGCCAGAAGCGGCGCTTGAATAGGGTTGTCTAACAATAAGCAAGGGCGCGCATGTTGGAACGTTTTGTATCAGGGCACGGCTGAAGTCGTGCCCTGATACAACGCTAAAAGAGCAGTGGTTATATTGGGGCTTGGGGCCAAAGCGTGAGCCATGAGCCTGAAGCGAATAGCGAAACGAAACGACTTTCGCTAATTGCTAATTGCTAATTGCTAATTGCTGATTGCTATACGGCCTTCGAAAATAACCTTCATAAACCTTATGACCAGCCCCCGCATCATCGGCATCGATCTCGGCACTACCAATTCGCTGGTCGCCTATATGGCAGGCGATCGGCCCAGCGTGATCCCGGGCGAGGACGGCTCCAACCTGCTGCCGTCCATCGTCGCCCTTGATACCAATGGCCAGATTGTCGTGGGCAATGCCGCGCGCAAGTATCTGATCGAAACGGCCGATCACGCGATCTACAGCGTCAAACGCCTGATGGGCCGCGGCGTCGAGGACATTCGCGACGAACTGAAACTGTTTCCGTTCCGTCTGGCCGACGATCTCGCAGCCGGCGAAGTGCTGCGCATCAAGCTGGGCGAGAAGACATTTACGCCGCCGGAAATTTCCGCATTCATCCTGCGTCAGCTCAAGCGCAACGCCGAGCGCTATTTCTCCGCGCCCGTCTCCAAGGCGGTCATTACCGTGCCCGCGTACTTCAACGACGCGCAGCGACAAGCCACGAAAGATGCCGGCCGCATCGCCGGACTCGAGGTCCTGCGCCTGGTGAACGAACCGACCGCGGCGGCACTGGCCTACGGCCTCGACAAGCGCGAGGCTGCCACCGTTGCGGTGTACGATTTTGGCGGCGGGACCTTCGACATCTCCATCCTCAAGCTGCACGAAGGCATCTTCGAAGTCATTGCCACCAATGGCGACACCCATCTCGGCGGCGACGACATCGACAATCTGCTCATCACGCTTGCGCTCGACGACATCCGAGGCGACCTTGGCATAGACGCGCGGCGCAATGCCGAAGTGGTGCAGGCAATCCGCAAAGCCGTGATCGATGCCAAGATTTCGCTCTCGGCCAACGATCGCGCCATGCTTGATGTCGAGCTTCCCGGAGGCAAGCGCTATCAGCGCGAACTCACGCGTGCGCAGTTCGAGCAACTGATCCAGCCCGTCATCGAACGCACTGTGGGACCGGTCCGCCAGGCGATGAAGGACGCAGGCCTCTCCCCGTCCCAGATCGACGAAGCCGTCCTCGTCGGCGGCTCGACCAGGATTCCTCGCGTGCGCCAACTGGTGCGACAAGTCTTCCAGCGCGAGCCGCATTGCGATCTGAATCCCGACGAAGTCGTCGCGCTCGGCGCTGCCGTGCAGGCCAACATTCTGGCCGGCCGTTCGGAAGCCACGAAGGAAATGCTGCTGCTGGACGTGACGCCGCTCTCGCTCGGCATCGAAGCGTTGGGCGGAGTCGTGGCCAAAATTATCCATCGCAACTCGACTATTCCTGCATCGGCTACGGAACACTTCACCACCGGCGTCGAGGGTCAGACCAACGTCGCGATTCATGTCCTGCAGGGCGAGCGCGAACTCGCCAAAGATTGCCGCTCGCTGGCCCGTTTCGACCTGAAAGGCATTCCCCCGATGCCGGCCGGGCTGCCGCGCATCGAGGTGAAGTTTCTCATCGACGCCAACGGCATTCTGCACGTCTCCGCGCGCGAGCTGCGCAGCGGCAAGGAAGCCGAAATCGAAGTGCAGCCGAGCTACGGCCTCACCGACGAGCAGGTAGAGAACATGATTCTGGAATCGTTCGACTTCGCGGAAGACGATTTCCACCGGCGGCAGGTGATCGAGGCGCGCAACGAGGCGGAGACAATTCTCGCCGCGCTCGAAAAGGGCCGCTCAAATCCTGCCTGGGAGCAGTTGTCGCCAGAGGAGCAGACGAAAATCGACGAGTTGGAAGCGGCGCTGCGCGCGGTCATGAAAGAAGACGATTACCACGCGATGCGCACCGCGATCGATGCGTTGAATCAGGGCACAATGCGATTGGCGGAACTGATGATGGATTCTGCCGTGGGTGCGGCGCTGAAAGGCAAGACGATGGAGAGCGCCGACATGGGCGAGGGTCCGGCCGCGCCGCATCCCATCGCGAAAGCGGAGATTGAGTAAGGCAGTGGCCAGTGGCCAGTTCTCAGTTGTCAGTTGCCAGTGTGGTAGATGCAGACGGCCTTGGAAAAACAAACGCATCCTCCGTGTCAGGGCGCAAGTTTACGGAAAAAAGAGTTTCGGGTCTGGGCACGGCTTTGCTAACGAAACGACATTTGTGTCAGGGCGCGGCTTTGCTAACGAAACGACATTTGTGTCAGGGCACGGCTTCAGCCGTGCCGGTAGCGTGCTCCGTTTCTTGTTTGTCATCCCGAGCGAAGCGTCCGCAATTCTTTTCCACCCGCATCTTTTGCGGGTGGGCGGACGCGTAGTCGAGGGACCTGCTTTCGCGCGCGGCGCGAAGGTTTTTCGGGAAACAAAGAAACAGCAGATCCCTCGTCGGCCTGAAGGCCTCCTCGGGATGACAAAGAAAAAAGGGCGGGTGACGGCGTACCCATTCGGCAAGTTCAGGGCATGGCTAAAGCTGCGCCCTTGAAGACGCCGCCGCATTCGAGCTTTTCAGCGCTGTGTTCAACCCGATTCTTAACTCTTCTATGCTTGACGAAACCCAACCCGCCACCGTCCGCATTACCTTCCTTCCCGACAACCGCACCTTCGAATTTCAGCCCGGCAAGCTGCCCTACCATGACCATGGAAAGCCGGGATCAATTCTCGACATCGCGCTGCATTTCGGCTTCCATCTGGAGCATGCCTGCGGCGGCAATTGCGCCTGCACTACATGTCATGTCGTGGTGAAAAAGGGCAGGGAACTGCTGAGCGAAATGGACGACGAGGAAGCTGACCGCCTCGACATGGCTGCCGACCTGCAACTCAACTCACGTCTGGGATGTCAGACCGTCATCACGAAACCAGGCGAGGTCGTGCTCGAAATTCCCGCCTGGAACCGCAACTACGTCTCCGAGGGAGACGGCTCCTCGTCGTAGCAGAATAACGGCACTTGTGGACTTGGTGTAGCGCGGGTAGAGCCGGCCTTCAGGCCGGCGTCAAAGCCCATACTTTAGGCTGGGAATGTGGTGGTCATCTTTCGATGACCACCACATTCCGAATATCTATTCGCGCGGCCAACGCGGCGCTGAAGCGCCGCTCTACCCGTTCCCGCTGGATCGCACTTGCATCGAAATCGCTCTATCGCGTGGCCTTCTCCAGCAGGTACATGTACGAGCGATACACCTGCCCGGTGGCGCGGGTCATGCCAATCTCGCAGGTGCGGCTGCTGGAATAACACTCGTCGGAATCGCTGTTCTTGACCTCTGCGGCCTCGGGGCGCGTCGCAGCTTCGGTCAGCTCAGGAAACAGAAATCCGCGATCGCCGGCAAAGCCGCAGCAACCGAAGCTGGGCGGAATGGTCACGCGCTCGCTGCAGGCGCGCGCAATCGCCTCCAGCTTGCCTCCGATGCCCATCTTGGTCACCGAGCACACCGGATGCAGCGCGACCGAGCGCGCCTTCGCCTTGATCGGCAGCCGGGGCAGAAGCTGATCGTGCACAAATTCGATGGCATCGACGAACTCCATCTGATCGAAGCGCTCCTGATTTTCCTCGCTGAGATAGGAGCGCGCGTTCTTGAAGCCATAGGTGCAGGGGCTAGTGTCCACCACCACCGGCAGCTTGCCATGCTCTGACCACTTCCAGAACTTCTCGACTGCTGCATTTACCGCGATTGCGTGCGCGGTGGTGAATCCCTTGGACGAGAACGGCGTCCCGCAGCAGGTTCCGGCAACATCGCGAGGGATGTACACCGGGACATTCGCGCGGCCGGCGAGGTCAACCATCACCTCCATCAGGGACCGATCAAGCGGCTCGCCGGGCAGCCGTCCCATCACCCGCGAAATGCACGATGGAAAATAAACTGCGGCGGCGCGTGCGCGTTGGGTCTTGGGAATGGAGCCTGCGGGATAAGGCGTGTCGGGCATCCATTCGCTGAAGTTGTCGCCCAGTGAGCGTTTCATCGCACGTGTAAGCGCGCGCATGCCATTCGCTCCGATAAGCTTCTCCGTCGCATGGCCCAGGCGCAGTGCGGTGCGCAACACCCGCTCCGTGGTCTTGAAGTTTTTCGCAACTCGCGCTGCCCAGGTGTGTGCTTGGTCCGAGGCGCGCGCGGCGCGGAAGCGTTTTACCAGTTGTCCGGTGTCGATGCCCACCGGACATGCGGTTGCGCACAGTCCATCGGTGGCGCAGGTATCGAGCGCCATGTAGGGAAATTCGCGATCCAGTGCCTGGTAGCGTCCGTTCCCATCACGCTTGTCCTGCAAGCGTGCCATCTCTCGCCGGACGACGATGCGCTGGCGCGCCGTGAGCGTCAGCTCGCGGCTCGGACACTTGGACTCGCAATAGCCGCATTCGATGCACTTGTCGATCTCCGGCTCCACGGTGGGGAATTGTTTGAGATTGGCCAGATGCGACTGGCGATCGGGATTGATAATGACGCCGGGATTCAGCAGGTTGTCCGGATCGGCCAGCTCCTTCAAGCGGCGCATGATCTCGTAGCCGTCGCGTCCCCACTCCGTCTCGACAAACGGCGCCATGTTTCGTCCGGTACCGTGCTCAGCCTTCAGCGCTCCGTCGTAGCGCTCCACCACCAACTTCACCACGTCGTCGATAAAGTGTGCATATCGATCGATTTCCGGCTGATCGTTAAAGCTTTGGGTGATGACGAAGTGCAGGTTACCGTCTTTCGCATGGCCAAAGATGATGGCGTTGTCGTAGGCGTGTAAGCGGAACAAGTGCGTCAGGTCGTGCGCGGCATCGGCCAGAGTCGCAACCGGGAAGGCGACATCTTCAATGATCACGGTGGTCCCGGTCTTGCGTACCGAGCCCACGGACGGGAACATGCCCGCGCGGATCTGCCACAGTCGCGCCTGCTCGGCCGCAACATGCGTAAAGCGCGCCGGCTCGAAGAGCTTCAGCCCGCCCACCGCGTCGGCAGCCAGCTTCACCAGTTCCGTGCGCTCGGCCTCATCCGCCGATTGAAATTCCACCAGCAGGCCGGCCGCCGCTTCCGGCAGCGAACGCAGCGACGACGGCACGCCCGCCTTGTCCTCAACCGAGCGCAGCGATGCCCGGTCCATGATCTCCAGCGCCTTCGCACCCGCCTGTTTCAGCGGCACGATGGATTCCGCCGCCGCGTACAAATCCGGGAACAGCAGCAACCCCGTGTACTTCACGGGAAGATCGGGGACCGTGTTCAGCACCGCCTCGGCAATAAAGGCCAGCGTGCCCTCGGAGCCGATCAGCACATGCTGGAAGATGTCCACCGCGCGGTCGAAATCCAGAAAGGCGTTCAGCGAATATCCGGTGGTGTTCTTCATCCGGTACTTGCGGCGGATGCGCTCGCTCAGCGCCGGGTTCAGCTCCAGCTTTTGCTTGAGCTGCAACAGGCCGCGCGCCAGCTCCGGCTCGCACGCGTGAAACTGCTCGTCAGCATCCGGCCAAGCAGTATCGATGACAGTCCCCGAAGGCAGCATGAACTTCATCGACGCCAGCGTGTGGTAAGCGTTCTGCTCCACGCCGCAGCACATACCGCTGGAATTGTTGGACAGAATTCCGCCGATCATGCAGGTGGCAATCGATGCCGGATCGGGCCCGATCTTCGCGCGATAGAGCGCCAGCGCCTGATTGGCCCGCGCGCCGATTACTCCCGGCTGCACGCGGATTTTCCGGCCACCGTCTTCCACCCTGAGGTCGCGCCAGTGCCGCGCGATCTCCACCAGAAGCCCGTCGGAGACGGCCTGTCCCGACAAGCTGCTCCCGGCGGCGCGGAAGGTCATGGGGATGCGCGTTTCCTTGCTGAACGCGAACAGCGCCCGAATTTCCTCGACGTCCTTAGCTTGCACCACAGCCTTGGGTATGAGCCGGTAGAAGCTGGCGTCGGAGGCGTAGGCGATGAGATCGATCGGACGAATCAGGATGCGGTTGCTCTCCACCAGTCCGTGCAGCGCTAAGCGGATCTCTTCTGAAGACATTTCCGCCGGAGCAATCAGGGTTGCCGACATTATTCTCCCTTCGCCTGCCGCGATGGCGGCTGACTGGGGCGCTCGGGCACTGTCGATCGTTGAGCAGGGCGCCTCGTACAAAATCTTAGGCCCAGAGGTGAGCTTTGAGAGCGAAGCAGATCACATGCCCTTGTGACGTTCCGCACAACCGGTTGAACGTATCATTGTGATCCTCTTGCTGGCGGCTGCAGCGGAAAAAGTGATACACAAGAATGTACCAAGCCGGCCGAAGAGCCGGCACGAGCCGAACATGAGCCATTCGTTTTTGCGGAGCAGGGACTCCGCACAGACAGCCCAACCAGAGCAATTATCCAGACACCTTCTCAGCTTAACTTCCAGTCTTCGAGGCATTGCCTGCCGCGCGAATCTTGGACCTCGCCGGGGTGCAGCATGCTGAGGTCGCTATTCATCGGACTATCGGAGAGCAAGTCACTGCGCAACTTCGCCGAGAAATCTGCGCTGGGGCTGCGCTTCTCGCAGCGCTTTGTCGCGGGTATGCACGTCGATGACGTGATTCGCGCCACTCGGGTGGTCAACCAATGGGGCGCCGGCGTCAGCATCGACAACCTGGGCGAGAATGTTACCAATCCCGACGAGGCCAAACACAGCGCGGAGCTCTACCACTGTCTTCTGGACGAGATCGACAAGCGCAAGCTGAACGCCAACATTAGCCTCAAGCTCACCCACATGGGACTCGATGTCAGCGAGGACCTTGCATTTCGTCAGGTGACGGAGTTGGTCGACCACGCCGTGCGCATCAACAACTTCGTCCGCGTCGACATGGAAGGCTCGCCTTACACCCAGCGCACGCTGGATTTCGTGCGCGGCCTGCACCGTCTGCCGGGGCATGCCGGCCGAGTCGGCACGGTCATTCAGTCGTACCTTTACCGCAGCGAAAAAGACGTCAACGACCTCCTTGCCGAGCGCATTCGTATTCGGCTGTGCAAAGGCGCGTACAAAGAGCCGCCGGAAATTGCGTTCCCCAAGAAAACCGACGTGGATAAGAATTATCTGACGCTGGCGCGGACGCTGCTGAAGAGTGGCGTCTTTCACGGCATCGCCACCCACGACGAGAAGATCATCGCTGAGGTCAAGCAGTTCGCGCGGGCGGAGAATATTCCGTCGTCGGCCTATGAATTCCAGATGCTCTACGGCGTGCGCCGCGATCTGCAACAGCAACTGGTGCGCGAAGGGTATGGTTTGCGCGTGTACATTCCATTCGGGTCCGAGTGGTATCCATACTTCATGCGCCGCCTGGCCGAGCGCCCGGCGAATGTGCTGTTCATCGCGAGAAACCTGTTCCGGCAGTGAGAGGGAAGTGGCTAGTGGCCTGTTGCCAGTTGCTGGCTTTGGGTAGAGCGGACCTTCAGGTCCGCGTCCCAGGCCCGGTTTGACTCAGAGCCGGCTTCAGCCGGCGACACCCCGCTGTCTCGCCAATTCCACTGAAAGGTAACCCGTTTGTTTGGCCGCCGTGGCTTGGGTATGGCAGATCGCACTGACAGTAGTAACGCTAAAACACGGGCCGATTTCACACCCATACTCTACGTCGAATCGCCCACGTTACACCACGGCAACGGGCCACAAACAACTAGCCACTAGCCACTGACCACTAGCCACTACTTCAGCTTCGCTCCTACCGGCACATCCTCCAGAAATCCCGCTAGCACCGGCAGGCCGTCATCGCCGACTGAGGCAGCGACGATCATTCCGTTGGATTCCAGTCCCCGCAGCTTGCGCGGCTGCAAATTGGTGACGATGACAACTTTGCGCCCGATCAGCTTCTCCGGTTCGTAGGCTTTCGCGATCCCGGCGACGATCTGGCGAACCTCGCTGCCGATATCCACTTCCATGCGCAGCAGCTTGTCCGCGCCTTTGACCTTCTCCGCAACTTTCACCTCACCTACCCGCAACTCGACCTTCATGAAGTCGTCAATGGTGATCTTGTCTCCGCCGGTGCTGGGCGATGTTGGCGGCGAGCTGACGCCAGCCTGCGGTTGAACGCCCGCGACTGCTTCGGTGGCGCGTTGTCCCGCCTCGGCGCCGGTCCCGGCAGGCTGAGCTTCGTTCGATTTCGTTTCGCTCTCGGCTGAGCGTTGCTGTTCCATCTTTTGCATCCTTTCGACCATGCTCTTGTCAGCGCGCGGAAATACAGGCTCAACCTTGCCCAGCTTCGTGCCTGTCGGAATCTGTCCCCAAGCCAGCTTACGCAGATCAAGTTGCTTGATCTCGCCCAGGCCGAGTTGTGACCAGATGCGCGCGGTCGCCTCGGGAATGATGGGATGTACGAGCGCGGTCACGGTGCGCAACGCCTCGACCGAGGTATGCAGAATGGTGGCCAGCCGCGCTTTCGAATCCTTGTCGTCGCGCTCGGCGACTGCCCAGGGCTCATTCTCCACAATGTACTTGTTGACCGCAGATATCAGGCCCCACGCCGATTCCAGCGCACGCGAAAACTGGAACTGCTCAAACTGCGCGTTAAAAGCGGTGATGGTCTGCTGCGCCAGGGTTTCGATGGCGGCGTCGGCTGCGCTTCGTGCGCTGGCCGAAGGATACGGAATTTCGCCTTCGAAGTAGCGCGAGATCATGCTCAGCGAGCGGCTGGAAAGGTTGCCGAGATCGTTAGCCAGGTCGGCGTTGTAGCGCTGCACCAGCGCATCGAAGCTGAACGAGCCGTCCTGTCCGAAAACAATTTCGCGCAACAGGAAATAGCGCAGTGCGTCCTGGCCCAGCGTGTCCAGGATGGTTTCGCTGCGCACGATGTTGCCGCGCGACTTCGACATTTTGCTCTCTTCGAACAGCAGCCAGCCATGCGCGATGATCGAGCGCGGCAACGGCAGATCGGCCGCGAGCAGAAACGCCGGCCAATAGACGCAGTGGAAGCGCACGATCTCCTTGCCGATCATGTGCACGTCGGCCGGCCAGTAGCGCTCCAGCTTCTCCTGATCGCGCGCATCGTCCGAGCCGAAGCCGATCGCGGTCATGTAATTCGCCAGCGCGTCCAGCCAGACGTAGATGACGTGCCTGGGATCGCCCGGCACCGGAATGCCCCACTTGAAAGATGTGCGGCTGACCGAAAGATCGCGCAGTCCGCTGCGCACGAAGGCGATCACCTCGTTGCGGCGCGTCTCCGGGCGGATGAAGTCGGGATGCTCGGCGTAGAACTTGAGCAGCGGCTCCTGCATGGCCGAGAGCTTGAAAAAGTAATTCTCCTCGTGGACCGTTTCCGTCGGCCGTCCACATTCCGGACACGGCGCGCCCGGCCCGGCGGCATCGACGTAGAGCTCATCGAAGACGCAATATTGCCCGCTGTACGAGCCTTTGTAGATGTATCCTCGCTCCTGCAGAAGCGTGAACATTGCCTGCACGCCGCGCACGTGGCGCGGCTCGGTGGTGCGGATGAAGTCGTCGTTGGTGATCTTCATGCGCTGCCAGAGCGCGCGGAACTCGCCCGAGATTTTGTCGACGAACTCCTTGGGCGAACAGCCGGCCGCGGCCGCCGAGCGCTCAATCTTCTGCCCATGCTCGTCCGTTCCCGTCAGAAACCACGTATCGAATCCCATCATGCGCTGGCGGCGTGCGATGGCATCGCACACGATGGTTGTGTACGTGTGACCGATATGCGGCCGCGCATTCACGTAATAGATGGGCGTGGTGATGTAGAACTTTTGGGACTTGTCGTTATCCATGCTTTCGGTCCAGATAGCAGCGGATGGCTTCCTGCATCACCGTCTTCAGCGGGACGTGGTGCTCGCTGGCGATGCGCCGGCAGTCTTCATATTCAGGAGCGTACTGCGCGATCGCGCCATTCAGGCTGGCGACTTTCATGCGCACCTCGCCCCAACTGGTGCTGACGGATTCATGGCGGCGCGGCAGCACATAGCGCTTCTCGTGACGACTGCGAACTCCCAGCGTACTGCTTTCGCGGAAGAGCAACGCGCGCAGCCGCGTTTCCTGCTCCGGACGCGCCAGCATCGTCAGCAGAGTGCCGGGACGGTTCTTCTTCATCTGCACCGGCGTGGTAAAGACATCGAGCGCGCCTTCCGCGAACGCGAGATCGACAATGTAGCCAATGAGCTGCGGATTCAGGTCGTCGAGGTTCGCTTCCAGGATGGCGATTTCCTCCGTGCCGGCGGCATCGACCTTCGCCAGCTGGGCTTCGCCGATCGAGATGCGTAGCACATTGGGTGTTCCGGCGAAGTCGCGCGCGCCCGCACCATAGCCGGTCTTCTCCGTCGTCATCAGCGGGCGCGGACCGAAACGGCTCGCCAGTACTTTGACAATGGCTGCGCCCGTCGGCGTTACCAGCTCTTTCTGAATCTCTCCGGAATAGATCGGGATTCGCTTCAGCAACTCCAGCGTGGCCGGCGCGGGAACCGGCATCACCCCATGGGAGCACTCAACTGTGCCGCCTCCGACGTTCAGCGGCGAGCAGATAAACTCGTCGACTGCAAGCGCCTCGGCTCCCACTGCGGTGCAGACGATATCCACGATCGCGTCCGCCGCGCCCACTTCGTGGAAGTGAACATCTTCCATGCCAATGTTGTGGACCTTGGCTTCGGCGGTTGCGAGGGCGAGGAAAATCTCGTTGGCAATCTGTTTTGCGCGCTCGCTGATCGCGGCGGCGGAGATGATCTTCAAAATCTCGCTCAACCTGCGCGCATGTGAGTGGCCAGTGGCCAGTGGCCAGTGATCAGAGAAATCCGCATCCCTTGCGCTTTGATGCTGCAGTTCCTGAGCTGACCCTTGATGACTCGCGGCTGGCGACTGGCGACTGGCAACTGGCAACTGGCCACTGGCCACTGACTGCTGCTTCGCCCAGAATTCCTCGCGCGGTAGGTCTTTCTGGCCGCCGACGATTACGTCCAGCTTGCTGGCCGAGATACCGGCGCGCTTCACATGCGAGAGCTCTAGGGTCGCGCCGACGTTCAGCGCGGCGACGGTCTTCTCGAAGAGCTCGAACGGAACTCCGGCGTCCAGCAGCGCGCCCAGAAACATGTCGCCGCTGATTCCGGAGAAGCAGTCGAGATACGCAATACGCATGGGAGACGCTCAAGGGAAGCAGAAATTCATCATAGGTAAGCCGCGATAGAGCGTCAAACATGGGCACTCGCTTCTATCTTGCTTTGTATCAAGGGCACGACCTTGGTCGTGCCGCGCGAGTCATAGGAATGCGGGCTTTAGCTCCTGCCCACATTCTGCCGAGGCTAAAAGCCCGGTCGATGGAGAAAGCCGTTTCGGCATGGCTGAAGCCGTGCCCTGATACAAACCTACCCATGCTCACGCAAAATCACCCATCGCTGAAGCGGTGGGCTATCCTAGTCTTGTTCCGCAAGCCGGGACAGGTTCGATAGCACCACGCCGGCTTTCAACGAAATCAATATCCATGTATCTAGAGCAAGAGAAAAAACTGGCCACCCAAGTACGCGCTTTCCTGCGCGAGAAGTACGACCTCGACCTGCCGAACATTGTCATCGAGCAGCCGCCTGATGTCGCCATGGGCGAGTTCGCCCTGCCGCTCTCGTTCGAGCTGGCCAAGCGTCTACGCAAAGCGCCACGCAGAATCGCGGAAGAGATCGTTGCCGGGATGCCACTGCCTGACGGCTTCGAGAAGCTTGAGGTGGCCGGGGCCGGCTACATCAACGCTCGTCTGAAGCGCGAAGTTGTCGCGCGTGCGCTGGCGCGTGACCAACACGCCCGCGCATCGAACCATGCCGGTGAGGGCGCGGCCGACGTCAGCGGCAAAATTCTGGTCGAGCACACCAGCATCAATCCCAACAAGGCCGCGCACATCGGCCATCTGCGTAACGCTATTCTTGGCGATACTTTTGTGCGCCTGCTGCGCGCCGCGGGACATACCGTCGATATCCAGAATTACATCGACAACACCGGCGTGCAGGTCGCTGACGTTGTAGTCGGCTTCGTGCAGTTGGAGCAGAAGTCGAAGCAGGAGATTGCGAATCTGATCTCCTCAACTCCGCGCTTCGATTACTACTGCTGGGACCTCTACGCGCGCGTGTCGCAGTGGTATGAGCAGGACAAGGAGCATCTGAAAGCGCGGCAGGAGGCGCTGCATGCCATCGAGCGCGGCGGCAATGAGATGGCTGAGATCGCGGAGCTCATCTCCACTGCGGTGTTGCGGCGTCATCTGGAAACCATGGACCGGCTGGACATCGAATACGACTTCCTGCCACGCGAAAGCGAGATCCTTCATCTGCATTTTTGGGAGTCGGCGTTTGAACTGCTGAAGCAGAAGGGCGTGCTGTATTACGAGACGGAAGGGAAGAACAAGGGATGTTGGGTGATGACGAGACCGAAGCCGTCGACTCCTTCCATTTACACGAAAATCCCCGCCCTAGCGCCAGAAGAAGGCGCTAGAACGGGGCACCCTCCGGAGAAGAGCCTCGACGAAGTTCTCACCGATATTGGAACTCAGAATCAGCAATCAACTGGTCCCGACGAGGATGCCAAGGTCATCGTGCGCTCCAACGGCACCGTTGGCTACGTCGGCAAAGATATCGCCTATCACCTGTGGAAGTTCGGATTGCTGGGACGCGATTTCGGCTACCGCCGCTTCTACGAATATCCCAACCGCCATGAGGTCTGGATTTCCGCCGAGCATGGCGAGCCAGACCATCCGCACTTCGGCGGCGTCGCGGCGATCTACAACGTAATCGACTCGCGACAGGCCGATCCGCAGAACACGGTGATCGAGGCGTTGCGGCTCCTCGGCTACACCGAACAGGCGGCGCACTACACGCACTTCTCATACGAGATGGTCGCGCTCACGCCGCGCTGCGCTCTTGAGCTCGGTTACGACATCAAAGAGGAAGATCGCAGCAAGCCCTACATTGAGGTATCTGGACGTAGGGGTTTCGGCGTCAAGGCTGACGATTTGCTGGATGCGCTGATCGCCGCGGCGAAGAAAGAAGTGGACAACCGCCATGCCGAGCTCGACGATGCCGAGCGAGCCCGCATTGCCACGCAGATCGCCATCGGCGCGCTGCGCTACTTCATGCTGAAGTTCACCAAGCAGTCGGTCATCGCCTTCGATTTCAAGGAAGCGCTGGCCTTCGAGGGCGAGACCGGCCCCTATGCACAATATGCCGCGGTGCGCGCGACCAACATCTTCCGCAAGGCTGGGGTCGATCCTGAGCAGGCGCTGGCCGCGGAGATCGATTACGAGCGCCATTTCTCGCATGCCAGCGGCACCGATATTTGGGAGCTATGGCTGCTTGCCGGCAAGACGTCGTACATCGTTGAACAGTGCATCGCGACGACGGAACCCGCCTTCGCGGCCAAGCATGCCTTCCAGCTGGCGCAGCAGTTCAACAATTTCTATCACCGGCATCACATCCTGACCGAAGCCGACGAGGGCCGAAAGAGATTTCTGCTGGCGACGGCGGCGGTTGTCAGAAGGGAATTGATGCGCCTGCTGGCTGTAATGGGAATCAGCACTCCTCCGGTGATGTAGACCGTCGAAAGGCGTGTCGCCCCTGAAGGGGCTCACGTCCCTTGCCCGTCTACCCAGCGCTGAAGCGCTGGGCTATCTTGTGTCCGTCCCTGGCGGGACTCGTTTGTCGGCGCTCTAAATTTCATCGCAAAACAGAAACACAAAAAGCCCTGACCGTCGCTTAATCCTCCTGCTGCACTTGCAGGGCTGCTGTCTGAAGTCCTTCTGCAATCTCCGGCAGGATTCCCATCTTGCGGTAAATCGGTCGCACGTGGGCCCGCACCTGCGGCAGCTTGGTCACAAACCACAGAGCTCCGGCAATGCAGCATGAGCCTCCGATGGCAAGCGTGAAGGGCGCTCCGATGCGCGCTGCCACCAGTCCCGCGAATAGGCTGCCAAACGGAGCGATGCCCTGGAATGCGATGGAGTAGAAGCTCATCACGCGCCCGCGCTTGTCATCCTGCACGATGGTCTGCAGGACGGTATTGCTGGCGGCCAGTTGCTGCATCATGCCGAAGCCGGTCACGACCATCAGCAGCAGCGATAGCCACAACACACGCGAGAACGAAAACCCAATCAGTGCGCCACCGAAGGTTGCCGCCATCGCCGGAATCACGCGGCCGAGTCCCAGCACCGACTTGCGTGTGGCGAGCCAACTGGCGCTGATCAGCGCGCCCACTCCCGAAGCTCCCATCAGGAAGCCGAGAGTATGCGGGCCGCCGTGCAGCACGCGTCCGGCGAACAAGGGCATCAGCACCGTGTACGGCATCCCTACGAGCGCCACCAGCGCCAGCAGCAGGAGAATGGCGCGAATCGGCAGGAATCCGGAGACGTAGCGCCAGCCTTCGGCCAGCTCCCGCCACACCCGCTCGTGGACGCTCGCCGGTTGCGGCGCGAAGTTCTTCATCGCCAGTAGCGATGCAATCACCGCCAGGTAGCTGATGCCGTCGATCAGAAAGCAATAGCCTTCGCTGGAGGCCGCGATGATGAGGCCGGCGACCGAAGGCCCGATCAGGCGTGAGGCGTTTACCATCGAGGAGTTCAACGCGATGGCGTTGGGCAGCTCCTCGCGGCTCTCGACCATTTGAATGACGAACGCCTGCCGCGCCGGCATGTCGAAGGCGTTAATCATGCCTTGAAACAGCATGAGCAGGATGATATCGATGACCGTGATGCGATGGCTGAGCGCCAGCGCGGCCAGCCCAAATGACTGAATCATCGAGAGCGTCTGGGTGACGACCAGCAGCCGGTGACGGTTCCAGCGGTCAACCCACACGCCGGCGAACGGCCCCAGCAACAGCATCGGAATTTGTCCGGAGAAGCTGACCAGCCCCAGCAGGAATGCCGAGCCGGTGAGCCGATACACCAACCAACTGGTCGCGAGGCGCGTCATCCAGGTGCCGACGAGGGAGACCGTTTGTCCGGAGAAGAACAGCGCGTAGTTGCGGTGACGAAGCGCGCGAATGGCGAACTTCCATTGGTAACGCCGCTCGCGCCGATTAGCGACAATTGGAGTGTGACCATTGCTCATCGACTGATGAAGGCTAGTGTAGTGCGTCGGAAATCTGTTCACATAAGTTTTCGAGGTTTGTGTCAGGGCACGGCTCTAGCCGTGCCGGAAAGCATCATTTTCCCCTGGGCTTCAGCCCCTGAACAGCGGGCGCAGGGGCTAAAGCCCACATATTTCTGCGTCCGCTCGGCACGACTCAAAGTCGTGCCCTGACACAACCCGTGCTCGGAGACGTGACGAGTTCAATGACGCACTAGTTGATTAGACGGCGGGTGACGAGCCTGTTTTGCATCAACGGGTCATGCGGCCATTTTCTCAGGCAAGACGGCTTCTAATCTTGAAGTTTCCGGCACCATCACTTGAAACCACAGTGCTCCGGCAAAGGCCAGCGCCGCAAACAGCAGGAACATGGTGACAAATCCCAAGTATTGAATCAGCATGCCGGTCAGGAGCGGACCGACCACTCCGCCGACCGCGAAGAATTGCTAAGAAGGGTTAATCGTGAATGCGAAAGACCAGAGCTCGACCTCATTTTTTGTATGGAAGCTGCAAAGCCGCCGTAACCGGAAATTAACATTACCTTGTCATAGCGCCGTAATAGAATCATCCGCTATGCAAGATAAGCCGTTAGAAATAGACAAAATTGAGGACGTCCCTGGGGCCACGGTGCTGCGTGTGCATGGGCCCCTACTGCTGGGAAATTTTTTTCCGCTGCAAACTATGGTTCGCTCCGACAGCGCCGCCCTGCTCATCATTGATGTCACCGACATGCCCTACATTGACTCAGCCGGCATCGGTTGCCTGGTTGGTGCGCACGTGTCGCGCGAAGGCTCGGGACGGAAACTGGTGCTGGTTGGTTCCAACGACCGCCTGCTTACATCTCTGAAGGTCACGAAGGTCGAGCAGCTATTCACGTTTGCACCTACAGTCGATCAGGCCGTGGCGCAGGCCAAGGGCGCATAGTCCGGCGCAGTGGTGTGCTGCGGCAGCGATAGTTCTCTGATAAACTCTCCGTCTGAAAGTGGACAGGCCCTGCAAAGGACTTGTCCGCGCGACATCCTCGTCTCCGGTACAATCCGTCCGTTCAAACCCGCCACACGTTTCAGGAGGTTCTTATGTCGGCTACAGCAACCGTTTCAAACATTCACAATCGGGTGCAGGAGTTCATCAGCCAGCCGCGCAAGATGTTTATCAACGGCAAGTGGGTGGAAGCCGCTTCCGGTAAGACGTTTCCCGTTTACAATCCTGCGACCGGCGAAGTGATGGCGCAGGTTGCCGAAGGCGATCGCGAGGACATCGATCGCGCGGTGAAGGCGGCGCGCCAAGCTTTCGACAGTGGGGTGTGGACCGATATGACCGCTTCCGAGCGCGGTCGCCTCATCTGGAAGCTAGGCGACTTGATCGAGCAGCATCTGGAGGAATTCGCGCAACTGGAGAGCCTCGACAACGGCAAGCCGCTGGCGGTGGCGCGCGTGGCGGATGTGCCGCTGGCCGTCGATCTGTTTCGCTACATGGCCGGTTGGGCGACCAAGATCGAAGGCAACACGATTCCGTTTTCGCCCAAGTATCTCGCTTACACGCGGCGCGAGCCAGTCGGAGTCGCGGGGCAGATCATTCCCTGGAATTTCCCCTTGCTAATGGCCGCGTGGAAGCTGGGACCGGCGCTGGCGACCGGTTGCACGGTCGTCTTGAAGCCTGCCGAGCAGACTCCCCTGAGTGCGCTCTTGCTGGCGGAACTGATCGCCGAAGCGGGCATTCCGGACGGCGTGGTCAACGTTGTTCCGGGATACGGGGAGACCGCCGGCGCCGCGCTGGCAGCTCATCCTGATGTGGACAAGGTCGCCTTCACCGGTTCCACCGAAGTCGGCAAGCTGATCCTGCAAGCCGCGGCCGGAAATCTGAAGAAGGTTTCGCTGGAGTTGGGAGGCAAGTCGCCCAACATCGTCTTCGACGATTCCGATCTGAAGGCCAGCATTCCCGGCGCCGCGGATGCCATCTTCTTCAATCACGGACAGTGCTGCTGCGCGGGCTCGCGACTCTATGTCGAGCAGGCAATCTTCGATGACGTGGTCAGCGGTGTCGCCGAGCGCGCCAGGCAGATCAAGGTAGGCCATGGCTTTGACCCCAATACCGACATGGGCCCGCTGGTCTCAAAGGAGCAACTGGATCGCGTCTGCGGTTACCTTGAGAGCGGCTTCAGCGAAGGCGCAGAAGCGGTGGTTGGTGGCAAGCGCGCCTCCGGCACGGGCTACTTCGTGGAACCGACGGTCATGGTGAAGACGAATCCCAACATGAAAGTCGTGCGGGAGGAGATCTTCGGGCCGGTCGTCTGCGCGATGCCGTTCAAGGACATCGACAAGGTGGTGGCCGAAGCCAATCACAATGAGTATGGCCTGGCGGCCGCGGTGTGGACGCGTGATATCAGCAAGGCGCATCGCGTCGCCGAGAAGCTGCGCGCCGGAACGGTGTGGATCAATTGCTACAACGTTTTCGACGCCGCGCTGCCCTTCGGCGGATACAAGCAGTCCGGCTGGGGCCGCGAGATGGGCCACGAGGTGCTGGAGCAGTACACAGAAGTGAAAGCGGTGTGCGCCGCAATCTGAGGGCTGGACGATCTTGGCCTTGGCTCAGGGCACGTTCTTCGCAGGATGCAGAAAAAGTCGGCGTCATGCGTCGTTCGGGTAGATCTGGCCTTCAGGCCAGCGTCTAGGCCATTTACATTTGTCATCCCGAGCCGACTTCAGTCGGCGAGGGATCTGCTTTTCCGGGAACTTGACATAAGACGCGCAGTAAAAGCAGGTCCCTCGACTCGCGCCGCGACCGCGCCAATGAGAGCGCGGTTAAAGTCGATCACGGCGCTCCCTCGGGATGACACATTCATGAAGCAAGCTTTAAGACGCCTGTACAAAGCCCTCCCCGTTTCGATTTGCACTTTTAATATCCCGTGAATTCCGCTTTAGCCTGACCGCGCCACGCTGCGCAGGCCCGCGGCTTGGATGTTAGACTGTTGCATTCACTATGGAATTGCTGCTGAATTTGATCTGGATGGGCCTGGTCATTGGCTCGTTTGTGATCTTTATGCGGCGCCAACCGCGGCCGAGGCGCGAGCGTACTGCTTTCTGGCAATCTCTGCTTGCCTTGGCCTGCGTGCTTCTGCTGCTATTTCCGATCATCTCGGCCAGCGACGATCTGCATCCTTCACAGGCAGTGTTAGAAGAGGCGACCAGACGCGTTCCACACCTGGCGCTGCCTGCCCACCTTTCGGCGGCGAACTCCACCGCGCAAATGCTGCCCATGCTACTGTGGCTGGGACTGCTGTTCGCGCTGGTGAGATTGCAGCCGCGCGCGGTCCTTGATCCGAAGATCTGCCTGCCCGACGCTCATCGCTTGTCACGCGACGGACGGGCGCCTCCCATTCTGCTGTAATTCACCGGCCGCTTGAATTCTGGATCTTTGTTGCCCTGCATTGAGTTGTGCCCTGAAACTCAGGGGGCGCTGTCGTAAGCGGCACGAGTTCGCTCGCGTGCGACGAGTCCGCTTACCAGAAAGAGCTGCATCACGTATGACAAAACATAATCCGGCTCGCCAAGCGCGTCCGGTCGCGTTCATTGCCGCGGTGGTGTTGTCGTTTTGCCTGCTTGCGCTTGCCCTGGGATGCTCCGGAAGCAAAGCCGAGCCCACATCCGACAAGGTAGTAGAGACGAATGCCGATCCCAATGTTGTCACCATGCAGAACCCCGGCCAGTTCACGCTTACGCCGGTACAAGTGCGCAAAGTCAGCGAACAAGTAAGCGTGAATTGCGCGGTGAATCCCGACGTGAACCTGGAAATACCAGTGCTCTCGCTGGGCGGCGGCAAGGTCGTCGAGATCAAGACCAAGCTGGGCGACGTGGTGAACCAGGGCGATGTCCTGCTGATCATCAATAGCCCTGACCTTTCGCAGGCATTGTCCGATTACCAGAAGGCCAAGGCCGACGAGGCGCTAACGGCAAAGGCGGCAGCGCGCGCGCAATTGCTCTACGACAAGGGCGCCATCGCGTTGGCCGATCTGGAGACCGCGCAGGATACAGACGCCAAGGCGAAAGTCGATTTGCAAGCCGCCCTCGATCACGTGAAGGTGTTGGGCGGCGATGTCGCCAATCGCACGCCGCTTTTGCCGGTGCGCGCGCCTATTGCGGGTACCATCATCGACCAGCAGATTACCAACGGCACCGGTGTGCGCTCGCTGGACAACCAGCAGGCGCTTTTTACCATTGCAAACCTGTCGCACGTATGGGTCATCTGCGATGCCTATCAGGACATGCTGCCACGCATTCACCTCGGTGACATCGCCGACGTTATGTTGCCGGGATATAGCGAACGCTATCCCGGCACAGTGATCAACATCAGCGAGGTGCTCGATCCCACCACACGCGCCGCCAAGGTGCGCATTAATCTGCCAAATCCCAAGCGCATCATGCGGGTGGGAATGTATGTGAATGCCATCTTCCGCTCGCGGCAACTCATCGAGCGCCCCGTCGTTCCCACCACCGCTGTGATCAGCCTGCACGACGCCACTTGGGTCTTCGTGCCGCTGGGCAATGGTCAGTTCCGGCGGGCTCGCGTCGAACTGGGACCGCAAGAGCCCGACGGCTATCAGCAGGTCGTCAGCGGATTACAGGCCAATGTGCAGGTCGTGACCAACGCGCTTCAGTTCTCCAGCGCCTCCGAGGAGAAGTAGCGGATGATTCGGTATCTCGTCGATTTCGCGCTCCGCAACCGGCTCCTCGTTTTGGCGGTGGGAACGCTGCTGCTGGTCTGGGGCATCATCTCGTTTCACAACCTGCCGGTGGAGGCGTATCCCGACGTCGCTGACAAATATGCCTGGGTGATTACGCAGTGGCCGGGACGCGCCGCGGAAGAGGTCGAGCAGCAGGTCACGATCCCGATTGAAATTCAGATGAACGGCGTCGGCCATCTGGTGCATCTGCGCTCGCTGTCGCTGGCCGGACTGTCGTTCATCACCCTCATCTTCGATGACGACTCCGACAACCTGCAGAACCGTCAGCAGGTACTGGAGAAGTTGACGCTGGTGAATCTCGCTCCCGGGATCAATCCGCAGATCGGGCCGGACTTCAGCCCGGCGGGCCAGATCTACTGGTACACCCTGGTCAGCAGCGATCCCAAATACGACACCATGGAATTGAAGACGCTGCAGGACTGGGTGGTCTACAAGTACATAATGTCGGTACGGAATGTGGCCGAGGTGTCGATCTTCGGCGGCGAGACCAAGGAATATCAGGTACAGATTGATCCCGACAAGCTGGTGGCGCACGGTTTGTCGCTGGCCAGTGTGGAGCAGGCGCTGGCCGCCAACAACGCCAATGGCGGCGGCAGTTACATCGAAAAGGGCCAGCAGGCCTTCAACATCCGCGCGCTGGGGCTGATGGAGACACCCGAACAGATTGGCGACACGCAGATAGCCGTGACCAATGGCATCCCGGTGCGAATTCGCGACGTGGCAGTCGTGGTGGAAGGCCCGAAGATCAAGCTGGGACAAATCGGTAAATCCATCCGCCGCCCGGACGGCACGCTGCTCGACAACGACGACGCGATTGAAGGCATCGTGCAGTCACGCAAAGGCTCGGAAACCGAAGGCGTATTGCGCGACATTCACGCCAAAGTGAAGTTCATCAACGACCAGATCTTGCCCAAAGGCGTGAAGCTGGTTCCGTTCCTGGATCGCGATGATCTGGTCCATTTCACCACCCACACCGTGTTCCACAATCTGACCGAAGGCATTCTGCTGGTCGTGATTGTACTGTTCCTGTTTCTGGGAAACGTTCGCTCTTCGCTAATTGTCGCCCTCACCATTCCGTTCTCATTGTTCTTTGCCGCTATTCTGCTTGACCTGAACCATATCCCCGCGAATCTCTTGTCGCTGGGGGCGCTGGACTTCGGCATGATCGTGGAAGGCGCTGCGGTCATGGTGGAAAACATCCAGCGGCGGCTGGCGGTACGCAACGATCAGCGGGGAACGCCGGACGAGGTGATTCGAGCCGCCGCCCATGAAGTGCAGCGTCCGGTTTTCTACGCGATTGCCCTCATCATTATTTCGTACTTGCCCATTTTCACGTTGCAGCGGGTAGAGGGACGTTTGTTCAAGCCGATGGCATGGACCGTCGCTTTCGCGCTTCTGGGCTCGCTGTTCTTCTCCATTCTGCTTGCGCCGGTGCTCACTGCCTTCGTCTTTCGCAAGGGCGCAAGCGAATGGCGCAATCCGATGCTGGTCTGGATCAACAAGCGTTACGAGCAAACCCTGCACTGGATTTTTCCGCGCCGGACCTTTACCTGGGCTGTGATGGCCTTGGTTTGGGCAATCACCCTGTATCTAGGGATGGGCGGAGTAATCGGATCGGAGTTTCTGCCCCACCTTGACGAAGGCGCCATCTGGGCGCGCGGCACACTCGATCCCAGCACGGGCCCCACTGCAGGACGCGAGATCATGGATCAGGCGCGTCTGATCTTCGCCAGCTTCCCGGAGGTGACGCAAGTGGTCTCGCAGGTGGGACGCTCCGACGACGGTACTGACGCCACCGGCTTCTTCGATACCGAATACTTCGTCGATCTGAAACCGCGCTCGCAGTGGCGCTCGCAATTTCATGGACGCAAGGAGCAGCTGATAGATGCCATGGACAAAGCCGTGGAGAAAATTCCCGGTGTAGATTGGGGGTTCTCGCAACCAATTGAAGACAACATGGAAGAGGCCGTCAGTGGCGTAAAAGGTGAGCTGGCACTGAAGGTCTTCGGTTCCGACCTGAAGGACCTGGAAGCCAAGGCAAACGAGATCGCCGGCGTAATGAGCACCGTTCCCGGCATTGCCGATCTGGGTGTCTTCCGCGTGCTCGGCCAGCCCAACGTCAACATCTCTGTTGATCGCGCCAAAGCCGACCGCTATGGCATCAACGTCGCGGACGTGCAGGATGCCATTCAGACCGCCGTCGGCGGAAACGCGGTCAGCCAGATTCTGATTGGCGAGGAGCGCTTCGATCTGGTTCCCAGATACCAGCCGCAATTCCGCACCACCATCGACGAGATCAAGAACATCCGCCTGCTCGCACCCAGCGGCGAAAGGGTTTCTCTCGGTGAGTTGTGCGACATCGGCATCAAGGACGGCGCATCCATGATCTATCGCGAAGGGAATCAGAGGTACATAGCCATCAAGTACAGCGTACGTGGCCGTGACCTGGGCAGCACCGTGGAAGAAGCGATGGACAAAGTCAATCGGCAGGTGCAACTGCCGAAGGGCTACACCCTCGATTGGGCGGGCGAGTATGAAAGCCAGAAGCGCGCAAATCGCCGGCTGGCAACGGTCATCCCGCTGACCGTCCTGGTCATCGTGCTGGTGCTCTACTCCATGTTTCGCTCCTTCAAGTGGAGCCTGCTCGTGCTGCTTAACTTGAGCCTGGCGCCCATCGGCGGTCTGCTCGCGCTTTGGATTACCGGGACCCACTTCAGCGTTTCCACCGGCGTTGGTTTTCTGGCGCTGTTCGGCGTTTCCGTGCAAACCGGCGTCATCATGGTGGAATATATCAATCAGCTGCGCGCACGTGGGCTGCCGACGCGCGAAGCCGCGGTGCTGGGGGCGCTGCGGCGGCTCCGTCCTATCATGATGACCATGCTGGTGGCCTCTCTCGGTCTAATTCCGGCCGCCATGTCGCACGATATTGGCTCCGATTCGCAGCGGCCTTTCGCCATCGTGATCGTGGGAGGCTTGCTTACCGAGCTGTTCTTGAGCCTGGTACTGCTGCCGGTACTGTATACGGCCTTGGCCGGGCCGACAGACGTGCTGCCGGCGGAAGAAGAGGAGATCACGGAATGAGATTCGTCTCCTTCTTCTCGATCGCTGTGATGTTTCTGTTGAGCAGCGCGATCAGCCTTCCGGCCGCGCCCTCTCAGCCACCGGCGCCGGCGCAGCTTCCGGTCGAGAGCTCGCCGCAAGCCACGCCTCCAGCACCGGACGCTTCGCCGCAGCAGGCACCAGCACCGGGCGAGCCCAAGCGACCGTCGGTGGTGATCACGCTCGATCAAGCCATTGCGTTCGCCATACAAAACAATGCCAGCTTGCAGGCGCAGCGAACGCTCATCTCGCAGAGCAAAGAGCAGGAGGTCACGGCCAATCTGCGGCCCAATCCCACGCTGTCGTGGGATACGCAATATCTCCCGCTGTTTACGCCCAGCCTGTGGTCGTCGGAGTACGTTGATACCATCACCCAATTCGACGTTGGGATTGGTTATCTCTTCGAGCGCGGGAAGAAACGCCAACACCGCTTGCAGGCCGCCAAAGATGCAACTGCAGTGACCGAGTCGCAGACCTCGGATCAGGAGCGCACCACGATCGAGAGTACCGCACAGCAGTTCATCGCCGCGCTGCTGGCCAAAGCCAACCTCGATTTCGCCGAGCGCTTGCTGGCGAGCTATCAGCACACGGTCGCCATCAGCCAGGAGCAAGAAAAGGCCGGAGCCATGAGCAAGGCCGACCTGCTGAAAATTCAGTTGCAGACGCTGCAGTTTCAGACCGACGTTACCTCGGCGAAAATTGCCGCCGTGCAGGCACTGAATTCGCTGCGGCAGTTGATTGGATTCGATTCGGTGCCACGTAACTTCGATGTAGCCGGGCAGCTTCAGTATGAGCCGATGACGCTGTCACTGGACCAGTTGAATGACGCGCGCGCTGCGTCTGCGTCCCGATCTGCAGGCGGCGGAGCGCGGGATTACCGCAGCCCAGAGCCAGATTGGTCTGGCGAAAGCCAATGCCAAGCAGGACTTGACCGTCACCTTCGACTACACCCACCTCAACTCGGCCAACCTCGGCGCATTTTATTTCGATATCCCGCTGCCCATCTTCAACCGCAATCAGGGCGAGGTCGCGCGCACGTACTTCGCGTTGACGCAGGCGAAATTTTTGGATAAGGCTGCGGAGGAGCAGGTATTCACCGACGTGCGGACCGCCTACGAGACCCTGCTCAACAATCGCGATGTGCTCGAACTCTACGACAAGGGATACATCCAGCAGGCGCAACAGTCACTGGAGATCGCGCAGTTTGCCTATCAGCACGGCGCCGCGTCGCTGCTGGATTTCCTGGACGCCGAGCGCAGCTATCGCTCCACCGAGTTGGGTTACCGGCAAGCGCTGGCCACCTATATGACCTCGATGGAGCAGCTTCGGCAGGCAGTCGGCACGCGAAACCTGCAATAGCTGCGAGACGGGGTCCTGGAAGCGGTTCTCGTTTTAACGTATCCGCGGCTTGATGGTAGAGCAGGCCTTCAGGTCCGCTGAAAAACTCTTCTTCGGAAGGCCTTGTGTCAGGGCACGACCTTGGTCGTGCCGATAAGCCCTTTACATTTGTCGTCCCGAGCCGACTTCAGTCGGCGAGGGAACTGCCTTTCCGAAGTTCTCAGCGACCCCGGTGAAGGCGCTCTACCGGATACACCTAAAAAGAAACCGCTCTAACGCACCACTCCAGCCATTGGCGAACTGGCCGTCGCATAAAGCTTCTTCGGCATGCGGCCCGCCAGATAAGCCTGACGTCCGGCGAGGACGGCATGCTTCATCGCCTCCGCCATCAGTTCGGGATCCTGCGCACCGGCGATGCCGGTGTTCATCAGCACGCCGTCGACCCCAATCTCCATGGCAATCGTCGCATCCGAAGCGGTGCCGACACCTGCGTCCACGATGAGCGGGACATCGGTTATCATCTCGCGCAGGATGCGGATGTTGGCCTGGTTCTGGATGCCCATGCCGCTGCCGATGGGTGCACCCAATGGCATGACGGCGCTCGCCCCGGCGTCGATCAAACGCTTCGCAACCACAATGTCATCAGAGGTATACGGCAGAACGGTAAAGCCTTCCTTTACCAGTACGCGAGTCGCTTCGATGGTCGCCTGCACGTCGGGAAACAACGTCGCCTGATCGCCGATGACTTCTATCTTTACCCAGTCCGACAAGCCCACTTCGCGCCCCAGTCGCGCGGTTCGGATCGCCTCGTCGGCGGTGTAACAGCCGGCGGTGTTGGGCAGAAGGAAATATTGTCGGGGGTCGATGAAGTCGAGCAGCGACTCTTTGCTGCGATCGAGTTCAACCCGGCGCACGGCAACCGTGACCATCTCAGCGCCGCTGGCCGCGATGGCGCGCGCGGTCTCTTGGCCCGATTTGTACTTGCCCGTGCCGACAATGAGGCGCGAACGGAACTGCCTGCCTGCAATGATGAATGAGTCCATGCCCACATTGTAATCGCTTGCAGGGAGCTGGTCTGTGAGGATTGCTAGGCACCGCCGCTCTCGGCTACGGTCGTTTGCCGAACGGCGGCGTGGTGCTCGATAGCCAAGGCGATATTTGCGGCACCGCGACTGCCGGATTCCGCAGCAAGGAGCGCATCCGACTACTGCTTATGCAGCGACTGAGAAAGGCCAATCAGATTTTCTGGAAGCACCCGAATGACGCCTCGGCGCGGGCTATCGATGTCAGCTATGAGGAAGAACGCGACCGACACCACGAACGGCAAAACGGTAATCACCGCGGCACTTTTGCGATGTGCGCCATAGCCGACCAGCAGGCTGCAACAGATGGCCAAAGCTATCATCAGGCTCCACGCTCCGGCCGGAATGCGGTTCCACCAGGCGGCCTGGGTGTACCCCTGCCGGTTCGAAACATCGTTCATCCCCCAAACCGCGAGAGCGATTGTGGGCGTGGGTTGCGCTTTCGCAGCACCCTGGACGATGGACCACAGCTCGGCCTGCAGCCTTGCCGTCTCGCTGTCGACTTGTTCAAGCTGACGCGGATCACGAACGGTATAGAACAACAAGCGCTGATCGAGATACCGCGCCAGTAACTGCCGGATCCTGGCGGCATCGGCGGCGGGCAGCAAATCGGCCCGCACATATTCCGTACCGATCGCGTTGGCTTCTTCCTCTTCGCAATTCTTGCGTTGATCGTACCGAGTCACGGCCATTGAAAAGCTGAATCCGATGATGAGGGCTAACAGCGTCAAGCTGGCATTTATCACCAGGTTGAGATCGGCCGCGTCCCCTCGCGCGGCTCGCAGCTTCCCTCCTATGAAAATGCCGATCTGGACCGACAACGATAGGACCACTAGAGAAAACACGAAAACCCCGAGTGGGAAGGTTAGTATTTGGTTCAAGTTTGCGTTCTCCTGGATCCGCGAGGCCGGTGCCGCAAAGCACTTATCTTAATATGCTGCTCTTGATCGACCCCAAGGGCGAGTTGTCTGCTGTCGGGAGATCGAACAACGCCCGCCTTGCCTCTGCGGTTGAGCTTCTTTTCTCGCACTCCCCCTGCGATCGAGAATTCCGCACTCCTGCGGGAAGAATTCATGGCTTTTCGTGGCAAAAATTTGACAACGTCACGTCACAAATTTTCGGACAGTCGCACCCAAATGGGTGTTTAATATTCTCAGAACGAGAGGGGATGGCCAAAGCCAACCCGCTCTCTCGCCACCGTCTCTCAGTATCAGAAGTCCAGGCCCAGGAGTACTAACATGAAAAGGCACGTGCTTGCCGCGTCATTTGCGGTTGCGGCGTTCGTTCTGGCGGCCGGCTCCCTCGCCGTTGCCAGCTCGCATGTCAGGATCGTTCGCCTCAGCTCCGTTGAAGGTCAGGTGCAGATGGACCGCGCCACCGGTGCGGGAATGGAGCGTGCCATCTTGAACACGCCGGTGGTTGAAGGCATGCGCCTGGTGACCGGCAGCGATGGCCTGGCCGAGGTCGAATTCGAAAACCAGAGCGCGCTGCGCCTCACCGAGCATTCTGAAATCAAGTTCTCGCAGCTCCTGATGAACGATGCCGGCGTGAAGATCAACCAAATCCAGGTGGTCAAGGGATTGGTTTACCTCGACTCGGTCAAGGGCGATGACGTCTATCGGCTGATGGCCGGCGACCAGGCGTTCCTGGTGCACCGCGACAGCGAGATGCGCATGAGCGTCACGCCGGAGCAGGTCCAGGTCGCAGTATTCAAAGGCGATGTGCAACTGGAGCAGGCGCAGCCCGTGAACGTGGCCAGGCGAGAGACGCTGACCGTCGATGGGAACGGCGCGAACGTCGCTAAGGGTGTCGAACCGGTTCGCTTCGACGGCTGGAACAAAGAGCGCGAAGCCTACACCAGCACGTATGCCCAGAACCAAGGCTACGCGGGCCCGAACCGCGCCTATGGCCTACAGGACCTGAACTATTACGGCAATTTCTTCTACGCGCCAGGATTCGGTTACGCGTGGCAGCCGTATGGCTTCGCGAATGCCATGACGTCCTGGGACCCATATAGCAACGGCGCGTGGATGTTCTATCCCGGCATGGGCTACGCGTGGGCTTCCTCGTATCCGTGGGGATGGCTGCCGTATCACTACGGATCATGGGCGTTCATCAACGGCGCGGGATGGGCGTGGCTGCCGGGCAACAATTACGCGGGTGGCCAATGGTATGCAAACAGGTTCATGAACCTGCCGAACATTACCAGAGCGCCCGCTGGCTACGCCGCGCCGGCGCCTCCGGCTTTGACTGCTGCGGCGACGGTGCGGCCGACGGTATTTGTCGGCAAGGCCGGCACAACCGCTGTCACCATTCCGGGAGGACGAATTGCGCCGAACTTCGTCAGTCTGGTCAAGGGACCCACGCCATCGGCCGAGCGCTTCATCAGGCCCAACGCGGAGAACCTGACCGCCAGGCGGACTGCATTCGAGCCGGCCGAAGCCCGTTATGGCGCGCACGTTTTTGCGCCGCGCTCGGTGGGAGCCACCGCGTCCGTCCTCGATAATGTCGGTCCAATGTGGGGTGGCAGGAGCGAAGGCTCCAGATCGACCGGTCACAGCAATGGCGCTGCGGCGGCGCAGAGTTCGTCGGGCGGCGGCGGGCACAAATAGACCGACGAACGATAGGGGAAGTGAAATCGTAAGGCGGCCGTGCTGGCCGCCTTTCTTATTCGATGGCTGGCATCAGCTCGTGGCGATCGCCCTTCAGCACGCGTACGGGGACTGCTTGGCGCGCCCGCTCTTCCTGATGGCAACTCCAACATAGCGGACGGACGTTCTCGAGCTTCGCCTGTAGATTGTCCAAAGACAGCTGTCGCAACTCGAGAAGCTTATGCTGCCGATCGAGCACAGCCAGGCGGCTGCCCCGCCAATCGGCAGGAGTCAGCGAACGCATGCAGATGGCGCAGCTCTTGCCCTCGTACCACTTGCTCAGCAGGCGCTCGATGTTCTCCGGCGAGGGCTCAAGCTCAGCCAGGCATTCCTGTCCGCAATCGCCCTTTTCGGGCCAGCGCGCGCATGACTTCAGTTGCGAATGCTCCAGCCCGCGCAGCGCCATCCGGAAGGCGAATTCGTTGTCTACCTCGACATCGGTCGGCTGCCCAGTCTCCGGACAGGTCACCGATTGCCGCCCGCGATTGCGATAATAATTCTGTAAGCTGAGCGCGACGGGTAGCCCGGTCAGCAGACACGCGCCGATGAGAAACAGTGGGATGAGAAAAAGCGCATACGTGAACATGAAGCACCCCTGGCCGCTACAGCAGCCCTAAGGCGTTTGTACCGCTATGGTCACAGCGATTCAGTGAGGCAGCGCACAGGCAGGTGTGACGTGGAAATTTCACCACGGAGGCAGATCACGGGGAAAGCTAAGGAACTATTTTCGGCGAGTTGGATGCGGCCCACGTATGAGGACGAAAATTCTGGGGTTCCCATTCTGGCCTTGTTTTGGCCAGGGTGGGGCAAGCTGAACCGCGGAACTGCGGAGAGCGAATCCTTTTATGGTGTCATCCCGAGCGGAGCGTCCGTATACATTTCCGACCCGCTTCAGTTGCGGGAAGTCGAAGAGCCTGCCCCGAGCGCAGCCGGGGGACCTGCTGTCGCTCATGAGGAAGGGTCTGGTGGCTCATCGGACAGCAGGTCCCTCGACTCGGCCGCAAAAACGGCGGCCTCGCTCGGGATGACAACCAGGAAAGAAAACAGATGAGTACAGGCACCGGGCATTTCTCTCACTTCTTACCCCCAACAGTCGACGCCGGCGCGGGCAGGAATCTATAGCCCACTCCTCGCACCGTCAGCAAATACTCTGGATGCACGGGTTCCTTCTCGATGTACCTCCGCAAGCGCACGATGAAGTTATCGATGGCGCGCGTGTCCGTGTCTTCATGCAGGCCCCACACCTGTTCGAGGATCTCCTTGCGCGAGACGATGCGGCCGCTGTTGCGGATGAGGTGGCGCAGCAGCTCGGCTTCCATCAGTGTCAGGCGGAAAGTTTTGCCGTAGGCCCGCAGCTCCAGCGTCCCGAAGTCCACTTGCTTGTCGTCGAAAACATAGACGTCGAACTCGCGCAGCGCTTCCGCATCTTTCGGCTCGGCGACGCGCACCTCCGCGGGAGGATCGCTGAGCAGGGTGCGGCCCCAGTCGCGGCGGCGCAGCAGGCTGCGAATGCGCGCCAGCAGGATCGCCAGATCGAAAGGCTTGGGCAGGTAATCGTCGGCGCCTGAGGCGAAGCCCTTGAGCACGTCTTCCGGCCGGCTACGGGCGGTGAGCATCAACAGCGGGATGTAGTTGCCGGCCTTACGCAACTCGGTTGCAACCGCAAAGCCGTCTTTGCCGGGCAGCATCACATCGAGCACCAGCAGGTCGAAGTGGCTGCGCTGCTCCAGCAGCCTGTCGAGCGCGCTTTCGCCGTCGCCCAGCACGGTGGTGCGGTAGCCCTCGGCTTCCAGATTGAACTTCAGGCCGCGCGCCAGGTGCTCTTCGTCTTCCACCAGCAGAATGTCGCTCACGGGGAGTTCCTCGGCAGCTGAATGGTAATGGTAGTGCCGCGTCCGGAACCTTCGCTTTCGGCGTAGGTGTTGCCGCCATGACGGCGGGCGATGGCGCGCACAATGAACAAACCCAGGCCGCTGCCCTTTACCTGTGATGCGCCCGGCGTGAGCACGCGATAGAAACGCTTGAAGACGCGCTTCAGTTCGCTGCGCGGAATGCCTACGCCATTATCGCGCACCCGAATCTCCACGTGCTCGAGATCGGGCGTGACCACGGCAATGCGGATGCGCGGCTCCCGCGGCGAGTACTTTACCGCGTTGTCCACTACATTGGATAACGCCGTGAACAGCTCTTCGCGATCGCCCATAACACTGAGCTGAGGGTTCGGCTGGCCGTCCGGCATCCAGTCGAGAACTTCGGGCGAAATGTGATGGCGCGATCGCGCGAAGTCGATGACGTCCTGCACCAGCGACTTGAGCGGGATCTCCGCACGGGAGAGCGGAACGTTCTTCTGCGTGACGCGGGCAGCGCGCAAGACGCCTTCCACCGTTCCCATCAGCCGCTGCGTGTCGTCAAGCATTACCTGATAGAACTCGCGGCGCTGATCATCATCGACGTTGTGCTTTTGCAGGGTTTCCAAATACAAGCGAATGGACGTGATCGGCGTCTTCAGCTCGTGCGTAACCGCGTTCAGGAAGCTGTCCTGCTGCTCGTTGCGGCGGATTTCGCGCACCAGGAAGATCGTGTTCAGGATCACACCGGCAATGATAAAGCCGAAAAAGATAACGCCGAGAATAAGCGGCACGACCTCGCGCCAGTTGAGGATGATCCAACTGGTGCTGAGCACCGCCGCCGCTGCCGCAATGCAGATGCCCAGCGTGACGAAGAACGCGATTTTGGCTCTGCGGCTGGTCGGGCGCATGGCAACGGGTCAGAATAGCACTGGAAGGAGCCGTCAGCTTTCCGCTCTCAGCAATCAGCGATCAACTGTGCTTTTGAATCGGCTGAAGCCGTGCCCTTCCACCGTAGCCGTGCGCTACAATCCAACCTGCTGGTCACCGCTCCCCTGATCCGAACTGCATGGAGCCTAACTTTTCGCCCATCGACCGCATTGCTCCCCGCCTTGCCAATCTCTTTCTCGCAGCCGTTGTGCTGCTGTATTTCGGCTTCATCGGCATAGGCAACTGGGCCGGTGATGAGTACGACGATTTCGGCCGCCTGGCGCGCGAGGGTTGGCACGAGGCGTGGCGTCGTTTGCAGTGGAGTCCGCGCCCGTTTTCCGAACTGCTCTTTCTTGCCTATGGGTGGGTGGTGAATGAGCTTCGGCGCCCGCTTATCACGCCGTTTCTGCTGGTACTGTGGACAATGTTCCTTGCCGCCGGTCTGTTCACATATTGGCAGGAACGGCGCGAACGCAAAGTCCAGGCCGGTTCCGTGGGCCTTCAGGTTTCGCTGGCGCTAATGGCGTCGTTCGTCTCCGGCGGCGTTATGGCGGAGGTCTTCTACTGGCCGGCGGGAGCGGTTGAGTGCCTTCCTACGGTTGCCGCTGTGCTGCTGCTTTTTCTGCAGACGGCGCACGGCAGATTATCGACAGCGACCGGCCGGCATGTGGCGTGCGTCTGCCTGCTGATCGCGGCATGTAGCAGCGAGATGGGAGCCGGCTTTGTTCTGGTGTACGCCGTGTTTCAGCTTCTCGAACGCGTCATCGGCAAGCGGAAACGGCCCGGCAGCGAATCACGCATGCCAATAGTGTGGTGGCTCGCGCCGGCCGTAGTTGCGTTGCTCATATTGCTTGCGTTGCAGGCCTACCGAATGGGCCTGACGGAGCGACCTGTCGAGCACGCACCTGCCGCCCTGGGCATGTCCCTTGTCGGTGTGGGTGTGCGCGCAGTTGTCTCGGAAACGCTCGGGATAAGCGTCCGTCCTGATGGGCGGCTAGTGGTCAACAGCCGGCTCTTGTCCGAGGCGCTGCTCGCCTTAGGCATTGCGCTGTGCTGGTCGCGCAGGCAGAGATCGTCGCGGCAGGTATCCCGCGACGCGGCGCTGCTGTCCGCGGCGCTGCTGCTGTCTTCCATCCTGACCATCGCTGCCTCCGAGCTGCACTTTCACGCTGTCTGTTGCCAGCGGCACGAAACTGTCCGGCGGTGCTGGATTCTTATGGGATTCGTCGGCATTGCGATTGCCATCGCGGCTTCGCGCTGGAAGGAAACTCTGCGCCCGCGTACTGGCCCATGGCTGGCATCGATTCTGCTATGCGCGGGCATTGTCGTTGCGTGGCACACACGACCGGTGTTCCGCGAATACCGTATCTACGGCAGCATCTATTACGCTCTCGATCACAATTTTCGTTCCGGCTTCACTCCCGGAGAGGATCCGATGACGTTTCTATTGTTGCCTGCGGGCGGAATCATCTATCAGCAGCAGCTCCCACCGGGCGTGTATTACCTCGACCAATCGCCGCCATACGTGCGTTATGTTCTTCACTTCTTCAACAAGCACGCGATGCTGGTGCGCTCGGCCGACGAATGGATGAAGCAGGCCACGCCACTGCAGCCGTGACGCCTGTCGCACATTTCACTTGAGCCCGGCCTGCGCCAGCATGTCCAGGAACTGCTGCTGGGTGCGCATGTCGATCGACTCACTCACCAGTTTGCCATCGCGGTCGTAGACAAAGCTCTTGGGAATGCCGTCGACCTGGAACAAGTTGTTCACCTTCTGGCCGGGATCAAGCAGGACAGGAAAGCTAAGCTTGCGCTCGGCGATGAATGGGGCGACCTTGCTGGTTTCTTCGTCCTCCGAGATGGCCAGGACGACGAACCCCTGATTCTCAAATCGTTTGTAGAGCGCTTCCAGGTCTGGCATTTCTTTCTGGCAGGGCGGGCACCACGTCGCCCAGAAATTCACCAGCACGACTTTGCCCTTCAGCTCTTTCAGCGTCCAGCTTTTGCCCTCGAGATCGGTCAGGGTGAAGTCAACCTGCTGGCGGCGTTCGTCGTCGGCCTTCAGTTTTGCCAGCGCTGCCTTGTATTCGGGAGCGTCCAACGATACCTGCACGTGCTCGTAACGCGCCAACTGCGCCAGCTCACCGTTGGCTACCAGCACTATCGGCGGCTTGTCCTGCGGCGGGATCTGCTGCAGCGCCTCGGCCAACGTGGTTGCCACTTGCTGCAGAGTGTCGTGGCCGCAGTCGCCTTCGGTGGCGCGGCTGGCCAGATAGTTGGCAAGCCGCAGCTTATTCGTGGTCGCCGGCAACGCGCGAAGCTCGATTGCGATGTCCCTCGTGGTGTTGGCTCGCACGTCGTCGGACAGGCTACGCAAGCTTTTGATCTGATCGAAGATCGGCTTTTCCTGTGCGCTCCACGTAACGTCCTGCTGGGCGTGCAAGCCGGGCGAGACAGAAAATAGTTTGAAGGCGAGCGCCACAATCGTGATCGCCGTCAAAAAGGAATGTCGAGTACCAGTGGCGCTCTCCATCCGCACCTCGCCCGAAATCTATGCACGCGTAGTATACAAGGCGGCTTTTCTTATCTCAATTTGACGCTGCGATTAAGCTAGATTAAGCTAGGCTGAAACAGGAGGAGCTTAGAGTGATTGAAGTGGGGGCGTTCGAAGCCAAAAACACCTTAGGGTCATTGCTTGACCGAGTAGAACAGGGCGAGGAGATTGTGATTACCCGGCACGGAAAGCCTGTGGCGCGTCTGGTGCCCAACCAGGGCCAGGTGAATCGCGAGCAGGCTCAGGCCGCCGCCGCACGCATTCGGGCACGAGGTCGCCGGTTCAAGAATACGCACTTTGTTTGGGAACGTCTCAAAGCGGAGCGAGATGCAGGTCGTCCATGAGCCTGGTCCTCGACAGCTCAGTGACTCTGGCATGGATTTATACTGAGCAAATCAGCGCTGGTGTAACCCGCGCGTTGGACTTGGTAAGCCGAGAGGGCGCGTGGGTCCCTTCGCTTTGGCGGCTGGAAGTTGCCAATGTTCTCCAAATGGGAGTGCGCCGCGGCCGCCACAACGCTGCCTTCCGAAACGCCACCCTTGCAGACCTGTCGCTGCTTCCAATAAACATCGATCCGGATATCGACGCCCATGCGTGGGGCGCGACCCTTCGCCTTGCCGAACGTCACCGCCTGACGCTGTACGATGCAGCGTATCTCGAACTGGCCAAGCGGCGGGGATTGCCGCTGGCGACGCTCGATATGGAGCTACGGGCTGCTGCGAAAGCGGAGAAGGTTGCTCTCCTCGGAATTTGAACTGTGACGAAATCCCACCCAAGCAAAAGAAGCTTGGGTGGGGCACCCGGCGCTTCGGCACGGCTAAAGCCGTGCCCTTTCAAACCGACAACGGACAATCGGCATCGGACAACCGACAGCCAGCGACTGGCAACTGGCCACTGACCACTGACCACTAGCCACTACTTCATCACCAGCTTGGCAATCGTCTGCAGCTGCATGTTCGAGGTGCCCTCGTAGATCTTTCCGATCTTGGAGTCGCGGAAAAACTTCTCCACAGGATAGTCTTTGGTGAAACCGTAGCCGCCGTAGATCTCGATGCTGAGCGAGGCAACGCGCTCGGCTACTTGCGAGCAATAGAGCTTAGTCATCGCGGCTTCTTTCACGAAGTTCATGCCGGCATCTTTCATGCGCGCGCAGTTGTAGAGCAGCATGCGCGCGGCTTCAATCTCCGTCGCCATCTGCGCGATCTGGAACTGAATGCCCTGGAAATCGGCGATGGGCCGGCCAAACTGTTTGCGCTCCTGCGCATACTTCATCGCGAATTCCCACGCGCCGCGCGCCAGGCCCACCATCTGCGCGCCAATGCCGATGCGGCCTTCATTCAGCGTCTCAATCGCGATTTTGTAGCCCTTGCCGACTTCGCCTAGCACGTTTTCCTTGGGCACTCGGCAGTCATCCAGGATCAGCTCGCAGGTGCTGGAGGCGCGGATGCCGAGCTTGTCTTCTTTTTTCCCGACCGTGAAGCCGGGGAAGTTCTTCTCGACGATGAACGCGGTGATGCCTTTGTATCCCGCCGATGGATCGACCGTGGCCAGCAGGATGAAGACGCCCGCCTCCTTGCCATTGGTGATCCACAACTTCTGGCCGTTCAGCACGTACTCGCTGCCCTTGAATTCGGCGCGGCATTGCAGCGCGAAGGCGTCGGAGCCTGAGCCGGCCTCGCTCAACGCATAGGCGCCGACCGTGTCTTTGCACATGCGCGGCAGATAGCGCTTCTTCTGCTCCGGGGTTGCCCAGCGCAGCAGCGCATTGTTGACCAGCGTGTTCTGCACATCGACGACGACGCCGGCGGAAGGATCGACGCGTGACAGTTCCTCGACGGCAAGGATCGCCTCGAAGAACGTCCCCGCCCCGCCGCCGTACTCCTCCGGAACTTCGATTCCCATCAACCCGAGCTCGAAGAACTGATCGATGAGCGAGTGCTCGAAGACACCTTTCTCGTCCATTTCCTTGACGTGCGGACGGACGCTCTCATCCGCGAATTGGCGGACAGTATCGCGAAACAGGACTTCGTCTTCGGTGAGTGCGACCAGCGGAGCAGGAGCGGTTGCGACGGCATGTGCAGTAGCTTCAGGCATGAGGATATCCTTGCGATTGGAGTAGGAAACCATTGATTTTAACGCACGGTCAAGCGGCACAACAGAGCTAGCTTCGCCGCGGGCGTGGGTTCAAGCGCCGGATCGGAAACCTAGGTCATCCCTAGCGTCGGAGGAAGCAATTTGTGCCCGCAGAACGTATTAGCGGATTTGGGAGAAGCACCAATCGCAGGCATGACAATCGGGGTCAGCGGGACGCGCAGTTTTGGGGGCATCAGCCAGTGAGACGAATGTTTCGTCCGGGCTAAAGATGTTACACTCAGCGCCTGAGTAGCTGGGGTTGGAGGTTCTTTATGCGTCCGTCGCGCATGCTGGGGTTGTCAGCGACAGTCTTGATCTGCTCGGCGATGCTGGCCGCGCAGGGCCCGTTCGCGCCCAGAGTAAGCGGGCCGCTCTCGCAGCGCGTTGTCGCTTACCAGATTGATGCCAAATACGATCCGCCGAAGCACACGGTGGAAGCGACGGAGACGCTCACCTACCATAACCTTACCGGTCAGCCGCTCGATACCTTCCCGTTCCATCTTTATCTGAATGCATTTCAGCCGAACGCAACCTGGATGCGCGAGGCCCATCGCGACGGCACCTTCCGCACCAGCAGCTTTGAAACTTGGAAGCCGGAGGACAACGGATCCAGCGAGGTGACATACTTCGAAGTGGTCGGCATGGGCGACCTGACCAAGCAGATGAAGTTCATCTCGCCCGATGACGGTAATCCTGACGACAAAACCGTTTTTCAGGTAAAGCTGCCGCGGCCTATCGCGCCCGGTCAGGACGTCGTCTTCAAGATCAAGTTCAAGGCGACCTTCCCGCAGGTGATCGCCCGCACCGGCTACAAACGCACCTTCCTGCTCGCTGGACAATGGTTCCCGAAGGTCGGCGTCTGGTGGCATGGTCAATGGAATTGCCATCAGTTCCACGCCATGACCGAGTTCTTCGCCGACTTCGGCACCTATGACGTGAAGGTCACCCTACCCAGCAACTACGTCATCGGCTCAACCGGCGTGCAGGTGTCCGACCAGGACAATCACAATGGCAGCAAGACGGTCGCGTTCCATGCCGAGGATGTCCACGATTTCGCCTGGACCGCCGATCCGAATTTCAAAGTCATTAACGGCGAGTTCGATGGCAGCGTGGGACGTGTGCGTATTCGCCTGCTGAGCTATGACAGTCATGAGCGCGCTTGGCAGCCGTATATCGACTGCGTTCGCGACACCATGAAGCGCTTCGACGAATGGTATGGGCCGTATCCTTACGCGCAGATCACGGTGGTCGATCCGCCGCATGGCGCTGAGGAAGCCGGTGGCATGGAGTATCCCACGTTCATCACCGGCGCCAGCGGCTGGTACATTCCCAAAGGTCTTCACCTGATCCAGTTGGTTACCGAGCACGAATTCGGGCACCAATACTGGTACGGCATGGTTGCGACCAATGAGTTCGAAAATGCATGGCTGGACGAAGGCATCAACAGCTACAGCGAGGCCAAAGTTCTCGACAACATTTACGGCCAGGATGCCAGCATTATCAACTTGATGGGAGCGCAATTGGGAGAACGCGAATATCAGCGCTTCGCATATCTCGGCGATCCGGATTACGATCCGCTGTCGCGTCCAAGCTATCTGGACATGAGTATGGGCAGCTACGGCGCGATCAGCTATGGCAAGACGGCAACCATGCTGATAACGCTCGAGAAGATTATCGGTGAGCAGACGCTGAGAAACGCGATGCACACGTACTTTATGCGCTATCGCTTCACTCATCCGACGACAGAAGACTTCGTGCATACGGTCAACGAGGTCGCCGGGCAAGACCTTAGCTGGTATTGGAACCAGGCGGTCTATGGCACCCAGGTAATGGACTACGAAGTCCTGCGCGCCGACTCCACTCCGGTGAAGTGGTACGACGAGAATCTGAAAGAGAAAAAAGGCGAGACGGAGTATGAGACGCAGGTCATCCTGCACCGCAAGGGCGACTTCATCTTTCCCGTTGAAGCCGTCGTGAAGTTCGATGATGGCTCGAGCACGCGCGAGAGCTGGGACGGCAAGGAGCGCTGGGTGCGGTATGTGTTTCGCAAGAAGGCGCAGGTGGAGTCGGTACAGATTGATCCGGCATATCAGGCTTTGCTGGACAGCGATCTCCTGAACAATAGCCACGTTACCGACTCGCAGCACGCGGCCGTGCACAAGCTCACGACATATTGGATCTTCTTTACGCAGTTTCTCGCGCAGATGTTGAGCTGGTTAGCATGAGCAAGGGCTTCGTGTCAGGGCACGACTTCAGTCGTGCCGATGGGCCGTTTATTCTTCTTTCTGGAGCCGGGTTTTGCCGGTGGACCTACGACTAGCGAAGCGACATTGTAGGCAATCTTCTTAGTTGGCCAACGAGGCGCAATGGTGGAAGAGCAAAAAGGCGTGATGGCTGCCGGTTTCAGTCTTCTCTGGAGACGGCAGACAGTTCTGTGGTGGGTCTTTGTGGTCAACTTCGTCTGCGCGGCGCTGGGCGCCGTTCCCGGAGCTGTCCGGCTGGCTCGCACGCTTCATCACACGCTGGCCGGACGAAAGCTCAGCGACGGCTTCGATGTGGGCATGTTCGTCGAACTGCTGCGGCTGCCCGACGTGAATATCTGGCGGTATACCACAAGCTCGTATCTGTTCGCGCTCGTTTTCTTTGTATTCATGTTGTTTGTCACCGGCGGGATTCTGCAAACCTATCGGCTGGACCGTCGCCTCAACACCGGCGAATTCTTCGCTGCCTCGGGAGGCTTCTTCTGGCGCTTCGTACGATTGGCACTGCTGTCGATTGTGCCGTTCGTTATCGTGGCGATGATCTTCCAGGCGTTGAACAAAGCCGCCGATCACATCGGCGACCGCGCCATTGCCGACCAGGTCGGCGTATTTCTTTCGCTGGTCGTGTTTGTGATTTTTCTGCTCCTCGCGTTATGGGTGCGCCTGTGGTTTGACATGGCGCAAGTGCGGGCCGTAGTTCAGGACGAACGCGGCATGTGGCGCAGTACATGGAAGTCGTGGCGCATGACCTGGCACAGCCTGGGCCGGTTGTTGTGGATGTACTTCGCCATCGCCCTGCTGGCATGGATTGTGACTGTAATTTGTCTGGTGATCTGGGCGAGACTTTCGCCCACAGCGTTGCCCGCGACATTCGTTCTACTCGAAGTAATCGTCTTTACGCAGCTCGCGGCCCGGTTATGGCAACTGGCAAGCGCTATGACGTGGTACCAAACCCATGCAGAGATAGTTCCTGCACCGATAGTCGTATACACTACCCCGGTTTCACCAGAGGTTACCGAAACTACCGCGGCAACTTCGGCAGACCTGCCGTCGGACGAGCCCGCGCCGGAATTACCTCCGGCGGACGCGTGATTCTCATGCACTGGAGCGGTTTAGTTTTTACTGTAATTGGGTAGTGCGGGCCTTCAGGGCGTGTGTGAGAACTAACTTTTGTTTCGGGCAGTGGAATAGAGCGCCGAAAATAGAGCGCCGTAGGCGCGGAGTTCAGGATAGCCCAGCACGGAGCGTAGCGGAGTGCTGGGTAAGTGGCAAAAATGGCTTGAGCCCCGTAGGGGCGACACCGTTCTCACACACGCCCTTCAGCCCGCGTTCGGCTGCATCGCAAGAAGATGGGTTTTGCATTCCGCTGCCAAATGCAGCGGAATGCAAAGCCCAAAACGAGGCGGCGCGTTCACGCGGCGCTGAAGCGCCGCACTACCCGTAGCAGCTGGATTACAGTAATTCCTAAAGCGCACTAACTCGTATGAACTAGGGTTACTCTCCGCGAGTGCTGTGGTGGAAATCCTTCGGACCAAACAGCACTCCCACGCATTTCGTGTACGACCTTTACTTCTATCTGCAGGATCCCAACGCGCCGGAAGCGTTGGAGTTCGATGTGAACCAGAGCTTCGGCGGCACGCGCTACACGTGGGGCAGCGAGTGCAGCTACCGCAACACCGCTCACCGGGACATCTGGAACGACGAGACTCTGCACTGGGAAACAACCAACGTTCTTTGTCCGGTGGTTTCGGCGAACACCTGGCACCACCTGACGTGGCAGATTGAGCGGGTCAACGGGCAGGTGCATTACATCAGCGTCACCCGCGACGGCAATGTCGGCACCGTGGACAAGTACTACAATCCGCAGCAAGGTTGGGATGGCGATGATGTGAATGTCGCCTTCCAGATGGACGGTGACTATCGCCAGGATCCCTATTCGGTTTGGTTGGACAATGTGAGCATGTCGGAGTGGTAAGGCGCGCGGTTATAGGTCGATAAGAAGTGGATCTCCACACGCGATGGGATTTTCGACAGAGCGGGCTTTAGCCGAGGGGGTTTGCTTTCTTGACACGGACGTTACTCCTGCCTCTCTAGGATCGCCGCGAAAAAGCCGTCGCACGACTGGACGCCGGGGATGGTTCGCAGAAACTTGCCCTGAACTAACGAATCCAGATCATCCCACACCAGCTCGCCCGCGGCACGTAACCGCTCCAGTTCCTGGCGACAATCGCGAAGCTGATACTGGCTGTCCCGCAACACTTCTTCGACCACGGCCTGGTTCTCCTCGGGCTCAAGTGAGCACGTGGAATACACCGCGCGTCCGCCGGGCGCAAGCTGCCGAAGTGCGGCGCGCAGGATCGCAACCTGCTTCTCGTGCAAGTCACCAAGATCATCCCGTTTAAGCCGCCACTTGATCTCAGGATTGCGCGCCAGCGTGCCGGTTCCCGAGCAAGGCACATCCGCCAGAACGCGGTCGAAGAGCCCACCGTCAGGCAGATTCAGAGCGTCGGCTTCTATGACCTGAACATTGGCTGCGCGAACCCGCCTGCGCAGCAGTTCCGCCCGGTGCGCATGCAGTTCCGCGGCAACGATCTCCGCCCTCGGGTTGCGCGCCGCCAGCGCCGCGGTCTTTCCGCCGGGAGCGGCACAGCAATCCAGCAAGCGCGAGCCCGTTCCCAGCAACGCGGCAACCAGTTGCGATGCCTCATCCTGAATGAACACGCGGCCCGCATGAAATGCTGTTGTTCTCGTGACTTCTCCAGACAGCACAACCCGGGCGCTGGCCAGCAGCGATCCCCGAGCCAGTTCCACGCCCTCCGCCTGCAATTCAGTTTCGATCTGCGGATCGTCGAGACGAATCACCGTACGCGGGACGCGCTGATCGTAGTCGCAGATGAGGCGAGCGCGATCGATGCCGAACTGGCTGCCCCATCGCTCTACCAGCCACACGGGATGAGCGAACTCCCGGGCCAGCGAAGAGACACTCGCTGGATCCGAGCCAGCAGTCTGCTCCGTCTCTGCCGCAGCTATCTTTCGTAGCACAGCATTCGCGAACGGCGCGGCCGAGCGCTTCTGCGCTTTCTTCACAAGCTCGACACTGTCGTTGATTGCCGCATGGGGAGGGATGCGGTCCAGGAACCGTATCTGGTAAACCGCCATACGGAGCGCGGTAAGCACTTCGGGATCAAGTTTGGTGAGCGGGCGCGCCGATGCCGCAGCGATCTCTTCATCCAGCCGCGAACGCCATCGCAGAACGCCCATGACCAGTTCTGTCGCAAGCGCACGGTCAGCGGGTGATAGCGAATGCAGCCGCTCGGAGTGCAGAAGTTCGCCGGCATAGGCACTTTGCCGGTCAACGCGCAACAGAATGTCGAAAGCGGCAATGCGTGCAGGAGCGATGGGCATGAGATTTGCACCCAGAAAGAATGGCTAAAGGATCACCCGTTCGTCGCCTTCCCGGCGCGTCACCCGTTCGCGATCGAGATATTCCAGCAGCGGAATGGCGTACTTCCGGGTAATGCCGAACAGGTCCTTGAAGTTGCCGACATTGAGCTTCGGCGTTCTGGTCTTCTGCGCCACCAGCTGGCGCCGCAACTGTTCCAGCGCATCGCGATGGAACACCAGATCGTCGGACAACTTCACCAGCACGCGATCGCGCAGCAGCAGAGTCACGATCTTCTGCGCTCGAACTTTATCAACCGGCAATGAGGCCAGCACCTCTTTCAGCAGCGGGACTTTCAGTCCGGCGGAAGCGAAGACCCGCTCGATTTGCTGCTTCGACTCAGCTTCCTCATCGCGCAGGACAACACCTTTGCCGGCGGCGGAGACCAGTTCCCCGCGCGTCTCTACTTTCTTATTGCGGGCCAGCAGCTCCAGTACGCCGCGAAAGACTTTGTCGCGCAATCCCACGCTCTCGCGCAGCTCCTCTTTGCTGATTCCCGCGACCAGCGGATTGGCCTTATGAAACTGCTCGAGCGCTTGCACGATCTTCTGGCGCAACGATTCCTCTACTTCGGGCGAGAGCAGCACATCCTCGAAACGCGTTAGCTTGCCCGAGGTGACGAGCGGGGCGGCCATTTGCTCGACTCTCGCCGGTTGCCATCCAGTCTCGGCGAAAGCGTCAGCCAGCGTCAGGCCGTCCTCACGTCGTCGCGCGACGCGAGCGATCAAAGCCTCTTCTGGAGTTGGGCTCGCTATGGTCCGCAGGAATGCGAGCCGTTCCTCGGCACGGGTGCGGCGAGGTGGCTCCACGGCATCTAGCACACGTCCGCCGCCAATCGTCACCACGGGAGAGAATTGCCGCACGATGAAACGGTCGCCGGGGAAGAGCAGGAGAGGATCGTCGAGCTTTAATCGCGCCAGTCCCGATTCGCCCGGCTGCAACTGCTTTGCGCCCAGCAGATTTACCTCGGCGATGGTCTCGGCCGTGAACGCGTGCAGATGCACGCGCGCGCCATCACGCAGCAGCTTGGCCGAGCGCAGAAGATCCAGAGCCACGCTGATGCGTTTTGCAGGACGAAACATTCCCGGCAGCGTAAGCATCATGCCGCGCGCCAGCTCAGTTGTTTCCACTCCGGCCAGATTGAGCGCGGTGCGTTGTCCGGCGACGGCCCGCTCGGCTGCGGCGCCGTGCACCTGCACGCCGCGCACGCGCAGCCTCTTGCCGGAGGGATGCACTTCGAGTTCCTGTTCCTTCTGCACCGTGCCGGAAATCAGTGTGCCGGTAATCACCGTGCCAAAGCCCTTCATGGTGAAGACGCGATCGATCGGCAGACGGAAGACGGCGCCGGCATCTTTCGCGGGAATTTCAGCCGCCAGTCGCGCCAACTCACGCTTGAGCTCGCCGAGTCCCGCGCCGGTTTTCGAGCTCAGTGCAATGACGGGCGAGGTTGCGGGATCGAGAAATGAGCCTTCCAGGAAATCGGACAGCTCCATCTTCACGACTTCCAGAGTCTCGGCGTCGACGAGGTCGCTCTTGGTCACGACCGTAATTCCGCGCTGCAGCCCCAGCAGACGGCAGATATCGAAGTGCTCGCGCGTCTGCGGCTTGATCGATTCGTCGGCGGCAACCACGAACAGAACCAGATCGATGCCGCCGACGCCCGCCAGCATGTTGCGGACAAAGCGCTCGTGGCCGGGAACATCGACGAAGCCGATATGGACCGCCTCGCCGGTTGGGGCTGAAACATCCAGGCTGGCAAAGCCAAGATCGATGGTGATGCCGCGCCGTTTTTCTTCCGCCAGGCGATCAGGATCGGTCCCGGTGAGCGCTCGCACCAGCGCACTCTTGCCGTGGTCGATGTGGCCGGCCGTCCCCACGATCACCGCCTTCATAGCGACCAGTTTACCTAAGATTGCGGAACTCCCGGCCCTCCCGGCTGGAATGACTTTAGGGACGAGGCTGTGCGAAAATAATATTAGGAACAGCCAGAGGCCCGGCGGTTGACTACCTTTGCGCCATCCTCAGGAAGCTTTTGCTTTCACAGGGTCGAGGGGCGTCTAATGTACTTAATTTTCAGGCGTGCTTGATCCAGAGGGATGGCTTCCATTCTTACACCTCCAGGCAGACCAGCCCCGGCTCCAACGCGGGAAGATGGCGAACTTGCGTCTTGGGAAGGCTCGCCGCCGGATGGCGATGTAATTCCCCACCTGCTCATTCAACTGGAAGACGATCTGGAACGCGCGCGCATGCGCGAGGCGGCCTGGATCTCCGTCGTCGTCCACCTGATGGTGGTGCTGTTTCTGATACTTTCGCCTCAGCTGTTTCCTGGCATCAGAGGGGTGGTGATCATTAACCCAGCCGACCTGATGCGCAATCAGCAGCTGACCTATCTCGATCTGCCGCCGGACATGCAGAAAGCGCCCAAGGTCGCCGCCCAAGACGGATGTCTTGTCGGACAAGAACCGCATCGCCGAAAGCCGCCATCCCACGCTGGATAAGAAGACTCTGGAGGAGCTGAAACGTATGGGTCCGCCGAAGACTCCGGCGGCCCCGGCCGAGCAGGCGCAGATGACGCCGCAGTCGGCGCAACAGCAGCAGGCTGGCCAGCAACAAAACCAGCAGATGGCGCAGCTGCAGCCGGCGCTTCCGCAGGACAATCCTCGCTTGTCAGCTCCGCAGGAGGGCACGCCAAAGTTCCCCGTCAATTTCGGTGGCGCGATGACGCCGGGTGAGTCGATTGCACAGGCAGAGCGCGCGGTGGCGGCCAACCGCGGCGCCCGAAGCTATGGCGGAGGAGGTGGCGATTACGGAGCCGGTCCCGGCGGCTCGGCTCGCGTGCAGGGAAATCTGGAGGTCCTGAGCGATACCCAAGGCGTGGACTTCGGCCCATACTTGTCGCGCGTGCTCCAGGCCGTACGGATGAACTGGTACGCCATCATTCCGGAAGAAGCGCGTCCGCCACTGCTGAAGAAGGGCAAGGTCTCCATCGAGTTCGTCATCCTGAAGGACGGCAAGACTGCGGGCATGAAGATTGTCGGCCCGTCCGGCGATGTCTCGCTCGATCGTGCGGCGTGGGGAGGAATCACCGCGTCCGTCCCCTTCGCCCCATTGCCCACCGAATTCCATGGGCCCTATCTCGCGCTCCGCTTCCACTTCTATTACAACCCTGGCAAGGGCGACCTCGAGTAAGGCAGCAATTAGCCGTTAGCAGTTAGCGAAGGCAAGATATCCGCAAGGTCGTAAATGCACGCGTAGAATCGTGTTGTGAGCAATCGTCAACCGGGGGCGAATCCGCTTCGCCCGGAAGATCGCGAACTGGAATTGCAGGCACGCCAGCGCGCACGCGATCGCAACCGAGTCATCGGCCTGCTGCTCATCGCGTTGTTCATACTCGCGCTGGCATTCTTCCGTTTTGGCAAACACATTCCGTGGGGCGCGCGCTAAAACTCGCGATGACCTCGTCATCACCACCTGAGCCACTTCTCGTCGTCATCCTGGGCCCAACCGCATGCGGGAAATCGGCGCTTGCCCTCGAGCTAGCGCAGCGCTTCTCCGGCGAGATCGTCAGTTGCGATTCGGTCGCGGTTTACCGTGGTTTCGACATCGGCACGGCCAAACCGGGCCGGGAAGAGCGGACGCTGGCTCGGCATCATCTGCTCGACGTTGCCGAGCCGGACGAGCCGCTCACCGCAGGCGAATACGCGCGCCGCGCACGGGCCGCCATTGGCGAGATTGCCGCCCGCGGCCGCTTGCCGATCGTAGTCGGCGGCACTGGGTTGTATCTTCGCGCTCTTCTGGAGGGCCTGTTCCCCGGGCCGCCGCGCTCAGAGAAATTGCGCGAGCGTTTGCGCAACCGAGCGGCAAGATCGGGCTCGCCGTATCTGCACCGGATGCTAACGCGACTCGATCCCGCGGCAGCCGCGAAGATCCATGCTAACGATGCGCCGAAGCTGATCCGCGCCATCGAAGTTTGTGTCGCCTCTCGGGCGCGCATGAGCGACCTTTGGCAGCAGCAGGGTCGCGATCCTCTGCGCGGCTTTCGCATCGTCCGTGTCGGGCTGAACCCGCCTCGTAGCCAGCTCTACGAGCGAATCAACCGGCGGGCGTGGGAGATGTTCGACAACGGACTGGTGGAGGAAACAGAATCGCTGCTCAGCCGCTATGGCCGGCGAAACGAGGTCACGGCGCTGGATTCGCTGGGATACCGCCAGGCGGCGCAGTTCCTGCACGGCGAGTTGTCACGCGACCAGGCAATTGCCGCGGCCCAGCAGGGACATCGTAATTATGCCAAGCGGCAGATGACGTGGTTTCGCCGCGAGCCGGATGTGATATGGCTGGAAGGTTTCGGCGACCAACCCGTGATCATCCGGGAAGCTGCCGGCCTGATTTCCTCGAGAAGATTGCAAGCCGGCTAAAGCCGTTTTGGAACTACTGTAACCCAGTTGCTACGGGTAGTGCGGTGCCTCAGCGCCGCGTCAACGCGTGGCCTCGTTTTGGGTTTTGCATTCCGCTGCCAAATGCGGCGGAATGCAAAACTCATCTTCTTGCGCTGCAGCCGAAGGCGGGCCTGAAGGCCCGCACTACCCAATTACAGCAAAAACTAACCGCCGGCTAGTCGCAGCAAAAGGAAAAGCCCGCTCCCGCGGGCTTGGCTGCAAAAGATTGGGTAAGCTTACCGGCTACTGCTCGCCGTCGCGGCTTCGCTCTGCTGCGCCGTCAAGCGTGCGCCATTGCGTTGCGCCATGATCTTCTTGGCGTTATCGGCGAGTTGCTTCGCCTCGGGCAGCAGATCCAGCGCTTTCTGCACTTCAGGATCAGTTTCCGCATGGACCTTCATACCTTCCTGCTGGCCGAACTCATTGATGAACAGCTCCGCCTTAATGTTGGAGCGAATCCAGTCATTGTTCTCCGCCAGGTCGGTTTCGGTGAAGGGAATCTTCTGCTCGTCGAGAAACTTGCGGAATTCCTGCATGACAGCGTCGTCAACTTCGAAATCCCGGTTGACCTTGTGGTTGATCACGTAGTGCTTGGAGAAGTTGAAGAACGCGTACTTCTCCAACAGCGTGTCCTGGAAGCGGTCGGTCTTGGGATTGGGAATCTTTACGTCGGGCGTGATGCCGCCGCCGCCGTAAACCGTGCGGCCGCTGTCGGTCATCTTCACTTCATGATTGCCGACCGGCATCTCGGCGTTGTCGCGGTCGTTGTAGTAATAGTCGTAAAGCGAGACCCCGTTGTAGTCGCGCTGGATCAGCCGCCCGCTGGGCGTGTAGTACTTGGCGGTGGTTAGCGCCAGGCCGGTGTTTTCCGACAGCGGATAGACGGTCTGCACCAGACCTTTGCCGAACGTGGTCTCTCCGGCGATCAGGCCGCGATCATGGTCCTGAATCGCGCCCGCCACAATCTCCGCCGCCGATGCGGTTCCACGATTCACCAGCACCACGATGGGATAATCCTTGCCGCCGTTGCCGTGAGTCGCCTTGTAAACCTTTTCCGCTGAGGCCCGGCCGTGATGCGAGACGATCACCTGTCCCTTCTTCAGGAACTGGTCGGCCACGCCAACGCCTTCACTCAGCAACCCGCCAGGATTCTGCCGGAGATCCAGGATCAGCCCGTGAATGTCGCCGAACTCATCGAGCGCATCACGTACTTCTTTATCGGTCGTCTCCTGGAATCCGGAGACATGGATATAGCCGATGCCGGGACGGATCAGGAAATGTACGTCCACGCTATAGCGCGGAATCTCATCGCGCACGACGGTAAAATCCAGCGGCTTGTCGGCGCCCTCGCGCAGCACGGTGATCTTCACGCTCGTGCCCTTGGGGCCCTTCAGCAGATCGGCAACATCGCTGGTGCTCATGTTGTCGGTTTGCTTGCCGTCGACGGCGATAATGATGTCGCCCGGCCGAATGCCCGCGCGATAAGCAGGCGCGCCCGCGAAAGGCGCAATCACGATGACTTTATTGTTGCGCGGGCCCACCTGCATGCCCACGCCGTAATACTTGCCGCGCTGCTCCTCGCGTAGAGCTGCATAGGATTTCGGGTCGAAGAAATTCGAGTGCGGATCGAGCACGCGCAGCATTCCCGGAATGGCGCCGTTGTAAATGGCCTTGTCGGGATTGACCGGCTCGGCATAGTTTTGCTGCACCACGCCATAGACATCGCTGAAGGTGCGCATGCTGTCGCGGACATCGGTGTCGCTACTGCCGGACGAGGTGCTTGAGGTCAGCCGCTGGCCAAAGACCATGCCCAGACACCCGCAAGCCAAAATGATAGAGAGGATCAGGACAGCGGAGCGACGCGAACTACTTGCCATGTAGGTTTCCTTCGACTACTACCCCTCAGCAGCGGAACCGCTCTGTCGGGGGCCTCAACTCGGCCGGAAATCATCTTGGGGACGGGCGCGCACCGGTGTGAGACTTCCCTGCAGTATAGCATGCACACCACTCCCCAACGGATGCACTATTTAGGATGCTGCTAGCAAGTAAAGGGTGCGAAATCCGTGGTTTTCCGCCTTGGATTACAGACGGCGGAGGGGACAGATCGTGAGCCGGAAAGCAGAGATGCTGGGTAGTGGGTCAGTTTGAAATAGGGATGCGCGCATTTCGCGCACCGGCGCGAATCGGTGCGCCCAGATCCCTCGCTTCGCAAACGAGGCTCGCTCAGGATGACAATCAAATCCTGCGTCGTACGCCAGCCACATTCACACTGACCCACCAGCAGCTGTTGCTTGGAGTTCCTCTGCCACTCGCGTACCATGTACCTGCCAGCCACACAGTCATGAAATCAGTCCTCGCCGCAGTTCTCCTTCTACTCGTCTGCCTTGCAACCGCCGTGGCACGACCGCCCGCTCAGGATTCGGCGCCCCCGGCCGCTAACCAAGCTCCTCAGTCTTCTTCGCCCAACACAGCGACCGCGCCTGCATCCAGTCCGAATCAATCACCCGCTCCGCCGCGGGCGCAAACCGCCGTCCCGGCGATTTCGCCCGATCAGTCGCAGGAGGCCTTCGTCGTCGAACATTCCCGGCAGACGATGCGCTTCGAAAACGACGGTACTGGCAGTCTGGACGTCGAGGCGCAAATCAAGATCATCAGCGAGAGCGGCGTGCAGGCGTTGGGGCAGGTCAAGATTGGCTTCAGCGCGCTCAACGAAAAGCTGGACGTCGATTACGTCCGCGTGCGCAAGCCGGATGGGACGGTGATAACGGCGCAGGAATCCTCGATCCAGGACCTGACTTTCCCCGATGCGCCGGTTTATACCGACTATCACGAAAAGCACATCAGCGTGCCATCGCTGCGGCCGGGAGACGTCCTGGAGTACCACTACGTCCGGACGACCACCGCTGCGCTCGCTCCCGGGCAGTTCTGGACCAACTATAGCTTCGCCGAGCAGGGAATCGTTCTCGACGAAGAGTTGCAGATCAACGTCCCAAAAGACCGCGAGATCAAGCTGAAGGTGAAGACGGCATATCAGCCGAAGATCACCGAGGAAGGTGACCGGCGAATCTACCACTGGACGCACTCGCACCTTACCGACGACTACGACAAAAACAAGAAAAAGAAAAATAAGAAACCGGATGAGGACCTACCCAGCGTTCAGCTGACGACTTTCAAGAGCTGGCAGGAGCTGGGTGCGTGGTACGGCGCGTTGGAGCGCGACCGTCGCGTGCCGGACGACAGCGTCAAGACGGAAGCCGCGGAACTGGTCAAAGGCAAGACCGACGACATGGCGAAGGTCAAGGCGCTTTACGATTACGTTTCGCGCAACATTCGCTACGTCAGCTTGTCATTCGGGCTGGGGCGCATTCAGCCGCATGCAGCGACGGAAGTGCTGGCCAACGGATATGGCGACTGCAAGGACAAGAACACGCTGCTGGCGGCGCTGCTCGACGCGCAGGGATTTCATTCCAGTTCGGTGCTGATCGGCTCCAACATGAAGCTCGATCCCGAGGTCCCCTCGCCGATGCAGTTCGATCACGTCATCACGCGCGTGCCGGTGGATGGAAAAGAAATCTGGCTGGACAGCACTCCCGGCGTCGCGCCCTTTCGCATGCTGCAGGCGAGCCTGCGCGACAAGCTGGCCCTGGCGATTCCCCCCGATGGTAACGCCGAGCTGGTGCGAACGCCGGCCGAGCTGCCGTTTGAGGCGTTCGACCGCACCAGCGTTGTGGGCAAGGTAAGCGGCGCCGGTCAGCTTACGGCGCATGTCATCACCGCCTCGCGCGGCGACTCAGAGATCGTGCTCCGCTATGGCATGCGCCGCATTCCCAGCAGCCATTGGAAAGACATCTTCGACTACATGCTGCAGCATGCCAACATGCGGGCGGAAATCAGCAATCTGAAAGCCAGTGACCCCAGCGCAACCGATGACCCGCTTACGGTGGAGTTCGATATGACGGCCAACAATTATTTCGATTGGGCCGCTGCCGAATCGAAGTTCGCAGTTCCGCTGGGATCCATTCACCTGCCGAACTCCGATGAGGATGAAGCCGGCGACAGCGGCTCGACTGAGCCCATCAAGTTGGGCGCCGTGCGCGAAGACCAGGCCGACGTGACCATCACCTTCCCGCCTAACTACAAGTTGCATGCGCCGCTGAATGTGGACATCAAGCGCGATTACGCCGAGTATCACGCGGTTTATAAGCAGGAAGGCGGACAGTTTAGCAGTCATCGCACGCTGAGGATCACGGCGGCACAGATTCCCGCGGCGCGCAGCGAGGACTACGCCGCATTCCAGCGCGTCATCAAGGCCGATGAGTCGCAGGAGGTCACACTGGCCAACCAGTCGCCTTCGTCGTCAGTTGCCGCTGCGGGCGGTGAATCCGCCGACGATCTCTTCAACTCCGCGGTGCAGGCTTTGAAGAACCAGCATTACGAAGTCGCCGCCGAACTGTTCGAGCGGGTGGTGAAGATCGATCCGAAACACAAGGATGTGTGGAACGATCTCGGCAACGCCTACCTGCAGATGGGACAAACGGAGAAGGCCATCGCGGCGTTCAAAAAGCAGATCGAGAACAACGCCTACGATCCCTACGCCTACAATGCGCTGGGCCTAGCTTATGAGCGCGATGCCCGCTACGACGATGCCATCCAGCAGTTTCGGAAGCAGATCGAGATCAATCCTTTAGACCATTACGCGCACGGCAATCTTGGCATCCTTTACCTCGGCCAGAAGAAGTTTGCGGAAGCTGTTCCTGAACTGGAAAAAGCCGTCGACATCCAGCCCAACAATCCTCTGATACAGATTTCGCTCGGCCAGGCCTACATCGCGACCAACCAGACGGACAAGGCCATGTCGGCCTTCGACAAGGCGATCAGCCTCTCACCGACGCCGCTCACGTGGAACAACATCGCCTATTCGCTCTCCGAGCAGAACGCGCAGTTGGATCGCGCACAAAACTATGCGGATTCGGCCATCAACTCCGTCGAAACCCAGCTCCGCGATGTCAGCCTGGATAACCTGCGCCCGGGGGACCTGGGCACAACGCAATTGCTGTTTGCCGTCTGGGACACGCGCGGATGGGTCGATTTCAAACGCGGCGATTTGGATTCGGCTGAGAAGTACATCCTGCCGGCGTGGGAGGCGGGCGGCAGCGGCGACGAAGCCGAGCATTTGGGTGAGATTGCCGAGAAGCGCGGAAAGCGCGATCAGGCCATCGACTATTACATGCTTTCGCTGGTCGCCGAAAACGCCAGTCCGGACGCGCGTGGCAAGCTCAGCGCCTTGGGCGTGAAAGACATCGACCGCCGCATGCCCGCGGCGCGAACCAAACTGTCGCAGCAAGCGACCGTGCCTCTCAAGCAATCCGATAAGGGCACAGCGGAGTTCTATTTGCTGATCTCATCCGGCAAAGTCGAGCAGGTGAAGTTCATCAAGGGCGACGACAATTTGAAGAGCTTCGCCGACCTTCTGCAGAAGACGGATGTGGGCATGAAGTTCCCCCTGCAATCGCAAGCTCATGTGGTGCGCCGCGCCGTAGTTCGCTGCGGAACGACAGCCCCTGCGCCGTGCACGTTGCAGCTGGTGCCGTCATCGCAAGTGAGGTCGTTGGAGTAGTGGATAGCGGATAGTGGATAGTGGATAGGCCAGGGCCTAGTCATCAGTGGCATCATCGGCTGCAAGCCACGGGTTACGCCGATGAGGTTTGTATCAGGGCACGACCTTTAGTCGTGCCGAATGGCCGCGCCGAATCGCTGGGCTTTAAGCCCCTGGAAAACACGTCGCTCAGTGGCTGAAGCCCACCCTCTTTCTGCAATCGGGCGGCACGGCTGAAGCCGTGCCCTGATACAAAGCGCTTTACGAGATGATTAACGATCCACTAACTAGTGACCACTTACGCGGCATTCCTACCGAGTCTCTCATCCCAGAGGTGCGGCGCAGCAGGGATGGGGGCAACCAGGAACCGCGAGACACAACAGCGAAAAGCTGCTTTTGTTTTTCTATTACTACCCACTATTCATTCGGCATCTGCGCTAGAATTTTTGACCGGAGGCTGCGATGACGGACTTGCGATACCCCATCGGAAAATTTCAATGGGTCGAACCGGAAACGGAAGAGCAAAGAACAAACGACCGCGCCGAGTACATTCAGACCATTGCCAAGCTGCCGGCTGAGATGCGAACTGCCGTAAAAGGCCTGCGTCCCGATCAACTCGACACTCCCTATCGCCCCGACGGCTGGACGGTTCGCCAGGTCGTGCATCACGTTCCCGACAGTCATCTGAACGCCTACATCCGTTTCAAGCTGGCGCTCACTGAGGAGCAACCGCAGATCAAGCCCTATAAAGAAGCAGAATGGGCCAAGCTTGCCGACAGCACCGTCACTCCGGTCGAGGTCTCGCTGCAACTTCTGGCGGCATTGCATTCGCGTTGGGTTGATCTTCTGCGCGGCATGCGACCGTCCGATTTCGAACGCACGCTGTACCATCCCGAACACGGTGTGTTCACGCTCGAGCGCATGCTGGCCATGTACGCGTGGCATTCGAACCACCACTTGGCTCACATCACCTCATTACGCGAGCGCATGAACTGGAATACGCACGCCACTGCGCAACAATAATTAACAATCTCCGCATCTATGTTCACAATCTGATTAGTTGACACGCGATGTCGAATCGCTGACACGGGCTGCGCTTACGGCGTGATGTGCGACTCGTCCAAACTACATCGCGAGCAATCCCAAGCTATGAACTTTTCAATTGTTGGGGACGTATACGCGTGAAGAGCAGTTGAGCAGGAGTGTCGAGCGGTAGTGGCACTCGAATTGCAAAATCAATTGGGGCTAAACAGTGTGTTTCGCCAGCGGTTTGGCGGCCCAGGCGAAACAAACTTGAGGACGGCTTGATGTCATCCCCGCTCTGTTTAACCCCGCGGTCACATTCTATGCGAAGCGGCGCGGATTGCAAGCAACTTTGGCGAGCCGACAGTCAGTACGTCGGATTCAGGATTGCAAGCAGTCCACTCACGAATGGTTGAACAGCCGCATGGGCTGCCAGAACGATCATCACAAAAGGAGATTTGCAATGACTCGTACACTGGCTCGTGTCGCTCTGTTTATTTTGGCAATTACACTCAGCATCAGTGCCTTCGCCGGCGCCAAGTCTGAGACGGTGACGCTCTACAACAACGCGCAGGTGAATGGCAAGACCCTCCCTGCAGGCGACTACACTGTGAAATACAACACTAGCGGCGCAACCGCGCAGGTGACATTCCTGAGGAACGGGAAGGAAGTCGCGCAGGCAACCGGACAGGTCAGGCAGCTCGAGAAGGCGCCTGAGTACAACCAAGTCGTCACTCAGGATGGTAACGGCGCTGCCAGCATCAGCGAGATCGACTTCAGCAACACCAGGACAGGTATTACCTTCGACAACGGTGGTAGCATGTCCCGCGCTGCCGGAGAGTAGTTTCGCCCGACCGATTGCGATAGGGAAGCGAGGGACCTGGAAAACAGGTTCCTCGCACTTGACACAGCGCTGGTGGCCGCAATTCAACTCACACCAGCTTGCGCAGCTCGCGTCGCAGGATCTTCCCCGACGCGGTGCGCGGCAACTTCTGCACAAAGTAGATCTCGCGCGGCATCTTGTAGCGGGTCAGGCGATCGGCTACAAACGCCTGCAGCATCTCCGCGGTCTGCTGGTTCGAAGCCTCGCCCTCGCGCAACACAACAAACGCGCAGGGAATCTCCTCCGCCATAGCATCGATTCGCGAGACGACGCCACAATCGCATACTACGGGATGCTCGAGCATCACACTCTCCACCTCCGCCGGCGCGATGGAGAATCCCTTGTACTTGATCATCTCCTTGCGACGATCGACGACGTAGTAGAAGCCGTCCTCATCAACCCGCACGATGTCGCCGCTCCAGTACCAGCCGTCGCGCAGCACCGCCGTTGTCGCATCCGGCGACTTCCAGTAGCCCAGCATGAATTGCGGACCGCGCATCACCAACTCGCCCAGATCGCCCGCCACGACCTCGCGCTCCTTCTCATCGACCACGCGGCAATCCGTCAGTGCCACCGGGACTCCAACCGATTCCGGACGGTATAGCTCCGGCGGCCCGAGAAAACCGATGTGCGTGACGGGCGATGCCTCCGTCATCCCATAGCCTTGGCGAATGGGAACGCCGGTGCTCGCACTAAAGCGGCGCGCCAGCTCAGGCGCGAGCGGCGCAGCGCCCGACTTCACCCATTTCAGCCGATGCTCGCGCGGAAACCTACCCTGCTCGGCTGCCTGGCAATAGGCCAGCAGCGTCGGCGGCACGCATAATGCGAAGGTCACGCCTTCTTCCGCAATGATGCGCAGCGACTGCTCGCAATCGAAGCGCGGCATCAGCACCAGCGTGCAGCCGCGAATCAGCGCGAGGTTTAACCCGACGGTCATGCCGTAGATGTGATACAGCGGCAAGAAACACAGCATGACATCGTCTTCGCTGATGGCCCCGTGCTCGCCCGGAGTGAGCGTCTGGTACACATTCGCCACCAGGTTGTAATGCGACAGCATCACGCCCTTGGGCAGCCCGGTGGTGCCGCTGGAGTAGGGAAGTGTCGCCAGCATGAGCCGCGGATCGCGCTCCGCCGCGGGCACATGCACGCTAGCAGCTTCGAAGAGCGCGTCGAATTCCTGCGACCCACTCGGCCCTGCCGCGCGCACCGTGTACACACGCCGCAACCATGGCAGTCCGGCGAGATCGATTCCCGTCAGCAGCGTGCCGTCGCTAATCAGCGCAACCGCTGCGGAATTTTCCAGCTGATATCGGACTTCGCGCTCGCGATAGGTGGGATTCAGCGTGGTCGGCACCGCGCCGGCGAGCGTCGCCGCGTGATAGGCTACGCCGAACTCCCAGCAGTTCGGCAGGAAAATGCCGACGTTCTCGCCGGGACGGATTCCGGCCGCGACCATGCCACGCGCCGCCTGCTCCACCAGGGCGCCATAGGCGGCGTAGGTAATGCGCCGCGGCGGCACAGTCGACCTGTCGATCATTGCGACCTTGGACGCATGCCGGCAGCAGGACTCCAGGACAACGTCGTGGACGAACCTGCCCTCCGGATCGGCGAAAAGCTCGGTGCGTTGCGGTGCAGGACGGCCCATATTGTGCGCAGAAGTTTATCAGGTTGAGCCCGATTGGCGCGTCAAGTATCGCGTGTCCGGCGGGTTTGCGTTCCGTTTTGTATCAAGGAACGACTTCACAGGCGGCTGAAGAAGTCTGTCTCCCGAAAGCTTTGTGTCAGAGCACGACCTCGGTGCCTGGGTGAGAACCAACTCTGTTCCTCGGCGGTGGAGTGTGACATACGAAAATCCAATCCCGGAGCCGGGCCCCCGCGCAAAAAAGAGGCGAACCTGGCGGTTTCTTAATAGCCACAGACCACTGGCAACTCTGAACCGCCTACCCCCTCCCCCCTTCTCGCCCGTAAAATCTTGAAAACAAAGGAGAGCGTCTGCAAAATCTTGAGCGCAAAGGGAATAGCATGCAAAATCTTGAGCCCCAAGGACTTAGGAGCTTATTGCTGCCCTCCTCAAGCATCCAGCGGCGAGAAGTCATCCCGATCGAGCGATCGAGCAGCCCCCGGCAACTGGCTACCGCCAACTAGTTTTGTCAAAGAACTTCAGACCTCGCCGGCAGTCTCTAAACCGCCCGCGAAGCCATCGATCACACTAGCCCGCATTATTCGTGAAGGCACTGAGAGTAGTTCTTTGGGCGCTGTGTGCGCACCTGGAATGGTCGCCGCAGCGTGATGTTGGCTGCACAGGCGGTTCTGATGGGCGTTAGAGTGTGGGCAAGGTGGGCGACGGCGATTTTTGGGTAGAGCTATACCTCGATCGCGCTAAGCTAGGAAGGGATGTTTGGGTTGGCGAGTCCTTACTAGCCAGGCACAGCGCCCAGCCCCAGCGCCACTCGCCGGTAGACGGACCGGTAAGGAAACGAAGCCGGCAGATGCACGACCACGCGACGCACGGAAACCAGTACCCGGGCGCCCAGTTTCAGCAGCCGTTCGCGCAAGCTCCAGACCTGAGCGCGGGCACAGTTGGTGCGCGCGGCCTGCAGGCGCAGCTCCTGCAGCAGCACGTAAGCGGCGGCGGTCAGCAGCACCCGGAACTGGTTGGCCCAGAAAGCGCTGCAACTGGTGCGGTCGATCTGTAGGTCGTGTAGTTCCTTGATGCGATTCTCGATTTCGCCGCGCTGACAGTAAACCTGCTCGTAGATCCACTGCGGACTCTGCTTCATGTTGGTGATCACGAAGCGCGGATTATCTTTTGGTGGTTTGCCATCGGCACGCACGACCTCGGCCTTGAGGATAATGCGGCGTGGTCGCGGCCAGCTCTGGGCTGCGTAGTAAGCTTCGCCGTAGACGTGTGCGGTCTCTCCACTGTGCCGGGAGAGCTTGCGGGCTTGCCGCATTGCCGGCTTGGCTTTGCGCTTCAACACCGCATTTTTGGCCATCGCGACCAGGTATTCGAGATTGGGCTCGGCCTCCAGCAAGTCGAGCACGGCGGGATGCGCAAAGCCACCATCGAGCCGCACGCGAATGCGCACGCCGGGAAGAAAGTGGCGGATCAGCCCCAGCAGGCGGCGCAAAATTCCCACCGCGCCCACGGCGGCGGTGACGTTGCCCGGCCGCAATACGGCGGCACACAGATACTGCTCGGCCTCGTCATTGAAGCTGACGAAGCCCATCACCGGCAGATAGCACCAGGTGTCGTAGTGCCCGTTGAAGAAGGACAACTGTTGCGCCCCATGGGTGGGATCGTCGGTCGGATCCAGATCGAGGGTAACGCGGCGAACGCGCCCGCGCAGCCGCTGGGCATGACGCCGGAGCACGCTGGCGGCCAAGACCTCACTCAGGCGATAAAGTTCCTTGCGCCCCACGGCATTTTCGAACCGCGACAGCGTGGGCTGCGACGCCAGATCGGTGCCCGCGATGGGATCACGGTCGAGCAGCAGCTTGTGAATCGGATCGGCGGCCAGGCGGGCCGCATCGTTGGCGTCCGGATAGCCGCAGGCAATCGCGAACACGCGCTGCGCCAGCAACTCCTCCAGCGAATGATCGATCTTACCCGGCTGCCGCTCATCCTGCAGACAAGAAGCCAGGCAAGCGGTCAATCCGTACTGCCGGTCGGCCGCTTTCAGCAGGATGGCTCCGCCATCGGAGCTGCCCTGCCGCTGGTCAAACCGAGCGACGACTGGCTTGGAAACAATCTCTGGGAACAACAAACACTGTGTCGTGCTATCGTCGATCACGCGGAAGCCTCGTTGGTTGCTGCAAATACTGTCATGACAACATGTTTGTAGCACACGAGGCTTCTCGCGCCTTTAACTTCGCGAATTATGCGGGCTAGGCCCAACTTAACAGGATAAGTGATGGAATAAGTTCGTCAAGTTACGAAGGTACAATCCCGGGCCTACTGTACTTTCGTGCCCCTAACCTGGATTATTCAAGAAGGTCCGGCGTTTTGAAGGGGCACGGCTTCAGCCGTGCCGTAGAGTGGGCTTCCTGGCTGTGGCTTTAGCCAAGGAGGGACCTCGCGTTCGTAACAGACTGCGGAAATCTTCTCGGGGGCTAAAGAGGGTGTGTGAGAACCAACTTTATTCCTCCGCGGTGGAGTGCGACACACGCAAATCGAACCCCGGAGGGGTGGAATTGCAGTTAGCCCAGGACGGAGCGAAACCGGGGTCCCCAATTCGCGCCGCCTTTGCGCGAATTGGGGTGGGAAGCGGAGTCCTGGGTGAGGTGGAAAATTTGTTCGAGTCCCTTTAGGGACGGCACAGTTCTCACACACCCTCTAGAGCCCAGCGCGCTGGCGCGTCACGGCGCGGCTGAAGCCGCGCCCCTTCCATGGAGTCCCCGGCGTTCATGAATAATGCGGGCTAACGTACCGGACGCTGTTGATGAGCCTGCCGTTCGCCGCAGAAGAGAGGATTCTGGTATTTCTACCAAGCGCAGATCATCCGGCTCTGCTGCATATTTGACCGGGCGGGGTTAGGGTGATGGGGTGAGGCGACCCGAAGCAGCCGCGAGCCGGTTGTCGAACCGATCCAACGCATTTTTTTCTTACCAGTAAGATTGTGATGTATGATCTTATCAGTACGACGTCTTACTGGTAAGAATTTATGATTCCGATCACGACTATGATGTCCTCCCGCGGCCAGGTTGTTATCCCCGAGCAGGTCCGGAAACGGCTTGGCCTTGAGCCCGGAACCTCATTTCTGGTTGTGGCGAAGGGCGATACGGTGGTGTTGCAGCGACTCGCCGAGCCGCCCTGGAAGCAGTTCGACGCGCTGGTGAACGAGGCGCAGCGGCAGGGACACCATACCAACCTCGCCATGCACTCGCTGAAGAAGGCGATGACCAAAATCCGCTACACGAAATGAAGCGGGTTCGATAGCGGGCAATCTCTACATTCATTGCCTGCTCCAACCTGCATGGACCCCAACGAACCACTAACCACTATCCACTTTCTTTCAAATCCCCAGCCCGGTCACCCTCCATCCAGCCTCGTGCACCTTATAGCGGATGTTTAGCGTGATGAGCAGCGCCGTCATGGACTCGACAATGCGCGCGTTCTCCAACTTTCCGCCGTCGATGGCACGCACGCCGGGAATCTTCGTCGCCAGATCGGCGGCAATGCGTCGCGCCCGATCGTCGTCGCTGCACACGATGACGTCGCAATCCACTTCGCCCCCGCCTTTGAGAACACTGGACGACAAGCTGTGAAACGCCGCTGCCACGGCGACATTCTTGCCCACGATCTCCTGCGCCTGCTCGGCAGCCGATCCCTCCCACACTCCCAGCACGCGGGTGGGACGCCCGCCAACCGCGGCTGCCAGCGGCACCGTCGCATCAATCAGCACCGTACCTTGCCGGAATGCCGGCTTGAGCTGCTTGAGCAATTCGGCCTGGCCGGCAAATGGAACCGTCAGTACCACAATGTCGCACATCTTTACCGCGATGGCGTTCTCCACGCCTTCCACGCTGCCCAGCGGCCCCGCTTGCTCGGAAATTTGTGCCGCAGCCGCCCGGGCGCGCTCGCCGTCGCGCGAGCCAATGACGACTGCTTCGCCCGCCTGCGCCCAGCGCAGCGCCAAGCCGGATCCTTCGGGGCCAGTACCGCCGACGATCGCGATCATCCGTTGGTACCGGAGCTAGGGAGCATCGGCTTGAAGGGGGACAGCTTCAGAGTCTGGGTGAGAGCCAACTTTGTTCCTCCGCGGTGGAGTGTGACAGTCGAAAATCCAACCCCGAAGGGTGGAACTGCAGTTAGCCCAGGACGCAGCGAACCGGGGCCCCCGATTCGCGCCTCCTTTGCGCGAATTGGGGTGGGGTAGCGGAGTCCTGGGTAAGGTGGAAAATCATTCGAGTCCCTTCAGGGACGCCACAATTCTCATGCACGTCCGACGTAGTGGACAACGCCTTGGCCGCCCTCACCGAGCCCCCTCAGTGGCTAAAGCCGAATTCTCCAGACTGGGCGTTTGGGCGCGGCTGAAGCCGCGCCCTTTCAATTCCGGCGTAGGGAAGGTGTATTGGGTGTACAGCGTGTTGCGCTGCGCGGGAACGCGGCCGAGTTCGAGAATGCGCTTCTGAAACTCCGCCGCCGATGTGTACTGGCCGGCGGTCGATCCCGCCAGCCGCGAGATGTTCTCTTCGAACAGCGTGCCGCCGTAGTCGTCGGCGCCTGCCAGCAGTGCCAATTGCGACACTTCGCGCCCCAGCTTCACCCAGGAAACCTGGATGTGATTGATCGATCCGGTGAGCACGATGCGCGCCAGCGCGTGCACCTTCATATGCTCGGCGAGCGTGCCTCCGCTGCGCGACAGGCCCTGCGCGAACAGCAGCGTGTTGTCGTGAATGAAGCCGAGCGGAACAAATTCCGTGAAGCCGCCGGTGCGCGACTGAATTTCGCGCAGCAGCAGCAACTGATTGACCCAGTGCCGCGGAGTCTCGCTGTGCCCGTACATCATGGTCGACGTGCTGCGGATACCGCACTGGTGCGCGGTTTCGATCACTTCGCACCACTGCGCCACCGTCAGCTTGTTGCGCGAGAGCACGTGGCGCACGTCGTCGTCGAGGATCTCGGCCGCCGTTCCCGGCAACGTGTCGAGGCCGTTAGCCTGCAGCATCAGCAGGTACTCGCGAATCGGCATGCGCGTGAGCTCGACGCCGTAAACCATTTCCATCGGGGAAAAGGCGTGCGCATGCATCTTCGGGGTCGCCGATTTCACCGCGCGCAGAATGTCGCGGTAATAGTAAGGCGGCAGGTTGCGCGGCAGCCCGCCCTGGATGCAGACCTCGGTCGCGCCCCACTCTTTCGCTTCGCGGCACTTGTGTCCCATTTCGTCGAGCGAAAGGAAGTATGCCGTCTCATCGCGCGGGCCGACGCTGAAGGCGCAAAACTTACAGCCCACAAAACACACGTTGGTGAAATTGATATTGCGCGTCACCACATAGCTGATGACGTCGCCCACCAGGCGCTGGCGCAATTCGTTGGCGGCAACCACCAGCCCGAAAAGATCGTCGCCATCGCACTCCGCCAGCAGCAGGCACTCGTCGCGGCTCAGTGCGCCGCCGTCCTGCGACGCCATCACCTTTTCGATCGCCGCGCGAACCGGCGCCGAAACTCTGCGCGAAACGTCGTCCCAGCTTGTGTTTTGCAGGGTCTGCCGATTGCACCAACTTAGCCCTTGCATCGCTCACCCTTAACGGAACAAATCTTTCTCCGCCGGCCGTACTAATTGATGCGCCGTGCCATTCCCGCGGCGATAGGAATAACCCCGAATTATACAGGCGGGAATGCGTCTGTCTTTTCCGCAAACCAGCCCCGCGACACAGGCCAACTCATCCACCACTGCCTCCTCCGTCGCGTGCAACTTGTAGCCGTAAGCGTCGGCCTTGCCGCGATAATCGTGAATCACCTTCATCCCCGCCACGCCGATTGCCGCCTCGCACAAACCTTCGCGCCACGGGCGGCCGAAGCTGTCGGCGACGATCACCGGAATGTGCAGCCCGGTACGCTTCTTCAATCGGCGATGAATGCGCGCGGCCGAGCGGTCGGGATCAGCGGGCAACAACACCGCCGTTTTGCCGCCATCGACATTCGACACATCGACCCCGCTGTTGGCACAAACGAAGCCGTGCTGCGTCTCGGTGATGAGCACGTGCTCTTTCCGGACCACGCGCCTGGCTTCCCGCAAGGCCAACTCAATCACCCGGGCGTCAACCCGGTTCCGCGCTGCAAACTGCCGCGCCGCTCGCGAAGGTTTCACCGCATCCAGCGCCACTCTGCGACCTTCCGCCTTGGACACGATCTTGTGCTTGATGACCAGAATGTCGCCGTCGTTTAGCTGTACGCCGTCACGTTCCGCGGCATCGACAACCAGATCGGCGACGGAATCGCCGGCAATTACGTCGCGCATCCCCCGAACTGGAATCGCTCGGAGTTCGCCTGCCAGTTCCTCGGCTGAGAATTGGTGAGCCTGATTCGTGGCCGATTGAACGGAATTCATAACGTGCCGGCGCCGGCTCACCCGGCTGCTTCCCACGCACTCAGGTCGCCCCACGACCGCAGCAACCGCTGTGCGTTCGTGTCACCGGGGCGTTGCAACAGCAGTTCCAGTTCGTGCGGGTTGTCGATGTCCAGGCCCATGCCGGGCAGCTCCAGGATTTCCAGCTCCTTGCCGGTACGCTTCATCGCCTCGCAGTGCGGCAGGAAGCTGTCATTGCCAAAGCGCAATGGGATGATCGACGCGGGCCGGCGCAGGATGCAGTTGCTGCCCCGCCGGTCATAGGCAGGAACGAACACCGCGCCCTCCTGCGGCGCCGCATCGAGCACGCGATGCAGTTCGTCGCTGGTGATAAGCGGTATATCGGCGGGAATCACGATGGTCGTGTCATACCCGCGCTGCTCGGCCCACTCCGTTGCCAGCTCGATGGCCGCAGTCTCGCTCTCATTGCACGTCTCCAGTATTACCTCGAATCCAAACTCACCGGCCATCGCTTGCGCGCGCGCATCGCCGGTCACGACGGCAACATCGATTCGCCCGGTTGCGCCCGCGGCGGCGCTCATCACGTCGCGCAGCATCGCCTCGGCCAGTTGCGACCTGCGTGCTTGATCCAGGACTGCGGCCAGCCGTTGCTTCGCCGTGGCGAGGCTCTTGAATGGGACGAGCAGAATGCCGTTCATGTCACGCTTTCGCGGTTTGCGAGCTGGCACAGGTGTCCAGAACGAATGCCGCCAACTCGCGTTTATCGAAGGCTGAACGCATGATGGTATTGCTGCAGACGACGCGCAGCTTTCCGCTGGACATCCGCGCCGCTTCACTTTCATCGGCGTGGTCAGCGATCAGCACGTCCAGAAAATCCTCATAGGCCTTGGCCACGCCCGCGATGCTGCTCGGCCAGCCCATCATCTTCATCAGCACAGCCGCCGGGCCCGACACGGCAGCCCCGCCCACAATCGGGCTGACCGCAATCACCGGCGCAGGCGTTCGGCGCAGCGCGTCGCGAATGCCGGGCACCGCCAGAATCGGCCCGATGCTCGTTACCGGATTACTGGGCGCGAAGACGATCGCGTCGGCGCATTCGATGCTTGCGAGCACTCCCGGCGCGGGACGCGCTTGCTCCGCACCCTCGAAGCGGACGGCGTGCACCTCAACCTGATGCCGCTCGCGCACAAAGTACTCCTGAAACGTCAGCGTGCCTTTGGCCGTGTCGAGCATGGTCGAGACCCGGTCGTCCGACATCGGCAGCACACGCGCGCCGATGCCCAGCTTTCTCGCCAGCTCGGCCGTCGCGTCAGTCAGTGTTTTGCCCGCGCGCAGCATCGCGGTGCGCGTCAAGTGTGTCGCCAGGTCCAGATCGCCCAGCGCGAACCACGACGGCTGCCCCAATTGCCGCATGCGCTCCAGACAGCGGAAGCTGTCGTCGTCAACGCCCCACCCGCGATCTTTACTCAGCCGACCGGCCAATCCATACAGCACCGAATCGACATCGGGCGAAACGTGCAGCCCCCACCACTCGAGATCGTCGCCGGTGTTGACGACGACGGCCAGATCGTGCGGCGCGAGCACTTGTTGCAAGCCCTCCGCCAGCTTGGTGCCGCCCGTCCCGCCCGTGAAAACCGCGATCATCTATGCCGCCCTCGCATATCCCACAACGTCAGATATCGTACGCAACCGCGCGGCCAGCATACCGCCTCGCGCAACAACGCCCGGAATGAACTCGGGGTATACCGGCAATCGCTGCACCAGCTTCTGTCCGGCGGCCTCGGTCCGACGCTGCAAATCCAGAAGATGCGGCCAGGGCGCTTCGGGATTGATGTAATCGGGTGTCAGCGGGGAAACGCCGCCCCAGTCGTTGATGCCGCCTTCGAGCAGCTTTTCGTAGCCGTTTTCAGTGAGGTTAGGCGGCGCCTGGATATTCATGTCGCGCAGCAGCAATCGCGCAACCGCGATCGTCCGCAGCATGTCGCCCGTGCCCGGCTCGGGCCACGCGGCCATGGGGATTCGCGGCTTAGCGCGAAAGTTCTGGATGATGACTTCCTGAATATGGCCGTAGCGTTCGTGCAAGCGCCTGATTGCCAGCAGCGATTCGACGCGGTCTTCCATCGTCTCGCCGATGCCAATCAGGATTCCGGTGGTAAAGGGCACGCCCAGCTTGCCGGCGTCTTCCAGAGTACGCAGGCGCAGCGCAGGAGCTTTGTCAGGCACGCGGCCTTCAGGATGCGCCGCCGCAAGATTGCGTGCTCGTGCTCTCCAGCATGAGCCCGAGACTGGGATTGCTGGCGCGCAAGCGTTCGATCCAGTTCGCGCTGAGCAGTCCGGGATTGGCATGCGGGAGCAGTCGGCTTTCGCGGAGCACCAACTCGCACATGGCTTCCAGATAATGCAGCGTGCTGCGATATCCCAGCTTACGCAGAAATTCGCGCATTTCAGGAAACACTGCCTCGGGCCGATCGCCCAGCGAGAACAGCGCTTCGGTGCAGCCAAACTTTTCGCCCTCCTGCACAACCGACAGCACTTCTTCCGGCGTCATCGTGTGCGCACCGGGCTCGCCAGCATCGCGACGGAACGTGCAATAGCCGCAATAATCGCGGCAAAGATTCGTCAACGGAATAAAAACCTTGCGTGAATAGGTGACGACGCCCGGGTGGTAACGTTCGTTCAGTTCGCGCGCGGCGGCGAGCAACTCAGGCAGGAATTCGTCATCGCAGCGCAGCAAGCGGCAAGCGCCGTCGGGCGCGAGCGCTTGACCATCGCGTATGGCACAGATCGCTTTTCGCTGTTCGCTTTTCCCTGTTCGTTGAAGGCGATTAGCAGTTTGCATTTGCAGCCGTTCGTATCGCTTTTTCGTCTCGGGATTCGCCGTAGGGCAAACCCTACAAGGACAATCGTATCCAAACCCCACCTTGTCTGGCGAAGGGCGAAAGGCCAATAGCGAAGAGCGAAACCAAGTCAGTCATTTCGCATCTCCCCGTCCAACCCATACTGCCCGCGAAAATACAGCAGCGGCAGACCTTCGCCCAGCGCAACCTCTCGCACCTCAGCGACGAAGATGGTGTGGTCGCCTTCCGAGTGCGCACTCACAACCATGCAATCTAGATTCGCCAGCGCGTTCTGTAGCACCGGCGTGCCGCTCTTCATTTTGTAGTATCGAATGCCCAGACGGTGGGCCGCATCGGCATCCCGTTCCGGATCGGCGAAGTATTCCGAGAGCGCCTCCTGGTCCGCTTTGAGCACGCTGACCCCGAACCGGCCGCGCTCGCGGACACGGAGATACGTCTCCGCCAGATGCTCGATACACACCAGCACCAGCGGCGGGCGCAGCGACACCGAGCAGAATGCATTGGCGGTCATGCCGTGCACGCCGCCCTCGTCAGTTTCCACCGTAACAATCGTAACGCCGCTCGCAAAGCGGCCCAGCGCAGCGCGGAATTCATCGGCGGTGACCACGTCAGGCATAGGATGCATGGAGCGCCAAGCTGGGCCCAGAGCCAATATACGCGACCGTTTGTCCGACCAGCTCAAGCTCACTCAGGATTTCGGCTGCGGGCTCCCGCTTCGCTCACGCCTGCAAATCCCTTCAATTTGCGGTAATCTTGCAATCGCCAATTCCGAACGGGCCCCAAACCAGCGCCGTTGTTGCGCTGGTTTGGGCAGGGCGTGGGGTCGGGATGTATCCTCGAGCGTTCGCATATCACAGAGCAAAATCGTACTCCGAAGCGGCGTCGCTATTAAGCGAATTGGGAGAAGAAGCCAAATTTCTGGCGGGCGGACAGAGCCTGATCCCGCTGATGAAGCTTCGCCTTTCCGCGCCCCGTCACCTCGTCGATCTCAACTTCATTCCCGACACTTCTTACATTCATGCGAACGGAGCGCTGCGTTTCGGCGCCATGACACGGCACGCCGAGATCGCCGCATCCGCTGATGCTGCACGTTTGCCTATTCTCCACGACTGCGCCGCCGGCATTGCCGACCCGCAGGTGCGTCATATGGGAACCATCGGCGGCTCGCTCGCCGAAGCGGACCCCACGGGCGATTGGGCGCCGGTGCTGCTCGCGGCCGGTGCCGCTGTCAAGACGCTTGGCCCCGCGGGCGAGCGCGCGATCGATATCGGCGACTTCATCCTCGACGCCTACACCAGCGCCTTGCAACCGGCCGAACTGGTGACGGAGATCGTTGTGCCGCTGCCGCCGGCGCGCTGTACCGGGGCCCCCAACCAGTCGCGCGGTTCGACTCGTTGGGGTGGGAGCGGCGGAGCCTACATCGCGCTGAAGCGCTGTGCCCCGGTATACGCCAGCGCCAGCGTTGCCGTTCAGCTCACCATCGAGGACGACGAAATCTGCCGGGACGCGCGCGTTTGTCTTGGCGTGCTCGGTCTTACGGCTACGCGCGTCACTGCGGCGGAAGACCTGCTACGCGGACAAGCAATTCGTGATCGGCAGATCGAAGGTGTTCGCCAAGCGGTAATGGACATCGCTCAGCCTGTCTCCGACATGCGCGGCTCCGCTGAATACAAGCGCCATGCCGCCGGCGCACTGGCGAAAATTGCCGTCGCGACGGCGCTGCGACGTGCCCGGGGAGAACAGTTGGAGGTGTCACATCTCTATGCCTGATGGGATTCCACGTGTGCGCATCAACGCAAAGATCAATGGCAAACAGTACGCGCGTGAGGTCGAACCGCGAACGCTTCTGGTGCAGCTCCTGCGCGAAGAGCTGAACCTGACGGGCACGCACATAGGTTGCGACACCAGTTACTGCGGCGCCTGCACCGTGCTGCTCAACGGCAAGAGCGTGAAGTCGTGCACCGTTTTCGCCTTTCAGGCCGACGGCGGCGAGGTACTAACTGTGGAAGGTCTGGCTCAGAGTGACGGGCTTCACCGCGTGCAGCAGGCCTTCAGCGACTGCCATGGTTTTCAGTGTGGATACTGCACGCCCGGATTCCTGATGAGCACGATCCAGTTGCTGCAGGAACATCCCCATCCCACAGAGTGGGACATTCGCAAAGCCATCGCCGGAAACACCTGCCGCTGTACCGGATACCAGAACATCTTCAAGGCGATTGAAACTGCCGCCGGTGGATACCAATCGCAAAGTTCAACTGGACAGGGCGTCAGCCCTGCTGAAGTGTCCTCAGGAGTCGGCAGTGGCGATTAATTTTTCCGGTGAGTTCACCACTCCGCGCGGTCCGGAGGAAGTTTTTGACTTCCTCTCAGATCCCAACAGATTCGGCCCGCTGCTTCCGGATTTCGAGAGCATGAGCATGCAGGACGCGACCCATTTCACCGTCAAGGTGAAAGTTGGCGTGGGGAATATTCGCGGCTCGGCCGAGATCAAAATGGAGTTGACCGAAGCGGTAAAGCCGCTGCGCGCGCAGTACCGAGGCAAGGGGAACGCGATAGGCAGCCAGATAACGGTGAACTCTCGCTTCGAACTTTTGCCGCTGCCGGAGAGCACTCGCGTGATCTGGCGGGGCGAAACTGCTGTCTTCGGCAAGCTGGCCTCTATGGCAGGCGGCATGTTGGAGCCGCTGGGGAAGAAGAACATCCAGAAGCTGATCGAGGGATTGCAGAAAGCTTTGGCTGAACCGATGACGCAGGCGCCAGTGCAAGCACCAACTCCGGAAACGGCTGGCGCAGCTCCGGAAACTCCCGATGTAGTTCTGGACTGCGTAGGTGTATCACAAGGTAGGACTCTGACAACGGAGGATAGCTTAACGTCGCCGGAAACGATGGTGGAAGCGCCGGGCGTCAGCCCGGCGAGTACCGAGACTCAACCGCGCGGGGCTTCAGCTCCGGCTCAGAACGACCTGATCGAAGGATCTCATGGCAACGACGACGCGCCGCCAAACAACTGACTGGGTCGGGCAATCGCTCAAGCGCAAGGAAGACGCGCGCCTGGTCCGCGGCAAAGGAAAGTTCGTCGACGACATCAAGATGCTGGGCATGCTGCACCTGGTCTTTGTGCGCTCGCCCTATGGACACGCGAAGATCACCGCAATCGATGTCTCGGAAGCCGCGGCGCTGCCCGGCGTCGTCTGCACTTTGACCGGTCCGGAGATTTCGAAGCTTATCGATCCCTTTTTTGAGATCGGTCCGGCGCCCAGCAATCGGATACTCGACTACCCAATGGCCGTTGATCGCGCACGCTATCAAGGTGAGCCGGTTGCCGCGGTGGTCGCTGAAACTCCTGCCATCGCCGAAGACGCTGCCGAACTGGTCAGGGTGGATTACGAGCCGCTGCCCACAGTTATCGATGGCGAAATCGCTGCCAATGATCAGACGACCTTGCACGAGGCGATGGGGACGAATGTCGTCTGGCGCGGCGTCTTCGAATACGGCGACATCGACAAAGCTTTTGCCGAGGCCGCACACATCATCGCAATCGATCATCTCCACATGCACCGTTTCTCCAGCACGCCGCTGGAGAACAATGCAGTCGTCGCGCAGTGGGATGATAGCGACGAACGCCTGTATTTCTGGAGCAACAATTCCTTCCCAACCATCGGCATTCAGTTGCTGGCGCCGGCGCTGCACCTGCGCATGGACCAGGTGCGCGTGCAGACCCATGACATCGGCGGCAGCTTCGGCATCAAGATCACGAATTATCCGCAGATGGCTGTCTGCGCGCTGGCATCGCGCAAGGCCGGCGCGCCCATCAAATGGAGCGAAACGCGCTCCGAGCACATGACCGCGAGCGCGCACGGCAACGAGCGGACATTTCGCGACACCCGTGTCGCGCTGGACAAGAACGGCGTCATCCTCGCCGTCACCTCGCGTCACATCGACGATTGCGGTGCCTATCCGCGCTACGAACCGCTGGGATGCGTGATCTGGTCGCAGGTGACGCCGGCCACCTACCGCCTGAAAAACCTGCGCATCGATTTCACGCAGACGGTCACCAACAAATGTCCGGTCGGCCCCAATCGCGGCTACTCGCGCATGCAGCATTTATGGTTTCTGGAGCGCGTGCTCGACATCTGCGCGCATGAGCTGAATATTCCCGCCGACGAGATGCGGCTGCGCAATTACATTCGGCCCGAAGAATTTCCCTACACCACGCCGAACGGCTGCATTTACGATTCCGGCGATTATCCGCGCATGTTGCAAGTTGCCAAGCAGCTGATCAATTGGGACAAGTGGCAGCGCGAGCGCGCCAAGGCACAGGCCGAGGGCCGCTGGTTTGGCATCGGCATCGGCACCACACTGGATTCCGGCACCAACAACTTCGGGCAGGCGCAGATCGTCAATCCCCAGGCGCCGTTCTCCGGCAATTCGCAAGCGGCCAGCGCCAAGCTCGACATCTACGGAGAAGTCATCGTGGCCGTCGGCTCGGTGCCGCAGGGCCAGGGCCACGAAACCACTGTGTCGCAGGTCGTCGCCGACATCCTGAATATTCGCCCGGAGATGGTGAACGTGCGCGTCGGCTTCGATACCGAGCGCAACGTCCACACCGGTCATAGTGGAACCTATGCGAGCCAGTTTGCGGTTTCGGGATTGTCGGCGGTGAATGGCGCGGTGCAGTTGTTGAAGTCGGAGATAAAAAAGCTGGCCGCATTTGCGCTGCAAGCGACCGAGGACGACTTGGAGTTTGGCAGTGGCAAACAGGGGCCGGAGGTGCGGATTCGCGGGACGGAGAAGGCAATCCCATATATCGGCCTGGCGAACCTGGCAAATGTAAATACAGCCGTCGTTCCCGAAGAGCTGCGCCCGCTGACGTTGAATTGCCGTTACACCTGGCGCGCTCCGTTCCATGTCCCCGACGTCGAGAAGAAATACGGCAACTTGACGCTGACATATTCTTCGCAGCTGCACATCGCGGTGATCGAGATCGACAAAGAAACCTTTATTCCCAGAATTCTGGACTACGCTGCGGTGGATGACTGCGGCACGGTCATCAATCCGATGATTGTCGAGGGGCAGGTGCATGGCGCAACCGCGCACGGCATTGGCGCGGCGCTAATGGAGAACTGCGCCTACGACGAGAACGGCAACATGCTGGCCTCGACCTTCAGCGATTACACGCCGATCACGTCGGTGAACATTCCCAGGATCAAGTATGGCAACATCGAGACCCCGTCGCCGCACAGCTACAGTGGCGCGAAGGGAATGGGCGAAGGCGGAGGTGCGCCGCTGCACGCCATCAGCGCCGCACTGCAGGATGCGCTCTGGAGCGAAGGCATCATCATCGACGACTCGCATAACAACGCGAGCACGCTGTACGAGCTGATCGAGAAAAAGCGACGTGGCGAGTTGGAGCCGAACGTGAAAGTCGAGCGGGCCGAGGTTTAATTTCACCACATGCCATAGGAAAAACAAGATCGTTCAGCATGGAGGACACTGACATCAGAATTTGCGACACGGTACACCCAGAGCATGCGGCTAAAGGAAACAGAAACTCCGTGGTCTCCGTGTCCCCCGTGGTAAAAAAGTTTTCTCTCCGTGCCTCGGTGTCTCTGTGGTGAAAAGCGAGCGTGAAAAAGATCCTCATCATCGGAGCCGGGGCCATCGGCAGCCTGTATGCAGCGCATCTGGCGCGCGTGGTCGAGGTGTGGGTGTTTGCCCGCCGGGAGGAGCACGCGCGCAGCATCAATGATCGCGGAATTCGCGTCACCGGCCGCAACGACTTTCATGCGCAACTGAAGGCCGCCACGCGTGCGCACGAACTGCCCGAGTTCGACTTCGGAATCGTGGCTACGAAAGCGAACCAGACGCGCGACGCGTGCGCGCCGGTTGCGCATCTGTTTCCGCGAGGCGCGGTCTTGTCGGCGCAAAACGGTTTGGGTAGCGAAGAGGTGATCGCCGGGTTGATGCCATCGGGGTGCGTGATTCGTGGAACAACTTTCATGAGTGGCACGCGTTTCGCCGACGATCACGTGCACTACGAACTGAACACCCCGACGTGGATGGGGCCATTTGAGCCGACTGAGACGCCGTTCGAACTGGTGGAGGAATTGGCGGCCCTGATCAACGCTTCGGGTCTGAAAGCCGAAGCGTTGCGCGACGCGCGCCCGGCGCAATGGTCGAAGCTGATCTTTAACGCATCGGTGAACAGCGTCGCCGCGCTGACCGAGCTTCCGCACTCGCCGCATTTCGCGGCGGAGAATGATTTTGCCGACCTCGGTCATCTGCTGCACGCGTTGATCCAAGAAGGGAAGACGGTTGCGGCGGCACAGGGCATCGAGCTGCACGAGGACCCCTGGACCATGAACTGCATCGGCGCTCAGACCAACCATCCGCCGTCGATGCTGTACGATGTTCGCCACAAGCTTGCGACCGAGGTCGATTTTCTCGCGGGCGCAATCGCGCGCGAAGCCCATCGGGTGGGAGTACCGGCGCCGCTGCATACTGCGTTATATCGACTCATCAAAGCGAAAGAGGCGAGCTGGAACTGGAAGAACGAAAACCTGCTTGAAACGGTGAACGATGCCATATCCGATTGATCGCACCAAACTGCAGCGCGTGCGCGAGCTCATGGCGCGCGACAATCTCGATGCGCTGGTCGTGCGCGCGCCCGACAATATCGTCTACCTGACGAACTACTGGTGCATGAAGGGGTACGACATCGCGCTGTTCCCGCGCACGGGAGAGCCGACGCTCATCGCCATCGAGCCGCAAGAGGATGACGCCCGTCGCACGGCGTGGACCGAGGACATCCGCCTCTTCAAGAGCTACGCCGATCGCGATCCGCGTCCGCCCACATATCGGTCGCTCGATGTCGCATTACAAGCGCTGAAAGAGCGCGATCTTACCGGCCGAATCGGGCTCGAACTGTCGCAGGGTACGCAATCGGCCGATCGCATGGTGGGCGAGCCCACCACCTGGACGCAACCGTGGTTCGACGCGTTCAGGCCGGCTGCGCGTGAAGTTGTGGATGCTTCGGGCTTACTGGCCGAGGCGCGAGCGATCAAGACCGAGCAGGAGATCGAGCGCATGAAGCTGGCCAACGAACTGGCTGCGCTCGCGATGGAATACACCGCCGAACGGTTGCGGCCCGGCATGAAAGAGAGCGAGGTCGCGGCCATGTTCGAGGGCTACGTGCACGCGACCGGCATCGGATTCAAAGGCAAGGTCGAGATGGCGCGCGCATTCACGCTGGTGTGGTCGGGCAAGGGAATTCGTACCTTCACCGCGACCGGCAATCGTCCGGTGCAGGAGCACGAGCCCACACTGTTTGAGATTTGGGTCTGTGTCGACGGCTACTGGAACGACTTGACGAAGAACCTTTGTCCCGGCGAGCTGTCGCCCGAATACCACAAGCTGCTCGATCTGCTGCTGGGCGTCTTCAACGATGCTGCGGCATTCGCCAGGGATGGAGCTAGTCTGCCGGAACTAGATCGGCTGATTCGCGCGCGCATTGCCCAGGGCGGCTATCCCGGGCAGCCGTCCCATCCTGTGTGCCACGGTGTGGGAGCTCGCGCGCACGAGCCGCCGTATGCTCATCAGGCTGGGTCTGGCACGATTCGCAAAGGCATGGTGCTGGCCATCGAGCCGGGAGTTTACTGGTCGGGCGGAGGCGGTTTGCGACTCGAAGATAATTTCTGGATCACCGGCGACGGCAACGAAAAGCTGTGTTCGTTCCCTGACGATTTCCGCGTGCTGCATCTCCCGCTGGCGGGAAAGGCCGCGCGATGATGGCAACCGCTTCGAAATCCACCATGTCTGACAATGTCAGAGATGCGGTCCTGAGCCGGATTCGCGAGGACGACATTGTCGCGATGTGCTGCGAGGTGATAAATATCCCCAGTCCCACAGGCGGGGAGCTGGCTATGGCCGAGTACATGCGGACGGCGTTTCAGCGCCTCGGGCTGACCGTCACCTGTCAGCCGGTGGAAGACACGCGGGCAAACGTCATTGGCCGGCTGGAGGGCAGCGGCAACGGACAATGCCTCATGTTTAACGGCCACATGGATACGTCGAACACCGGCGACGAGGGCTTTCTCACCGGTATCGGTTACAAGCCGCATGCGGTGGTGAAGGACGGCATGATCTACGGCCTTGGGATTTACAACATGAAGGGGGCGCTGGTGTGCTACCTGCATGCGGTGAAGGCGCTGCTTGAAGCGGGGGTAAAGCTGGAGGGTGACATTATTCTCGGCGCGGTTTGCGGCGAGATCGAAAAAACACAATGGCGTGAGTTCCAAGGCAAAGAGTATCGGGGCTACGGCGCAGGCACCCATTACCTGGTGAGCCACGGCGTTCTGCCGGACATGTGCATTCTGGGCGAGCCCACGGACATGCAGCTTGTCCTGGAGCATGCCGGCTCGATGTGGGTGCGCTTCGGTTTGACCGGCAATTATGTGCATTCGGCTTTTGCTTCTGGCAAGGAAGATCAGAATGCCATCCGACGCATGTACGACATTGTGGGAGAGATCATGCGCTGGATTCCCGAGTGGCAGGAAGAGGCGCGCTGGGCGGGACGCCCGGGGTTCGTCAATATCGGCTGCCTGCAGGCAGGGCATCCCTGGCGCGCCAGCCGCACGCCCGAACGGGCAGACCTGTTTCTCGATGTTCGCGTGCCGCCAACGATGAGCATGACCGACGCGCGGCGGGCGGTGAAGAAGCTGTATCTGACAATGAGGGACAAGCATCCGGAGTTCGGCCTGGAGTTAGAGACCTACGTCTCCGTACCGGGGGCGACGATTGACGAGAACCACGCTATGGTGAAAGCCATCGAGCGCAATCATGAGCGGGTGGTCGGCAAGCTGCCGGTGCGGGACACGGTGCTGTGGTGCTCGGATGCGTCGGTGCTGTCGCGCTTCGGATGTCCCACGGTGAATTATGGGCCGTCGAGCGGGCCGCGCGATCACGAAGGCGAGAAGGTCGCCATCAAGACGCTGGTGGATATAACGAAGATATATGCGCTGACGGCGGCGGAATTGTGTGGATAAAGCAGCTGTCAGCTCCACTGTGTGCAGCGCGTCTGGCTGAAAACTGAGAGCTGACGGCTGATAGCTAAATATGCCCACTGCCTCCGAAATTCAGCGGCGTTACGACAACAATCGCGCCGCCATGCGCGAGCACGAAGTTGATGCATTGATCGTTTGCGGCAATCAGTATGCCGGATTCGAAGGCGCGGTGTTCTACGTTTCTGGATTCGAGATCGTTCACCGTTACGTTTACGTGTTGATTCCGCTGAAGGGCGAGCCGACGCTGCTGTTTCCGCAGGAGGCGCGTTGGATCGGCGACAAGCGAAAGCCGTTTGTGCAGGACAAAGTCTGGGCCGAGGTCCCGGGCCGCTGGCTGCGGGAGCGCGCGCAGGACGAAGGCTGGAAGCGCATTGCGGTTTATGGTCTCGACTACATCATGGCGGTGCGCGATTATCGCGAGCTGCAGCAGGGCGTCGTTCGAACTTGTTCCTTTCGACTTTCATTTCGACATGGCGCGCGCGGTCAAGAGCGAGGAAGAGCTGGCCGAGATTCGCGACTCGATGGACATCATCCACGAAGGCTTCTGGGCGCTGCTCGACGCCTTTGCACCGGGCAAGACTGAAGCCGAGATCATGGCGCCTGCGGTGGAGGTGTTCTTCGCGCGCGGCGCCGGGCCTCGCATGATGAACATCGTGCTCTCGGGCGAGAATGGCGAAGCCGAGGCGCACTTCAAAGTTCCGGGACATCGGCGTGTTGGCGAGCGCGATCTGCTGCTGTACTCGCTGGAGATCGCCGGCGCGGGCGGATACTGGGTGGAATTTTCGCGCGCGCTGATCGCCGGCGAGCCGAGCCAGCGCACCTTGCAAATGGCCGATGTCTATCCGGAGGCAATGCAAGCTGCACGCAAAATGATGCGGGCTGGCGTGCTCGCGTGCGACGTTCACCGGGTTGTGGCGGAGACGTTTGCGCGGCAAGGATTCTTCCTCGGTCATCTCTCGGGACATTCGATCGGAACCACGATGATTGAGCATCCCGCGATTGGCGCGAAGAGCCGGGTGGAGCTGAAAGAGAACATGATTTTCTCGTTGCATCCGCAGGTCGTCGACCACGACGGCCAGGTCTGCCTGTACACCCAGGACACGTTTCGCGTGGGGCATAGCGAAGGCGAAAACCTCAGCGATATTCCGTGGAAGTTTTACTCCGCGGCGGACGCGCGCCGTCTCATAAGCCAAGCATGAAGAAAATTCTTATTGTGGGATGCGGTGCGATCGGGAGCGTCTTCGCGGCCCACCTGGCGAACGCGGGCGAGATCGAGGTTTACGCTTTCGACGTGTCGCAGCCGCATGTTGACGCCATCAATCGCGGCGGGCTGCGGCTCTCGGGCACGGCGGATCTGCACGTTCGTTTGGCGAAAGCATCAACCGATCCAGCGGAGCTGCCGGTCTGTTACTTCGGCATTGTGGCGACGAAGGCAATCCACACTGCAACCGCTATCAAAGCAGCGGCGCGCTGTTTCGACTCCCACAGCGTGGTATGCTCGGTTCAGAACGGTGTTGGCAACGAGGAGCTCATCGCCGAGCACGTCAAGCTGGTGATGCGTGGAACGACATTCCCCGCCGGACACAGAAAAGAGCCCGGCCACGTGGGGTTCGACATCAAGGGCGACACCTGGATTGGGCCGTTTGAGCCCACGAAAACCCCGATGGATCGCGTCGAAGAGCTGGCCGGATACCTGACGCGCGCAGGGATGAACACGATCGCCCTTTCCGACGCACGCGGTGCGCAGTGGACGAAGCTGATTTTTAATGCGGCGACCAATCCGGTGGGCGCGCTCACGCGATTGCATCACGGCGCAGCCACCCGTTTTCCTCCGACGGGCGAGTTGTTTGAAGCGCTGATTCGCGAAGGCGAAGCTGTGGCTAAGGCCGCGGGAATTGAGCTGCACGGCAATCCCCGTGATCTGGTGGCCAAGGGCGCAAATGCCCCTGGCAAGCACAATGCGAGCATGTTGCAGGACGCACTGGCTTGGCGCACGACGGAAGTGGATTTCATGAACGGCGCCATTGTGAAGTGGGGCGAGAAGTACGGCATTGCGACTCCGCTGAACCGCGCGATGTGGGCGCTGATCAAAGGGCTGGAGCATGGGTGGACGGAAGAAAATCGCTGATCGCTATTCGCTGTTCGCTTTTGGCGTACGGACCCTGCCTCGTGATTGTCATCCGGGACGGCCCTCAGTTCCGACGATGGATTTGCTTGTGGTCACGAACCGCAGGTCCCTCGCGCCAAAGTGCGCTCGTGATGAGCGGCATGTCCGCTGGCGCTCGGCTCGTAATCGCAACCTTCGAGTAGGTACGGCGAAGCTGGAAGTGCGAGTGCGATGAACGAACTCGCAGCAAGCTCTCGTTTCTTACTAAAAGCTAAAGGCTAAGAGCTAACCGCCTCCGGCGAAAAATAGCCGGACCAGCGATTATCGACGAAAGGCACTCATGTCCATCCCCTTCCGAATCGGCGTACTGCAATTGAGCATGGAGCCGCTGCCGCAGACCGTGCGTATGACGCAGGCGTGTGAGCGCGCGGGCTTTGACATTTTCTGGCTGGCCGAAGCGTATCCGTGGTGGCGCAAGCATGGTTTTGAAGCGCGCTCCTCAACCGCGATGACCGCGGTGATCGCCAGCCAAACACAACGAATCACCATCGGCTGGGGAATTATCTCGCCCTACACGCGCCACCCGGTGCAGATTGCAATGGAAGCGCGGGTGATGCAGGACGCCGCCGGCGATGGGCGGTTTCTGCTGGGACTGGGCGCCTCGAAGATTTTTATGAAGGAGATCGGCGAAGGCGAGAAGGGAAGAGATGTGGGACCGGCAGTTGTGATGCGCGAGAGCATTGAAATCATAGAGGCGATGCTTGGCGGCGAAGCGGTTGATTACCACGGAAAAGCTTTCGATGCGTCTGCGCCGGCATTGAAGAACGAAGCCCACGTTGCGCGAGGGCGGGTGCCCATCTACGTCGGTGCGACCGGGCCAGTACTGCAGCGGCTCGCGGGTTCGCACTCCGACGGATTGTTGACGGCCAGCATCAGCACTCCCGATTTCATGCGTTATGCGCGCGGCAATATGGAGGAAGGCGCGAAGAAGATGGGCAAAGATCCGGCCGTGCTGGACCTGGGCGCGGTGATCGTGGGCAGCATCAGCAAGGATTCGAAGCAGGGCAAGGAAGGCGCGCGCGAAATGGCCGCGATGTATCTGGCCAACAAGGTACAGAATATTCGCGGTTCAGCTGACGTGTTGCTGCAAAAGGCAGGCCTGACGTTCGAAGAGATTGCGCCCATTGCCGAAGCCATGGAGCGCGGCGGACGCAAAGCGGCAGCGCAGGCCGTCACCGATGACGTGCTGTGCAAGGTGCATCCGATCGCGGGAACGCCGGATGAATGCTGTGAAAGCATCGCCCAATATCGTGATGCGGGCTGCACCAACATTTTGCTGGAGATTTGGGGCGACGAACGCGAGGAGCAGGCAAAGCTGTTCGGCGAGGCAGTGCTGCCGCAGTTTCGGTGACTGGATCAAACAGCCCCGCCCAGGCCAACAGATGGCCAGAACGGGGCACGTAAGATCGGTGAACTCCAGAACCGGCACCCGACGGAAGCGCCTTTCGGAATCAGTTCAACAATCCATACATCCCTACTTGGCCTTGTGCGGCGACGAAAACGTGTCCGTCGGCAACCGTCGGAACACTGTATTTCACCGGCAGCCCAGCTTGGTCGCGAGTTGGGTTCTGCTGCGAGTTGTAGAGCTCGGTGCCGAGATTGCTCGCCGGATAGGCCCGCAGCACCGCATTGCCGGAGCCGGACCCGTCAGTTTCGATGATCCAGACAATGCCGTTACTGGTGCCGTTGGAAGAGATTGCCGGGGTCGGTCCGGGAAACGCGAACGCTTCCGGCGTCTCGGAGGTGGGAGCGGTGGAAAGCTGCTCCGTCTGTGGGTTGAAGGCGAAGGACTTCAGATAGTCGTAAATCCCGCCAAAGTACGCATTGTTGTTCCAGAAGGCCGGGCCGCCGAACAGTCCGCCGATGGTGAACGGAAGAGTCTGCACGATCTGGTCATCGTTGGCCGGATTCCAGTGGCCCATATTGTCTCGATTGATCAGGTCGATGGTGCCTTCCTTGCCCGCCTGCAACAGCAAGTGGGGATAGCGCGAGCCGGTCTGGTCGGGCAGCAAGACAAGGCCGCCCGAGCCGACGTCCGTGTCGTTGTTGTCGAGCGTCTGCTGGTCCCAAGGGGTGAAGTAATCGGCGATGGTAAGGCCGGCGAAAGACCAGGTCAGGCGCAGGACACTATCACCGTAGTCGTTGCCGCCGGAGCTGGCGGTGAAATCGCCATTGCCGGTTGCGGTGTAAATCGAGCCACTCGCATCGGCCGCAGGACCGGAACCGCCGCCCCAGAGTCCGCCCTGGTAGCCGTTCGGCGTATCCGCCACGACGCCGCTGGGCGCAAGCGTCGTTTTGTTGAACGCCATCAGCCAGCCGTGATAAGCGCCAAGATCGCAATGCGATGACCAGGACACGAACACCTGGCCGTCAGCCAGCAGCAACGCCGGACGCTGATTCGCCAGCAGCGCATTGAAGCTGACGTTACCGCCGAGCGAGCCACTGCCGTTGCCGCGGACCACCGCCATCTCGATGCGCGGCGGCGTGACCTTGTCACGGCCGGTGGTAATGTCCACGGCGTGCAGGCGGTGGAAGAACTGCGTGATCCGCGTGACCGGGTTGTACTCCTTGGTCTCAACCGAGACGTACAGCGTATTGGTCGCGGTGTCGATAACCGGCGTTCCGGTGATGCCGATCTCGGGAACCAGGTCGGTGCAGTTGACATCGTTGCTGGACACGGTATTGACCGTCAGCAGCGGTCCGGAGGTCGAGAGAAAGTTTCTCTGCCAGAGCTGCTGCTGGGTGCTGACGTCAAAGGCGTACAGCTGATCGTGCTCCGTCGCCACAAAAATTACATTGTGCGCCGTGCCGTTGATCCGAAGGTTGGGCACATACAAGGGCTGCGCGTACACGTAGCCCTGCACCGTGAAGACTGCCAGCCTTCCGAATTGCGAGACGTTAACATTCGAGGTGGTGAGGGTGGTTTCCCGAGTGTTTGTACCCGAGCGGTTGTTGTCGTTTTGATACGTGGTAACGGGTATCTGCGCCTGAACCAAGGGACCAAGTAACATCATGACGCAGAGAACAACGGGCACTCCGATTGCTCTCATCGAGAGGCAACGCTCCTTTTCATTTTTTTGAAAAACCGAGGGTTCCCAGAAGTGGCTATTTATGAAAGGCTTGCCGGATTATCGAGGACAGAGTCCGGATGTGGCAAGCAGATTATTGAAAAGAATTGTTACGAATTTTCCACTTTTCTCCGCTGAAAGGTGGCGGAGACGGGTGGAGTACTCGAACTCGTGAGCTATGGGTCGCCTGACAATACCCGAGCACAAAGGTGCAGCGCTCTGCAAAAGCGGCACGTGTCGCGGCGAAGGTTCGGCCCACTGGGATGTCTTCGTCTCGGTGGTGAAACACTCGCGCATGAGTTGAGTGTGAGCGTGGCGCGCGCCTCGCCGGGAACCATTGGTGGTCACGGTTCGTCTAACGTGCGAGGTACTTATGCCGGATACCAATTTGCTTGCTGAACCAAGGCAGGAAAGCCCGTTGCGAAAGATCTTTATCGGCCCTGAGGAGCTGCGCGCCGGCTGGCGCCTACTGATCTTCATTGCGCTGATCGCGGTGATGGTAGGCGCAACCATTCCCTTTCACACCATGCTGGAGCGCCGCCTGGGCACGGATTTCTCGCCGGCCAGCGTCATCGTTGGAGAGACGATCAGCTTCGCCATCCTCCTGATCGCAAGTCTGATCATGGGCAGGTTTGAGCGCCGCACCCTGGCCGATTACGGATTGCCTTTCCCGCTCATATTCAGGAAGCCGTTCTGGACAGGCGCACTGTGGGGCTTTGTGATGCTGTCGTCCATCATTGCCATGATGACGGCCAGCCACGCGTACTCGGTGACCGGGCTCGCCATTTCGCCGGCGGCTGCGGTGGAATATGCGTTGCTTTGGGCGGTCGGCTTCCTCATGGTAGGGCTCCTCGAAGAGTTCCTTATGCGCGGCTATTTGCAGTTCACCCTGACCATGGGACTCGGTTTCTGGCCGGCGGCGGCGATTACGTGCACATTATTTGCCGCAGGTCACCTCAACAATCCTGGCGAAAACCTCGTCGGCGTGGCCGAAATCGTCCTGATCGCGCTGTTTCTGTGCGTCGCCCTCAGACGCACGGGAAACCTGTGGTTCGCCATCGGCTGGCACATGGCTTTCGACTGGGGCGAGAGCTTTTTCTATTCCACTCCCAACAGCGGCATTCATGCTACCGGCCACATGCTGAAGGTTTCCTTGCTGGGTTCGAAGTGGCTGAGCGGCGGCACGGTCGGCCCAGAGGCCAGCGTCTTTGATCTCCTCGTGACCATTGCCGGCATTCTGCTGCTGCTTAAGCTCTATCCCGACGCGAAGTATCCCAGCGCGCGCTTGGCGGCTGCTCCCGAACCTTCAGCCGGACAGCCGATCGCCTCCGCGGAACCATTGACATCGGGGAATGCAAGTTTGGATGGATCAGCTCTTAAGCGGGCGTGAAAGAAGTCACTATGTTTGTGACGAGCAAGGTCGAAGCTGCAGCAGGAAACGAGCCGCGCAGCGGCGGCATGAAGTCAGGCGGGGGCGGCAGCCCCCGTACAAGTGAGAATAATGCTTAAGCCGCAGGGCGGCGGCACGGGTTTCGTAGCAGCAATCCGCGAGAAAAGGCTGTTGCCGGCGATGTTCAGTGCTCGTGCTTCGAGTGCGAATGGATGTGCGGATGGGAATGAACCACTCCGCCATGCGCATGCCGATGCGCGTGCACCAGGTTGGCGCGCAGTAACAAATCATGGGCCGAGAGAATTTCCGCGGGCGCGCCTTGCGCCGCAAGCTGCCCGTCCTCCAGCACAACGATCCGGTCGGCGATGTCCTCGACAATCTCCAACTGATGCGTGGCCGTGATCACCGTCTTCAACGATCCCTTCCACTGCTGCATCAGATCGATGATCTGGCTCTGGCTGCGAGGATCGAGCGTCGCGGTCGGCTCATCGAGGAGCAGAACTTCAGGATCGAGCACGAGCACCGATGCCAGTGCCACGCGTTTTTTCTCGCCGCCGGACAGCCGGAAGGGCGGCCGGTCACGCAGATGCGCAATGCCCATCAGTTTTAATGCCTCTTCCACCTTAGCCAGCAATTGTTGTTTCGGCCACTGCAACTGCAAAGGCGCGAACGCAACCTCGTCGAAGACCGTGGGATTGAAAAGCTGCACATCGGGATTCTGAAAGACCAGCGCCACGCGGCGGCGAAAGGGAAGCGCGTAGTTGTCGTCCTGCAGGCGCTCAGCCGTCAATCGCTCTCCAGCGAATTCGATGCTTCCTTGCGCAGGGAAGCACAGGCCGTCCAGCAGCCGCAGCAGGGTGGATTTGCCCGAGCCATTCGCGCCTAGAAGCGTGACCCGTTCCCCTTGCAAGATAGTTAGCGACAGGCCGCGCAACGCCGGAATGCCCTCGTAGTCGAACCATACATCGCGAATTTCAAACAAAGGCGGCATGAGGCGCTATCTTCCCAACCAGACGGCGGCGACGGCTGCGGCCGCCAATGCCAGCATTGCCAGGTAGTCCCACATTGTCAGACGAAAGGTTGAGAGCACCTCGACCTCGCCGCGGAAGCCGCGCGACTGCATGGCAAGGTAAACATCATTGCTCAGCGCCACGCTCTTGCTCAACAGGACGCCCGCGGTTCGCGACGCCATCTGCCGCTGCTCGGCCGGCCGCAGCACGCCCACAGTACGGCTGCGCCGCGATTCGAACATCTGACCCGCGGTCTCCACCAGCAGAAACACGTAGCGGTAGGTCATGGCCAGCATGGTGACTGCTTCGCGCGGCAGGCGCAGCGCGCGCAGCGCTTTCAGCACGTGCGCCCACGGCGTGCACAGGATGAGCACGGTGGTGAACGTCACCGCAGCTTCCACTCGCAGGATGAGCAGGGCTGCCGTGCGCAGTCCTTGTTCGGTGATCGCAGCGGCGCCTAAAGATGCGACCACACGGCCGGGCGTGAGGAAGATCGCGGGCAACGCAATGATGCCGGTAAAGCCGAGCACGATGATCCAAACGCGCTTTGCCAGCGTGGCCAGACTCACTCGCGAGCAAAGCGCGATGGCGACCGCCGCCGCGAACAGCACAGCGACAGCCTCGATCCTTCGCGAAAGCGTGATCGCCAATACCAGCGCAAACGTGCCGACCACCCGCACCCGCGGGTCGAGCGATTGCAAAAGTCCGCGGCGGCCGGCGGTGCGCTCGGATAGCATGGCGCGCGTCAGCGCACGCCCGAAGCCCACAGTGGTGGATTCCAGGAAGCTGCGCTTCATGCCGACGACTCCCTGCGACGACGCTTTAGCAGTCGTTGCAAGCTGAGCGAAACCGCGAGCAGAAAACCGACTCCGAACATGGCAGACAGCAAGTATCCGAAGCTGCGGCTGCGGACGAATGCCGGAGCATAGGCGGGGAACGGCGCCGTCCACAAATTCGACAGACTCTGCAATCCGGCAGGCACTGCGGACGCCGACGAGTTCTGCGAAGGCGAGGCCGCGCGCGCCAGTTCTGCCGGCGACCATTCACCCCAGGCCGTCCCCGCGGCAAGAATTCCCAGCGGCGTCAGCAGCATTAATGCGGCGATGGCAATCCAGAGCTGCTGCAGGGAACGGCCAGCCGGACCCTCAGCCCCGACCGCAATGCTCGCCCTGCCAATTCCGGACGTAGATCTTAACAGGCCCGGATCGGCAACTTGCAAGTAGGCAACAAGTCCGGCGGAGATCACCGCTTCCGCCAGTCCGGCGAAGGTCAAGTGGCCAATCATCATCGCCGGAATGGCAATGCCCAGGCGATAGGGCGCGTACAACGGCGTTCCCGTGGCGTCATGAAAAAGCGCGGGCTGGATCCCGAACTCAACCGCAGCAAGCAATGCTGCGGCATTCACGGCAAGATAGCCCGCAATCGCCGCCGCGACCATGCGACGCTTGGACGTGATGGCCGCCCCGGCAGCGATCAGCCGATAACTCGCGTAGGCGACCAGCGAGCCCACGATCGCCATGTTGAGGCAGTTCGCGCCCAGCGTGCTGATACCGCCGTCGCCGAAGAATAGCGCCTGGATGGCGATGGCAATCGATAGCGCCAGGATCGCGCCCGAGGGGCCGAGCACGATGACGGCGATGGTCACGCCCAAAGCGTGGCCCGTCGTACCGCCGGGCAGCGGCAGGTTGAACATCATCACCACGAACGAGAACGCGGCGAAGACGGAGATGAGCGGGATGACGCGGCCCAGCAGCACGCCTTTCAGCCGCTTGAGCGCGGCGTACCATCCCGCGGCCGCTCCGGCATAAAGCACTGCGCAGGTGGATGGGCTCAAGTATCCGTCAGGAATATGCATGCGAGCGAAGGGTGACGACTTTCATCGTAACGCATGCGTATTCGTTTCAGCTGTCCGCTTTCAGCTTGGGATCCCACTCATTCGAAAACCGCGAATGAGTGGCGGCCCCAGTACTCAGTACCCGGCCGTACCGCTCCGTCCCCGTAAACCGCCCCTCGGTGCTGGTTAGACACAATTTCGTCACACTTGCGCTCACGCCTGAAAGCTGATCTAGTCCAATGTTTCCGAAGGATCCGTGGGGCGAGCCACATTCCGCAGGCGGGATTTCGCCGCCGGAACTACAATTCCACAATTTGAGGTGCCTGATGAACAAGCATCGTTTCCTGTTGCCGTTCGCATGGGTGCTGTTCCTCGCTGCCACTTGCAGCGCTCAATCCACGCAGTTGACTCTCCCGCTGCAAAGCCAGCGCGCGCAGGTGACGCAGCGCATCGGCATAACCGACATCACCATTACCTATCATCGTCCGCTGGTCAACGGACGCAAGATCTGGGGCGGACTGGTGCCCTACGGACAGGTCTGGCGCGCCGGCGCCAACGAGAACACGACCATCAGCTTTCCCACCGACGTGATGATCGAGGGCAAGCCGCTGGCAGCAGGGACCTACGGTCTGCACATGATCCCCACTGAAGGCGACTGGACGGTGATCTTCTCCAAGATGCACACCGCGTGGGGCAGCTTCAGCTACAAGGAAGATGAAGACGCGTTGCGCGTCGCCGTGAAGCCGCGGCCGGCCGACATGCACAATGCATTGCTCTACGATTTCGATCAGCTCACGCCCGATTCCGCCGAAGTGGTGATGAGTTGGGACAAGCTGGCCGTGCCCTTCAAGGTCTCCGTCAACCTTGCTCAGACCGTCGAGGCGAGTCTGCAACAACCAGCTGCGCGGCCTCTCGCAATACACCTGGGACGCATGGGACGACGCCGCCACCTACATGGTCGACAACAAGATGGACCTGAACGAGGCGTTGAAGTACGAAGACAATTCCATTGGCAACGAAGATCGTTTTGAAAACCAGATGACGAAGTCGCGCATCTTGACCGCGATGGGAAAGACCACTGAGTCCGCCGAGGCGAAAGACAAGGCGCTGTCACTGGCGAATGCTCAACAACTCTACGGGTATGGCCGCCAATTGCAACGCGAGGGCAAACAGCAGGAAGCGTTCGCGGTGTTCAAGCGGGCGGCGCAGAAAGATCCCAACAACTGGCTCGCACATGCCGGGCTGGCGCGCATTGCCTGCGGTGATGGCAACTATCAGGAAGCCACCAAGCAGATGGAGATGGCGCTGGCCGCCGCTCCCGACAACGCCAAGTCAGGAGTGGAAGGCCTGGTGAAGCGCCTGCAGAATAAGGACGACATCAACAAGTAAAGCGAAGAGGGGTTGAACATGAAACGTTTAGCTATGCTTCTGGTCGGGGTTTTGCTCGTCCTCCCGGCAGTGACCATGTCCAGGGCCGCAGGCAGCACAAAGCCTGCGCTGGGACCGACCAAGGAAAATGCACTCGAGGCGGCAGAAGCACTAGCACAAGCAATGCGGACCAACGACGCGGACGCAGTCTGCCGCTTACTAGAACCGGACTGGGCAGTGGTCACTGGAAATGGCGACATCGGTGAAGGGGACGCCATGGGTGACGGGAAGATGAAGCAGGCCTTCTGCGCGGCGATAAAGTCGGGCAATTTTACGCGAGAGACTTACGATATGGACTTTGCGAAGGCCCGAGTGCGGCTCTACGGAAACATCGCAACCGTAACCGCGAACCTCTCGGTCGCGGGCTCGTTCAACCACAAGTGGTTCGCCGTCAAAGAAGTCCAGACCGACGTGCTGAAGTGGGAAGAGGAGGGCTGGAAGGACGTTTTAACCCACGAGACAATCGTCAAGGGGTCGCTAAACACTGTTAAGGGCTCGTCGAAATAACCGCGGGACGCAGTCCACTCATGGCTGGAGATCGCACACAGGCATCGGACATGCTGGGTGCCCCACTCATTCGCGGTGTTCGAATGAGTGGGAGCGAGGCTGCAGCATCGCTTCAGCGATGCATCACCAGCTCACTTCACACCTCCGGCTTTAGAGGGTGTGTGAGAACCAACTTTATTCCTCCGCGGTGGAGTGCGACACACGCAAATCGAACCCCGGAGGGGTGGAATTGCAGTTAGCCCAGGACGGAGCGAAGCGGAGTCCTGGGTGAGGTGGAAAATTTGTTCGAGTCCCTTTAGGGACGGCACAGTTCTCACACACCCTCTTTAGCCGCTCCGGTAATGCGCCGAGCAACCGGTTGGAAACATGAAAATGCTTAAGACATGCTTACTCTGTGCTCTGATTTTGGCGACGTTCTCGCCGCACCTGCTCGCCCAGACTAACTCGACTCCCGCGTCAACAACGGCCGAGCAGCGCGATGGTCAACATGACTTTGACCCGCTTCTTGGTTCATGGAAATACCACCTCAAGAGGCGGTTGCGTCCGCTAACCGGCTCTAACGAATGGGTGGAATTCGAAGGCACCGGAGTCTGCCGCAAGCTCTTCGACGGCGCGCAGATCGACCAGGGCGAATGGAACGGCCCCACGGGCCGCATCGTTGGCCTGACTCTGCGCGTCTACAATCCGCAATCGCATCAGTGGCGACTCTATTGGGACAATCAAAAGGTCGGCATCCTCGATCCGCCGCAGGTCGGCGAATTCAAAGACGGAGTCGGCGAGTTCTATGCGCAGGACACCATCAACGGCAAGACCATCCTGATCAGATTTCACTGGACCAACCTCAACACCAGCACGCCGCACTTTGAACAGTCATTCTCCGACGATGGCGGCAAGACCTGGGAGGTGAACTGGATCACCGACCAGACGCGCGTCGACGATCAAAGCGAAAAGCCACACTGAAGCTGAATCCCACTCATTTGAAAACCGCGAATGAGTGGGATTGTGTGCTGCCACAGAGCCTGCCCTGAGCTTGTCGAAGGGTTCGCGTCCGTCTTTTGGACGCTAACCTGAGTCTTCAATCCTCGCCCAGGTTAGCCCAAAGGAAGGGCGAACCTGGGGCACGGTATCATATCTATCGTTCGAAATTGAGGGACGACCGACTTGCATACGGTGATGAAGTCACACACGCTCTTACTGTCTTGTCTCGTGGTCATCACAGCATTGCCCGCTCTGGCGCAAGCGCCCGCCGCGCAAAGCCTCGCCGGTGATTGGCGTGGCGAGCTCTTTGTGAGTGGGACGTCACTGCCGCTGGTGATCCACATCAAGGCCGCGCCTGACGGGAAGCTGAGCGTCACGTTCGACAGTCCCGCGCAAGGTGGGTACGGAGCGCCGGGCGACAACGTCCAGCTTAACGGCTCGGCCTTCAGCTTCGATGTGCCTTCCGCGCACGGCAATTACACTGGCACGGTCGCCGCCGATGGCAAGACCATCTCCGGCACCTGGTCACAGGGCAAGCCGCTGAAGCTGGTGCTGAACCCGAGCGGCATCGCCCCTCGTAGCTTGGACTTCTAAGCAGTTGGCCTTGGCAAGCTAAGCGCGATCGCATTTTGACGTGAAATTGTACATCTGCTGACAGGTTCTGTGGAGCGCGGGTCAGGCTCGTTAACACTCATGCCCAGGATGGCCATGCCGTGCCGCCAGCAACGGAGTTGCACCGACGTCGAGAAAGGCGTAAATTCACGCGGGCGTCCTTGCCTGCCTGGAGTGGCGTAGAACCAAGTTACGGAAAGGAACACGGTCCCAACATGATGAGAAGCGTTGACCGGCGAAGTTTCATGAGCATTTTAGGCGCGGGCGTGCTCGACGCAGGCCTTTCCGCTTTTGCCCGGCCTCAGTCCTTGCCCGGCGCCAAACCGCTGCGCGGCATCTTTGCCATTGCACAAACTCCCTTCACGGTTTCCAATCAACTCGACTTGAACGTGCTCGCGCGCGAAGTTGAGTTCTTCGATCGCGGGGGCGTGCACGGTTTTGTCTGGCCTCAGTTTGCCAGCGAGTATTCGATGCTCACCAAGTCCGAGAGATTGGCAGGGGCTGAAGCTATTCTAGCGAAGGGAAAGGGGCTGCGGCCGGCCCTGGTAATCGGCGTGCAGGCCCCGGACGTTCAAACCGCTGTCGAGTATGCCCGGCACGCCGCACAGCACGGCGCCGACGCGATCATTTCACTTCCTCCTGCCCCGCCGGACAGTGACGAGGAGATGCTCGCTTACTACAAAGAGGTAGGAAAGGCGACCGAACTTCCACTGATCGTGCAAACCACCCGCAACATGAGCGTGGCCCTCCTGGTCCGCATGTTCAAGGAGATTCCCACGGTCCGTTGCGTCAAAGACGAAGCGGGTGGATCGCCGCTGGGTCGCATCGGCCAACTCCGCGCCCAAACCTCGGATCGGCTCAAGGTGTTCACCGGCAATCACAGCCGAACGCTGATTGACGAGATGGAGCGGGGCTCTTCGGGAAGCATGCCCTCCGCTGCTTTCGCGGACCTCTACGCCGGAGCGTGGGACCTGTGGCACGCGGGATGGAAAAATGAGGCGGTGGACCTTTTCGAGAAGGCGGTGCTGTTCATCCCCGAAATGGAAGCTTACGGCACCGCGGGAGTAAAGTACCTATTTTGCCTGCGCGGAGTCTTTACGAACTATGCGGTCCGCGGGAAAGACGGTGCGGCCCCGCTGGACGCTTCCGCGAAGAAAAGCCTTCGTGAGCTGGCGACCTTCGTCAATCCGTACTTCAAATGCTGCGCGGTCGCCTCCGACCAGAGTGAGGGGGGATTTCATGATTGAAACAAATCTCTCGCGCCGTACGTTCCTGGGTGGCTCCGCGCTGCTTTCTGCCGCCAGCCTCAGCGCCGCCGCCGGGATCAAACCGGCCGACCTCCCCGATTTGAGCATCAAGGAAGTGAAAGCGCACATCACCAGTGATGACGGCGACGGATTGGCGTGCGTGGTGACGAATGGCGGCATTGAAGGCAATTACACGCTCCGCAGCCGCTATTGGCATCCCAACTGGAGCAACCAGGGCTGGGTGGAGTTCGCCAAGGGAGTGCTGGTAGGAAAAAACGTCCTCGAGCACGAAAGCCTGACGTCGCAGTGGGACCCCGTGGAGCGCCGCCGGGGGCAGAGTTCCTATGCCTCGGCCATTGACAACTGCTTGTGGGATATTCTCGGCAAGTCGGTAGGGCTTCCGGTTTATCAGATTCTCGGCGCTTATCGCAACCGCATGCTCGCCTATGCAAGTTCTCAGCACATGCACACGGTGGATGAGTTTGTGGAATCCGTTCGCAAGTGCAAAGCAGAGGGCTTCAAAGCGTACAAGATACACCCTCCGCAATTGCCTCCCAACGGACACAGCGATTACAAGCTGGATATGGAGGTTTGCCAAGGCAGTGCGGCAAGCTGGGGGAGACGACTTCATCCTCTTGATGGATCCCGTGGGAGCATACACCCGGCGCGAGGCCCTGGCGGTGGGGCGTTTGCTCGACGAGTTGCATTTCGTTGCTTACGAAGACCCGCTGCCCACCACCGATATTGACGGCCTGGCGGAACTGGCACGCGCGGTGGATGTGCCTCTCCACATCGGCGAGTTTCTCTTTTCCATTTACGATTATGCCGAGTACATCCGCCGGGGGGCGGTGGACGTCGTACGATTCATCGTCGACAACGTGGGGGGCATGACCGCCGGTATGAAGATCGCGCACCTGGCGGAGTGTTTCAGCTTGGAATGCGTGCCGCACAACTGGGGCGACACTCTGGAGCAGGCCGTGCACTTTCATTGCGAGCTTGCCGCTCCGAACGCCCTCTATTACGAAATGACGATCCCGCAGGGGGTTTACGATCCCCCTTACATCAAGCACCCCATCCGTATTTCTGCGGACGGCTACGTTTACGCTCCCTCCCAGCCTGGGCTGGGGTACGAGATCGACCGCAACGCCCTCGAGAACGCCACCAAGCGCGTCGAAAGCTGAGGGAAAGCCGCAGGGCCGAGCGCCGCTCAGCCCTACTCCCCAAAACCTCCGGGCATTACTCAAAGGTCACGCAGTTGCACCACTTGCCGGTTTCATCATAGTGGGGCCAGGGACCGCCCGTGCGGAATCCGGAAACAATGGGATCGTCAAACATCGGCGTGGGCTCGAAGTATCCGGGCCGGCGCAGGTGCTGCTTCACTACCTCATCGTTGAGTTCGAGCCCGAGGCCAGGCTTTTCCGGAACCGTCACGAAGCCGTCCTTGATGATGGGCTTGGGAACACCGGTCACCAGATCCTGCCACCACGGCATATCCAGGGCGTGATTTTCCATGGCCAGAAAGTTGTTGCCGAACGTGGCGGCGCAATGGTATCCCGCGAAGCCGCCGATAGGTGATCCGGCGTGGTGCATGGCCACCCGGATGCCCGCCAGTTCCGCATAGTCCGCAATCTTTTTGGTCTCCAGCAGTCCCCCGGAGGTTTCAATGTCGGGATGAATCACCGCTACCGCGTGGTTATCGATCAGCGGCCGGAAACCATCTTCGAGTCCGAAGATGTCTTCGCCGGTGTTGATAGGCGTCGTGGTGGATTCGCTGATTTCCTTGTACCCACGCCAGTTCTGCCAGAACCACTGATGGCCTTCAGTGGCCTGAAGGATATCCTCGGCCCAGGCAAGCTGGTATTTCTCGAAGGCCCGGGCGTAGCGGATGGAATCCTGTATGTTGAGCGGCCCGAAATGGTCGGCGGCCAGCGGGGCTGACCAGCCGATCACGTCACGGATGGCGGCAATGAATTCGCACAGGTACCCCAGGCCCTTTTCGGTGGCCACGCCGCGATCGTTGACGGCGTCGGGGCGGTCCTTCACCAACTGCGTTTCCAAATCCATCTTGAAGAAGGTCACACCCATGGCCTTGCGCTTGCGCATACGCTCCGCGTAGGTCTTGACGTCCGGGTGGGCGGTGGTGTCCGCGTAGATGCGAATGCGGTCGTGCTGCTTCTCGCCAATCAGCCGGTAAGCGGGGGCGCCATACACTTTTCCAGCAATATCATGCAGGGCCATATCCACCGCGCTGTATCCTCCGCCCATGCGCCCGTGCCCGGCAAACAGGCGAAGATTGGCCAAGTTGCCTTCAATGTCCAAAGGATTCTTGCCCAGCAGGTGCGCCTTGAGCACCAGAGCGATACCTTCCACCCCGGCGTCGCGCACTTCGCCCAATCCATAGACATCCTGATTGGTGTAGATTTTGATGAGGGGATAGTCATAATTGGCGGCCACGCGGCAGGCGCGCATGTCCGTGATCTTCAGCCCACTGGGAGCGGAGTTGCGATTCACGGTTTCCTGCGCGCTCACCGATCCTTCGGTCGCCTTGAACAAAGGACCCAACACGGCCGCCACCGCAGCGCTTCGCAGCATCGCCCGGCGCGTCAGCATTGCCTTCCGTCGATAGCTCAACATGGTTTCCTCGCTTTCATCTGGTCTCGTTGCTGTAATCGATCCGGGTTCCCAACTTCTCCGCGAGAAAGGCGGAGTTGCGCGTCAGCCGTTGTTTTTTCGCAAACGGCACTGGGGCAGGTCCTTCACCCGGGGGTTCACGAAATTCGTCGGGAATTCGCCGCGCAGAATCTGTACTGCCTGGTCCGATACCTGTCGCCGCATGCTGGCATAGGACTCCGCACCCAGGGACGCGTAGTGGCAGGTAAAGACCACGTTCTCAAACGCGGTGAGCTGATGGGGCAGGCGCAGCGGTTCCTGTTGCAGTACGTCCAATCCAGCGCCGGCCAATCGGCCGGAAGCGAGTGCAGAGCAAAGCGCCGCTTCGTCCACCACCACGCCCCGCGCCGTATTGATCAGAATGGCTCCCGGCTTGAGGAGCGCCAGGGTACGGGCATTGATGAGTCCCCTGGTCTCCGGGGTGCCCGGCACGTGGAGCGAAAGGACATCCGTTTGCGGCAATAATTCTTCCAGGCTCATCAGGGTGACGCCGGCCGCTTGCGCTGCCTCGGCGCTGTAGTAGGGATCAAAGGCGATCACCCTCAGCCCCAGGCCCTGAGCCTTGTGCGCCAGACAGCGCGCGATTTTTCCAAAGCCGACCAGTCCCACCGTCTGCCCTCTAAGCCGCCGCATCGGCAACAGCAAGGCGTCCATTCCACGCACCCACTTGCCGGCGCGCGCGAGGCGGTCAGCAAGGACGATCTTGCGAGCCACGGCGAACATCAACCCGAGGGCATGTTCGGCAACTTCATCCGAGCAGAACTCCGGGACGTTGGCCACAATGATTCCCAGGTCGGTGGCTGCGTCAACGTCCACGTTATCGACTCCGATACCAAGACGCACCACACCTTTAAGGTTCGGGAGAGCGGCAAAGAATTCGCGGGTCAGCCGCGCGCCGCCCGATATGATGATCTCCGCCCGCTCCGCCAGCCGCAGGCGATCCCCCTCATTCGCGACCTCGCCGTAAAGGATGGTCCCTCCGTTTTGGCGAATCAGCTCTTCATCCAGACCCGGCACCGGCCCCTCCGCCCTCTCCGTGTATACAACCAGACGCTCCGACATGTTTTCCTCCCTTGTACAGCCGGTAAGAATATATGAGGCAGGGGTCAAAAATCACGCATGGAATTCCACGTGCGCCGCTCCGCCACCCAGCTCACCTCGAGTAGAACGTCTCACGGCTCGAGCTCCACGTAGACCGCTTCGTAGGGGTGCAGCCGAGGAACCGTCAACTCCACCCAACCGTCCCTTACCTTCCACGATGGAGTCGTCCCACTCCACAGCAACGCCACCGATTTGGCGGTCCGCCCCTTGGGAAGCCGCAGTCGCACCTGCACATTCGGGAGCGGCAGATATTCTTCCTGCACAAGAAACTTTTTCCAAATGTTTCCGGTATTAGCAACCAGGTGCAGGAGCAACGCGTTTTGGGCGACGGCGAACTGCGTCATCAGGCCCGGCCGGTATTCCACTTGATAGGTCCGCGAGGAGCCGAGGATCGGATCGAACAACGAGCGGAAGTAAGCCCGGATGGACTTGTTCAACGTCTCCTCGTAGACGGCTTCGAGCCCCGAACCAATATAGATCGTCCGGCCCTTGCCCTGCGAACGGGAGATTATCGCCGGACCCAGCGCGCTACGATGGCCACGATCATAGGTTTCCGCGATGGTTTGTGAGCCGTCCGCGGCTGCAAATAACATCACCTGGGGATCCTGGGGAATAAGCTGACCGGTGGAGAGAATACGCAGGTAGAGGTCGGGGCGTTCCACGGGCTGCGCCGACTTGAAGCTGGCGCCGGTCAACGGAGAGAGACCGTAATTCTGACGCGGCCTGCCGTATTCGTCCGCCACCGAGGTAAGGTGAGTCGTCACCAGCGTGCCGCCCTCCGCCACGAAGTGTGCCAACATGGCGCACTGACCTTCACTCAAGCATGGGGCATTGGGCACATAGACGAGCTGGTATTGGGACAGCCGTTCGGCCGAAGTTTCAAAATCCAGGAAGGGCTCCGCATCATACGCGAGGTCCTTCAGCAGTTGATAGGCGCCGTGATAGTAGTTCCGGTAGGCGCGCGGGACAAACATGTCATTCCGATACCAGACGATGGATTGCGTACTCACCAGAATCCCCGCCTGGGGAACGTGGCGGAGCGAGCCGAGGAGCTTTTCATTCCGCTGCGCAAAATCAAACACGTCTTTCAAACCCCGGATCGAGGGGTCAGTCAGAACATCATCCTTTGCATAGAAGAGGCGGTTCATGCCCCAATAACAATACCCAACGCCGGCCGCGGTCGCGACGGCGGCATCCATCTTCAGCCGGTCGCCCTCCACCGCCGAGCTGTACCAGCCGCGCATGGTCTTGTCCTTCAGGTGCTCACAGTTGTATTCAGTATGCGAGCTGACGTAGGTCCAAATGACTTTGCCGGTGGATTGTCCGATCCGCATATTGAACAGCTTTTCCTCAGGCGTGTCGGCCGCTTCGAACATAAAGCCATCGGTATAGCGGAACAAGCGCTGCCGTACGTCGTGACCCAGCAATTCCGTATCGTTGTACACAATGGGCACGTCGCGCACCTGGCGCACCATGTCGCAAATCTCCTGCATAAAACCAAAGACGACGTCTTCCGTCATCCAACGCTCGAATTCGATATCGGCTTCCAAGCTTTCCGAACCGTCCTGCCGGGGAATGCTTTTCCCCCGAGCCTTCTGGTATGCCGCCTGGCAATATTGGCAATGGCAATAGTTCAGTCGATGGTCCATTCCTTCGTAGGGGCCGTCGAAATACATCAGATCGACGGGGTAGTTGGTGACGACCTCGCGAACTCGTTCCTTCACCTGCGCGCGCAAGGGGCTGTTCAGGCAGCCTTCGTAAAACTCAGTCCACCCCATGTGGCGCGTAACGTACGGCTTGCCATCGGCGTCGTATCGCCTCCAATCCGCATAATCGGGATTGCTGGAGTGCACGTCCATAAAGGGATGATTGAGCGGATTATAGGCCACCACCTTCAGTCCTGCGTCGTGAAACAGTTCGATCGTACGGCGAAAAGGGTCGCTCGCGCCGAGCTCCGGGTGACGGGGAAGCTTGGTTTGCGTTGGGAAAAACGAAACGTATGAGAACGTGGGGTAACGAAACGCATCACAGTTCAGGCGGCGGGCAAGCGCGAGAGCCTTTTCCGGATCGTATTCGAGGGTCGGGTAGAAAGGTGGACAGTACGCCTCGGCGATCATCAGACGGGTAGAGCGCATCCACTCGAACGAAGGCTTCAGCGAGGGCGAAACTTGGCCCGGAGCTGGAGCCACGCTGTAACCGAGATTTTCCCCGAGCGTTACCCCGGCTGCAACTGCGCCCGCACGCTGTAAAAGTTCACGCCGGCTGATTTTTTGCATGCACTCAATCCTTTGTTTACAGATTATTGCGCTCTTATATTCGGAACCGGCGCGAGATGTCAAGCGGACCCCTGGTACCAGCCCAATAGGGATTTCCTGAGTGCGCGAACTGGTGGTGGCAGCGTACCTGGCCATGTCTGCTTGTGGTGTTCTGCGAAAAGGTATAAATAATATCTGTTAACCGACCGGCGAGGAGAAAGGCTCCCGCAGAAAGAGAACATGCATGTCAAAAGCTCCCTACGGAAACGATCCGGCAAAAATTGCGAGGTACAGGGATTTCTGGAGTCTGGCCGATGTTAAGCGGCCTCTGGTGGGTTTCACTTTTGTCGGCTGGTTTCCCTTCGGAGAGTTCTCCGCCTGCCAGAACTGGGGTTCCGCGAGATACCTCACGCCCGAGATGATCGATCCGGAGGCGTTTATGGAAGACCACCTCCGTATGCTGCGGGAAGGCGAAGTGGTGGATGACGATTTGCTGCGAGGCGCGGGTCCCACCCAGGTCGCTGTCCCTTTCCTGCCTGGCGCCGTGGGATGCAAAGTACGCATCCTGACAGACAACGTCATGGGCGAAGAGCAGAATCTTTCCTGGGAAGAAGCCTTCCAGGTCCGCTTGGATCTTTGCCACCCCTGGTTCAGGAAGTATGTGGAATTCGGGCAGGCCCTGGTCGCGCGTTCCAACGGCCTGTTTCCGGTCAGCCACACGGCCGACCTGGGGCCCACCGATCTACACGCCGTGTTGCGCGGGCACAGCCAAAGCATCCTCGACCTTACCGATGAACCCGAAAGATCGGCCGAGTTGATCGCCCAGCTTGGCGACCTCTTCTGCGAGTTTACGCAAGAGTACTGGAAAACTATCCCTCTCTTCCACGGCGGCTATTACGACGGACAGTATTCGCTGTGGTCACCCGGTCCCATCATCCGCATGCAGGAAGATGCCACGGCAGTGTATTCGCCCCAACTTTATCGAAAGCTCGTGCAGCCGGTGGACCGCAAGCTGGCTGGCCGATTTGCCAGCAGCTTCATTCATCTGCACTCCACCTCCATGTTCCTGCTGGACGCTATTCTGGAGATCGAGGAGATCCGCTGTTTTGAAATCAATAACGATGCTTCCGGTCCGCCCCTGAAGGACATGGTGGGTCATTTCCAGAAAGTGCAGAAAGCCAGCCGACCATTGTTAGTGCGAGGGTCGCTCAGTCCTGAATCCTTGAAACTGCTGCTGGATACGCTTGAACCACGCGGCCTTTTTTTGAACATCATGGTCAACAGCATGAAGGAAATTGAGGTTCTCCGGCCGTTACTCAATATGTAGCGCGAGCCGGCACGACGATCAAACTCATGGGCGTCGTGGGCGCTCAGCACTGTCCAGATTGAGCAGTCCTGAAAATGCGACGCAGCCCGGGGACGATGGGCGCACTTCCGGGCGCGAAAGCTGGGCTATGACCGCTGGTGAC
>CAWGFZ010000022.1:0-40795 GCA_963821995.1 uncultured Acidobacteriaceae bacterium | reverse complement strand
AGCGGGCCGCAACCGCGGCGGAGCTGGCGCAGGTGCAGCCCTCGCCGGTCGATGGCGATTGGGCGGGCGTGCTGCGCGCGGGCGAGCATTCTCTCCGGGTGGCATTTCACTTCCAAGCCGCGCCGGGCGACAAGATCGAGGGATCGCTGGATTCGCTCGATCAGGGCGCGATGGGCATTCCGTGCAGCAACATCAAGCTCAAAGGCCAGAAGCTGACGCTCGAGGTCCCTGCCGTGCATGGAACCTACAGCGGCACGCTGAGCGCCGATGGAAGCAAGTTGTCGGGCACATGGATGCAGGGAGCGCCGCTGACGCTCGATCTTACGCGTCAGGCGAAAGCCGCACCAGCAGCGCCGGCTGCGCCTGCTGCAGCTTTGCCGCCGATCGCGCTCAAAGACCTGAAGCCCGTACTCGATAAGGAATTCGCACCGGTAATCGCGGCATGGCCGCAAGCCGGCATTGCGATCGGCGTCATCGATCACGGCGAGCGTAAGCTCTTCGCCTACGGTGCCGCGCAGCCCGATTCCATCTTCGAGATCGGCTCGGTGACCAAGACCTTCACCGGGCTGGCGCTGGCGCAAATGGTCGAGCAGCACACGGTCACACTCGACCAGCCGGTGCGCGAGCTGCTACCGGCCGGCACCGTGAGCAAGCCGTCAAGCGGGCCGGAGATCACGCTACTCGATTTGGCGACCCAGCACTCCGGGCTGTCGCGCCTGCCGGACAATTTTGGCGAGCGGGCACAGCATGCCGATCCGTACGCCGACTACAGCGCGAAGGACCTTTACCAGTTTGTCGCGGCCAAGGGCGTAGGACGGCCCGACAAGACCGAGTTCCTATACAGCAATGTGGGATTCGGTCTGCTTGGGCAGGCGCTGGCCGACAAAGCAGGCGAGTCGTATGCCGCGCTCATCCAGCAACAGATCGCCGGTCCGCTGGCGATGAAGGACACGGCCGTCGAACTGTCGGCCGCGCAACAGACGCGGCTGATTCCGGGCTACAACGGAGCGCACGACAAAGCCCACGGCTGGACCTTCCAGGCGATTGCCGGAGCCGGCGCGCTGCACTCGACCGCGGGCGATCTCTTGACCTACGCTGACGCCTATCTGCATCCCGACAAGCTACCGGCGGCGACGAGCGGCCCGGCTGCAACTCTTCCCGCCGCATTGCGCCTGGCGCAGCAACCGCAGGCCGCCGCCGTCAACGGCATGAAGATCGCGCTGGCATGGCTGATCCGCACCGAAGCGGACGTCTACTGGCACAACGGCGGCACCGGCGGCTACGCATCGCTCGTGATCTTCGAGCCCCAGCGCGATCGCGCCATGGTTGTACTCTATAACTGCATGGACATGGATGCCGGCAGGCCGCAAGTCACGGATCGTGTCGCCGCGAATGTCCGCGCGCTGCTGGACGGCAAGCCAGCGCCGACGATCGGAAATTGAGCCGAAGACGCGAACTGACCCTCCCCAGGGGCAGGGTCGCCCTTCCAACCCGCGCTATACTGATGTTCTTGGGGATGGTGTGAGCGCTCAGCAAAAAACTTTTTACATCGAGACCTTTGGCTGCCAGATGAACTTTCACGACTCGGAAAAGGTCGTGGGCACGCTCATCTCGGAAGGCTACCAGCAGGTGCAGCGCGAGGAAGATGCCGACCTCATCTTCTACAACACCTGCTCGATCCGCGATAAGGCCGAGCAGAAGGTCTTTCATCGCCTGGCCGACTTCAAAAAGCTGCAGAAGGAAGGGAAGCGGTTTGCCGTCCTCGGCTGCGTGGCGCAGCAGGAGGGCGAGAGGATTTTCGAGCGCGCGCCGCATGTGTCGCTGGTGGCCGGCTCGGCGTCATACCGCAATCTGCTCGCAGATGCTGGTGCAGATCGAGGCGGGCGCCAGCCGCGTTACCGGCCTCGACGATCGCCAGACCGACGAGACCTTCGAGACCGAGTTCACCGCGCGCACCAATCCGCATCGCGGGTACATTACCATCATCGAAGGCTGCGACAAGTTCTGCGCCTACTGCGTCGTGCCGTACACGCGCGGCAAGGAGCGCAGCCGCACCTCGCAGTCGGTCCTGAGCGAAGCGCGGCGCATGGCCGACGCCGGTTACACCGACATTCAACTACTCGGGCAAAACGTTAACTCTTACCGCGATCCTGCTGAAAAAAAGACATTTGCAGAATTGCTTGCCGCGGTCGGTGAGTTGCCGGGAATCCGCCGTGTGCGCTTTACCACTTCGCACCCACGCGACTTCACCAAGGACATCGTCGATGCCATCGATGCGGTGCCGACGCTCTGCGATCACGTTCACTTGCCGGTGCAGAGCGGTTCGTCGCGCGTGCTGGCTTCGATGTTCCGCGAATACACGCGCGAGCAATACCTGGAGCGCATTGCGTGGATGAGGTCGGCGCGCAACCGGGAGATCAGCATTACAACCGACGTGATCGTGGGATTTCCGGGCGAGACGGAGGCGGAGTTCGCCGAGACGCTCAGCCTGCTCGATGAGGTCGGCTATGACGGCGTTTTCTCGTTCAAGTACTCGCCGCGGCCGAACACGCCGTCATTGCAGTACATTGATTCGATCGCGGACGCCGAGAAATCGCGCCGGCTGCAGGGGTTGCAGGAGCGGCAGCGCGAGATCCAGCGCATTCGATATCGCAGGCACTTGGGTCAGATTATTGAAGTAATGGTTGAAGGCAGGAACAGCGCGCGCGGGCAGATGATTGGCCGCACCTCGCAGAACAAGACGCTGAACTTCGTAGTCGATGGCAGGCGCGAGCCGGACATCGGAAAGTATGTGAACGTCGAGGTGACGCAGGCGTTTCCGAATAGTTTGCTGGGAGTTGCGCATGGCGTATGATTTTTTTCACCACGGAAGCACGGAACACACCGAGTTGAGAATTTTCGTACAGCGGAAGACACGCGCGTCTCGAAAGGAAAGACCAGGAACCTTCCGTGTATTCCGTGCTTCCGTGGTGATTTGATTTGTGCCTAGTAGATAGATAGAAGGAGCCAGAAGGAGGAACCACGATGGAAGTCGAAATGAAAATACGCGGGTTGATGATGGATCCCGTGACCAACATGCCCATCGTGGTGCTGAAAGACCAGGGCAGCGATGCGGTGCTGCCCATCTGGGTAGGAGTTTACGAGGCCAACGCCATCGCGCTGGAGATCGAGAAGATCACCACACCGCGGCCCATGACCCACGACCTGCTGAAGAACCTGCTAATCGGGTTGGAGACCATGGTGCGCAAAGTTGTTGTCACCGAACTGAAGGACGACACCTTCTTCGCGGTGATCTGGCTGGAGCGCGAGGGGCAGACGATCAGCATCGACTCGCGCCCGTCGGACGCGCTGGCGCTGGCGCTGCGCATGGATTGTCCGATCTTCGTCGATGAAGACGTGCTGAGACACAGCAAAGTGGCCAGCACCGTGAACGACCGCGTCTCCGCCGACGAGTTGCGCAAGTGGCTGGAGAACCTGGGCGAGGATGACCTGGGGCGTTACAAGATGTAGCCGCAGCTCAGGCGGCTTCTGCTATGCGCGCCTGCGTGCCGGCCACGCAGGGAATCTACTGTCGCGAGGGTGCCTTCAGCGCGATACCGCTCCATCATCCTCAAGTTCTGCAAACAACTAATTCTCCGGCGCCGGCGGCGTCTGGTCGGCTTTCGACTTGGCGTCTTTCTCGACGGCTTCAGCGCCGGGCATGACGTTCTTCAGCGGCGCCCGGAGCTGCTCTTCCAGCTCGGGACGCGGCATCGGCTTGCGCGGCAGCATCTGGTCGCGCATCGCCGTGTTGTAAACGAAGATGGCTTCCACGACGGCGGCTTGTGCCAAGTCTTCCGGCGAGAGGTTCTCGTATACGTCCATGTTGGAGTGGTGGGTGCGCGTCTCGTAGTCGAGCGGATCCTGGATGAACTGGAAGCCAGGAATGCCGATCGCGTCGAACGCCTCGTGATCGGTGCCTCCCGTGTTACGAAGCGTCAGCGTGGTGACGCCCAGGTCCTTCAGCGGCTCAATCCATTGCTGAAAGATGGGCGCCACGGCGGCGTTCTGCTGCAAATACACTCCGCGGATTTTTCCGCTGCCGTTATCGACATTGAAATACGCGGAGATCTTCTGATACTCGGGCTTGGTCTCGACCGGCCCGGCAGGTTTGCGGACCCACTCCGGAAGCTTGAGCTGATCGGGCGTGGTGGAAAGCGGCACCAAGCCGAAGTGCTGCCTCACATACCCGAACGAGCCGAACTCGCCCTGCTCCTCGCCCGTCCACAGTGCGGCGCGGATGGTGCGACGCGGCTTTACGTCCAGCGTGTTGAGAATGCGCATCACCTCCATGGTGACGACCGTGCCCGCGCCGTTGTCGGTGGCGCCGGTGGCTGCTGCCCACGAATCCAGATGGCCGCCGACCATAACAACTTCGTCCTTCAGTTTGGCATCGGTGCCGGGAATTTCGGCGATGGTGTCAAAGCCATGCTCGTGGTCGCCGGTGAATTTCGTATCAATATTCATCTCCATCGAGACCGGCACGTGCGCCTTCAGCAGGCGATACACGCGGCCGTAATTTTCGATGGCCATGACGGCGACCGGCAGGGGGTTGGCTTGGTCACGCTTGTAAGCTTCCCAGCCGAAGCCTATGCTGCTGTCGTCGAAGGTAGTGCCGCCGGAGCCACCGCCATCGCGGCCATCGCGGCTGGGCGTGATCACCGCCAGCGCATGCTCATCGGCGAGAAATTTCCCCGTCTTTTGCCGTAGCTCCAGACGCTTCATGTATTCCTGCAAAAACTTCTCGCGATCACGCGGTTTGAGCGGCCATTCCGTGAGCTTCTGAAGTTCCTTGTCGTCCAACCGCACCCACAACGGCTTGTCCACCGGAGGCACCTCGCGCATCGCGCCATAAAATACGATCTTTCCCGCCAGCTTGCCTTTGTACTGATCGAGATCTTTCTCGTCCTTGATGGTGTCCATCCATACCGCGGGCGCGGTGACAGGGCCAGTGGTCGCGGGCGACCATGGCGCGGCCTGCGCGATGAAGACCGCAGTATCGGGCGCGGTCATGCGCACCCATGTGTTGAGCTGCTGCCAGCCCATGCCGAATTCGCCCCAGTCTTCCAGGTGCGCGTTGGAGCAGCCCATCGCGGTGAATTGGTCGCGCGTCCACTCGTTAGCGTGCTTCAGGTTTGCCGACCCGGTAAGGCGTGGCCCAATGTCGTCATCCAGGGCCGAGGCGTACTCCATCACGTGCGAATGGTTAAGCCCCTCCACCCGAATCTGCTGGTACATGTTGAGGTCCAGCGTCTCCCGTTCGGGCTGAGGCTGCTCATAGGAAGGCTGGGCTGGTTTGGCAGTGCTGGCCTTTGATTTTTCGGCGGCGCTGATCGAGAGCGGAAGAGCAAAAGCGACAACCAGCGCAAGCGAAACCCGCGACAGTGTTTGTGGCATCGCAAGAGAACTCCAGTGACACCGAAAATTGCAAACCATGCAGGGTATCAGAAAATCGGCGGATTCGTGACTGGTCCGGCTAGTTGCTGCGTCGACCGCTCCATCGAAAAACTCACTGTGGGTGCCCCGTTCTAGCCATCCTTGGGCTAGGGCGGGGCAGTGCAGCGGTTCAGGCTTGCCCCACCCTGGCCAACAGAAGGCCAGAATGGGGCACCCACGATTTTCAGTTTTATGGATGGGTTGCAGCCCACGTGGCACGCGATAGAAGATGCCCGGCAAGCGTTGCATAGAATTTGCCCTGCGCCCCCAAGCTAATCGCAAGGCCTGCCCGAATCGTTCCCGCGCCGGACGGCGTCTAATGAAGCCGGCCGGTTTGCTGCGATGGCGCGCTGTCCGGTAAAATCAAAGTTTGCAATCAGCAAGTTAGGAGTCCTATGAAGGCAGCCATTCATCCTGCTTATGGGCAAGTGCGCGTGCACTGCGCCTGCGGCAACACGTTTCTCACGCGTTCCACCCACCGGGGCGATATCAATGTAGAAATCTGTTCCGCCTGCCATCCGTTCTTTACCGGCAAGCAGAAACTGGTGGACACCGCGGGCCGCGTCGAGCGCTTCCGTCGCAAGTACGCCAAGTCTGATGCGGGAAAAGCCGAAGCCGCAAAGGCAGAAGCGGCCAAGGCAGAAGCGGCCAAGGCAGAAGCGGCCAAGAAGTAACTCGGGTGCCCGTTCTGCTCATCCTTTGGACTAGGGCGGGACATTTTGGATTAAGCTTTCGCTCCGGCGAAGGCTTTTCTTTGTTCCGCACTAGCCGGCACTTCACGCCCACTTCCGTTTTGTGGATGAATCTGGTGGAGCGGTTCTTCCGCGATCTGATCGAGGAAGTGGTGCGCGAGGGCAGCTTCCGGCATGTCAAAGAATTGTGCGATCAGATTGTGGCCTATTTGGCGCAACGCAATGCCAACCCGAGGCGCTACACCTGGAACGCGAAAGGCGAGGACGTCCTTCGCAAGATCCAGTGCGCCAAGCAGGCATTGCCGGTATAGCTATTTTGGAGACTACACCAGATCTGTAAGCTAACTGCTAACAACTAACTGCTAAACGCCAGCATTAATCGAGAGGACGAGCCGAGATGACCATTTCCATCGACGAGCAGATGCGGCGCGAGTTTAACCAGTGGGCCGAGGCCGGCCGTGGCGACGAGATGGAGCAGCACCACATCAGCATTACGCAGCAGACGCTGGCGCTGATGGGATTGCGGCCTCCTCAGCGAGTGCTCGATCTCGGCTGCGGCGCAGGATGGGCGAGCCGCATGATGGCGCAACTGGTCAGCGGCGCGAAGGGACCGGGCCAGGTGGTCGGTGTGGATGTGTCGGACGAGATGATCCGGCGGGCGCGCGCGAAATCCACGGAGTACGACAATCTCATGTTCGTTGTCGGCTCGGCTGAACAGATTCCGTGGGAGGAGAACTTCTTCGACAAAGTCCTCTCGGTGGAATCGTTTTATTACTACGGTGATCAGGACCGCGCGCTGGCGGAACTGTTTCGCGTGATGGCTCCGCGGGGCGAGTTATGTATTCTGATCAACCTGTACAAAGACAATCCCTACTCGCTGCGCTGGGTCGAGGAGCTGAAGGTGCCGGTGCAGGTCCGCTCGGAGCAGGAGTACGTCGAGCTATTAAAGGAGCATGGCTATGAAGACGTGCGCGCCATGCGTATTCCCGACCTGACGCCCACTCCGGACGAATACAGCGGCAAGTGGTTCGCGAATGCGGAGGAACTGCGCCATTTCAAGCGAATCGGTGCGCTCTTGCTGATCGGGCGCAAGCCGGATGTGGTGAGCCCGCCAAGGAGTTTCGAACTCGCTTGAACATGATTTTCACCGCGGAAGCACGGAAGACACGGAGTTTCGAAAATGGACCGGATTCGCGGATTTCCGTTCCTGCACAAGGCCCCGTCAGAGAGCAAATCACGAACGCAGGTCACCTGCCAAAACTGCGGAGCAGTGGTTATTGTCGAAGAATCTCTGTGGGTTAATGAGTACACCAACGAGCCGTACATCTGGTGTCAGAGCTGCACGACGCTAGTCGGAATGTGGCACCAGCCGGACTCGTCTCAGAACTCGCGCACCAATTTCCCCGATTCCACCCTGGCAGGGAACTATCAAGCACTGGCGCCAGAATGAATTGACGCCAGACGAAGATTCTAATGTTCCGTGCTCTCCGTGCCTCCGTGGTGAAACAAGACTCCTACAAACTTCCACGTCCCGGTCCGACGTGAATGCTGCCGTTCACATTGTCGAGCTCGATGTGGACGCCGCCGCTGCCGAGAGTACCGCTCATGTTCTTGCCGATCCAGTGTCCCTTCACCGTCAGCGGGAAATCGGTCGAGATGCTGCCGTTGACCGTGCTGGCGCTGACATCTGCATTCGGTGACTGCGGCAGCCGCAGATCGACGCTGCCGTTTACGGATTTCAGCCTGATTTCGCGGACATTGTTCAGCGAGTTGTAATCCGCTTCAATCGAGCCGTTCACCGTCGCCAGGTCAGCCGTGCCCGCCAGGTCGGAGGCACGCAGCTTGCCGTTGACCAGGTTAGCGTTCACCTCACCAGTCACCTTCTGCACCGTGAGCCCGCCGTTCACCAGATCGATTTTGTCGAGCCTTGCGTTCTGCGGCACATGAAGGGTATAGCGGACGGAAGCGGGATTGTTGTTGGTACGGCCTTCGGGATAGCGGGTGGTGATCTCGACGGAATTGCTTGTGGTATTTACCTCGATGCGGGCTTCGTCCAGGCGCTGCTGGTCGCGCGCGGTCTTGACGGCATCGATCTGGACTTCGTTGCGGTTCCAGCCGGTGATCTCAACATCGCCATTGATGTTGCTAAGCGAAACTCGGCCATCGGCGGAAAGCGGAACGGTGCGATGGAAATCCTGGGTGACTTCGGCGCGAGCCGGGACGGCAATGAGCAGGGCGAGGATAGTCGCGGCACAACTTGTTACTAAAGCGGCGGACTTGCGGAAATGAGTCATAGTGCCTCCTGTCGCGGGTGGGCGCGACTGCGCAGAAAAGTCTTGGACGCTGGGTGATACGTTGAAATGGTGCGAGTAGTTCGCTGAGGCGGCGAAAAAAACTACAAACCGCAAATTGCGCTTCCGATAGGGTGGAGGACGCCTTCACTGGGTGTTGAAGGATTGCCTGTGGTGCGCTTTGTATCAGGGCACGACTTCCACAGGCTGCTGAAAAGTCCTTCATGGGAGGGTTTTGAAGGGGCGCGGCTTCAGCTGCGCCGTTGCAACTCACTTGAATGTGTCATCCCGAGCGACGAGCCCGCGATCGGGGTCCCCGACAAGCGCCGTTGTTGCGCTTGTTGGGGTGGTGGGGGCGAGGAGTCGAGGGACCTGTTTTTCGCACGCAGTGGTAGCAACCCCGCCAACCGCAGGTCACTCGCTCGGGATGGACAACACAAAAAGAGCTCGTGATCGGCGCGACTGAAGCCGTGCCCTGACACAACCCGAATCATTGCATGAGACAGGTTAGAGTTTGTTTGCGGTTCAGCCACAAGTTGTCTGTATGAACCGCATCCGTCCCGCTTTTACTTTCGTGCAACCGCAACTGCGCTGATTTCGATCATCGCCTGCGGCTCGGGCAGCGCACTCACCTCAACCATGGTCGCTGCGGGGGGCTCCGACGTCACATATTCGCTGCTGATCTCGCGATATTTGTCTACCTGCGCCATGTCGGTGACGTAGGTATTCATACTCACGACGTCGGCAAAGGTGAGGCCGGCGGCTGACAGGGCGACCTTAAGGTTTTGGAAAGTCTGCCGCACCTGCGCGCCAAAGTCGCCGGCGCCGACCAGCTGGCCGTCTTTATCGAGCGGTATCTGCCCGGCGATGTAAACCGTTCGTCCGCGCTCAACGACGACCACATGCGCGTAACCCTGCGGAGCGCTCAAACCGGGCGGATTGATCCGCCGAACGGCTTCTTTGCGATCTTGCGAAAATATCGTGGACGGTATCAGAACCAGCGCGAGTGCCACAAAGCAAAACTTCGCCATGAGTTGGCCTTTCTGTTCACTCAAGTCGATCGTCAAGTTATTGAGCGGATTGGTAGCGGGTCAGTTTGGATTGCCATACTCGGGTACCCACGCATGTGTCATCCTCAGCGCAGCCCGCAGGTTCGCAGAACCGGCGGGCGAAGTCGAAGGAGCCCTATCCTCAGCAGCCCAAACTGACCCACTACCAAGCGGATGGCGCGGATTGCCCAACGGCCTAGCCTACTTCATTGTCCGGCGATGGACAACGACTCGTAAATCCGGACGCCGAAGGCGGCAAAAATCGCATGGTTACATTGTTAACATGCTGGTCAAAGGAGACTTATCACCCGGCTGGAATGGCCTCGTACGTGTAGCCCAATGGTTGGCAGTGGAATCCCTGCAGTTAACCACAAATCTTCTAACCGTCTGCTGGTTTTCACGTCTGAGGAGTAGGAGGCAGTATGGAGCGCAGATACCTGGTTGCGGCCCTGGCGATCGTAGCTACCTTCGCGGTGACATCTCACGGCTTCCGAGTGTTGCAGCGCGTAGCCCTTGCACATGAGCACGGATCCTGGAGTGCAGGAACCAGCAAGCTGGCGAAGTGCGAGTCACCGGCGGCTGCACGGGTGATGAGCAAGCTGAGCACCCACCTGCGCCCGCGCTATCCGGAAGAGGCGCAACTGCTCGCCGAGATGAATGTTCCTATCGCCGATATGGACGCGAAGATTGCCGAGCAGATGGCGCAGCAAGCAGAGTCAGTCTCGCAGTGCGCCCGCGCCCGGGCGATGCAGGAAGCTGCGCGTGCCCGTCGCGATGCGCTTCACTCACAGCGCGACGCCATGCGTGCGGTTCGCGAGTCCAGCCTCTCCCCGATCTCGCTGGACATGAATATCCCTCTCGATCTCGACCAGCGCATGACGGCGAAGATGGCTGCTCTGAGCGCGCGGCTGGCAGCGAATAGCGCCAGGCTGGAAATCGCTACGGAGAAGTTGCGACAGATGCCGGTGCAGATCGACCTGACCGATGTGCCGATGGCGTATGTCACGGACGACGGCGGCAAGATGTCAGCGCGCGTACATACGCATGTGCATGTCCGCTGCAATGTCAGCGACGATCAGCCGCATGCGCAATAAGCGTCCTACACACTTCAGTCGTGCCGACCGCCAATCTCTTTGGAGTGTCATCCTGAGCGCAGCGTCCGCTGTTTTTTTCCCGGCCCGCTTTGCGGGTCGGGCGGACGCGAAGTCGAAGGACCTGCTGTTCGTGGACGAGGAAGATTTTGGCCGTTCATCGGACAGCAGGTCCCTCGACTACGTAAGGCTGCTCACTTCGCGAGCAGCCTCACTCCGCTCGGGATGACAAAACGAAGGAACTCCGCGTTCGACACGACTGAAAGCCTGTCCTGAGCGTTTTCGGCTCCTCTGCTACGATCAATTAACGATGAAACAGGCCGTCTTTCGCGAGCGCAACAAGCGTTACTATCGCGTTCTGCATACTCCGATCTGGATATGGGTTTTCTGGGTGCTGCCGGGATGGCCGCTCACCTACGATCTCTACACCCGCGGTCCCGACCGCCGGCACTGGATTTGGCTGGCGATAATTCTCGCGTTCGTCGCCTGGCGCGGGCTCCAAGGCCGCTTGCCGGGGTGCGAACCGCGCCCCTACATCACGCATTACGGGGTGCATCAGCCCAACCTGCCTTATCGCGTCGTCTGTTACACCGCTGCCTGGATCGATATCGCGGTCCCGTACACGCTCAATCTCATCGGACTGATCGTTGCCTCCATTGATGGCCGATGGCTGCTCAAAGACCTGTACCGTTACGGCTACTATCCGCTGGCGCTGGCGGTTGTGCTGGCAACGGTGCTTGACTGGACGCCGCGCGCTCGCCGCGACACCTTCGGCGAAGGCGCTGAGCGGGCCTGGTTCTACGTCGCGATCTGGACGGTGGTGCCGACGCAGCTCATCAACTGGGCCGCATGGCGCTTCGGCAGGTTCATGGACTTGGAGCCACTGCCACTGGCGCGCTTGCGCCTGCTGGTGTGTTTGCTCTCGACGGCCGTGTTTTTCCTGCTGGGATATGCAGAGAAGCTGCCCCGCAGCCAGCGTCACTACGAAGGAGTCGCCGCCGCAGGAGTGTGATGCCCTGGCCGGAACGGCTCCTGAATACCCCTCATGCGTCGGGCTTGGCAGAGCGATCCGAGCGACCCGGTTCCACTCGCCAACCGCTTTGAATCGTCAAACTAACTCCGTTTGCTATCAATCTGTTAAACCGTAATGCACAAGTAAGTTGACACGCCGTTCCAATGGCGCGATATTCTTGGCGCGCGACAGCCGTAAAGGAGATCGTCATGATAACCCGGCCGCGTTTCACTTTACATCTGCCACTTCTCGTGCTCGCGATGCTTTGCGTGCTGACCATGCTCGCGACGGCGGGACTAGCGCAAACATTCAGCGTCTTGCACACCTTCACCGGTGGATCGGACGGCGGTAACCCGACGAGCGGGCTGACCATGGACCGGGAGGGAAGCCTCTACGGCACCACCTTGGACGGCGGTCTGGGATACGGAACCGTTTTCAAGCTTGCGCGTGCCGGGTCAGGATGGCTGATTACGCCGATCTATAACTTTCACGGAACCGATGGATCCGGTCCAAACGCGCGCGTGGTCTTCGGGCCCGATGGCAACCTCTATGGCACCACCAGCACTGGCGGCGGAGGCGACTGTGGGCTCCAAGGTTATGCGGGATGTGGAACCGTCTTTCGTCTTCAGCCTCCGCCTTCCGCGTGCAAGTCGTTCTCCTGTTTCTGGACAGAAACCGTTATCTATCGCGCGAATCAGGACAACGGCGGCTTCCCCTACGGCAGCGTTGCCTTCGACCAGAGCGGCAATCTCTATGCGACCGTGTTCAACGGAGGTCCGCTGGACGAGGGCTATGTGGTCGAACTGTCGCCCAACGGAGGTTACTGGAACGGCACAATCATTCATAATTTCAACGTGGATGATGGAGATGGCGCCAGTCCGGATGCGGGCGTGATCTTCGACGCATCGGGTAATCTCTACGGCACCACCTTCTATGGCGGACCGGTCAACGGTGGCGTCGTCTATGAACTTTCGCCCAGCGGCTCGGGCTGGACGGAAACCATCCTGCATGGCTTTGCCACCGCGGACGGCATCGAATCCACCGCCCCGCTGATCTTCGACGCGCATGGCAACCTGTACGGGACCACGTCCGATCTCGGTCCAGAGAACGGCGGGACGATCTTCGAGTTGAGTCCCAACAGCGGAAGCTGGACATTCTCCATCGCATGGGCATTTAGTGACGAGGGCGATGGCGGAGCCCACCCGGGCGGCCCGGTCACCTTCGACGCGAACGGCAACATCTGGGGCACAACCGGCGGAACGGGATGCTGCGGATGGGGCACTATCTTCGAACTGACTCCGGCCAGCGGTGGTGGCTGGCAAGAAACCGTGCTGTACTACTTCGAGGAGACCGGCGACGGCGCCAATCCTGATACCGGTTTGATTCTTGATGCACAGGGAAATGCCTATGGCACAACCCTCCGTGGCGGCAACCTGTCGGATTGCTCTGACTTTCCAGGCTGCGGCGTGGTGTGGGAGTTTACGCCGTAACGGCTAGTCCGCGACAAACTCCCACTTCATCGTGCAAGGCCGCGGCACTCATCGCGCTAACATTCCCTCCGAAATGTCGCGTGGGCCTGCGGGACTCTTCGCCAGCAATTTGGCGCGTTCGCGAGCTGCGTCGGCTTCCGGTTTGCGGCCTGCTTGATCCAGCGCTCGCGCCAGCAGCGCGTATCCAATTTCGGTGGGCTTGGCCGCAGTCGATTTCTGCAGGTTGTCGATAGCTGTGTTCAGATCTCCCGCGCGCACGGCGAGCACTCCCAGGCCAAGCCAGCCGCGATAGTTGTGGGGATCCATCGCAACCGCCCGGTCGAGACTTTCCTTCGCAGGATTATTGTCACGCATATCGAGATAGACCAATCCCTTATTGGCGAACAACTCCGCCCGGCCCGGGCCGTCCGGCGAAACGCTGATCATCTGGTCGTAGCGCGCAATTGCTTCCTGTAAGCGGCCATGCTCGTGATCGTACACGGCGATCCGAAGATTGCTGGTCGGGTCGGAAGGATAGATGGCCAGTGCGGCGCGGAAATGCTTCATGGCTTCCTCGGTGTCGCCGCGGTCGATCAGCAGCAGGGCCAGATCGTCATGGGCGATGTAGTTGTCCTTGCTGGAGTTGATCGTGTGGGTCCAAAGCTTCACATTGTCGCTCCAGTAGCCGAGTTGATCGCGGGTGACGAGCGCGAGCGCCAGCAGCACAATTACGGCTGCGGCGCGAAGAGCAATGACCGGCAAGCGTTGCCGCTCCGCAAGCTCGGACAATCCCCAGCAGACCATCAGGAATAAGCCGACGAATGGCAGATATGCATAGCGGTCGGCCATCGCCTGATTGCCAACGTGGACCAGGCCGATCATCGGCACCAGCGAGCCCAGGAACCACAGCCAGCCCACCAGCAGGTAGCGACGGCTGCGTGCTACCAGCGCAATGGCCGTAACCGCCAGCAGCAGAAGCAGAGCGGGTGCGACTTGCCACAGCGGCAGCGGATGCCAGGGATGCGGGTAGATGGGTACGAGATTGGTAGGCCAGAAGGCTTTCCCGATGTAGCGTACGTAAGCCACGATTGCGTTGGTGACCCGGATCGATAGCGGATAGATTTCCAGCGAAACAACCGAACCGCCGCGCTTCTGCGCGATAACCGTCACAACCGCGCTGGCGGCGCACATAGCCAATAGCGGCAGCTTTTCTTTCACCAGCCACCAGAAGCTGCGTTGCGGAAGTGACGGCAGCTTTTCAATAGCGGACGAAACGCGTGCCTCACCAACCGCCATCCGCCGCAGCGGCCAGTAATCCCAAAGCAGCAACAGAAATGGGAAGGTGATGATCTGTGGCTTGGACATCAATCCCATCGCGAATAGCAACGCCATAACTACATAGCGGCCCACTCGCAGATCCGTGACCCCGCTCCTGGCTTTTTTGCCTTTAGTCGCGCTACGAGCCAGAGATGCTTTCGTAGGCGAACTGACCTCCGGCAAAGAAGCTGCGTACCAGCGGTAGGCGGCCAATCCCAGCAGGAAGAACAGCATGCTCAGCAGGTTCTTGCGCTCGGAGACCCATGCCACGGATTCCACGTTTACCGGATGGAGCGCAAACAGTGCTGCAACCATGGCGCTCCGCCCGATGCATCCTGTGGCGCGCATCAGCACCCAGAACAGCAGCACCACATTGATCGTGTGCAACAGCAGGTTGGTCACGTGATGGCCGCCCGGCTGCAGTTGGAATAGCTGCACGTCCAGGGCGTGCGAGAGCCACGTCAGCGGATGCCAGTTGAACTGGTAGAAAGTCGTGAATGCCCAGGAAACGGTATCCCAATCGAGGCCTGACTGGATATGAGGGTTATTGACGACATAAACCATGTCGTCGTAATTCACGAACGGATGATGGCTTGCAGGCAAATAAACGAAGATGGTTGCGGCGGCCAGCACAAGCCCGAGCACGATAGTTTCAGTCCTGACTAACGAAAACGGTGCCGCGGCCGGCGCTGCCAGCGTCCCGCCGGTTTTCTTCTTCACTGCGGAAACCCTGCTACTCACTGTCCCCCCGGGCGGGGAGATCCCGCCGATGCATCTACTCTGCAATTGTGGAGCGTGTTCGACTTTATTGCGCAGCTTCGCGATCGTCAATAACGGAAGCGGATCCGCAATCGTCGTCGGCGGCGATGGCAATAGCTTCGTGAACGATGTAGTGCTGTTCTGCTGAAATCGGGTAAAGCGGCGCTTCGCTCAGGGCAGGCCCTGAGGGTCCGCTCTACCCAAAGTGCAACTTGAGGTGACTTTTTCAGCGGTCTAACACGCCTGCGAGGTTTTCGTTCCGGGAACCGCAGAGGTCTCGGACTCCGCTTCGTGACTGCCCGCGATGTCTTGTCGCGTGCCGGGAAGAAAGATGCTGAAAGTTGTTCCGGTCTCGCCAATTGTCGAGCTCACAAGCTCAACCTTGCCGCCGACCTTTTCGAGGATGCCCTTGATCACCCAGAGTCCGATGCCCGTCCCCTGCTCGCCTTTGGTGGTGAAGAACGGTTCGAATATCGTCTGGAGATTTTCCTGCGGAATTCCGCAGCCGGTATCGTGAACCTGCACCACAATCTGATGGTCTGGGGCGCGCTCGATGGCGAGCGATAGCCGGCCGCCCTGTCCGATTGCATCAATCGCGTTGGTGATCAGGTTGGTGAAGACCTGGCGAAGCTCGTTGGCGAAGATCGTCACCTCGCCACTAACTTTGTAATCGCGCTCGAGCTCGATTTTGGCCGCCTTAAGGCGGGGCGCATACATCGCACATATGTCGTCAAGCAATTCGGAAAGCTTGGTGACCACCGGCAGCTTGGTGTCGCGATACGGCGCCAGCGTCTGCCGGCTGATGCCCGCCAGGCGGCGCACCTCGCGCTCTGCCAAATCCACCAACTCGGCTGCAGCTTCATCAAGTGACGGGCTTTTCTTCAACAAATGCATTAAGTTCGTCAGAGCGTCGAGCGGGTTGTTGATCTCGTGCGCAATCGTCGCCACCAGCCGCCCGGTGGACGCCAATCTCTCCGACCGCCGTAGCGCCTCTTCCAATTCATCGTTCAGCTTTTGGATCTGCGCTTCCGCCAGCTTGCGCTCGCTGACGTCACGGATGGCGCTGGTGACGAACGTGCCATTCTCGGTCGTCAGCGGGCTGAGGCTTATCTCGACAGGGAACTCGCTCCCGTCTTTGCGCAGACCAAACAACTCAAGTCCCACGCCCATGGGCCGCACGTGAGGATTGGCGAAGAAATCGTGGCGATGGCCGGGATGCAGTCCGCGATAGCGCTCGGGGATGAGCATTTCGACCGGATGCCCGATGAGCTCGGCCCGAGTATAGCCGAACAGCTTCTCCGTCTGAGCGTTGACCAGCGTCATGTTTCCGCGATCGTCCACGATGACCATCGCGTCCGGGGCCGCTTCCAATAACGAGCGAAACTTTTCTTCAGCTTTTTTTCGCACGGTAATGTCTCGAATGGCACTTGCCACCAGCACTCCTTCGGGGGTCTTGATCGGGCTGAGGCTGATCTCCAGCGGAAATTCAGTGCCGTCCTTTCTTAGTCCAAACAGTTCCAGATCTTCGCCCATGGGCCGCTGGCGCGGGTCTTCGAAGTATCCAGCGCGATGATGAAGGTGTTTTCCGTGGAAGCGCTCCGGCACCAGGACTTCCACTGAATAGCCCAGCAGCTCGTTTCTGGGATAGCCGAACAGCTCTTCCGTGCGGGAGTTGATCAGCACGATCTTTCCCCGCTGATCGACAATCACCATCGCATCGGGCGCCGATTCCAGCAACGCGCGAAACTTGTCCTCTGCTCCTTTACGCGCCGTTACATCGCGGATGGCGCTGATGACCATCGGGCCTTCCGGGGTCTCCAGCGGACTGAGGCTGATTTCGACGGGAAACTCGGTGCCATCTTTGCGCAGCCCGAAGAGGTTCAGGCCGACGCCCATCGGCCGCACGTGCGGATCGCCCGAAAAGTATCCTGACCTGTGTCCCGGATGCTTGGCACGGAACCGCGCCGGCACCAGAACTTCGACCTTCTTTCCGACAAGTTCGCCCTGAGAGTAGCCGAACACATGCTCGCATTGGGTGTTAGCGAGCACGATTCGTCCTTGCTGGTCGACCACCAGCATGGCATCCGGTGCGGCGTCCAGAATCGCACCGAAGTTCGACTCGACGCGAATCTCCATCCTCGACCTCTTCCCTGATTGAATGAATTGTAGTACCCCGCTTTCCAGTTCACAAACGTGGGTTTGATGGCCCATTAGGGAGGCTGTGATTAAGCCCCGGTTTTTGCAGGGGCACGGCTTCAGACGCCGCTGAAAAACTCCGTTTTCAAAAGCTTTGTATCCTCGGCCGTGCCGGGGAGCCGATGCCGTTGCACAGTCAGGTTCGCGCCGCGAAATTCCGCACAGAACTGTGATCGGCGCACTTTCTTACATGCGCTTCTGCGATATACTGCGCTCGAACCACATACCTCCTGTGAAGGTCAGTCGATGAGCATGACGGCAAATGCAGTTGAACTCGCTCCCTCCACCGCCGATTTCAAGTCTCTGGAAGAGAAGATCCTGCGCACCATTGAGCTGCTGAAGTCGGCTCGCGACGGCAAAGCGGTCGCCGAGCGCGACTCCGCCCGTCTGCGCCAAGCGTTGAACGAACGCGAGGAAGAAATTGACACCATGCGCCAGGAACTGGTCTCTTTGCGCCGCGAGCGCGAGGAGGTACGTACCCGAGTAGAAAAGATGCTCAATCAAATTGAGTCTTTGGCGCTGGAAGATTCGGCGGGATAATGGAAGGCAGTGGTCAGTGGCTAGTGGTCAGTGGTCAGAAAAGCAGCGCTGCTGAAGTTTCTGACCACTAGCCACTGGCCACTCAGCGGGGGGGCAACTTTGAGTCAGTCGAACGGCAACGGCAGCGGCAATGTCCGCGTGGAAATCTACGATCAGACCTATCATCTGCGCGGCTTTGACCCTGAGTACATTGCCGAGTTGGCGGAATACGTCGACACCAAGATGCGGCTTATCTCCAAGCAGGCCGCCACCGTGGATTCGCTGCGTGTCGCCGTGCTGGCTGCCTTGAACATCGCCGACGAACTGCACGTCTTGAAGCGCAAGTACGACTCCATCGCCAGTGACTATCACGAGCGCGCCGAACAATTGGCCGGCGCATTGGATGAGGTTCTGCAAGACGAACGCCGCGCAGGGTGACGGCGGGTTACTTCAAGTTGCGCGCGGAATATTGAAGCGTCACATTAACGACTTCAGGCTCTCCTGAGAATCGCGGTTCGTCGGGACATTCCGAACCCACTCATTTCCTTCTGAACACTTTTTTCGCAGCGGTGGATCTCGTCGCCACACGGCTGGCTCTCGGTCGAAACCGAAATTCAAACTGTTGCAGATCGACCGCCCGGCCTTTGAAGCGAACACCCTCAGCCTCAAGCAGGAAGCGCTGCTCGAAGCCCGGTTCGCCGCGTAGCGAGATGCGTCCGCCAGATCCCAGAATCCGCTGCCACGGCAGACCGCCCACTTGCCTCAACACACGACTGACGTGACGGGCGCAGCGCGGATATCCCGCCGCTTTGGCAATTGCGCCGTAGGTGCTGACGCGCCCGCGCGGCACCGCGCGAATGGCATCGCGAATAGCTTGCATCAGCGGCGGCTTGTTCTTGGATTGCGGCATGGTCGCATTAGGGAAGATTAGCACTTACAGCGGTTTAGTTTTTACTGTGATCGGGTAGTGCGGGCCTTCAGGCCCGCGTTCGGCTGCAGCGCAAGAAGATGGGTTTTGCATTCCGCCGCATTTGGCAGCGGAATGCAAAACCCAAAACGAGGCCACGCGCGTTGACGCGGCGCTGAAGCGCCGCACTACCGGCAGCAACTGGATCACAGTAATTCCTAAACGGCTTTAGCCTTTAGCACTTAGGCTTTAGCTCCCGCAGAAAGCCCAACAATGCCTGACTGCTGATTACTGACTACTGACTGCTGATTGCCTTTGCTAAGTGCTAAATGCTAAATGCTTAGGGCCGCCTGCTACATATATCATTTCCATCATGCCTGATTCCGTCCGCGATCCGCTCTGCCGCTTCTCCGACCGCGCGGAGGACTATGTCAAGTATCGTCCTCACTACTCCCACGATGTAATAGGCGCGCTGCGGCAGGTCTGCGATCTGAAGCCGCAACATTTCGTCGCCGACGTCGGCTGCGGGACCGGGTTGGTGGCCGAGATTTTCCTGCAGAACGGCAATCGCGTCATCGGCATCGAGCCCAATCGCGAGATGCGAATTGCGGGCGAGCAATATCTGTCGGCCTACCAGCAATTCACCATGATTGACGGCAGCGCCGAATCGACGCCGCTAACGCAAGCGAGCGTCGACTTGGTCGTCGCCGGACAGGCGTTTCACTGGTTCCAGCCGGCTGAGACGCGCGCCGAGTTCGCCCGCATCCTGAAGCCGGGCGGATGGGCGGTGCTGCTGTGGCACCATCGCGACACGCAATCCACGCCGTTCCTCCAGGCCTACGAAGAATTCGTGCAGCGATATTCGGTCGATTACGAACAGGTGGCGCACCAGTACGTCGCCAGCTACGACGCCCTGCAGCGTTTCTTTGCGCCCAACGAGATGCGCTTAATCCAACAGCACAACGATCAGCGGCTCGACTTCGACGGCCTGCGCGGGCGCTTGCTGTCGTCGTCGTACATAGCGAAATCGGGCGAACGATTCGACGCCATGATGCAGGCGCTGCCGCCACTCTTTTCGGAGCACGCCGTTGACGGACACGTAGTGCTGGAATACGACACCAACATCTATTACGGACATCTGGACCGATGAGCGTGGCCGTCGCGCCAGTCCTGCGGACCGAGCATCTGGGACGCCGCGTCGGCGAACTCTGGATCGTTCAGGATGTCTCGCTCGAGGTTCGGCGCGGAGAATTGCTGGGATTGGTAGGCCCGAGCGGCTCCGGCAAGAGTTCGCTGCTGCGCCTGTTGAATCGGCTGGACGAGCCCACTAGCGGAACCGTGTTTCTTGCGGGTCAGGACTATCGGCAGGTCGCGCCGCGCGAGCTGCGCCGACGCATCGGCATGGTCACGCAGCGGCCGTTTCTTTTTCCCGGCGACGTCGCCGCCAACTTGCGCTTCGGGCCGATGCAGCGCGATGGGAGTTTGTCGGAAGGTGAGATCGCCGGCCTGCTGCAACATGTCGGGCTCCCCGGATTTGCCGCGCGCAACGTCGCCAACCTTTCCGGCGGCGAGCAGCAGCGGGTTTCGCTGGCACGGGCGCTGGCGAACCGCCCGGAGATCCTGCTGTTGGACGAACCCACCTCGGCGCTTGATGAGCGCGCCAAAGCCGGAATCGAAGAGCTGATCCGCAATCTGGTCAGCACCGACGGATACACCTTCGTCCTCGTGACCCACGATCGCGAGCAGGCGCGCCGCATCTGCGATCGCATCGCGATTATTGAAGCTGGACGACTATTGCGATGCGGAACGCCCTTGGAGGTACTTGATGCTTAAATCGCTTTTCCATTCGCAAGTCGCACTGGGATTCGCGCAGGCGGCCATTGCTTCCGTGTTGGCGCTGCTCGTCGTCCTGCTCGCGCGCCGCCGCAACATTCATCTGGAGAGCGACACCGCCGTGGCCCTGCTGCGCGGACTGGTGCAGATCGTGGTCGTCGGCTCCCTGCTGATGCTGCTATTGAAAGCGCCGCGCTGGAGCAGCGTCTTTCTGCTGGCCGGCATGGTTATCGCCGCCGGATCGATCTCCGCCCGCCGCGCAAAAAACATTCCTGGCGCTCGCAAGGTTTCGACATACTCCATCGCGGCGGGTGCGGGAGTGGTCACCGCCGCAATGACGTGGGCGGGCGTGATCGACACTGCAATCACTTCCTTGATTCCGGTGGGCAGCATGATCATCGCCAACGCGATGAACACCAACGGACTTGCTCTCAACCGCTTCCGCTCGGAGGTCCTGGCGCATGCCGGCGAGATCGAAACCGCGCTCGCGCTGGGTGCGGCGCCGGAACGAACCATCGCCGGCTACACCGAGGCGAGCATCCATTCCGCGCTCATCCCGGCCATCGACAACCTGCGCTCGCTGGGCATCGTCTGGATACCCGGCCTGATGACCGGCATGCTGCTCTCCGGCGCTGACCCGCTCTACGCCGCCATCTACCAGTTCGTGGTGATCGCGATGATTCTGGCGTCGTCGGGACTGACCTCGCTGCTGAGCACGACCATGATCCGCGCGTCTATCTTCTCGCCCGCCGAACAGTTGCTGCTGAAGGAGAGCGCGCAATAACGTCGGCTGCAATCAGTCAGCAAGCGCGATCACATCGATTTCCACCAGCACATCCTTGGGAAGCCGGGCGACCTCGACCGTTGATCGCGCCGGCGGAGCTTGCGTGAAGTAGCGGCCATAAACTTCGTTCATCGCGGCGAAGTCCGACATGTTCTTCAGAAAGACGCCGCATTTCATCACCTTTTCCAGCGAGCTGCCCGCCGCCTTCAAAACCCCCGAAAGATTCTGCAGCACGCGTTCGGTCTGCGCGGCTACGTCGCCCGCGACGAGTTGCTGCGTCGCCGGATCCAAGGGGATCTGTCCAGAAACAAATACGAAGCCATTGGCCTTGATAGCCTGCGAGTAAGGCCCAATCGCCTTGGGGCCGGCGTCGGTTGCGATCACTTCGCGCATGCGTCCTCCAAAAACGTGAAGGCTGATTGTCGCACAATGCCGCGCTGCACCCCTGCTTTATACTGGAAGTACAAAACGGATGGCATCCACCGAAAATCCGCAACCGGCAGATTCGCCGGAGGTGCGCCGCTACAACCGCATTCAGCGCTGGCTCAGCCTGGCCGACACCGTCATCGGTTTCGTCCTGTTGGTTGTACTTTTGGTGACCGGCTGGACCGGCAAGCTGCGCGACTGGTCCTATCTGGGCGCGAACCAGCATTATTTCTTTGCCGTTTTTCTGTACGTGCTGATGTTCTCGGTCATCGCCAAGATCCTGAGCGCGCCGTTCGACTTCACCGGCTTTCGCCTGGAGCACCAGTACCACCTCTCCAACCAGAAGCTGCGAAGCTGGCTTTGGGATGAAGGCAAAGGCTGGCTCGTCTCGCTGGTGCTCGGCACGATCATGGTCGAGCTGGTGTATGGCATTATCCGCATTGCGCCGCAACGCTGGTGGATCATCGCCTGGGCCGTCTTTGTCGGACTTTTTCTGTTGATGGCGCAACTCGCTCCTGTCATCCTGATGCCGATCTTCTACAAGTTCGAGCCGCTGGCCAATGACGAGTTGCGTGATCGCCTGACCAAGCTCGGCGAGCGGGCAGGCACACGCGTGCGTGGCGTGTACGAATGGAAGCTCTCGGAGAAGTCAAACAAAGCCAATGCCGCGCTCACCGGGATGGGATCGACGCGACGCATCATTCTTTCCGACACGCTTCTGCAGCATTACAGCGATGACGAAATCGAGGCCATCCTGGCGCACGAGCTAGGCCACCACGTCCGCAAACACATTTTGAAGAGCATCCTGGTGCAGGTCGGCATCACGTTTTTCGCGTTCTGGCTGATCAACCTGGTGTTGCGAATCGTGATCGCCAGGGACTGGTTTCCGGTGCTCGGTCCGCGCCTCTACGACTTCGCCAACCTGCCGCTGATTGTGCTGGTAGCGACCGTGCTGGGCTTCGTCCTGATGCCGGCGCTGAACGCGCTCTCGCGTCATCATGAGCGTCAGGCCGACCGCTACGCCTGGGAGAACACTCCTGCGATCGGCCCGTTCATCACCTCGATGCAAAAGCTGGCGGACCAGAACCTGGCCGAGCGCGAGCCCTCGAAGTTCATCGAGTGGCTCTTCCATTCGCATCCGTCCATCGGGAAGAGAATTGCGGCCGCGGAAGCTTGGGCCAGTAAACAGCCACAAGCGGTTGCTTAATTCTTTCCGCGATGCGAGTGTGTCAGGCACGATGCTCAGGGCACAACCTTGGTCGTGCCGAACACAAGTTTTTCTCAGATCCTGTCATCCCCAGCGTAGTGAGCTGCTTGCAAAGCGAGCGGCTTCACGTAGTCGAGGAACCTACTGTTCGTTGGATTTGCTAACCGTGCACGCAAACCGCAGGTCCCTCCACTCGGTCGGGATGACACCCTTGCTACGTGTGGAGCAAAATCTCTTCTACTCTTCCCAGGTCTTCTTCCGTATCCACTCCCACAGTGTCGTATGGCGTCTCCGCAACCTGAATCGCGACGCCGTGATCGAGGAATCGTAATTGCTCCAGGCGCTCGGTCTGCTCCAATTCCGATTCCGGCCACGCGCAAAAGCGATCCAGCGCGGCTTTGCGATAGGCGTAGAAGCCAAGGTGCTTGTAGTAACGCACGGCGCCGGTGCGATCGCGATCAAATGGAATCGTTGCGCGCGAAAAGTAAAGGGCACGCCCATCCAGCGCGGTGACGACTTTGACGGCGTTGGGATTGTTCACGTCCTCAGCCGAGCACGGCGTCTTCAGCGTGCCCACCTCAAACTCGTGTCGCTGCATGAGATCCAGCAGCACATCGAGATGTTCGCGGCGCGCCAGCGGCTCATCGCCCTGAATGTTGACATACACGTCCGCAGTGACGCTTTTTGCGACTTCGTGAACGCGATCGGTCCCGCTGCGATGCGCAGGAGAAGTCATGCGATACGCCCAGCTGTTCCGCTCACACGCCGCAGCAACTTCGTCGGAATCTGTTGCGATGATCACGTCCTGCAATCGCGAACAGGCGCGTGCAGCTTCGTACACCCATGCCAGCATGGGCCGGCCGGCGATTTCGCGCAGGACTTTTCGCGGCAGCCGCGTGGAGGCTAGGCGGGCAGGAATGATGGCGATGGCCTTCACGAGTTTAGTTTCAACTCTCCAGGCGAAGCTTAGCAAGCGACACTGTTCCTTCAGTCGTGTCATCCCGACCAAGGACTGACCGGGGTCCCCGACAAGCGCCGAATTTGCGCATGTTGGGGTGGTTGAGTCCGCGTGGAGGGACCTGCTTTTCGTCCCAAGTACTGGACGCAATACCCAAACCAGCGCCGAGGCAAAAAGCAGGTCCCCCCGCTCCGGCTGAAGAGGGTGTGTGAGAACCAACTTTATTCCTCGGCGGTGGAGTGCGACACACGCAAATCGAACCCCGAAGGGGTGGAATTGCAGTTAGCCCAGGACGGAGCAACCGGGGTCCCCAATTCGCGCCTCTCTTGCGCGAATTGGGGTGGGAAGCGGAGTCCTGGGTGAACTGGAAAACCTATCCGAGTCCCTTTAGGGACGACACAGTTCTCACACGCGCTCTGAAGCCGTCGGTCGCGATCACACTTTCGCTCCTCGCCTTTCGCCAAGCATCATTTTGGGAGTAGCGAAAAGCCGAGTAGCGAACAGCGAGAAGCGCCCCTCGTTTGACCGCATCCAATCGCGAAAAATAGAATCAATAAGTCAGAACGATTGTGGGGGACTTTGCCTCTCTACGAATATCAGTGCAAAAACTGCCATAGCCTGACGGAGCGTATTCAGAAGTTCTCCGATCCGCCTCTGACCACCTGTCCGCATTGCGGCGGCGAGCTGGAGCAATTGATCTCGGCGCCCGCGGTGCAGTTCAAAGGCTCGGGATGGTACGTCACCGACTACGCCAGGAGTTCGTCCAAAGGCGATGCCAAGGGCGGCAACGGCGCGTCGCCCGAGAACAAGCCATCCGACTCCAAGAGCACAACCCCGCCCGGCGGGGAAAAAGGTAGCTCCAGTTCCGATCAGTCCGCCAGCAAGAAATAGCTTCCGCGCGAATTCCGGCTTACCCGGCGCCATGTTCAGCCGTCACACATGCGTGTGATTTCCGTCTCTTACGGGCGTGCTAATCGTAGGTTTTCGTCTCGCAAAGCACTACAATTGTATTCGTTCGAACACTCGTTCGTTGCACCCGGCCCTTTTCGAATTCCTATGTACGCACTTAATGACAGGAGGTACCGGTCATGTCGAAGGATTCTTTGACACTCACCGACCATCGCACCGATAAGACGCTTGAGACCCCGATCGAGCTCGGCACCGTCCGAGCTATGGATCTGCGGAAACTGAAGACGGGCCCCGAAGATTTCGGGCTCATGACTTACGATCCCGCGTTCATGAACACGGCTTCGTGCAAAAGCAGCATCACTTTCATCGACGGCGACAAAGGCATTCTTCGCTACCGCGGCTACGACATCGAAGCCCTCGCCGAACATTGCACCTATCTGCAGGTCGCCTATCTTTTGCTCTATGGCGAATTGCCGACGCCGCAGCAGGAAAAAGACTGGGTGTGGGAGATCACCCACCACACCATGCTGCACGAAACCACGAAGACGTTCATCGACGGCTTCCGTTACGACGCGCATCCCATGGGAATTCTGGTCAGCACCCTGGCAGCGCTCTCGACCGTCTATCCCGAAGCCAAGAACATTCACGATCCCGTGAACAGGCAGAAGCAGATCGTGCGCCTGGTCGCCAAGATGGCGACGCTGGCGGCGTATTCTTACCGGCACCGTCGCGGGCATCCCTACGTCTATCCCGACAACGACCTCAGCTACACCGAAAATTTCATGAATATGCTGTGGAAGATGACGGAGCCGAAGTACGTTGCCAGCCCGGTCATTGCGCGCGCTCTGGATGTGCTGTTCATCCTGCACGCTGACCACGAGCAGAATTGCAGCACCAGCACCATGCGGGTCATTGGCAGCGCGCAAACCGATCCTTATCTGTCCATGGCCGGCGCGGCGACCGCACTGGCTGGACCGCTGCATGGCGGCGCCAACGAAGAGGTCTTGCGCATGCTGGACGAAATCGGCTCGGTGAAGAACATCCCGGCTTACATCAAACGGGTGAAGGAAGGCGAGATCAAACTGATGGGCTTCGGCCATCGGGTTTACAAGAACTACGATCCGCGCGCCCGCATCATCAAGCAGGTTGCCGACGAGGTCTTCGAGGTCACCGGCCGTAATGACCGGCTGAGCATCGCTCTGGAGCTCGAGCGTATCGCGCTGCAGGACGATTACTTCGTCTCCCGCAAACTCTACCCCAACGTCGATTTTTACTCCGGCATCATTTATCAGGCCATGGGTTTCCAGCCGGAGATGTTCACCGTGCTGTTCGCCATCCCGCGTGCCGCGGGGTGGCTGGCGCAGTGGAACGAGATGGTGCAGGATCCGGAGCAGAAGATCGCCCGGCCACGGCAGATCTACACCGGCATCATGCACCGGAAATTTCCCGTGGCGCAGGAAGAAGCGTCAGAAGTGAAAGTAGGCTAAGCCTCCACTTGCTACTCCTGTCATTGCTGAAGAGCGGACTTTCGAGTCCGCTCTTTTTTGTGGCTATGATGACCGCGTCTGTGGCTTGACGATTACCGGCAGAATTTTTCCGAACGATGGCTACCACGCGCGCCGCGGACCGCGCAGAACCCGTGCGGGAAGAAAAATGATGGCCTTCAGCAGCTCCAGCACTCCTTCAACCGCAATTCCGAGGATGCGAAACGGCAGCAGGAAAAGCCAAACAAAGGGATAAAGCACCAGGAACACGAGTGCCAGCGGCCAGCAGAAAAACAGCAGGACCAGCCAAAGCAGAAAGCTAAGCATGAGGGTATACCTGCTTAACTGTACGCAAAACGAAGAGGCGCGGTTCCGATGACCATAAAGCCTCCGGTTCGGCCGGAGAGTATTTACTGTCCTGAATCAGAAGTTCGGTCTATAACCCAGAGCTTTGTATCAGCGAACGACTTCACAGGCCGCTAAGAAACTCCATTTCCGAGAGCTTTGTGTCAGGGGACGACCCTTCGGCAAGCTCTGTCGAAAATCAGGCCACTTGGGTGCCACATCATATCCACCTTGCGGCTACGGTGCGGCGCAATAGCATTCGTGGGGTAGCCAGAATTTTCATCCCCTTGGGTGGGCCGCAGGCCCATGGACACTCAGGGTAGGCTCTTGGTCGTGCCGATAAGCCTCTTATATTTGTCATCACGAGCCGACTTTAATCGGCGAGGGAATCTGCTGTTCCCGACTTATTCAGCGGCCTCTTCAGCTGTGCTGAACCGCGTGCCAAGAAACATGGCCTTTAGAGACTGTGTCGCGACCGGAAAAAGAATTCCGCAGTGGGATACAACGGCTTGAAAACCGCCCAAATCAGTCGCGCGGCGGCATGGGGTTAGACCGGGGGTGCAAACCCCGGGTGAAAGTGGTAAATGAAAGGGAGCCGCGCTGCGGCGACACAGGGTCGCGACACAGTCTCTTTAGGTCTGGCGGTGACAGTCGAAGTCCTTTGAGTCCTGGGAGTCACCACCCGAGGCCGCTGAAAAACTCGACTGCGAGCTGTTTTGCAGGGGCGCAGCTTTTAGCTGCGCCCTCCGCAAAGCGTGAATTCGTCGATGGTGGAGGCGCAGGAATCGCTGCTCACGGCGATTTTACGGAACCGCTCGAACGCGGTAAACTGACATCTGCAGCTGACGTTTTGCAGGTGTAAAACGTCTCGTGCAACAGAAACGTGGTGCCTACTGGAACGATTGATATAGGCGCGTAGCTCAGTTGGTTAGAGCGCTACCTTGACACGGTAGAGGTCAGGAGTTCGAGTCTCCTCGTGCCTACCATCTTTTCAATCACTTAGCCCCTCCCGGAATCCCCAAATCCTGACTTGTACCACGATTTGTACCATTGGCTCGGAATACGGCATCCGCCCGGTTCTGGATGACCGCCGCCAACTGCAGGTAAAACGCAATCACATTAGTCCTCGTTTCAAAGAGGAAGGAGTCCTTTGGAACGCAAATCCCCAATCAGAGCCGACAGCTCGGAGATATAACGGGTTTGGTGTGACATTGCAGGAAAGGGCAGTTCGAAACGGAGCACATCTTGGAGACCAGCCTCTGTCAACGCCATGCCAACCGATCTGCACAATGAGCGAGAACGACCTACGACGATTATCGTGTGGGGGTGGTGCCCGTCGAGACGGTTGGCAAGGTGATTAATTGCGACCCGATGTGCAGCACGTCGAGCAGTCGATGCCAAGTTGTTGACTGGTTCCAAACAGAGATCCTCAAGGTAACAACCGACGGATCGAAAAAAATTGAGAAAGTGGATGCCCGGTTGGAAACATTCCCCGTAGACGCGACGGAACGCAGCCTCTGTGGAGAGGAACAGATTGGAGTCAGCTGCGAAGAAGAATGTGCCGCAAGCAGGACGAGATTCACCGATGAACAAAATGCGGAGATCGTTCGGTCGGTACCTTCTGCGAAGTGTCTCGTAGTAACAGGTTGTTTCCTTGTTGTTTTGCATTGCAGCCCCAATCAATTCGCCGAGCACTAGTCTGCCGTAGCAGTGACGAGGCCGTCCAATGCCCGACGTTTTGCCTCCATCCGAATGTGCGAATAGTGCTGTAGCATCCGCCGGGAAACATGGCCAGCGATGCTTAAAATCGTCTGTTCGGCGGTATCCGATTCAGCCAGCTCAGTGATGGCGTGGTGCCTTAGATCATGGAACCGCAGACCTGGTAGTCCTGCGGCCTTCGTGAGGCGTCGCCAGGCTGTCCTCCACGAGTGCATTGGCCTACTTGGGCTAACATGGCCGTGCTCACATGCAGCGAACACGTAGTGCAAGGGCTCGATTCCGTTGAACGCAGCTGCACGCTCGTGAAGCTCCCAAAAAGCCGCCAGTGCGATTTTATTGATGGGAATTACTCTGAGTCCGGCGTGTGTTTTGCTCTTGCGGATCGTGATTAGTTGTTGAGCGAAGTCAATATCTTGCCAACGAAGCGACTTGAGCTCCCCACCCCTCATTGTTGTGTTCAATGCGATGGCCGTTGCACATGCAACCACCTCCACCCCGGCTTCGATTTTGCAACTTCCAGAAGCTTGGTTTTTTCTTCGGGGCTCAAGGCTCGCCTCTCGGTTGGCTGCTCCCGCAGTGGCCGTATGTCGGCCTCGAATAGATGCCACCGCCTTGCCCTCTTCAGCATTCGCCGTATGAGTCCGACCTCCATATTGATGATTGTGTTGCCAACAGCTGATTCCGCTCGCCAAGTCCGGTAACGAATCAGATCTTCAAGCGTGATGTGTTGGAGTCGTTTTTTGCCAAAATACGAACGTGGACAAGTCAGCAACTGGCGCTCTTTTGTCGCCGTCGAGGGTTGCAGCTCCAAGGCCCGGGCAGAAACGTATTCATCAGCCGCAGAATTAAATGGTAGGTCGGCAAAATCTGATTTTAGCGCGGCATCCTGGTTGGCCGTGGTCTCAGACACCAGTCGCTTCGCTGTGTGCTGAGCCACTTTCCAATCAGTCGTGTGCAAAGACTGGCGTAACCGGATGGTGCCGATCACCTCGTCAATCCAGTAGGTACCCTTCTTTCCACGTTTGTATAGGTTCAAAGCCACGGTGACCGGGACCCTATCGCGATCCTTCCTCGTTCGCCAAGGCCGGAGGAGCCGGTTGAGCAATGGCATTTTGGGTGTGGCGGTCCACAAAAGAACCGATGTCGGAGGCTCTGACGAGCACACGGGAGCCGATACGCACGGCGGGCAATTTGCCAGTTCTTAGCAGACGTCGGACAGTCCAAATGCTTACGCCGAGGATCTCAGCACACCGGGCGACACCGAATAAAACAGGTTGTTCTTCCACCTTCTGCTCCGAGGCGGCGGATATCCTTCAAACGAGCGACCAGCCGCAACATCCTCCACAATAGGGAAAGAACGTGGAATTGCTGGTAAACAAACCCGTGGCGGCATCAAATTACAATTTGTTACCCTCTGCGTGTTGTTTCTCGGAGATGCAAGATGGGAAAAACAAAGACCAGAACACCGACAACCAGGTTTTTTAAAGATCCCGACATAGAAACGCGGTGGTTTGAAGATATGCGGGAGCACGAGGAGGCTCGAAACGCGCTGGGAAAGCTGGTCAATAGTGGTGCGGATATAAAATCTTTAGGCTTTTTCTTTAACAGCTGTAATGGGTTTGTGGACCCGGAATCGACAGCTGCAAAGAAGGTTTACGAAGACCCCTGCCACTTCACGCTAGAAGAGCTTCAGTCGATAGCGCGCCATATTGTTACCGCAGTAAGCATGATTTGTTCTATAAATGGAAATCCCCCGGACGCACCAAGTCCAGCCGACTACCTTATCAAAAGATACGGTGGTTCGCATTTGCGGGAAGATGTGAAGCGAGTTTATTTTGCCCATCGCTTCGAAGCGCTCCCGGAAGCATTACTTTGTTTCGCGCAATCGTTGGAAGAATGGTGGCATTCCAAATATCACCCCAGGGTGCGAGGAAGCATCAGCCGCGACTACCTGAAAGCGCATTTCTACGTATATGCAAAGTTAGTTGCTAAACTTACGCTTGCCGAGGTAGCGGCGCTACTGGAAGCAGCACGAATCGCCTTGGCAAGCAAGGCTGGAACCGCTAATGACAAAGTGGAAGATGCCAACCCGGAGTCGCTGAAAGCGATCATAGGTCGATTTCGAAGGGCCAACAAAGAAAGATATGCTGGGATGGAAAAATCTGTAACAGCTTGGCTGAAACTGAAGCGGGAGGTAAATCTCGAAACGCCGTATATTGATGCGGCAGGCTACACCGGGATCCCACCGCTTCCGCCAGCTATCAAAGAGGTTTTCAAACCTCTGGATCCCAAGCGCGTTGCCACGAAGCGCAAAAAAAGGGGTAACAAATAATTAGGGCAGTAAATTTTTAGTTGTTTACCAAGGGAATTGCTGGCCTTTGCTAGGGTAGCAACGTGAAGGCAGCAAACCAATTTTCAATGCTCGACAATGCGGATCGCCAGGCCATTGCTGGCGATCTGTCAACTGAGAACCACCAGATCGACGAAGTCAGCACAATCAATACTGACTGCCACGTAGAAAGCGAAACCCCGCTGACTGGCACATTGGAAGAGCCAGCCAATCCTGACACGGCATTCACTCCTTGCAATGCGGAGAACGCCACCGGTGAAGTTGTCAGCGCGGCCCCCGCCGCCACGGTGGCGAACGACCAGCCCAACTCAGAAGCACTTATTCCGACTGCTAGCCTCCCAGTACCACGCAAGCGGCCATCGCCCGAGAAGCTTATGCAGGAGGTTCGCACGGGCTTGGGCATCGATGCGCCCACCAGGCCCATTCCCACGGTCATACTGTCGGCCACCCAGGAGGAAGACCTAAAGGCCGACGTCCTGCGGATGTGGAAGCAGCACGAAAAATGTGAGCAGGAGCTTGCCCCACTACTTTATAGGTTGTGTGCGGCCTTACATGCACCGGGGCGCAAGGGTGAAGGGTTCGGGGCATGGCTGAAGGGCAATGGCATTCCCAAGGCCACGGCGTACCGGCTCATCGGAAGGTACGCACACCGTGAGGGTTTGCCACTGCCTTACAAGGAGAAAGCACCGAGGCCGAAGCCACGTGCCACTGTCAGGGATACAGGGTCGTTTCAAACTGAGACGACCTTTGCAGGAACGCAGGAAAGCGACCAGGCCGGGCAGGACGAGTTAACCCACGCTGAATTTATTGCCCAGCCCCAGTGTCTGGCCGACGTTAAAGATATCCTGTCCCGCTACTTGCAGGGGCTGGACGACGATGACCGGCGCGTTCAAAAAACTGAGCTCGTACGCTGGCTCGAAAGCGATGACTTTCAGCACGAACGAGCGTAGGAGGCCGCCGGTGACTAACGTCGTGGTTGATCCCGCGCTGCTCCGGAACGAATTGGGGTTCGTGGCGAAGCTGGCCATCTCTAAGCGCTCGGGCACTGACTTGTTCCGGTTCGTGTTGTGTGAAGTGGAGGGCCAAGTGATGCGACTGACTACAGCCGCGCCGGACGCAGTTGCATGGAGCGCAGTTCCGCTGATCGGTCCCGGGCATCCACCGCTGGCTTTTGCCGTCAATGCCAGGCTACTGCATCGCGTTTTGGGCAAGCTTGATTCCCGTGCAGAGATCACTCTGTCAATCGAGGAAGCAGTAGTAAACATGTACCAGCAGACGCATCATGTCGGGTTCGACAATAGCCATGAAGCACAAGCTAAGTTGCGAGAACGTGTACTACTCCATCAGTCGGCGGCATGTGCATGCAGCATCCCGGCTTCACAGTTGACACGCGCTGTAGTTAGCGCTTTGCCTTTTATCTACTGGCACAATACCCAGCCGGTCAATCTTAACGCGGTTTTTTTCATACCAAAAAAAGACAGGATCGAGGTTGTCGCTTGTAATCGAACAGAACTCTTGGCGGCTAAGCTTGCACCTGTCCTCGGACCAATTTTTGCAAAGCCAGTAGCCATCTCGCCAAAATATGCCCGGATACTTGTCGAACTTACCCGTGTCCCCACCGACATGGCAGCCATAACGGAGCCAGTGGATCTGGTACGTTTCGACTGCGCTCCGCGGGGTTTGGCAATTACAGGCACCTTCGACAATATCCCCACTTTTGACGAGTTGTTCGATATCACCGGCTCGACGGTAAAGCTGCAAGTAGATGCCAAGCGAATGAGGCACGAGATTGGGCTGATGTCGATAGGCGCAAGCAAGTTCAACTCCAAGCTGAATTTTCTAACCATCGACCATACCCGCCTTGTGCTGTACAGGATTAAGCCATTCGAAGGCTGTGAATCGGGATGCACTGAGCTGGCAATCCAGGCCAACGGCGTCGCCGCGTTTGCTTTGGAATCCAAACCGTTAGGGAAGTTCTTACGAACGATCTCGGGCACAGTCACAATTCATGTTGCCCCAGAGGTTTCTGAAGGTCCGCGGATAATCACGTGGGTCGCCGAAAACGGAATGGAGTATGCAGCGGCAGCGATGCCGGTCGATCCGCCCGGAAACCCCGCGCCGTGGGAGGAAGACGATGAAGCATAGGGGCGGCTCACCGAGCAGTGCTGATACACCGGCCAGCACAATGACCGGAGAGATTGAACTAGCAAGACCGGAAGGGTGTTAAGGAACCAGGGCGCGAGACGCGACATTGCATAGAGCCACTTCGGTGCGCCTGGTGCCAGGTCGATGCGATGAAAGTGATTTCTGGGATTGCGCAAAGGGTGAGGTCCGACTCCTGCGCGACCGCCTCAAGTTTGGAAAAAGCCGCAACTCAGCACCATTTCCCCAGTGCCGTCGTGGTGTACTCGGACGGCTGCCTGTCAGAAGCATGAATGGGGCGTCTGAGTATCCCAGAAAACGCTTCCGACTAGCAAGGGCGCAATCTAGCTTATTGCTAGCGACCACTGAGGAGACTTTGAGTTACTCGGGTATGACTCATTGTGAATATCTGGGATAACTCTCAACATTCAACTGGACACGAAGGCCGGGGGACTTCGCCGAACCTCGCGCCATAACATCTCGCCGGATAGCGATTATTAGAGGGGGGAATATGTCCGTTGTATTCGTTAACTATTTGACCATTACAGGGAAAGACTTCAAGCAAGCAGTAGAATCCACCACATTCAACTCGGCTGGGATGCCAGTCTTGTGTGCTATCAATTGCGAGAAGCTGGAAGGCGCCGAAATGAGTGACTGCAAGAACATTGTGCCGGTCCCCAGCGAAACGCCCGCCGAAGGCTGGAAACAGTGGGTCTACGATAATTGGGGAGCCGAACCGTTCCGCGATCATAGGGACGGAGGCATCATCGGGTTAACCGAAAACAGTGTTACGTTAGCCTTCGAGCCCTGTACGTATGCTTATGAACAGATCGAAGCGCTTGCAAAGCGGTTTCCGGAGCTCCGGTTTCGTCTGGAGGCTAGGTTTCCCGAACTTGAGTATGAAAGCAGCGCAATCTGGGCAGGCGGACGACTTTCGGTATTTGTATCTCAATATGAATACGGGATGGAATCTCAGCTCCAACCGCCTCAAAACGATGGCGATCCGCAGGCAATCAGGAACGAACTGTTGGCGACCGCGACAACCCTGATCCAGTCTGCGCTTGCCAGGTACGGAGGGAATGCTTCTGTAGACAAGGACGCCGTGGAGTTGGTTGTACAAGTGATGGCGCAAAGCGGCTCTCCGGTCACGGTAGAGTTCAAACAGAACAACGAAGAAAGCGCTTGGCTGTATGTTCAGGTTCAGGACCGTCCGGCCGACGCCTTGGACAAATAGGCGTGATTCATCCTGCGGGGTAGGCGGTTGTTTTACCGTGTGGGTGCCCTCGGATTGGGTTGACCATTTGGGGTTAGCGCCGTCTGGCGGCCGACCTTCTGTATTGGTCACACAGATTCCTCGACTCAGCGGGCTTGGCCGGTCGCGGAATTAAGTGCCGGAGTCAAACTATTTCGGAGGTTTTGGTTGCCAGAGGCAATTTGTTGGATGTCTGTACAAAGCTGGGCAAGTGACGGATCTGTCAGCCGCCGGAAGTAATACCATGAGTAACCTTACGGCTAACATATTTGAAATAACGAAACGTGACACCGAGATTGTAGGCCAGCTATTGGGCTTCTTTGATCCCGTCGCTGCCAGGCTGTACCACTTCCTGTTCTGCGAGCGCAATGAGGCTAGCAGCGAGTTCAGGCTTACCATGAAGCAGCTTGCCCGTAAACTTCACGTACGGGAAACCAGGCTTAAGCGAGCGAGACGAACGCTGGAGGCACTCTGGCTGATTAAAGAGGAGAGCCGGGGTGAAACGGGGCGTATCAGCATCAAGGTTCGGCCCTACTGCGCATCGGTGCTGCGGAAGATCATGGATGACAGTGACGAACAGTTACCGCTGGCATTGAAACGGCTATATCGGCTGCTTAAGGTGCACGAGCTAAATATCCGCGACCAATACCGGATTTACGCCTCTCAACAATGGTCGAGGGGGCGTAAAGTTAGCAAATACAAGACCAAGCCACCAGTCCGTTGGAATGAGACCAAGGTACTCGATCTAACACCGGAAGTGGTGGTTCTCCCCGTTTTCCGTTACCTCCCGAATTCAGGCCCGGCGGATAGCAAAACCTCGACATTGGAGCCCACTACAGACTTGACAGCGACGGCGCTACCACCAGCAAACTCTACGGTGGAGGCAACGGAGATACCAGACACGTGGCGGCAACTCTTTGAAAATCATAAAGATATACGCACCAGACGCAGCTCCATGAGGGAAGTGATCGAGCTCAGTAGCTACGCAAACAGGCTTTCTGATTGGGAGGCAACGGAAACAGCAGAAAAACGAATTGAAGCCATTGAAAACAAAACCAGTTGTGACGATGTTTCTGAAATTCCCCTTCTAGTAAATACTAAAGTATTTAATCTATATAATCTTCATAAGCATATAAGAGATCTATATTGTGAGAGTCTGTATAACTTTATAAAAGTTACTAGAAGCGAAATACCTTCTTCAGATTCCAGTCCTTCAACTCCGGTTGGTCCCTTCCCTGCATTGAAGATTCCGGTCCAGCTTACAACCGATGGGCTTTCTTCAGCTGCGACCGGCTCCAGTCCTTCAATCGAGGGTTTGTCCCTGGTTGCAGCCGAGAAGCCGTTGAGTTTCCTGGTCATGATTCCACCGGTCGGAGTAACTTTTTTCAACGACGACTCCGCTTTGGTGTTTTCCGGTGGACAGTGGATCGATTACGATGCCCCTATTTCTTCACCGGAAGCCGCAGGCGGAGCCGCAGAGCTTAAGGTGATGGTTGGGGACGACGAAATCGTTATACGGGCAGGAAACCGCAAGAAGTTGCAGTCCCTGTTCGACACCTGGAAGGAGATGAGTGCATACGAGGCGACCTATATGGTTTGGGAAACTTGGAACGACGCTACGGCTGCGATTCCAACTGTGTACCCCATGGAAATTAGGCAGAAGGTAGCAGACGGTCGTGGTCGGCGAGATCGAGACTTCATGCGGGCATACGAGTGGGTTACCAGCCACTTCTCCAACTGGGGTGAACTCTGGTTTAGGCTGCTGGCAAAGATCGAGACCAATGCGATGCTTCGGGGAAAGGGGCCTACACAACTGAATATCAAGTCACATCCATCGTTCAAGTGGCTGTTTTCTAACCTAAACTCGGGCCAATCGGAGATACGCATCGACCGGTTCCTGCGAGGTGATTTCCGGTGGAGTGACCTTAAACCTGACGGAAGTGCGAAATATCATTGGATCGACTGGCACGAAAGAGAAAGCGACGGATGGTCGGAAACCTACCGAAATACAGATTACGGGGATATCAAGATCTGAAGCTGCCGGTATGAGGACGGGCATGACTCCGGTCAACGGTGGGGTTGTACGGCTCGGTATTGCCGACACGTAACTCAATCCATGTGCTGCTCTGGGCCGGTCGCGGAATTACGCAGCGGTCCAGGATCTTTTTGGGTTTTTGGCACCCGCATCCTAATTCTTGCTGGGTACCAACTCTTTGCACGCTTTGACGAACCGGTCGAGTTCGCATGGCTCAAGCAGTGTTCGGCGGCCAACTTTCACCGGCGTCAGCTTCTTCGTGCGGATGAGGAACCTAATCGTCCACGGACTTAATGCCAGCGCTGCTGCTGCTTGGTCGATATCTATCAATTTTTCCATGTTAACCTACTCTACTCATAACCACCTTACGCTTAAGCGGTGGGTGTGTAAGGTGGACAGCGTCAGAAAAAATGGAGCCCTCTACTGCAAGCGACTTGCCAATGGGATCTCCGGCCTACAAGCTTAAGCAGGTTGGCGGTTAGTCTTGCCATAGATAAACTGCAACTGCTTGCCGTCCACCCTATATATCTATCATTGAGCGCAGCTGTGGGAAATGCAAGCGTTTTGTTTCTGGCCGGGCACTATCTTATTCCAACCTGACTGTTGTTAACTACTGCGCAGCACGATTGCAAGAAAACATTCCGCACGTTTTCATTTTTCTCTTGCTTTTTGGCTTTGTATGAGCGAAGACTATAAATATGGGTAGCTGATAGCAAGCAATATTGCTGACGGTGGTGCCCAACATGTTTTTGGAGGACGTGGTGACTGGATAAGATGCAAGCACCCCTGCTCTAGCGTTAGACCTTGTCAAAGTTAGTCCTGCCGATTAACACCTCCGCAACAATAGCAGTACCGCATGGTTACCAAGATCATGCGTTCAGCCACGCAAACCGTGGTTGGGAGTGTTTTATGAAATGCACCACAGTAATCTTTGTGATATCGAAGAAATCCGCCGTGCTCTATCCCTGATGCTGAAGTCTGGGCAAGTGGTAGAGCTACGGGCGCTGGGAACCAGTTACGGCACGGCGTCAGAATACTTTACCGACTTAGACAAACTTGCGGAGGCCGCAGCTTCGATTAGTGGCAAGGCGAAGGGCGTCTACATCACCCTGAACCCGGTGGCCCCGAACATTGCCGCAATCACCCAGAACCGCCTAACAATACCTGCCAAAAAGAACACCACGGTTAATGACAAACAGATTCTCTGCCGTCGTCACCTCGGGATTGACTTCGACCCGATTAGGCCATCCGAAGTGTCCTCCAACGAAGCGGAGCATCAGGCAGCCCTCGAACGGGCAAAGAAATGCATGACTTACTTGAGCGGGCTGGGATGGCCACAACCGATCAATGCAGATTCAGGCAATGGGGCCCACCTTGTATATGCCATTGACTTGCCCAACGATGACGCCTCGAAAACGCTGATTAAGAACTGCTTCAAGGCACTCTCCCTGCTGTTCACCGACGCTGTGGTTCAGGTGGATTTGCAGAACTTCAACGCTGGCCGCATCTGGAAGCTGTATGGAACGTTGGCAGCCAAAGGCATCTCCACCCCGGATCGGCCCCATCGGCTATCCCGAATTCTGAGCCATCCCGATTCTTTAATCCCGATTTCTGTTCCGCTTTTGGAGGAATTAGCTGCAAAAATCCCAACAAATCCCGAAAATCCCGCTAATCCCACTTTTAGGCGGAGAGGGGGAGGAAAAGTAAATGTGGCAGCTTGGATCGAGGAACACGGGGTGCCAATTGCATTCGATGCCCCCTGGGAAAAACATCATAAGTGGGTGCTGCAACAGTGTCCGTGGAACCCGGATCACACCAACAAGTCGGCGTTCATCATCCAGTTTGCCAATGGCGGTGTCATGGCCAGGTGTTTGCACAACAGTTGCCAGGGTAAGGGATGGCCTGAGTTGCGGGACATCTACGAACCTGACTGGCGGGAGAAGGATCACAAGGACGGCGGCGGCAGTCCTCACTATGAGCGGGCGGAGAATGGAATTGTATGGTGGAAACAAACCAAAGACGGCATTACCCCTGTACCGCTTATTAACTTCGACGCTCAGATTGCGAAGGAGATTACCCTAGACGATGGTGTGGAGGCTACAAGGCTGTTTCAGATCCAAGCGCAAGTAGATAGTCACTCCTTCACTTGTTCCGTCCCTAGCTCGCAGTTTGCCACGATGAACTGGGTGACTGAGCAACTGGGGGCAAGAGCCATCGTTTATCCCGGGTCAAGTGTGCGGGATCATGCTCGTGCCGCTATCCAGTTCCTGTCCGAGGATATCGCTGAGGAACGGATTTATACCCATAGCGGTTGGACCATCCACGACGGACAACCCATCTATCTACACGGTAATGGGGCGCTGGGAGCGAAGGGTGTCGTTGACGGTATAGAAACCAAACTGCCAACCTGCCTGCAACCCTTTAACCTGACACTTCCACAGAATAGAGAGAATGCTATCAAGGCAGTCCGTGCTAGCCTCGAGTTCCTGCAGTTGGCTCCTGACTCCGTAACCTTTCCACTGTACGCAGCCTTGTGGCGTTCTGTCCTGAGTACCTGTGACTTCTCGGTCTTCCTGGCGGGGCAGACGGGTTTGGGCAAGAGTGAGTTGGCAGCGCTGCTACTGCAACACTTCGGCTCTGGGTTCACCTCACGCAACCTCTCAGCCTCTTGGACAAGCACCTCCAATGCCCTGGAAGGACTTGCATTTGTAGCCAAGGACATGTTGCTGGTGGTGGATGACTTCATGCCGAACGGAAGCCAGAATGATGTTGCCCGTGCCCATAAAGAGGCCGACCGCTTGTTGCGTGCCCAGGGCAATAACGCTGGTCGAGGACGTATGCGAGCCGATGCAACCCTGAAACCTGCCAAACCCCCTCGTGGACTGATCCTGTCTACCGGTGAAGATGTGCCACGTGGTAGTTCCCTGCAATCGCGGTTGGTGATCGTAGAGTTGGCAAACGGAGTGGATTGGCAGAAGCTAACAAATTGCCAAGCTGACGCCGGGGCTGGATTGTTTGCAGAGGCAATGGCTGCGTTCATCGTGTGGTTGGCTGTCCACTATGAAACGCTGCAGGCAGAACGACCGAGGCAAATGGAAGAGTACCGCACCCAAGCCACGAGCCAAACCCAACATAAGCGCACCCCCCACAATATCGCTAACCTGACTTACGGCTTAAACACCTTCCTGCACTTCGCTACTAAGACCCAAGCCATCACCCCAGAGGAGCAAGAGGAACTGAAGCGGCGTGGGTGGAAGGCATTCGGGGAAGTTGCCGTTGCCCAAAGCAGCCACCAGGCAAGTCAGGATCCAGTGGACCGCTTCCTTCACCTGCTTGGAGCTGCCCTCTCGACCGACAAGGCATACTTGGCTGTTGACAAAGGGCAGAAATCCGAAGATGAACACCGTGAGCGTATTGGTTGGACTGTGGACGAAGACGGCGAGACATTGGAAATGTTGCAGCCCGACATCGCCTTTGCTACAACCCAACGGATGGCCCAACAACAAGGGGAACCGCTCACCATCACGCAACCCACTCTGTGGAAGCGGATGGCAGAAAGGGGATTGTTGGCCCGTAGTGATTCGGGTCGCAACAAGTATTCCTGGAACCGCAACGGCATCGGTGAGCGTGTGATATGCCTCCGTGCTGGAATAATTAGGCCTGCCTATACAGATAATAATCGGGATTTTCGGGATAAAACGGATTTCTCTTTTGGATTCAATGCGATAGAGCATCCCGATTCTGTTCAATAATCGGGATTGAACGGTAGAAAACGGGATGAAAATCGGGAATGGATGGGCGTAGAGCCGCCATCAGTGGAGGATGCAACTGCCAAACGATACGGCGTCGCTCCACCTAAAACGAAGCCCGGGTCGGCTTAATTTGCCACTATTATTGCGATGCCTGTCAGTTGCATCGTCAACACTTTGACTTGCCGCTGTTTGATGGTCTTTGCAGGGAGCCAGCAGAGGGGCGGCTAAGAAAGTATGACCGCCGAAGTCTGATGGCTTGTACCCGCCGCAAATTGCTCGAAAGAGCATTGAAGTCAACCGCTTATAGAATTTCGGTTCAACAGCCCATCGCCGGAATCCTGCCCGGTTCTGACAGATTCGCTTCGGAGGGCAGTGGGCTACAATACCGCTCGGAATCGCTCCATTTCCCCTATCGCACCTTGAAACTCACCTACCGACTGTCGGTGTTGGCGCTCCTGCTTGGCACCGCTCTTTCGTTGGTTGTTTGTCGCAATCGGGGTCAGCGTGCCAGTGAGCTATTTCTCATCGAACGAAATGCCCCCGGTGCCGTCCCGCGTTATGACATCCTCGAGCTTGCATTCCAACATAACGGCGTTTACCGGGATAACTTTGTTGATGTCCACCTGGAAGCCAATCTCCGGTCGCCTTCTGGGATTGAACACCGAGTAATTGGATTCTTCTATGGCCGGGACTTGTGGAAGATTCGATTCCGTCCCGACGAACCTGGAACCTGGAGTTACTCCTACACCTTCATCAGCACGGGAGGATTTCGCAAGCAGGGGAGCGGAACCTTTGTTTGTGTCCCGAGTAACCAGGAAGAGC
>CAWGFZ010000021.1:0-165549 GCA_963821995.1 uncultured Acidobacteriaceae bacterium | reverse complement strand
GCCGGCCCCGGAAGGGAACAAGGCGCTCCGACGCTGGCCTGGACTCTGTCGAGCAGTAGAACCATTTTGCGGTGGGTCAAGCTGCTCGACAGCCGACCAAACAAAATCGGGGGATGAATTTAGCCGGGCGGCGAAGCCACCGGTCAAGTGGGAAATTCGCCCGAGCCGCAAAGCGGCGACGCCGCTCGCGACACAGTCTCTGAAGGCCAGCTCTACGTGATCTGGCAACGGAAGAAAACGCGAGAACTGTGTCGTCCCCGAGGGGACTCAGAACCTTTTCTCGACCTTCCCCATGACTCCGATCCGCTCCGTCCTGGGCTAACTTCAGTTCCACCCCTCCTCCACCCCAGATCGCGCAAAAGTAGCGCGAACCGGGGACCCCGGCTTCGGGGGTGGATTTTTCGTATGTCAAATTCCAAGCCCGGGGAACAAAGTTGCTGCTCTCGCACAATATGAAAGCGCGCGCCCTGATACAAAGCAATCTCCTGAGGTGAACGGCAGTCGGTTGGTCTATTCACCGAGGGTTTTGTGCCAGTCACTCTCGTCGACGAAGGAGCGCGAGTTGCGCCAACCCGCACGCACCTTTACGAAGAGCTCGAGAAACACCTGCGTGTTCAGCCGTTTTTCGATTTGCAGCCGGGCCGCAGTGCCGATCTTCTTCAGCGTCGCTCCCTGCTTTCCGATCAGGATGGCTTTCTGCCCCTCGCGTTCGCAATAGATCGTTGCCGCAATACGTGTGAGCTTCATGCCCTCTTCGTATTGATCGATCAAAACGGTTGTCGCGTACGGGACTTCCTGCTCCGTCTTGAGCAGCACTTGCTCGCGGATCAGCTCGGCGATGAGGAAGCGCTCCGGCTGGTCAGTGATCTGATCCTTCGAGAAATAACGCGGCCCTTCGGGCAGTGCTTTTATCACCGCGTCCAACAACACATCCAAGCCTTCGCCCTTGAGCGCGGAGATGGGAATTACTTCCGCAAAAGGACGTAGTTTCCGGTATTCCTCGATCAGCGGTAACAGCTTCTGCTTGTCCAGAGCATCGACCTTGTTCAGCAGCAGAAAGCATGGCTGGCCACCCCGCTTAACGATGTCGAGCACGAACTTATCGCCCGTGCCGAACTTTGCCGTCGCATCGACAATGAGCAGCAGCAGGTCGCAACCTTCGAGCGCGTCGTAAACCTCTTTCATCATGCGCCGGTCGAGAGAGTTGATCGGCTTGTGAACGCCGGGCGTGTCGATCAGCACAATCTGCCCGGAAATCTTGGACTGCGGGTGCCCCACCCGAGCTTCTTTTGCTTGGGTGGGTCTTTTCCTCTCCACATTGACGATGCCCTGAATGCGATTGCGCGTGGTTTGCGGCTTACGGGTGACGATAGCGAGCTTCTCGCCGACCAGCGCGTTCAGCAGCGTAGACTTGCCGGCGTTGGGACGGCCGATGATGGAAACAAAGCCGGAGCGAAATGGCATGCTTAACGCTCTTGTGAGCTTGTCGGTCTCTTCAAAACTCGCTCCACGATGCCGTACTCGTCCGCCTGATCTCCTTCTAGAACGCTTAGCGAGTAGTGATATATGTCCTGCCCCTTACCCAGTTTGCTTTTCCAAATCCGACCGTCGGATACAGCAACGTGACTGGGATTCCCGTCCGTCAGACTGACGTAAATCGCAACCTTTTCGAACCCGGCCTGGATTTCCCGGTCGTCAGTCATCTCGTACCCTTGGCTCACAAACAACTCTGTCCACGCTTCCAACGAGTCGCTTTGCCGGACGCCTTCTGGCCACCAGTATCTGCCTCCATATCTCTCCGGCTCCCACCAGTGCCGATCATCTCCGTTTGCGAATGCCAAGCAGTTGTAGCGAGCAGTCGCTCTGCTGGCCGGTTCAAAGCTCCCGGTAACTAACTTCGGGAAACATCCCCTGAGTTCGTCTGGACCTATAGTTCTCAACGGCTAGATGATCCCTTTCTGTCGGCCCCATTCGAGCCATGCATTTACGGATTCGTCAAAGTCGTAGTTAGGCCTTACCGGATTTTCGCCCGTCACCGCAGCAAGGGCGTCAAACCAGTAGTCCGGCTCATTGCCGAGTTCTTCAAGTAATAGCCGTTCTATCTCACTTCCGGCCGAGTACCGAGACAGCCCAACGACTCGCAAATAACTCGGATGTGCGAGCATCTTTGTCACAGACGACCAGTGTTGGGTGTCCTTTTTCCACTGTTCAACTTCCGCCCGAAACAGTTGACGTAGTTTTTGGCGTCGCGCGGAAGGGTCGATCATTGGGCTGGCCAGCGCTGGTGCAGGCGCATGTTTGGCAAAAAATCCCTGCAATGTCGAGTCCACAACGATCACAATTGTAGTTGTAACTGGATCCCTAGGGGCTGATCTGGCTGGTGGCATCCAGCGCCGCTTTCCCGCCGGCAGCGCCATAGCTTTAGTCTTGCGGGCTGTTCGATGTGCCATGTTGGATATCCCCGTGCTCGAGCAAGGTCTCAATCTGATCACGCATCAACATCAAAGTCTCCTTGCTCATTACAAGGCGGGTAAGCACAGCAAAGTCTCCTACTCCGCTCGCGTTCTCGCTTGGATCAAAGGACTCCAGCGTGATCACGCCGACATCTAAATAGGCGCTGCCTCCAACGAAGATCCCGTGAACATAATTAATGAACAACGGTTCCGTTACGGGATCGCTGAATTCCAGTGGAATGATACGTTTCTTTATAGTCCGTATCGGCGTCGTTGCATGTCCTTCATTGGCTCGTTCTTCCTTGTCAGCGTCACTCATTCCGCAGCTCCCTGATCGGACAATCAATGTTTACCAACCTATGCAATGCGCAGTAACGTACCCGGATCGCCGTCCGCCCCTCCGTGTTCCTACAGATATCAGTTCAGCATCTTAAGTGTAAACGTTTGTGCTCAGCAAGGCACCGGCATCCAGGCATCCCACTGGATCGATCCTCAAGCCCCCACCTGCTTGGGTTGCAGGCTGACGCGCACGCGGTCGACCCGGCGCTCGGTTGACTCCAGCACCTCGAAGCGCAGGCCGTTTTCTTCGAAAACTTCGCCGGCTTTGGGGATATGTCCGGCAAGTTCGCTGACGAGGCCCGCGATGGTCGTCGCTTCTTTCTCCTCCGGCCGAACCCCAAGCAGCTTCTCCAGAAGATCGACATCGGTATTGCCGTTGAAGATGTACGAGGTCTCGCTCTCTTTTACGATCTCCGATTTCTCGTGCTCGTCGCGGATTTCGCCGACGATCTCCTCTACCAAATCTTCGATCGTGACCAGGCCGGCGACGCCGCCGTATTCATCGATCACAATAGCCAGCCGCACGTTATCGCGCTGCATTTCGCGCAGCAGTTCGCTGCCCAGCTTGGTCTCGGGAACGAAATAGACCTCCGTCTTCATCAGGTCGAGCACCGTCTTGGTGTGCGCCTCAACGTCCGGTACCTGCAGCAAGTCCTTGGAGTAAACGATCCCTTTAATGTGGTCTATGTCTTCCTCGTACACCGGTATGCGCGAGTAAGGATACTTTTTTATCATCTCGGTGAATTCATCCACCCTGGTGGTGAGGGGAACGGCCACAATCTCGGGCCGCGGCGTCATTACCTCGCGCACGGTCTTGTCACCGAACTCAACTACTGACTGAATCAAGTCGCGATCGCTCTCTTCCAGAATGCCTTCTTCCTGACCGGCTTCAATGAGCGCGTCTACCGCTTCGGAAGGATGCTCGGGCGCCTTGTCCCCGTGCTCCTTCGTCAGCGAAGCGACGGAAAGCCCGAATCCAAGAATCAACGTAGCCGGCAGCGCCAGATAGATGAGGATTCTCAGACCCGGCGCCAACCCGGCGAGCCACTCGCCCTTGGTGCGCACGAAAAACAGGTAGGGCAGCAATTGATGGAAGATGACGATGATGAAGACAACGCTGACCACCGCCTGCACCACGTCCAGCGCGACCCAGCGCTTCTGCATAAAGAGCACGTAACCGATGAGCACGCCGATGCCCGCCGTAGAGAGCTGCGTCAGCACTGCCATCGACAGCGCGGCGCGTTCGCGCGAGACGTGCAGGCGCGGTTCCACCCGCTCTTCGTAAGCTTCGATGTTCTCTTCGAACTCGCGCGACAGAAACTTGCCCATCTCGGCGTACATGCGGTCCACATACGAGACGAGCGTCAGTATTCCCATCAGCACCAGCAGCGCGATAAATAACGGCAGGTTCATCGCCGGCGTCCTGAGGGTTGAGCAGACGCAGCAAGGGCACGCTCTTGACGGCTTCGAGCTGTCGCGTGGGCCCGCTCGATCAATCCGACCGGCAGCTTGAATTCGCGACGCAATGCCATCTCCCGCGACTGCATTTCGCCGTCGTCGGTTTCGTGGTCGTAGCCGGCCAGATGCAGCATGCCATGAAGGATGAGAATCTTCAGCTCGGTTTCGGTGGAGTGCCCGAGTTGGGCCGCGTTCGCGGCGGCAATTTCCGCCGAGATGGCAAGGTCGCCCGCGTTCTTGTCTGCCCACGAGAGCGGTTCGAAGCTGAGAACGTCAGTGGGTTTGTCTGTGCGACGGTACTGCCGGTTCAGGCAGCGCAGATCGTCGCTATTGGTGATGCAAACGCCGACCTCGCCCCGCAATCCGACCGCGCGTTGTGCCTTGGCTGCGAAGCGGGCCAAAGCCCTTTCGTTGACCCCGCCAGGTTGGTGAACTAACTGGAGCACTTTCGTAAGAAGAACAAAGGGAGGGCGATCAAGCCCTCCCTGAATATGGTATCAAGTCTCTACTCGGAAACGCGATCCGGCGAAGGCGGAGACGCTTGCGCCGGCGGAACTTCCGCCAGGGTTGGCGCTTCCACGTCGGCTGCCGATGTGTACAGCCTGCCGTTGCCCGTGCGGGCCGGCGTCGCGTAGCCATTGCCGTTCTTCACTTCGAGTGACAACGACAACTGCTCGTTGCGTCCTTTGTAATCGTCGTAGGCGCGAATGATGCGCTGCACCAGATGGTGCCGCACCACGTCGCCCTCGTCGAAGTAGGAGAACTGAATACCTTCTACTTTGCCCAGGATCTCCACCGCCTCGACCAGTCCGCTGCGATTGGCGTTGGGCAAGTCGATCTGCGTCACGTCGCCGGTGATTACCGCCTTGGAGTTGAAGCCCAGACGGGTGACAAACATCTTCATCTGCTCGGAGGTCGTGTTCTGCGCCTCGTCAAGAATAACGAAGGCGTCGTTCAGCGTTCGTCCGCGCATGAAGGCAATGGGCGCAATCTCGATAACGTTCTTTTCCAGATAACGATCGACCTTGTCCGGCTCGAGCATGTCATAAAGCGCGTCATAAAGCGGACGAAGATAGGGGTCGACTTTCTCCTGCAATGTCCCCGGCAGGAAACCGAGGCGCTCCCCGGCTTCCACCGCCGGACGCGCCAGAACAATGCGATTTACCCGCTTGGCGAGAAGCGCCGAGATCGCCATGGCGACGGCAAGATAGGTCTTGCCCGTTCCCGCCGGGCCGATGCCGAATACCATGTCGTGCTTCTCGATGGCCTCGATATAGCGGCGCTGATTGATACTCTTCGGCTGGACCGTCCGCTTGCCGAAGGAGCGCTGCTTGCCGGCCTCGGCCAGACCGCGCAAGCTGACCGTGGGGTCGGAGGTCAGGATGCGGATCATCGAGCCCAGGTCGCCGTTTACGAAGGAGTGGCCCGTGTGCTGTAGGTGTTCGTAATCGGCAAAGACCTGCTCGGCGCGGCCCACGTCGCTGGCCGCTCCGGTGATCTCGATGGAATCGGCACGCAGATTGATGGTGACGTTTAAGCCATTCTCCAGCAGGCGCAGGTTTTCGTCTCGGGTGCCAAACAGGGTTTCGATATTCGGGCTTATTTCGATGTTCTTCTTCATCTAGGGTCGGAAGACAACCTCCAATGGGGACCAGTTGTTCGGTTCACACCGTGGCAGCACGGACCGGCAAAGTTGAAGGCGGAGATTTCGCAAGCTGGCAGGACCGCAGGCAGACGAAGTCTCACCGTCTGACGTTCGGGCATAGAACTGCGTGTTGGGATCGAGAATCGACGCGCGGCCGGAAGTTCGTCCAAGCCAGGAACAACTCTCATTGGCGGCTAGCGTACCGCCGAATGGAGATGGAGTCAATCCTCCGTAGGTCCTAGTCCGTGCCGATTGAGATACCTTCCAATCGTCTGCTGTCAAAGTCCCACTCTAGTTTCTTAGATGACGGTCGGGGCGGCAAAGAAGCACCAGTCATGCCAATTTCTGGCTAGCTCCCGGGAGATTCGCTGCTGCCTCGATCCTGGGTCGAACCTTAGCACGGTGGCGTTAACGCGGCGTAAATTCGGGGTCGGGCGGATACCTCCCGAGCTACTACTACCTAAGTGGTATGGGCGTACTGCGGATGGGGAATTGGAATTTCGGAGCTGCCATGTAGAATCGCGGCAGGGGAATCCCGAACTGCGAAAACAGCGTTCAGGGAAGGCGATATTAGTTGGGCTAGTCGACTCCTCCTCTTTGTCTGGATTTGAGTTGGCGGAATTCTTGGCCTTTGGGCTTTCGGACGTGCAACTGGGCGCTGCGCTTCCGTACAGAATTCCGCCCTTTTAATTTCAGCCGTTAGTCCTGAGCCGGCAAGCCCGTGAGCGATTCAGCCCCCGAATAGCGCTTACTACCCAAGAAAAATAATAGAAGTCTGGAGCCCGAATTCGGACGTATATTGGCCCTGCGTTCACCACTCCTTTGGAAATCTCATTTGACGGTTCTTGGACGGACCTACCAACCGCTCGGGACCGCCAATGCAGGAGGAATTCGTCATGGCCTTTATATTTGCCGTCCCTCGCGGGCTGAAAGCCCCGCTTACCGAATCCGCGCTACATCACAATTCTGATTAGCCCTGACACAAACGCCTGGCCCGAGTTGCTCCATGAATGCGGCCGACTCGGCCTTACAAATCCTATGGCTACCTTCTCGGCTCATACCGCATCGCCACCGCCCCCGAGCCGAATTCCAGCCGGCTCACGAGCTTCAAGTCGACACGCTTCGATAGCCCCGCGAACAACGTGGGCCCATGGCCCACTAGCCTGGGATGCACCACGAACTCGTACTCATCGATCAATCCCAGCTCCGCCAACGCCAGCGGGAGCTTCACGCCTCCCACGAGCAGTCCCTTACCCGACTCCCGCTTGAGCTGCTGAACGGCCTTCCCCAGATCCCCGCGCACCAGCTCCGCATTCCAATCGACCCGCTCCAGGGTGCTCGACACGACGTACTTCTTTGCCGCGTCGATCGTGCGGGCGAAGGGTTCCATCCAATCAGGCCTCGCTCCCGTCCGCGCCGGCGGCCGCCACGCTGCCTCCATCATTTTGTAGGTCACCCGGCCAAAGAGGAGGGCGTCGGCCTGGTCGAGGTTCTCGGCCGCGTGACGATGCAAGTCTTGGTCCGCGATCATTACACGATGATCGCAGCACCCGTCCGATGTGACGTTGATGGAATACCGAAGGGGTCGCATTACGTAAGCAGGAATAATCGTTTTGACCATTCCATCGCCCGCCAGTATACACTCGCTCGCCGTCGGGTCTAACAGCTAACGGCTAAGAGCTAAGGGCCCACTGGCTAGTCACCCTGCCACGTGCGCGCAGTCACACCGTTCTCGCCCGCAATCTGATATTCCTAGCGACAATGTGGTAGGCATGCCCTGGCTCGCATGCTCTACAAGACTCTGAGTGCCGCGGTGTACGGCATCGATGCCAACCTCATCGAGGTTGAGGTCGACGTTGCCCCGGTCAAATCCGACAAAGATTTCTTCACCACCGTCGGCCTGCCCGACGCCACGGTTCGCGAGAGCCGCGAGCGCATCCGCGCTGCCCTCAAGAACAGCGGCTACGACATCCCTGCAACCACCATCACCATCAATCTGGCGCCCGCCGATATTCGCAAAGAAGGCTCGGGATTCGATCTGCCCATGGCATTGGGCATCCTGGGCGCTTACGGCGGGCTCAACAACAAGCCTGCGAGCGACACCCTGTTCGTCGGCGAACTGTCGCTAGACGGCGGCATTCGTGGGGTGCGCGGCGCTCTGCCGATTGCGGTAACGGCGCGTGGCAACAATATTCGCAAGCTGATCGTTCCGGAGGTGAACGCGCGGGAGGCAGGGCTGGTCGATGGCGTGGACGTCTATCCCGTGCGCTCGCTCATGGATGTCGTGCAGTTGCTCAACAGCGGAAACGGCATCCAGCCAATCAAGGTTGACACGCGGGCGCTGCTGGAAGGCTCGCACAGCTTTACCGTTGATTTCCGCGATGTGCGGGGACAGCAGACGGCCAAGCGGGCCATCGAGATTGCCGCAGCCGGCGGTCACAATCTGCTGATGATCGGCCCCCCCGGTTCCGGCAAGACGATGCTCGCCAAGCGCATGGCGACCGTACTTCCGCCGCTGACTTTCGACGAAGCGCTGGAGACGACGAAGATCCACAGCGTGGCCGGTGTGCTTGATGCGAACAGCGGGCTGGTAGGCACTCGGCCATTTCGGTCGCCGCACCATACCATCTCCGATGCCGGGCTGATCGGCGGCGGCATGATTCCGAGGCCGGGCGAGGTGTCGCTGGCCCACAATGGCGTGCTGTTTCTGGACGAGCTGCCGGAGTTCCCCCGCAACGTCCTCGAGGTCATGCGGCAGCCGCTGGAGGACGGAACCGTGACCATCGCCCGCGCGGCCATGTCGCTCACCTTCCCCGCGCGCTTCATGCTGGTGGCGGCGATGAACCCTTGTCCCTGCGGATACTTCAATGACCGCAGCAGGGAATGTCACTGCAGCCCCATGATGATCCAGCGCTACGTCTCGAAAATCTCCGGGCCTCTGATGGACCGCATCGACATTCACATCGACGTGCCGTCGGTGAATTATCGCGAGCTGCGGAGCGGGGTGGTCCCAGAAAGTTCGGCTGACATTCGGAACCGCGTCATCCGCACCCGTGAAGTGCAACTGCAGCGCTTCCAGTCGCAAGGGGAGCGGCTGTATTCGAATGCGCAGATGGGCTCGCGCGAGATTCGCAAATACTGCGAGCTGGGCACCGATTCCGAGCATCTGCTGGAGCGTGCCATGATGAAGCAAGGACTGAGCGCGCGCGCGCACGACCGCATCTTGAAGGTGTCGCGCACAGTTGCCGACCTGGCCGGCAGCGAAGTCATTGAGCCTGGGCACATCGCCGAAGCCATTCAATACCGGACACTCGACCGGACCTTCTGGGCGTAGCGTTTGCAACACGGAAACACGGAAGACACGGAATTTTAATTTCTTGTTGTTGAGGGCCGGGCGATTCCAGCATAGCTGGGTTCGATAAGCTCCTACCGAAAGACAGGAAACATTCATGCAGGGAAGCACTGAGCACACGGAATCACACAGAAGAATCATTCAACAATTCCGTGCCTTCCGTGCTTCCGTGGTGACAAACGTTTCGGAGTTTGAAGATCACCCATGAGCGTAAGAACAGCCGCGCGCCATAATCTGATCGAAGCGGAATTGACCAACGAGGTAATCGGGGCTGCCATCGAAGTGCATAGTGCATTGGGGCCGGGCTTGCTGGAGTCCGCTTATCAGGCTTGCTTATGTCGCGAGTTCGCGCTAAGGAAAATCGCGTTCCGCTCCCAGGTTGATTTGCCGGTTCGCTACAAAGGTGTTCAACTCGACTGCGGCTATAAAATTGATCTCGTCGTAGAGGACCGCGTGGTTGTTGAGTTGAAATCTGTTGAGCGTCTTGCGCCTATCCACGAAGCGCAGTTACTCACCTATCTTCGGCTCAGCAAGCTGCGTGTCGGCCTGCTCATCAATTTCAATGTTCCCCTGCTGCCTCAGGGGATCGTGAGAAGAGTTCTGTAATCCGCATTTCACCACGGAAGCACGGAACTCACGGAATCAGGTTGGGAGAACCATTCAAAAATTCCGTGCCTTCCGTGCTTCCGTGGTGAACACATGTGGAAGTCAGGATTGGTGGCTTGCACTAAGTGTGGCAGGTTGTTGAGACTGATTGCTACCCTGGGGTCATCGGCAGGCGCGTCTAATGACAATCTGGCTGGCTTCCACCTGACGCTCGACCGAACGTTCTGGGCATAAATTTTGGCACCATCGTGCGGCCTGCTTCCAGCGGATTTGGCAGCCACTTTGTTTTCGCTTGCGTCGGCCGTGGAAATCTAAACTATCGCAACTTGCTGGAACGTCTTGGGTTAGAAGAAAAAGGCAACGTTTTCTGGGACGGGCCGTCTAAGCCGCAGTCACAAACCCTTCATGGAGAAAGTTAAGAAGAGTTAATGACAAGCTTCGGGCTAAGATTTTGCTTGACTGCAGCCGCTCAGGCGACTACCTTACTGTTTTTGCACAAGGCGTCACCCAGCGGTACCCAGTCTAAGACGTCCTGCCCGAAGCGGCCCCCTCTGAACGCTATCTTCAGGAAACGATGGAATGTCCTGACGCAATAATGCGCTGGAAGAGGGTGTTTCGCGGGCAAGTCTCTGCAGTGAAAGGCTTTGGTACAAAGGCGGGGAGTAAACGAGCAGGCGAAAAAATGCCGAACCACAAGCAACTGGTCGGCATCTAACCTGGTAGCTCCCGCCGCAGCAGTGGTTTTCGACTTCCATTGCTGGCTTCATATGACTGGAGCAGTCGTTCCATTCTGACCGGCTCCGGGACATCATTCTTTACTCTAGACAGGAGAACTCGATCGATGAGGTCCGAATTGGTATTTGAGGCAGTTCACACTCTGCGCAATCGTTACACGCTATGTCAGCTGGCTTCCAAGGCGACGCGGAAGTTCCATAAACCCAATACTCGCATTCAGGATACGACGAATGAAGTGTTGAACCGTATCGCGGACCGCGAACGGCGTGCAGTGATTCTCGAACCCGAGACAGCTCCCGAAGCCCAGCGGCGCGCCGCATAAGCGCGCCGCGCGCTTCGGCGCGTTCCTCGCCAGAGCCTTCCGGCCCGCCCCTCCGCAAAATCCCCGTAGGTGACAAATGACCATCTCAGAATTAAAAGAAAAGAACATCACCGAGTTGACCCGTATAGCTCGGTCTCTCGAGCTGCCCGGCGCCAGCGGCCTGCGCAAGCAGGACCTCATCTTCAAGATCCTCCAGGCCCAAAGCGAAAAAGAGGGCCACATCTTCGCTGAAGGCGTGCTGGAAATCCTGCCTGATGGTTACGGTTTTCTCCGCTCGCCCGACTACAACTACCTTCCCGGCCCGGATGACATTTACGTTTCTCCGTCGCAGATCCGCAAGTTCGACCTGAAGACCGGCGACACCATCAGCGGCCAGGTCCGTCCGCCGCACGAGGGCGAGAAGTATTTCGCGTTGGTGAAGATCGAGGCGGTCAACTTCGAGTCGCCGGAAGAGGCGCGCAACAAGATCCTCTTCGACAACCTCACGCCGCTGTATCCGCAGGAGCGGATCAAGCTGGAGACGGTGCGCGAGAACATCAGCGCCCGCGTCATGGATCTGCTCACGCCGGTCGGCAAAGGCCAGCGCGGCCTTATCGTTGCTCCGCCGCGTACCGGCAAGACCATGCTGTTGCAGAACCTGGCGAACTCGATCACCACCAATCATCCCGAAATCGTGCTGATCGTGTTGCTCATCGACGAGCGTCCGGAAGAAGTTACCGACATGCAGCGCTCGGTGAAGGGCGAGGTGATTTCGTCAACGTTTGACGAGCCTGCAGCGCGTCACGTCCAGGTCGCCGAAATGGTCATTGAGAAGGCCAAGCGACTGGTCGAGCACAAACGCGACGTCGTCATTCTTTTGGATTCCATAACGCGCCTGGCGCGCGCTTATAACACCATCGTTCCGCCGTCAGGCAAGGTGCTCTCCGGCGGTGTCGATTCCAACGCCTTGCAGCGCCCGAAGCGCTTCTTCGGCGCGGCCCGCAACATCGAGGAAGGCGGCTCGCTGACGATTATCGCGACCGCGCTGATCGAGACCGGTTCGCGCATGGACGACGTGATCTTCGAAGAGTTCAAGGGCACCGGCAACATGGAAATCATTCTCGACCGCAAACTGGTCGACAAGCGTACCTTCCCCGCCATCGACATTCAGCGCTCGGGCACCCGTAAGGAAGAGTTGCTGATCCCGAAGGAAGACCTGGCGCGCATCTGGGTGCTGCGCAAGATTCTCAACCCGCTGTCGCCGGTGGAAGCGATGGAGTTGCTGATCGACAAGCTCGGCAAAGCCCGCTCCAACGGCGAGTTCCTGCAAAACATGGGATCGTTGTAAGAGGGCAGTCAGCAGTCAGCCAAAAGCATTGCGCGACCCCAGGTTAGCCCAACAGAGGGGCGAACCCGGGGCACTAGCACTTGGCCGATCGCCGGAGCGTGGGAAAAACCGGTCGCCCACGCCGACGCACAGATTGCAGCCATTGCCCACGTCCATAGCGCCACGCTGGCCACGCGCAACGTCGCCCATTTTGAAGTTTGCGGCATCCGCTTGATCAATCCCTGGGATGCTTGACCAGACGACCTATCGTCCGGGCATAAAGCCCCCCATCCTGCTGGCTAACCTTCTACCGGAGGCGAATAATGGAGGCTGTCGTTCCATTGAACAACAAGTAATTTCATCAGAGGAGCTTTCATAATGCTGCATCGCCCTCCCAGTTTCACTTCGGCCCAGCGCCCGACCAGGCTTCTGTTCGCGCTCGTGGCCACATTTTTCCTTATTGCCAGCCTCTCTCATTCGGCGCAATCGCAAACCTACACCGTCATTCACAACTTCAGCGGCGGCCAGGACGGCGGCCAGCCTGCCGCCGGTCCAACCCTCGATCCATCCGGCAATCTTTATGGAACTACGTTTCATGGCGGCAGCGGCAATAACGGCGCAGTATACAAACTGACGCACCGCAACTCATCCTGGTTGTTGAGTCCCTTGTACAGCTTTACCGGCGGAGGCGACGGTGCTTACCCGGATTACGGCGCTGTGACTTTCGGCCCCGATGGCACTGCCTACGGCACAACTTCCTCCGGCGCACTTGGCGAGTCCGGCACAGTCTTCAGCGTAAGGCCACGTCCCACGGCTTGCCCCAGCATCATCTGCCCCTGGTCGGAAACCACGGTTCATCAGTTTGGCACCGGCAATGATGGTTTCCAACCTCTCGGCAGCGTCGTCTTCGATGCGGCAGGCAATCTCTATGGCACAACGTTCCTCGGTGGCGCCTCTGGAATGGGAACCGTTTTCGAAGCGATGCGCAACGGGCAGAGCTGGACGGAGAGCGTCATCTACAACTTTGCCGGAGGTAGCGATGGCGCCAATCCGGTAGCGGGCCTGACTTTCGACAGCACCGGTAATCTGTACGGCACCACCTACAGCGGCGGCGCCAACGGATGGGGCACGGTCTTCAAGTTGTCGTCCTCCGGTTCCGGTTGGACGAAGACCATCCTTTACAACTTCCAGAACGCAAATGACGGCCGCGCTCCGGATGGCGGCGTGATCTTCGATCAGGCCGGCAATCTCTACGGCGGAACGGCCTTCGGCGGAGTCAACAGTGGCGGAGTGGTCTACGAACTGTCGCCCTCCGGCGGCAACTGGACGCTGACCACGCTCTACAGCTTCAGCGGCGTGGCTGGTCCGTACAACAACCTGACCTTCGATGGCAGCGGAAATCTCTATGGCACGACCTATCGCGACGGCGCAGACTTGGCCGGCTCAGTATTCAAGCTCACGCAATCCGGCGGCAACTGGACCTTTACCGATCTCCACGACTTCACCGACGCGAACGACGGCGGCTACCCAACCAGCAGCGTCGCGGTCGATGCCCAGGGAGATATCTACGGCACGGCCTCGTCAGGTGGAACCAGCGGCCAGGGCGTTGTCTTTGAGATCACGCCATAAGTGCGAACGCTGAGTGCCCCGGGTCTCGCGGGGTTCGAGACCCGGGTGAGTACGACGGATCACCGTGGGAAACTTGTCGACTCGATTGGAGTTCACCTCGGGATAGAAGTAGGTGTCGTACCTTGCGGTGATCGAGAGAGCGCAACGGGATTGGTTGAGGAACGACAGTCCCGGGTCTCGAACCCCGCGAGACCCTGATTGGATAAGGAACGAAGGCTCCAGGAGCGGTAGTCTTGCTTGTAGTGGGAGTAAGACGCTGGGCAGAAGCTAAACCTTTGATGTGGATTATAGGTTGTGATTTCCATCCGGAGTGGCAGCAAGTCAGTATTTTTGATGCGCAAACCGGAGAGATAACGGAACGAGCTAGGCAACGGTGACGGCGAGGCGGAGAGTTTCTATGGCCAAAGCCTGCTGGTGCCATCGTTGATTGGGCTACAACAACGGCAACATGTCGAACTGGACGAACGTCCGTAGCAGTTGGAGCCACCATCGGATCGAGCGCTAAGTTGGGAAATAATCAGCCTCTAAATCCACTTGTTGTAGAATTGGTGGCTAACGTGGAGCCTTAGCCCCGGGCTTTCTGGCTCTTACACTTGGGGCGCCTGTGGCGGGCCGGTGGGCCCAGTGAGGCCAAGGTGAGAGGAAGTCAATGTTACTCCTGATAATGATGTTGCTAATGGGCTTGGCCGCAGGCGCTTGTGGGTTCATGGCGTGCTTCCTACCTGCAAGGTGGTACAGGCTCACGGAATTGATCAGTTTCGCCGACCGATGGACCGAGCGCAGCCCAAAACGTCTGCATCCCGTTGTAAGCTTTCTCAACCGGGCCTCTGGACTGGCGATTTTTGCAGTGGGTTGCTGGTTCGTTTACATGGCAGCTACCGAGATTTGGCTTGTGCAACGCCGGACAAGCGACAAGCCCAGTGGTGCATCCGGCCAGCGGGGTGCCTCACAACACTCCAGCACCGGGGATCACTGCGCTTTCGATTTTCGTGGTCGTCGCGGGAATCCTTATGGCCGTTTTCCCGGCAAAGGCGCTGGCGGTCTTTGAACGCGTCTGGCCTGCTGGGCGATCAGTGACTCCTTCGGCCGCTCCGAAGGTGATGCTGTTTGTGAGGCTCTGCGGTGCGTTCCTCGCCTTTCTTGCGCTTATGTTCTTCGCTCCGATCCAGCTACGAGGGTGAAGTCAAAATCTGCTGGTGCCCCAGGTTCGCGGCCGTCCTTTGGCCGCTAACCTGGCCAAAGTAACCTAGGGCGTGTTAACACTAATTCGTAATTTTGTGGTATGCTTCGGCGCATGGAGATCACCGAGGCGCAGTACCTTCGTATCGCCTTCAGTCTTCCCCGCCAGCGCGGCAACGTCAGGCTCACCAACCTGCAATTCCTCAATGCCCTGTTCTATGTGGCCGAGCACGGCTGCAAGTGGCGCGGACTGCCCAAGCGTTTCGGCAACTGGCATACCATCTACACCCGCATGAATCGCTGGTCCAAGAACGGCGTGCTGGATCAGCGTCTTCGAACAGCTGCAGCGGGAACAGATCGTGCGCATCAGAATCGAGGCCGTCAAACTGGACTCCACCACCGTCAAGGTGCATCCGGACGGCACCGGCGCTTTAAAAAAAACGGACCGCAGGCCATCGGAAAATCCCGCGGCGGATGGACCACCAAGATTCATCTGGTTGCCGCGGATGCTCGAACGGCCATAACCTTTGCGCTCTCGCCGGGCCAAGCCTCCGACGCGGTCGAAGGCCGCGAACTGCTGGCCGGCATCGGACCGCTGCCCGCACCGTTGTATCTCATCATGGACGGCGCCTACGACGACAACAAACTCTCCAACTGGCTCTGGACTTCGGCTTTATCCCGGTCGTTCCACCCAGACCGCAATCGCCTGCGAGCCCTGGCAGCTACGACAAAGCCATGTACCGCAAACGCAACGAGATCGAGCGGCTCTTCCGCAGACTCAAAGGCTTCCGCCGCATCTTCTCCCGCTTCGAAAAACTCGACGTCGTCTTTCTCGGCTTCCTCAACTTCGCTCTGATCGTCGAGGCCCTCCGATCTATTAGTGTTAACACGCCCTAGATCACTGACGACCACGTTGCGTCCCGTTAGACTTGGACGATGCCACGCGGTCCGCATCGTCTCCGAATATCTGTACCTTGGTGGTCAGCGCATTGCGGCGCCGACGGCTCGATGGCGGGGTGTACTACTACTATGGCGATTTCCTGGAAACGTCACGGGTAATGGCCGACGAAAACGGAGACAAGTGTTACGACGCCGACTACTTTCCATGGGGAGGTGAGCAGTATGTGTTCACCAACACCTGCCCGCAGAACTACAAGTTCACCGGCAAAGAACGCGACCCGGACATGGGCATCGACGACTTCGGTGCCCCGCCGGGTGCCTCGGGTCTCGCGGGGTTCGAGACCTGGCGAGTGCAAAGATACGATGGTGCCGGGTTGCCGAGTGCCCCACCCAAGCCGCTTCTGCTTGGGTGGGTTTTTTCATCCTTAGGAGAAGCGCCCACACCGGTCGTATAGCACTAAAGGACAATCAACGCGGATTGTACCTTCGTAACTTGACTACAAATAGAAAAAAGCTAGGCTGATAACTTGGGCACGGTGTGTCCAAAGCCTGAGGGTGATCGTGTGGCCCGCGGGCTCCGCGTTCTTTGAAAAATGCGATGGTCACACGTGAGGAGCGACTGCCGTCACTGGCCAGAGGTGAGAAGGGAAGCGAGCTTCTCGTCGCATCGGTGCTTTGCCGAAGGCGATCAGAAATGAACTACGGGGCAGCCAAAATGTGGCAATGTGTGCCGATAAGTTATTGATTATAAGAATTTTGAGTGAAAGCCCTTGGACCTCAAGATTTTACAGACGCTCTGCTTTCTTTTTAATAATTTACGGGCGCGATGGGAGGGAGGGGTATACCAGTCGCAGGTTGGCGGTTGCCAGTTGCCAGTTGCCCATTGCCGGTTGCCGGAAGGGAGCTGCCTCCAGGATCTGCACCAAGATGGCTATTCATGGCGCGACGATTTTCGGGTATTGTGTAGGCCACGATAGCGAAAAAAATCCGCGCGGGAAATGATGAGATTCGTCCGACAATTCGTTGTGGCCGCCGTACTTGGGATTTTGGCGTGCGGCGCGATGGCGCAAACTGCCGGGTTGAGAGCATTGCCCGCCGCGCCGGCTACAGCCCGGAACCTCCCGCTGACATACCAGGCTGGATATCTGTCGTCATTGCAGCCGCCGGTTTCCTCGCCGCTACAGCCGCTGCTCGACTTCCGCGACTCCGACATCAAGTTCAACTTGGGCGAGCTGATGAGCACGCTGCGCGACGGCCGGCATGAGGGCTGGGTGCTGTCGGCTTATCCTGATCCGAAGACGAGCCGGCCGCTCATCGGAGCCGGATTCAGCCTGGATGTCGCCGCTACCGAGCATGCGCAGCGCGACCCTCTCAACCCGAATCAATTCCTCGAGCCTTCGAGCGCCGAACTGTGGCAGGCGGCGGGACTCGATCCTCGTCGCCTGGACGCGATTCTTCGGCAATACGGCCATGATCTCCAGGCCTGGAACAAAACCCGATTCCGCAGGAAGATCAGGACGCATGCGCTGGCGCCGGAGATCACAGAAGAGGAAGCCACGCAGCTGCTGCGGATCTCAGCCATCCAGGCGATCCATAATGCGCGCGCGTATTGTCGCCATTTCGACCAGCTCACGGGCTCGCAGCAGATGGCGCTGAGCCAGCTTGTGTTCCAGATGGGCGTAAATCTGGAGAAGTTCACGCAGTTTCTCCCTGCCATCAATGAAGACGCGGCCATGCGCGCGGCGTCGCTTGCGAGCAGCACGCCTGACGAGAGCGCCGAGCATTGGAGGCTGGTCGAAGCTGATCTCGCTCAGAGCGATTGGGCCCGCCGCTACAGCAGCCGCGCGATATCGGTGATCGCCATGTTCGACCCCGAATACAATCGCGATCCATGGTTAGCCGAGCGCAGGATCAAGGCCGAGGTCCATCCACTGGTGAGCTATCGCCATGGCAGACGGCACATAGCGACACTTAGAAGAGTGAGCGCGCAGCGCAGTAAAAGGACACTGCATCGTGCTCATCGAAGCTAGAAGCTGGCATGAACCTGAATAACTCGGGCGGACGTCGGGAGGAACGAAGTCGCTTAAACCATCGTGATCAGCGATGCTGACAAACTGGTTGTTACTACTGAGCTTTGCGGAATATAGTGCCGAAGCCACGCAATTGTCATCACGAGCCGGGGAACCTGGGGCCCCCGACAAGCGCCGGTTTTGCGCTTGTCGGGGTGGATATACTCGGCGAGGGATCGGCTTTCCCGGCGAGTGGCAGAAAAGCAGATCCCTTGCGCCCATGAGTGGGGCGCTCGTGATGACAATTCGAAAATGCGACCGGTGTCCGGCAACCACACCACGTCACTATAATTTGCAATTCTCAATAATCGGGAGTAGCGCGGAAGAAGAAAGGCAGCGTACCTCCGCGTTTTATTTGGCCGCGGTCTTATCCTGCTTGGTCTGTGCATTGCTGGCATTGTCATTCTGCGTCTGATTATTTTTATTCTTGTTCTTTTTCAGAAAGCCAAACATACCCTTTTTCTGCTTGTCGGTGTTTGCTTGGTCGCTGGTGTTTGTCTGGGCGTTCGTGTTCTTTGAGGACGCTGTCCGCTGCTTCTCCGTTTCCGTCGTATTGTCGTGGCTACTTTTTCTTAGAAAACCGAAAATACCTTTCTTCGCACTATCTGTTTTCGAGGTATCGGCCGGCTTGTGCGCGTCCTTTGCATTGGCGACATGATTGTCAGCCGCGGCGACATGATTGTCAGTGGTGGCGACGTGTTCGTCTTTCTTGGGGACGTGAGAAGCAGCAGCATGGTGTTTCTGACCTTCTGCGGTTTTCGCCGGCGCAGCCTCTCTATGCGCGTCAACCGGGCTGATCCTTACCGTCTCCGTGGGTACTGACTCCGTAGGTGTCACTACGGGAACCGCTGTATCGATCGCCGGCGAAGGAATCGCGGCGTGAACGGCCGCAGCAGAATGGGCCCTGGCAACAACGATGTGATGGTGAACTCCCGCTCCGATAGCTGCGCTCCCGCCGACCAGGATAGCGGCCCATATCTTGATCTGTAGGGTTGCGGCCGCCGCGGCATTGGCGTCATGTTTGCCCAGCAGGTATTTGAATAACTGCAAGAAGCTCTCCCAAAGATTCTTGCGTAGTTCAAGCTTCTTCTCGTAGCGGGCGTTGCAATCCAAAGCAATTAACCGGAACCGGGAGCCATCCGCCATCATGGCGAGGGCCGCTTCAAATGTGAACTGGTCAATTTCCAGCAGCAGCCGTTGGCGCGCGGCATCCGAAGATGCATCGGCAGAGAGCCACAATCGCCGGAAATTCGGTAGGGAAGTGCAGAGCAAGTCAATCAATTGCGCATCTGCCATACACTGCAGCAGGGTTGCAACGTCCTTCCGAATGGCCGCCACATCTGCGCTCTGCGCGAACTCCGACACTACGCTGTCATTCGGTGTCTCCTTTGCGCCGATTGCATTCTGCAAGAACGTCCGGAAGGGCGAATACCGCGAGGTACATGCATTCACAAACGTTGCGTCCCTGTCGTCGGCAAGCCGTGACATGCGTGCCCGAAACTGGTCGCAGAAGAGGGCAGGAAAAGAAACAGGCTCCGACTTTGAAGCAGCGCTTTCCATACTAACTCCCGGAAGAACGACCCCAGTGCGGCCAGTGAACGCAGGACAAAGTTCTAGGTCATACGGTGGGAGCGGTGCCGCATATGTTACGCCTCTTATGCCTCACTTCTGTGCCAATGTCAAGCGGAAATGGTAGGTAGTGTCTTAAATTTAAGACACTACCATAATTTGCAATTCTCAATAGGAGGCCGGTGAAAAACTCAGGGGTGCCTTGTTCGGTAGAGCTGGCCTTCAGAGCCTGTGTCGCGAGCTGCAAGAAAATCTTGCAGTGGGAAAAACTGTCGAAAGCCGGCCCAACCAGCCGCGCAGCGGCGAAATGGGGTTAGGCGTGGGCGTAAGCCCACGCCTGAAGTGAGCGAAAACAGCGAGCCGCAGAGCGGCGACACCGGTCGCGACACAATCTCTTCTGGCCAGCGTCCGAGCCCCGCCTCCGATCGACTTTTTCAGCGGCCTGCCAATCCTACGCGCTGGCTGACTCATTCGTGCTTTTCGAATAGCGGGGAAAAAGCGTTCGGCAACCTGAGTTGATGTTTACCGCTTTCCGAGCGCGGCCCTGACTCGACTGACGATGATGTCCAGCGTAGCTGAAACAGTCGTATCCTCGTTCCCCGACTGCTCGATTGTGCTGGTTGTAGATCCCAGCACAGGCTCAAGCTCACCCACTTTGTAGACCTGGAAGTCGACCTGTGCTTCGTATACCGGCTCCTCAGTGGCGCCTGGATAAGCCGTGATCGGATCGCGGCCTATAGAAATGTTTCCGGGCGGATTCTGATTCGGCTGCCGTTGATCTCCCGCAGCGCGCATCCTCACCACGTTGGTAAGGAGCACGTAGTCGCAGCCCTTGTCGCGCGCTTCGGCGGAAGCGTCGTCGTGCGTTTCGCTATCGAGCGCAACGGCTTCGACCGTCGCCAGCTTGCCTTTCTTGTCCTTCTTGGCGTTGTTGAAGTCTCGCGCCAGCCGGCTTTGTTGCAGGCGCGTATTGACGGAGTAGTTCGAGGTGTTCTTGACCATCGCAACGCACACCTTGGTCGGTGGCTGTTGGCCTTGCGCCTGCGCCATCGAGGCGCCGGCAAGGATGAACGCCAGCAGGGAAGCAGCGGCAATCATGCGACCCCTGCGATCGCGAGACTCGATAAAGTTGCCTTGGACATACATCGGGATAGTTCTCCTCTCAGGCTTAAACGGGCGGGATGATCTTTCGTTCCGTTTTGCAGGGTGAATTGCATCCGCTCCTCTTATCGCGGCTGTAAATGGCACGTTTCGGGGATGTTAGATTGACCGCAATTGGGCTATACTCCGCCCACGCTCGAGTCCAAACGTGCTACTCAGGATTCGGCGTGCTACCAAGGGCCACCAACGGGCTTGCCTCTCACTTGGATAGTAAACAGCAACAGTTCTCGTCGCCGATCGGCGAAGGCGCCGAACTGTTGAAACCTATAGCGAATTGAACCAGGAGAATGAGGAGGAACGTGAGTATGGTCATTGAATACGGACATTCACCGCGGACGCGGGTCTTCATCATGCTGGCACTGCTGGGACTGTTGTCATGCAGCGTATTGCTAAACGCCCAGGTGCGGAGCGGAGTTGGCATTTATCCGCCGTCGAGCATCGAGCACCCTTGGGACGTTGGCGTAAACATGCATACTAACTACATCATTTATGCTCCAACCGGCTCCATTATTCCGCTGGCGCAACCGGCGGGCGAGACACCGGCGTCGCTCGGCTGCGTGTACGACGTTGTGGCCAACCCGATTTCCGGTTGCCCCATTGATGGCACAACCGAAGTGCCGACCGGCGGCAGCGGCGTGATCGTGATTGTCGATGCCTACGACTACCCTGGAGCGGCGAGCGACCTAGCGAACTTTTCCAGCACCTTCGGCTTGCCGGCGGCGAATTTCACGGTTGAATATGCCAGCGGCCGCAAACCCTCCAACGGCTGCGGTCCGGGATGGCAGCTTGAGGAGTCGCTGGATATCGAGTGGGCCCACGCCATGGCGCCTAACGCACAGATCGTGCTGATGGAAGCCTCTTCCGCCAGCAACAGCGCGTTGTACCAGGCGGTCACCGCAGCCAATTCGTACATCGCTTCGCATGGCGGCAAGGGCGAAGTCTCCATGAGCTGGGGCGGCAGTGAAACTTCCGGCGAAAGCAGCTCTGACCACTACTTCACGCAGTCGGGCGCGGTCTATTTTGCTTCCTCGGGCGATTCACCGGGCGTGATCTATCCCAGCTCCTCAGTGAACGTGGTTTCCGCCGGCGGCACGCAGGTGAATCGCAACAGCAGCGGCGACTACACCAATCAGACGGCGTGGAGTGACGGCGGCGGCGGCGATAGTCGCTACGAATCGCGTCCCTCGTTCCAGAATTCGATCGAGAGCATTGTGGGCAGCAAGCGCGGTACGCCCGATCTTTCCTTCGATGCCAGCGGCGGCTCGCCCGTAGCGGTTTACAACTCCGCCTGCTACGGCGGGTGGGTTGAGGTTTACGGCACCAGCGTCGCGTCACCCTCGTTGGCCGGAATCGTGAACAACGCCGGCCACTTCGAGACCAGCAGCAATGCGGAAAACACGCTCATATATGGCGGACTGGGCAACGGCTCGTACTTCACCGACATCACTTCCGGCTCTTGCGGCACGCACAGCGCAACCGCCGGTTGGGATTTCTGCACCGGAGTCGGAGTCGTCAACGGCCTCAGCGGCAAGTAGCGTCGCCCACAGAGCGAAGCCCGCTTCGCAAGAGGCGGGCTTTCTCGTCTCCGCCAAGCTTTGCGATTCGGTTTAACCGTGCTGAGGCATTTCCGTAAATCCAGCAGTACCGCTTACCCTTCTCCCAGCCCGAAGGGCGGCATTTGTGTTAGGAGCGGGCGTAAGCCCGCGCGACACTGGCAACCCGATTACAGCTTGTTCAGATACTGCACGATATCGGGCGCGGTCCAGTCGGTGGGGCCGACAAATTTGCGAACAATCTTGCCATTGCGGTCGATCACATAGGTCTCGGGAAACTTGAAGGTCCCATAAATTTCATTGGTGTTCTGGCGTGGGTCGCGGACCGTCAGCAGATCGACATTGTGGTCGCGGACGAACTGCTTATAAGCGCCATCGTCGGCATCTTCGCTGACCGCCAGGATGATCACCTTATCGCCCAGCTCCTTGTGCAACTGCAGCAGCGACGGCATCTCTTCCACGCATGGTGGGCACCACGTCGCCCAGAAGTTCAGAAGCACAGGCTTGCCCCGCAATTGGCTCAGCTCAACCGTATGCTGCGAGTCGGTGAGGGTGAAATCGGGAGCGGTGTTGCCGATGCGCGGTGGATGCGACCCGGCGCTGCAAGCGGTGACGAGAAGCAATCCCAAGACAGCTACGAATGAGAGCAAGCACTTCACCCTCATATAATAATGCAGAGGGACACCTCATTTCGCTGTGGCTCCAGCTCATGCACTACAACTTTCGCGCAAGAGGCTGTCACGAAACTGCCGTTTATAAATCGTGCGGTGGGAAGAGGGTCCGAACCCGCAATGAAATAGCCGCAAAGCGGCGAGACGAGTTTAGGCGGGGGTGGTAGCCCCCGTTCAAGGAGAAAGAAAGCGAGCCGCGGAGCCGGGGTCCCCATTTCGCGCCGCTGTTGGGCGAAATGAGGTGGAGGAGCGGCGACACCACTCGGGGACACAATCGGCTGCAGGCCTCCCTGTCAAGGAGGTAGCCAAAACAACAACGGAATGAGCATGAGCCCTGCTATCCATCCCGAAGTCTCGGTCATCGTCCCCGCGCGGAACGAGGAAGGCTCTCTGGCGGATTGCCTTCAGAGCCTGACGAACCAGGAGGGCGTTAGCTACGAGGTCATCGTGGTTGACGACCACTCGACCGATACGACTCGCGCGATTGCTGGCAGCTTTCCCGTCAGCGTCATCGCGGCCGATCCCTTGCCGCCGGGCTGGAGCGGTAAGTGCAACGCAGCTTATAGCGGCGCACGAACGGCAGCAGGGAACTGGCTGCTGTTCACCGACGCTGATACAAAGCACAAGCCGGATTCCATCGCGCGCGGATTTGGCGAAGCTCGCGAGTGTGATGCAGGCCTGCTGTCATACTCTCCCCGGCAAGAGGTCCATGGCTTTGCCGAGCGCGCGCTCATGCCCGTGATCTTCGCCGAACTGGCCGGGACCTATCCGCCGAAGCAAGTTTGCGATCCGCAGTCAGCTGTCGCTGCCGCTAATGGTCAGTACCTGCTCGTCCGCCGCGATGTTTACGACGCCGTCGGTGGCCATGCCGCAGTTGCAACCGCAATTCTGGAAGACGTGGAACTCGCGCGGCGCGTAAAACAGGCCGGTTACAAGCTGCGGTTTTGCGTATCTGACGTCGTCAGCACCCGGATGTATCGTAGCTTCCCGGCCATGTGGGAAGGCTGGACGAAGAACCTGGCATTACTGTTTCCGCATCCGCAACGGCTGGCCGTCGTACGCATCTTGCAATTTGCGCTCATCATGTTTTGGCTGGCACTGGCTATCTTCTACAGCGCTGACAGGCAAGTCGCTGCGGCGCTCATCGCCGGCGCATTGGCGGCTGGGTTTATAGTTTTCTTTCTGGTGCGAATACGGCGCGCGCATTTCGACTGGCTCTCCAATGCGCTGGCGATCTTCGGCCTGCCGCTGTTCGCGATACTTTTGCTGAACTCCAAAATCTCTCATAAGCGAGGCTCGGTAAGATGGAAGGGACGTGAGTATGGCCGGAGTAGTGGCACGTCAGAAGCGGGGTAGAGCTGGCCTTCAGGCCAGCGTCTAAGTCCCTTATATTTGTCACCCCCAGCCGACTTTAGTCGGCGAGGGATGCGCTTTTCGGAGTTTTTCAGCAGCCTCTTCAGCCGTGCGTCGGAGCGACAAGGAGTTGGCCTTAGCAGGGCTACATTATTGAGAATTGCAAATTATAGTGACGTGGCGTGGTTGCCGGAGCCGGTCGCGTTTTCGAATTGTCATTACGAGCGCCCCGCCTTTGGGCGCGACGGATCTGCTTTTTCTGCCACCCGCCAGGAAAGCAGATCCCCCGCCGGGTATATCCACCCCGACAAGCGCAAAACCGGCGCTTGTCGGGGGCCCGGGTTCGCCGGCTCGTGATGACAATCCCGTGGCCTCGTCACTATATTCTGCAAAGCTCCTTAATTGTGGAATCACCCCGCCGCAGGAGAATATGGTCTACCTAACCCGTAAATGCGAATTTTCCGCCTCGCATTACTACCACAATCCGGAATTCACCGAGGAAGAGAACCGCCGCGTCTTCGGCAAGTGCGCCAACCTGAACGGTCATGGCCACAACTACACGCTGGAGGTGACGGTGAAGGGCGAAGTCAATCCGAAGACCGGCTTCGTCGTCGATCTGAAAGAGTTAAAGGAAACCTTGAACCGCGAAGTTCTGGACGCGCTCGACCATCGTCATCTCAACAAAGAGGTTCCGGAATTTTTTCGCCAGATTCCGACGACCGAAAATCTGGCCATTGTAATCTGGGCTCGCTTAAAGGATAAGTTGAAGGTGGCAAAACTCCACCGCGTGCGAGTTTACGAGCTGCCCGACCTGTTTGTCGATTTCTACGGAGAAGAATGAAAGCTCACCTGACGCGACGATACATCTTCTCGGCATCACATCGCCTGCATTGCGATCAGCTGTCGGAGGCCGAGAATCGTGCCGTCTATGGCAAGTGCAACAACCCGTATGGGCACGGGCATAACTATGCTCTGGAGGTAACGGTCAGCGGGCAGGTGGATTCGAAGACCGGCATGATTTGCGATCTGGCGAACTTGGATGCAACAGTGCGGCGCGAAGTGCTGGAGCGCTTTGATCATGTCAATCTCAATGTGCGTCCTGAGTTCTCGTCTGCCGTGCCGACAACCGAAAACCTGATCGAGGTCATCTTTCACATTTTGAAGCAAAACTTTAAGACCGCTCATCTGGAAAAGGTGAAGCTGGAAGAGACGGCCAGCAACAGCTTTGAATACTGCGGCACTTAGCATTTAGCACTTAGCCTTTAGCTCTTAGCGAGAATGTTCACGCCGCGCTTTTAGCTAAAGGCTAATTGCTAGTCGCTAATGGCTGCTCTTATGAAAGACACCACCGAAACCCCGACCCTAACGAGTGCCAGTTTCGAAGAGCTTGCGCGCGAGATGCTGGTCCGCGTGGGCGAAAATCCCAATCGCGAGGGCCTGTTGCGCACTCCGCAACGGTACGCCAAGGCCCTGTCCGACCTCACCAAGGGTTACCGCGACGATCCCGAACTGATACTCCACGGCGCACTGTACAACGTCGATTACGACGAGATGGTCATCGTCAAAGACATCGAGATGTTCAGCCTGTGTGAGCACCATCTGCTGCCATTTTTCGGCAAGGTGCACATTGCCTATATCCCCAAGGGCCGCGTCATCGGCCTCAGCAAAGTTGCGCGGCTGGTGGAAGTCTATGCGCGGCGACTGCAAGTGCAGGAGCGGCTGACAGTGCAGATCGCGGAGACGATTCAGAAGGTGATCGAACCGCTCGGAGTCGGCGTTGTGATCGAGGCGCGTCACCTTTGCATGATGATGCGCGGCGTCGAGAAGCAGCACTCCGCCACCGTCACATCCTCTATGCTCGGCGCATTTCGCGCCCAGCAGACGCGGCAGGAATTTCTGTCGCTCATCCACGCCAAGAACGTTAACGGCATCTGAAACTGAAAGATGGATGGGGGCCGCAACTTTAGCTGCGCCGAACCAGTTCCTCTATCTATCTTGTCATCAGGAGGGCGCGACTGAACGCTACCGAGGGAGTTACTTTTCTCGGCCGAACAGCAGATCCCGAACGCCAAATCAGTGCGCTCGTCATGACTATTCTGGCCCCTGGGTTGAGTCTCGACTTCGGCCCCTGCGATGCTCTAAGCTAACGGTCGCTTATAGATTCGGCTTCAGCCTCAGGAACAAATTGATGTCTGCTCAGAAGCCCACCCGCGTAGTAATGGAGCATCCCGCTGCCATGCCCGAGCTGCCGCTGAAAGGAAAAGTTGCCGTCGTAACCGGCGCCAGCCGCGGGATCGGTTATGCGATTGCGCGTGCGCTTGCCGCCGAAGGCGCAGACGTGGTGATTACGGCGCGCGACATTGCGACGCTTACCAACAGCGCGGCCCAACTGCGCAAGGAACTGGCCACCGGCGGTAACATCGTCGCCGTGGTCTGCGACGTCCGCGCACCGCGCTCTGTGGGCGCGCTCTTCGCCATGGTGAAACGGCGGTTCGGCAGAGTCGACATCCTGGTCAACAATGCCGGCGTCAGTCAGCCGGCAACGCCGCTCGAACAGACGTCGCTGGAAATGTGGCGAGACAACATCGACACCAACCTGACCGGCGTGTTTCTATGCACGCGTGCGGCGTTGCCACTGATGCAGGCGGGGGCCACCATCATCAACAATTTGTCCGCCGCCGCGAAACAGCTTTTCCCCAACTACTATGCCTATACGGCAGCCAAGACCGGCGCCTTAGGTTTTACGGCATCGCTGCGTGCCGAGCTGATGCCGCGCGGCATTCGCGTCACAGCGCTGATGCCCGGCGCAACCGATACCGACATCTGGCAGCAGATCATGCCCGACGCGCCTCGCCATCACATGATCGATGTGGAAAGCGTCGCTCAGGCCGTGCTCTATGCCGTTTTGCTCCCGCCCAACGTAAATCCGTCCGAGATCAGTTTGGATCCGGCGGGTGGGGCGGTGTGAGGAGGCAGCGATTAGCAGTTAGCAATTAGCTCCGCTGCTGACAGGCTGCATCGCGCTTCGCAATAGAGCTGACCTCTCGACCGTCCCAATTTCGTGAAGAGTCGCAGAAGCAGGATCAAAGCTAGCCGCTAATTGCTAACTGCTGGTTTACAACCCGTAGTGATATCGCCGCGTCCGGGCAGGGAAGAGCTTGATGAGAAAAACTCCGGCCAGGAACCCTCCCACGTGTGCCCAGAACGCGATGCCGCTGGAATTAGCGCCATGCCGGCCGATGGAAGTCGCAGCCCCACTCAGGAACTGCGCAATAAACCAGTAACCCAGCACGATCCACGCCGGCAGCCACATAAAGAACACGAAGAAGAACGGTACCAGGGTGAGCACGCGCGCGCGCGGATAAAGAACGAAATAGGCGCCCATCACTCCGGCGATCGCTCCGCTGGCGCCGACGCTGGGTACGGCCGAGCCGATGTTAAACAACGTGTGCAGCAGCGCCGCCGCAACTCCGCAAGCCAGGTACAGCACCAGGTAAAGCGTGTGTCCGAGATAGTCCTCTACGTTATCGCCAAAAATCCATAGCGCCCACATGTTGAAGATGAGGTGCAGCCATCCGCCGTGCAGGAACATCGAGGTGAAAATAGGCACGAGGGCCGCGGCCGGCGGCACGTATCGCGTTCCTAGACTGGAGATGAGGTCCCACGGCACATACCCGTGATTGAACAGCACGACCGTGAAACGCGCCGGTACCACGCCAAAGGCGAAGATCAACTGCTGCTGCCCCACCTGGTTCAGCGAGATCTCAAACAGAAACGCCAAGGTATTCAACGCTATCAGCGTGTAGGTCACGTAGGGCGTGCTGATGCGAGGGGCGTCGTCTTTCAGTGGGATCATGTCTAACTACAGTGCTGCGGCAGGCAAGCGGCTTCCGTATTTGACCAATCCGCGCTCCAGCCTCCACGATAGCAGAAGCATGCCGCTCAATGCCGTGATCGTGGTGGACAAACCGCAGGGCTGGACTTCCCATGACGTAGTGGCGAAATCGCGCCGCATCCTGGGCGAACGGTCCATCGGCCACCTTGGGACGCTCGATCCCATGGCCACCGGCGTCCTGCCGCTGCTGACCGGACGCCTCACCCGGCTCTGCCAGTTCTACAACGCTTCCGAAAAAGCGTACGAAGGGACGATCCGGCTGGGCTTTGCGACCGATACCTACGACGCCGACGGTGATCCCATCGGCGAGCCGCAAGAAGTTAATGTAATACTTGAAGAAATCCAGCAAGTCGGCCTCGGCTTCGAGGGTAAAATCCAGCAGGTTCCTCCGCCGTTCTCGGCCAAGAAAATTCATGGCGTACCGGCTTACAAGCTGGCGCGCAGGAAGCGGGAAGTTGAGCTACAGCCGGTCGAAGTGGAGATTAAGGAGTTCATGGTCACCAGTTTTGCGGACGACACGGCTCAGTTCCACTGCCGCGTATCGTCAGGAACGTACGTCCGCAGCCTGGCGCACGAGATGGGGCAGAAGCTTGGTTGCGGCGCGCACCTTGCCAGCCTGCGTCGGACTGCGGTCGCCGAGTTTAATATCGAGCAAGCTCATACGCTCGACGACATCGCCAAAGCCGCCGCCGAAGGCCAAATAGGGGCGCTCTGCGTCCATCCGCGCCGCATTCTGCCGCACATACCGTCGGTGACCGCAGCCGATGATGACATCGCAAAGATCCGCCACGGCCGCACCGTCAACCTGCCGGAGATGTCGCGCTCGCCATGGGTGAAGGTCTTCGCTGGCCAGACGGAGCTGATCTGCCTCGCCAGCCGCGTCGCCGGCACGCTGTTTCATCCCAAGGTGGTGCTGATCTAGAAATTGTGATGCATCATGTCTATTTGTGCATCAAAAGTAGATAATGATGTAAACTAAAGCTTATGCGAACCACTATCACGCTGGACGATGAGACTGCAGCGATTGCGGCGCAGTACGCTCGCAGCCGCGACATATCCCTGAGTAAGGCTATAGGGGAACTGATTGTGCGCGGCACCCGAAGGGCGCCACGGATCAAGTACGTTGACGGGCTGCCGGTATTTGATCTGCCCAAGTCCAGACGGCCCATCACTACCGAACACGTAAAGGACCTTGAGGCGGAAGACTGGTGAGCGCCTCTCTGCTCGACGTTAATGTTCTGATCGCACTGCTGCACGAAGAGCACGTGGCCCATCGCAAGGCGCGACGCTGGTTTGACGAATCGGGCGACCAGGTTGGGCAACGTGCGCGCTTACGCAGGCGGGATTTGTCAGGATCAGTTCCAGTCCGAAATTTTCCGATCACCCCCCGGACATTCATGAGGCTCTGGCGATGCTTTCCGTCGTTACCCGATTGCCCAGCCATTGCTTCTGGCCCATCGATTTTGACCTTCACCAAGCCATAGCGCCTTTTCAGGACCGGCTCTACGGTTATCGCCAGCTCACCGACGCTTATCTGCTCGGGCTAGCGATCAAGAACAAAGGCCGTCTCGTAACCCTGGACAGAGGCATCGAAGCACTGGCTGGTGGCGACTATGCGCAATACGTAGTCCTGTTGCGATGATCGTAGAGCCCAGGTGCAGTCCGAGTCCGAGTTTCGGTGGTAGCTTTGTAATGTCCGATAACAGATATTATGTTAAATATGCTGAAGGCCGCTGAAATAGGGCTTGCGCCGTCAGCACCCACCTGATTCTGCCCAACTTTCGCCTTCTTCAAGCGCTACTCCACTATCGCCAGGAATTCGCGGCGCCGGACCCCGGGTCCCCGCAATGAGTAACCGGAACCTTCCCCTTGCCTACCCGTATATACTTCTGTCGCTTCCCCTGAAAGGACTTCCGATGATGATCCGCGCACGGGCGGTTCTTGCTCGTTTCGTGCTGTTCGCCTGTTTCGCATCTTGTCTCGCCTTGGCGCAGCAAGCGCCGGCTGGCGGCAACGCCGCCAACGAAATGCCCTCGGTCACGACCATCCCCGCCGCGGCTCAGGCGTCGCCCAATTTCGACGTGGACGCCGCCACCGAGGCCTACATGGCGCAGATTCCCGCCAGCGCCCGGACGCGGTCAGATGCCTACTTCGAAGGCGGTTATTGGCTGATCCTATGGGACTTTGTCTATGGCGTGGCGATCTCTCTGTTGTTGCTGAACCTGCGCTGGTCGGCGGCCATGCGCAACCTGGCCGAGCGCATCACCCGCTTCAAACCGCTGCAGACGTTCCTTTACTGGGCGCAGTACATGGTGGTTACTTTCGTACTCGGAGCGCCGCTAGCGATCTACGAGGGCTACATTCGCGAACACCAATATGGGCTGGCTACGCAAAGCTTTGGCCCGTGGGCGTGGGACCAGACCAAAGCCCTGATGATCGGCATCGTGCTCGGCGGCCTTCTGGTGATGGCGCTGTTCGGGATCGTTCGCCGCCTACCTCGTACGTGGTGGATCTGGGGAGCGGGCGTCACTATGTTATTCGCCGTGTTTACAGTGATGATCACGCCCGTCTATCTGGTCCCCATCTTCAACAAGGTGACCAAGCTGAACGATCCTAAGGTAACGCAGCCGGTCCTGAGCCTGGCGCGCGCCAACAGCATCCCTGCCAAAGATGTTTATGAGATTGATGCCTCGCGCCAGACCACTCGCATGAGCGCCAACGTCAGCGGCTTCGGCAACACCATGCGCATCACCATGAACGACAACCTGCTCCGCCGGGGCTCGCCGGAAGAGATCCAGTCGGTCATGGGACACGAAATGGGCCACTATGTGCTCCATCACATTTATAAGGACCTGCTGTTTATCCTGGTTGTCGTGGTAGCGGGTTTTGCCCTGCTACGATGGTCACTCGATTGGAGTCTTGCCCGATGGGGCGCCAAGTGGCAGATTCGCGGCATCGGCGATACCGCCATCGTCCCGCTGGTGGTGCTGATCATTTCCATCTTCGGATTTGTCATTACGCCGATCCAGAACACTCAGACGAGGACTGAGGAAGGCGAAGCCGACATGTATGGTCTGAACGCCAGCCGGCAGCCGGATGGTTTCGCCCAGGCTGCCATTCATCTTGGAGAGTACAGAAAGATGCGTCCGGGCCCGATCGAGGAGTTTATTTTCTTCGATCACCCCAGCGGCTATCACCGGATTCACAATGCGATGCAATGGAAGGCCGAAAATCTGAAGCTGTTTGAGACGCAGGATGATCGGGCAAAGATATCAGGCAATCCAGCGCAGCCGTAGCGCAGCAAGCAGCAGATCCCCTAGACTATAGACTAGTGACGGGCTCTTGTAGCCATCCGCTAACAGTGCAAGCCCATTCGGCGTCTAACCGGCCAGGGTTTACTCGGAGACCGATATGATTTCTGGCATGCCTGGCGAAGCCCTCACGACCACACGTTTCCTGGGCCAGTTTCTCTTCTGGCAAACGGTTGTGGCGTTCCTGCTCACGACAGTGCTCATTGCGCAAGATTCAGTTCCTGCCGGTTCTCAGGCTGCGGTCTCCTCGGCCACCATCTGTAACTCGCTTGCCGCGGGCCTGCCGCATTCCGATGCGCTGCGCATAGTGTGCCAATACGCTGTAACGCTCCCGCAGCGGATGCCCAACTTCAGGTGCGAGCAGACAGCCTCGCGCTTTGTAGACGGCGTCCCCACCGACGTGATCGCCGCGATTGTGACCTTCCAAGACGGAGGTGAATCGTATCAGGAGGTCAAGGCCAACGGGAGGCCGGCATCCAAGGCCACGTTGCTGGGCTTAGGCGAGTGGTCAACCGGGCAGTTCGGAAGCAATCTGCGCGCACTTTTTGACACCAACAACAAAGTTAGCTTTCGGTTCGCGAACGAAGCCAAGCTGTCAGGCCACCGCGCTGTAGTATTCCAGTATGGAGTCGCGAAGCAGGATCTTCCCACGTGGCAATTGCAGGTGGGAGATCAAATTGTCGCCCCGCCTTATCGTGGTCGGCTCTGGATCGACGAAAGCAGTGGCAAGCTTCTCCAGTTTGAAATGAGCACTAGCGGTTTGCCGCAAGAGTTCCCGATGAGCAATGCCGAATTTGAGATCGACTACGGCGAAGTTCCCTTCGGCGATGGTACCAGTTTCCTGCTTCCGGTCCGTTCAGTGGTCAGCAGCGATTACCGCGACGGGAAACAGAATCGGAACGTGCTCCAGTTCCGCAACTGTCATAAATTCAGGGCAACCGCGCAGGTTGTTCCGTAGGCGGTTGTTCTCGCCTTGATTGACTTAGTCGATGACTTAGGCCACCCTGATCCTTGTGCAGGTCAAGGTTCATGAAGCGCCCCTGGGGCTGGCAAAGGGTGATTTCGTCGTCCCGGATGATTTCGACGATCCTCTACCGGAATTCGAACGCGACTTCTACGGAGAGTAATACTCGACCTTGTGACTCCAACCGGCCTACGCCGTCGCCGTCAGCAACTGCTCCAAGTCTGCCCTGAACCGACGCAGTGTCTCCAGTCGCTCGGGTGTGGCTTCCACCATCTCAGTTTTCGCCTGAAACACTTCCCTGCCGTCTTTTTCCAGCAGAACACCCAGAACTTCGCCCATGCGCCAGCCGGGCGTGCCGATCATCTGCAGTCCGGTGGGTGTGGATCTGAGCAGCGCGATGCAGCCGTCGCGAAGCACGCCGATGGCGTTCGGGTAACGCTCGAAGGTTTCGAGCTCAAAGCCAGCGAGGTAAATGCGTTGCAGTTGTTCTGCGGGATCGGGCATGAGGTTAGCGGAGGGCCTGAAGGCCGTCCCTTTCAAAACCAGAGTTCCCTAATAGAAGCAAAAGGCGCGCATCGCCGCGCGCCCATGCCAACTGATTACCGTCGTGCCCTTACTGATTGTCCATTGCTCCGCCGGGCTGCGTTTCGCTATCAACGCCAAGCTCATGAGGAGACGGGATATTCGCGGTCTCAGGGTTCAGCAGCCCCTTGTGGTCCGGTCCTAGTCCCAGCTTAATAAGCGCGCGCGAGTCGGGCGTGATCTTGGTCTGCCAGCCATTGTCGGCCTGGTAGCGCACCATGGCATCTTTTGACGCCTGGTCCCAGACGCCGCTGGCCTCGCCCGACAGGTAGTGCTCACGAATCAACGCGTTCTGGATGGCAAGGGTTCGTTCCTGATCGATGCTGCGCTGTCCGTGAGAGCGCGCCGCCGCCTTCGTTACACGCTTGGAGGAATGATGGCCGGGGGAACTGTGGTGCGTGCTGGAAAGGTGGGCGTGCTTGGGTTTGGATTTCGTTGTCGTGCTCGCCGATGTCCATCCGGCCAGGCCCAACAACAGCAGAAACACACTGGCGATTTGGAGGTTACGGTTCCCGATAGGCAACGAACACCTCACTCCTTAAATTTCCCATGAACTGCAAATGTTGACCCATTGTAACTAAGCGGAAACTCATTGTGGAACAATAAAAAGCAACCCCGTTCCCAAAATGGAAACAGCGGCCCCGGTGCATCGTCTGTCTGTGATGCGCCGGCGCCGCTGCCGCGATTGCTATTCAGTTAATGGCTTTGGGTGAAACCGACCGTAACCCGTCATTACGGTAAGGTTCCTCCCATAAACACCGTCGAGTTATCCTTCGTGCCTCGCGGCCGGACCAGGAAAACCACATCCTGACCGCTCTTCGTCTGCGACTCGATGCGGCGGAAGTCGTCTTCGCTATTGACCGCCTGCTTATTGATTTCGAGGATAACGTCTCCCCGGCTCAGGCCTGCGGTGTCGCCGAAGCTGTCCGGCTTCACGTCCTGCACCATCACACCTTTGCTATTGGGCAACTGATAACGGTTCGCTATCTCCGGAGTGATGCCGCGGACGGTCATGCCGAACTTGCCCTCCTGCGGTTGTCCTTCCTCACCTTCGCCCTGCTCGCCACCCAGCCGATTGGCAAAGAGCTTGGCGCGATCGGCAATGGTCACCTCGGCGGTTTCTTGTTTGCCGTTACGGATGTAGCCGAGCTTGGCCGTAGAACCCGGCTTAAGGGCGGAGATATCGGCAACCAGTTCGTCGCCGTTCTTCACCGTTTTACCGTTAACCGAGATGATGGTGTCGCCGGTCTTGAGGCCGGCCCTTTCCGCCGGACCATTGGCAGTGATGCTGGAAATGGTGACTCCGGTGTTCACGCCGTAAACTCGCGCCACTGCCGGATTCGGCAGCGCGTTGAAGGAGACGCCGATGGAACCGCGCGAGACCTTGTGCTCCGGCCCGATGAGCTGGTTATAGACGCTCACCACCGTGTTGGACGGCATGGCGAAACCGACGCCCTGATATCCGCCGCCACTGGTGTAGATCGCAGTGTTGATGCCGATCACTTGCCCATCCATATTGACCAGCGGACCGCCGGAGTTTCCGGGATTGATGGCCGCGTCGGTCTGAATGAACGACTCGAACTGGCGTCCGGGAACGATGTTGCGGCCGATCGCCGAGACGATTCCCGCGGTGACGGTCTCGTTGAGTCCAAACGGGCTGCCGATAGCCAGCACCCAATCGCCGACGTTCATACTGTCGGAGTTGCCCATCTTGGCCGCCGGCAGCGGCTTTTTGGCATCGATTTTGATCACCGCCAAATCCGTTTCGGCGTCGGTGCCGATCACGGTGGCGTTATAAGTGACGGTCTCCGGATCGCCCATGAGGTTGACCCGAATGCGATCAGCCTTTTCGACTACGTGATTGTTGGTGAGGATGTAGCCTTTAGAATCCACAATCACGCCCGAACCCAGCGAGCGCTCGCGCATATCGGGAGCGTTGCCAAAGCCCTGACCACCACCGCCGCCTCCCTGCCCCGGCTGGCCGCCGAAGAAGCGGTTAAAGAAATCCTGGAAGGGATTGTCTTCGTCGCCGCCGCCCGGGCCTTCGTCCGGTCCTTGCGGCATCATGCGGCGATGCGGGTTCTTGATGGTCGATTCCGTGTTGATGTTGACCACCGACGGCTCGAGCTCGCGCGCGATGGTGGAGAATTGGTTGGACATCTGGACGGGCGAGGGAACCTTCAGCGGCGTCGCGTCAGCCGATGAGTTCTGCTCTTTGCCCTTGACGGCTCCAGAGACGACCGTGCCAATCAGAATACCTAGCGAAAGCGTCGCCAGGATCACTAACATCGAGGCAAAGCGATTGGCCCTGAATCTTTGCCTGAAACCTGAAGCTTGCGAATCCATTCACTTTCCTCCGGCTAAACGATCCAAATAGAAATTATACAGTCGCCAACTCTGGACTGTGTTGGTGAGCGGATCACTGCGGGGTTCTCACGGCATTAGACAGCAGCAGAACGCAGTTGGTCACCAAGATGCAGCAAACGCCGCAATAACTTCTGATGCCATCGAACGGTGCGGCGTTTCAGATTGGATACCCGAGTCGTGACGTGCTCTACTGATTCCGCGGCTTTCGTGTCTGTGGAATTAGTATCGGTGCCCCAGGTTCGCGTCCTTGCTTTGGACGCTAACCTGGGTATGCGAGCGCCCAGGTTGGCCCAACCGACGGGCGAACCTGGGGCACCGGGCAGGTATCGATCTATCGTTGATAAACCGTTTTCCCGCCGACCACGGTTCGCAGCACTTGCGTCTTCAGAATTTCCGGCGGCGCGATCTTCGTCAAATCGCGGTCCAGAACTACGAAGTCGGCCAGCATTCCCGGCGCGAGAGTTCCCTTCTCTTTTTCGGCGAACTGAGCATAGGCTGCTCCCGTGGTATACGCGGCGAGCGCCTGCTCCATCGTTACCTTCTGCTCCGGAAAGTACTCTTTGGTTCCGGCTTCGTTCTTGCGCGTGACGGCTGCATAAACGCCGCGAAACGGGTTCAGTGGCTCGACAGGAAAGTCTGTGCCGAAGGCCAGCCGCACGCCGTTATCGAGAAACTGCTTCCAGGGATAGGAAGTCTTCGCGCGCTCGGGGCCAATGCGATCCATTGCCCAGTTCATGTCCGTCAGCAGATGGCACGGTTGCACCGATGCGATGACCCCGAGCTTACGAAACTGCGCGAACTGATCGGGCGCGATCACCTGATCGTGCTCGATGCGAAAGCGAAAATCGCGCGTGCGGTTGTTCTCGCGCGCATCGCGCTCGGCTTCGGCAAAAGCGTCGAGTGCCATCTGCGCGGCGCGATCTCCGATCGCATGAAATCCCAACTGGAATCCGGCAGCCGAGCGTTCCACGGCCATGCGGTTCAACGTCGCCTGGTCGTATCGTGGCAAGCCGGTGTTGCCCGGATCATCGGAATACGGCGCCAACAGCGCGGCTGTGCGCGACCCCAACGATCCATCCATGAACGCCTTGAGCATCGCCGTATGCAGCATGGGATCGTCGGCAGGATGTTGTGCGCGGTGCTTTTGCAGCAGATCAAGCGAATCGTTAAACGTGATCCACTCGCTGATTCGGAGGGTCAACTTCCCTTCCCGTTCCAGATCTTCGTAGACCAGAAAATCTTCCCAATCCGAATAGTCCTGGACCGACGTGATGCCCCAGCGCGCAGCTTCGGCCAACGCCAGCTCAATGCCGTGACGGCGCAGCGACAGCGATGGCCGTGGAGCTTTCGCTTCCAACATAGCTCGCGCGGTTTCGCGCACGATGCCGGTGGCGTCGCCATTCGAATCGCGATCGATCTTGCCTCCGGGCGGATCGGGTATCTTGGCAAACATTCCCGCTGCCTTCAGCGCGGCGGTATTGGCTACCGCGATGTGGCCGTCGACGCGCGAGAACACGGCAGGATGATCGCCGGTTACCGCATCGATGTCCTGGCGCGTCGGCAGCTTTCCGCTCGGCCAGAGCGTGTGGTCCCATCCGCCGCCGATGATCCAATCGCCGGGCGCAACGGTCTTGGCATATTCGGCGATGCGCTGCCGCATCTCGGCCAGCGACTTCACGCCGATAAGATCCACCTGCAACATCTCGCGCCCGCCGTGCGCCAGATGCACATGCGCGTCGTTGAAGCCGGGCATGACGAAGTGCCCGCCCAGATCAATCACCTGCGTATGGTCCCGCTTCAGCTTGCGGATATCGTCGTCGGAACCGATGGCGATGATGCGGCCTGCGCGGATCGCTATTGCCTGCGCGCGCGGAGGAACCGCTTCGGTGTAGATGTCGCCGTTGATGAAGATTAGGTCAGGAGCATTGTGAGATTGACTATTCAAATCAGGTGCCGTGGAAGAGTCATTATTCAAAGCGGCTAAAGATACAGCTAGCAAGAGTAAAAAGATCCGGATGACGAAAGGGATCTGCCTCCGCCTCATTCTTCGGCGACTCCGCACAGTGCCAGCGTCAACAGCAGAATGCGTTTCAGGCCGAGGTCACGACCAGTAGAGTCATACCACTCGTGGATGGTATGCGCGCCGCCTCCGCTGCCGCCCGCGCCGATGGCAATCGCTTCCCTGCCCAGCGACAGCGGAATGTTCGCATCGGTCGACGCGCGCTGCATGCGGGCGGTATTGCCGAGCTGAGCATCAACCGCGCGGACCATCTTCAGCAGTTGCGAGTCGGACGGCAGATCCGCCGCCGGACGGTTGCCGATGACGCGCACCTCCGCCGTCAGCAGCTCTTCCTGCTTGCGGCTGGTAATCTCCGGGATCACGCGATCGACCGCCTCATGCAGGGCACGCTCCAAACGGTCTAACTCGTCCACCGAAGCAGAACGCGTATCCACACGCATAGCCGCCGACTCCGGTATCGAATTCACCGAAGTTCCGCCGCTGATGATGCCGACGTTGTAGGTGGTCTTGGGCGTGACCGGAACGTGCGTCCGGGTGAAGCGATCGATGATGCGCGCCAGCGCAACGATAGGATTTGCCACCCCGAAGTCGCTCCACGAGTGTCCCCCGTGGCCGCGCACAACCACCTCATAGCGGCGGCTGCCGAGGCCCTCAGCGATGATGGTATCGGTTCCGGCGCCGTCGACGACCACCAGCGATGCAATCGTCGCCGACCACCGCGGCTGCTGATAGATGTGCCTCATCCCGCGCAGATCGCCTTCGCCCTCCTCGCCCACGTCTCCGATGAAAAGCACCGGGGCCCTGTTGGCCAGTCCGGCCGCCTGCATTGCGCCGGCAATGGCCAGCATAGCGATGATGCCCGATGAGTTGTCGGAAATCCCGGGCCCGTAGAGTTTGTCGCCGTCACTCCGGACATTGATTGACGTTCCCGCGGGAAAGACCGTGTCGATGTGAGCGCTCAGGCCGATGAACGGCGCGCCGGGATGCGCGCCAGGACGAATGCCCAGCACATTGCCCAGTTCGTCGCGATGCACTTCCAACAATCCGAACTCGGCAAAACGCTGCGCCATCCATTCACTGCGTGCAGCTTCACCCCATGGCGGAGCCGGTATCGACGTGATCTCCAGTTGCAGGTCCTGCAATTGCCGCGAGTGGCTGCGAAACCAGGCGAACGCTTCATGCACGCGGCGCAGTTCGGCAATGCGCGCAACCTGTTGCTGCGCCGAGCGCTGTTCCTGCGATTCACTCGGTGGGAATGCCTCTTCAAAAGACACGCGTGCTGGAGGACTTGGGCCCATGGATGTTCCATGGTAATACGCCGGTAAGGATGGAGAGAAGAGGATGAGGAGAAGTTGATGGTGGATGTTGCGACTCCCGACCAGCCGTGCCGGTCGAGAGCCACAGCTCCACTGATGACGAAACGCCTAGATCGCTTGTGGCTCTGTTGACATCATTGTTCTGGCATCTACGGCAGCGGAGATATTTCCTACTTTTGAAGGGGCGCGCCTTCGGGCGCGCCATAAGCGGGAGTCGGTCGGCTTTAGCCGCGGAGGGAATTCGGCTTGCATATAGGGGAGTCGAGATCCCTCAGGAGCTAAAGCCCGGCTTCTTGTAGCGCAATCGGCGCGGCTGAAGCCGCGCCCCTTCAAAGCTGGATGTCAACAGAGCCATCGCTTGTGGCGACCTATGCCACCCGTCTCGGTCTCCGAAGGCTTGCGGACCGCTGCGGGCCGCGCCGCTGCTCTTCCTCGCCTTCTTCTCCTCCCTGCTTCGCCTCGACGTTCACCAATTCGGAAATTTCGGTCAGCTTCTGATCGGTCTCCTTTTCCTCTTCCAACGTGTCGCGCAGCAACGAGGCGTGTTCCGACTCTTCCAACAGATCGGCATAGGCACAGACGGTGCCATAAGCTGCGATCTCGTAGTATTCGACGCGCTGGGCGGCGGCGATCAGTGCCGCGTCCAAGACTTCATCGGAGAAGTCTTCGTTCATGATCTCCGAGCCTTCCTTGAGAAGTCCTTCCATCCCAATGCACTTCTTGCCGCTTGCTCTCTCCCCGAGCAGCTCGAAGATCTGGTCCAGACGTTCGATCTGGCCTTCGGTCTGCTTAAGGTGTTCCTGGAATGCCTCCTTCAGCTCCTCCGACGAGGCTTTCTTGGCCATCTTGGGCAGCGCTCTGGTGATCTGTTTTTCCGCGCTGTACAGGTCCTTCAGTTCATCGACGTACAGTTCCCGCAACGAATTTTTTGTCATGTCTTTGCTCCAGTTAGTCGGATTTACGACGACAGAATAGTGGCCTCAGCCCTTAGGCGTTCGCCAGAAGCCGGCCTTTTACCGTTAGTTGCCGGCGAGGGCGATTCTGGATGGTACGGGATCGGTAGAAAAATTGGGTCATCATGTGCCATGTTGAATGGCGCTCAGAGTCAGCGACCATTGGCCTGAGGATTCCGCCGTCCCTTAGAATTAAGGTCATATGAACATCGGCCTCACTGCTCCACGCCTTGCCGCTTTGGCACTCATGTTGACCACCATCGTTTTTCTGCTTGCCTGCTCGCATACTCCTGCCCCCACGCGCTATGCGTTGCAGGGCCGCGTGGTTGGAGTTGACGCTGCCGCCCATGAACTCACCATCGCGCACGACGCCATTCCCGGATTTATGGAAGCGATGACGATGCCCTACCTCGTCGGCAAGAGTGACGAATGGGTCTTCCGCAATATCGCGCCCGGGGACCAGATACGCGCCACCATTGTTGTCAGTGATCACGCCGAGCTGCAGGACATCAGCTTTACCAAAACGGGCGCTGCGAGCGACGACACGTCCCAGTTGCACATTCCGCAGCCGGGTGAGAACGTCCCCGACTTCACCCTGACCAACCAGAACGGCAGGATTATTCGGCTCGCCGATTTCCGCGGCAAGGCGCTGCTGCTGACGTTCATTTACACCCGCTGTCCCTTTCCCGATTACTGCCCGCGCATAAGCAACAACTTCTCCGAGGTGTTGCAACAACTCCAGAAGGACCCGCAAGCATTGGCGAAGGCCCAGCTTCTGAGCATCAGCATCGATCCCGAGCACGATAAGCCTGCCGTGCTGCGCGGCTATGGCGAGCGCTACGTGGGCCGCGTCGATCCCGGCTTCCGGCATTGGCAGTTTGCATCGGGCACGGCGGACGAGGTGCGGAAGGCCGCGAACTTTTTTGGTCTGGCTTACAACACCAAAGACGGCCAGATCGTACACAGCCTTCAGACGGTGCTGATCGGGCAGGACGGCAAGGTGGTCAAGGTATACTCAGGAGGCGATTGGAAACCAGATCAGGTTGCCGCCGATGTCGAAGCGGCAACTTCGAGCAGCTCATAAAGCAAGGAGACTGCATGCCAGAAGATTACGATCCTATTGCGAAACTCAATCAACTGATCAGCGGCATTGATTTTGCCACCCTAACTACCATTCGACCCGACAGTACCTTGCACAGTTGTCCCATGGCGGCTCATGGCGTAGACGCCGGCGGCGCATTATGGTTCCTCAGCGGCAGCAACACGGAGAAGGTGGAAGCGGTCAGGACCGCGCAGCATGTAAATGTCGCCTTCGCTGATCGCGCTTCGCAGCGCTATGTTTCCATCAGCGGCTTTTGCGAATTGGTGCGCGATCACGCCCTGGCCAAGATGCTATGGGAGCCGGCTTATGCCTCGTGGTTTCCCGGCGGGCTGGATGACCCCAATCTCATCCTCATGAAGGTCAACGTGCTCCAGGCGGAGTATTGGGACTCCTCGGCAAACCGCATGGTCTCTCTGCACGGCTTCAACCGGCCGGCCGTTCTGTAGGTATTTGCTGAACTCGTAATCTCGCCGTGGCCCCGCGGCCTCGTGACATTGTCGAACCGCTGTTACGCTCCGCGCCCTGGCGGCGACATCGCTCGCCCAAAACTCGTCATCTCAGCGACTTACGCCGTAAGGTGAAATTAATTTGACTTCTCGCGCACGGGAGAGCAAAAAGGAGTCATTTACACGGTGAGGGGCTCCCATGAAAAGAATGCTGTTGTTCGCTGTTCTGGCGTTGGCGCTCGCAGCATCCGCGAACGCCTCGTCTCCTGCGATTTCGCAGGTAACGTTTTTCTTTTGCAATCAGGGCATTACCCAGTGTCCGCTCGGCATTGATCCCGAACTCAGTCCGGTACAGCTTTCAGATGGCAATCTGTATGTGGTGACGACTTGGGCAGGAGCAGGTAACCCCAACGCCGGCGGGACCGTGTACCGGACCTCGGTAAATGGTCAGGGCTTTCCGATTCACACCTTCCAGCCGATCTCCTTTGGCGGCGGCTTTCCCGATGGCGAGAACCCCATCGTCGGATTTGCCCAGGGTGCGGACGAAAATCTCTATGGAGTTACCGAAAACGGCGGCGCCCACAACGCAGGCGTGATGTATAAGCTATCGCGGAATGGCACCTTCCAGGTCCTCTATAACTTCTGCTCAGTTTCCGGCTGCCCTGACGGGCCTGGACCGATCACACTTGCCAGCGACGGCAATTTCTACGGCGGCGAATTCGAGTCGATCTACAAGCTGACGCCGCAAGGTAACTGGAGCTTGTTGCATGCTCTGAATCCTTCTACCGAGGGAAGGACAGCCGGGATCCTGATTCAGGCCTCCGACGGAAATTTCTACGGCACCGGCGTCCTGAACAATTCCGGCACGATCTATCAGGTGACGCCCTCGGGTCAATTCACTATCGTCTATCAGTTCCAGCAGGTGGGCGAGGGTGTGAGCAGTAACCTGGTGCAAGCCTCGGATGGCTACCTTTACGGAGCCACCAATTTAAGCGGTTCCGGAACCGGCATCTTCCGCATGAGCTTGTCCGGCGATTTTCAGTTCATCCATCAGATGACGGGACAAGAAGGCTACGGTCCATTCCAACTTCTGCAGGCGTCGGACGGGAATCTTTGGGGACTCTCCGATTTCCAGAACGGCTCGTACTTTGCCATCAGCCTGGAAGGCAGTTCCATCTACAGCGGAAGCTTCACCTGCAGTGTCACCGGCTGCGCTCCCACGGGCATGATCGAAGGGCGCGATGGCAACTTTTATGGCGTTGCCGAGATGGACGGCAATGCGCCGGGCCTGCATGCAGAAGGAACCGTATTCAAGATCGCTGCGGGATTGCGATAGCTTTTACGTTTTCGGTGGAGCGCCGTCCCCTCAGCTCCGGCCTGGCCAAATGACCAACCTTGGGTGCCCCGTTCTAGCCATCGTTTGGCTAGGGCGGGGCATTGGCGTCATGAGGATTGCCCCACCGTTCGACTCCGCTGGCCCTGTCACGTTTGCGCCCTCCAGAGTGACCTCGTAAACTGGAGTCCATCGACTCCTGCCAACCGGCGGTAAGTTTCCATCGCTCGCCTGCGATTCACAAGAACTACCGCTGAGGCCGGAGGCAACACCAGGAGGTTGCGGCTGACCGTTTCTCTTCGAACATCTTTGCTATTGGCGTTTCTCGCAACCCTGGCGTATGCCGCTGCGGCGCAATCCAAGGCGAGTCTGGACGTAAACGAAACCCTGTTCACCGTGGTGGCCGGTATGAATGTCTGCGGCTACGGCCAAGAGCTGCGATCATCATCGCCGATTCGCAGTGAGGTCCGCACCGAGCTGGCCGAGGCTGGCAAGTCACCCGCTGTTGCCGCGGCTGCCAGGGAGATGTGCCGTTTCTATGACGATCATCGCCAGGGCGATTCCGCGCATGATCTGGCGCAGTACACATCGCTGGCGCTCAATCTCGGTCCGCCTCCTGGGTTCGCTCTCAAGATGAAGGAAGCCGACTTCCCGCCCGATGCGTCCTATGTTCTGGGCTTTGTACCGGTCGTGAAGGACTACTACGCGGCCGCGAATCTGCATGCCATCTGGCTGAAGCACCAGCCGCAATACCAGGCGCTGATCAGGCAGTACCACGATGCGGTATCGCAGATGATCAGCTCGACCGACACCTACCTGCGTATGCCCATGTCGGGCTACTCAGGACGCAGCTTTACCATTTACCTTGAGCCGATGATCGCTCCCGGGCATATGAACTCCCGCAATTACCTGCAGGACTTCTATTACGTCATCGTTTCACCTGCGGGCGACGACATCCACATGGATGCGCTGCGGCACACGTACTTGCATTTTGTACTGGATCCGCTGATCGCAAAACGCGCTACCGCGCTCGACCGGCTGAAGCCGGTCCTGCTGTCGGTGCAGCGCGCTCCCATGTCTGAGGATTACAAAGAGGACATGGGGCTGCTGGTGACTGAGTGCCTGATCCGCGCCATCGAGGCGCGCACTTCGCCCGATCCCCAACTCTCCGAGCGCTCGCGGCTGGCGCTGGTGCAGCGGGATGAAGCGGAAGGCTTCGTCTTAACCGGATACTTTTACGAACAGCTCCGCGATTTCGAGAAGGCCGGTAACGGACTGCAGGATGAATTTCCCAACTGGCTGCACAACATCGACGTTGCTCATGAAAAGAAGCGCGCGGCCGAAATCGCCTTTGCGACCCATGCCGACCCCGAGTTGATGCAGGCCATCAAACGCGCATCTCAAAAGAAGATCGATTTGGCCGAGCGGGCGCTGGCGGCGGGCAACCTGCCCGAAGCCGGCAGGCTCGCACAGGAGAGCCTGCAGGCGAAAGAGGATGCGGCACGTGCCTATTTCGTGCTCGCCTCCATTGCCACCTTCAGCGGCGACATGCAGGGTGCGCAGGCCGATTTTCAGAAGGCGCTCGATGCCGGCAACGATCCGCGCGTCGTGGCATGGTCGCACATTTACCTTGGACGCATCTTCGATCTGCAGGGCGAACGTGACAGCGCCTTGGCGCAGTACAATGCGGCGCTCGCAACCAGTGACGCTCCTAGCGAAGCGCAGACTGCGGCGCAACGCGGGCTGCAGCAGCCGTATGAGCCTCCCACGGCCAGGCACCAGGATCAGGATAAAGAGCAATAGGCAATTGCGGCACTTCAGTTACTGGCGGAAAGGACAACAATTATGAGAGCACGAGCAATCCTGATGGCGGTATTTATGGCCGCAATATCGGCGGCGGCGCAAACGGCCACGACCGGAGCGCAAGCCGCGGGCCAGAGTGCGCCGGCGCAAACGCAAGGCAATGCGGCACCTCAGGCGACGGCAAATACCCAGGCTCCGCCTGCAAACCCCGCACGCCTCGTCCTGCAGGCCAAGTCGCAGGACGAGCTGAAGGCGTATCAGGACGCAGCTGCCAAGACCGACCCTACGCAATTGGAAGCCGCGGCCGACGAGTTTTCCGCCAAATTTCCCAATAGCGAGCTGCGGGCCTCGCTTTACATGCGCGACATGAGCTTGTATGGGCAGTCGAACGATACCGACAAAGTCATCGCGACCGGACGCAAGGCCATCGCAGCCGATCCCATCAATCCGATACCGCTGGTGCAGGTCGCCTCGGCTCTGGCGGAGTCAACGCGGGACAGCGATCTCGATCGCGAGGAGCGGCTGGCCGAGGCCTCGAAGGACGCGCATGCCGCCATCGACAACATCGACACCGGATTGCTGGTTCCGGCCAACGCCGATCCCGCGAGAGTTGATGCCGCGAAACACACCATCTTGACGATGGCCTATGACACGCTCGGCATGGTCGATCTGAACAAGACCGACTACGCAGCAGCGGAAACCAACTTGCAGAAGGCGGTCGACGAGAACAAAGGCACACCCGAGGCGGTGCTGTACCTCCGGCTTTCGGTTGCGCAGGACAAGTTGAAGCAATATCCTCAGGCGCTGGATTCGGCTAACAAGGCGGTGCAGTATTCGCAAGCAGGCAGCGCGGCACAGAGCCTGGCGAAGCAGCAGCAGGAGCGCTTGCAGAAACTGATGAGCGCTGGGGCGCCGGCAGCTGGCGCCGCGCCCCAGGCAATGCCGTCTCCACCTGCGCAGCCGGCTGCGAATCCCCCTACCACACCGCACTAGGAGTTCTCACCGTTGAGTAGAACCGAATGAACGCGGCAACCCAAGACACAACCGTTCTGCAGAAAGCGCTTTCGTACGACTTCCGCAATCGGGAGCTGCTGGATCAGGCCCTGACGCACGCTTCCTACGCCCGCGAACTGGAGTCGCAGAACGTTGCCGGTGCTGCACAGCGCGATAACGAACAGATGGAGTTCCTCGGCGATGCCGTGCTGTCGTTCGTAGTGAGCCAGGAACTTTTTCGGCAATTTCCCGAATATCAAGAAGGCGAGCTGTCAAAGCTGCGCGCCCACATCGTCAGCGCGCGCCGGCTGCTGCGTCCGGCGCGAGAGCTGAAGATCGGTGAATATCTGCTGCTCGGCCGGGGCGAGGAGCGCAGCGGCGGGCGTCACAAGAGCGCTCTGCTGGTCGATGCGCTGGAGGCGATCATCGCGGCCCTGTTCCTTGATGGCGGCCTGGATGCTGCGCATCGCTTCATTCTGCATCACATCCTCGAACCCGAACTCGCCGAGTTGCGCGGCCATGGAGGCGCGGAACTCCCCGTCATGGACTACAAGTCCGCACTGCAGGAAGCCATCCACGCCACCGGCCGCGCGCAGGCACGCTACGTCATGGTGAAGGAGGAGGGCCCGGACCATCGCAAGATGTTCACCATGGAAGCGCACATTCCGGCATCGCCGTCAGGTGGTGAGGCATTTACCTGCCGCAGTGAAGCTACGACCAAGAAGGCCGCCGAGCAAGCTGCGGCGCGTCTGGCCTGGGAGCATCTACAATCGATAGAGGGCCCTCCGATAAAGGAAGAGTCCGCGGACAAGCATTCTGAGTCGTCATGAGTGAAGTGCAATCTCCGGAGCAGATCAAACCAACCTGCGAAGCACCACCGCAGGCGCCGGGATCCTCGGCGCGCGCGAGGGGCGGGTTCTATTCGCTCCAGTCGTTCGTCGGTACTGTCGTCATTGCGATTTTCGTGATCACGTTTGTCGTGCAGGCCTTCCAGATCCCCTCTGAGTCGATGGAGAAGACGCTGCTGATCGGCGACTATCTGCTGGTAGACAAGGCGCACTACGGGCGATCGGGCGCATGGGAGTGGATGATGCCCTACCGGTCCATCCAGCGGCAGGACATCATCGTGTTTCACTATCCCGTCAACCCGCGGCAGTACTTCGTGAAACGCGTTGTCGCCATTCCCGGGGATCACGTGCGGCTGATTAACAAGCATGTGTACGTGAATGGAGTGCGACAGGACGATTCCTATGCCACTTTTAATTGGGCCTGGCGCGACCGTTTTCGCGATAACTTCCCCGACGGCGGCTTCTTGGGCGACAGGATTTCAGCAAAATGGTTTCGTCAGGCACAGAGGCTCATGGACGACGGAGAGCTGATTGTGCCCGAAGCCTCGTACTTTGTGCTGGGCGACAATCGCGACGACAGCTATGACTCGCGCTATTGGGGATTCGTGCCTCAGGAAAACGTGGTCGGGCGTCCGCTGCTGATCTACTGGTCCATGGCGCGAACCGAGACAGCCATGGCGAGCGGGTTAGCGTCTGATAAACTTTCCAACTTGACGCTGAATTTCAGCCAAATGCTGAATAGCCTGCGGTGGCATCGCATGCTGCGGATTCCGCAGTAGGCGGCGATTGGTTTAATGTTAGGAATGAACAGTGTGCGGGAAAACCTGCGCCGTCCCTGAAGGGACTCGGCCAATGGGTCACTTTACCCAGGACTCCGTTGCGCTCCGTCCTGGGCTAACGGTAATCTCACTCCTGCGGGGGCTGGATTTTCGTATGTCAGGCTCCGGCCGCGGAGGAATAAAGTTGGTTCACACCCGCACTCTGAAAAGACCGCCAAGAGCTCGGTTTGATGCGTGGTTCGGGTAAAGCTGGCCTTCAGGCCAGCGTCCGAGCGCTTATCTACTTGTCATCCCGAGTGGGCTTTTAGCCCGCGAGGGATATGCTCTTGGGACTTTTTCAGCAGCGGCTGAAGTTCGTGCCTCGACCGAAGCCTTCCACGCTGAAGTTTCTGGATTTAAGGATAGGACATTTGCCGACTACGAAGAAACCTGTCAAAGCGGCGCCGGTGAAAGCTCAGCCGGTGCAGCCGCAGAAACCGGAAAAGCCCAAGGAGACGATGGCAGAATTCATCGCCTCCATCGCCATTGTCCTGGTGACCGGACTGTTCATCATTACTTTCACGCTGCAGGCGTTCACCATTCCGTCCAGTTCGATGGAGAACACGCTGCTTATCGGTGACCATGTCTTCGTGGACCGCATGCTGCTTGCTCCGGCAACCAAGTGGATCAAGGGCCTGATTCCCTATCGCAATCCCCGCCATGGCGATGTCTTCGTCTTCATCTCGCCCGCACAGCCGGGCCTGTACGTGGTCAAGCGCGTGATCGGCCTGCCCGGCGATCGCATTCATCTTGAGAACGGCGTGGTGTACCGCAACGGCGAGAGGCTCAACGAACCATATGTGATACGCCAGGGTGGGTTCGTTCCTTATCGCGACAATTTTCCCAACGTAGCGGTGAGCGACTTCGAAGTGACACCGGAATGGCGTGCGGAACTGCCGCAATTCATTCAGAATGGCGAGCTTGTGGTTCCCCCCAACAGCGTCTTCGCCATGGGCGACAATCGTGATGTGAGCCTCGACAGCCGCTATTGGGGATTCGTGCCCTTCGAGAACGTGATTGGCCGGCCGATGTTCATCTACTGGTCGTTCATCACGCCGCGCGACGAGTACGAGCGCCAAAGCATCGGCGACCGCGTTGCCTGGGTGTTCAACATCATCTTCCACTTCTTCGACCGCACCCGGTGGTCACGGATGTTCCACGTGGTGCACTGATGCGGCGCCGCACTTCACGGCGACTGATGGGTGCGATCCTGCTGGCCGTGGCGCTGGCACTGGTGGTGCCTCCATTCATCAACGTGAACCGGTACAAAGGCCGCATCACCGGGGCGATCGGCCGCGCCCTGGGACGCAATGTCACCGTCTCCAACATCGAGATGAAGCTCCTGCCGCGGCCCGGCGTCGTGCTCTACAACTTTGTCGCAGCTGATGATCCCAGCTACGGAGCCGAGCCCATGCTGCGCGCCGACAGCGTCACCGCATATCTTCGGCTCACCTCGTTGTGGCGGGGACGCCTGGAGATCGGCACACTCAATCTCGACAACCCGAGTTTGAACCTGGTCCGGCGCGCCGATGGTCACTGGAATGTCGAAGGCCTGGTGGAGCGCACCTCGCAGGTCAATCCGGCTCCCACGGCCGAGCCGCGGCCCGAGGCACGCCCGCGTTTTCCGTACGTAGAGGCTTCCAGCGGACGCATCAACTTCAAACTCGGCGAAGTAAAGAAGGCCTTCGCATTTACCGACGCCGATTTTGCGCTGTGGCTGGAGTCGGAAAATTCCTGGGGCATCCGCATGGAAGCCCACCCGGTGCGCACCGACGTAAACATCAGCGACCCGGGAACCGTGACGATCGATGGGCACTTCCAACCCTCCGCCATCCAACGGAGCACCAAGCTTTATTTAAAGATTAACTTTAATAATGCTCCATTAGGTCAGCTCACCAAGCTGATCTGGGCAGCGGATCGGGGCTGGCGCGGCGACTTTCGCGCCGGCGCCGTGCTCACCGGCTCGCCCGCGGCGCTGCAGATCACCTTGGACGCACGTGTCGATGATTTCCGCCGCTACGACATCGCAACCGGCGAGGCCTTGCGCCTGCGGACCCATTGCACCGGAACTTACTCTTCGAATGGCGACGCGCTCTACGATGTCGGTTGCGAGTCACCCGTCGGCTCCGGCACTTTGCGGGTGAAAGGAGATGCGAAAGGTTGGGGAGCTGAGCGTTCTTATGCGCTGGAGATTTCCGGCGAGCACATTCCCGCAGCGCGGGTGGTCGCCTTTGCGCGTCACGCCAAGAAAGACTTGCCACGCGACCTGACCGCGACCGGCGAAGTTGAGGCGCTGTTCACCGTGCGCAAACCGGCCGGAGGTACGCCGATGTGGGCCGGCGGCGGCCGCACGAATTCGTTGGTCTTGCACGCCGATCTTCTGAAGCCAGAGCTCCGACTCGGCGAGGTCGAATTTGAGGTGCCTGCCAGTGCACCCTCGACTACGACTACCGGCCCGAAGCACAAGCGCCCCACTCGCGCGCCATCGGTGCCTGCAGCAAAGTCGGTGTTGCAGGTCGCGATAGAGCCTTTCGCCATGCCGCTTGGCGCTGCGTCGCCTGCGACAGGCAGCGCCGAGCTTGATCTCAATCACTACAGCTTTAACGTAAACGGCGCAGCGGAGCTGGGACGGCTGCTGAATGTAGCGCAAGCTTTCGGTATCGGCACACCCGGCGTCGGCCTCGCCGGCCAGACCCAACTGGACATCACCATCGCCGGCGGCTGGGTGGGATTCGCTCCGCCCGTTCCGCAAGGCAAGCTGCAGATCCGCACCGCGACCGTCGAACTGCAAGGCGTCTCCGAGCCTTTGCTGGTGAGCTCGGCTGCCGTGATGCTCGAAAATCAGCTCGTCAATATAGCGTCGTTGTCTGCTGGCTTCAGCAAAGGAATCGAGCTCAGCGGATCGGCCAACTTCCCGGTACACTGCACTGGGCCGGAGAACTGTGTTCTGCGCTTCGATCTTCATGCCGACGACGCTTCCCTCGCTCGACTCAACGAGCTGCTGAATCCCAGCTTCGGCCAGCCGTGGTATCACCTGCTTGCCATGGGCCGATGGCATCAGGATGCCCTGATGAAGTTACGGGCCAGCGGACATTTCTCCGCCGCGCGCTTCGAGCTGGGCAATGTCACCATCAGCAACGTTAATGGATCACTGGAACTTTCCTCCGGAAAGCTCCGAATCGAAGAGGTCCGCGCCGATCTGTTGGGCGGTCATCAGGACGGTTCGTGGCTGGCTGACTTCAATGTTTCGCCGCCGCGCTTTGTGGGCAACGGCGTCGTGCGCAAGTTGTCGATCGCGCAGGTCGCTTCCCTCATGCACGACAACTGGGCGGCTGGGAATGTCGACGCCGCCTACAGCCTGATCCTCTCCGGGACGAGCCCTGCCCGCTTGCTAGGCTCAGCTACGGGTACGGCCGATTTCACCTGGACCGGAGGCTCGCTTCGCCACGTCAGCCTCGACAGCCGAGGCACGCCGGTAGCGTTCTCGAAGTTCTCCGGCAAGGTCGGGCTGCAGAATGGAACATTCACTCTCTCCGAGTGCAGAATGACCACGCAGACGAATGGCGCTACTTATGTGGTGAAAGGCACGGCTTCCTACGATCGGAAGCTTGCCTTGCAACTGGATCGGACGAGCGGCCAGTCATACGTGATCTCGGGGACACTCGACCAGCCACAGGTGGAAACCGTGACGAAACCGGCAGCGGAGGCCGCACTGCGATGAAGCGGGCTTCCCTTCTCGTATTGTTTCTCCTGCTGCTGTGCGGCGCGCTGGCCCTTGAATCGCAGCCGGACAACCACAGTCGCGAATACCGCGCCATGCAAGAGAAGCTGGCGTATCTCAAAGAGAACGCCGCGCGTGCGCATCCGGATCCCAAGCCGACGGAGTTGACCGAAGCCGAAGCGAACGCCTACTTCAACGAAGGCGGAGTGAAGATGCCCAAGGGCGTCAGCCATCTCCACTTGACAGCGCAGCCCGGCGTGATCGACGGTCGTGCCCAGATCGATTTTGCTGAGGTGATGCAGGGCCGGAACCCGAACAATCCCCTGTACGGCATGTTCACCGGAATCCACGATGTTCATGTGGTGGCGGATGCTTCGGGAGAACACGGCATCGCGACTATTCACGCCAAATCAGTCGACTTCGACGGCGTCCAGATGCCGCAGTTCGCGCTGGAGTGGTTTGTCCAGCATTACCTCACGCCCAGGTACCCGAATATCGGCACTACCAGCACCTTCAAGCTGCCGGAGCGTATCGACAGCGCGGTCGTCGGGACCGGAAAGGTCAAGCTGGTTCAGCGCTAGAAAACTCTCTTGAACACGGATTGAACAGCCGGTGCCCCGTTCTAGCCTGCCTTTGGCGTCACGGCGTCGCTCCCACCTCGACTCCATCAGGCTAATCTAGCAACCCCTGCCTGACGGCATGGATGTAATCGGTATAAGCCGGCGTACTGCCCGCGCGCCGAACTTCCACGGCGATCTGACCGCGATGATAGGCAGAGTGCAGTAAGACATGGGTGAGAACGTCCAGGACACGGTTTTCGAATACCTCGCCTTTGGAGTTCTGGTAGCTGCAGGATGACGCGAGATCCTGCTCCCTCAGCCCGCCTAGATAGGAGCGCCAGCCGGCCTCGGATTTCTGCAGCTCTGCCTCGCATTCGCCCAGCGAGAGCTCCGGCCAAACTGCGACGCGAGCTGGCCTGCTCAGCAAGCGATCCAGCCAGAGGATTTGCGCCCCAAGCACGTGGCCCAGTAGCCGAATAGCAGGCGCAGGCGCCGAAGGCAATCCGGAGAGAGCCTGAAGTTCTTCCCGGTCTGCCCAGAATTCGTATTCGAATTGGCGCTGCAAGTTCTCCAGAACAGTCATAGGCGTTCCATTCTTCCTTTCACGTGTTTTCCTCCCGACGCGGTAATCCTAAACTGGGCGCGGAAGTTGCTGCAACGCCGGACGCATCTCCCACATCTAAACATTGACAATGGTTCACTCAAGTTCTATAGTCGTTCTGCTATAAGGACTTAGTTGCTGAATCTAATCCCTATTTGTCAGCAACTTACAAGATTCAACCCTGAAGGAGGGTGGCTGCAATGGCAAAGATTATCGGAATTGACTTGGGCACGACCAACTCCGTCGTCGCCGTCATGGAAGGCGGCGAGCCCAAAGTCATCCCAAACGAAGAAGGTGGGCGCACGACGCCCTCAGTCGTCGGCTTCACTAAGAACGGCGAGCGGTTGGTCGGTCAGGTCGCCAAGCGTCAGGCCATCACCAATCCGGAGAACACCGTTTACTCCATCAAGCGCTTTATGGGCCGCCGGTACGACGAAGTATCGGAAGAGATGAAGATGGTGCCCTACAAGGTCATCCGCTCGGGTGATCACGTTGCCGTGATCGCGCAAGGCAAGGAATATACCCCGCCGCAGATTTCGGCTTTCATTCTTCAGAAGCTGAAGAAGGCCGCGGAAGACTATCTTGGCGAGACCGTGACCGATGCGGTCATCACCGTTCCGGCGTACTTCAACGATGCGCAGCGGCAGGCTACCAAGGATGCCGGCCAGATCGCGGGCCTGAATGTGAAGCGCATCATCAACGAGCCGACGGCGGCTGCGCTCGCCTACGGACTCGACAAGAAGAAGGACGAAACCATCGCCGTTTACGACTTCGGCGGCGGCACCTTCGACATCTCGATTCTGGAAGTCGGCGAAGGCGTCATCGAGGTGAAGTCCACCAATGGCGACACGCACCTGGGCGGCGACAACATCGATCAGCGCATCGTTGACTGGCTCATCGACGAATTCAAGAAGGACGAAGGCCTGAACCTGCGCGACAAGGGCAACGAAATGGCGCTACAGCGTCTGCGTGACGCGGCTGAGCGCGCCAAGATCGAGCTCTCCACCACGATGCAAACCGAGATCAACCTGCCGTTCATCACGGCGGATGCGAGCGGCCCGAAGCATCTGGTGAAGACGCTCACTCGCGGCAAGCTGGAGGAGATGGTGAAGGACATCATTGATCGCTCCATCGGCCCGTGTAAGGCCGCGATCAAGGACGCCGGCATCTCGCCCGACAAGATCAACGAAGTGGTCCTGGTCGGTGGGCAGACGCGCATGCCGCGCATCCAGCAGTTGGTGAAAGAGCTCTTCGGCAAGGAGCCTCACAAGGGCGTCAATCCTGACGAAGTGGTCGCGATCGGTGCTGCCATCCAGGGCGGCGTGCTGGGCGGCGAGGTGAAAGACCTGCTGCTGCTCGACGTCACTCCGCTGACGCTGTCGATCGAGACCATGGGCGGCGTGGCCACGCCGATGATCCCGCGCAACACGACCATCCCGACCAAGAAGTCGGAGATGTTTTCGACCGCGGCCGACAACCAGACGTCGGTCGAAGTTCACGTGATGCAGGGCGAACGGCCAATGGCGCGCGACAATCGCACCCTGGGCAAGTTCCACCTGACCGGCTTGCCGCCGGCTCCGCGTGGTATACCGCAGATCGAGGTCACGTTCGACATCGATGCCAACGGCATCCTGAACGTCAACGCGAAGGACATGGCCACGGGCAAGGACCAGAAGATTACGATCACGTCGTCTTCGGGTCTGAGCAAGGAAGAGGTCGAGCGCATGGCCAAGGACGCCGACGCGCATGCGGCCGAAGACAAGGCGAAGCGCGAGGAAGTCGAAGCACGCAACCAACTCGACGGCATGGTGTACAGCATCGAGAAGATGCTGCGCGAACACGGCGACAAGATCTCCGGCCAGGAGCGTCAGCGATGTCGAGAATGCTCTTGCCGACGCCAAGAAGGCGCTGGAAGGAACTGACGCCAAGGCGATGCAGAATGCGCGCGACCGCCTGCAAGCGGCGTCGCACAAGCTGGCCGAAGCAATGTACAAAGCCACTTCCGCGCAGACGCCTCCGCCGACCGGCGGCCCGGCTCCGGGAGCTAACGGAGCAGCCCCTGGCGCCGAGCAAGGAAAGAAAGACGAAGGCGTCATCGATGCCGAGTACGTGGATGTGGAAGATAAGAAGTAATTAGCAACTAGCAATTAGCAGTTAGCTAAAAGCTGGCGGCTAAGGACTCTGATTGAGAACGTTGAGCAGTATGGGGCGCGCAAGCGCCCCTGCTCACAGCACGGGTAGAGCGGGCCTTTAAGAGGGTGTGTGCGAACCAACTTTCTTCCTCCGCGGTGGAGTGCGACATACGCAAATTGAACCCCGGAGCCGGGGCCCCCGGTTCGCGCCTCTTTTGCGCGAACTGGGTGGAGGGAGGGGTGGAATTGCAGTTAGCCCAGGACGGAGCGAAACCGGGGTCCCTAATTCGCGCCGCCTTTGCGCGAATCGGGGTGGGAAGCGGAGTCCTGGGTGACGAGTTTTGAAGATTATCGTGGGTCCCTTTAGGGACGACACAGTTCTCACACACGCTCTTTAAGGCCCGCCTTCATGCGCACTTTTTGATTTGTCATCCTGATCGGAGCGAGTCCGCGACGGCGGACGAACGGAGTCGAAGAACCGCTATTTCGGCAGGAATAGCGGTCCCTCGACTCCACGCTTACGCTCGTCGCTCGGGATGACAACTCAAGGAAAGCTCAAGCGAAGAGCGGATGAGCGCGCGTTGATGAGGGCAACAAGCAGAACCGAGTCCCGCTTGCGGACGGCGTCATGATAGCCCAGGACGGAGCCGCAGGCGGAGTCCTGGGTAAGAGTAAAAAATGAAGCCGAGTCCCTTTAGGGACGACACAAGAGGAGCGAGGCTTCAGCCCCGCGCTAACAACAACGGAGCTCCCCGGATCGAAGGAACAAATTGAGGTTTGAAGTAAAGAATCAGTCATACATGTTGAGTTTCAATCGCGAAGACGGACGCTGGTATCTGCTCACCTCCGGCATCGGCGGCCGGATGAAGGCGATACCCGTGATTAACGACGATGAAGTCGGCTTCGTGCCGAACGTCGTGATCCCGGTCGGCGACGGCGAGCAAGCGAGCATTAATTAACAATTGTTTAGGAGGAGGCGTTGGAGAGATTCGTTTTTCTTGACACGAACTACTTCGAGCACTTTCCTCAGCCGTCCGACGTCGATTGGCTCAATCTGGCGAAGTGCACTTCTGCGATATTGCTGGTTCCGCCAGTTACCATCGGGGAACTGAACAAGCATAAGGATACCGCCGTACGTTCTAAGCAACAAGAACGAGCCGCTGGAGCGCTGCGATTGCTGTCCGGGTATTCCAAGCAGAAACTGCCTGTCTATGTCAGAAATGACGTAGAGATTCGATTCATTGTGCATGAACCGCTGATTGATTTTCCGTCTTACCGCCTGAACAGCAATGTACCGGACGACCAGCTCTTAGCTGCGGCTCTAGAGTTTGCAAATGAGAATGGCCTTCCCCCTGAAGCGGTTTTGGTCGCGACGGCTGATTTGGGTTTAGCCCTAAAGATCGGATCACGACCAGAAATACGCGCCTTAGAACTGCCTCAGAATCTGCGGCTGCCGGACCAGCCGGATGAGGATAGTCGTCGAATTAGAGAACTGCAGGCCGAGCTACACGCGTTGAAGGCGGCGGCTCCTAAACTTGAATTGCTACCGATTGATGATGAGCCCTTCGTTTCTCTCCAAATGGGAGAGCGCCTACGTCTTGAAAGCGATTTTGTGGAACGCACGCTCGAAGTATTGCGGGCTGAGCTTCCTTATTTGGGAGCCAATCCATCCCTTCCAAACGGGTGGATGTTTGCCAACTTGCCCAGAGATTGCTCGACGGCTACAACCAGGCGTTGCAAGCGTACTTCGAGAAGATGCGCTCATGGCTTCGTGAGGGGGTGGAGGTTTACGGCTGGCGTAGGCTCACCCCGGAGTTGAAACTGCGTGTGAAGAATACCGGTGGTAAGCCCGCAACTGACCTTGAAGTTACCATTTACTTTCCGGACGGATTCGACGTTCTGAGAAGAGGGCAACTCCGAGAATTCGCGGAGAGACCACAGCCACCACTGCTGCCCGCTGAACAGATACGGCGGTTCTTTCAGCCACCAGAAATCGATTTTAGCGCGTTTACTGCGCCGACAATTGGGCAGCTCGGGAAACGGCCCGACTCAAGCGCTCGAATCTCGAGCATCGAGAAGAGCAACAGTCACGTAGTGCGGGCGAATGTGCCGGTCGTAAAGCACCATCGACAGGAAGAGCTACCTCCGCTATTCATCCATTTCAGTAATGAGGGAGGCGCCAAATCCTTCAGTGTGGATTATGAGATTCTGGCTGGAAATCACCCGCGACCTTTCACGGGAACCGTGAATGTTGTGGTGAAACTTTGACAATGCCAACTGCAACCAACAAGGACAAGGATTACTACGGCACGCTCGGCGTGAAGAAGACTGCCTCGGCGGAGGACATTCGCAAGGCGTTCCGCAAGCTGGCGCGCAAATACCATCCCGACGTGAATCCGGGGGATAAGTCTGCTGAGGAGAAGTTCAAGGCGCTTTCCGAGGCCAACGACGTCCTGAGCGATCCCAAAAAGCGCAAGATCTACGACCAGCTCGGCTTTTATTCCGACAACATCGATCCGGCAGCGGCCGAAGCTTACGCGCGCGGCGGCGGTTTCGGTGCCGGCGGCTTCGGCGGACCGGCTCAAGGCCCAGGCACGGGCGGCACGCGCACCCACACCCAGGAAGTTCCATTCGACTTCGGCGGCTTCGATTTTAACGACTATGCCGAGGGCGCGGGAGCAGCCGGACGCCGTGCCGGTGCGGGCGGTGGCGGCTTCCGCGACATCTTTTCCAGCATCTTCAATCGCGGCGGCGCCGCCGAAGCGATGCAGCGTCCCGAGCCGGGCACCGATCTCGAATACCAGATGAACGTGGGCTTCTGGCAGGCGATCCGCGGCGCTGAGTTGCAGCTTACGATCCCGCGTCTCGAAGTCTGCGGCAATTGCCACGGCGAAGGCTACATCGAGCAGCCGGGCGAGTGTCCGCAATGCCACGGCAAGGGGACCATCACGCAGAAGAGCGGCAGCATGAAGTTCAACGTGACCTGCCCGCGCTGCGGCGGCACCGGTAAGAATCGAACCATCTGCCCGGTTTGCCACGGCGAAGGCCGCGTGGAACGCAGCGAGTCCTTGAAGGTGCGCATCAAGCCGGGTACGCGCGACGGCCAGCGCATTCGCCTGCCGGGGCGCGGCAACGCTGGCACCATGGGCGCGCCCGCAGGCGATCTTTACATTATTGTCCGCGTGGGTGAACACCCGGTCTTCAAGCGCGAAGGCGACGACATATACCTCACCGTTCCCGTCAGTTTTACCGAGGCGGCGCTGGGCGCCAAGGTTGAAGTCCCGACCATCGATGGCCGCGCGCTGCTGCGAATTCCTCCAGGAACGCAATGCGGTCAGAAGCTGCGCCTGCGCGAGAAAGGCGTTCCGTCAGCAGTTACCGAAGGCAAGCGCGGCGATGAGATTGTCGAGATCGAAACGGTAACGCCAAAGATTGCGGACGAGCGCTCGAAGGAGATTTTGCGCGAGTTGGCCAAGTTGAATCCGGAAGACCCGCGGCAGGAGTTGTGGCGCAAAATCGGTGGGTAGAACTCGCGGTTAGCAATTAGCCACTGCCAAAGGGACGCCATGACAGATGCGAAACGAGGCGATGTTTCCGCCGCCGAAGAACGACGCTACTTGAGCGCAGCGGCGGCGCTGCTGGTCGGGTTGGGATTCTTCGCGCTGTGGTTCTGGCTGCTGCCGGGCTGGCTCGGCTTGCGTGTTGACACTGCGGGCGAGGCGCGTTGGCGCTGGCTGGCCGCAATTCCATCGGTGCTTGGTTTCAGCGTGGCCCTGCGCTGCGTCTGGGATTTCGGCTGGACAGGACGCGGGACGCCCGCGCCAATAGCTCCGCCGAAGCGACTGGTGGTGACCGGCTTTTACCGCTACGTGCGCAATCCGATGTATCTGGGTTTTGCGGTGGGATGGATCGGGCTATGGATCGTCTTCGGACATCCCAATCCGAGTGTGATTGGCACAGTCGCGGCGGTAGCTCTCGGTGTCCATCTGTTTGTCGTGTTCTATGAGGAGCCGACACTGCGCGGGAAATTCGGCGCCGATTACGAAGAGTATTGCCGCAACGTGCGGCGCTGGTGGCCGCGCTTGCACGGCTGGGATCCAGTGGAGACGAGGCTTGCGGCCAAATGTTAAATGCGGATAGTCACGCGCCCGTCGTAATCATTGAAACTCCACGCCTGATCTTGCGGCATTTCGTGGACGATGACGTGGACGCGGTCTTCGCCGTCATCGGTGATCCGGAGACAATGAAGTTCTATCCGCAAAAATTTACTCGCGACGACGCACAGCGGTGGGTGAGCAGGAGCCGGCAGCGCTACCGAACCGACGGGTTCGGATTATTCGCGGTGGTCCTGAAGTCGAACGGTGAAGTCATTGGCAATTGCGGCGTCGTTACGCAGGACATTGAAGGCGAACCGCTGCTGGAGGTGGGATACCATTTCCGCCGCGACTACTGGGGACACGGCTACGCCACCGAGGCGGCTCGCGCCTGCATGGACTACGCCTTTCGCCAGATCGGCGCCGCGAAAGTGATCTCGCTGATTTTGGCCGAGAACCTGCCGTCGCGACGGGTGGCCAAACGAAACGGAATGACAGTAGAAAGACAAGTGATCTTTCACGATTTGCCGCACCTGATGTATGCCATGATCCGGGAGAACTATGGGCAAACGTAAGAAGCAAGGCGCGTACATGATCAGCTCGGTGGCGGAGATGTACGGCATCCATCCCCAGACGCTTCGGCTTTACGAGCGTGAGGGGCTGCTGAAGCCGTCGCGCACCGAAGGCAACACGCGTCTCTACACCGACAGCGACCTGGAGCGGCTGGAGCTGATCCTGTCCCTGGCGCGCGATCTCGGCGTCAACATTTCGGGTATCGCCATCATCCTGCAGATGCGCGAGCGCATGGAAGAAATGCAGCGGCAGATGTCGGAGTTCGTCAGCTACGTTCGCAATGAGGTAATAACGCGCGCTCAGCAGGCGCACGTCGATGCAGACCGCGGGGCGATCGTGCCGCTGAGGAGCTCGCTGGTGATGAAGAAGAAGCAGTAGTAACGAGCTCCGAGCTTCAAGAAGAAGTTTCAAGTTTCGTAGTCAAAGGCATTCAAGCGAAGGTGGTGCGGCGGCAAAGTTGATTTCGCAATCACACGCTATTTGCGAGGGCGCGGCTCGAACTGGAAACTCGAAACTGATCTCCCTACTTCTGCGCAGCCTTCGGCTTCAGCTTTTCCAGCGCTTCGTGCGCCTTCTTCGCGTATGGCCCGTATGGCAGGATCTTCAGATAAGCTTCGTAGTTCTGGATCGCGCCGGCGGTATCGCCCGTCTTGCTTAGCACCTCTGCCAGCTTGAAGGTCGCCTCCGCGTCGTGCGGTTTGTACTCGAGAGCCTCGCGATAGCGGCTGATGGCGGCATTGTAGTTTTGTCTCTTGACGTAGAAGTCGCCGACCTCGATGTCCTTCATCGCCTTCATCGGGTTATAGGGCGTGAACTCGTCAACATCGCCGTTGCCCAGCCCGGCCTCGGGATGTGAGCTGGCATCGTTGGCCGGCGGAGAGACGTCGATTTCGGTCTGCTTGCTCGAACTCTCGTTGGCAGGCACCTTGTCGGAGCGAGGCGGATTAGCGGAGTTGTCCTTCGGCGTAGGCGCTGACTTGTCGACAGGTACCTGTTCCACCGGAGGCGCCTGTTGTGCCGCGGCTATGCCGAGCCAACACAACAGGAAGATCGCGAGAAAAAGATAACGAAACCGCACCTTCATATTGTATGTGAACCCGCGGTGATGGGATCAAGTCGCGCCAAAGTTGCCCATTACCAAAAGCTGGGTGGTGTCTCAGTTTGAAATTGTGGGGAGCCGATGAAGGTAGAGCGGGCCTTCACTGGGGTCCCCGGATCGCGCCGCATTTGCGCGATCTGGGGTGGTTGAGGCACGCGTCGCAAGTTGCCGAAAAAAAATCCGAGTGCCTTTAGGCACAGGACAAGCCGCGTGCCAAGCAGCACGTGCCGCCCCTCTGGGGCTCCGGTTCGAAAGGGGAGTATCGTTGACGCGAACCCTTCGGCAAGCTCAGGGCAGGCTCTAAAGGTTCGCTCTACCGTAGTTCACAACTCGCACTTCAAGCTGAGACACCACCAAAAGTTGCACTCATTTTCTTCTGACGTGCAGCATCTTCTGCACCTCGGCGACAACCTCGCCGGCTTCGTCTTTCACCTGCACAACGAATGTTGGCTCGTACTTTTCCTGGGTAGTGAGCGTAGTCCGGATGTCTGCGAGCTGCTCCTCGGTCAAGCGAAATTCTGCCTTAACTCTTCCCTTCCCGGGTTTGCGAAATCGGATGCTCGCGGACTTGTCCCAGACGATATAACCCGGGCCTAAATTCTCCATCAGCATCAGCATGTAAAAGGGATCGGTCATGGAGTAGAGCGAGCCGCCGTAATGCGTGCCGACATAGTTGCGGTTCCAGAAGCGAAGCTTCATCTCGACATCGACAGACTTGTGATCGGGACTCCAATGGACGCGGATGCCGGCACCCAGAAACGGGGGCCAGATATTGATTAAGCGCAACATCAGACGTTGTCGCGTCGTGCTCATAGTTGGTGTCGATCATAGAACACGCCGGGAGCCGCTTCCCAGCCTACTGAAAAACTCGGGAACGCAGGCCCCCTCGCAGGCTAAAGCCCGCCCGAGATAACAAAAATAGACGCCTGGGACACGGGCTTGAAGACCCGCTCCACCAAACTGCCATCTTCGGGGACTCTTTTTGCAAACTGTTCTCGGCGCAGGGGCCTTGTCGCAGTCAGCCGCATTGCTCGGCTAGTTGGACCGTCAGCCCCGCTGAACGATGCCGGAAAAACCCGCCACGAACAACGTCGCGAGGATCCAACCGAGGCAGATCTCGAACCAGCGGAACCAGGTGAGAAAAGTGGGCGAACTGAGCCCCCGCGCCCACTCAGCAACACGCGCTGTCGCGCGACTCAACGGAGTCGGAGACAGATCTGGCCGTTGTGCCTGGGTTCGCGCACCGGAGTTTGGACTCCAGGCGCTGTCCTGTCCGAAGTGCAGCAGTGGAAAAGTGTTCTCAACCGCGTAAATGAAGGCATTGAAGCTCGCATAGTAGGGCGGCGGCTGGCCCTGCTTCTCGAACGTCGCGTAGGCATCCTTGTCGGATGGCGTGACCGCGCCATTGATGTAACCCATGCCGTAAACTGCCGTCGCCAGCAGCGTTAATGCGACCAGCCACCACAGTGCGCGAATCGGGTAAACGCCGTATCCGATGGTCCTCCGCAGGACCGCATTTCCTGCGCCGCGCAGAACGCGCTGCCAGACCTTCGTTCCTCCCTGCTCTCGGGAGCGCTTCTCCATCTCGAACAGTACTTCTTTCGAGCCGTCATCGTCACCCATATCGCTGAGCACCTTGGCAAGATGACGATAGGGTTGTGGCAGGAATTCGGACTCGCGCCCGGCCACGTTGCCGGCAGGCAATGGACTAGTCTGCAGCGCCAGCCAGCGCAATCTGGATTTGGCGCCGCGGCAGTGTCCGGAGATCTGGCCGTAGTGAAATCCATCCAGAACTAAAGCACCCTTCTCCGGCCAGCTACTTTCGTCATCGTCGACAAATCCGGCGGCGGCGTTGCTCCAATCGCATTTGTGCACTTTCGCCTTCTTGTCCGGAGTGTCCTGTGCGCGAAATGTTCCCTTGATCGTGGCGCGCAGCAAATTCAGATAGTCAAAGGTTCCTCCCGAGCACTCAAGATCACCGGCAACCTGCGCACCCGTCAGGCGCAGCTCACCAGTAGCTGTCGCCTGGTACAGATTCACATCTCCTGATACGTGCAGGTTCTGCGCATCAACAGCCAGCCCTTTGACGCCTTTCAACTCCGATCCGGGCGCGAACAAGTCGCCGCCAATCTGCGCGCCGTAAAGCCGCACCTCGCCTTCCGCATGCAAGCCGCTGAGATAGCAACTTCCCCGCACCGTCGCGCGGACCGTATTAAGCGCTACCCCATCGTCCTTGCCCTCGGGATTGATGATCTGCGCCCCAACGCCTTCAAGGTCGCCATGGATCTGAGCGCCATAGAACCTTGCCTCCCCTTCGACCTTGGCACTCTTAAGCATCACCGGTCCGGTGATCTCCGCGCTCTCCAGATCCAAAGCCGTGCTTGCCGGATTGCTGAAAGAGCCTTTGACGCAGCTCACGCCCTTGCCAACCTTGCACTGGTTGAAATTCACCTGACCATCCGCCGCAAAGTCTTCGTCCAGGTACACCGTGCCCGTGACCTGCGCTGCCGAGGCGTTCAGGACGATCCCGCAATTGAAATTGCTGTCGCCTGGGGGGCTGCTCAGGTGAGCTCCACGGCAGTTCAAATCGCCTCCAACCTGCGCGCCCGAAAGCGATATGCAACCCTGCGCCTCGAAGGTTTTGTTGAGCTTCGTGTGTTTGTCGAGCCGCAGGTCCTTGGCGATGCTGGCGCTGGTGGCATCCAGAGCGTTCCCGCCGGGGTTCTTAAGCGTACTTCCGCTGCAACTGATGCTCTCGCCGACCGTGCTGTGATAAAGCCGAACCTCGCCATGGGAGCGAAAATTTTCGTCAAGGAAGATCGATCCCTGGACAGTCACGTGGGTAGCATTGATGGCAACTCGGTCCGCGCCACTGAAGAAGCGACCGCCCCAGCAGGAAAGGTTGCCGCCAATCTGCGCAGCGTAGAGTTGAATGCCCCGCGCCCGGAATTTTTCGTTGAGCGTAAGGTCGGCCTGGATGCAAATCCGGTCCGCCTGCAGTACGGGAATGTGGCTCCCCGTCAGCGAAACACTGGGAATCGTTGCCGAATAGAGATTGAGCGGCCCCGTAAGGCACTTTTTCAAGGTGAGTGGAAAGGGAATCTGGCAGTAGGAAAGGTCGAGTGTGCCTTCAATTTTCGCACCCCAAATCAGGATGCCCTGACGGCTTACCTTTTGCGCGGCATTGCTGTCGGTACAGAGCCATTGCAGCAGGGCCGCACTGATGCGCCGGTCGGGGCCTTTCCAACTGGCGATGCTGGGCGGCCCAGAACCGGCGCAGTCGGCCCAGGCCCCGGTCGGAGCTACCGTCAGTAACTGGAGTTCGGCCGCGGTCAGATTGTTGAACCCCGCCTGTGCCGCCAGAGTTTGGAGGTCAGTACCCGCTTGGTTCGTCCCGACAACCGTTCCCGCAGCAACCATGGAGAGGACACCTGCCTCCGAATGCAGCGCCTGCGTCCCTTGCAATCTTGCGGACGCAATGCAGGCAGAGATCATTCACCCAAAACGCCGTGCCTGTCAAGGCTTCACCGGTCACCACGCGCGGGATTAAGTCGTTGCCGCCGGAGAGAACGGTATCCGTGATTCGGCATTGTCGCTGCGCTGCTGCTTCACGCGCTCAACTTCTTCTTCGCCTTGATCTCCTCCAGGAGCGAATCGATCTTCTGCTCGCGCTCCAGGGCGTGCAGCCGGCCGTCGATGTCGTCGCCCAGGATCTCGCCCTTGGCGCGCCCTAGCGCTTCCTCGCGCGCGACTTTCGTGCGCATGCGATCGAAGGTGCGATGCTCGCCGTCAGGCGTGAGCTGGGCGTCGGCGGCACGGCTCACCGCACGCGAGCGGCGATGCTGCGCAATCAGCAGATCGGCTTTGCCCTTTGCCTCCGAGAGCTTCAGCTCCAGTTTCTTTAGCGCCGCTTTGAGTGACTCCACTTGAGTCTGCTGATCAGCGATCTGCTGATCGAAGCTGTCGGCAAGCTGTTGGAAGCTCATGGCGCGCTCCAGCGCCGCGCGCGCAAGCTGATCATCCTGCTTATCCACGGCGAGCTCGGCTTTGCGCATCCAGTCGGCGTGCTTTTCGGCGTTATCTTTCTTCTTTTTCTCCAGCAGATGCAGGTCGGCCAGCGCAATCGCGACCTGCGTCTTCACCTGGATGAACTGGTTCTCCATATCGAGGATCACCTGCTTCAACATCTTCTCGGGATTCTCGGCCCGGTCGACCAGGTCATTAAGATTTGCCCGAACCAAAGTTGCTACACGATCGAGTAATGCCATAACGAACTCCTTTCAGCTTTCAAGCTGTCAGCGATCAGCCGTCAGCCATCAGTTAGTACCGAGCCTTTCGCCTCCATTCGGGTGCCTCACCCATTCGCGGTTTCGAATGAGTGGGTGTCGCGCCTAGAACTGCTCGCCGCGAACCGCAGCCAGCAGGAAGCCAACGAGCAGACCTCCCACCGCGCCTGTCAGGACCGCAATGTCGAAGTGGGTGACGAAGCGCACCACCACGCCCAACAGCGTTCCAGCCAATCCCAGATTCACGACCACATGCGTACTGTCGTTTTCGGAGAACATAACAATCCTTCGTTGAAACTATCAGCCGTCAGCTCTCAGCTATCAGTTAAAACCGAGCCGTTCGGGTCGATTCGGGTGCCCCACTCATTCGCGGTTTTCGAATGAGTGGGTAATCCTCACAAAGCTGAAGGGGCTAAAGCCCAGCCTCTACAGTTTCCTTCGGCACGACTGAAGTCGTGCCCTGACGCAAACCAATCGTCACTTCCCTGCTCCCGCGGCTTTGCTCTTGCCGTCATCGTCGGCTGGCGGCAGGCTGTCCGGCTTGGGCGACTTGTCGCCGATCGTCCGAATCTTGCCAAGCAAGTCCGACATTTGCATGCCCGATAAAGCTTCAAAGAGCGCCGGCACCTGCGCCGCAATCTCCGTAATGTCGCCGGTGATCTTGTTCATCCCGGCCGAGTGACCGTTGCCGGTCGAAACAATTGTGATCTTGTCGACATTCGACAGCGGACTCGCCAGCGCCTTCACCACCTCCGGCAATCCGGTGAGCAGCTTGTCCACAACTGCGGCCTGGTTGTACTCCTGAAATGCCTCGGCCTTCAGGTTCATAGCGCGCGCCTCGGCGTCGCCCTTCTTGAAGATGATCTCGGCTTCGGCTTCGCCCTGCGCGCGGATCGAACTGGCGCGGCCTTCGGCCTCGACTGTCAAGCGCTGCCGCTCGGCTTCGGCGAGCGTCTGAATGCGCTGGCGCTCGATTTCCGCCTGCTTCAGCACCGTCGCGATCAGCTCCTTCTCGCGGCGATTGATCTCCGCCTCTTGCACCTTGATCTGCGCTTCTTTCTCGATCTGCTGCACCTTGACCGACTCGGCGATGACTTGTTGCTGCATCACGTTGGTCTGGATCTCGTACGCCTTGTCGGCCTGTGCCTGCTGCTTCTTCACCAGCTCGGTGTAGGTGGCCTTCTTTACTTCGAGATCGCGCTGTGCTTCGGCTTGTCGCGCCAATGAAGCGGTCTCGGCAGCGACGCGCTCCTGATCAGCCTGGGCCTTTGCCGTGGCCGATTCGCGCAGGGCAATGGCCCGCCGGATCGCGGTATCGCGATCGGCTTCGGCGGTGGCCACATCGGCGTCGCGCTTGATGCGCGCAATGTCCGGGCGGCCCATGTTGGTGATGTACTCGTTCTTGTCGCGAACTTCCTTGATGGTGAACGAGATCACCTCCAGGCCCATCTTGTTCATGTCGTCGGCGCAGGTGGAGCGCATCCGGTCGGCCACCATCTCCGGCTGCTTGACGATCTCTTCGACCGTGAGCTGGCCGATGATGCCGCGCAGGTGGCCTTCCATTACCAGGCGGATCAGCGCCTCGCGATCGGCCGGAGACTTGGTGAGGAACTGCTCCGACGCAGTGAGGATCGACTCCGGATCCGACTTCACCTTGATCTGCGCCACCGCTTCCACAGTGACGGCGACGCCCTGCTTGGTATAGAGATCCTGTTGCGGAGCCACATCGAACGACATCAGCTCGAGCGACAGTTCGCGGCAATTCTCCACCATGGGTAGGATCACCGTGCCGTGTCCCTTGACGACCCGGGTGCCGCGGAAGCCATAAACCACCAGCGCTTCATGAGGTCCGGCCTTGCGATATAGCTTGGCAAAGACAGCCATCAGCAGGATGATGGCGGCTACTGCGGTCCAGGCAATGATCAACACTTCGGTTGGTATGTGCGGCATAACGTCTCCTTGAAGGTAGCTGCGAGCGACGAGCCCCGAGCTGCGAGCTACGGGCCACGAGTAACTAGAAGCTGGCGATTAGCAATCGGCAAAACCTCCGAATTCAGAATCCTTCTGAAGCTAACGGAGCGTTCTCATCACGCGCTTGGGGTCGAGGTATCTGACGTTTCAAAGCTCGTGGCTCGAAGCTCGCGGCTCGGAGCTAATTGCTAATTGCTAATTGCTAATTGCTAACTACTAGTTGCTTCCTTCCCCGCCATCTCTTCCCACCTACGTACATACGCAATACCTTTCTCATAGCGCGTAATGATGACCTCGGTTCCTTTGGCCAGCGCCTCACCCGATTCGCTGCGGGCCCCGCAGGTTTGGCGCGTGCCTTCCTGCGAAAAGATCATCTCGCCGGTACCGCCCTCGCGAATCGGGCTGATGATGCGGCCCAATACTCCCACGCGATCGTAGTCGGCGGGATCGAGTTCGCGATCGTGCTTCATTAGCAGCTTCGCGACAAACCAAAAAATAATGTTCGCGCCTACCAGTCCCACCATCACCGCGATCAACATGACCAGGCTTACGACTAGCGTGGAATAGCGCGTCAGCAGGTATCCCGATCCGCCAAACCACACCAGAAACGCGGCGATGGTGCCGAAGTTGATAAACGGCATCTCGGCACTTTGCGGCCCTGACGCCTGTGGCGCCGCCACATGTCCACTGTGCGGTGTAGGCAGATGTACGTGCGGCGTGTGGACGTGGATCGTGGGTGTCTGGATATGGGCGTGCGGCACGTGCCACCCTCCGCCGAGGAACGCCAGCACAGTAAGCGTCACTCCCACCAGAAAGCACACCAGATATAAAATTGCCCACGCGGTCATACTCTTGCCCCTGCGGACCTGCCGTCTCGGCGGTGGTGCGAAGCAGCAGCCAATCCTGGCTTGAGCACCTCGGCCAGCCGCTCCACCAGCTCCGGCGTCTCCAGGATCGCGCCCAGCAGCACCAGGCATTTGCGCGTGTCATGATGCTTGGCCAGTTGCAACAGAGCGTGACTCAGCTCCGGATCGTGCGCAAATTGCTCGGCGCCAGTGATGAGCCACAGATCCAGCCGGTCTTCGGTAGCGCGCAGATCGCTGGTCAGCTCAGTGTGATAGCCCTCGGGATCGTCCACCAGATATCCGGGATGCACCTTGAAAAACCGCGCCAGCAGCATGCGCGAAGCGTTGGTCAAATGCGGCCGCGCGCCACTCTCAATCTGCGACAAATACGACTGGCTCAACCCACGGCCGGTTTCCCTCTTGAGGGCGCGCGCCAGGTCCTGCTGCGTCATCTCGCGGTCCATGCCGCGGAGCGTGCCTTCCACCAGCCGAAGGTAACGAAGTTTTTCGCCGAGCTTCATATTACGATTTGCAATTATGATATTGCAATCTGTAATTGTCAAGAACTGGATTTGCCGCAGGATGAAGAACTTGGGAGGAGCTGCCTGTTTGCGGCGCTCTTCGCCCTTCGCTTTTCCCTCTTCGCCAGAGGTTTAGCAAGGGGGTTTTGCGGGAAAGCTAAAGGATGGCGTATCGCCGGATTTCATTGACACGCGGGAAACGCGTTCTGGCGAAGAGCCAAAGGCTAATAGCGAAAAGTGATAAGCGAAACGCCAACTGACGTCTGAAGCTGATGGCTGACGGCTGCTTACCGCGCGAAGTACAGCAATCCGAAGATGTACAGCCAGAGCGCGCCCATGAAGTGCCAATACCACGCCGTCACATCGAGTACGATGCGCCGCCGCTCGGGAGGCTTATGCAGCCATTGAGTGATGCCAGCGTACAACAGCGCCAGGATGCCGCCGATCAGGTGCACAGCGTGCACTCCGGTGAGGATAAAAAAGAAGGAGCTGGCGGCGTTGGTTGCGAAACCGAGGTTGTATTGCTCGAGAACGCGCCAGGCATAGAGCTGGCCTGCGAGGAAGCCGAAGCCGAGCACAATGGTCGTCCACAGCCAGGGCAGCGCGTGATTGTAGTCAACGCGAATTCCGGGAATGCGCGAAATTGGCGCCAGCGCAACGTCCTGAGCGGCGCGCCGCCGTGCAACTTCCAACGTCGCGCTGCTGAGCAGAAGTACAGCTGTATTGATCAGCAGGATTTTGAGCGGCAGCGTCAGTGGCACCCAGTTGCTGATGAAGTCGTTGTGCGCGGCATCCCAAACCGCTCCCGCCTTGCGCACGACGTATGCCGTGGTGAACGACACGAACAACATCACCACTGAGGACAGCGCCAGCATCAGTCCGAGGCGGTATCGCTTCAGGCGCTCGCCGTAGCTGGGCTCGTCATCGCCGCCGCGACCACCACCGCCGCCCCATCCTCCGGGCCAGTTGGCCGCAGGTCCGCGACCACCGCCGGTGGGCGACATTCTGGGAGTTCGAATACCGGTTCCACCACTCATGGCTATCGCAACCCAAAGACTGGTTGAACGTGCTGCTTCACTGTGACCTTGGCGAGGACGCAAGGCACGAAACCGACATTCCGCGGCAACGTCACATGCCTCTGTGACATTATGATGCCGCATCGTAAAGATGCAACCCAAGTTTTCCATTTTTGTGCGCAGACAACTTTTGCAAAAGCTGGCGAGCACCGGGCGCGCGCAAGCCAAGCTCGAGTCACATACAATTGCCGCAGGCCAATTCCTCTGCGATGAAGCGCTTCGTTATCGGCGTGATGATTTTCTGTGCGGTCGTGTACGCGGGCGATTTCCTTTCGCTGCATCTGCGTCTGCCGCGGCGTCCGATGCTGGGCACGGTGACGCTGCACACGTATTACGCGGTGAAGCTGAAGAACGGCAAAACCGAGTATGACTATGCCGGCGACCAGGATGTGGACTGCTCCAATTCCCTGCTGCCGGAACTGGGGGTGAATCCGTGCTGGTATGCGCGGCGGCACACCGACCAGCAGATCACGATCGATTCCGGTAACCCGCACAATCCCCATCTGTTTTGAAGAGTAATGGCGCTCTATGAGTTTCGTTTAAATCTGTTTTCCAAGACTACCTTCATTCGAAACTACGAAGTACTGAGACTTTCAGCGATTTTCCCAACCCCACTTTTGTTCCTGGTTATGGGTAGTCGGTAGTGAGTAAAAGCGGCGAGACTCGCCTGCTAATAGGTATTTTTTTCTTGACTTTACACACCCCAGTTATAAAATATGCGGAATCGCTCCCACCGTTTGACCTAGTACTTCGTCTTGCATCACCGGCTAGAGTCGGTCCTTGCGCCAGGAGTTTTTATGCAAAGCGCCGCTGCCCCGTCGGGATCTTCTTCCTTTGTCACTATGTTCTGTGATCGCTTTCGCGCCCACCTGTCGCGACTTGCCGATGATGAGGACGCAACCTTCGTAAGAGCCTGTAATTTTCGCCATTCTCCCTTCCGGAGTTTCGTGCAGAACGCGCTCGGCCGGGAGGAGAACCTGACGGACGGTGTGGTAGCGAAGGTAGCTCACAGCCCGGACCTCGCTGCCATTCGCAAGGACGTGGTTAGCCTGGTCCAGTGCATGGCGAATGAGCAACTGATTGACTTGCTCTCCAACGCAGTACCGCACTTCAAGCAGTTATGGCTCTCTGCCAGCGCATCTTCGTTCGAGGCGCGACAGCGACTACTGCGGGAAGTTGATGAGTTGACCTTCGAGACCACCCTCAACCTGATGGCCGAGAGATCCCGGTTCCGGCTGATTGCGCTGGAGTGCTTCGACCGATACGAGACGAACCTGGAACTCCAGAAGAATCTTTGGGAGCGGCTGACAAAGGGACTCAACTACTTCCTCGGCAAGGCGGATGCGAAGTCTGCGACCGCGGCAACCGTGCAGTTGAAAGTGTTGCTCACAATCTTCGTGGGCGGAAGCGCAGCCGTCGGAGCGGGGGTTCACTATCACGTCGTGGATAGGTTTCGTCCGGCTCCCCGGGTGATCCACGACGTAGCCCCTGCCCCGGCGACCAGTGCGCCAGTCCCGCTCCCTGCAACTGTCCCCGGCGTGGCGCCCGCGGAGACGGTAAGGATCAGCACGGGTGACGCACATAAACAACCCGCTCCGGCAAAAACCGCGGAGGATCAGAAACACAACGTCGCTCCCCACACCGCGAGGAAGGACAGCCATGTCGCCAGCAAAGATGTGCAGAAAGCGGCTGTGACATCGAAATCAGAGGATGCGCAGAAAAGGAATCCTCTCAGTTTCCTGAAGAAGAGTAGCCCAGCTGCCACGACGGAAACGGAGAAGCAAACGGCGGCGTCCGCAAAGAACACCGACACCCAAGAGAACGCAGGTACTCAAACCAATACGGAAAAGAAGAAAAAAGGTGGTCTGTTTGGTTTGTTCAGGAAGAAGGACAAGAAAGAAAAAACCAACAACAATACAACAACCACAGCGAACAGCAAGACCAGCACCGCCGCGACCCATTAGCGGTTAAACAGACCCGCCATATCCCCCCATTCGCAAACCGCGAATGAGGGAACCATCCGGCAATAGACGGATACGAACGCACCAGGCACGACGGCTACTTCTTGGGCGCTGGCAGCGAGTGCCGTTTAAGCAAGTCCTGCAGTCGCAGTGCATCCACTTTGGGAAGTCCCCCGGGAGTCAACTCGAATAACTGTTCAAACGTGTTGTTCTGGCTCGTCATCGAAATGGAAAACGGCCACGGCAACGGGCCGTAGAAGATGTTGGAGTTCTCCCCTGTGCCGGTAAAACTATGGAAAACCGATTCGGGCGGAAGCGTCGGCCCAAGCGGCGTGACGTTAAAACCGCTCGACGCATAGTACGTGATTGTCCCTGCACCTTCCGTAAGTGTCGCCGTGGCGTTGTTATAGTCTCCAACAATGCAGAGTTGGAGAATAGCGATTGGCGCCAGGTTCGCCACGGTCGCCGGCTGCCCTGTGCTAACCAGCGTCTGGCCTAGAATCGCGACCGTTGTAGTCCCTATAGTCTTTCCAGTATTGTCCTTCACCGTAAAAACCGCGCCGTTGACAATAGCTGTATCTTGATAATAGCTCAAAGCTATCGTGATTGCGTAGCCCTTCGGAATCGTCGGGCTGGGCAAGGTGGCTAAGGGAGCCGGATTATCAAGAGTGTTGATAACTTGGGCGAAATTGGGGAACGAGCCCGACCAGTTGTTGATCACGGCGTAGAGCGTGTTGTCGCCAGGATTGGCATATACAACGTATTGCTGCCAGACGGTCGTGATCGATGATCCTTCTGTCGAATAGCAGTTCAACTGAAAACCGTAGCCGTTGGCCGAACTGCTGAAATCGTCGGTGAACTTCACGGTTACCGAGACACCCGTGAGAGCATCGCCGTTACCGTCGAAAATATAGTTAACGTTGCCGTTTCCCCAAAATGGCGCAAACGGAACGGTCGGAACGACCGACGGAAAATTCCCATCGACCACAGTCCACTGTTGGTTCTCGGCCCCGGTTATACTCGCTGGAAACGCGTCGAGCAGAGTCCCGGCCTTCGACGATGCCCCTTGGACGTCGATCACGTTACCGTTCAGCTTACTCACGATGTAGCAGGAGCCGGAGCCCCCGGGGTCGGAGACGAAATACCAAAGCTGGTTGTCGGCGCCGCTCTTTGGCGGAAAAGCGTCGAGTAGCGCTCCGGCTTTGGTAGAGGCGCCTTCAATATCGATGGCGTTCCCGTTCAGCTTGCTCACGATGTGATAGTAGCCGGAGCCCGAAGGGATGAAATTCCAGAGCTGGTCCTCGGTCCCCTTCTGCGTAAATGCGTCGAGGCCCGCTCCCGACTTGGTGGAAGAGTCCACGATGTCGATCACGTTGCCCAGCTTGCTCTTGATGAAGTAGTACGGTTCCTCGACGTTGATTACGACAGGCACGCTGAAGCTCACCGTGTTGTCAAAAGCCGACACGCCGCATTCCCAGGGATACGGGCCGGTAGCCAACGCCCATGGGGCGGAAACGGTAAGCCTTGTCGATGCAGATTTGCCTTTGTCTATGGTAAGGGAAGAGGGGTCCAACGTAACGGTTACATTTGGGGCCTCAGTCGAAGTGTCAGCACCCATAATCAGATTCGCGGTCGTGCCATCGCCGGCAACTGAAGTTACCTTCAAGTCTACTGTCGTCGAGGCGCCTTGGCGCACTGTGATCGTAGGAACCGTGACAGAGAGTTCGCCAACCGTCGCCACGATTGGAATGGACACAGGATTCCAGGTATCTCCCTGGATGTGAAGGGTCGCGGTACTGCTGTCGGGGGTGGAAGCAGTCGGTGCAAATTGAATGTTTACTTGAACGTATTGTCCGCTGGCCACCGCGAAAGGCGTTGCGCCATTGGATTGAGCTATTTTCTCTGCGACTTGAACCCTGTCTGTTACCGGGTTTGTTGGTCCCCCTCCAGGCAGTTGGCCAGGCTCGAGGGTTTCAGTTACGTATCCGATGATAAAACTCGCCATCGGCAAAAGGGTGATGGCGCCGCCGGAAGTGTCGTTGGAAATGCTGGCTGTCACATTTACCGGCGCTGAGAGAGGTGCGCACTGCGTGGATTGGATCGTCGTTCCGCCGGGCGCGACTACGCCGCAGTTGATATTGGACGGACTGAAATTAACTGAAAGTCCCATGCTTCCTCCCGCTTGCAAAGTTACGTTAGCCCGATGTGAACCGGGGGCTCGGGGGAAGGGCGTCCTTACTGCTGCGGATTCCGTTAGCGATGGCGGATTGCTCGCAGAAATCCCCTGCCTGTCTCGCGAATAGCTGGCCGCTGATCTATCCCAACCTCTGGACGGGAGCGCTTAGTGTCTACCGAAGAGTCTTAACTACGGGAGCGTGACGGGATGATCTCGCTAAGACGCCGAAATGTCAAGAACTTTCTGAGTCAAGGCGCCGGGCAAACGGTTTGGAAGCGGAGATCAGCGTGCCAGCGCCAACATTCTTGCCTACGCAAACAAAAAGGAGAGGCTCAGCGCCTCTCCTTCGTCATCTTCCGCGCTGGATCTGGTTTAATACAGCCGGAAGTTCACTTCAACGTTGATCTGTACGGCGACGGGCTTGCCGTCTTTCATGGCGGGCTCAAACTTCCACATCCGGACCGCCTCGATCGCCTTCTCATCCAGTCCCATGCCCAGCGCGCGCGCAACTTTGATATCGCGCGGCTTGCCGTCGGGGCCGACGATCAGCCACAGCACGCAGGTTCCCTGATATTTTGCCTTACGCGCTTCTTCGGAATATTCGGGATCGGGAGTATCCAGCGCACGCGGCGCCGAGACGCCTCCACCCACGCGGAAGACGCCGCCACCAATACCGCCGCCGCGGCCAGGGCCGACACCGGGACCGGTGCCTGAGCCGACACCGCCACCATACCCGGAACCTATACCACCACCGCCGCCGGTTCCATTCGAGGGCGCGGAGGGCACGGCCGTCAACGGATTGCCCAGGTTTGGCATGTTGGAAGCCAGCTTGATCTCCGGCGGTATGACCACAGTAGGCTCAACCGGCAGCTTCGGATTCGGATTGCGGATGACGACCGCCGGCGGAGTGATCTGCTCCATCGCCAACTTGGGGAGCTTGCCTTTAGGAGCTTGCAGCTTGTCGTGATCGCCGCCACCACCGCCGCCGCCGACCGAGCTCTCTTTCTTGGTCATCGGCAATTGGGGTGTCAGGTCGGGAGCGATCAGCAGCACCGTTTCCTTAGGCTTCTCTGCGTTCTTCAACGCTCGCGCGCCTATGATGGAGATGCCGATCAGTCCGCCGACCATGAGCACATGTACGACGAGCGAAACCCCGGCGCTTTCCTTCTTGTAGTTGTATTCGCCCCAGATGTCGCGGACCTTCACCGGCCGGGAGGTCAATTGCAACGGGGGCAATTTCTCCGGGAACAGGGCAGCGCGGATGTTGCTCGTCAGCGAACTCCACAGAGATTCCTCCATGGTGGTTTGCGGTAGAAGATGCAGTTCATCCTGCTCAGATGGGGGAACCACGGTCTGATGAGCCATACTTCTCTTGTCCTTAACCTGCGGCGCTCAGAGCTGCCGGTTTGTCACGAAAACGAAAGCACCCCACGCGAAGCCACTCATCAGCCCTTAGCTTACGGCGAGGTTGCGGTCGGCGTCACCGGGCCGGCCTGCATCGATCACTTAGATGCGAAAAGCCCCACTTCGTTGTTTGCTTCACCCCACAATACTTGAGACGACGCCCTCCAGTAAAGGCGAGCAGCTGGGAACCAAAGGTGCAATTCAGTCACAATCCCGCCCCCGGGTCGGGTGATTCGGCCGGGATGACGATGTTCGACGATACCTGATAGCTTTGCCTTCAAGTTGATCGCACCCAGCGATCCGCCCGCGACCGTCGCAATAGACTCAGCTTTTGCGCCTCCCTATAATGAACAGAACGCTTGCACGACCTTGAAAGTTTCAAAAAGTTTCAGCAGTACCCGGAGACACACGAAGTGCCGCTCGACCTGAAATCAACGCTGAATCTGCCCAAAACCGACTTCTCGATGAAGGCAAATCTGCCGAAAAACGAGCCCAAAATGCTCGGCGCGTTGGGAGAAAATGCGCATTTACGACCGCATTCGCGAGGCGCACAAACGGCAGCCGATCTACGTCTTGCACGACGGGCCTCCGTATGCCAATGGGCCGATTCATCTGGGTACAGCGCTGAACAAAACGCTTGAAGGATTTCGTGGTGAAGTCGCGCAGCATGAGCGGCTTCGACGCGCCTTACGTGCCCGGCTGGGACTGCCACGGCCTGCCCATCGAGATCAAAGTGGACGACCAGCTTGGCCGCAAGAAGCTGGACATGGATCCGCTTGCCGTGCGCGAGGAGTGCCGCAAGTATGCGCAGCAAATATCTCGACCTGCAGCGCGAGCAGTTCAAGCGGCTGGGCGTGTTTGGCCGCTGGGAGAAGCCGTACTCCACCATGGATCCGCAGTACGAAAGCGTCGTCCTCGAAACCTTCTACACCTGCTTCGAGCAAGGACTGGTCTACAAAGGACTTAAGTCGGTTTACTGGTGCATCCACGACAAGACCGCGCTGGCCGAGGCCGAAGTCGAGTACGAGATGCACACCAGCCCCAGCATCTGGGTGCGCTATCGCGCTCACCAGCGATCCCGCCAAGATCGACGAAAATCTTGCAGGCAAGAAAAACGTAGCCACCATCATCTGGACGACCACGCCCTGGACGCTGCCCGCTTCGATGGCGGTGACGTTTGCGCCCGAGGCCGAGTATGTCGCGCTCGAGACGGGCGAGTGGGTCTACATCGTCGCCCGCGCGCTGGCGCAGCAGACGATCGAAAAGTGCAATCTCGGCGATGCCAAAGAGATCGCCTCGTTTCCCGGCCGAAAGCTGGAGTACGCGACCTTCGCGCATCCTTTCCTCGATCGCCAAATCCTCGGCGTGCTGGGCGACTACGTCACGCTGGACACCGGCACCGGCGCCGTCCACACCGCTCCGGCGCATGGTGCCGACGACTTCAACACCGGCGTGAAGTACGGCATCGACCTGCGCTGCGATGTTGACGACGCCGGCATCCTGCGCAAGGGGCTGCCGGAATATCGACGGCCAGCAGGTTTTCAAGGCGAATCCGCTCGATCGTCGATCTTCTGAAGACGCGCGGCGTCCTGCTGGGATACGAGAAGATCGAGCACTCGTATCCGCATTGCTGGCGCTGCCACAATCCCATCATCTTCCGCGCCACCGAGCAGTGGTTCATCTCGATGGAGGGAAAATTACCATCGCCCCAGCAACTGCAAAACCGGGACTTGCCGGGGACCCCGAAAAACAATAATGGCGGCACGCTGCGCACGCGCTCGCTGGAGGAGATCAAGAAAGTAAGTGGGACCCGGAGTGGGGCGAAGAACGCATCACGAACATGGTCGCCAGCCGTCCCGACTGGTGCATCTCGCGCCAGCGTGTCTGGGGGGTTCCGATCGCCATGTTGCAGTGCGAACAATGCAACGAATTCTTGAACGATCGGGCTGTAAATCGCTCAATAGTTGAGCTTTTTGCGTGCGAAGGTGCCGATGCCTGGTATCGCTATTCTGCCCAGAAAATGCTCCCGCCCGGCACGAAATGCGCGAAGTGCGGCGGCACGCGATTCCGCAAGGAGATGGACATCGTCGATGTGTGGTTCGAGTCGGGATCGAGCCAGGCCGCCGTCCTTGGCCGCGAGTCGGGACTTCCCTGGCCCGCCGATCTGTATCTCGAAGGCGGCGACCAGCATCGCGGATGGTTCCAGTCTTCCCTGCTATGCGCCGTAGCGACCAAAGGCGCTGCGCCCTATCGAACCTGCGCGACCGTCGGCTGGACGCTTGATCCTCAGGGCCGTGCCATGTCGAAGTCGCTGGGCAACACGGTCGATCCGGTCGAGATCGCCGACAAGCTGGGCGCCGAGATCGTTCGCCTCTGGGTTGCCTCTGTCGATTTTCGTGAAGACGTGATGGCTTCCGACGAGCTGATGCAGCGCGTCGCCGAGAGCTATCGCAAGATTCGCAATACGTTTCGCTACATTCTCGGCAACCTGAATGGCTTCGATCCCGCGAGCGATTTGGTGCCGTTCGCCGAGATGCACGCGCTGGACCAGTACATCCTGCTGCGCGCGTCTGAAGTGACGAAGGATGTTCGCGAACATTACGACAGCTTCACGTTTCATCGCCTGTATCAGCGGCTCAAGGACTTCTGCATCGTCGAGCTGAGCGCGATTTATTTCGATGTGTTGAAGGATCGGCTGTACACGTCGGCACCCAAGTCGCAGGCGCGGCGTTCGGCCCAAACCGCGCTGTGGCGCCTCGGGCAAGCACTGGTGCGTCTGCTCGCGCCGGTAATGAGTTTCACCGCTGAAGAAATTTGGGACTTTTTGCCCGCCAGTGGCACCCGTTCGGACAGCGTTCATCTTGAGCACTTCCCCGCTCCACAGGACCTCACGGGCGAACTGCCGGCCAATTTCGACCGGGCCACCGTCGAGAGCGATTGGCGCATTCTGCTCTCGGTCCGCGATGAAGCGTTGAAAGCTCTGGAGACAGCGCGAACTGAGAGGCGCATCGGCAGCAGCCTGGAGGCGCAGATCCATCTGTCGGCGCCGGAGAGCATCTATCCAGTGTTGGAGCGCTATGCCCATGAGTTGCGGTACCTGTTTATCGTTTCGGATGTCGTGCTGGAGAAAGCGCCCGCGACTAATGGCGATGCAGGACTGACCGTCACGGTCAGCAAGGCTCCGGGACAGAAGTGCGAGCGCTGCTGGAATTATTCGACTCACGTCGGCGAGGACGCGGCCTATCCCACGGTATGCGAGCGTTGCAGCGCCGTGCTGGCGGAGATTGAAGCCACGTTGAGGGCGTGATTCGACTGTTGGGGCTACACGCAGGAAGACGGCAATATCTGCGTCGGAGCGGTTGAGAGTTGAGTCGAGCGAGCTAAGCCGTGCTGAAAGCGAATTTTTTTATGGGGTGTCATCCCGAGCGCAGCCGAGGGGACCTGCTGTTCGCCCGTGGGGAAAATTATTGGTTACAGATCAGACAGCAGGTCCCTCGACTCGGCGCGAAAACGCGGTTCGCTCCGGATGACAACCGAACAATAGATGAGTATCGGCACGGCTGAAGCCATGCCCTTCAACCTCTTCTTGTGGACATTTCCCTTGCCGGCATCGGGCTGCTTCCTTCGCCGCCCGGCAGCGTCTAACATAGGAACAAGGCCATTCGGGGGCATGAGACAAGACATCACAAATCGGGCCATGCGAAAGTACTTCTTTATCATCGCGATCATCGTGCTGCTGCTCGACCGCGTCACGAAGTGGGCGGTTGCGAGCAACATCGCGTTGCATGACAGCATTGTGGTGGTTCCTGGCTTGTTCCGTCTTACGCACGTGCAGAATACCGGCGCAGCTTTCGGTCTGTTCGCGGAATCCTCGGCACAATGGAAGGTGGGCGCGCTGGTGAGCTTCTCGATCCTGGCACTGGTCGTTGTCTCGGCCTTGTTGTGGAAGCATAGCCACTCCCTTAGCACCACAACGATTGGCCTGTCGCTGATCCTCGGCGGCGCGATGGGCAATTTGTGGGACCGGATGCTGACTGGTCACGTTGTGGATTTTCTGGACTTCTACGTGGGGAGCTATCATTGGCCCGCATTCAACGTCGCCGACAGCGCTATCGTGATCGGCGCGATCCTGCTGGTATCCGAAATCGTGTTTGCGAAATCGAGCAGCGAGACGGTTAAGAGCAGCTCGTAAGCCTCAAAGATTGTTTGGGAACGTGCGGCTCCCGGTTTGCTGGAAAAGTCGGAACAGCAGATCCCTCGCCGACTGAAGTCGGCTCGTGGTGACAAACGGCGCAGCTAAAGCTGTGCCCCTTCAAGACATTCGAAGCTGGAGCTTTTCAGCCCTGTTTCCGTCAAACGATGACTTTATCCCGCGTAAATCCGTCTGTTCCGCTGCTCGATCCTGATGCGAATTGAAGCCATTACTCTGCGCGAGTTGAAGATTCCCCTCGTCCATTTCTTTGAGACCAGCTTCGGACGCACCTACACCCGGCGCGTATTCCTCATCACGTTGCACTGTGACGGTCTGGAGGGCTGGGGCGAGTGCGTTGCCGGCGAGAATCCCTTCTACAGCGAGGAATACATCGATGGCGCATGGGATGTGATCACGCGCTATCTCGGCCCCGTCTTGTTGGGTAAGACGCTGCAGTCCGGTCGCGAGGTTCCGGCGCTCTTTGCCCACGTGCGCGAGCACCCGATGGCGAAGGCCGCGCTGGAAAATGCCGTGTGGGATGCCGAGGCGCACGAGAAACAGGTACCGCTTTGGAAGTTGCTGGGCGGAACTCGCCGCGAAATCGCGTGCGGTGTTAGCATCGGCATTCAGGATTCACATGAGCAGCTTTTGCAAAAAATCGAGACGGAACTCGCGGCTGGATATCGCCGCATCAAGGTAAAGGTCAAGCCGGGCTGGGACGTTGAGGTGCTGCATAAGATCCGCTCTCGCTGGCCTGACATTCTTCTGAGCTGCGATGCCAATTCCGCCTACACGCTTGCCGATGGGCCGCACCTGAAGAGATTCGACGAGTTCAAGCTGCTGATGATCGAACAGCCGCTGTGGAGCGACGATTTCTATTTCCACGCCCGGCTGCAGAAGAAGCTCAAAACCGCCATTTGCCTCGATGAGGCGATACGCAGCGCGCGCGACGCTGAAGCCGCGCTTGAGCTCGGCGCATGCCGCATCATCAACATCAAAGTTGGACGTGTCGGCGGCTTTTCGGAAGCGATTGCGGTTCACGACGTAGCGCAGCGGTTCGGTCCCGTCTGGTGCGGAGGCATGCTGGAGTCGGGCCTCGGCCGCTCCCACAATGTGGCACTTTCAACTTTGCCGAATTTTGAGCTGCCGGGAGATGTTTCGGCCTCGAAGCGATACTGGAAGGAAGACATTATCGAGCCGGAAGTCACGGTATCGCCGCAGGGAACGGTAGCTGTCCGTGAACAACCGGGCAGCGGTTACGAGCCAAGAATGGAGCTGATTGACGAGCTGACCGTGCGGAAGGAAGTATTGAAGTAAGCGCCAAGCATTTTCAGGTTCAGCGTCGTGCGGGTAGAGCAGCGCTTCAGCGCCGCGTTGTCCGCGGCCTGAAAACATCGCTGAAGTCGTGATGGTCATAGCCATGACCATCACGACTTCAGTTTGCTTAGGGACCTTCGACGCCGGCCTTAAAGGCTGGCTCTACCTTACTTGTGGTTGTTTTGCGCCTGGTTGGTGGTGGTGCCGTTTTGCGCGACCACATCCGCCGTCTTGTGCAACAGATCCAACGCCTGGGTTGTTGTGATATTGCTGGGCACGGGTCGAAAGTCGGTCATGGTTTCGGTGGACCAGATGGTCAGAGGCTTGATCAGCAGGATCTTGCCAGTGAATTGCAGCGCTTCCTGCACTTCTTCCCAATGTCCGCCGCCCACGTCCTGTTGCACGACGATGAACCTGCCGCCTTTATCGAGGCGGCCCAGGATTCCCCAGCCGAACTCCACGTCCTTAAATAGTGTTCCATCGATCTTCGCAATGCGCATGGCTTTGCGCGCAATGGTCACATCGCCCTGCATGCCCACGTAGACCATGGTTTCATGGTTGGGCGGACTGAAGTTGGGATTAGGACGGAACTTCAAATGAACGAATTCCTCGCCCTCAGGCCCGGGCTCTGTGCCCGCATAGGTATAAAGGAAAGCATCCGGAAGGCTGGTCAGCATGGTTTCGGCGCGCTTGTCGTCAGCCTTGCTGGACTCGCGGCGCTTCTGCCGCGCCTCAGGGTTGTTGGCGAACTTCGCCAGCTTCTCGCCCTCTTTTCTGCGCTCCTCCGGAGAAAGCGGATGACCGTTGATGATCAATGTTTCGCCCAATCCACCCTGCGGAGTGCGGATGACCTCTCGGGTGATGGAGTGTTCCTTGTAGACTGTCTTGTCCCGGAACATGCAGTAGTACTGAGTCTGGTCTGCTTTGACCTCATTGTGGGAGGCGCGGCGCACTAAATCCATCACATCGAAATCCGGCTTCTGCTGTGCGAATCCGGTCGCGCCGATCAGCAGCAGCACGAGCGCAAAACATAGCGCGTGCCGGGTACACCTGACTGGCGAACAAAAAAACGGTTTTTCGAGCATATTCCTTCTGACTTTATTAGACGAAGGGCTCCAGCATTCCGTTGCTTTTCCAAGAAATGTCGCAGTTTGGCGTCAGGTAAGCAACGTGGTCGCGAATGTCGGATAACAGCTTATGGTACAGAATGATGGTGCTACCGCACCGGCAGGATTGCAAGCAGAGCTTTATCGGCACACATCGTCGTTCCTGGACGCAACCTGAAGCTCAGAAACAAAAGGCGAGCGAGTGAAAGTGTGCCGGTCCGGCAGAGACAGTCCCATTTTTTTTACCAGCCCGCACGGGCAAAGCCGCTGTTCCCCTGGTTCCGGCTCTTGCTCGTCCAGTCGGCACTCCGCCGGACCGACCTGCAAATGGGGTAGCAAGAATTTTTCCAAACACGGGAGTATTGAGAATCGTGAGGATTGCTGCCAAAAAGCCTGATTTCACACATTTTAGCGTTTAGATTCGGCCTGCGACGCCTCAAATCTTGTTCCAACTGTAGAACCTGGAATGCCATCTGTAGGCAACGCGATTCCCCATGCGCGACGCGGCATAACTGTATAGGTTGGTAATACTGCCTTGAACTAAGCTCACAATCCGATGTTGGGTTTATGTCAGGGCATAACTTTATAGGCCGCTGAAAAACTCGGAAAAGCGCATCACTCGCCGACTAAAGTCGGCTCGGGATGACAAATGTAAACGGCTTGGACACTGGCCTGAAGGCCAGCTCTACCCGAACAAGGCGACACGCCGACTTTTTCAGCGGTCTGCTTTAGTCGCACCGATACGCGTAACAGAAGGACCGGGCCCTTGCGCCCGCCAAGACGGGTTCTCAAGGGCTAAAGCATAGATTAATAATGGGGCGTCAACGGGACGTCTGAAGACGTGCCCTGACACAAAGGGTTGCCGAGTATTGCGCATCATGCGACGCACAGTTACTCCCGAATTGCTCGATGACGATCTGGGGACTCCGGCGGAGGTCGCGTCCTCGCTCGCCGACCTGCGTTACATCAATCAATCCTTCGGAGGAATACAAACCACGCTCAGCCTTGTACGCAGCGTGTTCGCCGAGTGCAACTGCCGGAGGCTTTCCTTGCTCGAGGTCGGCTCAGGATCGGGCGATGTGCCGCTGGCAGCGCAGCGCATGCTCGCCCGTCAAGGTCTGGAGCTCGCAGTTACGCTGCTTGACCGCAAGTGGACGCACCTGCCCACCAACGGGGTGCGCAGCGTTTCCGGCGACGCTCTCCAGCTCCCTTTTCGCGATAACTCTGTCGATGTCGTGAGCTGCTCGTTGTTCGCGCACCACTTTGATCCCGACCCGCTGCGGCGCGTCGCCAGCGAGGCGTTGCGCGTCTGCCGCCGCGCGGTGCTGATTAACGATCTGGTCCGCAGCCGTCTGCATTTGTGGCTGGTGTATGCGGGTCTGCCAAGCTTCCGCAGCCGCATCACTCGGCACGACGCGCCTGCTTCGGTCCGCAATGCCTACACGACCAGTGAAATGCGACAGCTCCTCTCAGGACTTCCCGCCGAGCGGATCGTCATCTCGCGCCACCACCTGTATCGCATGGGCGTGGTGTTATGGAAAAGAAGTGGGTAACGCTGCGCGCGAGCTGTTGTGAAAAGAACCAGGCATCAGCCCAGATTTTCAACCCAATCACTTACCAATTTCATTCCGTCGGCCACTCCGGCTTTTCTGCTCGTTGAAGATGCATATGTGCGCCATTCAACGTATCGCTCGTGATGCGCAGCAGGGCGCCTCAGCCGAAGGCGGCTCGCTCTATGTGTGATTACTGATCTGACTTCATGCCGCCATAAACCTTCACGTCTCCATCGACCGCCACGGCTATGAATTTGTTAGTCAGCATGTCTTTGAATTGCACAACCTGGTGACCGCTCCGCGCCAGTTGTCCCCAGCGACTCGGCTTTTCTGGATTCTGCTCGATCGCCTGATATTCCCGGCCAGACATGGAGAACGCAACCGTTCTGAGGTGTTGAGAGCTGGTGCGGCGAACGGGTACGGACTTGCCGTCAATCTCCGCGTGTGAGCTGGCCATCAACTGCCTGGCGATCGAGCTAAGGAGCGCTGTGTCAAGCATGATACTTAGTCTTGGTTATCATCCAGCCGCGCGGCGAAATCCGCATAAGTGAAGCCGTCTCGAGTCACTAATTCGCCGGCGTCGAGGCGTAGTGGTGACTGGAACATCGGCCCCGCATAAACGCAGGTGTGAAACTCTCCGTATTCCCCACAGGGGTCGATGCCAGGCGGTAGCTCAGCCAGCAAGGACCCATTGAAATCTCGTCCGGCGAACGCCTGTGGCAATCGTTTGGTGTCGATGCAACTCAACTTGGCACGCAAACCATTGGCAATCATTTCCTGAGCGAGCGCAGCGGTGGGTTGCTGCCAAAGCGGAAAAAGCGTCTCCAATCCCGTCGGCTGCAATTGCTTTTCCCTGTAGGCTCGGACGTCCTGCAGAAACAAATCCCCGAAAGCAATCGCCTCCACCCCTTCGCTTAGCGCACGGGCGCAGACTTCACGCATTCTTTGCTCGTAGTTCTCATTCGAACAAGGCCACGGCAAAGGCACTATCCAAAGCGGTAATCCTGCTGCCCGTGCCTGCGCCTCCAGCACCGAGCGACGAGTACCATGCATGGCCACTCGGTCGAACTGCGCGTTGACCGTAGTGAGCAATGCCACAATGTCGCAGTCGCCCCGTTGCCGCAACAAGTGCAGCGTCCATGCACTGTCTTTGCCGCTGCTCCAGGAAACAAGAACTCGCTTCACTCTGAATACAATTATGGCAGCATAGCCAGTGGGAGTTCATCCCACCCCGTCTTAGGTTGTTCGCGCGATGCAGGGTCTGAGAGCACGGCACGAAAGTAACGCCTTATGCCACTTAGGTGCATTTTCGGAGGTTGATGCTCGCGCTATAATCCCCACCCATCACTGAAATTGTTGGTCGAACCGACTCCTCAAGTCCGAACGTGCTCCCTTGAGAGGTCGAAGGAGCCGTGCTAGCTATGAACGAGCCGTTTAGCAGTTCTCGTTCCGCCTCGGAATCTATGCCGCCACGAGCATCGACAACCGCGAGGCTAGTTGCCCTGCTGCTGGTTTGCGTCGCGGCATCATTAGCCGTCGCCCAAGTACAAGTGACAACACAACACAACGACAACTATCGTACGGGTCAAAACACTCAGGAAGTAATTCTGACTCCTTCCCTGCTCACCTCGGGGCAATTCGGCAAGATCTTCTCCTATGGTCTGGATGGATATGTCTATGGGCAGCCCCTCTATGTGCCCCGAGTACATGTTGCGGGGAAGGGTTTGCACAATGTGCTCTACGTGGTCACTGAGCACGACAGTGTTTATGCGCTTGATGCAGATCATCCAGACTTGTTGTGGCAAAAGAGCTTCATCGATCCGCAAGATGGCATTACCACCGTCTCTCCCCACGATGTGAATTGCACTGACGTCGGCCCTGAAATCGGCATTACCAGCACGCCGGTTATCGATATCAGCAGCAATTCGATTTATGTGCTGATTGAGACCAAGGAAAACGGTAACTTTTTTCAACGCTTGCATGTCCTCGACATTACGACAGGCGGTGAGAAGCAGGGTAGCCCAGTAACTATCGCGGCTACCTATCCCGGGACGGGCGATGGAAGTGTGAATGGCATCCTGACCTTCGACCCGCTCATGCAGTTAGGCCGGCCAGGGATGTTACTGAGTAACGGCAATGTATACATGGCGTGGGCTTCCAATTGCGATAACGATCCATTCCACGGATGGGTCATGGCCTACGACAAGAGTACGTTCCAGCAGACTGCAGTGTGGGTTACCACCCCTAATGGTTCCCGCGGCGGGATATGGACGGGTGGCACGGGCCTGGCAAGCGACGCGGCCGGTAACGTCTTCGGAGTCACGGGTAATGGAACCTTCGATACCTCTGGAACCCCCGTCGACTTTGGCGACAGTATAGTCAAGCTCACTTTGGGTAGCTCAGGACTAACTGTCGCTGACTACTTTACTCCCTATAACCAGCAGACTTTGGAAGACAACGATCTGGATCTTGGTTCCGGAGGCGCGCTGTTATTACCCGACCAGCCTGGTCCTGTTCCCCATGAGGCGATAGGAGTGGGAAAGCTAGGCAGCATTTACCTGGTAAACCGCGATGACATGGGGCACTACAATTCGCAAAACAACTCACAGATTGTGCAGGAGATCGACAATCAGGTTGGAGGAATATTCGGGTTGGGAGCTTACTGGAATAATAATGTCTATTTTGCTGCTGTCGGCGACAGCTTGAAACAGTTCAGTCTCGCCAATGGTTTGCTCTCCTCGACACCGGTCTCGACGGCGCCGGTGAATTTCGGTTTTCCAAGCTCTACTCCTAGCATTTCCTCGAATGGTAACAGCGATGGGATCGTGTGGCTTCTGCAGGCCGACGCGTACCCAGGCAACGAGATTCTTTACGCCTGTGATGCTACGAACGTCGCCAATGTGCTTTACAACAGCACGCAGAACCCGTTGCGCGACAACCCGGGCGGAGCAGTGAAATTCGCTGTGCCGACGATTGCAAACGGAAAAGTCTATGTGGGCGCGGTGAACCAGCTCAGCGTCTTTGGCGTTGTTCCACCGCAGACCGCCAGCCCGGTATTCTCGCCGGGAAACGGCACTTATACGGCGGCACAAGTTGTGTCGATCACCGATTCCACTCCGGGCGCGACTATCTACTACACGACCGATGGCAGGAGGCCAACTACTGCATCTCCGGTCTATGTCCACCCAATTCAGGTTACTGGCACTACCACTATCAATGCGATGGCTGCCGCACCCGGATATAGCAACAGCTACGTGGCATCGGCCACATACACCATCACGACCGGCGGCGGCTGGCTTAATTATGGCGAGGGGTTCACCTCCGACTCTAACCTTGTTCTGAATGGTTCGGTAACCCTCGAGGGCACTCGCCTTCGCCTAAGTAACGGCCACGCCGAGCAAACCTCAAGTTTCTGGTATGGAACGCTGGTCAACGTACAAGCTTTCACGCAGGACTTCAGCTTCCAGATAACGAGTGCGGTAGCAGATGGATTCAGCTTTGTGATTCAAAATGATGGCACTGCGGCGCTCGGCCCAGGAGGCTCAGGCCTCGGTTATGGTGCTCAGAGCCCGGGTGGCAATGGCGGTATGCCTGACAGCGTCGCAGTGAAGTTCGATATTTATAATAATTTCGGAGAAGGCGTCGACTCCACCGGCCTCTATGTCAACGGAGCGTCACCCACTATACCGGCATTGGACATGACTTCCAGCGGCGTCAGTTTGCATAGTGACGACATCTTCAACGTGCACATGCGCTACGACGGCGCTAACCTCACCATGACGATCATCGACACCGCCACGTTTCAGGGATATCGCTATACCTGGAGCATCAATATTCCGAATACTATCGGAAGCTCTATTGCCTATATAGGTTTTACCGGTGCCTCCGGCGGACTGGGAGCAATACAGGACATTCTGACCTGGACTTTCGTTTCCCAGGGCGGAGGTTCCTATCCGCAATCCCGGGCAGTCTTTCCTGAATACTCCTCCCATGAGTAGAGCACGACCTATCTGCGTACAAGTTCAATGAAGAGACCCTGCGTTGCTTCTCTGCTGATATTGATTTGCACGCTGGGGATGGGCTGTCCCTTGGCTATAGCGCAGGACAGGCTATGCGTGGCGCGCCAGTATAACGTGATGGCTATTCCTATTCGCCCGGCTGGTATCAACCAGGCAGGTGAAGTCGTGGGGACTACGGCATCTCACAAAGCTGCCGTTTGGAGTCGACAGCACGGTCTGCAGGAAATTGACGTTCTACCAGGATTCACAGGCGCTACCGGAATAGGTGTTAACAATGCAGGCCAGGTCATCGGCATGGCCATAGACCGCTCGACGAACCGTCGTCAGGCTTTTACCTACAAGGATGGCAAAGTCGCTGCGCTCTCGGCCGGTGCAAGAGTACTTGGCATCAATAATGCTGGCGTGATTGCCGGCGAGTCGCGAACCAGCCGCAAAGGTCTGAGCGAGCCGGTCTTGTGGAAGGACTTAACTCCGCAAGCGTTGGGAGGCTGCTGCGGCGGCACAGCTGTCGCGATTAACAATCACGGACAGGTTGTAGCTAATATCTACGACCAACAAGGGCACTATCACGCATTTCTTTGGGATAAGCCGGGAGGTCTCCGAGGCATTGGGCCGGCTGCCGACTTCAGTTCTGCAACTCTACTCAATGATGTCGGCGATTATGTGCTGCAATTGTTTCCCGGTGGTCTGCTGCTGTATCGCGACGGCCAACCTACGCATCTCGCTTTAGCGCCGACGGTACCCAGTCATCCCAGAGCAATGAATGTCTGCCCGGCGATGGTGGGATCGTTCGGGATTTTTGCCGATTACTACCGTGCTTTTGCATGGGAGCCACACGATGGTTTTCGCGACCTGAACAATCTTATTCCTCCTGATACAGGTTGGAAGTTACAGGAAGCAACGGCAATCAACGAACGCGGTGAGATTGTTGGCTGGGGCATCCTCAAGGGACAAGAAGACTCTGGATTTCTGCTGACACCAGCGGAGTAATGTCTTTCCAGTACACTCACTTCAGGAATCGCCGATAAACTTCGAAATGCCGGCCCCCAAGCGCTTTTCGGGTGAAACGGCTTGCCCGTAGTCTCAGGACGTTTTTGTCGAGCCCCTTACGGCTCCACTCTTCGCATCTTTCGATCCTCTGGAAAGCGATTGGCTAACAGCCTGACGGGAATGGGTGACGCCGAGGAAATTTCTGCCGAACTGGTTTCGACAGAGCTGTTTTCTATGCTGAATGTAAAGCCTGCGCTGGGGCGCCTATTCGCGGCGGGTGAGGACGAGATTGGGGCAGCGCCAATCGCTCTGATCACCACCGGACTATGGGAACGCAAGTTTGGCTCGTCGCCAAGCGTGCTCGGTAGCGACATTACGCTGGACGGCCGCAGCTATACCGTCGTCGGCGTCATTCCGCGCAGGCGGGACCCGAACATCCCGAGCCTCTCGCCGGCCGATGCGTACGTGCCGATCGGATTGTGGACGAATAATCTGCTCACGGATCGCGGTGCTGGTCTACACGCAAGTCGTATAAGACATCACCTTTTGTGGGTTGGATTGTGGGTTGAAGATCAATGGGTGGGACTCCCCTTGCGACGCGGATTTGCTCCCCTGACGGGCGTCCCGATCCAAGCCGCGTGCGCTTTGTTTCTCCGCTGCGCCCAGCGCTGCTTGACTCCTGGATCGCGCCGGCATCGCGGTTCCTGGGAAAGAATTTTGTCGCCGTAGTCGAATTTCCCTCTTTTTAGTCAAGGCCGAGAACGCGGCAGACCGTCTTGGCTATCATGCGTTCTTCGCCCGTGCGAATGACGCGGACCGCTACCCGGCTCGCTGCCGCGGAAATGCCCCCCTCATTCGCTGCGTTCCGCTTTGCCTCGAGTTCAATTCCAAGAAAACCCAGCCCATCGCACATGCGGGCGCGGACCGTGGGCGCATTCTCTCCGACGCCACCAGCGAACACCAGTGTGTCCAGTCCGCCCAACGCTCAAAGTCGGAAAGTGCGAAGACTAAACAGAAGTCAATTGCTTGGCACCGTTGCCGTTGGCGTTGACTTCGCTTTCCTCATCTTTGCTCCTGCGTTCCTGCCCCAATCCCATGGTCAGCGCCGTCATCCCCGCAAGACCACCCAGTTGCATCGTCTCGACTGCGGAGCTTGGCACAATCACGATCGTTGAGTTTTCCTTCAAGCCTTCATACAGCATGTTCATGGCTCTCAGGTGTAATGCAATTGGATCGTTGGCATAGGTCTTGGCCGCCTCGCCAAATTTCTCTGCTACCTGGCGCTCTGAATCTCCCAGAATCACGCGGGCCTGACGTTCGCGCTCGGCTTGGGCTTGCATCGACATCGCATCCTCCAATGCCGGTGGTATCAACACATCCTTGACCTCTACTGAGATGACATTGATGCCCCATGGTTCGGTCCGCTCGTCGATAATCTTCTGCAGCGAATTACTAATTTTGTCTCTGCCTTCGAGCATGTCCGAGAGCATGGTCTTGCCGATGACATCGCGCAGAGCAGTTTGTGAGGCCCAACTTATCGCGCTTTGATAGTCAGCCACATCCAGGGCAGCTTTCTTGGGATCCACAATCTTCCAGAACAGTACTGCATCCACATCCACGGGCACCGTATCTTTTGTGAGAGTCTTTTCGGCTTTGAAAGAGCTGGTGAGCACGCGGATGTCGAGCCAGTAAGGAATGGTTTCGATTAGTGGAACAATCAGAAACAGTCCCGGTCCTTCCAGCGAGCGAAACTTTCCGAGCCGCAGGACAACCGCCTTGCTCCATTGATCTGCCACCTGAATTGCTGAAGAGACCGCAAAGGCAAGAACAAAGGAGACGGCAAGAATTCCGATGGCCGTGAAGTCGGCTGATGCCCTGTGCATGGCGTATGCCAATGCTGCGCCAATGCCTAAAACCACAACGAATATTAAAGTCGAAAATGATCTGTTTGTTTTCATTTCACTAGCTTCTTCTCAATGGCTCGACCGTGTTATCGTCTGGCCGGCAAAGTCCGTCTGATCTGGACTGCGAAGCGAGGGTCGGGCGCTTGCACTAAATGAGCAGGCGCCCAAACCATTTCGATCGTGCAGACCTCTTTACGGAAAGCCTGCAAAGTGTTTTGTCATGGCGGACTCACGCCCGGTGCGGCACCCCTGCGACAGGAGCAATTTAGAACTCCTCCTCTGCCGCAATCGACTATTCAGCTCTAGCTTCCCGGACATATCGGCCAATTTCGTGCAACAGCGGTTCCGCCGATGCAGGCACAGCAACTTTGCCGTCAAGAATGTCATGGCGGTCCACGTTGTCGCCATACATGGCTTTGTCTCCACTCTTGTCGGCTTGCACCACGGCGCCGTCGAGAGCTACCCCAGCGAAAACGCCTTTGGCCCGCGAATAAGACAGAATCTCTGCAGTCAATCTAACGTCGGTGCCAGCGGCGGCGGTCCGGCCCACGGGTCCGGCGGCTACCGAGGCGTCGGCTCCGAGCTTGAACTTGTCGCCCAGCAGGCTTTGCAAGGCGCGATCGTTCATAAAGAGCATCACGATGTCGGTGGAAGAGCCCCCGATCTGATAACCCACGCTCCCTCCGTCAACAGCCAAGAATGTGGGGGCGCTCCAGCCATGCCCGGTGCGACAAGTTGCCAGTCCCCTCCCGTAGCTACCGCCGAAGATAAAGGCGAACTTCTTGTCCCCTGGAATGATGGCAATGCATTTCGCCGATCCCAGTACATCCTGAGGAATCCCCTGATCCGGAGCGTTCATGATCTCCTTGAAAACCTGGGCAGCTTTGTTGGTGCGATTCACATCATCCTCGCGGTCCGAGGCGACAGCAGTTAGAGTCACAAGCAGAACTAGCGTTGTGAAGCTCAGAATGCGTTTCAACATTTTCTTGTCCTCCACCAGCTTTTAATCTTATGACACCGGAAGAAAGCCTTGCTGTGCAATACAGAACACTGTCTGGCTTGGCGGCACGGCGCCCCGTGGGGATGAGGTGGCGATCCGTTGTTTTCCGTGACGACTGCTGCCACTTCTAAGCGAATGATGGTGACCTACCTAGGATGGGTCAGAGGAGTCTTTAGCACCTTTCGGCCGCGGTTTCTGATTGCATTTGGCAAAGTGCGGTGTGCGACTCTGCCCAAGACGACGACACGCGCGCGGAAGTTTTTTCTTTTAGCCAGCTCGAAATGAATAAAGTGGCCGTGAGTATCCCCGATTGCCCTGCGATTTCCGACCTACCAGCCCGGGATCGCTTCCTGGTTATCAACCTGCGCTTCGTGTTCACGCGTCCTTAGCGTCCCGCGAAGCTACGAAATGCCAAGACGAGCAAAGACAGGGATCTTCACTCCGTCCAGGATCAAGCCGAAAACGATGGCCGCGGCAAATTCACACACCAGCACTGAGACGGGCAGGGGTGCCATGGCAATCCCGCGAATAGCCAAGGTTGAGATAATAAGAATGTCGGCAACAGAGGACGCGACGAGCCATATCGTCGGTCGCAGTCCCCAAAGATGGCGACGTGCTCGTAGGGCGTAGATCGTGGCTTGACTGCCGTACACGATGGCAACGACAGAAAGCGTTCTCAGTGCTTCGATTCCGAATTCCATTTCGAACTTGCCGACCGCCAGGACAGCTATACAAAACGCGAGGAAGCAGCCGCCCAGAACCGTCCCTGCCATCGTAATCCTGCCGACTTGCCAGGAATTTGGCATCGGCGATGGCCGTACCCTGTCAGTCGTCAACGACATGGCCAGGAAGTCGCCGGTGATCATCACAATGACCATCAGCATGGGCGTCAACACCGCATGTCCGGTTATGACAAGGCCAATCGCCAACAACAGCACCTGGACGATCTTCTTGAGGACAGAGTTTAGAGTGTAGGTAAGAATGCGCTGAAACGTGGTCCTGCCCTCTTTTACCGCAGCGACGATGCCCCCAAGGCCCGCCTCCGTCAGTACAATGCCCGCTGCCGACTTGGCGACATCGGTTGCGGTCGACACGGCAATCCCCATCTGTGCCTGCCGGAGCGCCGGTGCATCGTTGGCGCCATCACCGCACATTCCGACCGTATGCCCGTTCTTCTGGAAAGCCTTGACCAGGTTAAATTTTCCCTCGGGAAGAATGCTTGCGAAGACCGAGAAATCGGTGGGTTTTACTCCATCGGGAACCGCTCCGGGCGGGCAAACAGCACCATCCAATCCAACCGCGCGGGCTACGATTGCCGCCGTAGCTGGAGCGTCACCCGTCACCATGACCGTGCGCACGCCCAGGGTCTTAAGCTCCGAGATCAAGGAGATCGAGTCCTTACGGGGCGGGTCGCTGAGCGCTATCAGCCCAATGAGTTGCATGGACGCTGAAGGGCCCGCAGCTACTGCCAAAACCCTGAAGCCTTGCTTTTCAAGTTCGTCGGCTAAACCGGCCGCAGTGGGGGATGGGGCGGCGAGCTTCGCGACTACCGTAAAGGCTCCCTTGAGGATGCGCTCTACGCCACCCTTCGCGTCCGTTGCTGTTGCTTCTGACGTTTTCTTAGCAGGATCGAATGGCACAAATGCGATTAGCTTGGGCAGGTCCGGTGCCGGTTTGTGCGTGGAGGCAGTGCGGATCGCCGCATCCACCGCGTCATCGCCACCCTCAGAACTGGCGAGGGCTGCCATGCCGAGAACGTGGGCTTCATCAAACCCAGGCATCGGTTTAACGCTGGTCACGGAAAGTTCATTGCGGGTCAGCGTTCCCGTTTTATCCGAGCACAAGACGTCGATCGTCGCAGCTTCATCTACAGCGGTGAGCCTCGTTGGCAGTACGCCAATCTTCGCCAGAGACCGCGCTCCAAGTGCCGCCGCCAGCATGAATGTTGCCGGCAAGGCCACCGGGATTGCCGCGAGAACCGACGTGAGCAACAGCGGGATGATCTCACTCCACGGCATCGCATGAAAGTAGGCATACGCTCCTATAAAAAGGATGACGACGCCATTGAAAATGGCCAGATTACGGACGATGCGCAGCACCGCTGTTTGCTGCGAGCTTACAACGTGTGCCGTACGCACGAGTTCTGCGGTACGGCCAAATTTAGTATGAACGCCAGTGGCGGTCACCACTGCGGTCGCTTCACCGCGCCGCACCAGTGCTCCCGCATAGGTATCAACGCCTGCGCCAGCCTCAATGGGCAGAGATTCGCCCGTAAGCATGGACTGATCGAGCAGGACAGATCCTCCTATCAAATGCACGTCCGCCGCAACCACCCCTCCGAGTGACAACTTCACGATATCGCCACACACCAAGTCGGCAGCCGGTACCGTCTTCCAAACCCCATCGCGCTCGACGGAGGCATTCAAGGCGAGACGTGAGTTCAAGGCCTTCAGAGTTGCCTGGGCTCGGCCCTCCTGGAAATAAGCTAGCGCTGCGTTGAAGACCAGAAGGCCCGCAATGACTGCGGCCTCGGCATACTTATGCAGCACGACCTGAAGCACAATTGACGCTTCGAGTAACCATGGGACGGGCGCCCAGAATTTGGCGAACGCGTTTCGGAGTGGATGAGCGGACACGTCGGGCATTGCATTAGGCCCGTCTTTTTGAAGACGAGTATGTGCTTCAGCGCTCGTGAGTCCGGTCGAGACAATTTCTTGCGCAGGCCTTGCCGGCGGTGGTGCGATTTCGACAGCTTTATGTACGGCCATAGCTTTCGAGGGTGAACGCGGTATATGCGACCACCGTTCTTCCTGTTCCTTTAGCTATCGGTGAACAAACTTCCGCCTGGATGGTGCTTGCCCAGGGCAGTCGCTGGGACGCTTCCTTGCCATTCTCGTGCCATCAAGATAATTTTCGACCCTAACTATGGCATCGCGCCCACGACCAAACTGTTCTGTATTGCACAAGAATGCGGGGAATCATGCGCGGTCCCGGCGCTTCACCGTGACTAATTTCGTTATGTTTGGATCAATCAATTCGGGCTGGCACAAAAAGAGAAAGGCTTCCGACGCGGGCGGCTACTAGGGCATGCGTGTGCACCAGTGTTCCCCTGCTGCTGGAAGCCCGGCAGTGAGTCATTCTGCACAGTATTTCGGCAGGGAATAAGTGAATCTATCGATGGAGCAGTGTATCCGGCAACTGACGGTGCATGTGCGGCGATGGCAGGCTTGCGGCGGCTGCGGTGAAGCTCGGCAACGGCAGCGCGCGTAGAGAATTTGTGCCATCCCAGATGAAGGCAGAACGAGAAGCGGTGGCAACATCGCGAAACAGGGCAATTGCTGCAGAGATTGCCCGAGCGAGCTGACGAATGCAGTGCTGCAGACTAAATGAAGGAGGCTGATATGCCGAAAACAGCAGTTGGATTGTTTGAGAATCCGGTCCTAGTCGACGAGGTTGTTCACGCTCTCTTGGACAGCGGTTTCCATCGGAACGACGTCCGTATTTTAGGCGAGCCACGGGAGATGGCTGGCAGCGGAGTTATGAGTATTCCGCACACTGATTTCGAAGTGGGCTTGATTCGTGATCTCACGGCGTTTGGGGTCGCCGAAGCGGACGCGGAAGCTTACGTCCAGGGAGTACGGCGTGGAGGCGTCATGGTTTTCGCAACGGGTTCGGGCGAGAAGACGGATGCGGCGGCTGAGATTATGAACCGTCATCATGCCGTAGAGATCGAAGAACTCAGCGGTTCGGAACCGCACCTGCCTAGAACGGACGGCAATGACATGGCTCCCAGTCGTCAGAGCTCTGTCATGGCTGGCAGGATCCGTTCGTCCGGCGGTGGGGCTCGCCTATTCGTCTGGTAGGTCTTCCACGGAAAAGCCGGATGTGCTGGGAGTCGCGACCAGACTTGCGACACACCGTGCGCGGTTACGAGCTTCGGGAAGTGACCACCGGGTTTGCGAATAGAAGTGCGAGCAGGCAATTCTGCCGGGGTGGCGATGGCGGGCTTTACATACCCATTGTTGACGGCAACAATGCAGCGCAGAACTGCCTAGGAGGGCAAAGGCAATGTTAACAAATGCTGCTTATTTGAAAGATATGGTGATCCGAGCCACGGACGGCGACATTGGAACTGTAGATCAGTTCTACTTCGACGATAAGGCGTGGGTCATCCGCTTCCTCACGGTAGAAACCGGCGGCTGGCTTGGAGGCCGGCAAGTGCTGATCTCGCCCATTTCTGTCGTCCATGCGGATTGGCAAACCTGGCGGTTGGATGTGGGGCTGACAAAACTGCAAGTGAAAAATAGCCCTGGCATTGACACCCATCAACCCGTCTCCCGGCAACACGAGGCGGCGTACCTCGACTATTACGGATATTCCTACTATTGGATCGGTCCCAATATGTGGGGTCCCGTGCTGTATCCGTCGGGGTTGCCGATTCCGGCGGCTACTATTAAGGAGGCGCTGTCGGGCCAGAGCCGAAGAGAGTCCCGGGATTCGCATCTGCGCAGTAACGAGGCCGTCACGGGTTATCACATTGAGGCAAGAGATGGTGAGATCGGCCATGTGGAAGGGTTTGTCATGGACGATGAAACCTGGGGCATCCGCTATCTTGAGGTAGCAACCAAGAACTGGTGGCCAGGCAAGAAGGTACTGGTTTCACCGTCGTGGATCCAACGCGTAAGTTGGACAGATTCCAAAGTCTACATTAGCCTCACCCGAGAGGTCGTCAAGAACGCCCCGGCGTACGTGGAATCCGGCCCGATCACCCGTGAATATGAGGATGAGCTCCACCGTCACTACGGCCAGCCGCCATATTGGCTGCACGAAGCCGAACAGCACTCTTCATTTTCCCTGACCATTTAAGTCGGGGCATGGACATCCGCTAAAGCGGCTGCCCATGATTTCCGCCACCGTCAATGGCGGTTTCGAGCTTGAAATTACACACAGATACCGCTTCGGGGCGACAGCACCCGCCAACTTAACAAAAGAGCAAAAGAGACAATTCTTGAGTCAACAACTTCTGTATCCGCTACGATTCGAACCAATCTATCAGTATCGGCTCTGGGGCGGCCGTCGTTTGGCCGACCTGCTCACCGCCCCGCTGCCAGATTTCCGGTTGTGGCGCCTGCGTGGACGATCAGCGTTTACCATCGGCACATCGGATATGCCATGTGTTCTGGTGTGCGTTGACGGCATGGGCCAGATCGAGCACGGCGGCGCCACGTATGTCGGAAGAGTGGAAGTATTTTTCTTGCCAGCAGTGATCGGGGCGTGTACTTTTCGGCTGTGCAGTGCAGTTAATTTGCTGGAAATCGCGCTACGGATTGAATCGCGACAGATTAAGAGAACGGAAGCCCCGGTGAAAAAGCTAATTGTGTTTGATTTGGACGGTACGCTTGCCGAGAGCAAGTCTTCTCTTGATAACGAGATGTCGGGACTGCTGCATGACCTGCTTGGTATCGTCAAAGTGGCCGTGGTCTCTGGAGGCGATTGGCCGCAGTTTGAAAAACAGGTACTCTCCAAGCTTCCTCATGATCAACGCCTGGCGAATCTATCCTGCTTCCCACCTGCGGAACAAAGTTCTACCAATATTCAGGGAATTGGAAAAAGCTTTATGAAGAAGATTTCACTACGGATGAAAGACAGAAAATCATCAGTTCTCTTAACAAGGCACTCGCAGTAGAGGGCTTCAAGGCGGAAAAGCTATGGGGAGAGCAAATTGAGGACCAACGGCTGGAAGTACTGACATTCCTTTACAGCCGGCTTCAAACTTGTCCAACTTAGGCCCGCTGTGTCGTTTTCGATCGGACCGGAGCAAGGGTTGGGCTCTTGCTCTGATAAGCAGTGCCTAACCTCCTCACCAGTGAGTACACGCTACGGGAATGCGTCGCTAGCCTCAGGAAACATAACCCAAACTCGGTACTCGATTAACGACGCCCGCCACCGCCGCCGTGAGATCCTCCTCCGGCAGTTGGCTGCTGTCTCTGCTGCATTTGCTGCCTCTGCTGCGTGTGTGCTTGCTGCAATTGCTGCGTCTGTTGCTGGTGTCGCTGCTCCACCTGCTGCGTCTTCACTTCATTAGCCTGCTGTTTCGCCATCTGTTGATGTTCCTTATCCTGCTGCTGCTGGAGCTTCTGCCGATCCTGGTTCTGTTTCGCGACCAGCTTTTCCTGCTGCTTCTGGTATTTCTGGTCCTGCTTCGCGTTCCCCGTGTTCGGTGGAGCAGGGCGTTCGACGGGTGGCAGGTCCTTCGGATGGACTGCCATGCTGGCGCGAGGAGTGGCAGCAACTGGAGGCGTGCCGTGGTTCGCACCGTACCGTTGCTGGGGATTATTGCGGGCCGACCACGCATGTTGCGTCTGAGCGGCTACGGGCCCAATATGTTCTTCATGAGCAGCAGCCTCTTCTTGCGACGTGGGGCGCACATCGATCCCGCCCTTACCGCCGTTGTAACTGACATGGTTGACCGTGGGCTCGTTCACCCTAGCGTTGTAAACGTTGTGGATAGAGTTGACATTCACGTTATTCACAGCCCTATTGTAGAAAAAATGCCCGTTGTCCCAGCGTCCGCCCTCATAACCATGACCGAAGTAACCGAATCCATAGTTGATCCCACCATAAAAACCTACACCTAGGCCCCAGTAGCCTTCATTGAAAAGAAATCCATTGCCGCCCCAACCCCAATAGCCCGGGGTCCAAAGAAAGCCGATCTGCGGAGCCATCACCCAAGTGCCGGGGACCCAGTAGTAGTCGCCGTCACCCCAGGCCCAATACCCAGGCGTCCAGATATAACCGTCGCCAGGGCAAAGAGGCTGGTCGTAAATGGGCAACTCAGGAGGCGCGATTGTAATGGATACACCGACTTGAGCGAAAGACGCGGTCGCCAGAGTTACAAGCAGTACCAGAGCCGTGACGATCAGAAGACGTTGCAACATTATCTTATCCTCCTCCAGAGTTGATCGTAGACATCGGGAAGAAGCACTTCTGTGCAATAAAGAACACTGGTTAAGTGTGGCAAGGTTAGCTCCGCTGTGCTGAGCGCCGCTGGGGCTCACCACCAGATCGTTGGTCCCATCGTCCTCCAATTTGGCGGCGAGGCGAGCCAGAATTCGAGCCTTCAGACAGCTTATGGGCGTTCACGGAGTGCTCATGCGTCTGCGTGCTAAGTTCGTGGGCGGTGAGATGATCTCCTTTGCCGTGGGCGGTGGCGGCGGCGTGGTGGGCGTGTGCCGCAATATTGTGTAGCTCGGCGGCGCGCTGCACAATGAGAGTTTATGCTTGAAAACCGTCGTTCTGGCCCATCGATCGTCGTCGATTTCTATTCAAAGATAACGCGAGCGGACACAATGATTAGCGGTCTGAAAGGCACAGGTCTTCTGAGCTCCTCACCCAGACGATTGCATTACGCGGCTGTCAGCGTACTCGGCATAGAGTTTCGCAGCCTTGGCGTCGTGGTGACTTGCGTGGTGAGTATGCGTGATGCATGGCCTTTTCGTGCTCCTCAGCCTGATCGTATTTCGCTGCTTCTTTGTAATGGTAGGCCGCCCGCTCGTGATGACGGGCTGCGTGATGATCGTGCTCCCAATTCTTTGACATACGTTTCTCCTGTCTTAGTTATCAGGAAAGATTCTCGATTCATCCGCGACGTTCGGCTGGAATTATTGGGGCCGATGGCCGAGAATGTTCATGTATGGCCGGAAGAGCAGTCGTGACAATTTTTCGTTGATCCCTTAGAAAGGACTTTTGTGGTTACCGACGGCTCGTTGATATCGAGAAGTATGGCGGGGTGATGGTGTGTCACAGCAAGCACACGGGGTTTTAGACGCGAGCCAGCTAGGGAAGTTGCTGGAAGCGGTGAGCCGCAAAGGCTACGAGATCATCGGGCCTACGGTACGGGACGGGGCGATCGTTTATGACAAGCTTGAGTCGGTGAAGGACCTGCCCGCTGGCTGGACCGATGAGCAGGAGCCCGGACGGTATCGCCTGAAGCGGCGTGATGACGAAGCTCTCTTCGGATACGCAGTAGGACCGCAGAGCTGGAAGAAATATCTGCACCCGGCGGACGTGCGGCTATGGTCAGCGGAACGCCAGGGCAGCACATTCCGAATCCTGAACAACGAGACGCAGCCCAAGCATCCTCAGGCATTTCTTGGAGTGCGGGCGTGCGAACTAGCTGCCATTGCGGTGCAAGACCGAGTGCTGCTCGACGACAAGTATCGCGATCCGATCTACGAGGGGCGCCGGGCGGGCATGTTCATCATCGCGGTGCAATGCACAAAGTCGGCGGCTACGTGTTTTTGCGCGTCGATGGGAACCGGGCCGCGGGTGCAAAACGGTGCGGACCTGGTGCTTACGGAACTCATCGGGACAAAGGAGCACCGCTTCGTCGTATCGGCAACCAGCGATCGTGGCGCCGAGGTGCTCGCCGAATTGCAGGCAACTCAGGCCACGAAACAGGATTTTCAGGAAGCAGACGCGGCGGTGGCAGCAGCGGCAGACGAGCAGGTACGCAGCATCGATACCACGGGGATCAAAGAGCTTCTCTACCAGAACTTCGAGCATCCGCGCTGGGATAACGTCGCCGCACGTTGCCTGACCTGCGCCAATTGCACCATGGTCTGTCCGACGTGCTTCTGCACAAACGTCGAAGATGTAAGCGACGTAACCGGTGACCACGCCGAGCGTTGGCGCCGATGGGATTCCTGTTTCACGCAGAGTTTTTCTTACATCCACGGCGGAAGTGTTCGAACCTCTACCAAGTCGCGCTACCGGCAGTGGATGACCCACAAACTAGCTTCGTGGATCGACCAGTTCGGCAGTTCGGGGTGCGTTGGCTGCGGCCGTTGTATTACCTGGTGCCCAGTGGGGATCGATATTACCGAAGAGGTTCGTGCGATACGGGAAGGAGGAAAGAGTGGAAACCCTTGAGCGCATTATTGCCGAGCATCCTTTCTTTGCCGGTCTCGATCATGGTTTCACTGAACTGATGGTGAGCTGTGCCGCCAACGTGCATTTCAAAGCAGGTACCTACATCTTCAAGGAGGGGGACCCCGCAAACACCTTCTATCTGATTCGCGAGGGGAAGGCAGCCGTGGAAGTTTCTGCGCCCCAGCATAAGCCCATCATCGTATCGACGCTGGGTGTGGGGGAGATCCTGGGGTGGTCGTGGCTATTGCCGCCCTTTCAGTGGAAGTTTCAGGCCCGTGCTGTCGAAGATACGCGCTCCATCGCCCTCGACGGCAAGTGCTTGCGTACCAAGTGCGAGGAGAACCACGATCTTGGATACGAGGTTTTGAAGCGGTTTGCCCAGATCATAGAGCAACGACTGGAGGCAACTCGCTTGCAGTTGCTCGACGTCTACGCGGTCCGGTGAAAACGATGGCGGGTACGATCACAACGAATCCGATGCTTCCCCAGCCGTACCTCGTCCGCGATGTGGCCAAAGAAACGCCGGATACGTTTTCCCTGAAGCTTGCTCCTGAGGCGGGAGCCAATGGAACGTCTTTCCAGCCGGGACAGTTCAGCATGCTGTGGGTTTTCGGAGTTGGTGAGTTGCCAATCTCCATTAGCGGCGACCCTGCTTTACACGACCGCCTCGTCTACACGGTGCGTTCAGTCGGTCAGGCTACTCATTCCCTCGTGAACCAGCGAGTGGGTGAGAGCGTGGGGGTGCGAGGTCCGTTCGGTGCTGGCTGGCCGGTAGAGGCCGCTCTGGGGCGGGACGTCATCCTGGTGGCTGGTGGGATCGGCCTGGCGCCTTTGCGCCCGATGATCTATCACGTCTTGCACAATCGGGAAGACTATGGGCGATTGGTGATTCTCTACGGTGGGCGCAGCCCTCGCGACCTGCTTTATCGCAAGGAACTGGCATCCTGGGCCCGCAACCGCGAAACTCAAGTGCTGGTCACAGTCGACTATGGCGGCCTCAACTGGCGAGGTCACGTCGGCGTGGTCACGACTTTGTTCAAGTACTCACGGTTGCAGCCTGATCGGTCGGTCGCCATGGTCTGCGGTCCTGAGATCATGATGCGCTTCGTAACCCGGGAGCTGGAAACACAGGGGCTTAGCCGCGACAATATCTATCTTTCCATGGAGCGGAACATGAAATGTGCCGTCGGTTTTTGCGGGCATTGCCAGTATGGGCCACATTTCATTTGCAAGGACGGGCCCGTCTTCGGCTACGAGCAGATGCGGCCCCTTTGGGAGAAGTATGAGCTCTGAGTCCAAGCGCAAGCCGGCGCACAAACCGAAGATCGGTGTTTTCAAGTTCGCTTCGTGCGATGGGTGCCAGTTGAGCCTGCTTGATGCCGAAGATGAACTGCTCGGTGTCGCCGCGGCAGTTGAGATTGCGTATTTCCCTGAAGCTACCCGTACGATGCTGAAGGGTCCTTATGACATCGGACTGGCCGAGGGATCGATCACTACTCATGGCGACGCCGAGCGAATCCAGGAAGTGCGAAGGCAGTGCAAGACGCTGATCACGATCGGGGCTTGCGCAACCGCAGGCGGCATCCAGGCACTGCGGAACTGGAAGGATGTGGATGAGTTCATCCGGATCGTTTACGCCACTCCCCAGTTCATCAGCACGCTGAAGCTCTCGACTCCGATAGCTGAGCACGTTCCAGTCGATTTCGAACTGCGTGGTTGCCCGATCAACAAATATCAACTCATAGAGTTGATTAACGCGACACTAGCCGGGCGTAAGCCTAATGTCCCCTCGTACAGTGTGTGCATCGAGTGCAAACGCAAGGGGAATGTCTGTATCGAGGTTGCCCAGGGAATCGCATGTCTTGGCCCCGTGACCCAGGCGGGGTGCGGAGCGCTGTGTCCCAGCTACGACCGCGGTTGTTACGGCTGTTATGGGCCCATGGAGACGCCCAACACGGCATCGCTGACCAGCCAGTTTCGGATTCTCGGACAGTCTGACGCTCAGATCTCGCGAGCGTTTCGAGGGTTCAATGCCTGGGCGTGGCAGTTCCGCAAGGCGAGCGAGGAGTGTGAGCGCACATGAGCGGCCGTAGTGGACGAACCATTCGGGTCGACACGCTGGCTCGCGTGGAAGGCGAAGGCGCACTATACATCAAGATGGTGGGCGAGCGCGTCAGCGACGTGAAGCTGAAGATTTACGAGCCACCGCGGTTCTTTGAGGCATTGCTCCGGGGGCGGCACTTCTCCGAGGCTCCGGACATTACGGCGCGAATTTGTGGCATCTGTCCGATCGCTTACCAGATGAGCGCGGTGCACGCGATGGAGCGGGCTTTGAGAATCCGGGTCGACCCGGCGGTCCGGCTGCTTCGTCGTCTCTTTTATTGTGGCGAGTGGATCGAGAGTCATACCCTGCATGTCTACATGTTGCACGCGCCCGATTTCCTGGGCTACCAGGACGTGATCGCCCTGGCGGGAGATCACCGAGCCGTGGTCGAAAAGGCACTCCGGCTGAAGAAGATTGGCAATCGGATTGTGCAATTGCTTGGCGGACGCGAGATCCATCCCGTCTCTGCCGCAGTCGGAGGGTTTTACAAAACACCCACCAGGCAACAGTTGCGCGATTTGGTCGACGATCTGGAATGGGCACTGGAAGCCTCGCTGGAGACCGTCCGCTGGACAGCTGGCTTGCAGTTTCCCAACTTCGAGCAAGACTACGAGTTTGTGGCGCTTCGTCATTCGGACGAATATCCGTTCAACGAAGGGCGCCTGGTGTCGAATCGTGGTCTGGATATCGACCCCGCGGAATATGAGGATCACTTTGTCGAGTTGCAGGTCAAACACTCGAACGCCTTGCACTCTATGGTGCGAGGCAGAGGTTCGTATCTGGTAGGGCCCCTGGCCCGGTTCAACTTGAATTTCGACAAACTGCCTGAGGTGGCACGCAAGGCAGCGGTCGATGTCGGCCTGCGACCCCCGGTAAGAAACATTTTCCGGAGCATCGTGGTCCGTGCAGTCGAACTCGTCTTCGCTTGTGCCGAGGCGCTGCGAGCCATTCACGAGTACGAGCCTCCGGCTGCACCACGAGTCGACGCACCCAACCGGCTAGGTGTGGGTCAGGCGATCACGGAGGCACCACGCGGCATTCTCTATCACCGCTACGCCTTGGATGAAAACGGACTGATCCTCACTGCCAAGATCGTTCCGCCAACCTCCCAAAACCAGAAACGAATCGAGGATGATCTTCGCGAGTATGCGGCGCAACTGGTGGCCTGGCCCATCGAGGAAGCAACCTGGAAGTGCGAGCAGGCAGTGCGGAGCTATGACCCATGTATTTCTTGCGCGACGCACTTTCTGAAAGTTGTGGTGGAGCGTGAGGACAACCAGGTAGGGACTGAACCATGCTAATCATAGGATGTGGCAACCGGGACCGCGGTGACGATGCTGCCGGGGTGATGGTCGCCGAAAGCCTGCGGCAACTGGGGATTGATGTGCAGATCCGCCGTGGGGAAGCTGCGGAGCTGATTGAGGCTTGGTGCGGTGTCGATGATGTGATTGTGGTGGACGCCGTAATGACCGGTGCGCCAGCGGGCTCTGTGACCTTTTGGGACGGGCAGCATCCGCCTGTCTTCCCTAGGATAACGCCGTCCACGCATGGACTGGGTCTGGCGGAAGCGATCGAGTTGTCGCGCGCACTCGGCTGCCTGCCAATCAAGCTGCGTGTATACGGAATCGAAGGACAGCATTTCGAGATTGGAGTAGAAGTCTCACATGAGGTCAAGCAAGCCGTCGAGAGAGTCGGGCGAAGCATCGGGGCCGAAGTGAGACCCCGCTTGTTGAAACAGTTTCTCCGGGCGCGATCAGCAGCGCGATGACCCTCCGAGATGCCTACCCTGAGGAAGTACAAGCGTTGTCCAGCGATTCTTACCAGCTGATTGCTGGATTGCCGGAATGGCCAAAGAACATCACCTTAAGGTTAGCGTATTCTCCTAGCTAGATTCTAAAGGGGTAGCTTAAAAACCGAGCTCTCGTCGTCTCTTTCCATCGTCGCTAGTGGGCTACTCTGACTTCCACAGGGCGTCCATCTCTGCATATAGGCTAGTTCTTTGTTGATCAACGGACATCAGCTTTTCTCGGAGCTGATTGCGAGCGTTTGCAGCAGGCTCTCGCGACATCTGGTAAACCAAGTCTTTAGATTGAGCACATAGTCGGTCGTAGGTCTGTTCCAGTTTCAGAAGGGCTTCTTTGCGTTCTTCGTTTGTCATGCTAATAGCCTAGATTACTTTCCGTCCGTAGCCTGTCTGACGACCCTCGCAGCAGCCTGGTTAACGTCCTCGCGGGTCGTTTTCTTTTTCTGATTCTACTCTGGACGGGCGGGAAGTTGTTTTTCGAGTTGATCGGCCTGTCGCTGTGGCTTATCGGATTTTGTTCGTTTCCCTGCCATGCAGATCCTCTTTCAGCGCCCTGAATTAAACAGCAGCGTGGCAAGTATATATTTGCCCTCATTTGCTTTTAAAAGGCGACAATATAGTTAGAGGCCGTTGCCCATCTCATAAATAGCTTCTCATCAAGATGAGGATGCAGCCACCCTGGACGAGCCCGAGGAAGTTGGCCTCATAGTACTCCCAACGGGTGACCAGGCGACGAAAGTTATGCAACCAGGCAAAAAGTCGTTGATCTTCCAGCGCCGGCTACAGCAGCGGTCGCCTTCGGTTTGATCCTGGACGGTGTCAAGACCCCTGTCCTTGCTCGACTTAGCATTTCGTGATTTGGTAGTGGGTCAGACCGACCCACTAGCCCTGCCTCCAAACTGCCTCGAGAAAAACGCTCACGCACTCATGAGTCGGTTTGTGTCGTTCGTCCCGGCAGTTGCTAAGGGGAATACCTCGCGCGCGCGTTGCATGTGATCGGCGCGAGCACGTACGAAGGAACGCAGGTAGGACTGGGCAATTTGGTCCCAGACCATGTGGCGTGCATAGAGGTAAGCACGTTTCCGCATCGCCTGCAGAGCGCCGTTGTTGTCCAAGAGTTCAATTGCCGTGTCAGCAATGGCGGCGGAGTCATCGAAGGGAACTAGCACCCCACGCCCATTCTCCAAGAGTTCGGTGGCGTGCCAATACGGAGTCGAGATGATCGCTTTCCCGGCGCCCAGGGCATACGCGAGCGTCCCGGATACGGCCTGTGTCTCATACCGGTACGGAGTGACATATATGTCAGCCAAACCAACCAGAGAAGCCATTTCTTGCGGGCTGACGAAACGGTTGACGAACACCACGTTTTCCTCGACCCCCAACTCTTTGGCTAAGGCCTTCAAGTCAAACAAGTATCGATCACCCTCACGGCGTCTGACATGCGGATGAGTGGCGCCTGCAATTAGGTAGACAACATTGCTGTGACGGGACAAGATACGCGGTAAAGCTTCAATCACGTTCTCGAATCCCTTATTTTGAGACAACAAGCCGAATGTAAGTAATACCGTCTTTCCTTTGATTGAAAACGACTCTTTGTAAGAAGCCGGTACCGCAAAGGGCAAGGCCGGGATGCCATGCGGAATGAGGTCAATCTTTTCCAGTGGAACTCTGAACACATCTTGCAGAAAACCAGAAGAGTGCTTGCTCATAACGATGAGACGATCAGAGCGTGCGGCGATTTCTTGCATTACGACCAGCTGGTCGACGTCGGGTTCACGAAGAACCGTATGCAGAGTTGTAACCACCGGCATTGTAAGCTGCTGTAGGAGCCGCAAGACGTGACTGCCGGCCTTCCCTCCAAAAATTCCGTATTCGTGTTGTAAGCACACTACATCGACATTGCTGGAATTAAGAAAGTCAGCGGCGCCTCGATAAGAAAACGGGTCGCCCTCCGCTATCTCGAATCGCACCCGCGTAGGATAGCTGTACCGCGATTGCGAGTCATTCACAGCCACCACAAACACTCCATCGGCGCCATGCTCAAGAACGATAGCATCACACAAATCTGTCGTGAAGGTCGCAATTCCACACTGTCGAGGAAGGTGGTTTCCGATAATCGCTACTCGCACTGAACGGGTCGTCACTTGTAGCGCTGACTTATTTTCGAAGATCAGAGAACGCCCTTTGCACCGTACTGGAATGTTCGGTTTCAAGCTCACGGAGGGGGAACGATCGGACATGACAGACTCCTTCAGATATGGTCCGGCTGGATGGGGACCAGATGCAGAATGAGGCGTGCGCTGGGAGACGACTACTCCGTCACCTCCTGGCGGAAGACTTCCACTGTTTTCAGTCGCACCCACCGTCCGCCGCCCGCTCGGTGAGTTACTGGCCAAAATCACCAACGCGACAACCAGGAGCGACAGATTAGAGGAGTACAGGCCTGCCGATGGCATCAAGAAGCGACAAAACGCGCGGGAGAGATTTTATGGCTTCTTGCGGTACGCTCGCAATGCACGTCCCGGCAGACATTGTCCGCGCCTAGGGTTAAATCAGAAATTAGCAGATCAGAATCAGACAAGTCTGAGCAATAATGCTCACCCAATTGCCGGCGGCGTGATGTCTTCACGAGTGCCCGTGGACTTGTGGGAGCTCACTGTCCTGAACTTTGGGGGATGGCAGCAAATGTCCAGCGAGCGCCTGCAAGTCTCCGTCATACTTAAAAACTCTCCGATCACAAACAACGCTCGTGACCCGGTGACGACACCCGCGCTCGGGAAAGGTAGTTCGTTGGGATAAGGTGCCGTCCAGCAAGATTGCGACGCGTGGCTGCGCGATGAGCGGCATCATGCAGGAGTATGAAACGTTTGAAACGCGAAGAAAGCGAGCTTTCTAAAGTCGGTTCCCACGATTGGAGGCTTCCTTGGGATTATCCTACGAATGTAATGCCGGTGCTCTATGCTGAATATTAAGAAAATTCTTCTTCCGGTTGATTTCCCGAATACCTCGCTGGGCGTGATTCATCAGGCAGCGACGTTGGCCCACCATTTCCATTCTGAGATTGTGATGCTTCACGTCGGAACAGCGCAGAGCTATGCCGCTGGCGTGCCTGAGGATGGTGCTGGTTGGGACGTGCTCGCTGAAATCATTAAAGGAGCCCAGAAAAATCTGGACCAGTCTCTCGGGCCGGAGCTTGATGGACTCGCCATCCGAGGACTGTTGGTCGAAGGCGACCCAGCCCACTCGATTGTGCGAACGGCTCAGGATGAAAAGGCCGACCTGATCATGATGCCGTCTCATGGTTACACCTTCAATCAGTTTCTGCTGGGCTCGGTAGCGGCGAAAGTACTAGGCGGGACCGAGTGCCCGGTTTGGACCAGTGCGCACATACAAGGATCGCCAGTGCAGGAGTTTGCAATCCGCAACGTGCTGTGCGCAGTCGATTTGGGCCCCCATAGTGATGACGTTGTCTCGTGGGCCGCCCGAATGGCCACCGAATTTGCCGCCCGTCTTACGCTCGCCCACGTCACTGCCGGGGTGGAGTTTTGGGGACCTGGCGGTAGCTATGTCGATCAAAGGTGGAAAGAGGCGCTTATCGGCGACGCTTTCCGACGTCTCGCAAAGCTCCAGCAAGAGATGGGCACCAAGGCGGAAGTATTCATCGCCAGTGGTGACGCGCCTAAGTTGCTGAGCCAAGCTGCGAAGCAGACCAAGGCGGATCTGCTGGTCACCGAGTGCTACCCCTATGGCGGTAATCTGCGGATTCATGGCTACGCAATCATTTGCGCGGTGCCGATTCCAGTTCTGAGCGTGTGAGAGGCCTGACTGGTTCCACGCACAACACACTTGGGTTGATGGGCTGGTAGAGCGCCTTGTCACCGGGTGAAGTAGAGATCCTCCTCCCCCAATATGCGATCTGTCTTTCGCTCGCGGCTTACACGCGCCGCCTAAAGTATCTCGACAGCATTAGTGAAAAGTGAGCAATTGTGAACAGTTGGAGCAGGGCTGCCAGGCGTATAATGCACCGTGACGGGTCCTTCATTAACCCGCTCGGGCTATGTCTGCAGCATTGCCTGGTTTTGGCTACGTCGCACCCTTGCGGCGGCGCGTCTTCTCTACGCCCTGTCGAGGTGTACCGCAGCGGTTCCAAGTCTCTCTGTCGAACACAGATAGGTCCTCGGGTTGGCGAAGTACGTTCCCGAGCCACCCGTAGATTCGCGCATTTCCTTTCGCTATACTGCGGGGAACGGTTGGGGAACACTCTGAGGCCAGCGCGATATTGGCTGCAGGAGAGCGGCGCGATGGCGAATTTGACCGGCTTCTCTCGGCTATGGACTATGAGCGATTCGAAGCCAAAATAGGATATTCCTTTGAACGTTGCCACCAATGAGCACCCTGTCATCGAGCCTGGCCATCAACTCCCGGCTCACGGTTCGGGATCTCGTCGACATAAGAAAGTAGTGTGGGCCATATGGATTCTGTTGTTACTTGTCTTTGCGCTCGCAGCCGTGCTGTTTTGGCGCCACCTCGCTGCCGTCAAGAAGGTCACCCCCCAGCCGCCGAAAATTACGGTTTCGAGCACCACGGCTAGGCAAGGTGACCTCGGCGTTTATCTTGACGAGATCGGCACCGTCACTCCCGTCTATACCAATTCGATTACCAGCCAAGTGAACGGCTTGGTCGTCGCTGTGCACTATACGGAGGGTCAGCTGGTGAGAAAGGGGGATCCGCTGGTTGACATCGATTCTCGCCCGTACCGCGCCATGCTTTTGCAGGCCCAAGGCGCGCTGGAGCGAGATGAGAACGTGCTCGCACAAGCACAGATGGACCTTGAACGCTACCGTGCCACGTGGGCGCGCAACGCCATCGCAAAGCAAATCTTGGATGACCAGGAAAAGCTGGTACTGCAGGACCAGGGCACCGTAAAAAACGACCAGGGAACGGTGCGATATGACGAGATTCAGGTTGAGTACTGCCACATCACGGCTCCCATTGCCGGGCGGGTGGGCTTACGGCTGGTGGATCCGGGCAACGTGGTGCAGTCTGCCGGAGCCGTGACCCTCGCAGTCATTACGCAGTTGGAACCCATCACCGTAATTTTCACAATCCCGGAAGACAGCCTGGGCCCGGTTGAAGCTCAACTGCACAAGAAGGCTAAGCTCACCGTCACTGCCCTTGATCGCACTGCACAAACGACAATTGCCAGCGGGAAGCTGTTGACGCTTGACAACCAGATTGACACCACGACAGGGACGGTAAAAGCACGAGCTGTCTTCGACAATAAGAATGATGCTCTCTTCCCCAACCAGTTCGTGAACACGCGGCTGCTGGTGAATACTTTGCAGGGGGTGACGCTAATTGCGGCCTCAGCGATTCAACAAAATGGTCAAGCCTCGTTCGTGTACGTGATTCAGAATAATATTGCTCATATCCGGAGTGTAAAGACGGGAGTTACCAGACGGGGGAGTAACGCAGGTTGACGGCATCAATCCTGGAGACGTTGTCGCCAACAGCAGCTTCGATAAGTTGCAGGACAATACCGCGGTCGTTATTTCGAACAAGCTTTCAACCCAGCCTTCTCCGGCCAGCGCGAACGGGAACAGCGCCCCGTGAATCCGTCTCGTCCGTTTATCTTGCGGCCAGTAGCGACTGGCTTGCTGATGGCGGCCATCCTGCTCGTCGGTATGGTCGGCTATACCCAACTGCCGGTCTCCGCATTGCCGCAAGTCGATTATCCGACCATTCAGGTGCTCACGTTTTATCCGGGAGCAAGCCCCACGGTGATGGCGACGACGGTAACGGCCCCCCTCGAGCGCCAATTCGGCGAGATGCAGGGTTTGAGCCAGATGACCTCCACCAGTTCCGGAGGTACTTCCGTCATTGTGCTGCAGTTCAACCTCACTCTGAATATTGATGTAGCCGAGGAAGAGGTGCAGTCTGCCATCAACGCGGCGCAGAGCCTTTTGCCATCCATTCTGCCAGCGCCGCCGATCTACAGTAAAACGAATCCAGCCGATGCCCCTGTGCTGACTCTGGCCATTACCTCAAGTTCCATGCCGCTTTCGCAAGTTGAGGACCTGGTGGACACCCGCCTTGCGCCGAAGATTTCGCAACTCAACGGGGTCGGCCTGGTAACCATCAGCGGCGGACAAAAACCCGCCGTCCGGATTCAAGCCAATCCCACGGCGCTGTCATCCTACGGCATCAACCTGGAAGATCTGCGTACGGCGCTGACCAACGCCAGTGTGAACGCCGCCAAAGGGAACTTCGATGGCCCGCACCAGGATTACCAGATCGACGCCAACGATCAGCTGGTCACCAGCGGCGACTATCGGAAGGTTGTCGTTGCCTACCGGAACGGTGCGCCGGTGATGCTGCCCGATGTGGCCAATATCGTGAATGGCGTCGAGAACAATAATCAGGCAGCGTGGATGAATCAGACCCCTGCGGTCATCCTGAACGTGCAACGCCAGCCCGGGGCCAACACCATCAGCGTGGTCAAGAGCATCAAGCAACTCTTGCCGCAGCTTCAGGCCAATCTGCCCACGGGCATTCAGGTAACCACGCTCACGGATCTCACAACCTCCATCGAAGCATCGGTTGTCCGACGTTGAGTTTGAATTGCTGTTGACGGTCGGACTGGTTGTGCTGGTCATCTTTCTTTTCTTGCGGAGTCTCTACGCCACCATTATCCCGAGCGTGGCTGTGCCGCTGTCACTGGTCGGCACCTTCGCGGCGATGTACATCCTTGGTTACAGCCTGGATAACTTATCGCTCATGGCGCTGACCATCTCTACCGGCTTTGTGGTGGACGATGCCATTGTGATGATCGAGAACATCTCGCGCTACATCGAAGCGGGCGAACCACCCATGGAAGCGGCCCTCAAGGGCGCGGAGCAGATTGGCTTCACCATTCTCTCGCTCTCCGTATCGCTCATTGCCGTACTGATTCCGCTGCTGTTTATGGGTGACGTGGTGGGACGCTTGTTCCGCGAGTTTGCCGTGACCCTGGCCGTCACCATCGTCATTTCGGCCGTGGTCTCGCTTACGCTCACGCCCATGATGAGTGCGCGAATCTTGCGCCACAAGCCAAAAGATCAGCAGGGACGCATCTATCGAGCTTCGGAGCGTGCTTTCGAGGGGATGATCGCCTTCTATGGCCGGACGCTGAAGTTTGTTCTTCGCTACCAGACGATCACGCTGTTGGTCGCAGTCTCCACCCTGCTGCTTACGGTTTTCCTTTACATCATCATCCCTAAAGGATTTTTCCCGGTGCAGGACACGGGCGTCATTCAGGGCATATCGCAGGCGCCGCCGACAATTGGCTCAAAGGCCATGGCAGCCAGGCAACTGGAGCTTACAAAGGCAATTCTGGCAGACCCGGCAGTGGAAAGCCTTTCGTCGTTTATCGGTGCCGATGGAACGAATACCACCACAAACAGCGGCCGAATATCGATCAATTTGAAGCCGCTCGACCAGCGCAAGATCAGCGCCTCAAACCTAATCCGGAGGCTCAACTCCAGAGTGAGCCAGGTTCAGGGGATACAGCTGTTTATGCAACCGGTGCAGAACATTTCCGTGGACGACCGGGTGAGCCGAACACAATACCAGTTCACGCTTGAAGACCCCGACGCGAGATGAACTAAACGACTGGACCAACCGTTTCGTCGGCCGGCTGAAGCAGTTGCCGGAACTGGAAGATGTTGCCACCGATCAGCAATCGGGAGGGCTGGCGGTGTCTCTGGTGATCGACCGGGTCACAGCCTCGCGACTTGGCATTGCGGTCTCTACCGTCGATAACACCCTGTATGACGCCTTCGGCCAACGGCAAATCAACACCATGTATACGCAGGTGAATCAGTACCACGTTGTGCTGGAGAGTCAACCGCATTTTCAACTGGACCCCAACAAGCTGAACCATCTCTACATCCAGTCCAATGCGTCTGCCGGCGCAACCGGTACCGGGGCCTCTTCCTCATTCGCGTCCTCCGGATCAAGCTCCGCCGGGTCCAATGCGCTGACGACCTCGGCACTGTACACGCCATCGGCAAATACCCTTGCTCCTCCTCTGAACGCGCTTTCGCCGAGCCCATCCTCACCGTCAAGCACGGGAGCAAACTCCGCAGGCGCTACCAGTTCGGCCATGAGCAATGCGGTGCCGCTGAGCGCCTTCTCGCATTTCGAAAAGACGACGGAGGCACTGGCCATTACCCACCAGGGTCAATTTCCAGCCATCACCGTATCGTTCAATCTGGCGCCCAATGCCGCGTTGGGCGAGGCCATCACGGCGGTGGACAAAGTGCAGAAAGACGTGCACATGCCTCCCAGCCTGCAGGCCGGTTTTCAAGGCACCGCGGCATCATTCACCGCCTCGCTAGCCAATGTGCCGCTGCTCATTCTTGCCGCGCTGGTTACCGTGTACATCGTGCTGGGTATTTTGTACGAGAGCTTTATCCACCCCATCACCATTCTGTCCACGCTACCGTCAGCGGGCGTTGGCGCTTTGCTCGCACTGCTTCTCTTTCGCCAGGATTTGAACATGGTCGCGATCATCGGCATTGTCCTGCTGATCGGTATCGTGAAAAAGAACGGCATCATGATGGTCGACTTCGCGCTGGAAGCTGAGCGGAAGCATGGCAAGAACGCGACGGATGCGATTTACGAGGCTTGTCTGCTCCGCTTCCGCCCGATCATGATGACCACCATGGCCGCGCTACTGGCGGGGCTACCGCTGGCTTTGGGAACTGGTTTCGGTTCCGAGTTGCGCCGACCGCTGGGCATCGCCATGGTGGGCGGACTGCTGCTGAGCCAGGCACTCACGCTTTACACCACACCCGTCATCTATATCTTCTTTGACAATCTGGCGCAGCGCTTTACAAAAAAGTCGAACAAGCCGGCAACCGGAAACGGAGAACTGGCAGGGCCCGCATGAACATCTCCGCACCTTTCATTCAGCGGCCTGTAGCGACGACGCTGCTCACGCTGGCGATTGCCCTAGCCGGGGCGGTTGCGTTTGGGGTGCTGCCGGTGTCGCCGCTGCCGGAGGTCGACTTTCCGACTATTTCAGTCAGTGCAGGCTTGCCAGGGGCAAGCGCCGACATTATGGCATCGTCCGTCGCCACTCCCCTGGAGCGCCAGTTCGGTCATATTGCGGGTGTGACAGAAATGACCTCTGCCAGCACGCTGGGCAGCACATCGGTCACCATTCAGTTTGACCTCAGCCGCGACATTGATGGCGCGGCGCGCGATGTTGAGGCAGCCATCAATGCGGCGCGAACCTATCTGCCCGCCAACCTGCCGGGAAATCCGACCTATCGCAAGGTCAATCCCGCCGATGCGCCGATCATGATTCTCGGCCTGACCTCAGACAAGTTCGGACCCGCCAAACTTTATGACGAAGCCTCCACCGTCATCGCGCAGAAGTTATCGCAGATCCAGGGCGTAGGGCAGGTCTCGGTCGGAGGTGGCGCATCGCCGGCCGTTCGTGTGGACGCGAATCCCACACAATTGGCCAGCTACGGACTTACCTTGGCGAATGTCCAATCCGTGTTGAGCCTGCAGAATGCTGACCTGGCGAAAGGCCAGATTTCCGACGGCATTGTGACTGCGGACATAGTTGCCAACGATCAGATCTCGCTCGCCCAGGACTACAAGCCGTTGGTCGTCGGTTATCGCAACGGCGCGGCTGTCCATTTATCCGACGTCGCTCAGGTGACGGACTCGGTGGCCAACGTCCGTGCTGCCGGATACTTGAACGGCAAGCGCGCGGTTATGGTCATCATCTTCCGCCAACCCGGCGCCAACATCATTGCCACGGTCGACCGCATTCGCGCGCAACTTCCGGTTATCCAGGCAACCATTCCGCTCGGCATCGACACCACTATCGTTCTGGATCGCACCACTACCATCCGTGCCTCGGTCAAGGACGCAGAGGAGACGGTGCTTATTTCCATCGGCCTGGTCATCCTCGTGGTGTTTGTGTTCCTGCGCAATGCCCGCGCCACGCTCATTCCCGGCATCGCGGTAGCGGTCTCGCTGGTCGGCACGTTTGCCGTGATGTATCTGTTCGGATATAGCCTTGACATCCTTTCGCTGATGGCCATCACCATCGCAACGGGATTTGTGGTGGATGATGCCATCGTGGTGATGGAAAATGTCGCACGCCATCTGGAAAACGGCCTGAGTCCCTTTGCCGCGGCGCTGAAAGGCGCGCAGGAAATTGGGTTCACTGTCTTCACCATCAGCATTTCGCTCATTGCCGTCTTCATCCCTCTTCTGTTGATGGGCGGAATCGTTGGTCGTCTCTTCCGCGAGTTTGCCGTCACCCTCTCGACCTCCATTCTCGTATCGATGGTCGTCTCCCTGACCACCACGCCCATGATGTGCGCCTACTTGTTGAAGAATCAGCGCACGCAAAAACATGGCCGCATCTACATGGCCAACGAAAAGTTCTTTGACTGGGTGCTGTCGTTGTATCGCGGCAGTCTGCATTGGGTGCTCGACCATTCGACCCTCACCCTGGCCGTACTCTTCATAACCATAGCCCTCAATGTGGTGCTGATCGTCAAGATACCCAAGGGCTTTTTCCCCGTTGAGGACACGGGAGCGTTGTCCGGTGCAGTGCGCGGGCCGCAGGATTCATCCTTTCCGTCGATGGACACCTCCATTCGGCAGATTGGCAGCGTGATCAAGAATGATCCTGCGGTCGCGAATGTGATTGCATTTACCGGCGGGGGAGGGGCAACCAATACCGGCTCTCTGTACATTGCGCTCAAGCCCCTGGCGGAGCGCAAGGGGAGTGCCACGCAGATCATCAACCGTCTGCGGCCCCAGTTGAGTCGTCTGCCGGTGGCTTCCGCGTTCCTCCAATCCGTACAGGACCTGCGCATTGGCGGCCGCTCCAGTAATGCGATGTACCAGTACACGATCCAATCCGATACGGTGCGGGACCTTACCAAGTGGGGACCGATCATACTGGGTGCGATGCAAGGCCTGCCGGGTCTGCAGGACATAAGCTCGGACCAGCAGAATGGCGGTCTTGAGGAGTTGATGAACTATGATCGCGTCACCGCGGCCAAGCTTGGCCTCACCGCACAGTCGCTGGACTCAACGCTATACAGTGCATTCGGCCAATCGGAAGTATCCATCATCTACACCCAGTTAAATCAGTATTACGTGGTGCTGGAAGTTGCTCCCCAGTATTGGCAAAGCCCAGAAGGACTGAAGGACATCTACCTTCAATCCAGCGGTGGGGACATTCCGCTGCTCGGGATAGCCAAGAGCCAAGCCAACACCACCCCGCTGGCCATCAACCATACGGGCCTATTTCCTTCGGTCACGGTGTCCTTTAACCTCGCGTCGAATATGTCTTTGAGCGATGCCACGTTGGCCATCGACCGGATGCAAAAGCGGCTCGGCACCCCTTCCACTCTGCAAGGCTTTTTTGCCGGCACGCTGCTGGCCTACCAGCAATCCCTCGGCACCGAGCCTCTGCTGATTCTGACGGCGCTGCTGGCGGTGTATATCGTTCTCGGTATTTTGTATGAAAGCCTCATCCATCCCCTGACGATCATCTCCAGTCTGCCGTCGGCGAGCGTTGGCGCGATGCTCGCATTGATGCTCTTTAGACAGGACCTAAACGTCATCTCCATCATTGGCATTGTGCTGCTGATCGGAATCGTAAAAAAGAACGCCATTATGATGATCGATTTCGCGCTTGAGGCGGAGCGCCAAGAGGGAAAGAAGCCTACCGACGCGATTTTTGAAGCGTGTGTGTTGCGCTTCCGTCCCATCCTAATGACTACGATGGCTGCGTTATTGGGCGCTCTGCCGTTGGCGCTGGGGACAGGCACGGGGTATGAGCTCCGCCGGCCGCTGGGTATCACGATTGTGGGAGGGCTGATCCTGAGTCAGTTGCTCACGCTCTATACAACGCCGGTTGTCTATCTGGCGTTCGACCGGTTACGGCTGCGCATGCAGAGCAAGCACCACGGCGCGCTTCCGTCTCCAGTGCCGGAGGCCGGCTAGCACGTTGGACTGAGACGAATCGTTGTTTAGGTAAGAACGGCATGACTATTTTGCGATGGAAACTAGCGGGCTGTGCGATTTGGCTGTTTGCGACGGCGCTCTTGTTAATGCTATCGGGCTGTGTGGTAGGACCGAAATACCATCCACCCGCGACGCAGGCGCCGGCGGCGGTCTACAAGGAATCACCCACCCAGTTCAAGGAAACTGGAGCCTGGACAGTGGCGCAGCCTGCCGATGCCGAGTTGCGCGGCAAATGGTGGGAGATTTTCAACGATCCCGAGTTGAATTCCCTCGAGGAACAACTGGATATTAACAATCAGAACATCAAGCAATACTTTGAGAACTTCATGGAAGCTCGCGCAATAGTGCGCGAGGCCCGCTCGCAATACTTTCCAACGATTTCCGTTGGACCCTCGGCGACCCGCGCGGGAGCCTCAGCGAACGGGACAAACAACACCAACACGAGCGGCACTGCCACGACTTCGAGCTCCCGATCGCAAGTAAGCGCCTCGCTGTATACCCTGCCCGTGGAAGCGTCGTGGGAGCCGGACCTTTGGGGCAAGGTCCGCAACACCGTGCGCCAATCGCAATACGCCGCCCAGGTCAGCGCGGCAGACCTCGAGAACGAGCGTCTCACCGAGCAGGCCAGTTTGGCGGAGTACTTTTTTGAGATTCGCGGCCAGGACCAACTGCAACAGATATACAACGATACGGTGGAGGCCGATCAGAAGGCACTTGAGCTGACTCGTGCACTCTATGAGACGGGCGTTGACGACCAGATCTCGGTAGTCGAAGCTCAAACCACGCTGCAGAGCGTGGAGGCTGGAGCGACGAATGTTGGAATCGCGCGAGCGCAGTATGAGCATGCCATCGCCGTTCTGATTGGCAAGCCAGCTTCCACTTTTTCTATTCCTGTGAAGCCAATGACTGTTGCTCCACCTGCAATCCCGATTGGCGTTCCCTCGCAGCTCCTCGAGCGCCGGCCCGATGTCGCCGCCGCCGAGCGGACGATGGCCGAAGCCAACGCGACAATTGGCATCGCTTATGCAGCGTACTATCCAAACCTGACCTTGACCGCGACAGCCGGTTTGGAGAGTTCATCCTTAGCCAATTGGTTCTCCTGGCCCGCCCGCTTCTGGTCCGTCGGGGCGTCCATCTCGGAAACCATCTTCGACGCTGGCCTGCGCCGCGCGACTGTCCAGCAATATGTTGCGATCTATAATGCCGATCTCGCCAGTTATCGCCAGACGGTGCTTACTGCATTCCAACAGGTGGAAGATGGTCTTGCCGAGGTCCGCATTTTGTCAACTGAGATCCAGCAGCAGCAGCAGGCGGTAAATTACTCTCAAACCTACCTTAAGCTAGAACAGGCCCGCTACGAGAATGGCATTGATCCCTATGTCGACGTGCTGGTTGCCCAGACCACGTTATTGTCGAACCAGCAGATTCTCAACAGTCTTCAAGTGGAACAGATGGCGTACGCCGTGGCGCTGGTGGAGGCTCTGGGTGGAGGCTGGGATCGTTCGCAATTGCCGAGTCCTCAGCAGGTGACGCAGAAGCCCCCCAAGTCGGAGGCTACTATCGAACAGTAGAATGGTGTGCCCCGAAGCATGGAAAATGGCCGCGCCAGGCCCATGGGTAACCGTTGGTTCGAGCGCTGCAAAGCATACTAAGACTGCCAAAAGCATTGATCGCGACCAGAGCTTTGATGAGGATCTTATTCTAATTGGCAGATGTTGCGACTGATGATTGCCCTTGAAGTGGACAGCCGGGCTGGGATGCGCCCGATGTGAGGTCGTTTCCTTTGTGTGCAGGCGGCACCACGAATCCTGTTCGCCAACAACAGGTGTAGGTACAAAATTGAGCCCCGCTTAAGTTGCACTCTTTTTCTTTTCTGCTTGCGCGGAAGCGGGCGTCGCCAGCCTATCGCAGTTTTCTGCGTGCAGTTTCGCAGCCTCAACGTCGTGATAAATCGCATGTTGATTATGTCCGTGAGCCAAGTATGCGTGGTGCGCAGCCTTTTCGTGTTCCTCGGCCTCGTCGTATTTCGCTGCCTCTTTGTAATGGTAGGCCGCGTGCTCATGATGACGAGCAGCGTGATGGTAGTGTTCCCAAGTCTTTGACATTGAGCAACCCCCCGAAGTCGCATGCCAGCCAGCGGAATTCCTGCCATGGCCATCGCAGTTGTACGTGTGAAGGCTAAAGACCATCCGTAGCTAGTTGCAAAACCCTCCACGCCCTAGCCATCGGTTGCAGCGGGCACGTTTGAACCTCAGATCGCATCTCCAGATCGGCGTCCGTCCATTAACTTGCTGGCTGATTTAGCGTAGCCACGCCAACTCGGAAAAATGTGCCGACGACGAAAAGGCCGGAAGGCAGGTCCAGCTCCGAGGACCATCTCAGTAGTATCCGGTCTGTGGTAAACGTTACCTTCGCTTCACCATCCAGCCGATCAGTATTCCGGCGGCAACGCCGATTGTAAAGCTTGCTACAACGGTTTCAATAGGATGTCGCTGAAGGCGCTTGGTTGTGTCATCAAGAAACTCTTCAGCAGCGTCGCCACCTTGTTTTGCGACACGCCTCGCGACTCCCACGCCATCCTCAATTGCATCGGCTATGGCGGATGTCGCATGAGATGCCTTGCGTGCTGATTCGGCGATGTGCTCGGTCGTGTGTTCCAGGATTGATTGTGCCATTTATGTCTGTGACCTTTCATCTCTTTGGAAAGTTACAGGTTCTTGTGTTACGCCACTCTTTGGTCGCCAACCGCTTGCGCCTGCACCAGTTCGTCGATGAGCGAGCGATAGTGGATCATCGCGGTGCGCAGCTCTTCGGTGCCGGCCTCGCCTCTGCCAAGGCGCAATGCGATCTTGTGTGCCGACCGGTAGTTCTCCACGACTTGGGGATGGTCAACGGAAATGTCTGCCGCACGCTGATCAAAGTCAGCCACTGGATAGCCACGCGTCCGCATAAGTGAGCACACCAGTTCGTCGGCTTCCGTCACTGCGCCCTTCGGATAATCGACAAAGCGGGATTGCACCGTCTGCCACTCGCGTAAGTAGCGCTCACGCTCTATTACGTCAAGATCACGGATCTTCAGCATCTCAACCCGTGTTTCACGATCCGCCAGTTGTGCTTCGGCCCTACGTTCGGAGCCATGTTGTTGTTGAACAGCAAACTGGTATTCCGGTCCAAAACGATTGCGTAGCTCTGCCGAGGTCTTCCTGCGTTTTCGGATGTGGAGCGCAACGGCGACGACGATTAGCAGAGCCACTGCGACTGCGAGAATAATCAGTTTGGGATCCAACAGATTGAGATTCATCGAGAGCTCCTTACTACTTGAATGTCTGCGACCCGCTAAGGTCTGGGTTGGCAAGTTTTCTTATCTGAAGTAGAGTATCCACCGATCAGGTTGCCGAAAGCTGATCACATTTGCTCGTTTCACCGCAGGCAGCTCAAGAGTCCCGGGAGGTCAATGTGAGCAAATGCGGGGGACTAGCGGTCAGCCCCGTGTCATTCCTCTAGAGTAGAGTGCTCAGACTAAACCTCCGTCCTGACCCTCCGTCTGCATCGTTGTCCATTTCGGGACGAAGTCGAAGACCATTCCAGCGATGGTCAATTCTGCTCAGACCTCAGAAAAGCACTGGATTACAAAAAGCATAGCCCTCAAAGCGGCAATCCAAGCTTACAAGGGCCGAGGAGGGAATATGAAAACCAGCACGAAAGACCAGATCAAGGGCAGCTTCCATGAAGCGAAGGGAACAATCAAGGAGGAAGTCGGCAAGGCTACGGGTAATCGCAATTTGAGAACCGAAGGCAAAGCCGAAAAGAAGGCCGGAAAAGTCCAACAGCAAATCGGCCATGCCAAAGAAGCCGTAGCAAAGTTGAGGGGAAAGTTGGCGCAGTTGAAAACTCGATAGGTCATCGAGAAATGGCTTGCGACACTGAAAGACTGGTAGAGCTAGAAGCGCCGCAGTGCGATCAGGCCTCAATAATTTGCTTGCACACCTAAAGGGGTGAGCACAGTCGGCATGAGTTCAGCTTCGATACGACATTTGTTGAGGTGAATTGACCCCCCTTTCGTCTCAGCACTACCCGCCCCTTTCCGGGGTTTCAAATCGGACTAGCCCGCGGAGCCCAAGCAGCGGAAGTAACCGTCAGACGTGCAACTTTCGCTGCAGTGGGCTATCATTTACCTAGTCGGCGAAGGCCCACGTATACACTCGCCGAGTGGGAGGTTCCCATGGCCATCAAACGCCCGATCAGAGTGCAGAAGAGAGGGCGGAAGACTCCAGTTAATCGGCTGAGCGTCCGTTCAGCGCCGCTCGGTCCAGCAGAGACTGACGCGTCACTCGAAACGCACCACGGCATTCGATCCCCGACCCTTCCTGACAAAACTTGCGAGTGGAAAAACCAGGCGGGAGTACCAGGCTGGTGCATCCATCTTCTCGCAAGGAGACGCGGCGGATGCGGTGTTTTACGTTGAAACCGGCAAGGTGAAGCTGATGGTTGTATCCACGAGCGGCAAAGAAGCGGTCGTCGCCATCCTGCAGGAGGGCAGCTTCTTCGGCGAAGGCTGCCTGGCGGGCCAACCGCTTCGCATGGCGACCGCCACGGCCATGGAACCGTCCATCACCACTCGCGTTGCAAGAGATGCAATGGTCCAAATGCTCCACCAGGATCCGGAATTTGCCGAGCGCTTTCTGGCCTATTTGCTTTCCCGCAACATCCGCATGGAAGAAGACCTTGTGGACCAGCTCTTCAATTCGAGCGAAAAACGCCTCGCGCGGCTGCTGCTGCTGCTGGCCAATTTCGGCCAGGAATCGAAGCCGATACCGGTTGTCGCGAAGATAAGTCAGGAGACTCTTGCCGAGATGATCGGAACCACGCGTTCGCGCGTCAGCTTCTTCATGAATCGCTTCAGGAAGCTGGGTTTCATTGAATACAACGGCGGCGGCATGCACGTCCACAGTTCACTGGTCAGCGTCGTGCTTCATGACTAGTGTGGGGGTTCTCTCCGTTCAACTCTTCGAAGCTTTGGAATCAGAATTCCGCTGTTGGTTGCTTTTGCTCTTTCGCTGAGAACCCTTCCCGGAATTGTGGAACACAGCGCTGCTTGTTTTTGCTGTTGACCGCCCCTCAGAAACCGCCATCTTCGTGGCCCGAACCGTTTCTGCTTCTTTTGCGTTGGCACGCCCGACTATCTGCCTGTTTTCACCTGTGTCTGCCATGACCTGAGCATCTCCCTTCACCCGGTCACACTTTTACGTGTGAGCAACATTACTCTTGAGCACGAGCGGCTTCGCGATACGGAGCAGAGGGAAGCATTGACAAAGTGCTCACCTGACTGGCGCCCGTAATCTCGTAATCCTTGTAGGCGATCGTTAATTCGGCACGGCCTCCAAACCGAACGGAAGTGACGCTGTGGTTGTATGCCGGAAGCCAGAAATCGCCCACCTTCATGTACCGCTGCACAATTTCTGTTTTCTTGATCCAGAAGGAAGGATTTTTCGCCGGTCCTGCCTCCAACCGCACTACGGCAAAGTCTTGTCCATCCACCCAGATTCGACCACGATAAAGAAATTTGCCTTCTGTCCGAGGCTCCACCCTAAGCACGTATGTAGTGCCGGACGCCCCACTCTCGTATCCGATCAGGGTGAAGTGATAATTATCGTCCGTCAGAGCGGAGTGCCGCTGCATATCCTCATCCGTAGCTTCCATTTCCGCTTCCAACAGCTTCTTCAATACCCTATCGGTGATGAGGCTGGATCCAGACGATGACTCAACAGTGAATTTCTTCTTCCCCGATAAATACCTAACATCAACGACCATTGCTGCGGTACGAGTACCAGGAAACCCGTGGTACTCAACTCGATAAGTTCTGCTGCCCTGATATGAGTGGAGCGCCTGGCTACGATGAAGATTCATCTCGACGAGGTTTTGTACCACTTGCTCGGCCGTCAGCGGAGCACGGTTAGGAGCGGTTGTAATATCTGGTTGCTGGGCACTTGTGGACTGCCACAGCGCAGCCAGCATCAGGAGCAACAGAATGACAAGCCCAGAGCGAAAGTGGAAGACGTTTGCAATCGGCGTCATTACTCTCCGGTCAGTGTCGTGCTGTTTCATGGCAATATCTTCATCCAGCATGATGGTGCAGCAATCAATCGACAAGGGCGAATTCGCGAAGTGCCAGTTTGATTGTCGATCGGCCGAGCCAAGAACGCTGGCCAAGATTGCTCAACGAGCAATTTGACTCAGCCAAAAACCAACTTCACGGGATACTGTTGGAGCTGTTCCAAGAATGACGATTGGAGGAACAACATGGCCGCCGCCCCAGTTCTGCAAACAGTCGAGTCCATTCCATTCGATGAAGTGCTTGCCGACACCGTCGTTCTTAGCTGGAACGACCTAATGGCGGAGCCAAGTTCCGGTTTGATTCACATCGAATATCACGTGGAATCCCTAGGATCCGTGGAATTCCTGAAAGTGTGGGCCTCTACGATTCGTGGTGAGTGGAACCTGATTTGCGAGTACTGGATGCGGGCGGGTGGTTCGCACGAGAGCGGCCTCCGATTTTTCGGTGGCTACAAGTCCACTGAATTGGAGCAAGCGCTACAGTCGATCCTGCAACACCGAGAGCTCTTTCTGGTCGGCACGGCTCCCGGCGACGATCACATGATTCAGGTCTTCCCGCCGACAGATGCAGAAAGAGTCGCTGCCGGCAAGAGGATGAGCATCCTCCATAAACGGTTGGCGTTCTGACATCGAGTGGAACGACTACGAGGAGATCAGGTCAATGACCGTAGAGAGTTTTAGCGAAGCACATCTAGTAACGATCGCAGCGATCGTCTGTCTGGTCTCAGCCGTGATGTGGGTGCCCTGGTATCACGAGGGCCTAAGCAGTTCGGCCTCGACATTCCTGGGCTACGGATTGCTCTGGTCGCCTGCTTATCGGGCAATGGCGGGAGCTAGCATCGCTTGGACCAGAGTTGGGGCGGTGCTCGCAACGACAGCGATGGTTGGGGGCATTTTGCAATCGGTTCTAGAGCCGTTTAGTGCGCACAGCCATTCATAAAGGGCCAGCTGAGAAAGCTAACCTAGGTGCGTACTACCTTCACCGACACGAATCCTTCTAGCCTGCAGGCGGCCGGGGCAGGCAGCGGCGCGGGAAGAGCCTCGGTGCGGAAACCACGTTCCTTTCTCGCGCGGGGCGCGAGCGCCGGGTGATTCCGCGTAACATGAGCCCGGCCCGAAGAAGGCTAGTCTGCTCTGAGTCATCACTCGCTGTTCTCTCGAGCAGACTGACGCAGCACCTCGCGGTCAATTCACTACTGACGAAACTGTTCCTCACCCCCCGGAGGTATGGGCTGCCTTCGCAGGCTGCGCATGAGCTGCAGGTGCTGGACGAGCAGCAGGCTGCGCATGGGCTGCGGGTGCTGGACGAGGAGCAGGCTGCGCATGGGCTGCAGGTGCTGGACGAGGAGCAGGCTGCGCATGGGCTGCAGGTGCTGGACGAGCAGCAGGCTGCGCATGGGCTGCAGGTGCTGGACGAGCAGCAGGCTGCGCATGGGCTGCGGGTGCTGGACGAGCAGCAGGCTGCGCATGGGCTGCGGGTGCTGGACGAGGAGCAGGCTGCGCATGGGCTGCGGGTGCTGGACGAGGAGCAGGCTGCGCATGGGCAGTTGGCTCCTTAGTAGACTCAGCTGGCGCACGAGCCGGCTTAGGCGTTGCTGCCTTATTTTCATTCGTGCGAGCTGCAGCTGCTTTATTCTCGGCTGCCTTGTTTTGGGTGGCCTTGGTCTCAGCTGCTTTATTCTCGGCTGCCTTGTTCTGGATAGCCTTGGTCTCAGCTGCTTTATTCTCGGCTGCCTTGCTCTCGGTGGCCTTGGTCTCAGCTGCTTTATTCTCGGCAGTCTTGTTTTGGGTGGCCTTGGTTGCGGCCGCGTTATTCTCAGCTGCCTTGTTTGCAGGAGCCTTATAAGGTGCTCCGGCTTGTTTGGCCGCTACTACTCCCTGACCGCTAAACTCGCCGGGCTTCGCAGTTGCAGCGATGGCCGGTTTGCCTTGGTTCACGGACGCCAGGAGGGCGTGGTTGGTACTGGCAGCCCGCTCATGCTGGGTTTGCAGCGAGGTTGCCGGCGTGTGCTGCCCGCGTGCCGCTGTCTCTTCGGCTGCCGTCGGGCGAGCGGAAATTCCACCGGTGCCGCCGTTGTAGCTGACCCGGTTCACGGAGGTATTGTTGATAACCGTCGAGTTGTAAACGTTGTGAATGTTGGTGACGTTCACGTTGTTCACCGAACGGTTGTAGTAAAACTGCCCGTTCTGCCAACGTCCGCCTTGATAGCCGGAACCGCCATAGCCAAAGCCGTAATTGACGCCGCCGTAGAAGCCGACTTGCTGACCCCAGTAGCCGCCATTCCAGGCGAACGCGCTGCCGCCCCAACTCCAGTAACCGGGAGTCCAGAGCAAACCAACGGCGGGCGGTTGGACCCACGTACCCGGCACCCAGAAGTAGCCTTCACCTCCATAAGCCCAATAGCCGGGAGTCCACAAATAACCGTTGTCGGGGGCCATCGGTTGCACGTACACAGGCAGTGCAGGCGGAGCGATCGCAACCGACACCTCGAACTGCGCGAACGCGGCGGCCGGTATGGCCAGTATCAGGAGTGCCAGCGATAACAAACGGATTGTACGCATTTTGATCACCTTGCCGGATCATCCTTCGATTGCCCGGTTGTAACTTGCCGCGCCGGGCTGCGTGGATTGAGGGACCTTGTCATGTGAAAGGATTTCACCTTTGCAACTGCAAGTCTGTGCACTACGGCTCACTTTTCGGAATACCTCTCAAGTAAGTCTGCCAGATCGATTTCACGAGATGCTGTTGCTGGTGCAGGAAAGAAACTGGTGCGAGCCTGGAGTGGATGTGATCTCCCTGTGGCGGCGCGCAATTGTCATCAGACTAGGTGGTAGTGGAAGCGGTACCACCGGCGTCTGACCGATGTAATAGAGGACACCCGTCTTTGAAGACGGCGGGATACATTGTCCGAGGGCTTCTAAACGACACGTTTCCGAATCGCTATACCTCGTAGAGTACTGCCAATGGCGTCGGCCCGGTAGGGGCCACCGCCAGCGTCGGCTCTATTCGCCACGGACACCCTTGGCTCCTTGCTCGGAAGCGACCGTCACTCTACTATGGCAGTACTCGACATGCAAGAAGTGTTCGGCATGTAGTTTCGCCGCTTCAGCATCGTGTTGGATCGCGTGTTGAGTGTATCCGTGAGCGAGGTAGGCGTGGTGCGTGGCCTTCTCGTGATCCCCGGTCTCCTCGTATTTCGCTGCCTCGTCGTAATGGTAGGCCGCCCGCTTAAGGTGACCAGCCGCACAACGGTAAGCCAGTACCCAAGTCTCTGACATGCGGTTCTCCTTGGTTAGATTCTGGCAAGCTGCTGGCGCGACCTAATCCTCCCGCTTTGGGGGGAAACGGCACAACGCTGCGCCCGACAACGCCGCGGCCTTCAATTGTCGGCGTGCAGCAGTTTTGCAGGCACACCGGCAAACATCAGCTACTTCGCTTCAGCATTTTCGTGGACGTTAGCCTTCTGGACAGCAGCCCTTACCGCCGCGAGAAACGAGTTGCTGCCCGCCGGAGCATGCATATCGCCTGCCAGTGTCTTACGAAAAGAAACATTCTTGCCGTAGAATGCAACCGTGGAGTCATTGTCCTGCTGGATCTTGGCGCCATCCACGGCGACTTCGGCAAACAGCCCTTTGGTGACGCGAGTAACTCAAGGCCTCGGTGTTCATCTTCCAGTCGGTGCCTGCCGAGGCATGCCTTCCAACCGGACCCGCTGCCACCGAGGCCTCGCCGCTGAGTTCGAACTCACTCGAGAGCAAACCTCGCACGCCCTTGTCATTCATGAACAATATGACGAGGTCGCCTGACTGACCGCCGGCCTGGAAGCCAAAATTGCCTCAGGCTTCTGCGGATCGCTGTGCTGTAGGTTGCGATATTCTTGCTCCGACATTTCGCTTCTCCTCATGCTGGTCTTTACCGCTGCTGGTAAGCTGTTGCGAATCTTGTTAACTGTGATTTGCGCTTTAGCAGGGGCATCAGAGCGGGTTCGTGCGTCGAAGTGCTTCGTGGGGCTGATATGTGTGGCCCGCTTTCAATACGGAACCCCGAGCGCCAAGATGACGCCCGTCGAATCTCTGCAGTGCTGAGCGGAGACCGCAGGGCGTCAGTTCCTCAGCACGCAGGACCATACTCCGGACAGAGCCCGCCCGATTTATTTCTCGAACACTTTCTTAATCTGCCCGACCTTTTTTTCGACTTTGCCGGCCCGGTGTTCGGCTTTGCCTTCGGCCTCTAAGTCAGGATTGTTCGTGACTTGACCGGCCGTCTCTTTGACTTTGCCTTTCACTTCATGAAAAGTGCCTTTGATCTCATCCGTCGTACTCGTACTCATCGGTTTTCTCCTTACAGTTGCGATTGTGTAATTAAGGAGCGGGACTTCAGTTACACCCGCCCAGGAAACAGCAGATTGTTCGCCGGACCGGATGCAAAAGGTTGTCTTCGCGAATGGTCCAGCACAGGCCTCAAGCCACTTTGAGACCAGGAATGATGGTGACGGGCTGTGCCGTCCACGCCGTACTGGGCTTGGCCCCGAGCCTCTTCAGCTGCGACCAGTCGTACGGGAACTCGCGGCCGCAATCTAGGCAAACCACGTATGTCCCTGTCACGGATGCTGCTGCAATGCTGCGGCGCAGCTTGCCGCGCACGGTGATGGGGAAGGTGCACCGTCTGTGCCAACAACCGAAGACCATATCGAACAGACTCATAAGTCCTCCTCGATTGAAGCGCCATCCATGCCGCCAGCCGGCATTTTCGCTCGTCTCCAAAAGCGAGAACCCGGTTTCGAGTACTGAGCGGCCGTTTCAGAAACGGTCGCGTTAACCGCGCCCGCGCTGCCAGTACCAACCGCCTCCACCCAGCAAAAACACAATCAGGACGATAACCAGAATCGTTTCTAGGCTCATATTGAAGTTCTCCAAACAAAAGTCTGGCAGGTAGAAGCTTCAGCAGTCTGTTCAAAACAGAACACAATTAGGCTCAGCCGTTGCTCAACAGGCAGATCGTCGAAGCGGAGAATCGGTAAGACAATTCACCCAACGCTCGTGCACCCCGCTCAATGCAATCAACCGTTATGAGGCCAGGGCACTCCGATTAGACAGCTGTGGTTTCAAAACCATCAACTCGCTACGAACGCACTACGCCCCGATCGCCCAATGATGTCTGATCACATTGGACCACGGTGAGTGCTCGAACGGTACCGCGTGCCACGCCGGCCAATCCGCGAAGACTTGGCGGAGCCAGGCCGAAGGCGCACGACCCGCATGTCCAAGACCTAGTGGAGGAGTCTGGCGGATGAGGGGGCGCTGATCGGAAGAATGACCGACTGCCGCATGCACTAACCGCATCCAAGATGCTGGTAAGCAAAGGCTTAACTCAACTGTTGCGAAACATGCAATATTGAACAGACGGTGTAGACAAACGGGTTTTAGGATGTATCGCGTAAAAGTGTAGACACCCCCGTGGAGGGGTCAGGGGCATGGAAATGGCGATTTTGATCCTGAGGCGTTGCACACCACGATGTCGGATGAGGTCGCCACTGTTAGGCAAACCGTGTTTTTTTGCTGCTGCTGGGCGAATAAACGGCGTACAGTTGCGCAATCGCCTGATTACAACAGTTATCTTGAAACGACGCCAACGACAACGAGATAATCTGTCCTGATGAAACGCTTTAGCGCAGTGTTGGGACGAGTGCTTCAAAATCGCTGGATTGCATTTGTCGGCGCAGTAATCATCTGATATGTATGCTTGCGCGTTTCGCATACGTCGCCGAGGGTTTTTAGTACGACTTTTATGCTTATGCGCGATTGAAGGGGGCGAATACATTTACCCCGAAATACGGTACACATTGGGCCAAACGGACATTTTGGTGCGGAGAAACTGGCATGCCACGCTTTTTGCAGACAGAACGACTCGCATGGGTTTTCGAGCTTGCATTTTCCATGAACTCCCTTCATGATTTCGGGGTGTCACGCAGGAGCCAATGAATGACTACTTTCCGCAGAAACATCCAGATTGTAATGTTAACGATGGTTGCAGTTGTCTTGTTTGCAGGTGCAGCCCTTTGCCCCGCATCTGCACAAACCCGCTACGAGTCCGTTTACAACGGACACAGGATTATCTATCCAGACTCGAGCATCCCCCGGGCCGGTCGGCCTCACACGAACTACTTTTTTGTCGACTCGGATCAACTGGCCGCCCCTCAACCCCCCCCGGGTTCTGAAACTCCTGGGTCAGTAGCTTGCGTATATAAGTTGGTAACTGGACCGAGCGGCTGTCCGATTGCCACGAGCACAACAGTGCCCACCGGTGGTATCGGGGCCATTGCCATCGTCGACGCCGGTTACTACCCGACCGCGCAGTCCGACCTGGACGCTTTTGACTCCTACTTTGGTATTCCGGCTACGACCATTACGCAGGTCTGGCCCGGCCCGATACAGCCACCCGTTTACGGGGATTGGGAGGTCGAGGAAGCATTAGATATCGAGTGGTCTCACGCCATGGCGCCGCAGGCCAAGCTGTTCCTGGTCGTATCGGCCCTGTGTACATCCCCGGCGTGCGACACCGATCCGACTTGGCAAGCGGTGCAGCTCGCCGGAACTCTAGTGGCTCAGAACGGCGGCGGCGTGGTGAGCATGAGCTTTGCCGATGCGGAGATTCCTCAGGAACTTGGCTTTGATCAGTACTTCACGTCCCCGGGAGTCGTCTACTTTGCAGCCGCCGGCGACGGTGGACTTGGCGAGAGCGCCTATCCGGCAGCGTCACCGAACGTTGTGGCGGTTGGAGGAACCTATTTTAACCGCAACGGTAACGGAGACTTCACCTACGAGTCGTACTACACTGGCGGCGGAGGGGGAGACATTAGCCCATACGAGCCGCGTCCCAGCTATCAGAATGGCATTGCAGGCATCGTAGGGAACTTTCGCGGATATCCTGATGTCGCTTCCGACTTTTGCTGTACGGCCATTTACCTCCAGGGCTGGGGTTCGGTCGGAGGTACCAGTTGGTCCTCTCCCACCTTTGCCGGAATCGTGAATGCGGCCGGCAGCCGACAACAGTCGTCCTCGGCGCAGCTCACCAAAATGTACAACGAGATGGCCAGTCCCATCGAATACCATGCTGATTTCAACGACATCACGCAGGGTGCCCCGCAATGCAAAATTGGTTGGGACCTGTGCACCGGCATCGGCTCCGCCCACACGTACGCCGGCAAGTAACCAACGAGGCTCTCCGGATTGCCAGTTCGATCTGGTCAAGACGCGGCCTTTGCCCGCGTCACCCTGTTACCTTGATTTCTAGGAAAATCAAGAATTCAGATCTGCCGGCTCGGATAGCTGGGGTGGGATGAACGACGAAATCGGCACCGGGCCAGGAGCCAAGGAGGCGGCCACTTAACTTCTCTTTACACAAAATAAAAGCCACACGATCCCAGTTCATGTGGGGCGTCCAGAGCCTCCGCTCGAAAAAAAAGCGGATGTGTGAGCAAGTGTATCAACAAGTCGTGGCCGATAGATGTTAGCCCTCAGTGGGTAGTTCGCTTCACCGTTAGCAACCTCATTCATGGAATGCCGGTAGCGCATGCCGAAGGGACGGCGTTCGCGAATGCCATGGCCTGTCGAGGCGACATGAGGTTAAATCGATAGACCGAGCCGGACGCCTCGATTCTGACGATTGAACTCGGCCGAGACTGCTTTCTAAGATCACCAACCTCGCCGCAGGACCACACAAGATCCTCGGCTTGAGGAAACGTCGATGGGTAAAACTAAGGAGGGAAAATGAGTACTGCTGTTGCCGACTGGCCGAAGTTTCTCGCGAAGCTGCAGGCTCGGCAGGAGATAGCTGAGCGCACTATGGCATTCCGCTTTGAAAAGCCAGCAAGTTTCAAGTTTACTCCCGGCCAGTTCATCGACATCACCTTGCTGAATCCTAAAGAAACCGATTCCGAAGGCAACACCCGCGGCTTCTCCATCGCGAGCGCACCGCATGGAGACTTCATCATGGTAGCTACCCGCTACGGGACACAGCGTTTAAGCGAGGATGAAGAGCATCCCCCTAGGTGCCGAAGTCAGAATCGAAGGGCCATTTGGCAACCTTCGGCTTCATAATGACAAGATGCGGTCCGCCGTGATTCTAACCGGTGGGATCGGCATCACTCCTTTTCGCAGCATTCTGTTGCACGCTGCGACTGAGAAGTCGCCGCATCACATATTTTTTCTTTTACGCGAATCGACTGCCAGAAGATGCTCCATTTCTCAGCGAACTTCAAGAACTTGAAAAGAAAAACCCGAATTTCAAACTAATCGCCTGCATGAGTGAGATGGAGAAATCAAGGCAGCCATGGTCAGGAGCACGCGGTCTGATCAATCATGCATCATTAGAAAAGTACCTGAAAGGGGTGTCGTCTCCCGTCTACTACATTACTGGACCACCAGCCATGGTGAAGGCCATGCACACCATCCTTACGGATACTGGAACAGATGACGACAATGTTCGCATTGAAGAGTTCGCCGGTTACTGAGGGTGCCCATCTGGGCAGGATTCACACTGTACAAGCCAGTTGGTCCCATTTCTAGACTCTCACGGCACCACGATGTTGCAGACGCGGATGTGTGCTGCGACCGGACTCAAGCGACGAAATGATCCTGAGATCCACAGCGATGGAACCAATTGGCACATAAAGTCGGCGTCATATCGGCAAACTCGAAAGATGCAGCGCACGCTTTCCCCGATCCGACAGAGTTTTGCGGAGTGGAGGCACGGTCTTTGAAATCTCTGGGGTTCAGCGCCAACAAATCGCAGACTTTGATCGATGTCAGTTTTGCGATTCGTGATCGGTGCCTGAACCTGGAGTCGTTAGTTAAACTTGACAATCAAGTTGCGCTTGAACAACTGGTGAAACTGAAAGGAGTAGGTCGCTGGACCGCGGAATACGTTCCACTCCGGGGGCTCGGGCGATTAGACATTTTCCCTGGCGATGACGTTGGCGCTCGCATGAAATTAGCTATTTCTTGCGCAAGAAAAACCCGTTGGACTACGACAGGGTGCGCAGGGCGGTTGCCAGCTGGCAGTCCTATGCGGGTTTGGTTTATTTCCACCTCTTGTTGGCTCGCATAAAGAAGGCTGGATGGCTCTGTTCTCAGCATGCCCTGCGTGCCACAATCCGCAACTATAGGCATGGTTAGTTCAGGAGTACGAATGATTCGGGTCGATGCGGCCCATAAAGCTGTTCATTATCCCCCAGACAGGCGCTTTCGTATCTGGATCAGGCCCTCGTTTGTCGCAGGAGCAGTTGTGCTGCTCCTCGTGCCTCTCTTGTTTGCTTGGGGGCAGGCTGCCATTTTCGGCTTGCCGTACATTCCGCCGATACCTCAGTTTAACCAGGCGTCTCCTACTCGACCATACGGCTTTCCATTGTGGATCCGTTATGCACACTTTTTTAATTTTGTATTTTGATGATGCTGGTTCGCAGTGGCCTTTCAATCCTCATGGATCGTCCGCGGCTTTATTTTAATGGTTCTGCACAACAATCTGACGAAAGGCGCATTTTAGGCAGCTTTCCGGAAAGCGACGAATTCGGTCTTGGTGGCGGCCAGCCGCTGTGCCTTCAGTAGCAGATAGTTCAGATCGCGGTAGCCGCGGCCACGGCGTAACAGCGCCTTGATGTTCCCCTTCACCGCTTCCACCACGCCTAGCGGTATCTTGATCCGGCAGTAGTTGAGGATGCCATCGAGATGATCCAGCAACCTCCGCGCCAGCTTCTCCATAGGGTTGAGTCGCTGCCAGCGCAACTGGTCGATCCAGCTCTTCAGGTAGCGCAGCATCGCTCCCTCCTAGATGTAGGTCCACAGCCGGTCCAGACTTTCTTTCAGTAGGTACGCCTTCATCATGCGCCGGTTCAGTGCAAATAGCGCATTAACCTGGATCATTCATGAAGGTCCGGCGTTTTGAAGGGGCACGGCTTCAGCCGTGCCGTAGAGTGGGCTTCTTGGCTCTGGCTTTAGCCACGGAGGGACCTCGCTTTCGTAACAGACTGCGGAAATCTCCTCGGGGGCTAAAGCCCAGCGCGCTGGCGGGTCACGGCGCGGCTGAAGCCGCGCCCCTTCCATGGAGTCCCCGGCGTTCATGAATAATGCGGGTTAGAGTGAAGTGATTTTACGACCAAGAACCCACAGTTTCCTGTCGGCCGACTATCCGCCCAGTGAGTCGGATACCGCCCACACTTGCCTTATCGAGAGCGGGGGTCAGTTGACGAGGGATCACCAGACGTGCGGCATAAGGCGGTACGGCACTCTCTCGCAATAGGCCCGGTAGCCTTCCAGATCGCGTGCCAACAGCTTCTCCTCGCCAAAGATGCGCAGGATGAGAAACCCGACCGCGGCCAGACCTGCGAGAAGACCACAAACCGAGCCGAGCAGCAACGGGCCACCAACGAACATTAGACTCCCCCCAAGATACATGGGGTGGCGAACAAAGCCATAGACGCCCGTGTCAATGACATGCTGGCCGCGCTCGCTCTGAATACGCACCAGCTGCGACGCATACGTGTTATCGGTGAAGGCGCGGAACATGAAGAAACTACCCCCGAGGAGCAGGATGCCTCCGCATACTTCGCTCCACAGCGGGAGCCGCGGTGTCCAACCGAAGCGCACATCCAGCGCCGACAGAACGAGCGCGGCCAGGAAGCAGACTTTCATCCCCATGAGGATAACCATATCGGCGCGCGATTCACCGCCGCTGCCGGGCATGCGCATGCGCTCGGCCAGCAGCGCAGGATCTCTGAAGCGAAGCCACAAATAAAGGGTGATCATGAAGGACACCCACCAGACGCCGAAGATCCAGCCCTCCACCCAGCGCCAGTCGCCCGAGAGCCATAGCAGCAGGGCCGCGAACGCTGCAACGCCGACAGGGGCAGCCGCCACCATGAGCACGGTGATGATCGGTCTGGAGCGCATACTGCCGCTCCGGGCTTGCGACGGCGGGAGAGCGATTGACCCGTTAGCTTGTACCTTGCTCATTGGAGTTACCTCGATGCGAAATTCGGGAGAGGCGAAATCGAAGGTCTTACTTCACACCACGCGGGAGCGATAGGGTGGCTGGAAAAAAGGCCGGGAAACCTCTTCCCCTTGCCAATTCCACAATGTTCATGAACATCTGTCAGTGATCTGAGTCCCAGAGCGAAGTGACAAAACCGAAGCTGCCGCTGGAGCGAGATTTCGTAGACGGTGAAATCAGCGATTACATAGGTAGTTCCGAAACCGGACGCCGATCCGGATCGCTTGTGTAACGGGGATGACGCAAAGGTTCAAGGTTGCAGATTGCCCGAAAACTAAAACACGAACGGCACGATCGCCTTCACGCGAGCTTTATAGGCGGGATATTCATCCGGAAAATGCCTCAGGAGGAGATCTTCTTCCTGCTTCAGTTTGATCCAGAAGCCAATGAAGAAAAACAACAGCCCCGCGAATGCGACAAGCAAGCCGGACGCAATGGCTGTTCCCAGCCCCATGAGCAGATGGCTGGTATAAATCGGATGTCGCACCAATCGATATGGCCCGCGTTCCACAAGCTTGTGTTCCTGCTTGAACTCGACATCTCTGCTCCAATCGTTTCCTAGCGTTTTGCGTGACCAGATGGCCGCGAAGAGTCCCAACGCACAAATCGCAACGCCCAGGTACTCCGAGGCGACGGTATGCGGTATCAGCACCATGCCAAGCGGATGCACCCATGCCGCAACGAGCAGGATGTAGCCCAGCCAAACTGGCACCCTGGCCAACCTGCCGCTCCAACTCTGGCGTTCCACAGCGGCCTTGATGGAGCGGGCGCTGACGTTCCAATACAGGATGAGCAGAACCCAACAAGCAATGATTAATAGTCCGGGTAACATAGCTCGGACCATATCACCGAGTATCCCACCCTGCAATTCTGATATTCCCGGTCCGAATCTCATTGCCCGGTTCAGTTGAGGGAACATTGCCTTCGCGTGAGCAGAGAAATGGATCTGACTTGCGAGAATTCTCAGGAGCCGAATTCCTCCCGTGTCACGGGCTAGGCGGAAGTTGACTCAGTTGGCGAGAACAGGCCGTTAGACTCACAATCTGAAACCCTAGCCGCGGGCCGGACCACTTGCGTAACGGCGATTAAAGAGATAGCTGCGCACGCCCCCAGGGTAACGCCGCCAACCGGAATCGCGCGCGAAGGAGTGTTGCCCCGGCTGGTCGTCGTGAGACTGTTGGCGGCATCGATGATCAACTGGTCGCCGCTATCCGCTGTCGTCATGCTGCGCTGTTGAACCAAGCCTGAGGGTCCGTCCGAAGACTACTGGAGATTTTCTATCCCTAAGTCAAGGTTCGAAAGCGCCGACCGTAAGGCGATCGTAATCACAGACCCAAGCGAGGCACTCTCCTATAATTGTGTTTTCCGGCCAGTCTTGCTCGTGAGATCATGCGCGGCTTTCGCTCCATCCCGCGACCGTTGCTGCTGACGTTTGCCATCTTCTTCGCCGTCCCGCTGGTCATCTATACGGCGGTCTGGATCTATTACGCGGGATGGTCTCCTCCCGTACAGATTGGGATTGAGCGAGAGCGGGAAATCGCACCGTATGTGGCAATCGAGCGGGTGCTGCCGGGGGGCCCGGCAGATCGCGCCGGCTTGCGCGCGCACGACCGGATACTGACCGTGGATGGCTACCCACAGCATGGCATGGCGCTTGCGCCGGCCGTTGCCCGCGGTAAGTCCGGCGACGTGGTGTCCCTGGTCGTCCAAAGGCCAGGCGTGAAGGATCCCATCACGGTGAAGTTGACCTTGGAGGCCGCGCCGCCGCGGAACACTCCAACGTTTGCCCACTCGATCGCCAACCGGGTGCTCGATTGTTACCCACTACCCTTTCTTGTGGTTGGATTGCTGGTTCTGTTTCTGCGTCTCGAGGACCGCAATGCCTGGCTGCTCGCCCTGCTGTTCGCCAGCTTCATCGCAGCCGCACCGGTGGTCCAACTCGAGGGCGTTTTTTCCCCGCCGCTACGGCGCTTCATGCTCAGCTACATGATTGCGATCTCCGTGCCGCTACCCGCCGCCTTTTACACCTTTTTCGCAACCTTCCCTTCGCCTTCCCCGATTGACCGGAAACTACCCTGGCTGAAGCGGGTATTCCTGGTGATCGCACTGGCGATTTCGATACCCTTAACGACCATCGCCCTGGTTACAGGCGGTTCCCTGACTGCTATTCGACTGGGTAATTGGATCGGAGGGCGACTTACGTTCAGCCTGTATTCGGTATATGCATATGGCGGCATTGGGTTGGGACTGGCATCCTTGATCTGGAATAGCGTCAAGGCGCTTACACCAAACGACCGGCGTAAGACACGAGTCATGGTGTGGGGGACGGTCGCCGGCTACAGTCCGATGGGGATCGTCTCAGCAATTGCCCTTGTCCAGCACAAGGCCATGTACGAATACCCCTTTTGGGTCTGGGTGCTGCCGGTTATTGCGTTGTTTCTGATCCCTTTATCGTTTGCCTATGCCGTAGTAAAACACCGCGTGCTGGAGATTCCGGTATTGATCAAGCGCAGCGCGCGTTATTTTCTGGTGCAGCGCGGATTTGTACTGCTGATTCTCGTCCTCGGGATTGCCGTTACCCTGATGTTCGCGCACGCGCTGGGACTGTACTTCCCCCGACATGAAAGCGTCGGTGTTCCCATGGGCGCGGGCTTGGGCGTCATCCTCGTCTTGGTAGGGACTCAGGTGCAAAGCAAGGTCACGCGAGGGATTGATCGCGCTTTCTTTCGGAGCGCCTATGACACACGGCAAATCCTGATCGATCTTGCGGCCAAGACGCGAACTGCCGCCAGCCGCGATGATCTTGCCCAACTGTTGCGCCATGAGATCAATGAAGCGCTGCATCCCTCGAGCATAGTGATCTACTCTCGTGACGCCAGCGGTCATCTTGTGACTTCCGACAATGTTCCCGCCGAACTTCGGAGCCTGCCACCCAATCTACCCATCCTCCGGGCACTGAAGGAGCGGGCTCATTCCTGGGACGTTCTGGCCTTGAGCGGCGGCGGTCCCGCACTTTCGATTTTGCAGCCGTTGCAACCGGAGTGTCTCGTCCCAAACCTTGGTCGCGAAGGCGAACTGCTGGGATTGGCGGCGCTCGGTCCACGGCTTTGCGAAGAACCGTACTCGGGGGAGGACAAGCGCCTGCTCGACCTTGTGGCCAACCAGGCTGGCACAGCGCTGGAGAACATCGGCATGGCCGAGCAAATGGCAGGACGGCTCGAAGCCGAGCACCGTGCCACGCAGGAGATGGACATTGCCCGTCAAGTGCAGAGCAAGTTGCTGCCCCAGAAATCGCCTGCGTTGCAGACCCTCGACTATGCGGGCACATGCATCCAGGCACGCGCCGTCGGAGGCGATTACTATGACTTCCTGGATCTCGGCGAAGGCCGCGTCGGCTTCGTTCTTGCCGATGTCGCCGGCAAAGGCATTTCGGCGGCGTTGTTGATGGCTAACCTGCAGGCTCACCTGCGCAGCCAATCGGCGCTGGTCGCGAAAGACTTGTCCAGCACACTGCAGTCTGTGAATCGCTTGTTCTATGAAGCGACCGAACCCAACAAGTACGCCACATTGTTTCTCGGCGTGTACGACGATACAACCCGCCGGCTGCGTTACGTCAACTGCGGACACAATCCTCCTGTCCTATTGCGCGCCGACCGCGTCGAGCTGCTGACCAGCACTGCAACCGTTCTGGGACTATTCGAAACCTGGGAGTGCGACATTGCCGAGGTTTGCTTGCATCCCGGAGACACGCTAGCCATATGCACGGACGGCGTGCTCGAAGCCGCTGATCCAGAAGGAAAAGAATTCGGAGAGGAGGGCTTGGTTGCGACTCTGCGGTCGAATCCACAGCTCCCGGCAAGCACCTTACTGGAGGCCGTGGTGGCGGCTGTGAAGCAGTACGCGCCCGGCGAACAGGCCGATGACCTGACGCTCCTGATCGCGCAAGCCAGGCATAGAGCAGCCCCATTGATGCAAAGCTAGTAGAAACGTGGGCATGCCAGTGGCGGAAGACTCAGAACCGCAGTCCTCCAGTTTGTCATCGAGCCCCAGCGCCCTGCGATGTTCAGATTCCAGTGCGAGGAGTGCGGCGGGCAGCGATTCCCTGGGAATTGTTTCCACATTCGTGTTGCTCGACCGAAGCGTAAAAAACGCGTCCATGTCGACATGTTCTAGTCGAAGTGGCGGTAGGCGTCCCACTCCTTGGTGAGATCGCGGTCGAATTTGCGACAGTGGTAGATGGGCCTCTACTCCTGCCGCAGAACAATGTTCGGATCAACTTGCGAGGCCCGTCGCGCCGGGATATACGCGCCCAGTGCTGCCATGATCAGAAGGGCGATCGTCACCAGCGCAACGAGAGGCCAATTGAATCCGTGGGCATAGACCTTGACTGCTGTCGGTTTACTTGCCAACAGGCTTATCGCCAGGCCGAGTGCGACTCCGCTGCCGGCAAGCATCATCCCTTGCCGCAGCACCATCCGCACCACGCTGGGGGGATCGCCCCCTATCGCCATGCGGATTCCGATCTCGCGCTGCCGCAAGCTTACCGAATAGGTCATTAGTCCATAGAGTCCGATCAGCGCCAGCGTCAGGCCGAGGATCGCCAGCCCGCCGATGGCCTTCATGAACATGCCGAGGGTCTTGGTAGCGCGCATGTCGAACACGTCTTCGATCGAGCGCACGCTATAAATCGGCTGGCGTGAGTCCAGGCGCCGCACCAGTTCCCGCAGCGAGCCGGCCGCTTCGCTGGAAGCCCCCTCGGTCTGGAGCATGAGGGTCATCCCTGAGGGCGACCAGTCGCCACCCACGCCGGTCGGGGGATTCTGCACAAGCGGCAGGTACAGATGTTCGAGAGACGGTTCAATCGGAAATATGTACTTGCTCTGCTTCGCTACGCCGATGATCTTGACGAAGGCTCCATCGGCGCTGTTCAAACGCAAGCGTTTTCCAATCGCGTCCTGGTTTGGATAATAGTTGTGAGCAAACCGCTCATTGACGATGGCCACACGTTCGGAATCCTCCCGATCGTTGTCATCAAAGTGACGTCCCTCGACAATGGGCACGCCGATGGTTTCGAAGTAGCCATCGCTTACCGTGTTCGAAAGAACGTTGACTGCCTCGGTTCCGGCGGGCAACTGTACGCCCTCTGGAATGACGCGGATCGCGGGCGGCATGGGAACGTAAGGGACTGACTGAGCGAGAGCCGCGGATTTTACGCTGGGCAGGACTCGTGCCTGGTCCAGCAAGCGCTTGTAGAACTGCTTGGTTTGCTCCGCTGAGTTCCGTGCCAGCATGGGGTTAAAGCTGGCTAACAGAATGTGGGTGGTGCGGAATCCGGCTGGGGCAGCGAGAAGAATCGACGCACCGCGATAGGCTTGAGTTCCGAGAATAAGCAATAGCAGAGAACCCGCTACCTGCGCGATCACCAACGCATTCCTTCCCAGCAGTCGATGCCGCTTGCCTTCAGCGGCCGCTGTCGATTTCAAAGCTGAAACCAAATCTGGCTTGGTGCTTTGCAGCGCCGGAGCCAACCCAAACAGAGCCGCGCTCGCTACGGAAACCGCAAATGTGAACAGCAGTACCTGACGATCGAGCCTCACATCGATCACGACGGGCACGTCGGCAGGAATGCGCATTTGCGAGAACAGATGCGCACCAGACTGGGCCACCACGAGTCCCAGCACCCCGCCCAGAATCGCGATCACCAAGCTCTCCGTCAACAGTTGGCGGATCAGCCGGCCTCGCTTCGCGCCCATCGCCAGCCGCACGGCGATCTCACGCGAACGGCCTGAGGCACGGCTCAGCATCAGGTTCATGACATTAGCGCAAGCAATCAGCAGCACCATCGCAGCCATCGCCATCAGGAAGAGGCAAAGCATTGTGGTAATCGGGACCGATGTCAGCTGATTCATCCGATACGTCGCAACCACCAGGGAAGAGGTGCTGTTCGTCTTCGGATAGGCCTGGGCCAGTTGCTGACTGATTACTCGCGCCTCGGCCGCGGCTTGACGAACACCCACCCCAGGCTTCAGCCGTCCGTAGACCGTCAGTAATCGGAGGTCTCGCGCTTCCAGTTCGTTCTGCATCGACCCTGCCAGCGTGGGCTGCATCGCCAGCGGCACGTAGAGGTCGGCGCGGATTGCGTTATTCGGTCCGGTGAGCGATTCCGGTGCAACGCCTATGACGGTGAAGGGCAGGCCGTTGAGCAGGATAACTTTCCCGATTACGTCAGCGTTCGCGGCAAAGTCGGTTTTCCAGAGATCATGCCCGAGCATAACTACCGCATTCCACCCGACTACTTTGTCCTCGTCGTCGCGAAAGCTGCGCCCCAATTGCGGGCTAACGCCCAGGATGTTGAAGAAGTTCCCGTTCACCAGTGCCCCGAATTTCATCTGAGGCAGGGCCGTCTTATCGGATGCAAAGCCAAACTGCATATATTGGGAGGCAGCAAAACCTGCGAAGGAATTGCTCCTCCTTCGGAGGTCATCGAAATCTGGGTACGACAAAGGAGAATAGTCAGTGAGTCCGCCACCGCCGAGGCTCTCACCGCGTAATTGTGACTGGATAATGATGATTCCGGAAGCATCGGGTACGGGCAGCGGGCGAAGAAGCATGAAGGAAGCAAAGCTGAAGATTGCGGAGGTCGCTCCGATGCCCAAGGCCAGAGATAGGATGGCCACGATTGCGAAGCCAGGATTGTGCTTTAGCGTGCGAAAGGCATATCGCAGGTCTTGGACGAGGGTGCCCATGTCTACCTCCAGCGGTTGGGCTGTCAGCTCTCAGGTGGCGGGCAAGAAGTCGCGTCCTGAGTCGGGCTAACAGCGGGAGACGGACCATAAATCGCGTAATTGTATGCCTGCATCATAGGAATTCCGGCCTTCGCTCGCCGTGACTACCGTCACATTCTTGCGCTTGCCTATTGCTAAGTGTGCACTTGCAGTGCCGGTTGAAATGCTCGTTGACTTGTTGAAAGAGCGAGAGTAGGAGAGACAGGAGCCAATCAGTTCCAAAATGGTCTGTCTCGTTTCGTGACAATACTGTCCGCTAGCAGAACATTCGCAAGCACACCGCCTGCTGCGCACAATGGAATAACCGCGCAGTGAGACGGCTTGGCATTATACGTCCGAGATTCCCGTCTCAGAGTCGCCCCAATTGCAGCAGCCGTCGACCCATCAAGCAATACCAGATCAAAGTTGAAAGACCGCCACCGGCAGCAATTATCACTCCGACGCCACTGGGCGGTAGAAAAGCCATTTCCAAAACAATCATCAGCACATTTCCGAGCGTCCCTGCGCAAGCCGTCGCTGTACTGAAAGCGTGGCCTTTCAGCATTACCAGGGAGACGACCAGACAGCCAAATTCGATGATGAGAATGCCTGAACGGCTTTGTCCTTCGACCAGCATCGCCTGGCCTGCTGAGACCAGCAGGGACCTCTGTGCATCGTTGGTCGCGAGCGTGTATTGCCTGCTCAGAGACAGCATCGGAAACGCCTTGCTGCTTGCAAGATAAACCGCTATCCCCACGAAAAACAGGATCGTACCCAGGGCGGCATAGGCTTCGCGCTCCCGTTTAAGCGTGGAGTAAACCGCGAGAATCGTGGGGACTAAGAGAGCCGCTCCAATGATGTTCAACAGACCGAGATTGCGGAGCGCGATAAAAGGATTGGTCTGAAATAGGTTGAACCAGTCGATAACCGTGACAGTGTGGGCCGTTGCATGTTCCACACTGGGGAGCAAGCTGATGGCAATTTCGGCAGGGACAAGCAAGGTCGCAATCAGGGCGCTGGTTCCGCCGAGTTTGTACAGGCTTTTCCAACTACGATCAGGCGGGCCAGAACCGCCTGGCGACTTCGCCTGCGAAAATGCCTCGCGTGTATTCGTGTTTGACACTGGATAGAACCTATTATTCTGGTGACACCAAGCCGGTACCTATTACCGTGCTGGGGTTGACCAAGATGAGCGGCTCTTTCCATCGAGACCAGAGCCTTCGTAACGCAACCCAAAACAGTTTTGTGCAACGCCGCAAGTCCGTGGTTACCAATCTCATGGATGGTGCTGATGTTCGAATGATCTCAGGATGTACTTACGGTCTCGAAATTACAAGCCCAGTCGCTCACTACTGAGCTATTTTCGCCAGAAAGAACGAGCATTCGAACATGCCGCATGTCCTTGCGGAGCTCGCGAAATCGCGCTTAGTCTGATTCCAGCACGAAACAGCCGGCGTGCGGATGAGAGGCCTTGGGCGGCGAGCACAGCATGGCAACAGCGAGTAGTTCGGTTCACGCGCGCCGACTGCTGAAGACAACCACGGCGGTTGCGATCTGAATTGCCTCGGATTCGTTTTCCACATCACTGTGGCGGAGAAAGGTACATGCCAGGCAAGAATGTGACGATCCTCGATGGCTCTGGAGCTGGCGATAAAGATCTATCGCCAATTCTTGACGTGTTGTCGCGCGTGTTTAAGGCATCCAAGGCTGAAGTCGTAACCTTTCCTCTGCGCGAAATGAAATTGGCGCACTGTCTGGGATGTTTTGGCTGCTGGGTCAAAACGCCGGGCCTATGCGTGGAAGCGGATGCCGGTCGCGACATTGCTGGAGGCATCGTTCGCAGCGATGTAACCGTTCTCTTCACTCCCGTGACCTTCGGAGGTTACTCGCCGGAGTTGAAGAAGATGGTGGACCGGTTCATTCAACTGGTTTCACCTTTCTTCCAGATGGATCACGGGGAAGTTCACCATCCGCCGCGCTGTAACCCACGTCCGCGACTTGTAATGGTGGGAGTCCAGCGCATCCCCAATCCGGCCGAAGCTCATATCTTCAAGACGCTCGCAGGACGAAACGCAATCAATTTTCATCCTCCCAGCTACGCGGCGGAAGTCGTTTCTGCCGCGGATAACATGAATGCGCTTCAGCGCCGCTTCGAGGCGCTCCTGACCCGATCCGACGGCTTGCCTTTTGGCGATGCGGCCGCATCCGTGATGCCTCCACCGGTCATGTCCTGCGCAACCGTCGATCCGCTCAGCCTGCGGCGGGCCTTGCTCATTGTCGGCAGCCCTAAAACCGCCGAGCCAAGCACGTCCAGTGCCTTGGGCGGCTTTCTACTGGATTGCCTGGAGAAGCGAGGATGGTCGACCGAATCGCTAACGCTCCGCGCGAACCTGAATCGCCCCGAGGGTGAATGTGAATTGCTTTCGGCGGTTGAGCGCGCCGGCCTGGTTCTTTTGGTCTACCCCCTTTACGTCGATGCCTTGCCCCATCTCATGACCAAGGCGCTGGCTGTGATCGCAGCCCACCGAAGGACGACTGGCGAAACTGCTCCGCAACGCTTGATAGCAATTGTGAACTCAGGCTTTCCTGAGGTCCACCAGAATTCGCTCGCATTGGCTATATGCCGCGAGTTCGCCGAGCAAAGCCGCTTCCAGTGGGCCGGTGGTCTGGCCTTCGCTGCGGGAGGGATGATCGGCGGCCAACCCCTTACGCAGCCGCAACGTCAAGGAGCGCCTGTTAAGAATGTGATTGCGGCCTTGGAGATGACGGCTAACTCCCTGGCTGAAGGACTGCCCATCCCGGCCGAGGTGATGAAGTTGATCACGAAGAACCGCATTCCTTTTGCGCTCTGGAGTCGGCTGTATGTATGGATGGGTGCCAGGGGCTTCAAGAAAGTAGCGGCAAAGAATGGAGTCAGCAAGGCTGACTTGCTGGCCCAGCCATATGCAGCCTACTAAGAAGATTGATTCCTACCGCTTCGTGGACGGCATCGCGAGGAAAGTGTTGAAACGCTGGGCGGCCCTACCCGGCCAAACACGGATCCCATGGACTCCTCTCGCAAATCCGCTTTCCGCGTGTACCGTAGCCCTTATAAGCTCAGCGGCGGTCACCTTGAAAAGCGATCGCCGGTTTGACCCGGAGATCGAGCGGCGCGATCCTTGGTTTGCCGACCCCTCGTACCGGGTGCTGCCGCGAACGGTACGGACTGGCGACGTTCAGGTCTGCCATCTTCACATCAACCGGACCTTCGCTGAGCAGGACTTGAACTCGGTACTGCCGACTGAGCGATTGGACAAACTCGCGGAAATGGGCGAGATTGGCGCGGCGGCGCCGTCCAACTATTCCTACATGGGCTACACCCTTCGGCCGGAGCGGCTCTTGCGCGAGAGCGTGCCTGCGATGGTGCGGCAACTTCGTGAAGAGCATGTCGACATAGTGGTGCTGATCCCGGTTTGACCGGTGTGCTGCTGGTCCGTGGGACTGGTACAGCGTGAGATCGAGGCGGCAGGGTTTAGCACCATCTCCCTGTCCATGATGCCGGAGCTGACAGCAAGCGCGGGAGCGCCGCGAATAGCAGCGATCGAGCATCCCTTCGGCATGACGCTGGGCCGGCCCGGCGACGCGGCCGGTCAGGTGGCAGTCTTGCGTGCCGCATTGCGAGCAATGGAAACGATGGCGGAGCCGGGTTGCGTGGCACACCTGCCGTTCAAGTGGATATCCACGGAGAAGCTTGCGCTAGGTCCGCCCGTGCCCCCGCCGATCACGCAGTACCTGGTGAGGCATCCCTGGGCTCTGCCGCGGTTCCTGAATCGGACGCCGCCCGTGAATAGTGGCTGAACTATCGCACCGAAAGAGGAACCCGCGATGCCGCAATTCGAGCTGACTCGGACTAGTGATCCCGATACGGCAGAGACCTGCTGGAATTCCCTCTACAAGGTTAGTGCCGTGGCTGCCCTGATTGCGGCACTGATCTTCAGAAGATGGCTTGCGGCAGACTTCCTGTTATTCAGGGCGATCGGGCTTATCCGCTCCGGACCCACAAGAATGCCCACTTCCGCCCTCGACTGGTTTACGCTACTTCACACCAATCGCCTGGTTGCACTTACCTTCCTCAACGTCTTCGACAGTGTCAACTATGTTCTCGTTGGATTGATCTATCTCGGTCTCTACGCCGCCCTCAGACGAGCCAATAGAAGCTATACGACACTCGCTACGGCGCTCGGCTTCGTAGGGATTGCGGTCTACCTCGCATCGAATCAGGCTTTCTCCATGCTTCTCCTCAGCGACCAATACGCCGCTGCGACAACGGATGCGCAAAGATCCATGTTCTTAGCAGCGGGGCAGGCGCTACTTGCGATTAGTAATCCTAACGTTCTCGGCCCGGGTGCTATCGGTTTTTCCCTCGTAATTCTGGCTGGTCTCATCTTTTCTATCGTTATGCTGCGGAGCAGTATCTTCGCCAAAGGAGCCGCGTATACCGGAATTCTGGCAAATGGATTCGGTTTGGGCTATCCCCTAGGAATAACTCTCGCGCCAAAGACAGTGGTAATTCCGACAGTTGCCATCTCGCTATCTATCTCAGCGTTGTTCCTGCTGGTATGGTACGTCTGCATCGCCCGAAGGCTCCTCCAGTTGGCAGGGTACGGCAAGCCAGAGCTGAGAGTTGCAAAGATTACGTGACTCTTGATGGAGCGATCATGAACAACAGCGAACCCGGTCGGTGGGCCCTGCGGCTCAGCTTTCCGCCGGCTCTCATTCTCGCCGTCGCCAGCCTCGGAGGGTTGCTCCGTCCGTCCACGTATGCAGCTGAAACCCGGATGCAGGCTGCTTTGAGCATCGGAAACGACGCGGGAAACCTTGTCGTCATCGTACCCGTGCTGACGATCGCCGCCATCTTGGCTCTTCGGGGTTCGGTTGCGGCCCGACTAGTGTGGACGGGAACGCTCGCATACCTTGTCTACGATTTCCTCAATTACGCGCTCGCCATCCACTTCAACTCGATGTTTCTGGCATACTGCGCTGTTCTGGGGCTCAGTTTCTACGCACTCGCGGGAGGTCTCCCGGCGCTGCCCACGGCGGAGATTGCGAGACGCTTCGGTCCCCGCACTCCGGTGAAAACCACGGCTATCTTGCTCCTGCTGATGAGCGTGGTCACTGTCCTTCACTGGCTAACAGATATTATCCCCGCCCTGGTTGTGGGCGGCGTGCCGCAGGCCGTCCACGATTCTGGCCTCGCGACCGAAGGGGTCGCTGCGCTGGATTTGGCCTTCGGGACGCCGGCCTTTCTGATTGCCGCAATCCTGCTGCTCCGGCGCAGACCATTGGGATTCGTCCTTGGCCCGGTTGTACTGACCTTCCTAGTCCTGAGCAGCCTGGTGCTTGCCCCAATGGGAATAGCGATGGCCCGGCATGGCTTCGCAACGGGTTACACCCTGTGCGCCATCGGACTGGGGATTGCGGCAGCAAACGCCGTCCTGCTGACGCTTTCTTTGCGGGTAACCAAAGCGACGTTACAACCGGTCTAAATTTGATCAGCCCGCTTTACTGCTAAATGACCTCGAAGGGGTTCTTGCAAAATCGGTAATTCTCACATGAATATCTTTCTCCAATAGCCCTTACCCTTTGCTGACTATTGTAAGCGAGTGACGCTAACCGGCAGTAATCCGCCCTGAACGAAGGAATGAAGACTGGGCTGCCTGAGGATTTGCTGACCAAGTGGCGAAGTCACGCTGGCTGCCGATTCGTGTGTCAACCATGTGTTTGCTCTTACACTTACGGGGTTCCACCAGAGTCTTGAAAGGAGCGAGCGCTACCTTAAGGAACTCTATCCTGCTCAGGCCACCCGGCAGAAACCGGGGGTGCGGTCATCGACGTCATCATTGCTGACCAGCAGGAGCTTTTCGTATCGGAATGGCGCAGTTGGCGATCGCGGACGACGTTCGCATCGCAGGTCAGGCCCAGTCTCCCGAACAGTTGCTGAACACATTGAAAGAGGTCAATCCCCACGTATTGATTTTGTCAACGAGCTTTCTGCCGGCGTTGTCGAAAATCCAGCAGATGTTGAAGCGGCGCAAGACTGCACCGCTGGTGCTCGCTGAGGAGAACGGCCGGGGTCGCCTATGTGCGTTGGTTGCGACCACAAGGGCCCGTCAATCGTTCGATGGATGGCCCCGTCATCGTGGATGCGATGCGCCAAGTAGCACGAGGCGAGTTGTTTGTTCAGGATCGCAGTTCCCACATGAGAGAAGACCCGTCCAAAGGTGCATAAGGGCGGAAGAAATTCCGTCTCAGGCCTTCAGCAAGTACTCCCTGAGTCCAATCGAATTTCATCGGCTGCCTCCCGCAATCCGGCCAGCTAGCATGGTTCGGACAGGTGTTTATCCGCCAGTTCAACTTGGAGTCAGTGCCCGCCGCGTGCGGTTGGATGAGCAATTCTGACCAGCTTCGGCAAGCTGATCGTTGGATACTAATCAATATAAGACTCTACTTCAAGCAAGGAAAGTTCCCCAACCGAACTTTACCTGTTCGCAGACACTCAAGGCGTAAAGGAGTTCTCGATGAATCTCAATCTGATGGATCCCAAACTGATTGCTCTCGCAGTTGCAGTGGTTCTGGTAATCGTGGTTGCCATTGCGCTGTACATGCGAAAACGCAAGAACACCACGGCAGAGCTACGCAACCGTTTCGGGCCGGAATACGACCGCGCTGTTCGACAGCATGGGTCCGAACGTAAAGCCGAAGCGAAGCTGACAGACCGCGAAACGCGGGTTGAAATGCTGAAGATCCGCGATCTTGACCTAACGGAGCGTGAACGCTACATGACCCAGTGGAAGGCGGTGCAATCCCGCTTTGTCGATTATCCGAAAGGTGCAGTGACTGAAGCCGATGAACTGGTGTGCTCGCTGATGCAGACGCGCGGCTATCCGGTCACTGATTTTGACCAGCGCGCGGCGGATATTTCCGTCGACCATCCCCGAGTCGTGGAGAACTACCGGTCGGCGCACGCCGTCGCATTGCGGCTTGGCAGAGGTGAAGCCAGCACGGAAGAGCTGCGAACCGCGATGATCCACTATCGCTCTCTCTTCGACGAGCTGGTACAGGTGCAGACAACTGGCGACAGAATAGTGGCGTAACCTAGGGTCTGCGATTTTCCAGCATCAGGCGTCAAGTACAACCGGAGGTATGCTAACCGCCGACATTGCGTAACGACTGGTAATCCGATGCCTGTGCGTGCCCGCCGGTAACAATCTGTCCCCAACCGTTCACCTTTGCCGATTTGCGCGGCGACAGCGAGGTGTTCTGTTCTGACCAGACCGGGTGGGGGTAGGCGTGACATCGTGGTGAGGTGAAATGCTGTTCTATCTGTCACAGACAGGAGGGCACATGCTGAACTGCTCCAAGCCTCAGATTTTAGTTGTGGATGATGACCCGAGCATTGGGGAGAGCCTAGGGATGCTGCTGATGTCGTTCACGGTGTGGCAATAGGCCGTCCACCTAGATCCGGCCCCGACTAGCACCAATCCCAAGCCGCCGCTCGGGTAGTAGCCCCAGAAACGACTATGATTCTCCAACGCACGCAAACAGTCCGAAGGGAGAACACTTATGCTTTGGACGATTTTCGTCATTTTGCTGATTCTGTGGCTTCTGGGTTTCAGTTTCCACATAGCAGGCAGTCTCATCCACCTATTGTTAGTCATTGCCGTCGTGGTCTTGGTCATCAATTTGGTCAGTGGCCGTCGCACCGCCTGATTCGCGGGCGAATCGGATTGGAAAAGGACAAAGATTATGACGACACATGAGCAGAAGAAGTGTGCACATCTACCATGCCGGTGCCTGGTGGAACCTGGCAACAAATACTGCGGTCAAGCCTGCAAAGAAGCAGGATCCAGCGAAGTTGAGATTGCATGCCAGTGCGAGCATAGGACATGTCCGCTTACCGTATGAAGGCTCATTGCCTTCCAGCATATAGTCCGGACCTTAGATCGACCGGGCACATGATCGGTCGGCGCGCAGGATCAGAGTCAGGTCCGAATACGTGACCGACAGAAAGAGCATCGCGACCGAGGATTTGGACCCCTCGTCTTTGGGGCTAAAGACCTTGCTCGTGTCGCCCACGCTGAGTTCCGTCAGAAACCCGGTCATCGAGTTTCTCGAGTGGTTCGGCGATCTGGGCCTCTTTCTCTGGCAGGTTGTGCGGGCTGCGGTAACGCCCCCATATGAGTTCCGCGAGTTATTTCGACAACTGGACGAGATCGGGTCAAAGTCCCTTCCGCTGGTCGCTTTGGCCGGTGCAGCCACCGGGGCTGTGATCTCTTTAGAAGCCCGTTACAGTCTGACTCGGTTCGGGGCCAAGTCGCTTCTTCCCGCCGCCATCGTGTTTTCCGTTATCCACGAGACCGGTCCGATCATCACGGGTCTGGTGGTGAGCGGCAGAGTAGGCGCCGGCATTGGCGCAGAGTTGGCCTCGATGAAGGTGACCGAGCAGATCGATGCCATCGAAGCGTCTGCGGTAAACCCCTACAGGTTATTGGTGGCGCCGCGCATTCTGGCCTGCATCTTAATGCTGCCCCTATTGACTCTCGGCGCCGATTTGTGCGGCCTGGTTATGGGGTGGGCCGCACAGGCCCTAGTTGAGCCGCTATCGTTCCACCAGTTCATCACTAGCGGCTTCAAGGGTGCCGATTTCAACGATTTCCTGCCACCTACGTTTAAGACGGCAGTCTTCGGCTTGATCATCGGCCTTATCGCTTGTTTTCAGGGCATGCGGACAAAGGGAGGCGCGGAGGGCGTGGGCCGGGCAGCGACAAGCTCCGTTGTCTTGTCTTCGTTGTTTGTAATCCTGGCCGACGTCGTGCTGGTGAAACTCATTATCATATTTTTCCCGTAAATATTGATTTAACGATTTCCCGAAGCAGCTATGGACACAATTGAGCAAATTGCTGTGAAGCGAGGAGAAGCCGAGAAGAACAGCAGCGTAGCTGTTGTCGTTCAAGACTTGCACAAATCTTTTGGAAGCCAAAATGTTTTGAACGGGATCAGCCTGACCATCACGCGCGGAGAAACCCTGGCAGTGCTGGGGCGGAGCGGTTCGGGTAAGAGCGTACTGCTGAAACTCATTATCGGGCTGGAGAAGCCCGACTCAGGCTCAGTTCGGATACATGGTCAGAACATCGCCGGCTTGGCTCTCGACCAGATCGGGGAAGTCAGAAAGAAGATAGGTTTCCTTTTCCAGCACGCTGCACTCTACGATTCGCTGACCGTAGAGCAGAATGTCTCTTTTCCACTACAACATCACAAAAAGGGAATGTCGAGGTCTGAGCGTGGCGATCGAGTCAGACAGTTGCTGGCCGAGGTAGGTATGACGAACGGCTTCGGCAAGATGCCATCGGATATCTCGGGTGGAATGCAGAAGCGAGTTGGGCTGGCCCGTGCGCTGGCTTTGGAGCCGGACATTCTGCTGCTCGACGAGCCCACCGCTGGGCTCGACCCCATCAGCTCAGGGGAGATCGACAACTTAGTCCTCAAACTTCAAAAGGAACATCACATGGCATCCATCGTAGTGACTCACGATTTGCACAGTGCGAAGACGATTGCCGACCGCCTAGCCCTGCTCAATGAGGGAAATGTGGTGGTTGAAGGCAGTTTTCAACAACTTCAGGAAAGTGATGTCGAGTTTGTTAGGGAATTTCTAAAGCAATCTTAGGGGGACGTATGTCCAGAGCGGCGCGAATTGGAGCTTTCATCGTTGCGACACTCGCAATTCTGGTGGCCGGTATCTTCATCATTGGAAGTAAGCAGTATCTTTTTAGCTCCACATACCAATTGAACACCGAGTTTGACAATGTGGTGGGTCTGGATGCTGGAGGCGATGTGCGGGTAGGTGGCGTTCACAGCGGAACTGTACGCAACATCATGTTGCCCCACAAGCCGGGCGACAAGGTCACGGTCGTCATGGATCTCAGCAAGTCGACGCACGAGATCATCAAGCAAGACTCCGTGGCATCAATTGAGACCGAGGGATTATTGGGCAACCAGTATCTGGCGATCTCGTTTGGATCTGCTGGTGCAGCCAACGTACGGGATGGCGATACTATTGCCAGCCAGCCCCCTCTCGAAATGTCAGATCTACTCAAAAAGACGAGCGGCATTCTCGATAGCAGCCAGCAAGCTATCCAGAATGCCACTCGGGCAACGGCGAATATAGACTCGATCAGCGCCAAGATCGATGAGGGTCAGGGAACAGTGGGAGCGCTAGTTAATGACAAACAACTCTATAGCAGCCTTGAACAGACAGCGAACACGATGCGTGACACGATGGTCCAAGCGCAAGCAGGGGTTACCGACTTCCAGGAGAACATGGAAGCGCTGAAGCATAGCTTCTTCGTGCGAGGATATTTTAAGAACCGCGGCTATGAAGATTCCAACGAACTGACACAAAATGAGATCGACCGTCTGCCTCAAAGCTCGCCGGTAAAGGAGTTTACCTATCCAGCGAAACAGCTCTTCGATAAGCAAGATTCGGCCAAGCTAAAGAATCAGAAATCTCTAAACGCTGGGGGCGAGTTCCTGGCCAACAACCAATTCGGGTTTGCGGTGGTCGTGGCGTCCGCCGGCATGGAAGGTGATACCCAGAAGGACCTGGTGCTAACGGAAGGTCGCGCCATGGTTGTGCGTGAGTATCTGGTCGAGAACTTCGGATTTGATGACAGTCGCCTCAAGACCCTGGGATTGGGTAAGCAGACGGATGCGAATGCGAACGTTGGCTGGGGTACTGTGCAGATTCTTATATATCCGATCGGGACCGAAATGCCGCCTGACAAGCAACCGCAGGCTGGCGCCTTGTCCAAAACAACCTCGAACGAACCGGTTCAGGCTTCTACGGGGGCGACACCAAAACCACAACAGTGATTGCGTTCCGGAGCAAAGCATGAGCAGCGTTCTTCTTATCGGAAAAGAAACGGACACCATAGTTTCGATTGTGCGAGCCCTTGCCGCCAATGAATGCCACTGTGAGCGCGCCAGCGGCGGCGCGAGCGCGATTCGCCGTTTGCGCCAACACTCATTCGACGTTGTGATCACCGATCCGGATACCACCATCGACGAAGGCCTGGCGCTAACCGAGGGAATGCGCGACATCCGACCCGGTATGAAGGCCATCCTTCTCACCCCTTCCAGCACGCCAGAGGAGATCATCGCTGCGCTGCGCGCTCGCGTCTTTCTCTGTTTCAGCGCCCCGTTCGACGCTCACGAGATTGCCAGCTTTGCCTGCCGCGCCGCGACTGACTCCGACTGGCGCACCGAAATCGAAGTGCTCTCCGCGCAGCCTGACTGGGTTTCTCTTCGTGCCAATTGCCGCATACTTACCGCCGAACGCGTGGTGACCTTCCTCGGCGAATTGCACTCAGAATTGCCTGAGGCCATCCGCGACAAACTGATGCTGGCATTCCGCGAGATCTTGCTCAGCGCAATGCGACACGCGGAAGACTCTGATCGCCACAAGGTAGTAGAGGTATCAGCGGTGCGCACCGAGCGCACCATTGTGTTTTATGTGCGCGATCCTGGAAGAGGCTTCCACCGCGCGACGTTGGCACACGCTGCCGCAGGCATGGCCGAGGGCAGTCCTGCCCCTCATCTCGAGCCGTGTGAGGAGATGGGCATGCGTCCTGGCGGATTCGCTACGCTGCTCGACCGGGGCGTGGTGGATGAGTTGATCTACAGCGAAACGGGCAATGAAGTCCTGATGATTAAACATACTGCGTGAGAAATGTTTTTGCTGTTCGGTGGCAATACGCTCCTCTTAGCTGTGCGATACTTTGTTGCAAAGCGCGCTTCGCCGGCGATCAGCCGCCCGGGGTCGTAGCCTTTCGGTTGCACAATTCCTAACGAAGGCTGACGTTCTCCAAGCGAATCGATGAACCAGTCATTGGACGAGTTTGCAGGACCAACTGATAAAGACGGACGGGCGACTGGTATAGTGTCCCGGTATGCTGGCGGGGACTGGCATTTGGATACCTGAGCCGTGGCCAGGTAACGGCGAGCAGTGTCGCGTCCTGATGTTGCGGCGTCCGCAGAAATGATAAAGGCAGTGGGGAGGAAGTCGGTTTGCAGATGACGGGAGCGGCATCCGAGAGGAAGCGAAGAAGCGGACGATCCCGGGGACTCGGATTCTAGAAACGAAACTATTGAATGTCTGTCTTTGATCAGCGTACGGCCAAGGTGCTGGCTACAGTCTGCGCCTTTGTTGCCATCAGCGTCTTTCTCTACGAGGTGCGCCACACCCTTGTGGTCATCCTCTTCGCAGTGCTCTTCGCTTACTTGTTAGAACCGGTTGTCTACCGAATCGAACGGTCGAGGCTTGCGAGGGGTTCGAGATGGCTCGCAATCCTGGAAACCTATTTGGCGATTGGCGCGATTCTCGCGGTGCTCGGCATTCTGTTCGGACCGAAACTGGTGGAGGACACTCGGCTGCTGAGCCAGTCGCTGCCGGGATTGCTGGAGAAGATTACAAGCGGAAAGATTGTTTGGCAATTTGGCAATCGGTACGGTTGGAGCTATGACACTCAGCTCAAAATCGAGCAGTTTATTGCGGCGCATCAGGCAGGGATTCTCGCTTGGAGCGAGGAGGCAGGTACAGCAGTCGCCAAAATGTTGCAGAATATGATCTGGGTTGTCCTGATCCCCATCCTCGCTATTTTTTTCTTGCGCGACGCACGGCAGTTCTCCGCAACCTTGCTGCACATCTTTCGCAAGAGCAACCAGCGGCGGTTTCTGCGCTTGATCATGACCGATCTTGACGTGATGCTGGCTCATTTCATTCGCGCGCAACTCATACTGGCCGGCATATCGCTGGTGGTATACAGCGTGGTGTTGACGGCGCTGCGCTTTCCGTATGCGCTGGCACTGGGATTCGCTGCCGGAGCTATGGAGTTCGTTCCCGTCATTGGTCCGCTGGTGGCTGCGCTGGCGATCGTCTTCGTCGGATTTCTGGCGACGTATCCTCATTTGTGGGCGCTGATCCTGTTCTTTGCCTTGTGGCGGGTGGTGCAGGATTATTTCATATCTCCCCGGGTGATGAGCGGGACGCTGGAATTGCATCCTCTGGCGGCAATCGCGGCTGTGTTGATGGGAGGCGAACTCGGCGGAGTGCTGGGCGTGTATCTTTCGATCCCGGTCGCGGCAACCGCTCGCATTCTCTGGGTACGTTGGCAGAAATATTCTGCGGTTATTGCGCCTGCGGCTCCGCCTCTACCTGCCGACAGGGTCCTCGCTACACCGCCAGTCATCATCGCGATTGCCGCTCCGCCTGCAACCGACGACAGGGTCCTGGTCACACCACCATCATCTCTCGACTCTGAATAACTCGGCTGAGATCAATGTGGCCCACGTCAACTTAATCACTCAATCCGGCTACTTGAGACATCACGCGCGCTGTAAAGGTCTAAAACCACAGCGCTGACGCAAGGCTAGAATGGACGGATCAGGCTCCGGCCACCGGCGTTACCTCACCACTATCAGGATTGCTTAAGCCATGGCCACAAACCCACGGACGCCTCAACCCGCTGGAGAGTCCTAGTTTGCGGATTTCCTTCGACTTCCGCGACCTGCATCAACGGTAGCAGCTTTTCTGGCCGACTCCGCAACGCGGGGCTTTGCCGTTTCCCTCGCGACCTCGCTGAGAATCTTACCGGATTGTTTCTTCACATTTTTCTTGTATAGGCATAGAGCGATCATGTCATGCATGAAAGGCCAACGACGGTCAATTCAGACCAGCATTCGCAGACGTGTACCACTAAAGAATAGGCGCAACTCTAGCAATTGAAGCAGGTTCTTGAGGCTGTCTGGAAATAACTGATCAGTTAGCCGAAACATGGATATTCTGGTTCTTTGTCTTGGTTGGAATCGGCCGCGTGGTCGGGCAAGCGGCTCAGCGAGCTTAGAGGATCTTGTTCCAGCGTCGTCGACCGAATCCTCTGCCGTACCATCCGCTTCAGGTCTTGTGATTATCTCCGCGATACTAGGGAAACCCTTAGCACAGCATTTCTTCGCCAAATCTGAAACGCAATGTTCAGAACGCGTACCTTAGCGCCAGCGTCGTGTTGTTGGCATGGAAGTAGCGGCTGGCCGTCGGGCCGACAAAAGACCCTTCCCCCTACTGGTAGTAGTTCCAGCCTGCCCTGAAAGCGACGCCCTTGTAGACAGCAATTTCGGTAGCGGCCAAGGGCGATTGGTAGATGGAGGAGCGGTCCGAGCGGCAGCAGCGGGTTGAAGTTCGTCGTATTGCCGTGGTTGTCGACGATGCTGTAGCCGAGGCGGAACTTCAATCGGGGCCAGGGAGGCCGCAAAGTATCCATACTGGGTGTGCGTCTGGTAGATTCCATAGGTCTCGAGCAACGTGTCGTCGCCGTTGCAGGTGTAGGAGCCTGCCGGTGGCGCGCTGGATGCGAAACAGACGTTGGCGTTCTGCTGCAGAGCGTCGAAGTTATAGGCCAAGTCGAACCCCCAACGGGGGTTCGGCATGATGCTGGCATCCACCAGCACACTGTAGTTGTGCTGGTTGTAAGCGAGGTCGCTGTCGTAGTTCTTGGCATGTTGGAGAAGCAGGTTGCCGCTCAGCGTCAACCACGACTGCGGCGCGTAAGAAACGTTGGCGTTGATGTTGAAAGACCGCAGCGGGTCGATGCGATAAATCCAGTTGTCGGCGCCGCCGAACTTGGCGTTGATGTTGGCGCGCAGGGCCGAGCCCCTGCGATACCACGCTCCCAAAAGTCCCGAGTAATTATTGATCTCAGTCGTCGGGTTCCCGTAAGGAGCGAGGACTCCAACAAAAGTGCAGCTGCCGTCGGGATTCAGCGGGACCCCCACGCAGTTTCCGCGATTCGGATTGTTGGGATAATAAATATCGCCGAGAGCCGCCTGATAGCGATAGAGTTGCTTAGTAGCGCCCATCAACAGCGTGACGCGTGAACACCTTGATTGTGCTCGTCACCTGCCCACTTTGAGTTACCCCGGCAGACAAGTCTTGAAGCTCTTTCCCCAAGGCTCCGCTTGAAACGATACGACATATCGACGAGGAATTTGTTTCATTGCACCTACTTTAGAAAGATGACGTTCCATCCGCAATCGCGCGTCCGCGCATCAATTTCGCTGCTTCTTCGGATGCGAAGAAGTCCCCACCTCTCGCCGCAGGACTGTCGATTCGAAGCGCAGCGTTGGAGATAGAAGAAGCCCATTCATGACAAACGTGTCACCACTTGCAGCTCAACAATTTCGAGAGGTTCACTCCCAGTTCATGAGGGAAACGATCGCGGACGTCAAGTCGCTGGATGCACCGGTCAGGGCATGACAGAACACAGAGAGCGAGGAACAGGAGCCTCACATTAACCTTCCACGGCCCGCGCCTCAAACCAAGCGGTCCCGACCGGGCCGTTGTATTTCGGACTACCCCAAGCTAGAGCGACTCGCCTCGTGCCGGCAGATCTGTGATTGTGGCCAACGACATTTTCGGTACGGGTCCCAGATACCATACAGAGCCTAGAAATGCCAGCGCACACAGAATCACGACCGGGAGCGCCGCCGATCGCGAAAGCGTGATTGGGAGTACAGGATTGAAGTAGAGAGCGGCCAGCGCAAAGGCTACCGTACAAAGGTACTTGCGGTTGCGGGCTGCTTCTATCATCACGAACGCTGCTCCTCCGCAGACTACAAACTGCAGCAAAATTCTGGGGATTCCGTCCAATCGTAAGGCGGCTGCCAGGATCAAAGCAGCTACACACATACACTTCACTATTCTTGAGTACATTTGATACTCCATTCCAACTCGTGTTGGTGATCTGACCAGCTTCCGGGGTGTCAAATTTGGTTAGTAACGAGTGACGCCAGCCAATCCGCCGTGCGCACCGTCAGAGAAGCGACAGAAAAGAAGTGCCTCCTCTCACACGAGCACATCCATCTTTCCAGCCTATTGCGAAGGTCGTGTGCGAGCCTTGTTTGTTTTTGAGTGCGCCTCACCCACGGTAATCGCACGACCCGCCATGAGAGAACCGTTCAAACCCAGGATCGCTTCTTGAGCGTCCTTGTCCGCACCCATTTCCACGAAGGCGAATCCACGAGGAGCGCCCGTCGTTCGGTCCATTACGATGTTTACTGCCTCAACCCTCAGCGATCACCCAAAACCGGCCAATGGTAATCACCTGAAAACCGGCCAACGAGAATAACGTCCGGGACATTGACGCCCGCAGAGGCTTGTAGCCTCCGAGGGCATGGCCAATGTCTTGAACGAAGAGAAGAAACAGCAAGTTATAGCTCTGGGACGGCTGGGCTGGCCGCTGCGGAAGATCCAGCAGGCTACGCGCATCCGTCGTGAAACCGCCAGCCAGTACCTGAAAGCGGCCGGGATTGCGGTGCGTCCGTCCGGAGGTTGGGGGCGGCGGGCGGCAAAACCGGCCAACGAAGTGATCACCGACTTTGGCGCGGAAAAACCGGCCATCGCGGTGCTGACCGACCCCAACGGCAACCCCAACCGCAACCCCAAAAACCTTTCTACTAAGGGAAAAGCAAGAGCCACTTCAAAACCGGCCAACGAGGTGATTACCGACTCTGAGGTGATCACCGACCTCAAACCATCCCAACCAGACGAAGTGGGCGCTCTTGCCTCGCCGCCCGTGGCGTCTCCGCAGCGCAGTCCCAGCGCCAGTGCCTGCGATCCATACCGGGAGGCCATTGAGCTGGGACTCAGCCGGGGCCGCAATGCGGTGGCGATTTACCAGGACCTGGTGGATGAGTACAGCTTCGCCAGCAGCTACCAGAGTGTGCAGCGCTTCGTGCGCAAGTTGCGTGGCGCGCAAACTCCCGAAGCCCGCGTGGTGATCGTCACTGCGCCTGGTCAGGAAGCACAAGTCGACTACGGCACCGGCCCGATGGTGCGCGATCCCGAAACCCACAAGTATCGGCGTACCCGGCTGTTCGTGATGACGCTGGGCTGCAGCCGGAAAGCCGTTCGACTGCTGACCTTCCGCTCCAGCACCCGCATCTGGGCCGAACTGCATGAACGAGCCTTCCGCCGATTAGGCGGGGCTACTCGTATCGTGGTGCTCGACAATCTGCGCGAGGGCGTGCTGGTCCCCGACATTTACGATCCCGCGCTCAATCCGCTCTACCGCGACGTGCTAGCCCAATACGGCGCGGTCGCCATGCCGTGTCGCATTCAAGATCCAGATCGCAAGGGCAAAGTCGAGGCCGGCGTCGGCCACGCGCAGAAAACCCCGTTGAAAGGTCTGCGCTTCGAGAGTCTGGAAGAGGCCCAAGCCTACCTCGATCGCTGGGAAGAACGCTGGGCAGACACGCGCATCCACGGCACCACCAAACGCCAAGTCGCGGCCATGTTCGCCGAAGAGAAACCGTTCCTGCTGCCGCTGCCCGTCGAACCCTTCCGCTATTACCAGTACGGCGAACGCATCGTGCATCTGGACGGCTGCGTCGAAATCGAAGCTGCCTACTATGGCGCTCCACCGGGCTGGATTGGACACCTGCTGCGAGTGCAATGGGATGAGCTGTTTGTCCGGCTACTCGATCCCAAAACCGGCCAACTGCTGCGCGAACATGTGCGCCAGAAACGCGGCTGGTATCGCATCCAGCCCGAAGACCAATCCAAGCGCACTCCGCTGCGTACGTCGCAACTGCTGTGGCGCGCCGGTCGCGCCGGTACCCACGTCGGCGCGCTCTGCGAGGCCATCCATCACCAGCAAGGAGAAGTCGGTGTCCGCCGTATCCTCGGCGTTCTCTCTTTAGCCAAGAAGTACGGCGCGGCGGCGGTCGATGAAGCCTGCGCCGCCGCGCTCGATATGGGAGTGCAGGAGTATCGCTTCGTCCGCCGCTATCTGGAACGCTGCCCGCAAGCCCCACTCAGCTTGCAGCAAGTCGATCCCCTGATCCGCGAGCTAGTGCAGTACCGCGACTTCATCAATTACAAAACCAAGGAGATAGAAGAATGAATCTGATCGAACTCGATCGTGCACTCCGACAACTTCGCCTGGGCGGCATGGCAGCCGTGCTGGAGATCCGTCTGCGCCAGGCCCAAGCCGAACCGCTCGCCCCTATCGACCTGCTGTCGTGCCTGGTCTCTGACGAACTCGCCTTACGCGGCGAACGCCTGCTGGAGCGGCGCAAAAAGCAGGCCCAGTTCCGCGACTCGCACAAGACTCTCGACAACTTCGACTTCAACTTCAATAAGAAGATGAATCGCAGCCTGGTCTTCGATCTGGCCGCTGGCGCCTTCATCGCTCGCCACGAAGACGCCCTGTTTCTCGGTCCGCCCGGCACCGGCAAGAGTCACTTGGCCCAGGCCATCGGCCAGGCCGCAATCCAACAGGGTTATCGCGTGCTCTACCGCGAAACTCATACCCTGCTGGATGAGTTGGCCGATGCTACGCTCGATGGCACCCGCAAAGAACACATGGAGTTCCTGGTGACCGTGCCCCTGCTCATCCTCGACGATCTCGGAATGCGCAAGCTGCCGCTTACCGCTGCCGAGGAACTGCTGGAGATCATCATGCGCCGCTACGAACGCGCCAGCACCATGCTGACCTCGAACCGCCCGGTGGAAGACTGGGGCAAACTGCTGGGCGACGCAGCCGCCGTCAGCGCCATGCTCGACCGCCTGCTGCACCACGGACACGTGCTCAAGTGCGGCCCGCGCAGTTGGCGCACCAAAACCGACTTGCCACTACAGGAGGCGGCAGGGTAGAACATTCTCAGTCCTGGACGGCCAATCCCGTTGGCCGGTTTTGAAGTGATAATCGTTGGCCGCTTTTCAAGTGATCACTGAGGAAACGCGCAAGCCCTTGAGGCTCGATACGGGCGTCTGCGCGCCGGAATAGTCAATGCCGATATACCGATCGAAAGCTGGCAGGCCGCCCATTCAATACGCTCCGATTGATACTATCGCCAACAAATAAGCAGTTTATACGCTGCGCCCGATGCGCTGCGCCCTGTTTCGGTAATTCAACCCTGAAAAGCCCAACGAATCTCAACGTAACTCACACTGGAGCATTCCCATGAAACTCCGTCGGAATGAATTCTGCCCAATCCACAGATCACTCTTCTGCTGCGGTCGCGAGCAGGCGCGGAAAGAACGCAGATTTCAGCTTGGTGTTCAGCGCATCGAAGATCCGCACCACCCGAGGGGATATCGCGAACTCCGGTCGCCAGCAGAGATGCGGAAGCTGCTAAACCGAAAGATCGTGGAGCAAGACGGGAAGTGCGCAATCTGCCGAACGACCTTCACGGATTACAACGAGATCGTGCCCGACCACATCGAGCCCAAGGGGATGGGAGGCGCCTGGAGAGACGACCATCCGGACAACATCCAGGCGGCTCATCGGCGATGCAATCTCCGAAAAGGGATCAAGAAGGCTGCGTGATGGTCAAGCCTTATGATTAGCGCCGGAGCGCAGGTGGCCGCCCCTCGAAAGACCGATCTACGCAAACACACTGTCAGATGTTGTCATCCTTGATTACATCTTCTTTCTCTTGGTGGCTTTGAGTGCCATTCTCCGGGTGATTGGAATTCTCCTCTTGAATAACCGCTCTTAGGTCCGCGATATGAGTCTTTGTAAAATAGATGGAGGCGTCATTTCGTGCGAGCGCGACCGCAAGTTCGTTGCCTGTTAGCACAGCTAACATGCCTTGAAGCAGGTCGGAAGATCCGTTCGCGTACTGGAACATAGCAGCGTGATTGGGGCAAAGTGCCAGATAATTCTGGTAGTGGCGCTTCTTCAGGCGTAGCAAGAATTCAACCTTTTCGAAATATGCACTGCCGTCATCAAGCTTGAATGGCAACGGGCCTTTGCAAACCTGGCAGATCATCTCGCCGTCCGGGCTCGTATATTGCTGAAGGAGATACTGGGCTGCTTGTTGCTTGATCGTGTCCAATCCGATAGAGACGGAGCGCGTACGCTCTTCAGTTCGCCTTTCTGGAGCATCGGCGGCTAGTTCTCCGACTCGCTGTGCGCGGCGCTCAGGGTTAGTAGGCTCGTGTTCGGGCAGTTCTGTGGATACGCTACGTTCGTGAGCGGCAAGAATGCGCTCTTGCTCGTCTCGCGGAAGAGTAGCGAACCGTTTGGCTCGTTCAAGGCTCTCTGTATCAGAGAAGCCCCATTCGATCGCGATCGTCTGCTTCTGGCGTTGTTCTTCGGAATTCGTAAGCACTGCTGTTCCGAAGTGAATCTCCTTGAGCCATTGCCATCCCGGATCGAATGGAAAACCTTCTGGAAGCAAGTCACGAGAAGCGTCGGGAGGCTGCACAAACACGGCCAGCCCTTGAGGTACCCATGCAGCGGATCTCAGGTGATGGACCAGTTGAGACGGAGCGAAATGCGCTCCCCAACTTCTATTCCTCTGGTATGTTGCCGCTAAACGGTTCGGATATTCCGGCAACAACACCATGGTTTGCCAGACGAGTTTCGACTTTGCGAGCGATGGGCTGGCCAGAAATTCTTCGATCTTGAGAATCGTGAAGTCTTCATTCTTGGGCGACGTCCACCTGTCTCCGCCAACCGAACTGAGGTATGACCAGTCTGGGTTTGAGTCGCAAGATGTAGCTGTTATCTCCAGTCGAGTTTTTACGCCAACGGCTTCTGCGAACTTCACGAGTCGCTCAACCGCGACTCCACAGTCTTGGTAGGTGTTTGCGAGGGCGAAGCAAGTTGCATCAGCGCCAAGTGTTTCGTAGTAGATGCGTAGCCCCGTGTCCTTGTATGGTTGATCTCAGGAAAACCCCTTTCGGGGTAGCCCACTTTTCGTTCGCAACCTCGAAAATATAATGGTTGCTAAACAGGTTGGCGCTGGTAGGGTCTTTTTCCACCAAAGCGACAAAGCGCTTCAGATCTTGTTTCTGAGGCTTCAGATTGTCTTTCGTATATCGTTGATTCAAAATAGCTTCTAGCTGCTCGGCTTCGCCGACTTCGCGAACCCCGATATCTTCTAGAAACTTCTTGGCATTCTGCTGCTGGCTCTTGCTCTTACCGGATGTATACACCTGTCGGTCCACACGGGGCATTAACTTATCGTGTTCGACGCCATCGCTCGGCCAGAAGCACTTTTCCGCCACGCTGTATTTTCCGTTGCCAAGGCGAACAATCTGAAGCGACTGCAGCTTTTCTGTAAGCTGCTGCTTCTGCCACCCGGCATTCGAAAGAAAGTCGGATAGTAAGCTATACAATTCCTGATGCCAGTCTGGTGGTTTGCTAGAGAGCCAGTTCATGAACGCCTGATCGGGACGACTCTCATACCGAGGCGGCGAGAGCATGAAGCGCCGTCCTTCGGATCCTTTGTCACAGAGAAGCTCGACGAACTTGTCCGTATCCCATTCTTTGATGGCTAGGCCGCTGAGGAAACGATCGGCGTTGCTGTTCTTCTGCGTTACACCGATGGCCCACTTCAATGGCTCTTTACCGTCACCAATCAGGAACTTAAGGTCATCTTGCGATAACAACTCCTTGAGGGAAGCCTTGGATTGTAGCAACTGTTGCGCTGCGGCATGCGACTTGCCGTGGGTAGGGGTTAGCGGCCGTGCATTCATCTCCTCGACGATCGCGGAACGGACACACTGGTACCGCAGTGGAATTGAGTCCTGCGGATTTGGCAAAACCGACAGGAATTCCCCGGTGAGCAAACCCAAACCGCGAACCTGATGTAGCGACCCCGCCGTTAGGACGGCAAGTCGCTCGAAAAGTGGCTGGTTAACCGGTGTCTCCTTAATGCTGGCACGGCTGAGTTCGGGCACAAACGGCGCGTGGAGATGAAAACGGAAACCAGAGGTTTCCTTCTCAGCAGGGAAATATACAGCCACCTGTCCTGGTTCTGCGGGAACGATCTTCAGTTGTTTGGCTAACGGCTTCGTGTGGTCGTATCGCCGCACATTTGGCAAGAAGTCGAGTGTGAAAGCGACCGCAACCCGCTGCTTCTCCAGCACATCTACGAGATTGTCGAATTTGAGGTAGTGAAAACAGGTTGCCACTCTTCCCTCGACCTGCTTCATCACTTCAAAATGGTTCTCGGAGTGACGGAGGCGCTTTACCTCTCCAGATACCTGCTGGCCGATGTGCCAAGTTATGGACGCTAAGTGGGAAAGAAACAGCAGTGTTGTTTCGGCCAATTCATTTAGGCCCTTCTCGATCTCCGCGTAAGCAGTTTCGTCGTCTTCTTTGGGTTATTGAAGGGAAACTCGAACTGAGTCTTTTTGCCAAGATTGGATTTTGGAGCAAGTGGACTCGGCAAAACCAAATGAGTGATCTTGAAATAAAATGTCGGGGACCAGATATGAGGTACTTCAGAGTAGGCAAAAACCGCTTTAAAGCCGACGCCGAACCGGCCAATCTTGTCCTGTTGACCGGTTCTTACCTCCTTTGCCAATATTGGTTATGCCTAAAACGTCACTTTCAGTGAAGGCCCGACCATTGTGCTCGAAAGTCAGGCAATCGAACATAGCCCGAAGCTCGCCTCAGTGGCCCCAGCATCCTCAGCATTCTGAAGAAGCTCGTAAATAAAGTGCGCTCGATCGGGGTAGAGCTCTTCCACTATGCTACGAATTCCAGAATATTCTTCATCCAAAAGGACATCAGCAAGCTTCTTGCGCTTAGCGTGGACCTCTTCTATGAATGTCATCTGTGTGTCACCGGCATGATCAACATCGCCCCAAACACCACCGGGGTTGCGCGAATGTCGCCAGTATTCGTCGCCTGTTGCAACTCAGATAAGCGCCGATTAAAGTCAGCGGATGCCCGGGCCAACTCGCTCTGTTTCATCAACCGGATTTTGTCGTTCGTCGCGCGTGCTATCTGATCCTCAATTGCCTTACAGCGAGCGCGGTGACTCACTGTCAGGCTGTGAATACGGTTCTCGACGAGTTGCCTGTTCTCGGCGATGTGGTTGGCTTGAGCTTCAGTCCATTTCTGATGATGGCGCGATCGAGTGCGTTAGACTCGTCTTCTCCGGGTAATGGCAGAGTGTTGTCGTCTCCTGCTATGCGAAGCAAGTTAAACAGAGATGCTTCCACGCGCGCATCGTCAAGACCGGGACCAGTAACTCGTCAGTCTTAACGCCGTGTTTGGACCAGCGGTACAGGGCAAAATGATGTTTGGCGGGCGGCAACTCGTCGTTTTGCGCTGTCAAGGCGAAGTATTTTGGCTCCGTGACTTCGAGGAAGCGTGCGGCTTGACGTACGAGCGGGTGGACGACTGATAGGTGAACCGTCTTCGGGTTTTCTGCGGCGGTCTCCTGCTCGAAAGTAACGGACAAGATGGGTTGATCACCCTTTAGCCACTTCTCCCAGTCACGTGCGATCGGCTCGACTGAGCGGGGCAGCCTCTTGTAATCGTCTAGCAGGAGCCCTCGCGCCTCCTGGTTGAGCCGCAAGGTCTTGGGTGGCCTATCTCCCAGGAGATGCTCGAGGTTGCTGCCGAGCCGTGATGCTAGGTAAGTCGTCACGGCGTGCTCTATGGAAGAAGCCGCCAGCCAGAACGTTTCAGCGGATTCGATGTCTTCGCGCCATGATTGGTTGGGGACATTCAGTCCGAAAAGCTCGGACTGCTTCGATTCCAGTTCCTCTTCTTCACGGACTCGGCGGATTTCGTTTTCGGCAAGCTGCTGCAGTCGTTGGGCTCGTTCCTCTGTATTCAACGTGAAACTCTCGGCTATGTCATGTAGTTCCTGTGTTATTGCCCCGAGGATCTCTTCACTGCCACCTACAGCGTGCTGGAATACACCAATTCGCCACAGACAGCGCTCGTATATGTCCGCGTCCACTGTTCCAGGCGTAACGAAATTGATGATGGCGATCGTTTCGCTCTGCTGGCCGTAACGATCAATACGTCCTATTCGCTGTTCGATACGCATTGGATTCCATGGCAGGTCGTAGTTGATGAGGAGATCGCAGAACTGAAAATCAAGCCCTTCGCAGCCGACCTCGGATGAGAGCAATACATCAACTGCGTCAGCATCATGCTTCGGCATTGCGAAACGGCGACGAAGATTCGCTCGCTCGTCGTCAGGTACCTCTCCGTGAATTAGTCCGATGCGCATTCCCGCTCGGCGCGCGTGAGCATCCAGGTAAGCGAGGGTGTGCCTGAATGTGCTGAACACTAGCGCTTTGTTGTTGGGTCGTTTGTTCTTGTCGAGCAAGACTTTGACGAACGCCGTTATCTTGGGATCATGTGGATCCAGGTTGCGCGCCTGATCGAGGAGGTTTTCGATGTCCGCCTTGATTTGATCAATGAATTCCGGTTCGACCGCTTGGTCACTATCGCTGGCCTCCATGAGTTCCAAGCGGTCTAGGTTGCCACTAAGAATGTCAGACAGAAGCGGCGCAAGCCCATAAAGACAGCTTGCCGCCTGACGGCGAATCGTGGTCATCATGAACTTCACGTTTTGCTGACCATGGCACCGGGTCAATATCCTGGCGACCACGTCGAGCAGACCGTCATGTAACCGCTTCTGATCGGCCGTGAATTCAATTGTCAGCGTCTCTGGTTTGCGAGTTGTAAACTCTCCAATGTCCCGGCGCCGTGTCCGGTTGATCAGCGAACTGAAGGTGTACATCTCTTCGATGGCTCGAGTTACTCCAATTCGCTCCTGATCTCCGAGTGAATCATTGAGAAGTTGGTCATAGGTGTCTTGAAAGGCCGGTGCTTCACGAAGGAACAGCCGCCCCCATTCAGTTTGAGTGACCTGGTTCAGGCATGCGAGCGTTTTTTCCTTCCAGCCTGGCTGTGCTCTTCGACAATACTGTATGGCTTCGTTTATGTATCGATTAGGCTCGGCCATCTGCTCGAAGCTAGCGTGGTCGATGATAAGGTCGGGACGCAACACATTGAGCAAGGTAAATAGGTCATCGCTGCCGAGTTGCACCGGTGTCGCAGTGAGCAGCAGCACGGCCTGAGCATTGTCGCAGAAGTACCGCACACCCTGATGTAAGAACGTTTCGGTGTTGCGGATGTGGTGGGCCTCGTCCACGATGACCAGATCAAACTTTGGAGGTGGGTCCAGGGTAAGGAGCCCCGATCCTGTTTCTTGTTTTCCCGCCACCCCCGCCCGAATACTAGGTCTGAATCGAACAACGAGAACGGCAGAATAGCTTTGCCGTACTGTTCGGGCCATTCTCCTTCTAGGTGGGTCTCCTGCAGACAATGCCGCAGCATCGGCCCGTCCAGAGCCGAGAACTGCTCATCGAAACGTCTCAGCTCGGTGTACCACTTGCGCTCCGCGACCAGTGCCTTCGGACAAATCACCAAGATAGACGAAATATCCGTTCTAGCTCGCAGTTCCCTAATGATGAGTCCGGCCTCAATGGTTTTCCCGACGCCGACTTCATCTGCGATGAGCAACCTGGGTCGATCTGCGCGGATGAGTTTTAACACCGGGCGGTACTGATATGGGACAAATCGCACCCGGCCCGAACGAAGGGAGAAGAGGTTCGCGGTAGAAGGCGAGAGAATATGGAGACTGGTCAGGTGTGCGTGCAGTTCGCGGACGGTGAGCACTTTGTGTTCAGTCGCTTCAACGGCTGCAGCCCGTAACTGGCTTTCATAGTAGATGATCCTTGAATTGTTCTGGAACACTCTGTATCGGCATTCTGCACCGCCAAGAATCACCTCTATTACAGGCAGAAGGATACTTGGATCAGACCGCAGCGCGACGAGATCACCAACCTTGAACATCGAGGGAATTGAGGCCAATGGTGCAGTCTGACGCATGTCCGAATTCAAACTTGGCATTTGCGTTCTCGGCACCGGTTCGCCTGCGACATCGGCAGTTAAATATTTTTCGCGGCTGGCCATGGCTGCCAAAGCGGCAGCTTTAGTGGACTCAACTGCTTCCATTGATGCCGGGGAAGCTCCCAGTGTTTTGAGTAGTCGGCCAAGCGTGTCGGCATCTCGGTAGACTTCGCTATCGGGCATCGCTTCCGCGGAAAGATGCGCCCACTTATTGCGCACTGTTTGGAGTTCCTTAACCCAAGTGCGAATCTCGCGGGGCAAACTGAGAGCGTTAGATAGCTCGTACCAGTTCTGGTCCAAGACGCGTAGCAGCGCAGCGAAGTCGAGTTGTTGCAACGTCCCATAGCCTCGCTCCTGCACCATCCGCTGCTGCTGGAAACTCAGACGATCGACCACGTGCTTCGGCCACCAATCCGCAGATAGGTCAGGCAACTTGACGGCGAGGAATCGAGCTAACTCGGTGGTCGCAATGGAGAGCAGTTCATTCATTTCCTATTGCTTCATCTCAATCGCGTCCGCCGCCTCTCGGATCCAGGCTCGGGCGATTCGACCACTCGAGTCCCATGCCTTTGCAATGAGCCACCAAAACACGGCTTACTCTCAGCTCAAGTCGCAGCAACGGAGCACTGCAAAACGGAAGGCTCAGTTACCCGAAATTCGAGTTCTTTCTCCAGCATTTGCGGATTCCGGCAGACGTGCTGATCCCACCTACCCAGCTGCCCCCAATTGTTGACGGCCGAGACCCAACGTTGGGCCGCATCGTACTTCGACTTGTCGCGGTTATCTTCCTCGCCCTTTATTTCGAGCAAGAGGGTC
>CAWGFZ010000020.1:0-11163 GCA_963821995.1 uncultured Acidobacteriaceae bacterium | reverse complement strand
TGCCGCGTGATATCGACCCTGCGGTGCGCGAGGTGGAAGGCATTCACCTGTTCGACATGGACGACCTCGAGCACGTGGTGCAGCGCAACGCCAGCGGCCGGCAGGCAGCGGCTGAAGCTGCAGACAAGATCGTGAATGCGGAAGTACAGGGTTTCCGTCGCAAGCTGATGGCCGAGCGAGTGGTGCCAACCATCGTTGCCCTGCGACAACGCCTCGATGAGCTCTGCCAGCAGGAGCTGGAAGTTCTGCGCAAGGAGTTCGGGCCGTTCACCGAAGACCAAAACCAGGCGCTTGCCACGCTCACCACGCACATCACGCAGCGCATCGCCGGCTCGGTGGCGCGAGAGTTGAAAGAACTTCCCGATCGCAGGGAACAGGACGTGCTGACCGCTGCGGTAGGACATCTGTTCCGGTTGGATCGGGCGGCGGATGCCAAGCAGGAGCAGCAAGTTGCGGCAAGCAATTAGAAGACAGCAATTAGCAACTAGCAATTAGCTCAAGAAAGCAACAAGTACGAAATCGGCCGCGCCAACAGCTCAGAGCTAAAGGCCAAGAAAAAGCAACAAGGAGTACAGGAGTACAAAATGTCTCAATCTGCGCAAACCGAAAACCGTAATAACCCGGGTTTCACGACCGTGCAAGCCTACACGCTGGCGGTGATCACGCTGGCCATAGGAATCGCCGTCGGCTACTTTGCTCGCGGTTCCGCTGGCGCGCCGGCGACCGCGGAGTCGGCGCAGGCTGCAGCACCCGCCGCGATGGGGACCGCTGCTCCGGTGGGAGCGGCACAGCTTCCCGGCATCGGCTCTCCGCAACAGCAGCAACCTAGTTCGCCGGAGATGCTGGCGAAAGCGGCCGAACCGCTGCTGGCTCAGCTGAAAACCAATCCTGGCGATTTCGACGCGCTCGCCAAGCTAGGCAATCTTTACTACGACGGGCAGGTCTACCCACAGGCGATCGAGTACTACGAGAAAGCTCTTGCGATCCAGCCCAACAATCCTGATGTTCGCACCGACCTGGGAACGTCGTACTGGTACTCCGGCGATCCTGACAAGGCAATTGCCAACTTCCAGAAAGCTCTCGCCATTCGCCCGAACCATCCCGGAACGCTGTTTAACTTGGGGATCGTGCAGTGGCAAGGCAAGAAGGATCCGAAGGCGGCTGTGGTCGCGTGGGAGAAACTGCTGCAGACCAATCCCGATTATCCGCAGAAGGACCAGGTGCAGATGTTGATTGAGCGCGCGAAGATGCACGGAGCTAATCCCACCAAGGGTTAGCTCAGTGCGCGCAGGAGTCTCCTCCTGCCCACGTTGTCGCTCACCCCGGAACGATGCTGGCGCAGAGCTCGTTCCGGGCTTTATTTGTGCGGCGCGTCGTTCTCGCCATCCCCTATAATCCTCGCAACGTCAGCGCATGAGTTCTGTGCAAGTACACCCCGCGCCGAAGGTCCTCGCCCAAGTCAAACCCGGGGCGCTGGCGGCGTTGCTCCGCCGTCCAGTTCTGCTCAGCCTGGTTCTGGTTGTTGCGACGGTTGTCCTATATTTCCCGGTTCATCACCACCCCTTCATCAACTACGACGACCGGGACTACGTTTACGAGAATCCGCAGGTCGAGTCCGGCATAAGCTGGACGACAGTGAAGTGGGCGTTCACCACTGCCACCGCGGCCAATTGGCATCCTCTTACCTGGCTCAGCCACGCGCTGGACTGCCAGCTCTTCGGGCTGAACCCTGCCGGCCACCACGACGTGAACTTGCTGTTCCACGCGCTCAATGTCGTGCTGTTGTTCTGGGTGCTGTGGCGAGCCACTGGTTTTCCCGGTCGCAGCTTCATGGTTACGGCGCTGTTCGCTTTGCATCCCGTCAATGTCGAATCGGTGGCATGGATCGCCGAGCGCAAGACCTTGATCAGCACCATGTTCTTCCTGCTGGCCCTGGGCGCATACCGCTGGTATGCGAGCCGGCCTCAGGTGCGTCGATATGCCGTTGTGGCAGGGCTGTATGCGGTGGGATTGATGGCCAAGCCGCAGATCATCACGTTGCCCTGCGTTCTGCTGCTATGGGACTACTGGCCACTGAGGCGCATGTTTGCCGGAAAGCAGAGTCGCAACGAACATCCGGCGACGGCGGCAACATACCCGGCGAGACCTTGGTGGTGGTTGATTCTGGAAAAACTTCCTCTGCTGGCGATCGCAGCCGGCAGCGCTATTGCTACGTTGCATGCTCAGCGTGGCGCACGCATGGGGTATCCGCGAATTCTGCGCGCCGGGAACGCCGTTCTCGCCTACGGGCTTTACATCAGAAACGCGCTCTGGCCAACGCGGTTGGCGCTGCTGTATCCGCACCCTCTGCATTCGCTGAACTGGTCGAAGGTGGTGGCATCAGGCGTGGTTTTGCTGGCCATCACCGGACTAGTCATTGCCGGCCATCGGCAGCGCTACCTCGCTGTCGGCTGGCTCTGGTTCTTGGGGACGTTGGTCCCCATGGTCGGCCTCATTCAGGTGGGAGTGCAGGCCATGGCCGACCGCTATGCCTATGTTTCATTGCTGGGATTGTTCATCATAATCTGCTGGGGCGCGGCGGACTTGGCACAGCATTTTCATCTGTCACCAATGCTGGCGCCGACGGTCAGTGTGGTCGTAGTGCTGGCCTTAGCAGTGACCGCGCGGCGTCAGATCAACTATTGGCAGAGCGATGAAGTCCTTTGGGGACATGTGTTACAAGTGACCAGCAACAACTGGGTTGCTGAAAGTCAGTATGGCTCCGCCTTGGCAATGGCCGGTAAAGTGCCGGAAGCTGTACCGCATTTCTACCGGGCGCTTGCCATCAACCCATCAGATGAAGACTCGAACATGGGCGTGGCGATCTATCTTTTGCAGACCGGCAATTTTGGCGACGCCATCGGCTACTACGAGCGGGTGGTGGCCAACCCCAATGGCAGGGTTTCGCGGGTGACGAACGCCTGGGTCGGCATGGCCAAGGCGTATCGTGCACTGGGAAATAAAGCGAAGATGCGTGAATGCCTGGAGCGCGCGCGACAATTGGCGGGTCGTTAGTTTCGGAAACCCACCCCGGAAATGCTTTGGGCTGGAAGGTTCATTGCGCCAGCAGTTTGCCCACGGTTTGTTCTGCCGCGGCTAAATTCTGGCTAATCAGAGCGGCCTGTTTTCGCGCCGCCTCCGCTTCTGCCAGATGGCCGCTTTGTTCCAGCGCTCGCGCCAGCAGCAGAAATGTCACATCGACAGGCTGAATGCGGGCAGCGTGTGAGAATGCCTGGGCCGCGGCCGCTGCATCACCAGACTTCATTTCCACTACACCCAAGCCAATCCAGTGGCGCGCACTCGCCGGTTCGAGTTGCAGAGCAGCCTCATAGCTGGTTCTGGCGTCGGCGAAGTTTCCGGACGCGTAATACGCATCCCCCATGTTGCCCAGTGCCGCAGCTTTAATGCTGGTGAGTACCGGCGGCAGGTGAGCGTAGACATTCCTGGCGGCAAAATCCTGCGCCAGGCCCAGGACGTCTTTATAGTGCGCGATAGCGTCCGCCTCTTGACCATGCTGCTGGTCATAGGCTCCGAGATACAGGTGCGCGACCGCCGCATAGCCAGCGAGTTCCCGTCCCATGTCAGCGGCCGAAGCCGGAACCAGCGCCGTCACGCGCTGAAAGTGTGCCATGGCCTGTTGCGGCTGTCCGCCTTCCAGCAGCGCCACGCCGAGATTCTCTTCCACTTCGTAAGTGCCGGGCGAGATCGCCAGCATTCGCGACCACAACGTCACATTGTCGCCCCAATAACTGAGCTGCCGATAGGTGATCACCGTCAGAACCAGCACCACGAGCACCGAGGGCACGGCCAGCAACGCGGGTGAAAGATGTCTCTGCTCGGCGAGATCTGAAACGCCCCAGCAGATCATGAGAAATAATCCGATGAAGCTGAGATAGGCATAGCGGTCGGCCATCGCCTGCTCGCCGACTTGCACAAGGCCGATCATGGGCACCAGCGTCCCGAGGAACCATAGCCACCCGACAGCAAGATAGCGCTGCCGGCGACAGTACATAACGACAGCCGTTATCGCGATCAGGAGGAACAGCGCTGCGCCGACCGTTGCTGGACGCAGCTCCGGATGCGGATAGAACACCGACAAACGCGACGGCCACAATGCAGTGCCGATGTATCGCGTGTAAGCGACGATCGCATTCCCCATCCGGACGGACAACGGATAGTAGCGCATGGCGCCCGCGAACCCTTGCGCGCGCATGGTTAGGATCGCGCTGCCTATCGACAATGCGAGCAGTGGCAGCTTTTCGAGCAGCAACCACGAGAATTTCTGTGGAGGTATGACGTTGTTCTTGCCAGCTCGCGTAGAAGCTGTGCTGTGCCGCGCGAACATTCTGCCAAGCGGCCAGTAGTCCCATAGCAGCAGAATGAATGGGAGCGTTATCACCTGCGGTTTGGCCATCAGCCCCAACGCATAGAGCACTGCGACCAGGCTGTAGCGGCCGGCGCGCGGCTTCATCGCATACCAGCGGTAAGCGCCGAGCGCCAGCAGAAAGAAGAAGAGGCTGAGCACGTTCTTGCGCTCGGCGATCCAGGCGACGCTTTCAACGTTTACGGGATGAAGCGCGAACAGCGCAGCTACCATAAAGCTGCGTCCGCGATAGCCGGTGGCCGCGAGCAAGATCCAGAAGAGCAGCAGAGCATTGGCGGCGTGCAACAGCAAATTCACGTCGTGCTGCCCGGAGGGATCGGGCCCGAACAGTCGCACATCGACGGCATGCGACAGCCACGTCACCGGATGCCAATTCGCCAGATCGTAGCTGGTCAGTGCCCAGCCGATCGTCTCCAAGGCCGAGCCGTTCTGGAGATGCTTATTGTTGACGACGTAGCCATCGTCATCGAGCGTGAAGAAGGGATGATGATTGACGGGCGCATAAACTGCTATCGTGAGCACGGCAAGCACGCTGGCCAGAATCCACGGCCGCGTGACGGCGTCAAACAAGTTCGGCCGGGCGACAGTCGCTTGAGCTGCCGTTGTGGTGCGCTGCGATTTGGTTAGTTTTCTTGCAGCTTTCGACGAAGCCGGAGCCATTCACCCTCCACGGCCTGACTTCGATTTTTATCACGTCGAAGCGGCCAGCGGCGAAGGGATTTTGACGTCGCAATTCCATGGCATTTTATAGATGCTATAGATGCAGTTGGGTGGAGCACGCCTTCAGAGGGATGAATTCGCTGTTAACCGCGGAAGCGCAAGTTGGTGGCCGGTTTGGCTAATTGCAAATTGCTAATTGCTGCCTTCAAAACCTTCCGCTCTCGATCCACGATCTGACTTCCGCCTCGACATCGAATCCTACGCTGCCCATGATGAAGCGTCCATCAAGCTGATACGCGCAAATCTCCAGCGGAGTGCCTTCATAGCCGGCGTGCAGATATCCGCGAACGTATAGCCGGGCGAATTCGTCGATGCCCAGCAGCCGATACTGCACCATGTGCACCATCTCATGAAAGATGAGTTGCGGGGTCAGCGCATCATGGAAGACGGCAACGTCGTCGAAGGTGATGGCCGCCATGGTGGTGAAGTTCGGCAGGCCGGTGAATCTAAGCTTCTCCAGTTCGGCGTAGAACGGCGGATTCGGTACGCGCTCCCGCCCCAGCAGGGCCACTCGGACACGCGCCAGATCGCCGGGCGAAAAGAACCTGCGACCAGAGTATCGCTGAACGAAAGCGGAGCGGTCACAGGATAGTACCGCGCGCGCTGACTGCGAATGTAGTCGGCCACCGACTGCGTGAACCACGCAATCTGCTGTGGCGACAGCTCCGGCTGCTTATACTGTCGTTTTTGCCTGGTTCCCAGCAACGCTTTACTCCAGGTCCCGCCAGTTAGGCCCAGTGCGTACGTCAACCTTCAGCGGCACCCTGAGCTCGCAGACTTGCTCCATGTGTTTCGTAACCAGATGCTTCATCGCGTCAACTTCGTTGTCCGGGACCTCGAAGACCAGTTCGTCGTGCACCTGAAGAAGCATCTTCGATCGCATTCTGCGTTTCTGCAGTTCGGCATCGATGCGAATCATCGCTATCTTGATGAGATCTGCGGCCGTTCCTTGCAGCGGAGTATTGACGGCGGTGCGTTCGGCAAAGCCGCGCAGATTGAAGTTCTTGCTGTGGATATCGGGAATCGGTCGGACCCTCCCGAACAGCGTCGTTACCTTCTGGTCTCGCCGCGCCTCGTCCAGAGTGCGATCGATGAATTCCCGCACGCCGCTGTACTTCTCGAAGTAAGCATCGATGAAGCGCTTGGCTTCTTTGGTGTCGATGCCAAGCTGCTGCGACAGTCCGAACGGGGATAGCCCGTACACGATGCCGAAATTGACGGCCTTGGCGCGCCGACGATGCTCGGGGTTCACCATCAGCGGCGGCACGCCAAAAACCTGCGACGCGGTGAGGGTGTGAATGTCTTCGCCGGTGCGATACGCCTCTACCAGCAGCTTGTCGCCGGAAAAATGCGCCAGCAGACGTAGTTCGATTTGCGAATAGTCGGCTTTCAGCAGAACATGCCCGGGCTCGGCAATGAATGCGGCACGGATCTCGCGCCCCAGTTCGGTGCGAATGGGAATGTTCTGCAGGTTGGGATTGACGGACGACAGACGCCCCGTCGCCGAACCCGCCATGTTGAAAGTCGTGTGCAGGCGTTTCGTGCAGGAGTTCAGCAGCGCCGGCAATGCGTCAACATAAGTTGACTTCAGCTTCGAAAGCTGCCGGTAGTCGAGCACCATACGCGGAACTTCGTGCTCTGCCGCCAATCCCTCCAGCACATCGACCGCGGTCGAGATGGTCTTGCCCTTGCCGTACTTCACCGGCTTGGGCAGGTTCAGCCTGTTGAAAAGCACGTCGCCAAGCTGCTTGGGAGAGTTGACGTTGAACTCACAACCCGCCTTTTCGTAGATCTCGCGCGCCTTCGCTTCGATGTCCCACGCGAGCCGCTGCGACATCTCCGCCAGAACATCGCAATCGAGCTTGACGCCAACCTCTTCCATGCGTGCCAGTACGGGCACCAGAGGCAGGTCGATTTCGTCGTAAACCTTGCGCAGCCCAGCCTGCTCGACCTCATCGCGAAGCTTCGCCGCCAGCCGCAATGTGACGTCGGCAGCTTCGGCCGGGGACGGTCCCATTTTCAGACTGAACTGGCGAAATGCAACTGCGGGCAACTCATAGGTCGAGTACGTCGGATCGAGGAGATACGCATATAACAATGAATCATGCTGCATGCCGGCGAGCGGCACGCCCTGCCGGCTGAATGCGTGCAGCACAAATTTATAGTCGTGTACTGCTTTGACCAGCGACGGATCGGCGAGCGCCTGCTTTAGCGGAGCCGCGGTTGCGACATCGTCGAGGGCGATCGTCATCGCTTTGCCGGGATCGGCAGAGACGGCTACGCGATGAGTGATAGCAAGTTCCGCCGACTGCTGCACAGCCGGCGCCAGCGAGAGTTGCTCGCTGTCCGCTTCTTCGTCGCTCTCTGCGTCAGTCGGCGCGTTTGGCTCAGCAGATGATTCGAGCGCCAGCGCCAACATTGCACCAGGCTTTGTGGCGGCGGCGATCACCGCCTCTACTTCTGCCGCGCTCTGAGCATCGCGATAATCGGTCTCGCCCAGCTCGATGCTTTCGCTCAGAAAATCCTGCACCAGCGTGCTGAATTCCAGCTCGGTGAACAGCGCTCGCGCGGCTGCCGCATCCGGCTCCTGGGCGCGCATCTTCTCCGGATCGAATTCCACCGCAACGTTCGTGTCGATGGTCACCAGCTGCTTGCTGATGAGAATCGCGTTGCGATTGTTCTGCAGCGACTCGCGATAGGTCTTGCGTTCGACTTCCGCCGCGTGCTCCAGCGCGGCTTCTACGCTGCCGAAGCGCTGAATCAACTCGACCGATCCCTTGTCGCCGATTCCCGGAGCGCCGGGAATGTTGTCGATGGAATCGCCGCGCAGAGCCATCACGTCCACAACTTTGGCCGGCGGCACGCCGAGCATCTCCTCAACCTTGGCGGCGTCGCAGATCAGATTGTCCTTGGGCGGGTTCAGCACGCAGATGCGATCGCTCACCAACTGCATCATGTCCTTGTCGCTGGAGACGACGAAGACGGTATAGCCGGCAGCCACTGCCTTGTGCGCCAAGGTCCCGATTACGTCATCGGCTTCGAAGCCGGGCGCCTCGAGTATCGGGATGCGGTATACGTCCAGCGCACGCCGGATGTAAGGGACCTGTTGCGCCAGGTCCTCGTCCATGGCAGCGCGATTGGCCTTGTAGCCGTCATAGGCGACGTCAATATAGGTCTGCGTTTTGCTGTCGAATTTGCGGAGGCCGGTGATCGCCGTCGCCTGCTCGTCGCGAAAGGTTGGTGCGCTCACGTCGAAGACCGCGGCGAGATATTGCGGCGAGAAGTCGGCTCGCAACTTGCGAAGCATGTTGACGAAGACGAACGTCGCACTGGTCGGGATACCTGTCTTGGTCGACATGGGTTGCCGCATCCTCTTCACCGCATGGTGAGCGCGGAAGATGAAGCCCATCGTATCGATGAGAAATATCCGGCCTTTCGAGCCCTCTGGCTCGGCGGGAACAGCAATCGCAGCTGCAGCTGCGCTCTTCGCAGCCGGCTTGGCAGCGCTTGAGACAGTGGCAGATTTCGCGGTTTTTTTCGTTGAAGGCAAGAGAAAATTCTAACAGCTTCGACTCACCCGTCTGGATCGACACCGCCGGTCACTGAACCGTCTCCTCCAGATTACGACAGTAACAAAGGCAGAACGAATCGGCTAACGCCGATTCACGGCTTATGAAATTAAGGTGCCATATTTTCGGTAAATGGCTGCGTACTGCCCTGCGATTTGTCCCTTAGGCTTTTGAATTCAAAAGGATAGAGACTGGAAGCGCACTTGCAAAAGCTCTTAGAGTAATCGTCTGTAAATTTGGGCTCCGGCCATCGGGTGTTCCCCTCGCCCGAGAGCCTACGTGTGTGCGTGACGAAAACGCAAATTCCCAACAAAAGTTTCGAAAGGTGACCAAGCGATGAAATCGCTCTCCAGAGTAACTCTGCTGTCGATCCTTGCGCTGCTGGTCCTGGTATCGGCGCTGCCGTCGTACGCGGTAACGCCTCCCGGACTCATCATCTCAGATGGCACAAATACAATCACAATTGACCAGGGCGGCAATGTTACCTTCAGCAATCCATGCCAGAACTGCTCCACGTTAGTTGTTTCCGCACACCCCGGATCGGTGACCTGGATCGGCAGCATGGGCGCGTTTAGCTCGGTCGGCGCCATCCAGGCCAGTGGCACGAGCAAGCCGCAGCTGACGGGCGCGCCGCAGACCGACTTATCGGTTAGTGCCACTGCGGCGACGGCTGCGACCATTAATTTCATGTGGTCCGATGTGGGCTTTCCTGAGTCTGACATCGTGAACCTGGCATTGTCGGCCGGAGGAACAATCACTGGCAGCGGTACCGCCACGTATTCGGCCTATGCGGACAACACCAACACGCCATTTGGTGAAGGAGTGTTGGGAGGCACCCTGGGTCCGTACGGGCCACCTGACTTCAACAGCGGCGCCACGCCGGTGATCGGTCCCGGTCCTACGGCTGCGCCGTTCTCGATGACCAACTCAGTGACATTCCAGCTTGGGGCCGGCAGCACTGGCGGCGGCGATTTCTTCCTGCAGGCGTTGCCCTCAGCTTTGGCGCTGTCGTGCCCAACCGGTACCGGACAGGTTAATGTTCCTTATTCTTCCTCGCTGAACGGCAATGGCGGCATTCCTCCTTATACCTATTCGATCACGAGTGGTTCGCTGCCTCCAGGTTTGAACCTGGACACTTCGGGCGGAGGGATTACCGGCACGCCGAATCAGGGTGGCACATCGACGTTCACCGCCAACATCACGGACTCTGACGTTCCCCAAGGTTCGGCTTCAGTACAGTGCAGCATCACCATTCAGCCTCCCACGCAGTTATATGAGATCTCCGGCTACACGTATTCCGACAACAACGTTCCCCCGAATATGATCTATGACAACCCGCCGGACACGCCGATCGGCAGCGTCACGATCAATCTGGCAGCATGCTCGGCGCCGGGAACGGTAATTGCGTCGACGACGACCAACGCTTCCGGGTTTTATCAATTCAATAGTCTGCAGGCGGGCTGTTATCAGATCACGGCGCCGCCCACAGCCAACAGCGAGAGCCTGGAGACGGCGCCTACCCTCACGGCGAATATCGGACCTAACTCCGACAACAATGATTTCGGCTATATCCAGCCGGGCACGATTTCCGGCTACACATATTCGGACAACAACGAGAACCAGGTTTATGACAGCCCGGATAATCCGATCCCAGGCGTCACCGTAACGCTGACGGACTGCAACGGGCTGCCGGTGGCCAATCAGCCGCCAGTTGTTACCGACAACAACGGCTACTACCAATTCAGCAATCTGCCGGCGGGCTGCTACAAGGTGAACGCGCCCTCCACAGCCGGCGGCGAGTCGGCCGACACGCCCAGCACGATCACGGTGAACCCCCTGTCGCCGGGCGGAAACTCGCAGAACAACAACTTCGGCTACACGCCACCGCCGGTGAGTGGCACATGTCTGGTGATCAACAACGCGGAACAGGGAGTCCCGTTGCAGACTGGCCCGATGACTGGCAGCGGCGGCGCAGGTGGGCCGTACACTTTCTCCTCCAGCGATCTGCCGGGCGGACTGACGATGGCCTCGAACGGCAGCATTTCAGGAACGCCTAACACCAGCGGCACGTTCACTTATCACGTGACCGTGACTGACAAAGACGGCAACCACTCAACGATTCAGTGCTCCATCACCATTAATCCGCCGCTGTCGGTGACCTGCGGGACGACCACGGTGGGCGAAGTAGGAGTGGCGTTCAACAGCGGGCCGATGACGGTGACGGGAGGTACCGCACCGTACACTTATTCGATCGTCGGCACCTTGCCGGCGGGCCTGAGCCTGAACACCTCTAATGGCGCCATCACCGGCACGGCGACGGCATCGGGCACGTTTACGGTGAAGGTAACGGACGCCAGCGGGGCGACCAGCACATCCTGCAACATCACCATCAATCCGCCGCTGTCGGTAACCTGCGGGACGACCACCGTAGGCGAAGTGGGCATAGCCTTT
>CAWGFZ010000019.1:0-282233 GCA_963821995.1 uncultured Acidobacteriaceae bacterium | reverse complement strand
CGGGCACCTCGAAACAGAAGTTGGTTCCTGTTATTGATTCTGCCACTCGGCCTACGGACGATTTTTTCAGTTTACGGGCGATGAGAATCCAGCGCCTAAACAATTTGCTGCAAACCCACGTTGGGCGGCCTCAGCCCCTAAAGGGGCAGTGAACGGGCGATTAGCGGTCCGCTTTCCGCATTCCACACCTTCAGAATGTTGTCATCGGGAGCGGCGCCCGCCCCGCCCGTCCGTCCGTACTCATCGCTCCTTTGCTTTTCCTGCAGGTTCCCGATCGACTTCACCATCGAGACCACACATTACGGTGCCCTGCGCTTCTGTGTTTGTCTAGATACTCCCCGTCCTCGCCCGCCTCCATCGTGATCTGTGTGTAGAAGACCATGTCTTGAGGCAGCTTTGCCATCTCTTCCATCAGTTGGAAACGCTCCGTACGGATCGCCGTCAACTCTTCAAGCCGGGCAAGATTGTTTTGCTCCCGCGCCAGCCGCATATCGGTCAGCGTCACGGGGTAGAAGTTATCGTCGGCCAGCGCAATAAACCGGAATCAGATCCGTCGTAGACTAGACAATTTCGTCAATCACGCTCTGATATTGCCGTTGACGCGGCTTTTGCCCATCGGTTCGCCAGACACTACAAAACGAACAATGCTTCGGGCATCCGCGAATGGTCTGCACTGATGCCCACATGTACTTGTCGCGCGGCAACAAGTCCCATCGCGCAGGCAAGAATTGGCTGCCTTCAATACGTCCGCCTTCGTAGACCCTGTTCGGCTTGCCCGCGAAGCAATCGGTCACCACTTTACTCCATGCAATATCGCCATCTCCCTTTAACGACCGCGTGGGCATCTCCGTGCTCGAATGCCTCTTCGGGAAACAGCGTAGCGTGAATGCCGCCATAGATCACCCATGCGCTGCGTTTACGCCCCATACGTCCGACCTCATATCCACGTAGCGCATTGCCCGTGTGTACACTGATGCCGACGATATCTCCCGGCATGATGCTTTCCGGCACAACCGGCTCCAGCGATTCATCGACGAGAATGGGGTCTTGAGGTGTGGCCGCCGCAAGGACAAACAACCATCTCGGCGAACACTCGCGGAAATGGTTGGCACCACGCGGTCCAGAGTGAGTTACTTATGAACTGCTTCCGGAAGATGGGTCTGATCGACTACAACGGCAGCCTGCGGGTATACAGAGAGCTGCCGGCCTTTCTCCTTAAGGAGTGGAGAGGCATGCAGGTCGTAGATCGCCTCTTGTTAAAGCCTCCGAAAGCACCGTACATGGAGACGTTTTGTTTTGGGCCACGAATTTTTACACCTTCAGTTGGGAGGCAGACTTGGGTATCCAATTCGCCGGATCAACTCCAGCGGGAGAGCACCTGTGATAGGTTCTCTTTCGAGCACCGCCCTCGAGCGAGTTGCTTTTCCGATGGGTTTGTTGCGCACTAATAAAAACGATTTTGTTCGGGAATGCAAGAGGGATATTTCAGGGATGCGCAATTTGTGTCGGGTCAGTTTCACGTGCCGACTTATTTCAAGCCAAGCTCGACATCGTACTGTTGGATAACTCCGTAGCATTCGCAGGCGGAGCTTTCAAGCTTCTTACGGTTTACAATCTTGACGGCGCCACGGGTATATTCGATAAGCTTCTTCTTCTGCAAAACACCAGCCGCCAAGCTCACGCTAGGTCTATCTGTCCCCAGCATCGTTGCGAGAAAATCATGGGTGATGGGCAGCGACGCTGAATCCACTCTGTCCTGAGTCATTAGTAACCACCGCGCAAGGCGCTGCTCAACATTGTGCAGCCGATTACACGCGGCCGTTTGTGCAACCTGCATACCCTGAACTACTGCATAGCGGTTCAACATCAATTGAAGGTGTGGAGCGGATTCCAACGTGCTTTGCAAAGCCCCGACCCTTACCCGAAACCCATCCCCCGTGATTTGTACAACTGCTTGAAGCGTGCTCCTGCTCAGGCCAACAGCTGCCGGTGTTCCTGTAAAACCATCATTTCCAACTATGCCGGCTTCGGCGGTTCTTCCATCTTTCATCACGACTACAAGCGAAATCAAACCTCGGTTCAGGAAATACGAAAAGTCCAGCTTTCCCGCCTCGTGAAGGACTAGATGGTTTGGCAGATTGACGTATTCGAGATGAGGACGAAGGGAGCTGTAATCGCTATCGGAGGTCGATAGAAGTATTAGGTTGCGGACGGATTTCCCGGCGACACTTCTGCGATCGACGGACTGCGCGACGTGAAGGTCTTTGCGTTCCACAGGCCTGACCAATTTTAGGCTACTCCGTTTCAAGTTTTAAATGAGGCCCTCGAAATCAAATATTCCCACGAACAACGCCTTTCCACATATGTAGGATACCCGACAGACCATCCAAATTGGCGCATTGTAAAACCTTAAGTCTACCCCTTTATGCATCGTCTGCCACTCCCAAATGGGGCGACGGTTTTCTGCTGCACTCGGGCAGTACTCCGCTGCGAAAGGAGCGTTTCGGTCCCTATGACAGCAAGCGGACACTCATTCGCGCAGCGACAGAGGCGGCTATGAGTCGGAAGCTGATATGGGTTAAGCAACCGAATTTTCTGGGTTTTGGTTGCTCCGAATGCGGCTGGCGGTTTAAACCTTCTGATGCTCCCATCGACAAATCCTTCGACGAATTGATGCGCAACTTCGAGTTGCAGCGCAACAAAGAGTTTACATCCCATGTTTGCGCCGATCACCCCAAAGAGGTTCGGTAGGACTAGTCGAAGCACGTATTGCGCCTGGATCACGAGCGATCCAATCGCCCTTCGCGGACCGGGGTGTTCGAGTATCTGGCAAAACTTAGCTGCCGCCTGCTGCCCTTGTGCTGCTTTCAAGTACGCCTCACCACGGACATAAGCCGATTCAAGTCCGAACTGTTCGGAAAAACTGAGATCGTACGGAGCCGCCCGCTCCAGCATCGCGATCGCGGACGCTGGCTTGCTCGCTGTATTTCGATTTCAGCGCGAATGGTTGGTCCCGTTACTCCATTTCCAATTCCTAATTTCCGGCATGTCCTGGCCGTGCTTGTCAATGTAGTGCTTGTGCTCGATGAGCTTGTCCTTCATCTGCTGCTTCAGGTAGGCCCCCTTGGAGCCCAAATGCGGCAGTCGATCGACCACGTCTTGTACCAGGTGGAACCGGTCAAGGTCGTTCTGCACCCTCATGTCAAATGCTGTCGTGATGGTTCCCTCCTCCTTATAGCCGCGCACGTGCAGGTTGCGGTTGGTACGGCGGTAGGTCAGCCGGTGGATCAGCCAGGGGTATCCATGAAAGCCAAAAATGATGTGTTTATCTTTGGTGAAAAGCGAATCGTAATCTGTTTCGCTTAGCCCGTGGGGGTGCTCACTCGAAGACTGCAGCTTCATGAGGTCAACGACATTAACCACCCGGATTTTAAGATCGGGCAGATGCTGGCGAAGGATGGAAACGGCGGCCAGAATCTCCAGCGTGGGCGTGTCCCCGCAGCAGGCCATCACCACGTCGGTTTCGGCTTCCTGGTCGTTGCTGGCCCACTGCCAGATGCCAATTCCTTCCGTGCAATGCACGACCGCCGCGTCCATGGTCAGCCATTGCGGGAGGGCGTGCTTGCCTGCAACCACCACATTGACGTAATTCCGGCTGCGCAGGCAGTGATCGAAAACCGACAACAGGCAGTTGGCGTCGGGCGGAAGGTAAACCCGCACGATATCGGCTTTCTTGTTGATGACATGGTCGAGGAAACCGGGATCCTGGTGGGTGAATCCGTTGTGATCCTGCTGCCAGACATGCGAGGCGAGCAGATAGTTCAGCGACGAGATTTCCCGGCGCCACGGCAGTTCCAGGCAGACCTTCAGCCACTTGGCGTGCTGGCTGAACATCGAGTCGATGATGCGAATGAAGGCTTCATAACTGTTAAACAGCCCGTGTCGTCCGGTCAGAAGATATCCTTCCAACCAGCCCTCGCACTGGTTCTCGCTGAGCATCGAGTCCAGTACGCGGCCGGCGGGCGCCAGAAATTCGTCATTCTTCACTTCCCGCGCATCCCACTGGCGGTTGGTCACTTCAAAAACCGCACCCAGGAGATTCGAGAGTGTCTCATCGGGGCCGAAGAGACGGAAATTCCTCTGATCCTTATTCAGCCTTGCCACATCCCGCAGGAACGAACCCAGTACCCGCGTATCTTCGGCAGTCACCGCGCCAGGCGACGGTACGTTCACCGCGTGGATGTGGAAGTCCGGCATGCGCAGGTCGTGCAGCAGAATGCCACCATTGGCGTGAGGGTTGGCACCCATCCGGCGGTCGCCCTTCGGCGCCAGTTCGGCCAATGCCGGCCTGAGTCGCCCGTCTTCGTCGAACAGTTCCTCGGCCTTGTAGCTTTTCATCCAGCTTTCAAGCAGCTTGACATGATCAGGATGCTCGGGGTCCACCAGTAGCGGGACCTGGTGTGATCGAAAAGTACCCTCGATCTGCAGGCCATCGACGAATTTCGGCCCTGTCCAGCCCTTGGGCGACTTCAGGACAATCATTGGCCAGCGCGGCCGAGTGGTGTCGTGGTTGTTCCGTGCATTACTTTGAAATTGCCGAATGTCAACGATGGCTCTCTCGACGGCGGTCGCCATGAGCTCGTGCATCTTTTCCGGCTCATCACCTTCCACAAAGTATGGTGTCCAGCCGCAGCCGCGCAGAAATTGTTCTAATTCCTCATGCTCGATGCGGGCCAGAACGGTTGGATTGCTGATCTTGTAGCCATTGAGGTGCAGGATCGGCAGCACGGCTCCGTCGGTAATCGGGTCGAGAAACTTGTTGGACTGCCATGAGGTCGCCAAGGAGGCCGTTTCCGCTTCACCATCCCCAATAATGCAGGCGACGATGAGATCGGGATTGTCGAACGCTGCCCCGAAGGCATGGCTGAGCGAGTAACCCAGCTCGCCGCCTTCATGAATCGACCCCGGCGTTGTAGGCGCAACGTGGCTGGAGATTCCGCCGGGAAAGGAGAACTGTCTGAAGAGCTCCTTCATTCCAGCTTCGTCTTGGGTCACATTCGGATAAATCTCACTCCAAGTGCCCTCGAGGTAGACGTTGCCCACCAGAGCCGCGCCTCCATGTCCGGGACCGGCAACGTAGAACATATCCAGGTCATACTTCTTGATGACCCGGTTGAGGTGCACGTAGATGAAGTTCTGACCCGGCACCGTGCCCCAGTGCCCAACCACCAGTGGCTTCACGTGCGATAGCTTCAGTGGCTGTTTCAGCAGCGGATTTTCGTAGAGATAAATCTGGCCGACCGCCAGATAGTTGGCGGCGCGCCAGTAGGCGTCCATTTGATGAAGCAGTTCCGGAGTGAGCGTATTCGCCTTCTTGGTTGACGTTTTCTTGTTTGCCGCTTCCGCTTGCTCGTGGAGCAGTTCCGGGGTGAGTGTTTCAGCTTGCATGGTCAATTCTCCCTTTTGCAGCCAAGTCCGAGAACCTGGCAAACTGTTTTGGCGATCATGAGTTCTTCATCGGTACGAATGACGCGGACCGCAACCCGGCTCGCCGCCACGGAAATCACGCTTTCATTCGCCGCGTTGCTCTTTTCTTCGAGGTCAATTCCAAGGAATTTCAGCCCATCGCAAATCCGGGCGCGAATCGCCGGCGCGTTCTCTCCGATGCCGCCAGCGAAGACCAGCGTGTCCAGTCCGCCCATCGCAGCCGCGAATGCGCCAATCCATTTCTTCACTTGGTAGCAGAACAGCGCGACCGCTTCGGCGGCCCTCACGTCCTGCCTTTCGTGCTGCAGCAAGTCGCCCATGTCGGAGCTGGTCTCCGACACGCCGAGCAGGCCGGACCGGAAATTCACCATCTCGTTGTATTGCTGTGCGCTCATGTTTTCAGTGTGTGCCAGATACCAAACCAGTCCGGGGTCGAGATCGCCCGAGCGCGTGCTCATCGGAACCCCGGCGGTTGGAGTAAAACTCATGCTCGTGTCAATGGATTTGCCGTTGCACACCGCCGCCAGGCTCGCCCCGTTGCCAAGATGGCCGAGGATTACCCGACCCGTCGTCGCTGCCGGATCACCGATGCGTACGAGTTCTTGCATAAGATATGCATATGAAAGCCCGTGAAATCCATACCGACGCACCCCCTGCGCTTCGTAGTGCCGCGGGATTGGCAGGATCTGTGCCACGCGCGGCATATCATGGTGAAAAGCCGTATCGAAGCACGCTATTTGGGGCAGATCAGGAAATCGGCGATGAAACGCCTCAGTCAGCAGGATCTCCTCCGGCATATGGTCGGGATCAAATGGACTGAGGCGGCGTAGCTCGGCAATCATCTCCCCAGTGATTAGCTGTGGCCTGTAGTATTTCGGACCGCCGTGCACGACCCGATGCCCCACCGCGGCCAATGCGTCACGACCGCTGCGTTTCTCGATCCAATCCATCAGAGCGCCCACCGCTTCCGTGTGATCCGGCGCCGACACTGACCGCGAGAAGTTGTCTGCCCCGTCCGTGCCCGTCACGCGCAAAGTTGCCTCTGGCAGCCCAATTCGCTCGATGGCACCACTGAGGACCCGTCGGAGCAAGACAGTATTCTCGAACAGCGCGAACTTGATGCTCGACGAACCGCCGTTGATCGTCAGAATGAGGGAGTTATCTGGTTTCATGGATGGCACTTTGTCATTCTGCAACTCCAACGAAGCCAATCTTGCGCATCTTTAACGAACATCGAAGCGGGGCGGAGATGAAGAATCCACAAACCTGTCTCTTTCAAGCTACATCCGACTGCCCGAGGGAGGATGTTCACTCTTGCTCAGAACAATAGCGACGTCATCGTTAACGTTAAAGATGGGGAAAAAGAAAACCTAAAAAGCGAATTATCAACAACAACCGCCGCACTGGAATTGGCAGCCACGAGTTCCAGCAACTTTAATCGGCAGCGACACTGAAGATCGTGCCCGTGACAGGCGGACCGTGCCGGCGAAATGCAGTCAACAATGCCCGGGAGGGCAAAGACAAATGTTAACGAATGCTGCGAATTTGGAAGGTCTTGTGATCCAAGCCACGGACGGCGAGATTGGAACTGTGGATCACTTCTATTTTGATGACGACACATGGGCGATCCGCTACCTCACGGTGGAAACCGGAGGCTGGCTTGACGACCGGCGGGTGCTGATCTCGCCTATGGCTGTAATCCGTACCGACTGGCGAGCCAAGCAAATAGATGTAGCGCTGACCAAAAAGCAAGTGGAGAATAGTCCCAACATCGACACGCACAAACCCGTTTCCCGGCAACACGAGACCGCATATCTCGGATACTATGGCTACCCCAGTTATTGGGGAGGGCCTTTCATGTGGGGTCAAGTGTCCTATCCGATGGGCTTGGCTACTTCATCGGGCGGCTCGAAAGAGGCGCTGGCTGACCGGGTCCGCAAGGAGTCGACGGATTCGCACCTGCGCAGTAGCGAAGCCGTCACTGGATATCACATTGAGGCGACCGATGGTGAAATCGGCCATGTGGAGGGATTCGTCATGGACGATGAAGCCTGGGCGATCCGCTATATGGAGGTGGCGACGCGGAACTGGTGGCCGGGCAAGAAGGTTCTCGTTTCACCTTCGTGGATTGAACGGGTGAGCTGGACAGATTCCAAGGTCTATGTCGGCCTTTCCCGGGAAGTTATCAAGAGCAGCCCGGAGTTCGTCGAGTCCACGCCAATCAATCGAGCGTATGAAGGCCGACTCTACCTTCACTACGGCAGACCTCCATATTGGGTGAAAGAGACGAAACCCGACCCTGCCTATTCTCTGACTGGCGCTTAGATAAGGGTGGAGGCATCCCGCGAAAAGGGATGCCCAGAATGGTTGTACTCACTCACTCGCAGTCCAAATGGTATTGCCGGAAACGGGAGACACGCATGACATCTACCGAACACGTCCGTCACTTGGATCCTAGCCATCATGGCCATCGTCCTTACTGGAAACGTGCGCATCGCGATTGGCGGTTCTGGACGGGTTTCGTTCTCATGCTTTTGGCCCTCTGTGTCTACGTAGGCACCAATGACCTGTCCTCGGTGCCCTCTGGCCGACAAAAGCAATTGCCGCCATCAGCCAGCAGAGTTCCATAGGCCAGTATTGGCGAACTGCGATGAAGGAGTGGACGGACTTAGCTCTATGGAACAGGCACGAATGAACAGCGGCAAAGGCCAGCCAGTGGTCGATGACAATAAGCCGATCACTTGTGAATTACCACTGTATCCTCTGCGATTCGAACCTATCTATCAGTATCGCCTCTGGGGCGGCCGACGTTTGGCCGGCTTGCTGACCAAGCCTCTGCCGAGTGGTCCTATTGGGGAAGCGTGGGTACTCAGCGACCGCGAAGAACATCAGAGCCGCCTTGCCGAGGGGCCGCTCAAAGGGTGGACTATCGGTGAATTGCTGGAGCAATTTCCAGAGCAAATTCTGGGAGGACTGGCCGGACGTTTCAGGCGATTTCCGCTGCTGCTGAAGTTCCTCGACGCACATGAAATGCTCTCCGTCCAAGTGCACCCCGGCAAGGCAAATGCCGAACTGCTGCCAGCGGGCGAGGCCCCAAAGACCGAAGCCTGGGTGGTGCTGGAAGCCGGAACACGAAGCCGTGTGTACGCTGGCCTGAAACAAGGTACTTCGGCCGGCAACTTGCGGCGCGCCCTTGCGGATGGGACAGTACTCGACGAACTCGCATGGTTCACTCCGCAGCCCGGCGACGCCGTATTCCTGAAGGCTGGGACTGTCCACTCTTTGGGCGGCGAGGTTATGGTGTTCGAGATCCAACAGAACAGCGATGTGACGTTTCGTTTGTACGACTGGGGCCACGTGGACGCGAAGACAGGCCAGCCGCGGCCGCTCCAAGTCGATAAGGCAATTGCCTGTATTGATTTTGCAGAGGGCGCTGTCTGTCCGATCGCGCCGGTGGTGGAGTCATCAACGCCCGTAGAACGCGAGAAGCTCTTTGATTGTGAACATTTCCGGCTATGGCGTCTGCGCGGACAATCGCCGTTCGCCGTAGGCGTGACTGGTTCTCCGCGCGTACTGGTATGCATTGGGGGCGGGGGAGAGTTGGAGCACGCAGCTGCACGTTTTGCATTGGCAAAAGGGGACGTATTTCTCTTGCCGGCAGCCATCGGTGAGTGCACCGTTCGACCACGCGATGCGGTGAACTTGTTGGAGATTGCACTGCCGGATTGAGGTTGCGATAGCGTCAGAGGGTGAGGATAGTGAAGAAGCTAATTGTCTTTGATCTGGACGGTACGCTTGCCGACAGTAAGTCGCCTCTGGATACCGAAATGTCGGGGCTGCTGCATGCTCTATTGGACATCGTCAAAGTGGCTGTGATCTCCGGTGGCGATTGGCCGCAGTTTGAAAAGCAGGTGGTCTCCAAGCTTCCTCACGACCAACGTCTGAGAGGACTATCCCTGCTTCCTACCTGTGGAACAAAGTTCTACCAATACTCAGGGGCTTGGAAGAGACTTTACGAAGAAGATTTCACTCCAGAGGAGCGAGAGAAAATACTCAGCTCTCTTAAGAAGGCGATCGGAGTTGCAGGCTTCAAGATCGAAAAGCTTTGGGGAGAGCAAATCGAAGACCGCGGGAGCCAGATAACATTTTCCGCCTTAGGTCAGCAGGCTCCTTTGGAAGAAAAAGAGAAGTGGGACCCGGATTATGCCAAGCGGAAAAAGATCAAAGCTATCCTTGACAGACTTATTCCCCAGTTTTCTGTCCGAATAGGTGGCTCGACGTCCATTGACGTCACCAAGCCCGGTATTGATAAGGCATACGGCATCGGAAAACTACGAGACCTCCTCCACGTTTCGTTGAAAGAGATGATCTACATCGGAGATGCTTTGTTCGTGGGCGGGAATGACTATCCCGCCGAAAAAATAGGTGTGGATTCTATTCCCGTCAAAGGTCCCGATGAGACGAAGCGGGTTATACAAGCGATCATCGCTTGCTTGGCAGGTCGCGACCAGGCGGCGTCGTGACTTTGTGAGGGGATTGATGAGCGGGTTTAAGTTGCAGCGTTTGGGAATGTTGATGGAGCCGGAGCCGGGGAATCCGCACGAGGTTGAAGGGGTCCTAAACCCGGCAGCAGCTCGTGGCCCAGATGGCGAACTCTACCTGTTTCCGCGTCTGGTTGCGCGGGGTAATTACTCGCGCATCGGCATTGCACGAGTGCGCTTTAATGACGTCGGCGACCCGATAGGTGTTGATAGGCTGGGCATTGCACTGGAGCCGGAAGCCGATTATGAGCGGCGACCGGACGGCGGCGGTGGTTGCGAGGATCCGCGAATCACATTCGTGGAACCACTCAAGCAGTACATCATGACCTACACGGCATTTTCGCCCCGAGGCCCGCGGATCGCACTTGCCCTATCCAAAGATCTCTTCCACTGGGATCGGCTCGGGCTGGCGACGTTCGGCCCATATCAGGGCATCGAATTCGATGACGTGGACGACAAAGATGCCAGCCTGTTCCCCGTTGTCATTCCCGATCCATCCGGGCAACCGGAATTGGCGATGCTTCACCGTCCGCTCTTCCCAGGTACTCGTCCCGAGGAAACTGCCTGCAAACCTGAAACTCGTAAGGTGGATATCGACAGGGAAAGCATCTGGATTTCGTATTGTCGAATGTCTCTTGACCATAAGCCATTTCGAACCGGCCAGTTTGCCTTTCATCACCGGTTGGCGGCTCCGGTCTCACCGTGGGAGCGGCTCAAGATAGGAGGCGGCACTCCACCCGTCTTAACCCGGTTCGGCTGGCTGATCATCTACCACGGGGTTAGCGAGATGGGGAAGCCCAAGACTGACAGGTATGAGCTGTGTTATTCGGCCGGGGCGATGATATTTTCCAAGGAGCATCCGCTCGTGATCGTTTACCGTTCGGCGGAACCCATGTTGACACCGGCGCTGCCGCAGGAACGCCACGGTACGGTCGCCAACGTCGTGTTCCCCACTGGCATCGACCGGCGCGACGATCTCGGCTCGCCCGACCGCTTCGATGTCTATTACGGGATGGCAGATAAACGAATCGGTGTGGCACGCCTTGATCTGCCGGATTTCCTTCCATCTGAAGGAGTCGCCGACCCACCGGAAGCAAAGGTGTGATCGATATGCTAATCCCGTGAGGCGCGTCCCGTTTGATTCCCGCCATGCCAAAACCTGTTTACACCGGCAGGGTCCCTTCATCGTCATCGACTGGAAATCTGAGATCATCAAGGGGTTGATTCGTCAGGCATAAGGCATTGGGATCGGCGGGATAGTTGAGCGATAGGAGAAAACCGCAATTGCCACGGAGCAGCGGCAGAAAGCCAAGTCATCAGTCGTGATACGAAAATGATGAGGGCAGGCACACTAACATTCTGGCCGTCAATTTTCGCGTTGCTAACTATGTGCACCGCGTCGTCACAGGACATCTCGCCTGCTCCTGTAATTACACCTCCCGATCTAACCGCTATATTGCAACGTTTGGAAGGCGTCCAGCGCCAGAACCCTGCTGAATCTCAACCCTATGAAGTGACGCGAGAATATAAAGTATTCCGGGGCGACGACAAACAACCCAGCTCCACGGTCGTGGTCCAGATCAATTTTGCTCCTCCCGGCAAGAAAACGTACAGGATCACGCGGGCGGAAGGAAAGTCGAGGGGAGAAAAAATGGTCCGCGAGCTTTTGGACCAGGAAATCGAGGCGGCGAAGAAAATTCATGAAAGCGAGATCAGTCGGGCGAACTATGACTTCGTTTTTCTCAGACAAGATAAGATAAGCTGGGGGTTCATGATGAATATGTTATCCGGATTATCCCGAAAAGAAAGGAGCGCTATCTTTTTCGAGGGCAAATTTGGGTAGATACGACCACGTTCCATATCCGCCGATTGGAAGGAGTGCCCGCCAAAAATCCTTCCTTCTGGATCACAGGCGTTCACATCACCATGCAATTCGCGGAGGTGAGAGGTATGTGGATACCAATTTCTTTTGACGCGATTGCTACAGTACGTTTCTTGGGGCAGTACATGATTACAGCACGTAACCCCTCAGCCGACAGCCCGCAACCCACTCTCGTTGCCGTCGGCACTCACGATGGCCCATTGCCAGTCACTAAAGTAAGGGATTTTGACTTCAGCGGCTGCCCTGTATTGCTCACTTCTCCCCGTGAACTGTTGAAGGGATTCCTGGTTTCGGCAACAGCCCGCTGGGAAATAGCCTCGCGAAAATATGCAGCCTGCTGCCTGAGCGCAAGAGATGAGTGGAGGACGAAGAAGAGAGTTCGCGCAGACTCATAAGCCGGCGGGGAGTGCGACGCGAGCTAGCTGCTCTTCGATCGCGGACCCCGTGCTCTGATGCGAATTTCGACCCGCATCATGGCTTCTGCCTCCCCTGCCGGAGGACATTGTGAGCTTGCTTGCAGACATTCGCCACGGTAAAGCGTAGTGCTCCATCACGATCGGTCCGGGAGCTGATGCACCGAAGCTATCCACCCCGATCATGGCGATCCGGGGACCAACATAGGATCGCCATCCGAGGGACACGCCGGCATCAATAACTAAGAGGGGCACGCCGGGAGGCAAGACACTTTGCCGATAATCGTCCGACTGCATCGAGAACATCTTTGTGCTAGGAACGCTTACCACTCTCGCCTGGACGTCCTCGGCCGCCAATCGCTCGCGAGCCTCCAGCGCCAGATGTACTTCGGAGCCGGTCGCGATCAGAATGATGTTGGGTCGCGTACCAGACGGCGAGTCGCGAGAACGTAACCACCAAGCGGCACTCCCGTGGGAATACCGGGGTAGCGGGCCAGGTCGAGAACGGGCAGTTCCTGACGAGTCAAGACCAGAGCGACCGGACCTTCCTCTCGCGCAATGGCGATCCGCCAGGCGGCAACTGTCTCATTGGCATCCGCGGGCCGGAGGACAACCATTCCGGGGATGGATCGCAGACCCACCCTTAATTGGACGCCAGCGGGAAATCTGGATCCGCTACGATCAACCTCGATGCTGTCGTGCCTCCGCGAATCAAATCACGCACTGTTCCCGTAGAACTGCTTTCCAACCCATTCCGGCCAACCCGAGGGACAAGCGTTTGGTCATTCTTGAGCAAAAGTGCACAGATGCCGCATCTGCCGCGGGAAGATACTGTCTTGGGAGGGTTCGTAACGACCGTGATGCTCGTTCGACCGAGCCTGCGCTGCATCGGGAGCAGTTAACAGGAGTGGCCAGTTGGAGCTTCAGCGACGCGAGAACTCGGGAAGCAGAATGACATCGCCCTTTGAGCCATTGATGCCGGAATCGGCCGAATGCAGATCAGTTCGACTGCCGAATACGGACGTTCGGGGAACGGCTGGATGATTTGTTGATCCCAGCCGCCGATTTTCAGAAATTCGAAATCGCAAACCAGATTTCGTCGACAGCGCCAATCTGTCGATTTCCCAAGCGTCCTCCGGATAGAGAGCGGGTGGAGATAACAAGAGCAGGAGAACAGTCATGGTGAAAGCGGTGGCAGATACCCCCGAGTCCAAGCTGGACGCGAAACCGGAGTCGAAGCCTGATTCAACGTCCGCTGCGAAGCCTGATTCCAAGAACAGGTCGACGTCCGAGTCCAAGGACGATCTGAAGTCGCTTCCCATGCCGGAAGTCGAAAAAAAATTGGGATCGTCTCCGAAGGGCCTGAGTCAAGCCGAAGCGCAGAAACGGCTGACGCAATACGGGCCGAACGAGATCACGGAAAAGAAAACCAATCTCTTCCTGAAGTTCCTCAGCTATTTCTGGGGTCCTATCCCATGGATGATTGAGGCGGCTGTAATTTTGTCCGGAATTGTCCGGCATTGGCTGGATTTCTTCATCATTCTTTTTCTGCTTTTTTCCAACGCTGTGGTCGCATTTTGGGAGGAGCATCAGGCGGGAAACGAAATTGCCGCGTTGCGGGCCAAACTGGCGACCAAGGCTCGGGTCTTGCGTGATGGAAAGTGGGTCACTCCGAAGGTATCTGAACTGGTGCCCGGGGACGTCATCCGTCTGCGACTGGGCGACATCGTGCCAGCGGATGCGCGCCTGCTGGCGGGCGATCCAGTGCAAGTAGATCAGTCCGCATTAACCGGCGAATCCTTGCCCGCCACGCGCAAACCTGGCGAGGCGGTGTTTTCGGGCTCGATCATCAAGCGGGGCGAAGCCGACGCCATGGTATACGCCACGGGGGAGAAGACCTACTTCGGCAAGACGGCGCAACTGGTGCAGGAGGCCCATACCGTCAGCCATTTCCAGCGTGCCGTGCTGAAGATCGGCAACTACCTGATCATTCTTGCAGTGGCCCTGGTGGCGGTGATCGTTACCGTGGCGCTCTTTCGTCACGATCCAATCCTCAGCACGCTGGAGTTCGCCCTGGTACTTCTGGTGGCCGCGATCCCTGTAGCGATGCCAACAGTCCTGTCAGTCACCATGGCGGTGGGCGCCCGCCTGCTGGCAAAAAAACAGGCGATTGTAACCAAACTGTCGGCCATCGAGGAACTGGCTGGCGTGGATGTGCTGTGCTCGGACAAGACCGGCACCCTGACTCAAAACAAGCTGACGTTGGGCGATCCCTTCTGCGTGAACAATAACCCTCCCGACCAGGTCATTCTCTGGGCGGCGCTCGCTTCGCGTGCCGAAGACAAGGACACTATCGACCTCGCGGTGATCGGCGGCGTGAAGGACGACAAGGCGTTGAAGGGCTATCAGGTACTCCATTTCGTGCCTTTCGACCCGGTGCATAAGCGCACCGAAGCCACGGTAAAAGGCTCGGACGGAAAACAGTTCAAGGTGGCGAAGGGAGCGCCGCAGGTCATCCTCCAGATGGCCACCAACCTGGCGGAAGTAACCTGCCGTCGAGAAAGCCGTCAATGAGTTTGCCGCACGCGGTTTTCGCTCTCTGGGCGTGGCCCGTGCCGATCAGGACGACAAATGGCAGTTCGTTGGTGTGTTGCCAATGTCCGATCCGCCGCGCGAGCAGGCTAAAGCAACCATCGCGAGCGCAGAGCAGATGGGCGTGAAAGTCAAGATGGTTACCGGCGATCAACTTGCTATTGCCCAGGAAACTTCCCGCCAACTGGGGTTGGGCACCAACATCCTTGACGCCACCGTATTGCACGATTCAAAGAATCAACAATCGGCGCAGGCGTCGGAGGCTATCGAGAAGGCGGACGGCTTCGCCCAAGTATTTCCTGAAGACAAGTTCCACATCGTCGATGTGCTGCAAAAACGCCGCCATATTGTCGGGATGACGGGCGACGGGGTGAACGACGCTCCCGCATTAAAAAAAGCGGATTGTGGCATCGCCGTTTCCGGCGCCACCGACGCGGCTCGCGCGGCGGCCGACATTGTACTGCTGGCCTCCGGTCTGTCGGTGATCATCGATGCCGTCAAAGAGAGCCGCCGTATCTTCCAGCGGATGAACAGCTACGCAATTTACCGCATCGCCGAAACGCTGCGGGTTCTGTTCTTCATGACGTTGGCGATCCTGGTCTTCAACTTCTATCCCGTCACAGCAGTAATGATCGTGATCATCGCTGTGCTCAACGACGGCGCGATTCTGTCGATCGCCTATGACAACGTTCATTACAAGGACAAGCCCGAGGCTTGGAACATGCGCCTGGTGCTGGGAATCTCAACTGTGCTGGGCGTCATCGGGGTCGTAGCAGCGTTTGGCCTGTTTTATCTTGGCGAGCGCGTGTTTCACCTCGACCACGCACACATCCAAACGCTGATGTATTTGAAGCTCTCGGTTGCCGGGCACCTGACGATTTTCCTGACGCGCACCCGCGGACCATTCTGGTCCATACGCCCGGCGCGCATTCTATGGATTGCGGTGCTCGGCACCCAAGCAGTGGCGACTCTAATTGCGGTTTACGGGCTGTTTATGACCCCTCTTGGCTGGGGTTGGGCAGCGTTCGTTTGGGGCTATGCTCTGGCCTGGTTCCTCGTCAATGACCGCGTGAAACTTCTCGCCTATCGAATCTTCGATCCTATCCAGTCCTCTTCGCTGGCTAAGAAGCCGCTCGATCTTACGCCACAGATCGCGGCGAGGGCCTACGAACTCTATCAGAAGCGAGTTGAGGGCGAAAGCCAGCAAGATCAAGACTGGATGGAAGCGGAGCGAGAGATCCGGAAAGATCAGGCGGGACATCGGAAGGCTTCGTGAACGTCCTCGCGAGCCTCCAAGAGTGCTCAGCCTAACCTAACGGGCTCTGTGACGCCAAAGGGAGGAAGATGAAGATCGATTCCAAGGACTTCCGCGTACCGCCTGGAAAAAAAGTCGAACTCAGCGAATGGCCGACAATCGTGAAGCCCATTTGCAAGTCGAAAAAGCAATATCAAAAACTACTGGAGGAACACGTTCAGGAGCTGAGCTCACTGCAACAACTCCACTACGCCTCCAACCGCTATGCCCTGCTGCTGATCTTTCAGGGGATGGATGCTGCCGGCAAGGATGGCGCCATCCGGCATGTGATGTCTGGGGTCAATCCGGAAGGCTGTGAGGTTTTCAGTTTCAAACAGCCGAGCGCCGAGGAGTTGGAGCACGATTTCCTGTGGCGTACCACGTGCCGGCTTCCCGAGCGCGGGCGGATCGGCATCTTCAACCGTTCTTATTACGAGGAGGTGCTGGTCGTTCGGGTGCATCCCGAGATCCTTCGCAACCAGGGTCTGTCGGAGGAATTGCGCGACGAGAAGACGATCTGGGAGGAGCGCTATCGCTCCATGGTGGATCTGGAGAGACACCTTTATCGCAACGGGACCCGCACAATCAAGATATTTCTCCATCTTTCAGAGGAGGAGCAGCGAAAACGGTTTCTCGAGCGACTCGATGAGCCGGACAAGAATTGGAAATTCAGCCTCTCCGACATTCACGAGAGAAAATATTGGAAGGATTACGTGAAGGCTTATGAGGCGTGCCTGAGCGCGACCACCACGCATCACGCGCCCTGGTATGTCGTTCCCGCCGATGATAAGGAAAACGCGCGACTGATTGTTTCCAGAATTGTCCTTGATACGCTCAACGGACTCAAGATGGCGTATCCCAAGGCCACGAAGAAGCGGCGACTGGAATTGCAATCGATCCGCAAGCAGCTAACCAAGTAGGTCTAACTTACGACACTGCCGCTATCGTTTTCCATTTCTGAGGGGAACAACAGCCGGACATGGGCAGAAAGATGGAGTAGCCACCCTTTATGAGATTTGTCTTTATATTTGTAAGACAGTTTCTTGGCTTATCAACGTTGGGAGCGATGTCAATTGGCTGTCTTTCCGCCCCTCGTTACGAGTGCGGCGGCCCGGAGGAAAAAGCCTTCGCCGGGGAGGGGAGACCATGATGACGGCCTCCCGTTCGGACGCGCTAGTCGTCTTTGGAGTGACGGGCGATCTCGCCCACAAGATGATCTTCCCTGCACTCTATGCCATGGTGAAACGAGATGCCCTCAAGGTCCCGGTAATCGGCGTCGCTTTCCCGAAATGGAGTCTAGCGCGTCTGCACAAACGCGTGACGAACAGCATAAAGCATTCAGGCGGGATCGATAACCGGCGTGCTCTCCATCGTCTTCTATCTATGCTCAGTTACGTAAGCGGGGATTACAAAGATCCGGGCACATTCGCGGCGTTAAGAAAGGAGCTAGGTAGCGCTCGGCGCCCGGCGCACTACCTTGCTATCCCGCCCTCGCTCTTCGAGACGGTGATCAAAGGGCTAGGCGCCGCGAACCTAGCCGAGCATGCGCGGGTCATTGTCGAAAAACCGTTCGGACGCGACCTAGCCTCCGCGCGGGAGCTCAACCGCGTCGCGCGTTCGGTATTCCCGGAAGACTCGATCTTCCGCATCGACCACTTCCTCGGGAAAGAGGCAATCATGAATCTCCTCTATTTCCGCTTCGCAAATTCATTCCTGGAACCGATCTGGAATCGCAACTACGTTGCTAGCGTCCAGATCACCCTATCCGAGGATTTCGGCGTTGGGAAACGCGGCGCGTTTTACGAAACTGCCGGATGCCTGCGCGACGTGATCGAGAACCACCTCTTCCAAATCGTCGCCTTACTTGCCATGGAGCCCCCGGCCGATAGGGACTTTGGAGCAGTGCACAACGAGAAAGCCAAGGTCTTTCAAGCCATGCGCCCGCTGAAGCCCGCTGACGTAGTGCGCGGCCAATACGCTGGCTACCGGAAGGAACCAAACGTGGCGAAGAACTCCGACGTCGAAACTTTCTGCGCCTTGCGACTTTTCATCGACTCATGGCGCTGGGAGGGCGTGCCGTGGTACCTGCGCTCCGGCAAGTATTTGGCAGATACCGCTACCGAGGTTCTGGTGGAGTTGGAGGCGCCGCCGCAGAGGCTCTTCGCCGACTCAGCGGCAATTTCAATGACCAGCCGGACCAATTACCTTCGCTTCCGGCTCTCCCCCAACTCGGCCATCGCCCTTGCCGCTCGGGTCAAGCGCGTAGGCAAGGATTTTGTCGGGGACCAGCGAGAGCTCTATCTTTTGGAAGAACAACCGGGCGAGGGAACGCCTTACGAGCGGCTTTTGGGCGATGCGATGATCGGCGATGGAGCGCTATTTACCCGCGAGGACGCGGTTGAGGCGGCCTGGGCGGTGGTCAATCCAGTCCTTAAGAACCACCACCGGGCTCGGGCTTACAAGCGCCGTAGCTGGGGACCGAAAGAGGCTGACGCGCTCATCGCTCCAGACGGCTCTTGGCACAACCCCAGACCTGGAGAGGCATCCGGATGATCAGTGTGACGCAGCCTGCCGGGCTGGGCCCATCAACGGCGCACCGTTCTGCCCAGGGGAGAAGGACCCAAAACTCCACAAAATGGGCCTGAGTCCCCGGTTCGATAACGCGTCCAGGTCCGCTGACTGGCGGGCACCCGCGACTTTGAGGAACATCTCAAGCAAATGCCGCCCACTCAGAATTCCCAGGCCTAGAAAGAAAGAAACGGAGTGGCTGCTCGCGACCAAACCATCGAACCAAGCGTTGCCACCAGGAGCAGAATGTAGAGTTCTTCGCGAGTCTCCGCGTGTCCCTCGAGATACCCATGACAGAGAATCGCGATGGCAAACGTGGCGGCAAGGATCAGGCCGATATAGAACAGTGCGTACTGGTCCAGGATGAGGAGCGACATCACCTTTCGAGGCGCCAGTGGAGCCATCAGCCACAATGATCCGAAAGCTGTCGCTAATCCAACAAAGGTAATGCCCAGGCTCAAGCAATGACTGCGCCACGCTGCGATCTCCAGCATGACCAAGACGGAAGTTCCCGCAATGAGCAAGAACGGTAATAGAGCGAGCAGGTCGGCAGTGTTCATCACTATCTCCGCAGCGCCTGCAGAGTCTGCTCTGCGTGTTGCTGCAGCGTTTCCATTGCTGGATTAAAGGTGCTGAACACAGGCCGTGGATGGAGCCCCAGCCAAAGGAGAATAATGATCATGGGAGTGAAGATGATGGCTTCGCGAACTCCCAAATCAAGTAGCGCCCAGTGGTGGTCGTTAGGACCATGGAATGCGTACTGAACAAACTTCAGAGCATAGAAAGTGGACGCCAGGATGCCGACCGCAGCCACCGCCGTCAAGATTCTGCTCTTTTGATAAACGCCGAGCTGAGTAAACAGGAAGAACTTCACCGCTGCATAGAGCCGCCGCTCATGACCCCATATGGCGATAAGGAAGTACATGGGGACCAGCATCAGTTCCCATGCGAAGTAGAACAAGAACAAGTCCATTGCCAGAAACGCGCCGGCGATTCCAGCCAACACCCGGAGCAGGTTGAGATGGAAGAAACCCACTCCTTCTTGGATCTCGATCCAAGATGCCAGCACTGACATGCTGCCGAGGAGGAACGTGAGCATCAGCAGCAGCAAGCTCAGACCGTCCAACGCTAGATGAAAATGGATACCGAACGAAGGGATCCAGCTCCAGTCCAATTCCCGCAGCCACGCCTGCTGGTGAAGAAGATTGACTCGGCCTGCGCTATCAGGGCCGTGCTGCCTTGGGGGACGCCCACGTCTGCCACAGGATTAAGCCCTTGCTGTAAAAACCCGCAGTAATGAGAGGCAGTCCGGCGAGAGAACAACCCGCGATCAGGAAAGCGCCAAAGGCCAGCGGCAGTTCTTTGCGCAAGCCACCCATCTTGAAGATGCTGTGCTCTTCGTTCATTGCTTGAATCACGACGCCGGCCGCGAGAAAGAGCAATGACTTAAAAAACGCGTGGGTCATGAAGTGAAAAATACCTGCCGACCACGCGCCCACGCCCATAGCGAGAAACATGTATCCGATCTGGCTGATCGTGGAATAGGCCAGCACTCGTTTGATGTCCCATTGGGTTAGACTGACTCCCGCGAGCACCAAGGTAGCGGCACCGATTGCCGCCACGGCAAACTGTACCGCAGGAGCCAGCGAAAAAAGCACGCGAGTACGTGCGATGAGGTAAACGCCGGCGGTCACCATGGTGGCTGCATGTATCAGAGCGCTGGTCGGCGTGGGGCCGGCCATGGCATCTGGAAGCCAAGTTTGCAATGGAAGCTGCGCTGACTTGCCCACGGCACCGCCCAGCAGCAGGGCTGCAGCCACAGTCGGAAGCGCTGAACCCACGGACCATTGCCCAGCAGCTCGGAGCATCAGTTCCTGGATCTGCAGGGTACCCAGGTGCTGGAAGAGCAGAAACAAGCCGATGATCATCGCGGTGTCGCCAACGCGAGTCACAATGAATGCTTTGCGCGCTGCCAATCCATTCTTGGGATCGGCGTACCAGAAGCCGATCAGCAAGTAACTGCACAATCCAACGCCTTCCCATCCAAGATAGAGCAGCAGCAGATCCAGATACTCACCTACGAAGAACATGCCAAACTTCATTCCGGAGTACTCCGAGTGGTAACCGGCAACCAGTTCGCTCTCTGCTTCCGGCAGATCAAACGGCAAGCGCCGCGTTTCGGCAATGCCCGCGATAAGAAACAACATGAAGCCGAGAAACTGTGGGACCACAAACCACATCTTCCTCTGTGCTTCAACAATCTTGACCAGGTCGAATGAACCTGCCAGCACCACTACTCCTATTAGAGATAGACCCAGAAGACTTCGTAGCTGATCATTTGTGCCGCGGCGCGCAACCCGCCGAGCAGTGAGTACTTAGTGTCCGATGACCAGCCCGCCAGCACCACGCTGTAAACCCCCAGCGACGACATGGCAAGAAAGAAGAGCAGGCCTACGTTCAAGTCGCTTACGATGATGCCAGGAGAGATGGAAAGCAAGCGAAGGTCATCAATACGGTCACAACAATGATGGCTGGGGCCAGCACAAAGACCGGCTTATCGGCAAAAGGAGGAATCCAGTCCTCCTTAGCGAAGATCTTGATCATGTCGGCCACAACCTGGAGCAGGCCAAACGGTCCGACTCGGTTAGGTCCGTAGCGGTCCTGCCCACAGTGCGAGAACGCGGCGTTGAAGCCAAATCAGTCCCGAGGCAATGCTCAGCGCGACTATGAGCAGCCCGATCATCGTCGCAATGGGGTAAGGGCTCGTCATGAAGCATGGACTGCGCCCTTTTCTGAGACACGGAGGGATTCGACAGTTAGCCGTTGGCTGGATTCTGCTTGACCAACGGGAACCCTGGTGGCAGAACAGTCTCGGCAGGGGAAGCGGAGGCGGGCTCTGCTGGAGAGCAACCCGCCAAGGAATATCCTGCCGGAGACTCATTCCGATGAGCCGCTGGGGAGGGCTCGCCTCTCCCCGGCACCTGAGTCAGAGAAGCATCGGAATAGATTTCCTTATGCCTCAGAAAACTCATTGTCGCTGGCATCCATTCAGGCAGCCGGCTTTCCGTTGGCCGTTGCTTTTCGAACTCGATCGGCGACAGGGTTTGCAGTAACGACGAGCTTTGCACTGATGTTGATGGTGGTGCAATCCGCCCCGGCACAAGCATTCCAGGTGATTCACACGTTCACGTTTACCGACGGAGCGGAGGGTCTTACGCCTGACGGCGTCATCATGGATGCAGCCGGGAACCTCTACGGCACAGCGCAAGAGGGCGGGCAGATGCACTGTGACTACGACTATCTGGGTTGCGGCACGGTCTTCAAGCTGTCGAATAACGGCTCGGGCTGGATTTTTGCCACGCTCTATCGATTCAGAGGCTACCCGCAAAGGGACGGCCGCGATTTGAATGGCGGCGTCATCCTTGGTCGAGATGGGAGTCTTTACGGCACGACCTTTTGGGGCGGACTGAGTGGCGACGGCTTACCAGGCTACGAAATGGTTTACAAAATCACGCCTCCGGCCGGGACTCCAAGCAGCACGCTTGAGCCCTGGACGGAAACAGTGCTTTACCGCTTCAACAAGGGTGCTTTCGCGATCGATGGTGTTTCGCCTGCCAGCGGGGTAGCGTTCGACGCCGCTGGCAATGTCTATGGCACTACGACGGGCTCGCTTCCCGGCGCAAACGGATCCGGCACAGTTTTCGAACTGTCGCCTTGGAATGGCCGCTGGATCGAGAAGATACTGGCGTTCGCTGGGGGATCGGGGGTCACCTTCGACAAGAATGGCAACCTGTTCGGCATGACAACCGGCTGGTATGGATCGGGCGGCTGCGGTACGGTCTTCGAGTTGACACCTTCCACTGACGGCAACTGGACCTTTAGCGTGCTTTATAGCCTCACGCGTAATCCCAGCATGACAACCCCTTACGGCCTGGTGATGGATGGGTAGTGTCCTAACAGTGCGTTGGTGAAAGGATTAGAGCAGAAGTCCGCCGTCGAGCATGACTTCCAGATGATGCTTAATGGCCAATTTTTTTAAGTAGCCAAGGCCGCGCGAAACCCTCGACTCCGCCGTCTCCCTGTACTCGCCACAGGCGTCGGTGTCATTTGGCCGCAGATCGGGCAAAGCGTTTACCAGATTGGTCACCGCTTCGATTGTCTTGCCCGGAGTATCGACCGCACTCTCGGTTCTATCTGAGATAAAGTGGTTGATGTCTATTAGGACACTACCGATGGATGCGCAGGGTAATCTCTACGGCAGCTCTTGGTATTGCGGTGGATATGACGGCCCTGGATCGATTTTTGAGTTGTCACCCTCAAGCAATGGTTGGATCTTCACTTCGCTCCACGAATTCACCGGTGGCGACGATGGCTCCAACCCTAATAGCCTCACACTCGGAGGGAATGGAAAGCTATACGGCACCACCTATGGTGGGACACTGTTTGAGATCACGCCCTAGCTGAAACAAAATGGGTTTGCATAAGGAAAGTCCCTACAGAGCAAGGAGTCTGTGTATTCTAGTATTCCTGAGTATTGGCAGCTCGCAAGTGAAGTGGTGACATATCGGTCCGACCTGCAGCAGCGTTCTGGGTATGGTCTGACCTCCAGCCCATGGGAATTGGTTTCCAATCCCAGGGCTGACAAGTCGCGTTCATGCTGGCAGTGGTGGCCGGAACATGCGCCGCCGGATCAGCAACCTTCGGTAATAGACCCAAACACCGGCAAGAAAATAGACCCCGAGGCACCACTTCCAAGCGGCGTCCACTTTCTCGGTATTCGGTTTTACTTTGTTGACTGCACTATGCAGCTAGATGATGTCGGGGGATTTCGCCGTTCTTGCCTTGTAGAAAAGATCGCGAAGGAAGGGCTTCGCATCCTGACGTGTTGGTGGGTGTCGTCTTCATGCTCAATGATTCAAGAATCACTTACAGGGGCGGAGAACTCGTTCCGTTCAATGCGCTCACTTGCAACAGATGCACGGTAAATTTGGTTAAACTCGTTCCTACATCTTGTGTCCCACGCGTGAGGGACAAAGACGCATAAGACCCATTATGCTTAAGCGATTTCAAGTAATCGGGAAGCAAACAAACACGGGCGGGGGCAGGGAGTGCGGCTTCACTTCAAAACGCAAGTAATAAAGCACCCGGATTGGGCCGGGAATACTTGCAGCGCACCAAGCGGAAGGTGAGCGCCGGGACACAAGATGCAGATTCAGCCGGTCCTGTGTCATGCCGCAATCTGAGATAGACTTTTGAGACTTGCAAGCCCTTGATTTCCCTGCCGCCGTTTTTCGTCTCAAAACTTACCCTCTTTGAAACATGCTTGATGCTTCGCTGTGGTCGATGGCGCTCGTCAAGAAGATCAATTCCCTCAGCGTCCGCCTTACCAAGGTCTACTTCAGTGACAGCGGGATCAAACTGAAAGCGCGAGATGGCCTTTTCGAGGTGGCGATACGCATTTACAAATCCCTTCGCCGTCTTTTGAGGATTGAGCGTCGTCAGCAAAAACGAAGCGATAGCGGCGGCGCTGGCCACGCCAACTGCCTTAGATCCGAGGAAGTCACTCTTTGTATTGGCCGCGACTATGGTCGAAAGCGCAACAGCAGCCCCACCCACCACAATATGAACCCAATTCCACACGCTCGCCCATTACTTCCAAGCGCGATATTTATCCTCGATCACTTTGGGTATGGGCCTTGGTCCATTGGGTGTTGGCGACAGTACACTCATTCCGGTGTTCCTCCATCGCCAGAATACCCGTTCTCGGTCGAATCCGCCCGATTAGAAATCCGGATTTTGCTGTTGCACAAAGCACCCTTTGTGAAACAGGAAAGAGTTAGCGCAAGATTTCTTATCTCAACCGCTTGATTTTTGGGTTTGTATCGGAGGCGGACAGCCTAGGTTTAATCCTGCCCTCTGTTTAGTCCTCTTTGGCTTTGCGCGCGCTGCCTTGGTTGTAGTAGGCATAGGCAATGTCAGATGCTCCGAAGCTGTGGCCGGTCTGCCATTCGTCATTCCCGTCTTTGTACTGAAGCTGAAAGCTCGCTGTTCGGAACGCACCTTTGACGCCGCTGTTCTCGCTGACGTGCACACGACTATCGGTGAATCAGCAGGGCCGGAAGCCAACAGCCGATAATCCGATAATCCAAGAAATCTGTTGTCATCTTGCGAAGCAACGGAAACCTTCTGAAAGGCAGACATTTCAGAGGGGTCTCCCATATGGGTGACCTTTTGGGTGACCCTGACTCCAGGCATCCATTGTAAGTTATTGAAAATATTGGTCGGGGAGAGAGGATTTGAACCTCCGACCCCCTGGTCCCGAACCAGATTCAAGCGCTTGGTGAGATCTAGTGAAATGCGGTGATTCCAAGTGATTTGTATTGTGCCGCTTGCGACCAGCCCATTGAAATCTGAGGAAATGTGGTGATCTTTGGAGGCGCGACCGCTACAAAATCGACTACATCCTAGGACGCGAACAAAAAGCGAATATTAATATTGCCCCGGGCCTAGGGTATTTTTCTCTTGACCTGCCAGATAGACTTTCCCTACACTTGCACAGTTTCCATGTATCATTTCAAAGCTTAATACAGTCGTTTTTGCTCGCTCCCGCCGTAAACGACTGAATATCCTAATCACTGTTGTCCAGCGATTCTACTGTGGCTCGCGCTCTTTCAGCACATGGACGACAACGGAAAAGTTCATGTTCGTATATCCGGTGCCATCGTCGAGCACGTTCGCGATCTAGTGATGGAGGACAACACGCATGAAGCTCTCAAGTCCGTACCTTAGGATGTGCTTACTTGCCTGGGCCTTTCTAACAGGGAGCAGTTGCATTGGCCAGGAAGGCACCGAGCAGCCAGCGGCTCTCGGGAAATGGTTCACGGTTTCCGCGAACCTTGACGGCGGATACCGGAAGACACAATTCTTCCTGCCCAACTACAATACTGCAGTGTTCGACTGGGACAGCCGCGTCGAGCTGTGGCTCCCTCCATTCGGGCGAGACGAGCATGGGAAACGGACGAAGCACATCTGGGGACCGTATCTCAGAGTGGCGGGCATAGCAGGTTCTGAGCCCCAGGCGTGGCAGAACAGGTGGTTAGCGGGGCCAGGTTTTGGTGTTCAAGCCTATCCCTTCCCAGGCTTCCTCGGTCCGGTGCGCATGTTCGCCGAGTACAATTTCATGAATTATTTCTCAAATGACCCGCAAGGCACCTCCTGGAGGCCCAAGAATCAGACCCGGGCTGGTTTCGACTACTGGGAAGCCGTCAATGTGAACGCACTCGACCATGCATGGTGGGTGGAAGTGTGGAACGGCCTCTACTGGCAGTCGGCAAACGAATTCACCCCCCGCTACGATTCGGTGTTGTTTGCCAACTCAGGGCGCGTCGGCATCAGAAAACCGAAGAGCGGCGCTATATCGACCATTACTCCTTACGTCGCGCTTGAGAGTTCACTATCGAAATGGCGCCACGAGGGCATTGCCGGCTGCAACTTGTCGAGCCAGGGCTCGCGAGACCCCAACGACCCGTGCGATTTCTTCTGGGAGAATGGTTTCGTCGCTGGCGGCGGGTTGCGCTTTGCTCCATCCTTGAGCAAGCTAGACACAAAAAACAAGGGTTGGCTGAGTCGCTTTGTCATATACGGCGAGTACCTGGATACGGCCACATATTACGGCCCCACTCCGCCATCTCAATTTCCAAGATATGACGTTGTCGTAGGCGTGAGCGCGAATGTGGGGAATTGGTATAAGTAGCTCGCGGCTGTCGCGCGCGGTGTGCAAATCGATTGTTGCATTTCTTGGGAGCTAACGACCTATGAGCGCCTTTTGGGGAACGGTCATAGCTGCGATCATATCGGCGGTAGGAGCCATAACCGCCGAGATCGTCAAATGGCGGCTGCAGCGAAAGCGAAAGCTTAAACCTGGTCCGCAGACCGAAGCTCAGGTGCGGCAGACTCTCGGGAGACTGAGGTGGTGGCACGCATTTATAATTGTCTTGATGCTCGCTAGTCTCACGTCATTGGCGTATCTAATTTGGCTACCGGGCCCAGAGAACCGGTGGTTTGTGAGGATTCATGCTGCGTCCATCGTCACTGCGGCCCTCAGCGGCGTACTCATACTCATCCTAACAAGCCCGCCTCTTAAGGAAAAGCCATGACTGACACATGGCGAACTGCGATCACGGTCTTTCTTTTTCTCGCCTTTGTGGGCAGTATCGGCCATCTTGCGTTGCAGTTTAGCGATTGGCAGCAGCAGTCACCGAGCACAAGAATGAGCGTGGTAGCTTGGGATTTATTCAACAGTGGGGACTACAAAACGGCCATTACTGTAGGCTGGCAGTGCGGCGACGATTTCCGGGTTGCCGCAGCGAGGGAGGAAGGAACGCTTGCCAAGTCCCTTCCTACTGGCAAGGTTTCACCCGAAGAGGCAAGGGAAATCTTCGACAATGGCGTTCTCAATGATGTCGCGACGTGCTTCTGGATCGCGGGGAGATCCGCGCAGCGGCTCCGTCGGAATGATGAGGCAAGAGCTGCCTATACCGAGGTTATCAAATATCAACATGCGCGGACATTCGATGCGAAAAGCGGCGGTTTTTTCTGGGCGCCCGCCGAGGATGCGCAGGACCGATTAAGAGACCTGCAATGAGAAGTTTGATTGCCCCGGTAGCGTGATACTTTCGTTCTAGCGAGTCCCTTCAGGATGGAGGCGAAGAAGTGAAAACGGCACTGGCTCTAGGCGTGAAATTCTCGCTTGTGTTACTTAGCTTGTTGATGCCCGCATCGGAAACCGTCGCTGCGGCTAATTCAAGCGGACAAGATCAGGCCGGAACCTCTCGGAATATCGAACTAACGAATACAGCTTGGGACGCTTTCAAACACCATCGATATGAAGACGCCATCGCTGCAGCAGATAGGTGCGTTCGCAGATTTAAGGACGAGGCCGATAGGGGCCAAGCCGAGCTTGTACAAAAGAAAGCGACACCACAGCCGACGGGTAAGGTCAACGAACAACAAGAGGAGGCCATATTTGGCCAAGGAGTGCTCAATGACGTAGCCACTTGCTACTGGATCAAGGGAAGGTCGGCGCAGTTGCTGCACCGCAACGATGAAGCCAGAGAGGCCTACAACGCGACGATTAATTATTCGTATGCCCGAACATGGGATAAAAGAGGGTGGTTCTGGTCGCCTGCAGAGGACGCGTCAGACCGCTTGCAGGATTTGAAATAACGTGCTAGATCGCGTTCATGTGGGAGCAATTACTCAAATGGCCTGCCAAAATAGGTGACTACCCAGAGTCCTACGAGGTAAACACTAAGCAGCTTTTGAATCCCGGAAATTGTCCGCGCCGTCCCTATGGCTTTCAGGTCATACTCACGCCGAGTGAGCAGTCGCAGCCAGCGGCCAAGGTTGATGTCGCGAAACCCAATATCGAAGGCTGAAATTAGGCTAAGGAACATTGCGGCACGCAGCACGCGCCACTCCCGCCCGAGCCATAGGAAAGGGACATTCCACCGCCTCGTGCTGGCAATGGTGCGCGGGCGGATTCTTAACCCCTGGGTATTCCATCGGCCCTTCGACCATCGGCTGCCAACGAGGTAAATGCCGGAGGTCCCTGGACAATGAATGAAAACGGCATAGGCTAGGGCGAACAGCAAGCACAGCAAGCCAAGAATGCCAAGTGGGCGTCCGGGGCTGAGGCCGTACCCGCAGGTCAGATCGAAGGCAATCCATCTAAAAAGTCCCTGCATGGATTTGTAAGGCGGCGTCTTGTAGTCGGGTCGCGCCTGGCGGCGATTCAGCGCGCAGGTTACGGCGCGCTCCGCCTCTCGGTTCCCGGCATCCTGGAAGCGGTTCCGGAGTTGCGTGAGCGGACTGGGGTTGTACTCGAAGGTCATCGAATCTGAGTCTTTTGCAAGAGCCATTGTCCAGACCGTTGGAAGCTCCTTTGGTTCGAAGAGGACTCGGTCAAGTATTGCCCAGTTCATCTGCGCGTCCCTGAGGCTCGCGTCATTGAGATTGGCGCCATGCAGATCGGCAAACTGTAGGGCCGCACGGCTTAGGTCCGCTCCACTGAGGTCCGTACTGCTCAGGTTCGCCTGGCGCAGGTCGGCGCCGTGCAGGTCCGCCTCGCGCAAATTCGCGCCGCTCAGGTTCGCACGCGCTCCCGATTTCCCCGAGGAATTGATCCAGAGTCTGTGTTGCTTTAGAACCTCGTCCAAATCCGCCCGAGACCGCACACCACCGACTGCGTCCCTCCACATCCAAATCTGTTGTTGCGGCTGCCCCAAAGCTGGAAGGGATACAAACAGAGAGAACAAAGCTGCCAAGAAAAGATCACTGATCGCAATCTTGTGTGTCATTCGATCGCTTCGTGAAAATCACGATACCTTACCACCCGCTCTTCAGTCTTTCACTGTAAGCGGGATGATGGCGCTTGCATCGGCCGCAGCTAGCGCTCCGTCGCCGGAGTTGTTTTCGGCAAAGGCGTAAACCGTCACCGCATAATCGCCTGCGGGCGTGCCGGTTCTTGAAGTCGCAATTGTCACGATGACACTTTCCTCCGTGCTGGAGTTGATGACGTGCGTGTTCAGGGGATTCGTCGTCGTGATCTCGCAGGTAGCTCCAGGGGCATCAACGCGACAGGCGAAATAGACGAAGCCTGTGCCGGGGGCGAGTTGGGGCGTGAATTTGCTCTTCACGATTGCACCGGCATTCACGACGATGGGAGCGGGATTGCCCAGAGCCGGTTTGGCCCTGATCGAATCGGAAGGGGACATCGTGTACCAGCGAACATAGTCAGCCAGCATTGGTTGTGGGTTAGTCAAGCCACCGGTTGGCCCACCCAGGGTGCCTCCGATTGCCACATTCATAATCAAGAAAATGTTGGCGTTGAACGGCCACGTGTCCCCGGGTGGAAGGTCGCTGGCAGTGACGATGAAAAACGGTGATGATGGATCGTCCACAAAAAACTGCATCATGTTTGCAGACCAGATCACTCCATAAGTATGGAAGGCGGTATCCGCTTGCTGGCCACCCGGAAATGTGTAGGAGCCTCCGATCCCGGTGCCATTGGTCTCAGCCGTGTGAATCGTGGCTCTGTTCCCTCCAGGACCTGGTCCGTTGTCAACCTGAGGAGACCAGTTCTCCATAAAATCGGCTTCGCCGCAATTGGGCCAGGGTACTCCCGGGTAGTCGCTGCCGAGTGACCAGAAGGCCGGCCAAAGACCCGGGTCAGTGGTATTGGGAAGCTGGAGACTGGCCTCAATCAGGCCGTACTGGAAGTTTTCCAGGCCTTGCGTCTTCATGCGGGTTGAGAGCCATGTTCCGCTGCTGTTGATAGGCTGAATTACGAGGTGTCCGTCGCCATCGATATACACAGTGTTAGTAGTAGTGCTGAACGTGGTAGGACACTGCGGTGGATTATTGGGGTATCCCGGAGGCCCGCAGTAAACCTCAACCTCGTTGTTGCCCCAACCGTTGTTGTTTCCCAAGTCAAAACTCCACACGGTTGTGTCCGGAAGATTCGCAGGACCGTTGAATTCCTGACACCATTGCGGCGACCACGTTGCCGAGCCGATTGTCATGACGGGAACGCCGCTACAAGCTTCCATTGTTGTGCAGGCGACCTGAACATTCGTGACGTTCGTGTTCGCGGTTCCGCTGCCGTTCGTCACCGCGCAGCTCTGCGCGGGGCTGGAAGGCTGTAAGAATATTGTGACGTTATAAGTGCTGCCGCTGGCGACGGGCATACTAAATGTGAAGCTGCCGTCCGTGTTGACAGGCAGGTTGTCGCTGCCGTTGTTCTGCAATATAAGCCCAGCGCCGGAAAGGCCCGAAATGGTTCCTCCGATCGTGTAGCTGACTGGAGCCGGTGACGATGTCTTGCCCCCACCACCGCATGCCAAAAAAAATAGCGACACTATTACGATCAACGTCAACGCGGCCATATATGACTTCGTGATCCCCAACCTCCCTCACTGAAGCGGGGCCAGCACACAAATCGCAGAGCTATTGTACAACGCGGTACGTGCCGCCCTGCGACGGCTAATAACCGAAGCCGCTCAGTTAGTGTACGGCGTGTAGAAGAAGTTGCTCACGACAACTTCTGCGTTCTGGCCGTTCTGCGGTGGCTGCCCGTTGTACAGCCAGAGGTTTAACCGCACCTGCTGAAGGTTTGGCAATCCCATCCAGCCTCCGTTCTCGCCTGGCGGCGGCACGGGGCCGGGATAGCTGTACTGTTGAATGATGTTCCCGTTCGAGTCCTGCACTTTAAAGCTAATACCATCCGGGAACCAATAGATGATCGCGGTTGAGGTGTTGTAGCCCGGAGGCATCGTGAATTGATACCTTGCTCCGTTGTTCGTGTAGGGCTGCACCGCGAACTGAGCATTCGGGCCGGTCGGAATTCCCCACCTGGAAAACTCAACATCGAGCTCGCTGTGACTGGGAATCCCGCCATCCGGATTGTTCGTCCAAGGCGACAACGGACCGGGATATGCCGGATCGTCCGACCAGGTGAATAGCCCGAAGACGACGTTCGGATCCAGGCCATCGACGGCGCTTGCCAAGTTGAAGGTGTACGTACCGTAGCCGTAGGTCTGACTCGCTTGCTGTCCCATCAGCGGCTGCGGAGGAGTAGCGACTTGAGCGCAGTGCCAGCTTCCGGAATCGTCAGTGATTTTCAAGTGCAGATTTCCATTACCATCGACCGAGACGTTATTCGCAGAAAATGCGCAAGGCCCTGGGTAAAGCAGAAGGTATGGGTTTTGCGTGACCTCCCAATTGAGACCCGAGAATTGTAAATACGCTGCCGTATTCGGGCGATTGATAAACGCCCTGGCTACTGCCTCTGTCTCCAGATCGAAAGGTAGTCCGTCGACACCCGACTGACAACTTGCGGTCGCGTCCAGCGGCACCAGGTATGCCGCATACTTCGTTGCCGTGAAGTCCCCTTCTCCGCCGCTATCTACAGGAGAGTGCCACGTTCCATCAGACCCGATCGGCACGAAGAGCTGGGCACAAGTGGGTTTCGAGTACCAGCCAACTCCGGGCACAAAGAGCAATACTCCAACCTGGTAGTCGTTGAAATTCACATTGGAAACTGTTCCGCTTAAAGGTCCATCCTGACCGAATGGCGGCGCATTGGTGATCTGGATGGCTGGCAGGTCCGACGGGCAAGTCGTCAGCGAGAACGAGCTGATCCGCGTATTCCAATTACTTGTGCCGTCGGCTCGGAGGTATTCGCCGGCAGTCCAGAATGTGCAGTCGTCCACGGGGTCAACACTGAGGCTGGTGGAATTTCCCCACTGGTAGCCCTGCGTCTGAGATCCGGTGCCCGACATGATCAGGTTCTCTCCCCTGAGCGTATTCAGCGGGTCGGTCGCGGTGCGGTCGGTAAAAGTAATGGAAGGATGCAATCCAACGCTGGAAATATTGTAGGCTGCGACCAGATCGCTCATGCCATCCATGGCGACATTCCCCATCCAGCGGTGGATCGAAGTCGGAGTATAAGTTCCCTGCTGGTAAACGACGGGCGTGCCGCTGCTCAGATTGCGCAGCTCGTACCAACGCACCGCGGCATACCTCAAGGCAAAAATGATGGTGTGGTTGACCGTCAGCGACTCATGATCGCCGAAGTTGCGGTATGCGGCGCGATACATCAGGCGGTCACTCAGGCTTTCCAGGGCCTGCGATGTTCCCTTCTGCGGGATGCAATTAATCGAGCTGCATACACCGCTGAACGCCTGCACCGGGATTGCCGTTGGGCCGTTGAGCTGAGAGGTGCCTTGCGAGAAATTTACCGCGAAGGTCCAGAAGTCCAGCGCATTGTGCCCGAGGCTGAGCAGATAGTTCGGCGAGCCGGCAGGCGGTGGCATGGTTCCATCGATATCGGATGGCAACAGGCTGAAATTCGGCGTCTGCTGGCACAGCGGCCCTCGCGGAGTTTGGCCGTTCAGCAACGAAGTGCGATCCAGCGCGCACACTTCGGAGTAAAGAAACTGCTCCCCACTGTACATGTTGAAGGTAACGTAATACGCATCCGGCCAGGTCGCCAGCCGCGGGGAGTCGGGAAGGTCGTTTAATGCGATCGAGTACAGCGTGTAGTTGCCGGCGTTCGGTGTCCCATCCGCAGTCGTGGAAACGGCGACGCAGAAATAGTACGGCGGGCCCTGAAGCACGAGCTGGCCGATCACCCAGCGCTGCGCCAGCTTATCGAATTGCACGACCGGTTGGCCGTCATCATAGTAGTCGTCGCACGGACCGCCTAAGTTGAGCCAAATCAGACTCCCGGGAATGGGAGGATATACGAGGTCGCCGGTACCTTTATTGAAGACGGCAAACCAGGGATTCACCCACTCAATGTATTGACTCGTGCCGACAGCGCCGGCGGGATCGGGAGGGATACCGGAATCGGTCATCCCGAACGAGTTCTGGCCCAGTCCATCGAAATTCTGACCAGGAACAATATTCGATTGTAGGCTTAGTAGCGGTGAGGATGCCTGTTTGTTTCCTTTCGCCGACGTAGGCCGGCTTGCTTGTGCAGTAGCCGCAATTACTGCTCCCGCCCACAGCAGTGAAATCAACATGTAAATTTTGAACCATTTCATCTGGTCATCTCCTCTCAACTAATTTCGCGAACGGAAATTGCTTTCGTTCAATTAAGAGCGAGCATTTCTTCCGCCCACCATCGCCTCTGTCCGCCTTTACATTCTTCACGCCACAACGTCACACGCTGAAACAACGATATTCGAGCATCCACTCTCACAGAATCCGTCTGTCGGAAGCGTTGCTCTCAAGGCGCACAAATGAGGTAATTTGGTGCGAAAGGCATATAGCGTCCGCTTTCTGCTCGCAATGTTGGAGGTCGCCTCCATCGCTGTCGCGACCAACTCGTATATGTGTGACAACGAGGCTCACGATGATTCTTGCAGCCAATTGGCGCATAGCACTACTGGTGCCACCCTAAATGAGCTTGACAGCAACGTAAGCTACGGAGCGAAGTAGCCGAACAGATCCAGAATTAGCTGCGTGAGCCCCGCGGCATTAGCGTCGATCTTGCCATTGGTCGTCGGCACGATGGCCAAGTTCGAAGTAACCGCCCCATCATAGGCATTCAGTGTGGAGACGAGTGGCATGTTACTTCCGTCAGGCCAGAGCGTTAACACATACATTGGCCCGCCAGCTGGAACAACTGTTGCGTTCAAGACAAACGCTTCTGATGAACTAGGCGGTCCGCACATACTGTCCACCACGTCGACGGGCGGGCTCAGGGTGCCGGTGAACGGTTGCCCGTTGCCAACCTTACGCGTGTCCAGCACACGGCACGGCGTCATAGGGTATAGCGATAACCCGCCCGTGCCCGCCGGTGCAAAGTACCCGTTTATGTCAATCGCCAGGTCGGTATCAGCGCTGGCCCAAGTGGCAATTTCGCCCTCGGTTCCTGCCTGCACGATGGCGGCATTGGCTACAACCGTACCGGTAGGATCATTCAACGTGGAGCTGGTCGGCATTGTCTGCCCGAAGGGCCACGCTGTGAATACCCAGACTTGGTCACTTCGCGGAATAACGGTAAAGTTCAGAGAGTAGGCTTGCGCTGTGTCGGGGATGTTGCACGCCGTAGCATCGAGAACGGGAAAGTCGCGTTCGGTCCCGGCATACAGGTGCGGTCCTCCCAGCGAACCATTGGCATGCCGCGTGTCCGCCGCGCGGCATGGTGTCAAAGGATAGAAGGCGAGCGTCAAGCTGTTGGGCGCCTCAAAGTAGCCGGTGATATCCACAACTATGTTCGTCGTGTCGCTGGAATAGACGCTCACCGCGCCATTCGTTCCCGCGGGCACGATGGCCGCATTGGCCTTAATTCGCCCGTCCCAGGAGTTCATGGTAGAAATATTAGGCGGATTCTCGCCGGTGGGGTATACGGTCAGGAATCCCACGGAATGCCCTCGGATTGGAACGAGGGTGACATTCAGCGCGTAGGCTGCGGCGGTGGACGGGATATTGCACCCTGATTGGGGAATCGGGAAACTGCGCGGGATATCTCCTTGGATGGGTGGGCCGCCGAATGTTCCATTGGGATTGCGCGTGTCCACGGCCCGGCAGGGAGTCACGGGGGTGTACTGCAATGCGCTGCTTCCCACAAACACAGCCCCAACCGTGAGCGATTGCGTCATATCCACGACGCACGAGCCTGTACCGCCGCACGCACCGGTCCAGTAAGCGAAGTTCCAGTCCTGTGCTGGCGAGGCATTCAGCGTCACATTCGTATTGCTAAGGTAGGAGTGACTGCACGTGCCCGGGCAATTGATAAAGCCATCCGTGCTCGTCACAGTCCCATCGCCGAGTGTCGATACCGTGAGCGTGTAAGAGAGTTGCGTGAACATAGCGCTCACCGACACACTCTGATTCACCGTGACCATACATGAGCCCGTGCCACTGCATGCGCCGCTCCAACCGGAAAATGCCCACCCCTGCCCTGGGATGGCATTCAGTGTCACCTGCGTCCCGGGGTAGGCATGGCTGCAGACTCCGGGACAATTTATGAACCCGTCGACGCTGGTAATCGTTCCGTTGCCGCTGGTCGACACGGCGAGTGGGTACGTCACCTGGAACGCTATGTTGCTGGTAAGGGTGCCGCTGGGTGTCGTAACTTGAACTGGCCCAGGTGTTGCGCCTGCGGGAACGGTGGCTGTGATCTCCGAAGGCGAGACAATTGTGAACTGTGCCGCTCTGCCATTGAATGTGACACCAGTTGATCCTGTCAGATTTATCCCCAGGATAACCACCCTTGAGCCTGCCGTTCCGGAAGTCGGCTGAACTTGCACGAAGGGCGCCAGGTCCATCGCCACGCTAAAGACGGTTCCACAGCAGGCGCTTCCCCCGAAAAACGTTGTCCCATACAACTTTCCATCCGTTATTTGCGACAAGCCTCCATTCGGGAAGTAGCCGTCGTATCCGTCAAAAGTATGCACAGGGTTCACGGTATAGGGAAAGGTTGGCTGCATCTGAAAAACCGTGCCACAGCCGCCGGTGCAATTCGTGCTCGTGCCGCCGGCCCAAGTCGTACCGTAGAAGTTTCCATCCGTGGCTTGTGCTAACGCCCCCGATGGATTGGCTCCATCGCTGTAGTCGAAGCTGTGCAGGGTGCTTAGCACGCCTTCTGGGGTAATCTGGAAGACCGTACCGCAGCCGCCATCGCAGCTGCTGTTGGGTCCGCCGCTGAATGTGGTCCCGTAAAAGTTCCCGTCCGTTGCCTGTACGATGCCGCCGGAAGGATTCGAGCCGTCATTGCCGTTGAAGCTATGCAGGGTAACCAGCGTATAGGGAGGAACAGGAGTAATACGGAAGACTGTGCCGCAGCCATTCGCACAGTTACTGCTGCTTCCGCCGGCCGAAGTTGTGCCATAGAGGTATCCATCGGTGCCTTGAATGAGTCCGGTCATTGGCCCGGCGCCATCACTACCCGTGAAGCTATGGATTGGATTGAACTCGCCGGCAAGCGTAAGCTGATAAATGGTCCCGCCGTCACCAAACAGCCCGCCCAGAGAAGTCGTTCCATAGAGGTTTCCGTCAGTCGCCTGCATCAGTCCTGCATACGGGAACTGGCCATCGTCGGCGCCCAAACTGCGCAGCGTCGTCAGCGTACCCCCCAGGGTGAGCTGAAAGATCGTGCCTTGACTATTGGTACCACCCAGAGTGGTTGTTCCGTACAGGTTCGTGTCGCTGGCCTGGACCACGGAGGCGTTGGGCTGATATCCATCAGTGCAATTCGGCTGGGCGCAGAAGCTGTAAAACGGAGGATTCAGCATGCCACCCGAGGTCAGCTGAAACACAATTCCCTTATTGTTGTTAGCACCGCCATCCGATGTAGTTCCGTAGAAATTCCCGTCGGTAGCCTGAATAGGCGCTACATAGTAAGGGTTCGCCCCGTTCGAGCCATTGAAATTTGCCAGGGTCGTAAATACCTGCCCGGAGACGCCGGCTGATACCAAGCAAGAGAAGAACAGTATGCCGGCTATTCCCTGTGTACTAGTTTTCCACATGTTGATCACCTTCTTGGTAGCCGCTATGAGAGCGGCCCGACATGCTATGACAAGAAACGATGCATCACATTCTCTCTTGCGCCTGACAAGATGAACTGGACAACGCGTAGGCTACGGCGCGAAGTAGCCGAATAAATCCAGAATTAACTGGGTAGGTCCCGCCGCGGCATTAGGGTCAATTTTGCCATTGGTCGTCGGTATGATCGCCATGTTCGAAGTGACCGCGGAGCTACACGAGAGCAGCACTTTCAATTGGGACCAAAGCGCACTATGTAGTTCGAGGAATCAACAAACCAGAGCGCGCCGTCAGGCCCGGTGATGATTTGACCAGGTATTCCGGACTCGGCGGGAGCAGGAACATTGAAGGAGGACAGCTGCTGGGTCTCCTGGAACTGCCCGACAACCCCGAGGGAGCCGGTAAATCCGGCGAACCACATCATCTGATCCGGACCGACCGCGATATTGTTCCACGAAATGTTCCACAGCATCATGGTCCCGGAGGTAGTGATTCTGCCCAGACCCGCAGGAGATCCGGTGAACCATAGGGCACCGTCGGCTCCGACGATAATTTCGTCCGGAGATGGGACGAACCCGAGGGAGTTGCCAATAGGGTATTCGGTGATTTGTCCGGAGGTTGTGATCCTCGCGATGTTGTCACCGTTCGTCTCGGTGAACCAAAGCGCCCCGTCCGGACCGGCGACGATATCCCAAGGCCCAGAGCCTGAAGTTGGCACCGGGTATTCGGTAACCACGCCGGAGGTTGTGATTCGTCCAATTTGGTTAGCCTGATACTCCGCAAACCAAAGCGCTCCGTCCGATCCAGCGGCGACGTTTTCAGGAGAGGCATTCGCAGTTGGAATTTGGTACTCGGTGAACTGCCCAGACGTGGTAACACGGCCGATTTGATTTGCGTCGGTTTCGGCGAACCAGAGGGCCCCGTCCGCCCCGGTCGCGATCCCATTAGGAGCCGCGCCAGGTGTTGGAACAGCGTAGTCGCCGATAGTCCCTGAGGTTGAAACTCGGCCGATTTTATTTGCATAGTTTTCTGTAAACCATAAAGCATTATCCGGACCGGTCACGATGCTGAACGGACCACTGTTGGCCGTTGGAATCGCGTACTCGGAAAACGTGAATTGTGAAGCACCCATGGAGGGCATTGCAACTGCAAAGACGTTGACCCCATCAACGGCGGGCAGGGTCGGCGTGGTGGCAGGTGCGGAATAGCCCTGTGAGACGAGCAACGCGCTGATTTGACCCGCACTGGCCGGAGCAATCCAAGTTGAATCGCTGCTGATGTTGATGGTGGTGCCGGTCAGGGGCTGAATGTAGTATTCGTTGGTGTAGCTGTAGACGACCACCTGCTTTCCGGCAGTTGGGCCGGTCAGTTGGCCATAGACTACCTGAGTGGTTGGCTGATAGATATTGCCCCCCTGGGGATTGACCGTGGACGAGAATTGTGTCACCTGGTCGATGCGGATGTTGGGCGCTGATCCTGACCAGGAAGAAAATGTATACGACGGAGGTGCCGGTTGCATGTAGACATCGGTACCCGATTGCTCGCCGAAAAGATAACCATTGCCGGTTCCCCCCCCCGCTACTACCCTCTCCATTTGTGCTGGAGGAACTACCACTCCCGCTACCGCCGCCGCAACCTACAAAGCAAGCCACCATCAATAAACCCGCGCAAGAAATGATTGTGGACCTGTCTAGTATAGCCTTCAGAAGATGTGAGATCGCGTTGCGCATATTAGGGTCATCCTTCGTTCGAGCGCTTAGTCGAGATGTTTCACATTAGTGCGCGTCACTCGGCCCGGCGGGCGGTCGCGGTAATCTGAACCGACTCATGTGACACAAGACCCACCGCACGAACTCTGGTTATCGGGGCCATGCTCTCCCCCGTCTGGCACAGGTGACTTGCGCTACTGAGAGCGCTTGTTGGAACGACAAGCGTTGTCATGCGTCATTTCTGTGGTTGGGCACTGTTCGCTTAGGCGGGAGCGAGCAAAAGCGACTCTACGACTGTCGAGGATCCCTATGGAAGGAGGAAATATAGGCCGCGGCCTGCATCCCAGTCAAGCAAATTCGGACATGGAAGAGTGCACTTATTAATCCTTTTAATCCTTGAGGCAAGGCCGCCTTTCAACAAGCATGGCTACTAGAGTCCCTACGCGTGGCTGCGGCCTTGGCTTGGTGTTCAATCCGCATGCGGTGGTAGGTGCTAGAGCACATGGGCTGATACCAGAGGGTCGGCCCAACCACGCAGCCTGTATCATGCTTTATTGGCAATCACTTGCGGAAGAGCTGTTGCAGAATAGCTCGGCAACTGTAGTCGATTTTGTGATGGTTCGGTGCTCAAACATCACCAAGGATCACCAGACTTCAACAACCTCAGCAAAACGCGTTGTTGAGACTAAAGGAGTTGCTTCTAGCACTTTAGGGCCGAGAACCTGGTCCCGAACCAGGTGCCCTAGAATAAACCTTGGCGAATGGCACAGTCCACAGAAATGTGTTGTCTTCCGGTGGACGTTGCCTCACCAAAGATAGAGACTGTCAATAGAGGGGCATCCTTCTGGATAAGGACTGAGCCGTAGTGGCTATTGCGTGGCGATGGTCTTAATCCATACCTTTCGATACACCCGAGATGCACAAGTTTGGTCCTTCTTTTCAAAAGCTCATAGGGGCGGGGTTTTGGGCTGCAAAGCAAGCGTCTTTCCCAAGTTCTGCGTGTTCCAAAAGGCGTCCGCGGCGTCCCTTGGGAGTCACCCCTTTTGTGCGCTTTCGCCGAAGCCTTTTGAGCATGGATCTCCTGAATATGTGTGCGGGGGACTGTTGCTCCGGCTCATACCGATGATATATCGTAATTTGCATGATCTCCGTCGATCTTGACCTTTTCGTGTTGGCCTTGGTTCAGTCCGGAATGGCAACGACCTACGACTTGAAATCCAAGGCCGGCCTCTCCGTCGGCAGCACCTCGCCCATCCTGGCCAGACTGGAAGAAGCCGGTCTCGTCGAAGCGCCGAAGGCGGAACGCGGTCGCGGGGCTCGCCGGTTCTCGATAACTACAGCGGGACGGAAGCGCCTCAGCGCGGAGTGGAAACAGTTGCTGGAGCGTCGGCCGACCGATGTGGATGAGATTCTTCGGATCACGTACATCGCCTGGGTCATGGGTTTCCCGGAAATGGCGGCGACCTTTGTGGAGAATTCAGCAGCTGGGCTGAATCACCTTGCGGCCACACGTCAGGCGGAAGCGAATCAGCTACGAGGTACGCTGGGTAGACAGGTCGGAGGTCAAGCGTTTCGATGGCTGCGTGCCGGAGCCGATGCCGGTCGCCTCCAGGCGCAGGCAGAAGCGTTGAAGCAGCTGGGCAGGCAAATCAAACAGACAAAAAGCAAAACAAAATAGAGCCAATCCCGATCAGCTACTTCAGCGACCGGCTGCTGCTCGTCGATCCCGCGCCGCAGCTAACTCCTCTGCTACTTCCTCCACACAACAGGGCTCAAGGACGGGCTACCGCTTGTTCCCAGGCAGAGCAAAAAATGAGGGTACATCATACCAAGGTAACCTATGCGACCGAGCGCGGCGCTGCTAGGGTAAGGACAGATGTCCAGCGTCAGGTTCCTATGGCGGCGACGCGTAAGCAGCTGCTGTGTCGGTTTTCGCAGTCCGACCCGAATTGCAGGACGCTGGCGGAGGTGGCCCAAAAGGCTGTGTGCAGCTTTTGAGAGATCGCCGCGACCTCTAGGCTGCCGGCCATTTTCATGGTTGCTTCAGGGCCGTTGGCGCCGGGCGCTCCCTGACCTGTTATGGGGTCCGGAAGCTTTGGGACGAAGTGCCCGGCATGCAATTCTTCAATGTGGGTCAGTTTGGGTATTCCGAAATGGACCTGCAAGCGAAAGAATCGACACAAAAGGAAGTGTGGCCGGGCTTCTCGCGGCAGGGACAGAATGGATTCATTCGCGCGGCAACTGCCGCCAGGAGGTTTTATAGAGGTGATCATTGCGCAGTTAGCAGGAAACGGACCGTGCTTACCAGCCATCGGTGAAACGATAGCCGATGACAAGCACTATACCGTGGCCGAACTTGCCGAATGCTGGGATGTTTCGCCCAACACGGTCCGCCGCTTGTTGGCCGATGAACCTGGGGTATTGAAGTTCACGGCAGCGCCTGAGAGTGGGCAAATGGCTTTTCCGTCGTCGAGCTGCGGGAGGATGGCAGTTTCAACTGCTATCTGATCATTGTCGTCGATGGTCAGTTCAGCTACGGCGGCAAGATTTATGGTGAGCCGGCGGCGGTGGCAGCATGACGGTCAACCGGGTCAGCTCGACGAACCTCATCGCGCTCTGCGGCTTGGTCATCGCTGCTGTGCTCGTACTGCGCGGTCATCCAGCGGAGGGCAGCGCTGTCATCACCGGCTGCTTCGCCTTGCTGCAACATCGTCTGCAGCCCTAAAAGAAAACGGGGCGGCTGATTCCCCGTCAGCCGGCCCCGCTTGTTCCCATGTCGAGAGAACATCGATGAGATTACCCCGCGCGGCGTCGGGCCGCAAGATACCGAAAGTACATCGTCCGAAGGTATGTCATACCTTTGGCATCTTTTGGTAAATGCATAGGAGATGACACAGTAGACACATGAGCGACCCTTGCCGTACTTTTCCCGAGCACGCAGCCCCCAAGATCGAAATCATCGACGCCAGCGAACTGGCTTCGCGCTGGAGCATTAATGTAAGCTGGGTTCGGAACCACAGCCGCTCATACAGTGAGGATATGATCCCACACATCCGACTGGGGCGGCTGGTCCGCTACGAGTGGGGGAGTGATGCACTCAGCCAGTACTGGGCACATCATAGAGCCGGATACAATCAGCCAGCAGAAGAGCCGCTATCAGAAGGGATCGCTGCTCCACAAGCACGGCGCGTGGTACGCAGTTGTCGCAACATTTCCGACCTCGACCTCCGGCGGCTCGCGAAAACAGCAGTGGGTCCGTCTCGGTAGCCTTGCAGATTTCCCCCAAGAAGACGACATTTATCCACGCTTCATACGCTTCATGCAGCTCGTCAACGAGGAGCTGGGCACAAGCGATGATTCACCTCGTCTGCTGACCTTCATCGAACGAACGTATTTGCCCGGTCTGACGCTCGCGCCATCCACGATTGCTGGTTACAAAGACTGTCACAAGCACGTCTTGAGTCACCTCGGTGATCACACGCTCGCCAGTCTCAAGCCGGCAGATGTGTTTGAGCTGCTGCAAAAGATTGCCGACGAATCGAAGGTCTCGAAGACCACACTGCAACACATCAAGCACTTCCTCGGCGGCGTTTATTCCTGGGCACGGAACCACGGACACTTCGACGGAGCTAGTCCGGTGCAGGGTGTGAATCTTCCGAGAGCCCGCCGGCCAAAAGACACCTATGCCTATGACCTGGAAGAGGAACAGCTCATGATGGAGGCCGTCAAAGATGACCTGCGATCGCTTACAGCGATCGCGATCCCATCGTGGTCAGGTGTTTCCATGTCAGAGCTCGAAGCCCTACAGTGGGAGGATCTGAAAAAGGGTCACATCTACGTATCGCGTTCGATCGTCGAGGGTCATATCGGAGAGACGAAAACAGAGTGGCGCAGGGCTCCCGTACCCATCATCCCCGAGTTACAGAAGATCATCGACCAGTACCGCGAGAGCCTAGGCTCCCCGACTACGGGCTGGCTGTTCCCCTCAGAGAATCCGGACAAGCCGATGCGGATGAACAATCTCTATAATCGGCACATGGCCGATGCGTTCAAGAAAGCCGCGATTGTGTGGCATGGTTGGCACGCCTTCCGACGTGGGCTGGCCACCAATCTTGACGAGTTGGGGGTACCTCTGAACGTCGTCCAGCAGATTCTCCGGCACGGTGATCCAGGGACGACGGGGCGGTTCTACCGCAAGACACGCAGCAAGCGCGTAGTCGATGCTATGAACAAGCTTCAGACCAAAGTAGGCTCCAAGGGGAAGTCTGTTAGACACCGTTAGACAGTCCTACAATGCGTGACATTTAAGTTGTTGATTTTAATGTGGCCCTGTAGCTCAGATGGATAGAGCAGCGGTTTCCTAAACCGTTGGTCGGCAGTTCGACTCTGCCCAGGGCCTCCATTTTCAATCACTTACCTGCCTTCAAAAAACGCTGTCTGTTGTTTGTCTGTTGTTTCTTCCGCTGGCTTACCGAGCCCAGCATCCGTGAGAGCTTCTTCATCGCGCGCGACACCGCCTTGCTGCGCGTCTTGCGGCAGAACTTTGAGTCGTTCCCAACGGTGAAGGCTTTCCATGCCTCTACTGTCGGAATCTCGCTGACTACTTTGTCAAACTGCAGATCAGCGCCGGAGCCAACGCTGCGAAAAATCCTTCCATTGACGTCCGAGTCGGCCGGTAAGTAAGTCGGGTCCCCCCGGTCGAGCCTGGCCTATTCGTTGGGAGCCGATCGAAAGGGAGGCGTCTGGGTCGGTACCGATCACGGCTTGGACGTATGGTACAAAAATGCTCGCATCACTTTGGCCGAGCCGATGGGCTCATCTGGAAGACTGCGATAGTATGTCTGTATAGCATTGATTTTATGGTGCTTACCATTGGTGCCGGGAGGGGGGGTCGAACCCCCATGACCCGAAGGTCGGCGGATTTTGAGTCCGCTGCGTCTGCCAGTTCCGCCATCCCGGCTTTAGGGAAGGCACTCACAGGTTAGCATAACAAGATGGAAAGAACGTCGGCTTCTTCGCCGCAAACGACTGTGGGTAGGGTGTTAAATTAGCTTACGATACTCCCACTGCGAGGGAATAGCTCAACTTGAATCGCGCTGCTCGACGTGAAGACTTGCAGAAACTGGCCGGTATCTACTTCAAGGAGTGGGCTACTTTGCAGCCCACTGTGCTACCGCGAGGTAGCGGGTCGACCCACTACCTACCGCGGGTACTGTCTCAAACACTGTAAGACCGCACTCTACCGTGAGCTTTGATGTTCAATCCCCGCATGCCGCATTACAATGGACGCGTCTGTGTCCAGGCATTCCATGAGCACATCGGCTAAACCGGCGCCTGTCAAGGGCAGGCGTGTCTCGGCCCGCGGCGCGGCGGCGGAATCGCGCAACCACAATGGCGCCCAGGTCGTTCGCTCGAACGGCGCCCACGCCGTACGCTCGCTTGACGATCCCTCGCTGTACATCAATCGTGAGCTCAGCCTGGTGGACTTTCAGCGGCGGGTCCTGGAAGAGGCGCTGGATCCGCGCAATCCTCTGCTCGAGCGCCTGATGTTTCTGTCGTTTGTCGGCTCGAACATCGACGAATTCTTCATGGTGCGCGTCGCCGGCCTGAAACAGCAGATCGAGAAGGGTGTCAGCGATCCCGGGCCCGACGGCATGAGCCCGACGGAGCAGATGCGCGCCATCCGCGCCGCCGTCATACGCCTGTTTCGCAGCGCGCATGAGTGCTGGAGCAAAGAGCTCGTCCCTGCGCTGGACGCCTCCGGCATCCACATCCTGAGCTACGCGGAACTTTCGCCTGAGCAGCGCGCCACTGCCGATTCGTATTTCCAGGAAACGGTCTTCCCCACTCTGACGCCGCTGGCCTTCGATCCCGGGCGGCCTTTTCCGCACATCTCGAACCTGAGCTTGAACCTGGCAGTGATGCTACGCGGCGCCAAGGACGAGGAGCACTTTGCGCGGGTGAAGATTCCCGACTCGCTGCCGCAACTGGTGCCAGTGAGCGGCGCGGCGAAAGCGAAGAGCCGCACCAAGCCGCAGATCAAGGAGCAGACCTTCGTCTGGCTGGAGCAGTTGGTGATGGCCAACCTGGGCGAGCTGTTTCCCGGCATGACGATTGAGGAGGCGCATCCGTTTCACGTCACGCGCGACGCCGATTATGAGATCCAGGACCTCGAGGCCGGCGATCTGCTGGAATCGGTGGAAGAGGGCGTATGGCAGCGCCGCTTCGCCGACGTGGTGCGCGTGGAAGTCGACGAAGGCATGCCGGCTCAGGTGCTCGAAATCCTCAGCAAGAACCTGGAGCTCGACCGCGAGGACGTCTACCGGATCAGCGGCGGCCCGCTTTCTCTGGTGCGCGTGCGCTCGCTGACCCGGCTGGACCGGTCTGACCTGAAATTTCCGCCCTTCGTTCCAGCGTTGCCCGCTCCGCTGGCGAAGGTCGCCGACGACGAGGACATCTTCGCCACCATCAAGCGCGGCGACATCCTTTTCCATCATCCCTTCGACTCGTTCCAGCCAGTTGTGGGACTTCTGCAGCAGGCGGCGCGCGATCCCAACGTGCTCGCCATCAAGATCACGCTCTATCGCATCGGCCGCAATGCGCCGGTGGTGGACGCGCTGCTGGAGGCGGTGGAGAACGGGAAGCAGGTCGCGGTGCTGCTGGAGTTGAAAGCGCGCTTCGACGAGGAGAGCAACATCGGCTGGGCGCGCAAGCTGGAAGAATACGGCGTGCACGTTGTTTATGGGCTGATGGGACTGAAGGTACACTGCAAGGCCCTGCTGATCGTGCGCAAGGAAGGCGACGTGATACGCCGCTACGCGCATCTTTCCACCGGCAATTACAACAGCGTGACGGCGCAGCTTTATACCGATATCGGCATGATGACCTGGGATCCCGAAATCGGCGCCGACTGCACCGACCTGTTCAACTTCCTCACCGGATATTCGGCCAAGAAGTCGTACCGCAAACTGCTGGTGGCGCCGGTCACTATGCGCAGCCGCCTCGAACACCTGATCGAGCGCGAGATCGAGCACCAGAAGCACGGGCGCGGCGGTCACCTGATCTTCAAGATGAACGCGCTGGTCGACAGGAAGATGGTCCGCTTGCTCTACCAGGCGTCGCAGGCGGGAGTGAAGGTTGAGCTGCTGGTGCGCGGCATCTGCTGCCTGCATACCGGGAATTGCAGGGCATTAGCGACAACATCACTGTCACCAGCATCGTGGGGCGGTTTCTGGAGCACAGCCGGATCTTCTACTTCCGCAACGGCGGCGAGGAGCAGGTTTACCTGGGCAGCGCCGACCTGATGCCGCGCAACCTGAATCATCGCGTGGAAGTGGATTTCCCGGTGCGGGAGCCGAGGCTGATTCGCATGATCCGCGACGAGATTCTGGCCGTAAACCTGAAGGACCGCGCCAAGGCGCGCCACATGACATCGGAAGGCAAGTACGTCCGCGACCCGAACTACTCCAGCCCGTCGGCACTGAATAGCCAGGAGACATTCCTGGCGCGCGCCGCCAAGCGCCAGGCCCCTGCGCTGCCGCGCCATAAGTGACAAGGACGCGCGCTTGTGGCGCCACAATCACGCCTGAGAGGCGAAGCCGCATCGATCAGCGTGTCGGCGTCCGTCGCATGTTGCGCGCGGTTTTTGATACTATCGATGTAGCGGCTTCAAGTGCGGTTCTGCAACCTTGAGGGACATCAGGAGAAATAGTTTTATGGCCTACGTTATCGCGGAACCTTGTATTGGCACGAAAGACACCGCGTGTGTCGATGCCTGTCCGGTGGATTGCATCCACCCTAAGAAGGACAGCGAGAAGTTCGGGACCGAGGAGATGTTGTACATCGATCCGGTCGAGTGCATCGATTGCGGCGCGTGCGTGCCAGTGTGCCCGGTTTCGGCGATTTTTGCGCTCGACGACCTGCCGGAGAAATGGAAAGAGTACACTGAGCGCAACGCGAAGTACTTCGGCCGCTAGAGCGTCGTTCCGGACGCAAAAAGGTTATATCTTCGGAACGAGTCGGAGGCAGATTTCCTCGCCCGCGACGATTACCATTCGCACTCTATTTTCCTACATACATTAAATCGCAATGCGGCGCGCGCATGCTAGCTGGAAAGCTGCGTAGCGCACATGAGGAATGACTTCCGCGCAAAGCGCCGCTGGAAGGATCGGATGCTTCTAGCGGCGCAGGATTATTGGTGCGATTTGCCGGCAAGACAATCGCGAACGTCGATGATTTGCATCGGCTGCTGACGGACGAGCGCAGCGCAGTGAACTGCGAGGTGGAAGTGATTCGCGGAACCGAGCTGCTGAAGTTTGCGGTGACGCCGGGAGCGAGAGGGGAGTGAGCGGCAACGGCTAAAAGCGCGGTTGATAGCTTGTCGTCATCCGTGCGTCCTCTGGTAATGACGCCTCGCCTTCTGGCGATTGCCGCAGGCCTTCATGTCGCACCAGCGGCGGCTGCGATTGCGGCTGTGATCGAGGAAAAGCCACTGACAGTCGGGCGCCTCGCACCAGCGCACATTGCGCAGTCGGCTGGAGGTGAGAAGATCGGCGGCGGCTTGCGCTATTGGCCACAAGATGTTGTCCAGCGGATTCTCGCTGTCCGGCTGCCACTCCCAGCGATAGCCGCCGTTGGCGCGGGCCAGCGAACGGTGCTGCAGCGCCTCGATGGCAAAATTGTTGATGACGTCGAGGTCGGCCGCGGCCGGCGCCTTGCACTGCGCGATGGAAGAAAAGACGCGATAGACCGCCTCGCGCAGCTCAATTGCTTTGCCCAGGACCTGCTGCGCGCGCATGGCATGCTGCCCGGCAAAGGTCCGCAATGCACCCGCCTGTCTGGCGGAGATGGTTCGCGACTGCTCGGCGAAACTGACGAGGTCGGCAAACGACTTGAGGTGGTCTTTGCGCCGCTCAGGATCGTCGCGGCGGCTGACAGTGTTGGCCAAGTCAAGGCAGAGATTTCCGCCCGAAAGATCGAATTCCCAGCCAGTGGAGCGCTCTTTCTGCACTGAAAATCATTGTAGTCGCTCTCGCCAGCCGACGGCCTGGCTACAGAGGCTGCTGAAAAACTCGGAAAAGCAGATCCCTCGCGGCTAAAGAGGCGGCTGAAAAAGTCCCCTCAAAATGGCAGTTTGGGAGACGGACCTTCAGAGCCTGCCCTGAGGGTGCATGGGCCTGCGGCCCACCGATGGGAATGAAAATCCTGGGGTGCCCTATTCTGGCCATGTTTTGGCCAGGGTGGGGCAATCCCGATCGTGCTACTGCCCCGCCCTAGCCAAAGGATGGCTAGAACGGGGCACCCAAGGTCGATGATTTTCAACAGAGCGAAGCCGAAGGGTCCGCGTCCAACCGACCCTCGAAGCCTCGCAAAACAGCCGCAGCGGACGCGGCGCTGACACCCCAGCCCACGCAAACGGGTCGTGTGCTGGGGACCCGGTCTGAAGCGCCGCTCTACCCGTGCCGGCCGGGCGCATAAGGTACGATGGTGATGTTCATGAAACGCATCGCCATTCTCGGTTCCACAGGCTCCATCGGCAGAAGCACGCTGAGCATCGTCGAGAGCTTTCCTGAGCGCTTTTCCGTCGTCAGCATGGCGGCCGGGAGCAATGTTGAGCTTGCGTTCGAGCAGGCGCGGCGCTGGCGCCCGCAGCTTCTGTCCATGGCAACGGCGGAAGTCGCCGGCGAGCTGCAGGACAAGCTGAAGAAGTCCGGCCTGAGCAGCGAAGTCGAGGTGACGCACGGCTCAGGCGGAACGGTGAGGGTCGCCACGCATCCCGACGCCGACTTCGTGGTCAGCGCAATCGTGGGCGTCGCCGGACTGGAAGGCACTTACGAGGCAGTCAGGGCCGGCAAGACAGTCGGGCTGGCCAACAAGGAGTGTCTGGTCGCCGCAGGCGACCTGATCACCGCCGAGGCGCGACGGCAGGGCAAGCCGCTGCTGCCCATCGACAGCGAGCACAATGCGGTCCACCAGTGCATGCGCGGCGGACGACGCAACGAAGTCCATCGCATATGGTTAACTGCATCGGGCGGTCCATTTTTTCATACACCAGCCAGCGAATTCGCCAACATAACGGTCGAGCAGGCGCTGAATCATCCCACCTGGAAGATGGGCAGGCGCATCACCATCGATTCGGCCACGCTGATGAACAAAGGCTTCGAGGTGATCGAAGCCTGCCGTCTCTTCGATATGCCGCCCAGCCAGGTCAGCGTGCTGATTCATCCCCAAAGCACCATTCACTCCATGGTTGAGTTCGTCGATGGCAGCCTGCTTGCTCAACTTTCCGTGACCGACATGCGGTTGCCGATTTTGTACGCGCTAACCTATCCCGAGCGCATTGAATCCGATCTGCGCTTTCAGGTCGAGGAGCTGCGGCGGCTGGACTTTGCGCCGCCCGACCTCGACAAGTTCCCCTGCTTACGTTTGGCGTATGAAGCGGTCGAAGCGGGAGGGGCCAAGACCGTAGCGCTCAATGCCGCCGACGAAGTGGCAGTAGCGGCATTCCTTAAAGGTGCTATTGGGTTTCAGGATATTCCGGCTACAATAAAGTACGTTGTTCGCGAAACGCCCGCCCGTATGCCAGAATCTATATGGGAAGTGCTCTCCGTTGACGCGGACGCGCGCGAGCGGGCGCGGTCAGTCGTCAGCAGTCGGCATTCAGCATTCAGCCAGTCAAAGATTAGCGCTGAGGCGGGGACGGACGTGGCGCGGGGTTGAATTGGTGAGCACCGTGACACCGGTCCGGGAACTCGTTGGGGCTGAGTGCTGATTGCTGACTGCTCGGCCCGCTGATGGCTCGGCTTTCCTAGAGGATTATGTATTCCTTCTTTATAGCGGTAGTTTCAATGGCCGTGGTGCTCGGGGTGATGATCCTCGTCCACGAGTTCGGCCATTATGCTGCCGCCAAGTATTTCGGCGTTCGCGTGGACGTGTTCTCCATCGGCTTCGGCAAACGGCTGACCGGCTTCCGGCGCGGCGAAACCGATTACCGCATTAGCGCGCTGCCCCTCGGCGGCTATGTGAAGATGGCGGGCGAGAACCCGCTGGAATCGCGCAGCGGCGCGCCTGACGAGTTCATGTCGCATCCGCGCTGGCAGCGTTTCGTGATCGCTATAGCCGGTCCGGTAATGAATATTCTGCTGGCGATCGGGCTGCTCACCGGCGTCTTCATGGTGCATTACGAGCGGCCGCAGTTCTTCGACCAGGCCGCAGTGGTCGGCTGGGTGCTGGACGACTCGCCCGCGGCCAAGGCCGGCATCGAGCAGGGCGACCGCATCGTTCGCATCGACGGCAAGCAAAATCCTACATGGGAAGATGTCATCCTCGATGTGATGATCAGCCCCAAGCAGCCGGTTGACGTCGCCATCCAGCGCGGCAACGACATTCTGGAGAAGCAGGTCAAGCCGGAGGTGGAAGGCTCAGGCTTCGACGAGTACGGCACCATTGGCCTGGAGCCGGAGCAGCCGGTAATGGTGGCGGAGTTGATCCCTGACATGCCGGCTGGGAAAGCGGGTCTGCAGGTGAACGACCGCATCCTCACCATCAATGGAACGCCGGTGCGTTCGCGGCTCGCCATACGGCATTATCTGCAACTGAGCGGCGGTAAGCCGGTCGATGTGGCCGTTCTTCGCGACGGCAAAGAACTCCACTTCAACATGACCCCGGTGGAAAAAGAGGAGAGCGGCCAGAAAGGTTTCTGGCTGGGCTTCCTGATGTCCGGGCCTTCCACCAGCGTGGAGAAGCTGCCGTTCGCCAAGGCATTCGATCTCTCCTTGCAGGAAAACAAGCGCTATTCGCTGCTGATGGTCGATCTGCTGCACAAGATGCTGGAACGCAAAGTATCGATCAGGCAGCTGGATGGGCCGATCGGTATCGCGCGCGCATCAGGGGACGCGGCGCGTCAACCCGGCTGGACGCCACTGCTGGGGCTGATGGCGATGATCAGCCTAAACCTTGGCATCATCAACCTTTTGCCGATTCCTGTCCTCGATGGCGGCATCATCATGTTACTGATTATCGAGTCGATCATGCGGCGCGATATCAGCCTGCGCATCAAAGAGCGGATTTATCAGACCGCGTTCGTCTTCATCGTGCTGGTCTTTGTGGTGGTGATCTACAACGACCTGATGAAGGCGCTGCCGGGCCTGGCGCAGCGGATGCCGTAAGCGAGGCCGCTGTTCTTGCGGCCGAGTCGAGAGGGATTTCACGCGGAGGCTTAGGGCGCGGACACGGTCCCCTCTACTCCAACGTGAGTCTCGGAACTGGGAGGCGTGGCATTTCGAGTAGCCGGGATAACTCTCGTCTTCCGGCCAAAGAAAGGTGCACCGCGCGGCTGCGCCTGTCGGGCGTTATCCAGCGGAACTCCAGAAGCTTGGCGCAGATTGCGGCGCCCAACGAACCTGCCAGATGGTCTTGTCGTTCCGTCCAGTCGAGACAGCGCCGGGCAAAGCTTCTCCGCGATTGCCGAAGCGCTGCGGCATCAATCTTCCACTTGCACACAAAGTCCTCGCCCGCCGGCGTGAGTTCATAATCCCGGTCGCCGCGGGTCACGATCCATCCATTGCGCTCAAACGCCGTCCTCAACTGGATCGCCAGCTCGCCTGCGAGGTGGTCATAACAAGTGCGCGCGTAGCACAGTGCCTCGTCCGCCCCGCTCGGCCTGTACTTGTTCACCGTTGAAATCACACCCAGGGATTCGATGGCATGCGCCACTTCGGGCCGGCTGAGGCAGTAGTAGCGATGACGTCCCTGCGGGGAGACGCGCAAGAATCCGCCTTCGGTCAAATGCGCGAGGTGCATGCTGGCCGATTGCGCTGAGACGCCAGCCACCCGCGCCAGTTCGCCCGCCGGCATCGAGCCGCCATTAAGCAGCGCGGTAAGCATCGCTGCACGCGCAGGATCGGCAATAAGCGCTGCTGTCGAAGCAAGTGGATATTTCGTGTTCATTTCGTAAGCATAAACTGCCGTGTGCGGGCACGCTTCATTGTGCGATGAAATGTGGCTGCGTTAACCGAGCGCGTATTCGACTTGCGTTCGTGAACCCTCCACGCGCAATTTTGCTTCTAAAATAGAGCCATGGTCGTGCGCCCAGCCCTCCTGTCCGTAGTCCTGCTGTGTTCTATAGCTGTTCCGGATTTTCTTCACGCCGATACCGCGGCTTTTGATCTTCCCGGCCCTCGTGTTGAGGTGCGCGTAGGCCGCGCCGGCAAAGAGCTGCCGATATCCCAGGTGCCAAACCTGCAGGAGGGCGACCGGCTCTGGCTGCATCCGGATTTCCCCCAGACGCAAAGCGCGCGCTATTTGCTGATCGTAGCGTTCCTGCGTGGCACCACCAATCCGCCGCCGGAAAATTGGTTCACCCGCGTGGAGTCATGGAACAAGCGCGTGCGTGCCGAGGGCGTGGTTGTAACTGTTCCCAAGGATGCTCAGCAGGTGCTGCTGTTTCTGGCGCCAGAAACCGGAGGCGACTTTAGCACGCTGCGCGCGAATGTGCGTGGGAAGCCCGGCGCGTTTGTGCGCGCGGCACAGGACTTGAATCGCGCGGCTTTGGACCGCTCGCGCCTGGAAGCGTACCTGGATGCGGTGAAGAACGCTTCCAATACCGATCCGGCGAAGTTAAAGGAGGAATCAGCGCTGCTGGCGCGGAGTCTCAACATTAAGCTGGACAACGATTGCTTCAAGAAGCCGGTGGATGAGCAAGCCGCGTGCCTCATGCAGGACAGCAATCAGCTCGTGCTGGACGATCCGCACAGCCAGTCCATGGTCGCGGAGCTGGCGGCAGGTCCGTCGGCGGATCTCATTGGCCAGCTCAGCAGCACACCTTGGGCGGGAGCCGGTTATTACAGTCCGTATGTGGGAGCCGTGGTGGACGTCGTGAAGCTTATGACCAGCTTCCATACCGCCGAATACCAGTACATTCCAGCGCTTGCGCTGCCGAAAAACGACCAGCTCAATCTGCAGCTCAACACCGCTCCGTCGTTCGAGAAGCCAAAATCGGTGATGGCGATTGCGCTGCCCGCCGTGGAACCGGCCAAGCTGCCGCCGCTGCGCGCGGTCGATTCCAAAGGCGTTTATTGCCTGCAAAGTATCTCATTGGTGCTTCCTGTAGAAGGTGCGCCGCTGGTCTTCTCAACTGGCCTAGCGCACAACTTCGTTTTGCACGTGTGGAGCAAGTCGGGCGCCTCGATGGACATTCCCATAAAGGCCGATGCTGCACGCGGCGGATTCGTGATCGATAGCAACACCGATTCGGACTCGCCTCAGCCGGCCGTGCCGGCGAAACTGGATTTCACCAAGCTCGGAGCGGACATCAGCGGCACGGTGCGCGGCCAGTGGGGTTTCGGATCGTTCGAAGGCCCAACCTTTCCCCTGAGAACCTCGCAGCCGGCTAAGTGGACGGTAGTAGCAGCGGACCAGAGCGCGTTGATCGTTGGCCGTGAGGACACGCTGCATCTGCGCTCCGACGCAGCCGTGTGTGTAGACGATGTCACCGTCGAAGATCAGCAAGGCAAGAAGCTCAAGGCCACGCACAAGCTGGTAAAGCCTGACGAACTGGAAGTTCAGGTGCCGCTGAAGGGTGCGGCGCCCGGGCCGCTGACGATGCAGGTAAAACAGTATGGAATGTCAAAGCCTGAGGATGTCGCGCTGCACAGCTATGCGGAAGCAGGTCAGTTGGACAGCTTCACGATCGATGCCGGCGATCATCAGGGAGTGCTGCACGGGACGCGGCTGGATGAGGTTGCGGTTCTGGAGATCAGCGGAATCAAGTTCGCGCCTTGCGGTCTCACGCGCGCCGGCGACAAGGACGAGTTGCAGATGTCCGCGCCGGCATCAGCCAACGTGAACAATTTGCCCGCAGGCGATAAGCAGCCCGCAAAGGTCACGCTGAAAGACGGACGCGTCTTGGACCTGCAAACGACGGTCCAGCCACCTCGGCCGGCAGTCACACTGATCAGCAAGAGCATTCAGCCGGCGGCTTCGGCCTCTTCTTCAACCATTCAATTGCAGGGCAACGATGAGCTGCCGCAAACGGCGCAGCTTTCGTTCTCGTTGAAAACGGAAACCCCGGCGACCTTCCAGCAGAACGAGACCATCGAAGTTGCAACCAACGATGAATCGAGCCATGCGGTGCTCAGCGTGAAAGACGGAACCTTGATGCTGCAGGATTCGCACACCGTGCTGGCTACGCTTGATCCGATAAAAGCTCTGGGAGCTTCGGCCTTTGGGCCGCTGCGCTTCCGCCCGATCGCTGCTGACGGCGAAAAGGGAGACTGGCAGCCGCTGGTGAATTTAGTCAGGCTGCCCAAGCTTGAAGAGTTGCGCTGCCCCGATGCGCCGGACAAGCAATGCACCCTGCTTGGATCGGGCTTGTACCTTCTGGATTCAGTTTCCACCGATCCGCAATTCCTGCAGAGCATGCCGGTCCCGGACGGCTTCGCCGGATCGTCGCTGAACGTGCCTCATCCCAGCGGACAGGATCTGTACGTCAAGCTGCGCGATGACCGCTCCGCCGTGAACAAGGTGGACTTGCCGGTATTGCCGGAGCAGTAATCGCGGGTTACCGGTTGTACGCGGGCAACGGTCCGCGCAAATTCTGCCATACCTCGTCGCAGGCCTTTAGCACATCGTCGCTGAGCGGGCCGTCATTGATCGTCGCGAGATTTTCGTCCAACTGCTCCACGCGCGAGGCGCCGAGGATGATGCAATCGCTCGCGGTATGATGTAGCAGCCAATTCAGCGCCAAGCTCACCAGCGAGCGTCCCGCCGATTGCGCAATCTTCCGGAGTTGCTCGACTGCCCCGAAGTATTGCTCGTGCCAATAGCGGTCCTGATACATCTTATTGTCGTCGAAGCGCGTGCCCGGCGTGATCTTCTCCTGCCTGTGTTTGCCGGTCAGCAAGCCGCCGGCCAGTGGGTTATAGACCACGGTAGACACGCCGAACTCCGTGCACATCGGCAGATATTCTTGCTCGATGCCGCGCGCCAGCAGGTTGTACATCGGCTGGGAAATGTACGGCGCGTGCCAGCCGCGCTCCTTCGCGATATACAGCATCTGCACTACCTGCCATCCGGCATAATTTGAGGAGCCGGGATAGCGCACCTTGCCTTGCTTTACCAGCGATTGCATGGCTTCCATCGACTCGTCTACCGGAACCGTGTGGTCGGGAGCATGGAAGTAATAAATGTCGAGATAGTCCGTTCCCATGCGCTGCAGGGTTTCGTCGATCGCGCGCAGAATTGCCTCGCGCGACAGTCCTCCCTGATCGGGCTCGTCGCCTACCTTGAAAAAAACCTTACTCGCGATGACAAGCTGGTCGCGTTTGCCTTTGATGGCATGGCCCAACATGGTTTCGGCGACGCCCTTCTGGTACATGTTGGCCGTGTCGAAGAAGTTGATGCCGGCCTCAATGCAGCGATTTACGAGTTGCGTGGCGCCGGCCTGATCCAGCGGTTTGCCAAAGGTCATGGTGCCGAAACAGTATCGTGAAACTTCCAGGTCCGTGTGCTTGAGCTTTACTTTGGGAACGTTCATGATCTCTCAATAACCTGATAACCCTCGCCTATCTTACAGATGATTTCTACCAGAGGACGTCTTCACGCGCTGCGTAATGGCGCGTCGCGTAGGTTCGCCATCAGCAATCGAAGCCGGCAGCGATAAAGCTCTCGACGTTCACCGTTTGGGCTGGCGTTCTGCGTTACTGCCGAACAGCATCACGATTCTTGAGGTGCGAGCAGCGCATTGCGCGTGCATTCCAGAGTGTGCACCAGCGACTCCTGCGGCAGCTTGCGAATGATGGGATCGATGATCCATCCCAGACCGTAGGGTATGTCGCGGGTCAGCGAGATGGCTCGGCATTCCACGAATACCCCATCGGCCCCTTGTGGACCCCGGCGCTCCGCCGCGGCCGCGCTCTTGTGCTCGAACTTCCAGTACGAGTACAGCCGCCATAGGAAACCGTAACCACTGTCGGGCTGCAGTAGTCTTTCCTGGGCCGTGCCCGCATCTTCCACCTCCGCGATGCGGGTTGTGTAGGAGCGGCAAAACCAGCGGCTCGCATCGACTTCCGAGTAATGAACGTCGTGGTCGGTGTCAAGTACGACGGTGATGATCTTCTTCTTCAGCAGGCGCAAGAAAATGCGGAAATCGTTGCCGTCACGGCTGATCAGCTTGGAGTCGATGACTTCCGGCTTGTAAATGTTCTTGTGATTGTCATAGTTCTGCACCAGAGCCAGGGTTTGCGCGACCGTTGCACCGGGCACGAAGACGGCGCCGCTCCAGTCGTGGATCAGGCCGTGTGGCACCTTGACGGGCCCGTCTCCTGCCCACAGTTGCGCGACCACCTTACCTTGCCGCACCTGCTGCGCTCTTTCATGATTGGTGTCCGACCAGAGGAAGGTGCTGCTGCCGTGCAGTGACGGCTCCATCCCCGCTTCTGCCTCGCGGATGTACTCCTCGAAAGCCTGCAGCGTTCGCGGCTTCAACTGCACCACGTTGGCGGTTTGCACCATGGGGCACCGGCTTTGCCGAACCGCAGGTTAGCCGGACTCTAAGCGATGCTGTACCGCCGGACGGCGGTTGTCAAGCATGTGCCGTCCTGCGCGCAGGCGATATGCAGCACCGTGAATTCGCTGTGCCCCACGGCCCTATTGTCGTCCACAACTCCGGACTGCCAGCCCACTTCCTATCCATTGCACAGCGATGGGAGACTCGCAATTAGTGCTGGCCATTGCCAACCGGCAACTGCCTCACGGCGTGATCTCCAAACCGCGACTTGCACATCTTCGTATGCAACTGTGTTTCGGGAAAGTCACGCGTGTACTGTTTTCCTCCACTGGACAGCGCAAGTCAACTTAATTGCACATTACGGTCTAAACTGTTGCAGATAAATGAATATTCGCGCTGCACAGGTTGCCCGTTGACGAATTTGTGATAACATCTGCAGCCATTATGTCGTCTGCGGCACCAGCCAGCCCGGCGTTCTCCGACGATCTTCCATCCATTCGCGAACCTATTGCGACGCCCCTGCGTCGCTTCGGCCCCTACGAGCTCGACCTTAGTTCTGGAGACCTGCGCAAGTTCGGTTACCGGATGAAACTCCAGCCCAAGTCATTTCTGGTCTTGCAGGCCCTTCTGCGGTCGCCCGGCGAGATCGTGACCCGTGAGGAACTAAAAGCGCGGCTATGGCCGGATCACACCTTCGTCGAGTTCGAGTCGAGTCTGAATGTCGCTGTGCGGCGCTTGCGCGAGGCGCTGAATGATGTGGCACAGGGACCGGTCTATATTGAAACCGTCCCTCGCCACGGCTACCGATTCATCGGCACGCTGGACGCCCCGGTCGCCGAAGGTCTGGGGCCGAAACTTGTGGGCGTGGAAGTTGACGCAACACCCGAGTTCGAGCTGTCCACACCACTTACGCTGCCGCAGGTCCAAACTGCACCGGTCACAAGTTTTTGGAAGCTGCTTCTGCCATGGGCGATCGCGGCAGCCATCCTGTTGGCTGTCGGCCTGTTCTGGTGGAGGCACAGCGCGGCCGCCGGCGCCAAGCCACTTGCATCGTCGATTGCTGTATTGCCTTTTGTTGACATGAGTCCGGAGAGGAACCAGCAATACTTCTCCGATGGGCTTGCTGAGGAACTGCTGAATCATCTGGCCAAAACGCCAGGGTTGCGCGTCGCTGCCCGCACGTCGTCTTTCCAGTTCCGCGACAAGAGCGTCGATTTGCCCACTATCGGCAAGCGGCTCAACGTTGCTACCGTTTTGGAGGGCAGCGTCCGGAAAGAAGGCAAGCGCGCCAGGATCTCCGCCGAATTGGTGAAGGCGGACGACGGATTCCAGCTCTGGTCGGGAACCTACGATCGCGACCTGAACGATGTCTTCGCCGTCCAGGACGAGATTGCGCGCGCCATTACCGGCGAACTGAAACCGCATCTGCTGAAGGCATCTTCAGGAACTCTGCCACAGCGCGGCGTGAACGCCGATGCCTATAACGCGTATTTGCAGGGACGCTATTTCTACGAGCGGCGCACCCACGACGACCTCAGCCTCGCCTATCAGTATTTCCAGCAGGCAGTGAAGCTCGATCCCAATTACGCACGCGGCTGGTCGGCGCTGGCATGGGTGCTGATCGCGCGTGGGGAAGGCGGCGACGGGCCGTCCTTCCAGCAAAGCTATCGCGATGCGACAACCGCCGCCGAGAGAGCGCTGCAATTGGATCCCGGGCTGGCCGAGGCCCATGCCGCGATTGGTCGCATCAAGCGCGGTTACGATTGGGATTGGGCCGGCGCGGATGCGGCATTCCAGAAAGCGCTGGCGCTGGAGCCTCAGAACTCGGTTGTGCTGCTAGGCGCGTCTAGTCTGCAAGCCAGCCTTGGCCACTTCGATGAGGCAATCGCCTTAAATCGCCGCGCGGTCGAGATCGATCCGCTGAGCGTCATGGCGCACGTTGCGTTAGGAATGCACGCCTACTACGCCGGACAGCAGGATTTCGCGGTTGACGCCTTCCAGAAAGCGCTGGCGATCAGTCCACAAAGTCCGGAAGCGCACTATCTGTTCGGACTCGTATACCTGGTTCGCTCGCAGCCGCAACTGGCGCTCGCGCAGTTTGAAAGGAATGACCCCGGCAGCGAGCGCAGCGTCGGAGAAGCTCTGGCGTACAGTGCCCTCGGTAAGCAGAAGGAAGCCGATGCCGCCTTGCAGGAGTTGCTGACGAAATATCACGAGCAGGCCGCTTATCAGGTCGCCGAAGTTTATGCCTTTCGCGGCGATGCCCAGCACGCTTTCGAGTGGCTATCCATTGCCCGGATGCACAAAGACGCGGGATTGCCTGCCATCAAGGGAGATCCTCTGCTGAAGAACATCTACAACGATCCACGATACGCGCAACTCCTGCGCGAGATGGGGCTGCCAAGATAGCTGTCAATTTGGGGCGAGCGACGACAATTCGCCTTCAGAGGACAAATCTCGCTTTCCATTGAATCGGATCTACTACGAACAAAGCTCCTGACGCTCTCCGCCGTCCGCGCAGTCGCATGCTACGGACAGGTATACTCATCTTCATGCCACGAAAGGCCGACTGGCGGTTTGGAAACCTGTTGTCCTAGAGTGGTCCGGGTAGAGCGGCGCTTCAGCGCCGCGTTGGCTACGGCCCAAAAGATGGCTGGAGTCGTGATGGTCATAGAGATGACCATCACGACTCCAGCTTCCCGTGGGCGATCTTTGGCACCGGCCTGAAGGGGGCGTGTGAGAACCAACTTTCTTCCTCCGCGGTGGAGTGCGAGATACGCAAATCGAACCCCGGAGCCGGGGCCCCCAGTTCGCGCCTCTTTTGCGCGAACTGGGGTAGAGGAGGGGTGGAATTGCAGTTAGCCCAGGACGGAGCGGAGCGGAGCCTGGGTGAGGTGGAAAGTTTGTTCGAGTCCCTTTAGGGACGGCACAGTTCTCACACACGCTCTGAAGGCCGGCTCTAACCCGTACTCGTTAACTTTGAAAATGCTTCAGCTTTTGCAACTTCTTCGAACTAACGCAATGCTGCCATCCAGAAAGGATTTATGCATCATCGCAATCGTACATTCTTGATAGCTCTGCTGTGCCTGACAGGCGTCTGTGCCCAAACTCAGAACAGCAAACAGGCCAAAGAGCCTGCTTCGGCCAGTTCCACCTCGAGCTCCAGTACGGCTAAGGCGACGCTTCCCAGCGAGGCCACCGTCGATTCCTTTCTGAAGAAGATGTTCGGCTGGAACCAGGATCTTTCCTGGAAAGTGATCGACATTAAGCCATCCGAGGCAGCAGGCATTTCGCAAGCGACCATTGTGTTCAACACTCCGAGAGGACCGGAGCCCGTGCACCTCTACATCACGCCGGACCAGAGGTTCGCTTTCATGGCCGATCTTCTTCCATTTGGCGCCGACCCCTTTGCCGGTGCGCGTGAAATTTTGAAGGGCGCTAAAGGTCCGACGCGCGGGCTGCAGGGTGCGCCCATTACCATAGTTGAGTTCGGCGACCTCGAATGCCCCGCGTGCAAGGCCGCGCAGCCCAACATCACCAAGCTGGTTGAAGAAGAACCGAAGGTGAAGCTGATCTTTGAAAATTATCCCCTGGAGCAGATTCACAAATGGGCGATGCCGGCAGCCAAGTACGTCGATTGTCTGGCGCATGAGAACAACGATGTCGCCTGGAAATTCATTTCCACCACCTACGATCACCAGTCTGAGATCACCCCGGAGAATGCCGGTCAAATGCTGAAAGGCTATGTGAAGGATTCGGGGGGCGACCCTGACGCAGTGGCCGCTTGCGTTGCCAAACCCGAGACCGAGAAGCAGGTGCGTGAATCCATGGCGCTGGGTGAGAAGCTGAACGTCACCAGCACTCCCACGTTCTTCATCAATGGTCGCAGGGTGGTTGGCTTCTCGACCAACAACACACCATACGACGCTGTTAAAGCTATGGTGGACTATGATCTGCTCAACCCGAAGTAGCCATGACGGAGGCAATGATGGCGGGCGCTTGCGTCCCAAGCGAGTGCTGTGGATGGTACTGGGAATTCTTGCCGCATCAGCGCTGTGGCTGCTGAATATCGAGATCACCTACCGCCGCAACCTGCAGCATCTGCCAACCGACTTTCCGATGCGCCGGCACGTCATCACGCGGTCGTGGAGAACATAGGAGATCATTCGCAAGCCGGTGCAGTCACGACGGACGCTAATCACCACTAGGCGCAAGAACGGCGGCGCTGGGCCTCTTGTTGCGGCTACGGGCGGGATTGAAGAAGCTGAGGAATCCGCAGATGACCCAGTATCCTGCGGCTACTCCAAACGCAAATGCGGCTGCGATGGTAAGCAGCAGCAGGGTCGAGAGAAAGAATGTCGTCATAGCTCGCTAGTCACTTCATCCGATGCGGCAGCGGTTGCGGCGGATGTTTGCATCGGAGTTGCACAAATAGGTTCGTTCGCAGGATGTGCTCGCGTTGGACGTTCTACTGTGATGCTGCCACTTTAACCCGCATTGACGCTGCCGGATATTAACCACTAAGATACGTGAGTAGAACTGCATCCTGAGCCTTCCAAAGTTTCCAGAGCGTCGTCACCCTGGCAGATGGGTTCGCAGCCGCCGTAGGTGCGCGCTGGACGCCGTGGGGGGGCTTTATGCGTTTCTTCATCACATTTTCATGGGCATCAGCAGCATCAGCATTCGTGGGGCGAGGCAGCATAATCTCAAGAACATCAACGTCGAGATTCCGCGCAACACTCTGACCGTCATCACCGGCCTAAGCGGGTCGGGCAAGTCGTCGCTTGCCTTCGACACCATCTATGCGGAGGGCCAACGCCGCTACGTCGAAACGCTCTCGGCCTACGCTCGCCAGTTTCTCGATCAGATGGAGCGGCCCGACGTGGACAGCATCGACGGACTCAGCCCGTCGATCGCCATCGAACAAAAGACTACTAGCCGCAGTCCGCGCTCTACAGTAGGCACAATCACCGAGATTTACGATTATTTGCGTCTACTTTACTCCTCCGTTGGCGTGCCGCACTGCCCCAATTGTGGTAGACAAATCTCGCGCCAGTCTGCCGACCAGATCGTCGCCCAGGTCATGGCCCTCAAACCTGACGAGCGCGTGATGATAATGGCGCCAATCGTCCGCGGCCGTAAGGGAGAGTTCAAGAAGGAACTGGACTATCTCGCACAGGAAGGTTTCACGCGTGCTCGTATTGACGGCGAGCTGCGCATGATCGCCGACGAAGAGATTTCGCTCGACAAGCGCAAGAATCACACCATCGAGCTGGTCGTCGATCGCCTGCTGTTAAGACCGGGAATCGAGGCTCGTCTGGCGAAGTCTATCGAAACGGCCATGGGAGAAGCGAACGGACTGGTGCAGGTTGCCGTGGTCGGCGGGGACGAGCGGCTGTATTCTTCGAAGCTGGCGTGTCCGGATTGCGGCATTAACGTTCCTGTGTTGGAGCCGCGTTCCTTCTCTTTCAACAGCCGATACGGCGCGTGTCCGGAGTGCAACGGACTCGGGAGTAGGTACGATTTCGACCCGGCGAAAGTCATTGCCGACTGGTCCAAGCCGCTGCTGGATGGCGGTCTCGGACCGGGATCAGCATCGCAGAATCTCATCCGCATCCTGCATCTCGCTGCGCAGAAGTACGGATTCGACCTCTCCACGCCATTCGAGCAATTTCCGCGCAAGACGCAGAATCTGATCCTTTACGGCCCGGAAGAGAGCGATAAAAAGCGCGGCGGATTTCTCGGCATCTTTGCTTATCTGCGCCAGTCAATGGCAGACAGCTCGTCGGAAGCCTATCGCGAGTGGCTGCTCGACCACATGTCGGCGACAACGTGTCCCGCTTGTCACAGCAAGCGACTGCGTCCGGAAAGCCTGGGGGTGAAAGTAAACGGCCTCTCGATCGCAGACTTCACGGCACTGCCGGTGTCGCGTGCCGTGCAGGCCGCGGCGCAGATCAAGCTCTCTGAGCGCGAGGAGCGCATCGCAGGCCGCATTCTCAAGGAGATCGCCGAGCGGCTGGGATTCCTGAACGCCGTCGGGCTGGGGTACATCTCACTTGACCGTTCGGCGGCAACGCTCAGCGGCGGCGAAGGACAACGCATTCGGCTGGCGACGCAGATCGGCTCAAAATTGCGCGGCGTCCTTTACGTGCTGGATGAGCCTTCCATCGGCCTGCATCACCGCGACAACGAACGCCTGCTGCAGGCGCTGGAGTCGCTGCGCGATCTCGGCAACACGGTGCTGGTGGTCGAGCACGACGAAGATACGATTCGCCGCGCAGATTACGTTGTCGATCTGGGTCCGGGTGCGGGCCGGCACGGCGGTGAGCTCGTTGCCTGCGGCACGCCCGCAATGATCGAAGTTGCGCCGCGTTCGCTGACTGGGCAATACATCTCCGGGCAGAAGCGGATTACCGATCGTCATCTGCGGCGCCAGCCAAATGGAAAGGCGCTGACGGTGTTCGGCGCGCGGGAGAATAACCTCAAGAACCTCGACGTCAGCTTTCCCCTGGGCGTGATGACAGTGATCACCGGCGTCTCGGGCTCGGGAAAATCAACTCTGGTCAACGACATCCTTTATCGCGCGCTGGCCAAGGCTCTCTACCGTTCGCGAGAAGAACCGGGCGAGCACAAGGCAATCACCGGGACCGAGTTCATCGACAAGGTCATTCGCATCGATCAGTCGCCGATTGGCCGGACGCCGCGATCTAATCCCGCAACTTACACTGGCGTATTCACGCATATTCGTGATCTGTATGCGATGTTGCCGGAGTCGCGTGAGCGCGGTTACAAGGCGGGCCGATTCTCGTTTAACGTGCCCGGCGGCCGATGCGAAGCCTGCCAGGGTGAAGGCGAACGCCGCATCGAGATGAACTTCCTGCCCGACGTTTATGTGCTCTGCGAAGTCTGCGGCGGCAAACGCTACAATCACGAGACGCTGGCGGTGAAATATAAAGGCTTCTCCATCGCTGATCTGCTGGAGATGCCCGTGGCCGATGCCCTTCCGATTCTGGAGAACGTTCCGCAGATCAAGCAGAAGCTGCAGACGCTCGTCGATGTCGGGCTGGGATACATTCATCTTGGCCAGTCGGCAGTGACGCTCTCCGGCGGTGAAGCGCAGCGCATCAAGCTGGCGCGGGAGCTGAGCAAGCGCCAGACCGGTAAGACGCTCTACCTCCTCGACGAGCCGACTACAGGATTGCACTTCGATGACGTAAGCAAGCTGCTGGAGGTGCTGCACCGGCTGACCGATCTCGGCAACAGCATCATCATCATCGAGCACAACATGGACGTGATCCGCAATGCCGACTGGATCATCGATCTCGGCCCTGAGGGCGGCGAAGACGGGGGGCGCATCGTCGCTCAAGGCGCACCGGAACAGGTCGCCCGCATCAGAAAATCCTATACCGGACAAACATTAGCCAAACTGCTTCCAGCAGCGTCCAATAGCAAAGGAGATCGAGAAATCACAGCGGCTGCGCCGGCTAATAGGTCCAGCGAGTAGCAGCTCTGCCAAACAACCTGCATGTCGATTCCACCAAACCAGTTGCCTGACTCGGTTGAGAGCGCGCCTCCGCCAACTTATGGCGAGAGCCTACCTGCCGGTGCGCCAATTGTTGTCCCACCGCCGGCGCCGAAGCCATTCCCTGCCTGGTCGGCTTGGGATGTAGTCGCGATCCTGGTATTTACGTTATTCGCCATTTTGGTATCGACCATGGCGGCGGTGTTCATCACGCGCGTTCTTCCGCAATACCGCCATGCAACTCTGACTGAGCTAACCACGAATGCAGAAGTTGTCATTGGCGCGCAAGCGGCCGCCTACCCGCTGGTCCTGCTTTTCATGTTTGTGATGGTACGTTCGCGATCAAAGCAGCCGTTCGGACAGGCAATCCACTGGAAGTGGCCGGGCATGCTGGCTCCGGCGTTTCTGCTCGGAGGTGTGATCCTCGCACTGGCAATCGAGGGCCTGGCACGCTTTTTGCCCATCCCCAAGTCGCTGCCCATGGATACGTATTTCCGCGACGCCACTAGCGCCTACACGATGGCCGTTTTCGGCATAACGCTGGCGCCAGTGCTGGAAGAGCTGTTCTTCCGTGGAATGCTCTACCCCGTGCTGCGCCGGGGCTTCGGCCTGATTCTGGCCGTATTGCTCACGGCCGCCGCATTTGCCGCGATTCATGGCGCGCAACTCGGCTATGCCTGGGCGCCGGTGCTGAGTATCTTCATCGTGGGACTCGTCTTCACAATAGTGCGGGTACGCACGAACTCGGTGGCCGCCTCCTTCCTTATGCATTGCGGATACAACTTCGCTTTGTTCAGCGCGCTCTGGGTCGCGAGCGATCACTTTCGGCACCTGGAGAAGGTCGCGGGCTGAAGATAGTATTCTGAACATATGGCGGAAAGCGCACGCGAAAAACTGCTGGCCATGCTGGCGGAGAAGTCGTTTCGGCTCGGCCAATTTACGCTGTCCAGCGGCAAAACCAGCGACTATTACATCGATTGCCGTTTGACGACGCTCGACGCTCAGGGTGCCCTGCTCACCGGTCAAGCCATTTTTCAGGAGATCCAGGGCCGCGGCTGGCGTCCCGATGCGATTGGCGGTCTGACCATGGGCGCCGATCCCGTCGTGGTCGCTACGTCGGTCATCAGCGCGCAACACGGCAAGCCAATCCATGGATTTCTGGTGCGCAAAGGCGAAAAAACGCACGGCACGGGCCAGCGGATCGAAGGCTTTCGGCAGAAGCCGGCGCGCGTGGTGATTGTCGATGATGTCTGCACCACCGGTGCGTCAACCATCCAGGCGATTGAAGCGGCGCGTGAGTATGGATTCGAGGTCTTAGGCGTGATGTGCCTGGTCGATCGGCAGGAATCCGATGGGCGGGCGAACGTCGAGCGAACTGCAGCGCCGGCGCCGTTTGTCGCTCTATTCACCGCGAATGATGTTCGAGCGGAGCATCTGAAGCAGGCAGTACCCAGTGGCCAGTAGCCAGTTGTCGGTTGTCGGTAGAAATCTCGGCGACTGCCAACTGGCCACTGACTACCGGCTACTGACCACTGATACACATGATCAAAACTCTGGAATGGACTGACGCCGGCGTTCGCTTCATCGATCAGACGAAGCTGCCGACGGAAGAAACCTACGTCACTTGTAAGACCTACGAAGAGGTAGCTGACGCAATCCGCACCATGATCGTTCGTGGAGCGCCCGCCCTTGGTGTAGCGGCCGCCATGGGCGTCGCTTTGGGTGTTCGCGATTCACAGGCGAAGGACCATGCCGCACTTAAACAGGATGTGGATCGCATTTGCGAGGTTGTGGCGGCAACCCGGCCCACAGCCGTCAACCTTTTCTGGGGCATTCAGCGCATGAAGGCCAAATTCGACGAGGTCAGCGCGCAACCGATTTCGATTATTCAGCAGACTCTGGTCTCAGAAGCGCAACACATGCTCGACGAAGACATCGCCGCCAACCGAGCGATGGGGCGGCACGGGGCAGTATTGCTGCCGTCCGGCGGAGGCATCCTGACGCACTGCAATGCCGGCGCGCTGGCCACCTGCGGCTACGGAACAGCTCTGGGAGTGGTTCGCGCCGCGGTCGAGTCGGGAAAGAAACTGCACGTGTTTGCCGATGAAACCCGCCCCTTTCTTCAGGGCTCACGTTTGACAGCGTGGGAGTTAATGAAGGATGGCATTCCGACCACTGTCATCGCCGACAACATGGCGGGAGCGATGATGCGGCAGGGAAAGATCAAGTCCGTCATTGTGGGAGCTGACCGCATCGCCGCCAATGGGGACGTGGCCAACAAAATCGGCACCTACACGGTGGCTATTCTCGCCAAGGAGCATGGCATTCCGTTCTACGTTGCGGCTCCGTTTTCCACCGTCGACATGAACACTCCCGACGGCAGCCAGATACCTATCGAGCAACGTTCATCGCGCGAAGTGACTCACATGGGCGGCAGACAAGTCACCCCGGATGGCGTGAACGTCGAGAATCCGGCCTTCGACGTTACGCCGCATGAATACGTGACTGCCATCATCACCGAGCGCGGGGTGGTGCGTGAGCCTTACGGCGAATCTCTGCGCGCCCTGAGCAAGCTGGGCACTCACGCTTAGACCCAGTATCTATTATTGCTGCGGCGGCGTCTGATTGGCGGGATTCAGTTGCTGCTGATATTGCTGCTGTTGCTGGCGGATCTGCTGCATTTGCTGCATGAGCTGCTCGGGAGTTCTGGGACTGACCTGCTGCTCTCCGCCGGCTGACGCTGCACCCGGATCAACCACCTGCCCTCCCGGCATCATAGGACGGCGAAAGCCCCCCGGAGGCGGCGGTGGCTGATCGGGATTCTGGTATTCGTTCTCGGCGGTGTCAGGCTCCTCCCGCGGTTCTTCATGCGGCGGCGAGGGATTGTTGTTCTGGGCGGTCGTCGTTCCTGCCTGCCGCGGCGTAAGAATCACTTTCTGCACGGCGCCGGGATCGCCATTCACGCCCAGGATCACGTAGTCAAACTTCGATCCGTTCAGCAGCGTGTTCAGCACATCCTGCGCATCACCCGGCCCGAGCTGCGCGACCACGCGGTCGTTGGCCGCTCCAGCCGGAATCTCGATGGAAGCGCCGGTGCGCGCCTGCACGGCGTGGAGTACCTGGGACAACGTCGAGTTCGGCGCATTAATCGTCAATTGCCCGTTCTGATAACTGACATTCGGGGCGGTAGGAGGCGTCTGTTCGAGCGTGGGCGGCGGAGCCGGTGTTTCCGCTACCGCGGCGGTCTTGGGGTGGGGGGCACGGTGTTTCGCGGGCTGCGCTTTGGCCGACGGCGAAGCGGCAGTAGCGGTCGCCGCTGGCGGTTGTGGCGACGTGCTTGACTGGGCACCTGCCAGAGGCACCGTTACCATACTCACTGCCGCCAGAGCGGCGCATCCGAAAATGTTCCCAAGGCGTACCATTATTAGTTAGACGGCAAAACGCCTCGATGGTTTCGCCGCAAGCTTTTATTGTAAACCGTCATCGTCAACAACTCGACTTGATCCGCAAAATCGCGGTATGAGTTAGTCGGCTCCGCGGCGAGAATCGGCATCTTATGCTTTAGCGCTGCAGGCAGCAATCGCAATTTCCGGGTGCGCCATGACTGGAATGCCTCATATCTCTGCCAAATCTTTCTGTATCTTGTCCCATTTCGCCATTCTGATGTTGGTGGTTTTCGCATCTGTGCGAACCCTGCCGGCGCAAACGTGTTCCTCGGGGGCCGACCTCGACGCGGCTACCAAGAACGCCCTCGATACCGCCGCGAAGCAATACCTGGAGATGTCCAAGAATGGGGATGTGGCCGGTTTGAAGGCGAACGCAATTCCGCAAATCACCGGCGACTTCGGTTCCATCGAGCGGGCCGTGGTCACTAACAGGCCTTACCTGGCCGAGGGCCAATCCAGCTTCACGGCGACCTACCTGCTGGACGCTTCGGACGGCAAGGCGCCGCTGCCGCGTGCGGAGTTCTATTGCGGTATCTACAACTCGACGGACCGAACGGCCTTTTTCATTACCAACCTTCCGCCCGGCCGCTACGCCATTGTCATGCAGAAAGTAAACGGAAAGGACCCGATCACGCTGACGCTGATCCTGCAGAACGTAGGAGGCGCGTGGAAACTGGCGGGATATTATCCGCGGCTGGACGACATCGGAGGCCACGATGGCCAGTGGTATCTGAACCGGGCGCGCGAGCTCAAGACCAAGGGACAGCTCCATGACGCCTGGTTCTACTATGTCACAGCGTGGGACCTAAGCGCGCCGGTGAACTTCATGAGCACCCCACAACTGGACAAAATTGCGGAGGAGATGCAGGCAGCACGTCCCAGCGATCTGCCCGGCCGCGACGCACCGCTTACCCTCTCGGCGAACGGCAAAGTATTTAAAGTCACGGAAATGACTGCTGTGCCCGAGAACAATAACCTGAACCTCGTCATCCGCTACACCAATGAGGAGGCAACGAACAACAGCGCCGCGTTCCAGGACAATGTGGCCGTTATGAAGGCTATTGTTGCGAAATATCCTGAGCTGCGCGACATCTTTACCGCCGTGAATGCCGACGCAGTCGACAGCAGCGGACATGAGTACGGGACTTTGCTGCCGGTGAAAGATCTCAAATGATGCCCGAGGTTCACCCCGTCTGATGCCTCTCTTCAGCCACATCGATCGGCCAAAGCTGGTCGATCAGTATGAACGCTGCCAGCAGCGCAACAGGTAGATACAGAGAGCGCAGCTCCCAGCGTTCTTTGCTAACCGTGCCCACAGCCGCTCCAATGACATAGCTGCCCCAGGTTGCCGCCAGTATCGTTGAGTGCCGAACATCCTCCTGCTTGAAGGCAAGTCCCACAATGTGGGACGCTATTCCGTGCTTAATCTGGTCGTGCGCCCAGAACAGCACCCGTGTCAAAGATTCGCTCATCTTGGTTAGCGTTCCGGTTACGAAGGTTGTGTAGATCGTGAGTGGGCCGACACGAGTGAGGGTTGCTGTCTGGACTCCCATTGCAAATGACAGCAGTGCGACCAACGTGAAGTAGGCAGGCGAATGGCGGTCGACAATCTCCCCCAGGTGCATTGCCGGCGTCACACGCGCGAATAGAAAGAGCAGGATGGCCTCCACTGCCAGCGTACAGGACGCTATGCGGCGAACTCCCTTGCGTCCAGCGATTTCGATGGCTGCGCGTGTGAGGACCATTGCGACAACGTAGGAGAATGACCGCGCAAAGCGGTCGGGCCAGGTTGAGCCAGTTGCCATGTCCCAGCGACATCCCGATATGCACGCTGTTGCCGCTCATGTTCGCCGTGAACACCTGGAACAACGCGATGTAACCGACCGCGTCCACAAAGCCGCCGATGCCGGTCAAGGACAATGAAATGGGCAGCTTGCCGCGGGAGGCGAGTTCGGGAGCGTTGCTCACAGACGTTTCAGCGCCAACCGGGCAGCGTTGTAGCCGCACATGCCATGCACGCCGCCACCCGGCGGCGTAGAGGACGAGCAGATGTAGATATCCGGAGCAGAGGTCGCATAGTACCTCATTGTGGGACGAAACAGGAATTGCCGCAGATTCATTAGCCCACCGCCGATATCGCCGCCAATCAGGTTGGCATCCATCGCCTCCAGCGCTGCCGTAGAAAATATTCGCCGCTCCAGGACGCAATCGCGGAAGCCGGGAGCGAAGCGCTCGATTTGCGACTCGATTCTCGGCAGCATGTCCACGGTCGAACCGTTCGGCACGTGGCAGTACGCCCAGGCGATATGCTGTCCTGCCGGTGCGCGTGTGGAGTCGAAAAGGGTGGGCTGCGCGAACAGGACAAATGGCCGCTCGGCGTGGCGGCCGTGGCGCATGGCGTCTTCGGAAACGATGATTTCCTCCAACGTACCGCCGATATGAACGGTTGCGGATCGGGAGCATTCTGCAGCCTTCCACGGCACCGGGCTCGAAAGCGCGTAGTCGACTTTGAAGACACCCGGTCCATAACGATAGCGCTCCATCTGGCGCTTGTAGCCAGGCGAAAACCTGTTGCCGGCGATACGCAGCAATTGTCGCGGCGTCACGTCGCATAGCGCGACATCGTATTTCGCGAGCGAAGCGAGGTCGTCCACTCGCGTCGAGACATGGACTTTTCCTCCCATGCCGGCCAAATAACCACAAAGCGCGTTGGTTATGGATTGTGCGCCGCCACGCGGGATGGGCCACCCCACAGCGTGCGCAGTGGCGGCGAACATGATGGCGAACGCGGAAGTGAGCGGCTCTTCGAGTGAAAGAATGGAATGAGCCGCCAGGCCGGCGAACAGCGCCTTGGTTCTGGCATTGCGAAACCAGAAATGCGCTAGCGAGCTCGCCGAAGGAAATCCCAGCAGACCCAAACGCGCCAGCAGCAACGGATGTCGCGGGAACAGCGAGACCGGGCGAAGAACTTCAGGCGCCAATACCTTCCAGTTCTCGGCGAACGGCCCAAAGAGCCTGCGCCATTGTTTGCCATCTTCGCCGAATGCGATTTCCGCGGCGTCAAGACTGCGCTCCAGCATGACCGCCGTACCGTCATCGAGAGGATGGGCCAGGGGCGCAGGCGGCTGGATCCATTCCAAACCATAATCACACAGCGGCAGCGCCGAGAAGAACGGCGACCCCAGCGCCATGGGGTGAACCGCCGAGCCGAAGTCGTGGAGAAATCCGGGAAGCGTGAGGGGAAGCGTGCGTGCGCCGCCTCCGGCTTGAGGTTCGGCCTCGAAGACTTCAACCTCCAGTCCCGCTTGCGCCAGAACGATGGCCGCGGCCAGGCCGTTTGGACCTGCTCCGATCACAACGGCGCGTCGCTCGGTTGGGCGCATAGTAAAAGTCGATGGAAGGCACGCGATCAGAGGCTACCGAAACACACAATACAGCTAAAGCATTTTCATGGTTGCTATAAACGCCGTCGGGTGGAGCACGCCTTCAGGCGTGCACAAAAGCGCACCACTCAGAAATCGGCTTCAGCCGCTGAGGTATACTCCGCAAAACGATTACGCCAGCGGCTAAAGCCAGCTCTGTTCGCACTTTCCTTTCATGTACGTCTGAAGGCGTACTCCACCCGTCTACAGGCACTATGAAAATGCTTCAGCCGCGTGGTTGAGCGGAAACAAAGCGCTGCGCTCGATCGAAACTGAAAGTCCTATATCTTCTTGCCGTTCTTCTCCAGCGTCACAAAATAATCGCGGCTGATCGGCTCAATGCTGGCCTTCGTCTCGGGGAAATGCGCGACCAACTGCCCTAACTGCTCTTTGCTATAGAGAAACAGATCGCAGCGTTTCTTGTAGCGCATCTGCCGCTGCCAGCCCAGAATGCCACCGGCAACCGGAAACGAAAAGAAGGCCTTGTGACGCGTGAGCGATAGCACTTTCGCTACAACTTTCTCCGGGTCAGGCATGTAATCCATGAAGCCCATTACGATCACGTAATCAAAAATTTCCTGCGGCGCGTAGGTGTAGAAGTCGGCCACCATGAACTTGCAGCGGTCGCCGACACCGAGTTTCTCGGCGTGCTCCGCCGCCAGTTTCAACATGCCATCGGCAAAGTCGATGCCTACGACGCGTGCCGCGCCGCGCTGCGCCAAAGTAATCGAATAATGTCCCGGCCCGCAGCCCACGTCGAGCACGCTCTTGCCCGCGACCGGTTCGCAACCCTCGATGGACTTCTCGTAGCGCAGGCGCATGCTCTTACGCAGAAAGCGGTTGACGAGGCTGTCTACCAGCCCGTTCTGGTTGCCGTAAATGGCATCGAAGTCGTTCGCGTACTGATGGAAAAAGGTCTGCGTGCGTTCAAGCGACATGGACATTTACCAGTTCCGGGGACTCGTTGATGGCGTTCTGGAAAGTGGTGACGGGAAAATCCTGCAGCACGCGCCTGACTTTCCACTCCGCGCTCTCGAGGTTTACGTAAGTTTTGAAGGTGCGCGTGCGGCTCATCGGCAGCCGCGGATGCGACGGATCGAGCTCTCGCGGATGGATATAGAAGATGACCGGCCGGCCTTCCGCGAGCACCTCGTGCGCTTTCTTGCGGATCAGCCAGTACGGGAAGACACGCAGGTATCCGCCGCCGAAGAAGCACATGGGTTTGCCCATCAGTTCGGCCACGGTGATCGGCAGCTCAAGGATTCCATCGCCATTGCCGATGCGATGAGGATCGCGGCGGCTAGCGGGCATTCCACCGTGGCTGCGGGGCGCGGGGAACACGGAGGAATCGTATTGGTATCCGGCCTCGATCAGCACCTCGAAAAACCAGGGCGTGTCTTCGGTGGTGGAAAACCCGGGCGCCCGGTATCCAGTCACCGGCACTCCCGCAACATCCTCCAGCAACAAGCGCGCGTGACGAACGTCTTCGTAGAACTCGTCCCGGTTCTGCTGATACACCAGGCGATGACTGTAGCCGTGGGACCCGACCTCATGTCCTCGAGCAGCCGCTTCTCTCACGAGATGGGGGAAACGCTCTCCAATCCAGGCCAGAAAAAAGCACGTGACCTGAACCTTGTATTCGCTGAACAAGTCGAGGAGCTTGGTAAAGTTCCTCTCGACGCGCGAGGGCAGGCTGCTCCATTCCGGCATCGGCGGCGTGCTGGGCACGTCGAGGATATGGAACCAGTCTTCGACATCGACGGAGAAGATGGAGGTCTGCATACGGCGCACGGGTGCTTTAGATATATAACGTTTCTGCCGAACCAGACAAGCTCCTTTACATGATAAGCGTGGCTCCAAAGCTCTGGAATGTGCGTGCGTGCATTTGACTCTGACCTGCCGGCCCAACTAGCCTCGAATGCGCCGCTGGAACTTTGACCATTACCTCATGAGATTACATCTTCGACTACTTTTCTCGGCCATCATCGTCCTCGCCACGCAAGGATTCGCGGGCGACATGGTCAGTCCCAGCCATGGCTCACACGCCATGGTGGCGACCATTCATCCGGAAGCTTCCCAAGCAGGCGTCGAGATTATGCAGCAGGGCGGTAACGCGGTGGATGCGGCGGTTGCTATCAGCTTCGCGCTCGCGGTGGTTTATCCCGAGGCCGGTAACACCGGCGGCGGCGGCTTTCTTCTGTTTCGCCGGCCAAACGGCGAAGTCCACTTTCTCGATTATCGCGAGAAAGCCCCGGCCAAGGCCACGGCCAGCATGTATCTCGACGCGAACGGCAACGTCGTTCCCAAGCTAAGCACCGTCGGCTACAAGGCGATCGCGGTACCGGGCTCTGTCGCCGGACTGGCTTATGCCCAGCAGCACTGGGGTAAACTCTCGCTGAAGCAGGTGATGGAGCCGGCGATTCGACTGGCTCGCGACGGCTTTGTGCTGGACTACGAAGAGGCGCGCGACTTTCGTAATTCAGAGCTGGCGCAGTTTCCCGAGTCGCGCCGCATCTTCCAACGTGACGGCGACTATTACCAGCCTGGCGAGACTTTCAAGCAGCCGGAATTGGCAAAGACGCTCGAGCGAATAGCGCAAAACCCTGATGACTTCTACCATGGCGCGATGGCGCGCGAACTGGCGGCCGCGGTGCAGAAGGGTGGCGGGCTGATTAGCGCCGAAGACCTCGCGCATTACGAGGTGAAGGAGCGCGCGCCGATTCGTGGGACCTACCGCGGCTACGACATCATCAGCGCTCCGCCGCCCTCGTCCGGCGGGATCGCGTTAGTCGAAATTCTCAACATTCTCGAAGGCTATGATTTATCCAAAGAAGGCGATGAATCGGCACAAAGCATTCACCTCATTTCGGAGGCGTTTCAGCGCGCCTTCTTCGATCGCGCCGAGTTTCTGGGCGATCCCGATTTCTCCAAAATCCCAGTTGCACAACTTATCGATAAGCGCTATGGCAACGCCTGGCGCGATACCATTCCTCTGCGCCGAGCCACTCCCGCTGCCGACGTTAAGCGTCCATCGGTGTTCTCGCAGCTCGACAGCTATGCCAGCTCGCACCCGCAGCCAGCGTCCGTCCGCGAACCTGACCACACCACGCATTATTCGGTTGTCGATCCGGAAGGCAATGCCGTCTCGGTCACGACAACGCTGAATGACGAGTTTGGGTCGCGCGTGACGGCAGACGGTCTGGGCTTTCTGCTCAACGATGAGATGGACGACTTCAGCTCGAAACCGGGCGTGCCCAACATGTACGGATTGCTGCAAGGTCCGGCGAACGCCATCGGCCCGGGCAAGAGACCACTTTCTGCGATGACGCCGACCTTTGTGCTGAAGAACGGAAAGTTGTTTCTGGTTCTCGGCTCTCCCGGAGGGCCAACCATCATCACCACCGTGGCCAATATCGTGACGGACGTGGTCGATTACGGGCTGAACATCCAGCAGGCGGTAAACGCCCCGCGCTTTCACCAGCAGTGGATGCCGGACGAGATCAAAGTGGAACCGACCGGTATTTCACCCGACACGCTTGGCATCCTGGAGCACATGGGCCACAAGGTTAAAATGGATCGCGACTACTGGGGCGACGCCGAGTGCATCGCCGTTGACGAGAAGTCGGGCGAGCTACTGGGCGCAAGCGACGGACGGAATCACGGAAAGGCGGTTGGGTTCTGATGCGCAGGGCCATGTCCAGTCTGGTGTATGCCAAGCGGGAGCGGCTGCATCCGGGCTTGCTGGACCAATTTGTCGCCGGCGGGGCTGAGGCAATCGAGATTTTCGCCGCGCGCGGACACTTTAACTACACCGAGCGGCAACACGTGCGCGAGATCGCGAATTGGTTTCGCAGCACGGGAATTACATTTCACTCCCTGCACTCCCCCATGTATAGCAGCGAGGAACGTGGGCGCGACGGCAGTCCCGGCCTGAACATCGCGGCCGTCGAGAAGCGCGAGCGTATTGCCGCCATGGACGAAATCAAACGCGCGCTGGAAGTGGCCGAGCAGGCGCCGTTTCAGTTTCTGGTGCAGCACGTCGGAGTGGGAAACGAGGAGAGCAACGAGCACAAGCTGGAAGCCGCAATGAGTTCGCTCGAACACCTGCATGCCTTCGCCAAACCTCTGGGCGTGCAGTTGCTGGTGGAGAACATCACCAACGAACTCTCCACTCCGCAAAGCCTCATGGAGTTGCTGCATGCCGGGCGCTTTGTGGATATTGGCGTGTGTTTCGACGTCGGCCACGCTCATCTGGTTTCCAGCGTGAAAGAAGCGTTCGATGTCCTTAAAGATCGCATCCGCTCCACACATGTGCACGACAACAACAAAGATCACGACTCGCATCTGTGGCCGGGGGCCGGAAATATCGATTGGAAGGAAGCTGTGTCGTTGCTAGGCACTGCGCCCCACGTACCCCCGCTGTTGCTGGAGATCGAAGGCGTGGACGGCGAGAAAATCAGCGAAAAGATGGCAGAAGCTTTTGCAAGGCTCGAAAAGACGGCCTGACATCGAGTGGACGGATCTGCGTAGTGCTTCACCACGGCGATGCTGCCGGGATCGACGCCGGGGCAGGCGTAGGCGTGGGGTTTTCCGACGGGGTCACTCCCCTGATTCCGTTTTGCTTTGGTTACTTGTTCCCTGCCACCCTGCTCCTATAATCGAAGTGCTCTGGACGAAAGCCTCCGCCGGACCGCACCGCACGCTCGCTGAGCAGCCGGCTAAGATTAGTGTGCCCGACGTATGCCGCTGGCTTGCGCTGATTACTGCTCATCGTAGGCTATAGCTGCTTTCTTACCGACGCCCAGCAGGGCGGCGATGGTGCGCAGTCCGGAAGCCTGTCAGGATGGCGATTGCCTGCCCCGCAACCCGCTCTCCGCGACGCCTTTCCTCTATTTGCGTTGTCACCATAGCGCCTCGCCTGCGAATCGTCGGCGCAACTGTCCTGCTCTCGTTGCTCAGTCTCAATTTCGCCGTCGCGACCAGTTCAGCAAGCCGCAAACAGCAGGCGCGCGCACAGTTCGAAAAAGCCGAGCAGATGCGCGAGGCGCTGAACGCCCGTCCCGCCGGCGAGCGTACCCGCAAAGATTACAAGCAGGTTGCCGACGCGTATCGCCGCGTTTATTACCTCTCTCCGGCATCCAGCAAGGCCGATGCGAGCGTCGCCGCAGTCGCCGAGATGCTCGAAAACATGGGGCGCCAGTTCCAGCCGGGCAACAAAGACCTGCGAGCGGCAATTGGCGAGTATAAATTTCTGCGCCGCGAGTATCCCGGCAGCAAGTACCGCTTCCAGGCCCTATTCAACATCGGAGAAATCTACAAGGAGGATCTCCGCGATCAGGAGGCCGCACGCGCCGCATTTGAGGAATTCGCAAGGCGCTATCCGCGCAACCCGCTGGCTCCGCAAGCGCAGCAGGCGCTGGCGGAACTGGATCAGCCCGCCTCAGCCAAGAATCCGGAAGCGGCGGACTTGCACCAGGCTCCGGCGGCAAAGACGCCGCTCACAGAAGCGTACGCGCCGGAGAAACCAGATGCTCCAGAGGTCGATGTACCGGCGTCGGCAGCGCCGGTTCGAAAGAAATCTGGACTCGCGCTTGTCGCCGGCATCCGCTACTGGTCCACCCGCGATTACACGCGCGTCGCCATCGATGTGGATGCCGAAGTGAAATACGAGGCGGGGCGCGTGCCCAATCCCGACAGGATTTTTTTTGACCTCTCGGAGACGAAGCTGAGTTCTGCGCTGGTGGGCAAGAGTTATGAAGTGCAGGATGGTTTCCTGAAGAAGATACGCGTGGCACAGTATCAGCCGGGATTGACGCGTGTGGTGCTGGACGTTGCCGATGTTTCCGACTACTCGGTGTTTCTGCTGCCGAACCCTTATCGCCTGATTATCGACATCCATGGACGCCAGCCGCAGTCACAAACTGCAACAGCCAAGGCGAAGCCCCCCGCCGGCGCGAAAAACGAGGACACAAAAGTCAGTCTGGTCGCGAGAGAGAAGTCGTATCGCTCAGTGGAGAAGGCCAACGAAGCCGCACCACCGACTACGAATCCGCCACCGGCAACGTCTCTCAGCGCCGCCAATGCAGATCGGAATACGGAGAAGACGCAAGCTTCCGGGCCGCCATCCGCCGGCACTTCTTCGAAGCCGAACGTGCCGCTCCACTTCGTCGTGGATGAGAATGAGGACGCTTCCGACAGAAACACTCAGAACAAGAGCGCGGCGACTGTCGCATCCAAGCATAACGACCCGCTTTTCTCCGATCCCAAGGATGGCAGCGGTCCCGAGCTGAAGGCGACCAGCGAGCCGACTAGTGCGCCAACGGCGATCGCGGTTGCGCCGCGCGCTAAGGACTCGAAGAGGAAGAAATCGAAGGCCGCGGCGAGCGAGCCTCCGGCTCATGAAGCTGAGCCAACCTCATTTGGCGACCGCAGCCTGACAAGGACGCTGGGCCTCAAGATCGGGAGGATCGTCATCGATGCTGGGCACGGCGGACACGATACGGGCACGATCGGCCCCGATGGACTGATGGAGAAAGACCTGGTGCTGGACGTAGCGCTGCGCCTTGGACATCTGCTGGAGACGCGCCTGGGCGCGGATGTGATCTACACCCGCGAGGACGATAGCTTCATCCCGCTGGAGACTCGCACCGCAATCGCGAACGAACATCAGGCCGACCTGTTCATTTCCATCCATGCCAACTCCAGCAGCGATCCTTCGGCACGCGGCGTGGAGACCTACTACCTGAACTTCACTTCCGATCCGGACGCGCTGGAAGTGGCAGCCCGCGAGAATGCTGTGTCGCAGAAGTCGATTTTCGAGCTGCAGGACCTGGTGAAGAAGATCACGTTGAAGGACAAGATCGAAGAATCGCGCGAGCTGGCGACCGATGTTCAGCAATCGCTTTACAGCGGGCTCACGACACGCCACTCTGCCCTGCGCGACCGCGGCGTGAAAAAAGCGCCATTCGTGGTTCTGATTGGCGCCAACATGCCCAGCATCCTGGCGGAAATCTCCTTCGTGTCCAACCCGACCGATGAAGCAAAACTGGAAAAACCCGATTACCGCGAGAAGATTGCCGAATCGCTGTACAAGGGTATTGCGAAGTACGCCGGCGGTTTGAGTGGAGTGAAGGTCGCGACGAAATTCAGTAAAGAGACAAGCCAGTGAGAGGTAAACATTTAACTAGAGCCTTCCCAAAACTCCCCTCAACTGGAACCTCGGGTAGAGCGGACCTTCAGGTCCGCGTCGACCGGCGCTGCCCCCCGATATTAGGCTTTCCGCCACTGCGCCGCAGTGGGCGGAAAGCCTCTCAATAGCCGCCGCAAGGACGCGGCGCTACCACCCCGGCGCACGCAAACCCAGCGTGTGCTGGGGGCCCCGGTCTGAAGCGCCGCTCTACCCGTGCGTAACTGGCAGGTTTCACACCACCACCCCAACGCGCGCGAGGCAATCTTCGCAGAAACCGCTGTCCTTAATATCGATCCACTCCACGGCATGCGATGGAGCCATGGCGCACTGATAGTCATGGCAATGGGTCAGGCGCAACGTGTGTCCCAACTCGTGAACCGACTCCACCAGCAGCCGGTTGGCCAGCACGTCCATGTCCTGCGGCAGCCCGTAGAACTCCTGTTGCAAACGATGGTAGGAAACCACGGCCGAGCTTCCGCCCAGCTGCGCCTCGCCAAACACAAACGTCAGAATCGGAATGTACAAATCCAATTGCGTAACGCCCAGCAATCGCCAGGTGCTGTGATTGACGTACCGTTGCATGGCTGCCAGGATTTCGGAAGAGTGGTACTGCTGCCTCTCAGCGTGCAGCGCGAAGGCCGGATCCAGCGCCGGCGATAGCACCTCCGACCGCACATGGAATTTGTCATGCAGTGCCTGCGCCAGCCATTCAAGCAACTGCTTGTTGGGAGAACCAATCGGAAGTAGGCGGAGGGATTTCATTAATAGCAGTTAGCAATTAGCAATTAGCCAACTGCTCTTCTTCCGGGCTCGACATATCGGCAGCTGCGACCGGTATTCCAAAAAGTTCTCTACGCGGAAACCCAACCTAAAAGATAGATATCCAAAGCGCGTGCATATCCTTTTCCCCACACCTTCAAATAACGAAGATCTTTCATCGATCTGCTCTTTTGCTAATTGCTAATTGCTAATTGCTAATTGCTAATTGCTCTTTTTCCTTCTTATTCCACCCATACTTCTTTAGCTTGTGATGCAGAGTGACGCGATCGATTCCCAATACTTCCGCGGTTCGCGTTTGATTGCCGCTGCATTCGTCCAGCACACGCAGGATGTGCGCGCGCTCGACGTCTTCCAGGCTGCGCACATCTCCGATACCCAGGCCTGCACCGTTCTTCGCTTTCAGCGTGAAGTCCTGCTCGCGCAGCTCCGGCTCCTGCGCGACTACCATCGCCCGCTCGACCGCATTCTCCAACTCGCGCACATTTCCCGGCCAGTTGTATTGCTGCAACGCGTTCATCGCCGTTGGCGAGACGCGCGTGATCCTCTTGCTCATCTCCTGAGAGAACTTGCGCACGAAGTGATCGACCAGCAGCGGAATATCTTCGCGGCGCTCGCGCAACGGCGGCACTTCGATGTGAAATACGTTCAGGCGATAGTAAAGATCGGGACGAAACTTTCCTTCCTCGATCAATTGCTCCAGGTTCTTGTTCGTGGCCGCGACCACGCGAAAATCAACTTTGATGGTCTGATTGCCGCCCACACGCACGATCTCCCGCTCCTGCAAAACGCGCAGCAGATCGGTCTGCGTTTTGAGGCTGATGTCGCCGATCTCGTCGAGAAATACCGTACCGCCCTCGGCGATTTCAAACTTCCCCTTCTTACGGTATTGCGCGCCGGTGAACGCGCCTTTCTCGTGCCCGAAGAGTTCGCTCTCGAGTAGTGTCTCCGTTAATGCGCCGCAGTGAATCACAACGAGCGGATGATAGCGCCGCGGGCTGCCGGCGTGAACGGCGCGAGCGACCAGTTCCTTGCCGGTTCCGCTCTCGCCGGTGACCAGCACCGTCGCATCCGTGGGCGCGACCGTCTCGATGGCATCAAAGAGGTGCTTCATCGCAGCGCTCTGGCCGATGATGTCAGAGGGCTTGGCGATCTCGGCAACCGCCTCCTTCAACCGTGTGTTCTCCTGTTGCGTGTGGCGGTGCGACATGGCCTTGGCGACCAGATGCGCGATTTCGTCGGGGTCGAGCGGCTTGTTCACGTAGTCGTACGCGCCATTCTTCAAGGCAGCCACGGCAGTTTCCACCGAGGCATATCCTGTCATGATGATGACCAGCATGTCGGGACAGATCTCATGCAGACGCCGCTGCAGTTCGATACCGTCGGTGCCGCGCATCTTGATGTCGACCAGTGCAACATCGAATGTCTGCTGGGCGACACGCGTGAGCGCTTCATTCGCGCTCTCGGCGGTGGCGACATCGTAACCTTCCTCTACAAACCATTTGGCCAGCGAATCACGTACGCTGAGCTCATCATCAACGATTAACAATTTTCCTTGCGTCATCGGTTACCTCATATCCGCCCGGCTAAAGCCTGGCGCTTCCACCTTTGGGCTGAAGCCCGATTCATTGCGTCTCTTGCCAGGCGAAAGCCCGTGCTTCCTGCGGGGCTAAACCCAATTTGCTATCGTCCCATTTCCGTGCGCCGACACTTTGCTATTGCAACTGAGTTACGTCACAACCTTGTCCTTTGCAACGCGATCGCCTTCCGCTGCTGCCACGGGCCGCTGGCTGTCAACCGGCAGCATGATCCTGAAGGTCGTGCCTTTACCTACTGCCGAGTTCACCTCGATGCTGCCACCGTGGCGCTCCACGATGTTCTGGCTGATCGCCAACCCCAGACCCGAACCGCCCGATTCCTTCGTCGTATAAAACGGCTCGAATATGTGCGCGAGATGCTCATCGGGAATTCCGATACCGTCATCACGGATTACCAGCTCAATCGCGCCCGCACTCTCGCGCGTGCTGATCCACAGATTCCCTTCCTGCGGCATGGCATCGACGGCATTGATCACCATCGCCAGCACCACCTGCTCGATCTGCGCCGGATCGCAATGTGCCGGGGGCAAGTCCGCAGCAAGGTCGAGGTTGAGCTGTATGCCGCCCATCTCCAGCTTGTGCTGCACCAGGCGCAAGCAGCGATCGATGACCTGGTTCAGGTCGCACCACGCCAGGTTTATGGGCGATACACGTGAGAAACTCAGCAGGTTCTTCACCAGCTCGCCGCAGCGCTTGCTTTCGCTGGCGACCAGATCGAGCGAACCCTTCATCTCATCCTGCTTTGGCGAAGCCGTTGTGTTCTTCTCGATCCAGCGCTTGACCAACTTGGAGTAAGTGAGAATTCCCGACAGCGGGTTGTTGATCTCGTGGGCGACGACGGCGGCCATCTTGCCGATGGTTGCCATCTTCTCGACATGCAGCATGCGCTGGTGCGCCTGCCTCAGCTCGCGGGTTTTCTCTTCGACGCGCTCTTCCAGGGTGCGCGCCCAGGCGGTGATCTCGGCCTGCGCCACCTGCAGGCGGTTGCTCATGTCGTTGAACGATTGCGCCAGCTCGCCGGCTTCATCATGCGAGCGCACTGGAATCTGATAGCCAAGATTTCCGCGCGCGACACGCTCGGTCCCTGCCTTGAGCTCGCGCAACGGATTTCTTACCACAATCCAGATGAACAGGCCGCTCAGGAACACTACCGCGATCAAAGCCAAGGCCATGGAGGCGACCATCTCCCGGCGCTCGTGCGCCAGCCCTTGATCGACTTTGGCGAGTGAAAGATCGGTGTCCAGCACACCCAGGATTTGCGTACCCGGCGGATGGGCATGGCAGGCCGCGTTGGAGCAGGCGGGCTCGTTCTCGATCGGGGTGATGACACCCAGCACGCGCGTAGCGCCGGCACGGTAGACGCGGAAGCGGTCAGAGCGGTTCAGGCGGGCGAGCGGCTTGGACCTTTCATGGCATCCGTAACAGGCCTCGGCGCTCTTGTTCACCATGCTGCCCACTTCGGCCGGCTCCGTGGAGTAGCTGATGACCCCTTGGGGATTCATGATGCGGACGCGGACCATGCCAGGCTGGTCGGCCATATTCAGCATCATTTCGTACAGGCCGGTACGGTCGTTTCTGAGCATGTAGCGCGACGCACTGCGGCGCAGAACATCGCTTTGCTGCTCGGCGCTCACCAGAGCGGCGTCTTCCAGATGCTTACGTTGATCACGGATGCTGAAGTATCCCAGAAGCGAAAAGATGATGATGAGGACAATAAAAATTGATGCCATCAGCTTGGCGCTGATGCTCCGCCCCAGCCGTTGAAGCCAGCCTGAACGCGTCGCAAAAGGGCTGCGGCCTGCGTCCTTGGCCGCGCTCGAATTGTCAGTCACCCGCATGGACAGGCACCGCAAATTCATCCACTACGACTTCCGGTTTGCGCAGTGCCGGGATGTGCGCCTTCTCCTCAGGGAAGATAGGCAGGTATTTTGCCGCGACTCCGAAGATTGCAAAACCCAGCGCGACAAACATGGCCGTGATCACAACTTCCGTCCACTTCGGGGCGTAGCGGCCGCCGACGGCGTTCTCTACTCCCGTGATCGTGACGTTGAGCCGATTGGTGACGAAGCCCAGCAGTGTCAGCACTGCGGCCAAATACAGCCCCTGCGCACTCTCACGAATCTTTGGCACCAGCAGCATGCCGAGAGGAATCAGGACGGAAAGGAAAATCTCCAACAGGAAGAAGCGCTGTTCGTAACTGGGCTTGAAGACGAAACCGAGAATGCCGCGATGGTAAAAGTCCTCGAACTTCAGGATGCCGTACAGAGCGAGCACCACAACGAGCACCCGGCCCAAATCGCGCAGGATCGGCAGCTCAAGCTCGCGGCCAAAGTACTTCGAACTCATCGACGATTCGAAAATGGTCATCGCCAGTCCGACTGCGATTGCCGAGAGGAAGAAGAACACCGGCAGCAGCGGGCTGTACCAGAACGGATGCAGCTTGTTCGGCATGATGAGATAAAGCGTGCCCAAAGATGATTGATGCAGCGTTGACAGCAGCACGCCGAGAATCACGAATACCACCATTACGTTGCGGATGATCTTCAGCGCCTTGTGAAGGTGGAAGTGCTCCAGCACGATGGGCGAGAACTCCAGCGCCAGCACTGTGGTGTAGAACATCACGCAATAAGCGACCTCGAACATCACCGAGTGCGGATTGCGCATGATCAGCGGGTGCCAGATGTTCCAGGGCAGCCCGAGGTCGTACATCAGCGCAGCGCAAACCAGCAAATAGCCGAGAAATGCGGTGAGGATGGTCGGCCGCACAATCGAGTGGAAGCGCTTGATGTTGAATATCTCGACTGCGGCAGTCAGGGTAAAGCCGCCGGCGGCGAGCATTACACCGCACATCACGTCAAAGCCGATCCAGAGCCCCCAGGGGAATTGGTCGCTTAGGTTCGTCGAGGCGCCCAACCCGCGGAAGAAACGGATGAACGTGCAGTAAACGCCGGCCACCATGATGACGGCGAACACGGCCTTCCAGAAGGTGAATCGCATGCGCGGAACGGTCATCGGGCACCGCCTTTTTCTTCTTTTTCTTGGGCTTCGGACGCTGCCACATCCTCACGCCGATGGGTGATCCAGTAGATTCCGCCCAGCATGGTGCCAAACAGCGGAATGAAATCGGGAATGCGTGACAGCACCTGGTAGGTGTACATGGGCAGGGCGCGCTCGGTGAGATTGGTGGGGTAGCCAAACAGGCTGACCGGAATAGAGGAAATCAGCAAAACCGACGTGCCCCCGACCTCAGTCTCGCCGAAGATGTGGTGCAGGTAGGTGTCCGGTTTGTCGTGAATGCGCTTCTTGGCTTCTTCCAAGAGCTCGTCGCGATCTCCGAACTTGGTCGCGCCGGTCGGACAGATTTCGGCACAGGCGGTCTGCTTGCCTGCCTCCACCCGTTTGCTGCACATGATGCACTTGCGCACGCCGGGAATCGCTTTCTCCCATTCGTACTTGGGCACGCGGAACGGACAAGCGGCCATGCAATAGCGGCAGCCCATGCACTTAGCCTTGTCGTAAGTGACCGGGCCGAGAGCCGTCTTCTTCATGGCGCCGACCGGGCAGACTGAGGCACAGGCGGGGTCATCGCAGTTCATGCACAAGCGGCGCATGAACTTGTCGTCCCTGGTCATGATGGCGGTGTACTTGTGCTCTGACGTGACCTGCTCGGCTGCGATTTTCTCGTCATACGCCAGGCTGTTTTCGGTGGCACAGGCCTGCTCACACATCTTGCACCCGACGCACAGGGTGGCATCGTACAGGATTCCCTTGCTCATGAAATATTCTCCTGCGGCCGTAAGAGGCAGAGGAAGTGCCGGTTACGGCCACATCGCCCGGGCGGGGTCGTCACTCCAGTACTCACCGATCAGCGGTACTAGAGCCCCGGCGCCAAGAGAAGCGAACCGGGTTTCCGGCAAGTCGTTTGGACTTGGCGGATTGGTGGCGCCGAGATGAACAGCGCCGTCGGGCGATAACTCAGTCGGGGAGGGCCCCCGCTCCAGACTGTCCGGCTGGCCGCCTGAAGCGGACAGACATCGTACGCGAAGGTTACTTCAGGGTCTTCACGTAAGTAGCCAGTTTGGCAGCCTCGTCTGGGCTGACGCCACGGTTGGCGAAAGCGTGCATGGGCTTCTTTTGCGGGCCACCGTTCTCGATGTAGTCAACCAGATCGGCCTGCGATGCCTTCTGCACGGTTGGAGACGAGAATGCCGGAGATCCCATCTTTTGTCCGGCTGGCGTGCCTTTTCCATCAGCGCCATGGCAGCTGGCGCACTTTGCCTTGTAAACGTCCTCCTGTGCCCAGGAGAGGTTGGGTAGCGCGAAGAACAGACCTAACGCGATAACTAGAACAGCTAGAATGACTTTCTTCATGAGTTCTCCCGTTTACAACTTATAAAGAAACTGCATTAATGCGACTCACATTCCCCGTGCTCTGGGCTTAGGCCGCACTTGCTACACGCACGGCCTTCGTGAGTACACCTTCAGTGTGAGACTTAGGTTCGTTGGAAGCAGTGACGGAGGTCACCGGAGGGGGTGATACATTTCGCAACAGGATGGGTCACGACGCCGGATGCAACGAGGCGTTTTTCCGCGTTTCGTAGCTGATTCCTTCGCGGCCGCATAGGTTCGCAACAATAGTAGCGACTCTAGCGAAGGAGATCGATGAGAGTCGCATCAGGTAAGCCGGCGGTCGCTGCTACATTCCCTCGTAATTTGGGCCCCCGCCGCCTTCGGGTGGCACCCAAGTGATGATCTCGTAGGGATCCATGATGTCGCAGGTCTTGCAATGCACGCAGTTGGACGGGTTCAGATGGATCTCGAGAGCACCCGGAGCGTCTTGCGCCTCCACCATCTCGTAAACGTTGGCAGGGCAGAAGTTCTTACACGGATTGCCGAACTCGGTGACGCAGCGCTCGTTGCAGATATTGGTGTCATGAATGACCAGGTGTGAGGGCTGGTCCTCTTCATGCTTTGTGCCGGAGTGGTAGAGGTCCGTAAGTTTGTCGAAGGTCAGCTTGCCATTGCCTTTCGCAGGACCGATAAGGTCGGCGCGCGCGCCACCGTCGGCAGGCAGGCGATCCAGGTGGCGCAGGCGATGATGCCCTGCTTCGTTGATGTAGTGGGCGTGCAGGCCACGGCCACCGGTAAATTGTTGGATCCCCGCGTGGAACATCCCGGAGAGAAAACCGCTCTCAAATCCCTGGTGGAAGTTGCGCACCGGCCACAGCTCGGACTTGATCCAGCTGGCCTCCACTCGGGTCTGAAAGCCCTCCAGCACCGGCAGCGAAAAATCCTGTCTGGCCATTGCGTCGAAGGCAGTCTCGGCCGCCAGCATGCCGCTCTTGATCGCCAGATGAATGCCCTTCAGCCTTTGCGAATTGAGGAGCCCGGCCGAGTCGCCGAGGATCATCCAGCCATCACCCGCCAGCGGTGGGATGCACCACCAGCCTCCATAGGGCAGTGACTTGGCGCCGTAGCGCACCATTCTGCCGCCCTCCAACAGCTTGGCGATGAACGGATGCTGCTTGAAATCCTGCAGGATGTGCTGGGGATCAATGCGCGGATCGATGTAGTCGAGTCCGGTGACAAATCCCAGCGATACGATGTTGTCTTTCGAGCCGTAGATCCAGGCCCCACCGTACTCGCTAAAGGTCAGCGGATATCCCATGGTGTAGATCACTTCACCGGGAGCGACGCGCCCGGCGGGCAACTCCCACAACTCCTTCACCCCTACGCCGTAGGTCTGCGGATTGCGGTCGCGATCCAGTTGAAAACGTCCGATGAGCTGCTTGGTCAGAGAGCCGCGTGCGCCTTCGGCGAGAATGACGATCTTGGACTTCAGATCGTAACCGGGCTCGAAGTTCGACTTCTGCTGTCCGGATTTGTCCACGCCCTTATCGTCCGTGCGGACGCCCGAGACGCGGCCGGAATCGAAGAGCAATTCGGAACCCGCAAATCCCGTGAAGACGGTAATCCCCGCTTCTTCGACCTTGCCGCCAAGCCACTTCACAAACTTGTTGATGGAAATGACGTAGTTGCCGTGATCGCGCATGGGCGGAGGCGTGACCGGAAATTTGAACTTACCGTTCCGGGTGAGGAAGTAAACCGACTCCTTGGTTACCGCGGCGTCCAGCGGCGCTTCTTTTTCGAAGTCGGGCAGCAACTCGCGCATGGAGCGAGGATCGAGCAGCGCGCCGGAGAGGCAATGGGCGCCAATATCGCGCGCCTTCTCCAGTAGATAAATGTTCTCTTTGCTGAGCTGCGCATCGGGATGAGCGGCATTGTGCCCGTCGATCAGTTGCGCCAGCCGCAGGGCGCATGCCATTCCGGCAGGTCCTCCGCCGACGATGACCACATCGGCCTCCATCACAGGACGCTCCACGTCAGCAAGCGGTTTGCGAAAAACAATCATCGATGTATTCCGAATAATGTTTGGTGCCGGGGTTACCGCACGAGAGCACCATGCCACGGTGTCAGGTGCCTGACAGTCAAGGGGAAACACCGTATTGTACGCAGCAAGGAAGGCGCAGGTTCTTGCAACCGATGGAAGCAGGAACTCTTTCGCGTGAACGCTCACGCTGCCGAAGAAGAATAGCAGGTTTTAGTCCGATATACTTAGCCCGGGATTATCAAACCCAATAAAAACGCTATAAATATTCGCTCTTCAGCAGTCAGTTACACAGCCTTTGCCTTCTTCACTTCTTCTATCAGCGGCGGAACAATCTCGAACAGGTTACCCACAACCGCGATATCCGCGATCTCAAAAATCGGCGCTTCCGCATCCTTGTTCACCGCGATGATCGTTCGCGCGCCCTTCATACCGACAACGTGCTGAATAGCGCCGCTGATGCCCAGCGCCAGATAGAGCTTGGGCGCAACCGTTTGTCCGGATGACCCTACCTGCCGGTCCATGGGCAGCCAACCCGAGTCGCAGATGGGCCGCGATGCCGCGATTTCGCCTCCCAGAACCTCGGCCAACTGTTTCGCCAGCTCGATGTTCTTCTGTTCTTTGATGCCGCGTCCAACAGCTACGATGATCTCCGCCTGCGTCAGATCGACGGCTTGCTTGGCCTCCTTGAACGGAGCTTCCGGCTTGTTGCGGACCACGTTATCGGCAACCTCGACGTTGACGGTCTCGACCGGCGCCGCGACATCGCCTTGCTGCACCTGGTCACCACGAAAGGCGCCATTCTGCAATGTCGCGAAGTAGGGAGCATCGCCAACGAAAGAAACATCCGCGGCGAATTTCCCCTGAAACATCTGGCGCGTAAACAGCAGTTTCCCGTTCTCGTAACGAAAACCAATGCAGTCGGAGATCAGCGCCCGGTTCAATGCAGATGTGAGTTTCGGCGCAAAATCGCGGACCTGGTAGGTGTGCGGCATCAAAACAAGTTTCGGCTGCTTCTGCCCGATGAATTGCTTCAGCGCGGAGGCGAAGCCATCGGGGGTGTAAGGCTCCAACTTCGGTGATTCGATATCGTAAACCTTCGCCACTTTGTACCTGGCGATCTCGTTTGCGATCTCGCCGACGCCGCTGCCGACCACGGCGGCTTCCAGCGTCCAGCCAGTTTGTGCGGCCAGAGCTTGTCCGCCGGTAAGCGTCTCCAACGAGACCCGGTTCAGCTTTCCTTCACGTTGTTCAACGACAACCAGGATGGTATCTGACATTGCAACCCATTTTCGTCCATGGCGGCCACCGCCCTTCTATGGAAGCAGAACTTAGCCGTCAGTTATCGGCGCACGATGTCTATCGCCAGGTCGCGGCTAGCGAGTCCGTCGCCTTATGGTTACTCCGATAATGCTCAGCATCAAACCCGGAACAGCCAAACATCCCGCGATGACCGCGAACCGCGTTTCGCCCAGCTTCAGGGCCGCGGGATGAAAGAACATGACCAGAAATGCAAATAACATCATGACCCAGCCGATGACCATCAGGACTGAGCCGTTTTCACGCTTGTCTTCTATTGATGACATAGCCGCCTCCTGCTTGCGACTTGCCACCCTCACTTCTACCCAAACCTGTTGAGCGCAATCTCAGGCGACCTGATGATCTTCTTCCTTGTCCTGCCGCTCTTGCGCCAATGTGCGCTGCAAATCGCGCTGACCCAATCCTGTGGGGCCTACGGCACGCCGATAATGCGTGCCCGCAATGACCAGCGCTAGTCCGAGTACGCCCTCGATTCCCAGCCATATCGGCCAGAACCAGGAGCCGTCCCGCAGGCTGATGAAGAAGAAAACGCCGAGCACCGCATCCATCCACAGCAGCACCCATCCCACCGTCAGCAGAACCGAGCCCAGACGCCGGTTCTCGACAGTATTGTCAATGGCAACCTGATCGCGATCGAATCCTGGCATACGAGCAGAGCTCCTTTTCAGCTAAGAAATATGGCCCACCCGGTTAGATGCCGTGTTAGCAAGCTAGCAGCTAACAAATAGCGACTAGCAATTAGCATTTAGCACTTAGCAAAAAACCCACAGACCCAATCGCCGTTCATCAGCGTGCCCGCTGCCAACGCACGCACTGCTCCGGTGCTAAATGCTAATTGCTAACTGCTAAGTGTTGTTCTCAAATCACTCTCACCTCGTTCCTCAGTTTCTCGACCAATTTCTTTGCGATTTCCGCCGGAGGTCCTTCGAGCACCTCGGTCTTCTTGGTTTTTTGCGGAATGTAAAGCCGCTCCATCTTCTGCAGGTTCTCGCCCAGCGAGGTCTTCACCTCGTCGAAGGTCATCTTCTTCATGGGCTTATTCTTGGCCTGCTTGATGCCGATCAACGTGGCATAACGCAGCTTGTTGATACCTGACTGAATGGTGAGAACCGCCGGCAGCGGCATATCGACAAACTGGAAGAAGCCGGCTTCCAGCTCGCGCTTCACTCTGATGCCGCTATCGCTCTTCTCGATCTGCATGATGATGGTGGCGTGCGGCCAGCCCAGCAGTTCGGCCAGAATGACGCCAGTCTGCGCGAAGCCGTAATCGTCGGATTGCAGGCCGGTAAAGATGAGATCGAAGCTCTCGTCTTTGATGGCTGCGGCGAAGGCCTTGGCGGTATTGAACGCGTCCAGCGTGACAAAGCCGTCGCCTTCCAGATGAATGGCGCGGTCCGCTCCTTTGGCCAGCGCCTCACGCAGCACCTGCTGCGCGCGCGCCGGGCCGCTGGTGATGACCACCACCTCGCCGCCATGCTTTTCCTTCTGGCGCAGCGCCTCTTCCAGCGCGTAAGCGTCAGGCTCGTTCACTTCGTAAGAAATGTCATCGCGAATCCACGTGCCGCTCCCGTTCAGCTTGAGCGGCGCGTCCTTCTGCGGGACCTGCTTCATGCAGACCAGGATCTTCACCAGCACTCCTCGTTCTAGATCGCTCGCGTCCAACTGCCGCGAAACCGGCAAGTATAAATGAGTGGCGGCGAGATGCGAAAGGATTGCTAAAGACGTGCCAAACTGGGAAGATGATGATCTTTCTCGTCAGCAATCAATCGGCACTGACAAGTCTTGTCCGTGGGCGTTAACAGGACATGGGCTGTCCATGCCGTCGTCGGCGAGCCGCTTGGGCGAAGCTAACGGAGGCCGACCTTATCGCGTGCGTTCGCGTTCGAGAAGCTGCTTCTTTCTCTCCACTCCCCAGCGATATCCGGCTAGCTCGCCATCACTGCGCACAACGCGGTGGCACGGAACTGCAAGCGCCACGGGATTGGAAGCGCAAGCTCGCGCCACAGCCCGGACCGCTGCGGGCTCGCCGATCTCGCGCGCGATGTCGCGGTAGCTGCGGGTCTCGCCGCGTGGAATCTGCCGCAGTTTGTCCCAGACTTTCATCTGAAAAGCCGTAGCGCGAACATCCAGCGGTAAATCAATCGTGGCGTTCTCGCCGCGGATTACGCTCAGCAACGGCTCGAGGTATCGGGATATTGCAGCATCGTTGCGATGCAACTCGGCGGCATGGAATTCCGTGCGCAAGTCGCGCTCCAGATCGGAGGCATCGTCTCCAAAGCGCACCGCGCACAGTCCGCGCTGGGTTGCAGCCACCAGCAGTTGGCCTAGCGAGGTGGGCGCAATCGCGAATGTGATCGTTGCTCCCGCACCGCCGCGTCGGTACTCGCCCGGAGTCATTCCGAGCTGCTGCGGAGCTTTCTCGTACAGCCGACTGGGCGATCCGAAGCCCGCATCATACAGGGCAGTAGTCACGTCAGCAGCCTGCCGCAATCCGCTCTTCACATGCTGCATGCGGCGCGCCGATTGATACTCCCGCGGAGTGAGGCCGGTCGCGCGCTTGAACAGCCGTTGCAGGTGAAAGGAGCTGAGGCCAACCCGTTTGCTTAACTGCGCCAAGGTGAGCACTCCATCGGCGTTGTCGAGGAGTTGGCGGGCGCGAGTTACATACTGCGCCTGCTGCGAAATTTGCGTGGGCCTGCAACGCAAGCAGGCGCGGTAGCCGGCGCGCTCGGCATCATTCGGGCTGCCGAAAAACTCAACCGAGTCGCGTTGCGGCCGCCGACTGGGGCACGAAGGCCGACAATAGATGCCGGTTGTCTTCACCGCGAAAACGAAACGTCCATCCTGACGCGCGTCACGCGACATCACTTGCTGCCACCTGTGATCAGTGTCCATGCTTGCAGAGTAACGCTACGTTAGCCGCGAAGCTATCCGGGGCTTGCTGGCAAACGAAGACAGCAACAGCAGCTCCCAAAGCGAAGCTTACGTCCGCTGAGAACCATTCGCCGTGTCAAATTGGGCGAACCAGGCTCCAGTTCTGCCATTATCGCGTCTTTTATCGTGTCTTTTCGAGCCAAACCCAGTGTAAAATGGCGCGTTTCCCCCCAAAAGCGGCAGGTTCGCCCAGCCTCGCCAAGTTTCTGGCAGCTTGTGGAATTCTCCAGTCTCTCGCGTTATGTCAGTAGGAGCAGAGCCACGGAAGGAGCCCGCCGATGAGGAGCTTGTCCTGCGCTTTCAGCAAACCGCTGATCCGCAGTGTTTTGCTGAGCTCTTCGCCCGCTATCGGCGACAGGTTTACTTCGCGTGCCAGGGCTTCTTTTCCGATGGCAGCCTGGGCGAAGACGCCACTCAGGAGACGTTCCTTCGCGCCTACCGCAACATGCACCGTTTTGCAGGTGGGAATTTTGGCGGCTGGCTGATGCGAATCGCCCGAAACATCTGCATCGACATGTGGCGCCAACGGCAGCCGGAAGCGCAGTCGGAGGATACGGAGATGAGCGATGTTCCCTCCCCTGAGGTGTTGGATCAAAGGTCGGACTTCCGCCTGGCGCTCGAAAAAGTCATGCTGGAGATGAAAGCTCTTTCTCCGGAGCAGCAGCTTTGCCTTGGGATGAAGATCGAAGGCTACTCCTACGAGGAGATCGCAGGCCGTACGGGCTTGAGGCTTGAGGCCGTGAAATCGCACCTCCAGAATGGCCGCCGCGCACTGTGGCTGAGGATGAAAGGCACACTGTCGCAACTGACATGACTGAGTGGAACGAAGAAACTTTTCTGGAGAGATTGATGCCCTCGATGCAACAGCAGCGTCGCGCAGCACGGAGCGGCTGCCCCGATATCGAGGTGTTGTGCGCATTGTCTGACGATCGGATTATTGGGCAGCTGAAATCTGACATTACGGCACACGTGGCGGCCTGTCCCCGCTGTAGCGAGCTCTATTCGCGGTTGACCAACTTTGCCACGCCGGGCGTACGAGAAGACGAGCAGGAATGGACGAACGCGGAAAAGCGGCTGGAAAACTGGACGGAAGGTTTTCTGCGCAGCGCCCAACCCTCGCGGTCCACGTCACATGGCGGACCTCAACTCGCCCCCTCTGGCGAGCGCGTCCGGTGGTGGACGCCGTGGAAGATCGGTGTTTCGCTGGGGGCCGTCGCGACGGCGCTCGCCGCGATCACGATAGCCGTTCTCCTTCTGCCGAAATCCGCGAACCGGCCCGTCGAAACCGCCAAGACTACATCGGCGCCGGCAACTGCTCCGTCGATGAACGCGCCGGCGGCGTCTACAGCGGCTCAGCCGACTACTGTGCCCTCCGCAATGCCTCAGCCTACGCAAGTCGCGCCTGCGAGTACTGCACCATCGCAGTCGCGGGAATCAGCCTTACAGCCGTCAACCGCAGTCACTGCAACGCCGAACGCCGAGGCACCCAAGAGCATCAACCAGAAATCCGTCGAACCGGCAGCGAATGTAGGCAGCGACGCCGCTAACGAGGCGGTGGTCGTAGCGGAATCGCAAGCGGCGAGTCCCAATGAAGCTTCCGGCTACGCGTCGGGCGTCAGGCGCGGGTTTCCGATGCACGCTCCAGCGCCGAGCTATCACGCTGTGCCGCAGCAGAGCGCGTCGGCCCGGGCCGCTTCCGCTCCTGGGCCGCAGCCGTCGGCCCTGCCGAGCCCGCAGCCGCTTGCTCCACCTCCCGTTGCAACAGCTACGGAGAAACCGGCAGATTTGCGATCGCTCTCGCATTCGACTACTGCAAGCGAGCCAATGTTGCGGGCGCCGTTGCCCTCGCTTCCAGCGTCGTTTCGGCTGGAGGCGGGCACGCGATTGTGGATTCGTTTGATCTCTCTTACTCGGCAGACGGACGGGAGCATCCGATTCGAAGGCACCTTGCTTGAGCCCGTGAATGAGGCCGGAACGCTCCGGCTGGAGCACGGGACTGCCATCAGCGGGTTCGAGGTCCAGAAACAAAACGCCATTTCGTTAGTGATCGTGCGCTTCAGCGTTGACACTGTCCCTTACACGCTCAAAGGCGAGACTGGCACCGCCGCCAGTCTCTCGTCCAGCACCGGCAAGGCTTTGCAGTTCGACCAGGGCCAGGTTCTGGAGACATTTATTGGCGCTCCGGCCGTGTACGAAAGAGCGTCAGGAAATCCGCAGCAGCCACAACGATGATTCAGGACTGCACAAGAACTGATATGTGGAATTTTTCGATTTATACCGTTCTAGTGAGTGAAGGGAAGAAACCAAACCTCAATACGAGAAACCGCAATGAAAGATATTCTGGCCGATATCAACATACGTCTAGCATGCGCAGCGCTGCTGTCGCTGGTCCTGGCAGTTCCTTTAAGCGCAGCCTCCGCAAGAGCTGCGGCGTCTAGCAACTTCCACGCTTCCGCCCCGGCGCAGCATTCCGCCCCGGCACAGCACTCCGCGCCCGCGCAACATTCCGCCCCGGTACAGCATTCCGCGCCCGCGCGTCAGCCGATGCAGCGCAGCTCCCCTTCCACGCAGCGTTCAGCCCCGGCGCAACATGCAGCGCCAGCGCAGCACTCGGCGCCTTCGGCCAGTTCTCACGGTTCGTACGGCTCGACTACCCATCCCTCGAACCGGACCACTACTTCGAACAATTCCGGCGTGAGATCTTCGTCGAATGGCGTAAGGACGACGCCAGGCGCGCACAACAACAGCTCGCAACAAACCTCTAACCGGGGACTGATGCTCAACCGCGGTAACCGAAACACGCAGCAAGTACATAACCGCCCTGATGGCTCCAGGCAGGTGAGGCGTTCCAACGGCAGCAGCGTCACCTATGACAGGAACAACAGAGTCTCGCAGATCACCACGCGTGGTGGCACTACTGCACATCTAGGTGCGTCCGGCCGCATCAGCAATATTCAAGGCCGCAACATCCGCATCAGCTATGGCGCGCACGGACAGCGAAGTGAAGTAGTCAGCGTTCACGGCAACAACCGAATCGTCAGCCGTGGAGCGCACTATGGCTTTGTCGAGCATCCATTCAGCAGAAACGGACACTACTTCGTCAACCGCACGTACGTAGTCAACGGACATATCTACGCTCGCAATTACGCGCGTTATTACTACCACGGCTTCTACTACTACCATTACGTCCCGGCTTTCTATTACGGCCCCGGCTTCTACTGGTGGGCCTATCATCCGTGGATTGCGCCGGTCTACTTCGGATGGGGCTGGGGTGGCGCGCCCTGGTTTATGTCCTTTGGCTACTACTTTGCGCCTGCGCCGTATTACCCGGACGCTTCGCTGTGGCTGACCGACTATTTGCTCGCCCAGAATCTGCAAGCTGCCTATGCTGCCGGCGCAGCCGGCGCTGCTCAGGGGCAAGCGGATTCTCCATACGCAGCCAGCAGCGCGCCTGTCGTCTCCGACGAGATGAAAGCGGCCATCGCCGAGGAAGTCCGGGCGCAATTGGCGGCGGAAAGAGATCTCGCCACCGCCGCCCCGCAGACGTATGATTCGTCCGCGACGCCTGGCGTGCAGACGCAGCAGGGACAGGTTCCCGACGCGCTGGATCCCCGGCAGCGCACCTTCCTGGTATCCACCGCCATGGATGAGCGCCTCAGCACCGGAGCGGAGTGCACTCTGTCAGCGGGCGATGTTCTGACCCGAATCGGCGACCAGCCCAATCCCGACAATCAGGTCACGGTTCTGGTAAGCAGCAGCAAGCGCAACGAGTGTCCTTCGGGTTCGCAGTTCCCGGTCGCAGTGGCCGACCTGCAGGAAATGCACAACCACTTCCGCGAGCAGGTCGATCAGGGTTTGCAGATGCTGGCGCAGAACCAAGGCAAGAACAACCTGCCGGCTGCTCCTGATGCGACGCCGCGGCCATCGCCCGACGGGCAGGCTGTTCCCGATTTGAGCGCGAGCCAGGAGCTACAGGACCAGCAGAAGCTGGCGCGCGACACGGAACTGGACGTCGCGCAGGCTGCCAAACAGGGCAGTTAGCGACACCTTTTGCTCTGCGCCTCCTGGGCAGGAAGCGCGGTGGCAGGCGGTTGATCGGGGGCGGCAAGGCCCCCGGTCAACGAAGAAGCCGATCGAAAATTCAGCAGTGGGAAAGGTTGGGAATAGCCCAAGAGTTTGCAGCATTCGTGCGTTGCGGAGGACGTATGCGAAGAATAACTTATCTGGCTTTCGCGGCTGTACTGATCGGTTTGATGGCGCAGGCAATGTATGCGCAAGACACCAACCAACTCCAATCGAAACTGACATCGCAATTTGTTCTGACTAAGATGTCCGCCGACAAGAACGACATCATCGCTGCGGGATCGGTGCTCGTCCTGCATAAAGACGGCCTGCTGATGTACAGTACGGCAAATCCGGCGCCGCCATTGAACAGCTATAACCCTAAGAAAGGTAAGATCTCGCAGCCGGCTGGGAGTGGCTTCTTCCGTGATCTTGGGAACATGATGGCCACAGGCGCTAATGCCGGCGAAATTGCCCAACGGAAGTTTGTGGCCGGTGAGAAGTTCTGGCTCATGAGCTGCTCGTTGCAGCCTGACGGTGTAGTGCTGCGCTTTATCAGCGATCCCTACGACGATGTTCGCTATTGGGGCGACCTGAAATTCCAGTTCGCAAAGGGCGAAGTACCGCCAGCCGATGAAGAACTGAAGACCATCGCCGAGGTCATTACCGTGCAGCCGAACGATAGCAACGACGCGAGTTCGCAACCGGCTCCCGCTGCGCCGGGTCCATCCGCGCCCGCCAATGCCATGCCCGCGGGAAACGCTCTTGCGCCGATTCCTCCTCCTCCTCCGCCGTCCGATGCGCCACCGCCGCCGCCCAAGACCATCGCGGTCGGCCAAACCAAGGACCAGGTTGTCGCAATCTTCGGGCAGCCTCAGAAAATCGTGACGTTGGCTACAAAAGAGATTTACTACTATCCCGATATGAAGGTGATTTTTGTGAGGAACAAAGTCTCCGACGTTCAGTAGCTCGATCGTTGGGACGATCAGGCCGCAACCGGCAGTTGTGAAAGGAAGGTCATTATGGATTCACGGAACAGCCAGATATTTCGCGTGCAGTTCTTAGCCAGGGCTCTCGCCATTATCGTCTTTGCCGGATTGCTGGCCTTTGCCAGCGACAAAAAGACCTCAAGCGCGCCTGCCAAACCGGCAGCGGCCAAGCCGGCAGCTGGCAGTCATCCCGGCGGAAGCCCCGGCGCGAGTGGCGCGCATCCCGGCGGCGCCACCACTCATGGTCCGACGACTAGTCACACCGGTCCCACCACGGGGAATCCCTCGGGTCACGCCGGGCCGACGACGAGCAATCCCGGTGGTCATGCGGGCCCGACGACAGCCGGCCGCACGGGCGCGACGACGACCGGTCGCACGGGCGCGACGACGACCGGTCGCACGGGCACGACGACGACCGGCCGCACGGGCGCGACGACGACCGGTCGCACTGGCACGACGACGACCGGCCGCGGCACCACTGCTGGTCACACCAGCACGACCGCAACCAGTGCTCACTCAACCTCGCCGGGAGCCCATCCGGTCAATACGTCCGGTCATGTGACGGCGACCGCTCCCAAGGGCGTCCACACGACCACGACCAAGAGCGGCAGCTCCATCCAGAGGCGGGCCGATGGCAAACCTCGCGATGTGCATGATGCCAAGCGCGGCATGGACATTCATCACGGACTCAATGGCAACAGGCGGGTTGAGGTGACGCGGCGCGATGGTTCGCGCATCGTGGCAGCACGCGGCCGCCGGGGATACATCGAGCATCGCTACCACTATGGGCGCTATGATTACGGCAGACGGAGCTACTACTATCACGGCCGCATGTACGATCGTTACTATCGCGGCTACTACTACCACGGCGTTTACATGGGTGTTTATGCGCCAGCCGCCTACTATCCGGGGGCATTCTATGGCTGGGCCTATAACCCGTGGTATGCGCCGGTGGCTTATCCGTGGGGATGGGCCGGCAATCCCTGGTACGGCTACTATGGTTTCTATTTCACGCCTTACCCGGTGTATCCCGCCGCCGCATTCTGGCTGACCGACTACCTGATCTCGCAGGACCTGGCAGCCGCCTATGCAGCCCGCCAGGAGGCCCAGGAGCAGGACGGTGCCCAGCAGGCCTCAGGAGGCGCGCCTGCGCTTACTCCTGAAGTGAAGCAGCAGATCGCCGATGAGGTGAAAAGCCAGATCGCGCTGGAGAGCTCCGAGGCGCAGCAGAACAGCCAGGGGCAGGAGCCCGATCCTGCATCTAGCGGGATCAACCGGATGATGTCCGACGGCCATCCGCACGTCTTCGTGGTCGGGTCGCCGCTGGACGTGGTTGACAGCACGGGCGTCGAATGTCCGGTTAGCGACGGCGATGTGCTGGAAATGGCAACGCCTCCGGGAGTCAACGATCAGGAGGCCAATGTCATCGTACTATCAAGCAAGTTTGGTCAGGAATGTCGCAAGGGTTCCACCGTGAAGGTCGCCGTGACCGATCTGCAGGAAATGCAGAACCACATGCGCGAAACCATCGACCAGGGAATGCAGGAGTTGCAGTCCAAGCAGGGAACTGGCGGATTGCCGGCCGCTCCTCCGTCAGCGAAAGCGCCGCCGGTGCAAACCGCGTTTGTGCAGGCCGCTCCGCCGCCAGACCCGAACGGAGCAGCCGAGATCAGCCAGCAGTTGACGCAGGCTGACCAGGCAGAGCACGACGTAGTTGCGGAGGCGGCAGCGCCGCCGGCGCCAGGCACAGCCGATTCGCAGACGCCATCTGCCGCGGCTCCCGTCAGCATCGCCATGGGCGACAGCATCGATAAGGTGACCTCAGCGCTGGGGCCACCGCAGACGGTGGTCGATTTGGGGACCAAGAAGATCTATAAGTACAAGGACATGAAGATCACCTTCAAGAACGGCGCGGTCTCGGCGGTGGAATAGGAGGCACCGCCACTTTTCCGGAAATTTCGCGAGAGGAAGACCGCGTTCCAGGGTTAGAACTGGTGGGCAGAGAAGGAGTTTTATGCAATTGCAACAGGGTAGCAGTCGCACGCTGCTGGTGCTTTTGGTTGTGCTCGCGACCGTCGGGTCGGTGGCGGCACAGGTTCCGGGATATCCTTATCCACGACCGTACCCTCCACGGGCGAGCGCAGCCCGCGTTCAGTATATTTCGGGAGAAGTTTCATACGCGCAGTGCGATCAGGACAAGTGGTCCGCCGCCAGCCTGAATCAGCCGCTCAAGCCGAACACCTGCATCTGGGCGGACAAGAATTCCCGCGCCGAACTGAACTTCGGCGGCGCATTGCTCCGCATGAATTCGGAAACCAGTGTCACTCTCACCGCTGTCGGCGGAACAACCGTGCAAGTGAAGGTGAATCAGGGGACCATCAGCATGAGCGTGCCGCACCTGCGCAGCGGCCAGATCTACGAAATCGACACGCCCAACGCCACCCTCACGCCTACGAAGTCGGGAGTGTACCGGGTTGACGTTTTTCCCAATGAGAACCAGACGTGGGTGACGGTGCGGCGCGGTGCGCTCTCCGCCAGCGGTCAGGGCAGAGCTGTGAATGTTGACTCCGGGCAGCAGCTGCGCTTCCAGGGCGACACACACACGGCCGAGAAGGCGCCCGCGCCTGACGGCTTCGAGGACTGGGCCAAGGTTCGCGACGACCGCCTGGGGGTATTTCGCTCCGGCCCGTTTATCGTCGGCATCGGTCCCTACTGGTACGGATACCCCGCTCCTCCGCCTCCACCTTTCTGGGCCTATTGAAGAAGCATTTTGGCAACCTAACCACCCTCTCGCCGGCGACGTGAGAGGGTGGTATTTGCCTTCATTCCGGCCGGTCGATCTGCGCCTTCTGCAGCTTGTCGGAATAATCTACGTACACCGATTTCCACTCGGTGTAGAAATCGATTGCGCCGATTCCGCCCTCGCGATGACCGTTGCCCGTCGCCTTCACGCCCCCGAACGGCAGATGCACCTCTGCGCCGATCGTCGGCGCGTTGATATACGTGATCCCGGCATAAAGATCGCGCATCGCTGTGAACGCCTTGTTCACGTCCTTGGTGTAGATCGATGACGACAGCCCGTATTCGATGTCATTGGCGATCTCGATCGCGTGTTCCAGCCCGTCGCACGGGATGATCGATACCACCGGCCCGAAGATTTCCTCCTGCGCGATGCGCATCTTGGGATCGACATCGGCGAACACCGTCGGCGCGACGAACCAGCCGTGGTTGTACGCCTCGCCTTCCAGGCGATGTCCGCCGCACAGCATCTTCGCGCCCTCGTCCTTGCCGATCTTGATGTATTTCAGGTCAGTCTCCATTTGCGACGAGTTCACCGCCGGTCCCATGTCCACGGTTTCGTCGAGGCCGTTGCCGATCTTCAGCCTCTGCGCGCGCGCCACCAGCTCATCGACGAACTTCTTATACACACCTTTCTGCACGATGATGCGACTGGTCGCGGTGCAGCGCTGTCCGGTAGTTCCGAACGCGCCCCAGAGTGCGCCTTCCAACGCCAACTCAAGATTGGCGTCGTCCAGCACGATCATGGGATTCTTGCCGCCCAACTCCAGCGAGCAATGCTTGAACGTCTTCGCTGCTTCCGTTCCCACCACGCGCCCGACCGCTGTCGATCCGGTGAGCGAAACCGCGCGCACGTCGGGATGCTCGACCATCGCCGAGCCCATTTCGCTGCCAAAGCCGGTGACGATGTTGACCACGCCTGCTGGAATCCCGCCGTCGGTGAGCGCCTGCACGAAGTTGAAGGTCGAGAGCGGTGTATCCTGCGCGGGCTTGATGACCGCGGTATTGCCGGCGACGAGCGCAGGAAACAGCTTCCAGGACGGAATCGCCATCGGAAAATTCCACGGTGTGATCATGCAGCAGACGCCCAGCGGCTGGCGCACCGCCATGGCGAATTTGTTGGGCAGCTCTGACGGCACGGTAGGGCCGAACAGGCGGCGCCCTTCACCCGCGGTGTAGTAGCCGCAATCGATGGCCTCCTGCACGTCGCCGCGCGTTTCTTTGATCACCTTGCCCATCTCGCGCGTCATCTGCCGTGCGTACTCCTCCTTGCGCGAGATGAGGATCTCGGCGGCCTTGTACAGCATCTCGGCACGACGCGGCGCGGGCACCAGGCGCCATGTCTTGAACGCTTCCTTGGCCGCCTCGATTGCCATATTCACATCTTCGCGATCGGATCTCTGGAAGATGCCAACCACCTCGCGGGTATCGGCGGGGTTCAGGTTCTCGAAGGTGCGGCCGGTGCGGCTCTCCAGCCACTCCCCGTCAATGAAGTTCTTATAAACGCGCGGCTGCGCACCCGTTCGAACTCCCGGCGCGCTTTGCTCCATAGTGGCCATGACAAATCCTCCTGCAATGACTCCAAACTTTTAATGCTAGTGGGTGAGAGGCGGGTTGTCACTTCGCGGAAGTGTCAGCCGTCAGCTGTCAGCCCGCAGCAAAAGCCGGATTCCAAATTGTCATCCCGACCGGAGCGAAGCGAAGCGCAGGATCTGCGCTTCGCACGTGATAGTACGAAAGAGATTTTCCAAGAATGAGGACTAGCCCCAACGATAATAGCTGCCTGCACCGCAAAGGCATCATCCCGGGCTACTCTCCCGCGTAATATCCTTCCCGCGCCTGAACGGTATAGTCTCTGTTGGTGGTGGTCAGTGTGATCTTGTGATAGCCGGGCGTGGCGTCGGCTTTCTCGGGCGTGTAGCCGAGGTTGTACTGGTTGCGCAGTTCGTCTTCAATCTGCTTGTAGATCTGGTCTACGGTCTGCTTCTTGGTGACCTCGAAGAACCGTCCGCCGGTCTCTTTTGAGATTCGCTGCAGAATTTTCTTGCCGTCAGGGCGCTCCGTGCGCTGCGGATAGCCGCCTCCCGGATAACCGCCGCCGGGATAACCACCGCCGGGATACCCGCCACCAGGAAACCGTCCCATGCCGCCGTGACGGCCCATCCCTTGACCGGCATTCTCGTGGCCGTAGGCATCGGGATCGGAATAGTAGATGGAGTACACGAGCGTGTTGGCGCGCTGGGCAGTCTCAATCGCGCGGTCCAGGCTCACTCGACTGGCGTTGTCCACGCCGTCGGTCAGCAGGATGAGCGCCTTGCGCCCCTGCTGTTTGCGCATCAGTTCATCGGAGGCCAGAAACACGGCATCATACAATGTGGTACCCCCGCTCATGTGATGACCGCCTCCACCGCCTCCCGGATAGCCGCCTCCGCCGCCGGGATAACCACCTCCGCCGCTCCCGCCGCCACCTCCGCCGCCGCTACTTCCGCCTCCGGCCTGTTGCATCCTTGGCGTGTTCAGCTTGTCGAGAGCTGCGTCCAGCTTCTCGCGGTTGGCCGTCAAGTCCTGCAGCAACTCGACCTCACTATCGAAGTGGATGATGAAGGCCTTGTCTTTGTCCGCGCGCATGATGTCATCCAGAAAGTGATAGCTGCCGGTGCGCTCCTGATCGATCAGGCGACGCTGGCTCATGCTGGTATCCACCAACAGCCCCATGGTAAGCGAGAGATCGGTATCTTTCGCGAAGTAATGAATCGACTGCGGGTGACCGTCCTGCTCCAACTTGAAATCATCTTTGGTCAGGGTGTTGATGATTTGCCCGTGTTTGTCGCGCACCGTCGCCAGGACGTTGACGACCTTGACATCATGAGTGATTGTGGGCGTGGTCGATGACGTGGTCTGCTGCGCAGGCGTCGAGGTCTGCTGGGTGGACGTCGAGGTTTGCTGGCTCGGCAGGCTTGCGGTCACCAGCAGCAAGACAATGGCGCTTACGGATGCGGAGCGAAATACGGCGGACACAAGTCTCCTTGCGGGAACAATGGCGTGTGGGTGCAGATTACCACTAACGGGAACCCCGTGCAGTGATGGAAGTTGCCAAGGACCCTAACATGAATGTGGCCACGCGTCCTATGCGCGCTAACGAACTCAATGAGCACGCGCGCGGCGCTTGTCGAGACCCGGTCGGTGCGAATCGGCGTAGCCTGTGGGATTGCGCATGCGTCTCAAATGGAGGATGTCGGTCTCGCGGCGTCAAAGGTGGTCGGCTAAACGCAACCATCCGAGGTTCTTGAGAGGTTAGAATGTCGCAGTCCGCGAACGCAGCCGGACAACGGTCAGGCTTGGGAATGGCTCTAACTATTTTCGCGGCTTAGGACCGCCCGTCACTTTGAGGTGAACATGCAAAACTGGAAAAAGGCACTTGTATTTGGTTCGATCGGGACTGGCGCCGTTCTGCTGATAACCAAACGCAGGCCAATAGGTATGGCCTTCGCCGCCGCTGGTCTGGCGGTGCTGGCGTCCGAGTATCCCGAGAAGTTCGAAGCGGTTTGGGAGAGCGCTCCCGAATATTTGCGAAAAGGGATGCAGATTTTCGCCACCCTGCAGAAGCTGGGCGAGGGCTTTGCCGAAGAAGCCGAGCGCCGCAGCGTCAGCGCCTGGCGCAGCGTGCGCAGCGAGTACGGTTCCTAGGCAGGCGATATTCGGCCCATCTGAGTGCCGCTAGGAATCTTCCGAACGCGGCCCGGGGTGAATTGTCTCGATGCGGCGCTGATGTTCGGCGCCGCTGGGCACACTCCACCCATTCTCCTGCTCGACCACTCGAACGATGGCCAGCCCCCCAGCCGGCGACACTGCACCCAAGCGAACCTCCGGCGCTGCGTCGTCCCAAACTCGCTCGAGCATGCCGTTGCGTACTGCTTCGGTCATCACGGGAGACTTCCCGGTCACTATGACTACGCCATGATCGGCGCGCCCCGCCGGTACCAGCACAACAAACCGCGAACGAAGCACCTGCTCGCCGAAGCTACCGAAGACGAACTGGAAGGCTTCGGCGTGTTCGGGAATGCCTCCGTCTCCGGAATAGTGCAGAACGTATTCCTGGTCGACAGTGTCACCCGGAACCAGCGCCGTGGTCCGCGGCAACGAAACGCGTTCAACCGCTGTGGCCGTCCCGTCGGAGTGAACCACACGCGAGGTGAGCACCTGCGCTCCCTGAGGGATGCTCACGGAGGCGAACCGCTGCGCCGCCGTTGCCGTCAGTACGCGCCGGGCGATGTGAATGTACAGCGACACACTTCCATCCGGGCGTTCCGCCGCAACATGATCGTTCAGCAGAACGAGCATATCGGCGGAAGAAGCCGGCAATGCGTTGTTGCGGATAACCGAGACTGCATCCCTGCGATAGGGTTCAAAGAAATCCGAGGCCGAGATATTCCGGCCTTCCTGGCCGGTAGCGACGGCGTCGGCTGCAAGCCGATGGTAGTCCTCTGCATTGGGGGCGATGCGCAACCACTCGGCGGCGGCTTGCTGTGCGGCGGTGTCGTCTCCGGACAATTGCAGCTCGCGGACCAGCATCTCTCGCGCGGCACGATTCAGCGGCGCGGCAGCCAGCAACTTCTGCAGCGAAGCGGTTGCTCCTGCATGGTCGCCGCCCGCCGAAAGAGCCCGCGCGTAGTCGAGAGATTCAGGAGAGCAACCCTCCAGTTTCTGCTCCGCGGAGCGCAGGTCGGCCGCGCGGGCGTTCTCCCGATAAAAGACGATTGCCTTTCGAGCCACTGCGCATGAAGGATGAACCGCGATCAGGCGCGACCGGAGGTTTGCGCGCTCGCTGGAAACATTCGCGAGCGGGTCATGATCGGAGACGGCGGTGAGCGTCTGCAGTGCCACGGCGTCAGAAGGCCGTGCGGCAATGACCGTGTTTGCGAACGCGATTGCCGTAGCGAAATCGTTCCGCGCGGCGGCAAGCTTGCCCAGCGCACGATCGGCAGCAAGCGCATGCGGAACAAGCGCACGAAGCTTATACCACGATGTAGGACAATCCGACATTGTAGGACTTATCCTCATGCAGGACTGACCGAGAAGAAAGTCGAGAGCAGCAGACTTGTTGCTGGAGGGTACGCCGGCAATCTGTTTGACGGCTGCGCCAAACTCGTCCGCCGCATAGTGCTGCGCGGCCAGCAGGTAGGTCAACTCCTGCAGGGAGGTCTTCGCGCGCGGCGCCCAATCAGAGGCCGGCAATGCCGGCGAAACGGAGATTCGCATCGGAGTTGCGGATGCAACGAACTTCAGCAGCACATGGTGTGGGCCGGCGGCGACGTTGAAGTCGGCGGAACTCCGCTCTGCGTTCGTCTTCAGGACCTTCTTGCCGTCGGCATAAATTTCAACGGCCCCCGCACTCTCTACATGGATGGTCCAGCTCTCCGCGCTGAAAGAGGCAAAACTACTCGCCGCGTAAAACAGTCCGCGATGAGAGAGATATTCCGGCAGGACGATGCGGCCATCTGGAAACTGGAAATTCTCCACCAGGCGGTTCTGGTAGGAAGGCCGCGCCAGGTCCTCGGTGGGCGAGACTGGCTGCTGATCCAAAAGCGGATGCAGCCCCAGGGGTCCCACGATCCGCCAGTCGGTCAGGATACCCGCTGCGCGCGCTGCCGCATACGGATCGAGTCCCGGGACACCGTCCATCGCAGCACTGAGCAACGCTTCGTTTAAGTCAAGCCAGCCCGCTTCCAAATTCCCAAGCAAAGATCGCAGGCGCGGAATCAGCTTGCGGAACTCCTGCGTGTTCGCTGCCGATTCGCGAATGCGCCTGGCGGCGAGTTGCACGCGCGGATCGCTCCGCGCATTGTCGCCAACTTCGCAGAGGCGGAGCGCAGTATCCAGCATTGCGCCATCGTCGGCTTCGATGCCGGCAAGTTCCATGCGCACGAAGAGCGCTTCGGCATCCTGCGGATCGCGTCGCAACGCGCGTGCCGCCAGCGCGCGGGCGCGCTGGACGTCTGACGCGACAAACAGCGCTTCTGCTGCTGATCGGGAGAGCGCGGATTCCCTCAGGCCGGGCGCGTTGCCGCTGCGGAGTCGAGGGGCGTTTTGCGTGAGGCGCGAATCCGGAATATCGGGTGTCGCTTCATGTGCGAGCTTTGCCAGAGTCTGCGCGGGTAAGACCCTCGGCGCGATGATGAGAGCGACAACGGCCAGTAACGTAGCGGCGCGGCGATCCATTCCGATTCCAGTGAAACCCCAAGCCGATAAACCCTCCACCCGATATGGGGAGGGGTTCAACGTCGTCAACGGGGGTGTGCCAGCAGAGTAACTTAGGACATCGCCGTTGGAAATAGTGGTTTCGCCCGATGCCTACAACTTTCCGGTGTCAGGAAACACGATGTCTTCCGCCGATTCCGCGACAATCGGAGGGGCGCAACCTCCTTCCGACGTGCTTCCGCAGGTATACTTTCTGAATCCATGCCGACTAAGCTGGAAGAGATCGTCGCTGCCGCCCGCCAGCGTGTCGCCGTCGAGAAATCGTCAGCCGATCTTCGTGTGCTGACGCGAGCCGCTGAAGCTCACCAGCCACGCGGATTTCGCCGGGCACTCTGCAAACGCGCTGCGAGTGGAACCGCGGTCATCGCTGAACTGAAGAAAGCCTCGCCCTCGAAGGGGCTGATCCGTGCTGATTTCCCGGTGGCCGAACTGGCCCGCGAACTGGCAACGGCAGGAGCAGCGGCGCTTTCCGTGCTCACCAATGCCGAGTACTTCCAGGGCTCCCTGCTGAACCTTGCCACCGCCTCTGCAGCGACAGCTCTGCCCTGCCTGCGGAAAGACTTCATCGTGGATGAGTACCAGGTGATCGAGGCGCGGGCACATGCGGCGGATGCGATTTTGTTGATCGTAGCCGCCCTGAGCGACCCTGAGTTGAAGTCCCTATACAGCTCGGCGCGAGAGGCTGAGCTTGATGTCCTGTGCGAAGTGCATGATGCGATGGAGCTCGAACGCGCGGTTGACGCCGGGTGCGGCCTGATTGGAGTCAACAATCGCAACCTGCATACGTTTCGCGTCGATCTGAATACCTCGCTCGAGCTCGCCGAACTGATGCCGGCGGGCGTCGTGAAGGTAGCGGAGAGCGGGATCGAGAGCGCGAACGACATCGCGCGCTTGCGGCAGTCGGGGTTTGACGCGTTCCTGGTGGGTGAGTATCTGATGCGCGCACCGCGTCCCGGCGAAGCACTACATGATTTGTTGACGCAGGCGGTTGCGAGCTGAGTCGGTCCGGCCATGACCTGGATAAAGATTTGCGGCACGACGAACCTGCACGACGCCGAGATCAGCGTCGCTGCCGGAGCTGACGCACTTGGATTCATCTTCGCTCCCAGTCCGCGGCGGATTGAGGTCGACGATGCCGCTGAGATCATTGCGAGGTTGCCGGTACAGGTCGAGAAGATCGGAGTCTTTGTGGATGAAGACCCAGCCAGGGTGTCCGATATTGTCAGGCAGGCAGGTCTCACGGGCGTGCAATTGCACGGCAGTGAGTCGGCCGAGCGGATGCTGGAATTTCGCTTGGCGATGGGGGAATGCAAGATCGTCAAGACTTTACAGGTGAGCGATTATTCGAAGGAACATCGAGACCAGCTTGTCGCATATCTGTCGACGTTGAGCGGAATCGACGCGGTTCTGCTCGATTCTGGCTCGGCGCGGCAACCGGGAGGAACGGGAGCGAGGTTTTCGTGGGGAAACGCTGTCGAGTTGGCTGCAGCCATCCGCGACAGAATTCCGCTGATCGTTGCCGGCGGTTTGACTGCGGAGAACGCCGGCGGCGCAATCGATTTGTTCCAGCCATGGGGAGTGGACGTGGTCTCCGGCGTTGAATGCGCTCCGGGGAAAAAGGACGAGCGCAAGCTGCGTGAATTTGTCGCAGCCGTGCGCGAGCACGCCCCAGCCAGGGCTCGGCGGCTGAACTCCGAAAACAGCTTCGGTAGATCGCTGTTGTAGCGAACGGAATCATGGAAGGGACCAACATCAATACTGAAGCGGCGCAACCCGTACCTCCCGCCGATGAGGAGCAGCAGACGCGAGGCCGCCGCGTGCCCGGACGTTTCGGCGCGTACGGTGGCCGCTACGTTCCCGAAACACTCATGGCGGCGCTGCAGGAGCTGGAAGCTGCCTATGCGAGCACTCGCAAAGACAAATCATTTCGCGACGAGTATCACCGGCTATTAGCCGACTTTGCCGGGCGTCCCACACCGCTGTTCCTGGCCGAGCGACTGACGAAGGAGCTCGGCGGCGCGAAGATTTACTTGAAGCGCGAAGACCTGCTGCACACCGGCGCGCACAAGATCAATAACTGCATTGGCCAGGCACTGCTGGCGCGGCGCATGGGCAAGCACCGCATCATCGCCGAAACAGGCGCCGGGCAGCACGGCGTCGCCACGGCGACCGTGTGTGCGCTCTTCGGCATGGAGTGCGTCGTCTACATGGGTACCGAGGACATGCGGCGGCAGGAGCTGAACGTCTTCCGTATGAAATTGCTGGGCGCCGAGGTGCGCGGCGTGGAGTCGGGATCGCGCACGCTGAAGGATGCGATCAATGAAGCCATGCGCGATTGGGTAACCAACGTTCGCACCACGCATTACCTGCTGGGCAGCGTGCTGGGCGCGCACCCTTATCCGACGATGGTGCGCGACTTTCATCGCGTCATCGGCCAGGAAGCGCGCAAGCAGATTCTCAAGGCCGAGGGCCGCCTGCCATCGGCGGTGATCGCCTGCGTCGGCGGCGGCTCCAACGCGATCGGCGCGTTCTACGAATTCATCAAGGATCGCGAGGTCAAGCTGATCGGGGTCGAGGCGGGCGGGCGCGGCCACTCGCTCGGCGAGCACGCGGCGCGCTTCGAGGGCGGTGGGCCTGGCGTCTTGCAGGGAACGTACTCTTACGTGTTGCAGGACCAAGACGGGCAGATTGCCGCGACGCACTCGGTTTCGGCGGGTCTGGATTATCCGGCGATCGGCCCGGAGCATGCGCTGCTGCACGAGCAGGGACGGGCGGAGTACGTCTCGGCCACCGATCAGGAAGCGCTGGATGCCTGCCGCAGGCTCGCGCTGATGGAAGGAATCATTCCCGCGCTGGAGTCGTCCCACGCTGTGGCAGAGTGCATTAAGCTTGTTCCCACAATGTCGCAGTCAGACATTGTGATAGTTAATATCTCGGGACGGGGAGACAAGGACATTGGGATTTTGCGGGAGAACCTGCAATTTTAGTCACGCCAATTCTGCGGCCTTCGCAAATTCCTATAGCGACGCCTAAGAATGAGGCGGGACCAACAATGAAGTGTCATCCTGAGCGGAGCGTCCGCTCTCTTTTGCGACCCGCTGCTGTTGCGGGTCGGGCGGATGCGCAGGACCTGCTGTTCGCTTGATGAGGAAGATTGCTGGCGATTCGAGAGCACAGCAGGTACCTCGACTCCTCGCCGCGCCCGTCGCTCGGGATGACAAACCTGAATAGGGTTGTAACGGCGCAGCTGAAGCTACGCTCCTTCAAACCATGGCAATTAGCTTCAGGCATCGTCCCGGCCTCGTCGCCTACATCACCTGTGGCGACCCCGACCTCGACACGTCGCGCGAGGTCGCGCTGGCGGCGATTCGTGCCGGAGCGGATGTGATCGAACTCGGCGTGCCGTTCAGCGATCCCGTTGCCGACGGCCCGGTGATCCAGCGGGCCAGCGAGCGGGCACTGAAGCATGGCACGAATCTTATCGGTGTGCTGAGCGTTGCAAAAGAAATTCGGCGTGAGTCGGAAGCCGGACTCATTATCTTTTCGTACCTGAACCCGATCCTGCAGTTTGGAGTGGAGAAATTCTGCGCGGCCGCCGTCGAGGCGGGCCTCGATGGAGCGCTGGTCACGGATCTTCCCGTCGAAGAAGCCGGCGATTATCTGCGCGCTGTGAAGACGCACAAACTGGCGCCGATATTTCTGGCCGCTCCGACCAGCACCGATGAGCGGCTGCGGCGGATTGCGAAACACTCGCGCGGTTTCGTCTATGCCATCTCGCGGACTGGAATTACCGGCACGCGGCAAGAGCTGGCGGATGATGCGCGAGCGCTGGTGAAGCGATTGCGGCAGCAAACGAAGCTGCCGATTGCACTCGGATTCGGAATCTCCACGGCCGAGCAGTTCGCCGAAGTGGGCAGCTTTGCCGATGCGGCGGTAATCGGCAGCGCTATTGTGCAAAGGATCGAACAGAATCCCGGGCGCGAAGCCGAGGCTGTGGCGGAATTCGTCTCATCGCTTATGCCAGATGCACAGCCGGCGAGCGCTGGCGACTAGATCCCTGGGCGGCTGAAGCTGCCTCGGCAAGAGAAGCGATTTTCGGACGGCGTGCTTGAACGGGCGCTGAGAAGTCGGAAAAGCAGATCTCTCGCCGACTAAAGTTGGCTCGGGATGACAAGAGATAGAGAACTTTCAACGGCGCACCCGTTGGGCAAGCTCAGGGCATGGCTAAAGCTGTGCCCCTTCAAAGCTGCTCCGATCGAGTTTCTTAGCGGCCTCTGAAGGTGTGCCGCTTCGTGAAACAAACGCGCGGACGTTTCCAGCATGGACATTGCTGACTGGCGCAAGAAGATCGACGAGTTGGACCGCAAGCTGGTCGAACTGCTCAGCGAACGGGCGCAGTGCGCGCACGAAATCGGCAAGCTGAAGCGAAACTCGGCCATGCCGATCTACGAGCCCGACCGCGAGAAGCTCATCTACGCGAACATCGCGCGCCACAATCCTGGACCGCTTTCGGAGCGGCAACTGCGGCAGGTTTACGAACGCTTGATCGATGTGATGCGGCAGATCCAGCGCGATGAGATGGCGCCGGAGACCGATCTGCAGAAAGACGAGACTGAGCTGGAGCCAAACGACTAGTCTAAAGAGTCGCAATCCGGGCTTTCATCTTGGCCGCTATTTCGGCGGCAAGCCGGGCGGCTCGACGGGATTCGCTTGACTCGAGTGCTTGTGAAACCACTTCTTGTCGATATCAGGCCAAAATTCCAGCAGGACGTCTCCCAGGCAGCCGTAACCCAAAGCGGTTGCCGCACGGCTGACGGTCAGCTCAAATCCCCGATCGTTGGGCGGGTAATAAGCGTTGGAGATAGCGCCCGCGGTGAAGGCTCCCAGAACATTGGAAAAATGGAAGGTGTGACCACCGCTATCTTTCCTGGCGACAAACTCCTCCTCCAACGCAATCCAGAGGCGACGTTTGACAGGCCCCTCGCCCACGCGAAAGTAACGCGGGTCCTGCTTGAACAGCGAGGGATAAACGAAGTTGCTGAAGAAGTTGCTGTCAGCGTTGTCGGCTAATCCGGCGCCGTAGCGCTTGCCGAAGCCTGATGCTCCCTGTCCATACTGTGCGAAGGAGTTGGTCGCCTGCCCCAGACCGGCGGTGATTCCAGCAGATGCAAAAGTGAACGGGTCGATCATGGTTCGGGCCATCAGACGAAACTTCTGCTTGGAGCTCAGCGGCGGTGCATTGTGGACACTGGTCATGCCGAACATTGGCACGATGCCCAGCGCGCGCTGCTTTTCCTCCTGGCGCAGAACATCCTCGGCCGTCAGGGGCGGTTGCTGCTCGGTTTTCGGCTTCTCTGATTGATTTGAGGAAGGCGCAGAGTCGGCTTGGGGAGTGGTCTGCTGCTGACCTATAGCAGCAATCGAGAATACGTTGACGATAACGGCAGCAGCAGTGCGGGTTAACAATGTCATGTTGAAAAAGGCGCCGCTGCTCTTAACGGGACCGCGAGGAACGACACTTGCAAGAATATCAGGCGCCGCATTGGATGCCTACCCAGCGGCCCATGCTCGCTCAAGTGGCCGCGGCATCGCCTAATGTGTTTCGCCAGAGATCGCCTTGAAGTTCCACAGTTTGAGCAGCCAGCGGCAGCCAAAGGTGTCCCGTGCTTGCCTGCTACGCGAGCGACGTAGAGCTTGCAACCGCCCGGTCGGCACTCCCACGGACCAGCGCCAATGCTGTCACATCGTTGTGATTGGCCGGAGTGCGCGTGAACTGCTGCACCGCGTCGAGAATCAGAGTCGCAATCCCGTGAGCATCATGGTGCGGCGCGCGCTCAAAATGCTGCTTCACGCGTTCCAGTCCGAATTCTTCTTTCTTGCGGGCCGCTTCCACTACACCCCGCGAAACCAGCAACAGCGAAGCGCCACGTTGCAGCGCAGCCGTAGGTGCCTCATAGGTTGATGCCGCAAACAAGCCCAGCGGCAGGCCCGTTGCAGGCAACTCGGTGACACCCGAGGGGTCGCGTAAAAGTCCCGGAATGTGTCCGGCGTTCGCGTAACAAATGGTGCCGAGCTCTTCGTTGTAGCAGCCGAGAAAGGCCGCGCAGGAGCGAACACCGGAGGCGGCGCGGCGAATGCTCTGGTTCAGCTCCTGGCAGAATTCCATCATGGCATCGGCCTCGTTGATCTCCTCGTCGAGGAACCTTGCTTTGCCTGCCGCTTGGAATGTGTGCTGCGCCGCTTCCACAATTCCCTGGTTCTCCTCGCGCCTCCCTGCAACGTCGAGCAAGCCGAAAACCACGCGACAGCGGTTCGCCCGCAGGAAATGATAGAAGTCGCCGCCGAGCTTCTGCCCGTGAATCATCCCCGCGATGTCTGCGCCCGAGAGCGCAGGAAACTGGGCGCGGTTGGCTGCTGCAGGCGCGACGCCATGGTTCTGGCGCTGAAATGGGAACTTCATGGCGAAGGTGGTAATCATAGCGAAAACTCTGCTGAATGCAAGGCCATCTTGTCCTTCGGGCGGTATTGGCGGAAACCGTCGGACGGCCAGGCGCGTCGACCTCCATACGCAGGATAGGATGATTGCCGGAGGCTCTGGCTTGCGCATCGTCAGCATCGGCGAGATTTTGTGGAACGTAATCGGGCCGGCGGAGTATCTGGGCGGCGCTCCGCTGAACTTCGCTGCGCACGCGCGCCGGCTTGGACACGAGGTATGGATGGTCAGCGGCGTTGGCGATGACGAGCGCGGCCGTCGCGCATTCGCCAGCTTGCAGGAGCGCGGTATCTCGCGGGAATTCGTGCAGCTCCAGCGCGGCAAGCCGACGGGCACGGCCGAAGTTGAAGTGAGTACTGACGGCAAGCCGATGTTCCGCATCGTGCGTCCCGCCGCGTACGACTTTGTCAGCCTGACACGCGCGCAAATAAAGCGGATTGCGGCATTGGAGCCCGACTGGATTTACTTCGGCACGCTCTACCACAACTCCCAGCGGGCGCTGGATTCCACCCTGCAATTGCTCAAGGAAGTCCCCTCGGCCAGGACGTTCTACGACGTGAACCTCCGCGACGGTAACTGGAACCTGGCAACGGTGGAGCTGCTTGCGAAGCATGCCAGCGTCATCAAACTCAGCGACAGCGAGGCCGAGTTCCTGGACGCGTCGCTGAATGCGGACGGCAGCGAAGGCTCGGTCGAGCATTTCTGTCACCGCTGGAGCGACCAATACAACTGCCGGACGATCTGCGTGACTCTTGGGGAACGGGGTTGCGCTATCTACAAAGATCGCGAATACACCGAGGTTGCGGGGTGCAAGATCGAAGTTGCTGACACGGTTGGGGCCGGCGACGCTTTTGCCGCTGCATTCCTTCACGGCCTTGAGCAAGGATGGGACGCGCGCCGCTGCGGCGCCTTTGCCAACGCCGTAGCTGCGCTGGTGGCGAGCCGTCCCGGCGCGATTCCGGAGTGGCGCTTGGAAGAAGTGCGGGCGCTGCTTGGGCCGCGAACCTGAGTGGCCTGTGCCCCAGGTTCGCCCATCTGTTGGGCTAACCTGGGCGACGGGTTCGTTCTGGCAAAAACGCTACTACGACCGTAATGTAAGGGACGCGCGGGAGTTCACAGTCAAATTACGTTACCTGCACGGGAATCCAGTGAAACGCGGACTGGTGAAGGATCCAGGAGACTGGAAATGGAGCAGTTTCCGCCATTATGCTTTCCGGGAGAACGGGGTGGTGGAGATCGAATCGGAGTGGACGGCAGGAGATCGTGAGTTGAAAATGTTCGGTGGGCCCGCCCGAATTTTCCTCAGCCCAGGTTAGCGTCCAAACGAAGGACGCGAACCTGGGGCACCAGGCACATATATCATTGACCAGCAACAAATCCTCATATTCAGGCAGGCGCCTTGGCGAATCCCGAACATCTCGCGAAGCTTAAGGGAAGGAGTCGAGTCGTGGAATCAGTGGAGGGAACAGAATCCTGAAGGTCCGGGCAGATCTCAGCAAGGCGGACCTCAGCGGGGCGGACCTCAGCGGGGCGAACCTCAGCGACGCAAACCTGCGCGAGGCGAACCTCAGCGGGGCGTGCCCTACGGCGATGCGGACCTCAGCGGGACGAAGCTCGGCAAAGCGAACCTCCTGCACGCGGACCTCAGCGCGGCGGACCTCGATACGCGGACCTCAGCGCGGCTAGACCTCAACGGGGCGGACCTAGCGCGGCCATTTTGGTCGGCACTAATCTCGAAGAAGCAAATCTGACGGCTTGTCACGTGTATGGAATCTCCGCGTGGAACGTAAAGCTGGAAGGAGCAATCCAATCGAACCTGGTGATCACGCCTCCGGGGAATCCCCGATCCAGGTTGACAATCTCGAAGTGGCCCAATTCATTTACCTGCTTCTGAATAACCAGAAAATCCGCAGCGTCATCGACACCATCACGTCCAAAGTGGTGTTAATTCTGGGCCGCTTCACGCCGGAGCGAAAAGTCGTTCTCGACGCGATTCGAGACGAGCTCCGCAAGCGCGATTATCTGCCGGTCTTGTTTGATTTCGAGAAGCCTGCCAGCCGCAACTTAACGGAAACGGTTTCCACCCTAGCCCACATGGCGCGGTTCGTCATCGCTGACATTACCGACGCAAAGAGCATTCCGCAAGAACTGATGGCGATCGTCCCGAACATGCCCTCCGTTCCTGTTCAGCCGCTGCTATTGGCTTCCCAGCAGGAGTACGGCATGTTCGAACACTTCCGCAACTTCCCCTGGGTGCTGGAAGAAGTCCTCTACGACGACCAGCAAACGCTCTTGGCGGAGTTAAGCGGAAAAGTGATTGCTCCAGCAGAAGCGAAAGCGAAGGAGTTGGCGAAGAAATAGCGGGGGCACGAGGTAGCCGGGCATCGGGCGTCATGCCACCAGGCTTGACAATTGGCGGCAGGAAGAGTATTACTCAGTAATACTATGTACTACCATGAGAAGCACTGAAATCATGACCGTTTCCTTGCCGCCCGCGCTGGTGCGGCAATTCGAGGAGGTGCGGAAACGGGAGTCCCGCACCCGCTTCCGAACTGGTGCGCGAGGCCCTCCGCGTGTACTTTGAGCAGCGTTATCCTACGGCCCAGCCCACGCGAGCAGAACTCGCGGCCCTTCGTCGCGGCCGGGCTGCGGTTCGCCGAGGAGATTCGCTATCCTTAAGTGAGTTCCTCAATGGCTTGGAATCTTCAACTGGTGGGACCCGCGCAAAAAGACTATCAAAAGCTCCCGGCAAACGATCAGCGGCGCGTTAGGGCTGCCCTGCTCTCCATGCAGGAAGATCCATTCCGTGGTGACATCAAGCGCCTCAAGGGACAACCGACGGCGTGGCGCAGACGTGTGGGGAACTACCGCATCATTTACGACCTCTACTTCGAAGAACGCTCGATCGTCGTTTCCGGCATCTTGCGGCGGACGTCAACCACCTACTGACGCAGACCGCACCGTGCCCACCCTCTGCCCCTAATTCCTGCGGGCTCACCTGGGATCGTGCGTTGCCACTCTACTGCCGCGGCGCGTAATATCCCTTGCGGGCGCGCACGTGGTACTTCTTATTCTCGGCGAGGATTTCGATCTTGCGATACTTGCCGTCGGCCACGAAATCGGCGGGCTTGTAGGAGATGGCGTACTGGCTGCGCAGTTCGTCGGAGATTTCGGTAAAGCCGTTGGCCACGTCTTCAATCCGGAACGGGAAGAATGCCTTGCCGCCGGTCTGGTCGGCGAAATATTCCAGCACCTTGTCGCCACGCAACTTAACGCCGCTGGTGTTGGTGGAGATGGCATAGATGATTACTTCGGCGCGCTGCGCCATCTCGACCGCCTCTTCGCGCGAGACCCGGCTCTGATTGTCTTCTCCGTCGCTCAGCAGGATGATGGCGCGCCGCGTGGCGAGCTGGCCTTTGTCGGCCTGCATCAGCTTGTCGCGACAGGCGTAATAGATGGCGTCGTACATGGCCGTGCCGCCGCCGGCGCGCAGCATGCGCACACCGTGCGAAAGCTTTTCCGTGTCATCGGTAAAGTCCTGGGTAACCTCCGGCGTGGTGTCGAAGCCGATGACGAAGGCCTTGTCGTACCTGGGCCGGATGATCTGGTTGAGGAATTCGATGGCGGCTTCCTGCTCGAACTTGAAGCGATCGCGCACCGAGTTGCTGGCGTCGATGAGCAGGCCCACCCGCAACGGCAGGTTAGTTTCGTGGCTAAACGACCGGATGCTAAGCGCAGGCTTGTTGTCGTCGATGACGCGAAAATCGTTCTGCGTCAGGTCTTTCACGAAGTGCTCGCGCTTGTCGGTGACGGTAAAGACGACGTTGACTTCGTCTACGCGCTTGCGGAAGACGGTGATCGAGTCATCGACATCACCGCCCGATCCCGCTGGGCTTTCGTTTGCGCTCGGGCTCGACTTGGCTGAGCTTTCCGACTTCGCACTTGGCACGGAGCTGCTCGCCGGCTGGGTGCTCTGTGCAGCACTCGGGCCGCTGCTTGATTGAGTTTGCGGAGATGCAGGCGGAGAGGCAGTCTGCGATGCTGCAGAGTCTTTTGCGGTCGAGGGGGCGTCAGGAAGTTGCTGCGGCGGCGAGTTTGCGGGCAAGAGCCCCCACGGCAATGCCGCCGCCAAAACCAGGATCGTCCAGAAATTCATGTGAAGCTTCATTATAACTGTCGGCGCGGATCGTTTACCAAATTCTAAATACCACTTTCCGCAATGAGGCTGCTGTTCGCTTTCGGACGGAAGCGTTCGGCCGTGAACGGCTGAAGCTGACCCCATCGCCGCAGCTAGTTGCATTGCTATGCAAGCAGAGCGGTTGCCGCGCGATTATTCGGCATCGCGATTGCACCTCCTGGTTCGACATGCGCAGCCTGATCGTTGACCTGCAATACGCCCGCCGTCAAATGGTGAAGTCGCCCGGCTTCGCCGCGGTCGCCATTCTGACGCTGGCCCTCGGCATCGGCGCCAGCACTGCCATCTTCAGTGCTGTAAATCCCATCCTGTTTGAGCCGCTGCCCTATCCGCATCCCGGGCGAATTCTGACGATCTGGAATATCTACCAAGGCGCGCGTTCGGAAATGGCATTCGGCACCTATCGCGAGCTGCTACAGCGGAGCCGGTCGTTCGAGGCATTGGCAGTCTTCGAGCCATGGCAGCCCGCACTGACCGGCGGAGCAGAGCCGGAACGGCTGAATGGCCAAAATGTCAGCGCCACTTACTTCCGTGTGGTCGGCACCGCGCCAGTGCTGGGACGCGACTTCCTGCCCTCCGAAGATGTTTTCAACGGGCCGAAGGTCGTCATCCTGAGCGACAGTTTCTGGCGACGGCATTTCAATGCCGACCAGGCAGTAATCGGACGTCAGATAAAGCTCGATGGCGACAGCTACACGGTCGTCGGAGTGATGCCGCGTAGATTCGAAAACGTGCTGTCACCGTCGGCTGAAATCTGGAGTCCGGTGCAGTACGACACCAGCCAGATTGCGACCCAGTTCAACTCGTGGGTATGGGGCAACCACCTGCGCATGGTTGGACGGTTGAAGCCGGGGGTCCGCAGGGCTGGAGCGACTCAGGAGCTGGAGCAGATCGCGCGCACACCATGGAGCGAGTTTCCGCGCCCGCGCTGGGCCTCGCTGCGCAACGCGCTGATTGTCGATTCGTTGCAGGATGATATTGCGCACGGCGTCAAGCCCGCGCTGCTGGCCGTAATGGGCGCAGTCGTCCTGGTGCTGATGATTGCCTGCGTGAACGTAACCAGCCTTTTGCTGGCGCGCAGTGCGCAACGACGCGGCGAACTTGCTACACGCGCAGCGCTGGGCGCATCGCGAATGCGCATCATTCGGCAACTGGTTACGGAAAGTCTGCTGCTGGCGCTGCTCGGCGGCGCTGCGGGCATGGCAGTAGCAGTCGCAGGAGTGAAAGGCCTTATCGCGCTCAGTCCTGCAGGACTGCCACGGCTCGATGCAATTTCAGTTGACCGTGCAGCGTTCGCCTTCGCGCTCGGGATAACCACTCTTATCGGTGTCCTGACCGGCTTGTTTCCGGCGCTGCATGTATGGCGGGAGAAGCTTCATCTGCGGCTGCAGGAGAGTTCGCGGCGCAGTGCCGGCGGTTACTCGCTCACGCGGCAAGTGCTGGTGGTCAGCGAAGTGGCGCTGGCGCTCATTTTGCTGGTCAGCGCGGGACTGCTGCTGCGCAGCATGCAACGGCTGCTGGCGGTCGATCCGGGGTTCAATGCCTCGCATCTGTTGACGCTTCAGGTCGAGACGTGGGGACATCAATTCGACGACTCAACGCCGTCGCCCGGACAGGGTGCGGCCTTGCGGCGCCGTTTCTTCGAGCAGGCGCTGGACACGGTGCGGCACGTTCCCGGAGTGAAGCAGGCGGCATTCACCAGCCTGTTGCCACTCAGCGACGATCCGCCGGTGGTGGGACTGTACGGCGCGCAGTTTGAAAACGAAGATCCGCAGAGCGGCCACAATGTTTTCCGGTACGCAGTCAGCCCCGATTACTGCCAGACCATGGGCATTCCGCTCATCACCGGCCGATTCCTCGACGAACGCGACAATCCAGCTGCCCCGCAGACGGCGCTGATCAGCGAATCGCTTGCGCGGAAGCTATTTTCGGGTCAGGATGCGATCGGTAAGCGTCTTCATGTCGGCCCCAGGGACAGGCCGTGGTACACGGTCGTCGGTGTTGTTGGAGACGTGAAGCAGACCTCGCTGGCAGTCGACCAACCGGATGCGGTCTATCTCTCAACCGAACAGACGTGGTTCGCGGACGACACGCTGTCCTTCGTGGTTCGCACCTATGGCGATGCGGCTGAGCTGGCTCCGGCGGTAAAGCGCGCCATCTGGTCGGTGGACAAGAACCAGCCGATTGTGCGCGTGGTCACGATGGAAAACCTGCTTGCCGTCTCGCACGCCGAGCGCCGCTTTGTGCTGATCCTGTTCGAGGCCTTCGGGATGGTTGCGCTCACGCTGGCCGCAGTTGGTATCTACGGAATCCTATCGGGCAGCATTACGGAGCGGATGCGCGAGATCGGAGTGCGGGCCGCGCTGGGCGCGTCACGCGGAGACATCGTCGCTCTGGTGCTTCGCCAGGGGATGATGTTGACCGCAGCCGGCGTCGTGATCGGCTGGTGCGGAGCCGTAGCCGCGAGCCATGTTCTCGTCACATTGCTGTTCGGAGTATCGCGCATAGATCCCATCGCCTACGCCGGCGTTATCGCGTTATTGGCGCTGGTGGCGGGAATTGCTTCCTGGGCGCCGGCGTGGCGCGCCGCGCGCGTCGATCCGGCAATCACACTGCGCGCTGAATAGTGTCGTCAAGAAGGACGGGTAGAGCGGCGCTTCAGCGCCGCGTTCGCCGTGCACATAAACCGTTTGGCCTGTGGTGGTCATTGGAAATGACCACCACAGGCCAGCTCGAGTGTGAGCCTATTGACGCCGGCCTGAAGGCCGGCTCTACCCGGACTATGCAACTATGAAAAGGTCTGGGCACTTCGGAACAAATCATTTCGCCGGCTCGTACTGCCCGGCAGAGGACAAACACCGTGTCCAGTCTCTTTCAAGATCTGCGATATGCGGTGCGACAGATGCGCCATGCTCCTGCGTTTACTGTCACAGCGATATTGACGCTGGCCATCGGCATCGGCGCCACCACCGCGATCTTCACCCTGGTGCACGCCATTATGCTGAAGTCGTTGCCGGTGGCTGATCCGGCGCAACTCTATCGCATCGGCGACACGCAGGATTGTTGTGTCGAAGGGTGGGAAGACGACGACTGGAGCCTGTTCTCCTATCAGCTTTATCAGCGGCTGGCAGCAGCAGCTCCCGAGTTCGAGGAGACCACGGCGTTTCAGGCGTCGCCGCACACATACAGCGTTCGCAGCGTTTCGCGGGATGCTGTCGCGCGGCCATTGCGCTCGGAATACGTGACCGGCAGTTACTTCCATGTGCTGGGCGTGGGAGCTTTCGCCGGGCGCGTGATCGCTGAGGCGGACGATAATCAGTCCGCACCGCCGGTCGCGGTTATGAGCTATCGAACCTGGCAGCAGGATTACGGCTCCGACCCGACCCTCGTCGGATCGACCTTCGTTATCCAAACACAACCGGTGACGCTGATCGGCATTGCGCCGCCCGGCTTTTATGGCGATACCCTGCGCAGCAACCCTCCCGATTTGTGGCTGCCAGTCCAGCAGGAAATTCTCTTCGACAGCCAGAACGCGTACATGAAAACCAACCAGCAGAACTGGCTGTACGCGATCGGACGCTTGCGTCCCGGAGCAAGCGTGCGAGGTTTGGACGCGCGATTGACGCCGGTGCTGCAGCGCTGGCTGCGCAACGAGGATGAGATTCCGGCGGAGTTTCGTCCACGGATTGAGCCGACCATCGCGCACAAGTACATTCGGTTGGCGCCCGCCGGTGGCGGCATCGCACGCATGAAGGAAAACTACGGCGCCAGTTTGCGCCTGCTGCTGGCGGTCTGCGGTACGGTGCTGCTCATCGCATGTGCGAACATCGCCAACCTGCTGCTGGCGCGCGGCACCGCGCGGCGAATGCAAACGGCAGTGCGTGTAGCCCTCGGCGCGTCGCGAAGCAGGCTGATACGCCAGCAATTGACCGAGGCCGTACTGCTGGCGCTGATCGGAGGCGTGCTGGGAATTGCGGTCGCCTATGCCGGAGCTCGGCTCATGCTGGCGTTGGCCTTCCGCAGCGCCAGCTTCACGCCCATCAGCGTGACTCCTTCCTGGCCGGTGCTGGGATTCGCGTTCGGCCTGGCGTTGCTGACCGGCGTTCTGTTCGGAGTTGTGCCGGCGTGGCTGGCGTCCCGCTCTGATCCGGCTGAGGCATTGCACGGCGCCAACCGCAGCACGCGCGAGCGTTCGTCGGTGCCGCAGAGGATTCTCGTTATCGGCCAGGCTGCGCTGTCGCTCGTACTGCTGGCGTGCGCCGGGCTGCTGACCAGCAGCCTGCGAAATCTGCAACACCAGGACCTGGGATTCGAGACGCAAAATCGCATCAGTGTCCGCATCAATCACCCGCCGGCAAACTACACGTTGCAGCATCTTGACAGCCTCTACCAAGCTATCGAGGACCGCCTGGCGCAACTGCCGAATGTGCAAAGCGTCAGCCTGGCAATCTACAGCCCGCTCAGCGGCAACAATTGGGGCGAGCTGGTTGCCATTGAAGGCCAGGGCGATCCCAAGCCCAGTGACGAGGACACATCCTGGGACCGGGTGAGCCGGCAATATTTCGCGACGATTGGCGAAAAAGTCGTGCGCGGCCGCGACTTCGATCGCACGGACAACGCCTCGTCCCGGCCGGTCGCCATCGTGAGCGAGACCTTTGCGCGACGCTTCTTCAAGAACGAAGATCCGGTGGGCAAGCACTTCGGCCTGGACTCCTCTCAGTACGCCCGAACTTACGAGATTGTTGGCGTGGTGCATGATGCCAAGTACGTCGACCCGGAGATGCCGCCCCACGCGATGTTCTTTGTGCCGCTGGAGCAGACGGTGCACTACCAGGAGAAGCTGGCGGAACGCCTGGAAGTGGAATCGCACTTCATGAGCGACATTCAGTTGCTGGTCCGCGGGGACACGCACAATCTTGAACCGCAGCTGCGCAAGGCGCTGGCGGAGATCGATCCCAACCTGACCATCATCACGGTGCAGACCATGGAGCAGCAGGTTGCCGAGAACTTCGATCAGCAGCGGATGGTGGCCCAGCTTGCGGGAACCTTCGGCCTGATTGCGCTTCTGCTGGCGGCGATCGGGCTTTATGGGCTGACCGCATACACCGTCGCCCGCCGTACCAATGAAATCGGCATCCGCATGGCCTTGGGCGCCGACCGGCTGGGAATTGCCCGTCTGGTGCTGCGTGGCGCATTCCTGCAGGTCGCCATCGGACTGCTGATCGGGATTCCAGTGGCCATCGGCGCGGGACGTCTGATGGCGGCCAAGCTGTTCCAGGTGCGAAGCTGGGACCCGGCGGTGCTGGCTTTTTCCATTCTGTTGCTCGCCTTCTGTGCGGCGGTAGCCAGCCTTCTGCCGGCGAGCCGCGCCGCTTCTACCGATCCGGTGAAGGCGCTGCGGATCGAGTAACTGGCAGTTGTCGGTTGTTATCGTCCGCGTTTTCCACAACTGATTTTGCCTCTCCCTCTCGACAGCGGCCCTATAATGAAGCGACTCGGCGCTTGCAAAACTCTCCCTGCAAAGCTCGGGCCACACCGCACTTGCTGGTTGATTTTGCCACTTGGTAGCTATGACCACTGAGAAACGCAAAGTTCTTGGTCGGGGAATCGATACGCTGTTGCCCAGGCACGCGCCTCCGGCTCCGTCGCCGGTCGCCGTTGCCGCCAGGTCTGAGGGCGAGAAGGTGCAGCAAATCCCGCTGGAGGAGCTCGACCGCAATCCTTACCAGACGCGCAGCGGCTCGCTCGACGACAGCGCCGTGGGCGAACTGGCGGCCTCCATCAAGTCGGTCGGCGTGGTGCAGCCGATCGTCGTGCGCCCCGTGGGCGGCGGGCGATATCAGGTCATCGCCGGAGAGCGCCGTTGTGCGGCCTGCCGCACCCTCGGCTTGCATACCGTTCCGGCGCTGGTGCGCAACGTCTCCAACGAGCAGGCGATGGAGATGACGATCATCGAAAACCTGCAGCGCGAGGACCTGAACCCGATGGAGCAGGCCCGCGCCTTCGACCGGCTGGGGCGCGAGTTCGGATTGACGCAGGAGCAGATGTCGCTGCGTACGGGTAAAGAACGCTCGAGCATCTCGAACTTCCTGCGGCTGCTGAAACTTCCGGTCTCGGTGCAGGAGATGATGGAGAAAGACCAGATCAGTTTCGGTCATGCCAAGGCGCTGATGCCGCTCCCGTCGCCCGACGTCATCGAGCGGACCGCCCGCAAAATCGTGGAACACGGCTTTTCCGTGCGGCAAACCGAGGAGACGGTGACGGCGCTGACGACCCCGCATCCCAAGGTGGAGAAGGAGCGCATCGTCGATCCCAACGTACGCGAAGCCGAAAACCACCTGCAGCAGGCATTGGGCGTGCGCGTCACCATCAACGATCGCAAGGGCAAAGGCAAAATCCTGATCGAGTATTCTTCGCTGGAAGACTTCGACAGAATTCTCGACGCGCTCGGAGCGAAAAAGTAGGTGGCTGCGAGCTTCGCGCTTGTAGCCCTTGTTTCGCCATTCGCAATTTGTCCTCGCTTTCTATGAGGTAGCTGTAGCAATCCCTGGACGGACTTTGCTCCATGTCCTTCTGGACTCCCGCCACTATTACCGGCGCGGCGTTACTGTTGGTGATGTTCCTGCTGTTGGCGTTCGCCGGCGCGCCGTTCGTACGAGCGATTCATCGCCTGCCAATCGCGGCCCGTCTCGCGTCCCCGGCTTTAGGCGCAGTTCCCTACGTTCTCGCGGCATACTCCACGCCCTACTTTCAGTGGACGTTCGTCGCGATGTACGCCGTTCTGCCAACAGCGCTGGTGCTGCTGCTATGGCATGCGGCGCAGGCCGATCCCGAACAGCGCGGCGACTGGCGCGACTTCGCAGTGCTCGCCGTGCTGGGACTGGTGGTCGAATTCAGGCTGCTGGAGCCGGCGTGGCCGGCGCATCTCCGCTCGCTCAATCGGCTTCTGTTGTTGGACACGGGGCTCTACGGATTTCTCGCCATCAGACAGCTCGCCAATGTCGGCTTCAACTTCTGGCCGCGATTGCGCGACGTGAAGATCGGACTGCGCGAGCTGGCGTTTTACGCGCCGATCGCAATTCCGCTGGGACTTGGGCTGGGATTTCTGCACTTCCATCCGCTGCTGCCGTCGCTGGGGAAATTTCTGCTGTCGTGGATCTCGATCTTCGCCTTTGTCGCCATCCTGGAGGAAACGTACTTTCGTGGCTGGGTGCAAAATCTGCTGGAGCGGCGGATCGGTCGCAACGGGGCGCTGGTGGTTACGGCGGTGCTGTTCGGGCTCTCGCACTTCAACAAAGGCGCCACGCACTTCAACTGGCGCTATGTCCTGCTGGCGACGTTTGCGGGAATCTTCTACGGCAGGGCGTGGCGGGCGGAGCGACGGTTGGTCGCGTCGGCCATCACCCACGCGTCGGTCGATACCATCTGGTTGATCTGGCTGCGCTGAGGTGTCGCTGCCGGCGGTTGTCAGCGCAGATAGCCGATTCCGACCCGCATCTGATGATGAATTGCGGTAGGAATGCTGATCGCCAGACACAGCCCAAGTATGCCATGCGCAATTCCCAGCGAGTAAAGGTTGCGGTAGCGCAGGAAAAGCGCACATGCCACGATGCCCCATACCAGCGTTGCAATCATCAGCAGGGGATTGGGGATATGCGCAACGGCAAACAGCGCTCCGGTGACAATCACGGCGGCGGTTCGACTCGGTAGGATGCGCAACATTCGCGGCAGAAAAAAATCCTGCAGGATGAACTGCTGCACCAGCGCCCATAACATGTACGCCACGATGGAGGCTTCCACCGAGTGGCCAACCCCCACGGTATGCAGGGTGTGTACCTGGGATGCAATCCAGAGCAAACCTGCCGCGGCCAACCCCGCGGCCCCGACGATCCACAGCGAGCGCCGGAGCCCTGAGAGTCGCAAGCCGAGCGACTCCGCACCGCGATGCGAGCGCAAGGTTGAAACTAGAATCCAGAAGAATGTCAGTAACCCGATGATCGTCTGCGTCGGTCGCTCGCTCCACAGCACCAGCAGAATCAGCCCAAAGGCAATCGCCACTTCCAGCAAGGCTTGGGAGCGAAACCTGAGCTTCCAACCTGCTGAAGAAAAGGTATCCTCAAAGGGCGATGTGGTGGCGAGGACGGATTCGATCGGCTTCATGCGCGGACCTTTATTACAAGTCAGTAAAGATGACCAGGCCGAAGGTAGTGATGCACAAACTCGGGAAGTGACTCGACACAGAGTTCCGCCAAGGATTTGGTCCGCTCCGCTTCGGTCGAGCTCCGCTCCGGGTCAATGAAGACGGTTGCCATCCCGAGACGCGCTCCGGCTTCGATGTCGCGCAGAGAATCTCCCACCATGACGCTGTTTTCAGCACGCGCTCTGGGAAAATCGCGAAATGCCTGCTCGAACAAACCGGTCAGCGGCTTGCGGCAGTTGCATTCGCCGTCGTCATGCGGGCACACATAGATCGCATCCAGATGAGCACCGCCCGCGGCGAGACGCTGCCGCAGCAGATCGTGTATCCGCGCCAAGTCGTCACTGGAATACAGCCCGAGGGCGATTCCGCGCTGGTTGGTGACGACGATCACCTTGCGTCCGGAGCGGTTTAGCGCGGCTACGGCGTCTTCCACGCCGGGCAGAAGCTCAAAGTGTTCGCAGCAGGTGACGTATCGGCCGGGTGGGGGTTGGCGATTGAGCACACCATCCCGATCCAGGAAAATGTACCTTATGTGTTTCCAGTAACTTGCTGATTCTAAAAGGTTCGACATGTCCAAGAAGTCCACGTTTGGGGAGGCTGAAGTAGCTGATCGGGATTGGCTCTATTTTGTTTTGCTTTTTGTCTGTTTAATTTGCCTGCCCAGCTGCTTCAACGCTTCGGCCTGCGCCTGGAGGCGAGCGGCATCGGCTCCGGCACGCAGCCATCGAAACGCTTGACCTCCGACCTGTCCCCCCAGCGTACCTCGTAGCTGATTCACTTCCGCCTGACGTGTCGCCGCAAGGTGATTCAGCCCAGCCGCTGAATTCTCCACGAAGGTTGCCGCCATTTCCGGGAAACCCATGACCCAGGCGATGTACGTGATCCGAAGAATCTCATCCACATCGGTCGGCCGACGCTCCAGCAACTGTTTCCACTCCGCGCTGAGGCGCTTCCGTCCCGCTGTAGTTATCGAGAACCGGCGAGCCCCGCGACCGCGTTCCGCCTTCGGCGCTTCGACGAGACCGGCTTCTTCCAGTCTGGCCAGGATGGGCGAGGTGCTGCCGACGGAAAGACCGGCTTTCGATTTCAAGTCGTAGGTCGTTGCCATTCCGGACTGAACCAGGGCCAGCACGAAAAGATCAAGATCGACGGAGATCATGCAAATTACGATATATCATCGGTATGAGCCGGAGCAACAGTCACCCGCACACATATTCAGAAGATCCATGCTCAAAAGGCTTCGGCGAAAGCGCACAAAAGGGGTGACTCCCAAGGGACGCCGCGGACGCCTTTTGGAACACGCAGAACTTGGGAAAGACGCTGCTTTGCAGCCCAAAACCCCGCCTCTATGAGCTTTTGAAAAGAAGGACCAAACTTGTGCATCTCGGGTGTATCGAAAGGTATGGGTTGTGCGCCAACCGGAGACGGTCGCGGGTACGGACACGATTGCCAAGATTGAGATCAGCGGGGGCTCTACGGCTTACCCAATTACTCGCCCTGGAGATCCGCTGCACAAGTTCCTGATTCCGCGATGTCAGCCTAGCCTCGCTGGGGCTGCCCAATGACAGGTGATTTCGAGCCGCGGACGAAACAGGTCATTTGCCCCTTCCTGATCAGGCAGTTGCGCGGCGATGAAAGGCAATTGGGCAGATCGTGAAATCTCCAGGTAAAGAGGACTCGGATCCACCTGCCTGAAGCAACCCCCAAAGCGACCCTCGCGATATTACGCTGGCGGCACCGAAGGCTCAGTACGAGACCGGTTACCGTGGGATCTCCCAGACGGTTCCACCTCTATGCGAGCCTCCACCGGACGTTGTCCCCGTAGTCACAGCCAAGCTAACTCTATTTCTGTCAGTCTATTAGACCGTAATCCAGAATTAAGTTGCACTGCTGATGGTACGTGATAGTTTGTCACGGCAGACGACCCTGGAACGAGACGACACTCGTGAACTTCGGAACGCCGGGGACCGACGGCGATATGCCTGTCGGCGGGCTGGTTCTTGATTCGCAGGGAAATCTCTATGGCACGACTTTGTTCGGCGGCGCGGGCGGCGGGGCGGTGTATGAGTTGCAGCGGTCCGGCACAGGCTGGGCCTATAGCGTGCTGTACGCTCTGTCGGGTTTTGACGGGCCGGAGGACTCGCCGACATTGGATGCAGCGGGGAACTTGTATGCGACAGCCTACGGTGACGGCAACGGTGGGATGGTCTTCAAGTTAACTCCGGGTTCCGGAGGCTGGAGCTATTCCGATCTGCACGAGGGAGGATATCCGGTCGGCAACGTGATTCTGGATGCAAATGGCAACATCTTCGGAACAACATCTGAGGGCGGCGCGAGCGGTTGGGGTGTCGTGTTCGAGATCACACAATAGCGGGGTGCACTTTTTTAGGAGGAGACATATGTCGCACTGCGGACAGCATTGGCGTTTTGGCAACCGGTGCAGGCCGGCGATGATGGTTGCGTTCACCGCACTTGTGCTGGCGAGTGTTCTGGATTATGCCGCGCCGGCTCAGACCTTCACCGTCATTCACAACTTTACCGGCATTGGCGAGGACGGGGCCAATCCCTATCAGGGTCTCGCGATCGACCACGCGGGAAATCTCTACGGGACGACGCGCATGGGGGGAACCGGGTCCTGCTCTCAACAAGGTTACGCCCCGGGCTGCGGCACAGTGTTCAAGCTGAAGAAAACCAGCTCTGGATGGACGTACCAGCCGCTTTACAGTTTCGGCGGCGCATACGCCAACGACGGCGCCTATCCGCAATATGGGGCCATTATTTTCGGTCCCGATGGCGCCCTTTACGGAACCACTTCGCAGGGAGGCGTGCTGGTTGACTGCGACGGCTCCCTCCCCGGCTGTGGCGCTGTCTTCAAACTTCAGCCCTCTCCAACGCGCCCAGTCTCGGCGCTCGCGCCCTGGGACGAGACCGTGCTCTACAGCTTTCCCAACTCGTACTTCGGGCAGTTTCCAGGAGGGATGCTGGCCTTCGACCCGGCCGGAAACCTGTATGGCACTACCGAAAACGGCGGTACTTTCGGCCAGGGCATACTCTACCAGCTAATGCCCTCGCCGGGCGGGTGGATACTAAACACCATCCACAGCTTCGTTCCGCAGAACGACGGTGAGGTTCCCATCGGCGGTGTAACGATCGATCCTGCCGGCAACCTGTGGGGCACGACCTGGGCGGGCGAACTTGATAACGACGGCACGGTATTCGAGTTCAGCCCGTCACCCTCCAACTGGACAGAGAGCATCGTACATATCTTTGGGAGTGACAACGGCAAGCCTTTCGCTACTCTCATTGAGGACGCCGCCGGCAATTTCTATGGTGCAACGAGGGAGCGTTTCGACACCTATCCTGTGATCTTCGAGCTTTCACCTTACAACGGCTACTGGATCTACACTGTCCTCTATACCTTCGATGGCTACGAGGATGGAGGTCCGGCCGCTCCGCTGATGATGGATGCCGCCGGTAATCTCTACGGCACAAGCGCGGCTTCCGTTTTCGAGCTGTCGCCCTCCAGCGGAGGGTGGATCTACACCAACCTGCACACCTTCACCGATGGCGCTGACGGCGGCGATCCGCAAAGCAACGTTGTGATGGATTCCGAAGGCAATCTCTACGGCACCGCCTCGTACGGCGGCGGTTCCAGTTACTGCCCTGGAGGCTGCGGCGTGGTGTGGGAGCTCACGCCGTAGGCGCCAATTAGCAACTGGAAATTAGCAATTATTAGCAATTAGTAGATCCCTTAACCCGGAGGTCGCAATGGAACGTCCAATCGAGTTTCCCAATCTGCTTACGCTTCCTATGGAACGCCTCAAAACTGGCGGGATCGCCATCGCTGTTGTTCTTGCACTCTCGCTGTTGCCGGCGCAACAGGCGCCGGCGCAGACCTTGACCGTTCTGCACGCCTTTAGCGGAGGAGCCGACGGCGCCACTCCCATCGGGAGCGGACTCAGCATCGACCGTGCCGGTAATTTGTACGGTGGCACTGGCACAGGTGGACTGCAGGGATCGCAGTGCTACGGCGGGTCAACCTGCGGCACGATCTTCAAGCTAACCCGCGGAAGCTCGGGCTGGACCTTCGACACGCTGTATTCCTTCCACGGTTCAGACGGGGCTTCGCCGGATGCGCCGCTGGTCTTCGGCCCTGATGGCGCTCTCTACGGCACGACCTTCTACGGCGGCAGCACTGGTTGCGACTACGGCTGCGGCAATGTCTTCCGTTTGCAGCCTCCGCCCACCTTCTGCGCGAGCGTATCTTGCCCGTGGATGGAAACTGTGTTGTACCAGTTCACCGGAGGCAACGACGGCTCTGCGCCCGGCTTTGGCGCGCTGAGTTTCGATCCGGCCGGCAATATGTATGGCACAAGTACTGGCAATGAAAACCAAAGCTGCGGAACCGTTTTTGAGCTGGCACACAATGGCAGCCAGTGGACCTTCAACCTTGTCTGGACCTTTACCGGCTACCTTGACGGCTGCTCGTCTTGGAGCGGCGTCACCTTTGACCAGGCAGGCAATCTATACGGAACCACCACCGAGGGCGGGGCAAATCATGCCGGCACCGCATTCGAATTGATGCCATACGGCCAGAGCTGGACCCTGACGCCGCTGCATCAGTTCGTTAGCAGCAGCGACGGCTCGAGGTCATTCGGCAACTTGATTTTCGGTCACTCCGGCTTTTTGCTCGGCACCAATAGCGAGGGTGGGCCGGGGACAGCAGGCGGGGTGTTTGAACTTTTCCCTTCGGGTGCAGGCTGGAACTTCGCCGTTCTGCACTCGTTCAGCGGCGAAGACGGGCCGCAAGCTCCACTGCTGATGGACTCGGCAGGCAATCTCTATGGCACGTCCGTTCAAGGAGGCCGATATGGCTTGGGCCTGGTCTTCAAGCTGACCTCAACCGGCCTTGGATACACCTATACGGATCTGTACGACTTCACGGGTGGCTCTGATGGGGGAGAGCCTTACGGTCAGATCGTCATGGATGCTAATGGAAACGTCTACGGCACGACCTTTCTCGGGGGCATCACCCATGGCGACCTTTGCGGCAGCTTCGGTTGCGGGGTGGTGTGGGAGCTCACGCCGTAAGGCAGTTGTCAGTAGTCAGCAGTCAGTTGTCAGACGGGCGGCAGGATGAGGTCCCGCAACGTGGGAGGTAGCGATCGAGGCATTCAAAAATCGAGCTAACAGCTCGCGAAGGAGAAGGTTATGAGACGCTCAGAACAAAATCGGAGTTCAGCAATTCTTAGGCGAGACTCTGATTAAGTACTAGGCAAAGCCGCAGCGGCTAGTCTAAAACCGGAATGATTTCGCGCTACTTACGGATGGCCCTGAAAACCGTCCATCGAGGCGACTACTTGATCTGAGTTTCCTTAGTTTACTTAAGTCGCTTTTTTCGGCTAACCTTGCCTTGGGATTACTGCCCGCTTGCCCGTTCACTCGGGCCTACCTGCCAGGATCCGGTTGCGCACAGAGCACGATCAACGTCATGTCATCGTTCTGCTTAGCTCCGGCGACGAAGGTGTCGGTGGTTCGCATGATGCAGGCAATGATCTCAGCCGGCGGCAGACCCAGGCAGCTCTTGACGGTGTGGATCAATCGTTCCTCACTCCATTCGCATTCTGCCGCATTCATGGCTTCGCTAACACCGTCGGTGAAAGCGATGAGGATGTCTCCCGGTACGATGGCCAGACTCGCTTGCTGATAAGAGGCATCTTCTAACAGACCGACCACCGTGCCGCACGCTTCCAACCGTGAGACTTGACATTCCCGGCTGCAAGGATGGAACAACATCGGCGGATTGTGACCGGCATTCACATAGGTAAGCTGGCGCGAGAGCGGATCGTATTGACCATAGAAGAAAGTCGCATAGCGACTCGATGACGAAGCTTCAAAGACCAACCGGTTAACGTTGCCCATCATCGCTGCAAGGTCGTTGGAAGCTCGCGTGGCTTCACTTCGCAAAGAGGCTTGCAAGCTGGCCATCATCAGCGCCGCGGCTATGCCCTTACCGGAAACATCGCCAATCGCAATCCCGAGTTTTCCTGCCGGCAAGGCGAGAAAATCGTAGTAGTCGCCGCCCACCCCCAGCGCCGAACGGCAGGCACCCGCATAGGCTATGCCGACGATAGGCGGCAGCGTCTGGGGAAAGAGGCGCTCCTGCACCTCACGCGCAATTTCGACTTCCCGGTTTAAGCGTTCCCGCTGCGCCACCTCGTCTGCAATCGCTGAGATGAGATCGGCATTCTCCAGCGCCAGCCCGGTCTGCGCCGCCACTGACTTGAGAAGGCGCAGATCCGTGCGCGAATAGGGTTCGTCGGAACGCTTCGGTCCCAGACTGATGAATCCCAGCAATTTCTTCCGCGCACTCAGGGGAAGCAGCAGTTCCGTGTCGAGTTTAGTCAGCTTGCAGCGATCGTCCTCCGTCACTTCCGGTTCGCGGTACAACCACGAATTGGGATCGTCGAAGTACACGCGGGTCGGTTCGTTCTGTCTTTGCAGCACTTTGACCGTGCCCGCGCCTGGCGGAAACGCGATGTCCGGAGCTGCGCCGTAACCCAGAGCATAGGCCGCGCGGTAAGGCCCGGCGCCTCCCAGCAACACCGCTACACGAGGAATGTGCAGCGTCGCCGAGATGCGCTCCGCAACGGTTTCAATCAGTGAGCGCGCGTCAACCATGCCGCGCACCCCATCGCTGAGTTCAGCCAACACTTGCTCTGCGTCGTAGGCTTCTCGGAAAAATCGGCGGTCAATCCAGGTACCGATTTTTTCGGCTATGCGGCGGATGGTAAGGATGGCCAGAAGTCCCAGCGCAATCACGATCATCTTCTGCGGACGGTCACGGTTTTGTCCGATCAGCGCCAGGGCCGTCACAGTTACTAACAGGATGGCCAGCACTTGTAGGGTGCGCACGCCGTTTTTCGCCACGGCGTACCGAAGTCCCTGGCGCACGACGACCCTGACATCCATCGCCCGCTGCACCACGATTACGTATGCCAGCGTGAGCGGGAAGAGGAGAAACATCAGGACGGCGATCGATATGAGCCACTCGGGAAAATCAATGCTATGTCGCACCCATGCAACCAGTCCGACCAGCAGCGCAGGAGTCAAGGCAACCGTGGCGCCCCAGTAGAGGAGACGGAGCCGCCGTTTCGCGTCGGCAGAGATCGCGATTGCGGACTTGGCGAAAATGAGGGCAAAGAAGGCACTCACCAGGCAGTAGGTGTACAAGCGCCCCGGGATTTCAAGGGGATTGAGCGCATGCTGGAGTGGTTCTACCGAGGCGTAATCTACCATGTCGCCGATCGCGATATGCACAAGTAACAACGCGTACACCGCATAAGGAGTAATGACAATCCATGGCAGGCACTTCCGCCAAAGGCCTGGACGGGTGAAGTAGGGAAGCGGCTCTGGGAAATAGAAGCTAAACAAAAACATGAAAACAGCCCAAAATCCGCCAACGGTGTAACGGAAGCCTATGGCAAGCTTAAAGAGTCCGGGACTCCAGCGTTGGTCCGGCGGGGATCCAGAGAAAATCTCGGCAAAAGCCATCAACAGTCCCAAAAGAAGCCACGCCGACAGATCGTTGGGCCGGATCAGGGCCACCCAGAATCCCAGGGCGATGCAGAAAATAGGCATCACCACAAAGGCGGAAACATTCATCGCCTTGGAGTCGAGCAAGCGCTTGCCCTGCGTGACCGGAAGCAGAATGGTGCGCTCTCCGGATCGCGTTCCCGCCGGCCTCACGGTCACAGCCAGAGTGCTGCCTGGGGTGGCTTTTAACAGTGCTTCGAGCAAAACGATCTTGCCTATATACGGACGATTATTGATGGCCAGCAGGATGTCGCCCCGGTGCAAGCCAGCTGCGACCGCCTTCGAATCCACGAACTCAAGAGCTGCGCTAGCGGCACCGGGTACGAAAATCGGGACGTGGGCAGGGACGCGATGGACAATGACTATCGTCGATTCGACCTGCAAGTAAATCGTGACGGTTAATAGGCATGCCAGCACGACATAGCGGAAAAGGGGACGTCGGGGACGCGCAGCGGCGCTGGCGCCGGGCCCGCTGAACGGATCGGATGCCATGCGCGATGATTGTACCTTGAGCCTGCCTTACAAGCCGTGCCCAAAACACAGACTTGAGAGCATAGGACAGACAGTGGGCGCTGCCGTTTGGCCGCCAGGCGATAGCTCCTGGATTGTCGGCTACACGGAAGCAATCCTCTTTGACGTGTGGCCGGCGATCCGTCCTTGTAGCTGCGACCTGGCGGAGTTGTTCAACAGCACGGCATAGTCGTTATACGGCCAAATGAAAAGAAAGCATTCGTAAACACTGGCCGACTTGCCCGAAGTAATCGGAAGAAACAGATGGTTCGCGAACGGTCCGCGCCTGGCCTTGCAGCCGCCTCAACACACGCCATGGACTGTTCCCCTTAACTGCCTGAGCCGAACCAGTACGGCGTCTTCTTCGTCCACTCCGACTTGGGATACTTCAAATGAAGCAGATCGAATGCCTTCCGGCTGTATGGGCCGATCGAATTGTCGACGCAACCGAATCGGGTTGAACGGACGAAATAATGCAGCGCTTCCGGAACGCGGGGATCGTCGGGATGCGCCTTGGCCCAGTCCAGCACTGCGGGAGCGAAATACAGCGGAGCGGCGCCAATCGCCGACAGCTTGCGCCACTCCCGCTCGCCGGCTTCTCTTTCCGCGGGCGTCAACCATGATGGCGCGGGCGGAAGAGCGACCTTCGGTTTCGATTGCGTTCCCGATGCGTTGGACCAGAATGCGCTCTGATACGACCTGTGCTCCTGGTCCGCGCCGACGTCATCGCACCACCAGCTACCGGACGAAATTCCCGGGCTAACCAGGGGGCTCATTCCCAAGGCGTTAACGAAGGGCTCCATCTCGGGGAATTGCGTCACCATGAACACGAGGGCGAAGCGCCGAGCCTGCGCCGAATCGGCGCGGTCATATTGCTCGATGTAGCTGCGCATCTGGGGGAACTTCCCTATTACGTGTGCCTGCAGTTCGTGCGCTGCGGCTGTATCGTCGAGAATTGCCGCCCGCAACCATGTCCGCGCCGCCAGTTGGTCGCGCAAGTTCGCGGGCAGCATGTTTCCATTGGCGGCCTGCACCAGCAAGGACAGCGGCAGGCGCAGGTTGAAGATTTCCACCGAATCCAGGTCCAGCTCTGGCGGCGGCTCGATAACCGAAGAGTTCTGTGCGCGACACGTTCCGTTTATGCAGTAGTAATTGCCATAATCAGCTTCCACCAGCGTACGCGGGGCAAAGCGCAGAAACTCCTGGAAGCTGGTGGCCACGGCGAAGCGCTGCGCCGTGAAGGCATTCCGGTTCGAGGGCGAGTCCTTATCGATGCGCGCCCAGTTCGTATCCAGCAACTTGCGCGCCTGCTCACTCTTGCTTTCCTCCTCCAGCAGGCGGACCCGGTGATACAGCGCCGTCTCATAGGCGGGAGAGTCTGCGCCAATAGCTGCTGCCGCCCGCACCAGCTCGGCCGTATGAGGATCGCCGGCGCGCATGGTCACCAGCGCGCTCAGCAGCCACGGCGTGGACTTTGTAGCCTGCCAGCGAGCGAGGCGGTACTCCTTGGTCTGCGCCTCGTCGAGCTGAAAGGTGAGCACCCAGTCGGTCAGGTCATCGAAGCTGTGAGAATTGTTGGCGTCTGCTCGCCATTGATTCACCGGCAAGGCTTCTCCGAAGTTCGACGCGTCCCCCGGCGCTCCGGGATGGGCTTCCATTGCTGGCTTCAGTTTTGCGTTCCATACTCTTTCCAATATGCGGTCAAGCAGGAAGGTGTAGTCGAAAAGATCGTTTCCAAAGTTCTCTCCAGTGCCGGATGCAAGCTGCGCGGCAATCGCGTGTAGCCTCTGCTCGGGGTGCAGCCGGGCCTCAACGTAGTCGAGCAGTCTTTTCGCCGCCGGATGCACGCTGGCTAGCGACTTGTCGCCCATGATGGCCTGCAGACGCCCTTCGGCGATTTGCATCGGCTCGTGCAAGAAAGTATTCTCGTCTTTGACCCCGAGCGTCGCCTTGCGGATATAGCACCGCGCCATCAGGTAGGGGGCCAGGTGTCGCCACGGCGAATCCGCTTCGCGCGCGATTTCTTCAAAATCACTGGCTGCTATGTCCAAGTTGCCAGCGTAGAAGTTGGCCGCAGCCACCTGATACTGCCGGTCAAGCTTCAGTAGCGCATTGTCCAATGTTGCGGGAGGCGGCAAATGCAGGGCCGCGAGCGGCCGCTTCTCCTTCGGAGCGTAATACTGAAGGTCCGCAGCGCTGTCGCAGTTCTGGAAGACCGCGTCCTGACCGGCAACCCACTCGCGCATCACCGCCGAGGCTATCCCAAAGGTTTGCGCCCGGCTTATCGCCGTGGCGGAAGCATTGGTAAACGCATCGTCCCCGCAATTGGGATACTCCTCGAAGCCGTCTCTCTGATAGCGTTGGATGTCGATCTTCTGCACCTCTTTCAGCCCCAGTACGTGGCTGCGCGTCTTCAGCCAGGCGGTCACGGGAGGATCGGGGTCGTAGGGCGTGCCGGGTGGAGTGACTTGGGGTACTGCCTCATCTCCCAGGCTGTGCCGCTCCTGCGCCGTCAGCGGCCTTTGCTCCAGGTAACGATAGGCAATCACGAGATAGCGCCGGTCGAACTTGGGCCGCAGAATGCCGAGCTTGCCCCCATCGAACGCTTTCATAGGCTCGTCAGGCTGGCGCTTCAGAACGAATGTCGCCTCAACCCAACTGCCGGACGAAAAGATGGTGGGCGGAACCACCAACACCCCGAGCAGCAGGAACCCCAGCGCAAGACGCGAGCTCGGTTTCATGGCTCTAACCTCCGCTGGACCGCAGCAAAGCTCTCTGCAGTCCAGGCCCGCGGATGAAAGACGTACACATGCCGGCGCAGCAGAGGCGCAGGCCACGGCTCATCGGTAGAGACGCCCACGCTGCCACGGCAGAGCGGCTCGCGAAAGTCCTCGCCCAGAACCAGTGGTTGCATGAGGTCCGCGCGGTCCTGTCCCATACGGAACAGCATGGGCACAGCCTCAGTGATGGGCAGACCGCTCATCCAGTCATCGCCCATGCACCACGAGCCGAGCGCCGTGATGGAGAGCGGCATGGAAGCGGGCAAACGCTGCCGCACATCGCTGATGAGCGCGCGATAAAAGTCGTGCTGGGAACGCGTGGCGTCGAGGTCGATCTGTAGCGAGGAAACCTGGGGCGCGGCCGACAGTCGCACGATCTGCGCGGCCAACCTGGTGCGATATTCGTCGGAGAAAACCGCGGGTGTATTCTTCGTAGGTTCCAGCCGGACGACGGCTGTGATTGGCGTACGCTCGCCCACACGCAGAGGCTGTAACCGTGGTCGCACAACCGGCTCCTGGGCCAGGTACACCGAGCCGGCCAAAAATGCTACTCCCACATTGTCAGAGTTAAGGAACCTCAGGTCTTCCGCACGCTCCCACGCCCAGAGTGTTAGCCGCGGTGTTGCTCGCGCCCTGCCTACCCGCCAAAGAAGAAGACCAGCGCCACTGAACACCAATAGCGCGAGTAGCGCAGCCAACCGTGCAGGCCTGTGCAAAATCGACATGGACATGGCCGTTGCGAGAACTCAAGAGTTTAGTCCCATCCCGTGCAGAGTCAAGCCGCGCTTTTGCTTTGGTCACGTGGTGAGAATCGGCTTCGCATGCTGGTCGGAAGGCGTATTGACACCGAGAAAACGCCCCAAGGTCCAGCAACCCACATGAGCGTGTAGTCGCCTTCTCGTACAAGTGACCCAGAAACCTGTTGCGGCCTGTCCACCCCAAATAGTGAACGGTAAAGAACGTTATCGTCCGCAAACGCGATAATGTATTCTGTCGCCGAACAATTGCAAGCGTTCCTGAAAGGTTGAATCAAAGAAAGATCGCGCAGTGTAGAGATTTCGGCCGCGGTCCCCCGATCACCCAAAATATGCAGCCGGTCCACAAGGGCGGACGGGTTCGCACGGTACCTGTTCCGTGTTGGTGTAAGGCTCTAATCGATACTTGGCTTCGTGACGCCCGGTCGCCCGTGGCCCATTGACTCGGCCAGGTTGTCGTTCCCTTCCCTGACGAGCGACTCCATCAAACCCTCTGTGAACACACGGCCGTTGTACCGGACCTGCCGTATGGAACGGTCGCCTGTGTCACAGATCTTGAATCCGAACCGCTTCAGATCCCGGAGCTGGGCGTGAACGGGAGCGCGTCCCTCGTGCTCCATATGGGCTGGCACCCATGCAATGCGAGAATAAACCAATGTACAAAATATGTACATCCGCACCATATCTTATTTGTTTTTAGTAGCTTATCAGTCCCGATCTAGGAACACATTTTAAATTTTGGGAAAATCCATAGGTCATTGGCCAGTCCGGCGCTTATAATTTTGCAACAAGCTTGTCCTCCACAGGTTCTGGGAAGACCCTTCACTTTCGTCTTAGACGAGGGAGCGAATGACTTCTCTGAATCTGGCCGGCGTCTTTAGCGACGCAATCACCGAACACATCACTATCATTCGACGGCTGCACGCGCAACAGGATGACTTTGAGCGCGCGGCGATGCTGATCACCGATTCGCTGGTGCGTGGCAACAAGGTGCTCTGGTGCGGCAACGGAGGCAGCGCTGCCCAGTCGCAGCATCTGGCGGCCGAACTGGTGGGACACTTCCGCCGTCATCGCGCGGGACTGGCCTCCATTGCGCTGACCACCGACACCTCTATCCTGACCGCAGTCGCCAACGACTTCGGCTACGAAGAAATCTTCCGGCGGCAGGTCGGGGCGCTGTGCCAGCCGGGCGATGTCGTGATCGGCATCTCGACCTCCGGCAACAGCAAAAATGTTTGCGCCGCGCTGCAGAAGGCGCGGCAAATGGATGCCGCAACCGTGGCCCTCACCGGCAAAACCGGAGGGCGCATAGCGGCGCTGGCGGACGTCTGCATTCGTGTGCCATCGACCGATCCGGCGCGAATACAGGAAGTGCACAGCTTGTACGGCCATATCCTATGCGAGTGGGTCGAGCTGGCCACCTGTGTCAGCGAGGCGATGGCGGTCGGAGACGAGCAATGACCGCCGAAGCGTGCGCGCTGATGCCGCTGATCGACTCGGGCTGGCGGGATGTTCCCGTGCTCGTCGTCGGCGATGTCATGCTCGACCAGTACATCTGGGGCGAGGTGGAGCGCATTTCGCCGGAGGCGCCGGTGCCGATCGTGCGGGCAACATTGCGCGATGAAAAGCCCGGCGGCGCGGCGAACGTGGCCATGAACCTCGCTGGGCTGGGCGCGTGCGTGACGCTGGTGGGCATCTGCGGCGGCGATCGCGAGCAGCAAAGCCTGGAGTCGCTGCTGGCCGATGCGGCAATCGAGCCATGGCTGATCAGCGTGCCGGGCGCGCCGACTACGACCAAAACCCGCGTCATTGCTGCCCATCAGCAAATGATGCGGTTGGACGTGGAAGCAGTGCCGTCGTTTTCCGCGAGCGATCATGACCGACTGCTGCAATCCGCCTTGCGCGTATTGCCCGATGCTGCAGTCGTCGTGCTTTCGGATTACGCCAAGGGCGTGCTGAGTGAGGCGGTCTGTCGCGCGTTAATCCGCGAATCGCGCGCACGCAAGATCCCTGTCCTGGTTGATCCCAAGAGCCGAGATTTTGCGCGCTACGCGGGGGCAACTGCCATCTGCCCCAACATCCGCGAGTTGGCGGCAGCGACAGGCGAGATGGGCAACGATCTGGACCGGCTGCTGAGGTTAGGACAGGAGCTGCTGCGGCCGCTCGATGTCGAGTTTCTTGTGGTGACGCTCGGCGAGAAAGGAATCGCGGTTGTGCGACGCGATTCGCGGGAGCATGCGCCCGCGGTCGTGCGCCGGGTGTATGACGTTTCCGGAGCAGGCGATACCGTTATTGCCGTACTGGCGCTCGCGCTGGCTTGCGATCTGCAGATGGAGACTGCAATCAGGCTCGCCAATATTGCCGCCGGAATTGTAGTGAGCAAGGTCGGCACCGTGCCCATCCAGCGCGAGGAATTGCTCGGCGCGTTGTCGCAGGAGATGGCGCTGCACGCTGAAGAGAAGATCGTATCGCGCGAGCGTCTTTTGTCGCGGGTTGCGGCCTGGCGGGCGGGGGGAGAACGCGTCGTCTTCACCAACGGCTGTTTCGACCTGCTCCACGTCGGCCACATCAGCTTGTTGGAGCAGGCAAGACGCAAGGGCGACCGGCTCGTGGTGGGACTCAACAGCGACGATTCGGTCCGACGAGTCAAAGGCGCGATGCGGCCGATTGTCGGCGAGAACGAGCGCGCCCGAATTCTGGCGGCGCTGAGCGCAGTGGATGCGGTCGTGATTTTCAATGAGAGCACGCCGCTGAGCTTGATCGAGGCGATCCGGCCCGACGTGCTGGTGAAGGGTGGCGACTATACGCAAGAAACGGTGGTGGGCGCGCGCGAAGTTCGCGCCTGGGGCGGACGGGTGGAGTTGATTCCGCTGGTCGCAGGTGTCAGCACGTCGCGTCTGATCGCCAAGTCTGTGGGCAGCGAGCCGAAGAACACAGCGGTGCAGGCGTGGTTGGCATGAAGAATCTGCTACCGCCGCTATTCTTCTCGGTCCGTCTGCCGACCTTGCTGGCGATATTCTGGCGCGTGCACATCAGGCGCGAAAACTTCGTGCTCGCTCGCAATGAAGCGCCACGTTTCCTCATCTTCCGGCTGGATTCGCTCGGCGACCTAGTGATGACCACGCCGCTGTTCCGGGCGCTGAAGCAGCCCCATCGCGGCTCGCGCTGCACCGTGGTGGTGCAGGAATATTACAAGCCGCTGCTCGTAACTAATCCGCACGTCGACGAGATCCTGACGCTGCCGCAGGTGCGCCCTGCATGGCTGCCGCTGTGCATCAGACGGCTGCTGGCGGCGACGATCTTCTACTGGACGCGACTGCGCCGGCGCCGGTTCGACTATGCCATCTCGCCACGCTGGGATGTGGACGAGCACCTCGCGACACTTCTCTGCAGCCTGACACATACCGCCTGCCGGGTCGGCTACAGCGAGAGCACGTCGGCAGCGAAGCAGCGGATCAATCGCGGATTCGATCGGGCCTTCGATGTCTGCCTGCCGCCCGGCCCGTTGCGACACGAGATCCAGCGCAACTTGGCGGTAGCCGAGGCGCTAGGGGCGATGGCGAGCAACACCACTCCCGAGATTCGCCTGACCAATCAAGACCGCGATCGCGCCGCCCGGTTGCTCGCGAAGGTCGAGCCGAGTGCCAGGCTGGTTGCAGTCGGAATCGGCGCAGCCAGTCGCGGCCGGCAATGGCCGCTGGAGCGTTACTCCGAGACGCTACGGAAACTGGCCATGGACCGTCATGTGCTGCCCGTAATCCTCTGCTCCGCCGCAGAACTGGAGTTGGCTCGGACGCTGGATTCGCTGCTACAACGCCGTTCGATTTTGCTGTGCGGCGCGCCGCTGCGCGAGGTGTGCGCGGTGCTGAAGCGCTGTGAGCTATTCATTGGCAACGATAGCGGCTGCGCGCATCTTGCCGCAGCGATGGGCTGCGGCGTCATTGTGATCTCGCGCCATCCCCGCGACGGAGATCCCAACCACTTCAACAGTCCGGTGCGCTTTGCGCCGCACGGAAGCCACGTGCGAGTGCTGCAGCCGAGCACGGGTCTCGACGATTGCCGCGAGGGCTGCCAGTCTCGCCAGCCGCATTGCATCACCAAAGTTTCCGTCGATGAGGTTGTATCGGCGGCACGGGTGATGTTGCCAGAGCAGCCGCCCGCTGCCAGTCAGCCTCCCTCGCGTCAATGGCCGGAACAACGGACGGATTCGCTGCTCCCGTTATCGGCCGAAGCCGCAGATCGAGCGCTCACCACTCCTCGCTCGCGCGGCCGACAGCCGTCGCCATACTGACCTTCGTACTGGAATGCAACTTGCTATCAAACCGCTATCGCCGGGTGCTACACGCAATCTGCTCGGGCACCGCCGCGCGTGTTCTCGCCAGTGGCGTCGGGCTGATTTCGCTGCCGCTCGCCGTGCGCTATCTCGGGGCCGAGCGCTACGGGGTATGGGCCACCGTCACGACGACAGCGGTTTGGATCAACCTTCTCGACCTCGGCATCGCCAACACTCTCACCAACAACATCTCGCGCGCGTACGCGTTGGGCGATAAGTCTTCGGCCGCCCGCTACTTCACCAATGCATTGCTGCTGACCAGCGGCATCGCTGCTGTCTTTGGGCTGGTCATGGGCAGCGTCTTCCCACTCATCGACTGGGCGCGGCTGTTCAATGTACGTACCTGCGTCAGTGCACGCGAGGTGGAATCGACTGCGGCGGTTGCCGTGGGCCTGATGCTACTGGCGCTCCCGTGCTCACTTGTAAGCAAAGTTCTCGCGGGATACCAGGAGCTGCACCTGAACAACTATGCGAGCTGCGCGGGCGCACTGGCGAGCCTGTGCGGGCTGGCGCTCGGCATGGCGTGCGGTGTCTCCATGGCACCGCTGTTCCTGATGTCGATCGGCTGCGCGACGCTGGCCAGCGCGGCAATGTTGATTTGGGTTGTTGGGTGGCAAAAGCCGTGGCTGCGGCCAACCCGATCGTTGATTGATGGCTCGTTCATTCGCAAACTGCTCAACTCCGGCTGGGCTTTCTTTCTGATCCAGATTGCTGCGGTCGTGGTCTACAGCTCCGATAACCTGATCGTGGGCCACTACCTCGGCGCCTCCGAGGTGACACCGTACAGTGTCACCTGGCGCGTGGTGGGGCTTGCCGCTGTGCTGCAGTCGCTGATCTTCCCGGCGCTTTGGCCGGCTTACGCCGAAGCCTACTCCCGAGGCGACCATGCCTGGATCCGGCAGACGTTCGTGATGACGATGAAGGCAACGGTCGCGCTGAACGTGGCATGCGTCCTGGTGCTGATGCTCGGTGGACGAACCCTGATCCGACTGTGGGCGGGCGCTGCAGCAGTGCCGGGACTTTACCTGCTGCTGGCGATGGGAATCTGGGCAATCGTTAACGGCTTCATGAGTGTCGAGTCGTGCCTGCTGGCGGCGCTGAACCGCACGCGCGAACAGGCATTGCTGTCGAGCGTCGCCGCAGCGGTGAACATCGCGTTATCGTTGTGGCTGGTGCGACGCGTTGGATCGCTGGGAGTGATCGGAGGGACAATTATTTCCTATGTTCTCGTGCTCGTCGTTCCGCAGACGCTGATCGTGCGCAGGGTGTGGACGCAAGAATTGAGTCCGCAAGAAGCTCCGCGCTCTGGCGACGCCTCATCGCTCGTCGCGCTGTGCTTTTCTCCCGAGATCGAGAGCCGCAAGAACTGATGTTCGGCGTGGGGCTCACCCGGCCAGAAATGGGTTGCTGACTCGCTCTTGCCCGATGGTCGTAATTGGCCCGTGTCCCGGGACAACAATGGTTTCATCCGGAAGCGCCAGCACCGGCCCGTGCAGCGAGCGCATGATTTTTTCGTACGAACCGCCGGGCAGATCGGTGCGGCCGATGGAGCCGGCGAACAGCGTGTCCCCCGCGATCAACTTCTTCTCCGGCGCGAAATAGAGGCAGACGCTTCCTTCGGTGTGGCCGGGCGTGTGCAGCACATCGGCCACCAGGCTGCCAGCTCGAACTTTGTCACCCGTACTCAGGCTGGCATCGATCGTCACTTTTTCCGGAGCAGTCATTCCGATCCAGGCCGCCTGCACGTCCAGCATCTTCAGCAGAGCGTAGTCATTCTCATTCAGAAGAATGGGCGCGCCAGTCAACCGCTTCAGCTTCATCGCTCCGCCGACGTGATCGATGTGCGCGTGGGTGACGACGATCTGTTTCACCGTCAAGCCATATTGCTGCACAATCGTCATCACGTCCTCGATGTCGTCACCGGGATCGATGACCATGGCTTCTTTCGTCTGCTCGTCGCCGATGACCGAGCAGTTGCACTGCAGCGGCCCGACGGGAAAAATCTTGTGAATCATGGTTCCAAACTATCACGAAGGCAGGCGAGGGCGTGGGCTGCGGAACGCGAATGACGTCACGTAGGCTCACGCGACAGGCGCGTGGTACAAGATCGAGGCGGCCTCATTCCTTTTGCCGCCTGAAGCGTCTACAATCGGCACTCACCTCAAAATCTGGGAGGCTGTATGCTGCGCGTGCGAATCTGCATCGTCCTCGCCCTTAGTCTCGCTCTTCCGGCTCTGGCTGACACGGTAGTCCTGCAGCGGGGAGACAGTTATTCCGGCAGTGTCACGAACGCGCCCGACATTACCTTTACCGGCGACAACGGCGTGCAATACAAGTTTCCGCGGCCCGATGTGCTGTCGATCGCCTTCACCGCGCAAGGCGATGTGATCTCGCTGCGCGATGGCAAGAGCTATCACGGCCAATACACCGGGGCCAATCCGATTCCGTTTACCGGCATGAGCGGCGTCGAGTACGACTTCCCGGTGCGTGACGTTGCCACGCTGGTGTTTAACTCCACGCCCGCCGAAGTGGCGGCAGCCCATCCCGAGCAGAAGGTCATTCCGGAAGAGAGCGAGATCGTGATCCGCTCGGACGAGGAGATCGACTCAAAGATCTCGCAGCCCGGAAAGCTCTACGCCGCGACCATTGTGGGCAATGTGGCTGACGCAGCGGGCGGAGTAGGTATCCCGGGCGGATCGCGCGCCCGGCTGGTGGTGCGCAACGTCAGCCGCGGCGGCGCGACCGGCACGCCGGAAGTTGTGCTCGATCTGTTCTCCGTCGATGTCGGGGGCAAGGAGTATCGCGTGCTGTCCTCGAACGTGTACGAGAAAGGCCGCGAGGGATTGGGCGCGAACCGGCGCACGCTGGAGCTCACCGGCGGAGGCGGCGGCTTGGGCGCACTGCTGGGCGGCATCTTCGGCGGAGGCAAGGGAGCCGGCATCGGCGCAGCCAGCGGCGCCGCGGGCGGCCTCATCACCCAGCTGATCACCCGCGGCAAACAGGTCCACGTTCCGGCGGAGACCGAGATGTACTTTCGGCTTTATCGCAATCTAATTCTGACACCGGGGGAAATCCACACCACGGCATTGATGTAGCTCAGGAGAAGCTTCAAGCTTCGGGCCCCTCGCTCGAAGCTAAGGAGGCTCTGATTAAGCCGCAGTTTTGAAGGGGAACGGCTTCAGCCGTGCCGCAAGTGAAACAAAATGAGCACGGGCCTTAGCCCTGAGGGATCGCCGGTGGCTTATTCAGAGTTTCCCCAAGAGTTGCAAGCGAAAGAGTGCCCTGCTTGGGCAATTTCTGATGTAGTCCGATGTACGGGTAGAGCGGCGCTTCAGCACCGCGTGGCCGGGGAAAGAAACATTTCGCATTACCATGATCGCGAAGACCAGACCAGTACGGTGGAGCGCTAAGACGCCAACCTGAAGATTGACCGTACCGTGCCTACAGTACCGTGGACCCTGCCAAAGCATTCACAAAGCTCGAAGCTCGAAGCTCGAAGCTTTTATCGTACCGATGTCTTGCCCATAGCCGACAGCGGCACCTGCTCGACGATTTCGATGCCGAAGCCTTCCAGTCCGGCGACCTTGCGCGGGTGATTGGTCAGGATGCGGATGCGCTTCAGGTTGAGATCGGAGAGGATCTGCGCGCCGATGCCGATTTCGCGCTGCGTTTTGCGCTGGCTTTCCGGCAGCGTGGGCAGCCGCTGCTCGTGGTGGAACTGGATGGTCATGCGCTCGCCCAGCCGCTCCACCGAATATCCCTTTGACGTGGAGTGCAGATAGATGAGCGCGCCGCGGCCCTCGTCGGCGATGCGCCGCATGGAGGCATCGATCACGTTGCGGCAGTCGCACCAACTGGCGCCAAAGACGTCGCCTACGAGACAATGTGAGTGCATGCGCACCAGCACCGGCTCGTCGCCCGGGTTCTCGACGTCACCCTTCACCAGCGCGATGTGCGAATCGCCGTTGATCTCCGATTCATAGGCGATCATGCGGAACTCGCCGTAGGCGGTGGGCACGATGGCTTCGGCCAGCCGCCGCACGTAGCGCTCGTGCGCCATGCGGTAGCGGATGACCTCGGCGACGGTGAGCATCTTCAGGTTGTGCTCGCGGCAGAACTCGGTGAGCTCGGGCACCCGCGCCATGGTGCCATCGTCGCTCATGATCTCGCAGATGACGCCGGCAGGAACCATGCCCGCCAGCCGCGCCAGATCGACAGAAGCTTCGGTTTGCCCGGCGCGGACCAGTACGCCGCCCTTGCGCGCGCGCAACGGAAAGACATGGCCGGGACGCGCCAGATCATTGGGCCGGGTCGCCGGATCGATCGCCACCTGAATGGTATGGGCACGATCGTATGCCGAGATGCCGGTCGAGACGCCTTCCTTCGCGTCAATCGACTCGGTGAACGCGGTGCCGAAGTTGGAAGTGTTCTCTGCCGACATCTGGCCGAGACGAAGATATTCCAGCCGCTCCTCGGTCATGGCGAGGCACACCAGCCCGCGCCCGTACTTGGCCATGAAGTTGATGGCCTCAGGCGTGATCTTCTCGGCGGCCATGGTGAGGTCGCCTTCATTCTCGCGGTCTTCGTCGTCGATGACCACGATCATCCGGCCGGCGCGGATCTCCTCCAGCGCGGTCTCAACATCGCAGAACGGAGCTTGCGGGGACATGGTGGCTGAGTAGGATTCTAGCAGGGAAGCGGTGTGTTGCTCGAAGCTTCGAGCCACGAGCTTCAAGCCTTGAGCTGCCCTTTTCGATTTGTCATCCCGAACGAGGGCCGCCTGTTCCTAGAACGGGCCGCCCGAGCGGAGGGACCTGCTGTTCCAAAACGTTGACACTGCTCGCTAACCGCTGACAACTGGCTACCCCCTCCCCTCTTAACCTCGTAAACTCTTGAAAACAAAGGCGAGGGCCCGCAAAATCTTGAATCTACAAGATTTGTAGCTAAAGTCTTGAGCCCCAGAGACTTAGCGTAGCGAAAGGGAGGACGAAATGGTGGGAATTCAATTCCAATGACTGACAACTGACAATCGGCAACCGGCAACTGCTTTCTCCAAAACACAAATAGGGCAGGGAGCGCCGGGGACAGGCGAATCCTAGCCTGACAAGTTAACTATGGATTGGCGGGAAATAGCTGTCAAGTTACGAAAGTACAATGCCACAGTAATCGTACTTTCTACCCTACTCCGGACAACGAGTAACCAAGCCGCACGGGTCATTACCTATGACATAGGTTGTTGCTGCGGTGCCACGGGTTCGCCCTTCCGTTGGGCTAACCCTGGGGACTGCTAACCTCACCCAGGTTAGCCTCCAAACGAAGGACGCGAACCTGGGGCACCTGCGCTGCTCGCTATTGGCTCTTTGCTGTTCGCTCCGGAAGGACAGACTGATGCCCCACTCATTCCTGACGCTGGAATGAGTGGGATTGCCGTAATATTCTCGACAACGTACGCGGGATTCACCCCTGATCCCACCCCCGCTTCCTCATTGGCATTGACCTTACGGCGTGATCTCCCAGACGACGCCAACGCCCTGTGTGCCGCCCGCGGACGCGGTGCCGTAGAGATTACCGCTCGTGTCGAATGACACGTTACTGATCGGATTTCCCCCGTCGTTGCCGCCGGTAAAATCGTACAGGTCGGTGTAGATCCAACTGCTGCCGGAGGGCGTCAGCTCCCAAACGTTGCCAGCGTTATGAGCGCCGTCGCAATATGTGGTGCCGTAGAGACTGCCCGACTCCATGGCGAGACTGGCCCACGGCCCACAGCCACCGGCCCCGGTAAAGCTGTGAATGGTGTTCAGCGTCCAACTACAATTGCCGATGGATGTCAGCTCGAAAACCGTACCGCCGCCACCCGTACCGCCGTAAGTGGTAGCTCCGTACAGATTGCCCGACTGATCGAAGATCAGGCCGGCAACGGGATAGCTTCCGTCGTTTCCGTTCCGAAAATTGTCGAGGGTACATTGTTGTGCCCACCCAGGGTACAGCAACTCGAAAACCGTGCCGAAGTTACTTAAGCCGCCTTGCCAAGTTGTGCTATAGAGGTTGCCGGTGCTGTCGGGGATCACGCCGTTCTCAGGATATGCTCCGTCACTGCCTGAGAAGGCGTAAAGAACAGTCTCTGTATTCCAGCTACCTGGAGGCGTCAGCTCGTAGACAAGACCAACGCCATTACCCCCGTCCGCCGTGGTGCCGAAGATGTCACCCTGATAGAAAAGGAGGTCACCATATCCGGGAAAGGCTCCGTCAATCCCGTTGGATAAAAGCACGGTTTCCATCCAGTGGCAGAGTGCGGTTTTGCATACCGTTGGGTAGGGTCTCAGATTGAAAACCGTCCCGAGGCCGCTCCCCCCATCTTCGGTCGTGCCGTAAAGGGTGCCGTTCGAGCCGAAGATTACTCTGGCCCTTGGATTGGCCCCGTCGCTGTAGTGAAATTCGTAGAGGGGATTCGAGGGCCAGCCGGATTTATTCTTCAACTGATAGACCGTGCCGTAGCCGACGCCGCCGGCGTATGCCGTGCCGTAGACATTCCCTGCCCCATCCAAAGTCACGCCAGCTTCGGGGGTTGCGCCGTCCTGGCCGCCGGAGAAGTTGTGAATTACGCTGAACGTTTGCGCCTGCGCCGGTTGGGTTGGGACAACGATCAGCAGAAACGCTATCGCCAGCGCGGCAGTCGCCGCACTCAGGCGAGGGTCGAACATTAGCTTCCGAGGTTGTCTTGCGATTGCCATTGACGTTCTCCTTCCGAATGTTGAGGGTTTGCGACAGGCCTGCCGCAGAACGGCCGCGCTCAGGCACAGAGGGGCAGCCTCGCGAAGCATCGAAGGCCCGATGCATCGCTGCTTATGAAGACTTGAGCCCTGGGGTTCTCGGCGGAAATGCTGCAATGACCGACGCTACAGCCGGAGGAGAGACAACGTCATCAGTCGGCCATGAACGGCCACACCTGGAAAATAGCGGCCAGGATTAGACGGGAGCGCAACCGATCCTATAACAACGATCCTGTTGGCGATGTTCCAAAACGTATGTCAGCAACTACCAGTGTTCCATAATCGGCCCTGTCCTAGTTCAGATCCACTCCGAAATCAAACACCACGACCGAGGTAGCCGCCGCTGTACCACCCATACCCGTCGCAGCCACAAATGCGTACTCGCCCGCTCGCAAACTACCCTCGGGTGTCACTCGATAGACATAAGGGCGAATCTTTTCAGAATTGACCTTGAAGACCCTCTTCTCGTCCGTACCCGCGCTTGCGTTTGCGAATCCAATTTTTGCTACGGCTGTTTCTCTGTGGTCCTTCTTTGCTTCAAGCCACAGCAGGGAAAACTGGTTGGGGCTGCTGATCATATCTGCCGCGCCAAGGTTTCCGTTAGGAGGGAAATACATGTAGAACTCGGGTTTCGATTCCGTGGCTCGCACTATGGCTCGAGGGCCGGGGACCTCTGCCTTGATCTTGGCCTTGGATATCCCATAGGAAAAAGCGTGTCCCCAGACATTTGCGGTTTTCTCGCGACCCGACCCAGCTCTTTCCAGCAGAATCATTTTTCGCCCGCCGTCGTGGACAGTGGCCATGAGGTATATCCCGGGATCGTGTGGGGCCGCGGGGTCGTTCGGGTCAGCTACCGCAGGGGCCGAAGCGGGTGCTGGGCTCGACGCGGCAGCATTACTCTTAGGCCCTGGGGCTAAGAGCGCCCGTATCACGGCATCGCTCACGCCAGCCGATTTAAGAGCGACTAAATCATCAGTACTGAGGTTAATGGGACCCGATTGGGCTTTGATGCGTGCCACAATCACGTCGTCGGTCAGGCCAGCTTTCACCATCTGTATGACCTGTTCCTTCGTGAGAGGGGCGTTTTGATCATCGGCAAAGCCTAAGGGGCTGATCATTAGCACTAGCAGCAGGACAACGAGGGTCTTTTTCATCTCTAGGTTCCTCCATGCGCATGTGCGCTCCGGGTTTTCGGTGTGCCTGAATCATGTGGTGGTCGCAAGCTTCTTAGAACTTGGCGGGCATACCGCCTTACTTTTTCTTTCGCTTGGGTTGCTGAGGAATTGCTGTTAGGAGGTTGCCGAGTGCGTTATCGATTGCCATCTTTCGGGCTGACCCCTTCATCAAGGTTAGGAAGGTAAGATCGGTCAAGTTAGCTGCGGCCCGTTGCTGCATAGCGGGGCCTTGGATTCCTGCTTGCGCCGACACATACGCTCCTGAACCATACCCAACCCATGCCTCGGTTCCATGTCCTTGGCATGCAGCGGACGGTGGCGACTTTTCTAGGTCACATAATCTCCCGGCTACCGAGGCGTCGGGCACGCGGCCCTGGAGACTGAGGAGGCTGATAAGCATGATCCATCGCGTTCCCGCAGGTGGACTGTCGGCCAAACTGACCGAGTAATGTTTCTTCGCTAAAACCCTCTTCACTCCCTTGCGGATATCTTGGAGGTCTACCTTAACGTTCTTGTCATTCCTGGAGTCAACTACGGGCAAAATTATTATCTGATCGACGCTCGCAAACGTCGGGTCGATCGGGGACGGTGTAGGATTTGACCGGACCGACGCCGGCTGCATGAGCGCTTCCTCGGCGTCGGCCAGCCTCGCACCGCGGAAATTGGCGTCCTCTGCGAACAAGGACGCGTTCACGGCAAGCACTGCCAGCAGAACAACGAGGGTCTTTTTCATGGTCCGCTTCTCCTTGTGAATGTGGGATCTATTACTTTGCCGAATTTGGCGAAGTGTGCCGCAGGCCGGTTGTGCCGTCAATTCATCTAATGATGAAATAAAAGTGAATTGAAGGTGAAACGCGTAAGTATCTGATTATGGATAGGTTCTAGTCGCAAAGCGGACTACGCCATGGCGTCGGCGCATGTTTTTTTGCGAAATTTATGGAAAATTGGGATGGGAGAAGGTAAACTTCTGGCCCACAACCAGAACCAGTGATGCCACTCTCGTCTTCCTCCCATGTTCGTTTCGGGGTGTTTGAACTCAACGTCAAGACACGCGAACTCTGCAATGGACAGCAAACTATTCCATTGCAAGAGCAACCCTACCGAGTGCTGTTGCTGTTGCTGGAGTACGGCGGTGAAGGTGCGACTCGTGACGACATAAAGAGCAAGCTTTGGCCGAACGAAACCGTTGTTGATTTCGACCGTAGCATCAATGCGGCGGTAAAGAACTTGCGCAAGGCCCTGAGCAACTGCCCCGAGGGCGCCAACTACATCGAAACTTTGCCGCGAGTCGGCTATCGCCTGACGGTGCCAGTTCAATGGGTAGAGTCGGGCTCGCCCGAACCGATTCACCGCAAAGTCGAACTGGATTACACGGACGATGCTACGGGGTGGAGTTCGAAGCTAGTTGCAGGAAAGCGGACTGGCCAGCAGGTTTCCCACTATCGTGTTCTGGAAAAACTGGGCGGCGGCGGCATGGGCGTGGTGTACAAGGCTGAGGACATTCGTCTGCACCGCTTTGTAGCGCTTAAGTTTCTTCCCGACACGCTGTCCCGAGATCCCCAGGCGCTGGCGCGCTTTCGCAGCGAGGCCCAAACCGCCTCCGCTCTCAATCACCCGAACATCTACACCATCTACGATATTGGGCAGGAGGATGGCGACGCTTTCCTGGTCATGGAATTCCTGGACGGGATGACATTGAAGCGCCGGATGGCGGGCAGGCCCTTAGAGTTGTTGACTCTCTTCAGGGTCGCGGTTGATGTTGCTAATGGCTTGGATGCCGCCCATAATGCGGGCATCATTCATCGCGACATTAAGCCAGCCAACATTTTCGTAACCAGACTGGGACACGCAAAGATCCTTGACTTCGGGCTCGCCAAGATGGCCACACAGAAAGCGGAGGCAGCAACAGCGCCAACGACCTCGGTCAAGACCGACAGTTCAGGGCAGTTGACCACCCCCGGCAGCCCTCTGGGAACAGCCAGATACATGTCCCCCGAGCAGGTATTAGGCAAGGAATTGGATGCCGCGCTCCGACCTATTCTCTTTAGGAGTTGTGCTATACGAAATGGCGACGGGCAACCAGCCTTTTCGCGGCGACAGTTCCGAAGCGATCGCTGAAGCTATCGTTAAACAGACACCGGTCCCGCCCGACCGCTTGAATTCTGATATTCCATCCACGCTAGAAGCGATCATCAATAAGGCGCTGGAAAAGGACCCGGAGCTGCGCTATCAGCACGCGGCGGACATTGGAGCGGAGCTGACCAGGGAAATGAAGCGCCTACAGAGTGCGCTGGAAATCTATTACAACCGGGAAAGTAGGAACGAACTTGCCCTCATCCCACCATCGGATCGCGCGCTACCCGCAGTCGAGACGAAGCAAAACGGTCTAGCAAAAGAAGGTAACGGCGGTAACGATGTGGCAAATCCGCGCGATCCCAGCAGACGCCGTGCCATTCCGGCGATAGTGATCACAATAGCTTTGATTGCCATCGTTAGCCTCGTTGCTATCCGAATGCTGGCGGTGGATGGGAGGCCACAATCGGGGCGGCTGGAGGGTTCAACACTGATCGTGACAAACGCGCAAGGCGAGGAGCTTTGGCGCAAAAGCTTTCCCGACGGATTCCGTCGCGACTACTACGCGGAGGGTCTCCACCTCGGATGTGGTTCGGAGACTTGACCGGGACAGGCCATGTCGATGTTCTCCTGCTCTACCACCCCGCCGTGAAACCTGACGCTCACTCTACGACCTTGATCTGTTACTCGGATCGAGGCAAAGAGAAGTGGCGCTGGACACCGGGTCGAGCCCTGCCGGAGCTGGAGGGTGATCCGGCGACATTCTGGACAATCGGTTTTGGTGTTCTGAAGAGGACACCTGGCAAAGGCGCGCGAATCGTTGTCTCAAGTTCGCACCGTTTGTGGGATCCCCATCAGATCGCGATCCTCGATTCCAACGGCAAGCTGGTCTCCGAGTACTGGCACTCCGGGCATCTCGAGCACCTCACGTTAGCGGACTTGGACGGTGATGGGCGGGAGGAGATCATCGCCACCGGAATTAGCAACGGCTACAATCAAGCGACCCTGGTGGTACTCGATCCCGATCGGGTCTCCGGAGCTTCCGAGGAACTAGCGCGGCCTTCGGAGCAAATCCGTGGCATGGGTATTGCACAAGAGAGAATTCGGTTATTGTTCCCGCGCAGCGATCTGAATATAGTGTTGGCCCACTACAACGAGGGCCAGGAGGCCGTCGTCGAACATGGGCACGTTCGATTTTCGACGCTGGAGTGCAACAACAGGGCTTGGTGCCGAGTCATCTATGAATTTGACACTCGGTTTCGCCTGCTTCGGGCGTATGCAGACGACTCCTTTCAAAGCTTTCATAACGAGTTCTACCGGAACGACAAGCACCCGCACCGTTTCACTGCCGAGGAAGGAAAAGAATTCGAAAAAGTCCGCTGCCTGGTTGGCTGCAACACGGAGTTCGTGATGGCCAGCAACCGGTGAGGCGGCGCTCGAAAACGTTCCTCGAAGAGCACTTTTGGGCGGCTGGCCGATAGAAAAGGGCCGCACGCGGCGGCCCTGATCGGAGAGTTGGAGGGGTTAGAGCGTGGACTCGATCTCGAAGCCCCAGGCTTCCAGCAGCGGCTCGGGGATGTACTTCGAGTTCTTGTTCTTACGCGCCCATTCGCGCAGCCGGGTAGAACGGAGGTACTGGTCCGGCTGCAGTTTGAATTCCTTCACCACCTGCTCGAACTCGGTGATGGTGGGGACGATCGGGCCGATGGGCTCCGGTTTGCCCCAGTTAGGATTGCCACGTCGTTTTGCCATGTTTGCGTTTTGTTCCTGTTCTAGAGAGATATAACCCTGGATGAGCGATGTGCCACCAGTGATGCCCGGGCCCAACTACTTGGATTCGCGAGGGTTCGACAGCGATTCAGGCGTGCCGCCCGGGGCCTGTTCCAAGGGACAACCAACGAAGGAATGGAGTGAACGTCGCCCAGAGAACGCATCACTATAGCCCGGTTTTACCCCAAATTCAAGCGAATTCTGCCGGGCGCCTCAGCGATTCTCGTTGAGTTTTGTTAATCGCTCAACAGCTTCTATCTGTTTAAGTATCGGACGTTTGCCAACGCGAAAGGTAACCCGATTCGCCCCCTGAAGTGTGTGCCAAGTGAAGCTGATAAAGGTTAGGACTGTGGAAAACCGGGATGGATGATATACACACCGCGCCATACGCCGCCTTTTAGTGCCGTGAGCTCTTTAGTGCCATACGCTCTGGCTGAAACGCAGCCCGCCCCCGACCTTAAGCATGGGAGAATAGCTACATGGGACAGCGACCCTGGGATGCCGTCATCTTCGACTATGGCCGGGTGCTCAGCCACTCGCCGACACTGGCCGAGATCGGGCAATTCGCCGCCGTAGTCGGGATGAGCGAGCCGCCATTCTTCCAGCTTTATTCCGACACTCGCAACGAGTACGATTGCGGCCGGCAGGATTGCTACGAGCACTGGCGCCGCTTCGTCAACGCCGCCGGTATACGTCTTGGGCCGAAGCAGGTCGAGCGAATCCTGGATTTCGAGACACGTATGTGGCTGCGGATGAATCCGCAATCGCTCGCGTTAGCGCGAGAGCTGAAGTCGCTGGGCATCCGCACCGCCATCCTGTCCAACATTCCTCACGACTTGCTGCGCCACCTTCGCCTTAACTTTGACTGGCTGGACGAGTTTAAAGTGCAAATCTGGTCGTGCGAGCACGGCATCATCAAACCGGATCCGGCAATTTATCGGCTTTGCCTGGAGGAGTTGGGATGCGAGCCGCACCGTGCGCTCTTCTTCGACGACCGTCCAGCGAATGTTGAGGGCGCTCTCCGGGCCGGCATGGCAGCGCATGTCTTCGAGTCGGCGGAGCAGGCGGCGGCGATTCTACACACCGGACTTGGTATCGCAGCGCCTACCAGCAGCGGTGTTGCAGCAGCTTCAGCATCGAATGAGGCGGGGCAGATCATTCGCTAAGGAGGCCCTGATTAGGCCTCTAGTTTTGAAAGGGCATGGCTTCACCGGGGCCCCCAGCAGACGCCGGGTTCGCGTCTGCTGGGGTGGCCAGCCCGTGCCGCAAGTGAAACAAAATGAGCACGGGCTTCAGAGGGTGTGTGAGAACCAACTTTATTCCTCCGCCGTGGAGTGCGACACACGCAAATCGAACCCCGGAGCCGGGGCCCCCGGTTCGCGCCTCTCTTGCGCGAACTGGGGTGGGGAAGCGGAGTCCTGGGTGAGGTGGAAAATTTGTTCGAGTCCCTTTAGGGACGGCACAGTTCTCACACACCCTCTTCAGCCCCTGAGGGACCACCAGCGACCTATGCAGAGTTCCCTATGCGGCGGAAGTTATTCCACTGCTTTCTGAAGCAGCGCTGTAACTCCGGCGATGTTGGGCAGCAGCTCGGCGGGGAAGCCGTGCCGCTGTTGCAGATATGCGGGATCGTTGTAGGTGAGCCACACCTTGCCATCGGCGTCCTGCCACAGCAAAGCTTTCAGCGGCAAATCGATTGCGCTGCTCGGCGCGGCCTGCATCAGCGGAGTTCCCGCTTTCGGGTTGCCGAAGATGAGCAGCTTGGTTGGCCGCATCTGTAGTCCGACCTTCGCAGCCTCACTGCTGTGGTCCACCGTCGCGAAAACTGCGATGCTCTTCTGCTGCAGCAGTTCTTCGAGACGCCGCAGCGTTTCGTCAACCGAATGCCGGGTGGCCAGGTGAATCAGTCCGTTCTGCGCGTTTGTGCTCATGGGTAGTGTCTCCCGTCAGCTGATGGCTGTCAGCGTAACAGCTCTCGGTGATCGAATTGTTAATAAATGAGGACTGGACATGATCTCGGACAACGTCGGCGTCCATGCCATCGACGCAAGAAAGTTTTTGCCTGCGAACGTCGAAGCCCGTGCGTTTATCATCGAAACATCCATGACGACTGATCTAGTTACGCAGCCTGGTATCTCGCCGCTTGCGGGCAAGCCCGCGCCAAAAGAGATGCTCGTGGATGTCGCCGCCCTCGAGCGTGCCTACTACGACAATCGTCCCGACACCAGCGATCCCAACCAGTTGGTTATCTTCGGCACCAGCGGACATCGCGGCTCCTCGCTGGACGGCACCTTCACCGAAGCCCACATCCTCGCCATCACGCAGGCGATTTGCGAATATCGCCGCGGCGAGCGCATCGACGGCCCGCTGTACATGGGCAAGGACACGCACGCGCTTTCCGCCCCGGCGCAGCGCACCGCGCTCGAAGTGCTCGCGGCCAACAGCGTCGAGGCCATCATCCAGCAGAACGACGGCTTCACGCCGACGCCGGTGATCTCGCACGCCATCCTGGCGTACAATCGCGGCCGCAAGGACCATCTGGCCGACGGCATCGTCATCACGCCGTCGCACAATCCGCCGGAGGACGGCGGCTTCAAGTACAACCCGCCCAACGGCGGCCCAGCCGACACCGACGTCACCGGCTGGATTCAAGACCGCGCCAACGAACTGCTTGCGCGCCGGCAACAGCGGCGTAAAACGCGTGCCGTATGAGGCGGCGATGAAGGCGCCGACCACGCATCAGCAGGATTTCGTCCTGCCCTACGTCAACGATCTTGCAGAACGTCATCGATCATGGACGCCATTCGCGTCGGCCGGCTTGAAGCTGGCGGTCGATCCGCTCGGCGGCGCGTCGCTGCCTTATTGGGAGCCGATCAACGACCGTCTACGGCCTCGACATCACCGTCGTCAATCCGAAGATCGATCCCACGTTCGCCTTCATGACCGTCGATCACGACGGCAAAATCCGCATGGATTGCTCCAGTCCCTACGCGATGGCCAGCGCTGGTCGGCCTGAAAGACCAGTATCGAGTCGCCTTCGGCAACGATACCGATGCCGATCGCCACGGCATCGTCACGCCGTCAGCCGGTCTGATGAACCCCAATCACTATCTCGCGGTCGCGATCCAGTATCTGCTGACGCATCGCGCCGCACTGGCCGCAAGACGTCGGCCGTCGGCAAGACGCTCGTCAGCAGCAGCATGATCGACCGCGTCGTCAACAAGCTCGGCCGCAAGCTCTGCGAAGTGCCGGTCGGCTTCAAGTGGTTCGCGCCGGGCCTGTTCGACGGCTCGCTGCTGTTTCGGCGGCGAAGAAAGCGCAGGCGCGAGTTTCCTGCGCCGCGACGGCACCGTCTGGACCACCGACAAAGACGGCATCATCCTGGACCTGCTCGCCGCCGAAATCACGCGCGCGCACCGGCAAAGATCCGGGCGAGCACTACCGCGAACTCGACCGGAGTTCGGCATGCCGTACTACACGCGCATCGACGCGCCGGCCACGCCGGAGCAGAAAGCGAAGCTGGGCAAGCTCTCGCCGGAAGCGGTAAAGGAATCGAGCCTGGCAGGCGAGCCGATCACGGCCAAGCTCACGCGCGCGCCGGGCAATGGCGCCCCGATCGGCGGCCTGAAAGTCGTAGCCGCCAGCGGCTGGTTCGCCGCCCGGCCGTCCGGCACCGAAAACATCTACAAGATCTACGCCGAGAGCTTCAAGGATGAGTCCCATCTGGACGCTATAGTGGAGGAAGCCCAGCAGATCGTGAACAATGCTCTACGGTAACGTGTGTCGTAACCGCCAAGTAATTCACAACTAGAGGACACCAGGAAATGACTACCCTGACTCAGTTCACCAGAAGGCACTTATTGTCGGGGATATTGTTAGCAGTCGTATGTTTCACGAATACGGGATGCGAATTTCTAGCGGAGTCCACATTCAAGTTAGCGGATGAGTCGAGGCTACCGAAATGCGTAACGCTTCCGCCGGGGCTTACACGCGCCGACGTTTCGCTTACGATGAGCTATTACAGCATGCCATGGGGCGGCAGTGCGCAATTCACATTGCAAAACAAGAACGGGCAAGTAATGATGAAGGAAGATGGCAAGGTGAGATGTAAAGAGCCTTTTCAACTCAAAAGCTCTCCACAGCAATCCTCCTCCGGCTATCCGGCCTACGAACCCATCACCGTCAATGGGATAACAGAAATCATCGAACATAGAAGGATGGAACCCATCTTTTTTGTAACGGATAACCCTGCTGTTTGGAAACAGTATCAGTCGATTGAATGTGGTTAGGGAGAGTGGACCACGATCGGCGCATGACACAATCACATCCCATCCGCTCAAGGCTCAAGCAACTGCCGCTGTATCCTGCGTTCAAGCAGCTCGGGCACTATCCCGATTACTGGTGGTGGAAGGTGCGGGGCGAGCCTCGCCGCATTCCGCACCTCATCAAGCAACGGACAGTGCTGGAATACGCGCAGAGGTTCGGGCTGACCACGCTGATTGAAACCGGGACCTACTACGGCGAGATGATCGCCGCGGTCGTCAATCGTTTCCGGCGGATCTACTCCATCGAACTCGACCCGCGACTGGCGATGCAGGCGCGCGAACGCTTCCGCCGGTATCCGCGCGTGGAGATCATCGAGGGCGACAGTCAGACGCTGGTCCCGAATCTTCTACAACGCATCGACGAGCGCTGCCTGTTCTGGCTCGATGCGGGCTACTGCGGCTGGAGCGGAAAGGTCGGCAATCCCGATCGCCTTGGTTCCGAGCTCGCTTCTATCCTGACGGCCCGCATCGCCGACCACGTGATCCTGATGGACGACGCCGACGGAACCACCGATGCAACCGGCGCGCCCGCGCTGCAGCAACTCGTCAACTCGGTCCGCTCGGACTACCCCCGCCGGCAGGTCGAGGTCGAACACAACATCCTCCGAATCACGCCGAAAGGTTTGAACGGCGCGAGGTAGAGCGGCGCTTCAGCACCGCGTCAAGGCCGCCACCTCGATACGGGGTTTCGCACTCCGCTGCAGGTGCACCGGAGTGCAAAACCTTTCTCTTCACGACGCAGCTGACGCGGCCTGAAGGCCCGCTCTACCCCTACGGCGCCGCAATCTGGAAGCGCAATATCGACTGCGCGATGCGGTACTGATACTTGGCCGCGGCAAACTGTATCTGCGCCTGCGTCTGCTGCAGTTGCGCCTGGCTCAACTCGACGATCGAGCTCAGCCCCAGGTTATAGCGCTCCTGTGACAGCCGAAGCGCGAGGTCCGTCTGCTGCACAAACTGCTGGCTCACGGCGATGCGATTGTAGGCGGTGATTGCGTTCAGCCAACTGGTGCGCACATCGTTGGCGATCCTGTCCTTCAAATCGCGGAGTTGCTGATTCGCGGCTTGCGCCCGCAGCCCTGCTTCTTTCGACTGCGCTGGATACAGAAAACCGTTGAAAATGGGTATCGACACGTTCACCCCAACCGCCCCGTACCAGTTGGGGAGAAATGCCGGACCGCCATTATAGGAGCTGCCGACCGGCGTCTTGCCCACAACGCCCAGAGCGCCGATGGTAGGAAAGAGTTGATCGCGCTCGGCTTTTTGATAATGCTGCGCTGCCTGAAACTCGTAGCTCTGGGCAGCAATCTCCGGGCGGTTGCTGAACGCTTCGTCTTCCAGTTGAGCAGCCGAGTCCGGCGGCGGCTTCACCTCCGTGTCCGTCTCCAACAGCTCAAACTGCTGCTGCGAGGGATAGCCGAGCACCTGGGTAAGCATCGACAGCGCCGCCTGATAGTTGTTCTGCGCGTCGAGCAGCAGAAGCTGCGCCTGCGCCAGGTTGGCATCGGCAAAGCTGACGTCAACTTCCGAGCGCAACCGGTTCTGGTACATGGTCGTGATCTGGGTGGACACGACCTGCCGTTCCCGCACCGTCTCCTCGGCAACGTTCACCAGCACAGCGTCCTGCAACGCGTTGTAGAACGCCTCATCGACGGCAAGTTTGATGTCGTCAACCGTTGCCGCCGTGTTCATATCGGCGGCTTTCGCGCGCAGCGCCGCCATGGCGACGAGATTGTTGGTGCGGCCGAAGTCGGTGATCAGCTGGGAGAGAACCAGACCGCCCGCCGCGCGCGTCAGCAGTCGCGGGCTGTTGAGGTTCCCGGCGGCGATACGCGAAGCTTGGTTGGCGTCCACGCCAGTCAGATCGCCGGAAAAGGTTGGATAGAAGGCCGCTTTCTGCCCGCGCGTGACCTGATTCGACGCCAGGTACAGCAGGCGATACACGGAAATCTGCGGGTTGTTCTTGATGGCCAGCGCTTCGGCATCCTGCACGGTCAGCCGATGCGCCGGGCCCGTGGCAGGCAACTGTGTCGGCGCTGACAATGTGATCGGCTGCGGCGGCGGAGGCTGTGGCGTCTGCTCCACACTTTGCTGCAGCGAGAGGTCGCCCTCGGTCGGCGCACTTGGAGCCGGCGCCGGAGGAACATTCTGCGCGGGCACTGTTGTCGGGGCAGACTGCGTTCCTGCCGTCGTCTGCGCCGCTAGGGGCACATTGGCGAATGCAACTGCCATCACAAGCCGGAGGATCTTGCGTCTCAAGCTTGCACCTCCCGCTGCTCCTGTTCCTCCTTCCGCCGGTGCATCAGGTAATAAGCCGCCGGAACCAGGAACAGCGTGACCAGGAATGAAAACATCAGCCCGCCGATGATGGCGCGCGCCAGCGGAGCATACTGTTCGCTGCCCGCCTCCAGAGCCAGGGCCAGGGGAATCAGCCCCAGGAAGGTCGCGAAGGTGGTCATCATGATGGGACGCAGGCGGACGCGGCAGGCATTGGTGATGGCGTCATGCAAAGGCTCTCCGCGGCGCCGCAACTCGCGCGTGAATTCCACGATCAGGATCGAATCCGACACCACGATGCCGATCATCATCATCACCCCCATCAGCGACATGATGTTGATGGTGGTGTGGGTCATCAGCAGAAACAGAATCACGCCGGTAAATCCCGGAGGCACGGCCAGCAGAATAAGGAACGGATCGCTGAACGAGGCGAACTGCGCCATCAGAATCAGGTAGACCAGCACGATCGACAGCCCCAGTCCGACGGCGAAGCTAAGGAACGACTGGCGCATGGTGACCACCGAGCCGCGCAACTTGATGCGAATGTTTCCCGGCGTCTTGGTTTGCTCGATGAGCTTCTGAACGTCGCTGGACAAGCCTGCTCAGATCTTCACTCTTGGGTCGAACATAGACATCGATCACGCGGAACAGTTGATAATGGTCAACCTCGGTGGGAGTGTTGATCATTTCGATGTCGGCGACATTTTGCAACATCGTGGGAGTAGGATTGCCCTGGGCGTGAAGCGGAAGTTGCTTGAAATCCTCCAAGGTCATGGTGCCGATCTGATGCGGTGTGTACTGCACCGTGAGGAAGTAGTTGTTGCCGCTGTGGGGATCGATCCAGTAGTTGGGAGCGATCATGCTGTCCGAGGTGAGCGCCGTGATCACGCTGTCCACCACATCGTTGGCGGTCATCCCTAAACGCGCCGTCATCTCACGTTTAACATTCAGTTGTATACCCGGGTAGTCCAGGTCCTGGGGAATCAGCACTTCGCCCACGTTCTTCATCCCCCGCAGCTTCTGCGCCATTTCCCGGGCGATGTTGTACGCTTCCTGCTGATTGTTGCCCGTCACCTGGATGTCGATGGGCGCGGGCATACCCTGATTCACGGTGGAGCTGACCAAGCCGCCGGTCAGGAAGAAGGTGGAAATTTGAGGCATGTCCTGCGCCAGCTTCCGCCGGACGCGATTCATGTAAACGAAGCTGCTGGTTTCGTGCTCCTTTTGCAGTTGGACTTGAACAAAGGCGGTGTGCATCGCCGAATTAGTGGTGTAGATGGCGGATAGGTCGGGAAACACTCCGATGTTGGAAACGATCATGCGCATATCTTTGGGCGCAACAGTGCCGCGAATGTCGTCTTCCACCCGCGCGATGATGTCGTTGGTCAACTCGATACGAGTGCCGGTTGGCGCCTTGACGTAAATGACAAACTGCCCGGGATCGGTGCGCGGAAAATAGGCAACGCCCAGCAGTGGCGAGAGTGCCAGGCTCAACAAGAACACAGCCCCGATGAGACCGAGTGTTTGCCACGGATAGTCGAGCGCCTTGCCCAGAAAGTGCTGATATTTCTCCTGCACATAATCGTATCCGCGATTGAAAGGCCGCAGCATACGCTCCAAAAAGCCCGGGCCATGGTGACCGTGGTCTTCTCCGCCGTGCGCCGACTTGATGAACCGCGAGCAGAACAGCGGCACCACCGACATCGCCACCAGATACGACGCCGCCAGGGCGAACACCACGGCAGCGGCCAATCCTGTGAAGAGGTACTTGCTGACGCCGGATAGGAACACCACCGGGAAGAAGACAATGGCGGTAGTGAAGGTGGCCGCCAAGACTGCCAACTGCACCTCCTGGCCACCCTGCTCGGCCGCGGTACGCGGATCTTCGCCCTCCTCGAGATGGCGGAAGATGTTTTCCAGCACGACCACCGAATTATCGATCAGGCGCGAGAGCACCAGCGCCAGACCGCCCAGAGCCATGGTGTTGATGGTGCCGCCGAAAGCGTTAATCAGCAGGAACGCCGCCATGCAGGAGATGGGAATCGAGAACAGCACGGAAATGGTTCCCCGGATGGAACCGAGGAAGATGAGGATCATCAGAGCGGTCAGGCCCAGACCCATACCGCCTTCGTGCAACACGTTGGCGATAGCGGTCTTGACATACTCGGATTGATCAAAGACGACAGAAGCGATCAGGTTCTTCGGAATGTCGATCAGGTGTTTTACGTGCTCCCTGATCCCATTGACGATCTGAATGGTATTGCTGTTTCCGCCCTGTCGCAGGATTGGCAGATACACCGACTTCTGCCCGTCCACGCGCACGATGTTGTACTGCAACGCCGAGGAATCTTCCGCCTTGCCGATGTCGCCGAAGCGCAGCACGTTGTTGCCAATCGCCTTCAGCGGAATGTCGTTCCAGTCCTTGGCATTCGGCAGTTCACTGTTGCTGTAAATGTTGTAATCCAGAGGGCCGATGCGTACATCTCCGGCCGGCAGAATTGAATTCGCGTCGTTAACGGTCCGCACCACGTCCAGCGGGCTCAGCTGCGCAGCTTCGAGTTTTACCGGATCGATATAGAACTGGATTTGCCGGTACTTGCCGCCAAAGGGTTGCGGAATGGAAGCTCCCGGCACGTTGGCGATCTGGTCGCGAATGTTGAATTGCCCTTGATCGTGGAGTTGGGTCTCCGTCAGTCCCTTGCCCTGCAGAGTCACGAGACAGACGGGCAGACTCGAAGCATCGAACTTCAACACAACCGGAGGCAGCGTGCCTTGCGGCAATCGTCGCAGATCGGCCATGGCCAGATTGGCGATTTGACTGACCGCCGCATTGGGATCGGTCCCGGGCTGGAAGTAAATCTTGATGAGACTCACGCCGGTGATCGAGCGCGACTCGATGTGATCGATGTTGCTGCCCAGCGTGAAGAAGCGCTCAAAGGTATCGGTGATGTCGCCTTCGATCTGCTGCGGCGGCATGCCGCTGTAGAAGGTGGCGACAACCACCACCGGTATCTTGATTTCGGGAAACAGATCCACCGGCATACGCTCCACGGTGGTCACGCCGACCACGATGATGCCGAGGCACAGCATCAGGATGAAAAACGGATACTTGATTGCGAACCCTGACATAACTAGTCGGTGTCCTTCGGTTCGGAGTTGAAAGCGCTCGCTCGGGGAATCACGGTCTCACCGGGTTGATAGCTGCCAAGATTGCCGACAATAACCTTCTCACCTTCGGTGAGGCCCGCGACAATTTCGACATTGTTGGAGCTCTGCGCTCCGGTTTTCACCTCGCGCCGCTCAACCCGGTTTTGCCAGTCCAGCACCAGCACATTGGTCTTGTTTCCCGAGCGTTGAATCGCTTCCACCGGGACTGTCAGTACGTTCGGCTTGCTGTCAGTCTCCAGGGTGACATTCGCGTACATGCCGGGCTGCAGATGGTAATCAGGATTGGGTATGTCGATTTCCACCTGTTCGGTGCGAGTCGAAGGATCGAGGGCGTCGGTAAAACGAGTGACTTTCCCGGTGAAGTGTTCCCCGGTCGCCTGGAGGCGCACATCCGCCGTGTCACCGATTCGGACCTTCGCGGCAACCGATTCAGGCGCTGGAATGCGCAAGCGCAAAAGGTTGATCTGCGCCACCGTAACCACTGGCAATGCGTTGCCTTCCGACGTACCCGCCTGCACCAGAGCGCCGGTATCGGAGAAGCGCCAGGTCACGACACCATCGTACGGTGCAATGATCTTGGCGTAGTCGTACAACGCGGCATAGTGCTGCTGATCGGCATGCGCAACTGCGAGCTGCTGTTTGGCGGCCGCGAGCGCCGATTTGGCCGCGTCCACACGGGCCTGCGAGGCGCGATCTCTAGCGGTCGCATCGTCCAGTTCCTGTTGCGCGATCAATCCGGGCTGCGCTTTGGCGGTGTTGACCAATCGCACCGCATTGGCGTGCAGGGCAAGATTGTCGGCTTCATTGCGCAAAACCTCGCTCTGCGCCCGCTGGATTTCTTCTTCCGCGCGATGCACTTCAGCGCTTGCCTCGTCCACCTGCGCGACCAATTCCGGAATCTCCAGCACCGCCAACACTTCTCCGGTATGCACCCGGTCGCCAATATCGACGTAGATGTTCTTGATGTAGCCGGCTACTTTGGCGTGCAACTCGACGTTCTGGTAGGGCAGGAACTGTCCGGCGATGGAGAACGAGTTGGCAATGGTCTCCCGTTTCGCCACCGCGATAGCGGCATACACATGTGGCGTCTCTTCTCCTGAATCGGCAACGTTGTCGCCCTGTTCTGTGCCGGCGCGCAGCCGCCAGACAATGATGGCGCCGATGAGTACGCAGAGCACCACCACTCCCATAACAATCCAGCGACGGCGCGGGCGCACCGGTGGCGGCTGCGCAGTTTCGCTTGTCTCAATTAAATCCTGCATGAACTCCCTCGTGGCGCGGAAGCAATTTCAGGCTGTCAATTGCGCTTCGCATGGGCCGTTGGCCTAAAAGGACCGAACTGCAAAAACATCGATGGATAACGATTGCAGCGACTACGCCAGGACGGGAGGTGGCCGTAAGAAGCGATGCAGATGCCGCAGCGGGAGATTGCTGGTATGAGGGACGATGAAAACCCGGCGAACGCGAGGCCCACGCCCGAAGTACGGCTGCAACAGGCAAAATGCCGCCATCCACAACAGCACTCCATTGTCGACGACCGACGGCCGCGATTGCATCTTTTCTCCGCTGGGCCACAGCTTGGAAGAGGTGGACGGAGACAGCTTTACGGGCGCGCCGTTATTGTAAACCGCGGTCTTGGCATGCAGTGCAAAAAAGAACACGAGGACGCAGAATCCTACCGCTATTACGCGCCACAACTGTTTGTTCTGCATGGTTCGAAGACTCACGGCGAGAGCGAAGGCACTCCGCCATTCATTATACGTGTTACGGCAGGATTGGTAAGCGCGGTCGGAGGGGTGCGACGATCTACTCCGCTGGTGCGACAGCAGAGGTCCTCGATACGTATGAGTGGGGCAATCGAAGGATTTTTCACAAACGAATCCGAAAATGCGGGACGGCTCTGCGGGAGTTCGATCAAGCGCGAAGCACAAAAGCAATCTGGGCGCAAGATATTTTTTACGATTTTTGTTGACATTCCCGATTTGTAACCGCAATATCTTGCGTAGCTACGGTGCTCGTGCTGCATATTGCGGCTACACGGGCGCTAAGGCCACAACCTTCAAGGGAAGTTCCAACATAAGGAGGACTATCCAATGGCAACGAAGAAGAAGGCCACCAAAAAGGCCGCCACGAAGAAAAAGAAGTAACCGATGATGCGAGGTTACGGCCTCGCTGATTTTTTGCACGAAGTAAGGCCTCCGGCAACGTTGTTGCTCGGAGGCCTTTTGATCGTCGCCGCACTGCGCCAGCTCCGAAAGCTGCTCTATTGTGGAGAGCCCTCAAGCTGGTAATTGCAGGTGCCATTCGTCGGCTGCGTCGGCAATGGCGGCACCTGCAGCAGTTGCGGCGAGCTGAAGTCGAAGAATCCGTTCGTCGGGTCCGCCATATCCCCGGTTGTCGCATCACGCTGCGTCAACGGAGCTATGTTGAACCGCTCCTCAATCAGCTTCAGGATCGACGTGCTGTCTGTCTGCAAGTGCACGATCGTCTGCGGCTTCACCCACGGCGACACCACAATCACGGGAATGCGGAAGCCGGTTACGTTGAACAATCCCTGTTGATCGTGCGGCCCCAGGTCCTGAGGCGGCAGATTATCGGGCGGCGTCACCAGGATCGGCCCCACGTGATCGAACAAGCCACCGCCTTCGTCCCACGTCAGGATGAAGACCGAGTCCGGCCATGCCGTGCTGTTGAGCAAGGCCGTGATTGCGTTCTCGGCACGCACCGAGCCAGTCTGAACGTTGTTCCCCGGATGCTCGTCGTATCCGGTGGAACTGGCGCGCTCGATGAAGATCACCTGCGGCAGTTCCTGATCGGCATTCGGACTCGCCAGGATGTTGTAGTACTCCTGGATGTTGCGCACGTTTCCCTGGATTCCCGGGTACGTCCAATCGGCCCAGTTCGCCAGGAAGACGCTGTTGTCCTGGTAGTAATAACGCCAGGTGATGTGCGCCTCCTGCAGCGCGCGGAATATCGTCTCCACCTGCCAGGCCGGATCGCTCGGGCTTTGGGGTGGGAACGCGTGGCCGTGCGAAGTGGCCGCGAACAGGTACATACGGTTCGGCACAGTGTTCGCCGGCTCCGGCGAGTACCACGTGTCGCTGGTGGCAAACTGGGTTGCCAGCTCGTAGTAGAACGGCAGGTCCGTCTGATCGTAATACCCCAACGGCCGCGAGTGCGTGGGATCGTACTGATCGCCGGTGCCTCCTGACAACGTGGTGTCCAGGAAGCGGTCCATCTTGTACTGCGAATCGTCGGTCAGGTTCAGCCAGTCATCGCCCACCAGATCCATGTCGTAGTGCGTTTCATCCCACGACGGAGACAGGTTTTCGATGCACTCTGTCCGGGCATGGAACGGCGCGAAACAACCGCCCTGCGGATTGCATATCTGATAGCCGGCCGGCAGGTTGTGCAGGTCGTTCACATCGCTCAGCTGCGCGCCCTGGATTGGCGGCTGGTGATTAACACGATACTCCGCCAACACGCCCATGTAATTGTCGAAGGCCCGGTTCTCCTGCACCATCCAGATGATGTGGTTGATGTTCGTGAGCCCGCCCGTGCTTACCGTGACGGTTGCCGTCGCCGTCGCCGGCGGAGCGCCAGGATAAATCGAGGTTGCGATCGCCGTGTAAATGGTAGTCTGCTCCGGATTCTGGGTCGTGGATCCATTCAGTGGCAACTGCCCAATCGCCGGAGAGCAAGAGGGCGAACAGGTGATCGTCACCGCAGACGCGTTGCTCGAAGTCCAGGTCAGCGTCGACTGGCCGCCCGGCGGTACACTGCCCGGATTCGCCGTCAGCGTAACGGTCGTGGGATTGCCAACGGTGACGGTGACTTGCTGCGAATATGCCTGCCCGCCAGCCGAGCCGTTGATCGAGACCTGAAAGGTCGTGGTGCTGCTGAGAGGTCCGGTGGTGTAGGTGCCACTGCAAGTGTTTCCACTGCACGACGGCGTGGGAAGCTGCGTCGGACTGCCGTTCCCCACGATCACCAGGTTCCAGGTGCTGCTATTGTTCGGTCCGCCATAGGTCAGCGTCACCGATTGCCCGGCCTCGATCATCGTCGACGATGCGGTCAGCGTCACGGGAACGATGGTCAACGTCGCGGAGCTCGGCTGGGAATTCGCTCCTGTGCTGGAGGTGGCAACCGCCTGAAACGTTGTGGTCTGCGTCAGGCCATTGGTGTTGAACGAGAACGCCGTGGTATTCAAAGGCAGCGTCTGCTCGTCCTGGTTAATGGCCGGCGTGACGTTGAACGACGTGGCATTCGTGGTCGCCCAGGCAAAATTGACGAATTCGCCCGGAGCAACCACAGTCGGAGCTACCGAGAAGCCGGTCACGGTCGGCGCGGTTGAACCGCCCGAGCCGCCGCCGGATCCACCCGATCCACCTGATCCGCCGCTGCCTCCGCTGTTACCGCCCGAGCCTGAGGTACCGCCGGAATTGGAACCTCCGCCGCATCCAAATGCGGCCAGAAGAAGAAGCAAACTCAACAGGGAAGCAGCGCAACGCAGCAGAAACATGTTTCGCACGATAGACCTCTGAATTTGGGCCCGACTACCCAACCGTCGCTTGGTCGAAGCGGAATGCTTGGGATGTCATGACCAGGGGCCCTGGTCGTTGTCGCCCCTTCGAGCAGGGCGAAACCAGAGTTTATGATTCAGCGGCTGGCAGGAGAGTTGTTTGCGTCTAAGGTTGCCTCAGAATGTGCGATTGTTAAAAGTTATGTGTGGTTCTAGCGGGCGGCCAGGCTGCCCATTTTTTCGCCTCGTCTCATCTTGGCAGCCTTAAGGGTGTTACTCATCAACATGGCGATGGTCAGCGGACCCACTCCGCCGGGAACGGGCGTGAGCGCTCCAGCAACTTCGGCGACTTTGGGATGAACATCGCCGATCAGGGTTGATCCCTTAGCGGCGAAGTCGCGCTCGCGCTTTTCGTTTCCGGCGAAGAACTCTTTGAATTGCTCGGGATCGGTGATTGTATTCATCCCGACATCAATCACGGTTGCGCCCGGCCTGACGTACCCGGGCGTGACCATTCCGGCCCTGCCGATAGCGGCGACGAGAATGTCTGCGCGGCGACACACGCCCGGAAGATCGCGCGTCTTCGAATGGCAGACCGTAACCGTGGCGTTGCCATTCAGCAGCAGCATCGCGACCGGTTTGCCGACGATGTCACTGCGCCCGACGACAACAGCCTCCGCTCCGGCAATGGCGATATTGCTGCGCTTCAGAATCTCGATGATGCCTGCCGGCGTGCACGGCACCAGGCCGGGACGTTGCGTCGAAAGGTAGCCGACGTTCATGGGATGAAAGCCGTCGACGTCTTTCTCCGGCGAGACCGCCAGCAATACCTTCTTGGAGTCCACCTGTGGAGGCAGCGGTAATTGCACCAGGATGCCGTCGATCTCATCGCGCCGGTTCAGATCGTTAACCAGCGCCAGCAGCTCAGCCGTGGTGACGCTCGCGGGCGGCGTGTGTTTCTCGCTGTAGATGCCGAGCTGCTCGCAAGTTCTGACCTTATTGCGAACATAAATCTCGGAAGCGGGATTGTGTCCCGCCAGCACGACGGCCAGCCCGGGACGAAGTCCAGCTTCTGTGAGTTTCTTCACCTCCGCGCCGACCTCCGCCTTGATTTCCGCCGCGATCTTCGTGCCGTCGAGAATGATGGCTGCCATGTTGCCCTTTCATCAATGAGGATGAACCTTAGTTTATCGCGCCCGAGAAATCTCACGAGGCGGAGAAGCCGCCGCAAAATTACGCCGCGCTATGCCCGAAATCTGATACATACTGTGCTCAGCCGTGATTGACTTATCCCCACGAGTCCAGTGTTTCAGGAAGGAGAATCCACATGAGAGAGTCGAGATATGTCCGGGTACTGCTGCTCACGATGTATGTTGTTCTTTTCGCCGCCTTGGCGTTCGCGGCGAACGATGTTCCCGTGCCTGCCACGTGCACACCGCAGGTCAACCAGAAGCTGGCGGATCTCATCGCTTCGCACACCAACAGGGATGTAGACAACATCATGGTGTGCGGCATCGCTACAGAAAAGTCACACGTTCAGCGCGGCGGACCGCACGGCAGCCACCATGTGACGACGCTGGCCGTCAGTTTGCCGAACGGTCAGACCGTCAACGTTCAGGTCGTCACGAACGATGATCTCGACGGGACTGTGACCGCCAATCCTAACGATCAGGTGTTTGCCTATGGCCAGGGATACCTGACTCACGGGCGGTGGGTTGCAGGCGTTCACGACGTCCACTGTTCAACTCATCCCGGCGCTGACAACGGCTGGGTGGTGGTTGCGGGTGTGAAGACACCTTCGAGCTGCCCGAATTAATGGCATTGACGGAGATTGCGATAATCATTTGAGGATCTGAGGGATACCTGTGAAAACGAAATTCTTTTTTGTGTTGCTACTGTGCGCTCCGCTTGGCCTCTGTGGTCAGAGCTCTACGCCATCGGCAGGCCTGCCCGCAGGCTTTGGCTGGCATCGCCTGCCCGACACGCAAATGCGCAAGATCTGCCTGGACAATGTGCCGGATGGAATGTATGCCGACGCCACCATGACGAAGACCACGGAGTACACCTTCAACTGCAACCAGATCATCCCGTGGAGCAGCGGCGCGGGCGACGACGTTCACCAGCGGCTCATCGTCTGGGGTGGCGGCCACAGCGACTACGCCGGCAATGAGGTATCGGTCCTGAACCTCAGCGGCACTCCGGCATGGGAGCGCTTCACCGCGCCGACGATGCCCGTGCCTTATGCATGGGACGGAAAAGAATGGGAGGGCCTAAAGCCTTACTTCGTGCGCCTGCACGATGGCGGAAAGTATGAGCCCGGATCGAGTCCTTCGTCCCGTCACACCTATAACGGCCTGCAATACGATCCCGTCCACAACCGGCTCTATTCCTTCGGCGGATCGGTAGCCAACGGCGGTTTTCTTTCGCAGGAGGTCTGGGCGCTCGACATGACGACGCGCAAGTGGACGATGATTGGCCCGCCGTTTTCGCAGTCACCGGCTTGGGCCACCAGCGCGTACGATCCCAACACTCACCACATTGTCATGCACGACCGGAACTGGACCTTGTGGGACTACGATCCCGAAACCAATAAGTGGAAGAAGCTGAGCACGGCAGTTCATGTGGATGACGGCACCACGGCGGCCATCGATCCGGTAAACAATCTCTTGGTAATCGTCGGCGCCGGAGGCACTCCCGGCAATACCGGCTATCCCTCCGTTCCGCGAGTTCGCACCCTGCAGGTTTTTTCGCTCTCAGGCCGGTGGGAGACATGGAAGGACAACGGTTGCGGCCTGATTTATCGTCATAGCGGACTGGCGTGGGATTCCGCGCTGGGATTGATGGTGGGATATCCCGGAGGCGGCGACAAGATCTATCTGCTCAATACAAATTCCAAGGAGGTCACAACTCCCTTCGGGACGGTGCCCGCGCACAAATGTCTCGACGTTGCCATCAGCAAGGACCCTGCGGCCAAGAAGGGCGTGGATTATCCGCCCGATCCGGACGGCACCGGACGCGAAGGCAATCTTGGAATCTACGGTCGATTCGCCTATTTCCCGTCGCTGGAGGTTTTTGTGGAGGTCAACAGCAGGGATCAGGATGCGTGGATCTTGCGACTGACGGACAAGAAGGCTGCACCATAGCCGGCATGATCAGCTGCGGAGGCTCTCACGCCTCCGATGCCGATGGATAGTTCACCAGACCGCCATTGCGCCGCGCGCCTCTGGTGGGAGAGTAGTCGCCCAGCCCCGCGCTGCGGATTTTGTACAACAATGCACGATAACTGATGTTCAGCATCTGGGCGGTCTTCCTGCGATTCCAGTTGTTCAGGTAAAGCACGCGCAGGATGGTTTGCGTCTCCGCCTCGCGTACGATCTGGTCGGTGCGCTCTCGGAAAGACATATCTTCGGGCGCAGTCAGTTGGGCCGAAGGCAGGATCATCGAGCGGCGCGTGATGTGCTCGGCGATGCTCTGCGGATAACCGAGGATCACATAGCGCCGGATGACGTTCTCCAGTTCACGGATATTACCCGGCCATTGGTATTGCTGCAGCACACGGCGGATGCCAGGCGACAGCGGTGCGGCCTTGGTTTCGAAGGTCTCATTGAAGACGTGAACCAGGTAATCGGCGATGATGGTGATGTCGTCGGGACGCTCCCGCAGGTCCGGGACGCGGAAACACCCGGCATTGACCCGATGATAAAGATCGAGCCGAAGCTTGCCGTCGGTGACTTCTTCCTGGGGATTGCGGGTCGTAATACAGATCACGCGGGTATCGATCTTCAGCTCTTCTTCGCCGCCGACACGGCTGAAGGTGCCATCCTGCAACAGTTGCAGGAGCTTGGCTTGAATGCTGATATCGAGCTCCGACAGGTGGTCCAGAACCAGCGTTCCGGTGTCGGCCAATTCAGCCAGGCCGGGTTTGGTGGAGTATGCCCCGGTGAATGCCCCCTCTTCATAGCCGAACATCTCGGCTTCCAGCAGCGAACCTGGGATGGCCGCACAGCTGATCTTGATGAACGGACCATCCTTGCGCGGGGAGTGCCGGTGGATGAAGTTGGCAATGATTTCCTTGCCCGTGCCGGTGTCACCGTAAATCAAGAGGGGCAACTGCGTCCTGGCCATGTGCTCAATCATCTCGCGCAGACCGTGCATCACGGCCGAACGCCCGAAGATGATGTCATCGGGCGGCAGAGCCAAGCCGTTGCCGTTTGATTTTCCGTTGTTGCGCGAGGTCATAGGAGCGGCCCACACACTTGGGTTCAACCTGTGGTAAAGCAATGCAAAAACCAAACTGCAACATCGCCCCTGTGTGACGGGTGCTGAAAAATGAATGACTTAGCAACGGGATAAGGGGAAAATGGCCAGCCGGGAAGGATATCGGTTGCGTGAAATAAATTGTTTCGGACAAATGTACTTCTCATTGGCTATTCACCTTCCATTTACCAAAGGCGTTCACGCCCTGAGATCAGACCTGCGAGAAGGCTGCTGCGAGATCGGTTTCAACGAGCTGATTCGCGAAGTGTGTGGGGTGACGCGGCAGCAAGAATTACGGGACGATTGCCTGTGCCTGCCGATTCACGAACCACGAGACGAACGCGTCAATGCCCTCTTCGAAGGACACGCGTGGCGAATAGCTGAGCAGTCGCTGCGCCTTGCCTATGTCGGCGTAGGTAATCGGCACATCGCCAGGCTGGTCAGGCAGGCGCTCGATCATGGCCTTGCGGCCCAGACTCGTTTCCAGCGTGCGGATCAGTGTCTCCAGAGAGACGGGGTGGGAGTTGCCCAGATTGAAGATTTCGTACTGGCAATCGTGATGGAGCGAGGCAATGACTCCGTCTATCGTGTCGGTGTAGAAGGTGTAGTCCCGCCCGCTGGAGCCGTCGCCGAAAACTGGGATTGGCTTGCCATCTGAAATCAACTGCGTGAACTTCCGGATTGCCAAGTCAGGCCGCTGGCGTGGCCCATACACGGTGAAGAAACGCAGGCATACGGTACGAATGTCATACAGATGTGAGTATGTATAACAAATCTTCTCACCTGCGATCTTGGTTGCGGCGTAGGGTGATATAGGAAGATTGACTGTGTCCTCTTCGCTGAAGGGCACGCGGTTCGCGATGCCGTAGATGGAACTGGAGGACGCAAAGACGAACTTCGGAATGCCCAACTGGCGCGCAACTTCCAGAAGTACCGTCGTTCCGCGAACGTTCACCTGCTCATACAGCAGTGGATTTTCCAGTGATGGCCGTACACCGGCTCGCGCGGCAAGATGAATAATCGCCTCGGGCTTCTGCTCGCGCGCGATCGCCAGCATCTTCTGCTCGTCGCAAATGTCGGCGTGATGAAACTTCGCCGGGCCGGCACACAGCACGGCATCGAGGTTGGCACGCTTGAACGCCGGCGAGTAGAAGTCGTTGAGATCGTCAACGATCGTCGCCTCGTGACCGTCGCGCAAGAGGCGCTCGCACAGATGCGAGCCGATGAAACCCGCGCCTCCGGTAACCATGATTCGCATGGATGGCTAACTCCCTCCGGGGTGACCGTGCCTGAGACGAGCCTATCAAAAGCTCCCATAACTGATAATAAAGAAGCTCTCAGTTTAGCTTCGCAATCGATTTGCGATCCTGACGGCTACGTTTTGTTCTTCGGGCGACCAAGTTAGCCGGACCCTCGACTGCGTAGTGTCTCGGTTTGAATGCCGCTTCCCAACCGTCACCAACCTTAAGACCTGGCGGAACGCCCTTAATTGGCGGGGCCGGCAAAGAGGATGAGATTTCCATCAGGATCCAGAACGATGAAGGTTGTGGCCCCCCATGGCTCCTTTTTGAGCGGCTGATAGAAACGCACTCCTTCTGACTGATAACTGAGAAATAGCTGTTCGATCTCATCTACTGTAGCGACGGTGATGGCGGCGGAAAGCAGATGTTCGCGCTCACGGATGTCAGTGAATACAGGTTCATGAACCTGCCTCAGTGCAAACCGCGCGCCGTCGCGCCTGACCTGTCCGTAGAATGGCGGATCGCCATAGATGAAGTCGACCACGAAGCCGAGTTTCGCAGTGAAGAACTCACAAGAGGCCTTGATATCAGCAACGAACAGCAGCGCAGCGATTGAGGTAAGGATGGGACGCGGCGGAGCGTGTCTGGTCTCCTCGATCATGGCGTGGGCTCCTGACTTGAGTGCCTGCCTCCTGCGAAACCCATTTGCCGCGCGACAAGCGCTTCCCGGTGGATTCCAGTCCGACGTCGGCGCAGGCATGAAGCTTTTCCAGAGCGTAACAGTGGCCGCTGACATTCTGGGAAATCAATTCAATATCTCAGGCTAGTCGATAGTCACCGCAATCACCACAGGGTGTGACAAGCTGCCGCTGCTGCCGGTTACGGTGACGAACCCGGTTAGCGGAGTAGGCGCGCTCTGTGCTGGACTACCGCTGCCGCCACCGCCGCCGCAGGAAGCGATGCCCAGAAGTAGACTCATCACCATCAGGCTGAGCGTGATCCTCTGACTGCGACGCCCAGGCGCGCGGCTTGGTTTGCGCCTTCCGGGCAACATCACCATTGCCGCCAGAAAGAAGCCGCTTCCAATTGCCCACATGCCGGAGGAAAACCTTGGCGGTGTGCGCAGGGCGGCACTTAGTGTGGCTCCAGTAACGCTGAGAGTCGCCGTACCACTTCCGGTTACGCTGCTCGGGCTCACGGAGCAAGTGGTAGCCCCGAGCCCGGACGAAACGGCGCAGGTGAGGGCAACTTGTCCCGAGAAGCCATAGTTTGAGCCGATGGTAAGCGCGTCGTTACCCAATCCACCGCTGCTCAGGCTCATAGTCTGGTTGGCAGCCGACAGGGTGAAGTCGGGACTATGCACCGTGACCGCAAGTTGCACCACCTGGCTCAGGCTGGGGTTGGAGGCGCTCAATGCCTGAATGGCGATCGGTCCCGACGCCGTTACCCCCGCAGTCGTGTTGATCGTCACCGTTGCCGTTCCCGAACCGCCGCTGAGACCCGCAGGGTTGACCGTGCACGTAACTCCGGTCAGCGCCGACGCCACATTACAGACCAGGTTCACGCCGTCGGAGAATCCCTGTTCCGGCGTTAAGGTAACGACATCGGTGGTGAAGTTGCCCCCATTGATAGTCAGACTATCGCTGGCCGCGGTCAGCTCGAAATTCGGATAACTCGTCTGGCTCAGCCCGCTGACTAACGCGGCGACATCGACCGAGCCCAGTCCGCTGGCCAAGTCATAGCCAGGGCCGGCAGTGTAGCCAATCGAGCCGCCGTCGGGGCAATCGGTTGTCCCCTGTGTACATGGAACTTTGTTGTCTCCCACGGTGATGTCGTGAAAGACGTAGGGCTGGCTGACGGCCAGGGTGTAGATTGCGGAATTCACATTTCCCTGCCGCGCGCCGATTTTCTGGTTGGTCAGCGCCACCACGCCGGCGAAAGTGGGCACGGCCGCAGACGTTCCGCCAATGGCATCGAAGGTGCCTTGGCTGCCGCTGATCTCACAACTGTTGCGGAAGCCACAGACGCAGCTGCCCCGTGAGCAAATCAGGTATCCGTCGTGATCGGCTGAAGAGCTGAAAGAGAGGTCAGGCACGCCGCGCATGCCATTGGTGATTGCCGATAATCCGCTCTGCCACGAAGGTTGGCTGAACAGCGTACTGAGCCCGCCGCCTCCGGCGGACAGTTCCATGTCGGCTGCAGTGTCATTCCATACCATCTCGGGGATGTAGGACAGAGCGGTCGGAGTGGTGTCGCTGACGGAGCACAAGCCGCCGCCCCAATATTGCGTCGGCGCGCAGGGTGAGCTGCTGTTGGGGGCGTCGCCGGTGAATTCGTTCCCTCCCATGGCGGTGGAGTAGGGCATGCTTGCGGGAAAATCAACCGCCAAGCCTTTCGACGCGCTCTTGGCGCCATCATCACAGTCGGCTGCACCGCTGTCTCCGGTGGCCGCAACGATGGTTTGCCCTTGCGCATTGGCCTCCTGCCCCGCCGACGTCAGGGCGGATTTGCTCGCACTGTCGAGCTGCGGCTCGCAAATGCCATAGCTGATAGAAATGACGGGCGCGAGATTGTTGGCGACGGTATAGGGCAGCGCATCAAAAGCGCCACCGCCGGTGGTTGGATTTCCGATCACGAACAGAATGGCGGCGTTCTTGGCCACGGCGCCCGACCACTCCACGTCAAGGTTAGCTTCATCAATATCGCCGGAGACGATTCCCGGGTCCTGGGCACCGGGGATCAGCAACGAGGTGAGATTTGGCGCTGACAAGCCGGAATTGCTGCGGAAGGTCACGACATCTGTGTAGTTGCCGCTGGAATCCTTGACCAGATCGGTTTGGCCCATGACGGCGATGGTCTGGCCGGTTCCATCGATGCCGCTACTATAGAGCGTGTTCAGGTCGTAGAGTATGGCGAAGTCGCCCGGCGCAATGAAGTGATTTCCTGTGACCGAGGAAGTGACGCGCGGCCGAGGTTTAGCAAGTTGCGGCCGCGGCCGGAAGTTGTTCAGCCCCGTGATAGCCGACACCACCTCGATCAACGCCGTGGGCAACGATGGCTCGCCGGCATTGGCGTAACGCAGCTCGCCATGTACCGAGTACTGATGAATTTGCGTGTGGAAAGCGGACTCCACCTGGCTAGCTGTGCCGCTGAACGCCAGATAGGTGCGGCTGCGTGATACTTCGACGATGCCGAATCCCTGTTCCTGCAACCAGGTGGCTAGTTTGGATATGTCGTTTGGGCTCAGCCCAAAGCGTTCGCCGTACTGCTCGGGCGTAAGCCACTTGTGATAGTCGCTGGAGTGGGGATCCTCCTGCGACTGTAACAGCGCGTCCAGGCTGGCCTGCTGGGCCGGCGTCAGACTGAAGATCATCTGAATGCGCCCCAGCTTGGTTGAGCCCTCCACCGGTCCGAGATCGGTGCTCGCCCTCACCATGGGATGTACGTTGCCCTGCATCTTGGTCAGGTTCGAATTGCTGATGGGCATGAGGATGCGATCAGGAACTGCGGCGTAGCTTGCGGTGAACGAACCCAACATGAGGACGAGCAACAGGGTCGCCGCAACCGGGGTCTGAAGAAGAACTCCTCTGACGGTCATATAACCTTCCTGGATCAGGTTTGAATTTCCTCGACCAGGATTCCGCTTTCGCATCCTGAATGCCCACACTATACACTCGATACTGCCGTGCAATCTCGCCAAAAAGCACGCAATCTTACCTCAGTGCTCAGTTACAGGACACCGCGTTAGCTCATTTACACCATTTACCAGCAAATGCATCGAGTCCGGGTTGGTTTGGAGTCTTGTGAGACAATCTGGAACCTGAAAGAGATACACCATCCCGCGGGTTCGATCAGCACGCTACGACTGTGAGTGGTAGTGGGAGACTTTTTGTAACACTATCGTCTGCGTTACACAATGGGTCGTTCGCGGGGCACGGCTAGGTGCGCATACGAGATCAATCCTCAGTTCCGGCACGCGTGCGAAGCCGGAAGCGCTGCAGCTTTCCCGTGGCTGTTTTAGGAAGTTCGGCGAGAAACTCGATGTGATGTGGCCGCTTGAAATTAGCCAGTCGGCTGGTAACAAACTTCCGCAGTTCGTTTGCCAATGCCGCTGTCGGCTCAAAGCCCTCGCGTAAGACAACACAAGCCACGGTACGGGGAAGTTGCTGTTCATCCGGGCGCGCCACCACGGCCGCTTCCAGCACCGCTGCATGCTCGATGATCACGCTCTCAATTTCAACCGGACTTACCCAGACGCCACTGACTTTCAGCATGTCGTCAGAGCGCCCGGCATACCAGAAGTAGCCATCGGCGTCCTGATAGTACTTGTCGCCCGTGCGAATCCAATGGCCTTCGATGGTGTCCTTGGTTTTTTCGTGCTGGTTCCAGTAGTAAGCGCAGACCGAGTCGGCCTTCACCACCAGGTTGCCAACCTCACCTACCGCCAACGGTCGATTATTGTCGTCCAGAATACGGGCCTCGAAACCGGGAATTACCTGCCCGCTTGAGCCCGGACGCACATGGCCGGGACGGTTGGAGATCATCATATGCAGCGCTTCGGTGGATCCCATACCGTCGAGTATCTGCACGCCGAACCGCTCCTGGAAGCGATGGAAGATGACAGCAGGCAGGGCTTCTCCGGCGGAAACACCCCAGCGAACGGAGGAGAGGTCGAAGTCGGTGCCGCCTTCGCGGGTATGAGCGAGCAAGCGGGCGTAATTGGAAGGCACGGAGAAAAACAGTGTGGGGCGATGGCGCTCGATCACATCGAACACGCTGCCCGGCCGAGGTGGTCCCTGCAGCAGGATGCTGGTGGCGCACACCGACAATGGAAAATACAGACCATTACCCAGCCCATAGGCAAAGAACAGCTTCGCAACACTGAAACAGCGGTCGCTCTCCGTCATGTTCAAGATGCCCTTGGCATAGCGCGCGCTGCTCACCACCATGTCGTGCTGCAGGTGTACGCAACCTTTAGGCCGGCCGGTGCTGCCCGACGAGTACAACCAGAACGCGGCGTCGTCTTTGCTGGTCGCCGCAGCATCCAGGTCTACCGAGCTCTCTGAAAGTGCATGGTCGAAACTGAGGGCGCCGGACCACGTCTCATTTCCGACAACTAGAATGGTTTCCAAAAACCGCAACTGTTCCCGCGGAATTGCCTTGATCAGGGGCATCAACTCTTCACTGATAATGGCGACCCGCGCCCGCGAATCATTGAGCAGGTACTCATAGTCGGCAGGTTTCAGCAGCGTGTTCACCGGGACCGGCACCGCCCCAATCTTGATGGCGCCGAAGAAACTGGCGGCGAACTCCGGCGTGTCGAACAGCAGAAGCAAGACTCGCTCTTCCATGCGGACAGCGAGCTTGCGAAGGCAGTTGCTCGTCCGGTTCACCATTTCGAAGAGCTGTTGGTAAGTAACATGCCGCTCTCCGCATTCGATGGCGACCCTCCCTCCTCGCCCCTCGGCGATGTGACGATCAATGAAATACGTTGCGGAGTTTAATTCGTCGGGAAGAACAATGGGGTCGGAGGAATTCATGACATAGGTGCGTTCTGCGGACGAACAATCCGTGACAACCCCAGGGATCAGGCTGATCATACTCGTGCCTTGAGTCATCGGGTAGTGGGATGAAAACCGCGCGAGCACATAAGCTGGCGCGCTTCCCCCTGTAGGTATCGATTCGGATGGCGCAGCCATTCGAACCGGATTTGCTAATTCCCCCACGGGCAACGCACAATATGCAGCATTGGGGCCCGGCGCAGCCATCCGGTAGCTTGGCGTTCGCGGCTGACCGTAGTTGCGCCGTTTCGTTTATTGGAAGTGAACTTATGAAGAAGAAAGCTGTCAAGAAAAAGGCTTCAGGAGCCAAGGCGGCCAAGCCTGCGATCAAGCGCACTCTCGCTAAACCAAAGCGCGCCGCGGCGAAGCCCACGAAATCCGTCGCGAAGAAAGCTGTTTCCTCTATCGATAGTAACGACAAGCTGAATTTCAACCATGCAATGATCTATGTGAAAGACGTACAACGCGGGCTGGAGTTTTACCGCGACTGGTTGGGGTTCAAGCTGATCGAAGACTTCCTTTACGAAGGCAAACCAGTCTATGCGCGGCTCCGCGCGCCTGGAGGCGACAGCACGATTGCTTTGCACCAGGCGGCTCCGGGAGCCTCGGTTGCGAGCGAGGGCGTGCGCTTGTACTTCGAGGTGCGCGACCTCGATGACTTTTGCCGTAAGCTTCAAAAACGCGGCTTCTACCTGACGCAGTTACCAACCATGATGCCCTGGGGCTGGCGCCACGCATATCTCAATGATCCCGAGGGGCACGAGATCAGCTTGTTTTGGGCGGGCGAAAATAGGATGCAGAAGACCGTGATGAAAGCCGCGCGCGAAGCTGCGAATCGCTGATCTCAGCACAGCCGGTAAAGGAACGGCCTCCCCGTAAGTCGCAGCGTGGGCAGCCTGGACTTTGGGCCTGGTCACCAACGGCGCTCTAGCCCAGCCACTGTGGGTTCCGATATGTGCCATCGAAGTGATGACTCGTCTTGTACAGCTCGTACTCGCCGGCCTGGGCTGCATTCGCCGTTTTCGCCAGTATGGCCGTGACCTGATCCTTGCTCATCGGCCGAAAACTGCGAGCGGCGCTCACAGCCTGGTCCAATATCTTCACTGAATCGCAACCGGTGATCACGACGCTGACCGGCAAGTTCATTGCGTAGTGAAGACATTCCATCGCACTGACCGTCTTACTTTGCAGGATGAAGTGATCTCCCATCGGTTTCATGGCCAGCGCGCCGATGTTCTGCTGGTTGAGGACGGGCAGCACCTTCGCGGCGAAACTCTCGAAGTGATAGTCCATCACGTTAAGCGGCATCTGCACGGTGTCGAAGGTGAAATCGTGGGCGGACGCCGTCGACAACATCAGCAGATGAATGTCCGGACTTTTGTGGCCGGTGAATCCGATGTAGCGAACCTTTCCCGCCTTCTTGGCTTCTTGTACCGCTTCCATGGCGCCTCCCGCCGCGAAAATTCGGCCGGGATCGGAGTCGCGAATCACTTCATGAAACTGCAAAAGGTCGATGCGATCGGTCTCCAGGCGCTGCAGCGATTGGTCGATCTGCTTGGTTGCTGTGGCCTTATCCCGCCCATCAATTTTCGTCATCAGAAAAGCTTTGTTCCGATGGCCGCCGCTCAGCGCGCGGCCCATGCGAACTTCGCTTTCACCGCCGTTGTAGTCCCAGCAGTTATCCAGGAAGTTAATTCCTTCATCGAGCGCCTTATGAATAATTTGCCTGGCTTCCTGCGGCTCGACATCCGGACTGCCCAGGTGATATCCGCCGATACCCACGATCGAGACCTTCTCGCCGGTGTGCCCCAGAGGGCGATAGGGAATGTCGCCTTTACTCTCAGCGCCCCACGCCGTACGGCCCCAGGTTGCGCTCGCCACGCTTGTCGCAGCTAATTCGAGGAACTCTCGCCGTGTTGTCATCTCGTCCCCAACTTGTAACATCCCTTTGGATGCAGGGGCGGGCTGCTCCGTTTGCGCTGGGTGCTTGGGAACCAGGCTACAGTGCCCACGCCTGGATGCGCTTTGACGCAGCAGCACTTCACGATTCTCACAGAAAACACAAGTCACAATCTCTTCCTGTTTTGAAAATCAGGATGCGATTGAGCGAACTTCTTCAACCCGCTTTCGCGAGCGTTCACTTATACTGACTCATGGGATCTAGCTTGACCGGCTCCCGCGCTAATAATCTCCTCAATTCACGGTTCGATCAGGAATCGTGTGGGGTGGGATTCGTTGCGCACCTGCGCGAACAAAGTGATCACGACATCCTGCGGCTGGCGCTCACCGCGCTAGGGCGTCTCTCGCATCGCGGAGCAGTCGCGGCCGATCACAAGAGCAGCGATGGGGTCGGGATCCTCACCGCAATCCCCCGCGCTCTTTTTGCCACAGATATCGCCAACCCATTGCCGCCAGATCAGCCCCTCGCCGTGGGCATGCTGTTTCTGCCGCGCGATGAAGCTGCCGCCGCAGGCGACTGCCAGCTCTTCCGCGAATGCATTCGCCGGCAATGGCTGCAATGGCTGGGCTGGAGAGATGTTCCGGTGCGGCCGGAGGTGTTGGGGGAGATTGCACTCGCATCGATGCCGGTGATCCGGCAGGCGCTGATCACAACTCCGCAAGCCATCCGCTGGAGCGAGAACGAGGTTGAGCACCGTCTGTTTCTGGCGCGCAAAGCTTTCGAGCGACAGAGCACGAACAGCTATGTGTGCTCGCTCTCCACCCGCACCATTGTCTACAAAGCACTCTGTGCGGGACGACTGCTCACTGAGTTCTACCCGGACTTGCAAAGCCAGGAGTTCGTCACCCCGTTCGCCATCTTCCATCAGCGCTATGCGACGAACGTATTGCCGTCCTGGCATCGCGCACAGCCGCTGCGCATGCTGGCGCACAACGGTGAGATCAACACTATCTGGGGAAATCGCGCCCATATGGAGACGCGGCGGGCCACTTTGCCCCCGGAGTGCGAACCCATTTTGAGCGAATCCGCTTCCGACTCCATGAGCCTCGACGAAGTTGCCGAATTGCTGGTGAATCACGATCGCAATATGGCGGAGGCCATTCGCATGCTCTTGCCGCCCGCGTCTCCGGGCAAGGAAACGGCATTCCATCGCTACCACGCCGATTGCATGGAGCCGTGGGACGGTCCGTCAGCCCTGGTTTTCAGCGATGGTCGCCTGCTGGGCGCGGCGCTCGACCGCAACGGACTGCGCCCGTGCCGCTATGTCGTTACCGAAAGCGGGCTGATGATTGCGGGCTCGGAGGTAGGTCTGGCCGATGTCAGCGCGGACTCCATCGTGCGCAGCGGACGGCTGGGACCGGGGCAGATGATCCTGCTCGACCTGGAAAACCACCGCGTGTTCGAAGGCGCGGCGCTCGACCGCTACCTCGATGAGGGGATGACCTACGCGCGGCTGATTGATGACATTCCTCTGGAAGCAGCGCCCGCGCCCGTTGCGGCGCTTCCGGCTGACGAAATCACCCGCCTGCAGCGTGGGTTTGGATACACGCGCGAAGACTTGAAGATGGTCCTCGCGCCCATGGCGCTGGAGGGCAAGGACGCGACCTGGTCGATGGGCGATGATACGCCGCTGGCGCCCTTGGCGCGCAGCCCGCGCCCGCTTTATGGCTTCTTCCGGCAGCGGTTCGCGCAGGTCACGAACCCGGCGATCGATCCCCTGCGCGAAGCCTGCGTCATGTCGCTGCGCACGCGCCTGGGTCCGTGGCCGCACCTGCTGGACAAACATGCGCCCTTGCCCGGCCTGGTGCTGTCTTCGCCGTTTCTCTCGTTGTCGCAACTGCAGGCCCTCGACGAGGGCACATATCCGCTGAGCCTCTATCTGCCGCCGGCAACGCTCGACTGCACGTTCGCGTGCGACGATTCTCTGCAAAATGCAATCGAGCGCCTGCGGGACGAAGCCGTGCAACTGGTGAACGAAGGATGCGGCATTCTGCTGCTGAGCGATCGCGCCGCATCTGGCGAGCACTTGCCGGTGCCCATGGCGATGGCAACCGGGGCGGTGCATCACGCGCTGGTGAAAGCTGGTCTGCGAACGCGTGCCGGTCTGGCAGTCGAGGCCGGTGACTGTCGCGATATCCACCACGCGGCGGTGCTCATCGGCTACGGCGCGGGAGCGGTTTGTCCCTGGCTGGCGTTGCACACCGCACGCAACCAGGCTGGCGAAGCGGGAGAAGTGGCGTTGCTCAAAGCGCTGCAAACCGGCATGGCGAAGGTGATGTCGAAGATGGGGATTTCGGTGCTCGACAGTTATCGGGCTGCGCAACTCTTCGATGTGCTCGGACTCGACGACGCTGTCGTCGAGCGCTGTTTCGTGGGAAGTCCATCGCCGCTGGGAGGATGGGGCTTCGCGGAAATCGAAGCTGCGGTGCGAGCATCTTGGGGGGTGGAACATCGCAGCTCCGAGCTGCCCGACTACGGATGGATTCGTTTTCGCCGTGATGAGGGAGCGGAGGCGCACATGTGGGAGCCGCAGCGGACGCGCCAGCTCCAGGCAGCCGTGGGCGCGGCGAAAATCAGCGCGCAAACCGCCGCAACGGCGACGTCGCATGCCGAGGCGTGGGCGGCGTTTACCGAGGATCGCAAGCAACGCGAGTCGCTCGTCGTGCGTGACCTGTTGCAGGTGCTTCCGGCAGGTCCGCCATTGCCCGCCGATCAGGTGGAGGACTGCTCCAGCCTGGCGCGGCGGTTTGTTTCCAGCGCCATGTCTCTGGGCTCGCTCAGTCCGGAAGCGCATGCCACCATCACGCTGGCGATGAATCAATTGGGCGGCCGCTCCAATACCGGCGAAGGCGGCGAAGATTCCATCGCATATCGCCGTGAGCCGAACGCGCCGCATGGTTATTTGCCGCGCAATAACAAGATCAAACAGGTTGCCTCGGGTCGCTTCGGCGTGACGGCGGACTATCTGGCGCACGCCGAGGAGCTGGAGATCAAGATTGCGCAAGGCTCGAAGCCGGGCGAAGGTGGTCAGCTTCCTGGCCACAAGGTCACGGAGTTTATTGCACGGCTGCGGCATTCCCAGCCGGGAATCTCGTTGATCAGTCCGCCGCCGCATCACGACATCTACAGCATCGAAGACCTGGCGCAATTGATTTATGACCTGAAGCGCATCAATCCTCGCGCCGCTGTGGGGGTCAAGCTGGTGGCGCAGATGGGAGTGGGCACGGTCGCCGCCGGCGTTGCCAAGGCTTACGCCGATTACGTCCACATTGGCGGACACAGCGGTGGCACCGGCGCATCGCCTCTCAGCAGCATTAAGTATGCGGGATTGCCGTGGGAGCTGGGACTGGCCGAAGCGCAGCAGGTGCTGCGGCATAACGGTCTGCGCGGTCGTGTCCGGCTGCGGGTGGACGGCGGATTGTCGAATGCTCGCGACGTTCTGGTGGCGGCGCTGCTGGGCGCCGACGAGTTCTCCTTCGGGACCGCCGTGCTGGTGTCCTTGGGTTGCGACATGGCCAGGCAATGCCACCTCAACACCTGTCCCACCGGCATTGCGACCCAGCGTCCCGACCTGCGTGCCAAGTTCCGCGGCAAACCGGAAAACGTTGTCCGATTCTTCCAGAACATTGCGCAAGACCTGCAGCAGATGCTGGCCGACCTGGGCTTGCCATCGCTGGAATCGGCCATTGGCCGCACCGATCTGCTGCAGCAGGTGCGATCCGACGGCAATCTTGATTTGGCCTCCATGCTCGCTCCCCCAGGCGATGGGCCGGTTCGCTGGCAGGGCGAGCGCAACACGCGTCCGGAAGAGCACGTTCCGGTTGATGAAGCGTGGGTGGGGCCTGCCGTTTCAGCGACGCTGGCACACACACCTTTCCACTGCGAGTTTGTCGTCTGCAACCAGGATCGCACTTTGGGCGCGCGATTGGCCGGCGAGCTGGCGCTGCTGCGCTGCGATCAGCCGGACGCGAAGCCCGAGGTGAATGTCCAGATGCAAGGTACTGCCGGACAGTCGTTTGGAGCGTTTGCTGTTGAAGGCATGTCGCTAACCCTGGAAGGACAAGCAAACGACTATGTCGGAAAAGGCCTGTGCGGCGGCGAGCTGATTCTGCGATCGCACGGCAAGCTGGCCGCTGGTGATGGTGAACGCGTCATTCTGGGGAACGTGGCACTCTACGGAGCGACCGCGGGATTTTTGTTTGCCGCGGGCAGCGCGGGAGAGCGATTCGCCATCCGCAACTCCGGCGCGACCGCGGTGGTCGAAGGCGTTGGCGAACACGGCTGCGAATACATGACCGGAGGCACGGTGCTGATTCTGGGCGCGACGGGCGGCAACTTCGGCGCCGGCATGACCGGTGGAATCGCCTACCTGTGGGATCCCCAGGGAGACTTCCAGAAGGAAGAGAAATTTAATCCCGAGTTTATTGAGACCACGTCGGTTGCGGACTGTGGCTATGAGGAGCAGACCGCAGTCCGCGAGCTGCTGAACCAGCACGTGCTGAAAACCGGCAGTCGAGTGGGACAGCTCCTGTTGGCCCAGTGGGAGCAAACCTGCCGCCAGCTCCTGCGGGTCGCGCCAAGGCCGTCTGCCGGATCGTAATCGCCGAAGCGCGCTGTTCTCGCCCGCACGTTACCAGCCTTCATGAATTGCATCATAGAAACCCTTGCAGCCCGTGCCTAACGCAGTTCCAATAAGACGGTCTTCAGCTTGTCTATGGGGCGGATGGCGGTGCGATCAACTGGCGATAGCAGCGAGTATCGCCAGTTGGAAAGACGCGCTTCGGCCCCGAACGCCGAGCGTTGTGTACGGCGACTATAGCGCAGTACAATGCGTTGCTTCTTGAGAACGCAGAGCCCCGCGGAAGTCGGCTGGCAATCGCTCCACGCAGGCCAACCTCTTCCGCTTCTCGATGCGTTATAGTGTTGGCCGCGGAAATCTAAACGGAAAGCTTCGGCTAAGTTCTTCACTATATGAATGTGCAAACGATCAATGATGTAGTCACAGCGCTGGACGCAATTGTTCAGCAGTCCTACGACAACGTAAGCCGCTTAGGCTACTTTGCGGCACTTTACCGGCGGGTGACCTGCGCGGTGCGCGACGGTATCTCCAGTGGTAGTTTTCAGAATGGTCCTCTAATGGAGCAGCTCGATGTCGTTTTCGCATCGCGATACCTCGATGCACTCGCCACTTTTCAGGCAGGCGGGGTAGCGAGTCGAAGCTGGATGCTTGCTTTTCGGGGCTGCGACAATGCCGACCTTCTCATTCTGCAGCAACTGCTGTCGGGCATGAACGCGCATATCAACCTTGATCTTGGCATTGCCGCTGCGCAGGTCTGTCCCGGGGAACAACTGCCCCAACTCAAGCCGGACTTTGACGCGATAAACGCGGTACTGGCGAGCCTGGTAGGTATCGTGGCATCAGAAATTGCAGCCGTTTCTCCTCTGATTGGCGATCTGGAAAAGATCGGCTTGCGCAGCGAGAGCTCTCTGGTCAACTTCGACATGACCGCGGCGCGTGACGCCGCCTGGTTCACTGCCCAGCGTCTAGCCAGCGAACCGTCGTTCCTGCACGATGCCACGATTGATGCGCTCGATCTGGCGGTGTCGATTGAGGGCCGCGCGATTCTGGATCCGCCTGTCGGCGGCGATGGCCTGAAACTTATTCAGCAGGCTGAAAGCAAGGATGTCCGCCTGGTGATTGAGACCTTATCGCAGAGCAGCTCTGCCAACGCTCAAGCAGTCGGGGCAGGCTAACCCGGATGGAGGTAACCGACTCTGCCATCCCCCAATTCCCCGCGCAGCGCCGTCGCTGGTGACCCCTGTGTCCGCCATGTCCTTGCAACTTCCTTCGTCATCACTGACAGACGCCCCCGCGCTGGAGGATTCTATGAGGAATTACTGCAGGGTCCACCTGCGTAACCGGTGATGCTATATGGACCGGAGAAGCTGTTCTTTGACCGAGCATCTCACCGAACTCTCGCGCACAGATCCGCGAGTGGCAATTTTCCTGCAAATGCCTGGCGCTGAGCGGACGAATGCGCTCGCAGCAATACTTGACAGTGCTGCCGGCAGCGAGTTTCGGCAGGAGGCGAGCCGGTGGATCGCTGAGAGCCTGTGCGTGAAACGCCTGGTTCCGGAGGTTTATGCAGATTGGCGGCCGCTAGTCCATGACGCAATGGTGTTTTTTGGATCGCATTTGTCGACGCCTCGGCTCGCCCCTAAGCTCGTCGAACAGATCGAGCTTCCGCCAAATACCTCGCCCGAGAAGCGTCTTTCGCGGCTGATCGCCAGAGTGCCCGGACTGCAAAAGCTCGGCCAAGTGATCGCCAGGAATCGTCACCTACACCGTTCTTTGCGGCGCGAACTGACGCAACTGGAAAACGGCATCTGCGATGTGACTGCCGCGGAAATTCGAAACATCATCGTGCAGGAACTGGGGCCTCGCCTCGAACGCTATGCTGTCGAGATCGCGCCCAGAATGCTCTGTGAAGCCAGCGTCAGCGCGGTAGTGCGATTCACCTGGTTCAACCCGGAACGGCGGCGGCGCGAGCGCGGTGTTTTCAAGGTCATGAAACCGCACGTTCCGGCCTATTTTGCCGAGGACATGGATTTGCTTGCACGGCTGGCGAAGCATCTCGGATCGAAGCACAAGAAATATGGTTTCGCTGAACACGTCCTCCCCGACACCTTCAATGACGTTCGCCGTTCACTACAGCACGAAGTTGAATTCGTGCGCGAGCAGGCAAATTTGCAGAAGGCTTCGCGTCTCTACGGCCCGGTTCGATCCGTTCGCATACCTCGCGTGATTTTGCCACTATGTACGTCCACGATAACTGCGCTTACGGAAGAACATGGAAAGAAGATCACGGAAAGCATGGCGGGCATGCCGGACTGGCGCCGGGGACGCATCGCTGAGCAGCTAATCGAGGCGGTTCTGGCGGTTCCCCTGCTTACCGCTGGCAGGGACAGCATGTTCCACGCTGATCCACATGCAGGCAATCTTCTCTACAACAAGCGGACTGGAGTTCTCACGCTTCTCGATTGGGCGCTGACTAGCCATATTAGCGAGGAGCAGCGGCGGCTGCTTGCCATACTGTTTCTGATGATTCTTTTGCGCGATTCACAAGGGGTTTGCAGGACTATAGAAGGTCTTAGTGTACAAAACGAAAAGCGCAGGTCTCGGAAGAGCGAGATAATCAGGGAGCAGGTAACGCGGTTTTTCGACGCACAACCGCTAACCCGCATCCCACGAGCTGTGGATGTGATGAAGTTGCTGGAACAGATCGCATGGCAAGGCGTCCGCTTACCCAGTCATCTGGTCATGCTGCGTAAGGTCCTTTTCACCCTTGATGGCATTCTGCATGAGGTTGCCGGGTCTGGCGTCAGCTTGGAATTCGCGATGGTGCAATGCCTGCTGCGAAACTGGCTGCAGGATACAACCAACATTGGCTGGCCTCTGTCACTGCACGACTGGGCCACTGTGTATTGGAGCGCCATACTCTATCCGGGTCGCTTGGCGACAGGAGGTCTGCAACAGCTGGCAGCCTGAGATAGTATCAAACGCAATCCCGCGCCTACGCCGCCCGCTTCCCGCACTCCGAGCACTTTATTGTTGAATTTTGTGGACAGGCCGCGGGCCGGCTTTTGCTGAATCGCGAAGCCAGCCAACTCGCTGGCGCCGTTGTAATCCGTGCTCTCGGCTGTCACATCGCATGTCCTTGGACATTCCAAATGTCGAAAATCTGAAAAGATTATCGTCATCGTTAGCCCCGGGATTGTGCTGAAATGGATCTATGCCAAAGCACGATGAACAGGGACACGGAAAGCTTCGAGAAGCTTTTCTCAGGAATCGCAGCGACTCCGCTGGGCAGCCAAGGGCAGACCTCTGGAAGCAGGGCCTTCTCGATTACATCGAGTTGGATGTCGACGCCAGCGTGATCTGGAGGTCGATTGGGCCCGCGCCCTTGTATATCGAGTCGCAGGTGATGTGGAGCAACCCTGACGGAACTACCACCTCGGATGGCGTCTTTCAGGGCGCGGGCCCCGATTCGGGTGAAGTGACTGATATCGCGATTGGTCTTAGTGGCACGGCCGATAAGGACCTGTACATCGCAACGAACGACGGCGGGATCTGGAAAACCAGCAATGGCGGCTCGACTTGGATTCCGACCACGGATCCGATGCCGTCGCTTTCAATGGGCGCCGTGGCGGTGGACTCCGCGGGTTCGCAGATCGCGTATGCAGGCACCGGAAACCCGTTCGATGGTGGCGGGGCGTTTACCAAGGGCGTCGGCATCTTCCGCTCGACCGACGGAGGGCTGAGTTGGGGAATCGTGGACGGCGGAATGTTGGACACGATCTTCGCCGGGATGCTGATCAATCGAATCGTGGTTCCGGCTCCCGGCATTTTGCTGGTCGCGACGAACAACGGCCTGTTTCGCTCCGTGGACGGAGGCCAGAACTTTGGCTCTAACCCGCCCGCGTTTAACGACCGCGCTCCGGTTTTGCAGGGATTCATCACATGTCTGGTGGCGGATGCACGCGATCCGGCAAATACCTTTTACGCGGGAGTGTACGGTGGCGGTGTTTTCAAATCGACGGACGGCGGGGCCACGTTCCCTTCAACCGAGAACCTGTTTCTGAATTTCGGGGCTCCGCCACGGCCATTCGGGAATCTGGAGATCGCGCAATCGGAAATGTCGCCGCAAAGGCTTTTGGTGAGCGTGCAGTACACCCCGCCGCAGCGGAGCGCGGCTTATCGCGGGCTGTTTGAAACAACGGACGGAGGTGCGAACTGGAGGTTGATCTCCTACGTCGACGCTGCCTCGGGCGACGGGTTCGGGCAGACCGACTACGACCTCACGCTGGCGATCGATCCACAGAACGACCAACTGGTGTATGCAGGCTTCCAGGAGCTGTGGAGGTCGACGGACGGCGGAGCACAATTCGAGTCTCCGTCGTGCACTTGGGGGAAGGTCCACTGGGATCATCATGCACTGGCGCTGAGCCCGCGAAATCATCGGACGGGCGCGCCGACAGGGCTGTATGCAGGCACAGACGGGGGCATCGCGAAAAGCACGGACGGCGGCTCGACCTGGACTGCCCTCAACGGCGCGATCGCGACCAATCTGCTGCTGGGTATCGGGATCGGGCGAGGCGCGGGCAACGCGTACACCTATGGCGGTTGCCAGGACACGGGGACGAGCGTGCATCGGGCTTCCGACGCAGGGACGACGATCTGGCATCTCGGCATCGACGGAGACGGCTATGCAGTGGCGGTGGATCCGGCCGATCCGAAGATCGTTTACGGGTTCGACGACACCTTGTTCATCAAGTCGATTGACGAGGGCAGGACGTTCCGGACTTCGAGCAGCGGCCAGGTTGGCATTACGCCCATCGGGAACGGATTGCCGGACTTCGGCGACGACACCCCCGCCCGCTCGGTCGCACTCGAACAGAACGGAACGGATCCCGTGGTGCGCGTCGTGTATGTGGGACTGAACCAGCAGCTGTACAAAAGCTTGAACGCAGGAGAGGACTTCACCGCGCTCTATCAGGCGCCCGATAATATTACAGCGCTGGTGACGACGACGGCGAATTCCGATCACCTCTGGGTGGGGAGTGCCGATGGCAGCGTTCACTTCTCGGCGGATGGCGGCGCGTCATGGGACCAGACGCCAGGCTTCACCATGACTCCCCTCCCCGGTGTCGCGGTCACGGCTATCGCGGTGGATCCGGCGAATGCATCACGCGTCGCGGTAACGTATGCCGGCCAGTTCGGGATCGATGCCACATACCGGACTCAACATGTGTACCTGACCACCGACGGCGGCGTTACCTGGAACGACATCAGCGGAACGGACGGCGCCGGGCCCGTGGGAAACGTCCCGGATCTTCCGCTTCACTCGGTGGTGTTCGACGCGAGCATGAATCCGTCGGCGCTTATCGTGGCGGGCGACGCGGGCGTGATGCGTTGCAGTGACGCGGAAGGGGCGGGAGCGAATATAAGGGCAACGTGGAAGATTTATGGGGCGGGACTTCCAACTGTCTCGTGCACGTCGCTGGCGATCGATGATTCGGTAAGGCCGCCGGTGCTGCGAGTGGGCACGTACGGGCGCGGGTGCTTTGAAGTGGCGCGGCCGCACGGACCGGCCATGAGCGTGGAGTCCAGCTTGGGCTTCGGTTTCGCGCGACAGGGGGCAAGGAACACGCTGCCGCTGTATATCTACAACTCGGGCGACGCGGCGCTCACGGTTTCGGCAATCACGAGAATGTCGGGGACGGCCGATTTCGCGATCGGCGACGTGACGCTTCCCGCCAAGGTGACGCCGGGCGGGACGCTGACCGTTCCGGTTGTGTTTGCACCGTCGAGTGCAGGCGATCTGGTGGCAGTGTTAGAAATCACGAGCAACGATTCGCATTCTCCGTACGCGCTGGCCGTTTCTGGCACAGGGCTAGCGGGCGGCGCACCGCGTCTTGCGACCAACCCGAGCCGGGCGACGGGCTTCGGCGGCGTAACTTTGGGGACGCGGCGGACGATTCTGCTGCAGATGCTGAATACCGGGATGTCTGATCTTCATATCTCGTCGGTTCAGGTGACCGGGAGTCCGGATTTTAGTGCGGGTTCAATAGGTGGGATGCCAATTACGATCGTTCCGGGGGGTGAGGCGGACGTGACGTTAATGTACCAGCCGAGCTCGACCGGCGATGCGAAGGCGACGGTTCAGATCCTCAGCGACGACCCTCGCCGGATGTGCGCGGTGCAGGTGAACGGCTGGGGAATCTAGCGGGGACGCGAGGATGAGAGCTTGCCTGTTGCGGTGAACGAGTACCTTTCAATAGGAGTAAGCATGGACTGTCGTGGCACCAGGTTGCGTCCACACGTTCATTACCTTCGATTCCGAAGCCACTCTGGAAGCAACTTTTAGCCGATTCCGGCGAGTGCGCGACCGAGGATCAGTCGCATGGCTCACCAGCGAGGCAGCCGTCTACCGCGTTGCTCGGAGTGCTCAGCGTTCTCGGCAAGTCCTTCAATTGCAGCGACGATTCTGGCGACAAGTAGCTTCTTGGAAAACTTATCTGCGACCTTTTGCGAGTCGCTGTCTGCGCTGTTTGCTTGCGCATCGATAATGCTGGTGATCGCCCCATCGACGTCGCCATGCTCGCACCAATATCCAAGTTTCTTATGCGACTCATTGCTCATGATGTCCCTGATGTGACTCCTTTCGGGGCCGACATATAGAAAGCGCCTTCCCACGGCCAGGATGTTATAGATCTTGCAAGCGTGAACAATTCCAACAAACGGCGTCCCCATGACGACCACATGCAAGTCGGCAGCCGATAGAGAGCCTGAGAGCTTGTGCAGCGGCTGATAAGGAAAACAGCGCACATTATCCAACCCGTTCAGGCGGGCGCGATTGCGGACCTTGCGAAATTCATTGCCGCCGCCAACGAAGCAAAAGACGATCTCCTTTCGATGGGCGAGGCGTTCGGCCGCGGCCATTAGAGTATCCAGCGGGTGACAAGGGCTGTGATTACCTGAATACATGACCACAAACTTGTCCGGCACGCCGTAGAATGCCCGAAATTCATCTCGTCCCGAAGCGTCAAAGCGGACATGATCATCATGCGACCAAGGGGGGATCACACTGATCTTCGCGTCGTCGATGTTCTTCGCTTTGAGACGCTCGTGCATAAAGCGATCAAGCACAACAATCCGATCCGCACGATGCAGGCTGTACTTGAGCATGCGGGACAAGCAGCGCGCAGGTAAGGAATTCTGTTTCAGCCACCCGGCGGCGATAGCCTCGTCGGGGTTCAGGTCCATCAGCCAAAGGACCAGGTGTCGCGCTTTTAAGGGCACGGCCAGGGCAGCGACAAAAGAGATCAAAGGAGGAGAAGTCAAGGAGATGATTACATCGACACGCGGCAAAAGCAGAAGTTGCAGGGCACAACCGAGCATGTCCGCGATCCACGTGGCATTCGCAGCGTGCCTGCCGTTGTGGAGCAGAACGGCAGCAGGTGCCAAGTCATCGAGACCACAAAGCCATCAAAGTCGCCCGATAATACACATGGGATTTGACGATAGGCGTCAAGACCGCGCCGCAGTTGCAGGCGGGCAAGGCCAAGCGTAGTACCTTCACCAGCGAACTGAGGCCGTATGTCAGGCGTGTACGGCAACTGGCTCTTCCGTCTTCGCTGCCACTTTTCTCAGCAACCAAGCCATGTTTCGGCCCAGAGTCTTCATCGTCTGGATTGCCTCGGCGTCGTTCTCGACGTCGCCGGCCTCCCAGCCAATGCCGATGTTCCAATACGATGAACCGGGCACGATCATTTCATTGATCAGGAAGAAATGATTCAAGGCGTCGAATGCGTGGATCGCGCCGGCGCGGCGGACGGCCACCACCGCGGCTCCCACCTTCTGACGAAACATTCCGCCATTCGCTTTCGAAACCAGCATTCATCAAGGTTGCGCCAGGCCCTGGGACGGCCTCGCTTGTAAAACCCAGCAACGGAACTTGAGGACACTACCCAGCATTTTAAGGCCGGCATTATCCGAGCTTACTCTGGGAACGGCTCTACTTCAGACTTCCCCCGCCGCATCGCTCATGGGCTGCTGGTTCATGACTTTTTCCATCAGCATCTGGAACATCTCTTCAACTCCGTCGCCGCTTTTGGCGCTGGTGATCTTGATCTTCCAGCCTTCGGCCTCCAGCTTATCCAACTCGGGAGCGTTGATCTGCCACTTGTCCCATAGATCCGACTTGTTGATCACGAGTACACAGGGAATTTCGCCTACCGCGTCGAGGGCCCGCTTGTGTATGCTCTTGGCCGTCACCAGCGACTCGGACCAGGTGCCGTCGCACACCAGAAAATATCCGGCAGCGCCGCGCAAGTACGAAGTCTGCGCTTGAGAGCGCGAATCCTCGCCTGCCAGGTCCCAGAGCATCAGTAAAACATCCTTATCGCCCACCTTGATTTGCTTTTTATCGATCTTCACGCCCACGGTGCTGAGATACTTCGTGGAAAAAATTCCCTGCACGAAGCGCGCCACCAGACTCGTTTTGCCAACACCGAAAGAACCCAGCATGCAGATTTTCTTCTGGATCAAGTGGCTCATTGCCTTTCTCCCTACTGCTGCGCCTGGACCTTCAAAGTAACACTGCGATTGACTTCCAACTGGTAAGCCACCGAACCATGACGAATAGGCTGAGTGTCGCCCAAGCCTACCGCGCTGATCATCCCTGCGGGAATACCTCGTTCGCACAGAGCGTCATAGACGCGCTGGGCGCGCTGCGCGCTCAGTGCGGCGTTCTTGGTCTCCGTGCCGGTGTGGTCCGCATGGCCATTAAGGGCAACGTGGATCTTGCGGCCCAATTTATCAGCCGTCTCCTGCAGCTTGTTCAGCGACTCTTCGATGCTGTCGATGCGCATCGACTGGTCGGCCGTCAGCAAACTCGAGTTCACGGGGAACAATACCATCTGCTGTTCCAGGTTGTGCTTTTCCGATTCGAAATCGCGCACGCGCAGGAAACGGTCGTCCAGCGACTGGTAGGGTACGAAATGGGCATCAAGCTTCCCGACGGGAATGCCGGACTCGGCTGCCAATTGGAGCGGGTCCAGCGACATTGGGTCGCGCAATCCCCAAACCCAATAACGTCCCCAATTGCGTTCAGCGCCTGTAACCACAATGCCCGGTTGGTTGCTGAGGCGCGCCAGAAAATGGTTCCACCGGGTGTTGCGCTGATGAACAAAAACGCCAATCGCAACCAGGACAAGAACAACCAAAGCCAACGCGGCTAGCAGCGGCCATGGACGCCGCTTCGGACGTCCCGTCTGGCCGAGAAGGCAGTTCTGTAAGTGCGGACGCGCGGCTTCGAAGGCGCTGGCGTCTCCATTGAACGACGCCAGCTGCGCGGCGAACTCCTGGTGGATCAGCTCGTTTTCCCGCGCGAAGACGTTGCGCAGCTCGGCTGGCGGCGTTCCCAGGATCGTTCCTGCCAGCAGCGCCTGCGGTCCGTGGTGCACCCAGATGGTGAACTCGCCGGCCTGCATCGTCTCCAAGTCCTGCGAGTGTTTGCTGGTGAAGGAGTCGCGTACAAAATCCTGAATCGCGGTCAACATGCTGGAGACAAGCTCTGCCTCACTGACGCCTTCACCCGGCGCCGAAATGTACTGCAGCACCAAGCCAGTCTCGCGATGAATGAGAAAAACCTGTTGCACCTTGTAGTTCAGGCTGCGCAGCAGCGCGATCTCGCCGAACGATTTGCCAGTGCGCACCGCTTCAATGCGCCACTTCATGCTCTCCCACGAGAGACTGCGCTCGAGGGTTAGGTTGATGTTCTCGACCAGATTGCGGAAGGCGTTGGCGACCGACTTGCGAACGGTTTCGCCAATGATGGGCGCCAGCGAAGTGGCGAGGAATCCCGGGTTGCGTGCAACAGAGATCTGCAAAGCTTGCTCGACGATGGGATAGAAGGAGCGCTGCAGTTCGCGATCGCGGCGGGTGGCAATCGCGACTGCCTTGGCGAGGACCTGGCTAAGCTCTTCGGCGCGAAGACTGCGATCGTCGAGCCGCTTTTGAAGCTCCTGGAGCTGGACGACTTGCTGCCCCAGCAGCAGCGCGCGGAGTTCGGTCAGCTCATCGGGCGGATGGCTGGACTCGGGGTCGCGTTTCAGCTCGGCCGGCGTGGAGCCCATACGAGTCTCATGCTCCGGCGCCGCGCACAGGTTTGGCTCGTTCCTTGGGTTCCTCGCTTTCGTCCTTCAGACGCACGGCGAGCTCGACAAACAGAGCCGCCAACGCGGAGCGGTCGGTCTTGGCGTGACGCAGCTCGTGCACGCGGGTTTCCAGTAGCGTGCTAAGGGATTCGTTACGCTGGCGAATTTCGTCCAGCAGCTTGCGGGTCTCGGCCATCAGTTCCTGCCGCGCCGCGCTACGGTCCTGCGCCAGCTTGTTGTCGAGGTCAAGGATCTTCTTGGATAGCTGTGAGGCTGAGGCCTTCAGCTCGCGCGAAAGATTGTTCAGCATCTCCTCGCGTTCGTCGCGTTCCGATTTGAGGCGTCCCCCCAGCGACTCGGTCTCACTCTTGAAAAATGCCTCCAGCGAGTCGAGCCGCCGCCGCATCGTGTCCTTGATTTCGGAGGTCTCGCGGGCAAGAGCGTCTTCCAGCCGAGCGAAGCGGGCTTCGTAGTTCTTGATTTGCGATCCAAAGAGAATGTCGCGGATCTTGTCGACGCTGGCGCCACTGGCTTCGGCAGTTTCGGCCACGGCCGCTTCGACGGAATTCGGCTTGCTGGGCACCTTGTCTTTGGAATCTTTCTCCCGCACCGGGACAGGACTCATAGCTATCCTCCGTTGAACGCAAAACGCCAGTGCATCATGCTATACCGAAACTTCAAAACTGAGAACTGTAGTCTTTGGGGAAGGTAAGAATAGACTCCCTCGGGCGCGCTTGCGGGCAATGCGCTGCCGGCGCATTCCTCAAAAGGGGCTCGGGGTGGTATCGAATAATTCGCTACACTGCGCCAGACCTACTCAACCCTCTTTCGCCACCAGAACATTCCTAAGCGGCTCGCAAAAGCACGCGATGCTTCACAACGGGCGGTCCAGTCTGCGCTGCTGACAGACTCGAAAGAAAATGCGCGAAACGGGCGGATCTTCTGAGGCGCCGTGGGATGCGGACTTCGGCAATGCGAGACCGCTAAGGCCGCATAACGGATCCGCGTCCTCTGGAATCCGATGCCGATACTCCCATCTAAGAACAAGCAAAAGCCGATTACGCCAGACTGCCATAATGCCGCGCCACTTGATCGTTAAAATATTTAGGCCGACAAGCAGGGCCGAACATACGCCAGCAACAGCGATTTGTCTGCGACTGTGCGGCCCTCACAGCGCCGCGGGTTCCTTACTCTTCGCAGAACCGTCGGTTACAAAGCCTGCCGTGTTGCGGAAGTCGAACCCCTGCTGCCAACCTGCCGACGTGAGAAGCTATACTCCAGAGTTGTGAATTCGCCCGCAAATGGTTCTGCAACAGTAGAAGGTTCCTGTTTCGAACGGCGCGCTTTCCTGATTCTTGCCTGCGTGGCGCTGATCTACGCTTTTCTTGCCGGTCTGCGGACGGTCTCCGATCCGGATCTCGGATGGCAAATGGCGACAGGCCGCTGGGTCATACAGCATCACCGCATTTTTTCCACTGACGTTTTTTCCTACACCGCGACAGGTAAACCCTGGATCTATCCCGTGGGCTCGGGACTGCTGTTTTATGCCGTTTATCTCCTGGGCGGATACGCTCTGCTTTCCTGGTTGGGAGCGGCAGCGTCCGTGGGAACGATTGCGCTGTTGCTGCGGCGAGGCTCCGCGTTTACCGCCGGCATTGCAATCCTTGCGATACCGCTCATCGCTGAGCGCACCACCCCACGCGCAGAGTTGTTCACCGTTATCCTGTTTGCGGCGTTTCTTTCCATTCTTTGGCAGAATTACCAGACTGGCCGCGCTCGCTTGTGGTTGCTGCCGCTGTTGATGGTTGCCTGGGTCAATCTTCATCTTGGATTTGTCGCCGGGTTGGCGCTCATAGCCGGTTTTGTCGGCGCAGAATGGCTGGAACTGCTGTCGCCGCAGCCCACCAGGAGCGCGGCGCTACACAGACTGAGGCGTTCGTCTCCGTGGTTCATCGCTACCGCGGTCGCGACTCTGGTGAATCCGTGGGGATGGGGACTCTACCGAGCCCTCGTCCGGCAAAACCGCGTTATGGCGCAGCACACGCAACTCATTGACGAATGGGCCAAGCGTCAATGGAATTGGGCGGCCGGCATACCCAGTTTCTCCCAGCAGCCGCTGCAGAATACCTTGATCTGCTTGCTGTTGATCGTCGTGGTCACGGCTTGCATTGCCGTGTTGCAGCGCAGGTGGGTGGCGGCCATCCTGTTGCTGGGAGCGCTGGTTGTGAGCATGCGATACGTCCGCATGGAGGCCCTGGCCGCCTGCCTCGTTATCGTAGTCGCGGGTTCAGTCTTGTTTGGCGCACCTTCCTGGATTCGCGGGTTGATTCCCAGCGCACGGTGGCGTTCAGCTCTCGCGATTGCGTCAGTGATCATAGTTGCGGCGCTTGCAACTGTACGGGCCGCCAGTTTCGTAGACGGTCACGTCTACCTGGCCAGTAATGGTCTAGCCGGCTTTGGCACGGGACCGGGCTGGTGGGTACCGCAAGGCGCGGCTGAGTTCATCGAACGCGAACACCTCCCCGGGAATCTTTTTAATTCTTACAACTTGGGCGGCTACCTGGTCTGGAAGCTCGGTCCAACCTCCCCGGACTATATCGATGGCCGCGCCATTCCTTTCGGCTTGCAGGCCCTGCCGCATACCCAGCAACTGCTGGCAACGCCACTCGATTCCCCTGAGTGGCAGCAGGAAGCCGACCGTTACAACATCAACTCCATAATCATTCCCCTGGAAGGCTACGAGGTCGCGTTGCGGGAACTGCCGAATCTGTGCGATGCCACTCGATGGAGGCCGGTTTATTTGGACGAGGTCGCCATTGTGTTGTTGCGCCGTAAACCTGAGACCCAAGCGCTGATTGACCGCTTACAAGTGCCCTGCTCGAAGGTACCTCTACCCGGCCAGCCACTGGATCACACCGCGAGGTACTTCCCGCGATGGGTCAACACGGCTTATGTTCTTCTCGCACTTGGTCGCAATGTCGAAGCCCTCTCGGCAGCAGATATTGCCATGGAAATTTTTCCCGACAGCGCTCGTTTGCGCGGGGTTCGTGGCAACATTCTTTACGCTTGGCATCGAGATGCCGAGGCTGAGCAGGAGTGGCTCACGTCGATCTCCCTCCAACCTGATGCCGCTGTGTGGTTTGGGCTGGCTGAGCTTTATGAACAGCAGCATCGAATCCCCGAAGCTGTGCGCGCCTGGCAACAAACCGTCCAATTGGCGCCGGATCCAAGCTTTAAGGCACGCTCCTTGCTACGACTGGCGCGGATTTACGTGGAAACCGGACATGCTAATGCCGCGTTGCAGGCATTGGATGAGGCGGTGGCTTGCGCTCCTGCGGCGATGCTGCAGGGGACCAGTGGCCGCAGCTTTAAATTCAACGTCGCCCAAGGGCGCGCAGCGGCCTGGTGGAACCTCCGCGACATTCAGCGGGCCATATCTTTCGAAGAGGAAGCGGTCAGGCTCGATCCAGAGGCTGGCGACGCCTGGGCACATCTGGCTAAGCTTTATCGGCGGCAGGGACGTGTGGCAGAAGAGCATCGGGCTGAAGCACGGGCTACTGCGCTCGCAACAACACAGATTCCGTGATAACGGCTGCGGCGAGAAACGCACCCGGCGAGTCGAGGTGCCGACCCTCTCCACCCTGAACGACAGCACCGGCCCCGGTCATGTGGGCAACACGTTCACTAACCTTTGCCAGTATGTGGCGGAACCTGCGATGAGGTGTGCGACTTCAAATGCCAAGCACGATGGACGTTCCCCTGTCGGCCATAGAATGACCAGCCGGCGATCGCCGCGCGCGAATATTGTTGCGTTCCCGGTTGACTCCACGAGCGAGACGCGGGACTAGACTTCTCCAATTGGCTGCCAACCTCCGGGTGCCCGTCACCCACCAAGTGAGAGGTCAGGCGAGTTACTTGTTCTTCAACTCTGCCGGCCAGTTCTGCAGCAACGTTAGCGACTGAGAGCTGCCTTCACTGGGAGAGACGGCGATGAAGCGCTGACCATTGCGCGTCGGCGCGTACTCACGGCCTATGATTCCTCTCAGGGGCAGGCGGAACAAGAAGTCGGCATGTGGGCGATGGCCGCGAAGGTGTGGTCAAGGATGGCGCAGATCCCTCCAAGACAGCAACAGGAAAGTGGCGGTTGGTGCACAGACGGGCCGAGATTGCCAACCAGACTGAGACCTGAACAGACGGATTTTCCCTTTGGGTGCTGCTGACTCGGGGCGAGCGTACGGAAGAGTTGCGGCAGCCGCGAGTATGCCAAATCGGGAGGGCTCGACCAGCAACTCTGATAGCTCAGTGCACGTCTGCAAATCTACGGCGGGCCGCCCAGTCAGTTTTTTCAGTCCGAGGCGGGGCCGAAATGCTTCCGCAGGACATTCGACTGTGGGAATATCTTTTTCGACGTCCCGCTTCGGCAAATACAAAGCTTTCTTCTTTGGGAACCGTGTAGAGAACATCGGAACGGCGATTTTCACCTAGCCTGTTTTGCGCGCTGTACAGCGATCGCGGCAGCCATTTCTGGTTGACGCCGAAGACGGACGGCAAAGTGAACCCGCGCCACAGATCGTGAAATCTCCAGGTAAAGAGGACTCGATCCAACTGCCTGAAGCAACCTCCAAAGCGACCCTCGCGATATTATGCCAGCGGCACGGACCGAGAATACGCTGTTCTCGTTCGTATCCGGCCCCGGCGGATATTTGCCCCGAGGGACCTTGATCTTCGATCCAGCCGGCAATCTTTATGGCACCACGGAGTTCGGGGGTGAATACCCGAATCAGGGCGGCACCGTTTTTGAATTGAGTCCCTCGGGCGGCGGATGGACGATCTCCGGGGGATACTCCCTCCCCGGCGTCACGGAGCATGGTGGTCCCCTTTCCGGTGTGGTTAGAGACAGCGCCGGTAACCTGTACGGTACAGCCTTCCAGCTGGGATCGAACAATGTGGGGTTGGTGTTCAAGCTCACCCCCTCGAGTGGCGGCTGGACCTACACCCTGCTCTACGAATTCGCAGCCGGGGATGGTGGCAGTTACCCCATCGGAGGCCTGGTGCTGGACGCACAGGGCAATCTCTATGGAACGGCCGGTGGCGGCGGAGCCTATGGCTGGGGCACGGTGTGGGAGATCACGCCATAAGGCAATAATCAGCAGCTGTTGCTCAGTAATTGTCGAGTGGGCGCCAGCATGGCACTAATGCAGGATGCAGGCGCACTTGGCACATCCGTCGCCAGGTCGCCATCCTAGATATCCCTTTTTGATGCAATCGGTTACACCGTAAGGTGCAATTAATTTGACTTGTGGGCGATTAAGGAGGAGATAAGTTACACGCCACCCGCTCCTGTTCAGTGCCCCAGGTTCAGTTCGCAACCCGTCAGGGCAGGAGGTAGCAGTAGAAAGGAAGGGACTAGCAATGACACGTTTACAAGGTCAGCAAAATGACGTTCTCGTCGCACCCACGATGACAAGGTTACAATTTCTCAGCCTGGTTACGTTCCTCTGGGTGATTGCCGCCTCGGCGGCGTTGCACGCGCAGACCTACAACGTCATTTACAACTTCAGCGGCTGTTCCGACGGAAGCCACCCCACCAACGCTCTCCTTATGGACCGGTCGGGAAGCCTTTATGGAACAACTTCCTATGGCGGATCGGCCTGTAACGCTCAAGGCAAGGGAGTGGCTTTCCGCTTGAAGCAAGCCGGCAGCGGCTGGGTGGAAACACCCCTCCACATCTTTACCGGAAGCCCGGGAGACGGCCAAATGCCGACTAACTATGGTGGCCTGACCATTGGTCCGGACAGCAATATCTACGGCACCACAGTGGGTGGTGGAGCGTTCGATCTGGGAACTGTTTTCCGCCTGAGCCCTTCAGCCACGGCTTGTCTCACCGCGCTCTGTCCTTGGTCAATCACATTGCTGCACAGCTTCGCCGGCAATCCTGATGGTTCGGAACCATACGGCAACGTCGTTTTCGATTCGGCGGGCAATATCTTCGGCACCACCCTTCTAGGCGGCACCGACTTCAGTACCGCTTACGAAATGATGCCTTCCGGCGGCGGTTGGAACGAAAGTGTGATCGCCAACCTCGGCCCGGAGTTATTTGCGGGCTTGACCGTCGATTCCGCCGGCAATCTTTACGGAGTCGAATATGAGGGTGGTAGTTACAATGCCGGCTATGTCTTCGAAATGACACCCTCGGGCTCGGGTTGGACGACGACCATCCTCTATGACTTCACCGGCGGAGCTGACGGAGCTAATCCGATTGGAGGGCTTGCCCTCGATCCAGCCGGCGACCTCTATGGCTCAACTTCCATTGGCGGAAATGGCGGCGGCACGGTGTTCGAGTTGACGCCCTCCGGCGGAAGCTGGGTTTTCAATCTGCTCTACAGTTTCTTTGGGAACGGCGGACCCTTAAGCACGCTGACACTCGACGCAGCGGGAAACGTCTATGGAACAACAAGCGATGACGGCGCTTTTGAGGATGGCTCGGTCTTCAAGCTGAGTCGCTCCGGCAACAACTGGACGTTCACCGATCTTCATGATTTTCACGACACTAGCGACGGTGTTACCCCTATCGGCGGAGTGACGCTCGATAGCAGCGGAAACATTTACGGCACCACTGCCGACGGCGGGCCGAATAGCGCTGGAGTCGTCTGGGAGATCACGCCGTGAACAGTAGTCAGTAGCAGCCAGTGGCCAGTTGCCAGTTGCGCAAGCTGGCATATCCCACAATGTGGGACTGATGGATCGAAGCATGCGAAATTGGCGCTATCAGTTCGCGGAAGAGGCGGTTATGAGGCGTCCAGAACAAAATCGGTATTCAAGAACGGTTGGGCTGGCAAATCGCGGCCGTTCTGTTCCTTCTGCTTGGGACGGCTGTCGCGGCCCAGGCGCAGACCTTGACCGTTCTGCACGCCTTTACCGGAGCAGCCGACGGCGCCAATCCCGTCGGGAGCGGACTCAGCATCGACCGTGCCGGTAATTTGTACGGTGGCACTGGCGATGGCGGACTGCAGGGATCGCAGTGCTTGGGCGGGCTAACCTGCGGCACGATCTTCAAGCTAACTCGCAGAAGCTCGGGCTGGACCTTCGACACGCTGTATTCCTTCCACGGTTCAGACGGGGCTACGCCGGATGCGCCGCTCGTATTCGGCCCTGATGGCGCTATCTACGGCACGACCTTCTACGGCGGCACTGGTTGCTCCAACGGCTGCGGAATTGTCTTACGTTTGCAGCCTCCGCCCACCTTCTGCGCGAGCGTATCTTGTCCGTGGACGCAAACTGTGTTGTACCAGTTCACCGGAGACGACGACGGCTCCGAGCCCGGCTTTGGCGCGCTGAGTTTCGATCCGGCCGGCAATACGTATGGCTGCAAATTCAGTGCGAATCACCCGGGCGCACCGGACGACGTGTTCTGGTGCCAGGCGGACCGTTCGAAGTCGGGTCATCCTTATGCTCCCAACTCCATGGCGGGCGCAGACCTTCGAGCCAGCAGTGTTTGCAACCAGCCGTTCCTGCTCAAGAGCAGCGACTTGAGTATGTACGTCCAAAACGGGCAGTATGCTAACAACAACGTCGCTTGTTTCTCCAATTGCGGGTATTACGAGTACCCTGGCGCTCCGGCGGCCGATTGTCAGGATACGAAAGACTCCAAGTGCGGTGCGTGGAGAGCGTACTGCTGTCAGGCAACTGCCTGGGGCGGCAATAAATGCACGCCCGGCAAGGACAAGTGCGAATTTGGCGAGTGCCAGCCCGAACCTGGGGGTGGGGGTATTTGTCCAGGAAAGAGCTGCACCACAGACAGTGAGTGTGCGCCTTACGCGACGTGCTGGGCCAAAGCACAGGGCGGCCTGAACACGTGCGCCTGCGCGGGATACGCGAAGAAGGTTCCCTGTGACCCTGTAATCTGCACCAACGTGAACCAGCCGGCGGCCGAGCCCCCATTCTTGAAATGCAGCCAAAGCGCCAGCCTGCCGGGTATTGCAGGCCCCAGCACCTGCATCGGAGACGACACCGTGCACACGGTTTTCCCCCGAGCCTACACGTGGCCTAACGATCCTCAGACCTACAATTGCGACAACACTACTTTCACTGTCTCCGTTTCCGGGAACTTAGCAAAAGGACAGACGAGTGGAGCGGTACCGATTCCGCTGTGCAGCGAATTACCCGCCGCATACGGGTATGACTACACCATCAAGAACGCCTGCGGTGATCCCAGCAAGACTGGATTTACTTTCGCCAGTGCCGTTGTCAATCCGCATCCCGGTAACCAATGGGCGTGTAACATCGCTCTGGGAACGGTAAACAACGCAGGCGGCGTCCCGCCTGGTGTTCTGTGTGCCTGGCACCCATTGAAGTAAGCCCAGAGAATCGGCAGAGCACGAGGGCAGCGTCGGCGATCTCTTCGGCTTCGATCTTGCGAAACTGGCGAAGCCCCTCTGCCCCGATATAGCCGTGCATGGAAAGAAACCTCGCCGAGCGCGCCCATGACCGAGCAGGGGCAGAGTTTGCCGCTGACGCTGTCACGGACCACGATCAAGGTGTCCTCGTCCAGGACCCGCCAGGGTCGTAAACCATACAGGTCGGAGGCCAATCGATAAAGCCGTTCCATCGCCGGGAAAGATGGCGGAGTCTCACCTGCAAGCTCTTTGACAAATGGGCGGGCGGCTTTGGAAACTCAGTTGCCAGCGCCAGTGCGGAACTGGTTGCAGCATCTTCACCTAGATTCAATCAAGCATAGCAAGTCGCACCAATAACCCCAATTCCCATTGATCCTCCACATAGAGCGGGTAAGGCGCAGGCTGCTCGTTTGCACCGAATTCCTAAGCTCCTGCGTGGTGCCAAGCTGCGCAAGGCCACGAATGAAGCGGGATGGGTATCATGCCTTGACCGGCATGGAGTGGTTTGAGAGCTTTTCCAATGACCGCGCCAAAGGACCGCGTTGCGTCGGCCGCCTTCATGCCGTGTCCGGGGCGAGCCGAGGTAGTTAGGCTACTTCATGGAACCTGACGGTCTCCGAAACCGGTGACCAGCCCGGCAGTCCGGTCATTAATGCCACTATTCCATTTAAGGATGAGCAGTCCGGCCTGGTGCAATGGACTTACCACAGCATTCAACTCAACGGGATATACCAGTATCAAGTCACAGCCTACAACGACTTTGGAAGCGCCGCGACAGGGGTAGGAAAAGTTCCGATCACGGTGCCAGGGACGACTCCAACAATCACCTCGGTCACCTATCTCGGGAGCAATAACTCCTTTGAGGTTAAGGGAACCGGCTTTACGTCCGGGGGAGAAGTTCTGGTCATCGCACAAGTCGGCGGTTATGCCGCCGAGGAACGGGTTGCAGCCGATTGGCCGGACGGAACGATCAAGCGGGAAATACTATGTATAGATACTTGCAAACAGGCGGGGCGGAGGTCAGTTGCAGTTTACCGCGACAGATCAAACCACGAACGCCACGTCCAACCAGGTGATTGAGAACTGCCACTGAAGCGGAGTCGGCGTCGGGATAGGTAAGACCCCTTAACGAAGTCATCCTATGGTCGGCGCGCGACACTCCCACTTCCGATAAGCACAAGTAACTCTTGGGCTTTGAGCGCCGCAGCCATGGGCACGACCGAATGCGACGCGCCGAATAACCTGGGCAATGTCTTCGACCTGAGTCCGGCCGGCAACGGCACCTGGATGTACGCCGACCTGCATGACTTTCAGGGAGGCGCGAACGACGTAGCGCATCCGCTTTCCAATCTGGTCATCGACGCAGACGGAAATCTCTAAGACACGACTACGGAAGGAGGCACAGGCTCGACCGGTTGCCCGGCAGGTTGCGGCACCGTGTTCAAGATCACACCGTAGTTCCGACCATGGCGATTCAGGTGGCCAGCATGCTCGCTCTCGGGATACCCAAGCCGAGAAGAAATGAAACATCAGCACTCGAAGTCATGCTCATATCCGGTCGATTACTGAACTGTATGGAACTTAGGACGAGCCCAACCTAGTTGCAATCTGGGGGAGCGTTTCACAAGCCACACCTTTAGAGACAGCACAGGCCATCATTTCTGAGCGTAGAAGCCGCCGATTCATGCGTTTACACCGTAATCTGAAATTAAGTTGATTTCCCCGGGCCATCGGGCACACCATTACGGACCGAGGCAGTTCTTCCCTTTTGGACGCCCCGAGATCGGAGAATTCACGATGCAGCCCTGTACAGTTGCTTTACGCCGCCACGCAACGAGTTCACTCCATGCCCTGGCACTCGCAATCGCCTTGCTTGCCCTAACGGCTGCCGCGCACGGGCAAACCTTCACGGTGCTTCACGCCTTCACCGGCGGCGCTGACGGCCTGCAACCCACCGCCGGCCTCACCCCCGGCGGAGCCGGTACGTTCTATGGAACTGCTTCGGGCGGTGGGCTATATGGGTACGGGGACGTTTTTGAGTTGGTCCACCACAGCGGTGGCTGGAGCCTGCTGCCGATCTACAGCTTCAAGAACGACTACGACGGCTGCAATCCCCTCAGCCCGGTGACGGTGGGTCCCGACGGTAGCCTGTTCGGCACCACCATCGGCTGCAATACTGGAACTCTCTTCAACCTGAGGCCGTTACCCACCCCGCCGCCCAGTCCCTTGACGCCTTGGCAGCTCACATTGCTGAACAGCTTCACAGGCGGTAACGGATACTCGCCAATTTATGGCCCGCTCATCTTCGATCAGGCCGGAAACATCTACGGCACAACCGAATTTGGCGGCGTTGACCATAACCTTGGAACCGTCTGGGAGGCCTCGCCCTACGGGGGTGGCTGGACGGAGAATGTTCTGGTCAGCCTTGACTATGCCGACACCGGGCCTATGTCGGGCGTGGTGATGGACAATGCAGGCAATCTGCTTGGCACCACCGGCGACGGTGGTGCGATCTTCGAGGCAAGTCCCAGCGGCTCAGGATGGATCACTACCATCCTCCACACCTTCAGCGGCAGCGACGGCAGTCTCGCTTACGGTGGGCTGATCAAGGACCAAGCCGGCAACCTGTACGGTGCGACCGCCCGAGGAGGGGTCGGCAACGAATACGGCGGCGTGGTTTACGAGCTGACACCCAGCGGCAGCGGTTGGAACTTCCAGGTTATCTACAACCTGCCCGGCGCCATCGGTCCTTATGGGAATCTCGCGTTTGATTCGGCCGGCAACCTTTACGGCCTGGGCTTTGGGGATGGCGCCGACGGCCTCGGCATGCTCTTCAAGCTGACTCCCTCCAATGGATCCTGGACCTTCACCGACCTCTACGACTTCAGCGGAGCGAGCGGCTGTTTCCCTTACGGCTCAGTGAGCTTTGACACCAGCGGCAATTTCTATGGAACAACAGAAAGTTGTGGGCTCTACGGGCACGGTGTGGCGTGGGAGATCACGCCGTAAAGGAGTAGGCAGTTGCCAGTGGCCAGTCTCCCACATGCGAGTCTGACATTGTGGAACGAAAACAAATGATTGACGTTAAGAAGGGGGCGTGACGTTATGACGCGTTCGCAAGAACATCGCTTTTCTGAGACCGTGTCCACCGTAGTAGAGGAGGATCCTCGTGACTTGTTCCGATCAACGCTTTAGCCTGGATTATTCATGAAGGTCTGGTGTTTTGAAGGGGCACGGCTTCAGCCGTGCCGTAGAGTGGGCTTCTTGGCTGTGGCTTTAGCCACGGAGGGACCTCGCTTTCGTAACAGACTGCGGAAATCTCCCTCGGGGGCTAAAGCCCAGCGCGCTGGCGGGTCACGGCGCGGCTGAAGCCGCGCCCCTTCCATAGAGTCCCCGGCGTTCATGAATAATGCGCATTAGCTTAGTTCGCCTGCCAATCGCAAGCATGGCGATTCTATTCGTCGCGCTTGCGACCATGACTTCGCACGCGCAGACCTACACGGTCCTGCACAGCTTCAACCGCTCCGATGGCAGCTATCCCAGCAGCACGTTGATCTTCGACCGCGCGGGAAATCTGTATGGTACGACCGAGTACGGAGGTGCGCACGGCGACGGTGTAGTTTTCCAACTGAAGCACACTTTCTCCGGCGGCTGGATCTACAGTCCGGTCCACCAATTCAACGGCAACTCAAACGTATATTTGCAGTAGGGATGGCGTGGAAGCTCAACGTAAGGAGAGGAAAAAATGAGACAGGCAAAGGCGAGAATTGCGTTGTTCCTGCTGATTGGGATATCGGCGGTCACGGCACAAAATTTCGCCGACCTTGGTCCTAGCGCAATCGTCATCAACCTCGACCGCGGAGGATTTGACGACGCCTTCACCAGTGTCGAAGATGGGGTCGTGTGGGACTTTTATGGTAACGGTCGGGAGTTGCAGCTAGCGTGGACGAACCCCAAGCGCAACATCGGTTTTCTTGTGCTGCCTAGAAAACTAGATGCGCAGTTTGGAGAACCCGATCCTCACGGGAAAGTCATAAAGAGTTGCCAAGACCTGTTCAGCAATCTGACGTGGCAGCCGTTGAGCGACGCTGAACAAGACAAGTTGCGCGCCGAGTATGCGGCCGATGATGCGGCCGGGCGGCCGTATCAACCGTTTAATTATCGGGTTAACGGCTGGCGGGCACTGGCAGAGTTTGACCAGGTACAGCAAGGAGGGAACAACGACGGCAAGATTAGTGCGGAGGATAAGGTGTTTCCGCTGTTAAAGGTCTGTACCTTCAGGCCACCCGACACCACCATTGGAAGCAACTGTCACACGTTGCAGGAGTTGGGCATCAAGTCAATATCGCTCAAGTACGCTGAGTCGCATAGCACCGACAAATACGGAAATCGGATGCACTACGTCAGCACGATTGAGATGGCTGACCCAAAGGCCAGCGCGCCGTTCATCTACGACGTGTTCTTTAAGTAGCTCCGCGCGTGGAGTCGGTGAAGCTGGTTTGCGAAGCTGCATCCGTGACAGCTTCGGTCACAGGCTCGGGTGATGCAGTCTCGCTCGTTTCTGCCGCGGCTCAACGGCAATTAACGCGAAGTATTCGGGCTGTAGGGGACCCGGCCACGCCGCCAACCTGCCGTTGCCAGCCATCCGCAAGACGGAACGACGCTAATTCGACGCTGACTTGGCGGGTGGAGCGGGGTTGAGCGCGGCAGACGAGGCATGGCGAATGAACCCCTTCAGCGGTTCACCGGACTCCTGCAGAATGACGTACTGGGTATCGGGCAAGTCGGACTTTTGTAATTTGACGGTGGTAAGCGCGTCGTTGCCGCCCACGATCAGTACCATGTGAGAGGCATTCAGCGGATTCGTGGCCGCAAAGATCAAGCCGTCGCGTTCTGAAGCGTAGACCTTATCATTCAACCTGAAGGCGCCACCCGTGTAATCGAGTCCGAGTTGTGTGGTCCAGAGGGCCAAGGCTGAATTAGCCTCAGGACGGCCTACGAAGATAACGTCGTGATTTTGCAGCAGATCATTGGTGGCTTCGAAATCCTTGTAGATCGGGACCCGGCTCTCGAACTCATCGAGGAACCGGCTTTGCATCTGTTCGGCGACGTATCGGTTTGCGCCCGCGTCGCGCAAGGTACCGTAAACGATCACGGATGAGTCCATCCGGTCCTCAATGTCGCTGGCGAGATAAGCTGGGCCGTCCGGCGGATCGATCGGGCGGAGACCAACACCTGCTTGGTCGAGGAAGGACTGTGCGGTGACGGTCTTCGTGGTGTTGGCAGCGAAGTAGCCGTCCATCAGCTTAAAAAACGCGTCGTCGCCGATCTGCACTCGCAGGCCCTCTAGAAACAGTACGCCCTTGGTTTGTTCCCGTCGAAAGTCGGTAGCCGGATTCTCCGGGTCCAGTTGCAAGCCACGCCAGGTTGCACGCATGGCATCCATCGCCTGTTCCGGGTCCTTGGACAACAGGACGCGCCGATAGGAAGCCGCGCCTGCCACGAACCACACGTCCGCGTCGCTGGCCGGTAGCACCCAGCCCTTCCACACACGATCTTCGTAACTGGCGGGAGCTGCTCCCGCGGCCTTCGGCGAACTCGCCGGAACTACCGCGGCGGCGGCCATACGAGCGTCCTCGTTCTGCCGCACAATCGCCTGCAGACTGGCTGAGGGTTCGCCCTCGAACAGGTAGTAGCCAGACGGATAGAGGCCATCATCCTTGGCGTTGTCCCACTTCCTGGGCAGCCATTCGCGCTGATTCGGCTTGCCAAACGCGGCCCATACCATCATGTGCGCTGCCATCTCCGATGTCACGACCTTGGCGTCAACAGTGATGGAGCTGACCAGTGGCGCGGTGCGAAAGGCCAGAAAGGCAAATTGCTCGTCGATCTGTCCCTTGTATTTCTGATAGAGCTCGAGCCACGCCCGGTCACGCCGGTGCGGCACGTAAGGGATGTAACCGCCTTTGACTTGCGGATCGGGATAGTCCTCCAGCCTGACCGACAGGTCTTTGGCGTTGTTGTCGCCCCAGTAGAATCCCGGCGTATCGCCGAACCACTCGTTCTTCGAGCTGCGCCACAGACGAGTGTGGTCGGTGCCAAGATCGAGCATGGCAATCTCATTCGTCGTGGCGTCGCCAATCAACCATTCATTGGTGTAGAGGCCATTGTTGCGCGTGCCGAGGCGGCGCACGACCTCATCGATGTTGCCGCCGTACTGGATCGCTGTGCGCGCGCGGAAGGCCACGGGCGTGCCCCGAATATTGAATGGGGTTTGCTCGATGGTGGTTTCGGTCAACACGACTCCGGCATCGTTTTGGTACCAGTCGGTGCCGCTTTCTATGCCGCCTGGGTAGCTTTGCATCAGGACGCGATGCCCTGCCGCGGGCTTGATGTCGAGCATGACGTTGGTCTGTTCGGCAAGAGTCAGCGGCCACCAGGTGACGTGCCCGATGACCATCTTGCCGTCGCGCGTGGCCGGTCCGGTGGCGGCAAACGCGCTGCAATGGTCCGTCACTGAGTCACGCTTGCTTTTCGTGTAGGGAGGCTTGTCCAGATCCAGTCCTTCGAGCCCTGTTGCAGTGGTGGCGACCGCGCTGGAGAGTTCTCCCATCTCGACCGTCACGTTGGCAACTACCACATCCACCAGGTCAATGCGGCGGTCCTGCCAGCGAGCTCCGGCATCGGAGGCGCCGTCAGCGATTCCCCGCATCTCCTCCAGAATCTCCTGGTCGAAGCCTCGCAGGAACAGAGCGTTGGCCGAAGTGCGATAGTCCTTCCAATGCTCTTTGTCGCCCAGCACCGCAGCGCAGCGCTCGAAATATTCCGGAATCTCCCGCGCCATCAGGTGGCCGTGCTGATAACCGCGCTCGTAGGGTTTGCCTTCGATATGCAAGTAGATCCATCCGGCGGCTGGGTATCGATACGCCGGTCCGTAGGTTTGCACCGCGTCCGTAACAGGCCACCCATCGCCGGAGGGCGCCTCCTCTAACTGGATGCCTTCAAACCAGGCCTTGCCGGAGAATGAACCGCCATTCCCGACCGTCAGTAGAATATGATCCTGCGAGGCGCTGGCAACAAACTTCAGCGACACTCGCGTCCACGGTTGCGTGCCCCCAACCGAGGTCGAGTGGACGTCATATGGCATCGAGGCCATGGTCAACGCTGCCCCGCTAGCAATCGGACTGCGGTCCACGTCGCTCACCGCAAGGTTATCCGTCCGCACCCAGCCGCTCAATTCATACCGCTTGCCCAGCGTCAACGACACCGGCGACAGACGCACGCCTGCATCCTGGGACTGCGAACTCCGCTCGACCCGCAGCGACGCCTTGCCGCCATGCGAGACCGCCGGGTCCATCGTCGCGGAGCCTCGAATGACGGTCCAGTCTTTGTTCGCCTTGTTGAACGAAGACTGATATAAGGGCGTGCTGGCCTGGGCCACGGATGCGATCAGCACAAAGTAGATGAAGTGCAGCATGCGACAACCTCAGATCAGCAGAAGGAATGATTGAAATCAACTTGGGAAACGCTCAGCGTCTCGATAACCCTGGCGAAAGGACCCCGCTGCGGGCTGGATTGTATCACCGCCGCAAAGTGAGCGGCTGACGCGGTGCTTACCAGACGTGCGGCATAAGGCGGTACCGCACTTTCTCGCAATAGGCCCGGTAGCCTTCCAGATCGCGTGCCAACAGCAAGTTGCCCTGTCGCAAAGTTGGGGCGGATTGAAAACCCGAAACCCATTGCTGGACAAAATCTTAAGCTGGGAAATTCCAACTTCGCCGAAGTTGGAATCTGCTGCAGCCACCTGAGCCCAGGCCATTGCTTTAACCCCGTTCCCAAGTACCAAGAAACGAGGAATCTCGCGCCTCAACTTCGGATTTCAGGTTTATTTCCCCGTTACCGAACGAGTTCCCCTCTAATCGCCCGCTCCCAGTCGATATAGGAGGCGTCAGCAAATGATAGCGGCAACGCCGACCCAGCCCACATCGATGCGCCACCGATGGCTCGAGCCTTACGGCGGAGCGCTGTGCCCCGTACACTGCAGCACGCCCTCAAAGGCACTCCACGGGCCCACTGCCTGACGATATTGGTGAGCCATCACACGGGACAGTTGGTGCAGGTGCGTGAGGTCATGCACCGCCCATGCCGCCAGGAGTTGCGCGAGGGTGACCGCCCCGAGCGTGGGATGGCTGCCTCGCCGCGTGAAGTCTTGCGGCTGCAGATTCAAAGCCTGCAAATCAGAAATATTCTGTCTGCGGAGCCGCACAAAGTCGTCCAGCCGCTGTTCCAGAGACTCGCTTTGACCGTTTTTCAGGTGAGCGAACCGGTCAACGCGGTCAAAGGGAAGTGCTTCACCATGTTCCAGGATTCGATGCAGCCGCGCCATCCAGTCGGTGTGCTCCAACGCAACCAAGTGGCCGACGATATCGTATGCGCTCCAGGTATCTTTCCCCTCGTTTGTGTGTACCCAGTTGTCGGGCAACCCGCGTAAGAGCACATCGAATGCTGCGGGGGTGCGCTTGAGCAGGGCGATTGTCTCCGCCAGGTTGAATTCGGTTGAGGATGCCATATCGCAGTAGATGCAGAGCTTCTGAGCGCGGGCTCAGTTAGGAAGCGGGGCGGCGGTCGAGCATTAGGCGCCAAAGAGCCGGTTGCGCGGAGTATTGCCACGGCAGCGCCGCCCCCCCGCACATCTACGCTCCCATCGCCGTGGGGCAGAATTACGCAGCTGCTTGGTTACTTGGAGCAGACGAGTTCCTCAATGATTTCGAGCACTTGAGGGTAATCAGGATTGCAGTTGAATCTTACTCGGTACGTGTGCTGCCGCTTCAAGTCCAGCGCCAATTCAGGCGTAGCGAACGCGAAGCAGCTCTCGACGAATTCAGACTTCTCCTCGGAGAAGACATTGAACCGTATCTTATCTTCTCGTGTCCCGATGAGGTCTCACGACCGGAGCGGCGCAGCTCATAACTGCTGGGATCGAGCTCGCAGTCCGCACCAAATTTGATCGGTCGCCCGAGTGGCAACGGCCCGGAGTTCACGGTTCCCCCTGATGGGCGGGCAGTCGATTCTACAACGACTGCTTCCGTCCACGGCATCCCGCTTGTTTCCAGAAACTTAGCGCGACAGAAAAATTAGGGAATCCGACAGCCTGCGATATTGAGCAGCCAGGCAGTCTGCGGCACTATGCCCGCAATTTCGCAGGAGGTGTGAGATGAAAATCGCCAGAATTCTGGTTCTGTTGACCATGACCTGCATGGTTCCGACTTTCCTGAGGCCAGCCATCGCCCAGCAAGAAATCGACCCGGAGCACTTTGACCAAGCCGAGCTAGCCAAGACTGCCAGGCCGGCCCTCAAGCTGAAAGCGAGTCTCAGAGCAGCGGCTGTCAAGGATCGGCAGAAATCTACCGGCGGCGCGGCTGATGCTTCGCGCGCTACGGCAGGCTCTCGTCAAGCTAAAACAACAGAAAGCCAGCGTTTGGCTGCTGTCCATTCGACAGGCCAATAAAAACCCAATCGCTGGACACGCGCTGACGGAATAACTCGAAGTAGGAGGCAGATTATGTCGCACATGTCTCAGAGGCAAGAAATCGCGGTCTTCCGGTAGCGCAACACATGTTCATAGAGCGGATCGCGCGTCTTGTGATGAAGCCGAGCAATATCCATCGCTTGCGGAGACATGCAGCGCCTCGTCCCGCCTGAGCTGATGCCGTTCACACCCAAGAGAGGATACAAGCGTGAACCCAGGAATACTAGCGGTATGCGCGTACATCATTTTGCTGTCGGCGACCGTTTTGCGCTTACGCATCAGATTCTACCCTAAGCCGCGTCCTACTCATCAGCTTGGTTCGCCGTCACGCTAGCGGTGTGCTTCGGTGAATTCAACTCTAGATCGTGAGGAGGGAAGTTCTAAGACGCTGAGTATAATCGGGTTAGAAGAAAGCGTATCTAGAGTTCGAATTCACCTTCCTCCGCCACGTAGTCTAAAGTGCAGAGAAACCGTGCCTTTTCGGTCCTGAAATACGCGAAAAAAGGCCGGACTTTCGCGATATTTGCTACACGAACCGGACCAGAGAAAAGCGAACGCGGGAACAACTTGCTCCCAATTCGCTGATTTTCTCCAGCGCCCACATTGGTAGTCCGGTTTCGAGAATTACAAACGGCGAACGATTGGCGATCACAATCCGAACACAACGCGAAAGCCAACTTGACTTCTGCCTCCGCTGCCTCAGCCGACACACGCGCGCTTGATTGCGCAATCCTGGAGCTGCTAATGAACTTTTGTCAGTCACGGATGGGGCAGCGTCGAGTGCCGAAGGCTACGGTGCCGCGCCGCAAACCAAGATTCTCCTCCTCGAGGATGGTCAGGATTTTGCCGGGTATTGCCAGACACATTTTCCTACCTCAGCTTTCCAACTTTCAAACGAGCAGAGCCTAACCCAGGGTACTCCGTGGCCGATCGCTGATAGGTACTTCAGCGAGGCTAATCGTTGTGCGACAAAGCTCGGTTTCACCGTGAAACCACCAGAGATTTGGCTGGATCGCCGCATGCCGGCGAGAACAATTGACGCCGCGATCTACAAGCAAGCGCGCGATCTTGTCGACAGCAGCCGAGGAGGCAAGTAGCACGGACGAGCTCATATCCTTGCCGAATTCGCACGACTCCGGAACCACGCCGACGATGACAAGTTCAGATGGTATTTCACCCGCCAGCCTTAAATGCGCGAGAGATTCTTGAAGTCCCGGATCGTGGGCCGTGAGATGAAGCTGGGCCCGATGCGCCAGAAGATCCGCTTCATAGTAGATGGATAGCATTCCCGGCTTTTCGTCCGCATGTACCGCATCTGCGATCACGACCAGATCCGTGCCATACAAATACGGCGTGAGATCCAGGCCAGGCGTGCCGAGGTCGCGAATCTCGACAGCCGGGCTGCACTCGTACTTGCAACGAAACGTCTCGATCACCAAGGGGCCAAAGCCGTCATCGCCCATCAGTACATTTCCTAAGCCGATTACGCTTACACGCTTCGGAGCCGGCAGTTTTGTCCCTCGTTCCAACGGCCGGAGTTCAGGCATGGAGTTCCCCAGCACGCCGCTCGAATCCGCGTTTGAGTTCATAAGACCTTCACCTGGGCGATCTCGCGGCCGGTTGCATCCAGTGTGTGACAGGCGCAGGCCATGCACGGATCGAAAGAGTGAACAGTGCGGAGCACTTCCAGCGGCTTCACGGGATCGGCTATTGGGTTGGCAAGGAGTGAGCTCTCGTACGGCCCAGGGACACCTTTCTCATCACGTGGGCTGGCGTTCCAGGTAGTCGGCACAACTGCCTGGTAGTTGGAGAACACCCCCTTATCGACGACCACCCAGTGCGAAAGCGTGCCGCGTGGCGCTTCATGCATTCCCACGCCAACAACTTCGTGCTGCGGGAACTGCGGCGGGTTGTAAGTCGTGTCATCGCCTTTCAGAATATTGTTGGTGAGCAACTGCCAGTGCTGCAGCGCGAGGTCCGAAAGCATGGCCGAACGGATGGCGCGGGCGAGATAGCGCCCCATGGTCGATTGCATGGCCTGCGGCGTTACCTTCGAACCGTTTATCGAGGAAATTCGTTCAAAAGCGGTGTCTGTCCATTTACGCGTCAGCGCATGGCCAGCGGCATAGCCCACAAGAATATTCGATAGCGGACCGACCTGCATGGGCGCGCCTTCGTAGCGTGGGGCTTTTACCCACGTGTATTTTCCGTCGTCCCGAAAGTCCGTGTAGTAGGGATCGGTCTTGCCCTTCCATGGCTGCTGCGCGCCATCTCCCAGATACCACGCATGCGTGACATCTTCGGCAACCGCCGCACGGATGGTTTTATCATGCCAATCATGAACCGGCCGCACGGTACCTAACTGCCCGTTCATGATGACGCCACCGGGAAGGTCGAACGTCGTAGCCTGCGCATCCACCGGAAGGTCGGGGACGGCCAGATAATTCGCGACGCCGCGTCCATAGCGGAACCACTCGGGATAGGAGGCCGCGAGCAGGCACGCGTCAACGAAGTAGGCCTGTTGCACGAACGGGATCATCTCCTGGAACAGCGACTGCAATGTTCCGAGGCGGTCCATGTTCATGGTCGCGAGGCTGTTCAGGTTAATCGCGTTCATCACGCCGCCCACAGCCAAGTTTTGGACGTGCGGGGTTTTTCCTCCAAGAATCCCGACGACCTGACAGGCTTTGCGCTGAAATTCAAGAGCTTGCAAATAGTGGGCAAACAGAATCAGGTTCATCTCCGGGCTCAGGCGCATCGCCGGATGGCCCCAGTAGCCATGCGAGAAAATCCCGAGTTGGCCGCTTCCAATTAGCCCATTGACCTTGTTCTGGACGGCTGCAAGTTCTCGGTGTGAATTTCCTGGCCAGTTGCTCAGTCCGTCTGCAATGGAAGCTGCGCGTGCGGGGTCCGCCTTGGGAATGGTCGTGATGTCCACCCAATCCAGCGCGGACAGGTGATAGAAGTGCACGATGTGATCATGCAGTGCGTGGCCGATGAGAATCAGGTTACGGATGTACTGCGCGTTCGCCGGAATCTCGAGCTGGAGCGCGTCTTCTACGGCGCGAACTGAGGCCATGGCGTGAACCGTAGTGCAAACTCCGCAGAAGCGCTGCGCAAAAACCCAGCCTTCACGGGGATCGCGCCCCTTTAGAATCGTCTCAATGCCGCGCCACATGGTGCAGCTTGCCCATGCCTTCTGCACGCTGCCGCTGTCAACCTCGACGTCGATGCGCAAGTGCCCTTCAATGCGAGTTACCGGATCGATAGTGATGCGGGCCATGGTGTTTCTCCTTTTGGCTGGGCTGCCTGATGGCGCTGTCGCACAAGTTTGAACATGTAATTCCAGTCCTTAATTTCCCCGGGCAGTATCGCGAAGTATTTGACCGCCAGGCCGAAAGCCGCGATCCCCAGCGCGATGTACCCAATGCTCATTAGCAACTCCGGCAGCGCTGGGAAATAGCTGGCCTTGCGCGCAGGTATATACGCGATGGTGGTAGGGATAAAACGGAATAACAGCCCGCCCAAACAAGCGAGGCCGGCCATGTTGAGCAGCTTTCGGGGCGTCTGACGTGCGATCTTGCTCCGGAGCGCGATGGCGGGAATCAGGATGAGCGTTGTCTCAGAAAGGAAGAGTAGGCTCATTTTGTCAAACGCGAAGGCCGCACGGAGCTGTCCGCGCCCGATGAGGTCGATGAAGCGGACACCCAGGAAAACGAAGCACATCACCGACAGCAGATTGCCTAGCTCCCCTAAGACGCCAAGATCAAGCGGCCGCGAATAGCGAAGAGCCGACAAGAGAAGTAGAAAAGTCACGAAGCCCAGCCCGCACACGCCCGCAGTCAGTAGGTAGAGGAAGGGCAGACACGGCGTCTGCCAGAGAGGGTTGATCTTGTTGCCGGCCAGGAGCAACAGTCCCCCGAGGGACGACTGGTGCATGAGGGGCAATATGTACGCCCCAGTGATCATGAATGGATAGATTCGGCGCAGACCAGGGGCGCACAAGCGAAGAAACGCCTTGGTCTCGTCGGTACCCGTGTAGTAGAAGCGTTCCAGGACCAGGGGAAGGTTTTCGAAGGCGAGGAATACTACGCAGTAGACGGGCATGCAAAAGCAAATCTCGAGCATCGCCGATTCGGTGTTCCAGCGCCAGGGGAGCAGGATGCTATAAAAATTCCACGGACGCCCGACATCGAAGCCGAGAGCAACCAGGCCCATCGCGTAGAACAGGAAACCACTCATGAGGGCGGTCCGCATGACCATGTGCAGCTTTTCACGGTTGAAGACCCAGGCGGCCATGCCCACCGCGAGTGGGCCGGAGCCTAAGGCGGTCAGGGTCATGACGTTGAAGGTCTTCCAGATTCCCCAAGCGTAGGCATCGTTCATCCCAGAAAACGGACCGAGGGGAGAGAAGAACCGGACCAGAGCCAAGGCCAAACCGACTGCTGCCAAGACTACGAAGAACAACAGTGTAGGTGTAACTACCCGTTCGCTATAGACGGGAACACCGCGCTGCCAGTGGTTGACAAGGGTGGCGCCGGCTTCGTCCTGGGTGCGCGCGGTTGTGTGATGGTGATGGGGCGCAAACAGCAACTCGGTCAATTTCCTCCAACTGGTCATAGCTGGTCCTTCAGGCCGGTTTCTTTCTCACGTTGAGGTCTCTCCGCCTCATGGCGATCCCAGTTTCGCTTGATCACCGCACCCAGAATTCCCGCCACCAGAATTGGCCCCGAAAGCCACTTGTAGATCACTGACGTCACCTTGGTTGCGTAGTGACCCAACGAGGTCGAGCCTAGCTTTGGGAGACCGATCTTTTCGAAGGCGACGTTGGAGAGATAGAGCACCTGCGTTCCTCCCGCCTCATACTCTCCGTACACCCGGTTCTCGTAATACTTATTTGGCGCGTCCGTGATGCGTTGCTTGGCCTTGGCCAAAAGGTCCACCCGCTTGCCGAAGATCACTGCTTCGGTGGGGCACACCGCAGTGCATGCGGGCTCCTGATGCTTTGTCAGGCGTTGGTCGAAGCAGAACTCGCACTTGACGATCTTCGGATTCCACTTGTCCCATTCGAATTTTGGAACATCGAACGGGCAGGCCACTTCGCAGTAGCGGCAGCCGATGCAGAGTGAACTTTTCCAGATGACCGCGCCCCACTCGCCCTTCTGCAGGGCGCCGAATGGGCAGCCGGTGACACAGGCGGGATCGAGGCAGTGCATACACTGCCTTTTGACATAGGCAAAGTCGGCTCCACCCGGCTCCCTGTAAAGCTTGATGATGTTCTTTGTCTTCTCGTTAAGATCTGCGGGGACATCCCAAAGACCTGCGGCGATCGCGCTATCGAGAGGGCCACAGGTGGTATCCGGGGGCAATCCATTGGCCTCGCTGCAGGCCGTCATGCACGCCCTGCATCCGGTGCAGATGGTGTTGTCGTAAAGCATCCCCACGGCATCCTTCGGGGCCACAGGATGCGCCGGGTGTTCCTCCGCAACTGCGGACTTGGCTAGCCCTCCCGCAACGGCGCCTCCGGCTCCGACGATCCCCAAGAGGAGCTGACGGCGATTGATTGCAAGGCTCATGCGCGCTCCTTTGGAGCCGCAACCGGCACGGGCTCGTCATTTCCAAGGCCAGCCTCCGGGTCCCGCGTGCGAACTGTGGATGCCAGTTCGGGCTCGTCAGTGTGGCCGTTCCACATAAAGCGAAAAAGTTGGCCCGGCGTTGTCCCCGTGGTGCCCAAATAAACGTGAATGACCATAAAGAGAGAAAGAAAATAACCGGTGTAGGTATGGACGAGAGCCCACAAGCCGATGCCGGGCACGCCGAACATGACTTCGGGCAGTTGCCCGGGAAAGAGCAGGGCCCAGCCCGTCACCGTCAGTACTGGAAACAGCAGGTACATCACCACCAGATAGAACAGTTTTTGGAGGGGGTTGAACTTGCGTTCTTGGCTGTCAGGGTAAGGATGAGGCGAGCCTACAAAGATTCCCCACAAGTAGTAGCGGGCCTGCCGGAACAATCCCGGCTCGATATCGCCGGCGACCATGCGGTAGTAACGACCATTCCCCAATCGCAGATTTCCGTAGAGGAATAGACAGTAGAACAAAGTCAAGAGCGCCCCGGCGGTGTTGTGAATCAGAACGTCGGTTCGGAACCCAAGTGCCGGTCCAGGCTTGGAGTAATGCATGCTGAGTCCGGTGATCAGCAACATCACGAGGAGCACTGCATTGCCCCAGTGCCAAGAACGAAGCCAAAGGGGATACGCACCGAGCTCGCGCCTCACGACCTCCTCCTTAAACGGGCGAATAGCAACCGGCCTATCCCGTGGGCCGCAACTCCAAGAACCACCAGCCCAGCCAGCGCGAGAGTTGCCCAATCGAGCCACGTATTTCGAATGGCCCCCGTCAGGTATGCGTTGTTGAAGACCATCGCATTCACCCATCCGTGTTCGGCCCGTTCCTTCAGGGCCAGATGGGTATAGAGCTTGGTAGCCAGGAGTGAGTTCTTACCGTGGCATGCTGCGCAATCCCTGAGCGCCTGCGACTTGGGGAGGATCAGGTGCACCGTCTGTTCTCCGCGGGGAGTGTGACAGGCGATACACGCATTCTCCTGAATGTGCAACCTCCAATGGGGAAACAGCTTATGCTTTTTCTCGAGCTTCTCTAAGGCGGCATTCGTGGCGGCGGGCGTCTCTCCAGCAGCGTGGCATCCCAGGCAGCTCTTGTTGGCCACAAACCGGGCCTGGGTAGCGTCCGCCATGCGGCTTGCCGGGATGAAGTAATGTGGCGAGTGGCAATTGGTGCAGCGAAATGCCGGATCGACCAGCTTGACGTGAACACTCGCCTGCACTCCCTGCGAGATCTTGTCGAAGTCGATGGTCGGGGAAACCACCATCCCAGCGTGACAATCGATACAGTCGGGCATGGTAGCGCGACCGCTGGTGTGAGGAAACTTGTTGAAACCTTGCGTGTGGCAGGAGTTGCAGTCCAAGCTGGCGTGTACGGACCGCGCGAATTGCATGGGATCGATCGTGGTGTTCCTTGGCTGATGACACTCCATGCAGGGAGGTTCCTGGGCGCCGGTTTGAGCCATAATCGCGGGGATAGACCAGATCGCGCTGGCGAGAAGCAAGACGAACGTAGCAACAGGTCTCATGGTTGGCTCTTCGGGGTCTTCTCAGAGCCGCCCTCGATGTTGCCCCCTTCGGCGGGAGGATTGGAGCCGGGTACACTCTCGTCGCAAGGCTTGCTCGAAAACTTGCGCGAGGCCACATAGCCCGCGCCCGCGAGCGCACCCGCTCCCAGTCCGACGAGACCGGTCGCCAGCGGGCTGATGGTCCCCTGGGGCGCGTTGATTGGAGGGTAGGCCTCAGGCGGTGTGGCCCGAGTATGAATTTGTACGACCTTGAACATCGGCACGCGGAACGCAATGCTCTTCTCCGTGCACCCGATACAAGGCGCACCGATACCAATGGGCCACACGTCGGGAATCTCGTTGAAGTGTCGCGTCGAGCATCCGGCGTGAGTATCGGGTCCCTTGCAGCCCATCTCGTAAAGACACCAGCCTTCACGATGACCTGCATCGCCGAACTGCTTCACGAAACGGCCGGCATCGAAGTGTGCCCGGCGTGGGCAATGCTCATGAATGTCGCGATCGTAAGCGAATTTCGGCCGCTTCTGATCATCGAGCTCCGGCAGCGTGGCGGAGTCGGCAAATTGCAGGACCACACCGAGCAGCGTGTAGGGATTGGGCGGACAGCCGGGAAGATTGACGATCGCCTTATTCGGTAGAAGATCAACTACACCCACCGCGCCAGTGGGATCGGGATCGGCCGACGGAATGCCTCCCCACGCCGCACACGAGCCTATGGCGATGACAGCCGCGGCCTTTCCCGCGACGTCGCCGAGGACCTCCGTCGCCGGACGTCCCGCGAGCTTCATGTAAATGCCGTTATCTCGAGTAGGGATGGAGCCCTCGACGACGCAGACGTATTTGCCGGAGTATTTGGCGACTGCCTGCGCGAGCGCTTCTTCGGCCTGTCTGCCTGAGCCCGCCATCAACGTCTCGTGGTATTCGAGCGAGATGACGTTCAGGATCAAATCGCCCAAATCGGGGTGTGATGGACGCAGGAGCGTTTCCGTGCAGCCTGTGCAATCCTGAAAATGCAGCCAGATTACCGGCGGACGAATAACCTTCCCCAGCGCGGCTGCAACCTCTTCAGGCGTCTTCTTGTCGGTGATCCCCAGGCCGAACGGCGCAGCGATCATGAGAGAGGAACAGAACTGGAGAAACGATCGTCGGCTGATGCCACACCGCATCAGGCGTTCGTCAACGGTCTCAAGAGCACTTGCGGAATTGCAGAGCGAACCAATCATGGCGCCGGTTAGACTTTCCGGAAGGGTAATGCCGAGTCCAATGGCCTTCCTTTACCGCCTAGACTCCACCGATCATTCCGGCAGCCAAGACCCTCATGAATTTCACTGCCGAAACTGCTCACTAACTTGCAATTGGCAGTCCAGAGCTGGTTCACAAAGCCTGGGTTGCAATAGTTGTGCTTTCAACAACTTGAACCGGGATCCTAACTAGAGTGACAGTGAGCTGCCCAATTCGAGATGGTCAGTGCCGAAATGCGGGCATCCGCCAAGTGTCGAGGCAGTGAACGATATCGAGTCGTTCATTGGCGTGGGAAAGGTAAAAGCGAAGCCGGTATTCGGGCAGTGAAGGATCGAGGGTTGCGACCAGCCCAGTGGCACGGCCAATTTAGGGCGCCCTATCACATCTTTATAGAATAAATCTCTCGAGTTGTGCTCGAGCGGCAACGGGCTATCTTAATTGTTTACTCTTTCCCGCAACTGTGTAGGGGTCGGTCATCTCAGCCAAAGGTAAGACCTGGTAACTGGCGAAGTTGTAAACCGGCGACATGGCTAGCAGACGATCTAGTTCCTCGTTGGAGGCGACCTTATAGATCCAGGCTCCGCCGTGACTTCCCACTACGTGGTAGCGGCATTCGAGCTTGCCGTCGGCTTCGAGCTTCTCGCCGTATTTGGGCTGCTCCGCAATCGCACGAACCACGTCAGGGGTCAACCGCGTTACATCGAAATGCCACAGGACAAGAAACTTCATCGGATACCTCCGGGCCTGCGCGCTATTTGTTGATGATAACAGGAGGCTACGTCACCGAAGTCAGGTGCGACGCGGATGCCGCTAAGATTCCTCACCTTTCGAATTGTTATGCCTCGACGTAACGAGCAGTGCAGCTCTGACGCCAATCAAGCAGAAAGATGAGTTTCTGAAACCATGCTGGGTTTGCCGACCCGGACCACGCCTGCCTGCCGGAATGGTGGCGACTGCCCAGTACTTCAGAAATGCTGCCACCCGGGGAGCCACGCAAAAGATCCTGACCGAGAATTATGTGTCGTTTGCAAAGAAGGGCCTTTCGTCCGCGCCTCAGAGACAGGAGTTCGCCTGTGCCAAGGTTCTGCTCGACAGCATAGAGACCAAAAACTTTGTGCAAGCGACGCTATTCTGAAACTGCTCGTCGTTATCCAGGGTCGAGGAAGAGATGTAGTACTCGGCCAGCGCGCGGTGCCGGTTCTGGTCAATAAGCCAATCACTCCAGGTCCGCAGCCGAGTGCTTTGCTTTTCGAGTTCGTGCAATGCCTGTTGATCGGCGCCGTTCGCGACGGAAAAAACTGCCAGTTTTAGTGCGTCGTCAACCTCGGCAAGATCGTTTTGAATCCAGAACTCGCCAAGCGGGAAACCTCTTTTGATGGAGTTTTCGATCTTTCGCTCAGTCAGCTCCATCTTGAACGCGGCGTTCAGGCCGGCTGCCGCAAATGCTAATGACACTTTGACGGGCTCCGGTCCTCCCGGCTCGGATTTTGACCATACATTGACCACAATTGTATGTTCGCTGCTTCCTTGCTGCTCAGTCACAACGTTGTTCGCAGATTGTGCGTTCATGTCTTGGGCGCCAGCCGAAATTACCACCAGTTCAGCGATTAATAATGCGATCATCCACTGCGATTTCATATCAATTTTCCTCTACCCACCGAAGGTCCACTTAGGATGCAACAGCGAAACTGAGTTTTGTCGACCGTGCGCTTGCTTGGCCGTGTCAGCCGGTTGTGTAGACTGTCTGTACCACTCGACAGCTGTGCAGTAAGCGCCAATAGCGGATTGCAGCGGCACATTCAGCAAGAACACACAGTCCTCAAACGAAGCGCGGTGACAGCCGTGAAGAACCAGAACAGCCCGAGCCAAAACGTCGAGCTGCTGTACGACTCGAGCTGCATCCAGCTCCTGGAGCCTTCGAATCTCGTCCCATGAAAGAGGCTCGTGGCTATGGTGCGAGCAGGTCCAGTCAGCGTATTGTTCCGCGGTTTCTTGAATCGACGAACGGATGGCGTTCAGTGATGTACGGGCAGTAGCTAAATGTGCCCACAATACCAGCCAATCACGGAAATTGCGGCTACTGGTTTGGGCAAGACCTGTTGCGTCGATAATCGATCGCTCCGCCATTTCCCCAGTTCCCGTGATCATCAGAGCAGTCCAGTGCAGACTCTCGTTCTGGTCAGCAAAAGGATCCTGGATCTCGGCCGTGCCGAGTACTCGTGTGATTCGTTTCTTCTGCGTCTTTGTTAGGTGTAGCCAATACATGCATCACCTTAGCGCCTTCGACTTCCTGACCTTCTGGGTTCGGAAGCGTCGGGGCGACGGACATAACAAGTAATGCAGGGCGGATGCCAATCAGTCTTTACCGCAAGTTGCTGAAATCAGGCCGCATTTGCCGGTTGAGACTAAGTCTGCCCTGCCCGAATGAAGGCGACTGACGAAACTCCAGTAATCAGTGTGGTCAGACGAGCGAGCGTCGAAGCGCGACTGGCAAAGAAAGTGGGGCAACGGCCGAAAAGGTTAGCAGGTGAGCGGGGCGGCATTACTGATGCCGCCTTGAATTAACAAATCTTTCGACAACAAAGCGGCTCGTACAAGAGTCTCTGAATGTTATGGGCCTTCGCTATTGAGGGAGCGGTATTTTTCTTCCAGAGTTGAGAGTCTGGCGCAATAGTCCATCCACCTTTTGTTGTTGTTCGCTGGTCAAGGTGTTATAGAGCTTGGTCTCAAGTTGCGAATTCGCCACGATGAGCTGCTTGACAATCTGCGATTGTTCTGCCGCGAGTGCCTGGACCTCCCGGTCGTCAACTTTCCCGTTCAGTTTCATCGCAAGCAGCTTGCGACGGCTCTTGTCGAGCCGCTTTACGAGTGGTTGTATCTGCTTGCATTCTTCGGTAATCTGTGCCTCAAGCGCCTGGATTTCTAGCGGCGTGAGTTCGAGATAGTCAACGAGCTGATTGGGAATGTCAGGCGAGCAGACCACCGGAGGAATTACGAAGGCACTCCCGGAAATCTGGGGCGAAGTATTTGCCTGCGCGTAACTTTGTGGCGGATTGCTCTCCTGCGGCGCCAGGTACAGCATACGTAGGAGCTGGAACCGCGCCAGGGCAACGTAATAGCGTTCCAGGCTGAGGTATTCCGCTTGCTCGCGGCTGATCTTGCTTTCACGAGCGGCCTGTGCAATTTCGCCTAGCTCTGCCGACATGGCTCCCAGAACCTCGTCTAACCGTGCTGGATAGGTTTCGGCATCCTGCGATCCTGCAGGTGCTTGTAGTTGCGTAGCAGGGCTTGTTGCATCGATTGAGTTTTGCCGCGCGAGATCTGCGATTGGACCTTCCGCGCTTTGCGAGCCGCTATTCTCTTGAGCATGGCCGGAAATCGCCAGCGCACACGTTAGTAGGAATCCGATGATCCACCGTGATTTCACTTTAAAACCTCCTCTTATTTGCCGGCCTGTGGCGGATAGTTAACCTCTACTTCCTATAATCAGAAATCCTGGATCAATCAGTCTGAGATTTGGAGCTATCGGCAATGGGGCTTCTACTTATAACCCGTACCTCATGAGATCGGCCCAGGATGTCGTTCCATGTGATCGTGTTATTGTCTACGTGGACGAGGAGTTCACGTCCAATTGCATACCGTATCGTTCCCGATCCGTCTGGCGGTGCGGTGAGGACCACGTAGATGGTTTGCTTTACTTTCACGGACACTTCGTAAAGCGCATTATCGGGATTAGAGTCGGCCGCAGACTGATGCAGCTTGACGTCGACGATGGTCGCCGGCTCATACAGCGATGACCTAGGTGACGATTGAGCAAGCGCAAGGCCTGGCGAGAGAAACATCAGTATTCCCAATAGAACCTTTGGCATTGTGTTGCCTCCTGTATCTCATTCCTCATCTTCTGAGAATCGAGGTCGCTACGTGAGAAAGCCGACGATCAACGCCACCAACGGGAACAGCTCTTTCTCATAGCTGGACCTTCGCATCGCCATAGGAGCGCATGGCTCATGTCTCCCACAAAACATGGTGGGCGGACGACCGCGTTCGGCGGCCCTTAATCGCCATCGTTTCGAGCGAATAATCGAACTCTGCACCGCAGTCACAGCACACGCAATATGTTCGTCTGCAAATGGTGAAGACGCGGCTGAGATTGCCGTGGTGACACCCAAACAGGAAATTGATCAGCGTGGTGATCTTCACAGTTCACACCTCCTTGAGGGTTCAGACTTTCGCTACTCCCAGGGACAGTGCACGTCTGATACCGAAATGATCATTGCGTAATTACTGAGCAACCTTAGGATTAGGGGCTAACACGCCGTAATTGTCTGCCCTGATACCGGCACTTACCCTTTCTCTGGCACTGGGCACGCCTGCCCATGAGATTTTGAAATCGTTGCCGACGGAGCCTCCAAGTTTAATCGGATCAGACCGTGCCGCCCCCAGGAGCCGAACTCGTAGGTGAGGCGGTAGCGGCGAAGTAGATGGCGGCCCCCGAGAATTAAGAGTGCGACAACCAAAAGACCTCCAAAGACAGTTCCCGCCTTACCGGCATAGGCGGCTGCGCGGTCCAAATCATTGCTGAAGACATAACCAAGTGCGATATAAGCGGACGAATAGAGTCCGGCACCCAGTCCGTCGAAGGCAAGGAAACGGAGGCGGGTAATTCGGGACATCCCGGCGAGAGGCGGTGTCACTGCGTCCAATGCAGGCACGAAATCTGCAATGACGAGAAGTGGAGGCCCGTGTCGAGCAAAGGTGGCTTTCGCCTTTTCGTCGTGGGCGTCAGGGTCTCGCGTAAGACGGTGTATGAAATGCAAGACCCTGTCGCCCTGGCGCCGACCCGCCTCGTACCAGGCCCAGTCCCCTAGAACACAGGCAGTGACCGCGAGAACGAGCGCGACCGCAAGGCCCATCTTGCCCGTTGCCGCGAGCGCCCCTGCCGCGAGCAGAAAAAGAGGTCCTGGTAAAGGCAAACCTAAGTGCTGCGCGAGTAACCCACCAAACAACACCGAGTAGCCATGCTTGGTAACGAAGTGGAGGACAGAGTACATTTATCTTCTGCGAAACTCCGTGATATGACAAACGCCATGCATGGCCGGCAGTTCCTCGGGGCCCGCCTCCCGCTGTAGCGATTGAACGAACTATGTTGGTATTGGCAACTTGTCTGCCAGACCGCAGTGCTCAGAAGTCAGTGAAAATGCGGGATCGCCTACTACAACGGCCAGACGGAGGACGGGCACTCCACGACGGGACAAGGGCACTGACCGAATCTGGGCAGCACATCGCGGCCAAGGGTGACGGTATCGATTGTGGTTGGGCTGCCAGCAGCGAACTCTACTAGGGACGACGAATACACAATTCCGAGCTGACGTACTGCGGAAATAAGCTACATGCGATGAAGTCCAGACCAGCTTGCATCATATGACTCCATATCTCTTGCGCGTGCTCCTCCTCATTGAGAAACGCCATAGCTTGATCGCGGCTCACACTGCAGCCGTATTCGTTGCCCAGTCGTATGAGATGAAAGAGCGTTATCTCGGCGATCACTCTTTCCCTATTTCTGTTCTTCTCCATGGTGTTCACCCCACTGAACGGGAGTCGAGCCCCCGAGGTCGCGTCAGCCTCTGGCGGCCGAGTACCTAAGCGTCGATCCAAGCTCCCCGACGTCCTCCTCAAGCGATGCAATGCTAAGAACAATCCAAGGCTACTGCCGATAATGAGCTTCCGTGATGCCGAGCCGGCGAATCTTGTGTTGCAGAGTCGTGCGTTTCAATCCGAGCCGTTGGGCTGCTCCCCCGATACCTGCTACACGGCCTGAGGACGCGCTTAGGGCTTCAATGATCACATTTCGTTCGGCTTCCACGAAGGTCGAAGCTTGTGCAGAAGCACTGTGAGAATAGGAGACTGACAGTTCACGCATGGGCACTTCCAATTCTTCGCCGCGCGAAAGGATGACTGCGCGCTCTATGAAGTTGGCCAGCTCTCGCACATTTCCCGGCCATGAATTGTTCGTCAGAGCTTCCATGGTTGCCTTGGGTATGGAACTTATCTGTCTTCCCATGCGCCTGCGAGAACTTCGACACAAAATAGTTCACCAGCAGCGGAATATCCTCGCGCCGCTCGCGAAGAGGCGGGATCTCAATCGGAAAGACGTTGAGGCGGTAGAAAGAGATCCTCGCGGAACTTCTCCTCCCGAATCATGGCTGGAAAGATCGCGATGGGTGGCGGCAATGATGCGCACATTGACGCTGATCGTGTTGGCACTTCCCAGGCGTTCGAACTCCTGCTCCTGCACCGCACGCAATAGTTTTGGCTGCAGTTCCAGGCTGATATCGCCGATTTCATCGAGAAACAGCGAGCCGTGGTCGGCGAGTTCGAATCTGTCCCTTCTTCTGCATCAGGGCGCCGGTAAAGGCCCCTCGTTCGTGGCCGAACAGTTCGCTCTCCAGCAGTCCGGACGGAATGGCGGCACAGTTCATGCGAACGAAGTTGCGCCGGGCACGGGAACTCAGGTTGTGAATGGCGCGTGCAACCAGTTCTTTGCCTGTACCCGTCTCGCCGTGAAGCAGGACGGTTGCATCCGTTGGCGCAACAATGCAGACTTGTTCCAGTACGTTCCGAATGGCCGGGCTCTGGCCGATTATGCCTTCGAAGCAGTACTCACTCATTTCTGATTCCGGAAATAGCCGCTCGTCGTCGATCTCCATCATTTCGGGAAAGCTTGCTACTTCGAGCCCTCCCGCATCCGTGAAAGCAATACCCGCGTTGCCCATATCATCCTGCTCCATATCTGTCACTCTAGATTGTGGAGTGACCATGTAATGAATGAATAGCTTGGATTTCAGCAAGCAGCTCGAAGCTATCTTTGCTAACGGTGTGCTCCAGTGCCAGGAGCGATGCTATGTACTCTGCCATCTGCTGTGAACAGTGAAGCCTTTGCTTCACTCTCTTTGCCAGCGCGTAGATCCTATCCAGATCCATAAAACCTCCTTACAGGCTTACGCCGAGTCCGTGCGCCAACACGCAGTCATACTCGTTGGCGGTTAACAGCTCGAATGCTTCTAAGGCAACATCCTCTTCCAGGAAGTTGCTTGAGCTGGCGAGTTCGAAACAATGCTCAGCCGAGTTCTTAACGTTCTCTATCTCAGGCATGACGCCTCCTACCCGGAACTCCAATCTCTTGTTCAATCCCATTGGCTTGAATCCTGTACGAGAGCCTTTTGGTCCCGTTAATGAGCGCAATTATCTACCAGGCTCCATTCGCGCACAGCCCCACATCGGGACAAATCGAAACCTCTTGGGAGGCGAGTAGTAGCCTCTTCTGAGCCAGGAAATCCGGTGGTTGGGTAGTTTGCTAACCAGGGATAGAATTGCGTTTGCGGGGCGGAGTTTCGACGCGCTTCCACCCGAAAAGGCGAGCGTCGATCGACCATCGACCTGGTCCTAACATCGCGATAGCGCAACTAACTAATGGTTCCCAGCAACAGCCAAAGCGATTTGTCTCCAGGTAGCGTCAGGAGCTTCCAGGCTTCAACGAGGGCCACTAAGGTTCCTACAATGGGCGTCCATAAACCGAGTATCAAGAGAGTCCCCGCTCCCAAAAGGATTGCGGAAGTTATTGTAATGTTTAGCGGAGGATCGCCCCACAGCCGCAAGCTCGCGCGCTCAACCAGCACGCAGCCGATGACCAAGCGCATGAGAAGTAAGCCGGTGCCAGGCCAGCCGCCCGCGAACGTGGAATAGATGCGTCGCACTACACGTCCTTCTAACCTTTCTAGACTGACACGTATTCCAGAGTGCGCGAAACCCCCAAAAGGGCCGAAAGCGTCACTCTTTTGAGATTTATAAGGGGGCGGCTCGAGGGGGCTGCTCGAGGGGGCTGCTCGCGAAAACTACAGCTCGATGATCCCTCTCTTTAGTCCGATCATCGCCGCGTGGGTTCGATCATTGGCGCCCAATTTCGAAAGGATGTTCTTGACTCGGCTCTTCACGGTTTCCTCAGTGATCGAGAGCTGATCCGCAATCTGCTTGTTCGCATTACCGGCCGCGATCAGTCGCAACACGGCGATTTCTGCAGGTGTCAGCGCGTCATCCGTCGCATGCTCGGCGATTTCGTATGAGGCCTCGGGCGAAAGCATCTTCTTCCCGGCATGTACCGCACGGACGGTGTCCAGTAATTCCTTGTGCAAAGTGTTCTTCAGCAGGTAAGCCTGAGCACCGGCCTTGAGCGCGCGAAGAATCTGCACATCGCCGACGTAGGTCGTCAGCACAATCACTTTGGCATCGGGAAATTCATTTCGGATAGCAATGAGTGCCTCGATCCCATTCATCTCCGGCATTTGCAAGTCCATCAGCGTGACGTCCGGATGGAGCATCCGGAATTGCTGGATGGCCTCGCGACCGTTGGACGCTTCACCTACCACAACCATGTCCAGCTGAACGCCAACTAAACCGGCGATACCCTCACGCACCAGCGCATGGTCGTCAACCGCAAGGATTCGAATTTGCGAGCTACCGGTGCTCATGACCAATTTCATGCTTTTGTCTTTGCCGCGAACTTTCGTGAAAACGACGAGCCTCTCCGAGTTGATACATATGCAATGTCGGCGGGAAGGCGCAGTTCCACTTCGGTTCCCGCGTCGACTTCGCTCCATATTGTCAGCTTGCCTCCTATGAGTGTGGCGCGCTCCCGCATGCCTGGCAAGCCAAAGTGTCTCTCTTTCCCCTGTTGCGAGAGAATCGCCGCATCAATGCCCTTTCCGTCATCCCGCACCCGCAACCGGAAGCGCTCATTGTCATAACGGATTTCAACCTCGACCTGCTTTGCGTTTGCATGAAGAAAGGCGTTGCGGAGCGCTTCGGCAGCAATCTTATACACTTCGTCGCGGAGGATGGGATGCAAATCTCGCGACTGGCCCTCAACGGCTACACGGAATGCAGGGCAGTGGCCGGTTGAGTCGGCTGCGAGTTCTTCTCCGAGGGTGCTTATCGCCAGTGCCAGATCATTGGTCTGAGTTGTCGAATCGCGCAATCCCTGCACTGCATCCCGGCCTTCGGTGATTGCCTCAGCCGCCTGCTCGATCGCACTGCCCAGCTTTTCTTTTGCCTCAACCGGACGTTCCGGTAATAACTGGAAAGCAGTTTGAAACCGGAGCAGCACACCGTGAAAGCCCTGCAGCAGAGTGTCATGCAGCTCGCGTGCAATGCGTGTGCGCTCGCTGACGCGCGCGTCCAGCGTCATCTCGAACTGATGATGCAATTGCCGGACACGCCATTGGTAGCCCGCCCACAGCAGCATCAATAAGAACACCGCGCAGAGGGCGCGAAACCAGTTCGTCTGGTAATAGGCGGGTGTGACGGAGAAGTCCAGCCTCGCAGGGGTATCGTCCCACACGCCGTCACTGTTGGACGCGACTACGCGAAAGGAGTACTTCCCGGGAGGCAAATCCGTGTAGAAGGCCTGCCGGCGGGTGCCCGCCTCGTGCCAACCACCGTCATAGCCGTCGAGCCTGTAACGAAATCCCACCCGCTGTGGAATCGTGAAGGTAGGCGAAGTGTAATCAATCTGCAAGTCACGAGGGTGCGGCGCGAGCTTGAGATTATTGGTTGCGGCTAATTCCTTTCGGTCAACAGTGACCGATTCGATGTATGTCTCCGCCGGTACGGCTTTTTCCGACAATTTGGACGGATCTACCATCTGCACGACACCCGAGTTCGCAAACCACACCCGGCCGTCGGGCGATACAGCGGCTCCGTTGAAAGGAGGTCGGCTTGATGGCCGTGCACCGTCCAGCACGTCGTAAAGGCGGGTCTGAATGACTGTCTTCGGATTGGTCCACCATCGCTGAAGTTCGGAATCTGTAAACTGGACAATGCCGCATTTCGTGTAAAGCCACCAGCGTTTCGCCTTGTCCTCAATGAAAGACATGACTTCGTCGCAGGGCAAGCCATTTTTTGTTGTGAGCCGCTGTGCTGTACCGTTCTGGAATCCTACGAGTCCGTCATCGAACGCAGCAAGAACGAAGCCGTCTGCCTGGGCAACGATCTGATTGCTAAACGGATTCTTGGCATCCGGATTTAGCGGGAACTTTTGCAGAGCACCGTGACGAAGCAGCGCAAGTTGCCCGTCGCGAGTGCCAATCCAAATTCCTCCCTGCGGATTTGGCGCAATTCGGCCGGTCGGAACTTGTGCTCGAGAGAACTCCTCTTGCACCTGGAAATCACGGATACGTACAAGCTTGCCCACGCCGGCACACTCTGCCCAAATATCTCCCTGAGTGTCTTGTATTAGTCCAACCACGAGTCCAAGTGGCTGATGATTCGGCTCGGGGAGGGGACGGAAATGCCCATCTTTGAACAGATATAGTCCGTCATCCACTCCCACCCACAGGTTTCCAGCTCGGTCCTCAAGCATGGAGGTCACTTGTTCACCCGGAAGACCCTTACGCGTGCGAATCGATGAGACGCTTCCGTTAACGATATGATCGAGCGATTCAGCATTCGCAACCCAGATTGTGCCGTCTGCGCTGGCCAGAACGCCTACAGCCCAATCTTTGCTCAACCCCTCCGCGGTTGAGAAGGTGGTCACACGCGGATCATGGAACTGATCCACTCCGTTATTAGTGGCAGCCCAGACAATCCCTTCACGGTCTTCAAAGAACGCGCGCACGAAATCGCTCGACAAGCCGTCCGTCCGCGCATAATGGTCCACAACCTTTCCATGCAGCCGAAAGACCCCCTTGTCTAAGGTGCCGACCCAGAGATTTCCATCGCGGTCATGGCGCATCGCGAAGACGCCAATCTTGCTTCCGTCGAAGGTGGGCATCATCACGGACTTGACAGTGCCTTCCTCCAGTTTTGCCAGTCCCAGCCCCGGTCCTTGTGAAAGTATGCCCACCCAAACCGATCCATCCGAACCGCGTGCCAAGCTCAGTATCCCCGGTGCTCCCATATTGGATTTCAGCCCTTTAATCGGATAACTCTCCGAAGCGCCGGAACGCCAATGGATCAGGGTCATCTGCCCTCCCAGCCAAAATCCGCCCTTCCCGTCTGCCAATATGGCGTCGATCGGGCTGATTGGTATCCCATCCGGTTTTCCGAAACACTTGATCGCGAGCTCGGTGACATGGCAAAGCGGTTCTGAAACTCCATTTTCGCCTCGCACGACCCAGATTGACCCGTCAGGATCCTCGACGACGTTGTTCGGATTCGGCATCAGCCCTTCCAACTGAAAATGAGAAGTGACAACTCCGTTTTTCAGGTGAGCGATCCCGCTCGCCCCGAGTATCCAGAGCCCACCAGCGTTATCGCCGAGGAGGTTTCTAATCCTATCGACCGAAGCACGCTCCGTAGGTAAGCGCCAGGGACGAAACCGGATACCGTCGAATCTGTACACCTCTCCGCCGGGAGATAAAAACCACAGGAAACCGTCGGAGGTTTGCGCGATCGCATTCATGCCGGACGGCGCCGACCCATCTTGCAGTCGCCAGGAAGTATGCAGGTACTGGGTGAGATGTTTGTTCGGATCGAGGGCGTGAACTGCGCCTTGCAGAGACAACACGCAGGTGAGACAGGCGCCCAGGGTGGCCGCGATCGTGCGGCGGGCCAAGTTGAAACAGGGCAGATGTGCTCGGCGAGAAGCCATTTTCCCCACCTTCGCAGCCGAACAGAGTCAGGCAGTATGGTCCGGTTCCGTCTTACACGGGCTACTTGGCAGATAATGTAGCATTCCCGTTGCCGCTTGTCAGTGAGTCCGGACCGAATGCTGAATTCGAAATCGTCGCCGAGCCCGGCTAATGCCAGGTGTTTGCCGACCGAGAAGCTATTTGTCTCTCAGACGTGGTTGACTCTGGGGACGTGACTGGCCAGCCATTATGCGGGCATGTGCCGATTCCCATGTCATGTCAAGGCGCCTTTTCCCGTCGGCTGCCTGAACCAAGTGCCAGTGCATCATGAGGCGCGTCATTGTTCTTGTTTCCTTTCGTGCTCATTCCTCTTAGTTGCACTTTGGCGTCCAAAGCCGACAGGTGAGTCGTAGGCCTGACACAACCGCAGAAGGCAGTGGCTAACTTTGGGAGAACGCCTTCTCTATCTCGTGCATCCAGGCGCGGTCATCGGCGGTAAGCAACTGTTCGAAGGTCTTGGTCGGCGGTTCGGAAGCCATCATAATCCGGTTGGTTCCCGCATGCCGGCCACGCACTTCGAAAGCCTCTGCCGGCCAGCTGGGGGCGGCGCGTCTGCTGCATGTAAGCGAGATCCTTGCCTATAGCGTTCGGGCAAGCGTGTTCTATCCAATCTCCAATGCCGTTGAGTATCGCGCCACACATACCGCAAACACACCCTACAACCTTCCTCGACATACAGCTCTCACTTTTCTTACTGCTAAAGTCGTTTGCTGCCCGAACTTCTGGACAGACGCTCCACCGCATTTCACACCGTGAAGAAGAGCATTCGAGTGGTCAGACGGCAATTCGGCTAACCTGGATTATTCATGAAGGTCCGGCGTTTTGAAGGGGCACGGCTTCAGCCGTGCCGTAGAGTGGGCTTCTTGGGTGTGGCTTTAGACTAGCCACGGAGGGACCTCGCTTTCGTAACAGACTGCGGAAATCTCCTCGGGGGCTAAAGCCCAGCGCGCTGGCGCGTCACGGCGCGGCTGAAGCCGCGCCCCTTCCATGGAGTCCCCGGCATTCATGAATAATGCGGGCTAAGGCTTTGTCCGTCAATCCCCGAGGTGGTTCCCCAGAGGCGAGTTGTGACGATATTGGGGCACTGACGATCACAGTGGCAGCATGATGCGCATGGTTCTGCGCGCGGATAGAAGGGGGGAACACCCCACGTCACTGTGATTGGTTTTTATTGCTTACCCGGCAAGGTATTACGCAGATATGCGCCCAATTCCGAGCTTGCGCATTTTGTTCTGCAGCGTTGTGCGTTTGAGTCCCAAGCGCCCGGCTGCGCCGCCTTGTCCCGAAATTTTTCCCTGTGCGGCTTTGAGCGCCTGAACGATCGCCAGGCGCTCTGCTTCCTGAAAGGTCGAGCCGGATGTGCTGACGACCGAGGATCTCTTCAGTTCCTTCAGTGGAACCCGGAGCTCGCTGCCTTGCGTCAGGATCACCGCTCGTTCAATGAAATTCTCCAGCTCGCGGATATTGCCGGGCCACGGTGCATTGGTTAATGCTTCCATAGCATTTTTGGGAATGGACTCAATGTGCTTCTGCATCTTGCGAGACAGCCGAGAAACGAAAAAGTTTACCAGCAGAGGAATGTCCTCACGGCGGTCCCGAAGCGGCGGAATCTCGATGGGAAAAACATTCAGCCGGTAGAACAAATCTTCGCGAAACTGATTGTTGCGCATCATCGATGGCAAGTCGCGGTGAGTCGCGGCAATCAGCCGGACATCGACCCGAATCGTCTTGGCGCTGCCCAGCCGCTCAAATTCGCGCTCCTGCAAGGCTCGAAGGAGCTTTGGCTGGAGTTCGAGGCTGATGTCCCCAATTTCATCGAGGAATAGCGTGCCCTGATCGGCGATCTCGAATCGTCCCTTCTTCTGCATCAACGCGCCCGTGAATGCACCCCTCTCGTGGCCGAAAAGCTCGCTCTCGACCAGCCCGGAGGGAATGGCTGCGCAGTTCAGGCGAACGAACGTGCGGCTTTTCCGGGAACTTAGACCGTGTATCGCCCGGGCGACTAATTCCTTTCCTGTGCCCGTTTCGCCATGCAACAGCACTGTCGAATCCGTGGGCGCGACAATTTCGATTTGCTGTAAGACTTTGCGAAGTGCCGCGCTCTTGCCCACGATGTCTTCGAAGTTGTATTCGGCCCGAATCTCCGACTCAAGATACAGTCGCTCTTCTTCGATCTGGTCGCGGGAAGCATTCAGGCGTTCGTAGGCTAGAGCATTGTCCAAGGCCAACGAAATCTGGGTAGCAATTTGACCCATCAGATCGAGATCATCTGGGCGGAAGTGGTCCGGCCTCTTACTGCCCAACGTGATCACGCCGAGAGGGCGATTAGCTGCGCGGAGGGCTGTGATTACCATTGACTTGGTGCCCTCGGCAAGGAAGGAGTCTCGAACCGGGGCGGGAAGCAATTGGATTTCTGTCAGGGTCCACAATTCGGGTTGACGAGTTCTCATCCGATGGATTTCGTCAGCCGTCAATTCCGGCAAGGTCATGTCGTCAAGGAAGCCGTGGCTGGTGGGGAAATCCAGTGCAACCGCCTGCAAGCGATTCTGGTCTTTGTCAATGAGCCAGATGGCGGCAAAATCATTGTTGAAGTACTCGCGAAGTGAGCCGCAGGCTGCGCGGAAGAGGGCCCTTACGTCCAGAAAAGCGGTCACGTGGTTGTTGATTTCGAGGAGCAACTTCCAACGGTCTCGCTCGGCCACCAATTGTCCCTGATACGACTGCGCGGCATCGCTCGCCATCGCGCTCTCGAGAGCTGTCGCCAGATGAGAGGCGACGGCCTCCATAAGAGCAATCTCATCTGGTTCAGTTTCGCCCTCTTCTCGCCTTGCAAAGGACAGCGCTCCAATCCTTCGCCTTGGTGTAGAAACTGGAACAACGTACGCACTGCGCAGCTCGCTGGTGCTAGCCTGCGACGCGGTTTGCGGAAATTGTGACATTTCCTGCCGGATGTCAGGAAGGTAGATCGTCCGTTGTTCTTCGATTGCCCGACCAGCAGCGGTAGCTGCGTAAGGAGTCTCAGCACCAAGGTCGACGTGAGGTGCTGCCGACCCTCGTTCAAACGCTACGAGCCGCAGCGACCTCCGATCCTCTGTCAACAGCATCATGGTAATGGCGTCGAAGTGAAGAACTGCCGATAGCAGCTTATGCAGGCTCTTCAGGACGGCCTGCACGCTCGTCTGTTTATCGATGGCAGTTGCCAGTTCGAGCAGTGTGCGATAGCTGCCGTCTGACGCTTGTATCTGTGCTTGCTGCTCTGTTGTGAGATCCACTGACGCTTCCGCCTTTCTCTATCCGTAGCTCGACCGTTTTCTTAGTTCGTCGCTGTCAGCACCTATCCGCAGTTCTGGGTTTTTGTGGACTAAGCGTGTAATCAGCGCAAACAGCAGGCTTACGGATATACCACACATCATTACTCCCATCATGCTCTCCAACGGCCCTAGTAGCCGCCATTTCAACGGGAGGACAACATCGCCGTATCCAACGGTCGAATAACTGGCTGCCGAGAAGTAGAATGCAGAATTCCAAGACGGAAAACAAAGCCGGCGATAGCAGCACGCCCAAAGCAGAATGATAATCCCCTGCAGGATGATGATGGCTATTGTGGCTCGCATGACAAGCGCGGCAGAGTATGATATCGAAAGCTTCTGAATGTCATCTGACGCTACCGTCCTTAGCCAGCTTATCAATGCAGTAACCCCGGCACACTGAAGACACAGGGTGAGTACCACCAGAGAGAGCGGCCATGGCAATGTTCGTTGAAGCAACAGCATTGTTCAGTGCAGTCCTTTCTGCAGTGCCGGCTAGCTCTGCCAACCCCCGCCCAAGTTTCTATAGAGTTCCACCAGAGCCAGCAGTTCATTGAGCCGAGCTTGCGCGAGCCCCAGCTCGGCATTGAAGTAATTGGTCTCATTCGTCAGCACTTCCAGGTAGCTGGCGCGGCCACCGCCATAGCGTACTTCGGAGAGACGTGCCGAATCCTGAGCGGCCAGCGTCAGTTGCTCGTGAAATTCGCGGAACTCACGGTTCTTCTGATACGCGACCAGCGAGTCTGAAACACCGCGAAATGCCTGCTGAATGGTCTTCTGATAGGTCAGCAGCATCTCCTGCTTTTGTGCCTCGCTGTACCTGACCTTCGACTTGAGGCGGCCGCCGGTGAAGATGGGCTGGGCCAGCGTACCTCCGAATGCCCAGAATCCGGCCGGCCCGGTGAAACAAGCTAGTGAGTGCTGAGCTGGCAAATCCGGCATTTCCGGTGAGCGAGATGCTCGGATAGAATGCGGCTTTCGCCACTCCGATCTGCGCGTTGGCAGACACCAATTGTTCCTCGGCTTCACGAATGTCGGGCCGTCTCTCCAGCAATTCGGAAGGAAGTCCGGCGGGCACCTCGGGAGGATGCGGCTGCTCCGTTAGCTCCAGTCCGCGCGCGATGGGACCGGGGTTGCTCCCCAGCAGCGTGCTGATGTAGTTCTCCTGCTGCTCAATACGGCGCTCCAGGTCGGGTACGTTTTCGGCGGCGGTGGCGACCAGTTGCTCCGCCTGGCGCTGGTCAAGCAGGTTGGTGGCGCCACCGCTTACCAAGGTCTGGGTCAGCTTCAGCGACTCTTTGCGAGCAGCCAAGGTTCGGCGCGAGATCTCCAATTGCAGGTCGAGCGCACGAAGCTGGAAGTAGGACGCTGCAACATTGCTGACCAGTGTCGAGATCACGTACTCCCGCGCCCAGCGTGCCGTAACCAGGTTGGCGCGTGCCGCCTCTGTTGCGCGCCGGTACTTACCCCAGAAGTCCAGTTGCCAGTTCAAACTCGCGCTGGCAACATTGAAGCTCGTATCCGTGTTGGGAGTAAGGGCTGTTCGCGGGATATCCGCATTGATTCCCGCGGCTCCGGCGGAGAGCGTCGGCAGTTGGTCGGCGCGGGTGATGCCTAATTGCGCTTGGGACTTCAGAATGCGCGCTGCCGCAATATTGACGTCGTAGTTATTCTTGAGGGCAGTTCGGATCAGTTCCTGCAGCTGCGGGTCCTGAAAAACCTCCCACCATTTCTCGTCGCCTATCGAGCTAGCCGCTGACGGCGACGGTTGGGCGGCGGATTGCCCCGGTTGCGGTTCCGGTTTTTTCTCACCGGATAGGGTGCCGGACTGTGCGCCGTCCGCGGCCGGCGCGGCGCCACGGAAGCCGCCGGGAACATCCACGCTCGGCCGCTTGTAGTTGGGACCAACCGTGCAGCCGGTGCCCAGCGAAATCAGCATCACTATTGTTGCCAGCTTTTTCACGTTAGTCTCCTTCCACCGCGACCGGTTCTGAAACAGCCGGAGCATGTTGCTCTTCTTGCTTGCCGAGACCCGCCATCTGTTCCACGAGCACGTACAGCGCCGGGATAATGAAGATGGCAATGCCGGTTGCGGCCAGCATCCCGCCAATTACGGTGGTGCCCATGATCTGCCGGCCAACGGAACCTGCGCCGGTGGCGATGAACAAGGGCACGCAACCGAGAACGAATGCGAACGAAGTCATCAGAATCGGCCGCAACCTCAGCTTGGCGCCTTCCAACGCGGCATCCACCAGCGGCTTGCCATAGACTTCGTGCTGCTCCTTGGCAAACTCCACAATCAGGATTGCGTTCTTGGCCGCCAGGCCGATCAGCATGACCAGCCCGATCTGCGAGTAAACGTCGTTGTCGATCTGCACCATGAAGGCCGGGAAGATCATCCCCAGCACGGTACGCCGCAGCCACAACAGCCCGAAGGCGCCGAACACCGCGACCGGCGTGCTCAGCAGAACGCTGAACGGCAGCGACCAGCTTTCATACAGCGCAGCGAGGATGAGGAAGACGAACAGCAGCGAGACCGCGAAGATGACCCACGAGGGCATGCCCTCGCGCGCTTTCTGTTCCTGCCGCGACATGCCCATGTAATCGAAGCCCATCTCCGGCGGCATGGTCTGGTGGAAGACCTCTTCCAGCGCGGCAGTGGCCTGGTCTGAGCTGTAGCCCGGCGCGGCGCTGCCGATAATCTGCGCCGCCGAATACTCGTTGAAGCGCATCTTGAATTCCGGCCCGTAACGCGACTCGAACCTGGTCAGCGCCGACAACGGCACCATCTCTCCCTTGCTATTGCGGACGTAGAACTGTCCTGCGTTGTCCAGGTTGGAGCGGTAGGGTGCTTCGGCCTCTACCCGAACTTGCCAGGCGCGACCGAAATCGTTGAAGTAGTTCACGAACAGCCCGCCCATGAAGGCCTGGAGAGTGTCATAGACGTCGCTGAGCTTCACGCCCTGCTTCAGCACCTTCTCCTTATCGACATTCACGAACTTTTGCGGCGTGCTCGGTATGTAGGTCGTGGTGACCATCCCGATTTCGGGACGTTTGCGAGCGGCTTCCAGGAACTTGTTCAGGTTGTTCACCAGGAATTCGGGATCCTTTCCCGCGCGGTCTTCCAGCACAAACTGGAATCCGCCTGAGGTACCGACTCCCGAGATTGCCGGTGGAGAGAAGGCGAAGACGGTGCCCTGGGGAAGCGTGAGAAGCTTAAGGTTCAGCTTCGCCTTGATGACCTGAAACTGCTCCTCCATGCTCTTGCGGTCTTCCCATGGCTGAAGCGTCACCCAGAAGAACGCGTTGTAGCTGGTGCGGGTGAGACTGAGGAGACTGAATCCCATAACGGTGCTGGTGTACTTGACCCCGGGCGTGGATTTCAGGACAGCTTCCACCTCGCGGGCTGCGTCCGATGTCGCTTGTAGGGAAGACGCTTCGGGCAGCTGCATCTGGATGTACATGTATCCCTGGTCCTCATCCGGCAGGAAGCTGGAGGGCAGCACCTTGGCACAGAAGCACACCGGCGACCGCAAAGCCGGCAACTGCCACCAGGGCCACGGCGCTCTTGCGAATCAATCCGCCGGATGCTCGCACGTAGAAATTGCTGCCCCTCTCAAACACGCGGTTGAACCAGCCGAAGAACTTCGCCAGCGGGCCATGCGTCTCTTTCTTGGGCCGGAGCAACAGTCCTCCCAGCGCCGGGCTTAAGGTCAAGGCGTTGAACGCTGAAAAAATGACCGAAATCGCGATAGTCAACGCAAATTGCTGATAAAGCCGGCCGGTGATACCTGGGATGAACACGGTCGGCACGAACACGGCGGAGAGGACCAGCGCGATACCAATGACCGGTCCGGTCAGTTCCTGCATGGCCTTGCGAGCCGCATCCTTCGGAGCCAGACCTTCTTCGATGTGCCGCTGTATGCCTTCGACCACGACGATGGCATCGTCCACCACCAGGCCGATCGCCAGCACCAAGCCGAACAGCGAAAGCGTATTGACCGAGAAACCGAACAAGCGGAAACACGATGAAGGTGGCGACCAGCGAGACAGGCACGGCCAGCATGGGAATCAGTGGTGGCGCGCCAGTCTTGCAGGAACAGGTAAACGACGAGGATCACCAGGACAAAAGCAATCGCCAGAGTAATGCACGATCTCGTGCATGCCTGCCCTTACGGCATCCGTCGTGTCCAGGGTTATGGCGTAATCCACGTCCGCCGGGAAGCTCTCCTTCATTTTGGCCATCAGCTTCCGGATGCCCTTGGCCGCTTCCACCGCATTCGAACCGGGCAACTGGTAGACACCGATGATTGCGGACGGCTGGCCGTTGAGTCGGGTGACCCAGCTATAGTCCTGCGAGCCCAATTCCACCCGGGCAACGTCCTTCACGCGCACCACACCGCCGTCAGCGCTTTCGCGGACGACGATGTTGCCGAACTCTTCCGGCGTCTTAAGCCGGCCCTGGGCACGTACCGCATAGGTGAACTTCTGGCCTGTCCTCGGCTGGTTCGCCTCCCACCTGGCCGGCGGGATTCACCGTGTTCTGCGATTGCACTGCATCGGCAATTTCGTTGACGGTGATACCCAACTTCGCCAGTTGATCGGGTTTCACCCACATGCGCATCGCGTACTCGCCGATGCCGTAGATCTGGACCTGTCCTACGCCGTAAGAGCGCGCAATCGGATCCTTGAGATTGATGTAGCCGTAGTTCGACAGGAACTTCGCATCGTGGCGTGCCCTTGGGTGAGTACAAAGCGACCAGCATCATCGGAGACGTCAACGACTTCTTCACGTCGATGCCGAGCTGGTTGACCTCTTGAGGAAGCTGGCCATTCGCCAGTTGCTGGCGTGACTGGGCGAGGATGAGGTCCATGTTGGGGTCGGTCTTGAGATCAAAATCGACCATCAGCGTTGTACTCGAGTTGTTGGTCGAGTTCAGCGAGTACATGTAATCCATGTTGTCCACGCCATTGATCTGCTGCTCGATGGGCGTGGCTACGGCCTTCTCCATGGTCTCGGCATCGGCGCCCGGGTAAAGGGCCTGCAGGCGTATCTCGGGTGGAGCGATGTCCGGGAACTGCGCGACGGGCAGGCTGATCGATGGTGATCGCGCCAACGATCACCATAAGGATCGAGATGACGATGGCGACGATGGGACGCCGTATGAAAAACTCAGACATGACTACTGCCCCTCCGCCTGAAGGTTCGCGGGCTTGGGAACTACGGGCGTCCCATCCTTCACCTTCTCAATGCCTTCCACGATCACCTGGTCGCTCGGCTTCAGGCCCTCGTCGATCACCCACATCGCCCCGACCTTCTCTCCAGCCTTCACTTGTCGAATCACGGCCTTATTGCCCGGGCCGAGAAGCGCTACCTGGTAACCGCCCTGAAGCTCTTTGACCGCGCTCTGCGGCACCAGCAGCGCATTTTGCTCGATGCTGGTTTGTATCCGCACACGCCCATACTGGCCGGGGCGCAGTTTGTTGCCCGGATTGGGAAATGCCGCGACCATTCGAATGGTTCCGGTGTTGGAATCTACCTGACGATCGGTCAGCAGGATCTTGCCCTTATGCGGGTACACCGTGCCGTCGGCCAGGATCAGATCAGGGGAGCTTTCGAAAAGGTTGATCTGCTGACCCCCGGTGGTGATGTGCTGCGCTCGCAGATACTCCTGTTCGCTGACTGGGAAATAGACCTTGATCGGGTTCACCTGCGAAACGGAAGTGAGGTGCGAAGTGGGTCCCACCAGATTGCCCATCTGCACTTCGGCGATCCCCGCCACTCCATCTACCAGCGAAGTAACCTTGGTCCAGCCGAGATCGAGTTGTGCGCGTTCGACAGTCGCCTTCGCCGATTCGACGGCTGCCTGTGCCGCGAGTTTGGCCTGGATTTCCGTGTCGAGCTGGGCCTTGGCAATGGCCTTTTGCTCAGCTAGCGGAGTATCGCGCTCTACGTCGAGCGTCGTTCTGCCCAACTCGGCCTGCGCCTGGGCAAGCTCTGCCGTTGGCGCTGTCAAGAGCAGCCTGGAAGGGTCTTGGGTCTATCTGGAACAGGACCTGTCCTTTGCTGACAGCCGATCCTTCTTTGTAGTTTTGGCTGATGATGTAGCCGGACACCTGCGGCCGTATCTCGGCGTTGACGTAACCGTCCAAGCTAGCGACCCATTCACGCTGCAGGGGGACGTCACGCTGAATCGGTTGCGCGATCAATACTTCGGTCACGATGTTTGGCACGGCAGCGTTGCCTTTGGCGCATGCAACCATGCCTACGCTCAGTATTCCGAGAGTCGCAGTGATGATGATCCGAGTCATCCGCGCTTTTTGTTTCTTAGGAGTTTTGCAACACATTCCAACACCTTCCTGCTCACAAGTGCCCAAGCGAGTTGTCTTAACGAACAGCCTGACTTGCGCATGAAGCGTGCCAACCGGCATGTGAGTCTAAGCTCAGCGATTCAAAGCACTTACGGGAGCGTGCGACTGCCCACAAACTGTGCTTGGGCAGGGTCGCTGCCCGCATGCGGGCACGACATCCTATTCGTGTGCTGGATTACTGTGGCAGGAAATCGCGCCCGGGAAATCATTAGAACAGGCGCTTCGGTTGGAAAATCAGACTTTCGCTTAGTTAGACGAACATTGGGGAATCGCGTTACAACGCAAATGCACAGTGGGGAGCCAATATGCCCGAATTTCGGCAGGGTCACTCGCCAGCAAAAGAGTTTGCACCTGGATTTCGGTTCCTGTCGAGCTTCACTGCGTCGACGCTTGCGTTGGCTATGTGCCTTAGAACTCGTAGTTTCCCCAACACGAGTATTAGGCCGATGGAACTTACGAGTAGCCGTCGATAACAGGCGGCAGAGGCTATACCGATTACGCAGAGAACGTTCGGCAGCAAACACCAGTTCAGATCTCATTGCTTTAATTGCTCCAGTAAAGAACTTCGAAGGTCCTCAAAGTACTCCTCTCACCACACGCTGCGCGAAGCCATGTACCCCCCTTTATCTTTCTAAGACGGCGAGACGGCCGTACCTTTCAGTACGGCCGTGCGGGGAGAGGCGATCAGGAGGAAGTTGGAAGCATATTGGGGGTTGCTCTCGACTTTTTGTCCAGTCACAGAGACGTAATGTCTATTGCACGTATGTAGCCACCCCAGAAGTGCCAGCTGGAGCCGAGATATAACGAATCGGCGGAGGGAAGCCGGCCCTTATTCGGACAATGACCGCATGCAGGCAATCAGTTTGTCTGGAGACGAGGTAATCCAACTGATTTCACAGCCATATAGTCGCCCGTGAGCTTGGCAGGGGTCTTGCAAATATCAACAGGGGAGAATAAGGCAACTGCCGAGATGGAGACCCATGTTTCGAGCGCAGATTAACCTAATGCCTGACGGTCCAACTCTAAAGATGGAAGGCTGTCTGGCCGCAGAATGGGCAGAAGAGGCTAAATCCTTGATGACGAGTAGTCCTGTTCCGAAAGGCCTCATCGTTGATATAACGGATGTAAGTTATATCGATTCAGTGGGCGAGCAGGTTCTGGCTTGGCTGGCAAGTATCGGTGCATCCTTCATGGCTGGAGGGGTGTATGCTGCGTCGGTCTGCGAGCGATTGCAGCTGCCTTTTTACGGCAAGCCAAATCGCTCCCGAAAACAGCCCTAACGTTGCCATCCCGACTTCAGCGATCAGTCTTTCAGATATCGCCGTCTATGCTTACATACGATTAGCAATCGCGGCTGTCATGAACGAAAACATACGCGCGGTTGCGGTCAGTTGATGTGCACGGCGACCGATAGCGGGTACTGGTCCGAAGCAACAACGCTGTCGTGCAACTCGCGCCTGCCATATCCTAGCGGCCGCCAACCAGGATCCAATCAACAGCTCGTGCACGACCCAGCCGAGGCCGGGTTATGGTGGAGCATCCCACCGTTAACTTTCCGAAGAAACCCGGGGAGGTCCGCTCGCAAGCGCGCGAAGTGGAAAGGCGCGAACGCGCCCCATTTGTAAATTGTGTGGTTTAAGCTTGACAGCGTTGATTCCAACAAAAGCCAGCCGGCCAGCAGCATCTCCGGCTCAGCATTCGTTTTCGTGCGTAAAGGGGAGCGCGGAGTCTACGAGGTCGTATCGAGTTTGACTCGGCCACAGTGGGCTGCTACTTCGCTACGGCAGGCTCGCTGGGTCCGCGCCACGGATGGCGCTTGGATGAAATGCGCCGCGAGGAATTCTTCGGGTTGCGGCGACGGCTTTGAGGCTTATTCAGCATCCTTGCCACTATGCTGCCCTCCCATTCAGGGCGCCAGTCTTTCCGGCAACGACCTTGGCAATCAAATGCCTTCAACCCTCCACCAAGCGGACCACCGCAGCGAGGACAGATCAGATTCAAGATGTAGGAAACATCATTGCCAGTGAGTGAGGTTTCTGTAACTGTTCCAGAGTGCATAGCTTCTCCAAAAACCTGGGATTAGTCACACTCCCAACAGCAAGGTTCGTTCCAAACTAGCAGCGCTCCATCTGCTTGAAGAACAAGCCTTGACTTATCAAAAGTTAGGTGTTCTGACCATATGTCGGCATAAGTGACATTATGCGTTGACAGTTGTGTCACTTCATTCGGCGACTGCCAGAAGAACGATGAAATCGGCCATTGCAAGCACTAGTTCTGTGACCGCATGAATTAGTTTCTTGTGTAGCCAAACTTCAAGCGTGCCTTTTTGCGCGTGAAGCGCCAATCGATGGTGACTCGGTCACGATTCATTCTGCGGTTCCAGGCTCGGGCTTCGCGCCGCAGTTCCCCCAGGGATGCGATTCGGCGGCGGCCCAAGCACTGCCGACTGAACAGGCTGATTTCAATTTCCGCTTGGTTGAGCCAGCTGCCGTGGGTCGGGGTGTAATGCAGGGTGAAACGATTCCACAACCAACCTCCCGCTTTCTCGCCAAAGCGTTCCACCACAGCCTTGCGGCTATGCGAGCTCAGATTATCCAGGATCAGATGGATGGTGTCGGCTTCCGAGTAGTGTTCGACAATGTCCAGCAGGTAGTCGGCGAACTCCGGGGAGGAGCGATTGGGGGTCGCCTTGGTGAAGTGCCGGCCTGCCTGGGGTTGCACCCCGCAGAAGGTGTTGGCGGTGCCGCGACGCTCATATTCCGAATCCCGCCGCAAGCCGCGTCCCGGCCGCAGCCGACGTGGCGGCCGCAGATCGGCATGCAGCACCACCGGCTTCTCATCGATGCACACCACCGGTTCCCGCTCCGAGAAAGGCTTTTCATAGACTGCCAAGATATCCTCCATGCGCCGGATGTACTCCTCATCCACCTCCCCCACGGTCGCGGTAGGGACGGCCATTACTGGCCGCCCCCCGCGCAGATCCCCACGAGCGGCGCTACCGCATGAGGCTCTTATCCGGGATGGATGGCTTCAAAGCGAATGCGGGGGTAAGGATGGAGAACACGCGGTTGAGGAATCCATCGGTCCGCCAGCTTCCGCAGTTTTGCCCAGGTCAGGTTCTGTCTCTGGCTGCGGCCGAGCAGGACGCTCCGCCACAGTCGAGCGAACCGATAACGAAATGCACACAGGCTGTCGATGTTTCCCGGCACCGCATGGTAGTTGAAGTAGCCCTGCACGACCGCGCGAAGCCATGCGCCGGTTTGCGCTACCGGATCGTGTCTGCGGCGACGCAGCTGTTGTTTCATCTCCAGCAGTTTCGCCCGCATCCGCTTGCCGATAGTTTTGCGCTTCAGCGCAAAGCTTCCATTTCGGTCCTTCCCGCTGATATGCGTGAAGCCCAGAAAGTCGAACGTCTCGGGTTTCCCTTCTCCTCTTCGTTTCCGGTCCTGTTCGGCAAACCTCCCGAACTCAATCCGGCGCGTCTTATCGGGGTGCAGTTCCAATCCGAACTTCCGCAGCCGTTCCCGGAAATCCTCCAGAAAACGATCTGCATCGGCCCGATACTGGAACCCTAGCACGTTATCGTCCGCATAGCGGACGACGACGACTTCGCCCTGCGCACACCTCCTGCGCCAGGCGTCCACCCACAGGTCGAACACGTAGTGCAGATAAACGTTCGCCAACAGCGGTGAAATCACCGAACCCTGCGGGCTCCCTGTCTCCGTGTCCTTCCACTCGCCGTCCTCCAGAACTCCCGCCTTCAGCCATTTCCAAATCAGACGAAGAATACGAGGATCGGCAACGCGATGCTGGATGAACCTCAACAGCCACTCGTGACCGAGTTGGTCGAAAAAGTTCCGAACATCGCAATCCAACACCCAGTTCACCTTCTTCCGCGTGATCGCCATATAGAGCGCGTCCAGCGCCCGATGCTGGCTTCGCCCTGGACGAAAGCCATACGAGAAGCCCCGAAAGTCCACCTCGTAAATCTGGTTGAGGATGGTGAGCACGGCCTGTTGAACAATCTTGTCCTCCAGCGCCGCGACTCCCAGAGGACGTTGCCGCCCATCTGACTTCGGAATGTAGACCCTTCTCGATGGCTGCGCTCGATAGGCCCCGCGGTGAATCCGGCTGTGGAGATCGATGAGCCGATCTTCCAGCCCAGTCTCATACTCCCTCCATGGGACGCCATCCACTCCCGGAGCCGCTCTCCGCTTGAGTGCGTAGAAACTGTCCCGTAGCAAAGTGGCCGTCAGATGGTGGAGCAAGGCGGTGAACTTCATCTCCTTCCGTTCCCTTGCTGCCCTGCGCACACCTGCCAAACCGGGGACACGCGAGCCTCGCTCTGTGTCGAGTGCGTGCTGGCCTGATGGGTGTTCTCCCGGATCAGCGGCCTTCCCTCCTCACTCTCCGCCAACGACTTCCCGTTTTTGTTCGAATGACTCATCGGTAATATGCCACTGTCCGACTCCTCGAAAACGTGCATGTGAGCCGTGCGGCTTTTGCCTTCGCTCACCGGCCTGTCGCAATGCCTCGCTTCAGGCATCTTCGAGGTCCCCCGGTTCTCGTGCGTGGAGTTTCCAGACGTGCGTGGGGTCTGCGACTACGCAGGGCCGGTCAGCAGCTTGCGATATCGCTGCTGACCGTGTTGCCTTCCGGAGTGGTGACGGCGTCGGCGCCCTGATTGCAAATTTTCGAAGCTCAATACCCAGCCCATCTGTGCCCCTGTTTACGCTTCACTGGTCGCTTCACAGCGCCCAGTGCAAAACTCGGGGCCGGGCGGTTCGCTACTCCTTTCCCGTAAGGCTCTTTCATCCTCGACTCCACGCCGGTTCATCCCGGCGCACCACCACATTTTTTTCCCGCCACGGCTTCAGATCATGTGTCTGCAGCAGGATGCGGATTGTCTCTCGTCCTACCTGCAAGACCAGTTTCCGCTTGACCGCCTCTTCGGCAATCAAGCGCACGCTCCATCGCGCCTGCCCCGCAGGCGGTGGGCCGCACACCATGGCGATCACCCGTTGGCTCTGGCTCGGGTCTAACCGCCGCGGCTGGCCCGGGACGAGGCTTCTCCTACAGTGCCGAGCCCAGCCCTTCTTCCTCGTAGCGCCGGGCGATGGCCCGCACCGTCTTGGCCGCAACTCCCACCTGGCTGGCCGCCTGAGCCGCCGTCTGCCCCCGGTCGAGTTGCCGCAGAATCAAGGCTCGCCGCAGCACCCTTGCCGATTCCCAACCTCTCTGCAACATCCCCGCGATTCGCTTTCGATCCTTCTTCCCGAGCAGGACACGCACCCGATGGCAGCGCCGCAATGATCCACCATTTCGGATCACGTCTCCTATTCCTCATCTCGCCACCTCGACCGAAAGCCTTAACCGTGTTCGTGGTGAAGACTATCGCCTTTCTAGCCCGCATTATTCGTGAAGGCACGGAGAGTAGTTCCTTGGGCGCTGTGTGCGCGCTGAGAATGGTCGCCGCAGCGTGATGTTGGCTGCACAGGCGGTTCTGATGGGCGTTAGAGTGTGGGCAAGGTGGGCGACGGCGATTTTTGGGTAGAGCTATACCTCGATCGCGCTAAGCTAGGAAGGGATGTTTGGGTTGGCGAGTCCTTACTAGCCAGGCACAGCGCCCAGCCCCAGCGCCACTCGCCGGTAGACGGACAGGTAAGGCAACGAAGCCGGCAGATGCACGACCACGCGACGCACGGAAACCAGTACTCGGGCGCCCAATTTCAGCAGCCGTTCGCGCAAGGTCCAGACCTGAGCGCGGGCGCAGTTGGTGCGCGCGGCCCGCAGACGCAGCTCCTGCAGCAGCACGTAAGCGGCGGCGGTCAGCAGCACCCGGAACTGGTTGGCCCAGAAATCGCTGCAACTGGTGCGGTCGATCTGGAGGTCGTGTAGTTCCTTGATGCGATTCTCGATTTCGCCGCGCTGACAGTAAACCTGCTCGTAGATCCACTGTGGACTCTATTTCAGGTTGGTGATCAGGAAGCGCGGGTTGTCCTTGGGTTCTTTGCCGTCAGCACGCACGACCTCGGCTTTGAGGATGACGCGGCGTGGTCGCGGCCAGCTCCGGGCTGCGTAGTAAGCTTCGCCGTAGACGTGTTCGGTCTCTCCACTGTGCCGGGAGAGTTTGCGGGCTTGCCGCATTGCCGGCTTGGCCTTGCGCTTCAACACCGCATTTTTGGCCATCGCGACCAGGTATTCGAGATTGGGCTCGGCCTCCAGCAAGTCGAGCACGGCGGGATGCGCAAAGCCACCATCGAGCCGCACGCGAATGCGCACGCCGGGAAGGAAGTGCCGGATCAGCCATAGCAGGCGGCGCAAAATTCCCACCGCGCCCACGGCGGCGGTGACGTTGCCCGGCCGCAATACGGCAGCACACAGATACTGCTCGGCTTCGTCATTGAAGCTGACGAAGCCCATCACCGGCAGATAGCACCAAGTGTCGTAGTGCCCGTTGAAGAAGGACAACTGTTGCGCCCCATGGGTGGGATCGTCGGTCGGATCCAGATCGAGGGTAACGCGGCGAACGCGCCCGCGCAGCCGCTGGGCATGACGCCGGAGCACGCTGGCGGCCAAGACCTCACTCAGGCGATAAAGTTCCTTGCGCCCCACGGCATTTTCGAACCGCGACAGCGTGGGCTGCGACGCCAGATCGGTGCCCGCGATGGGATCACGGTCGAGCAGCAGCTTGTGAATCGGATCGGCGGCCAGGCGGGCCGCATCGTTGGCGTCCGGATAGCCGCAGGCAATCGCGAACACGCGCTGCGCCAGCAACTCTTCCAGCGAATGATCGATCTTACCCGGCTGCCGCTCATCCTGCAGACAAGAAGCCAGGCAAGCGGTCAATCCGTACTGCCGGTCGGCCGCTTTCAGCAGGATGGCTCCGCCATCGGAGCTGCCCTGCCGCTGGTCAAACCGAGCGACGACAGGCTTGGAAACAATCTCTGGGAACAACAAACACTGTGTCGTGCTATCGTCGATCACGCGGAAGCCTCGTTGGTTGCTGCAAACACTGTCATGACAACATGTTTGTAGCACAAGAGGCTTCTCGCGCCTTTAACTTCGTGAATTATGCGGGCTAGGTAGCACGAGTCGTACCAATGGGCTCCAAGCTTCTGCTCGTTCATCAAGAGCTAGACCCATTCCCCGCAACACAGAGAGCCACTATGTCATTTCCACGGAGCCTAAACCTAAGCGGTGTACATGTTTGTTGGCAATGGCTAACCCGCAGATTCGGCCCAAAGATTGAGGAGAAGGAGTTTGGTGCTTGCATTATCCGACAGACCGATTCCTGCTTTGCCCGACTCTGCGCATGCGGAGTCCCCAATTTCTGGGACCATATATGGTCACTGCCGAAATAAGGCCAGACTGCGTCCGGTCAATTTTCACCCTATCAGCGCTAGATACGCGCCTTGCTGGCCTGAGAGATGCTCATATATCTATTCCGGTCTCGTTTGTGGGATGCGGGCTTCGATCAGTGTTTCGACCTGCGACCAGACCTGCGGATCGCACTCAATCGCCGTGTGCCCTTTGAACATGACGCGGTTGTACCACGGATACGCATGACACGCAGCGGGTTCATGAAGATAGCTAAAACGGTAGTTGCCCAGGATTGTAGTGCTAGACGGATCAGCGGCGATGACTCTGCGCTGGCCGTGCAGAATACCGCTGGGCTGATAGAAGTTAACCGCCTCGGCGACATTGGCCGGAATGACGGAGTCGTCCTCGCCGTGCTTTTTGACGCTGTCAACCTGGACCGTGAGCGCAACCGGAATACCATCGCGCGCCAATTCGCGAGAGAGATAGACCACCGCCGATGCGCCCCAGCTGTGACCGAAGAGGACGATTCGAGGCTGATCACGTTCTTCGCCTATAAGGCCGGCCTGCTCCAGCCTGCCGAGCCAGTCGATGATCAGCTTGTGGGCCTGCTCTCGCTGGCGATTCTCAAGCATCTCGACCTCTACATGGTCGCCGTAGCCTCGCACGAGTCGCTGAGCAAGTTGAGGTCCCGAGTGGCGAAGATCGTCGCTATGAACAAAGCCGCCGGTGAACCCAATGACCAGGGTCGGCGGATTAGCAGTCCGAGGCGCGCTGGGCCAATCGGTTTGCGCTGACACGCGGGCCGGGTGGAACACCAGTAGTGCTAAACCAGCAACTTGTAAAAGTGCGAAAACGAGCTCCACTGGGTTCCAGTCGCGACACGGTGCGTTTTCAACTCTCGCAGTACGACTCTGATCCTGTTCTGCAAACATATTGCCCGTCCCCGCTGCATTTGAAGTGCGCATTCAAATGCAGACAACTGGAGCAACGCAACTGGCATGCCGAATGCAAACGAACAGGATCGCTCGTTAAATCATGCAATTATGAAGTCTGTGCGCAAGACTGCTCAGACGGGCTGCCGAAATGTGGGCAACATCAGGAGACCACTCATCACGGAGGCCGTCCGATCGACTTTACGGACACTCGGTATTCGCGATGGGCGAAAGTGTAGTGATCGATTTCGGGCAGTGCCTCATGAGATGGCAGATCAGCGTGGCCGAAGAGTCAATCTTTGCGGCATGGCGCGCCGACTAGCGCTGCTCCGTGCGCCAGGGGATAGAGGGTTGGGGATTCGTTCGACATTGAGATCGTAATCAGGTACAACCCCGCAATCGTTGACCAGAAGAGAGAGCGGGCGCGACGGCACAACGACAACGTCAAGCCAGTTGCACTGCTCGCCCCGATCAACTTCGCCATAATCATGTTTCCGCCCTCGTAAGTTCCTACGTTTCCTGGATTGAAGATTCCTACGACATTGATCAGCTTGGTTAGAGCTTCCAGAATCAATGCCTGCACCAAGCTGACCGGAACTCGCATGAAGTGCAAAACTAGATAAACCTCCAGTATTGCCAGGCAATGACACGCTAAGTTCAAACCCAGGCTGCCCCAGAAAAGTCCTGGCGCCTCGCGGCAAAACTGCTGTAGGTTGTTCTCAGCGGAACGAATTACTGACTGTTTGCCTAGCACCCAAACTCTGCAACATGGCAGGCGCGCAATCATATCTGCGCACCGGGATAACACGGGCCAGCGACGTTGCACAGCTACGACAGTCGCAACCAGCAACAGCAGCAGCATGCTTGTTAACAAAGCGAGATAGAGCCGCCCTCTTCCTGAAAGCGACACCTGCAGCAGAGCCGAAATAAGACCGGCTACGCTCACTATCGCCGCGGTTAGCAAGTAAAGTCCACGATCGAGTGTCACTGAAGAGACGGAGTTCGCGATAGGCACCGACGAACCCAACAAGAATACTCTCGTGGTTTCTCCGACTATCTGTCCGGCAAGGCCCAACTTCCCCATACCCTCGGAAACCAAGCGAAGTGCGAACATACGACCGAATGACAGCTGGCGAAGGTCGCAAAGAAATGTAAGTCGCCAGGACCAGGTTTTTATAAGGTGAGAGATTCCGCCGAGGGCGATGATTAGTGCCATTCCCCAGCCCACGGCCTTCGTCTGCTGGACGACGATGTGGAGACCAGTTCGACGCACCAGACAGGCCAGCAAGCCGAGGCCGAGGAGTACAGCCGCGAACCGCAATATCCGTTCTCGCCAACGAATCTTAACCATGCCTGACCTTATGAAACGAGCTGGTTCTATAAAGAGAATATCGGGTCAGTCGGCTTCGGCTCCGATGGTTCCGTATGCAACTTAAAACGGACCTGGCACCTGTCTAGTGCTTACCTTTGCTTGTGAACCTTGCTAAGATAAACTCCTGGGCTAGACCAAGTGCAACATGGATACCCATGTCAGTCCCGAAACTTTTGAACACCAGCCCAGCACCACGATTCGAGGCTGGATAATAGGCGGTAGCAAGAGAAGCCGACATCAAAGCACCACCAATCTGAGAATAATTAGGCTGCGACGCTCCATTGTCTCCCTTACAGGCAAATGGGGCTAAAATGGCATGGCTAAACCGGGACCATTTTGTCCTGTCGCCCTGATAGAAATAGCGAGGATCTTGATGCAGAAGCGATGGCAGAATAGCATTGCTAAACAACATTTCGCTGGAGCCGCCGGCGAGGCTGGCTCCGAGCCGCTTGCTATATCCTTCGGCCCCTTGCGGCCAGTTTGGGGTGTTAGCGGCCTGCTGGATGCCGGCCCATGAAGCTTCCAGCATGAAAAACGTTGGGTGAGTGAGCCCCTTGTATGCGAGAGCGAACTTCCTTTTCGTAGTAAGAGGCTCGGGGTGGCGTTCATAAGTCACATACATGTTCGGTATAAAACGAAGTACGCGCTGCTGTTCTTCAGCTTTGAACTGTTGGGCAGCCATCTCCTTCGAGGAGTAATTCACAGTGACTGCCCGTTGCACAGCCACAATACGGAGTTTGATTTCACCGAGGCTCTTCTCCTGTCCAGGGTCGACTATCACGGACGAGCTCCAGTCTGCAAATTCATCAGCAGCGACAGCGATCTGATAAGTAACTCCCGGGGCGACATCGTGCAGTGCAAAAGATCCATCGTCCTTTGTGACGGCTGTGAGATGATTGCCGGCCGATCCTTGCAGCACTACCGTTGCACCGGGAATCGGATCGCTGGTCTCATCGACCACAGTGCCAAGGATGGTTCCGGATTGTGGATTTGCCGCTTCAGTACGCTGCGCGGACGCGGGTACAACAACGAGCAATCCACCAGCCAGGACGATGAGCAGCACGCGTGTTTTGCTCAGGAACGCTTCCCAATATCGTTTCGGGGTATGTATTTTCTTGTGTAACGTTGACATTGTTAACCTCTGGCTAGTGTGAAATTAATTGTGATTCGCGAATCAATCTCAACCGGTTCGCCATTCAACAGGTAAGGTTTGTAGCGCCACTGCTTCACCGCATCGATCGCGGCCTGCGCGAGCAGGGGCAAACCGCTCACTACTTGTACGTCCTGCACGCTGCCATCCTTGGCGATCACGGCCATCAATACAACGGTGCCTTCAATCCGCTCTCGGCCAGCCTCGGGCGGATATTGCGGCGGGACGTCGTGGATTAAGTTCGCCTCGGCTATTCTGGATGCGACACGGACTCTCTTAACCGGCGTTGGCTCGGGTGGTTTTGCAATGACGGGCATGCCGCGCGTGCCACCCAGTAGTTCGCTAGACACTCCATCCGGAAGTCCGCCGACTACTCCACCGGGGACTCCCCCGGCCAGGGCGCCAGTTGTGGCGGCCGGGAGTGGTGTCGCTTCTTGCGTCTTCTGCGCCCGCGCGGCGGGAATGGCTATGCTTTTCGTGCTGATTATCGGCGCGGATCTGGGCGTTTGAATCCTCGCGGCGTTACCGCCCGCTGCTGGTGGTGGCGAGAAATACAACATCGTCAACCTTTCCCTCTCAGGAAGAGGAGCAGTGTGATACAACGGGATGACAATCAGCGCCAGCAGGAAGAGCGATAGGAAGGCGAATGACCCAACTGCTGCCCAGGGATTCGGTGGTCGCGACTCGACTAGATAAAAAATGTCACCCGCTTCTTTTCCTTGCAGGTTGGAACGAACAGGAAGTTGTTTTTCCTCTTCCGCCAGCAATGCTCGAAGCGTCGAAGCAATACGCAACCCAGCGGACGGATATGCAATGCGATGAACTAAATCCGAAGGATGGTCACAAGTTGCCATTTACATTGATTCCTTCTCAGGCAGCATCGCTCTCGCTGTCGTGAATTGGCACCCAAATCCGTTCAGAACGTCAGGTACCGGTCTTTGCTTATCTACCCATCTCTGAAGGCATTTTGTGGGCCAACTCCAACCCTTTGCAGGAAAGGGACATGGGCCATTGAATCGCATTCCGTTTGCCCATATGAGGGCAGTTGCCAACAAAATGTCATGAGCGGATGCAGGGTTGGGCACACACTGATAGGCAAGTCGTTGTGTACTGTTCCGATAACTTCGACGGACAGCCGCGGAGCAACTTCTGTGAACAGCTCGACTCCGCCCGCCATGTCTGCTGTGATTACGGCAGATTCGACTGTCAGGGAAACGAGGGGTAGCCCGCGCATTCTCGCGTTCTGCAGTTCCCTTTGCTTGGCCTAGCTGAAAGTTGGTGGCCTGCGCCGGCCATAGTTTCAGGAAAGCTAAGGGTAAGCTTTAATTCGCGTCGGCAAAGCTGTCACCATCGTAGAAGGATCGCTCCTCGCTAATGCACCGCGCAGTAACCCCGTGGTTCATTCTTGATTACTGTGGACTCAACGGTGCCTCCAGGGAGGAGGCGACTGTTGCGCCTCCTCCCTGGGTGACTTGGTAATCGCGATACTCAATGGTTAGAACTGCCGTGCCGAAAACGCGCACCTTGGTTTCGCTCTCGTTGGATTCCGGCAACCAGAAGTCGCGGATTTTCTGGTAGCGGCGTTTGAAGTCAGTTTTGACGGTCCACCAGGACGGATTGACAATCGGCTCGCCTTCGACACGAGTGATCGCGAAGTCTTTTGCGTCCACCCAAATCTGACCCCGAAACAGAAACTTGTTCTTGCTTCGCGGCTGCGCATCGAGCACGTAAAACTCTCCCTTATCGGTTTTCTCGTAATCAGACACTTGAAACGTATAATTCTCGAACGTGATTGCCGAATGTTGCTGGTTCTCGCCCTGCATCGACTCTTGTTCCGCGTCCAAAAGTTTCTTGAACACACGGTCCCGGACAGTGCCAGAGCCACTCTCCGACACGATTGTGAACTCTTTCTTATTCGGCGCTTGGTAGTCAATGCGGACGACCATGTCCGCCTTCTTATGCGACAGACAATGGCATTCCAGGTGATAGGTGCGGAGGCTGGAGTAGCCTTCGAGGGCCTTGGCACGCGCGGCGTTCATCTCGACGACGCGTTCCATCACATCATCGGCGCTCAAAGGTGCAGATATACTTGCGTGCTGTGCAACTGCCGGGAAGCCGATGATCAAAAAGGCGAGTACGGGCACAAACCAGCGCCCATGAGATCTCTTCGCGTGGTAAAGCAGAGTCATTGTATGAGTCTCCTGGTGAGATCTGAGAATCCTAATCTGCTCGTGTTTGTCGATGCGGGTTCTTGAGCATAGCTGCCGAACCGAAGAGGCGCCTCATGCAGTTGAGTTAGTGTTGAGCCTTCCTCGAGTCTTCTGGCCGCCTGTACGGAGGCGTCGAAGCGATAAATCGTACTTGCGAGAACCGGCCCGACACGAACCTCGCTGTGGGACATACCTGAGTTTTTGAGGGCGTCAAAAAACCTCTGTGTCTCAAAAAACCGCCGGGATGGCTCAAGAACGATCAGATCTCCATCCTGCGGTACATAATGGGGATCGTAGAGTGATACAACTTCCATGTCGCTGCGCCCGCAGGTCTGCAGGTAATAAGCCATGCTCATCGGTCTTGCCGTTGCTAACCTCGCCGAGCGGGGCGCGAGGGGGCAGACCGCTTGCGCGACCTCGCGGGTGTCAAATTCGGACACCTCATCCGGTGCAAAATAGCGGGTGATGTTCCGTCTTCCTCCCCCAATCGAATTCAGGTAGAAGGGATAGTAGGGGGCCCATGCAACTGACTCAAGGAGCGGCCATGCAATTAAGGTGACTGCGGCGGTCACGATAAAGGCCTGTGACAAGCCTTTTCGTTTCGCAACCTTCCACATCTGCTGCACGGCGTACCCGCCAGCCAGGTAGAGAAAAGGCAGGAGCGGAAGCGAATAGCGGATCCACTTCGCTCCGCTCACGGAGAGCCCGACTAGCTGCAGCATTCCCAGCGACAGGAAAAGGCACGAGACAACAGTACGCCGATCTCGCAATAGCAGTGCGCTGCCAATAACCATAGCAATCAGGATGGGGATCGGCGTTTTTACCAGCACCAGCCAGAGATAATAGAACCAGGGAACTCCAGCAAGCAGGCGCGACGGGAAGTTCGCATACAGCGTTCCGTCGAAGTCATATCCGGTGTGCTTAACCCCGTCATGATGCAGCCATTGCAGGATGGCATGAAAATTGGTCGCAGAGAGAACAACCGGGTTCACCACAATGAAGCTGATGAACATGATGAGCAAAAACCGTTTGTAGTTGAATCGTGTCGGCTTTTGCGTGAGCCCCAGTTTTGAGGCGACAAACCAGGCAAGTACATTCAGGCCGAGGAGGTGAAGAATGTACTGTGAGGCAAGGGCCATTCCAAAGCCAATTGCGCTCAGGTCATACCATCGCCTTGCGACCACCTTCTCATGTGCCTGCTCGGCCCGGCAATAGAAGTAGCAAGCCAGCAGGGTGAAGAAGGTGAGGGGGGTTTCCTCTTTGGTGAGTCGGTTCAATGTTATTGGCAGTGGCGCAATTGCCCAGAAGAAACTCGCGGCGAAAGAGCCAGGAACACCCATGAATCGGCGGCACAATAAATACAGAATAGCGGTTATCCCTGCGCCGAAAACTACGTTAGGCAGACGAAGCCAGCCCTCAGGTTTTAATGAAGGCCAATTATGGGATGCGGCGATTTGGGCCCAGCTTTCCCCCGCCGTCACACTTGCCCATGCCAGCATCTTCGGCAGCATAGGATGCTCGCTATTGACGCCGGCAAAGTGGCCATGCCGATACTCTTGAACGGCCGCCCATTTTGCCGACTCATCCTCAGAGAGGCTATTAAAGTCCACTCGGTCCACGCGAACTGCAAACGCCAGGACGGTCAGCAGAAGTATGATTCCAGCTTCCCGATGCCGCCCAATCCAGCGATATTGAATTTCGCTCAGCACAGGTGCTCCATGGTGCAAGTACTTAGCCGTGTCTTCACGAGCTCACCTCGGGCGTGAGCGCGATCCTTCCAGATGCGTGCCAATCAAGCACCTCAGACAAGGCGTAAGGTTTGCGCGCGGATGGATTGAAGTATTGCCACACGTTCAACTCACCGAGCAGTCCGAGTGCTACCAGTTGCAGTCCGACCAAAATCAAGACGGCAGCAAAGATCAGCAGCAACCCGTGTTGCTGCACAAGATTTATCCCGGTAAAGAGCTTCCAGATCAGTAGCCAGAGTGCAATCGTCGATCCAAGACCCATGTTGATCACGCCGAGCCGGCCAAAAAAGTGGAGCGGGCGCGACATGTAACGCAGAAGGAATCGAATGGTCATGAGATCGAAAAACACCCTGAAGGTACGAGACAGGTTGTAATGCGATTCACCGTGCTTGCGATGCTTGTTTTGAATGGGTATTTCGCAGATCGAGGCTCCATAGGCGGAAGCGATTGCCGGGATGAATCGGTGCATTTCGCCATAGAGCGGCAATTGCCGAAGCAGGTCGCCGCGGTACGCCTTGAAGGTTGTCCCAAAATCGTGGATCTCGACGCCGCTGAGCTTGGCCATAAGCCAATTGGCACAGCGGGAAGGGATCTTTCGGAGCAACAAATTGTCGACGCGGTGGCTGCGCCACCCGCTCACGATGTCATAGCCCTCTTCCATCTTCTCCAAGAACGCGGGGATTTCCGCGGGATCGTGCTGAAGGTCGCCATCCATCGCGATCACATATTCACCGGTGCTGTGCGCAAATCCAGCAGCCAGTGCTGCGGTCTGGCCGAAGTTTCGACGTAGCCGGACCGCGATTACGTGGTGGTGGTCGATTTCGACGAGTTCCTTCAGCAATCTGTAGGTATGGTCCGTACTGCCATCATCGACAAAGACGAACTGGTAATCGCAACCAAGCTCCTCCATGACATTTTGCAGGCAGCCATACAGTTCAATGACATTCGGTTCCTCGTTATGAAAAGGAACAACAACGGAAACCGTCGCAGTAATCTTGAGATCAGGCATGCTGTACCTTCCTTCTCAGGGCGCCATCCATCGCTTTGAGCCATTCCCGGTCATGCTCCGTGAGCAACAATTCGGGCATCTGGCCCGGTTCGTTGAGTAGCGCACATAGCCAGTTTGCAAAGTCCCAATTTTGGTCGCAGACACTCAACACGCTTTGTCCATTGCGCTGGATCGCGGGAACGCCATTGACTGCTGTTGCGGCGTACATATTGACTCCTTTTATTCCTAGTTGACCGTCTCGTGCCGCGGTAGCTCTTGCCGGAATAACCCTCGAACCCGTTCTGCCATTCATGCACTGCGACTCTGTTAACGCACTTCGCTCGCCAAAGAAGGATCGCAGTAAGTCTCTGCGCGACAGATAGATAGCTGCGTTGCGGACTTAGGTCGCTGCCCTCATTGGGGCAGTGCCTCGAAAGTCATGACCGTCAGCGGGCAGAATGTAGCTATTGATCGGGGGATCGCAGGCTTAGCAGTCCGTGCACCGCCCGCTGACCTGAAAATCGTTGAGTCCGTGTAGTCTGTGTCGAAGACCAGGCATTCGATATAACTACAGTCCCGGCCTGGCCGAGAGAGTCACCACGGCATAGTGCTCGATCCGGCCCAGGGTGAACTCGCAGACGCTTCCGTGCAAAGAGAGGTCAGACAACTGAGGCTGGGTCGCATCCGGCGAAAGGACCTTCACTTCCCAGCGGCTCAGGTCCTGGACGAGCCCGCTCAGCTCCAGCCGGACTTTCACGTCCTCTGCCGGGGCTAGGTGGTCGTAGTTGAGCAGGTGGAGAATCAAAGTCCGACCGTCGGGTTTCCGAGTCAACTGGCCCAGTACGTAACCGCGCGGTTTCAGGCTGAGGCGGGGCCCTCCGGCCGCAGCTTCGGCGCGCGCCGCAATTCCCAGCTCCGCCTTTCTGGACCTGATGATGACACCGCCGCCGGCGGCGAACATATCCACCCGGGCCTTTTGCTCGGCGCTGAGCTTGGGCAGGTCAGCCGGCACCACCAGCACCTTGAACTGGTCCAAGGGCACTCCCTTGTCCAGGTGCGCGAGCACTTTGGTTTCGAAGAAGACGCTCTGCTTTAGGAACTCGTCGGCCAGCGGGTTCAGCGGCTCCGCGGAGATCAAGGCGATCCGCGCCGCCGGCGCCGCCTGGCGATACAGCTCCCGATGCTCGACCAGAAAATGGTTGTATTGAGCGATGGCCGCCCAGGCCTCCAGGGCCTCCGGTTCGCCCTTGACTAGCGCGGAGAGGAAGCGGCCTTCGATGTTGCGCGACGTGGCCGCGCCGAACGCATAGGCCTCGGCGATGGAAAGCTTCTGCTCGGCCGGGCTGGGGATGCAGCGCTCGCGCGGGCCGCAGTGGTAAAGGTCGTTCTCATACATCAGGGGCTGCCAAAGCTGCTTCTCGCCGCTCAGGAATTTGATCTTGCGCGCGTTGCCTACCTGCCATCTACCGTTCCACACTCCCGGAGTGTCCTTGCCGTCCTCCTCCCAGATCACCTCGTCGATGTCATTCATCCCAAAGCGGCCCGGCGAGATATGGATATTGGCATAGACCATGACCTTGGGCCGGCCGGTCTCCTGCGCCTTCAGCTCGGCCATCCGCTGGGTGTCATCGAGCAACTGTGCGAGGCCATCGTCGTAACCGATCATGTTGTCCCACATGATCGCATCCACTCCCGCGTCCACCGCCAGCTCCGCCTTCTTCAAGAGATAGGCCCTCCAGCCGGGATTGCGCGCGTCGGCCAGACGACGCTGCCAGGAGATGTGCAAATCGCTCATGGTCGGGCCGGCGTAGAACGTCGGGACGCCGCGCATCCACAAGCCGTATTGCTTCGTTTGGGGGTCGTCGCGGTAGGCGCTCTTGGGGAACATGTTGGAGGCCGAGAGGTAAGCCGAGACGTGGATGCCGTTCTCGTGGCAGCGGGCGATTACCTTTCTCAGGTTCTTCCGGTTCTCGTCCTCGTCCTTAAGCGACCAGCCGTTGCTCCACGTGACCCAGATCCAGTTGAATTCCGCCTGCTTGAGGAAGCTGAGCATTCGATCGAAATCGCGGTCATAAATGTGGGTCAGCACTTCTTTCTCGTCGGTGCTGAACTTGTTGCCCCACCAGGTCCGCTCGGCCTTCCAGCTCTCGATTTGCCCGCCGTCCAGCCGGATGAAACGAAAATTCCCCTGCTCCGCCCAGGGCGGCACGTCCTCCGGTTTGGCGCGATATAGTTTTGGCGCCGGCTGAAAAGAGTGGGCGCAGCAGAGCAGCAGCGACGCGGCGACCCAACCAATCAGTCCAATGCTTTTTGCGATTGCAGAATCCGCAACCCTCTGACACCCTGTAGATTGCTTACGACACTCGACGGCTTGATCTGCATGTCTTCTGGTAGACACTCCATCGCGTTCTGGAGGCGTGCTCGCTCGCGCGTGAGCTGCAGCTTCACGGGGGTCATGCTGCGCCAAAATACAATGTTCCCCGTCGGGCATAAAACTCACAATCCACTCTCAACCAGAACGCGGCAGCATCTTTGCCGCTGAACTTATCGCTTCCCCGGCACCGGCGATCTAACAGCGCACAATGTTATCGCCGTCAATGCCTCTAGTCGCGTTGCGCGTATCCACCACCAAGGATGCGTTCTGCACGATCCAGCGGTAGTCATAATCCGAATGATCCGTGACGATCAGCACACAATCATATTTGTCGACGTCCTCCACGGGCACGCATTTCATCTGAAGTTCGTATTTGCGCCCTTTGCCGATAAAAGGAAAATAGGGATCGTTGTAGCTGACTTGAGCGCCATCCTTCTGCAGCAGCTCAATGATGGTCAGCGCCGGAGACTCGCGCAGGTCATCGATATCTTTTTTGTAAGCCACACCGAGCACCAGCACCCTGGCGCCTTTCAAAGGCTTCCCTTGTTGATTCAGAGCTCTGCTGACGTGCGAGGCCACGTGATAAGGCATGGCGCTGTTGATCTCTCCAGCCAGTTCAATGAAGCGAGTCTGAAAATCCCACGCCTTTGCCTTCCATGACAGGTAATAGGGATCGATGGGGATGCAGTGTCCGCCCAGGCCTGGGCCGGGGTAGAAGGGTTGGAAGCCGAATGGCTTGGTGGATGCTGCCTCGATGACTTCCCAAATATCCAAGCCCATGCGCAATGACAAAAGCTTTAGTTCATTGACCAGCGCGATGTTCACGCAGCGGTAGATGTTTTCCAGCAGCTTAGTCATCTCGGCGACTGCCGGCGAGGATACTGGAACGACTCGGTTGAAGATTGCACCATATAGCGTCGCAGCTAATTCTGAGGCCTGGGGATTGAGGCCCCCAACGACTTTCGGGATGTCACGACGCGCGACGCTTTGATTTCCTGGGTCCTCTCGTTCGGGAGAGAAGGCGACAAAAAATTCATTCGCTCCGTTAGCCGTTCCGCCGCGAGCGGCCTTTAAACCACAGCCATTGCCTCCCTCCAATATTGGAACAAGAACTTCCTCGGTAGTACCTGGATAGGTCGTACTCTCGAGGACCACCAATTGACCGGCGCGTAAATGGGGTGCAATGGCCTTGCCGGTAGTTGTAATAAAGCTGAGATCTGGCTCTCGATATTCGTCCAGAGGCGTGGGCACACAGATGATGATGGCATCCATGGCGATCAGGCTCGAAAAGTCCGCCGTCGCGCAAAAATCCCGTAAGCGCGCCACCTGGATTTCGGTGGGTGGAATTCGATAGATGTAAGACCCACCAGAATTGAGAGTTGCGATCTTATGCTGGTCGATGTCAAAACCGGTTACTCGAAAGTTCTCTTCCGTATAGAGCAGAGCAAGCGGCAGGCCCACATAACCGAGCCCTATTACGCCTATGCGCGCCTGGCGAGTATCAATTCTGGCTTTCAGCTCTGAGAATAGACTGGCGGGGCTGGTACAAGTACTCATGCGATGATCTCCAATGTCGGAATCGACCTCCATGGCTTTCGATCCTGTTCACAAACATTGCAGGTTCCATACCAATCTGGAGTGGCTTGCAAGTTCTTGAATCAGAAATCCAAGTTGCTGTAAAAGCATCGTTGTGACCAGATCTTGCCGTGGTCGCTGCCCTCATGTGGTCACTGGACGGCTTCGCTGATGCCCAAGCGATATCGTCGGACGAACCGATCACTCAGACCGCCAAAATCTCTACTTATCCGTGGGCCAGAAATCCGGAGCGGGTCAGTAAATGCAGAAGTCACATTTTCAATGGACCACTTTCTGCGGGGCAGGTCAGGCGCACCAAACGTATTATCAGCTTCGTGCAGTCGTGGAGATTGGGCACAAATCCGTAGCTACGAGGATATTTTTCAGCAGTAACATCTCTTACCAACCCGGCCCCGGGCTAAATGACGCCTTTGGTATCGTCGCTATGGACGATGCAGCTTCAGCCGACAAGCTTTGCGGAGTGATCTTCGCAGCTTTTTTCGCGAAATCCTCGGTGGCTTTGAGATTGTCACCTCTCAACCGTACCTTGCCTTCAATATCCCGCTCTAACAATACCGCTCCATTTCTGGCTTTGAACTGACAGTGAACCGTAATTGACGTGGACCCAGCAACCGTTGTTACGTCACGTTCCAGTTCGCTGCCTTGCTTGAACTTCCTCACACTTGTATAGAGGCTGATCACATTGGAACTCTGCGCCGCATTTCTGTCCCCATCGCGATACACCTCACGGAAGGCCCCTTCCTTCTGAAACTCCTGAATGAGGTTCTCGTAGAGAGCCACCTGGAACTCGGCGGTCAAGGCCACCTCCCCGTCCTGGATCATCTTTACCTCGATCGCAGGAGTTTCCACTTTGGCAAGCGGACTCGATTGCGCGCAAAGGAGCGACATGAAGCCTGAGACGCTGATGGCAAGAAACAGACCGAACATGTTCTTAATCCTCTTCACCGTGATTGCTCCTTTTCCTCGGACTGAGGGCGTGCGCTCGAGTCTGACCCGATACTTGCGGGAATGCTGGTATGGGCACCCTGCGCGAGGAGCGCCTGCTTAGCCGCCTCTGCCTCACCCGGGTGCATGGTGAAGATCGCGCCATGAAGGCCGCCGTTCGAGTCCCGATACTTAATCGTGATCGTGTCGAGCTTCGTCCGGATGAGACTCAATGCTCTTCCACCGCCATATGGCGCCAACATCGAAAGTGTGCCGACCGGACCGCGCAGGACGCGCTCACTGTCACGACCAGTGACCACGTCGTCGATGCACCCGACGGAAACAGTGGCGCTGTTCTTTGCCGACTTGAAGCTTAGCGTTCCCTCGGTTATCTCCATGCGGCCTTTACTGTTGTTCTTCACTCCCGTCATGCCCATGACCTGCACCGCATCAGTCGAGACCGCCGGTTGCTGTGCAATACTCCGCGGCGTCAGCGACGCCGCGAATAGAACAATGAACGCTAATCTCCACGGTGACGTTTGAAAGCTCACTTGACCCTCCTATCTCGTTTTATCGGCAGTGGAAATCGTAGATTTGTCAGCCGCTACAGTCGTTGCAAAAAGCTGATTTTTTAGGTCCTGAATCAGTTGCTCGACGCCGTCCTGCGTAGCCTGTCCCATGGCCTGTACGACAGATCTCACCCGGCGCTGCTCGACAATTATGTTTTTGGTCGAGTCGCCCGCCCATACGACGGTACCACTCTTCGTATCCAGGAGTTGGGCAAATAGCCTCACCTCGACCCGCACCCCGTTTTCATCGTCGACCTCGTCCAAATGCTCTAGTCGTCCTTGTAAGACATACCGCGCGTGCTCCTGGCCGTCATAGATCTCCACGGTTGAGAAGATACCTGCCGCGCGAAGGCTATCGATCATTGCCGTTGTGACCACCTGTCCCGGATCCGAAGCCCAACGGTGATAGTCATAAAACCCGATCTGCTGGGGACTCTCCCGGTAAACGATCCTGCCTTGACGTAGATACGCGGGCGTTTCGAAACGCTGAACAGCTACCGCTGGAAGCTTTTGGCCTTCACTCGACGGTGACTCTTTGGATGGCGCCAAGGCCAGCGTGTAGTAGTTGGGATAGCGTACTTTGCCGGCACAGCCGGTCATGAGCAGCGCAGTCAGGGCGACGAATGCAAATCTTGCACCGCTGGTTGTCATGCGTACCTCATCATTGCTTCGGAACCTCCCGGTCTTTTGGCTGCTTGATTCGTATCAGGCTCCAGGGCCGCTCATTGACAGACTCGGTGAAGTCGTTCAGGTGGTCGGTTGCCATACGGATGTTCTCGAGCGTGTAAGTGATATTCTGCTGGTTCGAGCGAACTACCGCTTGTAGGTTCTCTGCCAGGCTGCGCACTTCAACGAGCGTTTTCTGTAGCTCGATAAGATCCGTTCGAGTCTGATCCCTCAGCACGGTGATGGTCCCGTTTGCGTTGGTAACCGTGGAGTTGACGTTATCAACAGTCGGCCCCAGCTTCGCCGTTAGCGTGTCCACATTCCTGGCAATCCGATCAATTTCCGGCGATGTTCTTGCGATCATCGCATCAGTGCTGGCGAGGATCTGAGCCACATGCCGGCGATTCGCCTCGCCGGTGAGGTCATTGACGTTGGCCAGCACCTGACGGGTATCGCCAGTGATGTTGTCTACATCCGCGTGAACAGCCGCAATTAACGTCTGGGCGGACTCGGCAATGGAGGCAACCTCGCGCTGCATGTCGTCCAGGCTGACTGTCTCCTCGGTCGGAATTACAGCGTCTGCTTGCAGCCGGGGGGCGTCATTCGTGCCGGTCGTCACGGATAACACGGGAGAGCTCATCAAGCTCACCGAGCCCAGTTTGGCTAGGGACTTGGCGTTTACCGGCGTCCCCTCCTTGACCTCAAGATCGACTTCGATGCGCGTCGGATCGTTCGCGTCCGGTCGTACCGCGGTCACCTTGCCGACAGTGATTCCGCCGAACAGGACATCCGTCCCAGGCTCCAGTCCGCCTGCGTACTTAAAGTACGCGCGGTAGGGTGTTCGCGTACGACCGAACTTCGCGCTGCCAAGGAAGTAAACAGTTGCGCACAAGACTAGCGACGAGAGCACGACCAGGACGCCGACTTTTGCCTCGGTATTTTTCAACTTGCGGCTCCTGCCATGCCCGACAACTCGCGCAAGTGCTCCTGGACCGCGGGAACTTCGCCTAGTTTGTCGGGGATACGATCAAGAAATTGTCGAATGCGCGGATCAGCGTTAGCCTGAAAGGAGTCCTTGTCCTCGACAGCGATCAGCGAACCTTCGTACAGCATCGCGATGCGGTCCGCGATGCGCAATGCGCTCGGTATTTCGTGCGTGACCACCAGAATGGTCATCCGGAAAGCTTTCTTCAGGAGAAGAATCAGCTCGTCCAGCTCTGCGGAGACGATAGGATCGAGGCCCGCCGAAGGCTCGTCGAACACAAGGATGTCGGGATCGAGGATGATCGCTCGCGCCACCGCCGCCCGCTTCTTCATGCCGCCAGACAGCTCGTGCGGCATAAGCTTGCCGGCTTCAGCTAAGCCTACCGCCGCCAGCGCGATATAAACCATGATCTCGATGACCGGCTCGGCCACATCGGTTAATTCGCGTAATGGCAGCGCTACGTTTTCCTGCGTCGAGAGCGAATTGAAGAGTGCAGCCTCCTGAAAAGCGACTCCTATGTTTCGTCGAATCGTTTTCAAAGTTTCCCCAGAACAATTGTTGATATCGACATCGCGCACCAGAATAGTGCCCGAGGAAGGCTGCTCCAATCCGATGATATGACGCAGCAGCGTGGTTTTGCCCGACCCGCTACCTCCCAGCAGCACCATGACTTCATTGGGCTGAATGTCGAGGTTTACGTGCTCGAGAACCTGAAGCCCCTCGTAGTGGACGCTCAAGTCACGAACTGAAATAACGGGATTCGCCATAGCTACTGCAACCTTGCCATATAGAAAAAGGCGGTAAAAAATAGGTCCGCCAAGATTACGAGGAATGTAGATCGGACAACCGCCGAGGTAGTCGAGCGTCCTACCGCCTCGGGCCCTCCGCGGACTCTGAAGCCTTCCATGCAGCCCACGTGGACGATGATGGTGGCGAACGCAAGGCTTTTGATTAGTCCACAAAGAACGTCGCGCAGCAAAATCGAATCGAGTACGTACTTGATGTAGATTCCCAGCGTCATTTTCGTGCTGAGATACATAAATCCGGCGCCAGCCAGAATGCCGAAGACATTGCACATGATGGTCAGGCACGGAACCATGACGATGGCGGCTAGATACTTAGGAGCTAGAACGAATTCAATGGGATCAAGCGCCATGGTCCGCAACGCGTCAATCTCGTTGGTGACCATCATAGTTCCGATCTCGGCGGAGAAGGCCGATCCGGATCGCCCGCTAACCACGATAGCTGTCAACAGCGGCCCCAGTTCGCGGGTAAAGCCGACCGACACCAGGTCGATGACATAGCGCAAAGCCCCGAACCGCCGCAGTTCCGCCGCGCCTTGCAGCGCCAGAATCATTCCAGTAGAGGCGGCCATGATGGCTATCATGGGTAGCGCGGCGACACCGATGGCCGCCATCTGCCGAATTGCCGTCTGCCAGCGGCCTCGTTTGCCGAAAATCGGAAGTACGCGTGGCAGCGCACGAATGCCCGACCAGAACTGGTCGCTTAGCCCGCCGACGTAAGCGAAGTTCTGTACCACCGCACCGCCAATGTCTTCGAATATATTCATGCGCTTTGCTGCTCTGCCGTTGTGTCGAGCATTTGATCGAGGTGGGTGATTGCGAACAAAAGCTGAACCTGCCCTTGCAGTCCAGTTATCGCCAGCCGCGTCCCCTGACTCCGCGCGATGCGAGTCGCCTCAACCAAGGTGGCTAGGCCGGATATATCGATGGAAGTGACTCGTGATAAATCCACTGTTAATTCTTTCGGTTTGAGCTTCAAGGCTGCGTTCAGCCTGTCACGCATCTCGTTGGAGTTGCCCACGCTGCTTCGGCCTTCGAATGAAATCTGCTGTGGAGCGACCGCTTCCATAAATTCAACTCACAAGAACGGCTTTCTTGCCGCACTGGGTATGGTCATTGCAAGCCTGTGGCCAACGACGAAAGAGATATCGTCCCTATCTCAGGCTTCTAAATGTCATTGGCTGCATGAGTTGCAAGCGGGAGTAAATTGCCGTGGACAACTCATTGTCCCCAGGCAGTGCCGGTATTTGGGCACGCGCGGTTTGGAATGCCCGCGGAGATAAAAAAGCCCCACTCGGCTTTGCCGGGTGGGGCGAGGTTTGTTCGAGTGGAGATATCAGTTGCTTTTGGTCGTCTGCGGCAGTGCGGCCATGAACGGCTGGGCTGCATCCGGTACGGTGACCACGCCGTCGCGCACGATTTCCGAGGCGGTAATCGGACGACCATAGAGTTCGCGGTTTGCTTTGTCGTCGCTTGTAACGGAGATGTCACCGATGGACGCTCCAGCGAAGACGCCGCCGTTAGGGCGCGCATAGATGACGACCTGCGCGCCCAGGTTGGGATCGTTCAGTTTTTGGGTGGTGGCTCCCGAGGAACCAAGATACGCGCCGGCATCGGCGCCAAGCTTCCACTTGCCGGAAAGGATCTTCTCAGCTGCGGGCTCGCTCATAACCAGCACAACATAGTCGGTGGATGAGCCGCCGAACTGCGGGCCGATGCTGCCCGCATCGAGCGAGTACATGGCAGGTGCGCTCCATGCGCCGTCCGCCTGCAAACCGGCACGACAGGCGAGGACGCCACGTCCATAGGTGACACCTACACCGGCGCCAATCTTCTTGACACTCGGGAAGATCACCACGCAAATGGCGTTGTCCAAAGTGGCTTGCGGAATGCCGGCTTTGCTGTTCAGCACTTCCTTCAGCACCCCGCTAGCATCCCTTAGCCGCTGCTTGTCCTGCGCGAGCACTGGCACCGCAAGCGCAATGCAGAGAAGACTCAAGCAAAACTTCTTGATTATTTCCAACTTACTCTCCTTGTTGAAAAGTTCGGGGGCCCGCTTGTGGCGGAGGCCCTGAATTTCGCTTGCATGTTGCTCACCAATCGCCGAATTTAACTTTGTGGTTAAGTAGACTGGGACATTTGGTACGCGAAGAGCATCTGTCAATTGTGCGCGTCCAGTTACGAGGAACTCGGGCAAGCAAGGAATTCTTTAAGATTGGTGGCAAGATTCTCGAGCGCTCGAACCTTTGCCGCCATAATCTCCCGAGCAGAAGGCCCAAGCAGCAGCGAGCATTCACGGTCCGAATAGCCTTCCAATATCGATAGGACGAAGACGAAACGTTCGAATTTCTTGAGTCGCATAACGGCATGCAACGCAGGCTTGAGCCCAAGGTTGCAACTCACGAGTAGCTCATCGCTGGCAACTGAGGATCGCAGCATTTCAATTGCATTCTGTACAAGCACTCGCCGCGTCCAGCCGTTCGTCCACTCTCCATCGGTGGGCTTCATGGTCATACAATCGCCCAAACTGGCAACGAAGCAAGATTCCGCCGAATCTACGTCCGCTGTCAGCATCAAGGAAAGCATGTAAAGACTCGTCATACCCCGCTTGAATAACCTGCAAGCCTCATCGTGAGGAGAGATGTTCGTCTTCTCGTATAGATGGCCGTAGTTTGGCTGCTGCATCTTCGCCTCTAGTCTGGCTGCCATAGCTGATCCAAATCGACTTTGCAGCGGGTGTCAGCCCTGCATCACATTTGTAGGCGCTTGCCAGAACTATCCTGAGAGCAGCACGGCCATTGCCAAACAACGTCAACAGTCGCTCACCCCGAAGAACTCATAAAATCGGACGTGCTCACACAATGATTTAGCCACCTTACTCTCTACACTGACGGTATGCCGGCAATCTGCCCCAGGATTGGCTGGACCAAGCACAGCTAGCCTGCAGCACACGAGCTTTTACCCGCCTTAACGAAGGCCCTCATTGGTACTCCGGTTGCTTTGCTCATTAGCGACCGTCGTTCATACTCAATGACACGCATCCTTCCATGACGGTTGCCGAGCTGATGCGAATACTGCTGGACGATGAGAGATGCCGGCGCAGATCGGTGCCAGGCGACGAAGGCCGCGTCGAGCGCCTGAACCTGGTGGAGGAAACGCGGCAACCGCAGATACGCATGGCGAACCTGGCCATTGTGGGATCGCATAGTACCAATGGAGTGGCGAAGGTCCATTCTGAGTTGCTGCGCAAGACGGTAGTCAAAGATCTTGCGGAGATGTTCCCCGAGCGTTTCAACAACAAGACCAACGGGGTGACACCGCGACGCTGGCTGCCGGAGGCGAATCCCGCGTTGCGTCGTCTGATTACGGATGCCATCGGCGCAAGTTGGATCACCGATCTCGCTCTACCCGGACACACCAAATACGAACGCGCTCTAACCTATTCAGCGTCTGGGTCGACTGCCCAAACTGCGGCGAGGTCAGGTAGTTCACCGGGCTGCCGAAGTTGGGATGGTTGAAGATGTTGAAGAACTCGGCCCTGGACTGCAGCCGGAAGCGCTCGCTGAGGGCGAAAGCCCGCTGCACGACGAAGTCCGCCTGGAAGGCGTCGAAGCCGCGCAGGCCATTGCGCGTCAGATCGCCCCGCTCGCCGGGTGGCGCAGCGGTGGACATGGCGCTGTTGAAAATCTTGTCGCCGGGACATAGTGAGTTCATTACAACTATGCCCGCAGCGCGAATTTTCCCAGCTGTAAGCCCTACCCATGGGTTGACCTCCCAGGCCCGTACGGGGCGGCCCCAGATCAGTTAATCGACCAGGACCTCAAGCGGACAGTGGACGAACAACTCGCACAAAAAGGCCTCACCCGGGTCGAAAAAGACGCGGACCTTAAGGTCGGCTCCCATGCGATTTTTCATCAAGAGAAGGGCGTCAACTTGTCGGCCTTGGGCACGGAAGGCGGCCCGTGGGGCGGATGGGATAGGGCACAGTTATGGGCCAGACTTCTACCATCGAATTCGGTATGCTGCTGATAGACCTATGACTCGGCGAAAAAACAGCTGATCTGGCGCGGAGATGCCAGCAAGGCCATTGACATCAAGAAGAATCCAGATAAGAACCGCAGGAACCTGGAAAAAGCCATGACCAAGCTGTTGAAGAGTCGTGGCTCACCTCAGCTCTTTTGCTCCTGAGCGGGATTTGCGGTTCTTCCTTTCACGAGGCACACGATGACTGAGCGCATCTGATCGGAGTACCATAACCTCCGAACGCTGTTCGGCTGCTAACGTGAGAACGCTCGTTTTTTGCCGACCACTGCTGCTTCGCTTTCGCAGGCCCCGTACCACGATTGCGGCCACGCTGGGCTCCTGTCTCACCTGCGTCTTGTTACTGGCCGGCGCGGTTCACGCCCTCGATCCGAACAAACGTCTCACCCAGTACATACACAAATCCTGGCGAATCGAGGACGGCTCTGCACCCGCCGGCATGTTTTCAATTGCGCAAACCTCCGATGGTTTCCTATGGTTCGCCGCCCAGGGCCTGGGCCTGTACAGATTTGACGGTGCTCAGTTTCTTCCCCGATCGCTGTCTTTCAACGGCAAAAGCGTAAATCCCGTTGTCAACGTTTACGGCGACCGCGCAGGTGGGCTCTGGGCGCTGGGTCCCAATGAGATTCTTCACCTGAAAGGTGGAACGGTCGCTGCTCATTATGCGTTGCAAGGCCTTTGGGGGCCTAACAACGTGATCGAGGGGCCTGACGGCTGGCTGTGGATCATGCGAGCCGAGAACCAAGCAGTTGTGAACCCTCTCTGCCGTGTTAACGACCGCGAGATGAACTGTTTCGGCACGCACGACGGGATAACAATGCCCTCGGGCGGCTTTGTTTTAGCGGTAGATTGGAAAGGTGGTTTCTGGCTGGGAGGACAGACCACGGTTATCCATTGGCATGAAGGAGTGTCCCAAACATATCCGATTAAGGCGCTCAAATCCAACACCGGAAACGGGGTAGGTTCACTGGCACTTGGTCCGGATGGAACTCTCTGGGTCGGCCTGCTGCCACAGGGACCGGGGCTGGGTCTTGGAAGATTGATGAGTGGCGTCTTCCAGTCATTCGTCACGCCTGGATTCGATGGCAGCAAACTCGCCGTCCAAGCCCTGACCTTCGATCGCGACGGCAGCCTCTGGGTCGGCACTATAGGCAACGGACTGTTTCGAATGCGCGGCAATGCTGTGGAGCATTACGGACGGGCGGAAGGCTTGTCCAGCGATTCCGTTAACCATCTCTTTGAAGACAAAGAAGGGATTGTCTGGGCTGCGACAACGAACGGAATCGACAGTTTTCGCGATCCACGCGTCACCACTTTCTCGGCCTCTGAAGGCTTGGGGCCGGATGCAGCCGTCGGTCTTGTGGCTAGCCGGGACGGCAGCATCTGGGTCGCAAACGGTGACTCGCTCGACCACATCGAGAAGAACGGTACAGTCTCCTCGATTCGCTGGGGAAAGGGCCTCCCGGGTGATCAAGTCTCCTCCATGCTGGAAGACCGGGCCGGAAACCTGTGGGTCGGAGTTTATGACGGACTGTATCTATTCAAGAATGGTCACTTCCTTCGCATTCCCGAACCGGATCACCAGGCCCTTGGGCTAGTGACTGGAATCGCGGAGGACATCGACGGGGATATTTGGGTCGAGGGTCTAGGCAGGTCGCAAAGGCTTCTACGCATCCACGATTTTCAGGTGCGTGAACAGTTCTCTCAGCCGGGACATCATCTAGCCGCGGACCCACATGGTGGAATTTGGATCGCGAGCGGCACGGACCTCGTCCTGTTTCGCCGTGGCTCAGTGCAGAAGTTCCCGCTGGAGGCTAGCAGCCCAATCACACAAGTTCTACCCGAGGCAGACGGTTCCGTGCTTGCAGCCACGCCGAACGGGCTCGTGGGACTGCGGCGGGGCAAGGTGCAACGGATGGCGAAGAAGAACGAATTGCCGTGCGACTCCGTTATTTCTGCGGTTGAGGACAAAGACAAGCACTGGTGGCTCTTCACCGAATGCGGCGTAGTCGACTTCGCAGACTCCGAGCTCGAGCGATGGTGGGCCAACCCGGAAGCAGTACTTCACAGCCGCCTAAGCGACACCTTGGACGGGGCCCGCCCAGGGCGACCATCTTTCAATGCGGCGGCTTTGTCGCCGGACGGCCGCGTGTGGTTTGCGACCGGAGTTGTCGTGCAGATGGTGGACCCGGCCAAGTTCTCACAAAAAGCGCCACCTGCAAACACGTACATCGAATCAGTCATTGTCGACCGGAAGGAATTGGCGGCGACCAGCCACCTTAAGCTATCTCCGCACCCGCGCGACTTGCAAATTGATTACACCTCACCCACTTTTTCGATTCCGCAGAGGGTAAATTTTCGCTACCGGCTCGACAGCTATGACCGTGATTGGCATGAAGCCGGTACACGCCGGCAGGCGTTCTACACGGATTTGCCTCCTGGGAAATATTCCTTTCGCGTAATCGCATCGAACAGTGACGGCCTCTGGAACGATAATGGCGCGAAGCTGGATTTCTACGTCGCTCCCGCGTATTACCAGACGAACTGGTTTCGCGCCCTTTGCGCGATGGCGTTCTTGGCTCTACTAGGGGCGGCTTACCAGTTCCGCGTCCGGCAATTGCGTCATCAGTTCGAGATGACTCTGGACGCGCGCGTCAGCGAGCGCACACGGATTGCGCGGGAGCTTCACGATACTTTGCTGCAAAGTTTTCAGGCGCTCTTGCCGCTGTTTCAGGCTGCGATTTACAAGCTGCCCGAGGGTGCGGTCGATTCCCGCAAAACACTGGAAGCCGCAGTCGATCAGGCATCGCAAGCGATCGGCGAGGGGAGGGATGCTGTGCAAGGCTTGCGCATGTCCACGGTCGAGCAGAATGACCTTGCCGTGGCCATTCGCACGGTTGGAGAAGAATTCGCTTCTGCTGAGGCGAATCAGTCCTCTGCCGAGTTTAAAGTGGTGGTGGAGGGAACGCCCCGGAACCTGCATCCGATTCTGCGCGACGAGGTTTACCGGCTCGCGACGGAGGCGCTGCGCAACGCCTTCCGGCATGCCGCAGCGCAAAATGTAGAGGTTGAGATTCGCTACGACGAAAACTCTTTCCGGGTTCGCGTTCGCGACGATGGAAAAGGAATGCAACCCGAGGTTGTTCGCGAATACGGGCGTGAGGGACACTACGGTTTGCGCGGCATGAAGGAGCGAAGCAATCTCATAGGCGGGAAGCTGACGATCTGGAGTGAAGTGGGTAGCGGTACGGAGATTTGAGCTAGTCATTCCGGCATCGAGAGCTTAGGTGAAGCCGCCGCGGCCGTTCTGGGACTCTTGGAAGCGCTCCCCAGACACTGACGTGAAGGAAACGATCGAGCGTGAGTAGTGGGTCAGCTCAAATTCGGATTCTTGCGGTGGACGATCACGCTCTGGTCAGGCAGGGCATCGCGGTACTCGTCGGCACTCAGCCGGACATGATTCTGGTCGGCGAAGCCTCGAACGGTCGCGACGCTATCCAACAGTTTCGCACGCATCGCCCGGACATCACGCTGATGGATTTACAGATGCCGGAGATGAACGGCTTCGATGCGATGCTCGCGATCCGGGGAGAATTTCCCGAAGCGAAGATGATCGTGCTGACGACGTACAAGGGCGACGTCCAGATTCTTCGAGCACTCAAAGCAGGAGCACAAGGTTACCTGCTAAAAACCACGTTTCACAAGGAACTCGTACAAACCATCCGAGCGGTTCATAGCGGGAGAAAGGCGCTTTCCCCCGAAGCCTCTTATGAAATCGCTGAGCATGCGACGGATGACGCCCTGACGCCTGCAGAAATCGCGGTCTTGCGCTTAATCGCAGCTGGGAACGCCAACAAGCAGATTGCGGGTCAGCTTTCGATCACCGAGGAAACCGTCAAGAGCCGAGTCAAGTCCATCCTTTCCAAGTTGGGCGCAAACGATCGAACCCACGCGGCGATGATCGGCCTAAAGAGAGGGATCATCGAGCTGTAGTTTCTGCCCGCCCGCCTCCTCGCCAGACCTGTATGCCAAACTCGAAAGAGTGACGATTACGACTCTCTTTGGGGTATCGATGAGCGTCAGCAATGTGGCACTCTGGTTCGTACGAAGGATGCGCATTGCGACGCTTATACTCCACATTCGCGGGCGGCTGGCCTGGCACCGGCTTACTTCTCATGCGCTTGGTCATCGGCTGCGTGCTGGTTCTGCGCGCGAGCTTGCGGCTGTGGGGCGATCCTTCGCTCAACGTCACAATCACTGCCGCAATCCTCCTGGTCGCGGGGCTTCTCTTGATGCTCGGTTTATGGACGCCCATTGTAGGGACCTCAGTAGCGGTCGTTGAAGCCTGGAAGATCTTTACGCTACCCGGAGACAGATGGCTTTGGCTGTTGCTGGGAACCGTTAGTTGCGCTCTCGCGATGTTAGGACCAGGTCGATGGTCGATCGACGCTCGCCTTTTCGGGTGGAAGCGCGTCGAAACTCCGCCCCGCAAAACCAGTTCTAATCTATAGCTGTCGATTTTGCTTTGTGATCAGCAGAAGGTTGATTTTAAAAAAATCACGCAAGTGGAACATAGGAGGGTTGACGACTAGCCGAACTCCGGTTTCCCTCAGTCCCTCGATGTAGCACCAGGAGCTCGAACGCCTTAATACACCTCTACCTGGCGCTTGTCACTACTGTCCGGTTAAAAAGATGGGGCCATACTCGGCTAGAAAGTCTTCCAGGACATCGACGTTGTGAAGATCGCGTCCTCTGTATAGAAGCAAGGGCGGCTTCTTCTGCTGCGGTCGTTTTCCGCGTCTCACCGGGGCTCGCAGAAGGCCAATTATGGCTGCACTTGTTTCGCAGGATGTTCAACTCCGTAAGCCTGTTTTTGGTTTTTGCGTTAAGCAGGACTTTGGCGGGATTTCACGCGATTAAGAACAGAGATTCTCCGCAGTTGAGACTACATGGCGGAGGGAGGTGAATCCGAACTCTGGGTACGTTTTTTGTAACCCGATTATATTCAGCTTCTTAAGACTTCCCTCGTCGGCGATCCAGAGTTGACTTCACGGAAGCACACCGCTAACGTGTCGGCGAACCAAGCTGATGAGTGGGACGCGGCTGAAAGAGGAGAATCGGATGCATGAGCGAACTCGGCAGTGTCGTCCGGAAGAAGCATTTCGCCAAGAACTGTTTCGACTTGTGAATCAGTATCTGAGCTCCCCGGAGGACGCCACGCTCGGCAAAATCGTACGCACGCTGGTGAACTACCAACGGATTTGGGCAGCAGTCGAAGAACTATGCCAGCGCACTTGTGTGGCTATCTTGCCTGGGGCATCGGCCGGGCCATGGAACGACCGCTGTGTTTCCAACCGAAACACCACAGCACGCACGGGCCGTTTGCTATCTAAGAACCTGCCCAAGGGCTGAGTAGACGCCTGTGCTTGAGCTCAGCAGCGGACGCAGCAGGTTAGCCTGTGACGAGCGACGAGCGCCAGGATAAGGGACCAGACTTTAGCCTGGTGCCCCTTAGAGTTCTGGTTAGGATTCTCGGAGTTCGCTTGACTTCCCGCGCCTGTAGAGCGGCAATGTCATGCGAACCGGAGAACCCGAATGCCTACAGAAATCAGCACCAAATTGCAAGCATTGCCGCACCTGCCGAAGCCCGAATTGCTGGCTCTGTGGCAGGAACTGTTCGTCAAACCCGCTCACCCAAGACTGCGCCGCAACCTGATGATCCTGATCCTGGCCTACCGCATACAGGAGCAGGCCTACGGCGGCCTCAAACCGTCTACGCGCAAACGCCTGCAGAAGCTGGCTGCGGAGTTGGAGCAGAATCAGAAAGCTCCGATGCCGCTGACGCCACAGCTTAAGACCGGCACTAAGCTGCTCCGGCAATTTCAGGGCGAGATGCACGAGGTCCTGGTCGCCGACGAAGGCTTCGAGTATCGCGGCCAACGCTACGAGAGCCTCTCCGAAATAGCGCGCCAGATCACCGGCACGCGCTGGTCCGGCCCGTTGTTCTTCGGCCTGAAGCAGAGCCGGAAAGCGAGGACCATCTAATGACGGCCGCTGCTCGATCCCGCGTGCGATGTGCTATCTACACTCGCAAGTCTTCCGAGGAAGGACTGGAGCAGTCGTTCAATTCCCTGCAGGCCCAGCGCGAAGCCTGTGAGGCCTATATCGCCAGCCAGCGCCATGAAGGCTGGCATGCCATTGCCAAGCAATACGACGACGGCGGATTCTCCGGCGGCAACATGAACCGGCCAGCATTGAAACAGCTTCTGGACGACATTGCTGCCCGGCTGGTCGATACGGTTGTCGTCTACAAGGTGGATCGTCTCACCCGTTCGCTCACCGATTTCGCCAAGATCATCGAGGCCTTCGATCAGCAGGGGGTGAGCTTCGTCTCCGTGACCCAGCAGTTCAATACCACGACCTCGATGGGAAGGTTAACGTTGAACGTGCTGTTGTCCTTTGCGCAGTTTGAGCGAGAGGTCACAGGCGAGCGGATACGGGACAAGATAGCGGCCTCCAAGAAGAAAGGCATGTGGATGGGCGGGGTGGCGCCCCTGGGCTATGACGTCGTGGACCGACAGCTGGTCATTAACCCAACCGAGGCCAAAATCGTGGAGGAGATCTTCACCCAATATCTGAGCCTGGGGTCAGTGGCGGCATTGAAGCAGTACGTGGACGAGAAAAAGCTACGGACGAAGGTGCGCACTTCAGCTCATGGGCATGTATTCGGGGGCCAGGCTTACTCGCGGGGCGGGTTGTACAAACTCCTCAAGAATGAGCTGTACACCGGCAGGATCGCCCACCGAGGAGAATCGCACGCGGGGCAGCAGGAGGCGATCATCGAGCCTGAGACTTGGCAGAGAGTAAGGGAGTTGCTGGCCGCCAACAATCAGGGTCAGCGGCAGCGGGGAAGGAAGGTGACTTCTAGTGTTCTGGCCGGCCTGGTTTTCGACGCCGAAGGCAATCGCTACACGCCGACGCATGCGGTGAAGAAGGGCAGGCGTTATCGGTACTACACATCCCAGGCGGTGATTCAGAAACGAAGAAAGCCATCCTACCTGGACCGAATACCGGCGAAGGAGTTGGAACAGTTGGTCTTCTCCCGCATTCAGGCGTTGCTCTCCTCGCCACAGGAGATGGCCGCGGTTTATACCGAATCGGCCTTGCTGACCGCTGACCTGGGTCATCTGATCGAAGCTGCTCAGGCCATGGCGGAGAAGTGGTCAGAGCTGACATCCCAGAAGTCGGCAGAGCTTTTGCGCAGTGTGGTGAGGCGAGTTGTTCTGCGCGGGTCGGAGATGGAGATCGAGGTCGATTTAGAAGCACTGGCGAGCCGTTTGTTACAGGGCTCCGACGCCAGCGGGGACGACAGGCATGAGGAGCAGCGTGGCAACCATGTTGTTACCTTGAAATGCTCCTTCACTCTGGCGCGCCGCAGGGGTGAGCTACGGCTGGTGCTGCCCGGCTTTCCGCCTGCCAGCAGCAAGTCGACTTCGTCGCTGTTGAAGGCGATCGTGACGACTCACCGCTGGCGGGAGCGCATCGTTGCGGGAGAGATCTATTCCATCGAGCAGCTGGCAGCGGAGGCCAACCTGAGCCCGAGGTATGCGAGCCGAATTCTTCGGATCGCCGCCTTGTCACCCCATTGGGTGGATGCTGTCCTTCGGCAAGTCAAAAGCGCTGACTATCCCTTAGCAGAATTTGTCGAGCGGCTGCCGCTCGACTGGGTGGCCCAGAACTCGGATCTTAGCTGATGTCACGCTCGTGGTGTTTTCCTTCGACGATTTCTCCCGATTGCGCTACCAAACAGAGTGTTGCCAATCTTGGGGTTCGCGTGAGACTCGGAGATGCTTCCCGCTCTCCTGGACCCTGCTCACCGCACCGCTCTTGCAAGGATTTCCCCCTCGGATCTCATAGTCGAACATCGGTGCCTGGTTCCGCTGCTTGGTGACGAACAGGGACAGTAGCCGCTAGGAGAATCCGTTCGCCCGAAACTCGGCCGCTGACATGCCCAGTCGTCGCCAGGTCTCAAGAGTGTTGGGAACTCGCAGGTAATCGAGTGCTTGCGCTGTGGAATCTACTTGATCGTCGTACTTGGTTCCAGGAAAACCGGTGAGTTCGGCGACATAGTCGGCAAGCCAAGAAGCACTTCGCGGCAACAGGACATTCCCGTTTTCGAACCTATGAGTCTGAGCGTGCAAACGCATGATTTTGTCCGTACCGGAGGGCGGCTCGTATGGCGTGACCCCGCTCAGACCTTCGGCCTGTAAGTCCTGAATCAACTGCGTGCCAGAGGCCTTGTCTTCAATCAAGATCCGACGCGCGCCATGAAGCCGGGCCAGCTCTTTCACCTTTCGCTTCAGGTCAGGATAGTTCAGTCGGGCCCGATACACGTGCAACAGATAGACTCGCCGATTCGCCACGCCCCAGGTCGTGCACACGCTGAAATTGGCGAGCTCGTTGGATTTGTTGGCCGTGTCCCAGCTCTGGACTTGGTTATCGAATCGTTGCGGCAGATCTGTCGGATCGTAGTACCTCAGCCACGAGGTTTTCACCATGGCTCCGCCCAGGGGGATGGGGTTCTGCTGGTACTGGCTGGAGAAGTTGTAGTCTCCCATGCGTTCGCGGATCTTCGCCAAGGTCACCAGGCTCTCACGCTCGGGATGCAGCGCCTCGCCGGTTTTGCGCTCAAACCACCGCCAACCGAGCGGGCTTTCAATCCGAAAGCGCTCCTCCTGTTCCGCAATGGCGGCGAAGGACAGGACATCCCACGGTTCCTGCTCCAGGACATGTCCAACCAGATCCTCCTGGTGCAGCCGCTGCATGATAATGACGATGCAACCGTTGGCTTTGTCGTTCAGCCGACTCAACAATGTGTTGTCATACCAGTCGTTGACAGCCTTGCGTCTGGTTTCTGACAACGCCTCGTCCGGTTTGAGCGCGTCGTCGATGATGATCAGGTCAGCCCCGCGACCGGTCAGCACACCCCCGACCGAGGTCGCCATCCGAGTGCCCAGCTCAGTCGTCGTAAAGTCGCGTACTGCCAGTCGGTCCGACAGCCGAGTCGAGAAGAACCTCTGGTACCAGGCGCTCTGCATGATCGTGCGGGTGTCGCGCGCCAACTTGTCCGCCAGATCCTGACCGTAGCTGGCACAAATGACATGACCGGCGGGATTGTGCCCGAGATACCAGGCAACAAAGGCAATGGAGGCACAATGCGACTTGAGATGGCGGGGTGGAAGATTGATGATCAAGCGGCGAATCTTCCCTGTACGGCAGGCTTCGAGCTTCGTGGCGATCACTTCGATGTGTGGGCCGCCTAAGAGGCGCGTTTGCGGATTGAGCTCAGAAAACGACCGCTCAATGAAACTCATAAAATCGCGACGCAGGATGTAGTGATATTCCGCAGCAGAAAACATCACTCGCAATCTCCTTTCGGCTCTAGCGCTTTCGCTTGTTCTTGAATTGAGGCATCGACAGCTGCAGCATTTTCAAGCGAAGCTGGATGGCTTGCCCGGATCCGACGCACGATGCTGTCAATAACCAGTTGGTCCTCTGGGCTGACCGGGACCTCGGCCGCAATTACGGAACCGGCGTGCTTCAGCTCTTCACTTTGCCTAGCCTCGTTCAATATCATTTGTGTCGACTTGTGGTCGCCGCTAATGGCCTTATTGACCGCCTGCTTAATCATCGCCGCCTGCTTCGAGATCTTCTTGCGTTTGCCGTTCTCCGTGACCGGAACGCGCACCTTTAGCTCCTCGTCCAGGATCGTGCTGAAATTCTTGCCTCCCTTCGGCCGGCCCTTGGGATTCCCAGATCTTCCTGGCTTGAATCGACCATGACGAGGCGGTTTCTTATAGCCGACCGAATTGGGTTGATCGTCTTGGTTACCCATGGTTTTCTGCCAGGCGTTTTGCGGTAACATCATCGAAATTGCTTCCGCTCTGGGCGTGGATCGCCTGACCGCCGCAATGTCGCTGCCAGCGACGAATGGCGACATCGACGTACAAGGGATCGATCTCGATTGCGTAGCAGATACGGCGAGTTCGTTCGGCCGCGATTAGGGTCGTGCCCGATCCTAGGAAGGCATCCAGCACGATGTCGCCGGGCGCAGAGCAATCCAGGATCGCGTCGGCGACCAGGGCCACAGGCTTCACCGTCGGATGGAGTGCCGACAGATTGCCTTCGTCTCCCTGCCGCCCGAAGGAAGAGACGTTTGGGTAGCTCCAAACGTTGGATCGAGAGCGGCCATATTGGCCAAGTTGCACATTGTTCCTATGCGGCGACTTGCCATGCTGCTTGAACACGAAGATGAGCTCATGCTGCGAGCGATACAGAGAGCCCATGCCGGCGTTGCTTTTGACCCACACGCACAGGTTCTTCAGCTCGGAGTAGACTTGATTGCCCGCGGTCAACAGCTCCAACTGATGTCTTCAGTCCATGCAAAGAAAGTGCAACGAGCCTCGGGTACTGTACTGGGCTAGCAGATGCAGGACATTCGATAGAAAGAAAGTGAACTGACTCGAGGTCATTTCGCCACTAGCCATGGCGAACTCCCGATGATGGATCCTCCCGTTTCCGCTGACGTGGCCAGATATGGGAACGTCGTACGGTGGATCGCTGAACACGACCGCAGCTCTCGCTGACTGCATCAAGGCCGAATACGAGCTTGGCTGAGTAGAGTCGCCACAGAAAATTCTGTGCTTGTCGAGCAGCCACAGATCGCCCGAGGTGCTTACCGGATCGTGATTAGGGACCTGCGGCAACCAATCGGCGGAATCGATTTGATTAACGCCGGGAGTCGCAATGCTTTCAATTCGCAAATCGATTTCGGCGACTGAGAATCCGGTTACATCGAGATCGAAATTCAGATCCAGCTTAGACAGATCACTAAAGATTTCGCCCAGCAGCCGGTCATCCCAGGTGGCGTTCTCCGTGAGGCGGTTGTCCGCGATCGCGAATGCCGCCGCCTCGGCCGGAGTCAGATCTGAAACTCGGATGACGAGAACCGTAGTCCAACCCAGCAGTTGCAGGGCAAGTATGCGGCCGTGCCCGCTCAGGACGTTGTTCTCAGCATCGATGATGATCGGCACCCGAAAACCAAAGCTCTTGATGCTGCGGGCCAGTTGCTTTATCTGTTGCTTCGAGTGCCGCCGAGGATTCCGGGGATTGAGCTTGAGCGCGGAAATGGGAAGCCGTTCGAGATGTTGGTCGACAGCGTGTTCCATAGTCATGTGGCTCGCCTCCTACGATCCGTCGATAACGCTATCGGATCAGACAACCAAGTTCAATATTTACATAGGATGTTCTCTTCCAGTTTGTACTATGATTTACTTATGCCACGACGCCGCTACGCAACTGATCTTCAAGAACCCTTCATCGACCCTCTGGAAAACATTGTGGCTGGGCTGAATGAAGCAGAGCCAAGATTGCCCGAACAGCGGAGATTTCTGCGAGAGTTGGTGGGGAAATGGAATAAGTGCGACCGAAGCTATGAGTCCTTATTGAGGCGGGAGCCAGCTGTGGCCGCCATCCTCAGTCGCACCCAATGGACGACGCGACTGTTCCCTGCGCCCACGGGAGGAGCAAGCCTTTGGGTTGCGCCATCGCTTCGTCAGCCGGAACCCGAACCAGGTCGCAACTTCGCGCTGCAGCTGTTTGTAAACTTCCTCACACATCGTAGCTGTCAGCGGCTTGGGGGCCCTTGCCCTCGATGCAGTCGCTACTATATCCGAAGAACCGTTCGACAGACGGTGTATTGCTCCCGCAAGTGCGCAAGAGACACGACGGCTGTGGCTGCTACCACCAAGAGATTACAAGCCAAAAAGGCTGCCGACCTTCAGTGCGCCGCAGCCTCGATCGCAGAGTGGGAAAAGACTCGGCGAAGGCAAGATTGGAAGAGATTTGTGAAAGCGAGGTGCGGTCTGAGTCTTCACTTTCTCACGCGGGCTGTAAACCAGGGAAAGTTGCAACCGCCCGCTATGCCTGATCGCCGCCCTTCTAACCCTGGTTCCGGTAAGACTGGCAAGACGTCATGAGTGCCCTTTGACCGGAAAACAAAATTCCATGGCATTAGGAAATCGCCGGATTAATTCCCTGATATGCGAACTCAAAATCCCTGATATCCCGCAACAAATTCCCTGTTAATTTTCTCGCATCACGACCATGTTGCGCTCATAACAGCCACAGTATCAGCGGCTTAGGCCGCATCGGTGGGATGAACAAGGCACAAAATTTGTTGAAATTCCCTGTAAATTTCCCTGTTAGCAGGGAATTTCGCCAGAGAAAGGTTCGCACGTGACTGCCTCCTCCGCCACGTAGTCTCAGATGCGAAGAATCTCTGCTACTCTGGCCATGAAATACGCGAAAACGCCCGCACTTTCGCGACATTTGCTACACGAACCGGACCAGAGAAAAGCGAACGCGGGAACAACTTGCTCCCAATTCGCTGATTTTCTCCAGAGCCCACATTGGTAGTCCGCTTTCAAGACTCGCCAACAGCGAATGCTTCGCGATCACAAGCCGAACACAACGCGAAAGCCGACTTGACTTTCTGCTTCCCGATGGGTTGCTGCCGGAAAACGAGTCATATCTGACGCAAGAAGGCGAAGCGTGATTTTCGGTCTCCCGAACGACTATCTGATAACAGAACGATGAGCTACGGCTCTCTGAGTCACAGAAAACACGAAGAAGAAATCATGACGCAAGTATTTGGTTGCTATTCACCACCCCGACGACTACGACCCTTCCGTCGAGACCGAAGCGATGTCCCGCGATATCGACGCGCTCAACGATGAGATGGTGGCTGCCGGTGTCAGGATTTTCGTTGGCGGCCTCTCCCCCGCTCGCCGCGCGAAGTCGCTGCGGGCGCAGCCCGATGGTAAGGTGCTCATCACCGACGGGCCGTACCTGGAGACCAAGGAGCACGTAGGCGGTTTTTGGGTGCTGGAAGCCGCTGACCTGGACGAGATGTGAGTGGTAGCGATAATCGGCCGGTAGCGGCAGGCCTGAATAGCCGTATGGCGAATGAGCAATTGATTGACCTGCCCAGCACGGCAGTATCGCAATTCAAGCAGTTGTGGCTCTCTGCCAATGCATCTTCGTTCGAGGCGCGCCAGCGAATGCTGCGGGAAGGGGATGAGTTGGAATCTGGTCAGAAACCTAAAGCTTTGTGACCGGGCACGCGTCTATGTGCCCGAAGCTATTCGCCCGCACCGGTCCCAACCCCGCCCACCTCACTTCTCTCTGAGCAGGAATCCGATCCGAAGTTCATCCTTCACCTTCACCGCGCCACCAGCCACGCTCACCGGTTTCTTCGTCGGCGGATGGGAGGTGCTCGACGCCGCGCGGGATGATGATGAACTCCCCCGGTTGAATTACGATCTCGCGCTCCGCGCCATTTTCGGCGAATCTTCATCCGTAATTCGCCTTTCAGCACGAAGG
>CAWGFZ010000018.1:0-18375 GCA_963821995.1 uncultured Acidobacteriaceae bacterium | reverse complement strand
CAGCCTTCTTAGTTGCCATTGTTCTATTCTCCCTTTCCATTTGTCATGGAATGTTGCGACATCACTTTCATCGCAATTTGTTAGTTGTATAGAGTCAATGAAAAAAATAGTCAAGCAAAAAACGCACGTCGAGTCCGCCCTCGGAGACGCAACGCACTGACAACTTCGCTGTTCGCTTCAAAAATTTCCCCATCGCGCCCGCAATCGCCTCAGCTCGGCAACTCTGCACGTGCAGAGAACCCGCATAAACACTGCTCATTTCATCATGCGCAAAATTGCGCCGCTCAGCGCGTCATGCCACGCGTGCGCCATTATCCCCGGACGGAGGCTCTTTCGCCACCACGCGAGTAACCCGAACATTAATCCATAAATTGCGATCAGAATCATCCGTGAGACACCTTCGTACCCGTGTGAGGCGCCGAAGATGGCAGCTGAAAGCAGCACCCCGGCGATCATCGAATCGGTAATGGCCGCGAGTTGCCGCTGCAAATAACCACGAAAGATGATTTCCTCGCAAAAACCTGCGGTGAAGCAAACGCAGAACCACAGCGCCAGTTCCAGCTTAGTCCCCGGCACAAGAAAGCCGAGTTGCCTGCGCATGCTTTCCAACCGGCCAGCCTGGTCGAGATGCATCAGCTTTGCGGTCACACCCAGCACGACCATCGCGCATCCCCAGAACGCGCCGGCATAGACAACGTCAAGGAAGAAATCCTCCCACGTTGCCCAGCGGCCGCCGATCAGATCGCGCAGTCGAAGGCGCTTTCGAATGCCGAGCAAGACGAAGCCCAGCAGGATCCACTCCCATGCCATCGTCCAGAGATACTGCGGAACCTTACTGCCGGTTGCCGGAGGATGGTGAGCGCGGTTGCCGTTTACCGAGGCCAACAGCAGCACGGCAATCAGGATTGCCGTGTGCCACCACGGGGCGAGCAAGCGCCTCCTGGCAGGCGCCGCAGGCTGCATATCAGACGGAATTTGCTCCTTTGAGGCCAAGATGCCCATCTTATAATGTTCTGGATTTTTGCTTTCTTCAGGAGCAAGCCATGGAAGATGTTGTCATCGTCTCCGCCGTCCGCACACCGATCGGGAAGTTTCAAGGATCATTGTCCGACTTCACCGCGCCGCAACTGGGAGCCATCGTGGTACGCGAAGCTGTGAAGCGCGCCGGCATCGACCCGAACAGCGTGGACGAATGCATCATGGGCAATGTGGTATCCGCCGGGCTGGGACAGAATCCGGCACGCCAGGCTGCGCTTGGCGCCGGACTATCAGACAGCGTGGCCGCCATGACGATCAACAAAGTGTGCGGCTCCGGATTGAAATCGGTCGCGCTGGCGCAGCAGGCGATCCAGACAGGCAATTCGCAGATCGAGGTTGCTGGCGGCATGGAGAGCATGACCAATGCCCCCTATCTGCTGCAGAATGCCCGCAAAGGTTTTCGTCTGGGCGACCAGAAGGTTGTCGACTCCATGGTTCACGACGGGCTCTGGGATGTGTACAACGACTACCACATGGGCAGCACCGGCGAGAACGTCGCCGAAAAGTACAAGATCACGCGCGAAGAGCAGGATGAGTACGCGCTCAACTCGCATCGCAAGGCGCTAAGTGCGATCAATGAGTGCCGCTTCAAGGACCAGATCGTGCCGATCGAGCTGCCCTCGAAGAAAAAAGGCGCGCCGCCGGTGCTGTTCAGCAAGGATGAATCGCCGCGTGAGGACACGACGGCCGAGGTGCTGCGCGGGCTCAAGCCGGCGTTCAAAAAAGATGGAACGGTAACGGCAGGGAATGCTCCAGGGGTGAACGATGGAGCTGCGGCGTTGGTTGTGATGTCGGCAGCGAAAGCCAAGGAGCTTGGTCTGAAGCCAATGGCACACATCGTGGCCCAGGCGACCAGCGGCATAGCTCCGGCGTGGGTGATGATGGCGCCGGTGGACACGGTCCGGCAGCTGTGGAAGAAGACCGGGTGGAAGAACGAGGACGTTGACTTGTACGAGATCAATGAAGCCTTCGCCGTTGCTGCCATTGCGGTCACGCGCGAACTCGGACTCGATCTCAATAAGGTGAACGTGAACGGGGGCGCGGTTGCGTTAGGACACCCCATCGGCGCCACCGGCGCGCGCATCCTGACCACCCTGCTGTACGAAATGATTCGCCGCGACGTGCACAAGGGAATCGCTGCACTCTGCCTCGGCGGCGGCAATGCGGTGGGGCTGGCGGTGGAGCGGTAGTGCGCTTCGACCTCTATCGCGGGGCCGATTGACTGCCAGGACGTATCCTGTTCTCTCGTCGGCCGTGAGTCTCATCATCGTGTTCCGCACCTGTATTGCCAACATTCTGTTCTCGCCTGCTCCCGACTGGCTGAGCTATAGTGTTTGGGGCCAGTGAAACTCTTCCTTCTTCATCCCAATAAATGCTCGTTTGCGCTCGTTCTTCTGTTGCTCGCTTTATGTGGCGCCTGCAAGCGGCACGGTATTGCGCATCACGAATATAGGTACGTTTCCGCAGCCGAGACCAGCCTGCGTGATCGCGTTGCCACCATGTACAACAAGTTGGGAACGGTGCACAACGGCGACCGCGTTGAAGTGCTGGAAAAGGAGCGGCGTTTTCTCCGCGTACGCACTGATGGCGGGCAGGAGGGCTGGATCGAGGAACGCAGCCTGGTGCCCCAGGATGTGTTCGACGGATTTCAGAAACTGGCCGAGGACAATGCGAACACCCCGGTGCAGGCACATGGAACCACGCGCGCCGAACTCAACATGCATCTCACCCCGTCGCGAGAAGCCGACCACCTGTATCAACTGAAGGATGGCGAGAAGGTCGAGATCCTGAGGCGCGCGACGGCCGAGAAGAATCCGCCAAAGGCCAAAGCGCCGCAAGAATCGGCGCCCGAACCGAAAACGTCAGAGAAACAGCGAAAGTCCGATAAACATTCATCCCCAGCCAAAAAGAAAATGGCCGCGCTCCCCGCGAATTCCAGTGCGGAAAAACCAAAGGAAGCCGAGCAGAGTCCTGCACTGCCTCCAGTTATGGAAGACTGGTATCTGGTCCGCACCTCGTCAGGACACGCAGGCTGGGTGCTGTTGCGCATGATCGATTTGGATATCCCGCTCGACATCGCGCAGTACGCCGAGGGGCAGCGCATCATCGGGTACTTCGTCCTCAATACGGTTGAAGAGGACGGCAAACCGATCGCGCAATACCTTGTCCTGCTGAATGAACCCAAAGACGGTCTGCCCTGGGACTACAACCAGATCCGTATCTTCACGCGCAATCGCGCCAAGCATCGATATGAGACGGCGTACCGTGAGCGCAACCTGGAAGGATACTTGCCGGTGAAGGTCGGACATCAGGACTTCGGCAAGGAAGGCGATCTGCCGACCTTCACCATTCGCAAGAAGAATGATGATGGCCAAATGGTTGACGTGACCTATAAGCTAAACGGGCCAATCGTGCGGCGCGTGCTTAGTCCCGAAGAAGAAGCGGCTGAGAAGGCCAAACATGACGCGGCACTTGCCGCCAGGATGAAAGAGATTTCCGCACGACGCGCTCATGGTGCGAATGAGCACCCTGCGCACAAGCGGCACAAGCATGCCACCAGCGCGCAGTAACTCGCGATTCGCCTTCACTGCGGCCGCTGCGGTATTCACGAGATGAGTTCTCGCATCTACTTGCTGTAGAACTCCGAGATTGCGGCGACCACACGCTGCTGCTCGTCTTCGCGTAGCTCGGGGAAGATTGGCAGCGCCAGTACTTCTTTCGCGGCACGCTCGGATTCCGGCAGATCGCCGGCCCTGTATCCAAGATAGGCAAAGCACTTCTGCAGATGCAGCGGGAGCGGGTAATAAACTTCGTTGCCTATGCCGCGTTCAGTCAGGAAGGTGCGCAGCTCGTCGCGGCGCCAGGCACGAATGACGAACTGGTGATAGATGTGGTGCGCGTCGGGCAACCATGAAAGTAGCGCGATTGGCGATTGCTGCGCCACAGCATGCGTATCCGCTCGCACCAGGCCCGCCGCGGTGAACAGGCCATGATACCGGCAGGCGACGATACGACGCCGCTGGTTCCAATCGTCGATATGTCTGAGCTTGACGCGCAAGATTGCAGCCTGGATTGCATCCAAACGGCAATTCCAGCCAATCTCGTCGTGGTAGTAGCGCTGCCGGCTGCCATGGTTGCGCAGGCTGCGCACCTGCTCGGCCACCGGTTCGTCGTCTGTTGTCACGCAGCCGGCTTCGCCGTAGGCACTAAGATTCTTGGTGGGATAGAAACTGAAAGCCGCGGCCTTGCCGAACGCGCCGGCCTTCTTGCCTTTCCATGCTGCGCCAAACGCCTGCGCAGCATCCTCCACGATCGGAACTCCATAATCGGCGGCAAGCTGCCGGAAGCGATCCATGTCAGTGCATTGCCCGTACAAGTGGACGGGCATTATGGCTGTGATGTTCTGAGAACGTCCGCGCTTCAACGCAGCCTCGGCCTTGGCGGGATCGAGGTTAAGCGTACCTGGGTCGATGTCGGCAAGAATAGGCGTCGCGCCGCAACGCACAATCGAACTTACCGAAGCAAAGAAGCTGAAAGGTGTGGTGATGACGCTGGTGTTCTCTTCCACGCCGCAGACGCGCAGCGCGAGCCACAAGGCATCCGTCCCGGAGGCGCAGCCGACGCACGCGCGCACGCCTAAATACTCCGCTGATTCGCGCTCGAATGCCTCGAGCTCCGGACCACCGATGAAGTGTTGTGACGTCAGCACGCGCTCAATCGCGGCGGAAATTTCATCTTTGATGCTGGCGTACTGCCGCTTCAGGTCGAGCATGGGAACGGGCTGGTTGGCTGAAGCATCAGCGGAAATGGCGGTAGTAGGAACAGTCTCGACGGACATAGTGGAATGATTGATTCTAGCGCGTACAGCCGGGGTGTGTTCAGCCCCGAGCCACAAACATCATGTAGTGACTTGCCGCTCCCATAAAGAACAGCATAGGGAAAGATAACCAGAAGTTTACTCGCGCGCAAAGGAAGCTGAGCCTGGCCAGTTTGGCCGCCTCGGGCGGCATAGGCGAGCCTTTCGCCGCGCTCTCCTGCGTCCATCGGATCATCTTCTTCTGCACCCGCCAGATGATGCCCCACACATTGAGCAGCATGAACCAGCCCAAGCCGCCACCAATACCGATCGCGAGTGTTCCGTTGCTTTCCCATCCCTGCTGGTTGATGTTGAGGAAAATGTAGGCCGCGGCCACGGTGACGACGGCGATGATAATCCCTAACACGACACCCTTACGCAGCACTTCCATCGGTGACATCAGTGCAGCCATTTCAATCGCAAAGGCAATGGTCCAGATCAGGAAAAAAGTGCCGATCACCCTTCCCACGGACGCAGGCTCGCCAACGGAAGCTGCGTTGTGGACATCAACCACGACCATGTGGTTCCAATATGCGATGCCGACCAGCACGGTGACCACTGCACTCCAACGGAACCACCAGAGCGCTCTGGGCATGAGTTTAGGCACAACCACGCTGCGCTGCTGCGCGTCGAGCTCCTGCAGAAATGGCATGTTGATCAGGGTGAAAAAGTAGAGCAATCCCAGCCAGGTCACTCCGGCAACCAAATGTACCCAGCGGAGCACAATAAGAACGGCCTGTTCGCCCCCCGGCAAGCCGATTTGAGGGACTGCCAGCAGAGCTAAGTCCTTAGCGATCATGTCGTCTCCCGCGTCGCAAGCTGCGCCTGAGCGGCCAGTCTCCCGCTTCCGCCTAGCCGAATCTTACGTCACTTCAGTGTGTGCGGCTTGCAGTTGAAATGATTCCGCTGCCAGCTTATCGTAAAGTGACCTGACATTTCGTCCTTCTATTGCCGCTGGCTTTTGCAGCGCCAAGGTAGGAGTCTGGGAGACCAAGGTTCGTGATGGGGCCGCGAACATTGGGGTAGTGCTGATTGTTGCAACTTGGCGGAAGGGGACCTATGGAGAGCAAACCAGCACAGAACATTCAGGATTCCTTCCTGAATACTGCCCGCAAAGATAAGTCCGTCATTACTATCTATCTCCTCAGCGGAGTGAAGCTGACGGGCCGAATCCGCTCATTCGATAAATATTCCGTAGTCTTGGAGACCAACAACCAGGAACAGTTGATCTTTAAGCATGCGATTTCTACAGTTGTGATGTCGCGCGTGACGCATCCTGAGCGCCACGTCGAATCGCGTGCGCCGGCTTCTGTGGCGGACGCAAGCACAGCGCCGGTATCCGAGGAATAGCTTTACGCGCACACGAGTAACGAATTCCGGAATCGGTGGCCGTAGGTGGCATACTGGCCGAAACGAACCGGAGCGAGCATTTCTCGTGGGCGTGCAATTGTCGTCGCGTGGGGCCAGAAAAGCGGATGCAACGCACGATGACGCCAGCATTGCGGACGTAGAGAAATCCGGAGACCGGCTGCGAAGCTGGGGGAAAGTGCCTCCCATTGCGCGTGTGGCGCGGAGCGCCGCGTCTGCGCCGCTTGATGCAGAGGATGCTGGGTCGGCGGAAGAGTTCCTGGCCGAACTGCGCGAGCTGGCGAGCAGCGCCGGGGCCGTGATCGCGGGCGAGATACTGCAGCGGCGTAGCAAGGCCGATGTTGCAACTCTTATCGGCAGCGGCAAAGTAGAGGAGCTGCGAGGTGCGGTTGCGTCCAGCTCTCCCGACGTCGTGATCTTCGATCACGACCTGAGCCCGTCGCAGCAGCGCAATATCGAACGCGCGCTTGATGTGCGGGTCATCGACCGTACCCAGCTCATTCTCGATATCTTCGCGCGCCATGCCCGCACGCGTGAAGGCCAATTGCAAGTGGAACTGGCGCAGCTCCAGTACCTGCTTCCACGGCTCGCCGGGCGTGGGATTGAAATGTCGCAGTTGGGCGGCGGTATTGGTACCCGTGGCCCCGGCGAGACGCAGCTTGAGACCGATCGCCGGAAGATCTACCGGCGCATCCGGCATGTGCAGCAGCAACTGGAGAATGTCCGCCGGATACGCGGGCAACAACGGCAGCGGCGTGAGTCTGTTCCCATTGCCACCGTGGCCCTCGTCGGCTACACCAATGCCGGGAAATCGACGCTTTTCAATGCGCTGACTCAAGCGGGGGTGCTGGAGAGCAAGCGAATGTTTGCCACCCTCGATCCCACATTGCGGCACGTCCAGCTCCCGTCGAAGCGCGAGATCGTGCTCTCCGACACTGTGGGATTCATACGCAATCTGCCGCACACTCTGGTTTCCGCCTTCCGCGCCACGCTGGAGGAAGTGCAACGGGCCTCGCTGCTGTTGCATGTTTCTGACGTGACCAGTCCCACTGCAGCCGAGCAGCAATCGCAAGTGGAAGAAGTGCTGCGGGAGCTTGAAAGTCAGGAGAAACCGCGTCTTTATGTGATGAACAAGGTTGACTTGCTGCCTGAGGAGAAGCGACAGGCCTTACGTGACTCGGACAATGTGGTACATGTCTCCGCGGCAAGAGGCACCGGGTTGCAGACACTGCTCAAGGTCATTGATGCAAAGCTCACGCAGGACCCGGTTCAGCGTGTCCGCCTGCACGTGCCGCAAACGGAGGGAAAGCTGTTGGCTATGCTCGATGCCAAGTCGGTCGTGCTCTCCCGCGAGTATCGCGACGGCTGCGTAGAGCTGGAGGTGGAAGCTCCGGAGTCGATTGTGCGGAGGGTGAAGGGCTTCGTCGGAAGTGACTAGCAGCGTATCGAATTCGGCCACGCCAGCCATTCGTCCAACAGTAGTAACATAGGGGCCATGATCTATCGCGTCGCCTTGCATCCCTCCGAAGAAGGCTTCGCCGTCTCCTGCCCCGGATTGCCCGGTTGTTGGTCGCAGGGCGCGACGGAGCAGGAAGCGCTGGATAATGTTCGCGACGCTATTCGCGAGTATCTGGACGCAGTAGCTGAACTCACGCGCGGACAAGACGTTCGTGAAGTGGATGTAGCGGCCGGTTGATGGTCAAGATTCCGGGCATTCCTCATCTGCATGCAGTACGTGCTCGGGAGAAGGCGGGATTCCGGATTCTACGCCAGGGTAAGCACATCGTCATGACGGATGGTCAGCGCATCCTCACTATTCCTCGCCACAATCCTATCAATGCATTCACCATGGGCGGTATCGTCCGCGATGCCGGGCTCACGGTCGAAGAGTTTCGGAAGCTGCTTTGAGGGCTGGTACTATTTAACGGTGTTTGGCCGTTTGGGAGGCTAGAGCGGTTCCAGATTTGGTGTATCCAGGTAGAGCGGACCTTCAGGTCCGCGTCCAAGCCGCACCCCGAAGTCTGGGCTTTCCGCCCACTGCGCTGCAGTGGGCGGAAAGCCTGACGAAGAGAGCCCCCTCGACGCGGCGCTGAAGCGCCGCTCTACCCGACCCCGGGGTACAGCAATTCGGGAAACGCTCTAGACGATCCGCGTGCCTGCATCGGCCTGCTCGTGGGCGTGGTAACTGGAGCGCACCAGCGGACCCGATTCGACGTGGCGAAATCCCATCTTCAACGACTCTTGCTTGAGGAACCGAAACTCTTCCGGTGGGTACAGTCGCGCGACCGGCAAGTGGTCCTTCGAGGGGCGAAGATACTGGCCAATGGTGAGGATATCGACGTTGCGCGCGGCCAAATCGCGAAAGACCTCGAGCAACTCGTCCGTGCTTTCACCCAGTCCGACCATGACTCCTGTCTTTGTCGGGATCGCGGGATTCATCTCCTTGGCGCGTTCCAGAAGGCGGAGGGTGCGCTCGTAGCGCGCGCCGGAGCGCGCCACTCGATAAAGGCGCGGCACAGTTTCCGTATTGTGATTCAGGATGTCAGGCTCAGCATCCAAAACAATCCGTAGCGGCCCTTCGAGACCTTGAAAATCAGGAATCAGGACTTCAACGCGGCAATTTGGGACACGGCGCCGAATCTCGCGGATGGTATCGGCGAAGACGCGCGCGCCACCGAGGTTGTCGTCGTCGCGATTGACGCTGGTCACCACCGCGAACTTCAACGAGAGCTTCTCAACCGCCTCCGCTACGCGACGCGGCTCGTCAAAATCGATGGGCTGCGGACGGCCTTTGGGTACGGCGCAAAAGCCACAGCGGCGGGTGCACAGATTTCCCAACAACATGAATGTGGCTGTGCGATGGTTCCAGCACTCGCCAATGTTGGGACAGTGGGCCGACTCGCAAACCGTGTGCAACTCCAGCCGGCGAGCCAGTGCCTTCAGATCGTGATAATTTTCGCCCATGGGCGCGCGTGCTTTCAGCCACTCCGGTTTGGGAGCAGGCTGGCGAGGAGCAATATCGATCTGAATCAGTTCGGGAGCCGTGGCCATGGGGTGTATCTATTGTACAAGCCATCAGCCGTCGGCCGTCAGCCACGTCAAGCTGCCTGTCAGTGCAGGCACGCTGGACCGATGCGCGCAATGGATCACCTGGATCAAACTCACGGCTGATGGCTGATGGCTCTTACAACGTATGCAAATACGCGAGCAAATCATCCACTTGCTGCTGGGTCAGCTTATTCTGAAACGCGGGCATTTTGGCGCGCCCGAGCAGGATGATGTCCGTCACGCGGTCGTCATTGGCAGGCATGCCATTTTTCATAAACGGCTTTTTGAACAGCCCATTCAGACTCGGTCCGCGAAGATTGCTCTTGCTGTAGGCGTAATGGCATTCGGCACAGCGACTGTCGTAAACTCTGCGTCCGCTCGCCTGTTGCGGGTTCAGGCCGAGTTCGGCGTCGGTTTTACGAGGCTCAACGTCACAGGCGGTGAAGATCAGCAGGACGAGCAGCGATACGAGTAGATACAAAACGCGTGCAAAGCCAGTGTTCGAACTTTTCTTAACCTTCACTCTAACTAGTTGTGGAAGCTGCCGCAGGGCGCGCATCAGAGTTAGAATACACCTCGCATGCCAGTGACTATCAAACGAGTTTATGAAGAGCCGTCGCCAGATGACGGTGCGCGCGTTTTGGTGGATCGGCTCTGGCCGCGCGGTATGACGAAAGAGGCGGCATCACTCGATGCCTGGCTGAAAGACCTTGCTCCCTCGGATGAACTGCGTAAATGGTTCCATGCTCATCGGCCGCAATGGAGCAAGTTTCGCGAAAAATACCTCAAAGAACTCTCTTCCGAAACGGCACAGCAGGCGCTGCAACAACTGCATGCACTTCGCGAGAAGCACCGGCAACTGACACTCCTCTATTCCTCGAAAGACGAAGAACAGAACAATGCGGTGGTGCTCAAGGAATTGCTCGAAGGCGAGCGCAAACCGCCGACCGGCACGGGCCCGATCTGCGCCGCATCCGCCAGACGGGCACGCGCAGCGCGACGGCGCTAATATCGCGATCCCGGCGCTAATCAGAATGAAGCGCAGTACGGCGGGCTGAAAAACCGGGCGAGGCAACTGAAGGGCGCTTCCGCACATCGGGACACCACATGGCACGGCGTTCCTCGCAAGCCAACTCGGCTGCACCCCTGATACCTCCTCATCCGACATTGAAGTCTCTGCGTGCTACAGCTAGCGACTGCCGTGCCTGCGATCTTTGGCTGCGCGGCACGCAAACCGTGTTTGGCCAAGGCGCGCCACATGCGCGCGTCATGTTGGTTGGAGAGCAGCCCGGCGATAAGGAGGACCTCCAGGGACTGCCGTTCGTGGGCCCGGCGGGCGCTCTGCTCGACAAGGCCCTGGAGAAAGCCGGAATCGATCGCGAGGAGACGTACGTAACGAATGCAGTCAAGCATTTCAAGTGGGAGCCCCGAGGCAAGCGCCGTATTCACAAGAAGCCAAATTCTATTGAGATTGCGGCCTGCCATGCCTGGCTGGACGCGGAGATCGCGGTGGTGAAGCCGGAGGTGATTGTCTGTCTCGGAGCGACAGCCGCGCAGGCGCTGCTGGGCCGCAATTTTCGCGTGACCCAGCAGCGGGGACAATTGCTGGCTTTTGATGCCGCACCCTATGTGCTCGCCACGGTCCACCCTTCTTCGATCTTGCGGGTCCCGGATGATGAAGCGCGACATCGCGAGTTTGCACTTTTCGTCAAGGATCTGCGGGTCGTCACCAACGTGCTGTCTGGGCGCAATGTGGCTTAATAAAAATACCAATTGAAGAACTTCCGTTTTCGGTTCATATTGATCCCAACAAGTAGGGCGATACTATTCCCGCGTCCGGGCCACGGGGGTAAGTAAGTTGTCTCCTGAGCTAGAGCACATTCGCCGTCAGGTGGCGAAGCTGACGGATGGCTGGGCGGAGCCGGACTGGCATTACGCTCCGGCCGGGAGATGGACTTGCGGTCAGATCCTGGAGCATCTCTTCCTGACCTTCAATGGCACGACCGAGGGCGTTCTCAACATGATGAAAACGGGACGGCCACTTGCGAGAAAGCCCACGTTGCCGGATCGGCTACGAACATTCTGTGTGGCGAAGCTGGGTTTCATGCCGCGGGAACGCGTGTCGCCGCCGCAGACGCTCCCAAAGAGTGGCTGGGAGCAGGACGCACTACCGCGTTTCTATGATGCGCTGGTAGCTCTGGACGCTACGCTTGACGACGCGCAACGGCGCTTTGGCGGCAGCGCCAAAGTGTTGCAACATCCCGTGCTGGGGCCGCTCAGTGCGCAGGAATGGCGCAGGTTTCATCGCACTCATGCCAGGCATCACCTGAGGCAGATCGCACAGCTTTCCGAAGAGGCGAGTGCTCGCGCCGCCCACAAGCAATAGTCTCACTGATACAGCCGCAGATACCACGTCCAGGCACGTTCGCCCACAAACACCGCGGCCAGCGAGCATATGCCAAGGAAGAGTCCGAACGGAATCTCGCGGCTGAGCAAGGGCGCGTGGCCGCGGTTGGGACCTTCTGGATTGAACATCCGGGCAAGTCTTTCGCCTGTGAGCAGAAAAGCGGCGTAGACGGCACCCAGAACAGGTGAGCAGAAGATGACCAGCAGCGTGAGCTTCAAACCGAGAAACGCGCCTGACATTGCCATGAGGGCAATGTCGCCGAATCCCAGACCATGCTTCTTGCGAACCAGGTAGTACAATGCCCAGGCGACATAGAAGAAACCCGCCCCGACGAGGCAGCCGAGGACAGAGTCAAGCTGAGAGAGCCATCGTGTGGCTCCCGCCAAATGTTTGCCGTACCCGCGTAGCAGAAATTCGGCACCGGCATAATCGGTAGGCACGAAGCAGGAGAAAAGCAGGCCGAGCAAAATTCCTGGATAGGTGAACTCCCGGGGAAGCAAACCTGTCTCCGCGTCCATGAAGATGAGCCCGATCAGCAGGAACAAGAAGACGCAATACTTCAGTGTCAGCAGAGTCCATCCGAATGACGCATAACAAGCGGTGAACAAAATCGCGGTCAGGAGTTCAACTGCCGGGTAGCGTGCAGAGATGCGCGTACGGCAGTGCCGGCATCTGCGGCGGAGCAGCAGCCAGCTCACGATGGGAATGTTGTCGCGCCAGCAAATGCGGGCACCGCAAGCGGAGCAATGGGACGGCGGAGTTATAACCGATTCGTCGCGCGGAATGCGACTGATACAAACGTTGAGGAAGCTGCCGAATGCTAATCCGGCAAGGAAAGCCACGCAACCAGAAAATGTCGCAGAGTCTTCGATCAATGTCCTCTTCTAAGGTTGCGCGAAGCACAGCAGATCGCCACCGAGCTGTGGACAGCAGTTTTCATTGGGCGGCAATTCTCCGATCCAGTTCATCTGGTTACGGTTGACCAGCCGGACTTCAGGCGGGCCTTTCTGCCAGGCGTCGCTGTCCTCGCTGCGGATGGGGACACTGTAACACGCAACCGCGTCGCCGGGTTCCTGCTGCTTCCATTCAAACAAGGCTGCCTCGAGGTCATCCGAGAGAGACTCGCTGGGCCGAAGGCAGAAAATCCAGTCGTGAGCGGCATCCATGACGTAGGCTCCCGCGGTCACGCCCGGAATGGCAGTCTTGAACGTAGCTCCATATTCCCGTGCAATACGGGCGGTGTCGTCTTCCGAACCTTGGTCGATGATCAGGACCTCGTCGCATGGGCGGAGCGATTGCAGAGTACGTCGCAGGCGCAAAGCGTCATTGTGAGTATGCAGCAAAGCAGTGATTTTCGTCATGGAAAACCCTGGATAAGGAATGGCAGCGGCCCAGCCGCACCAGAGAGTAGATGCGGAAATCCGCAGATGGGGAGAGCTGAGTAAACCGAAAACCGTGACTGCCTCAGGAAAGCGGCGTGCGTCCAGAGTTGTGATCGTTGGTGGTCTGTGGCGTGACGGTCAGGGTATTGATCGTCTGGAAGTTCAGCACAGCTTCAGGAGCCAGTTTAATCTGTTGTCCCTTTTTGGCGGCCGAAGCTGCTGTACCGGCGCCCGCGCCGCTGGCTGCACCAATAGCAGCTCCCTTGCCACCGCCGATGAGGCCGCCCAAGACCGCTCCGGCCACCGTGCCGACCCCCACCTTGGTTGCGGTGTTCTTGCCTTTACCTTTGCCCTGCGACGACCACTGGTTTGTCTGGATGTTGTAGCGCTGGCCATTGACAGACAACGAAGTCAGCTCCAGCGCCAGAAGCGAACTTCCAGACATCCGGCCCGCGCTCTGAACGTCGGCAACGCGGCCCACGACGTCAGCCCCGGCGGGAACAACGGTCTCACCATTTAGGACAATCGGAACACTTAACGAACCATGGAAGGTGTCGCCTACCTGGTTCTTCTCTGAGTCAAGCGAATCGTTCAGGCGCACTGAAAGCTGTGTTCCGGCCGGAATGGTGACCTTCTGCGGCGGCGGAGGCGGTGCTGGGGCGGGCGGCGCTGCTGGCTGCGCAGCAGGAGCAGGAGCAGGAGCGGGCGCAGGCTGCTGAACCGGCGGCGCAGAGTTGGCTTGCAGATTATTGGCGGAATTAGCCTCAGCCTGGTCTGCTGGCTCTTCCTGATGACGGCGGAGCTTCGCCGTCTTCGCGGGCTTCTTCTCACGCGTAGAGGCCTTAGTGGACGGTGCTTCAGGAACCGGAGCGGCCGGCGCTGCTTGTGCCTGTTGCACCTGCAGATTGTTGATGACCGTCTTTACGCCCTCGACCGCGCCTGCGTCGTTGGCAGCGGCAATGCGCTCTGTGTCGCTGTTGACATTGCCGCTCAGGGTTACGACTCCGCCAGCGGCTTGCACGCTGATGTCGCGGCCCTGGATTTCAGCATCGCTGGAAATCTTGTCTTGCACATCGCCGGCGATCTGCGCGTCGGTGGGGACGGCCTTATGGGAGCATCCCACGAATAAGGCAATACTCAGGGCCAGCACAGAACTCAAAGAGCTGATCTGTTTGGTCCTCATGGCTTCTCCTCTCATCGAATGCTCAGGCTCAAGACGTATTTCCGCCAAGCTGCCGTTTTTGTTCCGCGAAGTCGCGAAGCGGCGACAGCCTGGCGCAGCATGTCGTTCGCGAACGGGGCTATGCCGGCGGCTCCGTCAAGCGATTGTTGATGGCAAACAGCGCGAGTTCAAGGCGGCTGGCAACCCCAACCTTGTCGAAGATGTTGGTGAGGTGATGCTTCACTGTGTCTTCGCTGAGCGAGAACTTGCGCGCAATTTCTTTGTTGCTCAGGCCGGCAACGATGGTGGAGAGGATGTCCATCTCGCGCCTGGTCAGGCCGTAGTTGCGCGGCGGCTTCTCGCCGGAAGGATTGCTGCGCATGAATTCGACAATGTCGCCGACTGCCTCGCGCCCAATCCAATACTGTCCGATCATGACGGTGCGTATGGCCTTCATGAGCAGTTGCGTGGCCGCCTCTTTCATAACTACGCCGCGCGCACCCAGTTGCAACGCCTGGACGATTTCCAGCCGCTCGACGGCCGCAGTCAGAACAATGATTTTGGTACGCAGCCCGTCACCATTGGTTGACAACTCGCGCAGCACATCCATGCCGGGTACGCGCGGCATGGCAAGATCCAACAGGAGAATGTCGGGTTTCTGTTCCCGCGTCCGGGCGATGGCCTCGGTGCCGTCGGCAGCCTCACCCACCACTTCCAGTTCCGGCTCAGCCTCCAGCAGGCGGCGCAGCCCGTCGCGGAAAATCGTGTGATCATCAGCAATCACAATGCGCACTGACGGCCCATTCTTATCCATAGGACTCGTATCCTTTCTGCGGAACAGTAATCTCCAACCTCGATCCCTGTCCGGGAATTGACTCAATCACCATATCGCCCCCAACCGCCCGGACCCGCTCTTTGATTACAGCCGGCCCACGACGGAGACCGTCGAGTTCATTAAGGGTAAATCGTCCAGTGAACGGAAAACCGTTGCCATCGTCGTTGATCACCAACTTCCACAAGCCATCCTGAGAGCCAAAGCGAACGATGGCTGAGTGGGCGCCGCTATGCTTCCGAATATTGACCAGCCCCTCCTGCACTACCCGCACCAATTCGCGGCAGATTGTGGCAGGAAGGGTCACCTCCTGTAATTCTGAGATAAAGCGCACCGGAATGCCAGTATCTCTGGAGAAACGTTCTACGAGTTCGGCCACAAAGTCAAGAAGTTGATGAGGCCCGATGTCCAGCGGGCGCATAGTCTGCATCAGTTCGCGAAGGTCCAGGACCTCATGGCGAAGCAGTTGCTGGATGCGTCCGAGCTCCGCCGTCAGCCGCGGATCAGAGTTGCGGCGGCGAAGCACGTCGACTTGCATTTCAATGCTGATGAGCGACTGGATGGCCGTATCGTGCAGCTCGCGTGCGACCCGGGCGCGCTCGGTTGCGCTGGCACGCGAACGGAACCCCTGGAAGAGATAGACCGAATAAAGCACAGGCGCCAGCTGGCGCAATACGTTTTGCGCAAAGCGCAGTTCATGCTCGCGTTGCAAGCCCAGATGGGCATTGATGAGTATGAACCGGCCATACCAGTCGCGGCCCATTTCGTGGCTCACCACCAGAACGGAATCGGCACGGGGAATTGGCATCGGCAGATGCTTGGTGCGTCCCATTTTCAGCCGCTGTCCCTGCTCATCCAGGGCGGTAATGGCGCAAGAGCCATTTTGCGAAAGCTTGCGCATGAAAAACGTGTAGGGATAAGCCGACAAGAGTTCCTCAGGTTTTCTTGCCGGAGGAATTTCGCGAAGTCGAATCGTCGGCTGCGCCAGCGAGGGAAGCTCCCAGCGGAAGACCCGTCCAGTGCTGCCCTGGGCTGCAATCTCGTAAACCGCCTGCCCGCAGAAAACGCGCGTCAGTTCCGAAAGCACATTTTGCAGCACAGGAGCAAAACGGCTGCCGACACGAGCTAGCGAGAGAAGGTGATTGGTGAGAGCAATCTCGGCGCGGAGCTGCTTTTCCGTTTCCGCCAAATATCCAAGCAGAGAGCCTGCCATCAAGAGAAAGGCGCAGCGCATTAGCAGGCGGGAAGACTCTACTGGCGCAGACAGGAAACTCCGGAGCAAAGACGAGCCGTGAGCTGCGGCAATGGCCTGAAAGAGCAGCAAGGCTGCGCCCACGAGCGCGGTCGCCATGGTCTCTGCAAACCCCCAGCGAAACGCGGCGGCCAGCATCGCGAAAAGGAAAAGCAAGAAGAAAGTGCTATGCTGCGCCTCCGCGAACAGGCATAGCAACGCCGGCCACACAACGTCGTTTACTTGCGCAGCGGCAACAAAGACGCGGCTACGGCCTCCCAGTTCCAGCCAGCCAAGCAGCACCAAACTGGCCAACACATAGCCCAGGAGCAGGATTACGCCAAGCTGATAGTGAGGAGAGGTGGCCCCAAGGTGGATGACCCAGGCCGTCAGGCAGGTAAGCGCGACAAACAGCCGGGAGAATGCCAAAACGTGCTCCGCCCGCACATCCTCGTAATTCAGGCCGACGACCAGAAGCCGGGACCGAAACCTGGGTGCAAACGAAGGCCGCACAAGGATCCCTCAACACTGCAACTCTGGGCACGTGCCATGATTATGACACGAAAGCGCTATAAGGCAAGCAACTTCCGCTTATGAAATCCAGCCGGTTCCGGGTATCACAGCAGGCGAGCTTGGCAGGAAATCACCGGTGGTTGTGACATTCCTCATTGCAGCGTGTGCGGTGGGGGAGCTAGTTTGAGCTTGATTGCGCAATCGACAATGGCGCAATATGGCTTCGTATTTGCCCCTCGGAAGTGCTTTACTACGGATGTAGAGGGGAGATTGCATACTGCCAGATGAGAGCAGCGTTTTCTGTCGGGAGCCGATGACTCGCGTTGACAGAAGACTCCGGCGCTGGAGTTGGCCGTCCCGAAACGGAGGTACCCCGCAATGAAGCGCAGGATGGTATTGCAGGTCCTGTTAATTGCCACCGTGCTGGCGTTAGTCACCAGCGCTGTCGCGGCGCAAAAGATAAAAGACACTGGCCCCAAGTACGACATCGCTAACGAAGTGAAGCTCAAAGGTGTGATCGAAGAAGTCCGCGATGTCCCTGGGGACTACGAGGGCACGGTCCTGGTGGTCAAGACTGACACCAACACCGTGCTTGTACACGCGGCCCCGGCGGCTTTTCTAAAAGAGATCGAGAGTACGTTCAATAAAGGCGACCAGGTGCAGATCACCGGCGCCAGAGCCCCAAACGCCCCCGAGGAGATTTTGGCGCGCGAGATCACGGCGGGAACAAACACCGTCACCTTGCGCGATGAGAAAGGCATTCCCGTGTGGGCGGGGTGGAATCCCGTGGGGAAATAGCCGCGACGGCCATCAACCTTCGCCGCAATGATGGCCGGAGCACGACGCGGCAAGCGGGATGACATCTCTGGCCCCGCGTTACATCTCTATCCGAAGGAACTCACCCGTGGTCGCGTTGACCGCGACTCGTAATTTCGATTCATCCTGGCTGTTGCCATAGATCACGTGCCAGACCAACTGGCTCCTGGCGGCATCCCAATCCAGCACGAAGAAGACCGGCTGCTTCGGATCCTTGGCGGTGAGCTTTTCACCACCGTGTTTTTGCGCGACCTCATACGCCTTGTCAGTGTCGACTTTAAGGAATGCCAGATTGAAAATGCGATCGGAGCTGTTGCTGGGGCTCCAACTGTCCTCGGCGGAAAAGCTGACGCCCTCCTCGGGAGCATTCGGGCCGACGATTCCCGACCAGACAAACATCTTCATCATGTTCCTCGCCGGCGAGGCGAAAGAAGCGCGCCATACTCCAGCTTTGCCTTCGGCGACCGGCGCGTACGGCGTGTTGAGCGATTGCAGGCGGAAGGGTGAGGCGTCGGGCGCCCACTCGCGCGCGGACAGATACATCTTCTGGAAGGCAACGCGTCCAGTTTCGTATTCAGGCTGCTTGGCAACTGGCTTGGCGGCTGGTTGCGAGCTTCCAGAAGGGTTGGACGTGCAGGCGGCGAGAAATACGGATACAAAGAACGCACATACGAAGGCAATTCTTCTCATAGGACCTGGCGAGCTAGCGGCAAGCCGCAAGC
>CAWGFZ010000017.1:0-171966 GCA_963821995.1 uncultured Acidobacteriaceae bacterium | reverse complement strand
CCGGTAAAAGTGCGACCACTCTGACAACTTGAGCTGATATTCCTGCGTCAGGAACCGCAATACGGAATTGGCTGCCATGGGAACGTCGCTGGCCCAGATGATGAGCTCCGTGCGATTGCAGGTAGCGACGACGATGACCTCCTCGATTCCCTCCGAGCGCACCAGTTGCAGCAGCGTCTCCGAGCGACGCTCGGGGCTGATCCAGAAGCGTTCCCGAACGGCAACGGGCGATGTACGGTAATTGAGTCCGATAACGGCCAGAGTGGGTTCCACAGGTTGGCTCCTGCCTGAGTCTCACAGTAGGTAAGGCATAAGGAATGCCAAAGATGCCGGAGTTGCTCTGTGGCCGTAAACCCAAGTGCTTCAGAGATTTGGTCAGTAGTGTTCGCAACGGGTCGCCGGCTCCATCCCAGCTTTAGGGGCATATCACCCGACGCGGAGCGGTTTTTCCCACCGCAATTCGAAGCTTGTGCTGGAATCTTAGCCGAGCGTACGGCGGCGCGCTCCGATTCGAGGGCGCGAATTTTCGAATTTTATGGCGAAGGTACCGTGGGAGGAGTAAATTAGCGTCGCCGTGAAAGTTGCGGCGATTCTGGTTCTATTCCTACCCCCGAAGGAGAGATGAAACGGATGAAGATAACCTGGTTACACCGAATTGCACTGTTCAGCTTTGTGCTTGCATTGATGTTGCCGACAATCGCCGCGGCACAGGGCGGCGCCGATACCTTCAAAGCCAAATGTGCCATGTGCCATGGGCCTGACGGCAGCAAGACCACCATGGGATCCAAGGCGCTCAGCAGCGCCGACGTTCAGGGCATGTCGGACGCAGATTTGACGGCGGTGGTCACCAACGGCAAAGCCCCCAAGATGCCAGCTTATAAAGGCAAACTGACCGACGCCCAGATCAAGGATGTTGTCGCCTACATCCGCACCCTCAAGAAGTAATCGTTTGTCACACTGGCTCGTGGCGGCCCTTTGAACGGGCCGCCTTTCTTGTTAGGGAAGCTCTGATTAAGCCTGATTTTGAAGCGGACGGTCTTCAGGCCGTCCGTAAGTTCGTCCCTTCCGATGGCGGCTTTACAGGCCGCTGAAAAACTCGCCTCAAGCGGCAGTTCGGGTAGAGCGAGCCTTCAGGCTCGCGTCCAAGTCGTTCATTCTTGGTTATCCCGAGCCGACTTTAGTCGGCGAGGGACCCGCCGTTAGTGCTTTTTCAGCGGCCTCTTTAGCCGCTCAGGGGCGAACCAGAATTGACCTGTTTGCGATTGGGGTGCGCTCCTGCAGAATGGGCCAGACCGCCGGATCCCCGATCAAGCGAACTCGCCCCCGTCGCCATGCAGTTGCCGGAACTCCTCAGGGAGACGTGCGGGGGTGTCCTGGTTGGCAGGACCCTCGGTCCGCGAAGAGTGCGTCGCCGGCAGCTCGGGCTTTTCACCCAGAAGATCATCCAGGTACTCCAGCCAGAGCATCTGCGATTGAAACACGCGGCCGAAGTTGCGCGATGCGGCAGTCGCGACGTCCTCCAGGACAACCGGCTTTTGGAGCTCTCGCTCCATTGAGGTCACCGGTTTTCCGGTCAGGCCGCAAGGAACAATGAGGCTGAAGTAGTCGAGATCATTGTTGACGTTCAGGGCAAAACCGTGCGTTGTAACACCGCGCGAGATGTGCACGCCAATGGCGGCGATCTTGGCTTCCGGCTTGTTGCGCAAGGCGTAGGTCCACACGCCTGTCATGCCGGAGATGCGCTGCGCTCCGATGCCGAAGTCACCGCACGTGCGGATCAGCACTTCCTCCAGCCTGCGAACGAACTCCACTGCCCCGATCTTCGGCGCAAAGCTGCGCAGATCAAAGATGGGATAGGCGACCAATTGCCCCGGCCCATGAAAGGTCACATCGCCGCCGCGGTCGACCTCGAACATCTCGACTCCGCGCTGCGCAAGAAACTCCGGCGAAGCCAGTACATTGTCAAGCTTGGCGTTGCGCCCGAGCGTGATTACCGGCTGGTGCTCAAGCAACAGCAACGTGTTCTCGATCCTCTTCTCCTTGCGTAGCTGCGACAACGTTGCTTGCAACTGCAACGCAGTTTCATATCGAACCAGGCCAAGATGGAGGACGTGGATGATCATGCAGTATTAACCGTTGGCGCTTAGCTCTTAGCTTACACCGCAGTTTGTCTCCGCACACCGTCAGTGAAGGTGATGCAATTGCAGCCAGGAGAGCTGATGACGCTCAAACATGGGACGGCAACGTCTGGATGACGGAAAACTTTGACAGACGAAGCTTAGTCCGCACCCAATGAACTGCATGTCGAAACGTGCATAACCAAATTGTCGTATTGACAGCCAGGCGCGGCGTTCGTACTGTTGAAGACGATGACTTCGTTGACCCATCGCCATCGCCATCATCATCACGTGGCGAACGTGTCAGCGGAGATCATTGGATAGCTTCTTAAATCACCAAGATCTCATGACCCCGCTGACAAGGCCCAGCGGGGTTTTCGCTTTTGCGCGAAAGGAATGACGTAATGGCAGTGGAAATCGATTTCGACAAAATGGACGGGCTGGCGCCTGCGGTAGTGCAGGACGCCGCAACCGGCGACGTCCTGATGCTGGGCTTTATGAATCGGGCAGCCTACCAGAAGACGCTCGACACCGGCTACGTGACGTTCTTCAGCCGCACTCGCAACCAGCTCTGGACTAAGGGCGAGACTTCGGGCAACCGGCTGAAGGTCATTGCGGCCACGGCCGATTGTGACCTCGATACGATCCTGTGCCGCGTTGTGGTGGAAGGCGAAGGCGTCGTCTGCCACACCGGAAGCCGCAGTTGCTTCACCACCGCGCTGCCTATCGCAACCGGCGCCGGAGGTGAGCGATGAAATTGCGGCTCGGCATTCCCAAGGGCAGCCTGCAGGAGGCTACTGTCGCGCTGTTGGCGCGCGCCGGCCTGGAGCTTTACATCAGCCCGCGGTCCTACTTCGCCGGCACCAACGATCCCGAGATCGAATGCATGTTGATCCGCGCCCAAGAGATGGCACGCTATGTTGAGCACGGCGCGCTCGATGCTGGGATTACCGGCCTGGACTGGGTCCTGGAAAGCGGCCTCGACGTGGTCACGGTTGCCGATCTCATCTATGCCAAGCAAAGTCGCGGCAAGGTGCGTTGGGTGCTCGCCGTTCCCGAAGCCTCCCCGGCGCAACGTGCGGACGATCTTCGCGGCGCAACCATTGCCACCGAACTGGTGAATGTGACCACGCGCTATTTCGAGGAGCGCGGCATCGGCGTGAAGGTGGAGTTTTCCTGGGGCGCGACGGAAGTGAAGCCTCCGACCCTCGCCGACGCCATCGTGGAAGTCACCGAAACCGGCAGCTCGCTCAAAGCCAATCGCCTGCGAATTCTGGAGACCGTTCTCCAATCGAATACCCAGATCATCGCCAACAAAGCTGCCTGGTCGGAATCCTGCAAGCGGCGGAAGATCGAGAACTTCGCTCTCATGTTGCAGGGCGCCATCGAGGCGCAAGGCCGGGTTGGCCTCATGCTCAACGTCAAGGTCGAGGACTTAGCTGCCGTGCTGAGTGTGCTTCCCGCATTGAACAGCCCCACCATCTCCACGTTGAGCGACAGCACGTGGGTTGCGGTCAACACCATTCTGGAAGAGGCCGCGTGCTGGGAGGTGATTCCTCGGCTCAAAGCAGCCAATGCGCAGGGGATTGTCGAGTATCCGCTGAACAAGGTGGTGCTGTGATGCGAATTCTCGAAGACCGAGCAGCCGCAAAGGTGGTGGACCGCTTGGAGCGGCGCGGCTCGTCTCTCGACCAGGTTGGGCCGCAGGTGCGCAGGATCGTACAGACGGTAAGGCGGGATGGCGACAAGGCGCTTACACGATATGTCACATTGTGGGATGGCCTGCTGAAAGGCCAAGCCCTGCTGGTTTCCGAGGATGAGATCGCCGCAGCGTGGCGCGCTACTCCGCGCGAGACGCAGACTGCTTTACGTCGCGCCGCCGCAAACATCCGGCGCTTCTGCCGATGGCAGATGCCTCGTGCGTGGAAGAAAGACGTATCTGGCGGCCAGTTGGCGCAGATTGTGCGCCCGCTGGACTCGGTTGGCTGCTATGTGCCAGGGGGACGTTATCCGTTACCGTCGACATTGCTGATGAGCGTCATTCCAGCGCAGGTTGCGGGAGTGTCGCGCATCTGCGTGGTGTCACCGCGTCCTCACGCTGCGACCCTGGCAGCAGCGTCACTGCTCGGCATTCGCGAGGTCTACCGCTGCGGAGGTGCACAGGCCGTGGCCGCACTGGCCTATGGAACGGGGACCATTGCGCGCGTGGACAAGATTGTCGGGCCGGGCAACAAGTTCGTGACCGCGGCCAAGAAGCTGGTGAGCTTCGATTGCGCCATCGACATGCTGGCTGGCCCGACCGAGGCTGTGCTCTTCAGTGAGCATGGCAATCCGGCATTTCTCGCGTGCGACATGGTCGCCCAAGCCGAACACGATCCGGACGCCGTCGTGGTCTTTATCACCACCAATCCAAAATTGGCGGAGCAAGTTCGCGATGCAGTCGTAAACGCAGCCCGCGACAACTCTCTTGCACAGCAATCGATTCGCAGAAATGCTGCGCTGCTGGTTGCGGCTTCGCGGCAGGAGGCGATGGAGTGGGTGAATCGCATTGCGCCGGAACATTTGACCATCGATGATGAGATGCGCTTACCCTCGCTGCGCAGCGCCGGTTCGGTCTTCATCGGCGACTATTCCGCGCAATCGGCGGGTGATTACGCGGCCGGTCCGAATCACGTTCTTCCCACGGCCGGTGCGGCGCGATTCCGCGGCGGCCTCAGCGTGCTTGACTTCGTGAAGCTCATCACTGTTCAGCAGTTCACTGCTGAGGGACTGAGACAGATTGCGCCGGTGATCACGACCCTGGCCGAAACCGAAGGTCTGGTCGCCCATGCGGAGTCGGTTCGAGTGAGGTGCACCAAGTCACTCTCGCGAGTACAAAGGCAGCAGTCGTCGAGGACGGCGCACGATGGGGTGCCGATGAGGTACGCCAATGCTTAACGCGCGAGATGCTGTTCGTCGTGTACCCGTGTATCATCCGCCGCTGGCCCGGCGCGACGGGCTGCGTCTTGATTTCAACGAAAACACCGGGGGATGCTCCCCGCGTGTGCTGCAGCGGCTAAGGGAGATCACGCCCGACGATCTCGCGCGCTATCCCGAACGCGATCCGGTCGAAAAAGTTGTCGCGCGGCATCTTGGACTGGCGCCTGAGCAGGTGCTGTTGACCAATGGTGTCGACGAAGCCATTCACCTGCTATGTGAAACCTATCTCGAGCCGCAGGACGAAGTGCTCATAGTGACCCCCGCTTTCAGCATGTATGAAATCTACGCCGGCGCGACTGGCGCGCGTGTGGTTCGAGTGCAATGTGACGGCGATTTCCAGTTTCCGCTGACGAAGATCCTGAGCAGCATCACGCCGGCCACGCGCCTGATCGCGATAGCCAGTCCGAACAACCCTACGGGAACAGTTGCCACTCGCGAGGAATTGCTCCGGATTGCCAATGCGGCGCCAGGTGCAGCATTGCTGGTGGACGAAGCCTATTTTGAATTCCACGATGAGACCGTCATTCGCGATATCGAGGGAACGCCGAACCTATTCGTCGCGCGTACCTTCTCAAAGGCCTACGGACTGGCCGGCCTCCGGACCGGTATCCTCGCTGGGCCAAGCGAGCAAATGGCGCTGGTGCGGCGCGTGTCGTCGCCATATAGCGTGAACGCGATAGCGCTGGCTGTGCTACCTGCCGCGCTGGCAGATGACGATTACATACGTTGCTACGTCTCGCAGGTGAAGAATGGCCGCAAACGACTTGAGGGCGAGCTGCGCGCACTCGGCATTCATCATTGGCCCAGCCACGCCAATTTTCTTCTGCTGCGTATCGGCGAGTACCATCGCGAGTTCGTCACGGCCATGCGACACCGTGGGATATTGGTTCGCGATCGCTCCGCCGACCCAGGCTGCGATGGATGCGTGCGTGTGACCATTGGGACGCGTGAACAAATGGACCGACTTATCGTCGCGTTGAGAGAAGTTGCCGCCGAGCTGATGCTGGGCCGCGAGGTGACGACATGAGGCGCGCTCGCATACATCGCAAGACTAACGAAACGGAGATTCGGGTTGCGCTCACGATTGAAGGTCATGGTCGCGGCAGCATCACGAGCGGTATTCGCTTCCTTGATCACATGCTGGAGTTGCTAGCCCGGCATGGCGCGTTCGATCTGGAACTCCATGCGGCCGGCGATCTCGATGTCGATCAGCACCACACGGTCGAGGATATCGGGATTGCGTTGGGCGAGGCGTTCGCGCAAGCGCTGGGCAACAAACGTGGCATCCTGCGCGCCGGATATTTCGTTATGCCGATGGACGAAACTCTGGGCGTCGTGGCCGTCGATTTCGGCGGCCGCAGCACCGCGGTGATCGATACGAAGGTCCGCGCCCGGCTGGTAGGAGATCTGCAGGTGGAACTTGTCGCCGACTTCTTCGACGGCTTCGCCCGCGGGGCAAGAGCCAACGTACATGCCAAGGTCATCTACGGCCGCTCAAGCCATCACAAAATCGAAGCCCTGTTCAAAGCCTTCGCCCGCGCCCTGCGCGTCGCCTGCTCGAAAGATCGGCAGCTCGGACGTATGCTGCCGAGCACGAAAGGTCTGTTGTGATTGCCATCGTCGATTACGGTGCGGGGAACCTGGCCTCGGTGCTGAAGGCCGTTAAGCACCTCGGACACGATTGTGTCATCACCGCTGATCCGAACGACGTACTTGGTGCTGACAAGGTGGTCATTCCCGGCGTCGGTAATTTCAAAGCGACGCTGCCGCTGGCGAATGGCGCGCTAGGCGCTGCGCTGCAAGATGCCATCACGGCGACGAAGCCGCTCTTAGGCATTTGTCTCGGCTTGCAGTGGATGTTCGAGGGAAGTGACGAAGCACCCGAGCTGCCAGGTCTGGGAGTATTCAATGGAACATGCACCCGTTTTTCGGATTGCGTGAAGGCGCCACATGTCGGCTGGAATCAGATTGATGTGAGGGTTGGCTCGAATTTGCTGCGCGGCGTACCTTCTGGTTCCTACGTTTATTTCACCCACTCCTACCGCGCGCCGCTGTGCGCGGACACGGCTGCGGCGTGTACGTACGAAACACCGTTCACGGCCGCGGCCGAGCGTGGGAACCTGTTCGGACTGCAATTTCATCCCGAAAAGTCCAGCGACATCGGATTAGCGATTCTGGAGAACTTCTGTGTTTTGTGACACGCTGGCCAAGCGCATCATCGCCTGCCTCGATGTCCATGCCGGGCGCGTGGTCAAGGGGGTGCAGTTTGTCGAGCTGCGCGATGCCGGCGATCCGGCCGAGTTGGCGGTTGCGCACAGCGCTGCAGGCGTAGATGAGATCGTGCTGCTCGACATCACAGCCACAGCGGAGTCGCGAAGCACACTGTACGACACCGTGCGGCGCACCGCCAATCAGCTTTTTATTCCGTTCGCCGTCGGTGGAGGCATTCGCTCGCTGGACGACGCTGCTGCCGTGCTCGACTGCGGCGCTGACAAGGTGACAATCAACTCTGCGGCAGTGGACGATCCCACCCTGATCACCCGCATCGCAGCGCGCTACGGCTCGCAGGCGGTAGTGGTGGCAATTGATGCGCGCCATCGAGTCGGCGGCTGGGAAGTGTACGTATGGGGCGGCCGCAAGCCAACCGCCCGCGATGCGCTCGAGTGGGCGATGCAAGCCGAAGAGTGCGGTGCGGGCGAAATCATGCTCACCTCGATGGACCGCGATGGCACTAAATCGGGCTTCGATTGCGAGCTGACGCGAACCATTGCCACTCGCGTGCGTATTCCCGTCATTGCCTCCGGCGGAGCGGGCGAGCCGCGGCATTTCGTAGAAGTGTTCCAGCAAGGTGCAGCCGATGCCGCGCTCGCCGCCTCGGTCTTTCATTTTGGGTTGGAATCAATGAACGCGATCAAACAGGAATTGCGCGCCGCCGGCGTGCCGGTGAGGCTCACATGCTGATTCCTTCGATTGACCTGATGGGCGGCAAGATCGTGCAGCTGGTTCAGGGCAAAAAGAAAGCCCTGGAATTCGAGAACTTCTCCGACTGGGTGGAGCGGTTCTCGCGATATCCTCTGGTGCAATTGATCGATCTGGACGCGGCCATGGGCAAGGGGACGAATCGCGAACTCATCGCTGAATTTTGCGGCAGGCTGCCCTGCCAGGTGGGCGGAGGGATTCGCTCGGCAGACCATGCGCAGATCATGTTCGAGTGCGGCGCGAAGAAAGTCATTGTCGGTTCATCGCTGACCAAAAACGGCGCGATCGATGATGCCTTCGCGCAGGCTCTTTGCGAACGGCTTGGCCGCGATCGCCTTGTCTTCGCGGTAGACGCGCGCGGCGGCCGAGTCGCCATTCACGGCTGGCAAACCATCACCGATATTGAGCCTGCCGCGATGATGCAACGACTCGAACCGTTCTGCTCAGCGTTCCTCTACACGCACATCGACACCGAAGGACTGATGCGAGGAATCCCAATGGAGGTTATTCGTCAGTTGCGCCAGACCACCTCGCGACGCCTGATTGCGGCAGGGGGCATACGCAGCTACGAGGAGATTGAAGAGCTCGACAACGCCGGCGTGGATGCCGTTGTGGGGATGGCGATCTACTTAGGCTTGATAGGGGTTTGAGCGGAGAGCAACTGAAAAGTCTGAAAAGCGGATCCCTCGCGGGCTGAAGCCCCGGGATAACCGAGAATGAACGACTTGGACGCGAGCCTGAAGGCTCGCTCTACCCGACCCGCCGGTTGAGGCGACTTTTTCAGCGGCCTGCGAGGTCTTCCCTGCACCGATTACTTCCCCGTTGCCCACGACGATCCGGCGGGAACAAGCTTCCCTGCCCCGAAGGCGCACCTGGTTACAGTGACGGACATCTCATGCAGCCGTGACCGCTATCACAACCAAGCCCGTTCTGCGTCACTGCACCAGCTGCCATAGCCGGGATAAAAACCTTACATCGGCACAACAGTTCGAACGATCGTTCGAACCGCGTCGTCGACAACCAGGACAGCAATGGCGACGACCTCCCCAACAAAAGCGCCGGTAACCCCCAATCGCTCAGTCGTGATCGACGGAAAGAAATTCCTCTGGGATGGCGGTCTGTTCGCGACCTGCGATGAGGCCTGGCGGCGAGCCGAGACGTACAAGAACGACAACTTCGATGTTCGGATGGTGGAGGTGGATGGTAGCTACATCATCTACACCAGACGAGTGGTGAAAGAAATCGCAGTGACTGCGCCCTCATAAACCCAAGTAAAGGGGTTGCAAATGGCAGTCGGAGCACTCCCGGTTCAAAGCGATCCCACGCTCCTGGCCGATATCCGGCGCTTCGGCACCTTTGACGGTGCCGCGTGCTACCAGTGCGGCAGCTGCACCTTGTCATGCGAACTCGTCACCGATTCGGCTAGCTTTCCCCGGCGAAGCATTCGTTATGCCCTGCTGGGACTGCGAAGTCCGCTGCTGGGCAGTCTGGAGCCGTGGATCTGCCACGACTGCGGTGAGTGCTCCACCGCCTGTCCGCGCCAGGCGGAGCCGCGAATCTCCATGGTGACGCTGCGCCGCTTCCTCAGCGCGCAATATGACTGGAGCGGCATCACCTCCAAGCTGCTGCAATCGAAGGCGTGGTATCTGGGTTCGCTGATCGGGGTCGCGGTCTTCACGTTTCTGCTGATTCTCGGTTATCACCTCTGGAAAGTTGCGCTGCCCATAGGCACCTTCGCCACCACCGATCTCGGGCTCGATCACATGTTCCCCATCATTACTTATTACACGCTGTTTGTGATCCTGTTCCCGCTGGTGCTGCTGCTGTCGCGCGTGTACCGGGTTTGGCGGCTGACGATGAGGGATGGCGGACAGACAATTCCCTTCTCCGCTTACGCAGATCAGGCATGGATGTACGTTTATCAATCTGTGACGCACGCGTTGATGCGCAAGTGCCCAACCAAGGGCCGGTGGCTGGGCCACTGGTTGCTGGCGCTGGGCACGGTCACGATGCTGACCATCAAGACCTTCGGCCTTCGCTGGTTCCAGACCGACAACATTTATCCCATCTACAACCCGCAGCGCTGGGTCGGCTATCTCGCCGCCGGCTGCATTCTCTACGGCATTGGAGACATTCTGGTCGGACGCTGGCGCGCGCAACAGGAGATCTACAAAGAGACGAAGTTTAACGATCTGGTCTTCCCTGTCCTGATCATCCTGATCGTGGTCAGCGGGCTCTCGGCGCATGTCCTTCGTTACTGTGGCTTCGGTCTGAGTTGCCACTACTTTTACGCACTGCACGTTATGGTCGCCACTCCTCTCATGCTCATCGAGATGTCATTCGGCAAGTGGTCGCACATGATTTATCGTCCGATGGCCTTGTACTTCTCGGCAGTCAGGCAGCGGGCGCTGCAGCAGGCGCCTGCAGCGGAGGCAGTCCCCAATGCCGTCTGACAACTCCTCTGAAAAATCCAAAGTTAAGCCGGTCGGTGCAGCGCTGGTTGTGGGCGGCGGCATCGGCGGTATGCAAGCGGCGCTGGATCTGGCAGGCGCCGGCATCAAGGTTTATCTCGTCGAGAGCAAGCCGGCCATCGGCGGCGTGATGGCGCAGCTCGACAAAACCTTCCCCACGAACGACTGCGCCATGTGCACCATGGCGCCGCGTCTGGTGGAGATCGGACGCCACAAGGACATCCAGATCCTCACCTTGAGCGAGGTGGAGAGCGTCGCGGGCCAGGCCGGCAATTTCACCATCACGGTCAGGAAGCACGCGCGCTACGTCGATGAGTCGCGCTGTACCGGTTGCGGCGCCTGCATCAGCGAGTGTCCGGTAACTATACCTTCCGAGTTTGATCAAGGCTTAACTGGCCGAAAGGCCATCTATCGGCCGTTTCCGCAGGCCGTTCCCAACGTATTCACAATTTCGCGCCGCGGAACGCCGCCCTGCGAAGCCGCCTGCCCGGTCCATCAGGATGGCCAAGGATATGTTCAGTTAATCGCCCAGGGACGCTTCAACGAAGCCCTGCAGGTCATCCTGCGCGATAACCCGCTACCTTCGATCTGCGGCCGCGTCTGCACCCACCCCTGCATGGCCGTTTGCACGCGCGCGGGAGTGGACGATGCGCTCAACCTGCCGGGGTTGAAGCGCTTCGTCACCGACTATTTTCCCGACTACAAGCTGCCGCAACCGAGCGTCCCCGACCGTCCCGAAAAAGTCGCCATTATCGGCTCCGGCCCAGCCGGGCTTGTGTGTGCCTATCAGCTTCGGCAAAAAGGCTACCGGCCAACCATCTTCGAAGCAGCCGGTACTGCGGGTGGAATGCTGGCGCTGGGAATCCCTTCGTTCCGCTTGCCGCGACGTTTGTTGAATGCAGAGATCGATCGGATGCGCGCCATCGGGATCGAGATCAAGCTGAACTCGCCCATTGGACGCGACATCGCCTTCGATCAGCTACGAAAAGACTACGCAGCGATTTTCATCGCCATCGGCGCTCATGTGGAACGCCGGCTTCGGATTCCTGGAGAAGACCTGCCGGGCGTGAGCGGCGGGGTGGAATTCCTGCGTCAGGTCAATCTTGGCAAGCCCGTCGCGCCAGGTCAGCGTGTGCTGGTGATTGGCGGCGGAAACTCCGCGCTGGACGCTGCTCGCAGCGCGCTTCGCTGTGGAGCAGGCGAGGTCACCATCGCTTATCGCCGCACTCGCGCGGAAATGCCGGCAGACCAGCGTGAGGTGGATGATGCCGAGCGCGAAGGCATTAAGTTGATGTTCCTGGTCGCGCCGAAATCATTCAAGGCCGGAGCCAATGGCCGCGTGGCTGGAATGGAGTGCCTGAAGATGAAACTCGGCGCGCCCGATGCCAGCGGTCGGCCTGCGCCTGAACCAGTCGCCGGCTCCGAATTCGTTCTCAGTTGTGACGCAGCCATCGCCACCATCGGCCAGTCCCCCGATGTAGGCGCTCTCGGTGAGCGCCTGGGTCTGGAGACCACCAAGTGGGGAACGCTCGCCGCTGATCCGCTGACCCTCGAAACCGGGCTCGGCGGAGTGTTCGCCGGAGGTGACTGCGTCACCGGACCCGACGTTGTGATCAACGCCAAGCTGGCCGGCAAGAAAGCTGCAATCTCGATCGATCGCATGCTCAACGGCCAGGACCTGCGTGCCGGGCGCGAACTGGAAGGACCGTATCAGACCGAATACGTCGTAGATACTACGGGCGTGCTGATGCAACGCCAGGTTCCGATGCAAGCGCTCGATCCGGCGACTCGCGGCAGGACCTTTGCCGAAGTACATGTTGGCTATACGCCTGAAGAGGCGATGGCCGAGGCCAAGCGTTGTTTGGCTTGCGGAATCTGCAGCGACTGCCATTTGTGCGAAACCGCCTGCCAGGCCCATGCCATCGACTACCTCCAACGGGAAGAGACGCTGAAGTTGAACGTCGGCGCTGTAATCCTGGCTCCCGGATACGAGCTCTACGATCCCACCATCAAGAAAGAGTTAGGCTACGGACGATTCCCCAACGTAATCACCTCGCTTGAATTCGAGCGCATCCTCTCCGCCTCGGGTCCATACTCCGGCCACGTGTTGCGGCCGCACGATCAAACCGAGCCGAAGCGCATCGCGTTCCTGCAGTGCGTGGGATCGCGCGATGCCGAACATGATTACTGCTCCTCGGTTTGCTGCATGTACGCCACCAAGGAAGCCATCATTGCTAAGGAACACCTTGGCGAGGGCCTGCAGTGCGACGTGTACTTCATGGACCTTCGCGCCTTCAGCAAGGGCTTTGAACAGTATTACCGCCGGGCGCAGGAGCTGGGCGTGCGCTACATCCGCTCGCGTGTGCCCGCGATCGAAGAAGTTCCCGATACGCGCAACCTGATCGTGAAGTCTCTCGGCGAGAACGACAAGAAGCTGTCGGCAGAATACGACCTGGTCGTCTTGTCCGTCGGCATGCAGCCGCCCAAGGAAGTTGCGAAGCTGGCCGAGCGCTTCGGCGTTACGCTGAACTCCTTCAACTTCTGCGCGACTTCGCCCTTTCAGCCTGCTGCGACCTCGCGCGATGGCGTCTATGTGGCCGGCCCATTTGCCGAGCCAAAGGACATCCCGGAAACGGTGATGCAGGCGTCAGCAGCGGCGTCGCGGGTGCTGTCGGATTTAAGCGAAGCCCGCGGCAGCTTGGTTTCGCCGAAGACCTATCCACCGGAAAAGCCGGTAGCTGGCCAAGAGCCTCGCGTGGGCGTTTTCGTTTGCCATTGCGGGACCAACATCGCCGGTGTGGTCGATGTGCCCGCCGTCGTGGAGTACGCCAAAACTCTGCCCAATGTGGTGTACGTCGAAAATAACCTCTACACCTGCTCCAACGACACGCAGGAACTCATAAAAGAAAAGATCACTGAGCACGACCTGAACCGCGTGGTGGTCGCCTCCTGCACGCCAAGAACGCACGAGCCGCTGTTCCGTAACACGCTGCGAGAGACCGGACTGAATCCTTACCTCTTCGAGATGGCCAACATCCGAGACCAGTGCTCCTGGGTGCACATGCATGAGCCGGAGAAAGCGACGGAAAAATCCAAAGACCTCGTCCGGATGGCCGTCGCCAAGGCGCGCCTCCTGGAGCCGCTGACGCGGCGTTCCGTATCCATCAGGAAGTCCGGTCTGGTGATCGGTGGAGGAATTTCCGGCATGACCGCTGCGCTCGCGCTGGCCGAGCAGGGGTTCGACGCCTATCTCGTCGAGAAGGATGATGAACTGGGCGGTCATTTGAGGAATGTCCGTTACAGTTTGATCGGCGAAAACCCGCAGCGCGAGCTGGACCGTGTTCGAAACAAAGTACAGGAGAACGACCGCATCCATGTCTTCACCAGAGCTGCCATTGAAAGTATCGACGGCACCATAGGAGACTTCACGACGAAAATCGCGGCCAACGGCAAGAGCGCAGAGGTCGCGCACGGGATCGTCATCGTTGCCACCGGCGCGAAGGAGTACCAGCCGAAAGAGTACCTGTATGGGCAAGACGATCGCGTGTTAACGCAGCGCGAGCTTGAGCAGCGATTATCGGAGGGCGCCCACTTCCTGGTGCCGAATGGTAATCGTGCCGCAAAAACGGTAGCGATGATCCAGTGCGTTGGCTCTCGCGAGGACGCGCATCCCTACTGCTCACGTGTGTGCTGCTCGGAGGCGATCAAGAACGCGCTGATGATCAAGACGCTGTCGCCACAGACACATGTCTATGTTCTCTATCGCGACATCCGTACCTACGGCTTCAAGGAGAGCTATTACACCGAAGCCCGCAAGAAGGGCGTCGTCTTCGTTCGTTACGACGAGAGCAGCAAGCCCGAAGTGTCGCAGAACGGGCACGGGCTGGACGTTTGTGTGGTTGACCAGACGCTGGGGATGCGGATAAACGTCTCCGCTGACTTTGTTGTGCTCTCCGCCGGTATTCATCCGAATGAAGGAAACAAAGCGGTCGCGCAGTTGCTCAAAGTTCCGGTGAACGGTGAAGGCTTCTTCCTCGAGGCCCACATGAAGCTGCGCCCGGTGGACTTCATGACCGACGGGGTATTTCTTTGCGGGCTCGCCCACTCACCCAAGACTGTCGAAGAATCGATCCTGCAGGCGCAGGCGGCGGCTTCGCGGGCAGCGACCATCCTCTCGCGTGACAGCATTGAGATGGAAGCCAACATCTCCGAAGTGGTTGACGCCAATTGCGACGGCTGCGCCTACTGCGTCGACACCTGCCCCTTCAAGGCGATCACACTGCTGGAATACATGTGGCAGGGCGCCGTTAAGAAGTCGGTGGAGGCGAACGAGACGATCTGCAAGGGCTGCGGCTGCTGCATGGCTACGTGCCCCAAGCATGGTGTATTCGTCCGCGGATTCACCCTCGAGCAGATCGAGGCACAGATCCATGCGGCGCTGGGAGTTTGAGATGGAAGACACCTTCGAACCGGTCATTATCGCCCTGTGTTGTAACTGGTGCTCCTATGCGGGCGCAGATCTCGCCGGCGTCTCTCGCAGCCAGTACCCGCCCAGCATTCGCATCGTGCGCGTGATGTGCTCGGGCATGGTGCACCCCAACCTCGTCATCGACGCGTTCACCAAAGGCGCCGATGGTGTGCTGATGTGCGGCTGCCATCCGGGAGATTGCCACTACCAGGAGGGCAATCTGAAAGCCGAAAAGCGCGCCGAGGCGATCAAGCTGATGCTGCCGGATTTCGGCCTGGAAGAAGAGCGCTTTCGACTGGAGTGGGTGTCGGCGGCTGAAGGCGCACGGTTCGCGCAGGTGGTGAAGGAGTTCACGGAACAGGTGAAGCAGTTGGGCGCAAGCCCATACAAGCAGTAAGAAAAATCGTTTCACCACGGAAGACGGAGAGCACGGAGTAAGTTCTTTTCTTTCGTGTATTCCGTGCTTCCGTGGTGAATTCATACCGATGGTTTGGAAGGAATTTCAAGTTCACTCTGGGAGGTGCAACATGGCGGCTCGGCTTGCTGAGGAATGGTTTGCCATATGCGGTGGTTGCGAGGTAACAATCCTCGACATTGGCGAACCGCTTCTCGAAGTACTTAAACAAGTAGAAATCGTACACATGCCGGTCCTGATGGACCATAAGCTCTTCGGTCAGACCGGCGAAAATGCCGAGATGGAAATCCCGGCGGCTGATATTGGACTTATATCGGGAGGAATTCGCAGCGAAGAGCACAAGAAGCTGGCGGTGGAGATGCGCAAGAAATGCAAGCTTCTGATTGCTCTGGGATCTTGTGCCTGTTACGGCGGCATACCCGCCTTGGCCAACCAGTTCAGCACGGAAGAACTGCTGGAGAAGGTCTATCGCGGCAGCGTCACCACGGAGACGAACGGCCTGCCGTGCGAGCAAATCCCCGCGCTCACCGATCGCGTTTACGCGGTCCAGGAAGTCGTGCCTATCGACGCCTTCCTGCCGGGCTGCCCGACAACCCCGGAGATGGTGGCGAATGCGCTGCTGGCGCTTCTGGAAGGCAAGCCATTGCCGGTACTGCCTAACAAGAGCGTTTGCGACGAGTGCCCCACCCGCCGCGAAAAAAAGGCAGTCTCAACTTTGAAGCGCCGCTTCGAGGGCGCGGAGTTCACGCCGGGAGCGCCGCTCACCGACATGCGTTGCCTGATGGAGCAGGGCTTCCTGTGCAACGGCCCGGCGACGCGCGCTGGATGCGGCGGCAGCGAGGGCACACCGCGCTGCATCCGCGCCTACATGCCATGTGAAGGCTGCTTCGGTCCGCTTACCGAGAAAGCCAATCCCATGGTCGACATGATGGGCGCGCTCTCTTCCATTGGTCTCGATCCCAAACAGATTCCCGATCGGGCCGCAACCTTCAACCGATTCTCTGGCGCTGGCCGCCTGCGGCCAACCCCGGCGAGGAAGTAAGCCATGGCAAAGACACTTGTAATCCAACCTGTAACCCGCATCGAGGGCCACGCCAAGATCACTATCCAACTCAACGATGCCGGCAACGTGGACACGGCACGCGTGAATGTCATCGAACTGCGCGGCTTCGAGCGCTTCTGCATCGGGCGCCCGGTGGAAGACATGCCCCGTATCACGCCGCGTATCTGCGGAGTCTGCCCATGGTCGCATCACCTGGCTGCGGCCAAGGCTTGTGACGCAGTCTTTGGAGTCACGCCACCTCCGGCGGGCGCAAAGCTGCGCGAGCTGTGCAACAGCATCGCGTTCATGGAAGAGCATATTCTGCACTTCTACTTCCTGGCAGGGGCCGACTTCCTGCTTGGACCCGACGCTCCGTATTCAGTCCGCAACGTGATCGGCATATTGCAGGCTGCTCCGGACGTAGCGCAACGAGTGGTGAGGGTCCGGCACATGTGCGCCAAGATGCTGGAGACACTGGCGGGCAAGTCGATCCATCCACAAGCAGCCGTTCCCGGCGGATTCAGCAAGCCACTGGCGCCGGCCGAGCGCGATCAGTTGCGCAAGCAGGCCGACGAAGCGTTGGAACTGGCAAAGTTCTCCATCGCTTTCGCCAAAGAGAACGTGTTCCCGAAGTATCTGGACGTGGTGAAGACGCTGGGAGTCATCAACACCGGGTTCATCGGCACCGTCAAAGAGGACGGCGCGTTGAATCTGTACGATGGCAAGCTTCGCCTGATGACGCCGAGCGGCACCTATCAGGACTTCACCTACGATAAGTACACCGACTACATTGCCGAGCACATCGAGTCCTGGAGCTACCTGAAGTTCCCCTACGCGAAGCAGTGGGGCGAAGGTTTCTCCATGGACACTGACGGACCCAAGGGTGTGTATCGGGCCAACACTCTGGCCAGAATCAACGTGTGCGACTACATCGACACGCCGCTGGCCAACGCCGAGCTGCAGGAGTTCCGTGAGAAGTTCGGCCGGCCTGCTCAACTGACGCTGCTCTATCACTGGGCGCGGTTGATCGAGCTGCTATACAACGCCGAGAACGCGATTCGGCTGCTGGACGATCCGGAGATCACCAGCCTGGAGACGCGGGTGAAGGTTACGCCTCGCGCTGCGCGCGGCGTAGGCTGCACCGAAGCGCCTCGCGGCAGCCTCATCCACGATTACGAGACCGACGCTGACGGCATCATCACCAACGTCAACATGATCGTGGGCACAACTCACAACAACGCTCCCATCAACATGTCCGTCACCCAGGCCGCAAAGAGCCTGATCAAGGACGGCAAGTACGACCAGGGAGTGCTGAACACGGTAGAGATGTCGATCCGCGCCTATGACCCGTGCTTGTCCTGCGCGACCCATCGACTGGATGGGAAGCTGTCGGTCAAGCTGGATATCGTGGATGCAGAAGGAAAAGTGATCGAGACACTGGCTAATTGAGCTAGCCTCCGAGTGTGCGCCAGAAGGATTGGTAGAGCGGGCCTTCAGGCCTGCGTCCACCGGGCACTAATTAACCCCTGCTTCGCCGCCGAGATCTATCGATCTCGGCGGTCGAAGCAATTCACGTCAGAGGCGCAAACGCGGCGCTGAAGCGCCGCTTTACCGTCACAATAGGGCAAAAACTCATCTGATTGGTTGAATGGAAAAACCGCCCGAAATCGACCCATCCGATCTTCCCGATTTCTGCCTTAAGCCGACGCTGGTGCTCGGTGTCGGCAATATGCTCTTTGGGGACGACGGTTTCGGCTGTGCGGTAATCGACTACGTCGAGTCGCATTACCATGTACCGGAGACCGTCTGCCTGCTTGATGCCGGCACCGGTGTCCGCAAACTGCTGTTCACGCTGTGCCTCAGTCCCACACGTCCGCAGCGGATCATCATCATCGATGCCATCGACGCCGGACGCACTCCGGGCGAAATATTCGAGATCAATCCCTCCGAAATTCCAGTTGCCAAGCTCGACGACTTCTCACTGCATCAGTTGCCGACCTCAAATATGTTGCGCGAATTGCAAGAGACCTGCGGCGTCGAGGTGCGGGTCCTGGCTTGCCAGACTGGCCCGCTCCCGGAACAGGTGCGCGAAGGTCTGTCCGAAGCGGTTAGCAGTGCAGTACCTCGAGCAGCCGAGTGGCTATTGCAGCATTTTGTCGGTTTGCACTCCAGCCGCCAGGCAGCCACTCTCGGCGAAATAACACCGAACTGTTAATAACAATGGTTCCTTCCCAGTGAACTGCGCGGTATAACCGCGCCGCAAGACTTATGCCACGCAATCTCCCTTCGGGCTGCACATCCCGATCTTTTGTCTGCAAGTTTGCGCAAAGTCCTTGACAAGCTCTTTATTGCTCTGTTACTAGTGGTCAACTCATCAGACCAGTTGTTGCTCGGGGAAGGGCAGCGCGGCCGCTGTTCGACTGCGTTGAAGTAGTCAACTCGCACAATTATCGGAGAAGAACGAGATGCGGTCGCTAATTGCGTGTTTCGCACTCCTGGTCGGTTTGCTGGTGTCGGGTTTGCTGGTTCGCGCTCAAGATGCACGGGCCACGAGCCAGGCAGGCGCATCCTCGGCAAATGCCACAGAGGCAGAGATCAACGAATTGCGGAGTGAGGTTGCCGCGCAGCGCAAGACCATCGACGAGCTTAAAGCGATGGTCGGGAAGCTGGCTGAGGCGAAAGCCGCGCCCGCGAACAGCGTCGCGACAACTCATCTGGTCACCGATTCGACGTCGCCCGGGGGCGATGCGCCGCGGCTGCTCAATGCGGTTGTGGTGCAGCCTGATCCCTCCGGCGATGCAATGATCATCGAACAGACTCCCAACGCCGCTGCTAAGAAAGATGCTGCGCTGACGGCAGGATGGAACGGTGAACACTTCTTCATCCGCAGTCCCGACGGGCAGTTCAATCTGAATCCATACGGCTACGTCGATACGGATTATCGCGCCTACACCGGTGACGCGGTTCCGGCGAATACGTTCGTTCTTCGCCGTGCGCGCTTCGGCTTCCAGGGCAATTACGGCAAGCGCTTTGACTTCGCCATATTGACCGACGCCAACGCTACTTCAGGCGCGATCGTCCGCGACGTCTATCTCAACACCCGAATCGAGCCCTGAGTTCCAATTCCAGGCGGGACAGTTCAAAGAGCCTTTCGCGCAGGAGCTCTCAACCGGCGCCACCAACCTGGACTTCGTCGAGCGCGGCTTGCAGGCGCTGCTCTATCCCTCGGTTGTGACCGCTTTCCGCAGTCCCGGCATAACCTTCCACGGCGATATCAAGCATGGCGCCATACAGTACTTCGTGGGTGCGTTTAACGGCAGAGGCGGCGTTGCTACGGCGGTTGTGAATGAGCCGGAGGTAGTGGGAAGAGTACGCCTATATCCATGGCGCAACACAACCAACAAGTGGTTGCGTGAATTGGCCTTCGGCGGATCCGCCGCTCGCGCGGACTCCCGAGGCCTCTCGGGCGACGTGAGCTTCAATGCCACGATTCCCGACGCGGCTTATGCGTTCTTTCCGCAGTTGCACATCAACGGCCCAATTACCCGGTACGAGGGTGAAACCACCTACCTGCACGGAGGCTTCGCCTTCCGCGGTGAGTACGTGCAACTGCAGGATCAGCGCTACGGCGTAGGTTCCGAGACGCCGGGCGGCCTGGCGTTCTTCACCTATCCCGGAGTTGGCGGGAAAGCCTGGAACCTGAGCAGCACCTACCTGCTCACGGGAGAAAAGCAGCCTGAAAATGGCACGCCGCGCGTAAGGCACCCGCTGTTTGGTCCTGACACTCCGGAGGGCGGTGGTGGCCGTGGATGGGGAGCCTGGGGGGTCGGATTCCGCTATTCGGCAATTCAGGCAATCGCGCCGGGCGCCGACCAGGAGAACCTGTTCACGCCGGGATTCGTCCCAACTTACAGTTATCGCACCGACCAGTTCACAGCCGGCGTGAACTGGTATCTCAATTACTGGGTGAAATACCAGTTCAACATCGACGTCGATCGGCTGAAACAGCCTAGTGTCACAGGCCAGGAGCCGCAGAACATTCGTCGTGTTCTTGCAGGAACTGCAATTCCGCTTCTAAGAATTCACAGTGGCGTGCATGGCTGAACGTGGAGGAGATTCGATGAGATCGCGGGTTTTGCTTACTATTCTTTTCACGGCCTTGTTGTTGATCATGGTCGGCTGCGGCGGCACTGCCAACTGTCCCACGTGCGGCTCTACCAATGACGGCCAGGGTTATACCGACATCCTCAACATCGCGGTGCCGGAGCACAATCCAACCGGCGAGCCGGGCGGCCCATTTAATTCATTCGATATTAGTTGGCTCAATGCCGCCACGCGGCTGGACTACGTTTCAGACCGTATTGGTTTGGCGGTAGTGGTGATCGACCCCAGCCAGAACCTAGCAGTGAATGCCCTGCAAGGTTCCAATGCCGTAACCGGCGCGGGCAACCAGGCGAGTCCGTGCGATCCCAGTATCCCTCCTCTTATTTCTGTATTTGGCAATTTCACCCGCTTCGGGTGCAGAAATCCACCGTTCCACCTGGCGTCGGGCTTCGGCGCGAACGGCAATTTTGGGGGATTTCCGGGCGCGCAATGTTGTGCCTCCCGCGCCAACGGCGTGAACCCGATGTCCGGTCCGGATGGCGAAGAGACAACTCCAGACGGCAAGGTTCTGTTTAGCGGCAATGGCAGTTCCTCTGTGGTGGTATGGGATCTGAGCACAATGGACTTGAGCAAGAGTCCGCCAACTCCACCCACCGTGCTGGCCACGATTCCCACTGGAGTTTCGGCCGACTATGACGGTCCTCTGGGCATCGCTCCTTGTGTCGCCTCGTGGAACGGGGAAGCCGGCTCCAGCGCTGACTGCGGAGATGACCGGGCCGACGAGATGGCGTACAACCCGATACACCAGGTTCTTGCCGTCATTGACGGCGATCCGGGATTACCGTTTGTCACGCTGATTGACGTGTCCCACATCGTGAACAAGAGCGGCACGCCGGCGCAGCAGCATTGTCTGCCGATCGATTCGACGTGCCCGTATGGTCCTTATCCGGCGCCTCCGCTTCCCAGTCCGTATCCGCAACAAGGAACGTCCTCGACCATCGTTACTCCGGCGACGGGCGCTTCCTTCAATCCGCCCAGTTGCATCATCGGCCAGATCTACTACGACGGCGCGGGCGGTACCGCGTCGGGTGGTGCAGGTCTCAATGCCAACGTTCCGGTCGACACGGTCGGAGGTTCCTTCCCCTGCCCCGACCCGACGAACCCGCAGACTTTCGGCGGCGTATCCGGTTCGGTGAACTCGGGCATTCCTGGCGTGGGCGTGACTCCGAGTGGCGCCAATTACACGATTCCCTGCCATCACGGGCCAATTCTCGATACAACTTTGGGGACTTTCTGCAGCCAGACCAGCCCTGCAGGAAGTTGCAGCGGGGCTATATCCCCAGCCGGGTTAGGAGGCATGGTCTGGAATCCCAACACCGAACCTGTTGCTTCTGACCAATCCGAACTCCATCGGCATCACCAGCGTCGGAGCCGTGGATGAGATCGATCCTCGGCTGGGAAATCCGTAATGGGCCTGTGGTCGTCAATACGTTCGTGATGAACGACTGTATGCCGACCAGCATGGTTCAGGGTCCCGGCAACAATTTCCTGGTGGGCTGCGCGGACCATGACGGCGAGGCGTTTCCTCCCAACGAGTACATCATCGACGGAACGTCAGGCCAGATCCTCACCGACATCACCAACGTCGGCGGCGTGGACGAGGTGTGGTTCAACCCGGGCGACAATCGCTACTATCTTGCGGCGCGCGATATGCCCAATGGGCCGGTGCTGGGCGTGATCGACGCGGTCAAGATGCTCTGGCTGCAGAATGTGGCCACCAAATCAAACTCGCATAGCGTGGCGGTTGATCCGGTAACGAATCACGCCTTCGTCCCCTATGCAGGCGGGCACGCGATGCGCTACGCAGAGCAGCAACGGTTGCGTGGGCGTATACAGTGAGCAATAGCGAAGCGCACGAGCGATCGCGATGGAGGCTTCCATCGCGATCTGCTTGTGGTACAGTTTCAGGCAATTGCAATAGACCCCAAAAGGTATCTGTAATGAAGAGCATTCAAGGAGCGGTTTTGATGGTTGCGGCGGCAGCGCTGATCCTTTCGGCATTGGCGCCGGCGCAGGACGACGAAGGACGCAGGATCTCAACGGACATGCCCGCGACCGTGATTGCGCACCTGCCGCTTCCACAAGCGACCGGCAGCCAGATGTTCCTGCAGCGGGATGAGGGCAAGAGCTATCTGTACGTGCAGCAGGCTTCGAAGCAGGGCTTCATGATCGTGGATGTCAGCAAACCCGAGTTTCCCAACCTTTTGAAGCACAGTGCTGAAGTCAGCAAAGCTACGACCGGCTCGCTGGAGATGGTCACCCCGGATGTCGCCATTGCCTCGGCTCCGGAAAAGAAGCCGATGACGCTTGCCAGCACCGCCCATCCAGCGCAGAACATACGGATTCTGGATTTGAGCGATCCGCGCAATCCCAAGACCGTCGAGGAATTTACCGGCGTGACCAGCGTGCTTCCCGACGCTTCGCACAATTTGATCTTCCTGACCAACAACGAAGGTCTTTGGGTTCTACGTTATCAGCGGCGGACTGCGCTGCCGCCTTCGTCGCACAAAAAGCCTTGTAACTCAGAGTCGGAGCTCCAAGCCATGCCGCCGGATTGCGGCTAAGCTCGCTTCACTTTTTGACCTGGTGCGTTGAGCACTGCGCGTCGAGCGTCTTGATCGAGCTGACCCGTATCGTTACCGGCGATGGAGAACCCCCGAATGCGATCGCGTCGGAGCTTGTGCTGAGCGACGCCTGCTTCTTCCCCGTGACTTCAACGCGCTGTCCCATGTAATGGCTCAGCTTTACTTTGCCGGTGCTCTGCAGCTCGTACTCCATACCAGGGTCCTGTTGGAGGAGCACGTAGTCGCCGCGTTCGCGGTCCACGCAGCCCTGCACTGTGATCTGCCCGTTAGAGGTCTGTTGTTTGGCGGCGCCGGAGTTATCTTGTGCCCAGAGAAAGCTGCTCAAGAGCAATAAAGCCAACGACAACCTTCCCATCGTTCTTTCCTTTCTCAACCCCCACCATTAGATGGCAGCATTCTTGCCAAGGGTTGCTTCTCGCGCACAGCGCTACTTCACGTGCGTCTCCTGATAATGCAGTTCCTTCCATTCCCCAGCGCGCTTTACCCACAGTTCAGTGATATATACACGCGAGAAGCGCACCTGCGATTTCGGCGGGAATTGCATCGTGACTTCATAAGTAACAAACGCCGCGTCCGGTCCCAATGGAATCAGTTTGAATCCCCACAAGGTGTAGCTAAAGACATTTTCTTCTGCAAGTTCGTTCAGGCTTTGGATCTTGGTCCGCTCGCCTTGGCCGTCGGTTTCAACGCCTTGATAATCGTCGGCCAGCAATTCCCCGTACGCCTTTCTGTCTTTGTTCTTCAGCGCCTCCCATTCCGATTTGATCTTCGCCTGGAACATCTCGTTCAAAGCCGAATCGGTGGAAACCGCACCGAATGGCGCATTCTGGGCGCTCTTGTCCGCGCCTTCAGCTCGCACGGCCAACGCTGCCGTCAGCAAACACACAAGCCCAGCCAAAAGACAGAATCGCATATGAGTCCTCGATCCCCGCCGATAGATTTTGAAACCGCTTTGCGATATCTTACCGCGCGCTCAAAACAGCTCGGCTCGATCGGAAACGGGTCACCAGCGAAACCAGCTGCCCACGAAGCAATATGCGCTAAATCGACTGGCACCCCCTCCCCCGCTTGACTCCTAAATTCTTGAAAACAAGGGATAGCCTAACGCAAAATCTTGACCGGATACATATCGCCCCACCTGGACCACAAATCACTGGACAAACGCTCGCTCCGGTTGTAAAGTCCCGCCGGGTATTTCGCGAGAGGCCTCCCGGCGTTTCCCTGTCAGTTCCGATTCGTACTTAGGCGACTAGAAGTAGACCTCTCTTCCTCTCCCGCGTGCCCATCGAAGACGTTCTTTCGGGCCCTCGAATGTTTACATCCACTGCGAGGAGCACAAGCCGATGCAAAGCCAAGCGCAACCTCTCATCTCCCTGTTTCGCACAATCGTTCTGGCAGGAGTCACTGCGTTACTGATAACGTCGGCCGCGCTTCCCATGGCCGCGCAGGATTCCGTTCCTCCAACGGCGGTGCAGGCAGCGAGAATGCCGCAGTTCGCGTCGCGACTCGCCCATCCAGCCGGTCGACCGGCATCGCCGCCCAAGCCAGCGCTGGCGCGCCAAGGGTCTCGTAACCCGGGGCAAGGCAACGATATCTACGACAACGGCCCCATCAACGGCAACACCGATGCCTGGACGATTAATTTTGGGTTTATCGTCAGCGATACGTTCACAGTGGTCAATGACTATACACCGATCACCGGAATGACCTTCGGGGCCTGGTTATTTCCAGGCGACACGCTGACCTCCGCCGAGCTTTCCATTACCTCGAGCCCGAACGGGGGCACCAGCTACTTTGACCAAACCGTCAACTTCACGCAGGGTTCCTGCAGCACCTTCAACGACTACGGCTATTACGTCTGCAGCGAGAACACCACGTTCAATGGTCCGACCTTGAATGCCGGCACGTACTGGGTGAACCTGCAAAACGCCAGCGTTCCTAGCGGCGATCCGATTTACTGGGACGAGAACAGCGGAGTCGGATGCGACTCTCCCGGCTGTCCGTCGGAGGCCTATGAGAATAGTGCGGGCACGATTCCTTCGGAGTCGTTCACCATCCTGGGTGGAAACAACTGCTACAGCCCAGTCGAGGAGAAGCCGCCGGCCGCGGCGAAAGTAGTAACCGTTCCGCCCTCTCAAACCCAGAGCTACCGCGTGATCTACAACTTTACCGGCGGCGCCGGAGATGGCGGCTCTCCGTTGGCCGGTTTGGTGATCGATGCTGGGGGTAATCTTTACGGGACCACCAGCGGCGGCGGCCCGTCGGGAGGAGGTACGGTGTTCAAGCTTGCTCCCCATTCTCCCGGTTGGACATTTAGCCGGTTGTATTCGTTCTCCGGTACCAACGGCAGCTCTCCCGACAGCACCCTCGTCCGCGGCGGTGATGGTGTTCTCTTCGGCACAACCAGCGCCGGAGGTCTCGGCGATGGCGTGCTCTTCGGTCTATCTCCCGCCCCAAACGTCTTGCCGAGTGTCTTCAGCAATTGGATGGAGACCCTGCTGTACAGTTTCACCGGCGGCAGCGATGGTGCAAATCCAGGTGGGAGCCTTGCGCTCGACAGCTCCGGCAATATTTATGGAAGTGCTGCCATGGCGGGAGCGCATCACGGGGGTACGCTCTATGAGTTCACCAACGGCGGCATACAGATCCTGCACGCTTTTCCCGCTTCCGGAGGCGACGGCTCTGATCCGATAGGCGTGGTCAACGGCTCGAATGGCTTGTACGGCATCACCGGAACTGGTGGTGGCTACAACGGCGGTACGTTGTACACCACAGCAGGAGGCTACCAGGTCCTTCACAGCTTCATGCCTGAGGGCCCAGACGGCTATCCGACAAGTCTGACGGTAGACCAGGCGGGCAATCTGTACGGCGCGTCCAGCTTTGTGAGTTATATGTGCACGCAAGCGGGCGGCTATCAGCAGTTTGGTAACGCCGAGATCTTCAACGTGACTCCACCCGGCTGGGAACCTTCCATTCTGTTCAGTTTCCTGCAAATTGAGACACCGTTATCGTCCCGGGTATCGACCGACAGCTCGGGAAATATCTACGGTACAACCGACTATCTTGAGGATACAGGTAACGTATTCAAGCTGACCTGCTGTTGGAGCTACAGCGATCTGCACGACTTCGCCGGTCCGCCGAATGACGGTATGCAGCCTGAGGCCAGCCCCGTGGTCGACGCCCAGGGCAACATCTACGGCACCACTTCAGGTGGCGGGACTTACGGCTACGGCGTGGTCTGGGAGATCTCACCATAGCTGGCAGGGCAGTCAGCCCTGGTCTTTAGGTCAAGTTTAGGCTGGTTCATTCTCGACAAACGGCTGCGGGGCCCAGCGCACAGGTTCCTCCCTGGTTCACGAACCTTGACAGACGGGTGCCTGTAGATGATCAAGACGTTGTTCCGGAATCGGAGCGGCTGATGGGCGGCCTGTAGTTGAGGCTACCATGGGGGCGGACACGGTTGTAGTAGTCGGTCCAAGGCTGCAGATAGGCGTCCCTTTGCTCGGAGTCGGACCAGTGCTGAGCATAAGCCCACTCGCGCAGGGCGGTCTGAATGAAACGCTCGGCCTTGCCGTTGGTTCTGGGGGTATAGGGCCTGGTACGGTGATGCTTGATGTGCATCGTCTGACAAGCCTGACGGAACTGATGGGAGCGGTAGCTGGAGCCGTTGTCGGTGAGCAGAGCGCGCACGCCGATGCCGTGGGTGGCGAAGAAGTCGGTGGCCGCGGCGAGGAAAGCGACGGTGGTTTCGGCTTTTTGATCGGGCAGCATCTGGGTAAAGGCCAGGCGCGAGTGATCGTCGACGGCCACATGCAAAGCCAGGAAGCCGGGATGTTTCTGCTTGCCGCGCAGGCGGCCATCGCCCCGCCGGCCCACTTCAGAAAAGCGCGTCATGCCTTTGATATCCAGGTGCAGCAGGTCGCCGGGCCGGGGATGCTCATAGCGCTGTATGGGAGGCGGCGGGTTCAGATCGCGCCAGCGGCTCAGCCGGGCGCGGCGCAGGACGCGGCTGACGGTGGCCGGACTCAGACCGGTGCGGCGTGCGATCTCGTGGCCGGGCATGTGCCCCCGGCGAAGAACAACAACCCTTTCTAATAAGGAAGAAGTGGTCTGACGCGGGCTGTGGTGCGGCCGCGAGCTGCGGTCGGTCAGGCCGGCAGTCCCCCACTGGCGATACCGGCCCACCCACTTGGCTGCCGTCTTAGCACTCACACTGAACCGTAAAGCCGCTGCACTTACCGTCAGGCCGTCGTCGATCACCATACGGGCAAGACGCTCTCGACTCACCGCCGTCCATGGGGCATTCTTGTGATAGTCCATTCGGTCTCCAGAGGTACTAGTTGCTCGTCACAACCAGCTTCTCCGGTTCCAACCGAATGGACAACGTCTTGAAAGATCACAGGTGCCCCACTCATTCCCGGTTTTGGAATGAGTGGGATCTGAGAATGTCAATGCAGAAGATTGGAAGATTGGAAGATTGGGAGATCACCTCGTCTTCCCCACGCATTCGACGGTTGCGATGTGGAGGACAGATGGGTGGAAATCGTAAAGGGGCATCAGATATTCCTGATGCCCCATGCCGGCTGTGCTCACTCACAGTTGCTGAATTTTATAGAAGCTACCTGAGTACTCCAATCGAACGACCCCGTCGCAAGGTAGTACTCCTGCGCATACCAGAAGGTACAGCCATCGGCGGCATCAATCGCCATGCTGCTGTAATCGCCCCAGCGGTTCGAGGTATCGGTTTGCGAGCCCGTGCCGCTGACGATGCTTTGCTCGGCCTCCATCTGGCCGAGCGGATCGGTATAAACGCGTCCGGTGAAGGCGACGGAAGGATAGACGGTTGAACTGGCCAGACTATAGCCCAGCGCGATATCGTCCTACTTGTCGCGCGTTAGCGAACCCATCCAGCGGTAGTTGCCGTCAGGCGCAAATGTGCCTGACTGGAAAAGACTCAATCCGCTGACGGTCACCGTCCGGATGGGAGCGGTTATCTCATACCAGCGGACACCGGCCTGGCCTCCCGACGCAGTCACCACGTGGTTGACATACCAATGCTGCACTGGCGCGGGCAGCGGCGGAGTCGCGGTTGCGTTCGACCGGGGCATGATCATCCCAATACGCGAAACGATACATCACGCGATCGCCTAAAGACGCCACGCCCGAGCCGTTCGGGTTCCGGAATGCAGGCACCGCGAATGGGGTTGCCGCACAGAAAGGTGTGTAGCTAGGCACGCGTAAACGGATCAGCCAGCCCGCTGCCCACTAATGTGGCATTGCCGCTGGACCAGCGACAATGTGCATAGAGTAAAGGTACAGATGATCGTTATCGGGATCCACATCGTAGCTCCCGATGAAGAACTCATCCTGCCCGCTGGGTGGCGGGGTGGTGGAATCCTGATCACCCGGCAAGAGGCTGTAATCGTTGGCTGTGAGCTGGACGCAAATCTGTTCGGCACTCTGGTCGCCGACCAGCAGCTTGGCGCTGTTGTAGCCGCAAACCTCCGCGCCGACAAATCCGCCGCCGCTGGGGCCAAAGTTGTTCATGGTTTCGAAATAGCCGCTGGGCCAAATCCCATACTTGGGATAGTCAGGGAAGCCAGTGCCCAGCGAGAAATGATAGAGATAGTAGGATCCCAGCGCATCGTTGGTCTGGGAGACCGCGATGCAGGCACTGTAAGATCCTTCGACAAAAACGTTCTGCGCCAACAGCCAACGGTGATCTGGTCCTGTCCCACTGCGCGATGATGTCGCCGTCGTTGTCGCTGGCACAAACACCGCCGAGGCTCGACCACAGCGTGTTGCCTTCGATAGGACCAGCTAGAACCCCGCCGGTCGTTTTGCTAAATACGGCATAGGATACGTTCACCCACTCCACGACCTCGGTGTCGCCCACGGCGGCGTTCGTGTCAGGCGGAGCATCCGGAACACTGTAGTTGGGAAAGCCGTTTCCCACCCCGAGCAGATTCAGCCCGATCGAGATGCGGCTGGGCCCCCGGGCCTGCTTTGCTCGACCGGATCATGCGCCGGTCCCAGCACGCGGCCGGGATGAAAATTCACCCAACGTACAGGAATGGCTTCATGAAAGCCATAGATTGGTGCTCTGGGTAATGTTGCCAGCTCGCCGAGCGGTGGCGAAATTGCAAACCCATCGGCATGCCGGAATGTCATCGGCGGGTTCGATTTGTCTTCAGCGGCTGCGGACGCAAGCCCCAACATGAGCAGGACCAGCGCCACTAGGGGGGCGGCGATAAACCTCCTGGGGACCATAGTGATCCCTCCTTTCCTCTTTTTTCCCTTAGGATCGGCCCAGGCTGCCTGAGCGTGCTCGGCAGGTTAGGTGTGGGGTTAGGCCTCAAGATGTGGATCGACTGGTTGTCAGCGCACGGGACGAGACGAAGGCGGTGCCGAGAATTAGACCATAACAGCGCAGCCGACACAACTATTTACTTCGTAGATAAGATACTGAGGGGCGAGAAAATGGGACCGCGCCTCGAGTTTGCCGGCGTCGCCTGTCACACGCACTACCCGGCGCGTTGCCCAGCTCCGGAGGATGTCGCTTGACCAATGTCACAGTCCGGTCTTCGTCGACCACATCAGGCGTGGTGACGCCCGATACCGGTATTGCACTCGGGCTCGGACTCACCAACGAATGTAATCTCTCGTGCTCTTTTTGCTATCGCGATCCAACTCGCGCGGACCGGCTGTCGCTGGATCAAGTTAAATCCGTCATGCAACGTCTGCCGGTACGCTCGGTGAATCTGGGCACGGGCGAGAACGGCATGCATCCAGAGTTCAAGGCAATACTGGCTTATCTGCGGGCGCAGCCCGTTAAGCTCACCATCACTTCCAATGGTCACAGCGTAGGTGTTTTGGAGGATGATGAATTGCGCGCCTTCCACGATATCGAATTTTCTCTCGATTACCCCACCGAAGCGGAGCAGGATGCGCAGCGCGGAGCCGGCAATTGGGCGCTGATCCACCAACAGGCAAAGCGTTGCGTGAGCCTGGGCGTGCCGGTGACCATCGTCGCCGTCATGATGAAGCCTAACTATTTGCGTCTGGCGGAGGTGGCACGAGTAGCCAAACAGTTCGACGCGCCGTTGCGAGTGAACGTATATCAGGCCGTGCGGTCCGACATCTATGCGCTGTCCTACGAAGAGTATTGGGAGGGATTTCAGCGTCTCTTCGCGGAGACCGACGTTATCGCCATTGGTGAGCCGCTGGTTCGAGCCATGGCGGGGCTCCCGCCGCTGCCGGGAGGATGTGGTGTGAGCACGGTGCGAATTACGCCTCGCGCCACCACCCAGCCCTGCGTTTATTGGCCAGGGACGGGTGAGCCGCTGTCAGATTTGATCTCGTCTGGACTCGATATTCTGCACTCCGCGCCATTCGAGCATGCGCGCACACTTCCATCCGCTTGTGAGCCTTGTGAGTTCCGCGATTCATGCCATGGTGGCTGCGCGGGTCGTCGACGCCTGCAGGGCGCGCTGCTGGAGCCTGACTACTACTGTCCGATTGTTCGCGGGGAACGCCGCACGCTGCCCGTCCGCATGGCCGCCAGCCGCGACCTGCCCAAGATGAGCAGTTGCTGCACTACGGTAGTGATGGCCAGATAGAATAGTGGCGATTATTGTAATATGAGGAAGGTGGACGAGCGAAGCGCCGCAACTGTCGCTCGAGTAGACACTAGGGCGTTTTGTCATTACCGAGCAGGATTGAGACGGTATGCTATCCGTGGTAGCTGAATCTCCAAGTTCATAATCCTTATTTCCCAACTTCGATCTGTACAGATCATGCGAGCGGATTGTTGAAGCGGAAACGGCGAGAGAGTCCGACGATGCGGGTCACATTCGATACCAATGTCTGGAACAGGATGGTCTTCCCGGAGCGGCACGTAAACAGCCCTAATTACCTTTCGCTGGTCAAAATCAAGAACGCGATCCGGAGTGGGCAGGTGCGCGGCTTTATCAGCGAAGGTTTCGGGACAGATAGAGGCCACTAAGAGAGAGAACCGGGCAAAGTTTCATGCTCAGAATGCCCCGAAGGTAGAGGTGACGAGCAAATCCAGCGGTAACGGCCTCAAGCTGTATGACCATCGAAATCAAGGCCAATCACAGCCTGCACCCTGGCATCGGTGAAGAATTTGAAGAAGAGCTAAATGAAGCTCTGGCGATTGGCATCAAGTTGCTTACAACGCCGTACATCGGCTTGTCGGTCCCTGATCGCCTCCGGAACAATCCAGATATTTACGCCGAAGAGGTCTTCGCGACCGCTGACTACAACGAGCGGTTTGGCGATGTCGTTCGGACCATCGTTGATAGAGGAGTAGGTGAGGGCGTGCTTCCGGCTCTCGCGAAAGAGTTTACGGCGCGCCTGGACGGACCACGGCCGAACGGACTATCAGATCGCGCCCTCATCCTCGGCGTTTATGAGTACGCGTGCGCATCAGGGCTCAGCAAGGAAAAGAGGCAAATCGAGAAGGCATTTGCGGAATCAGCCGATGGTGATGTAGTAGCTGCGCATATCGCTTTTGGCAACGATTACCCCTGTACTGAAGATCGCGGCGGGTCCGCAGTTTCTCCTTCAATATTCGACGCGGAGAATCGTGCGTGGCTGAAGACAGAGTATCCGAGCGGAGGCCCCGAATGCCCCGACTCGCTCTTTTGCGAGTCGGGGCGGGCGCGCAATCGAAGGACCTGCTGTTCGCGTGAGCTGGCAGGCTGTAGGGAGAACAGCAGGTCCCTCCACGCGGGCTGAACCACCCCAACAATTGCAAAAGCGGCACTTGTTGGGGACCCCGGTCAGCCCTTCGTCGGGATGACAATCCTTACAAGATGCACAACGGAGAATCCCTACCCGCCGCCTACTTCGCCTCCATCCAGGTGTTCGATCCCGCCAGCTTGACGGCCACATTGGTGAACCATAGGTGGAACGGCCCGCCGTCGGCGGTGCCGCGGTGCTCGGTGGAGATGAGCAGAGGGCCTGCCATTTTGTAGCCTGTCCACGTCGCGATCACGACCTTGGGCTTCCCGGCGCCCCCGCGGTCCCATCGGAATTCTTCGACCCGCCCATCGTTGCCAACGTAAAGCGTCCAGGTGTCACCCGGCGTATAGCCGCCGGCAGAAGGGTATTTCACCACGACCTTGTCGGCGGAACCCTTTCCCAATGGCAGCTTCTGCATGCCATCATCGGTGACTGTGGCGCTGGTGTCCCAGTAAACATGAAACGGGAAGATCAGCCAGTAATTGCCATTATTGAATCCCGGATCGATCTCGTCCTTCACATTGGCCGGCTGGCTGGCGAGTTGAGAGCGCAGGTAGGTAACTTTCACCGGCTTGCCCGCTTTATCTTTCCCCTCGTATGTGACCTGTCCTGTCTTGGGCTCCCAGATCCATGATTGAGAAACATTGACACCGGGAAACTGTGCGTTCCACGTATAACGGATCGCGTCAATTTGCCCAAACGAATCGAGACCGTAGGTTTTGGCGAGCTTCTCCACGATTGCCGGGCGCTGCTGCGCCCAGGAGATTGCAGGAAGGGCCAGTATTCCGAAAGCCAGAACACGAATCATCGTTACCCGACACGAATTTTTCATGGATACCTCCGGCGAACTATGGACGCCGTGTTGGATGACAAGCGAAGGCTTCCGGATATAACAATTTGCAATGCAACAGGATTTTTCTTCTCACATGCTTGGCGGCCACTCATAGTCATTTCACGAAATCGATTTTGACTCGTATCAAATCGGTTTATGAGATGGCTCCTCGTAATGGCGCACAATTTCGCCGGCGCATTCGCGATGCGCGCGCCTAGTCCGTTGAGCCTTGCGGCAGCGCTGTTCGCCTGAGCCGGCGCAACACGATGATCGCACCGGTAATTGCGACCGATCCATATTCCAGCAGCATGATCCAGCCGGGAACCAGCCATGGACGTCCCAATGTGCGCAAATGCCAAACCACGTAAATAGGGACAATGCTCACCGTCCAGACGATGAGCGGCAGCGTCGAGGCTGACCGCAGGAACGGCAGCAGCCAGAGTAAGTACCAGGGATATACCACCGGTGCACACAGAAGCGACGCTGTCATCGGCCAGGCAAATGCCTCCGGAGACGGTCCCGCGGACTTTCTTCTCAGCCAGATTGCTGTAAGAAAGCCAACCAGGACTGCCAGCCCAACTACCAGCTGCGGAGCCGCAACTCGCTCAAGCATTGCAAACACCGGATCATTAAAGCGGAAGTGCTGAATGTACGTCCCGAGCGAGCCGATCGGGATTCGCCCGTGGTGGAGAAATGGCACGTATAGGAGTCCGACCACAAGTGCCGCCAGCGCGCCGTCGCGCCCACGAACACGCCTCCAGTAGAGTGGCAGCAATACAAGCGGAAGCAATTTCACCGAAACCGCCAACCCAAACGCCAAGGCGGCAAGCGCACGCCAGCGGCGCCCGAGCGCAGCGAAGGACACTAACAGCAGCAGCGCGCCCACAATATCGATGTGGCCGCTGCCCGCAACCTCGGTCGCGAGCAGTGGCTGCCAGGCATAGGCCAAAACCCAATGTTCCCCCTGCCCAGCACGGCGCAACACATCGAACAACAGGAGAACAATTGCCCAGTCGCAAACTACAAATGCTACTTTGAGAGCGAAGGTAGACTCGTGAATCGCTGTTATGGCGCGAAAGAAAAGCTCAGCGCCCGCGGGATATGGGCTCGGTACATCCGGGTTGTTCAGCTCGCGGGTCTCGGGCGTGTGCAACCTGGCGAGGGCGGGATCGCTGGGAATAACGATATAAGGGTTATAGCCGAGCCGCTGCACCCGTCCATCCCAAAGATATCGACGAACATCGTCATCGAAAAACGGCGGCTTCACCAAAAATAGAAGATGCCACACCGCCGCCAACACGAGACCGATGACGACGGCGCGCTTCGGGAACTTTGGGGTGGAGAAGAACTCGCGAATAGCGAACAGATACGCGATGCCGGCAACTGCCAGCGGAACGATGAACGATGGTGCGCCCCGGCTGCTGAAGCTGCGAGCGCAAATCGCTAGCGCCACGAGCATGATGGCGCCCAACCCGTAGAGCCGGCGTGATGGCGTCAGCCTCACAGGGTTTCCATGGCGGGCCGCAACTGCGCCACCACCTGTCCCCACTCCGCCAACCACGCCGCCGTTCGTGGCGCCCTCGATGGAGTAAGCCGCAGTTCTGCGTTCAGCCGGATCAAGTCGTCCGCCACATCGATATCGTAAAAAGCATCTGCGAGGCGTACCGAAAGCCCGAGGCCCTGGGCACGCGCCAGCAGCGCCTCGAGCGCATTCGACGTTCCCATCCCCTCGCCATTGAACAGCCCGGGATGGGTGGCTCTCGCACCGACAAGATAATAACCTCCGTCGTACGTGGGTCCGACAACAATGTCATACGTCGCGAGAGTTTCGAACGCGTTCTCCAAAACCGATGCCGGCAGGTGTGGGCTGTCGCTGTTGAACGCGATGATGCGCTGGTGACCGGCCGCCGCGAAGTGCGCGAACACAGAGGTAAGGCCGGCAGCCAGCCCCTCACCCGTCTGCGCTACAACGCGTACTCCATCGCCCACCAAGTGCGCCAGATCGTCGACATCGGAGGCAGGGCACATCATGGCAACGTCCACAGTGCCCAGGGACCGCGCCAGCGTCATCGTGTCGTCCAGAAGGCAGCGATAAAGCGCGGTGACGGCAGGTAGAGGAATGCTCGGAGCCAACCTGGTCTTGACCATGCCCGGCTTGGGCGCTTTGGCCATGATGACTAACGTGCAGTCTCGTTCGCGTGGATGCACGTTGGTCTGGCTGAAGGATTCCATTGGCGATCGACATTCTACGGACATTCAAGCAGCTGCGCGCGGCGATCGGGCCCGTCGACGCCGAAAATAATAACGTACTATGCGGCTGAGAATGAACCACGCCGCACCGACAGTGCCTCTCACTGTACCGCTGATCTTCGATTTCCCAATCCGCGGATAATAGCTGACCGGCACTTCGGCTATTCGGAATCCCTGTAGCGCGCCTTTTAAGATCATCTCAACTGCCCAGCCATACGTAGCCTCTTCGAGCGCGAGTTCACGCAGTACATCGGCGCGCGCCGCGCGGAACGGGCCGAGGTCGCTGATGTTCACGCCATACAGAAGCTTGATCAAGCTGGCCGCCAGGCGATTGCCAATCGCGGAATGCCAGGGTAGCGCTTCGTGGATGCGTTGCTCGCCGAGGCGCGAACCCAGCGTGATGTCCGCGCGGCCCTCGGTGATCGGAGCGAGGAGAAGCGGCAGTTCAGCCGGCCGGTCACTGTAATCGCCGTCGAGGAAGACGACTACGTCGGGGGCAGCGGCGCTGGCGAGCCCGGTGAGACAGGCGCGACCGTATCCGCGGCGAGGCTCGCGGACCACGCGTGCTCCCATGCTCGCGGCGATCTCGGGAGTCCCGTCAGTTGAATTGCTGTCGACGACCATGACCTCGGTGACGAGATCCCGAGGGATATCGGCGAGAACGCGGCTGATGGAGCACGCTTCATTGTGCGTAGGAATGATGACCGAGACTCGCACTTGCGCGTGGCTCAAATCACCACCAAGGCGAGGACGGCCGCCGCTGCGCCAGCAACGCGTCAATGCCCCAGGTTCGTCCCCCGCGTCCCACCGATAGCGCAAGCGATGCCAGCACCGGAACCAGCAGCTCCCAGATCCACGCAGTCCCCCATTCCGAGACCCAAAGGCTTCCGAGGTACAGGAACGCCACGAAAGCTGCCGGGCGCGTGAGCAGACCGATGACCAGGAGGACACCCAGCGAGAGTTCCAACACAGCTTGCATCGGAGCCGCCATCGCGGCGTGGCTCGCCGCCAGTCCCATGACCGCCTTCCACGCGGCTGGCGAATGACCCTGCTTGATGTAGTAGTGGATGAGGCCAGCGTAACCGCCCGGGGTGTAGAGACCTTTGCCGAGATTCTCAAAGAAGACCCACACGAACATAGCGCCAATTGTCAGCCGCACGATCGCCAGACCTCTTGCTGCTTGCGGTTGCGTCGCCCTGGTCATCTCGTTTTGCCCTGCGGCTGAGTTGGTGGTCATAGTGCCTCGCAGCATGCATGCTATACCACCTTACGAACGAACGATAGGCGTCAACTCTTCGCTTAGAGCGGTTCCAGATTTGGTGTATCCAGGTAGAGCGGACCTTCAGGTCCGCGTCCAAGCCGCACCCCGAAGTCTGGGCTGACGAAGAGAGCCCCCCTCGACGCGGCGCTGAAGCGCCGCTCTACCCGACCTCGGGGTACAGCAATTCGGGAAACGCTCTAGGGTAGCAACGGGTACCGCTTATCGCTAGAGCGCCTACCCCTTCCCGGTCTGACAGCTTGCGTCGGCTGGTAGTAATATCGCGATCCCAATTCCAGGCCGCCGGTGCCGTCTCAAAAGGTATGCCTTCTAGTACACCATTCACCCTCCGCCGGACTCCTGCGCCATCAGCGTAGTACTTTTGCAACCTTAGACTTTTCGAGCCGAGCCCTTCCGATTGTTCCTGGAAGCGTCGCGTTAGTTCGACCAGCTCCGTGGATCAAGGCCACTGTCGATGACCACAACGCCGGCGCTTGTGCCACCATGCAGCGCTTTTCCAATTACTTAGGAGAAATACTGCCACCAGCGGTGACAAGAAAAACACCGATGAATTGTGCGCCTTTCTGCGATCTTGTTTGTACACAAGCAGTTGCCCGTCCATCCCCCATGAACGTGGTGAATTGGAACCGAAATTGCCTATCTTCACTTGACAGCCTCCTCTTCTAGCGTCTAGCTCGTGAGTCAGTCCGCTGGCCGGGGTCCTGCTGTCGGGGTGTGTGGGGTTTCCTTCCAATCGTAATTGCTAGGGTTCCGCCAGGAACTTTGAAAAGAGGTAGGTCATGTCGAAACGCTCGTCGTTCGTCGGCGTTGTTCTCTGCTCGTTGCTGACAATATTCGCTCTCTCTTCAACAGCCATGGGCCAATGCACCCTTAGCGGCGCAGACCAGTGGCAGACTTCCGGCAGCGGTGAATGGACTGACGGCGGAAACTGGAGCGGAGGTGTGCCTACCTCAAGCACGAATACCTGCATTACTAATGGAACGTCCGGAGACCCGACCGTGGTCAACCTTACCGGGGGCGCGAACGGTAGTGTCAGCAGTTTGCAGTTGGGCGGCTTTGACACCCTCAACATCGACGCCGATTCGGATTTCACCGTAAGTGGTACGCAGATCATCAATGCTGGCCAGATCAATATAAATAGCGGCGGCGGCGCGAACGCACTCCTTGAGCTCGCAAACAATGTGACGCTCTCTGGCGCCGGCACGTTGACATTGTCCAATTCCGGCGGCGGCGGCGCCGCTATCATCTACCAGTCCGCCGCCGACTTGACCCTGACCAACCAGAGCACCATCGATGGCGCAGGAACCATCGGGTTTAACGGATTGTCGCTGATCAATCAGGGCACAATTGATGCGAACGCATCGGGCCAGAGCTTAGTGTTCTCCAGCATGACCAACGGCATCAACAACGCTGGTGGCTTGCTGGAAGCTACCAACGGCGGCATCCTGAATCTCGACGGGATCACGGTGGCCGGTGGTGGGACCATCACGGCCACTACCGGGGGCACGGTGCAGTTGGTTGCCAACACCGACATCGTGGGCGGAACGTTGAACAACATCGGCGGGACGCTGGGAACCCCTAACGGAAACTCGGCCTTTCTGGATGGGAGCACCGGCGCGGGCGCCATCACGATTAACGGCACCTACACCAACGGTTTGGGCAGCACTACCTACATCCTGGGGACGATCAACAACAACAACAATTTCCAGATGAACGCAGGGGGTGGCGATAATTCGGTCTTGATAGTCGACAGCCACAACCTGACGTTGCAGGGCGGCGGCACGATCACCATGTCCAATTCGGGCGGCGGCGGCGCCGACATTATCTATCAGGAAGCCGCTGGCTCGACCCTGACCAACGTGAATAACACCATTCAAGGGGCTGGCACCATCGGGTTCAACGGCTTGTCGGTGGTCAATGAGGCAGTCATCAATGCCAACTTATCGGGCCAGACCTTGACTCTGGACAGCATGACGAACGGCCTCAACAACACTGGCGGCACGCTGGAAGCCAGTAACGGTGGCACCCTGTTGATCGATGGCGTTACGGTCAACAACAGCGGAGCCAACATCACGGCCAACGCCGGCAGCACCGTGCAGTTCGTTGGCAACACCATTATCCAGGGTGGCACGCTGACCAACAACGGAACTTTCCTTGGGACGCCTAACGGAAACGGGGCGTTTCTGGATGGGAGCACTTCTGCAGGGTCAATCACCATTAACGGCACTTATACGAACGGTGTGGGTAGCACCACCTACATTCTAGGGACGATCAACAACAACAATAATTTCCAGTTGAATGCGGGGGGTGGCGCTAATTCGGTCTTGGAGATCGACAGCTCCAACCTGACCTTACAGGGCGGCGGCACGGTGACATTGTCCAATTCAGGCGGCGGTGGCGCCGCCATCATCTACCAGGCAGCCGCTGGCTTGACCCTGACAAATGTAAACAACACCATTGAGGGGACAGGCACCATCGGGTTCAACGGCTTGACGGTGGTGAATGAGGCAACCATCGATGCCAACGTATCGGGCCAGACCTTGACCCTGGACAGCATGACCGGGGGCTTGACCAACACCGGCATCGTGGAAGCGAGTAACGGTGGCACCCTCTATATCGACGCTGTCACGGTCAACAACGCCGGAGGCAATATCACGGCCAACGCCGGCAGCACGGTGCAGTTGGTTGGCAACACCACTATCCAGGGCGGCACGCTGACCAACAACGGCGGTGCTTTCTTCGGAACCCCTAACGGGAACCAGGCCATTCTGGATGGGAGTACCGTTGCGGGTGCGGTCACGATTAATGGTACTTATACGAACGGCAACAACAGCACCACCTTCCTGTTAGGGACGATCAACAATCAAGGCAACATCCTACTCAACGGGGGAAGTGGCAACAATTCCGACCTGGAAATCGACAGCGCCAACGTCACGCTAGCGGGCGGAGGGACGGTGACCATGTCCACTGCCAGCGGCGGCGGCGACGCCCTCCTGTTGCAGGCAGCCGGCGGATTGACCCTGACCAACGTCAACAACACCATCCAAGGCGAAGGCATCATCGGTTTCAACGGTTTGACGCTGGTGAATGAGGCTGGTGGAACCATCGATGCCAACTCCACCGGTGGGTCGCTGATTAACACGCTGACCATTGAAAGTGCGCAGGTGACCAACCAGGGGTTGATGGAAGCGACCAACAACGGCACCTTGTTTATTGACGCAGTCACGATCAACAACCAGGGAGGCAACATCACCGCCGTTGGCGCTGGCGCCTCGGTGGAATTGGTTGGCAACACCACTATCCAGGGCGGGACGCTGACCAACAACGGCGGTGCTTTCTTCGGAACCCCTAACGGGAACCAGGCCATTCTGGATGGGAGTACCGTTGCGGGTGCGGTCACGATTAATGGTACTTATACGAACGGCAACAACAGCACCACCTTCCTGTTAGGGACGATCAACAATCAAGGCAACATCCTACTCAACGGGGGAAGTGGCAACAATTCCGACCTGGAAATCGACAGCGCCAACGTCACGCTAGCGGGCGGAGGGACGGTGACCATGTCCACTGCCAGCGGCGGCGGCAACGCCGAGATCCTGCAAGCGGCTGGCGGCTTGACCCTGGAAAACTTCAACAACACCATCCAGGGCGCGGGCATCATCGGCGAGAACGGCCTGTCTCTATTGAACGATGTCGCTGGCACAATCCTTGCCAACGCGTTCGGCCAGACGCTCACCCTCAGCGGCGGTGGATCCGTTACCAACAACGGAACTTTCCAGGTGAATGCTGGCTCCGAATTGCTCCTCTCCAACGTCACCTTCACCAACTTTGCCAGTCATACCCTCACCGGCGGCACTTATGACGTCTATGGCACCCTGGCCAATCCGGGAACCTTGCAAATCGATCCGTTGGGCAGCACCGGCGGAGAAATCGTAAACAACGCCGCGACCATCCTTCTGTCCGGTCCGAATTCCAATGTCGTGGACGGCTTGGGCCTGAACGCCCTCTCCAACTTCACCAACAACGAAGCTGCCGGCAGCTTCACCATCCAGGATGGACGCGACTTTACCAGCTCGCTTACCTCTAACTTCACCAATGCCGGCATCGTGAACATTGGCTCCGGCAGCACCTTTACCACCGGCGTGGTCAGTAACTACATCCAGACCGGAGGAACTACGCAGCTCGATGGCGGCCTGGTAGCCGCAGGTGGCCAGGCCAACTTCAACGGCGGCACGTTATACGGCAACAACGGCACGATTACCGGCAACGTGACCATGGCGGGAATCATCGTTCCGGCAGCAGCGATCAACGGCCTCAGCATGCCGACAATGGCCGGAACGCTCAATATCATCGGGAATTACACTCAGACCGCGTCGGGAATCTTCAACCTCGGCCTCGGCGGCACCAGCCCCGGTACACAGTTCGGCCTCCTGAACATTAGCGGCAACGCCAGTCTCAACGGCACGCTCGACGTTTCCCTCATCAACGGGTTCACGCCCACGCTGGGTGAAACCTTCACCTTCATTACCACCGGCGGCTCGGTCAGTAATGAATTCGCCACCGTAAACGGGTTGAACCTCGGCGACGGCCTGGAACTGGAAGTCATCTACGGCTCCAATTATGTCGAGCTGGCGACCGAAGCTCTTACCAACACCGATCTCTGGCTCGGCGGCACCGGCAACTGGAACAATGGCAGCAAGTGGAGTATCGGCGTTCCCACGCCGCCGGATAACGTGACCATCTATTCCGGCGGCGCCGATCTGGTGACCCTGAATGTCGGCAGCGCGACCGTTAGTTCGCTGAACGTCGGTGGAGCTACCAACGGCTTTACCTCCGAGCTGACTGACGGCGCTACGGCGCAAACCCTCACCATCACCAATGGCTTGACCGTGGGACAGCAGGGCGTCCTGGATTTCACCGGCAACGGCAGCCTCATCACGGCAGCCACGGTGACGAATGACGGAAGTGTGACGATCGGCAAAGGCGCCACTCTCAACCTGACCAACCAGCCGAACGGAGTCACCGACGTAGCCGCGGGTGCGAGCTGGACGATCGGTGGAAACTTCTCGGTCGGCGGCGTTGCCAACACCGGCTTTGCCAACCTGGCCAGCATAGAAGGCTCCGTCACCTTGGAGGACGGGCAAAGCCAAGCCATCGGCAACGCCCTTACCGTGGCCAGTACAGGCTTTCTTGACGTGAGCGACGGAACCACGCTGACCATCAGCGGTAACGTCACCAACAACGCCGGTGGTCCACAAGGCATCTACACCAGCTTCAACGGTACCGGTGACAACACCATCGACATCGGTGGCACGCTCACCAACAACGGCATGGTCGGTATCGAGAGCGCCGGCGACACGCTGACCGTCACTGGCGCGGTGACCAACAACAGCGGCGCCCTGATCGCTCTCACCGGCGGCTCGAACGGCACTTTCGAAAGCGGCCTCACCAACAACGCGCGATCCGTGGTCGATTTGGAGAACGCCAGCACGCTAACCATCGACGGTGACGTCACCAATTCCGGGAACTTGATCACCAGCGGCTTCGGCGGCACCGGCGGCAATACCCTGACCATCACCGGCATGCTCACCAATAACCAAAACCTCTCGCTGCTCGGCGCTGGCGACAAGGCCTCGGTAGCCACGCTGACCAACAATGCCAACATTACCGTCTCGACGGGTGCGGCGCTGAACCTCACCAGTCAGCCTAACGGCATTACCGATGCCGTCGCCGGCTCGGACTTCGAACTCTACGGAAGCTTTACGGCTGGCAGCAATGCCGGCTTTGGCGCTCTCAATAGTGTCGAAGGCACGGTGGATCTGTACGGCCAGAGCTTCACCATCACGCCCGGCAGCGGCACGCTGACCATCGCCAGCAGCGGCCAGCTTGGTGCCAGCTTCAACCCCAACAACTCTGTTGCCAGCAGCATTACCATCGCCGGCAACGTCGACAACTCCGGCATCCTGGGTACCGGCTTCAACTTCACCCCCGGCAGCAACTCGCTGGGGATAACCGGTGATGTGACCAACGAGTCGAGTGGGACCTTCGCTCTGTTGAGCAGCGGCGACATGGCAACCGTCGGCGGCAGCCTGGACAATTCCGGCTCTGTCGAGTTGAGAGGCAGCGGCTCTCAGCTTTCCGTCGGAGCTGGTTTGACCAATGATGCTGGCGGCTTCATCGATGTCGAGAACGGCAGCACGCTCACCATCACCGGCGATGTCACCAACTCCTCCGGCGGCAGCTTCCAGGGCATCTACACCGACTACTTCGGCCGAGGTGGTGGCAACGCCATCACCATCACCGGCATGCTGACCAACAGCGGAACCTTCGAACTTGAAGGCGCCAGCGACATGGCCAGCATTACGGGAGCGGTAGGCAACAGCGGCGATTTCTATATCGTTGGTACAGGGTCAAGCGCCACCACGGGCAGCCTGACCAACTCGGGTGACGTCGAAGTGGCCAATGGCAGCACGCTGCAGATCAACGGTGATCTCACCAACACCGGCGCGCTGGTTACGGGTTTCCTCGGTGGTGGAGGAAACACGGTGAACATCACCGGTATGGTCACCAATTCCGGAAGTGAGGGCATTGCGCTCGTCGGCGCCGGCGACATGATGACCATCGGCGGTGATCTGGTCAATTCGGCGATCGTTTACGCCGCGAACGGCAGCACTCTGCAGATCAATGGCAACGCCAGCAATGCCGCCGGCGGCTTCCTCGGCACTGATCTCGAAGAGTTCGGCGGCGGTGGTAACACGCTCAACATCGCTGGGTCTCTGACCAACAGCGGAACCTTCGGGCTCGACGGCGCGGGCGACATGGCCACCATCGGCAACGGCGTCACCAATAATGCCGGTGGGATCATCGACGTTGAGAATGGCAGCACGCTCAACATCACCGGCGATGTGACCAACTCAGGAGCCCTCGAAACCAATGAATATGGCTACGGCGGTTACAACACCTTGAGTATCACCGGGAACCTGACAAACAGCGGCGGGTTTGCCCTCGCCGGCCCCGGCGATCAAGGCACCATCACCGGAAATGTAATGAATAGCGGCAGTCTTGCTTCCGAGAATGGCTCTACGTTGACGATTGAAGGCAACCTGAACAATTCCGGACTGGCGGATGCAGACAACGGCAGTACCCTTCAGATTGACGGTACCGTCACGAACTCGGGGACCTTGGCCACAAACGATTTCGGCTTAGGCGGCGGCAACACCATCACCGTCGGCGGCCTGCTGACCAACACGCCCACCGGCATCATCACCCTGAACGGTTCGATGGACATGCTGCAGGCGCTGGCCGGCATCACCAACAGCGGCACCATCAACGTCAACAATGACTCGACCGTCGATCCGCCGTTCCTCAACAACCTGGGCACGGTGAACATCGACAGCACGTCGACGTTTGTCGTCGGCACCGGCGCACACGCGGGAACGGGCTACATCCAGCTTGCCAACGGCACGCTGGGCGAGATGATCAGCTCGACCGCCTTCGGCGTGATCAACGTCAACGGCTCAGCGCTGCTCAACGGCACGCTGGACATCCTGCTGCAGGGTGGCTTCGATCCATCGGTGGGCTCGATGTATAAGTTCATCCTGACCAGCGCCAATGGCGTCAATGGCGTCTTCAGCAACATCGAGAACGACATTTTCAACGGCGGTACGGAGAAGTGGCTGGTTGACTACGACAGCGCCGACGGCTATGTCGAGCTGATCGCGGAACCGAACATGGCGCCCGTTCCGGAGCCGGGCACTTTGCTGGTGCTCATCCCGGCGCTCCTCGGTGCTGGTTTTGGGCTTCGCCGCCAGTTGTTTCGGTAGTGTTGCGACTCGAAGTCCGATAAGTCGGGGCTTTGTGTCAGGGCACGGCTTCACCGGGGCCCCCAGCAGGCGCGGTGTTTACGTCTGTTGGGGGGGCAGCCGTGCCGAACGGCACGCCAAGAAAATATGACCTTTAGGGACTGTGTCGCGAGTGGTGTCGCCGCCCCGCGGCTCTGTTTTTTTTTTACCACTTGCACCCGGCGTTTACACGCCGGGCTAACTTCATGCCGCCGCTGCGCGGCTGGTTTGGTCGGCTTTCGAGCAGTTTATCCCACCGCAAAATTACGCTGCCGGTCGCGACACAGTCTCTTTAGACTAGCCTGGATTATTCATGAAGGTCCGGCGTTTTGAAGGGGCACGGCTTCAGCCGTGCCGTAGAGTGGGCTTCTTGGCTGTGGCTTTAAAGCATTTTCAACCTTGGTATATAGGGTGGGGCAGCGCTTCAGCGGTGCAATGACAAGGTTGTGAGAGGTTATCGGCTTTAGAGCGTTTCCCGAATTGCTGTACCCCGAGGTCGGGTAGAGCGGCGCTTCAGCGCCGCGTCGAGGGGGGCTCTCTTCGTCAGGCTTTCCGCCCACTGCAGCGCAGTGGGCGGAAAGCCCAGACTTCGGGGTGCGGCTTGGACGCGGACCTGAAGGTCCGCTCTACCTGGATACACCAAATCTGGAACCGCTCTAGCCGCTGAGGTAGTAAAGCATTACCTCAGGCGCTAAAGCGCGCGTCAAAAGGCAACGCCTTATAGTGCACGCCTGGAAGGCGTGCTCCACCCTCGGCTATACACCAAATGTGAAACTGCTTTAGCCACGGAGGGACCCTCGCTTTCGTAACAGACTGCGGAAATCTCCTCGGGGGCTAAAGCCCAGCGCGCTGGCGCGTCACGGCGCGGCTGAAGCCGCGCCCCTTCCGGTGGCTCTGCTCCTCAGGAGATTCGCAGAAAAACCCAGAACAATGTAGCGGAAAGCGCTATGGCTGCCGGCAGTGTCAACACCCAAGCCATAATGAGATTGCGCACAGTTGCCCACTGCAGTCCGGTGCCATTGGCAGCCATCGTGCCTGCCACGCCTGAGGACAACACATGCGTGGTGCTCACGGGTAAACCGTACATATCGGCGGCGCCGATGGTCAGCATGGCGGTGATTTCTGCGGCTGCACCCTGACCGTAGGTGAGGTGGTCCTTCCCAATCTTCTCGCCAACCGTAATCACAATCCGCTTCCAGCCAATCATCGTTCCCAATCCCAGTGCCAGCGCCACAGCAACCTTCACCCATGTCGGAATGAACTTGGTGGCATGGTCAATGTGCTTTTTATAATTCGCCAGCACCGCCTGGTCGCTTGCGGAAATCTCCTTCAGCTTCGACTTCTGCATCGTGCGCAGCGCCTCGCTTACCAGATACATGTCATTGCGGAAGTTACGGACCTGGTTCTGCGGGATATAGCGCAGCTCCTTGTAGTTGGCGACTTCAGTACCAATGCCGTTGATCAGCTCGCGCAATGCGAGGACGGTGTTATCGTTGAACTCTTTCGTGCGCACGTAGGCGGCAACGTCGTCGTGGGGATCTCCGACAACGGCGCCCGGCGTCACGTACTTGTCCAGCACGTTGGCCGCTTGTTGCGATACCGCGATGAAATCAGCCGATTGCGAGGGCGTGATCGCATGGTTCAGGGCGTAGGCTGTGGGGACGGTGCCGATCAGGATCAGCATGATCAGGCCCATTCCCTTCTGTCCATCGTTAGAGCCATGCGCGAAGCTCACGCCGGTGCAGGTGAGAATCAGCAAGCAACGGATCCAGAACGGCGGCGGAGCATCGCCTTCCGGCGCGGTGTAGAGGCGCTTGTCCGGGATAAACAGTTTGGAGAGGCTCAGCAAAGAAGCCGCTAGAATGAAGCCGACGATGGGCGAGAACAGCAGTGACTTGCCCACATTGAGTGCCTGTGCCCAATCGACGCCGCTGGTGGCGGTGCGGGCGTGCATCAGTTGGTTGGCGATTCCGACTCCGATGATGGAACCAATCAAGGTGTGCGAACTGGAGTTCGGGATACCGAAATACCAAGTGCCGAGATTCCAGACCGTCGCTGCCGCCAACAAGGCAAACACCATGGCGAAGCCGGCGCCACTGCCGACCTGCAGGATCAACTCAACTGGCAGCAGCGAGATGATGCCGAAAGCGACCGCTCCGGTTGAGAGCACGACGCCAACGAAGTTCCACATTCCCGACCAGGCCACGGCGACGTGCGGATCGAGCGAATGCGTATAGATGACCGTGGCGACGGCATTGGCCGTGTCATGGAAGCCATTCACAAACTCAAACCCGAGCGCCACCAGGAGCGCAAGACCCAACAGAACGAATGGGAAGATCGAAGCCGACTTTACGGCGGACAGGTCGGAGATCAGATGGTAGCCGGCATAGATGACGCCAATTGCCAGAACGCCGACGAAAATCGCCGTTCCAATGCGGCCAGGGGACTTCGACAGCTTTTCGTGAACGGCGGTCGATCTGGCAGGCGCTGCGGAAGTTGACCCAAACGACGGTGCTGTCGCCATGTTCTTCCTTTGCTTAGAGATGAAGGCTCGAGGACAAGCTCGCCCGAGTGAGACTACTATGCAAAACGCATGAAGCCGTGAATAAGACAATAAAATTTGGTTAATTGTTAAACTCGGGAAGGGTTGGGATTCCCCGCTGCAGAGCACGAACAGTTCCCCACCGGCCTCTATGCCGATTTTGCGGACTTCGTCCGATCAATGTACCTGCCTCGCGTAAAATCCTGTTATGGCCTCGGAAAACAACGCTGCGCTGCTCTCCGTACTACATCGAGTAGCGATCTTCTCCAGCCTTTCGGAGCAGGAGTTCGCCTTCCTCACACCACGCCTCGTACAGCGAAGCTTCCACGCCGGTGAGCTCATTTTTACGGAAGGTGATGCTTGTACTGGCCTTTACATCGTCCAGATGGGGAATGTACGCATCTTCAAGAGCTCAGTCGGCGGACGGGAGCAGGTCTTGACCATTGACGGTCCGGGCAGCTCCATAGCCGAACTTCCGGTATTCGATGGCGGCAACTATCCCGCATCAGCCCAGGCGGTAAACGACTCCGTTCTTTTATTCTTCAGCCGCCAGGACTTTAACGCTCTATGCTTACAGTATCCGCAGGTCGCTCTCAAAGTTCTGAAGATTGTAGGGGCGCGTCTTCGGAAACTGGTGGGCATCATTGAAGAGCTTTCGTTTACCACGGTTCGGCATCGATTGATAGCGCTGCTGGTGCGGCTAGGAAGGGCGGAAGGCGCAAGCAAGGGCAATGCAATCAGCCTGGTGCTTCCCATGAACAACAGCGAACTAGCAGCACAGATCGGAACCGTGCGCGAGTTGGTTTCGCGCAATCTAAGCCGTCTCCAGGCAGAGGGTTTGATCCTGGTGGACAATCGAAAGCTCGAAATACCCTCCCTCAAACGGTTAGAGGCGGAACTCGAAGCTTCTATCGGATAAAGACCATCGCTGATCGCCGGTCGTCTCCTGCAAGACGTTAAACGCCGCCGACTTCCCATGCTGTCCTAGAAGTACCTCTGGCCCATGATAGCTCTTTGGGATGTAAGCACAGCATGGTTCCTCGGCCAACGGACCTGCTTTCTCGGCGAGGGGCAGAAAAGCAGAGTCCCTCGCGCCCATGGGGGCTCGTCATGACAATTCGAAAATGCGACCGGTGTCCGGCAACCACGCTACGTCACGATAATTTGCAATCTCCAATAAATCTCATAACTTCGCTTCGCCGTGACAGAAGTCATAGTCGCTGTCGCACGCAGCCTCTAGACTTCATTTATAACGCGATGCCTGACACCGGATTCGGGCACACACGCGGGAGGGGAAAAGCAATGACGATCGCTACCACAAGAACCGTAGGCGAAATCGCCGCCGAAATGCCTAACGCCACACGCGAATTTGAGAAGGTGGGAATCGACTATTGTTGCGGAGGCGCTCGCACTCTCGGCGATGCTTGCGCGCAAGCCAAGATCCCGGTCGGCGAAGTCCTCGCGCGATTGGAGAAGAGCGCTCAACTATCCGCTATAGGCGATAGTAAGGACTGGCAGGACCAGCCGCTCGCTGACCTGATCGCGCACATCACCGGCACGCACCATGTTTTTGTGCGCGAGGAATGCCCACGCATCGAAGCTCTGGCTAGCAAGGTTGTAGGAGTGCACGGCCAGAACCATCCCGAACTGCTACAAGTCCAGGAGATTTTTTCCGCGCTCGCCGAAGAGCTGAGCGTTCACCTGATGAAAGAAGAGCAGGTGCTATTCCCATACATCTTCCGGCTCGAAGAGAGCTTTGTTGCAGGTGAGCCTGCTCCGCCGGCGATGTTCGGAACAGTCGTCAATCCTGTAAGGATGATGATGCAGGAACATGATGGCGCCGGCGAAGCCGTACGGACCTTGCGGTCGATCACGCACGACTATGCAGTACCGGCGGACGCGTGCATCAGCTACCGCACACTGTACGAGGCGCTACAGGGCTTCGAAGCTGATCTTCACCAGCACATCCACCTGGAGAACAACATCCTGTTCCCCCGCGCGGTAGCCATGGAAAGCAAGAGGTGACGAGCCTGGCAGCGACAAATTCCATTTTGCCTGAGGTAGCTTCCGGGGGAGGGTCAAAAAGTATTGCTGCAGTGCCCGTTCATTTGCCGCGCTTGTTTTGCTGCTGATAAACTGAGTGGTTCGCACAGACCTTGATCTTCTTTCCATACCAACATGCCAAACGGGATTGATGTCGCTATTGTCAACGGCGCCCGCACGCCCATGGGTCGATATTGCGGGAAGCTACGGGATTTCACCGCCCAGGAACTTGGCGCGATCGCCGCCGTGGAGGCCATGAAGCGCTCCGGCGTGGAGCCGGGCGAGATCGATCATGCAGTTTTCGGCAACGCGCAGCAGACCTCGGGCGACGCCATTTACGGCGCGCGTCACGTCGCGCTCAAGGCCGGCGTTCCAATCGAAGTGCCTGCGCTCACGGTCAACCGCTTGTGTGGATCGGGCATGCAGTCGGTGGTCACGGCGGCGCAGATGATCCAACTGGGCGAGGCCAAGACCGTGCTTGCGGGTGGCATGGAATCGATGTCGCAAGCGCCGCACGTAATTCGCGGCATGCGCTGGGGCGTCGGCCTGGGCGAGGGCAAGCTGGAAGATTCGCTGATGGTCGCGCTGCTGGACAGCTACTGCAACCTTTACATGGCGAACACAGCCGAGCTCTATGCCGACCAGCAGGGCATCACGCGCGAGATGCAGGATGAGTTCGCGCTGCGCTCGCAGAAATGCGCCGACGATGCCTACAAGGCTGGCCGCCTGCAGGAAGAGCTCACGCCGGTGCCGCTGCGTAATCGCCGCGGCGAGCCGACAGGCGAGATGTTTACCGAAGACGACCATCGCCGTCCCGAGACCACAATGGACAGCCTACGCAAGCTGAAGCCGGCCTTCGGCAAGAACGGCACTGTGACCGCCGGAAATGCCAGCGGGATCGTCGATGGCGGCGCGGCGGTTGTGGTGATGCCGCTGGACGAAGCTAAGAAGCGCAACCTGAAACCGCTGGGGCGAATCGTGAGCTGGGGCATCGCCGGCGTCGATCCCAAGATCATGGGATCGGGACCGGTGCCGGCAACGCGCATTGCGTTGAAGAAGGCCGGGCTTACGCTCGACGATATCGAGTTGATCGAACTCAATGAAGCGTTCGCCGCGCAATGTCTCGCGGTGGAAAAAGAGCTCGGTCTCGATCGCGAGAAGGTAAACGTGAACGGCGGAGCGATCGCGCTGGGCCATCCGCTGGGCGCAACCGGCACGCGTCTGCTGATTACGCTGATGTACGAGCTGCGCCGCCGCAAAGCGAAGTACGGTCTTTCAACCGCCTGCATCGGCGGCGGTCAGGGCATTGCGGTGATCGTGGAAAATTTGCAGCGATAGGCTAGGGCAGACTGGATTACATATGCCGACAACACTGGCCTGGGCGCGTTTTGAGAACTTTTTTCGCCTTTATGAAGATCTGAAGAACGTCCCGTCCCTAATATACGTGATCGGTGAAACGCACCATGTCTACATCGGGTCCGTGGTGCAAAGGAGGCGGTTCGGTACCGTCCTTCCTGCTCATGGGTCAGCTGCGATCCGCAGCGACGGCGAGCGAGTAGGCAGTCATGCGCGTCTTCAGGGGTGCGGTCCTCCGATATCTGATCAAGACGGAGCCAACCGTGGGAAGCTAAAAATGACGAATGAAGAACGCGCGCTGCACGGCATGGTCTATCACCTGGAAGCCGCGTGGAACGCCGCCGACAGCGTGGCTTTTGCCGCGCTTTTCGCCGACAACGCCGACTTCATTCACATTTTGGGTGGATACTATTCGGGACGCGCGGCGATTGAAGCGGGCCAGCGCATGATCCTGGGCACGATCTACAAGGACAGTACCATCCGCTTGAGCGTGGAGAAGATTCGCTTCTTGCGCCCGGATGTCGCGTTGGTCTTTCTGCGGCAGTATTTGCAGTTCTTTGACAACGGCCAGCCACGCGAGTTTGATGCGCGGCCGACTCTCGTCGTCGAGAATGCCGATGGCAACTGGCAGATCGTGGCGATGCAGAATACGCGGATCAGTGGGGTCGGAGCGCCGGCGAAATCGTAATCGTTCCGCACCATCATTTCGAAAGGTCTACTAAATCATCAAGGAAGACGCAAACATGAATATCAAGAAAGTTGGAGTTCTGGGTTGTGGTCTGATGGGATCCGGCATCGCGCAAGTCGCGGCCACGGCCGGTTTCGACGTCACCGTGCTCGAACAGGAACAGAAGTTTCTTGACAAAGGTTTCGCCGGCATCGACAAGTCGCTTACGCGCCTTGTCGACCGCGGGCCGGCCAAAGGCGGGCTCACACCGGAGCAGAAGAGTGAGGCGCAGGCGCGGTTGTCGGGCACGCTCAATATGCAGGACCTCGCAGAGTGCGACATCGTGATCGAAGCCATCATCGAAAATGTCGCGGAGAAACGCAAGACCTACGCGCAGCTCGATGCCATCGTCAAGAAAGACGCGATCTTCGCCACCAACACTTCGTCGATCTCCGTCACCGAGCTGATGACGGCGACCAAGCGACCCGAGCGTTTCATCGGCCTGCACTTCTTCAATCCCGTGCCCATGATGAAGCTGGTGGAGGTGGTAAAGACCATCGCCACCGCACCCGACGTTTACCAGACCGCCGTCGAGTTCGGGATGAGCCTGGGCAAGGTTGCGGTGCGCACCAGCGACAAGACCGGCTTCATTGTGAACCGGCTGCTGGTGCCGTATCTGCTCGATGCGATCCGCGCGTACGAGGAAGGTGTCGGCTCGATCACCGACATCGATGAAGCCATGAAGCTGGGCTGTGGCTACCCGATGGGGCCGTTCACGCTACTCGACTTTGTCGGGCTCGACACCACTTACTACATCACACACGTGATGTTCGACGAGTTCAAGGAGCCGCGCTTCGCCTCGCCGCCGCTGTTGCGAAGGCTGGTGTTGGCTGGATGGTACGGGCGCAAATCGGGCAAGGGATTTTACGATTACGCCGACCCGAACAAGCCGGTGCCGGGGAAGTTTGTTTAGCAGCTAGCAGTCAGCAGTCTGTAATTAGCAGTTAGCAGTTAGCAATTAGCCAACCCGTGGTTCGGGCGGCGATGGCTGAAATTCAGCGGCGGAGCTTCTGCTGCGGTCGGCCTTTCACTGCCACGCTCATCGGCACGATCGGTCTTTCGATGCAGCCGGACCGCATTCGGAATTAGCTGCTGCAGCCATCCGCGTCGAACGGGTATACTGCCCGCGATGCACGAACTCCAGCGCGAAATCGAGAAGCTGTACGCCATGGGCGCGGCAGCGGCACAGGAGCTCCATGCGGTCGAGGTGTTCGTCCGCTTCCGCGAGGCGCTCAGCGCCGGCCGTATACGCGCGGCTGAGAAGATCAACGGCCGCTGGCAGACGAATGTCTGGGTGAAACAGGGAATCCTGCTCGGCTTTCGCATCGGCAAGCTGGCCGAGAGCGGCGACCCGCGCGTGCTCTCGTTCGTCGACAAGGACACCTATCCCACGCGCCATTTCACTGCGGCGGAGCAGGTGCGCGTGATTCCCGGCGGCTCGTCGATTCGCAGCGGCGCGTACGTCGCAGCGTCAGTCGTCTGCATGCCGCCGATGTTCATCAACACCGGCGCCTATGTTGACGAAGGCACCATGGTCGATTCCCATGCGTTGGTGGGATCATGCGCGCAGGTGGGCAAGCGCGTGCACATTAGCGCGGCAGCACAGATCGGCGGCGTGCTGGAACCGATCAATGCTTCGCCTGTCATTGTTGAAGACCAGGTGCTGGTCGGCGGCAACTGCGGTATTTATGAAGGAACGCAAGTGGCCGCGGGCGCAGTGCTGGGCGCGGGCGTGATCCTCACCCGATCGACCCCGCTGTTCGATACGGTGAGGGGCGAGATCTACCGCGCAACCTCGACTGAGCCGTTACGTGTTCCCGAGGGAGCCGTGGTTGTGCCGGGCGCACGTGCGATTGCGAAAGGAAAAGCCGCGGATTGGGGACTGTCGCTGTACACGCCGGTAATCGTCAAGTATCGCGATGAGAGAACCGATCGGGGAGTGGAGTTGGAAGATGTACTGCGCTAGCGATTAGGCTCGTTCGGTATGCGATGCATCAATCCTTGCGGTACTTGGTCGTTGCGTGATTTGCATCCAAACAAGTCCCGCGAACGCGGGACGGAACAAGATAGCCCACCGCTTCAGCGGTGGGAGGGCGAGGGAGAGCAGCGGAGTGCCTCGGGCACGGCACTTCAGCAACCCTGGTTCCCGCAAGCGCGAGCTTTCCGATGCCGTCCCCGGGGGACTCGGGTTCCTGACTGAATCCTACCCAGCGCTGAAGCGCTGGGCTATCCTGTTCCGCGCCCACGGCGCTCGCTTTGATGCGGCGCTCCGGAACGGCTTCTGTAACGCAGGTTTTTTGTTGGTGCTGAAATCGGCTCGAACAGCGGATTCTTAAGAACATGTCCTGGCTTGACAAGGGTCGCCAGAACGTCGCGCTCCTGGTCGCCGCGATTGCTGCAATGGCGGCGGTGATTTGCTGGCGCTTCGATGGACCGATTCTCTTTCTCGCGCTGCGCTGGATCGCCCTCGCCGCGCTGGTTGTTTACGGCTGCCTGCGACGCACGCTGACGGCATGGATCTTTATCGCCATGCTGCTGGGCGGCGAGATCGGGCATGACTGGCCCAACGTCGCCGATCATCTACGCGTGCTGGCGCTGATTTTTCTGCGGCTGATCAAGGCCATCATCGCGCCGCTGCTGTTCGGAACGTTGGTGGTCGGTATCGCCGGCCATTCCAATTTGCGCCAGGTCGGCCGCCTCGGGCTGCGCTCGATCATCTTCTTCGAAATTGTTACGACCATCGCGATCTTTCTAGGTCTGGGTGCAATCAACCTGAGCAAAGCCGGCGTGGGCGTTCGGCTGCCAACCGCGAGCAGCGCCGAGACGAGTTCGGTCGGCAAACTGAGCGCGGAAGATACCATTCTGCACGTCTTTCCTGAGAACATCGCCAAATCCGTCGCCGATGGCGCCGTACTTCAAGTTGTGGTTTTCAGCCTGATCTTCGCGGTCGCGCTGGCGATGCTGAGCGAGACGAAACGCCGCCCCATGCTGGCGTTCTGCGAGAGCCTCAGCGAGGTGATGTTCAAGTTCACCAACATCGTCATGTACATGGCGCCGCTCGGAGTGGGCGCAGCGGTAGCCTACACTGTGGGACACACTGGAATTGCCGTGCTGGGCAGCCTCATCAAGTTGCTGCTGACGCTCTATGCTGCGCTGATCGTGTTCATCGTCGGCGTTCTGCTGCCCACAGCACTCATTTTCCGCGTGCCGCTGCGCGCCTTCTGCAAGGCCGTTGCCGAGCCCGTGACCATCGCCTTCGGCACGGCCAGCTCTGAGGCCGCGTTGCCGCGCGCGATGGAAGCCATGGAAGCTATCGGCGTGCCGCGGCAGATCGTGGCATTCGTAATTCCCACCGGCTATAGCTTCAACCTGACTGGCAGCTCCCTGTATCTGTCCGTCGCGGCGATTTTTGTCGCCCAGGTTTCCGGCATCCATCTGTCACTGGGCCAACAGCTCATGATCATGCTGACGCTAATGCTCACCAGCAAAGGCGTTGCCGGCGTGTCACGCGCGGCGCTGGTGATCCTGCTGGCCACCGCAACCTCGACCGGCCTGCCCACCGAGCCGGTGTTTCTGCTGCTGGGCGTCGATCAATTGCTCGACATGGGCCGGACGGGGGTGAATGTGCTGGGGAATTGTCTGGCGGCCGTGGTGATGGCCAAGTGGGAGGGAGAGTTCGCTACAGAAACGACGTCGGCAGTGGTCGCGGACGCGCTGCCCTAATCCGCGTCTGCCAGGCAATTCCGCGAGCCGTTTTCAACCCGCGATGGGACTTGAGCCAACCGGACAAATTGCATTCCTGCGCTATCGGAGTTGTCCGGGGTTGTTTACAGGTTTCCGACATTCGCAAGATTGCCGTTGACACCTGCACGAAACTGAACTAAGTTTGCGCGCAACAGCCGCTACGACCCTCGGCTCCCGGATTCCTTCCGGAATCGCAGAATTCTTCGTTTCGATTTAGGAGCAGCAATGCGACACTTTCCTGCCACTCTTGCCATCACTCTATCTATCGCTTTTGCCATGACGATCAGGGCGGTTCAGCCTGCGAGCGCCCAAACATTCACGGTGCTGCATACCTTCACCGATGGAGCCGATGGCGGAACACCCGAATCGATGTTGACGATGGATGCCGCCGGAAATCTCTACGGAACCACGCTGGTCGGGGGCACCGGGAATAATGGCTACGGCTTTGGAACGGTTTTTGAGATGGTCAAGCAGAATGGCGGTTGGGATTTTGTCACTTTGTACGATTTTCAGGGCGATCCCGGGAACAACGATGGCGCCGGCCCAAACGGCAGGGTGGTTTTTGGGTCGAACCGGTACCTTTACGGCACCACGGTTGCGGGCGGCGGAGGTGAATCCAATGGGTGCGCGGACTTTGGGTATTATGGCTGCGGCACGGTCTTCAGTTTGAGTCCTCCGATTGGCGGAGGCGGAGCCGGAGCTGCGAATGTGGGGGATACAGCTTCGGGTGTAGACCCGCTGATACGGAAATGCATTGTCAACTGCCCATGGATCGAAAGGGTGCTCGCTCATCTGGTGAATGGTCCTGCTGGCGTATATCCGTTTGGCGGTGTGGCCTTCGATGCGTCGGGCAACATCTATGGGACCACGCAGCTCGATGATGGACTCGGCTCAGTTTATGAGCTGGCGCACGCCGATAGCGGCTGGACGGAGTTGGCACTGCAAAGCTTTACGGGCTCAAACGGCGGCGAGCCTTACGACACCCTGGTCGTGGACAGCTCCGGAAACCTTTACGGTACCGCGGCCGGCGGCGGCGCAAACGGATACGGTCTGGTATTTGAGCTGAGCAACACCGAATCGGGCTGGGTGGAGACGATTCTCCACTCCTTTACAAACACCGATGGGAACCACCCTTACGGCGGGCTGATCTTCGATTCGGCAGGCAATCTATATGGGGCCACCAGCAGCGGCGGCAGCGGTAGCGGAGGCACAGTGTACGAGCTAAGTCCCTCCGGCGGAGGTTGGCAATTTAACGTGCTATACAACCTCACCGGCAGCTATGAGTGGGGACCGCAGGATTCGCTGACCATGGATTCGGCCGGGAATCTGTACGGCACAACGTACAAGGGCGGCACGAACACTGCTGGCTCGGTCTTCAAGCTGACACATAGCAATGGCCAGTGGGTTTATAGCGAACTTTACGACTTCGGCAATAACTCTGGTGGCTGTGACCCGAATGGCGGCGTGGTGCTCGATAGTGAAAACAATATTTACGGCACCACGACAGCATGTGGAGCCGACGAGGCGGGTACTGTCTGGGAGCTTACGCAGTAAGATTTTCCCGAGTCGCAAGAAACCTGCTCTAGATTCGACTGGCGGGCAGCGCAATCGCGTTTTTCTGCTGCCGGACCTGCAGATGCTTCTGGCGAAAATGTCCGATGGCGCGCTCGCCCCAGATCTTCACGAAATAGTAGTTGAGGCTGGCGCCGATCGCCGAGCTCACGACGGGAATCAGGCGCGCCGTCCACTTCTCCACGATTTCCGCGCTGGCGCTCACGGCGATGCGCTGGATCACGCGCGGCACGAAGCGCGAGACAAATTGCTTCTCCATCAGCTCGCGGCTGATGTCCACCCCGGCTGCACTGGCCGCCGCAATCCAAAGCTCGGCTTCTTCCTCTTCGGTGTTGTAGGAGAAGCCATACAACAAGCTTAGCTTTTGAATCATGCGCAGGGTGATTGCCGCCAGAATCCCGAGGTCCGGCAGCATGGTAAACAGACCGCCCATCCCCAGCCCCGCGCCTTCGGCGGCTGCCATGCGCATGTGCGCGTGAATCGTCTCTTCGGCGATACGGTCAAGCAGATCGGGATTGACCGAGTAAACGCCATCGTAGGTCAGCGCAGGCAGGTTGTAGGCTATGCGCAGATGCTCGAGATAATGCGCGGGATCAACCTTGATCGTGTCGTAAGCCTTCAGGAAGGCGTTGCGGACAGCGTCTTCAACGCGGCGACGCAGCCAGGATTTGTTGTGGTTCTGTGCCATTCGGTTATTTCAACCAGTATAAGCCGCGGTTGAAAGGAAATCGCGAAGACGGTAGAGCCGGCTACTGTCTGAACTTCAGACATTACCTAGAGCCGACCTTTAGAGGGTGTGTGAGAACCGTGTCGTCCCTAAAGGGACTCGAATAGATTTTCCACTTCACCCAGGACTCCGCTTCCCACCCCAATTCGCGCAAGAGAGGCGCGAATTGGGGACCCCGGTTGCTCCGTCCTGGGCTAACTGCAATTCCACCCCTACGGGGTTCGATTTGCGTCTGTCGCACTCCACCGCGGAGGAATAACGTTGGTTCTCACACACCCTCTTTTAGGCCGACGTCTCGTCCTTGTGCCGATACTGTTGTGAGTTTGACTCGTGGCGCCACGAGTCGAAACTCACAACTTCTTGGTGGCGCCGGAACGCAGCGCTGAAGCGCTGCTCTACCATCCCCTGTGCTAGCATCGAATTTACAGATGCCAGCAGGAAAGCTTCAGGTCATCCCACTCGGCGGGCTCGGCGAATTCGGCATGAATTGCATGGCGATCCGCTGGGGCGACGACATCATCGTCGTCGATGCCGGACTGATGTTTCCCGAGGCCGAGCTCCTCGGGGTTGACATCGTCGTTCCCGATCTCAGCTATCTCATCGAAAATCGCCCGCACGTGCGCGCCGTCGTGCTCACCCACGGACACGAAGACCACATCGGCGCGCTGCCTTGGCTGCTGGCCGAATTCAACGTGCCGGTGTACGCCACCGAGTTCACGCTGGCCTACGTCGAAGGCAAGCTGGAAGAGCATGCGCTGCTCGACGACGCCGTGCTCAACGAGATCAAGGCCGGCGAGCGCTTCAAGATCGGCCCCTTCACCATCGATCCCATCCAGGTGACGCACAGCCTTGTCGATTGTGTCGCGCTCGCGATTCACACGCCCATCGGCATCCTGATTCACACCGGCGATTTCAAGGTCGATCCCACGCCGACCGACAATCGTCTTTTCGATCTGCACGCGTTTGCCGAGTACGGCAAGTTGGGCGTGCTGGCGCTGTTCCAGGATTCCACCAACGTCGAACGAAAGGGTTACACGCCCAGCGAACGCGCGGTGCGGGCGCGCTTTCAGGAGATCTTCGCCCGCGCCGAGCGCCGCCTGTTCATCTCCTGCTTCTCGTCCTCGATCCACCGCATCAAGCTGGCAGTGGAGCAGGCATTCGAGAACGATCGCAAGGTCGCGCTGGTTGGCCGCTCGATGATGGAGTCGTTCGAGATCGCGCAGGACCTCGGCTACATCGACGCGCCCGAGGGTTTGCTGATTCATCCTGCGCAGATGCGCGACCTGCCGCCGGAAAAAGTCTGCGTGCTGATCAGCGGAACACAAGGCGAGCCGATGTCGGCGCTGTCGCGCGCGGCGGTTGACAATCACAAGCACGCGCGCATCCAGCCAGGCGATACCGTGGTGCTGTCGTCGCGCATTATTCCCGGCAATGAGAAGGCAATCTATCGTGTCGTCGATCACCTCTTCCGCCGCGATGCGCACGTCATCTATGACGACGGCTCGTCGCCGCCGGTGCACGTCAGCGGACACGCCAGCCAGGAAGAGCTGAAGCTGATCATCAATCTCATCAAGCCGCGGTATTTTGTTCCGATTCACGGCGAATACCGGCAACTGAAGCTACATGCCGAAATGGCGGGGGCCATGCACGGGTCGGTCGGGAAGGTAATGATGATCGAGAGTGGCGACATACTCGAGTTCGACGAGCTGGGCGCGCGCAAGAGCGGCAAGATCAATGTGGGCCGCGTCTGCATCGATTCCAACTCCATGGGCGATGTGGTCGAGGACCTCGTTATTCGCGACCGCCGTCATCTAAGCGAAGACGGTATCGTGCTGCCTATCATCGCCATCAACAAGCTGACGGGCCGCGTCGAGACGTCACCGGAGATTGTGATGCGTGGCTTCAGCGCAAACACGACCGAAGACGGCTTCCTGGATGAGGCGCGCCGCACGGTGATGAACACACTGGAGTCGTCGAGCGATGAAGAGAAGGGTGATTACGGCATGATCAAGGAGAAAATTCGCCAGGACCTGAAGCGCTTCATCGTCAAAAACACATCGCGCCGGCCGCTGATCATGCCGGTGATTCTGGAGGTTTAGAGGCTGCTCGCCAGCCTGCGATCGACCGAAAAAATGTTCCACGTGGAACAATTTTTTGACTCGTAAACCATTTAAATTCAGCACGTTGCAGGTAGCTCTTTAGTGCGGTAACTAAGGCCCGGCGTCATGGTAACCAACGCGCCCTCTCGCTTGCGGGCTGATCGCAACTGATGACCACCGTTCCTTGGCAAGGCCGCAGCCCGTCTCGCAAGGCGCGACTGGTGGCGTGGATTCTGCTGCTGGCGCCAGTAATCGTCGCCCTTCTATATCCCTTCGCGCAGGACTACCTGCGCGCTGCCTCGCTGCTCGAACGCATCTCCGACCCTCACGCCACAGGTTGGATTGCAAACTATGAGGTGCATCCGGTTGAAGTGCACGACAGCGCATTCGACTTTCGCGGCAACTCGCTCCCGGCACGCATTTACCTGCCACGAGGCGTCGGCTTCGCGCCGGGAATCGTTGTCGTGCACGGCATGCACGAGCTCGGCATTAACGAGCCGCGCCTGGTGGCCTTCGCGCGCGCGCTGGCGGCCAGCGGCTTCTTCGTTATGACGCCGCTCGTTCCCGGCATCGCCGATTATCGCGTACGCGCCGAGTCGGCGGACGTGATCGGTACGGCCGCCGCGAGCTTTGCGCAGCAGCTTGGCGTCGCCAAGGTCGGGATCTTCGCCATCAGCTTTTCCGGCGGCCTTGCACTTCTCGCGGCCGGGGATCCGCAATATGCGCCCTCGATCGCGTGGGTTGCGTCAGTCGGCGGCTATTACGATCTGGCACACGTGATCCGGTTTTTTGCGACCGGCGATGCCGTGCGCCCCAATGGCACGGTCGAGCACCTGCCGCCCCACGAATACGGCCCGCTCATCGTCATCGACGACGAGCCGCAGGATTTCTTCTCGCCCCACGACGCGCCGCTCGCGCGACAGGCTATTAAGCTGCTGCTCGCCGGCAACGGAAAAGCTTCTGAGACGTTGACGCAGCAGATGACTCCGGTTGGTCAGCAGATCATGCAGGACATCTATCACCAGCATCGCCAGGTACTGGCGCCTGCGATTCTCGCCGAAGTCAATAAGCGCAGTGGGGAGTTAGCCGCTGCGTCGCCAGCCGGACATCTCGCGTTTCTGCACGTGCCCGTGCTGCTGCTGCATGGCTCGGACGACACAGTGATTCCGCCGACAGAATTGTTGTGGTTGGAGCGCGACATTCCGAAGGAGTGTCTGGTCGCGGCGCTAGTCAGCCCAGCCATCAGTCACGTTGAAATCGGCAGCAAGGTGAGCTTCGTCGAGAAGCTGGCGCTTGTACACTGGATGGCGGAGATGATTCGCACCGCGCGCAACACCATGGCAGGCAAACAGCCTAGCTTAACGGGCAGAGGCTGACCCCTTAGTAGTCAGTTGCCAGTTGTCCTCGGGCTAGAGCGTTTCCCGAATTGCTGTACCCAGAGGTCGGGTAGAGCGGCGCTTCAGCGCCGCGTCGAGGGGGGCTCTCTTCGTCAGGCTTTCCGCCCACTGCAGCGCAGTGGGCGGAAAGCCCAGACTTCGGGGTGCGGCTTTGACGCGAACCTGAATGTCCGCTCTACCTGGATACACCAAATCTGGAACCGCTCTAGCATTACCTTGCCTGATCGCGTTCGATTAGCAGCACGCGTTTGACCTGATTACGATCAAACTTCTGTGGATTTCCGCCTACCATCACCACGACTTGCGCAGCGTCGATTGATTGTAGATCGCCATTAACGACCGTACCGTCACGAAGCTCAATGGTATCGTGCGCCGCCGATCCCAGTTCGAAGGACACGCTGCCTCCCGGCAACTGGTCTGGAGCGACCACCATAGGAAATGTTCCTGGGTTGTAACCTTCCTTGCTGAAGGTCAGCGTATGACTGCCCGGTAGGATCTGCGCCGCGATCGGCGTGATCCCAATTTCCGTTCCGTCGACGCTCAGCTTCGCGCCGGAGGGTACTGAGTAAACCGTTACCGGGATCGCCTTTGGCGGAGCCGCACCCGCGAGTTCAGCGGGCAAGCGCTGTGGAATGACCTCAAAAGTCGCAGGCGTCGCTAATGCTTGAGCATTCACCTGCATCTTCACCGTCTCGTTTGGGGACAGGTTTGCCAGATCGATGTATCCTTGCCCGACGCGTACCTTCTGCTTATCGAACAGATAGAAGCTGAATGTGGCTTGTGAAATCCGTTTCGATGAGACATTCGTAACAGCAAGATCAAGAATATAAGTTTGTTGTCCTTGGTATCCGCCGACATGATTCAACTTGCTGACCGAGAACTGTAGAAGAGGTTTATCAGCCGGCCAGCTCACCGGAGCCAGAGCGTCCTTGCCGAATGCTATTCCGGCGAACGTTAGACCCACCAAAAGCGCTGAGAGGAAGTTTCGCATGCACCGTATTTAACACGCCGACCGATCACTGACAACTGGCAACTGACTGCTGACTACTTCCTTTTCCATCTAACGCCGTCCTTCGTGTTCTCCAGGATGACGCCGTTTCCGGCGAGCTGCGCGCGAATAGCGTCCGAGCGCGTGAAATCACGCCTCTTGCGCGCCTGTGAATGCTCCGCAACGAGAATCTCGATCTCCTCATCGGACAGCGCAGCAGCCTTCGCCAGCGCCGCCGTCTGCGCACTTATTTTGTCGGCGAGACCTTCTTTCTTTGCCCATTCGACAGTCGCGCGCACCTTGGCCGCGTCGTCGTCTTTGAGCACGGCAAAGATCTGCTCGAACTGCTCCAGCACCTTCAGCAGCGCCGGTACGTCATCCTTGCGCACGTTCCCGGCATCGGCGGCGGCGTTCACATCGCGCACCATGTCGAAGATTGCTCCCAGGGCGCGCGCGGTGTTCAGGTCGTCATTTAGACCGGCGGTCATCTCGGCGGAAGTTTTCGCCGCGATCTCCGCGATTGCGGTATTCGCTCCATCTGCGAACTGCGATGTCTCCAGTCGCAGCTTGAAGTTGCGCAATCGCTCGACCGAATTTGCCGCCTGCGTCAGGCCATCGAAGGTGAAGTTGAGTTGCTTACGATACGGCACCGAGATCAGCAGGAAGCGAATCGAAGATGGCTTGTGTCCCAGCAGAATCAGGTCGCGCACGGTGAAGAAATTTCCCGCGCTCTTGGCCATCTTCTCGCCTTCGACAAGCAGAAAGCGCGAGTGTACCCACACATGCACGAACAGCTTGCCCGTCTTCGCCTCCGATTGCGCAATCTCGTTCTCGTGATGCGGGAAGATCAGGTCCTCACCGCCGAGATGAATGTCGAAGGTCTCGCCTAGGTACTTCATTGACATCGTCGAGCACTCGATATGCCAGCCGGGACGGCCCGGCCCGATCTCCGTCTCCCAGAACGCCTCGCCCGGCTTGGGCGCTTTCCACAGCGCGAAGTCGCGGGCGTTGTCCTTGTCATACTCGTCCACATCGACGCGCGCGCCGTCCTCCATGCCGGCGAAGTCCTTCTTCGAGAGCTTGCCGTACGCGGGAAATTTGGCAATTCGAAAATAGTAGGAGCCGTCGTCGGTCCGATAAGCGAAACCTTGGTCGGCAAGGACCTTGATGAACCTCGCCATCTCCGCGATGTGGTCGGTCGCGCTGACCATCAGCTCAGGATGCTGGATATTGAGCGCGTCAGCATCCTCCAGAAACGCCTGCCGATATTTCTTCGTGTACTCCTGCACGCTTACGCCATCGCGCGCGGCGTTGCGGATGATCTTGTCATCCACATCCGTGATGTTCATTACGTGCTTGAGCTGATAACCGCTCTGTTTCAGAAAGCGGCGCAGCGTGTCGACAACAATGAAGGTACGGAAATTGCCGATGTGGCCGTAGTCGTAAACCGTCGGCCCGCAGGCATACATGCGGACCAGATTGTCTTCGAGCGGATGAAACTCTTCGACTTTGCCGGACAGGGTATTGAAAAGCTCGAGCGCCATGAATTCTTCCTGTAGTAGTGCGGAATTCTTGATTGTAGGGGGCTGCGAGAAAGAGGGTCAACCGAGGGATTGCACAGCCGGTGTCCAGTTTGAAATTGTAGGGAGCCGATGAAGGTAGAGCGGGCCTTCAGAGACCGTGTCGCGGCCGAAGGACAGGTAGAGCGAGCCTTCAGAGACCGTGTCGCGGCCGAAGGACAGGTAGAGCGAGCCTTCAGAGACCGTGTCGCGGCCGAAGGACAGGTAGAGCGAGCCTTCAGAGACCGTGTCGCGGCCGAAGGACAGGTAGAGCGAGCCTTCAGGCTCGCGTCAGGGCCACAAACATGTTCGGGGCTTTAGCCCCGGAACGTGTGCCGCCGGCTAAAGCCGGCTCACGAAGAAGCGAACAGCTCGGACGCTGGCCTAAAGGCCAGCTCTACCCGTCCTTCGGGAACGGCGGGCCTTCAGGCCCGCGTCGCAAGTTGCCGAAAAAATCCGAGTGCCTTTAGGCACAGCACAAGCCGCGTGCCAAGCAGCACGTGCCGCCCCTCTGGGGCTCCGCTTCGAAAATGGGGTGTGGTTGACGCGAACCCTTCGGCAAGCTCAGGGCAGGCCCTAAAGGTTCGCTTTACCGTAGTTCACAACTCGTAGTTCAAACTGAGACACCACCATTGCGCAGCTAGCTTAGAAGGCTCTACTAAGTGGCAAAGCCGGGTTCAGGGCTGAGAGCCAGAAGTCGGCCCGGCATCAGCCGGCTCCTTGATGCTGTGCAGCAGGCGCTGGGCGCTTTGGCGGCTGATATTCATCAGGTTGGGATCGTCGACAATCTTGCGCAGCGTAGGCTCAATAATCGCCAACTCCTCGACGTTATGGCCGGCCTGGAGATCTTCCAATTCCTTCAGCCGCTGGTCCATGCCCAGCTTGTCGAAGCGATATTGAAACGCCAGCTTGCGGCCATAATCGATGGTCATGGCGATGCCTTGGAACAATCCGGGTTAGCTCCTCGACCTGCGGATTCTGCGAATAATTGTACGTGGCCGAGCCCTGCACTTCCGGCGACTGGTACTGCAGCGTCTTGCTGCCGGTTTGTGCGAGGTGCTTCAAGTGAGAATCAAGCTCACCGCGAAAGTAATTCAGGTCCTTCGCGCCGGCGAAGATCTTCTGGCGAGTTGCGTCGGAGAGGGTGAAGTCCTGCTGGTAGGTATCGGTGTCGCTCGTCTCGTCGGGATGAGGCACGCCTTCGAAATGGCTCTTGCCGTCCGACTGCGCCGTAATCGAATAGCTCTGCCAGGGAACGCCCTGGCTCCAATCGAAGCTGAACCGTACCGAAGCCTGGGTTGCATCAGGAACGGCAGCCGGGGGAGCTTGTCGGGCGAAAGCGGGAACGAACAGCAACAGCAGCACGAACCACAGTTTCATTCTGAGCAGAGATTCTATCAGCGCGCGCCCGCCTGTTGCCGTTGCAGGGTGCCCGCGGTATGCAGATGGCAAATGGCGATGGCGAGTGCATCGGCGGCGTCGGCCGGCTGCGGCGGCTCCGGGAGTTTGAGCAGTCGCGCCACCATGATCTGCACCTGCGACTTTTCGGCTTTGCCATAGCCAACGACCGCGGACTTAATCGACAGCGGCGAATAGGCAACAACTTCCAGCCCCGCCTGCGCCGCCGCCAGCATCGCAACCCCGCGCACGTGTCCCAGCTTGAGCGCCGACTTGACGTTTACCGCGTAAAAGACATCTTCGATGGCGACCTGCTGCGGCGAATAGGCGCGGATGATCTCCGTCAGCCCGGCACAGATTTTCTTCAGGCGAAGCTCCAGCGGATCGCGTGGCGAGAGGCGGATCGCCCCACTGCAAAGGTGCCGCAGAACCCCATCGCCATCCTGCTCGACGACGCCGTAGCCAGTGTATTCGCTTCCGCAATCGATGCCGAGAACACGCATTGCGGAGAGTGTAGCATCCGCGCAAGGCCGCGCGCCACCGTGACGCGCTTGTATAAGTCACGACTTCAATCATGCCGCAGCTTAGTGAGTCGCGCGGGGTGCCCCAGGTCTCGCGCTTTTCGAGACCTGGGTAATAGAGGACGTGAGGCTCCGAAAGGCCTGGGTCTGGAACACCGCCGCACCACCCGAGGCACCCGGCGGATATGTGACGTCCGCGGCCTCTAGTATGTCCTCACGAGTTGCCGATGAGTATGCCCGTCGCGAACACCAGAGCGCCGCCTAAAGCAACCTGCATAGCCGCCGAAAGCGGTGGCGTGTCCATGAAGTGTTGGCGAACCCAGGTGATGGTTGCCAACTCCACCAGTACAACGGCAATCGCGACGGCGAGCGCGAAATTGAAATTCTGAATCAGGAACGGCAAGGTATGTCCGATGCCCCCGAGCGCGGTCATAACCCCGCAGACCAAGCCACGCAGCCACGGGGTTCCGCGGCCAGTAAGGCTGCCGTCATCGGAGAGCGCTTCGGCGAAGCCCATGCTGATGCCGGCGCCGAGCGAAGCCGCCAAGCCAACGGCGAACGCGTCCCAGGTATTGCGGGTCGCGAATGCGGCAGCGAAAACCGGCGCCAAAGTCGAAACCGAACCATCCATCAACCCGGCGAGGCCGGGTTGCACGATCTGTAATACGAACAGCCGGCGCTTGGCCTTGTCTTCTTCCTCGCGAACTTCGGGTTTGAGCTCCGTCTTCTCCAACTGGGCCGCGCGTTCCACGTGTACGGTTTCGGCTGCGGCAAGGTCGTCGAGCAACTGTCGAATGCTGGCGTCCTGCGCGCGCGCCGCCGCCTGCTGATAAAAGCGGCGCGTCTCGGCCTCCATCGTTCCGACCTGCGCCCGAATCTGCTCCAGCCGCAGCGGCGTGTTCAGCCAGATCGGCTTGCGCTGGACGAATCCGCGCACGTCCTGGCGCCGCACCAGCGGAATATGCTCGCCGAATTTTTTCTGGTAAATCTCGATCAGCGCCCGGCGATGGCCAATCTCCTCCTGCCGCATTTCTTCGAAGATTTGCGCCGTGCCGGGAAAGTTTTCGCGCAGACTCTCGCCAAAATCGGAATAGATGCGTTCGTCCTCTTCCTCCAGCGAAATGGCGAGGGCAAGGATTTCCTTTTGCGACAAGCTGTCGAAGTCTCGCAAGAGCGTCTCCTTTGGCGACAATATTACAAGCTATTTCATAAGGCGGTTCGAGTTCGGTAGAGCGGTGCTCCAGCGCCGCGTCTATTGCGAGCGGTTATACCTGATCTTCGAGGGCCGGCTTGGACGCGGACCTAAAGGTCCGCTCTACCCGTGTCGATGGTCGCAGCGCGAGAGCTGAGGGGGCTTACGACTCGCCAGAGAACAGGTATCGGGCCAGCATCTTCTTCATCTCGGCGATGATGAGGTCACGCTCCTCGCGCGTAGGCTGCTCGTAGGCGTAAGCGATCAGGCGCTCGCCGGCCTCGCTGACGACGCGCAGCATGCGGTCGAGCTCGGGCGTGTTGGGGATGCCGAGCCGCTCCAGCATCAGGTTCTTGATGAGCCCGGGAAGACCGACAGTGGGCGAAGCTTCGCGCTCTTTGGTGGCGGCGCTGATGTGGCGACCGAAAGAGATGGCGCGGAAATCGGGATGCGCGTCGAGATAGACGACATAGGCGTCGATCATGCTGTTCAGGACGGAAGCAGGGTCGAAGTTTTGGAAATCCTGAGCTTGCTCCAGCAGGGGCCCGATGATCGCGTCCTCGGCCTGATTGCGAAAGATATGAACATGGCGCACCGCGATGGCGTCGATAATGCTCTGCTTATCAGGAAAGAAGCGATACAGTGCGCCAATGGAAATACCGGCTTCGGCGGCGATGCGCGTCGTGGTGACATCTTCCAGCGGCATCTGTGCGAGCAATGAGCTCGCAGCCTCGGTGATGCGGGCGACCGTTTGCTGGCTGCGCTCCTGCACCGGCTTGCGGCGGCCGGGGGATTGCTGCTCGGTCGCGGCGGAGGCGGAATCGGCGTCGGCATTGGACATGGTCGAAGATCGTACGAATGCGAGTATTGTATATGGGTGATTTTTTCGGCTTCATTCAGCACGGCTGAAGAGGTCCGCCTCATCCCCGGCGGACTAACAATTTCTGCACGCTATCTGGCAATTCATGACTGATAACTGACCACTGACAACTGCTTTGAAACATCTCCTGAACAAATGGACTCTGCTGCTTCTGGGCCTGCTGAAGCCGCTTGGCATCTGGGCGGTGATGGCCTTTGCGGCGGTCGATGCCGCGTTGTTCGGCATGCCGCTGGATGCGATCGTCGCAGGCTATGCGTACTCGCGTCCGCACCTGCTGTTGCTTTATGCGGCGCTGGCATCGGCCGGCTCGGCGCTGGGCAGCATTGTGATTTACGCCATCGGATTCAAAGGCGGCGAGGTCTTCCTGGTCCGGCGAATCGGACAGAAGCGTTTTGACAAGATCCGCTCCTCGTTTGAGCGGCACGAGTTCTGGGCGCTGATGTTTCCTGCCATGTTGCCGCCGCCCACGCCGTTCAAGCTTTTCGTTCTGTCGGCGGGCGTTGCCGAGATGAGCTTCACACACTTCCTCGCCGCCATTTTTGCCGGGCGAATGGTGCGTTTCACTGTGGTGTCGATTCTCGTGATCCGGTACGGGCCGACGATTTGGGGACTACTGGGGAGTGCCTTCCATCGCCCCCTTTCGTACACCATCGCGGTGCTGGCGGCGGCAGGCCTGCTCGGCTGGTGGATATGGCGGTTGCGCCGTCAGCGTCAGCGGCGACGCAACGATGTCTGATTCAGCCTTGAGCGCGAGAATCTATTCTGGCGCGCCGGCGACGATTCGATTGCGGCCGCAGCGTTTGGCCGTGTACATCGCGCGGTCGGCTTCATCGAGGAGGTCCTGCGCAGTTCTTCCCGGCTTCGGTATGAGGGTCGCCGTGCCCTGGCTGACGGTAAGGCTGCCGGAGCGGGGCGCGCCCGGATTGCTGATGGCAAGAGCACGTATTGCCGACTTCACCTTCCTAGCGAGCCTTCCGGCGCCGGCGCGATCGGTTTCCGGTAGCAGGAAGATGAACTCATCGCCGCCGTATCGCGCGACCAGGTCAGAGCTGCGCACGCTGAGCTGCCGCAGAGCATAGGCTATGGCGACCATGGAGCGATCGCCATAGGCGTGACCGCGATGGTCATTCAGTGATTTGAAGTGATCGACATCGACCACCAGCAGCGATAGTGGTTGTTGCGAACGCTGCGCGCGCGCCCACTCCGCAGCCATTACCTTGTCGAAACACCTGCGATTGGCAATGCCGGTCAGAGCATCGGTCATGGAAAGCCGCTCCAGATCCTCGGTGCGACGGCGCACCTGCTCTTCCAGCGTGTGAATCAGTTCGTCGCGCTCGGCCTCGATTTTCTTGCGGGCGCCGATGTCCTGCACTACCGCGATGAAATATTCCGGCTCGGCAATCTCATTTCGGGCGAGGGAGACGGTCAGGTTTACCCAGACCTGGGTCTCATCTTTTCTGATGTAGCGCTTCTCAAGGGAATAGGTATTGATCTCGCCGCGCAAGAGCGCCTGAGCTCGCCCCCAGTCCGCCGCCAGGTCTTCCGGATGAGTGATGTCCTGAAACCGGGCGTCGCCCAGTTCCGGCTCGGAGTAACCGGTAATTTCGCAGTATCGCTGGTTGACGCGCAAGAATGTCCCATCGATGGCAACGTGCGCGATGCCCACCGCAGCTTGTTCGAAGGTGTTGCGGAAGCGCTTCTCGCTGTCGATGAGACGGCGCTCATCGCGCAGTGGCACGGTGATGTCCACCGTGGCGCAATGCAGCAGCATCGCGCCATCGCGGTGAATGGGGGTGACCGTCATCACCACTTCGCGCTCATCGCCTTTGCTGGTGGTTTGGTAACTGTAGAACTGAACTACGTTGTCGGTTCGCAGGCGGCGCGCGAGCTCGGAAAGCGCAGCCGGCTTGAAACGCGGGTTGATTACAGGAACCGAGCTGCGCAGCAGTTCCTCGCGCGAATACTTCAGCCGATCGCATAAGACTTGATTGACTTCGAGATAGCGATTAGTTTGCGGATCGATGACGGCAATGGCCACCGGTGCGTGGTTGAAAATTTGGAGGTAACGACAGACTTCCTCCTGCAGGACCGGACACCCGCCGGCCGCGGCTTCTAGGTTCTCCAGCACATCTGGTGCAAATTGTATCGGGGTCGCCGGATAGCCGGATTTCGAAAAGTTGACACCTTTTTTACAAAACTGACTAAGTTCTGCCTGTAGAAAGTCGGGATTTCGCCATGATCGGTAGAGCGGACCTTCAGGTCCGCGTCAAAGCCTTCTATCTCCGAGATCCGGAGCCGGCTTCAGCCGCGGCACTCCGGAATTCTGAGTTTTTCAGCAGCCTATTCAGCCGCGCCGACAGCGCTTCTGTCTGTTTGCTATCACCAGGCCGTGACGACTGAGCGCGACCGAGGGAGACGCTTTGGTCGCGACAGCTTTACTTCCCGCCGTTACTTTTCACCCATTCTGCGATGCCATGCACCACCTCGGGCGAGACGTGGCCGGCGATCGCGTAGTCCTCGGGCGTGCCCGGGCCGGAGCCTTTGCCCGTCATGAACAGGTGCGTGAGTTCGGGATAGAACCTCAGCGTCGCGCGCGGATCTTTGGCCAGCGCCGCTTTCCATAGGTTGTAGTCTGCGCCGGTCACCTGATAATCGCGCCCGCCGTGTAAGACGAGAATCGGAATCTTCAATTGCGCAGCCGCTTCCGCGGGATGGTAGTTTCGCAGATCGAGAAAATACGATCCTGGTATTCGCGTGCCGAGGAGATCGACCGTGCTGTCCGGCTTGAGCGCCGGGCTTTCGATCTGCACTTTGGCCTGCTCGGCCGCCTGCACTTGTTTCTTCGCAGCTTCGCCACCCGGACCGGGAAGGCTGGAGATGTACTTCAACTGATCGGCGATCACGTCCTGCAGCGGGCGCGCCGTTCCCGCCAGAATGATGATGCCCGCAACCTGCTTGTCACCGGCGGCAATGCGGGGCGCCAGCATCCCGCCCAGGCTGTGGCCAAGAACGTAAATCTGCTGATGGTTGATCTCCGGACGCGACGCGAGCAGCGCTACGCCTGCATCGGCATCGTCGATGGTCTCGTCCTTGACCGTGAAGGCCCCGCTGGGCGGCATCGATTCCGCGCCATATTGCTTGGTGCGTTTCACGTACCGCAACACGGCGATGCCATCGGTGGCCAATCCCCAGGCGAGATCTTTGAATGGCTTGTTGGGGCCTATCGTCTCATCCTGATCTCCCGGACCGGAGCCATGCACCAGCACCACCGCAGCAAACGGCCCTTTGCCGTTGGGAAGCGTGAGCGTGCCCGGCAGCTTCCAGCTTCCGCTTTGGATCGTGACCTCGGTCTCGTGAAAGGCGTCGCGCTTGGCGTATGCGGGAGCGGACCACGTCTCCTGAGCTGTGGACGCCTGCGATCCTTCGGGCGGTACAAAGAACATTCCCGCGATCTGGTTTTTCGCGTTCAGCGCGAGTTTCACATCGAGCGTAGCATTTTGGAACTCGCAGGTGACGAAGACGACCTGATAGCCTTGCTGCTCGATCAGGCGAGTTTTGACGATGCGCCGGAACGGTCCGGCCTGTTCCTGCACGGAATCCCAGATAGCTGAGAGTTTCTCCTCCGGCAGTGCTGAGCGCATCGTGTCATCGAGGCGCAGTTCCACGTCGGCGAAGCGGCGGGCGGCTAACTCGGTTACAGTGTCGGCGGCGACAGTTTCAGGTGTTGGATTCTGCATTTGGGCAGGCAAGCATGCGCTGCCGAGTACCAGCGCTGCTGCTATCAGGAAGACTCTTAGCATGGCGGTAGCAGCGCCGTTTAGCTGATCGATGTCAAGATACGCTGGAATGGGCATATTGATTCGCTCGAATCATAAGTCAACCGAGCCAGGGTTGATGTACATTTTCCCAACGTCTGTTCAGGTAAGTTCTCAAGGTTTGTATCAGGGCACGGCTTCAGCCGTGCCGAAAAGCATCATTTTCCCTGGGCTTTAGCCCCTGAACAATGCGGGCAGGGGCTAAAGCCCACATGTTTCTGCGCCCATTCGGCACGACTGAAAGTCGTGCCCTGATACAAACCGTGCTCGGATAAGTCACGATTTCAATGACGCACTACAATGCCGGGACCCCGGGGCAGCGCCGCGAGCCTCTATCTCGTCCGGCTGGGCTCCAGATCGAAACGCTCGGCCATCATCTCCACGATCTCGCGCGCGATCTCCAACGACGCCGTCGCTGCCGGGGAAGGTACGTTGCAGACATGGATCATCCTGGCCTGATGCACGAAAAAGAAATCGTCCAGCAGATTGCCATTGGCGTCGACGGCCTGTGCGCGCACGCCTGAGCCGCCCTGCGCCAGGTCTTGCTCGCGCAGCTCGGGCACCATCTTCTGCAACGCCCGGACGAATGCCGGCTTCACCCACGAGCGATATTGCTCCGCCAGGCCCATGCGCCAGTATTTCCGTGCCATCTTCCAGAAGCCGGCGAAGCGCAGCGTTTCGACCGCCTCGGTAAGATCAGGTGGCGCGCCGGTGTAACCTTCACGGCGAAACGCCAGGAGTGCGTTCGGGCCGGCTTCGACGCTGCCGTTCACCCGCCGCGTGAAGTGAACTCCCAGGAATGGGAAGCGCGGATCGGGAACCGGATAAATGAGATTCTGGACCAGATACCGGCGCTCAGGTTTGACCTCGTAATACTCGCCGCGGAAGGGCACGATCTCCAGATTCGTTTTCACGCCGGCCATGCGCGCAATGGCGTCGCTGTAAAGTCCGGCGCAGTTGATCACGTAGCGCGCGCGAAATGTTCCGGCGACGGTCTCGATGATGTTGGTGTCGCCGTCGGCGCGGAGGCCAACGACTTTTGCCTCGCAGCAGGATCTCGCCGCCGGCCTGCTCGATCAGCTCGGCGTACTTCTGCGCGACAACCGTGTAATCAACGATGCCGGTGGAGGGGACGTGCAGCGCGCGAAGGCCGTCGCAGTGCGGCTCGAATTCGCGGAACTCGTCGCGCGCAGAGCATGCGCAGTCCGGGTACGCCATTGGCAATGCCGCGCTGCTGCAGTTGTTCCAGCCGCGCAACTTCTTCCGGCGCTGGTCGCCACTACCAGCTTGCCGCACTCTTCAAAGGGAATACCCTGCTGGCTGCAGAAGCGCTTCATAGAGGCCGCGCCAGCAACGCAGTTCCGCGCCTTCAAGGAACCGGTCTTGTAATAGAGACCGGAGTGGATGACGCCGCTGTTGTGGCCGGTTTGGTGCGCGGCAACGCGCTTCTCCTTTTCGACAACCAGGATGCGCATCTCCGGGAAACGGCGGGTCACCTCCAGCGCCGTCGCCAGGCCGACAATGCCGGCGCCAATAACGAGCAGATCGACTTCCCGGTCAGCCATATCGAAGCCTCAACAAACCCGCGATTATACGAGCGTTGGTGCGCTGCTTCTATGACAGGCGTCACAGGAACTGCGGCAATGAGCATTTAGCATTTAGCTTTAGCATTTAGCGTTTAGCAGCTAGCAGCTGGCAGCACCCAGCCTTCCCGCCGCCAAGAGCGCGGCCGGGGATTGTGGTGTCCGGATGCGAATCGTCGAGGCCGACTCTTGAATATGATCGGGGACCGACCATGCACAGCGTTCAGGGATTGCTAATTGCTAATTGCTAACTGCTAACTGCTAATTGCTGCCTTTCACGCCGCCTTCTTCGTTTCCACCTCGGCCTCGATGGCCTCGATCTGCGCGCGGTCTTTCCTGACCTCGAGCTTCACGTGTCCGAACAGCCCAATATAGAAGTTCGAGACGTACACCAGCGCGAACAGCGAAACCAGATATCCTCGCCAGTCGTTATAGAGCAGCTTGTAACGCGTGATGAGGAGGAATGCCGCCGTCACCCAGTGGCTGAAGCAGTATTCGCAGGTAAACAAGTAAAAGAACTTGCGGCGGAAGAGCGATGACGAGTCGCGGCTCTTTTTGCTGCAGAATTCGCGGGGCTCGCGGAACACCTCCTCGTGGGTGACGGTCCAGGCAACGCTGGCAATCGGCAGGGCCAGCACAAATAAAGCTATGATCTGCTCGGAGAGTGGCATGTTAATTGGAAGCATTGCGAGGTAGTTTGTTTGCCCAGCGCCATGTTCGTGCCACAGGCGAGCCAGCATAGCCATTTTGTCTCGCCAGCTTTGCACTTAGAAGGTAAACTGTTGCCCGAATGTCACTGGCATTGGAAGTGGCGGGGCGCAGCGATGTGGGACGGGTTCGCCCGGCGAATGAAGACCATTTCGGCTACGACGAGGGGCTCGGCGTTTTTGTCGTATGCGACGGAATGGGCGGACACGCCGCCGGCGAGGTCGCCAGCCAGATCGCCGTCGATACGGTGCTCGGGTTCTTCCGTGAACGTAAACCCAGCGTGCAAGAGAGCCCATACCTGGACGACGCTCCGCTGGGCGCGCGCCTTTTGGCCGAGGCGGTGAAGAAGGCCAATCAGGCGATCCTGGACTATGCCGACGAGCACAAGAACACTTCCGGGATGGGCACTACGCTGGTCGCCGCGCGTTTCTACGACGGCGTCTTCAGCATCGCCAATGTCGGCGACAGTCGCATCTATCTCTTTCGCGAAGGCCAGTTGCTGCAGTTGACCGAAGACCACTCGCTGGTGATGGAGCAGGTGCGGCGCGGCATGATCACGCTCGATCAGGCCAAGCGCTCGTCGGCGCAGAACATCATTACCCGCGCGCTCGGCACCGATGAAAGCACCCTGCCCGACCTGGGGGAATTTCCCGCGCAATCGGGCGACGTCCTCCTGCTGACCACCGACGGCGTGCTGCGGCACGTGGAGGATGATGAGATCCGCAATGTCCTCCTGCAACTGCCGTCGTTGCAAGCTGCCTGCGACACCCTGATCGACGCCGCTAACGAAGGCGGAGGCGAGGACAACTCCACTTGCATGCTGATCCGCGTGCGCAACGGTGCATCCGGCGCTGATGCCGACAGCGGCAACGGACGCGCCGGGAAGTAAGCGGATCGAGCTGCGCATTCTGCTAAACTCGGTTTTTGGAGTCCCGCATAGAGTCAGCCAAGCGAGCAGCCGAGCCGAGTTTTTCCGGCTCCGGCGAACTGCATTCAACGCAGTCGTCCCGCACCAATCCCGTCGTATACGGCATCGCGATATTGCTGGGGCTGTTTTCCGGGTGGGTCAATCAGAAAGTTGACGACGCGCTGCTGACCGCGCTGTGCGTGGTCGCCTTCACCATGTTCATGGGCTCATGGAAGAAGCAGCGGCCATGGCGATGGATGCTGCTGGTCTGGATTGGCGTGCCCATTGTGCTGGCCTACTATCAGTTCGTGGTGCACTGGCCGCATGACCGTGGACAGGTGTACGCGGCCTTTCTGCAGATTCTTGCCGCCAGCGCCGGCGCCCACGGCGGCCACTTCATGCGCCAGGTCATCGACCGGGTGTTCTTGAAGCAGGAAGATTAACACCCAGGTCTCGAAAAGCGCGAAACCCGGTAGTTTGCACGGCAAGCAGCGGTGAGTTTGGGCCCGCATCCACCGCTTCACGCAGAAGGATTCCGTGTAGATACTGGTCTGCCGTCATGGTTAAGAGTGAATTGTAAGCTGGTGCCCCATTAGTTGTAATGGAATCCATTACAGTGTAATATTTGGGTATGGCTTCTGCTAGCGCAAGGAAATCGAAGGTCTACACGATCAGCCTCCCGCCCGAACTTGCACGCAGGGCTGAGGCGCTGGCTCGGAGGGACAGCCGCACTATGAGCGAACTATTCCGGGAAGCCTTTCGCACCTATTCCGCGCAGCAGGCGCGGCGGACACTGGATGAGTTGGGCGAGTATGCGGCTGGCCGCAATCCGAAGGGCTACACCGAGGCCGATGTTCCCCGGCTCATTAAAGAAGTGCGTGCCAGCAAGCCGCGCCGCAGGGTGCGGTCGAACGGGTGATCGTCGTCATCGCCTGATCACGACCGGAGCAAATCGGCGCTTCTGGACCGTCTGACAGGTAAGTAGCCGCCTTTTTCTGAAGCGCGAGACAAACCCTTCGCATCTTGCACGAGTAAGGAGCAAACTTTATGAGGATTGCAGTAACCACTCCTACCGGCCAAATCGGCAGCAAACTCGCCAACATACTTCTTGACCGCAAGTCCGATGTCACTCTGATAGCCCGGCATCCGGAAAAAGTAAAAAACTTAACCAGCCGCGGCGCCAAGGTCATCGCTGGTGAGCACAGCGACCCCGCTCTTGTTGAGCAGGCGGTGCGTGGCGCCGACGCACTGTTCTGGCTGACACCTGCGGAGATGACCTCGCACGATCCGTTGGGCACGGCCCGACGCATGGCCGAGGCGGCAGCCAGCGTTATCCGCCAGCATCCCGAGTTGCATGTGGTTCAGCTTTCGAGTGCAGGAGCGTTCCTGCCCAGTGGCACGGGGCCGATTGTTGGACACTACGAAACGGAAGAGAAGTTCCGTGCCGCCGGCAAGAACATCGTCTCGCTGCGCCCGAACGAGTTCATGGAGAACCTGTTCTTCTCGATGCCGACGATCATCGCGCAGGGGACCATCTACACGACGCTCCAGGGATCGGAGAAAGCGCCATTCATCGCCACCCAGGACATCGCTGAGGTTGCCGCCGAGTTCCTACTCAAACCGATCGACGGCCACCACGTCATCGATATCGTGGGCCCGCAGGAGCTCTCGCTCGACGAGTGGGCTCGCATTGCAGGCCAGGCCGTCGGCAGACAAATTCATGTGGTCACCATCCCGGGCGACAGCTTGAAAGCCGCAATGGTCCAGGCCGGAATGTCGCCGGAGATGGCAGGGCTACTGGTGGAAATGGAGGAGGCATACCCCAGAATACAAGGGCCATTCCAAGGCGAACAAAAACGCACCGGCAAAGTTACATTCGCGCAATTTGCCCGGGAGGTGTTCGCACCGGCGTATAAGAGAGCCGCGCCATCGGCGGCGTAGTCAGCCCGATGCCCGGTGCCCCAGGCCGGTGCCGGTGCCCCAGGTTCGCGTCCATCGTTTGGACGCTAACCTGGGCGTCGGGAAGGTCGTAGCGCACTAACCCCAGGTTAGCCCAAACGAAGGGCGAACCTGGGGCACCAGGGCGGGTCGCCCACCCTTTCATTTCAGGAACTCGCTTAAATACAATCGGGTGCCCCACCCTTCTCGGCGCTTTTTGCCGAGAGGGTGGGCCCGCTTCGGTTGAAGGTGGTCGGCGTCCGGTGTTGGTGGCCCCGTAGTGGACAGCTCTGGGCCCATCCTCTCGCCTAAAGGCGAGAAGGATGGGGCACCCGAGTTTAAGTGAGTGGTAAGCTCACAACGGAAAGGGTGGGCCACCCGTCAGGTGGGACGGAGTGTATAATGAGCACGATTTTCCGGTTTACATCTGCCAACAGGCAACGTAGTCGAACCTCAGACGCTGGAGGTTTGTCCCGGATGAGCCAGAACGCTCGTCGAAATCGAACGTGGAGCGCCGTTTTTCTGCCACTCTTAATCGCAAGTGTGAGTTTGAGCTCGGCTGCTGGGAAGGACGGCAAGAAACGCAACGGGGATGCCGACTACCCAAAGCTCCTGAATGCAGGAACCAATCCCACCTTACGATACCCAGTGATGAGGTATTCCGGTCTTTCTGTCAAAAGCTTCTCCTGCGGCTGGTTCGATGTCACTCGGACCGGCGTACGCTACATTGTGGTCCAACCAGAAAACAAAGAGAGCGAAGGATTCGACTTTCCCATTTCGTATGTCTATGACCCGAGAGTGGTTTACCTTGGCAATGCTCCTTTGTTGGAATTCTATGGAGGAATAGCAGGGGGACCAAAGAAGCAGAATCGGTTTCTTTACTTGCCCCAAGATCGCTGGGGGGCCATTCATACGAGCTACGGATTCCTGAGTGCTTCCCGCGAGGACGCCGCCGGGACGGAATCCATCATCATGGCAATGAGAAATTTCGATAGCCTGCTTGCTACCTTACTGACCGCTCCAATCCGGGATGGCGATCTAACGAAGGTCAAGGCGCTGTTAAGAGACAGCCCCGATCTTGCTCTTAACAGGGACAGCGCTGGCAAGACGCCCCTGCACATCACCGCGGCTCAGGGCCGCAAGGATGTGGCGGAATTACTGCTTGCCAACGGAGCTGATGTCAACGCCAAGGACAACGCAGGCGCAACGCCTTTGCACTATGCGGTAGCAAATGGGCGCAGCGACGTCGCACAATTACTGAGCGAGCACGGCGGGCACGAATAAAATTGTCCCGGGTATGCGCCGCCCGAAAACCCCCACGCGGTTTTCATGTGCCATGTTAGCGGTCGGAGGCGTCAAAATGCGTTTCCTCAGATTCTCGGTATGGTTGTTAGCAGCTTCGTTTTGCGGGCAGCAGATGTGGGCGAAATCTGACCATCCAGCTTTCCTCGCTCCCGGATTCGAATTCGGCCAGATCGATAGTATCTGCGTGATGCCAATTGATGCCGGGCAGGACATAAGACCCCTGCTGGATCTTGAGTCCTTGAGGGGCCTCGCAATGGAGACACTCGATCGCCGGGGATACCAAGCGCGTTCCGACTGTTCGGGCGGGACACCGGGCGGTGACTCACACGCCGGGAACCCGCGATGGACCCTCACCATCCGCGTAGATGCTCTCTTGGTCACGGGCGCGGTACTTACCGGATCTCTTTTCGATTCCCAAGTCGACAAGGAAGTGTGGAAGGACACTAAGAGGCCTGGCTTCGGGGGTCGTTACAAGAACGCCTGGGTGGTTAGCAACTTGGGGGCTGTGGATGCCAACCGACTGGCAAGAAGCGCCTTACCAAGTCTCTTCGCCACTTTTCCGAAGCGATAACGAGGCCTGGTGCCCCAGGTTCGCATCCATCTTTTGGACGCTAACCTGGGTTCAGGAGGATTCGCGGAGACCCGCCGCTGATTTTCAGCTCACGATCTCTGGCCGTCCAGTCCGATTCGATTTCTACCCCACCCATTTCCCGGAAGGCGTAATGGCGGAAGCTGCTCCACTTCCAATCCCCCGGCTCCTCACCAGTCCGCGCTTCACAGGATTGCGGTGCAGATAGCGCAACTTGATCCCGAACTCGCGCACGCTGCGCACGTTCCGGTCGTAGTATCTCTTCTGCCAGAAGGGCTCGTGCTGCGAGTCGCGTAATTGATGCTGGGGCACCAGCTAACTCGGGCGGAGGAACACGCGGGGCTGGCCACCCGTCACTTTGAGCTCGCGATCTCTTCCCGTCCACTCCGACTCAATCTCCACCATACCCATCTCGCGGAAGGCGTAATGCCGAAAACTGCTCCACCTCCAATCGTCCGGGTCACGCACCAACCCGCGTCCCTCGCGGGCTAAAGCCCGCTCGGGATAGAAAGGGGTGGAGGGCCTTATCGGCACGACTGAAGTCGTGCCCTGATACAAAACGCAGAGTGGGTGAAGTCGTGCCCTGATACAAAGCTCAAGTCGGCGGGTGGCCCACCCTTTCTGATCTGGGTGCCCCATCCTTCCCGCTTCAGCGGGAGGATGGGCCTAGAGCTGTGACCCGCATCACGGCAGGCGCCGCAACCCGCCCTTAAACTCCACCCATGCCTTGGGGGTTGAAGCGTTACCAGGACACGGGCGACCTGCACTTCATTACCTTCAGCTGTTACCACAGACAGCCATTTCTCTCGACGCCGCACGCCTGCCGCGTCTTCGAGCAGACGCTTCAAGACGTCCGCCGATGGTATGGGTTGTATGTGAAGGGCTATGTCGTCATGCCCGAGCACGTGCACCTGCTGGTCAGCGAACCGGAACGAAGTAGTCTCTGTGTTGCTCTGCAAATGCTGAAGCAAGTTGTGGCGCAGAAGCTGAAGCCCGGTTTGCCGGCATCGCTTGACGAAAAGAACGCCGTAGCCAAGCACTTCTGGCAGGTCAGGTATTACGACTTCAACGTCAGAACGCGCAAGAAGCAGATTGAGAAGCTACGTTACATCCACCGGAATCCGGTGCATCGTGGACTAGTAGAGAAACCGGAGGATTGGCAGTGGAGCAGCTTCCTTCACTACGCAACCGGGACCGAGGGCGTGGTGGAGATCGAGTCGGACTGGACAGGCCGCAAGCGTGAGCGGATGGGGATGCCGCTTCGGCTGGAACTCGTGGGTAAGCCGATCACGTTTGGCGACCGGAGCACCAACAGCTCCGGGCCCACCCTCCCGCTGAAGCGGGAAGGGCGGGGCACCCGACGTTGAGTACGGGTCTCGGGCTATGACGGAAGGGATGGGCCACCCGTCCAAAACCGGTTGGGTGGGCCACCCGCCGCTTGGGACAAACGACAAGTCGGCGCGGGATCCGCTTTTAAGCACGACAACAAACGGTGCAGCTGCCTGGACCGCTTCACCTGCTAACTAGAGTTGTTGTGCTTACGGAGCGCCCGCGCCCGAGCCGCTGCCGGAGCCGCTCGTTCCGGTGCCGAGGTACGTGAATCAGGAACTTGGCGGCCCCGGTTCCACTCGCAGCAGCCACCCGCTGCCGCCGCTGATGTGAACATTCCGGCTGGAATGAAACTCGATCTGCCCGACGGGATCGGTTCTTCCCGCGTGCAGGATCCTCAGATCGCTGAATCCGTATACGCCGCAGGCGGAAGGCGAGAAGACCCACAGCGACTGTTCGCGAGCGCCGTCGCCCTTGCATCCCGAGGCAGGATCGGCGATCAACCTCGCAGTGACCGCGCCATAATCGGTCACATGGCCCACCACGTCACCATCTGAAACCACCTCACCGTTGCCGCGAAAGGCGCCCGCGCCTCCAACCTGTATCGTGTTCCAGTCGCTGGGCGAGGTTCCATAATCATCGATGGCATTGGTCGGCAACTTGGCCTCAAACACCTCGTTCATGGAGGCCAGTGCCCGCAGATGGGCGCTGATTGGAATCGCGCGGCCCTTAACCACAACGCGATCAAACTCCAGGGTCAACTGCGACGGCGACCCCGCGCGGGCCGGAGTTGCCCTCACCACATGTCCGATTACGCGCGATCCTTTCCGGATCACCGCTCCGTCTGGGAGTCGTATATTCTGCTTGATCTTGCCGCTTATTTTCTTACCGGGTTGGTCGTGGCGGGCGTCGAGCGTGGAGTTCAACATGACGGGCAGGATTGTTCCGGGCGAAATCTGCTGCGCCGACAGGAACAATCCCCCCCAAAGCGACAAAGAGGCAGCGAAGACCGTGAGCGAATAGATTCTCTTCATATCACCTTCCAGAGAGAATCGTCAGCCAGACAAGCATACTTCGCTCGACGCGAACATGAAAACCGACGCCAGTTACTGTCCGGGCGAGTTGCAGGTGTCCGATATTTTTCTCGCACTCTTCACGTCTATCGCCGGACGCTCGCTCGCTGTAGAGGCGGTGCCCTCCTGAGTAGTGTCTCTGGTCCTCACGGAACGCTTCCCGGTGATTTCGACCTCATGGCCGACATAACGGCTCAACCTGGCATCACCGCGAAGGTCAATCACCTTGCCATCGGACTTTGTCAGCGTGTAATGGCCGCCCGAACTTTGCAAGCAACCTTGAACCGTAGCCTGTTGACCGACGTTGTTGGATCCTTGCGAACCCGATTGCGCCTGCAACCAAATGGCAGACATGGTTAGCAATACAGCCAGCATTAGCGTGCTGCGCACAGACATACCTCCTTGCACTGCTGCAGAAGTGCGATGCCCGCCAATGAAACGAGGTTGGCTAAAGGTCCATGGCGGCAGTGCCACAGGAAAGAATATTCAGGGCACGCTAAGTCTTCACTTGCACGTATCGTCTATATGCTTGAAACTCTTGACCACCAAGAATTGCTTGTAAACCACGGTGGAGGCGCCGCCAGGGTCGGTTGCATCTTGCGTCCTGGTTTCCAATTTCCCAGTAGCTTCGATCTCATGCCCCACTTCGTGGCGCAGCTTTCCCGTGGAGCCGGCAAGTAGGTGCACCGTACCGTCGTCCTCGGTCAGCTTATATTGGCCGAGGGAGAGCGTCAGGCAGCCGGTGAAGTTGGTCAGGTCAGACGTGTCGCCCGGGGAGTGCCCGCCATCCGACGCTGGATTGCCCGGTTGCGCTTGCAACGAAACGCCATAAAGCAATAGAACGAAACTCAATACAAACGTCTTCCCCACGCCATCCTCCATATGTTTCTGTAAGGCAGCAGTTGTCCTAAGCAGGCCAATTCCGGCAGTCAATGATAACTCAGCCGCCGGCTATAAAAACGGGCGGCTCGCTCGCGCGTCCGCCCGTTGCAGTTCAGCAGTCTGTTGATGGTTAGAAGGTGAAGATTGGTCCGAACTCCGTGCGCCAATCGGTTGCAGTGCAGGTTGGCACATTGCCGACCTTGTCAACATTGCAGGTGCCTGCACCCGCGCCAGCGATGGCGGGCACAGCATAGCTGGAGTACTTGCTCTCTTCGAATCCAAACTGGACCCAGGGGTTCATCTTGTAGAAGATGGTTACGCCTTTGAGAGTGCTCTTGATGGGGCCGGCGCTATCGTCCCCGATTGCTTTGCCAATGTGGAAATCATTACCATTAACCGCGTCAATGCCGTATTCAAAGTAGGCCTGCCAGCCGGCATTTCTTCCCTTGGGGTTGGCATTGAACCAGCGTGAAAGCGGTAAGCCGGCTTGAATGAAGCCGCCGTAGCCGCGGTAGGGCAGTTGCGGGGCAGCGACCGGAACTCCGGCAGAGTTAGTGCCAAAAGCCACTGCACTGTAATCTGCGGCGAAGCCGTCCGCGACACCAGTAAGTCCACGCGTTGCACTATAGAACGACAACGTCTGGCCACCGAACATAAACCGCATGTCGGCGCCCATATATCCGCTGGCAACGACCGTGATCCAGCGGGTTGGGAGTGAGACGGCTATCTGATTTCCGTAACCGGGGCTGCTGACATTCACCCCGTTCGGAAATGCAGCCGAGTAAGCGGCAGGAACGCCGGTGGACAATACATCGTCCTGGCGGTGGTAGTAGAAGCCGCTCCACAGGATCTGCGCCGGAACCACTCCCGGAGCTTTATCCAGTTGGAACTGCAATACGACTCTGCCTTCTACTTCCGGTTTGCCGGAGTCTGCGCCCTCGCGCTCGCCGTAGCCGATCTGGCTGGCAAGTCCGAGGTTGGTGATAGTGCAGCTGGGCGCTTTACCGAGAGTTGTAAAGTCGGAACAGGTAACGTCATTTGCCGGCACATCGCCGGAAGACGGCATCATGATGGCAAACTCGGGTGAAATCTTGAAGTCACGCGAGCCGCCCATCTTCTGCACGAAGCCCAGACGGAATTGGGGGGAGCGCTCATAGGTATTGCCCCAGTAAGCGCCGAAGAACGTTGTCTCCAGCAGGTTCATCATGGCGCTGGAACCGTAAATCGTCCAGTCCTGACCAGCCTCGAAGAAGATGTCCGTGTTGGGAGCAGCAGTCCAGTCGATGCGCCCGTAGGCCAGACGCAGTTGCAGCGCGTTGCTGCGGATGGTGGAGACGCTGCGGTTGTCGACTGCACTGAAGTTGCCTTCGAAGTCGGCTTCGATTTGTCCGGTGACGACGATGTTCTTGGCGGCATCAGGCCACTCGAATTTGGTACCAAAGCGAGTGGAACGTGCCTTCAGGTGAAATTCGTCGGCCGTGGGAGCGGAATTGGTGCCGCCCGCCAGGAACAACGGCTTGATGAAGTCATCACCATAGGGATTGTACGAGTCGTAAGCCGCCGTGGACTTGATGAAACCATACGGCGACATATACGCGCCCGATCCCAGGTGTATGGAGGGACCTATCCCTTCTTTGGTGGGTGGATTCAATGGGAGCACGCGTACCGGCGCAATGGCGGGTACGACGGAGGGGCCCGGCGCCTCAGCAGGTTTCTGTGCCGGTTGAGGAGTGGAGAGGTTCGCCGTGGTCATGGAACCTGATTCGCTGTCGATCAGCGAATGCATGCTCTCCGTGGCCGCGGCCGCTTTCAGGTCCGACGCCTCGGAATCACTGAGGAAACCTTTGGATTTCAGCAGAAGGAGCAACTGTTCCATTCCTGCAGAACCCGTGGTGTTCCGCAGACTATTGGCTTCCGCAGGAGTTAGCAGGCCCTTTTTCACCAACAAGTCAACCAGCGTTGAATTACTCGCAGTCCCGACACCAACGCTGGGAGCGCCGGGGGTTGGTGCTGCCGAAGCAGCCGTGTTTGCCGGATCCGCTGTGGTTGCGGCGTTTGAGTCTGCTGCCCACAGGGCGGCAGGCATCAAGACACACGCAACCACGGCCAGTGTTACAACGAATGACCGGAAAGAATCTCGCATCTCGCCTCCGCAAGTCGGCACAATTCGGAGCCAGATCATTTGCCTGGTTCACCGGGACAGAAAATGGCGTCCCAACCGAGAATTGGGCCTTGGCGGCAATGTACGGGAGAGTACTAAGGTGCGAGACGGGCATGGCTCACGTCGAATTGTGACGTTCGTCACGTCGCGGTTGTGACAAGTTCGGGGAGGATTCAGTGAACTGTAAGAAAATAAATAACTTATCTGTATCGCTGAGCGGGTTGCGTAGTGAAGCATCGTGCCTGCAACTTTGGTGGGATTGCGTCCTGCTTGCCTCTGGTGCTTCCCTCCGGGTGTAGCCAGCCAACGCCTGCACTGGCAGGCAATGGTTATCCGTCACACGGATTTGTGATGTAGGTCGCGAAAACTTCTCGCGGGAATGTGCTACATCTTGCTTCCATCGCGGCCGATATAATTCTTCTAATGTTTCCAGGAGTTCCTCTATGCCGGAGCAGCAATTATCGAAACAAACCAAAATGGCCATGGTGTCCCAGTTTCTGGGATTCGGGCTGGATGCCTATGACATGGCGATGGTCATCGTCATGGCGCCCATCCTGGGCAAGATTTTCATCTCACCCAAGGGCAGTGTGCTGTGGCAATACATTGCGGTCGTGCTGGGCTATTCGATTACTATGGCCGCACGGCCCATCGGTTCGGCCTTCTTTGGGGCCTACGCCGACAAGATCGGACGTCGCTTCCTGCTGCTCTTTACGATCGGCGGCGTGGGCGTGATGTCGGTGCTTTCCGGCTTCCTGCCCACCTACGCGCAGGCCGGGATTCTCGCCTATGTTCTTTATTGTGTGCTGCGCTTGTTCATGGGCATCTTCTTTGGCGGCGAGTATGCCGTAGGGCACACCTTCGCCATCGAATATGCTCCGCAAAAGAAGCGCGGCGCCATCGGGGGATTCATTCAGTCCGGCTTCCCTCTGGGCTACGTGCTGGCGTCGCTGGTCTTTGCCGCCATCTCCTACCTTTGCGGCAAGGAGATTCTGATTCACTATGGCTGGCGCATCGCCTTTATGACCGGCGTCATCCCGGTGCTGGTGGCGCTTTACATCCGGAACAAGCTGCAGGAGTCGCCGGAATTCGAGAAAACCAAGGCCGCCGGCAAGCTCGAGAAGGCGCCCTTCCTAACCTTGTTCCTGCCGCCGCAGCTGTGGGACTTCTTGCAAGTCTTCTTCTTTATGGCAGGCCTATTCCTGACCGACTATTCGGTTTACGGCTTTCTGCCCAAGATTCTCACGCTTGACGGCCGCGGTTTTGGCACCACGCAATACGCCCTGATCTACGGTTTTGCGCTGTTCCTCTCCTTCCTGGGATACAACTTCTACGGCTGGCTTTCGGACAGGACGGGACGGAAGATTCTGACCCAGTGGTACTGCGTGTTTCTGGTGGTCTTTGGCGTCCCGGTTTACTACGTGCTGTATCATGCCGCGCTGGAGCGTAATATCGCTATGGCGGTCCTGGGCACCTGCATGGCCGGCATGCTGAAGTTGGCTTGGGGCATCGTTCCCGCCTATCTCTGCGAGCGTTTCCCAACCAAGCGGCGCGCGGCCGGAGTGGGCTTCGGCTATTCGGCGGGTGCAATCCTGGGAGCCTGGTTCCCGCTTTACACCCTCTGGGCCCATAAGATTCCGTTTATCCACGGCATTGAAGGCAAGGACATCTGGTTGTCGCCGGCTGTCATTTTGACCGTCGGTGCCATCATGACTTTCGTCAGTCTGCTGTATTCACCTGAGACCAAGCATCTCCAACTGGACGAAGTTGGAGAGCGCGAGCGCGCGGCCCGACAAGCGGAGAAGGCTGTACCCGCGTTGGTCCGTTAATTCATTTTTCTCGCCTCCTCGCAAACGCCATGGGAAACCGTGGCGTTCCTTTTTCGGCAGAGTTCGATCCCGAATTGCCGAACCTGCAAATGCCGCTTCTCAATTTGTGGAACTTCCGTTTGTCTAGCCGGCAATTACGTACAAGCAGGCCTGCTCGACAGACGGGTTGAATCCGCTCCGGCACGGGTTTGCGTTGTTTCACAAAAGTTTACGAGGCGTTACCAGAATTTACCGACAAGCTGTCGCCCCGAGTGTTCCAACAAATGACAGAGGAACTGTCGAGAAGGAGAAACAACGAATGAAAACGAGATTCTTGAGCATCGCGACGGCCTTGCTGGCTCTGGTGCTTTGCGGAACTGCAGTATCGTCCTATGCCCAGCAGACGGACCAGGGCGCCGGTGCAGCCACTTGGGCGCGCCATCGTCATGGGCACATGGGTTATCTTGCCAAGCAGTTAAACCTGACGGACGCGCAGAAACAGCAGATCAAGTCCATGATGCAGTCACAGCGCGCGACCATGCGGCCAGTACTGCAACAGATGGCGCAGAACCGCCTGGCGATGCTGAACGCCACCGCAGGCGGCGCGTTTGACCAGGCCAAGGTGCAGGCAATCACCACCCAGCAGGCGCAATTGATGGCGCAGTTGTCGGTGCAGAGAGCGCAGATTCATAGCCAGATTTATAACCAGGTGTTGACCGCGGAGCAGAAGGCAAAGGCCGACGAATTACGGCAAAACCAGATCGCCCGCATTAATCAGCACCTGCAAAAGCTCACCCAGCCGGCCACAGAGACTCCGGCACAGTAGGAAGAGCAACTGCCCGAAGGCCACTGACGAGGGTGGGGGCCTTCACCAAAGCGGTCCGCCGCAACGGACCGCTTTTGTTTTTGCTACGGTCCGTTTCCGAGACATGTTACGGAGTGGCATCAGCGGCATGGTCCTCGACCATCGCGTTGCACCGGCAATTAGTTTTCGCTCTTCTGCACAGAGCGTTGTCCCCGCTCAGGAAGCGAAGGCGTCCCGGAAGCGCTGCAGGAGGGCCGTCAGGCTGGACAGGTCCTCTGTAGTAAACGACGCGAAAACCGCGCGAAACTTGGCCAGGTTAGCGTTGTGCTGCTTTTTGATGACTGCCTCACCCTTCGGCGTGAGTCGCGCGACCAGTTTGCGGCGGTCCTGCCCGTTTACGCATGACTTCACCAAACCATCGCGCTCGAGAGCTGCCATAAGACCGGACACGGTTGCCCGTGTCACGCCCATTGCGGCCACGATGTCCTTGTGCGGGACGCCGGTCTCGTTGTTTGCCCAGAGCGCCATCAGGATCTGATAACGTGCGACTGATCCCACGGAACCGGCCATCCATTCGCTGATGGCGTTGTCAGCATGCTGCGCAGTCGCGCGCAGCGTGAACACCGTTGCCAACCCCTGCACCTCCCGTTTCGAGAGGCGCTGGCGAATTTTCTTCATGACCGCCGGCGGCGGTCCCAGAGGACGCTCGACCAACTTTCGCATGCTCATGCCGGATCTCCGAAATAAGTTTGGCGCCTAACTATCTGAAACGTCAATACATTCCTACTGCCGCTCCGGAATCCTCGGGCGGGCAAATCGTAGTCAAGAAAAAATTGCGTCATTGTTAGGCTCCTAACATCTATTTTTGTTAGCTGGCTAACCATTACAGAAATGGCGGCCACTTTGAAAGGAGAGTTCGATGAATACCGAGATCACCGTCCATCCCAAACTGCAGCATTACGGAATCACCACCGCAAACCTGGATGCCATGACCGACTGGTACCGTAAAGTGCTCGGCATGACGGTAAACCATCGTGCGGCGGTGCCGCCCGAAGCACAGGGCCGGGCGCCGTTTTCGGCGTTTGCATTTCTCAGCAATGATCAACTGGATCATCGCCTCGTGCTCTTTGAAGTGCCTGGCACCTCGGTCGATCCCGACCGACGCCACCACACGGGACTGCAGCATGTCGCTTTCGAATGTGCCACCTTGGACGACCTGCTTGGCACGTATGTTCGGCTGAAGAACTTAGGTGTCCTGCCGCAGTGGGCCGCTGACCATGGCGTGGGAGTCTCGCTCTATTACGAGGATCCCGAGCAGAACAGAGTCGAGATCAACGCCAGCAATTACAGCGATGCCTGGACCGCGACTGAGCACCTGAGGGTCTCGCCGGGAATGATGATGGCGCATGTGGATCCCGAAAAGATGATTGCGGCACGCAAGGCGGGGGCATCGCCTTGGGAATTGCACGAGCGCGCCGTTGCCGGAGAGTTCAGTTCGGCCAAGCCGCAGGGTCCGAGCGCGCGCGGTGAGACATTTCACGATGGCCAAGGTGGTCGGGAGGCGCAGTAATCGTGAGCTGATGCGGCGAGCGCTGGAGGACGAGGGATTCAGCTTTTATCCCGAGGAGTGGCACTTTGATTAGAGGCATTGGCGCAAGTCCCGATCGTAAATGCGCCGTTTTGCGGAGCTCGGCGAGGCCGCCCGGAAGCAGGCCTCAGGCTTCGCAAGAGAGGAATGGCGGATGGTGACTTCACTTACCTGCTAGTCCCAGCTCTCCCGCCACGCTCTTCATCGCCTCGATGCAGAAGATGATGTGCTCATCCAGATCAACGCCCAGCTCAGCGGCGCCGTTGATGATGTCCTCGCGGCTGACCGAGCGGGCGAAGGCTTTGTCTTTCATCCGCTTTCGCACCGACTTCGCGTCCACTTCCGCCAGCGACTTGTTGGGTTTCACCAGTGCCGTCGCAGTAATAAAGCCGGCGAGCTCGTCACAGGCGAACAGTGCCTTCTCCATGTCGGACTCGCGCTTCACTCCGGTGTAGTCGGCATGCGACATGATGGCGCGCCGCACCTCATCGGGATAACCGCGTTGCTGCAGGATCTCATTTCCCTTGAACGGATGCTCCTGCGCGCTGGGATATTTCTCGTAATCGAAATCGTGAATCAGGCCGACAACGCCCCACAGCTCCTCATCGCCCCTAAGCTTGCGGGCATAGGCTCGCATGCACGCTTCCACCGCCAAAGCATGCCTGCGCAAACTCTCGGACTGGGTGAACTCAGTTAGTAAACACCACGCATCGGCGCGGTTCATGGCGCGTTTCTCCTGTGTTTATCTTGATTCCTGTCATTCCGGGGGATGACAATCCCGAATTTCTTCCGAGTTTTCCACCGTCAATGCTCTTGACTCTAGCAGAGGAATACTGCACAGTACGCCTAAGTTGTTTGTGCCCGCTCTGGCACTCCGCAACCAGTAATGGCTACCACTCTCGCGCCCGTGGATTCCCGGGAAGTGGTGAGATGCGACCAATGCCATCTCGTCCAGTTCAGAACCAACAACAATCTTTGCCGACGGTGCCGCACGTCACTGGATGAGGACGAGCCCGAGCCGATCCTCACAACCGCAACGCCGCTGATCGAAGCAGACGAAGCTGACGATACCGTCATACACGTAGCCAAAGCGATCCGCAACCTGCGCCACCGCAATGGTTTCAGTCAGCGTCAACTCGCCATGCGCATGGGTGTGCCTCGCACCTATGTCTCGAAGATTGAAAATGAGAAGGCGATCCCGACGTTATCTTCGCTGGCGCGGCTGGCGCAGGCACTCGGAGTCAGTGTGCCTGAGGTCCTGCGCGAGTGCGGCCCCTCGCGCGAAGACGAGATCCGCGAGTTGCTGGCGGACCCGTTCATCGCCGAACTGGTGGAGTTCACTTCGAAGCTGGACGCGATGCAACTCTCCAGTGTGCTGGCGCAGGTGCGGGACATAGTGCAGCATCCGCATCGCGGGGCATAGATGCCGATGTAGCTTAAGATTATTCCCCACTCCGGCAGCTCGGCCCGAGTGGGGAACGGTTAATGCTGGGCCGATGCGCTAAGCTCGGCTTCTTGTCCTCCACCACAGCAACGCTCCCACTGCAACGACGCCGGCGAGCGCGATACCGGCGCGTTGCATCGATCTGCGCTGGGCCGCGGATCGCTTCGCGACCAATTCGTGCTCGGGATACATCTGGCTTGCTCCGTCTTTGTCATGCAGTGCCATCTGCATCACCTCCGCCAGGTGAAAAGCGTGACGCGGCGTGTCCTGCTGGATCTGTTCCCGACAACTGAAGCCGTCGGCAACTACCAATGTCGCCAGACCCGCTTTGCGCACGGCCGGGAACAGAGCGCGCTCGCCGCGTTTCATCGAGACATCGTACTTGTCCTCCTCGAAACCGGGCGACCCTGCCATGCCGCAACCACCGTGTTGAGCATTTGGAACACCGAGTTTCCGGCAGGCGGCGGACATTTTTCCTTCCTCAGGCGGCGTACTTCCTGGCGTCGGCGCGCTTCAGCTCCAGCCCTATTCCTGGCCGTGACAGATCGGGCCGGAGCTCTCCATTCACCAACGTAGGAAAGCCGTCGAAAAAAATGCGTTCGATGCGCACGTGGTCGTGAAAATATTCCAGGTTCTTGAACGGCGTTACCGCGCACGCCGCATGAGTATGGAGCGCCGGTGCGGTGTGACCGGAGAGCGGCAAGTTGTACGCCTCACACAGCGCAGCCACTTGCAGGAAACCCGTCACACCGCCGCAGCGCGTGATGTCGGCCTGCTGCACATCCACTGCTCCGGCAGCAAGCATGCGACGAAAATAAAAAATGTCATAACCGTACTCGCCGGCAGCAATGTTCATGCCGGCGGGCGGGCGATCGCGGACCAGTCGCAGACCTTGAAGATCGTCGGACGAAACCGGTTCTTCAAACCAGCTCACTGCATATTCGTGGCCGAAGAGTTCCGCCAGCGCCAGCGCCTGCTTGCGGCTGTAAGCGCCGTTGGCATCGACGAACAGCGCCGCTTCAGCTCCGATGGCATCCCGGGCGACTTTCACCCGTTCGCCGTCTTGGCCGGCGTCGCGGCCGATCTTCATTTTCACCGCCGGAATGCCTTCGCTGACCCACCCGCTCAGTTGCGAGGCGAGCTGCTGGTTCGAATAAGAAGTGAAGCCGCCACTGCCGTAAATCGGAACCCCGTCACGCACTTGGCCCAGCAAGGTGACGAGCGGCAGTCCAATAGCTTGGCTTTGAGGTCCCACAGCGCGCAATCGATGGCCGATATTGCCATCGAGCAAATTCCCGGTCGCCCCAGATTGCGAATCTGCCGCCACATTTGCATGCAGGCGGCAGGCGGCGCCAGGGCATCCATTCCGATGACTACTTTTGCCAGCTTGTCGTAAATCAGCTCGGCCGTGGCTGAGTCCGCGTAGGTGTAGCCCAGACCGGTCTTTCCCGCAGCGCTGGCTTGCCCCAGCACCAGGGTCGTTCTGTCCCATTGGATTGTGCCGTCGGATTCAGGAAAGTCGGTTGGCACCGTGTAGGTTGCGACAGCAAGCCGCCCCAGAGGAACGTGGGTCGAACGGTCCTTCATGAGGCTGTCCTTTTGTGGTTGGCAATGAAGCTTGAGGAATGAGGCGCCACTTGTCCTAACGATGACGACGATAAACGCGAGGTTATCCCAGCTGACACGAATCGTTATTGCCTTGAGCAAACGGGAATCGCATTACTTCGCATCCATCAAAAGGTAGACAGGCATTTGCAAACAGAAATACAGCAGAAAGGAATCGCAATCGTGAATGCATCAGATGTGCTCGTGGAATCGCTGATCGATTGGGGCGTCGAAATGATCTTCGGCCTTCCCGGAGATGGAATTAACGGGGTCATGGAATCATTGCGAACTCATCAGGACAAGATCCGCTTCATCCACGTCGGGCACGAGGAGACCGCGGCCTTCATGGCGTGCGGCTATGCCAAATACACCGGCAAACTTGGTGTCTGTCTGGCCACGTCCGGACCGGGCGGCATTCATCTGCTGAACGGCCTCTATGACGCGAAGATGGACGGCGCTGCCGTGCTGGCGATCACCGGCTTGCAGTTTCATGATCTGATCGGCACGTTCACGTAGCAGGACGTGACGCAGCAAGATCGCGCTCACCGTGGCCTCGGACAAAGTTCGCGAGTTGGTATAGGAGCAGCGCATGGCAAAGAAACACGAAGTGGTAGTAATTACGGGCGCGTCCGCAGGGGTGGGACGCGCCACCGTCCGCGAGTTCGCTAAACATGGAGCGTGGATCGGTCTTGTCGCGCGCGGCCGTGACGGTCTGGAAGGGGCGCGCCGCGAGGTAGAGTCCATGGGAGGCAAGGCCCTGGTGCTGCCCACCGACGTTGCCAATGCTGAAGAAGTGGAAGATGCCGCACAGCGAGTGGAAAAGAAGCTAGGTTCCATCGATATCTGGGTCAACAACGCGATGGCCTCCGTGTTTTCGCCAATCAAGGAGATGAAGGCGGAGGAGTTTGAACGCGTCACGCAGGTCACATATCTGGGATACGTTTACGGAACGTTGGCTGCGCTGAAGCGAATGTTGCCCCGCGACCGCGGGACCATCGTTCATGTCGGCTCGGCGCTGGCCTATCGCAGCATTCCTCTGCAGGCGGCGTATTGCGCTTCAAAGCATGCGGTCCTCGGTTTTTTCGCGTCGTTACGCACGGAGTTGATCCACGACGGCAGCAAGGTGCAAACAACAATGGTGCAGATGCCGGCGCTGAATACGCCTCAATTTGGCTGGGTGAAGAGCCGCCTGCCGCGCAAGGCGCAGCCGGTGCCTCCGATTTATCAACCGGAAGTTGCGGCGCGGGCGATTTACTATGCTGCTCACCATCCGGAAAAACGGGAATACTATGCGGCGTGGTCCGCAGTGGAAGCGATTGTCGGCAACAAGATGGCCCCGTCCTTTGCCGATCGCTATCTGGCACGCACGGGTTATGACGCGCAGCAGCACGATGGCGCGGAAAATCCCAATCGTCCCAATAATCTTTGGAAACCTGTCCCCGGCGACCACGGTGCGCACGGCAGCTTCGATGACCGTGCCCGCGATCAGAGTCTTGAGCTCATCGCCGAGACCAATTGGAAATGGATCCTTGCCACTGTCCTCGGCGCTGCCGGCATCGCCTATGGGGCCATCAAGATCACACAAAGTGGCCTGATTTTCGACGGAGCGACGAGCCCGCTTCGGGCGAGGAGTCGAGGGACCTGCTGTTCGCCGGACGTGCTTACCACTGCACGCGAAAAGCAGGTCCCTCCACTCGCTCCGCGTGTACTCAAGAACACGCGGAGTTCGGTCGGGATGACAAACCAAAAAAATACCTGCGGCAGGACCAAGGTCGTGCCCTGATACAAATCTTTCGCAAGCAGAGTTTTCGGCGGCCTGTGGGAAGGCGTGCTCCACCCATTGCTATGCATCGATGTAAGAACGCCATCAGAGCGAGAAGTAGAATGTCGCGCCCTGCTGTACCGCGCCTTCGGCCCAGATCTCGCCTCCATGGCGAGAGATGATCCGCTGCACGGTGGCTAGTCCGATTCCTGTACCGGGGAATTCGCTGGTCGCGTGCAGGCGCTGGAAGGGTTTGAACAACTTGTCCGCCAGAGCAGGATCGAAGCCGGCGCCGTCATCCCTTACAAAAAACGCAGTTCGGCTCAGGCGCTCTTCGCAGCCAAACTCAATGCGCGCCTGTTCGTGATGCGAAGTGTACTTCCAGGCATTGTTCAGCAGGTTCTGCAATGCGATTTGCAGAAGACGCGAATCGCCCTGCACCGGGGGGCAATTGTGGATAACGAAATCAACTCTTCGGCTCGGCTCCTGGCGGCAGAGTTGGTCGGCGATGGCTCGCGCCAGAGCGCTTAGATCAACTTTCTCCCGGTGCATTGTGGTGGTGCTGACACGGGAAAGGTTGAGCAGATCGTCGATCAGCTCAGCCATCCGGCGCGTGGCTGTATTGATCTGCTGCACGCACTCCCTCTGAGGAGCATCGAGCTTGCTTCCATCCACCAGCAAGATGTGGCTGAAGCCGTTAATGATTTCCAGAGGTCCGCGCAAATCGTGGGACACGGAGTAAGAAAAAGCTTCCAGCTCACGATTGGCCGCCATGAGCTGCCGGGTTCGGTCCTGGACGCGCTCTTCCAACTCTTCATGGGCGTGGCGCAGTTCTACATCACGCTGTTGGATTTGCACCAGCATGGTGTTGAAAGCATCGATCAGCACGGCCACTTCGTCATGGCGGCGCGTTGATGCCACGCGCACCGAGTAATTCTTCTCTTGCGAGACCATGCGGGCGGTTTCGGCGAGCTCGACGATGGGCTCCGCTACCGAGCGCCGAAACGATGCCGAGACACCAAGGGCGGCAAACAAGGAGAGCAGCAGCACGACTGCAGCAATGGCCCCATAACGCACGAGACGATGCGTTCTCTCCGCCAGGTCCGAACGAATGTACACCGTGCCTGCCTGCCGTCCCTGGAAGATGATCGGCTGGCGCACCAGGAGTTCATCCGTCCGGAAACTGTACGTCTGGTCTGCTGCGGTCAAAGTAGGATTCCAGGCGAACTGCTCGCCAGGGTTCTTCGCATAGTGCGCAAAGACCCTTCCATCCGCCGTCAAAATCCCGGCGGCGACGATGTCCGGCTGGTTACGCAGCGCCGAGAGCGTGTTCGCTGCCGCTTGCGGGTCGTTAAACAGCAGAGCCGAGACGCTGTTGGAGCCGATGATCTGTGCCTGGGCCGAAAGGTTGCGGACCAGACTCTCGCGAAACGTATATTGGTCGTACGCGAAGAAGGCGAGACCCGCCAACAGCAGTGCAGTTCCGCTCACCAGCACCGTCATCCAGGTGAGCTTTCTTGCAATCGGCGAGTGCCGCAGGTCCAACATAGACTACTGAATCTCCTGCCCGGCGCGCGTAACCTTATCCGCGACCTTCAATAACTCTGAACTCAAGCCAAGCCCATCCTGCTGGGCAGCGCCCAGATTCACCTGGAAACGCACCCTTCCGTTCGCGAGCACGAACTGGATCGTGCCGCCATGTTCTATAAAGCCGGGGATGTCGCTCACGGTGAGCACGGGAGCGTCTCTCACGGCGGCGAGGACCTTGTCCAAGTGTTCCGCCTCGGAAGCGCTGACATACAGAATCGAGCAGCTAAGGGCGTCCTGCGGATGCAATATCCGGCGATCGATGATCGCTCGGCCGGCAATCTTCTCTCCCGCAGTTATGGTGTCGAGACTCGGACCAAACGGGTCCGCTCCCAGGATGCAGATCGTGAATGGACCACGCGATGAGGTGCCCCCCTGCGGCCAGGTTACGAATTTTCCGAAGTTGAACAGGTAGGCAGCTTCGACGTCGTATTCGGTGGGTCTAGGATTCTGAGCGGCCAGCGTAGACGCAGAGCATAAGAAAAGCAGCAAGGCCGCTGCGAAATAGCGGAACACTCGATAGGTTTGCATAACGATGCGCCACAGTCGACGATGCGGCGAGTCTCGCGATTGCAGGACGGGCATATCGAGTTGTTCTACCGATTCCAAAGGTGCTCGTCTTCGTAACCAGTTCCTTCAATATATCTGTGAGTGAACCGGAGCTTCGTGCGCTGACACGTAGCTCTACTCCCACTGCCAGGTGATTTTGCCGTACACGGACCGCTCGATCCCGACCAATCCCAAGGGATCGTAATTGAACTCATAATGGAAAGGCTGAAACAGATTGTTACCCACAATCGACAAGCGAAGCTGTTTCGTCAGGCTATATCCCAAGTTAGCGTCGCCCGTCCAGTACGCCGGCACGGTCAATGCTGGCAGGGCACTCACGTAGCGAATCTGAAAGTCGAAGCTGACGGACTTGGGAAGGTCCAGAGCCGATTGCAGGAGCACTTGATGTTGCGGGCTCGATCCTTGCACCCCTGGGGCGCTGCCCAGATCGGCAGAACCGGGCGCTTTCTTCACGTGCATCTCAAGAAAGGAATACCACCCGGTCAGGCGCCAGAACTTGGTGGGCTGCCATTCCGGCGCAATCTCTCCACCCTCGGTCGTCGCCACCAGACCATTGCCGAATTCGGCGGGCAGCAACAGGTGCGGAGGAGCAGGCGTGTCCTCAAGAAATATCGGGCCCGCGAGATCTTCACTGAGCAGGTTTCTGTATTGATTGAAAAAACTGGCGATGTCGAGGTAGAGCTTCGATTTCAGCAGCCTGCGGTATCCCAGCTCGTAACCGTTAAGCCGCTCCGATTGGAAATTGCGATTGGCATTGAAACGGGCGAAGAGGGGAAGTCCGTTTGGGGCAGTACCGATAAAGCTGGCCAGGTAAAAATCGCGTTCCACATCTGCCGGAGTTCGCACCGCCTGGGTGAAACCTGCCCATAAACTTTGGGTTGCGGTGGGCGTGTAAAGCAGTCTCACCGATGGCTCAACTAATGCGCCGGTGTAGTTGGTCTTGATGAATCGCGGGCCCGCCAGCAGTGCAAGCCGATTCCGTACCAGCGTGAGATTGTCCTGAATGAAGGCAGTATAAAACTGGTCGGTGCGTACCGGCGGAACAAACATCAACCCGGTGAGGATCTGGATTTCAGAGCCGTGGCTGACATAGACTCCCGCCCCCCAGGAGATTTCCTGTCGCGCCAACGGGAATTCGTCTACGAAGTCGACGTCGGCAGTATTGCGATTGTCGCCGAAGTTCAGTTCATGGCGTTCGGTTCGGTCATAGTAGGCGGTAATGTGGAAATCTTTCTTGTCGCCCAGCTTTCGCTGCCAGTGCCAGAGCAGATTGGCCCCCGAAAGATGAGCAAAGTTGTTGAAGATGTAGTTCGCCGGCGGATTGTAAGTCGAGGTCGGGACGCTCTCGCCCGCCTCCTGCATGTAGCCGTCGCCTGACAGTGTGTAGCTGTCGCGCGCGCCCTTGTTCCAGTCCATGCGAAATCCCGCCTGCCCGGCCTGCCATGAGTCGTAGTTGATGCCGTCGGAATGATATTCGGGAGCGAGTGAGAAGCCCTTGCCGTAGACGCGGTAGGTGAAGTCCGGTCCGTAGCTTGCGCCGTAGCGGGCTTCGCCGAAGCCCTGCTCGATGTTCCCGGCCCCGCCGGAGGCCAACCCTCCTAGTGTTTCCTTGCTGCTCTTGGTGATGATGTTAATCACGCCGTTGACGGCGTTTGGTCCCCAGATGGTACCGCCGGGGCCGCGGATCACTTCGATGCGATCGATGTCTTCCAGTATGTAGTCCTGCACTTCCCAATACACTCCGGCCGTCAGAGGTGAATAGACAATGCGCCCATCGATCAGCACTAGCACCGAGCGGGAAAGCCGACTGTTGAAGCCGCGGATTCCGATCGCCCATTCGTCACTCGTGATGCGCGCCACCTCGACGCCGGGCGCCAGCCGCAGCGCTTCCGGAATGCTGGTCACGCCGGAGCGCTGAATGTCCTGCTGCGTGATGACGAAGATCGCTGCCGGAGTCTTCCAGACCTCCTCCGGCTCTTTGCTTACCGTCGTGACCTGGATGTTGCCGAGTTGCTCGAGCGTGAGCTTCTTGAGGGATTGGTCATTGTCATTGTCGGTTCCGCCCTGCACATCAGCAGCAGAGCGCGGCGGAAAAAGGGAGATAGCGAGTACGAGCAATACAACGGCCGGAAAAAGCGACAGCTTTTCGGACGTAGTGGGCATAAAAGGGATCGGCAGCAGGTTAAGTGTGCCTACAGACGGAAACGATACCCGCAGCAAGCCAGCAGCCTTACATGCCAAAGAGCAGCGCACAGTCGGATGCAACAGCACACCCTACGGTTGCATCCCGGTGGCACAAATTTTCGTATGCGCCTTGACCGCTGTCAATAATTGCCCGACTGGCGCGACAAGTCGCTTGCAAAGCCCGGTCCGTCATGTGTTATTCGTACACGCGATATACTCCATATTCTGTGGGAGTCGAGCGGATGGCCAATGTACTCGTTGTGGATGATGATCCATCTCATCTCAAGCTTTATTGCTGGGTCGTGGAACGAGGCGGCTTTCGTCCGCTGGCCGCACTCGTAGATGGCGATGTGCTCGACCTGCCGCAGACGGAAAAGATTGACGTCGCGGTGCTGGATTATCGGCTGGGCCACAAGCTTTCAGCGGTAGATGTAGCGAAACGCCTGCGCACCCTTCACCCTGCGATGCCGATCCTCGTTCTCTCCGACATGCTGTTCATGCCCGGCGATATTGCCGCCTACGCTTCGGGTTTTGTGCGCAAAGGCGAGCCGGAACAGTTGCTGGAACTCATCGGCTCGGCCCTTAATGGGGGCCTGACACGCAAGTCGCCCAATTTATAACAGCATGCAAAAAGTGGCTGCACAGTTTTTCACTGCCCGCTCGACCAACGCCTCCGCGCGTGCCGGCTCCTTGACGCTGGTTCCAACCCTTCCCCGATGGCCGGCTCTTGCTAACATCAGAGGGTGAGCACTTCTTCGCCAGTTCGGGTTCGCTTCGCTCCTTCGCCCACCGGTCACCTGCACGTCGGCAACGCCCGTACGGCCCTGTTCAACTGGCTGGTAGCGCGTCAGGCCGGCGGCGCGATGGTGCTGCGCATTGAGGACACCGATGTAGCGCGCAGCGAAGCGCGCTACGAAGGACAATTGCTCGAAGATCTCAAGTGGATGGGGCTGGATTGGGACGAAGGTCCAGACGTTGGCGGGCCGTACGCGCCGTATCGTCAGAGCGATCGGCTGCCGATTTATCGCGAGCATGCCGAGCGTTTATTGCGCGAGCGGAGGGCGTATCTGTGCTTCTGCACGCAAGAGGAGTTGGAGCGCGATCGCGCCGAGAAGCTGGCGAACCAGCAACCGCCGATTTACTCCGGCAAATGTCGTGCGCTGGATCCTGCCGAGGCGGACCGGCGCCGCGCTGCCGGTGAGCCGGCGGCAATCCGCTTGCGGATTCCCGAGCACCCCATTCGCTTCCACGACATCGTCCATGGCCCGGTCGAGTTCTCCAACGAGGTCGTCAGCGATCCCATCATCCTCCGCTCCAGCGGCATTCCGGTTTACAACTATGTGGTTGTCGTCGACGATGCGCTGATGGACATTACGCACGTAATTCGCGGCGACGACCATCTCTCCAACACGCCCAAACAGGTGGCGCTGTACGAGGCGCTGGGATGGCCGGTGCCGCAGTTCGCGCATCTCTCCACGATTCTGGGCAGCGATCGCGAACGGTTGTCGAAACGTCATGGTGCGACCTCCATCACAAACTTTCGCGACATGGGAGTGCTGCCAGAGGCGCTGATTAACTATCTTGCCCTGCTGGGCTGGGCGCCCACCGGCGGTACGCGCGAAATCTTCACTCCCGAGGAGTTGAAAAAGGAGTTCTCGCTGGAGCGTGTCACGCCGTCGCCTGCCGTCTTCGACATGGAGAAGCTCTATTGGCTGAACCGGCATTACATCAAGCAGAGCCCGCCTGAGCGCATCGAGCGACTGGCTGAGCCGTTCTTTGTGAGCGCGGGATTGCTGCCGCAAAATCCCGATGAGCGCACCCGCGCGTGGTTCGGCAAAGTTGTGGCGTTGCTCGCGCCATCGGTGGACCGGCTGGAGCAATTGCCCGAGCGGGCCGCTCTGATCTTTCGCTATGACCCTGGCGAAGCTCTTAATTCGCCAGGAAATGCCGAGGTGATCGGCGCGCCCAAGACTGCTGGCGTGCTCACTGCGTTTGCGCAGCAGGTTGAATCCGATTCGTCTGCAATTACACCCGAGCGCTTCAAGGCCATCATGAACGAGATGAAGGCCAGGACCGGTGCCAAGGGGAAAGAGCTGTTTCATCCCGTACGAGTGGCGCTGACAGGCTCGCACTCGGGGCCGGAGTTCGACAAGCTGATCCCGATCCTCGAAGAGGGATCGCAGCTCCAACTACCACGCCACATCATGAACGTTCGCGAGCGGCTGGCGGCCTTTCAATTTTCCCACTCATTCGAAAAGCGCGAATGAGTGGGGCACCCGCTTTCGCCCTGCGGCCTGCTTCGTCTTGATTTCTTGTGTACTGATTCGCTGTTCGCGTGCGAGGAAGACGGCTTTTGTGACATAGAATACGTGGGAATCGCAGCATCGCCTGCAGAGCAGATTAAGCGCCAGATGTTCGCAAGCAGTTTCCAGCCATGACCTCCGTTGATCTCGCCCGCAAGCCGACCCGTCGTTTCTCGACGGCTGGGATATCCGCAATTCTGAGCGTCGCTCTCGCGCTGGCAACGGTGGTTGCCTATGCCCCTGTGCGTGATCACCCATTCATTAGTCTCGACGATCACGGATACGTAACCGCCAATCCCCAGGTCCAGCAACTGAACTGGCAGACGGTGCGCTGGTCGCTGACGACATTTCACGCTTCCAACTGGCACCCTGTAACGTGGCTGTCGCATGCTCTGGACTGTCGCCTCTTCGGCCTCGATGCGGGCCGCCACCATGAAACCAACCTTCTGCTGCACGTTCTGAATGGGCTTCTATTGTTCTGGATATTGGCGCAAGCCACCGGCTATCCAGGCCGCAGCTTTGCGGTTGCGGCACTGTTTGCGCTGCATCCCATCAACGTCGAGTCGGTCGCCTGGATCGCCGAACGCAAGAACCTGCTGAGCATGTTCTTTTGCCTGCTTACGCTGGCCGCTTATCGGTGGTATGCGCAAAAGCCGGTAGTGCCACGATATGTCTTGGTCGCCGTCCTGTTCGCGCTGGGTCTCATGTCCAAGCCACAGGTCGTTACGCTGCCATTCGTACTGCTGCTTTGGGATTATTGGCCGCTACGGAGAATGTTCGCGACTGCACCGTTGCCTTCGTCTGATGCCATCCCCGCAAAGTCTTTTCGCTGGCTGATACTGGAAAAACTCCCGCTCCTGGCGCTTTCCGCTGCAAGCGCGGTCCTCACCATAAAGGCACAGAATGCGGGTGGTACGACGAGCGGCGCGGTTAACTTGTTTTCGCCGGCCTCGCGGATCAGCAATAGCGTCCTAGCATACGTGCGATATCTCGGCAAAGCGGTCTGGCCGACACACTTGGCTTTTTTCTATCCCCATCCCCGTTCGCTGTCCGCCTGGCAAGCTGCGGCAGCATCGCTGTTGTTGCTGATTATTACCCTTGTAGCCGTGACCAGCGATAAGCAGCGCTACCTGGCTGTGGGATGGCTTTGGTTTCTCGGTACGCTGGTGCCGATGATTGGGCTGGTCCAAGTGGGCAGCCAGGCAATGGCCGATCGCTACGCTTATTTGCCGTTCGTAGGATTGTTCATTGCCATCTGCTGGGGCGTGGCGGACGTGGCCGAGCACTGGCGATTCGCGGAGATCGCGTTGCCCGCAGCAACGATTGCAATCCTGCTGCTTCTGACCATCGCCACACGCCGGCAGCTTAGCTACTGGTCGGACGAACTGACGCTGTGGACGCACAGCGCTGAGGTGGTCAAGGATAATTGGCTGGCCGAGAATATGATCGGCGAACACCTGCTGAAGGACGGCGATCCGGAAGCTGCCATCCCGCATTTTCGCGCTGCCGCGGCCATGGAACCGCTGTTTGCTTTTCCCCACCTTCACATTGGCGTTTACGATGAAGAGCATCAGCACCCGCGCGAAGCGCTGCTGCAACTCCAGCAGGTGATTGATCTGACGGATGCGGACGCCGCGTACACGTCCGTCATCCGCAGCAATGCCTTGGTCTACATGAGCTACGCCTATAACCAACTCGGCGACTACGCCAGCCAGGAGAAGTACCTGGACATGGCCGCGCATCAACTGCGCTGACATGAAACGAGACTTCCTCCCAATTTGGGAATGTGCGACATCGTCCCGAGCAAACTTCATTGACTATGTACATCATGGCGGTAACAATCGAGAGTAACCATCAATAGTTACCCTCATGCGAATACTAGTTGTCGAAGACGATGCTCCACTGGCCAGCTTTGTAAGCAAAGGGCTCGAAGCCGAGCATTATGCGGTCGATGTTGCCTCCGACGGCGAGCAGGCCCGGGGTATGGCGCTGGAAAGCGAATACGATCTTGTCATTCTTGACCTGAATCTGCCCAAACTCGACGGCATCGGCGTGCTGAACAGCATTCGCCCCAAGAAGCCATCGTTGCCAGTCCTGGTCCTGACCGCACGCAGTCGGATTGAAGATCGGGTGCAGTCGCTCGATACCGGGGCGGACGATTGTCTCATCAAACCGTTCTCCTTTACGGAGCTTTCCGCGCGGGTGCGGGCGCTTTTGCGGCGCGGACCCCGGACGGTGGAGACGGTGTTACGGGTCGCCGATCTGGAATTGGACCGCGTCGCCCGCCAGGTAGAGCGCGGCGGCAAACGCATTGAACTCACCTCAAAAGAATTTGCCCTGCTGGAATACCTCATGCGCAACGCCGGCCGCCGGGTCACGCGGGCGATGATTGTCGAACACGTTTGGAACCTTTCGTTCGATACCAGTACCAATATTGTTGACGTGTATATCAACTATTTGCGCAAAAAGGTCGACGGCAATTACTGCCCGCATCTGATTCATACGGTGCGTGGCGTCGGCTACGAATTGAGTTGCCGCTCTGAGGCGGCGATCGCATGAATCGCCGCTCCAGCGCTGAGCGGCAAATCGATCATCAGCGCGCCTTCGTTTCCGAAGTCTTCCACAACCTTAGCCAGCCTCTGACGGCGTTGCACTGCGGGCTTGATCTGGCTCTGGCTCGCGACCGCACTGTGCCGGACCTGCGCGCCAGTATCCAAAACGCATTGCAGGATGCTGAACGTCTTCGCCAGCGGTTGCTCCTGGTGCGCGCGCTCAGCGATGCCGCGGACCCGGGCGACCTCTCGCAGCCCACCGATCTGGCGGAGTTGCTCCGCGAATTGCAGCAGGACATGCTTCCCCTGTTCGAGTCAGCCGGGATCACGGTCGAGGTGAAGATACATGGTGCGCGTATTCCGGTACGAGGAAACAAAGCCCGGCTGACGCAGGCTTTATTTTGTTTTTTGGAGTATCTGCTGCGCTACGCGACGGCTGGCTCGACCCTGAGGTTGGAAGTCCGTTCCGCAGCCAAACAGGCTACCCTCACCATTACAACGGCTGCGTGTCTTCCAATTGCTCCCGCAAACAATGGGGATGAGGCGGCGCCGTATTCCTGTGAGATCGAGATGGCGCGGCGCAGCTTTCGCGCTGCCGGCGGGGATTTTACGCTGCTATCTGCCGTTTCCGATCAGACCGTCTGGCGCGGCACATTGCTGGTCCAATGAGAATTTCTGCGTGTTCTGCCGCAACTGCTCGGTTTCGCCTTATCCAGCAACTTTCTTAAGTTTCCTTGAAACTTCTAATCTTCGCCTAATCTTCTTCCAAGCTTCGAGGGGTACAAGTGTCTCTATGACTACCCCCAATCGGTGTTATGCATTCCCTGATCCGGCGGTAATTGTCGCCAGTTCCAACTCTGGTCTGCGCAAGCAGATCCTGCAAAGCCTCAGCCTCTCGCGAATCACCGCCGCCGAAGCTTTGGGAGGCGCCGATGCTCTGGGCAAGCTGGAGAACAGCGAGTGCCAACTGCTGCTGCTTGACCGGCGTTTGCCCGACCTGGACGCGGAAGAGCTCCGCCAGATCATTCACCATCGGTTTCCAGGAATTGACGTCCTGCTGCTGGATGAGGCGGGACGCCCCGCGGTGCCGCAGCAGTGGCGCAGCGCCAGCGCGTTGCAACTGTTTGAAACCATCGACCGCTGGCAGGCGCCGATTGCGCCTTCGCAGAAGGTCAGCAAACCGGCGGCAGCGGTGGAACCTTTGCCCGGAATGGTGGGCCAGTCCGCCTCTATGGCGACGCTATACCGCATGGCGCGCCTGGTAGCCCACCGTAACACGCCGGTACTGATTACTGGGGCAACCGGCACCGGAAAGGAAGTTGTTGCCGGCGCCATTCATCAGTTGAGCCTGCGTTCGGGCAAGCCATTCGTGGTGATCAATTGCGCTGCGATTCCGGAAGCGCTGCTCGAGTCGGAACTGTTCGGCTATGTGCGGGGCGCATTTACCGGGGCCGTGCAATCGCGCCTGGGCCGCATTCATAGCGCCCACGGCGGCACCTTATTTCTGGATGAGGTCGGCGAGCTGCCTTTGGGTATGCAATCCAAACTGCTGCGCTTTCTCGACCAGGGTGAGGTGCAACGGCTGGGCAGCTCCGACCTGTTTCGGGTGGACGTGAGGGTGATTGCGGCGACCAATGCGGACCTGGCCGAGCTGACCGAACGGAAGCAGTTTCGCGAAGATCTTTACTACCGATTATCGGTCTTCCCGCTGGAGCTGCCTCCACTGGCGGAGCGACGGGGAGATGTTGAGCTGCTGGCACGCCACTTCCTGGCCAAGTTCCAGGTGGGGCCGGAAGAGCAGCAACTGTCATCAGAATCGCTTCGCGCGCTGGAGAGGCATGCCTGGCCCGGTAACGTCCGCGAGCTGCAGCATGTAATCGAGCGCGCCTCCATTCTGGCCGAAGCCGGACCGATCTGTCCGGAACATTTGGGATTGCCCGGCCCACAAGCGGTGCTGACCGCTTCTGCCGAAAACCATCTCGCATGAATTCGACCTAATCTGCGGCGGGTGCAATCGGCACCCGCCGTGCATTTCCGAGTAGGCAGATGTTGCCCACCGCACAAGACGTTCGCAGCTCCCGCTCGCAACCGCCGTCGCTTGCGCCGTCTGTGGAGTGTGCCTCGGCTGCCGTCCGCGAATCGATCATCGGAAGCTCGCCGGTTCTAGTCGCCGCTATCGAGCAGGCGCGCCAGGCAGCCCGCAGCGGAGCCGACATTCTTCTCGAAGCCGAGAGCGGGACCGGCAAGGAGCTATTGGCGCGCCTGATCCATGCCGAGAGCCCTCGCGCCCGGCATTGCTTCATCGCCATCAACTGTGCCGCAGTGCCGGAGAACCTGCTGGAGAGCGAGTTGTTTGGCCACGTTCGCGGAGCCTTTACTGGGGCGCTGGGCACGAATCCCGGGAAGTTTGCCCTGGCGGCGAACGGCACTCTGTTGCTGGACGAGATCGGCGAGATGCCGCTGGTGCTGCAGCCGAAGCTGCTGCGCGTGCTGCAGGAGCGCGAGTTCTACCGCCTGGGGGATACGCGGCCGGTCAAGGTGGACGTGCGCATCATCGCCAGCACCAATCGCTCGCTGCGATCGCTGGTGGAGGAGGGCCGTTTTCGCGAGGACCTGTATTACCGGCTGAATGTGATTCCTCTCACCCTGCCTCCGCTGCGCGAGCGCGGGGAAGATGTCATCGAGCTGGCGGAATACTTTGCCGCCAAATTTTCATTGCCCGCGGCTCCTCCATCGCTGAGCGACTCGTTTCATGCGGCCCTGCGCGCTCACCACTGGCCGGGCAATGTCCGCGAGCTGGCCAACACCATGCGGCGCGCAGTGGCTCTTTGCGATGGCGATGAGATCAAAGCGGACACATTGCAGTTCTTTCCGGCGGCGCCTTCGTCCGGAGCTGCAGCCTGGATCAAGCCCGGCCTTTCCCTGCGCGAGCTGGAAAAAACCCTGCTGCAGATTACCCTGCATGCCACCGCCGGCAACCGCACGCAAGCGGCGGAGTTGCTGGGGGTCAGCTTGCGCACGGTTCGCAACAAGATCCGCGAACACGGACTGCCTCCGCGGAGGCTGCCATGAGCATGCTGGACAACCCTCTGATCGCAACCTTGAGCCGCGCCCTTGATCTGACCGCGCAACGGCAGCTCTTGCTGACCCAGAACGTCGCCAACATCGATACTCCGGGCTACCACACCCGCGATATCGACTTCCGTCAGGAGTTGCAGCGGTCGCTGATGTCCGGTGAGGACGAGCAGCAGCAGCAGCAGCAGCAGGAAGATGCCGGCAGGGCAGCTCTGGTGCGCGAAGTGCCGGGACTGGTCGCACGGCCCGACGGCAACAACGTCAATATCGATCGCGAAGGCCTGCTCATGGGGCAGAATCAGCTCCAGTTCCAGACCGAGGTGGCCCTGCTGCGCTCCCAGTTCAGCCGCTTGCAGGAGGCCATCCAGGGAGGCAATAGCCAATGAGTCTGTTCAGCCTGTTTCAGATCAGCGGCTCGGCTCTCAACGCCGAGCGGCTGCGGGCCGAAGTTGCGACCAGCAACCTGGCCAACGCGGAAACCACGCGCACTGCCGAGGGTGGGCCGTACAAGCGGCGCCTGCTGACCTTCAACAGCCAGCCTCAGTCGCAGTTTCACCTGCTTTTGGCCGGCTCTGTGGGCGGCGAAAGTGCGTCGCCCGCAGGCGGAGTGCGGGTGGGAGATGTGGTGGACGACCCGACGCCGCCATTGCGGCGCTACGAGCCGGGACATCCCGACGCCGATGCCGACGGCTACGTCTCCTATCCAGCGATCAATCCAGTCGAGGAGATGGTGGACCTGATGGGCGCCGAGCGGTCCTACGAACTGAATGCCAGCGCGGTGCAGGCGGCCAAACAGATGATCCAGCAGTCGCTGCAGATCCTGAAATAGAGCTGATGTATGGGCGTCGATTTCTCTAATCCGGGCCTGAGAATCCTCCCGGCGGACCTTCCCCAGGCGGCAGCCCGGACCGCCGAGGCTGGCGGCGAAAGTAGTTTCGGGGAAGCGCTGAAGGACGCGGTAGCCGATGTCGAGAACTCAGGGCTGGACGCAAACTACAAAGTCAGCAGTTTGCTGGAAGGCACTGGCGCAGACGTTCATGACGCCATGATTGCGACGGAGAAGGCGGATCTGTCATTTCAGCTCATGCTGCAGGTCCGCAACAAGGTAGTACAGGCGTATCAGCAGATCGCCGGAATGCAGTTTTAATTCGAATTTTGAAGACTAGCGAGCGCGGGACGTGGACAGCAATCTCACACTGACGCAGGTGGTCCAGCAGATGAGGGACTTCATCAGCGGACTATCACTGAAGCAACGCGCGCTGATTGTCGGCGGCGCGGTCTTGGTTGCGGCCACGCTCTACGTCTTTGTGCAATTGATCGGCAAGCAGGACTACAAGACGCTCTACTCCGGCTTGAGCCCGAGCGATGCCCAGGACATTGCCGCTGCGCTCGGGGCAAAGAAGATTCCCTTCGAGCAGTCACCGGATGGGGCCGGCATTCTGGTCCCAGCCGACAAGCTGGACAGTGCGCGGCTGGAGATTGCGTCGCAGCCCATGCCCCGCAGCGGTCGGCTGGGATTCGAATTATTCGACAAACCGAACTGGGCGGGCAGCGACTTCAGCGAGAAGGTCAACTATCAGCGGGCGCTGGAGGCGGAGCTGGAACGCACCCTGGCTACGCTCAGCGAGGTCTCCGCCGTGCGGGTGCATCTGGTGATGCCGGCAGACTCGCTATACAGCGAGCGCGACCGTTCCGCCAAAGCTTCGGTGATGGTAAAACTGCGCCGCGGCAGCCTGCCGCAACAGGAAGACATGGCGATCCGGCAACTGGTTGCCGGCGCGGTCGATCGCCTGAGTCCGGAGAATGTCGTGGTGGTCGATGCCGATACCAACCTGCCGCTGAACCGCTTCGGCGCCAGCCCCGGCGAGGGCGGAGCCGCGGAGATCGATCAGGAACTGGCCAAACGAGCGGTCGAGACCTTGGAGCCAGTGGTGGGCGCCGAGGGGGTGCGCGCCAGCGTCCATGTCGAGTATGACCTCAGCTCGGGGGACGAGACCCAGGAAACCTACGATCCCGCCAGCGCGGTTCCGCTCAGCATGACCCGCAGCGAGGAGGCGCTGGGCAGCGGCCCTGGGGGCGGCGTACCGGGCACCAGCAGTAATCTTCCCAATGCCAAGGTGAGCCCGCCGTCAAAATCGGATACGCAGACGCAAAGCTCGAAGACCGAGAGCAGCACCTACGGTGTGAACCGACTGGTGCGTCACACCGTCCAGCCGCCGGGCCGAATCAAGCGCATTGCCGCTGCGCTTCTGGTCGACGATGCGGCCCAGGTCGAGATCAAAAACGGTCAGAGAGTCGCCAGTCGCCGCAAGCGGACGACAGATGAGATGAAGCAGATCGAGGGCTTGGCCGCCGCAGCCCTCGGAATTGATGCCAAGCGCGGCGATCTGCTGGCGGTGGAGAACCTTTCCTTCCAGAATCTGCAACCGGACGCGCCTCTGCCCCCGACCATGCTGGAGAAGCTGCAGCGCAACCTGCGGGAGTGGACATGGGTGCTCCGGTATTTGGCGCTGGCATGTCTGTTTGGCAGCGTGTACATGCTGCTGCTGCGGCCCGTCAAGAAACAGGTGCTCACCGCATTGCGCGCTCTGCCGGCGCGTCCGGCAGCCGCGACCAAGCTGATCAGCGGCGGCGAAGTGCAGACGCCCGAGGTTGCCGGGCGGAAGGCGGACTCGCTCGATGGCATCCTGGCGGCTGGGAACGCCGACGACAGCGCAGCCCTGAAAAAACTCTCGCTGCTGAAGAACCAGTTGGTCAACAAGGTGAAAGCTGAACCCGCCGGCGCTTCACAGCTGGTGCAGAACTGGTTGCGGGAAGGAGGCGTGGAGTGAGTCCGGCAGCCGCGCTTCCCGATATGAACGGAGTGCGCAAGGCCGCAGTTTTGCTGGTGCTGTTGGGGGAAGAGGCAGCCGCGACGGTTTATCGTCATCTGAGCCAGACCCAGTTGCAAAGGCTCACGCAGGAGATCCGGGAGCTGAGCGCCGTCGAACCCGGGACGGCAGCAAATGTTCTGGAGGAATACCAGCGCCTCAGTCTGGCGCAGGAGTATCTTGCCCAAGGCGGTGAAAGCTACGCCCGTTCGCTGTTGGTAAAGGCCTTCGGAACCGAAGGCGCCAAGTCTCTGCTGGAGCAGGTAAACCACGCCGAGGTGCTCACGGCCGCACAGATGGATGCGCTGCAGAAGGCGAACCCCAAAGAGCTGGCCCGTTTTCTGGAGGGCGAGCAGCCACAAACCATCGCCATCATTCTCGCCTACCTGGACACCAAGGCTGCATCGGCCCTGCTGATGCGCCTGCCGGAAGCGGTGCGGGTTGAATCCGTGAAGCGTCTGGCGAAGTTGCGCAACTTCTCGCCTGAGATGGCGCAGAAAGTCTCGCTGGTGCTGCATAAGCGTCTCGAATCCGTCGGGGAACGGAACCGGCGCATCTTCCCGGGAGTGAAGAGCGCTGCCGACCTCATGAATGGCCTAGAGCCGGACGCCATGAAGTCTGTGCTCGACGGCATCGAAGCCGAGGACGCGCAGCTGGCGCTGAACATTCGCAATCTGATGTTTACCTACGACGACCTGCTGACGGTGATGGAAAGCGGCATAAGGGAGCTGGTGGCTCGGGTCGACAAGAAGGTGCTCACTATGGCTTTGAAGGGGTCGAGCGAGGAGATGCGCAATCACCTGATGAAAGCCATGTCGGGGCGCGCCGCCGAGATGCTGAAGGAGGACATGGAGGTCATGGGCCCGGTGCGCTCGCGTGAGGTGAACAAAGCCAAAGAGGAAGTCGTGGCGGTGGCGCGGCAGTTGGAAACTGAAGGCAAGATCATGCTGAAAGCCGAAACCGGAGACGAATACGTTGTCTGATCGAATTTGGGGGGCGGCAAACGGCAAGGGGGTCGAGAGCTTTCGCTATCCCTCCATCCGGACGCCTTTTGGCTCACCCGATGTGGTCGCGCTCGCCTGCGGGCAAGGGCACAAAGGCCACGATGCGGCGTTGTCGCAGGAGATTGCCGCGGCGGTGGAGACAGCGCGCAAGCAGGGCTTCCACGAGGGCCAGGCCCAGGCCAATGCTGCCGCAGTGCAAGCTCTCGACCAGGAGCGGCTGGCGGTTGCCTCGGCTTTGCGCGACTTCGCCCATAGTCGTAACCAGTACTTCCGCCAGGTGGAGAGCGAGGCGGTGCGCCTGGCTCTGTCGATCGCACGCAAGGTATTGCACCGGGAAGCGCGGATGGACCCGTTGCTGCTCGCCGGAGTGGTGCGCGTGGCCCTGGACCGGATGCAGGCGGGAACCCGCGTGACCCTGCGCACCTCTGTGGAATCGGTGCCCAACTGGACTGAGTTCTGCTCGCAACAACTGGAGAAAGAGCATCCGGTTGAGGTGGTTGCCGACAGCAGCCTGGAAGCCCATCGCTGCATCCTGCAGGCTGAGGTTGGCAGCACGGAAATAAATCTTGATGCCCAGTTGCAGGAGATCGAAAGCGGTTTCTTCGATCTGCTGCGCGGCAAGACAGAGGAGGCGCCATGAGTGCCGGGGATCTCCATCCTTATTTCGCCGCACTGGACTCGTATGCCGGAGTGCGCTGGCGAGGGCGGGTCACGCAGATTATAGGCAATCTGCTGGAATCAAGCGGACCGCCTTGCAGCCTGGGCGAATGTTGCGATGTCCGCGATGGGGCCGGACATGTCTATGCCGGAGAAGTTGTGGGCTTCCGCGGGACCACGGTGCTGACCATGCCGCTGGAAAAACCCAGCGGGGTGCGCTATGGAGACCCGATCGTGGCGCTTGGCGTGCGTCCATCGTTGGCGATGGGAGAGGATCTGTTGGGCCGGACTATCGATGGGGCCGGCCGTCCGCTGGATGGGAGGGGTCGGCACCTGGGCCGGGAACTGCGGCCGCTGGACGGCGCCGCTCCGCTGGCGCTGGAGCGGCAGCCCATTCGCGAGCCGCTGGCCTGCGGAGTTCGCGCCATCGATGGCTTCCTCACCTGCGGCCGCGGACAGCGCCTGGGTATCTTCGGAGGCAGCGGCGTGGGCAAGAGCACGCTCATCGGCATGATGGCGCGCGGCACCTCCGCCGACTTGACCGTGCTGGCGCTGGTGGGGGAGCGCGGGCGCGAGGTGGGAGAATTTCTGGAGGGATTGGGAGAAGACGGCCGGCGGCGTTCGGTGGTGGTCGTCTCGACGTCGGACCAGTCTCCCTTGTTGCGTATTCGCGCGGCTTTGGCGGCGACCGCCATCGCCGAGTACTTCTGCCGGACGGGTAAGAACGTTCTGCTGGTTGTCGATTCGCTGACCCGCTTTGCCATGGCGCAGCGGGAAATCGGGCTGGCAGCCGGCGAACCACCGACAGCCAAAGCCTACACTCCATCGGTATTCAGTATGCTGGCGCGGCTGGTGGAGCGTGCCGGATGCTTCAACACTGGAAGCATTACCGCTTTTTACACCGTGCTAATGGAAGGCGACGACCAGCAGGATCCGCTGGTTGATGCCCTGCGCTCGCTGGTCGATGGGCACATTATGCTGGACCGTCACCTGGCCGCGGAAAATCACTATCCCCCGGTGGCGATCCTGGACAGCCTCAGCCGGCTGATGCCGGCGGTGGCCTCGCCGGAGCACCTGGCGCGCAGCCATCAATTGCGTTCTTTGCTGGCAGCCTACGCCCGCTCGGAGGACCTGATCCGTATCGGCGCGTACACCAAAGGCGCCGACCCGGACTTGGACCGCGCCATCGCCGTACTGCCGCAGTTGCGAGGCTTTCTGCGACAAGGTTCCCAGGAACGAACTGCTTTTGCGGAAACTGTCGCCCGGCTGAATGCGATTCCCTGCTGAGGGATCATGGCTTTTCATTTCACTCTGGGGGCGGTGCTGCGCTACCGGCGCAGCCTGGAGGAGCGCGAAGAGCTTCGGCTGCAGACCCTTCTGGCCAGCCGCGCCGCGGTGCGGGAAGAACTCCAACAGGCCGCTACCGCCCGCCGGCGACGGGGCTCCGCCATCGCAGACGCTCTCCACCACAGCGGAGTACCAGCGGCAGAGCTGCATTTTTCTACCGCGCAGCTAAACGGCATCGCGGAACGTCAGCAGGCGCTGCGGTCACGCCTCTCGGTACTGGAAAATAACATCTCGGAACAGACCATCCGTTATCGTCGTGAGCGGCAGAATCGCGAGGTGCTGGAATCGTTGCGGGAACGGCAACTCCGCGACTACCGCGTGGTCGAGCAGCGCAGACAACAGCTCTTACTGGACGAACTGCATCGGTTGCGAGCTGCCAGGAGACGGGCGTGATTTGCCCAGTTGGCTGGGCAAGCCTTGCCTAGGTGACGCTGCCGCCGATCCTCACACCGGCAACACTTCCATCGGCAACCCAGCGAAGTCCTTGAGTACTCGCGGCTTTTCTGGGATCGAGTTTTCCGTCCCGCGCGACTGACAATTGGTATCTCGACTGCTCTTCATGTTTGTTGTCGCGAGGCGTACGCGTGATTGCTACGTTGTCACTTGCTATCGATGCTCCGCCCGCTGCAATGTTCGCGGCGGTATCGGCGAGTGCAGCTCGGGCCAGCCTCTTCAGCGATCTGGTGCGGGTCGAATCGCCTCAAATACGCGATATGGAACCCCCGGTAACATCCTCGAATAACTCGACCGCAATTTCTAAGGGCCCAGTCATCGAACTGCCACCGAAGCGACTGCCTCCGGTCGCCGTCGATGAACGAACCGGCAACTCAGCTCCGTCTCCGCCGATGCGTGCTTCCGCGGCTGTCCTCGATCCCAGTGGTGAGAGCGAACCAGGCGCATCGCTGGAGGGGACGGAAGAATTCGCCACGCAACGCCTGTATCCGACGAAGACTGTTGGACAACGTGCTCCGGCAAGCGGCGAAGCACCCAAGCCGCTTCCACGGCGCACGACGCTCGCCGGACAGATAACTGCATTCCACCTGGTACCAACCGACCACCCAGCCAGGGCAGCGTCGTCCCGCTTGCGCGGCGATCCCGCACGCGTGATGACAGTATCGCCGGTTCCGGCTACGGCAGCAAAAACAACTGGTTTCACAAACTCCGCCGTCCCGATCAGCGGCCACGTGCCAGCGAGCGGCACCCCAAGCTCGTCTGCCAAGCTGAACGGCGAAGCGTTTCAGGCTGCGGGCCCGGCCGCCAAAGCACCTTCCTCCACTGCTTTGGCAGGCGGACAGAATCCCCTTACGCCGGCCATTGATGCGGCCCGGCCCTCGCCTGAACGTGGCAGATCGGCTGCGTCCCGAGATCTAATACCTAACCATTCCGTGGCGCACGCAAAGGCTGCCGTGGCAAGCCCCGATCGGCAACCACGAACACCGATAACACGGTTCAGCACGAACTCGGAAAATCACATCGGGGATGCTGCTCAGCTGGAGACCAATGCCATTGCATACCCCGATGAATACGGCGGCCCTGCGCAGGAACCGCCGGCCAGGACGGCGAGACCAAATGCCGCGCTTCCGATGCGGGCAACGCAACCCACCGGGGATGGCGAGGACGAATCCAGCAGCCGGGTATATGCGAGTGATCGCAACTCATGGACTCCCCGGCGCCAGACTATCGAATCCGCAAAAACTGAGATTTCGGCCTCGGGCAATGTCCCAGCTGCATACGCCGCCGAACCGAACCTACGTAGCTGCGTTATGGAGCGGACCGCGACAGCGGACACCATCGCTGCAAACGGCGAAACCGTTCCTGTCCGAGTGACCCAAGGCGCCTCTGCTGCGAATCGAGTTGCGATAGAAGCGCAGAGTGGGTCTGGACCTGCAACGGCTTTCTTGACTCCAAGAGCCGCGGCCATCCGTCGGGGCTCAAGCGTCGAGCCTGACGCTGGCGGACAGGCGAAGAATAGCGTGATCGCCTCCGCAGGCTATGCCGAACAGGAAACTGCAAGCCAGACGCAGCTGGCAGCGAACATCGAACTGCCCCCGGCCACAGCGATGTCCGTTGCCCCAGCTTTCCGCACGCCCTTGGCGGCGACCGCCTTTGCACCGGCGGCGGTGTTTTCACGTTCGGTAAATATGACGGAGCCGCAGAGCTCCAGCGTCCACTCTGACGCTGTGCCGGCGCAGAAGACGGTGATCGCTTCTTCGCGCCATGCAGAACAGGAAACAGCAAGCCAAACGCAGCTGGCAGCGAACATCGAACTGCCCCGGGCCACAGCGATGTCCGTTGCCCCAGCTTCCCGCACGCCCTTGGCGGCGACCGCCTTTGCACCGGCAGCGGTGTTTTCACGTTCGGTAAATATGACGGAGCCGCAGAGCTCCAGCGTCCACTCTGACGCTGTGCCGGCGCAGAAGACGGTGATCGCTTCTTCGCGCCATGTAGAACAGGAAACTGCAAGCCAAACTCAATCGGCAGCGAGCTTCCGACTGCCCCGGACCGCAGCCGCGATTGCCGCAACTCCGCCGCGGATGCCATTAGCCGAATCCTCGCCTCCATCGATCGCTGAAACAGCAACGCAGGCGGCAAAGCAGACGACTAGATCACAAACCTCGGATGCTACTTCAGCAAACTCGAAAACCAGCAGCCCGGCTCCTGATCCCTCGAGTGCCACCGCGTCCCCCGACACGAAGCGTCCCCTAGCGGCAGCCACCGAGAGCGCCAGCTTCGACTCCCGCTCGCCAGCCAGCGGCGACAGCGCCGAGGACGACGCAACCGGGTCGCCGCCGACGAACACCATTGCGGTTACTGCAGCTCCGCAGCCCGAACCTTCTCCCCCGCCTGAGTTAACCCGTACGGACGCAGCCTGGTCGAACCCGGCTGTGCCCGAGAAAAGTACATCGCGCGCCGATGCGACTGCTTCAGCTCACACCGGCAAGAACACTGGCCTGCCGCAGCCAAAGACCTCATCTGATGCCTCGGACAACTCGGTTGCGGACCTGCGAACGCCAGCCGCTGTGCCGGACGGTTCTGTCGCCCCGCCGCCCCAGCAGCCGCAGTTGTCTGCAGCGGTTGCGCAAGCCGGCAGTCAACCCGCGGTGGCCGCGCCACAGCTGGGTACGGCGCCCCTCAACCACTCATCTGCGTCGCACACGGATGGCGCAACGGCTGATGCTGCCCAGTCACAGGGACTGCCTGAGAACCCGGCTCGCAACCTGGACGGCTCTCCAGTAACGCCGGTGTTGGTGCAAAGCGCTCGCGTAATCGAACGCATGGGACAGACTGAGATGCGGGTGGGTGTGAACACCGCTGATTTCGGCAGCGTGGAGTTGCGCGCCGGACTCAGCCAGGACCGGGTCGGGGCAAGCATCTCGGCAGCGCACTCGGAACTGCATGCCGCCATGATGGCGGAGATGCCATCGCTCGAGCGCGCCATCGAAGAGCATCATTTGCATCTCGACGTGCTGGACTTCAGCTCGCAGAGCGGCAACTATGAGCGCGGCCCCGGGGCACAGCAGCAGCAGCAGCGACCTCAATCAGCAACCACTTCGGGAGGGCGGCTTTCCCGCGCCAGCGATTGGTCGACCCGGACCGGGCACAGCGCAGCGGTGCCCTGGATCGAGCCTTATTCCCGGGGACTAAACGTTCATGCCTAGACAAAGCGATAAAAGCGAGGTACGTCATGTCCAGCATCTCAGCAGCCATCTCTTCGGCGCTAACCCCGTCCGCCTCCGCAGCAACGGGCACCAGCGGTAGCAGCAGCAGCAGCAGCGATAGCGGCGATGCGCTCAACGGCGGGCTTGACGGCATGTTCATGCAGCTGCTGGTTACGCAGTTGCAGAACCAGGACCCGCTGTCGCCTATGGATCCTTCGACCTTCGTCACCCAGCTGGTAGGCGTCACCAGCCTGGATCAGCTGACCCAAATCAACCAAGTGCTGCAAAGCACCTTCGGAAGTTCCAGCGCGAGCACTTCCAACCAGTCGCCTAGCTCCATAGGAGGCCTATAATGCCGCTCTTCTCCATTCCTCTTTCCGGTCTGACCGCCAGCTCCACCGCGATGTCGACCATCGCCAACAATCTCGCCAACCTGAACACCATCGGCTACAAAGGCAGCGATATCCAATTCGCCGATTTGTTTTACCAGAACTTGGGGACGAATGGGTCGGGCGATCCGTTGCAAGTAGGCTCCGGCGCTGATGTCGCCGCCACTTCCATTGATATGACCGCCGGCAGTCCTGAATCGACCGGAGTCGCCACCGACGTAGCGATTATGGGCAGCGGTTTTTTCGTGGTGCAGCAGAATGGCACCAACTACTACACCCGGGCGGGCGATTTTCAGGTGGCAGCGGATGGTTCGCTGCAGACCCCCGACGGTGAGCAGGTGATGGGCTACGCGGCAGTCAATGGCACGATTCCTGCCGGTGCAGCCTTGTCGCCCTTGCAACTGAATCTGGGACAGATCAACGCTCCGCAGGCGACCAGCAACGTCGAGCTGACGACCAATCTCGACGCCAGCGCGACCGTCGGACAGGGCGACGCATCGCTGTCAACCCCGGTAACCGTGTACGACTCACTGGGTAACGCTCACGTGCTGAACTTCAATTTCAATAAGACCGGCGCCGGTGCCTGGACCTGCGCGGTTACGATTCCCAATGCCGATCTGACGCCTCCGCCAACCTGGGCGGCTTCGACCGCCTATACCCTGGGGCAGACCATCTCACCTCCCGCAGCCAATGGGCACATCTACAAGTGCACGGTGGCGGGAACCTCGGGCTCGACGCCGCCAAGTACCTGGCCCACCAATGGAGGCACCGTCACCGACGGTACCGTGACCTGGACGGACATGGGGACACAAACCACGATCGACACCACGAACCTCACCTTCGACAGCAACGGCAATTTGACATCGCCAACCGGCAACGTTACCGGCATCACCGCCCGCGGTTTGGCCGACGGCGCTAGCAACCTGAGTTTCAACTGGAACCTGTACAACAGCTCCAACACGCCACTGCTGACGCAGGTGGCCAGCACCAGCGTGACTTCGAACACCTCGGCGGATGGATACAGCAGCGGCTCGCTCACCACCTACTCGATTGGCGACGATGGCACCATTACGGGAAGCTTCAGCAACGGCCGGACCGCCGCTCTGGGGCAGATCGCGCTGGCCAACTTTGCCAATCCGCAAGGACTCGAACGTAGCGGCAACAACGATTTTGCCGCCACCCTGGCTTCGGGATCGCCGGTGGTGGGCGCGCCCGGCACCGGTGGTCTGGGCACGGTCTCCGGCGGCTCGCTGGAACTGTCGAATGTGGATATCGCGACGGAGTTTTCGGCCCTTATTGTGGCGCAGCGTGACTACGAGGCGAATGCTCGCACCATCACCACCTTCGACCAGATCATGCAGGACACGATCAACCTCAAAGCTACTTAAGATCGCGCTGGTCGTGCAAAACCAAGGTCCCGCAGTCGCGCCGTGGCGCTGATGCGGGACCCTCTGATTCGCGGTACTGCATTAGAAACTTCTCAATGTGAATCAGCTTCCTCAAGTAGCCATTTAAGAGCATTTTCATAGTGCCTGCAGACGGGTGGAGTACGCCTTCAGGCGTACAGGAAAGGGAAAGTGCGAACAGGGCCGCTGGGGTAATGCGTTTGCGGCGTTTACTTCAGCGGCTGAAGCCGATCTCTGAGCTTGCGCTTTTATGCACGACTGAAGAGGCCGCTGAAAAAGCCGAAGGCGTATCCCGGCCTGTTTTCGCCTTTTCATCTTTTCTCATCTTCGCCGGACATTCGATTGCACTTCATTGCCAGTGCTTGAAATAAGACGCGGCAAATCAAGGGACGGATGTTGCCGATGAGCGCGGTTACAACCAATAAACGTTTGCCCGGGGAAACCGCGGCTGCTTCGTCCGGGGAAGCAGTGGACAAATGGCGCAAGCTTCGCTGGCTGCCGTGCGACCTGTCGCCGCAGGTGGCGATCGCACACTTCACGGTCGGCGATCTGCTGCGGCTCGAGACCGGCAGCATCGTTTCCAGCCGCTGTAGCCGCACTGCCGAGATTCCGTTGTATGCCAATGGACAACTCATCGGGTGGACCGAGTTGGATTCGGTAGGCGAACACATCGGGGCACGCATAACCGAGTTGATCTGAAGGAGAGCGATGGAAACGACGTTGAAATCTTCTCCGGGGAGGCTGGTCTCCGCCTGGGCTCGTCTCCGCCATGCCTTGCCGGCGGTCGGCATACGCCGGGCGGCGCGACAGTTGCGGCTTTGCGAGAGCGTTTCCCTGGGCGAAAAGCGCGTCGTCGCAGTTATCCAGTATGAGGGACAGAAGTTTCTGGTGGGTGGCGGCGCTCACGGCGTGAATCTGCTGGCGCGTTTGGGTGCAGGGCCTGATTTTTCCGAATTGCTGACGGAGTGGTGCGAGCGCCAGCGATGACCGAGCGGAGCCAAGCGCGCAGGCTTCGGGCTGGTTTGCTGGCCGCGGTGTGCTTAAGCGGCATCGGTTGCGGCGGCAGTATCGTTGCCCCCGGACCGGCAAAGCTGCAGATTCCCGGAATCAATTCCAGCGGCGTGCCCTGGACGATTGTCCTGCTGCTGACGCTGCTGACCATATTGCCGGCGCTGCTGCTGTCGATGACACCGCTGGTGCGGCTGCTGGTGGTGTTCCACTTCCTGCGGCAGGCGTTAGGCACACAAAGCGCGCCGACCAACCAGACGCTGATCGGACTTTCCCTGGTGTTGACCTATTTCCTAATGCAGCCGGTGGGAACGGCTATTTATCAGCAGGCAATCGTGCCTCTGGAGAACAACCAGATCACGGCCTGGGAAGCGCTCGACCGCGGCTCCGATCCGGTGCGGCGTTACATGCTGAAGTTCATGCGGGAAAAAGATGCGGCGCTGTTCGTCGAAATGGCCAAGCTGCCGCCGCCGCGCTCGCCCGATGAGCTGCCGATGCGGGTAGTGGCGCCGGCCTACATCTTGTCGGAGCTGAAGGTCGGCTTTCAGATCGGAGCGGTGTTGTTTCTGCCGTTTCTGGTGATCGATCTGGTGGTGGCCTCGATAACGACGTCGGTCGGCATGCTGCAGTTGCCGCCGGTGGTGATTTCCACTCCCATCAAGATCCTGCTGTTCGTCATGGTCGACGGCTGGAACCTGCTGGTGGGTTCGCTGATGAAGAGTTTTTCCTGAGCGCGGGAGCGCGCCTGCTATGTCGTCGCAAGTGGTAGTCGAACTCGGGCAATCAACTTTGCAGACCGCGGTCATGCTGGCCGGCCCGCTGCTGATCGTGCTGGCGGTGGTGAGCCTGACGATCAATGTGGTGCAGGTGCTTACGTCGCTACAGGACAACACCATCTCCAGCGTACCGCGGCTGCTGGCGGCCGCGGCTGCCGCCATCCTGCTGATGCCGTGGATGCTGCGCAAGCTGTCGCTGTTTACCTGGCAGCTGATGGGCGATTTTCGGCCGTTCCTGCGCTGAGGCGTGGTTGGAAGCAAGCGATGGAAGTTCAAGTCCAGATCGAGGAAATAGTCACTGCGGTTGCCTGTGTAGGCGCGCGCGTCTCCGGACTGCTGGTGTTCACGCCTTTTCTCGGCAGCGATGCGATCGCTCCCAAGATCAAGGTCGGCCTGGTTGTGTTGCTGACGGCGCTGCTGTATCCGGTTTGCGGACCACGTCACCTGTGGCTGAGCAGCGGCGGCGTCTTGCGAATGATGCTCTCGGAAGCGCTGGTGGGACTGCTGATCGGCCTTTCGGCGCAGTTCGTTTTTGAGGCAGCGGTGTTTGCCGGGCAGACGATGGGAACGCAGGTCGGCTTTGGGCTGGTCAACATTCTTGACCCCAACACGCAGGTCGATACCCCAGTGCTGTCGGTGTTCACGCAGACGGTGACCATGCTGATTTTCCTGCAGTTGGGAGTGCATCGCTGGCTGCTGCGCGCCCTGGGCAACAGCTTTGCGTATCTTCCGGCCGGCACCGCCATGGTCAACGGGGCCGTGGCCCGGCAACTGTTGCACGCAGCTGGTGGCATTCTGCTGGCCGGCGTCGAGATAGCAGCGCCGGCGATGATGGCTACTTTGCTGGCTGACATCGTACTGGGATTCTTGGGCAAAGCTTCACCGCAGTTGCCGGTGCTGTTCCTGGGGCTTTCGGTGAAGAGCATGGTCGGGCTGGCGGTGCTGGCGCTTTCGTTGAAGTACTGGCCGGCACTCTTCGAGCGCTATTTCACCAGCGCGATTCATTCCGGCGAGCGGCTGTTGCAACTGGCGCGTTGATCCTATGGCGGACGGCGACAAGACCGAACGGGCAACTCCTCGGCGGCGCGAGAAAGCGCGCGAGCAGGGACAGGTGGCGCGCAGCCGCGAGCTGGCGGGCGCGTTGATTGGCTTTGCCGGTCTGCTTACTCTGCTGTGGATCTCCGCCGGCGAGCTCGAGCAATGGCGGCTGAGCTGGCGCCACTGGACCGAGATCGCGGGGCAGAGCGACTTCGAACCGGGCTCGCCGATTCTGGCCTTAACCGGCATCGCCGCTATGCGCTGGGTGCTGGCGCCGCTCGCGCTCATGTGGGTACTGGCTCTGGGCAGCAGTCTGGCGCAGGGCGGGTTGGTCTTCGCCGGGCAGGCGCTGGTTCCCAATATCGAGCGCATGAGTCCGGCGAAGAAGCTGGGCCAGATGTTTTCTCTTTCTGGGCTGGCGCCCATCGCGAAGTCTCTGATTCCCTTCTCCGTTCTGCTGTATCTGGGCGTCGATGTGCTCGCGCGCGACTGGGCCCTGTTGCTGCACGGCGCGCAGATGCCGCCGGCCGCGCTCGGCGAGTTCCTGTACCAGCGGATCTTCGAGATCTGCTGGAAATCGACCCTGGTGCTGCTGGTCTGGGCAGCCATCGATTACCTGCTGCAACGGCAGAAGCTGGAGCGCGACCTCCGCATGTCGAAGCAGGACCTGCGCGATGAGTTCAAAGAGACCACGGGCAATCCCACGGTAAAGATGCGCCTGCGGCGGCTGCAGCGGCAGATGCGACGGCGCCGGATGTTGAAGGAGGTGGAGCGGGCCACGGTGGTGGTCACCAACCCTACGCACTTTGCGGTGGCGCTGGAGTACCGGGCGGAGATGGCGGCGCCGGTGGTCGTGGCCAAGGGAATGAACGCCCTGGCTGAGCAGATCAAACAGGCCGCGCTGTGGCACGAGATTCCGATTGCCGAGAATGCGCCGCTGGCGCAGGCGCTCTATCGCAGCGTGGAAATCGGACAGACGATTCCCGCGAAATTGTATGCCGCGGTGGCGGAGATATTGGCATTCATCTATCGCGCACAAATGAGGGCACGCGCTCAACGCGCGGGCAGAGCATAACGGATGGCGAAGACGACGGACAAACCGCAGCCGTTGACGCTGAGCAAGCGAGCGTCGGAGTGGATTATTCCGGTGGCTGCGGTCGCCCTCGTTTTTGTCATGCTGGTGCCGCTGCCGGGATTCGCGCTTGACCTGCTGCTGGCGATCAGTATCACCGCGTCGGTGCTGGTGCTGCTCTCGGCGGTACACATCCTGCGCCCAGTACAGTTCTCGGTTTTTCCCAGCCTGCTATTGCTGCTGACGCTGTTTCGTCTATCGCTCAACCTGGCCAGCAGCCGGCGCATTCTGCTGCACGGCAACGAAGGCGCAAGTGCGGCCGGCCATGTCATTGAGGCTTTTGGGCAATTCGTTGTCGGCGGCAACTATGTTGTGGGCTTCGTCCTGTTTCTGGCGCTGATTGCCATCCAGTACATGGTCATCAGCCATGGCGCGGTGCGGACAGCGGAAGTCACGGCACGGTTCACGCTGGACGCGATGCCCGGCAAGCAGATGGCGATTGATGCCGATCTGAATGCCGGAATCATCGATGAGAAAGAAGCGCGCAGCCGGCGCGAGCAGGTGGCGCACGAGGCCGAGTTCTACGGCGCCATGGACGGCGCGGCGCGTTTCAGCCAGCGCGATTCCCTGGCCACCATCCTGATTACCGCCATCAACATTATCGCCGGTTTCCTCATTGGCGTATTTCAACTGGACATCCCCTTTCGCGAGGCCCTCAAGACCTACACCATCCTTACCGTTGGCGATGGACTGGTCACGCTCATTCCATCGCTGCTGGTTTCCGTTGCCGGCGGCATCGTCGTCACCCGTTCGTCATCCGACAACACGCTGGGATCGGACGTCGCCGGGCAACTATTTTCCCGCAGCCGGCCATTGTGGATTGCCGCCGCCGCCATGGTGGCATTGGCTATGGTTCCGGGACTACCGAAGTTTTCTTTCCTGCTGATCGCCCTGGCCGCGGGATGGCTGGCACGCCGGGCGAAGCGAGAGTTCGAGAAGCCGCTTCCGGCCGCTCCCGACGGCGCGGCGGCCGGCGCCGGAGCGGGCAGTCCGTCGCAGCAGGAGGCACTCGAAGGTCTGCTGAAGCTCGACGACATCAGTCTCGAGGTCGGTTATGGGCTGGTTTCCCTGGTCGATGCCAAACAAGGCGGACAGTTGCTGCAACGGATCAAGGCACTGCGACGGCATCTGGCATTACAGCTTGGGTTCATCGTGCCGCCGGTGCACATTACCGACAACCTGAAGCTGAGGCCGCGAGAGTATGTGGTGTTTGTGCGCGGGGTCGAGATTGCGCGCTGGGAGCTCCGCGACGATTGCCTGCTGGCCATCAGCTCGGAGAACGAGCCGCCCCAGTTGCAAGGGCTGGCGACTAACGAACCGGCATTCGGGGTCTCGGCCCGTTGGATCGTGCCCGGATTGCGCGAGGAGGCGCTGGCGCAAGGATACGCCGTGGTGGACCAGACGTCGGTAATCGCCACTCACCTGGCCGAAGTCATCAAGCAGCACGCCTACGAGCTATTGAGCCGCCAGGAAACCAAGCGGCTGCTGGACCGGCTGGGCGAGAGCCAGCCCAAGCTTTGCGAGGAGCTTGTCCCCAAACTGATGAGCCTCGGCGAAGTTCAGAAAGTGCTGCAGCAACTGCTGCGCGAGCAGGTCTCGGTCCGCGACCTTCCCACCATTTTGGAGAGCCTGCTGGACACGGTGGCAGTCACCAAGAATCCGGTGCTGCTGGTGGAAGGCGCGCGGCAGGCGCTGGGCCGTGCACTGGTGCACCCGCTGCTTTCCGACGATGGCGGCCTGCGCGTAGTGACGCTCGATCCCGGCATGGAAGAAGAGCTGACGCGGGCCTTCTCCGGCCAGGCGCCGGCCGGCAACAACGGGCTGGAGCCGTCGTTCGTGCGCCGCATTCTGGAAGGCCTGAAAAAGCTGGCCGGCGAGCAGGTACGAATGGCCACGCCGGTGCTGTTCTGCAGTACCCCGGCGCGCTTTCACCTGCGCCGCCTGCTGGAACCGTTTCTACCCAAGGTGGTTGTGCTCTCGCCGGGAGAGATCCCGCCGGTTGTGCAGGTGCAGTCGCTGGGAATGATTCGATGAGGAGGAAGTATGGGTGCGGCCCAAGTCTATGAACAGATGAGTGAACCGGCGGAAGCAGTTTCCGAGCAACTTCTGCTGGAGCAGTTGCCGCAAGTCAAGTACATCGCGCGCCGGATTCACGAGCGGCTGCCGCAGCACGTTTCCTTCGATGACCTGGTGCACGCCGGAATCGTAGGGCTCATCGATGCCATGCACAAATTCGATCCCGGCAAGAATGTGCGTTTCGCCTCGTACGCCAAGTTTCGCATTCGGGGAGCGATCCTCGACAGCCTGCGCGACATGGACTGGAGCCCGCGTGACCTGCGCCGCAAGGCGCGGCGCCTGGAAGCGGCCATGCAGAAGCTGCAAACCGAGCTGGGACATTCGGCCACGGAGCCGGAGCTGGCGCAGGTAATGGGAATGAGCCTGGAAGAGTTCCAGCACATGCTGGACGAGATCCGCGGCCTGGAGGTCGGCAGTCTGCAAATTGACTCGCTGGAAGACGGACGCGAGACCGATCTCAGCGAAACCATTCCCGGGCCGGCTGAGCAGGACCCGCTATCGCTGTACATGAAAGGCGAACGCAAGCAGATGCTGGCGGCGGCGATCGCGCAATTGCCCCAGCGGGAGCAGCAGGTTCTGGCGCTGTATTACCAGGAGGAGCTCACGATGAAGGAAGTCGGCGCGGTGCTGGGAGTGGGAGAATCGCGGGTTTCGCAGATCCACTCCGTGGCAGTGGCCCGGCTGCGCGCGGCGCTGGAGAATGCCGGGCACGGAGCCGGCGCACTGCTGGGATCGGGAAGGTCAGGATCATGGAAAAAGTCTTAACTCAGGGAGAAATCGACGCTCTATTCCGCGCTGCCCGGGGTTACGCGGCGGGGGACAAGTTGGCCGGAACCAGCGCGGTGGTCGAGCCCTGGGACCTGTATCAGGCGGGCCTGTTGGGCAAGGAGCAGTTGCAAAGCATCAGCCAGTTGCACGAGAGTTTTGCGCGCAATCTGACCAGTGCCGCCGGGGCCTATCTCAGCGACAAATTCGAAGTGGCCCTGGTGGCTGTGGAACAGTTGGTTTACCGCGACTTTCTCGCCCGCTTTGCCGACACCACCTATTACAGCACCTTTCGCCTGCCGCCTAATGATGCCACCGGCATTCTTCACCTGGACATGAGCCTCGCCTTCCCCGTCGTCGACCTGCTGCTGGGAGGAACCGGCCAACTGCCGCAGTCCACGCGCGATGTCACCGAGATCGAAGAGAATCTGCTGCAAGGCGTCGGCCATGTGATCTGTCACGAACTGGGACAGGTGTGGCAACCACTGGGACTCGAGGTGGAATTCGAGCGCCGGCAGCCCGCATCGCAAATGTTGCGCATCCTGCCGCCGCAGGAGAGGACGCTGACCCTGACCTTCGACGTCACTATGGCGGATTCCAAGGGGATGCTGAACCTCGCGATTCCGTCCGTGGTTTCAACCGTAATCCTGCGGAAACTGCGCGCTGAGATGGTGTATCAGCGTGCCCGCGGACACGCAGTGAACCGGGAGAGCATCGGGAACCGTCTATTGAAGTCGGCAGTGAAGCTCGAACTCACGACTCCTGGGATTCCGGTGCGATTGATGGACCTGCTCTCGCTCGAAGCGGGCGCGGTTCTGCCGCTGTGCCGCCCCATTGAAGAACCGGCGATGCTACGGCTCAGAGGACGCGACTGCTGGTCAGCCCGTCCGGTAAGCAGCCGCAGTTACCGCGCTGCGCAGGTGGTCGAAGCGATAGCGCAAACGGAAGAAGAGGCCTAGGCAATGAGCTCACCACCGGGAAGCAAGACGCTGGCTTGCTGGCAGGCATGGATCAGTAGCTTGGCCATGTTGCTCTCGCGCATGACATCGGCGGATTGGCAGGCGGAGGCGGCGGCCATTCCTGCCGAATTCGCGCCCTGCAGCAGCCTCCGAATCACGGCTACGGGCGGGCTGCAAGGCCAGATAGGTATCAACCTGGCATGCGCCGACGTGGCAGCCCTGCTGGGTATGTTCCTGGGCGAGCCAATCAGCATTGACGGAGAGCCGGACGAAACCCAGAAGGAAGCGCTGGAAGAGCTGATTCGGCAGTGGACCGGATTAGCAGCGACCGGGTTGAAACCGGAATTCGGTGAGGTGAAGTTACAGGTTGCGACTGAGCCTTCCCTGCACGAAACAACGGGCACGGCCAGGCTGCTTCGGGCTACGGACGAGACGAACTCCGTCGCCGTACGGATCGAATGGGACGATGCCCTGGTCAGCGCCCTGGAGCGGGGTGAACCCGATTCCGGCAACGCCGGCCAAAAGCAACCTCCCGCCTCTTCAGTACCTGCATCTGCCGCGCAAACCTCCAGCAAAATCGACGATCTGCTGCGCCAGGGCAATCTCGGCCTGCTGATGGACGTGGAGCTGCCCGTCATGCTGCGCTTCGGCAGCCACCAGGCCACGCTGGACGAGGTGCTGGAGCTGGCGACCGGGGCGGTGTTGGAGCTGGACCGTGAAATTCAGGAGCCGGTGGAGCTGGTGCTGAACGACAAGGTCATCGCGCGTGGTGAAGTGGTGGTGGTAGACGGGAATTACGGCTTGCGGGTGAAGGAAGTCGCCTCGCCGCAACAGTGCGTCAGCAGTTTGTAACCGAATGCAATTCACCACAGGGGCACAGGGAAGATGTTAAGCATGGCAGGGTCACGCGGCAAACAGAGAACTACCTCGGATAGAAAAACCCAAAGCCGCCATGAAATAAGCACTATTCACCGGTTGCCCTAAATGTCTGGCATCGCTGTGCCTCTGTGTCTCTGTGGTTCTCTGGCTTGATTCTCTGGTAAGGAGTAGGAGATGTCTGTCTCTTTGCGTTCGGTATTGCCCAACCGCTCACCCATGGCTGCGTTGGCAGCATTGCCGGTCTGCGCCAGCCCGCTTTGCCCGCGTCCTCCTTCACTGTGGCAACGGTGGTGGGCGCGTAATGAAGGGGTATCGTTCCACCAGCGCTGGTACTGCTCGCCCAGATGTTTCCAGGAGGGGATACACCGCTATCTGGAGCACGCCGCCTTCGCCTTCTCTCGTCGTGCTCCACGCCCGAACCGATTGCCGTTGGGACTGATTCTGCTGTCGCAGGGCGACATCAGCCATGGGCAATTGCGTGATGCATTGGAGCGGCAACGCACCGAGAAAAGCGGCATGTTAGGCGAGTGGCTGGTGAAGCTCGGCGCCGTCACCGAGCAGCAAGTCCTGGCGGCGGTAGCTGCGCAGCAGGGATGTCCGCTGTTTCCTCTGCCCGAGCCGCAACTCGTGCCGGCGAGGATGTACTGGCCGGAGCTCCTGATGCATCGCTATTCGGCAGTGCCGGTTTTTCATAATGAGCCGCGCTCCATCCTCTATGTCGGATTTCTGCAGCAGGTCGATCACGCGTTTCTTCTGTGCCTGGAGGCAATGGTGCGGTGCCGCACCCGGCCCTGCATCCTACCCGGGCAGGCATACGACCGACAGCTCAAGATGCGTGCCTTCAGCATCGAGAACGACACCATTACCATCCACCAGCGACAGAGCAGGATGGAGATGACTCGTACCATTTCCAACTACGCCGAGCAAGCGGGCGCCGAGCGTTGCTCAATGAGCTGTTGCGGCGATCGTCTGTGGACACGGCTTGAGGCAGCCGGAGATCGTCAAGTCGATCTTCTCTTTCGTCTGCCGGCAAGCCCGTAAGCACACGGCTGAGATGCCACCAGCGCCTTCTTCGTTCGGTAAAGCGCCGGGGACAGGTGCCGATAGCAATGACAGGACCCGAAATGGATTTGCCCGCTGAAGCTCCTGCGCTTCCTCAGCAGTACGGTGCCGGTACGGCTCGGCTGGAGTGCGATGCGCCAGTACTACCGGCGGTGCCACTACTGCCGGTCGTCACCCGTTGCGTTTCGCTGTTGACGTTGCTGTTACAGGATGCCGCAGTCGATCTGGAGCTCGCCAGCTCGGTAGTGGCACTTGATCCCGGTCTGACCTTCGGCACCTTGTATCTGGCCAACCGCGAGCGCAAAGCCGGCGACGATGCCATCTGGCAACTGCCGCAGGCGATGGTGGCGGCGGGGTGCGAATGGCTCGCGCAGTTGCTGCAGGCCTGTCCACGCGTCGAGAGCTCGAGCAATGCTGCGACCCGCAAGAGGCTGGCCAAGCTGGTCGAAGATGCCGTTGTACGCGCCTGCGTGACGCATTTCCTGGCGCGGGAGCTGGGTAGCGCCAGCCCGCGCAAATCGTATCTTTGCGGATTGCTGTTCGAAGTGCCGGTGCTGGCAAAACTTTCCTCGCCGCCCGTATCGCAAACGGAGTTGCTTCCCGCCATGTGCCGCACCTTGCCGGCCGGAGTCGTGAGGGCTGCCATGGCGAAGGCATTCGAAGACGCCCAGCTTGGCACGAGCGATCCGCTGGTCGCCACGGTTCTGGCTGCGGAAGCGATTGTGCGAGCCAGAGCTGTGATGGCGGAATGGCCGGAGACAATTCAGGAGCTGGCTGATGCACCGCTTTGGCTTTGTTGGGAGCAGACAGATGCTCTCGAACGCACAGCTCTGCTGGCACGCTGTGGCGACGTGGCCGAATGGGCAAGCGCCAGCCTGCGTAGCATAGAGCCGTGGCAATTTATGGCAAGGCTGGAACGACGCCAGCCGTGGGAGTAGATATGGAAGGCTTGCGTACGTTGATCGTGGATGATTCTTCCGTCATGCGGAAGATTGTGGCCCGCGCGTTGCAGCAGGGCGGGGTCTCGATGGGACAGATACTCGAGGCGGCAAATGGCGCGGAGGCGCTGGACATTCTGCGCGCGCAGAAGGTGGACCTGGTGCTCAGCGATATCAATATGCCGGTCATGGACGGGCTGGAGTTCGTCCGCCAATTGCAAGGAGTGGAGAACGCCAAAGGCGTGCCGGTGGTCATGATCACCACCGAGGGCAGCGAGTCGCACGTGATGCAGGCCATCTCCAACGGAGCATGCGGTTACATCAGAAAGCCCTTCACCCCCGACCAGATGAAGCAGCATGTGCTGCCCTTGCTGCAAAAGCAGACTTGAAGCTGTGAAGGTTTCAGGCCGGCGACACGGGTTTCAGCCAGTTTCGCAAAGCCAGAACCTATCTCATGAATCCGATTTGGATTCGTGTCAGGGCACGACTTCAGTCGTGCCGAAGAGCGCGTTTTAAGTTCGGCCTTTAGGCCCTGCAACAACCTGGGGAGCCACGGGCTAAAGCGGTTCCAGGTTTGGTGTATCCAGGTAGAGCGGACCTTCAGGTCCGGGTCCAAGCCGCACCCCGAAGTCTGGGCTTTCCGCCCACTGCGCTGCAGTGGGCGGAAAGCCTGACGAAGAGAGCCCCCCTCGACGTGGCGCTGAAGCGCCGCTCTACCCGACCTCGGGGGACAGCAATTCGGGGAAACGCTCTAAAGCCCGCCCCATTTATGGCTCCCTCTCGGCACGATTGAAGTCGTGCCCTGATACAAAGCGATTCATGAGATAACTTGTCGTTACTTTCGACTCGCGAAACCCCAGCCAGACGGGCGTATCCGGCATTGGGGTATTGTGCGAGAATTGGGCGACCGGGTCATTCGTGTCGTGACGCTGGAGGACGGCGAAACACTCCACAACGCATTCCCCGATCGCAACTTTCGGATGCCGAGGCAAGCAGCAAAAGAGCAGCCATGAAACTCCATTATTATCCAGACCCAGATTCGCTCTACATCGACCTCAATGCCAAGCCAAGCGCTGATTCTCGCGAAGTCGCGGAGGGTCTGGTCATTGATCTGGATTCTGCGGGCCGAGTCGTGGGCATCGACATCCAGCATGCGTCGGAGGTGTTGGATTTGAATACGCTGGAAACGGAGTCACTCCCGGCGGGCAAGACACGAACCGTTTAGCAGCAGCGGTTTCGCTATCTCGGTCAGGGGTAAGGGCGAGGCGATTCTCTCCCTCAGTTGTGATGTTGAAAATCTCCACCCAAGCAAAACCGGCCTGGGTGGGGCACCCGACATCATGTTACAGTATGAGGCGCGCGATGCAATTCCTCGTGTCCTCCTAAGTATGAGCCAAGCGATTAAGAAGCTCACGATTGAAGGGTTTAAGTCGATTCGTAAGCTCGAGGACTTTGAGCTTCGCTCCTTGAACATAATGATCGGTGCCAACGGCGCCGGCAAAAGCAACTTCGTCGGCTTCTTCCGATTATTGCGAGAATTGATCGAGCAAAGACTGCAGCTTGCAATTCAAATGGAAGGTGGAGCGGACGCGTGCCTGTACATGGGGCCGAGAGTTACCCAGCAGATCGTCGCCAAGCTTTATTTTGGAGCCAATGGGTATGAGTTTGTATTGAAACCAACCGTGGATAACCGGTTAGTATTCGCTGACGAGGCCACATTTTTCAGCGGACAATTCGGTCCCACGCGTGGCTCTCTGGGTTCTGGACACATCGAAGCCAGGCTGAAGGATCTTAAAGATGAACCCGGCATCAGAGCAAGGTATGGCGTGCCACACTACGTTTTCGAAGCCGCATCGAGTTGGGTCGTTTATCACTTTCATGACACTAGCGCGACAGCAGGGGTTCGTCGGCAAGGGCCTATAAATGATAACATTTCTCTTCGGCCTAATGCTGATAACTTGGCGGCATTCCTATACAGGCTCCAATCCACCCATTCCACTATCTATCAGAGGATCCGAGAGGTGGTCCGGCTGGCAGCGCCCTTCTTTGATGACTTCAAACTAAGACCGGTGCCCACCAATCCAGATTCAATTCAATTAGAGTGGTCGCAGAAGGACTCGGACTATCTGTTGCGCCCCAGTCAGCTCTCCGACGGCACACTTCGGTTTATCTGCTTAGCCACTGCCTTGCTCCAGCCGGCGCTGCCCGCGACGGTTTTGTTTGACGAGCCGGAACTCGGACTCCACCCATATGCCTTAACTCTCTTGGCTAATCTTTTCCAACAGGCCGCGAGGAACTACGGATCGCACATCACCAACCAGATAATAGTCTCCACCCAATCAGCGCCTCTGCTGAGCGAGTTTAGTCCTGAAGATGTGATTATTGTTGAAAGAGCACAAGGACAGTCAACCTTCCGGCGCCTGGAATCTGCCAACCTATCCGAATGGCTTGAGGAGTATTCGCTCGGCGAACTGTGGCGGAAAAACGTTTTAGGCGGCCGACCGCAAAGCGAAGACATCCCCGAGCCAACCAGGGTCGGTCGAAACGGGGAGCGCGAGGACTCGTGACCCGTGTCTATCTTGTCGTTGAGGGGCAGACAGAAGAGTCCTTCGTAAATAATGTCATCGCGCCAGTTCTTTGGCCGCGGCAGATTTACGTGTACCCGGTCCTTTTCGGCGGTCCCGGTCATAAAGGCGGTAATCCAAAATATGCTCGCGTGAAGAAGGATGTGCTGAAGCAGCTCAAACAGGATCAGTCAGCATATTGTTCCACCTTCTTGGATTTTTACGGGCTGGGCAGTGATTTTCCTGGCATGCCTTTCCCGGAGAACCTGCAAAACGCCAACAAGGTAATTCAGATTGAACAAGCTGTGAAGGCGGATATCGTGGCCGAAATACCCGATTTGCGGCCAGACATCCGTTTCTTGCCCTATTTACAACTGCATGAATACGAAGGGCTGCTGTTCAGCGATCCTGCGGCTTTTGCCTCTGGAATCGCGCAACCACATCTCGCGAGCCAGCTGCAGACAATCCGCAACAGATATGCTACGCCCGAGGATATCAACGATGACCCGAATAGAGCCCCGTCGAAACAGGTGCTCGGCGTTTACCCGAAATATCGCAAAGTGCTAGACGGTACGCTGGCCGCACAAGCGGTCGGCCTTTCGAGAATGCGACAAGAGTGTCAGCACTTTCGTCGGTGGCTTGAACAGCTAGAGTCGCTGTAATAGAAAGGATCGTTTGGGGGCAGTAACCCTCTCTAGCCTTGCGCCTGCGCCTTTGGTCGCAGCACTTCGTCAACGGTCATGATGTCAACCATGCCAAAGCAGCCGTAGATGGCCGGCAGCACCCGCTCCGGCGGAAGCTTCCGTCGCATCCCGGCAACTTTCTCCGTCCCTGCCCGATAGGCCGGCAGATACATCCTTCCCAACAACGGATGCCGTCCCCATGCACCGGAGAGTTTGTCGGCACGCTCTTCGCTCACCAGGAAATCCTGCCGCAATGTTTTTGCAATCTCCGCCTGCGGCTTGCCTTCGCCCCAGGTGAGATACGACGACTGGTTCTTGGCATCGTCCTGGAGCAGCGCCAGCAGCGCGCCGATTTGCATGTCCTCGTCCGGCAACTGATCGAGTTCGGTGACGCCATGCGCGATGAGAATCGCATTGTTAGCGAGGCCTTCGAACAGCGTTGCGGCGCGCGTGTTCATGGTCAGCACGGTCGCCTCGAATCCGGCCAGCCCGCGCATATATAGGTCCTGCAGGTAAGCAAAGGTCGTGACATGGCCAGGAACAACTTCATGGCTGACGAGCTGCTGAAATTCCGGAAAGCTGATCTGCAGCGAGGCGTTGATTTCGTAACTGGCTTCGTACTGCGGCGAGCCGTCGGCGTTGCGCTTGCGGCCGAGGTAGTTCATGGAGCCGGAAAACCACGCGTCTTTGATGGGAAGAAATTCGATGTTCGCCCGCGGCACCTTTGCGAGATCGCCGGGCAAATGCGGCAGCAGGTTCCTGGCGCTGAGTTGATCGAAGTAGGCGATAACAGCGCCGCCCAGCGCTTTTACCGATCCCATGGGAGTGATGCGCTCGCGCCGCCACGCGTCCACTGCAGAGAGCAATCCGCCATTACTCGCGGTGGAATATCCGGCGCGGTTCAGCAGCTCTGCAACTCGGTCGCGTTTGGCTTCGGGCTGCGATGGCTCCGGCGGACGGCCGGTTGACGCCTCGACGCAGCGCGTGTACGGAACCGCCGGGCCTTTGCCGAGAATTTCCATCGCCAGGTCCCACATCACTTGTAATGAGTCGGACAATCCCGACAGATACTGGCCACGAAGGCCGCCGACTTTTTCGGCGCTCTGGCGAACTCCGGCAATCGCAGCGGGAAGATCCACGTCGCGCAGGTAGGCTTCAACTGCGGCGGAATCGACGGTCTTGCCGGCGACGCCACCGGTTTCGCGCACCTTCGTTGCGGAAGGCACGGTGTATGCCGCGGGCAGCGGCTCATCGGAAAACCATGAGTCGGCGATGAAGCGTCCTGTTCCCGACGGGCACATTACGTCCCCGCCCCAAAGCGTATCGATGCCGAGAACTGCATCAGCTACATAGCGTGATAATGCGTCCATGATGAAACTCCCTCGTGTGATCGAAGCACGTCGATTGACGCACTTGGTTAGAATGCACGAATAGCTGGTGTCATCCTAAGCGTAAGGCGAAGGACCCCTATATCGGCTTCACAATAGCGTCCCCTCGACTTCGCTCGGGGCAGGCTCTTCGACTCCGCTCAGGATGACACCTGAAAAAAGAAAGCGATCGGCACGACTAAACAGGCCGCTGAAAAAGCCGGAAAAGCGGATCTCTCGCCGACCAAGGTCGGCTCGGGATGACAAATGTAAACGGCTCGGACGCGGACCTGAAGGTCCGCTCTACCCGATCATGCCGAAAGCCAGAGTTTTTCAGCGGCCTCTGAAGTCGTGCCCGGATACAAACCGCTCCAGCAAGTGACTTTTTCAGCAGCCTCTGAAAGCCTGTCCTGAGGCTTGCCGAAGGGTCGTGCCCTGATACAAAACAGATGAGGTCAGACCGCTCATCATGCCGATGACATCTTACGTCGCCTGTTTTCGTTTCACCGAACTGACCCAAACATACGCGCACAGCCCGATAAACATTATTGCTGAAATGATCTGCGAGACCGGCTCGTTTCCATAAAACGGAGTTTGAATCCACTCTTCGCGAAAACTCGGCAGCAAGCGAAGCCCGGCGCCGAAGACGCCCCCCAGCGCGCCGCCCGCCATCAGTCCTCCTGCGACGATGACGCCACGCTCGCGTATGCTGCGGCCCTGCTCCTCGCCGGTTTTGTCCGCGCGCTTGTTCACCAGGTGCGAGAGAAATCCGCCGGCGAGGATGGGCGTGGTCAGTTGCAGCGGCAGGTAAATTCCCAGCGCGAACACCATCGAGGAGACGTGCAGCATCTCCAGCACTACCGTGATCAGGGCACCGATCCCGAACAGCACATACGGCGCCGGCTGTCCGCTCATGAAGCCCTCGACGATCGCCTTCATCGCCGAGGCCTGCGGTGCAACCAGCACCTGGCGCAGGTCGCCGGGCGCAGCCTCGCCGAACTGAAAGGCCTTAGCCAGCAAAACAATTGTCAGGCCCGCGGTGATCGCCGCGGCGGCCACGCCGATGAACTTCACCTTCTCCTGCGCGGAGGGCGTCGAACCGATCCAGTAGCCGGCCTTGAGATCGGTGATGAATTGTCCCGAGACGCACAGCGCCACGCACACCATCGCAGCCAGCGCCATCACGAAGAACATGCCGGTAGTTCCGGAAAGACCGAACTTCAGCAACACTACGGCCGAGACGATGACGGTGAGCAGCGTCATGCCGGAGGCAGGATTGTTCGCCGTGGTGGCAATTGCATTCGCCGCCACTGTGGTGAAGAAGAAGGAGAAGAGCAGCGTCAATCCCAGGCCCACGGCCACCACCGTCCAGGTGACATGCAGTTGTCCGAAGAAGACGGCCACTGCGATGGCGCTCACCACCACGCCAAGCAGTATGGCGATGACGGATATATCGCGGTCGGTGCGCTCCATGTGCGGCGCTTCGCCGTGACGAAAAGCATGCAGCGCGATGCCGAACGATCCCGCCACCACGCGCAGCGATTTGAGGATGCCGACGAGGCCCGCGGCGGCGATGGCACCCACGCCGATGTAGCGCACATAGTACCGGTAAATTTCGGCAGCCTTCATGTGCGAGATGGGAATCGTGGCAGGATAGACCGTCGCGTCGCCCATGTGGCTGCCGATGAACCAGATCACAGGGACAAGCACGAAGTTGACCAGCACGCCGCCGGCGCAAAAGATCATCGCGATGCGCAGGCCCATGATGTAGCCGAGGCCGAGAATGAAGCCGATCGCGTCGAAGTTGAAGACCATGCGCTGGCGATCGGCCAGCGATCGCATGACCGGCACAAACTGAAGGTTCAGGTACTCCTGCCACACATGAAAGGTGGTGACGAAGAAATCGTAAACCGCGGCGATGCAGGTGGCTTGGAGCAAAAGTTTGGCTTGCGCGCCGCCCTTCTCGCCGGTGACCAAAACTTCGGTGATGGCCGTGGCTTCGGGGAATGGCAATTTGCCATGCTGCTCGGCGACGAAATAGCGGCGCAGCGGAATCAGGAAAACAACGCCCAGGCAGCCTCCGGCCAGGCAGATGAAAATCGTCTGTACCGGATGCGGGTCGAGGTGCAGGATGTAGAGCGCCGGGATGGTGAAGACGGCGCCCGCCACCACGCTGCCGGATGCGGCGCCGATGCCGGTCAGAATGACATTCTCCAGAATGGTAGAGCGCCGGCGATAGATGCGCGCCAGCCCGATCGCGAGGATGGAGATCGGGATCGCCGCCTCCATTCCCTGCCCGACCTTCAGTGCGGAGTAGGCCGAAGCCACGCTGAAGATGACGCACAGCAGCGTTCCCCAAAACACCGCGCGCAGCGTGACTTCCGGCGCGCTTGCGCCGGCGGGCACCAGCGGAACGTAGAGTTCACCCTCCTTTAGCGGCTGATAAGCATTTGCGGGGAGGGACTTGGTTTCGAGTTCAGTTGCAGTAGTAGCCATGAATGCGGTCTCCGAAGAGTTTATCAGCCGGAGGCATTGTAAATGGCGAGATCAAGCGGGAATGTGATGGCGGTTGTGAGGGTCAGTGATCCAGAGTTGGCGTTCAAGATGGTCCAGGGTTAGCGTTCAAAATCGAGGACAAGGTTCGGAAGTCGGCACCATGTCAACCTTTATTTATGGGTTATCGGCTGCCGATGCCAGGGTTTTCGACGCCCCGAAAAAATGTTCCACGTGGAACAATTTTCGCGCCTGTAAGTCACTGCGACTCAAGCGTTTACAGTACCCCACCATAGCGTCGTAACTAAGGCCCTCGGCTCGAGTAACCATTTCGATGCAACGGACAGTCGTTTTAGAATGTCCGGCCACCTAATAGGTTAGTTCCGAGCGCTACTACCCTGCGGTCCTTCCAGATTAATGATCCTGGTTTCCAGATCGAGGAGCTTTGATTGCATGGCATCGAGCTGCTGAGTGGTAGATGCATTGATGTTGGAGACATCGGCTTCGATCTTCCGCATACGCACGCCGGCCGATTCCTGATAAGCGCCGAACGCCTAGTGCCCCAGGTTCGCGTCCTTCGTTTGGACGCTAACCTGGGTTAGAGTTCGGGCAGGCCGTAATGTAAAGATGCGACCCGCTCGGATGGGCCGCCTGCATCTCAACAGAGGTAGAATGTGATGATGGAGCAACAGCTTTTGGAGATCTTGAAAAAGGCGCTGGAACTACCACCCGAGGCCCGTGCCGCACTAGCCAGTTCACTGCTCGAAAGCCTGGAAGACACCCTGGACGCATCGGCGGAGGAAGAGTGGAACCAGGAGATTGCTCGCCGCATTGAAGAACTGGATTCAGGAAGAGTGAAACCGGTGCCTTGGGCCGAGGCTCGAAGACAGATCGCGGCTATTCTCAATGGCCGCTAAACCGCTCGACATTCATCCTGCCGCACTCGATGAACTTAAGTACGCCGTGACTTGGTACTCGGAACGTAGCGAGACCGCAACCATCAACTTTGTTCGCGAGGTAGACGATGGGCTTGAAATGGTCGTGCAATCACCCAGTCGATGGCCAAGTGGAGAGCACGGAACACGCAAGTTCGCGCTGAAGCGTTTTCCGTTCGCGATCATTTATCGCGAAACCGATGCTTCTGTACAGGTGCTTGCTGTTGCGCATGGGCGTAGGCAACCGGGTTACTGGAAGAAGCGTCTCTAACTGACTCCATGGGCTTGTGCGTTGCTCATTTCCTGTCCGCCTGGTGCCCCAGGTTCGCGGCCTTCCTTTGGACGCTAACCTGGGGGAGACACTTGGATGCCCAGGTTAGCCCAACACAAGGGCGACCTGGCGCACAAGCTGTTCTCCATTCCAGAACTTAAGACCGATCCGGAACGGGAGATTAGGCGTGTGCGCAGGACAGGCAGAGCCATAGTTGCCTGTGTGGTAGCATTTCGTCATGGATGCCGAGCTGAAGCAGTACTTGGAAGGAATGGAGAATCGTCTGCGCGAGTACATTGATGAGCGCGCGCAGCAGTTACACGATCACATTGACGGACGCACGCAGCAGCTACGCACCGAACTGAGCGAGTACATTGACGAGCGCACGCACGATGCGGAGACTCGAATTGTTCGGGTGTTCGGTGCTTACCAATAGTCCCGCAGCGTCCGCATGCGAAAGCTCGAATCCGACGTGTCGAACATCAATGCTTCTACCACTGAGCAGATGGACGCTTTCCAAGCGAAACTGCTGGAACTAGAGACGAGAATCATCAATCTGGAAGGACCGCAGGGCAGCGTCGCCTGATCGAATTCAGACCAACCTGATGTTCGCTGCTACTTCTTCTCACTACCGATACTCAGCTCTCGTCCTCGACCTGAAGCCGCGCTTCTGCCTGATTTGCCGGCCGCGGCGGCGTGCATGCTGGCTTCCGGACCGTATCGCTCCAGCAGAACCGGGACCAGCGCCCCCTCCGCCTCTTTGACGAAAGTCAGCTTGCCTTTGGAATCGACGTCGATGCGGATGAAATCGCCGAGCTTCACCTGACCGGTCGCGACCAGGTTCGCCAGCGGAAAGACAATATTGCGCTCAATGGCCCGCTTGAGATGGCGCGCCCCGTAGCGCAGGTCGGTTCCTTCCTTCAAGAGGAATTGCTTGACCGGAACCGTGCAGCTAAAAACGAACTGGTTGTTGCCGGTGGCCTGCAGAATGCGCTGCTGCACCAGCCCAAGTTCGATCTCCAGGATCTGCTCCAGGTGCTCGCGCCGCAGCATCTTGAAGACGACAACTTTGTCGATGCGGTTCATGAACTCCGGCGAAAACTTGCGGCGCGCAGCTTCGACCGCAGTCCGATCGATCTTCTGGTCGAGCCGAGCGTCGATCTGTGCGGGTATCTGCGCGAAGCCCATTGTGCCGTTGATCATCTCGTTCATCTCGGAAGCGCCGAGATTGGAAGTCATCACGATCACGCACTGTGACAGGTCGACGCGACGATTGTCACCGAGCGTGAGTGTCGCTTTGTCTAAAATCCCCAGCAGCAATTGCCAAAGAGCGTCGGAAGCTTTCTCGATTTCGTCGAAGAGCAGGATCGAGAGCTTCAGTTTCTCGGTATGCCACTGATTGAGCGCTTCCTGGGTCAGCAGCGGGTGGGTTTCGCGGTGACCGAGATAGCCGGGAGGCGAGCCGATCAGCTTGGCGATTTCGTGCGAGTGCTGGAACTCGGCGCAGTCGATCTTGAGGCAAGCATGAGCGTCGCCGAACAGCGACTCGGCCATGGCCTCCACAACACGGGTCTTACCAGAGCCGGTCGGGCCCAGAAACAGCAGATTTCCCACCGGCCGACCGGGAGGGTTGAGGCCTGCCAGGAACATCTGGTAGATCTCGGCGACCTTTTCGACCGCGGGCTCCTGCCCGACAATCTTTCGCCGCAAGGCGGTTTCGAATTCCAGCGCCTCACTGCTATGGAGCGTGGGGTCTAGAACTGCGTTCAGTCCAGTCTTCATATTCTTGTTGCCACTTACTAGCGGGCTGTACTCCGAAACGGCCAAGCCGTTAACTAAGATGGAAGCCGCGCCCGCTGAGTTGTTCGGCACCCTTCTTGCCACAGCTTGCCGCGGTGGACGAGAGCATTCCTTTTTTCAATCTCGCTATTGGATGACAGAGGATGCCGTTAAGACAACTTACTGAATAGTTAACTTTGGCAATTTTGTGTTACTCATCTGAAACAGGGCCGTGACAAATCGGCAAGGATGCACTGCTCGCGTTGATTTCATTTCAACAATGGGAGCGAAGGAGCAAACCGATCCCTGCTGGCGTGGCCAACACTGTTATGGGATCAAAAGCAAAAGGGCGCCACAAAACTGGCGCCCAATCTCTGAAGCTTGACCGTTTCCTACGGCACTTCGATCAACTCGATTTTGCCGTCCTTTCGCCGGTGCAGAACGTTGATTCTGCCTTTGGCATCGCGAAAAATGAAGACGTCGCGGTCGCGGAACTCGCATTCCTTTACCGCTTCTTCAATCGTCATGGGACGCATCGCCAGCGACTCGGTGGAACGCACCAGGTGTGCCTCCGTGGTGCGGGCGGTAGCCGGAAACTTGTGCACCACGACGGGTACCGCGGTCGCGGGGTTGCCGCCTACGGCCATATGCATCTCGGCACTGGCCTCGATCGGCGCCTGCCACGACTTATCTTTCGGCTTGCGATGGGTGGTGCGGCGGCGGCCATTGTGTCGCAGGGCTTGCGTCTCAACATGTTCCAGCGCCTGGTTTACGGCAATGAGCATATCGGCAGCCTCCGCCAGGCCAACCAGATGTCCACGGCGCCGCTTTACGGTAATTTCCGCGATATTTCGGTGTTTCTCGGCGGTCAGAATTACTTTGCTGTTGAAGTTCTCACCAAGAATTTTGGTCAGTTTGCCGAGGCCGGATTCGACCGCGTCACGAATGGCGGGAGTAATTTCATACTGTCTTCCGAAATACTCTACAGTCATTAAGCTCCCTTCTCGCCCGGATCAGCAATTAGTAGTTAGCAATTAGCGTTACGGGCCCAAGGCGACTTTTGCAACAATCGCGCGGCAACCTGGAATTCCGGCAGACATCGCAACAACGTCCAACCCCAAAGGCGCCAGTACAGCAGCTTAGTTTTTGACTCTGCGCTGGTGGGTACTCGGGATGCGCATGTCCTCCCTGTACTTCGCAACCGTGCGGCGAGTGACCTGGATGCCCTGCGACTGGAGGATGCGGGTGATCTGCTCGTCGGTCAACGGCCTGGTGGGATCCTCGTCTTCGATCAGCTTCTTGACCCGGCGCTTGAGAATGAGCAGCGATGTGGTGCTGCCTTCGGGTCCATTGACGCTCTCGCTGAAGAAGTACCTCAATTCGAAGACACCTTGCGGAGTGTGAGCATACTTGTTGGCGACGGCGCGGCTGACGGTCGAGGGATGTACCCCGATCTCCTCCGCCACTTCCTTGATCATCATGGGCTTCAGATGATCGATACCGTGGTCGAGAAAATCGCGCTGGCGCTCCAGGATGGAATAGCAGACGCGCAAAATGGTTTGTTTCCGTTGCTCAATGTTCTTGATGAGCTGAATCGCTGACTTGTAGCGTTCCTTGACGTAATTGCGAACGTCCTTCTCAGCCGCGTCCCGGCTCAGCAATCTGCGGTAGGAGGGATTCAGGCGGAGCTGCGGGACTTCCTCGTCATTCATGAGGACGAGATACTCTTCGCCCTGCTTTATGAAAGCCACGTCAGGCTCGATCAGCCGCGTCTCCGCCTTGTTGTAGCGCAGGCCGGGACGGGGGTCGAGTGTTCGTACAAAGTCAATGGCCTGCATTACGGCCTCGATCGGTCGGCCCATTGCCTTGCCGATCTCTTTGTAGTGCTTGTTCTGGACCGCATGGAGGTGTTGATCCACCAACGCGATGGCGTCATCAACAGCGGCCATTTCCGCCAGCAGACCACCGTTGCCGTTCTTACGAGGAACGTTCTTCAAAGCTTGCAACTGCGCCAGCAGACATTCGCGCAAGTCGCGTGCCCCGACCCCAATTGGGTCCATCTGTTTCACCAGATCGATGGCCTCACGTAAGGCGTCACGACTGAAGGGAACGCGCGCAGGCCCGCTACGCGGGGGTACGAGTGTAGGACGGCGGAGCTCGTCCACGGCGCTTTGCGCCTGCGCCGCAGGCGCGAGCAACCCGGTCTCGGAGAAAGAGGTGTCCTCTTCCGCCGCGGCTTCAGCTACCGCGACACTGGCCTCATCCGCCACTCCCGGCTGGACGCCATCTCTCGAACCGTTGGGAGCAACCGGGGTAACTAGCACCTGCACCGCGTCCCGCACCACTGCTTCAGCAGTGCTCGATTCCGGAGGCACCCCTGATTCTTCTTCCGCCAGCCCGAGCAACTCGTCATCGGTGGCGATCAGATAACCTTCCTCATTCAGGTTGCCGATGATCAGCTCCGCCGCACGATAAACGTCTTCATTGACGTGCAGCGAGCCCAATTGCCACATCAGGTGGTCGGTCAGTGTGCTCGGCTTGGAGAGGAAGTTTTCGAATGAAGGCTTCTCGCTATCCTCCATTTCGATCGGCGTGCGGAGGCCAGGATCGAGGTATTCGGAGAAAAACGATCCGAAGTCGATTTCTTCGAACGGATCTTTCTCTTCCGGGGTGGCCGGCTGATCCTGAGCCGCCTGGCTGTCGCGGTCTTTCTGCTCCTCGCGCGCCGAAACTTCATCCAGCAGCGGGACAGAGTTGTCGAGTTCTTCCAGAACAGGGTTTTCCGTCAATTCCGCATTGATCATGTCGGCGAGCTCAAGCTTGTTGAGCGCAAGGACGCTGACCATCTGCACGAGCCCGGGGGTCAGAATCTGCTTCTGTGAAACTCTGAGATTTAATTTCGGCTGCAACAAAGCCATGTGACGGAACCCTGCGGAGCGTTCATCGCTCGCTTAAATTTTAAACCAACGAAAAGCTCTCGCCTAAGTAAACTCGCTTCACTTCGGCATCGTTCCCAAGCTGATCCGGCGTGCCGGTTCGGAAGATTCGTCCCTCATTGATGATGTAAGCACGATCAGTGACGGACAACGTCTCACGGACATTATGATCTGTTACCAGCACTCCGATACCACTCGCCCTCAAGTTCGAGATAATTTTCTGTAAATCCAGTACCGCGATGGGATCGATTCCCGAGAAAGGCTCGTCAAGCAATATGAACGAAGGCGAAATGCAAAGGCATCGTGCAAGTTCGACCCTGCGCCGCTCGCCTCCAGAAAGCGCATACCCGCGGTTCTTTCGGATCACCTGCAGACCTAACTGATCGATCAACCTCTCCATGCGCTCGCGACGCTCGTGCCAGGACATCGATTGCGCTTCCAGGACCGCGAGAATGTTGTCTTCCACCGTCAATTTGCGGAAGATCGACGGCTCCTGCGGCAGGTAGCTGATGCCGTGGTTGCGCGCCCGCAGGTACATCGGCACACTGGTAATGTCCTCGCCGTCGATGAGCACCCGGCCACTGTCGGCCGGAATCAGCCCGACGACAATGTAAAAGCTAGTGGTTTTGCCGGCGCCGTTTGGCCCCAGTAAGCCGACTACCTCGCCTTGTTTAACGTAAAAATTTACGTCGCAGACGACCCTTCGACCGCGGTAGCTTTTCCCGATCTCCTCAGCCGATAAAGTCTGCATTTACTTACTGGTACGAGCGCGAGTGATGGTGGGGGAGGAACGTTTACTCTCAACAAGAACCCTATCATCGCGATTGTAGAAAGTCAACGAATCGCCCCACACAGTGCCGTGTTCGGCATCAAAAATGCTAGGGGATTTGCCCGTCAACAGGTACCTGCCCTCGTCGGCCGTATAGACCAGCCGATCGCCTACAGCGCGACGGTTCGGTTCCGTCACCACGACGTTTCCAACAGCAATCATGTGATCAATTTGGCTGGGGGTATCCGATCCGGGCAGCGACGGTCCGCGGTGCTGCGCGGCCGAGGGTTGACTCTTGTTCTCCTGGTCTGCCGGCTTCAGGAACACGTCGAGCTGCTGAGTGGTGACGCTGCCAGTGGTCGTTTTGGCAAGCACGTTGCCGGCGTAGCGCGCGCGCCGCTGCTCATCTACATAGGTCAGCTTGTCAGCGGTGACGTCCACCGGTGTAATCTTGCCATCCTGCGACTGCTGTACGAAGAGGCTGGAGACCGTTTGGTTCTTGTCGGACTCGGCAAGGATCGCCCGCTTTTCATTGTCGAAGTCGATTTTCGGCGCTCGCACAACATTGGCGGTCTGCCAGAGCCGCACGTTCCCCGTATAGTGGGCCACGCCAGGCTGTTTATAGCCAGCCATGTGCTGTGCCGTCACGTGGATTGGATCGGAGGTGGCGAGCAATGCCCCATCCGGCTGCGCCTTCAGCTCGCTATACGTAGTTTTCACGTCGTCATCTGCGAAGCCTTCCCCCGTCTTACGGTTCATACGAATATGCACCGCAGTCGTGGTCATGCCTCCGTCGATGATGCGCGGCGATCCGGTGAGCACAAGAATCTCGTCATCAGGGGTGTAGGTCGCAACCTGGGCGAAAGCTGCCCGCCCGCCGGTGTTTGGGTTCGCGGAGGGTTCGTGGTATTCGAAGTTGCCGGTCTGGATCAGCTTCTGTACGCCGCCATCGGGACTAAATCCCACGTCGAGCTGGTCGGAGGTGCTGGTTTTGTCAGGATCGCCGGGTGTCGACGACACAATCTTTGCATTCGGCCAGCCATGTAGCGTCTGAAGGTGATTGTTATCGTCGAAGGTGGCGTGAAACTTACCTGCGGTCGCTACCGTGGTCGAGTTTCCCCCGCTCATGTCCTGGTTCTTATTGCCCTTCGCTGGCTGGCTCCTCGATTCAGCCGGCATCGGCAAAATCGTGATCCACGCCTTTCCCACAGTGTCAGCCGTCTTTATCTGGTTGCCGTTCTCCAATTGGAAATCGATTTGGTCGGCGGCGATTTCCATAGGCTGTCCACTATTACCGGACTTGCCGGGCTGCGGGTCCTGCTTCATCCGCGCGTTCTTGACCAGGTGAAAGCGCGAGGGCTGGTTCTGGTCTTCAAAATCAACCACGAATGTATCGGCTGATCCATGCGCGACGCTTCCGCCGCGGCTGTCAAACTTAGCTCCACCGGAGACAATGGCCTGCTGCAACGAATTCTTCGGGCCCATATTGAGATCGCCGCGCGGTCCGAAGACGTCAACCACCGACGGCCCGCGGTCCTGAATATGGACATTACCCTCAGCAACGGCGTGCTGGACAGTGTTGTCGGGCTCGAAAAGCAATGTGGCTTTATCTGCTGTGAGCGTCCGGTCTGGCTGGTCAATCTTGGCATCCAGCAGCACCGCTTGCCGCGGAACTTTCTGAATGAATCCGCTGGTCCCGGTAATCGTCGCTGGATGTGCGCCCGTGGTGACGACATGGATGTCGGACCTCACCTGCATCTCGTTCTCCTTGGAATCGTAATAAGCGCCTTTACCGGAACCGACGGCCTGCTCCGTCCGGAATTGCACCAAGGCGTCGGTTTGCGCGATGCCCGACTTCTGATTGAAGGTGAGGGAATTCGTGACCAGATGCAGTGGGTTCTTCATCTCTCGCGGGGCGGCCTGATCGGGCTGCTTGGGGCCTTCTGTATTTTCTTCAAGATCGATGTGCACTTCGCCGACAGCCGTGATGTCGCCGGTCTGCGGGTCATAGGTAAATTGGTCGCCATAAATCTGGTCGTAGCGGTCATGATTTCGGCCGTAGACGACGATGTGCACGTTTCGCAGATCGGCGTGCCCGTCGGCCTTGAACTGGACGGCTTTGGATGCGCGGATGGTGTAAATCGTGCGGCCACCGTCCGATTTCGACAGGGTAAAACCGTCGCTGGTCTGCTGGATATCAATGCCCAGCGACTTCGGAACATTGTGCAGTACCGGCTGAACGTGCCATCTCGCAATCCAGTAGGACAGCGTAACGACAGCCACGATCGCGCACGCGCTTACCACCAGCCACTTGCGTACGTGAGCTAAGGTTTGGAACATCTGATTCGATATTAACCCTTCAGAGCGGCACGCCCAACTCCAGCCCTGTTCATCATCGCAACGTGCAGAAGGTATTCTTCGGCGAGCGGATGACGAAACACTCGCAGGGCATGTCGTGCAGCGCCTGGCGGCGCTTGGTCCAACCCGACATTAGGAAACCGATGGTGAGGCAGAAAAAGGAGAGAAACTTCATGAAGTGACGAACCGTCGCTTGACCGAAAGAGGTGCGGTCGCCGTCAGCAGCGACCACTTGCAAGCCAAGCAGACGCTTGCCTATCGTCGCCCGCCAGGATGAGCTCTCGGCAAAGGCGCAATACAGCCACGAGCCGACAGCCAGTATGGGTACAAAAGCGTATCCTGCCGCAAACTTCGAGTCATAGCTTGAGAGTCCAGTAAGGTGCCTGTAACGAGCCAGCCCAAAATCAATTACCCAAGTCAGCAACAAGGCCGCTACAACTTCCAGGCTCACGTCGATGAGTCCGGCCCAGAAGCGAAGCCAGAAGCCAGCGTATGCGCGAGTGTCAGACGCGTCGGGCACCGAGTTACGCTCATGAGTAAACAGGCGAGGCGAAGCGGGTGCGAGCAGATCTCCGCAGAAAAGACAAAACCTGCCGTCGGCCAAGCGGGTGTTGCCGCAGCTTGCGCACACCTCGTCGAGCACCGTTTCCACGGTTGGGAATGGTACGCCCACGTAGCCGACGTGTAAAGAGCAGTACTCTTTGCGAAGGTTACTTCAAGCTATCTCATGATCGTTACGCTCTGTATCAGGACGCTTTGTATCAGGGCACGACCCTTCGGCAAGCTCAGTGCAGGCTTTTACAGGCTGCTGAAAAACTCGATCTCGGGTTGTTTTGAAGGGGCGCATCTTTAGCTGCGCCGTTGCAAATCCGTTATTTGTGTCATCCTGAGCGACGAGCCCGTGAACGGGGCCCCCGACAATTGCCGCCTTTGCAATTGTCGGGGTGTTTTTCGGGCGAGGAGTCGAGGCACCTGCTTTTCCTCGCGCATGGCAGCAATTCCGGCGAACAGCAGGTCCGGGGGTCCGCTCAGGTGTACTGCCAGAGGCAAAGTTCATTACCGTCCGGATCATGGAAAAACGAAAGCAGCCCTCCGGGTTCTTGTCGAATCGGAGTGGTCACAACCCCTCTTGCCTGCAATTCGCGTGCGGCCTCGTGAATGTCCTTGACGCCCAGGCTCAGGCGGGCATTGCCGGTGCCTCGCAGCTGGCCGCCTTCAGGGTTCGGCACCAGCTCGAAGAGGACGCCGTCGAGATCGAAACGGGCCACATAATCCCGGGAAACTGGATGAAAGCCCAGAACATCACGGTAGAAGGCAATCGACCTCTCCATGTCCGTGACGTGGTAATACACGGCATCAAAGCTCAGCTTTAGTTCCGCCATGGCATAGTCCTCCTCTAGGCAAAACCGCTCAGCAGTCGTTCTCAATATTGATGTGAGAGTGCACCAAAGAACGGCGGTTTGTCAGTGATGTCCAGTGCCTGTGCCTGGCCAAAAAGGCCAGTCACTGCGGCGTTCCCGCGGCCATGCTGACCTGAGCAGTTCGCGCGAAATCCACCAGGCTGAGTTGCACTCCACCAAACTCAGGATGCTCGTTGTAATCCACCGTGAACGCGACATCCAGCACGTCTCCGGCGAGCAACGGATCTGCTGCCGCACGATCGGCCATGCGCCAGCCAAGAAGATCGTACGCGCGTGTGTAGCCGCGGCCATTGCAGCCCGACGCGCCCGAGACAGCACGAAGTTTCAGATGCTTTTCCTTCAGCACGCGAGCCGGCTGCACCAACTTTATCTGGCGAGCGACAAACACTGGCAGCGGATTGCCGGAACCAAACGGCTCCAACATTTGCAGCGCCATCCAGAAGTCGCGCGTGACTTCGTCGATCGAAATCTCCTGGTCGTACTCCATCACAGGAAGGAAATCATCCGGCGTCAGCCGCGCTCGCGCGTATTGATCCAGCCGGCTCCGCAGCTCGGGAATGCGCTCCACCGGCAGCGCGCAGCCCACGGCATGGGAATGTCCGCCGAAGCGCGTGAACAGCTCGGGGCAGGACTCCAGCGCATCCAGCAGATGAAATGGCGCGATGGAGCGGCCCGAACCGTGTGCCTCGCCGTTTTCGCGCGCGAAGATCAGCGCCGGCCGATGATAGCGCTCGACGACTCGAGTGGCGCAAATTCCGATAACTCCGCGATGCCATCCCTCGCCATCCACTACCAGGCAATAGGCATTCTTCAACTCTGGAGACGATTCGATCTTGTCCTGGATCTCTTGCAGAATTCTCTGCTCTTCCTGCTGGCGGTCGCCGTTGAGCTGATCGAGTTCGATCGCCATCTCAGCCGCCTTGCCGGCGTCTTTCTCGGTAAACAACTGGATCACGCGCTCGGCGATGTCCATTCGCCCGGCGGCATTGAGGCGCGGCGCGACCCGGAAAGCTATGTCGGTGGCGCTGAGTGGCCGCGAACCATCCAATTCGCAGTTGGTCAGCAGCGCGCGAAGTCCGGCGTTTGCCGGCTTGCGCAACCCTTCCAGGCCGAGCTTGGCGAAAACACGGTTTTCGCCAATCAGCGGTACGGCGTCGGCGATAGTGGCAATGGCAACCATCTTGAGAAACGACGGCAACAATCGCTCCCGGCCGCTCTCCGCCAGCAGCGCTTGCGCGATCTTGAACGCAACTCCCGCTCCGCACAGCGCCTTACATGGGTAGTCGCAACCGTGCTGATTGGGATTGACCACCGCCAAAGCTTTTGGCACGCCATCCGACTGCGGAAGATGGTGATCGGTAACGATCAGGTCAATCCCGCAGCGCGCCGCGGTCTGGGCCGCGGCAAAGGCACGGATACCGGTATCGACGCTGATAATGAGGCGATCGCCACGTTCCGCCGCGCGCGCGATGATCTCGTCGCGCATACCGTAGCCTTCGCGAATGCGATGGGGAACGTGATAATCCACGCGTCCGCCGCAGAGCTCCAGCGCGGTCTTCAAGATGACAATCGCGGTGGTGCCGTCAACGTCATAATCGCCGTAGATCAGCACCGTCTCGTCGCGCTCGATCGCGGCCCGTAGCCGTTCGACCGCGGAACGAAGCCCGGTCATCAGGTAGGGAGAATGTAGGTCTTGCAGGGATGGAGAAAGGAATTTGTGCGCTTCCTCCGCCGTGCGAATCCCGCGCAGCACCAGAAGCCGGGCCAGCCAAACTGACAGGCCCGAAGCCAGCGCCAGTTGTTGCACTTCTTGCGGATCAGCTTTGCGGAGAACCCAGCGCACGTGGATCAGCGCTCGTCGTCCTGATCGGGGTCGTCGATCGCCATCGTTCCGAAGTCTTCCACCATATCTAGGAGATGCTGGTAACGCTCGTACCACTCGGTGGAAGCTTCGAACAGGAACATGACGCCCTGATGCGGCCAGGCTAATTGCACGAAGCCGGTCTTCCCGACGTAGTTGCGCAACCAGCGCGCCTCTTCCTGGTCCTCGTCGCTGGGAAAACTCGTATGCAGTAGGCGCTGCATCAGGTAGTCCAGTTCATCGCGTTGCAGCACTTCCTCATCCATGCACAGGAACTGCGCGCCCGCCTTCTTGGCCAGCTCAACGAAATCCTTCCAGCTCTCCGGATTGCCGCGCGGGTCCCACATCACACTGTGAACTTCTTCGGTGACGTAGCCCTGGAATCGGCTCAATCCGTGTCCCAGAATGAAGGCCGTCATATCATCTTTCAAACTGGATAAGTCGTCAGACATGGGAGTTCTCGCAGAGAGCAGCAAAAGATTGGCTCACGGTGAACATCATCATACTCCGGAAATCATACTCCGGAAATTGTAGCGCCGCTCTCCTGAGCGGCTGTCGCGCGGGCTTCCGGCCCGTGCGCAACTGCTCCGCGACTTCGATCCAGATCAAGAACCTTGCTTAACCTAGGCGCAGTTGCTGCAGAACTGCGATTACGATCCAACCACCTGGCTGACCACTTCCACCGCTTCCGCACATTGCTCCCGGCTCACATCCAGGTGAGTAACGAAGCGGATGATCTGCGGGCTGACTCCGTTAGCCAAAACATTGCGTTCCGCAAGTTTGCGCGACAGCTCGGCCGATGTCATACCAGTGCCGCGGATATCGCAGATCACGATGTTGGTCTGCACGGCGGCAATCTCCATGCCTGGAATCGCTCTCAAGCCGTCCGCAAGGAACTTCGCGTTTGCATGGTCCTGGGCCAGCTTCTGCGGACCTTGTTGCAGAGCGATTAAGCCAGCCGCCGCCAGAATACCTGCCTGGCGCATTCCGCCACCGAGCGCTTTGCGGTAGATGCGACCCCGATCCATCATCTCAGCGCTGCCCACCAACAGCGATCCGACCGGCGCGCCCAGCCCTTTCGACAGGCAGAACATGACCGTATCGGCCTTTGCCGTAAGTTGCGCGACAGGGATCCCCAGCGCGACGGCGGCATTAAAGATGCGCGCGCCATCGAGGTGCACGGGCAATCCGGCGCCGTGAACGTTATCGCAAAGCTCGTCAAAGACGTCATGCGGTGTGATCGTTCCTCCGGCCATGTTGTGCGTGTTCTCCAGCGAAACCAGGCCGGTTTTCGCCGCATGGTAGCTCTTCGTCTTCAGCTTCGGCTTGAGCAGTTCCCACGTCAGAACGCCGTCTTCCGCCCAGATGGTACGCGGGACGACGCCCGAGAAGTGGGCCATCATGGCCATCTCGTAGTTGAATACATGCCCGCGCTCCTCGCAGACGACCTCCTGCCCATGATGCGTGTGCAACTTGATCGCGATCTGATTTCCCATGGTTCCGCTGGGCACAAAGAGCGCTGCTTCGCGACCAAAGATCTCTGCCGCGCGTTGTTCGAGGCGGTTAATGGTCGGGTCTTCGCCGTACACGTCATCGCCAACCTCGGCTTCGAACATGGCCCGCCGCATCTCGGCGGAGGGTTTGGTAACGGTATCGCTGCGCAGATCGATAGCAGGAGTGGTCTGATTGGGAGATTTCACTTCAGCTTTAGGGGCAGAGGTATACATATTCCTTCCATGCGGACTATCGATGGCTGCAAAAGAAATGTCCTGCGTGGCAGTGTCCTAATTAGGACACTACCACGCTCGCTTGAGTTGCGCCGCGATTCTGCAGTACACTCGGCAAACCTGTCGCGTCCGAGTTGTTTCGACCGCCGTTTCTGTCTTCGTTCCACAGGAGAACCTATGGACCAGATTCGGTTCATAACTCACCGGGACCACCGAATGTTGCTGCTGGACTTCAGCGGCTGCACTGAGGACGAAGTTGTCGCCATAGCCGATCGCGTGCCGGAGGTGGTGACCCGCGAGCCCTTGGCATCGGTGTTGCTGCTCGCCGACTTCACCGGCGCGCAGCTCAGCCGCGAGGCAGCTGAACACATCAAGATCGCTGCAGCGCTCGACCGTCCCCACATCAAATGCGCCGCCTGGGTGCTGACCGACAATCTTCCCAAAGCGCTGTTTGACTCCATTCGTACTTTTTCCGCGCGCAAGTTCAGCGTCTTCGATACCCGCGAGAAGGCCATGGAATACCTGGCAAATGAGATTTGCTGATAATAAGCCCCGGCAATCAAAGGCCGCCGACAAGGTGCGATCTACGCCGGTCGGGTAGTGCGGGCGCCACGCTTTGTATCAGGGCACGACTTCAGTCGTGCCGACAAGGGAGCATAATTGGGCGGGGCTTTAGCCCCTGCGCCAATTCGTTGCAGGGCCTAAAGAGGGTGTGTGAGAACCAACTTTATTCCTCCGCGGTGGAGTGCGACATACGCAAATCGAACCCCGAAACCGGGGTCCCCAATTCGCGCCTCTTTTGCGCGAATTGGGGTGGGAAGCGGAGTCCTGGGTGAAGTCGAAAATCTATCCGAGTCCCTTTAGGGACGGCAGAGTTCTCACACGCGCTCTAAAGGCCGAGATTTAAAGAAGCGCTTTTCGGTACCACTGAAATCGTACCCTGATACAGAGCTGTCGGGAGCGGACTTTTTCAGCAGACTCTGAAAGCCTGCCCTGGACCTGCCGAAGGGTCGTGCCCTCCTACAAAGCGATTTGTGAGCTAGGTTTAGTCTTACTTTTTCGCCGGAGCCGACTTCGCCGGAGCCGATCGCGTACCCTCCAGCACGGATCCGGTGCGATGCGAGCGCCGTACGGCAAATACCGACAGCGTGATGGAGGTGAGCATGAAGATAATGGCTGCCCATGTGGTCGCTTTCGTTAGTACAGTAGCGGCGGTACGGGTCCCGAATGCAGTCTGGCTGCCCATGCCGCCGAACGCGGCCGCGATGTCGCCGCTCTGCCCGCTCTGCAGCAGCACGACGATGATGAGGAAGGCACAGACGGTGATGTGAATAGCGGTAATCAGGGCAACCATGTAGCTCTCAACTCTCTTATTGAATCAGGTTTGCGTGGTGCGGAAGGGAGACTCGAATCGCGATGCAACTGCCAATCCCGGCAACCTGCGCCGGTGCAGCCATTCCAGCCATGAGACCGCCTAAACCACAGCTTCATCCGCAATCCTATCCACTGCAAAAGCCTTCAATACCAGGCACTTGTGTACCGCCATCGGCTCGTCAATTGCGGGTGATTGCTTATAAATTCTAACACAGCGCCGGGACAGCCCCGGCCTATTCTCTCCCTTGCCGAAACGAAATCAGGTCCCAGGTGCCTTCGGGCGTCGAGGTACCTTGGCGAAGAATGTACAGATTGCCGTCATCGGCCAGGACTTTGTAGAAGACGCTGTCCGGGTCGTACCACTGGTCCACCACTTCCTCCACCGAATACTGCCGTCCTTCCAAGCGGAAGCGGACTGGGCGCTCGTCCGCCTTACGCCCGGAATAGCACTCCACATCCATTTTCATCGCCCTTTCATTATCCCTCAGAAAAGGCCTCTTGGGCGCGCAGCATCTTTCGCTTATCGTTCGTATGTCTCGACCCATTCCTTCAATCTCTCCGCAGCGGGCGCCATGAGTTGCTCCTGGCGAAAGCGCCAGCGCCAGTTTCCGGACGAGCTTCCGGGCAGATTCATGCGTCCTTCGCTGCCAACTCCCAGAACATCCTGCAGCGGAAACAGAACGACATTGGCCACCGAGGCCATCAGGGTTCGAATCATTACCCAGTTGATGTCGCTACCCTCCGTGTTCAGATAGCGGCGCGCGTATGCCGTCTCCTCCTCGACCTCTTCGGCGCTGCGGATGCTGCCCGCTCCCGTTTTGCTGTTCCACCACCCCACAGCGGTGTCGTTATCGTGCGTTCCCGTGTAAGCGACCAGGTGGTGTATGTAGTTGTGCGGCTTGAAGTCGGGGGCTTGCGGGTCATTGCCGAAGGCGAACTGCAGGATTGCCATGCCCGGAAAATCGAATTGCTTGCGCAGCGCCTCGACCTCCGGCGTGATCACGCCCAGGTTCTCGGCGACGATCGGCAGATCGCCCAGCGCAGTCTGCACGGCTTCAAACAGCGCCGCTCCCGGACCTTTCACCCAGGCACCGCTAACCGCCGTCACTTCGCCTGCCGGAATCTCGTAGTACGCCTCAAAGCCGCGGAAGTGATCGAGACGGATCATATCCAGCACATCCAGCGCTCGCCGGAATCGTGCGATCCACCACGCGTATCCGGTCCGCGCATGCGCGTCCCAGCAATAGATGGGGTTGCCCCACAACTGGCCCGTAGCGCTGAAATAGTCCGGAGGAACGCCGGCCACGACGCGCGGCCTTCCGTCTTCCTGCAACTCGAAGAGTTCGCGATTAAGCCAAACGTCGGCGCTGTCCAGCGCCACATAGATCGGCATGTCGCCCATGATGCGAATGTCATTGCGCGCGCAGTGCGCCTTCAGGTCGCACCATTGCCGCTCGAACTCGAACTGGATGAACTTGTGGCACTCGATCTCTTCGCGCAACTCCGCGCGCGCGCGCTCCAGCGCGGCAGGCTCGCGCAGCGCCAGTTCGCGCGGCCACTCCAACCAGATCACCAGGCCGTGCGCTTCCTTCAGCGCCATGAAAAGAGCAAAATCCTCGAGCCAGTGCGCGTGGCGCTGGCAGAAATCTGCGAACGCGGCGCGGTCCTCCAGCGCACTTTTCTGGAACCCTTGAAACGCCCTCCTCAGCAGCAGCAGTTTCCAGGCGATCACCGCTCCAAAGTCCACGTTATCTGCCGGAAAATCTGGCTTGTGCGCGAGGTCCGCGACAGTGAGATATTTGCGTTCGACCAGCCGATTGATGCTGATCAGCAGCGGATTTCCCGCGAACGCCGAGAAGCACTGGTAGGGAGAATCGCCGTAGCCCGTAGGGCCCAGCGGCAGGACCTGCCAGATGCGCTGGCCGGAGTCGCGCAAGAAATCGGCAAAGGCGTGCGCTTCATCGCCCAGTTCGCCAATGCCATTCGGTCCAGGCAGAGACGTAGGATGCAGCAGTATGCCGCTGGATCGGGAAAAGTTCATACACGCATCTTGTCCAATTCAGGATGGTACCGCAAGCAGCCAGGCATTGGCCGATTGCAGCTTGTCCTACAAATGCGCACTGGTGAACGCAACGTCAAATTCGCGGGTGCCCCACGTCTCGTGGTGTTCGAGACGTGGGAGCCTGCTGCGTAGGAAGAACCACTACACGCGATGCAGGGCGGTGAGATTTCTAATCCCGGCCTCCCGGGTCTCGATAATCGCGAGAACCGGGGCACCCAGCAACGCTGGCCAGACTCATCCTGCCTATGCAGTGCAGTCTCCAGCTCACTATCATTGCAGCTTGGAGGAATTGTGCGTCTGTTCGGAATTGCCGCCATCGCATTAGCTCTCGCTGCAACATCCCAGTACCAAGCCGGCTCGGCAGGTCACGCCTCCGACATGGTCGTGCTGGCCCATGTCCGGCTCATCGACGGCACGGGCGCTCCACCCAAAGAAGACGTTTCCATCGCCATCCGCGACGGCAAAATCGTGGCCATTGCGACGGCGCATTCCGGCCTGCCGCAAGGCGCCCGCGTCATCGACTACTCCGGCAAGACCGTCATCCCTGGTCTGATCAATGCGCATGGCCATCTGGGGCTGATCTGCGGGACGCAGAACTCGGCAACCTGCTATACCCGCGAGAATCTTCTCGCCGAGTTGCGCCAATATGAGCGCTACGGCGTCACCAGCATGTTGTCGCTCGGGCTCAATCGCGATTTAATTTATGAAATTCGCAACCAGCAGCGCGCCGGCAAGCTTGATGGCGCTACCGTCTACAGTGCGGATCGCGGTATCGGTGTGCCCGATGGTGCGCCGCCGCTGCCGCGCGCTACCGATCAGCTCTACACTCCAAAGACGCCAGACGAGGCGCGCGCGGATGTCGATGCTATGGCGTCGCGCCACGCTGACATGGTCAAGATTTGGGTTGACAACCTGCATGGCACCAGGCCCGCAATGGATCCGGCGGTTTATCGCGCCGTCATCTCTGAGGCGCATCGCCGCGGATTGCGGGTGGCGGCGCACATCTATTACCTGGCCGACGCCAAAAGCCTCGTGGCCGATGGCGTTGACGTTCTGGCGCACAGCGTTCGCGATTCTGTGATCGACCCGCAGTTGCTTACCGCCATGAAGCAACGCGGCGTGTACTACATTCCTACGCTAACGGTGGACTGGTCCTCGTTTGGCTTCGCGGAGAATCCGCAGTTGAAGAACGATCCTTTTTTGCAAAGGGCGGTCAGCCCGGAGCTGCTCGAGATGCTGACCGGCGATGCCGCAAAGGAGAAAGTGGAACAGGACCCCGGCTTAGCGCTTCATAAACACGATTTTGCGAACGACGAGAAGAACCTGAAGCTCGCCTATGATGCCGGCGTAAAGGTCGCCTTCGGTACCGATTCGGGTGCATTCCCGGCGCGCATTCCAGGATTTGCCGAGCATCAGGAACTGGAGATGATGGTGCGGTCCGGCTTGACGCCCATGCAAGCGATCATGTGCGCGACCAGCACAAACGCGCAGCTCTTGGGAATGGATACGACCGTCGGCACGTTGACGCTCGGCAAGCAAGCTGACCTGATCGTGCTGAATGGCAATCCCCTGGAAGACATCCGTAACACTCGCAGGATAGCTGCCGTCTGGCATGCAGGCCGTAAGGTCCAGCCTGCGTTACCGGCGAAGTAGCCGGATGGTTTGCTACAGCGTGTCGTCCTTCCCGTGCGTCTGTACCAGCACGGTGCCGAAGCGCGTACCTGAGCCGTGGGGCTCGATCGAGATCAGGTGTTCGTCGTCGCTGGTTCCAGCCTTAATCTCCCAGCCGTCTCCATGAGTGTCGGAGCAGCTCAGCTTTTTGTCATCACTTTCACCATGTTTGGAGATGTGCACGTCCGAACCGCCGCTATGGCCATTGCAGACAAGAATTGTCCCGAAGTGCTTCATCTTATCTTCGTAAAAGGCTTTCACCTTCTCGGGAGAATCGTTGGTCTCGTACTCGGCGGCGATCACCTTCAAACCGAAGCCGGCGGCACCGATGTTGATGTTGGCAGAATGATTGTCACCGTTCTCTGCCGGACGCAGGTGCGCGCCGGGATAGACCGGGATGCCGTTATCGGCCGCCTTTTCGCTGCTGTCCACCTTGAGATTTGCGAACGGCGTCTGAATATCGACCTTCTCATTCTTCTTGTCCTTATCGTCGACACTGATGCTGCACGCCGCCAGCAGCAGCACCGTACTCGCAACTACGAGAGCGGAAAACATCCCTGCAACGATACGGTTCATGCTGTTCGCCCCTGAAATGCTCATCTTTCTCTCTTTGGATACGTGTTTTGCAGCGATTCGGTTCCCATGCAAGCATGGCACATGCGGACCAGCGTCGGAAGACAACTCCCGTGAGTGCCTATTGCTCCGGTGCATCGAGAAGCACTTTGGCCAGCAACTCCGGATCAACGTTGCCGCCGCTGACCACAGCTACCGCCGTCTTCGACAGCGGCAGTTCGTCGCCGTGAAATAGCCAGGCCGCGAAGGTGACCGCGCCACTCGGCTCCGCCACGATACGCCCGTTCGCCAGTATGCGCCGCATCGCCACGCGGATCTCTTCCTCGGTGACCGTAAGTATGTCATCCACGAATTGCCGAATATGCTCGAAGTTGATGGGCCCGATGGATTGCGTACGCAGGCCGTCGGCCAGCGTGCTGGAGACACGTTCGGCCGAAAGCTGAACAATTTCGCCTTTGCGGAAGCTCTGCTGCGCATCGTTGGCAAGTTCGGGTTCGACGCCAATGATCTTTGCCCGCGATCCGCTCAGCTTTAAAGCCGTCGAGACGCCGCTGATGAGTCCGCCTCCCCCGCATGGCACCAGAACCAACTCCACCTCGGGACAGTCCTCCAAAATTTCCAGCCCGACAGTTCCCTGCCCGGCTATGATCTGTTCGTCGTTGTAAGGAGGTACGATGACGTAGCCGTGTTGGCCCGCCAGTTCTTCGGCCTTTTGCAGGCGCTCGGTCGAGGCGGGGCCGACGGTGACGATCTCGGCTCCCAACGCGGCGGTGCTTTCCACCTTAAGTTTTGGCGCATTGCGCGGCATCACGATGACTGCTTTGACCCCGAGGACGCGCGCCGCATAGGCCACGCCTTGCGCATGATTTCCGCTGGAGTATGAGATCACGCCGCGTCGTCGCTCCTCGTCCGTGAGCGACGCGATTTTGTTGTACGCACCGCGGAGCTTGAACGCGCCGACGGGCTGAAAGCTCTCCGGCTTGAGCCAGAGTTCCCCGTGTGGGATACCGCTTTCGGTTTCGCTGCCATGTTGCCGGGCCGGCGGAAAATAGTGGATGAGCGGGGTGCGAACCGCAACCCCGCGCAGGCGCTGCTGAGCATGCCGGATCTGGTCTAGTGTCACCATCGAATTCGACTACGGCTTCACCGTAAATGCTTTAATCACGATGTCGTTGGGCTGCTTGCCGACCGGAATCAGCGTCACCAGCGCGCGGTCGGCACTGATCTTCGAGTTGTCCTTGGTCTTCACCGTTCGCACCACGGCAACCTGGCCCGAACCCGAATCAACCACCAGCAGGTGCGCTTCATCCGGCGTCAGCGCCAGCGCGTCGGGACGATTGCCGACCTGCACCGCACCGATCACCTGGCCTTCATCAATGGCGTACACGCTGACCGTGTCCGATCCGAAATTGCTCATATAAAGCAGGCTATTGTCGGAGGTTACAAGGCCGCGTGCAGGATTGTTGCCGATCAGGTAGCTACCTCCGACTTCATTAGTTCCAGTTTCAATAATCGAGAAGTTATTGCTGTTGAAGTTACACACGAAGATCTCGCCACCGTCAGGTTTCAGCGCAAGTTGCACCGGAAGCTGGCCGACGTCCAGATACGCGAGCAGGCGCCCGGATGTCAGATCAACCGCCGCGACCTGGTTCGAGCTCGGGCATGCGACGAAAGCCTTGCTGTTGTCCGGAACAATTACAAGGTCCTGAGGCTGCTGGCAAACCGGTACGGTGTTGCGCACCGCAAGCTTGTTCGCATCAATGATCGAAATGGTGTTATCGATGCGGTTGCTGGCGACCACCAGCTTGCCGTCGGGCGAAACGCGCGCCAATCCCGGCGCGCTGCCCACGCGAATGGTGGCGATGACCGCGCGCTTTGCCAAATCAATCACCGAAACGTTCGCCGATGCCGAATTCGCCACATAAGCGCGCTTCCCATCCGGCGCGACCGAAACGAAGTACGGCCTGGCGTGGACGCCGATGGTGGCGACGACGCGATTGCGTTCGGCGTCGATCACGCTGACATTGCTGGAATCGGCGTTAACGACGTAGATTTCGTTGCGCGTGGGACTGGCGGCAATGCCGGTGGGACCGGCGCCAACGGCGATGGTCTTCACGTTCCGGAGCTGCTGCGGCCCCGGCGCAAGGTCGATGACGCTGACCGAATTGCTTTTGCCGTTAGTGACGTAAGCGTATTCGTGATAGCCGGGAGCGACAGCCTTGCGGCTTGTGCAGGCCGTCAAAGCCAGCGCCATCGCGATCAGCGACGACAACGCGGATGACGCCGCCCTCTTGCTCATCAGCGGATGGAAGCCGTTCCGGCATTCGCGGCAACCGGAATAGCACGACCCGCGCCGGGATCCGGCACGCGTTCGGCAATCGAGCGGCCGAGCACTTTCGCTATCTGCCGCACCTCAACCATGAGCTGGTCGAACTGCTCGGGATAGAGCGACTGCTTGCCGTCGCTGAGCGCGCGGTCGGGATCAGGATGCACCTCGATGATCAGTCCATCGGCTCCGACCGCGACCGCGGCCCGCGATAGGGGCGTGACTTTGTTGCGCTTTCCGGTGCCGTGGCTGGGATCGACGATGATGGGCAGATGACTGAGCCGCTGCACCGCAGGAACCAGGCTGAGGTCGAGTGTGTTGCGCGTGTGGTCGGCGAAGGTGCGCACACCGCGCTCGCAGAGCACGACATTGTAGTTACCCTCGCTCATGATGTACTCGGCCGCCATAAGGAATTCTTCCAGTGTGGCCGACATCCCGCGCTTCAGCAGTACCGGCTTGCGCGCACGTCCGGCGCGCTTCAGCAGCGAGAAATTCTGCATGTTGCGCGCGCCGATCTGGATCATATCGGCGTACTTCTCCACCAGATCGAGCGACTCGTTATCGACGGCCTCGGTGACAATCATCAGGCCGAAGCGGTCGCGGATTTCTGCGAGGATCTTCAGGCCGTCTTCAGCCAAACCCTGAAAGGCGTACGGCGAGGTGCGCGGCTTATAAGCACCGCCGCGGAAGAAACGTGCACCAGCGCGCGCGACGTGCTCGGCCGTGGTGAAGGCTTGTTCCCGGCTCTCAATCGCACACGGCCCAGCCATGACCGCGACCTCATCCCCGCCGATGGTCGCTTGCGAGTGCGCAAACCGGATCACCGTATCTTCTTCTTTCAGGTCGCGGCTGACCAGCTTGTAGGGCTTGCTGACGCGGATGACTTCCTGCACACCCGCCATCTCGTCGAAGGTGCCGGGATCGAGCTCCGTCTCGTTGCCGGTAATGCCGATGGCGGTGCGCTGCGCTCCGGGCATCGAGTGCGCACGAAGGCCCAGAGTCTCGATTCGTTCGCATATCCGGCGCACATCCTCTTCGCTGGCGTGCGCCTTCATGACAATCAGCATTGGGAGACCCCTTGTAGTGACCTAGTGTATCGTTGGCAGAGCGGCGGCGGCAATCGAAGCAGTGGTGAGCACGGTGTCGAAATGTACCTCTAATGTGTCCTGATGGCCGACACCTACGCTCTTACATTGAACAGGCCAGACGCACGAGACGATGGCTTCGAGTCAGCAAGAACGCGTCTTAGTCGCCCTTGTAGCGGCCGTTCTGTTTCTTGCGCCCTTCCTGGTGCTGGCTGCGTGTTATCGCGGTTTGCCGCCGGAGATTGGCGTGCTGCGTATCTGGATTGGCCAGGCGACGCTTGGGGCGGCCAAATCGCCGTTTATGGTCTTTCGCGTTCCAGCTATGAATTCGATCCACGGCCTGATGGCGGCCGTGATGCTAACGCAGTCCGGCGATTTCGAGAATGCTCGCCGGCGCACGGCTTACAGGCAAGTGTTCTGGACGTTGCTGATCACCATCGGCATCAAATCGAACTTCGAGGCGATTGAGGCAATTCCGCCGGCAATATTCGGATCGTCCGTGAATTGGCTCGGGACCGGCGCATTGGCAACAGTAATCATCGGCCTCGGCGTGGCATTATATCGCAGCCGGGGGGTGCCGCTGCCCTGGCCCGAACTGCGACTTACAACGAAGGCCAAGTTTGCTCTCGCCGCCCTGTTCGCAGGCTACCTCGCCATCGTGTGCGTGTCGATTCTTGCTTCTCATCGCGCATGAAGCGGCGCCTCAAGTCTGCATCATCTCCAGCAGCTTGCGCACAGTCGCCCAATTTCTGGCAGTCGCCACGGTTTTGAGCTTGGAATCGAAATACGCGTTGGTCAATTTTGTTCGCCCCATTCCGTTGGGCAGGTGCAGGTAGATCTCGCGGCTGGTAACGTGAAACTTGTCAGGGGCGGAGCGCTGCGGATCGAGCGTCTTCGCGGCCGCCGCGCTCGGCTCGTCAGCCAGGAAGTAGACATACAGCGTCTGCTCTGGCAGACCTGTCTTCAGAAATGGATTCCTGCGAGTCGCCAGCGCGAGTTCATCGCGGCTGCGCAAGACAACCGGAGACCAGAATCCGTAGCCCTCCTCGATTTTGCTGGCGATAGCCTTGGGCAGGTCCTTGACTACCTTTGCCGATGCGTTGAACACCACGTTGCCGCTCTGAATGTAGGTTCGAACGTTCAGGCACCCGGCTTCGGTGAAGATCTGGACGAGTTCTTTCATCGGCACGATGTGCTTGCCGCCGACATTGATGCCGCGTAGCAGAGCGACGTAGGTATCGGTTGTTGGCATGTGTTGCTACCAGGCCTCAGAGTTCTCGAAACCGGTAACGTGCTTCAGCCGGCGAGCTCCCCGGAGCGGTGCACCACGCGCTGTGGCACGTCACGTCCCTCGCCGAAGCCAAGCACCCAAAATTGCGTATCGCGCAGGCTACTCTGCTGAAGCGCACGCTGCAAATCCTCCAGCGGCTGGTCCTCGCCATCGTCGGCCAGCGCGAATGTTCCGAAGTGGCTGGCGACGCTCACGCGCGCGCCCAGCGTCAGGTGGGCCGCGACCGCCTCATCTGGCGACGTGTGCACCTCGCCCATGAACCACTGCGGAAGATATGCCCCGATGGGAAGAATGGCCGAGTCAATATCGCGAAAGCGCCGGGCGATCTGCTCAATGTGCGGCCCTGCGCCGGTATCTCCGGCGAAGTAGATGCAGGCGTCCTCGGCCTCAAGCACGAACCCGCACCACAGCCGCTTATCGCGGTCGAGAATTGTGCGACCGGAAAAATGTTGCGCGGGGACGGCAGTGATCCGCAGGTCACCCGCGCTTGCCGCTTGCCACCAGTCAAGCTCGACCACATTTTGGATGCCATGCCTCGCAAGAAACTGCCCATTCTTAAGGCCGGCGTAGATGGTGGGATGATGCTGGGCGGCAAGCCGCTTCAGGGTTGGGATGTCCATGTGATCGTAGTGGTCGTGGCTGAGCAGGACCAGATGGATTGGCGGAAGGTCCTCGAAGCGGATACCCGGCGGACGAAACCGGCGCGGCCCGGCCCACGACACCGGGCTGGCGCGCTCCGACCAGATTGGGTCGGTAAGAACATTGACTTCATGCAGTTGCAGTAAAAAGCTCGCGTGATTGACGAAGGTGATTCGCAGCCGATCAGAGCTGCCAGGCGGTGCTGGCCCGGGCTGCGCGTCGAGCGTCTGATGCCACTTGCCCCGGTGACGTGTGACCATCCAGCGCAGCACCTCGGCGAGGCCGTTACGTCGCGGAACCAAGTTTTGGAACCGCCCGCTTGCCGTACGAGGCGCGACGGTATTCTCCTGTAAGCCCGTTCCGGCAGGGTCAGTCATCATGGCTCTGAGCGCGGCTCTATCGGAGACACGGAGTAAGCGTCCGCGACGCCGGGCTACCGCACTCAAACATAGCACGCGACCATCACGGCGAATCCCGAAGCCCATCGTCCTGAGGACTCAAGCTGCGGTACAATGCGCAGCAATCGTTCCAGCCACCGCATGAGGATTTCGCCTCCATGACCGCCCGCGTCGCTGCCGTTCGCGAGAAAAGCCGGAGCAGGAGCCGGAGATCTCCCGCGCGGAACGACAGCACGTCACCCACGTCGCCACGCACTCGCATTCTGCTGTTCGCGATCTGCCTGGTAGCCGTGACTGTCGTCCTCTATTACCCGGTCAGCAGCCACGGATTTCTGAATTACGACGACGACATCTACGTCACAGAAAATCCGCAAGTGAATAACGGGCTGAGCTGGCAGACGGTCGGCTGGGCGTTCACGTCGTTCCGTGCCTCGAACTGGCATCCGCTGACCTGGCTGTCGCACGCGCTGGATTGCCAGCTCTTCGGTCTGAACCCGGGCCGGCAGCATGGGATGAATCTGCTGCTGCATGTCGTGAACGTGCTGCTGTTGTTCTGGGTTTTGTGGCGAGCAACCGGGTCCGCCGGCCGCAGCGCGATGGTTTCTGCGCTGTTCGCGCTGCATCCGATCAATGTCGAATCCGTAGCCTGGATTGCCGAACGCAAGAACTTGCTGAGCATGATGTTCTTCTTGCTGGCGCTGGCGGCGTATCGCTGGTACGCACGCACGCCGCGCCCTAGGCGCTATGCCCTGGTAGCAGTCTTGTTCGCCATGGGATTGATGTCGAAGCCGCAAGTGATCACGTTGCCGTTTGTGCTGTTGCTGTGGGATTACTGGCCGCTCGAACGCATGTACACACGCACGCACGAGGGTAGTGAATCTACATTTCCGGCAACGCCGTTCCGGCAACTCGTACTCGAAAAAATTCCCTTGATTGGGCTCGCGGTTGCGAGTGCCATTGTCACGATCCGCGCGCAATATGAATCCGGCTCCATGACCGGCCCCCACTGGCAGCCATTTACCATTCGCATTGAGAACGCGATCGTCGCCTACGCGCGCTATCTGGAAAAAGCTTTCTGGCCGTCCCACCTGGCGCTCCTCTATCCCCATCCCGGAAATACACTGCCTGCGTGGCAGGTGGTCACCGCGCTCCTGATATTGATAGCGATCACAGCGGCAGCGTTCGCGATGCGGCACTCGCGACGCTACTTCCTCGTCGGCTGGCTGTGGTTTTTGGGAACGCTGGTTCCGATGATCGGATTGGTGCAAGTCGGCGTGCAGGCTATGGCCGATCGTTACGCTTATCTACCCTTCATCGGCCTCTTTATCGCGATCTGCTGGAGCGCAGCCGATTTCCTCCAGCGGCGGCGCATCGCTCCAGCGTGGCGGGCAGCGGTCAGCGCTGCCATCTTGTTGGCGCTTGCCGTGGCGGCACGGCGTCAGCTTGAGCGGTGGGGCGACAACAACCTCCTATGGTGGCAGGTGGTGGCGCTCGAAACCAAGGCACTGCAGGCTAATCCCAACAACTGGGTCGCCGAAGACGTTCTTGGCCATGCGCTGCTTAAGTTGGGGCAGGTGGAAGAAGCCGTGCCGCACTTTCAGGCAGCCGCAGCTATCAATCCAACTGATCCTGACAGCAATGTGAATGTCGGCGCGTACGAGCAGCGGCAAAATAATTTGCCGGCGGCCATTGCGCAGTACCAGAAGGTAATTGCGATGACGCAAGCCACCGCGAGGCAGGATTCGCAGAACCGCGCACAGGCCTTCAGCAATCTGGGATTCGCCTATCGCGATCTCAAGGACTATGGGCAGGCGCGCTCCAGCTTCGAGTACGCGGTCGAGATCAATCCCAATGACGCGCGATCATGGCTGGGAATCGGACTGATGGCGCAGAAATCGGGCGATCTGAATGCCGCGAGTGCGGCCTACGCCAAGGCGTTGAAGATCGCTCCGTTGGACTGGGGATACCTGTTGCTGGCCGACGTGCTGGATAAGGCCGGGCGTCGCGCGGAAGCACAGGCTGCCCGGCAACAAGCGGCAGCCTTATCGGCTAACATTACCCAGGCACAGCATGCCGCCGACAGCGCATTGGCGAAATAAGCCTGTTGGCCTCAGCTAGCGATCAACGGCCCGCATCGCCGCTTCGGCGTAGCGCTCACCGGCAATCTCGTCGGCGGGAAATGCGGCTTCCAGTTCGGCAACTTCACCAGCGCTTAGCTTGATCTCCACTGCGGCCGCGTTCTCTTCCAGATATTTTCTGCGCTTGGTTCCGGGAATCGGCACAATATCGTCGCCCTTGGCCATCACCCATGCCAGCGCCAACTGACCCGGCGTCACTCCCTTGCGCTTGGCGATGGTGCGCACGCGATCGACCAGTCCCTGGTTCTTGGAGAAGTTTTCGCCCACAAAGCGCGGGAAGCGAAAGCTGCGGACATCGCTGCTGGGCAGATCGCTCGGCTTGGTGATCGCACCGGTCAGGAACCCTCGTCCCAGGGGACTATACGCCACGAAACCGATTCCCAACTCGCGCACCGTCGGCAGAATCTCCTGCTCCACATCACGCGTCCACAGGGAATACTCAGTTTGCAGCGCGGTGATGGGATGTACCTTGTGGGCGCGGCGGATCGTCTCCGGCGATGCTTCCGACAGCCCGAGATATCTGACCTTGCCGGCCTCGACCAGCTCAGCCATCGCGCCTACCGTGTCCTCGATGGGAGTGTTGGGATCGACGCGATGCTGGTAGTAGAGGTCGATGTGGTCCACCCCCAGGCGCTGAAGCGAGGCGTCGCACGCCTGCTTCACATATTCCGGCTTTCCGCTTATCCGCCAGACATTCGGATTTTCTTTGGTGCGGATGTTGGCGAACTTGGTGGCAAGAAACACCTCGTCGCACCGTGCGGAAATGGCTTTGCCGACCAGCTCCTCGTTGTCTCCGATGCCGTAGGTATCGGCCGTGTCCAGGAAGTTGATGCCCAAATCCAGGGCGCGATGGATGGTGAGAAGCGACTCTTCATCATTGCGGTCGCCGTAGAAGTCACTCATGCCCATGCAACCGAGTCCCATGCGGGAGACGATCGCGCCTTGCGAACCGAGTTTAACCTTGCGCATGCTTATGGATTATAGATGCGGCAGCGACAATTGCTTCCGAGGCTGGTCTGGGTAGAGCGGACCGCGAGGTCCGCGTCCAAATTGCCCCGAAGATCAGGCGCTCTACCCTCAATGCCACTGGTATTTGAGGCGCTTATTGAGAGGCCTGCTCAATCGCGCCAATAGCGACTAGCGAGTGCCGGCTACCGACAGTCGCGCCCGGCGCTCCTGCCACTCCTGGGTCGCGAAAATTCGCGGGCCGACCTCAATCAGCCGAGGCAGCATCTGAAATACGGAGACGGGCGTCCATCTCATCCCGTTGCGAGTGCGATAGCCGCGCCGATTCAGTTCCTCCGCAATGGCCGAGTACGGTCCATCCTGAATGGTCAGCTCCATAATCAGGAACAGGATCTCCTGCTCAGTGGGATTGGTCTCCAGACGAGCCGCGTCTTTGGCGACCTGCAAGCCGAAGGGGACCTCTTCTGGCGGCGCAGCGGTTTCGCTCTCTGGCAGTTCGCGCTCCCATTCCACCGCAACCAGCTTCCATCCTTGCTCGGCCTGACCCGCGATGTCCTCGGGCGAGAATGATGCAGGAGATTCCTGGCGAATACGTTCGATCCTGTTGGCCATTTCGTCCTCCCGTCTTATGTTTGTCATCCCGAGGGAGGACTTTAGTCCGATTTGAGGGACCCCTATACCGCAGCGAACGTTTGCGGTTGTGTACGGGTCCTTCGACTCCGCGCCCATTCGACTCGCAACAGCGGCGAGCCGAACGGGGCGCTGCGCTCAGGATGACACCCTTTACTGATGCTGCCGAGTACCGCCCCATATCGACAACCGGCAACTGACAACTGACAACCGGCAACCGAACTGCTTCACTGTTCCCGCAGCGTCTGCATGGGATCTAGCCGCGCGGCGCGATAAGCCGGCGCCGTGCTGGCCACGGCGGAAACCACCAAAAGCACCGCGCTGACCCCCACAAACGTCAGCGGATCGAACGGTCGCACGCCGTACAGCATTCCCTTCATAAACTGTGTCAGCAGCAAAGAAGCAACGACACCAATAGCCAAGCCCGTCGCCGCCAGCAGCAGCCCGCGGCGCAGGATCAGGCCGAGCACGTCTTCGCGCTGCGCCCCCAAGGCCAGCCGCAGCCCGATCTCCAGTGTGCGCTGCGCCACCATATACGAAAGCACGGCATAGAGCCCGACCGCCGAGAGCAGCAACGCCATCACCGCAAAAAATGTGAGCAGCAAGGTCTGGAAGCGTGGCTGCGCTGCGGAAAGCGATACATCCTCTTCCGCCGTATGCACTCGGAAGACCGGGATACTGCTGTCGAGTTCGGCTACGGTTGCACGCAGCGGGCCTATCAGACTCATAGAGCTACTCGCAGTACGAATGGCGATTCTAGGTGAAACGATGACCGCCTGTGCGTATGGCAGGTAATATCGTGGCTCCGCATTCTCGGCAAGCTGGTGTTGCTTGACATCGCCCACAATTCCGACGACTTCGCGCCAGGGAGCAGACAGAATACCGTCGCCGATCTCGGCCTTGACTTGCTTGCCGAGAGGGTCCTCGCCGGAGAAGTATTTCCGGGCAAATGCCTGATTGAGGATGATGACCGGGTTGGATTTCGAAACATCCATTGCGGTGAATTCGCGGCCGGCGACCACGGGAATGCGAAGTGCGTGAAAATAATTCTCCGTGACGATGCCAAGCGCCTCGCTCGGATGATCACCCTCCGCTACAGGCCGTCCTTTAATTGAAAACGAGATGCTGAGATTGCCGGACGTGAAGGGCAGAGGAAAACCCGCAGCCACACTTTCGACTCCGGGCATCGCTGCCATACGCGCCAGGACCTGGTCGTAGAACTGCACCCGCTTCAGCCCAGGATAGCGGCTCTCAGGAACATTGAGAGCAGCTGTGAGCACATGCCGTGGATCAAAGCCGGGATCAACCTGCAACATCCGGACGAAGCTGCGAATGAACAGACCGGCGCCAATCAGCAGAGTGAGGCTGACTGCGGTCTCCGCTACAACCAGAAAATTATGCAGCCGGTGCTGGGCTTGTCTGTGCGTAATGCCGCGCGCACCCTCGCGCAATGCGAGAGAAGGATCGAGCCTCGACATATGCCATGCAGGCAGCGATCCGAACAGCAGCCCGGTAACTACGGAAACGGCGACGGCGAAGATCAACACCGCCAGGTCGACGCTGACCCGATTGCTACGAGGCAAGTCCTGCGGAGCAAGCCGGAGAAAGGCCCGCAGCAGAAGAGCTGCGCATGCCGTGCCGAATGCTCCGCCCACTACGGACAAAACCACCGACTCCACGACGATCTGACGCAGGATTTCGAGGCGTGTCGCACCGAGCGCCGCCCGGAGCGCAATCTCCGGTCTGCGGCGACTGGCACGCGCAAGCATCAGGCCCGCAACGTTTGCACAGGCAATAAGCAACAGCAAACCAACGGCAGCGGCCAGCGTCCGCAACGCCGGCCGAGTACTACCGATGACATGTTCCCGCAGCGGCTCCACAATCGCCGCCGTCTGCGTTTTGTTCGTGTCAGGGTATTGTGCGGCCAGAGTGCGCGCAATCACACTCAGGTCCGCGCGTGCCTGTTCTATCCCTATGCCGTCCCGCAGGCGGCCGACTGCGTCCAGCATGTCAGCGCCACGCTGGCCGCTGACCGGCATTTCGCCCTCGCTGGCTACCGACATGCTTACCCAGAACTGCGCCGGCGGATTCTCGATCGGGAACAGGAAACCTGGCGGCATAACGCCAATTACGGTGTAGCGGGCGCCGTCCAGAGTGATTGATCCTCCAACGATGTCGCGAGCAGCGCCGAACTTTGAAGCCCATAGCTCATGGCTCAGCACCACCACATGCATTCCCGGTTTTTCGTCTTCACGAATGAACCCCCGCCCTAGCATGGGGTTGACGCTCAGCACACGAAAGAAATCTGCGGAGACGGCCTGGCCTTCAAGACGTTCCGGATCGCCCGTGCCCGACAGCGTCATGCGGTAGCCGCCGTACGATGCGAAGTCACTGAGGCAATGGTTTTCGGCCCGATAATCGGCAAAATCGGGATAGCTGAGGGGTTCGGCAATCTCCACCCTTCCCCGGCTAGTGGCATCGCTGCCACGGTTCGCCTTTTGCACATAAACCAAACGGTCAGACTCGGGAAACGGCAGCGGCCGCAGCAGCACGGCATTGATCAGGCTAAAGATCGCGGTGGTTGCGCCGATACCGAGCGCCAGCGTCAGGATCGTAGTCAGGGCAAAACCGGGGCTCTTGCGCAATTGGCGAATGGCGAAGCGCAAATCCTGCAGCAGCTTTTGCATGTACCTATCTCGGCTGGATAGCCTACATTTCCTCTGCCATCCCAAGTAGATTCGCAACTGCTTGCAAATACTGTCACTTCACGGATCCGAGGCGAATGCGATTCTAGTTGGGCCGTCCGGAATTGGCGGCATTTGTCCGCCACTGGACAAGAGAGCTGCATACTTCGGCCGGGATGGCGACTTCTCGCTCATTCTGCCTTCGTGCCGATGCTGCGCGTGTTCAGAGCGAGCCACGGCACGCCGCGGTAGGAATCCGCCACCACCCAGGCGCCGGACGTCAACGCCACAGAGACGACGGTCTCGTTCCATTGGAAGGCGTCTTTGGAGCCTGCCGCCACGATCGGCACCCACACCAGCAGCGTGAACATGCCGATCTGCAACGCCGAGAGCGTGGCTGCCAGCCGTGCATACACACCGATGAGCACCGCCACGCCCGCCGCGATGAAGGCACAGCCGGTGAAATACGCCCAGGCCACATGCCATGGCAGCCAGCCAGGCACCAGCTCGGCGGTGTGTTGGAGATAGATGAAATGGGCCACGCCGAAGGGGATCAAGGCCAGGCCGTAGAGCACCCTCGCGATGCGCAGACCGCGTGTCGCCGATGGCGAAACCGAGGCGCCGCCTGTCCCAGTCAGCGGCGAACCAGACATACAGTACCCAGGCGGCCGCCAGCCATCACCGCGATCTGGCAGGCTGACCACCAAAAATCCACCGTGGGCGCGAGGAAGATGCCGGGCACTCTCAACAGCAGCAACCAAAGCAGGAGATAGGCGAGCAGCACGCGGGCAGCGGGGGCGGCTGTGCGCTGCCAGAGCAGGCCTATGCCACATGCCAGGGAGATGAAGGCGCAGAGATAGGCCAGTACCTCGCGCGCGGGCACACCCTTGGGTATCGGCTCCCATATCACGGTGAAATCGCCTTTGATCAGGCCCAGGATTCCGAGGGCGATCATGGTCGCCGCAAAGACCGCATGACCCACGCTTGCGATGCGCATTGCCCTGTCCTCCGGTGGTGTGTCCAGGCGCCCAGCCAGAAGAAACGCAGTCCTCAACCAATTTCCGAGTTGTCCGAAATCGGCACCTTCAAGAAGCTTCCCGTTACCTCCTAATTTACAATGGGTTTTCCTGTACCGGATGAACATGCTCCTCCGGAAGAGCCTTGCTGTCCGCAAGTACGGATAGGCCACGGCGTAGCGGATGCTGTAGGGTGGGCAACACGAAACTTTTCGTGAAGTTGTGCAATTATTGCTGGCGCCAGATGGTCGCCCTCAGCACCGCATTGGCGATCGCCCTCGCACTCGCCGGCTGTGACCGCTCCCCATCCGGCAATGCTGACAATCACAGCGGCAACCCTGACTCTGCCCAGCTCTTTACGGTCCCGGCAGACCAGATGTCCCACGTGCAGGTGCTTACCATCCAGCCCACCAGCTTGACTCGTACCCTGCGTCTGACCGGGGCTGTTGCCTACGACGCCTTTCATACTACCCCGGTCATCACGCAGGTCAGCGGTCCGGTAAGCCGCATTGCGGTCGTTCCCGGACAGACGGTGCAGCGTGGCCAGCCCATGCTGTATGTGGCCAGTCCCGACTATTCGCAACTCCGAACCAATTACCTCAAAGCCGGAGATGCCTATGCGCCGGCACAGAAAATGTATGTACGTGCCCAGACGCTATACCAGCATGGAGCGATCTCCCAGGAGAACCTGGAGCAGGCCGAGTCTGCCCAGGTGCAGGCGGAAGGAGATTTGACCGCCTCCATCAAAGAAGCCAAGCAAATGAGACCGCGCCTCGTCTGAGGCCGGGAGCCTGCTGGCAACAGATACAGGGTCATTTGTCGGTCTATGCACCAGCCAGTTTGTGAACGATAGACATGTTCTGGATCAGCAGAGTGGAACCGTGCAGTGTCGCGATGTGTTGCTCGCGAAAGCTGGCGAGAGTACGAGTCACAGTCTCGCGCGACATGCCGATGATCTGCCCGATCTCATCATGGGTCAACGCCACCTTAATTCCGCGCGTTGTGGCTACGCCGGAGTCTTGCGACCACTCCAGAATCAGGCGGGCAATCCGCTGAGATGATGAGCTCATTGTGAACGAGCGAAGCTGCTGGTATGCCTGTTGGCAGTCTCTACCCACCTGCATTGCTGCGTGAATAGCGGCATCGCCGTGTTCCGTCAGAAACTTGAGAAAATCATTCCGCTTCACGAAGTTCAGTTGGCACGGTTGCCCAGTTTCCGCAGTGGTCTCGTAAGGGATTTCAGAGATGGCTGCGTTCAAGCCTAAGACATCGCCCGGCTGCGAAATCTTCAATATGAGAGTGCGGCCATCGCTCGAAGTGACCGACAATTTCACACGACCGCTACAAAGAAGGTAGATTCCGCGGCAGGCCTGACCTTCCAAGAACAGAGCTGCACCAGGAGGATATGCAATCGTAAACTTGATCAGTTGGAATGCTTCCATTACGGATTTTGGCAAATGGCAGAAAAAGCCCTGCGAACATAAGTTGCAGGAGAGACAGTTTTCGACGAGTGGCATCCCGTATGGCGCATTCATTGCATCCTCGCTGTCGGAAAACCCCACGGCAACAGAATCTCTGGCAATGGATGAAGGGAAATCGGTTCTGCTCTGTTGATTGGCCGATTGCCAGAGATCCTGCCCTTATGATCGAAAGACAATACAATCTCGGACTGGCGCAAGTCTGAGCAATTTTGCTCACATGGCCGAATCAGTCTTGCGCACTGATCGACAGGCCGGACGCCCGAGCTAGCGTTGTTTCCGCACAGGCCCATGTGCCTGAGGGCCTGTTGCACTCGTTACTCTCAGGGGTACCCGGAAGTTGGACCTCAGTTGGCGAGAAAAGGGCTTCGCATGAATTGTCGTGGTGGAAGCGGTGAAGGGGAACATCAAGGCGCTGTTACGCCGTGGCCGCGGCTACCGCGATCTGAACTATCTGCTACTGAAGGCACAGCGATTGGCCGCCACCAAGACCGAATTCGTCGCTTTCCGGAAAGCCGCTTAAAATGCGCCTTTCGTCAGATTGTTGTGCAGAACCGAAAATCTTTTCACATATTGCGACTAAGCGAAATGGGCATACAATTGCCACTGTTTTTGGAAGCAAAAAGGAGATTCCAGATAATCTATCCAGCAGTGACTATCATCAACAACACCTGATCGTTGACGGAACCCAGACAAATGGCAGTTAAATTGCGAGCTTGAGGAAGGGTAATAGTGACGGAACTGGAGTACGTAATCAAACACAGGGGGCTGACGCCTAAACGACTCGTGAAAAAGATTACCAGGCGGGAGTTTGGGTTGTCTGTCCTGGGCAGTCTCGTGGGCGCGGCGGCATCACGCCTCATAAGTACACCGTCGGTAGCGGGAGCACCAGGCCTGATGAGTACATCCCCTGAAAAGGTAGCGGGCACTGATTTCACTGTTGCCATTATTCCCGATCCTCAGTTCCTGGCTGAATCGTGCCCTGACGGGGGTGGTCGATATTACACTGCCATGATGCAGTGGATCGTCGACAACAAGAACATCGTTCTCACATCCAGCACGCCGCCCTTTGACGCTCACATCAAGGCTGTGGTGGGGGTCGGCGATTGTGTGGACGCGGCTGTTGACAACCAGTTCAAGAACGCAGAGACCGCCTGGAGGATTCTTGACGAGAATCGCGTCGCATTCACTACGCCTCCGGGGAATCATGACTATTCAGGCGACACCTCTTCCCGGCGTAGCCTCGGAGCGCAATTCAAAAAGGGATATTTCGCAGCGAAGAGCCGCGCTAGAGTTTACGGCTCCGGCATCGACCTCGGTGACGGGGACATGGCCTATTGGATTGGATCGCATGACAGTACCGGGGCCAACACAGCGGTAAAGTTCGCCATTTCCGGTATAAACCTGCTTGTCCTGGCGATGGATTTCTTTGCCGGCAACGCCGCCTGGTCGTGGGCTTACGACGTTATGACGGCAAATCCCGATTGCGAATGCTACATCACGACTCATGCCTGGCTGACCGCACATGGAACCCAGTACCGGACAAAGGGCGACGCTTACGGACCGGACTTCTACTCCATGGCCGCTGCGCCCTATTCCAATTCTGCCGTTGAGGCGTGGAATACAGTAGGAGTCAACGCCTGGCCGAATCTGTGCGGCGTTTTCTGCGGCCATGATATTTTCGACAACTTAGCTCCGGCGGCGACTCCGCCAGGAGCGTGGTTCTGGCAGCAAGTTCCGATTAAGAGCAACAGCAAGCGACACCAGACCGTACAGCAGCTATTTGTTAACTCGCAGAAAATTGATAACGTGTGTACTAGATCTGTGAGTGAAGCCACAGGAACGGGCCAAATCGCCAGCGTTTTCCTGCTCAGTCGCCGGCCCGCATTGGGATTGCTCGAAGGCCGCATGATCTCCACGCAATCGAGTGACTGGTTTAAATCAAGATCCGCATCCTTCCCTGGCGGAACAAGCTGGAGCGATTCCGAAACGCTCCTGTTCTCGGTTCCGTTCACCGGGCTCCAGAAAGAACGCCTTCTACCTAATCGCTAATGGCCAGCGATCCAGCGTGGTCACTGTGTTTCACTCTTAAGAAAGCCAATGTTAGTGATTACAGCAGCGATTGCCTTACTAATAATCTCGTCGCTTAGCTCGTTACTGACACGCAGCAGCGCATTCGAGCGCAGTGTCTGCCAAAACTGCTTATCGGTATAGAGTCGGCAACACCTCTCGGCAAAAGCCTTGGGATTGCCTGCTACAAGATAATCTTCGCCGTCGTTCCATCTAAGTTGGTTTGCGATCAGGTCGGAAACGACCATGGGAATTCCATGCGCCGCCGCTTCATGTGCCTTATAAGGCACCCCAGCGGCGTAGCGGGTCGGGACGATGAACACGCGTGCATCATTATAGAAAGGCGTCAGATCCTTCTGAGCGCCCAATACTCTGACGCTTTCTGTGTTCAGATCGCCCACCACGACATCAGTTCCGTAGCCAACGATAATGAGATTCGATGACGTGGCATTCCGAACATGTGGCCAAATCGAGTTACAGAAATACCGCATGGAATCTGCATTGGGGTTCTCCACTCCGCGCATGGCGCCGACAAACAAAAACGTGCGCCGCTCATCGAATGTTGCGGGCGTAGGGTTGGGCGAAATCTGATGCCCGATGACATGGACCTCCTTAATGCCGGCCGCAAGCATCGTTTGACGGTCCTTTTCGCAGACCACAACAACCATGCCGGCGGCCGCAGCCAACGCAAATTCCTCGCTCGTGTCGGCGAGAGCCGACGCCTGTGCTAATTTCCGAGAAACTTTTGCTTTTAATTTGTCCCGCTCGGCAAAGATCGCCTCGGCATCATACACAATCTTGCGCTTCGCGCTAGCATTCATACCGGAGGCTGACTCGAGAAAAGTCTGCATGTTATGAGGGCGGCTGATCCAAACAATATCGCACTGCGGAACGCACTCGTTCAGCAATTGGTTGCGATGTCTCAAACCATCAAACAGCTCCACTTCCCTGGGAACATCCAAATACTCGTTGTCCGCCAGCGGGACCGTAAAGCTTGCACAAGTGACATGATGCCCCATTCGAACTAATTGATTGACAATGGAGTTGCTCCTGGGTAATCCCGAACCGAGATGGTTGTGGGGTATACGGTCGTCTATATAAAGTATCCGCAGGTTGTCTGAAACAACTGATATCCGAGCGGCGGCTACATTCTCCAGCTTGGGAGGATAGTGTCGAGCCAGCACATCTTTCCACTTTTGCACAAACTTAGCTTGATTTGCGACCATTTGGGGTCGTGCGAGTTCATTCCCACCCGAGGATGCAGACTCATAGTGTCGTATGACAGCCTCTGGCTCATAAATTACGCGAAAGCCCTTCTGCAGCACCGCCAAGCAGTAATCGGCATCTTCGTAGTAGGCGGGAGAGAACTGCGGACTAAACCCTCCCAATGAGCGGAACAATCGCGTCGGCGTTAACAGGAATGCACCTGAGCAGTAGTCGACCGGCCTGCGAAATGAATATCGGGGGCGATCCGGATCGTCGCCGCGGCCATACCCCAACGCACTGCCGTCGGACCATATAATGCTGCCTGCCTCCTGCAAGGCCCCATTTGCCGACAAGATCTTTCCGCCGACAACCCCGATGCTGGAATCCCTGCTGAAGTTCCTCAGAGCTGTGCCCAGCGCATTGGGGAGCAACAATGCATCGTTGTTAAAAAAGCACAGAAAGTCGCCACTTGCCTCAGCGGTAGCCTGCGTACAAGCAGGCCCGAATCCCACATTCGTCGAGTTGCGCAAAACCTTCCCTCCGTCTAGTCGTTCAAGCAGTATGGAAGTCTCATCGGTCGAGGCGTTATCTACAATAATGAGCTCGAACGATACATCTGCGTTGGCAATGATGGACTCGATACTCAAGAGCGACAGGTGCGCTTTGTTGCGTAATACCAGAATGATGGACACGACAGGAGCGGCTGTTTCCGGAAGACGAATACGTT
>CAWGFZ010000016.1:0-37466 GCA_963821995.1 uncultured Acidobacteriaceae bacterium | reverse complement strand
TTCTGTCTATGTCGTACCTCGTCAGTTTTTACGTATTGCTCTCCATAACCGAAGCTGTACAGCACGGTGTAGGTCCAACCGCCGCCCGACGGGGAAAGCTCGAATACCGTGCCATTATTGGTCGAGCCGCAGGTTTCCGTTGTGCCATAGAGATTGCCGGAAGCGTCGAAGATCACCGGGCCAACCGGAACGCATCCATTGACGTCGCGATTGGGAAAGTCATAGAGCACCGTCTCGGTCCAACCCGAACCCGAGGGGCTCAGTTCAAATACCGTCCCGTTGGCGGTCTCACCTCCTCGCGGAGTTGTGCCGTAAAGGTTCCCTGCACTATCCAGGATAAGGCCGCTGCTTGGCGATCCGCCATTCTGGCCGGTAAAGCTTTGAATCAGGTTTTCTGTCCATTCGCCGTTGGATCGAGTCAGTTGGAAGACAGTTCCCATCTGCCCCACGCCGCCGTAATACGTGGTTCCGTAGATGTTTCCCGCAGCATCGAAAACGGGATTAACCATATAGGGTTCTTCTGCATTCGGCTGCCCATTGAAGCTGTACAGGATGGTCTGTGTCCACGGGCAGGAGACACTGTGGCAGGGATTGGCAGGCGGCCTGAGGCTGTGGGCAATTCCGCACCCGGCGCCGCCATAGCATTCCAGGCCCGATCCACCTGCAAAGGTCGTTCCATACAACGCGCCATCCGGCCCAAACACCACCCCGCCGGCAGGATTCGCGCCATTGGTACCAGTGAACTGCAATAAGAGGCTCACGATCCAGTTGCCCGAAACCGGCTTTAACTCAAAGACCGTTCCATCACCTGGAGACTCCGTCGTAGTTCCATATAATTTGCCGCCCGGCCCCAAGGTTACGCCGGCAACCGGCGCATACCCGTCGATGCCGCGTCCACCGAACGAGTGAATGACACTAAACGTCTGCGCCTCGATCGAGGCGGTCATAGTCACGCTGACAAAGATCAGGCACACTCTAAAAAGTGCGCCGCCGGTTGATAGAAGCCGTGCCATCAGAACACCTCTCATGTTCCCGAGTTTTCTCGAGGAGCGATTTGCCATCCCCAGATTGCGGCAGTATCGCCGAGCATTGGAACCTGAGTCAATATGTCTGGCCGGGCATACCGGGTGCTTTCCCCGAAGGCGTCTGGTAATGCTGGTACCCGATTCAGTTTTTGAAAGAGCAGGCCTTGATCCTGCCCCCGATACGGCCTAGACTCGCCTTATCAGCCCTTGTGACGCGCATCACAGCCCGATGTTATGGGGATGGGCGAAGATGTTGTTTCGGCAATCCTGAGGAACCGAGAGGTATTGCATGGGCTGGATTGAGAACAAGTTCGAAAAGAACTTCCTGGTCACCACGGTCGATTATGTTTTCAACTGGGCGCGCAAGTCGGCCATCTGGCCGATGACCTTCGGCCTGGCCTGCTGCGCCATCGAGATGATCGCGGCTTCCACCTCGCGCTTCGACATCGCGCGTTTCGGTTCGGAAGTTTTTCGCCCCAGCCCGCGGCAGAGCGATTTGATGATCGTCGCTGGCACCGTCACCCTGAAGATGGCGCCGGTGGTCAAGCGCATCTACGACCAGATGCCCGATCCCAAGTGGTGCATCTCGATGGGCGCGTGCTCGTCGGTCGGGGGCCCGTTCAATACTTATGCGGTGCTGCAGGGCGTCGATCGCATTGTGCCCGTCGATGTGTATGTTGTCGGGTGCCCGCCCCGTCCGGAGAACCTCTTTTATGGCCTGCTCCGCCTGCAGGACAAGATCGACCAGATGAGCATCGCCAAGAAGCCCACGGAAGTTCGGCTGCGCGAGGACATGGTCGACAATTTCAAGGAGCAGATCCGTATCGCGCAGGCCAACTTCGCTAATCCCGAGCAGTTGGCGCAGTTGCCTGCAAACCCGGCCGCGGCGGCGCGGTAAGCTGTTTTTTCGAACCAAGGGGACGGTTGGTGGCCGCGTCTCCTCCTGCGTCAGAGAACTTGTTCAGCGTTCGCCTGCACCGCTCTGCGCCCCAGCTAAGCCGTGCGATTTTCGGCGTATATCGCCGTGGCTGCGTGAGATACGCGGCGGCGAGTGGCCGGAAGTGGAGACCGCCGCTTTTGGCCAGTTCCCCGCTGCCAGCCGCACGTTATTAGCCAAGATTTTACGCTTTGGCTCTTGTCTTCTGCCTGTCTTTTTCATAGCATCTCATTCAGAAAACCGGCCTGCAAAGTTGGTGCTGGTGGTCAACCGTTTTTTGAACCAACATTCAATGAACAGGGGGCCCGACTCGTATTCGGTTCGGTGTGCGACGCTCCGCCATGCGGAGATGCCTGAAGAGCCGCGGAGGGTTCCCACCGTCTAGGACGGGTTCATTGACGGCCCACTGCGCACGGCCCCGCGGGTCGGTTTTTGTCAGCAATTAGCCACACCGCAGAGCTTTTGCTAAGTGCCCGCTGAAACTCCCAGCCGACATTTGCGTCTAAAATAGAAGCGTGTTTCCCCGACTTATTCCACCTGGGCAGTTTCAATCTGCCGACATATGGCCTGATGGCGGCCTTGGGCCTGATCTTCGGGCTGCTGCTCATCGTCAAGCTCGGCCGCGAGCAGGGCCTCGATCCCGACAAGCTTTGGAATCTCGGCATCATCGCGATTCTCTCCGGCATCTTCGGCGCGAAGATCCTGATGGTGCTGGTCGACCTGGCCTATTACACGGCGCATCCGGCTGAGATCTTCAGCCTCTCTACGCTACAGGCGGGAGGCGTCTGGTCGGGCGGATTTCTGCTGGCGCTGATCATGTGCATCTGGTACATGCGCGCGCAACAACATGCCCGTGTTGCGCACTTGCGATGTCTTTGCCCCCGGCCTGGCGCTGGGCCACGCATTTGGCCGCGTCGGCTGCTTTGCCGCCGGATGCTGCTACGGGCGCGAGACGCACGTGCCCTGGGCCGTCACCTTCCACAACCCTCTGGCCAATGAAATTGTGGGGACGCCGCTGAACGTGCCGCTGCATCCCACGCAGCTTTACGAGATGGTGCTGGAGCTCGCCAACTGCCTGTTCCTGGTGTGGCTGATCCGGCGCAAGAAGTTTGAAGGCGAGATCATCGGCACCTACATGATCATCTACGGCATCGGCCGCTACTTCATCGAGTTCTTCCGCGGCGATCCCGGGCGGGGCAACAACTTCCTGGGCTGGATGAGCGGCACGCAGGCCATTGCGATCTGCCTGGTCATCTTCGGTGGCCTGCTGTGGATGCGCCGCGCGGCGTTGGCGCCGCCGGTACCGGTGAAAGCAGTAAGGTAGTTCGAGTCGGCAGTGAGCACTTAGCACTTAGCATTTGGCACTCAATCTAATCCGGAGGCGCTTATGCTAATTGCTAACTGCTAACTGCTAATTGCTAATTGCTAACTGCTAAATTGTCGCGCTTCCCCATCATCATCGCCGCTCCCGCCGAAGCTGCCGGTCAGCGGCTCGATCAATTCCTCGCGTCGCAAATTCCTGATACCAGCCGCGCGCGTGTGCAACAGCTCCTGCGCGAAGAAAAGGCGCTGGTCAACGGATCAGTTGCCAAGCCGTCCCTGAAACTGCACGGCGGCGAGCAGATCGAGATCCTCGGCAATCCGCAGCCGCCGCCGCTGCGCGCCATCGCCGAGGACATCCCGCTCAATATTCTCTACGAGGATGACGATCTGGCGGTGGTGAATAAGCCTGCAGGGATGATGGTGCATGCGGGCGCGGGTGCGACCGATGACGAACGCAATCGTGGCACCCTGGTGAACGCACTGCTGCATCGCTTCGCTGCGTTGTCGGAAGCCGGCGGCGATCTGCGTCCGGGCATCGTGCATCGCCTCGACAAGGACACCAGCGGGCTCATCATCGTCGCGAAGAATGATGCTGCCCATCGCAAGCTGGCGCAGCAGTTCTCCAGACGCGAGATCAAGAAGCGTTACGTCGCGCTGGTACATGGCTGGCCGGCAAAAGAACGGGCGACGATCAACTCTCCCATCACTCGCGATCTGGTGCGGCGGACCCGCATGACAACCCGAGGCGCCGGCGGCCGCTCGGCAATCACGCATTACGTGGTGCGTGAGCGGATCGCCTCGCCCTTCGGAAAGTTCGCGCTGCTGGATGTCGAGATCGAGACCGGGCGCACGCACCAGATCCGGGTTCATCTCTCGTCCATCGGGCATCCGGTGGTGGGCGATGCGCTCTACGGCGCGCCGACGGTGTTAAAGCGGGCCGCGAGACCTCCAGCCGTCTCGAACGTCTCCGCCTCGGTGCTCAGGCTTGCCCGGAATTTTCTTCATGCGGCGACAATCCAGTTCAAACAACCGCGCACCGGCGGATCGCTGGCATTCGAAGCGCTAATGCCCAAGGAGTTGATTGAGTTTCTGGAAAAGCTGCGCGCGTAAACGCTTTTCGAGTCTTTTCCGCTTTACTGGGCTTGCGCTTCTCCCGGCAGCGTGGTGAACGTCAGGTCTTTCATGGACCCCACATTACCGGCGCTATCAATCGATCGCGTGCGGAAGTGATAGGTCGTCTTAGGCTGCAGGCCCGTCAGCCTCACCACATGCGACAAGACCATTGACTTGTCGAGTGGTGAGACTTCTCCATAATTTTCGCTCTTGCCGTAAATAAGCTGAGTGGTGGATGGCTTGTAGGTATTCCAGAATATAGTTGCGGTTGTACTGCCAATTGTTCCGGCCTTGCATCCGGGGAAATAATTCGGGTCGCAATTCACTTTCTCGCTGATAGGAGGGTTGGTGTCGGCATACGGACCGGTGTAGGGATTGTTCTCCTGAGCTACGCTCGAAGTAGACTGACCCTGCCGGTAACGCACGAAATCAAAGCTGAACTCTAACTCCTGGCTGAACTGCTTGCCACTCCAACCATAACCCTGATCAGGATCATCAAAGGCATGCGCGAACAGCAGGTCGCCGTGATCGCGTTCGACCGTGTCGCCGGTCTGCATCCAGTACCAGGCATATGCGACGGAGACTAAATTGTTCAGCGCGCCGTAGCTTAGGCTGTAGTTCCGCGGCAGGGTGTAGCGTTCATAGAGAAACATGTTCTGTTTCGGTAGCCACCAGTCATGCCATAAAGCATCCAGGGTCTCTTTAATAACCGGCAACACGCGATAGTCAGGATGACCCTCGGCGAGGTTCAGGTCATACCAATGGATCAGCGTCTCCATTGCCAAGCCAAGCATAAAAGGATGCGTCGAACCGGCGAGTCCACGGTCGGCCATATTCAGGTTGCCCATGACCTTATCGATGTTTCGCTGCAGTACAGGCCAGCGGCGTGCGCCCAGCATTTCGTTCGTGATCCATGCGTTACTGCGATACGAGTTCTCGCGGATCATATAGGCGTCCACGCTGCCGCAGGAAGTGCGAATCGGCCCCAGGGTCGCAACCGCGTTCACCCCATCGCGCATCACCTGCGCCTTCGTCCGCCAGTAGTTCATCGCCAGGCCATAAGTAAAAATGGAGTAAGAAGCCATGACGCCATTGTTAGCTACCAGGTAGTTCGCATAAGGGTCGAGGATAGTCAAAGCGCAGTGTTGCCACTTGTCATGGTTGGGATGTCCATTCGCGGCAGTATAGCTGTCAATATTCTGATAGACGCGGCCTCCGTCGTAGAACCATGCGTCGCCGGTCCAGCCCCAACTGTCCACGAAATTTCCCGCAGCGTTTTGTTGATCACGGTAGGCACACCACTTGTTGCCCAACTCCACCATCTGCTTCTCCCAGGTGGAAAGGCCCGGGATCGGCTTAGGAGTAAGTTGGGGCTTTTCAGGAGCGCTCGGTGCAGCCTGCACGGTAAATTCGTAGCTCCCGGTTTGCTGTACGCCATTGGTCTCCAGCGTGAAAGCTACCGAGTACTTCCCCGGAAGTGTATTGGGCGCGAGCCGCAGCCGGATAGTTAGGTCGCGGACGTTGGCGTTCGCATCCGGACAATAACCCAGCCTCCGCGCACGATCGAAAGTTTGATCTTCAGCATCGCTTGCGGTAGAGCTGGCCCAGTTACAGGAGAAGTGAACGCTTATGGTATCGGGATTACTTTTGCCATCGGCTCCAAGATATTTTACTACTCCGTCACTACCATTGTTGTATCCGCTTTGGTTATGTATATAGAGATCGCTGATCGGCCCGGCCGTTATGATCGGCTGCACCTGAAAGTACATATCGTAACCAGGAAAAGCCTCATCTGGGCCAAGAGTATAAATCCTGAAGCTCGGCGGACCCATCGGTGCGGCTGGCGCTGTGCGCATGGGAATAGATGGATTTTTCCCATCCTGGGTTTGCGGACCGGGCGCGGTAGACATGTTGCCCTTGGCGTCCACCGAGGCCACATAGATGTAGTACTGACCGTCGCCCGACTTAGGGTTGTAGGGAATCAGGTGGTCCACCGTTACGCGATGCGTGGTCACCAGCGCAGGATCGGCGGTTGCGGGAGCCCAGAAATCCGGCTCGTAGTCGGTAGTGCGTGAAATCAGCACCTGCGAGGTGCTTGGATGCGGGGTCTTCCAGACAACATCGACGCTGGTTTGGGTGACGTTCTCGAAGTGGATTTCGGTGATCTCGTGGGAACGTCCGGTACTCGCCCATGACGAATGGCAAAGGACGAGCAGCAATACACAAAGCACCGAGGCCTGCGACCTGAAGTCTGTCATGATCTAGAAATGTTGTGACCGAAAGAGGTAAATTGCAACACCAGCATACGCCAGACGATGGAATAGTCGCCATATCGCGTCTACCGTTTGCGATAACCGGACAATTGGCTGATGGAACGAACACTGAAACAAAGCTGTCGTTTCTGCAACACAGCTTTTACGCATATTTGCAGCGTGCGGCAAGCAGTCCTGTAGCCGCGGCCAGATCGATGTCGCCGATCAGCAATCCTTCCCTGCCGTAGGGTTGGTAGCTGAGCACGGTGCCATCCGGACGTATGATCGCCGAAGTGGTAGGGGAACCGGGGCTGGCGACGTTCACGGTTGCGAAGTAGCAGGTGTTCTCGGCGGCGCGGCACAGCATCGCTTTCTCGTGAAACGAATTCGCGGGATCGGCGAAGGTGGACGGCACATAGTCACCCGGTTCGGCTTCGTGGAAGTGCGGGTGAAAAACCACCTGCGCACCGCGCCGCGCCGCCCAACGCACCGTTTCCGGATAGCGCCAGCCTTCATGACAGATCGCGATGCCAAAGGTCAGCGGACCGGTTTGGAAAATTCGCCTTTCCGAACCGCAAGAATATTTACCCTCCTCGGAAGGATCGATCTGCACCTTGTCTTGAAAGCCGGCGAGAGTGCCGTCCCGCTCGATGACCAACGCCGTGGCTAACAGCGCGCCCGCGACAATGCGCTCGGTGCCGAGAACAACCGCGATTTTTGCCTTGCCGGCAGCGGCGGCGATACTCGACCACGCTCGCTCCAGGAAAACCGGATCGGGCGGCGGCACGCCCTTGCCGGCTGCACGATAGCCGGGAACAAAGCATTCCGGAAAGCAGACGATGGCGGCACGATCAACCGACGCCTGTGCGACGCCCTGGATGGCAAGCGCTACTGAGTCTTCGGGACTCGTCGGGAATCGGAGATTGGCAAGCGCAATTCGGATCGTGCTCACGACTGAAATTTAACACGGACGAGCAGGGGGGATGCGACCATAGTTGCCGCTTGCCCAGGGTTTCCCGCTGCAGCCAAGGCCACGGGCCGGTCTGCCCAGATTCGGACGCCACGTTCCGCGCTCGGACAAGCGGAGCGTCGGTCAGCCGGTAAGTTGCTGATCCAGCACAACAATAGATGGTGAGCTCATTGCATATAACCCTCGTACTAATTGTCAGTGCCTGAGCAGGCATTCCCAAGGCACGTGTCGCTTTCAACGGCTTGGGATATGCCAATTCATTAGCTGCTGATTTTTATGCACCACCTTCGCTTTGCATTGCGACAAATTCGCAAGTCGCCGGGATTCACTCTGGTTGCCGTGCTGACGCTTGCCTTGGGAATCGGGGCGAATACGGCCGTCTTCAGTGTTGTCGATGCGGTCTTGCTGCGGCCGCTACCGTACTACCAGCCGGAGCGGCTGGTGCTGGTGTCCGAAACTGAATCCCAAGCGGGTAACGCAGAGCTTGGCGTAGCCGCTCAGGAGTATCTCGATTATCGAGATCAGAACCGGTCGTTCGCCAGCGTCGCCGCGTTTGAAGATGAAGGATTCAACCTGACGGGCGAAGGTCAGCCCTTGCGAATACGTGCTGCAAGAATGTCGGCCTCGGCTTTCCCGACGTTGGGAGTCTGGCCGCTGATGGGGCGTCCGTTCACCTCAGATGAAGACCGCTCCGGCTCGGACAATGTGGTGGAGCTTTCATACTCGCTGTGGCAGAACCAGTATCACGGCGATCGCAACATTCTGGGCCGCACCGTCAATCTGGATGAGAAGCCGTACACGGTCATCGGCGTGATGCCGCCGTCATTTCATTTTCCCTTCGACGGCAAACCGTTTTCCGAAATGGCTGACTTGTGGTTGCCGATCGGCTTCTCGCCTGAAGTGCTCGCGCCGCAGAATCGCGTGATGGAATTCGGCGTTGGATTGATCGCGCGGCTTAAGCCCGGCGTTACGCGGGAGCCGGCGCAGCAGGAGGTGCGGCACCTTGCCGACGCCTTCCAGCAAGCGCATCCTGACAGTTATTCCGAGAGGGTGCGCGTAACGCCGCGCGTATACCAGTTCTCTTCGTACACGGTGGAAAAGGCGCGTCCGCTGCTGCTGCTACTTTGTGCCGCGGTCATTTGCGTACTGCTGATCGCGTGCGCCAACGTGGCCAACCTGTTGTTGGCCCGGGCCACCGCGCGTCGCCGCGAGATGGCGATTCGCAGCGCCGTCGGCGCCGGACGGGCCGTGCTCCTGCGCCAGTGCCTGCTGGAAAGCTCGGTGCTGTCTTTGCTGGGCGCGTCGGCTGGAATTGGGCTGGCGGTGCTCTGCGTTGTGGGCTTGCGGAATTACGGGCCGGCGAGCGTGCCGCGACTGCATGAGGTGACCATCCATCCCATCGCTTTGCTGTTCACGCTAGGCCTGTCGGTAGTCACGACCATTCTGTTCGGATTCATGCCGGCATGGCGAATGTCGCATGTAACGCCGCAGGCCTTTCTCAAGGATTCGCCGCAAACTGGAGCGTCGCGCAGCAGCCTGCGCCTGCAGAACGCGGTCGCAGTCACTGAGATCGCACTCGCGCTCGTGTTGCTGATCGGCGGCAGCCTGCTAATCCGCAGCTTTTTGCGCGTGCTGGAAACGCCGCTGGGCTTCGATCCCAAAGACGCATTCGTGGTGCGCACCATGTTCGATACCGACCGCTATCCCGATCCGCTCCGGCGTATCGCGGCACAGAAGGAGGTGCTGTCGCGACTCGCACGGCTGCCGGGGGTCACGGCGGTTGCTGCCGCCAGCCATCTTCCGCTCAGTGACGAACGCATGATCGGCTTCAGGTTGGAGCATGCCGCGCCCGACGACTTCCACTTCGCAGAGAACTCGCTCGTCACGCCCGGATACTTCCGTGCGATGGGGATCAGCCTCCGCGAAGGCCGCGACTTCAGCGAGCAGAACAGCTCGACATCGCCACTGGTGGCCATCATCAGCCAAGCTATGCGGCGGCAGTATTTCCGTGGCCAGGACCCGATCGGGCAGCGCTTCTACTGGGGCGACCGCGGCCTGTTCACCATTATCGGGGTAGCCGATGATGTGCACATCTCCGCGCTCGATGCCGATCCGCCGGCCATGATCTATCAGTCGATGCTCCAGATGCAGACCTGGACTGCGGGACGCACGGCTTTCATCCTGCGCACCAGCCGATCCGGTGAAGACCTGTTCAAGGAAGTGCAGCAGCAGGTATGGTCCATCGACAAAGACCTTCCGCTCTACAAGAGCACCACGCTGGCGACATTAGTGTCGGAGTCGCTGGCGCAGCGGCGCTTCACTATGCTTTTGCTGGCAGTGTTCTCGGCCGTAGCGCTACTGCTCGCCGCGATCGGGCTCTTCGGCGTGATCTCGTATCTGGTCTCCCAGCACCAGCGCGATATGGCGGTGCGCATCGCCTTGGGAGCCGACCGGGCCGACATCCATCGCATGGTGCTCATGCGCGGTGCGGCGTTGGGCGCGACGGGCTCTGCCATCGGATTTGTGCTCTCGCTTCTTGGATCACGGCTGTTGACGAGCAGCTTGTATCACGTAAGCTTCTTCGATCCGGCAACGATGCTGGGCGTTCCGATGCTGCTGTTCGCTGTGGTCCTGATAGCGGTCTACCTGCCGTCGCGGCGCGCCGGCGCAGTCGATCCCATGCAGCTTCTGAGGAACGAATAAGCCAGCAGAGACCAGAACGGCGGGCAATGGTCAAGTTTCAAACTTTCCTATTGCCGAACAATGACTCCGTTGGCCGCGGTTCGGTCATCGGAACTGCCCCGCGTTTGAGATCCGGGCGCGGCGATCTCTTGCGGCGGTAGCTCATAAGCATTGTCGTAAAATGAGTAATGCGCGCCGCGGAGGGATGTGTGAGCGGTTGAAACAGGCGGTCTTGAAAACCGCTGTACTCGAAAGGGTACCGGGGGTTCGAATCCCTCTCCCTCCGCCACGTAGTCTCAAGTGCAGAGAAATCTCTGCTCCATTAGTCCGCGAAATATGCGAAAAAGGCCGGACTTTTCGCGACATTTGCTACACAAACCGGACCAGAGCAGAGCGAACACGGGAGCACCGAACCAGAGAAAATCACGTGCGAGCGACTTCGTTCTCGTTGCCCGGGTTTTTCTCCGGAGCCTCCGTTAGTTAGAAGTCCGGTTTCAACGGTCCGGCACCGGCGAATGCTTAGCGATCACAATCCGAACACAACGCGAAAGCCAACTTGACTTCTGCCCGCGTTGAAGTGGTAGGCCCATTGGCTGTAACACGATTATTTTCAGCACCTTGGTCGGCCCATAAAGTCAAAATTCAAGCCGCGCCTGAAACGCGATCATTCGGGGACTGCTGTCGCCACCCAATCCGACTCCCAGCAATCCGGTGGGAGGAGAAGTGGTGTAGGTTAGCGCTCCGAAGCCAGTTTGTGTAGAGGGCTTTCCGGGAATACCGGCCAGCACCATACTCGGGAGCGCGAAGTTAGGATGGTTGAAGACGTTGAAGAATTGTGCGTCGAATCGAAGCTTCACCCGTTCGCCAAGCGGAAACCACTTGGTGAGGTAGAGGTCGCTCCAGAAGAAGTCGGGGCCGCGTAATGCGTTGCGTCCGAGATTCCCGAATTGACAGTTCTGAGGGGTGTTCCCGCCATAGCAAGCTCCGGTCCCCGGATCAACCGCCGACACAAATGCATTTGGATTGAGCCATTGAATCGTTCCAGGTTGAGTCACGCCTGGAATGTCGCAATTGCGACAGTAGGGATCTGCCCCGGGCACAAGGCTTGCATATTCTGGTCCGCTGCCCTGCACGATGCCGTTCCCATTGGCCGAGTACGGCGTGCTCAGCACCGAGAACGGGAGCCCGCTGTGCCAGAATACGGTGCCTGAAACTTGCCAACCATTCAGCGCATAGCCAAGGGACTCGTTTTTCACTTTGATCGGTAGTTGGTACACGTATTGCCCAGTCAGGTTGTGGCGGACGTCGTAGTCGCAGGAAGCGTAATTGCGGCTGAGCTCCCCCGGCAGAGGAGAGAGAATTCCAGCTGAAGAGAACTGCAGAAATCCGCCATTTGAAACCTAGTCCAGGCAATGGCTCCAGGTGTAATTAACCTGCCCTTGCAGCCCGTGCCCCAGCCGCTTCTTCGCCGTGAGTTGAAGGCCGTTGTAGTTGCTGTTAGCGCCGGTCGAAAGCTGGGTTACCGCGCCGAATCGCGGATCGATCGGCTGCATGTAGGGGAACGGAGCAAAGCATCCCTGGCACACCGTCTGGTATCCATTGACCTGCGTGAGATAGGGCTGATCGACCGCGCGAGTCCCCACGTACTGCGCCTGAACGCTGCCTGTGTTTCCAAATTGATGCTCCATGCCCAAACTCCACTGCATGAAATAGGGCGCGTGGAGTTTGCCATCGGGAACGGCCGTGATGGCGACCGGGGGAAGACAGTTCGCCGAGTTTGGCAAGCGGAGATGCGCAGGAAAGCTCGCCTTGCGGGAATCCCGCACTGAACGCCTGATTCGCCGCAATCGTTGCATCGACTGCGCTGTTAGGCACTCCCGGCGCGATCGCCGTGCCACCTACCGTTCCCAGCAGACCACCCTGAAATGTTCGGACGTAGGGTGGGTTGGCTCCAACCAGGTCGGCAACGCTTCCCGGCAAGATGTCGCTGAAGACGCCGAAGCCGGCCCGAAGAACCGAATTAGGTTCGAACTGCCAGGCGATGGCCGTTCTGCGGTTGCAGAATTGCCAATGGCGTAGAGGAAAAGATATTACCGAGGTGAGTTTGAATCACGTCGCTCAGCGGCTGGTTGACATCGTGCGAGATTGAGTCGAACGAGCCGTCGAGACGGGCGATCTGGTCGTGCGGATTCAGCGGGTTGGAATTGTAGGTATCGCGCAGCCCGAACGTCCAAGTCAACGTGGGCGTGACTCTCCACGTATCCTGGGCATAGAAGTCGAGATTGAGAAAGTTGAAAGGCTCGTTAGGCGATTGTGGGAAGGTCTGGCTCGCCGTGGACGCCACTCCATAGATGAATTGCGGCAGCGTCGTGTAGGTCACCGTTGGCACCGTGCCCTCGCCGAAATCATAATCATTCAGGCGAAAGATTCGGGTATTGGTGCCAAAGCTCAGCTCGTGAGCGCCATGGCTCCATGCCAGATTGTCGTTGATGAAGAAGCGGGTAGCGCGCCGACCCTGCAACCAAGTGTTGTCGAGTCCGCCGATGGTGGTGAAAGGTGCATTGGCGCCCACTCCCTGCAACACGATCGGAAATGCAGCCAGCGTCGCGGGAAAATTGCTCGGCGCAAACAGGCTCGCATACCAGGAGAATGCGGGATTGAAGTAGTTCACCAGATTCTGCGAGAAGACGTGCGTGTATCCCGCCGCGAACGAGTAGAGCGGCTGCGGGGAAAAGGCATTGAATATAGCGATTGATAGGGTCGGTCCAGGCAGCTTGCAATCCGGTATCCGCCTGAAAACGAAACCAGGTCGTGTTGTTCGGATCGATGTTGTAGTCGATGCGAGCCGTCTGCACCTGCTCGTGATCGTCACTGGAGTGCGAAACGCCTCTGCGATTGGCGCAGCCGTTCCCGTTGGGCGGACTCCCCGAGGCTGGAGACCCGTTCGAGTTGAAGGGACAGCCCAGCACGGCGAGGGGCGTTCCACTGGTGTTGCCGTACAGCGAGAACATCTTCTGGTAGAACGGCACCTCTTGCGGAGCAGGCGCGTAATGCGATCCCGTGACCGAGTCGGTTCCACCGAGCGGAAGTTGCTGCAAAACATATTGCTGGAACGCCGGCGTGGGAACGGTGATCGTCGAGTAGATAGGCAGCGCGATCCGCACCCACTCGCTGTCGAAAAAGAAGAACAGCTTGTCGTGGATGATCGGCCCGCCCAGGCTGCCGCCAAAGTGGTTTACGGTCGAACCTGGTTTGCGATTTCCGGGCGTGGCGTTGGTGAAATAATCGGCCGCATTGAGGGCAGCGCCGTTCCACAGTTCGTACAAGTTGCCGTGAAACTGGTTGGTCCCGGACTTGGTAATGTAGTTGGTCTGGGACGCGCCATAGCGGCCCTGATCGACCGAATACGAAAGCGTATTGACGGTTACTTCCGAGATCGAATTCAGGCCGAGCACGAGATTGGTCGAGAGGCCGCTGTTGAGATTCGTCAGCGGATCGTTGGTCTCTAGCCCATCGACGATGTACCCGTTAGAGAGCGCGGGCAAACCATTGAATTCCACATTACCGTATCCGTTGCTGCTGCCGACGAAATCGTTGCCACTGCCCGCCGTGTTGATTAGGGCTCCTGGGGCGAACTGCAACGGGTAGGTCATATCTCCACCGGGGTTCGGTAGGTTTTCCAACGCCGGTGCGGCCAAGGTGGTGGATGTGTTTGGGTTGCTGGTGTTGATAATCGGCGCTTCCGCACTGACCTTCACCGTTTGCTTCGATTGCGCCACTCTGAGCGTGAGGTTGACGGTCTGCTTCTGCCCCAGCCCCGCAAGAGACGTTATCGGCCTGCTGCGGATTCGAAGCCCTGCGCTTCCACCTTTACCGTGTATGTGCCCGGCTGAGCTGCGGGAAGTTGAATCGCCCGGTGTCGTCTGTCTTCGCACTGCGTTTCAGCCCTGTCTCCCGGTTGATAATCGTCACCGTAACGCCTGGAACTGCGGCATTCGTCGAGTCCGTAACCTGTCCGAGAATAGCGCTGGTGGTTTCTCCCTGCGCGAGCAATTCCGCTGGAAGCAGTAACCCGATAGCGGCCGCCAACAGACCGAGTCCTAGGTGGCGACGCAGAAGCCGCACGGCACTTGTCTTCACGGTGTATCCCCCATCTTTCAAGGCGAGCTACGGCAGAACTCGCCCCACGATGGTAAGCAGCATACACTACGAAGTGTTAATTATGATTAATATCGGTATAAATATTACGGTTTAGAGACCCAGACCTTCTCGGCGGCCGATGTGCCCAGGCGAATCTGCCTTTTATCCACCGACAAGGAAACCGTGCCATCGTAATTCCGGGCTTCCACCGCCAGCCGAACCCCGGGCCGGATGCCCTCCTTCTCGAAGAACTCTAGAAGCCTGCGATCGCGCTCGTACACGCTCGTCACCACATATTTCGAACCGGGTTCCGACTCGCTGAGCAGGCGCAATCCTCGCTTGCGCCTCTCCGCAGGACTGCGCAAAGCCAGCCCATTTCCGTGGGGACAGGTTTCCTTCTGTCCCAGTTTCTCGATCAACTTCTTCTCGAATGCCGGCGACACCACATGTTCCAATCGTTCGGCCTCGTCATGGATCTCGTACCATGGCATGGCGAAAATCTCCGACAACATGCGTTCGATCAGGTGATGGCGAACAATTGTCCGTTCGGCGACCTCTCTCCCCTGTGCGGTAAGAGAAATGTGTCCGTCGCTCTTGATCGACACCAGGCCGTCCCTGGTTAAGCGCTTCAGGGCAAATGTTACGGCCGGTCTGGTTACGGAAGCCAATGTGCCAGCGTGGCGGGAATTACAGTCTGGCCCTCAGCCTCCGCCTCGGCGATGGCCTTGAGATAGTTTTCTTTGGAGATTGTGATCATGGTTGCGGGCCTCAACAAATGTGTGCAGTCTAGCACTCTGCCGTTCTATTCCAGAGCCGCTATTGGTGACTTGTCGGCAATCAGAGGGTTATCCCAGCGCCTCACGGCCCCACTGCCAGCTTCCATCGAAAACGCCTGGGTTGTTGCAATGGCTTCGGCTCACGCGCGTAGTGAACCATGTACTCGCTCCCAGGCGGCCGGCCAATCGACAAATCCAACACAGTTGTATCGATATCACCTGGATGCGACGATACAGCGGGAAAAGATGGGAAAATTTGATGAGTGGGCGGTTCCGGGACACACATACTCCTAAAAAGCCCCCCGCCCGAAAACAGGGACGCTTCCGATGTTACGATCGCCTCGTTCTGGACCTTCTGCAAAGGTATACTGCTCGCGATGCCCACATCGATAATGAAAGATCCCCTCACATGGCTCTATCCTCCGATCGAGCCGTACAACACCGGTCGTCTCCAGGTTTCACCCGTCCACGATATCTACTTCGAGGAAAGCGGCAACCCGTCTGGCAAGCCCGTGATATTCCTCCATGGCGGTCCTGGCGGCGGCTCTGAGCCCAAACAGCGCCGCTTCTTTCATCCGGAGAAGTACCGTATCGTCAACTTCGACCAGCGTGGCTGCGGCAAGAGCACGCCCTATGCGTCGCTTGAGGACAACACCACTTGGGAGCTCGTGGCCGACATCGAGAAAATCCGCGAGCACCTCGGCATTGGGCGCTGGCAGGTGTTCGGCGGATCCTGGGGTTCGACGCTTGCTCTCGCCTACGCCGAGACGTATCCGGATCACGTTTCCGAACTCGTCCTGCGCGGCATCTTCCTTCTCCGCAAGCAGGAGATCGATTGGTTTTACCAGCGCGGCGCATCGATCCTCTATCCGGACGCCTGGGAGCCGTACCTCGCGCACATTCCCGCGGCCGAGCGCGGCGATCTGCTCACGGCCTACCACCGTCGCCTGACCAGCGATGATCCAGCCGCGCGACTCGCCGCCGCGAAGATCTGGAGCGGATGGGAGGGTGCAACCTCGAAGCTCCTGCCCGACCCTGACTTCACTAGCCACTACGAAGAGGATGGGTTCGCGCTCGCCTTCGCGCGCATTGAGGTCCACTACTTCGTCAATAGGGGGTTCCTGGAGACCGACGACCAGTTGCTGCGCGATGCCTCGCGCATACGCCACATTCCTGGAGTGATCGTGCAGGGCCGTTACGATGTCGTCTGCCCTATGGAAAGCGCCTGGGCGCTGCATCGTGCATGGCCCGAAGCCGACCTCATCATCACTCCCGATAGCGGCCATAGCGCCTTCGAGTCGCCGAACAGTCGAGGCCTGGTTGCGGCGGCCGACAAATTCGCTGGCTGCTAGGGCCCGTCAACACTGAGATGTTCTTGCCTCCAAAAGAGTCCCCTCGGAGACTGCACCGCTGGGTAAGGCAAAGCCAGACGGTGGAAGTACCGCCAGCCGTATAAGTCTCGCGTGAGCCTCTTGGAGTGCGGTTGCAAGGATAAGGTTGCAAGTTTAAGACCGGGGCCACGTGAAGGGTATGGGGCGTTGTGACGATTACCGAGAAGAGTATACCGCGATTAGCTGACCAAACGGGGCGAGATAAGAGCGTTTGAAATTGACATCGGATGCTCGCCCCGCGCCCTACCGAGCTCCGCTCGCAACGCGACATTAACCTGTGGCGGATCCCGCTGCAGCTCTCGCTCGCCGCAGTTGTCTTGTTCGGGATCACCCTGATTCCGGACACCCAGCCTCATTTCGGCATCGAGCTACGAATTCGTTTCATCGAACATCGGCCAGCCCGCAGCTATCCGGATGATGACTTTTCCCGTCACGATTAGGCACACCGCTGCAGCACTGACGAGCATGGCGCCGCACCAACATGTCAAGGACCGGTTCGCTAGTAGGTGTTAATTAGGACGCAAGATAGCTGGTCGGCCACACAATAACTACGCCCGTTCATTAGATAATCGCTTTCCATTTGGCTCAGATAAGAATTTCCTAATTTTCTGAATGAAATGTGCAGGAATTTCTTCTTTGATAATTCTTTCCAGCTCTTTGCGTAAATCCTGGCCTAAATTCGGAAAAACCTACCATGATCAGCCCTGTTCTTGCCGCGAAACACTTACAGGACATTGAGATCTTTGGCAGAGCAGTTGCTCCTTAGAGGTGCGGGTAGCTTGTCCTAACTGTTCGACAATGTGGCGGCCAAGAAGGACAAAACAACCTGGAAAGATTGTCTCCCGTGCCTCGTACCCAAAGCTTTATCAATTCTGCATCGAGTATCCCTCTTAGCGCGTTCCAGTGGGATCCGCTGGTCAACAGCTTTGTAGCATGTCCTGGCAATGACTATCACCTTGGGCTGGTCATTGAGAACTATAGCGGCTCGCGCAGCGACGTAGTGGTTGGTCTTGCACGTTACATCGCCGGTCAGCTAATCGACGTGCAAGGCGAGATCGGAACCACCCTGCCTGGCAATGCAAGTCACGGCGACGTCATTGTGTTCTATCGCAAGCCCACCACTTGGGTACAAAAAGCTCATAAACTTGGAAAGAATTGTCTGGCAGCTCTTCCGCTCCTGCTGCTGTGGACCGGTTGCGGCGGCGGTGCCACAAATAACTCAACTGCAAGCTCTGTCCCGGCGCAGCCAGCCACGCAGAGCGTCCCAGCCCAGCCTGCTCCTACCGGCTCTGCGCAGTTCAGCATGTTTGGCTATACGTGGCAGAAGTATACGTGCGACGCTCCGGGCGGAGGCGCGTTCTCCAAAGACAATGTTGATGTGCAGGCAAACCAGATCGTCCTCACCCTGGATGAAGACGCCGCCGGAGATTCCACCGGAGCCGAAATTGCTACCCTCACGCCCTTCGGCTACGGCACCTATACCTTCACTTATTCTCAGGACGTGGTGCAATCCGGGAGTATCGCTTCCGGCTTCTCCTACCTCAGCGGCTCCGTCACCGAGATCGACGTAGAGCAGCAGGGCCAGTATCCGCAGCGCTGGGACTTTACCAACTGGAACACGACAAGTGAGAAGGACGCTTCGTTTGTCGATGGTTACGACGCTACGCAGCCCCATACCATCAGCTATGTGTGGCAGGCTGATGGAATTCAATGGTACTTGGACGGACAACTAGTAGCTGATCACGATCAAGACGTCACTTCTCAGCCCGCACCCTTCCTCTTCAATTTCTGGGGAACGAACGATGCCAATTGGGGTGGCCTCGCCACCGCCGGCACTCGTCACATGATCATCACCGGATTCAGCTATCAGCCGCCGGAGTGATGTCCCGTCAGTTTAAGGTGGAGTAAGCACCAACGCGGCTCGATAATCCAGCGCCCTTGATTCCCATCCGGACCCCACAACACACTACCTGGGCTGCCCCTTGCCGCACCATCCGCGCCGGAAACCGCCCGGACCGCGGTTCCCACACTCATCGGCTTTCCAGAAAATTGATATCCCTTTCAGGATTTTGCTGCATTCAACCTCAGTAGTAGCGTTTCTCCCACATAAGTGCTACCAATCACCTAGGCGCAGGATCATATTAGTGCTATATCTCTGTATACCTAAGGACCATAAAGCAGCAAGAAGCATTGAAGTTAATGGCTACGCACTTACAAGCACTCGTCCTAGTATTGCCGACACTCTTGTTGTCTGTCGCACTGGGCCAGGCCACATTCACCGAAGATTTCAGCGGCGGCAAACTGGATACGAGCAAGTGGAAGGTTGCGACCTACAAATCACCCGACTCCAAGCCCGGAATCAACGCAGGCATGTACGTCGCTTCCACCCTGGATTTCAGTCAGGGCATGCTGCGCATCGGCGTCCAGCAGCGCCAGGGCGCTGAAGCGGTCGAATCTCAAGGCGGGGCCATCATTTCAAAGGAGCGCTTTGGCTACGGTACCTATGAGTTCGAGATGCGCATGAGCAGCACCTCCGCTACCCCTGACGGCAATGGGAAGGCTGTAACCGGCGCAATCTCGTCCGGGTTTCTTTATTACGACAAGTCGGAGACAGAGATTGATCTGGAGTTCCTGGGCAATGAGAATGCGATGTGGGTCAGCACCTGGCAGAACCCGAATCCCACGGTTGACCCTACGTCGCGCGACAAAATAAGTACCAAGCTACCCAACCGTAATCTAAGCACAGGGTTCAGGAGCTACAAGCTGGTTTGGTCGCCCGAAGCAGTTGACGTCTATATTGACAGCACCAGGGTCGCGCACCAGACAGAGCATATACCTCACACACCGGCGTCTATCGTCCTGCAGCATCGTGGAACCAACAGCGATAAATGGGGTGGAATTGCGAGCCTCGGGGTGGATCGCTCTTTCTTCGTGCGGCGTGTGAGCTTCACTCCTATGGAGGTCCATTAGATCATGGAAAAATTCATCATGTTCGTTCTGGCGCTCCGCATGATTTTGAGCGTCGCCAAGTACTCCTGGACCATCCTGCTCCGTATTGCTCACTTCAAGAGTGTGCGTGTGAAACAAGACTTCACGCTGGAACCGACGGTGAGCATCCTGTTGCCGTGCTACAACGAAGGGCAAGATGTCTATGAATCGATCAAGACGATCCTGGAGTGTGATTATCCCTTAGACAAGTTTCAAGTCATCGCTACCGATGATTGCTCCAAGGACGATAGCTTCAGCTGGATCCAGAAAGCAGCAGAGGACTTCCCGGGCAGAGTTGTCGCCAGGCAGAATGCTCACAATATGGGCAAGTCGCGCACGCTGATCGGCGCCTCCCACGTCTCGCAGTCCGACATCATCATCGTCATCGACTCCGACTGCATTTTTGCGAAAAACACGATACGGCAACTGGTGTCATGCTTCACCAACCCAAAGATGGGGATTGTCGGCGGCAAGGTTGGGGTTCGCAATCCTAACTCCAATACGCTCACCCAGGTCCAGACCTTCGTTTATTTCCTGGCATTCGATCTCTGGAAGACCATGGAGAACTGGACACGGTCGGTGACGTGTGTTGGCGGCTATCTGCTTGCCATTCGCCGTAACTTGTTTGAGCAGATCGAACCTAAGATCCTGGCACGCAACTGGTTTGGCGTGGAAGTAGTGGAGGGTGAAGACCGATACATCACGCATCACGCTTTGCTTCTCGGTTACGACACCTATGTAAATGTCGAAGCAAAGTGCTGGACCAAGGCCCCTGAAAGGTATCCGCAGTTTTTCAAGCAGCAATACCGTTGGCGCAAGAGCGGCGTGCGCGACTTGTTCATGAGCTATAAGTTGCTCTGGAAGCACGTAGGAACAGTAAATCCAAACGGTATTTACTATTACACGATTTCGCCGCTTACCCTGATTACATTTACGCTAGCGCTGTTCATAGCGCCATTCTTCAATCCACTGTTTTTCCTAAATCCCATAACTCTGGTAATAACGCTCGCAAGTGGCGCAATCCTGCACTGGATAATCGGCAGGAGCTGCCCCGATCAGAAGGTAAGCAATCCCATGGCATTTGCATTGTTTGGATTCTGGTGGGTCATCAACTCTTTCTATCTTACCGTACTATGCCTGCTTACGTTCGACTTCAGCGATTGGGGAAGCAGGGCCACAAAGCGCGCACCTCAACCCCATCCAGTGCTTGCTGTCCCGCATTTTGACGATGCCATGGTAGCTGCGGCTAGCACCTCAGGCGATTAGGAGTGAATATGACATTGGAAGATGTTCGACCCGCGATCAACAACTCCGTTCTTACTATGTACCGCATATTTGCGGTTGTGACTCTATACGCAGTTCTAGCCGGCGTGCTGACGTTTGGATTAGTCGCCGCATTCTACGCGGTTAGTGACACTTGGGTCGCTCCCGTAATTCTGTCTAATGCCGACAAGGACACACTAGACCTGACCAGTAAGCTTCTGGTCACGAATAGCACGGTGGAGGATCTTAAGCTGGACATCGCGAAACTGCAAGCAACTGTGGCCGAGGCGCGCGGTCACAAAGCAGCCTTGGAGGCGCTTCGCCCGAGCATCGATGCCGCCATCGCCCTCGAAAACCGTTTCAAGAAAGAAACGGGACCGGAACTGGTCAATCTCGACCAGGAGAAGCAGGGTGACATTGTGCGCACGCAGGAAATGCTGGACAAACTAGCCGAAGTTGGCGCCATGATCGATAAAGAACTCGCAGCCGGCCTCATCGACAAGACCGATGCTATCCAGGCCAAAATGGCGCTTACCAAGGAGGCCGACGAGCTCACCGATAGCAAGATCGCAACCACGCTGCTTAAGGACAACATTCTGGACAAGACAGCGTCGACGACGAAGTATCTGGACACTTTGGATAAAAGGGCCGAACTGGAGTCGGAGATAGCAACCCTCGGTATCACCATCAATGCGGCGCAGAAGCAGATCGCGACTGAAGGGGCCCAGATCAAACAGTTCAACGATGCTTTGCATGCGGCCAACCAGACACCTTATTGGGCTGCTATGCAGGGCGGAAGACTGAATGTAGCCCTGGTTCCCTATGACAACCAGAGGGCAGCGACGGAAGGCGCTCCAGTCTATGACTGCTACCTCAGCTTCGTACTGTGCCGTCAGGTTGGTACCGTCAAAGCAACCTTCATTGGCGAGCAGCATGCCAGCCATCCCATTTTCCGGACAGATCTGCGTGGAGTTCTGGCCCAACTGGAATTGACCAATCCAGAATCGGCTAAGTCCAAGACCCTATTCGTGGGCAGCAAACCACTATTGTTCTAAAGGGGAAGAGTGATGACTAAACTATATTCAATCATCGTCGTTTTTGTTGTCCTTCTCTTAGGCACACTAGCTGCCCAGGAAAATGCTTCGGAAACTGAATATTGCAAGTACCTTACTGAACAAGCCGCTGCGCAGGCCGATCTGCTGCGCAGTCCATCCGTCGTAGTGGGCCCAACCCAGCCCGATACCGGCACACCCGCGCAGATGGTCTTCGGTCTGAGCATGAGTCTGGCCGATTACAGGAAAGCCGCGCTGACGAAGAAGACCGCGCGCACGGGCTGTGATCTCAATACTGCTATCAGCGAAGCACAAATGCATATCAACTTTGCTATCGCTGGAATTGAAAGGGAAGTAATGCTGCACCGGTTGGATCTGATACAGCGCGCATCGGCCAAACTGGACAGCATGGCCTCCGACGAGGCCAGACTGGTAGAGGTGCACAACCTTACCCGCCCGGCAGTTTATTTTCTGCAGGCAGCCAGGGAAAGATTGGACGTGAGCCGTACGGCTACACTGGCGGGGATAAGTTCTCCTTATGTTCCGACCCTGAGTAGGGTGCCCCTACGGGTGCTGCTGGCCGAAAAGCAACAGACGGAACTGGTCAACCAGAAGGCGCTCACGAATCTGCAAAAAGCAGACGGCTGGGACCTGAAGGTTCTGGCTGGGGGTCGCCGTCAGATTGGTGACACTACCTATCTAAGCAACGTGTCAAGCATGGGAGCTTTTGGGGAGTTTCAGGTGACCTATAATCTCGCCAGGCACGCCGCCAACCAGCATCTTGATAGTTCGGTCGCCCCCTACATGGCCTGGAAGGCGGACAAATTCGACGACGTAGCCCAGCAAGCCGAGTTACTGAAACAGCAAATCAACGATACCATCGCACTCCAGCGGCAACAGCTCACAATCCTGCTCTCGCATGGAACAGACATTGTCAAGTCGATGAATAGCTTCGAAGGAGTGGACACATCCAACGCCATGGCATTCAGAAATCAGTTGGTCGCCGATCAGATCCTGCTGGGAGTGGATGTCGATGATGTTCAATTCAGGATAGACAAGCTGGAGTCTTACCTGCGCGACAACTTCTAAATTCCTTGTAGCAACCGGCTTTTTGACCCTAACAAATGCCTCGAAAATCCGGCCTTTTCTGCATACTTCAGGGACGATGTAGCGGAATTTTCTCTGCACTTGAGACTACGTGGCGGAGGGAGGTGGATTCGAACTCTTGGTACGCTTTTCTGTAACCTGTTTGTATTCAGCTGCTGCTTGGGTTTTCCTCGTCAACATCCAGGGAGGTCAGAGAAAAATCCGCCACTCTCACAATGTCGGCGTTGTCAAGAGCGCACTTCGACGTTCGAGACGTGGGTCAGTGCTCACTCCGAATAGCCATCTGCGTCGTCGTCATCTTCGTTGCGTTCGCCTTCATCTTCCTCGTCGTCTTCTTCCTCAGCTGGATCCTGTCGAAGAAGCAACTCGTCAATTACCGACCGACGAGAAGAGTCTGAGTCGGGGCATTCTGGATGTTTTCTGCTCATAATCAATGGTACGCCTCGCACCCCTTGGCGGCTATTAGCCGATTGCCCCGCCGGATGACCTCAGGATTCTCAATCGCCTTACCCCATCTTCCCCGCCGCCCACCGTGCTTTCATCATGGCTGACAGTTTCTTCCGCATCGCCGCACTCATCGGCTTGCGACCAGCAGACTTCTTCTGTGCAGCCTTACCCTTCACCGATGCAGGTGCACCCTTTTGCTTTGCCCACCGTGCCCGTTGCGCAGCGGCTATCGTGGCCCGGGCTGCTGCACTCATGGTGCGACGTTTCGGTTTGATTGCGTGAATTCGGCTTCTGGTTGGAGCGAGGCCGATCTTTACTCGTTTACGAACGGGAACGATGGGTATGTGCCCTATGGAGGATTGATCTTAGATCAGGCTGGCAATCTCTACGGTACTAAAACGGGTGGGAGTTCGGGTGGCGGTGGAGCTGTTTTCGAGCTGACCCCCTCCAATGGCGGTTGGGTATTCACCGTGCTCTACAGTTTTGCGTGCAACCGTAGGTAGAGATAAGCTGCCGTCCCTGGTTGAGGAATGGCGTGGCCGTCTGTTTCTCCAGATGGCATTGTCCGCAGCCGGCTTCGATGTACTTCGCCGGCAGCAGCGGCTGTTCCCATTGCTCGGTGGCGTTGTGGGCTTCTTCAACAGTGGTCGCCGCGCCTTGTCCGCGATGGCAGGTGGTGCAGCCAAACTCCGTCAGCGAGTGCGGAACCACCGGATGCTTGCGGAAGGCCACCGCACTCACATCGGCAAGGCTGGCCTCCTTGAGCCCAAGATGGCAGGTGGTGCAGCGATCGGTCACTTGCTGCTCGGGAATCCAGATCTGTTGGATGCCGGTCTGGAAGTGGCGCTCCAACGTGACGGCGTCGGCGCGTCCGCGAATGACATGCAAGTATTGCTTCTGATAATGACGCCACTGGCTGAAATGATTCTTCGCCGGCGAAATGGCAAGCAGCACCAGCAGGATGACGCTCGCCGAACCGAAAGCGCGAGCGCTGTCGCCGAAGAAGAACCGCCATACCGACTTCAGTGTGTTCTTCATCGTTGCTCACGCCCTCCAGGGCAGGACCCACGACCATCCTGGGCCGCGGAAGAACGTGCCAATGGCGGTCAGCACAAAAAGCTCAACCAGAAACCACGTCATAATCCAGAAGGAGAGCGGCTTTCGCACCAGGCATAGTCGAAATCCCCGTGCCGTCTGCGGGTCGATTCGCGCTGCCAGTAACATGAATGCCCCAACCATGATCGTGGGAACCAGAGCGACCCAGACATCGAATACTGCCAGGAAAATACAGAACGCCACGACCACGATGCCGAAGATCCGCAGCTTTCTGCCCTTGTCGCGCAGCCACAGGCCTTCAGCTTCGATGTTGATGTTGAAGTACGGAATGACGACGAGGGCCATGACCACCAAGCCGGGAATGAGAACGCCGGCAACCACTGGTGGGAAGTAATGCAGCAACTCCTGTAAGCCGAGAAAGTACCAAGGCGCCTTTGCCGGATTGGGGTGTGCATGGGATTGGCAAGCCCCTCAAGGGGAGCGTTCCACAACAGGGATGTGAGAATCAGCGCAATGGCGAGCACTTCGATTGCAACCGCGGCCCGAAAGAACGCCTCGGGGTAGGTCATCACCCGGTCTTCATCTTTGACATGCGCCTGCGGTGACGTGCGCTTGGTGATGAAGGCAATCCGCCGGGGTGTTCTTCGCGCGTCGGAGTCCAAGGCGGCAACGAAGTCCTTCGGATCGCTCATTGGTTCTTCCCCTCCGTTGCAGCTTCGCCGGCATGAATTCCGCCATCTTTGCGGATTCGCCAGAAGTGGATGGCAATCAACAAAATGGCGGCAAATGGCAGGATCACGCAGTGCAGAACATAGAAGCGAAGCAGTGCATTTGCATTGACTGCCGTTCCACCCAGCATCAGGAAGCGGATCTTGCTACCCATGACAGGAACGGCGGAGGCGATGTTGCTGCCAACCGTAACCGCCCAATATGCGAGCTGGTCCCACGAAGCTGAAGGCCTCCGAATGGCTTGCGATAGCATCGATGGCGTCTGCTTCGAACTGAATGCGATCCAGCGAAACCAATTCCAGGCAATCTTCGGGACAAACATCGACGCAGCCGCCGCAGAGCACGCAATCCGTGCCATCCTGCTCGCTGCCCTCAAAAATTGTGTTGACGTAGCACCTCGGGCAGCGCTGCGCTTCGGCCATCGCTTCCTCTTCGGTGTAAACAAGCTCAACCTCAGTCATGCCCGTCCGGCGATCGAGCGGCAGCATGGGGATTGCTTGCCGCTTGAGGTTCACGTAGTCCACCGCCTTCTGCCAGCGGTCCAGAACCTGCACCTCAATCTGCGGCTCTGGATGCTTGTCCCCGCGCAGGTACTCGTCAATGCCAACTGCCGCGCGTTTCCCATCGCCGACGCTATCGATAATCAGTCGCGGACCGAATGCACAATCACCGCCGGCAAACACGCCCGCCGCGGAGGTCATCAAAGTTTCGCGATGCACGTTGATCAGACCTTGAGGCGAGACCTGCACGCCATCATCAGGGCGCAGGAACTCGAGATTAGGCGCCTGACCGATGGAGAGAATTATGGTGTCGCACTCAAACTGGGTTTCGCTGTTCTGATGTAGCCGGCCATCTCCGGGTGTACGTTGCACAGCAACGACACCACCCCGACGTTATCGAACTTAAAGGGCCGCTTATCGCCTTTCGGCCATGTTCCAAGGTTATGGCCTAGTTTCTTGTTGCCGCTGATCGATGGCCAGAAGACATTGTGTTGGACGTTGTCGCTATTCAGAAACTGGACGGTCGTGCCCGCCTCAATGACCATGACGTGTGGGCTGAACATCAAGCCTTCTGGTCCATGATCCTGGGTGATGACGTATCTCTCCACACCCGAGTTGCGGTCCTGGAAGCGACGGCAGTTTCTTGAATACCGACGACAGAATCAGGAGAGATTTCAACTGCTAGGGGAGCGGCGCCGAGGTCTCGCAGGATGGTGAAAGAGTTCTCTTAAGGCTGGATCAGCGCGCTGGAAGCGGTGCTTACAGCCCAATGATCACTGTACTAAAACCTCTTCGCTCCAGAAACTGGAAGCCGCGCTGGATAAACTTGACAACCGGCAGCTCAACCGATCGGCGGAGGCGGCGGCGGACACCAGGGCGGCGTCGGGGAAGGTACCACACTGCAGGACTCAGCATGGGCCGATGTGGCAATGCGGTGGATCATTGCCCAATTCCGCTCACAGGCAGTAGTGATCGGGGTCACTGCATAGCGGGGCGGAATTTGGCATAAAGCCTTGCATCATGAGTGTGGGTGCACTAAGCCTGATCCTGAAAGCGTCCGAGAACTTGAAGGCCTGTCTGGTCGCGATAGGAACAAAGAAGCATCTTCCCACCGCCGACATTCTGTTTCTCGAGGGCGACGAGAATGCTGGCGTCTTTCTAGTCGCCAGGGGCAAAGTGTGTTTGAGCATGGAAAACATGCCCAAGCTGGATCGGCTCTTTGCGAGCGGGTCGCTGCTGGGCTTACCTTCCAGCTTTACCGGACAGCCTTACACTCTGACCGCCACCGCGATGACCGAAGCTGCCGCCGTGCACGTGGCGCGAGAAGACTTTCTCCGTCTGATGCTCGAGCGACCGGATCTGTGCCGCGAAGCTACGGAGATACTTGGCCGGGAAATGACCTTCATCCAGTCGGCGCTGGTGGAGCGTCGAAAGCAGACACCTGCTCGAGAAACTAAGGGCGGTGACGTAGCGGCCCTATAGAACAGCCGCTTTCAACTCCCACGACGTTCGAGTGACGGATAGGGAGGGAGATATGGTCTATTTAAAGAGTCTTGTTGCTGGGACTTTTGCCCTAGCCTTGGCTGTTGCCGTATCGCCAATCTTAATGGGCATCTATTTCTACGCTGTTTACAGGCACGGAGCAGACGTGACGACTGCCTGGGACCCGACTTCCTTTGCAAAACAGCCACTGATTTGGGCTATAAGCGGGCTGGTATTTGCGGCTGGATTTGTCTGGGAATTTTGGCGGGCACATCGCAGACACCGGCTTTAGCAGCGCAGCTCGCCTTCGCGCGGATCAGGACAGCAGATCGTGTTCGCGCAGTTTGCGGTACAGGTTGCGCTCGCTGATCCCGAGAATCCTGGCAGCATTTCCGCGGTGGCCCTTACAGGCCTCGAGCGCCGACCTGATATGCTCCCGCTCAGCCTGTTGCAGCGTCGGCAGCGAGGAGTCCGCGGTTGAAGAGCTGGGCCGGGCAACCGGCTTGGAATTACGTAAAGCGGCAGGAAGGTGCTCCGGCAAAACACATCGCCCTTCACACAGTACCAGCGCCGCTTCCACCACGTGCAGAAGCTCGCGCACATTGCCCGGCCAGCAGTGACGCCGGAGAAGCTCTAACGCTTCATCGCTGATCTGCTTGCTTGAGCCAAAGCGCTCGTTGAGCACGGTGACGAACTGCTGCGCCAGCAGGTCTACGTCGGCTCCTCGCGCCCGCAGAGGCGGGACCTCCACCGTGATCGTGCTCAGGCGGTAAAACAAGTCCTCGCGGAAGAGGCCCTGTCGCACCATGGCGGGGATGTCCCGATTGGTTGCAGTGAGAATCCGGACATCCACGCGAATCTCCTTGGTACCGCCAACATGGCGGAACGTGGATGTATCGAGCACGCGTAGCAGTTTGGTCTGGGTCGCCGGACTGATCTCGCCGATCTCGTCCAGAAAAATCGTTCCGCCATGGGCGACTTCGAACAATCCGGGCTTGGCCCGCTCTGCTCCCGTGAAAGCTCCGCGCTCGTGTCCGAACAGCTCGCTCTGTAGCAGACTTTCCTGCAATGCAGCGCATTCCACCACCACAAAAGGCCGGGAGCTGCGAGGACTGCGGGCGTGAATCAGCTTGGCCACCCGTTCCTTACCGGCGCCCGTCTCGCCTGTGATGAGCACGGTTGCCTCGCTGGGGGCAACCCGAGTGATGACACTGAGCAAGCTGCGAAACGCCGGGCTATCACCTATGAAGGAACTGCCAAGATCGGGAGGCGTCAAGCCACGCTCCAGCAGAGTCGCCCGCTGCCGCAACGTTCGTCGTTCCAGGGCCCTTTGAATGCGCAGGTCGAGTTCATCCAGAGGACAAGGCTTTATGACATAGTCAAACGCTCCCATGCGGATCGACTCGATAGCCGTGTCAATAGAGCCGTGGCCGGTCAGCATGATGACCTCGGTGGCCGGGGCATTGGCGTGAATGGCTTTCAGCGCCTCCAGACCACCCATCGCCGGCAGGCGTAGGTCGAGCAGAACGACGTCGGGCTCGTCGGCTGTGACTAGCCGGACCGCTTCTTCGCCGGAGCCCACTGCGTTGACTTCGTAGCCGAGGTGACGCAGTTCGCCCGCCATCACCTGCCGAAATGCCGCATCGTCGTCGACCAGCAGGATGGAAGGTGGCTTCACTGTCCCGCTCCTCGCGCGGAAGCGGAATGGATGGCCGGCAACACGACCTCGAACATCGATCCCTTTCCGGGAGTGCTCTCGACCAGAATGTCGCCTCCCCAGCTTCGCACGGCATTCAAAGATAGGAACAATCCGAGGCCTGTGCCCCCCTCGCGCAAACTGAAAAACGGCTCGAAAATTTTCTGGCGGTATTCCGGCCGAATGCCGCAACCTTCGTCAGTGACACGAATGCGCACGTCGTCGCCTCCCTGGGCGCTGACCACGACCTTGCTGCCTGGCTTCGAGGCCTGAATGGCGTTGAGCAGAAGGTTGACCAGCAGATTTTGCAGTTCTGCATCGCCTGCGCGGACGTGGAGGCTAGCACTGAGCGGCGCCACCTCAATCTGCACCGAGTGGGCGCGCGCCGTAGGATCGACGAGCCGCTGCGCCGCTGTGATGGCCTCGTGCAGATCCACAATGCCTCCCTGCTGGCGCTGCCCTCGCGAGAAACGCAGGAAGTGCTGGGTGATGGCGCGGCAGCGCAGCAGCTGCTCGCGCGCAATAGAGGCATTCTCGCGGATCCTGGTTTGGTCCACCTGCCGGTCATGTGGGGCAGGAGTTTCCCTGAGGATGCCCTCTACGCAGGTCAGCACGGTGGCCAGCGGTGTGTTTAACTCGTGCGAAAAACCGGATGCCAGCACCCCGACAGATGCCAGGCGATGGGACTCGGCCAGCTTCGCCTCCGCCGCCCGCCGCTCGGAGATGTCGCGCCACACCTCCACGACTTGCGCCAGATGACCGGAAGCGTCCAGAATCGGCGACGCGTGGATCTCCTCCCAGGCGACGGTGTGGTCTCCGGTGCGGCGCTCGCAGATCCGGACCTGCCGCGCTCCCGACCGTAGGCACTCGAGCGTAGGACAGTCCGACAAGTTGCATGGCCCGGATTGCATTTGATAACAACAGCAACCCAGGACCTGGTCGCGCGAACTCGCGGCGCGCAACAGAAAGGCGTCATTGGCAGCGAGAATCTTTCGTTCCGGGTCAAGCACCACGATTCCGTCGTCAATGCTGTTGATCACGGTTTCGAGCCGTTCTCGTTGGGTACGGACCTCGCCCACCAGTCCAGCTACCGAGTCGGCCATGGCATTGAACTCACGGCCCAGCCAAGCTAGGGTATCGGAGCCTTCTACGGGGACGCGGCGCTCGAGGTCACCCTGGGAAACCAGGCGTGCGGTTTCTTCCAGACGCTGCAATCGGCGCAAAACCGACACCCGGATCACCATAAAAATGGCTCCCACCAGGACGAAGGTCAATGCACCTGTACCTGCTACCATCCAACGCAAATCCCGTGTCATAGCGGCGCGGACTTCGCCGGCACTGTAATCGAGAATCAGAATCCCATTGATTTTCTGTCTCGGATCGTGACACCTATGACACTCCTCATGGTTACGAATCGGGACCACGGTTCGCAGAATGGTTCCACCCCTGGTTTCTATAACGCGGCTTGACGCCCGGCGCTCCGGCGGATCGCGATGGCACGCCTGGCAGGTCGGAGAGCCGATGCGGAAATCGTCGCCCTGGGCCCGCGCTGCACTCGAGTAGCGTTCCACACCGTTGCGGTCCAGCAACACGAGTTGCTCCACCCGCGCCTGCTTGCCGAATCTCTCAATCATCTGCGCCATCAAGGAGCGGTCGTTTTCCAGCATCTGGTGCTCCAGCGCGGTGCGAATGAGCTCGCCTTCAGCCAGAGCGTTGGTGCGCGCTGCATCCAGCAGACTCTTGAAATGATGGACCGAATAAATGTAGGCAGCGGCGGTGCAAGCGACGACGACGGCAGCAGTAACCCCCAGAGCAAGGCCAACCGTCGTGCTGGCAAAACGCAGCTTCATGGGGTGACACCAAGATGGCGGGATGATGGCACACGCTGTGGTCGCCGTCAATGACTCACAAGTATGACTGACGAATTGGCAGGTGCGACCTGACATGGTGGCAGTTGCGCGCCTGCGAGCACTCGCTGCGTGTTGAAGAGCCGTGGTTTAGTCGCGGGCCACTGGTGGCAGACAACGTGCGATAAGAAACCCGCGAAGGAGGATTTCTTGTTATGGAAATGCTCTTGATGGGATTGTGTATCAGCGTATTCGGCTTCGGAGTCGCGGCTCTCGCGTTTGGAGCGGCGACCCGTTCGGAATCCTCAGCTCCCCAGCTCGAAGCTCAGCCTGAAATTCAGCCGGAAGTTGCAGCGAGAGCGGCTGCGCCGGCTCGTTTCTTCTCCGACCGTGTGGTGCCGGCAGTCCCGCTTCATTCGCAGGTGCCGATCGAGGTTTTGCTGCACCAAATTGAGAACCACGTCCGGCTGGAAGAGGCCGCTGCGCAGTCGTTCGTCGACTTCCCTAGCCTTGATCTGCTGCACTGCAAAACAACTTCATCGCTTGTGAATTGAGGACATTGCTTATGGAGCACGAACTCCTGAATGGTCTGTCGGCCCCCGAAGTAGACCAGATCCTCGGGCTGGGCACCAGAATAACGGTGCCCAGCGGAGGTTCGCTCTTCCTGCTGGGAGACCCAGCCGATCGCATCTTTCTCACCGTGCGCGGGCGAATCCGCCTTACTCTCCCGATGCAGCTCCGAGGCCGCGAAGAAGAGATTCTGATCGAAGAAAAATCGCCTGGCCAAACCGTGGGCTGGTCTGCGCTGATTCCACCGCATCGTTTCACCCTCTCCGCTCGCGCACCGCTGGAAACCGAAGTCATCGCGCTGCCGCGAGAGGCGCTACGGGCGTATTTCGAAACCTCGCCTGCGATCGCATACAGGATCAGTTTGAACCTGGCCATTCTCGTGGGACATCGTCTGCAACTGGTACAGGCGATGTGGCTGCGCGAGATGCAGCGCACGATCGAACTGCGCTCGGCCTCTGCCGGAGCGGCGCGATGAAATTAAGGAGAGGTGAGTATGGCAAAGCCTGAACAGGCGATCGTAAATCAAAGCGAGCAGTTGCCCCCGCCCACGACTCGTCGCAGGTTTGTCGAAGTGCTGCTCGGTGGCGGACTCCTGGCATCGGCGGCTGCTTTTCTTTATCCCGTTTTACGTTATCTGGTTCCCCCCAAAACCGCCGATTTGGGCGGCGATTCTGTGGTGGCCGGCAGGGTCGGTGAGTTGAAGCTTAACAGCGGGAAAATATTCCGTTTTGGCAGTCGCCCCGGTCTATTAATTCGCACGGCCAGCGGAGAATACCGTGCCATGTCCGCGACCTGCACTCACCTCTCTTGCACCGTCCAATATCGCGACGATCTCCGCGAGGTCTGGTGTGCCTGCCATAACGGTAAGTACAACCTGGATGGCCGCAACATTTCCGGTCCCCCACCGCGCCCCCTGGAAGCCTTCGACGTTCAGGTCCGTGGTGACGAGATTTTCGTCAGGCGTCGCCGGGAGGCATGATGAGTCCTCTACGCAACGTGCGCAACTGGCTCGACGAGCGCCTGGAATGGGATGACCTGATCGCTCCTTTGCGCAAGAAAACTGTTCCTCTGCACCGCTTCTCGTATTGGTACTTCCTCGGCGGCATCACTCTCTTCTTGTTCTTGATTCAAGTGTTGACCGGGATATTACTGCTTCTCTATTACCGGCCGGGCGCTAATGAAGCATTCGAGAGCATACAGTACATCATGACCCAGGTGCAGTTTGGATGGCTGGTCCGTTCCATACACTCGTGGTCGGCCAACCTGATGATCTTTACCGCGTTTGCGCACATGTTCAGCGTGCTGTTCCTCAAGGCATATCGCAAACCGCGTGAGCTGACATGGGTGAGTGGTGTAATCCTCCTCTTCGTGGTCATGGGCTTCGGCTTCAGCGGTTACTTGCTGCCCTGGAACACCCTGGCATTTTTCGCAACTAAGGTTGGCACCGAGATTACCGGACAAGTTCCCATCGTTGGTCCGCCGATGATGGTCTTTCTCCGCGGCGGCGAAGAGGTGACAGGCGCGACGCTGACCCGGTTTTTTGGATTTCATGTTGCGGTTCTGCCCGGACTGGCAACCGTGTTGATCCTTTTGCACCTGTTGCTGGTACAGCGCTTGGGCATGAGTGTACCTCCCAAGCTGCAAGCGGAGTGGAGCGCGAATCCTTCAGCCAAGCGGGAGATGAAATTTTTTCCCAATTTCGCCCTACGTGAACTGATGGCTTGGTACGTGGCGCTGGCAGTCCTCGGCGCTTTGGCAGCCATTTTTCCCTGGAATCTCGGGGTCAAAGCAGATCCGTTTAGCCCTGCGCCGGCGGGAATCAAGCCGGAGTGGTACTTCCTCTTCATGTTCCAAACTCTCAAGCTCATCCCAGCCAAAATGTGGTTTATTGACGGCGAGGTTTTGGGGGTACTGGCTTTCGGGCTGCTTGGCACGGTATGGCTGCTACTACCTTTTCTGGAGAACGCCCCACCCTTGCGCACCAAAAACTGGATTACTGGATTTGCTGCTCTTGCTCTCGCCTACATAACAGGTATGAGTCTTTATGGCCATCTTGCGAGATAGTTTCCGACAATTCGGCGCAGCCCACCAGCCCATGGCGTTCGCGTTATTCCTGCTAGTGGCGTCCCTAAGTTCGAGTTATGGACAATCCAAAAACTCCTGCCTGGATTGTCACTCCGCCCTGCCTGAGCCGCTGCGGAGTGAGCCAGGAGAAGTTTGCCCAGGACATCCACGCACAAAAGGGTTTGACTTGCGCCAGTTGTCACGGCGGCGATGCCACCAGCGACGATCCTGAGAAGGCCATGAGCCCGCAGGCCGGATGGAAGGGCAAGATTGATCGCAAACAAATCCCGCAGTTGTGCGGAAGTTGTCATTCTGATCCAGCGTACATTCGCCAGTTCAATCCCAGCTTGCGCACCGACCAGTTAGACCAATATCACACCAGCGTGCACGGGAAACGCCTGGCGGCCGGCGATACCAAGGTTGCGGTGTGCATTGATTGTCATAGTGTCCATGATTTGCGCGCGCCTAACGATCCCCGGTCAACGGTGAATCCCGTCAATGTTGCCACCACGTGCTCGCGCTGTCATAGTGACGCGAGTTACATGAAGGAATATTCCATCCCCACGGACCAGTTCGCCAAGTACAGCACCAGCGTTCACCATGAAGCGCTCGCGGTGCGAGGCGATCTGAGTGCGCCGACCTGTACAACCTGTCATGGAAACCATGGGGCGGCACCGCCAGGAGTAGACAGGGTCGAGAATGTTTGCTCAACCTGTCACGTTTTCCAAGCCCAAATGTACGAAAAAAGCTCGCACAAGGCGGCTTTTCAAGCGTCTTCTCTTCCGGGATGTGTAGTGTGTCATAGCAATCATGGCATTACCCACCCGACGGATGCCAAGCTTGGTAATGGCCCGGAGGCGGTCTGCATGCAGTGTCATCGCCCAGGTGACGCCTGCGATCAAACAAGGGTAGCATTGCTCAGTGACTTAACTCGACTAGACGTGGCTATCAAAAACGGGGATCAAGTTATCGCACTCGCCGAGTCCTCGGGCATGGAAGTGAGTGAAGCTCGGATGGGGCAAAACCAGGCACGCGACTCGCTCACCAAGGCTAGAGTCACCATCCATAGCTTTCGCAAGGATCTGGTGGATCAGGATATTCAGTCCGGCCTGAATATTGCCGCCAAGGACCTCGAAGCAGGGCAGAAAGCCATGGCGGAACGCAACCATCGTCGTGTCGGCCTGGGGATGTCCCTTCTCGCGATCGGGACGGTGTTGGTTGGCCTTCGGTTGTACATCAAGAAAATAGAGAGTTAAACCTCGCTTCTGCTGCACCGGACTGGACCGGTGGTCTAAACAGCGCATCCGTAGTCGCCAGTGCTGTATGATTGCACCCGAATGAGCAGGCCTCGTGATAGGCTGCATCCAGTGCCAACCATCTGCAAGAAGCAGCCGCGTCCAAAGTAATCCCTGAAACCTCCGGATACGACCCACTGATTCTGGCTAACCGAGCGTGCGACACCCCAGCCGCGCGCCATCCAACAGCCTGCTCTATGCTGCTAAGTGATTGGGATCGCAGGAAGTCTGGCGGAGGGAGGTGAATTCGAACTCTGGGTACGCTTTTTGGGCTCTGCACTACAATCTGACGAAGGGCGCATTTTCGGTTCGTGTAGCAAATATCGCGAAAGTCCGGGCGTTTTCGCGCATTTTGGGACCAAAGGACCGGAGAATCTCTGCAGTTGAGACTACGTGGCGGAGGGAGGTGGATTCGAACTCTCGATACCGTTTTGCATTATCCCGTAAGGTTCCGTTTTTCAGCAGCTTGCCCGGATTCCATCCCAGGAACGGCGCAGCGGAGAAACGAATTAGGCTCGGCCACGCGATCGAGTAGTCCGCTTTCTGCGGCGATTCAAATGCGAAGGATTAGCGATCATTGGGCGATAAGGCGCTGTAGTTGAGCCTGTTTGACTCTCAAAATGGTTCGCAGATGACTGCTTCCTGACCGGACAGTCCGAAGTGCAGAAAATATCTCCGGCGGCGCTCGTCCGGAAAAGCAGGATTCTGCGTAATTCGGCAATGTTCGCCCCGGCTTTTCTCAGCCGACTCCGGGGCATCGCAGCAAGTTCCCGTCATGCTGTGACCATCTTCGGCCGACCAGCTCTTTACGAATGCTCCGAAGCGGTCGAGCGCATTGGAGAAATTGTCTCCGGCGGCGGCAAAGCCCAGGCGGAAATGCGAGGGCGCATCGAAGCACTCGCCGGGAGCCAGCAGGATTCCACGCTCGGTGGCGGCCTGGCAGAACGGGCGGTCGTTCTCTCCGCTCACCAGCCAGGGGAACGCGGTCATGCCGCCTTGCGGCGGAATCCAGCCGAGTACGTCGCGATGGTCCGCCATGAAGCGCTCGAGGAGCTTAAGGTTTCGGGTGGCGGCTTCCTGGGTCTTGCCGAGCACGACGTCACGTTTGCGGATAGCGATTTCCGAAAGAATTTCTCCGGTGGTGGTGTTGCAGATCGAGAAGTAGGCGCGCGCGGTCCAGTATTGCTGGCGGCGCTGGGCGTCGTGCTCGATCATCCATCCCGTACGCACGCCGGCAATCGAAAATGCCTTCGACAGGTCGGCGATCACGGTGGCGTGCGGCAGGCGCGCCGCCGATTTCGTTTGCCTTCCGTGGTAGATAGGATGGTAGACCTCGTCGCTCACCAGCTGGATTCCGCGCTCGGCGGTGAAGTCGTGCAGGGCTTCCATTTCGCCGTCGCCGATGGTCGCACCCGTGGGGTTGTGCGGGCTGTTGACCAGAATGAGCTTGGTCTTCGAGTCGGCGAGACGCTTGATCTCGTCGGGGTCGATGCGGAAGCCGTTCTCGCGGCGCACGCGATAGAAGCGGGTTTCCAGGCCAAGAGACTCCGGGAGCGCCGAGAACGTAGTGAATCCAGGCAGCGGGATGATTACGTTCGCGCCGGGCTCGGCGGCCAGCCACATCAGGGCCACGAGCGCCTCGGAGGCGCCGGTCACGATTTGGACGGCCTCTACCGGGACACGCTGCATTTCAGCGATCGCCTCACGCAGACTGTCGGCGCCGGCGGGGCGGCTGTAGACCAGGTTGTGATTCAGGAAGCGGTGGCGCGTTTCGTCGTCGGCGAGGGCGAGGATGTCGTTTACGGTCCAGGTCGGTCCGGTGCTCGCAGCGAGGTTGAACTCTATGTCGTGTTCGTACTGGTCGAGCCAGGCATCGAGCAGGAAGGGCTTGAGTTGCATGCGGGCACCTCGAAACAGAAGTTGGTTCCTGTTATTGATTCTGCCACTCGGCCTACGGACGATTTTTTCAGTTTACGGGCGATGAGAATCCAGCGCCTAAACAATTTGCTGCAAACCCACGTTGGGCGGCCTCAGCCCCTAAAAGGGCAGTGAACGGGCGATTAGCACTCCGCTTTCCACATTCCACACCTTCAGAATGTTGTCATCGGAAGCGGCGCCCGCCCGCCGTCCGTCCGTACTCATCGCTCCTTTGCTTTTCCTTCAGGTTCCCCGATCGACTTCACCATCGAGACCACACATTACGGTGCCCTGCGCTTCTGTGTTTGTCTAGAAACTCCCCGTCTTCGCCCGCCTCCATGGTGATCTGTGTGTAGAAAACCATGTCTTGAGGCAGCTTTGCCAGCTCTTCCGTCAGTTGGAAACGCTCCGCACGGATAGCGGTCAACTCCTCAAGTTTGGCAACATTGTTTTGCTCCCGCGCCAGCCGAATATCGGTCAGCGTGACGGGGTAGAAGTTATCGTCGGCCAAAGCTATAAATCGGAAGCAATCCGTCGTAGACTAACAATTTCGTTAATCACACTCTGATATTGCCGTTGACGAGGCTTTTGCCCGTCGGTTCGCCAGACACTACAAAAAAAACAATGCTTCGGGCATCCGCGAATGGTCTGCACTGATGCCCACATGTACTTGTCGCGCGGCATCAAGTCCCATCGCGCAGGCAAGAATTGGCGGCCTTCAATACGTCCACCTTCGTAGACCCTGTTCGGCTTGCCCGCGAAGCAATCGGTCACCACCTTACCCCAGGCGATATCGCCATCTCCTTTAACGACCGCGTGGGCATCTCCGTGCTCGAATGCCTCT
>CAWGFZ010000015.1:0-102810 GCA_963821995.1 uncultured Acidobacteriaceae bacterium | reverse complement strand
CTGGCTCTGGCCGTATCGTCCAGAACGCCTCATCGACCACTGCATGTGGCTGTATGACATCAAGTGAAGCAATGCGTCCGCTGCCGGTTTCGGTCGGACGACGAGGTAAAATTCAGCTTCCCGGATGAGCCTTAACTTTCAGCCGATTCAAGCCGCGTCCGCACTCGTTCTGCGCGACCAGACCCCCGCAGGTCGCTGGCAACGCATCTGGCAGTCGCCCGGATGGATGGTCATCATCGCCTTCGCCGTTCGCGTGCTGTGGATTGCTCTCGCCCACACCTATCGCATCCGCACCAACGAACACAACTTCGCCTTCGGCTGGGAGATTGGGCGCATCGCCTACTCGCTCGCTCATGGCATGGGTTTCAGCTCGCCATTCGGTGGCAATACCGGGCCCTCCGCCTGGACCGCGCCCGTTTACCCCTGGATCGTTTCCCTGGCTTTTCGGCTCTTCGGAAGTTATTCGCGCGCGGCCGCCTTCGCCATGCTGACCTTCAACAGCCTGGTCGCCGCGCTTACCTGCTGGACCATCTATCGCACCGCGCTGCGCGTCTTCAACCGGACCGTGGCGTTATGGTCGGGATGGATTTGGGCGTTGCTTCCCTACACCGTCTTCTGGTCGGTGAAATGGATTTGGGAGACCAGCCTGTCCGCGTTTCTGCTGAGCCTGCTCTTCATGCTCACGGTCGAGATGGAAGGCGACGCGCGCCTCTCGTCCTGGATGGGTTACGGCCTGCTCTGGGGCGTGCAGGCGCTGACCAATCCCGCCGCTGTTTCTTTCCTGCCCTTTGCAGGCATGCTGGCTGGCCTACCACCTACGCCGGCGGCGCCGTCCGGTGGTCCTGCCCGTCGTAATTAGCGCGATCTTTTTCTGGATGACCATCATGCCATGGCTGGTGCGGAACTACGAGACGCTGGGCAAGCTCTCGTTCATCCGCGACAACTTCGGCAACGAGTTGTACATCGGCAACAACCCGCTGGCGGAGGGCCCTTATGTGCTCGCCTTCCATCCCGCGAATAATGACCTTCTGTTCGAACAATACAAACAGGTGGGCGAGGTGGCCTTCTGCGCACGTCAAGGCCGTGCAGCTACGGAATGGATCAGCCAACATCCCGGCAGGTTCGTCGTGCTGTCGCTGCGTCGCGTCATTTACTTCTGGTACGGACTTCCGCGGCTTTCGGCCACCGGACATCTAACCCAAAGTAAGAACCTGCTCTTCCTGGCGTCGTCGGTGCTGGCAGTCTGGGGCTTGTTGCTCGGCTTGAAGCGGCGCGTCAGGGGACTTTTCCTCTTCGCCAGCCTCATCGTTTTCTATCCTCTCATTTATTATGTTTGCTTCCCGCAGCCCCGTTACCGTCACCCGATAGAACCTGAGCTGCTGATTCTGGGGGTGTATTTGATATCGGAAGCCCGACCTCGCACCGCCGCCATCGACGGCGCCCCGGAGGAGCTCGCCGAGCCCGAGCAGGAAGATGTCCTGCCGCAGTTTCACACCTTGTCCGTCATCATTCCCGTCTACAACGAGCGTCGCACCGTGTTGAAGTTGCTGCGCCAAGTTGCACACCAACCGCTCAGCCTGCACAAAGAGCTCATCATTGTGGACGACTGCTCCACCGACGGCACGCGCGAATTCCTGCGCGAAGCCGATCTCCAGAAGCTGCTCGGCGGCGATGGCGCGCCCACCATCAAGCTGGTACTGCACGAAAAGAACCTGGGCAAAGGCGCCGGCGTGCGCACCGGACTGGAGCAGGCTACCGGCGAGTTGGTGCTCATTCAGGACGCTGATCTGGAGTACGATCCCCGCGACTATCCCGCGCTAGTCACGCCCATCCTGGAAGGCCATGCCGACGCGGTCTTCGGCAACCGCTTCCATTACGGTCCGCATCGCGTGCCCCGCTTCGGGCGCTACGTGATGAATCGCGTGTTCTCCGTCCTGTGCAATTTGCTCACCGGCGTCGGCCTGCACGACGTCACCGCCTGCTACAAGGTCTTTCGCCGCGACTTGCTTTTGCGGATCAATCTGCGCTCCGATCGCTTCAGCGTCGAAACCGAAATGACGGTGAAGCTGGCCAAGCTGGGCGTGCGCATCTATGAGGTGCCGATCGTCTATCACGGCCGCACCTACGCCGAAGGCAAGAAGATTAACTGGAAGGATGGCGTCATGGCGGTGGTCGATTTAGTGAAGTACAGGTTTAAGGATTAGCGACGAAGTGCCAAGTAGCTCGTCAGCCTCCCCTCTCAACTGCCTATCGGTGCTCAGGAGTGGCTGTTCACTGTCCAAATCAACCATGGATGATATCTCAGGCCAACTGTCCGAAAGCGGACGTTGTATCAACGGATACCATGTCGGGCCACTCGCCACATTTTGCGAAGAATGCGGCGCGCCCCTCGCGGCAGACGCGACAAACCTTTGGCGCGTGCGGGTTTAGCTAAATGCTAATTGCTAACTGCTAATCGCTGCCTTTAAGCATTCTGCCGGTTCGGCTGGTTCTGCTTCGTCCACTCCCCTACCAGCTGGTTCCACGCCGCAACCCACGGAACTAATAGCGAATAGAGCAGCCGCGCTCCTACCTGCCGTAGGGTCGCTCCATGCCGAAAGCTGCTCCAATCCAGCCGGAACGCAAAGTAGATCTCAAGCGCAGCCACGCACGCGAGTGGAATAAGGGTGCGAAACGCCAACGCAATCGCAACCATCTCGGCGAGGCAGCGCAAAGAATTTCGCAGCAATCGCGAGCGCCGCGTCCCCAGCACTCCATCGGCAACGCCATAGCGCGCCATGGTGGCGAGCGCGCTCTTCAGGGTATGGCGGGGACGATACATCGCCTGCGCCCGCTCTACATACGCCGGCGGCACCAGCTTGCGGACGAGCAGATCGAAGTTCGTGTCTTCGCCGAGAAGGGTCGTCTCGGGAAATCCGCCCACCCGCTTCCATAACTCTTTCCGAAACGCCATCGAACGCGCGGTGCACGACCGCGTGGTTCCATCGGCCCGCTGCTTCAGTCCCAGGAACGGCGCGGAAGCCAGGTCCCAAACCGTCTGCTCTTGAGGATCGATACACGAGCCGCCTAGCGCGTACTCGGCATTGCCGTTCACGATCGGCGCAGTCAATCGCGCCAGCCATTCCGGGTCGTAGGTGCACCCCGCATCGGCGCAGGCGACAATCTCCGACTTCGCAGCAGCGATGGCGACATTTCTGCCGCGCGCAATCGGCCCGGCAGATGCCTTCAGATTGCAGCTTTCGTCTTGAATAGTGATTAGATTTGGAGATTGCTGCCGTGCGGCCTGCAGGTGTTCCCAGGTGCCGTCGGTAGAGCCGCCGTCAACCACGATAATTTCTCTCGGCGGTAGTACTTGCGCCGAGAGGCTCGACACGAGACCGTCGATCTCTTCAACCTCGTTCAGGACCGTCGCGACGACACTGACTTCCGGCATCTCCTCCAATATATCGAAGCCGGTCTCGGAACTTCGTCGCCTACACCATCACTCCCGCTCCGCGATGCTCTAACTCATGGGCCACGGCAATCGACAGCCGCCGTATGCCCTCGCGAATCATGTCTGGTTGCGCGTTGGAGAAATTCAGCCGCATATGCGAGCCGTTGTCGCCGTTGGGGAAGAACGGTTCACCGGGAACGAAGGCGACATTCTGCCGCAGCGCCAGATCCAGCAGCCGTGACGAATCCACGCCTGGCGGCATCGTCACCCACAGGAACAATCCGCCTTGCGGATGTGTCCACGAAACTTCCGGCGGGAAGAAATCGGCCAGCGCTTGTAGCATGGCATCGCGGCGCTGCTTGTAGACGCTGCGAATCAGCTTCACATGATCGTCGATGAAGCCGTCGCGCGCCGCTTCGTGAATCACCATCTGCGTAAACGTACTGGTATGCAGGTCGGTGCTCTGCTTGATCTGCACCAGCTTGGCGATCACGTCTGGCGGCGCGACAATCCAGGCGACTCGCAATCCCGGCGCCAGCAGCTTGGAAAATGTGCTGAGGTAGATCACGTTGCCCAGCTTGTATCCGTTGTCGCGCTCGAGGTGGGTGCGGTCCAGTACCACCAGCGGCGTGACATGCTCGCCTTCATAACGAAGCTGTCCGTAGGGGTCGTCCTCGATGATGGGAATGCCGTACTTGTCGGAGAGCACCACCAGTTCGTCGCGCCGCTCGCGCGAAAGCGTGACCCCACCGGGGTTCTGGAAGTTCGGCAGGATGTACATGAACTTCGGTCCAGAGCGCAGCGCCTGCTCCATTTCGCAGGTTTGCAGTCCGTTATCGTCGACGGGCACGGTGACGTACTCGGCGCCCATGAGATCGAACGCCTGCAGCGCGCCCAGGTAGGTCGGTGACTCCACCAGGATGCGGTCCCCGCGATTGATAAGCAGCTTGGCGATGAGGTCCAGCGCCTGCTGCGAACCAGAGGTGATGAGCACGTTATCGACGCTTGCCAGAACGCCATAGCGCGCCATGTGGGCGACGATGAACTCACGTAGCGGACGATAGCCTTCCGTGGGCCCGTACTGCAGCGCCAGCGTGGCTTGCGTCTGCAACACCCGGTGACACGCTTCCTGGAAACGCGCCACCGGAAAGACTTCAGGGGCGGGCAGCCCGCCTGCAAAGGAGATGACCTCAGGACGCTGCGTGATCTTGAGCAACTCGCGGATGATGGAACTTTTGGCTGACTTGGTGCGCTGCGCGTATCGGTGGGCCCACGGTGCTGCCATACGATACCTCCGTGATTACTCTTAACGCTAGCGCGCCGGAAGCCCCGTTGTCTGTGATGAATGGCACGCGGCAACGTCCACAAAGAGGTTCAAGCGAACAGCTTCAGTTGCTGCTGCTCGTCGGGTGGAGGATGCTTGATTTCGCTGCGCGCGCTGAACTTTCGGCTGATGCCGTGCTTTTTGCGAAGTCGCGCCATCAGCTCCGAAATCCGGTCCCGGTACTGCTTGCTCACAAACGCACGCTTGGAGAATCGCTTGCGATATTCGCTTACAAGCTGGGGGAACTCTTTCTCCAGAAACGGCAGAAACACCGCCGCAGAACAGGGCTTCAGGAATAGCGGATTGGCGAAGATGTAGTTTCCGTCAGCTTCCTTTACCGCTCGTACCAGCGCGTCCAGAGCGGCAGGCGAGTCCGTGATTCCAGGCAACACCGGAGCGCAAATCACGCCGGCGTTGACGCCGGAGGCGCGCAGCTTGCGCAAAGCATCCAGCCGCAAGTCCGGGCGCGGCGCGCGCGGCTCCAGAATGCGCGCCAGCTTTGCGTCCAGGGTGGTGATCGTCAGGTTCACGAACAGCGCATTATGCTCGGCCACCCGCAGCAGCAGGTCGATATCGCGACAAATCAGGTCCGATTTCGTCACAACGCCGATCTTGAGACCATGATGCTGCGCCATTTCCTCCAGAATGCCGCGCGTGATCTCGAAGCGCTTCTCCGCCGGCTGATAAGGATCGGTTGCGGTGCCGATGGCAATCTCCTCTCCCGGCTTGATCTTCCTCAACTCCTGCCGCAAGAGCCATGCGGTCTGCTGCTTTACGTAAATCTTGCGCTCGAAATCGATGCCATCGCGCATCTCCATGAACTCGTGCGTGTAGCGCGCATAGCAGTATTTGCAGGCGAACTCGCATCCGCGATACGGGTTGATCGTCCAGGTGAATGGCATACGCGCAGAGGTGCAACGGTTCAGCAACGCGCGTGTGGGCAGGGTGAAGTATTCGACCAGATGGCCTTGCCGAAGCGATTCCCCGTGCGCAGCCAGTTTGGCGATTCCCACCAATGGCGGCGCGCTTTCTTCCTCGGCGTAAAACAGCAAGGCGTCCATAGCAAACAGCTTCTGTTTCGCTTTTTATTCGCCATTGGATGCTACTTCCCTACCGCCGGTTGCGTCAAGCGTAGGTGTCGCGGAGCCCTCGGTGGCGGGATGGCCGCTCGCCGCGCAACCGCGCGGGCGCAGGATTCGGCGACTCCGGAATACAAACCGTCGCCCAAAGTCGCCATCTAACTACGCACGTCCACTGGGGGGATTCATGTGGGGGATTCATGTGGGGGATTCATGGCCAACCGTAGTTATATTGTTGACGAACTGGAGAAGCTGATCGAAATATGCCGCGATGGCCAGCAGGGCTATCGCGAAGGAGCGGAACACGCGCGTGATCCGCAACTGAAAGCGCTGTTCAACGAGGTGAGCCTGGAGCGCGCCAAGTTCGCCGGCGATCTGGAGAGCGAGGCAGTGCGCTGGGGCAAGGCTGATGTCGATCGCTCCGGCACTCCGCTGGGAGCGCTCCACCGCGGCTGGACCAGCCTGAAAGCCAGTCTCGGCGGAGGCGACGATGCCATCCTTGCCTCGATGGAAACCGGCGACAAGGCAGCGATGGAGGAGTACGACCGGTGTATCCGCGACAGCCAAATGCCCGACGACATTCTCGGCATCGTGCGCAACCAAGCGCAGGCGCTTGTAGGGACGCTGGACCGTATTCAGGCGCTGCGCCACCGCCGCAAAGCCGCATGACACCGGCGGATTCAGCCTGGGAGGCGTTGATCGGTAGTAAATGCGTTCTTACCTGGTAGAGCGGCGCTTCAGCGCCGCGTCCACGGCTTCCAAGATAAGCCGCGGGAGTCATGGTGGTCATGCCTATGACCACCATGACTCCCGCCTTGCAATTGTCGCCCTTTTACGCTGGCCTGAAGGCCAGCTCTACCCGTTCTACCGTAGATCCAAAATTGCCACACTCTTCATTGGCGTTACTTTAAATTCTTCTGCAAAAACTCCTGCGTTAGCTTCTCTGCCTTCGCAGCATCGTCCGGCCGGTATCCCGCCTGGTTGTTGGGGTTCTCGAAGGCGTGGCCCGCGTCCTGAAAAATATGTATCTCCGTCGGCTTCTTCAGCGCCATCATCTGTGTCTCGAACTTGCGGACGTCGGCTACCGGAATATTTTTGTCCTGCCCGCCAAAAATTCCCAGAATTACGGCTCGAATCCTTTTCAAGCTGGCCTTGTCGGCCGAAAGATGCCCGTAGTTGATGACTGCCACCTTCAGCTTCGGATCCGCGATTGCCAGGTCCAGCGCATGCTCGCCTCCCATGCACCAGCCGATCGCGCCCACCCGTTTCGGACTCACCTTGTCGAGCGATTGCAGATACGCCACCGCCGCCAGCAGGTCGCGATTCGCGCGGTCCTCCGGCACACCGCGCATGATCTGGTACGCCTCGTCCGGATTGGTGGCCACCTGCCCGCGATAGAGATCGATGGCCAGCGCCACGTATCCCTCGTCAGCGAACTTGGACGCCTGCTCCTTCACCCAATCGTTCAGCCCCCACCATTCGTGAATGACCACCAACGCGGGAAATGGCCCGTCGCCCTTGGGCATGTAAAGTTGCGCCTGTACCGTCTCATTGCCGCTCCGGTAGGACACGGTTTGCCCTTCGGCGGCGAAAGCTTCGGTCGCAAATAAAAGGCTTGCGAGCACGAAAGACGAAATGGTCAGCAATTTGGCTTGCACGAAAATCCTCCGCACGACAGGGTATCAGCTAAGCGGATTCCATACACCTGTTTGCGGTGCCCGACCGGAGCCGACTTTGCTTGCGTGGGAACTGACAATCGACAACCGTCCGCCGGTACCGAGCCTCACATGGGCCTGCGGCCCGCCCTTAAGGATGAAAATCCTGGTGAGGTTTTCGACGAAGCGGATTTCTTCACTCGGTCCGCTGTGTCATCAACACCGGGCAAGGCGCCTCGGCGACGATACGATAAGCCTCGTGGACCAGGTGCAGTCCCCACGGCTCCTCGCGATGCACGCTAAGCACAATCAGGTCGGTCGCGTGCTCCCGCGCGACGCGCAGGATCTCCGCCACCGTGTCTTCGCCGAACTCCACCAGAAATTCCGCCGGATGCTCCAAGTATGCTTTGTAGGACAGCAGCTCCTTCAGCCGTGTCTGAAAATACGAACGCGACATCAAATGCTCCTCGTCGGGAAACGGCGCTGGCGACGGAGGCGCAACATGCAGTAGCGCCAGCCGCGCGTCGTGCTCTCTGGCCAGCAGCACGGAGATTCTCGTCGCGGTCAATTCCTTTGACTGCAGATCGGTAGCCAGCAACACATGTTTCGGCTCCCACACCGGCTGGCACGCCCGCACCCCCGGTCCTACCGCCAGCACCGGACATTGCACGTGCCGGAACAAGTGCTCCGCTGCCGCACCTAGCGCTACTTTACGGAATCCCTTCGCGCCATGCGTGCCCACGATCACCAGATCGATCTGGTCGAACGAGAGAATGCGATCCACCACTTCCAGCGCAGTTCCCTTCAACACCCACTGCGCACATTCCAGATCGCCACACTTCTCCGCTTCCCACCGCAGCTTCCTTTCCGCTTCGGCTTCTGTCTCACGCCCCCACATCGCGCCTGCATGCGAGTGTCCAGGCGCCACCGGCTCCAGGGCGTGTACCAGATTGATCTTCGATCCGTAATGTCGCGCAATGGCAATGGCGTGCAACAGCGCCAGCTCCGACACCGGCGAAAAATCCGTGGCTACCACGATGTTCTTGACCGCAACTTTGGGTTTGGCAGTGAGCACAGCCATGGCACACCTCCACCTTGGGATTTCAGTTCCCCGCTGCTGAGGTACCGGCAAACGCCTCATCCTCGGCAGCAGAGGCAAAACAGCATGCGCACCGGGTCCGCCTGCGAACGGCAAAGGCTTTCGTTGTATGCGGAAGAAACAGATGAATTAAGCGGGTTGGTTGCGACACGCATGCCGCGCCTCTGGGAGACAAACCAGCACCGCGCGAACCTTAATATCGCTCGGCAGATCCTGTCATTCTCGATTCTAGGATTCGTGCCGCCGCTTGTCTGTGACGTGAGGCATGTCGCTTTGCCCATGATGGACAGGACGCTGCGGCGTTTAACCGGTTATTCGTTACCATTCGTTATACATTCTGCCATATTCAATACGACTGCTTTTGCCTACTCCAACATCAAATCTCTTATGCAGGCGAATCCGCGCATTCCGCTGGATGAAGATGCAGAAACTCCGCTCCGGCCTATCGCCCCGCGTCCGCCAGCAGCCAAACGCCGTGGCTTTGCCGCCCGCATCGCGCTTGTCGGCGTTGTTATGCTTGCAATAGTCGGCGGAATGTTCTTCTACGCCTGGCGCGTCCGCCAGAATCTTAAGACGCAAACGCTTGGGCCCGGCCAGTTCCAGCTGGATGAAGAAGGGCCGGAATCGGCGCTGCAAATTAGCGATCCACAGATGGTGCAAGAGCCGGCCGGCCCGCTCGACATCTATGGACGCGTCCTGAACGCGGGCACGCAGCGCATCACCCGCGCCGTCGTCCAACTCACATTCAAGGACGCCAAAGGCAGGACCGTGGCAACCATTCAGAAGCCGATCCACGGCAAGATGAAGGAGCAATTCCGGACGCTCGCCGATGACTTCCCCCTCGAGCCCGGCCAGAGCCGTTTTTTTCAAGTCAGCGTGAACCAGCTACCCGCCAAATGGAACCATGAGATGCCCGAGCTGAAGGTCATCACCGTCTCCGTCACCGAACCGGAAGAATAGAACTCGCTAGGCGGAATATTCACCACGGAGACACGGCGCGCACACAGATGTCTGTTCTTGTTCGCGAGGTTCGTGGCTCAGTAATGGAACCATTGAGCCACCACTGTGAATATGGGATCCTTCTTGCTTCTTCTCCGTGGCTTCCGTGCCTCCGTGGTGAAATCCTCTCACGCAGAAAATCTACTCCGACTCCAGCACCAGATAACTCAGCAAGCCCGAGCGTTCGACCTGCAGCACGATGGTGTCTCCGGGCTTCATATGACGCACGTCCTGCTTCAGTTGAGTAAGGTCCTGGATCGGTTTGCCGTTCACGGCATGAATGATGTCGCCAGGTTGCGGTCCTGTACCTAGCAACGTACTGGTCTGAGTGCGCGCCGCCACCAGCACGCCACCCGGAATGCGCAGATCGCCAAGCGCCTCGCGCAATTGCGGATTCAGCGTCACGCCGACAATCCCCAGCCGGTTCACCAGGTTATCCGGACCGGTAACCATGTCGGCAAAGCGCTCGGGATCATCCTTCCGCTCGACCACCTTTACCGGGACCGTTACCACCTGTCCATCGCGCAGCACACCAATCTGCGCATCCTGACCGACCTTGTAACTGTATAGGTCCACGGCAAAATGCCGCACATCCGCCACCGGTTTGCCGCCCATGCTGACAACGAGGTCGCCGACCTTCAGCCCAGCTTTGTCGGCACTGCCGCCCGGGACAACATCCTCCAGCAGCACGCCCTGGTCGGTCGGCAGGTGCAGGCCCTCCACCAGTTCAGGGGTAATCGCCTTCAGGTAGACGCCGATCTGCCCGCGATGCACATGACCCTCGGTGCGAATCTGCTCGTACACGCTGCGCACCACATCGCTGGGGATGGCGAAGCCCAGTCCCTCGTTCCCGCCCGACTCGGAGAGAATAAAGGTGTTGATCCCGACGACGTGGCCATCGACGTCCACCAGCGGGCCGCCACTGTTGCCGGGATTGATCGGCGCGTCGGTTTGGATGTAAATGTCCGGCTTGTCGGGATCGATCTGGCGCGCCGTCGCGCTCACCACTCCCATGCTGACCGAGTTCTGCAGCCCCAGCGGGCTGCCGAAGGCAAACACCACCTGCCCTTGCTTCAGGTCATTCGAGTCGGCAAGTTGCAGCGTCGGCAGCCCGGTCATGTCAATCTTGAGCACAGCCAGATCGCTCAGCCGGTCGATGCCCAGCAGCTTCGCCTGGATCGGTCCATGCGGCGGCGATGCCGGGAGCTGCGCCGTCGGCTTGTCCAGACCCTGCAGTCGCACCGTGATCTTCCGCGCTCCTTCGACCACGTGCGCGTTGGTCACGATGTATCCGTCCGGCGAGAGCACCACGCCGGCACCGATCCCGCGCTGTGCCTCGAGATATGCGGTATCGTTCTTTTCTGTATCGCTCGCCAGCCCATATCCCGTGGTCAGCACCTGCACCACGGACTTGGTTACCGTGTCCGACAACTGCTGCACCGACTCGCTGAAGACGTGCAGTGGATCGTTCTTCAGCAGCCTGGCCGATTCCGACGAGCGCGTCGGCTGCTCCGTCTGTGCGGTGCAGACGCTCGTCATCAGCGCCAGAAAAAGTGCCGCCCATCCTGCGAGGCGAAAACGCGTCAACATTCGTTCTCCCTTGGGCCTTGGAGGTTTTCCTTGGCCATAAAACGGCGTAAGCCCTTTTGCGCCCGACTCCGCCCCTCTCCTATACGATGAGTTCCGCAGCCCAAAGTAGCGCGGTTCCACTGTTTTAGAACTTATCTCATACGTCCGATTTGGCTTCGTGTCAGGGCACGACTTTCACAGGCCGCTGAAAAACTCCGTTTCCGAAAGCTCTGTGTCAGGGCACGAGCTTGGTCGTGCCGATAAACTCTCTATATTTGCCATTCCGAACGGGCTTCAGCCTGTGAGGAATCCGCTCTTCGGAGTTTTTCAGCGGCGGCTGAAGCCGTGCCCTGACACAAAGCAATTTACGAGATAAGCTTTTTGTTTTCTCTTAGCTTCGACCACGTTGTACGATAGTGTCGCAATCGTAAACTGAATAACACTACGGAGCAGGGCTCGCGGCCCGCAGCGGCGAACGTTTGTGGACATAAAGACCAGCACTCGCCAGATTGGTGACGTCGCAATCGTTGACGCCAGTGGAGAGCTGCGCCTTGGCGAGAGCACGCATGTGCTCCGTCAGACGGTGGCCGACCTGATCCAGCGCGGCTTCAAGAAGATCCTGCTGAATTTGCGCCATGTTCGCCACATCGACAGTGCGGGCATCGGCGAGCTGATGAGCTGCTATACCTCCGTCCGCAATCGCGGCGGCGAGCTCAAGCTGCTAAACCTCAGCAAGAACGTTCACAGCCTGCTCCAGATCACGAAGTTGTACACGGTTTTCCAGGTCGAGGAGGACGAGCCCACGGCTGTCGCATCATTCCACAAGCCGTAGCCGGCAGGCACCCCTCTGCGTCCAAGAACAGATTTTGCGCTATTGAATACCATTCCTATTCCGAGGTCTACGAGGCGATATGAAAGGTGATCCCAAAGTTATTGCGTTTCTTAACCAGGTATTGAAAGCGGAACTGACGGCCATCAACCAATACTTTCTGCATGCCGAGATGTGCGAAAACTGGGGCTATTAGCGCCTGGCAAAGCTGGTCAAGAAGGAATCCATCGAGGAGATGGTGCATGCCGAAAAGTGCATGGAGCGTATTCTCTACCTCGACGGCACCCCCAACATGACCGACTACTTCAAGATCAACATTGGCGCCACTGTCGAAGCCCAGTTCAAGAACGACCTGCAGCTTGAATACGACGCCGTGAAGCGCCTGAATGACGGCATCAAACTTTGCGTGGCGCAAGGCGACAACGGCTCGCGGAGCTGGCCGAGAGCATCCTCACCGACGAAGAGCACCACATCGATTGGCTGGAAGCGCAACTGCACGCCATCGGCGAGATGGGCATCGCCAACTACCTGGCGCAGCAGCTGAAGAAAGACGGCGACTGAGCGGGCGCTGGCGGGCAGCACTGCCAAACTCGCCGCTGCGCGTCCAGGAATTCAGGCCAAAGCTGCGACGAAATGCGCGGGCAACATCGACTCGCTCGGTTGCAGTTCTAAAGCCTGCCCCATAGAATCATTGCAGTCCTCCCCGCGGAGAGATGGCCGAGTGGCTGAAGGCGCACGCTTGGAAAGCGTGTATACTCGAAAGGGTATCCAGGGTTCGAATCCCTGTCTCTCCGCCATTTAAAATCAGTGACTTACGCGAATTGATTGCTCCCGTCAAAATACTAAAGCGTGTGCCTTTTCGGTGCAAGAAAAACCTGTGCCCCTGCGCCACTTCGGGACTTTAGATGCGCCTGTTTCTGCAGGGTCGAAAGCAAGGACTCCAGCACAGCGCGGGGCTGGGCATCCGTCTCGTTTGCCGCTGTCCCGTTCCAATTTAACGACGGGAGCACGATCACTCTGCGGGAGCGTGGCGAAAGTTGTAAGTAAAGAGCCGACCTTATTGGTTTCCCTGTTTCTGGTCCCCAGCTTTGGCAATCTCCGGACCAATGGGGTGCTTGCGAATCATGTCAACGGCGTAATCTATGCTGTAGCCGAGCAGAAGACCGCTGTTGAGTGGGACCCGTTGCGGGGTGTCACGCAAAATAACCCTTTGGCCGTGGTCTTCCTGGATGCGCCACCGCTCGATATTTGAAAGGTCATCGCCGGGTTTGATGGGTTCCGGGGCGGTCACATGTACTAGGTCGGGATAAAAGCCCTCAGTCACGCCCAACACATAGAAAACAATCTTGCCAGTTTCATTCAGGTCACGAAATACAATCGGCCCTCCAGAGAATCCGGGATTATTAAGAGCATCCACCACCAGCAGACCATCAGTGATTGCGCTCAGAATTCCGTGTTCGCCAATCGGGATTGGATGGGGACCGAACGCTGCGATGCCCTCCCCTGCTGAGGAACCAAACGGAAAACCCAAGAAATAAACTTCCTGCGTGATTATCGCATTATGTTTCGCGGACGGTTCGAGAGGCAATGTGGAGGTCAACAGGCGCGGGGGTACAAGAACGGCAATATCAACGGGGTCCGCGCATGGAAAAATAGACACATCAACAGGCACCCAAGTCTGATTCTCTCGAATAAGGACGCTCGCTTTGTCCTTGAGGTCCTTTACTAGGTGCTTTGCCGTGATGAGATATTGACGCCCCTCTATGTCGAGAGTGAAGCCGCTACCTTGTTCTGTGCCAATCTTAATAAGAAGAACTCGTGTCAACACGTTGCTGACAACTTGGCCGGAAGCGCACTCCGGCGCAACCAGCCCAGCAGTAACCAAGCATGAAATCATTGCGAGACGAAATATGCGAGACATGCAGTACAATTCAATCCCTCCCTTGCAGCACCAGATTTGCCGAGCCGTGAGAATGCTCACCGCTTGGCCCAAAGCAACCGTACGCGCCTAGAAACCACGGCTTCGTGGATTCCGGCGCCAATGGCCCTGAAGCAACCATGAAAGTGGCCGGCAGCCCGTAGGTCGTCGCGATCTCTCAAAAGCTGCACACAGCCTTTTGGGCCACCACCGCCAGCGTCCTCCAATTCGGGTCGGACTGCGAAAACCGACACAGCAGCTGCTTACGCGTCGCCGCCATAGGAACCTGACGCTGGACATCTGTCCTTACCCTAGCAGCGCCGCGCTCGGTCGCATAGGTTACCTTGGTATGATGTACCCTCATTTTTTGCTCTGCCTGGGAACAAGCGGTAGCCCGTCCTTGAGCCCTGTTGTGTGGAGGAAGTAGCAGAGGAGTTAGCTGCGGCGCGGGATCGACGAGCAGCAGCCGGTCGCTGAAGTAGCTGATCGGGATTGGCTCTATTTTGTTTTGCTTTTTGTCTGTTTGATTTGCCTGCCCAGCTGCTTCAACGCTTCTGCCTGCGCCTGGAGGCGAGCGGCATCGGCTCCGGCACGCAGCCATCGAAACGCTTGACCTCCGACCTGTCTGCCCAGCGTACCTCGTAGCTGATTCGCTTCTGCCTGACGTGTCGCCGCAAGGTGATTCAGCCCAGCCGCTGAATTCTCCACAAAGGTCGCCGCCATTTCAGGGAAACCCATGACCCAGGCGATGTACGTGATCCGAAGAATCTCATCCACATCGGTCGGCCGACGCTCCAGCAACTGTTTCCACTCCGCGCTGAGGCGCTTCCGTCCCGCTGTAGTTATCGAGAATCGGCGAGTTCCGCGACCGCGTTCCGCCTTCGGCGCTTCGACAAGACCGGCTTCTTCCAGTCTGGCCAGGATGGGCGAGGTGCCGCCGACGGAGAGGCCGGCCTTGGATTTCAAGTCGTAGGTCGTTGCCATTCCGGACTGAACCAAGGCCAGCACGAAAAGATCAAGATCGATGGAGATCACGCGAATTACGATATATCATTGGTATGAGCCGGAGCAACTGGTTGCTGCGGTGGGCAATCAGGCCACTTTTTCGAGATACATAAGTTGTGCCCAAAAGGGGTACTCGCTGTTGCCCCCGCCAGATGCCTTTTGGAACAGACAGGACCTGGGAAACGAGCCGCTTTGCAGCCCAAAACCGTCGGCGCCGAGGATGACACAACCTGCTGAAAACAATGGACGAAAATCATGGATTTCAGCTGGATCTAAATCTATGGATTGTGAGACGGATCTATCGAGCCAGCGTGTAGGCCGACATCGGAGTGGCGTCCGGTTTAAAGTATTCTTCTGTACCTGCGGGAACCCCGTCGAGGTCTGAGCTAAGCAGGCGAATACATAGCGGAAGCACCGGCAAAGCACAAGTCAGTGGTCAGCGTCGGCACACCCACATCGGCTTACACAAGAGGTCTGCGCAGGGAAAATCAAGCCTTAGTTGCCCGCGTTTCGAGTTCGGCGATTGCGTCACGACTGGTGGCGTCCGCTGATACGGAGGCCGCATTCGACAAGGATACCGCCGGCATCCCGTACGTTGGCCGACACTGGCGCTCATTCACGAATTTGCTGTCCTTTCCAGAATCCCTACAGTTTCTCTTGCATTTAAAGAAATCAGGTGCCCAAGAGCGGCCAGGAACGATATGCTTGCGGCATGGAAGATGACAACCAACCAAGACGAGCTGATAGCCTTGTCCGCATCGCAGTCTCGATAGCTTTTATCATCGCGGTGGGAGCGCTTTTCTTGTTGGGCGGCTGGCCGGCGCCCTAATTTTTGACCAAGAGGCTGATGTCACGCTCCAGCCGGTGCCGCGTCTTACTTCTTTCGTTCATGCATGCGTGGGCGTTCTCTTAGTCCGACGCAGCTATTCGGCAGTCCTCTAGCACAACTACAAACTGCGCCCCAAAGCTCCGGACAATTGCACGTGAAGTTTGGTCTGCAAAAAGTCACGCTACGGAACCGGAAAGATCTCGCAAGGTCGATCAACTTTATGGAATCCTCTTCGGCGACGGAGGAACTAGACTCACTGTTCTGCAAGACGCGCTCGCAACGCTGCTCTACTGAAAGAGTTTACTTCCTTCGACTGAAGGCGGCGTTGAATGATATCAGCAACGTGTCCGGGAATTTGGTTAATACTGGCACTTTGGACCGCCTTCAGCGCACTCTGCATGTGCCACTCGCTTGGGTTAGTCAAGCTGCCGGTGCGGTCCTTTGTCGCTGGAGTGGTGTTCTTGACGCCAAGTATTATCGGCTAGGAACACAGCTAGCTCCGTAGCTTTTGAGCGAGACGAGAGGCTTGGCGCAACGAGAGTAGGAATCCGGGAACATTTTGCTGCGGAAAACCCGATGCTCTGCTAGTTTTCTGTGAGTATTCTCCAAATTTCCGCAAGAAAATGGAATAGCTGCGGAAGGTGCTTGACTACCCTTTCCCCTAGAGGGTTACCAGCGCAATGCAGCGCCTTCCGCACTGCACAGGCTCCCTTTACGCAACGAGAATTCCGTCGGTAACATCCCTTTCGCTTAGCGAGTGGCGGCTACGATCATGGCTCCAGGCCCCCAAAGTTCCAGAGCGTCACTGATGATGATTGAAGGCGCCCTGACATTGGTTGCTGCCGCAGTAGCCTTTGGATGGCCAAAGATCGGGAATGGATTCTTCTCGCGCGTGGAGAAAGCCTTCGGCAAACTGGCGCGGCGGCGGGGCCTGGCGGTTGCCGTCGTCGGCTTTACCGCTCTTCTGCTGCGTCTGGCGATTCTTCCTGTATGTCCCATTCCTCATCCTTTTGTGCCGGACGATTTCAGCTTTCTGCTGGCGGCGAATACCTTCGCTTCCGGAAGATTGACCAACCCAACGCCCGCCATGTGGACCCACCTCGAGAGCATCCACATCTCGATGAAGCCGACGTATATGTCCATGTACTTTCCCGCGCAGGGGCTGGTGATGGCGGCGGCGAAAGTACTGACGGGGCAGCCCTGGTTTGGGATTTTGTGCATGAGCGGCTTGATGTGCGCCGCGATCTGCTGGATGTTGCAGGCGTGGCTGCCGCCTGGCTGGGCATTGCTGGGCGGGATGATGGCGATTCTGCGTCTCGGGCTCTTCAGTTACTGGATCAACACCTATACGGGCGCAGGCTCGATCGCGGCGATTGGTGGCGCGCTAGTGCTGGGCGCGCTGCCGCGATTCCTGAAGTCCCCGCGGCTTCGCTACACGATGCTGATGGCGGTCGGAATCCTACTCATTGGGAACACTCGACCCTATGAAGGTTTCCTTCTCTGCCTGCCAGTATTGGCGATTCTGGGACATTGGTTCTTCTTTGGCAAGAACCGCCCGAAACCTGCTGTGCTGCTTCGCCTCAGTGCTGCGCCATTAGCCCTGATCATGGCCGCCGGTGCATGGTTGGCCTATTACGATTACCGCGCCTTCGGAAGTCCTCTTACGCTGCCATACACCGTCAATCGCAACACCTATGCTATGGCGCCGTATTTTGTCTGGCAATCGCCGCGGCCCGAACCGGTCTATCGGCACGCATCCATGCGACGCTTTTATTACCAAAATGAGTCCACAGAGTTCGAGAAAATTCGCAGAGGCTTTCTCTATCACACCTTTATCAAGACGCTCGGCGGAACGTTGTTCTTTTGTGGCTTCGTTTTGCTGCCACCTATGCTGATGTTGCGGCGCGTGCTCATGGATCGCCGCACCCGCTTCCTGGTTGTTTGCCTGGCAATCGGGTTAGTCGGCATGCTGATTCAGATATTCTTCATCGCCCATTACGTCGCGCCGTTCACCGCGGTATTTTATGCCCTTGGCTTGCAGGCGATGCGTCACCTGCGGCTGGCACGCATTGGCAGCCGGCCGTTCGGTCTCGGCCTGGTACGGCTGTCCGTGACCCTCTGTATCGTTCTCGCAGGGGTTCGGCTGTTTGCCGGGCCGCTTCATCTCAACAATCCAGAATGGCCCGTAGCCAACTGGAATGCCAACTGGTATGGCCCCGTCGCCTTTGGCGGTGAGCGGGCTGGCGTCGAAGGGGAATTGGAGCAGTTGCCCGGAAAACAGCTCGCGATTGTCCGATATTCCGCCGACCACAATCCCATCGATGAGTGGGTCTATAACGCCCCGGACATCGATGGCTCCGAAGTGATCTGGGCGCGGGAGATGAACCCCGCCGATAATCTCGAACTTATTCGGTACTACAGGAACCGCAATGTTTGGCTGGTACAGCCGGACACGAAGCCGGTGGAAGTCTCTCCCTATCCGATACCTGAGACGGTTGTACCTGACGGCAGTCAATGACTAACCCAGCGCATGCTTCATCTTTGATTGGCGCCTATCGAGCTGCGAGCCTCGAAGCTCAAGACCTTGCAAAGACTTCCGCCTTGAGTTCAAGAGTGAGAAGGTTGATTACCAGCAAGGCTACAATACAAGCATCCTTGTGGTCGGTCCTAGCGGCTGGGTTCTTCGGCGCTCTCCTAAAAGAGCCGCCCGGGATCTATGACGAGGGTCTGATTGTCTCCGGCGCTGTGCGGATCCTACACGGTCAACTGCCTTACCGCGATTTTAATACGCTCTATCCTCCAGCACAGTTCTACACGATTGCCAGCGCGTTCTCGGTTTTCGGCACGACCCTCCTTACCGAACGAATGTGGGACATGCTGTGGCGGCTGGGCATCGTTGGATTGGCCATTGTTCTGGCGAGAGCGGCGACACCACAACAACGGCCGCATCTTCTACTTTTGATTTGTGCCGGTCTCGTCACAGGGGGCTGCGGCGGTCATCTATCTTCCATGACCACCGGCGTACTGCCGTGCCTTGCGACGCTTTGGTGCGCTGTCCTGTATTTGAACGAGCGCGGCTCACGGTGGCTGTTCTTCTCGGGTATCGCATCCGGAGTTACAGTCCTGTATCGGCACGACCTCGCAGCTTGCGTATGCGGTGCCTTGACGATCGCGATTTCCTGTCAGGCGATCCTTGAAGGAAAGCGCCGCTGGTTTCGGCTCCCGGCCTTATTCTGCGCCGGCGTGCTGCTGATTGTGACCGTGCCGACTCTGTACTTCTGGTTCTCGGTGCCACACGATACGCTGGTCCAATCCTTCATCTATTCTCCGAGGATGCACCTCGCTGGTCGCCGTCTTCCGCTGCCACGCCCCTGGTCACTGTTTGGGTGGTGCGATCTTTACCTTCCTCTTATCGTCAGTATGGCAGCAGCCATCACGCTGCGGCGGATGGCTCCAGCCCGCAGGCCCATTATCGTGCTTTTATTGCTGACCAACGTATTCGTACTTGCCCTGGCCACACAAAGACTAGATATCCCGCATGCGTACCCAGCGATCATGTTCTCTTTGGTGCTGCTCTGCGTGTGTATCCCCGAGTGGCAGCTTAAGAATCGAAGCCTGCTGCGAAACCTGCTGCTGTCGGGCGCCATTGTCTGCTATGGGATCGTGCCTCTGTTTATTTGGACTTGGCGTTTGACGGGGATGAGGGAGGCCGTGCCACCTGGCATTGCGGCCGCGGACGTGCGATATTCGAGAAACGATCCGCCAAACGAGATTGTGCGAGCCGGCCCCATCCCAATAGCCTTTGACCAACGGCAAGCCGTCGGGTACATACAGCGGCATCTACTGCCGGGTAGATCGTTGTACGTAGGTGCTACGAATCATGGTCTCGGGTGGTATAACGACGCTCTGTTTTATTTCCTCGCCGACCGACCGCAGGCGACTCGCTTCGATATGTTCGTTCCCGGCATCACGACCAGCGCTCCTGTGCAATCGGAGATGCTACGCGACATCCGCCAAAACAAGACTGATTACATTGTCCTACTTCGCATGGTTCCTTCTCATGAGCCAAACCTAAGCTCGGTAGACAGCGGCGTGCGAATCCTGGATGACGCCATTCGACAGGACTACAGCCAGGTAGCCGAGTTCGGTCGTTACACAATTTGGCATCGGAAGACTTATGAAGCAAGTTCAGGAGCGCTCGCTCGAACCACAAGCGAGCCCGTTTCCCTACCCCTCATACCGTAGCCTATTCCGTACCACAACCACGCCACCAGAATCGCCAGGGGTCCAGCTCTGAATAGGGCTATGGCGACGACGTAAATAGGGGAAAAGAAAAGCAAGAAAAGCGGCGGGATTAGTATCCACTGGCGCTGCCTGGATGGAATGTCAATGCCAAACAACATCAGAATGGGGAGTATGAGGATCGCGAGATCGTATACGTTAGTGTGAAAGCTAACCAGAACCGCAAAGCACACGGATATCGCAAGAGTGTACTCGGGCACGTGGGTTGTTTTAACTTCGCGTGTTGCGAGGAGCAGAAGCAAGCCTGAGATAGCCGCGGTAGCTATCAGCATTGCCGGCGGGCGTAGTCCGAAATTAGGGATACCTGCGATCAGCCCGCGAATGTTCGGCATCGTGAGTGGATCTATGCAGGTTATTGTACCGCTCTCGCCCTGCAGCCAGAGTCGCAGAAGGTTACTCATTCCATCGTAACCGACCATTGCCGTGCTGACCGCGAGAACCATCATTGCGGACGAAGCAAATCCAGCTATAACTCGCCATGACCGACGAAATAGCATTATCGCCATGATGGGTAAGACGAACTGAAACTTGAAGAGACACAGACCGAGAGCTATCCCAGCAAAAATATCTTGTTCCCTTTTAAGACACCATAGGCATACAGCGAAAAGTGCCAGAATCACCAGGCTATCCTGGCCCATTAACAGGCACCACGGCACCGGAAAAAATGCCAACGAAATAAGAAAGACCGTCTTGACGTCGCGTTCTGACACAAGCGTCTTCGCGAATAGCCACGATGCAAGGGCCAGTAGTCCAAGGTTCTCTATGCGCCACACCCAGAAGGCAAGATGCGCGGGCAATGCCGTCATAGGCAACCATAGGACCAATTCATACGGCAAATGGTTGAAGGGGAGGAAGTACTTTGATGCTGCCGCGCGGCTAATCCCAAGGATCTGCTGCCTGGCGTGAAGCTGCAGGCCGAGATCATACAGCATGTGGCCGGGATTGCGCCGATACATTTGCGCCGCGACATAGAAGGCGTCGGAGTCGCGGGGGTGTACCAAAGTTGAAAGCCAAGGGATGATTACGGCGCAGTTCAGCGCGGCGAGTACGAACCAGCCGACCATCGATCTGTTTAGCTTTGCTAACACCGCTGACAATGATCTCCGCTGAGGGCTCGGCGCAAGTGAACGCCCATCTGGCATCGAGACACCTGAGCGCGACAACGCTCAGCACCTAGTTACCACAAGTGCCTGAGCACACCTCTCACAACCGGACTATAAGCTGATTAGTAGCTTTTCGCACCGCTTTTCTGTCGCAGGAAGGCAAAACCGATCAGTTATAAGAAGCATTCTGCAAATCAGTGCAATTTTCTGGATACCTGTGGCTCTGCTTTTTCCGCAAGATTCCGTAAATGTCGGCAATTCGCTGGTATAGCGTCCGGCTAGGCGTCTTCTATCCTGCGAACGGTGATCGTGTGGCAGAAGTGTGCAATCTCTGAGCAGAACCGTGTTTGAGCGGACTTCCAACTTCCGGCTGCCTTCACCTGTGATTGTGGTTGGGCTGCTTCTTGTGGCTGTTTTCCTGCTTCGCCTGCCGAGTGCTCTGGTGCCACGTGAGTTGAATGTGGATGAAAGCCAGACGCTCAGCCTGGCCATGAAATCGCTCGTCGATCCACGACCATGGCAAGGAATCGACAACCAATCGGTTGGACCGCTGAATTGCTACCTTACGGCAATTTTTCTGCTGATGAGGTTCAAGCCGGGGTTCATTTTGGTGCACATGCTGGCAAGTGCTTTGGTGTGCCTGCAGGTACTCATCGCCTACATGACACTACGGCGGCTCGCATCGGAGAAGGCTGCCGCTCTGGGCGGGTTGCTAATGGTTCTTTTTTATGGCCTTTCTACCAGGATGGATTACCTGCACTATGCCGGCGAATTATTGCCCACTTTGCTCTTGATGGTTGGTTTCTATCTCTTTTTGCTATGGCTGGACGAAGCTGCGGAGTATCGTCCCGAAGCGCAGCTCTGTCTATTGTTTTTTAGCGGCCTAACCTTGGGCGCCGCGCCGTGGTGCAAGTTGCAGGCCCTGCCGATTACCGGCGCAGTTGGATTGGTAATCCTGGCTGCAATCTTCCGAACTAGAGTTTTCTCTCTGAAGCCATCGCAGCGCGTGATGGAGCTAGTCGCGTTCGGATGCGGAGGTCTCCTGACTTCGTGCATCATGCTGGCCGTTTTGGCAGAATGTGGCGCGATAAAGGACTTTTGGTGCTCCTACATCCTTGCCAATTTGTCCTACGCAGACAGACTGAGCTTGGCCAGAAGCCTAGCGAACTTCGTGGTGATCTTCGTGGTCTCACCACTTCATCAGTTGCTGCTGGTGGCTCTGATCGGGGCCGGTCTGCTGAGCTGTGGTTCGCGGAATAACAGGAACTGGCTAACCTCCATCAAACAAAGGTGGGCTGCCGCCGGCCTCTTGATCTATGCCGGAGTCGCTCTTTTCGCGGTATGCAGACCAAGATATCTCTGGCCTCATCACGCGATCTTTCTTGTGCCGCCAATGACTTATGTCGCGGCTTTGTGCGTGTCCTACGGGATGGCCGGCATCAGACAGAGAAAACAGTCACCGCAAAGAGTAAAAACTGGCATTCTGCTGTCTCTGGCTGGCGGAGCTTTGGCGCTCTATGTGACGTATGGGGTCGAATACGTCTACATGATCAGGGCCATTCGCCAGTTATCTCATACCCAGGCGGCTTCAACTCTGCGCGTGCCCAAGGCGATCCCTGACTGGCAAAGGACGAATCCAAGCGCACTAACGAAGCTTGGCAGGGTTGCATCCTGGATCGCTCCTCCTCAGTGGTTGCCGCCGGACACGAACGAGAGAATTTTCGCGGTGGTGCGCGACATAGAAAAGACGCGTCCGGTTCGAGGTCTGGCCGTATGGGGATGGGTGCCTGGCGTCTTTGTTCTCACCGGCATACCTCCGGCGACCCGTGACCCAAATGTGGATCACTTAATAAAGGAAGGGCCACTGCAGCACTACTATCGGGCGCGATATGCGGCCGATTTCCGAGCCAACCCGCCTGACCTGTTTATCGATGCCGTCGCGCCGGATGCGTTCCCCGAGTGGTCCGCATGGACCGAGAGTGATGGTTACGAATCGGACCCCGAATTGAGGAAGTTTATCGAGGACAACTACTTCCTGGCAGACGAGCTGACGCTGGTAAAAGGAGCAAAGCCGGTCAGGTTCTTCGCGCGGCGACTGCCGAACAACCCCGAAATTGTGCGACCTGAGAAAGTCGCAACTGCCAACCGCTTAGCGGGAGGTTAGAAGATGCCATCGATACCACTACTGTCGGTTGTAATGGCGGCATATAACGAAGGGGCCAGTATCGAGGAAGTAGTTCTCGATCACCGCCGGGTCCTGCAGTCGCTGGAGGGTGTGGCGGGGGATTGGGAGATCCTGGTTGTGGACGACGCCAGTAACGATGCCACTTTTTCGATTCTGGAGGGGTTACAGAAGCGCATCGCGCAGTTGCGCGTCGTGCGGAACCCGAGGAATCTGGGCATCTTTGGAGCATACGCCCGAGGCTACGCAGAGGCACGTGGCACACACATATATTGCACCGGCTCGGATGGCCAGTGGCCTGCGGAAAATCTCGTGGCGATGGCGTCTCGGGTGGTTGCCGGCACGGACGTTGTCATCGGCGTGCGGACGAATCGCAGCGAGATCTACAGCCTTCCCCGACGGATCGTCTCCTATGGATTCAACGCCGTTCCCAAGTGGCTCTTTGGAGTCGACGTGCGTGACGCAGGCGGCGTGAAACTAGCGACGCGACAGATATTTGACTTTGGCCTGATTTCGAGCAGCCCTTTCGTTGAAGCGGAGCGGATTGTGAAGGCTCACTACAGCGGCTTGCGCATCGATTTCGTTCCTATCCAGTTTCTTGTCCGGGCGGGAGGTAAGGCCAAAGGGGCTAGTTGGCGGAACATAAGGTGCTCGCTTCGGGACGTGATCCGATGTAGCAGGGCGTATTCCTTCGGGCGCTGTCACGGGAGTCTGCGCCCTCAACACGGGACGGTAGTGAGTTCGTGAAAGGCGTACGTCGTGCGCCGGGAAGGTAGTTTGCTATGTACACGGATTACATTGAACATTCGAAGGCTTCGCCCGCGGCGGTAGCGACGCTCAACCTTGTACGGGAACCAGATGCACATTGCGATATCTCTCCAAACGCTTCAATTGGGAACAACGTGCAGATTGGCTACGGCACCCGCATCTTCGATTCCGCTGAAATCGGCGACAACACGATAATAGGCGATCATTGCCTGATTGGATTGCCCGTAGCTGCCAGTACCGCCAGGACGTGCATTGGCCCCGATAGCGTTATTCGATCCCATGCGGTCATTTATCAAGGTGTGGAAGTCGGCCCACAGTTTCAAACCGGGCATCATGCGCTGGTCCGGGACGGTGTCCGAGCCGGTGTGAATTTGCGGCTGGGAAGTTTTTCCGATCTCGAGGGCGAGGCCGTGATTGGCGACTATTGCCGGTTCCATGGTTATGTGCAGTTAGCCCGCGGGACCCGAGTCGGAAGTTTTGTCTGGCTGTTTTCCTTCACCATCCTGACTGCGGATCCGTTGCCGCCATCGCATTTTGAGAAGGCTACGACGATCGAAGATGGAGTAGTCGTTTGCGTAGGATGCTCAATCCTGCCCGGTACCATCCTGCGCCGCGGCGCGTTCGTATGCGCGGGTAGTTGTGCCCGTGGCGAAGTACCGCCGGGTGGTGTCGTGGATGGCCATCAGGGCGAGGTGATTGCCCATATAACACAACTAAGAAATCGGCAACTTGGCATAGAGCATCCGTGGATGAACCACTTCGCCGACGCTTATCCCGAGGCAGCTCAGGCTCGCATTCGCGCCCTTCATCAGGAAATCATTAACCAGATTCCGCTTTACAAGGAAGCGCGCTCCCGGCGTAAGGGCCGCCTGGTACGCTGACTGGTTCGAAGCAACCGTCTCGACTCGCGCCCGCGAAAGCTACGCGCCAGACTACATCCAAACCCATAACAAGATTTCCTACTGTTAGCTCCTACCCACTTGCCTCCACGGAAGGAGCTACGGCGCTGCCTCGAGGATAGGTACGCGTCGCGCCTCCCAAGCTTCCTCTTCCCGCGCGAGCTGCTTGAGAGTCAGACCAGTCCACGCCAAACACGCTAGACCCAAAATTGAGGTTGTAACGAAAACCCATGAGTGCAACAGCAGAGCGTAAGCAAAGGCGTTGCTCGACGCAATCCCAGTCAAGCCCAGCGCCGCCACCACAAAAAACTCGTAGGTACCGATTGCCGCTGGAGCCGCCGGAACTATCAGGCCAAGTCCGATTACTGCCGTAACGACCAAGGAATAAGGAAGGGAAAGCGGCAAGCTCAGTGCCTTCGCAATGCCCCATACGATTCCCGCGTCTGTAATCCAGATTAAGGCGGTTATAGCCGTCAAGCGCACCATCTGCGCCACCGAGGCTACGGCACTCAAGCCTTCATTGAAGGATACGAACAGGGTCGTCGCTTTTTTCGTGAGAAAACTCAGGCCCATCATAGTCAACACGGCTTGCAAGCAGGTCAGGAACCGTTCCGGTTTAAACCGAAAAACATATAGGACCGCCAATGCGCCCACAAAAACGAACGTCGCAGCTATCCCAAGGTTCGTTAGCCAGGTCGGAGGTCTGAGGTAAATGCATGTCAGGAGTACGATCACGAGGAGCGCGAGGCCATCCAACACCTTTTCGACGACGAAGGTTGCCAGGGCTAAGGCGCTGCCCGACAACGACAAGTCGTGCGAAATGATCACGCAACGGGCCACATCGCCCACCCTCCCCGGAGCAAAGTTGTTGGCTCCTGTTCCGATGGCAAAGCTGCGGAACGTCAGCCAGTACCCCGGGCGCGCCTGCCGGGGAAAGGTCAGCTGCCACCGAAGCGCGCGGAGAGGATAATTCAGTGCAAGCATGAGCAGCGGCAGCAGCAACCTAAGCGGCGAAATACCACGCAGGGTCTGCCAGGTGTTATGCAGATTCACGCTTTTCAGAAGCAGACCTAAAAAGCACAGGCTAATTAATCCGCCTAACACAGCGCTCAGAATTTTTCGGTTAACAGCCGTAGCCTTTCGCCGCGTTTCGGAATGCGTTGAGCTACGCGTGAAATCGGCTGCGCTCGCGGCCATCTTCTCCAACACCCTTCGTGTCGTGTGACAGATAAAATCCTCACCAATGAGCGGCACACAAGGCGGCAGGTTCGTGGACAGCCTCTGCTACCGCCGCTGCGACGAATTCCAACTGCTCGGAGGTAAGCTCGGGATAAATGGGCAACGAAAGTTCTTCCGCTGCCGCCCGTTCTGCTTCCGGGAACGTTCCGCGCTTGTAGCCTAGATTGGCATAGGCGGGTAGTTCGTGGATGGCAAATGGATAGTGCAACCCCGCGCCAACGCCCTTCGCGGTTAGGTCCTTAAGTAAGTCGTCTCGGCGTGTACTGCGCAGGGCGTAGATGTGGAATACATGCCGGCAGTCCGGCCTGACCCAAGGGGTCTGGACGTCAACAGCAGAGAGGAGTCGTGTATAGGTCGCTGCATGTCGTCTTCTGGCCTCCGTCCATTCCTCAATGAACTTCAACTTTACGTTGAGTATGGCCGCCTGAATGCCGTCCATGCGGTAGTTGAATGCCTTCAATTCATGGTGGTAGCGCTTAGGCGCGCCCCAATCGCGCAATAGGCGTATACGATCCGCCCACGCCGCGCTACGGGTGACCACTGCTCCACCCTCGCCGTAGGCCCCTAGGTTCTTTCCGGGGTAGAAACTAAAGGCGGCGATGTCCCCCATCGATCCGGCGCGGCATCCCCTATATTCGGCGCCATGCGCCTGCGCCGCGTCTTCGATGAGAATCAGACCGTGCCGACGAGCGATTTCGAGCAGGGGATACATGTCCGCCGGTTGTCCATAGATGTGGACCGGGAGAAGCGCTTTCGTCCGGGCGGTAATGGCGGCCTCTACCAATGCGGGGTCCATCGTGTAACTTGCCGGGTCAATGTCCACAAACACTGGCCGTGCGCCGCTGTATTCGATGGCTGCGACCGTGGCAACAAACGTAAATGGGACCGTGATGACCTCATCGCCGGGACCGACCCCCGCGGCCAGTAAGGCCAGGTGCAAGGCGCTGGTGCCGGAGTTGACCGCGATGCAGTATTCATTCCCGCAGTATTGTGCAAATCCCTCCTCAAAAGCCTTTACCGCCGGGCCCAGGATGAAGTTCGAACTCTCGAGCACCTTCTGGATTTCCGCATCGATTTCGGACTTTATGCTGTGATACTGGGCCTTCAGATCGACGAGCGGTATCACGCGGCCACGCTCCTGCCGCTCGACACTTCAACCGGCCGTCCGTTTTCGTTTATCGAGCGGGTCGCTAATTCCAATATCTCGACCACATCCGCACCGCACTCCCCATCGGTAAGGGGCTTCTTGCCGTTCTCCACGCAATCCACCAGATGGCTCACCTCGGTCCGCAGCGCCTCCGTCATATCAAAGTGGGGCGCGCGCATGTCGCCGGTGCGATAGCCGATGAGAAGCTTATACACCTCCTCCGGATTGCCGTTTACTGTAATGCCCTTGTCGTAGATCTTGATCTTCTCGCTCTGTTCCAGATCATCGTAGATCGCCATTTGCCGGTTTCCGCCGATCAGCGTACGTCGCACCTTCACGGGAGCGAGCCAGTTAACATGGACGTGAGCGATGAAGTTGGAGTCGTAGAACAGCGTCAAATACGCTATGTCGGCCGGTCTGCCGTAGATATGGGAGATTCCGGTCGCGGCGACCGCGGACGGACGCGCCGGAATAAGATAGTTCAGGATTGAAAGATCGTGAGTCGCTAAATCCCACAACACGCTGACGTCGGGCTGGAAGAGACCTAGATTTACTCGAACGGAATCGAAATAGTAGAGATCGCCCAAATCGCCGTGATCCAGAACCTCTTTCAATCGCCGGACGGCGCCGTGGTAGACGAAGGTGTGGTCGACCATCAGGACAAGTCCTCTTCGATCAGCTTCGTCGGCGAGTCGCCGCGCGCTGTCCAGGTTTGTCGTAATCGGCTTCTCTACTAAAACGTGTTTGCCCTCCTGCAGTGCCCTCATTGCCAGGTCGAAGTGTGTGAATACCGGCGTCGCAATCACGACAACGTCAATGTTGGTGTCGGCAATGACCTCCTCGGCCCACATGGTCGTCCGCACTCCCGGGTACCTGGCGTGTAACAGCTTCAACCGATCGGGATTCAGATCGGCAACGGCAGCCACCTTGCAAGCAGGAATTTCCGCAAAATTACGGACCAAGTTCGGCCCCCAGTATCCGTAACCGATTACGCCAACGTTCATCTTGGTTCCACCTCTTCTGGTTTCCTTTACTGCTTCCTGCAATCGCGACCACCACAAATCATCCTCATCGGCACGCCTCCAGCGATTGCATACAGAGGCGCGGCGGAGGCGCCACCGCGCCAGCGCCGACCAAAGTCATGGCCATCGCGGTAGCGCGCGATCAGGTCGTCGATCCGGGAATTGTGCACTACGCACACTGGTATGCTAGGGCCGTGATCCAAGGAGTGCCTTCCAGAAACGCGCCAAGATTTCCAGGATTCTTGCAAGATGTATGTACTTCTGATGTCGGCCTACACGCTGGCTCGATAGACCCGTCTCACAAACCATACTCTGCGGCCATACGCGGGGAGCTTCGTGAAATGCCCGTAAAACAGGGGTCCAGGATCGGGAAATCCGGGAGGGTTTTCGGCCAGGGGCAAAAGACCGCCAAAATGGTTCGTGCCGGCCTCTATGCCCGCGTCTCCACTCAGGATCAGCAGACGCTGCCCATGCAGAACCGGGCTATGCGCGAGTATGCTGTCCGGCGTGGCTGGACCGTCGCCATGCAGGTGAAAGAGGTCGGTTCCGGTGCATTACAAAGGCAACAACGGGAGAAGTTGTTGGAAGCGGCACGGCGCAGGGAAATCGACGTGGTTGTGGTGTGGCGGCTGGACCGCTGGGGAAGATCAGTAACGGAGCTGCTCGCGACTCTGCAGGAACTGGAGCATCTCGGCGTCGGCTTCGTATCGCTTACCGAGGCGCTGGACCTGACCACACCGGCGGGTCGTGCGATGGCTGCGCTGCTGGCCGTTTTCGCCGCCTTCGAGCGCGAGATCCTTGGGGAGCGCGTGCGGGCCGGTCTCGCTCATGCCCGCCAGAACGGCAAGCGGCTGGGCCGACCCTTAACCGCAGGGCTCCATGCCGGCCAGGTCCGGAAACTACACCGCTCCGGCCTCAGCAAGTCTGAAATCTCCCGCCGTCTCAACATCGGTCGCACTTCCGCGCGTCGTATCCTGTACGAAAGGACTGGATCATGAGCAGTTCGACTACGGAGTTCCATAAAATCTGGATCGAGCAATGCGCGGCGACTGAAGACATCCGTGACCACTTCGGTCTGCCCAGCGCTCTGGACTATCTCATCGGTGAAAAGCTCTTCTCCTTCCTCAGGGCAGCGGAGCAGGATCCCTTTTTCGCTGCCGAGGTGCCGAACTTCATCAGGGAGATCTGGCGGCTTTTTGCGGCCGAAGTAATCCGCGATTATCTTGATCGCCTGGAGAAGGCAAAGTATCTCGCTCCCCTGGACCCTGATCTCGAAATGGACGATCTGAATGAACTCGATGACCCGGACGAAAACGAGCCCGAACCTTGGCTCGAAAATCCGATGATGGGTGCGGAAGAGTTGCTCCGCTTCGCACGTGTCCGTCAACTCCTTCAGTCGTAGAGAGCCATGGCAAAACCGAAGCGTGATCACGTCCGCGAGGAGCGCATCCACGAGGAAATCATCGTAGATGCCTATGGGCCCGAGGAACAGGCCATGGGCTGGTACTACTATCTGGAAGATAAGATCCGCTTCCCGTTCAAGGCAAAGTGTGTCATTTCCAAAGTAATCTCTCCCCTGCGAAGGGGCGAATCTGTCGACGTTCTGGGTCTGGCACCTGAAGACACATGCTCGAGCGACATGCTCGTGCTGATCCGGTGGCAGGGCCGAAACATGGCTGTCCCGCTCTCTCAACTAACTGCCATTAACCCGGATGAATCAACCTGCGAAGCTATCAAAGACTGGCATTACTGGCTGGCGCAGGGTTACTGCTTCTGACCTACGCGCGTCTACCGAAAACTCACATTGATTTGTGCCAGCGACGAAGCTGGCGTTTCCAAGTCGTTGATCGTCGTGAATCACTAAACGGTCGCTCTTGCGGGTGCACTCGATAGCCTCACTCTTGAAAGAAATAAGTCCTCATCGGTCGAGATGGTCTCCCGTCGTGACATTAGTTGGCGTTCATCAACCTTTCGTGCAATTCGTCGATGGAGTGAATCCTGGCAGACAGATCGCTAATGCGGTCCTTGATGAGTTGTAGTCGATCCGGTTCTGGGAAATAACGAGTGACGTAGGCGCCAACGGTTTCAAGGAGAAGGGTGGCAATCGGAAGGAGAAGTCGAGCGTCAGCTCTCGCCCACTCCGGATGCGGCGAAAATTTTCCGGTCTCGACGTCCCCGTCAACATGATGGAGTAGGATATCAATCCAAGAACCATGAACCGCGTGCGAAGGGATTCTCTGGAGGAACAGATACATGTATTCTTTGTCCAGTGCCTTCAGTCGTTCCCTAAAGTTTTGCCCCCACTCGGAATATTTTGGCTGGACCTCATCGAACTTGACGCCGGAAAGCCGGAAGACCCGTTCCACGGAAGTTAACATGCGATCCTCGATCGCTAATACCTGGCCGTTTCGCGCTCTGATGTTCGTCTGGATTACGTCGTACAGCTCTCGTTCAGGACCCAGGCTGTTTTTCACAAACCTATCAAAGAGCTGGTCTGAATTCTGAGTGACGAGGAACTCCAGATTGATTGCGGATTCCAGAATGCACCGGTTCAAAACCAGGACAACTTCGCCTCGCCGGTCTTTCGCCGTGAGCTGGATCACGGCCATCATGAATTTTGCAATGCGAACAAGTAGGCCAGCACAAACTGCCCGATTTCTGTCGAGCGCCATTTCCGCAGGGACGTCGCCTTCGTACAAATTCGCAATCACCGCCACGAGGATTGCCGTCTCTTTGTAAAGCTCAAAAGCCGCCTCTTCGACGCCGTCCATTGTCTCTATATTGCTGATATCGGCGGCCGGCGCAAGAAGCTCAGCAACGTTTTCGGCGGTTACTTCCTGATGAGCGATATCGTCTGTCTGGTTTTGAGGATTTTCGTCCATGTATGTTCAGCATAGTCGATCACTGAAGCCTGGCAAACGCTCGGCGGGCGCCCATGTGTAGAACCTCACAGGATTCAACCTTCTACAATTCTTTCTACACTGATTTTTTCTCTGGATTCGAAACGGCCTCAAGCCGTTGAAAAGATGGCGCGCCCTGAGAGATTCGAACTCCCGACCTTCTGGTTCGTAGCCAGACGCTCTATCCAGCTGAGCTAAGGGCGCTCGTAAAGCAGCAAGGCGATTATAGCAAACCAGCGTCACGCCGGGCCGCATCTCGCGGAGACACGATTTCGCAGATGCGCGCAGATTTGCGGGAGCGTCAATCTCGACTTCACGGAATTGCGGCAACCTGCGGCGCGCCACGATCGCGCAAACTCGCATATATCGATCGTTCGTTCAAATACAAGCCTGTCCCGAAACTCCGCCAAAGAAAAGGGGTTACGCTCTTGCAAACGGCTATTTAGTGATACACGTCACACGCGCCGGTATCGGCGGTCACAGACCTAAGCCCGCGCGGCGAAAGACAATCGCGCCCACAACGGCTCAATAAAGGCGGGAAGCGAGGTCTCATATTTCGCCCTGCCGGGTTCGGCTGGTTCGTCAGATTCCAGCCAGCAGGCCGGAACCCCAAGTTCCGGCTGGCGCACGTACCCGGTGGGGAGAAGGCTTGACCACTCTCCTCTACCCCATATCGCTTCCCGCCGACGGTTGTGCTCGATGGGTTTCGCCCAGACCAATCGAGGTATTTGGTTCGACGTAATTCTGTGGGAGGTCAATTTCGGTGATGTCCGTCGGGGCCGCGGGCAAGGGCTGTAACTCTCCACCTTAATCCGCATTCTCAGCAGAAATTCCCTTGAATACTAATGTCCGGCGGTTCAATATTGTCCTACGCTCAACCTGAAGGGAGACTTGAAATGGCTACAGTGGCAACCAAGGCCGACTCCGTTGAGATCGGCAGTGCCGGTTTGAATCGGTGGTGGCGCGTCGTTGGCGGCATGTCTATGAATCTCGCGTTGGGCACGCTGTATGCATGGAGCGTGTTCGTAGCTCCCTTGGAGAAAGAGTTCCATTGGAAGCGCGCCGATACCTCGAGCATCTTCACCATCGCAGTGGTGGTCTTCGCGCTGACCTTTATTGTTGCAGGGCGGCTGCAGGACAAGTTCGGGCCCTTCTATGTATCACTGGCCGGCGCGATTTTGGTAAGCCTGGGCTTTTTTTTATGCGCCTACACCAGCAGTCTCAACTACCTGTTTATCTGCTTTGGCGTGATTGGTGGACTGGGTAACGGCTTCGGCTACTCGACTCCGATTCCTGTCATGTCCAAATGGTTCCCCGACAAGCGCGGTCTGGCGGTGGGACTGGCAGTCGGCGGCTACGGGGGCGGTTCGGCGATCTTCGGCCCTTTGTCGGCCAGTTACCTGATCCCGCACTTTGGCTGGCGCACCACCTTCCAGGTGCTGGGCGTGATCTTCCTGTTCATGACCGTGTTCGGCGCGTTCCTGCTGAAGAATCCTCCGGTGGGATACAAGCCCGCAGGCTGGACGCCGGCTGCCACTTCGAAGGCGGCAGCCACCACCTACGACTTCTCTCCGGGGGAAGCGCTGCGCACCCCGACTTTCTACTTCATGTGGGTCGCCTACGCGCTTGGCTGTACTGCTGGACTGATGGTGATCAGCCAGTTGGTGCCATTCGCCAAGAGCGTCGGCATCCCGAGCACTACGCTGGCCTCGTTTGGGCTGGTGGTAGGCGCGGTGGGCAACGCCGGCGGGCGAATCTTGTCGGGCTGGATGTCCGACCACCTGGGCCGCATCAACGTGCTGCGCTTGATGATCGGCATTTCCATGGTGGCCATGCCCAGTTTTGTATGCCGTTGGCGGCAACGTGGTAGGCGCTGTTCGTCATGCTGTTCATCGTCTACTGGTGCTACGGCACGCAGTTGTCGGTGAACGGCGCTGCCGCTGCCGATTTCTGGGGCACCAAGAATGCCGGCATTAACTACGGAATGCTGTTTACCGCCTGGGGTGTGGCCGGTCTGCTCGGTGGCCGCATCGGTGGCAAGCTGTTCGACAAGTATCACAATTACCAGATGGCGTTCTACACGGCAGCCGTTCTGGCCTTGGTGGCCCTGATCTCGCGAGTTCCTGGCAAAGCGTCCGAAGCACGTGTAGCAGATTCTTCCGCGCCGGACCGAAGAGTCCGGCGCAGTTGTTTGGGCCCAAATTTTCTTACTGGCTTCATAGATCGCAAGGAGTGTCCTCATCATGGAAAGCGCAACAAAGATGGCTGAAGTGCCGCCGGCAGCAGCGACTGACGAACACGCACTGCATGCCATATCGCACGAGTTGATGAGTCCGGTGGTGCAGAAGTGGATCGACGAAGGCAAACAGGATCCGGAAGGCTTTTGGGGACGCGCGGCGGAGGAGTTGCCCTGGTTTCGCAAGTGGGACCGGGTGCTGGAATGGACTCCGCCGACCTTCAAGTGGTTCGTCGGCGCACAGACCAACCTGGCCTACAACGCGCTTGATTATCACGTGAAGCGCGGCTGGGGCGGGCACACGGCCCTGATCTACCTCAACGAACGCGGCGAGCGCCGGCTCTACACCTACGCGCACCTGCTGCACGAGGTCGAGACGGTTGCGGCAGCGCTGCGGGGCATGGGCATCAACAAAGGCGATCGGCTGACCGTATACATGCCGACCAGTCCCGAAGCCATCATCCTGATGCTGGCTACGGTGCGTATTGGCGCCATCCACTCCGTGGTGTTCGCGGGTTTTGGCTCGAAAGCACTGGGCGATCGCATTCAAGCGAGCGGCTCGAAATTGGTGTTTACCGCCGACGTTACCTATCGCAAGGGCAAAGACACGCGCCTGAAGGAGATCGTTGATGAGGCGCTGGACAACGCGGGCGACATGGTGGAGCACGTTATAGTGCTGAAGCGCACGGCTGCTGAGACACCGATGCACGCCGGGCGCGATATCTCATGGGAGGAGTTTGTTGCGGGCGCGGCCGGACACAGCGGCGACTATGTCAGCATGGAATCCAACGAACCGGCATTTATTCTCGCGACCTCCGGCACGACGGCGACACCGAAGCTGGCCATTCATACCCACGGTGGCTATCAGGTGCACATTGCACGCCATGGGCAAGTGGTTGTTCGCGCTAAAGGAATCCGATGTCTGGTGGTCAACCTCCGACATCGGCTGGATTGTCGGTCACAGCTACATCATTTATGCGCCGCTGATTGCCGGCGCGACCACCATTGCCTTCGAGGGCGCGCTCGATTATCCCACGCCACAAAGCAACTGGAAGACGCTGATCGAGGAGTATCGCGTCACCGGCATCTTCACCTCGCCTACCGCGGTGCGCCTGCTGATGAGATATGGCGACGGCCCGTTCGGTGCCATCGACTACAGTTATCTGGAGCGCGTCTTCTGCGCGGGCGAGGTGCTGAATGCGCCCGCATGGGAGTGGCTGCAGAAGAGAATATTCAAAAACCGCATTCCGGTGATCGATCACATGTGGCAGACCGAGACCAGCGGCCCGGTGTTCGGCAATCCTTATGGCATCGGAATGCTGCCCATCAAGCCGGGAACTGCGACCATCCCCATGCCGGGCATCGAGGCCGAAGTGGTGCAGATGGACGGCACGCCTTGCGAAGTAAACGAGAAAGGCATCATGGTAGTGAAGCGGCCGTTCCCCGGATTGACTCCGGCGCTGTGGGGCGAAAAGGAACGCTATGGCCGCGACTACTGGTCGATCATTCCGAACGTCTACTACACCGGCGATTCAGCGCAGATCGATCAGGACGGTTACGTCTGGTTCGCCGGACGCGCCGACGAGATCATCAAGATTGCCGGCCATCGCATCGGCACCATCGAAGTCGAAACCGCGCTGCTCGGTCATCCGGCAGTCGCGGAATCGGGCGTGATCGGCCGGCCCGATGAACTGCGCGGCGAAGTGATCTCGGCGTTTGTAGTGCTGAAGCAGGGCTTCACTCCGTCCGACGAACTGAAGCGGACGCTGCTCGATCAGGTGCGGCACGAACTGGGGCCGGTCGCGGTTATCGGCGACCTGAACTTCGTCGACATGCTGCCCAAAACGCGCAGCGGCAAAATCATGCGGCGCGTGCTCAAGGCGGTCACGCAGGAGAAGAATCCCGGCGACATCACCACCATTGAGGATGAAGGCTCGGTGGAGGAAGCCAGGCACGCCTGGCACCAGATGCGGGCCGCGCTCGATGCGCAAGCCCAGCCGGTTCCGGTAAAGGCAGAAGTTAAGTAGACTCTGATTAAGCCTCGGTTTGAAAGGGCGCGGCTTCAGCGGTGCCGCAGGTGCAGCAAAATCAGTGCGGGCTTTAGCCCCTGAGGGCGATCAAGAGCTTGTTCAGAGTTTCCTTAGTAAGTAAGCAGTCCAAGAATGCCTGGCCCGCTGTAATGGCGGGCCGGAGCATGTCCGGCAGTAGCTTAAAAAAAGGCCAGGCTCACTGAAATCCGTCGCAGCGACCAGCCTGACGCGGTACAGTATTAGCGCAAAACTACGATCAAATCAGAAAACCTAAGGAGTGATGGATATGGCTCAAACGCTTCAGCAGCAGAATCCCGTGGCCCAAACCAGCGAGGCTCAGATCGCAGTCCATTGGCGAGAAGAAGAATACTATTATCCCTCCCCGAAATTCATTGGCCAGGCAAACGTGAGCGATCCCAGCATCAACGAACGCTTCGCCGAGGAAAATTTCCCCGAATGCTTCCGCGAGTACGCCGATCTTTTGACCTGGGACGAGTACTGGCACACCACCCTCGACACCAGCAACCCGCCGTTCTGGAAGTGGTTTGTGGGCGGCAAGATCAACGCCTCCTATAACTGCGTGGACCGGCACCTCGCGAAGTACAAAAACAAAGCGGCGATCGTCTTCGTTCCGGAGCCGGAGTCCGAGGCGCCCGTAGCCGTCACCTACCGCGAACTGTATGTCAGAGTGAATGAATTCGCGGCGCTGCTGCGCGATTCCTGCGGACTGAAGGCCGGCGACCGCGTCACCGTCCACATGCCGATGGTGCCGGAGTTGCCGATCACCATGCTGGCCTGCGCCCGCCTGGGCATCGTTCACTCAGTTGTGTTTGGAGGATTCAGCGGCGAAGCGTGCGGCCTGCGTGCTGCCGATTCGGGCAGCCACGTCCTGATCACCATGGATGGCTACTATCGCAATGGCAAGCTGCTCGACCACAAGGCCAATGCCGACATCGCGGTCGCAACCGCAAAACAGGCAGGAACGGTAGTAGAGAAAGTTTTGGTCTGGAGACGCCACGCCGGCCAGAGTGCGACTGCTTCGCCATTTGTGGAAGGGCGCGACCATTGGGTTGACGAACTGCTTCCCAACTACTCGGGAGTCATCGTGCCTCCGGTTCCCATGGATGCCGAGGCGCCGCTGTTCCTCATGTACACCAGCGGCAGCACAGGAAAGCCCAAGGGCTGTCAGCACCGCACCGGTGGCTATCTCACTTATGTGGCCGGCTGCTCCAAGTACATTCAGGACATCCATCCCGAAGATGTGTACTGGTGCATGGCCGACATCGGCTGGATCACCGGTCACTCATTTATTGTTTACGGCCCTTTGGCATTGGCCGCCACCAGCGTTATCTACGAAGGCGTCCCTACCTATCCCGATGCCGGCCGCGTCTGGAGAATCGCCGAGAAGCTGGATGTGAACATCTTCCACACCTCGCCTACCGCGATTCGCATGCTGCGCAAGGCCGGTCCCGATGAGCCCGCCAAGTACAACTACCATTTCAAGCACATGACCACGGTGGGCGAGCCCATCGAGCCGGAAGTCTGGCGCTGGTATTACGACTCAGTAGGCAAACGTGAAGCCGTGATCGTGGACACGTGGTGGCAAACCGAAAACGGTGGCTTCCTCTGCACCACCAAGCCAGCGCTGGATCCCATGAAGCCAGGCAGCGCCGGCCCAGGGATGCCGGGCATCTACCCGATCATCATCGACGAAATGGGAGAGATCGTACAAGCCGGCTCCGGCAAGGCGGGCAACATCTGTATTCGCAATCCCTGGCCGGGCATCATGCAAACCATCTGGGGCGATAACGATCGCTTCGTGGCCCAGTACTACGCCAAGTACTGCAGGGACACCAACAGCAAAGACTGGCGCGATTGGCCGTACTTTGCTGCCGACGGTGCGGTGCTTGCCGTGGATGGCTATTTCCGCATTCTGGGCCGCGTGGATGACGTCATCAACGTCGCCGGCCATCGTCTGGGCACCAAGGAAATCGAGTCGGCGTGCCTGACCGTGCCCGAGGTGGCGGAAGCGGCGGTGGTTCCGGTGGTGGATGAAATCAAAGGCCGCGTGCCCGAGGTTTACATCGTGCTGCAGCCGGGGGTGGCGACCGATACCAACTCGATCCAGGCCGTCCTGGAGAAGGTCAACCATGTCATCGAAACCATGATTGGCAAGATTGCCCGTCCGCGCCGCATCCTGATTGTTCCGGACATGCCCAAGACACGCTCCGGCAAACTCATGCGTCGTATTCTGGCTGCCATCTCTAACAATATGGCGACTGGAGACGTCACAACCTTGGCCAATCCTGACGTAGTGGAAAACGTTCGCGTCATGGTCCAGGGTAAAGAGCAGGTAGCCTTGGCCGACGGTCCGGAAGACCTGAAGGCATTCGGCTCTAACGAATAAGGAACGACGAAGAGTAGACCCGATTTCGCGAGACAGCGGGTGGACCAGCGGGGCGCAGCGATGCGCCCCGTGATTTCTTCGGGTGACTGAAGGACATAGTTGCTACCGGTGAACAGCACAAAGAACGAACATTTTATGTCGCAGGCGGAGCAGCGCCTTAATGCACTGAATCCATCAGCGGACAAGGATAATCAACGAATATTCTCTTTCTCTCTCGCTGACAGGGAAAACTATGCGGTCACCCTGGACGATCCGAGGGGGCGGAAGATCGTCAGCAACATGGTGCTTTATGACCTGTTCAGCTTCGACGTGGCGGAGCATGGTCATGCGCGGTCGAATTTCGAAGCTTTGTTCGGACGATATGAGTCCAGCATAACGAGGGACACGTTGCAGCTGGTCGCGAAGCTGCAGCGGGGAGCTGCGGATATTAAGGCGGAAATTCTCAATATCCTCGCGGCGAAGTTTATGAACTTTTTGCGAAATCCGCACTCTGTGAAGAAGATTTTAAATACGATAGGCAATTTGGGTGGCTACCATCCGCTCGATCCTGATTTACTTAGGCAATACAGCGCCGTGCTTGCAGGCAAGAAGCCTCAGCAGGAACATCTGTCTTTGCAGCTTGGAATTACGCCAGCCGAATATCGGGCGTGGCTGTCCGCTCTCTTTATGGTCTTGACGCGGCACGACTCTGGAGGGCCAAATCTTCTCGAATGTATCGTCAAAGCGTTGTTCGAAGAGCCATCTAATGAGGTGTTAGTGACGGTTTTCTACTACACGGACGAACACTTAGACAAACGATGCTTGCTTGCCGATCGCGGGTACTCCACGCCTGTTCCCGAGGACGAGCATCTTTCATTCAGCTTCAATCTCTGCTCCAGCGCCTTCATAACGTATGTCTTCGCCGATATCGAGAAAGCTGCTCCCAAGGCGGCAACTCGTGAAATTCTGGAGACGTACAAGAAACGTCACAAGGTAGTCAAAGTGACACCGGCAAAGAACGATCTTCGAGCGCTCTCCAACTATAACCGCAACGTCGTGTACCAATGCTTCAATGCGGTCTACTCTTCAAGTCACTTCATATACGGCGTGAACCTTTGGCCGCCGCATCAGTAAAGAGTCCGCTTGAGTCGGTGATCCGGATCCCGCCGGTGCCCCACTCATTCGCGGGATTCGAATGAGTGGAAGCGCGAGGCAGAATAACTGATCGGCGGCGGCGGCCATTTTTGAGAGTGGGGTTGGGACGTACGGGAATCGGCATTCGGAGTGGGGCACTCCGGCCGGACACGTGAAGAGAACGGCAGTGAATGCCATCCCGGCGCGGGCCGCACCCGCAACTAACCCCTGCCTTCGGGGTTAAGAACAGACGAATATTCCTTATGCCGGCGGGTTATCGTCTGATGTAATGTCTGCCGAGTCCGAGTGCCAAAACCCATCCGGTGCAAGTTGCCCGCGGCGGAGAGGCAGCTACGGCAGCTTCGAAATGGATGACGATGAGACACGCCCATCAGGCCTGTGAGGCTGTATGACACCTCGAACGAAGTTTACTCTGTCGCACGCTGCCAGCTTTGCTCGCCTGCGGCTTTATTCACGCGATCATTCCAATCGAAAGCTTTGGCCTGCACTCCGACGCATGCTTGCGCTGGTTATGGCATTGCTGTTGCTGCCCCTATCTGAGGGAGAATTGCTGGCTCAGCAAGCGCCACCACCCCCGCAATACGCACAACCGCAGCAGGACTACAGCGGACAAATGCAGTCGGACGAATCGGGTTATCCGGCACAGCCGGTCGATGCCTATCCGCAGCCGGTGAATGCTCAAGTGGTCCAGCCGCTGGATGCGGTGCGACTGGAGCAACTGGTAGCGCCGATCGCTCTGTATCCCGATTCGCTGGTCGCGCTGACGCTGACCGCGTCCACTTATCCCGCGCAGGTAGTCGAGGCCGATCGCTGGCGGCAGATGCAGGGCTATGCCTCTCCCGAGCAGATTGCAGCCGGAGCCGATGCGCAGAATTGGGACGCCAGCGTCAAAGGCGCTGACCGCATTTCCCCAGGTGCTGGCGCAGATGGACCGCAATCTGCCTTGGACCACCGATCTGGGCAATGCGTTTTACAACCAGCCCGGCGACATCCTGCAGGCGGTGCAGGTGATGCGGCAACGCGCGCAAGCGGCCGGATCTCTGGTCAGCACTCCGCAGGTTGCCGTGAATTATGTTTCCGGAAACATCCAGTTGGTCCCGGTGAATCCACAGATCATCTACGTCCCGGCTTATAACCCCTGGTATGTTTACGGGCAGCCGGTTTCGCCGTACCCGGGATTTTCTCTGCTCGATGTGCTCGGCTCATTCTTGAACTCATCAGTCCTTCATTACGGCGTGGGCATCGCGATGACCGCGTTCACCCATATGCCATGGGGACTGCTGGCGTGGGGATTGAGCTGGCTGGTTAACGCCGTGCTGTTCCACAACTCTGGTTACTATTCGCAGAGCACTACCGTCGCCGATTGGGGCTTCCCGCATGGCGGTCCACGCGCTGCTGGTTGGGCCTTTGGCGGCGGGCAAAGCGGCTATCGCGGAGTTGGCGGCGGATACAGACCGGGAGTCGGGAGCGCGCTGGTGCATCGGCCGCCTGACAGCTATCGCTACTCGGGTGCTGGATATCAGCCCGCGCGCGCTGAGTCGTCGGTGCATCGACCGCCGGAGCGCGGCCGGGCCTTCGCGCATGGGCCGGCAAACACCTATGCACGTTCCGGTGGCGGCTACGGCGCGGCACTCGGGCGATCCGTTCCACGCCCACCCGGCAGCTATTCGGGCTATCGGTCTGCGGAACGTTCCAATCGTGGCTATCAGAGTTTCGGCTACGCTCGCGGGGCACAGCAGAACCGCATTTCATCGCCAGTCCGCGGGCCTTCCACTGATGACCGTGCGCTCAGCGCAAGACTGCAGCGTCCATCGTTTCGCCAGTCCGGTTCAGCGGATTTCAGTGGAAGGAGCTTTGCGCGGCCTTCCAGCAAGCAGCCGCGCGTCGCGAGCTTCCATTCGTTTGGGGGCGGACACGGGTCGCAGAGCTTCCACGCGCCGAAAATGAAGGCGCCGAAAGCACCGAAAGGCTTCGGCGGCCATTCCGGCGGAGGTCACTCGGGTGGACACTCCGGCGGAAAACATCATCACTGAAGCCGGCTCTTCGGACGGCTGCGAGTCCCCGAGTATTTCTTCAGCCAGCCATGGGCATAAAGGTATTTCCGCTCAGCTCTCCGGGCATGAATTCATCCACGTAGCACCACACCCAGGACTCGCCGGGTTCGATGGAGCGCATGAGCGGATGTTTCGTGCGGTGGAAATGCTTGGTCGCGTGTTTGTTCTTCGACGAATCACAACAGCCCACGTTTCCGCACTCCAGACAGAGTCGCAGATGGACCCATCGATCGCCTAGCTGCACACACTCTTTGCAAACGTGAATGTCCGTGTTCGTGACTTGGATTTCATTCAGATGAGTACATTTCGGCATGATTCTCCTCCGTTCTCCTGAGTGAGCCTTTGGCTGTCGCGACGGGGTTTTACAACTCCGCAAGAACTCGATGCACGAGGTGGACCGAGATCGCACCTTCCCCTACCGCGGAAGCCACCCGTTTCACATTGCCTGACCGAACGTCCCCGACGGCGAACACGCCCGGCAAACTGGTCTCCAGCATTAGCGGAGGTCGCGCTGCAGGCCAAGCAAAACCTGCATCAGACACTAACAGAGCGTCCAAGTCCCGTCCGGTGAGAACGAACCCCTTATCGTCAAGCGCGAGGCAGCCGCGCAGCCATTCGGTTCTCGGTAATGCGCCCGCCATGATAAAGACGTGACGAATATCATGAGTTGTGATTTCACCCGTTTGCTTGTCGATCCAAGCCACGCGTTCTAGGCTATTGTCGCCTTCCAGCCCGGTGATTTCGGTGCGGTAATGGATCTCGATCGCCGGATTTTCCGCGATCCGCTGAATCAGATAGCGCGACATCGTGTCCGCCAGATTCGCGGAGCGGACCAGCATGTAAACCTTGCGCGCCGTTTGCGATAAGTACACGGCTGCCTGACCGGCCGAATTGCCGCCGCCTACCACAATCACATCCTCGCCCTCGCACAACTGCGCTTCCATGTAAGTCGCACCGTAATAAACGCCTTGCCCTTCAAACTTCGCTAGGTTGGCAATCGCCGGTTTCTTGTACTGTGCGCCGGTGGCGATGACGATGGCCCGCGCCGAGAGCACCGTCCCGTCGTCGATGACTAGCTGGTACGGCCTATACTTGCAATTCAGCTTGACGATGTTATGCGCCACCATCATCTTCGCCCCGAACTTCTGCGCCTGATGAATGGCACGCGCCGCCAGCTCCAGCCCGGAAATTCCCGTGGGAAAGCCGAGATAGTTTTCGATTTTGGAGCTCGAACCCGCCTGCCCGCCGGGCGCCTCGGCTTCGATCAGAAGCGCATCCAGCCCCTCGGAAGCGGCATAAACAGCGGCAGCCAAGCCCGAAGGCCCAGCGCCCACGATAATCAAATCCTTCACCTGGGCAGGATCGACATCAAGGTTCAAGCCGAGGCAATCTGCCAGGCTTGACGTAGAAGGATTACGCAGCACCGTGCGAAAGTCACAGATGACGACCGGTACGTCCTCCACCTTCACCCCGAAACGATCCAGCAGTTCCTGCGACGTCTTGTCGCTATCCAGATCGACATAGGTGTGCGGATATCCGTTCCGGGTCAGAAATTCGCGCAACCGCAAAGTGTGGGCGGAATGCCGCGATCCCATCAGAATTACATTGCCCAGGTTGTTCGTGATGAGCGCCAGTCGCCGCAGGATGAAGGCACGCATAAGGATCTCGCTGAGCTCGGCATCCTTTGCGATCAGCGAGCGCAAGCTGTCATTACTCACCTGGAGGAATTCGCCGGCCTCGGTGACGCGGCCGAGCACCAGACATCGCTGCCCGGAGATGATGCTCACCTCGCCGGTAAACTCGCCGGGCCCGTGCGAGATGATGAGGCGTTCGCCGGCGAGAGCGGGCTGCACGATGTCCATTCGGCCGGAGAGCAGGACGAAGAACGGGATACCGCTGTCTCCGGGACGAAACAGAATCTCGCCGGGATTAACGCGCTGGGACACGCTTATCGGGCGGATACGATTGATCTGCGCATCGGTCAAAACTGGAAATGTCTGGGTACGAGGGTCGAGAGCGCTGAATGCGGGCAAGGTAGACATAGCTTTGCCGAAGTTCGCGGTAATAGATGCGGGTCCGAGTGCGGCAGGTGCAAACTGGATGATTTTTGCCGCGTATTGCGCAAGTTCGTTCGAATTCTGGAACCGAACGCCGAATCGCGACCGCAAGGGCCGTTCTCGAAAGGGAGCCTTATTTTTCGTTGTTGTTGCGGAGCTGCACCGGCATTTCGATCATGGGTCGGCCCATGCGCTCAGCTTCCTCAGGAGTGATGCCGGCCATTTGCATGCGACGATTCTGGATCTCGCGCAACCGCGCCAGAATTTCGCGCTCCTGCTCGACGTATTCTTCTTCGCTGATCGAGCCGTCTTCGAGCAGCGTCTGCAATTCCAGGAGCCGCTCTTTGATCGGCGCGTCATCCGTGTATTCCTCTTCGGCGGCGCGGGCGAGAGTGCGCAGGATGAATTTGAATCCCGAGATAGGCGAAAGCAGCAGATCGTCGATTAACAGCATGGGCGCCGAATACCTTGCTTGTGACCTCGTCAGCCCTGGTCATACACCTGTTGCAGGCGCTGGATGTCGATTTTGTCCATCTGCAACATGGCTTGCATTGCGCGCTTGGATTTCTCCGGGTCCGGACCGCTCAACAACTTGCCTAACGCGGATGGAATGATTTGCCACGACAGGCCATATTTGTCCTGAAGCCAGCCGCAGCGGCTCTTCTGTCCGCCGCCGGCAAGCAGTTTGTCCCACAGTTCATCGACTTCCTGCTGAGTTTCGCAGCTCACAAAGATCGATGTCGCGGGAGTAAAGCGAAACTGAGGGCCGCCATTCAAGGCGATAAAGTTCTGCCCTTCCAGTTCGAAGCCCACCGTCATCGCTGTCCCCTTTGGCCCCGGTCCGCTCTCGCCATAACGGCTGACGCTGGTCACTCTGGAATTACTGAACAGGGAGACGTAGAAATTGGCCGCCTCCTCAGCTTGATTATCGAACCATAAGAACGTAACGATCTTTTGCACTTACTAGTCCCTCCTAATCGCATCCTGGCAAGGGCATTATCCTGCACTGCTGGGCTCCAGCTTCAGCCGGATGTTGACGAAGTTGTAGGGCGGCCACGGTCCCGTGTACTTGAAATTCAAACGGTCGCCGAACTTCCTGGCCACGCGGTTGACGGCATCATCAAACTCGGTTTCGCGCTGGCGCTCCAACAGAAACGCGGCATTCAGGATCATCTTGTCGCCAATCGGCTTGTTGTCGCGCGAAGCGACACAGATGGCGCGCAACGCTTCGTAGATCTCGCGCACGTACTCGGCTGAGCGCTCCTCCAGCGCCTTATCGATCATGCGCCCCAATTGCATGCGGGCAAAATAGGTCGATTGCAGATGCTTGCGGGTGATCTCCTGATGAAAGCGGTGGATCTCCTCGTGCTCGCGCTGCAGCTCTTCGATAATGTGATCGCGGTCCCACGTCACCTTCAACCCGAACTCGACCTTTCCAGCCATTTGCTTCAGCACGTCCTTCACCGACGGATAGATGCTGCGCAGCACCTCGCGAATATCGTCATCGGTACGAAACACGGTGCCGAAGCTCATCGGAATGATGGTATGCGTCTTCATCACGGTTTCGATGACGTGCTCGTGCGCCAGCGCGTTCTCGCGCGTGGGATCGAAGATAAAGACGGGCGTGCGGCTTACCACCGCGGCGATGTCGCCATGCGTCACCACATAAACCATTTCGCCACTGCCGCCGATCCCCATGCGGCCGAACGTGACCGGGTCCCGCATTTCGATAATGCCGTACACATAGCGACCTTCCTGCCGCACATCCGGAACCGGGATGGGCCCGCGGGCAAATTGCCCATCGGGCTCCGATGCCGGCTCGCGCGCCATTGCCGGTGCAGGACCCGGGGCCCCCGGCAAGCGCCGCTGGCGCCTGCCCTGAGCATCGCCGAAGGGCGCTTGCTGGGGTGGAGGCACCATGGCGATGGGCTGCGCCTTCTGCGACTGCTTCCTGGTGGACTTCGTCTTGGCCGGCTGAGCTTTAGCCGGCCGCCTCACGCTGCTCATAACGCTCCCTCAACAATCCCGAAATAGTCTCCAGCAGTTCCTTAATGTCAATTGGCTTGAACAGCACTGGTATCCCAAGTTCCTCGGCATGTTCATTAGCTTCCGGCGTGGCATATCCGGTCAGCAAAACCGTCGGGAGGTCCGGATTCTGGCAGCGCGCGAATTCGACGACGTCGAAGCCGCTCTCCTGCTTTTCGAGCGAGAGGTCGCAGAGCAGAAGATCAATGCTCTTCTCCGACAGCGCCCGGCGGGCCTCGTCGGAAGACAATACCGCGCCAACCTCATAGCCTTGCTGCTGCAGGATGAGCCGGTACGTGACCAGCACATTGGGCTCGTCGTCCACCACAAGTATGCGAAATTTGCGCTCCATGAAACCCCTGATCATCGCGCCGCCGGCAGCTCGATCGCGAACACAGTTCCCTTGCCGATAGTGCTACGCACGCGGAGTTTGCCGCCATGGTTCTCGATGATTCCCTTTACAATCCACAAACCCAGCCCAGTCCCACGTTCTCCCTTGGTAGTCATAAACGGCTCGAACATTGTGTCCAGCACGTTCTCCGCAATACCTGTACCGGAGTCGGCAACCACAATACGGATCATCTCGTGCACTCCGCCCCTATGGACCGAGCGCGTTCGTACGCGCAGCCGACCGCCGTGAGCCATGCTGTCTTTGGCATTCACCACCAGGTTCGAGAGCACCTGCCGAATCTGATCGGCCGATCCCAGCGCCGCCGGCAGCCTGTTGAGTTCGGTTTCCACCCTGACGCCGGTGCGCTCGAGCTGCCGCGCGAACAGCAGAAGTGTGTCTTCCACCACCGTGTTCACGTCGAAGTTGCCCACGTGTTCGGTGCTGCGATAGAGGCCAAGCATCTGGCGGACAATCCGGGCGACGCGCTCGGTTTCGGCCTTCAGGATGTCGTAGACCGGCGTGGCCTCAGGCTTGATCTGGTCGGTCAGCAGGAAGATACAGTTCTTGATGGCCTCCATCGGATTGTTGACTTCATGAGCGATGGTCCCGGCCAGGCGCCCGGCGGCGGCGAATTTCTCCATCTCCAGCATGCGCCGCTCCATCTTGAGCTGCTCGAGGCGACGGACCGCTGTCAAATCGCGCAAAACAGTGACGGTATACGCCACCAAGCCGCGCTCGTCGTAGATCTTGCCCGAGCGCGCCTCGTATTCCACCTGCTGCGAGGTCTCGGGATGAGTCAGCGTGATGGGGGTGCTCTCGCGATCGGAAAACGAGTAGGTGAACTGCGTGATATAGGCATCCAGCGTCGCCTGATTACGCATGTGCAGCGGCGTGCGCACCTTGTCTGACCCGAGCAGTTCCTGCGCTCGTGGATCGAGTAGCGCAATTTTGGCATCGCGGTCACAAACCACGATGGGATCTCCCACGTTCTCGATGACCAGGTTCAAACGGTCGCGGTCCTGGCGCACGACTTCTTCGGCCTGACGCAGCTTTTCGTAATTGGCGCGCAGCTCCTGATCGGCGCGCCGCAAATCCGTAACGTCGCGCAACACCGTAACCATGCCCGTGCGCCGGCCATCGGGAGCAAAGCTGGGCGCGGACACCGCCTCGAAGAGAACTTCGTCGCCCTCAATCGCATCCACCAGCGTCATATCGCGCGACGAATCATTGCCGGACACCGCCATGGACGACAGCGCAGCCGAGAACAATAGGTTGTTCAGTTCCACCGCGCGCACGCGTCCTTCGCTGACGTCTTCCGGCAGGCGGAAATATCGCTCCGCGGCTTTGTTTTGCGTGATGACGCGATGCTGCGGGTCCGTGAGTATCACCGGATCGGTCATGCTCTCCATCACCGTTTGCATCTGGGTGATAAGAGTTTCCATGTCGACCATGCGGTTGTGATAATGCTCCACCTTAAACAACCGCGAGAGATATCGATTGGCCAGTTCGATCAGCGCGCGCAGGGACGAAATGTCCCCGTCGCTCGCACCAGGGCCCACTTCGGTAACCACCATGGCGGAGTAGGCCCGCATCTCGCAGATACCGCAAACCTGGTCCTGCAATTGCAAACGCAGCCGGGAATGATAGTTCTCTACCGCAATGCAGTGGCGTCCGCGGGCGCGCTCTGCCTCCCAGCACGGCGTTCGATTGCGGTAAACCAGTGGATAGTAGAAATAACCGGGGCCGCGTCTGCCGCGCGGGCGAACCAGTTCGGGCTGCTGGCTGTGCAGGATGCGCACCAGCGGAGTTTCCACCGAGAACAGCGAGGTGCGGAAGCGCTGCAAAAGCGCCTTCGAGCAGTTTAAGGACGCGACGGGATTGATCTCCGAGGTCTCGAAATCAACTCTGGCGATGAAGGCGCGGGGAAAGCCGGCCGCAACGATCTCCTCCAGCAGCACGGGGAAGATTTCTTCCGTGCGCTCGACGCTCAGCAGCCGAAGGGCCGAGCGGCGATTCTTTCCGGTCAGATCGGGAGCCTGAGGACGGATGCGCATCTGCGGGGAAGCCACGGCCATCTCTCCTGGGTCGCGATTGCCTTACGCTCGGGTCACCGGCCGTCGCCTGCGCACCGGGCGCCGCGTGGTTTCCACCGTCGTGATCTCCTCTTCCTCTCCGGGCCCCAGTTGCGGACGGGAAACCAGTCCGGTAAGTCCCACCGCATCGGCGTACTTCAAATAGGTGTCGATGGATGCGACGACAATGCGCGCCTCAACCGTGATCAGGTCGATGCCCACCAGCGAAATACGCACCCAGGCGTCGATGACGATGCCTTTGTCCAAGACCCGATCAAGCACATCGATCAGACTGGAACCGCCCGAAACTCTCTCAACCGCCATTGCAGATCCTCCTGCCCAACTTCTCTTCCGTCGTTATGCTCTCCTCACGTTCGCTTCTTCCTTGCAGCTTTCCTGGCCGTCTTCGCCGGCACGGCGGTTCCGCGAAGCTCAACTCCTGGTCCGGCCCGGGGCAAGGGCGTGCGGCGAGCCCCGGGCAATTTGGCGGGGTGAGTCAGGTTGGGATCGAACTTCCACCAGTTCAGCCCGATCTCTTCGGCCTTGTCCACCGAGCACACGAGCAATCGAATGCGAATGGTTAGCAACTCCACATTCGCCAGTGAGATGCGGACATCGCCGGCGATCACCAAGCCCTTGTCCAACACCCGGTCGAGAATGTCGAGCAGATTCGCCGTTCCTGACACGGTCGGTACGCGTTCCATGAATGTTCTTCAGAATGGAGAGTGCGGAGCTGTCGAAGCCTCCGCGCAGGCACGACAGCAGGCGCGGACCCCACGCTTCGACACAAGCGCGTATCCTAGCGAACCCAGAACACAGTGTCAATTTGTTCCGGGCGCCGACACGCCGAGTAACCCGGCAATCTGTTATGGATCATGTTCTCCATAAAGTTCGATGCGGGCGGGTTGCCTGGAGCTTAAGGTTGCGCGGAAATGACGGGCATACTTGGCTCTAGGTTTGCGTGCCGGAGGTTCGACCTTTCGGGGTTTTGTCAATGAGAAGTTCGCCCCTGTCGATGAGGGAAGTATGTCTCTAAAGTGCAATCTTCACTGGCACACTTTGGGTGCTTGCTGGAGAATAGCCATAGCACGTTTCAGCAAATTGTGTAACAGCCATCTTGAAGGAGACAAGTATGAAGGAACAAAACCCTGCATTTCGGGCACTGCGGTTGATGTTGATTCTGCTGTTGTTCTCGGGCCTGAGCCTGGCCCAAACAACCACCTCCGGAAAGTCATCTTCCGGAAGCACCGCCAGTTCCGGCGGCCAGTCGGCTCCCAGTGCTAAATCCAGTGCCTCTTCTGATCGCATGGACATCAACACTGCCAGCAAAGACAAGCTCGCGAGTTTGCCCGGCATAGATGATACCACCGCCCAGAAGATCATCGACGGCCGGCCATACCATGCGAAGAATGACCTGGTCAGAAAGAAGATCATTTCGCAGGCAACATACGAGAAGGTCTCAGGGATGATCATCGCCAAGCGGAGCAAGACCGGCAGCTCAAGTACCACAACGAAAAACTCCGGCAGCGGGGCCGCAGCCGGCACTAAGTCGAAGTAGCTGAAGCTGAGGAAACTCTGGCATCTTCACGGTTGGGAATGTGCAGCCGAAAAATCCCCTTTGAAGACCTCCGCAAGCTGCTTTGCAGATCGGTAAAGACACCGTGCCGAACAAACTGTTCCGCGGGCGGAATGGCCTGCGCACGGGATGGCGCTTGCTGATCTTCTTCGCGATTCTGTTGCCGATTCGGTTACCGCGCCCAACCGAATCATCGATCCCCCCCTACATACCCTGAACCTGGATTTTTATGACTCTTTGGGAGGCATTGTCGTACTGGGATCGTTTGCTGCCGCTCGGAGCGGGATTATGACTAGAATTGAAGGTCGCAGTATTCGGAGGCTGCATGCTACGCCGCATCTGCTTTTTTTTGATTTGCTGCTCGTTGTGCGGATTTGCCCAAAACAAACACCCCTTCACCTTTGAAGACATGATGCAACTGAAGCGCGTCGGGGACCCGGTGGTCTCGCCGGACGGCAAGTGGGTGGCCTTCAGCGCGGTCGATGTCAGCCTCGACGCCAACACCAGAACGCCGCATTTGTGGATCGTGCCCATCGGTGGCGGCGAAGCGCGCCGGCTCACACCCGCGGATGGCAAAGGCGAAGATCGCATCCGTTTCTCGCCCGACGGCAAACGCATTCTGTTCGAATCGTCCCGCGATGGCGGCTCGCAGATCTGGGTGCAGGACTTCGATACCGCAAACGGCACGCTGACGGGCGAGCCTCGCAAGGTGACGAGCATCTCCACCGAAGCTTCCGGCGGGCTGTGGTCGCCGGATGGCAAGAGCATTCTGTTCGTGTCGTCGGTCTATTCCGATTGCCCCGACGATGCCTGCAACAAGCAGCGCGACGACGAAAAAGCCAAGTCAAAGGTCAAGGCGCGCATCTTCACCCAACTGATGTTTCGTCATTGGTCGAGCTACTTCGATGGCAAGTACAGCCATCTGTTTGTGGTCTCCGCCGAAGGTGGGATCGCACGCGATCTGACGCCCGGCGCCCACGACGTTCCTCCGTTCTCGCTCGGCGGGCAGGACCAGTATTCGTTTTCGCCTGACGGCAAAGAAGTCGCCTACACCAGCAACATCGACGAGGTGCAGGCGACCAGCACGAACAGCGACATCTTCATCGTGCAAGTGGCCGGCGGCGAGCCGAAGAAGATCACGACAAATCCCGGAAGCGATTCCACGCCGCTGTATTCGCCCGATGGCAAATACATCGCCTATCGCTCGCAGCTTCGCGGCGGATACGAGAGCGACCGATTCCGCCTGATGGTTATCGATCGCCAGAAACTGGCGCACTTCGCAACCATGTCATGCGATGTCGTTAATAAGGCGACCGGGGCGCACAGCGGGTGCCAGGATTCTCTCTACATCACTGACGTCTCGCCGAACTTCGATCGCTGGGTGGACGCGATGGCGTGGTCGCCAGATTCGAAAACGATTTACTTCACCGCCGAGAATGAAGGCGAAGCGCCGATCTATGCCCTGGATGTGATATCCGCCTCGCCATGGCCGCAGGAACTGGTTGCGGGCTTCAACGACAGTCCCACGCCCACGCCCGACGGCAAGATGCTGGTCTTCGATCGCATGTCAGTCGAATTTCCGAACGAGATCTACAGCGCGCCGTTGCAGTTCATCCAGTGCCAGATAGCGACGAAGCCAAGTTCTTACACCGACCCCGATTGCCGTTTGTCGAAGGCTCAACCGGTAACGAAGCTGAATGACCCCGTGCTCTCGCAAGTCGAAATGCAGCCGCTGGAAAGGTTCTGGTTCATCGGCGCGCTGAACGACAAGGTTCAGGGTTTCGTCGTCAAGCCGCCCAACTTCGATGCGAACAGGAAGTATCCGGTGAAATTTCTCATTCACGGCGGACCGGAGGGCGCCTGGGGCGACGACTGGTCATATCGCTGGAACCCCGAGCTGTTCGCCGCCAACGGCTATGTGATCGTCATGATCAACTTCCACGGCTCGACCGGCTACGGGCAGAAGTTCATTGACGCGATCAATGGCAATTGGGGCGGGCCGCCTTATCAGGACCTGATGCTCGGCCTCGATTACGCGGAAAAGACGTATCCCTTCATCGACAAAGGCCGCGAGTGCGCACTCGGTGCCAGCTACGGCGGCTACGCCATCAACTGGGTCGAAGGCCACACCGCGCGCTTCAAGTGTCTGGTCTCGCACGACGGCATGTTCAACACCGAGTCGGCGTATGGCACGACGGAAGAGCTGTGGTTCAACGAATGGGAGTTCAAAGGCACGCCGTGGACGAACCGCGAAATGTATCGTCGGTGGTCGCCGCACCTGTCTGCCTCGAATTTTAAAACGCCCATCCTGGTCATCCACGGCCAGCTCGATTACCGGCTCGACGTGTCCGAAGGCTTCCAGTTGTTCACCACCGTGCAGCGGCTGAAGATTCCCTCCAAGATGCTGTACTTCCCCGACGAAGGACATTGGGTGCTCAAGCCCCAAAACAGCCGCCTGTGGTACAAGACCGTGAACGACTGGGTCGATCAGTGGACAAAGTGAAGCAGCCGGCAACGGGCAAGTACTGCTTTCTGTAAACCAGGTCAAGATCGTGGAATCGCGCGAGTTGGTTTGCGGCTAATATCAGTTTCGCGGGAAACCTTATGTCGTCGGCCATCGTAGCCTTGGTTACCATTCGTTATCAGTGGGTCCGGCTCGCCGGTCTGGAACAGTTGCTGATGCGGCTCGCTGAAAATCGCAACCCCTCGCTGACGGGCACGCTGGTGCTCCCATTGACCCGTTATGACACTACCGATTCAACGTTTCTCGAGCTCGGTTTCAGCAGTCCGGCGCTGGAACTGGAAGGGACGCTTTTCGTTCCCAAGGCGGAGGTCATCGCTATCGTGAAGACCGTCGATCCCGAGCACTTGCACAAGGTGGGTTATCGTAAGCACACATACGGTGACTTTCTGGACGCGAAGGCGCATGCTGAACCGCCGCCCGTAGTTGAGCCGTTGCAGGCACACTGAAGATCTCGTTCGGCGGGCTTTCAATTTGTATGCCCGATGCTCCCGCTGGTCCGGCGCCCTTGCGAATGGGATACCCGAGTCGGACCAAACTCACACTAAGACCAGGGAGCTGTCTCCTCGACCGGGGCATGGCCCTTCTCCTGTACCGCAGCCAGGGCGCGAAACACGCCTCCGACGGGGGCGTCGCGCGATATCTGCTCTACGTTCTTGAAACCAACATGCTCCAGCATAGCTTTGCAGCAAGCGATGTTGGGGAACCAGAAGCACGTCGGGTCGTAGCTCGGATTATCCGCTGGGCCGCTCGTGATCCCGAACGGATGGAACTCCGCCAAAGCCGCCTTGCTCCGACCTGCGCAGGTCGAGGTCTGCATCAGGAGAGTTCCGCTGCAAACCGACGCTATTTTCTGCAGCGCGAGCACAGGGTGGCGCAGGTGATAGAGAACACCGAAAAACATAACCAGGTCGAAAGTGCCGAAGGTGTTCGGATTGAGATCGTAGACGCTGGCGAGATGTGACTGTGCCCGTGAGCCCAGAGCGGCGCGGCAGATTTCAAACTTACGGGCCATAGGAGGATAGTTCTCGATTCCCACCACTTCGGCAGCTCCGCGGCGCTCAGCCTCAAAGCTGAAGAAGCCCTCCGCGTGGCCGATATCCGGGACCCGCATTCCGGAAAACTGTTCCGGCAAACCGAAGTGCGGCAATTTGTCAATCTTTGGGTCGCTCCACCCCGGTGTCTGCAATCCGCCCGGCAACTCCATCTTGTGAAACCAGTACGGCTCGGCGGCGATCCTGGAACGAAGCCACTCGTCGACGGTTACAGTTTCCGGGAGGGCTGAACCCGCAGTCGGCGCTTGCGCCGGCCGTTCATGTGCTTGTTGCTGCTTCTCTTTCTTATGATTCCAGAACATCGAGCTTATTCCCGTCCTATTACGGCCCTATAGATTTATGTCAGCAAACATGATCCGAAACTTGGATCCGATGGATATGCACTTAACATTCATTCGTAACGCGCACCTTGGCCAGAGCACCAGCGGAATCCCAACATTTTAATTTCACCATCATAAGTGATCGGCTACGACTTGGCGGCGGTCGAGCGTCTGTGCGAGACTGAGGCTGCACAGAAGCTGCACGGAAACAGCCAACCGACACCGGAACTGACACCAGCCCTCAAAGGGCAGCTGTGGCGCAAGACCGAATCGGCGCAGTAATTCCTTTGCATGGTGCAGGTTGCCTTGATTTCGGGCCTGTAGCTCAGCGGTTAGAGCAGGGGACTCATAATCCCTTGGTCGGGGGTTCGAATCCCTCCGGGCCCACCATTTAAACCAGCGAGTTCCGCAAAAATCTCATTCTCAGGATTGCGATACGCGTGGTCGTTGGGCCGGCGTGAAGTTCCGGTTCGGAATAAGGGATATTATTCCGCCGGCCCGAAGATGTGCGCATGACAATCCCAAGCCTCCGACGACGTTGCATGGACCGGCGGCCCTGGATCCGGGGTTGGCACCTGACATAACAGCATCGAATTTCCTTCCCGTTCATTCATTGACCTGCAAGCTTTCTTTTCCTCGGGCCCCGGCGGCAGGGTGCGGTAAGCCCATGTGGGGACGCGGCGATACCCCGCGGGGTGCGTCCGATCAGGCTACACAAAAGAGTGATGATACGATGTTCCCGAATGAAGCGCACAACTCCTCAGGATCAGGCACCACATGGCTAAGCAGGTGGCGAGACCGCACGCCGATCGTGCAATGCTTTTAGCGCTTCTCATCGTAATCGTGACCATGGCGGTCTACTCGCCAGTGAAACATTACGACTTCGCCGATGTCGATGATGACGCCTACATCACTGACAACCTGCACATCAAGTACGGCTTGGATTGGGATGGCGTGAAGTGGGCGTTCACCACGTATTATTTGTCGAACTGGCATCCCCTGACGTGGTTGTCCCATGGCTTGGATTGTCAGGTTTCTCGCCTGAACGCCGGGCGCCACCACGATGTAAACGTTGCGCTACACGGACTCGATGCCGTGTTGCTGTTCTGGGTACTACTAAGCGCCACGGGATACATGGGCCGCAGCGCGATGGTGGCTGCGCTTTTCGCACTCCATCCCATCAATGTCGAATCGGTGGTCTGGATTGCCGAGCGCAAGACCGTCTTGAGCATGCTGTTCTTTCTGCTCACGCTGGGAGCCTATCGCTGGTATGCCAGGAATCCACGGATCGCACGGTATCTGCTGGTCATGCTTCTCTTCGCGCTGGGTTTGATGGCCAAGCCGCAGGTGATTACGCTGCCCTTGGTCCTGCTCTTGTGGGATTACTGGCCGCTGCAGAGAATGTTCGCCGGAACCAGAGATACTGCTTTAGACGCGGCCCCAAATGCGCCCGCCATTCCCCCCAGAAAATTCTCCTGGCTGGTCCTGGAGAAGCTTCCGCTGCTCGCGCTTTCCGCCGGCAGCGCTGTTCTCACGGTGAAAGCGCAGCGCGCCGGCGGGGCCATGAATCCTCTGAACTCCTACGGCTTGTCCATGCGCATTGAGAACGCCCTGGTCTCTTACGCTCGCTACCTGGGAAAAGCGGTTTGGCCGTCCCACTTGTCGGCCTTCTACCCTTATCCGCGCGGGGTCAGCGCCTGGCAAGTAATCGCGTCCTGCATCCTGTTGTTTGCTTTGACTGCCTTCGTCGTCGTTGCTCGAAAGCAACGTCCGCTTGTGGTCGGCTGGTTTTGGTTTCTCGGAACGTTGGTGCCGATGATCGGACTGGTGCAGGTCGGCGATCAGAGCATGGCTGACCGGTACGCGTACCTGCCCTATGTCGGGCTATTCATCATGATCTGCTGGGGGATTGCAGACCTTGCTTCTGAAAAGATAAAGAGCAGAACTGTTACGGCTGTTTGGCTCACTGCTCCGAGTTTGGCAATACTGTTGGCTCTAACGGTATTGACGCATCGCCAAATCGAATATTGGAGAAACAGCGTTACTTTGTGGTCCCATGCGGTGCAGGTCACAACCGGGAACGAAGCGGCAGAAACCTACCTGGGCCAGGCTCTGCTGCGGCAAGCAAACGCCCAAGCTGCGATACCTCACTTTAGGAAAGCGATAGCTCTCTTTCCGGCTGGCCCTAAGGCGTACATGTTTCTGGGTTATGCCGAGCAGCAGGTCGGCGACCCGCGGGCAGCGATCGAGCAATATCAAAGAGCTCTGGACCTGACCGAGAGCTACGGTAAGTACGCTGGGCGGATTCGTTCGGCTACGCTGGAGAGCATGGCCTATGCCTATCGCGACCTTGGAGACTATGCGCGCGCCACGCAATGTTTAGAGGCAGCGCAGCAGTCGATTCAGCCGTAGGTCTGGTTCAATCTGCTGAGCCTCTGCTCATCAGAACCACCGCCCTCATTCACCAAGCTGCGAAAAGCGCCGCCGAATTCTTCCGGCATCGGAGGCAAACCGTTCCCGGCCGCGACACCATTTTAAAAGGCATGCCGCGCTTCGCGCACGTTGCGACACGTCATCCAGGGTCACGCTTGCAGACAGAGGTGGTCCATCCTCTGGAGAGGGCTCGCAGCACCAAAAGTGAAGCGTCGCCGGTTGCCGGTAGCTAGAGCGTTTCCCGAATTGCTGTACCCCGAGGTCGGGTAGAGCGGCGCTTCAGCGCCGCGTCGAGGGGGGCTCTCTTCGTCAGGCTTTCCGCCCACTGCAGCGCAGTGGGCGGAAAACCCAGACTTCGGGGTGCGGCTTGGACGCGGACCTGAAGGTCCGCTCTACCTGGATACACCAAATCTGGAACCGCTCTAAGTAAGAACACCTCGCGAGTGCCGAAAGGCTATTGCGCCGACAGAATTAGGAAATTGTCATTCCGAGAGACCGATTTTGGCGCGAGGAATCTGCTTTTTCGGGTGGGTCAAAAAGCCGCTCGTGATGACAATTACGAGCGTCGTCACGATGTTGGTTGTGCCACTGGTTCGCCCGCGCTTGCTGAACCTCACTACTGCGATAACAGCCCGTACACGTCCAACTCACTCGCGGTCGGGATGTACACGCGGCCGTCGGCGATAGTCGGAACGGCGAACTTTATCGCCGGGCCTGCGGTGTCGCGACTTCCCGCCTGGCTGCTGTTATAGAGTTCGTTGGCCAGGTTCGTGGGATCGTAGGCGTAAAGAATGGCTGGGTCGCCACTGCTGTACCCTGAGGCGTCGATCTCCCACAAAACACCTGCTGATGACCCGTTCGAGGAAAGAGAGCATATCGCTCCATGGCCGCCGAACACGACTGAGCCTTGCATGGTCGGACTGTCAGAGATCAGGCCCGTGTTCGGGTTCCAGCTATACGCCTTCACCACGTCCTGTGCGTCGTGGTAATAGATGTTGTTGTTCCAGAAGACGGGCGTCGAGAAGATGTTGTCGTACTGCTGCGTGCCGGTTTGCACTTCCTGGATCACGTGGTCGGTCTGCTGGTAGCCGCCCATGTTGTCGCGGTTGATGACGAAGATACGGCCGTCCTTGCCGCCGCCGATCAGCTCATGCGGATACGGCGACGGATTGTCGGGCATGATGATCGGCGATCCACTGCCCAGGTCAGCATCGTTCTGGCGCAGGACGGGCTCGTTGGAAGGCTTGAAATAATCAAGAATCGAGAGATCGCTGGCCTGCAGGCGCAGCGCGGAATCATTGTAATCGGGTGCTGGATCGCCGGCGTCAACGCCGCTGAGGAGGAAAATATCTCCCGTACTGTCGTAAATCGCCGGCGTCCCTCCCCACAAACCGCCGCCCGCGCCATCGGGCGTCACATTCATGATCGCGATCTGCTGTAGCGAGGCTTTGTCGTACGCCAGCATCCAGCCGTGACTGCAATGTCCGAAGCTGATATACACGGCGTTGGTGGCCGGGTCGAGCGCCAGGCCATCACGCTGATAGCAGCTGTCCTCCAGCGTGATGTAGCCGTTCTGACTGTCCCACCCATCACCCGGCACGGTTCCGGTCACGATCACAGGACCGCCGAACTCCTCGCCGCCATTGGCGATGTTGAGCGCGTGCAGACGGTAAACCTTGTTTCCGTTTTCCAGGCCATCGGTCAGCACGTACATCGTGCCGGTGGTCGTGTCGATTACGGGCGTCGAGGTGATGCCGAGCAGCGGCTGGATGCCGTACTCATCACTGTTCTGGATGGCCGTTGCCAGATGCCTCTCCCATAGCGCCGTCTGCTGCAGGCCGTCGGCGTCGAAAGCGTAGACGGTGTCGTTCTCGGTGGCCACAAACACCACGTTGTGCTGCACTCCACTGACGGTGACATTTGGCACATACAGCGGCTGGGTATAAATCTGGCCATCCACTGAATAGCTGAACAGCTTGCCAAACTGCTGCGAATTCACGTTGGAAGGAGTCAATGTCGTCTCGTTGGAATTGATGCCATCGCGCACATCGTCATTGTGGTACGTAAGCACCGAGGCGCTTCCCGGCGGCGCGTTTGCGACCGTCACGGACGCGTTCGCGCTCAAGGTGGGCAGAGCATTGCTCGTCGCCGTAACCGTATACGAGCCAGGCGTGCCGGGCGCTTGATACAAGCCACCGGTTGTAATCGTTCCCACGCTGTTGTTACCGCCGACCACGCCATTCACCGACCAAGTCACGCCGGTATTGCCCGTGCCGTGAACTGTGGCCGTGAACTGCTGCGTTCCGAGCGGCGCCAGTGTGGCTTGCCGCGGGGAAACCGTCAACGTGATAACGGTCACGCCCGCACTTCCGCTCTTGCTCGTGTCGGCGACGCTGGTAGCTGTTACAGTGTGCGAGCCGGCACTAGAAGGCGCGGTGTACAGCCCATTACTCGAAACCGTGCCGACTGTCGTGTTGCCGCCGTTGATCCCGTCAACTGACCACGTCACGCCGGTGTTGTTGGTGCCCGTAACCGTAGCCGTGAACTGCTGACTCATTCCTGCGCCGAGAGTCGCACTTGTCGGAGAGACGGTAACGGTTATCGGCGGCGGAGTCGTGACGGGATTCACCGTCACTGCCGCGCTTGCGGTCACCGCGGTATTTGCCGCAGCCACCGCCGTTACGGTGACTTGCAAAATCGTAGTGGTAGCAGGGGCGGTGTACAGGCCGCTGGTGGAGATGGTTCCAACTTGCGAATTCCCCCCTGCCATCTGGTTTACCTGCCACTGCACGGCAGTGTTGCTGGAGCCTGTTACCGTCGCCTGAAATTGCTGCGTACCTCCGGCAGACAAGGTCGCTGACGTTGGGGAGATGGCGATCGTGATTACCGGCGGGTTGCTGCCGCCATTGCCGCTGCCGGGGCCGTTATTGGCTGCCCCGCCGCAAGAAATGATGGAAAAAAGTAGACACGTGGAGACAGAAAGGCACAGTGCAGAGAAGCAATGACGACGCATTCGGTCCTCGGATAGCAGTTACATCCGCCGAACCTGTGATGAGAGTTGATGGTGGTTTCGTTGGCTGGTTCGAAAAAGTGAACCACATTCGACGCAAAATTGACATTTTGCTCACAAAGGTTGCCTGCATGTTTTCGTTAGAACAAGGCGTTTCAGGACATCTCGTCCGATGACGGGGTCATCCCATTTGTCATAGTAAGCAAACTCAACGGGAGGTTCCTCAGGAAATGGAAGACCAGAATCGCAAGCAGAATCAGCAGGACAAACAGGACAATATGCAGCACAACCCCGGGCAGCAAGGTCAGCACGGTCAACAGGGCCAGCAGCATGGCCAGCAAAACCAGCAGGGCACCCAGAAGTCTCCGCAATCCGACAAGGAGCAGAACTGGAATCAGGGTCAGGACAAGACCCGTAAGCAGGCTTAATTAACGGTGTACTAACTTGGGCCCTGAAACGCATTCAGGGCCTATCCTTTTGGTCGGCCTTTGGCCGCAGCGAGTAAACGCAATGTTTACTTTTTGGCCGCTGCGCTTTGGAATTCTGGATCACCTGACTGCCACAAAACGAAACTGTAGATGTCAGCCATCAGGCGCTCGCGTTGCGGACGGCTGGAGCCAAGTCCGTGTCCTTCGTCGAAGTCGACGCGCAGCAACACCGGCCGACCACTGCGGGTTGCGTTCTGCAAGCGGGCAATCATCTTCCCCACCATCCACGAAGGCACACGAGGATCGTTCGTCCCGGTTATGCCCAGCACCGCAGGGTAAGCCGCTCCGTCCACCACGTGGTAATAAGGGCTGACGGCATACAGAAACCTGAACTGCTCCGGGCGAGTCACATCTCCGAACTCGGGAACGTTTGCCGCTCCGCCTTGCGTCGTCTGAAAGCGCAGCAGGTCGGTCATCCCAACATTGTCGATCGCCGCAACGAAAAGCTCGGGATGCTGCACCAGCGCGCCTCCTACTGCGATGCCGCCGGCGCTGGTGCCCATCACGGCAAGGTGTGCCGGCGAGGTGTAGCGCTGATGGATCAGATATTGTGCTGCTGCCACCATGTCGTCGATGGTGTGCTGCTTGGTGTCTTTGCGCCCGGCATTGTGCCAGGATTCCCCATACTCTCCGCCGCCGCGCACGTGCACATACGCCATCACCGCGCCTCGTTCAACCCACGCTAGAGTCCGCGGGTCGAAACCAGGATCGATGGAAATTCCGTACGCGCCGTAGCCTTCATAGAGCGTCGGGTGCGAACCATCCAGCGCCAAATTTTTTTTGCAGATGATGGAGAGCGGTATCTTCGTGCCGTCCGCGCTGGTTACTTCCACCTCGCGCGCTTCCACTCTGGAGAAGTCCGCCGGATTCTTCTGAACGAGGGCGGTATTCGACACCTTGTTCGTTACCGAATCGTAAGCGAACGCCTGGTCTGAGTTGGTCCACGACTCCAGGCGGAAAATCACCCCCGGCGCGAGGACATTGGCATCGATGTTGGAAAGCGTACCGTTGAATGGAAGCTGCACTGTATCCCACTTCAACGGCGACTGATACGGCGAATGCCGCAGTTTAAAGTTGACGCCGTGTTTGGACGCAAGGTACAGCCCATCCTTCGCAGCGTAAATCCCGATCAACACCGTCGCGCTGTCCTCCGGCACAAGTACGGTGGTATGCGCCGTATCCGGATGCTCCAGATCCATTGCGACCAGCTTGCGGTTCGATGCCTCTTTGTCCTCGATCAGGTACAGGGTAGAACCGTGTACTGCCACCGGACTGTCGGCCACGGTGGAAACCATGTCTTCGGCAGAAACAATCTTGCGCCACGACACCTGCGTTGTGGGCACGTTCACCGGCGCCAGATACATGCTCGGCGGATCGGTGGTTCCTGCCGAGTAAGAGGCGAGCAGATAATTCGATCCTGGTGTGACGCCCACTGCGGTGAATCCGGCCTTAGGAATATTCGCTGAAGAAGGCACACCGGGACCGAAGACCTCCACATCCTTCTCCACATCGGTGCCAAGCTTATGCAGGTAAACGCGCTCATTCTCATAGATAGCTGTGGGTGGCGCATTGGGCGGCAGCTTTTGCAGTCGCGCGTAGTAGAACGACCGCGAATTGCGAGTCCATGATGGACCGGCATACTGCGTACGCGTGATGGCATCGGGCAGCATGTTGCCGGTCGCGGTTTCGATAACGTGGATCGTGCTGTTTTCCGATCCGCCGAGCGAAACTGCCGCAATCGCATAACGTCCATCCCAGGAAGGCGCAAAGTAGTCGATAGCGGCGTGCTTGCCTTCGACTTCCAGCGATACCGGGTCGAGCAGCTTGCGCGACTTGCCACTGCCGTCGCGCACCAGTAAGGACGCTGTCTTCGCGCCCGGTGCTGTCTCGAGATAGAAGATATAGCTGCCTCCGCGCTGCCATGAGCGCACAGTGGGCACCGCGTTGTCCAGTTGCTGGATCCGCGCCAGCATGGCCTCGCGGCCGTGGATCGAATCCAGCAGCGATCGGGTATAGGCATTCTGCGTCTTCAGGAAGTCCATCACCTGAGCATCGCTGGTTCCGGCTTCCATCCAGCGATAGGGATCCGCTACCTTGGTTCCAAAGTAATCGGTAACGACATCGTCGGCCTTTGCCGGTTGCGGCTTTGATGGCGCTGGCGAAGAGGATTTATCGGCGGCAAAGACAAACAGCGCAGAAAAGCACAAAATCAGGGGAGCGACCGCGCGGCAGAAACTGCGAACCATGTGAATCCTCCGGCCCTAGGCCAAAGCGATTCGGCCAGTGGGATGATCGGGCGCTATCATACCCCAGTTCTAACCAGCGGCAATAGGAACTGGTATCGTGTCCCGCAGTTTCGTCCAACAAATCGCAGCGTCTTCGCGAGGACAGGTTCACAGAGCCGATGAAAAAGTCGGCGTGATGCGTTGCTCGGGTAGAGCGAGCCTTCAGGCCAGCGTCAAAACCGTTTATATTTCTCATCCCGAAAGAAGAACGACTTGTCGGCACGACCGAACAGGCTGCTGAGGTCGTAACAGCAGATCCCTCGTCGGGCTGAAGCCCTTCCTCGTGATGACAAGAACAAAGGATTTGCGGCGGCACGACTGAAGTCGTGCCCTGATACATGTCCTCCTGACGCGGGGGTTTTCGAAGCTCAAGCGAACAGCAGGTCCTTCGACTGCGCGTCCGCCCGCCGCAAAAGACGCGGCGGAAAGCAAAGGCGCGGACGCTCCGCTCAGGATGACAAGACTTATGAGGAGCAGCGATCGTCCCAGAATAGCGTCCAATCGAAGGACGCGAACCTGGGGACGCAGATCGCACTTCGGCAGCAAGAAGAAACGGGACGCGCATTGCGTCCCGTCTCTGGCCACTAGCCACTGATCACTGGCAACTGCTGTTAGTCGTGCACCCCGTCCATAAACGCCCGCAGCTTGCGCGAGCGCGAGGGATGACGCAACTTGCGCAGCGCCTTGGCCTCGATTTGGCGGATGCGTTCGCGGGTGACAGCGAACGACTGGCCGACTTCTTCCAGCGTGTGCTCGGAGCCGTCCTCCAGCCCGAAGCGCATCTTGATGACTTTTTCCTCGCGCGGAGTCAGCGTGCGCAGCACCTGCGCCGTCTGCTCCTTGAGGTTGACGTTGATCACCGCTTCGGCCGGCGACACCACCGCGCGGTCTTCGATGAAGTCACCCAAATGCGAATCTTCCTCTTCGCCGATGGGCGTCTCCAGCGAGATCGGCTCCTGCGCAATCTTGAGCACCTTGCGCACCTTGGCCACCGGGATGTCCATGCGCTTGGCAATCTCTTCCGACGTAGGTTCGCGACCGAGCTCCTGCACCAACTGCCGCGAAGTGCGGATCAGCTTGTTGATGGTCTCGATCATGTGCACCGGAATGCGGATGGTGCGGGCCTGGTCGGCAATGGCGCGGGTAATGGCTTGCCGAATCCACCACGTCGCGTAGGTCGAGAATTTGTAGCCGCGGCGATACTCGAACTTATCCACTGCCTTCATCAGACCGATATTGCCTTCCTGAATCAGGTCGAGGAACTGTAGGCCGCGATTGGTGTACTTCTTCGCAATCGATACCACCAGCCTCAGGTTAGCTTCGATCAGCTCGCGCTTGGCATACTCAGCATCGACATCGCCCTGCACGATCTCGCGCTGGGTGCGGCGCAGCTCGTTGAAGCTGGCGCCGGCGTCCTGCTCCATGCGCTCCAGGTCCATGCGGATTTGGCGGGCCTGCTTGCGAAATTCCTTCTTCTGCTCTTCCGAGCGGGTGGCTTCAGCGCGCTTGTCGAAGTTGACCGCCTGCTTGTCCAGCCCGCGCATGCTGTCGACCGTCTTGTTGACCCGGTCAATCAGCCGCTTACGCTCGGTGTTGATGAAGCCGAGGCCGCGGATGACGCGCGAGACCATGATCTGCTCGCGGCCCAGAGTCCAGCGGTAACGGCGGTAATCGCGCGGACGCTTCTTCTGCGGAATATCAACCAGCTTCTCGGCAAGCTGCATCGACTTCTTGTAATGGCGATGCAACTCGTCGATCTTGCCGGTGATGTCCTGCAGGCGCGCGGTGACTACCTCCTCCGTGATCTCTTCCTCATCGAAGAGCACAACTTCTTTGATGGAACGTACGCCGCGCTTCAGGTCTTCGCCGATGGCGATGATCTCGCGAATTACGATGGGCGAGCGCGACAGCGCCTTCAACACGCGGAGCTGGCCGCGCTCAATGCGCTTGGCGATTTCGACTTCGCCTTCGCGCGTAAGCAGCGGCACGGTGCCCATTTCGCGCAGGTACATACGCACCGGGTCGTTGGTCTTTTCCAGAGTGCCGGGCGAGAGGTCCAGCTCCATGTCCTCGCCGGCTTCCAGGTCTTCGAATTTTTTGTCGCCTGACTTGGGGCCCTCGAGCACATCAATGCCCTGCGTGCCGATGGTGGTCAGCAGGTCCTCGAGGTCATCGGGGGAATGCACGTCGTGCGGGATGAGGTCGTTCACCTCGTTGTACGTGAGGTAACCTTTTTCCTTGCCCACATCGATCAGTTTCTTGATATCGTCAAACTTGTCGTCTAGAGCCAAAGCGCAAAATCCTCTACTCTGGCGCCAATTGAGAGGCGCGCGGGTTGTGTGCACACTGTGGCGGGAGCGGTACAGCAGTACCGGCGCATGCAGAAACTTATAGATTTTAGCATAAGCCGGTCAAAGTTCCTACTCTTTTCCTCGGGTTACGGAATTGCCTGGATTTTCTTCGTCCTGCCTGTACCCGCCTGCCGCCATTGAACCCTTCACGATATAGATGTTCCCACCTGGAAAATGGCTTCACCCTTCGGTGTCAATACTTTGTCAGGTATTAACCGCAACGATAATGGTTTCCTAAGCGCGACTTCTCAGCTCGCAGCGGCTTCGCCCATGGCCGTCATGGCGCGCCTGAGCTTGACTCGCTCCTGCAACAGCCGCGCGGCTGAGACCCCATCGCGGCGCCGCTCCGCATCCTTAAGCTGAAACTGCAGATCGTCGAGCTGCCGGCGAAGCACGCGCCGGCGAAGCGACTTAATCGCGCTCTCCAGCAGTTCCGGCGTCAGCTCTTCCTGCTCCTGCATCAGAATGGCCGCGAGCAGGCTTCGATCTGCGTCCTCCAGCGGCAGCGACATGGGATCGAGGCGCTGCTCATTTGCCGCCAGCAGAACATCGATCAGGTTCTGCGCGGCCGAGCCGTCATGCAGGCGCTCGCGCGTGAGGGCGAAATGCGCCTGGCGCGCGGGATCGAAACCACCGTCCTCGCCCTCACGATTACTTGCGGTAGCGGGCGATCGCTCCAGGCTGGCGAGGGCACGGATGAGCACGCGCTCGCCATCGGTCAGACCGCCTGCGGTCGTCAAACTCACCCGCGAAGCCGATCGCGACGACGCCGCATGGCGAAGCTCCTGGCGCAGCACAGCCGAATCAATGCCCAGCCGGTGCGAAAGCTCGTTGGCCCACTCGTCGCGGACGATCCGGCTGGGGACGCGCTGAATGTGCGGCAGCAGGTAATTCAGCGCTTTTACCTTGCCTTCGGGAGTGCGGGTAGGAAACTGCGCACGCGCGCGCTCGATGAGGTAATCGAAATATTTCTGCGACTGCGACAGCGCGCGCTCGTATGCGTCCCGTCCCTTGCGCCGGATATAGAGATCGGGATCGAAGCCGCTCTCCAGCGTCAGCACCTTGATCTGAAAATCTTCGCTGACCAGCAACGCCAGCGAGCGCTCGGCGGCAGCGGCGCCGGCGGTATCAGGATCGAAGTTGACCACGATGTTCTTGGTGAAGCGTCCGAGCAGCCGCGCCTGCACCTCGGTGAACGCCGTCCCAGAACTGGCGATGACATTGCGGAAATCGGCCGTGTAGACGGCAATGCAGTCCATCTGGCCTTCGACCAGAATCGCGTATCCCAGCTTGCGGATCCACTCCTTTGCCTTGTCGAGATTGAACAGCAAGCGCGACTTGGAGTAGATGGGTGTCTCTGGCGAGTTGAGATATTTAGGGCCGGTCTTCTCGTCGCTGGAGAGCGTGCGGCCGGTGAAGGCGACGATCTTCCCCGCCTCGTTGCAGATGGGAAACATGACGCGATTGCGGAAGCGGGAGTAAGCAGTGGCCAGTGGCCAGTGGTCAGTGGCCGGTTGAGTAATGTTTGGAGATCCCGCATTTTCTACTTCGGCGACGCTCGATTCGTTCGGCGTCGCATGACGCGGCTCTGACTGACCACTAGCCACTGGCCACTGGCCTTTTTCCTTCCACGCAAAAAGCCCCGACTCGCGCAACAGCTCTTCGTCGTCGAACTGCTTGCGCAGCGCATCGCGCAGCAGGAAGCCGGAATCGGGCGCGTAGCCGATGCGAAATTCGGTAATGTGCTCTGCCGTGAGCCCGCGCGAGGCGAGATATTCGCGGGCGTGCGCAGCTTCGGGACGGCGCAGTTGCTCCTGGAAGAATGCGCAGGCGCGCTCGTGAATATCGATGAGTCCGCCGCGCAGCTTCGCCGCATGCGCCTCCTCGGGCGAGGCGTAGCTCATCTTCGGCAGCGGGATCTTCAGCTTTTCGGCAACCAGGCGAACGGCTTCTGGGAAGGTGATGTTCTCGATTTTCTGGACAAAGTTGAAGACGTCACCCGACGCGCCACAGCCGAAGCAGTGGAAGAACTGCCGTGTAGCATGGACGGAAAACGACGGTGTCTTCTCGTTGTGGAAGGGACACAAGCCCTGAAAATTTTGCGCCCCGCTCTTGCGCAGCCTCACGTATTCGCCGACGATACGGACGATGTCCGCCTGCTCTTTCAAAGTCTGCGCAAATTCACCGGGAGCGGCCATCCTTTCAGTTTGCAGGAGGGCCAAGATGTTTACCAGAGTTCAGGAGGGTAACAGGCAAGATTCCAGAGGAAACGCTGTGCGTGCCTGTGAAAATCCGATGCCGAATTTCTTTTGACGATGAGGTTACGGCTCTGAATCCAGATCGGAAAATTATGAATTACGCGCTGTTCGCAACTCCGAGTGCCCTGGGCATGGGTTTGTCTCTGTTACCAACTCGGGTCTCGGAATACCCGGAGCCCGCGTTCTGGACGCCATGCTTCCCCGACATTGCCAGTCCGCGCAGCGGACGCCATAGTCTAGCCCAGCACGGAGCCGCAGGCGTAGTGCTGGCCAACCAGGCGGAGCACCATTGCACAAGGACATTTGAGCAGGAGTTCCTGGCATTGCTGCGGAACTCCGGGATTCCGTACGATTCGCGAGTATTTGGATGATTATGCCGTGCCTACGGCACTCCGTACATAATTCAATACCACCCAGCGCTTACGCGCTGGGCTAGACTATGGCGTCCGCTGCGCGGACTGGCCTTCTCGCCTTTAGGCAACAAGAGATCGCACTTCGTATTCCGGTCCGGGCCCAGCTGCGCAAGCCGGGCACCTGCGCGGAAGGTCCTTTCGAGCCTCGCCGCATTCCGCAAGCCATCCCGCTCCGTCTCCGCGGCAATCTTACACATCATGTCTGTTCCCATTGAGGATTACGCCCTCATCGGCGACTGTGAGAGCGCCGCACTGGTCAGCCGTCAGGGCTCGATCGATTGGCTTTGCTGGCCGCACTTCTCTTCCCCGGCGTGCTTTGCTGCGTTGTTGGGCAACCCAGGTTGCGGGCATTGGTCGGTCGCCACCAAGGCCAAGGCGCGCTGCACGCGGCAATATCTGAAGCACACGCTGGTGCTGGAAACCTCTTTCGAGACCGCCGAGGGATCCTCACAGGTGCTGGACTTCATGCCGCTGCGCGGCCGTAATGCCAGCATCGTGCGCATCGTTCGCGGCATCCGCGGCAGGGTTGACATGCGCATGGAGTTGGTCCTGCGCTTCGATTATGGGCGAACGGTGCCGTGGGTCACGCGCCTGGACGATGGCTCGCTGCGCGCAATTGCCGGGCCTGACATGACGGTGCTGCGCACCCGTGCGCCGCTGCGCGGCGAAGGACTGACGACGGTCAGCGACTTCAGCATTGCGGAGGGTGAGTCGCTGGCCTTCATCCTGACGTACGCTCCATCGTGGGAGGAGCTCCCGGAGGCTCCTGATCCGGACAAAGCGCTGCTGGAGACGGTCGCATTCTGGCAGGACTGGAGCAGCCGCGCTCGCCTGCACGGGGACTATGCCGACGAACTGGAGCGCTCGCTCATCACCCTGAAAGCCCTCACTTATCGGCACACCGGCGGCATCGCCGCTGCTCCCACCACTTCCCTGCCGGAAGCCATCGGCGGCAAGCGCAATTGGGATTACCGCTATTGCTGGCTGCGCGATGCCACTTTTACTCTGCTAGCGCTGATGAACGCGGGCTATTTCGAAGAAGCGCATGCCTGGCGCGACTGGCTGCTGCGCGCCGTCGCCGGCAGTCCCGACCAGGTGCAGATCATGTATGGCATTCGCGGGGAGCGACACCTGCTGGAGTGGGAGGTCCCATGGCTCGCCGGGTACGAAAACTCCAAGCCGGTCCGCGTCGGCAATGCAGCATGCGAACAGCTTCAGTTGGACGTCTATGGCGAGGTGGCTGACGCCATGCTGCACGCTCATCTCTCCGGGATACCCCCGAGCGAGGACGACATAAACCTGCACACAGCGTTAAATGAGCATCTTGCCGAGATTTGGGAGCAGCCCGACGAGGGCATATGGGAGGTGCGCGGCCAGCGGCAGCAGTTCACGTATTCCAAGGTCATGGCATGGGTTTCGTTTGACCGCGCGGTACGAGCCTGGGAGAGGTTTCACATCCACACCGATGTGAAACGCTGGCGCGAACTGCGTGACAGGATTCACCGCGATGTGTGCGAGAAAGGCTACAACCCGAAGCTGGGCAGTTTCACGCAGGCTTATGGCTCCGATCAGCTCGATGCCTCGCTGTTGCTGATTCCGCAGGTGGGATTTCTGCCTTATGATGATCCCCGCGTGCGCGGCACGATTGCGGCGATCGAAAAGAACCTGATGTCCGGCGGCTTCCTGCTGCGCTACAAAACGGAGGATGTTGAGGATGGTCTGCCGGCTGGGGAGGGAGTATTTCTGGCCTGCAGTTTCTGGATGGTAAGCGCGCTGAAGATGCTGGGGCGCACCGAAGATGCCCGGCGACTATTCGAGCGCCTAATCGCGCTGCGCAACGATGTTGGCCTGCTCGCGGAGGAGTACGATCCCAAGGCGAAACGGCAGCTCGGCAATTTTCCGCAGGCGTTGTCGCACATTTCGCTGATTAACGCAGCACTGGAGTTTAATCGCACGAGCAGTCCGGGCCAGCAGCGGGCGGAGTCCTCGGCCGCTGTTGGGAAACTGCCGGTAAATTCCGCAAAGTAATTTCCCGCAGCTCGAATGCGACAGCCGGGCATGCGCAACTCCGTCAGCCGGGGCTGGTCTTTTGTTGAATACGCCGGGTTGTCGCGCTGAGGCCTATGTCGCAAATTGGTGACAAATCGCCGTGTCGGACGTTGTTACAATGAACGCGTATGCATAACCTGCCCCTCCCTCTCGCTGCATTTCTGGCGGGCATCCTGTCTTTCCTTTCCCCTTGCGTTTTGCCGCTGGTGCCGGGATATGTGTCGCTGATCTCGGGAGCTAGCGTTGAGGACCTGCAGTCGCCGGAGCGCCGCATGCTGCGCACGGTGATGCTGCACTCAATTACCTTCGTGCTGGGATTCAGCGTAGTGTTCATCGCGCTGGGAGCGGTGGCGACGGGCGTGGGGCAGCTTGCCAACGAATATCATTCGCTGCTATCGAAGATCGCCGGCATTGTCGTTATTATTTTCGGCCTGCACCTGACGGGGCTGTTGAAGATCAAGGCGCTCTACGCCGACAAGCGCATGCACGACGTAAAAGGCGGCGCCAGCGCGCTGGGATCGTTCGCGGTCGGATTCGCATTCGCCTTCGGTTGGACGCCGTGCATCGGCCCCATCCTGGCCACCATCCTGGTCCTGGCGGGCGCCCAGCAGACGGTGCTTAAGGGCATCATCCTGCTGGCGGTGTATTCGCTGGGTCTGGCGGTTCCCTTCCTGCTTACTTCTTTGGGAGTGGACAGATTTCTGGCCTTCTATGGGCGTTTCCGGCGTCACCTGCACACGGTCGAGGTCTGCAGCGGTATACTCCTAATTGCCATCGGAGTACTGATCTTTTTAAACAATCTGCGATTGCTCTCCGGGTACCTTACTTTTCTTAACCGGTTCGCATTGTAGGAGAGTAGTGGTGAAGCGAAACGCGTTTGTCTTCGTAGTCCTATTTGTGGCGATTCTGGCCATGCTTGCCTTCGGTAAGTATTTTACCGAGAAGCACCAGCACGGTCCTCTTAAATTGGTAGGTAACGTACAAGGCGTCCCCGCTCCTGACTTCACCTTACCTACCCTGGACGGCAGCAAAATCACGCTTTCCGAGTTTCGCGGTAAGGCCGTATTGCTGAACTTCTGGGCGACATGGTGCGCGCCCTGCAAGGTAGAGATGCCCTGGTTCGCCGACCTGCAAAAAGAATATGGCAAGGATGGGCTGGTGGTGCTCGGGGTAGCTATGGATGATTCCTCCCCGGCCAGCATTGCGAAGTTTGCCCATGAAATGGGAGTGAATTATCCCGTGCTGCTGGGTACCGACAAAGTGTCCGACGACTATGGCGATGTTCAGTACTTGCCAACAACCTTCTATATCGGGCGCGACGGGACCATCGTCGATAAGATGACCGGACTGCTGGACCGCAAGGAAATTGAAGAAGCAGTCAAAAAGACCCTGGACACTGCTCCCAAAACTGCCGGTGCGCTGCAGAAGCAGGCCAAGACCAACCATAGCGCAATCGCAGCAAAAGAACTCACTGGCCGGAGCGCTAATCCATGAAGCGAGCGCGAGCGTTATGGGTCGCCGCTCTGCTGCTGACGGGCGTGGCGCTGTCGCAAAGCTTTGGCGATAAATCGCCCGTCGAAGTGGCGCCGATCGGCACGGTGCAGGTGCGCGCGGGCAGCACTAAGGACGTGAACCTGGATTTTCGGATCGGCTCCGAATATCACATCAATTCGCATACCCCGAAATCGCCTCTGCTCATACCTACCGTGCTGAAGTTGACTGTTCCCGGGCAGGTCACGGTTGCCGACGTGAAGTATCCTGCCGGGCAGGAGATGACGTTTCCTTTCTCGCCGGATGAAAAGCTGAGCGTCTATAGCGGCGACTTTACTATCAATGCTCTGCTGAAGGCGGCGCCAACCGTTGCCGCAGGAACCTACCCCGTCAAAGGTGAGCTGCGCTTCCAGGCCTGCGATCACAGCGCCTGCTATCCTCCGCGAAGTATTCCAGTGCAGTTTCAAGTGACAGTGGTGAAGTAGGCCGGCGCGTTTGCAGCCATCACTTTCAGCAGTTTCATTTGCGTCGTGCGGAAAGCATGACCAGAATCTCCTGCAGGCCCTGGCGAACTTTCTTCAGATTTTCGGCGGGATTCTTGGGAAACGGCAGAGGCGACTGGCGGCGCGCGGGCTTCGACTCATCTTTCAGTTGCTGGCGCGCTCCGGCGATGGTGTATCCCTCTTCGTAAAGCAGTTTCTTGATGCGGAGCACACTTTCCACATCGCGCTGGCGGTACATGCGCTGGCCGGTGCTACTCTTCACCGGCTTGAGCTGCGGAAATTCCGTCTCCCAGAAACGCAGGACGTAAGCGGGCAGGCGGCATAAGCGGGCAACCTCGCCAATGCGAAAGTAGAGCTTGTCCGGAATCGCGGGCTCGCCGGCAGCGCTCTTCTTGCGAGCTGGTTTCTTCGCAGGCATCGAAAGCAGTTTCGAGTTTCCAGTTTCGAGTTTCAAGTTTACCCGCTCTCGAGCGCTATAGCACCAAACAATCGGCGGAAGCTATGGGACAAAGTTCCTCTTTAGCTAAGCTGGGGCATTCTTGCAGTTACTGTAGCTGGCGAAGGCTCGGATAGAGCGGCGCTTTAGCGCCGCGTCAACGCAGCTTTCCTCGTGGGATTTGCGGCCCGCTGCTTTGCAGCGGGCCGCAAATCCCTAACCGGAAGGACGTGCGCAACGGGGGCCTGAAGGCCCGCTCTACCCGATCCCGCCGTAGGATCGAGTTTTTTGCCGCCGCCTAGGCCTTGGTGATTGACAGCAGCGGCGACTCGCGCCACAATCACCAGCACTATGCCGCTTCGCCACGCGATTTCCTCATTGCTGGGATGGCATTTTCCCCCAACCGGGCTAGTGCTGGGCGGCATTCTGGTGGCGATGCTGTTGTCTTTCCCGGTTCGGGCTGCGGCGGCGCATGACGAGAAGGACCGCGATCGTCCCAGGCTGCCCTACGGCATGATGGGCCTGCGGCACGAGGACATCGATGCCTATGACAGCAAGGCTGAACCGGTCGCCCAGGCCAGCTCGGCGCTGTTGGTGCTGAACAATGCCGGTTGGGCGCTGATCCACAAATACTTTCCCAAGCTTGGAGTTGAATCGCCGGGTGAGGAGCAGCGGGTCCATCCGGATGACCGCATGGACAACCGCTTCCTTGCCAGTTTCGCCAATGAGGACTCGGCGTTCAGCCCCATGCCGCTGTTGTGCATGGTGTGGTCGCTGCCTGAGCCGGCGCTGTCCGGCCGGCTGAAGGCGCTGCACGACCAGCTCGCGCCCGCCATGAACGTCGAGGATTACTCGGCGTGGAAGCTGGACGATCTGCGCAAAGCAGTGGGCGACATGACGACGCAGGCCAAGACCGCGGAGGGGACAAAGTACCGCGCCGCGAAAGCGAACTTGCCGTTCGCGCAGGCCTTGCGGCTCTATGTGATGACGCTGGCGTTGCTCCGGGCGGAAACCAAGTGGGCGGACAAAGCCGATTCGCCCGCGCCCGACATGATCGACTTCACCAACCGGCTGCGTCAGCAATTGCCGCGGCAACTGCGCGAAGGCCAAACCACGGCCATGTTCCTCTACCGTCCGGGAGCGTTCAATCACCCGCTTTCCAAAGACGAATTTGAAGAGCGCGCCGACGTGGTCACGATGACGAGGAAAGGGACGACGGTCGAGCTGCAACAGTTTCCGGTGTACCTGACGGAAGATCAGAAGGAATGGAGTCCGGGATGGATTCGGCCCGATGATGAAGTGAACGACAGCACGCTTATCGCGCGCAAGTTCGACCACGACTGGACACGGCTGGATGGGCCGTTTCTGTGGTTTCGCGGCGATCAGTTGAATGGGGCGGTGACCTATCGAGCGACGGTGAAGATGCAGCCGGATGAAATTGTGATCGAGGCGGAGCGGATGATCGAGAGCCGGGGCGCAGTAAAGAGAGTGCCTCGCCCTGCGGACTACAACGCAGCGCTGATGACTGCGTTCGCGCCCGGCGTTGACACTCCGGCTGGGCTACCCGATGAGTTCACCGTTGACCCTCCGAGTGTTGCACTCCAGGTTGGCAATTTGAAGCGACTGGGACCATATTTCTCCAACAGCTTCCGCGCATGGTGCGCCTATGGATTGTCGGAGTCGGGACTGGCGCCGGACGGCAGGACGTGGGTTTCGGTGCCTAAGGATCCGCCGCGACCGGGAGCGCCGAAAGCGGTGCAGCAAGAAAATCTGCCGACGGTCGCCGCGACTAAGGTATCGGTGCAACCGTGATCGAAATCCATCCGCATTTGAGGCTACGGTCGGTACGGCAAAATCTGTGCCCTGTCTGTTTGGGATGCTGCGAAAAACCTCGCCAATCCCGACGCTGGTAATGACAATTCAATCAGCTAGCCACTAGCCACTAACAACTGCTTCCGCCCCTCGGGGAGATCCGGCGGTAAACAAAAGGGAGGCAAATAGAACGCCTCCCTTCGAACTCCCCAGTTCGTTTCCCACCGGGCCGCTCCCGAGGGGCGAAACTTTTGAAACCTGTCCTCAGGCAGCCTGGGTCTTGCCCTGGGTCTGAGGCTCCTTCTTGCCTTCGATAGTCTTCTGGCCCGAGCCTTGGCCGATGTTGACCTTGATCTGCTTCGGCTTGGCTTCGGCGCGCTTCGCCAGACGGATGTTGAGCACGCCGTTGTTGTAGTTGGCCTGAATGTCGTCAGTGCTGACGGTGTTCGGCAGGGTGAAGGAGCGGCTGAAGCTGCCATAACGGCGCTCCACGCGGTGGAAGTTTTCCTGCTTCTCTTCCTTCTCCAGCTTGCGCTCACCGCTGACGGTAAGAACGTTGTTTTCGACCTTGATATCGAGGTCCTTCTCGTCGATGCCGGGCACTTCCAGTTTCAACTGGATGGTGTGCTCATCTTCGTAAACGTCAACGGGCGGAACGAACGCACCCGTGGTCATCGACTCTTCGCCACGGCCGCCGTACTGCTCTTCGAACAGGCGGTTCATGCGGTTCTGCAAAGCACTCAGTTCGCGAAAGGGATCCCAACGAGTCATCACAGTCATTGTCCAATCCTCCAACTTTTTTGGGTCGTTTCAAACCGCTAACCATCAGATGCATAGATTAGCGTTAAAGAATCATAAAATATGAGCGTATCATTGTCAAGCACATCCGAACAGAAAACGCAAATCGCGCGGCTTGGCAATTTGTTGCTCATGTGTTTGATTAATAAGTGGCTTACTTGAGAGAGAAGCCGAAGCACTTACCGCGATTCCAGATAGGTGGTAGCTGGCTTTGAAAGGGCACGCCTTCAGGCGTGTCGCTAAGATCAACCAGAAAGTCCGGCTTCAGCCGCTGAGGGAGCGATCCCTCAGGGCCTGAAGGCCAATTCTCTGGCATGCCGGACGGCACGGCTGAAGCCGTGCCCCTTCAAACCGGATACACGAACAGTGGCACCGTTTTAAGCGCTCGACTTTTCATAACGATGGCATTTCTCAGTTAAGAGATGCTTCGGATGGTGAGGATTGTTTGTCTACTTCGATTGCAAGGTCAGCGCCTGAGCGTAGCTTTCGTTGGCGTCCTTCATGTCGCCGAGATCGCGATAGACGACGGCCAGGTTGCGATAGATGTGTGCGCGGTCGCTGTCGGAGAGGTTGTAGTCGTTCAGCGCGTGATGGTAGCGTGAGATCGCTTCCTGCAGATGTCCCTGCTGTTGCTGCTCATAGCCGATGAGCATGCCGCTGTAGGCCTCGTCGGGATGGATGGCCGAGCCCTTGTACAGATGCTTCATGGCTTCGGCGCGATCGCCGCGCTCCCAGAGTCGCATGCCGATGTTGATCTCGGCGCACCAATGGTCGGGGACGGTCGCGGCGCCGTGCTCCCATAGCAGGAGATTGTCCTTCCAGTATCCGATCTGGCGCGAGGTGTCGATGGTGAGCGCCAGCAGGACGATGGCGCCGGCGGCCGCCAGCCAGCGTACCGAAATCCGGTAGCGCTGCGCCAGTTCCGCCACGCCCCACGCAACCATGATGAATAGGCCGATGTAGGATTGATAGCCGTAGCGGTCGGCCATGCCCTGCCGGCCCGCCTGAAGAATCCCGATCATCGGCACCAGCATGCCGAAAAACCAGAACCACCCTACCGGCAAATAACGATAGCGCCGCGCGGCCAGCACCGCGACAGTTATGGCCAGCAGGATAGCCACGGATCCGGCTACCTGCCACCACGTGAGCCAGGCTCCGCGATGCGGCAGCTCGGGAGCCATGCCCGCCGGCCAGAAGCATTTCCTGATGTAGAGGACGTAGGAGAAGACCGCGTTTTTCAGCCTATCGGAGAGCGGCGGCATCAGCCCCGGCCGTACCGAGGCCTGCGCGCGAAGGGTAAGCATCGCATCGGCGACGCAGAGAAACAGAAGCGGAATCTTCTCCTTCACCAGCTCGGCAAGACTGCGGCGGGGAAACAGCTCCGGTTGCAGCGCGGGATCGGACGTGGGCGCATCGGGAAGCATGCGCTGCAGCGGCCAGTAGTCCCACAACAGAAGAACGAAGGGCAGGGTGATGACCTGCGGCTTGGCCATCAGTCCCAGAGCGAACAGCGACGCGATGACGGTGTAGCGATTGTCGGTGGGACGGCGCGCGTACCAACGGTACGCTCCCAGCGCCAGCAGAAAGAACAATGTGCTCAGCAGCGTCTTGCGCTCGGCAATCCAGGCCACCGCCTCGACATTCATGGGATGCAGCGCGAACAGCGCGGCCACCATGAAGCTGCGCCCGACGTAACCGGTAGCCCGCTTCAGGACCAGGAACAGCAGCACCGCGTCGAGCACGTGAAAGAAGATGTTCATGTCGTGATGCCCGGCGGGGTTGGCGCCAAACAACCGGTAGTCCACGGCGTGGGAGATCCAGCTCAGCGGCATCCAGTTCGCCAAGTTGAGCGCGGTGAACGACCAGCGGATAGTCTGCCAGTTGAGCTGATGAATCTGAACGTTATCGACGATGTCCAGGGGATCGTCGAGGTTGAAGAAGGGATGCTTGTGTACCGGCGCGTAAACGGCAGCCGTGACCAGCGCCAGAACGGCGCAGAGTATCCAGGTGCGGGCGCGACCCAGGCTGAATTTGTTTAACGCTTGAACTTGTACTTCAGGTTTGAGACCGGCTGAGGCCACAACTCCTCCCCATTGGACTGCGACGCAGTATAGCGGAAGTGACACTCAGCAACCAGAGGTTTGCGACGGCATGCGCCCCGGTGTGCAACCGGATCGGCGGTGGCAATGGTTGCTAGCAAGAGAAAAGCCGGAGCGCTAAGCTCCGGCTTCGAAATGACCTGGGGGAAGGGTCGATTGAAATTAGAACAGCTTGCGGCGCAGCACGCCAGCAAGGCCGAGGACGCCAGAACCGAACAGCATGATGCTGCTGGGCTCAGGGGTCGTGCCGGTGGTGGTGGTGGTGCTGCTGGTGGTGGTGCTGGTGCTGCTGCCCAGGACCGTGAACGACTCTGAAGGAATCGTTCCTACGGAGTTCTCCGAAGCCGATGACGGGCCGGAGTTCTCATCCCAGTAAACCGGGTCGCCGCTGGGTACGCTGGCGTTCTGCAAGTTCAGCCAGTAGGTGCCGCCGTTGAGGGACGGGCCACTGAAGCTGGTGTTTTCCGAGCAAACGTTGTAACCATAATTGTTCAACGTGCAAGAACCGGTGGTGAAGCTCACCGTGTCGTTGAAATAGCTGGTTCCGCTATTTTCGCCGGAGGTGATGGACAGTTCAGCCGAGCTCAGAGTGTCGCCGGGGAACAGCCACATGGCGAAGCTGGCACCGGTGATGGTGGCCCCACCCGCGCCCACGTTGAAGGTGTCGCTGACGACGAAACCAAAGTTAATGGTCCAGGCGTCGGTGTTGCCGTTTGTGGCTCCGTTGCTGTAGATTGTGTCCGCCATGGCCGGAAGAGCCGCCAATGTCAGGCACAGTGCGAGCAGTGACAGCGAAGCGATACGCATTTTCAAGGATCGAACCCTCCTTAGGTTCAATTCACGTACAGACCCATTTGCCCCATAGCGAGAGAGGCTATCTTCCTTGGAGCAATCCTCGTGCCACGCTAAGTCCAATGTTTTCGTCAGCTTTGCGGTTTTGCCTGTGCAGGCGTTTGCGACATTGTTCTAGCCAATTTCCCTTCAAACTTGGGCAGATTTGGCAGTATAGTGCCGGAGGAGTGGAATGAACGTGACTGCTTTGCCAGGCCAGTGGCTGGTTTGTTTATAACGGGATGCGTTTCGGAATATGTTTCCCCTTTCTGCTATTCTTCGGCAGCACGACTAGCGCCCCCAGATGCCACCCTGCTCGAGCAGCGGCGGACTTGGGTGGCGAAGCCCAACGAGGTACGTCATAACAGCACACGTCATGCAAAACAAACAGAGCAAAGTTGTTGGGGTGGTATTCGTCTGTCTGCTAGGCCTGCTTTCGGCCAGTGCACAAGCTCCGCAGTTTGTAACGTTTTCCGCCGCGCAACCGGTGCTGCAGGCGTATCTGAAGTCGCTGCCCGCGGAACTGAAGCCTTCCGGCCAGCCCACAGCCGCCGCCTGGGATGCCTGGGTGCGGCGCCACGACCGCGAGATTCGCGCCCGCCTGGAGCGCGGCGAGGAAGACACGCTGACCAACCTCCTGCGGCTCGGCGTTACCTACACGAAGCAAGAGCGCATTTCCTATGCGTACCTGCTGCGCTTTGGCAATGACAAATACGTTGATGCGCTGGCGAACAAGCGCATCGACGATCTCATGCGGGCTTTGGCGGCTCCGCACGCCAGCCAAGGCATGATGGAGATGCGCACCTTCCTGCAGAAACAGGGTTTCACGCTCAACACTCAGGCCGGGCGGGACAAGGTGAAAACCTACCTGTTGGCCAACCTGGCTCGTATGCGCGACGAAGTTGCCCTGGCCAAAACCGAGCTCTACGAAAAAAAGGGCGCCAATCTTTCCCAGCAATTCAAGGATCGCGGCATTTCGACGGACAGCAATCTGTATCCCGATCACATGATCGAAGTGCATCTGCGGCACATGATGGAACAGGGGCTGCTGAAGCCGGGCAGCATTCATCGCGTAGCCATCGTGGGACCGGGCCTGGATTTCGTTAACAAGAATTCAGGCTCCGACTTTTATCCGCCGCAGAGCACGCAGCCCTTTGCTGTAATCGATACGCTGGCCCGGTTACAGCTTGCGGATCCGAGCACGGTCGAGGTGACAACGTTTGACATCAGCTCACGGGTGAACCAGCATCTGGCGGCCGCGCGGGCGCAGGCAGAGGCCGGCAAATGGTACACGATCCAGCTCCTGTCGAGTCCCTCGGACCAGTGGAACAAGGACTACGCCACCAGTTTCCTGGAGTACTGGCAGAAGTTGGGCGACCACATAGGCAAGCCGACCGAGAAGATTCCGGTCCCTGACGCTGCTTCGGACATTTGGAACCGGGCGGTAAGTGTGAGGCCAGCCGTGGTGTTGCGGGTAACGCCCGTGGACATGAACGTGGTCTTTCAGACGGTAGCGCTGCCGCCCGCCCAACAATTCGATCTGGTCATCGGCACCAACATTTTCGTTTACTACGGCAGCCTGGAGCAGTCGCTGGCGCGCGCCAACCTGGGCAAAATGATCAAACCCGGCGGATTTCTCATCAGCAACGAATCGCTGCCGAACACCGCGCCTTCGTTGCTGACGGACTCGTTGCGGACCGAGGTGGTTATGGCCCCAAATGACACCGACTACATGTATACCTACGCGCGCCAGAGATAAGAGATTTCCGTAGTGTCATCCCGAGTGTCACATCGGTCTACGGCCCACCCATAAAGATGAAAATCCTGGGTGCCATTTTCGACGGTGGGGACGAGACGTCTTTCTAGAGCTTGGGTTCAGAGTCCGATCGCCTGCTGAATGGCGGCGGCGATGGCTTCGGTGTGATGGCGCATGGCGGGCTCGGACTCGGCTTCAATCATCACGCGAGCCAGCTTCTCAGTCCCGGAGTAGCGCACAACCACGCGGCCGTTGCCGTCCAGTTCGCGCTCGGCACGGCGGATCATGTCCATTACCTCGGGAAGCTGCTCGAACGGCCGTTTCTCGCGCACCTGGATGTTCTTGATCTGCTGCGGGAAAACCTTGAGATCAGCCACGAGTTCGTCCAGCGTCCGCCGTGTGCGCGCCATGACCTCCAGCACGCGCAGAGCGGTGAGAATGCCGTCGCCGGTGGTGGTGTCGATGTCACGGAAGAGGATGTGCCCGGACTGCTCGCCGCCGAGCGTCGCGCCGGTCTTGAGCATCTCCTCAAGTACGTATTTGTCGCCCACCGGAGCGCGCAACATGCGGATGCCGCTGCGCTGCAGTGCAGCTTCCAGGCCCATGTTCGACATGGTGGTGGCGACGACGGTGTCGCAGTGCAAGCGGGCGTGAGTTTTCATGTCGCGAGCGGCCAGCAGCAGCACGGCGTCGCCGTTCACGACACGACCGGAGGCATCGGAAAACAGGGCGCGGTCGGCGTCGCCATCGAAGGTGATGCCGAGATCGTACTTGCCATGGGCATTGGCGACGGCCTGCGCGACGTGTTCGGGATGGAGCGCTCCGCAGCCGGCGTTGATGTTGCGGCCGTTAGGGCTGATGTGGAGGTAGTCGGCGGCGATGCCGCAATCCTGAAACACCAGCGAGGCGATGTTGCTGGCCGCTCCGTTGGCGCAATCGGCCAGTACGCGGAAGCGGCTGAAGTCCGTGCCGCGGACAAAATCCGCCAGCCATTGCGCGTACTCCTCGCGGAGTTTGCTGTCGCCAGGCAGCATACGGTCACGATGTCCCACATTGTGGGAGGTAGCTGCAAGCTGTTCGAGGTGAGCAAAGATTTCCGCCTCGATCTGGTACTCACGCTCGTCGGAGAGCTTGAATCCGTCGGCGCCGAACACCTTGATACCGTTATCCTGCCAGGGATTATGCGAGGCGGAGATAACGATGCCCGCGGCGAAATGATTGGCCCGCGTGAGGTAGGCGACTCCCGGCGTGGTAATAATTCCGGCGCTCACCACGCGCACTTCGGCTGACTCGAGCCCCGCAGCCAGCGTTCCACTGATCCAGGCGCTCGACTCGCGCGTATCCTGCCCAATGACCACGCCGGCGGCGCGATCGGCCGGCGCCAGCCGCTGTCCCAATGCGCGTCCCACCGCGAAAACGGTCTTCTGGTCGAGCGGATACTGGCCCGCGACACCCCGAATTCCGTCTGTCCCGAATAATTGCCGCATGATTTTCGCCGCCGCGCTGCTCAAGGTTTACGTGTCCTCCCGGAGGTTTTGTCTGTGGTTACGGTCACGTGAATTGCCCCTGGTGTCTGCACTCGTACCAGCGGGTCGGCCACATAGGCGTCGGTGGTGAATGTGTCTGTGCCGACCACGCCGGTAGCATCCACCGGATCGGTCATCGCCGTCTGAATCCCCTGCACGCGCCGTTCCGGTCCCACGATGGTAACCGTTGCCGGATCGGCCGTCACTGATGCAATTTCATATCCGCTGAGCAAGGTGCCGATGACCCGTGGCTGCACCCGAACCGTGCGCGTAGCGTCGCGGTCGAAGAGGATATGAAACTGTGCCGGAACGATCTGCACCACCTGCACATTGCGTGGCACGTGAATGTCGCCATGCGAGAGGTCGAAGGTGCGTTCGCCGGGGCCAGAATCGTGCAGATCGAGCACCGCATGCACCTCGGAGACGTTCATCGTTTGCAACAGGCGTTCGGGCCCGCGCAGCGTGACACGCGCCTCGAAAGGATAGTTCGAGTTGATGTCGAGGTTGGTGGGCGCGTTCTGAAACTCCAGCGGCACCGTCATGGGAATCTCGACCGGCTGGTCTCGACCGACGGCCCACCACAGCATGATGGCAATGGCCAGCGACACGAGCTTGAACGGCAGGTTCTTGAGAACGTATTTGTGGAAGAAATTTTTCGGCCTGCCATCCATAAGCTTAGCGCTCCGCCCCATCGGCAACGTTTTTGCGGCCATAGTGTTCGACCTCATGCTCGGTTGCGAGCTCGCTGTCGGTGACGGTGGTGGGTAACGCCGCCGTGGGCAGGTAGCGCCGCAGAAGCTCGCTGAGACGCTCGCGCAGATAATTCACCGTGATGTCGCGTTCGATCGTTCCGCCTACGGCAAGGCTGATGGCGCCGGTCTCCTCCGAGACGACAACGGAAATCGCATCGGTCTCCTCGGTGATGCCAATGGCGGCGCGATGGCGAGTGCCGAATTGGGTGGACAGCTGAGCATTCATCGACAGCGGCAGGAAACACGCTGCGGCGGCGACGCGTCCCTTTTGCACGATGACCGCGCCGTCGTGCAGCGGAGCGCTGGGGCGGAAGATAGTGACCAGCAGATCGTAGGAGAGATTCGCATCCAGCGGTACGCCGCTCTCAATGAAGGTGCGGAGGCCGATTTCGCGCTCGATGACGATGAGCGCGCCCGTGCCGGCTTGCGAGAAATGCTCGGCGGCGAGCACGATGTCCTCGTAGCTGTCGGTGCCATTGAAGACGCCGACGCGGGTTGCCGAGAAGCGCCTGCCCAGGCGCGCCAGGGCGTGCCGAATCTCCGCCCCGAAGACCACGATCAGCGCGAAGACGGCATACGGGAAGAGCGTGGTGATCAGCCAATCGACAGTGCGGAGCTGTTCCAGATGCGCCAGCCAGAAGGCAACGGCCAACAGGATGACCGCGACCAGCATAGGAATGGCACGCGTTCCCTTGATGAGCTTAAGGAATTCGTAAATGATGAATGCGACGACCAGGATGTCGATGATAGAGATCACCGACAATTGCGGAACGTGAGTGAAGTTCTGCAGCATCCTGGTTCCTACGGTGACTGATGCAGGTACGCACCATATTTCTACGGTTGGAGCTAGCGCCTTCTTGCCGGTACCGCGGCACAATAATGCTGCCTATTTTAATTCAGGAAAAAGAAAGGCCAAATAGAAATCGGCAGCTTATCAATGTTTAGGTTGATGTCCTGAGTCGGAAGTTCATTGTCACAAATCAGAGCTTTGTGTCAGGGCACGGCTTCAGCCGTGCCGAAAAATACCCCACTAAACACGGCCTTTAGGCCCTGAGGCCGAGATCAAAAGCTCCACTAAGCCCATAAACGAATTTCTGACTCAGCACACTAGGGCGTGGTGTCGTCCTCCTTGACCTGCTCCACCTGCGCGGTGAACTCCCCGCGGCCGAGCTGGGTGCGGACGTGGTCGCCCCCTTGGAGCTGCGATGATTCTTTCACCAGCCGCCCCTCGGCGTCGAATACCAGGGCATAGCCGCGGGCGAGGATGGCCTTGGGCGAAAGCGCTTCTAGCGTGCCATGAAGCCGTTCCCAGCGCGAGAGCTTTCGCAGGAGGATGGTCGGCGGTGCGCTCTGCAAGGCTGTGTCGAGCCGGTCGAGTTCCGTCCGGCGGGCGGACAGCAGCCGCGACATTGCCGAATTCAGTGCGGAGGTTCGCGATTCGAGCTGATTCCGCATGACGCCGGTGCGCACGCGCAAATCGTGCCGGCGCAGATGGGATTCGATCGCCTCGACGCGGCGGGTGTGGCTCTTCAGCAGTCGCGACTGCGACTGCGCCAGGCGAAACACCAGATCGTCGATACGCTGCTGGCGGCGCGCAATGGAATCCTGCATGCGCGCGAAGACGGCATGCTGCGCCAACGCCGAAAGCTCGTTGTTGGCGCGCAGCAGCTTGTAATTGATGGCTTGCGTCATGCGCTTGTGCAGGGCCAGCAGCTTCTCCGACAGCTCGTACTTGGAGCGGATCACCAGCTCTGCTGCCGCCGATGGCGTCGGCGCGCGCAGGTCGGCAACGAAGTCGCAGATGGTGAAGTCGGTCTCGTGACCCACGGCGGAGATGACCGGAATGGCGGAGGCGGCGATGGTGCGCGCCAGACCTTCATCGTTGAAGGCGAAGAGATCTTCGAAGGAGCCGCCGCCGCGCGCGATGATGATGACATCGATTTGGCCATGCCGATTGAAGTGACGCAGCCCGGCGCTCACCTCGTGGGCGGCAACGTCGCCCTGCACCTGCGCGGGATAGATCAGCACGCTCACCGACTCATGCCGGCGGCGAAGCACGTTGAGGATGTCCTGCACCGCCGCGCCGCGCGCTGAGGTGATCAGGCCGATGCGGCGCGGCAGCGCCGGAATCGGTTTCTTGCGCGCGGAGTCGAACAGCCCCTCGGCGGCGAGCTTGGCCTTCAACTGCTCGAAGGCGATTTGCAGCGCGCCTGCGCCTTTGGGCTCGAGATATTCGGCCTGGAATTGCAGATCGCCGCGCTCGTCGTAAACGGTGACGCGTCCGCGCGCGATGACTTGCAAGCCGTTCTCCGGACGGAAGCGCAGCAGCCGCGCCTGCGTCCGCCACATCACCACGCGCAGTTGCGCCGAGTTGTCCTTCAGCGTGAAGTAAAGATGACCGGATTCAGCGGGCCGCCAGTTGGAGATTTCACCTTCGACGTAAACATCGGTGAAGGCGCGCTCAAGCTGCGTGCGCGCGGCGGCGACCAGCTCGCGCACCGGATAAATCCGGCGCGACGGCGCCTGAAACATGAGCCCGAGCTGTTCCGTGCCGGCCATGAGAGGAGTTTATCAAGTTCGATTCGGGCGGGGAGTGGAACGAGATTCGTCTGCGCGGAGCGAAGATAGTGTGGCAGAATGGCCTGGCCCACAAACGAGGCAACTGCGTGCTTTGACTGAAATGTAGCGCTCAATGTTCGGCACCCGACGGTGTACCTCCGCCTTTGCCTCCTACGCCCGGAATCTTGCTGAGCAAATCCAACCCTTGCTTGGTAAGGCCGTACTCGGGATCGAAAGCCGACAGCAGGTTAATGCAGAGCCAGATAATGGTACCGACGAGAACGAGATTTGTCTTATCGAATTGTTGGATGGCGGGTACGAAAAGTCGGGCGATCAAGATACCTGTGGGAACCACGGAGGCAGTGGCGGCGTTCACTAGGCGCTGGCTAAAGCGCCGCGCTCGCTCGCGCTTGCTCACGACCGGCACGGCCGCCTTGGTCAGTTGTTCCCAATCAAGGTTACAAACATGCATCAGTGTTGTTTCCAGGCTGTCGCGTAGGCGCGGCGGTTTCACACCCGCCGAGTATATGGCGATTTTCTTCAATTCGCGAACGGCGGCGGCATGCCCTTTCATCTCCTGTTCCAGCCAACTCTGGGTGGCGGGGTCGGCTGGCCGCAGTCTGCGAACCAAGGGGCCCTCCATAAGATAGGCGACGCGTTCTAGGCTGCTAAGAAACTGGGCCGTCCAGTAGGGATCCTGAAAGCTCCAAGTCTGCAAGGGAAGCAAATCCAAGAGGCCGCTGAAGATGAACGTTACCGGCCGAGTCTCCCAGGTCTGTCGCTCGATTGTCTGCTGCACAAGCAGCAAGGCAACGATCAAAACCGCGAAGGAAAGGACGAATAGAGTCGACACGAACGCAGCCGCTGACAGTGCAAAGGTGAGACTCGGATGCATAAATGCCACCCGAAGGTAGTGAGCCAAAATCAGGCAGACGGTTGCGAACAGAGCGGGCGGCGCGAGCACAACAAATATTTGGGTGGCTTTGGACGACCATTTGAAGTGATTTTCCGAAATTGTGCCTCCCACAGCGATGCAAATTACGCTAATCCCCAGAAGAAAACAGGCTGCCACCGAAGCCGCACCCCACACGTGCCCAGGTTCGCGGATGTGCCATATCCGCCTTGCGATAATGCAACCTGCGAGGGTTATTGGTAGAGGGGCGGCAAGCGCAGTCCATAACAGCCAGCCACGCATCTCTTCGGACCAAAACTCGAACTGTGCCACCTCGGTAATAAACAGTGTTTTCAGACCTTCATCATCGAACCGAATGCGCGGGGCCTCGCCGGAGATGGCCGGAAAGATTTCGCGCAGTTTTTCGAGCAACGCCTTCTGTTTATCGGCGACGAACCCATTCTTGCGCGATCCGAAAGCAGGAGTGCCCGGGATCCGCGCCAGCGACCGGCGGACAAGATTCAGCTTCGCGCCCGGTGCAGCCTGAGCGGTTTCGGGAGGCGACGAATTGGCGGCAGCGGCCACCATCAATGCTTTTCCATATGAGGGGAATTGCGGTATAGAGTACTGCTGTCTTCTGCCCTATGCAAGGCTGAGGACGGCAGGCTTCGTCAAATGCGATCCGTCCACAGTGAGCAACTTGGCTCTCCCCTAGCCGAAACTCGAGACTGAGTTCTCACCGCGCTCTGAATATCCATGTCTACCAGAATGAGAAGTCGGACAACCCTACTCCTCCCACCGCTTAAACACCAAACATCCGTTCGTTCCGCCGAAGCCGAAGGAGTTCGAGATGGCGTAGTCCATCTGGACTTTGCGAGCGGTGTGGGGGACGAAGTCGAGATCGCAGCCTTCGTCGGGCTTGTCGAGATCAATCTATGTGTGACGCTTCGGGCACCTGCACGCACTACGCTGAAACATTTCGCCGGATCAGGAGTCGACCAACAGATGGAGAAAGTAATTTTCTCACTTCCTAGGAGCAGGCGCTCCACGCAGCAGGCCCTCAGTGCTTATGTCTTCGTCAATGTCGGGCCAATAGATGCCGTAACCTGCTCCGGCAATCGTCCAGTTGCGGCGCTGTTCCGCGGTGGCGTGAAGCAGTTTCGGGTACCACGCCAGCGGCGCCGAGATCGTCCGGCCATCCTTGAGTCGGACGCTCAGTGCGTCGTCATCACAGTTGACGTCCGCCACCCGTTCATCTGCCGCCACTGCCAAAATACCCATACCACGCCTCCAACAAGAGGTTTTGGTTCTCCTGCACAATCGATTCTAGCCTGTTTACCTCGTGCGCGCTGAAACCCAGATTCCTCGCCAAGGTTACGGGATCGAGCCAGAACTTTGCCGACAACTCGTCCCGGTCAATGTGCACATGTGGCGGCTCATGTGCCTCATGGCTGTAAAAGTAGAATCGATATGGGCCTGATCTGAGGATGGTCGGCATAAGGCCGCTATTCCAAGCACGACCTTTCTGCGGCTCTGGCTATTCCGTCCACCGCTTGAACACCAAACATCCGTTCGTCCCGCCGAAGCCGAAGGAATTCGAGATGGCATAGTCCATCTTGACTTTGCGGGGGGTGTGGGGGACGAAGTCGAGGTCACAGCCTTCATCCGGATTGTCGAGATTGATGGTGGGAGGCGCGATCTGGTCGCGCAGCGCGAGCACGGTGATGGCGGCTTCGAGGCCGCCCGCGCCGCCGAGCAGGTGGCCGGTCATCGACTTGGTTGAGCTGACCAGCAGCTTGTAAGCGTGATCGCCGAAGGCGCGCTTGATAGCCGTAGCCTCGAGTTCGTCGCCCAGCGGAGTCGAAGTTCCGTGGGCGTTGACGTAGCCGATCTGCTCGGGCGCGAGGCCGGCATCGCGCAGGGCATTGCGCATGACGCGGTAACCGCCTTCGCCTCCGGGCGCGGGCTGGGTGATGTGATTGGCGTCGGCGCTCATGCCGTAGCCGACGAGTTCGGCGATGATGTTCGCCCCGCGCTTCTTGGCAAACTCCAGCTCTTCCAGAATCAGAATTCCCGCGCCCTCGCCGATGACGAAGCCGTCGCGATCTTTGTCCCAGGGACGGCTGGCGCGGTGGGGATCGTCATTGCGGGTGGAGAGCGCGCGCATGGCGGCGAATCCGCCGACGCCCATGGGAGTGATCGCGGCCTCGCTACCGCCGGCGATCATGACTTCGGCGTCGCCGTACTTGATGACGCGGGCGGCATCGCCGATGGAATGTGCGCTGGTGGTGCAGGCGGTGCAGGTGGCTTCGTTGGGGCCTTTGGCGTCGTTGCGGATGCTGACCTGGCCGGCTGCGAGGTTGACGATGGCTGCGGGAATGAAGAAGGGCGAGATCTTGCGCGGGCCGCCGTTGAGCAGGTTGTAGTGTTCGCGCTCGATGATGTCGAATCCGCCGATGCCGGAGCCGATGTTGACGCCAGTGCGCTCGGCCAGCTCTTCGTTTTCGACTTTGTAATTGGCCATCTGCAGCGCTTCGTCGCTGGCGGCGATGGCCAGATGAATAAAGCGCGCCATCTTGCGCGCTTCTTTCTTCTCGATAATCTGGAGCGGGTCGAAATTCTTGACCTCGGCTGCGATCCGGCAGGCGAAGGCGGAAGCGTCGAAGCTGGTAATGCGCTCCACGCCGCTGGTTCCGGCCAGCAAGGCCTGCCAGGTTTGCTCGACATTGTTGCCGACGGCGCAGATGACGCCGACCCCGGTTACGACGACGCGCCGGTTCAAACTACTTCGATCCTTTCGCGTGCGCGTTGATGTAGTCGATGGCGTCCTTGACGGTACGGATTTTCTCCGCGTCCTCGTCGGGGATTTCGATTTCGAAGGCCTCTTCGAAGGCCATGACCAGCTCGACGGTGTCAAGGGAATCGGCGCCGAGGTCGTCGACAAAGGAGGCGTTGGGCGTCACCTCGGCTTCGTCCACGCCCAACTGCTCAACAATAATTTGCTTTACACGTTCATCAACCGATGCCATGAGATCAGTAGTATCCTTTCGAGCGATCAGCCGCAAGCTTCGAGCTGCCAGCTTCGAGCTGGCGCTCGGGGCTCGCAGCTCGGGGACCCGGGGCTACTTCTTTGCCTTCGCGTGCTGTTCGATGTAGGTGATAGCGTCCTGCACGGTACGGATTTTCTCCGCGTCCTCGTCGGGGATTTCGATTTCGAAGGCTTCTTCGAAAGCCATGACCAGCTCGACGGTGTCCAGCGAATCGGCGCCGAGGTCGTCCACAAAAGAAGCGCTGGGCGTCACTTCGGCTTCATCCACGCCCAACTGCTCCACGATGATCTGCTTCACCCGTTCGTCTATGGAAGCCATCGATGTGTTCTCCTGAGTGCGCGGCGACGCAGCGCAAACTTGTTAGTCTAAATGCAGGCAGGAAAGCCTGTAAAGAATCCCGAGAGCCACCAGATAGATGATGCAGACAAAGACGCTGGCGAGCGCTCCGGGATATGAATACCGATTCATCGTAAATGGGGAGCTTTGCAATGGTCAACGCGGGACGACGCGAGCCGCAGGCAGGTTCGATCCCCGCGGCTTGCTGTATTGCCTTCGGTAGGTGCGCCAGAGCCACACCGTGGTCATCAGGGCTATCAAGAAATATCCCGCCCGGAGATAAAACGCGTGTTCCATGTCCCTGTACCCGGCGTGGTCAAGGACCTGTGCGAAAGGGCCTGCCAGGAAGAGACCCGCCAAGGCGTGAAGAAGCCCCGTGAGGGCAAACGCCGACACAACCGCTGCGAGCGCAATCGAGAATCTAAGCGCCAGCTTCATACGCTCTTGCCGCTCGCTGCTCCTTTCGGATGGTTTTAGCTAACTGCTAATTGCTAGTTGCTAACTGCTGCCTATGATACAACCGTCGCATGCGAGCGGTGGTGCAGCGCGTGAGCCGGGCGTCGGTGAAGGTGGGCGATGAGCTGACGGGAGAAATTGGACGAGGCCTGCTGGTGTTGCTGGGAGTGGCGCGCGAAGACACTACGGCTGATGCCGATTACCTAGCGGAGAAAATTGCGGGCTTGCGGATTTTTGAAGACGATGGGGGGAAGATGAATCGGAGCGTGATGGATGTCGGAGGCGCGGTGCTGGCGGTGTCGCAGTTTACGCTGTTCGGCGATGTGCGGCGGGGGAAGCGGCCGTCGTTTGATGCGGCGGCGCGTCCAGAGCGGGCGCGGGACCTGTATGAGTACTTCGTGAAGCGGGTGCGGGGATTGGGATTGCGCTGCGAGACGGGAAGATTTCAGGAGATGATGGAGATCGAGCTGATCAATAGCGGGCCGGTGACGATATTGGTGGATTCGAAGAAGGGGTTTTGAGTTACGAGACGAACTCTACTTTGAATCGTCGCTTGGGGTGTCGTAGGTGGTCGGCTTCTGCGGCTTGTTCTTGCTGACGGGTGTGGTTTCGTCCGGCGGCTTGCACTTCTGGGCCAGGACTTCGACGTCGGTGGCCTGAAAGCGATGGGTCTCGGCTTTTTTCGATGCGTCTTGCGGTGCAGAGAGCTGGTCGGGCGGGAGCGGCTGCCACTGGCCGGTCAACTTCACTTTGCTGCCGGAATCGTTCTTCAGATCATCGGGACCGGCGACGTGCACGCCGGTGCGATGCGCCATGTTGCGGACCATGTATTGGCCGCCCTTGTCGGGACCAACCAGACAGCCGATCAGAGTGGATCCCTTGGCCCCAGGCGGCGTGGTGACCTGATCGCCGCTGGTGTCCTGCGAGGCGCTGGCCGCAGTGGCTTGCTTGGTAGGAGGGTTGACCGGCAGCGGGCGCGCCGGAGCGATGGCAGGCTCCTGGGCGAAGGCTGCAAGAGAAAATGCGAACGCCAATAGAAATAGAAGAGGTTTCATGGGCACAGCTCACACGTCAATAGATCATAGCTGAGAGCTCGATGCGGTGAGCGGGTAAGCAGTGGGGCGTAAGGGGCGGGCGCCCTCGTCGACACGGGCTTGTGATACTCAGCAGCCCCCTCGCTGTTTGCAGTCATTCCAATTGCTTGTGCATTTGTTTAGACAATCGCTTTTCTGCTGGAGGTCCTGGATGTTGTCGCACCCCGCGGTGCAGTTGTTGTATTGGCATAGACAACGCGAGGCGCAGTCGGTCTCTTGAGAGCAGTCTTTGTCAAACAGAATAGGTTGTCTGTGCAACCACGACATTTCACGGAGCTGCAGGGTTGCTGTACAGGGTGTGGTACTCGGACAGCGATAGTCTTTTGCTACCAATGTGCAGCCTGGCGAACCGATTGGGGTTAGCATCAGCACAGATGCTACGACTGCAAACGACGCGAGTTGCCTAAACATGATTTCCTCCAATCGTAAAGGTCGAGTTGTTTTCCAAAGGACAATTATTCGCGGGGATATGTTGTGGCAACGCCACCGTCACCACCGGGGCAGTCCCATGTAGTGCCACTTGTTAACCTACATCTTTGGCCAAGGATAACCATGTAGGAGCCATCGGCTTCGATGACGCCGTGTGTGCTGTCATCCCGCTCAAAAGCTTGTCCTTGGATCTCGGACACACCGCATGAAAACACCCGCATCTCGTTGCCCCATACGCGAGAACAGATAACGTGATGCCCACGAATTGTGAAAGTGTATTTTGCGGTTCCGAAATCTCGTGTGTACCTCGCCCCGTCTAGTTTACTGAGCCAGACATCATAATCCGTCCCAGTCGCGGCCTGCGAAAAAGCGGGAGTTGTGATTGATAGCAACAGCAATAAAAGGATGGCGGACACTAACATATTGCGTTTCATAAGTTAGTTCTTCCTTTTACAAGCTTCATTGTTCTCCAATTGACCATTAGTCACGGGGAAACTGGCATGCAGGCGACTCACATGCCTCTGGCGGCCACGAAAGTCCCTTTGGGCATTGCCACGTCTTACGTTGTCCCTCATCAATGATCGAACAGCGGGGATCAATGAGGACTAAGTAGGAGCCGTCCGCTTCGATAAGGCCATGCCCGCTAGCCATACCTCCGCCTTGGGCCTCGAACCCTTGCCCCTGAACAGCCGACACACCACACGAATACTTCTCCGGCGAGGAGGTAAACCTATAGGAACAAATGACGTGACACCCGCGAATTGTAAAGGTCATGACGGTGCCCCCGCCGAGATTCCGCGTATAGTTGACGCCATCCAGCTTGCTGAGCCAAGCGGTATCGCACTCCTGCGAACAAGCAGGCGCCGCGATTGACAGGATCAGTACAAACAAAATGGCAGGTAATGGCAGGTATAACTTGCTTCGCTTCATAAGTCCTGCTTTCGAAAAAAGGAATGTACCTTGTGCCTCTGGGCTGAGTGGGAGGTTGGCGATGCTCAAAGGGGCAGGGAGCAACGCGTGCCCCGTCTCCTGCGACGACTTAGGCACACCACTAAATTGTCGCACCGCGAACTCGCGCTGCAACTAAAAGATCGTGCGGCGGGGCTTAGTTTTCCGTTTTGGGAACGACGGAACCGGGGCGGTGCTCGTCACGCGAGCGCCCGGGGTGACGATTGCAGCTCAGATTAGTCCCGGCCTCCCAACAGCGTCACTCTTCCATCGACTTAGGCTCAGCGGCGCAGGCGCAGGTAATCAATGGCGAAGTGAAAGAGCGTCAGGAGCGCGCCCACAGCGGTGGCGACGCCGGTAAAGCGCTGCAGGTAGGCTTCGTGGCGATCGACGCGCTGCTCGAGCTCCTGAATCATGCCGGAGTTGCCGTTGCCGACGAGCCATCGCATGTCGGCCTTGAGCGAGGCGAGGTCGGAAAGAACTTTCTGTTCGAATTCAGTCAGGGTGGGGATAGGGGAACAAGTGCTCATAAGGGGTAATCCACATGCAGCAGGACGGAGTAGCGCGAGTATTTGGCGGGCGATGATCCGTCGTATTGCCGCAGATAGTAGTTCTGCACGCGCTCCAGGCGCGGCAGGGTGAAGGTTTCGGCGGTGAAGCGTCCGGCGAGGTTGCCGCTGTCGCTGGCACCCCAGCCGCCGTCGGAGCGCCGCGCCTCGATTCCGCCGCCTGACGGGGGCGCGAGGCCGCAGTCGACCGTGATCTCAGTGGCGATGACGTTGGTCACCTGCGCCGCGGTCAGCGGGTCGAGGTAGAGCGAAGACGAAGGTGTGCCCGTCTGGTAGATGGTCGCCAGCATTTCGGGGACGGTGATGCTTTCGAGTTTGAATGCCAACGGAGTGGCGGCGTCGTTGGCGAATTTTAGATCGTATTGCGAGCGATCGTCGGCCAGCGAGATGACCTGCACGTCGACATCGCGAACGATGGCGGTGAAATCGGCTCCGCGCGATGGCGCCGAAATCTGGATCGCGTTGCCGGGAATGACATCCTCGACCGGCAAGAAATCGCTAACGATTTTGTACGCGCCTTGCCAGGCCTGCTGGACCGTGTCATCCAGAAGAGCACAAGCCGCGTTTTCGCAATCGATGTCACTGAGCGCGAGCGGCAGGTGAAGCCGGCGGACACACAAGCGCCGGCCTTGGTCGCTACCCTGCGTGTGTTCGGCGATGCTGACGGGGTCTTCAACCCGAGCCTGGGCGCGGCCGCTGGTGCGATAGGAGACGACGATCTGTTCATTCTGCTGCGGCGGATACGGAGCATAGAAGCAGAGCTCGCCGGACGATGTGATATAGCACTCGCCGCCGGCGGCGAACGCGCCTGCCAGACGGGTGCGGAACTGGCCGCCGGGTATCATGCTGCGGATTTCGGCATTGACCATCCGCTCGAGCGCAGTGTACGAGACGCCGGCGAAGAGGCTGGTGGAGTTGATGGGCGCGTAGGTTGCAAACGCAGGCGTGCTGGTGAGGAGGTCGTCGTAAAGCACGGTTGCGACGGCGGCGAGTGTGCCGGGATTGTTGGGATCGACATCGTGGACCGTCAGCACAACCCGGACGGCAGCGGCGATCGAGTCACCTCCGTAGCCGTCGCCCGCTGGATGCAGCGAGGAAAGAAACGTCTGGTGAACGCGCTGCGCCTCGGGACATATCAGTTCGGTGACGAACGAGTATTGATGGCCGGGCGTGGTGGTGAGGACGGCACCCGTGGCGCTGCCATTGATGAGCGCCTGAAGGTTGGAGTTGCCGCAGTTCGGCGAGATCTGAAATCCGGCGATGCAGTTGGCGGTGGCGGGCGAGCCGCTGTAGAGGCCGCCGAGAATCGCCGTCGATGCGGCGCTGAAGACGACCATGCCGTGCTGCATCAGCCAGCCGCCGGCGAGTTCGACCTGTTCAACGAAGCTGACGGTGGATGGGCCGCCGTTGACTTGAAGCTGACCCGCGCTCAGCGAGACAGCGCCATTCGGATCGCTCACGCTCCACAGCGCCGGCGACAGCTGAGCTTCGGAGTAGTCATCGGAGAAGACGGTGAAGACCCTGGAGACGTCATCGGTAACGCTGGCCACCATGGCGGGCGGGTCAGGCTCGGGATAAGGATAGGCGGAGGTGCTGACGACGCTGTTGCCGAAAGGAGTCTCCGAGAGATAGAACTCGAGCGTTGTGCCGTTGCCCAGGAAATAATCACGAACGTAAGTGAGCGGCTCGACTTCGCCAACGATGATTACGTCGTTTAGCAGCTTGTTCGGCTGCAGCAGGGTGAGGCCGGTGGGATCGAAGTTTGGATCCTGCTCGGTGATGGTGAAGCACGTCTGGCCGACGGGCTGGAAGTCGAGCTTGCCGTCATGCGCGCGATAAACGGAGCGCGTCATCAAGGACAGCTCCTGCGCGTGAGGGGTCCAGCCTTTTTGCGGAACAATTACAAAGCCATTGACAGGCGTGACATCCTGCACACCCGATTCGTCGAGACCGCCGGGAAAAACGTCGTTGGCTAGTGTCGACAGCGCCTCTCCCGCGGTGCGTGAGGCAAAGGTCGTGCGCGAGGGCAGCTCGTTGTGGTCGAGGAGGCAGGAGTCGTCGGTTGCTGCGAGAGTGTACCGCCAGGCGGGCGACTGTCCATAGCCTAGATACTGCATCTCTGGTGGCTCAACGATATAGCCGGTAAAAAGCGTAGAGCCGTCGCTGCGCTGGAGGGTGATGCGAGCGGCGTTTACCGGAGGGTTAAAGTTCGGATCGGCGGACACCAGGGTGGTGATCATCGTCGCCGGCGCGTTGAGCTTGCGCGTGATTTTGGGAAGATGATCAGTGTCGATCGAGGACGTGTAGTCCTGCGGGCCGAGGCCGTCGTTGTTATCGATAAGAAGGTTCATCGGGGAATCTCCCGCCGAGTCCTACAATGTGGGATTGATCGCTGGAGCGAGACCGTAAGCCTGATCTGGTTTGCCCCACCCTGGCCAACAGAAGGCCAGAATGGGGCACCCCAGGTTCTTATTTTCGTCTTCCGCCCTGGTATCAGACCGCCGCAGTGGGCGCGGGGAAATAGCTGCGGTAGCAGAGCACGGTTTCGTTGTCGTTGCAGTCGGTGGTGGGCAGGGCGCGGAGGCTCACGTGCAACTGGTGGCTGAACAGCGGCGCAGCGAATTGCTGATGGGTTTCGGCGGCGCTGGCCGCGGGCTGCAGTCGTGGATAGTAGAAACAGGCACGGCCGCCGCTGTCGGGCGCGACCACGAACAGGCACGACCACTCCTGAAAGAAGCTGCTGCCTTCGCGGTCGAGGAAGGCGACGACCTTCTGCACGCCCATGCCGGTGACCGGCAAAGCGATGAGAGGCTCGGCGAGCTGCAAACAAGAAGAGGTGATGGCGCAGACGCGCGAGACGTTTAAGGTGACGCGGCGGACGTAGTCGAGATAGGAGCCACCGTTCAATGACGACGCGAGATAGGCGCCGGGTGCGCCGGAGCCAATGTAGCCCGTCTGCCCGCTGTAGTCCACATCGACAGCCACGATGTCGCCAACGTTGTAATCCGCGAGTTGATCGCTGGTGAGAGCGATCAGCGTGTAGGTTGAGCCGCTCTGCACCGGTGAGGCGGGCAGGGCGCTGCCGCCGGAGGGTTCAGGCAGAATCCCGGGCTGCTCGGCGAGCACGTTCATCTGTTGCGTTCCGCCGGACAGCGCCAACTGCAGCTTGCCCCAGGAAAGAAGATCGAATTCGACGCCAGCTTCCGGCGCCATGCGGTACTGCACGGTGATGTTGGCGGCGGGACCGGTACGCAGAGCATCGTACCTGGTGGCAGCGGTGCGATGAAAATTTTCGACCCAACCGAGATCGATCCAGGGAGCGGGCGGCGAGTCGAGATCGAACTGGCCCTGCGAAGCCGGATCGAAGGCGGAGATGATTCCGGCGGTGCGATTGATGGGCGCCGCATAGGCGCGAACGGAGCGGGCCGCGGGCGCCATCTGAGAGCGCCGGGCATAAGGGTTCGAGCTCATGATTGGCTGACCTCAGGATAGAAAAAAACGGTGACGATGACTTCACGTCCCACATACGGGGGTGTGCTTTTGGCGGTGTTCAAGAGGGGCCGGGTCCAGAAAATGTTGGAGCCGAGCGAGACTGGCGAGCCGGAGCTGTAATCGTATTTTGGCGTCTGCGGCGGCCAGCCAATAGCGAGCAGGTCGTTGTCCATGCCGGCGAGGTCGCGCCCGCGGTCGAGATTGCCATTCTGCACGGTGCCTTTGGTGCAATAGGAGATGCTGCAGTCCATGGCCATGAGGGTGCTGACCGAGATCGGCGCCGGGCGAGCATTGCCCCATTGCAGGTAGAAGCAATCGCACAGCAAAGGCGCGCCGGTAGGCGGCTCGTTTTCGATGACTGCAATGGCAGGACGAGTGGCGCCGTCGAGCGTGATGGTGCGATTGGGATCGACGATGACGAGGCGATCGCGAAGGGCAACATAGAAGCTGTCTTTGGTTGGTTGCATGGTGTCCTACTCTGTGGCAGTCAGATGGTAGAGGCAGTCAGCGTCTTTGAACTTACTGACCATTACCTTATCGATGCGCATGAGGTTGCCGTAATAAACGATGCCTTCAGCAAGCAGCAGCCAAGCGCCAATGTCTTCGACGCCAAGGTCCTTGGCGATGGTCTTGAGCGCGCTAGCGCTAACGACTGCTTCAATGCGTCGCTTGCCATCTTCCGTCGGCGCCAGCTCCTGCACCAGCGCGGGAGATACCTGGAGGTCTGACGCTGTGGGAGGTTCGAGGCCAAGCTGACTGTTGGTATCGCCGGTGGAAGGGTTGGCGATCCGGATGGTGACCTGCGTGCGACCGCCGATGCGGAGCAGGGCATTAGCAAAGCGCCGGGCGGCCTGCGCTTCACCGGGAATGATTTCAGATCGGTCTGACATATCAAGCCACCTTTTGCGCCATGTAGGGCGCAAGCATGGTCTGAACGGTGGAATCGAGCAGGGTGTCGGCGAAATAAGCGAAGTGCATGGCGTTCAGAGTGCCTTCGCGGACGTTCAAGGCCGGCATGGCTTGGGCGTTGCGGACAAGCTGCACGCACGCGAATTTCACGGGATCGGGAATGGTGCTGAAACCACCGGTATAGGTGAGCTCCATCTCGTCGAAGTAGACGCCGAGAGGATTGGGCAGCCAGGAAATCTCGCCGGTGTGCTCGAAGAAGTCGAAGTTGGTTACGTCGAGGGTGATCCAGGTGCCGGGAAGGCCAAAGGTCATGGCGTACTCGGTGGCCATCTCCCACATTGTCAGATCGCCGCCTCGGCGCGGGACGCCATAACGCGCCCTTCCAGAGACGAGAGGTGAGGTTTCGTTTTGCGGAACGGCCAAAGGCAGGTAGGTCAGACGCATAATGTTGCGTCCAGGCTCAAGGCGCGCGCGCTCGATGTACTGGGATACCCACAATGTGGGACGCCGGCAGTAAGAGTTAATGATGGCGGAAGCAGCGGAGACCCAGGATTCGGGCGTGTCCGGCTCAAGACCGTAGGTTTGATATTCGGAATCGGATAGGTAGTTCATAAGATCAGCCATTAGCAATTAGCGGTTAGCAATTAGCAAATACCCACCCAAGCCAAAAGCAGCTTGGGTGGGGCAAAACAGAGGCTTCAGCGGTGACCCACATCGTGCTTAGCGATCGACGGTGACCTGGTAGTGTGCGTAGCTGGCGCCTTTGACCACGACGGCGCCGAACTTCACGACCACCATCTGCGAGGTCAGCGCGGCCGGCGTGCCGAGCTGGAAGACGCGCGGTGTAGGACTGGTGAGCCAGTGATACTCGATGAGGTCTTCAGTGACGATGTAGACCGGCAGTTGAGCGCTGCCGCTGCCGGGTGTGCCGGTGTAGGGGATTGACCAATCCGGAATGAGCGGCAACTCGCCGGCCTGGGTGGAAAGTGTTTTGACGACCAGGCCGCCGGCCACCGTGGTAGTGGACAGCACAACATTGAATTCCTGCTTCATCTCTCGATCGATCAAATCCAGCAGCACCGGACTGGAATAGATTGCGGTGGGCCGCACTTCGAAACCGCTGTTGGAAGCCATCTGGGCGATGATGCCCTTGAGACCGTCGACGATGCTGGCGGTGGTGGCGATGGTGGCGGTGTTGCCGCCGGCGGCGATCTGTCCCATCACGCCGAAGTACTGCGGGCTCGTGGGTTGGGTGAGTGAAGTGTCATTGCCATTCCACAAGTTGACGTCGTGGGTGAGCAGCAGGCCTTCCACGGAATCGGCCAGGTCCTTCGCCTGCAAGTAGGCGAACTGAGATTGCTGGGTGCCGACCTCCATATCGAAGAGGTTGTAGTTGATCTGCGAGACCAGGCACTTCAACGGGACGCTACGTTCCGAGCGCGCGGGGGTGACCAGCGTGGGCACGATGTTGCGCGGATCGACGAAGGCATTGGCCGCAGTGGGAGAGGGGATGGCCGTCTCTTCGAAAAAGCGCGAGGGATGACCGGTGGCAGGAACTTGCTTGATACGCTGACCGAAGGGGTTGCGTCGCCGACAGATGTCCAGGATTTCGGTCTGGTAGAGATCGACTTCGATCGCGCCCGGTCCGAGGTAATCAGCGGCAGCTTGGAGGTTGAGGAATTGTGCTTTCATGAGTGTCCTTTCGAAAGGTAGTGTTTAGAAGTTAGTGGCCAGTGGCCAGTAGCCAGTGGCCAGAAATTAGGGCGGCGAGTAGCCGGTGGACAGCGAGACGGCCGCTTGAAATCGCGGCCATTTCGAACAGCCGAGTTACTTGCGATTTCTTAGGCGAGGATGCCGGCGCGGGCCAGCTCCGCCTTGACGGCGATACGCTGCTCGATGCTAAGGCCAGCGAGCGCTTTCTCGACGATTGGAGTTTCGATGAGAGTGTTGCCGTCGACGCCTTCCTTGGCGAGCAGGGCTGTGACCATCGGCGACAAAGTCTTGCGGCGCGCGGTTGCGGTTTGCGCCTTCAGGTCGTGATTGGCTTTTTCCAGCTCGGCGAGCTTGTTGTGGAAAGCGTCCCCGGTTGCAGCCGTCGCCTGCAGGTCGCCATCGTCAACCGCGGCGACGATGCGGTCGATCTTGGCATGAAGCGAGGCGAACTGCGGGTCCAGGTTGGAGAGCGCGTCGGCTAGGGATTGCGTGGCCTGGGCGAGGCGATCGGTCAGAGTTGGAGTGTCAGGTGCGGTCGTTTCTTGGTCCATATGTCTCCTCTTACAAGAAGCAATTAGCGATTAGCAGTTAGCAATTAGCTAAAGCGCGGGTGAGAGTTGGCTGGATGGATCGCGTTGATTCATCCGAAAGAGTGAGAGCGAAAGTCGCTCTTCCATACGCAAGGTGGCCGTTGGGATAACAGCTAATCTCGCTAGTTGCTAGTTGCTCGTAGCTAGTGCAATCCAGGTTTGTGGATAGGCGGCGCGGTCACGGCGTAGAACGGCGGCGCCGGTGAAGGTGAAGTCCGTCACGGCCCAGATCAGGGCGTTCTGATTGGGGACGGTGGCGTTGGCGATTTCGTAGGACATGCCGAGCGTGCCGCTGGCTTGGGAACGGATCTCGTCGATGACGTCGGGAAAGTCGTGGGCGAAGAGATAGCCGGCAACCGCAAGCTGTCCGATGGGGCTTTGCGATCCCAACCTGTGGCTAAGAGCAGCTGACACAGGTGGGGCACCTGTGCCTGATGTCTTACTCTGTGGCACTGGAACAATGTCAGCTTGGGTAATGATGCCAATCTTGCGACGGGCATCGTGAGCGTCCAGAGAGGGCGCGTAATCCAGAGCCATGCCCAGCAAAGATGGCAAAGCAGCTTCCGTGGCAGAGCGGCTGAGGAGCACGCGATGGCCGCAGGCGCCGCTGGGCGGCCGCAACGAAGCCGTGCCGACCAGGGTAAGAATGCCGCGAAACGGCAGGCGGTTGGGATGTCCCACAACGTCGGGCATAGTTAGGGACATGGCATCGAATTGGAGGTTCATTGGGGCCTCGAGAAGAAGCAATTAGCAACTAGCAGTTAGCAATTAGCCAAAGAAATAGCGGAAGATGAAGCACATTTGACACGTTCTTCCAGTTGCGGTGAACAGCAGATCCCTCGCGGACTGCAGTCCACTGGTGATGACAATTGAGAACGGAACGCTTGACGCTGGCCTGAAAGCCATCTCCTACCGTGGCTTCACCTTGCACCTACTGCATGGGTGGAGAGTCGGCGAGGCCGGCTTGCTTTTCGGGTAGCGGAGGCAGCCCGCGCATGCGGCGGACTTCGTTGATGGTGAGCACGCCGCAGTCGATCAGGATCTGCTGGATCTGCGCCTGTTCGAGTTCGTTGGGCGCGTCGACATCGGTAAAAACGAATTCGAGATCGTCCCAGCCGAGGCGCTTGCTGATGGCGTCGCGGGTGAGGTGCTCGGCGATGAGGCGCGCGACCGGCACGACGGCGGTGCGGAAGGCATCGTCATATTGCGTGCTGGCGGTGTTGCGATTGACGTCGCGCTCCAGGCCGAGCAGCATGGGCGGCAGATCGAAAGCGTCGGCAATGATGCGGATAAGGAATTCCTGCCATTGCAGGCGCAGGTCGGCGTCGGTGCCGCCAGCGAAGCGCAGCACCTCGGGCTTGTTATCGACGGTGAGGATGGGCACTTTGCCGGTACCTTCGATTTCGTCCTGCCACCAGCGGATGAGGCGCTCGTGATGTTGCGGGCTGAGATTCTGCAGCCAGAGTGCGTATTGCACGACGCTGTTGCTGGCCAGCTTGGAAGCGAAGCGATGGGCGCAGAGAAACTCATGGATGGTCTCGAAGGCGACTTCGAGTTTGCCTAAGCCGAAGGGAGTGTAGCTGCGCGTATTGAGCCGGATGTAGGAGAGCTCCTCGTCGGCGAGGTTGATCTGCTTCTCTGGCGCGAAAGTGATGAGCGTCGATTGGACGTAGTGCGACGATGTGGGACTGCCGTCCCAGTCGGTGCGGATGCGAATGCTGGCGCCATCGACCGGCCACATGACCAGCGGGCGCGCGGGATCATCGGTGAGATCGAGCTCGATGGCGCCGAAGCCGCCGACCAGCACGTCCTCCAGAACCTGCTCGATGAAGGAGCGGAAGGAATCTTCGGGATTCGGCTGCTCGAAATTCAGGGTGAGCGCAGCGATGCGCTGGGCGGCGCTGGGCAGCATGGTGAGGCCGTCCTTGGCGAAGTCGCCGCGTGAAGGCGACTCTTCGGGCGAGCGGCCGCGGCGCGGCTGGATGCGCCACGCCATGCCAGCGATGCGGTCCTTGATGGTATTGATGGCCTTGCGGGCGATGGGAGTTTCGGCGAAGCGGCGCAGATTGACAGGAGTGGGTTTGGGCATGACTCCGGCACGCGCCAGCGTGGGTGCCCCCGGAGTGAAGATGGTAGGTAGCGGCACCGTTCTACGTGCGGGTTCAGCGCTGGAGGCGGCCAGCGCGGAGGGAGGCCGGCGAAGCGGCCATTGCAGCTTGAGAAACGAAGGTCCGGCGATGCGGCGCAGGGCGTCGCTAAGAGTGTCTGAAATGTTCATGGGATGATCCAGTGGCCAGTGGCCAGTTGTCAGTGGTCAGATATCCTACATTGTGGTGGTCGGCGCTGTAGTTGAGAGGGAAACTGTCCCGCCCTAGCCAACAGACGGCTAGAACGGGGCACCCCAGGATGACGATATCGGCTTTCAGCAACCGGCTATAGTTTCAGTTCGATGCGGGCGCGGTTGGCGATTTGCGGCATGTCGCTGAGGTGCGCGACGGCGATGTCGCTCTGTTGCAGCGTCGCCAGGGCGAAGGCGACGGCCTCGTCGTGCGGGTCGAGTTCGTCTTCGGTGATGGCCGTCAGCTCGCTGGTGGCGTGCTCGGCGGCGTGCAGGTTCTCGCGCATGTCCGAGTAGCTATAGGCGAGAACCTTGGCCGAGTTGACGTCGGTTGCCAGCGAGAGTGCATGGAAAAGGTGCAGCATCGCGTCGGTGTCAAGCATCGACCGCAAACCCGTCGATTGTTGCGCGGTCCGATCGCTGCCGGCCGAGAGCGCCGGAACCCGATAACCACAATCGATTTTGAGGGGATCGCCGGGGCGCGTGTATTGGGCGACGGCGATGTCCTTCTGCATGAATTGCCAGACGCCGGCGTGCTCAAAGGCGTCGCGCATGGCGGTGTAGATGACGCGGCGGCCGGATTGTGCGCGCTGCGCGTGCAGCGACGATTCGAGATACATTTGCGCCAGCTTGCCGATCTCGGCTTGCGGAGATTCGGTTAGCACGGCCGTCATCGGCGTGACTTCGAGCGAACTGGAGAACGATTCGCGCATCTGCGCCAGCAGCCATTCGCGACGCGACATGGGGCCGCGATAGTTAATCACCTCGGGCAGGCGCGATTCGAGCAGGCGGAGCAGATCGGCCTCGTAGGATTCCAGCAGTTCGATGTCGGCTTCGGGATCGAGGCCGCGGACGCGACGCCAGTCGCGCAGGAAGCGCACGCCGGTGAAGCCATCGTCGCCTTCTTCCAGCAGTACCACGCCGAGATTGACGAACTCGCCCTTCACCACGTCTGGGACGTAGCGGAGCAGGAAGAATTCGCATTGTTTAAAAGCGGCCATTGGTAAATTAGTAATTAGTAATTAGTAATTAGTAATTAGTAATTAGTCATTAGTCATTAGTGGGAGCCATGCTCCACAGCATCATCAGTTTTCATGCGAGCGGACTGAACTTTTCTGATAAGCGATGCCAACATCTTCTGAACCTCATCGGTCTGATTGCTGATATGCCACTAGGATTCAGCCGAGATGAATGCCAAATCCCGGGACAGCAGAAGAAGATATGACAATTCCGCGGCAGAGCCCATTGCGATGTCCAAGAAGCGGTGCAAGTCACCGTTACCTGAATGGCCGCAACCTTCCGCAATATTGGCGGGAATGGAAGAGCCGGACCGTCGTATCTGGCTCGTAATGCCGTAAAGTTCTTCTTTCGGAAATCCTAGGGTGACCTTGTAGGCTGACAAGACGAGCTGATGGGCGCGCTCCCATACTTGTAAGGTCTTGAAGTCTCTCATGGGCTGCTCCTGAACGTCACGTGCTGACAATGCTTCGAGTCTTCGAATCGCTAAACACCGATTGCTAATTACTAATTACTATTTTCAATTCACCACCTCACGCCAGTTCGGAAACGGATTGCGCGAGGAATTCTTAAAGTCCAGGATCAGCTCGCGGACGCGGCAGCGGCGAGCCAGCAGGCGCTTGAGCAACTGCTCCAACTCTTCGGTTGCGCCGCCGTACCACTCGGGCGGAATTTCTTCCGCCAGCGGCCACAGCGAGCTGTCGGGAAAGCTTTCGATGCGGCTGAGCCACGGCTCGAAGCTGTCCCACGATGTGACACATTGATAGACATCGTTGCGGCCGAAGACGCCACGCAGCGGCGCATCGGGAAAGTTCCATTCGCCGGCGTTGAAGCAGTAACCCTGGTCGATGAAGCTGGCGGTCAGCTTGCGCTCGCGCGAGCGCTTCCAGAACGCTGCCTGGCGGCCGTTGGCGTTGCAGGTCCACTTGTCGAGCGCGAGAATGCCGGCGAAATCGGGCAGGTTACGCACGCGCGTCATCATGCCCTCGGGCAGGTAATCGTAGATCTGGCCTTCGAACGGCGATACCACGTAACGCGAGCCGAACGACAGGCCGGGGGTGAACATCATGCGGCGGCCGCAGAGCTCGATGCGCAGATCGGGCGTGTGTTCGAGCAGCCAGGAATCGACATCGACGATGGCAGCCACGGGAACCGGCAGTCCGATCATCTCAGCCAGGCGCGTGCCGAGCCAGTCGTTGACCAGAACGCGTGTGTGCTGCGGATTGTTCTGGAACTTGACGACGTAGTAGCAGCCGTCGGCGCAGCGCATGAGATGACTCTGCGCGCCGCCGCGCATTCTGCGCACGTGTTGGACCGCATGAACGAGCAAGAAATCAGCGACTAGCAGCTAGCGACTAGCTGCCGGCCGCGCGCTCCTTCTAGAGTTCGAGGGTCCTACCACGGGAGCAGATTCATGCCAAAGGTAAAGCGATGGGGCGACCGTTCACCCCGACCCGGCTAAACCGGGACTTGCGGGGGCCTCTGTGGCTTTGGTTCAGGTCGCCACGTTTCGAATTCTCGAAGCCAAGGAAGATCGCCCGCTCGCGGCCATCGCGGCCGTACATCACGGTCGTCGCGACCGCGTCGCCACGCGGCGCTCTCCAAATTGGAAATCATAATCCGGAGAGCGCCGGCAATGCGCCGACATTAATCACAGTGGGCTGTGAGGTTGTAATGGAGCCAGTGTCAGGATTTCTTGGCGAACAGGCCGGCGAAGGCGAAGATGGCCGGCATGAGAGCGGTTGCCAACTGGGTTGCGGCGCCAGCTTCCTGCTGCTGCTGGGGATTGGTGGTGACGGATTGGGCGATGGCGCCGGCGGTTTGCACGGCAGCGGCGACGGCGCCCTGGTGATCGCCCGAGCCCCATTGGCCGGCGACCGCGGCTGCTTCCGTGGTTGCGGCCTGGACGACGCCCATCAGCTTCTGAAAAGTTTGCAGATTGAATGCC
>CAWGFZ010000014.1:0-7816 GCA_963821995.1 uncultured Acidobacteriaceae bacterium | reverse complement strand
GATCCACGGCCTGGCGGGTAGAGGGCTGGGACGCTATCGAACCGCAGGACTGTCTGACGTCACCATTACGAACACGGGGCATGTCGCCCCCATTGAGAGCTATCAAGGCCTGCTGACCCTGGAATACCACTCGCCGAAGTGGGATTGGTATGGCGACGGCGGCGTCGAGTATGCCGGTCGCACGCAGTTCCTGAACTCGCATGGCCAACCCAGACGATCGGGTATGGCGCTCTGGATCTTGCCAGCTACGGTTGCTATAACGAAACCCTGCCCAGTTCTGCGCTGACGGCGGGATTCAACCCTGGAGGCTTGTCCAACTGCACCGCCGACACCAAGGACATCTGGGAAGGCACGGGAGGGTTCTGGTACAAGCCCTACAACGGTCCGAAGGGCAGGATCCAGTTTGGGCTGCAGTACTCCTACGTGACCAAGGAGGCGTGGGCGGGACTTGGAACCGCTCGGCCGGTTCCCGGGCGCCCCAATCCTAGCGCCCTCGACAACATGTTCTTCACGTCTTTCCGTTATTACCTGCCGTAAGCAAAGGGGTGGCTGGTGCTCGGCCAGCCACCCACTTCCTGTTCACCACAGAGATACAGAAAGCACTGAGAGAGAGAAAAATGGCCTTGAATCTCAAACTGTGACTCGGCTTAATTCCAGGACAACTTCTGAGGGCATTTTGTCTTAATACTCTGTGTCTTTGCGTCTCTGTGGTGAAAAAATTCTCTCGCAGTTACACCCGAACGATCATCACTTCGGTGGACTTGATGAGCGCCGCGGCCTTGTCGCCACGCTTAAGGCGCATCTCACGCACCGCATCGGCAGTGATGATCGAGGTGATGTGCTGGCCGCCGATCGATAACTTGATTTGGGCCATCAGGCCTTCGACTGCGCACTTCCACAATTCGTCCAACCAGTTGATTGCGCCCGCTGATGGTGCGGAAGTTCGCGCGGCTCTCGGCAGGCTGCTTCCCGAGTGACTTAAAGAGATAAGCATCGATCTCGCTCTGCGGAATGCGGTGATGGCCGCCGGCGGTTTTTACCGTGCGCAACTTGCCTTTGTAGATCCACTGCTTCAGGCTGGCATAGCTGATGCCCAGCACCAAGGCAGCATCTCGCGGACGCAGCAGTTCTCCAGGGTTGCGGCTCATGCAAGGCATTGTAGAGCACGGCCGATTTCGGCGCTGCGGCCGAGGCCGGGTGACGGGAACCATTCCCAAACTGGGACGCACACCTCCCCTCCGGTTTATCGCCTAACGCTTTGTTCTTGTCAGCCGATAGCTTCCTTGAAACCCTGATGTTGTGAGCTTGGCCCACGGCCGCATGAAGAACTTACAGAACGAACCTGGCAGGGCAATCCCGGAACTTCCGCCAACCTTCGATCGGCGACGGCGGGAGCGGATCGCCCTGAAAATCCCGATGCGGATTCTCACCTACGGCATGCTGGTAGACAAGGCGAACGAGGGAGTTTGCACTGATCTCAGCGAAGGCGGTGTTGCTTTCGATTGCGAGGCCCAGCTTAACGTCGGCGATGTCGTGATTCTTGAGTTCCAGCAGAAAGGGGAGCCGAGCTACCGCTGCCACGCCCGCCTCACTTACCGCATGGCTTCGCGCTATGGCGCGTACTTCCTGGTTGGAGAATGAGAACCTAAGAGTCTGCGTGAGAACTCGATTCTCGACTCTGTGGTGGGAAAAAAGTGCCTGAGACTAACGGAAAATCCAGCCCGGAGGGCGAAACAATAATAGCCCAGGGCGTAAGCCCCGGGTAAAGTGGAAAATTATCTGAGTCCCTTCAGGGACGGCACAGGTTCTCACGCACACCCCTAAGTCCTGACGTTGTGCGTCTCCGCTCCTGCGGCTCGGGTTTGCTCCACGCCGTCGGCTAATCTGCTTCCAGAGTCGCCGTCGAATTCCAAATACCCTGGCAACTTCTGGCACAATGAGAATCCATGTTGAAAGTACGAAGGCTGTCGCCTGACGCCATCCTGCCGACTGTCGCTCATCCCGGAGAAGACATCGGTTACGACTTATACTCTGCCGAAGAACTTGTGATCGACGCTCGTGGCGCGGCTGGAGTTCACACCGGCGTTGCCATCGAGTTTGTGCCCGCGGCCGGCGCAATGGTGAAGACCCGCTCCGGTCTGGCGAAGAAACGGCTGTTGTGTAATGCCGGCGTGATCGATGCCGGATACCGTGGCGAAATCATTGTCCTGATGGAGAACCTTGGCAGCGAGCCCTATACCATCCGCAAGGGTGAAAAGATTGCGCAATTGCTGGAGCACCATTTCCTGGCCGGCGAGGTGGTGGAAAGCGAGCTGAGCGAAACTTCACGCGGTGCGAAGGGTTTCGGCTCCAGCGGGAGTTGAGCCTTGCGCACGAGGTCAGAGGGTCGAGAGCCGAAGCATCGGCGAACGAGATCAACGCTTGCGCTCATGCTGCTGCTCGGCTTGGCTGCCTTCATAAAGGCCATGCCTGTGCATCAGAGCCTCGCCGCAGGCCAGCAGCAATTCGCGTTGCAAGCGGCCCAGTTCGATGAGGCCGGCGAGGAGCAGCTTGTCGATTTGCTGAACCAGACACGCCGCGAGCACGGGCTGTCGCCGCTCACCGTCGATCGCCGACTGACTCAGGCGGCGCGCAAACACACCGAACTCATGGTGGAACATTCAACGTTGGCGCACCAGTTCCAGGGTGAACCGCCCCTGCAGATACGCTTCGCCAATGACGGACTCCCATCTGATCAGGAGAGCGAAAACCTCGCGCTAAATCGGGACGTCGCCGCGGCGCATGACGCGCTGCTGCATTCTCCGCCGCACCGGCGCGCCATTCTCGATCCCGACTTCAATGTAGTGGGCGTGGGCGTCATCCGCAGCGGCGATGACGTTTATGTCACAGAAGACTTCGCCCATAAGCTGCCCGAGTATTCCGAGCCGCAGGCCGAGACCAAAGTGCAAGCAGCCATCGAGCAGTACACGAGATCACATGGATTTCTGCCGCCGCCGCGTCACCAGCAGAGGCAATTGCAGCACCTGGCCTGTACCATGGCGCTCAACGATGCGTTGAACAGCAGCGATGCACTGCGGTTACCGGGCGTGCGTAATGTGCTGGCCTGGACGGCGGCCGATCCGGCGCAATTGCCGAAAGGCATATCCACGGTGTTGTCCTCACAGGTCTCCGGCTATGCGGTAGGCGCCTGTTTCGCTCCTAGCGTGAGCCATCCTGGAGGAGTGTACTGGCTGGTGATGGTAACGTACTGAACTCAGGGCGCGATTGCCGTCCCGCATCTGGCTAAAATTACCGAGCCGAAGTTGACGCGACTGCATTTCGGTTGCTATAGTGAGAGGGTTCTGCGAGTTGTGTCTGGCCTGCCTGTAGTGTTCTGGCTGTGCTGCTTTGTCCCTATCCTGTAGAATTGTTCTGCAGGATCCTCGCTGAAACGTGCCTGCGCTTCCGCTAGAGCTTTCCAGTGGGTATGCAGGCGTTGGCAACGAAACGGATCGCCCTCGTTCCCGATCTCCGCATCCGGTAGCGACCGAGTTGCGGAACGACACGGCGTCACCGTCGTAAGCCTAACCTGATCGGAAACCAATTTTCCCCTGCCATGCGCACGGGGAAGTATGGGCAAAGTGGCTCATGGGCCACGAGAACGGAATGCCCAGTTCCAGGTAGAGCTGGCCTTCACCGGGGTTCCCGGATCGCGCCGCATTTGCGCGATCTGGGGTGGTTGAGGCCAGCGTACGAGCCTGTAATTCTGAGGTTGAGCGGGCTTCAGCCTGCGTCGGTAGCGGCTTCGTGCCGCAGGTTATGCCGGTCGAGAGATTGGCGTGCAATTTGGAAGGAGCTGGCAAGAGTGCCTACATTTAATCAGCTGGTACGGAAGGGCCGGAGCGCGCCGAACTATAAGACGGCCAGTCCGGCTCTGCAGTCCTGCCCGCAGAAGCGCGGGGTCTGCACGCGTGTGTACACCCAAACGCCGAAAAAGCCGAATTCCGCGCTGCGTAAGGTCGCGCGTGTGCGCCTGACGAATGGCATCGAGGTCACGACATACATTCCCGGCGTCGGCCATAACCTGCAGGAGCACTCGATTGTGCTGATCCGGGGCGGCCGTGTGAAAGACCTGCCGGGTGTGCGATATCACGTGGTGCGCGGCACGCTGGACTCCGTCGGCGTTGCCAATCGCAAGCAAGGCCGCTCGAAGTATGGCGCCAAGCGGCCTAAGGCTTAGCCGGCATGACTGTGTCGCGACGCTGCTCGCGAAGGGTAAAGAGGTAGAGGGGCAGGATAGAGCGCCGCAGGCGCGGCGTCATGATAGGCCCAGGACGGAGCGCAGCGGAGTCCTGGGTAGCGCAGAAAAATTGATTTGGGTCCCTTCAGGGACGACAGGGTTTTGAACGATGCCGAGAAAAGGACATATCGCGAAGCGCGAAACGCTGGCTGATCCCGTGTATCAGTCCACGCTGGTCAACAAGTTTGTGAACTCCATGATGTGGGACGGCAAGAAGTCGACTGCCCAGTCCATCTTCTACAACGCCATGAAGAAGCTGGAAGAGAAGGGCGGCGATGAGGCAATAAAGCTGTTCAAGAAAGCCGTGGAGAACACCAAGCCGGTGCTGGAAGTGAAGACCCGCCGCGTGGGCGGCGCCAACTACCAGGTCCCGGTCGAGGTCAATGCCGACCGGCGCACTTCGCTGGCGATTCGCTGGATCCTCACCTATAGCCGTGGCCGCGGCGAAAAGGGCATGATCGACAAGCTCGCGAACGAACTGTTGGACGCGGCAAACAACCGCGGCGCGTCGATCAAGAAAAAGGAAGACGTACACCGCATGGCCGAGGCCAATAAGGCTTTTGCGCATTATCGGTGGTAGGAAAGGTAGAGCAGCGCTTTAGCAGCTGCGTCCCGAGCAAAATGAAATTTTCCGGGATCAGGTCATCGCAGATGGCCTGATCGGCGTAAGGAAATAACGAGAGATTACGCGGGCCTGAAGGCCCGCTCTACCAGGCAAGAAACGGATTAGATTGTGCCCAGACAGGTCCCATTAGAGCGTTGCAGAAACATCGGCATCATGGCCCACATCGATGCCGGCAAGACCACTACCACGGAGCGCATCCTGTTCTATACAGGACGCACGCACCGCATTGGTGAGGTCCATGAAGGCACTGCGACGATGGACTGGATGGCGCAGGAGCAGGAGCGCGGCATTACCATTACCTCCGCTGCAACCACCTGCTTCTGGAACGATTACCGGATCAACATCATTGACACTCCAGGTCATGTGGATTTCACCGCCGAGGTCGAGCGCTCGTTGCGCGTGCTGGATGGTGCCTGCGCCGTGTTCGACGCCGTTCATGGAGTGGAGCCGCAGTCCGAGACCGTGTGGCGCCAGGCCGATAAGTATGGCGTCCCGCGCATTTGTTTCATCAACAAGATGGACAAGATGGGCGCCGACTTCGAGCATGCCGTCGATACCATCCGTAAGCGACTCAACGCCCGCCCAGTTGCGATTCAGTTGCCCATCGGTCAGGAAGACAAGTTCAAAGGCGTCATCGACCTGATGGCGATGAAAGCGATCATCTGGAACGATGAGTCGATGGGCGCCGAGTACGAGATACGGGAGATCCCGGAAGATCTTAAGAAGAAGGCGAACGCCTTCCATCAGATCCTGGTCGAAACCGTGGTCGAGAACGACGACCGGGACGAACTGATGCACAAGTACATTGAAGGCGAGCACATCACCGAAGCCGAGTTGAAGGCTGCACTGCGCCGCGCCACGCTGGAGATGAAGGTCTTCCCGGTGATCTGCGGAACTGCCTTCAAGAATAAGGGCGTTCAGCCGCTGCTCGACGCCGTCGTCGACTATCTGCCTTCTCCGCTCGACGTTCCTCCGGTCAAAGGCGTGAACCCCGACACAGGATTGGAAGAAGAGCGGCCCGCCGACGATAAGGCCGCGTTCGCAGCGCTGGCCTTCAAGATCATGACCGATCCGTTTGTCGGTCAGCTCACCTTCATCCGTGTCTACTCGGGTCACCTGAACCAGGGCGACAGCGTCCACATCAGCGCGCGTTCGCGTTCCGAGCGCATTGGCCGTCTGTTGAAGATGCACGCCAACAAGCGCGAGGATATTACCGAAATCTACGCCGGTGATATTTGCGCATGCGTTGGCTTGCGCCACGTCACCACCGGCGACACCATCTGCGACGAGAAGCACCCCGTCGTGCTGGAGTCGATCGAATTCCCGGCGCCGGTGATTTCGGTTGCGGTCGAGCCCAAGACCAAGGGCGATCAGGAGAAGATGGGTGTCGCGCTGGGCAAGCTGGCGCAAGAAGATCCGACCTTCAAGGTCAATACCGACCCCGACAGCGGCCAGACCATAATCAGCGGCATGGGCGAGCTGCATCTGGAGATCATCGTTGACCGCATGATGCGTGAGTTCAACGTGCAGGCCAATGTCGGCAAGCCGCAGGTGGCTTATCGCGAGACCATTCGCAAGCAGTCGCAGGCCGAGGGCAAATACATCCGTCAGACCGGCGGCAGCGGCCAGTACGGACACGTCAAGATTCGCATCGAGCCTAACGAGGCGGGCAAGGGCTACGAGTTCGTCAACGAAGTTGTTGGCGGTGTAGTTCCGAAGGAGTACATCAAGCCGGTCGATCAGGGCATTAAAGAAGCCATGGAAGGCGGCGTTCTCGCCGGCTACGAGATGGTCGACGTGAAGGCGACGCTGTACGACGGCAGCTATCACGAGGTCGACTCCAACGAGATGGCCTTCAAGATTGCTGGTTCGATGGCGTTCAAAGAGGCCGCGCGCAAGGCCAGTCCGGTGCTGCTGGAGCCGGTGATGTCGGTCGAAGTGGTCGTTCCGGAAGAGTATATGGGCGTGATCATCGGCGACCTGAACAGCCGCCGCGGACGCATCGAGGGCATCGAGCATCGCGCCGGATCCCAGGTGATCAAGGCGATGGTGCCGCTGGCCGAGATGTTCGGTTACGCGACCAACATGCGCTCGAACACCCAGGGCCGCGCGACCTTCAGCATGCACTTCTCGCGCTACGAAGAGGCGCCGCGCTCGGTGGCGGAAGAGATCGTGGCCAAGGTGCAGGGCAAGAGCCCGGCAGGAACGAAGTGACAATGGCAACCGATTTCCAAGTCGTGGTATCAGGTGCCTTCGGGTCGGAAGCAGACTGGAAGCGCGCACTGGACGCGGAGGCTGCCGGAGGTGCCATTGTCTATCCCGCAGCTTTAGCCGAAGAGCGAATCCATCACCGTGGTGAGAAGCTCGGTGAACAGGTTAAGTCCGTACTGTCTGTTCTAGGTCAGGATTATCACCTCTCGACCGTGATGTGGGAGGGCTTTAGGAAGCGGTGGCTTATTCGAATCCGAAGCCCGCGCGGCGTTTCGGAGATGCCAATCCCTGCTGAGTTGGGGGATGGAGTGGCCGAGTCCGGCACGATGGACGACTTGGAACGACTTAAGAACCTGATTCTGTTTGGAGCTGGGCGCACAGATTTGATTTTCAAGCGCACCTCATGACGCTGGCTGGCAAGACGGTACGATTTTGGCTTTCGTCAGTGGGAAAGGCGGAGTTGCCGGAACCGTTAAGCACGGGCGAATCGCTGGAAGCTCTAGTCATTGAGGAAGACACGCTAGGCGTCTGGGTCTGGGTTGCAAATGATGCTGGTGAACAGCGAGGGTTCCCGGAAGTAATGCTCTTGAAATGGGAGCATTTTTGCACGGCTTTAGCGAGTTACGAACTGCCCCAGGAGCGACCGGCAGCTGGATTTAGGCAGTAGCAATTTTGTTGGTAGGTTTGAGGAGCACTTTAAA
>CAWGFZ010000013.1:0-4921 GCA_963821995.1 uncultured Acidobacteriaceae bacterium | reverse complement strand
CTTCAAAAGTTGCTTGCGCTTTGGGAAGCAGAAGAGCGCAATTTCAATATTGTGGAAGAGCGCCTTCGTCGCGCTGGCCGCGGCGGCGTTGATCCCGTGATTACCTCTTCTCTCGCGAGGTACTACGACGCTCTTCAGAAGCTGTCTGCCGAGTAACCCTTGGCTGTTCCACTTGAAAGCGCATTCATTGAATACATCCACGACGTACTCGTGCGTCTGTGGATGCCCTTCGACGAGCAACTTGACCCGAAAGAGTACAAGGACATAAACCTCCTGAAGTCCGCCGCCGGACGCCTTCCAGACGTTCGGCGGTGAAGACTTGTACTCCACAATCCCACAAAAAGCTGCTGCCCTGTTTCATGCCCTCGTTTCCAATCACTGCTTTCAGAATGGCAATAAGCGCACTGCCGTAATTGCTCTCGACTTCTTCTTGATTGCAAATGGACGAATATTGGCCCTCAGCAATGAGGAGATGTACAAAATAGCCACGGATACGGCTAAGGCCAATCAGGAGGGAAGGCGCCCTGACGATGTTATGGTCGAATTGTCCTCTACCCTCGCCGAACAGACAGTCAACATAGCGGACATCAAGAATCTAGACGATGAGACCGCGAGGGCAATTGGGGCCGAGCGCGTCGCGAAAATGATTGCCCGGGTCACTTGGTTTCAGTGCATGCTACAAAGACTTCTGCATCATCGAAGCGAAGTCCGATGACGGGGCGAGCCAAGAACAAACCCTTAGATCAGAGCTCCGCATCGTCGCCCCCGTGTTAAAATTACCTCTGAATACCCGCGAGAGAAGCTTCTGTCTTGATTGAGATAGCGCCTTCCATTTTGTCGGCTGATTTTGCCCGCCTGGCGGAGGACGCTAACGCGGCGATACGGGGTGGCGCCACCCTCCTGCATGTTGACGTGATGGACGGACACTTTGTCCCCAACATCACCATCGGGCCGCCGGTGGTGGCGTCGTTGCGCAAGGCCGTGGATGTTCCGCTCGACTGCCATCTGATGATCGAGAATTGTGACGAGTACATTCCCGCCTTTGCCGATGCGGGTGCGAATTGGGTGACGGTGCATCAGGAGGCTTGCGTCCATCTCAATCGCAGCCTGGAGCTGATTCGCAGCCACGGGATGCGTCCCGGAGTCGCGATCAATCCCGCCACTCCTGTCCAGACCCTGGGTGAGGTTCTGGACATCGTCGATCATGTGCTGGTGATGTCGGTGAATCCCGGCTTCGGCGGGCAGAAGTTCATACGCGGTGCGCTGGAAAAGGCGCGCAAGCTGGCGACCATGCGCAACGCCAAGGGCGTCGATTTCCGCATTGAGATCGATGGCGGTATAGATCTGGAAACAATCGGCCCCGCCTTACGCGCCGGAGTGGAGATCTTCGTGTCCGGAAGTCATGTCTTCGGGAAGGGTGACCCCGCAGGCAATGTGGAGGCGCTGTTCAGGGCGGCACAGGAAGCAACGTTGCTGCGCGCCTGATTCGGCCGGCAATACTTCACCCGGAGCGCGCCCTGGCCGGCGTCACCGGGTCATTACAAGGGTTCCCCAGAGGTGGTTAGGATGTTTCGTCGCGCACTCATAACGGTCATGGCAGGCTTCGTGCTGGCTTCGCTGTGCTCCATGGCCCAGAACACCGGCACCGGAACGCAAAGTGCCGGCTCAGCTTCCGGCGCCAGCAAGCAGAGCAGCAGCAGCACCTCAGTCCAGAGCTCCAGTACCCAGAACAGCAGCACGACCACGGTCACGCGCTCCAGCAGCAAGAAGAAGCACAAGAAGAGCAAGAAGGCCCAGAATCCGATTGCCAACGTCGATTCCAAGCAACCCGACAAGGTGCTGTTCGACCGCGCCGAGGACGCCATGAAGCATGGCAAGTACGACGTTGCGCGCCTCAGCCTGCAGACGCTGATCAACACCTATCCCGACTCGGAATACATCGCCCGCGCCAAGCTGGCGATCGGCGACTCCTGGTATGCCGAGGGTGGCGCGGCCGCCATGACGCAGGCCGAGAGCGAATACAAAGACTTCATCACCTTCTTCCCCAACATGCCGGAAGCGGCTGAAGCGCAGATGAAGATCGCCAACATCCATTTCAACGAGATGGAAAAGGCCGATCGCGATCCCACTCATGCCCGCCGAGCTGAGGACGAGTATCGCCAGATGATTCTGCAGTTCCCGGACAGCCCGCTGGTTCCGCAGGCCAAAGAGCGCCTGCTGGAAGTGCAGGAGGTGCTTGCGCAGCGCGAATACCTGATCGGCCATTTCTACTTCCTGCGTGAGGCATATCCTGCAGCCATCGCGCGGCTCAAGTCGGTGGCCGATACCTACCCGCTCTACAGCGGCGCCGACGAGGCGCTTTATGAGTTGGGCGACGCTTACGAAAAAGAGATCGAGATCATCCGCAGGTCGAAGCTTTCCGAGGCCGGCAAAGGGGTGCTCATCAAGCAATACACCCAGGGGGCGATGGCGGCCTACGACCGCATCCTCACTCGGTATCCTCTGGAGTTTCGTGCTTCGGAGGCCAAGAAGCGTTTGGAAGCAATGAAACAGCCCATTCCTAAGGCGACCCCGCAGGCCGTCGCGCAGGACAAGGCCGAGATCGCCAGCCGTGGATCGTTAGGTCACGTTGGCAAGGTCATGGAGAACTTCCACCGAGGCCCGGATGTCTCCGAGGCGACCAAGGTGGGCGAGCCCACGCTGGTCGATCCTCGCCAGACCAGCGCGCCTGACATGGTTCGCGAGGCGACAACCAGCATCGTGGCCGCTGCTTCCGGCGGCAATCACGTCTCGGTCGAGCGGGTGAATGATGGAACGCCGCCGCCTGAGAATTCGGCGGTTCCGCATTCCGATGCCGCGCCAGATTCGTCTGCGCCGGCTGCTGCGCCTGGCTCCTCTGCACCGGCAGCGGCACCGACGCCGGCTGCGCCCGCGACCTCCGATGCATCGCAGCCCGGCGCAGCACCAGCCGGTTCCGACATGAAGAACGATCTCGCTCCAAGTGTCAGCACCGGGCCGGCGCCCGTTCCGCCTCCGACGCAGATCAATGAGCTGGCAAACGGCAGCTCAGGCGGCGGTTCGCAGCCGGCGGCGAGCAGTTCGTCGCAACAGCCGGTTCCCCCTGCCGACCAGAGCAAGGAGAGTTCCTCCAACAAGAAAAAAAAGAAGAAGCACCTGCTTGTGTTCTAAGCCGTTTGCACGGTGTTTTCTGTTGTGTTAAGCTCGATACTTGTTCCCGGCTGGCAGGGAGAATCATGCCTGATCCGTGTAGTCTCGGATCACGCAAGCTGGCGTAGCTCAGCTGGTAGAGCATCTGATTTGTAATCAGAGGGTCGGGGGTTCAAGTCCCTTCGCCAGCTCCAGGATCGTAACCTTCAGCGCGCCGCAAGGCGTAGCAGGAGCAAGCCAAACGAGACGCGCAGCTCTCCTAGAGAACTGAAATCCAGCAGCAGCTTCCTGAATCGCAAGACGCGCGGAAGTATGATCGTGCGGCTGTTGCGGAGTTTTGCCGGGTTCGCGGATTTTGGCCTGCACGTTCTTTGAGAGCAGGGATTGGGTAGAGCGGGCCTTCAGGCCCGCGTCCGGGTGCTATTTTTAACTCCCAAGCGGGCTTTAGCCCGCGAGGGTTCCGCGGTTGGCACTTTTTCAGCGGCCCCGAGCATACCCTCCCGCCACGAGTGCTGGGATTGTGCACAGGTGGCCGAGTGGTTAATGGCAGCAGACTGTAAATCTGCCGCTCCTTGCGAGCTACGGAGGTTCGAATCCTCCCCTGTGCACCAGCTTTGTTGAGCCATAGAGGTTTTTGTGGCAATTGAGCAGTTGGAAATGACGCGGATGTCCGGCAGCAAGCGGTTGTGGATCGCGTTCGCAATTTATGCGGTTTTGGCCGCGTTGGCATGGACGACGTTGAGCGATCCGAAGTTCAAATTTGCGACGGTGGCGATCTTGGCCATGTTCGCGGTTCGTACCTGGTCCTGGAGTAAGAAGCAGGAGCACGAGCGGCGCGAAGATCGCGGCGAGTAAGCCGCGAGCCGCTAGCTACGAGGCCCGCGCCGAACCGCAAGCCGATAGGCTTAGATGGATTGGCCTTAGGGCTAAGGTGATTGAAGTTCTGACGCGCGAGCCCCAACGTCGTTGCTTCCGGCGAGGGGCGGAAGCGCTGATGTCCGAACCCCGCAGGGGTGGAACTGAAGTTAGCCCAGGGCGTAAGCCCTGGGTAAGAGCGGAAATTAGAGTCGAGTCCCGTAGGGACGGCACGTGGTCGGGAGTTCAGGCGGGAGTAACTCAGTGGTAGAGTCACAGCCTTCCAAGCTGTTGGTCGCGGGTTCGATTCCCGTCTCCCGCTCCAGAGTTGAGCCGCTTTGTGGGCGTGAGCGTAGCGCGAGCCCGCAGGCGAAATCCCTAACGTAAGTGAGGGATCCAAGGTTGATGTGACATACAAGCTGATGTAGCTCAGTTGGTAGAGCACTCCCTTGGTAAGGGAGAGGTCATCGGTTCAATCCCGATCATCAGCTCCAGAATTTCAGTAGGACGGTGAACAATCCGGTGGAACAGTCAACCGAGCGGTCCGCGTTCCAGCAAGCTGGTATTCCGATCGAAAAGCTCGACGATTTCGAGCGGCTTCAATCGGCGCTGAACCGGATTTTCGCTCCCGCTGCGGTCGTAAACTTTCTGCGGCTGTTGCAGCGGAGAGGTGTTCCTATTCGCGACTTCCATCGCGTGCTGCGCGGGAAGTTGCTGGAGCAATCGGACCTTGATCTGGCCCGGACCGGCATGACGGCGCAGCAGCTTTACGATGCGCTGCCGGTAAGCGACCAGGCACAGATACGCGAGTTTTATTTGACGGCGCTGGAGGTAGTTGAGCCGCCTCTGCGCGCAAAGTTCAACAAAGTCTATCGGTATTACTAGGGCATAAGAACTA
>CAWGFZ010000012.1:0-215121 GCA_963821995.1 uncultured Acidobacteriaceae bacterium | reverse complement strand
TGGCGAAAGAGAAATTTGATCGCAGCAAGCCGCACGTGAACGTTGGCACCATCGGGCACATCGATCATGGCAAGACCACGCTGACGGCGGCCATCACCAAGGTATTGCAGAAGCACAATCCGAAGATCGTCTTCCGCTCGTTCGATTCGATCGACAACGCGCCGGAAGAGCGCGAGCGCGGCATCACCATCGCCACGGCGCACGTCGAGTACGAGACCGCGAACCGGCACTACGCGCACGTGGATTGTCCCGGCCACGCCGACTACATCAAGAACATGATCACCGGCGCGGCGCAGATGGACGGCGCGATCCTGGTGGTAGCCGCGACCGACGGCCCCATGCCGCAGACCAAAGAGCACGTGCTGCTGGCTCGCCAGGTGGGTGTGCCCTACGTGCTGGTGTTTCTGAACAAGTGCGATGCGGTGGAAGATCCCGAGCTGATCGATCTGGTGGAGATGGAAGTGCGCGAACTGCTGACGAAGTACCAGTTTCCGGGCGACGATGTGCCGGTAATTCGCGGTTCGGCGCTGGGAGCGTTGAACGGCGAAGCGCAGTGGGAAGCCAAGATCGACGAGCTGATGGAGGCGGTCGATAAGAACGTTCCGCTGCCGGCGCGCGATGTGGATAAGCCGTTCCTGATGCCGATCGAAGATATCTTCTCGATCCAGGGGCGCGGCACTGTGGTCACCGGCCGTATCGAGCGCGGCAAGGTGAAGGTGGGCGAGGACGTCGAGATTGTCGGCTTCCGCGAGACGCGCAAGACGGTAGTGACCGGCGTGGAGATGTTCAAGAAGCAACTGGACGAAGGCATGGCGGGCGACAATGCCGGGCTGCTGCTGCGCGGCACGGCGAAGGAAGACGTGGAGCGCGGCATGGTGCTGGCCAAGCCGGGCTCGATTACGCCGCACACCAAGTTCAAGGGCGAAGTGTACGTGCTGTCGAAGGACGAGGGCGGACGGCACACGCCGTTCTTCAAGGGCTATCGGCCGCAGTTCTACTTCCGCACGACGGACGTGACGGGCGTGGCGACACTGCCTGCTGGGACAGAGATGGTGATGCCGGGCGACAACGTGGCGCTGGAGATCGAGCTGATCACGCCGGTGGCGATGGAGAAGGGCTTGCGGTTTGCCATCCGCGAAGGCGGACGCACCGTGGGCGCGGGCACGATTACGGAAATTATTGCGTAAAGGCAGCAATTAGCAATTAGCAATTGGTTTTGCTGATGAGAGTTGCGCCAGAAGGCGTGCTCCATCGCAAGTATAGGATCGGCTCCAAGCGGGCCTTAACAAGAAGCTCTTTGAGAGATAACTAACGTGATTGGCAAAGAACGAATCCGCATCCGCCTGAAAGCTTATGACTATCGCGTTCTCGACCAGTCCACCGGTGAGATCGTGGACACGGCTCGCCGCACCGGCGCGCAGATTGCGGGACCGATCCCGCTTCCCATCGTGAAGAACAAGTACACGGTGCTGCGCTCGCCCCACGTGGACAAGAAGTCGCGCGAGCAGTTCGAGATTCGCACGCACAAGCGCTTGCTCGATATTCTCGAGCCCACGCAGCAAACGGTGGACGCGCTGATGAAGCTGGAGCTTCCGGCGGGCGTGGATGTGGAGATCAAGGCGTTCGGGAAAGAACACAAGTAGCTAAGAGCTAAGAGCTAATGGCCACACAAAACAAAACTTCCGAGATTGGTAACAATCCCCGGTCGAATGCGAACGGCAGGAAGCGGAGTTGAGGATACGAAAATGGCGGTCAGTGGAATTTTGGGCAAGAAAGTCGGCATGACGCAGCTCTTCGATGACAAGGGTGACGTTCACCCGGTCACGGTGCTGAAGGCCGGCCCTTGCATGGTGACGCAACGCAAGACGGTCGCGAAGGACGGCTACGATGCGGCGCAGATTGGGCTGGTGGAGTTCGTGAAGGAATCGCGCCTGACGAATGCGATGAAAGGCCACTTCGCGAAGAACAATGTTCCACCAATGCGGTTTCTGCGCGAGGTGCCACTGGTCATCGACCCGGAAACGCAAGACGGCACCAAGACGGGCGACAAGGTGCTGGTAGACATTTTCGATGGCGAGAAATTCGTGGATGTCTCCGGTGTCAGCAAGGGTCGCGGTTTTGCGGGTGTGGTGAAGCGCCACAAGTTCGCGGGCGGCGCGGCATCGCACGGATCGATGTTCCAGATCACCGGCTCCATCGGCTCCTCGGCATTTCCATCACGCGTGTTCAAAGGCATGCGCATGTCGGGACATATGGGAGTGGACAAGGTGACGGTGCGCAACCTGCGCGTGCTGGGCGTCGACAAAGACGAGAACCTGCTGGTGGTCGAAGGCGCAGTGCCGGGACCAAGAGACGCTTACGTGGTTATTACGAAGGCGAAGAAGCCGCCGAGAGAGCGTCGCGGCTTTAGCGCTGCTGGCATGATCGATCCCTTGAAGGCTTCGAAGCGCGCCGTGGCGAAGAAAAAGTAGTGGCTAGTGGTCAGTGGCTAGTGGCCAGTGGTTTGGCTGAGAGCTGACGGCTGATGGCTGACAGCTGAAAGTCACGATTGACCGCCAAATTGGAAAAGCATATGGCGACGATTGATGTAGTGAACCTGAGTGGCGAAAAGGTGGGCTCGCTCGAACTGGCCGATGAGGTTTTCGGTGCAGTGAACGAGGACCTGCTGTGGGAAGCGGTGAGACACTACCGCGCCGGACAGCGTGCCGGCACGCATGCCACCAAGAACAAGAAGCTGGTGAGTGGCGCGGGCCGCAAACTGTGGAAGCAGAAGGGCACCGGCCGCGCTCGTGTGGGTTCGATCCGCTCGCCGCTGTGGCGGCATGGCGGCACGGTCCACGGACCGCAGCCCCGCTCGTACGACTACGCGTTCCCGCGCAAGAAGGTGCTGGGCGCGCTGCGCTCGGCACTGGCAGCCAAGTTCGCCGACGGCAAGTTGGTCGTGGTCGAGAACTTTGAGCTGCAGACGGCGAAGACGAAAGAGTTTCGTCAGACGCTCGACAAGCTGAATGCGAAAGGCACTACGCTGCTGGTGGAAAGGTACATCGGCGAGACGGAGAAGAACCTCGATCTGAGCTCGCGCAATCTGCAAGGCGTGGAGCTGCTGGCAGCGAATCAGGTTCATCCCTATCACCTGCTGCGGTATGAAAGCGCGATCTTCGCCCGGCCCGCACTGGAGAAGTTGCAGGATTCGTTGAAGGCCTCGGCGCCCAACCACCCCAAGACGCCCAAGGTCGGCGCGTCTCGGGGACCCCGGCAGCGCAGACAGGCGGAGGTGGCGTAATGAAGTCGGCATATCAGATCATTCGCCGCCCGGTGATCACGGAGAAGGGCTTGGGCGTGAAGGAAACGGAAGCGACGCTGGTCTTCGAGGTGGCCGTCGGCGCAACTAAGACGGAGATCAAGCAGGCGGTGCAGAGCATTTTTAAGGTGAAGGTGGATTCAGTGCGTACCGCGACCTTTGAAGGCAAAGAGCGGCGGCGCGGTAAATTTACCGGCTACCGTCCTGACTGGAAGAAAGCGTACGTGCGGTTGAAGGCGGGACAGAAGATGCCGGAGTACGCAGAGAATCTGTAGTGGCCGCTGGCCAGTGGCCAGTGGTCAGTTGAAACCAGCCGCAGCGCGGCGGGATGAAGTTAGGCGGGTGCGGAAGCGCCCGTTCCGAAGAGCGGAATATGGCAATCAAGACTTACAGACCGACAACTCCGACGCGGCGGTTTATCACCACGCTGGCGAATGACGACCTGACGACCAACCGTCCGTACAAGCCGCTGACGGAGCCGAAACAGCGCATCAGTGGGCGCCGTAATGCGGGCGACCTGACGATCTGGCGGCGCGGCGGCGGACACAAGCGGAAGCTGCGCGTCATCGACTTCAAGCGCGACAAGACCGGCATTCCGGCGACGGTCGCGTCGATTGAGTACGATCCCAACCGCTCGGCGCGCATTGCGCTGCTGAGCTACGCCGATGGCGAGAAGCGCTACATCATTCAGCCGGTCGGACTGAAGGTGGGAGCGAAGCTGCTGAGTGGGCCCGATGCCGACATCCTGGTGGGCAATGCGCTCCCGCTGCGCAATATTCCTCCCGGAACGACGGTGCACAACATCGAGCTAAAGCCGGGCAAGGGCGCTCAGATGGCGCGGTCGGCGGGCGCTCAGGCGCAGTTGGTCGCGAAAGAAGGCGATTACGCGCTTCTGAAGCTGCCCTCCGGCGAGACGCGTCGGGTGCTGGTGGATTGCATGGCGACGGTGGGCCAGGTGGGCAACACCGATCACGAAAACGTTTCCATCGGCAAGGCCGGACGCACACGCTGGCTGGGACGCCGGCCGACCAACCGTGGTGTAGTCATGAATCCTGTTGACCATCCCCATGGCGGCGGTGAAGGCAAGACCAGCGGTGGACGCCATCCGGTGACGCCGTGGGGCCAGCCGACGCGCGGGTACAAGACGCGCAATAACAAGCGGACCGATAAGTTCATCGTGACCCGCAGACAGAAGTAGGACGGATAGGACTGAGACGATATGGCCCGTTCAACCAAGAAAGGCCCGTTCATCGATTCGCACCTGCAGGTGAAGATCGAAGCGATGAACGCGCGTAACGAAAAGAAGGTCGTGCGCACCTGGTCGCGCCGCTCGACCGTGATCCCGGAGATGGTGGGACACACGCTCGCCGTGCACAACGGCAAGAAGTTCATCCCGGTGTACATCACGGAAAACATGGTGGGCCACAAGCTGGGCGAGTTCAGCATGACCCGGACGTTTAAGGGCCACTCGGTAAGGGCGGCGACGGAGACGGCCGCGAAGCCGGCACCGGCAAGGTAAGCCGCCCCAGCAGACGCAAAGAGGCGTCCGCCGGGGCCCCGATGAAGAAGGAAACGAGATGGAATTCACGGCCAAACTGAATTACGTGCGAGTCTCGCCGCAGAAGGCGCGCCTGGTGCTGGACCTGATCAAGGGCCGGCGGGTGGAAGAGGCGCTGGACACGCTGCTGTTCACCAAGAAGGGCATCGCGCCCAGGCTGTACAAGCTGCTGCGCTCAGCCCTGGAGAACGCGAATTACGTCGGCGCGGAAAAGGGCGCGGACGTCGATGTTGATCGCCTGTACGTCACCCGCGCCGTCGCCAACGACGGGCCGCGCATGAAGCGCATCCGTCCGGCGCCGATGGGACGCGCGTACCGGTATCAGCGGCGGATCTCGCACATCGAAATCGCGCTGGCGGAAAAGGTCGTGGCGAACGGTAAAGGCGAACTGGTACACAAGGTCGAAGAGGGCTCTGCTGTTAAGAGGGCGGCGAAAAAGATCGTGGCCAGAAGGCCGGCAGCAAAGAAAAAGCCGGAAAAGAAATTTGCGGGCAAGAAGGCCGCTAAGAAAAAGTAGGAGATCTATGGGACAGAAAGTCCATCCATACGGATTTCGTCTCGGCATCACCAAGCCGTGGAGATCGCGCTGGTTCGTGGAGCGCGACTACGACAAGCTGCTGCTGGAAGACGTCAAGCTGAAAGCCGAGCTGAAGGACAAGCTGAAGTCGGCGGGCGTGAGCTCCATCGAGATCGAGCGGCCGGGCAACAAGCTGCGCATCATCATCCGCACGGCGCGGCCGGGCATCATCATCGGGCGCAAGGGTGCGGAGATCGACAAGCTGAAGCAGGAAATCCAGAAGCGCACCAATCGTGACGTCTACGTGGACATCCAGGAAGTGCACAAACCGGAGCTGGACGCGCAACTGGTATCGGAGAACATCGCGCTGCAACTGGAGAAGCGCGTGGGATTCCGGCGCGCGATGCGCAAGGCGGTGGATTCGGCGCTGCGCTTCGGCTGCAAAGGCATCAAGGTTCGCGTCAGCGGGCGACTGAACGGCAACGAGATCGCGCGCTCGGAATGGTATCTGCAGGGACGGCTGCCGTTGCACACGCTGCGCGCCGACATCGATTATGGCTTCTCGGAAGCCAAGACGACTTACGGTGTGATCGGCGTGAAGTGCTGGGTGTATAAAGGCGAGATATTCAAGGAGCGCAAACGCGAGTCGCGCGGCGTCTCGTCGGGAGCGTTCTAAGAACAGTGGCTAGTGGCTAGTGGCCACTGGCCAGTAACAAGAAAGTGACCTTGGTTTAGTAGCAAAGAAATTGGAGATGCTACTGGGAATTGGACTGGCAGGCTTTACTAGCCACTAGCCACTAGCCACTGACCACTAGCCACTGAATTCCTATGTTGATGCCAAAGAAAGTTAAGTACCGCAAGCAGCAGCGCGGGCGCATGACCGGCAAGGCATGGCGCGGCGGCGAGCTGTCGTTCGGCGACTATGGCTTGAAGGTCCTGGAGCCGGGCTGGATCACGGACCGGCAGATCGAGGCCAGCCGCGTGGCCATGACCCGCTTCATCAAGCGCGGCGGCAAGATCTGGATTCGGCTGTTCCCAGACAAGCCGGTGACCAAGAAGCCGGCCGAAACCCGTATGGGCAAAGGCAAGGGCGCGCCGGACCACTGGGTAGCGGTAGTTCGTCCGGGCAAGATCCTGTTTGAGATGGAAGGCGTACCGGCGACAGAGGCCGCCGAGGCAATGCGCCTGGCTTCGCACAAGCTGCCGTTACGGACCAAGTTTGTGCAACGTGAGGGAGTGCATTAAGGCAGTTGTTAGTTATTAGTGGCTAGTATGCATTGTCGCAAGGAACATGCTAATGGAAGTAGATTCGAAGGTCGTGGCGAGTTTGCATTCTAGACACTAGCCACTGACCACTAGCCACTATCTTCAAGGATTTCACAATGAACGTCGACAAAATTCGCAACCTGACTGACATCGAGCTGGAGCATCAGCAGCGGGAGCTGTCGGACCAGCTCTTCAAGATGAAGTTTCAGCTCAAGATGGGACAGACCGAAAGTCTCAAGAAAATCCGCGAGTTGAAGAAGGACATTGCGCGGGTACAGACGGTGATGCGCCAGAAAGAAATGGCGGCGGGCAATGGCAGCTCCGTCCCGCAGCCGGCAGCGAGCGCTCCCGCGCCGGAGAAGAAGGCAGCCAGGAAACAGGCTGCGGTGGAGAAAAAGTAATCCATGGCTGAAACCACAGCAACGAGGAATGTAACTGCCGCGGGACGCCGTAAGACGCTGATCGGCGAGGTAGTCTCGACCAAAATGGCCAAGACCATTGTGGTCGAGGTGCGGCGGCAGAAGGCGCATCCGTTCTACAAACGCGTAGTTTCGCGCAGCAAGAAGTTTTATGCGCACGACGAGCAGGGTACCGCGCACCTTGGCGATTACGTGAAGATCGAGGAGACCAGGCCGTTGTCGAAGCTGAAGCGCTGGCAGCTGAAGGAAGTGTTGCAGCGGGCGGCTATAGTAGCTCCGGTGGAAGAACAGCCGGTCGCGTAGAAAAGCAGCACTTAGCATTTAGCATCTAGCTCTACGACTTCAACCGAACGGAACAATAACTAGAAGCTAAGGGCTAAGTGCTAACGGCTAAGTGCTAACGGCTAAGTGCTACGTGCCGCCTTCGAAGGAGAAGAGGTTATGGCAGTGATGATGAGGACGATGCTCGATGTCGCCGACAACTCCGGCGCGCGCAAGCTGCAGATGATCCTGCCGCTAGGCGGCTCGACCGGGCTGGTTGCCGGACTGGGCGACATAATCACCGCCGCGGTGAAAGAGGCTTCGCCGGACGGCACCGCGAAGAAGGGCACGGTAGTGAAAGCCGTGATCGTGCGCACTCGCAAGGAGCATCGGCGTCGCGACGGCACCTACATCCGCTTCGATCAGAATGCGGCGGTACTGATCAATGACCAGCACGAACCGGTGGGCACGCGCGTCTTCGGCCCGGTAGCTCGCGAATTGCGCGAAAAGAAGTTCTTGAAGATCGCTTCACTGGCGCCGGAAGTGCTGTAGAGGCAGCAATTAGCAGAAGCACTTGGCATTTAGCCCCGCACTTCTGTTCGGGATTTAAATTGTACTTGCGGCACGCGGCAAGACCAGCTGCATTGGCTAAGTGCCCAATGCCAACTGCTAAGTGCCGATGCGAATCGTAAAGAGGATTGAAGAGCAATGCAAAACGCTGTCGACATTCGCCGCAACGATCAGGTGCGGGTAATTACGGGACGCGACAAGGGCAAGCAGGGTCGCGTGCTGCGGGTCATGCCGGACGAGGGCAAAGTGCTGGTTGAGCACGTCATGATGGTCAAGAAGAACGTGCGTCCCAATCCGCAGCGGAACATTAAGGGCGGTATCGCGGAGCAGGAGAGCCCGATTTCCATCAGCAATGTGATGCTGCTGTGCAATTCGTGCAATCGTCCGGTACGGGTACGGCATGAGTACCATGGTGACCGCCATGTACGCGTGTGTAGCCGGTGCGCGAACACGCTGGAGAAGTAAAAGGCCAGCAGTTAGCATTTGGCACTTAGCAGTTAGCCAAGGCCGCAGAGTTCGGACAGGCTAGGTGCAATCGGCAGGATTGGCTAAATGCTAAATGCTAAATGCTAATTGCTAATTGCTAAGTACCAGAAATCGACTCCCTCACGAACCGGCTGCAACTAATGCCGAAACCGTGAGAAAGGTAACGCAGGAATGGCAGACGAGAAGAAACAAAAACCGCAGGGCGGACAGAAGCCGCAAGGTGGCCAGGGCAAGCCGCAGGGCAAGAAGGCAAAGTCCGCTGAAGTTGAAGCGGCGGTTGATCAGGGCAAGCCGGCGCGGCCGAAAGCGACTAATCGCGACACTGCGCGGCTGCGCGACCGCTACTACAAAGAAGTGCGTCCGGCCCTGATGAAGGAATTCAGCCTTGAGAATCCGATGGCTGCGCCCAAGCTGGAGAAGATCATCGTCAACATGGGCGTGGGCGAGGCGACGCAGAACGCGAAGCTGATCGATCCGGCGGCGGGCGAAGTGGGACAGATCACCGGGCAAAAGCCGGTCATCACCAAGGCACGCAAGTCGATCGCCGCATTCAAAGTGCGCGAGGGCATGCCGATCGGCGTGATGGTGACGCTGCGCGGCGACCGCATGTACGAGTTCTTCGATCGGCTGGTGAACGTGGCGTTGCCTCGGGTGCGGGATTTCCGCGGCGTCCCTACGAAGTCGTTCGATGGGCGGGGCAACTATACGTTGGGCGTGCGCGATCAGCTGATCTTCCCGGAAATTGACTATGCCAAGGTCGAGAAGCTGAAAGGGATGAACATCACCATCGTCACTTCGGCGGGTACAGACGATCAGGCGCGAGCGCTGCTGAAGCACATGGGAATGCCGTTCCGGCAGTAGCAGGGATTAGGGGCTGGGGACTAGGGGTTAGTTTCAAGTTTCCAGTTTCGAGTTTCACGATAGAAAGCGGTAGCTAAAAGCTAAGGGCTAATCGCTAAGAGCGAAACCCGAATAGCGAAAGGCGAAATGGCCAGAACATCACAGATAGCGAAGACAAATAAGAAGCCCAAGTTCTCAACCCGGCAGCATAATCGCTGCAAGCTGTGCGGACGCTCGCGCGGATACCTGCGCAAGTTCGGTCTGTGCCGGCTGCATTTCCGCGATCTGGCGCTGCGGGGCGAGATTCCCGGGGTTGCTAAATCGAGCTGGTAGTAATGCAGTGACGACAACTTATCTCATAAATCGCTTTGTATCAGGGCACGACTTCAGTCGCGCCCTGATACAAACCATAACGATTTATGAGATAGCCTGTAGTTAATAGTGGCTAGTTAGTACGTCGCCGCAGGTTCTTACATCATTATCACGCGCAAAGAAGCGCTGGTAAGTAAGCGAACGGGCGACGATATCAGGAGAAGCAAAGCATGAGTTTGACCGATCCGGTCTCGGATTTTCTGACGCGAGTTCGTAACGCGATCAAGGCGCGGCAGCAGAAGGTGGATGTTCCCTACTCCAAGTTGAAGGTGGAGATGGCCCGCATTCTGAAGGAAGAAGGCTATATTGCCAACTTCAAGGCCACCGATGAAGAAGGACGCAAGGTGTTGCGCGTGTACTTGAAGTACAGCTCCGACAATGCGTCGCCAATTTCGGACCTGAAGCGCGTGTCGCGTCCCGGCTGTCGCGTGTACGTCGGCCATGGCGAGATTCCGCGCGTGCTGGGTGGATTGGGGATCAACATCCTGACCACGCCTAAAGGCGTGATGACTGGCCGCCAGGCGCGCAAAGAAGGTGTCGGCGGCGAAGTATTGTGCGAGATTTACTGAGGAGATGTCAGCTATCAGCCGTCAGCTAGAGCTTGCGAGCAGCGGCGGCGAAGTTGGCACAGATAGTTAGTGTTGAATAGGACAAAACAAGGTCGTTCGACTCGGGGCTAGAGCGGTTCGTTTGGGATGACACTTGATTTGGGTTTGCTTAGGGCTAAAGGCTAAGAGCTAATTGCTAAAGGCTGATTTCTTATGTCTCGAATTGGAAAGAAACCGATACCGTTGCCAAAAGGCGTGACCTATGCCGTCGAAGGCAACACCGTTCGCGTGAAAGGCCCCAAAGGCGAAGTCGTCACGCACATGCCGGCAGGCGTGAGGCTGGAACAGAATAACGGTCATCTGGTGGTCGTGCGCGAGGATGACTCCAAGGCCGCGATTCACGGCCTGGTGCGGGCGCTGGTCAACAACTCGGTCGAAGGCGTGACCAAAGGCTGGACGAGGGAGCTGGACATCGTCGGCATCGGTTATCGTGCCGAGATGAAGGGTAAGGGCACGGTGGTCTTCACCTTGGGATACTCGCATCCCATCGAGTACCCGCTGCCCAACGGCATCAATGTGACAATCGATCCCAAGCAGACGCACTTGACCGTCAGTGGCATCGACCGCCAGAAGGTCGGATTTGTGGCCGCCGAGATGCGCGGTCTGCGTCCGCCGGACCCATACAAGAACAAGGGCGTGCGCTACAGCGACGAGCGACTGAAGAAGAAGGTGGGTAAGACGGGAGCCAAATAGTTGTCGGTTGCCGGTTGTCAGTTGTCAGTAGCAGCTGACAAGGTGAGCGCGGTTGATGGGGGCTTCAGACGAAATCCGGGTCGCAGATCAGTCGTGGCTGGAAGCGTTTGCGGCCGGTGATCTCGAAAGCTCGTTGAAGTTCTGCGCTGACGATTGTGTGGTGATGGCGCCGAATGCGCCGGCTGCAATTGGAGGCGAGGCGATTCGCGAATTGCTTCGTGGCTGGTTCAAGCCAGGCCTGAAGATTAGCTGGACGCCGGACAGAGTTGACGTTTCGGACGACTTGGGATTTTCAAGCGGCGCCTATGAGATGTCGTTCAAGGATCCGGCAGGCAATACGATTAGCGATCACGGCAAGTATGTGATCGTCTGGAAAAGGCAAGCGGATGGGAGTTGGAAGGTAGTTCGGGATATTTCGAACTCCGACTTGCCGCAAGCTACTTCATCGGGGCAATAGGGGTCCTTCGACTCCGGTGCGCAAAGGAAGCGCACCTCCGCTCAGGATGACAGAGTTTTAAAAGGATGACAGAGCTTTAGAGAACGACAGAGAACGACGGACGGGGCTTCGGCCCACCGTTACCCGGTTCAGAAACCCGGGACAGGAAAAGAAAACATGATTTCGAAGACTTCAAAAGATCAAACTCGGCAGAAGGTACACACGCGAATTCGCAAGCACCTGCTGGGAACCACCGAGCGTCCGCGGCTGAATGTCTATCGCTCGGTGAACCATATCTACGCGCAGGTCATCGATGACGCCAAGGGCGTGACGCTGGTGGCGGCAACGTCGGTCGAGAAGGGCAAGGGCATCAAGGGCGAGAAGCGTCCGACCGGCGGCAATGTGAGCTCGGCCAAAGAAGTCGGTAAGCTGATCGCCGAGCGCGCCAAAGAGAAAGGCATCAGCAAAGTGGTTTTCGACCGTGGTGGGTATCTGTATCACGGGCGCATCAAGGCCCTGGCCGATGCGGCCAGACAAGCGGGGCTGGAGTTCTAGTTGGAAGAGCGGGCCCCTTCGACCGCGCTCAGGGCAAGCTTTCAGGCCGGCGCCGATGCGAACTGGAAAACCGAGTCCGGTAGGGACGGCAGAAAAGCAGGTCCCTCGACTCCGGTGCGCAAATAAAGCGCACCTACGCTCGGGATGACACATGATTTTGGGCGCTCTCGTACGACAGCTTTGAAGCTGTCCTACGGCGCCGGGGAGAAACAACGGGAATGCCAACAGTAAAGAAAAAGCTGGACGCGGGTCAGTATCAGCTGAAGGACCAGGTGGTCTCGATCAACCGTGTTACGAAGGTCGTCAAGGGCGGCAAGAATCTGTCGTTTGCTGCATTGGTTGTGGTGGGCGATCCGGCGTCGGCGGTCGTAGGCTATGGCTCCGGCAAGGCGAAGGAAGTTCCGCAGGCCATCCGCAAGGGAATTGAGTCGGCCAAGAAGAACCTGCTGCGGGTGAACCTGACGCAGACCACGATTCCGCACCAGGTGCTGGGGCGCTATGGCTCCGGCATGGTTTTGCTGAAGCCGGCCCCGGAAGGAACCGGTGTGATTGCCGGCGGCGCGGTGCGTGCGGTGATGACTTCGGCGGGAGTGCAGAACGTGCTGACCAAGTCGATCGGCACCACCAACCCACACAACGTCATCAAGGCTACCTTCAACGCGCTGGGCAAGCTGCGCGACCGGCAGGATGTGGCGGCGCAGCGCGGCAAGTCGGTCGAGGAGCTGTAATCATGGCGCGGACGCGAAAGAAAACACAGACAGCAGGGGCGGAAAAGGGCACAACGATCCAGCTAAAGTGGGTGCGTTCGGCGATTGCCGCTCCCGTGAAGCACAAGCTGGTGATCAAGGGCTTGGGGTTCACTCGACTGAATCAGGTGGTCGAGCGGGAAGATACGCCGTCGATTCGCGGCATGGTAGCGAAGGTGCCGCACTTGGTTGAGATTGTGAAATAGTTGCTGGTTGCCGACTGTCAGTTGGGGCCGGTGAAGTCAGATTCGTATCAGGGCACGACTTCAGTCGTGCCGCAGGAGAGAAATCAGCAGCGGCTTTAGCCGCTGAGGCCGGGGCTAAAGCCCCATTATAAGTAGCGCGTCGTCGGCACGACTGAGGTCGTGCCCTGATACAAAGCGCGCCGCACAAGGTATCGCAAAATGAACTTAAGCACATTAAAAGCGCCTCGCAAGGCATCGGAGAACCGCAAGCGTGTCGGCCGCGGAATGGGCTCGGGCATGGGAAAGACTTCCACGCGCGGGCACAAGGGACAGGGGTCGCGTAGCGGATCGCGCCTGATGCGCGGATTCGAAGGCGGTCAGATGCCGCTGCATCGCCGTCTGCCCAAGCGCGGCTTCGTCAACATCTTCCGTACCGAGTATGAAGTGGTGAACCTGGAGCGGCTGGCGGAGTTGGGCGAAAGCGAGATTACGCCCGAGGTGCTTCGCAAGGCGGGCGTGGTGAGCTCCAAGAATTCGCTGGTGAAGGTGCTGGGACAGGGCGAGCTGTCGAGCGCGATTACCGTCCATGCGCACAAGTTCTCCAAATCTGCGCAGAAGAAGATTGAGAAAGCGGGCGGCAAGGTACAAGTGGTGGGTGCCTAGGCGTCAGGAGTAGTTGTCGGTTGCCAGTTGTTGGTTGTCAGTTTGCGAACCGAGGCTGAGTTGCCGACAGGAAGTTGGTGGTATTGCTTTTCGTTGTCGTGGTCGCGGTTGTGGATTTAACTGGCAACTGACAACCGGCAACTGACAACTGAGGTTTTATGCTTGAGAAGTTAGCCAATGTATTCCGCGTTCCCGATCTGCGAAAGCGCATTCTGTTCACGCTTGGACTGCTGGCGGTCTATCGGCTCGGCGGCCATATTCCGACGCCGGGCATCAACGCCGATAAGCTGGCGCAGTTCTTCGACCAGAATCGTGGCAGCTTCCTGGGTTTCATCGATCTGTTCAGCGGCGGCCAGTTGCGCCGGCTGACGATCTTCGCCCTCGGCATCATGCCGTACATCACGGCATCGATCATTCTGCAGTTGATGACCGTGGTGTATGAGCCGCTGGCCAAGCTGCAAAAAGAAGGCGAACTGGGCCGCAAGAAGATCACGCAGTGGACGCGCTACCTGACGCTCGGATTGAGCGCGGTGCAGTCGCTGGGCATCGCGTTTACCTTGCAGCGGCAGCCGGATTTCGTTCTCAACCCGGGCATCGGCTTTGTACTGATGACCATGCTGACGCTGACGACGGGCAGCGTCTTCATCATGTGGCTGGGCGAGCAGATCACCGAGCGCGGCGTCGGCAACGGAATGTCGCTGCTGATCTTCGCGGGCATCGTCGTTGGCCTGCCGCGCGGCGTCATGGACATGCTGGAGAAGGCGGAATCGCAGGCCTGGGGCGCCTTTACGGTTCCCGCCATGCTGCTGCTGGTGGTGTTGATGGTCGCGGTCGTCGCTTTCATTGTCTTTGTGGAACGCAGCGAACGGCGCATCCCGGTGCAGTACGCCAAACGCGTTGTGGGACGGAAGATCATGGGCGGCCAATCGACGCACCTGCCGCTGCGCGTGAACTCCGGCGGCGTTATGCCGGTGATCTTTGCCTCGTCGGTGCTGACATTGCCACAGACCGCCGGAGCGCTGTTCAAGGACAACCGCTACTTCGGCCCGATGCTGCGCGCGCTGCAATGGGGCGAGCCGCTCTACACCCTGCTGTATGCGGTGGGCATTATCTTCTTCGCTTACTTCTACGTGTCGATCGTCTTCAACCCGACCGAGGTTGCCGACAACATGCGGAAGTACGGCGGTTTCATTCCCGGCATTCGGCCGGGGGCGCGCACCGCGAATTACATCAACGACATTCTGACGCGCATCACGCTGGTCGGCGCGCTGTACCTGATCCTGATCTCGTTTATTCCGGAGTGGATGATCGCCGGTATCCGGCTCAACCACCTGCCGGGAGTGATTGGCGCGTTCTTCGAAAGAATGCCGGCGTGGGTGACCAACGGCCTGGGCGTGAACTTCTACTTCGGCGGAACATCGCTGCTGATCGTGGTCGGCGTGGCGATGGACACCATCAACCAGGTCGAATCGCAGCTGGTGATGCGGCACTACGAAGGATTCACCCCGCGCAGCGGACGCGTGCGTGGGCGAAGGGCGACATGGTAAAGCAGCACTTGGCATTTAGCACTTAGCAGTTAGCAAATGCACAAGGGCATTAGCGCTCTGGACATTTGAGTTTTGGGCAGCACGAGCGAAATGCGAGTCTTGGCTAAATGCTAAGTGCCAATTACTAAATGCTGCTTTCGGAGCACCGGGAAGCTCCGCCGTGCGAGGTAAGAATATGGAGGCGCAGTCTTCCGCGGCAGTGAGCGCAAAGATCAACGCAGGCACTACCGGTCCCATTATCCTGCTGGGACCACCGGCGGCCGGTAAGGGAACACAAGCCAAGCTGATCGCAGAGACGTTTGGCATTCCGCAGATCTCCACTGGAGACATTTTGCGGGCGAACGTGGCTCGCAAAACCGAGCTTGGCCTCAAGGCCAAGGCCATCATGGAGCGCGGCGAGCTGGTCCCAGACGAGCTGGTATGCGACATGGTTGCCGACCGGCTGGAGCAGGCAGATTGCGTTCGCGGTTTCATCCTGGACGGCTTCCCGCGAACGGTGCCGCAGGCGGAGTGGCTGGATAAGCACCTGGAACAGATGCGGGCGTGCAGGAAGGGCGACTTGGCCGCGCAGGAGGCGTGCGCGGCGCCAGTTGTGATCCGGTTAATCGTCGACTATAATGTTTTATTGCAACGGATTACCGGACGTCGTTCGTGTCCCACCTGCGGGCGCATCTATAACGTCTATTTTCAGCCTCCCATAGTCCAGGGTATTTGCGACGTCGATGGCACGCCTCTAGTGACGCGCCCCGACGATGCAGAAGATGTTTTTGCGGAGCGCATGAAGGCCTATGAGCAGCAGACGCTGCCGTTGGTTGATTACTATCGCGCCCGGGGAAGGCTGATCGAAGTGAACGGCGAACAGCCGGTGGAAGAGGTAATGGCGAAGGCGTTTCGCGCGATCGAGAATGTCAATCGTTTGTAAGTCGTCTTCCGAGATCGAGAAAATGCGCCGCAGCGGGCGCATCGTCCGGCAGGTCCTGGAAGCGGCCAAAGAGGCGGTCGCGCCGGGACGCTCCACCATGGATCTGGAGCGGATAGCCGAGCGCAAGATACGCGATCTGGGAGCGAAGCCGGCCTTCAAGGGTTACTACGATTATCCCTGCGTGCTGTGCGCCTCGGTGAACAATGAGATCGTGCATGGCATCCCGTCGGAACGGCGCGTGCTGAAAGCGGGCGATATCGTTTCCCTCGACTGCGGCGTGGTGCTCGACGGCTACTACGGCGATGCGGCGATCACGGTGCCGGTGGGCGATGAGATCACGCCGGAGTTGCAGAAGCTGCTGGATGTGACGCGCGAGTCGCTGGCGCAGGGCATTGAGGCAGCGCGGGTGGGGAACACGGTTGGCGATGTTGGCGCGGCGGTGCAGAAGTATGTTGAGGCCAACGGCTTCAGCGTGGTCCGCGAGTTTGTTGGACATGGAATCGGTACGAAGCTGCACGAAGATCCGCAGGTGCCCAATTACGGCACCCCGGGACATGGGCCAAAACTGCGCGACGGCATGGTGCTCGCGATTGAGCCCATGGTGAATATGGGTGGTCCGGAGACGCGGCTGCTGGACGATAAGTGGACGGCAGTAACCAACGATGGAAGCTACAGCGCCCACTTCGAGCATTGCATCGCCGTGACTAAGAATGGGCCGATGATTTTGACTGAGTAGTGGCCAGTGGCTAGTGGCCAGTGGCTAGAACAAGAACCGTAAGACGCGATATCAGGATGGAGAACTGGCCACTGGCCACTGGTCACTGGCAACTGGGAGCGAATGAGTAAGGAAGACGCGATTGAAGTGATGGCAGTGGTGGTCGAGCCGCTGCCCAATGCCATGTTTCGAGTGGAGCTGGAGAACAAGCATCAGGTGCTGGCGCATGTCTCCGGCAAGATGCGCAAAAATTTCATTCGTATACTTCCGGGCGACCGCGTGGCGGTGGAGCTGTCGCCATACGATCTGACGCGCGGACGGATCGTGTACAGATACAAGTAGCCAGTCGCCAGTAGTGAGTCGGCGGTGGGTATCGTCATCTTTTTGATCGAGCTGATGAGACTTTTGGTGGTGGTCGGTGCATTCGTCGCAGGCGTCAAGTTGGTGAAGGTGCTCAGAAATCCAAGATAGCTGGTGCCCGAATAGGCATCGAACGAGCGCCGTAGGCGCGGAACAACTTAGCCCAGGACGGAGCGGAGCGGAGTCCTGGGTGGAAGCTTGAAGATCGAGTCCCGTAGGGACGGCACAGGACTTTCGAAGGGATACTGCAGTTATCATGAAAGTTAGAGCATCAGTTAAGAAAATTTGCGACAAGTGCAAGGTGATTCGCCGGCACGGCGTAGTTCGCGTGATCTGCGAGAACTCGAAGCACAAACAGAGGCAAGGCTAATTCTGTCTCGGGCTGAGCCCGACACTTCAATTACGAACACTGAACGGCACGCTTGAAGCGTGCCCCTTCAAGGCGCAAGGAACAGAAGGAACTTCGAGCAACGGGTTAGCTAATTGCTAATTGCTAGTTGCTAATTGCTACGAGGTAATTATGGCACGTATTGCAGGCGTGGATCTTCCGCGCAACAAGCACATCAGGATCGCGCTGACCTACATTTACGGCATCGGCAACTCGCGCTCGGCCGACATTCTTGGCTCAGCGAGCGTCGAGCCGACTAAGAAGGTCAGCGATCTGAACGAGGACGAGGTCAATCGTATCCGCCAGGTCATCGAACAGGAAGGCAATGTCGAGGGCGATCTGCGCAAAGACATTTCCATGCACATCAAGCGCCTGATCGAAATCGGCTCGTACCGTGGATACCGGCACCGCCGCAGCCTTCCGGTGCGGGGGCAGCGTACGCATACCAACGCGCGCACCCGCAAGGGACCGCGTAAGGGCACGGTAGCCAATAAGAAGAAAGCGAGCGCGAAGACATAAACCATGGCTAAACCAGCAGGCTCCGCCGCCGACAAAAAAGGCAAGACGAAGAAGTTCAAGAAGAAGGAGCGCAAGCACGTTCCGCATGGACTGGTGCATGTGCAGGCGTCCTTCAACAATACCATCGTCACTATCTCCGACCCGAATGGCAACACCGTGTCGTGGAAGAGTTCCGGCTCGCTGGGGTTCCGGGGATCGCGCAAAGGGACGCCATTCGCGGCGCAGCAGGCGGCGATGAATGCCGCCAACCAGGCGCGCGATCACGGTATGCGCAGCGTGGACGTGCGGGTGAGCGGTCCGGGATCGGGACGTGAGTCGGCGGTGCGGGCGTTGTCGGCCGCGGGTTTGGATGTTCGTTCGATCAGGGACGTAACGCCGGTGCCGCACAATGGCTGCCGGCCGCCCAAGAGAAGAAGGGTTTAGGGATTAGGCGAGTAGCCTCGAGCTACGAGCCTCGAGCTATAAGCTTCGGGGCGCAAGCTAGCCAGAGCTGAGTCCCGCTTTGCGGGACGGCGACATGATAGCCCAGGACCCTTCGACTTCGCTCAGGGCGGGCTACGCGAAGCATAGTCCTGGGTAAGCTTGATATTTGAGATTCGGGCCCCTTTAGGGGCGGCATAAACGCTGGGAAGAATCAGAGAGTTAGGTTCGAACATCTAATTACTAACCTCCAATCCCAGTTCTAACAACTGAACTTGATCGGGAAGAAGGGACGCCAATCCCGTAAACCGATCGATGGACGAGCAGATAAGCTCTGCTCGAATAGGAGAGTAATTTGGCACGGTACAAAGACGCAGTATGCCGCCTTTGCCGCCGCGAGGGCATGAAGCTGTTCCTCAAAGGCGCAAAGTGCTTTACGGACAAATGTCCGGTCGAGAAGCGAAACTTCGCGCCCGGCCAGCACGGCAAAGATCGCAAGGCCAAGATCGTGGGCTACGGTCTGCAGCTTCGCGAGAAGCAAAAAGCCAAGCGCATCTACTTCACCCAGGAAGGCCAATTCCGCAATTACTTCGAACGCGCCTTTCGCACCAAAGGCGTTACGGGCGAGATGCTGTTGCAGCAACTGGAGCGGCGTCTGGACAACGTGGTTTATCGTCTTGGCTTCGCCGTGGCGCGACGCCAGGCTCGCCAATTGGTGCGTCACGGTCACGTGATGGTAAACGGGCGCAAGGTCAACATTCCTTCCTTCCAGGTAAAGGCTGGAGACGAGATCGCGGTGCGCGAGGGCAGCCAGAAGCTTGCGATGCTGGACATTGCGAAGGACTTCGCCAGTCACCAGGCGCCGCCCGCGTGGCTGGAAGTCGATCGCGACGGCTATAAAGGCCGGGTGCTGGCGCTGCCCAAGCGTGATGACATCAACCTGCCGATCAACGAGCAGCTGATCGTCGAACTCTATAGCAAGTAAGGCAGCAGTTAGCAATTAGTGATTGCTTCCGACAGCATTGCGCAGTGCATGTCGGATGGGATTCACCGGGACGCTGTATCTGCGCAATGCGTCCCAAACCCTTCGCGCCAGATCAGCCGGTCAGAGTTTCGTATGATTCTCTACCGCGCAGCACGGGCGAAGAGAAACAGGAGCTACAAATGCTTTGGAAAGGCTTTCAAAAACCGAAACGGCTGGCTACCGACACCGAGACTTTGACCGACAAGTACGGTCACTTCTGGGCCCAGCCGTTCGAACGCGGATTTGGCACCACCATCGGCAATGCGCTGCGTCGCGTGTTGCTGTCCTCGATTGAAGGCGCCGCAGTAACGGCGGTGAAAATCGAAGGTGTGCTGCACGAATTCCAGTCGATCCCCGGAGTGGTGGAGGATGCCACGGACATCATCCTCAACTTGAAGCAGATTCCATTCCGCCTCAACGGCGATGCGGCCAAGGCGATCTATCTGCGCGCCGACCAGCCGGGCGTCGTCACCTCGGGCATGATCGAGGCCGATGCCGACGTGGAAGTGCTGGACAAGGACGTGTATATCGCGACCATCAGCGAAGGCGGCAAGCTCGATATGGAGATGCGCCTGAAGCGCGGCCGCGGCTATGTTTCCGCTGATAAGAATTTCGATGAGGACCTCGGTCTCGGATTCATTCCCATCGATTCGGTGCACTCGCCGGTGCGCAAGTGCAACTACTCGGTGGAAGCCGCGCGTTTGGGACAGATAACCGATTACGACAAGCTGGCGATTGAAATCTGGACCAACGGTTCGGTAACCCCGGCCGATGCGCTGGGCTTGGCGGCGAAGCTGCTGAAAGATCACATGAACATCTTCATCAACTTCGAAGAGGAGTTGGAGGCGCAGGCTGCTGGCGCCGGCGACAAGCCGGAGATCCGCAACGAGAACCTGAACCGCTCGGTCGAGGAATTGGAGCTTTCCGTACGCAGTTACAACTGCCTGAAGAACGCGAATATCCAGACTATCGGCGAACTGGTGCAGAAGACCGAAGCAGAGATGCTGAAGACCAAGAACTTCGGCCGCAAGTCCCTGAACGAGATCAAGGAGATCCTCTCCTCGATGGGATTGGGACTGGGCATGAAGATCGACGAGCACGGCAACGCCGTGCCGGGCAGTACTACCAACATGTCGCCGGGGCTGGCTTCGGCGAGTTACGGAATGGATTCGAACTACTAATCAGCTGCGAGCTTCGAGCTGTAGCTTGTGACGCGAAGCTAACGGAATAGGATTCTGATGGTTTCAGATTTTTGCTCGGAGCTCGTGGCTCGGAGCTAGCCACTACGGACAACGTTCGTTGACAAGGACAAGTCATGCGTCATCGTAGAGCAGGATGGAAGTTGGGACGGAATACCGAACACCGGCGCGCGCTACTGCGCAATCTGGTGACGTCGCTCATCGTGGAAGAGCGCATCGAGACCACGGTGACCAAAGCCAAGGCCATGCGGCCGCACGTGGAGAAGATGATCACGCTGGGCAAACGTGGCGACGTGGCGGCGCGAAGGCTGGCAGGGTCGTACTTGATGACGCGGGAAGCCGTCACCAAGCTGTTCGACACCATCTCGCCGCGTTACGGCGACCGCGATGGGGGGTACGTGCGCATCATTCCTTCCGGCTTCCGACTGGGCGATGGCGGGGACCTGGCCTTTGTCGAGCTGCTGGGCAGCGAGAAGACGCTGGACGAGAAGCGGCAGAAGCGCGCCGAGATCCGCGCCAAGCGCGCCGAAGAGAGCCGCAAGGCTCTGGAAGAGGCGCAGGCGGCGGAAGAGCAACCGCCGGCGGCGCCCGAACCCGCCAAGGAAGAAGAAAAGTAAAAGCTTCCTCAAATTGAAACAAAGCGCACCCAGATTGCGGGTGCGTTTTGTATTTGCATGGCGGCAGGCGAATCAATATCCTAAGCGGCTGCGGAGGGTCCATCCGAATGCGCCTCGTGAAACGCGCCGCTATGCCGGCGCTGGCTGTAGGGATTGCGTTTGTCTTCTCAACATTCTCTGCTACCGCTCAGACTCAACAGCCAACCTCTTCTGAGAAGTATCCCGGCCTGCCGAGCGATATTCCGGCGCAATTTCATCAGGTCACTACCACATTCGACTACGAACGCCGAGATGTGATGATCCCGATGCGCGACGGGGTGAAGCTGCATACTGTGATCATCGTGCCCAAAGGCGCGAAGAACGCGGCCATGCTGCTGACGCGTACTCCCTACGACGCGAGCGCGATGGTCGAGCACAACGCCAGCCCGCATTTGGCGGACATCCTCGAGGGCTACGACAATCCCACCGACGTGATCGTCGAGGGCGGCTACATTCGCGTGATCCAGGACGTGCGCGGCAAGTATGGTTCGGAAGGCGATTACGTGATGAACCGGCCGCCGCGCGGGCCGCTGAACCCCACGCCCGTGGATCAGTCCACGGATACTTACGACACCATCGACTGGCTGGTGAAGAACGTTCCCGAGAGCAATGGCAAGGTCGGCGTGCTCGGTATCTCCTATGACGGCTGGACCACGCTGATGGCGATGTTCAACCCGCATCCGGCGCTGAAAGTTGTCGTGCCGATGAATCCAATGGTGGACGGCTGGATGGGCGATGATTGGTTCCACTACGGCGCCTTTCGCGAGCAGATGCTGATTTACTTCCAGGCTCAGGAGGCCGCGCGCGGCAAGGGTACGCCGTGGTGGACCGCCTATGCCGACGATTACACCGCCTCTCTGGCCGCCGGGTCAGCGGGCGAGATCGCGCGCATGCATGGACTGGAACAGGTGGGGATGTGGCGCAAGATTGCGCAGCATGCAAGTTACGACGAATTCTGGCAGGATCAGGCAGTCGACAAGTTGCTGGGGGCGCAACCGCTCAACGTGCCGGTGATGCTGGTTGACAGTTTGTGGGACCAGGAGGACATTTACGGCGCGCCCGCAGTTTATCGTGCGATCAAGCTGAAGGACACGAACAACGACAAAGTGTTTCTCGTGCTCGGGCCGTGGCATCACGCACAGGAGATCGGTGACGGGAGCAAACTCGGCGCACTCACGTTTCCCAGCGATACGGCGCTGGAATTTCGCGAGCGAATTCTCGCGCCGTTCCTCGCACAATATTTGAAGGATGGCGCGCCGAAGGCCGACATCGCGCCGGTCACAGCCTACGAGACCGGAACCAATAGGTGGCAGCGCCTGCCCGCGTGGCCTGCCGGATGCGCGAGCAACTGCTCCATTACGCCCACGCGACTTTATCTTGAGCCTGGACAGAAGCTCGGATTCACCGCTCCGCAAGCGTCCGGTGCCGCTTACGACGAGTACGTCTCCGATCCCGCCAAGCCGGTGCCGTATCTCCCGCGGCCCGTGCAGCCGTTCGGATATGGCGAGGGCGCGACCTGGCCGACGTGGCTGGTCAGCGATCAACGTGAGCCGGCGGCGCGAACCGATGTACTGGTGTTCGTTTCCGACAAGCTGGCTGCGCCGGTGAAGATTGCGGGCCGCCCCCTAGCGCACCTGATGGCATCGACCAGCGGAACGGATTCGGATTGGGTGGTGAAGCTGATCGATGTTTATCCCGACCAGGTCGCGGCGGAGCCAAAGATGGGAGGCTATGAATTGATGATTTCCGCCGATATCTTTCGCGGGCGATATCGCGAGAGTTTCTCGAATCCCAAGGCGATCACGTCCAACCAGCCGTTGAGCTACGAATTTGTCTTACCCACGGCAGACCACGTGTTTCTACCCGGCCACAGGATCATGGTGCAGATCCAGTCGAGCTGGTTCCCGCTCTACGACCGTAATCCGCAGACGTTTGTTCCGAGCATCTTCTGGGCCAAGCCCGCAGACTACCAGAAAGCGGTGCAGCGTATTTACCACAATGCGGGACAAGAGAGCTTCATCGAGCTGCCTCTGGTGAGCGGGAGCCAGTGAGCAGTTCGGACGCAGTCGCATACCATCGCCGGTTGCCAAATTGGGACGAGATAGCAGAAGCGGCGTTGCGACACGCTTTCAATCTTGCTCGCCCGCAGCCTTCTGCATAGAATTTTCCTACATTCGCGACAGCTCAGAACAGACTGCCGTTGCGCAGTGCGTCGCAATCGCACCGCTGCGGTGCGACGAAGAGTGCTCGGCCGCCTAGGTTAGCGTCCAAACGAGGGACGCCAACCTCGGGCACACGCTGTCCCTGTGACCGATCCAGGAGGTTGCAATCATGCGCTTGCGCTTCTTTATGATGCTCACGATTTTGGGCGCAGCTCTGGCTGGAGTTTTGTCCGCTCAGAACAACGTAAACCTGACCGTGGTCGTCACCGGTAGCAATGGCGCACCGATGCTTGACCTGAACAAGAACAATTTCTCGCTGCTCGATTCCGGCAAGCCACGCACGATCGACAGTTTTCGCGCGCTGACGGCCGCGTCCGCTGTCCCGGCGATGCAGGCAAACGAATTCACCAACGCTCCTGACGCGGGCGAGTCGGGCGCGATCTTCGTCGTCCTCGACACGGTTCACACGCGCTATCTCGACGAGCGAGACATTCGCGACAGCATCCTGAAGTTTCTCGCTCGCGCGGCGCAGGCGAAGCGAACCGTGTGCCTCGCGATCCTGAGCCAATCCGGCTTGCACGTTTATCACGACTATCGCACCAGCTCCGATGTGCTGCTGGCGGCGCTCCTGAAGATGGGAGTGCGCGGGCTGCAGGGCGTGACGCCTCCTGCGGGAGTAAACGACGCCGACGTGAGTGCCGAGGCAGAGCGGCTGACTGCGTTCAGCAAGGGTGACCAGTCGAATCCGACGCCCGTCGGGAGCCTGTTGCGCTCGAGCGTGGACATGCCGCTGACAATGTTTCGCGACGTAAGCTATGCGGCTTATGGTCTGCCGGGGCGCAAGTCGCTGGTCTGGGTTACAACCGTCGTCCCGTTCGACATCGATTCCAAGACATTTCAGTTCGTCTCACCGAAGGAGGCGAACTTCGGCGCAGCGGTCAACGGAGCTCAGACGCCGGGAACCAAAGACGCGCTCAGCGGCAACGAGGTAAAGCGGATTATGCCCCTCTGGCGCGAGAGCATGCGAGCGTTGTTCGATGCCGGTGTCTCCGTCGATCCGGTGGAAGCGAAAACCAGCTTCACTGCCGGCGGCGGTTCATTCACACAGGACAGAATGAAAACGCTGGCCCAGATCACGGCCGGCAAAGCATTTTACGGCAGCAATGATCCCCTCGCGCAGATGCTGCAAAGTACCAGTGATGCCCGAGGCTATACGTTGGGCTTTGCGGAAGAGATGAATGCGACGACGCAGTTTCATCGGGTGCAGGTGTCGCTGGATCGCGCCGACGCGGCCATCATCGCTCCGCCAGGGTACTTCCCGCTGGAAGGCACTGCAAAGTCACGCGCTCAGGATGAGGTGAGCTTCGCGCTTCGTTCTCCGCTGGTTTACAGCGGGTTGAGCTTTCGGCTTAAGTTCGCCGGAACAGAAGAAAATGCCGGCAAGAAGAAGGTCAACCTGGTCATTTCGCTTGCGGGCGATTCAGGCGTGCTGAACGAATCGACAGGCACTGCCGACCTAGCGGTCGTGGCGCTGGCGAAAGATGCGAAGGACGCGACCGCGGGCAAGTTGAGCGAGATTGCCGGCGGCAAGTTCCCGCCCGAAGCTGTCGCGCAGATTAAGGAGCTGGGCTTCCAACTGAGACGCTCCATCGAAGTACCATCCAGTGGACAGTACACATTACACATGGTGCTCTACGACAACCAGACCGGAAGGATGGGCAGCCTCATCGTTCCGATGACGGTGCAATGAGGAACCTGCCAGGATAATGCGCAGGTTCGGCGACTTGGCGCATCACTGCGCCTTCGACTGCTCTGACTGTTCCGCATTCGAGTTCTCGATCCTCACGTTGTCGGCGACGTATTGCCGGCCGTCGAAGGTCGCGCGCGCGGTTATCTCCGAGCCGACCTTCAGCGCGCGCGCATCCGGGAGCGCCGCTGGAGTGAAGTGCACCTCGTAGGTCTGGTCGTCGCTGTGATTGTCGACGAAGAAGGAATTGGTGCGCATATCGAGGTTAGTGATCACGCCGGCGAAGATGTAATTGTCGCCGGGCTTGGCAAGTACCATGATGTCTTGCGCGACCGCGCGTTCGCCGTGCCCGGGCAAAAACTGAACGTTGATGATCGAACCCGGCTGCACATCCGCCACGGTTGCGGCCCCCTTGGTGGACGCGTAGCGCGTCGCTCCGCTCACCGCGAACGTTACTGGCTTGGCTGAGAGTTGATCGCGCACCGTTATCGTGTCTCGGCCCGGACTGGCCGCAATCACCTGGCCGCGCACCTCCGCCAGGCCGGTCTCCGTAATCACGCGCACATTGCGCGCGAAAACTTTGTCGCCGTCGAGCATGGTATCGACGTAGACGCGGTCGCCGCGATGAATGCCGAGCACGGTCGTCGGGACGCCATTGCGGTAGATGTGCGAACGCTCATCGAGGATGACCTTCACTTTGCTCGCCTTGCCAAATGGCTGGATGGTTACGCGGTTGCGAACGTGGTCCACGCTGGTGGCTATGCCGCCGATCAGCGTTGTCCTTCCCTTTGGCAGCGGCGGTGGCTCAAGCAGCGGGTCGTAAGGATTGTCATCGGCGCTGGTGTTGTTCTCGAGGATCGTCGTCGGTCTTGTGGGCGCGGAAGTTGCAACTGCTCCGGAGTTCGTATTCGTGTCAGCATTCGCGGGATGATCGGGCCCAGGCGATACCGTGCTCGTGGATGATGCCGTGGATGCGGGTGACGGCAGGTCCGATCCCATCCTGCCAGGTCCGTTCGACGATGCTGCAGGCTGCGACGCCTGTCCCGCATCCTGCCGCGCCGGAAGCGTGCTTTGCTGTGCCGGAGCGAATGTAGCCAAGGCCAACATCAGCGTTATTAGAACGCCAGTACTTTGTATCGTTGCCAGTCTCATAAGCTCCTGATTGCGCGCAAAATCGGGCGCCGTCGGGTATAAGTTCGCCGGGAGAGTTGGATGCAGAGCAGAGGCAGAGCGTTAGTTGCGAAATGAACAAATCCGATAGGCCGAACCGGCTTCTCAATCCTTGCCTAACTTCAATTCCACCCCTACGGGTTGGATTTTCGTATGTCACGCTTTAGCGCGGAGGAACAAAGTTATTTCCCACGCAGTCGCCAAGGCCGCACTTTCACGCAAGACTCTTGCCGGCATTTGCCCGCCCTCTGAACAGCTTGTGTTGAAAAAATCAAAAAAATCGCGCGGATTGTCACCGATTTGTCAACGCGCCGTTGACTGCTGTTTCCCGCTCGTCCGTAATAGCACAAGGCCTGAGATTGAGACGAAGACGTCGTTAACGACGCGATAGGAAGGAGTAGTTGTGAAAAACAAAATTGCTAATACGCAGATCGTGATCCGGTCAACCGGCCCTGTTCTTAAACGAAGCGCAGTCGTAATTGTGGTCGCAACGTTTGCGCTGCTCGCGGCTCCTGCACTGCTCGGTCAGTCTCTCGGAGTGCCGGCATTTCTGCCCAGTCCCGTGCAGATCGTCTCCACCATCCCCGCCAATGGCGACCTGAATCCCTACGGTGTAGCGTTCGTGCCGCCGGCATTTGCCGCTGGTGTCATCAATCCGGGAGACATTCTGGTATCGAACTTCAACAACAGCCAGAACCTGCAGGGAACGGGCACCACCATCATTCGGGTCACGCCGAGTGCGCAAACCAGCCTGTTCTTCACGGCTCAGTCGGGACAACGGGGACTGTCAACCGCGCTGGGCATCGTGAAGTACGGTTTCATTATCGTCGGCAACTTCCCCTCGGTCGATGGCACATGCGGCACGGCGGGCAATGGCAATCTGCTGGTCATCAACAGTGTAGGCCAGCAGGTACAGACCATCACCGATGAGAACTACATTAACGGGCCGTGGGACATGTCGCTCTATGATTTCGGCGGCGGCAGGATCGATGCCTGGATCACTAACGGACTGACCGGCACCGTTACCCGCATCAACCTGATGGTCAACGGCGGAACTTTGAACGTGCTAAGCAAGACGACTATTGCTTCCGGCTATGGGTTTCAGTGCGATCCCGTGACCTTCGTTGATGCGCCGACTGGACTGGTCTACAACCCGACTACGGACACCCTCTATGTCGCATCGACGCTGGACAATGCCGTATACGCCGTTTCGGAAGCCTCAACTCGGACTGGCAGCGGCGGTACGGGCCAGGTGATCTACCAGGACCAGACCCACCTGCACGGGGCGCTGGGCTTGGCTGCGGCCCCTAACGGACACTTGCTTGTCAGCAACAACGATGCTATCAATCCAGACCCAAACCAGCCGAGCGAGATTGTGGAGTTCACTCTGCACGGGCAGTACATCAAAGAGATCTCGATGGATCCCAATGGCGGTGGTTCATTTGGATTGAACGTGCAAACCAGCGGATTGACGGCGCGTTTCGCCGCCGTTGATGACAATCAAAACGATCTGAACATCTGGACGCTGCCGAACTGAGCTTTCTCGCGGCTTTGATCCGCTGGTGGTTGACATCAAGTAAATCTGCGAACATGGGTGCCCCATTGGCCCGGTTTTGGCCAGGGTGGGGCAGTTCGATGCGAATTACACAACTGCCCCACCCTAGCCAAAAGATGGCCAGAACGGGGCACCCCCGGCTCGTTCTATTCCTTCTGCGCCGCTTCACCGAATATAATTTGCAGCGCCGCAAAGATGTAAAATGCCGCGGACTTGCAATCTGACAGAGCCTCCGGAAACGTTCTTCGTATGGAGCCGATCGCAAAGAGCTCGACGAGCGCAGACGACATGCGGCTGGTGGCGCGTATCCGCGCTGGCGAACAGGACGCGATGTCGGAACTCTACGACCGTTATGGGAAGATCGTTTATGCGGTCGCGCTGCGCGTGTTGCAGGATGCTGCCGCGGCCGAAGACATGCTCCAGGACGTATTCTTGCAGCTATGGCGCAATCCAAACGCGTTCGATGCCAGTCGCGGCAGCCTGGCGGCATGGCTGGCAGTGATAGCAAGGCATCGATCGATTGATCGTCTGCGCCAGCGGCGGCCCGAAACCGACATCGACGAATGTGTGATCGCCGGTGGGCCCGATTTGCGCGATGAAACGGAGCGGCGGCTGGTGGTCGAAAAAGTACGCCAGGTGCTGACTGGAATGAATCCCGATCAGCGCAAGCTTCTGGAGATGGCATTCTTCGAAGGGCTGACGCACTCCGAAATTGCCAAGAAAACCGGCGAGCCGCTGGGCACAGTCAAGACCAGAATTCGCAGCGGCCTGCAGCAACTGCGGGCGAAGTTTGCAGGATGAAGACGCACGAACAATTCGCCGAAGATCTCGCGCTCTACGCGCTTGACGAGCTGGCAGGCGAAGACCGCCGCGAGTTTGAAGATCATCTGCAAACGTGTGCCGCGTGCCGTCGCGAGTTGCAGGCGCTGCGCGGCGATCTGGGCCTGCTTGGCTTGAGCATCAGCGGTCCGCAACCGCCGGCGCGCAGCAAGGACTGGCTGATGCGCGCGATTGCTGCCGAACCGCGCGGCGTCTCCGCGCCCGCATCCATTCCGGCGCCGCGCAACAGGCTGTGGGCAACGCTGGTTCCGGCGTTTGCAGCGCTGGCTTTGCTGCTGGTCGCGATCCTGTTGGTCCACAGCAAAACCGCGCTGAAAGATCAGATCGCCGAGCTGCGCAATCGCAATCAGGACCAAAGCATTCAGCTCGATGCCGCCAATCGCGAGCTTGCGCTGTTGACTTCGCCCGATGCGGTACACGTTTCGCTCAACCCGGAGAAAGCAGCGCGTCAACCGTCCGGCACAGCCATCTTCAGCCCGACGCAGAAGCGGATGATGTTCATGGCCAGCAATCTTGCGCCGGTGCCCGAGGGCAAAGCGTACGAACTGTGGATCATCCCCATGACCGGGGCGCCGATTCCCGCGGGCGTCTTTAAACCCGACGCGCATGGCAACGCCATGATGATGGAGCACACCATGCCGAACGTCGAGGCCAAGGCCTTCGCGATCACGATGGAGAGCGAAGCCGGCTCCGACAAGCCTACCTCGCCGATTCTGCTGATGGGAGCCGTGGGCTAGGACGGCAGGATAGTTTTCACGCAAGCTGTTCCGTCGTGATGGCCCCACGGCGCCTGATGGTGCGCGAGAATGTGGTAATCGAGCAGGATAGCCTGGACTGATCAGCAATCCACGACGAGTGCAAGCCCGATTTGACGGGCTGCTGAAAACAGATCCTCGCCGACTAATAGTCGGCTCCATGAAAAAATACAGGCCCTAACGGCACGGCCAAGTGCCTGCCCTGAACCTGCGAAGGGTCGTGCCCTGACACAAAGCTTTTCGGAAACGGACTTTTTCCGCAGCGCATTGGGCTGCCAGTGAAAGCGCAGTGTTGCATTCGAGCTCAAATCGGCCGCTCGCTGTCTCAATGCGCAGCGGCGGTCGTTGTTTTTCCCAGCCGAGTGCGGTAATATTCTCGGCCTCTCCGCGGCCCCACCCTTTAACCTCCGGAGGAAATATGTCCCGTTCTTTTGCCACAATCGCTGTTCTGGTTGGTCTCACGGTTCTGCAGCTCAGCGGCTTTGCCGGCGCTCAGGCGTTCTGGTCGCAATGGGCCCACGATCCGCAACACTCCGGAATGGTCAATATTCCGGGGCAACCGTTGGACACCAAGATCGCCGGCATCGTCTACGATCCGTTCGTCAACCAGGAAAAGAACGAGAGTGGCGGCGAGTTGCTGGCGCACTATCAGTCCACTCTGGTCGATGGCACCAGCTTCTACATGCTGCAGAAGAGCGGAACCTACCCTGCATGCCAGCCGCCGGGTTGGTGGGAATATGGTCTGCCTTGCGGACCGAATGCATGGAACCTGATGGATTGGAATGTCGTGCGCTACAACTGGCAGGGAAACAATCCGGTGGTCGCCTGGACGTTTCCGACCGATTGGAAACCGGAGCCGAACGCCACCGACTTACTTCTGGGATTCGGCGGTTTAGGAGGATGGGAACCGGTTTTTCATCCTGTGCTGGCCAACGGTTACGTCTACGTACCCGGCGCCGGAGGCACAGTTTGGAAGGTGAATGAAACCACCGGGCAGTCGCAGTCGCACATCAATCCATTTTCCGGAGCGTCGATCAATCCTGCCAACACCTATGTTTCGGGTCCGCTGACGGCCGACAGCAACGGCAACATTTATTACAACGTGATCGAACTGAATACCAACGGCAATCCCTGGGGCCAAAACGACGTAGCGGGCGCATGGCTGGTGAAGATCACGCCGTCTGATTCCTCTTCTACCGTAACCTTTGCGACGCTGGTGCCGAATGCGCCTCCGGGCACTTCGAGGGGCTGTGAGGGGACATTCTTCAATCTGAATGACGGGGGTGCGTCGCTGCCGTGGCCGCCGCCGGGACGCGTCAGCCCGCCCACTCAGCTCTGCGGTTCGCAGCGGCCCGGAGTGAACGTTGCTCCCGCGGTGGCTCCCGATGGCACGGTTTACACGGTGAGCGTCGCCCATTTCGACGAGCAGGTCGCCTACCTGATAGCGGTGAATCCGGACCTGTCTCCGAAATGGGCTTCCTCGCTGCAGTATCGTCTATCCGACGGCTGCGGTGTTCTGCTGCCCATCGCGCCGCAGGGCGTGAACGATTTGCCGAACTCCTGCCGCTACGGCACCCGCGTGGGAGTGGATCCCACAACCAATGCGTACGGCTCAGGCCTGGTGTATGACGAAGCTTCGTCCACGCCGACCATACTGCCCGATGGGTCGGTGGTCTTCGCGGCCCTCGACAACTACAACTACAGCCGGGGACATCTGTTTCACTTCGATGCCCAGGGAAATTACATCAACTCCTATACCTTCGGCTGGGATTCCACCGCCGCGGTATATCAACATGACAGCACCTACTCTCTCATCATCAAAGACAACCACTACGGGTCGCCGGCTTACTGCTACTTCGCCAACCCGGTTTGCGCGCCCACGCAGCTAGGTCCGTACTACGTTACGCAACTGGATGACAACCTCCAGATCGAATGGCAGTTCCAGAACACCACCATCGACGAGCAGCATCCCGACGGCTATGAATGGTGCGTCAACGCCCCCGTCATCGACAGCACCGGACTGGTTTACCTTACCAGTGAAGATGGAAACCTGTACTCCGTGCCGCAGGGCCATCATGGGGTGTTCACGCAATGGCAGCAGAAGATCTTTCTACAGGAAGCTATAGGTGCTGCCTATACCCCGCTTTCCATTGGACCCGACGGCAAAGTTTACAGCCAGAATGACGGGGAGCTGTTCGTGATTGGAATGGAGTGAAGCGGTTGTGGCCAGTTTGTCTTTTCACCACGGAGGCACGGAGGGTACGAGGAAATCGATGTCAACATCCTCCGTGTTGTCCGTGCCACCATGACCATGCTCCACGCGAAACGAATACCGCATCTGGGTTTCTATATCCACTTACACCGAGCTACGGCGTGATCTCCCAGACGGTACCGCAACCGCCAGAGCAAGCTGAGCTGGTTCCTCCTACCGATGCCGTGCCGTATAGATTGCCATGAGCATCGATTGCCACATTGCTCAACGGATACCCGCCGTCATTGCCGCCGGTGAAATCATGCAGGTCGGTATAGGTCCAACCTCCGCTTCCCGGCGACAACTTGAATATAGAACCGTATCCAAATGCTCCCACCCCATAGGTTGTGCCATATACATTTCCTGCCGCGTCTAAGGAAACAGCGCGCCAGGGACCGGTGGCGTTTGTCCCAGTGAGGTTATACAGCACCTGGAAGGTCCAGCCGCTGCCGGAAGGCGACAACTCAAAGACGGTTCCACCGCCGTTGGGCCCGCCGTCTGGCGTAGCGCCGTACATGTTACCTGCTGAATCGGCGACGAGCCCGGCGATAGGATACTTCCCATCGTTCCCGCTAAAGACGTGCAAGGTAGTTTCGTTCCAGCAGATCCCCTGGTGGTAGGTCAGCTCGAAAACCGTGCCAAAGTGATCGCACTGCGGATCGCCGCATGCCGTCGCTGTGCCGTAGACATTCCCCGCCGCGTCGGTGATGACGCCGCTTAGGGGATCGGCGCCGGACGAATAGTCTTCAAAGTTATAGATGATCTTCTTGGTCCAGCTTCCTCCCGACTTGCTTAGTTGCCAGACGTTGCCTTGTGGCCCGCCGCCGCCTCCGTCGCCGTGTGGCCCAGTGCCGCCACCGGACCCGATGCACGTACTTCCGCCAGTTTCAAAGGTGCCATAGATATTGCCGGCGGAGTCGAACGCCACATCGCCGTAACCGATGGCGTATCCGTCACTGTATCCAAAGTCATACAGTATGTTCTCGTTCCAGGAGCAGGTGAAGGATGGGCAGAAAGTGGCCGGCGGTTGCAGACTATAAGCAACCCCGGCTCCTGTGTCTGGGCCTTCGGTTATGCCGTAGAGCAGCCCCTCCGGGCCGAAGACAACTCGCGCCTCGGGCGATGCTCCGCTGTTACCTCCCTGGAAGCGATAGATCGGGTAGAAGATCCAGTTTGAACCGTCGGGAACCATCTTGAAGACAATGCCGTTCCCAGTCGTGTCGGTGCTGGCTGTGCCGTAGAGCTTGCCGCCCTGATCAAGGGTCAGGCCGGACTGCGGGGTAGCTCCGTCGGCTCCATCATTGAAGTTGTGCAAGACAGTGAAAGTCTGCCCATACGCCGTGCCGACCGCAAGCGTGAGCACCACGCAAGCAATTGCTGCGCACCGGAGCGCGACCGTTTTGCGAAACTGTTCTGACAGCGTCATAACCTCACCCCTTTTCGCGAAATTGCCGTTCAACACTGATAACTGCTGAAATGACAACTGTTCACTGTGTGATCTCGAACAACACGCCGCACTGGTAATTCAGATCGATGTTGCAGTTTGAGCTGGTATTGCCGCCGGCTTCGGTCGCGCCGTACAGATTACCGTTGCTGTCCATAGTCAGGCTACCCACGGGATAAGCCCCGTCGCTGCCGCCGGTGAAATCGTGCAGCGAGGTGTAAGTCCATCCGCCGCTGCCACGCGTTAGCTTGAAGACATTGCCCAGATTGTAGGCGCCGTTCTCATAGGTTGTGCCATAGAGATTGCCGGCAGAGTCCATGATCATGCTGTAGAGCACGCCATCGGCGTATGGCATGGAGCCGGAAAGGCTGTAAAGCAGGTTGAAGGTCCAGCCGGTCGAGGCGGTCAGCTCGAAGACCGTGCCGCCACCATTCTGTCCTCCCGCGGCGCTGGCGCCGTAGAGATTGCCCGCCTGATCGAAGATCACACCCGCTGCGGGATACTTGCCGTCGCCCCCGCCCTGAAAGGTATAGAGGACGGTCTGGTTCCAATACCCGCTGCCCGAAGGCGTGAGCTTGAATACATTGCCGTTGCCGTCGCCGCCGAAAAATCCGCCGGTTGTGCCATACACGTTGCCGGCGCTGTCGACAACAAGGTGGCCGGTAGGATGTGCGCCTTGGCTTCCGTTGTGGAATTCAGAGATGACGTTGTATGTCCAGTTGCCGCCGACGTTCGCTAATTGGAAGATATAGCCGCACCCCAGACCGCCGCTGCAATGGTTAATCAAACCTCCGAACTCGGACGCGCTGTACATGTTGCCCGATTGATCAAACGTCAGTCCGCCGGGAGAGTCAGCCCCGCAGCAGAATTGCCAGAGTAGCGTGTCGTTCCACTCGCACAGGAACGATACGCAGCGCGTCGCCGGCGGTGTGAGGTTGTAGACGGCATCGCCGCCGATGCCATAGAGGCTGCCATTCGGTCCGAAGGTGAGCGGGCCGGCGTAGGCGCCGCCTTCCTGCCCGGGAAACAGGTACAGCGGATAATAGATCCAGCCTGACCCCGCGCGAGCCATTTTGAAAATCATTCCGCAGGTAGTACCGCAATACTCGCTGCTGTTGCCACCGAGACCAGTGCCTCCGTAGAGATTTTTGCCGCGGTCCAAGGTGAGGCCGCTGGCCGGGTTGGAGCCGTCTGAACCGCCGGTGAAGGAATGAATTACCTGGAAAGTCTGGGCCACGGCCGCTTGAACCGTGAGAAAGAGCAGTGCGGCCAATACGGCAATTGCGAGCTGCATCGAAATAGCACAAAATTCGCGATGTTCTGAGCGCGTCATAACTTCACCTCATTTCGTAATCTTATTTCGGTATAGTCCCACGTTGTCGGATCGCATTTTTTCCGACTGACCAACTGACAACCGGCAACTGCTTTACGGCGTAATCTCCCAGACAACGCCGCAACCGTAGCCGCTGTCGCAGTTTCCGGTTCCACCAATGGTCGTTGTCCCGTAGAGATTCCCGTTGGCGCCAATCGCAACCGTGCTGACTGGAGCACCTCCGTCGCTGCCGCCGGTGAAATCGTGCAGGGAAGTAAATGTCCAGCCGTAGCTGTTGTTCGTCAGCTTGAAAACGGCCCCGGGAATCTCGTTTTGATCTCTGTAGCCAATCGTGCCATAGAGATTTCCAGCGGCATCCATCGTCAACGGGGCCGTCGGTCCGAATTCATATTGTGGGGGTATCTGGGCGAGCACGTTGTAAGTCCACCCGTCACTCGACGGTGAAAATTCGAAGATGACGCCACTGTATCCAGAGCTAGCGACGGTACTTCCATAGAGGTTCCCGGAAGCGTCGGACATCAGGCCGGCCTGCGGCACACAGCCATCATTTCCGTGGCAATCGAAATTGTAAAGGACGCTCTCACTCCAGCCGTTGCCGGACGGCGTCAACTGGAAGATCACTCCATCGTAGAATGTTCCTCCTCCACGGCAGTACCGACCAGGTTACCGGCGGAGTCAAAAATCACACCATTGGGGACTGCGCCATCGGCGCCCCCCTGGAACGCGTACAGCGTGGTCTCCTGCCAGCCACCACCTCCTATCGGAGTCAGCTCGTACACCATGCCGCAGCCTTGATTGTCGAAGCAGCCGTCACCGCCTCCTGAAGCAGTTACGCCATAGATATTGCCTGCGCTATCGAACACCACATCGCCGACTGGGGTATCTTTCTGCAGCGGGAAGCTGTAAAGGAAGTCGATCCCCCACGGAGTAAGAAATGACGGCGGAAACGTCGCCGATGGCCGCAGGGTGAAGACAGTGCCGCCGTTATTGGTTGTGCTATAGAGAACCTCGCCAGGACCAATAACGACGCCAGCGAGGGGATCACCGCCGTTACTTTCGGGAGTAAAGCTGTAAATAGGCGAAAATATCCAACCCGAGCCTTCAGGCGACATCTTGAACAGCACCCCCGGCCAGGTGTACTGGATTCCACCGATGTAGGTAGCGCCATAGAGGTGACCTCCGCCGTCGATGCTTAGGCGTCCCAAAGGACTCCATCCGTCGGGCACGCCGGCAAACTGGTGAATGACGTGAAAGGTTTGCGCCTGCGCCGGCGGCGTGATCGAGCCGGTAAGCGCGAAGGCCAGGACTAGAACAGCAATCGTGGAGCGAAACAGGACTGACAAGAAGGGAGATGGTTCCGAGTGTGACATAAACGTCCTCCGCTTTAGTAATCCACATTGCACAGCCAGTTGATCAGGGTGCAGTTGGCGCACTGACAACCGGCAACTAACAACCGACAACTGCCTTACGGCGTGATCTCCCACACCACGCCATAGGTGTAGGTACCCCCTCCGGCTGCCGTGCCGTAGAGATTTCCGTTGGAGTCAAGCACGATGCTGCTGTACGGATAGGCCCCGTCAGCACCGTCGGTGAAATCGTGCAGATCCGTATAAGTCCATCCGCCGTTGGAAGGTGTCAGCTTGAAAACAGAGCCGTAAAGGCTTTCCAAACTATCGCCTGCCGTTGTGCCGTAGAGGTTACCGGCGGAATCCATTACCAGGTTGGCTCCTACCCCGCAGCAATACTGGTAAGAGAAGGTATTGAGCGTGTTGTAGGTCCAGCCGCCATTCGATGGGCTGAGCTCATAGACAACCGGGTTGGGGCTCCCGTCACCGGTACCCCCATACAGATTGCCCCCTGGGCCGACGATTAGCCCGGCCAACAAGCCGAATCCACCACTGTTGAAATTGAAGTTGGCAATAATGTTCAGCGTCCAATTCGAACCGGAAGGAACCAATTGGAAAGCTGTGCCCTCCTGGCCAATGCCGCCGAGGTTAGTTGTCCCATATACATTGCCCGCTGAGTCGAGCTGGACACCACCCATGGGATTGGCGCCGTCCAGCCCATCCCCGAAGGGGTGGAGTATGGTTAGCGTCCAGCTTCCCTGCGCGGGGGTTAGTTCGTAGGCCGTGCCCCAAAGCCCAGGTCCGTTTAGTTCCGTTGCACCGTAAAGATTGCCGGCAGCGTCGAAAGCTATCTCGCCCCGGGGCAGGTCACCATCCGAGGATCCGGTAAAGTTGTGGAGCTGGGTTTCCTCCCAATTGCAAATGAAGCTCTTGCAGGGGGTGGGCTGAGGAGTTAGCTTAAACACAGTGCCGCAGCCGGGCTCTGTTCCTCCACAACCCTCGACTTGTTGTCCTCCATAGGCGGTCGTGCCATAAAGAGCGCCGTCTGGTCCAACGATTACACGTCCCAACGGATTCGCCCCATCGCCGCTGGGAAAGCCTTGAAATTGGTAGAGCGGGCGAAAAATGAAACCTGTGCCCTGACGGGCAAGCTGAAAGACGGAGCCGCAGCCGCTGACGAGATGGCAATCGTTAGCCTGGGAGCCGCCGTACAGTGCCGTCCCGTATAGATTTCCGGCACGATCCATGGTCAAGCCAGTGTAAGGATTAGCGCCGTCCAATCCGCCAGTGAAGTTGTGCAGGACGGTGAAGGTCTGCGCCTTTGCTCGTTGCACCGGCAACAGCGAGAGCGCGAGAAATACTGTGATGGCGATCACGCCAACTCTGAGGTGTTGCGTAGGAAGCGTAAGCGGATTCGAGAGCTCTATTGCGCGATGCATGACAACCTCCCTTAGTGTGAGCCCACTGGACTAATTGCTAACTGCAAACTGCTAATTACTAACTACTGCCTCACGGCGTGAGCTCCCACACGACTCCGCAACCTTCAACGCAATAACTATTACCGCCCACCGACGCAGTGCCGTAGAGATTGCCTTGCGCGTCCATGACCACGTTGCTGTAAGGGGTGCCTCCGTCGCTGCCGCGAGTGAAGACGTGCAGTTTCTTAAGAAGCCACTGGCCGTCATAGGGCGAAAGCTTAAAGACGGAGCCGTAGCCGTCGAGGTCGCCTATGGTAGTCCCATAGAGATTGCCGCTGGCATCCAGCAGCAGCGGAGCAGCCGGGCCGCTAGAATAATACCTGGAGAAGGTATAGAGAACGGAATACGTCCATCCTAAGTAGGAAGGCGACATTTCGTAGATGACGGGGCTGTCCGTCTGTTCGCCGGCGGTGGTGCCCCCGTAAAGGTTGCCGGCGCTGTCGAAGATCGGCGCCGAATAGGGTTGCGTGCCGTTGGCTATGAACCTGTAAAGCACGTTCTCTGTCCAGCCGTAGCCAGAGGGAGTCAGCTCGAACAGCGTGCCGGCATTGTCGGTGCCGCCGGCGAAGGTGGTTCCATACAGGTTGCCGGCCTGATCGGCAACCACGCCGCCGAAGGGGTCCGCGCCGTCCGGTTCGCCGTAGAAGCTATAGATCAGCGATTCGGTCCACTCTCCAGCCGAAGGCGTCAGCTTAAAAATCGTGCCCCAGTAGTAGTAGTCATTGGTGCCGCCATAAACTGTGCCGCCGTAGATATTCCCTGCCGAATCGAATGCCAGCAGGCCTTCGGGAAAGTTGCCGTCGGGGGCCTGCTGGAAGCGGTACAGTACGGTCTCCGTCCACGGGGTTAGCGGCGTGGCCGGCGGAGTTGGTCCCGGCCTGAGGTTGAAGACGGTTCCACAACCAGGATTTCCGTTGCACGACTGATCCAACCCTCCCTCCAGCGTGGTTCCGTACAAGCTGCCATCACGACCGATGGTCAAGCCACCGAAGAAGGGATAGGCACCGTCGTTGTTGCTCGCACCCGTAAAACTGTACAGCGGCTCATAGATCCAGCCGGAGCCGGAAGGTTTCATCCTGAATACCGTGCCGCAGCCATGCGTGCCCTGTGTGGAACATGGGCCGGTCCCTCCGTATTCGGTGACCCCGTAAAGATTTCCCGCCCGGTCCATCGCCAAACCGGCGTAGGGATTCGCTCCGTCCTCGCCCTGCCCGGTGAAAGTGTGAATGACGGTGTACGTCTGCGCCTGGGCGGCGATTGCCATGAGCGACAGGGCCATACCGGCGATTGCCAATGCGAAGCTGCGATTTTGTCCAGTGCGGGCCATGACTATTTCCTCTTTTCTTCCAAATTGGAAAATCTTTAGGCCTACAAACGAGCCCCACGTTGTAGGACATTCCAGCGTTAAGCAGTGCCAGCGGCCACTCACTACTGCCTTACGGCGTGTACTCCCACACCGTGCCCCTTCCATACGCGCCACCAAACGACGAAGTGCCGAAGATATTTCCGTCCGCGTCCAGGACGACTGCACCGATAGCAAAAATGCCGTCAGAGCCGGTGAAGTCGTGCAAGTCAGTGAAGATCCAGGAGCCGTTGGAGGGCGTCAATTCGAATAGCTGACCGTCGCCGTGGGCACCGCCGCTGTAGCGCACGCCGTAAAGGTTTCCGGCAGCATCCAGCGTCAGATCTCCATAAATACCCTGGCCTTGACAGGTGAAGCGGTAGATAACCTGAAAGTTCCAGCCGCCCGCCGAGGGAGACAACTCGTAAACCACGCCGCAGGCGGGTCCGCCGTTGGCGGTTCCACCGTAGAGATTTCCGGCCTGATCCTTGATGAGCCCGCCATAAGCCAGAGAGCCATCCCTACCGTCAAAGGTATGCACGATGGTGGTGGTCCAGCCCGACCCGCTGGGACTCAGCTCGAAGATGTCGCTGCCAGTGCCGGTGGTGCCATAGAGATTACCGGCGTCGTCGAAGACCACGTTGGAGTACGGGCCATTGCTGGGAATAGTGAAGGCCGCTAGAACAGTTTCAGTCCAGCCGCTCCCGCTGGGCGAGGCCTCCCAAACCGTTCCCATGGCGCCGTAACCGCCGCCGAACTGGGTGGTGCCGTACAGGTTCCCAGCCTGATCGAAGATGAGCGACCCATAAAGAGGCTGATCACCGTTTAGCCCAGTGAAGGTCTGCAGAAGCGTGAATTGCCAGGGAGTGAGTGGGCTGGGCGGAGGGGTGGGCAACGGCTGCAGCTTGTAAAGCGTGCCCTGACCGTCATAGTAGCCGATGGCTGTGCCATACAGGCTGCCATCGGGGCCGATGGTGACCGGCGAAAGCGGGTTGGCGCCATCGTAATCGTTCTTGAAGCTGTAGATGGGAAGCAAACTCCAGCTGCCGGTGTGTTGGACGAGCTTGAAGACATTGCCGTACCCGTATAGCCCGTCGCCCGAGGCAGTTCCGTAGAAGGTTCCCGCTCCGCCCGGCGTAAGGGCGGCGGTGGGCGCCTCGCCATCAGCGCCGCCGGTGAAGTTGTGCAGTACGGTAAAGGTCTGCGCCTGAGTCGCTGGCGCGGCTAACGCCGTCAGCACAAACATTTCGGTCAGCCCGGCGATCGCAGCCCCAAAGATAGTTGCCAAAAATCGATGTTTTTTCGAGCGTTTCATAACCTCTCCTCTGTAAACCGTAATCGCCTGCGTTTGAGTCCCACAATGTCGGACTCGCGGGTGGAGTTGGAGACTGACAACTGGCCACTGACAACTGCCTTACGGCGTGATCTCCCACACCACACCGTGCCCGTAGAGCCCACAACTTTCCGTGGTTCCATAGATATTGCCGCTGCTGTCGAAGGTCACGGAGCCATACGGGAAGCAACCGCTGGCCCCGCTGAAGTCGTAGAGGTCGGTGAAGGTCCACGATCCGTTGGAGGGGGTCAGCTTGAAGAGCATGCCCAACCCGTCGGCGCCGTCTCCCTGCCCCAGGCCGTAGAGATTGCCGGCCGCATCAAACGCCAGCTCGCCATACGGACCTATGGCGCCGGGCAGGTTGTAGATGACTTGGAAGTTCCAGCCGCTGCCGTTGGGTGTAAGTTCGTAAACCACGCCGCCATTTTCGTTGCCGACTCCGCCGCGAGCGGTCGCGCCATAAAGATTCCCGGATTGATCTTTGATAAGCCCGCCGTACGCCAGAGAACCATCACTCCCGCTGAAAGTGTGCAGGATGGTGGTGGTCCATCCCGACTCGCTGGGACTCAGTTCAAAGATGTAGGTGCCGTCGCCGGTAGTGCCGTAAAGATTACCTTCGTTGTCGAAGACAACGTTGGAATAAGGGCCGTTGGTCCCCAGATCGAAGCTGGCGAGGACACTCTCGGTCCAGCCGCCGCTGCTGGGCGAAGCCTCCCAAACTGTTCCGAAAAAGCGGTAATGGCCGCCGTACTCCGTTGTGCCGTAGAGGTTTCCCGCCTGGTCGAAGATGAGCGGCTCGTAAATAGGTTGGTCACCGTCGCCATTTTGTCCCGTGAAGGTATGCAAGAGCGTGAACTGCCACGGCGTGAGCGGGCTGGGAGGGGGCGTCGGCAAGGGGTTCAGCTTGTAAAGCGTGCCTTGGCCATCGTTGAAGCCGATGGTGGTGCCGTACAGGCCGCCATCGGGGCCGATTGTCACCGGCGACAGGGGATTGCAACCATCGTAGTCGTTCTTAAAGCTGTAAATCGGAAGCAGCGTCCAGCCGCCGCTGTGGTGCACCAGCCTGAAGACGTTACCGTAACCGTACAGCCCGCCGCCGGAGGCGGTTCCGTAGAATGTTCCCGCTCCGCCGGGCGTGAGGGCGGCAGTTGACTGGAGGCCGTCATCGCCGCCGGTGAAGGCATGAAGCACGGTGAAGTTCTGTGCGTGCGCGGCAGCGGTAAGGGAAAAAAGCATTCCGACCGCAATTGCGGCGACAAAGCCGTGATTTCGAAACTGCGATATTGCCATGGTCGATCCTCCAGTGTCGCTTCAGGCGAAAGGAATCGGGCTGGGCGGTAATCTTCGATCCGCGGGCGTGGCAAATCAACTTAATTTCACATTACGGTGTAATGTATTGAATCGCAGTAGGTTAGGATGGCATGAATAAAAAGCTGGCGCGGAAGTGTCGTCGAACTGTCTCTGCTGCGCGAAAGAACGTCAAGATCTATGGGCTCCGCGGGATATCTCTTTCAGGCACTGCCAACGCGAACTGCCCAAATCGCCATCTAAGAGCAATGGCTGGCGGATAGTGGTTCGGAGCCACTGCTTTTCGGAGGCGCAATGTCTGTTCCCCGGCGCTTGATGGCGGTTCCCACTTTGCTCGTTCTCCTTGCGGTCGCGGCAAGCGCTGGTGATGTCCGCATTCCAATACCCAAGCGCAGCAAGCCCACCCCGGTCCAGAAGCTGAACCAAGAGGGAGTGAAAGAGATCGAGAAGCACGATTACAAGAAGGCCAAGGCGCTCTTCTATAGGGCCTATCTCATCGATCCAAACGACCCGTTCACCTTGAACAATCTCGGTTACATCGCGGAACTGGAAGGCCAAGCCGACCGCGCCCAGCGCTATTACGATCTGGCGCAGGCCCAGGGCTCAGATGCCGTCGTATATAAGTCGACGGAACGCGCCGCGATTGGCAAGCCGGTGGATCAGATCGCCGGCAGCGCCGTTGATGCCAAGATGCAAGTGAACCGCATCAACGTATACGCGATCGGTCTGTTGCAGAAGGACCAGGCACCCGAGGCCGACCTTGCCCTGCAGAAGGCGCTGAAGCTCGAACCCAATAATCCATTCACGCTCAATAACCTCGGATTTGCCCGTGAGATGGAAGGCGAACTGGAGCAGGCTTACCAGTTCTATTCGGAGGCGGCGAACCAGCATTCCGACACCCCGATTGTTGTCACCGTAAAAAAGTCCTGGCGCGGGAAAGGAATTAGTCAGATTGCAGAGGGGAACGCCAACAAAGTCCAGAACCTGATGCAGCACGAGCAGAGCGTTGTGGCCCGGGTGGCGCGGTTGAACACACGCGGGGTCAACGCAATCAACCGCAACGATTACAAGCTGGCACGCCAGTATTTCCAGGAAGCATACAAGCTTGATCCGCGAAATGCCTTTGCGCTGAATAATATGGGCTACCTGGCGGAGATGGACGGCGACCGCGAGACGGCCGACTATTACTACGACAAAGCCAAGGATGCCGACCAGTCCAGCATGAGGGTCGTCTACGCGTCGCGTAAAGATGTCGAAGGGATGAAGATGGCATCGGTGGCTGGCGACAGCGACGACGCCGTCAACAGGGCGACCGAAGAGCAGGCAGCGTTGCGCCGCGCCGAAGGCGGCCCGGTGGTCTTGCGGTATCGCAATAATCAGCCGGTCATGGAGCCGGCGACGCCGCCGAAACCGCTGCCGGAAAATCCGACTCCGGCTCCCACCGCGAGCGGCGGCGAGCTATTGCAGCCGTTGCCGGACAACGAGCAACCGGCCGCAGCTCAGCCGAATAATGGGCAGCCTTCCAGTTCGCGACCTGCGCAAGGCGCAGCCCCAGCCAATTCCAATGGCGGCCTGCTGATGCCGTTGCCCGACAACCAGCAGCCCCCGGCGGCGCAGCAGCCCGGCGAAGCGGCGCCAACGGTGCAGCCGCAGAACAACGTGCCACGCCCGCCGCAGTCGCAATCGCAGCCTCAGCAAAACGTGGTTCCACGTCCACCACAGTCGCAGCAGAATGAGACCCCGGCAAACTCGAACGGCGGCTTGCTGATGCCGCTGCCCGACAGCCAGCAACCCCCGGCAGCCAAGCAGCCGCAGTAAGGACGCTATCCACCCGCGTGCTGTGCAAACTCTCACCACAGGGAAAGCGTCGGTTGCTCGCAACAAGAGGTGCATAGCCAGTCGCGCTCACCCGAGCGGATTCACCGGCCCAACACCCTTGCCCAGCGGATAGGCCGTTAGGATCGCCCTTCGGACGAACTGCTTGGCGGCCCAGGCGGCCTTTGATACATCCTTGCCCAGCGCCAACTGACACGCCATTGCCGTGGCAAAAGCGCAGCCCGTACCGTGGGTCGAGCGGGACTCGATCCGGTCGCCCGGAAGGATTTCCTCGCGGAGCTTGCCGCTGGCCATTCGGTAACTGAGGTAGTCGTCCGAAGGCCGCAGGTGCCCGCCGGTGATGACAACGGCTTTGGCGCCGAGATCGTGCAGGCCCCTCGCCAAACGCCTGAGGTGCGTCAAGATCGAGTCGCCGGCAGCGGCGGCTGGAATCGGTTCCGCTCCGAGCAAAGCTGCGGTCTCGTCAATGTTTGGAGTTGCGACCGTGCTGAGCGGAATCAGCCTCTTTCTGATGAGCTCCACGCCGGTTTGGTCCAGCAGGTCGGCCCCGGATGACGACCGGATCACCGGATCCAGCACAACGTTCGGCAGTTGTCGCCGCTGAAGGAAGCTCGCGACCTCCTCAGCTATGGCGCCGCATCCCAGCATCCCGATCCGGACAGCCGCGACCTCAACGTCGTCGGCCAAGACGTCTAGTGTCTGCCGAACGAGCGCCGGCCCCAGCGGTTTGACCTCAAACACCCCCAGCGTGGATTGGACGGTCAGCGCCGTGATGCATGTAACGCAATAGCAACCGAGCGCCGCCGCCGTCTTGATGTCTGCGGTAATTCCGGCTCCAGAGGAGGGATCGTATCCGGCGATACTTAAAACGACCGGTGGCGCACGCATGGCAATGACTGTACCGGAAACCCTGCTCTCGTGCAGCTATCCCATCGATCGGAGGGCATGCCGAGCTACGGTCAGTACCGCGATCAAGGGTCTCTTTGCAGGTTGGGCTGGCCCCAAAATTCCGCGCTTGATGACAAATACAAGGGCTTAGACGCTGGCCTGAAGGCCAGCTCTACCGGACAGCGCATCACACGGGTTTTTGGCAGCCTCTGAATGCGTGCTCCCGCATCGATTCTTTCCGGCGCCTGTCTACTCGTGCAGGTGCCGGAGATAGATCTCCCGCGTCTGCCGCAACGCATCCTGCAGCCTGATCTGCGGATCGAAGCTGTCGTCGGCCCCCAGGATCCTCCAAAGCAGTTTCTGAACAGCGCGGCGGGGATGGTCGGCCACGGGCAGCCACTTGCGCGTGCGTCCGGTCACCAGGCGAACCACGTGTTCCACGGTGCGGAGAAAGTGAGCGCTCTCGACCAGACGCTGACAGTCGTCTTGATCCAGCAAGCCGTGGTCGCGCAATAATCCGCAGCGTTCCACCAGATTTCCTGCCCGCCAAACCTCATGGCGTGCCTGCAGCAATCCGGCGAGATAGTCGATATCGTAACTTCCGCCGGCGCCGGACTTCAGGTTCTGCCCAAGTTCGCTGCGCTCCAGCCGCGCACGGATCTCTGCCAGTTCCGACTCAAAGTCAGAGCGCATCGCCATCTTCCAGATTCCAGTCTGAACGGTCCGCAGAGCATCGTCGGCAGTCGCCGCATCGCCGGCCACGTACCGCAGCTTCAGATACGTTAGCGCCTCCCACGGCTTGGCCTCGTCGCGAAAATAGGCGGCTAGCTGCGAGTGAGTGACGACCAGCTCGCCCGCACGGCCATGCGGGCGCAACCGCGCGTCCACCGGAAACACGGTCCCTTCGAGGGTATAGGCAGTGAGCACTTCCATCAGGCGCTCAGCCAGGCGGCGGACGGCTTCCTTGTCGGAGTCTTGGCTGCAGACGAAGAGCACGTCGGCATCGGAGAGCAGATCGAACTCTCGTGCGCCGAGCCGACCCAGTCCCATCACCGCGAATTCAGGCAGTGGGCCGGCAATGGCCAACGCGGCGCGGAGTGCAGCATCCGCAGCCGCCGTGTTGTCGTTGAGCGACGCGAAGACATCACGCAGTTGAAACAAGTCCGTCGCGCCCGACAGGAACAACCGCCGCCGATAGTGCCGCCGCAGGATAGACATGGCCTCATTGCGATCCACTTGTCCGTGTGCGACATATCGAAACACGGGATCATCGGCCTCGCCGCTGCTGCTTTCCTCGTCGGCAAAGAGCTCCTGATCAAGGGTGTGGTCGCGCTCGTCGATCTGCTCGAGCTGCGCAACCTCGGCTGGATGCCTTACCAGAATGTCAGTCAGGAATTCGCTGAACTCAAAGATGGTCAGCGCTTGCTCCACCGCTTCAGGTGACTGCAGCAAGGCACGATACCGCTCCGAGGTGGTGCCAGCCGAGCTGAGGAAACGGTCGAGGTTGCGGCGCGCGTGCTGCGAAAGGTCGTCTTGGCCGGCGATCTCGCGCAGCCGGGGTGAATCGATGGCCAGCCGCTGCATCATCTGGCTGTAAGAGCTTTCCGGCGTCGCGGCAACCTCCGGCTGCAACTCGAAGTTCAGCGAACCCTGGTCCTGGGTCTGCTCGCGGTAGATGACGCGCTGGTAGATCTCGGCCACGGCCGCCATGCGCCGGCGCAAATGCGCCAGGAATTCTTCCGGCGTGAGCACGGCTGCTCCCTCGCGCGTGAGGCTGCGCGCCAGTTCCTCCAACTCCGCGCGCGACTCCGAAAGCCGATGCCGCTGCTGTCCCTGCTGCAATTGCAGCCGATGCTCAAGATTGCGCAGGAACTCGTAGGCATTGGTAAGGTTCTGGAAATCCTTGCCGCTGATGTGCTCCTTGTCGTGCAGCTTCTGCAGCGCGAACAGTGTGCCGCGCGAGCGCAGCCACGGCTCGCTACCGCCGTAGACCCGTTGCAGGCACTGCACCAGGAATTCAATGTCGCGGATGCCGCCGCGATCGATCTTCACATCGATTCCGGTTTGCGCCACTTGCTTCAAGAGGTTCTTGCGGCGATGGCTGCCGATCTTCTCGCGCGTCTCCAGCGCGGTCTTGATAGCGGCAAAGTTGAGCTCCGGACGATAGACATACGGCTGCACGGCGCGCACAAACTCGCGCGCCAGGCCGACGTCGCCGGCGGAGTGCCGAGCTTTGATCATGGCTTGCAACTCCCAGTCATGAGCCACATGCGAGTAGTAGTGGATGGCGTGGGGGAGCGGCACCGCGGGCTCACCTTCACCGCCCTGCGGCCGCAATCGCAGATCGATACGGAATACCGGGCCTTCGCGCGTGTGGCGCGCCAACAACTCCGTAGTTTGCTGCGCCAGGCGGATGTAGTATTCGCGGTTGGAAATCGGCATGGTGGCGGGCTCAGGGCCGCCGTCGTAGAGATACAGCAGGTCGATGTCGGAGCTGTAGTTCAGCTCGTTGCCGCCGAGCTTGCCCAGCGAGAGCACGGCAAAGCGAGACCCCACAACCCGGCCATTGGCGTCAAGCCGCTGCGGAGTGCCGAAGCGATGCTGCAACTGTGCGTCCGCCTCCCGCAACGCTTCTTCGATAAGCACGTCGGCAAGGGCCGAAATTTCCGCGGTCGTCTCGGCGACCGTCGCGATGCCCAGCACATCGCGCAGCATGATACGGATGTATTCTCGGCGTTTGAAGCGCGCCAGCAGCGCGGCCGTATCGCTCTCGAAGGAGCGGGAGCGCATGCGCGCGAAACTTTCTTCGAAGTCCTCCCGCGATTGGGTGCGATCGAAGTTGCGGTCACGCACGAAGCCGTAGAAGATGTCCGGATTGTGGATCAACGTCTCCCCCAGCCAGGGACTGTAACCAAAAACGACGACCGCGTAGTGAATCAGTGAAGGGTGCTTTTCCAGCAGGCGCAGCAGCTCCGGGCTGGCTGTCTCGGCCAGTCGCTCGAACTGGTTGACTCCGGCGTCAGGATTGGGAGCAGCGCCCAATAAAGCCGAAATCGTCTCATACACCCGCGGCGGGACAATTTCGCGGACTCGCGCCAGGCTTCGCGCGGCTGCGGCTTCATCGCGAAAGCGCAGCTCCGGCGAACTCATGGGTGTAGGCTGATCCGCTTGGGACACTATGCCCGAATTCTATAACCCGCCGCCTATCGAGTTTTGGATTGGCTGATGCGGCGAAATTATGGGTAGCGGAGGGCGAAATAAATCGGGGCGCCTGCAAGGCGCCCCGGGAATGGTGAGCTATGGGAGCAAAAGGCTCGAACGCGCTCCGGTTATCGAATGAGCTTGCGGCGAACAAATCCGCCGAGGCCAAGCACGCCCGAACCCAGCAGGATCAAGCTGCTCGGCTCTGGAGTGCTGCTGCTGCTGGTTTGTTCGGTCACCGACACATTGTCCAAGGCCATGTAGCCCGGATCGTCGCGGAACGAGAACGAAATGGTATCGCTGCCGGTCCCGGTCTCGGTGTAGGTGTATTGCGACCAGTTGGCGCCCGTGTTCGGATTGGTCAGGCTCAGCAGGGTATTGCCGTCCCAGGAAGCACTAAAGCTGCTGGGATTGTCGCCAACCGATGCGAACCAGAAGCTGAAGGTGTACTGCGCGCCAGCCGTGTCAGAGAAAGTCTGGCTGAGGGTTCCAGGGGTGCTTACGGGGCCCAGGTAGGCATAATATGTACTACCTCCCTGGCCGCCGGTGTAGTCGTAAAACGCACCGCTTGTCACTCCCGAGTCTGTGAAGTTGCCGCCTGTTGTCCAACCGGTGAAGTCTCCGGTGCCGAAGTTACCGTTGGTCAACAGGTTCTGGGCGAAAGTCGCCGGTGCTCCGACAACGCAAATGCACAATGCCAGGGCGGTGGCGACGATCAGTGTTTTCAGTCGCATGTATCTCCTCCGGAGGTCAACTAGAGAGCTCTACGGCTAACAGCTAGCGCACGTACGCTGCCAGTGCCTTACCATGCTTTTTCAGTAACTTAGAGGTGACAATGTAACCAGGAAGCGCAGATTGTTGCGATTTCTGGGGAACGGCTTCTCCTATCGACGCTGGCCTGAGGAACAAAATCCAGTTGGCAATGCTGTGCCCTGTTCCGGTTGTCGGCACATAAGTGCTACACGGGAGTCCGACTCCGTGGGTGCATTCCTACGTCGCCAGTCGCGATACTAATCACTGCCCGCTCCCGCAGTCTCGGTGGCCGGCTTGTTATGATCAGCGTCGTTGCCCGGCGTATGACGCCGGTGGAGCGCTGCATTGACCTGGTTTGGACGAACTTTCGCCTTAGAGGCGCATGACACAACGGCCATACGCGAGATAATCGCCGGTCTAACGACCTTCGCCACGATGTCGTACATCGTCGTGGTGAACCCTGCGATCCTCTCTGCCGCGGGCATTCCGCAAGGACCTTCGTTTGTTGCGACGGCTCTGGTGGCTGCGCTCGGTTGCTATTTCATCGCGTTTTACGCAAATCGTCCCTTCGCCATCGCCCCCTATATGGGCGAGAACGCATTCATCGCCTTCACGGTCTGCAAAGTGCTGGGAATCCGCTGGCAGACGGCGCTGGCAGCGATCTTCATCGCAGGCGTTCTGTTTGTCCTGATGACGGTGCTGCATATGCGCCGTTGGGTGGTGGAAGGCGTGCCCAGTGGTCTGCGCTTCAGCTTCGCCGCCGGCATGGGTCTGTTCCTCACTTTCATCGGACTTAACGAGACCGGCCTGGTCGGCCTCGGGGTCGTCGGAGCTCCGGTTCAAGCCGGACATTTCACTTCACCACCGGCGCTAGTGGCGCTGTTCGGGATTGTCCTGCTTGCGATATTCATCATTCGCAAGGTACCGGGAGCCATCCTTCTCGGCATCCTGATTACCGCGATTGCGGCGTTCCTGAGCCGGGTAGCTGCCTGGCCGCACCATGCCTTCAGTGCGCCGCCCACCATCGTACCTATTCTCGGGAAATTGGACTTTGCCGGAGCCCTTCACTGGCACGTCTTCCCGGTCGTGCTCACGATTTTCATCATGGCGTTCGTCGATACCATGGGGACGCTGATTGGCCTGTCGGCGCGGGCCGGCTTTCTCGATGAGCATGGGCACCTACCGGAGATCGAGCGCCCGATGCTGGTGGATGCAATTATGACGTGCGTCGCTCCCCTGCTGGGTACCACCACGGCGGGAGCCTACGTCGAATCAGCTACCGGGATCGAAGCGGGTGGGCGAACCGGGCTGACCGTCCTCGTCACCGGGACCTGTTTTCTGTTGACGCTCTTCTTCGCGCCTTTGGTCATCGCTATTCCCGCAGCCGCGTACGGCCCGGCACTGGTTGTCGTCGGTTTCGTGATGATGACGCCGATCGCTCGCATTGATTTCAGCGACTACACGGAATCGATTCCTGCCTTTGCGGTCATTTCCCTGATGGCATTCACGTTCAATATCGCTATCGGCATCTGTGCCGGATTTGTGTTATACCCCATCTGCAAGATAGTCGCCGGCAAGCCAGGCGACATAAAGCCCGGTCTCTGGGTGCTCACCTCGCTGTCGTTGTTGTTTTTCATTTTCTATCCGTATCATTAGGGAATCGCATGAGGGAATCGCACGAAGTCGAAGCCGCGTGCGCAGGGCGACCGGCATTTGACGACGCTCACCTTAGCCAATCCAATCGGCAAAAAAAAGCATCTATCTCGCAGAGACAGTAGCCCAATCTCATTGCAGGAGAGAACGTGCGCAGAGAACCAGGGGTGGTCCTCAAAGGCAGTGCCCGGCCAGTGCTGTTGGTCTGCATTGTTCTGTCGCTGGCTTGCTGCGGAGCGGCGCAAACCGTCCAGCCGCTACAGCAGCAAAAGGAAGATTGGTACGCCCTGGATCACCATGTGCATATGGTCCCGAAAATCCCTGCTGATTACCATCCCATCACCGTTGACGGCAGATTGCAGTGGTTTATCCGTGCGACGGTCGGTCCCAGGAGTCTGGCCGGCGGAATTTTCTCCGCGGCCATCGGGACCGGCGTCGATCGTCCGCCCGAGTATGGTCCGCACTGGAACGGCTTTGCGCAACGATATGGCATGCGCCTCACCGGAGTTGTAACCAGCGATGCAATGGAAGACGGTCTGGGAGCGCTCTGGGGCGAGGATCCTCGCTATTTCCACACCGTGCATCATGCATTTGGCGAGCGGGTGAACAACATCGCCGACCTTACCTTTCGCGCGTATGGTAAGGACGGACAACGTCACCTGGCCTATGCCCGTTTCCTCGCTATAATCGGCAGTAATTTCCTGTCCAGCACTTGGCGGGCTAAGAGCCAGGACAACTGGCGGAGCTCGGTCATCCGTAGCGGCGAGGGCTTTGGCTCACGCGCCATCTCGGACGCGTTCAGCGAATTTGTGCCGCCGCTCTGGAGGAAAGTTCGGCACCAGCGCGATCCATTTCCTGCGGACCTGACGAGTCCCTAACTAAGCGACGACACGTATGTTGCAGCGCAGTTAAAGTAGAGCATTTCAGGTTTAGCGTGTATTGGGTAGAGCGGCGCTTCAGAGGCTGTTACGAAACTACCGTTACCAATCGTGTGGTGGGATAACTGGCCCGAATCTGCAACCAAACAGCCGCAAAGCGGCGGAATGAAGTTAGACGGAGCCGTGAGGCCCGGTCAAGTGGGAAAAGAGTGCGAGCCGCAGCCGCGGCGACACGGGTTTCGTAACAGCCTCTTCAGCGCCCGCGTTGGCTGCAGCCACTCGCCGGACCACTTTAGTTGTGAAGATGGTTTATGACGGGAGGAAAGCATGCCCAGCTATGTTGTGATTCCGAATTTGCTCAGCGAGATCGAAATCCCGAAAGACGGCACGCTGAGCCGCACCATTCACCGTGACGATCAGGTGAAGGTCGTGCTGTTCGCGTTCTCGGGCGGGCAGGAGCTGTCGCAACACACCGCTGCGGTGCCCGCCATCATCGAGATTCTGCAAGGTGACGCTCGCCTGACGCTTGATGGTGAAGAGAAGGAACTCTCGGCAGGCTCATGGGTATTCATGCAAGCCAATCTTCGCCACGCAATCTATGCCCGCACCGACCTCATCATGCTGCTGACAATGTTAGTTGGGACCGAGCGGAAGTAGCCAAGGACCGAATGCTACAGACAAGAAGAGCGCCCACAAAGGCGCTCCGTACGATTCCAAAAACTGACGGCCGAGCGACGAGCCCTCAGGCGGCCTTGGGACCGGAATATGCTGCGACCGTTTCAACAGCTTCAGGAGCTGGTGACTCCACCAGCTTCATGGCATTCCAGTCGTATGGGAACTCCTGTCCGCAATCCAGGCAAACCACGTAGGTTCCCGTGACCGAAGCTGCCGGGCTGCGCCGTAATTTGCCTCGCACCGTGATGGGAAAGCTGCAGCGTTTGTGCGAACAACCGAAGACCATATCGAAGAGCCTCATACCCCCTCCTCTGCCCGGGCCCCTGGCAACCCACTACCTACTCGGCCCTGACAGGCGTTGCGTGCCGGCAATACCATCAACCCTGTCGCCACCACTTAGATTCGTGAGCTTCTGAAAAGGTTTCGCGCAGAGCCATCTTCTGTGTCGTATTGGGAAGTTGCTGTTGAGTCACGAAAGTGCCCCACGGCGGGATTCCCGTTAGCCCTCGATTGTTGTCCAGCCGCTATAATCGAAATCGCTTTGCGCCTTATTCATCGATTGCCTCAACGTCGCTTCCTCGCCGCCGCCTTTGCGGCACTTGCCCTCGCTGCACTGCACAGCCAAACAACGGCAGTTCAAGAAAATTCGGGAGCGCAAACCATTCTCGTCATGCCCTTCGAAAACCAGTCCAGTACCCCCGGCCTGGAGTGGATTGGGGAGGCGTTTCCTGAGGTTCTCGCGCAGCGGCTAGCGTCCCCGCAGCTCTATGTCATCAGCCGGGAGGAGCGGACCTACGCGTTCGACCACTCCGGCATTCCGCAGAGCGTGCTGCCGTCGCGGGCAAGCATTTATCGGATCGCCGAGCAGATGGACGCGGACTACGTCGTGCTGGGCAGCTACACCTACGATGGCAAGACCTTTGCCGCTAAAGCCCAACTGCTGGATATGAAGAAACTCCACCTGTCGCCTGCCGTGGAAAGCAGCGGTCCGCTGACCGACCTTATCGACCTGCAGACCGCTTTGAGTTGGCAGCTTCTACAGCAGATGCCGGCGCACCTTGCAATCACGCGAGAGCAGTTTCTGAAGAGCTTTCCGCCCATCCGGCTGGATGCCTTTGAGAACTATGTTCGCGGCATCCTTGCTACCTCGTTCCAACCGAGGATTCATTACCTCCATGAGGCGGCAAAGCTCAATCCCGGTTACGTTGCCGCGATGCTGGAGCTTGGCAAGGCATATTTCGACAATCGCGATTACGAGTCGGCCGCGCTCTGGTTTTCGCGCATACCGAAAAGCGAGTCTGCCGCGGGTGAAGCCAATTTTCTGCTGGGCCTGTCTGAGTTCTATCGCGGTAATTTCGACAAATCCTTTGTCGCCTTCAGTTACCTCTCTACTCGCGTCCCGCTGACCGAGTTGTTTAACAACATGGGAGTGGTGGAAGCGCGACGCGGACGGCGCGCCTCGGCGGTGGAGTATTTTTCCAAGGCAGTCAACGCCGATCCCAACGATTCCGACTACCGCTTCAACCTGGCGGTTGCGCTCTACAAGAATGGCGATCCCAACGGGGCTGCCCGCCAACTCAGGGAGGAATTGCAGCGCCGCCCTGGCGATTCCGAAGCGAAGATGTTGTTGGAGACGATCAATCGAGGTACGCTGCCTCCCGCAGCTCCCGCGAGCAACTCCGCTGCGGCGAAGGCATTCTTGCCGGCCAATCAGCCGCGCATTCCGCTGGAGCGCATCAAGCGCAACTACGACGAGGCCGCCTATCGGCAACTCGAAATCGAGATCCACAACTTTACCGAGGCTCGCCTGGCGTCGCTGGACGGACCCACCCACGCCGCATACCACGTGGATCGCGGCAGCGAACTGCTGGCGAAGAACCAGCCCGAGCAGGCGAAGGCGGAGTTTCGGGCTGCCATTAGCGCGTCTCCCAATAACGAAGTCGCTCACGCTCAACTGGCCATGCTGCTGGAAAAAGACGGCGACGTTTCCGGTGCACGCACGGAAGCGCAGACCTCAGTTCGTTTAAAGCCGAACGTTGACGCGCTCCTGGTGCTCGCCCGCACTGATCTGAAGCAGAACCAGTTGCCGTCGGCCGCGACGGAGGTCGATCGCGCGCTCGCTTTGGAGCCGGGCAACACAGCCGCGCTCGCCTTGAAACGGGATATCGCAACCCGGCAAACAGGGCCTGCCCTGAGCTTGCCGAAGGGTTCACAATAGATGTGGAGCATCCCGCCCACTGGGAGTTCACATGTCGCCAATTCGAACTGCTCTCTTCTTGCTGACGGTGTTGCTGTTCTCTGCTTTCGCGTTTGGCAGCACGGTCGTCAAAATCCGGGTGGATGACACCATCCAGCCGATCAGCGCCGAATACATCGATCGGACTATCGAACATGCGCGCCAGATCAATGCCGACGCGGTGCTCATCGAGTTGAGCACCCCCGGCGGCCTCGCCGATACCACGCGCGAGATCATCCAGAAAATTCTGGCCTCGCCCGTGCCAGTGATCGTCTACGTAGCGCCGGAGGGCGCGAGAGCGGCCTCGGCCGGCTTCTTCATCCTGGAGTCGGCAGACGTGGCGGCCATGTCGCCCGGGACCAACACGGGCGCGGCGCATCCGGTCACCCTCGGAGGCGAGAAGATGGACGACATCATGAAGACGAAGGTAGAGAACGACTCCGCTGCTTTCATGCGATCGTTCGTCGGGCCGCGCGGCCGCAATGTGCAACTGGCCGAGAGTGCCGTTCGCGAGTCGAAGTCGTGGACCGACCAGGAAGCGCTGCAGCAGCACCTGATCGACATCGTCGCTAAAGATCAGGCCGACCTGTTTCGTCAGCTACAGGGACGAACGGTGAAGCGCTTCGATGGCAAGCAGGTGAAGCTCGATTTGGTGGGCGCGCGCGTTGACAACATGCAGATGACGCTGCGGCAACACATCCTGGATTTCCTGCTCGATCCCAATATTGCCTTCCTGGTACTCGCGGTCGGAGCGCTCTCACTGTACGCCGAGTTCAATCATCCCGGCGCGATCGTGCCCGGCGTCGTCGGCGTCGTCTTCATCCTGCTGGCGCTGTTCGCCCTGAACCTGCTACCCACGCGCTACGCGGCGTTCACGCTGATCGTGGGCGCCTTTGTGTTGTTCGTGCTGGAAGCGAAGTTTGCGACCCACGGAATTCTCGGCCTTGGCGGCATCGCGCTGCTGACGCTCGGCGGGCTGTTGTTGGTTGACGGTCCCATCCCGCAGTTGCGCGTCCACCTTTTGACCGCGCTTTCGGTCAGCGTTCCTATCGGCGCCATCACCGTCTTCCTCATGACCATCGCGCTGCGCGCCCGCCGCCACAAGGTTGTCACCGGCGCGCAAGGACTGATTGGCGCGATTGGCGAAGCTCGCACCGACATCGATCCCGAAGGCAAAGTATTCGTGCTCGGCGAGCTATGGAACGCGCACGCTCCCACGCGCGTGAGCCTGGGCGATCACGTGGTGGTGCGCAAAATAGAAGGGTTGGAATTGGAAGTGGAGAAGAAATAGAAGAAGCAACTAGCGACTAGCAATTAGCCGACTGGCGTAGCCCAACGTCTGAGGGTGCCCCAGCCAAGCCGGGTTTGCTTGAGTGGGGTTTTCGTCACGAACCAGATAGCGTTTACGCGATCGCCGGATCGACCTTCTCCGTATCGACTCCCAGCTCTGCGAAGGCTTTCTGCGCGCGCTGCGCATCGAACTTGCCGTCCTGCGCCAATCGCGACAGCGCCGCCACCGCGATCGATTCCGCATTCACCTCGAAGTGCCGCCGTAGATGCTCGCGATTATCGCTGCGCCCGAAGCCGTCGGTACCCAGGGTCACGATCCGATCAGCCAGCCACGGAGCTAACTGATCGGGCACCGACTTCATGAAATCTGTCGCGGCAATGATCGGCCCGTCGGCTCTCTCGATCGCGCCCAGAATGTACGGCCGCTTCCGCGGCTCTGCGGGATGCAGCCGGTTCCAGCGTTCAACCACGAGGGCATCGCGACGCAGCTCGTTGTAGCTGGTGACGCTCCAGACGTCGGCGGCAACGCCGTACTTCTCCGACAAAATTTCCTGCGCGCGCAGCGCTTCATTCAGGATCGGACCGCTGCCGAAAAGCTGCACTACGGCATTGCCGTTTTGCGCGGCGCGGAATTTATAGATGCCGCGCAGAATGCCTTCCTCGACGCCTTTTGGCATCTCGGGCATGGCATAGTCTTCGTTGTACATGGTGATGTAATAGAAGCGGTCTTCGCCTTCCTGATACATGCGTCGCATGCCATCCTGGACGATGACAGCAATCTCATAAACGTACGCGGGGTCGTAGGCGTGGCAAGTGGGAACGACACTGAACAGCACGTGGCTGTGGCCGTCGAGGTGCTGAAGGCCTTCGCCCGGCAGCGTTGTCCGGCCGGCCGTGCCGCCCATCAGGAAGCCCTTGCCGCGTGCGTCGGCGAATGCCCATACCAGATCGCCCACGCGCTGAAATCCGAACATCGAGTAGTACATGAAGAAAGGAATCATGGGCACGTTGTAGTTGTAGTAAGCCGTGCCGGCGGCCGTGAACGAAGACATCGAACCGGCTTCGGTTATGCCTTCTTCCAGAATTTGCCCGTTCTTCTCCTCGCGATAGTAAAGCAGGATGTCGACGTCATGCGGCTTGTAGAGCTGGCCCTGGCTGGCGTAGATGCCGACCTGGCGAATGATGGATTCCATGCCGAAGCTGCGGCCTTCGTCGGGGATGATGGGCACGATTAGCTTGCCGATCTGCGAGTTCTTCAGCAACTGCCGCAGCATGCTGACAAAGCCCATGGTGGTGGACACCGCACGGCCTTTAGATCCCGCAATCGAATCGGCAAATTGGTCCAGCCCTGGAGTTTGCAGGGCGGGTTTGGGGACCTCGCGATGCGGCATAAATCCGCCGAGTTCTTCCCGGCGCTGCCGCATGTAGGTGATCTCGGGGCTATCGTCCGGCGGACGATAGAGCAAGCCGTCGCGTGCCGCCTGCTCGGGGATAGGGATTTCAAAGCGGGTGCGAAATGCGATCAGCGCCTGGTCGGCCAGCTTCTTTTCCTGATGGGTCGCATTGCGGGCTTCTGCTGAACCCAGGCCGTACCCCTTGACGGTGTGCGCCAGAATTACGGTCGGCCCGCCGCGATTTTCCACCGCGCGCTTGTAGGCGTTGTAAACCTTCTGCGGATCGTGGCCGCCGCGCGTGAGGCGATGCAATTCATCGTCGCTCATATCCGCGACCATCTCCAGCAGCTCGGGATACTTGCCGAAGAATTCGCGCCGGATGTATTCGCCGCCCTTGGCTTTGTAGCTCTGGTAGTCCCCGTCAACGGCCTCTTCCATGCGCTTCAGCAGGATGCCGTTCTTGTCGCGCGCGAACAGCTTGTCCCAATCCGATCCCCAGACCACCTTGATCACGTGCCAGCCGGCGCCGCGGAAGGCGGCTTCGATTTCGTTGATGATCTTGCCGTTGCCGCGCACCGGGCCATCGAGACGCTGCAGATTGCAGTTGATGACGAAGATCAGGTTGTCGAGCTTCTCGCGCGACGCCAGCGTGAGCGAGCCCATCGATTCAGGCTCGTCCGTCTCGCCATCGCCGACGAACGCCCACACCTTGCGCGGGGTGGTGGCGATGATTCCGCGATTCTCCAGATAGCGCATGAAGCGCGCCTGATAGATGGCGTTCAGCGGACCCAGGCCCATCGAGACCGTCGGGAAGCTCCAGAAATCGGGCAGCAACCAGGGATGCGGATAGGACGGCAATCCTGGAGCTCCGCGCAACTCATGCCGGAAGTTCTTCACCTGCTCCTCGCTCAATCGGCCTTCGAGGTATGCGCGGGCATAGACTCCCGGCGATGCGTGGCCCTGGAAGTAGATGAGGTCGCCGGGCTGGTCGCCGTAGCGAGCGTGGAAGAAATGAGTCAAGCCGACCTCGAAGAGCGTGGCTACCGACGAATAGGTCGAGATGTGGCCGCCGATTCCGGGATCTTTCTTGTTTTGGCGATGCACCATGGCCATCGCGTTCCAGCGGATCAGGCTCTTGATGCGCCGCTCCAGCAGGCGATCGCCGGGATACGGCACCTCTTCTTCAACCGGGATGGTATTGACGTAGGGTGTGTTCAGTTGCACCGGAACTTTGACGCCGGACTCCCGGGCGCGTTCCATCAAGGCGGAAAGCAGCTCGCATCCGCGATTGCCGCCTTCCGCTTCTACGACCTCATCAAACGCCTGAAGCCATTCGGCGACTTCTTCTTCGGAGTCCATCTCCGCGTTCATCGGAAAATCAAGTACCTGATGCATTTCATGTATAGCCACGATTTACCTCGGTCACCTTGCCGAACGCTGCGGCAGCAAATATGTAGGGTCTAAACAGCTATGAGTAAGCGGTTGGGTGATGATCTGAATTTTCACTCTCTTTTACTGATGCATGAGACTCCGGAGCGCTTCGTCTTTTCGGGGAAATGTTCGGGCTGTGCCGATTCCAGCAGAGCGTTGAGACGAGATCGATGCCCATTGTGTGATGCTAAGCGCAGCGAGCGCTGGCGCTGAAATCCTTCCAAGAAAAGTAACGCGCAGCCCAAAACTGCGCGTTCTTGACGCTTGATTTCCTACCGGCAGCTCTCGGCTCTTTCAGTGCGCGTTCCAAAAGGGCGCACCGATGCTCAGCCTTGGGAGTTCATCTGCTGCCAGACTGCGATCCCTGCAATCACGATAATCAGTACCGCCGATGCCGCGCCCAGGATCCGCACCCAGGGCGTGACCTTGTTCATTCGGGCCAGCACCTGCTCCTGCTCCTCGCGCAGATTCTTGCTGGACTCGTCAAGGAATAACTGATCGTCCTCATGCATACTGAGCGTGCTGCGGTAAATGAGCAGAAGAATCAGCACTCCCGTCAGTACGCCCCAGACAATCAGCAACATCATCAGAGTCGACATTCGCCACCTCGGGTCCAGAATAACTTTCGTCGTCAGCCGGCGAACCGCATCGCTGCCGGTACAACGGCCTTGTGGCACGTATTATATCGCTGCGCCTGTAGTACAAGCGAAATTCTTTACGCCTGGGATGACGGTCAGGATGCGAGGGGTACGAAACCGGCCGCTACGGCTTTGCGACTCAGCTGGTCCCGGCGGCATCTATATAGCAATCAGATTCGATGCCGGCGCTTGCCGCCGGTTTGCTATAATTCCGCTATCATCCACAGGAGAGAAGCATGGCAACCACAACCGCGACACCGAACACCCCAACCACCACCGAAGTAAAGCCCCTCAACTTTACCGATTCCGCCATCGCCAAAGTGAAAGAGATTATGGCGCAACAGAATCCCATACCGGCGGGGCTGCGTGTGGGCGTGGTCGGCGGGGGCTGCTCCGGCTTCTCCTACTCGATGTCCTTCGAGAACGGCGCCGGCATGATGGACAAGACCTTCGACTTTGACGGCCTGAAGGTTTTCGTCGACGCAACCTCGCTCATGTACCTGAAGGGTGTAAGCGTCGATTACATCGAGACGCTGGAAGCTGCCGGCTTCAAGTTCGACAATCCGAACGTGAAGAGCACCTGCGGTTGCGGCTCGTCCTTCAACGTCTAAGCCTGCCGGATCCCACGACGAAAACGACGGCCCTGTCCGCTGGCGACAGGGCTCGTCTTTTGCCCACAACTCAGGTTCAGATCTGCGCCGCACGTACCTCGCGCGAGAGCAGCAATCAACCATGGCGAATCGGTCCTCATGCTCTCGAGTCCCAAGGCCAGCCGTACAACGCCGAATAGCGTCATCATCAACGCACTAAAAGCGGTGCCCGTGATGACTTTGGAAGCGACCCTGGTTGAAAAATTTGTGGTCATACTCCCCCCTTTCCACTGACACCATTTTGCGATCTTGGGATTTTGCGCTGTAGTGCGATCCCTCAAGAGAAAGGCATGACTTTTGTCATCTCGTACCGCGCTCCCGCGGGAATCAGGGGCGGAGTTAAGCGGGAGCTCAAGGCAGTCCGCCGGCCGCCTGCTATGCCCGCGATGAACGACCCCTGTACAATGTAAATTCCTGCCGATAACGATGGCTAGGCAAACCACCCCGGGAGTGTGGATGAAGTCGCGTCGCGAAACTCTAGCGCTCAGCTTTGCAGCACTGATGCTCGTATTCTTGCCCGCTTGCGGAGACTACTACCGCCCGGTCGCCAATCCCATCATCAGCCCGGGCGGACAGCCGCAAGCCTCACATTACGCGTGGGTGGTCAACTACAACGCCAACGGTCCGGGAAGCACAACAGAGATCGACGTCTCGGGGGACACGAATCTCGCGGTGAACAGCATGGGTGCGGGATCGATCGCCGAAGCCTTTCCGGCGTCTTCTCTCGCCCTCTATGTCGCCAACAGCGGTAACGACACCGTGAGCGAGTACTTGCCAACCCTGGCCGGGTCGATCACCACCATCAGTCTCTTGCCCGGATCTCATCCAGTGGCGCTCGCTTCGGCGCAGAGCGGTTCGATGTTCGTGATCAATTCCGGAGTGAATTCTGCCTGTCCTGATACTGGATCCATCAGCGTTATCAGCACATCCACGCTTACCGTGACGAGTACCAGTTGCGTTGGTCATAACCCGATCGCGCTGGTGCAGTCCGTCCTCAACGGCTATGTGTATGTGATCAACCAGGGAGACAGCAGCGTCTCGGTCTTCAATCCCGCGATCCCGGCAGTAGTGGGCACGATAACCTCGGCCAATGGGCTCGGTCAAAATCCGATATCAGCGACCGTGAATATCGCTGGCAACTGGATCTTCATCGTCACCCAAGGAGACGGTGTTCACCCCGGCACGCTCGATATCGTTTCGGCTGGTTCGGCCAGCGTTGCTGCCTCGACAGCGCTCGGAGTCGGGCCGACCTTTTCGGTGGTCGATCCCAACCTGAACCGCCTTTACGTGGCCAACTCAGGAGACAATACCGTTAGCGTGTTCGACGCTTCAACAGTTACAGTTTCTTCGTCGCCCATACCTCTGCTTGCGACCGTTCCCGTGGGGACGGACCCCATTGGCATCACACCGCTGCAGGATGGCAGCAGGTTCTACGTGGCCAACGCAGGCTCCGATGACGTGACCGTGGTCAGTGCGAACAGTTTCAGTCCGCTGACCAGCGTTGCTCTGCCCAGCGGCGCGAATCCCGTATGGATCACCTCCGATCCGACAGCCAGCAAGGTGTATGTCGCAGACCAGGGTACTTCGGCAACGACGATCATTCAGACCTTGAACAACACCATCACGCAGAACATGCCTGCGCCGCAACAGAATTCCAGTTGCACCAGTTCGTGCGCACTGCAAACGCCGGTCATGATCGTGACCCAATGAGCTTGCGGATCGCCTGCAATCGGCGCCGCAGCGATGCGGGCGAGCAAGCCATCGTGCTGCTAGAGTTTCCACAGCCCCGGAATACTGCAAGCGATCTCGTAAATCGCAAAGGTTTGTATCAGGGCACGACTTCACAGGCCGCTGAAAAAGTCCGTTTCCGAAAGCTTGGTGTCAAGGCACGACCTTGGTCGTGCCGATAAGCGCTTTATCTTTTGTCATCCCGAACGGGCTTCAGCCCGCGAGGGACCTGCTTTTCCAAGTTTTTCAGCAGCCTCTGAGGTCGTTTCCTGATACAGACCCATCCGTGAGATAAGTTGTAGTCGCGGAACGGGCCGCGTGATTGCACGCGCGCGCGGCAGCCCGGTTACTTCATTCCCAACTGCCAGAACAAGAACGAATAGATGTCCGTCCACTCCTCGACCAGCTTGGAGATGGGCTTGCCCGCTCCATGTCCCGCCTTGGTTTCGATGCGCAGCAGAATCGGATTCGGCCCGCCGTTGTCGGCCTGCAACTCCGCCGTCATCTTCTTCGCATGCATGGGATCGACGCGCGTGTCGGTATCGGCGGTCATGAACAGCACCGCGGGATAATCCGTTCCCGTTTTCACGTGATGGTACGGCGAATAGGCGTAGAGCCACTGGAACTGCTTTGGATCTTCCGACGATCCGTACTCCGGGATCCATAGCTTGGCGATCTGGAAGTTTTGGTAGCGCAGCATGTCGAGCAGCGGCACCTGGCACACCACGGCGCGAAACAGATCGGGACGCTGCGTAAGCGCTGCGCCCATTAGCAGCCCGCCGTTGCTGCCGCCGCGGATCGCAAGATGCTCGCGGTCGGTGTAATTCTTCTGCAGATATTCCGCCGCAGCGATGAAATCGTCGAAAACATTCTGCTTTTTCTCCAGCATGCCCGCGCGATGCCAATCCTCGCCAAATTCGCTGCCCCCGCGCAGATTGGCGACGGCGAAGATGCCATCATGATCGAGCCACGGAAAAAGGTTCTTGTAGAACTCGGGTGTCAGACTGACATTAAAGCCGCCGTAGCCCGTCAACAGCACAAAGTTATGCCCGGTAATCTTCAGCCCTTTGCGCATGACGAGAAACATCGGGATGCGCGTGCCGTCCTTCGAGGGGTACCAGACCTGCTTTGTTTCATATCGGGCGGTGTCGATAGGAGTCTCAACTGATTGCCAGACGCTGTCCTTGCCGCTCGCGATGTTGAAACGGTAGAGCGTGGTCGGCATAGTGAACGACGAGAACAGGTACAACGCGTTCGTGCTGTCGTACTCGCCGCCGATGCCGGAAATGGTGCCGAGCGCGGGCAGCGGTATCTCGCCCAGCGGCTTGCCGTCGATGGTGAAGCGCTTGAGCAATGAATGCGCGTTGAGCTCATAGCGCGCGAACAGTTGTCCGCCGATGATATCCAGCGAAGTCAGAACGGCATCGGATTGCGGAATGATCTCGTGCCAGTGGTCGCGTCTCGGCAAGGTGACTCCGCTTCCGGCGCTCCGGTTGCCCTCGTCGTTTACCGGCAAGAGCGCTTTGTAGACGTGATAACGAGGTGCACCATCATTGGTCAGTATGTACAGCTCGCCATTGTATGGCTGAGCGAAGTAAAGAAATTCTTTGCCGTCGGTAATCTGGAAGCTATTTGAATTGTGAGTGTCTAGCAGGAAGACCTCACTCTTCGACCAGCCCTGCTCGACCATGATGCTGAGCCAGCGGCCATCGTTCGACAGCACCACGTTGGGCCAGTCCTCGGGATCGCGGCCCTCGCCGAAGATGAGCGTGTCCTTTGCCGGATCGCTGCCCAGCGCGTGGTAGAACACATGCCGGTTGTACATCTCCTGTCCCGCGGCTACATCGCCCGGCTTGGGGTAGCGCGTGTAGAAGAAGCCGCCGTCATCGGGCTTCCACGCCACGCTCGCTGCACGGGTGCGCGCAATCGTGTCCGGCAGCAGTTTGTGCGTTCCCGTTTCGATCACGTGTAGCGTGCTCATCTCCGAGCCGTTTTCCGAGGTGCCGTAGGCGACGTACTTGCCATCGTGCGACGGATACCACCAGTCGAGCGCGACCGTGCCGTCCTTCGAGAGCAGGTTCACGTCGAACAGAACTTCATCGTGACCGTCCGCGCCCTTGCGAACGTACAGCACCGGCTGGTTCTGCGTGCCTTCGCGGCGGGCGTGGAAGTAATAATCCCCGCCGATCTCCGCCTCGCCGAGATTGCCGATCTGCAGCAGTTCCGTCAGCCGGGCGTGCAGCTGCTCGCGGCCGGGCAGCTTGTCAAGGATGCCGCGCGTGTAGGCCAACTGCTCGGCAACCCATTGCTGCGTCTGCGGGCTGTCGCGATCTTCCAGCCAGCGGTAGGGATCGACAACCTTCTGGCCGAAGTAGTCGTCGGTGACAGGCTGCTGTTGCGTTGCGGGCGGCTTAGGAATTTCCATGTTCGAGGATGTGCTCGAGTCGTGGTTCTGCGCGATGGCAATGGCAAGGAACACAACAGATGAAGTTAGCGAATTCAACAACAGAAAGGCAAAGCGATGAAGATTCATAGCTATGGAAGCGGCAATCTGCGTTCCGGACTGGCACCCAAAAGCGTAGCAGCTTTGTCGAACAGCGCCAAACGGGTTAGCCGGCGCGCCCAACCCGCGTTTGCCTAACCTGTAGCGCGATTCTACAATAAACGTTTACCCCTCCGCGGAACCAAAATCATGATCCATTTTCCCGTCCCTGAGGCGCTTACCTTCGATGACGTGTTGCTGCTGCCTGCCAAATCCGATGTCGTGCCTGCCCTGGCCGACACGACCACTCGCCTGACGCGCAATATCGAGCTGAACGTACCGCTCATCAGCGCGGCCATGGACACGGTTACGGAATCGCACATGGCGATCGCCATGGCACAGCAGGGCGGCATCGGCATCATTCATCGCAATCTCTCCATCGAGCAGCAGGCCAGCGAAGTCGACAAGGTGAAGCGCTCGGAGAGCGGCATGATCGTCGATCCCATCACCATAACGCCGGAGCAGAAGATCTCCGACGCGCTCGAGGTAATGCGCCATTACCGCATTTCCGGCGTTCCCGTCACCAAGAACAAGAAGCTGGTTGGTATCCTCACCAACCGCGATCTGCGCTTCGAGACTCGCACCGACATTCCCGTCAGCGAGGTGATGACCAAGGAAAACCTCATCACCGTTCCGGTCGGCACCACGCTGACCGACGCCGAGGCCATCCTGCACACGCATCGCATCGAGAAGCTGCTGGTCGTCGACGAAGATTACAACCTCAAAGGCCTGATCACGGTGAAGGACATCCAGAAGCGCCTGAAGTATCCCACCGCGGCCAAGGACGATCATGGCCGTTTGCGCGTGGGCGCGGCCATTGGCGCGACGGGCGATTACCTGGAGCGCGCGCAGGAACTGGTCCGCGCCAAGGTCGATCTGCTCGCCATCGACAGTGCGCACGGGCACACCACACGCGTGCTGGAGGCGGTCAGGAAGATCAAAGCCGCTCTGCCGCAGGTTGATCTGATCGCCGGTAACGTCGGCACCTTCGAGGGCGCGTGCGAGCTGGCGCGCGCCGGAGCTGATGGCATCAAGGTCGGCATCGGGCCGGGATCCATTTGCACTACTCGCGTCGTGACCGGTGCAGGGGTTCCGCAGATCACCGCCATTGCCGAAGCTGCCCGCGCCACGCGCGACAGCGACGTTTCCATCATTGCCGATGGCGGCATCAAGTACTCCGGCGACATCACCAAAGCCATTGCCGCCGGCGCCGACTGCGTCATGATCGGCTCGTTGTTGGCGGGCACGGAAGAAAGTCCGGGCGAGACGATTCTGTACCAGGGCCGGTCCTTCAAGACCTATCGCGGAATGGGATCGTTGGCGGCGATGGCGCAAGGTTCCAGCGAGCGTTACTTCCAGACCGCGGAAGACGATTCCTCTGTGCCGGTGCTGGCCGAGAACGGCAGCGAAGGCAATCGCCTGGCGAAGCTCGTGCCCGAAGGCATCGAGGGACGTGTGCCCTATCGCGGCACCGTCGGCATGATCGTGTATCAAATGGTCGGCGGCTTGAAGAGCGGCATGGGCTACGTGGGTTGCGGCTCCATCGAGGAGCTGCAGCAAAAGGCGCGCTTCGTGCGCATCAGCGGTGCAGGCCTGCGCGAGAGCCACGTGCATGACGTAATGATTACCCGCGAAGCCCCCAACTATCGCGTCGAATAGCCGCGCACCTCATGGATTCACCTCTGCGTGACATTCTCGCCTCGTATGACGACCAGGCGCCTCTGGAGCGCGCGCATACGATACCGGCGTCGTGGTACATCGATGAGCGCATTGCCGAGCTGGAACGGCAGAATGTCTTTGGGCGCACCTGGCAAGTAGTCGCGCGCGCCAGTCAACTAACACGTACGGGAGAATTCGTCACCGCCGAGCTTGCCGGCGAACCGCTGCTCATCGTTCGCGGCAGCGACGGTCAGCTTCGCGGGCTCTACAACGTCTGCCGTCATCACGCCGCCGCGGTTGCTACCGAGGAACACGGCACCGCGAAGATCTTCCGCTGTCCCTACCACGGCTGGAGCTATGGGTTCGACGGCGCGTTGAAGGGTGCGCCCGAATTTGAAGGCGTCTGCGGATTTGATCGCTCGCAGAACGGCTTAGTTCCCGTGCAAGTGGAAACGTGGGAGCAGTTCGTTTTCGTCAATCTCGATCCCCAGGCCGCGCCATTGGCGGCTTTCTTGGGAGGAATGAGAGCTCGCGTGGCCCCGCTGAGTATCGGCGCGCTGCATTTCTTCGAGCGGCGAGTCTACAACCTCATTTGCAATTGGAAGGTCTTCGTCGATAACTATCTCGACGGCGGCTATCACGTCCCTCATTTGCACAAAGGCCTGAACAGCGTTCTCGACTACAAGCAGTACACGATCGAGATCGAAGACCGTTACTGCCTGCAATCCAGTCCCATGATCGCGTCAGCGGAAGATGCTGCAACCGCGGCCACGCGCAACGGCGATCGTGCTTGGTACTTCTGGCAATATCCCAATTTCATGATCAACCTGTATCAGGGTTACATGGATACCAACCTCGTGCTGCCGGATGGCGTCGATCGCTGTCGCGTGATCTTCGATTTCTACTTCGACGATGTGAGTGAGTCTGCCGCCCAACGCAATCGTCAGAGTATCGCCGTTGGCGAGCGCGTGAACGATGAGGATGTCGGAATCTGCGAAGCCGTGCAGCGCGGCCTGCACTCGCGCGCCTATGGCGCGGGAAGGCTATCAGTTCGTCGCGAAGCGGGCGAACATTTGTTTCACCGATTGCTGGCGGGAGATTTGAAGCGGATTTCGGACAGGTGGCAGGCCGCGTCTGGAGCTAATCAGAGTTAGCGTTCGGGAGGTGCACCATGGCTGAGAAGAGGAACATCGTGGTTTGTTGCGACGGCACCGGTAATGCCTACGGGGATGAAAACTCAAACGTCGTGAAGCTGTATGCCACCCTCGAAATCAATGAGCGACAGATGGGCTATTACCATCCGGGCGTGGGCACCATGGGCGCGCCCAGCGCGAACAACAAGTTCGAAGAGGAATGGAGCATCATCACCGGCCTGGCATTCGGCGCCGGATTGATGGTCAATGTCGGCGATGCGTATCGCTACCTCATGGAGATGTATCGCGACGGCGACGACATTTACCTGTTCGGCTTCAGTCGTGGCGCTTACACCGCCCGCGCGCTGGCAGGCGTGCTGCACATGTTCGGCCTGTTGTGCCCCGGCAATGAAGGACTCATCCCGTACGTCACGCGCATGTATGCGCGCACGAGCCGCGAACTGGCGCGGCATCAGGACACATTCGACGTAGCGCGTGGCTTCAAGAGCACATTCTCGCGCAACGTGACGCTGCACTTCGTTGGCGTGTGGGACACGGTGAGTTCGGTAGGGTGGATTTACGATCCGGTGAAGCTGCCTTATACCGCGCGCAATCCCATCACGCGCACTGGTCGCCATGCGGTTTCGATTGACGAGCGGCGTTGCTTTTTCCGCGACAATCTCTGGGGTGCGCCGTTCCAGCCGCACGAAGGCGATTACCCCTTTGATCAGCCGCAGGATCTCAAGCAGGTGTGGTTTGCCGGGGTGCACTCGGATATCGGCGGCGGCTATTCCGAGCAGCAAAGCGGCTTGTCGAAGCTGACTTTAGAGTGGATGTTGCGTGAGGCGTCTATGGCTGGCCTTAAAGTCGATCGCGACCGCGCTGCCGTCATTCTCGGCCGCATGCCGGTTGGTCATGAGCATAAACTGCCGTACGCTCCGCCCGATCCTGCGGCGATGATACACAACTCGCTCACCGGCGCCTGGTGGATTCCCGAGTTCCTGCCCCACGAATATTGGGACAAAACCACGCGCACCACGAAGTGGGCCATCCCCATGGGCGCGCCGCGTCAGATCTCGTGCGACAAATCCTCGGTGATGCATGAGAGCGTGCAGCAGCGGCTTGACCAGGTGCCGGACTACAGACCCGTGAACCTGCCCTCGGGAAAGCTGAGCGACTATTTCACGATCGAGCCGCGGATCGATTTTCCGTAGCCGCGGTTTATTTCCGCAAATCCTTGATGATTTCTCGTGCCGCATTTGCTCCTGATACTCCCGTCAATCCGTTACCGGGATGTGTTCCCGACCCGCATAGATACAGGCCCTTGATCGGCGTGCGATACTGCGCCCAATCCAGCAGCGGACGCATAGTGAACAACTGGTCGAGCGCTAATTCTCCGTGGAAGATATGTCCGCCGGTCAGGCCGTAGGTCTGCTCCAGGTCTTTCGGCGTGATGACGTCGCGCGCCTCGATCAGTGACGGCAAGTCCGGAGCATATTCGGCGAGCGTGTTGATAACCGTATCGCCGAGCGCGTCGCGCTGCGAATCCCAATCCGCATCGCGCACCGGGGCCCCCGGCACGCGCTGCGGTTGCGCGTGATGGGGTGGTCGCAGCTTGTAAGGCGCATATTGCATGTAGATCGACATCACGTGCTTGCCGGCCGGCGCCAACAATGTATCCCACAATGTGGGAATCGTTGTCTCGATGTAAGGATGCTGCGAAAACTCTCCATATTTCGCGGCATCGAAAGCGCGTTCCAGGTAATCGATTTCCGGCGAGATCTGAATTCTGCCCGACAAGCGAGCAGTTACGTCTGCATCCACTCCTTTGAATGCCGGCAATCCGCCGAGTGCGAGATTGACTTTGGCGACTGTGCCGTTCATACGGTACTGCCGCAATCGCTGCAGGAAGCTGGGCTGCAGATGCTGCGGCTCAACCAAGCCGAGCAGAGTTCGCTTGGGATCGGCATTGGAAATGACCGCGCGCGCCGCGATTTCATCTCCATTCGCAAGCACGACGCCCGTCGCGGTGCCCTCCTTTACGTTGATTCGCCCCACTTCGCAGGATGTGCGAATCTCGGCGCCTGCCGCCTTCGCCGCCCGGGCCATCGCTGACGTGAGCGTCCCCGCGCCTCCCACAATGTAGGATGCCGGCCCGGCCAAGTTGCTGTCGGAGGCGCCGCGCAGCAGCAGGGTTGCGCTGGATCCCGCCGACCATGGTCCGAGAAATGTCCCGAAGATCCCTTGCGCGGCGATCGTCGCCCGCAGCAATTCCGTCTCGAACCACTCCGCAACCAAGTCGGCGACCGCCATTGGCGCCCATCGCAGCACCCGGTAAAGATTTCTCTCGCCAAGCCCGCGTATCCTGCGGCCGGCTTTCAACAGCTCCCAAAGACTGTCGATGCCCGGCTCGTCCAGATCGGGCGGAGTAATGTTCATCAGCCGCGCTGCGACTTCGCCGATACGCGTCAGCGACCGCTGAAACTCAGCATAATTGCGGGAATCCTTCTGCGAGAACTTTCCGATCTCCTGTTGTGACCTTGTTATGTCGCCATAAAGGGTCAGGTGGCCATGAGGCGAAAGCGAAAGCACGCGGACTGTGGGCGTGTACGTCTTCAGCCCATGCTTCGCCAGATCCATATCTCCCACAATGTCAGGCCTGATGGGTCCGGCCGCATGAGCAAGGCGCGAACAGCGGAAGCCGGGATGAAATTCCTCGGTGATAGCGCAGCCGCCGACAACGGGCCTGGATTCGAGTACCAGTGGCTTGAACCCGGCTTTGGCGAGATAGAATGCGGTGACGAGGCCATTGTGTCCAGCGCCGAGGATGAGGATGTCGCGAGTGTGTGGCATTGAGAATTCTGGTTGTCATCCCGATCGGGAGGCGTTAGTCGCGAGCGGAGGGACCTGGGTTTTTTCGCAGCCTAACCAATCCGCGCCAACAGCAGGTCCTTCGACTCCGCGCCCGCCCGACTCGCAAAAAGCGCGAGTCGGAGAGGAATGCGGACGCTGCGCTCAGGATGACAAAATCAAAGTGAGATCTACCGCCTCGTTAGCTGCTGTCCCTTGCGTGCTTCAGTATTTCCAGCGCCGCCAGCCGTCCCGGTGCGCCCATGATGCCACCGCCGGGATGCGTGGCCGAGCCGCACATCCACAGGTTCTTCACTGGCGTTCGGTATCGCGCCCAGCCAGGTACGGGACGCAGGAAGAATAGTTGCTCCAGCGATAGCTCGCCCTGAAAGATATTGCCTTCGGTCAGTCCCCATTCGCGCTCGAGATCAAGCGGCGTCACCACCTGCCGCCCAACGATGATGTTCTTCAGGTTTGGCGCGTACTCGGCGATAGTATCGATAACGTTGTCTCCGAAGGCCTCGCGCTTTTCGTCCCATGTGCCTTCTTTCAACTTGTACGGAGCATACTGCACGAAGCACGACATCACGTGTTTGCCCGGAGGCGCGACCGACGGATCGGTGAGGCTGGGAATCACGATATCGATGTAGGGCCGTCGCGAGTAATCGCCGTACTTCGCGTCGTCGTACGCGCGCTCCATGTAATCCACGCTGGGCGAAATCGAGATCGCTCCGCGCAGGTGATGACCCTCGCCAGGAAGGCAGGTGAAATCCGGCAGCGCATCGAGCGCGAGATTCACCTTGCCCGACGATCCGCGAAACTTGTAACGCTTCACCTCAGCACGAAATTCCTCGCTGAGATTCTTTGGCTCGATCATCTGCAGAAACGTGAGGTTGGGATCGACGCTCGACGAAACAATGGGCGCGAAGTATTCGTCGCCGCTGCCGGTTACGACGCCAACCGCCTTGCCGTCCTTAACCAGGATTCGGCTGACGCCGGTCTGTGTCTTGATTTCGACGCCCAGCTCGCGCGCTTCATCAGCAATGGCATCCGAGATTGCGCCCGTCCCGCCGCGCGCGAATCCCCACGCGCGAAATGCGCCGTCGATCTCGCCCATGTAATGGTGCAGCAGAACGTAGGCCGTGCCCGGCGAGCGCACGCCGAGAAACGTTCCGATGATTCCCGACGCCGACATGGTCGCCTTGAGCACGTCGGTCTCGAACCACTGGTCGAGAAAATCGATGGCGCTCATGGTCATGAGCTGCACCTGGTTGTAACGGTCCTCGCCGCTCAGGTCGCGGAAGCGGCGCCCGAGGAACAGCAGCTTGAGCAAGTCTTTGGGATTGAGCGTGGTCGGATCGGGCGGCACCATCGAGAGAATCGGCTTGACGAAGCGGCACATCTGCAGCATGGCCTTGCCGAATTCTTCGTAGGCCTCGGCATCGAAGCGCGAGTGCCGCCGCAGCTCGCGCATGGTCTTGCCATGATCGTTCACGCGCCACAGGTAGTCGCCGCTCGGCATGGGAGTGAAGGTGCCGTCGAGCGGCAGGATTTCCAGCCCGTGACGCGGGAGATCGAGATCGCGGATGATCTCCGGCCGCAGCAGCGAGACAACATAGGAGCACACGGAAAACTTGAAGCCGGGGATGATCTCTTCCGTGACGGCAGCGCCGCCCACAAGGTGACGGCGCTCCAGCACCAGGACCTTCTTGCCCGCGCGCGCGAGGTAGGCGGCATTGACCAGGCCGTTGTGGCCGCCGCCGATGACAATGGCATCGTATTGATGGGCATTGACTGGCATGAGCGAATCTCACATTGTATAGGCGCGGAGATGTTGCTGAAAAACGAACCGCGTGAATGCGGTGGGCGGCTCTGATTTCCAGAGGGGCTAGTGGGCAAGGCGACGGTAAGTCAAAGGTGCTTATCGAAAGACGATGATGGGGCTGCGAAGGGCTCAGGTCACCTGCCAGGATAGGGGTCCTTCGACTCCGCGACCGTGCGGTCGCTCCGCTCAGGATGACACCGCTCTTGTGACGCGACTTTCACATGAAAACCGCGAGCTTTCGGCGTGTCGAACACCCGGACCCTGCGCGCACATTTATAATTCGCATTTCAACGCGAGGGAAAGGCGTGCCGGTAGGTACCGCAGTCCACGAAAGAACGTTCGCTCTGTGCCGGAGCCTGAATTACCGCGAGTGGTCCGGCTTCTACGCGGTCAGCGTTTATGAGACGCACCATGAGCATGAGTACAATGCCATCCGCAATGCCGCCGCGCTCATCGATGTGACGCCGCTGTACAAATACATGATCAGCGGCCGCGATGCCACGCGCCTGGTGAACCGCATCATCGCGCGCGACATCAACAAGGTGAAGATTGACCAGGTGATCTACTGCTGCTGGTGCGACGAAGAGGGCAAGATCATCGACGACGGCACCATTACGCGGCTGGAAGAAAAACGCTATCGCTGGACCGCCGCGGACCCCAACTTTCGCTGGTTTCGCCAGAACGCTATTGGACTTCAGGTTGACATTGAAGACATCACCGAACAACTCGCCGCATTGGCACTACAAGGACCGACCTCGGGCAGGCTGCTGAAGAGCGTCGCCGAATCCGACATCGCGAACCTAAAGTACTTTCGCCGGAGCGCGGCAAGAATCGACGGGATTGCGGTCGACATCTCGCGCACCGGTTACACCGGAGATCTGGGATATGAAATCTGGATTCCGTGGAAAGACGCCGTGAATGTGTGGGACGCGTTGATGGACGCCGGTCGCCGCTTCGATATTCATCCCGCGGGGATGCTGGCGCTCGATGTTGCGCGCATTGAGGCCGGACTCATTCTGGCGGACGTTGATTACATCAGCAGTAAGAAGGCGCTGATCCCCGAGCAGAAATACAGCCCCGTCGAAGTTGGTTTAGGGAAGCTCGTCCACTTTGAGAAAGAAAACTTCATCGGGCGCGAGGCTTTGCTGAAAGAGAAGAAGCTCGGAGCGAAACGGCAGTTGGTTGGGCTTGAAATCGACTGGAAACAAGTGGAGGCGCTGTTCGACAACGCCGGCCTTGCGCCGCAGACGCCGGCTACCGCTTCACGGGTTCATGTGCCGGTATATCGCGGCCGTGAACAGGTAGGGAAGGCCACGTCTACGACGTGGTCTCCGTTGCTGAAGCAACTGATTGCGCTGGCCAGCGTGGAGTCCGCGCAGGCACAACCCGGCACCAAGCTGCAGATCGAGATGACAGTGGAGGCGGTTCGCCACAAGGTGACGGCTACCGTTCGCCAGCTTCCATTCTTCAACCCGGCGCGGAAGACGCAGACGCCGGTCTAAACCACAGAGCCATAATTTGAATGAGAAAAACGTTCGAGGGGTTTTCTGAAGTATCGGGTGGGTGCGGGTTTAGCGGGCTGAAATCTTGATTGTGGATTCTTCTGGCGGATAGAGCAGGCGCTCAACTGTTCGATCCATTGTATCCAGCAGGCTGTCTTCCGGAACCGGTACGCGCGCTTCCTGCAGCGCGGAGTTCCAATCCTTCGGCCGCAGCAATACCGCGGCAGAGGCCTTGCTCGCAGACGGCGCTGCCGCCAGCGTATAGCCAAACCAGATAGTCACACTCAGCAGATAAGCGAAGCTGTTGATGTGACTCAAGGTGGATGTGCGCAAGCCGTGTTGGGTCGCACCGGTGAAAACCAGCATGTTCACCGCTGCAAAAAAGCCAAACCCGACGGCGATCCCGAACAGGAAACTGCGATGCGGAACACCAAGATATTCACTGAAAAGCAGGAGGAAGAAAACCAGTCCGCACTGCATCAGCCGCAGACTTCGGTCGGCCAGCAGCAAGATCTCGTGGACCACATTGCCGCCCGGCTTATTCGCGGAGATTGCCCACATCACTCCGACGAGGCAGACAACCAGCGCCGACCAACGAAACAGAATGACGCCCAAGTCGCGCAATGCTTCGTATGGTTTAAAGGCGTCGGTGAAAACTTCCTGCAGAACAGCGAATGAGAGCAGTATGCTGAGGCCGAGATTCACATAGTAGGCGTAATAATAAAACGTGTAGTAGTGCAGCATCGAGACAGCAAGAATCGGCTCGCCCAAGACCTGCAGCAACATGTAGTTAAAGAAGAAAGGATAATCCCGATGGAGTCCACGTCGAAACATGCAAACCAACACGCTGCTCATCAGCAGCGTGGTGACAATCTCAAGCACGTAGTCGACTAAATGAAGCTGCATAACTCCACCAGAGATGATATGCGTGGAGTTCGCACATTACAAGCAAGATATTTTTCCAGCTAGGGTAACCACCGGCAAAGTTACTTACCAGTTGTGACCCCCTCAAGCTGAGGGCTTGTCATAGAGTCTAACAGTCCACATCAGCCCTCTATTCTCTAGTCCAGCTCAGGCCATTAGCCTCCAATCTTTCGACCAGTAATTTAGCCCCGCAGCATAGTACAACTCACGTTCCGTCGTGCCGTTGCAGTTGTGTCCCGGCGGGCAAAGCGGAGCGGGCGAGCCTTCACTGGCGATCAGCGGCCGCTCGGTCGTGCCGTTGCAGTTGTGTCCCGGCGGGCAAAGCGGAGCGGGCGAACCTTCACTGGCGATCAGCAGCCGTTCGGTGGTGCCGTTGCAGTTGTTTCCCGGCGGGCAGAGGGGAGCAGGCGAGCCTTCACTGGCGATCAGCAGCCGCTCGGTAGTGCCGTTGCAGTTGTGTCCCGGCGGGCAAAGCGGAGCGGGCGAGCCTTCACTGGCGATCAGCGGCCGCTCGGTCGTGCCGTTGCAGTTGTGTCCCGGCGGGCAAAGCGGAGCAGGCGAACCTTCACTGGCGATCAGCAGCCGTTCGGTGGTGCCGTTGCAGTTGTTTCCCGGCGGGCAGAGGGGAGCAGGCGAGCCTTCACTGGCGATCAGCGGACGTTCGGTAGTGCCGTTGCAGTTGTTTCCCGGCGGGCAGAGAGGAGCAGGCGAGCCTTCGCTGGCGATCAGCGGCCGTTCGGTAGTGCCGTTGCAGTTGTTTCCCGGCGGGCAGAGGGGAGCAGGAGAGCCTTCACTGGCGATCAGCAGCCGTTCGGTGGTGCCGTTGCAGTTGTTCCCCGGCGGGCAGAGGGGAGCAGGAGAGCCTTCACTGGCGATCAGCGGCCGTTCGGTAGTGCCGTTGCAGTTGTTCCCCGGCGGGCAGAGAGGAGCAGGCGAGCCTTCGCTGGCTATTAGCCGTTCGGTAGTCCCATTGCAGTTGTTTCCCGGCGGGCAGAGGGGAGCGGGCGAGCCTTCGCTGGCTATCAGCCGTTCGGTAGTCCCATTGCAGTTGTGTCCCGGCGGGCAAAGAGGAGCAGGTGAGCCTTCACTGGCGATCAGCAGCCGCTCGGTAGTGCCGTTGCAGCTGTGTCCGGGGGGGCAGAGAGGAGCAGGCGAGCCTTCGCTCGGAGCTACTACTTGACTGGATTGAAGTGGCGATGACAAACGAGCGGTACTGGCCTGTGCCACATCAGAAACTGGCGCCGAATTAGTGGCGGATGATATGGCGGCGAAAATCAAAGTACTGAGAGCGATGGCGAGAATTCTCTTCATGGCAGTCTCCGTGGTCGTGTGACCCGATGTTCGTCCTAAAAATTATTGTCAAGTGGCGTGGCCCCGTTACCACTTGCGGAAGGCAGTACTACGGGGATGGGCAATGCACCCTCCCCTACGACAGTGACGGCACCGCTGGAACCTACAGAGGTTGCACCACTAATGGCGCTCAGAGCGCCGGCCAACATAAGTGCAGCAAGAGGGGCTATTAAAAGCTTCTTTAGTTTTTTCATGATGAAACCTCCAGATCCAATTCCGAGCTTGCAGGATTGGACTAGCTCGGTGCTGTCAATTTTTCACTCCCACCCAGAAGGAATCCGGCGAGATTGTGAGAGCGTTTGTTATCGATATGTGGCTGTGGCAGCGATCTTCCAATTGCAATCTAGGAGTGCCTGCCGTTGGAGATCTTTGCTGGTTACGCAAGGTAACCGCAGTTGTTGTTGCCGTTAGAACCTGGGCACGCACCTACCAGCGAGGTTCGGCGGTCGCGCTTTGAAAAACACTGATCCTTATCGCATTATAATCACCGCCCCTAAATTTACTCACAGAAATGCGTCGCCTGGGCCCAAACCAAAGTACATGTACCGAAGCGTCAGGCACTAAAATGTCAACTCTTTTTACGCCTTAACGTGCCGTCCCAGGTTGTTGACACAACGAGACTTTCGCGATTGAAGAAACGATTGCGGAAGCCACCAGACCGTTTGTCTACTGACATTGAGAGCGCCTCGAGGCAGTTCGCAAGTTGTCATAGGTGGTTCACGGCCAGCGTCAGCGAACCGCTCTGGCCGCACGTCGAAAGGCCGAGAGTATGGTGCCGAGCACGATCACACCCCAGAATCAGTTGTTCTGAAATCGTCTTGGCGCAACTTGACGTTAGACTCTATTTGCAAAAAACTAATGTCCGCGAGAATGACGGGACGCTGGATGGGGATCATGTCCATCCCGCAGAACGCGACAGCGCAAATTCTTCCCGGGTCGTGTAACGTGTTAAGGGACTAAATTCATTTCGGGAGGACAATATGCAGCGCACAGCCAGCGCTCACTGGTCAGGTGGCCTGAAGGATGGGAAGGGAACCGTGTCGACGCAAAGCGGCGTTTTGAAGGAAACACCGTATTCATTCAGCACCCGATTTGAAAACGGCATAGGGACCAACCCGGAAGAACTGATTGCGGCGGCGCACGCCGGATGCTTCACCATGGCGCTCTCCGCGCAACTGGGCAACGCGGGTATGGCCGCACAGAGCATTGACACCAACGCGCAGCTCACGTTGGACAAAACCGACGCGGGTTTCACCATCACCGCAATTCATCTCGATGTGAAGGCGAACATTCCCGGCGCCGACAAGGCGAAGTTCGAGGAAGCCGCACAAAATGCCGAGAAGGGATGCCCGGTCTCGCGCGTTCTCAAGGCCAACATCACCATGAACGCGAAACTCGTCTCGTAGGCTTTCAGGATGTTCGGCGCGGCCAGATGCGCCTGCATGGGGTGGAGTATCCCGCCGCCCAGAGCATTCAGCTCTGCGACCGTAGAATTTCGCGAATCTCGCGATTGACGCGGGCTGCATCCTGCGATGCCTTGTCGACCAGCTCCAGCCATTTCTTGCTGTTGTCGTCGAGCTTCGCCTGGGCCAGGAGATACGATGCTTGCATGATCGTCTCGATGTAATTGCTCAGATCATGGGACAGGGTACGCAGCTTGCCGACCGTCTCCGTCTGCAATTTGTTGACCTCTTCCGTTGTGGTGCGGACCACTTGTTTTCTCCTGAAGTGCGCTGTTTTGTCAGCCAGCCAGAACGGTCTGACCCCAGAGGTTAGAAGCCGAAATGGCAGATAACGTTGTTTCGGCACCCAAAACGCCGCCGAAAACGATAGCACATCTGGCGTTTGGCGATACGCTGAGGGCGGGGCAAATCGCAGGTATGTTCTTTGGCGCTTGCCAGGGCTGATATGATGACCGCATAGCCCGCGCCGCCGAGTCGTTTCGCTACCTTACATGCGCCTTAAGACAAAACTGGTGCTCGCCATCAGTGGCATGGTGGTGGCCGTCGTCGCCATCTTCTCCTACTTCTACGTCTCGCATCTGGTGCGGCAACGCATTTCTGAGGCGTACGAGAGCGCCGACTTCATCGCCAAAGAGATCCGCGACAGCGCGCGGCAAGCCAGCCAGGTCGATTTGGGCAGCGCATTTGTCAATCAGGCCGACCGTTACCAGGTGGAAGGAGTCCTGGATGAAGCGCTGAAAACCGATAGCGGGTTGAACACGCTGCTGCAGTCGGTGGTCGGCTACTCTCCTACCGTTTCTGACGCGGCCATAACGGACATTAAGGGCCGCGCCATCGTGAGCACCGACACTCCGTCCGTTGGCATGCGCCTGGAAAATCGCCAGGATTTTCTGGAGGTCCGCAACGGCAGCTTTCTGCAGCAACTGAAAGTCGTATTTGGCGCGCCGCGCGTGTACAACGTGTATCTTCCTCTGCAGCGTGAAGGCCAGCCGTTCGGTGACATCCGCGTGGGCATCTCGACCGTTTTTCTGGAAAGCGAAGTGCGCCCGCAATTGCGCCGTGCACTGCTGTTTTCGGTGATGGCGATTCTGGTCTCGCTGGTACTCGCCGCCGCAGTGTCGAACATCGCGCTCCGACCCCTGGAGGCCATCGGACGCCGTCTGGACCAGATGACAGCCGGTGTTCCCGACAGCACGCCCGATCCCGATCCGCGGGAAATTGACGAATACGGCTTGGTGCACAACAAGATCGACCGTCTGGGACGCCAGATTCGAGATGTGAAGGAGGTGTTCAGCGCGCTCAAGGAAAATCTCGACCAGATCATGGGCACCCTGCAGGACGGCCTTGTCCTGTTCACGCGCGATACCCGTGTCGTTCTGGTCAGCGCTTCTGCAGAGCGATTTATTGGCCGTCCGCGCGGAGAAATTCTGGGCAACATGGTGGAAGGCGTGTTCAGCGACGACAATAAGATCGGTCGCATCGTTCTCGACGCCTTCGCGCTGCATCAGCCGATTCCGCAGCGCGAGATCGAACTGGAGAACGGACATCGCATCCAGATTGCGCTGGACTTTATTGCCGAGCGCGGCGAGCGCATCGGTGCGCTGCTCACCATGCGCGATGCGGAGTCGGTACGCCGCATCGAAAACGAGATCGAGCTCTCGCGTCGCCTCGCCGCCATTGGCCGGCTGACCTCCGGGGTCGCACACGAGGTCAAGAATCCCATTAACGCCATCGTGGTGCATCTGGAGCTGCTACGCGAAAAGATGCGCGAGATCGATCCCGATACGCGCCGTCACATGGACATCATCGGGTGTGAGATCCATCGCCTCGATCGTGTGGTGCAGATGCTGGTCGATTTCAATCGGCCGCTGGAATTGCGGCTCGCTGATTTTGATTTGCGCCGGCTGATTGAGGATGTTGCCTTGCTCGCAAGTCCTGAGGCCGCACGGCAAGCGGTTACGATTGAGAGCCAGCTCGGCGACAGCGCGCTGCCGGTGCGGGCTGACGCCGACTTGATCAAGCAGGCTTTGTTGAACGTGGTGCTGAATGGGGTGCAGGCGATGAGCAGCGGCGGTGAGCTTTGCATCACGGCGCGCCAGCACGACACTGCGGCCGTCATCGAAGTGCAGGACCAGGGTGGCGGCATTCCTCCTGAAGTTCGGGACAAAGTCTTCAACTTGTACTTCACCACCAAGAAAACCGGCAGCGGCATCGGCCTGGCAATGAGCTATCGGGTGCTGCAACTGCACAATGGAGCACTCGATTTCGTAACCGAAGTAGGGCGGGGCACGACATTTCGCCTCATTCTGCCTCTGGCTGGCGCTAAAGAGGGTGAGAAGGCGGAGGCTATAACACAAACATGAGGTGCATCAGTGGCAAGAGAGCGCTATCTTAAGGCTCCACTGTTTTTTTCGGTTTGGGAATTTATGATGGAAGTAATCGCTGCGATTTTTCGCTTCGCTACATGAGTTTGCAAGCAAGCGCATAGCAGCGTGGCAAAGCTTGCTGATGATAGGTGGCCGCCAATTCGTCGTTTGCGCGATGGCGCTCGCGCTGCTGCTGAGTGTGGGCTGCGCGCAGAAGCCGCCACAACTTCCAGTGCAAGCCCAAGCCCCCGCCGAACCGATTCCCACGCGTTTGCCGCCTGAGATCACGGAGTTAAGCCCGCCTCCACCGCCAGCGCCTGCACCGAAGAAGGAAACACCTCCGCCTGAGGAACCGAAGGCTAAACCGGCACAGCATCGCAAACGGAAGCAAACTCAGCCGCCGCCGGTAACCACTGCGCAGAACAATTCCGGTGCTGAATCCACCAACGGTGCCCCCAACTCGAACACGACGACGGCTGCGGCTCACCCGCCCGGTAATCCTGCCTCCGAACCGCCCGCTGATACCGCCATCGCCGCCGAGGTCACTAGCGCTCAGTTGTCACGGCAGAAGCAGACCACAGCGCAATTGCTCGAGGAGACCGAGAAGACACTTACTAACCTGAACCGTCCCCTCTCGCATGACGACGAAAGTATCGTTACGCAGATTCGCTCCTACATGACGCAGTCCGTTACCGCGACGAAAGACGGCGATTTCGAGCGGGCTTACAACCTGGCGACAAAGGCGCATCTGCTCTCGGCAGCGCTGGTGAAAAAGTAACTTGCTCGTATCTCCATTTTGTAATTACGAAACAGTTTGCTTTCCGCCGTATTCCCGAGACTCGGCTACCATGGAAGCATGCGCGAGATGTGGCAGCACCGTGGGATGAGGCTGATCTTTGTCGCCAATCTCATCTCCATGATCGGCAGCGGCATGAATTCCGCCGCCGTGATCTGGTACATCCTGCAGGCGACGCATTCGGAAGTTTCGCTGGGTGCGCTCATCGCGCTGCAGACGCTGCCTTCCATGCTGCTGCTGCCGTTCACTGGCGTGCTTATCGACCGCGAAGACCGGCGTCACCTGATGATGTGGCTGGACGCGGCGCGTTGCGTAATCATCTTCTCCATTGCCCTGCTGGTATTCGCCCATCACGTGCAGCTCTGGCACCTGTACCTGATGAACGTGCTGGTCGCTATCGGCTTCTGGATGTTCTTCCCCACGGTGAACGCGCTCATCCAGGAACTGACTCCTGACGACAAGATGCTCGATTCGAACTCGCTGCTGCTGGCCGCGCTGCAAGGCGGCTGGCTCATGGCGGGCGCAGTTGTCGGCTTCATGTACAACCACATCGGGCTCGGCGGCGTGCTGCTCATCGACTGCGCAACCTACGTTGTTTCGATCGCCTGTGTCTTTCACGTTCGCAAGGGACGCGTGACTGTCTCTAAACCGCAGCCGCCGGAGGAGCATATTGCAGCCTCCGGCGCTGTCGCCCGCTACCTCCATGAGCTCGGCGAAGGCTACGGTTACATTCGCGAAAACCGGCGCGTCTTGCTCATCGGCATTGCGTGGGCGCTATTTGTGGCGGCGATGATGACGCAGGGCGTGCTCTCGGCGCCGCTCAGCGACCGCATCCTGCACGGCGGTGCGGTCGGCTATGGCTGGCTCAATGCGGGATGGGCGGTCGGCGCCTTCGTCAGCGTCTTCTACGCGGCCAATTTCATTCGCCGTCACGGCGCAAATCGCTCGGTGACGCTGACCATGGCCATCATCGCCGCATCGCTGTTTCTGCTGCCGATCTCGCACTGGCTGGCGCTGGCTGTTGCCATCTATTTCATGATGGGTTCCAGCCGGGGGGTCGGCGGTATCGCACTCTCCAGTGAGATGATGCAACTGGTGCCGCGCTACGTCATGGGACGGGTGCAGAATGCGTTCTCCTTCCTGGCCAGCGGCATGCAAATCTGCACTGCCTTGCTGGTCGGTGAAGCCGCGCATCGCGACGGGCTCATCTATGGCTTCTGGATCGTCGGTGCAATGTATGTAGGCTCAGCGCTGGCGGCCTGGCTGCCCATTCGCCATGCGGCTGTCGAAGTCCTCGAGCCGAACGACAGCGCGGCCGACTAACGCCATTTTCGGCACGCCAGGGCTTTGTCTCAGGACACGGCCTCACAGGCTGCTGAAAACTCGGCGTCGTGGGTTGTTTGGTAGAGCTGGCCTTCAGGCCAGCGTCTAAGCCGGTTACCTTTGCCATCCCGAGCCGACTTTAGTCGGCGAGGGATCTGCTTTCCCGACTCTTCCAAAGGCTTCTTCAGCCCTGCCGCAAAACGGCCCAGGAAAACGTGGTCTTTACTGGTTGTTGTAATCTGAAATTGTCCCCCATGTCGTATCAGGACACAGTTGAGCAGCTATACACGCTGGGGCACGAGCTGGCCTCGACGCCGTCGCACAAATTCGACTTGACCTACGTACGCGCGATGCTCGACGCGCTCGGCCATCCCGAGCGGCGTTTTGCCAGCGTGCTCATCGGGGGCACCAACGGCAAAGGGTCCACCGCGGCTACGCTGGCATCAATCTTGCGCGTGGCCGGATACAAGACCGCGCTCTACAGCTCGCCGCACCTGCTGTGCATCAACGAACGCATCCGGGTGAATGGCGAGGTGATATCCGATGCGGAGTTCGCGACCATTCACGAGCGCATCGAAGGCACCGCCCAACAGCTCCTGCATTCTGGCAAGTTGCCCTGGCATCCCAGCTTTTTTGAGATGCTGACTGTGATGGCTTTCGAGTACTTCGCCAGCGTAGGCATCGAGATTGCGGTGCTTGAGGTCGGCATGGGCGGGCGCCTGGACGCGACGAATGTAGTTGAGCCTGTGATCTCGGTTATCGCTGACATTTCGCTGGATCATCAGAAGTATCTCGGCGACACCATTGGCGAGATCGCCCGCGAAAAGGCCGGCATCATCCGGAGGCGCGGCGTTGTGGTGACGCTGCCGCAGCATCCCCAAGCCAACGATGTCATCGGCGCCGCGATTCTCAACCATGATGCTCGTGGCGTGAATGCCGCCAAGTATGTTCCGCCGGTCTCGCCCGGCGCGGCAGCTTATCTGGCGGGGCGTGCACATCCAGCGCCGGGGAGGAGCCGTTATCCGCTTGCTGTCATGGACGAAGAGATCATGGTCGATTCGCCGCTGGTGGGACGGCATCAGCTGCGCAATATTGCGCTGGCGATTGCTGCCGCGGAAGAGCTGGGACAGTTCGGCTTTAAGGTCACGCCGCAGCAGATTGAGCGCGGCATCGCCGCGACCCACTGGCCCGGGCGTTTCCAGGTGCTCGCTCCGTCGGCGGCGACACATCAGCGGGAGATGGTGCTCGACGTGGCGCACAATCCCGCCGGCGCATGGGCGCTGCGGTCAGCTTTGTCGGAAAATTTTTCCGAACGCAAGCTCACACTGATCTTCGCGGCGATGCGCGACAAGGCGATCCAGGAGATGGCCGACATTCTGTTTCCCATCGCGGAGGAGATTGTCCTGACTCAGGTCAATAATCCGCGCAGCGCGACCACCGGCGAGTTGCGGCAAGCAGCCGCGCGCACCGGAGCAGTGTTGCACGCAGAGGAAACCGTGCCGGAAGCGCTACGGCGAGTGCAGGACTTGACTCAGCCGGATGGCCTGATCGTCATCACCGGCTCAATTTTCCTTGTGGGCGAAGCTATGCAGGCGATGGGAATTGCAGCGTAGGTTTCAGACAAGCGATTAGCCATCAGCCCTTAGCCTTTAGCTCTTAGCAATCGGTTCGCGCGCCAAGGATGGAACTGCAGTTGGCTTGCTAATAGCTAACAGCTGATCGCGAAATATAGTTTCCGGTGAACCCAGGTGATCCACAAGTCGGCGCTCAAATTAACCGTCGCGGGACGCGGTTTACGCGCCTGCGCTCGTATTGCTTCGTTGTGCCGGCAGTTTACCTCTACACCGGAGTATTGGGGACGCTCGCGTTGCTGGCCTCGGTGTTTGACGGCAGCGGACGCCTGCAGCACTGGTGTGCCCGCGTCTGGGCGCGCGCGATTCTGAAGACCGTCGGCATTCGCGTCGAGGTAGAAGGCCGGGAACATCTGCAGGCGTCGGAGCCGGCGATCTATGCCGCGAATCATCTTTCTGCCGTCGACATTCCCGTGCTCTATGCGACGCTGCCGGGGCAGTTCCGCATCATGGCCAAGCGCGAATTGTTCCGCTACCCATTCCTTGGCTGGTATCTGCGGCGCTCGGGCCAGATCCCAATCGTGTACGGCGATCCGCATGCTTCGCTGCGCAGCTTGAATCGCGCGGGCCACTCGCTGCGAAAAGGAAATCCGCTGGTTGTATTTCCTGAGGGCGGACGCTCGCCCGACGGCCAATTGCAGGAGTTCATGGGCGGGGCCTTCTACGTTGCCATCCGCGCGCAAGCTCCGGTTGTCCCGATGGCGATTGTCGGCTCCTACGAGCTGCTGCCAATGAACAGCTTTCACATGGTCCCGGGGACCGTCGGTTTGGTGATCGGCGAACCGATTCCCACCACCGGCATGCGCCTGCGCGACATGCAAAAGCTGGCGGAACGGGTGCGGCAGGTCATCGCGGAGATGTACGATGCCCGCGCGCGACGCATGCCCGAGCTGAACACCGGCGGCGAAGCCCAGCCCCGGCCGATGTTGGACACGTAGGAAACACATGCCTCGAACGAAACCGCGCATCGCTATTCCGCTGCCGAACTCAAAGCGGCGGCTGTACGTGGGCATCGCCTTGCCGCCTTATGAGCGGGCAGTACGCAGCGCCGGCGGCGAGCCAGTGATCATTCCGGTGAACGCGGCGCCGTCGGAAATCGCGCAGGCAGTGAAGGCTTGCGATGGCGTGCTGCTGCCTGGCAGTCCGGCCGATGTTGATCCCGAGAAATATGGCGCTGCACGTCATGCCGACACCGCGCCCGTCGACCCTTTGCGCGACAACACCGACGAATTGCTCCTGCAGGACGCCTACAACATGCGCAAGCCGGTCTTCGGCGTCTGTTACGGATTGCAGTCGCTGAACGTGTGGCGCACCGGCACGCTGAATCAGCAGTTGCCGCAGGGTGTGAATCATAAGGCGGGGCGCAACGTAGCGCAGGCGCATCGCGTGCAGATCGAACCCGAGTCGAAGCTGGCGCAAATTCTGCTTGCGGCCGGCGCGCTGCCGTCCAACGGCGAGGCAGTCATTCCGGTGAATTCCAGTCACCATCAGGCAGCGGAACTTCTCGGCGACGGATTGCTGCTGGCGGCTTGGTGTCCTGACGACGGCGTTAAAGAAGCCGTCGAGGGAACTTCACCCGATCACTTTGTTCTGGGAGTGCAGTGGCATCCCGAGCGCACCTATGACACCGAGCCGGCTTCACGTGCCATCTTTCGCGCCTTCATCGAAGCCGCAGCCCAATGGCACGAGCAACTGGACGAACGGCGGCAGGATTTCGAGTCGCTGGCTGACCGGCGCTGAAAGGCGTTTTCACCACGGAGCACACGGAGTGCACGGAGGGGATAGGGGCAACGGATCTTTCCAGGAAGCGAAGTGATGCGACTCGTGCCTGAGGCTACACTCTGATTTCGTTCTTCATCGCTTTCGTTTTCCTCCGTGATCTCCGTGTCCTCCGTGGTGAAACCTAACGCGCCCCTGCCAACCCTGTTGGTGATACCCGCGATTTCAATTACTCTGACTTCTTATGCTCGATCTGGCTTTCGTACGCGATCATCTCCCTTTGGTTGAAAAAAAACTCCGTCAGCGCGGCATGAATCCTGAAGCCATGCTTAAGGATTTTCATGTCATCGATGTCGAACGCCGCGCCGCCATCACCGAAGCCGAAACACTCAAGGCACGCCGCAACAAGGCCACGGAAGAGATCGCGAAATTAAAGCGAGAGAAGCAGAACGCCACGGCACTGATCGAAGAGACCAAAGAGCTGCGCGAGAAGATCGCCCAAGCCGAAAAGGTCGCTGAAGAAGCGGATACCAGGCTGCGGAACATCCTCATTGGAATTCCCAACCTTCCCGATGACAGTGTGCCCGTCGGGACCAGCGAGCACGATAATGTCGAGCTCCGGCGCTGGGGCACGCCGCCGCAGTTTGACTTCACGCCGAAGCCGCATTGGGAACTTGGCGAGGAGTTGGGCATCCTCGACCTGGAGCGCGCGGCCAAGCTGACGGGTGCACGTTTCGCCGTCTATTGGGACCTCGGCGCAAAGCTGGAGCGCGCGCTGATGAACTTCATGCTCGACCTGCACACGCGCGAGCACGGCTACACCGAGGTCCTGCCGCCGTTCCTGGTGAATGCCGATTCCTTGTACGGCACCGGGAACTTACCGAAGTTCGAAGCCGACCTGTTCAAGGTGCCCCACGGCGAGAAGAATCTTTATTTGATTCCCACGGCCGAAGTGCCGGTGACCAATCTCTATCGCGATGAGACGCTCGACGGTGCGCGGCTCCCAATTTCGCTGACGGCATACACGCCGTGTTTTCGCAGCGAGGCGGGATCGTACGGGAAGGACGTGCGCGGCATCATCCGCCAGCACCAGTTCCAGAAGGTCGAGCTGGTGAAGTTCACCAGGCCCGAGCAGTCCCGTGAGGAGCACGAGAAGCTCACGCGGAACGCCGAAGCCGTGCTGCAGAAGCTCGGGCTGCATTATCGCGTGATGAGCCTGTGCACGGCCGATCTGGGACCGTCGTCAGCGAAAACCTACGACCTGGAAGTCTGGCTGCCCGGCCAGCAACTGTATCGCGAGATTTCGTCGTGCTCGAATTTTCTGGATTACCAGGCGCGACGGGCGAACATTCGCTATCGGCCGGAAGGCGCAAAGAAAACGGAGCTGGTGCATACGCTAAACGGCAGCGGCCTGGCGATCGGACGAACGTGGGTGGCGATTGTGGAGAACTATCAGCAGGCTGACGGGACGGTGCTCATTCCGGAAGTATTGCGGGAATATGTCGGCGCGGAACGAATCGTGCCCAGGAAGTTTTGAGAGCAGGTTATACTTCCGGTATGAAGACTGCGATTTCTATTCCGGACGATCTTTTTCAGGGGGTGGAGCACTTGGCCCGTCGAAGCAAGAGATCGCGCAGCGGAGTTTTTAGCGACGCAGTGCGGGAATACCTGGCGCGGCACTCTTCGGAGGAGGTGACCGATGCCATAAACCGTGCCTGCTCTAGCATTGGCGACGCGCAAGACCCGTTTCTTGCATCGGCCGCGCACAGCCTCCTGGCGCGAACTCAGTGGTGATTTCACAAGGCGAAATTTGGTGGGCGGAGCTGCCCCCGCCGCGCAAATCTGCGCCAGGTTTTCGCCGCCCTGTTGTGGTCGTGCAGTCGGATGCCTTCAATCGCAGCCGAATAGCTACCGTCGTTTGCGTACCCGTAACCAGCAATGTGAAATGGGCATTGATGCCCGGAAATGTGCACTTGCCGGCCCGCATGACGGGACTTCGGAAAAACTCAGTGGCCAACGTTTCTCAGATCGTCACCGTGGACAAGAAGCTTCTGACTGCTCGCGTCGGCCGACTGCCGAGCGCAAAACTCGATCTCGTTTTTTCGGGAGTCGCGATGGTATTGGCCCGCCAGCCTTAGCACGAGCTTATTTGCCGGCCCTGTGCGTCCACTGAACACTCTCCGATCCGTCGATTGCTGCCATCAACGCCTTGGTCGTCGGCACGGGAATTCCATGTTTCTCGCCTCCGCGCACAATCGGACCGCCGATGGCATCCAGTTCCAGCTTCCGTCTGGCGATCAGGTCTTTGAGCATCGAACTCCGCATGGTCGCGGGCGCCGCATCGAAAAGACGCTGAATCTTGGCGAGGTCGATCTCAGCGCCTTCAGCTTTGGCGACCGCAGCGGCTTCTGCCGCGCAGGAATCCAGCGCCGCCTTCCATTCCGGATCGGCAAAGATCTCGCCCTTGTCTTTTCTAGACGCGGAAGTCACCAGCGCGAACGGCGCCAGGAAGCAGAGCTTGCCCCACAGCAGCGTCTGCTCGTTCGCAATGAAGTTGCAGATGAACCCCAGCCGCTCCTGCAAGCTTGCGAGCAGCGGAGCCAGCAGACGCTCGCCGCTGCCGGCAACGTTCAGCCGGACAAAGGCGCGCTGTGCGAAGTGCCCGTCAGCCACGCGGTCGGCTTCAACCGCGATGGTCGCGGGCAGCACGTGGTCATTTCCAAAACGCGAGCGCAGCACTGCGATGTGATCGACGCCGTTCAGCAGCGGAACCACGGTCGCTGGTACGGCCTCTATTGACGCCAGCGCCGCCTGCAGTTGATACGCCTTGGTCGCGATCCACAGCACATCAACCGGCTCGGTCAGTTTGGCTACGGTGCGGGCCGGGGCGGTGATCGTCTGCGCGGGCTGTTCCAGCGTCAGGCGCTCGGGATAGCCGGCCACCTTCTCGGGACGAAGTATCAGGGTCACGTCCTCGCCCACATAGGACAGGGCAGTGCCCATCAATCCGCCGATCGCGCCGGCTCCAAGAATTGCATGCTTCATCGCACCCCCGCGGCACGCCTCAAGGCGCCATGCCTTCGGTCATCCATTGTTTGAACTTTGCGACCTGCTCTTTGGGCCACGCATCGTCGCAAGGCATGCTGCCGTCTTCGAGGCGCGTGTAGATCGCTTCCGCGTTGGCCTTGACGTCTTCGTAAGAGGAAAGATCGAGACCGAAGCTCTTCATCGCCTCCACGTCGGGCGAATCGCGGAAGAGCGGTCGAATATCGTTAGCGAAACTAAGAGCCATCGATTCACCTCAGGATGAAGATGAAATTAATCCGGTTCTGACCGCCGCACGTCCGTTCGCTCTACGATTGAGCATCGGCAGAAAGCGAAGGCGCTCGCCGTTCGAATTGCGCCTGCAGATAGCATTCTGCCATGCGCTGCACGCACAGGTCGGAATGTCTCGCCAGCCAGTCGGCGCGATGCCTGTCATACAAAAGCTCGCCGTGGCTCGCCGGCAAGTACGCACGTTCGCAAACAAAGAGCACCCGCACTATTCCGTCGCGTTCTTCGCCCAGTGAGAAACGCACCGCGTCCGCATGACGATTGCCGGGAAGCCGGCTGCATTGCTTGGCATAGCCGATGTTGCAGCCGGACTTCAACTCCTCATCGCTAGGATGCACGCCCACATAGCCTGGCGCCGTACACGTTCCTGTCCAACCCGCTCCCAGCGGCAGCCGCTGCGGAAACGGCCAATCGGATTCGACTCGTTGTTCGGGCATGAAGAACGGACAGGCCACAGGCTCCTCGTAGGAAGCAAAACGCAAATGCCAATTGTACTGCCATGCGCGCCTGCATCTACCATGGTGTTTCAAATCATTTCGCTGCCGTGCGATGATCAAGCCAGGAGAGCGATTCCATGCCCGATGAGAGCCGCGTAGCCACCCTGAAGGAAATTCTCGCCGCCAAGCCCGACGACGCCTTTGCGCGCTATGCACTTGGCCTGGAATATTCCGGAGCGGGTGACACCGATGCCGCGGTGGCCGAGTTTCAGCGTCTGCTGGCCGCGCATCCCGACTACACGAACGCCTATTTCATGGCTGCCCAGACGCTCGCGCGCGCCGAGCGCACGGAAGAAGCCCGCGCCATGCTGCGGCAGGGCATTGAATGCGCCCGCCGAACTCGCAATCAGCACGCGCTCTCGGAGATGGAAGGTATGTTGGACGAACTGGAGCACGCCTGACACAGCCAATCTCCGCGCGTTCAATTCCAGCGCCGATAAGCGATAATGGGCGGCAGCATGTCGCAACGGCCATCCCAGGTGAGAGCAACGGTTTTCGCCGCTGAGGCGCACATCTGTGCGCTGGCAGTTCTGCTGTTCGCTGTCGCCAGTGCACCTGTATCAGCCCAGACGAATACCGGCGCGGCCAAGCTTCTGTTTGGTACGGCAGAACAAAAGCCTGCGGCAGCTTCACCGGCCCCAGCGCCCGCGACTCCTGCTTCCGCCCCTATCGCATTGCCGGAGGTCGCCACGCGATCGGAAGAGCTGCAGCGTCTGCTGCGTACCATCTCCGATCAGCTTCCCACCAGCGAACAACTGGCCGGTATCAAGAAGCTGCTCGACGACCGGGAACAAGAACTGCAGTCGCAATACAAGGGAAGCAGCGCGATTCTGGCGGCCACGCCATCGGCACTTGAGCTGCGCGAAGAAGAAAACTACTGGCGGGCCCAGCAGGCGCAAACCGGCAGCTTGCGCTCGCAACTGCGAGACTGGGCCAACAATGCGCAGTCGGCGGTCCAGCAGATCCAGGCACAACAGCCGCAGTGGAACGCAACTCTCCAGCAGAACGAAGGAACGCCCGACCTTGGCCCGGCGTTGGCAGTCATTCAGCAATCGGTTAGCGACCTGAACCGCTATTACAACCAGGCGCAGGATCAATTGCGGGTTGTGGTCAATCTGCAGGTGCAAGCCGCCAGCCAGGACCAGCTAGCCCTGAATGTTCTGGAGGATTTGCAGACTGCGCGCAAGTCTGAGGACAACCGCCTGTTTGAACGCGACAGCCCGCCATTGTGGCAGCTTAGTCAGCGACGGCAACAGGGCGAGAACAGCGGAGTCTTTGTAGCCGCTTCGACCAGGATGCTCGGTATCCGCGCCTTCGCCATCCAGACCAAAGGAGCACTGGCCGGGCTTGTGCTGCTCCTGATTTTGTCGTTGTTCGGCGCTTACCGGCTGCACCGGAACGCGTTCGGGCTGCGGCCGGCCACGCCGGAAGATGCGCAAGTCCTGCATATTGCCCATCACTGGATCGCGCTCGGGCTCTTGCCGCCACTGCTCTGCGCTTATGTGCTTGCGCCCATCGCACCACTGCCGCTGATCGGCGTGGTCATACTGCTATCGTTCATCCCTATCCTCACCCTGCTGCCGACGTTAATCGCGTCCCGATTTCGGCTGCCGCTCTATTGCCTGACGGGCGTTTATGCGCTCATCGCAGTCATCACATGGCTGTCGCTCTCGCCCGCCACAAAGCGGGAGGTGCAGTTCGCGATTTACCTGATCGTATTTGTGCTGTTCGCGTTGCTGGTACGGCCTTCGCGAGCCGCGCGTCGCAGCGCCGGAAACAGTGACCGCATGCACGCTCTGCGTCTCCTGGGCATGAGGATCGCCGTTGGCATTCTTGGCGCGTCGTTAGCGGCAAACCTCTTCGGCTATGTCACCCTGGCGCAGTTCCTCTCCGTCCTGTGCCTGTACAGCACCTTCATTGCAATCAGTCTTCTGACTGGCGTGCGCGTGTTTACCCTGCTGGTATTGGGAGGGATCGACCGTCCCGGAGCGCAGCAACTTGCTGCCGTCCGCAACTATCGAGACGCCATCGTGCGCTGGGTGCCGCGCGCGCTGCGATGGGCAGGCGTCTTGATCTGGCTGCTGGTGACGCTCAACCTGCTCGGTCTGAGCGACTGGCTCGGACAGCAGGTGAAGAGCCTGCTCCAATTCCACATTGCCAGCGGCTCTTCTAACGTCACGCTGGGCGATGTGATTGGCTTTTTCGCGATCCTGCTGGTGGGGTATGCGATCTCCAGTGCGATGCGCTTCCTGCTGCGCGAAGAACTTCTCAGCCGCTTTCAGCTGTCGCGTGGCCTGCCGGAGCTGATCTCTTCGACGCTCCACTACCTGTTGCTGTTGCTGGTCTTCCTCTTTGCGGTAAACGCCGGCGGAGTTGAGCTCAACAAGTTCACGGTGCTGACGGGCGCGCTGGGCGTGGGCGTCGGCTTCGGGTTGCAGAATATCGTCAACAACTTCATCTCCGGCCTGATCCTGCAATTCGAGCGGCCCATCCACATCGGTGACGTTTTAGATATCGACGGCACCACCGGCAAGGTCACCCGTATTGGCATTCGGTCCAGCACGGTAAAGACGTTTCAGGGCGCCGAAGTCATCATTCCCAACGGAAATTTCATCTCCGGCAAGGTGGTCAACTGGACGCTTTCCTCGCCGCTGCGCCGCGTCGATCTGCTGGTCGGCGTCGCTTACGGCAGTGACATCAAGCTGGTGACCACGCTGCTCGAGCAGGCCGCTACCGCGAATGAAAGCGTGCTCACCTCGCCGCCGCCAGCCGCGTATTTCAAGGAGTTCGGCGACAGCTCGGTCAATTTCGAAGTGCAGTTCTGGGTGATGCAGGAGAGCAACACCGTCAAGATGAAGAGCGAGGTAGGACTGGCGGTGATTCAATTGTTCGCCAAGGCCGGAATCGAGATTCCCAACCCGCAGCGCGATCTGCATCTGCGTTCGGTTGATGCGGGCGCGGCGGCCACGCTGCTGTCGCCGAATGGAACAGAGGATAGGCTGGCCGAGAGCCCGCGGAACGCGCCAGCGAGCCTCACGCTTGAGCAACCGAAGAAGCGCGCGGCAGCAGAAGAGTGATGCCGGGCGAAGACGAACTGCGGCGAATTCCCTTCGGCTGCTTCAAACATTCCTCCGGTGACTTCTGTCACGCTGGCGCGTGATAGTCGCAGGCGTAAAATACGGACATTCGGACTCGCTGCAGCCGCATGAAGAAGAACGCCGCGGCGGCGACCTGGAGGTATCCAGCCCTTGAGCAATCTTCCGCAGACCCTGGCCGAGCTTCGGCGCAGCCATCAATTCGCCGAAGAGCGCGTGCGCAACCGCCGCGTGAAAGACGAAATGCGCGACAACCTCATCCTGCGGCTGCGCACCGGCGGCCCCATATTTCCCGGCATTGTCGGCTACGACGACACCGTAGTGCCGCAGATCGTCAATGCCGTTCTTTCGCGGCACAACTTTCATCCTGCTCGGGCTGCGCGGGCAGGCGAAGAGCCGCATCCTGCGCGCGCTGACGACGCTGCTCGACCCGCATCTCCCGTACCTGCGCGGCTGCGAAATTCACGACAATCCTTACGCATCCGATCTGCCGCCGCTGCCGCGAGCTGCTGGCCAGCAATCCCGACGATGCGCCGATTGCGTATCTCGCGCCGGAACGATCGCTACGTCGAAAAGCTGGCTACGCCGGATGTGACCATCGCCGATCTCATCGGCGACATCGATCCCATCAAGGCGGCCAAGGGCGGCCACGAGCTGGGCAGCGAGTACACCGTGCACTACGGGCTGCTGCCGCGCGCCAATCGCGGCATCTTCGCCATCAACGAACTGCCCGATCTCGCCGGCAAGATCCAGGTTGGTCTGTTCAACATCATGCAGGAAGGCGACGTGCAGATTAAGGGCTATCCGGTGCGCCTGCCGCTGGATGTCGCGCTGGTCTTCAGCGCCAATCCCGAGGACTACACGGCGCGCGGCAAAATCATTACGCCGCTGAAAGACCGCATCGGCTCCGAGATTCGCACCCACTATCCTGCGACGCTCGAGGAAGGCATCGCCATTACCGCGCAGGAAGCGTGGACGGAGCGCAATGGCCATCAGCTCCATGTCCCGGAGTTCGTCAGCCAGGTGATCGAGCAGATCGCGTTCGTGGCGCGCGAGGACAAGCGCATCGATAAACGCAGCGGGGTGAGCCAGCGGCTGCCCATCAGCGCGATGGAAAACGTGATCTCGAATGCCGAGCGGCGCGCCATTCGCTGGGGCGAGAAGCTGGTGGTGCCGCGCGTCGGCGATATCTACGCCGCCATGCCGGCGATGACCGGCAAGCTGGAGCTGGAATACGAAGGCGAGCTGAAGGGCGCCGACAACGTGGTGCGCGAGATCATTCGCGCTGCCGTCGCGCGCACCTACGACAAGTATTTCCACGGCAACAGCAACATGAACCAGGTGGTGCAGTGGTTCGATCTGGGCGGCGAAATCCAGCTGCGCGATTCCTCCAGCGCACACGAGATGCTGACGAATCTGCGCGGAATCCAGGGGCTGCTGGACAAGCTGAACGCGCTTGGACTGAGCGGCAAGGATCCGTCGGAGCTGGTGGTTTCGGGAGCCGAGTTCATCCTCGAGGGCTTGTACGCGCACAAGCGCATTGGCCGCAGCGAAGAGCGAACGTTTACCGCCGGCGAGAAACAGCCGCAACGCGAGAAGCCGCGCCTGCGCGATGAGGACGAGGAACGCGAATTACGGCGGCAGAGGAGGCCCTTTAACTAACCAACAGTGTCTAAACGGAACACAGCTACGGGCCCGAAGGAGCTACGGGAGAATTGGCATAATCGAACGATTAGCGAAGTTGTGGCTCGGCTTTCCTTCTTGAATGCCCTGATTGACGTAGAAGTTCACAAGAAACAGGAACCCGGTAGTGACATTGAGATTAGAGTCAAACAAGACAAGCGGAAAACTAACATCGAGGTACAGAATTACACATCAGGGGCGGGGTGGCCGAAAACGGCAAACGAAACTTGGAAGAACAGACATGATCTGTTCACATTTGTGCTGCTGACCGATCCCGCCGTGGAGTCAATACAGGGCAAGATAAAGAAATACGAGTTCTTCCAAAGGCGGGACGTGTTCGTCATGTCGGAAAAGCAATTAAGCGAAATGATCGCGACGATCGCGTCAATGGTAATTGCTCGATCTAAGGTGGAGACTCAGGGTTGAGGGTTCAAGCTAATTGCTAATTGCTAATTGCTAATTGCTAATTGCTAATTGCTGACTGCCGTTCATGAGATTCATCAAGTACAAAAAATACGTTCCCGAGCCGGCCTCCGAGATGAGCATGGAGGACCTGCTCAGCGCGCTCTCCGACTATCTGCTGCAGAGCGGCTTCCGGCAGCAGTACACGGATTTCTACGATCTCAACAACGCCGAGCAGACGCTGGAAGACCTGCGCCAGGCCATCGCCGAGGCGCTGCATGAACAGCGACATGCTCGACGAGCAGATGCGGCAGCAGATCGAGAACATGAGCGCCGAGCAGCTCGAAGAACTGATCGAGCAGCTCATCGAGCGCATGGAGCAGGAGAACTACATCAACATCGATCAGCCGCACGATCCCGCGCGCGCCTCAACCGCCGGTGGACAGGTGGGCGAGGCGCAATCGCAGGCGCGATTCGAAATTACTGATAAGGGTCTCGACTTCCTCGGCTTTCGCGCGCTGCGCGACCTGCTTGGTTCGCTGGGCAAGTCCAGCTTCGGACGTCATGACACGCGCGACACGGCGACCGGCATCGAGGCCAGCGGAGCATCGAAGACGTATGAGTTCGGCGACACGCTCAACCTCGACATCACCGCGACGCTGTCCAATGCGATCCAGCGCGAGGGCCTGCAGCTTCCGCTGAATATCGAGTATCGCGATTTGCAAGTGCATCAGTGCGAATATCAATCATCGTGCGCGACGGTGCTGATGCTCGATTGCTCGCACTCGATGATTCTGTACGGAGAGGACCGCTTCACGCCCGCGAAGAAAGTCGCGATGGCGCTGTCGCATCTCATTCGCACGCAGTATCCCGGCGATTCGCTGTCACTGGTGCTCTTTCATGACTCGGCGGAAGAGCTGCCGCTCTCGCAGTTGGCGCGCGTCAAGGTCGGGCCGTACTACACCAACACCCGCGAAGGTCTGCGCATGGCGCAGCGCATTCTGCAGCGCCAGCGCAAGGACATGAAGCAGATCGTGATGATCACCGACGGCAAGCCTTCGGCGCTGACGCTGGAGGACGGGCGCATCTACAAGAACGCCTTCGGACTCGATCCGCTGGTGGTCAGCGAGACGCTGAAGGAAGTTTCGAAGTGCAAGCGCGCGGGAGTGCTGATCAACACCTTCATGCTCGCCTCAGATTATGGGCTGGTGCAGTTTGTGCAAAAGGTCACGGAGATGTGCCGCGGCAAAGCCTACTTCACCACGCCATACACGCTCGGGCAATACCTGCTGATGGACTACATGTCGCGCAAGACGAAAACAGTCCACTGAAAGATAGTGACCAGCGGCTAGTGGCCAGTTGTCAGGACCTTCTGCGAGGCATCACCAGGATCCACCAAGCCCCACCACCGCCGATTCCTCTGACAAAAGTATTACAAACGAAACCCGCGTGGCTTGTTAGTCTAAAACTATCGAACCACACAAAGGGGATGGAACTTGCAAACTCAGCAGGAAACAACGCCACGGGACACGAGTCTCAACTGGCTCACAACAATGTTCATGGTGATCTTTCATGTGGGCGCAATTGCTGCGCTCTTTATGTTTAGCTGGAAGGCACTCTTCGTCGGGCTATTTTTCTATTGGGTGGCGGGCAGTCTCGGGATTGGCATGTGCTACCACCGCCTGCTGACGCATCGTGGTTATAAATGCCCCAAGTGGTTCGAATATTTTCTGACGATCTGCGCCACGCTGGCGCTGGAGGGCGGACCGATCTTCTGGGTGGCGACGCATCGCGTGCATCATCAGCTCTCCGATAAGCCGGGCGATCCGCACTCGCCGCGCGATGGCGGCTTCTGGGCGCACATGGGCTGGATCCTCACCGGCAAGACCTTCCACAACAAGAGCACCGAGTTGCTGGCCTACGTTCCCGATCTCCGCAAAGACAAGTTTCATCTCTGGATCAGCGAATATCACTGGGTGCCGATCACTGCGCTCGGTGTCCTGCTGCTGGCGATTGGCGGCTGGCCGTTCGTGATGTGGGGGATCTTCCTGCGGACGGTTGTGCTGCTGCACTCGACGTGGTTCGTCAACTCGGCCACGCACATGTGGGGCTCGAAGCGCTTCGCCACCACCGATGACTCGCGAAATCTATGGTGGGTCGCGTACATCAGCTTCGGCGAAGGCTGGCATAACAATCATCACGCGCATCCGCAGTCGGCACGGCATGGGCTGGCCTGGTACGAGTTCGACCTTAACTGGTATGGCATCAAGGCGTGTCAGTGGCTTGGGTTGATATGGGATGTGAAGCTGCCGAAACTGGGCTCGGCGCGAATCAAGCCGGTTGAGCCGCAGATCAAGCCGGCGGAAGCGGAAGCCGTGGCGGTCGCCTATAGCGGCGATTAGGCCTTGCGGCCAGGTTAGCCCAAAAGAAGGGCGAACCCGGGGCACCAGCACCAGCGCCAGCAACTAGCACTCCGATCTCAAAGAAACAGGGCGCGACTGTTCGCGCCCTGATCACATCATCAGCTTCGTTCGTTACGCCTTCGCCGCCTCCGGCTTGCTCTGCAACTGGCGCAGCACGTATTGCAAGATCCCGCCGTGCTTGTAGTACAAAACCTCTTGCGGCGTGTCGATTCGCACGGTCGCCTGCACTTCGGTAACGCTCCCGTCTTTCTTTTTCGCACGCACCTTTAGGGTCTTGCCCGGCGCGAAGTTATCCAGCACGTTCGTTAGCCCGGCAACGTCGTATGACTCTTCGCCGGTCAGGCCTTTGCTTTCCGCGCTCTCGCCCTCTGCGAACTGAAGCGGCAGGATGCCCATGCCCACCAGGTTCGAACGATGGATGCGCTCGAAGCTTTCGGCCAGCACCGCGCGGATGCCGAGCAACCTTGGCCCCTTGGCGGCCCAATCTCGCGACGAGCCCGATCCGTATTCTTTTCCGGCCAGCACAATCAGCGGCGTTCCTTTCGCGCGATACTTCTCCGACGCGTCGAAGATCGTCATCTCCCCGCCATCCGGCAGGTGACGCGTGAACGCGCCTTCGCGCTCCGGTGTGAGCTTGTTGCGCAGCCGCACATTGGCGAAGGTGCCGCGCATCATCACTTCGTGATTGCCGCGCCGCGAACCGTAGGAGTTGAAGTCCACCGGTTTCACGCCATGCCCGATCAGGTACTGCCCCGCAGGACTGTTCGGCTTGATGGAGCCAGCGGGCGAAATGTGATCGGTGGTAACGCTGTTTCCGAGATAACAGAGCACACGCGCGCCGGAGATATCTTTCACCGGAGCAGGATGCGCCGGCATGTTCTCGAAGTACGGCGGGTTTTTGACGTAAGTGGAGTGCTCGTCCCAGGCAAACGTCTCGCCTTCGGGAACGTTGAGCGAGCGCCAGCGCTCGTCGCCTTGGAAGACGTCGGAGTAGCTCTTCTGGAAGAGATCGGCGGTGATGTACTTGCGGACGACTTCGGCGACTTCCTCCGACGTCGGCCAGATGTCCTTCAGATATACGGGATGACGATTGCCGTTCTGGCCGTATCCCAGCGGCTCTTTGAGCATATCGAAGTCGATGCGCCCCGCAAGCGCGTAAGCCACGACCAGAGGCGGCGACATCAGGTAATTCGCGCGCACCTCTGAGTTGATACGGCCCTCGAAGTTGCGATTGCCGCTCAGCACCGAGGCGACGACGAGATCTTTTTCCGTCACCACATTGGAAACTTCCTGCGGCAGCGGGCCCGAATTCCCGATGCACGTGGTGCAGCCGTAGCCCACGAGGTTGAACTTCAGCTTCTCGAGATACGGCATCAGGCCCGAACGCGTGAGGTATTCGGTGACGACCATCGATCCCGGCGCGAGCGAGGTCTTCACCCACGGCGGTACCGAGAGTCCCTGCTCGACGGCCTTCTTCGCCAGCAATCCTGCTGCGACCAGCACCGATGGATTCGAGGTATTGGTGCAACTGGTGATCGCCGCGATCACCACGCTGCCGTGGTTCAGGGCGCGGTCGAGCTTCACGTGCTCGACGACGGCGCTCTGCTGCGAGTCTATGCCTGCGGGATGTCCGCCTTCACCCTCCCAGCGCGCGTCCTGCTTGGGCGGGACGTGCTGGCCTGGCTTCAACAGGCTGGGCAGCGCCTGCTCGAACGACTTGGCCGCTGCGGAAAGCGCGATGCGGTCCTGCGGGCGCTTCGGTCCCGCAATGCTGGGCTCAACGGTAGCGAGATCGAGTTCCAGCACATCGGTGTACTCGGCTTCCGGCGTCGAGGCGGTGTGGAACAGTCCCTGCTCCTTGCAATAGGCCTCGACCAGGGCAATCTGCTCTTCGCTGCGCCCGCTGAGACGCAGATAGCGCAGCGTCTCGTCATCCACCGGGAAGATGCCGCAAGTGGCGCCGTACTCGGGAGCCATGTTGGCGATGGTGGCGCGATCGGCCAGCGGCAGATTGTGCAGCCCCGGCCCGAAGAACTCAACAAACTTGCCGACGACGCCCTTCTTGCGCAGCATCTCGGTGACGGTAAGCACGAGATCGGTCGCGGTAGAGCCGGCAGCCAGCTTGTTCTTCAGCCGCACACCGATGACCTGCGGGATCAGCATGGAAACCGGCTGGCCAAGCATCGCGGCCTCAGCCTCGATGCCGCCGACGCCCCAGCCGAGCACGCCGAGTCCATTAATCATCGTGGTATGCGAGTCGGTACCCACCAGCGTGTCGGGATAAGCCATCGGCTTACCCGCTTCGCCGTTGCCGCCGATGAAGACGACGCGCGCGAGATATTCGAGGTTGATCTGGTGAACGATGCCGGTATCCGGCGGAACGATCGCAAAATTCTTGAACGCGGTTTGTCCCCAGCGCAGAAATGCGTAGCGTTCTTTGTTGCGCTGGAACTCCAGCTCGGCGTTGAGTTGAAAGGCCTGCGGCGTGCCGAACTCATCGACCTGCACGGAGTGGTCGATGACCAGCTCGGCCGGCTGCAGCGGGTTGATCAGCCTGGGATCGCCGCCCAGCGCCTTCATGGCGTCGCGCATCGCGGCCAAATCGACGACCGCCGGCACCCCGGTGAAGTCCTGCAACAGCACACGGCTGGGCATGAAGGCGATTTCCTGCGAGGGGACGCTCTTGCCCGTCCAGGAGGTGAGCGCGCGGACATCGTTGGCCTTCACCGACTTGCCGTCTTCGCGGCGCAGTAGGTTTTCCAGCAGAATGCGCAGCGAATAGGGCAGATGCTTTATGGAATGACCCTGTTTTTCCAGAGCATCCAGGCGATAAATCTCGAACTCACGCTTGCCAACGCGCAGGACAGAACGACTGCCGAAGCTGTTCATGCAAAATCCCTTCTTCTTGTAGTGACCCACCCAGGACAGGACGCTGATTCCAGCAGACAAGATCAAGAACGCCACGTACACTTGCGGGGCGGGGATTGCGCGAAATCAGGTCGACTAACTATCTTAACGCCGCCACCGCCATTGCGGCGGCATACGACGGCAATATCCTTTTGAAGTTATGGACTGACTGGGCCGATGGCTGTGATCCCAGTCACAACGATGAGCGACACAGAACAATCTCAAATTCAGTTGCAAGTTGCGCAATCCGCTCTACAATAATTCGGTGTGCGGAACGGCGCCCACGTTCCCACCGAAGTCGTAGAAACGACATCTTGCCGCGATGCGGCGGGTTATTTCACTGTACTACCAATCATCAACTAAGGAGAGTTTGCATGAAACGTTACATCATCATTTTGGCAGCATTGACGGCGTTATCGAGCATCGCGTGGGCGGAGGATGGAGCTGCCCTTTACAAAGCCAAATGCGCCATGTGCCACGGCGCGGCAGGTGAAGGCAAGGTAGGACCATCCTTGCAGAAGACGGCGCTGTCGGAGAAGCAGATCGACGGACTGCTGACCAAAGGTGAGGCAGGCAAGAAGGCCCCGCACAGCAAAGCGATGGCTGGGCTGAGCGCCGAGCAAGCGTCCGCAGTGGCGACCTATGTCGCTTCCCTGAAGAAGTAACGCTTCACGATTGATCGAAACCAAGGCCGGCTCCACGTGGGCCGGCCATTGCTTTGGGTCAGAAATTCGGCCTTACTGGCGCGCCCGGAGAGATTCGAACTCCCGACCTAATGCTCCGGAGGCATTCGCTCTATCCAGCTGAGCTACGGGCGCGCTCTGCAAAATTATACATGGGCGCGTTGAACCAGTTTGTGAGCAGCTCAGCGCTCAGGCTTCGCCGACCGCCGATGCATTCTCCGCGCCGTTGGCGGTTTGCCACTGATGGCGGGCGCGCACTAGACTGACTCAGCGCCTGGAATGTCGTGCCTATGGCTGCCACCGTTTTCCGCCGGTCGCATCAACTGACTACCGTGGAAATCCTCGACCTCAGACACTTTTCATCCGCCGACCTGCGCTCCCTGTTGGAGGAAGAGGTCGAGGCCTGGGGCGATCTGCTGGCGTGGGACTATCGCAGCTCGGCGGACATGATTCTGCGCTACGTGGATGCCAAGATCCTGCCCGGCTATGCCGCGGTGGAACGGGGCAACATCGTCGGCTACTCGTTCTTCGTGTACGAGGGCAGTAAAGGCGTGGTCGGCGATCTGTTCGTTTCGCCGCGCCGCAGCGACGCTCGCCAGCTTGAGGCGCGCATGGCGGAGCACGTCATTGAGACGCTGCAACAGTCGCCGGGAATCCATCGCGTCGAGGCGCAGTTGCTGACGCACCAGACCGGCGATTTGGCTGCCGCGTTTTCCTCTGCCGGATTCCAGCGCAGCCGCCGGCTGTTCCTGGCTTTGCAGCTACGCGGCGAGAATGCTCCGCCGCCGCCGGCCACTCATCTCCCAGCGGAAATTCTGGTGCGCCCGTGGATGGAGCAGGACTATCAGCCCGCAGCGGGCGTGATCACCGCCGCCTACCGGGCGCATATCGATTCGGAGATCAACGATCAGTACCGCACGCACGCCGGCTCGATTCGCTTTCTGAACAACATTGTGCGTTTTCCGGGGTGCGGCGTCTTCGATGTGGAGTCGTCGTTTTCGACGATTCATCGTCCGACCAACGGACTGGTCGGGCTGATCCTGTGCTCGCGGGTCCGCGACGACGTTGGCCATGTGACGCAGGTTTGCCTGTTGCCCGAATACCGGCATTACGGAATCGGCAACAATCTCATCGCTTGCACGGCCAACGCGCTCCGCAACCGGCAATGCAATCTTCTGACCCTGACGGTGACGGAAATGAACACTCGCGCGGTCGATCTTTACAAGCGGCTCGGGTTCGTGGAGAAGAGGGTATTCGACGCCTTTGTGTGGGAGGGGTAGGGCGGCCGCGAATTTGCCGCGAAAATCCTCACCTATGCCACTTCCAGGTTCGCGTTCAAACAGGACACAAACTTGGTGCGCGAGGCAGTCGGCTGAATCACGATGAACAATGACCTTGATGTAGGTCTGCAGTGGATTAAACTCCACGGCAATCGAGTAGCGCTCTGAGCCTACAAGAAGGACGGAGAATGTAGCGGACCTGTCATGCGGTGCAGGAGGCGTCATGAATCGAGAACAGGCTCTGAAGATTGTGTTGGTATTGGTGGGACTGCTGTTTTCGGCTTTGGTTTATCCAATGACGATCTATCTGCGGCAAGAGCCGGCCTTGGCGATGATGCTTAGCCTCTACGTCACGCTTGGGATTTTCCTGCTGCTGGCGGTGCGTAACCCATCGGCGCATCGCAGCCTGATCGCATTCACCGCATGGTCAAGCTTGGTGCACGCTGCTGTTATGGGCTTCCAGGCGTTTGAGGATATGATCCAACGCAGCGAACTCGTGGGCGTGGCTGTGCTCGCCATCATCGGGGTAGTCCTGATCGTACTGGCTCCGGCAAAAGCAAAGTCAGAAGAACGGGCATCCGCAGCCGGTGCGTAGGCGCGTACTTGGTAAAACAGCGAGACCGCGTTCCCTCCCAAATCACGCCAAGGCCGCGTACGCCAGCGCGATTGCTTTGCGAAGTTTTTCAGCGGCCCCTGAAGTCGTGCACTGATATAAAGCAATTTATGAGATAAGTTGAAGCAATCTCGACTGGCACCTGCGTCCCAATTACTTTTGGCATGCCCCAATATCTTACAGATTGGGAGAATAGCTTCGCCCTATGGTACGAGTTCCCATACTACGCCGCAACCCAAGTCGTAGCCTTGTGGAAAGTTGCCGCCATAGAAAGTGGTGCCGTAGAGGTTCCCGCTCTGGTCAAGCGCAACCCCGCCGACTGGCTGGTAGCCCATACTTACGTCAGTGAAATCATAAAGGTTGGTATAGGTCCAACCATTGCTTCCGCGAGTTAGCTTAAAAATGGAGCCAGTACCACCGGAACCACCGCTGGTCGTACCATACAAATTGCCCGAAGCGTCCAAAGTTGGGGTGTCCTCCGGCTGGTTAGGTCCAAGGTTGAAGCTATAAAGCACGTTGAAGGTCCAATTGCCGGCGGATGGCTGCAACTGGTAAATCGTTCCGCCCGCATCGTCCATGCCGCCTCCTCCATACGTCATGCCGTAGAGGTTGCCCTGCGGGTCGAAAACCACGCCAGAAAATGGTATATATCCGCTGCCGGATCGGTTGAAGCTGAACAGGACCGTTTCCGTCCAGCTGGATTCCGATGGCGTTAGTTGGTAGATTGTGCCTAGATCGTTTACTCCACCGTAGTGGGTTGTACCGTAGAGGTTGCCGGCATTGTCGAAGGTCACACCGCTGCTTGGGTTGGCGCCATCGGGTATTCCTCTGAACGAGTAGAGAACGTTTTCCGTCCAGGCCGCGCCAGATCGGATGAGTTCGAAGACCACGCCTGCATCGTTTGTGCCGCCGGCCACGGTTGTGCCGTAAATATTACCCGCCGAGTCGAATATCAGATTGCCGTATTGCGGACCGCCTCCGTCACTCAGGCCTGTGAAGCTGTAAAGAATAGTTTCGGTCCATGGGCATTCGACGACCATACAAGCCGTAGCCGATGGTGTGAGCTTGAACACGGTACCATTGCTGAAAAGACCGCCGAATTCGGTCGTTCCATAAAGGCTGCCGTCCGGGCCGAACGCCACTCCGGCCAACGGCAGGGCTCCGTCAGCCCTGCCGCTAAAAAAGTGGAGAGTAGTCTCAAGCCAGCCCGATCCATGATGCGACAACTTAAATACGGTCCCGGGTGTATCGGGATAGCCTGAAGCGGTGCCGTAGAGGTTACCCGCGCGGTCCAGGGTTAAGCCCGCTGTAGGTTGAGATCCGTCGCCTTGGCCGTTAAACGCGTGCAGTACCATGTAGGTCTGCGCCTGTGCCGGTTGCATTACAACCATCGTCAGTGCACAAACCATGGCCATCGCGAAGGCTGATCCCCACAAGTTGCCCAAACGCGATGCGGGAAATTGTGCTGGGTTCGTCATGGCGGGCTCCTTCACAGAATACGACCGTTGACGATCACGATTCGCGCATCCCAAGAGTTTACGCCCAGACATGCCGTACCGATACGCAAATTGGCGGTAAATGGCGCTTACCCTCCGCCTGGAGTAAGTCGGACACTAGCTGCACTGGTTTATCGAGATCAGGAATCAGTTGACGCGTACTTACCAGACGTGTGGTACCAACCGGTAGCGCACCTTGTGGCGATATGCCTGGTATCCCTCCAGATGGCTCACCAACAATTTCTCCTCGCCAAAGATGCGCATCACGAGCAACAAGATCTCGACAACGCCCACCATAAGGCCAATAGCAGAGCCAAGCAACAACGTGCCCCCAACAAACATTAGAATGCCCCCAAGATACATGGGATGGCGAACCAAGCCGTAGACGCCTGTATCAACGACATGCTGTCCGCGCTCGGTCTGGATCCGCACCAGCTGCGACGCAAACGTGTTATCCGTGATCGCGCGGAACATGAAAAAGCTGCCGGCGACGAATAAAACGCCTCCACATACTTCGCTCCACAGCGGCAAGCGGGGTGTCCACCCGAAACGCCTATCCAGCGCCGGCAGAACCATCCAGGCGACGAAAGCCACTTTTATCCCAATGAGGATAGCCAGATCGGAGCGCGACTCACCGCCGGTGCCGGGCATCCGCATGCGCTCTGCCAACAGTGCAGGGTCCTTAAAGTAGAGCCACAATGCGCCGCCGCCAATCAAGATCGCCAACCAGACGCCGAAGACCCAGCCCTCCACCCAGCGCCAATTGCCCGACAGCCACAGCGGCAATGTCGAAACCGCCAAAATCGCGGCGCCGACTGCGACGAACGTAAGCACGGTAACCATCGGTGTGGAGCGCATGTGAAGCTCGGAGCATCTCGATGGCGGTCGATGGAAAAGCCCGGAAGTGCTCGCCCGGAATGCTGGCAGCAATTTCACACTCCGGGAGAGGTCGGTTGTCTGTGATCGCTGGCGCAGGCAGAAGTGACCGGCAAGGCGACAAGTAGTGGCGAGATTTCGTTTGCATAGCGACTAACGTCAGAATCTCCCTGCCGTTGTCAAAAAAGACAGCCAGCGGACACAGCCCATAACCACCCTGTTGTTAGTCGTTTGCACCGTAATGTGAAATTAAGTTGACCGGCCAGCGTCTAGGCGCAAGAGTAGCCATGCGTCCAAGAAGGATTACATGGCAGGACAAGAGCAAATTGCATTTTCGACCTTCGACACGGGCCTGCCGGGTAGAAAACTACGGCTCGTAGTGGCAATCCTTTTCGCGACGGTGCTCGCAGCCGTGGCCGCGCAGGCACAGACCTTCACTGTCCTGCATACCTTTTCCGGCGTCCCCGACGGCGGAGGCCCCAGCGGGCTCACGTTGGATGGCGCGGGAAACATCTACGGCATCACCAGCCTTGGCGGGCAGGGAAACAATGGCACCGTCAGCCCCAATGGCAATTTCTACGGCACAGCCTCGGCCGGTGGACTGTACGGGCATGGAGTAGTGTGGGAGATCACGCCGTAAAGCAGTTGTCAGTTGCCGGTCGTCAGTTAACCGGCGAGAAAGTAGTCTCACATTGTAAGGCTTGTGATCTAACGAAACTTCTTAGTCAACGAGGGAGAGAGTTTATGATGCGCTCAGAACACTATCGATTTTTCGCGGCAAAATTTCGCGCGGCGATTGCCGTTTGTGCCGGAATGTTTCTGTTCACCATGATTGCCCCTTCAGCGGCGCAAGCTCAGACCTTCACTGTCATCCACAACTTCAGCGGATCGGATGGGGCAAATCCAGCAGCCGGCTTGATCATGGACCACGCCGGCAATCTCTACGGCACAACCGCATATGGTGGTCCCTTTAGCTGTATAAGTGGCGGATGCGGTACCGTCTTTAAGCTGACGCACACCAGCTCAGGCTGGGTGCTCTCGCAGCTCTACGCATTTCGCGGAAATCAGGACGGCAGTTATCCGGATGCCCGAGTCGTCTTCGGTCCCGACGGCGCTCTCTATGGCATTACGATGGGCGGCAGCTACAACACTGTTTTCAAGCTGCAACCTCCATCTAGCGTCTGCCGGTCTATATCCTGTCCCTGGACGAAAACCATTCTCTATACCCTCGATTATTCATCTGATCAGACTACCGGCTTTGTTCCCTTAGGCGACCTCGCTTTCGATGCCGCCGGCGACGTCTATGGAACGACTCAGTATGGCGGAACTTCTTCATACTGCACCCTGGGATGCGGCCTGGTGTACCAGTTGACCGAATCCGGCGGGGTCTGGACGGAAAACATTCTCTATACCTTCCAGGGTCTGAACGACGGCGCGAGTCCGCAGAGTGGTGTCATCTTCGATCAAGCGGGAAATCTTTACGGTACTGCTTTCTCAGACGGTACCCTGCGCAGTAACTACGGGACAGTCTTTGAACTGAGCCCTTCGGGCTCCGGCTGGACGGAAACAACTCTTTATCAGTTTCACGACTCCAGCGATGGCGCCGGTCCCGCAGGCGGCCTGATCTTCGACTCAGCCGGCAATCTCTATGGCACCACTGAATCGGGAGGCTCCGGCGATGGCGGCACTGTGTTTGAGATGTCACCGTCCGGAGGTGGCTGGTACTTTAACTTGTTATATAGTCTCAGCGGCACTCCGGATTCTGGCCCATACGGAAAGCTGGTGATGGATAGCGCCGGCAACCTTTACGGCACGACTATCTCCGGCGGCGCTTACCACTGGGGCAGCGTCTTTAAGCTGACGCCCTCTAGTGGCGGCTGGACCTATACCGACCTGTACGATTTTACGAACCACAGCGATGGCGCTGATCCCAGTGACGGCCTAGTAGTGGACGCGGACGGTAACGTTTATGGTACCGCCGAGGCAGCCGATAACAGCGGGCAAGGATGTGGGGTCGGACTTGGCTGCGGCGTTGTCTTCGAGATCACGCCATAACGCAGTATCGGTTGTCAGTTGCCAGTTGTCAGTTGTTGGAGAAAGTACTCCCAGTCGGGCAATCTCTACGGCACAACGTACGGAGGCGCCAACATGGCGAGCGGCTGCGAGGAGTATGGCTGCGGCGTGGTTTGGGAGATCGCGGGCGTAGCTGGGAATCACCGGCAATGAGGACTTTGCCGCTAACCCAGTGGTCAGCGGTCGCTAATTGAACAGCTTTTAATTGCTATCGCCGCGCATCGTGTCCGAATGCGCGGGATCACTCCGCACTGGCACCAGGAGATTACTGTGCGGATGCCGTGCTCGCCAGCGGCCGCTTCTCCGGCCATGGTGGCAGGAGCTTTAGCAGTATCCACAGAAAGACGAACGGAAGGATTGTCAGGAAGATTGCCATCAGCAAGCCTTCGCGCGCAACAAAACCCATCTTGTAGGTGGTGTATCCGAGGAAGCTCTTGGAAAACAGTTGCCCGCCGATGACCACATTCCAGCGCATGGCAAAAATTCCGACTAACGTGAGACAGCCCGCGACGGCGTAGATGCGTTTGCGGACCGCTTCGTTCAGCCTGGCCACTTGCGTGATCGCCAGCAGCACAATCGGCGTTACCGTGCCCAGCAGAATCTGCACCACGATGTGCGAGAAATACAGCTTGGTGTGGACCATGAAGTCGAGGCTGCGGAACGATTCATCGGCTTCGTAGATGCGATGGATCAGGTCCAGCATCTCCAGACTGAAATCGATGATGAAGGTGTAGAAAAGATATTTCGCGACTGTGTCCACGCAGCGCATGTCCATCGGCTCGCGCCGCAGCGACGTCAGCAGCATGTACAGCAGCATGACGACCGCGATGCCCGACACCATGGCGGAGAACAGGAACACCACCGGCATCAGCGGCGACGACCACCACGGATTCGCCTTTACCGAGCCGAAGATGAAGCCGACGTATCCGTGCAGCAGAAAAGCCGAAGGGATGCCGATCACCGTGATCAGCCATCCGGCACGTTCGTCGATGTGCAACGCGCGCGGACTGACGTTGGTCGAGCCCAGCGTCAGAATGCGGTATATCAGGCGTCGCCATCCGGTAGTTGTTTGCGACAGCACGACAATGTCGTGCCGGTAATCCAGCCAGATTTCCAGCACTAATACCGCCAGCAGATACCACAGATACACGAAGCCGAACATCGCCATGGCGGATGAGACATGCGGCGTCAGATACATTTCGAAGGAGCGCTCGGGATGCCCCAGATGCAACTGCAGAGGCATGGGAGCAACCAGCAGAAACGCCAGCGCCGTCAGCAACGCCAAACGATACGTAGGCTTCACGGCCTGCACCTGAAAGACCCGCTCCAGCGAGGCCAGGATGAATGCTCCGGCCACCAACCCAGTGATAAACGGATAGAGCACGATCAAGACGCTCCACTGCAGTTCCACTTCGTTGGGGTACATGAATCCTTCTACGGGAACGTGCACAAGCGTCTCCTTATCGCACCGAGCCATCCAGCCCGTAATAAAAACACTTGGAGTGCGTTGCCATTTGCGGCTTCAAAACCTGCACACTGTGTGTCCTCAGGAATTCATGGATCGGATCTTTCGGATCTTTAAGATTCGCGAGCTGTCGCGTGCCGGTGGGACAGACTTCGCAACACGCCGTCGTCAGGCCCTTGGTGATGCGGTGATAGCAGAGCGTGCACTTATTCGCGGTGTTGGTCTGCGGATTAATAAACCGGCAACCGTAGGGACACGCCTGTACGCAGTAGCGGCAACCAAGGCAGTATTTCTGATCGACCAGCACCACGCCGTCAGGAGAAATGAAGGTTGCACCCACCGGACACACCTGTGTGCACGGCGAATCCGCGCAATGATTACATAGCTTGGGAACGAAGAAATTCTTGCCGTCGGATTGCTGTGCCGCGGGAAATCCGTTCTTGCCGCCGTCCGGCGAATCGACCTTGGGATACTCCATCTCCCAATCTTCAATGTGGTAGCGCTCGACCCATGTGCGGAAGTAGCCGTCGGGAACTTTGTTTTCCAGTTGGCAGGCGCGAACGCAACTGCCGCAGCCGATGCACTTGGTAATGTCCATGAGCATCGCCCACCAATGTTCCGACATATCGTAGTTGGGCGAAGCTTCCGGCGTCCCCGCCAGAATGTAGTCCCAGGCAACAGCCGCGGCAGGAAGCAGAATGAGGAGTTGACGGCGGGTCATCGTTGTGGTCATTGCGCAACTCCCACATTCATCGCTGGGCTATGCGGCTGGTGACACGTGTTGCAGGCCGCCCCGCTCGAATGGTCGGCGGCATTCACTTGTGGAAAGTTCTTCGGCTTGGCGATGTTTTCCTGATGGCAGCGTGCGCAAAGCACCTTAGTGTCCAGCTTGGCCGGAGTGATCGATGCGGGATCATCGGCGTGCGCGGCCAGCGGCCCGTGGCAGGATTCGCACGCTACGCCTTTGTGCACGCCCTTGCTCTTTACCTCCAGCACGTCGGTATGGCAGCCTTCGCAGACCTGATGCCCGGCATAATTGACCGGAAGGGCGGCGATCTCAGTTATGGCGTTGGCGCGGTAATGTCCGTAGCGGCCAAAGCTGCGTGGTACCAGGATGCTTCGCAATACCAGGAACCCGACGAGACCAACCAGGAAAACTGCTGCCACCCGAAAAAGGTGTCCCGCGTCGTTGAACATCTTCATGCGTTGTTCCAGAGGAGCCGCTTGGAGCCGGTGTTGAGAACGTACGTCCGGATAACCGCGACGACGGCTTGTTTATTTCACTTCTTTGCACCTCCATTCAGTGATGAGGCTCACATGGGCACGTGACGTCACGGGCGACCGTGCCGCGAGCCGTTGTTGGGAATCGGCGAGGACCGGTCTGTCGCGGAGAATGACAGGGTTATGGTTGGCGGGAGTCGCTTTGTGTTAGGGCACGGCTTCAGCCGTGCCGTACGGACTACCCAATAATTTGGGCTTTAGCCCTAACCCGCATTATTCATGAACGCCGGGGACTCCATGGAAGGGGCGTGGCTTCAGCCGCGCCGTGACGCGCCAGCGCGCTGGGCTTTAGCCCCCGAGGAGATTTCCGCAGTCTGTTACGAAAGCGAGGTCCCTCCGTGGCTAAAGCCACCGCAGCCTTGCCGTTTCCAGCAATAGCAGCTATCGTAATGACCTGTTGAACGACGTACTCAAGCGAAGCGGCAAAGGATTCATGCGTTTTCGGGCTCCGATACTGTTTGCGATTTGCCTTATCTGCTGCTCGTCTTTTGGCTTCGCTCAGGCGAGAGCTCTCATCAACAGCACGGCGGAGCCGGTCACGCTATTGAGCACGCCTAATCGGGCAACGGTCCTCGGATCGGTTGTCCTGGGCAAACCGCAGGTATTTACCACCTTCAACATTCAGGCTGCCGGAACCATCACGCCCGACCCCGCGCTGAATGGCGCAGCCTTCCAGTTGCATTTTCTGATCTGCGATCAGCCGGACTGCACCGGAGACATCGTAACGGATACGAGGATCCTGCCGGATGCGGAATCCGCGACGCCCAGTCAGGTAATCGCAACCCGTTCCTTTGGCGTCAAAACGCACAATGTCGATCCGGTCGTGCTGAGCGGCTTGCAACGTCAGAACCCCACTCGCGTTCTTTATCTTGCGGTTGCGCTGGAGCTGCTGCCCACCTCCACAAGCACGACCCGGTTTACCGGAAGGCTGAACCTGCTGCGCGTCGACGTTCTACCCTGATCGTAACCGCCCGCGTCTTTATCTCTCTTACCTCGGCTCCTGCTCCTGGATCGACCCGCACTGCGCGTGTTCCTGTGACACCAGCGACTCGACCCGTTCGGCTACTTGGGCATCGGCGGCGCTGGAATACGAAAACAAAGGCGGACGTCCATTACTTCACTCCCAGCACCAGGAAATAATCCATGTGGTCGCCCTTGACCATATCGTCGTGTTCCTCCAGCAGACGATATCCCGCCTCGCCGGCTTCACGGAGAACGATGGACTTGTGCACGCCATGATCGGTGCCGTTGCCGTCGCGATCGATAATGCCGACGCGCGCTCCCGGGCGCAGCGAGCTACGCAGGTTGCGGAGCAACGCTACGGGCTCGGCAACCTCGTGGTAGGTCTTGAGCAAAAGCACAGAGTCTATGCTGTCCGGCGGCAGTTTCGGATCATCAGGATTGCCGAGCACCGTCTTCACGTTGTGCAGATGGGCTTCCCCGATTCGCTTATCGATATAGGCAATAGCCTCGGGATTAATATCGACGGCATAAACCGTTCCGGACTTCGTCACCCGCTCGGCTGCGCGCACCGTGAACCATCCTGACCCAGCGCCAATGTCGGCGACCGTCTTGCCCGATTTGATGTCGAGGATGTCCATTACCCGATCGATCTGCAGCCTTTCATCCCTGCCGGGGGAGTCGAAGATGGAAAGATCGCCGGTATATGGCGTGCTGGTCGCGCGGGGCGGCGCAGTCTGGGTTGCTGTGCTCTGCGGACGCAGACTCGGTGCAATCGCCAGAAAAGCCGCCAGCAGCGCTATCGCAGCAGCATATCGAGTTGGGAATATTCGCATCAAGACCCCTGCTTATCATCGCATCGCAGCGTCTGCGATGCAGTGCATCCTGGCACGATTTTCTGTTGGCAAGCCGCAGCGCCGTGTTCGTAGTGTTAAGCTAATTCCCCGCAGTCGCCAGCAATCCATACACGCTCACCTGATCTGCTGCCCCGACGAATACCTTGCCGTTGGCGATGGTGGGAACGGTGAACTTCGCCGCTTGCCCGGGATTGTCGCGGGCAAAGCGCTGGTTGGAGTTGTACAACTCGCGCGCGAGGTTCCTGGCGTCATACGCGTGCAGAACTGCCGCGCCCGGGCGCGCGGCGTAGTAGGCATCGGTGTCAACCGCCCATACGATCCCATTCCCGTTGCCGTTGGCGGAAACACTCACTGTGCTGCGGGTGAGGCGGTAAATGGCAGGGGTCAGCGAGACCGGAGTCTTGGACAAGCTTCCATTATGCAACCCGAATGCCTTGATGGAGTCTTTGTTCGTGCCGACTCCGGCGCCGAAATACAACCGTCCGTTCCAGTACGCCGGGGTTCCCATCTGTTGCTTCAGTTGACCGGAAACTTCCTGCACGATCTGCGGATTTCCGGGCCTTTGCGGGTTGTATCCTCCCAGGCGGTCGCGATTCAGCAGGTAGATGTGGCCGTTCTTTCCAGCTGTGACGGCCAGGTGCGGATAGCTTCCGGGCTGGTCTGGTAACAGCACCACGCCCGACGACCCCAGGTCCAGATCATCCGCCGCCATCTTCGATTGGCCGAAGGGAGTGAAGAAGTCCGCCAGCGTCAGCTCCGTGTTGCTGCTGCGCAGCTTCACAATGCTGTCGCTGAAGTTCACGCCCGGCTGCTCGCCGTAGGCGTCGAACGGCCCATTAGCGATGGAGAGATACAGGTTGCCGGCCGCATCGGAGCTAATGCCGCAACCGCTCATCCAGATGCCGCCCTGATAGCCGTCCGGCGTCGACACCCACGCTCCCACCTGCCGCAGGCTGATGGCGTCGTATGCGATCACCCATCCGTGATACAAGCCGGAATCGGCGTTCGATGCGAACGCGATGTAAACCTTGCCCTTTGACAACAACAGTGCGGCACGTTGCAACTGGAAGTGCGAGGAGAAGTCGATTACGCCGTCGGTGCCATCCTGCGCCGTTCCCGGATACGACGCCTGGATGATCCTCGGGCCGCCGAACTTCTCCGCGCCTGACGTCATGTCCAAAGCGTGCAGGCGATGATAGAAGGCTCCATTTTCCTTTGTCGCCGCCACTACATAGACCGTGTTGCTGGCGATGTCGATCACCGGCGTGCTGGTGATGCCGATCTCGGGCAGAATGTCGCTGGCATTGACGTCATTGGGGCCGAGCGTGGTCACGCCCGCATCGGGGTCGAGGAAGTTGACGCGCCAAAGAGGCTCCGGTGTCGGGGAGTCGGCGTCGAAGGCGTACACGCTGCCATGCTGCGTCGCCACGATCACCACATTGTGAATGCCATTTCCTGGGATCGCCACCTGCGGCATGTAAAGCGGCTGTGCGTACACATAGCCGTCGACGGGGAACGAATACAGCTTCCCGAAGCGCGCCGGGTTGACGTTATCGGGCGTCAGAACGGTTTCTTCCGTGTTCTGGCCGGTGCGAGCGTTGTCGTTGTGGTAAGTCGCGACCACGGCCTGACCGGCTGCAGCCATAGCCTGGGCGGTCATGCCTTGCGGTTGGGACGCCCTCGCGGCAAAGAAGTCTTCCGCGGCTGCATCCATGCTGTCGGCGTCGCGGGTCTGGTACGCCTGCAGGAGTACTAGCGCAATCGCAAGCCCCACGCCGACGGAAAGCAGTTGCGAGCGGCTGCGCGAAATCGCCGATAGCTGCTGCCAATTGTGCAGCGTGAAATAAATGAGGACGCCGAGGGTGAGACATAACCCGGCTGACGTCGCCAGAGAATCAGGAACCAACCAAAGCACATTCTCAAACATGAGCAGTATCGAACGGTGCGGAGCATGCCCCGGGCCAATATGAATGATGCCGGGCGAAGCTCAGCGAGTGCCACTCGCAATCGATGAATATTTGTTAAGAAGTGTAGCGTGTTGACACGGCAACGTGCATCACTGCTACGCAAATGCTTTGATCTGTCGGCCATTTCGATTCTGCATATCCCGGCGCGTGCATCGCATGTAGAATTCCAGTATGGTTTTTCGCAGCAACGCCGACCTGAGCTCTCATAAGGGCCGAACCCCCCCACCCGACGATACCCATGAGGAAGCCGCCTATCTGAAGCTGTTGGGCGAGAAACAACGTCCCGTGCGTATCAAGTTAATGGACGGCACCGTCGTTCATGGCTGGATTGAGTACTACGACCGGCGCATGGTGCGGTTGACGCGTGAGGGAGCGCCCAATCTGTTCATCTTCAAACACGAGATCGCCTACATCGCGGAAGAGCCCATGCGCAAGCCCCGCCCCGAGGGCAGTCAGGCGCCTCAAGGCGGCAGCTTCAACCGATGAAATGAACCAATACCCTCCAGAGCTGGAAGCGATTGCGCGCGAGGCCGGCACGCTTCTGATGCGCCACTTCGCGCATCACGTGACCATCGAGTACAAGGGCGAAGTCGATCTGGTTACCGAAGCTGATCGCGCCTCCGAGAAGCTGATCGTCGAGCGGTTGCGTGCGCGCTGGCCCGAGCACGGCATCGTCGCGGAAGAAGGGACGCGCAGCGAGACCGGCGCTGAATATCGCTGGTACGTCGATCCGCTGGACGGCACGACGAACTTTGCCCACGGCTATCCGGTTTTCTGTGTCTCGATCGCGCTCGCGCGGCAGGATGGCCAGCTCGAGGTCGGCGTGCTCTACGATCCAACGCGGGATGAAATGTTCGCGGCGGCGCGCGGCGGCGGCGCAAAGCTGAATGGGCGCCCGATACATGTATCGCAGACGGCTTCGCTGGCCCAGTCGCTCCTGGGCACCGGCTTTCCCAGTCACAAGCGCCACAAGAACCCGAACATTTACTTCTATCACCAGATTACGTTGCGTTCGCATGGAGTGCGGCGCGCGGGCTCGGCCGCGCTTGATCTGGCCAATGTCGCCTCCGGACGCTACGACGGATTCTGGGAGTTCAACCTGAATCCCTGGGACACGGCGGCGGGCGTCCTGCTGGTGCAAGAAGCCGGCGGCAACGTGACCCGCTTCGATGGCTCACCGTTTCGTCTCGACAGCAGGGAAGTGCTCGCCAGCAACGGGCTTATCCATCAAGAGCTGATCGCGCAATTCGCGGAGATCTTCGCCGGCCGCGGGCTGGAAGAACTGCCCTCGGTGGCGGAGTATGTGAGGGCGCGGGAGTAGCGGCTTTGACGCGCAATTTTAGAGAAACTGTCCAAGCACGTGTGCAGCGCGATCCGGCATTCCGCAAGGGTCTTCTGTGCGATGCTATTGAAAGCCTTCTTGCCGGCGAAGTTGCGCTCGGAAAGGAACTGTTGCGCGAGTATGTCGATGCCAGGGTCGGTTTTTTCCCAGCTTGCGGCTCACACGAAGATCCACATCACGACGAGTGCGATTGAAGGTTGATGCCGATTCTATGGACGACATACATGAAAATTCTCTACGGTAGAGAAAGAGCGACGGGCGACCCCTGTTCCGGTTGCATGAAGCAACCGATGCCGTTGATACAAGCGCTGGAACCTTCGGAATCAAGAATTGCTAATTCGGCGCTTCAATAGCCTTCCATGAAGAGGGCCATCTCCACGGCCCTAACGGACCACCGATCGGAATCGGCTGGAGCTCCGAACTTCGTGGGATTTGCATTCAGTATGTCGCGAATTTGGGTGATGATTTTTGCGCCAGCGAAATGAGCACGCCACGCGTTGTTTCCTCCCCATCCGTATCTCCAACCCCGAGAACGGAGCATGTTTTGAACCTCAGGGCGGGTTCCCCCACGGCCAGGGATGAGCGTCAAGTGCAAGTCAGCAAACACACGGGCGCTTGGATTCACAATTGAATCGAGATTCCTAATGACTCCAGTTGAGACACGGCTGTCCCATATGGCCTGAGGTTCAACACCACCTTGCGTAGCTTCGCTTGCGAAGGCAGCTATCTTTGTCCACCGGCTGTTCATTAGCGCGTCCGGAAATACTACCCGCCCCGAAACTGCGTTACAAACGACCTTAAACACTTGCTCTGGCATGGGGGTATCTTGTCCGAGCCCGCCCCACGCGGAGATTTCTTTGGCCAGAACAGCGGCGAGGTCCTGATCCTCGCCGGTCCAAACGCTCAACTCGGGTACCATCGCTACTTTCGACGCGATTTTTTCGACAAGTCGCCGGAATCGGGATACAAAATCTTCGATCTGCTTGTGGTTATGCTCGCCGCTGCATCTCGGGTTGGGCCAAAAGTACGACTCGTGGCGGTTTTTCCATCCCTGCGGCGGACCCAAGACCGACCCCCATGGTTTTCTCCAGTGATGGGCTTGAAAAGGCTTCTGGTCGATGACGTCGACGAGATACTGCGCGAGCGCGTACAGTGCATCGACTTCTGAGGTTGGGGCCGAAACCGACGCGCACAGAACTGTACTGCGAGGCACGACATCTCCCATGTCACCGCATATGACCGCGTCGCGGCGCTCGTCCTCTTGGTCGGCCAGCAACATTCTTTCGGTGCGATCTGAGCATTCTGCGCGTACACCATCCTGCGTCGAGTCCCACTCCCCTATCGACGCAGAGGTCAAACGTGCGCCGTGAACTTCGCGATTCGTCGATGCGTTTGTGACCGCTTTTAGTAGCTTCTCAACGTACTGACTATTTCGGGCAAAGAAGGGGTTTGTTGCCTGCATTGTGCTGACATGCCCACCGCCCGCTAGGATTCTGCAGAGAGCGTCAAAACCGGGATGCTTAGGAGTCCCCTCCTTTACGGCGTTGATTGGCATTATAAATTTCCGCCAGTCAGAGCTTCCGAATGTCGACTCACAGTAGCGGATCCACGCAGCCACGAAATCACAAACGGTAATCACCTTGTGCGCATGAGGGAGAGTTATTTGCATCAGCGCTGGCACCGAGGAATTTTGTTGTCACCCCACTTCGTTGAACGTTGGTTCGTCTGGCTCACGCGATTTCTGATTGGACACCATTTCCTTGAGCAATTGCTCTGCGTCCTCCAGTTCGGTCTTTTCCATCCGAGCTTGTAGCGAATTGGGGTCTCTGCTGCGCATTTTGGCAATCAGTTCTCGAAGTTGAGTTTCGTTCATCTGGTACATAGAAATTCCCATGGGGCAATTATCTCTCCAAGCGCTGTTTCCAGTCGAAGGCAGATTAGGGACATTGTTTCTGCGGTAAAATTGCTCGGTGAACAACTCGCTGTTGAACCGCACCGTTGAGAAGCGCCCCGCGATGGTTCGTCTGCAGGGGCGAATCCTTTTCCTTACCGAAGATCCCGAACTGATCAAGCGGCAGCTCGCAGGGGAAGATCTGCCGTGGGACACCGAGCATCCGGAGCGCAATCCCAAGCTGCGCGACGACATCTCCACCGACGAAATCACGCCGGCGCACATCTGCTTCTTCTTCGACGAGACGCTGGGCGAGTTTCCCTACACCGGCCTGAAGTGCGGCAACGAGACGCCGATCAAGCGCGGCGACGTGAAGAAGGGCGGCTTTGTTGCGGCGGTGAGTGGCAAGCGGCGCGGCAAAGGCTCCAGCCGCGAGCAGTCGCCGTATGCCGAAATGTCGGCCGGCATCAAACTGGTGATCGCCGAAAACATCGAGCGCATTTACAAGCAGAACTGCCAGAACCTCGGGCTGCTGACCTCGACCGATTTCGGCCTGATCGACAAGGTCCGCCGCGGCGAAGAGATTCCGCTGGCGGTATTCACGCAAGGCGAAGACGAGATCACGCGCCAGGTCATCGAGTACGGCGGACTCTTTCCGTTCAACGTCGCGCGTTTGCAGGGAAAAGTCTTCCTGCCGCCGATCACGACCAAGCCGCGGCCCATGACCATCGCGGAGAAGATTTTTGCGCAACACATGGTGCACGGGACCAATCAAGTCGGTGTCGAAGCGGTGAAGCCGGGCGACACCGGGTTCGCGCGCACCGATCTGCGCTTCAGTCATGAATACGTCACGCCGATGGCGGCAATTTTCTTCGAGCATTTTCTCGGCAAAGACGAGCCGGTTACCGATGCGAGCACCATCATATTCTTCCGCGATCATCTGACCTTCCTTGATGAGGTTTTGTCGGAAGAGAAGCGCAGGATGGGCCTGCTCGATCTTGCCGGCCAGTTGAAAGTGAAGCAGGAGGAGTTCGCGAAATCGCGCGGCATCAAGCTACATGGCGAGCTGCGCGACCGCAAAGGCTCGGAAGGAATCTGCCACTCCATCGTGACCGAGAGCTACGCCCTGCCCGGTCAGCTCAACGTGGGCAGCGACTCGCACACGCCGCATGTGGGGGCGATGGGCTGCGTGGCTTTCGGTATTGGCACGACTGACGTATTCAACTCCTGGTTCACCAAAGACGTGCGGGTGAAAGTTCCAGAATCGGTTAAAGTCGTTATTCGCGGCAAGAAGCGCGAGAACGTCACCGCCAAGGACTTCATCCTGAAGCTGCTTTCGATGGAATACATCCGTAGCGGGAAGGCGCTGGCCAAAGTCATTGAGTATTCCGGCGAGGCCATCGAGGCGCTGGGTGTGGACGAGCGTGCCACCATGACCAACATGGCCGCCGAGATCGGCGGCTTCACCGGCATCGTCGCGCCCGACCGGAAGGTCGTTGACTTCCTCATGGAGCGGCGCAGGATGAGCGAGAACGAAGCGCAGACGCTGGTCGAAGGATTGTACAGCGATCCCGACGCACAGTACGCGCATGTGATTGAGTTCGACGCGGAGGAAATCTATCCCATGGTCGCCACGCCGGGCGATCCCGGTAACGGCAAGTTCATTCGCGAGCTGAACACGCCTGTGCCGGTCGAAATCGCCTACGGCGGCACCTGCACTGCCGGCAAGAACGAAGACATGGACATGTACGCGCTCGTGCTCAGCGATGCTCTTCGACAAGGCCATCGGGTTGCGGAAAACTGCAAGTTTTATCTGCAATTTGGATCGCAGGAGACGCGCGAATACTGCCTGCGCAAGGGATATCTCGACATCTTCCAACGCGCGGGGGCGCACGTGATCGAACCCAGTTGCGGCGCCTGCATCAACGCCGGCCCGGGCGTTTCCACGCGTGCGGACCAGATCGTCATCAGCGCGCAGAATCGCAATTTCCCCGGTCGCAGCGGTCCGGGGCAGATGTATCTGGCGAGTCCGCTGACCGTTGCGGCGAGCGCCATCGCGGGATACATCGTGGAATACGAGCCTGCCGCCGAGCGCGAACCCGCCGGCGTGGTTTAGCGGCTCTACCCGGACTTCGGTAAACCTGAATCGCATCGCGAACCCTATCAGCAAACGTGCACGACATCGATGCGCCAAACCTTTGCTCCGCCTGGGGTGAAGGCGCTCACCGCGACCACCACGACTCCAGTTTCATATGGCCGAGCTTTCACGCCGGATTAATGATCGTGGCCTTTCCCGGCGAGCGTGACAGAGTTGCCTGTATGAATAGCTATTTATTTCGTGTGGCGGCGCGTCACTGCAGAGAAAAAACCTTCATCTCACGATGCAGCGCGGTACGGGAAAGACGCCGCGCTTAGCGTGGCTGCTGCCCGGAAGCTGCCCCCCTGGCAGGTGCAAGGGAAGACAGCTCGCGGATTCAGCGAGCAGGTGAATAACATGTTTCCCCGGGCTCTGGTTGGATGGTTCTTGTTCTCTTTTGTCCTGGCCGCTTTGGTGCATGCACAGGTCGGGCTCTCCTCAACTGACAATCAAGACGCAATAACCGCACAGCCCGTCGTCGTCGGCCAGGTCCTGAGGCATGATGGAAAACCGGCGGAAGGCGTGCGCATTGAGTTGGACGACGCCTCTACCGCCATGCCGGCCGCTTCCAGCTACACGCGGAGGGATGGAAGCTTCAGCGTGTCCAATGTCACCGCCGGCGTTTACGAGGTGATCGCCACATCGGGAGATTCGCAAGTCAGCGACATGGTTGTGGTCAATGCCTCGACGCGGCGCCTTGGGCTCCGACTCCCACGCAACATTGTGGAAGAAGCCAGCAACCAGGATACGGTGTCGGTGGCCAGTCTCCTGGTGTCGGAGAAGGCGCAGAAACTCTATCGAAAAGCCATGGACGCCTTCCAGCGCGGTCGCGACGAGCAGGCGGAGCAGTTTCTGGACCAGGCATTGCTGCTTGCGCCGGAATACGCTGATGCCCTGACTTTACGCGGGTTCATGCAGCTGCAGAAGCAGGACCTTGAGGCGGCACAGAAATACCTGGAACAGGCAGTGCGCATCGATCCTGGCTCGGCCAAAGCTTATGTTGCCTTAAGCGGACTCTACAATCGCGAGGGACGATTCGATGACGCTCTCCAGGCATCGCAACGATGCACCCTGCTCGCCCCAAGATTCTGGCAAGGCTATTTCGAGATGGCGAGGGCATCGCTCGGCAAAGGCATGTACCGCAAGGCGCTGGTGCTCGCGCGCCGGGCGGAGCGGCTAGGCGGCAGCAGTTTCGCTGGACTGCATCTCATCAAGGCCTACGCGCTTTACCCGTTGAAGTTCTACAAGGACGCGCGCTACGAGGTGCGGACCGTCCTCGCGCGCTCGCCAAAAAGCAAGAACGCAAAAGAGGCGGCGACTCTGCTGGCGCAAATCGACGCAGCAATGGGAACCGAGATAGCTGCGACGAAGTGAGCTATCTGGATCCAGTCAGATAGGTGCACACAGTTGTCCTGTTTTTGAGAGGGCGCAGCCTTAGCCACGCCCTGAGCTTGCCGAACGGGGTGTGCCGTTGCAAAATGCCTTATTTGTGCCGTCCCGAGCGACGAGCCCGTGAACGGGGCCCCCAACAATTGCCGCCTTTGCAATGGTTGGGGTGTTGTTCGGGCGAGGAGTCGAGCGACCTGCTTTTCGAGTTTTGATTGCACCAGTAAGCGCTGCTCCACTCCTAAGCCTCTCTTACCGCGGCTATAGCCGGCCTGCCGTCGCCTCCCATTTCGCCGGGCTGAAGCCCGGCGCTTCCACATCATGCGGCTTCGGCGCGATACAATTTCGCACGGGTAGCTTGCGCGTGGACAACAAGGCCATCGCCCATATCTTCTACGAAACCGCCGACCTGATGGAGGTCAACGGCGACGACTCCTTTCGCATTCGTTCCTATCGCCGCGCCGCCGAAGCTCTCGAGGGCCATCCCCAACAGGTTGCTGATCTTTGTGCAGAGCCGAAGAAGCTGCTGGAAATTCCCGGCATCGGCAAAGGCATGGCAGCGAATATCCAGGAGCTGTGCCGTGAGGGCAAGCTGGGCCTGCATCAGGAGCTGCTGACGAAATATCGCCCCAGCATGCTGGAGCTGCTGAAGATTCAGGGACTCGGGCCGAAGACGATTGCGCTGCTGTGGAGCGCGTTTCAGGTAAGCGATATTGCCGGCGTGGAAACGCTGGCGCGCGAGGGCAAGCTGCGCGAACTGCCGCGCATGAGCGAGAAGAGCGAACAGAAGATCCTCAAGGCCATTGAGGATTACCGCCGCATCTCCGGACGGTTTCTGCTGGACGAGGCCGATCGCACTGCCGAAAAGCTGACCGAGCACCTCAAGCACATCGAGGGCATCGAGAAGATTACCCCGGCGGGGTCGCTACGCCGCGGGCGCGAAACCGTAGGCGACCTTGACGTGCTCATCACCGGGCCGTGTTGCGTGAATGACGACCAACGCGGCGCGCTCATCGAAGAGATCCTGCGCTTTCCGGGCATTATCGCAGGTTCTTGCCAAGGGCGACAACAAAGTCAGCTTCAGGCTGCGCAGTGGAATGCAGGTGGATGTGCGGCTGCTGCCGCCGGAATCTTATGGCGCGGCGATGCAGTACTTCACTGGATCGAAGAACCACAACGTGACGCTTCGCCAGCGCGCGCTGAAGATGGGCTATACGTTGAACGAGTACGGCCTGTTTCGCCTCGACGATGAACGGCGTGTGGCAGGAGCGACCGAGAACGAAATCTACGGCACGCTGAAGCTGGACTGCATTCCTCCCGAAATGCGCGAGAATTGCGGCGAAATCGAGCTGGCGGCCGAGCACAAGCTGCCGAGACTTATCACGCTCGCTGATATTCGCGGCGAGGTTCACATGCACACCGTCGAAACCGACGGGCGCTGCACCATCCACGAAATGGCCGAGGCGGCGAAGCAGCGCGGCTACCAATACATCGCGATTACCGATCACTCCAAGAATCTGGCGTTCGCCAACGGCCTCGATGACAAACGCGCGCTCGGGCATATTGCGCGCATTCGCACCGCCAACGATCAGATCGGCGGCATCACCATTATGGCCGGCGTGGAGGTGGACATCCTCGCCGATGGCGAGCTCGACCTGTCCGACGAGGTGCTGGAGCAGATGGACGTGGTGGTCGCTAGTGTTCACTCAGCGTTCAATCAGGAGCCGCAGCAGATGACCGATCGCCTGCTGGGCGCGCTGGATAACAGGAACGTCTCAATCCTGGGCCATCCCACAGGAAGGTTGTTGCTGCGGCGCGATGCCTATCGTTTTGACATGGATGCGGTGCTGAAGGCGGCGCTGAAGAACCAAATCGCGATGGAGCTGAACGCGTATCCCGACCGGCTCGACCTGAACGACGTTCACCTGCGGATGGCGCGCGAGCGCGGCGTGAAGATCGTGATCAACACCGACGCCCATCACACCTCGCACTTCGAGAAGATAAAGTATGGAATTCTTCAGGCTCGGCGCGCGTGGCTGACGCCCGCGGACGTGCTGAATACGCTAGCGGAAGCAGAATTTCGCAAGGCGATGAAGCATGAGTGGCCGAAGAGAGAGGCCAGTGGCCAGTGACCAGTGGGGAGTAGGTGGAGTAGCAAGCGATTCCGTAACTGGCCGCGGTTTGTGTCAAGGCACAACTTCAGTCGTGCCGATAGGCGCGTTTATTTTTCTCATACCGAGCGGGCTTAGCCCGCGAGGGATCTGCTGTTGCGGTCAGAAGAAAGGCATCGTGCCGCCGGCTGAAGCCGGCTCAGCAAAGGAAAAAGGGCGGTTGGACGCTGGCGTGAAGGCCAGCTCTGCCGCGGAGGTGATCGATGGCTGACAATCCGGTTCCGCCGCCGAGTGGGGCGGCGACCCCGCCGCGCCCCAGCACGCCGGTGAAGCGAGCGACGCAGCGTCCCGCTTACGATGAGTTCGGCAGCGCAAAGCGCAACCTGCCGCCAGCGGCTCCCGTAGCCATCGCGATTGTGCTGGTCGCGGTTGTAGTTGCGATCCTCGCTTACGTGAACCGTGCCAAGCCTGTGGCGCAAGGCGGCATTGACGGAGTCTGGTTCAGCCAGCCGGCGGGCATGCCGAGCCCGATGGTCCTAATTGATGTCACCTTGCGAAATGTCGGCGACAAGACGCTTTACATCAAAGACATTAAGGCCACTCTGACGACTGATCAGGGTGATCAGTCCGATGATGCCGCGGCAGCGAGCGACTACGATCGTTATCTCATGGCCTATCCTGACCTGCGCGGACATACGACGCCGCTGAAGGTTGAAACCAAGATTCTGCCGGAAGGCGAGCTGAAGGGCTCGGTGATGGTCACCTTCCCCGTCACCCAGCAGCAGTTCGACGCACGCAAAGACCTGACAGTCACGATTCAGCCCTACGATCAGCGGCCGATCGTGCTGGATGAGAAAAACGGCGCAGCAAAATAGGTGCAGCTAGAGCAGTGCGGGAAGTTCAGAATACGGCATTGTGCCGCCGGCTGAAGCCGGCTCGGAGAAGAAGAAAGCGCCTGGACGCTGGCCTGAAGGCCAGCTCTACCCGGCTTGCCATTCGTAAGAGTTTTTTTCAACAGGCTGTACAGCCGCACGTCCCTCAACCCGCCACAATTTCATATGGCCGCATCATCTCGTTGTCTTCGTGCTCCAGGATGTGGCAATGCCAGACGTATTTTCCCGGGTAAGTATTGAAGGGAACGATGATGCGCGTGACCATTTTGGAGTGGGCGCTCACCGTGTCTTTCCAGCCGGCCTCATAAGGTTCGGGAGGGACACGCGGGCCGAGAAAACGAAACTCCTTCTTGGTCTGGTATGTCCACGGCTCATAATGCTGGCGGTCGAGGATCTGGAAGCGCACGGTGTGCAAGTGAATCGGATGACTATCGTCGGTAGGATTGATGAAGCTCCAGATCTCCGTGCTGTTCAGCGCAGGCTTCTCGGTGACGGGATCGTGCCAATAGCTTGCGTTCAGCAGCAGTAGGATCGATTGCCCCTGCAGGCTCCGATATTCGTCGAGCGTAAGCAGGCGCGTATTCACCGCCTCCGATTCCGGAATCTTTGGAACCGGCCGCAGCTGGTTCGGCAGCGAACTGCTGTCGCTAACTTTATTCGCCGACACGCGAAATTGCATGATTCCGGTCATGTCGGTCTTCAGCACAATCTGCTCGCCACGGCTGTCGCTGAAATCGATGATGAGATCGGCGCGCTCGCCGGGCGCAAGCATGGTGGCTTTCACGGAAACTGGCGCCGGCAATAAGCCCTGATCGGTGCCGATCTGGTGAAACCCAAGGCCGTTCTGCAGCGAGAGATAACAAAAGCGCCCGTTCGACGCATTCAGCACGCGAAAGCGATATTTGCGCGGCTCGACCTCGAGATAGGGAAACAGCTTGCCATTCACCAGAATCGCGTCGCCGGAAAACTCCGGGACCCAGGGAGCTTTCGGCTTGTCAGATGTCGGGTAATAAAGCTGGCCTTCCGGCGTGATGAGGCGGTCGAAGATGGTCAGCGGGATTTCGTACTTTCCACTCGGCAGATTGAGGCCGTCTTCGAACTGGTCACGCAGAATCGCAGCCCCAAACAAGCCTGCATAAATATTCAGCCGATTGATGCCCATGGCATGATCGTGATACCAGAGCATGGCCGCGTCCTGCTGATTGGGATAGTGATAAAGGACGGACTTACCCGGCACAAACCAGTCTTCGGGAAAGCCATCGCTGTCCGCCGGAACGCGCGCTCCGTGCATGTGTGAGACGATTCGCACCTGCGGATTGCCGTCTGCGCCGTGCAGACGGTAATCGATCGGCAGGAAATGCTGTTGCGGCAACTCGTTGGCCCACTCCACCAGCAATGGCTCGCCGCTGCGCATCTCCAGCGTCGGTCCGGGAACCAATGGTCCGAACGACCAGAAGCGGGTTGGCGGAAGGTCGCGATGGATCCTCATCTCCACCGGCCGTGCGGCGAAGCGGTAATAGGGAAGCTTGTCCTTGGGCGAAAATGGCAGTGCGCGCGTTCCGTTGGGCTTAGCCGCAGCCAGAATGGGCAGGGGATCGACGAACGTGGGCAGAGTACGGACGTTCAGCGTGTTCGCCGGCGTTGTCATGGGATGCGCCATGGTCATGGCCGAAAGCGCCTTCGTTCCTCCTAACAAAGCGCCGCCCGCCAGCACTGAGGTTTGCCGCAAGAAATTTCTACGTGAACTCACCAGGCCCCCTCTTAGTTCGGTACTTACAGCATAAGGCAGCAATAGGTGCAGCTTGCTGCTGCACCCATCGCCGAAGATTAAATTATGGTTACAGCGTGCCGTCTCCAGCTATTGCAGCCCAGCGCAGCCCGTTCCCGTGACTTCTCCTGTGCTGTCATTGAGCAACACATAACGCAGGCAGGAGGTAGGCAGGATCGCAAACATGGAGGCGATGGAGTTGTTGATGGCATCAACCGAACCATTCCCAATCCGCTGACCATTGAGCCAGTTGTCTTCGATAAAGTGAATGATCGAGGCCTGGTCCAGCAGAGTGTGATCGACAAAGTTCTGGCGAGCGTAGCCGGAGATGACCATGATCGGAATGCGTGGGCCGTAGCCGCAGCGTCCCTGGACGTTCGCGCCATCCGGGCCTCCGAGCGTAGGCGGCACTATGCCGCACTGCCCGGTGCCGGTGAGAGCATCCGCCGAGGTCTGCGAGGTGTTTATGATCGGGCCCAGCTGATGGTCGTACCAGCCGTCCGAATCGTCATAGTTAATCACGACCGCAGTGGTAGCCCAGTAACCACTCTGCATCAGGAAGTTGATGGTATCGACGACGAACGTCTGTTCGTCCAGCGGATCGGAGTAGCCGGGATGCGCATCCTGATAACCCGGCGCCTTCAGGAAGTTCACGGCCGGGAAATTGCCGGCGCTGACCGCGTCGAAGAAATCCTGAGTGTCGTACTGGTGATTGCCCGGATCGCCGGGCTGACCGATGGTCATAACCGACGTTGGACGGGTGTGCGCCCAGTTCTGGGTGCTGGCATAGTACTGGAACGGCGCGTGGTGGGGAATGTAATCTTTCTCAGTCTCGCCGGTGATGGTCGACGTGTGGGTACGGCTGCAACCAGTCGTGCCGTTGGGGTTGACGATGCTCAGATTGAAACCACCTTCAAACCAGCCCCAGCTCAAGCCGGCAGCGTTGAGCAGATCGCCAATGTTGTGGCCGCTCAAATCGAGATTTTCACCGGTAGTGGTTGAGCACATATCCCCGTTGGGATCCGAATCGCCAATGAGCGTAAGGCCACCGTTGCCGTCAGCGATGACCGCTCCCGTGCCTCTGATGTTATTGACGACACCATTGGTCTGACCAGAAATCAGATTGATCGCGCCAACCGTGGAGGGACCGAAGTTGGTGCCGTAGGCATTGTCATTCAACGCAAAATATTGAGCGTAGTTCCACAGCGCGGTAACTGTGTTGCCGTCGAAATAACCCATCACCAAGCCGGTGGTGTCATTAATGCCGCCGCCGCCGGGAGGCGGTCCCGCGGTACCGGTATTGGCCGGAAACAAGTCCATCAGACCCTTGTCGAAGGCCATCTGTTCCGGGGTGTAGTCATGGTCCTGATCGGCGGTTGCTGCCTGCGACCGATCGAGACGGTAGGGATTCGTAGCGCCGGTTCCGTTAGCGGGGTTCAGGTTCGGATTAAGGGTGCTAAGCAGGCCCTGAATGCCATTGACTGTTGGCGTTAGCGGAAATGGTGTGAAAGGCGGCTCACCGGACGGATTGGTGGCATAAGGGTAGGTACCGAAGTAATGATCGAACGAGATATTCTCGCCGAAGATCACCACCAGGTGCTGGATAGGAGTTGCTGTTGCCGGTCTCACCGCTGCAGGTTTGGCAGGTGGCTTTGCCGGTGCGGCGTTTGCATTTGACAGAGGTCCGAACAGCATGACCGCCGTTAATATCGTTGCTAGTATCTGACGCATATTCTCCTCACCCTTTCCAGATCCTCAGCGTAGATTTCTGAGGTTCTATCTTGTTAATCGCTGCAGGTGAACCTCAGTTAAATTGGGCGTGAAAAGATCGTGAATGCGCGCCGTGACACTGGAATGAAAATGTCGCCTCAAACGGCAGATTGGGTAGAGCGAGCCTTCAGGCTCGCGTCCAAGGCGTTCCTCCTTTGTCATCCCGAGCCGACTTCAGTCGGCGCGGGGTCCGCTGTTCCGAGGTTTTCAGCGGCCTCTGAAAGCCTGCCCTGAGCCTGCCGACGGGTCGTGCTCTGATACAAAGCTATTCATGAGGTCGGTTGTTGTTACTTCTCGTGCGCTCTGTGGTGAAATGAATGAGAGATGAAACGCGTTCTGGTTGCGACTTCGAATCCAGGCAAGGTTCGCGATCTTGTGGGCGCGGCACTTGCGCATAACGTGCAGATCGAAAGCCTGCGCGATTGCACATCCCTGCCTTCGGTCGTCGAGGACGGTGCAACCTTCGAAGCCAACGCGCGCAAGAAAGCTGAACACTACAGCAAATATGCGCCAGGGGAAATTGTCATCGCCGACGACTCCGGGCTTGAGGTGGACGCGCTGCGGGGCGCGCCCGGCGTGCGCTCGGCGCGCTACGCCGCCGACGAGGTGAACGCTTCCGCAGGTGCGAGTGATTCGGGGGAGAAATCCGGCGCGCACCTCAACTCAGACGACGAGGCCAACAACGCTCGCCTGCTGCGCGAACTGCACGAAGTGCCCGAAGAGTTCCGCACGGGGCGCTTCGTTTGCGTGATCGCCGCAGCCCGCAATGGACACACGCTCGCCACATTTCACGGCCATGCGGAAGGAATCATCCTGCGCGCGTCGCGCGGCTCCAACGGCTTCGGCTACGATCCGCTGTTCTACTTTCCCGAGATCGGCAAGACCTTCGCCGAACTCAGCGCCGAAGAGAAGGCACGCTACAGCCATCGCGGAGCGGCCTTTCGCGCGTTTCTGGAGTGGGAAGACGAAAGCGGCGAGCGCCATCCGCATCGGTAGTCCGCGTGCCACCGATTTTCTTACTGGTAAGATTATTCGCTTGAATCTCACTAGTAAGACGTCTTACTGGTAAGATTTCATTCCGTCGCGGTCAGGAAATGTCGGTGCAGCAGCTTCCGTTTAGAGCAGTTTCACATTTGGTGTATAGCCGAGGGTGGAGCACGCCTTCCAGGCGTGCACTATAAGGCGTTGCCTTTTGACGCGCGCTTTAGCGCCTGAGGTAATGCTTTACTACCTCAGCGGCTAAAGCCGATAACCTCTCACAACCTTGTCATTGCACCGCTGAAGCGGTGCCCCACCCTATATACCAAGGTTGAAAATGCTTTAGTCGAAAACAACGCAGCCCGCTACCAAATTTTTTTTGGTTCTGGTGGCGCGACATAAATCTCCTTACACGACGTTGTTGCTCGCTTCGCAGGACCCCCCTCCCCCCATAGTTTTTGATCTTGATAATAAAGGACTTACACCAAGATATTCAAAACACGGCACTTAGCTCACATGCTAAATGATCTGTTTTCAATCAGATACGCGATTCCCCGCAAAATATTAAAATCAAACGACTTATTTCGTCGAAAAAACGCCCTGTTTTGAATGAGTTGCGGACCTGCGCCTACAAAGCCGAAAAATATCAGGCGAGCATCAAGCCATCCTCCGATTGACATGTGGAGAGCGCAGTATCGGTGATCCCTGTCGCGCAAATGGATGTTGCCCGCGCGTGGACAAACATCGACCGAGACGCTTGCGACAGGCCGCACCGCGATCTTTCAAAGAACATCTCACTGGGTGCCCCAGGTTTCGCGGGTTTCGAAACCTGGGTAAGAACCACCAGCGTGTGGACACTAAGCCCAACCTACCAGCCTAGCGGTCGCGCCCTAACGCTGTGTAGATGTCAAGCTCATTTTCACGAACGAAGGTAACCATGATTCCCGGAATGGAAAGGCTCACGCCGGACTCCCGGGTCTTGAAACTGCGAGACCCGGGGCACCCGGCTTTTATAGAACCCGGTACGAGCGCCTTAAGTATAAGAGCTCATCACTTTTCAGTCTCGAGGTCGAGCTTCCTAGCGACCCGAATGGAATCTCTTATTTTGTCTGCTTTGGGCTTAAGTTGAATGAAACGGTCAAAATAAAGTCCATCAATCACGCCATAGTATGGAGACCTAACGTCCAGGCGTCGCAAATAGTAGTCTGGGCTGTCAAGCAAGCAATCATGCAATACATGGAGAAGGAGGTTGGCATTCTCGGTGATGGCGGTGTCGAACTCTTTTAGTTCGCTAATTACAGAAAGCGGAAGCCGAGACGAATTCTCTAAAGATGTAAGAATGTTCTTGCTCTCGACGTATTTCCTCGGCAATATAATTAACCCCAACTCGTTAGGGTCCACGTCGTAAGTGAAACCCCCTCCCCTCCGCTGTACGCGGCCCGCCCCTGCCAGAGTGCTGTCAAGAAGCATTTGACCGCCGTCGGAGTATGGCCTGACGTCGAATTCCCTTTTTCCAGTTTTTCTATAAGCAATTATGCTGTCTGTAACCATCCGGATGTTGGTTTGCAGCATTGTAGGGAAGGCAAACAAATCGCGCAGACTGGATTCATCAAGGCCGCCGAAAAATAGCTCGACCTCCCTTAGAGCTTCGTCAGAGACAGGTACAGACTTGGCCACAGCGACGACAGGTGGGGCGTATTCCCACAGTAGCCAACACGCCATAAGCAGCGACACGCAGAAAACTGTCGCTATGCCATTGGTGACCCACTGCGCTCGAGCGACTGAGTAAGTGGGTGAACTATCGGTAATGAGGATTATGGTCCGCGGGCGCTGCTCCCCTAACTCTTTACGGATTACAAACGCCGCGTGGACGGCGTGATAAATGAAAAACGCAATTAGGATGTAGATGTACGGTACCATGGCCGAAAGGGCATTCGCCCGAAACACCTCGCTCGCGAACACCCCATAGTGATATTGCGCAGCAATCACGACAATGGCGGCAATTATGGCAATCGACAACTGCTTCATCACCGCGTCACCAAAATCCCGCAGCACGCGAGAAGCGTACCTAACATGGTAAGACTGCGCCATACAGTATGATTGTAGAGCTTTGCATGAACTCTGACTAAAGCCGCGCCCTGAGACACAGTCTTCGGCGGGTGGCCCACGTCTGATGCCCAGTGTCTGTGGTTTCACTTTGCCGCGAATCAAGTCAGTGCGGGTGCCCCAGGTCTCGCGGTTTCGAGACCTGGGTCCGTTCCACCTGTGACTGCGCAAAAGTTGTCGGCGCCGTGAACTTCAGTTCTAGCACGCTCCAATCGTTCACCCGGACCGGTCCCGTCTCCTGGTACGCATAGGCGCGGAAGCTGCTCCAGCGCCACAGTTCCGGTGCTTCCACCAGACCACGCTTCACCGGGTTCCGATGCATGTACCGCAGCTTCTCCACGCGCTTGCGCGCCGTACAGACATTGAAATCGTAGTATCGCGGCTGCCAGACGCGATGTGCGCTGCGCTCGAACTGACCACTGAGGGTACCCCGGTTCTGCGCGGCGAGCACGCGTCGCGCGAAACCAAGTTTGAGGGCTTGCACGGCGGTTGCCAGCGGTCGCTGCTGCGGTTCGCTGACCAGGAGATGAACGTGTTCCGGCATTACCACGTATCCCACCACCACCCAGCGGTAGCGACGCCGTACCTCTTCCAGTACGCTGAGAAATAAATCGCGTTCCAGTACGCTGAGAAATAAATCGCGGCGTTGCGCGCTGCCTAGCAGGGGCTGCCTGCGATAGCAACTGAAGGTGATGAAGTGCAGGTCGCTTCCGCCGTGCCAACGTTCCAGTCCCCAAGGCATGTCAGCAGCGTAGAGGTAGTTGTTGATTAGTGCTGTGATTGCGAGCACAGAAGTCAAGTGATCGATGAGGAACTTCCCCAGGTCTCGAAAACCGCGAGACCCGGGGCACCCGACACAAGCCGAGTGATCGATGAGGAACTTCCCCAGGTCTCGAAAACCGCGAGACCCGGGGCACCCGGCGGCAGCGAACGTCGGACACACTGGGCGTCAGACCCGGGCCTTACAAAAGCCGGCGGCGCAATAATCCAACCACCCCGAGCACGCCGGAGCCGAAAAGCATGATGCTGCTGGGCTCAGGAGTCGTTCCAGTGCTGGTGGTAGTGGTGCTCGTCGTGGTGCTGCTGTTGCCCAGGACCGTGAACGACTCAGCAGGAATGGATCCCACGCTGTTCTCCGAAGACGCCGACGGACCCTCGTTTTCGTCCCAGTACACCGGATCGCCACTCGGGACGCTGGCATTCTGCAGGTTCAGCCAGTAGGTACCGCCATTGAGGAAGGGGCCACTGAAGCTGCCCGTTTCCTGGCAGACGTTGTACCCGTAGTCGTTGGTCGCGCAGCCGCTCTGAGTAAAGTTCACCGTCTGGTTGAAGAAGGTGGTGCCGCCATTCTCCATGGAGGTAATGGAAACTTCAGCCGAGGTCAGAATGTCGCCGGGGTACAGCCAGGCCGCAAAACTCAGACCGGTAATGGTGGCGCCGCTGCTGGGCACGTTGAACGTGTCGCTGACGATAAATCCAAAGTTAATGGTCCACGCGTCAGTGTTGCCGTTGGTCGGACCGTCGCTGTAAATCGTGTCAGCTGCGGCGGGAAGAGCAGCAAAGGTCAGCCCGATGGCGAGAAGTAGCACAACAATTCGAGTCTTCAACGGTTGAATCCTCCTTGCATTGATGGAACTTATGCCTGTTGCCCCACACAGCGAGAACGACAAAATCTGACTACGCGTATGCAATCCTCATGCCGCTGCCTGGGGCAGTCTATTCAATAACTTGACCTATAGCCTATGCAGGGCTTTGCAGGATTGTTCCAGCTGACTTTCCCGCCCGGTGGCCCACGTCTCCTGCCAGTGTCTATAGTCTTCGTTTGCCGCCGAATCAAGTGACTGCGGGTGCCCCAGGTCTCGCGCTTTTCGAGATCTGGGTGACTGCGACCAGACGACTGTGGGAACGTTGCCGGCTCGCAAATGGGTCTCTACGCTTCCGGCTCAAGACCGGTCAGGATCGATTGTTCGCTCCCGCCTTCGTGCACCTTGGCCGTGGTCACCAGTGCCACTGCGCCGACGATGATCACGGTTCCGGCGAAGAGGAAGGCGTCCAGCCGCTCATCCAGCACCAGCCATCCCAGAAACACCGCGACCAGGGGATTGACATACGCGTAGGTTGCGACCTTGGGCGTGGGCACGTGCTTCAGCAGCCAGATGTAAGCGGTGTAGCCGACCAAGGACCCGAAGACCACGAGGTAGGCAACGGCCAGCAATGCGCGGCGCGTGAACACAACGCGATGCACTTCGCCGCTGCCAACGGCGACGATAGCGTTGCCGATGGACGCGAACAGCATCTCCCAGCCAGTGGCCGTGAACGGGTCAACCTTCATCTGCCACTTGCGCGAAGCCACTGATCCCACCGACCAACTGAACGATGAGAACAGCAGTATCGAGGAGCCGATCAGCGGCATCATGCCGAGGGTTGCGCGTTGCTCGAAGCGCGGCCAGAACAGTATGGCGATGCCCGCAATGCCCAGCGCCACGCCGAACAGCCCGCGGCGCGAGAGCCGGTCGCCGCGAAAGACAAATGCTTCCAGCAGCAGAAACCAGATGGGCGTAATGGCGATGATGAGCGCAGCAACACCGGTCGGCACCCACTGCTCGGCCCAGGCGAGGCCGAAGTTGCCGCCCACCAGCAACAGGCATCCGATCAGCGCCAGCCGTGCGGCTTCTGCCAGCGTGACGCGCACCCGCCGGCCCATCGCCGCGCAGGCCGCAAGCATCAGCAATCCGGCAGTGCCGAAGCGCATGGCGCACATCACGGCCGGCGGCAGACGCTCGTGGTCGGCAATGCCGATGGCCAGGTACGTCGATCCCCAGAAGACGTACACCAGAGCGAAGGCGAAGATGACATGCAGGCGATGCTGACGGTCAGTGGACATGAAGGCGAGAATCAGGAGACGGCTTTAACCGCGTGCACAAGATTATCCGCTATGCCGGATGTGCATGACGTCTCCATCCTTAACGATGTATTCCTTGCCTTCAAGGCGCAGCGTTCCGCGGGCGCGGGCCTCGGCTTCGGAACCGGCTTCCAGCAACTGGTCCCAGTGGATGGTCTCGGCGCGGATGAAGTGGTGCTCCAGGTCGGTGTGAATCGCGCCGGCGGCATTGACGGCTTTGATGCCGCGCTCGACTGTCCAGGCGCGGCATTCGTCCTCGCCCACGGTGAAGAACGAAATCAGCCCCAGCAGTTCGTAGGTCTTGCGGATGAGGCGCACGAGGCCGCTCTCCTGCAATCCATAACTGGCAAGAAATTCGGCGGCATCCTCGTCGCTCATCTCGGCGAGCTCGGCTTCCACCTTCGCGCAAACGGCCAGCGCGCCGGTATTGGGACGCGAGACGGCTTCGGCGATTCCGTACTTCGCCACTGCCTCATCGAGGTCCTTGCCCAGCGTGGGGCTTTCGCCGATGTTGAGCACGTACAGGATGGGCTTCTCGCTGAGAAACATGAAGCCGCGGACGCGCTTTTTATCTTCCGGCAACATCTCCATCTCGCGCAGCGGCCGCTCGGTTTCGAGATGCGCCTTGGCACGGAGCAGCAGCTCGTGCTCGCGCTCGATCTCGGCCGACTTCATCTTCTTCAGATCTTTCTGAACGCGCTCCAGCCGCTTCTCGACCTGCGCCAGGTCGTTGAAGATCAGATCGAAGTCGATGTTTTTGATGTCGCGAAGCGGATCGATGGGCCCGACATGCGCAATGGAATCGTCTTCAAACGCGCGAACGACGTGCGCCAGCGCATCGACATTACGCAGGTTGGCGGCAAACGCCGTCTCGTCGAGCGCTTCCTTGCTGAGCGCGGCAACGTCGGCATACTCGACGCTGGCGTGAATCAGTTTGCGCGGGTTGTACAGCGCGGCCAGACGATCGAGGCGGTCGTCGGGAACCTTGGCGACGCCGAGGTGCGCCTCACGAGGATTGTGCGCGTGCTGCGCTACCTGCTGCCTGGTCAGCATTACGAACAGAGATGTCTTGCCTACCTGCGGCAGGCCGATGATACCGGTTTTCATAGGAAGCAATTAGCAATTAGCATTTAGCCGATGAGCATCGGCTGCAGTGCCTCTTTGAGAGTAAATGAAAACGATATGGAGCGCTGTGACCAGACACTTCGCGAGCCAGTCTCAGATGCCGGGTAATCTTGCTTCGCGATGCGGAGATAATTGCCTAACTACTGATTGCTAACTGCTAAGGAAACTCTGAATAAGCCGCTGGTGATCCCGCAGGGGCTGAAGCCCGCGCCATTTTGTTTCACTTGCGGCACTGTTGTCTCTGTACGTGCGTTACTGGCTGAATTGTGTTTCCTCGGCATTGCGCCTACAATGCTTGCCGCATGTCTGCGCGCTCTACGCCGGAGTTCCCGCCACTGCTCCCCGTCGGACTTCATCCGACGACGATCGCTGACCTGCGAGCGAGGTGTGTTGATCCTTTCAGTCTTTCCACCACAAGGCCGCTTATCATGAGCGGCCTGGAACTTGTACATACCGAGTTGGTTGGCGCGACGGTGCAGGGCGAGTTGTGGGTGGACGGCGTTTTCTAACCGAAAGTATTGATCCGAACGACGTTGACGTTGTGCTGAAAGCGACAGCAATCTCTACGGCAACGGAACGTTACGCAACGCTCCAAGATGGACTGGTTCAGCAGCAATTTGAGGGCGACCCATTTCTGTCACAGCTTTCTCTTTTTGGAGTATCCAACTGGGCACTCCCTTTACTGGGTTGGTGAGTGGATGAGAGCGTACTGGATACGGCAATTCGGATTCAGCAGAATGGGTGTACACAAGGGAATCTCAGTTATCTCGCTGTAGGAATGCAAAATATGCCCGACATCCTCGATCTACAAGAAAAGCTGCAAGACACAACGGCGGCCATCGCGCAGCTCGAACATGCAGTGATCGAGAATCCAGACACGCCCTCACTGGCTGCGAATCTTCGCTCCCTTCACAAGCGACGCGAAGTGCTCGAGGCGCTTTTCTTGGAGATGGCCAATCAGCTTGAGCAAGATGTTTGCCGATATCGACTTTTCGTAGCCGGCACTCGCCCGACGATCTCAGGGCTTGCCCAGGCGTGGAACACATTTCAGGGCGCTTTCTCGGTTATCTATGATGCGATCAAGAATGGGCCAAAGCTCAGAGGCAGGGTCAGCGGGACTGCTGCCGAGGAAACGGCTCTGGGATTTTCCTACTCGTTCACCGGCTCCGTTGGCATAGTGATGACGATGCCCAATGAACGGCTTCTATTGGGGGAAACGTTCCTTGACCAAGCCATTCGGACGATGTTTGATCTAGCCGGAGCACACGAGCACAAGCAAATACGGGAGTTTGCTAAGACTCTCGGCCCGGCTCCAGTGCGCGCCATGTACTATTGGGCTAATAGCCATGTGCAGCACGGCATGGGAGCGGAAATCGAATGGCGGAGAGAAAAAGAATTACGCGCGCGCCTGTTGATACAAGAGCCTGAACTGGCGCGGCTGACAAGCGTTATACTGCAAACGAGTGATGAGACTTCCGAGAAACTAACATACACCGGGTGTTGCGTGGCGGCGATTTAGACAAGCGTACATTTCGCTTGGAACTTGACGATGAGTTCTCGGTAAAGGGCGCATTCGACGATGCGTTTGACGCTGAACGCGCCATCACTCTGGGCCAGCGCTATACTGCTAACGTTGTGAAGACAACCAAGATTTACTACTCTACAGAGCAAGAGGATGTTTCCTATCGCCTACTGAATTTACGGCGACCAGGAGAAGATGATGAAACAACGCAGCAGACCATCCAACCGTAAGTCGCGGTCGTATTACCCCTGTTTTTTCTTAGCCCGTCGTGCTTGAGCCGCACGGCGCTTGCGCTGCACTTCTGGTTTTACAATTTTGCACGGCTGCACAGCAGCTTGAAAGTGACCCCGGCAATGGAAGCCGGAATCACAGATCACATCTGGACGATGACGGAACTGGTGCAGCACGCGGACTAGGTTCGGGTTCAAGTTTGGAGAGCGTGCTGATTGCCGCAGCGGCCTTCAAGAGACATATTGATCCTCAGGGCGGCGATTAGGAATCGTATCGCCTTCTTGATTGAGGCAAAATGATACCGCCAGAACATACGTCTCCGGAATGCCCGATAGTTCTGCACGGTCAGGCCATAAATGAGTTCGCGCTCAACATCGACACGAGCGTGGATTTGTCCTGGCACCCCGATGGCGGCACCAACGTCTATGGTGCAAATCTTGGCACCCTCTGGCACGTCGCGAATATCCACAAACATCACGTCGGTGGACCTGATGTGCTCGAACCTTATTTCTTCTTCTTTGGCCACAAAACGCGACCTGGTGGCTGGAAGCCTTTTGCTACGCCGAAGAACGTCGCGATTCGTCGCTTCTTCAGCCATCCCTGTTTGATCGCTACTAACAGGCACGGGTGGCCTCCAATCTCAATATCGTAGATAGCATTTTCAGAATTCGCGCCCCTGTTTTCCACTACGACCCTAGGTTTCGACAACGCCTCTTTTACGCGATTGACGAACAGCCCTTCATCCAAATGATAGCGTAGGATATGCGCCAAGAGTGTTTGGCGCTCCAAGACAACATCACGGCCAAGCCAATCCTTGGCCGTGAAGATGATGTCACCCTTCTTCGGCAATGAATTTGGGCCTTAGTCCGCCGCAAGTTGCTCGCCACTTTTTGCCTCACTGCGTAATTCAGCCAGACGGGGGCGGGGGCGCTCGTAACAGATTGTACCGTGTTGGCCGCAAATGTTACATCTTTTAGAATGTCTTCGCAAGCGAAATGTCGCGGAGACTGGCCCAAATTGGGAGCTTTTCGCGGCACCGCAGATCGCACTCGCCACGCCCCAGTATGCCAGCAGCAACACGCAAAGGCATTCATCTCCACACTATGACCCCACCACCACACTTCGCGAGCAAGTCTCAGATGCCGGGTAACCTTGCTCCGCGATGCGGCGATAATTGCCTAACTGCTGATTGCTAACTGCTAAGGAAACTTTGAATAAGCCGCTGGTGATCCCGCAGGAGCTGAAGAGGGTGTGTGAGAACCAAATTTATTCCTCCGCGGTGGAGTGCGACACACGCAAATCGAACCCCGAAGGGGTGGAATTGCAGTTAGCCCAGGACGGAGCGAAGCGGAGTCCTGGGTAAAGTGGAGAATCTATGTACGAGTCCCTTAGGGACGACACGGTTCTCACACACGCTCTGAAGCCCGCGCTCATTTTGTTTCACTTGCGGCACGGCTGACCACCCCAGCAGACGCAAACGCGGCGTCCGCCGGGGGCCCCGGCTGAAGCCGTGCCCTTTCAAAACTGAGGCTTAATCAGAACCTCACTAATTGGTAATCTAAATTGCTAATTGCTAATTGCTAATTGCTAATTGCTTCCTCACCCCATTCGTCGCGCGGTCAAATAAATCACTGCCAATCCAAGCAGCAAAACCGCGCCTTCAATGCGCGTGGACCAAACGTGCAATTGATTGAATTCCACGCGGCGAGGATCCGTGTGCGGCACCTCGTCGATCGCCACCATCTGCTGGCGCAGCACCTGCATCTTCGAACCAATGGCGAAGATGCTGACCAGCGTCAGCAGGATCATCAGGTAAACCAGCAAATGCCGCGGCGCGAACGGCTGTGCGACTCCGTTCACCAGGCGCGAGTCGATCATCGAGGTGACGACGAAAACGATCCCGCAGCAAATGCCCATCGCGTGCAGAATGCCGAGACTGCGGTTGACCACGTTGCCGGCGAGTTGACGCGTCGGGAGAATGCCGGGATGAAAGACTGTCGGCGCGAGCACAAAGGCGAAGAAGACAATCCCGCCGATCCAGACGACCAGCGACAGCAGCATCAAAAAGCGCAGCCAAGACATGATAAGAACAGTTTCCGGTTTTCGGTTGCAAGTTTCAAGCGGCGGGAAATCGCGCCCCATAATCTGATTAACTTGTCTTTGAAGGGGACGGCCCTCAGGCCATTCGTAAAATTAAGCGAGGAATCTGAAATGGGCAGACAAGTAGCTCTCTTGCTTTATGGGGTGGCGATGGCAGCCATCATAGTCGGTGTAGATGTCGCGTTCTTCAGAAACCGATTCTGGGAACGGCTGACAGTGAATATTGGCATTGTCCTGGTATTCGCAGCTTTCTATTTGAGATTCCTCAGGCGTCCATGAACAAGGCGCGATTAGCGTCTAGGGAAGCTCTGGTTAAGTCTGGTTTTGACCGGGACGATCTTCAAACCGTGTAAATTCAGCCCTTTTTGATGGGGCTTTGCCGCTGACGGCGTTAATCTGAGTTTTCTTAGCGGAATTGCGCATGTAAATCAAGTTGCATAAATGCCCGTCGCGCGGGCATCTCGCTCATGCTTCGTCCCATCGGAGCATGAAAGCGCCGATTTCGTCCTAATTCAATAGCAGGGAAGGTGACAAAGATCATGAAGCGGAGATTGCTTTTATTGACGAGTACGCTGCTGCTGTGCGGCTGCTGGGCATTCGCCCAGGCGGCAGGCGGAGCGGGCGCAGGAGCAGGTGCTGGGGCGGGCGCAGGAGCTGCGGCGGGACAGTCGGGCATGGCAGGAACCGGTGCCGGCGCCGGAGCCAATGGCATGGGGCAGAGCGCGACTCCGAGCACGACTCCGGGCACGACCGGCATGGGCCAGCAGAACAATATGCCGAGCGCGGGCACTACCACCCCCGGAACAAACACCAGCACACCTGGCGCAACAACTAACATACCGGGCGCTACCACCAACACTCCCGGGGCTACAACCAACACGCCGGGCGCGAGCCCGAATGAGCCGGGCGCGAGCACCGCGACTCCAGGCACGATGGAGAACAATCCCGGAGCCACAACAACACCGGGCGCCAACGGCACGAACCCGAATCCGGGCGCAACGGGAGCGGCGACGAATCCTCAAAGCAGTACGACCGCAGCTCCTCCTCCGCAACTGTAGAAGGCGAACCGCAACCAGCAGGGAAGGGAGCCGCGTGGCTCCCTTTTTTTGCTTCATACTTTCGCTTCATACCTGCAGATTTCTTACTTAAGAATGATTTGTCAATACGTCGATTCGCGCTCAAGCTCGTGTGCCGTACAATGATGCGAGTTTGGGTAATGCGGAATTGAGAAGCGGTCAATCCGGATTACTTGCTGACCTCTGGCATTGGAGCGATATTTCTGCTGCGCCTGATACCCATGATCTCAAGAACTGCTCAACTGTTAATGCTGCCGCTTCTGCTGGGCGTTCTCGTGGCCGCCCAGACCACTGCGCGCTCAGCTCAGAAGCCCGCGGATGCAACTCTGGCGCCGGCCGACGTTTCCGGCATGTACACCTTCCTGCGCGAAGGCGAGTTCGTGCAACTGACCGTCGATGATGGCAAGCTCTCCGGCTATATCTCCCGCATCGGCGACTCCGACAGCGATCGCGGGCAGATCATCGACCAGTTCTTCGACAAGGCGTCTCTAAATGGTGATCGACTCAGCTTCACCACCAAGACCATTCATGGCCTGTGGTATGAATTCAGTGGAACGATTAGCAGCAAACCGGGTCGGCGTCCGTCGGAGGAAGCTTCCCGGGTAATCAAGGGCACCCTGATTCAGCACATCAGCGATGACAAAGGTGCAAGCAAGGCGATGCAGAGGCAGGTGGAGTTCAAGTCGTTTCCGGAGGACCTGAGCAGGCCGTAAAAGTCAAGGCCGCCGGAGCGAGACGGCGGCCTATTCCTTGACGTTATGCGGCTGATTGCCGGAACGTCTTCTGCAAACTTCGATGCGTCAGACGCATCGGGGATGTCCTGAAACGAGCTTCCTTCCGCGATTTCTCTGCTGTCCTGATTGCGCGCGGTCGATCCGCAGTTCTACAGTAGCGAGGCAACCCGGCAACCGACACCTCATGCAAATGGCATTCATCTTCGGCTTGCCGGCGGCGCTGCTGATTCTTGCCGTCGCCGCCAATCGTCTGTCAAAGCTGACGCGCATTCCTGACGTCGTGGTGCTGTTGCTTATCGGTATCACGCTCGGTCCCATCTTGCACTGGGTCAATCCGCAACATTTTCTGGGCGCAATCCGCATTCTGGGCACGCTGGCTCTGATCCTCATCCTCTTCGAGGGCGGGCTGGAACTCCGGCTTCGCCAGTCTCTGCGCTATTTTCCCGCCGGGCTGACGCTGACGCTGCTGAGCTTCGGTCTGAGCCTTGGCCTCATCGCTGTTGCCGGCCGTGAACTTCTGCATCTCAGCTGGACTGACTGCTTGTTGTTGGGAGCGACGCTGGGCTGCACCAGCGGCGCCATCGTGATTCCGGCGCTGCAGCAGATCAGTACACCCGATCCGGTCAAAGTGACCCTCACGGTTGAATCGTCGCTCGGCGAAGTGATGGCCGTGCTCATGGTCGGCAGCCTCCTCAGTGCCGAACAGACCACCTCGCTGATCACCGGGCTGGCGACTAATTTCAGCCATCACATCGTCGTATCTCTGGCATTTGGTTTTACGGTGGGAGCGTTGTGGTCGCGGCTGGGGCCCAGGCTCGCCGGACAAGCCTATACCAATATTCTGAACTTGGGCGTCGTGCTGGGCGTTTACGCCGTCGGCGAATACTTCAAAGGCAGCGGTCTGTTGACCGTACTTATCTTTGGCATCACGCTCGCCAATCTGCCGCATACTCCTCACATGACACGCCAGGGCGTGCGCCTGCTGGCGTTTCACGCGGAGTTCAGCTTCTTGGTGCGCTCGTTCTTCTTTGTCCTGCTGGGAGTGATCGCGGAATTCGTCGGCCGAGAGTACATCATCCCGATCCTGGGAATCCTGGCCGCGCTGCTGCTGGGGCGCTATCTGGCGGTCGAAGGCAGCCGCTGGATCGTACCCGATGTGAATCGTCGCGACACCGAATTGCTGTTCTGGATGTTGCCTCGCGGTCTCGTAACGGCAGTTCTGGCGCTGGAGATTGTCAACGATCGCGGCGCGATGTTCGGCTTCCTGCCGGCGATGGCCTTCACCGTGGTGATGGTGACGAACCTGTTCATCGTGTGGGGCGCGATCCGGTCAGGGCAGCAGCATCTTGCCACAGCTCCCGCGATGACAGAAGTGCGAGGCGTCGAAGCTCTGCCAGTCGCAAGCGCGCCCGCAGGCCAAGCCAAGGCTGCCAGCGCTCCTTCAGGTGAAGCATGAAGAAAACTCCGGCTGCTTGCTTGTCGGAGTTGGACGCTGCTAACAAGGAATTCGGGCCGCATTGCGCTGCTCGCGTGGAGAAGCTGTTGGGTTCGTTGCGGACCCTAACTCTGGGCGATGCAGAATCGCTCGTCCATTTTCATGACGCGTTGCTCTTTCTGCGCGCCTTTCCGCAGAGCCACAAGGTTGTTGTCCTGACGGAAGCGTTGCTCGGCAGCATTGCACAGCGGGTCAGGCGCCTGCGCGAAACCGGCGCGCAACTCGACATCCTCGATTCGGAAGAGTTTTCCGGCCTCGCCGGCACGGTAATCCAGGACACGTTTACCTACGAAGTCGCGCGTTGGCTGGCCTCGCGATTTCCACGCCAGCTCAGTGTCGAATGGGATATCGACCAGCAGGCTCGCCAGATGTCGAGCAGCTTGCCGCAGATGCTCCCCTTGCTGGCAGACGACTGCCTGGTCGAGGCGGACACTCCCTACCTCGATTGGCTGAGCTGCGCCGACGGCGGCGAAGATCGCATTCTGTTCTGGCTGATGCAGCGGCTGGAGAACTCGCGGCGCACGATTCTCGAAAAAACATCCTGGTACGATGCGTTGAAGATTGCGATCTCCTGGGACCTCGATGACTCCTCCGCCAGCCGCACTCGGGCGCGTCGCAACCCGGCCGCGTTCTTCTATCACAATGCGCCGCTGATCCAGCGCAAACAGGTATCGCTCGAAGACGAGCTGAGTTCACCGCCGCTTCCCTTGCGCAAACTTTCGCCACGCCAGGGTGGGCAAGTTCTGGACTTTGTCCGCGCGGCGCTCACCGTGCGCTATCGCGAACTCTATGGCACCACGCGCGGCGATGCCAGGCAGGTGGTCGAAGCCGATGTGGGGCGAGGCGTCCACATTTTTCTTTGGGGACTACCACCGGAGCGGCGTCTGCCGCTGCGCGCCTATTATGCCGGTCTGACGGTGAAGAATGGCGTGCCCATCAACTACATCGAGGGCATCGGACTGTTCGAGTGGATGGAAGTAGGTTTCAACACCTTCTATGCGTTTCGCGATGGCGAGACTGCATGGATTTATGCCAAGGTTCTACACCTGCTGCATCAGCTTTCCAACGTTACTTGTTTTTCCGTTTATCCCTACCAGCTTGGCGATGAAAATGAAGAAGCTATCAAGTCGGGAGCGTTTTGGTTCTACCGCAAGCTCGGTTTCCGGCCGGGCAAGCCGGAGCTGCTGGTTATGACCCAACGCGAGGAAACCAGAATCGCCGCGACACCGGGTTATCGCACGCCGGCGCGCACTCTCCGCAAGCTGGCCGCCGAACACGTCTTCTACGAGTTTGGCGACAAACCCCGTGGCCTTTGGGACACCTTCTCTATCCGCAACATTGGCCTTGCCGTGCAGCGCTACATGGCGGAGAAGCTTGGAGGTGATCCGGAACGGATGCGCCACAGCACAAGTGCGTGGCTCGCCCGAACGCTGCGAGTCGATCTGGGTCAGTGGAGCGCGCTCGAGCGATCAGCCTTCGCCGATTTCGCACTTGTGATGGCGTTGGTTCCTGAACTCGAGGGTTGGAGTGATGACGAGAAACAGGAGCTGGCAAACATCATCCGCAACAAGGCGAGCGCGACCGAAGGTGGCTACTTGCGCCATATGCAGCGGCATCAACGGTTGAAAGAAATCTTTCTGCGCCTCGGCTCTTAACACCTTTGTCATCCTGAGCACAGTGAGGTCGCGCAGCGACCGAACGGAGTCGAAGGACCGCTACAGTAACGTTAATGCCGCGATAGGGGTCCTTCGACTCCGCGTCCGCCCGACCCAAACCCAGGGTCGGAAAAGCAGGCGGACGCTCCGCTCAGGATGACAAAACCAGGGGTACGTCGAACCGTCAAACCTATCCCAAATCGCTGGTCATGATGAACAGCGGTTTCATCTCGAAGCTCTTGTAGCGCGGGCGCAAGCGCTCGGTGTTGTATTGGTCCTTGATGTTGACTACCTTCTTCGACGCGATGATTACCTCAATCGGCATATTGTCGTAGCGGCCGTTGCGCAGCACCACCAGGCGGCCGTGCACGTTGGTGAGAATGAGGTCGAGCGCAAGATTTCCGTACGCCATAGGGACGATGGAATCGATTGCATCAGGGTCGCCGCAGCGCACCAGGTATCCCAAGCTCTGGTTCATCACGTCCAGCGGCTTGCCGCCGTTGTATCGCGGCGATAGTTCCTTGATTCTGTCCGCAACAATATTTCCGATACCGCCCAGCTTCTTGTGCCCAAATGCGTCTTTCACCTCGCGCTCAAAGATCATGTCGCCGCCCTCGAACATGGCGCCCTCGGAAACCAGCGCAACCGAGTACTTGCTGGGATTCTTGCTGCGATCGTAGATCAGCAAGTCCGCGAGTCGGTCGATATTGAACTTGAACTCGGGAATCACGCAGCGGTTCGCCGCGCCGGCCATGGTGGGGAGCATGGCGGTGAATCCGGCATAGCGGCCGAAGACCTCCATCACCAGGAGACGCTCATGCGAGCCCGCGGAGGTGCGCAGCCGATTCGACATCTCGATGATGCGCGTGACGCAGGTGCTGAAACCGATGCAATAATCCGTGCCCGGAACGTCGTTATCCATCGTCTTCGGGATGGCGACGACCTTGATTCCTTCCTGAAACAGACGCACCGCATAACTGAGCGTGTCGTCACCGCCGATTGGGATCAGATAGTCGATCTTCAGCCAGGCAAGGTTCTTCAGCACTTCCGCGGTCAGATCGTTGCGCTCGGCCGGATACGTCTCCTGCAGATGCTGGGGGACATCGGACTTCCTAACCCGGCTGGGATTGGTGCGCGAGGTGTGCAGGAACGTTCCGCCGGTGCGACCGGTGCGATTCACCAGTTCTTCCGTGAGAGCTTGGTAGTTGTCGCTGTTGTCGTAATCTTTATCGCGAACAATGTCGATCAGGCTGGCCCATCCTCGGCGCAGTCCGATGACCTGGTATCCCTCGCGCAGCGCTCGAATCGTGACCGCACGGATCGCGGGATTCAGCCCAGGTACGTCACCGCCGCCGGTGAGAATCCCGATTACGCCCTTGGTATTGTTGCCGCTTGCCATGATGAAACGCCGTCCCTTTCAGAAGCTCCACAAATAGTTTATCCGCATTGCGGCGCGATTCACCATGCAGCCACGCGCTGCATCGCTGTGCTCACCATTCGTCCGTGGTGTAAATAGCGTCTCTCACGGTACTATTGAGTCGCCGCAAAAATCATTTTCCGGTGGCGCGCCAGGGGCGCGTTCGGGTACAAGAGCATAGGTCTGCATGGGAGAAGAATCGGATGATCGGGTCCCGCCGAAGAGAAGTTATCTCGCTGTCCGTTTGTGTTCTGTTGCTGCTGGCGAGCCTGCCGCTGGACTCTGGCGCGGCAGCGGTTTATCAATCCAACATTTTGTCCGGCTCTGACTATTCCGGTCAGGGATTGCCCTACACCGCCGAAGAATTGCAGGCGCTGGTCGCTCCCATTGCGCTTTACCCCGACGCGCTGCTGGCGCAGGCCCTGATTGGTGCGACCTTCCCTGACCAGATTCTGGCGGCCGACATCTGGCTCCAGCAGAACAAGGAGTTGACGGGAACCGGATTGCTGCAGGCGGTGAATGCCCAGCCGTGGGATCCCAGTATCAAGGCGCTGGCGCAGTTTCCCTCGGTAATGAGCGCCATGGCGCAAAACCTGCTGTGGACATCGCAGTTGGGCGAGGCCTACGACAATCAGCAGTCGGCAACGATGGGAGCCGTGCAGGGGTTGCGCGCCAAGGCCAGGACGGCGGGAAACCTGAAGTCCACGCCGCAGACGATCCTGGCGACGCCTACCGGTGACATCATCACGCTGCAGCCGCAGAACCCGCTGATGGTGTACGTGCCGCAATACAATCCGGCGACGGTCTATGGCAGCCCGATGCCGACGCCAGGTTACAAGTCCGCAGAGGCCGGCTCGAACGGAGTCTCCTACGGTCCCGGCGTGCCGATCAGCGGGTCGGCTAGCACCGATTGGGGCTGGAGCAACTGGGATTGCAATTGGTTTCATGGCGTCGCCGATTACCGCAGTTACCCGTACTATGGCAATCATGTGTGGCGCGGCGGCTACTACGGCGGTTACGTTTATTACGGGAATCATCCCTACCACAACGACCCCAACCGTCCCTTCAGTTCGCAAGCGAGCACGCCCGTCCAGCCGGCGCTGGTGTCAGCTTCGGGCGTCAAACACATGTTCGCTGTCTCTGGCACCACCACCGAGCCCCCCCGTGCCGTTGAGGGGTTTAACGCGTGGGCGCGTGAGGGCGGAGGTTGGGCAAGCCTCGATGACATCCGGGGCTGGGCTCCAAACGACGCCAACGGCAGACTGACGGCCTTCAGCAGTTGGGATACTCAGGCAGGTCCCGCCTTCGCCACCGGTGGATGGGGCGATCGCTCCGCCTCCTACTACGGCTGGAGCATTAAGGGGGGCAACTCCGGTTGGGGCATCGGAGGCCGCTCCAGCGGATTGCATTGGTGATTCCTTTGACTGTCTCGTCGCTTCTTAAAACAGGGGAGAATTGGATGAAGATGATGTTCTGGGCGGCCAGTGCGGGCCCATCGCTCCGCCGCCGCGGGATGGTTCTTGCGCTCATGGGACTCATACTTGCTCTTCCGGCCTGCCAGCGGCGCGGACCTGCCGGCATTCAGGCTGCTCGCGGCCAACGGACGTTCGCCACACCGGACGATGCGGGCAAGGCCCTTGCCGAGGCAGCCGCCAGCGACAATGAGCAGGAGATGATGTCGCTCTTCGACCCGGAACACAAGGACCTGATCTACTCGGGCAATCCGGCCGAAGACAAAGCCGCATTCGCGCAGTTCGCCTCGGCCTATCACCGCCTGAACCGCTGGCGCCAGTTGGAGAATGGCAGCGAACTCCTGCTGGTTGGCGTCGCCAATACGGCTTTCCCCATTCCGCTGCGGAAAGAGCCCTCCGGGAAATGGTTCTTCGACACGACCAACGGCAAGAGCGAACTTGCCAATCGCAGCATCGGCCGTAACGAGCTTGCCGCCATCGACATCTGCGCCTCGCTCGTCGATGCGCAGGTGGAGTACTTCGACCAGGCTCACGATGGTGTAAAGCAGTACGCCCGGAAGTTCATCAGTGATCGGGGCAAAGAAGACGGCCTTTACTGGCCACCAGAGCCGGGGAAGCCCAAGAGCCCTGTCGGCCCATTGCTCGCCTACGCCACGTTAGAGGGAGCGAAACTCCAGCCCAGCTTGCACAAGCCATTTCATGGCTACTACTTCGGCATCCTGATGACGCAGGGGCCGTTTGCCAAAGGTGGTCTCAGGGACTACGTCCGCAACGGCATCATGAATCGCGGCTTCGGCTTCGTTGCCTATCCCGCAGAGTACGGTGTGAGCGGCGTGAACACGTTCATCATCGACCAGGATCGTGTCGTGTACGAGAAAGATCTAGGCGATACCACGAACGACCAGGCACCGTTCATGACGCAATTTGGTCCCGATCCAAGCTGGACTGAGGTGAAGCAGTAACTGGCATCGGTCCTGGGTTGTTCCTGAGGATCGCATCTGTGGCGGCACACCGTTGGTCAACAAAAGCCGGCGAGAGCGCTTTCCGTTCCACAGCCTGCCGCCATACAATGTTGACGTAACTCCGGGGCCAATCGATGACCGTTTTTGCTGTCGTCCTCGTCGCGGCAAGCTGCTTCGCAGCCGGGGCTGCGCTTTCGCTTTTGTTTTGCCGTTCCCGCAGCGCCGAATTGCTCGCACGCAAGACCGCGTTGGAGCAGGATCTCGCCTCCGTGAGAGCCGGCAATGTCTTGCAGGCGGATGAAATTCGTGGCCTCACCGAAGCTCGCGCCGCCCTTGACGCCACGCTCACCACGGAACGGCGCAACACGGAAGAAAAGCTCCGGCTGCTACAGAATGCCGGAGAAGAGTTAAAGTCGCAGTTTAAGGCTTTGGCAGCTTCCGCCCTGGACAGCAATAACGCCAACTTCCTCCAGCTTGCCAAAACTGTTTTGCAGAATTACCAGACGCAGGCCGCGGGCGACCTCGCGCAGAAGGAACTGGCGGTGAAGAACCTCGTCGAGCCGGTCGCGCAATCGCTGGCGGGAATGAATCAGCAGATCCAGGCGCTGGAGCAGGCGCGCAGCCAGGCCTACGGGACGTTGACGGCGCAGGTGCAGTCGCTGCTGGAGACGCAGCGCGCGCTGCAAACCGAAACCGGGAACCTGGTCAAAGCCCTGCGCGAGCCGCAAGCGCGCGGCCGCTGGGGCGAGCTGCAACTGCATCGCGTCCTGGAACTCTCCGGCATGCTCGACTACTGCGACTTCAAGGAGCAGCTCTCGTTCAACGATGAGGAGCGGCGGTTCCGGCCGGATGTGATTGTCGATCTGCCGGGAGGCAAACAGATCGTCATTGATGCAAAGGTTCCGCTGACCGCCTATCTTTCGGCGCTGGAAGCGCCCGACGAGCTCACCCGCAATGCTCGTCTCTGCGATCACGCGCGCCAAGTTCGGCAGCATGTCGATTCGCTGGCCGGCAAAATGTATTGGGCGCATCTGCCGTGCACGCCGGAGTTCGTGGTGCTGTTTCTTCCCGGCGAGGTCTTCTTCCGGGCCGCGATGGATGCTGATTTTGAGCTGATCGAATACGCGGTCAGCCAAAAGGTGATCGTCGCCTCACCGACAACGCTGATCGCACTGCTCAAAGCCGTCGCTTATGGTTGGAATCAGAAGAACCTCGCTGAAAGCGCGAAGCAGATCAGTGAGGCAGGGAAGACTCTCTACGAGCGGCTCTGCAAGATGACCGAGCATTTCGAGGCGCTCGGCCGGAAGCTCAACGGTGCCGTGGAATCCTACAACGAGATGGTCGCCTCGGTGGAACGCCGAGTGTTGCCGATTGCGCGCAAATTTCCTGAGCTCGACCGCTCACTCGCTGTTGATTCCATCCCCGAAATCCCGCAGTTGGAGAAGACCGCACGCGAGCTGCAGGCGCAGGATTGGCAGGAGACCATCGAACATCCCAAGCTGCCGCTGGAAGAAGAGAAGGCTGAGCGCGCAAAAGCGTAGAGCAGTTTCAAGCGATTCCCACTCATTCGAAAACCGCGAATGTCTGGCAAGCGGGAAACTGAGGGGCTGGAAATGGACCTAGGAGACCAATTCAAAATTCCGTTAGACCGAACGGTCTATTTCGTTGCAGCGCTGATTCTAGGCGGAGCCGCCGCTTGGATATTTTGATATTTTCGCTTGTGTTGTTTCTTGTGGCAGGCGCACGTCGGGCGTTCGCTGACAAATGGTCGACGCTTAACGACCAGATTTCGTATCTTGCATCGGGACAGGTCTGAAGGTTACGCACGGGTACCCCGAAGGCCTAACAAAAAGGGGCAGGCAGATGGGAGACGAGTGAGCAATGGGAGATCACGCCCCGGACTTGCCTTCGATGTCGCTCACGCGCTCTTCCAGAGCGATTAGCCGCTCATTGAAGCCGCCGACCAGTATCTCGTTGGCACGAAATCGCGACTCGAAGCTCACCGCCCACTTGCGGAATTCACGAAGTAGAGTGGTTTCGGTCTTCTCGATTCGTTCCAACAGCCGTTCTTCGAGTGTGCCGAGGCCTTGCTTAAGGTCTGCCTTCGTAGCGAGGTTGTCGTCGGGCACCGTGTCCTCCTCCCCATATTCTACCCGCAGCAGCAAAATTCTAGGTTCTTACGACAAGCTCGTGCAGGTCCTCAGGCAATCGCACAACTTCTTCATGCAGCATCGCTGAGCTGCTTGCGATCGGCGCCGGCTTGCATCGACTTGCCGAACACAATTGGCGCGAGCCAATTTCTTGCCCGTCCTCGGCAACCTGCTATAACCCTTTCTGCTATTCTGCTCGCGTCCCATGCGTCCCATGATGCGTGCCTGCCCGACAACCTCAATAAGAAAGAAGATCAGGAGCGCAGGTGGAGGGTGAGGCACGCGCGAACGTGAAATTAGCGAAGAGAATTTCTGTTGCTCCGACCACCAAACAATCGCATAATGCTTGACCACTAACAGAAGCCCCGGGCCAGACGAGGAACTCGACAAATTGCTGAAGGAGGCAATGTCATGACTGTCGTGGGCTCGCCTCTCTCTCTGATTCGGTCTGCCTGCGCGTTGTTAATAACTGCCACTGTTCTGCAAGTCCCAATTGCTGTAACCACAGCTTCCACTCCTGCTACGTGGTCGGAACGCGGTCCGGCGGTTGGCGGGCGCCTGTCCGCCATCGTAGCTGTTCCGGGAGGGAACGGGTTGCTGGCCGCCAGTCCCGGTGGAGGGGTATGGCGCAGCAGCGACGGCGGTTCCAGTTGGACGTTCCCGGCCCAATACGGACTGGGCGATAACAGCGCGGTACACCTGGAATGGGACGCAGCAAATCCTGGACGATTGTTCCTGCTTACCTACAACGGACTGTACGCCAGCACAAACAACGGAGATTCCTGGACGAACCTGGTCAATCCCGGCGGGGATCCGGCGCCGCTGCAGGTCAATCAGGCATCGCTTGCCGATCCCAAACCGTTCGCGCAGATGGTATTTTCGGCCAAACAGCGCACCGTGTTTGCGGCGATACCTTGCAGCGGACTCTACTACTCGTTCGACGGGGTAAAGTTCACCCAGACCTGGCCATTTGCGGGAGGCTCTGGAAATCAGGACAACTGCATTGGGACTATTGCGGCTGATCCCTATTCAGGACGGGTGTACTTTTCCACTCTTGCCATAGACGCCTTTGGAGCGGCGCACGTATTTCGCAGCAATTGCCCGCCGAGTTTCCAGCTGCATGCTCCTGCTTCCTGGCAGCCCGGCAACCCATGTCTCACCTGGCAACCGGTTAACACAGGATTGCCGACGAACTCCATCGTTTCCGCTATGGCGTCCGTCGCAAATTCAGCGAGCACTGCTGACCATCTGGTGTTGCTGGTGAATCCGCCAGGCTCAAGCATGAACACATATTTGACGACGAATGGATCGTCTTGGACACTGCAATCGAGCCAGCAGACCAGTTGGGCGACACGTACCCTGGTTTATACCGGTCACGGGCAAGAGTTGTTTCAGGGTAACGTTCTGGCCTCGTACAGCAGCGACTTCGGCGCGCATTGGGCAAACTTCACCGTACCCAGCGAACATCCTGATGTCAGGGCAATTTACCCCGACGCCGCAGCCGGCAAAGTCTGGACCAGTACGGACGGCTCAATGGAGGGCAGTTACGCCAATGTGACGCGGTGGAACTGGACATCGGGCTCGCCCCCGGTCGCCGGTTCCGGCGTCAATCTGGGCCACTCAGGCCTTACGGTCTGGCAGGCCTACTTCGCCGGAGTCGTGCCGATCACGAGATCAATCGGCCAGCACCGCGTGTTTGTGGGAGCTCAGGATAATGCGTCACTGTGCTCTGATTCTCTGGGCGTCAGCGGATGGACGCCATCGGGAGCTCCGCCGGGCGGTGGTGCGGGAGACATCTTTGCTTTCGCATCAGCCCCAACCAATCGGAACCGCGCCTATTCATGGAGCGGCGAAGGTGTGAGCTTCGCCATGACGAATAATGCCATGGTGCAGACCGGCTGCGCAGCAGTGAACTGGACGAATGTCACTCCCACCCAGAGCCCGTCGGGCGCTCAGTTGGTACCGCCGACGTATTGGTCCTACCACGCCATTGCGGTGCACCCGACAAATCCTGACCGGCTCTATTTTGCCTTCGGCCACGATGAAGGCGAGGTGGCTAATGCCTCCGCGCCAACCCCGCTCCTCACCCATCACTCTCTACCAAACAACATTCAGCCGACAGTCATCTATGTGGATGCCGGCGGCGCAATTTACCTGGGTACTGCGGGACAGGGCGCGTATAAGTCCATCGACGATGGCGTGACCTGGACAGCGTGGGGACCTGGGGTGACACCTGCGCCAGCCTTGATCACTGCCATCACCAGCTCCGGTGGCGCCACACCGACCTTCTGGATCGCCAGTACCAGCGGCCTATACAAGGGATCGGCTAACGGTGGCCCGTGGACTTTGGCGACTGGCGGCCAGGGCTACACGGTGAGCGATGTTGCTGTGGATCCGAATTGTCCCACGCGGGTCTATGCGGCTTTAGGATTTGCCTTCATTCTGGGAGAGCACCGGGGCGGAATACGGTTCAGCGCCAACAACGGCGTCTCCTGGACATCGATCACCTCGGGGCGGATCATTCATCAAACGCCCGTCACCATGGTGCAGGTTGACTCGGCGCAGCCCACCACCGTTTACGCCGCAACTTACGGTCGCGGATTCTGGGTCTACAACTGGGGAACTGAGCTGCCTGCTTGCGCGAGGTGAGAGAGAGTCAAGCAGGCATTGGGCGGCGCATTGCAAGGATCTGACGCAATGCACCGCCGAAGGCTCGCCGCCCCGTCGGCAGCTGCATTTCGATTCCGACTCGGTAATCTGCCGCAAGCAACTTCTGCTATTCTGCTCGCGGCCATGCACCCCATCCTCACCAGCATTTTGCTCGGCTTGACCGCCGCAATGGCCAACGTATTTGGCGGCACGGTGATTGTTCAGAAGCACTGGGAGCGCAGCTACCTGCGCTATTTTGTCGCGCTCGGTGCGGGATTCATGCTGGCGACGGCGCTGGTCGAGATGGTGCCCGCGAGTCTCGAACTGGCCGGCCGCACGGGCGCGCTGCTGGTACTCGCCGGATATCTGCTGGTGCACTTCTTCGAGCACACCATCACACCGCACTTCCACTACGGCGAGGAAACGCATTCGGACGAGTATGTGCACTCGCACCGGCGGGTTTCGGTGCTGTTCGGGCTCATCATCCACACCTTCTTCGACGGTATCGCCATCACCGCCGGCTTTCTGGTTTCGCCGTTTCTGGGCTGGATCATCTTCCTCGCCGTGTTCCTGCACAAGATTCCGGAGGGCTTCACCGTGACCTCGGTGATGCTGGCGAGCGGGCTGAGCAAGGGCCGATCGTGGTTCGCGTCAGTGTTGCTGGGCATTGCAACGGTGGCTGGCGTACTTACCATGGCAATTGGGCAGCACGCGGTGAGCTACGGATTGCCGATTGCGGCGGGAGTAACGATTTACGTTGCGGCTTCCGATCTGATTCCGGAAGTGAATCGCGAGCCGGGAGTGAAAATGGCGCTGGTCGTGTTCGTCGGCGTGGCCGTGATGTTCCTGCTGGACCGGCTGGTTCACATGCATTAGGGGGTCGCTACGGCTTCAGCCAGATCACAGGAAATCCATGACCCAACCGCCGAAAATCGGAATCACTGGTGACCAGAGTTGCCTTGTGCTCGAAACTTAGAGCCGCAGCAAAACTGTCGGCGTAGTACAGCTTGTAGGTGACCCTCACCTCCGCCGCACGAAGTGCCCTCGCGGGAGTGGCGTCCAGCAGAGTGATCGGCAAGGGATAAATGCCGCTCATGATCCCGACCGCACGATCTAAACCGACTTCGCGCAATATCCTGGCGTACACCTCACCGTAATTCACTGCGGACATCAGAATCTGAGATCGGCCGCGGATTGCGTCCCGCAATAGCTCATCTACCTTGCCGGCTGCCGGCTTGTTGTCGAGGAACGCCAGGAGCGCGCTAGCGTCAAAGACGTAGGTCTTCACCTTTCGCGCTCGCCCTCTTCACGATGCTCGCGTTCCCATGACGCGACGAGATTTCGCCCGGCGAGACAGCCCCGCACGCGGTCGAGATAGTCTTCTGTGATGGGCTGGAGAACAATACGACCAAACTGATCCTCGAGAAACCGCACCTTGGTTCCGGCCTTTATGCCGTGCCTGCGCCGCAGTTCCGCCGGAACCACGAGTTGCCCTTTCGAGGTAAACGTAGCACTTTTTTGCTTCACGTCTTACATGCTAGCAGATTGGAAACATTCTGTCCGGATCCCGCACTTCTGCGAGAAACGGACCTTTCATTCCTCTAATCCTTCTTGGCCTTCTTTGCTTCCGCCAACTCCCGCGCCACGCTGTCCAGCACGCCGTTGATGAAGTGCACCGACTCCGGCGTAGAGAAGCGGCGAGCGATTTCCAGGGCTTCATTGATGACGACCGGCGGCGGCGTCTTGGGAAACCCGACCAGCTCAGCGACACCGGTACGCAGCAGATTGCGATCGACGGCGGCCATGCGCTCCATGCGCCAATGCTCGGCATTGCGCTCGATCATTTGATCAATTTGTTCGCGCCGGTCGCAGGCGATGCGGAACAGATCGTCGGCGAAGCCGCGGATCTTTTCGTTCAGGTCCTTGCGTTCGCTCCAGAAAGTGCTGCGGACGTGCTCCGGCTCCTGGTGTCCCATATCGAGCTGAAACAGCATTTGCAACGCCAGTTCGCGTGACTTGCGGCGAGTGCCGGACTTCGCGGTCATGATTGGCCATTCGCTGCATTAGCGGCAGTGCTGGCGACAGCTTCGCGCAGGCTGGCCATCTCCACTGCGGCAAGGCCGGCCTCGAATCCCTTGTTGCCGGCTTTAAGCCCAGCGCGATCGATGGCCTGTTCCAGCGTGTCGCAAGTGAGAACGCCGAATGCGTGCGGCACTCCCGTCTCCTGTGCCGACTGGCCGACGCCGCGCGCTACTTCGTTGGCGATGACCTCGTAGTGCAGAGTGTCGCCGCGAATGACACAGCCGATGCAGATGATGGCGTTGAACTGCTTCGTCTCCGCGAGCTGACGTGCGGCGGAGGGAATCTCGAAAGAGCCGGGAACGTGCACGATGGTTATGTCGCCTGCGGCTGTCCCACAATGTCGCAGCGCCTGCACAGCGCCATCCAGCAGCCGCTCGGTAATGAAGGAATTGAAGCGGCTGACGACCACTGCGAAGCGCTTGCCTCGACCATCCAGCCGGCCTTCCATACCGCGGCTTTCGCCGGGCTTGCGCGCATACGTCAGAAATCCCATCCGCAATCCGCCGATTTTCACTGCGAAGAGCCGCGCGCCATACGGTGTGTCGGCGATCTCACGCTGAACTTCAACCCCCATCTTTTTGGCGATTTGCCAGGCCGCATCGGCGTCGGAGACTTCCACCATCGCATCCACGGCGGGCGCGTCGCCGGCGGCAATGAACTGGAGGCCACCGCTGGGCGCGAGCATCTCGACGCCGTGGTTTCCGCCCTCATGCCATTCATTGCCCGGCGTGAATCCGAGCGCGCGGAAAAACTCAAGGGCCGGCTGCAAATCGTTCAACGACTTGCCCAAAACGCGCGGAAAGACGATCGATCGAACCATAGGAGTTTCATTGTATAGGTGGAACGCGCAGTGTGATCTTATCGCTCGGCCAGCCGATTCAGATCATCGAAGAAGCCGGGATAGGAGATGGCGACACATTCGGCGTTGTGGATAAGCGTCTCACCATCGGCGCGCAAGGCGGCGACGGCAAATGCCATGGCAATCCGGTGATCGCCAAAGCTCTCGATCTGAGCGCCGTGCAGGTGCTGATTACCGGGAATTCGCCAGCCGTCCTCGATCTGCTCCACCTCCGCACCCATAGCGCGCAAATTGCGAGTGACCGCACTCAGTCGGTCCGACTCTTTCACCCGCAACTCGCTGGCATCGCGCACCTCAAGCCCGCCGGTGGTGAAGGGCGCAATGGACGCGAGGACGGGCAGTTCGTCGATGAGCAGCGCAGTTAACGCGCCTTCGATCCTGACGTGTCTCCCCGGGCCAGGCTTCAGCGCAATCGTGCCCGTCAGCTCGCCATGGTTTTCCTCGACGCGCAACATCGAGATGCGGCTACCCACCGCCGCCAGCACGTCCAGCAGCGCTGATCGGGTTGGGTTCAGCAGCACGCCGTCGATAACGAGATTGGAATCGGGAAAGATCGCGGCCGCGCAGAGGAAGAATGCCGCCGAAGAGATGTCACCGGGCACGAAAGCTTCGAGCGCGTGCAACACCTGCCCACCGGTGATCGCAACCGTCTCGTGTGTCTTCTCCACCTCTGCGCCGAAGGCCAGCAGCGCCAGCTCGCCGTGATCGCGTGTCCGTGCGGGCTCATGCACTGTCGTGCGGCCATCGGCGAGAAGTCCGGCAAACAAAACGCATGTCTTCACCTGCGCGCTGGCCACGGGCGGCCGGTACTCAATGCCGTGCAGCTTTGTACCGCGAATTCTCAGCGGTGCGCGATCGCCATTTGCAGCCTCGATCGCTGCGCCCATCTGCGTCAGAGGCTCAATGATGCGCTTCATGGGCCGGCGTGAGAGCGATTCGTCGCCAACCAGCTCACTGGCGAACGGCTGGCCCGCGAGGATGCCGGACAGCATGCGCATCGTAGATCCTGAGTTGCCGCAATCCAACGGCGCTGCGGGCGCATGCAATTGCCCAGACGCACCGTGAATCACCACGGCGCCTGCGTCTTCACGCTCCACCTTGCGGCCTAGCGCCTCGACGCATGCCAGGGTGCTGGCGCAGTCTGCGCCGGGAGCGAAATTGTCAAAGCGCGAGCGGCCCGCCGCCAGAGCAGCCAGCATCGCGTAGCGATGGGATATCGACTTGTCGCCGGGTACGCGCAGGCTTCCCAGAATGTTGCGCGCCGGACGAACGACGATGGAGCCATGTTCCCGCATGTTCACAAATCAGAATAGCGCACGGCATTGGCCAGTGACACACGTGCCGGTGCCCGCTTTTCCAGTGCGAGGTAACATAGACTCTGCCGGGTTATTGCAACCGCGGCCCGAGCGCCTGCTGCCATGCCAATCCGTCAATCGCGAATCCCACGCAAGAACGACTGTGCCCGGCCATCACCGTTGCCCAGCTTCCGAATGAGCTCTTTACGCCGGCTGAGGCACTGTTTCCTGCTCGCGCTTTGCTGCTTGCTTTTCAGCGTGACTTCGGCGGCCCAAAGTTCGTCCGCGTCCGCCGGCAGCGAAAGTTTCACGGCGAGCGGCACGGTCGTGAATTCAGTTACTGGCGAACCCGTTCCCCGCGCGCTGGTTCGGATCAACGGCCAGCAGCAGCGCAATACATTTACCGATGCAGACGGACGCTTCCAGTTCGAGGGCATGGTTGCCGGCCAGATCATGCTCATGGTGCAGAAGCCGGGATACGTCGATGATTCCCAGCGCCCCGGCCACGGCTCGCGCTGGTTTCAGCTCGGCCCAAACACGGGCGCACTTGCGCTCAAAATGGCGCCGCTGAGTGCAATCGCAGGCCGCATCATCGACGACGCCGGTCAGCCGATCGAGCACGTGCCCATGCGTCTTACGGCCAGCAGCATGCGCGATGGGCGAAAGCGCTGGGACCCGCGGGCGAATGCCGACACTGATGAAGACGGCCATTTCCGCTTCTCCAACCTGGCCCCGGGCACCTATTACATTGCCGCCGGACCGATGACTTCTGAATTGAAACTCCACGTTGCGGGCGACAAGCCGCGCACCGGATTCGCACGCGTCTATTATCCCGGAGTGCCGGATTTGGCCTCGGCGCAGCCGGTCGAAGTGACGGCGGGGCAACAAGCCGAGGCGGATTTCACCCTCCATGCTGTACCGGTGTTTGAGCTCTCCGGCACGGTTTCCGGCCAGCTTGCCGATCAGGGCGTCGGCTTCACGGTGCTCAGCTCGTCCGGCGACAACATTTCGACCGGGGTTCACTATGACATGGAAACTGGCGTATTCAAGGCGGAGGGTCTGCCCGCGGGCTCGTACATCGTGAGAGCGTTCTGCCAGGGTGGAGGCCAGCCGCTGCGCGCCGAGGCCCGTGTGAATCTCGCCGCCAATGTCCAGGACGTGCGGCTGGTGCTGGCGCCGGCTCTCCCCATCCCCGTCGTTGTTCGCATGGACTCGAATTCATCGAATGCGAGCACCACCCCGTCCAACAACGATGCCCCTCCGGTATCGGTGCGCCTGTTATCGGTGACCCCCAACTCCAGGGACCTGTATTCCACCGTACAGCAGACCAGTTCCGGTCACTCGGCAATGATGCTTCAAGATGTCGAACCGGGTACTTACCGTGCCAATTTCATGCCGCAAGTGCCGTGGTACGTGCAGTCTGCTACCTGCGGCCCCACCAACCTGCTGAATGAGGACCTAGCCATCGCTCCGGGCCAGAGTTGTACGGCGGAGATTGTGTTGCGCGACGACAGCGCCAGCCTGAGCGCCACCATCACGTCCTCCGAAAGCAAGTCGGGACAAGTGGCACTCGTTCTGGTGCCGCAATCGGCCGGCAAGCTGCCTCCGCAGGTGCAACGTGCTGTCGGCAATCAGTTCAGCATCTCGGGGCTGCGTCCCGGCGAGTACATGGTGTACGCCTTCGATCATGTCGATGATCTGGAGTACAGCAATCCCGATGCTCTTGAGCCGTACGCTTCGCAGGCCACGCACATTACCTTGACGCCGAACCAGAAGGCGCAGGTCTCGCTCGACTTGATTCACGTAGGAACAGAGGAGTAGCGGCAGTGGTCGCACGCGTCTTATGCGCGCTGGTGTTCGGGTTGAGTCTATCGTGGGCGCAGCAGCCGGCAACGCCGGCATCATCAGCGCCGGAGCGCGCCACGACCGGCGCATCCGCCCCGCAGACATTGCGCATCGGCGGCATTGTCGTGAACTCTCTCACCGGGCAGGCGATAGCATCGGCTGCGGTGGCCATAGCTCCCGCCAACGCGGGAACCGACAGCGGCATATCGCGATCTGTGATCACCGGCTCTGATGGGCGGTTTGTGTTTACCGGACTGGCTCGTGGCAAGTACTCGCTGATGGCGCGCGCGCGCGGCTATACGCTGCAGTACTTCGAGCATCACGATTACTACGCTACCGCTGTCGCGGTCGGTCCCGATCTCGACACTGATCATCTCGTGTTCCGGCTGCAACCCGATGCGTTGCTGGAAGGCGATATCACCGACGACAATAACGAGCCCATCCAGTATGCGATGGTGCGGCTCTTCCGCACTAGCACGGAGAATGGACAGCAGAAAACTCGCCCCGTCCAACAGGCGCAAACCGACGACTTGGGACACTATCGCATAGGTCACCTTGCGCCGGGGACATATTACGTGTCAGTATCGGCGCGTCCCTGGTACGCGCAGAGCTCTAACCCGAACCGTGCATCCGGCAATCCCGAAACGGATGTGCTTGCGGCGCAGGATGCCGCGGCGCTCGATGTCACCTACCCGGTGACGTTTTATCCCGGCACGACCGATTCTGCTGCCGCTACGCCGTTGCAAATCACGCCGGGCGAGCGCGCCACAGCCGACGTGACTTTGCACGCCGTACCGTCGTTGCACTTGCGGATAAATACGGGATCAACCGAGAACGCTGTGCTGGGCAGGATGGTCTTTCCCCAAGTGCAGCAGCGCCTCTTCGACGGCTACGTGGATTCCGTGTTCAACGCGCCGGTGTCGTGGGTGGGGCCGGGTGTCATGCAGATTTCAGGTTTAGCGCCTGGCCATTACATTGTCGAAATGCCGCCCTCGACCGGCCTCAACGATAAGGGCGGCAGCGGACGGGCGTGGTATCGCGAGATTGATCTGACGGGCGATGCGGAGATCAACGCCGCAGAGGGTCCATCGTTTGCCAACATCAGCGGCTCGATCTTTCTTCAGGGCGTGCCGCAGGTGCCCGGTCACGTTTCCATTCAACTGCAGAATCCTGACACCGGAGAGTCCTTCCGCACCAGCTTGTCGAGCCGGGGCGAATTCGATTTCAACTCCGACAGTGTGAGACCCGGGCGTTACCTGGTTTCGATGGAATCGAACGGATGGGTGCTTCAGAAGCTTGCCGCAACCGGCGCCAAAGTCACCGGCCGTATGCTCGATGTCACGGGCACCGGCGCCATTCACCTCAGCGGTGTCGCTGACCGCGGCGCAGCGCAGGTGAATGGCACCGCTATGCACGACGACCAGCCATTCTCCGGTGCGATGATCGTGCTGGTGCCGCAGGATCCGGCAAACAATGCTCCGTTATTCCGCCGTGACCAAAGCGATAGCGATGGCACTTTCACCTTGCGCGATGTCGTGCCGGGACAATATACGGTGATCGCGATCGCCAACGGCTGGGACCTGGAGTGGGCGAATCCTGGGGTGCTGCAGCAGTATCTGAATAAGGGTGAGAGGATTCAGGTCGCGGTAAACGCGAAACCGGACATCAAGGTTCAGGTACAGTAGGCGCCGTGATCACGGTGCTTACCAGCGATATAATCAGAAGTTTGTTGCAGCGCCCAGTTTCACGCTAGAAATCCCGCGGAAGGAAACTATGCCGACAGATGTCATCATGCCCCAGATGGGGGAGTCGATCTTCGAAGGTACCATCACCAAATGGCTGAAGCAGCCGGGTGAAAAAGTTCAGCGCGACGAGCCGCTGTTCGAAATTTCTACCGACAAAGTTGACGCTGAGATTCCCGCGCCCGCTTCTGGCACCTTGCAGGACATCAAGGTGCAGGCTGGGAACACGGTGCAGGTCAACACGGTTGTCGGCACCATCGCCGAAGAAGGAGCAGCGGCATCAGCGCCGGCACCGGCTCAGCCTGCGAAATCCGCAGCCGGTGGTGACGGCAGCCGTACAGCGCAAACTGGCGCGACACAAACACAAGCGGCGCAGCCTCCGAGCGGTGAGGAGCCGCCAGCCGCCCAGAAAATCCCGGCTGATCTTTCTCCAGACGAGAAGGCCGGACTGAAGCGCGAACAGCAGGGCAGGGTGGAGGAATACTCCGAAGCCGGCGAGCCGGAACGTGTGCGCTCGAGTCCGCTGGTCCGCCGCATTGCCAAGGAAAACAACGTCGATCTAAGCAAGGTATCCGGTACGGGTATCGGCGGCCGCATCACCAAAGACGACATCGAGGCTTTCATCGCGAAGCACGGCGCCGGTGCACCTGTCGCTGCACCAGCCGCTCCCACGTTCACCGCTCCCGCCCCAGCCGAGCCGCGGACGCCTGCAACACCTTCAGCTCCCGCCGAGCCGGCGATCATCGCGCCACTGCAGCCCGTTGGCGGCGTCACGCCGGGCGAAGTCGTCCCCATGTCGGTCATGCGCAAGAAGATCGCCGAGCACATGGTCATGTCGAAGCGCACCAGCGCGCATGTGCATGGCGTCTTCGAGGTGGATGTCACGCGCATCGTAAAGCTGCGCGAGCGCATGAAGCACAAATTCGAGCAGGCGACCGGCAACAAGCTCACCTTTACGCCATTCTTCGCGCGCGCGGTGATTCACGGCATTCGCAAGTGGCCCATCATCAACTCATCGGTTGAAGGCGACAACATTCACTACCACGCCTCCATCAACCTGGGCATCGCCGTGGCGCTCGATTGGGGCCTGATCGTTCCGGTGGTGAAGAGCGCCGAGGAGCGCAGCTTCGTCGGCCTGCAGCGCGCCATCAGCGATCTTGGCGAGCGCGCGCGCACCAAGAAGCTGAAGCCGGACGAGGTGCAGGGCGGGACCTTCACCATCACCAATCCCGGCACATTCGGCGCGATGTTCGGTCTGCCAATCATCAATCAACCGCAGCTCGCGATTATGGGCGTGGGCGGAATCGTCAAGCAGCCCGTAGTTGTGACGGACAACGACGGCGCAGACTCGATCGCCATTCGCTCCATGGTGCACCTGAGCATCGGTTACGACCATCGCGTCATCGATGGCGCCGTCGCCGATCAGTTCATGGCCGAGGTGAAGAAGTTCCTGGAGAACTGGAACGAGGAGCTGTTGTAAAGCAGCAATTAGCAGTTAGCAATTAGCATTTAGCCAACGCGGTGGGAGACGGGCTTTTGATAAGTAAGAGAAACGCCTATTGCTCGCCGAGACGACGCTCGCTACGATGAAACCCGGGAACGTCCCGTGCCGCATGGACGACTGCGATGATGGACCTGGTTACGTTTCGTCCGATAAATGACCAGATAATTTTCGACCGGCCAGAAAAGAACGGGGTACGCGGTCAGATCTTCCCGTTTATGCCCAATGCGGGGGTTTCGCGCGAGATCGTCGAAGGCATCGAAGAGCTTCGCTAACCAATCGATCAGCTGCATCCGGACTATCGGCCGCAATATAGTCCCATAGTTGCCGCAGGTCGTCTTCGACCTCCCAGCTTAAGACGTAACCGCTCATGCGCTGCGGCGCCGGTGCTGGGAGCGGCGCTGGAAGCGGCTGCGGACTGCTGAGCCAGAGACGGTCTTGCCTCGATCCAATGATGCCAGGCGCCGGGCGAGTTCGGAATTGAACTCGAGCAGTCGGGCCGCTCGGTCGTTTTCGTATTGCTCGAGCAACCGGAGCGCTTCGCGAACGACTTCACTGGCGGAGGTATAGCGGCCGTCTTCGACCTTCGCCTGAACAAATTTTTCCAGCTTCGGCGTTAGAGAGACGTTCATTGAGACCTCGCAATCGCTCATTGCAGAATAACAGGCTTTGTCAAATCCTGTTATACGGCATTACTCCAGTCGGTTAATAATCGACGCCACATACCCGGCGCCGAAGCCGTTATCGATGTTCACCACGGTGACATTCGAGGCGCAGGAGTTCAGCATTCCCAGCAGCGCCGCGATGCCCTGATACGAAGCTCCGTAGCCCACGCTGGTCGGGACGGCGATGACCGGCACGCCCACCATTCCTCCAACTACGCTGGGCAACGCGCCTTCCATTCCCGCGCAGACAACGATCACCCGCGCCTGCGTCAGCACATTCCGGCGCGCCAGCAGGCGATGAATGCCGGCCACGCCGACGTCATACACATGCTGCACTTCGTTGCCCATGACCTGCGCGGTGACGACAGCCTCCTCCGCGACGGCAATGTCGCTAGTGCCGGCGGAGACGACGACGATCTTGCCTTTACCAAGGATGCTCCCGTCGCGGGTGAGCGTGAGCGCCCGCGCCAACTCGTGATATTCAGCTTTGCGAAATTTGCGCTTCACCGCGCGGACCTGCTCCGGCGACACGCGCGTGGCCAGCACGTTACCGCCGTGCTTCGCCAGCCGGGCAAAGATCTCCGCAATTTGCTGCGGCGTTTTTCCCGGCCCGAAGATGATCTCGGGCATGCCCGCCCGCAGCGCGCGATGGTGATCGATGTTCGCGAATCCGAGGTCCTCGAAGGGAAGATGCCGCAGCCGCTCGACCGCTTCGTCGGGCGAGAGCTCGCCGCGTTTCACCTGCTCGAAGAGAGTCTTGAGGGACGCTGCATCCATGCTCGACTAGTTTCCAGTTTCGAGTTTCAAGTTTCAAGTACCGGCGCGGGCTACTGAGTAGAGCTGGCCTTTAGAGACCGTGTCGCGACCGGAAATTGGATTTTTGGGCAGAACAAAACCGTAGAATCGCGGCAAAACCAGCCGCGCAGCGGCGGCAGCGCATTGAGCCCGGTGCGTAAGCGCCGGGTCCGAGTGGGAAATATGACCGAGCCGCGTAGCGGCGACACACTCGCGACACAGTCTCTTTAGGCCAGCGTCCAGCCGCTCTCTTTTTGTTCATGAGCCGGCTTTAGCCGGCGGCATGAGAGAATTTGCGGTACCGCGGAATCTCTCAATGAACATCGCCACAGCGTATCCTCGTACGCTCACCGTCGCCATCACCGGCGCTAGCGGCTCCATCTTCCCCAGGCACCTGCTCGATCTTCTCGAGCGCGACGAGCGTGTCGGCACCATTAATCTCATCATTTCCGACAGCGGTCTGCGCGTGATGGCCGAGGAACTCGGCGTCTCCGGGCGCAACGAAATCGTGCACAAGCTGCTTGGGCGCGCCGCTACCAAGATTCAGCAGCAGAACAACAACGATATCGGCGCGAATGTCGCCAGCGGATCGTACACGACCGACGCCATGATTGTCCTGCCGTGCAGCATGGGGACGCTGGCGCGGATCGCAAATGGCATGGCTATCCATCTGATCGAACGCGCCGCCGATGTTTGCCTGAAGGAGCGGCGTCCGCTGGTTCTGTGCGTGCGGGAGACTCCCTTCAACCGCATTCACCTGCGCAACATGACGCTGGCCGCCGAAGCCGGCGCGACAATCTTCCCAGTCATCCCGGCGTTCTATTTTCAACCTTCGTCAACCGATGAAATTGCCCGCGAGTTCGCCCATCGCGTGCTGGCGCATGTGGGATTACGGCAGTCCGAGGCATATGAATGGAAGGGAAATTAACTGCTTGCTGATTCCCGGGCGAATCGTAGAGGTAGAGCCAGCCTTCAGGCTGGCGTCCAGATGATCCCCATAAGCAACTCTACCCGCAGGGTTCACAACGTGAACCCTGCGGGTAGAGGCATCTTTCATGCTGCCTGACGCGGCGCTGAAGCGCCGCTCTACCTCAGCCCGGCCCAGAAGCTTGCTTTTCAATAACATAGCCCTGTGATGCGCGTCACCGTTCAATGTGCGATTAACCCGCTGAAGCGCCAATTCCGCCCGTTCACTCCATCGCGCTTGGCCATTTGCAAATCGGGTCATTACCCTAATCAGTGAGCACCAGTGTATGCGGCCCACGGCGCGTGGGTGCACCTGATCCAACTTGAAAGAGGCACTAATGCACAAGCCAGCGAAGTATGTTGAAAAGGCCGTGACCTATGCGGCGAAGGGTGCTTGGGTAGTTTTCGACAAACTCAACAGCATTCATCCCAATCCGTCATTCACGCCCAAGTGGTCCGACAAGCCTCTGCTGAAGTCTTACCAGAAATCCAAGCCGCCGCTGGGCTGGCCGCGCGCCACTGACTCGCTTTGCCCCAAGTGCGTGCCGGAAATCCGCCAGCAGATCATTGACGGCAAATTGCCGGTCGAAGTGCTGATGAACGAAAGAGTCGGCGAGATCAAGGCGCAGATCATCGAGCGCGACGGCAAGATCATGATGGTGAAGGATTGCCCCACGCACGGCCACTTCGAAGACGTGATGGCCGTCGACACCGCATTCTTCAAGCATCTGGAAGAGGTTTTCCCGGGCCGCGATATTCGTGCGCACAATGACGAGCGGCTGCATCACCATGGCACGAGTACGGTGAAGCACGGCCGCGGCTCGGTGCTGACCATCGACCTCACCAACCGCTGCAACATGATGTGCGATCCCTGCTTCATGGACGCCAACCAGGTCGGCTTCGTGCATGAGCTGACGTGGGACGAGATCAAGCAGATGCTCGATGACGCGGTCACCATCAAGCCGCGCCGCCAGATGTCGGTACAGTTCTCCGGCGGCGAGCCCACGTTGTCGCCGTACTTCCTCGATGCCGTCGCGTACTCCCGCAAGGTCGGCTACAACAGCGTGCAGGCGGCGACCAACGGAATCGAGTTTGCCAAGAGCTTCGAGTTCGCCAAGCAGGCCGCCGAAGCGGGTCTGCGCTATGCCTACCTCCAGTTCGATGGAATCGGCAATGCCGCCAACTCACATCGCCTGGTCGGCAATCTGTTCGACGTGAAGTTGCAGGCGATCGAGAACCTGCACAAGGCCGGCGTCGAGATCGTGCCGGTGGTGACTATCGTCAACGGCATCAACAACGAGCAGGTCGGGCGCATCATTCAATTCGCCCTCGACAATCCCAAACGCATCTCGTTCCTCTCGTTCCAGCCGGTTTCGTTTACCGGGCGCGATGAGGCCATCACCGACGAGCGCCGCCAGGCACAGCGCTACACGCTGTCGCACCTGGCGCATGACGTCAAGAACCAGACCGGCATGGGCGAACCCACGCGCGACTGGTTCCCGATTTCCTTCATGAGCACCTTCTCCGACTGGGCCGATCTGGTTCACGGTCCCGACAAGGATTGGGGCGCACTGAGTTGCGGCTGCCATCCTAACTGCGGTGTCGGCATGGCCGTGATGATCGACAAAGATACCAAGGAAGCGGTCCCGGTCACCGCGTTCCTCAACGGCGATACCATCGCGAAGGACATCGCCAAGGTGAACGATGCCGCGCGCGGCAAGTGGCTCTCGATTGCCGGCATGACGCTGGCGCTGCTGAAGAACTACGACCCGTTCAAGGCGCCCAAGCATTTCAAGTTTGTCGACCTGCTGAGGAAGTTCGACAAGACCTTCGGCGCGACCGGCAAAGATTACGGCAACGTCACGAGCGATCGTACCGAAACCGATATCGAGCGCCGTCGCCGCGATCGCTGGAACTTTCTGTTCGTCGCCGGCATGTGGTTCCAGGACTTGTTCAACTACGACTTCCGCCGCACGGAGCAGTGCATCATTCCTTACGCCACGCAGGAAGGCGAGATCAGCTTCTGCGCCTACAACACCGGCGTGGGCTGGCGCAATATCGTGGAGAAGATGCACATGACCGCAACCCTGACCAAGTGGTACGAAGAGCACGGCCGTCACGAAATCTTCGCCGGTGGCAAGAAGGTCGGGCTGGAGACCACGGCGCACACGCTCAACCTCGTAGAAGAGCACGTGAACGCCGCCGCCAATGACACGCTCGACAAGCTGGGCATCGCCAAGAACGCGCGCCAGGAGAAGTTCAAGGCCCGCGAGGCACGCGTGAAAGCTGAAGCCGAGAAGGCGCGCATGATGGCGCTCTATCGCGAGCACGTCTTGGGAGAGAAGCCGATCACGAAGGACGGCTTCGTTCCGCTGGACAGTCTTGGCGGCATCAAGCCCGCGGAGCAGGTCGAAGAGCGGGAAGCAGTATACGGAGACTGAAACACATCAGCTCTATGAGGTGGAACTGGGCGCATCGAGCGGCCGGTTTTGCTTTGAGAGCAAGGAAAGTCAGTCTCTTCCCACCGGTGCTAAAGTCTCGTCAGGCTGTGCCGATGGAATGAGTGATAACTAGATGGCCTCCTGAGTGAACCGTTCGTGCTGTTTTTCCAGCCAGGGTCCCGTGCTCCTGGCTGGGCTTTCTTTTTTCCATCGGCGATAACATAGAGGAATGGCCGGTGGCCAACCGCAACTTGTCTCGCCCGGGGAACTCGGAAAACTTCTCGAGCAGGTGAAGAGCTCCGCGCCGGATGCTTCGCAGCCCATCTTTCCGTCAGATTCCGTCACTTGGAAAGTGAATCGTGAGTCGGCGCTGTTTCTTGCCGCGGCTCGCGCAGCGCTCTTGCAACTGGCCCATCCCTGGGTCGCCACAGCCATCGCTCAACATTCCCGCACTCTTGACGATCCTATCGGCCGCTTTCACAGGACCTTTCGTGTGATGTTCACAATGGTGTTCGGAACAATCCAGCAGGCCCTCGACACGGCGCGGGATCTGCATCGACTGCACCAGCGCATCCGCGGCCAACTGCCGCAAGCAGCGGGACGATTTGCAGGCGGAACACATTACGAAGCGAACGAAATTTCAGCCTTGATTTGGGTTTTCGCCACGTTAGTTGACAGCGCTTTACTTGCTTACGAGCTGGTTCTGCCGCCGCTGGGCGCCGTGGCTCGAGAGCAGTACTTTGCCGAAAGCACTCGAATCGCTGCGCTGTTCGGAATTCGCCGCGAAGCGCTGCCGCAGGATTGGACCGGCTTTTCCAGCTACATGAATTCCGCGCTGCAATCGGACATGTTGGGAGTGACTGCTGCCACTCGTCAGTTGGCCCAACGGTTGCAAAACGGCGCAGGTTTACCGGTGTCGCCGCCGTTCTGGTACCAGGCGTTGACCATCGAATTGTTGCCGCAACGCATTCGCAAAGAGTTTCAGCTGGCCTACGGAGATCGCGAGCAGAGCGCTGCGGCCCGCGCCTTGCGATGGCTGCGACGAATCTATCCTCGGCTGCCATCGGCGATGCGGTACGTCGGACCTTACCATGAAGCACAGTCCAGGTTGAACGGGCGCTCCCATCCTACGGCTATCGCACGGCTGAGCAATAAGCTCTGGATCGGGCAGGAGACACTGCAGGGACCGTCAGATTGAATCCGACTCTGCTCAGAGCACGTGCTGACGTTTTCTGCTGTGTCGTCGACGCGCAGCCTTGTGGTTTCGGTGTAGCATATTCGGCAACGACTGTTCCGTCGTGGGGCTTCACCAGATCGACAGAGTGATGGTATGAACGTTCTCCTCCTTTCCATGCCCGACTCGTTCGAGCACATGCCGACGGTCGCGGTGCGCATGCCCAATGGAGCTTTGTGTTCGCTGGCGGGGAATGTCGATCCGCATCACAAGGTGGCCGTAGCCGACCTGATCCTGGTGCAGCAGAACGTCCGCAACACAATCGAGAAACTGGTTGCCGAGCATATCCCCGACGTTGTGGGACTATCCATAATGACTTTTCAGCGCAAGACCGCGCTGCGAATCGTCGAACTCATACGCTCGCTGCGGCCCGGCGTTCGAATTGTCGTGGGCGGATACGATCCTTCGCTAGAACCCCACGCCTACATGGCTGCCGACAGCGGCGTGGACCACATCGTGCGAGGTGAAGGCGAAATCACTTTTCGCGAGTTATTGCGCGCTCTGGAAAATGGCAAAAGCTTCAACGAGATACTCGGCCTTTCCTACCGCGAAACCGACGGCTGGCATGAAAATCCTTCACGTCCAGTGCACACTCTCGATGGCGATGACATTCGGCTGCCGAACCGTGACGCTCGTGTGTTGAACGGCTACACCATGATGGGCCGCGCGGTTGACGTCGTCGAAACTTCGCGCGGCTGCACCTTTGATTGCGGCTTCTGCTCCATCATCGAAATGCGTGGCCGCAACTTTCATACGTATTCGTTCGAACGCGTGCTGGCCGACATTCGCGACGCTCGAGATCACGGAGCACGTGCCATCTTCATCGTCGATGACAACATCAGCCTGAACATCAGGCGCTTTGAGGCGCTGTGCCAGGCCATCATCGATGCTCGCCTGAACGATATTGTTTATACCGTGCAGGCAATGACATCGCCGATTGCCATGCATGGCGAAACTCTGGCGCCGCTGATGCGCCAGGCGGGATTTCGCTACGTTTTTCTCGGCATCGAAAACATTCTGCAGGACGACCTTGAATTCCTGAAGGCCGCGGCGAAAAACGAATTTCGCGAGCAAGGGCGCACCACCGGCAATGCCACGTTGCGCGCCATCGAGCATCTGCACAAGAACAAAATGTATGTCGTCGGGGGCCTGATCGTCGGCAATCCTGACGACACGCGCGAATCGATTGAGGCAAACTTGGAGTTTGCGCGGCAGTATGTAGATTGGCCCTACATCCAGCATCCCACGCCATATCCCGGAACCCCGATGACGCGGGATTTTCGCGACCGTAACCTTATCACTATCGACAGCATGGAGGAATACGACGGCACCACCGCCGTCGTTGCCACTCATCATCTGCAGCCGCAGGAGATCGAATACGAACGCTGGCGCGCCGAGCGCTGGATGAAAGTGCGGCATATTCCGGCGGTCATCGCGCACGATCCGCTCTTCGTGCTCGGTAACTGGTGGAAGATGCTGGCGCATACGTTTCGCGGAAGCAGTGTCCGATCGATGCTTGGACTGGAAAGTAGCCGGAAGGTCTTCGAACGGTATCGCGCAATCCGCAGAGCGGAACGGGTTTACCTATAGGCCATTTCTTCTCCGCGGTGCCGCTGAATCCTTGTATAACTTCATCAGGCATCTTCTCCATGCTGTCCGTTTCCCATTCAGAGGAGCAGTCTCGCGCGCCAGAAAAAAAGGCAGGGCTTGCCTATTGGGCGAACCGCGTCCTGCAAGAGTGCGATAACGCCAGTGCCGGTTTTGACGCCGATCCGGTGCATGACTTGCGAGTCGCCATCCGGCGCTGCCGCTCGATGGCAGACGGCTTTTTATCCGTGGATCCGGACCCGGCGTGGAAGCAGATGAAGCGGCTCGCGAAGCCGCTGTTCAGCAGCCTGGGGGAGCTACGGGACACGCAGGTGATGATGGAGTGGGTAGCGAAGCTCTCACCGCCGGGTGATCCGGTGGGACAACGTTTAACCGATGATCTCGCAAATAAGGAGGCAGCGCTGCGGCTCTCGGCGCAGCATGCCCTCGCCCGTTTCGATCGCAAGCGCTGGGCTTCGCTGAATACCCATCTGGCCAAACGCACGGGAAGAATTCCTTTGGAAGGAACTGTTTTTCAGCATCTCGCGCTGGAGCGTTTGCTGGAAGCGCGCGAGCTGCATCGTCGCGCCCTGCGCAATCGCAGCAGTGTCGCCTATCACCAACTGCGCATCGCCATTAAACGATTTCGCTACACGGTGGAAAATTTTCTTCCGCAGAGACACCTCCAGTGGGCGAAGGATCTGCGCGACTTACAGGATGCGTTAGGCGACGTCCACGATTTCGACGTTTTGCGCGCCATCATCCGAGCACGAGAAGGCGTTGGCCCAGATGAACGCGCGCGTTGGGTTGAACGCATCTCCGAGGAACGTCGGCAACGTTTGCAGCTTTACCGCGAGCGGATGATGGGCGCACATTCGCTGTGGCACGTGTGGCGCGCCGAGCTTCCCAGCGGCAGCACCTTGGAGCAAGCGGCGTTAGAAAAGCTGCAGACCTGGGCCTCGTTCCTTGATCCCGACATGCCGCATTCCGTCCGCGTAACCCAGTTCGCGCTCCAGCTATACGATGACCTCTTACATTGTGGGACATTGCGCGGCGCCGCCGAATACCGCCGGATTCTACAAGCTGGTGGCATTCTGCACGAAGTGGGACGGAACAAGAATGCGAACGCCGGGAAAGGTGGTCACCAGAAACGCGGCGAACGCATGATTCTGAAGTTGAAGCCGCCGCTCACCTGGAGCGAGGAAGAAATGTGTTGCCTTGCTGCGCTGGTCCGGTATCACCGCGGTGCTCTCCCGCTGGCGACCGACGCGTCCTTCGCCGGCCTCAGCGCCAAGCGACGATCGGAGCTGATGCCGATCATCGGTATACTGCGGCTGGCCAATGCGTTCGACGAAACCCACGATGGCAGGGTTTCGCATTTGCGAGTGGAATGCCAGAATGGCTTTATAGCGGTTTACGGAGAAGGGTTGCGGCGACTGAGCCGGGCTGCCGAGCGAATTGCCGGCGCTCGTTATCTGCTGGAAACCGTCTTGCGGGCGCCGATTGTTGTACGTCCCATGCGCGCGAGAGCGAACTCTGCCAGGACGCGGAAACGCCCTGCCGCCGTGGCCAGTTAAGCTGCTGCGGCAGCCATCTCAGGCTGCGGAGTTCCTCTTCTTTTTGTACGGATCCCCTACAAAGACGAATGGATACTTGCTGAGAGCTTGAAAATCATGCGCCTCGGCATAACGCTCGACCTCGGCCATGAGTTTGGTGGCTTCTTCCTTAGACATGCTCTTAGTGGCTTGCCAGAATTTATGCGGGAAAAACCAGATGCGTTCACGATGATCAGTATCTGTTAGAGGGTCGGCAGCTGCGACCATATGTATCCTCCCACAATGTAGGACAGCGAGTGTTGGCTTGGGATCAAGATGTGTTCTTGGGAGACTTGCACCACACCTATTATGAACCTCCTGAGGCGGGGTTGCAAACCTCAGTTGTGATTTTGCGCAATGCTGAAAAGGAGGAACAGCTTCGTCTTCTCTTTTCTTCGACTTGCATCTGCCTGCGTAGGGAAAATAATTTAGAAACGTGGGCCAACAGTTGCTGGGGTTTGAAATTAGAAGACGAGAAGCACCGGCCGAAAGCACCGATATCCCACAATGTCAGATATCATCGATTGACATGTCGCAACGGTTGAAATACCTACAGATTACTCATGCTGACAAGTCCTCTCTTCTCTTATCGCCGGCGGCTTTGCCCGGTGGGGATGTGCTGGCCCATCATTGCCAAGTGAAATTCCTTGGCCTCCGGGGCAGCCTGCAACACCTCAGCCGCACCTGGATCCTTCATTTTCCGGAGGCCCGTACCCTGCGACTGGCTGCCACACTCCGCTGCATCCAGTAGAATTCGTCTAGCGATGCTTACGATGAGTGATGCAGTTCGAGCAAGACTCCTATCCTGCAGCGATGCCCGTCGTCTGGTCGAGGCATACGCCTCGACGTTGTCGCCCTCTGAGCCGGAGATGGTTCCGTTGTTGGATGCGGCGGGGCTGGTGTTGGCGGAAGATCTGCGTGCCGACCGCGATTTTCCGCCATTTCGGCGCGCCACTCGCGATGGCTTCGCCGTGCGAGCAGCGGACGCGAGTACTGCACCGGCCGAGCTGCGCTGGGTCGGAGAGATCAAGGCGGGCGCAAGCATAGAACAAAGCGCAATCACGATTGGCGCGGGAGAATGCGCGGAGATCATGACCGGCGCGCCCGTTCCGTCGGGCGCCGACGCCGTGATTATGGTGGAGTACACCGGGCGACGCGGCGACTCTGTGGTCATTCAGCGGGCGGTGAGCGCGGGGGAAAACGTTGTTGCCATGGGCGCGGAGGCGCGGCGCGGCGCAACCATGGTCGAGCGCGGCACGCGCGTGAATCACACGATCGTTGCCATCGCGGCTGCCGTTGGACGGCCGGTGGTCGCCGTGCATCGCCGCCCACGGGTCGCCATCCTGACGACGGGCGATGAAGTCATCGATATCAACTTGCAACCCGGCCCCAACGAAATTCGCAACTCGAACAGCTATTCGCTGGCGGAGCAGGTGCACGCGGCCGGTGGCGAGCCCGTTCTCCTTCCCACTGCGCATGACGAGCCTGCCGAACTGGCGCTGCTCTTGCGCAAAGGGCTGGAGGCCGACCTGCTGCTGATCACCGGCGGCGTCTCGATGGGAAAGTACGATCTGGTCGAGCAGGTCCTGGCATCGTTCGAAGCCGGCATTTTCTTCACCGGCGCGGAAATTCAACCGGGGAGGCCGGTGGTTTTTGGCGAGGTCAAGTTGGACAAGCGAACAACGCCATTATTTGGCCTGCCCGGAAATCCGGTTTCGACCATGGTTACATTTCAACTCTTCGCGCGTGCCGTGCTCGACGCGCTCTCGGGAATGAGGCCGCAGCCACTCACATTCGCGCAGGCCATACTGAAATCGGAGGTCAGCAGCCGTACCGGCCTCACGCGATTCCTGCCCGCCCGGCTGCAGGGCGGCTTCGAAAAGCCCGAGGTCGAATTGCTGCGCTGGCAAGGGTCGGGCGACCTGATGGCCGCCGCGCGCGCAAACTGCTACATTGTGATACCGCCGGATCGCGAGCATTTTTCCGCTGGCGAAGCGATTACGATTTTGTTGCTGTAAAGTTAGCAGTTAGCAGTTAGCACTTAGTGTTTGGCACCTAGATTTTGGCTCTTTGTTGGCCGATAAGCAAATGCTGCGGGAGCAGAAATGCCAATAAAACTTCAGGGCTGACTGCTAAATGCTAAGGGCTAACTGCTAACTGCTAACTGCTAGTGACTAAATCGCGCAACAAGCCGAAGACTCTCTCCCACTATGACGCTGCGGGTCGCGCTTCCATGGTGGACGTCTCCGGCAAGTCGCCGACCCTGCGCGAGGCCGAGGCGAGCGCATTTGTGGCGATGCGTCCTGACGTGATTCGCGCGCTGCCGCAGAATCCCAAGGGCGATCCGCTCGAGGTCGCTCGCATCGCTGGTATCCTGGCCGCCAAGCGCACCCCCGAGCTCATTCCCATGTGCCATCCCATTTCGTTGAGCAAAGTCGATGTTCATTGCGAAGTGCAGAATGATGGCGTCACGATTCGAACTCTGGCCCGCACCACTGCGGCGACTGGAGTCGAGATGGAAGCGCTCGTTGCCGCGTCGGTCGCGGCCCTGACCGTGTATGACATGTGCAAAGCGCTGGATAAAGGCATCGAGATTCGCGAGGTCGTGTTGCTCAGCAAATCGGGCGGCAAGAGCGGTGACTACCGGCGCGGCCAACCCGGCAAGAAATCCACGCGAAATTTTGCGGGCAAGCGGGAGGCATCCGGGTGACGCACCAGAATCCGAGTCCTCTGGGGTACATGATTTCGGCCTTTCTCTTGGGGCTGGTGTACATCGCTTTAGGCGTTCCGCTGGCGTTGCGAAAAATTGCTCCCAACGGCCTCTACGGCTTCCGAGTCAACAAAACGCTCAACGATCCAAAGACCTGGTACGAGGCCAATGCCTATGCGGGCAAGGCGTTCATCTGGAGCGGCGCAGCTACGGCGCTGCTGGCGCTGTGCATTCCGTACGTGGCAAGTCACATCATTAAGGGGCCAAGAGTGTTGGGAGTTTTCGCGCTTGCCGTTGAACTCGTTCCCATGCTTGTCGGCGTTGTAGCAGCGTTCGTTTATCTGTCGCGCTTATAACAGCGCATGGTTTTACTAAAGCATTTTCTAGCAGGGGAGGTGACCACGCTCAGAACCGCCGCAGTCCTCACCATCAGCGATTCCTGTTCCCGGGGCGAACGCGCCGATCGCTCCGGACCGGCGACGATTGAAGTTCTGCGGCAACATGGCTTCGAGGTCGCGCGCCACGAAATTCTCCCCGACGATCAACCGATAATCGAAGCGCAACTCATTCGACTCAGCGCCGAGGTACAGCTCATCGTCACCACCGGTGGAACCGGTGTCGCCCAACGCGATGTCACGCCCGAGGCGACGCGCGCCGTTTGTTCCAAGCTGATCGATGGCATTCCAGAGAAGATGCGCTCGGCCGGATCGGAAGAAACTCCGCTCGCGCTCTTGAGCCGCGGCCTTTGCGGCGTGCGCGGGCGCGCTCTGATCCTCAACCTTCCCGGCAGTCCCAGCGGTGCCGTGGACTCGCTGCAAGCCGTTATCGACATCCTGCCGCACGCGCTCGGGCTGCTCGCCGGCAAGACGGAGCACGAATAGGAACCGTTTGGATCCTGTCACCCACCTCTTGACCGGCGCGTGCCTCGGACGCTCCGGCTTCAATCGCAAGACCGCGCTCGCGACCGTCACTATGACCCTCGCCGCCGAGGCTGCCGACGTCGACGTGCTCTGGGAATTCAAGAGCTCAATTGCCGGGCTGCAACATCATCGCGGAATTACCCATAGTTTCGTTGGCGCGCCGTTTGTCGCGGCGGCAGTGCTGGGGTTTGTTTATGTCGTACATCGCCTGTGGTTCCGGAATCCAAATGGCTCACGCTCGCCGTCCAAGGTGCCCGTGCGCTGGGGATTCCTCTATTTCTGCGCCATCCTGGCAGCACTGTCCCATTTGCTGCTCGACTACACCACCGCCTACGGTATTCGGCTGTTCGAGCCGTTCAATTACCGCTGGTATTCCTGGGACATCGTCTCCATCGTCGAGCCGCTGCTTCTGCTCCCGCTGCTCGCCGCATTGACGCTGCCCGCGCTCTTCGGCCTCATCAACCAGGAGATCGGCGCTCGCAGTAAGGGTCCGCGCGGCCGCGGCGCAGCCATCGCTGCTTTGCTTTTCATGCTGCTGATCTGGGGTGTGCGCGATTACCAACACCGTCGTGCACTCGCCGCGATGAACTCGTTCCTGTATCACGGCGCCGAGCCTACGCGCGTCGCTGCGTATCCCTACATGCTTGACCCGTTCCACTGGCACGGAGTGGTCGAGACCACCGACTTCTTCGAAACTGTTCCCGTCAATTCTCTGGCGCCTGATCTCGATTCGCAGGCCGGCATTCTGTATTACAAGCCGCCCGAGACCAACGTGCTGGCCACCGCCAAGGCGTCATATTTTGGTCGCGTCTATCTCGATTGGGCTGTGTTCCCTTATGTGCGGCAAGAACAAGTGCCTGACGGCAGCGGCGAATATTTAGTCCGGTTCCAGGACTTGCGCTACGCATATCCATCTCGGGCGCGGCGCGCACCGCTCGGCGGATTCGTCCTGCTCACCCCGGACTTGCGCGTGCTGCGGCAAGGAATGAACTCCGACCTGCCGCCGTCTCTGGAAAGTCTGACGCACCTGCCCGCGCGCTAAACTACGAAGTGAGTCGCGACTCCGTAACCGAGCGGCTTGGCGTCTATAGCAACTATGAAAATAACTGCTGGCTTCACCGTTCGAGGGCTCTCCGATCCCACTGGCCAAGATTGGCAGCGGCATCGTAGGTACTTTGCAAAAACTGCAGCAGCATCTCTCTGGGCGACTCCGCCATGCGCACATCGTCGTACATCAGCAAGAACTCTTTCAGTTCGGGATGGTAAAACGCCGCCGCCGGCTGCACCTTCTGCGCCGCGAAACCCTCCGGCTCCGGTGCGGCGTAAGAATAGAACGCGGGAGCGGTGATGTTGCCTCCGCCCGGCCAGAATCCGGCGCTGCTCACTTCATGCGAATATGCCTCGCGAGTGATGCGATCGGCGCCCGGCCGCTCTGGCGCTTTCCTGCCGGAGAAGCGCGTGACTGCTAGATCAAAGCTGCCCCAGAAGAAATGCACCGGGCTGGCTTTGCCCAGGAAGGGCGCGCGGAATTCCTTGAACACCTCATCCACCCAGACCAGAATGCGCCAGAACCGGTGGGCCGCGTCGGCGTCGTAGGTGGCGTGAACCGTGTCCTTCTCGAATGGAATCGGGTCCGGCACTTCGCAGGGCGTAGTCCAGATCTTCACCGGCATTCCGAGATCAGACAAGGTTGCCATTACCGACCGGTAGAACTCGGCAACGCTCTCGGAGTGCAACGGCAGTTCACGCACGTCTCCCTCGCTGGTTTCTATCCTGAGCTTGTGCTCGACGAAGTCGAAGGCAATCTCCAGCGTGCGGTCGCTATACGGCATCGGTGAGGTGGTGAGACCGCGCGCGCTGACGTACAACGGAACGTTCCACCAGTGATTCACCAGCGGCGCAAGTTCCAGGCGGATCTTGCCCACGACCTGCGTCCACATGTGCAACGTCCCGAGCGTGTCTTTCCAGGACTCATAAGGCAACTCGGGCAGATTTTCCTCATGGAAACCTGGTTCTATTGGCCCAATGCTCATGGTCACCCCCGTCGCCTATAACTGTATCGTGTTGCGGCAGCGACTGGCTGGCCCTTCGGCTCCGCTCCGTCGGAAATCACAATTGGGGTGCCCCGTTCTAGCCATCTTTTGGCTAGGGCGGAGCAGGGCAACGGTTCAGCTTGCCCCACCCTGGCCAAGCGAAGGCCAGAATGGGGCACCCCAGGATTTTCATTTCCTGTGGCGGGTCGCAGGTCATGGACACTCACCCCAGTCGTCCCTGAAAGGCGAGCTCTACCCAACCAGACCGCCTCCTCCTGCTCACATGCCAATGTGATGCAGGTCACAGCAGACCGTGCCCGCTGTAACCGACAATCGCGGCATGTTGTACCGGCCGTTGTCCGCGGCGCAAGGCCGCGCTTTCATCCCGCCCAGCTCTTCATCCGAGGTCCGTGCATGGATAGCGCACTACTGATTCATCGCCTGCAATTTGCTTTCACCGTTACTTATCACTACTTGTTCCCGCAATTGACCATGGGACTGGCGCCGCTGATCGTCATCCTGAAGACCATCGCGCTCAAGACCGGTGACGATCGCTACGACAAAGCTGCGCGCTTCTGGGCGAAGATCTTCGGCATCAACTTTGTGATTGGGGTGGTGACCGGCATCCCGATGGAATTTCAGTTTGGCACCAACTGGTCGCACTTCTCGCGTTTCGCCGGCGGCGTAATCGGGCAGACGCTAGCCATGGAAGGCTGCTTCGCCTTCTTCCTGGAATCGACCTTCCTGGGGCTGTTCCTTTACGGCGAGAAGCGCCTAAGCAAAGGCATGCACTGGTTCTCGGCGCTGATGGTATTCCTCGGCTCGTGGCTCTCCGGGTACTTCATCGTCGCCACCGACGCCTGGATGCAGCATCCAGTCGGCTACGAGCGCGTGGCCGATGGTTCGGTGCAACTCACCAGCTTCTGGCAACTGGTGCTGAATCCCTGGGCATGGTGGCAATACGCGCACAACATGAGCGGCGCGGTCATCACCGGAGCGTTCGTGATGGCAGCCGTCGGCGCGTTTTACCTGCTCAGCGAGAGGCACATTGAGCAGGGCAAAATCTTCGTTCGCGTGGGCGTGATCGCTGCGCTATTCGTCAGCGTGTTACAGGTGGTACCCACCGGCGACGCGCAGGGACGCATGATCGCGCGCAATCAGCCGGTCACGCTGGCGGCAATGGAAGCTCTATGGGACACGCAGCCGGGTGCGCCGCTGGTCATCATCGGCCAACCCGACGTTGTCGCGCAGAAGATCGACAACCCGATCGTGGTTCCCAGAATGCTGAGCTTTCTGACCTGGCGCAGTTGGAGCGCCGAAGTCAAAGGCCTCAACTCGGTTCCCAAGCAGGATTGGCCGGACAACATCCCGCTGCTTTACTACACGTACCACATCATGGTCGGACTGGGGACGATCTTCATCGCGGTGACCGCGGTCGCGACCTTCCTCCTGTGGCGGCGAAAACTTTACGGGGCGCGCTGGATGCTCTGGATCCTGCTGCTCAGCGTCCCGTTCCCTTACATCGCGAACACCGCGGGCTGGATGACCGCCGAATTCGGCCGCCAGCCGTGGCTGGTTTACGGTCTGCTGCGCACCGTCGATGGCTACTCCAAGATGGTCTCCGCCGGCAACGGCTGGTTCAGCTTTCTGGGATTTCTCGGGATGTACACCGTGCTCTCGATCCTGTTCCTGTTCCTGGTGCGGCGCGAAATCGAGCACGGCCCCGAGCCAACCCCGCCGCCGCGGGTGCGTGATCTCATGGAAGGCGTCCGTATAACTCCCGTGGAGGTGCGATAGCCATGGCGACACTCTGGTTCATGATCGTGGCAGTGATGGTCGCGATTTACGTTGTGCTCGATGGCTTTGATATCGGCGCGGGCGCAGTTCATCTCTTCATCGCCAAAGACGACCGCGAGCGGCGCAGCGTGCTTCGCGCCATCGGTCCGGTGTGGGACGGCAACGAAGTCTGGCTTCTGGCCGCCGGGGGCACGCTGTACTTTGCGTTTCCGCAGCTCTACGCCTCCGGATTCAGCGGCTTCTATCTGCCGCTCATGATGGTGCTCTGGCTGCTGATGCTGCGCGCCATTGGCATCGAGTTCCGCACCCACATCCAGGAGCGCGTCTGGCAGGGCTTCTTCGACACCATCTTCGGCATCTCGAGCATTTTGCTGGCGATCTTCTTCGGCGCCGCTCTCGGCAATGTGGTTCGCGGCGTCCCGCTCAATCCTGATGGCTACTTCTTTGAACCGCTGTGGACGAACTGGCGCGTCGGCGAACAGAACGGCATTCTCGACTGGTACACCGTGATGTGCGGGGTGGTCGCGTTGGTGACGCTTGTAGTGCACGGATCGCTCTACCTCGCGACCAAGACCGAAAACGAGTTGAACTCCCGTGCGCGCCGCGTGGCATCATGGCTCTGGCCGGTACAAGTGCTGCTGACCATCTTCAGCCTCATCGCCACCGTTTACGCCGTGCCGCATATTCTCGACAACTACAGGCGCTGGCCGATCGGCTATCTCGTGCCTGTCATTGTCATGGCCAGCCTTGGCTACATGCACTTTGCCCACGCCCGGCGCAACGAGAAGGGCGCGTTCCTGGCCTCGTGCGTCTATATCATCGCCATGCTCGTCGGCGCGGTGTTCGCGCTCTATCCCAACGTGCTGCCTGCCAGCACCGGCTCGCAGTACAACTTGACCATCTACAACAGTGCCGCCGGCGCGCACGGCCTCATTGTGGGATTCGTGTGGTGGACGCTCGCAATGATTTTCGCCGCAGTGTATTTCGTCTTCATCTACCGTATGTTCCGTGGCAAGGTGCGGCTGGAGGAAGGCAGCGACCATGGGTATTAAGGTTTGTTCGACTGAATTCAAAGGGCGCGGCGGCGCACACGGATATTAAGTGGGGCCGAATTGAAGCGTCGCAGGACCGCGCGTGTTCAGCGTCGGGCTGAATTGAAGGGGCGCACCTTCAGATGCGCCGTACGGACCCTTATTTTGTCATCACGAGGAGACTTTAGTCCGCGAGGGATTGGCTTTCCCGGGGCATTCGCGCTTGGCTGCCCCGTCCTGCGATTGGGCTGAGGAACTCCCGGATCGGAATATCGGAGTCAGGCGCTTTTGTTTGTTGATTTGTTCTTCGCTACAGGCTTTGTTTTAGGTCTCCCCTTAGTCTTAAGATTATTTTGGGCAATGGCAGCTTGGACTAATTTTCTTAGCGCAGCCGCATTAATTTTATCTCCTTCGAAAAAATCAATAGCTCGCCATTTGTTACCCTCAAGGCCAGCGTTGAAGATCTTACTCGGATCTGGCAGCGTCGCACCCTGAGCAAAGGTCAGCTTCACCTTGTCCTTGTGCGCGTTAGCTACTGCTAATATCCCATTGAGAGACCAGACCGGACTGCCCATCCACTTCCACTCCTCAATTATTTCCGGATTGGTGTTACGAATGATCTCGCGTATTTCAGAGAGCGTTTTGCCGCGCCAGTCGGTTACTCCTGCAATGTACTTGTCGATAAGTTCGGATGGATTCATTGGTACTCGCCCTTTCCTGAAGTAACCTCACCCTTGTCATTGATTGTGTGAATCCGCCTCTATCAGTTCCAGCAGCCTCAAGATAAAACCATTTGCCTTTTAGTTGTTCCTTAAGTTCTGCAGCACCAGTTATAGGAACAAAGGCTACTTGATAAGCAGGACGACGCTTCAGTCAAAAATGAAGCCGGGCCTTATGCCCCGACCGCTGCTGTTGCTGCCTTTGGCAATTGTGCCTGCTCCCACGCATCAAACCCGCCGATCACGTTGATCACTTTATATCCCGCGCGCTGCAGCAGGCTGGCGGCGATCATACTGCGATAGCCGCTCTTGCAATGAACCGCGATGGTCGCATCGCGTTCGACCGGCGGCAGCGCAGCCTTGAAGCGGTCCAGCGGATACCAGTCCGCATCGGCGATGTGCCCCGCGTCCCACTCGCCTTGGCGGCGGACGTCCAACACTCGCAGATCGCCAGCTTCCAGCCGGCTGCTGAGCTCATGCACCGTCATCTGCGGCAACTGCGCCAGCTCGAATCCTGCGCACTTCCATCCTTCCACACCGCCGTCGAGATACCCGCGCAGGTCTTCAATTCCCACGCGTGCCAGTCGCATCCGCGCCTCCGTCAACTGATCTTCCACATCGGCGATGAGGACAGGCCGTGACGAAAGACCAAGCACCGCGCCCGCCCACGACGCAAACTGCCCCGACAGCGTGATATTGATCGATCCCGGGACGTGCCCCGCCGCGAACTGATCAGTGGGACGAACATCAAGAGCTACCACGCCACTGTCGAACAACTTCCTTAGCGCGGCAGGAGTGAGGGGCTGCAGCGCGGGGAGCTCGGAGAGTGCCGTTGCGCCCGCCCGGTTGATGGCAGCGTCCTCAAGGAAATAGTCCGGACGTGCGGGCAGGTTGGAAGTCATCTGCCGGACAAACTCGTCGCGGCCCTTGATCTGCAATGCGTAATTGGTGAGGCGCTCCGTGCCAATGGTCGAAGAGCGCTCGGCGCGCATATTCCGTCCACACAGCGAGCCCGCACCGTGCGCGGGATACACCAGCACCTCATCCCGGAGCGTCAGCAGTTTGCCGTGCAGCGAGTCGTAAAGAAGCCCGGCGAGCTGCTGCGGAGTGTGCGTGGTGGAAAGATCGGGACGCCCAACATCGCCGATAAAGAGCGTATCGCCGGTTAGGACGGCCCATGGCGCCGGCGATTTTTCTTCGTCGGTAATAACAAAGCAGCAGCTTTCTGGCGTGTGGCCGGGCGTTTCGAGGATGGTCACGCGAGCGCGGCCGACTCCCACCTCGAATCCATCAGTTACGGCAACGTGCGGGAACATGGCGCCGGCGGCCTTGCCCATGTAGATGGTCGCACCGGTGCGCGCCGCAAGCTCGTTGTGACCAGAGACGAAGTCGGCATGCAGATGAGTCTCGAAGATGTGGCGAATCTGCAGTCCTTGCTGGCGCGCCGCATCGAGGTATATCTCGACATCGCGTTGCGGATCGACCACCGCAGCTTGGCCCTCCGATCCGAATAGGTACGAGGCATGCGCCAGACAGCCCAGGTAGAACGCTTGGAAGTACATAGTCCTCCCTCTGCGCGGAACATGATACTACCCTGTGTCGAGAATCGGTACGACTGCAAGCAAAAGGCCGGCACGAGGCCGGCCCTCAATTTTGAAGTGAAAGCTTACTTCTTCGGTGCGATGGAGTCTTTCGCGGCCTTGGCCACGCGGAATTTCACTACGACCTTGGCGGGAATCTTGATTGCCTCACCGGTCTGCGGATTGCGTCCCATGCGCGCTTTGCGGTTCGATTTCACCAGGCGGCCCAGTCCGGGGACGATGAATACCCCGTTCTTCTTGGTCTCTTTGATCGCAACTTCCGCCAGCGAGTCCAGAAACGCGGCTGCCTGCTTGTTGTTGAGCTCGTTTTTTTCAGCCATGTGGCGGACGAGTTGGGTCTTGGTCATGCCAGTTGCCATGCTTGATCCTCCTTGAAGTTTGAGCGTAAGAATGCTCGACTTCTGCGTATCGTATACCAGACTCCTTCGCCTGAAAAGCATTTTCGCTAGGTTTTATGCGGGTTTTCCACAGGAGGCGCTCAAAAAGTCAATGCCCATGCGCCTCCGCAGCTCGGGGCCGCGCACCAAAATGCCATAATGGAACGTCGGGCGGCCGTCCGTAGCCGCCCACAGAGGTGCTCCATTTGAGCTGTCCTATCTGCAGCGTTCGTAAAGAGAAGCGTTTTTGCTTGGCGGTCCATGGCCGCATCTGCGCGCAATGTTGCGGCGAGCAGCGTGAGATCACCTTGGACTGCCCCTCCGAATGCGTATATCTGCAGCAGGCCCGCCAACATGAAAAGCCCCGTGAAACGCCCGAGAATCTGCCAGAAGAGCTGTTCCCCGCCGTCAGGGTCGACCGCGACTCCGTCGAGCGCAACGAAGCTTTCATCGCCGGCATTCTCCAGGCCTTGGCGACCCGTACCCGTGCCGACCGCGATCTCCGCGACCGTGACTTGATCGGCGCCTTCACCCAAATGGCCCGCACCTACAAGACGCTGGCCAACTCCGGTCTGCTGTACCAGCAGGCTGTGCCCAATCCCGTGCAGCAGGGAATCATCGCCATCCTGGAGCAGTTGATTGAGGAGTTCCGCAAGGTCGAACAGCAGCACCGCGGTTACACCGTTCTCAAAGACAGTGACGTCCTCAGCGCTCTGGTATTTGTTCTTCGGCTTGCGGACGTGTATACCTCCGGCCGTCCTTTGTCGCGCGGCTTCATCGACTCCTTACGCCATCGGTTCGCCGAACCGGATGCGGCGCTCGTTAGCGGCTCCGAACCGGCAAGCCGCATCATCCTGCCGTAATTTCGCCCTGTCGTACGCGCAGGGAATCGTCCATAATGGCGCTTTGGCGGCGACTGGATCTTCTGACGTTGCCGCGGTAGAACTTCGATGAATGCACGGAACAAAGCGGCACGAATCCTGGTGGTGATCGGCGCCATCGTCCTGTTCGCGAGCGCTGCGCTGCATTCGATGGGCGCTTACCCGAAACTCTCGACGCAGTTGGCTGCCTCGAACTTGAACGCTAATTTGCAGTCGGCGCTGCGTGCCATCTTCCTTCTGGTGGGATGGGACTGGGTCGTCCTCGCGATCATTGCGCTGCTGGCCGCATTCACACAAGCCAGGTTGCGCAAGCCTCTTGTGTTGTTCTGCGGTTTCGCCGTCCTGGTCCAGACGATATTGACTCTGGCATTCATCGGCGTTTTTATCGGCAATGAAATGATCGGCACAGCGGCGGTGCTGCTGATTGTTGGTGGCCTTCTGTTCGGCGGCGAGTAGCCCCATCCCTGAGGCCGTGCTCGAGGCCCCCACTTTCGCCGGTGACGTAACTTCGATTGTGTAAAAGGCGAGAGGGTGTAAGTTGGCTTTTTGCCTCACAAGCAGAAGCCACACTCCAAAGGAGACTTACACCCATGGCGAAGGTTACACCCATCACCGAGCACTTCCAACACTTTGTCGGCGAGCTGAAAGAGAGTTTCTGGGGCGATCTGCAAGGACAGGTGCAGCAGAGCATGCGTCGGCTGTTCGAGCTGCTGTCGGAGCGGCAACGCGATCTGTACATGGTCAGTCCGCGCCACAGCCGACAAAAGCCGCGGCAGGATTATCGCAACGGCTACTATGAGCGCGACTTCGTCACTCGCTTCGGGACGCTACGGTTGCGCATCGCGCGCACCCGCAATCGGGGCTTTCTCCCCGAGGTGTTGGAGCAGTTTCAGCGCCGAGCCGAGGAAGTATCGCTGCTGATCCGGGAAGCGTTTTTGCGCGGCATCTCGACCCGCCAGGTGGGAAGGCTGGTGGCGATCCTGACCGGGGAAGCGCTCAGCCCGCAAACCGTGTCGCGGCTGACGCGCCATCTGGACGCGGTGGTGCGCGCCTTTCATCAGGCGCCGCTGCAGGACGAATGGGCCTATCTGTTTCTGGATGGCGTGAGCCTGCGCGTGCGGCGGCCGGCGGGCGGCAACGGGTGCACATGCTGGTGGCCTACGGCGTTCGCCGGGACGGCACCCGCCAACTGTTGGCCTTTTTGCGCAGCCAGGGCGAAAGCCAGGCGGCCTGGGAAGGGCTGCTGGAGGATCTCTATCGCCGCGGTCTGGTCGGCGAAAACCTTCAGCTCATCGTCACCGACGGCTGCCCCGGCCTGGCCGGCCATCGAAACGGTCTACCCGCGTGTGCTGCATCAGCGCTGCTGGGTGCACAAGATGCGCAATATCCTGGAAAAGGTTCGCCGCCGGACTCGACGCAGCAAGGCCGACGCGCAAGCGATCTATCGCGCCGAGCGCCGCCGCCAGGCCGCAGCCGCGTTTCGCGCCTTTCGCCGCGCTGGCAGATCGCTTATCCGGCCTTGGTGCGCCGATTGGAGCGAGATCTGCCTGAGCTGCTGACGTTCTTCAAATTCCCCCGGCACCTGTGGAGGAAACTGCGCACCACCAACATCATCGAACGCTGTTTCGTGGAGGTGCGGCGGCGCACGCGTCCCATGGTCTGCTTTGTCAACGAAGAGCATCGAGCGCATCATCTACGCCATCTTCCACCGCTTCAACGAATGGAAAAACCGCACCCTCCGCCTTTTTACACAAGCAGCTTGGCATCACCCTTTCGCCCCGGCGCTGGACTTTCTGCACTCGGTGGGTAGAATGCTGGTTTCCGGCTGTGGTCGCGTTTCGCGCTTCGTCGCGTCGAGTAACATTGCCGGAAGCGGTTCTCCTGCGCCCGCTCGAGAGCTGTAAGGAGGTCCTATGATTGTGGGTGTTCCCCGCGAAACTTACCCGGGTGAACGGCGAGTCGCTTTGGTGCCGGGTGTCATTGCCAATCTCGCCAAGGCCGGGCTGGAGGTGGTAGTCGAGGCGGGTGCGGGGGTCGAGGCCGGCTATCTCGACACGGAGTACCAGACCAAGGGCGCCAAGGTTCTGCCTAGCCGCGGAGACGTCTTCAGCACCGCCGACATCATCGTGCAAGTCCTCTGTTACGGCTCCAACGATCGCACCGGCCGCGCCGATCTTCCGCTGTTTCGCCGTGGTCAGGCCCTGATCGGCTTCCTCCGGCCGCTAGGCGACCTTCACACCCTGGAAGAAATCGCTGCCAGCGGGGTGACGTCCTTCGCCATCGAGCTCATGCCGCGCATTACTCGCGCGCAGAGCATGGACGCGCTCTCGTCGATGGCAACTATCTGCGGTTACAAGGCCGTGCTCGTCGCCGCCGACAAGCTGCCGCGCATCTTTCCCATGCTCACCTCCGCGGCGGGAACGATTACTCCGTCGCGCGTACTGGTGATCGGCGCAGGCGTCGCGGGCTTGCAGGCCATCGCCACGGCGCGCCGTCTGGGCGCCGTCGTCTCCGCCTATGACCTGCGCCCCGTCGTCAAAGAGCAGGTGCAGAGCCTGGGCGGCCGCTTTGTCGAGCTGGAAATCCAGGCGGCCGACGCGCAGGACGCAAGCGGTTACGCCAAAGCAGCAGGACGAATCCTTCTATCAGCGACAACGCGAGTTGCTGGGCAAGGTCGTCGCCGAAAGCGACGTCGTGATCACCACCGCCGTCGTTCCCGGCAAGAGGTCGCCGGTACTGGTCACAAAAGAAATGGTCGCGGCCATGGCGCCCGGCTCGGTCATCGTGGACATCGCGGCCGAGCGCGGCGGCAACTGCGAACTGACGCGCCCGGAAGAGATCATCGTTGCCCCCGGCGTGACCATTGTCGGCATCATCAACCTCGCCAGCACCGTGCCTTATCACGCCAGCCAGATGTACGCCAAGAACCTGACCAATTTTCTGGTGCACCTCACGAAGGACGGTAAACTGCAACTCAACCTTGACGACGAGATCACGCGCAGCACCCTGGTCACGCACAATGGAGAGCTTGTAAACCCGCGGGTGCGGGAGTTTTACTCGTTGCCGGAACTGGCGGCGCAGTGATTGGTAATGTTCGGCGGGCCAAGACGCCGAGAAATGCAGAGGAGCAAAATGCCACCGGATTTCATTTCTAATCTCTACGTCTTCATCCTCGCCGGGTTTGTGGGCTTTGGAGTGATCAGACGCGTTTCCCCACTGCTTCACACGCCCCTGATGTCGCTGACCAACGCTCTCGACGCGATTGTGGTGGTTGCCGCCATCATCATCGCCGGCCGGCAAGAGACGCCGCTCACCACGGTGCTGGGCGCGATCGCGGTCGCGGCGTCGTTCAGCAACATGGTCGGCGGATTCCTGATCACCGACCGCATGCTGCGCATGTTCAAGTCTCGCGGGTCGAAACCATCATGAACCAGCTCGCGTTGCAGCAGTATCTTGATTTCGCTTACATCGTCGCGGTCGTTCTCTTCATTCTTTCTCTCCAGTTCCTGAGTTCGCCGACCAGCGCGCGCTGGGGCGTTCTGGCGGGAGAAATCGGCGCGGCCTTGGCGGTCGTCGTTACGCTTTTCAACCCCGAGGTGGCCCACTACAAGTGGGTCCTCATCCCGCTGATCATCGGCGCGGGTGTCGGCGTCCCTCTGGGTCTGGTGCAGATGACGGCGGCGCCGCAACGAACGGCGCTGAGCCACGCGTTTGGCGCGCTTTCGGCCGCCATGATCGGCATCGCCGAGTTCTACGTGGGCACGGCTCCGGTCACGCGCTTTGCTATGGGCGAGATCTCTCTGGAAGTCATTATTGGCTCGCTGACCTTTACGGGCAGCCTGATCGCCGCCGGTAAGTTGCAGGAGCTCCTGCCGCAGCGGCCGATCGTCTATCGCGGGCAGAATATCGTCAGCCTCTCCGTTCTGGCGGGAGCGCTGGGGCTGGCGGTGGCGCTGGTGGTGAATCCCGGACACGCCATACTGTTCCCGATCATGGTGGTTGTGGCGCTGATTTTCGGGGTGTTGCTGGTCACTCCCATCGGCGGCGCGGACATGCCTACGGTCATCTCGCTGCTGAATTCCTACGCCGGCCTTTCCGCGGCGCTCCTGGGATTTGTTCTGAACAGTAAGGTGCTGGTCGTGGCTGGAGCGCTCGACGGATCTTCCGGTTTCATTCTCTCGGTGATCATGTGCAAGGCCATGAATCGCTCCTTCACCAACGTGATGTTCGGAGCGTTCGGCCAGGTGCAGACCTCCGCGGCGGCAGCGAAAGAAGAACGAGTCGTGCGCAGCGCCACGGCGGAAGAAGCGGCCGCGATTCTGGCAGCGGCCAACAAAGTTGTGATCGTCCCCGGTTACGGCATGGCCGTTGCGCAAGCCCAGCATAAGGTTCGCGAATTGTATGACCTGCTCACCAAGAAGGGAGTGGAGGTCCGCTTTGCCATCCATCCGGTGGCCGGACGCATGCCCGGCCACATGAACGTGCTGCTGGCCGAAGCCAACATTCCCTACGACCGCCTGATCGAAATGGACGAGATTAACGGCGACTTTCCGCAAACCGATGTGGCGCTGGTCATCGGCGCCAACGACGTTACCAATCCGGCGGCGCGCACCGACACCAGCAGCCCCATCTACGGCATGCCGATTCTCGATGTGGACAAGGCGCGCACCGTGATGGTCATCAAGCGCAGCATGAATCCGGGCTTCGCCGGCATCGACAACCCGCTGTATTACCTGGACAACACGCTAATGCTATTCGGCGACGCCAAGCAGTTTGTGAACTCGATCGTGCGCGAACTGAGCGGCGCCGGCGCGGCGCACGGATAGGATTTGCGTCTATTCAAAAGTGTCATCCCGAGCGGAGCGTCCGCGTGTTTTCTCCGGCTCGTGTTTTGAGCCGGGCGGACGCGCAGTCGAGGGACCTGCTGTTTCTTCGCCTTTCGCAAGCTAGGTCTTGAGCAAAAATTCCAAATCGATCTGTTGCACTCAAGTGTTTCTTGCGGGAGCAGGCGCTCCGCGCAACAGGCCCTCGGTGCTGATGTCTTCGTCGATCTCCGGCCAGTAGATGCCGTAGCCGCCACCGGCAATCTTCCAGTTGCGGTGCTGCTCGGCCGTGGCGTGGAACAGTCTTGGATACCAGGCAAGCGGAACCGAAATGGTGCGGCCATCCTTCAGGCGCACGCTCAGCGAGTCCTCACCAAGAGACACGTCGGCTACTCGTTCATCGAGAACAGTTGGCATAGACGTTCGTCATTCTAGAGCATCGCTAACTGCCACGTTGGGTGGAGCACGCCTTTCAGGCGTGCACTCATTACCACTCATTAAGAAATCGGCTTCAGCCGCTGAGGTCGGATGTTACCTCAGTGGCTAAAGCCATGCTAGTTTTAACCGGCTGTTATGCACGCCTGCAAGGCGTGCTCCACCCATAGCTTATCGGAAACTTCGATTTGCACAACTCCGCACAGCTTTTCCTGCGATTGCTTTCGATCCTGGCCGCCACAGTCATTGCGCCGCAGTGCCCAGAACGGTAGATTCAGTTGCAGGATATTCTGTGGCAACGAAACCTGAGACATGCCCCATCTGCGGCGGCACCGGATGGCAGACCGTCGAGCGCGGCAAAGAGCGCGCAGCGGTGCGCTGCGAGTGCCGCGTCAAAGGCCGTGCTGAACGCCTGCTGGCCGCGGCTCACATCCCCGCGCGCTATGAGCATTGCGATCTCAGCAGCTTTCAGTACGACCCCGACGACGCCAGCCAGTCCAGCATCGGCAAGGCAAAAACTTTTGCGGGTCGCTTTGTCGAGGGTTATCCGATCGAGAAAACCGGCCTTCTGTTTGTCGGCTCGGTCGGCGTCGGCAAGACGCACCTCGCCGTCGGCATCATCAAGGACCTCATTCGCGAGAAGGGAATTCACTGCCTGTTCTGCGACTATCGCGAGCTGCTGAAATCCATCCAGAACTCCTATAACCCGGCCGTGCAGGCCACGGAGATGGAAATCCTGCGTCCCGTCTTCGACGCCGAGGTTCTGGTGCTGGACGAACTGGGCGCGGTGCGCAGCACCGAATGGGTCTTCGATACGGTGAATTACATCCTCAACAGCCGCTACAACGACAACAAAACCACGATCATCACCACGAATTTTCCAGACAAGCCTGAGCAGGACAAAGGAGAGGACGACAATCCCCGCAGTTATTCCGCTGCCGACCGCGCCGCGCGGCGCGAGACCCTCGGCGATCGCATCGGCGAACGCATGCGCTCCCGGCTGCACGAAATGTGCAAGAAGGTCGACATCGACGGCCCCGACTACCGGCAACACTCGAAGCAAGCGCACTTCCATCGCATCAGCGCGCCGACGCGGCTGTCGCTAAGGAATAGGGCAAAAAACACTGCAGATTAGCACGAACACATGGCAACTTGCGCGAAGGGCAGGCCACGCGACTAGTCCTCGGCCCGACCGCCGAGGCGATCCACTATTTTCGACCACTGATCCTCGTGCTGCGTAACGTCCGCAACTGCAATCTCGTCTACGCCGCGGGAAACAAAGTCGAACTCTTTCCCATGCCGAGCCAAGTACTTTTTCGAGTAAATCTTATTTCGCTCTGCTTGTACGACGCAAATCTCTTGGTGTGATAGCACAAAGAAACGCTCCGCAAAGCCCGCATCCTGCTTTCGAATCTGGAACAGTACCCAAAAATCCGGCGCATGCGGATCCTCGGCCAAGCATTTCTGCGTAATCCCTGTCAGGAAATTGCCCTGCTGAGTGGTCTTCACTTCGATCTTTAGGGCGCGCTCATGCCGATCACTGATAGCGTAGACATCGACGCTTTTTCGGTTGCCATACGTCACGGTTGCAAAAATGCCCCGCTTGTTTAACTCACTGCATATGCGATATTCGCCAGCCAGACTGAGCAGGTACTGAGGTATTCTCGTCATCTGTGGTGCCTCCCTAACACGGCAGATTCTACATCCCTCAAAGGCCAATATCGCCAGCTTGTGAACTCGCAGTCGCTCCTTTTCATTCTCTGTGCCACCATGGTGAAATAAAATCGTTCTGTGCCATCGCAGCAGTTCGACTTCTCCCCCGACCGCGATTCGGAGCTGTTCACTGCTGCTCCGGCGAGCGCGGCGGTGTTCGTGCTTCGCGGCGATGGAGGCACCGAGCCGTATGTCAGCAAGACATCGAACCTTCGGCGCCGCCTGCAACGCCTGCTCGGGGCGGTCGAAGGACAATCGCGCAAGCTGAATCTTCGCGACCGCGTTCGCTCGGTTGAATGGACACCGACCGGCTCCGACTTTGAAGCTTCCTTTCTGCTCTACGAAATTCTTCGTCGCGAATTCCCACAGACCTACGACAAGCGCCTGCGGCTGCGTTTCGCGCCGCTCATCAAGCTCATCCTCGACAACCCATACCCGCGCGCGACCGTGACCACCCGCATCAGCAGGATGAAGAGCAATGCGCAGTACTACGGCCCGTTCCCGACGCGCGTCGCAGCCGAGAAGTTCGCCAATGACTCGCTGGATTTGTTCAAGATGCGCCGCTGCGTTGACGATCTTCATCCCGATCCGGCTTTCCCGGGCTGCATTTATTCCGAAATGAAGATGTGCCTGGCGCCATGTTTCAAAGGTTGCAGCGATGACGAGTACGCCGCCGAGGTGGAACGAGTGCAGCAGTTTTTCGAAAGCGGCGGGCAATCGCTGGTGCGCGAAATCGAGCGCCAGCGCGATGAAGCCTCGACCAATCTCGACTTCGAAGGCGCAGCGGCGCTGCACACGCGGCTGGAGAAAGTGAAAGCCGCCATCACGCATCTGCCGGAGATCGTGCGCCGCCTTGACGAGCTTAACGGTCTCGTGGTGCAACCCTCGGCGGAGCGCGAATCCGTGGCGCTGTTCAAGATCGCTGCCGCCCGCATTTGCGACCCCGTAACTCTCAACGTTGGCAAAAAGGCTGAAGCCTCGCACCTCGCCGCGACGCCGCAGTCAATGGAATCGCGCATCAGCGACGCCCTGGCTCAGGTCGACCCTCCGAAGCTGCGGAGTGCGCTCGAATGGATGGAGCACCTCGCGTTGCTCAAGCGCTGGTACTACCGCAGCGCGAAGGTCGGCGAGTTGTTCCTGACCGAAGCCAATGGCGAGCTGCCGATGCGGCGCGTGGTCAGAGGAGTCTCGCGCGTCTTCCGCGGTGAAAAGCCCTCAGGCGAACTGAGCGAAACCGCCGGCGACTACTGGAAATTTCGTGCCCGCGAGGCCGGCATTCCGGAGAAGTGACGGGCCTGATTACAATCATCCGATGGGCACACCCTCGGCGCATTGGAATTGGAATTCCGAACTCTATCAGTCGAGCCATTCTTTTGTTTGGCAGCACGGTCGCGACCTGCTGGCATTGCTGGAACCCAAGCCAGGTGAGCGCATCCTTGACCTGGGTTGTGGAACCGGACAGCTCATCGCCGAGGTGGCGCGAGCTGGCCCGAGTGTCGTTGGAGTCGATGCATCGCCGGACATGATCGCGGCTGCACGGCGCAATTTTCCAGACCTCTGCTTCGATTTCGCTGATGCCGCCATGCTGCCTTACACGTCGGAGTTCGATGCGGTGATCTCGAATGCGGCCTTGCATTGGGTGCGCGACCAGCCTGCCGCCATCGCATCTGTGGCGCGCGCGCTCAAGCCAACTGGCCGCTTCGTCTTTGAGATGGGCGGTTACCGCAATCTGCAGGAAATACTCAATTCGATTTGTCGCGCGCTGGCATCGCTTGGGGTTACAGACGGCGAAAGCCGCATTCCGTGGTACTTTCCGTCGATCGGGCAATACGCGCCGCTGCTGGAGTCGCAAGGCCTCGAAGTCCGCCTCGCGCTTCTGTTCGACCGGCCCACCGTGCTGGAAAAAAATGAGCTCGGCCTCGCCAGTTGGATCGAGATGTTCTGCTCATTTGCGTTTTCCGCTGTGCCGGCCGAGCAGCACGCGGAACTCATCCGGCGGGTCGAGGAATTGGCGCGGCCTGCCTTGTTTCGCGACGGCGTGTGGACGATCGACTATGTTCGCCTGCGCATGCTGGCCGTAAAGAATTGAGCCCCGGAAATCCAATGCGACACGATCTGCGTACTCTTACTGACGATCTGTCTGCCGAACCGAGCCGCTGCGCTTGCGATTGCTCTGTAACTTTCCGGAATGCGCAGACTCTAATCCGGTGAAGGGACCGTCGAACGAGAGGAAAGAGTATGTCGAAGATATTTGTGCGGTTTGGTTTGCCGTTCTTATTGCTGGCTGCGGTGATCGGCATCGCGCTACGCAATCCGGCGGCTGCGAGCGAACCGGCGCAGGTTCTGCCGAAACCGGCAGTAGACGAGTCGCTGGCGAAGACGCCGGGCCAGCAAACCGCGGTTGTGGCCGGAGGTTGTTTCTGGGGTGTGCAGGCTGTCTTTCAGCACGTGAAAGGCGTCGTCAGCGCAACCTCGGGATACTCCGGAGGCGCGTCCAGCACGGCCGAATATGAGGTGGTAAGCACTGGCACCACCCATCATGCGGAGTCAGTAAAGGTCGTTTACGATCCGTCAAAAGTTACGTACGGACAATTGCTGCAGGTGTTCTTTTCGGTAGCGCACGATCCGACCCAGCTGAATCGCCAGGGTCCGGACGAGGGCACACAGTATCGCTCCGTCATCTTCTACGGAAACGACGAGCAGAAGCGGATTGCCGAATCGTATATCGCTCAACTGGATCGCGCGAAGATCTTTCCGCACAAGATCGTCACCCAGGTGGTCGCGCTCAAGGCGTTTTACCCGGCGGAGAGTTATCACCAGAACTACGCTGCGCTTCATCCGGACAACCCGTACATCGCGCGTTTCGATCTGCCGAAAATTTCCAACTTGCAACAGATGTTTCCCCAGCTATACCGGAATCAATAATTACAAGCGGAGTTGGAGTGGGCACACTATGAGCGATCGCAGAAGTTTTCTGAAATCCGGTTTACTATCCCTCTCAGGAGTAGCGCTTATGACCTTGTTGAATCGCACCGAATCCGACGCTGCCTCGGCGGCAACCGGCTATGTCGAGATCGTGGAATTCAAAGCCGATGGCGAAAAGATCGGCCCCAAACGAGTGCCGAAGGTTGTCAAGTCAGAGGCGGAGTGGCGCTCCCAACTGAGCCCCGAGCAGTTTGAGGTCACGCGCCACGCCGGCACCGAGCGGGCGTTTACGGGCCAGTATTGGGACCTGCACGCGAAGGGCATTTTCCGTTGCGTTTGCTGTCACAATGCGCTGTTCAGTTCGGCGACAAAGTTCGATTCCGGAACCGGCTGGCCGAGCTTCTGGCAGCCGATCGCGAAGGAAAACGTCCAGACCGACGACGATCGCAGCCTCGGCATGTTGCGTTCCGAGGTGAAGTGCACCGAGTGCGACGCTCACCTGGGACACGTCTTCGACGACGGGCCGAGGCCTACAGGTTTGCGCTACTGCATGAACTCGGCTGCGCTCACCTTCGTGAAGCAGGTTTGAGGACTAGGCTCTTGCTCGGCAAGTATCGACTCGGCACGAAATGAAGCAAGGTCCTGTTTCGCAAACAGCGAGTCGGGACCTTTCTCGTCGACCATCTTCAACCATCTCTGGCGGTCTTCTCCGGCGCAATCGCCAGCGATAACACGATCGAGATCACCAGGACTCCAGCAATGACGGCCAGCGCGATCTCCGTCGGGATGGCGACGTAATCCGACGCGAGCATCTTCACGCCAATGAAGATCAGGATCACCGACAGGCCGTAGTGCAGCAACCGGAACGACTCGATCAGTCCCGACAACGCGAAGTACAACGACCGCAGACCCAGCACCGCAAAAACGTTTGACGTATAGACGATGAACGGCTCGCGCGTGACCGCCAGCACCGCAGGTATGGAATCGACCGCGAACAGCAAGTCCGACGCCTCGATTAGAACCAGCACCAGGGCAAGCGGGGTAGCGTAGCGGACGGCATTCCGGCGTACGAAGAACCTGCCACCCTCGTAGCCATCGGTCACGCGAAACAGCTTGCGAAAACCGCGCAGCAGCAAGTTCGACTCGGGATGAATCGCTTTGCCGTGCTGGCGCAGCAATCGGATGCCGCTGTAGATAAGGATGGCGCCGAAAATCAGCGCAATCCAATGGAAGCGCCTCAGCAAGGTGACGCCGGTGGCAATGAAAATCGCCCGCATCACCAGCGCTCCCACCACGCCCCAGAACAGCACTTCGTGCTGAAACTGTTGGGGCACGCTGAAGTGGCGGAAGATCAGCAGAAACACGAAGAGGTTATCGACACTGAGGCACAGCTCGATCAAATATCCGGTAACGAACTCCAGCGAAAGTTGCGAGTTTGGCCGCGCCCCCGCGCCCAGCATTTTGCCGCCGAAAAGATATATCAGGACGGCAAACAGCGCCGCGAGAGCGATCCAGACCAGAGTCCAGGTCAGCGCTTCCCGCATCCCGACAACGTGTTTTTCGCGTTGGAAAAGGCCAAGATCGAGCGCCAGCATCGCCAGCACGAAAACGTTGAAAGCGATCCAGAAGATCCAATGGGATGGCATGGACACGATTCCGCAGCAGCCATTCTAAAGGCCCGCTACCGAAACGGAAGCTTGGCAGTCGCAAGCGAGCGAAGACAGCGAACCGCAAATAGCCAGGGACGCTATTGCCTATCGATGGAACGTCCCCATGTATTCGGTCTGCGCCAGGATATGCCCCTGCATCGCCGAATCCAGTTGGGACCGGTTTGCTCCGGGCGCGAGGTCGAGCTTCGCATCCAGGGCATACAAATGGAATACGTAGCGGTGTGTCGCTCGGCCAGGTGGACATGGTCCGTTGTAGCCGATCTTGCGGAAGCTGTTTCGGCCTTGCACAGCGCCGTTGTCCAGGCGCTCCGTTCTCGGGACACCTTGCGACACGGAGGTAACGCCGGCAGGCAGGTTCCACATTACCCAATGTACCCAGGTTCCACCGGGAGCGTCGGGGTCATCCAGGATGAGGGCGAAAGCCGCAGTCTTGGCTGGCGCACCGCTCCACTCCAGCGGCGGCGATTCATCGGAGCCTTTGCAGGTATACTGCGCGGGAATTTCGCCGCCGGGTGCGAACGCAGGACTACTCACTTTGAAAGCGCCCGCACCGGCAAGCCGGCTGCCTTGCTGCGCGAAGCTGCTACCGAAACCCAAAGCTAAAGCCAATGCGATCTCGGTGATGCTTTTCATCCGCGATCCTTTCGTCATTGCACCCACGATTCTGTTCGTGGTTGCAGTCAAGGTGATGGTAATCGCGCGTGATACCGGCTCGCCAGCTTATTTTGATGTTCGCACCAACATCGGTGCGCCAACTCATGCCCACGTGTGCTCGCTGCCTCCGCTCTGAATTGTTCGGCCGGAGAGAAGAGGGAGATCGGAGGTCCGGGGTCCTTGTCGTTTGGGCGCGGATGGAGTAATCGGGAAACGGGCCGGGAATCGTCTCCCGAGAACCCGATACGATCTGACATGTGCTGTGATGATCTGTCAGTGATGCCTGTAGCAGGGCGAAGTGACCAAGCCAATCCGGGCCCAGTCATCAGCGAAATCCGCGTGATCAGCTACAAAGCGCGTCTCTCGCACAACTGACGGAAGAGAATGGTAGGCCCGGCTGGGATCGAACCAGCAACCCTCAGCTTAGAAGGCTGATGCTCTATCCAATTGAGCTACGGGCCCACGCTGGCGCCGCATCCATTATCGCAAACTGGAACTTTACGGCCGAAGCGAAAGTCAACCCGGGACCGCGCCGGTGACTCGTCCGTACTCTGCAAAGCAGCCGCCCGGACATCTTGCGGTTGACGGCTGATAGCTGCTGTCACTTCAGCGGTGCCAGTTCCTTGCTCTCGAATTGCTTCCACCGCTCGATCAACGATGCAGTCGTCTGATGCAGTTTCGGCACGTCTTGCGCAGCTTGCGTTGTCGGCGCCGCATCGACTTCCTGCAGCATGTTGAGCATTTGCAGTAGCGAATCGCGCGTGCCGCCGAGCGTCTGGGCGTGCTGACCACGCCAGCGTCGCCGTTCCCCCCCGGCAAGCTCATCCAGTTGCTTACTGACCTCGTCCAACTTTGCCGCTTGTTCACCGCTGGCTTTTTCGCGCAGGGACTTCAGGTGCTCACGGGCCGCATCAGCCTTCCCCACGATCGGCTGCAGCGTGAGCAGGTCCGCATAAACCTCATTCGACAAATCAAACTGCTCTTGCAAGCCTGCCAGAGGAGTCCTCACTCGCGGATCCATCTCCACTGTCAGCGGCTGGGTATATTTCTGTCCATTGGCGGTGAGCACAACGGTGTATTTGCCCGGCATGATCCATGGTGATGTCGGCTGCGGAGCGGTGTTTTCCGGCACCGCAGCAATCGGATATTCCGGCTTGATTCCGGGCACGGGCGCGTAATGCATGTCCCAAAGGAAGCGGTGAAATCCCGCAGCATTTGACAGCCGCTGCGGCGGCCGCAACCAATATTTCGGAATGTTGAGCTGCGGATCCGGCGCTGGCGGCGCATCAGCGCTGGAGAAGCGGCGCACCGTCTTTCCGTTGCTGTCGACAATTTCCAGCGTCACCGGACCGGACGCCGCAGACTTCAGGTAGTAGTCCAGGATGGCGCCGTCAGGCGGATTCTGCCCGGCAGGAACATCGGGCGGCAGCGGCGTGTCGGTGTTGGTGTCCCAACGCACGCGGTAGGTCAATTCGGGCGCGAACAGATATGCGTTGCCGGCCACAACCTTATCGTCAAGTTGCCGCAACCGCGTGATGTCGTCCAGTATCCAGAATCCCCGGCCATGCGTCGCCACGGCCAGATCATTGTCCTTGATGAGCAGATCGCGGACCGAGGTCGCGGGCATGTTCAGCCGCAGCGATTGCCAGTGATCGCCGTCATCGAAAGAGACATAAGCCGCGCGCTCGGTCCCGGCAAAGAGCAGCCCCTTGCGCTGCGGGTCTTCACGCACGGAATTCACGTTTTCGTTTGCCGGAATGCCGCCGGTGATCTCTGTCCAACTCTTGCCCGAGTCGCGTGTGCGATATAGGTGCGGTCGCAGATCGTCGATGCGCAGCGTGTTGATCGCTGCATAGGCGGTCTGCGGATCGGTGTGGCTCGCCTCTAGCATGGAGACCTTTTGCCAGGCCGAGAGCTGCGGCGGCGTGATGTTACTCCAGTTCGCGCCACCGTCAAGCTGTGAGCGAGATCAATCCATCGTCGGTTCCCGCCCAAATACGGCCTCTCTCCACCGGTGAAAGCGCCAGCGCGTAGATAACACCGCGCTGCTTAGGTTGCGCCGAAGGATCGGAGCTATAAATGCCCACGGTCGCTGGTACGTCGAAGGTCTTGCGCGTGAGATCGGGGCTGACCTGTTTCCAGCTGCGACCGCCGTCGGCCGTTAGCCACAGGGTATTAGCAGCAAAGTACATGAGGTGCGGATCAAAGGGCGAGAAGGCAATCGGCTCGGTCCGGATCACGCGAAAATCGGGACCGCCCAGAGGCTTGGGGATTATGTTTTGTGCCTGATTGGTGCGGCGGTCATATCGGGTCAACTTGCCTCCAAAGACAATGTCGGCATCCGTCGGGTCGGGCACGACGTAGCCGTATTCTTCGGCGGCCACCGGATGCCAGTCACGGAAGGTGATCTCGCCGTCATTGCCACGGCTGGCGATGCAAACGGAGCCGCTTTCCTGCTGGCCGCTGCACAGACGATAGGGAAAGGCATTGTCGGCGTTAACGTGATAAAGCTGGGCAGTCGGCTGGTTGTACCACGAGCTCCATGTCTGGCCGCTATTGACCGTGATAATGGCTCCCTGGTCGCTGGCGAGCGCGATAATATTCGGATCGTTAGGATTGATCCAGATGTTCTGGTAATCGTCGCCGCCGGGCGCGCCGCGAAAGCCCTCCCAAGTCTTGCCACCATCCGTAGACTTCCACGTCACAGTGCTGGTCATGTAGACGATGTCAGGATTCTTGGGGTCGATGCCGGGAACGGGCAGATCGCCGCCGCCAATGCGCATCTTGTCTCGCGGATCGGTCGTAACTGTGGACCATGTGTCACCGGCATTTTCCGATCGATACAGATCAACTCCAGTTTTCGTTGCGACCGAGGCAAACAGGCGGTGGGGATTGCTTGGGGAAATCCTCACATATGCCTGAATGATGCCGCTGGGCAGACCACCGGCAAGCTGCTTCCAGGTGTTGCCCCCGTCGGTGGACTTGTAGATGCCGCCGCCGGTGCCGTTGAATTCACCGTTCTCCCACGGGCCCTCACGAGCCTCCCACAATGTGGCATACACAACCTTCGAATCGGAAGGATCGATCTCGACGTCATTACCGCCGGTGTTTTCGTCCTTGTAGAGGACCTTTTCGAAGCTTTGACCGCCGTCCGTGGAGCGAAAAATCCCGCGCTCCGGATTGGGCCCGTAAGGATGCCCAGCGACGGCGATAAAGAGCCGGCCCGCATCGTGCGGATCAACCGCCATCATCGAAATCTGCTGACCGTCGCGCAACCCGAGATGCGTCCAGGTCGCGCCCGCGTCGGTGGACTTGTAAATGCCATCGCCCACAGAAAGGTCAGGCCGATGCAGACCTTCGCCGCTGCCTACATAAACGACGTTCGCATCCGATGGTGCGACGGCAATCGCGCCAATCGAGCCAGTTGGCTGCTGATCGAAAATCGGGTTCCAGGTACGGCCGTAGTCGGTTGTCTTCCAAACACCGCCGTTAACCGCGCCAATGTAAAAGACGTTGGGCTGACCTGCAACGCCACACAGAGCCCGCGTGCGACCGCCGCGGAACGGCCCGACGTTGCGCCACTTCATTTCGCCGAGCATGCTGGTATCGATCTGTTGGGCCACAAGCGGCGTTGAAAAGGTGACAAGCGGAGAAACAAGACAGCAGACTGCAAGTAGAATTCGCTTCATCGATATCAATTACCTGCCGTGCCGGGTTCGAGTGCGCTGCGCGCGAAGGAGTAATCTAAACTATTCCCACACTTGTCAGGTAGAGGACCTCCGATTGATCCATCAAGTAAGACGTATCTGCTCGCTCATGGTTGCGGTAGCGTTCTTGGGTAGCCTCACTGCTCGCGCCCAGGTCGCACCCGAGCTGCTGGCCGGATTACAGTGGCGGCTCATCGGCCCGTTTCGCGGAGGTCGCACGGCAGCCGTTACAGGTGTCGCCGGCGGCGGAGCCGTGTTTTACTTCGGATCGGTCGACGGCGGAGTCTGGAAAACTACCGACGCGGGTGTGACGTGGGCGCCTATTTTCGATGGTCAGCCGATAGCTTCCATCGGTGCGCTGGCGGTCGCGCCGTCGAATCCCAACGTTCTGTATGCCGGAACGGGCGAGTCCGATATTCGCTCGGCGTTCAGCTCGGGCGATGGCGTCTACAAGTCCGTGGATGGAGGTCAGACGTGGAAGAACATTGGCTTAAGAGATACCCGCCAGATCAGCCGTATCGTTGTCGATCCGCAAAATCCCGACATTGTCTACATCGGCGCATTGGGCCACGCTTATGGCCCGAATAGCGAGCGCGGTGTATTCAAATCGTCCGACGGCGGGGTGACCTGGATGCATGTTCTGGACAAGGGACCGAACATTGGCGTCTCCGATCTCGCCATCGCCACTGCCCGCCCAAACATCCTTTTTGCGGGCACGTGGAACGCACATCGCCCGCCATGGAGCACCTATCCTCCGCTGCAAGGTCCGGGCGGCGGACTGTATCGCAGCAGCGACAGCGGCACAACCTGGGCGCAACTAACCGGCAACGGATTGCCCGATGGCGATTGGGGCCGGGTTGGAGTTGCCGTCGCGCCCGATGGCAGGCGTGTGTACGCACTCATCGAGGCGGGCAAGAAGTCGGGCCTTTATCGCTCCGATGACGGAGGAAATACCTGGATCCTTGCCAACAGCGACCCGCGTCTTACCAGCCGCGCCTGGTACTTCATGGGTATTACCGTCGACGCCAATAATCCTGACGTTATTTACATGCCGAACATCGCACTCTATCGCTCTCAAGATGGCGGAAAGACCATCTCGATCGTGCGCGGTGCACCCGGCGGCGACGACTACCATCAGCTTTGGGTCGATCCCAAAGATTCTTCGCATCTCATCGTAGGCACGGACCAGGGGACTACCATCAGCGTCAATGGCGGGCAAACCTGGTCCACTTGGTACAACCAGCCGACGGCGCAGTTTTACCACGTCATCACCGATAACGAATTTCCTTACCACGTTTACGGTGCGCAGCAGGACACCGGTTCCATCGGCGTGCCGAACCGCACCGATCACGGCTTCATTACCGGGCGCGATTGGTTCATGGTCGGCGGCGGCGAGAGCGGCTGGATCGTCCCGGATCCGAGCGACCCCAACATTCTTTTTGCCAGCGGCGTCTATGGCGGAGTCGTACGCTTCGACCGCCGCACCTCATTGAGCCAGGACATCACACCCTGGCCAATGCCCAATTTCGGCAGCGAAATCAATCAGCGCAAGTATCGTGATCCGTGGACGCCCGTCCTGGTGCTGTCGCCCGTCGAGAAGAACGCGCTTTACCTCGGTACGCAATATGTGATGAAGACGACCGACGGCGGCCTGCACTGGCAGCAGATCAGTCCCGACCTTACGGGCGCGTCGCCGAGCGAGGAAGTCGAGAGGGCCACCGGCCCGACCACCGTACAAAATGCAAAACAGCGCGGATTCGGTGTGGTGTTCAGCATTGCTCCTTCGCCGTTGCAGGCAGATGAAGTTTGGGCGGGCAGCGACACTGGACTACTGCATTTGACGCGCGACGCGGGTAAGAGCTGGCAGGACGTCACGCCGCATGGGGTCGGCGAGTGGAGCAAGATCGCGATGATCGAAGCTTCCCGCTTCGATGCCGCGGTCGCCTACGTCGCGGTCGATCGCCACCGTCTCGACGATCAAGCGCCGTACATTTACCGCACGCGCGATTACGGGAAGAACTGGCAGCCCATCGTCGCAGGAATTTCCGGCGATCACTACGTCAACGCGATTCGCGAAGATACCGAACGGAGAGGACTGCTGTTCGCAGGGACTGAGTTGGGAATGTACCTCTCCTTTGACGATGGCGATCATTGGCAGCCGCTGCAACTCAATCTGCCGGTCACGTCCGTCCGTGACATCACCATCCACGGTGACGACCTGATTATCGCTACCCATGGCCGCTCGTTCTGGATTCTGGATGACATCACCCTGCTTCGCCAGATCGCGCTGCAAGTTCAAACGCAGAGGGTAACGCTCTACAAACCGGCAACGGCAATCCGGGTGGACAACGACGTTTTTCTCGGCACGCCTTTACCGCCGGAGGAGCCGACGGCAAAGAACCCGCCTGATGGCGCCATTGTCGATTACTACCTGTCGTCCGCCGCCAAGTCGATGGCGCTGGAAATTTTCGACTCAGCTGGCAAGCCGGTGCGCCGGTACGTTGCAGGCGCAATGAAAGTGCAACCTCATCCTCCCCTCGCAATTGCGGAACGCTGGCTGCCGAAGCCCGTGGTGCTGGAGAATACTGCGGGGGCGCATCGCTTCGTTTGGGACCTCCGCTGGGGAACCTCAGGCGCAAGTCCTGAGTCCGACGAAGAAGGCTATGGCGCGCCTCGCGGGCCCCGCGCTGTTCCGGGCACATATCAGCTCAAGCTGGCGGTGGATGGCAGCACGTACACGCAGCCGCTGAAAGTCGAAATGGATCCGCGCTCACAGGCCACGCCGGCCGAGTTGAACGAGCAGCTTCGCGTGGGGCTGGAAATCTTCGGTGACGCGAGAAGCGCTCGCAAGACGCTGGCGGAGATCGGCGCGGTGAAGAAGCGCCTGAGCGAGATTGAAGCCACGACGCTGAAGCAGCATCCAGAGCTCCTCAACCAGGTGACGGCACTAAACTCGGCCATTCAGAATGTGCAGAACCCGCGACCAGCGACTCCGGGAGTAATCAGCGGGCTCGAGTCGGCGAGCACAGGTTTGGCGGCCGCGCTACGCGTGGTGGAGAGCGGGGACCGCAGCCTGCCTGCACAAGCTATGGAGCTGTACCGCGAAGCCAAGGAGGCGGCGAACACAAGCACGGCCGAGTGGACGCAGCTTAAGCAAACCGATATCCCCAAGCTGAATCGTGCGCTTCAAAAAGCCGGGATCGCACCGATACAGATTTCAGAGATTTCGGCTGAGATTGGCACCGAGGTCTCACGCTGATCCTGCTTATCGCGGTGTAGAGTTAGCAGCCGGCTGCTCGCGAACAGCGGACGGTTAACGGCTCTCGCTCTTCCAGTGACATTCGTCACAGCCCCACGTGATGGCACTCACGCCCTCACGGGTCGTGGAGATCCTATCCTTGGGCCATAGCAACCAGCCGTGATCCGCAAGAGCGGGGGAGGAAAAGGCAATCATGACAGCAGGCAATGGCAGCGCACATCCGGCGGCCAAAAAGGAATACAAGCCTCGTCTGATCTTCTGGGAAGTGACCAAAGGCTGCAATCTGCGGTGCATCCACTGCCGCGCGACGGCGACGGAGTTGATGTCGCCTTCCGATCTGCCGACCTCGAAGGCGATAAACATCATTTCGCAGATCGCCGATTTCTCCAATCCTATCCTGGTGCTCAGCGGCGGTGAGCCGCTTTACCGGCACGACATCTTTCAACTCGCAGAGTATGGCACCAGCCGCGGCCTGCGCGTCGCCCTGGCAACCAATGGGACGCTGGTCACCAAAGATATCGCAGAAAAGATCAAGAACTCCGGCATCAAGCGCGTCTCGATTTCGCTCGACGGCGCTGATGCCACTACGCACGATACCTTCCGCGGCATTCCCGGCGCATTCGATGCGGCAATTTACGGTATGCGCAATCTGCAGCAGCTCGGCGTCTCGGTGCAGATCAATACGACGATTGCCCGGCATAATGCCCATCAGCTGCCGGAAGTGCTCACCTTGGCGCGGCGCCTCGGCGCTGACGCGCTGCACACGTTTCTGCTTGTGCCCGTTGGGTGCGGGGTGGATATTGCTGCCGAGCAGATGGTTCCTCCCGATGAGTATGAGCGGATGCTGAACTGGTTCTACGATCAGTCACTGACTGGCGATATCGAATTGAAGGCCACCTGCGCGCCGCATTACTTCCGCGTCTTGCGTCAACGCCGGGCGGCGGACCGCATGGCTGGACGTGAGGTAGCTCCGCAGGCCCCGCATCATCCGCACCAGATCGGCCCAACCGACATGACCATGCCCGGCTCGACTGGAATCTCACTTAAGCCGAACGGTGGACCACCAGTCGGACACACCGGACAAGTACCCCAACGAGTGCAAAACCAGCCCTCGTCGGGGGCCCCACAAAATCATCCCGGAGGGCACCCCGGCGACATGAACGCGATGACGAAAGGCTGCCTGGCTGGAACGGGTGTCTGCTTCATCTCGCATGAAGGCGAGGTCTTCCCCTGTGGTTATCTGCCGGCGCTCGCGGGCGATCTGCGCAAGCAGAGCTTCGCCGAGATATGGAACGACTCAGCCGTATTCGGACAGCTTCGCGACGACGACAACCTGAAGGGAAAATGCGGTTGCTGCGAGTTCCGGCACGTCTGCATGGGTTGCCGCGCACGCGCCTTTGCCGCGACCGGCGATTTTCTGGCGGAAGAGCCGTTCTGCGTCTACGAGCCTGGAACCTCGAATCAAATGATCCGGGCAACGGCCCTGACCCAAGCCAAGCAGGTTGGCTGATCACCGGAATATTCCCGAGTGGGTTGCTGCCTTTCCCAAAAACGACTCCCCGAGGTGCGAGCGTACAGCAGTTTCAGGACGACATCGTCGCAGTCATCTGCACATACGAAGACGCTGGCCGCTTCAGTTGTTTGCTAACCGTTCCGTGTGACTGACGCTCTGCAAGCTGTTTGACTGTGCGATGCCGCTGGGAGAAAATACAGTTGGCGGGAATACAAGTCCCTCCCCGAAGTGGGCCTGTGGCGCAGCTGGGAGCGCGCTTCCATGGCATGGAAGAGGTCGCCGGTTCGATCCCGGCCAGGTCCACCATTTAGATTCGATGGGTTACAGCCCCTTTAAGTTCCAACTAACTCTGGTTCTGGCCCAAGTTCTGACCCAAGACCTCTACTAGGCAGCTTTAAGGCCTTGATGAACTTGTCTTGCGCTTCGAGGTGTGTCTTGTTGACACGATGGATGTACCCGGCTGTTGTGCTCGGTTTGGTGTGACGCGCCATCGTCTGAATTGTCGCCAGACTTACGTCCTCCCTGCCGCCGAGGAACGTAACGAGGCTGTGACGAAGGTTGTGCCAGCCAAACCGGCCAGCGTAGTCATCAGGAATTACACCGGCCTTAATCGCTGCGGGCCGGAGATAATCCTTCGTAATCTGATTCGCATTTCGTACGAGCAAGGGCAATGGGGTTCGTAGGTCTGCCTTTCGAATCGAGGCTACCTGGTATCAACTCGTGCCTCTGCGCGTTCTGGAATACCAACGACATCACAGCCTTTATCTTTGTGATTGAAGGCCATTCAAGCGGTTTTCTGTTATCCATGAATGGCGTTGATGCCAGAGACTTAAACCACTGCTCAACAAGTACAGGCCTGATCTCGGACACCCGCACTTGACCCCAGCGCGGAAGTATCCACCGTCGCAACAAAAGTTCATGTACCGATACCGTTTCATCAGCTCGATCACGAACCCCAGATTGCTCCTGTAACTCGTGGAGGCGATAGTGGGCGGCTAAATCGGCGAATGTCAGATCTGCTGTGCTCGGGTTCTCGGCGAGCAGGTGGAGTCCGAGTCTGGCAACCTCCATCCATGCAGCCACTTTCGACTTGCCGACATCCTTAACCTTGCCCACTGGTTCTGTGTTTTCGACGCGCTTTCCGTCACTTGCTCTGGTGGTCTGGTACCTGTATAGCCAAACCGGACCGCCAGCGCGTTTCCTGATACTTACGGTTCCCTTGTTTCCGGAAGCCATCTAATTCCTCTTTCTGACTCCGGAAACTGCCACTGGCATCGTGCATGGCGCCAAGCGCAATCGGCCCCGGTTTGAACGCCAGTTACAGCGAAACGTTCGGTGCCGACGAGTCTCAGCTAAGGCGTGATCTCCCACGGTGACGCAGCCGTAATCGCAGGCCGATCCGCTGCCCCCATGGGTAGCCGTACCGTAGAGGTTCCCGTTTGGGTCAAAGATCACGTTGCTGAACGGCTCCATGCCGTCACTGCCACCAGTGAAGTCGTAAATCGACGCGTAGGTCCAACCATGGGCCGAACGTATCAACTTAAAGACATTTCCTAGTCCTCTGGCCCCGTCTCCTATTGTTGTGCCATACAGGTTGCCCGCCGCGTCCATTGTCAAACTTGCAGCGGAACCTTGGTGGCCAGAAAAGCTGTAAAGCGTGGTAAAGGTCCATCCGCCGCCGGAGGGTGATAGCTGGTAGGCGGTGCCGCCACCCGGGCCGCCATGGTATCCGTTCATTGTTGTGCCGTAGAGGTTGCCGGATTGGTCAATGACCAGTCCGCCGGCAGGAGTGGAGCCGTCGCTTTCACCCTGAAAATTGTAGAGGACGTTCTCCGTCCAGCCTGATCCTGAAGGCATCAACTCGTAAACTGTACCCAAACCAGAATTACCACTTCCAGCCGTGCTGCCGCAGATGTCACCTGCCTGGAAGATGAGATTGCCAAATCCGGGATAAGCCCCGTCAATGCCATTCAAGAAGGAGAAAAGCACGGTTTCCTGCCAAGGGCACAGGACCGCTACGCAAAGCTCTGGGCGAGGGTCGTAGATTGAAGACCGTGCCGCCGCCGCTGGTGCCGCCATATATCGTCGTACCGTAAATTGGATCTCATCCCGAGTGTTTTCAGCAGATTAGACAATCATCTCCAACTCATCTCGAAATCAGACATTAAACATTGAACCGCAACTGAAAGCGGCGGATTCTGCCCAGACGAAAGCGGGAAACTGAGTGCTAGATTGACGGCGATCTGGCCGTGGGACGGGGAAAGCTAAGCTAGAACGCAAATTCCAGTTCAAAGTCGAAGGGAGAAATCTCATGACAAACTCAACCTGGCCGAGCATGATCCTAGGTCTAAGGCGATTGGCGGCAACAGTGACTCTGGCATTGCCGCTTTCGATCTTTACGGCGACCTTCTTTGCGGCGGGTGCCTGGGCGGCTACCCAGGAGACGGTGCTGTATGACTTTAACGCCTTCGGCGGCGCAGGCGGGAATACTCCATATGCCGGACTGATATTGGACGCCGCCGGCAATTTTTACGGCACGACGAGCGAGGGCGGCACTTACGGCCAGGGCGTGGCATTCGAATTGACCAAGGTTAATGGTGTCTGGATTGAGACAAAACTGCATGAGTTCGGCAACGGCGCGGATGGATCTAAACCCTATGCTGGCCTGGTAATGGACGCCGCTGGCAATCTTTACGGTACGACCAGCGGAGGCGGCAACGGTTCAAACTGCGACGGGGGCTGCGGGACGGTGTTCGAGTTGAAAGCGAATGACGGCTGGGAGGAGAAGATTCTGCATAACTTTGACTTTGGAGACGGGGCTGATCCCATCGGAGGCGTGATTTTCGATAGCAGCGGCCATCTCTATGGCACCACCAGTCAGGGCGGCAACGGATGCACTGGTCAGCCCGGTTGCGGGATCGTTTTCGAGCTAAAAATCCAGGCGGATGGTGACTGGACGGAGAAAGTGCTGCTCGAATTTGACGGCGGGAATGGGTCTAGTCCCACTGCCGATCTGACCTTTGATGCCGCAGGTAACCTTTACGGTACGACCAGCGGAGGCCGCGCCTGGGCCAGTGGAGAGGTGTTCGAGTTGACGCCCGGAGCGGGCGGGACTTGGACGGAGAAGGTGTTGTGGGGCTTCGCCCTCAGCGACGGGGCCAACCCCAATGCAAGTGTGATCTTCGATGCCGCTGGTAACCTCTATGGTACGACTACCTATGGCGGCACTTACAGCGAAGGTACGGTGTTCGAGTTAGAGCCCGAAGGCGATGGGAACTGGACGGAGACGGTGCTGCATAGTTTCAACGACAACGGCGTGGATGGGGCCTTTCCCTATGGCGGACTGGTCATCGATGGCACCGGCCATCTCTACGGCACAACCCTAGGAGGGGGCGACGACACCGGTCTGATCTGCGAGCCCGGCTATAACGGCGCCGGCACGGTGTTCGAGTTGACGCATCATGACGACTGGACCGAAACAGTTCTGTATAGCTTCCAAGAGCTGGACGGGGCTTGTCCGTATGCCTCCCTGATCGGTTCCTCCGGCCATCTCTACGGCACGACTGAAGTGGGCGGCGGAAAAGACGGCGGCACCGTATTCGAATTGGTTCCCTGATCCCTTTTTCAATGAAACAAGCGCTCATCGGGAACCGGGAGTCAAGTTGAGCTTCGCCTCGTGTTCGAATGCCGGTCGCCAATCATTCGCCGTTTGCGATCATTGAAGCCGGACTCGCCATCCTGAGGGCAGAGAACTTCAACGGCACTGCAGCGGGATGGCGGTCTGCTGTGGCTTTTTCCGGGTTCTTTTCAATCGCAAGAATCCGCGCTGATATGCTTGTCGGCTCGTAGACCCCATTGAAAGTAAGAAGAGTCCAATTCCCGTAAGGGTCTTCGACAGTGGCCGAGATGAATTGGGGGTTTCCGCCGTAAAGGCTGCCGTTGGGACCTGCGATTACCCCCGCTTCTGGATTAGCTCCGTTACTTGCGTTGCTGAATGTGTACACCGGGTTCGCGCTGAAACTCGGCCAAACTTCCCGCTGGCCTGCTGTACTTCTTGCTACCCCACCTTATGAAAGCTATATGCTGGACTTCTGTTCCTACCTAAGGGTCTCGACGGACAAGCGATCGCTGCACCTTCCCGCGTTCGCATCTCATCTACTGCATCGGTTCCCATTTTTGTTGCGGAGCGAAAATCAAGCTTATGTCTGCTGTAACCACCCACATCTCCGTCGAACCTGGCTCTGAGGCCTTTCCTCTTCTCACACCTGCGCAGATCGAGCGGCTGCGCCCTCACGGCAAGCTGCGGCACGTGGAAGCGGGCGAGGTGCTGTTCGAACCGGGGGACAGCAACGTTCCCGTCTATGTGGTTCTGTCGGGAGGCCTGGAAATTCTTCAACCCTGTCCCAAGGACGGGCGATCGCTGGTCACGCACGTTCCCGGCAGCATCACCGGTGAGTTTGCCGTCATCTCGGGCCAGCGCGCGCTGCTGCGCGGACGGGTCATCGCCTCCGGCGAATTTCTGCAGATCGCGTCCGGCGAGTTCCGCGCCATCATCGCCAAGGACGCGGAGCTGGGCGATATCCTGATGAAGGCTTACATCCTACGCCGGCTGCTTCTGATCAGCGAGGAGGCGAGCAATGTGCTGGTGCTGGGCTCGCTCAACTGCGCCAACACGCTACGCCTGCGCGAGTTCCTGGGCCGCAATGGTTATCCCTACAAGTTCATCGATCTGGACACCGACCAGCGTTCGCAGTCGATCCTCGACCACTTCCAGGTCAAGGTGGAGGAAGTGCCGGTCGTCGTTTGCAACGCGCGCAGCGTCCTGCGGAATCCCTCGATCCGCGAGCTGGCCGATTGCCTGGGGCTCAACGTGAACATCGACGAATCGCAGGTGCGCGATCTGATCGTCGTAGGTGCGGGGCCGTCGGGGCTAGCCGCCGCGGTCTATGCGGCATCCGAAGGCCTCAACGTGCTGGTAGTGGAAACGGGGAGCCCGGGCGGACAGGCAGGATCGAGCTCGCGCATCGAAAACTATCTTGGCTTCCCTATGGGTATTTCGGGCCAGGAGTTGGCTGGGCGCGCGCTGGCGCAGGCGCAGAAGTTCGGCGCGAACATGATGGTCGCGCGCACCGCCGTGCGCCTGCAATGTGATCGCCGTCCCTATCAGGTCATCCTCGATGAGGGCACGCCACTGCCGACGCGCTCCATCGTGCTGGCTGCCGGCGCCCAATACAACAAGCCACCCATTTCCAAGCTATCGCAGTTCGAGGGCAACGGCGTCTACTACGGTGCCACGGCTATGGAAGCGCAGTTGTGCGTGGGCGAAGACGTGGTGGTCATCGGCGGAGGAAATTCTGCGGGACAGGCGGCGATTTACCTGTCGGGAAAGGCGCGCAAGGTTTACATGCTGGTGCGCTCGGGCAAGTTGGCGGACACAATGTCACGCTATCTGATTTGGCGCATCGTAGAAAACCCGGCGATTGAGCTGCATTACAACACGGAGATCGCCAGCGTCGACGGCGACGCACACCTGGAGCGCATCAGTTGGCGCGATGGCGATAACGGGCAGATTGTCCCCCACGACATACGCCATCTGTTCGTGATGACCGGCGCCTCGCCACGCACGGGGTGGCTGGAGGGATGTCTGGCGCTCGACAACAAAGGCTTCGTGCTAACCGGCCACGATCTCGACCGTGCGACGCTGGAAGAGAGGGCGTGGCCGCTGTCGCGCCCACCGCAGCTTCTCGAGACCAGCCTGCCAGGGGTGTTTGCGGTGGGGGATATCCGGGCCGGCAATGTGAAGCGCGTGGCGTCGGCCGTCGGCGAAGGATCGATCGCGATTCACCTCGTGCATCAGGTGCTGACGGAGATGTAGGCGACGCGGAGCTGGTGGAACATGCCGGCGCTGCCGCTCAAGGACGACAAGCGGGAAATCTTCCGGATCGCCGCCGACGCGCACCGCATTGTCAATATGACCTTCGGCTTCCATCCAGACTACGCGGCGCACATGGATATCGAAGCGGATATTCCGGCATCGCTTCAGCGACAGGCACGGCGCGTCAGCCCTCAGCCGTAATGATCTTCCTCTGAGCTTTCGGTGCGGCGGGTGCCCTTTACGGCGTGGTCTTTCGCTCCTCCCGTTCCATTTTCCTTCGCAAACTTTCGTGCACGCGATGCACCAGCCAGGAGTTCGCCACCTCGAAAATTTCATATACAACGTCGTACACCGCTTTCGTGAACTTCATCGTCTCCGGATGCTCTGGCGCCCAAACGCCTGGATGAACGTAGTTCCTCAACTTGCGCAGCTCATAGGGCCGACGTCATTGACATTTGTCAGCCGGCTTCGTTCTCGACCTCCAACTTGTACGTACCTGCGATCCAGAAGAAAATCCTGAGAGCCAGTTGATCCTGAACCCAGTCTGCGGACTCAACAGTCTCTTTAAGCATCCCCAGCACAGGTGCAAGCGGAAGGAACCGCTGTTCAAAGTCGCTCGGCAGAGCTTGGTATGCTGGGTTCCTGCACATAGCATTGCTCGAAAGTCGAGCCAGAATTCGGCCTAACAAGAAGGGAGCGACCTCCTCGACAGATCCGACTCTAAGTTCAGCTTGAGCCTTGGTGTCGGCGAGGAACAGCCCGCATTCGATGGTCCAATTGAACAGTTCCGCAGCCAATAGTCGTCCTGCTAATCGCGTCGGTGATAACGGTCGTATTGCTCCGCCAGTCCTCCCCATCGTCCGGTCCGCCGATGTCCGATGCCCAGCTCGCAACCGCCCTGAGAGCGAAGATCGGTGCTGACCCGATACTTAGTAGGTACGGTTTATTAGTCGCTTGCGACAACGGCGTTGTCACGCTCACCGGGTCTGTCAGCTCGGACGCTGATAAAACAAAGGCGGCCGCGCTTGCTGCCCAACTTAACAGCGTCAAGCAGGTCAATATTTCCGGGATTGTCGTAAACGAACCCGGAGCGACCGCCGGTGCGGCTTCGGGCGAGAATTCTTCAGCTTCTGAAACAGTGAGTGTGAACGAGGCGAAGTCCTCAGTTGCGCAAGCATCGAATGGCGACATTCGAGGTGTGGATTTTCGCAACTTCGGATACCTATCGGCATATTGCGGCACAAACGATTCTGCCGGAAACATGCGCCCGATCCATGTCTCAGGTGGACTCTCGCCACCGCCTGGACCAGCGATCCCTTGAGCAGATCAAGCTGGCGGCGGAGCTTTTCAATTGGACCATCGACTTCGGGCTGTCCTGCTGCGACACCAATGCCCAAGCCGTAATTAGAGTCGGATCTGTCGAAGAGGTCGCGCCCTTCTTGTTAGAGCGGATTCTGAATCGGCTTTCGAGCACTGCCAAGCAAAGAAATCCAGCATACCAAGTTCCGCCGAGCGACTTTGAACAGCGGTTCCTTCCGCTTGCACCAGTACTGGAGATGCTCAAAGAGACCGTTGAGTCGGCAGACTGGGTTCAGAACCAACTGGCCCTCAGGATTTTCTTCTGGATCGCAGATATGTACAAGGTGGAAGTCGAGAACGAAGGCGGCTGACACTTTTGACCCAAGCAGTTGTGCAGCCCTGCCCGAAATCTAGTGTTTGTGGGTGAGTGAACCTCGTAATTTTTCGGGTCACAATATCAGATACTTAGGTGGACGTTTTGCACGGGGTGATTGGGCAAGCGCCGTCGTTCCCCGCAGCGATTGATATTTCATCTTTAAGTAAGGCCGTTGAGTGCGGTCGGACCCAGGGGCGTCTGTCGTTCCCGATCCACGAGATAAGGGACGAGAAGCCAGTTCAATGGTTTAGCCGTTATACGGCAACTTGCCAGAGGTCATAGCCGCTCCGACCGAGTGGAAGAGTGACTAGCCCTGTTGACGACAATTGACATTAATTTCCGACTCCGGCGCTTCGCGCCTCAACCCAGGATGACGTTCTGCATCTCTGCGGCTGTTCTAGTCGAAGTGGCGGCAGGCGTCCCACTCCTTGGTGAGATCGTGGTCGAGTTTACGACAGTGGTAGATGGGCCGTTCCCAGTCGGGACGCGCCCACTGGACCCTGGGATCGGCGACCAGCGTGACCGAGGCGCAGTGATTCTGCAGATACTCGAGGTCGACGTCGAGGGTGATGACGCTTTCGCCGGTGTAGCCTCTGCTTCCCCAATACCAGTAGGAGTGGTGACTGCAGATCGCCTTCGGCAGTCCCAGTGCGGGCCCGAAGTGATCAATGGCTCCGGCCTGTCCGTAGAAGTTGGCGAAGATCGCCGTCTTCTGGCGTTCTTCCGCGGGAAGAGCGTTGTAGTAGCGCGCTACGGCTTCGGCGCGCTCCTTCCATCCCAGACAGCTGCTGTAGTAGTCCGGGAGAGCGGAGTGCGCGTTCTCTTCGGATTCGATTCGGTGCAGCACCATCTTTTGGTTGTAGCGCGCGCAGGCATCGATCGAGAGGACGGGAACGAACGTCGGCAACATGAGTGCAGAGAGGGCGCAGGCTGCGATTACATACGCGGCGACCACGCGGCGGCTCCATGTGTTGGCGAACCAGCGTTCAGCAGCGACGGCTCCGGCGGTGAGCATGGCTGGATAGACAGGCGTGACCAGGTAGTCCTTGGCGTGGAGCGTATACATCAGCAGCATGTAGGCGATAAAGGCCCAGCCGAGGGCTCGGAAGCGCTTCATTGGCGGTGTAAAGAAGAACACCGCGCCGGCAATGACGAAGGCGGAGCTCAGAATGTTGACCAGCAGCGCCTGTGCGTAGACGAACTGAAGCAGGGGAAGAATGACGTTGCGATGATTGTTCTGAAGCTCCACAAATGGGAAGTGACGATGTGCCTGCCACAAGATGTTGGGCAGAGTGATGGCGAGAGCGATGGCGACTCCGCCCCAGAACCAACGATTGAGGAACCACCGTCTCCATGCCGAGAGTAGCGTCCCGACCGCGAGCGCGGCGAGGTAGAACGCGAGGCTGTACTTATGCATCAGGTCAATGCCGACGACTGCTCCGAAGGCGAGCCACAGGCGCGGGTTCGAGGTCTTCTCGATGCGGACGAGAAGCAGCACAGCAGCGGTCCACAGCGGCATATCGAGGGCGTTGGTGCTGAGGACGTGTCCGAAGGCGAGAGCGATCGGAGCAATCGCTGTCAGTACAGCGGCAGTGATGACCGCGCGTCGCCCACCTCCAAGCTCGGACGCGAGTCGCGCTACCAGAAGCACGGTGGCTGCCGTGGCCAAAGCGGGATAGAGGTGAATAGCAGTGAGCGACGAACCGAGCGTGTGCATGACGATCCAGGTGAGCCACGGAAGCAACGGCGGAAGATCGACGTAGCCCCACGCGGGATGCTGGGCGCAGGCGAGGAAGTAAAGTTCGTCGGCATGGAATCCGTAGCGACCGGCGAAGCAGACGAGAAGCACGAAAACAAGTGCAGCGAGGAGTGCCGGGAGCGGCAAGGACGCGCCGCGCGATTTCATATGACCTCACGACGCCACGCCTCTGAAGATCGGGGGGCGAAGAGATTACATCGGCATGTTCCTCTCGCCGTTCTGCGCTGTCAGTGATCGCGGTCACGACTTAAGCTAATCTGGGAACGCTATGGTTCTCTCGACTGTCGTTATATCCCGGTTACACTCATCGACACGGTCAAAACGTGAAATGGCCTGCTTACATCAGTCTGACACGCACTGCTCCTTATGGTTGGTTCTTCAAAGGCCCAGCGGGCTTGTAGGAATTGATAACGATGCCTGTCGGCATAGCCTTCGTGCTGGCGAGCTCGAATGCGCGTGCCGGAGTACCCTCTGCAAAAATGCGCTTCCCCGTGCCCAGCAGGACTGGATCGACGAGCAGCACGACCTCATCCGCAAGACCGTGTTCGAGCAGCGTCGATGTCAGGGTTGAACTGCCCATAAGGAGCAGGTCGGGGCCGTCGTGCGACTTGATGCGGCGAATGTCCTCGGCGAGGTTCGGCCCAACGCCCTCGAACGGGCCCCATTCCAGGCTTTCGGGCCGGTGGGTCACGACGTATTTCTTCGCCGCGTTGAGACGGTCAGCCATAGGACTGCTCGGCGCCTTCGGCCAGAAGGCCGAAAAGCCATCGTAGGTGCGTCGGCCAAGAAGCAGATCAAACTTCTCGCCATACCTCGCGAGGAGTGCTTCTCTGCCAGCGGGGGTCCGATAGGGCGCTGACCAATCGCCGTAGGGGAAATTGTTCTCATCGGCGGAGGCCTGGATCACGCCGTCCAGCGAGATATGTTCGAAAATCTTGAGCTTTCTCATTGCGTCTCCTTAATCTTCTAAGACGGTCTGACGCTCGCCTGCGGCAGGCGACTCAGCGCCGCTGAATTGTTCATCCTATAGTCGTCGCGGAGTAGGAAATTCGACAGGCGAGGCGAAATATTTTCGTTTTAACTGGTGAGGATAACAGTTGGCGAAATATCGCCAAGTCACTCGTTGACGGCGCGCATTTCACATGGACGTAATAGTCGGCAAACCGCCGACTGAGAGCAGACGTCACGCCGTAGGTCACAAGAAATGTTTGGGCGTTTTTCGTCCAAGTGAAGCGAAGACGTTCGTAAACACTGGCCGACATGCAGGGGCTTACCGGGAATTCGATTCGACGGAACGCCCTGGTGACTTTCCGATCCGGTAATGCTTGTGATGTGAGAAGGCAGATGGCTAACACCCATATTGAATCCAGCGAAACTCGCAGGCATCTCGTTAAGGGGATGATTGGAGCAGCGGCGCTTGCCCGCTCTTATTCATTCGCCGCACCTCTCAACTCGGAGGGGAAGATGGATGTGGCAGAGGTCCGGCATTCCACCGTGAAGGTCGGTCCCGTTACCGTGTTCTATCGAGAGGCCGGGCTCGAGGGTCGTCCGGTTCTCCTGTTGTTGCATGGCTTTGCAAACTCATCGCACTACTTTCGGCACCTGATGCCGCTGCTCGCGAACCGCTTTCATCTGATTGCTCCTGACCTGCCTTCATTTGGCTTTACCAAGGTGGATGGGGAAGTTTATCGCTACACCTTCGCACAATTGACGGAGACCACCCAAGCGTTCGTGGAGGCCCTAGCATTACAACGCTTCGCGGTGTACGTCTTCGATTACGGTGCGCCTATCGGATTCAACCTTGCAGTCGCCGATCCGGGCCGCATCACCGCGATCATCTCGCAGAACGGCAACGCATACGAAGAAGGCTTGGGTGAGGGTCCGTGGGCTCCTTTGCGCGCCTATTGGAAGCAGCCATCGGTGGCCATTCGTGACAAGATCAAAGAACGTATGTCGCTAGATGGTGTTCGCGAGGCGTACTTCCACGGAGTTCCAGATGTCTCCAGAATCGAACCCGAAGCCTACTGGCTCGACGCCGCACTCCTCGCACAACCGGGCATGATGGACCTACAGGTTGATCTCAAGCTTGATTACAAAGCCAACCTCGAACGCTATCCCCTTTACCAACAGTATCTCAGGACGCATCAGCCTCCGTTGCTCGCCATATGGGGCAAAAACGACAGCTTCTTCGTTCCGCCTGGCGCAGAAGCATTCAAGCGAGACGTGCCCAACGCAGCCGTGACATTCCTGGACACTGGACACTTTGCTCTGGAAACCAACGTTGAAGACATTGCGTCGGCAATTCTGAAAATGCCCATGCGAGGGTGACGATTGACGCGTACAAAAGTGGGTAGCCGTCCGTTGATCGTACCGGGCGCGAGGCGGCGATTCTCAATGTGGATTCGATAGCGGGTGACTACCACCTTGTTGACGGAGAGGCGTGGCTCGGAGCAGTACCACTGAATGAATTCATCGATGGCGTGTCGATATCCGCGCTTCGACTCGGGCGAGCGAGGGCTATCCAGTACCGCCGATTTTTCGAGGATTTCCGCTTGGCGTGTCTGCTCATTCCAGCCGCCCCACCGCGGCTGGCCAAGAGCCTATGCCTGACGCAGACGCGTCGGGCGTTTTACGTCCGAGTGGCGGGTGCCAATGGCCTGGCTGCGATACAAGGCTTTCAGCCGCCCCTTGGTGCGGCTGGTATCTTCGGTGAGCGCGGCATAACTGCGCCCCCAAATGCTTCACCGCCGCGGTGCTGTTCTGCCCGTGGTAGACCGGCGACAGCAACCCGGCACGCAGCAACTCGGCCAGCTTGCGCGCATCCCCAGCTGTCGCTCTTGTTGCCCGCCTTCAACAGGGCATTCTTGCGGGGATTGCAAACCACCAGCTCGCTCACCCGCCGCACCAGCAGATCGTAGAGCCAGGCGGAATGGCTGCCTTCTTCGAAGGTCACATGCAAAGTCCCGCGCAGACCGCGAAGAAAATCGAGAATGGCGGCAGCAGGCGTGGCAATCACCGACTGCATCACCAGCTTGGCGTCGCCGTTGAGCACGGCTACCGAGATGGTGCTCTGGTGGACATCGGGACCAATATACTTGATGCTATCCATCGGGTGTTCCTTTCGTCAGGTTTGGCTTACTGCTTCACACAGCAGCCATAGCCTACTTCGAAAGGGGCGCCCTTTTATAATGCGTGGCCCACACTTGCCTGATTTTCAGGCGGCATCAGCGAAAAACCGCCGAACGTAGTTTTCATCGAGATTTACGCCCTCCAAGTGTCGTCCCCTTCTCAATTAGCTCTTTCTGGGCGTCCCCGATTCTTATGCCGCTGAAACCGACTTCTTCTTCGCATCGAGTGCTGGTAGAAGGAGTTTCAGAAGCGCTTGATCAGAGAACGGGTTCTGACCTGAGATCAGCTCGCGATCCTGAAGGACGTAGCTCTGCCATGGAGCGGCCACACTTACGTCACCTCCCGCCGTAAGCAAGGCGAAGTCCGGGTAGAAGAGAACCTTACCACCAATCTCAAGCGGCTCCCGCTGCTGCTCTTCCGCTGTCGAAAAGATAGTCATCTTATATCCGGCATAGATCCAGCCTTGAGCCTTTGCGTGTGCTCCGGCGGCATCGCCCGCCGCCAGCGCGGCGACCACCCCCTTTGAATTCGGAAGAGCCGAGAGAAGTGAAATCGGGCCATGGCAGAGCACTGCCGTAGGCTTGGATGTTTCGTGAAAGTGTCTCATCACTATGCCGGCATTGGGATCATCGAGAAGATCGATCATCGGACCATGGCCGCCGGGGACGAAAACAGCGTCATATTGATCCAGGCCCGATGCGATGACATCCGCGATGCGGGTTGGATCTCTGAGCCCAGTCAGGCCGTCGCGGAATATCATATAGTCCTGAAGCTTGGCCGCGTCCCCGCCGAAGAAATCGGCGACCTCTGAATGCACATCCACTTGAGGCGCGTTGCCTTTGGGGTTGGCGAAAGTGATTTCGTAGCCCTCCTTCATCAGGGCGCGAACCGGAACCGTCAGTTCGTTGAGATAGTAGCCGGCGCCCGTATAAACCTTGCCATCCTTCAAGGGCAAACCGCGACCGCTCGATACCAGCACTAAGACTTTTCCTTTAGTTGTCATTGTTGTTCTCCTTATTTGAAATCGAATTCTATTCTCCTGAATATGAGCTCGCTCATCGCCCGCGGCTTCCTCCAAACTGCGCAAGGACCGGCTACCGCGGTTGATGTGGCTCACGCCCCCGGGAATCCAAACATCAACCACGACTGATTGGCCACCCAATGCGGGTACAGCTCCGTCATCTGATCGAACAACTCCTGGTCGGACGTCGCGGTTTTCTGCAGCCGATCGAAGTCCTCGAGGTAACGCTTGGTTTCCTGGATCGTCGAGGGAGAGTCGGGCGCGCCAGGCTTCTTGTGACCCGCGACGACCATCGTCGGGTTCAGCGATGCTAGCCGATCCAGGTCCGCGATCCAATTCTTTCGGCTCTCGGGGGTGGTGTCGCCGACGTACATGCGGCATTGGTTGTACACAACGTCGCCAGCGACGATCAGGCCGATCGATGGAACGTAGAGAGACGTCGAATCGGGACTATCGGTGCGGCCCTGCTTGATGATGCGCAATTCGTGGCCCTCGAGAGTGAACGTGTCGGGCTCATAGGGCTCGGGTGAAACCAACTTGGTGGGCACTTGCCCGGGAAAGAGCCGGCGGGCCAACCGCTCCACAGTGGGAGTGAAAGACATCTGCATGGCCTTCACTGTCTTCGGCGTTGCTATCGCCCGAGCGCCGGGGAAACGGTCGAGCAGAATGCTCAGACCGTAGAAGTGGTCGAAATGGGCGTGCGTTATATAGATGGTCTCGAGGTTGCGGTTGTGCAGAGCCACCCAATCCGCGAGAGCCTTGGCCTCAGCCACCGTCCCCATTGCGTCCACCAGCACCGCGTCGTACTCGCCGAAGATTAAGGTCGACGTGATGGGGTCAAAGCCGAGCGCTTCGCCGAAGGGCTTTGGGCGCTCGCCGACCATAGTCTTTCCCGGGGCG
>CAWGFZ010000011.1:0-589960 GCA_963821995.1 uncultured Acidobacteriaceae bacterium | reverse complement strand
CACCTGCCCGCTGAACAGATTCGCGGTATTGGTGTTGCGCCATTCCTAGATACCGGCCCGGTGGCAGTTACTCCGCACAAGCGTTCCAGTCCATTCTACCCGTCACCGCTGGGATCATACAGGCGGGAACCTTCTAATCAGTCCCACCTACGTTCCCAACCGGAACGCCATGTCCAAGAGCGCCTCTTGAGCCGGTAGCCGTAGTTTCGGAACGCCGGGAAGCCCGAATGAAGCGCCGCGGAGAACGCCTTAAGTCTCGGTCTCTGCAGTTCGTACATCGCGCTATCCGGTAACCGTAGTTTGGTTCTGTCGGCGTAGTACCCGGGAGCCTCGCTGGTTCAGGCCTTGACCGCGGCATACTCGGCGCGAATCTCGGCACACGTCGCCGGCCGGCCCTCGGGTGAATGAACGGGAGTGCCTCGGCGTACGGCGGACGTTGACAGGGAGATGCTCCAACGCCGCGTAGTCACCAAGCCGAGGGTATCGAGGTACAGGTGAGGGATAACGCCCTCGTGTTGGCGCAACCGTGCTTTCAGTTCTTCAAGCATCCTTGCTCTTTCCCTTTCGCCATCATGCTCCGCGCGATCACGCCGAGGGCGAATGGTATTAAGTCCTTCGTTTTGGAACGCCCATTCCGCCAGAGCACCAGCCGAGCAGATCTAGCAGGAGACCAACCACCACGTGGCCGGCCTCCCGCTCGATCGAATTCAGCGAGGCGCATAGGACTACGGCTTCCAGATGACGCCCGCCTCGACTACCGGATTCCACGCTCCGGCGCCATTCGGTCCCACATTACTCATACAGCATCCGGATCGGCACACCGACAGCCCATGTGCGCTGAGTTGCCGCACGTAAGTCAGCGTGAAGCTCCCCGCGACTCCGAGAGTCACCCCGGAAGTTCCGCTCGTGTTACTGAAGACGCCCCAACGTTGCCGCCGATCAGCACCGCATTCCTGGTGTCCTGATACACCACCTTGTGCTCGCCTGCCCGCGCCGAGCCGCTCAACAGGTAGATCGACTTTCCGTTGACCGTGGTTTTTAGCGGAATCAGGTCCGTGGTCGCACTGCCATACAGGCCCACGGAGTTACTCTCCGGGTATTCGATCCGAAGCCCGCGGCCCCAGTAAGTTGGTTGAAACTGATGCCGCCCATGATGTAAGTCGGCAGCGTCACATTAGCAATCGGCGTTGCCGCCGGAGTAGTGGTTGTGGTTGCGGCAGGCTGAGCCGGAGCCGGAGTTTGCCCGAACGCAACCGCGCCGAGCATGAAAACCAAAACGGCTTTAAACATCTGTTGTCCTTTCATGAATGCCTCACAGAACGCAATCTTATTAACTTTCGGGAAGATGCTTAACCAGTCCGAGACCTTTTGGCGCGTGGTCTTTGGCTTGGTGAGTTCATCGGCTTTCCCGCCGGACGCCCGCCGATACGGCCGCTACTGACTCAGCGATAACGGGAGCCGCCTTACCCATCGCTTCGCGGGTAGGCCACGCCGGTAACTGCCACCACGCCAGCAACGCCGCCCTTGATGTCGGGTAGAGATCATTGAGCGAATCGTGACGTCTTTTACCGTGTCGTGAGTCTCCTGGAACACGGGCGCGATGTCCGCGCGCAGTCCGGAGACGGTATCGGAGGTCCGCGCGCTCAGAGTGGCTACGGTTTGGTTGAGCGTGGTCAATTGCCCGTGAGCCTTAACGATCAACGTGTTCCCACCGAGCTAGGGCGTCACCGGTTCGCCGACCACAACGCCGAGCCGAACCCTCGCGAATTAGGCGCGTCTACCGTTTTAAAGGCCCTCGCCGATAGAGACCACCGCGCCGCGGGTTGCGGTAATCCCGCCGGGTACAGCCGCAACGGTTGCGGTAGCGGTGTTCAGGAGATTACACGTCCTGTAGCCGATGAAACCCACCGCGCCAACCGACACGGCAAGCAAAAGACACAACAACATATCCTGCGTAAACGTTAAGCTCTCACCTCGAAGGGAGAGTTAGAAAACCCGAGCGCGGTATAAACAGGGACGGAATCGCTTGAGGATAGCTTTTTCGAATCCTGCGCTGCCGCTAAAGACATGCTCGCGATTACAACCAGCACGAACAAGCAAGCTTTGGTAAAGAGCTTCGCTTGAGAACTGCCGAGATTGCGTTCGTATTTCATGATGTACCTATTGAGAATTGCAAATCACTGTGCCGTAGCGTGGTTGCCAGACAGCGGCCGCATTTTCGAATTGTCATCACCAGCGACCCGCCCTTGGGCGCGAGTAAACTCGGCTCGTGATGACAATTTCGTGGCTTCGTGACTATGTTCTGCGAAGCTCAGTAGAACCGACCATTCACTGCTTTCAGTGCTTCGCAACCGCAACGCCATTGACCTCAAATCGTGCACCGAAAAGCAGTTTCGATACGCCAATAAAAGCACGCGCCGGAAAATTGTCGTGGAAATACTTGCTGTAAACGCCATTAAAACTATCGTAGAGCGACAAGTCCGTACAGAACACTTGCATGGATACCACATCGTCCATGGTCATGCCGGCGCTTTCGACCGTCCGCTTGATCTGCTCCATCACTGCCCTTGCTTCGTCTTCTGGGGAAATGCCCGCTGCCAGTTTGTCGGGCTCGACGGTCGTTCCGGCGATGTAGAGCGTGTGGTCCACCAGAACGCCACTGCTGAACGGCAGGTGGCGCTCAGCGGCCAGCTTGGACTTCAGGAACTTGCGATCACTTTGAGCGCTCGCACTGATGGCGAGGAGAAGAATACTGATCAAAAGCTGCGATTTCATGCGTGTTCCTCCGAAACTGAAGATTGCTTTCCGACCGGACGATAGCAGCGACAGCCATCCTGCATCTTTTGCGTGGGATTCGACTGACGGGTCGCTGAAAAACTCGGAAACGCGGATCCCTCACCGACTGAAGTCGGCTCGGGATACAACTATAAACGGCTCAGACGCTGGCCTGAAGGCCAGCTCTACCCGAACCTTCCCATCGCTGGTAGGCAAATTTCGCCGAGTGATCTCGCGAACGACAAGCACTCTTTCCAAGCTGGAAGGCAGCCGCGAACGAAGGTCCGAAACGACACCGTGCCCGGCATCATGAATCAGTAGGGCCAAATCCAGTTCGCGGCGTCGGGCTTATCCACTCCATACTGGTGCGCGTAGCTGCGGCATGCGATCTGTTCGTTCAGGAAGTGTTCCTTCGCGTGCCCGCCAATCTTCTGCAACCGTGGCACGCGGTCGATCACATCCATGGCCAGGCTGAATCGGTCGATGTTGTTGAGGATAGCGAGCTCCAACGGCGTGTTGATGTTGCCGTGCTCTTTGTAGCCACGCACGTGCATGTTGTCATGGTTATGACGGCGATACGTCAGCCGATGAATCAGCCACGGGTATCCGTGAAAATTGAAGATGGTGGGCTTATCGGTGGTAAACAGCGAGTCGAACTCCCAATCCGAGAGTCCGTGGGGATGCTCAGTGCTGGGCTGAAGCTTGAATAGATCGACGACATTGATGAAGCGGACCTTGATGTCGGGGAAGGCCTCGCGCAAGAGCACGGTTGCGGCGAGCGCCTCCTTGGTGGGCACGTCGCCGGCCGTCGCCATCACGACGTCGGGTTCGCCGCTTTCGTCATTGCTTGCCCAATCCCATATGCCGATGCCTTTTGTGCAATGCGTAATCGCGGCGTCCATGGTCATGTACTGCAGGTGGGCCTGCTTGTCGCAGACGATGACGTTGACGTAGTTCTGGCTGCGCAGGCAGTGGTCCGCCACTGATAACAGGCAGTTGACATCCGGCGGGAGATAAATACGGGTGACGTTCGCGCTCTTGTTGACCACCACATCGAGGAATCCCGGATCCTGATGGGTGAAACCGTTGTGGTCCTGCCGCCAGACGGTCGAGGTTATCAGCAGGTTGAGCGAAGCCACCGACTCGCGCCACGATATTTTTCGGCACATCTCCAGCCATTTGGCGTGCTGATTGAACATCGAGTCGATAATGTGCACGAAGGCCTCGTAGCACGAGAAAAAGCCATGCCGGCCGGTCAGCAAATAGCCTTCGAGCATGCCTTCGAGAGTATGTTCGCTAAGCATTTCGATCACACGGCCGTCGCGGGCGAGTTCGCTGCCGTCCTGATCTTCCGGGAAGAATTCCTCAATCCAGAATTTCTTGCTGACTTTGTAGATGTCGTCGAGCTTGTTGGAAGCAGTCTCGTCGGGTCCGAAGACGCGGAAATTATTCATGTTCAGTTTCATCACCTCGCCGAGAAAGACGCCCAGCGGGCGAGTATTCTCCGCCAGCGTCACGCCAGGTTTTTCGAACTTTGTCTGATAGTTACGAAAATCGGGCATGCGCAGCGCTCGCTTCACGCGGCCGCCGTTGGTATGCGGATTCGCGCTCATGCGGCGATTGCCTGTCGGCGCCAGTTCGCGGAATTCGGCGGCAAGTTTGCCTTCACCGACGAACAGCTCTTCCGGCCGTTGTGACCGCATCCAGTCTTCCAGAATGCGAAGCTGCACCGGGTCGGTTTTCACGTTCAGGATCGGCACCTGATGCGCGCGCCAGAAGCCTTCGAGGTAATGTCCTTCAACTTTCCTCGGCGCGGTCCAGCCCTTGGGCGAGCGCAGAACAATCATGGGCCAACGCGGGCGTGCGCCGTTTCCGTTCTCACCCGCTTCCTTTTGAATTTGCCGGATCTCCAGAATGCAATGCTCGACGGTCGCGGCCATCGCCTGATGCATGCTGTCCTGCTCCGAGCCTTCGACGAAATATGGCGTCCAGCCGTAACCGCGAGCATGCTCTCCAGCTCCTCGCGCGAGATTCGCGCGGGAATGGTGGGATTGTTGATCTTGTAGCCGTTGAGGTGAAGGATCGGCAGCACCGCGCCATCGCGGTTGGGGCTGAGAAACTTGTTGATGTGCCAGGAAGTCGCGAGCGGGCCAGTCTCGGATTCGCCGTCGCCGACGACCGCGGCAACGATCAGGTCGGGATTGTCGAATGCCGCGCCGCAGGCGTGCGAGAGCACGTAACCGAGCTCGCCACCTTCATGAATCGAGCCCGGCGTCTCCGCCGTGCAGTGACTGCCGATCCCGCCGGGAAAGGAAAACTGCTTGAAGAATTCGCGCAGGCCTTCCGCGTCTTCGCTTTTGTCGGGATAAACCTCGGAGTACGTTCCCTCCAGATAACAGGGACCAAGAACGCCGGGCGCGCCGTGTCCGGGACCGGCGAGAAAGATCATGTCGAGATCGTATTTCTTGATCAGCCGATTGAGGTGAACGTAGATGAACGACAGGCCGGGGCTCGATCCCCAATGCCCGAGCAGCCGGTTCTTGATGTGCTCGGGCCGCAGCGGCTCCGTCAGCAGAGGATTGTCGAGCAGGTAAATCATCCCGAGACTGAGATAATTGCAGGCCCGCCAGTAGGCTTCGGTCTTGCGCAGCTCGTCGGCGCTGAGCGGCGTGGCAGTGATGGTGGACCTGGTCGGACCATACGGACTGAGAGAGCTGATGTCGGGGCTGATCTCGGGAGCATGCGTACTCATGGTTTCACTCCTGTGCAGGATGCCCTCATGTGATGCACGCAAAGCATGACCCGTTTCGACATTTAGGCTCAGCAGGCGGAGAAAGGAACCCATTGGCCCAGGTTGTCACACGCTGTTAATGACCTTGCACCGGGATAGAGAGTTACTTGCCCCTTCCGGGAATCTCCGCCAGCATAAAAAGCTTCCACACCGCGGCCCCTGTCACTAGAATGAAAACCGTCTCCGATAAAAAGCCCGCAACGCCGCCCGCGGCTGGAGTGCCTTGAGCGCTGTATTGCTTTCGAGTTTTCATGCCGTGCGCCGCAATGGGGTGCCGTTAGCCGGCTCTGGTCAAATCGGGCGCCAAGATGCACCGTATTGCGCGCTTGTGAAGCAGGAGATAGTTCGAGGTGCGCCGATGGCGCCTACTCAAGTCGGCCGTCGCACAAGAGGCCGCCCAGGCAGGACTAAGATCAAGAAGTCTTCCGCTGTCCATTCCGAACTGTCACCGTACTTTTACTATGCGCTGCTACTGATGGTTCTGATTTTCTTCGCCCTTCTTCGCTTTCGTCTGCGAGACATGCCTTTAGAACGTGATGAGGGCGAATATGCCTATGGCGGACAGCTTTTATTGCATGGAATTTCTCTTTATCGTCTGGTCTATACGGTGAAGTTGCCCGGTACGCACGCCGCTTATGCGGCGATTCTCGCGATATTCGGCCAGACTCAAGCTGGTATTCATATCGGCTTGCTACTGGTTAACGCCGCTACTACTTTACTGATATTCATCCTTGGCGCGAGACTGTTCGGACGCCTGGCTGGTTTCGTCGCAGGGGCAAGCTACGCCTTGCTATCCACTAGTCCATCCGTAATGGGTTTCGAAGGTCACGCCACCCATTTCGTAGTTCTGTTCGCCATAAGTGGAACATTGTTATTGCTTCAGGCTTTAAACTCAGGCAAGAACTGGCTGATCCTTTGTGCCGGCCTGCTGTTCGGAATGGCTTTCCTAATGAAGCAGCCAGGCATCTTCTTTGTTCTCTGGGCTATAATTTACTTTCTATGGCGGAAACTATCGCCTCCGGTGAATTGGAAGAATCTGGCAGTTCATCTCACCCTGCTTAGTCTAGGGAGCCTGATTCCATTTGTTCTGACTTGCCTTCTTATGTGGCGCGCCGGGATTTTCCAGAAGTTCTGGTTCTGGACGTTCTTGTACGCCCGCCAGTACGGTACGGCTGCGCCGCTTGCAGACGGGTTCATGCTATTCCGCACGATGGGCGCCAGCGTCGTCTTACCAGTAGTCGCGGTCTGGTTGATTGCTGCTGTAGGATTGACGGCTTTTTTGTGGAGCGCACGCGCAAGGTCGAATAAACTTTTGGTCCTTTCGTTTTTTCTATTCTCATTTCTTGCGGTCTGCCCGGGACTCTATTTTCGTCCCCACTATTTTATTCTTCTACTGCCCGCTATTTCCATCCTGACGGGCATGGCCGTAGGTTGTGGGACCGACAGATTGCTAGAGTGGAAAGGATCACGCACGATGGCTGCGATACCTGTGCTGGTCTTCCTGATTGCATTCATATTCTCGATCTATCAGCAAAGAGAGTTTCTGTTTCAGATGGATCCCTTGGAGGCATGCGAAGCGCTCTACGGGCGTAACCCATTCCCGGAAGCGCTGCAGATTGCGAACTATATTCGGGGCCATTCGCCCGACAACGCAACCATTGCGGTTCTAGGTTCCGAGCCTGAAATCTATTTCTATAGCAAGCGACGATCAGCCACAGGCTACATTTATATGTACCCGCTCCTGGAAAATCAGAAGTACGCCGTGGAGATGCAGAAAGAAATGGAGCGGGAGATTGAAAACGCTCGTCCCGACATGCTGGTGCTGGTGAACGTGCCGAAGTCCTGGGTGGCGTTCGCCAGTCTCGCGTCTACGGAGCAGATCATGAATTGGTCAAACGCCTACATTCGTGAGCATTACGACGCGGACGGCGTGGCAGAGATGGGCAATGTCACCAGCTATCGCTGGGGGAGCGAAGCGAACGGTTATCAAGCCAAGGGGCCGCTTAATCTTTACCTGCTCAAACGGAAGGCTCCGTAAGCAGCCTGCTGAAAAGCTCCGAACAGCGGATCCCGCGCGGGCTAAAGCTCGCTCGTGATGACAAAAGTAAAGACTCGCTACTGCGCAGCTAAAGCTGCGCCCCTTCAAAATACGTCAGGGCCGATTTTTTTGTGAGCTGCTGAAACACGAGCTGTTGAGCGTCGGAGGTAATGCGTGTTCGATCTTGCGTCTTGGTTACAACCCGCGCCGCCGAGAGCCCGTCTTACTGTATAGTAACGAGCTTATGTGGGCTCTCACCCGGCTTGCGGAATTCAACAGGGCTTATCACTCCGCCGACGCGACATGGTCGGCTGCCGATGCCGCGAGCCTGCAGTTCCCGCAAGGTCTGCTGTTTTCCTTCCTGCTGGTAATTCCCTTCTGGACTGCTGTCGGAATCGGGTTGCACCTGCTGAGCAAGTAGCTTCACGCGAGTTCTGATCTGACCCCCGCTCACGATATGATGAATTGCTGCCGCACGAGTGCGAGGGTGCGTTTTTCCGATGTCCGACGCTTTCATTTGCGATGTGATCCGCACGCCGTTTGGACGCTATGGCGGCGCGCTGGCGAGCGTCCGCACGGACGACCTTGCTGCGATTCCGATAAAAGCTCTGATGGAACGCAACCCATCCGTGGATTGGAGCGCCGTCGATGACGTGATTCTTGGCTGTGCCAATCAGGCGGGCGAAGACAATCGTAACGTGGCGCGCATGGCCCTTCTGCTGGCGGGTTTGCCGCAGACGGTACCGGGCACGACGGTGAATCGCCTGTGCGGGTCGAGCCTTGACGCGATCGCCATCGCTTCGCGGGCCATCAAGGCCGGCGAGAGCTCCCTGGTGATCGCCGGCGGCGTCGAGAGCATGTCACGCGCGCCCTTCGTGATGGCGAAGGCCGATGCGCCTTTCTCCCGCACGATGAAGGTGGAAGATACGACGATCGGATGGCGATTGGTTAATCCGCTGATGAAGGCGCAGTACGGCACGGACTCGATGCCGGAGACAGGCGAGAATGTGGCGGAAGAGTTGGGCATCTCGCGCCAGGACCAGGACGCGTTTGCCTACCGCAGCCAGCAACGCGCTGCGGCGGCGATGCGCAGCGGAGCTCTGGCAGAGGAGATCACGCGGGTGACGATCGCGTCGCGCAAGGGAGCGCCCGCGATCGTCGATAAAGACGAACACCCGCGGCCGGAGACGACTCTGGAGGCGCTGGCTGCGCTGCAGCCGATCGTCAGAGCGGATGGCACCATCACCGCAGGCAATGCCTCCGGCGTGAATGATGGCGCATGCGCGGTTCTGCTGGCTTCGGCCGAGGTTGCGCAGCGTTACGGATTGAACTCGAAGGCGAGGGTAATCGCGGCGGCGGCGGCAGGCGTGGCACCACGCGTCATGGGCATGGGACCCGTTCCGGCGACGCGCAAGGCGCTGGCCGTGGCCGGCCTCACCATCGCCGACATGGACGTCATCGAGTTGAATGAGGCGTTTGCCTCGCAGGCGCTGGCGGTGCTGCGGGAGTTGGGCATTGCCGACGACGCGCCGCACGTCAACCCGAACGGCGGAGCCATCGCGCTCGGACATCCGCTGGGCGCCAGCGGGGCGCGCCTGGTAACCGCTGCCGTATTGCAGCTGCAACGCCGCGGCGGGCGATATGCGCTGTGCACCATGTGCATCGGCGTCGGACAAGGCATCGCGCTGATTCTGGAACGCGTGTAGATTGCCGAGGGTGGGTATTCCCAAGTGAACCGATGCTAAACTAGAACCAGCCTACGATTGTTATGGCTTGTGCCAGGGCACGACCAAGAGCCAGGAGCAGCGCCGGACCGCATGATCAATGTTGATTTTTCACCCCCGGAAGGATTGAACCTTCCCCTTTGGCGATCGCTGGTTATTAATCTGGCGGACAGATTTGCGCCGGAGCGGCTGCCTCCTTTGCCGCTGACGTCGAAGCCGGTGGATGTTGGCTTGCTGCCCGGGGATATGCTGCAGATGCCGTGGTACCGCACGGTGTTTAACAACCTGGCGGACGTGATTTCGCCGGAGACTCTACCGCCGCTGGAGCTGGAGTCGCGTCCGGTCGACATCGGCGAGTTGTTGGGCGACGAGCTAAGCCACGGCTGGTGGAATTCGCTATTGCAGAATCTGCGCGATCGACTGTCGCCCGAGCGGCTGCCGCCGCTGCAGGTTACGTCGAATCCGGTGCCGGGATTCGGAGCTGAGGCCAGTCTGCAGATCCTCGACTGGTCGGATCTGATTGCCGAGCCAAAGCAGTTTCGTCCAGATGCGCCGCCAACCGCTCCCGCTGCGAGCGGCTACGCGGAGCCCCCTGAGGTTGCGGTTTCCGCGCGCCCACCGGCCGATCCTACGCTGCTGGCCACCCGCTTGCAGTTGATGCGCGATATCGGGCGCACCCGCTTTCGCCGCAAGCTTTGGATTTCTCTTGCTGCCGCCGAAGCGGTGTTTCTGCTGGTGGAGATCTTCAAGCTGCAATAGTTCCGCGCGGATTCCGTCTATCGCGAGCTCTTTGTACTCTTCGGCTTCGGTGGGAGCAATTCCACAGATAGACTGCCTTCAACTCTCTTGAAATCATAGTCGCCGGTCAGCAGCGTAGCGTCTTCATCGGCCGCCAGGGAGGCGGCAAACGGTCGGCGTAGGGAAGCTTATTGTAACGGAAACCGGCGGCAAACTCCCCCCGCGCGCGGTCGGCAGCGACGATCTCGATAGCCAGTTCACGGAAGCTGGAAGAGAACGCGCTGCACGTTTTTCGCCCGCGCGGTGAGCGATTACCTAACCGATCTCGCCCCAGGCATGGTAAGACACAGCTACTCGAAGATCAGGATTGCGGCCGCGATCACCGTCGTCCACAGCCCGCGCTTGTCGCCGACGGCGCTCTGGGTGACGTTGGCGGTGCGCACGATCTTGTTCGACATGCGGTAAACCTCTTTCTTCTCGTCCCAGGACTTGTCGGCGTCGAACTCGACGTCCAACGTCGTCGCCAGCATTTCCGCCGCCAGCTCTTCGGCGTAGTCACCCGCGAATTCTTCGGTTTCCCCGAAAGAGTGGTGCTCGCTTAGGTAGCCATAGGTACTGCGGTCAGCAGGGATCGCCAATCCGATGCTGGAGGCGACCAGACGATGCGGCTCGCGAGTGGAATTCTCCGCTACCACGGCAAAAACGACCTCGCCCGGCGAAAGGAAACGCAGTCCTTCCTTGCGGGGGATGAGTTTGCAGTTGGGCGGAAAGATGGACGAAACACGAACCAGGTTCTGCGCGGCGATACCGGCGTCGCGCAGGCCTAATTCAAATGAGGTGAGGCGTTCTCGGTGTTTGCCTACGCCTTTAGTCAGGAAGATGCGCTTCGGCACCATGTCTCTGGACAATTTCTGAGCGCCTCCGGGGAAAACAAATGTTAATGAATTTTCAAAATAACACATTCCGCACGCGGCGCATTATGAATTCCGGATGAATAGGGGCTGATATTATGGCGCGGTGAGTGGCGGACCGGAGCGCGGGAAGTTCATTACCTTCGAAGGGCTCGACGGCTGCGGCAAAAGCACGCAACTGGGAAGGCTTGCAGAAGTCTTGCGTCAGCACGCCATCGATGTGGTCACCACTCGCGAGCCAGGCGGGACGGAGCTGGGCGAGCGGCTTCGCCCGCTGCTGCTCAGTTCGCAGACCGCTGGGCTGGATGCCGGAGCGCGAATGCGATAACCTATCGCCATGGCAGCAAATGCGACAGTACCCCCTCTTCGTTCCAGGCGTGTGGAGGCTTGGGTCCATTCCGTGCTGAATCCCGTCATAGAGGCCTTGCGCCGAGAGCAACTTCTCCTGGGACGTGGGGACCTGAGTTGGCGCACGTACTCAAGAAGTTGTGAATACATAAGACCCATCGAACAATACATCGACCCCTCACAGGCACCAAATCTTGAGGACTTCCTGGACGACCCGGAGAATTCGGGATTTGCGGAGGAATTTAAACACCACGATGACAATCTTGGAAAATTGGAATTAAGTGCCAACAGGTTCTTTGACCAATTGATGAATTCTACGTCGTTTTCCGAGGAGGTTGGCAGCGCCCTTCGAGAGTACGCCACCGGGCCGGATAGGTCTCAATCCTATTCCACGACTATGACAAATGAGGCTGTAGCGAAATTCGTTGGCGAATACCTGATTAATCATATCGAGGAGTTGGAGCAATACTATGGCCTGCACGAATTCTGGTCGCAAAACAGAGAACGATTCCGGCACTCGGCTGAGAGCGTCGAATTCCACGAACAGCGTGAATCCTTCCATCACGCAGTGAAAGAGCTATTGGAGATTTCCAAGAATCTCGTAAGCCATCTCCGAGAGCACCGACGTCACCTCTGTACGAGGTTCGATATACCCCTCGCTCCTTTTCAGAACGGGCAAGTAATAGGCGACTGATATCTGCCATGTCTCCTCTTCGGGATGACGACAAGCGCGACTTGTTAATCCTGGATACCGGCCCCATACGCGAACTCATCCGGCATCATGCTGTGTTTCATTTTGGCTTCGAGCGGCTTCGCAGCAGTTTGCGTTGGCTGACAACGCAAGCCTCGTATGATCGCTGCTCTGAATTCATTGCTTCCGTCAGACGGAAGATGACCAGTGCCTCCGTTGTATCAGAACTGGACCGTTGGATTCGAAAGACGGAAAAGTACGGTCAAGAGAGATTGTGGCATCGGGCTCGCGACGAATTTCGAGACATGGACTTGAATGAAGAGGTGGTCCAGCTTATTGACATGAATATTGAGATGGTGACGCGCTTCGGTCCCGTAGACGCGAGCCTAATCGAATTGGCCATACGGCACCAGAGCCATAATCCCGTTGTCCTGACGGTGGACTCGGAGTTATGTGGTCAATGCCGAAAGGCCGGTTTCGGCGTTCACCTGCTGGAAGAGCTTTAGTGGTTGATATCATGACCAAGTGGCCCAGCGACTGCTGCGCGGAAAGTTCATCACCTTCGAAGGCCTCGACGGTTGCGGCAAGAGTACGCAATTGGAGAATCTTGCGGCTGCGTTGCGCCGGCAGAACATCGACGTCGTGACTACGCGTGAGCCTGGCGGAACGGTGATCGGCGAGCAAATTCGCGCCGTGCTGCTCAGTTCGCGCACCGCAGGTCTGGATTTCCACGCCGAGATGGCGCTGATGTTCGCCTCGCGGGCGCAACTGATCGCGGAGGTGATCGAACCTGCCCTGAGTCGAGGCCAGTGGGTGTTGTGCGACCGCTTCACGGATTCCACCCAAGCGTATCAGGGGGGAGGCCGGCAGCTTGGAACCGGGCCCGTGTTGCGCTTGCATGAGACCTTGTGTCGCGACCTGTGGCCGGATTTGACCATTCTGATGGACTCGGATGTGAGTTCCAGCGTCAAACGTGCGCGGCGGCGAAACAAGATCGCGAAGCAGGATGAGAACCGCTTCGAGAAGGAAAGCGAGGCGTTTTTTACCCGAGTCCGTGAGGCGTTTTTGGGAATCGCGCGGCGCGAGCCGCAGCGAGTGGTGTTGGTGGATGCGCGGCCGCCGGTTGCGGAGGTGCATGAGAAGATTGTGCGGGTGGTTAGGGAAAGATTGGCATTTTGAAGGGGCGCATCTTTAGGTGCGCCGTAAAGTTAGTAATCAGAATGGGCTTTAGCCCCTGAGGTGACGCAGTTGAGGCCGAGCAGACAACAAAGCGATCCAACCCTGACTTACTCCGTCACCTCTCAGACCTGGCAGCGCCAAACGTTATCCTCGGTGGAAGTCTGGCAGTCTGGTTTTTCGGATCATCGGATACGAAATGTCGAGGATTACCAAATTCATGTTGAGTATGTTCATCGCAGTCCGGTGGGAAGGAAACTGGTGGAACGGGCAGTCGAGTATCCGTACTGCTCGGCCTTCCCAGGCAGCTTGAAAGACGAAGTCCCGCAGCGGCTGAAGCCATTAGAGGAAGCGAGCTATCGGCGCACCTAAAGGTGCGCCCCTTCAAAAACGCAATGCCCTTTTCTGATTTCCATGGCAATGCCGAGGTGGTGCGCACGCTGCGCGAGATGCTGGCGCGCCAGCACTTCCCCCATGCGGTCATCCTCTCCGGTCCGCACGGCGCGGGCAAGTTCACGCTCGCACAAATGGTGGCGAAGGCGATGAACTGCCTGGAACGGCCCCTGACCGATCCGGGGTCCCCGACAGGTCCCGTGGTTGGGCCTGTTGGGGTGGAGGGTCCGGCACAGGTCCCGTGGTTGGACCTGTTGGGTGGAGGTCCGGGGTCCCGACAGGTCCCGTGGTTGGACCTGTTGGGGTGGAGGACGGGCTGCCCGATTTCTGCGGACGTTGCGCGAACTGCGTTCGCATCGGCGATGCAGACGCGTTGGAGGAGCGTTTTGCCGAGGCAGTGGAGGCGCGCGAGAACCTGCGCGAAGCCGACAAACGCGATACTCGTGTATTCGTGCAGACCCATCCTGACGTGCTGATCATCCCGCCCGACCCGCCGCAAATGCTGGTCAAAGTGGACCAGGTGCGGCACGTGGTCCACGAAATCTACTACCGCCCCAGCGAAGGCCGTGAGCGCGTCTACATCTTCAGCGATGCGGAATTCATGAAAGAAGCCGCGAACTCGCTGCTGAAAATTCTGGAAGAGCCGCCGGAATTCGCGACCATCTTCCTGCTCACCGACAATCCCTCGGCGCTGCTGCCGACGATTCAGTCGCGCTGCATGCATGTGCGGCTGGCGGCGGTTGCGGCGGATGAAGTGGAGCAGTACCTGGCGAAGGTGCGTCCTGAGTGGAAGCCGCGAGAGCGGGCGCTGGTGGCGCGGGTTTGCGGCGGCGGACTGGGACGGGCGCGCAGCTTCGATCTCGCCGCATATTTGGCTGCCCGGCAGGATGCGATGATGCTTCTGAGTGCGGCCACGGGAGCGCGCGACCATGCCGAGTTGTTCCGGGTGACCGACACGTATCGCTCGGGCGCCGAAGGGAAAGCGAAAACCGAGCAATTGATCCGGACGGTTTATTCCCTGCTGGAGGACATGCTGTTGCTGAAGTCGAATGTCGGCGAACTGGTGCGAAATCAGGACATCCAGGCGGAACTGGCGCGCATGAGCGCGGGCGTGAACTTCGAGTGGATTGCTTCGGCCGTCCAGCGGCTGGGCGAAGTGGAGAGCGGAATGCGAAGAAATTTATTGCGCTCGCTTTCGCTGGACGCGTTCGCCACGGCGATGGAACAGTGATACCAAAGTAGTATCGCAAGCGATTGTCTTGGCCGTACTACTGTGTTAGGGTATCGCTATTCACACCTAGGAAAACTTCGGGTCGACACACACCACCAGTTGGCGCACTACCGTGTCGGTTGCTAGCGCCCGAGTTCACCATCGCCGAAAGGCTGGTGTGCAGACCAGAGGAGCCAAGCCCATGAAAGATTCCATGGATGCCACCGCAGTAGGGCGCGCTGTTGATCCGGAAGCCTTTGCCAATCGTAAACTGATCCGTCCCCCACTGAACCGCAATGACCATCCTCGGGATGGCGACCGGCGCGAACGGAGCGAGCGTCTCGAGCGCTCCAACAACGGCAAGAAAACACCGCCGCCGGAACAGACACATGCCGAAAATTTCTACTATCAGAAACAGATGCAGGCCAAGACGCAGATGGTGTTTGTGCTGCAGGACGGCGAAGAGGTGCACGGCATCATCGAGTGGTACGACAAGTATTGCCTCAAGGTGAACCGCACCGGCGCATCGAATCTGCTGATCTACAAGCCCAGCATCAAGTACATGTACAAAGAGAGCGAAGCCGGACCGCACAAATAACCGGCGGGCGCGCCTCATCCTTTGGCATTGACCTGCGATCAGGCGGCTGTCGCACTGTGTTCAGACCAGTTGTTGCGCGACACATGCCACCGGTTTGGATGTACAAGTTGGCGTAAGGCTTTGATCGGTTCTCGCCTGATCTTCTCACCTTCCAATTCAGACCAACTAGCGTGGCGAATCCGAGATTCGTTTACGAACTCACAAGGATTTTGACTTTCGCCGCAGGGCCTAAAGGCCATGTTTCTGGGCGCACGGTTCGGCACGGCTGAAGCCGTGCCCTGATACAAAGCTCTGGGTTATAGAACGAACTTCCGACTTAGGACACTAGGGCGCGACTGCAGAAGCGCGGTTTTTCCACGTAGCTGGGCGCAATCTCGATGTGTTATCGCTGCTGGCACCGCATGACGCCGACGTCGCGGCCATTGACGGAGACGATCCCGGTGCGGCCTTTGCCGGCGGGCGAGCTGTCAGTCTCCCGCCCGGGATCGGGGTGGGCGGAACTGGGCGGCGAAGAAACGCGCCTCTTAGGGTTGTAGCGGTTTTCGGCCGCGCGACGGCGCTCTGAGGATTTCCTGCCACTCGGGTCAGCATGGTGCTTTTCCATACGCCCTCCACGTTAACTGGGAAGATGCTGCTGGAATGGAATTGGAAACCCTATGACCGTAAAAAATCAAGTAGGCGCGTCACGATAGAAGCCTGAGTTGGAGCGCGGCGCTGATGTGGTGATTGACAGATTCGTTCACGAACTTCACCAGGGACCTCGTCTTTCCCCGCAGGGCCTAAAGAGACTGTGTCGCGATCGGGAAAACAATTTTGCGGTGCAGGGTGAGGGTTGCAGGGTCGCCTTCTGGTCGGGGATATCCAGACGGGACCGCCGATTCCCGCAAGGAGATCTGCAAGCAGAATTTCCGCGCCCCCCTTCATCCATGTTGCTAAACAAGCTGGCCGGCAGTATGTTACCTGTGCGTAAGAACGACGGAGCGAAAGCCGCACAGGAAGGAGGCTGAAAATGAAAAGGCCGCGAGTGTTCATTGCTTCCTCGAAAGAGGCAGAGCCGGTAGCGAACGCGGTGATACACAATCTGAAGGACTGTGCCGATCCTACCCCGTGGTGGTATGCGTTCACGGTAGGCGCCTCCTTTGTCGATGAACTCCTGCGCAACCTGGCCGAATCCGATTTCGGCATCTTCGTCTTCCATCCCGACGATGAGCTGAAGATTCGTGAGCTGAAAACCGCAGCGACACGCGACAATGTGGTCCTCGAGCTGGGAATGTTTCTGGGAAAACTGGGCAAGGAGAGAAGTTTTGTTGTGTCGCCCAGTGGCGTAGATCTCAGGCTGCCTACCGATCTTGCCGGCATCACCGTCGCCACGTACGACATGGAGCGGGTGAAAAAGGACGAGGCCCGCGAAGAGCTGGTGAGCGCATGCGATGACATAAAACGGGCGATCCGGAAGCAGATCGCCAAATCGACATCGCAAGCTGCCAAGGCCAACGCGCGGCTGAATGGGCTGGTACGCGCCTCGCTGGAAACGGTTTGCCGGGCGCTTAGTGTGCCGGTAACGCCGGAGCAGGTTTCGCTGCGAGCGTTTATCTTTCGCAAGGAAGACGAAGAATTGGTTTGCAGTCACTACTGGGATCCGAATCCGTCGGATGAAGAAGTGGGCGTTACCCGCTTCAAGATCGCTCCCGAGGTAGCCAAAGACGTGGTGGTGGTCAGATGTTTCCAGGACAAGAAACTTCGCAGCAGCGGATCGGATGAGAAAAGCACGGCTTCCGGTGTCGTTCGTCCTCTGCCGCCTGGCCTCAGCGGCGTGGGAGGCAGAGTGAAGCCCGAATTGACATATGTATTGGCTGCCCCCATTCGTGATGACAGCGGGACCATCTGGGGAGTGGTTGACTTTGACACCTCAAAAATGAAGGGCGAGAAAATTCTAAAGAGCGAGTGCGCCCACAGCTCCATACTGGCCCTGTCCCGGCAACTGACGAATATGCTCACCGAGATTTAGCCGGCGGCTTTCCCGTCGCTGCAACCACGCGCCGCTCCCAGAGTGATGACCAGAATCATTGGCGCTCGTCGGCGCAGCTAAAGCCGCGCCCTTCGAAACACGTCAAAGCTGACTTTTTCAGCAGCCTGCGACGTCGTGCCCTGACACCAACGCGACTTGTGACCTGCGCTTCTGACTCGCGGCACTAGAGCTATTGCCGTATGCGGGGGTTGAAGGCTGAGTACAGCAGATCGGTGAGGAAATTCACGATCACGTAGGTCAGGCCGATCATCAGGATGCAGCCTTGCACCAGGTAGTAATCGCGATTGGAGATGGCCGAAATGGTCAGGCGGCCGATGCCAGGCCAGGAAAAGATCGTCTCGGTGACGATGGCGCCGGCCAGCAGCGCTCCAAATTGCAATCCAACGACGGTCAGAATCGGAATCATGGCGTTGCGCAGCGCGTGGCGATAAACCACGGTTCGCTCCGGCAAGCCTTTGGCGCGGGCCGTACGAATGTAGTCCTGGCCCAATTCTTCCAGCATCGACGTGCGCACCATGCGAGTTAGGATCGCGGCCAGCGCTCCGCCCATGGTGATGGCCGGAAGCACCAGATGTGCCAGCGAGCCAGCGCCGGAAACCGGCAGCCAGCCTAGCTCAATCGCGAAGAACAAGATCAGAATGGGCCCGAGGGCGAAGTTGGGGAAGGACAATCCCAGCAGCGAGACGAAGCTAAGCAGACGATCATCCCAGCGATTGCGGTGCAGCGCCGAGCGCACACCGGCTGGAATGGAGAGCGCCAGCGCGACAAGCAGCGCGGCCAGTGTCAGTTCCATGGTGTAGGGATAAGCCTGCGCTATGACCTGTCCGACGTTTTGGTTCAGCCGCAGCGAACGGCCCATGTCGCCGTGCAGCAGACCGCGCCAGTAGTTCACATATTGCCGGCCCAGCGGCACATCGAGACCGTAGGCGTGCCGCGCGGCCACGATATCGGTGGCAGCGGCACCTTCGCCCAGCATTTGCTGAATGGGATCGCCGGGGACAAGGTGAATCAGCAGAAAGACGACGGAAACCACCAGCCACACGACCGGGAGCATGTATAGCAGACGCGAGGAGACGTAGCGCAGCATTAGTGGACGGCCGGCACGGCCGAAGAAGTCTGCTGTTGCGCGGGCTGTGCGGTTTCGATTTTCACGCTCTCCACGCGCAGTCCGTCCATGCCCGCCACAGTGTAGCGGCGGCCATTGTACTCGAAGCTGTCGCTGGGTTTGGGGATGCGCTGCAAGTGCGATAGCACAAATCCGGCGAGGGTTTCGAAGCCTTCGTCGCGCGGCAGCTCGATGTGGTACTGGCTTTCGAGATCACGGATATTGACTGCGCCATCGAGAACCATCGAAGGCGCCCCGGGCAGGAACGCCGGCCCAGCCACATCGAACTCATCTTCGATTTCGCCCACCAGTTGCTCCAGCACATCTTCCACCGTCACCAGACCGGCAGTTGAGCCGAATTCGTCGACCACAACGGCAAGATGCCGTTTGCGCGCCTTGAATTCCAGCAGCAAATTTGCCAGCGGCTTGGTTTCCGGAATTACCAGCACCTCACGCATGATATGCCGCAGTTCGAGGCCGCTGGGGCGCGTCACCGGCCTTCCGGAGGCGGTGCGGCTCACGCGATAACGCAGCCAACGCATCAGGTCCTTGGCGTAGAGCACGCCAATGATGTGCTCCGGGCCGCGCTGCGGATCGTACACCGGAACTCGCGAGTGCTGCTCGTCCACAACTTTCTGCAGGGCTTCCTCCAACGACATAGTGCCGGGCAGAGAAAAAATGTCCGGCCGCGGAACCATGATCTCACGGACGGTAATGTTCTCCAGATCGAGGGCACGCAGAATGAACTCCTCCTGCGGAGCAGCGAGTATTCCCAGGCGGCGGCTGGCGGAGACGATCAGCTTGAGTTCCTCAGGCGAGTGCACGCCGGCTTCGCGCACCGGCCGCATGCCGAAGGCCTTAAGGACAGCGCGTGTGGAAGCGGTCATGAAAGCCAGAAACGGCGCGGCCACGGTCATGAAGAAGTCCATGGGGCCGGCGACGGCGAGCGCGACGAGCTCGGTGCGCTGCAACGCGATGGACTTGGGCACAACTTCGCCCATGATCACGACGGTGTACGTTATCAGCGCGAAGGCGAGGGCAATAGCGACGGCGTGCGCGTAGAAGCGCGAATGGGGCAATGGCAGGAAGAGCGGTTCCAGTATGCGCGCGATCGACGCCTCGCCGATCCAGCCCAGTGCGAGACTGGAAACGGTAACTCCAAACTGCACCGCGTTGAGAACGTGATCGAGCTTCTGGTGGAGCTTCTGGACGGTGCGGGCGCCGATGCGCTGCGCGGCAATCATCTGCTGCAATCGCGTTTCGCGCACGCTTACCAGGGCAAATTCTGCCGCCACAAAGAACGCGTTGGCCGCGATCAGCAAGATGACCGCGACCACACGCAGCACAACGAACGTAACCATCCGATGGCAATCTTACCATCGCTATCTAAGGCTCCGGGCCCGAGTATCAGTCCCGGCAGCACTTACTTATCTTTCGGCTTGTGATTCCAACAGCTTGCGGACGTTCTGCGCCCTAACCCGCGCAAAAAATGCGCAGTAAATCTTAATAGTTTTTCTAAGTAGAACCCCCGATTCGCGCCAGTCCTTTTCGACGAGATACTCAGTTCAACGGTTCGACACGACCTCTGGCTAATGCGCCTCTGAAGTCCGCAAGAAAAAATCCTCGTACCAATCGAAGGAGAATTCATAGTGCAGCGAGCACTCGTACTGTTAGCGATATCCCTGTCTCTTACGCTGGCGGCTGCGGCCAGCGACGGCCTTCCCTCCCCTCCTCGAGGGGCAATTGTGTTCAACAACATCGACGATCAGAGCGGCTGGAACTGGTGCAACAGCCCGGGCTGTTCCGGCGGCAGCGGCCACGGCAGCTATTGGATGGCGCAAAGCCAGAACCCGCCCTCCCGCGACGGTCACAGCACCGAGTTTTATAACGACGGGGTTTGGAGCAACGCTCTCTGGACCAAGAAGCTCGGCGCACACGACAACGTTCATAACTTTCTTTGGGATTTTTATTTCGAGGTGGACAACAACTCAGAACACGCTGCGCAGGCACTGGAGTTCGACGCCTTTCAGTTCGTCGGCGGATATAACTACATGATCGGGACGGAATGTAATTACGATGGCGGCGCAGTGTGGGACACCTGGAATGAATCGACCGGGCACTGGATCCACACCTCGATTCCCTGCCACAAGTTCAGCGCCAACACCTGGCATCACATTCAGTGGTACATGACGACCGATACCGGGAATCACACTTATACCTACGTCACGCTGGTGGTTGATGGTCACAGCTATCCCGTGAACCTCACTCGACCTGCCAGGAATTTGCATTGGTCTGACAATCTTGGAGTGCAGTTCCAGCTTGACGACACCGCCAGCGGCGAGGGCTACCACGAGTGGACAGACTCGGTGAAGCTCACGGTCTGGTAACGATCCGCGGCAATTCCCACAATGTTTGGCGGGGCGCGCTTCGGTTAGGCTTTACGCAAGCTGAAGCGCGCTGGCTGTTTATGCGGTTGGCGAAGAGCTTTGCACCGCGTCGGTTTGCCCCGAGTGCATCAGCATGGGCAAGCGTGCGGCGCCATACAGACCGGCATCGCTGCCCATCAGTGCGATGGTTACCACCGTGTGCTTCTGTCTTTTCTCTACGCGATCGGGTGCGGTGAGGGCATAGGTAAGTGAGCGCACCTTTAGCTCCTCAAACATGGTCGGAGCGAAAGCGTCCCACGCACTCGAAACGCCCCCGCCGATTACGTACATGGGAAGATTCAGCGCGTTGACCATGGAGCCGATGCCGATGGCGAGCGCGCGTCCGACGCGCTGATAGATCTCTTGCGCCGACGGGTGTCCCTGGATAGCGAGTTGATAAATTCCGCGCGAGGTGAATTCCACGTTACCGCGCGCCGCATCGGAGAGATCGGGCGCCTTGCCGCTCTCCATCGCCTCGCGCGCCATGCGGACGATGGCCGTCGCGGATGCATACTGCTCCAGACAGCCGCGGCCGCCGCATCCGCAGGGATGGCCTTCGGACTCGATGTTGAAGTGACCCAGCTCGTTGGCCATGCCGTTCATGCCATGCCACAGGCGGCCATTCAGCACGATGCCGCCACCCACGCCGGTGCCGAGCGTGTACATCGCCATGTGATCGGTATGGCGGCCTGCGCCCAGCCACTTCTCGCCCATGGCGGCTGCGTTGGCATCGTTCTCCAGCATCACCTGCGTGCCGAGGCGGCGTTCGATCTCTTCGCGCACGGGAAAGTTTGCCCAATCGGGAAGGTTGGGCGATCGCATGATGATTCCCGTATCCAGTTCGATGAATCCCGGAACTCCGATACCGACTCCGGCCAGCTCGCCCGCGTCGCGATGTTTGGCCGTCAAGGACTGGACGGCGTCGCACATCTCGCGGATGACGTAGTCGCGCCCAAGCTGGACTTCGGTCCCGGTGGTGACCTTTTCCAGCAGCTTGCCCTCGCCGCTGACGGCAGCGATGCGCAGGTTGGTTCCGCCAAGATCGACGGCGATGGAGTAAACGCTCATAGGTCCTCGGAGATTCTCCCCACTTCTTTTCACCACAAAGACACAGAGAATGAGTCTTAAAACGCGTCTCTGTAGCAGCTGCTTTGTATCAGGGCACGTCTTCAGACGTGCCGCTGAGGTTTCGCTTTCACCGGGGCTTAAGCCCCTGCCAATTCCCTGCCAGCGGCTAAAGCCGTCGCTCCTTCGGCGGATGTTCGGCACGACTAAAAGTCGTGCCCTGATACAAAGCAAACCATTCAAGAAACAGATTCCGTGACTACTCTGTATGCTCCGTGGTGAACTTCACGAACTCTGTGTCTCTGTGCCTCCGTGGTGAATATTCACTTCTGGCATTGCGGGCAATAGTGACTGCTGCGACCTGCGATGATAACCCGCTTGATGGGTGTCTTGCAGACCAGGCACGGCTTCCCTTCTCTGCCGTAGACGCGATGTTTCAACTGGAAAAATCCTGCTTGGCCTTCGGCGTCGACATAATCGCTCACCGACGAGCCGCCCGCCCTGATAGCTTCGCGCAAAACCTGATGCAAACCGGCGTGCAGCTTGTGCAGTTCAGCGTGAGTGAGGGAGGCAGCGCGCCGACGCGGGCGAACCCCGGCGCGAAACAATGCCTCGTCCGCATAGATGTTGCCGACCCCGCTGAGCAGCTTCTGGTTCAGCAGGGCGCTCTTGATCGGTGTTTTGCGATGGCGAAAGAGCGCGATGAAGCGGTCGATCTTGGCGTCCAATGGCTCATCGCCGGGAGCGGCGAAGCCCGCGCCGTCATCGGACTCGATGCGCACGACAGCCAGGCGGCCAAAGCGTCGCGGATCGACGAACCGCAGCTCGCGTCCGGAAGCCAGCTTCAGCACGGCATGGGTGTGCTTCGCGGTTTCGATCTCAGGCGAGGAGATGAGAAGCTGGCCGGTCATGCCGAGATGCACAATCCACTGCCCGCGGATTGCCTTGGCTTTGCGACTGGCGCCGCTGCCACCCTGCAGGTCGAACACGATGTGCTTGCCAACGCGCCGCACGCCAGCGATGCGCGAGTGCTCCAGCACCGACGCGATTTCCCGCGCCGAGGATTTCAGCGGCTCGGGTTTCGAGCCCAGCCAAACCGATTCGATGGTGTCGCCCGCGATGCGCTGGTCGAGTCCACGGGCGATGGTCTCTACCTCGGGAAGTTCAGGCATTGGGGACAGTTTACGGTAAACCCTCTTCCCTGCTCAGCGGCCACCGGCTGAAAAGCAGATCCCTCGCGGACTGAAGACGCCTCGGGATGACAAATCAGGAGGAGCGCTGGGGACACCATTGCGAAATTATAGGGGTCCTTCGACTCCGGTTCGCGCAACGGCGGCGCGAACCTCCGCTCAGGATGACAAATCGTAGAGAGCCGGGCATCGGGGCAGCTGAATCCCTGAGCTTCCAAACACCCCGAAATGTTTCGTTTGGCACGCGCTTATCGGAAAACCCAACCCGCCACGTCCGAGTTCCAACTACAGGAAGACTTCGAGGTGCATATGAAGCGAGCATGGTTGTTGTTTTCGTTTCCGCTATTGGCCGCGGGTATGTCGCTGGGACAAGCAGGAGCAGCAAACAGTACATCGGCCAGCGCGCAGGATGAGAATCCAGCCGTCACCCATGCAATGGCGAATCCGCAGGCCGTGATTCGCGGCTGCCTGAGCGGCTCACCCGGCAATTACACGCTGACCGATCAAAACGGAATGCAATACCAGGTGACGGGCAGCGATGCGAGCCTGCGGGCGATGACCGGGCATGAAGTTGAGATCAACGGCATGGAGACCCAGGCCGGTGATTCCAACGACAGCAGCGGCCAGATGGCAGCCGCGACCAACAGCATTCAAGCCTCGGAGGTGCGCGAGGTGGCCGGCAACTGCAAGCGGCGCAACTCCGGAGCCGCACCCGCATTGGGCAACACCGACGGAAATTCGAAGGGCACGCCCGAAGCTACTGAGCCGTCGAAACCGGATAAGCAGTGAGCCTTGGCAGGCTCCTGCGAACAGGCGTACCGGAAAACGGCAGCCTTATTTCTTGCGGAGGTTAATCCGCAGTCACGGTGTGAGCTCGAAGGCTATGCCGCCCAAGTCTCCATAAGCCCCACCTGCGCCAGCTACGCCATAGATGTTGCCGGACCCGTCGAAAGCAAGAGGACCGCCGGGGTAGGCACCATCGGTCACGCCGTTGAAACGGTACAGCGTTGACTCCGACCAGCCGCCGCCAGAGCGTGTGAGCTTGTAGATCACACCGCATCCGAAGCCGCTACAGCCTCCGCCACCTCCTATTGCAGTAGCACCATAGACGTTTCCCGCAGCATCGAAGCTGACGCCGCCGCTTGGAGACCTCCCGTCGGTCGATCCTTGGAAGGAATAAATCACAGATTCAGTCCAGGTGCCATTTGGATTCGGGGTCAGTTCGAAGACGGTGCCAGCGTTATAGGCGCCGCCGGCTTGCGTCGTACCGTAGAGATTGCCATCCGGTCCCAAGATCACACCCCAGGGGCGATATCCATCGGCCATGCCGGTGAAGGTATAGAGGACCGTCTCTGTCCAAAACACGCCGCCGGGATGAGGTGACAGTTCGAAGACGACTCCTGCCTCTTCAGCGCCGCCCACCTGCGTCGCGCCGTAGAGGTTGCCTGCCGCATCGAAGGCGATCGCGGGTGCCGGAGTGGCGCCGTTCTGGTTGGGTTCAAGAGGTCCAAAGACGTAATCCAGGCGCTCACGCCATCCCGAAGCTCGAATCAAGGAGTAGACGATTCCGGTATTGTTACGTCCGCCGGACTGGGCGTCGCCCATGATGTTGCCACTGTGATCGAAGAGAATGCCCTGCGGCGAACCCCCGTCCCATGGCTCACTGAAATTGTGCAACGTCGTGTCCGTCCAGGTTCCACCGGAGCCGGGGCTCAGTTCGAAGACCACGCCCTGGTTGTAGCAATATTCTTCCGGGCAAGCGGCCGTGCCATACAGATTCGCCTGGCTGTCAAAAATGAGTTGGCTGCCGGGATGCGCCCCGTCGTTGCCGTTGAATACGAGGATGTTCGATTCACTCCAGGTTCCACCGCCGTTGGGCGTCAACTGAAACACCGTGCCGCATCCCAGACCCTGACAAATCGACGCGGCTGGGCCGAACCAGGTAGTGCCGTAGAGGTTGCCTTGGCTGTCAAAGGTCAGTGGACCCGATGGATTATATCCGTCGCCCGGAGATCCGAACGCATGCAGGATGGTAAGTGTCTGGGCGGGTAGATTACCGGGAAAAACCGAAACAGTGATAGTGATAGTGGTAACAAGAAGCGCAAGAAGTCTTGTTCGATCCATCGTTGTCACCCCCAATGGGCTGCGTTACCGAACGAGCGATATAGTACAACGATTATTTGCACGGAGGTGCGAGAGAGGAAGGAAATTCATCGAAGAAATATGAACAAAACCAGAGTAAGCCGACGAGACAAGGCTAAAGCTGTTCCGCACCACAGCACGAGATCGCGTCCACGAATGCAGAGCGCGAGCGGCTTTTCGCCTGTGCTACACTTCACTTCATTGGGGACCGAGGATGAATGCGATCGTTCGCAAGATGCTGTTCGTTGACCTGATTAAAGGCCTGAAGGTCACCTTCCGCAACCAGGACCCCAAGCACGTCTACACCGAACAGTATCCGCTGCAGCGGCCGCAGGTGGCGGAGCGCTTCCGCGGTGCGCCGCGCCTCAACAACCATCCTGAGACCAACGAGACGTTGTGCATCGCCTGCGATCTGTGCGCGCTGGCGTGTCCCGAGAACCTCATCGTCGTGGGCAGCCAGCGCAACGAGAAGACCCGCCGTAAAGAGCTCACCGAATTCACCTACGACCTGAGCCGCTGCATGTTCTGCGGGCTCTGCGAGGACGCTTGCCCGGTCGACGCGCTGGAGCTGACGCAGGACTTCGAGATGGCCAACTACAGCCGCGAAGGGTTGATCTGGAACCGCGAGACGCTGGAGAAAGGCCCACAACCGAAGGAATACCGACGCTAGATCTGTTTTGCAAGGGCGCAGCTTTAGCTGCGCCCTTGCAACCCTCTTATATTTGTCATCCCGAGCCGACTTCGGTCGGCGGGGGATCTGCTTTTTCGACTTTTTTCAGCGGCCTCATAAGACGAGTTGTCAGTAGCCAGTTGTCGGTCGAATTCGGGACTATCCCACAATGTGGGATGAGAGTATTAGGAAGGCAATCGCGATTTAGCGGAGGACAACTTACCATGAAGCACTTGGAACAAACCAGAAATGCGATCGGCGGGATGGATTCTTGGATGATGGCCGCGGCAACCGCCATCGCAACTTTGTTAATTGTCGCGGCCACGCCAGCCCAGGCGCAGACCTATACCGTGCTACACACCTTCACCCGTGGAACAGACGGCGCGTACCCATACGCTGGCCTTACCATGGATGGGACCGGAAATCTCTATGGAACCGCTTCCGGGGGCGGGATTACTGGGGGGCATTGCGGCACCGACGGATGCGGTACAGCTTTCAAGTTGACGCAACACGGCTCAGGATGGATCTTTGCGCCGCTGTACAGCTTTGCGGGAAGCGATCACAACGATGGGGCATCTCCGTACGCTCCGCTAACTGTCGGCCCAGACGGCGCACTCTATGGCACAACCAATGCTGGAGGTAGCGGCTACGGCACAGTCTTCAGCCTGAGACCACCGGCATCACTTTGCAGAAGTTTCTCATGCCCCTGGACAGAAACCGTGCTGTATCGCTTCCTGGGCGGCAGCGACGGCGCTTATCCAGGTTATGGACCCCTTGTTTTCGATCAGGCTGGAAACATCTATGGTACGACCCAGCTGGGCGGCCCCGCCGATGCCGGTACAGTGTTCAAACTGACACCCTCGGATGGTGGTTGGGTCGAAAGCATTCTCTACAATTTTGCCGGTGACGGGGAACCGCTATCGGGCGTAATCTTCGACAGCGCCGGCAATCTCTATGGCACCGCCGCCGCCGGTGGTACCGTTTACGAACTCAGTCCTTCGCAATCCGGCTGGCTGTATCAGACTCTCTGGCAGTTTCAGGGGGGTAGCGGCGGAAGTAATCCCACTGGCGGAGTCGTCCTCGATTCGGCGGGCGATCTTTACGGGACCACCTTTAATGAGGGCGGCTCGGCTTACGTACTGAGGCCGTCCAACGGGAGTTGGAACCTGACCACACTCTACAGCTTCAACGCGTACGCAGGCCCACTCGACACGCCAACTCTCGACCCAGCCGGCAACGTCTATGGCACGGTATTCGATCTTGTGAGCGGAGGTGTCGTCTTCAAGCTGACGCGCTCCACTGGCTGGCTGGAAAGCACGGTTACTGATTTTGGTGGTTTCGGCGAGCCCGTTGGTAGTGTGATTCTCGACACCGGCGGCAACATCTACGGCACGGTAGAACTTGGTGGCAGTTACGGCGACGGTGTCGTCTTCGAGGTCACACCGTAAAGCAGTTGTCAATTGCTAGTTGTCGGCCAAATTGATTCCGGCTGTGTCACAATGTGGGATATCGACATCAGAGGCCAACCTCGATACGCGTCCGCGGATCGAGGTAATCGCGCAGGCCATCGCCGATAAAGTTGAACGATAAAACAGCCAGCATGATGGCGGCCGCGGGAAACAGCACCAAATGCGGCGAGTCGAACAGGTGCGAACGCGCGTCGTTCAGCATCGTTCCCCAGCTTGCTGTCGGCGGCGGCACGCCTAATCCCAAAAAACTCATCGTAGCTTCGGCAAGAATTGCGCCGCCCATTCCAATTGCCGCCTGCACAATTACCGGCTGAATAATGTTGGGAAGAATGTGCCGGGCGATGATGCGCAGATCGCTTGCGCCCAGCGCGCGAGCGGCCTCGACGAACTCGCGCTCCCGCACGGCCAGGACCTGCGCCCGAACCAGCCGCGCGTAACCAACCCATCCCCCAATCGAGAGCGCGAAGATGAGATTGAAGATGCCCGGGCCGAGGAATGCGACAAATGCAATGGCGAGCAGAATCCCGGGAAAGGACATGAACGTGTTCATCACGACTACGTTGAGGAGGCGGTCGGTGACCCCGCCGTAGTAGCCTGCAATCGATCCCAAGATGAGACCGAGCGTGAGCGAAGCGGCGACCACGCAACTGCCGACCAGCATCGAAATGCGCGCGCCGTAGATGACGCGGGAGAGGACATCGCGGCCAAGCTCATCGGTGCCGAAGCAATGCGTCGCCGATGGGCCTATCAGCCGCTGCGGCAGGTCGATATGCGCGGGATCATAAGGCGCGATCCAGGGGGCGAATACGGCGCAGATGACGAAGATGACGACCATCACCGCGCCTGCGGTCGCGAGCAAGTTGTAGCCGGCGGCGCGGCGCAATGATGTGAGCTGGACAGCGGAAGTCATTGAGGCCATGTTAATGCGATTACCCCAGGTTAGGCCAAACGATGGCCGAACCCGGGGCACGAGCCATCGCGCTCATGTTAGCAGGAGTGGCGATCTGCGAACTGCCGGTTGCTACAATCGTTAGTTCGATAGTCACGGCCCATGCTGCCCTTCAAACTCGTTTATCGCCCAGAGTATTACCTGCCCATCGGCGAGCACGTCTTCCGCGCCGACAAGTTTCGTTTGATCCGCGAGCGGTTGCTGCAGGAGCACGTCGCCAAAGAGGACGACTTCATCGCGCCCGAGCCGGCCAGCGAAGACGATGTCATGCTGGTGCACTCGCCGCTTTACGTGAGCAAGCTGATGGAGGGGACGCTGAGCGCTCGCGAAGAGCTGCAGATGGAAATCCCCTATTCGCCGCAGGTGGTGGACGCATTCCTGTTGCACACCGGCGGCTCGATTCTGGCGGCGGAGCGCGCGCTCAAGGACGGCGTCGGCGTCAATATCGGCGGCGGCTTCCATCATGCTTTTCCCGAGCACGGTGAGGGCTTCTGCATGATCAACGATTTTGCCGTCGCGATTCGTGCTATGCAAAAGCGCGGGCGCATTCAGCGGGCCATGACTGTCGATTGCGATGTGCATCAGGGCAATGGAACCGCCGTGATCTTCGGCAATGCCAGAAAAGATCCGAGATCTCCTTCGCGGCCGGCCTCGACATCTCCGTCGTTAGGCGCCGACCACGGCCAAAGATCGGCAAAGGAAGTCTTCACCATCTCTCTGCATCAGGAAAACAATTACCCCTATTTCAAGCCGCAGTCGTCGATCGATGTCAGCCTGCGCGACGGCTGCGGCGACGCGGAGTATCTCTCCTGGCTGGATATTGCGCTGCGTTCCGGGCTGGAGCAGTTCGAGCCAGAACTCATCTGCTATGTCGCGGGCGCCGATCCGTTCCAGGAAGATCAACTGGGCGGATTGGATTTGACCATCGACGGCCTTAAGCAGCGCGATGAGATGGTCTTTCGCGCTGCGCACGCGCGCAATATCCCGGTGATGACGACCTATGCCGGCGGATACGCCACTCGTATCGAAGACACGGTGACCATCCATTGCAACACGGTGGTCGCGGCGGCAGAAGTGTATCGCACGGCAGCGGCCGAGCGTGGATAGAATCAGCTAACCCCCTCGCATGTTTGTGTCAGGGCACGGCTTCAGCCGTGCCGTTCGGACTATCGAACTTGCTAGGCTTCAGACCTGTCGCTTGCGACGGTCTGAAGCCTTTTTTGTTGAGCCAGTCTACGACCCGGCGGAAGCCTGACACACTGCAGAACGATTCCCAAGTTGAGTGATATTCTGTTGCCAAGGCTTGGAGCTTCACTTAGCCACGCAATCATCCGGACCTCTGAACATGTTCGAGAACCTTACAGAAAAACTGCAGCGCGCCTTCAAGAGCCTCCGCGGACAGGGCACTTTGACCGAAGAAAACATCGGCGAAGCGCTGAAAGAAATCCGCATGGCGCTGCTGGAAGCCGACGTCAATTTCAAGGTCGTCAAAGAGCTCGTCGACCACATCCGCGAAAAAGCTGTCGGGCAGGAAGTGATGACCGCGCTCTCGCCCGCCGAGCAGGTGGTCAAGATCGTTCGCGATGAGCTGATCAACATCCTGGGCAAAGACACCGCCAAGCTGAAGTTCGCCTCGCAGCCGCCGACTGTGGTGCTGATGGCCGGTCTGCAAGGTTCCGGCAAAACGACCACCTCGGGCAAGCTCGCGCACTGGCTGAAAAACGGCGGACATCGTCCGATGCTGGTATCAGTGGACGTATATCGTCCTGCCGCGCGTGAGCAGCTTAAGGTCGTCGCCAGCGCCATCAAGGCGCAGCTTTACGAAGGCAAGGTCGAAGAGTCGAACACCGCGACCGTCGAGCGCCTGGTGAAAGAGGCGCGCCGCGAGGCCATCAACAACGCTTGCGATGTGCTCATCGTCGATACCGCCGGCCGCTTGCACATCGATGAGCAGCTCATGGACGAGATGCAGTCGCTGAAGAAGATTCTGAACCCGCAGGAGATCCTCTTCGTCGCCGACTCCATGACCGGCCAGGATGCGGTGCGCTCGGCCGACGAGTTCCACAAGAAGCTGACGCTCACCGGCGTCATCCTCACCAAGATGGACGGCGATGCGCGCGGCGGCGCGGCGCTGTCGATCCGCAATGTCACCGGCCAGCCGATCAAGTTTATCGGCGTTGGCGAGAAGTACGACGCGCTGGAGCCGTTTCATCCCGACCGCATCGTCGGCCGCATTCTCGGCATGGGCGACATCCTGTCGCTCATCGAGAAAGCCGAGTCCAAGCTCGACAAAACGAAGTCGGAAGAGTTCGCGCGCAAGGCGCTCTCGAGCGACGGCTTCTCGCTGGAAGATTTCCGCGGGCAGCTGAAGCAGGTGAAGAAGTTGGGATCGATTTCCAGCATCATGGGCATGATGCCGAAGATCGGGCCCTTCGCCAACATGCAGCAGGCAGCCGACAAAGTGGATGACAAGCAGCTCAACCGCGTTGAAGCCATCATCAACTCGATGACGCAGCATGAGCGCGATCATCACGAGGTCATCAACGGCAGCCGCCGCAAACGCATCGCGCGCGGCTCGGGAACGAGCGTGCAGGAAGTGAATCAACTGCTGCGCCAGTACGCCCAGATGCGCAAGATGTTCAAGACCATGGGCAAGCCCAGCTTCGCGAGACGAATGGCGGGGATGAAGTTGCCGGGGATGTGAGGAAGCAATTAGCGACTAGCGACTAGCGACTAGCGACTAGCTGCTAGTTGCGAGCCTCGCGCCGCCGACGCCGGGGAGATTGCAAAGGCATCCTTCTTGGCATATGCTATGACATATGCCGCACAAACTCGCACCGGAACGCCACGTCAAGCTTTTCAAGAACGGCAGAAATCAGGCGGTGAGGATCCCGCGGGAGTTCGAGCTTCCCGGCGAGGATGCGGTCATCCGCAAAGAGGCTGGCCGGCTGATCATCGAACCAGTTCCTCCGCGCTCGTTGCTGGCAATCCTTGCAACCCTGAAACCGCTTGAGGAAGACTTCCCACCAATTCCTGATTCGCCTCCCGACTCGGTTACGCTCTGATGCGTTACCTGCTCGATACCAATATTGTTTCCGACCTGGTGCGCAATCCGCACGGGCGCGTCGCGCAACGCATTCGCAAAGTCGGAGAAGCGCAAGTCTGCACCAGCATTATCGTGGCCGCCGAGTTGCGATACGGCGCGGCCAAGAAGCAATCGCCTCGGCTGACGGCGCAGCTTCAGGCTGTGCTTGGTGCGCTTGAGATCTTACCTTTGCAGGAGCCTGCCGACGTTGCGTACGGCGACCTGCGTACGCGATTAGAAAAGGCAGGCCGTCCTATCGGCGGCAATGACATGCTCATCGCGGCGCAGGCGCTGACTCTGGGCTACATCCTTGTGACCGACAATGAGAAAGAATTTGTGCGGGTCAAGGATCTGCGATGCGAAAATTGGCTATGAGGAAGTTAAAGTCCATCAGAGATTCCCACCCAAGCAAATCCGCTTCGCCGACGTATCGGCGACACCTCAGCGCCTCGGGCGCGGGATAAGAAAGCCCACCGTTTCAACGGTGGGAAGGCGAATCACCAAATCCAAGTGCCTCGGGCACGGCACAATACGTCATCCAAACATGAATTTCGGATCGCAGGTTATACCCGATCGCCGCAAAAGGACCTCAAACTCCTCTTCGAAGCTGCGTTTTTCGTGATGTCGAGGCTGATCGGAAATATAATCCACCACCGCTTGCTTGTTGGACGCGCTGACGCTGAACGCCCCGTAGCCCTCCTGCCATGCAAATGCCGAGCCGTGCTGGTTCATCCATCGGGAGCTGTTGCCCTTAAGGTCCTGAATTGCTTTTGCGAGCGGGATTGCAGCCGGAAGGGCGATGAGCAGATGGACGTGATTCGAGGTTCCGCCGCCGATAATGAGCGGAATGTTCTTTTCGCGTGCAACGCCGGCCAGGTAGCGGCAAAGGTGGGCGGGATCGGGTATGGAGTTGGCGCGATCCTTAGTGCTGAAGACGCAATGGAGGAGATTATTGGTCAGGGCGTGCGGCATACGAGTAGCGTAATTTGAGCCCGGAGAGGGCGGTGTGATATCAGGCACTAAGGGTTGTGCCGTGCCCGGGGCACTCGGGTTTCGTGATCGCCTACCCACCGCTGAAGCGGTGGGCTTTCTTATGCCGCGCCCGTGGCGCGGGTGTATCGCAGATGATGGAAAATCGGGTATGTGGCAAGCAAGTGGGCCAACCTGCCATTTTCAGGCTGCCCTACCCTTTTGATCGTTGGCTGGGCCAGCCGCAGTGCGAGTTCTATCCAAAATATTGCTTCACCATCGTTCGGGACATTTCTAGGTCGCGATGGGTTTGGCTAGGATTAGGTAGTTCAGAGGCACTAGCGCCTCGGGCGCGAGATAGGAAAGCCCACCGCTTTAGCGGTGGGTGGTGTCGAATTAAGACCTGAGTGCCTCGGGCACGGGACAACCCTAGTCCCGTTTGGCCCTCACAGCTTCGCCCTCCTCAGCCGCAGCGCATTGCTGATCACCGACACCGAGCTGAAGCTCATGGCGGCGGCGGCAATGATCGGGCTCAGCAGAATCCCGAACTTGGGATACAGAATTCCCGCCGCGATCGGCACGCCGACCGAGTTATAGATAAACGCGAAGAACAGGTTCTCGCGGATGTTGCGCATGACGGCGCGGCTGAGGCGGCGGGCGCGCACCAGGGCCGCGAGGTCGCCCTTCAGCAGCGTGATGCCGGCGCTCTCCATGGCAACGTCTGTTCCGGTTCCCATGGCAATGCCCACCTGCGCCTGCGCCAAGAGCGGGCGCGTCGTTGATGCCGTCACCCGCCATCGCGACTAGTCTTCCCTGCTGTTGCAGTTTCTTCATCGCGTTGGCCTTGCGCTCCGGCAGGACGCCGGCTTCAAAGTCGCTAATGCCGATCTGCCGGGCGACCGCGGCAGCAGTGGTTTCGATTGTCGCCGGTCAGCATCACCACTCGTAGACCTTGCGCGCGTAGATCACGGACCGCCTGCGCGGCTTCAGGCTTAACGGGATCGGCGATCCCAAGAATTCCCGCAGCGCGGCCATCGACGGCGACAAAGACGACGGTCTGGCCGTCTTTGCGTAGGGCATCGGCCTGGGATTTGAGGTAGTCCAGGTTAGGGCCCGAAGAAGAGACGTTCGTTCCAGTGGGGGCGGAAAGCAGGTCCCTCGACTGCGCGAGATCGCCCGCCGCGCTGGCGCTCTCGCTCCGCTCGGGATGACACATCGTAGAAGAAGTGCGCTCCTCGGTCGGGATGACACTTTCCACGGGGATCTCGATATTGAGTTCCCTCAGCAAATCCTCATTGCCAGCGATAACTTGATGGCCACCGACTCGTCCCACCACGCCCCGTCCGATGACGCGAACGGAACTCGTCGGCGGGAATGAGCGGCATCTTGTTCGACTTGGCAGCCTCGACGATCGCCGCGGCCAGTGGATGCTCGCTTCCCTGCTCCAGGCTCGCGACCAGCCGCACCACGCGATCTTCGGTTTCACCCCCGATCGCGATCACCGACATCAGCTCCGGCTTACCTTGCGTCAGCGTGCCGGTTTTATCGAGCGCGAGCGTGTCGACCTTCTGCAGGGTCTCCAGCGCTTCGGCGTTCTTGATGAGGATGCCGGCACGAGCGCCGCGCCCGGTGCCGACCATGATGGCAACTGGAGTTGCCAATCCGAGCGCGCACGGACAAGCGATGATCAGCACAGCGACCGCGTTGACGATGGCGTTGGCAAGATGCGGCTGCGGGCCCTTGACGAACCAGACCACAAACGTAATTACGGCGACGGCCAGCACCGTGGGAACGAACCACGCGGCAACTTTGTCCACCAGTCGCTGAATAGGCGCGCGGCTGCGTTGCGCCTCGCTCACCATCCTGACGATCTGCGCCAGCATGGTTTCGCTGCCCACACGTTCGGCACGCATCAGCAGCCAGCCGGTACCGTTCACGGTTGCGCCAATGACCCTGTCGCCGGCGTGCTTTTCGACCGGAATGGATTCGCCTGTGATCATCGACTCGTCCACCGAAGCTGAGACCATCGAGCACGGTGCCGTCCGTCGGAATCTTCTCGCCGGGGCGCACGCGCAACTTGTCACCGATGTGCACCTGGTCGAGCGAGACGTCATACTCGCTGCCATCCTCGCGCATGATGCGCGCCTTGCGAGGCGAAAGGTCGAGCAGAGCACGAATGGCGCTGGAGGTACGGCTGCGCGCGCGCAGCTCCAGCACCTGGCCGAGAAGCACGAGCGCGATGATCGCCGCAGCCGCCTCGAAGTAAACATCCGGCAGTCCTGCCATCGCGTGCCGCGACGGCGGAAACAGACGCGGCGCGATGGTTGCGATCGCGCTATAGACATAGGCCACGCCAACCCCCATCGCGATCAGCGTGAACATATTGGGGCTGCGGGATTTTATCGATGCCCAACCGCGCTGGAAAAATGGCCAGCCGCACCACAGCACAATCGGAGTCGCCAGCGCGAACTCGATCCAGTTGCCGAAACGCGGGCGGATGGAATGCAGCAGCGGACTCATGCGCGGCATCATCCGCAACATGGCAAACGCGACCAGGGGAATGCCGATCACGACTGAGGTCCAGAAGCGCCACGTCATCTCGCGCAACTCGGGATTTTCTTCCGTCGTCTCCGTGACCGTCTTCGGCTCCAGCGCCATGCCGCAGATGGGGCATGAGCCCGGCCCATCGCGCACGATCTCGGGATGCATGGGGCAGGTCCACAGCGTCTTTGCGGGCGCGAGCGGTAGCTCCGGCTCCAGCGCCATGCCGCATTTCGGGCATGCGCCGGGGTGGTCCTGCCGGACTTCGGGATCCATTGGGCAGACGTACGCCGACGCGGGCACGCTCTTTGCCAGGGCAGCCGCGGCTGCCGAAATCGCCGACGCCGGCAAAGACGACAGGAATTTTTCCGGTTCAGCTTTGAATTTTTCAGCGCATCCCTGGCAGCAGAAATAGTATGTTTTGCCCGCGTGGGTAACCGTGCTTGGCGCTTTCGCCGGGTCCACAGTCATCCCGCAAACGGGATCTTTTTCCAGCTTGCGGGCGGTGCCGATCTGCCCTTCCGCGCTGCCCAGTTGCACCAAGCCGGCGGGCCGGGAATTCGCTTCCAAGTACTTCCTGGCATCGCGCCGGAACTTTTCGGCGCAGCCACGCGAGCAGAAATGGTACAGCTTGCCTCCATACTCGACGGTGGACGCAGCCTTGGCAGGATCGACGATCATGCCGCAGACCGGGTCTTTCTCCAGCTTCTTTGGAGCAGCCTGCGGCGTAGGCAGAGGGGCAGGCGAATCGGCACTCGGCGTGGCGTACTTCGCCGGCGAGGTCACAAACTGGTGCATGCAGGCGGGAGAGCAGAAGTAATAAGACTCGCCGTGGTACTGCGCTTTACCGCGAGCGGTCACAGTATCGACGACCATCCCGCAAACCGGATCTTTGGTAGAAAAGTCCAGTTGCAGGTTTCCCGGAGGTGCGTCGCGTTCGCTCATTCTGCCCGCCCCTGGATTGTCATTGCGCTGTTCACGTCTGCCGCCATGCTCTATATTGAACTGGGAGCGAGCGTCGCGCGCTGCTAGATCCGCAGCTTCCGCCAGCTCGGCGCTTCTCTATCATTGCATAGGTTTGCCGAAGGTGACTGACATGATGCCTGTGGAAGTTCTGTTTCGCTATGGGATGCCGCCGGGCGAAAAGCAAATGAGCGCTTTGGGGCAGGTGTACGACGTGTACGGAATTCGCCGCATCCGGCTCGACGAAACGGAGCGCAAAATCCGGGTGGAGTACGACGGCACGCGGCTGTCAGAAGCGGTGGTGGAGAACCTGCTACGCAAGGCCGGCTTCGATGTACGGGAAAGACTGGCGCTGATTTAATCCGCGGGCGAGGTCCGGACGCTGGGTCTCAACGATTCTCGATATTCAGGCAAGAACAAAGGCCGTCTGCCATTGCGGACGGCCTTTTTCCAAGGGCCTTCGGGCCATTGGCTCCGGGCTGAGGGGAGCTTGAGAGATGAGGCGCGGCCGCGCCTCACGTGTTATCGCACCGGCTTTTGCTGCTGCTGCACGGGCGGTTGCGGGTTGAGAGAGCTTGTCTGCGCCGACTCGGTCAGGCTGTTGGTCATCAGCCGGATATCGACCCGGCGGTTCTTGGCGCGGCCGGAGGCGCTGGTGTTCTGCGCCACGGGATTGTCCTTGCCTAATCCGATCAGGAAAATCTTGTGCGCGGGCACCTGGTACTTCTGCGCCAGGTACTGGATGACGGCGTCCGCGCGGCGCTGGCTGAGCTGGTAGTTGTAATCAGCCGGGCCGGTGGAATCGGTATACCCCTCGACTTGGACGATGTAATGCTTCTGATCCTGAAGCTGCGCGGCAAAATCATCCAGCGCCTGCTTATCTTTGCGCGTGAGCTGCGCCTTGTCGAAGCCAAAGAGCACGGTAGCCTCGCTGACAGGCTTGTAATTGTCGAGGTTCTCGACGGTCCCGGCGAGGCTGGTGACGCGGTTCGAGGCCTGCATCGCGTTCTGGTTGGCTTGGTCGGCGCTCTGGCCCGCGGCCAGAGCCTTCTGATCGGCGGCAGCGGCCTTGTCCTTCACCTGCCCGATGCCCTGCTGGGCGCGAGCGTCCGTATCCCTGATGTCGCGAGTATTTTTCGCCGTCTGGTCATCTAATTCATTGACGTTGTTGATAACCGGCGTGGTCTGGTTGCGAACGTAGTTCTTGGTGGCGCAACCAATGGTGAACGGCAGGCTGCCGGCCACTAGCACTGCAAGCACGGAAAATCGATTCATCGGAGAGGTCTCCTTGCAACTGTCGGCCTCAGGCTGGTGGAACCAGCGGTTCGGCCTGCGCGTGGAAGGTGCACGCGATGTGCCAAGGATGTGGTTGTCGGCATGGGCTGGGATTCACTTACGTTCTCAATGAGTTAGAAGCAGGTTTTCGGAATCAGGAGGAGTTTCCGCAGCGTCTATCCGGATAATCCTGACGTGGGGAGTAGAATTTTTACAGGGATGGATGGCACAAGACGAGGCTATCGAAAATCCTGCCCGGTTTGGCGCGCCTCGTATCAGGGCACGGCTTCAGGCGTGCCGTTGGGCGCATATCTTAAATTCTCTGTCATCCCGACCGGAGCGAGCGCTGTCGCGTGGCGACAGTGCTCGCGCAGTGGAGGGACCTGCTGTCCGCCCGCAATGTCATTGCTCTGCCAGCAAACAGCAGGTCCCTCCACTCGGCGCTGACGCGCCTTGGTCGGGATGACACCGAAATCAGAAGCGTATTCGGCACAACTAAAATTGTGCCCTGTTACAAGGCTCTGAATTGACAAAGCATAAGGTTGTTGGAATTGCTGTGTTGTTGACTGCGGTTGTCGCAACATGTCGCGCGTGGGCAGGCGATAAACCGGCGTCTGATGAGGCGGTCTTGTCCTATTCATCAACCTCGTCGTCAGTTCCCGGTTCGACTCTCATAAAGTCGCCAAGCGGGCAAACATACCGATTGTCGTTGATGCCGGAACGCGATGTGAAGAATCGTATCGTTGTTCTAGAGCTTGTGCTTCAACCGGCAACAAGGAAAAAGGACCACTCCAACCTTCTCTATCCCCCGGGAAATTGGCACGGGTATCAACCGTTCTTTTTTTCCGCTTCCGATTTCGCACGCGGAGCTCAGAATTCTGGATATGGGAGAACGAGGACGATTCCGATAAGTAAACTGGAAATGCAGCTGCGCGTTCAGGTTGATGGAGTAAAGGTCGAGCTAACCGGCGAAAAGTCTTCAGAAGGTTCCCTCTACGAGTTCCATGAACTGACGCTACAGGTCACTACTCAACCTCTGACTAATGAAAGGCCCTAATAGTCGGACAGGTGCAATGGCAGCCGAGCTCAACAGATAGTTTTTGAAGTGGACCTTCACCAGAAAATTCGCACCCTGCCCACTTCGCCCGGCGTGTATCTGTACAAGAACGCCGAGGGGCAGATCATCTACGTGGGCAAGGCCAACAACCTGCGCTCGCGGGTACGCTCGTATTTTCTGGAAGGCAAGCTGGCGGACGCAAAGACCGGATCGCTGCTGCGCGAGGCCGTCGATATCGACTACGTTGTCGTCGATAACGAGAAGGAAGCGCTGGCGCTCGAGAACAACCTCATCAAGCAGAAGAAGCCGCGCTACAACATTCTTCTGCGCGATGACAAGACATATCCGTACATCAAGCTGACCATCGGCGAGCGCTATCCGCGCGTTTTCCCGACGCGGCGGCTGCGCAAAGACGGATCGCTTTACTTCGGCCCGTATTTCCCCACCAGTCTCGCGTACCGCCTGGTCGATCTTATTCACCGGAACTTCCTGATTCCCTCGTGCAAGCTGGACCTGAATCGTTATTATCCGCGGCCGTGTTTGCAGTACTACATCGGGCGCTGCCTGGGGCCGTGCGTCGAGGGACTGACCACGCCGGAGCGCTACGCCGAAGCAGTGCATGACGTGCGGCTGTTCCTGGAAGGACGCGGCGCGGATCTGACGCGATCACTGTACCAGCGCATGGCGGCGGCCGCGGAACGCGAGCAGTACGAGCTGGCGGCAAAATATCGCGACCTGATCTCCACCGTCGATCTGCTGGAGCAGAAGCAGCGCATAGCCGCAGTCGAGGGGGATGACGCCGACGTCTTCGGCTATCACTACGAAAACGAGATGCTGGCGGTGAACCTGTTCCACATGCGCGGCGGCAAAATCGTGGATAAGCGCGAGTTCTTCTGGGAAGATCTTCCACCCCAACACGTCCAAGAGCCGGACGTACTGGGGGCCCCGGTAAGCGAGCTGATGGGCAGCGACGGTTTCCAGCCGGGCGAATTCTTCTCGTCGTTGCTGAAGCAGGTGTACCTCGATCAGCAATATGTGCCGCACACGATCTATGTGCCGGTGGATTTTGAAGACCGTCCAACGCTGGAGGAAATGTTGTCAGAGGGCCAGAAGCGTCATGTGCAGATCCATGTGCCGCAGCGCGGAGAAAAGCGCTCGCTGGTGGACCTGGTTGGTCAAAATGCAAAGCAAGCTTTTGATCAGCGCTTCCGGGTGATGAAGCCGGCGACCAAGGCCATTCAGGAGGCGCTACAGGATGCGCTCATGTTGCCCGAACTGCCGAAGCGAATCGAGTGCTTCGACATCTCGCACATCCAGGGCGCGGAGACGGTCGCGTCGATGGTGGTGTGGGAAGACGGCAAGATGAAGAAGTCGGACTATCGTAAGTTCATCATCAAGGACGTGCAAGGGGTGGACGACTTCGCCTCCATGCGCGAGGTGGTGACGCGACGCTACAAGCGCGTGCAAGACTCGGGGCCCCCAACGGGAGCCGATTTTGCGCCCGGTGGGGTGAAAGTCGAAAAGCAGAAGATGCCGAGCCTGGTGCTGATCGATGGCGGAGTAGGACAACTGCATGCCGCGGCAGAAGCTCTGGAGGCGTTGGGCATTGTCAATCAGCCGCTGGCGTCCATCGCCAAGCGGGAAGAGATCATCTATATACAAGGTCAGGAAGATGAGCCGGTGGTGCTGGACCGGCATTCTCCCGTGCTGCACCTGGTGCAACTGGTGCGCGACGAGGCGCATCGCTTTGCGGTGACATTTCATCGCAAGCGTCGCGAAATTCGTGACCGCAAAACCGAGCTGCTGGAAATCCGTGGTGTCGGCGAGCGAACGACCAAGCGCCTGCTGCAGCACTTTGGCAGTTTGCAGGCGGTGAAGGAGGCCGACGCGGCGGCCTTGGCTTCGGTGGTTAATCGGGCGCAGGCGGATGCGATATTGCGGCATTTTCGCAAAGACGAAACGCCGGTAGAATCGTCATAATGTTGGGCATACACGGACGATGTTGGGCATACACCCACGGAAACCGCAGTCATCTGGTTCGGGGTTACTGATGGATCTGGGTAGAGATTCAAAGACACGGCTGGTGTTTCTCTGCGTCATGGTGGTGCTGTTGGTCTGGATGGTGGGCTTCGCATTCGACCGGCTGCTGGCGAGGGACGGCGTCACCCGCACTGAAATTCTGCTGACTTCGAATGCGCTGACCGGCATCGTCGCCGGATTTCTTTTCTTCAGCCTGACAAATAACGAACGCCTGCGGCGCCAGTTCGTGCGCGAACGCCTGAACACAATCGCCGAGATGAACCATCACATCCGTAACGCGCTGCAGGTGATCGCCTATGCGAGCGTGGCGGGCAAGAATGAGTCGGTGGAGCTGATTCGCAGCTCGGTAGAACGCATCGAGTGGGCCTTACGCGAGGTCCTTCCGGGCCACACAACTGCCCCTGCGGCCTCGCCGAAGCAAGAACCCGAAGGCGAAACCCTGCACGTCAGCTAAGTAGCGCACGGGAAATCTGTTCACATAAGTTTTTCAGGTTTGTATCAGGGCACGGCTTCAGCCGTGCCGAAAAGCATCATTTTCCCCCGGGCTTTAGCCCCTGAACAGCGGTGCGCAGGGGCTAAAGCCCACATATTTCTGCGTCCTTTCGGCACGACTAAAGTCGTGCCCTGATACAACCCGTGCTCGGATTCGTGACGAGTTCGATTCGTGACGAGTTCAATGACGCCTACACCAGGTAGTTGACTGCCATCGATGGTTAGAGGATGCTGTTGTCCCGAAGCCAATGGGAAGCGAGATCCTCTGCACAGTCCGCACCGGCAAGAAGTCCGCCCGAGGCAAGGCGCTGCTGGAGACGAATGAGGTAATCTTCCGCGGCGAAATTCGCCTGCGCATTCCATTTGCATCTTTGAAGTCGGTTTCCTGCCGCGATGGCGAGCTGCATCTGAAGTGGTTCGACGGCGCCGCTGTATTCCAACTCGGCGATCAGGCAGAAAAATGGGCCTACAAAATCCTTCATCCCAAGAGCAGGTCCGAGAAGCTCGGCATCAAGCCGGGGCTCGTTATCTCGGCCATAGCAATGAGTGATTCGGATTTTGTCGAGGAACTTCGCAGCCAGGCGAAAAGTTTCTCGGATAGCGCGCCGTTGAAAGGCTCGGACCTGATCTTCTTCGGAGCAGAAACCGCTGCGGAGCTCGCGCGCACCGCCCAGCTTGCGCCTGCCCTCAGCGATGCCGGCGCCCTGTGGATCGTCTGCCCCAAGGGCCGGCAGGAGATCACAGAACAGCAGGTATTCGCGGCAGGCAAAAAGGCCGGATTAGTGGACGTGAAAGTAGCCAGCTTCTCGGCCACCCACACCGCGCGGAAGTTCGTTCGGCCAAAAGCGAAACGTTGAAGGTAGGGCTGGCTCGAGGCTGTAGGCTGTCCCTCCAAAGTTGCGATCCGCCCCGCATTCACCAACTGTTCACGGAACCTTTCCCCGACCCGCCCGTATATAGCTGCAGAAGTTGATCCGGTGAATCCCTTGCGACCCGGCGCAACCTTCAACTGCAGCAGATTGTCGATGACGATTTGCTGCAGCGCCACTCATCAAAGGAGAAACATTATGGACGCGAAATATAACTGGCTGATCGACAACCCAGCGATCCGCGTCACCTTGAACACCGTGGCCCTTGCGCTATGGGTCGCCATGTCGGTGGGATTGCTGGAACTGGCTTCCAAGGTGTGATCGAAGCTGTCAACCCGCGCGAACCCAGATCGCGCAACCAGGGCCCGGTCCGCGCCGCTGCTGCAACGGCCGGGTGGAACACGAGACCCCGCTCCCTCCGCGGGGTCCGTATTTTTTCGTAAGTAGCACTTTGGAGTTTGGCCTCTCCGCCCGCGGGAGGCATTGCAGCCAAGCACGGCTCGGCGGCCATTCTTATAATCGTGTAATGGTGAAGTTGTCGTCCGATTTTCATCTGAAAGAGGAGTTGCAGCGCCTGGCAGCCGAGGCCGGCTTCGAGCTTGCAGGTGTCGCAGGCGTAAGCGAAACGCCGGAGCATCGCTTCTTTCCAGACTGGGTTGCCAGGGGCCGCGGCGGCGAGATGAAATATCTCGAATCCCGCAACCATGCCGGCGAGCTGAAGCGCGCGTCCCTGGCCCATGCCGCACCGTGGGCGCGGTCCATCTTCGTCTGCGCGTTGAATTACAACACCGACCAGCCCTACTCAACTCATGCCGGAACGGCCACGCAAGGCTGGATTTCGCGCTATGCATGGTCACAGCGCGACTACCACGATGTGGTACTCGAAAAATTGCGCCGGATGGAAACCGCGCTCATGGAGAGCTGTTCGGCGGCCGGCATACCGCTGCCGCGGACGTGGTGTTATGTCGATACCGGGCCGGTGATTGAACGCATCTTCGCCAAGTACGCCGGGATCGGCTGGATCGGCAAGAACACCTGCGTGATCAACGAGCGGCTGGGGTCGTGGCTTTTTCTGGGCGTAATGCTGACATCGCTGGAGCTGGAGCCCGATCTGCCGCCGCCTGACCGCTGCGGTTCGTGCACCCGCTGCATCGACGCCTGCCCGACCAATGCCTTCCCTGCTCCGTATCAGCTCGACGCAACGAAATGCATTTCCTACGCGACGATTGAACTGCGCGGGACAATTCCCGAGGAGCTGCGTCCGGGCATCGGACGACAGATTTTCGGTTGCGATATCTGCCAGGATGTGTGTCCTTGGAATCGTGAAGCTCCAGTCACGAATACTCCGGAGTTGGAAGCGCGGCCGGAGCTGGTCAATCCTGATCTCGACGGGCTGGCGCGGCTCAGCGTGGAAGAGTTTCGCGAGACATTTCGCGGATCACCGGTGAAGCGCGCGCGATTCAACGGCCTTCGTCGGAACCTGGCCGTCGCTATGGGCAATAGCGGTGACGAGCGCTTCCTGCCCATCCTTGAAGAGCTAGGCCATGATGCCGATGCGATCGTCGCCGAGCATGCGCAATGGGCCCTGCGGCGCCCATGCGAGTGCGCGGAACGGCGAGGTCCAGTGACTGAACTGAACGCTGCCACGCACGGGGAAGCGTAGACGCAGTGTGGGAAGGCTAGCCTGGTCGCGGCGGCCTGTTGCCCGACCGGGCTGTCTCATCACCTTTCGGCTATCTCATCACCTTTCAACGCGGAGGGCGGAAAATTTCCTGCGGACACATGGAGTTCGAGACTAAGATAATCGTGTGTTTCTAACCCGGGTACATCCATGCATCCAACTTCGCGGAGAACAAACTTATGAGCAAGCAAGACCGAGTTCGTAGTGTTGTCGCGATCGCAGCCGCGTCCCTGGGACTTGCATTAGGAATTGCAGGATGCAATAAGGGCAATAATCAGGAGACCGCGCAAAATCAACCCGCACAGACGCAGGCCACACCAGACCAGTCCGCACAGGGCGATCAGTCGCAGGCGCCCGCCAATGCGGACAACCTGGCTCCGGTGGGCAATCAGGCGCCGGCTCAGCAGCAGGAGCAACAAGCAGCCCCGCAGCAACAGGCGCCTCCGCCGGCGGCTGAGGAGCAGGCGCCGCAGGAGCAGAATCCTCCTGCGACCGAGGACACCGAGGCGCAGGACGCAACCTACGGCCAGCCGGTGCTGCAGGCATCGCAGCCGCCTCCCCCGCTGCCGGAATACTCGCAGCCGCCCTGTCCCGGAGATGGCTACATGTGGACTCCGGGATACTGGAACTATGCTCCCCAAGGCTATTACTGGGTACCGGGCGCCTGGGTGCAGCCGCCCACCGTGGGCTTTCTGTGGACGCCGGGATATTGGGGATGGGTCGGCAACAGATATCGCTACCGTTATGGCTACTGGGGTCCGTATGTGGGCTTCTATGGCGGCGTGAATTACGGATACGGATATGGAGGGATGGGTTACCAGGGCGGTTACTGGCGTGGAAATAACTTCTACTACAACCGCTCGGTAAACAATATCAACGTCGTCAACATCCACAATGTTTACAACCGAACCATTGTCAACACCACGGTTAACCGCGTCAGCTACAACGGACCGGGAGGAATCACGCGACGGCCGACCGGGGCGGAAGTGGCGGCATTGCACGAACGGCGCATCCCGCCGATGACGACGCAGATACAGCACATGCAGGCTGCGTCGCGGAACCGGCAGCAATTTGCGGCGGTGAATCATGGTCGTCCCGCAGAGCTGGTCGCGGCAAGGCCGATAGCGGCGGGCAAACCGATCGCGCGGGAGATTCCGGCGCGCGCGGGTGCGCCGCCAGCACCCGGCAATCGTCCCGCGCCGCAAGGACGTCCGGCGGCTGGACAGCCTCCTCGGCAACAGAACAGGCCTGGAGCACAGCCGCAGGCGCGACCGACTCCGCAACAGCGGCCGGAGAACCGCCCTGCTCCACATCAGCAGGCGAAGCCGGCTCCGCAGCAGCAGGCCAAACCAGCTCAGCAACCACGGCCTCAGAGCCGTCCGGCTCCACAGCAGCAGGCCAAACCAGCTCAGCAACCACGGCCTCAGAGCCGTCCGGCTCCACAGCAGCATGCGCAGCCGAAGCCGACTCCGCAGCAGCATACGCAGCCGAAGCCGGCTCCGCAGCAGCGACCGGCAGCTCGGCCCGCTCCGCAGCAGCAGGCCCATCCGGCTGCGCAGCAGCGCCCGGCAGCTCGGCCTGCTCCGCAGGCCCATCCGGCTGCGCAGCAGCGCCCGGCAGCTCGGCCTGCTCCGCAGGCCCATCCGGCTGCGCAGCAGCACCCGCAGCAAAAGCCCGCTGCGCCTGCAAAGAAGGAACCGGAACACCACTAGGGCAGACAGTTCGGAAGCGTTTCAACTCGCGCGCGACGCGCAAAGGTTTGGCGTCGCGCGTTTTTTCATGAGCGGACGAGCTGCACTTTTTTTCCCGATGCGGTAGAAATTGCATTGCGGTGGAAGACTAGGCCAGGAAGCAACTTCTTGCCAGCTCAGGCTGTTTCGGGATGGCCGACTTCGTGCAGCGGCGTTGCCTGAGCAAGCCATGTTAGAACTCTTGCCCCTAAGGATCTGACACCTTAGCCGGCAAGGATCAGGGGTGCGGCGGAAGACAGGTGAGTTTTCCCGCTAACCGCCGCAGACCCCGGCAAATCCGGCGGCGCGACTTCCCCCTTGCGCGTCCCGATGATGCCCAGCGCGACTGGAGCGTTTCCCGAATTTCTGTACCCCGAGGTCGGGTAGAGCGGCGCTTCAGCGCCGCGTCGAGGGGGGCTCTCTTCGTCGGGCTTTCCGCCCACTGCAGCGCAGTGGGCGAAAGCCCAGACTTCGGGGTGTGGCTTGGACGCGGACCTGAAGGTCCGCTCTACCTGGATACACCAAATCTGGAACCGCTCTAGCCAATAGCACGAGCTTTCCTCTGGGCATCACCTAAGGCCTTCCTGTCTTGCGATGGGAGGGCCTTTCTCGCCTACGAAGCCTGGTCCGATAACGTTGACCGCGGGAGTGACAGGCGGTTCGATTGTGGCTATAAAAGAGGCATGACCGAGGCCCTCAAGCGGCGGCTGAAGCAGTCGCAATTTGCCAGTCCCGCGCAGGAAGCGCTGTTGAGCGTGGTGGTTGCCGCCAACGCGCTGAACGAGTTGATGAATCGCGTGTGCGAGGATTACAAGATCACGCGGGCGCAGTATAACGTGCTTCGTATCCTGCGCGGCGCGCACCCCGGCGGCCATCCGCGCAGCGAGATTGCGTGCCGCATGCTGGACCGCGCCTCCGACATAACCCGGCTGGTCGACCGGCTGCAGGCGCGGCAACTGGTGAAGCGCTATCGTGGAAGCGAAGACCAGCGCCAGGCGCTAACCTTCATCACCGCCAAAGGCATCAAGCTGCTGGAAAGGATGCAGCCGCGGATCGAAGCCGAAACCAGCAGCATCCTTAGTCGCCTCAGTGAGAACGATTGCCGCGAACTGAGCCGCCTCTGCGCTCGGATCTTCGACTCGGAGGAAATCGCCGGAAACCAGGCCGATTTAGCTCCTGGTCTAATTACAACCCCTCGATTCTGAATCCTTAGCAATCGTGGAGGCGGCGCAGCAGTCGATCGAACGAGCGCTCGAGAAGATTGCAGCTGTGGCCGAGAGCTGTGCGGCAAAAGCGGCGGCATAAGCGGTCCGCTTGCTAATAGCTAACTGCTAAGAGCGAAAAGTTAAACCCTCCCCGGCCGGGGAGGGTTCGAGCGGTTTGGCCTTGCACCCGGAAGTGGACCGTCTTGCGGTCGATCCGTTCCGCGTGGGCTAAACGTCTACACGCGCACGACGTTCGCGGCCTGGAAGCCTTTTGGTCCCTTGGTGAGGTCGAACTCTACCGTTTCGCCCTCGTTCAGACTGCGATATCCGTTCTCCTGGATCGCCGAGAAATGAACGAAGACGTCTTCGCCCGTGGACCGTTGAATGAAACCGTATCCCTTGGCTCCGTTAAACCACTTCACTGTACCTTTCTCTCTCACAACCCGCTCCTTTCAAGCACTTGTAAATCACCCCTGCTTCGCTGACGTTCTGCGCAAGTTTTAGGCAACGGCACGCCGCTAGCGCGTCCCGTTTGTCCAGACCTGCCAGGGAGACGTCTTAACGTTGCCGGGAAACAAGGGTTGCCGCTCGGCTCGCAGCTTTTCCGCAACGAAAAAGGCCAGCGAAGTCGCGCCTGACGGAGCACTACTGCTGCGCCGACGTGAAATGCTGGAACCCGTGCACTGCGTGAATTGAACTGCTGACAGAAACATCAACCCAAATCCGCGTTTCGGCAGAAACCGAAAGCTCCACCTCATCCCTACGAAGGGGAGCAGAAGATAATTACAGGAACTCTGCAATTTGGCAAGTACATATTGCACAGTAACTTCCGGCGGTTCCATAACGGAACTGAGTCTGGCACCGAGGTAGTACCCAGCGTCGGAAAGTGACGTGACAATGGCGTCGAATGGCTTCCCCGTAAGTGACACAAGGCAAAATTTTCGTGAATTTCGGCTGGCGGGGCTCTCCGACTTCCCAAGGGTGTTACGGCACTTATCTGTAACCTACGCCCAAGCGGGGTGAACCGCGGCATAGGTGTGATCGGCCGCGGGAGGTGATGTCGCGCTCTGCTACGATGAACGTAATGACCGGCAGCAGCTCCGATGTCTCGCCCAGCGGGGTGCTCAAGCCGCCCAGCTCCAGCGGCGGCAACTCGTCAACGGCCGCTGCCGCTGCGCCGATCTCGTCGCAGGGGACGGCGGAGCTGCAGGCGACGGCTCTAAGTCCGGGCACAGCCGCCCGGCGCCTGCAGGCAGAGGACGCAAGACTCGATCTGTTCCGTTATCTGCCCGAAACCTATGGCCTCTCCCATCGGCTGCGGCGCCATGGATGGTCCACGCTGCGCTATCTCATGCAGACCGAGGTGCATACCTACGCGTTTTCCGTCGCGGCGAATTCCATTCTTTCGTTCTTCCCTTTCATCGTCTTGCTGCTGACGGTTGTGCAGCGCGTGTTTCATTCGCCCGCAATGTACAACGTGGTGCTGCAACTGCTGCGCGATTACCTGCCCAGCAACAAAGACTTTGTCATCCGCAACCTGCAGTTCCTGGCCAGCGTGAAAGGGCGAGGGCAGATTCTGTCGGGCATCATGCTGTTGATCGCCTCGACGGGAATTTTTCTGCCGCTGGAAGTTGCGCTCAACAGCATCTGGGGATTCAAGAAGAACCGCTCGTACCTGATGAACCTGCTGGTTTCGCTGGGATTGGCGCTGGCATGCGCGTGCCTGGCCATGCTTTCTGTGGCGCTCACGGCGCAAGACCAACGCTGGCTGGGGCGCGTGATCGGCGACCAGAATGTTGTCTTCCAGGGCCTCGGATTCCTGCTGATGAAGGTCTCCGCCATCGCCGCGACCATCTGCATTTATTTCCTGATTTATTGGCTGCTGCCACACGGCAAAGTGCCGGTGCGCGCGGTATTGCCAGTGGCGATTCTCACTGGCCTACTGTCTGAGGCGGCCAAATACATCTACATTCTGGTGCTGCCGTGGCTGAATTTTCAGCAGGTGTACGGGCCATTTTCCGTCTCAGTGACGCTGATCTTCTGGTCCTATTGGAACGGGATGTTGCTGCTGGGAGGCGCTTATCTCTCGGCCGCCGAATACAGCAGCCGGGTGCAGGCCCGCCGCGAGACCGCGTTAGCCGGCAAGTGAGAAGCCGCAGATTTTCTTACTGGTAAGATTTGTTGCCAAATCTTACTGATAAGACGTCTTACTGGTAAGATTTCTTTCGTAAAGACGCTACCTTAGCGTTCTTCCGACGTCCGAATCCTCCACAGAATCTGCCGCAGCATCCCCAGCCACAGCTCCGCGTCGCTTGATGACATGCTCATGCGCCGCACCAGACGCCGCACACGTTCCTCCGTCGAGCTGACCGACTTTGGATTGACGTAGCCGCTGAGATGCAGCGCCTCCAGCAACCCTGTCGAGATGCGCTCCACCTCGCCCGCGCTGGCTCGCTTCTCTGTTTTCGTGGGCGCGGCCGCGACTGCCTTCGAATCCCGCACCAGCTCCCATAAACAGACGGCAACTGCCTGACCCAGGTTCATCGAGAGGTGCTCATGTCGCGTGGGGATATGCATGAGCCAGTGGCAATGAGCCAGATCCTCGTTGGAGAGGCCTGTCTTCTCGGTGCCGAACATCAGGGCGACACGCCCGCTCGCCATCTCCTTGCGCGCGATCTCCTTGCGAATGATGCGGGCTCCCTGCTGGAGCCGTCGCAGCGAATGCTGCAGCTCGCGATGCTGCACAGCCGTGGTTCCCACAACCAGATTGCAGTCGGCGACGGCGTCGCCAACACTTTTATATTCCTCAGCCTTGGCCAGTAGGGGCGCCGCGCCGACGGCTGACCGTGCCTCGCGAAAAGCCACATCATAGGGATTGACGACGCGCAGGCGCGCGAACCCCAAATTGCTCATGGCGCGAGCCGCCGCGCCGATGTTTAGCGGATTGCGCGTGCCGACGAGCACCACACACAAGCGATCGGCATTGGCCAGCATGGAAATGAGTGTATTGCAGAACCGCGTCGCCGCGCGCTGGGCCTTAGCTCGGGCAACAGGGTAATCGCCCCGCAGCGTCAAAACCTATACCTATGCGGGCGAGAAAAGCTACCAGAGCGTTGACCGGAGCGCTGGCATTTTGGCTCTCGTGCGGGCTCCTGGCGAGCTTCGCGCAGATGACCAAACCCGCGCCTCCTACGCCCATTGACGCCAAGAAGGCCGAGCTCGGCGGCAAGACCTGGAACCCGGAGTGGGACCATCTCGTGGAGCAGGACATTCCGGCGGCGATGCTGTCGTCGCGCGTGCCGCGCGATGTGCGCCGCTTTTGCCCGCGCTTTTACAGCATGAGCGATACCGATAAGCGGGTCTTCTGGGCGTACTTTTTTCAGGCACTCGCCGGCGCCGAGGCCGGGCTGAACCCCGATACTCGTGTGCGCCATCGCCAGCCCGAGGTAAACAAAATCGACGAAGTAACGCGCCAGCCGGTCCGCCAGGAGGGGCTGTTGCAGCTGACCTATCAGGACAAAAAGGCCTACGGCTGCGACTTCGACTGGGAGCGAGACCGCGAGCTGAAGAGCGACGATCCAGACAAGACCATCCTTCGGCCGAAGAACAATCTGGAGTGCGGCATCACGATTTTGTACAACCAGATCATCACCCACCACATGGCAATCGTGACCAGGTCGTCGTACTGGTCAACCCTGCATCCCGGCACAGTAGGATATCGCGTGTTCAGAAAGCAGATGACCAATCCTCCGGAAGCCTGCGGATTGCCGACACCGTCCCCCTTGAAGCAGGCAACCACCGCAAGCGTCCACGAGCAGTCGCAGGAGAGCGCAGCGGCAAAATAGCGGTTGGCTGAAACTACCTAGTGTAGTGCGCGTCATCGAACTCGTCACGTATCCGAGCACGGGTTGTATCAGGGCACGACTTTAGTCGTGCCGAACGGACGCAGAAATATGTGGGCTTTGGCCCCCGCACCCGCAGTTCAGGGGCTAAAGCCCAAGGGGAAAATGACGTTTTGCGGCACGGCTAAAGCCGTGCCTTGATACAAACCTCGAAAACTTATGTGAACAGATTTCCGACGCACTACACTAGTAATCACAAGAACGAGCATACTGGCACGACTTGAGACGGTTGAAAAAACTCCTTGCGGCACGGTGTGCGGGTAGAGCTGGCCTTTAGGCCAGCGTCGGAGCCGTTTATTTTTCGTTATTCCGAGCGGGCTTCAGCCCGCGAGGAATACTGCTTGCCCGACTTTTTCAGCGACGTCGAAAGAACTTCGTTTCCAACGACGTCAGCTCAATACGCCAGCAAAATTCTCAGATCGCGCACGTTGTTTCCCGTGGGGCCGGTCATAAGCGTATCGCCGATGGCGTGGAAGAGAGGAAAGCTGTCGAAGCCGGCCAAAGCCGCTGCCGGATCGAGTCCGCGTTGGCTGGCACGGGCGAGCGTTGAACCGTCGGCGATGGCGCCGGCAGCCGAGCTGTTGCCGTCGATGCCATCGGTACCCGCGCTGAGCACGGTAATGTTTTCGCCGGCAATTTTTTGCGCGCAATAGAGCGCGAAGTGCTGATTGCGCCCGCCCAGTCCTGAAGGCGTTCCGACCTTCACCGTCACCTCGCCACCGGAGATGAGACAGGCGCGTGAGACGCCGCGCCGCAACTCGCGCAGCCGCTGCAGGAGATAATCGGCGGCGCGCTGATAGTCCCAGTCATCGCAGCTTTGGTCCACTTCAACCGCGAAGCCGGTTAACGCTGCGCGCTCCACCGCGGCATTTACCGCGGTTGCGTTAGAGAGCACGGTAGCGTAGTGCGAGCGGGCGAAAACCGCGTCGTTCGCCTTCGGTGTCTCTTCCAGCTTCTGTCGCTCGAAGAGCGCGCGCACCGACGGCGGAAAGCGGTCCAGCAACTGGTAGCGCTCGGCAATCTTGTAGCACTGGCTCATGGTCGTGGTGTCGGGCATGGTGGGACCGGAGGCGAGCGCGTCGAGCGAGTTTTCCGGCACGTCGGAGACCAGCACCGACAACTGATGCGCGGGCGCCGCGGCGCGCGCCAACCGGCCGCCCTTCAGCGCCGAAAGATGCTTGCGAATGGCGTTGATCTCGGCGATGGGCGCACCGGAATGCACCAGCGCGCGATAGGTATCGACGATATCGTCCAGAGAAATACGCGGGCTGATGGGCTTCTCGGCGATGGCGGAAGCTCCGCCGCTGATGAGGAAGACCACCAGCACTTGCGATGAGAGCCCCTGCATCAGGCGCAGCATGGCATCGCCGGCGCGCAGCGAATCTTCGTTGGGCAGCGGATGCCCGCCGCTGAAGTAACGAAAACCGAAGAGCTGCGCAGGCGGTGCGCCGGGCGACGCGATGATTCCCGAAAGCCCGGTGCCGACGATATTCGCCAGCGCCTCTGCCATGGTGTGCCCCGCTTTGCCGATGGAGACGACCAGCGCGCGCTCGAATGCCGCCAGGTCGTAGAGTTCCCGCTCGACTTGCAGATAGCGGCCCTGGCGCTGCAGCTTGCGCCTGAAGGCGCGCGCGATGTCGCATTCGGCGAGTGCGTGGTCGAACATGTCGCGGGTGTGATCGCGCATCTCGCGGAACAGAGCGTCGGAAGCCGATGGAGCGGGCGATTGAGGCTGATGAGCCATGCGGGGAGATTATAAATGTCGTTACCGCAGCACTTAACAGTTAGCAAAAGAACCCGCCATGCGCGACCTGCCAACAATCCAAATGCCCCAGACAGGTAAATGCTAAGTGCTAAATGCTAACAACCCTTTCATCGCTCCAGGATTTCCTTGAGCCAGCTCTCCAGCGTCAGCCGCATCTCGTGAACATGGCCGGCGAAGAAGTGGTCCCCGGGGATGAACACCAACTCCTTGGGAGTGGCGGCGCGCGCAACCATCGCTTCCAGCGCTGCCTGCGAAGCATACTGATCGCGATCGCCGCTGACGAACAGCTTCGGCTTGCGGCATTCGCGCAGAAAGGAGAACGAGTACACGCGTCCCTCGGCTTCCACCGGCGTGCCGATCGAGATCAGTGCCTGCACATCGGGATCGGCACAGGCGGGGCGCAGTCCCGTGGCCGCACCAAACGAAAATCCGGCAAAGATGATGGGCAACGCGAATTCGCGTTTCAGCCAGTGCAGCGCGGCTTCCACGTCTGCGACTTCACCACGGCCTTCGTCGTGAGCGCCGGCGCTGAGGCCGGTGCCGCGAAAATTGAAACGCAGCACCGGAAAGCCGAACGAGTTCAGCGCTTTCATCGCGTGGAAGACAACTTTGTTGTGCATCGTGCCACCGCCCAGCGGGTGCGGATGACACACTAGCCCCGCGTGCGTGGCAGTCGCCGAACCCGCGTTCAGCAGCGCTTCCAGGCGTCCGGCAGGCCCGTCGATAAACAACGACCGTATTGTGGCCTGCGAGATCGGCAAGCGCATTTCCGGAGAGAAGTATTCATCACAGAGGCACAGAGTTCGAAAGGCAGCCTCTGTGCCTCTAAACCGGTTATTTTCATCTCCCGTTGTGCGCGCGTTTACTCATGGGAAACTCTGTGGTTCAAATCGCTGGAGCGAATCAGCTTCAGCCCTTCAACCGCAAGTTCGCCAACTGCATCTCGGGATAGCTCTGGTTCCAGTCGGCAGAGATGTGCTCAAGCGTCATCCGCACCGTCGCGCTCTTACCCGGCCCGATAGGATCGCGGCCCAGGTCAACCAGGTCAGGGTAGCCGCCCATCTGGTTCGCAACGAGCACGTGGAGCGGGATGGTCTCGGTTTGCACCACCTCGTTCATCGAGTTCTTGAAGACCAGTTTCATGTCGGCGCCGGTCAGCATCTTGTCACCATTGTTGCTGATGGTGACGTCGAGATAGGTGACCGTTCCGCCCACGTAGTTTTCCGCCGCGCTCAGCTTGAGATTGGAGATCTGCAGCCGCGAAACATAGGGATTGGTCTGCGTCATAGTCTGGCCCTTGTTGCGCGTCAGCGCGACGATAATCCCGACGACCACAACCACGGCGACGAGCCCGATGACGAACGGTGTCCAGTTGCGCGCCTGGCTTTCCCGCTTGGGCGTGGCAAACAGATCAGCCATAACTACCCGATTTTACTCGCTTGCAGATGGCCGCGAGAGCACCCGCCGCAGTATGGTCCAAACCGGTCGGCGGAACGGAACGGCACGTCATTGATCGCCATCACCCACTGATGATCTTAAGCCTAGGTGCTCGGCACCCGAAGGAGAACCGTCAGCTTTGCTGCTCCTCCGCTGCTGCGAGAATATACATCGTATTACGATATATTTGCATCACTCTTATTAGAAACGCGACTATCCGAGCAATTCCTGTTCGAGCCCACCGCGCGTAGTGCTGGGGCTGAGGAACTCCATTTCGGCGCTGCTGGGTTGTCGAGGGTAGTCCTTCAAATGTCAAAGGAGTGATGAGTTATGTCGGACACAGCATATAACACGCAGAATCCTGGTGCGACCTATCTCGCGCGACCGCGCACCGATTGGGGCGCGATCTGGGGAGGGGTTTTCACCTTCGCGGCCATTTTCACCATTTTTGAGGCACTCGCCTTGGCCATCCTCCCGGCCGGGGCCACAACCGGCTTCCAGATCTGGACAGTGGTCCTCACCATTATTGCCATGTATGTTGCCGGCCTGGAAACCGGACGGCTGGCCGGCATTACCACCCGGCATGACGGCCTGATTCACGGCATCATGATGTTCGGGCTTTCGGTAGTCAGCACCCTGGTCCTGAGCGCAGTCGTGACCCAGGCGATGAGTGTGGCTAACGGCTCGCACACCACATATTCGTTGCTTGCGGGGACGAGCACCGAGTGGGCAACTTTCCTTGCCTTGTTCCTGGGATGGCTGGCAGCCATGGGCGGGGCATCCACCGGCGTAGCGAACCGTACTATTGAGGTTCGTCAGCCCGTGCAGCCTCCGATTCAGATGCGTCCCGCGGCGTAGCTTCACCTCCGAATCCAACCGCGACTGCGCCCGCAGTCCGGTTGGAAACGCCGGTTCGGAGCTGCAAAATTCACCTGGCCCTATGGTGCAGACATCGACCCCACGGGCACCTCCAAACGATGTACTCCGGGCGAAGCTCCAATCTGCCGCCAGCCGTCGAAGTAGCAAGCCGACGGCGGATTGCTGTGCAGCACGGCATACAGGTTCACGGCAGCGCCCGGGTGAGGTTGGGGGACGAATGCATAAAAGCCAATGTTAGGAGACGAGATTTTAGAATTGCTGAAGCGCGCCGGCGGCAACCGCTCACCTACCGCTCCGAGACCCGTGATGATGCCGTCGGTGGTGACGACAATCGCCGCTGCGGGACGGTGGTGGGTGGCGTCCCACGCCCAGCCGGCAAGCCGAAGCCCGCGACCACTCGGTTCGTCGACTGGCATGCCGCCTTCCAGAAAGCCGAGACACTCATCCGGTTGCGCCGGGAGAAAGAAGGTGTCCAGAGATTCCCCAATTTCGAATGACGTCGCGTCCGAGAATATCGACAGCCCGTTTGCTCGCATAAACGGTACCGCTTTCACCGGCGTGTCCATCTGAAAGGAGGTCTTGCTCAGGGTCACCGGATCGTGAACTCCTGTTATCAACGCCGCGGTTGCGACGCGCTGCGCAAAGGTCCGCTCTCTGGCTTCTTCCATCGGATACTTCACGATTGCCGCTCCCCGTGCGAACACCAGCAGCACTACAACCTGCGCCACCACGAGGCCATTTCGCATTCGACTGGCATAGATGCCGCCGAGCCACAACAGTCCCAGACAGCACCAAAACAGAAGCGCAATCGTCTGATAGCGGGAGACGTGGGCCTGCTGCAGACCGTAGTTCAGCCTCCCCGTTGCCGTGACGAATGCGCTGCCGGCACAAAACAACATAGTCAGGCAAAGCTGAATCGCAAGCGGGCGGAAGCTGCGGACGTAGCGCACTACGCGGACACTTATGGCTACGCCGATCGCCAATGCCACGAGCAACACCGTTTCCCAAATGGCCATGTCGCGATGCGACCACGAGCTCAAGAAGTACATCGCGCAATACTTCAGCAAGGCGAGCGGTTCGCGCAACGAAGCCAGCGGGTCCGCATGGTTCTGGGGCGGAACATAATTGTGCAGGTAGAGTATGGTGCTGACGGTGCCTGTCACGGCGAACCCAACGGCAGCACGACGCAAACCCAGATATAGCGCAGCCAGCACCAGCAGCGGCCACAACAAATTGCCGCTGGCCAGGGAATACGTTGCTCCTAACGCAGCCAGCACGGAGAGAACGAGCCAGGCTCGATATGCCCGCGTGTCCGCTCGCTGTTGGGACTTCATCCAGTAGAGCAGCAGGGTCACAAAGGAAACAGTCGCCAGCAATTGCGGCAATACAAAGCAAACCTGAAAGGCCCAGGTGAAGTTCTGCCATTGCGCGGGACAGAACAGGCAGAAACCGGCCAGCCCGGCGCCGGTTCGCCACAATGCTCCACGCCAGCCGCCAAGCACCCACAGACTCCAGCCCAGCAGGGCCCAATGCAAAAGCTGGACCGCGAAAATGCTGGCCAGAAGAAATATCTGCCGGGCGCGAAACAGGCGCAGGTCGGCCGCCAAAAACAGCTTGGGGATTACCAGACGGTGCTCGTTGTGTTGTTGCCAGAGCCACCCCGGAGACAGCGCATTGCCGCCCTTCGCAGCCATCTCCATCTCTGTCCATCCGTCAAGAAACGGAAGCCGGGAGTAGTTGCTGACGACCATATGAAGCGTTATCGCCATCGTGAGCAATCCGGCGAGCAGAATTGCATAGGAAAGCACCGATGCAGCGACTGAGCTTGCGTCTATCGCCGGTTGCGGTGCGCTTAGCCTGTAGCCGGCCACCGTGGTAGAGCCACTCACGTCATGATCCCCTGTTTACGTTCATCGAATCTGCCCATGATCCCTCACCTCGTTATATTGCCATCAAATCGAGCTGCAGTTCCCCCACGAATGAAGAATCTGCTTCTCGGGCGCCCGAAAGCAACGTCCCCTGCCCCAAAGACGCAGGAAATCTGCTAGGGTTTCCTGTTGGAGGAAAACCGTGAAAGCCATCCGCGTGCACGAATTTGGCGGCCCCGAGGTAATGAAACTGGAAGACGTACCCGATCCGCAGCCCGGTCCAGGTCAGGTTGTGGTGCGTATCAGAGCGGCGGGAGTTAATCCCGTCGATGCCTACATTCGCACTGGCACCTATGCGAACAAGCCCAATCTTCCTTACACGCCGGGCAGCGATGCCGGAGGTATTGTGCTGACCGTAGGAGCTGATGTGAAACGCGTGCAACCCGGCGACAAGGTGTACGTGACGGCCTCGCGAACCGGCACTTACGCCGCACAAGCGCTGTGCGATGAGGCTAAGGTGCATCGCCTGCCGGCTAAGGCCACCGAGGAGCAGGGCGCGGCCATCGGAGTTCCCTACGGCACGGCGTATCGCGGATTGTTTCTCCGCGCGCAGGCAAAGCCCGCGGAGGCGGTTCTGGTGCACGGCGCAAGTGGCGGAGTGGGCACGGCTGCAGTCCAACTGGCGCGAGCGGCTGGGATGCTCGTCATTGGCACCGCAGGCACCGAAGAAGGCATGCAGCAGGTGCGGGAGCAAGGCGCGCATTATGCGCTCAATCACTCGGCGGAAGGCTACCTCGACGAACTCATGAAGCTGACCGAAGGCCGCGGAGTGGATGCCATCCTCGAAATGCTGGCGAACAAGAACCTCGCCAAAGACCTGACCGTGCTCGCCAAGAAGGGACGTGTGGTGGTTATCGGCAGCCGCGGACCCATCGAAATTAACCCGCGCGATGCCATGGCTCGCGATGCCGATATTCGCGGCACGACTCTGATGAACACCACCGATAGCGAGTACAAAATGATGCATGCCGCGCTGGGTGCCGGACTCGAGAACGGCACGTTGCGGCCGCTCATCGGTGAGCGCATACCCCTGGCCGAAGCTGCGCGCGCCCATCAGGAGATCATGAAACCCTCGGGCGCAAAGGGAAAAATAGTATTAATTCCGTGAGTTGCCGGCTCCAGAGTTGCAGCGGCTTCGATGTAGGCATTCCCCTCGGCAAACCGACGTTGCGAGCCGGATGAAATTTACGCCAGCGCGTGCACCGGCTGTTCCAGCTTCTCAATGATGTGTTCCAGCTCAGTGCAGCGATGACGCAAGGTCGCCCGGAATTCGTGATGATCGGTTTTGGCGATCTCGTGCAACAGGTGTCTGTGCCGCTCCCGCAAGAACTCAAGCAGGGTTTCATGTTCCTGGCGGGTCAGTTGTAGTTCCATCGTAACCTCCACCTGAGAGACGAGCTATAAGATTATTTTAGCTCCGAAATTCCGCACCCGTCTGTGATGGCGGGAACGCTCCTCTGTGCTTGATCATTGCTTGCGCAGCTCACATCGGGTAGAGCGGCGCTTTAGCGCCGCGTTGTCGTGGAAACAAGAACATTCCGGTCTGCGCGATCATTGTGATGATCGCGCAGACCGGACCAGTGGTGCGGTCGCTAAGACGCCGACCTGAAGGTCGGCTCTAAGCTAAGGGCTGGGGCGGTTTCAGATTTGGTGTATCCAGGTAGAGCGGACCTTCAGGTCCGCGTCCAAGCCGCACCCCGAAGTCTGGGCTTTCCGCCCACTGCGCTGCAGTGGGCGGAAAGCCTGACGAAGAGAGCCCCCTCGACGCGGCGCTGAAGCGCCGCTCTACCCGACCTCGGGGTACAGCAATTCTGGAACCGCTCTAAAAGCCAAGGGCTAACCGCTAAGAACCATTCGCTCCTCGCCGAATTGCTGCCACTATCCCCGCGCATTATGATGAAGACATGAACCTCGGCCTGCCGGAGATGGTCTTCATCTTTCTGCTGGCGCTGGTGCTCGTGGGCCCGAAGAAGCTGCCCGAGCTCGCCCGCCAGTTAGGCAAGTTTCTCGCCGAGTTCAAACGCGCCAGCAACGAGTTCCGCAGCCAGCTCGAAACCGAGATGCTGAACATCGAACTGGAAGAGCGCGCCAAGAAGCAGAAAGAGTCGCCCACGGTCCTGCCGCCGGAGCAGCCCTGGGAGCGCGTGATGCGCCCCCTCAGCGAGTCGGTGAGCCGCACGCGCGCGGAGCTCGCCTCCATCATCAAGGCAGAGCCTGAAGCGGAAACGACCATCGCGCCGCCTGCCTCGACCGACCAGCGCACCGCTTCCGCCAAGGCTGCCGAGAACAACTGACGATGCCCTCCCCAGCACTCGAAACCGCCCAGCAACGCGCCTCGGAAGAGATGACCGGCATGAGCTTCCTCGAGCATCTCGAAGAGCTTCGCCGTCGCATCATCCACAGCGCGCTTTACATCGTGGGCGGCTTCGGCGTCTGCTGGTGGTTTCACGAAAAGATTTTCGCCATCATGCAGAAGCCGATCATGTCGGCGCTGGCGAACCACCATCTCGACCAGAAGCTCGTTTATCTGAACCCCACCGACCCCTTCAACATGTACTTGAAGATCGCGTTTCTGGCGGGAATCTTCGTGGCCTCGCCGTTCGTGCTCTACCAGGTGTGGGCGTTCATCGCGCCTGGACTTTACCGTCACGAGCGCCGCTACGTGCTGCCCTTCATGTTCAGCACTGTGGGACTATTTCTCGCGGGCGGCTATTTCGGCTACAAGATGGTCTATCCCGCGGCGCTTGACTTCCTCATTAGCTTCAGCGGCCAGTTCACTCCGATGATCACCGTACAGGAATACACCGATCTATTCCTGACGATCATCGCCGGCCTCGGCATCGTCTTCGAGATGCCTATACTCGTCTTCTTCCTCGCGTTGATGGGTATCCTCAGCGCGGGCTGGATGTGGCGCAACTTCCGCTACTCCATCCTGGTGATCTTCATCATTGCCGCGATTATCACGCCCACCACCGACATCATGAATATGTGCATCTTCGCCGCGCCCATGATTGTGCTCTACCTGCTGAGCATCGCCATCGCCTGGTTCGTCCATCCCACCCAGCGCAAGAAGCGCGCCGCGAAGTCGGCCGCGAGCCGCTAGCTGCGGACGTGCCGTTGCCAGCCGCTTGCAAACCCGTCACAATCAGAACGGAGATCCCGTAACCCATACCCCGGGACCGCATGACACTGGCCGAAAGAACGCGCGCGAAAAACCGCTTCTGGACGGCGCCGAACCAGATCACACTGCTGCGGCTCATCTTCATCCCTTTCGTCATCATCTCGGTGTTCGACGGCAACTGGCGATGGGCGTTGGCGCTGCTGCTTGCCGCTGCACTGAGCGACGCTCTCGACGGCCTGCTGGCGCGCACCCTGCACCAGCAGACTATGCTCGGCCAGTATCTCGACCCGCTCGCCGACAAACTGCTGCTCAGCTCGCTGTTCCTGGTGCTCTCGTTCGTTAAGAAGATTCCCTGGAAATACACGGTGCTGGTCTTCAGCCGCGATCTCTGCATCGTGTGCACCGCCGTGGTGCTGTACGCCACCGTCGGCTTCCGCGACTTCCGTCCCAGCATCTTCGGCAAGCTGAATACCGCATGTCAGATCGCAACCGTATTTACGGTCGTCCTCTCGCAGGTGGTGGCGGCGCACTGGCTCGGGGTGCTGGTGAAGGCGCTGCTTTATGCTACCGCCACCTTCACCACTGCGTCGGGAGTGCACTACGTTCTGCTAACAGGACAACGTCTACGCCATGTGCAGCACAAACCCGTCGCGAAAAGCGGCTAGGCACGGGGACGGGGCAACTACAATCCGTGGGTGCCCCATTCTGGCCTTCGTTTGGCCAGGGTGGGGCAGTTCGCGTCATGTGTCACTGCGACGGCGCCACACTCCGCAACGCCGCGACGACGATTTCGTCCTGCGTTGGCTCAATCGTCCGCAGGTCGAGCAGCACGCGATTCTCAGCAATCCGGGCGACGATCGGCGTCGTCCATTGGCGCAGGAGTTCCAACAAGCTTTCGGCGGGAAGATCGCCGCTCTTTACGGCAAGCGCTCGCGATGGCAGGGCTGCTCCAGGAGCAGAACCGGCGCCAAGAAGGCAGCTTGTTCCGACGATCTCAATTTCGAGCTGCGGCGAGCTCGCGCTCAATTCGCGCGTCATGTGTTCAGCGCGATGCTCCAGCTCTTCTTCAGTAAAGCGCATCATGCGCAGCGTGGGAATTTCGTCGTAATCTTCGTGGAGGTACGCGAGCAGCGTCGCCTCCAGTGCGGCGTAGAACATTTTGTCCACCCGCAGCGCGCGAAATAGCGCGTTGCTGCGAATCCTGCGCACGAGTGCAGGATCGCCGCTGATCAAACCGGCCTGCGGACCGCCGAGAAGTTTATCGCCGCTGTAGGTCACGACGTTGATTCCGGCGCGAAGACTATCGGCGATCGTGGGCTCGCCATGCACGCCCATCTGCCGCAGGTCAAACATATCTCCGCTGCCAAGATCTTCCATCACCGAAATGTTGTGCTTGCGGCCCAGCCCCACCAGTTCCGCCAGCGACGGCTGTTGCGTAAAACCAACGATCTGAAAATTCGAGCGATGCACGCGCAGCAGGAGCTTCGTGTGGTTGCCGATGGCAGCTTCATAGTCGTTGATGCGCGTGCGATTGGTGGTGCCGACTTCGCACAGCACCGCACCGGATTTCGCCATCACGTCGGGAATGCGAAACGACCCGCCGATCTCAACCAGTTCCCCGCGCGAGACGATCACTTCCCCGCCCTCGGCCAGCGCGTTCAGCGCCAACAGCACCGCGGCTGCGTTGTTGTTGACCACAATGGTCGAGATTTCACGCTCTACAGTGTCCAACAATCGCGAAAACAAACCACTGACATGCACATCTCGTTTGCCACGTTCACCGGTCGCAAGATCGAATTCGAGATTCGAATAACCTTGCGAAATTTCGGTCACGTGCCGCAACGCGTCCTGACTCAGCGGCGCACGCCCCAGGTTGGTGTGCAGGATGACGCCAGTCGCATTGATGACCGGACGCAGCGAGTACGACAACGAACTCTGCAACCGCTCTTCTACCGCGCGCGGTGCCTCAGCAAGGGCAGCCTGAAGATGGGTCTCATCGAGCGCGTCGGCAGCGATCTTGACGCGCAGATCGTCGATGAAACTTCTAGTAGCCTCGACCGTCGCGGCATGGCCGAAGCGTTGCTGTAATGCTTCCATTGCTTTGCTGCGCAACAGTTCGTCAATGGAGGGTAATAGTCGGAAGAGTTCGGGCGTGCTATGGCCATTCATCGAGAGCGATCCGCCAAATTTACAGGGAATTACTCATCAAATGCTCGGATTCGCTTTTCCTTGCAGTGTAACGCACAGCAATTCCACTGTTTCCACCGATTATTCACAGGAGGAGGCAGCAGGTATATTGCTATCCTTCGACAGAATCTGAGCTAATGCTATATGCACGAAATCAGTGGCAAATGTTGCGGTCGCTCAAGAAAGGACTGAATGACAGCAAAGAAGACTCCATCTGACAAGGGACCGAAACCCGCTCCTCGTTGCGCCTGTGAATGCAAGGCCTGTGATATCGGAATCCATTGCGGGCGCAAGCCTGAGTGCCAACATCCAGCTTACCGCTCTAAGCCGAGCAAGGGATAGCTTCCGTGGAAGGCTGGCTCTGCCGCGGGCGCCGCTGTTCCTTGTGCACCCACTCGACAAACAAAGATTCGAACTCCTCGCGCGTATAAATGCCTTTGTCGATCAGCAGCGTGTTCATCGCATAGATCGTCGCCTTGAAGGCATCATCTCTCGACGCCAGGTTCAGGGCTTCCTCGAATGACATCGTAATCCCCCCGCAACGGCAGTCTGCAAGCATTAGACCACAAGAATATCCCAAGACACGACAACAAATTTATTGTTCGAACGTCGAGAGTAACTGGTTCGCCTTCGCCGGTTTATCTTCTCCAGCGCAGCGCCCGCCGCAACGTCAAGCCAATGGCAACTCCAAACACGATCAGGCGCGCCGCCATCTTCAGATCGAAGAAGCGGATGAATTTTGTGCCGGCTTCGGTGACCTCCAGCACGCCGATGGGATTGACATTGACGCCTCCGCCGCCGCCCGAACCTCCGGCGTCGATTTGTCCCTCCGCTTTCTTTGCGCCGCCTCCGCCTGCGCCGAAACCGTAGCTCACTCGGGCCACGGTAATTATGGTTTTGCCGTGCGCCTGGATTGGTTCTCCGAATACGGTCTGCACCTTTGCCGAAGTGCCGCAGCGTTCGGCAAGCGCGCTCAACATCTCCTTCGCATCGAGCATGACTAAGTCCTCCGCGCGACAGGGTGGTTCCTGCCGGCATTATGCAATTCTAGAGCGCTTCCGGATTTCGTGTATCCAGTTAGAGCGGACCTTCAGGTCCGCGTCCAAGCCGCACCCCGAAGTCTGGGCTGAGGAAGAGAGCCCCCCTCGACGCGGCGCTGAAGCGCCGCTCTACCCGACTTCGGGGTACAGCAATTCGGGAAACGCTCTAGTCGTAAGCGTACCGAAGATTGTGATGCCGCGGATGGCGCTTCAGCCTACCTCAACTAATCCATAACGCCGATTCCAATGAGCCCGCAGATGCTGTACCGCGCGCGCGATGTCATCCTTGGTAACGTCCGCGTTGGGGCCGGCCAGCACGTAGCGCGCTTCTTTGCGCGCGGCTTCCAGCAGATCGCGATCACGCAGCAGATTAGCAACGCGAAAATTCGGCATACCCGCCTGCCGCGTGCCGAAGAACTCGCCCGGTCCGCGCTGCTGCAAATCAATTTCGGCGATTTCGAAACCGTCCTGCGTCCTCACCAGTGCGTCCAGCCGCTGCTGCGCTTCGACGGAAACTTTCCCGCCGGTCATCAGGATGCAATACGATTTTGCCGCGCCGCGCCCAATGCGGCCGCGCAACTGGTGAAGCTGCGACAGTCCAAAGCGCTCGGCGTGCTCGATGACCATGACGCTGGCGTTGGGCACATCCACGCCAACTTCAATCACCGTCGTCGAGACCAGCACCGGGATTTCTCCGCGCTGGAAACTCGCCATCGTCGCATCTTTGTCGTCAGCGCTCATGCGGCCATGCAGCAATCCCACATGCAGGCTGGCGAACTCGCGCGAGCGCAGATGCTCGTGCATCTTAATGGCGGCTTTCAGTTCGCCCTCGACGGGGCCCCCAGCGCGCCCGTTGTTGGCGCGTTGGGGCCGGATCGCACCTTCTTCGATCACGGGATAAACGATGTATGCCTGATGCCCCGCCGCGACCTGCTTGCGCACGAAGGCCCACACCTCTTCCGCACGATCGTCGCTGACCAGTCGCGTCGTAATCGGCGTGCGGCCCGGCGGAAGCTCGTCCAGCGTGCTGGTATCGAGGTCGCCGTAAATAGTGAGCGCGAGCGTGCGTGGGATGGGCGTCGCTGTCATCACCAGGACGTCGGGTTCCGGGGTCGCCGGCAAGTGCCGATTTTGTGCTTGCTGGGGTGGGGGTTCAGCTTGCTCGGCCTTCTTCATCAGCCGGAAGCGCTGCATTACGCCGAAGCGGTGCTGCTCATCGACAATCACCAACCCTAGCTTGTCGAACTCCACCGTTTCCTGAATCAGCGCGTGCGTGCCGATCACCAGTTGCGCATTGCCTTGCGCGATATGATGCCGCACCTGTTTCTTGCGGCCGGACTCCTGCGAACCAGTGAGCAGCACAACGCGATAGCCGCTGGCTTCGAGAATGCGCCGCGCCGAAAGATAATGCTGCGTGGCAAGAATCTCCGTCGGCGCCATCAGCGCAACCTGGTAGCCGTTCTCCATGGCGATGACGGCAGCTTCCAGCGCGACGATCGTCTTGCCCGATCCCACATCGCCTTGCAGCAGCCGCCGCATCGGAACCGCCGCGGCCATGTCGCCGGCAATCTCCTTCATCACCCGCTTCTGCGCCGCGGTGGGATGAAACGGCAGGATGCGCTTGACCGCATCGCGCACCCGATCGTTGATGCAAAACGCGATGCCGGTCTGGGCGCGCACTTTGCGGCGCTTGAGCTCCAGTCCGAGCTCCAGAAAGAACAGCTCTTCGAAGATCAGCCGGATGTGCGCCGGCGTGCGCGCAGCCTGCAGCTTTGCCAGGCTCTCGCCAACCTCCGGCCAATGCGAATGCCAAAACGCGTGCCGCCGATCGATAAGCTCCATGCGGCCGCGCACCGCCGGCGGAATCGCGTCAGGAATGTCCGGCCCCAGGTTCTCCAGCATGCCGTGGATCACACGGCGAAACCAGCGTGCCGTGAGCCGCCCGTTCCCCGCCGCCTCGTAGATAGGAACGATGCGTCCAACTTCTAGCGACTGCCAGTTCGTTTCTTCGCCTACGCTCTGCGCTTCGGAAGGATCGTGCAAGATCTCGAACTGCGGTTGAAGGACCTGGAAACGATGCCCGCCACGATCGCCGGCTTCGACTTTGCCGTACAACGCGACCAGCATTCCGGCGCGGAATCTGTCTTTAAGATATGTGGCGTTGAACCAGATGCACTTCAGCGTTCGCGGCCCTGCCCCACCGTCATCTCAAACAGCGGCATGCGGCGGGTGCGAAACAGGCCGAAGGTGCGCACCTCGGCGATCACGCTGGCCATCTCGCCAATGCGCAGTTCGCCGATACCGCGCGGATTCAGCCGGTCTTCGTAACGGAACGGCAGGTAGTACAGCAGGTCTTCGACCGTGCTGATGCCTTTTTCCAGCAGGATTTCCGCAAAGCGCGGCCCGATGCCCTTCACATACTGCACATTGGTTGTCAGCTCGAGCACAGAGCGATGGTAAATGAACGGGAGGCGATCAGGCTTCCGGCGAGCAGACCTGCGCGGGCATTCTGAAGAACACAACTATCCCTCAACGCATCGCGCAGATGCGGCGCGATCTGGGGACCCGGGTGAAGGCCCGCTCTACCTAGACACATCAAAACAAAACTGATCTAGCCCCTCACCTTCAGCAACGCTCCACCGCGACACTTCCGCCGCGCAGAATTACCGCTCGTACCACAGCCCCGTCTACGAGATCGCGCTGCTGAATGTGCTGCCCACTGCGCTAAATGAATTGCAGATGTTGCTGGCCAGCGAGCTCATAGCTGCGACGCATGACAGTCCGATAATGGCAGCTACCAGGGCGTACTCGACCAGATCCTGCCCGCACTCCTCGCCAAGAAAATTCACTACTGCTCTCATCGTCATAAACTCACCTTCGTTTTCCGTGGCCTCGACGTATGAGAGTGAATGCCGTTCGTGCTGAGATCAGTCTGGCGGAATGGCGGCCGCGGAGCAACTAATAACTCCGCTATCGGTGCCGGGTCATCCCGTCTTGGACTGCTGCCGCTTTGGGAATTTAGCGCTGCATTTACTTATCGCAGCAAATTGACTTTGAGGATCGACGTTGTGGGCGACGGATTCAGTGCCATCATCAAAGCGCCGCTGCCGCTAAGCTGTAACTGGTCGGCGATTATGCTGCCCCAGATCAGCGTTCCCGTAGCCGTTCCGCCCGGCACTTGGAAGACCGTCGCATACGTGCTGGAATGAAAATACAAGGTCCCGGTATAAGCGAGCGTGCCGGAGCCCTGAAGCTGCGGCGAGGCCGTGTCGGCGTGGTCCATGAACATCAGCAGCCCGCGGATCGTACCCACCGAGTCGGTGGTATCGCCGGCGGAATCCCAATACGTTCCCTTCGCGGTACATTGCGCCAGCAGGACGTTGGTATTGAGGCTCGAAGATAGGCCGAGATAACTCGGAGGCGAGCTGCCGTTGCACGTCAGGTCCGTGGCCGGGACTTCATCGACGCGCGGATACACTGGAGCTCCGGAGGCGCCGCTGATCACCGGCGCCGCGCTGCCGTGAAAATAAAACATCACGCCGTCGGTCTGGTGCCAGGTCCACGCGCCGCCTCCACCATTGCCGTTCGGCCCGGCGGTCTGGGTGACCCAACTGCAATTGCCGGTTCCGGGCGTCGTGTTAATCACGCCTTGCGAATTCGCGCAAGGCTTTGCCATGCGAACCGTGTCGCTGCCTCCGATCGACAGGTCGCCATCCATGTAATACACACCGGGCAGAAAAATGACGACATCGTTCGCCGCCTGACTGATGCCGCTGGGATAATATCCCGGAGCATATTCAATGCAACCGCGACATTTCAGGCTGCTGCTGGAGAGACTGCAGGTTGGACTCCAGCTGTAGTAATCGGTAGGCGCAGTGTCGGGACAGCCATCGATCTCTGGCGCGGTGATCGTGAAATACGCGTTCGTTGTTTTGGTAAGCGGCGTGACACTCTTCATGCCAGTCGCCGCCGGCACGGTGGAATACGGATCCGGCACGGGAGACGCCGGCCAGTCCCAATGCCCGGTGGTGCCGCCGTTAAAGCCTGCAGTATCTCCGGTGTTGCCGTTGGTTCCGTAGCAGCCCGTCGAGGGTCCCGGCGCAACATGCGGGCCGCCATAGGTTCCAACGTCGGAGCCGGTCAGGTTCGGGCCGCCTTTGCTGGTGTCAATTACGCCGCTGGATGCGCAAAGCACCGCTGTCGCGCTGCTGGAGTTCACTACGATACTCCGCGGCGGACCGCCCACGATGGTCAGCGAAGCTCCTCCCCCGTACTGCAGCGACCCTGACATTGTGGGATGCAGCACCATGATCGGACCACCCTGCATCACCTCGGTTAGCCCGCAAGTGGAGTTTGCCGCCACGGTCTGCGTCTGGTTGCCCGTGATCAGGTTGCTGAAGTATGTCTTCAGCGGCGTCGAGACCGATATCTGCAGGAAGGGATATGCCGTCACCGACGACGGCGGCGGCGTCACCCCCGTTACCGAACTCGGAAATGTCCACGAGACCGTCGCCGTCCCGCCGCTATAGCCATTCAATCCGTTCTTGTTGGCGTACCAGCACATGGTTGGTCCGCTTGAGCTGTAAGAGCTGCAGTTGCCGGCTGTACCCAGCGCGAAACCCATGTTCGGAAGGCTTACCCCGCTGGCGAGCTGATAAATGTCCATCGCCCCGGCTTCACAGGCGGCATCGGCTGCGGTCTGCGCCTGCTGGCGTTGCAGCCAGATGTTGGTGTAATCCACGGCGAACGCCAACACTGCTACCAGAAACAGGCTCAGCATGAATACCATCACCACCAGTGCCTGTCCGGCTTCCCGGCTGCTCCGCAGGCTCGCGCCGCTGCTTTCATTCGGCGAACTCATCGTCCTACCTCGTCAATACACAATGCGCCCCTCGGCCACAATCTCCAGCGTGGGTGAATTAAATCCGGGCAACGCCAGATACGCGATATACGGGTACGAGATCTTCACGATCATGCGGCTCGAAGGGGCGCAGCTTCCGTCGGGCCAGCTCGGAGTCACCGTCATGCCGCTGGTGTTGTGAAACGACACCGACGCATAACCGTTGACCACGCTGATGACGTTGTTACCGCTCGTGTCCCCACAGCCGGAACTCGGGCCACTGCACGAAGTGCTGTCGGTGCCGTGCATAATCGCGTACCGCACTCCTTCGCGCGCGGCCTCACCCAACACGCTCCACGTATAAACGGCCATGCAGAATTCAAAAATCAGAAACGCCGTCAGCAACAGCATCCACACGGAAAGAGCGAATTCGATCAGCATCGAGCCACTGTCCTGCGCAGCGAAACCTTCTGCACCCGTTCCTTGGGAGCGTCTCCGGTCATAAATAAACGATGTCATCAGTCGATCGCCCGCATCTCTGCCGACCAATGCACCGTCAGCGGCGGCATGGTAAAAGTGAAGAAGCTGACCGGAATGGGTAAGCTGACGTTGTACACTACGTCCACTCTCTGCGTCAGCATGCCGTTCGTCGATTCCGGGTCCTGGTCGACAGTGTAGGTGAGTGTCCCCGACGGGTATGTACTGCATTTCGTAACATAGCCGTTCGATGTTTGCGTAATTCCGATCTCTTTGGAGCAGACTTCCACCGTGGTCTGGGTCGTCATGTTGGCCAGTCCGGACATGTCGCCGCCCACCAGTCCAGCCACTCCTGCCGTATCCGATAGCGATCCTGACGTTCCGGCCGATGGCAACTGTTGCTGTCCCGCCGAAACGAAACCTTGCCCCGAGTAAAGAACCGCATTCCGCGATGACGAAACCAGGTTGGCAACCACGATAAAAAAATAGCCGATATCAATGGCGAAGCAGAGCATGAGGACAAGGACCGGCATCACCAGCGCAGTTTCAATCAGGCTGGAGCCTTCACGCCCAGCTCCCAAACTTCGGAGAAGTCTTGTCTCTGCCACGGCTCGCCACTCGCCTAAACAAATCCTATGTTCGCGCCCACTCGGAACCAATCGTTATGTCGATATCTCGCGTGACTGCTGTTCCTATTCGGCACCATTTCCACAATGGGTGGGAGGGTTCGCAATCGGTGCACATGCGGAGTTGTATTTGTTGGATCGCTGGCTCACTCAGGCGCTAGGCTCGGTCTGTGCAGTTAGAGCTGGAAGGCCCTGTAGCATCCGACGCGCAAGAGCTTGTTCCGCGCGCTGTAATCAGCACCGAAATTGCGCTCTGGAAGAAGGCATTCGCGTTTCCCGTGCTGCTGGCAGTTGTCCTCTGCGGCTCCATCTTTGTCTTCGACAGCGGCAGTATTGCCGACCCCGACATCTGGTGGCATCTGCGAAACGCCGAAGTCTGGGTGCAGACGCATTCCGTCGTGCATCGTGATTTCTACTCCTTCACGGCGACCGGCTCGCGCTGGATCAACGAAGCCTGGTTGAGCGAGCTGCCTTATTACTTCGGCTGGCGATGGCTTGGGGTTCGTGGTCTTTACTTCGTCATGCTGGTTGAGATCGAGATCATCCTATTGGGCGTATTTGGCCTGGCTTACCTAAGGTGCAAGAACGTCAAGGCCGCATTCCTCGCTTCCTGGATCGCGGTGTGGCTCGCGACGGTATCGTTCGGTCCGCGAACATTGTTAGCGGGATGGATCTGCCTGGTCGCTGAGCTCTACATTTTGACGCTCTTCAAGCAAGGCACAGATCGCGCTTGGCTGCTGCCGCCGTTATTTGCGCTTTGGGTAAACCTGCACGGCTCCTGGCTTATCGGCATGGTGCTGTTCGCGATCTTCTGCGCCTCGGGCTTGCTACACGGTACATGGGGACGGCTTGAGGCTACGCGCTGGACATCGCCTCAAATGTGGAAGCTCGGCATGGCCGGCGGTCTGAGCGTCGCGGCGCTATTTCTGAATCCCTACACCTATCATCTGGTGTTCTATCCGTTCAATTTCGCCTTCCAACAGAAGCTGAACGTTAACCACGTCGATGAATGGATGAGCCTCGACTTCCATGGCATTCGCGGCAAGATCCTGTTTGGGATGCTCGCGGCGACCATCGTTCTCGCTCTCGCGCGAAAACGTCGATGGGCACTGGACGATCTTGCTTTTCTGCTGCTCGGCTTTTATGCGGCAATGACCTACAGCAGGTTTCTGTTTCTTGCTGCCATTGTGCTGACACCGATTCTGGCGCGCGAGCTCGACTTCTTTCCGCCTTACCATCGGACTGCCGACAAGCACTGGCTGAACGCGGTGTTTATTGTCGTGATCGTCGCCGGCTGCATCTACCGGTTCCCCTCTCAAAACTATCTCTTGCGCGACACAGTTCAAAATTACCCGGTCAAAGCGCTCAATTATCTGCAGCAGTTCCAGCCCCAGGGCCGTGTCTTCAACGATTGTCTGTGGGGCGGCTATCTCATCTGGAACGCGCGCAACATTCCCGTATTCATCGATTCGCGCATCGACATCTACGAATACAACGGCGTCTTCGCCGACTATCTCGACGCCATGGGCATCAAAAACACCCTGGAGATTCTCGACAAGTATCGCATTCGTTACGTCCTCTACAAGCAGGAGAGCCCGGTCGCGTATCTGCTGATGCACACCGGCGCGTGGCGCACGCTCTATCGCGACGGAACCACGGTGCTGCTGGAGCGGTCCTCGCCCTGAGGGACTCCAACTGGTAGTCCTAGAGCATTTTCACAGTGCCTATAACGGGTGGAGTACGCCTTCAGGCGTACATGAAAAGCAAAGTGCGAACAGAGCCGGTTTTAGCCACTGGGGTAATCCGTCTGCGGCGCATACCTCAGCGGCTGAAGCCGATTTCTGAATGGCCCGATTTTATGCACGCCTGAAGGCGTGCTCCGCCCAACGGCGTCTATGGCAACTACGAAAAAACTTTGGTCTGCTCATTCAGGTCCCCGCAATCGCGCCGATTCCGCTTCGCTGCCCTGCGATAGAATGGGGCAGCCGTTATGCCCAACCTCGACGAAGCGGTCTACCAGCCGGGTACGCCGCCTCCTTCATTCCAATCGAAAAAGCAACGGCGCGGTCTCGCCGGCATCTTCGCGACGTGTCCGGCGAGTTTCCTCACAGCGAATTGGGATTTCCTTGCTGTGCTTTTGCTGATGATCGCGTCGCTGCCCTTGTCGTGGCTCTCGCCGCGCACTGTAATCCTGGTGCAGCATCCCGGCGCTTTCGACGATCACTGGGTGCTGGACTCCGCCTTCAAAGCCACACGCGGCGTGATCTTCGGACGCGATGTCGCCTTCGTCTACGGCCCCATTTTCCAGTGGCTGATGGCTGCGCCCTCGCGATGGCCACACTACTCGGCTGCCGCTACCTATGCCGGATATCGGACGCTGGTACTGTGGTGCACGTTTCTATTCTCCTACGGCGCATTGCGCCTTCTGCTGCCCGAGCAGCCGCCGTGGAAGCGGTTCGTATTGCTTCTGCTGCTCTCGGTGTTCTGGGCGCCTTGGGACGGGCGCACCGCGTTCGCGATTTTCCTGCTCGCGCTCTTCCTCCGCGGCTGGTACGCAGTACGTGAACAGCGGCTGAAGGCTTCGCTCTTCGCCGGCTTCTCCGCCCTGCTGACCGCCGTCGCCTTCCTTTACTCGGCTGATACCGGCGTATATGCCATCGCGGCCTGGCTGCTGTCTTTATGCGGAGTCGCGTGGGAGGGACACCGCGAGCGCCGCAATTCTGCGCCCTATGCTGTTGCGGCGGGAGTCTTCGCTGCTTCGCTCGGCGCGTTGGTTATCGTCATCAACAGCATCATGGCGTCGCCGTTCGATTTTCGCTTCTGGAGGACTTCCCTCGCGCTCGTCGCCGTGCATCGCTGGAACGAGCCCTACCCGCTGTCGGATGCCGGCGCGCTGCGACTGCTGCTTCCTGCTCTGGTTTGCGCCTGTCTGTTTGTGGTGCGAGCAGCCATTCGCGCCGATCGCAGATTGGTGATCACCGCACGCAGTGGCTTTCTGATGAGCGCCTTTGTGTTTGCCGCCTTGTCAATGCAAAGTGGTCTGGTTCGCTCCGATTACAACCACATCGTCTTCGGCTCATTCCCCATGATCTTCTTTGCCGGCGCGGTTCTCTTCTCCTTCCAGTCCCACATTGTGTCAGCATTCGCGGCGGTGTCGGCGGTCGCCTGCTCCTTCGCCTTTGCGCAACCCGCATCGCAGTTTCAGCCATCGAACATGCGCTACCGCCTGGCTCGGATGCGGCACCCGATAAGAGTCTGCCCACCCGCATATCTTGAAAACGACCGCGTCTGCTATCCCGATGATTTTGCGCAGACGCTCGGCCCGACCGTGCAGTACCTTCAGCAGCACACCCAAGATCGCGACCCGGTCCTGATATTCCCCTATCAATACATGTTCGCCGTCGCCGCTGACCGTGACGTCGCCGCCGGCGTCGAACAGTCATTCCTCGCCAACGGAGCCTATCTGTCGCAATACGACATTGACGGAATGGCTCGCGCCCACGCGCGCGTGGGGCTTTACTTTGCCGACGCAGGTGCAAACGAGCGGTCAAGTTCCGCGCTGAGTTTGCCCATTGACGACGTCAGCAATTTCACCCGCTCACCCAATCTCTGGTTCTGGATTTTTCGTCATTACCACACCGATCGCGAGCTCGCGCCGGGATTGCTTGCCTTACAGTCGGACGATTCGCGGGCACCGCGCATCTCAATGGAGGAGCATCCGCTGGGATTGAGCGCGCGCAACTTCCCGGTCCCCTCGCCGCCAACGACCATCGATCTTGGTGCACCGGACTGGCCACGTGGCGGAGCCGATTTTCTGCGCCTGCGAATAAAGCTCCACTACAGCGCCTTATGGAAGCTGCGCAAACCGGCGTGGCTGCAACTGGAGATCACGCGGGCCGATGGCACTCGCTCGTTACGAACGTTCGTTGTTGAGCCGAATGTTATCTCCGACCTCTGGTTTTATCCTTGGAACGAGGCTGACCTGCAGGGTTACTTCGACGCCGACGAAAGCGGCTGGCGCACTGGGCAGCATCCCGCCATTACGAATCTCCGGTTGCTGATCACGCCGCTCGATTGGATCTCACAAACTCCGCAGTCGGTGACACTCGAGTCAGCCGATGCCGTGCGATTCACCATGCTCCCGTAGTTTTCGCGATCCTATCACGCGAATTTCCGTGAGTACTTGTGCCGTCCCTCAACCACCCCGGCAAGCGCAAAATCGGCGCTTGTCGGGGGCCGGTGAAGAGACTCGGCTAAATTCCCGCTTTGCCCAGGACTCAGCTCGCCACCCCAATTCGCGCAACACCAGCACGAGTCGGGAACCTCGGCTCACGCTCCGTCCTGCGCTAACTACAATTCCATTCCAACGGGGTTGGATTTTCGAATGTCACACTGCGCTACGGAGGAACAAAGGGAATTCTCACACAGACTAAAGTCGCCTGGGCGCAAGCGATCCACAGGCCAGTTTTTCAGTGGCCTGCACGGCGCTTAGTCCGGTTTTTTCTTGCCCGAGGATTTCGACTTGCCGTAAGTGGTCTCGACCGGCGCACCGATTATGGCCAGCATTTGCTTGGCGGCCTCGGCGTTCTTACCGTTCGGTTCAAGTTCGAGATACTTGTTCAGGCACTCGGCGGTCCCTTCCGGAACGACCATCTTGTTGTCCTTGGTCGTAGCCTTGCCCAGCATCGCCTGACCTTTCAGGAAATAGGCATCGGCACGCTTCGGGTCCAGTTGTATGGACTTGTCGAGCAACGCAATTGCCTCGTCCATCTTGCCGTTGTTGTAGTACACCGCAGCGGCATTGAAGTCGTACTTGGCGGCGCCGGTGGGATCGGCCTGGGCGGCGGCTTTGTATTGCTCAACGGCTTTGTCGGGTTGCCCGGTGTGAGCGTAGGCGTTGGCTAGCAGAGCCATGTAAGTTGCCGAGGTGCCGTTGATGGCGATCGCCTTTTGCAGCGATTCGACGGCGTCCTGGTAATCCTTGGTGCGCACTTGCGGATCGGTCGCATGTTGGGCTCCTCCACTCTGGGCATCGCCCAGATAGGCCCAGACCAGGTCCTGGTTGGGATCGGCCTGCGCCGCCTGTTGCAGCACGGTGATGGCCTGGTCGTAGTTGCCGGCTCCCTCGAGCTCTTTCGCCTGTTTCAGCGAAGCGTTCAAGCCCTTGATCTTTTCGTTCGTCTTCTGCGCAGCTTCGACTTTCTTGCGCTGCTCTTCAGTCAACGTGGCGCCGCCCGGCGCGGTCTTCGAGAGATCAAAATCTATAACGCGCTCAGCCGTCCCACTCTCCCCCGGCGCGATGGGGACATTGTTGCGCTCGTCGACCGGGTTACCATTCTGCAGCAGGGTGATCTTGTAAGTCCCGACGGCAATGCCTATGGATGAATACTCTCCCTTGGAGTTGGTCTTCAGCTCGTACTTGCGTCCGGTCGTGCTGTCGTAAAGCTGAACCGTGGCGCCCGCCATGGGCTTACCTTGTTGGTCCTTGACGACGCCCCTGATGATTCCCTGGAATTGCGCCCACAGCGGAACCGAACAGAGGCCGATCACCAGCAGCAAGGCGCTAAGATTGATGTATTTCTTCATGGTTCCTCCAGCGCGGAAAACCGGGTCACTACCGCCGGCCTCCAGCGTTGCTTGTAAGATTTGCACTCATGAAAAATCCTGAACCGCAGCCTGCGCCAGGTATGGAATGGGATCGACGGCGCCCGCGGCGGCAAAAGCCCGCAACCGTAAGATACAACTATCGCAGGCGCCACATGCCTGGTCTTCACGGCTGTAGCATGACCACGTTAAATCGAAGGGAGCTCCTAATTCAAGACCACGGCTCACAATCTCGTGTTTACGCGACGCAATCAACGGCGTCTCGATGCGGATGCGGCCTTCCCGGGTGCCGGTGCGGACGGCTTCGTTGAACGCCCGGTAGAATTCCGGACGGCAATCGGGATAGCCTGAGCTGTCCTGCTGCACGGCGCCAATGTAGATGCGCTCCGCGCCCAGCACTTCGGCCCAGCTCACTGCCGCGGACAAGAAATGGGCGTTACGAAACGGTACGTAGGTCACCGGAATTTGCGTCCCGATCTCTGGACCGGCCTCGGGAACGGCGATGTGCTCGTCGGTGAGCGCCGACCCGCCGATGGCACGGAAGAACGGCGTGCGCACGATGAGACGCCGGCGGATGCCGAGCCGTTTGCAGATAGCGAGAAACGCTGCTTGCTCGCGCCCCTCCGTACGCTGTCCATAGCTGATATGAAGCCCGGCCACGGCATCGGCACCGAACTCCCGCACGGCGAGCGCGGCGCACACGGCGGAGTCCATGCCGCCGGAGAGGCAGACTACGAGTTGGGCACGTGAATCAGGCATTTAGCACTTAGCATTTGGCATTTGGCACTTGGCACTTAGCCGTCAAGGAGACTCTGAACAAGCGCCTTCGGTGGTAGAGCTGGCCTTTAGGCCACCGTCAATGCCGTCAATATTAATAGGGGCTTTAGAGCATTTTCGGATTTGGTGTGTCCTGGTAGAGCGGCGCTTCAGCGCCGCGTCAACCGCGCCACTATATTTTTGTGTTTTGGATTCCGCTGCACTTGCAGCGGAATCCAAAACGTATCTCAGGCGATGCAACCGAACGCGGGCCTGAAGGCTCGCTCTACCAGGTCACAGCAAAAGCTAAACTGCTTTAGCCCCGGAAAATGAGACGCCGACTTTATTCACACTCTCCTTAGCACTTAGCATTTGGCACTTAGCAAACTGACATTGGCGACGAGCATTATGCACATGAGTGTTTTGGCTAAGTGCTAAAGGCTAATTGCTAACTGCTAAGCGTGCCGAACGGCACGCTCACACTCCCTTCAGCGACGGCTCCCAGATGAACTTGTGAATCTGCAGTCCCAGCCGCGCCTTCGCACCGTCGGCCAGCATCCACTCCGCCAACTCCTGTGGATCGACCAGACAATGGGATGCGTCGCGGCTTCCGGCGGCGTCCTTGCGGAAAGCCGGCGAGAAAATTACCGATGCGACGCGCGAACTCAGGTCGTGATGCCGGGCAAATTCGCGGGCAAATTCGTAATCCCGCCGGCTGGCGATCACAAACTTCACCTCATCGCGCGGTGTGAGCGATGCCAGGTTTTCCATGCGAAATGTATCGCCCTCGCCCGAGTCGGGGCACTTCACATCGACAACTTTAATCACCTGCGACGGAACCTGCTCCAGCGGCCGTTCGCCGCTGGTCTCCAGCAAAACGGTGTGCCCGGCGCTCAGCAACCGCTCCATCAGCGGCAGCACTTCCCTTTCCTGCAGCAGCGGCTCGCCGCCGGTAATCTCCACCAGGCCGCCGTCGGGCGAGAGACGACAGACCTCGCTCTCGATCTCCTCCAGCGTCATGCGCGTGCCGCCTTTGAAGGTGTACTCGCTATCGCACCAAACGCAGCGCAGGTTGCATCCCGCCAGCCGCACAAAGACGCACGGCAACCCGGCATACGACGACTCCCCTTGCAACGACTTGTAGATTTCGATGATCTGCATGACAACGACAGAGTGTCGCCCCTGAAGGGCTCTGCATAAAGCCGCTTGACTACCCCGGGCTTCCGCCCGGGGTTAATTAATTGCTTTCGCCCATACGGGCTTCCGCTTGAAATCATTCGCAGCAGCTTCGCGCAGCCTCGCAAAGGCGAAAGTAAATAGCCCAGCGCGGAAGCGCTGGGTACGGGAACAAGAATAAAGTCCGAGCCCCTTCACAGGGGCGACGCCATCACTCGCTATATCGCGCGGTCGTCGTTTCCGTCTCCCAGATCGTGACATCCTTTACCCGCACGCGACCATTGGTGCTGTGCTTCAGGCGCGCGTTGGTCTCGTCGTAAAAATACTTCGCCAGATTTTCGGCGGAAGGATTCACGGTCGTGAACGGCTCCAACTCGTTGATCATCTCGTGATCGAGATAGTTCATCACCGGCCGCAGAACGTCTTTGAGATCTTTGAAATCCAGCAGCAGACCCGCCTGGTCGAGTTCTTCGCCGCTCAGGGTGATGCGCACGCGATAGTTGTGCCCATGCGGCTTCTCGCACTTGCCGCGATAGTTGCGCAGGTAGTGCCCGGCGGAAAAGGTGTCTTCAACGGTGACTTCGAACATGAGCTTTCGCCCCAGCTAACGCAAAGTCGGCGTTCGCTGAGGATCCCGAATTCACAGCCGTAACCGTGCAAACAGGCAAGTGACGGCGAAGTAACCATTTTATCGTGTTTGCCGTAACATAGGCCGCGACCCCGGCCACATGGCTCCGTCTAACCATTGCGGAGGCGGTATGACTTCTCGTGCAAGATGTGCTGCATTACCGCTGTTTCTCGCCTTGATCGGCTCCCTCCCCGTCCTTGCGCAGACGCAACGCTTCAACTCCGAAGACGGCTTGACCGGTGGACTCTGGACCAACGACAACGGCAAGCATTGGCGTGAGATGAATCTGCCGAACGGCACCCGGTCGATCTTCTTCCTCAATCCCACGACCGGATGGGCGCTCATCACGCAAGGTAGTGAAGGGGCAAATCCAGGGTTTGCCTTGGGGACTACACACGATTCCGGCGCCACGTGGAGCGTCAATTCAATCAAGGTTCCGGTGGACCCGAACCAGTTCATACTTCCCGGCCCAGGCTGTCTGCAGTTCAGCGACGCAATGCACGGTTGGATCAACCTTCTCGAACAGAGCGGTTCCGCGTTCGACTTCGGCATACTGCTGAAAACCGTAGATGGCGGGAAAACCTGGACCCGAACGGATGGCCCCGGGACCTCCCAGGAGATGCGCTTCATCGACGCGCAGGACGGATGGCAACTCGGCCCACATCGAAGGGAGCTCTGGGTGACGCATGACGGGTCGAAGACCTGGCAGCAGGTTTCGCTCGAGGCTCCGCCAAAGCTGGAGCCTGCAGATAGAGCAAACTATCTGTTGCCGGTCTTCACGGATCACCAGCATGGCGCAGTGGAGGTGGCTTATAGCGGATTGCCCACCGATTCGGAAGACGTCTGCCATAAGACGTTGTTCGTCACTGCGGACGGCGGACATCACTGGAACTTCAAGCAGGTGCTGTCAAAACAGCAGGAGTGCGGGTATTGGTGGCCGTTTACAGCGACAGACTCAATCGCGATAACGCCCGAAATGTCCGATGATATGCTGGTTCTGGAAAAAACTCCGCTTCATGGAAAGTCAGCAACGACTACAACAAAAGCTGACTTGGGATTTCTCGGCTACGTCGATTCCATCAGCTTCAGCAGCCCACAGGAAGGATGGGTGTCGATGATTGCATGCTGCGAAGCGGCGTGCTCCACCTGTGTCTTAAAGCCATCGCGCCGCGTTTCTTGTACGGCCGTTGCTAACCGCGACCGTCCGATGGGCATGGAATGTGAAGCGCTGTTGTCGACCGACGACGGCGGAAAAACCTGGACGGACATCACCCTGCGGGAACGTTGTGTGCAGGAGGGTCCGACCGGCCCGAAGCATTGCACCGTGGAGAAATAAGTCGCGCCAGCGGGAATGCGGTCTCGCCTGTTCTTGAAGGGGCGCACCTTCAGGTGCGCCGATAACGGCTGCAAAAAGTTTGAGCCCCTTCAGGGGCGGCACAAATTACCCAAAGAACCGCTCCACCGCCGTCATATCCGTCGTCCGGCTGTAGGGCGGCAAGCTCTGGAGAAACACGCGGCCGTAGCGATTCTTCAGAATGCGATTGTCCAGCAGGCACAGCAGCCCGCGATCGTGCAGCGAACGAATCAGCCGGCCGAATCCCTGCTTCAGCGAGATCACCGCGCTGGGCACCTGATATTCATAGAACGCATTTCCGCCATCTTCGTTGATCGCCCGCACCCGCGCAGCGACCACCGGATCGTTCGGCACCGCAAACGGCAGCTTGTCGATGATCACGCAGCTCAGTTGCTCGCCCTGCACATCCACACCTTGCCAGAACGACGCGGTGGCAAACAGCACCGCATTCGGCGTCAGGCGAAATTCCTCCAGCAGCGCGTTCTTGGGCGCGCTACCTTGCAGCAACATGGGAAAATCCAGTTCCCCCAGCAGGCGCTCGTAGAGGTGGTTCATCAGCGCATAGCTGGTGAACAGGCAGAACGCGCGTCCGCGCGTGATCTCCAGCAACTGCCGCACCCGTTCCACGGCGTATTGTACAAACTGCGGAGCGCGCGGGTCGGGCAAATCCGGCGGAATATACAGCAGTGCCTGGCGCTCGTAATCGAAGTGCGACGGCACCACCAAGTCCCGCGCATGCTGCACGCCGAGCCGGCTGCGAATGTAATCGAAGCCCCCGGTCACTGCCAGGGTTGCCGAAGTCAACACTGCAGACTCCAGGTGTTCGAAAAGATTGTTGCGCAGAATCTCCGACACGCTGATGGGCGTGGCCTGCAGAAATACGTTGTGCTGCCCGCCACGCCGGTCGCCGCGGCGATCGATCCAGAAGACCGTGTTTTTCTCTTGCGCCTCCAGCATGAAGCCGAGCTGCACTTTCACTTCGTCAACTCGCCGCGCCATGGTGTGCACTTCGTCCGGCTTCTTGGGGATGGCCTGCAGCTCGGTGTAGAGGTGCAACAATGTGTTCTGCAGCGCCAGGTATTCTTCTCCGTTCTCTTCCAAAAACTCAGCGCGATTCTCGAAGGCGAAGCGGCCTTCGCCCGCTGGGATGAGCGAGAAAAACATTTGTGAGCGTTCGCGCACGCGGGCCGATGCGTGCAGCACGTCCGCAAACGGAATGTCGGCGCGGCGCAGCGTGTTTTCCACATCGCGCAGCAGGTCCTCGATCTTGAGATTCGATACGGTCACGCCGAAGTAGTCCGCTGCAACGTCTTCCAGTTCGTGGGCCTCGTCGAAGATGACCACCCCGGCGTCGGGCAGGACACCAGCATCCGGCGCGCGATCTGCCGCTGCCGCTTTGATCGCGAGATCGGCGCAGAACAGATGGTGATTGACGATGATGATGTCGCTCTCGGCCGCGCGTCGCCGCATTTCGGTGATGAAGCAGCGGTCGAACTGCTGGCATTCAGCACCGATGCAGCGGTCGGTGCGCGCGTCGAGCTTCGCCCACAGCTGCCCACCCTCGGGCAGTTCCGTCAGCTCGGCGCGATCGCCGCTCTCCGTCGTCTTCTCCCACTCGCTGATGATGCGAAATTGGCTGATTTCCTCCAGCCCGTTGAGCACCGGCTGCGACGCCAGATCATAGAGCTTTTTACGGCACAGATAATTGCCGCGGCCTTTCATGTAGCAGACGCGCAGCTCGCCGAGGTGCTGTTTGAGGAACGGAATGTCTTTGAAGAAAAGCTGCTCCTGAAGGGTTTTCGTGCCGGTCGAGATGATGACGCGCTTGCCGGAACGGATCACCGGCAGCAGGTAGGCCAGTGTCTTGCCCGTGCCCGTGCCGGCTTCCACGATGAGATGCCGCCGCTCCTGCAGCGCCTGCTCGACGGCTTCCGCCATCTGCAATTGTCCCCGACGAAACTCATACGCCGGATGGGTGCGCGCCAGCACGCCGCCCGGCCCGAAGAACTGGTAGAGCGAGGGCAGACGCGCGGCGGTGGAAGCCGGGCTTTGGGAGGCTGAAGACATCAGAGTCGATGTTACTGGAGGCTGCGTTAGAAATCGATTCGTAGAGGCCGCTGAAACACTCGGTTCCCAAAAGCCTTGTGTCAGGGCACGACCTTGGTCGTGCCGATGAGCCCTTTATTTTTCTCGTCCCGAGCTGGCTTCAGCCCGCGAGGGATTCGCGGTTCCGACTTTTTCAGCGTCCTGTCGTAGCCGTGCCGATCTCTAAACTGTGTCCAGAGCCCAGCGCCCGCAGGAGTTTCCGACTCGCCGTTTTAGGCGAGGCGGCCGGCGCGGGATGACAAGTAGGAAAACAGCGCGATGGAAGATTCGTATCCTGAGCTTGCCGAAGCGTTGTTCATGACGCGAAGCTATGCTAATCCCGTAACATCTAGATACATGATCGCTAGAACCTCGACCAATTCACGTCTTCCCACGCTCGCCATCGTCGGCCGTCCCAACGTCGGCAAGTCCACCCTGTTTAATCGGCTAGTGGGCTGGCGGCGCGCCATCGTCGGCGACGAGCCGGGGATCACGCGCGACCGTATCTACGGCGAGGCCGAATGGGCTGGACGCAGGCTGCGCGTGGTCGACACTGGAGGGATCATTCCCCACGATCAGGCGCTGATCCCGGCGGAAATCTTCCGCCAGGCACGCGTCGCCCTAGAAGAGGCCGACGCCATCGTGCTGGTGATCGATGGCCGCAGCGAGCTGGCGTCGCCCGATATCGATCTTGCGCGCCTGCTGTTGCGAACCGGCAAGCCGCTGCTGCTCGCGGTCAACAAAATGGACACGCCGAAGCTGGAGCCTTATGCGGAAGAGTTCCGGCGACTGGGGATAAAGGAGCTTTTCCCCATCTCAGCCGAAAACGGAAATGGCGTTGTCGAGTTGCTGGAGCATGCCCTGAGGGTGATGCCGGAGGCGAGCCACGAGCCGCGAGCTGCGAGCCACGAGCCTGTCAGTCCAAGCTCGGAGCTCGAGGATCGAAGCTCGGAGCCGACGCCGCCCCCAGAAGAACTTGACAACGAAGATCGCGAATCTGCTCGCGAGACCAAGGTCGCCATCATTGGCCGCCCGAATGTCGGCAAATCGACTTTGCTGAACGCGCTGACCGGAACCTCGCGTGCCATCGTCTCGCCGGTTGCGGGCACTACGCGCGACGCCGTGGACGAACTGGTCGAGCGCGACGGCCACACCTACCGATTCATCGATACTGCCGGAATTCGCCGCAAAGGCAAAACCGACCTGATGGCGGAAAAACTCTCTGTGGTGATGGCGCGCAAACATCTGGAAGCCGCCGACGTGGCGCTGCTGATCATCGACGCGCCGGAGGGTGTCACCGCAGGCGACGCCACCATCGCCGGCTATGCTCACGAGAGCGGGCGCTCGGTAATTATCGTCGTCAACAAGTGGGACCTGGTGAGTGCGCCGGCAGAATCGAATTCCGGCCAGGCGACGCGACCGCGAGGCACAGCGAAAACTCCGGAGCTGAAGGGAAATCGCACACCACGCATGCAACGGCGGGACGGCGAATTAACCGCTGATCGCGCTATCTACGAGCAACAGGTCCGGCGTCATTTGAAGTTCCTGTCGTATGCGCCCGTGGTGTTCGTTTCGGCCACGACAGGAAAAAATCTGGACAAACTTTTTTCCACTCTGGAACTGGTCGCACGCGAGCGCCGCAAACGCATCGGAACTGGCGAGATGAACCGCTTCCTCAGCCACATTGACTTTGAGCGCGCCTCGGTACCCGTGGCCAAGCGCGTGAAGATCTACTACCTGACGCAGGCCGCCGTCGCACCGCCCACATTCATCCTGTTCACCGACCGCGCGGTGAAGCTGCACTTCTCCTACGAACGTTTTCTGGAGAACCAGATTCGCGCGGCCTTCGGCTTCGTTGGCACGCCCATCTGGATCAAGAACCGCGCTCGGAACGAGCCGCGGGGACAGAAGTAATACGGTAGCAACTGCAGATCTCCCTGCTTTTCAGCCGGATGGGTTCGGGTGAGCTACTCTTCAGGCCAGCGTCCAAGCGCTGGTTTGTTTCTCGAGGCGGCTTAAGCCGGCGGCAGGACTGAACCCAACCACGAGTGCAGCTCCGCCTGCGCGCGCTCGCACACCAGCGCGTGCCGCTGCTTCTTATCGCGGATGCGGCGACGGGTGGTTTCATCCAGTGGCTGCAGCAAGTCGAAGGTGATGTTTGCCGGCTGGAAATTCTTAGCATTGGCGTGGCAGATGTAATTGACCAGTGAACCGAGTGCCGTGGCCCGCGGGGGCGGCACAGGTTCACTTTCAGCCACGAGTGCAGTGGCGTGCATTCCGGCCAGCAGCCCGGTGGCGATCGATTCGACGTAACCTTCGACGCCCGAGATCTGGCCAGCAAATAAAATCTTCGGGTGCTGCTTCATCTGCAATGTTTCACGCAGGAGCGTGGGGCCGTTGATGTAGGTGTTGCGGTGTATCTGGCCGAAGCGCAGGAATTTCGCATTCTCCAGTCCGGGGATCAGCCGCAGAATGCGCGCCTGTTCGCCGAATTTCAGGTGATTCTGGAAGCCTACCACATTGTAGGAGTCGGCGCGCAGGTTCTCCTGACGGAGCTGTACCACAGCGTAGGGGATCTGCCCGGTGCGTGGGTCGCGCAGGCCGACCGGCTTCATCGGCCCAAAGCGCAGCGTGTCGCGCCCGCGGCGCGCGATCTCCTCAATCGGCAGACAGCTTTCGAAATAATTGAGCTTCTCCCAATCTTTCTCCTCGACCGATTGCGCCTCCAGCAGCGCATCCACAAAGCGGTCGTACTCCTCTTTCGTCAGCGGACAGTTGATGTAATCGGCGCTGCCTTTGCCGTAGCGCGCGGCCATGTACCCGTGCGACATGTCGATGGAATCGGCTTCGACGATGGGACTGATCGAATCGTAAAAGTAAAGTTGCTCGCTGCCGCTCAGCCGCTGGATTTCGCGCGTTAATGCGTCGGAGGTAAGCGGGCCCGTGGCAATGATGTTGATCGCACCGCACTCGTCGATGCTGGTGACTTCCTCGCGAACGATCTCGATCAGCGGCTCTCCTTCCAGCGCTTCTGTAACCGCCTCGGCAAATTTTTCGCGATCGACGGCGAGCGCGTGTCCGGCGGGAACAGCGGTTTGGCGCGCAATCTCCATCAGCAACGAACCGGCGCGCCGCATCTCTTCTTTCAGCAGCCAGGGCGCAGTGTTCTCAGTATCGGACTTCAACGAGTTCGAGCAGACGAGCTCGGCAAAATTGCCCGTCTGATGAGCGGGTGTCGAGCGGGCCGGCCGCATCTCGAAGAGCCGCACGCGAACGCCGCGCCGGGCACACTGCCATGCCGCTTCCGAGCCTGCAAGTCCGGCGCCGATGATGGGAATCGGTTGTTGCATGGTTTTGCTAGCTGTCAGCTTTCAGCCGTCAGTTACCCGAGCGCTTCTTCACTCTTCGGCCGATAGCCGTTGATGAAGTCGCGTGCGCTCATTCGTTTCTTGCCTTCCACCTGCAGCTCTTGAACAGCCAGCGCGGTTCCGTGCGCAAAGCCGAGTAGCAGCTGATCGTTTTCCACGGCGAAATGTCCCGGCGCTACTACGGCCACCTCGGGCGCGGGCGCGGCCTGGTGAATGAGCAGCATCTTGCTCCGGAAATGGGTGAACGCACCCGGCCAGGGTTGAAAGCCGCGCAGCCGGTTCCATGCGTCTGCCGCGGTGCGCGAAAAATCAAGCTGCCCATCTTCGCGTGTCAGGATCGGCGCGTGCGTCGCCTTGCTTTCGTCCTGCGACTGCGGCGTAATGGTGCCGCTCTTCAACCCTGCCAGAGTCGAGATCATCAGGTCCGCACCCGTTTGCGCCAGCCGCGGCGCGAGCGTGAGGGCCGTGTCTTCGGGTTTGATCTGCTCTTCCGCCTGCAACAGGACGTCGCCGGTGTCGAGCCCCGCATCGATCCGCATGGTGGTGACGCCCGTAACGGTTTCGCCCATGGCGATGGCCCACTGTATGGGCGCGGCGCCGCGATATTTCGGCAGCAGCGACCCATGCAGATTGATGTTGCCGAGCGGCGGCAGGTCGATCATCCATTGCGGAATGATGCGGCCATAGCCCACCACAATGATCGCCTCCGGCGCAACCTGTTCCAGTTGCGCACGAAATTCAGCGTTGTTCCTGATCTTGTCCGGCTGGCTGATCGCCAGGCCCAGCGCGAGCGCAGTCTGCTTCACCGGAGAAGCCGCAACTTCCATGCCGCGGCCGCTCGGCCGGTCAGGCTGCGTGACCACCAACCGGATGCGGAAGCCGGACGCCGACAGGTCCTCCAGCGTCGGAACTGCGAAGGTGGGCGTGCCGCAAAAGACCAGGTCGATCATGGGGAGCAATTAGCAGTTAGCAATTAGCTGATTCCAACCAGTTCCGGCTTCCCGCACCTTGGGCATAGAAAATACCGTCGCGTTGTTCAACGCCGATTTCGCAGGGGCTAAAAGAGGGTGTGTGAGAACCAACTTTCTTCCTCCGCGGTGGAGTGCGACATACGCAAATTGAACCCCGGAGGGGTGGAATTGCAGCTACCCCAGGACGGAGCGAGCCGGGGTCCCCAAGTCGCGCCTCTCCTGCGCGAATTGGGGTGGGAAGCGGAGTCCTGGATGAAGTGGAAAACCATCCGAGTCCCTTTAGGGACGGCAGAGTTCTCACACGCGCGCTAAAAGCCCATCTTCAATTGCAACATCTCGGCACGACTGAAGCCGTGCCCTGATGCAAACCAAGACCATGGAATCTGAATCGTTTTTGCTAATTGCTAATTGCTAATTGCTTCTTCCTACCACTCCCCCTGCTTAATCAGCTTGCGAACTTTGCGCTTGATCAGGTCGCGTTTCAGCGCGCTGATGCGAGTGATGAATAGCCTGCCGTTGAGGTGATCGGTTTCATGCAGCAGCGCGCGTGCCAGCAGCTCTTCGCCGGTGACTTCGATGGTTTTGCCTTCCAAATCCTGCGCGCGCGCCGTCACCTTCATCGCGCGGGTGACGTTCTCGCGAAATTCCGGCAGGCTCAGGCAGCCTTCGCTCGCGCTCTGTTTGCCTTCGCTGTGGACGATCTCGGGATTGACCAGCACGATCTTCGCGCCCGGGTCCTCCTTGAAGGTGACGTCGATGACCGCGATACGCTTGCTGATCCCGATCTGCGGCGCGGCCAAGCCCACCCCGTGCGCGGCGTACATGCTTTCGAACATGTCCTCGACCAGCTTGCGGAGATCTTCGTCGAAGGTGGTGATCGTGGCGGCCGGTTTCTCCAGTACCGGATCGCCGAATTTCACGATGGGGTAGATCATCTAAAAATTTTGTAATTGTTGGCAGTAGCCTGCGAAATTTCGTTGTACCTCAAGCAGCGAATCGCCGCCGAATTTTTCCAGCGCGCAACGCGCCACGGTCAACGCCACCATGGCTTCCGCCGCGACTCCGGCTGCCGGCACGACGCACACATCCGAACGCTCATAGGCGGCCTTGACCGGCTCACGAGTGGCGAAATCCACCGAAGCCAGCGGACGCCGCAGCGTCGAAATCGGCTTCAGATAGCCACGCACGCGAATGTCTTCGCCGTTGGAAACGCCGCCTTCCAATCCACCCGCATGATTGGAACGGCGCGTGAATCCGGTGAACGAACTCACACTGCCCTGCTCGTATCCTATCTCATCATGTACGGCCGAGCCGAGGGAAGCCGCGGCCTCGATAGCGTCGCCGATCTCGACCGCCTTCACCGCCTGCAGTGACATCACGGCGGCGGCGAGCTGCGCGTCAAGACGCTCGTCCCAGTTCGCGTAGGTTCCGAGGCCCGGTGGCACGCGATGCGCGACCACCTCAAACACGCCGCCCACCGAGTCCCCCGTACGCAGCGCAAGATCAACCTGCTCCTTCATGCGCGTTTCGCTGTCGGGATCGGCGCAGTTGAGCAGCACCTCGTCCTTCAACGCCAGTGTCACGATTTCATCCCAAGTCACGGGCTTCTCCAGCTTCGCACTGCCGACGGCGATCACGTGGCTTCGCACATCAATGCCGAGTTCGCGCAGCAGAAGCTTGGCGATCGCACCGGCGGCCACCCGCGCCGCTGACTCGCGCGCCGAGGCGCGTTCCAACACATAACGCGCCTCGGAAAAATTGTACTTTACCGCGCCCGCCAGGTCGGCGTGTCCGGGACGCGGTGACGCTACACGCTTGTGCTTCGCCGGATCGCCCTCCTCGACCGGCAACGCCTCGGTCCAGTTCTGCCAATCTTTGTTTTCGAGCAGCAGCGCGATGGGCGAGCCGATGGTCTTGCCATGACGCACGCCGCTGAGAATGCGCGCGCTATCGCGCTCGATGCGCATCCGTCCGCCGCGCCCATAGCCCTGCTGACGGCGCCAGAGTTCGCGGTTCACCAAATCGAGATCGACCGTCAGCCCGGCCGGCATGCCCGAAAGCAGTGCCACCAACGCTTCACCGTGAGACTCGCCGGCTGTGGAGAAACGCAGCATGAGGAAGGGTGATTGTAGAGAGGGCGACGGGCAAGTGGCAACTCAGGAAGGCAGCAGTTACCCGTTAGCACTTAGCAGTTAGCCTTAAAGACCCGCAGCGCGGTTGCTAAATGCTAATGGCAGCTAATGGCTAATTGCTAACGGCTAATTACAATCTCCTCCTCCACAAAAAGTTTGTCTTCTTCCGTGCGTCCGGCGAGCACGAACGATTTCGTCGACTGCGCACTCCCCTTTTCGACGCTGGTGATCACGTAGGAGCAGCCGATCCAGTGCGCTTCTTCAAGATCGGTTGGCGACCACTTGGGCGGGTGGTCGCAATGGGAGTGGTAGAAGCCGATGATCTCCAGGCCGCGCTCGCGCGCCGTACGCTGGATGCGCACCAGTTCACGCGGATCGATGTCGTAGCGAGTTTGCGGCGAATCGATGCAGGCGTTGGTGCAACCAACCGCCTCTTCCACGGTTCGAGTGTCCTGTTGCGCCTTGCCGAGCAGAACGCCGCAGCACTCCCCCGGGTAAGTCTCCTCGCCGTGACGGCGCAAGGCCTGGTACTCGGAAACGGCGATTCTTAGCATCGTTGTGCGGAGCGGTGTTGTCGCCGGATGTCACTGGACGCTGCGTGTCCCGGAGTCGCACACCGGCCCCTCCGGCGTGTAGTCGGACTTGTTTTGCTGGAAGCACCAATTCACCTGGTCAGGCGAAAATTCTTCCACCACACCGGCCGGAACATCGCTCTGCCTGATTTCTTTGAACTGGAAGGTGATGCTTCCATCGGTCGCGACTGTGCCAAGCAGATAGCCATAAACATCCGTCCTGGCCAGGCCCGAAGCGGGGCGCTCGGCCGGCAAGTGATAGCGCACTGCGCCTGCGCTGCCCACGATCCACCCCGGCAGCACGTTGTCTCTGTGACAGGCCGTGTCGTACACGTGGCTCATCACGAAGTGCGAATGGCTGGCCAACACGTAGACATTCTTTTTAGTCTTTGTTCGAAAGTCCGACAGCTCCGAATATGCCTTGCGTCCGCTGGCCTGCTCTTGCGCCGACTCGTTCATGCTGTGACCGGCAGAGAAACTGTCGGGCAGCGCCTCATGCATGCCCACCACCACCGTGCGAATCGCGCTGTCGGCTGCATCGTTCGCCAGCACGCTTTTGAGCCATGCCATCTGCGCCGGATCGAACATGTCGTCCGATGCATTGTCCATGCTGATGAAATCCACGCCGCGCTCAATCCAGTGATAGTAGGTCTTCAGCAGGTGATCGCCGGGATTGTCGGCGAGGCGCTGGCGCTGCAAAACCGGCTGGTCGAGCCAGTCGGCGAATTGCGCAATGTACAGCTGCTGGTTCATCGGCGGAACCAGTTCGTGATTGCCGATGCCGAGGAAGACTGGCAGCTCCCCGAAGGGCACAATCTGATGCTGGATGAAATCCGGCCACGCATCGGTGAGATAGTCCGCGATGGTGGCCTTGGGATGGGTGCGGCGGTAGTCCTGGTCGAAGTCGTAGATGGCACGGTAATCGCCGAGATGCCAATAGAAGGCCGCTCCGTCGGCGCGAACTCCAGCCGCGATCGCAGGCATGATGATATCGCCGCAGTTGCGCGAGTCGCCCGAGACGGCAAACTTCCAGCTCTGGTCCGCCTGGGCGGCCAGCATTGTTGTCACCGACAAAATGAACGCCAACACCAGCGACAATTTCGCCATGGTGGTCCCTTTCGCTGGCGATCATAACGGACGAGCGCCGGCTCGGCAATCAAGAGCCAGCTCAAGAGATAACTCTCAGACAATTGCTATTCCCGCAGCAAGTCGAATAAGCTGCTGCAGTCGTGTCCAATCGCCCGTTGATGGAGAAACCAATGCGCAACGCTGCCCGTCTTTTTGTCTGTTGCCTGTTTGTTCTGGCTTTGCTGTTCGCTTATGCCAATGCGGCCGACAGCAAGCAGAACGCAGCAGCAGCCGACGAGGCCCGGCTCAACGGCGCCTATCGCTTTAACCGTGGTGGGTGGGTCTATGTGCATCTGGAGGGCGCGCCCGCCGATATTGGCTATCAGCACGGATACCTGCTGGCGCCCGAGATCGAGGACGGCTTGCGTGTGGTGCAGTACAAAGACGTGCGCCGCACCAAGCGCGACTGGGCTTTTTACCGGGCCACCGCACAGAACATCCTGTGGCCGCACATCGACCAGGAATATCAGCAGGAGCTGCAAGGCATCGCCGACGGTCTGAAGGCCCGTGGTTCAACCCTTGATCTTTGGGACGTGGTCGCTCTCAACGCGATGTTGGAAGTCGCGGACTACTACGTTCCCTGGCTCGACCGCCAGCAGAAGAAAACGGATGCTCCCGACCTGAAAGCGCCCGGCAATTGCAGCGCGTTCGTCGCCACCGGCTCCTGGACGAAAGATCACAAGCCGGTCATCGTGCACAGCAACTGGACCGACATTGCCACGGGCAAGCGCTGGACCATCATCTTCGACATCGTGCCCACGCATGGCTACCACATGCTGACCGACGGCTTTCCCGGCATCATCGTCAGTGACGACGATTTCGGCATCAACTCGGCGGGCCTGATGGTGACCGAGACCACCATCACGGGCTTCAGCCTGTTCGATCCCAACGGCGAGCCGGAGTTCATGCGCGCGCGCAAGGCGCTGCAATACGCCAGCTCCATCGACGAGTACGTCGAGATCATGCTCGACGGCAACAACGGCGGCTACGCCAACGACTGGCTGCTGGCCGACAACAAGACCGGCGAAGTTGCACGCTTCGAGATCGGACTGAAGCTGCACCGCGTCTGGCGCACGACCGATGGCTATTTTGAAGGCTCAAACTTTCCCAGCGATCCCGCGCTGGTTAAAGCGGAGACCGACTTCGATCCCACCAACATGTCGAGTTCGCCGAATGCGCGGCAGAAGCGCTGGCAGGAGATCTTGCCCGCCAACAAGGGCCAGATCGATGTCGCTCTGGGCGAGAAGTTTCTCGCCGACCATTACGACACCTTCGAGGGCAAGGAAGATCGCAATTATCGCGGGCTGTGCGGCCACGGTGATAGTTCTCCGACGGGCGAACCAGTGTGGGGCGAACCGCCGTACAACCCCAGTGGCGCGGTTACCGCGCAGGCCGCCGACAGCACCATGGCGAGCCACATGACGCTCGAGGCGCGCGCCGGACATCCCTGCGGCGAGGACTTCATCGCCGATAAGTTCCTCAAGGAGCATCCCCAGTTCGAGTGGCAGCGCCCCATCCTGAAAGACATGAAGGGCAATCCCTGGACGGAGTTCAAGGCCAGCGACAAGCAGTAAGTAACGCGCTTTCCAGACGGGCTGTTCGCCCGCGCCTCTGCCCTGGCGCTCCGACCTTGGTCCTGTTCAACAATGACGCCAGAATCACTGCCTGCTAACAGCTAAGAGCTAAGAGCTAAAAGCCGGTCCTCGCGTGGTTGAGACTCCCGCATCTATGGTACAGTCGCGGGAACTCATGGCTCGAACTCCCTCCGCACGGACGAATGGCGAACAGCAGCCTGCGATGCTCTACTGCCCCGTCTGCGCACGCGAAGTGGACGATCCGCTCACCTGCGGCGACTGTTCAGCGGTGATCTGTCGCGTCTGCGGAACACCGCTGGAGTTGGCCGAGGACCTCGGCATCGGATGACCATGCCGCCTCAGGTCGCGTCGCAGCAGAAAACCGTAGCGCACCACGCTTCCTTGCTGCGCGGCCTCTCGCTGAACGACTCGATTCTGCTGATGGTCGGCGGCATCATCGGTTCCGGCATCTTCCTCACCGCCGGTCCCATCGCCGCTGCGGTGCGACGTCCCTCGCTGTTCCTTGGCGTATGGCTGGCTGGCGGTCTCATCTCGCTGCTGGCCTGTTTCGCCTTCGCCGAGATGGGTGCAATGTTCCCCGAAGCCGGCGGCCAGTATGTATTCCTGCGCGAGGCGTTCGGCGAATTCTCCGCTTTCCTCTATGGCTGGATGATCTTCGCCGTCGTGCAGAGCGGCAGCATTGCGGCGCTCGCCGTCGGCTTCGCGGATTACCTCGGCGCGACTCTCCCATTCGCTGCCGCCCATGCCGCCATCCTGCGCATCGGCGGCTGGACTCTTACTCGCGGCGATGTCGTCGCCGTCGCCTCCATCGTCGCCCTGACGTGGGTCAACGTTGTCGGCCTGAAGCGCGGCTCTGCGCTGATCAACGTCGCGACCTGGGCCAAATTTGTGGCCATCGGAATTTTCCTGCTGCTCGGCTTCGCCATCGGTCACGGCCACTGGTCGAACTACTCCGTCAGCATCGCCGCCGATCAGCCGTTCACCTTTGGCCAGATGTTCTCCGGCTTCGGCGTCGCGCTCATTAGCGTCTTCTGGGCGTTCGATGGCTGGGTGTACGTGACCTGGGTTGCGGGCGAAATCAAAAATCCGCAGCGCGTGTTGCCGCGTGCCATGGTCTACGGCCTGCTTCTGGTCGCAGCCATTTACCTGGCGATCAACGCGGTCTATCTTTACGCACTACCCCTCACTCAGGTCGCGAAGGAAGAAACCACGGCGCAGGCTGCAGCCGTCGCGCTCTTCTCCTCCGGCGCGGCGCGCTGGCTTAGCGCGACCATCGCGCTCTCCTGCTTCGGAGCGCTTTCCTGCATGGTGCTCAGCGGCGGACGCGTGCCCTTCGCCATGGCGCGCGATGGCGCCTTCTTTCACTCCATGGGACACCTGCATCCGCGTTTTCGCACTCCGGCCGTGAGCCTGATCGCGCTCAGCGCGCTCGGCATCGTCTTCGCCCTTAGCGGCACCTTCGACCAGCTCTATACCTACGTGATGTTCATGCAGGTGCTGTCGTACGCTGCCGCGGTGGCCGGACTCTTCGTCCTGCGCCGCACGCGACCCGACCTGCCGCGCCCCTATCGCTGCACTGGTTATCCGTATCTGCCTGCGCTGTACGTGTTCTTCGCCGGAGCCTGGGCGCTGAACTCAATAGTCATGCGCCCCAAGGAAACGCTGATCGGGGTCGGAATCGTCTTCCTCGGAGCGCCGTTGTATTTCTTCTGGCGTAGACAGCTCTAACTCACGCCTATACGCCATTGGAGTATAATGGTTAAGACGCAGGGACCGGGGTTCGAAGGCTTCATCTGGGACAGCGATAAGAGCGATCGCTGCTATAGCGAGCGCGGTTTCGATTTCGACTATGCGGCCCGCATCTTTGAAGGCGAGTTCATCGAATGAGAAGATTGCCGGCACGAGTACGGTGAGCAGCGGTTGGTAACGGTCGGCCAGGTCGAAGACACAATTCTCGTTGTCGTCTGGACCCCACGCGAAAACCTCAGACGCATCATCTCGGCGCGACCGGCGTCGAAACTAGAAAGGGAGAAATTTCATGCCGCCCGTGAAGCGCACAAACCGTGAAATTCGTGAACGCCTCGGCCGCGTAAATCGAAAGAAGCCGGCGTCGGTGAACGAGTCCGACATTCAAACGTTTGCTCGCCAGGACGACAGCGAAACACGGCACCTCGGCGCGCCGCGGTACGTACCGCCGCGTACGGACGTTCGCGCGTTGCGAGAACGGCTCGGCCTCTCGCAGGCAGAGTTCGCGCGGCGTTACCTGCTCTCAGTGCGGACCATCCAGCAATGGGAGCAGGAGCAACGTGAACCGTCAGAACCAGCGCGCGTGCTTTTGTTCGCCATCGCACGCGATCCGCTCGCCGTTGCGCGCGTGCTGCACTCGGGAGCCTGAGACCAAGCGTTGCACCCCTCACGACAGTAGTAGCGCTACATGCTGTTGGGCGTCTGCGGAAATTACATGTCAATATGGCGAAACACAACAACAGGCCGTAAGCTCCTGAGGCCGTTCGAAATAGAAACTTGCAAGAAACGGAACAAAGCTACTCTGGATGCGCTATAGTGAAACTAGAGTCAGAGAGGCGGAAACGCTCTCTGGCTCTTTTGCTTTGCGCGCGCGGAACGAGTGGGCGAATTGCTTCCTACTTCACTGCTATATTCACCAGCCGTCCCTTCACCACCAGCACCTTCACAATCTCCTTGCCCTCGATCGCGGCTTTGACCTTTTCGTCAGCCAGGGCCAATTGACGCACCTGCTCTTCCGTCGCGTCAACCGACACAATAATTCGGCTGCGGATTTTGCCATTCACCTGGATCGCAATCTCGACTTCTTCTTCCTTGGCCAGCGCAGGATCGAATCGCGGCCACGGCGCGCGCAGCAGATCGGAGGTTTCGCCCAGCATCTCCCACAACTCATGCGCCAGATAGGGAGCAAACGGCGCCAGCATCAGCACCAGCTTGCGTTGCACATCGGCCACCAGCGACACGGGTGCGGGTGGCTCGCCGCGCTGCAGGCTTTCTTCATAGGCATAGAGTTCGTTCACCAAGCTCATCAGAAACGAAATGGAGGTATTGAAGTGCCAGCGTCCACCGTAGTCTTCGGTAATGTGCTTGATGGTCTGGTGCGTCACGCGCTGCATCTTGCGCGCGGCTGGCGAAAGCTGGCCACTGCCATCCCCGCTCCGCGCCGCTTCGCCCGGCTTCGCATGGCGCGCCACGAACCGGTACACTCGCCCGAGGAACCGGCTGATGCCTTCCACGCCCGCGTCTTGCCAGTCCAGATCTTTATCCGGAGGCGCGGCGAACAGCGTGTACATGCGCGTCGCATCGGCGCCGTAACGCGCCACCATGTCGTCGGGCGAGACCACGTTGCCCAGGCTCTTCGACATCTTGGCGCCGCCCTTGATTACCATCCCCTGCGTGAACAGCCGCTCCACCGGCTCGGAGTTACGCACCAGGCCCATGTCGCGCATCACCTTGGTCCAGAAGCGCGAATAGATCAGGTGCAGGATGGCGTGCTCCACGCCGCCGATGTACTGATCGATGGGAAACCAATATCCCACAGTGTCAGAGTCCAGCGGCTTGGTATCGAGCGTCGGATCGGTGTAGCGATAGAAGTACCAGGACGAATCGACGAAGGTGTCCATGGTGTCGGTTTCGCGGCGCGCCGGCTCATCGCACTTCGGACAGCGCACGTTGACGAACTCCGGCACCTTGCCCAGCGGCGATCCGCCGGCCAACGTGATCTCGACATTTTCCGGCAGCAGCACCGGCAGGTCTTTCTCCGGGACCGGCACGATGCCGCACGACGGGCAATAGATTATAGGGATGGGCGTCCCCCAGTAGCGCTGCCGGCTAATGCCCCAATCCTTCAGCCGAAACGTCACCGTTGCCCTGCCGAAGCCGTGCTCCTCCGCATGTTTCGACATCTTCGCGATGGCTTCGTCGCTCGGCATTCCACCCCACTCGCCCGAATTCATCAACAGGCTGTTGGTTTCGACAAACGGCAGAAGCGGCTCGTTCGGCTCGCCGTCAGGAGCATCGCCCTCGCGCCGCGGATAAATCACCACGCGAATATCCAGACCATACTTTTTGGCGAATTCGTAATCGCGCTCGTCGTGCGCGGGAACCGACATGATCGCGCCGGTGCCGTAGTCGAGCAGTACGTAATTCGAAACCCAGATGGGCACGCGTTCCTGATTGAACGGGTTCAGCGCGTAGCGTTCGGTGAAGACGCCATGCTTTTCGATCGCGCCGATGTCGCCCGCCTCTTTCGCGCGATGCTGCTCCGTCATCAGGTCTTCCACCTTGGCCAGCAACGCCGGATCGTTGGCGATCAAGTCGGTAACGATGGGATGTTCCGGCGCCAGTTGCAACGACGTCGCGCCGTAAATCGTGTCGATCCGCGTAGTGAATACTGCGATCTTGTCGCCGGCCGGTCCCGCCACGCCGTCCAGCTTGAAATCCGCCAGCGCGCCTTCGCTGCGGCCGATCCAGTTGCGTTGCATGGTGCGCACTTTTTCCGGCCAGCCCGGCAGGTTGTCCAAATCGCGCAACAGTTCGTCGGCGTAATCGGTGATGCGCAGAAACCACTGCTCCAATTCACGCTGCTCCACCAGCGTGTCCTCATGGCGCCAGCAGCACCCGTTGGGCAGCACCTGCTCGTTGGCCAGCACCGTCGCGCACTTCGGGCACCAGTTCACCTTGCTCTTCTTGCGATACGCCAGCCCGCGCTCGTAGAACTTCAGGAAGAACCACTGGTTCCAGCGATAGTATCCCGGCAGGCAGGTCGTGACTTCCTTCGACCAGTCGTAGGAGAAGCCCATGCGATTCATCTGCCGCTTCATCTTCGCGATGTTGCCCAGCGTCCACTCCCGCGGCGGCGTCTGATTGGCGATCGCCGCGTTCTCCGCCGGCAGCCCGAACGAGTCCCAACCCATCGGGTGCAGCACGTTGTACCCCTGCATCCACATGTAGCGCGCCAGCGCGTCGCCAATCGCGTAGTTGCGCACGTGGCCCATGTGCAGTACGCCCGAGGGATACGGCAGCATTTCCAGCACGTAATACTGCTTGGGAGCGGCTGATCCGGGGCCCCCGGCCGACGCCGCTGTTGCGTCCGCTGGGGTGGTGGCACGGTAAAGTTCAGGATTCTGCGCCCAACGCTCCGCCCACTTCTGCTCGATCGCCTGCGGATCGTAGCGGTCCGCACGCGCGGCAGGTCGGGTTTGTGTCTCCGTATTCGGCTCTTGGGTTTTGGAGTCGGCCATAAATATTCGTCTATCGACAACAAGGGATAAACTTTGATTTTACAGCCTGCGAGCTGGTCTTCCTGCATTTGATAGGCGGCTCGGTGGTGCCTCGGTTTGAAATTGAGCACTACCGACAGCTCGAAACAAATCTCACGACGGAGGCGATGCCGATGATTTACATGCTGTGCCGCAACCGCGTTACCGACTTTGCGAAGTGGAAGGCCATCTTCGCCAGCCACGCTCAAGCTCACCGCGATGCAAGCCTTCAGCTCGTTAAGCTTTGGCGTAGTCTCGAAGACCCCAACAACGTTTTCTTCGTGTTTGAGGTCGGCGCCATCGAGAAAGCCAAGCAGTTCATCAGCAATCCGGAGGCGGCACAAGCCGCGCAAGCATCAGGCGTGCTCGACGGCGAGTACCACTTTATGGAAGACGCTGGAGGTTACTGACCCTTGGATAACGCGAGTGAGCGCGCGAACCACGGAATTGTCATCACGAGCGCAGCGACTATAGAGCTGTCGTCGTGAACGCCCGAAGTACAAAATTGTCATCACGAGCGTAGCGAGGGATCTGCTGTTCGCTGGAGCGACGTGGATCCTTCCAGGCGGAGGGAAAAACAGATCTCTCGCTACGCCCGTGATCACAATTTCGTGGGAGCCTTCGTTCGCTGCCGACGCGCAACAGTGTTCCTTACTGACTCAGACTTCTCGTTGCCTACTACCAGCCTCTTCAGCGTATTCACGTTCATCAGATCGTCCAGCGGCTCGTCAATCGGCGTCTCCGCAATGAACGCCGCGTCCGCCAGTCGCGGATCGTTCAACAATCGCCGGAACGGCTTCAACCCGATACTTCCCTTCCCGATGTGCTGATGCCGGTCAAGCTTCGATCCGCGCGCAGCTTTGGCGTCGTTACAGTGCCACACGTAGACGTTCTTCAGCCCCACGGTGCGGTCCAGCTGATCGAGCGTGTCGGCGAACCCTTCATCACTCACAATGTCGTAGCCCGATACGTGCGTATGACAGGTGTCGATGCACGCTCCCGAAGGCACGAAATTCTTCAACAGGTACAACAACTCCGCTACCTGTTCGAAGCTACCGCCAAGGGAAAACTCCGAGCCCGCGGTGTTCTCGACCAGAATGCGCAAGCCGCGGTCCCAAAGCGGCAAGCCATCCACCGCCTGTTCAATCGCCAGCGCCACACGCTGCAGGCCTTGCTCCCGGCTGCTGCCGCGAAACGAGCCCGGATGCACAACCAGAAACTCAGCGCAGAGCGCCAAGGCGCGTTCCACCTCGCCGCGAAACCCCACGATCGACTTCGCGTGAAAATCTGAATTGCCGCCCGCAAGGTTGACCAAATAATTTGCGTGGATCACCAGCGGCTTCAAATCGTAGCCTTCGCGCAGCCTGCTCATTTCTGCGCATTGCGAGCGTGCCAGCTCGTACGGCTTCCATTGCCGCGGACTGGAAGAAAAAATCTGAAGGGTGTTGCAGCCCAGCCGGTACGCACGTTCGGCCGCACTCTCCACCCCGCCTGCGGTCGAGGTGTGTATCCCGATGCGCCGCGCGGTCAGCTTGGGCGGCCGCTTCGGCGGCGCAATCAGCTTCAGGATGTCCTTTTCTTTGCCTGGTAGAGTGGCCACTTTCACATTTTACGAAGTACCGTCGGGTTTCGCCGGTCGCCATGAACGTCATGTCACAGCCGCCTGTGCGTTTCACAGTTCACATTCCGCCGGCAATTTCGTATCTTGGATGAGAAGAACTGACTTCTGGAGGGTTGCATGGTTCACGTACTCGTCCGCCACAAGGTGACGGATTATGGCCGTTGGAAAGAAGCGTTTGATGCCCACCTGAGCGCCCGCAAACACGCCGGGGAAACGGGATTCCGTTTGTTTCACAGCCTGGAAGATGCGCACGAAATCTTCCTGCTCCTGGATTGGCAGAGTGCCGACGAGGCACGCAAATTCATGAACTCCGATGAACTCCGCGGCGCCATGCAAAAGGCCGGCGTAGTCGGGGCGCCCGAAATCCGCTATCTGGAGGATGCTCGCAGCGTCTATCGCAGTGCCGCCGACTAGCATTCGCAGTATTGCTCGAAATTTTTTTCTGCGGACCTCTTGACACGGGGAAGATTTCGCGTTCCCAATTGGCAGCCCTTCGGTGAGGATGGAGTTTGCTGTTCCCGCCCATCAGCGCTTCCATGTCGGCAGCGGAAATACAGGATTGAAGCGGGTTCCACGCATTCGCTGCCGTTGTCAATATTTTTCTCTGCAGACCTGAAAAAAACCTTTTTTCCACCGGATTGACAAACCGTCCGGCCTAGTTAAAATACCGGACAAATCTCTCAGACTGGATTTGCGTGATTAGCTCGACATCAAACTTAGACGTTCTCCTCAATACCGATTTCCCCGACCTTGAACTCTACGCCAGTGGCAAGGTTCGTGACATCTACCGCGTCGACGGCAACCACCTTCTCCTCGTCGCCACCGACCGGATCTCGGCCTTCGATTACGTGCTGGCCACTGGCATTCCCCAAAAAGGGCGCGTGCTCACCCAACTCTCGCTGTTCTGGTTCGACTTCCTGAAAGGAATCGTCCCCAACCACCTGTCTACCGCCGACGTGCATAAGTACCCGCCGGAGTTGCAAAGGCATGCTGCCCAACTCCGTGGCCGCTCAATGCTGGTCGTCCGCGCCGACATGGTCGCCATCGAGTGCGTAGTTCGCGGCTATCTCTCCGGCTCCGGCTGGAAAGAGTACAAAACGACCGGCTCGGTTTGCGGAATTCAGCTTCCGCGGGGATTACGCGAGTCGGACAAATTGCCCGAGCCGATCTTCACTCCGGCAACCAAGGCGGCCAGTGGTCACGATGAGAACATCTCCTTCGAGCGCATGGTCGCGCTGGCCGGCCGCGAGTTGAGCGAGCAGCTTCGCGATTTAAGCGTCAGGATCTACCAATCTGCGGCCGATTACGCCGAGCAGCGCGGCATCATCATTGCCGACACGAAATTTGAATTCGGGCGCGCGCCGCGGGGACTGGTTTTGGCGGATGAGGTGCTGACGCCGGATTCGTCGCGCTTCTGGCCAAAGGACAAGTATCAGCCGGGCGGGCCACAGGACTCGTTCGACAAGCAATACGTGCGCGATTATCTGGAAGCAATCAAGTGGAACAAACAGCCGCCGGCGCCGGCATTGCCTCCCGAGGTGGCAGCCCGCACCAGCGAAAAGTACATTGAGGCTTACACCAAACTGACAGGGCATCCATTGCCCGCTTAGGAAAACCGATGAGGGCCCTCTCGATTCTCGATTGGGTGATCGTACTCGTCGTTCTGTTCTCCGCCTTGCAGGCGACTGCGGAAGGGTTCTTTCACGAATTTTTTTCCCTGGCCGGGGTTGTCCTGGGATACGTGCTGGCGGCCTGGGAATATCCGCGCGCGGCTTTATGGTACGCGCGCTTTGTAACCTCGGATTGGATGGCCGACATTGCCGGCTTCTTGACCATCTTCTTTGCCGTAGTGCTGGTGGCGGGAATGGCGGGGCGGCTCACGCGCAGGGCCGTTAAGGGTGTCGGCTTGAGTTGGTTCGATCATTTCTTGGGTGCGTTGTTCGGTTTTCTCCGGGGCATCGTAATCAGCGCGGTGATCGTTCTTGTGCTGGCTGCGTTTGCTCCGCAGTGGGGACTTCAGCGGTCCCGCATTGCTCCGTTCATGCTGGTTACCAGCCGCGGCTTGATCTGGGCCGCGCCACCGGAGCTGCGGCAGCGTTTTCGGGACGGCTGGGGCCTGCTGCGTACTGTCCCGGAACATTTCTCGACGGAAACGTTTCATCGGTAGCATTGAATGCCATGGCACCAACTTTGCGGGGAGAGGCGTCGTGAAAGATCAACTGGAAGCTTTAATCGTGCACATGTACCGCAGCGGCATTACTTATTCCGAAGCTGTCTCCGAGTTCAAGAAGAAATACATCTTGACGGTCCTTCAGGACAGCAACGGCAACCAGTGCAAAGCTGCGCGTCAGCTCGGAATGCACCGCAACACGCTCAGCCGGACGATCGCCGATCTCCATCTCGACGCGAAGGCTCTCCGCAACGGAGGACGCCGCCCGCCGCGCAGTGTGCATCCCAATCCCGCCGAAAAGAAGATTGTGCGCTAGAGCTGTGCCACTGTTGGTGTGTTCGGTTTTGAAGGGGCACAGCTTCACAGGCCGCTAAGAAACTCTGTTTCTCCGCCAAGATCGGTAGAGCGGGCCTTCAGAGGGTGTGTGAGAACCAACTTTCTTCCTCCGCGGTGGAGTGCGACACACGCAGAACCCCGAAGCCGGGGCCCCCGGTTCGCGCCTCTTTTGCGCGAACTGGGGTGGAGGGAGGGGTGGAATTGCAGTTAGCCCATCAGGACGGAGCGGGCCGGGGTCCCCAAATCACGCTTCTTTTGCGCGAATTGGGGTGGGAAGCGGAGTCCTGGGTGAGGTGGAAAATTTGTTCGAGCCCCTTTAGGGACGGCACAGTTCTCACACACGCTCTTCAGGCCCGCGTCTAAGCCCTTTATATTTGTCATCCCGAGGCGGCTTTAGAATAGCCGCCGAGGGACCTTCTGTTCCGACTTTTTCAACAGCCTGCTGGGCGGCAAACTGCTGGAATTCCGTGCTTTTGCTCTGCCCATGATATAAGCTCATCGGGCTATGCAGCTGGCTATGGCGCCCGCATTGATTCTCGACGAGTTCATCCGCGCCGCGACGCAGGCGGTCGCCACCGTGCAGCTTATTGAGCGCTCGCCGGCAGCGCTGAGCAACGCCATCCTGCAAGCCGTGGGAGACGCCCCCACCATCCTCTACGCTCCGCCGCACGATCTCCCGACAGATCTGTTCAGCCAATTCGCGCTCGATCCGCGAGTGCGTTCGGACCCCACTCCCGAGGAGATGGTCGGCAGCGCCGCCGGAGTCACTGAGGCCTTTGCCGGCGTCGCCAGCACGGGCTCGGTTTGCATCAACATCGATTTCGAGCGTACGGGGATGGTGAGCTTGCTCACACCTCTGCAGATCGCCGTGGTCGCGGCCGAAACCATCGTCCCCCAGCCGCGCGATTTGTTCCGTCGTGACGTTCTGGAAGGCAAAGGCTTGCACCGTGACTTCGTCTTCGTAACCGGTCCCAGCGCCACTGCCGACATGGGCCCACTCGTCCGCGGCGTTCACGGACCGCATAAGCTCCAAATTATTGTTTTGAGCTGAGCATGGCTCCTCTGGTCAATCCCGTAGATATCACGCCTCGCCAGGTGGCGAACAAGAGCAACAAGAAAGCTTTTCTTGACGCCATCCGCATGACGCTCAGCGTGCAGAGCCCCGCCGTCCGGCACAACACGCAGACCTTCAACCGCAATCGCTACGCGGCCACGGCCCGCCTTGCCGATTATGACGAACTGAAAGACCGGGCCCGGCAGATCAAGGAACTGGCGATCGCCAATCAACCCGAGCTCTTGCGGCAACTGGAGGAGAGCGTCCACGCCAACGGCGGACACTTCTACATAGCCGAGGATGCCGCTGACGCTGACCGATACATTCGCGAAGTTCTGGTGGCGCACGAAGTGCGGCTGGTGGTGAAAGGCAAGAGCATCACCTCGGAAGAGATCAAGCTCAATCGCTCTCTCGAGCAAGTCGGCATTACCGTCGCCGAAACCGATCTTGCGGAATTCATCCTGCAAGTCGCCGACGAGCAGCCGTCGCACATCGTCGCGCCCGCGCTGCATTACTCCCGCGAGCGCATCACCGCGCTTTTCAAGCGCAAGTTCACTACCGATCTTCCGCTCGATACCGGCGAGGAGCTGACGAAGTTCGCACGCGAGAAGTTGCGCCAGCAGTTCATTGCCGCCGATGCCGGGATCTCTGGCGCGAACTTCGTTGCCGCCGATAGTGGCTCCATCATGCTGGTCGAAAGCGAAGGCAACATCCGCATGACGACGCTGTTGCCGCCGCTGCACATCGCGGTTGCCGGTATCGAGAAGGTTGTGCCCTCGCGCACCGATTTCGCAACCTTCATAGAACTGCTGCCACGCAGCGGTACCGGACAACCGCTGACCTCCTACGTTAGCATTCTGCATCCGCCGCTCAAGGCGCCGCCGTTCGTGGCTCCGGGGAAAACCGCGAAGCCGCGCGAGTTCCACATGGTGCTCATTGACAACGGCCGCAGCCGCATGCGCGAAGACCCCGTACTGCACGAGGCGCTCTACTGCATCCGTTGCAGCGCATGCCTGAATTCCTGCGCGAACTTCGAAACCGTCGGCGGCCACGCCTTTGGCGGCGAAACCTATTCCGGCGGAATCGGTGGCTCATGGGAAGCGGGAACCGGCAAGCTGTTCAACGCGCGCTTCAGCGAACTCTGCACTGGCTGCTCGCGATGCGTCACGCAATGTCCGGTAAGGATCGACATTCCCTGGCTCAATGAAAATCTGCGCCAGCGGATGAACTTCGCGCAGCCGTCCTCGCCTGCGAAATCGGCTTTTGGAGCGCTGACCGGCAGCGCCGCGGAAGATCGTGTTGCTCCATTGCAAAAGCAGTTCTTCGCGAACTATCACGCCTTTGCCGAGGGCGCTACCATTTTCGCTTCGTTGGCTAATGGCATAACGCGTTTGCCGCTGGTGCGCAAGCTGATGGAGAGCGTTGTCGGTGTCGATCGCCGCCGCAAGCTCCCGCCGTTCCCGCAAAAGACCTGGGTGCAATTGTGGACGGAACAGCAAAATGGTCACCATAAGCGGGCGAGCGCGTCAGCCCTGCCTGAAGTGCTCATGTTCGCCGATATATTCACCAATTACGGTGCGCCGCAGCGTGGGATGGCGGTGATGCGCGTCCTGCGCGAAGTCGGCGTCAACGTCGCGCTAAGTGCTTCCTTGCCCGATGGACGCGCGGCGATTTCGCAGGGCATGATCGCCACCGCTCGCAAGCAGGCCAGCCCTGTTGCCGACGCGCTGCTGCCGTACATTGAGAAGCAGCTTCCGATTTGTGTGCTCGAACCCAGCGTGCTCGCCATGCTGCGTCTCGACTATGCTCATCTGCTCGACGATGCGACGTGGACAAAGTTCGCGCGCGGCAACTTTCTAGAACCGATGCAACTCGTCCTCTCTACCGCCAAAGAAAAGGGCCTGGATCTTGCGCAGCTCTTCCCTGCCGGCCGATCGCCTCACGGCACGCGAGTCTTCTACCACTCGCATTGCCAACAGCGCAGCTTGGACACCGCGTCACAAACCATCGATGTTCTGCGCGCGTGCGGCTTTGACGTGATCACGTCTTCGGTGGAATGTTGCGGGATGGCGGGGAGCTTCGGCTACAAGCGCGAATACTACGAACTCAGCATGGCAGTTGGCGAGGACCTCTTCGCGCAGGTTCACGCCGCCGAGCAGGACGGCGCGCGTACGCTCGTCGCCAGCGGTACCTCATGCCATGAGCAGTTGTGGGCAGGAATGGCTCGTGAGGTATTGCATCCCGCCGAATTGCTGGTTAGCACACTTCGCTGACGGCGGCTTATCTCATAGCTTGATTTCTGTGTCAGGGCATGACTTCAAAGGCTACAGAAAATCCCCATCTGAAGCGCTTTGTGTCAGGGCACGACTTCACCGGCCGCTGAAAAACCCCGTTTCCGAAAGCTTTGTGTCAGGGCACGACCCTTCGACAGGCTCAGGGCAGGCTCTTGGTCGTGCCGAACCGCGATCCAAAAAAATGTGGCCTTACTTCACAGAATTTTCTTTTACCGGGCGTTTAGAGCGGGTTCCAGATTTGGTGTATCCAGGTAGAGCGGACCTTCAGGTCCGCGTCCAAGCCGCACCCCGAAGTCTGGGCTGACGAAGGGAGCCCCCTCGACGCGGCGCTGAAGCGCCGCTCTACCCGACCTCGGGTACAGCAATTCGGGAAACGCTCTGGATGCTCCGAGCGGGCGCAACGCTGTCCGGCTGAGTGCGACTCTTTGAAGCCGCATCGGAACGTTAGGCAGGAAGAAGCTGATCAGCGGGCGGAAGTGGAAGCCGCCCGCTCAAGGGGTCATCGAAGCACGCGCATCCTTCCCTGCAGTCCAATCCACAAAGAAGGCAACGTCCACACCGCAATGAGCGCAGGATTCTGACACGGGACCGTTTTCGCCATCCAATTCGCTGAGCAGCACAGGGAAAGAGCGCAGACAGTCGGTGCAGGACACGACGATGTAATCCCCTCCGTTAAGCGGTACCCAGGCGGGAGCGGTGTATCCCTTCGGCAGCTGCGCTCGCAGCGGAGACTGCGACAGCAACTGCTTGGCCACCTTGACCAGTTCCTGGCGATTGCCATTTCCCTTGCTGAAGAAAGCATCAGCCAGGGCCACAGGCTGGCTTAGCGGCTTGAGATCGCCACCCATGGCGATTACCGAAACTGCCGGAAATCTCTTCCTCACAACGGTGAGCAACTCAAAGCCCGACATGCTCGGCATCTTCAGGTCGGAGATCAGCAGATCAGGCACGCTGCCATTGCGCATCACCGCCAGCGCGTGGAATCCGTCGCGAGCGGTCTTCACCTCGAAGCCCGCGCCGGTAAGTATCGCTGCCATGCTGGCCAGGGTCCGCTCGTCGTCGTCAACCAGCAGCACGCGATATTGGAAGTGTCCGTTGTGGCCGTTGTCCCCATCCGTCGCCCTACGCTGCGGAGTACGGTGCAGCCAGGCGTCAATCTCTTCCGTGGACGCGCATACCGTGCCTCTGTTCGGCTTCGGCCGATGGATAGGAAGCCCAGTGTCCGAGTTTTCCCAGCGCTGGACCGTTCGCACTCCGCAGTGCAGGTATTTTGCGATCTCTTTCCAGCCATTCAGAACCATGGCGACCTCGTTCCGTCACCTCCAACCTTGTGTGAGAACTGATCGTGTCCACGTCTTAGGTGTTCCAAACGTACAGAAAGTCCTCGTCTGTTGCAGTAGCTACCGAGAGGCGCTGCTTGCGTACTTCGCGGTTGAGCGCTGACCTGACGTTTTCCTTCGTATCGGGCAGCCCCGCGATAGGAATTTTCAAACACAACCCCGCCTCGAGATTCTCCAGATCTTTCAAGATGCTGGTGACGATGGTCTTGTGCTTACCGTTACGTCCCGTCGGTATTTCTGAACGGGGAGCAGTCTTGAAACTGCGATCCGTCTTTTGTCCCTTGGAAACCATAACCCTCGCTGCCGATAACGTATCGCTAACCTATCGACACACCCACCGTAAAGATACACTATACTCCCATCGGGGAGCAAGCGGAAAAGCGGCTTGCAAACTCGCTCGCCGGTCGAGCTGTGGCCGCGAGGTACCGGATGGTCAAATAGGGGACGTGAAAATGTGCAGGATTTCAGAGTGGGGGCAGGCTTGTTGTCGGCTGTCTCGGGATGCCTCGACGTTGCCATCGATACACCTCCATGACATCTAGCGCAGAGTGCCCGACTAGGTCCGAGAGGGTGCGGGAGAATGTTTTCTGCCCTCATTGTATCCCATTGCTGTTGCATGAAGTAAGAATCCCCCATGTTACAGCCCAATACTTACCGTCGAACTTAGGGGATTTTCCGCTCTGTCCCGATCAACTGCCGGTTGCGCCGCAGTGGAGCATCATTGTGCTTTTTGTGCTCTTATTCTAACTGGCCTGGCAACTTTGTATTACATGTTGCGTAAGGTTTGCGTTCGCAACCATGATGCGCGCCGCTCCAGCCCAGAAGCTTCTGTAGATCCTGTCTCCTCGTGCCAGACCACGTTTGACGTTCGGCCTTGTGATCAGGACCACTTAGCGCGAGATGCTCGACGCCGAAACTGGATGGTTCTGCAGCGGTCGCGTTTCGATGGTTTGGGTTCCGGCCCCGCTTCGATCCGGAGTCGTGCCTTTTCTTAGCTGCTCGAGATATTCGGGCGCGATCCACTTCTTGGAATTTTGTGCCCGGCGCACGACCGCCCAGGCCTTTTCGTAATCGTGCTGTTCATCCAGATAGAGCCAAACCAGCGGATTGTAAGGCTCGCACTGGCAGGCGTCTGCAGAGCTTCCGATCTCGATCGACTTTTCAAAGTCGGAGACCGCTAGATCGTACTTCTTTTCTCTCAGGTAGAAAGAGCCCCGGTTGCAATAGGCGTCGGCCAGCCTGAACCGCCCCTGCGGATTGAGCGCCGTTTCTTGGGTGTAATCGGCGATGGCCTGTTCCCACTCGCCGGCTTGCTCGTTGATCATGCCGCGCACGTCGAAGGCCATGTAATGCCGGGGATTTTGTTCGATGGCTTTGGAGAAATCGGCTTTGGCCGGAGCGAAGAAAGCCTTGGACTTGGGATCGTTGTTCGGGTCCACCGCCCGGGAAAAATACGTGCTCCCTCGATGGTAGTACATCTCAGCGTTGTCGGGCTCCAGCGCGATGGCTTGGTCGTGATCCTGGATGGCCAGTTCAAAGAGCCGGTCATATTCTGCGCTGGGCACCACCTTGAACACTCTCAAATAGGCGGCTTTCTCGGCATACGCGTCGCCCCGATCCGCGTACGCAGTCGCCCGCTGAGCTTCGTTCTGGGCCCTCTCAATAGTGCGTGTGGCCTTTTTTATCTCGCCGTCGTATTGGCTCAAGTAATAATGTCTGGCGACCCGGTCGCAGCTGGCCGATAAGAAAATGCCAGAGACGCACAAGAAGGCAATACTCCGGTGAATCGTTTTCGTGGCAGTTCTCCTTGGTGGAAAAGACTGATGAGCCTCTCCCAGAAAACCCAACCCAATTTCACACCTACGGACGACAATTCTTCGGTGACGCCTGCCGCATGGAAAAGTGACAACGTCAAGACACGAAAGATTGTCATTTACGGCCTGAACGTCGTTCGATGACGGCGCGGGATCACGAGCGCGTGGCTTTCGGTGACTGGGTGACCATCTCGCAACGGGATTGGGGTGCTTTGTCTCACCCAAACATTCAGGTAGTTAGTCCGAATAGCCGCGATACCGGATTCAACGGCGAGAACGTCGGTCACCGCTAGGTGTCGCGGGACTCTCAAAATGCAGGGGTCATACGTTGCTCAGACCTCTAGTACGATTTTTCCTCTTTTGTGTGGTGCACCGATGAATTCGCACTGCCCTCATGTACGTTTTACCCTTTCACAATCGGACTGCGCCCGCCATTCGACTCGCAGGGAATCGAAACTCATGCACTATAAATCTAGAGCGAAAACCGAGTCACTACTCCGCCCTTAGCGCCTGCATGGGATCCAGCCTTGCGGCGCGCCTGGCGGGCAGATAGCACGCCACCATGGCGATGATGCCCAGCACGAGGGGCACCGATGCGAAGGTCACCAGATCGGTCGGCGTCACGCCGAACAGCAGAGCCGACATCAGCCGCGTCAGTGCGAGCGCAACAACGATGCCAATCCCGATGCCCGGCAGCGTCATGCTCGCTCCGTCACGCAGCACATTGCGCACCACATCTCCCCGGTCCGCGCCCAGCGCCATGCGGATGCCGACCTCGCGCGTGCGTTGTCCCACAACGTAGGACAACACTCCATAGATGCCAATGCCGGCCAGCAGCAGCGCCCCGGCGGCGAACATGGAGAACAGTGCCATCGCGAAGCGCTGCCGCGCGATGGACTCGTCAACAAAATGCTGCATTGGGTGCATGTCGTCTACTGTCATGTCGCTGTCGAGCTGCCTCAGTTGGCGCCGTATGCTGGGAAAAACGGATTCAGGATCGACGCCCTCGCCTGCGCGCACGAAGGGGTTAACGCCCTCGGCGACAACCGTTGTCATCCGGTCCGGCAGTTGCTGGAAAGGCTCATAATATTCGGCTTCAACGTTGTTGGACTTGTCGGGCGCCAGCCCGAACTGCTTGACGTGTCCCACCACGCCTACAATCTCGTCCGTGCGCTCGCCGTCCGTGCTCTCCGGCGGGAAGTAGACGTGTTTGCCAATCGGATTCTGCCCGGCAAAATAGCGGTTCGCGAAGCTTTCGTCCACGACGATGACACGCGAAGAGTGTTCGTTGTCGGCGTCGGTAAAGAAGCGTCCTTCCAGCAGCGGTATCTGCATTAGTTTCAGATAGTCCGGATCAACCGCGTAGCGCAGCGCCATTGGCGCGTCCGCCACATGTTCCGGACGTGTCATGCCATCCACCCAGAATGGCTCCTCATCGTCGCTCTGCATGGGGACAGCACCCCAGTCCAACGAGGCGTACTTTACTCCCGGCACCGCGCGCAAAGTCGCTTCCATCTGCCGATAGGCCGCACGAATTGCGTCAGGTGGCTGCTTCGACAGCGCTATCGAAGGGGCAACATTGAAGACGATCACGCCATGTGGATTGAAGCCGGGATTCACATTCCACAGCCGCACCAGGGTACGGATCATTAGTCCCGCACCCACCAGCAGAATGAGCGCCATCGCCATCTCGAGGGTGACAAAGACGGCCTGCGCTCGAGCATGCGCGCCCACCAGCGAGCGCCCACTTTGATTGAGCGTGGCGTTCACGTCGGTGCGCGAGGTACGGAGCGCCGGCGCGAGCCCGAAAACCACTCCCGCCAGCACTGACACCAGCAGCGTAAACCACAACACGCGGCCATCGAGCCCGATGTTCTCCGGGCGCGGCAGCATGTCCGGGACTGCGGCCACGGCAGCCTTGCTTCCCCAGTAGGCCAGCAGCAAGCCGAACGCGCCGCCCGCCAAGGAGAGCGCTAGGCTTTCGGTCAGCACCTGACGCACCAGGCGGCTCTGTTGCGCGCCCAGTGCCACGCGCACTGCAAACTCGCGTTTCCGGGCGGCCGCTCGCGCCAGTTGCAGATTGGCCACGTTGACACAGGAGATCAGCAATACGAACATCACCGCGCCCATCAGTACCCAGAGCACCGGACGCACATCGCCAACGATCTCTTCTTTCAGCGGAACGATGGTGGTTTTGATTCCTGCATCAACGTCAGGGTATGCAGTCGCGAGGCCGCGGTTCACCCGCTCCATGTCCTGCGCGGCCTGCGCCAGCGTCACGCCTGGTTTCAGGCGGGCGATGGCATCCATCCCCCAGGCTGCCTGGCGATCGCGAAAACGCGGCACACGGTATTCGCCCACCGCGGTGTAGATCTCACCCGGGTGGAAGTTCCATATGCGCAATTGAAAGCTGGACGGAATGACGCCGATGATCGTGCGCGGTATTCCGTCGAGGACAATGGCCTGTCCCAGAATGTGTGGGTTGCTAGCGAACTTCCGTTTCCACAGTCCCTCCGAGATCATCACCGTGGGATTAGCGCCGAGCCGGTCCTCGTCAGCCGAGAACGACCGTCCCAACAGCGGTTTCACGCCCAGAATCTCAAAGAAGCCTGCCGACACCATGCGTCCGCTAAGGTTCTCGGGCTCGCCTGCGCCAGTGAGCTTAGCATCGCCATAGCGATAAGCGGCCATCGCCTCGAAGCAGCGGTTGTCGTGCTGCCAGTCGAGAAAATTGAGATAAGAGATCGAGCCCCTGGTGAAGTTCGGCTTATTGTGAAAAAGCACCACCAGGCGGTTGGCGTGCGGGTAGGGCAGTGGGTTCAGCAGCACACCGTTGACAACCGAGAAAATGGTGGTGTTGGCGCCGATGCCCAGCGCGAGCGTCAAGATTGCGATCACCGCGAACGCCGGCGACTTCATCATCTGCCGGCCGCTGTACCTTAGGTCATGGAGCAAACTGTACATGCCGTTCTCCGCTGGCAAACCTTACAAATGGGAATGCAATCGGCATGCCTAATGAATGGCGGCTAAGTGCTTGCGCGACACCGGATTGCCTCTGATTGAGATACGGATGGCGGAGCAAGTTTGTTCGCGCATGGACGCTGCCGTTCAGCAGCGAACAGGATAGTAACAACCGCGATGCAATACACTTACTTCTATTTAGGATGGGGACGACGGAGAGGACCACGTATTCGTCACCCTGGATTTTGAAATAGAAGCGCCACCCTTTGGTCACTCTGCCCTCTGCCATACATCCAGGCTCTCGCTGTATTTCTTGGCGTGCAGGGAAGCATGCCTGAGATTCTCAAGCAGCAAATGCAATTGCTTCGCAATGATTCGGAAATTCTCTTAGGTTACGAGGGAACGAAACGGTAAGGAAGATAGACCGGTTCCCACACATTGGCGCGGATGCGAGATTCCACCGTCTGCTCGTCCAGCGGGTGGGCAACGCCATCGTTGATAGCCTGCAGCGCAACCGCCTTGGCGACGGCGAACGACACCGAACGAAGTTCCGAAACCGGTGGCAACAAGCGTCCCGACTTACTGCTCCGCGCCGGCGAAAGGTCGGCGAGACATTTGGCAGCCGCCATGAACATCGTGTCGGTCACCCGCCGCGCCTCTACCGACAGGATCCCCAAACCCATTCCAGGGAAGATATACGAGTTGTTCGTCTGATCGATCGGTATTTGGCGACCGTTCCAGTTCACCGCAGGGAACGGGCTGCCGGTGCCGATAAGCGCCCGCCCATCAGTCCACTTCAGCAAGTCCTCGGGTGTAGCCTCCGAACGCGACGTAGGATTCGACAGCGGGAAAATTACCGGCCTCTCGACCGCGACCGCCATCGCGCGAATCACCTCCTCAGTGAAAGCGCCGGCTTGTCCGGAGACCCCGATGAGCGCCGTTGGTTTGGCATTCCTTACCACATCGAGCAGACTGATGTGATCTTTATGCTGCAGTTTCCAATTGGCAGTCGCAGAACGAGCTTGCACAAATGGCTGCTGTTCGGGACGTATTCCCGCCATGCCCTCCACCAGCAAACCATCCTTATCGACCGCATAGAACCGGCGGCGCGCTTCGGCTTCGCTCAGTCCGGCGTTCTTCATCGCGGTGAGCAGAAGTGAAGCGATGCCGATGCCCGCCGACCCTGCCCCGAAAAGTACGATCCTCTGCTCGGTCAAGGGCGTGCCCGTAACGTTGATGGCGGCAAGCAGAGCTCCGGCGGCCACGGCCGCTGTCCCCTGAATATCGTCGTTGAAGGTGCAGAGCCGGTCGCGATAGCGCGCGAGCAATCGTCCCGCATTGCTGCCGGCAAAATCCTCCCATTGCAACAGCACGAGCGGCCAGCGCTCGCTCACCGCGCTGACGAAGGCTTCGACGAAATCATCGTACTCGGCGCCGCGCACTCGCTGGTGACGCCATCCCACGTAAATCGGATCTTCCAGCCGCTCCGCATTGTCGGTGCCGACATCGAGCAGTACCGGCAAGCATTCCTGCGGGTGAATGCCGGCGCAGGCGGTATAGAGTGCGAGCTTGCCAATGGGGATTCCCATGCCACCGGCGCCCTGGTCACCGAGTCCAAGAATGCGCTCCCCATCGCTGACGACAATTGCACGGATCGCGTCATAGCGGTGATGCGCGAGGATCTCTCGAATTCTATGCTGGTTGGGATAACTGAGAAACAATCCGCGCGGCTTGCGCCAGATCTCGCTGAACCGCTGGCATCCCTCACCGACCGTCGGCGTGTACACCAACGGCATCATCTCTTCAATATTGCGCTCCAGCACGGCATAGAACAGGGTTTCGTTCGTGTCTTGCAGGTCGCGCAGGTAGGTATAGCGTCCGAAGTCAGTTGCACGGTTGCGCAGCGCCTTCAGGCGGCGCGCCGCCTGATCTTCAAGATGGCCAATGTAAGGCGGCAGCAATCCGTGCAGCGCGAAGTCGGTGCGCTCATCATCGGTGAACGCGGTCCCCTTGTTCAGCATGGGAAAATTGATCAGGTCGAAGCCGGAGAGCCCAGTTTCCAAAACTCCCTCGGCTGTGATGCGATATTTCATCTTGTCTGCGCCAACGTCACTTCAGGAATATAACTGCAAACGGCAGGCCGACCGCAAGCAGCACCAGCAGATACAGCGCTCCCATGATGGCACCTAGTCTCCAGAAGTCCCTGCTGGGGATATAGCCGCTGCTATACCAGATCGGCGCCGGGCCGCTGGCGTAAGGAGTGAGTACTCCCATCAGACCCAACGAGTAGACCAGAATCAGGGTAACGGCTCTTGCGGGAACACCATGTACCGACAAAACTGCCAGCAGAAACACCGGAAGCAACGCAGTCGTCTGTGCCGTGATGCTGGCAAAGAGATAGTGGATGATGAAGAAGACGGCGACTGCCGCAATCAGCATCGGGATCAGCGGAATGCGGGTCATGTATGTCGATGCCCGGGAGCCGAACCAGGCAAGAAAGCCGACATTGCCGAGCCCTTCCGCCATCGCGACTAACGTGGCAAACCAGACCAGAACACTCCACGCTTGTTTGTTGCCAAGGATGTCATTCCAGCTGACCACGTTGGTGAGCAGCATCATTGAGATTACGGCCAGAGCAACCGTTACCGGGGTTATCCAATGGCTGCCTCCGATCCAGCCCACCAATGCTGCAACCGCCAGCAGAGCCATAATCACTTCACGCCGCGTGATCCGTCCCATGGTGAGGAGTTCGCCGCCGGCCCAGCGTGCAACCTCGTCGCCACGTTTCACCTCCGGCGGATAAAGGTAATAGCTAAGCAGCGGTGTTGCCGCGAACAAGAGAATCCCGACCGGCAAAAAGCCCAGTGCCCACAGTCCCCACGAGATGTCCACATGCGCCACCTTGCGTGCAATTTCCACCGCCAGCAAGTTCGGTGCGAGCGCCGTCAGAAACATGGAACTCGTGACGCAGGTCGTGGCGAAGCCGGTCCACAGCAGGTATCCACCGATTCTTCGCGGGTTATTGTTGGGAAATGAACCATAGAGCGGCGGAATATTCTTTACGATGGGATAGACCGTGCCGCCACTGCGCGCCGTGTTCGACGGCATCACTGGAGCAAGACATAGATCGGAGAGCGCGATCGCATAACCGAGACCAAGGGTGCGGCGACCCAGAGCTCTGACCAGCAACAGCGCGATACGTCGCCCCAGCCCGGTAGCTTCATATCCCAAGGCAAACATGTTGGCAGCAAAAATGAGCCACACGGCGTCGTTGGAAAATCCCGAGAGCGCCCATTTCGTCGCCTCGCCCGGCGTCTTCCCGACCCACAAGAGGGCGGCTGCTGCCGTTACGCCGATGAAGCCAACCGCCGCGCCGGGCAGCGGTTCCGTGATCAAAGCCGCAATCACAGCCGCAAACAGCGCGAAGTAGTGCCACGCAGTCGCCGTCAAGCCGGCAGGCGCCGGTATCAGCAGAATAATGATTCCCAACGCCAGCGGCCCAATCCACTTCCGAAGTTTAGAAGCAGCCGGCGGCTTATTAACTGGTCCTGCTTGTTCTGGGGTTACAACGGCCGGGGAGAGCATGGCTTGCCTGCTTAGGTGGGAAGAAGGATCTCAACACGCTCAGCATCGCAGCAATCCAAACCGCTGGCGGTGATGAATAACCGCCAGCAACGTGATGAGGAAGCCCCGCCAAGCATCGCAGAAGCCGGTTCAGAACTCAAATGGAACCGCGCTCCGGTAGCTCTCATGTTCTCCGCGTGTGGTTCCGAACAAACCCCATTCACCCTTCGCAACGGCAGCTTACTAAAAGCTAATAGCTAAAGGCAGTGCTAATTGCTAGTTGCTACTTCCCTTTCGCCATTTCTTCGTTGTATCGGGGTAGGTTCCCAGAATCCTTTTAGTTGGAAGTTAGCTTGACGCCGCGCAACAGGCGAGGTCCACTATAGTCTGCCGTGACTGTCACCATACACATCGCCGGTAAATGGCTCTATCGCATGCGCCGCATGCTGGCGACGCTCTGCATCGCGCTGCTGTCGGTCGCGGTGGGGTACAAAGTTGTCTGCGGCGCCAACGGCATGAAGGTCTGGCAAAGCAAGCGGGCAGAGGCCCTGCAATTGGAGCAGGACACAGCCCGCAAGAAGGCCGAGCACGAGGAACTGGAGCGTCAGGTGGACGAACTGCAACGCGGAGTGCCGAGCGTCATCGAAAAGGAAGCCCGCGAACAACTGGGCTACGTGAAACCCGGCGAAGTAGTTCTGTTCGAGCAACGGTCCAAACCCGCGGCTGGCCATGCGCCATCCATAGCAGAAAATACAGCTCCCCGTTAGAAGGGTGGATTTAGTCGCATTTTTGAAGGGGACGACCCTCAGGCCGTCCGTAAGTGCGGCGATCAATTCGGCTTTAGCCGCCGAGGGCTTTAGGTGCGACTGAATCAGAGCTTCTCTTACAGATTCATCGCGCCCGTTCGGGCCCGTGCCAATACTTACGTTCGTCACATTAGCCGCCGCGAAGCTTGCTTCTTGGAATAAAATCGTTCGGTGCGAATCTGAAGGGCGGCTCGCGCCGTACGGGAAATAAGGAACGCCTCTATCGAGGTCGTCTGGGCGGTTGCTTTCAATATTCAGGTTGAGCTGCCATTTCAGAAATAGGAGACGGAAATGAAAACGAAAGTTCTATGCGTCATCGGTTTGTATCTTTTCAGCATGACGTTGCTGGCTGCAGCTAAAGAACAGAAGTGGGACGGCTGGATCAGCGACTCCAAATGCGGCGCCAAGGGAGCGAACGCTTCGCATGAGGCCTGCGCCAAGAAGTGCATCGACGCCGGTGCGAAGCCGGTCTTGGTGACCGATAACGACCAGAAAGTAATACCGGTCGAGAATCCCGATGCCTTGAAGGACCACATCGGACATCACGTACAGATCACTGGCAACATGAGCGCCGATGGTTCGCTGCATGTCGCCAGCGTCAAGATGCTTTCGCAGAAGGGCGGAACCGGCGGCGCCATGAACGACATGCACTGAACTTGGCGCGCAATTGAAATTTAGGCGGCCTGCAACAGGGCCGCCTTTTTTCTGTTGCAGGAAGACCGGGAGGCGACGGGCTGCGCGAACAGAATAGCTCCCAAAACTCCATCGCAAATCGGATTCGAGTTTGTTTCAGGGCGCGACCTTACAGGCTGCTGAAAAGTAACCTGAGAACGCTTTGTATCAGGGCACGACCTTTAGTCGTGCCGCAACGGCTAACAGAAACACTGGGCTTTAGAGCGTTTCCCGAGTTGCTGTACCCCGAGGTCGGGTAGAGCGGCGCTTCAGCGCCGCGTCGAGGGGGCTCTCTTCGTCAGGCTTTCCGCCCACTGCAGCGCAGTGGGCGGAAAGCCCAGACTTCGGGGTGCGGCTTGGACGCGGACCTGAAGGTCCGCTCTACCTGGATACACCAAATCTGGAACCGCTTTAGCCCCTGCCGAATAGGTCCTCAGGGGCTGAGGCCCAAATCAATGGTGAGTCGTTACGGCACGTCCGAAGACGTGCCCTGATACAAAGCGATCGATCAAATCGCTTCTAGTCATCGATCCATCTCAGCATCATAGATCGGTTACTGGTAACTCCCTTTCGGCAACTCCCGATGACCTCTCCAGCCGTGATTTTCCTCACCTTTACTGGTGCATACCAAACTCGATGTGACCTGAGTCACACCCGCCCGTGAGCACACTCACTGCCCTTTGGTACATAGCTCGGCGATGGTAAATAGTTACGCGGTGTGTGTCACCCGCGGTAGGAAGTGAGGGTCCGGTGAAACGCTGTGGACTGGTTTTTCTTGTTATTTGGTTGCTGATTGCGGCCGCTGCTGCCCAAAAATCCCAGGCAGCGCAAGCCCAGCCCTCGTCCGGGACGACCGCCCAATCCGCTCAACCCGCCCACAAGGCGCACGCGGCGGCAAAGACCCCGAAGCTGACCAACGAAGACTGTCTGGCCTGCCACAACGACCCCAGCATGACCAAAGAAGAAAACGGTAAACAGGTCAGCCTGGCGGTCGACGATACCAAGTTCAAGGCCTCCGTGCACAGCGTCTTTGGCTGCACCGACTGCCATACCGATGTGAAGTCCGCTCCGCACGAGACCACTCCGGCAAAACCGAAATGCGCCACCTGTCACGCCGATCAGCAGACCGCCTACGAGCACGGCATTCACGCCAAGGCCGCGGCTGCCGGCAACACCAATGTCGCCAAGTGCCAGGACTGCCACGGCAGCGTGCATGAGATTCTTCCCTCCAGCGATCCCAAATCGAAGGTCGCACGCACCAACATTCCGCAGACCTGCGGCGCCTGTCACGGGCAAAAGTTCGTCATGGCGTCGAGCGGCGTCAGTTCCGCTCCCTTCACTTCGTACCAGGAAAGCGTGCACGGAAAGGCGGTCGCCGCCGGTTCAGAGACGGCCGCAGTTTGCACCGATTGCCATGGGGAGCACGACATTCTGAGCGCCACCGATCCCAAGTCTCCAATCAACAAGTTCAACGTTCCCGTCACCTGCGCCAAGTGTCACGCCAACATCGAGCAGCAGTACGCGCAGAGCATTCACGGAGAGGCGATCGCGCGCGGCAATTGGCAAGCGCCGGTATGCACGGATTGTCATGGCATTCACAGTATCAAGGCACCGCAGGACGCGAGCTCGTCGGTGGCTTCGGCCAATGTGAAGAACACCTGCGGAGCCTGCCACGGCAGCGTGCGTCTCTCGAAGGAATTCGGAATGCCGGGAGGACGTGTCGCTTCGTATCTGGCGAGTTATCACGGGATGGCGCAGAACGTGGGTTCGAAGACGGTCGCCAATTGCGCCAGTTGCCACGGCGTGCACAACATTCTGCCCTCGACCGACCCACGCTCCACCATCAATCACGCCAATCTGGCGAAAACCTGCGGGCAATGCCATCCCGGCGCCAATGACAAGTTCATTACCAGTAAGGTGCACCTGGACGGCGCCTCCAAGGCCGATTTCCGAGAGGTGGCCCTGAACTACATCCGGAGGTTCTACATCTGGATGATCGTCTGCGTCATCGGCGGCATGGTGCTGCACAACCTGATTATTCTGCGCAAGAAGCTGCTCCTGCACCGCATCGGGCAGCCGCGGATCCTGTTCCGCATGACTCGCGCGCAGCGCGTACAACATCTGACGCTGCTCATCAGCTTCTTCACCCTGGTGCTTACCGGATTCGCTCTGCACTATCCTTCATCCTGGCTGGCGATGATCTTCGTCAACGAGCTGGTGCGCAGCTACATTCACCGCATCGCCGGCGTGGTGCTGATCGCCGTCAGTCTCTTCCATCTCTGGTACGTCATCAAGACCGCCGATGGGCGGCGGCTGATCAAAGACATGCTGCCCGACTGGAAGGACGTCACCGACGCGCGCGACGCATTCCGCTACTACCTGGGCTACAGCGACAAGCGCCCGATGTTCGGCCGCTTCACCTATGCCGAGAAGATGGAATACTGGGCGCTGGTCTGGGGCATGTTCGTCATGGCCAGTACCGGACTGATGGCCTGGTTCAAGGTCGGCGTCGGCGAGCGCGTGCCCGGCTGGTGGATCGACGTCGCCATCACGCATTCACTTCTATGAAGCGGTGCTGGCGACGTTGGCCATCGTCGTGTGGCACCTCTACGGAGTGATCTTCGATCCCGATGCCTATCCGATGAACTGGGCGTGGTACGACGGCAAGATGTCGATCGAGCAGTACGAGCATGAGCATCCTCTCGATATGCTGGCGATCGAGAAGAGCGTCGGTTCAGGGCAGGAAAGCGATTGACTGCGGCGGCGGAGAAGGAAGCCGCGGAAACCGCCGGCAGTCGTAAGTGAGCCGAGTGCGCGGGGCCAGGCAGGTCTCGCCCCTGGTCTCCAACAAGACTTCGCATTATGAATTTTGGTTGCAGATCGAATTGTACTGTGCTAATTTTGGCAAGACTGGGTGCAGCTTTGCACTGGGGTGAGGCGAAGAAGGGACAATCAAATAAATGACTGAGGACACGCAGAGAGATCCTCTACGCGATCATCCGCCTGTTTCGAAGAATCTGATAAGAAATCCCATCAGCCTGATCGGTGTGGCGCTGGCCGCCGTAGCCTTTGCCAACATCGTTCTTCTGATCGTCGATCGACATTCTTGCAAGCCAGCCGAGTCCCTACATCGGCATTCTCGCCTACATGGTGGCGCCGGCGATTCTGCTGGTTGGCCTCATCCTCATCCCGATCGGCATGGTGATGGGAGCGGCGACGGCGGTTGCGCGCGGTCGGTGCGCCGCCCCACTTCCCCAAACTCGATCTCAACAATCCCGCGCAACGCAGCACCGTCGCCTTTGTGCTCGCGTTTGTAGTGGTTTTCTCCTTGATGAGCGCCGTGGGCAGCTATCAGGCGTATGAGTTCACCGACTCGGTGCAGTTCTGCGGGCAGCTGTGCCACACCGTCATGAATCCAGAGTTCACCGCCTACCAGGCCTCGCCCCATGCGCGCGTGGCTTGTGTCGATTGCCACGTCGGCTCCGGCGCAAGCTGGTACGTCAAGTCGAAGCTGTCCGGCGCGCGGCAGGTCTGCTACACGGCGCTGGGCACCTATCCCCGTCCCATTCCAACTCCCGTCGCAAACCTCCGCCCCGCGCAGCAGACCTGCGAGCAGTGCCACTGGCCGAGGTACTTCTGGGGTGCGCAGTTGAAGGTCTTCACCCACTACGCCAGCGATGAGCAGAACACGCCCCGCGTGATCCGCATGCTGATCAAGACCGGTGGCGGAGATCCCGCGCTCGGGCAGCCGGGCGGAGGTATCCACTGGCACATGAACATCGCCAACAAGATCACTTATTTCGCCAGCGATGAGCAGCGGCAGGCGATTCCCTGGGTGCGGCTGGAGGACAAGCAGGGGCACGTTACCGAATACACGACGAAGGAAAATCCTCCGACGCCGGCGCAGATCGACAAGGCTTCCAAACGCCGCATGGATTGCATCGACTGCCACAACCGTCCCACCCACATCTATGTTGCGCCCGATCTCTCGGTGGACCGCAGCATGAGCGGACATGTCATCGATCCCACCCTGCCTTACATCAAGCAGCAGGGCGTGCAGTTGCTGACCGCGGAGTATAAGACTACTGACCAGGCGGAAAACGCGATCGCCACCAACATCAACAAGTTTTATCAAGAAAAATATCCGCAGCTCGCCTCCAGCAAGGCCGATAGCATCAAGAGCTCGATCGCCGAACTGCAGCGCATCTACCACACTACGTTCTTCCCCTACATGAAGGTGGATTGGAAGACCCATCCCAACAACATCGGCCACTTCTATTTCCCGGGCTGCTTCCGCTGCCACGATGGCAACCACGTCAGCAAGGACGGCAAGGTCATCAGCAAGGATTGCAACTCATGTCACACGGTGCTGGATCAGGAAGAAGGCGGAGCGCGCATCACGCAAATGGCTGCCGAGACCTTCAAGCATCCGGTCGATATCGGCGACCTCAGCGCGGTGACCTGCTCCGACTGCCACAGCGGAGGCGTCGGGCCGTAAGGCAGTTGTCGGTTGTCAGGCGGGTGGGATCAGAGCAATCGGTGGGGTGGAGCGGTCCAATGAAAGACCTCCACCTCAAATCCCTTCTTTAATAGCTTCTCGCTCAGAAGCGCAATCGTGTCTTCCAGATTGTGTGTCATCTTTTGCTCCAGCGAAATCAAGTCCCGATAAAGATACTTTATCTTCCGCAGGAGCATTCGATCACGAAGAGCGAATCAGGGGAGTTTGGTAGGTTGGGATGCGGGTTGCGGTACGTCCCACCAGGAGGTCCGCGGGAGCGGCACGTCGCGTTTGCGAACGTCCACACCGCGCTGCCGCAACATGTCGGCGATCAGCTCCAGCGCCTTGGGCATCGCGTCCGCAACCTCCGGGCCGAGCTCCGTGCTGACGTCGAAGTTGCTGCCGACGACCCCAACCAGCAGGACTTCGCCGGGACAGCGTCCCGCCCTCTCCGCCGCGAACAATGTCTCTTGCAGGCAAGGTTGGTGGGCGCTCAGCCGGATATTCGGCAGCGATTCACGAATCTGCGGCGCGGTGAATGTCACAATCTCTCCCGGCTCGCCGCCGCAGGCCAATGCATCCAGGATGATGAGTACTTCCCTGTCGGCGATGTAATCGACAAAGTCGGGTCCGGGCGTGCCCAGATCGATGAGTTCGGCATCAACTCCGATCTCGTATTCGCACTCGAAACCAGAGATCGCGTGCGGGCCGAATCCATCGTCCTGCAGCAGAACGTTGCCAATTCCCGCAACTAGAATTCGCGAGATCACAATATCTTCACCCGACCAGCCTTCCGACCAACGTCGCTGACGGAAGTGTCTTACTCGACGGCTGCGTCACAGTAGGATGTCCGGCACTTGAGCATGTGATCTCGATCACGGCGAGCGTTTCTTCGCCCGATCATGCGCGGAATTTCGGTCTCGCGCTCATGCGACCGAGATCGCTGCTACTACTTTCGCGATACCAACTACCCCTGTAACAAGCGCGAGCCCGGGACCGGATGCTCCGCCCTGGACGGCTTCAACCGCATTCATGCCGTGCTCGGCACCAGCGAATACTGCATCGCGACGCATCCGTCGGACATGGCAGTAGCGATGATGGCGCTCGAAGCGGTCGTGCACACGAGCGGTCCGAAGGGCGAGCGCAACATCCCGCTGAACGAGTTTTACCTGCTTCCGGGCAAGACACCGCAGTATGAAAACGTGCTTGACCCGGGCGAGCTCGTCACGTACGTCACCATTCCGAAGTTGCCGCCCGGCACGGGATCGTATTACCTGAAGCGCCGCGACCGGGCGTCGTACGAGTTCGCGCTGGCCTCGGCAGCCGTGGTGGCGAATGTGCAAGGCGGGAGCTTTCAGCACATCCGGGTTGCGCTCAGATCATCGGCGCCGTGGTGATGGGGATCGGAATGGGATTTTTCGAGGAAACGATCTACGACGTGCGCAATGGCAAGCCCATCAATAACAACTACGCCGATTACCCTGTGCCGGTGAATGCCGATGTTCCGGAGATTGACGTCATCTTCCTCGATTATCCCGACAAGGTAATGAGCCAATATGGCGCGCCTGGGATCGGCGAAATCGGGCTGACCGGATGCGCGCCGGCGCTGACCATGGCAACCTATCAGGCCACCGGCGTGCGCGTGCGCGAGCTGCCAATTCGAATCGAGAAGCTGATGGTGTGAGATTGCGCGCGCGAGGCTCGAATACTTCTTCGGGCCCTACGTCGCCTTCACCAAGTCCCATGGCGTGGTGTCAATTTTCCCAGTTCGCCGCGAGTAGTACGTTTGGTGAAACTTGAAATCCTTCCTGCCCGTCTGCTTGCACTTATCCTGAATGAGATGGACGATGGCAAGCTTGTCCTCAGTCGAAGTCTTCATTCCGAAGATGACGGCTTGGAGGTCTTCAAATCGATACCGCAGCTTTCGAGACGCTCGATCGGAGAGATCGATTCCGCTCTGCAGCGTGGCCCTATACTCTCGCTCGTTCTGCCAGTCCTTCAGCTTCGTTGTGACGGCACTGTGAAAGCTCTCCCAGTATGTCCGGCGCCACTCATCGCTCTCCTGCAACAGATCGACTCCGGTCGGGCTCATTGCACCATTCGCGCCTCCGAACCAGAACGCGCCCTGCCGATGCGTTAGCCTCCCCAGGGAACGGAAGAAGTCAATCTCCGCGCAACAATCCCGGTACTGCACCTCATGTAACTCCACTGGCCGGAATTCATGAACTAGAGAACTGCCCTTTGCGGTTACGCCTATGCCCACAGGTAGGTTCAAGGTTAGAGCTCTGCTGCCTGAAGACAGCGCCGAAGTCTTAAATTTGAGGCATGCCCCCCGATGTCCGTCCCCGTATTGCCCCCACATTGCAGCCTGCGTCGGTTCGGCGACGAAGCATGCGGTATACCAGTCGTCATAGAGCAGCCTCTCTAGCGCGTTGGTATAGATTTCGGGGAAGGTTGCCCCGATCACCTGCCATGCGGTGCCAGGCGACTGCCGTGCGTTGTACTCCAGGATGAATATTGTCTGCGCTATTGCGCTCACAACCCTGGCGGCCATCACTTCCATAATGTCGGCACTATCGGCGCGCTTCATATCCATCTGGTTGAACTGTGCGAAGGACTCTCTGAGCCGCAGTGGACGCTTGGGCTGCGCGCGGAAGGAAGCGTCTATTGCGTGGACTGGTTGATCCGGGCTGAGAGTCGTGCAGACGAGCAAGAAGAGGCGAGAATGAAGAGGCCAAAGCAAAGAGAGAAGTTCGCTGCGTCGAATTGGAGAAGTGCGGCCTGCCAACAAACCTGGCAATTCGCTGAGCTCGGCGTCTTCGAAAAATCTCTTACACAACAGATCGAAGACCTTTCGCACCTCAGGATGCAGGTCCTCGGGGATCATTGCTACCGGCAGCGTATCCTCAGTCAGTTGGTAGTTTGGTCCGTGTTCCAGCGTTCGCAGCACGGCCTGCATCAGGCATAGCAGATAGTGGCGGAGCAAATTGCTCCAGACGATCACGTCGCCTCGCCAGAGCAGATCCTTGAACCCTTCCAGCGGGTCGTTCAGCTCCGCAGGAGACGCGAAGTATATCTCCTGGTTTTCGAGCTCATGAAAACGATCGAGGAGCGCTTGCGTAGATCGGAGCCGGTAAATCGAATACTCCATCTGCGAACAGTACCCCATCCGATGAGAAACTTGGCAGTGCAGGAATGCTTTTGGCCAACTGACTACTGACAACAGACAACCGACCACTGGCTACTTGCCTTTGAACTCCGCCTGCCGCTTTTCCAGAAATGCCCGCGTGCCTTCGTTCTTGTCTTCGGTGGCGCAGCAGACGCCGAAGAGCACCGCTTCCAAGATACAGGCCGTCGGCCAGCGGCAAATCGAGGCCGTGATTGACGGCTTCCATCGCATACTGAATCGCCAGCGGCGCGTTGGCGATGATCTTGGCGGCGATAGCTTCGGCGCGCGGGATCAACTCGGCCGCGGGGACAACTTCGTTCACCAGCCCGATGCGATGCGCCTCCTGCGCCGAGATCATCTCGCCGGTGAGGATTTGCTGCATGGCAATTCCCTTCCCTACCAGGCGCGGCAGCCGCTGCGTGCCGCCGTAGCCGGGAATGAGGCCGAGCTTCGCCTCCGGCTGGCCCAGCTTGGCGTTTTCGCTGGCGATGCGCATGGTGCAGGCCATCGCCAGCTCGCAGCCACCGCCAAGGGCGAAGCCGTTAACGCAAGCGATGACCGGCTTGCCCAGATTCTCGATGGCATCCAGGATCGCCTGCCCCTGATGTGTGTACTCCTTGGCCGAGACCGGCGTGTGCTGCGAGAGCTCGCCGATGTCGGCGCCGGCGACGAACGCCTTCTCGCCTGCTCCGGTGAGGATGGCCACGCGCACCTCCGCATCGTCTTTGATGGTGGTGAACGCCTGCTTCAACTCCTGCATGGTGGCCATGTTCAGCGCGTTGAGCACCTTCGGCCGATCCACGGTGACGTAGGCAATCTGGTTTTTCTTTTCGAATTTGATGTTTTGGAAGTTGGTCATGGTCTTTCGATTTTCCTGAAATTGTAGATCTGTTGTTGCGTGGTAAATGCTCGGCTGCTGAACAGCTCGAGAAAGCAGATCCCGCTTCGGCTGAAGTCGGCTGGTGATGACAAAAATAAAAGAGCCTCGACGCGGGCCTGAAGGCTCGCTCTACCCTAGCCTTTTGGCAATACTACTATCAGACCGCTATCGGCTGTGCCGCCTCAATCTTCGCTTCACGCAGATATTTCGCCGCTTCCTCCGGCGGTGTGGGGTTCTGATAGAAGCCTGTTCCCCATTCGAAGCCGGCAATCTTGGTCAGGCGCGGCATAAATTCTACGTGCCAGTGGTAGTAATCCAGCGCCGGCTCCTGCGCCGGAGCGGTGTGAATGATCAGGTTATATGCCGGATTGTCCAGCACCTGGTCGGCACGCAGCAGCAGGTTCTTCAGGGCCTTCGCCAGGCTTTCATACACCGGCGATGACGAGTTCTCGAACGCCGACTCGTGACGCTTGGGCAGGATCCAGGTCTCGAACGGAAAGCGCGGCGCATAGGGCGCGACGGTCAGGAAACCATCGTTCTCGGCGACAACGCGGACGCCGGCTTCCGCCTCCTGGCGAACGATATCGCAATAGACGCAGCGCTCCTTGTAAATGAAATATTGTTTCGATCCCTCGAGCTCTTCCACCACGTGCTTAGGGACGATGGGCAGCGCGATGAGCTGCGCGTGCGAGTGTTCCAGCGTAGCCCCTGCCAATACCCCATGGTTCTTGAAAAGAAGGATGTATTTGAAGCGGCGGTCCTTCTTCAGATCGACAATGCGGTCGCGGCATGCCCACAAGACATCCTCGATGCGTTTTTCCGGCAGGGTGGCCAGCGTCGTAGAGTGATCGGGCGTTTCAATGATGACCTCATGCGCGCCGATGCCGTTCATCTTGTCGAACATGCCTTCCGCCTGCCGGTTGAGGCTGCCTTCGATACCAAGGGCGGGAAATTTGTTGGGCACTACGCGCACCGTCCAGCCCTGCGCATTGGGCGAAGCGCCGTTGGGACGATAGGCCAGCACCTCGGGCGGTGTCTTGCTTTCGTTGCCGCTGCAGAACGGGCAGAACCCGCCTTTCAGCTTGACTGGTTCGCGAGTGAAATCGGAAGGCCGCTTAGCGCGATCCGTAGAAACGATGACCCACCGTCCGAGAATAGGATCTTTACGCAATTCAGGCACGTGGAAACCTCAAAGCCCAACCTCCTATCTTAGCAGGCAGCGAATTCAGCAATTAGCAATTAGCATTTAGCAAGAAGCAGTCAGTAATCAACGGGCGGTGAGCGAGTGCCGAGATTAGCGCCGCGCAGGTCGGTCCAACCTGAAGTGAGGTGGCCAGCGCAGAGAGCGGGACGGCGAGTGAGTTCCGGTCGCTAAATGCTAAGTGCTAAATGCTAATTGCTAGTTGCTTCCCATCACGTACATCTTATTCGGATTGCCGGGCTCGATCTGGTTCTTCTCCAGGCAGGCTTTGATCCTGCGGCGCAGCTCGCGGCGGACGGCGTCCTGCTGGCCCGGCCGCGTCTTCACCAGCATGAGATATTCAACCTCTGCGCCGCTCACCTTCTCGATGCCCGGCACTTGCGGCTTGGCGACAATCTTGTCGGCAAACGCGGGATCGCTGGCCAGCTCATCGCCGACTTCCTGCAGAACCTTGATCACCTTGTCGCTGTCGGTGTTGTAGGCGACGGAAACGGTGATCGAGAGCTGTGTCCAATCGCGCGTGAGGTTGCTGACCACCTTGATCTCGCTGCTCGGAACGTTATGCACCGTCCCGTCACCATCGCGCAGAACGGTGCGGCGCAGCGTCATGGCTTCTACCGTGCCCTGCACGCCGGCGATTTTGATGGTGTCGCCGATGTCGTACTGGTTTTCGACCAGGATGAAGAAGCCGTTGATGAAGTCATGCACCAGCGTCTGCGCGCCGAAACCAACGGCCACGCCGGCGATGCCCGCGCTGGCCAGCAGCGGCCCCATGTTGATGCCCAGCAGCGGCAGGATCTGCAGCGCCGCCACGAACATGATGATGAACACTCCCACGCTGTAGATCACGCTGGAGAGCGTGCGCAGTTGCTGCGCCCGAAATCCCGATGGCAGGCCGTCCCTCGCGCTGAGGCCGCTGAGATGGCGGGCAGCGATCTTCAGCAGCCGCGTCAGAATGAAAGCAATGATGAATACGGCAACGATGCGCGGCACCTGGTGGCGCACGAAGTCGAAGGTGTCGTCGCCCCAGCTGTTCAGCATTTCCCAGACGTTATGGCCGGTCCGTTCCGGCCCAACGCCCAGCGTCGCGAGAAGGCGTGTGACGTGAGAGAACATCGTCGCGGATTATAGCAACCAAGTCACGGCGGTAGCTGGCCGCAATCCGGTCGCAAGCCTAGGGCGTGATCTGGAAAATGACTCCCTTCCCATAGCTGCCGCCACTGAGTGTGGTGCCGTACACGTTTCCCTGGGCGTCGATGACGACGCTACCCACAGGAAAAGCTCCGTCGTAGCCATCGAACTCGTGCAGGACCGTGGACGTCCAGGTTCCTTGCGATTGTGTCAGCTTGACGAGGGTGCCGAGGTCAACAGTGTGGTAGGTGCTGACGTAGACATTTCCGGCGCTGTCCAGAGTTGGAGTGTCAACTGGCCCCTGGACGCCAGAAAATGCCGCCAACTGGGTGTAAAGCCAGCCGGCAGAAGGTGTTAGCTCGAAGACCGTTCCCGCGCCGTACGGGCCGGCAAATGCCGCCGTTCCGTAAAGATTGCCCTGTGCGTCCCAGGCCAGGCCACCGGCGATGTCGTTGCCGCTGCCGACCTGGACCGAGCCAACACCATTGTTGATCTGTGCTGAATTGGCATTGGTTGTAGTCCACGAAAGCGTGCTGCTTTGCCCCGAACTGATCGTGGCCGGACTGGCCGTGAGCGTCGCCATTGGCGCCGAGGCGCCGCCGCCGTTGGAATTGGAAGCGCCTCCGCCGCAGCCGGTCAACAGCGTTAGCGATGCAGATATGAGAAGGAAGGCAGAAACGACGACGAAGGGCGTGGTGCGCTGACGGGAACTGGTCATCGTTTACCCCACTCGAGTGGTAGAAGCGCGACAGTGGTTTGCAGTTGCTTCGCTCAACAGCACCGAATAGGGACAGACCTTAGTACCCTTAATACCTCCGTTGTAGGCGCGCTACCTGAATGTTGCAAAGAAAATTTCCGGCGTTACGCTTTGTGTCAGGGCGCGCGGCCCTTTGGCGCCGCGTCCGCAGCGGCTGTTTGGCGAGGCTTTTCGCCCACTGCAGACGCAGCAGGCGAAAAAGCCTGATCTATGGGCATGGCCTGGACGCGGACCTGAAAGTCCGCTCTACCCAAACTGCCCATTTGAGATGGCTTTTCAGCAGCCTCCGAAGCCGTGCCCTGACACAGACCGACGCTGCATCCAACTCGTTTGGCAAATCACCGAACCGCGGCCGCGGTTTTCGATTGAAACGAAATTCCCGCTTCGCCAAACCCGTCCAGCAGCGCCTGAAACACTTCCTCCGGCCGGACGCGCCTCATGCACTCGTCTGTGCCCAGCGGACAGACGCGCTTGTGACAGGGCTGGCAGGCGAGCTCGCCCTCACTGGAGAACAGCTTGATGTGCGCACTGCCGACCGGCGGCGTTCGCCGGTATCCCGTGGGGCCATACATGCCGAGCAGCACCGGTACGCGCATCGCGCCGGCAATGTGCAGCGGTGCGCTGTCGGAGCCGACGGCCGCATGCACGCGCTCGTAGAGCGCATACATCTCGGGAATCGGGAGCTTGCCGTAGAGATTCAACACACGGCCCGCGAGCTGCGAACTGGAAAAGCCGCGCAGAATGCGCTTGCCGACAGGCGCGTCCGCCGCCGAGCCTTGCACAATGATGTTGAGGTCGGTTTCCCCGAGCACCTGCTCGATCAACGCGCTCCAATAATCCTCCGGCCACTGCTTGCTCACCCATTGCGTCGCCGGAGACATCGCGACCACCGGCGCATCGCTCGCGAACGCTCCTTGCAGCAACTCAGATACGCGCTGCCGCGCGCTGTCGGTCACGCGCGGAGCCTCGATGGTGTAGCGCACGTCGGCGGCGCCGATGCTATACGCCAACTGCGCCATGTGCTCCAGATGACAAATCGCGGGATCGAAATACTCCTCGCGCGTCAGATAGCGCTCGGTGTAGAAGACGCTGCTGAACTCGCGCCCGTGCTTGTAGCCGATGCGCCGCTTGATGCGCGCCAGATACGGAAGCAGCGCGGTCTTGAACAGGCCTTGCGCATCGATCGCCACGTCATAGCGGACCGCGCGCACCTCCTCCACAAACTTCTCGAACTCGCGGTACGCCGACGGCCACTTCGCCGGATTCAACAGCCCTTGCATCCAGGTGCGGCGCGAGCACCGATGAGTGTAGTCCAGCGCGGGATGGCCTTCGATCACCGGCGCCAGTTCGGTGTCGATGGCCCAGCCGATCTTCGCCTCGGGAAAGCCGTCGCGCAGCATGGTCAGAATCGGCAGCGTCTGAATGACGTCGCCCAGCGCGCTGAATCGCACCAGCAGGATCTTCTGCGGCTTCGTCTCCGGCAGAGCAGAAATGCGGGCAGGATGGCGATCGGGCCGCGGCGCGGCAGTTACATCCGTCTTCAGAGTGGGAGTGCGACTCAAAATCGAGGACTCCAGCGGAGGTTAGCGGCATTGAAGCTTGAACTCATGCCACTCTAATCATACGTGGAGCCGGCCAGAGGCATAAAGGCCTTTCGCTGCCGCTAAGTTCTGAAAATATCGGTGTCATAAACCGCTTTGTATCAGGGCACGACTTCAGTCGTGCCGAAACGGAGTCATACTGAATCGGCTTTAGCCCCTGCCCCGTGCCGTTGTTGCAGGGTCTAAAAGGCCGAACTTAAGGCGCGCTCTTCGGCACGACGAAAGTCGTGCCCTGATACAAACCGTACCTACCCATGGAATAGCTTCTGGCTGATTCCAGTCGTAATGCTCGCGGCGGACGAAGAAAAATGAAACCCACCGCCCCGGATTCGGGAAACCTTACTGGGGGGCTCACATCTGATCATTTAGACCGTCCAGTTAGCAGTGGACTTTGCCCCCTTCGCGAATGAGAATAGACTGATATCAGGCAACAAGGGGCCACGGCCCGGGTTTTAGCAATTAACTCGCCCATTTGTCTAGCAGTCCGTCCGAAGAAGGTGTACACCATGCGTTCCGCACGAATTCTCATCGTTAGCGCGCTGGCCCTGATGCTGGTTCCGTTCGCGATCGCTCAGAACCAGAGCTCCTCGTCAACGGACCAAAACGCGCCATCCACTGCCAAGACCGCCTCCTCTGGCGACGGCCAGTACCTGCCCGACAAACCGGAGAAGAACGCGCCGCCCAAGAACGCGCTGGACAACATCGACGCCATCGGTAACCGCAACGTGGGTTGCGACAAAGGCCTGGGCAACTGGTACTCGCTGGACAAGCAGGTCGCCATGGGCCGCCAGTATTCGCAGATGGTGGAGCACAGCGCCAAGCTGGTGAATGATCCGGTCGTTACCGAGTACATCAACCGGCTGGGCCAGAACCTGGTGCGCAACTCGGACGCCAAGGTGCCGTTCACCATCAAGGTCATCGATACCGGCGACATCAATGCCTTTGCCCTGCCCGGCGGGTTTTTCTATGTGAATTCCGGCCTGATTCTGGCCGCCGACAACGAAGCCGAGCTGGCCGGCGTGATGGCCCACGAGATCGGACACGTGGCCGCCTGCCACGTCGCGCGCGAGCAAACTCGCAGCAATCTTGCCAACCTGGCCAGTATTCCGCTGATCTTTGTGCCCGGCGGCTGGGCGGTCTATGAGGGCGCGTCGGCTGCCATGAGCATCGGCGTGCCGTTGACCTTCATGAAGTTCTCGCGCACCTTCGAGGCCCAGGCCGACTTCCTCGGCATGGAGTACATGTACAAGGCGGGCTACGATCCGCAGTCGTTCATCTCCTTCTTCGAGAAGATCGAGGCGCAGGAAAAGAAGAAGCCGGGCACGATTGCCAAGGCGTTCGAGTCGCACCCGCCGACGCCCGACCGTGTTGCCGCGGCGCAAAACGAGATGCGAACGATTCTGCCGGCGCGTCCTGAGTACATCGTGGACACCTCCGAGTTCGAGCAGGTAAAGACGCGTTTGGCCTCCATCGAGAACCGTCACAAGGTGCAGAGCGACCGGGATAAGGCCGATCGGCCGACCTTGCGCCGCGCCACCGCCGACAATCCTTCGCCGGATAACGGATCGGGCAGCCAGCCCAGCGACGACCGTCCCACTCTAAAGCGCAGCGACGGCTCCGGATCGTAATTGAATTCTTTTGACTGCTTTGAGCGCGAGGCTTTCGGGTCGGCCCGAAAGCCTTTTTCGCGCCGTAATCTTAGTCGAATACACTCAACTTTTTCTCGTCCGCGTTAACGCTGTTATAATCAAGCTAATTCATGCAACGAAAGCGTCTGATTCGTTCTACTACCGTTCTTTGCGTTCGCCGGGATGGAAAAGTTGTCATGGCTGGTGACGGCCAGGTCACCCTGGGCGAAGGTGTCATCAAGCACTCGGCGCGCAAGATTCGCCGCCTCTTCCAGGACAAGATTCTCGCCGGCTTCGCCGGTTCAACCGCCGACGCCTTCTCACTGTTCGCGCGTTTCGAGTCGAAGCTGGAGCAATATCACGGCAACCTTGGCCGTGCCGCCGTCGAACTAGCCAAGGACTGGCGCACCGACAAGATGCTGCGCTCGCTAGAAGCGCTACTGCTGGTCGCCGACCAGAACCAGACATTCCTCATCAGCGGCCAAGGTGATGTCATCGAGCCGGATTCTGGCATTGCCGCCATCGGCAGCGGAGGCCCTTACGCTACCGCCGCTGCGCAGGCGCTTTTTGAGCATACGCAGTTGCCCGCCCGCGCCATCGCCGAAGAAGCTATGAAGATCGCAGGCAAGATTTGCATTTATACCAACGACAGGGTCACGATTGAAGAGTTGTAAAGAGAGTGGCTAGTGGTCAGTGGTCAGTGGCTAGTGGCTAGTCCGAACTTCGGTCTTCCGGCGGCCCCCGGCTCTCTTCCACTGCCGCTCAATAGAGATCATCCACGACAGAAACTAGCCACTGGCCACTAGCCACTGGCCACCGAGGTTCGATTTGGCCATCTATCTTCCCGCTACCGCTGATGAAGAGCAAGTCGCACTCGACGAATTGACCCCGCGCGAGATCGTGCGCGAACTCGACAAGTACGTCGTAGGTCAGGACCAGGCGAAGCGCGCCGTCGCCATCGCGCTGCGCAATCGCATGCGCCGCCAGAAGCTGTCGGCCGAGCTGGCCGAAGAGGTCATCCCCAAGAACATCATCATGATTGGCCCCACCGGCGTTGGCAAGACCGAGATCGCCCGCCGCCTGGCCAAGCTGGCCAATTCGCCCTTCATGAAGGTCGAAGCTTCGAAGTTTACCGAGGTCGGCTATGTGGGACGTGACGTTGAATCGATGATTCGCGACCTGGTCGAGATCGCCATTGATATGGTGCGCGAAGAAAAGCTCGAAGACGTTGCCGACAAAGCCGAAATGAACGCCGAGGAGCGGCTGCTCGATCTGCTGCTGCCGTCGATGCCCACGCAGGTCCCGCCCAAGCCTAGCCATGACCAGCAGCAGATCGGCTTCAATATCGGCGGTGAGCCGTTATTGGCGGGCGAGCCCGGCTCGCGCACGCGCGAGAAATTCCGCCAGCAATTGCGCGAGGGCAAGCTCGACGAGCGAATTGTCGAGCTCGATGTTCGCGAGAAATCGATGCCCGCATTCGAGATCATCAGCAACCAGGGCATCGAGGAGATGGACGTCAACATCAAGGACATGCTGCCCAATATCTTCGGCCAGCGCACCAAGAAGCGGAAGATGAAGGTCAGCGAAGCCTTCGATTACCTCATCCAGGAAGAAGAGCAGCGCCTGGTCGATATGGACCAGGTGACGCGCATCGCCGTCGAGCGCGTCGAGCAGTCAGGCATCATCTTCCTCGATGAGATCGACAAGATCGCCGGCCGCGAAGGCGGACACGGCCCGGATGTTTCGCGCGAAGGGGTGCAGCGCGACATCCTGCCCATCGTCGAAGGCACCACCTGCAACACGCGCTACGGCATGGTGCGCACCGATCACATTCTATTTATCGCCGCCGGCGCATTCCACGTCTCCAAGCCCAGCGACTTGATCCCTGAGCTGCAAGGCCGCTTCCCCATTCGCGTTGAGCTGCAATCGCTCACCGTCGAGGATTTCATCAGGATCCTCACCGAGCCCAAGTCGTCGCTGACCAAGCAGTACATCGCCCTGCTCGACACCGAAGGCCTGAAGCTGGAGTTCACTTCCGAAGCTCTGGCGGAAGTGGCCAACTTTGCTTTCCGCGTCAACGAAGGGACGGAGAACATCGGCGCCCGCCGCCTGCACACCATCATGGAGAAGGTGCTCGACGTCATCAGCTTCGAAGCGCCTGACATGAAAGAGAAGCACGTCGTGGTCGACGCCGACTACGTCCGCAACACCCTCACCGACATCGTGAAGGACCAGGATTTGTCGCGGTACATTCTGTGACGGTCTGCTAATTCGCCCTTTAAAGGGGCGCGCTTTTGGGCGCGCCGAAAGCCAATTACCAAGACGCCAAGTAAAGTTACGGTCAATGTCCCGTGAAGAAATCCGAGAGAAAAAACAAAAATACAGGGCGGCGCAGCGGCAGCGCAAAGCTGGCGACACCACCTAGCATCCAAATCCTATTCGTTGATTCGAACGGCAGGAGCACAAACGGCTCTTTGATGGTGCTGCCCCAAAAGCCAGGACGGATACGCAAGCTCGATGACGCAGCTTGGAATGAGGATCAGACTGTCCGAAGGTTCTGTAGGTATCTCCAAAGCGGAGATAATGATGGTCTGAAGGCGACAGTGCGGGCCCTGAATCGACTTGATTGCTGGTCCCGAGCTGTCGATCAGCTTAAGACAGACCCTAGTCCGAACACAGCGAAAGGACGTGCCCTCCTTTCATTTTGGAACGACTATGGTTTGCACAGCGTTCCGAGGGGACTGAGAGAGAACTTGCCTCGCCTCGTTGATGCATTCAAGCATCTCCTGCCGCCGTACAGGGGAGAGGGACTGACGCTCTATCGTGGCGAGATTGAGTCACGGCATACGATGGGCGTGTATGGCATTTCGTGGACACCCATATTCGAGACAGCAAAGCAGTTTGCGGATAGACGGGCGCCAGATGAAGGACGTGGCGTTGTGCTGAAGATCGAAGCCACACCGAACATGATCGTTGCAGCTGTGAAGGATTATTCACAACATACGTTAACGCTGGCTGAGGACGAATACCTTGTTGATCCTCGGCTCATTAAGGGAGACGTCTCGGTCGTGTCCTAGTGTCGGGTAAGGGTTAGAACACCGCCAGCAGATTGGACGTTGATTTCCCGCATCTCAGTGCCTCTGCGTCTCTGTGGTGAAAAGTCTCAGTCTTCCCCCACCCGCAGCACCGCCAGGAACGCCTCCTGCGGAATATCCACGCGCCCGATGCGCTTCATGCGCCGCTTGCCTTCCTTCTGCTTCTCCAGCAGCTTGCGTTTGCGCGTGATGTCGCCGCCGTAGCACTTGGCGAGCACGTTCTTGCGCATCGCGGCCACCGTCTCGCGGGAAATAATTTTTGCGCCGATCGCGGCCTGAATCGCCACTTCGAACATCTGCCGCGGAATCAGCTCGCGCATCTTCGAGACCAGCGCGCGCCCGCGGTCGTAGGCGAAATCGCGATGCACGATGATCGACAGCGCATCCACCGGTTCGCCCGAAACCAGAATGTCGAGCTTCACCATCGGCGACTCCCACGCGCCTGTCAGGTGATAATCCAGCGAAGCGTAGCCGCGCGAGACCGTCTTCAGCTTGTCGTAAAAATCGAGCACGATCTCGTTCAGCGGCAATTCGTAGTTCAGCATCACGCGCGTAGAGCTGACGTACTCGAAGGCTTTCTGCTTGCCGCGCTTCTCTTCCACCAGCTTCAGAATTCCGCCGACATATTCTTCGTTGGTCAGAATCGTCGCCAGGATTACCGGCTCTTCGATCTTCGCAATCTCGCTGGGATCGGGCCAGCGCGACGGGTTATCGACCTCGACAGCCACGCCGTCCGTGAGCGTGATCTTGTAGCGCACGCTCGGCGCGGTCGTGATCAGGTTGAGGTTGTACTCGCGCTCCAGCCGCTCCTGGATGATCTCCATGTGCAACAGGCCGAGAAAGCCGCAACGGAAGCCGAAGCCCAGCGCCGCCGAACTCTCCGGCTCGAAGAAAAATGACGCATCGTTGAGCCGCAGCTTCTCCAGCGCTTCGCGCAACAGCGTGTGCTCGTGCGCGTCCACCGTGTAGATCCCGGCGAAGACCATCGGCTTCAGCTCTTCGAAGCCGGGCAGCGGCTCGATCGCCGGATGATGGTCGTCGGTGATGGTGTCGCCGATCTTCGTGTCGGCAACGTTCTTGATGTTGGCGATCAGGAATCCGACTTCGCCGCCCGAAAGCTGATCGACTTCGACGGGTTTGGGAGTCAGCACCCCGAGTGTCTCCACATCAAACGTTCTGCCGTTCGACATCAAGCGAATGCGCTGGCCTTTGCTGAGCGTGCCTTGGATGACGCGCGCCAGCACCACCACGCCGCGATAGGAATCGAACCAGGAATCGAAGATCAGCGCCTGAAGCTGATTGGCGGCACGGCCTTTCGGCGGAGGAATTTTCTTGACGATCGCTTCCAGCACCTCCGGCACGCCCTGGCCCGTCTTGGCGCTGATGCACAGCGCATGCGATGCATCAAGCCCGACCGCGCCTTCGATCATCTCCTTGGTGCGCTCAATGTCGGCACTCGGCAGGTCGATTTTGTTGATGACAGGGATGATCTCCAGCCCGTTATTGATCGCAATGTAAGCGTTGGCCAGCGTTTGCGCTTCCACGCCCTGCGACGCATCCACCACCAGCAGCGCGCCTTCGCACGATGCCAGCGAGCGCGAAACTTCGTAGCTGAAGTCCACGTGTCCGGGCGTGTCGATCAGGTTGAGCTGGTAGGTCTGGCCATCGGCCGCCGGATACATCATGCGCACCGAATGCGCCTTGATGGTGATGCCGCGCTCGCGCTCCAAGTCCATCGTGTCCAGCACCTGGGCTTCCATCTCGCGCGCCGACAGCGACCCGGTCAGCTCCAGCAGCCGGTCGGCAAGCGTGCTCTTCCCATGATCGATATGGGCGATGATGGCGAAGTTGCGGATGAGTGCTGGATCCATGCGGAGTAGCGGAACGCTACCCTCGATTCTAACAGGCGAAATCGCAGCGGACCGGCGCTGTCCTTGCGCCTTCTCGACCATCCGTTTCACCTCCGAAACGCTGCTCTATTGTTGGTCGCTGACGCGGCGCTGCAGCGCCGCACTACCCGGACCCGCTCCTCTTTCCCGAAACAAAAGCATTCCCCGCGATCGCGAACCGCAGCGGCCGCTCGGCAGCTTTGGTGATGCCGATGCGCGGCGTGGCCACAATGTGCCCCGGCGCGAAGCCGTCATCGGCCAGCCACAAATCCGATCGCGGCGACGTAAAATCTTTGTCGTTGTCGCGCGCGCGCGTGATGCCCAGCGCCTCCGACATCCGTCCCGGCCCACTGGAGATCATGCGCAACTGTGCTGCGCTGGGTGACGGTGGAAGAACTACGCTACGCGCGCGCGCCATTGCGTCCATTCCAAAGACCGGCTCCAGCGCGCGAAATAGCACGCCCTCGCCGCGACCGTCCGGAATACAGGAGACGTTCAGGCAGTAGTGATTGCCGTAGATGAAATATACGTAGGCGTGACCGGGCGGACCGAAGAGAACAGCATTGCGGACGGTGCGTCCCCTATAGGCGTGCGCCGCCGGATCGTCGCTGCCCAGGTAAGCCTCATCCTCCACAACACGTCCGGCGAGAAGCGACTTCCCTTCCCGCCGGACCAGCAACTTTCCCAGCAGCGCGCGCGCGACGATCACGGCATCGCGATTAAAGAACTCGCGCGGCAGTCGGCGCGCCGCTCGCACACTGGAGGCAGTGATCTGCTCAGTCGCCATTGCCCCGCTGTTCGTGATCAGTGATGGTGCATATCATGCATGCCCATGAGCAGGTTCGCATCGTTAAGGTCCCTTGAGTCCCCGCAGCGCGGCGGCCCGCCCAGCGGGTTGTAGTCGAAAAAGTTGTGCGGCACCATTTCGAAGCCAAACCAGTGGACCAGGGTGATGCCCGTGCGATCGCCACTGCCCATCTGGTTATCGGCATCGGTCGGCTCGTGGTGGGTCGAGCCGAAATACCACAGCACAATTCCGTCGCCCTCCCCGCCCAGCGGCTCGCCGTCCAGGTACTGCAGCAGATAATTGTTAGGGTTGTACCAGGTATAGAGCCAGTTGTTGTAGCCCGTGCCGCTGCCGTCTTCGCCGGGATCGTCGTTGGTGAGGTCCTGGTCGTGCTGCGTAAAGGTTTCCTGAAAGTGGCCCTGACCCCACCGATTGAAGGGATAAAACTGGTAACCAATGTAGTGCCCGTAATCGTTGGTTTGCGTCAGGCTCTGGACAGTGATGCTGCTGAATTGCAGCTGGTTCCAATCCGCGGTCTCCACCAGGGGAATCGGCTGGTAGGTGTCGGTCGCGATGTAGCCGTTCGAATCCTCAACATGCATGAACTGCAGCCCTTGATTATCATCCCGTCCTAAAAGCTTGGTACTCACCCGCCACAATCCGTTATGAACGTGAGGCTCAGACTCATCGCCGGGAAGGTTGTAGCCGGTCGCGCCACTGCGGAATGTAATGCGGCCATCCTCATGGAAGGTGTATTCGATGATGTAGTCGTAGTTGAAGGCGTCGAAAACCGACCACACCACCACCTCCTGGATACGCCGGCGCGTGGGGCTGTCTCCCTTGCACAGATATCCGATTCCCTCGTCGCGGCATTCGACCCCGAGTTTGGGTACTTGGTCGGGCACATACAGAAGCGTGCCCGGTTCTTGAGTACGGAAATACACCAGGGCAGCATTCTGGGAGGGCAGATCGGCCTGATCGATCTGGTCCATACGGTCATCGCCAAACGACATGTCGTAGTAGGTATGGCTGCGATCGTCGTAAGGAACGAACATCTCCGCCATGCCCGCGCGCTTGATGATGTATTGCGGCGAGGTCCACTGCGCCCCCTGAAGCGTCACATCAAGCGCCTGAGTGCCCTTCAGACCCATGTTGCGCAAGCCGAAGCGCCAATGCGTATTCGGATAGTCAATGCGCAGATAAAGGTCGTGGTGGAGGACCGGACCGACGGCATCTTCTTCGGTTACCTGGCAGCCGGTGCCGTTGATGATCACGACGTCGGTTGCACGCGCCGATGCGACCGTGAGCAAAATGATCGCTAGCGCTGCACAACCAGTCGCAACGAAGCGGGCGCTTCGCCGCCACAGCGCGGAAACCAGTACGGGGAACATCGCCGCAGACGTAGACGAGCTGATCGTTCGCGGCCGGAAAGACATGGGCATCGCTGGAAGGTTCATATTCAATCCTTTCCTCGGGAATCGAGGCTGTGTGTTGTGAAGGGACCTGACGCTAATAGCGGCTACCGAATCGCACCCCAAAATTCCGATGAAGGGATAGTAGTACTGTTTTTGATTTTGGCAAGAGAATTTCGCACGGCGGGAGTTTGCGCCGGGGGGAAGGCCAAACGGTTCACGGACGCCGCTCTCTCTCATTCAAGAAAGCGATAGCCGAAACCCGCCCAAGATTCGTCCAGGCAAGATTTCGGCTAATTGCTAAGGCTGATTGCTATCTGCTAATTGCTAATTGCTGACCTGCTGATTGCTGCTTCTCAGAACGTCGTCAGCGCCGTGCCTGAATCCCGCCACTTGTACGAGCCCAGCATCTTCAGGTAATTTCCGCGCAGGAACGCCGTCGGATTCTCCACGTTGACCATGCTCATGCTGCCGCGCATCTGCCGGATGGAAACATACTCGTGCTCGTCCATCCAGCTTTCCATGCCGGCCAGCACCACGCCGATGTGCTCGATGCCGTACTTCAGCAGCGCCGAGGTCATCATTGCCACGTGCGCGCCCGCCATCATGCACTTCAGCACATCGGACGAATCGTGCACGCCGCCGGTGATGGCGATATAGGTTTCGACCTGATGATAGAGAATCGCTGCCCAATGCAGCCGCAGGCGCAGCTCATGCGGGCTGCTGAGGACCAGGTTCGGCGTGACCTCCATCTCCTCCAGATCGAAGTCGGGCTGGTAAAAGCGGTTGAAGATCACGACGCCGTCAGCGCCGGCTTCAGAAAGCCGCTTGGCGAAGTTAGCGAACGAGGTGAAGTAGGAACCGACCTTCACCGCGATGGGAATGCGTACGCTCTTGCGGATGGTCCGCACCAGGTTGCAGTAACGCGTCTCCAGCTCCTCGGCGGTCAGCGAGGTGTCGGTGGGGATGTCGAAGATATTCAACTCGAGCGCGTCCGCGCCCGCCTGCTCCATGTACTCCGAGTAGCGCACCCATCCGCCCGGCGAGCGGCCGTTCAGGCTGCCGATCACCGGAATGCTCACCGACTGCTTGCCCTTGTGCAGCAGCTCCAGGTAGCGGTCGGGGCCGACCTGATACTTCGGCATCTCCGGCAGATAGGAAGTCGATTCGGCGTAGCTGTTGGTGCCGTACTCCAGCGCGTTGTCGATGTTCTCGCTCTCGGCCTCGATCTGCTCCTCCATGAGCGAGTACATCACGATGGCCGAGGCGCCGGCTTCCTCCAGCCGCGGAAAGTTCTCCAGCTTCTCCGTCAGCGGCGAGGCCGATACCACGACCGGGTTCTTCAGCTTCAGTCCAAGATAATTTGTCGATAGGTCGATCATGATCTCTCCTCGCCTTCGGCGGCAATGGCGTCCATTAGTGCTCTTCCCCCGGGCCTCAGCTCGGGATTTGCTCTTTGAATTCGCATTCTCGCGCAGCATTTTAGTCATTTCTCTCGGGACTGGCGCCCTCTTTAGTGGTCTGGTGCCGTTTGCGGTCGGCATCGCCGCGATAAGAATACCTTCGAGCCTGCTCGAAATTCGTCCTCAACCCCGAACGCCGAAAAATAGTTCCAATGGTTGAAATAGGGATCGCCGGCTACGCAAGCGTGTGCCCAAAGCCGAGCCCGCAACCTCTTCGCCGTGCCGACGTAATATGGCACGTCGTCCCAGTAGAGGATATAGACGCCGGGTTCTGCCAGCAGCTCGATCGTTCGGAACAGCAACGAGTCAGGCGAGTCTTTCCACCGTGACGAACGGCGTCCTCCTTTTTGCGCTCCAGACGGCGATAGAAGACATCGCGCGGCCACATGCGGGCGTACCGGTATGTGGATTCAATCTCTTTCGGCATATATCCTTTGGTTGCCTCTACTTCTTCTCAAAACTCATCGCCGCCATGTGCTGATACAGCTTCCAGCGCTCGTTCACGTTTTCCTGCGCCGCATGCAGCAGCTTTTTCGCCTCTTCAGGATTGCTGTTCACCAGCATCGTGTAGCGCGTCTCGTTGTAAATGTACTGCTCCAGCGGAATACTGGGCGCGCGCGAATCGAGCACGAACGGGTTCTTGCCTTCCTTCGCCAGCGTCGGGTTGTAGCGGAACAGCGGCCAGTGGCCGGAAGTGACCGCCAGCTTCTGCTGATCGAGGCCATGCACCAGGTCGTAACCGTGGGCGATGCAGTGACTGTAGGCGATGATGAGCGACGGCCCGTCGTAGGCATCGGCTTCCATGAAGGCCTTCATCGTCTGGCCGTCATTGCCGCCCATGGCGACGTGCGCCACATAGGCCCGGCCATAATTGATGGCCATCATCGCAATGTCCTTCTTCGGCGTGTGCTTGCCGCCGGCGGCGAACTTCGCAACCGCGCCAATCGGCGTGGCCTTCGACATCTGGCCGCCGGTGTTGGAGTACACCTCGGTATCCAGCAGCAGGATGTTGACGTTCGCTTCTGAGGCGAGCACGTGATCCAGACCGCCGTAACCGATGTCGTAGCCCCATCCATCACCGCCGATGATCCACACGCTCTTGCGGACCAGTTCGTCGGCCACCGCCAGCAGATCGCGCGCGGCAGGACGTCTTGTCACCGGCCAGCTTCTCCTTCAGCGTCTTCACGCGCTCGCGTTGCGCGAAGATGCCTTCTTCGGTCGATTGGTCAGCATCGAGGATCTCGACCGCCAGCTTCTCGCCAATGGTCGCAGCCAGGCGCTCGACCAGCTCCTTCGCATAGCGGTTCTGGCTGTCAACCGCCAGCCGCATGCCCATGCCGAACTCGGCGTTGTCTTCGAACAGCGAGTTCGACCACGCCGGCCCGCGTCCTTCAGCATTCACTGTGTACGGCGTTGTCGGCAGATTGCCGCCGTAAATCGACGAGCACCCCGTCGCGTTGGCGATCAGCGCGCGGTCGCCGAACAGCCGGGTCATGGTCGAGATGTAAGGCGTTTCGCCGCAGCCGTTGCAGGCGCCGGAGAACTCGAACAGCGGCTCCAGCAATTGCGCGTCTTTCACCTGGGCGTGCGCCAGCTTCTCGCGCGAGAGCTCAGGAATCGACACGAAGTAGTCCCAGTACTCGTTGTACTTCTCGCGCAGCGGTGGTTGCGGCTCCATGTTGATGGCACGATGCTTGGCCTCGCTCTTGCTCTTTGCCGGGCAGATCGCGACGCACAAGCCGCAGCCGGTGCAATCTTCAGGCGATACTTGAAGTGTGTACTTCAGCTCGCTGAATTCGCGCCACTTCGGAACCGCAGTCTGGAAGCCTTCAGGCGCGTGGTTGAAGCTGGGCATCATAAACCTTGGCGCGTATCACGGCGTGCGGGCAAACCATCACGCACTTGCCGCACTGGATGCAGAGCTGCTCATCCCACACCGGAATTTCCAGCGCGATGTTCCGCTTCTCCCACTTTGTGGTACCCGTGGGGAAGGTCCCATCGATCGGCATGGCGCTGACCGGAACCTGGTCGCCTTCGCCGATCATCATCAGCGATTCGACGTTGCGCACGAACTCAGGCGCGTTGGCCGCAACCGCCGGACGAATGTCAAACTTCGCGGTGATCGTCTGCGGGACTTTTACCTCGTGCAGATTCTCCAGCGAGGCATCGACGGCAGCGAAGTTCTTGAGCACGATCGATTCGCCGCGCTTGCCGTAGGTCTTCTCGATGGAGTGCTTGATGGCGGCGATGGCCTCTTCGCGCGGCAGCACGCCGCTGATGGCGAAGAAGCAGGTCTGCATGACGGTGTTGATGCGGCCGCCCATGCCGGCTTTGCGCGCGACGTCCACCGCATCGATCACGTAGAAGCGCAGCTTCTTCTTGATGATAGTTTCCTGCGCCGTTCGCGGCAGGTTGTCCCACACTTCATCCGGTCCGAAGGGGCTGTTGAGCAGAAAGACTGCGCCGGGATCCGCAGGCTTCAGCACATCCAGCCGCTCCATGAAGCTGAACTGATGACACGCCACGAAGTTCGCGCGCGAAATCAGATAGGTCGAGCGAATCGGCGTCTTGCTGAAGCGCAGGTGCGAGGTGGTGACCGCGCCCGACTTCTTCGAGTCGTAAACGAAGTAGCCCTGCACGTTCAGCTCGGTCTCTTCGCCGATGATCTTGATGGTGTTCTTGTTTGCGCCTACGGTGCCGTCAGCGCCCAGTCCGTAGAACATCGCGCGAACGGTGTCGGCCGGCTCAGTTGAGAACGCCGGATCGTAGTTGAGGCTGGTGTGCGTAACGTCATCATTGATGCCGATGGTGAAGTGATTTTGCGGCGTCGGCTTGGTCAGCTCTTCGAAGATGCGGTTGACCATCGCCGGCGTGAACTCCTTCGACGACAGCCCGTAACGCCCGCCGATCACCTTGGGGAACGTCGCCATCGGCACTTTGCCCGCGGTGAAACCTTCGGTCAGCGCGGTGATCACGTCCTGATAGAGCGGCTCGCCGATCGCGCCGGGCTCTTTGGTGCGATCCAGTACAGCGATGCTCTTGACGGTGGAAGGCAAAGCTTCGAGGAAGTGCTCGAGCGAGAACGGCCGCATCAGGCGCACTTTCAGCATGCCGACTTTCTTGCCTTGCGCGGTCAGGTAGTCCACCGTCTCGTGAACCGCCTCGGCACCGGAACCCATCACGATGATGACATTCTCGGCGTCGGGCGCGCCTTCATACTGGAACAGCTTGTATTCGCGACCGACAAGCGCGAAGAACTTGTCCATCACGTTCTGCACGATGGTCGGGCAAGCAAGGTAATAGGGATTCACTGACTCGCGGCCCTGGAAGTAAACGTCAGGGTTCTGTGCCGAGCCGCGCAGCACGGGATGATCGGGCGAAAGCGCGCGCTCGCGATGCGCGCGAACCAGATCGTCGTCGATCATCTCCCGCATATCGTCAAGCGAGAGCTGCTCGATCTTCGACACTTCGTGCGAGGTGCGGAAGCCATCGAAGAAATGCAGGAACGGAATGCGTGACTCCAACGTCGCGGCGTGCGCAATCAGCGCCAAATCCATCGCTTCTTGCACGGAATTTGACGACAGCAGGGCAAATCCGGTCGGGCGGACCGCCATGGCATCCTGGTGGTCGCCGAAAATCGACAGGGCATGGGCCGCGATCGAGCGGGCCGCAACGTGAATCACCGTGGGCGTCAACTCGCCCGCGATCTTGTACATGTTGGGGATCATCAGCAGCAGACCCTGCGCCGACGTAAACGTGGTCCCCAGCGCGCCCGCCTGGATGGCCCCGTGCAGCGCGCCGGCAGCCCCGGCCTCGCTCTGCATCTCGATAACTTTGGGAACCGTGCCCCAGATGTTCTTGTCGCCGACCGCGGCCCACGCGTCTGACGACTCGCCCATGGGCGAGGATGGCGTGATGGGATAAATAGCAGCGATCTCGCTGACGTGGTAAGCCACATGGGCGACAGCTTCGTTACCGTCGAGCGTCACTTTGGTTCTGGGCATCTTGTCTCCAGCGCGCGGCTCGTCGTTGGGCGAGGTACGCGGCGAGGCTTCGCCGGCGACCGATAAATCCGCATGAATAGTGGCAACCGGCGAAGCAGAATATTCACTTTTTGTCACTTCGTTTCCCCCCAGGACCGGACGGAGTTCGGCCCCGCTATAAGTTCCTTCTATCTGTACTGTTCACGATAGGCGCTCGACCGGGCACGGGCTGTGACGGGAGCACTTACCAGTCTGTGACGTAGATCACATACAGGTGTTTGGGTATGTGAGCAGGCGGGAACGGCGCGGGAGTTAATGCCCCGTGTCAGGTCGCGCTGCTTTACCAATCACTGACAAACGTTTGATCGCGCCCACACGGCGAACACAGGGACCTCCGAAAATGCCGGAGTTCGCGTCGCGTCTTGCCCCTCCGGCTAAGCGGCCGCCATCACCCAGCCCTGCCGCGCTGGCACGTGGCAAGGCGCGCCCCGGGCCGCGCAACAGCAACGACATCTACGACAACGGACCGATCAACGGCAACACCGATGCGACATTGCCTTACGACAGAAAGAAAGGCCCACCCAACGCCAGAGAAGCTCGGGCGGGCCTTCTTGCCCATTGGCCAGGGTTTCTGCTGTCCTCAGACGATCTCTCGTTGACGCCGCGGCAGATTCTGCTGACTGCCTCACGGAGTGATCTCGAAAATGACGCCAACTCCATAGGCCCCGCCGCCGGAGGCGGTACCCCAGAGATTGCCATCAGCGTCTCTAATCAATACCGAAGACGGATCGGAGCCGTCTGTTCCCCCGGTAAAGTCATAGAGGTCGGTATAGCTCCAGCCGCCAATCCCCGGGGTTAGCTTGAAGACGGAACCGTGGCCGTAAGCGCCCGCAACAGGGGCCGTGCCGTATAAGTTGCCCGCAGCATCCATGACTAAACTGCTCACCGGACCGCCCGGCGAAAACGAGTATATCGTGGTGAAGGTACCAGCCCCCGCCAGTTCGAAAGCCGTCCCGCAGTCATAGCCGCCACAACCTTCGCCTCCCCACGACGTAGTTCCGTAGAGGTTGCCCGTCTGATCGAAGACCAGGCCACCGAACGGCATGCCTCCATCGTTTCCACCTTGGAAGCGGTGAAGGACCGTCTCCATCCAACCGGAACTGGACCGCGTCAACTCAAACACCATCCCACAACCGAAGCCGTCCAGGCAGCCCGAACCGGCTCCATAGAGGGTCGTGCCATAAAGATTGCCGGCGTTGTCCAGGATGACGCCGCTTTCCGGATTTCCTCCGTCTTGCCCGCCTTGAAAGTTATAAAGAATGTTCTCCTGCCAGCCATTATCGGAAGCCGTCAGTTGGTAGACGATGCCGCAGGGAAAACCGCAGCCGCAACTTGCGGGACCCGATCCACCCCACGGTGTCGTGCCATAGAGATTGCCTGCGTTGTCGAAGACGACGTCGCCGCTGGGTTCCGATCCATCACTGACATCGGGATGAAAGGCGGGCGAGTGCTGCCTGGTCCGGCTCTGCGATTTCTGCAAACTGCACGACCCGGTACGAGGATAGTCCGAGGAGAATCCGCCGAATGAGTGCAGCACGGTTTCCTTCCAACTACAGGTTGCATTGGGGCAGACAGAGGGTCCTGGTTTGAGGTTAAAGACCGTACCGTTGTCGGCACCGCCCCCCAGCCAAGTCACTCCATAGAGGCCGCCGTCCGGGCCGAATATCACTCTTGAGGTGGGGCCCTGGCCGTCGCTACCGCTGAAACGGTAGAGCGTGGTCAACACCCAGCCCGCGCCCCGGTGCGACAGTTTATATACCGTGCCGCACCCTGGTGCCCCGCACGGCGATCCCGTATTGCCGCCTGTATTGGCCGTTCCATAGAAGTTCCCTGCGCGGTCTATGGTCAAGCCTTGGGGATCTCCTCCGTCCCGTCCACCGCTGAAGGTATAGATGGCTTGATAGGCTTGTCCCTGCGCCGGCTGTACGGTGAGAGTTATGAACAAGATCAGGAACACGAGGAAGAGCAGTGTGAGTAGGATGATAAGCGCAGCATTCGCCGGACTCCAGCGTATGCCGAACAGCGAGCTGTGGGAATGCGTCTTGGTGTGCATGAGCTTTTCCTCCTGCCGTCTAGCGCGAATAACTTGACCTGAGAGAGGGCGGCACAGGGGCCGGGAGAAGGAAATCCGAGGCCTTTGTTCTCGCCGTGCGGGCGCGATCAGAAACGAGTGGAAAAAGGCCGGGAATCTCCTCCCCAGACACCCGGCAGAATTTCACACCACGGCTCAACGTTTGTCAGTGATTGGTGCCATAGGGCGGAGTGACGCCGCAGCAAACTTCAGTTTTCCCTGGCCAGAATGAAAACTCCATGCGCTTGCGGCGCCAGTTGATAGGCCAAACCCAGGCCTTCATTGCCGTCCGATCCGGTTGCTCCATAGACGTCGCCTGCCCGATCAAAGGCGAGCCCGGGATCCGGAGATTGCTCCTCGTTGGTGAAAGTGTGGATGATGTTGAAGCTGTACGCTGCTCACGCACTGGGGACAGTATCCCCGGCAGGAACAATGCGATATCACATCCCCAGGCGTCGAAAATCACTGACAGGAGTTCGTTGCCCAGTGTGAAATTCTGCCGGGTGTCTCGGGAGAAGATTCCCGGCCTTTTCCACCCGTTTCTGACCGCGCCCACACGGCGAGAACAAAGACCTCCGCCCAGCCTTCTCCCAAGGTCCGACCTGCGCCTGTCCTTCTCAAAGTGGCCCCACATGTTCGCGAGCTATTTGGCAAGGAGGTAGCCAATGCACAGCAAAGCACAATTCCACCATTCAATCTTCGGCATAAGCTGGAACGCCGTGAGTACGGCCTTCGCCATCATGCTGACGCTGCTGATCCTCATAGGCGTGATCGTATTCATCACTGTGACCGCGCCGCCCGCGCAGGGGCAGAACTCGGTTCCGCCCACCGCTGTGCAGGCGGCGAAAATGCCGCAGTTCGCGTCGCGCTTGGCCCCTCCAACTGGACGGCCAGCAGCAGGCCAGCTCCCGGCGTTGGCGCCACCACGCCTTCGTCGCGCCCCGCTGCAAGACGGCGTGGTTTACGAGAACGGCCCTGTCAACGGCAACACCGACGCCTGGACGATTAATTTCGGCTTCATTGTCAGTGACAGCTTCAACGTGACCCAGGGCAACGACACCAGTATCACGGGAATGAGTTTCGCAGCCTGGCTGTTCCCTGGCGATACCATGACGTCAGCGCAGGTATCCATCACCTCCAACCCGTTTGGCGGGACCACCTACTTCACTCAGACGGTGAACTTTACCCAGAGCGGCTGCGCGCTCAATAGCTATGGCTACAACGTTTGTTTGGAGACCTCGAGCGCCTTCAGCGGCGTGGCCCTGAACGATGGCACCTACTGGGTGAACCTGCAGAACGCCAGCGTTCCCAGCGGCGATCCGCTGTACTGGGACGAAAATAGCGGGATCGGATGCCAGTCCCCGGGCTGTCCTTCGCAGGCCGACGAGAACTCCATCGGGACAATTCCTTCGGAATCGTTCACCATTCTCGGCAACAGCAGCACGGTACCACCGCCCACGTGCTTCACGGACGGTGTCCAGGTCCTACATAATTTCACGACCCAGGAAGGAAGCGGGAACGGCGTCGCAATTGACCAAGCTGGGAATCTCTATGGAACGACCACTGCGGGCGGGAACGATAGCGCCGGTTTCGCGTTCAGGCTGGCTCGTTCGGCCGGCTGGCTGCCTGATGCTCTTTATAGTTTCGCTGGAGGTTACAACGGGGGCAGCCCAACCGGAGCGATCGTGGGTCCGAACGGAACTCTTTATGGCGGTGCGGCAGGAGGTAACCAGAACGGTCTAGTCTTCAACCTGACACCTGCGCCAACCGCCTGTCTCACCAGTCTGTGCAGTTGGATGGAAACGGTGCCCTATCGCTTTAACGGAGGCGTCGATGCATCCGGAGCGATCAACGTTTCTGCGTTCGACCAGGAAGGCAACCTGTATGGAACGTCGGAAGCTGGCGGCGGCGGAGACTGCAACGGCGGGGGCTGCGGCACTGTCTTTAAGCTGACACCAACCCTTGGGGGATGGACTGAGAGCATCCTGTATAGCTTCACGGGCGGGAACGACGGAGCCAACCCTAACAGTTTGCTGGTGGGCCTCGACGGAAATCTGTACGGGACGGCAACCGAGGGCGGCGCCTATGGGCTTGGAGTAGTTTTCCAGCTAGCGCCATCGGGGAATGGTTGGATCGAGAGCGTCCTCCACAGTTTTCAGGGGACGGGAATTGACGGCTATGACCCAAGCTATCTGGGGCAGGACGGCGCCGGCAATCTTTATGGCATTGCTTTTTGGTACTTCGACGGCTCCGTGGGCCCGATTTTCATGCTGCAGAAGTCAGGTGGCGGCTGGATTTTCCGTGAGTACCAGGTCCACCACCCATATGGGAACATCGAAATCCTGAACAATCTCATCGTTGATTCGGCAGGGAACTTGTACGGCACCGGAGGAGGTGGCCAGGGGTGCGCCAGCGGCGGTCGTTGTAATGGAAGTCCAGATTCGGGTTCCTACATATATGCTTACATCTTCGCAGCGTCCTATGGCAGCGGGGGTTGGCAGTATGGGGACCTCGTCTTCTTCAACTATCAGTTTTTCCCCGCCGGCGGTCCTATGGCGCTGGATGCACGGGGCAACCTCTACGGCACGACTGGGGGCTGTGGAACATACAACACGGGGACAGTCTGGGAACTCTCGCGTTAGCGATGAGCGGAGCGTAGGGCCGGGCTTCGTAAACCTCCTGCTGGGAGCCAACGGCTCCCAGCATTTTCTTCCAGGGGGCGTTTGATCCTGTCACAGATGAGTTGCAACACCTCTCGCTCCACTACAATCGACTCGTGAAGACCTGGGATGTCGTCATAATCGGCGCAGGGGTGATTGGTCTTTCGCTCGCGTGGCGTTTGCGGCAGAGCGGCGCCAGCGTTCTGGTCATCGAGAAGGGTGAGCCGGCGCGCCAGGCCACCTACGCCGCGGGAGGCATGATCGCGCACTGCGCGCCCGGCAATCCTCCGCAACTGGCGAGCATGATCGCCGCCAGCGCTCGCATGTATCCCGAATTCGTGACCGAGCTGCGGGCTGAGGCCTTCGAGTCTCCTGACCTGCGCGATCAGGGAACCATCGCGTTCTTCGAAGGCGCTGAGAGGCCGGCATGGGATGGCGCCCGACGCCTTGACGATGCCGAGCTCTCGCAACTGGAGCCGCTGCTTACTCGCCGAGGCAAAGCTTACTTTCTGCCCGAGCGCAGTATTGATCCGCGCAAGCTCGGCAGCGCTCTGGAGAAAGCCGCCCGAACGCTCGGTGTCGATTTCGTCACCGGCTCACCCGTGACTGAGGTGGCTGTACTCGCCGGCCGCGCAACCGGCGTGCGCACAGCGAAATCCTTTTATGCATCAGCCGTCGTCGTGAACTGCGCCGGAGCCTGGGCATCGCAGATGAAGCCGCTTGGCGTACCCACTCGCCCCGTCAAAGGACAGATGGTATGCATGGTGCCGCAATCAGGAGCACACGGTCCACTAATTCGGCACGTGGTACGAACGCCTGAGGTCTACCTGGTCCCGCGCAGCGATGGAAGACTTCTGCTCGGCGCCACGGTTGAGGAAGCCGGTTTCGATACTCGCGTAGATCCGGCGGTGGTGAAGCGCTTTCAAGACGCGGCAGCAAATGCTGTCCCGAAGATTGCCGACATGCGCCTGCACGATGCCTGGGCAGGACTGCGTCCCGGCTCGCCCGATGGACTGCCGATCATCGGTGAGACTTCCCTGTCCGGATACTACGCAGCGACCGGACACTATCGTGATGGCATCATGCTCGCACCTGTCACCGCTCTGGTCATGACGCAGCTTCTTACGGGACATGCGCCGGACTTCGACCTACTGCCGTTCTCGCCTCTACGCTTCGGCTGAAAACTCCGGCAACACGAATCGCCGGGCATAGATTTTCGCACCCTCGAGATCTTCGCGCCTTCCCTGCTCTCCTGAGCAACCGGGACGCGATGGAGTAGTATGTCCGCCGACGAGCGATCTCAGACATCGGCACCCGAATGTAGCACCACCGTCGACGATCGTCCAGACTCTGCAATTCAACTGGAAGGAGGCAGGCGATGCGAATTCTCCGACTACTCAGGCAATCGAGGCTCTCTGCGCTTGTTGTTGTCTGCTTTTATTGCGGTCTTCTCCCGGGCCACGCCCAGACTGAGGTTGATGCTCAATCGAGCGCGTGTGCCAAAGACTACATCCCTCTCGGCAACCTGTGCCTGCGGGAAACCTCCGACGCAGTTTCCCACGTCCTGTGTTCGAAGGGCTTTGCCGAGCCCTGCGTGCACGACCTGGTCCAGCAACTCGGCAATATGCAGAAGGACGACAGGTGCGGCGCCCAGAAGCTCGAGGCATTGATGCTGCGTCAAGAGATCATCGAACTGGTGACAACCGCAGCCCTCCAGGTGGACGGCTTCATCGCCGAGATTGACAGCGAAACCGGACACATTCGGGCAAAACGCGATGAACTGACGGACCGCCGCGATGCTGCTGTGAAATGGAGCACACTCGGTGCAGCGGTCGGCACTGGAGGCGGTGCGGTCGGCTCTTCTCTGGCATTGGCCAGCAAGACCGCCACTGCGGGCAACTGGGTAGGTGCGACCTTCGGCGGAGTCGGCGCTTTCTTCAGCTTCCTCGGCTTCTTTCAGCAGACCGGGGTCGGGCCAAAGGGATGTTTTCCCGACTTGCGGGAAGACACGAAAAAGAAGGAGGCGAAGCGTCAGTGTCCTAAGCTGGCAACCAGCAGCGATAAAAGCAAACTCGAGCAACAGGCCGAGAGTAACACCTGCAGTCCACCGCAGAATTCTCTTTGCTCGGCGGACAATCCTGGGCCGGGTTGTTCACCGCGTATGCTTTATGCGCTGCTTTTCCCAGAGTGCAGTGCTAATGCTAAGGCGGATTTTCATAGCGGCTATGACAAGACCATCGAGCGTTATCTCGATCAGCCGCGAGCGAGTGGAACTCGCCGCAAGGACTTGGTCGCGACCTGGGGAAAGCAGGAAGAATTGCGGGAAAGCAAACAGCTCTTCACCGGCAACGCCGACCCGCGCAAACTGTCGATCGACGATCTCGACGAGCGCACCAATAAACTCGCCGACCTTCGCTGGCAGGTTTCGCTTATGAAACGCGACCTGAGCCGCCTGACGGAAGACCTTGCCAGTGAGCTTAGCTGCCGTTGAACCGGGCGGGCGATCATCCAACTCCGAGCTGTTACTTCTTCTCTTTGGGAGGATAGTTCTTGAAGAGCTTGGCGACGGCCTTATCCAGAATCTTGATGTTTTTATTGCTTTTATCGGAAATTGTATCGGTCGCCGAGCCACGCCACAGGAGTTGTTTGTTCCTCGCGTCGGCCAGTTCTATAACCAGTGTGCCTTCCCTGGTGATGTAGGTGGCATAGCCTACCCTGGTCGGTCCCCATCCCCATGCCGGCCCAACCACATAACCGCTGCCCACCACCTGCTTCACGTCTTTCATGCTGTTACTGTAGACTACCCAGAGGTCGGGGTTGGAATCGACCTGCGTCAGTCCTTTCGCCTGCAATTGCCTGTTGACCGCGTCGACAATGCGCTGGTCCCACAGACCCTTTGCGGGATGCGGGCTCTTCTCCCACATATAAGTGTGAAAGTTGGCGAAGTTAGCGCCGCGGTCCCAGTCGGTGTTGATCTTCTGCGCCAGGGTCATTGTGGCAAGCGCCATGCTGACGACAACCACCGCGGACATGCGTTTGTACATGAAGAACGGCTCCTTCTCAGAACGGGTCACGGCACGATGCAATGACGCACGACGGCAAAGATACTATTGCGGATGGCACGCGTCTAGTGGCGAAGGCTTTGTGTCAGGGCACGACCTTGGTCGTGCCGATAAGGCCTTTGTATTTGTCATCCCGAGTGGGGGAACTGGGGGCCCCCGACAAGCGCCGCATTTGCGCTTGTTGGGGTAGAGTTCAGCCCGCAAGGGATTTGCTTTTCCGTGTTCTTCAGCGGCCTCCTAATGGCCGTCGGCCACAGTTCGAGCTCAAAGTGGCGGCAATTTCCTCCGGGAACCACCCCGCTTGCGGTAATGTAATGTGCTCGGGAGATGCCAATGGGCGGAATGACAGTTTGCGGGTATCTTTGGTTGGCGTGGCTGGTGATCTGGATGGCTTGGGCAATCCGCACCAAGCCCACACGAGTGCGCGAAGGCATCTCCTCAAGGCTGTCGTACAGTGTACTCGTCTTCGCTGGCTTCTTGCTCCTATTCAGCAACGACGTTCCTCGGGATTGGCTGCGCATTCGCTTGTTCCCGGCAAACCCCTGGACGGCAGCGCTGGGAATTGCAATCACGGTCGCGGGACTGGCATTCGCGATCTGGGCGCGCGCCTATATCGGCACCAACTGGAGCGGTACCGTGACCGTTAAAGTCGGGCATCAACTGGTTCGTACCGGCCCCTATCGCTGGGTGCGCCACCCAATTTATTCCGGCCTGATTCTGGCAATGCTCGGCACCGCCATCGAGCGTCGCCAGGTGCGCGGCATCATCGCCATACTGCTCGTGTATGCAGGCTTCAAGATCAAGAGCAGGATCGAAGAGCGCGCCATGACCAGCACCTTCGGCGCCGACTACGACGACTACAGCCGCACCACCGGGGCCATCGTTCCAAGGCTACGCTTTTGACGGCGCAATCCAGCCGCACCGGCGCTGCCAGGAAAAATCGGGTAGCGATGCATGCATCGCTACCAAAAATCGTAAGCTCGAAGCAACCGCCGTCGATTTCCTTTATTCTGGATGAAGTCGCAGTATGCGTTTAACCGCCGCTTCCTTTTTCCAGCACCCAATTGCCAGGTCACAGCAGACGGTTTTGCCGGAGCGCTGGCGTTTCGTTCTCGCTCTGCTGCTGTTCTGCTGGTTCTCCGCGACCTCGGCTCTCGCAGCAACGCAGGTTGCTGATCAAACTTGTCCGCGACCGGCTGCCGGAAGCGTAGTCAAAAATCCTCCTGAATTGCGCAGTCAGAACGGCGTCCTCGAAGTCACTTTTCATTTCAAATATCAGGTAACGATTGCGGGACAAGGCCCGCCGCGCTATTGCTACGTCACCGACAGCGGCCTGGAATCTCCCACCTTGCGCGTTCATCCAGGCGATCAACTGATCATTCATTTCCACAACGATCTGCCGGCCGCCATCCTGTCGCAGGGGCACCTGCCGGGAACAGGCGGTCCGCAAGCGGATTGCAACGCGACGGCGATGAACGCGGGGATGACCAACTTGCACTTCCACGGTCTGACTGTGCCGCCTACCTGCCATCAGGATGACGTCATCCGCACCGCCATTCAGCCGGGCGAAGACTTCGACTATCGCATCACAATCCCTCGCGACGAGCCGCCGGGCCTGTACTGGTATCACCCGCATCCTCACGGATTCAGCGAGCGCCAAGTGCAGGGCGGCGCCTCGGGTGCGCTGATCGTGGAAGGATTGGAAAACGTGTACCCGTCGCTGGCGACACTGCCGCAGCGAGTGATCGTGCTGCGGGATCAGTCGCTCAGCCGCGTGCGTGAAGTATTGGCGGTGACCCCTGCGTGGGATGTTTCCATTAATTACGTGCCGGTGCTTTATCCCGCGTACGAGCTTGCACGGATCGAGACTTCAGCGTCGCCGAAAGAGCTGTGGCGCGTCTTGAACGCGGCCGCCGATACCCTCTTCAATCTTCAGATCGTCGCCGGAGGAGTGCCGCAGCCGGTAAAGGTAGTCGCCATCGACGGCGTCCCGACGAGTGAAGGCTCGGCACCTGAAACCAGCATTGCGCTGCCGCCCGGAGCGCGCGTCGAATTCATCGTCGATACGCCTAAACCGGGCGAGCAGGAACAACTCGTCACTACCAAATGGGACACGGGACCGCAGGGCGACAGCGATCCGGCGCCGGCCGATCGCGGAGATCGTCAGGCAGGACAGTGGTGCCGTCGAAGCTCCCCTGCGCGAGCCGGAAACCAATCTGAGGCAAGACAGGCCTTGGCAGCCCCCACAAGAAGGAACTCCCATCATCCAGCGGAGGCTCTATTTTTCGCAGTTGTCGCCCGATCCCCGCGAGGCCGATGCCTCGGTCTTCTACTTCATCACCGTGCTCGGCCAGACGCCGGCAATGTATCGCATGGGCCAGAAGCCTAACATCCTCGTGCACCAAGGCGATGTCGAAGATTGGCTGGTGGAGAACCGGTCACAGGAAGACCACGTCTTCCACATTCACCAGATCCACTTCAAAGTCCTCGAGGTGAATGGCAAGCCGGTCAACGATAACGCTCTGCGGGATACGATCGATCTGCCTTATTGGAACGGCGAAGGCCCCTATCCCAGCGTGAAGCTGCGGATGGATTTTCGCGATCCTGATACCGTCGGAACGTTTCTCTACCACTGCCACATTCTGAAGCATGAAGACATGGGCATGATGGGCGTGATCCAGGTGCTGCCGCCGGGATTGCCCACGATGCTGACGCTGAGCGCTCCGGCACAGAGCGGAACTGCCTCGGTCATTACAGTAACGGCAACTGTAGCACCGAAGACGGCAAATGCCACCGCGCCCAGCGGCACGGTGCAATTCAGCGTCGATGGCATCACCACCAGCCAGCCGATACCTCTTGCCCAGGGGAAGGCAACGTTCACCACCTCCTTCGACGCAGCCGGAACCCATGTGATTACGGCAACCTACGCTGGAGACGCTACCTACGACGTTGCCGAGTCACGCTCGGTGACTCTGAAGGTTGTGGATTGAAACGCAGAAGAGGTGCGGCTTCAGCCGCGCCGAAGAGTGTAACCCCAGTCGAATTGCCATCACAGGAGCGCGAAGGAGCGAAGCGACCGCGCGACGAGGGATCTGCTTTGCCTCCGGAGATCCTTGCCCCAGGAAGCAAACAGCAGATTCCTCGATGGCTAGTGTCCCGAATCAGAAGTTCGTTGCATAAAACGAATGCTTTGTGTCAGGGCACGGCTTCAGCCGTGCCGAACCGCAGCCCCGAGAAACGCGGCCGTTAGGCCCTGAGGGAAGGTCGAAGGCTTCACTGAATTCGTCTGGACGCAAGCCTAAAGGCCTGCTCTACGCGATCAAATCGGATGCACCAAATCCGAAACTGCCCTAAAGCCATCTCGTAGTGACAATTTTCATGACGTGAAGGATGTCAACAGAGACAGGTATCTTGTACGTAATCATGCGGCCCTACATTGTAGGAGTCCCACAATATAGCAGTCAGGCTCTGGTCGGCCAGGCGATTTCCGGGGGAATCAGAGAGGTTTAGGCGAAACGGAGAACATTATCCCGCGCTAACTGCCGAGCCCGCCACTTTCAGCTTGACGGCAATCTCGATGAACGCCAGCGCAGCTCGGCTCAAGGCCTTGTCCTTGCGGAATACCAGCGCCAACTCGCGTTGGATATGGGCATCGGAGAGTTCTACTACGGCCAACGTTTTTGCCTTCACGTCCTCCGCAACGTTCGACCGCGGTATGAAGCCGACACCGACGGAGACGGCGACGAAGCGTTTCAGCAGCTCGCTCGAGTCCAGTTCCATCGACACTGTTGGCTTCAGACGGCGCTCGTGGAACAGCGTCTCCAGCGCGTCGCGCGTGCGGCCGACCTTAGGCAACAGCAGTGGATATTCAAGAACTTCAGCAACCGTCGCGCTGCCGCGTCGCGCCAGCGGATGATCGCGCGGCGTAATCACCACCAGCTCATCGCGATGAATGGAAACGACCGTGAGCCGTTTGTCGTTGACGGGCACAGAAACCACGCCGAAATCGCATGAGTTGTCGATAATGCATTCCAGGATCCGGTTGCGCTCAAGCCGCTTTACGCCGACTCCCACATTGGGGTACTGGTGTTTAAAGTCGGCGAAGACCTCGGGCAGAATGTGCAGGCAAGTGCCCTCATTGGCTGCCACCACTATATCGCCACGCGGGATGCGTTCCATCTCGGCCAAGGCGATCAACACCACACGCCGCTGCTCCAGCGTCTCCTCGGCATACTTCTGAAATACCTTACCCGGGGCGGTCAGCGCGACCTTACCGCCGCTGCGATCCAACAGCTTGGCGCCTACCTCTTCCTCGAGGGCGCGGATCTGTGCCGAAATCGCGGGCTGGGTGCGAAAACGCCGTTCCGCGGCGCGCGAGAAGCTGCTCAGTCGCGCCACCTCCAGAAACGTTTCCAGTTGATCGAAGTCCATGTGCGATCACCACCGGAATTCGCCCTAATAGCAGGTTGCTGAAAAACTGGCCTGTGGAACGCCTCGTGTCAGGGCACGACTTTAGTCGTGCCAATAAGCCCCTTTACTTTTGTCATTCCGAGCGGGCTTCAGCCCGCGAGGAACCTGCTGTCGCGCTTTTCAGCACCTACTAAAGCACCTTCCAGGCAGATTGTCATCCCACCGTGGGTGGAGTGCATGGCGCCGCGCACTCGGCGGCGCTTTCCGCGCACGACTCGAGCTTCGCCGCGATGGGATACCGGCGGCCGAAGCCAAACGCTTTTTCGGAAATCTTTAGTCCCGGCGCCGCCTGCTGGCGCTTGTATTCGCTCTTGTCCACCATGCAGGTTATTTTGCGCACCAGCGTAGGATCGTATCCACGCTCGGAGGCGATTACGTCCGGCGATTTGTTTTCCTCGATGTAGTCTTCCAGGACCGCGTCGAGCACATCGTAAGGCGGCAGCGAGTCGCTGTCCTTCTGATCGGGACGCAATTCCGCCGAGGGCGGCTTCTCGAAAGTCGATCGCGGAATCACCGGTGAACGCGAATTCACGAACTCCGCCAGCCGATACACCAGCGTCTTCGGCACGTCGGAGATCACAGCCAAACCTCCGCACATATCGCCATACAGCGTGCAATATCCCGCAGCCATCTCGGACTTATTTCCCGTGGTCAGGAGCAGCCCGCCGAACTTGTTGCAGACGGCCATCAACAACGCTCCGCGAATGCGAGCCTGAATGTTCTCCTCGGTAACATCGGGACGGCAGCCGGTAAAAACCGGAGCCAGCGCTTTCTGATAGGCATCGAAGATGCCGTCGATCGGCACCAACTCAAAACGAATGCGGAGATTTCGCGCCAACTCCGCAGCGTCATCGATGCTGCCTCGCGAAGAGTACGGTCCGGGCATGCCGACGCCGACCACGTTCTCGCGTCCCAGCGCATCCACCGCAATACAAGCGGTAAGCGCCGAGTCGATACCGCCGCTCAGCCCGAGCACCACTTGGTGAAATCCGCACTTGTACACGTAATCGCGCGTGCCCAGCACCAGCGCCGAGTAGGCGCTCGCTTCCAGCCGCTCGTCGTAGCTGTGAATGTCGCCCGCCAGTGTGTCAGTATCGAAACAGACCAGATCTTCGTCGAACGACCCGGCCTGCGCGATGACCTCACCGTCCGGTCCAAGTGCAAAGCTGGAGCCATCGAAGACCAGGCTGTCGTTGCCGCCGATCTGGTTGACCATGGCAACCGGAACGCGATAGTTCTTCGCAATCGCAGCCAGCATGTTGCGCCGCAGCTCGCGTTTGCGCAGGTAGAACGGCGAGGCCGAGATGTTCAGCAGGACCTTTCCGCCGGCGCCGACCAGGTCTTCCACGGGATCGACTCCGTAAAGCCGGCGGTCCCAGAAATGTTTGTCGTTCCAGGCGTCCTCGCAGATGGTCAGCGCCACGGGTTTGCCGTCGACTGAAATAAGCTGCTGCGAATCCGCAGGAGCGAAGTTGCGCATCTCGTCGAAGACGTCGTAGGTGGGCAGCAGGCGCTTGGACTGCACGAAAGCAATCTCACCGTCGCGCAGCAACGCCGCCGAGTTCAAAACGGACTTGCCTGTGGAAGAATGCGCCGGCGTCACCAGACCGCAGATCACCGCGATTCCCTGCGTTTCGCGCGCAATGGTCTCGGCCGTCTGCCAGTTGCGCTCGACGAACCATGGCCGCTCGACGAGATCGCGCGGCGGGTAGCCGCAGATCGACAGCTCAGGAAAGAGAATAAGATCGGCACCCGCGCTGCGGGCGCGGCGAGCGTAGTCAATGATTTTTTCGGAGTTGCCGAAGAAATCCCCAACCACGGTGTTGATCTGGCCGAGTGCGATCCTCACACTTCAAGTGTAATGGCGCAGGCTGGGACGCGCCAAATAATGCGTCGCAGGCCAGGGCTCTCTCGTTTCATAAGTCAGGGCTTTGTATCAGGGCACGGCTTCAGCCGTGCCGGAACGCAGGCCCAGAAAAACACGGCGTTTAGGCCCTGCTGTAACACTCGAAGCTCTCAGCGAGTTCGGTAAATGGATCTGTGATTCAACTAAAACATTCCTGCTTGCCAATGTGGCGGCGATGCCCCGGGACCACCTCCCGTATCAACCGGAGGGGGGTACGGTGTCTGCGGAGTATTACCGGTGTTGTCCGGCGTGTTACTCGCTTTCTCGCCGGGCCGCAGCAGCGAGGGAGCGTCGGCCGGCTTGGGCTCGCTCTTCTTGGCGGCCACCACAGCTTCCTGCGTTTGCAGATCAACTTCCGGTTGCGTGCGCACGATCTTCTGGCCGTCCACGGTCATGATCTCAAGCCGGCTTACGAACGTCCCCTGGAAGCGCACGAAGTCTACTTCCTCCGGCGGATTGCCGTAGATCCACTCCTCGTAATCAACGCCTTTGTCGTCTTTGTCGCGAATCCTCTTCGGCGGACGTCCCTTGGCGTACGTCACCATCTCCCGGTCCATACCCACCAGCACCTGATGGTTCTTGATGGCCTGCTGGATCTTAGGGGGCAGCGTCTTCTCGTAGGCCTCGGCCTGGTTCAGCGCTTTGAAATCGAATACCGGCGCCAGCATCTCGCGCACCTGCTCGCCCTTGAGTTCAGGAACATACTTATCGAACTCCAGGGTCACGCTGGAGCCTCGGGCTCCAAGGCTCTGCGGCGCGCCGCCCCCGACAGGAACCGTTCCTTGACCCATCCCGACCGAGACATGCTTATACCACTTCTCGTGCTTCTTGCTGCCGCCATTGATCTCGAAGACGATCGACTTCTCCCTGATGATGACGTTGGTGATGATGACGCGATCTCCGGGCTTCGCCGCGAACCCATGCAGCGCCACCAGGTTTGCCACCTCCTTCTCGCTCGGGCTCATCTTGCCGTTCTTGATCTCTATGCCACGGTCGCCCAAGGGGAACGGCACGCGTACGAAAACGCGCTCGGCCGTCAAGTCGCGCATGATCAGCAGCTTGGTTTGCGGCGTTATCTTTTCGGAAGAGGTGGGCTGCTTGGTATCGTCGGCAAGCAGGCTCAAAGGCAGCAGCAAGGCCGCTGTTGCAAGGAACGAAAGACAAGCGCGGTTCATCGGAGACCCCGGTTGCACTGATTATAAGCCTCGTTCCGAAGTTCGTAGAGATGACGCAGACTAGCGCCCTGACTGGCGGAAGCTACGGTTTCGTCTCCGACACGCTCTGCAGCACCGGCTCTGGCGGCGCTTCCGCCGCCGGCTGCGGCAGCCTGGCCACGGGCAGCTTCCAAACGACAAGTATTCCGATGAGAATGACCAGCGTTCCAGTTGCGCTGGCTTCCACCCCATAATCGCCGCCGGTCAGCCATTTCGGTCCGTATGGCTGGGTGTACATCAAAAGGTTAAAGTAACGAAAGCCGCTGACTGGCAAGCCCAGCAACAATCCCAACGTGAGATTCCAGCCGAAGTGAATTCCCCATGGCAACCACAGTGCGGCACTGCGCAGGTACGCCACTGTAAAAAGAATTCCCAGCAGAATGGTGTTGGCGATGCCCCAAGGGCCAACATAGGGATTGAACAGATGCAGCAGTCCATAAAACACTGAGAACGCCACGACCGCTCGCGCCGTGCCGATTGCCTGCTGCAGATGCTGGAAGGGATAGCCGCGAAACATCAGCTCCTCGGCCAGTGCTCCGCACAGGATTGTCACGACGACAGCGCCGAGATTCGGAACCAGGTGCCACGTCATCAGGTGCTTAACCCGGAAATGTCCCCAAAAGTAGATAGGGGCGACGGCCACCAGGATGAAGACGCACCCGATGACGAGCCCGAGGAGAAACTGCTTCAACCACCCTTTCACGCGCGGCAGCCCCTGAGCTGCGATGCGGTGCTCCTCAATGTGATCGCCCACCGTGAGTAGCCAGATGAAGATGCCGAACAACAACAGCGTCCACAAGCCGCGAAAAACCAGTTCGCGCCGGAAGGGGTGGTCACCGGAGGCTTCCGTCGCGATATTGCCCGAAACCCAAAACGACATGGCCCCAAGAAAGAGCGAGAACAGGAACGCCCAGATTGGTTTTAGCTTTCCCCGAGTATCGGTCAACATGCTCATACCTTGGCAACCTGCCGCTGGCTCATCGACTGGAATTGCAGCCCATGGCGCGCAACTTCCAACGCGAGCGGCTGGCCGCCGTGCTCGCGAATCGCATCTTCCACCCTCTGCCTCTCACCCTTTTCAACCATGGCCAGAACACAGCCGCCGCCGCCGGCGCCGCAAACCTTGGCTGCTTGCGCCCCGTTTTGCCGGGCGACCTCAATCAGCTTATCAATTAACGGAGTCGTGATCCCAGGAGCGTTGCTACGCCGCAGCTTCCACTCTTCGCCGATCAATCGTCCAACTTCGTCCCAGTGTTCATCTGCCAGCATAGCGTGCATCGCTTGCGCAATGGCGGAAATCTCAGCGAAATTCCGGAATACGTTCCTGTCGCCGTTGATGTGTTGCTTGAAAACTTCCCAGTTGTTGATTCCCGATTGGCGCGGTGCTCCGGTGTAGAACAAGACAAATCGCTGGTTCATTTCGTCAGGCGAAACTGGAATCGCCTCTCGCCGGATGCCTGTAACCTCCAGATGGATCGCATTGACTCCGCCGTAAAGCGCCGGGTAGTAATCCTGGCAGCCGGTTGGCACCCGGATCAACTGCGCCTCCACATTCTGCGCGATCGCCCTGATCTGCTCCAGATCGAGATCGCGTCCGACGAAGCGGGCCAAGGCAGCCGTGGTCGCGATCATCAGCGCCGACGAACCTGAGATGCCGGCTCCGGCCGGAGACTGCGAGTGCGTCTCCAGCATAAAACCGCCCGCAGGCTTGAAGAAACGCACCAGGTACGCTGCCAGTTTGTGCGCGTAGCCACGTGCGGCCAGCAGATCGTCCAGACACGAAAAACGGTCCTCGCGTCCTGTATCGTGTGAACTGAGCACGATGTCGCGACTCTCGTGTGGGGTAATTTTGCAGGCGGTCAGGATCCCGAGCGCGATGTTAACGCTCACCGCTCCGGGATGAAAGAGATAGAGCGGCCAGATGTCGATGGTGCCGCCCGCCAGATCAGCGCGGCACGGCGCGGTGCTGACGATCGCGTTATCGGCGTGTTCTGACAGAAATTGAGAGAAGGATGGCATCCTGAGATACGCCCCAGCTTGTCCATTGCAAAGCGTCTGGCTAAGGTCGCATGCGGGCGGCGTTTTGGCACAGCCGCTGCGCGGGCGCGCTTCATTGTAACGCGAGCGTTTTTACAGTCCGTGATAGCTGATTAAATCAATCTGTTGCCGGAGCAGGATCGCTTTGGTTTCGTCGGATGTGAGCAGCCGCAACTCCTGCTCGCGCGAGTGTCGCAAGCGCGTCGGCACTTTGTTTAGATCGGCATCGTTGTAGCCGGGATGGCAAACCAACTCCCACGTGCCCTCAGGCATGCTCTCTGCCATTGCAGAAAACAGCTTCAGGTCGAGCTCTCCAGTAACCAGAACGCCGAGCGAGCCGTCGGTGGTGCGAAGTCCGTGGGACTCGACCTCACGGCGAAAATTGCCTGCGAAGCTGCGCAACACGTTCAGTTGAGCGAAACGCTTCCAGAGCCGTCGCGTGCGCAGAATGCTGCTTAAGGGCAATGGCCAAACCTGGCCGAATGGATTGCGCACCGCGGGGATGCTGTGCGCTTTTGCCGCACGCAGCAACGGACGCAGCACTGCCGGAAACATGTGCGCGTGCTTGTGCGTATCGAAGTGCGACGGCTGGATTCCAGCGGCCTGCAGGCGCTCGAACTGCGCTGCCGCCTCGGCCTCAATATCGCCGGGATTCAGTTGGTGGCGAAATGCCGCGATGGCAAACTCATTCAGATTCTCGCGAAAACACGCGCTGCCGTTAGCTGAGTGGGACGCCAGCAGAGTGCGAACTCGGTCCGCCGGTGATAGCGGCTCGCCATCCAACAGGACAACATGGCAGCCGACGCTCCAACGCTCTTGTCCAGCGAACGTACCCGCTAGCTTGGCCGCATCGGCGAACGCACCTGAGTTAGCCATCAGCGTGGTCGAGGTGACGATGCCGTGCTCGTGCGCTTCGGCGATGCCGCGATTGACGCCGGAAGTAAGTCCGAAATCATCGGCATTGATGATGAGCCGCCGCACCGCTTCAGTGTAGCTGATGAATCTCGAGGAACTCTCGGGCCACGGCGGCAGCGTCTCTCTTCTGTCCATCGACGGCGTAGTTCATGGCCCGCATATCGGCGGCGTTAATAAGGCCTCCGAGGCGCGAGAACGCAGCCCGGGCAGCAAGACATTCGTCAAACAGCGCCGGACGCACGACCGGCACTGCGTCATACGGGGGGAAGTAATGTCTGTCGTCCTCAAGGATGACCAACCGGAGAGCGTCGATCACCCCATCGGTATTGTTGCCGGCAACGATATCGACCGATCGGGTGCCGAGCGCGCGATACAGCAGTCCCAAATCCATGACTCGTGGAGTTTCGGCGAAATGTAAATCGTAGGTCTGCACCAGTCCGTGATAGCCATCCTGCCGCTCGAGAAACTCGTAGCCCACTCCCAGCCGCATCCTGGGAGCGAACGGTGCCAGTTGGGACAGCGTCTTCAGCTCAAGTCGCCGTGCCTCGTCGCCTCGCATGATCATGGCGAAGCTGTTGTTGAAGCCCAATGGCGGCATCACATCAAGGCCGAAGCGGCGTTTGTACTCGTCCTTCACGTGCTCATACACTGCAGCCGCATCGCCTTGGACCCGCTGCTTCAGGATCGCGGCTAGCGCGGTGCCTGTGTACTCGATGTAGCCATCGATGCGCCCGGCGAGCAGCGCCTGCTGGCAGATGTACGTGCCCGCAAGATAGAAGCGCCCATCCACCGGCATCGGGCAGACGCTTTCGAGAGATTGCTTCAGGATTTCGCCCAGGACCAGTTGCTCGGTGAAGTTCTTCGAGCCGACGGTTAGGTCGCGCTTGCGCGCCGTGCATGCGCTGCACGCCGTCAGTGCTATTCCTGAGAGAAAGGTGCGGCGATCCATACTTGAAAGCGGCCTATCGCCGTTGTTGTTTCAGTGTACCTGTGGTTTGGTGGTAGAGCAGGCCTTTACGCCTGCGTCCCGGCGGCCCGAACCTGCGGAATAATCCTCGGCGAGACGCGGGCCTGACCACCCCAGATCGCGGAATGCGGCGCGATCCGGGGCCCCGGTGAAGGCCCGCTCTACCCGGATACACCAAGAAGGAAGCCGAGTTATCGATTCCGAACCAACATCTTCTCGACTCCGCTGAGCAGCCCATCAGCAAGCAGGGCTATGAACGCTGCGGGAATCGCGCCCGCCAGGATCACTCCGTTGTCAACCATGGCGATGCCGCGAAAGATGAACTCGCCCAGTCCACCGGCGCCAATCGCAGCCGCAATGGTGGCAACGCCAATCGTAATCACCGCGGCCACTCGAATTCCCGCCAGCATCACCGGCAATGCCAACGGCAGCTCGACATGCCAGAGAAGCTGGCCGGATGTGAGCCCCATCGCAACTGCCGCTTCGCGCACCGCCGGAGCGATGCCGGAAATGCCGACATACGTATTGCGAACGATAGGCAGCAGAGCGTAAAGAGCGAGCGCCACAATCGCCAGCCGATCGGCGCGCGCGCCCAGCCAGGGCAGCGGCAACAGCAATCCGAACAGCGCCAGGCTTGGAATCGTCTGGATAACGTTGGTGCTGCCGAGCACAAGTGTCTTCCACTTTGGTCGTCGCGTCAGCAGGATGCCGAGCGGAACGCCGACGGCGATGGCTAGCAGCATCGAGATTCCCACCAGCCAGAGATGTTCGGCGGTGAGAGTCGCCACCTCGCGCGGATGAGTGAGAAGGAAGTTCAAAGCTTTGGCTCAACGGCTTGTGGAAGATCGCGGCAACCTGCAAACGAAATGGCCTGCATTACGGTGGAAGCGCCGGGCTTCAGCCCGGCGAAATTGGGCGCAACCATAGGCGGCTTTAGCCGCGGTGCCAGGACTTAAAGTCCGTTTTCTGGAAACGAACTTTTCGGCACGGCTGAAGCCGTGCCCTTCCACCACCCTGACACGTGTTCAGTTCCGAAACATCTCTTGCCTGGCCCGAAACACGTTCACATACGCTTTCACCGACGAATCTGGCGATTCCAGAAATTCCTGCGGACGGTACACGCCGCGCAGTCGACCATCTTCCATCAATGCGATCCGGCTGCCCAGCATTAACGCTTCGCCAACATCATGAGTCACGAAGACGATGGTCTTGCCGAGCTTCTGCTGGAGCTTCTTGAATTCTATTTGCAGCTCGGCGCGAGTGATCGGGTCAAGTGCGCCGAAAGGTTCGTCCATCAAAAGGACCGGCGGATCGGCCGCGAGAGCGCGCGCCAATCCTACGCGCTGTCGCTGTCCTCCGGAGAGCTCATCAGGATAGCGGCGTCCGAACTCGCTCGCATTGAGTCCCACCAGATTCAACATCTCTTCGACGCGCGCATCGATCCGCCGATGCTCCCAGCGCTCAAGCTTCGGAACAAGCGCAACGTTGTTGAAGATCGTGTAATGAGGAAAAAGCCCGACTTCCTGAATGGCGTATCCGATGCGCCGCCGCAACTGGATCGCGTCCCATCGTTCCACGCCCCTGCCCTCGACCAGTACCTCGCCGGAGCTTGCACTCAGCAGCCGATTGATTAGCCTCAGGGTAGTGGTTTTGCCGGAACCACTGCGGCCCAGCAGCATCAGAGTTTCGCCCCGGCGAACGGTAAGGTTCAGGTCTGACAGCAGAGCCTTGCCGCCGGGCAAGCGAAAGGTTACGTGAGCGAATTCGACGGCAATAGCGGAAGAATCCGGCATGTGCGGCGATGAGCGAAGCGCGCGACCAGCGTATCAGAATTGTATGATTGCCACTCACTACAGACAGAAATGCCGGAGCAGATACAGAAAGTGCTCCGGCATAAACTTCTGCAAACTAAATTTTCTGAGGACTAATAGCGTCCCCAACCACCGCCGCCCTGGCCACGGCCGCCGCCGCCACCGCGTCCGTATCCGCCGCGTCCGCCGCCGCCCTCGCGCCGCGGTCCGCGATCAGTCTTGGGACGGGCTTCGTTGACGGTGAGATTGCGACCACCCAGATTGGTGCCGTTCAGCGCATCCATGGCTTTGCTGGCTGCCTCATCATCCGGCATCTCCACAAACGCGAATCCCCGCGACTGGCCAGTGTCACGGTCGGTCACAATGCTGACCCTGTCGACGGGTCCATATGCTTCAAACATTCCGCGCACCTGGTCTTCAGTCGCGTCGAAGCTTAGGTTCCCCACGTAGATGTTCCTCATCACTTGCCTCGCTTTTCTGATTAGGCCGCTGGCCGCCGATCGGTTGGCCGTGCCAAGCGGGATGAATCGGGGTGTTTACGACCGAAGACTCACTGACTTCTTAATCGCCGGAAACAATAGAGGGCAGCGCTGGCCGCCCTCTATTGCAAACTTTGGTTTAAAGCACCTGAACGTTTTCAGCCTGCCAACCCTTCGCCCCACGCTTCACATCGAAGCTGACGGCCTGGCCTTCCTGCAGTGAACGGAAGCCGTTCGACTGGATGGCCGAGAAATGAACGAAAACATCTTCGCCGTTCTGACGTGAAATGAAGCCAAAACCTTTAGCATCGTTGAACCACTTTACTGTTCCTTGTTCCATTTGTTTCTTGATTGTCCTTAATTTTGATCTTGCGTCGGTGAATCGGAAGGTTACAGGCAGAAATCGCTCGAGACTAAGGAGGGATGGCTGCGAACGCGCCGTTCGAACATACGCACCATGATTATACATCAAAATGCCATTCTGGCTACTCTATTGCGAACCAGAATGCCTGCATATTCGCGCCATTTGGTGGCGTGTACGAAATACCACCTTCGAATACATCCGTGAGCAAGGCAGCACATGCGCCTTGGGCAACACTCCAACATCCACGAGTCCGTTCCAGATTCTTCCAGGCACAGGTTCGCAGTGGGGTCAGTTTCTGGTTCGTCAGGTCATCAACCCTCAATGCGGGGTTACCCTGCTGATACAGAAATAGGCCCTGGGGGTGCGATCTGCAGCTTTTGGAAGTATTTGCGTTGGAAATAGAAGGCGACGTTCACCAGTGCAATCATGACGGGCACTTCGACTAATGGCCCGATCACTGCAGCAAATGCAGCTCCGGAATTGATGCCGAAGACCGAAACGGTGACTGCGATCGCGAGTTCAAAGTTGTTTGAAGCCGCCGTAAACGCGAGCGTCGTGGTCTTCGAGTAGTCGGCCCCTAGCTTGCGTCCCATGTAAAACGACACCAGGAACATGATCACGAAGTAGACCAGGAGCGGTACGGCGATGCGCAGCACATCCAGCGGCAGCCGCACGATGTACTGGCCCTTCAGTGAAAACATGATCACAATGGTGAACAGCAGTGCGATCAGCGTAAGCGGGCTAACCCGTGGCACAAAGTTGTGGTCGTACCATTCGGGGCCCTTTGCCCGGACAAGCAGCGCCCGCGTGAGGAAGCCTGCGAGAAATGGAATCCCAAGATAGATGAACACGCTCTTCGCAATGTCTCCGATGGACACATTGACGACCGCGCCTTTCAGGCCGAGGTGCGCGGGAAGAACGGTGATGAAGATCCATGCGTAGAGCGAGTAAAAGAAAACCTGAAACAGAGAATTGAATGCCACCAGTCCGGCGGCATACTCAGTGTCGCCCTTCGCCAGTTCGTTCCAGACAATGACCATGGCGATGCAGCGCGCCAGGCCAATCATGATGAGGCCAGCCATGTACTCGGGATAGCCCCGAAGAAACACGATGGCCAACACGAACATGAGGATGGGGCCGACCACCCAGTTCTGCAGCAGCGACAGACCTAGAACTTTCTTGTTGCGAAAGACCTCATGCAATTCTTCGTATCGCACCTTGGTGAAGGGCGGATACATCATTACGATCAGCCCGATCGCGATGGGGATCGAGGTCGTGCCCACGCTGAATCGGTTTAGAAGCGGCACGACCGTCGGCACAAGCCATCCGAGCACGACGCCGAATACCATTGCCGCAAAGATCCAGGCGGTGAGATAGCGATCCAGAAAACTGAGACGACTTGTGTTCTTCATCGGCACCTTGTGAACTGGCGGGTCAGATTGCCGCAGCTTGTTGTGTCAACTATGGCTGCGTCACGGGTGTCGCCGTCTGCCCTATGTTGTCGAGTTCCTTCTTGATCGCAAGTTTGTCCAGGCTAGCCAGCGGAAGGGAGAGGAGTAAGCTGATTCTGCGGTCCAGCATGAAGAAGGCGTCGCGATACGCGCGCTCAATTTCAGTAGGGCTGCCTTCGACTGCTGCCGGGTCAGGAACTCCCCAATGTGCGGTTAAGGGCTGTCCCGGCCACAGGGGGCAGACTTCCCTGGCCGCGTTGTCGCAGACAGTGAAAACAAAGTCCAGTTTCGGTGCGCCCGGTAATGAGAACTCCTCCCATGATTTGCTGCGGAGGACTTGCGTTGGGATCCTGGCCAGCTCAAGTTGGCGAATCGCCTCCGGGCGCACGGTACCGCTGGGATGGCTTCCGGCGCTATAAGCGGCAAAAGTAGGCCTGCCTTTGAAGTTCAGAATCGCCTCGGCCATGATCGACCGCGCCGAATTACCCGTGCACAGAAACAGCACGTTGTAACGTTCCTGCATTGTCATCCTCCGTTGCCCTCTACTTGCAGCAGGTCGAAACGCAACCAGCATCGGCTGCTTTCGTAGGCTTTACCGCGCGAATGAAGGCGCTCATCAATTTTCCGTCGACTTCTGCGGCAATAGCATCCACGTCGATTCCTTTCGCCGATAGGATCTGCCGCGCCTCCTCCGTTTTGTGAATTCGGGTTGGCTCAATGTCAATTTGCTCGAAACCGGCCGCGGCCAGCTTGTTCCGATATTCAACATCTTCGAGCGCTCCGGCCACGCAACCGACCCAGAGCAGAATGCTTTCGCGAATTTGCGGGCTGATCTCGCCGCGGGTCACCACATCGGAAACCGCGAAGCGGCCGCCCGGCTTCAGGACTCGAAACGCCTCACGCAGCACTTTGTCTTTGTCCGCCGACAGGTTAATCACGCAATTCGAGATGACCACATCCACAGAGTTATCCGGCAACGGGATCTCCTCAATCTCGCCCTTAAGAAATTCCACGTTCTGGATTCCAGACTTGCGCTTGTTCTCATTGGCGAGCGCCAGCATTTCATCCGTCATATCCAAACCGTAGGCTTTGCCCGTAGGACCAACCCGCGTTGCCGACAGCAGAACATCGATCCCTCCACCTGAGCCCAGGTCGAGGACCACCTCCCCAGGGCTGAGCTTCGCCAGCGCGGTCGGGTTTCCGCACCCGAAAGACGCGAGCAGCGCTTCCTCGGGGATCTGATTGATCTGAGAAACGTCGTAGAGGTTCGACGTGATCGGGTCGCAACAATCGGAGGTTGCTGCGGCAGCTCCGCAGCAACTACTCCCGCCACTTTTCACTCGCAGGGCTGCCTGTCCATATTTCTCCTTCACTACCTGCTTGATGTCTGTCGTACTCATCTCGGTCTCCTATTTGCAAATCTGAGTGACGTCTCGCGGTTTGAGTGCCTTGTTTCGCGTGCAGCACTCGGCATAGAGAAATTGCAGTAGTTCCTGAAGCGCCTCCGTATTGGCGCTGTAGCGCAAGAAGGTGCTCTCGCGCTGCACCTTGACGAGGTCTTCATTCCTCAGCTTGTCCAGGTGGTGAGACAGGGTCGAATTAGGGATATTCAGCTCTTCCTGGATCTCACCGACGACGAGGCCTTCCGGATGCGCCGACAAGAGCAGCTGCATGATGCGCAACCGGGCCTCTGTCCCCATCGCGGAGAACATGTCAGCGTATTTGATGACCTGATCGGCATTCGTTTTGAGCGAAGGGCTCGGCATATTTCGATATTTCCAGAAATATGAGCCGCTTGTCAAGTGGAGTCTCGCCAAGAGATTGGCGCGCCCGAAGATTCTGTCACGGCTGGTTTACTGGCGCCAGGAAACTGACTCGTCACCTCCAGGTTCTGCAGCATGCGCGAGCACTCACTCTCGTGAGAACATGGCCGGTCACTGGAATTTACCTTGACATCCGATTTGCATCGCCGCAGAATTGCGGCCAAGTGCACAATCAGCAAATGGTTATGGGTTTACAGGCCAGGACTTGGGTGTGCAATCATAGTCGCCACGCGTCCAAAGCGAGCGAGGAAAGAAGCTAATATGCGATCCGCAATGCGGCTGTTCTCCCTGGTTGCAATGGTCTTGGTGGTCTCTCTCGCCGGCGCTCAGCAGATCAGGTTCGACCCCGACTTCTCTACTTCGCCAGGCGCGGTAAGCCCGATGGTGTTAAACGGAATCAGCGGAACCACGGTGCCCACGTTGGCCACCTGGAACGCGCATGTAGTGCTCCGGCTCACGGACGGCGCAAACAATGCGGAAACTTCTACCGCGTACTTCAACCGCCCGCAGCGAGTCGATATAGGTTTCACCACCTATTTCGCGTTTCAGATTCATAATCCCACCACCTGCTGCAATCCCGGCGACGGGTTGTCCTTCATTCTTCAAAATTCCAGCGCCACTAATAGCCAGATGGGGGCCAGCGGCACCGGCGTTCATGCGTTGGGTGCCGGCGGCGGCTCCGACGCCCTGGGTTATTCCGGAATTAACAACAGCCTGGCCGTCGAGTTCGATATTTTCAACGACCTTTGGGACCCCAATTCCAACCATGTAGCCATCCAGACTTGCGGCGGCAATGCCAGCCTGTACAACACCCCGGTGCACCTTTCCGGGGTTTACACCATCGGGCAGGACATGGACGTCACCAGCTGCCTGCTGGCGCAGAACGCGATCAACCCCAAAATTCCTACGCTCGGCGGTACGTGCAACGGCTCCAGTTGTAGCGATGGCGCAGTCCACCAGGTGGTGATCCAATACTCGCCGCCCCCACTGAATCAGCAGCAAGGGCTGCTTCAGGTTTGGCTTGATCCGGCATTTCAGTTCGGAACCCGCACTCCTGTAAACGGAGCGCCCACCGTGCTGAGCGTTCCCTACAACATCGTCTATAACGCGCAGAGCAATCCCCTGGGTCTCATGCTTCCCAAAGGCAATACGGTATGGGTGGGCTTCACGGCGTCGCAACCGGCCCAGGCGGGAGGAAACTCTGGCAGCGGCAGTCCCAGCGGCGGCACAGCGATCGACATTCTGACCTGGGACTTTACGCCGCAGGCTCCAACGGAGATTACGCAAGAGATTCCTCCCGGCGGCACGGAGAATGACTTCACCTTCGGCGGACACGTCATGGGAGTGACTTACCCCAGCAGCTTCCAGAACTGCCAACCTACTTGTATCTACATGACGGTCTTGGCCACTCCCGTGAACCAGCAGACCTTCTACATGCAGCGTTTGCAGGGAACGCAGTTCTCCAACGAAAACTGCATCATCTATTTGCAGACGGGCGGAAATTGCGTCGATTACAGTGTGACCTGCCAGGATTCAGTCGGGAATAACCTCACCTGTCCCCAGGAGCCAAACGACGACATCGCCATCTGCACCGATTTCACAACTGAGGAGCCAGTGTCCGAACTCACCACCGATTTTCTGGAGGCCGAGCCCATCGGCTCGAACAACTGGTGCAGCATCTGGAGCTTCTTCAACAACGGGCAAGGCGATCCGATTGTCGGGGGAAAGGGCGTGGGCTTTTCCGACATTGTGGCGACCTTGAGTCCCACCGGACCGGGACCGGCGTGCACTGGAAGTCTTGCCAACACGACACAGACGATTCAGCAGATTATTTCGGCATGGCAGGCGAGTTCGCCTTCCGGCTTCTGTCCGCCTATCGATTAGTAGTGACCTGGTCGGTAACGAAGACCCCCAGCGATGCTGGGGGTCTTCATTTCTAATGCGCAAATCTTCAATTTCCAACGCGCAAATTCTTCAGACGCTGCCCTGGTAACCCTTCGTCGCCTCGCGATAGATCTCCTTCAGGTCGGAGCGCTCCAGGATACGTCCCGCGCCATCCTGTTTGCTGATGGATTCCAGGATATTTACCGCCTCGCGGTAGTGAGGCGTAGCTTCGTTCTGTTTACCGCTTCGCGCCAGGGCTTTGCCCATGAAGTATTGTGCACGCGCCTGTTCCACCCGCAGGCCCAACTTCTCTGCCCGGCCCATCGCCGCGTCTAACTCATCGCGGGCTGCGGGGATTTGATTTGTGGCCAGTAGCGCTTGTCCCAGATACACGGATGCATCCACCGACTGCGCCTTCAGTCCGGCGGAGTCGGCGTCCTGAGCTAACTTCTTCAACGCCGTAACGGCCTCTTGCGAGCGTCCCTGCTCCACATCGAGTTTGGCCAGGTTCAGCTTCGCCTGCACAACCTGGTCGGGCACTTTCTGCTTAGTCGCCAACTGCGAGGCCTTGTCATACTGTTGCCGGGCACTACTGAAGTCGCCGCGATAGAAATAGCTGTCGCCCAGGAAGTTCAGCGCGGCGGCCGTAGCCTGGTCGTTATTCGCCTGGGGCGCAAGCTGCAGCGCCTGCTCAATGTACTTCTGACCTTCGTCTCCGCGCCCTGCCGCGGCCAGCGTGTCGCCATAACCGGCCAGCGCCCACACCATCAAATAAGAGCGGTCGTGGAGCTGTTGGAAAATGTCCAGGGCTTCCCGTTGTGCTTTCAACGCCGCATCGTAGCGTCCCTGCGTTTCGAATAGCGTACCCAGATCCAGAGACACGGTTGCCAGCAGGCTCTTGTCGCCAGTGGGGCGGCAAGCTTCGAGCGCCTTCATGTACTGGGAAACCGCGGCGTCGTACTGCCCCAGGCTGAAATTGGTCAGGCCAAGGGCGTGCAACGCCAGCGCCGATTTATCCGGCAATTTCAGGCGTTCGCTTATCTCGTCTGACTGCTGGTAGTAGGTCAAGGCGTCCTGGTATTGGCCTTGCAGGAAGTGAGCGTTCCCGATGTTCAGCAGCAGCGTAGCCTGCGCGCTCTCATCACCGCTATTACGCGCAATCTGCAATGCCTCGTTGGTGTATTGCAGGGCCTCGTCGTACTTCGAATGATTCAGATATAGAAGTCCCAGGGAGGTCAAGCTTTGTATCAGGCCGTTCTTGTCGCCAATCTTCCGGTCAGCGTCTACTGCGTCTTTATAGCTGGCGAGAGCAGCCTTGGGATTGCCCATGGCCTCCTGAATCTCGCCCATTTGTAGCAAACTCATCGCAACCCCATGCTGATCGCCGATTTTGCGGCGAATCTCCAGGGCTTGCTGGAAATTACGCAAGGCGTCATCCGGCTTATTGAGTTGTTCGTAGGCGATGCCCAGGGCTTGCAGAATGCCGCCCTTTTCCTCCTGATTGTCAAACTGGATGGCCAGACTCAGTGCCTTATTCAACGGGTCAAGCGCCGACTGCGGATCGCCGCTCTTGATATCCACGCGACCGCTGGCGAGCAAGGCGGCAACGTTACTGGGGTCCGAGGCCAGCACTTGCTTCAGATACTTTTTCGCCTGATCGAAATTGCTGGACTGCTCGTACAGTTGCGCTAGAGCGAACTGCGCATCGGTGTCATCGGGATTCACTTTGGCCAACTGCTCGTAGGCAGCGATGGCTTTCGCCGTGTCGTGCAGGATGCCGGCGTGGTTCGCCTGGATCAGGAATCGGTCCTGCGCCGGCAGATTGTCACTCAGCTCCACCGCGTGCCGCGACGCCTGCTCGGCCTTATCGTCATAGCCAAGAGCAGCATAGGTTTGCGCCAGCTTCGAAAACGCCATCGCGAAGTTGGGGTCTTGCTTGACGGCATCCTCGAACTTCGTGACCGCCTGCGTGTAATTGCCGGCCCTCGCCAGTTGCCCTCCTTCATCGTAGGCGCGCAGCGCCGGAATGGAGTTAGTGGTTACGTGTTGCGAATGCGCCTGCAATTCTTTCAGCGTTTCAGGATCGGTCGCGATTTTGTCGCGCAAGCTGCCAGCCAGCTTCTCCAGCGATGCGAGCAAGTCCTTTTCGTTGGGAACATCGGCCCGGGTTGTGATCTCGCGGTCGTTCTTGAGATCGCGGACCGTGGCCGTGATCTGCGTCTGCTCGCCGAAGCGTTCGTAGCGGCCGGAGACAATCGTATCGGCATGTGTAAACTCGGCAATTCGCTTGAGGGTCGAGAGATCCAGTTGCGACTGCGACGAGACGCGCAAATCCTGCAGCACCTGTTGCAGCCGGTCGGGAGAAACCAGCCGCAAGTGGACGGATTGCCCAATGTCCGTACTCAGCGCCTCCGCGATGCTGGCTCCCATCCAGTTCAGGCTCGCATCGCCGGACGCGTTGTAGAACGGGACGATGGCTGTCGACGTAACCGGACCTTGCACGGCCGTGGCCGTTCTAGAGCGGGTGAGAAGACGAACGCCGACGAACGTGCCCGCCGCAAGAACCAGCACCGCAATGGCAACTGCGATCCACTTTGCCGATAGGCGTTTCGCGGCTGGCGCAATGGGAACAACCTTTGCACCCGCAGCCTGGCTCATTACCGATTGCCCGATGGGCGGCCTTTTGCCCTGCCAGACTTCCAACGCCTCAATCAGTTCTTCGATGGAGGCAAACCGTTCCGCCGGATCACGCTCCAGGCATTTGCAAACGATGGCGCTGAGTTCCGCCGGAATCGACGAGTCGACCTCCGCCAGCGGCACAACTGGCTCCTGGGTTCGCTTGACGAGGCTGGCGATCGCGCTTTCCGCGCGGAACGGCACAAATCCGGTGAGCAGTTCGTAGAACATCAGCCCGGCAGCGAACTCGTCAGAGCGCGCGTCCAGATCCTTGCCCATCGCCTGTTCCGGCGACATGTACTCCATCGTGCCCGACCATCATGCCGGTCTGCGTCATACCATCGCCTTCGATGGTCCGCGCCAGGCCGAAGTCCATGATGACTACGCGTCCGGCGGCGTCGCGCATGATGTTGCTGGGCTTCAGATCGCGATGGATCACGCCTTCTGCATGCGCCGCTTGCAAGCCCGGCGCAGACCTGCAGCATGATGCCGACCGCCTCTTCGGGCGAGAGCTTTCCCTGCCGGGTCAGGATCGAGCGCAAGTCCTCACCTTCGATGAACTCCATGGTGATGAACTTCACGCCGTCGGCTTCGTTCAGGTCGTAAATGCGGATGATGTTCTTGTGCGTGACCTGCCGCGCCAGCACCAATTCCTGCTTGAAGCGCGCCAGGATGGCAGGATTTCCGGCCAGGTCGGGGCGAATCACCTTCAGCGCGACGATGCGCTCCACTTCCATGTCGCGCGCCTTGTAGACCGCGCCCATGCCGCCCATGCCGAGCATCTTGAGGATCTCGTAGCGGCCGCCGAGGACATCGCCCTCATGGAAGATGGTGGCGCCGATGTGCGAAAAGATGGGATGCGGAGGCGATGATCCGGCGCTCTGGGACACCGCGCGTGGCGCCATGGTCACTGCATCCGAGGGTTCGCCCTTGGGACGAGAAGCATTGGCCGATGCGGCGTCATTTGTCTGGCGCTTGTCGCCGGAGGACGGATTTTGAATCCCGGCGAGGGTCGGATCGGCGAGGTCTGGAACAGGTGTGGGCATCGGAGCGGAGCTGTCCCCGCTGGATACAGCAGTGCTTTGCGGCGCTTGTCGCGCCGCTGCTTCCCTATTCCCAGCCATTCGCCCGCCCTATGAAAGCCGTTACAAAGCTGTATGGAGGACGCCCACGTCCGACGCCAGATATTACAGAGTATAGCCTGATTCGATGTGTTCTTCGCCAGTTTCTGCAGCGATGTATTGCCAAATCGGCAACAGGAAGCCGATACCTGCCACAGTATCGGCTTCCCACATGATTCGCGATTAGCGGCCGAAAACCGAGAGTCTCGGATTCATATCGGCACTGCCGTCGGAGTAACTCCCGAAGTTGACGCTGATGAAGCCGGTCTTGTTGCCTGTGGCGCCGGCTGATCCCGAGCCGGCAATGTAGAGCACAGAGACGAGGCAAGTCGGCGCTGGCAGTTCGTCGTGATCTCAAACCTTCCGAATGCCGTCCCCTCCGCGAGATGTGGTGTCCGAAGGTGTTATAGTCATAAGCTCCGGTGAACTTCCGATCCGTCTGTGCCCGCCCGGTCCGCTGGTTTCGTAGTTGCATCGCCCAGATTCCGCCGGGCGGCGGAGTTCCGGCGACATCGATTTCATTGGTAATGTTGGAAGACACGGGAGTGATAGTGCCTCCCAGATACGAACCCAGCAAGGACGCGATCGTGTATGGCGCGCCCGTTTGCGGACTGAATTGCCCTGAGGTGACCGACGGATCGCTTCCCAGCACGAATCCCTGGTTCTTCGTGACCAGGTACCAGACCGGTTGATACGGAGCGGAAGTCAGTGTGACGGTCACCCGTCCGTTGCTGGCTACACTGTACGTCCCGTTGTAACTGTTCTGCGATGCGGTGCCAGCATTGTTCTCATCGGTGAAGTATCCAGGCAGGCTGTCAATACCCGAGCGCGTAATATTTCCGTTGCCATCAAAGGTCATGACGCCGATCTGGGCATCGGGGCCCGAGGTGGAGAGGCCTTGCAGTTGCACGACCACGCATGCGCCTGGTCCCGAGCACGTCAGACTGTTATTCGCGAATTGTCCAGTGATGCCGCCTGCGGCCTGTGGCAGCAGCGAAAGCAAAGTCATGGGCCCGCTGCTGTCCGTTTCCATTGCGACCAGACCATTGGCGCCTGCGATCACCCCAGTGGTGTAGTACACGTAATGGAAGGCACCGCTCTGGCCGCTGACGTTCAAGGTGATGGTGCCACGGCCGGTAGTTTGGTCAGGCTCCGAAATTGCCCCGCCCGTGATCGAGAGCGGCGAGCCCAAGCCTCCGCCGCCGTTTATCGTCCCGCCATCGTTGACGTCCTCTTGCCCTGTGATGTTAAGGGCTGTGTTCACCGTTAATGCGCCGGCTGCCGCATACAAGGATGCGCCGTCGTTACCCGAGAGTCCAAAGGCGTAGCTAGCGGGAAGGTTCGGCAACGAAAAGGGCGTCTTCTGCGGCTCGAGCAGGCCCGATCCATAGCCCGGGGAGGTCATTATCAGGCTGGAGTTGCCGGTGTTCGAAACCAGAATGTTGAACTGGTAGGTGGCAGCGCTCGTGGCCAGGGTCAGCGTTCCAAAATTGCTATTGTTCGGCAGGTTATAGGTTGACGGACTCGGTGCCGGGGTTAGCATGGGCACAGCCGTGGAAACCCCAGTTCGGCCCGTTCAGGTCGAGCACGCCGCTGATCACATTTCCGTTTCCGTCGGTAACGATGCTGCCGACCATGTAAAACGGATTTCCGCTGTCGAAGCCGTTAAACGTAACCACATAATTTCCTTGCAGTCGGCCAGTGACGGTAATGCTGTAGGGCGCCGTCGCGGTTTCGCCGATCGAGTCGGTCGCCTGCAGGGTGAAGGTAAACACGCCCGCGTCCGTCGGCGTTTCATTCTGTCCGCTAGTGCCGCTGGTCGAGCCAATAGTCGCCGAATTCGCTCCACCACCTGTCGGAGTAGCGTTCGTTGTGACGGTCATGTTCGGCGAACACGGTGGATTTGGCGAGCACGGCGGCAGGCCGGTGCCCACGTTGGGAACCACTGTGTATGTGTACGGGGGAACGCCGTTGCTGGCGCTGACGGTCGCGGTGTACGGGTTACCCACCAGTCCGGGACTGAGCGTAGAGCCCGACAGCGACAGCACCGGGTTGATCGTGATACCCAACGGCGCGGTATCAACCGCCTTGGTTGGAGTCTGCGAGTCGATGACCTGGACGGTGAAGGAGAACGTGCCCGTGGTCGTAGGCGTGCCGCTGATGATTCCGTCGCTGGTCAAACTCAACCCGGGAGGCAGGTTTCCCCCACTGATTGACCAGGTATACGGTTGTACGCCCCCTGAAGCGATCAGCAACTGCTTGTACGCGACGCCCGGAACACCGGCCTGCAACGTGAACTGGGCGATGTTCAGTGCACCCGGACCATTCGCCGGAGATTTGCTCGCACAGCCACTCAGAATTGCGCACACCCAACATCCCAACAGCAGGCACAGGAAAGGCTTAAACCCTTTCATGGATCTCCTTGTCGATCGGCAGAAGCTGGTTTGGACGCGACTTCGGGGGATCGGCCGGCCGGCTTGAGCGAAACCGCTTTCACCGCTCGCTGATCATGAACGGACGGACGATCACAAAGTGCGTATAGGCTAGCAGAGTAACTGAATCATTACTAAATGCAAGAGATTTTTTACCGTAGAAGTCGTCTCAACTGCAACGGTTCTCCCAAATTGAGACACGCTCTGCGCTCGGCATGTTTCGGCAATTCTCTCGCGTTGTGCCTGTCTGCTATTCTCATCCGTTCCTTCGAGGCGCCCATGGCGAATGTCAAACTGTTTATATTTCTTTTAATCTCACTCGCTGTCTCCGCCGTCGCGCAATCGACGCCGCAGACAACTCCCGCCGCAACACCGCCCGCGTCGCGTATATATGTTGAGCCGCGACTGCCCTACACTCCCAGCCTCGACGTCACCGCGATGGACCGGACGGTCGATCCCTGCGTGGACTTCTACACCTATTCCTGCGGCGGCTGGCAAAAGCGGAATCCTATTCCCGCCGACCAGACATCATGGAGCGTTTACGGCAAGCTGTACGAGGACAACCTGACGTACCTTCGCGGCATTCTGGAGCAGGCGTCCATGGCAAAGGATCGCGACGCCGTCCGCCAGAAGATCGGCGATTATTACGCGGCATGCATGGACGAGACTGCCGTCGAGAAGCGTGGTGCGAAGCCGCTATGGCCCGATCTGGTGGAGATCGAAGGCGTGCAGAATATCGGCCAGTTAGCGCCGCTGGTCGCGCAACTGCATCTGGCCGGTGATGCCATGTTCTTCGGCAGTGGGTCGGAACAGGATCCCGACAACTCCGATGCGATGATCGCCGCCGTCCGGCAGGGCGGTCTGGGACTTCCCGATCGCGATTACTACACCAAAGACGATCCCAAGTCGAAAGAAATCCGGGAGCGCTATCTGCAGCATGTGCAGAAGATGTTTGAGCTCATCGGCGATTCGCCCCAGGCCGCGCGCAAGCAGGCTGACACGGTAATGCAAATCGAGACTGCGCTGGCCAAAGCATCACTTACGCGCGTGGAACGCCGCGATCCGTACAAAGTCACCCACAAGATGAAGGTCGCTGACTTGAAGCAGCTTGCGCCGAATTTCGATTGGACGGCATATTTCGCGTCCAGCCAGGTCCCTGCTTTTGACGTGCTGAACGTACAGGCTCCCGAGTTCTTGAAGGCGTTGAACTCGCAGCTTGCCGCCGTATCGCTGGCAGATTGGAAGAACTACATGCGCTTCCATCTCGCCAACTCACGAGCGCCGTTTCTGTCTTCTGCCTTCGTAAACGAGAATTTCGAGTTCTACCGCAAGTACCTGCATGGCGCGGCGGAACTGCAGCCGCGTTGGAAGCGGTGCGTGGAATACGTTGACGATCAGCTCGGCGAGGCGCTCGGCCAGGAGTACGTCCGCCAGACCTTCCCGCAGGAGCTGAAAGCCGCGACCCTGCACATGACCCAGTTGATCGAAGATGCCATGGCAGTGCGCATCGAGCAACTGGACTGGATGAGTCCCGCTACAAAACAACAGGCGCTAAATAAGCTGCATTCCATTCGCAACAAGATCGGTTATCCCGACAAGTGGCGTGACTACAGCTCGGTGGAGATCGCGCGCAATGATTTCTATGGGAACTCCATGCGCGCCACGGAGTTCGAAAGCCATCGCGAATTCAACAAAATCGGCAAGCCGACCGATCGCAGCGAATGGGAGATGACCCCGCCGACGGTCAACGCCTACTATGACCCGCAGATGAACGACATCAACTTTTCCGCCGGCGTTCTCCAGCCGCCGCTGTACGATGCCAAAATGGACGACGCGCCCAACTACGGCAATACCGGCTCAACCATCGGGCACGAGCTGACGCATGGATTCGACGATGAAGGACGGCAGTACGACGCGAAAGGCAATCTGAAGGACTGGTGGACCACTAACGACGCGGCGCAGTTCGTGAAGCATGCCGATTGTGTCGTCGACCAGTATGCGCAGTACACCGTGATCGATGACATCCACATCAACTCCAAACTCACCGAGGGTGAGGACGTCGCCGACCTCGGCGGCACCGTCCTCGCCTATATTGCCTGGAAGAACGCCGATAAGAACATGCAGTTGACGGACCGCGACGGTTTGACGCCGGATCAGCGATTCTTTGTCGGCTTTGCGCAATGGGCCTGCGAGAACGATCGCCCTGAGGACCTGCGGGCTCGCGCCATCACCGATCCGCATTCGCCCGCCAAGTACCGCATCAATGGCGTGGTGGTGAATGTGCCCGAGTTCGGCCCAGCCTTCGGCTGCAAACCCGGCTCGGCCTATGGTGAAGCCCGCCGACAAAGTTTGCCGTGTCTGGTGAGCGCGGACGTGGTTCGCGCAGAGGTAGAGCGGACCTTCAGAGCCTGCCCTAAGTGTGCATGGGCCTGCGCCCCACCAATGGGAATAAAAATCCTAGGGTGCCCCATTCTGGCCTTGTTTTGGCCACGGTGGGGCAAGCTGAACCGCGGCACTGCCCCGCCCTAGCCAAAGGACGGCTAGAACGGGGCACCCCAATTGTGATTTTCGACAGGTCGCAGCCGGAGGCTGCCGTGTCCATTGGCATTTGCCCGCAACACTACTTCTTTATGATCTTTCCTGTGGTGGCGTTCACAACCGCGACATAGCCCGAGTTCTTGTCGCCCCACATCACATACCAGATCGGGGCCGGAAACCTATCGGCATTGCCAAGCTCAAAGCGGGTCAGCTTCTTGTCCGGATTCTTCTTCAGCCAAGCCTCGGCATCGGCTGCGGCGGCGGCATAAGCCGCATCGGAATCGATGGCGAAGTCGGCTGTCGCTACCGGCATCACATCGCGCGTAACCCCCGCCCAAGGGATGGAGTTGCCTATGGTGACTCCTTTGTAGATGTCCGGCGAATGCGCGGCAATGGCATAGGTAAAGACCCGGTAGACGTGTTGATGCGGCGAGGCAAACGTCACCTGCCACATCGCAGCTTTGCCGTCTGCATTCGTAAACCCAGGTATCTCTTTGGGAGACATGTTCAGGATTAAGACGTCGCCGGCCCATTTGTAGGCAGACTTATACAACGGCAAAAAGGCCGTCTTCGCCGTCACCGGTTCCGTCGGGCTAGCGGCCTCGGCCGGTTTGGTGGTGGTTTCCTCGCTGCCGGAGGGCTTAGGAGGCTGCGAGCAACTGGCAAGCAAAAGAACAGCGATCGTCAAAGCGATCGCCAGGTATGTCTTGGACAAGAACAGCATAGGCATTATCTCCGCCTTCGAATTCTAGGCGCACTCCGGTGGAGGATACCAGCACATTTTAGGTGAAGCTGCAAGCGTTCCCGAAAGCGGAACCTGCGCATTGCTGCTCTAGGCAAGCAAATCACACGAGCACGGCCCACCTTGGGACCGTGCTCCTGTACGACTGCGGCGCTGAAACACCGGTTATTGGCAGCTCTCACTGATCATCTTGACACTGCTGACCTTCATATCGACGTACTGTGCGCCGCCGGCCTCCTGCTTCTCCATATCCGCCCTCTTCTTCTCTGCGGAGGGAGACATCGTAGTTTCCATCCCCGTTACAGTCACTTTGTGATTGACATGGGCGCTCAGGCCCTTGCCCCAAAGTTCGTACATTTTGCCGTTATCGCCCATGATGTAATAGCCGCCCGTATCGGAACCTTGCTTCAGGCAGCCGGTGACGGACATGCTCTGCTTACCGCTCATGCCCATGTTGTCCTGCGCGCTGACGAGGACAGGAAAAAGGGTAAAGAACACGACGGGAACCAGGCACAGCACTGCTTTTTTCAACTGTGACATCGACAATGCTCCTTTCATCTCCGCTGCCGGTCGGCAGCAGTTAGGGCAACGCCGTTTACAACCAGCGTGCCTTTCGGTTGAGATTCCCATTATTCACCGGCGGGATGTTTCCCGTGGGATTAACTACGTACTAAATAGTAGTACACTCCTGACAGACTCGCCAGCGGAGTTGCAAGCCCCCGAGCGGCAAGGGGGTTACGGCCTGCGTCCGAGCTGACTATAATGGCAGCAGGAGTTCTGCATTGGCCAATCACACCAACTCATCAAGTGCCGTTGCCGCCGTCATGAAGGTGACCTGCGGCCCCGGTCTAGGTGTTATCCGGTCACGGGCCGTCTCAATGCGGGCTAATTGCAAATTGGCTCCCAGCATGCTGCGCCCGAATCTCTTCTCCGGCGACTAGCCCACCGTTTTCCGTTCCGCTTCCCGTGTCGCATTGCCAATCAGCTTGCCTCGCGGGTCGACCAGAGCTCCGGCAAGAACCATTGCCGCAAGCCTTTCGGAGGAAAACGATATGTCCGCAAACACTCTTACTCCCGTCGCTGGGCCCCACATCAAAACGGCTCTCCCCGGCCCCAATGCCCTGCGTGTGCTGCAAGGCGATCAGCGATACGTCTCGCCCTCCTATACTCGCTCCTACCCGATGGTCGCCAAGCGCGGGCGCGGCGTCATTGTCGAGGACGTCGATGGCAACGAGTTCCTCGACTTCTCCGCCGGGATCGCCGTTGCCTCCACGGGTCATTGTCATCCAGAGGTCGTCGCCGCGATTCAGAAGCAGACCGCCGAGCTGATCCACATGTCGGGCACCGACTTCTACTACGAGAGCATGGTCACGCTCGGCGAGCGACTGTCGGCGGTTGCGCCGATGAAGGGCCCGCACAAGGTCTACTACGGCAACTCCGGCGCGGAGGCGATTGAAGCTGCGCTGAAGCTGGCGCGCTATCACACCAAGCGCCAGAACATTGTTGCGTTCTACGGAGCTTTCCACGGCCGCACCATGGGAGCGCTATCGTTGACGGCATCGAAGCCGCAGCAGCGCCGCCGTTTCGCGCCCTTCGTTCCCGGCGTAACCCACGTCCGCTATCCCGATGTCTATCGCGGATGCGTTGGGGGCAGCCCGCAGGAGGCTGATGCTTTTGCACTCGGCTGTGCCCGCTTCATCGAAGAGAAGCTCTTCAAGACCACGCTACCTCCGGAGGAAGTGGCGGCGATCTTCGTCGAGCCGATTCAGGGCGAGGGCGGATACGTAGTCGCGCCGACGGTCTTCATGCAGGAACTGCGCCGCATTTGCGATCGCCACAGCATTTTGCTGGTGGTCGACGAAGTCCAGTCCGGCGCTGGTCGCACTGGCAAGTGGTGGGCCGTGGAGCATACCGGCGTCGAGCCAGATATGGTCTGTATCGCCAAGGGCATTGCCAGCGGCATGCCGCTCGGCATCATGATGGCGAAGGCAGAACTGATGGACTGGGTCCCGGGCTCGCATGCTTCCACCTTCGGCGGCAATCCTGTCTGCATCGCGGCTGCAATGGCGACCATGGATGTGCTGGAGCGTGACGCCATCAAGAACGCAGAAAGGGTTGGCAATCACATCCTCGAACGAATTGCCGACTGGCCGCAGCGTCTGGGACTGGTGGGCGATGTTCGCGGGCGAGGCCTGATGATCGGCGTCGAGATCGTAACCGACAAGAAGGCCAAAATTCCCGCCGGCGCGGAACGCGACCGCATCGTGGAACTGGCGTTTGAGCACGGTGTGCTCTTTCTGGGCTGCGGTCCGAACAGTATTCGCCTATGTCCGCCGCTCATCGTGACCAAAGAGCAAGCCGACATCGCAATGGACGTGCTGGAAGAGTGCATCGACACGGTCGCCGGCAAGTGATTGCTTGTTTTCGCGGTGGAGCAAACGGCCGGAATTCGCGCAGGACCAGCCGCATAGCGGCGACATTTGTGTTAGCCGCGGGCGTAAGCCCGCGGTCAAAAGTCGCTCGCTGGCTAGCAGCTAACTAAACATAAATTCCTTCGTCCGCAGCTCGCGAACGGTGTCGCGCAGCTTCGCCGCCTGCTCGAATTCGAAGCGCTTGGCCGCCTCGCGCATGTCGCTTTCCAGCTTCGAGATGTAGGCATCCAGATCTTCCTGCGAACGGAACTCCGGCATGCCTTCAGCTTCATTGGTCAGGTCGGTGTAGTCGGCATCGGCCACGGCAACCAGCGTCATATCGAGCGGGCGAACGATACTTTCGGGCGTGATGCCATGTTCTTCGTTATAGGCGCGCTGAATGGCGCGCCGCCGCTCGGTCTCGCCGATCGCCTTCTGCATGGACTCGGTCATGTTGTCGGCGTAAAGGATCGCCCGTCCTTCCACATGGCGTGCGCAACGCCCGATGGTCTGGATGAGCGAGCCTGACGAGCGCAGAAATCCCTCTTTGTCAGCGTCCAGAATCGCCACCAGCGACACCTCCGGCAAATCCAGTCCTTCGCGCAGCAGATTGATCCCGATCAGGACATCGAACTCGCCCTTGCGCAGATCGCGCAGGATCTTTATGCGCTCCAGCGTCTCGATCTCCGAGTGCATGTAGCGGCAACGCACCCCGACCTCGCTATAGTATTCGGCGAGGTCTTCGGCCATGCGCTTGGTCAGCGTGGTGACCAGCACGCGTTCGTTCCTCTTGGCGCGATCCCGGATCTCATGCAGCAGGTCGTCGATCTGCCCCTTCACCGGACGAGTCTCAACTTCGGGATCGATCAGGCCCGTCGGCCGGATGATCTGCTCGACCACAACTCCGGCGGACTTCGTAAGCTCATACGGCCCCGGCGTCGCCGAGACGTAGATCGCCTGATTGACGCGGTGCTCGAACTCTTCGAAGGTCAGCGGGCGATTGTCCAGCGCACTCGGCAAGCGGAATCCGTACTCGATAAGATTCTGTTTGCGCGAGCGATCGCCGTGCCACATGCCGTGCAGTTGCGGAATCGTCTGGTGCGACTCGTCGATGAACAGCAGGTACTCGCGCGGTACGTAATCCAGCAGCGTCGGCGGCGGCTCGCCCGGCAAGCGTCCGGTGAAATGCCGCGAGTAGTTCTCGATGCCGTGGCAGTAGCCCATCTCCTTGATCATTTCGAGATCGAAGCGCGTACGCTGATGGACGCGCGCCGCCTCCATCATGCGGCCCTGTTTCTCCAGCTCCATCTCCCACCAAGCCAGTTCTTCCAAGATGGAAGCGACCGCAGCATTTTTGCGCTCGGGCTTCATCACATAGTGCGTCTTGGGGTAGATGGGCAGGCGCACATGCTTCTGCTTCACGGTGCCGAAGAGCGGATCGATTTGCGCCAGCGACTCGACCTCGTCACCCCACAACTCGATGCGATAGGCGGAATCGTCGTAGGTGGGAAAAACTTCGATGATGTCGCCGCGCACGCGAAATGTGCCCCGGCGAAAATCGCCGTCAGTGCGCTCGTAGAGAATTTCGACCAGCTTGCGCGTGATCTCTTCGCGCTTGATCTTCTGTCCCTTCTCCAGAAACAGCAGCATGCCGTAATAGGCCTCGGGCGACCCGAGGCCGTAGATGCAGCTCACGGACGCGACGATGATGCAGTCGCGGCGCTCGAACAGCGACTTCGTGGCCGACAGCCGAAGCTTGTCCAGCTCGTCGTTGACCGTCGCCTCCTTCTCGATGTAGACATCGCCGGCAGGAATATAAGCTTCCGGCTGATAATAGTCGTAATACGAGACAAAATATTCGACAGCATTGTGCGGAAAAAAGGCTTTGAATTCATGATAAAGCTGCGCCGCCAGCGTTTTGTTGTGGGCGAGGATCAGCGCTGGCCGGTTCGCATTCTCGATGACTTTGGCCATCGAGAACGTCTTGCCGGAGCCAGTGACGCCGAGCAGCACCTGGTGCTTGTCGCCATCGAAGACGCCGCGGGTGAGCGATTGGATCGCGGTGCCCTGGTCTCCCTGCGGTTTGTAAGGACTGACGAGCCGGAATTCCATAGACGCGTTTCCCAGGTTAGCGTCCCACAGCAGGCCGCGAACTTGGGGCACCCGCACACAGAAAGCAATTTCAGCGGGTGGGCATCTCTTGATTATACGACGCGGGCTATGTCGCCCCAGATGAAGACGTGTCGAGATGCTGCGCCCACTTTCGACCTGTCTCAGTGCACGCACAACGGTGTCGCCTGCCCTTTGTCAAATGCGCCCACTCATTTATCCTGTCCCTCTGGCCAAAATTACTGATCGGTGTACTCGAACTACGTTTGCGTTAAGCGCATTCCTATTTTTAGCTGAAAGGTCATCATGAAGATTCTTGTGATCGGAGCCGGAATGATGGGTTGGGCCGCCACGTTCGACATGGCCCGCAGCGAGCCCGTGGAGGCGGTAACACTTGCCGACAAAGACGAGCCAAAACTGAAGGAAGCGGTCGCGCGAATCGAAGCGCTGACCGGGACGAGCAAGGTCACGGGCGTTCTGCTGGACGCGGCCGACACCGGCGCGGCGCTGGAGGTAATGCGCGGGCATGATGGCGTGCTGTCGGCTGTTCCCTACTTCTTCAATCTTGGCCTGGTGAAGGCGGCGATCCGTGCGGGCTGCCACTTCGCCGATCTGGGCGGCAACAACAGCGTGGTTCAACAGGAGTTCAAGCGCGAGATGCAGGCGCAGGCGGCCGGCATAGCAATTGCGCCTGACTGCGGCCTCTCGCCGGGTATGGCATCCATCCTGGGCGGCGAACTGCTGCGGCGCATCGGCGGCAAGGCCGATGCGCTGAAGATCTATGTCGGCGGCCTGCCGCAGACGCCGCGGCCTCCGTTCAATTACCAGTTGGTGTTTTCGGTGGAAGGGCTGATCAACGAATACAGCGAGCCCGCCAAAATTCTGCGCGATGGGAAGATGATCACAATCGAGCCTCTGACCGAAGTCGAGCCGTTCCACATGGAAGGCTTTCCCGAGCTGGAGGCGTTCCACACTTCGGGCGGCACATCGACGCTGCCGGAAACGTTTCAGGGCCAGGTGGGCGAGTGCTTCGAGAAGACGCTGCGTTATCCCGGTCACGTCGCCATGCTGCGGACGCTCTACGATCTCGGTCTCTTCTCCAGCGAGAAGCGGCGCATCGATGGGGCGATGGTCGCGCCACGCCAGGCGACGGCAAGCCTGTTCGAGGAAAAATTCAAGAGCGACGAACCGGAAGTCACACTGCTCCGAGTCGAGGCGCAGCACCAGGATGTGATCGCGTCATTCAGCATGATTGATTACACTGATCCCGTGACCGGCATGACTTCGATGATGCGCACCACGGCGTGGCCGGCATCCATCGTGCTGCAAATGCTGATTACGGGCCAAATCCCAAAGCGCGGCGGAGTGCATCAGGAAACCGACGTCCCGGCCCAACTTTTCCTGAACGAAATGGGGCGGCGCGGAATTGCCATCAACTACCGCATCGAGTCGGCGCGCGAATTCCACGAGCAGGCGCTGGCCAGCGCGGCAGCAGGAGACGACTAGTTGAGCTTCTTAGACCGACTGCAGCCGCTCGGGCTGCTGGTTTTGCGACTGGCGCTGGGCGCCATCATGATCGCCCACGGCTGGCAGAAGATCGCCAACCATTTACACGGCATCATGGGCATGCTGCAGCACCTCGGAATCCCCGCGTGGATGGCTTACCTGGTCGTCACCGCGGAATTCGGCGGCGGCATCCTGGTCGTACTCGGCTTTCTCACGCGTCTTGCCGCGTTCGCTATTCTCATTGACATGTTGGTGGCTATCTCGAGAGTACATCTCAAGAACGGCTTGACCGGGCAGGGCGGCTTCGAGTTCCCTATGGCTTGCGCCGCCATCGCTTTCGCGCTGATCTTCTTTGGCGCCGGGCCGATCGCGATTGACGCGTTGCGAGGAAGCGGCGGGCGACGATAGCGTCTTCTGTCAGGGCACGACTTTCACAGGCCGTGAAAAAGTCGGCGTGATGCGTTGTTCGGTTAGAGCCGGCCATCGAGCCAGCGTCTAACTCCTCTATATTTGCCATCCGACCGAGCCCGGCGTGTCCGCAAGAACACGCCGGTGAAGCTGTGCCCTGGTACGAAGCGGTCAGAGAGTCCTAGTATCCCGCCAACTGCACCATCGCCTGGTACACATCTTCCGCCTGCGGCAGAATCTCGTCTTCCAGGATTGGCTGGTAGGCGACGAAGGTGTCTTTCGCGGCGACGCGCTTCACCGGCGCGTCGAGCTGATCGAACAACTCGTCGGCGATGCGGGCGGCGATCTCCGCGCCATAACCCCAGCTCAGCATGTCCTCATGCGCGACAATCACGCGGTTTGTCTTGGAAACTGACGTCGCAATCGCCTCCCAGTCGTAAGGGCTGAGCGTGCGCAGATCGATCAACTCCACGCTGACGCCGTTTTCGCGCTCGATCCTCTGCGCGGCTTGCAATGCGCGCGGCACCAGCGCGCCATAGGTAATCACGGTCATGTCGTGACCGGGCCGCACAATCTTCGCCTTTCCGAACGGAATCATGTAATCCGGGCCGGGATACGGCGCGCGGCCGAAGGTCTCGCGGTAAAGGCGCTTGTGTTCGAGAAACATCACGGGATCGTCGCAGCGAATTGCTGTGCGCAACAGGCCGTTGGCATCCAGCGCGTTGGAGGGAAACACCACGCGCATACCGGGCGTGTGGGTGAAGATGCTCTCACCACATTGCGAGTGATAAATCGAGCCGCCGGTAAGGTATCCGCCGATGGCAACCCGTATGACAGCCGGCGAGGAGAAGCTGTTATTGGAGCGCCAGCGGATGAGCGGCAGTTCATTGCGAAGCTGCTGCATGGCGGGCCAGATGTAGTCGAAGAACTGAATTTCGACCACCGGCTTGAGCCCGCGCGTTGCCATGCCAACGGCACGGCCAACAATGTTCGCCTCGGCCAACGGCGAATTAAACACGCGCTCGGAGCCGTACTCGCACTGCAGCCCTGCGGTGAGCTTGAAGACTCCGCCCTTGCCTTTAACCTGATGGTCCTTCAGATACTCTTCGCGGCTGCAGTCGGCAACATCTTCGCCGAACATCACGATGCGGGGATCGCGCTTCATCTCATCTTTCAGGCAAGCATTGATGAGGTCGGCCATGGTCCGTTCCGGATTGGCAGCGCCTTTGTCTGACGGAGTGGGATGCACGGCTTCCGTCTGGAACTCCGACGATGTGGGATCGAGGTCAGGCGAATAAACGAACAGTTTGTAGGAGTCCGGCGCCGGCAAGGCCGCTTCCACCGCGCGGTCGCTGGCCTCCTGGACTTCGGCATCAACGTCCTTCTCCAACTCGTCTACGCCGCTTCTCGTCCAGAATGCCCTCGCGCACCAGGAACAACTGGAAGCGGGTGATGGGATCGCGCTCGACTTCCACTTTCCGCTCCGATTCAGGCCGGTAAAGCTTTTCGTCATCGGAGAGCGAATGCGAGTAGGGGCGAATCACGTGGCCGTGCACGAATGCGGGGCCGTTGCCGGCGCGAATGTACTCGACTGCCGTTTTCAGAGCGGCATAGCTCGCCAGCGGATCGGTGCCGTCGATTTCTGCGAAGTGAAAGTTCGGGAAGCCTCTCACCAGCTTGCTGATATTGCCGCCGGCCGTGCCCACCTCGACCGGGACGGAGATGGCGTATTCGTTGTCCTCGATGAGATAACAGCACGGGCAGCTTCAAATTGGACGCGGAATTCAGCGACTCCCAGAACTCGCCTTCGCTGGTGGTGCCGTCGCCGCAGGAAACGTACACCACCTCGTCGCCATGGAACGTCACATCCTTGAACTGGCGATAGTCGCCGTTGGCCTTCGCGGCGGCTTCCGGGTAGCGGCTGAAATATCGGCCAGCTTCGGCGCAGCCAATCGCCTGCAGGAACTGCGTTCCCGTCGGCGAAGACTGGGTGACGATGTTGAGCTTCTTGCTGTCCCCAGTGCGAAGGCATCTGGCGCCCGCCGGAGTTGGGATCGTCAGCCGCGCCCACCGCCTCCAGCAACTGCTCGTACGGCGTCATGCCCAGCGTGAGGCAGAGCGCGCGGTCGCGATAGTACGGGATAGAACCAGTCGTAGCTTGGCCGCAGAGCCATTCCGGCGGCTACCAGCAGCGCTTCGTGTCCGGCGCCGGATATCTGGAAGAAAATCTTCTGCTGCCGCTTGAGCAGGATCTCGCGATCGTCCAGCTTGCGCGACAGATACATCAGCCGGTAGATGTCGATCAGCTGCTGGGAAGTCAGGCCTTCGTATTTCTCAGCAGCCATGACGGCAGCTCTTAGGCTCTGTTTTTGTGGTTGCCATCCATTGCCTCAAAGGTGAAATTCGAGATCGTAACTGCGGGCGTCAACGTGTTTCCATTGTAAACGCTCTGGGCTGCGTTTCTGTTGTCGCGCCTTGTGTTGCGGCGTCACCGTTCCGGCAATGCGCGGATCGCTATACTGGAAACTAATGATCCGTCATTTCGCGCCCCATCCCGCTCGAACGAATCAAGCTCGTCATATTTGATTTAGATGGCACGCTGATCGATTCAGAGCATGACCTGGCCGCGTCGGTCAATGCCATGCTGGTCAAATACGGCCGCAAGGAACTGCCGCTGGAGGTGATCGGCACCTACATCGGCGATGGCGCGCCCATGCTGATTCGCCGTGCGCTGGGCGACCCAGCCGATCGCGACTTCCTGCAGGAGGCGCTGAACTACTTTCTGCTGCATTACCGCGAGCATAAACTCGACAGCACGCAGTGAGTACGAAGGCATAGAGCCAGCCCTGCAGCAGATCGCGCAAAGCAATGGACGGGTTCGCAAGCTGGCAGTGCTCACCAACAAACCGGTCCGGGTTTCGCGCGATATCCTCGCGGGACTGGGGATGGCCAGCCATTTTTTTCAGGTCTACGGCGGCAACAGTTTCGAGACCAAGAAGCCGGATCCGCTGGGAGCGAATACGCTAATGCGGAAGCAGGCGCCGCACCGGAGGAAACCGTGATGGTCGGCGATTCGCAGGTCGATATCCTGACCGCGCGGAACGCGGGCATGTGGAGCGTAGGCGTGAGCTATGGCATTCGCGCCGCGGTCGCTGGAGCTGGTTGTGCCCGACGTGCTGGTAGACACTCCGGCGGAATTGGCCGAGGCTTTGACCGGGAGCAGGTGACGAGTGGCGCAGCGTACCAGTGCGGGTTCAGCTTTCCGTGACGGCTTCGCCGCCCTATGGCACGAGCCGCTGCTGCCGGCGGCGGAGCTGATGTGGCGCTGGTGCTTCGGGGCGTCGGCTTGGGCATTGGGCATCATATCGTTCGGGCTTTTTCTTGACAGCATCAAACTGCGTCCGATTCCCATTTTTCTCCTCTCGAGTTTGCCGCCAAGGTGGCTGTATTCGCCGCTGCGGGACACCCTTCGCGGTAGTCTCAGCCGATTCATCTTGGAGCAGGCAGCACTCATCCTGGGCTTGATATTGCTCTGGTCGCTGGTCTCGGCTGTGGGACGCGCGGCGACGCTGGGGCGATTGGTCGCTATGTTTCGCAGCGACGCGGCTGAGCCGGCGGAGTCCACGGAGTGGAATTTCGTTCCCATCTTTACCTTGCAATTCTTGCGAGCCACATGGTGGTTGATCGCGACAGTCGTTGCTGCGGGACTGTTGCTGTGCTCAATTATGTTTGCTCATAACGCGCATCCCTTGCGCGCAGCTCTGGCGCTGTGCCTGGGATTGGTTTCGGCGTGCTTGGTTGGGCCTATGCTGAATTGGTTTCTTGGCGTAGCGCCTCTGTTCTGCATCCGGAGCCGCGTGAGCGTTATGGAAGCTCTAGATCAGACCATCAACTTTTCGGCTGGCCACGCCGCAAGATTGTTTCTGCTGGGATTAGGATTTTGCGTCCTGCGACTGGTGTGGGCGGGAACAACGTTCCTGGCCTTTCTCTCGCCTTTCAGCTGGGCGGCGCAGATTGGCAGCGGATGGGCGGCGCTTCTTATGACGATGATGGCCCTGGTTTATTTCGCGGGAGCAGATCTGTTATATCTGGCGCGACTGGCGGCGTATGTCGCGCTGGCAGAAGACGAGGGACCTCCCACATTGTGGCAGCCGGCCTCACCACTCGCTTCGAATCAGGCGACAGAGCTGGCGCCTGGCTAATCCCCACCGGAAGCAGCTAATTGTTAGCGGCGCAGGCCCGATGTATTGGTAAACAGCGAACTGCAAACAGCGGCTTCGCTCAATGGGCCAACTGCAGCCGCTCTTCTTCTTTCTTAGCCTTTGCGATTCCAAGTAGCTCGACGGCTTTCTGGGCAATGTGCTCGGCGCTGACCTCGAACTCCTTGATCAGTTCCCACGGCGCGCCGGAATCGCCGAAGCGATCTTTCACTCCGATAGCACCGGTAATCACCGGAACTCCGAACAGGTCGGGACTCTCGGTGACAATCCCGCTGACGCGCCACGCCAGCGCGCCGATCTGGTGCTCTTCGGCGGTAACGATCACGCCCGTCTCTTTCGCGGCGCGAAGGACCGTCGCTTCGTCGATCGGCTTCATGGTGTGAATGTTGACCACGCGCGTCTCATAGCCGAACTCTTTCTTCAAAATCCATGCCGCTCGCATGGCTTCCGCCACCATCGGACCGCAGGCGATGATGCTGAGGTCTTCGTGTTCGTTGGCGTAATCGGTTGCCAGCACGGTCTCGAAGCCGTCGATCATCTGCGGCGCTTCACGGCGCAAGCGGCTCACGTTGGCCACCCCGAAGACGAACGGTGTGTTTTCGCGCGTGACGATGGGCGTGGCTTCGCGCGCGAAGCGGATGTACTTGGGGCCAATGTGTTCGAGAAGCAGATAGTCGGTCGCCTTCAGGGTCTCGATGGCATCGCACGGGACCACCACCGACATATTCGGCAAACCGCACATGGCGAAGAGATCTTCCAGCGCCTGGTGGGTTGCGCCGTCCGGGCCCACCGAGACTCCGCCGTGCGCACCGGCAATCAGCACATTGAAATTGCCGTAGCAGACGGAAACGCGTATCTGGTCGAGATTGCGCGCCGCCGCAAATGTCGCATAGGTGCCGAAGACCGGCAGCTTGCCGTCCCGCGCTAGTCCTACGGCGGCAGCGGTTGCCGACTGCTCCGCAATCCCCATGCTGATCCAGCGCTCCTTGCGCTCGGGATTGCCGGCATAGAATTCGCTAATCGTGATCGAACCCGAGATGTCCAGGCCAATGCAAACCACACGCTCATCGTCGCCATTGTTCTTTAGCGAAAGTCCAAAGCCTTTGCGCGTCGGCTCCATCTTCACTTTCATGGTGTCGCCGCTGTTCCACCAATAGTCCCGCGAGAATCGGGGGGTCTTGTCCGCGAGCTTGGCCTCTACCTCTTGTTGATATTCCTTCGCGGCCTCAAGCAGCTTGTCGTAAGCGATCGTGTCCTTCAATCCTAGTTCGTCGAGCGCCTTGACCATCTCGTCATAGCTGGGCGCCTTGCCATGCCAACCGGCAATGTTCTCCATGAAGCTGATGCCTTTGCCTTTGACCGTGTCGGCGATGATCAGCGTGGGCTTGCCTGCGACAGGGACGCTCTTTGCCCGCTGCAAGGCTTGCACCACCCGCGGCATGTCATGGCCGTCGATCTCCATGACCTCCCAGCCGAAGCTGCGATAGCGTTCCGCCAGCGGCTCGACACTCATCACGTCCTTGACCCAGCCGTCGATCTGCAAGCGGTTGCGATCGATGATGCCGACCAGATTGTCCAGCTTGAAATGCGAGGCTTCCATCGCCGCTTCCCAAATGTTGCCTTCCTGCTGCTCGCCGTCGCCCATGATGCAGAAGACCGTGTGCTCGTCTTTGTCCAGTTTGCCCGCGATGGCCATACCAACCGCAATGCTGAGACCCTGGCCGAGCGAGCCGCTCGATACCTCGACGCCGGGCAGCTTCAGCCGATGAGGATGGCCCTGGAAAGGCGAGTAGAGCTTACGCAGCGTGACTACGTCTTCGATGGAGAAATAGCCGGCAAAGGCCAATCCCAGATAAAGCGCTGGCGCCTTATGCCCGCCCGACCAGATGATGCGGTCGCGATGTTGCCACTCCGGATTGTTGGGATCGTGCATGGCCACTTTGAGATAGAGTGCGGCCACGATCTCCATCATCGAAAGCGTGCCTCCGGCATGTCCGGAGCCGGCGGCGCAGAGAGCGACCAAGTCGTAGCCGCGCATCAGGCGAGCGGCATCTTCCAGTTCTGCGATGGAGAAATCGCGCACAACAGCTTTGGAGAAGGCATTGATCAAAGGCATGGAAAATCCTGAGCGACTAGCAACTAGCAACTAGCTGTTGGCGGCCAGCGGCCGTGGTTGCGGCGCTCATGGCTAACGGCTAATGGCTGATTTAAACCCCGATAACAAAGGCTAGGCGGTTGACGAACACTGGTCTGTGCGGCATGTCACGGGGTTTTGTGATCAGCAGATAAATCGGCGCCCGAACTGCACCTTTAGGCCGGCACTCGCATCTTAACTATTCGTCATGCATGCTCCCGCCCTGGGCAAGTGCGCCAATCCGGAGTGCAAGACCGAGTTCAAGCGTCTGGGCGCGGGGAAGATCTATACCGCGCCGGTGAAGGAGCCGCAAGCCTGGGGGCTGCCGCCACATGTCAAGCAAAAAGTGGTCTGGCTATGTGCACGCTGCGCGATGACGAAACACGTCGAGTTCGACCAGCAGCACTGCCAGGTGCTGATCGTCAGCCGGCAGCGCCCGCAGCGGCAATCGGCATAACAGTAGTGGTTCCCGGCAAGTGCGTGCCTGCTGATAAGGCCGCAGCTAGTCGCTCGTGCCGATGTGTGAAGCGATGAGCGAGAGAACCAGATCGTAATCCCACGCGAAGCCCGCAAGGCCCTGCAACTGAAACCACTCCCGGCGGTCGTCCGTGGCGACAATGTAATCGTTCTAAGAAAACCGAAATCGTACCACGCCGCCATCCGCGGTTTGGGCAAGGGCTTGTTTCCCAAAAGCTACGTGCAAAGGGAACGCTCCAACTTCTGCTCCTAGACGATCTGCTCTGACCACTAGCTTCGCATCTTAATACTTCTGCAACGCCGCTGAAGCTTCGGCATCGAACATCCATGGTCACGCGGCCACAACCTCTCAGCGAGCAAGACCTGCGCGATCTGGGCTTCGGCTCGGTCGTTTCGCGCGAGAGTCACCAGCGGCTGCTGAATCGCGATGGCAGCTTTAACGTACAACGTAAGGGCCGCAGCATCTTCGAATCGTTGAGTCTTTACCATTTGCTGCTCACAATGCCGTGGTGGCAGCTGATCGTGCTCGGCATTTGTGCGTATGCCGCAGCCAATGCGATTTTTGCGCTGGCGTATCTGGCGTGCGGCCCTCGCGCGCTAATCAGCACAGTAGCGGGCATGGACCTGCATCCATTTCCGCGTGCCTTTTTCTTTAGCGTTGAAACCATCTCGACCATCGGCTACGGAAACGTCGTTCCTATCGGGTTGGCTGCCAACGTGGTTGTTGCCATCGAGGCGCTGACCGGATTGATGGGATTCGCAATCGCCACCGGGCTGTTGTTCGCCCGGTTCTCCCGGCCGACGGCGAGGGTGCTATACAGTCGGCATGCCGTCATCGCCCCTTATCAGAGCATCAGGGCGTTTGAGTTTCGCGTCGCCAACGCGCGCTCCAACGAGTTGATCGAGGTTTCGGCCAAGGTCATGTTAAGCCGCTTCGAGCAGGTGGATGGCGGGCGCACCCGGCGCTACTATCCGCTGGCGCTGGAGCGCGACGGGGTGGTCTTCCTTCCGCTGACATGGACGGTTGTCCATCCCATCGACGAGCAAAGTCCGCTGCACGGCGAGACGCCGGAAAGCTTGCGCAATTCCTACGCCGAGGTGCTGGTACTGCTCAAGGCCTTCGACGAGACGTTCTCAAGCCTCGTTCAAAGCCGCACCTCGTACACGTTTGATGAAGTGATCTGGGGAGCACGCTTCGCCAGTGCCTTTATGTTGGAGGCAACTGAACGGTTCGCCAGCAGTTTGCGAACGGACAAGAAAGTTGCGGTGAACATGCGGCTGTTTGACAAGATCGAGCCCGCACCGATCAATTGAGGCATTGAATATCTGGCGCCGCTCGCGCACAATGTTTCCTGTCGTCTCGATACGTCCCAGGTTCAAGTTTCCATATTGCGGTTCAGCTTCAGCGCCGGCATTTTGTCTCCGCCAGCGCCCAAACACAAACGGAGGAACTATGGCTGAAGCAATTCTCGGCGGCATAAGGAAGGCCTCTGGCTGGTCGATCGCCCTGGGTATTTTGATGATGATCGCAGGAGTGATTGCGATGTTCGCGCCTTGGGAAGCCGGACTGGTCATCACCCTGGTGGTAGGCTGGTGCGCGATTTTCAACGGATTTGCGCAGATCGTGTTCGCCTTCCGCACCCACGGCGGGTGGCACATTGCTCTGGAAATCGTCCTCGGGATCATCTACATCATTGCTGGCATTTACCTGCTGATGCATCCTCGCATGGGATTGCTTGCACTGACGTTGATCCTGGCCTCGTTCCTGCTGGTATATGGCATCTTCGCGCTCGTTCTGGCGTTTCAGATGCGCCCGATTTACGGCTGGGGATGGGTGCTCTTCGATGGCATCATCACCATTCTGCTTGGAATTCTGATCTGGGCACATTGGCCGTTTAACTCCGACTGGGTGGTGGGAACATTGTTCGGCATCAGCATATTCATCTCCGGAATTACGCGACTGATGATGTCGCTGGCCATTCGCCGGATTGCGTCGCACCCGGCTTAATGCGCGGAGTTGGTGAGAGCTCGGGTAGAGCTGGCCTGAAGGTCCGCCGTTCCCGATGGACAGGTAGAGCTGGCCTTAGGCCAGCGTCCAAGCTGCTCATTCTCTTCGTGAGCCGACTTTAGCCGGCTGCACACGTTCCGGGGCTAAAGCCCGCACATCTTTTGTCGCCCAGACGCGAGCCTAAAGGCTCGCTCTACCTATTCTTCGGCCGCGACACAATCTCTGAAGGCCCGTTCTACCCGAACATATTTCTGCGACAATCTTGTGCATGACGCCTCGACTCACTCGGCCTTGCCTCTTGCTCTTATCAATTCTGGTTTCGATTCCGAGCGGCAGAGCTGCTGATCCATCGTCCAATCTCGCGCCAACTCTTACTGACGTCTCCGCCGCCTATGCCAACCTGGAGCCGCAGTCGATTCGCCCGGCCGAAGGATTTATCAAGTACGACTACCTGATTCCTGCCGGCTATTACAAACAAATGTGGGACTGGGATGGATTCTTCATCGGCTCTCACCTTGCGCAGCAGGGCAAGCCGCAGTACCTGAAATGGTGGGTACTCGACTTTGCCGGCGCGATCGATCCTGACGGCTACGTTGCCGGGTGCATCACCACCGAAGGCCCGCGCCCGCTGATGGGAAGGTTCGCGATGAAGCCATTTCTCGCGCAAGGCGCGGTGATGGCGTCGGCGCGACTGGGAGACTATGCGTGGGTGAAGCCGATCTGGGAGAACATGCGCAAGGTCATCGCTTATCGCGAGCGCACTCAGTTCGATCCGAAATGGGGACTGTTCTTCTGGGAAAATGCGATCTCCTCCGGCGCTGACAACAACGTCGCCCTCACCAACGATCCCAAGGAGAAGAGTGCCATCCTGGCAACCGATATGAGCACATTTCAGTTGCGCGAATACAAGGCCATGGCGCAGCTCGCCGGCAAGCTGGGCAAGCCTGACGAAGCCTCGGAATATCTCAAGAAGGCCGCCGATCTGAAAGCGGCGATGCTGAAGCACATGTGGTTCGCGGATGAGGCGATGTTCTACAACATCCGCCGCGACAACGGCAAGCCTGTGAAGCGTGTCAGCTATTCCAGTTTTGTTCCGCTCATCGACGACATCCTGCCGCAAAAGAGTGCGCAAGAGATGATCCGACAATACCTCCTGAACAAGAGCGTCATGCTGGCGCCGTACGGAATTCGCAGCTTGTCGAAGCAGGACCCCGACTACAACAACGCTGCCATCATTGTTCCCTACTCCAACTGGCAAGGGCCGATCTGGATCAATGCGAATTACATGAACTACATCGCCCTGAAGCGCTATGGCTTCGATCGGGAAGCTGCGAAGCTGTCCGGCATTCTGGGACGAATGGTGCTGGCCGACATTCAGAAATGGGGATCGATGCATGAGGACTACAACGCGGAAACCGGTGAAGGTTTGGCGCCCACTCCAGAGCAGTCGCCCAACCATGTCTTTGCCGGCTTTGTCGGCTGGAATTTGCTGGCACAGGACATGCTGCAGTGCGAGGTGAAGAGCCAGTGCGCATTTCTGCGTGAATACGGCGCGAAACCGTAAACGCCAGTCTGCCTGGTGATTGTCGCTGCGCGTCCAAGCTTAACAATCGCCGAGTTGGCGATTAGTCAGGCGGGCCAGCGCGGCTTGGACGGAACGAATACTCACCAACGCTCCCGCGAAGCCTCGCTCTACGGCGTTCCCTGGGTCGTCGTCGGCTCTGGCGTAGTTCCTGCCGTGGTGGTCGGCTCCGGCGGTACCGTGGTCGTCGGCGCGGGCAGTTGCGTCGTGCTTGTCGCTGCCGTGGTCGTCGGTGCCGGTGTCGTGGTGGTTGTGTCCACCAGCGCGAGATTAATGGTGACACTCGCGCAGCTTGGTGGCGTGGCGCTGTCCGTTGCTTTGAACGTATAAGGCTTGCTTGCTGAGGCGACTGCTGGCGTGCCGGTGATCGCTCCGGTGTTGGCATCCAGCGTCAGATCAGCAGGCAAATCCGGCGAGACCGTCCAGTGCAGCGGGCGCACTCCGCCAGTGGCTGAAAGTGCCTGATTGTATGGTGTCCCGACAACGGCACTCGGCAAACTGGTGGTCGTGATTTTGGGCGCTTCGATTTTGCCGGGGCGATTATCCGTGGGCTTGAAGAGAGTTTCGAAGACCTCGCGCAGCTTCGCAAACGCCATGTCGGAAAAGGCACCCGCCAGTGCAGCAATAGCGCATATGCCAAAGGGGTTGACCGCCTTGACGTCCGCACCGGTGCCGACAAGAAACCCTCCACGGATCGCGAAGTAGAAGATCATCGCGATCCCCGCACCTTCAAACGGCTGTATAAAATAGAAGATGGTCCAGCTGTTGTACAACTTGCCCGCGCCCTCATAGTCCCCCAGCGATTTTATGGCGTAGACGGAGGAGCCCAGTGCGCCACTGAAAAGCACCAGCAGCAGCAACTGCAGTTCCAGGCTGATCTGTGGGAAGTGGACCCCAAAAAACCGCCAGCTTATGGTCGCCGGAGCGATAGCGATCAGTCCGTTCGCATAGTCCTTGTTTTGGCTCGAAAGGGTCAGCTTCACGATGTTGGCAACCGCTACGTCCGCGGTAGTCAGGTCAATGTGGATGTGGCTCGGATCCACAACCGAAGCTCCATGGATAACGCCGTTGAACTTCACCTGCGTGTCCGTGGGGAAGGCGCAACCTATGAGCAAAACGGGGATCGCCGAGCCGACATCGATCCGGCTGGGGTATATGTTCGATAGCGCCGGGGTGGTAACGCCGGTGCAATCCTTGGCTGGAACCTGGCCGGGAGACTGCCCCGGCGTCCACAGCGATAGGATTCCGTAAGCAGCTACTGCTGTCGCAACTAGCAGGTACGTGGTGAGCCACCTGCGAACCGTATCACTCATCGGCGTTGTGGTAGCGGTCGTTGTAGTAGCGTTGTCAGGCGGCATGCGATCCCCTCCTATGCTCCTCAACCCATCTGAAGAAACTTATCGGCCCTGCCAGTGCAGCAAATTGAACAGCACCGCGACAATTCCCCTGACCGCAAATCCCGTGAACAGCGCAAAGACGATGCGCATGTCCAACGGCAGATCGAACTTATCCTGATGCTCTCGGTCTACAAGTCGCCCCGTAACGAAGCCAAGGACCACCAGGGCCGGCAGCCGCGCCCAGTAATTCGCTGGCAAGCTCCAGCTAAGAGGCGGATAGCTGATGCTGTAGTACCATGTCCATGCCAGCAATGCGCCCGGTATGGCCCCATGAAAGCTGCGGCGCATCCAGATGCCGCCAGCTGCACCGCTTGCTCCCGCCAGGACAGCCCAGAGCACATGATTGCCAATGTTCATGTTGTCCCAGCATTGCGCATTTTGTCCTTGTTCAGTGCCAAAAACAAGCAAAAAATTTATCCCCAGCGGCAAGTTTTTGCTGCTTCGGCTGACCCGGATCCAGGGGAAATACATCCTCATCAGTACAGGCAGTTGCTGCGATTGGATCGGGTGTATAGTGTTGCGCAAATCGGATCGCAGCATCCTTCCTGAAAGGAGAGCATTGTGGGAAGCATCGGCCGGCAGCAAACCTGTACCAACGGGAATCTTTACGGCACCACCTCCGGAGGCGGCACCGACGGCTATGGCGTGGTGTGGGAGATCATGCCTTAATCGGCGAAGTCGCGTTCACTGGCCGTACAGGAACAGCAATTCATCCGGCAGTCGGCGTGACCACGTGGCCTCATTGTGCTTTGCGCCTTCGTCGGTGGTTACTTTGAGCCGCTTCGCGCTCATGCCTTTCTTGCGAAGAATGACTTCGAGTTCTTGCACGTCCTTCACCAGTTCGTCACTGCCGGAGCCATCCTTGCGGAGTTGTTCATCCGTGCCTATGGCGACCACCATTCTTGCCGGGAGCACCTTCGCCTTCTGCGCGTCCTTGAGCAATTGCCCATTACCGATCCACAGCACCGGGCTTTCCACCAGCACGTGCCCAAAGACGCCGGGGTGCTCCAGGGCCGTGTACAACGCGATATCTCCGCCGTAAGACGATCCCCCAATTCCGGTGTTTGCCGCGCCACGTGAAATGCGATAGCGCTTCTCGATGAACGGCATGACTTCGGTGATCAGAAAGCGCGCGTACTCTTTGCCGTGAACAGATTCCTCGGTGTTCGCACTCTCGTTGTTGGGATCGGGATATGGCAGGTATTCGGAGGCGCGCTTGTCGCTGGTGTTATCGATGCCGACCACGAACATAGGAGGAATTTTGAAGCCGCCGACCAGGTGCTCCACCGTCTCATCCACATGCCACTCGCCGGCGTGGCTGGTCGCTTCATCAAAAAGGTTCTGGCCGTCCTGCATGTACAGCACGGGATAGCTGCGGTGCGCGTTGTGCGGCGAGAAATAATTGGCCGGCACCAGCACGCGGAGCATGCGCGTGTTGTGAAAGATCTTGCTCTCAAAGGGGACGATCTCCAACCAGCCGACCACCGTGTGGTCCTTGTCGAAGGAGGTGATGGTGGTGACGCCGGGCGTCGCTGCAGCGGAAGAACTGGCTTTCTTCTTTGGCATCGGCTGTTGGGCCAGAAGCGTTGCCGCAGATACGATGCAGCAGAAAAGCAGGCGGGCAATCCGCACTCTCGACATGGGTTCAGATTAACAGCCCAGCCAATAGTCACTACAATGTGTTTGCGGAGTCATTACTTCGGCTCCCACAACTCCACTCGATTGCCCTCCGGATCGGTGATCCAGGCGAAATTGCCGTAGTCGGATTCTTCCACTTTGTCATCCACCTGCACGCCTTCGTCGCGAAGCGTCTTCACCAGTTCATGCAGATCCTCCACCCGGAAGTTGATCATGAAGTTGCGGTCGGCCGCTCCAAGATACTTCGTGTCTTGAGGAAATATCGCCCAGATGTTGAAGACCGGAATCTCCGGATGTTCAGCACCACTCCACATCGCACCCGTCCCGGGCGCGCTATCGATACCCAGGTGCGTGCGATACCATTCATACAGCGTTTTCGGGTCCTTGGCTTTGAAGAAGATTCCGCCTATTCCGATCACACGTTTCATGTTGTTCCCCTTTTGCAAGCGATTGAGAAGCAGTATAACTACTGTCAAAGCCGAAGATGTAACGGTTACATGTCAATATGGCGTAACACAACAACAGCGCGTAACCTCACGAGCCACATCAAGATATAAGCTTCGCAAATCGGGAACGAAACCCCTTGCCACATGCTATTCTGAAATTAGAATTGAAGCTCAAACATCCCAGCTTTCCCGGCTGGGTTTATCGTTTCTGGCTTGCCGCAGCTTACCACGCTGCGGTGGGACGTGGCTTCCCGGTCTTACGTCTCGCCACAAAGTGCTATGGTTATTCCATTCAGGAGTAGCTAAGTGTCACGCAGAATCATCTTTAGCGCATTTATCGTCCTCGCGTGCCTGCCCGCATTCGCTATCGAGCGCGGCATCATCATCCGCGAAGGAGTGATCTACGTTTCGCCGGACAGTTCCTCGGCCAAGCTGTCGAACATCAGCCGAGGTCGTGAGGTAGCCGTCATGGAACACGCCCACGGCTGGGCCAACGTGATGGGCACGGTTGAAGTCAATCCCGATCCTGAAAACGAAAACGAAAGCGATCGTAATGTCACCGGCTGGATCGAGGACAAAGGCATCATTCTGAGTTCGACTCCTGACGGCGACAAGATCGTCTTTGGCGAGGCGTTTGATAGCGAGATGGAAGCCAGCAAGCGCGGCGGGCGCCGAGGCGCGGCGCTGGATGCCATGCGATTGTATGGCCGCATCCCGGAGCTTTTCCCGCAGTCGCCGCTTGCCGCCGAAGCCGCGTATCGCGCGGCCGACATTCGCTGGCAAATAGAAGCTGAAGACGCCTCGACGCGCCCCTCGGCAAAGATGCGCGATCCCGCCCTGCGCTACCAGATCGACGAAGAGCGCATGCGTAACGTCATGAAGAAGTATCCGCACACCAAGTGGGCCGATCTGGCGGCCTATCATCTCATCGACAATAAGTTGTGCGGCGAATGGGAGATGGAAGCGAAATGTCCGGAGATGGAAGCGGCGATGTACCTGAAGTATGCCGACGAACATCCGCAGTCGCCTAAAGCGCCCGAGGCCATGTATAGGGCTGCATGGCGATATTCCGCGCTGATCCTGATCTACGACACGAAAAACGATCAGAAGAAGGCGGACGAATCGGCCACGCGGTCGCTGAATCTCGCCAAGAAACTGATTGCGCAATACCCCAACGACACGGACTGGTCCACACGGGCCGACCGTCTGATATACATGGTGATGAACAAAATCCCCACATTTGGGAACACGGTGGAATAGCTTGCCTATTCTTGAAGCGATTGTCCTCGGCATCGTGCAGGGGCTCACGGAATTTCTGCCCGTATCCAGCACCGCGCATCTGGCGCTCATACCCTGGATCGTCACCCGGCTCGGCTTGGCCAACTGGAGCGATCCAGGTCTCACCTTCGACGTGGCCTTGCACGCCGGTACGCTGTTCGCCATCCTGCTGTATTTCTGGCGGACGTGGCTGCAGATTCTGCGCGCTGCCTTCGGCGGCAAGGTCGTGCGCTTCTCCGAAACCAGCGACAATCAGCGCGACCTGACGCCCGAGGAACAGCATCGCGAGCGGCAATTGCTGTGGTACATGATTGCAGCGACCATTCCCGCCGGCCTGGCGGGCGCGCTACTGGAGAAACACATCGAGACCACCTTCCGCGCGCCGGCGCTGGTTGCCTCGATGCTGATCATCGTCGCCATTGTCATGTGGATTGCCGAGCGTGCCAGCCGCTTCCAGAAGCCGCTGCCGCAGATTACCTTCGGCGACGCCATGACCGTCGGCGTGCTGCAGGCGATTGCCGTGGTCCCTGGCGTCTCGCGGTCCGGCATCACCATTAGCGGCGGTTTGTTCCGCAACTTCACGCGCGAGGCCGCCGCACGCTTCAGCTTCCTGCTTTCCACCCCGATCATCGCCGGAGCGGCGCTGCTGAAACTGCATCACGTGATGAAGGAAGGCTTGCCGCCGGGGATGGCTACAGGCTTTGCGGTTGGAATAATCGTCTCGGCTGTTGTGGGATACGCGACCATCGCGTGGTTCATTCGCTATTTGCAGACGAAAACGCTGGCGGTGTTCATCGTGTATCGCATTCTCTTTGGGATTGCAGTTTTGTTACTGGGCTATTTCGGGCACTACTCGGGATAACCACGCGCTTAAAGCGGTTTCACGGTTATCATGGACCGGGTAGAGCCGACCTTTCAGGTCGGCGTCTTAGCGACCACCCCACGGGTCCGGTCTCACGCGCTTCGCTTGGTCGCCGGCAACGTCTGCCCCGCTTCGCTCGGAACCATCGTCGAAGCTCTTGCCTGCTCGGCGTAATCCATCGTGGGCACCAGGATCACACGCGATTCACCGGTGATCAGCCGCGCTCCGCGCTCGAAGGTCAAATAGCTCCAGGCCCATTGGATCATCACCAGGACGCGATTGCGGAAGCCCACGAGAAACAGGATATGAACAAACAGCCACGTCAGCCAGGCAATGAAACCTGAGAGATGCACCTTGCCAAACTGCGCGATGGCGGCGGCACGCCCGATGGTCGCCAGCGATCCCTTGTCGAAGTAATGAAACGGCCGGCGCGCTTTTCCTGCCAGGTCGGCGGCAATCTGCCGTCCGACCCACTTGCCCTGCTGCATCGCCACTGGCGCGACGCCCGGCAACGGGCGGCTTTGTTCGTCCTTCATCCCGGCCAGATCGCCGATCACAAAAACCTCGGAATGCCCGGGAATGCTGAGGTCGTCATTGACGAGCACTCGTCCATCGCGGTCCAGCGGCGCACCCAGAGCGCGGCCCAGCGGAGATGCCGCCACTCCCGCAGCCCACAGCACCACTTCGGCAGGCAAAACTTCATCGCCGATGTGCACCTGCCCCGCACGTACATGGCTGACCATTGCGTTTCTGCGCACCTGCACGCCGAGGTGCTCCAGTTGCCTCACCGCGCTCTGGCGCAGGTCTTCCGGATATGTGCTGAGAATCGACGGGCCGGCCTCGACCAGCAGCACGCGAGTGTTCGCGGGATCAATATGGCGGAAGCTCTCGCCCAGCGACTTGCGCGCGATTTCGGCCAGAGTGCCGGCCAACTCCACTCCTGTGGGCCCGGCGCCGACCACAACAAAGCTAAGCGGGCGCTGCTTGCCGGTCAGCGCAGCGTCGCGCTCGGCCAGCTCATACGCCAGCAGAATGCGGCGGCGAATCTCCAGCGCGTCGTCGATGGTCTTCAGCCCAGGCGCAAACCGCTCCCAGTCATCGTGGCCGAAGTAGGTGTGGGTCGCGCCCGAGGCAACGATGAGATAGTCGTAATCCAGGTCACAGCCGTGCAGGTGAACTTTGCGTTGCGCAATGTCGAAGTCCAGCACCTCGCCGAGCAGCACTTCCACGTTGTGGTGCTTCTGCAGGATTTCGCGAATGGGCGCGCCGATCTCTGGGGCAGAGATGCCTGCGGTTGCGACCTGATAAAGGAGCGGCTGAAAAGTGTGATAGTTCTTGCGATCGACCACCGTGATCTCGACCGGCTGCCGCGCCAGCGACTTGGCAGCTTCAAGGCCGCCGAATCCGCCTCCCACAATCACGATCCGGGGACGCACCTTCTTGCTCATGGCTGTACACCATTCAGATGCACGACCGCAAACGAAGGACACAACGATAACTTTGCGATGAGGAAACTTGCGGCATGAAAGCGACCACTACTGCGCTTCGCTTGCGGTAAGGCTTGCGGCGCGGGCCTTCGCGCGGTCGGCATCCGCGGAGCGGCCCTGCAATTGGTAAATTGCAGCAAGATTCAGCCATGGCTGCGGCACGGTAGGCGCAAGCTGGACCGCCTGCTCCTGAAAGAATGCAGCTCGTTTGGAGTCGCCGATTCTGCTCCACGCTTCTGCGCGGCCGGTGGCCAGGTTGTAGGCAAACGAGTTTCTGCCGGTCGTCTTCTTTTCCTCCGCGGAGGCGCTGCGCTCCGCCTGATCGAAGGCCTCCAGGGCATCGTCGGGATGGCCAACATTCAACGCGTAATATCCCATTTGCACGAGCGTCGATTCCGGATGTTCCTGCGATTCGACCGCTTTCTTCATCGCCATGATGGCATCGCTGCCGCGTCCTTCGTGCCGGTAGAAGTCGGCCAAATCCGACCACGTGTACTCCGTCGGGCTGAGCGCGACGGCCGTCAGTAATTCCTTTTCGGCATCGCTGCGGCGATCCATGCCGGTGAGCGCTCCGGCTCGCGCCAAGTGTGCGGCGGCGCTGCCGGGAAAGATCGCGAGCGCCTTGTCGCTCGCATCCAGCGCGTCCAAATTGCGGCCTAGCGCCTGCAGGACGCCGGCAGCGTTCACCCAGGCGGCAAACTCCTCACTGCGGCTGCTGAAAACGGTTTCGGCAGGCAGCGGCGCGGTTGCGCAGTTCACCGCGAAACGATGGATCAGCGCCTCGGTTTGTGGTGTGCGCCGGACGAACACGGCTGAAACCTCATCGAGATACACCGGCCGCCACGTCGTGCTCGCGCAAAACTCCTTGAGATGACCGTGCTCAATGCCATCGCCCCGCGAAAACAGAATGGTATTGATGTTGAACCGGCTGGTTTCCGCGTTCCACACCGCCGAATCCGGCGGACTCTCGAGCAACTTCCGATGACGTTCGACTCGTTCCAGCCCGAACAGCGTATCGCGTCCGTCAATGTAATCGAGCCGCTGCGGACCCAGCCGCCAGCTAACGTAGCCGCCCTCATCGTAGGTGTTGAAGATTTGTTCGGGAAGGTTTTCGCGCTCGATGAATTCGGCCGCGCGTTGCGGGAACCACCAACTCAGTCCTGGGCCGAAGTTCGCCAGATCGGGACTGGGCCCGAAGTAATGGCGGTTGCTCACCAGATCGGCGGAGCGCGAATAGGTGAGCATCGCAAACAGCATCACCGAAATTCCTCCGAATGCCGTTCGCAGCCGTGGCCAACGGATCCATGACGCAATTCGTTCGAGTGCGACGGAAATATTTCCACCGCCGATCAGTACCACCACGCAGGCAAACACTGCTCCCATGCGGATGTGGCGCACGGGCGCATACGCGGCGGCGAGCAGCAGAATGGCCGCTCCAAACTGTTTTCGCAACAAAGCGATGGCGGCGGCAATGACGGCAATCGCAAGCAGGCAAAACAGCGCGCTGTGAATGCCCCCCAACGTCATCGCGGCGATCGCCGTCGGCCAATTCAGGCGGATGCCCTGCCACTCGGCGATCCAGGTTTGCTGCTCCGAGCTGGCGCGCTGCTGCAAAAGCAGTGCGCGATAAATTCCCCAGCCCCACGGATTCAGCAAGGTGGCGAATGCCGTCCCGAGCAGCCAGGGCCAAGCGCTGCGCAATCGCTGCACCGCTGCGCGCCGCCGCTCGACGCCGCAGACGAACTCGAGTACCTCGGTTCCCGCATACGCGGCCATCAATCCGAGCCCGGCAGCGAAGCCGAAATGCACGTTGACCCAGAACACCATCAGCAGCGGCAGCAGCCAAAGTGGCGCGCGCCCGGTTTCGTAGTTCTCCCAAAGAATGGACAGGAACGCCGCGAATAGCACCACGGTGAACATGTCAGCACGCGGCGGAGTGCGCTCGGCGATGAGAGGAACAGCAATTATGGCAATTGCGGCGCTAGCGGCTGAACCTCGGCGCAGCAGCAACGCGACGGTTCCGACACACGCCGCAGCGCTCATCCACGACAGCATCGCGTAACCGCCAAGCAAGAACGCGAGATAGAAGATCACGCCCCCGCCGACCGGGTAAATCCAATGCTCGCCTTGCGCGGTGTACGACAGCACGTCAGCGGAGGGAACGTGATGGTGCTGGACCACCCAGCGCCCGGTCGCCAGTTGCCATCCGGTATCGAGGTCCGCTACGGTCCGCAGCCCGGCGAGAAAAGCGTAGATAAGAGCAAGAGCGGCGAGAATGAGAAAGACGCGGCGCTCCAGACCGTCGTCAGATGCGGGGCCTGTGGTGGTCAGTTTCACAGCAGTAGAGTATAGCGAGTCATCGCGTGATCCGGGCCGACCCTAATGCAGCGCGTTCGCCAGGAACGCAGACACTTCCTGGTGTAGCCGGTCGAGCGAGTCGCTCCGCAGGTACATCATATGTCCTGCATCGTAGTACCCGAGGCTGATCTTCGCGTGCTGTTGCGGATCAAGGCTCATGTGGCTCAAGGTGTACTGCGTGGCGAAGTAGGGCGTCGCCAGGTCGAAATAGCCTGACGCGACAAATAACTTCATGTACGGATTCTTCACGAACGCCTGGCGCAACGCTTCGCTGACGTCCGGGAAGCCTTCACCCGCCGATCCCCAGTCCCACTCCAGCCCTTCCAGGATGTTGTAAGTCACGTCGGTCTTGTAACCGAGGTCGGCGCGGACGTAGTTGTTGAAGGTCGCAGTGAACGGCGGCCGGATGACCGCCATGGTTGGATCGTAGAAATTTCCTCTCGGACCTGTTGAAAGCTTCGGGCCCGTGAAGCGGCTGTCGAGCCTGCCGACAATCTGCTGCTCACGCCGCAACAGCTCGCCACAGAAGATCCACTGCTTCACGCGCAGATCGTTTTCTTCGATCACCTCGCGGTCAAGTCCGGTGAAGCGCGCCACTTGATCGACAATGTTCTGCCGCTCCTGTCCGGCAAGATTGTCGCCTTTGCCCAACGCGGCGGCATAAGGACCGGAAGCAAATTGTTCGGCTTGCCCCAGCACAGTCGAGAAATCGCCCTGCTGCAGATCGGCAGGCAATTTCTTGTGGTACCAGGCGGTCGAGGTGTAACTGGGGAGATAAAGGATGTACGGCAAATCGTTGCCGGGGGTGAATTCCAGCGTTTCAAAATTGAGGACAGAAGAAACCAGCACCACCCCGCTCAGCGCGATGCCCTTGTCAATGAGGTAGCCGCTCAAGCCGGCCGCGCGGGTGGTGCCATAGCTTTCGCCTACTAGGAACAGCGGCGAGGTCCAGCGCTGGTAACGCGTCAGATACAGGCGAATGAACTCGCCAACCGACGACAAGTCGCCCTTCACTCCATAAAATTTTTTGGTGTACTCCTTCTTGGTGGCGCGGCTGTAGCCGGTCCCCACCGGATCGATGAATACAAGATCGGTCTGGTCCAGCCAAGTCTGCTGGTTATCGATCAACCTAAATGGCGGAGGCGGCATGCTTCCGTCGGGCAGCATCTCGACGCGGAGTGGACCGATGGCCCCCAGATGCAGCCAAACCGACGCCGAACCCGGTCCGCCGTTAAAGGAAAACATCAGCGGCCGATTCGCTCCGGGGTTGTCGAGCGTGTACGCGACAAAGAAGATGTTGGCTTCGATCTCGTCGTTGTCGGGGTTGCGCAGCGGCATCAGTCCCGTGGTCGCCGTGTAACGCAGCACCCGCCCGCCCACGTGAATCTCGTGATGAGTCACGATCGGCGGAGTTTCCTTCTGTGACTCGGGCTTGGGAGTTTCGGCCGGCGGCGACTTGAACTTGGCGGATTTCTCCACCGTCTGTTCGGGCGCGGACTCGGTCTTCTGTTCGGCTTCGTTCTGCTGGGCCGACAAGTGGAGTGCGAACAATCCGAGCAAGACAGTCAAGGCTGCAACGACGGGACGCATCAGTTCCCTCCTCGCGCGGTTTTTCTGCGCTCGCGTTCTGCCTGCGAAGCCTCGCGACGCCGCAGGGCGCCCTCGTAGCGCCGCTTCTCGTCTTCCGTTTCGGGAATGACGGGCGCAACTTCCAGCTTCCTGCCGTGGCGATCGACGGCAACGAATGTCAGGTACGCCGTTGCCACTTTCTGGCGTGTGCCCGAAATGTAGTTTTCCACGAGGACCTTGACACCCACTTCCATTGAGCTGTGGAAAACTCGATTGACGGCCGATTGCAGGATCACCATGTCGCCCACATGGACCGGCACGAGGAAGTCGATGTGGTCCATGGATGCAGTCACGGCATAGGAATGGGAATGACGATGCGCCGCCAGCGCTCCGGCCAGATCAATCCAGTGCATGAGGCGGCCGCCGAGCAGCGCCCCCAGCGGGTTAGTATCGTTCGGCAAAACCAGTTCGATCATCTCCGATTTCGACTCGGAAACCGGCTTCGGTCGCAGGGGTCCATTGCTGTCGTTCATATGATTGCCTGTAATGTCTCATATTCCGCAATTTACGTCATCGCCTGATACCTGGGCACCTTCCGACGCAACGGCGGCCCGCGCCGTCGCCGTCTTGCTCTACAATGCCGCTCAGCATGACCGCGCAGCGCACGATTTTCCACGTCGACATGGATGCCTTCTTCGTCTCGGTCGAAGAGCTCTTCGACCCGTCGTTGAAGGGCAAGCCGGTCGTCGTCGGCGGGCAGCGCAACGAACGCGGCGTGGTTTCAGCCGCATCGTATGCGGCGCGGAAATTCGGGGTGCATTCGGCCATGCCTTTGCGCACCGCGGCCAGGCTGTGTCCGCAGGCCATCTTTGTCGATGGACATCCGGAGCGCTATCGCGACTGCTCGGCCAAAGTTTACGAAGTGCTGAACCGCTTCTCGCCTAAGCTGGAGATGGTCTCCATCGACGAAGCCTACGTCGACATGACCGGCACGGAGCGCCTGCATGGTCCTCCCATGCGCGCCGCGCATGCGCTGCACGCCGCCATGAAAGCCGAGACGCAGCTCAACTGCTCCATCGGCATCGGAACATCGCGGCTGATCGCGAAGGTCTGCTCCGACCAGGCAAAGCCGAATGGGGTGCTGTGGATTGTGCCGGGCGGCGAGGTCGAGTTTCTCGCACCATTGGACGTGCGCAAGATTCCGGGCGTCGGCAAAGTGATGGAGCAGCGCCTTCGGGAGCAAGGCATCGCGAAAGTGGGCGATCTGGCGGGCCGCGATGAACGCTGGCTGAAGCAGAATTTCGGCGCGCTGGGACTGGCGCTCGCCGGCAAAGCGCGCGGGCTGGATGCGGGCGGCTGGTTCGACACCGGTATCGGCGAGGACGTGGGGCCGCGGTCGATCAGCCATGAGCACACGTTCTCGAACGATACCAGCAATGCGCAACAGCTTGAGTCAACGTTGGCGCGGCTGTCGGAGATGGTCTGCCGGCGGCTGCGCGAACAGAAGCTGCACGCGCGCACGCTGCAACTGAAGCTGCGCGATGCGGACTTCCACACGATTACCCGCGCGCACACGCTGGAGCGGCCGACCTCGGTCGATTCCGAAGTTTTCACCGCAATTCGCCAACTCTTTCGCGCGAATTGGAAGGGCGACGCCATCCGCCTGCTCGGAGTTCATGCCTCGCATTTCGAGGAAGAGAGCGAGCAGATCTCGCTCGCTGGACAGCGCTCACATGAGAAATGGAACCAGGCGCTCTCCGCCGCTGACCGCCTGCGCGACAAGTATGGCGAGCACGCGATCTCGCTGGCGACGGGAATGAAAACGCGCTTCCGCGAACGTACGCACGAGAATCCGGCAGGCCTGCCCGGAAAGAACAAATCCTGACACGAATGCCGCTGCCAACCCGTGATGCGGCGACCATCGCTTACGGTCACACGTCACTGACACGTGTGATAACTCCGCCTAAGCTCCTTCATCAGGAGGGGCGCCAAGATGTGCCTGGCCATACCTGGAAAAATCCTCAGCGTTGAAGGCGAAGGTTTTGCCCGCACCGCCCGCGTCAGCTTCGGGGGCATTGTGAAGCAGGCCAGTTTGGCTTACCTTCCCGAGGCCGAGGTCGGTGATTACGCCATCGTTCATGTGGGATTCGCTCTCAGCCTGCTGGACGAGGCCGAGGCGCTGCAAACCTTCGAATATCTAAAGCGGATGGGCGAGCTGGCGGATCTTGAACAAGCGGAGGGCTTCGCGGCGGCTCCCGAATCCGTCGAGGACAAGTCGTGAAGTACATCGACGAATATCGTGATCCGGAAGCTGCACAGCAGTACGCCGCCGGCATTCGGCGCATCGTAACGCGTCCCTGGACGATCATGGAGATTTGCGGCGGCCAGACGCACTCGATCGTGAAGTATGGCATCGACGAGTTGCTGCCGAAGCAGATCACGCTGGCGCACGGACCCGGATGTCCGGTATGCGTCACGCCGGTGGAGCTGATCGACAAGGCGCTGCGAATCGCGGCGCAGCCCAACGTCATCTTCTGCTCGTTTGGCGACATGCTGCGCGTGCCCGGCTCTAGCGCTTCGAATAGAAACAGCGGCTTTGGCAGCGATCTCTTCGGCGTGAAGGCCGCCGGAGGCGATGTGCGGATCGTTTATTCGCCAATGGATGCGGTCGAGATCGCGCGCCAGAACACGGACAAGCAGGTCGTATTTTTTGCCGTCGGCTTCGAGACCACCGCGCCGGCGAACGCGATGTCGGTCTTCTACGCGAAGCAGAACGGAATCACGAATTACTCGGTGCTGGTCTCGCATGTGCTCGTGCCGCCGGCGATGGAGGCCCTGCTGAGCTCGCCCAGTAACTGCGTGCAGGGTTTTCTGGCTGCGGGACACGTATGCACCGTGATGGGCTATACCGAGTACTACCCCATCGCCAAGAAATATCGGGTGCCGATTGTGGTGACGGGCTTCGAACCGCTGGACTTGTTGCAGGGGATTTACATGTGCCTACTGCAACTGGAGCAGGGGCGCTATGACGTGGAAAACCAGTACGCGCGTTCGGTCCGGCCGGAAGGCAACGGGCCGGCGCAGGAGCTGGTTTCCAAGGTATTCCGGGTGATCGATCGCAAGTGGCGCGGCATCGGCGGCATTCCGCAGAGCGGCCTCGGACTGGCGCGGGACTACGCCGATTTCGACGCAGAAGTGCGATTCGGGCTGTCCGATTACAGCGCGCCGGAAGATTCCGAATGCATCAGTGGATTGATCATGCAGGGCGCGAAGAAGCCGGAAGAATGCTCGGCGTATGGAAAACGATGCACGCCCGATCATCCGCTGGGCGCGCCCATGGTGTCGTCGGAAGGCGCATGTGCCGCGTATTACAGATACCGACGGCTGAGGGTAATGGAACGCTCGCAGGCTGAAATCGTGCGATAGGGCTTTCGGAAACGGAGTTCTTAGCGAGCTGAAGAGGTTTAGTTTTTACTGTAGTCGGGTAGTGCGGGCCTTCAGGCCCGCGTTCGGCTGTATCGCAAGAAGATGGGTTTTGCATTCCGCTGCCAAATGCAGCGGAATGCAAAACCTAAAACGAGGCGGCGCGTTGACGCGGCGCTGAAGCGCCGCACTACCCGTAGCAACTGGATTACAGTAATTCCTGAACGGCTCCAACGAGGCGTATTTCATGGCTGAAGTAATCGACTTTCGTGTGCAATGTCCGGCGCCGCTGAATGATGCCGAGCACGTGCAGCTTGCCCATGGTGGAGGCGGCCGGCGCATGCATGAACTGCTGGAAGGATTGCTGCTGCCGAACTTCGCCAGCGAGCCGCTGCTGGAGCGGCACGACGGCGCGACCCTCAGCATCGCGGGCGCGAAGCTGGCGTTTACCACCGACTCCTACGTTGTCAGACCTCTGTTTTTCCCCGGCGGCGACATCGGGACGCTGGCCATCAACGGCACGGTGAACGACCTGGCAATGTGCGGCGCTCGTCCCTTGTATCTGAGCTCGGCATTCATCCTGGAAGAGGGGCTGGCGATGGAAACGCTGCGGCGCGTGGTGGAGTCGATGCGCTCTTCGGCGGCAGCAGCCAAGGTGCAACTGGTCACCGGCGATACCAAGGTCGTCGACAAAGGCAAAGGCGACGGAATCTTCATCAACACCGCCGGGATCGGCGTGATTGAGCACGACGTTCGCATTTCACCGAAAAAAGTTGTTCCGGGCGATGCCATCCTGCTCAGCGGCGATATCGGCAGGCACGGCATAGCCATCATGGCAACGCGTGAAGGGCTTTCCTTCGAAACCGCAATTGAATCCGATTGTGCCCCGCTGTGGCAGCCGGTTGAAGCCTTGCTGACCGGCGGAATTGCCATCCATTGCCTTCGCGACCTGACGCGCGGCGGGTTGAGCAGCGGTCTCATCGAAATTGCCGAGGCCAGTGCGGTGCGCTGCTCAATTGAGCAAGCGCGGATTGCAGTGCGCGAAGAGGTAGCGGGGGCGTGCGAGATCCTGGGACTGGACCCGCTCTATCTCGCCAACGAGGGCCGCTTCGTGGCTTTCGTCCCTCAACATCAGGCGGAGCGCGCGCTTCAGATTCTGCGAAAGTTCCCGGTTAGCAGCGAAGCCGTTCGCATCGGCGCCGTCGTGGATGGGCCGGCTGGGCTGGTAACAATGAAGACGGAGCTAGGAACAGAGCGCGTGGTTGACATGCTCAGCGGCGAACAATTGCCGAGGATCTGCTGAGCGGATTACGCGCCGACCAATTTCTCCAGTACTGACTTGTTGCGGATGGTGAGCGTCGAACCCTTGAGGATCGCGATCTGACGTTTACGGAAATCGGCCAGGACGCGGGTGACGGTCTCGCGCGAAGTCCCGATGATCTGCGCGATCTCTTCGTGAGTGAGCGCCAGCTTTACGCGTGGCTCGGCTTGGTCATGGGTGCTGGCGGTCCATTCCAGCAGCAGCCGCGCAAGCCTTTCGGGAGCGGAATGCGAAAGTCCGAGGCTGCGAATCTGCTGATAGGCGCTTTGGCAATCCTTGCTCAGATGCTGCGCCGCGCGCAGACAGGCATCGCCGTGCTTTTGCAGGAAATTCAGGAAGTCATCGCGCTTGACGAAGTTCAACTGGCAGGGCTGGCCGGTTTCCGCGGTGATCTCGTACGGCGTACCGGAGACGGTGGCATGCATGCCCAGCACTTCCCCGGGCTGGGCGATTTTCAGGATCAGGGTCTTGCCTTCGGCCGAGGTGGTGGAAAGCTTCACCCGCCCCTTGCACAGCATGTAGATTCCGCGGGGCGACTGGCCTTCAACGAACAACACGGCGCCAGCAGGATACGATGCTGAATACTTGATCTTGTCAAAAGCTTCGAGAGCTAGCTTAGGTAGCGAGCAGAAGAAGCTGTCCGTTCGCAGCTTGCAAATGATGCAGTTCTCTACCAGCTCAAAGCCGTAAGGTGATCCCACTTTCCCTCCCGACGTTACCTTCTATGCTATCACCTCGGTTATTGTTGACATCACCAATAAGTAGGATATCTGTACTTGACAATACGAATTTGGCGTTGGAAGCGATTTCAGAAATCGGTTTGTGGTATGGCACTTCTCTTTCGACTTGGCCCGTCGAAAATTACACCTGGCGGGCCCATTCTGGCCTTCTTCTAGCCAGAGCCTGCCCTGAGCCTGCCGGAGGGGTGGGGCGCCCCATGATTTTCATTTCCACCGGCGGGCCGGAAGGCCCATGGGCACTCAGGGCAGGCTCTAGCCAACGGATGGCTAGAACCGGACCCCAAGGCGCGGGAATATAATGCATTCTCCATGAATCGGACTCCTGCCTCCCTTATTCGCTGGTTGTTCGATTCGGAGGCCGGTCCCAGAGACCGCTTCATTCCGCGCTGGATCTTCCTGCGCGCTCTGGGCCTGATCTATTTTTCCGCGTTCTACTCGCTCCTTTTCCAGATTCGCGGCCTGATCGGCCCGGAGGGAATCCTTCCCGCGCGCGACTATCTGGAAGCCGTCGGCAAGCAATTTGGGCCGCACGGAAAATTCTGGTTCGCTCCAACACTGCTTTGGATTTCCAGCAGCGATCACATGCTCATGGCCATCGTCTGGGCAGGAATCATCGCGTCATTGCTGGTGGTCGCGAACATCTTTCCCCGGCTGACGCTGCTGATCTGCTTTGTGTGCTTTCTCTCTTTCGTCGTTGCAGCACAGGATTTTTCCGGATATCAGTCCGACGGCATGTTGCTGGCGGCGGGATTCATTTCGCTGTTCTTCGCTCCTGCCGGTCTTCGGCCGGGACTGGGCAAGCAAAGTCCGCCCCCCCGGGCGAGCCTGTTTCTGCTGCAGTGGGAGTGGTTTCGCATCTACTTCGAATCCGGCGTGGTGAAGCTGGCCAGCGGCGATCCGCAGTGGCGGCACTTCGCAGCCATGGACGAGTACTACCAGAATGGCCCGCTGCCGACGTGGATCGGGTGGTATGTGCAGCACCTGCCGCACTGGGTGCACGCTTTCGCCGCGGGCGCGACGCTGGTTCTGGAGCTCGGCCTCGTGTTCATGCTGTTCCTGCCGCGACGCTGGCGAGTCGTGTGTTTCTTCATCGTCACGCTGTGGCAGATTCCGGTGATCCTCACCGCGAACTATACGTTTCTCAACTACCTGGTTCTCGTGCTGGGATTTCTCCTGCTCGACGATCGTTTCCTCCTGCCGAATGCACCGGCGAAATGGAAGCAAGCGTTAGCGGCGAGATCGCCGGCGATCTCCATATCGACAGCGGAGCCGATTCCTGAGGAAGGTCCCGCAGTCGAAGCCGAGCAATCGCATGATCGAGATGCGCCGCCGAGCCGTGCTCAGCGTCCGCTTGCCGCACTCAAAGTCGCGATCACCAGCGTGATCTTGCTGTGGCTCGCCTACGCGACGACGGTCGAGCTGCTCTGGATGTTTTGGCCGCAGGCCCCGCTACCGCCTGCACCGGTGGCCGCGCTGGAACCGTTCCGCATCGCCAATCGCTACGGGCTGTTTGCGGTGATGACGCGCGGGCGCTACGAGATCGAGTTTCAGGGATCGATCGATGGCGTGAACTGGACGCCGTATCCGTTCCGCTACAAGCCGCAGAATGCCTACGAGAAGCCGCGCATCTATGCGCCCTATCAGCCGCGCTTCGACTGGAACCTGTGGTTCGCATCCCTCGGCGACTGGCGCGACAACATCATCGTCGTCAGTGCAGAGGAGCGGCTACTCGCGGGCGCGCCGGACGTGCTCAAGCTCTTCGCGGGCAATCCGTTTCCCAACGCCCCACCCAAGGAGGTGCGCGCCGTCCTCTGGCAATACTGGTTTACCTCGATGGCAGAGAAGCGAGCCACGGGAATGTGGTGGCATCGCAGATATCTGGGCATCTATGCGCCGGTGCTCGAGCGCGAACCGGAAGGCAAGCTGGTAGTGGTGCAACCGCCCGACCCTCTGCCGCCACACTCATAATTGTTGAGCAGGAACCTGATCACCGTTGCGGCGACGCGAGGACAATAATAAAGGGCCACTCTGGTCTGCGAACTCTGGCCGAAATTCGCAACCGAGTGACCCTATGCGCCACTTCGTCTGGCTTGTTACATAGCAGTCGGTTGGCCAAAGCGCCGTGACTGAAAATAAAGGACTTACGCAGGAGGCCAAGACCCTATGCGCGTAGAAGTTTCCAGTCTCCCTGTAAGTTTTTCCCACGCTCTGGGTGCCGCGACAACTGCCTTTTGCGAAGGTCCGGCGAAAGTCGATGGAACTCAGCTGCCACCTTCCCGCGCCGTACCTGTCTTGAGTTGGTATCATTTCGGGTCATGAGCTCCGCCAATTCCATCCGAAACATCTCCGATACCGCCTTGTGGGTAGCCGTCTACCGCGCCGAGGAAAGCGAGCGCCCGGGCGCGTGGTTCCGCGATCCCTATGCGCGAAAGCTGGCGGGAGAGCGCGGCAGCGCCATCGCGGCCAATATGAAGTTCGCCCGGCGGCACGCGTGGTCTTATGTCGCCCGCACCTGGCTGGTGGACCAGGTTGTCGAACGCGAAGTGAAACAAGGCGCCGACATGGTCATGAATCTTGCCGCCGGCCTGGACGCCCGGCCATACAGGATGCAGCTTCCCAGTACGCTGCATTGGGTCGAGGTCGATTTGCCGGAGATGCTGCTCTACAAGGAGGAAGTACTGGCCAGCGAGCGTCCGGCATGCAATGTCGAGCGCGTGCCCCTGGACTTGAGAGACACGACGGCGCGTCGCGAGCTGTTTCAGCGGCTCGGCACGGAAGCCAAGCGGGTGCTCATCTTGAGTGAAGGCCTCATCATTTACCTGGATCACGACGGCGCCGCCGAACTGGCGGGTGATCTTTCAGCGCAGCCGAGCTTCCACACCTGGGCGACGGACCTCGCCTCGCCGGCACTGCTGAAGATGCTGCAGAAATCCATCGGCGGACCGCTGGTGGAAGCAGGTTCGCCGTTGAGATTTGCCCCGCGGGAGGGGCCGGAATTCTTCTCACCTTATGGCTGGAAGCTCGTCGAGGCCAGTTCGCTGCTCGTGACCGCGGCCAAGTTAAAGCGGCTGCCGCTTATTATGCGGCTGTTCTCGTTTTTCCCCGATCCTGCCGGCCGCAAGCCTGACAAGCCGTGGGGCGGCGTTTGCGTGTTTGAGAACGGCGGCGCGAGCGGCTAAAACATTTCCATTGCGCCTGTAGACGGGTGGAGTACGCCTTCAGGCGTACATGAAAAGGAAAGTGCGAACAGAGCCGCTGGGGTAATTCGTTTTGCGGAGTATACCTCAGCGGCTGAAGCCGATTTCCGAGTAGTGCGCTTTTTTTGCACGCCTGAAGGCGTGCTCCACCCAGCGGCGTCGATAGCAACTGCGAAAATGCTTTAGAACCCTATCTCACAAGCGATTCGGCTTGGACAACGAGTCGCAAAGCTGCTGCCATTTGAAATCCGCAATTGCTCCCGTCACCCACTCTTAACATTGCCGCGTTATATTGATGTTGGAGCGAGAACGCGCATGCCCAATCAGCTTTCCGCCATCAACCACCTCGTCGTTCTGATGCTGGAAAACCGCTCGTTTGATCACATGCTGGGATTCCTCTACTCGGCAAACGGCAATGTTTCGCCGACTGGTCAGCCTTTCGAGGGGCTGACCGGGCAGGAGTCGAACCCGGGCACAGGTGGGCAGCCTTTGCCCGTGTATAGGATCGCATCGACCGATTCGTATGCCTACTACATGCCCGGTGCCGACCCAGGCGAAGGCTATTCGGCTACCAACTCCCAGCTCTTCGGCACCACGACCGCGCCTACGCCGCCGGTGGCAACCAACAACGGCTTCGTTACTGATTTCAGCTACACACTGGGATGGGAAGCGACGGAAAATTGGTCGATTCTTCCGGGCACCACCGCCAACGATATTATGGGAGTGTTTTCCCCAACCATGCTGCCGATCCTTTCCGGTCTGGCAACCGGTTTCGCGGTTTGTGACTACTGGTTTGGTTCTGCCCCAACGGAAACGCTGCCGAACCGTGCCTTCGTGAATGCGGGGACATCGCAAGGCCACATGGATGACTCGACTACGAAGTACACCTGCCCGAGTATCTATGGTTCGCTATCCGAGAATAATGTGAGCTGGAGCATCTACGGCTACGACGAGCCGCCACTCACGCGCATGGACTTTACCGATACGACTGATGCTGACGATAGCCACTTCGGCCTGTTCACGGATTTCCAAAGCGCTGCGGCAGCCGGAACGCTCCCGTCGTACACGTTTCTGGAACCAAGCTGGGACGCCAGCGGAAATAGCCAGCACCCTAACTATAACGTTGCGCTGGGTGAGCAGTTGATTCACGACGTCTACTATGCTCTGCGCAATGGCCCCGCCTGGAATCAAACCCTGCTGATCATTACCTATGACGAGCACGGAGGCTGCTACGATCACGTGCCTCCGCCTGCGGGCGCGGTGCCGCCCGACGATTCAGTGGGCGAGTACGGCTTCGATTTCAAACGCTTCGGCCCACGCGTGCCGGCGGTATTGGTATCGCCACTAATTCCGGCAGGTACTGTCTTTCGGGTGGCCGCTGGAGCGATGCCGCTGGATCACACGTCTATTTTGAAGACCATTGCAACACGCTGGAACATCCCGTCACTCACCGCACGCGATGCGGCTGCCAGCGACGTAGGCGATGTGCTGACTTTGACAGCAGCGCGCACGGATGATCCGCTGCAAGGGGTGACTGTTCCCGTGGCCTCTGAAACGAACCCTAATGAAGACCAGCCTTCGCATCTGCAGCAGGTGCATGCCGCACTGGTCGCCCAGCTCCAGGTCGTCGATGATCAGGGCGGAACCCATCACACCATGCCGCAGCTAAGAACCAACAGCGACTATAAAGCCTATATCCGCAATCGCACCGAGGCGTGGAAGGCGTCACGAAAACGGAGCATCCGCAATCCTCCATCTGAGGCACGTTGATCGTCAGCATGGCCGGAACCGGGGGATGGGTTTTGACTAAAAACTAACGGCTAATTGCTAATTGCTACCTTCAATGCTGTAATTCGGCGCGGTTCCGAAGAAAGCCCATAAGACTGCTTCGCGAGAAGACGCCCTTTAGCTGACCGCCGGAGATAACCGGCAGTTGATTGACGTCCTCCCGACTCATAAGCTCCAGTGCCTGAATCGCCGGAGTCTCGGGCGCAACCGTGCGAAGCTGGCTCAGAGGTCGCATCACGCTCTGTATGCTCGTCTGCGGCCAGCGCTCGGGATCAACGTGCTTGACCTCATTGGGCGTGATGAGCCCGACCAGGCGATTGTCCTGAACGACTATGAAACACCGGCGGCCGCTGCGCATGAGATATTCATGAACAAAATCCTGCAGGCTCAAATGGGACTCGACCGTAGGACAATCACGGTCCATGATATCGGCGACGTTCCGACCGCGCAGCGCTTCCGTAAGCTCAACCTGTACATAGCTGCTGCGCGAAGCGTCCAACAAGAACCAGCCGATGAAGGCCAGCCAGAGCCCGCCAAAGTTTTTTCCCACGAAGAACTGAAACAGGCCGAAAAAAATAAAGGCGAAAGCGACAAATTGTCCCACCCGGGCTGCCAATTCGGTCGCACGTACGGCGTTGTGATTGATCCACCAGATGACGGCGCGCAGCACACGGCCGCCATCCAAGGGATATCCCGGAATCATGTTGAACAGTGCCAGCATGAAATTGATATAGCCAAGCCAGAGCAGCACGGCCGCTATCGGCGTCTGGGCTTCCACGCCTCTGTTCCAGCCCGATAACCGCGCCAACAGGAGGCAAATAATCCCGATCGCCAGGCTGGACAGTGGACCGACAATCGCAATCCAGAACTCGGTTTTGGCATCGGGGGATTCCGACTCGATCTGCGACACCCCTCCCAGCGCAAATAACGTAATCGATCGCACCCGCAGGCCCTTGGCTTTGGCCACCAGCGAGTGTGCCAGTTCATGCAGCAGCAAAGTTACGAAGAACAGAACCGAGGTCACAATGGCCGCCGACCATACGACCGCTTTGCCCCACTGTGGCATGACCTCGTGAAAATGCCCGATGAGAGATAACGCGATCAGGAAGGCAATGAGGAACCAGCTGTAGTGCAGCCCGATTGAGATACCTGCGACTCGGCCAAGCTTGATTTGTGCGTGCATGACGTTGCACCTCGGGAAATCTCCGGACGATTCACCTTCGAACAACACCCGTGAGCGCGACTACCCATGAGATGCGCAATCGTGAACTACGGCTACAAGCAACATCATTTCGATCAGTGCGAGTTCCGTCGCCGTGGCTGCCAAACGGAGCACAGCCGATTGTGAACGTAGCTTGACAATCGCCCTTCCTCGGTACACGATTTGGATAGAGTCTAGCATTGCGAGTGATGGCATCTCGGCGGCGCTCGGAGCCCCGTGGGTGAAGTGTGGTCGTAAGCAGCTCCCATCAGGCATTGCTGGGTCAAATGCTGTGAATCGGAACCTTTTGGTTTCGAGCGGGCACAAGGGGAACGATGGGAAAGATGCTCGGTTTAGCGGTCACAGGCGGAGGAGCCCGCGGGGCTTATCAGGCAGGCGTTCTAGAACGTATAGGGGAGATCAAACGGGTCCAGAAACAGGGCAATCCTTTCCCCATCATCGGCGGGGCATCGGCAGGAGCCATAAATGGCTCTGCTCTGGCTGCAGGCAGCAATGAATTCTCCCAGACAACGAAAGTCATTGCCGAGCTTTGGGCCAATCTGAAACCCGCTGACGTCTTCCGCTGCGACCTGGTATCGCAGGCGCACAATTCGCTTATCTGGATACTCGACCTGTCCTTCGGAGGCGCGCTGGGCGGCGGCAATGCGCGCTCATTTCTGGACGCCACTCCGTTGCGGCGGTTTCTCAACTCTCGTCTTGACTGCAGCCGCATCCAGGAAAACATTCGGCGAGGCCATCTCTACGCGCTCGCCATCTCCGCCACTAATTACAACTCGGGGATGAGCTACCTCTTTATCCAGGGGAAAAAAGGGCATCCCATCTGGAACCGCAGTCGCCGCGTAACCCTGGCGACCAAGATCACGGTCGAGCACATTTGCGCATCGGCCGCGATTCCCTTGATCTTCCAGCCGGTGCGACTGGAAACTCCGCACGGTACTGCTTTCTTCGGGGACGGGTGTTTGCGGCTGCAGCAGCCGCTGAGCCCGATTATTCGCCTGGGTGCGGAGAAAATCTTTGCCATCGGCGTTCGCTGCGAGAATCGCGAGCACCAGGACGAAATTGCCAGTCTGAAGGAGCCATCTCTGGCGCAAGTTATGGGCGTGCTGTTTAACGTCATGTTCCTCGACCACCTCGCCACTGACGTGGAACACCTGGAGCGGCTGAACCAGCTGCTCAGCGAAGGCCATATCATGCAGCCAGTGGAAGGATGTGAGAGGATGCGGCCGCTGACCGTGCTGCTGGTTACTCCTTCGGTGAATCTGACGGAAGTGGCTGTGAGCCACCAGAAGGAGATGCCTTACCTCATCCAGTACTTTGTCAATGGACTGGCGCGAGATGCGGCCTCCTGCTCGGACCTGATGAGCTATCTGTTGTTCACCCCGAAATACACACGTGAGTTAATCAACCTTGGTTATCAGGACGCTGATCGGCGCATCGACGAGATTGAAAGCTATCTCTTCTCATCGGAGGATGGAGACAGCGAGGATGCCTTCGCGGCGCCACGAAATGGCAAGTCACGCGACGCAGAACTCTCGCCGAAGCGAAACGGGAGTGCTCTTCGCTCCCGAGGGTGATTCGGTGATTGTGTAGATCGGTTCATCGATCTTTTTCTTCCTCGGGAGCAGGACTCACTGACAGGAAGAATTGCTCCTAACTTTCACCACGGGAGCAAGATTATGCCGCGCAGAGAGATTCGGCTATGAGCCGTTCTGCCTGCGTGAGCGCCGCGGGGCCGCGGGCGAAATCCTTTACATAACCTTCTCCTCGGTGTGATGATTTCAATTCCTTTTTTCTCATTGCCGCATCTGCGACATGCTCGATAAAAAAGGCCCACAGCATCACGTTCTAGAGAGATACGAGACAAAACCGGCTACAGGCATCGTGGTCCAGCATTCAGTACTGCTGCCAGAAAGAGGACTTAAGCGATGATGTTCAAGAGTGGTGTTTCCGTCCTCGTACTTTTCTGCTGCGTGACCCTATATGCCGCGCAAGTCACGCTTAAGAATGGTAACCGGCTGACAGGCACCATCGTCAGCCTGAGCGACAAGAAGCTTACCGTTAAAACCGATTATGCCGGCACTATCACCATCGACTGGGATGCGGTAGCCCAGTTTTCCACTCACCAACCCATGGTGGTGACGCGCACTGACAAGCGGGTGGTCTCCGGCGCGGTCGCCGCGCAGGATGCGTCCGTGGTTGTCAACAGCACTTCCGGAACGCAAACCATTCCCCCAGTCCGACGTTGCCGTGATCCGTTCGCCGGCCGATCCCTTGGCGGCTAAAGCCGCCTCCTAATGACAAACACGCAAACAAAGGACTTAGCGGCTTACGTTTGGACCGTGTCATTCCAGTTTCAACCCCGCAACCGGGGTCGGGTGCTCGGGATGACAAATATAAAGGGCTTAGACGCTGGCCTGAGGCCAGCTCTACCCAAACAACGAATAACGCTGGGTTTTTCAGCAGCCTGCTAGGCCTTCTTGCGCGGTGACTGTTGTGGCACCGACCCTTTCCCATGCACTACTGCGTCGTGAATTCCCAGACAGTGCCCTGTTGGTGCACTCCGCAGTCGCTGGTAGTGCCGTAGAGGTTGCCGTGCGCGTCGAGCGCTAAGTCGCCCGAGACGTCAAAATCCGTCTGGTTCCAATACACAGGCTGGCTGAATTGCCAACCACCACTGGTCCGCGCCAGTTCGAAGATGTAGCCGTGAAGGACAGGGTTCACGCAGCCGGCCGCGCCGCCTCCGGTGCCCCACAGATTTCCGGCTCCGTCGAGCGCCAGATTGATGAAGATATCATTGGTAAATTGCTCGTGAACGCCACGGTGAAGCTCGGTATAAATCCAGTTGCCATTCGATGGGCTCAATTCGAAGATGACGCCCAGGGTTTCGCCGCTTCCCTCCGGTTCCTCGTACCAGTAATCCCACTCTCCGAAGAGATTGCCCTCGTTGTCCTGAATCAAGTTGTGCGGGCCGGTGGGGTACATCGAATAGGGCAGGTTGGAGACAACAACCTCATTCCAGCCGCTTCCGGAAGCCATGAGTTCAAACACTACGCCGCTGCCGTTAGTGCCTCCGGTCCCTGCCATGCCGTACAGATTCCCATCGTTGCCCAGGAGAAGAGCGCTGGGGCCGCCGCCGTCACTGCCTCCGGTGAAGCTGTAAAGGATGCCCTCGATCCAACCTCCAATCGATGGACGCAGTTCGAAGACCGCGCCTTTCCCCTGCGCACCGCCAAACTCCGATACGCCATACAGATTGCCGGCCTGGTCGAAAACCAGATCGCTGCCCGCCCATGCGTCGGTGGGTCCGGTGAAGCTATAGAGCGCGTTTTCCGTCCAACTGCATAAGGCTGTGAGGCAGGCAGTGGGTGACGGTCTCAGGCCAAAAATCGAGCCGCAGTACTCTCCATATTGGCAATTCTGTATCCCTCCGTAGGACGCGCCGTAGAGAATCCCATTTCGTCCGACGATCACCCCTCCTGGAGAACCTCCGCTAGCGCCGCCAATGAACTTGTAGAGAGTGTTGAGCAGCCAATTGGAACCTGTTTCCGCCAGCTTGAAGACTGTTCCATATCCGCTGCCGCCGGCCTGGGCTGGTCCGTAGAGGTTTCCTGACGGGTCAATGGCCACCCCAGAGGGACTGGCTCCATCTGTGCCGTTGAAATCGTGGATCACTGCGAAGCTTCCGCTCTGTTCGGGCATGCAACTGTTGCTTGTGGTGGTATTGCCAAGAATAGTGAACGACTCCGAAGGAATCGTGCCAACCTCATTCTGCGAAGCCGAAGAAGGCCCGCTATTCTCGTCCCAATAAACCGGATCGCCACTGGGAACGCTGGCGTTCTGTAGGTTCACCCAGTAGGCGCCATTGTTCAGATTCAGGCCGGTGAAGGCACCGGAGGTCTCAAGGCACACGCTGTATCCATAACTGTTGGTAACGCAGCCGTTCTGGGTGAAGTTCACAGTCTGATTGAAGTAGGTGGTGCCGCCAAATGGGCTCGAGGTTACGGACACTTGTGCCGATGTCATCGTATCGCCCGGGAACAGCCAGGCTGCGAACGTCATGCCATTGATACTGGTGCCATTGCCTTGAATCACGTTGAAGCTGTCGCTGACGATGAAGCCGAAATTTATCGTCCACGCGTCTGTGTTGCCGTTGGTCGCTCCGTTTGCGTAAATAGCTCCGTTGTCTTGCGGCGAGCCGAGACGCATTTGCGAGCATGCAGGTCCCCGATGACTGCGCGCAGTCCGGATGGTTGTTTGCGACCTGGTGGGATGAGCCAGCCGCGAGGCGAACTGCGGCATTTTCGCTGCCTGCACCGCCGTGGGTGGGACCACATTCTGAGCCTGGGCGATCCCCGCAACCCGGCTGATTATCGCCAAGAGCACAATGCATCCGAGCAACGCATTTCTGCGGATATGCATAGGAAGCCTCTCTGCGGCCAGGGGAGCCGGCGCGAGGTACGTGACGAAAAGCGTGCAGGAGCCGTGGCAGCTCCGTTCAGGCATGTTGAGAGCGATGAAGTGCCTGGAGATGGGAAGTTGGAGGCTCTCGTTTCCCGCTCAGCGTGTCAGCCGTTGAGTGGGAAAAAAGCCGACACGTCCTCTCCCCGGACGGTCTGAAATATTATTCGCGCGGGGCGTTACCTTGTCAGTGACAAGTGGTGCCAGGAGGTGTGATGAACGGAGCATAGTCACGCCCCCAACTTAAACGCCCGAAGGCTGCCGCTACCGTCGCCTACGTTCCGAGTGACACTCGGTCGCACAATCACTAAATTCCGTGACCGCGGTCACCGACTTTCTTTCGCGCCGGGGCGACCCTTACCGTGCGGGGATTTCTTCATTCGGCCTCATTCTTCCTCATAAGGTTGGAAATGATTTCCCAGGCGCAACCCCGCGAGTTGTTCCGCGCCTTCGCTGGTCGCGATTCCTCACCATAGCTGGGAATACTTGTTTTTCTGCGCAGCCAATCGCCAGCATTTTCACATTGAATTTTGAGCCATTGAGCCGTTAACGCCGCTGCAACGCCCTTTCGCGGTTTGTACAAGAGCAGCATGATCGTCGGGTTGGGAACCGATCTTATCGAAACCAGCCGCGTCGCGGGCGAGCTGGCTCGGTCACGGTGGCGGGTCTGCGAGGGTGTATTCACCGCAGCGGAGATCGCCTGCTGCAACCGCAGCGGCAAGCCGGAACAGCGCTTCGCCGCCTGCTTCGCCGCCAAGGAAGCGACCTTAAAGGCTTTGGGAATGGAAGTGTCGGATCTTGGGCTGTTTCGTGAGGCTGAAATCCAGTCTGCAAGTGGAGTTGAGGGCACGATCCTTCTGCACGAGCGCCTGAAGGCCCGAGCGGAAGATTTGGGAGTGAGACATATCAATCTGTCGATCGCATTGGCAAGAAGATGTGTGGGCGCCATGGTCATCCTGGAGTCTTGAGTAAAAGGATGCCGGATCGGAAGCCATATGAGCTATGCGGCAACATGCGAGGAACTCAGCGCCAAAACGTACGAGGAGCTTGCCAGGAATTTCGACTGGTCAATCGCTGAGCGCGAGCTGGGTTATCGACCCGGCGGTCGGATCAATATCGGGTGGATGTGCAGCGACCGAATCTGCCGCCTCGGCATGGCAGAGAAGGTGGCCCTGGACTGGGAGGATTACCAGGGCAATCAGCAACGCTTCACGTTTAATGATTTGCGCGTGCTGTCCAACGCGGTCGCGAAATTCGTTTGCGATCTCGGCATTCAGGCTGGCGAGCGGGTCTGCCTGTTTATGGATCGTATTCCCGAGCTCTACATCGGCTTCCTGGGCATACTGAAAACTGGCGCCGTAGCGCAACCGCTCTTCTCCGCGTTCGGCGACGAATCACTTCTGGTGCGTCTGCAGAACGCCGAGACCTCCGCGATCATCACTCAGAAGAAACACGTCCACAAGGTCCGCAGAATCCGAGAACAGCTTCCACACTTGCGGCACATCGTAGTTGTAGACGCGGGCGACAGTGTGCTGCAAGAGCGGGAGGTCGCTTTGGATTTGGCCGGTTTGCCTCGGGCGCAAGAGTTTCCGGTATATCCGACGACTGCCGAGTCCCCCTCCGTCCTGCATTACACCTCCGGTACCACGGGACAGCCGAAGGGAGCGCAGCACGTCCACTACTCCATCGTCTCGCAGTATCTGACCTCCAAATGGGTATTGGATTTGCGCCCCGATGACATCTACTGGTGCAACGCCGATCCCGGCTGGGTGACCGGAACTTCCTACGGCATCATCGGGCCGTGGGCGAATGGCACGACCCAGGTTGTGCTCGACTCAGGCTTCAATGCCGAGCGCTGGTATGAGTTCATCGAGAAGCGGCGGGTCACAGTTTGGTATTCCGCGCCGACTGCGATTCGCTTATTGATGAAGGAAGGCACGGAGGTCGTGCGGCGGCACGACTTGTCCAGCTTGCGGCATCTGGCCAGTGTGGGAGAGCCGCTGAACGCCGAAGCGGTTCTCTGGTCTGAGAAGGCTTTCGGCAAACCGTTCCACGACACCTTCTGGCAGACCGAGACCGGCTGTATCGTCATTACCAACTTCCCAGGTATGCCGGTCAAACCAGGTTCGATGGGCAAGCCATTTCCCGGGATTACCGCGACCGTACTTAATACCAAGACTTACGAGCCGATTGACCAGAAGGGTGTGGCCGGAGTTATCGGCCTGCGACCGGGCTGGCCATCGCAGATCCGCGGCTATTGGAAGAACGAGGCCGGATACAAGGCGAAGTTCAAGAACGGCTGGTACCTGTGCGGCGACCGCGCCTCGATCGATTCCGACGGCTACTTTTGGTTCATGGGCCGCGACGACGACGTCATCAACACCGGCGGGCATCTCGTCGGGCCATTCGAGATTGAGTCGGCGCTGCTCGAACACCCTGCCGTCCACGAGTCGGCGGCGGTTGCCAAGCCTGATCCCGTGAACATGGAAGTGGTGAAAGCCTTCGTGACCCTGAAAAAAGGCTATGCGCCGAACGATGATCTGGAGCTGGAGATCATGAACCACATTCGCAAGCGACTTTCGCCGCTTGCCATGCCGCAGGAAATCGAGTTTGTCGATTCTCTGCCGAAGACCCGCAGCGGCAAGATCGTGCGCCGCGTTTTGCGCTGCAAGGAGTTCAACGAGCCGGTTGGCGATCTTTCAACCATCATGGATGACTGAGACGCAGGAGGGCGAATCATGGATGAAATCAACAAAATGGTGCGTGATTACATCGTGCGGGAATACCTGGAGGAAGGCGACGAGCGCGAGATTACCGAGACCACGCGGCTCATCTCCGGTGGCATTGTGGATTCGTTTTCGATGGTCTCACTCAAGCGCTTTCTGGAGAAGAAGTACCAGATTCAGATTCCCGACTCCGAAGCCACGCCTGATGCTTTCGATACCGTGCAGCGCATTGTGGCACTGGTGCAGCGGTTTCAGAAGCCAGTGGGCGTCGGTGTCTAGCGTTTGGTCGTAACTCAGGTAACACACGCCCGTGTCGCTCAGGGCTTCAATTCAGGCACGTTGGCGTCGCCAATAGATCGAGGAAAATTTTATGGCTTTCATAAATGCGTTACGTCAGCGTTATCAGACTGAGATTGAGGCAATCAAAGCTTCAGGTCTGTTCAAGGACGAACGGTACATTCATTCGCCCCAGTGGTCGGAGATTGAAGTTGAGTTTCCGGCCGGCTCCACAATCCGCAAGTGCATCAATATCTGCGCCAACAACTACCTTGGGCTCTCGAGCCATCCCGAGGTGATCGCGGCAGCGCACGCCGGGCTCGACAGGCGCGGCTATGGCATGTCGTCCGTGCGGTTTATCTGCGGCACACAGGACATTCATCGCGAGCTGGAAAATCGCCTCACGGAATTTCTCGGTACCGAAGACACGCTGCTCTTCCCCTCCTGCATGGACGCCAACGCCGGCTTCTTCGAAGCCTGCCTCAATGAGCAGGACGTCTTGATCGCGGACCGCCTGGTGCACGCTTCGATCGTCGATGGCATGCGCTTGTGCAAAGCCATGCAGGACACATACAAGCACTCGGACATGGGCCACCTGGAAGAGAAGCTGCAGGAGCACATGGACAAGCGCTCGCGCATGATCATCACCGACGGTGTCTTCTCTATGGACGGCGATCTCGCCAAGTTGGACGAGATTGTTGAACTGGCGGAGAAGTACGATGCGATGGTCTTCCTCGATGACTCGCACGCTACCGGCTTCATCGGCCGCACGGGTCGTGGGACCCATGAGCACTGCGGGGTTCTGGGAAAGATCGACGTCATTACCACGACTCTGGGCAAGGCGCTGGGCGGTGCCTCAGGCGGCTGCGTAAGCGGACGGCGCGAACTGGTGGAAATGTGCCGTCAGCGCGCCCGTCCCTTCCTGTTCTCGAATTCCGTGGCGCCGGTGATTGTCGCGGGTGCGCTGAAGGTGATGGACCTGATCACCGCCAGCACGGACCGTCGCGACAAGCTGGAGTGGAATGCCAAGTACTGGCGTGGGCTGCTGAAGGATGCCGGCTTCGACATCAAGGAAGGCGAAAGCCCGATCGTACCGGTCATGCTGTATGACGCCAAGCTGGCGCAGGACTTCGCGCGCGATCTGTTCGCGGAGGGCGTGTACGCGGTCGGATTCTTCTTCCCGGTGGTGCCCAAAGGCCAGGCGCGAATTCGCACCCAGCTCTCCGCCGCGCACGACAAGCACCACCTGGACTTCGCCATAGAGGCGTTCAAGAAAGTCGGTCAGAAACACGGCGTGCTGGGCCTGGGCAAGAAGGAACTGTTGGCCAGGGCCGGCGCATAAGGACAACGCAGTAGCAGAACCTCCAAGACTCTGCTCATCGCAAACAACCATCGGCGGTCACGCTTGCACTGTGACCGCCCATAACCACGGGTAAGCCAACTCGTGACGCGCAAGCGTTCATGACGCGGAGGCAGATATGATTTGCGACGAGCTCGAGCGGCTGGAGGGAGAATTCGACGATATCGTCATCGCGCTGGAGGATCCAGAGCTGACTGACGAAGAAAAGGCCTCTCTTGAGAAAGAGTACGCCCGGCTCAGCCACGTCATCAACGACCATCGGATGGCCGGTCACCGTGGCGGTCCGTGTTTCGAGGAGTAGAGCCCAGGTCACCGTCGGGTCGTGGAGATAGGATTGTGTGCCGCAGAATCGCCCTGGTTTTGCAGGACCTACGGAAACTCTGGCGACCTTCCTGATAGCTTGCCTTTCCGCAGAGTTCGGACTGACGGAGTGCTTCTCGATCTTCGCTGGGGGGGATCCAGAGCGTCTCACGTAACAGCGGCAGCTGCGCTGTAGGACTCAGAAACAATCGCAATCGTCTTCAGACTTGGTGGACTCGAGAGCTGTTGTATGCATTCTGAGAGCGGAGTGCAATGCAGGAGGTTCTTAGTGCTTCGGGAAACCTCAAAATGAACAGATCTTAGAACCTACTGCCGCCTGACAGAAATCACGACGCACTCTTCACTACGACCTGTAGAGGTTTTTGCGGAGCACACACGGCTCCGAACGGTGAACCCGGCAGGCAATTGCATTGAGAAGCCACGGCGCGTATGTTGCCAGTTGACCGATAAGCCAGAACGGAATTCCGGATCGGGACTTGCTTGTTGCGGGCACGCGATTGACTTGGGCGTTCTGGGGTTTGGGAAAGGGGAAGATGAGCCTAGATCCACAGTGGGATAGACCGCAGGCAGACCCCGACCTCTGGCTGTATAGCATCGATGAACTGCGTCGCGTAGCGGCCACTCTTGAAGAGCTCAGGAACAATGCGGGGGCGGTTAATCCCCGGCCTTCCGGGTGGCACAATGACCTGATCCAACTTGTGAAGAAGTTGCTTGCTCGCTTGCTAGCTTGGTATATACGGCCCTTGGGTGCATTCAATGCCTGTGTAAGTCGATCGCTGCAAGAAATCTTCTGTGCCGTTGAGAACCTTTCCACGAACATGGTTGCTCTTGAGCGGCGACTGGCGGAGGAGGAGAACCGGAGCGCCACCCTGACGGAGGCAATGCAAGAGCAGCTAGAGTTCTTGCACGAGCAGGTAAAGGCGTTAGCCAGCTTACAGCAGACCGCGCCCCTGCAAGCCAGGCAACATCCCTGGTGGAAGGGGAAGATGAGCCTAGATCCACAGTGGGATAGACCGCAGGCAGACCCCGGCCTCTGGCTGTATAGCATCGATGAACTGCGTCGCGTAGTGGCCACTCTTGAAGAGCTCAGGAGCAATGCGGGGGCGGTTAATCCCCGGCTTTCCGGGTGGCACAATGACCTGATCCAACTTGTGAAGAAGTTGCTTGCTCGCTTGCTAGCTTGGTATATACGGCCCTTGGGTGCATTCAATGCCTGTGTAAGTCGATCGCTGCAAGAAATCTTCTGTGCCGTTGAGAACCTTTCCACGAACATGGTTGCTCTTGAGCGGCGACTGGCGGAGGAGGAGAACCGGAGCGCCACCCTGACGGAGGCAATGCAAGAGCAGCTAGAGTTCTTGCACGAGCAGGTAAAGGCGTTAGCCAGCTTACAGCAGACCGCGCCCCTGCAAGCCAGGCAACATCCCTGGTGGAAGGGGAAGATGAGCCTAGATCCACAGTGGGATAGACCGCAGGCAGACCCCGGCCTCTGGCCGTATAGCATCGATGAACTGCGTCGCGTAGTGGCCACTCTTGAAGAGCTCAGGAGCAATGCGGGGGCGGTTAATCCCCGGCTTTCCGGGTGGCACAATGACCTGATCCAACTTGTGAAGAAGTTGCTTGCTCGCTTGCTAGCTTGGTATATACGGCCCTTGGGTGCATTCAATGCCTGTGTAAGTCGATCGCTGCAAGAAATCTTCTGTGCCGTTGAGAACCTTTCCACGAACATGGTTGCTCTTGAGCGGCGACTGGCGGAGGAGGAGAACCGGAGCGCCACCCTGACGGAGGCAATGCAAGAGCAGCTAGAGTTCTTGCACGAGCAGGTAAAGGCGTTAGCCAGCTTACAGCAGACCACTAACCTGGAAGCCCCTGCCCGCAGGACGGAAACAGATTGGGGGAAACGAAGCCGTGAGAATTCTCCGCTCTGCACCCATACGAGCCCGATGAAAGACCGAACCGCTTATGTTATTGGACTGTTCGGCACGGGACGTTTGTATATCAATGCACTGATACTGCAGAACATTGGAGAAAGAGCGAAATATTTTAGGGATGAGATCCGCTTGCATCCAGGTCCGACATCTATCATCTACAGCGGCCATGCCACAATGAGGCATGTCTCGCGCGCACAGGCTCCGCCAGCGGTAATGAGCGGCGTACTGGAAGCGGTCAGATCAAGGTTTGCGGATTTGATCTTTGTCTATCGCCATCCCCTCGATTCATTACTGACAAATTGGATTTGGTGGCGGACATACATTCGCGACCACGGGATGATCCTTGGCATCTCGGATGTTTATAAGAACACCGACGACCTATGTGCCGATTTGGAGCAGAACTTTCCTGAATTAAAGGCATTTGCTGACGGCGAGCCTAATTTCTTCGCAGCCGCGCCAGGCCCGCGATTCCTGTCATTCCCGGAGTTTGTTGAGGAAACTGAGCTTTTTCTTCAAGCCGCCACGCTCACGTTGCGGCTTGAGGATTTCATGATCGATCCGGCGAAGGAGTTTTCTAAGATCGGTGAAGTCATGTCAGTTGATCTTGATTTGAGCTGTTTATGTTTAGCCCCTCCGAGAGCCAAGCCTTATCGCTATTTGGCTGTTAAAGAAAAAGTCCCTCGATTCAGAAGCTTTATCAATGAGCTGAATGCGTTAACAAAAGAACGGATTGAGAAAATCGGCTACAGTGTAACGGTCTAAGTTGAATCACTGCTGTCCGGGGAAACTTTTGGTGTGAAAGCGCAAGCGATTTATTTTGAGCGCGATACATGCGTTTTGGAGCAAAAACGATTTGAATAAGGTTTACCTCAGTGGCTAAAGCCAAATTCGTGTTCACGCATCAACGCAGATTTTCAGACGCTATCTGTTTTGCTGAGCAGGCGCCAAGTTGTGAGAACAATCCGCACCCGAAACTGTCAACTGCCGGCTTCTTACGGCGTGATCTCCCAAAGAGTGCCGCCGTAAACGCCATACTGTCCACACTGCGACGCAGTGCCATAGAGATTGCCGCTGCTGTCCATCGCCAAGCCGTCCCACGGATAACAGCCGTCATCGCCGCCAGTGAAATCGTGAAGATCGGTGTAGATCCAGCCATTGGCGGAAGGGGTCAGCTTGAAAACCAGGCCGTAGTCGTTGCCTGGTCCGTAGTCATTGGCTGTAACATTTGTGCCGTAGAGATTTCCCTGGGCATCCATCAGCAGGCTAGCCGTGCCTACAAGCTCGTCTCCCAGGTTGCCGGAAAAGCCGTGAAGCGTGTTCAAGGTCCAGCCGCCGTTGGACGGCGACAATTCGTACACCGTGCCAGCATTGCCGGCAGGGCCCCCGTTCAGGGTAGTGCCGTACAGGTTGCCTTCACTGTCAAGGATCAGCCCAGAGGCCGTACTTACCCCGTTTTGGCGACCGCTGAATTGATAGATGAGCCCGGCCTCGCCTGAATTTGTCACCTCAAATACCTGCCCTGGGTAAAGTGAAGTGGTGCCGTAAAGATTGCTATTCTGGTCAATCACAACTCCTTCAAACGGATAGGCAATGCCGGTACCGGAGAAGTCCGTAATCAGGCTGAAGGTCCAGGAACCCTGGTTAGGCGTGAGCTTATAAACGACGCCTGCGCCAGTTCCTCCTTCTTCAGTGGTGCCGAAGATATTGCCGGCCGAGTCGAAGGTGATGATGGTGGGCAGACCGCCGTCCGCGCCGCCATCGAATCTAAAAAGGGCCGTGGCTTCCCACGGACAATCGACTGAGGGGCAAAAGGTAGCTGGGGGACGCAGGTTGAAAACCATGCCCTCATTTTGGGGGCCACCCTCTGCGTCGGTGACGTAGAGGCTGCCGTCTGCGCCGATCAGCGGCCTGGCCAGCATGTACGTGCCGTGCGTATAAAGCTCGGAAAAGCTCCAGCCCGAACCCCGGCGAGTCAGCTTGTACACGATTCCGGCGGTTGCGCCATAGAGATTTCCTTGCGCATCCATAGTTACCCCCGAGAGCGGGTACCCTTCGCGATCAAAGGCGTGGAGAACCGTGAATGTCTGGGCATGAAGTTGGGTTGCGAGGAGGAGCATCAACAGCGCGAGCACACGACCTGCAATCCTCGTCCACATATCCACTTCGCCGGTGCATTTCCGATGCTGCTGTGAGCGGGTCATAACAATTCTCCTTTGCGAGCAGCAATTTTCGATCACCCTTTACGATCCGCTGCTATCCCACATTTGTGGGATGTTCCTATCGACTGCCCTTCCGACAACTGACAACTGCTTACGGCGTGATCTCGAAGACGACCCCCTTCCCGTCGCTGCCACCATTCGCCGTCGTGCCATAAATATTTCCATCGGCGTCCAGTATCACGCCGCCTACTGGAACGGCGCCGTCGCTGCCATTGAAGGAGTGAAGGACAGTTGAGATCCATTCGCCGTTCGATAATGTCAGCTTGAACACGCCGCCGTTACCGCCGGTATAGGTGGACGTAACATAGACATTCCCTGATGCGTCCAGAGTTGGGGTGTCAACAGGTCCAGCACTTCCCGAGAAAGCTTGCATTATGGTGGACGTCCATCCGCCGTCCGAAGGCGTCAGTTGGAAAGCCGTCCCGCCTCCGCCCGTGCCGTCGAATCGCGCAGTGCCGTAAAGATTGCCCAGCCCGTCCATGGCCACGCCACCTATGCATTCGTAACCCTCATACGAGTCAACTAAGCTGAACAAAGTCGTTTCCGTCCATCCCGAACCTGAAGGGGACAATTCGAAGACGGCGCCATCCTGGTTGGTCCCACCAAAGACTGTCGTCCCGTAAAGATTGCCGTCGCTGTCGAAGATCGGGCCGCCACCGGGTTGATTGCCATCGTCGCCGCCGGTGAAACTCCACAGCACGCTCTCCGTCCAGCCTCCGTTTGAGGGGGACAGTTCAAAGACCGTACCATAGCCATGGGCGCCACCGGTTTGGGTTGTGCCATACAGGTTGCCGGCCTGATCGAAAATCAGGTTTCCATAGAGTGGCTGTTCTCCATCAGCGCCGTTGAAGTCGTGGAGCGTGGTTTTTGTCCAGGGACAAGATGCAGCCTTGCAAACCGTAGCCGGAGGCGTGAGCTTGTACACGGTGCCGCATCCCTCTCCGCCGCACCCCGTTCCGCCTCCAAACGCTGTAGTGCCATAGAGACTGCCGTCGGAGCCTAGAATCACTCCGGCGTACGGATACTTTCCATCGGCGAGATCTTGAAAGGCGTAGATCGTCGAGAGAAGCCAGCCCGATCCATGGCGAGCAAGCTTGAACACCACTCCACAACAGTCGCCGCCGTAGAGGGTGGTGCCGTAGAGGTTGCCGGCCCGATCCATGGTCAATCCGGCATAGGGCGTATTTCCGTCCTCATTGCCGCTGAAGTTGTGCAGCACCGTGAAGGTCTGCGCCTGCGCCGCGATAGCCGCCAGCGCAAACAGGATTGCGATCGCCAGCGCCACGGCTGCCGGGCGTGCGGTGATGCTGACAATTCTGGTCCTATATTGCCTCGGGCGAGTCATAATGGGTCTCCTTTGCTGGCTGAGAGTTTTTTGTCGATGGGGAGTTGTTTGTCGGTAGAGTGTGGAATACGCGCAGCTAAGTTTACGCAAACCGCAAGCCTGTGTCGGTGACAGCAGTCATGGGGCGACGGTTAACCCCGGCAGGCGCATCACCGCAGATTTCAGTTGAAATAGAAAAGCGCCAGGAGCGTTCTTGGCAAGTCCCTGCCGACGCGACGACAATGCCGGATGAACGCCGGGCGTACAGTCTTTTCCCAACTGATAGAGTTCCTTTCTCACCAAGAGTTCCAGAAGTGCGTCGCCCGCTATGCGGTTGATCGCTACCTGAAAAATCTGTCCTGCTGGGATCAGTACCTCGCCATGGCGTTCGCCCCGTTGACCTACCGCGAGAGCCTGCGCGATATCGAAGCGTGCCTGCGCTCCGTCGTCTCCTGTATTCGCCAAGAAGCTAGATTTGGCGCAGTGGCTGGCAGACCACGGAGTTTCCTTGTTCGGAGATCGGCTTGCCACGAAAGAACAGTGGCTCACAATCATGGAGGATCCTGCGGCGTCAATTCCCGCCTTCGTGAAAGTTCCCACGGTAAGTCGCCGTATTCATTGATGGCCGCGAGCCTCACCCCCCGCGGTGCCACAACGTGGTACCAAAGAACACTTACTAAAGGCGCTTTGGAATGGCCCGTATCTCGAAGATGCTCGGCCACGAGATCAGCTCGGAACGGAAATCCAGGGCTTACCTTCGAAAAAGCCCGAAAAAAGTGGGGACGGGTATGCGTTTGGTCGAGGCCGGTCGAGGCCAGCCTGAGGCCGTTTCTGTGAGGGAGATGGCTTGGGGGGGTGCCTCTCAGAATTCAAAGCCCAATAGGGCATACGGGACTCGCTCTCAGATACGCTATCGAAACAGCTGTCGCCGAAGTCTGTAACCTGTGCCTAGTAGCGCCGGAAGCAGCACCAACAAGGTGGCCGGTTCCGGTAATGGTGCGCCGTTGTTTTCCGCAACAAGCTCAACATAGCCGTCCGCGCTATCGTAGTCAACCAGCCACTTTTCTGTCCCGCTGTTGAAGATGTCGTTCTCAATGTTGCTGAAGACACCATTGACGCCATTGGCGCTGGTGAGGATGAACTTGTAGCTCGATCCGACAGAGGGATCGTAGCCGCCCTGCAGCAGGATGTCGAGCGTGCCGTTCAGCAGCGCCGAGCCGTTGACGTTGATCACGCCGTAAGCCGACGAGCTGATCATCTCGCCCAGCGTGCCATTGGCCAGCTGGATGTAGCCGGGGCCGGATGCATGGCCAGTGCCGACGACGAAGCGAGTACGGCATCAAAATCTTCGACATGCCGGAGCCTCTGCGTGGCGAGGTGTTGGAACTGCTGCATTGGAAGCAAGCCCGGTTTGCTAAAGGACGCCCCCAACGCGGTCGTCTTCGCCCCGTAAGCGCCAGACTTCTGGAAAACTGCATCTGCCGTCTCTACGGGTTCGCCAAGAATGTCTCTGGCAACAGCAACATCGGCACGTTGATGGATCTGCTCACTCCGGAGATCATGGACGCCTTTGTTGACTGGGCCCTCAATCATCGGAAGGTTTCCTCCGAATCACTGCGCAAGCTCGCGATGTTGTATTCGGGAGTTCGGTATCATCCGAAGTACAAGGATCGCGACTGGAAGTGGTTTGGCGAGCTGTTCGCCGAGCTACCCGAGGACCCGGAGTCCGAACGCAAACAACGAAAGGCGCAAAAATGCCTGGCCTACGACCAGCTCTGCGCAGTGCCCGAACGCTTGAAGGAAATCCGGGAGCGCACGTCCAAGAAGTCGGTCCGGACTTCCTGGCTTGTGCATGACGAATTACTGGTCAGGTTCTTGCTCACGCTTGCCTGGCGCCAGCGCAACATACGCGAGTGTCGGCTCGGCATGCCCCAAGCCGATAACTTGTTCTATGCCGAGCTGCCCATCAGGACTCACGTTGCCAAGCCGGAATGGGTAGTCCGGGCATTGCAGGATGGTTCACAGCAACAATTCTGGCAATTCTACTTCCGCGAGGACGAAACCAAGATCGGTAGCCAGGTGCGCGGTATCCTCCCGCACTCGCTCGTGCCATTGCTTGAAGAGTATTTGCAAGATCATCGTCCGAGAATAATCGGCAATAGCGAGACGACAACCCTATTTGTCAATTGTGACGGTGGTCCGCTCGACGACCAAACCACTAATGACTTGGTAGCCGAGCTTGTCCTGAAGTATGCCGGCAAGAGGGTTCCTCCCCATCTTTTTCGGGGCTGCTTTGCTTACAAATGGCTAGAAGGTCACCCGGAAGATTACCTGACTTTGTCAAAGATACTCTGGCACCAGAACGTCCAAACTACAATAGACATGTATGGCGCTCAGTTCGACGAGTCGAATGGCGTATGCCGAATCGATGATTGGCTGTCGCATATCTCTGCCGGTTCTCACCCCACGGTGGCATAAGCCTCTCTTTGCTCATGCCGAAGCTCCCCACCTTCCCTGTCTGGTCGTTTATTTGAGTTCTTAGGATCAGCATTTCACATTGAACGACAGGGACCGCAGACGCAGGTCCCCCACCCACATTTCATAGCCGCTTGGTAGGGCCAATATCGGACCTATCATGCACAGCCAACAGAGAGGAGAGTTATGGCTAAAGTTAAGTTGACCCACCGCGAAGGTATGTGGAAGTATCTTCGCGCACACGAAGTATATGTTGCTGGCAACTTGCGGGAAAACTGGCGTGCATTCGCATGCAAGCTCAAACTGCCCGGCGATCTTTGCGCCGGCGATCTCCGTAAATGGGGTATTGCCGACCTGCTGGATGAGTTCGATGAATCACAGGAGCACTGCACGGCCGATGTCAATGGCGACAGCCCGAAATATCTGGTTCTGTATCAGAAGGGCAGTACGGCCAAGAAGCACTGTTATGCCTGCGGGCTCTGGAGCCAACACCGGGAAGACCAGGCTTGCACTGAATACGGCTGCCTCGGAACTCTTACGTCCCCTGTCGTTCAGCACAGCACTATTCCATTCTTCAATGTCACCACAGATGCGCTGATGGAAGATTTTCGAATGGTGACCCGCGCCGTCCTCGCGCTCGACAAACTCGCCGAACAATGCAACAAACTGTTTGCACTCACGCGTGCATCATGCTGGGCGGCATAGCTCGTCGTTCTTTTGCCTTAAATCCGACCTGCACTCTGGCGGGGCGTACCCAGCAAACTCTTGCCTAACCTGGGCCGGATCAAATGCGCAAAGTGGGCCGAATCAAAGCAGCAAAATCACACGTCTTGTTGAGCGTGAATCGATCCTGCAGAGCAGAAATGACTATCCTGCAAAATGGGGCGTGAACGTGGTCCTCTGTCCTTTGTTACTTTTCGGTTACCTTCGTAATTAAACTTTGCTTTTGAATTGGTCAAAGCTAACACTCGTGCGGATATGCTGAGGATTGCGAGTTGTTGCTCCGCATGAAAGTTGGCCGCAGGCAAGTCGCCGTCGGTAAGCGTCTTCGGTCAGCAAGGGGCCATCGTCATGACCAAGCGATTTATCCGCACGCCATTGTCTAAGTATTTGCCACGGATTCCTTCATCGAAGCCCAGAAGAGGCTGATGGACATCGCCGGCCGCCAGACGAATGCCCAAGTCAAGGCCCTCGGAAAGACGATGGATTTGCTTTCCCCGCCGCCGTTCATCAATTGGCCGGAGATGACCCGGCAAAGCGTCAAGAGCATTGTCGATGCGGAAAAGGCAGTGATCGATACCGTAACCAAGCGCCGCCTGGAACCCCGGAAAGTTAGCCGGGCGACCCGCCGCAGGAAGAGACCAGCCCGCAGCAATGTGATGGCCCCGGCTGGCGTCTGAGCGATGAGATAACTTTGGAGGCGTAGTTCGGCGCTGGGATGATGTCATATGGCCAGTCGAAGTATGTGCCTCTGATTGCGTGCCGTTGCGAAACTGCAGCGGCACGCTCTTTTCTATAGTGGTGAAAAGGGGAGCTCTGCGGAGGATACGGCTTTAGGCAAATCCCGATTAAGCCTCTTCGGGCCCCGGCCTTTGCATTCCATAGCATTCCATATGTGTTCAATTTTGACCAGATTTTAGAAACGAGTTAGAGTTAGTCCACAAAACGGCTCCCCTTTTAACTGGACTGGGTGCCCGCCCAGTGACAGTCGTCGGTGGAGGATAACTCATGAAGCCCTGCCAGGCCTTTCATGGCTTCTGGATTCGGGAAGGTTTCGGCATGTGGCTGCTGTTGATGGTTGCTGTAAGGGATCATATGTGCTCTGGGGTTTGCTGACACGTTGACAAAATGATGTGACGTCTAGCGAATCTCCGAACAAACGCTGCCGTTAAGTGGTGGGCTTATTCTCGTCCAGAAATAGTGGCCCGCAGCGTCTTCTTGCTTGGTCAAGCAGTTCAGCCGGAGTGGGAGGTGTCGTCGTGATCGAGATCGTCATCGCTGACCATCAGGAGATTTTTCGCACTGGGATAGAGGAGGTGCTGAAGGGCGCGGACGACGTTCGCTTCGCAGGCCACGCACCGTGTCCCGAACAGTTGCTGAACACTTTGCAAAAGGTCAGTCCTCACGTATTACTTCTGTCAAAGAACTTTCTGCCAGCAGTTGCGAAAATCAACCCGATGTTGGAGCGGAGTGAGACTGCACTGCTATTGCTCGCCGAGGACAATGACAGGGCTGCCTATATCCGTCAGCTGCAAGCACGAGGGATCGTCCATCGTTCGATAAATGGGCCGGTTCTCGTGGACGCGATGCGCCGAGTGGCAAGAGGCGAGTTATTTGTTCAGAGCCGCAGTTCCGACAAGAGAGACGAACGCGTCCTTCATGTCTGCTACGACCCCGCCGCACTTCTTTCCCGTGAACGCCTTCTAATGAGCATGGGCTACCAGATTTGTACGGTTCTGGGGGAGGATGGCTTGATGGCACTGGCAGGTACTGATTTCTTCGATTTCGCCCTGATTGGAGAGGAAGGATCGTTGGCGCAGCGGCAGAGTGCCGTTCGCCTGCTGCAGGAACAGTATCCTGCTGCTCCGGTAATTGCGCTCTGTCACGACTCTGACAAGATTGTAGGAACGCTATTGTAATCCCAGAGGATCGCAACCCCGTTGCGTAAGTCTCTGCCGCCGCCCTGATTTCCCCGAAGTCGCATCCCTTTTATGGCTTGGGGACGATTTTACTCAGAACTCACTGGTACCTTTCTCCTCCACCGGATTTTGGCAAATCAATTGGACCGGACGCACCACTTCCTCGCGCGATTCAAGCGCCCGAGATCTGCGAGTTTCACAGTAGAGCCGATAGCCATGCTGCCAGGGAGGTCAACCGCAAGGCTTCATGAAGAAGGTCCCCTGCAAGACACCGCCATTCAGACTTGACTAGCTATCGAGACCTGCATCTCAGTACCGGCAAGGTTGACTGTGGATTGTATTGTGGAATATCTTCAACAACATGGAAACCATCCAGGTGGTATTGGATTCGGAATTGCTTCGGGCGACGAACGGAGCGGCCAAACGGGCGCGAGTCAACCGTTCTGCTCTGATCCGAGACGCCCTTCGCGAACACTTAAATCGCCTTCATGCGCGCGAAATTGAGGCTCGCGATCGGCGCGGCTACCGCGAGCATCCCGACACCGCGCGAGCGGCTGCGGCATGGGAACGGGTGGCATCGTGGCCGGAGCGTTAGGCCGCGGAGAAGTCTGGTTGTACCGATTTCCTCCCCCTGATAAGCAGAGGCCCGTGGTCGTGCTCACCAGGGACAGCTCCATCGGGTACTTGGCCGCCGTTACCGTGGCGCCCATCACCTCCACCATTCGCGGTGTGCCGTCCGAGGTTCTCCTAACCGAGAAGGACGGAATGAAAAATCCGTGCGCCATCAATCTCCACAATGTGGTGACGGTTTCCAAGGCGCATCTGGGGCGCCGGGTAGCGGTGCTGAGCCCGGAACGCCTGCGCGAGGTCCGCGCGGCCTTGGGCTTCTCCCTGGGGTGCACGTAAACAGGTATCTTCGCTTTCTGTTCGCTAGTCGCTGAGCCTTATTGCTACCGAATCGGCCAATGGTTTCAGCAGGACTTGGAGTCCAAGCGCCGCCCGCCACTAAGGCTATGCTTGTTGACTCATCTCCCTGAGTCAAATAAACTCAATGTATGGCTAAACGGCTGCAAGTAATCCTCCAAGATCCCCAATATCGAGAGATCCAGCGGGCGGCTCGCTCACGCCATATGTCCCTGGCCGAATGGGTGCGACAGGCCCTGGAGTCGGCGCGCCGCCAGCAGCCGCTGGGAGATGTCAGCCACAAGCTGGAAGCGGTCCGCATCGCCGCGCAGCATGAATTTCCGGCGGGCGACATCGACGGCATGTTGGCTGAGATCGAGATGGGATATGGAACCGGCAGACGCCCATGATCCTGGTCGATTCCAACATCCCCATGTATCTAATCGGAGCGTCTCATCCCCATAAGAGCGACGCGCAGCGTCTGGTCGAGAAATTGATCCGTGATCGCCAGCGGCTGGTTACCGACGCGGAAGTACTGCAGGAAATTCTGCATCGCTACGTCGCCATTGATCGCCGGGAGGCGATCCAACCCGCTTTTAATGCGCTGTTGGGCATTGTGGACGAGGTATTGCCGATCGACGGCAAAGCAGCCGAGCGGGCGAAGCAGATTGTTCTGGAGTACCGGCGCATTTCGGCTCGGGATGCGATGCATCTGTCCGTCATGGAGCAGAATGGCATCAAGCGCATCCTGAGCTTCGACGCCGGGTTCGACTCGGTTGCCGGAGTGACCCGGCTGGCGTGAGCCGCTCCTGCCGCGCGCTGAATTTGCATCCCGCCAGGCAGATCGGTTTCATGTGCGAATGTGGCGAACGCTTGGGGAAATCGCTGGCATGTGTGTGCGGCCACCGATTTGAGCGCGACGCACAAGGGCTCCGCAGGCTGATGCTAACATCTGACGTCAACAGCGTACGGTAGCTCCTGATGACAGTTCTCAACGTTAATCCCAAGCTTCGCGGCCAGAGGGTTACAAGGCGGTTTGTGCCGGCGAAATCTCTGCAACTCAGGATGGTTGTAGATGGGCCCTTGCGACTCAATTCGGATGTCGTACTTTACGACCGGGGTTCTAGGGCGCGTAATGAGTGAAGACGTAGTCGCGCGCCTTGATTGGCTCGTGGCAAGGGAAGCAGGTTTTGAGCAGCGCCTCGTCGGCGGGTTTGCCGTCATTGAATTGGGCGAAGCCCCAGCCGCCCGTCGCGGCGTATTTTTTTGAGTCTTTGACCATGAACTGGACATTCGTGGCGGGGCCGGCAACAAAAGATTGCTCGCGGCCGAAGACTTTGTTGTTTTCCTCCGACGGCAGGTATTTCCAAGCGAGCCGGGCGATGATCGTGCCGTCGGGGAACGGCAGCTTTCCTTCCCGATAGGCCTTCAGCGCAATATCGTTGCCGAGAACGGCGCGCAAATCGTTGAGGTTGCCGGCTTCGTGAGCCACGGAGATCAACTGCCAGTCGCGGTAGCCGGGGGGAATTTTGATTCCGAAGATCGGGGCGGCGGTGTCGGCAGGATGACCGGATGCACGCCCGATTGACGCGACAACTCCGATCACCGTTGCAACTGCAAGCAGCAAGAAAGCGATCCTTTTCATAAACTACCTCCTTTCACATTCCTGAGCGCCGCCATTCGTGTGGTGGACGGCAATGCCGATATTAACCCTGTTCGCCGAGGGTTTGGGCGAAAGTTTTGCCGGCTAACAGCACGGTCGGCGCTGGATGGCATGGACAGGGCCACACAGACTGGACTGTCCGTGATACGGGAAAAGGGCCCCGGCGGACAGACAAGGAATCGGAGTAGTTCCTCTGAATCCAACCCTGAGGGTGGCGAATCGAGCATTTCAGGCAATACCGGCGCTCCATCGGCGGATTGAAGGTCGTGGCGGAGAGCGGATGGTTTGCGCGACCATCCGGAACTGAGGACATCTATAAAATCTACGCCGAGAGCTTCCGAGGAGCGGATCATCTACGCCTAATCCGGGAGGAAGCACCGGCAATTGTCAGCGGTGCCCTGGCCACGTCGGATTCGAGGGAGAAATCATGAGCGATCTAAGCCCCGCCAGCCATCCTCTCTATAACCTTCTGCCCACCGAAATCGACGGAGTCGATTCCCTGGCAGAGCTTGCCCTGGACATGCGCTGGTCCTGGAACCATGCTACTGACGAACTGTGGCGTACGCTTGACCCAACACTGTGGGACCTTACTCAAAATCCTTGGGTGGTTCTGCAGACGGTCTCGCGGGACCAACTCGAGCAGGTGCTGGGGGACCCTGCTTTCCGTAAGAAGGTTGATGACCTGCTGCGAGCTGAACGCCAGGGGGTAGAAACGCCCGGATGGTTTCAGCAAAAGCATCCGCAAGCTCGCTTGAACTGTGTCGCATATTTCAGTATGGAATTCATGTTGAGCGAAGCTCTGCCAATCTACTCCGGAGGGCTTGGCAATGTGGCCGGCGATCAACTTAAAGCCGCCAGCGATCTCGGTGTGCCGGTGGTCGGGGTGGGGCTGCTTTACCAACAAGGCTATTTTCGCCAGGTGATCGATAAGGACGGAGCGCAACAGGCTCTCTACCCGTTCAACGATCCCGGACAGTTGCCGATCACGCCCTTGCGTCACCCAAACGGCGAGTGGTTGCGCTTGGAGATCGCCTTACCCGGTTACTCGCTCTGGCTGCGCGCATGGCAGGTCCAGGTTGGCAGAGTGAAGCTGTACTTGCTGGACAGCAATGACGCAGCGAACTTCCCCGCTTACCGCGGGATCACCAGCGAGTTGTATGGGGGTGGGCAGGAGTTGCGCCTCAAGCAGGAACTGGTGCTTGGAATCGGTGGATGGCGACTTCTGCGTGCGCTCGGGATCCAACCGGAGGTCTGTCACTTGAATGAAGGGCACGCGGCATTCGCCGTGCTGGAACGTGCCCGCAACTTTATGGAAGAGACCGGACAGCCCTTCGAAGTCGCGCTGGCGGTCACACGCGCGGGTAATCTCTTTACCACTCACACGGCAGTGGCCGCGGGCTTTGACCGTTTCGCTCCGGACCTTATCGGACCTTATGTGGGTTGGTATGCCGAGCAGAGGCTCGGCATAACGCTCCGCGATTTGCTCGCCCTCGGCCGCCAGAATCCGAACGACTCGTCAGAAAGTTTCAACATGGCCTATCTGGCAATCCGCGGGAGCGGGGCAGTGAATGGCGTAAGTCGCCTGCATGGGAAGGTGAGCAGGCGGCTGTTTGAGCCGCTTTTTCCGCGCTGGCCGGAAGACGAAGTCCCGATCGGGTACGTGACCAATGGAGTTCACATGCCGACCTGGGACTCTGATCTGGCCGATGATCTTTGGACAGAAGCCTGTGGAAAGGACCGTTGGCGTGGAACGACCGAAACCCTGGAGCAGGACATTCGCCATGTCTCCGACACCAGGCTCTGGGAATTTCGCACCGCCGCCGGCAAGTCTCTCGTCGAATACGCTCGCAAACATTTATCCCGGCAACTGGCCTCCTCAGGCGCGCCGGCGGAGACGGTTGAGGAGGCAAAACATCTATTCGATCCCAATGCGTTGACACTAGGCTTTGCCCGGCGCTTCGCCACCTACAAGCGACCGAATCTGCTGCTGCACGATCCGCAGCGTTTGCTTGGTCTGTTGAGCAATCCTCAGCGTCCAGTGCAACTCATCATCGCCGGAAAGGCCCATCCCGCCGATGAGGCAGGTCAGGCCATGATCCAAGAATGGATCCGTTTTATCAGGCGGCCCGAGGCACGTCCCCATGTGATCTTCCTCAGCGACTACGACATGCTTCTCACTGAGCACCTGGTGCAGGGCATAGATGTTTGGATCAACACCCCGCGACGTCCCTGGGAGGCTTGCGGCACCAGCGGCATGAAGGTGCTGGTCAATGGAGGGATCAATCTGTCCGAGTTGGACGGCTGGTGGGCAGAAGCCTACACGCCTGAAGTGGGGTGGGCGTTGGGGGATGGCGGGGAGCATGGCGACGATCCCGCCTGGGACGCGGCCGAAGCCGAGGCGCTCTACGACCTGCTCGAGCGCGAGGTCATCCCGGAATTTTATACCCGGGATAAGAGCGGCATTCCCAACGCATGGGTCAGGCGGATGCGCGAAAGCATGGCACGGCTGACACCGCATTACTCGGCAGATCGCGCCGTGCGCCAATACACCGAACAACACTACCTCCCAGCCGTCGCGGCCTACTGTGAGCGCGCGGCGAACCAGGGCGCAGTGGGCAAGCAAGTGGTCGACTGGCAGCATGCGGTGGATCAGAAATGGAGCTCGTTGCGCTTGGGAACCTTGCGGGTTGAAACCAACGCGGACCACCACGTGTTCGAAGCCGAAATCTTTCTGAATGATCTCGACCCGAATGCGGCACGAGTTGAGCTCTATGCGGACGGAGTGAACGGAACGGATCCGGTGCTGGTGGAAATGAAGTGCGAGCACCCGCTGCCTGACGCATCCCGCGGCGGCTGCGTCTATGGTGCAACGGTACCCGCTGCACGTCCAGCGAGAGACTATACGGTGCGAGTGATACCGCAGCACTCCGGGCTGGCGGTTCCGTTGGAATACCCTCGAATCCTATGGCGGTGATGATGAAAACGCCCCGATCCTCGTCCCGATCACTGCGGCGTAGGCCCGCTGGACATTCCTATCTAGTGTCCCGAGTGAGAAGCTCACTTCATGAGTGGTGCTTTGTGTCAGGGCGCGACTTCCAGCCGTGCCGAAGCGCGCGCCCAAAAAACATGGTCTTTAGGCCCTGCGGTGAAAGTCGAAGTCCCCAGTGAGTTCGTAAAAGATCTGTGATTCAGCACAACAGGAGGCAAGCGATGGAATGGGAACGCCTGATTCGTTTCGGGCTGCTGGGTAACGCGAATGTAGAAGCGTGCGCAATTTTGCTGCTGCGGATTGCATTGGGGTTGTTTTTCGCTGTCTCCGGCGGAAACAAGCTGTTTGTCGCTAGCCGCACTCAAGCCATGTACGAAACCCTTGTTGCGGCAAACGTTCCGCTTCCACGACTGATGACGTACTTCGTGTCGGGGGTAGAATTCGTTGGCGGCTGCCTGCTGATTGTGGGGCTTCTGTCAAGCCTGGCTTGCTTTGCGTTGCTGATCGATATGGTCGTCGCAATCCTGACCACCAAGCTTTCTGCCATGCCTCGTGGCCTTTCACCGCTCAACTGGCTTGACGATTTCCTTTATCTTCCCGAAGTCCTTTACGCCTTATTTTTTGTGTGGCTGATCGGTTCAGGTCCCGGAAAGTTCAGTGTGGATTACTTGATCGCTAGTGGATTGTGGAGATGAGCCGCTGCCACAAGGGCGTCGACGAACACGCCTCTCGAAACCATTCACGCTCGGCCCGCGCGGCGTGGACGTTCTTTGGAAGGCGATGGTAAGCTTTCGATCTCATTATTCACATGCCAAACGAAGACATTTCGCAGATTGAGATTCTGCCAGCACTAAGGGGATGACATCCGATGGCGTCTGATCCGATTGGCGCGCTGCAAGCGCCAGGCGGCTTGCCTGGTGTCGCGCAGGCGGTCGTGGCGCCGCTCACCCGCGCCGCCATCTTCCTGGTGGTGGCGCTAAAGCCGGGACCCGATACTCGCACAACCATTCGGTCGTTCTGTGGCAACCTGGCCGCGCTGTTGCGCGCAGTAGAATTTCGCGATATCGAAGCGGGCCTTTCCTGTGTCATGGGTTTTGGGTCGGACGCGTGGAACCAACTCTTTGGCAACCCGCGTCCCGCGAACCTGCATGGGTTTCGTGAGATTCGCGCCGGCGAGCGTCATGCGGTCTCCACGCCGGGCGACTTGCTGTTCCATATCCGCGCGAAGCGCCTGGATCTATGTTTCGAGCTGGCAACGCAGATCATGGCTCGCATCGGCGACGCTGTATCGCCGCTAGACGAGGTGCACGGATTCCGTTACTTCGACGACCGCGACCTGATCGGGTTTGTCGACGGAACGGAAAATCCGCGGGGCGACGCCGCGATCGAGGCCGTGCTGGTCGGCGAGGAGGATGCGGCATTCGCCGGCGGCAGCTACGTCATCGTGCAGAAATATCTGCACGATCTGGATGGCTGGAATGCGTTGTCCACGGAGGCGCAGGAACGAATCATCGGCCGTAGGAAGCTGTCCGACATTGAATTGGACGATACCATCAAACCAACCTCGGCGCACAACGCACTCACGACCATCGTCGAGGATGGGAAAGAGATCAAGATCCTGCGGGACAACATGCCCTTTGGGCAGGTCGGAACCGGTGAATTTGGCACCTATTTTATTGGTTACAGCCGTTCGCCCCACACCATCGAGCAAATGCTCGAGAACATGTTTGTTGGCCGGCCACCCGGAAACTACGACCGGCTGCTCGACTTCAGTCGCGCGGTCACGGGAAATTTGTTCTTTGTGCCGTCCGCGACATTTTTGGATAATGTCGCCGAAGACCAGCCTGCGGTTGCAACATCCTCGGCTACTTCCACGCCGGTTGAGCCTTCTCAATCGAACTCGCGGGTACAAGATGGTTCGCTGGGTATAGGTTCCCTCAAAGGAGACACGTCATATGAATAATCTGCATCGCGAACTTGCTCCTATCTCCGATGCGGCGTGGGCCCAGATCGAAGAAGAAACCACGCGCACGCTCAAGCGCCATCTCGCGGGACGGCACGTAGTGGACGTGCACGGTCCGGCGGGCACAAACCTCTCCGCTGTCGGCACCGGCCACCTGCGGACGATCACGGCCCCGAGGGAAGGCATCGTCGCAACCCAGCGCGAAGTGAAGGCGCTGGTCGAGCTGCGTGTTCCGTTCGAGCTGCAGCGCCAAGCGATTGACGATGTCGACCGTGGTGCCAATGACGCGGACTGGCAACCTGCGAAGGACGCAGCGCGCCAGATCGCATATGCCGAGGACGGGGCCATATTCGAGGGCTATGCCGCCGCCGGCATCGTCGGCATCCGTCAGGGAACCAGCAATCCGCGTATGACGCTGCCTGGCGATGTGCGCGAATACCCCAATGCCATTGCCCAGGGGCTGAGCCAGTTGCGTCTGGTCGGCGTCAATGGCCCTTATTCGGTGCTGCTTGGCGCCGACGCCTACACCGCACTGGCCGAGACCAGCGATCAGGGATATCCAGTGCTGGAACACGTCAAGCGGCTCGTCGACGACAAGATCATCTGGGCACCCGCCATCGAAGGCGCCTTTGTGCTGACAACCCGTGGCAGCGATTTCGATCTGCACATTGGCCAGGACGTGTCTATCGGCTATCTCAATCACACCGATTCCGCTGTCCGCCTGTACTTGCAGGAGACCTTTACCTTCCTGTTGCTCACTGCGGAGGCAGCTGTCGCGCTGGCTGCGCCCGCGAAGGGTCGAAGAGCTAAAGCATAGGGTTCGCTGCCTGCAAGCGAATCGCTTGGTGAATCTCGCGCACATCAGTGCGTGTTTTTCGCCGCGGTTGCACAAACATTGGGGGTGGGGTAGGACATCCATCCATGGGTTGTGCGACTCGACAGTGCGATTTCGCAGATGTTAGTTTGGCGCTATCAGCTATCATTCGCTAAAGCCCGCTAAATCAGCGGGTTTTCTTTTTGCCGGCAAGCTTGGCGTCGCTCGCGTATCAGCAATCCGAGGTACGACACATCCTCATTTTTATGCATGTCTTTATGCATGCTCTCGCCTGAAGCAGAATCACGCGTGAGCAAAAGAAAAGGGACGGCGAGCCGTCCCCTTGCAAAATCAAATTAGCAGTTGCGGTTGTGTTTAAGCGCGACTGAAGTTATTTGCCTGGGTAGCCGCTGTCCAGGCAAAATATCGGTACAGAAATCCAGTCCCCAGCTCGCCGTGAACCCCAGGGTGGTAGAATCTGCAGACCCCGCGGCTAACGTCTGGGAAGCGTGCCCAGCACGGCGAGGGTGACAACACTGCGAGCAGCACGGTCATCAGCGCGCACTGGATTACGCCGGAGAAGCGCCGGAAAACCTGGCGCAAGATGGCGCGTGCTGTCCCGGACGTCTGGGACAACTCCGCGGTGAATTTCTGAATCTCCGAAACCAGCGGCTTAGGTCGGCGGCGAGGGGAAGCCGGCAAGCGTGCCTGGCGATGACTGCAACGACGCTGCAAAGTTGAATCAGCTGCCGATGGGCGCCGCGAGAAATTGGGTTCCGAAACATTCTGGGTGAGGGAGCAATGCAACGGATAAAACCCATCGCCGTTTTCTACGTCGCCGTGATAGCGGTAGTAACCGTTCTCCTGCTGGGAGGTTCGCTCAGTGCGCAAAACTACTATATCCCGGCAGCGCCCGGCAGCGATTGGTGCGCTCAGACCATGGCCACCGACCGGTCCTGCGGAAGTGCTGCCTGTACTATGATTCTGACCAATGCCGTCCGCTCGATGTCCTCTTGTTCGGTCGATATCACCCTCGGTGCTAACCACACCTTGGATGTTACCGAAGGCGGCACATACATTTTAGGGACGCACCACATTGCTCCTGCCGGGCCGGGAACAGCCATCCTCTGCCACAACTGGAACGCTGGCTTTGAATACACGGGCGCGGCATACGCTTACGATGTCGACACCCAGCCACGGTCGCTGATGGATAGCTGCTATATCACGATTGGACCCTCTTCTCTGGGCGGAGCGCGATGGCAGCATCGCACCCCTCACGGCAATGCGAACAATCGTGCCGATATTTTCGTGGCCAGCAGCGCTTACACTCCGGGCCAGGTTGGAGGTCTGCTGTACACCACCGGCGCGACCGACTCGAACTATGCCAATCGTATTTCCATGCAAACTCTCAATGTCGATATAGGGCTCGAGACCTCCAGTCTGGCAGGAGTGGAGAACGGCGCCAACGGTAATTTTCTGTCGGTGATCTGCAACCTTCACAGCATTTGCCTGGATATGCTGAGCGGCACCGACAATACGGTCACGGTCCTGGCCAGTGGAGCGCACAATCTCACCGGCGGTACCGCCATTCAGTGCGGAGGTGCGGGAGCCGGCAACTACACCTGCAGCACCAATAAGTTCTACGGAATGTCGGAGCAGGGTGGAACCAGTACAACCATCTCGTTTCTTCCCGGCGCCCTGGTCAACTACTTCGATGTCATGCCCAATGACGTGAACGAGATCAGCGATAGCAGCGGGGTGCTGTCCAACCGGGGCTCGCTGGGGGGCCTGCTCTATCATCCGGCGACATTTGGCTCCGGCTCTGCCAATAAGGTTACCTGCTACAAGAGCGATGGCCTGTCGATGGGATATTGTTCCAGCGGTATTGCTAGCGACGGAAGTTGTGCCTGTAATTAACGAAACAACTTGGAACGGTTGCTTAGAGCATTTTCAGGGTTAGCGTAAACCGAAAGGGTGGAGCACGCCTTGCAGGCGTGCATATAACGCCGACTAAAGCGGTTCCAGATTTGGTGTATCCAGGTAGAGCGGACCTTCAGGTCCGCATCCAAGCCGCACCCCGAAGTCTGGGCTTTCCGCCCACTGCGCTGCAGTGGGCGGAAAGCCTGACGAAGAGAGCCCCCCTCGACGCGGCGCTGAAGCGCCGCTCTTCCCGACCTCGGGGTACAGCAATTCGGGAAACGCCTTAGTAGAGAAATCGGCCGCTGAGGTAAACGCCGCAAACGGATTACCCCAGTGGCTAAAGCCGGCCCGGTTCGCAGTTTATTTCTTATGTACGCCTGAAGGCGTACTCCGCCCGTCTGCAGGCACTCGGAAAATGCCTTAGTCTGACCCGGCCGCGGCTGCGGTCGCGGCTGTCACCGGGCGCATAGCTACTGGAAGGGGAAGAGGCGATATCCCAAGGACATGCCCCGCGCCTTGGGCGTAGCTGTACTCCGGAACGATCTGCTTCAGTTTGGCCCGAAGCATGGCATCGCTGCCGACATAGAGGAGTGCATGCAGATCGGCCAAGTGCTGCTGCAGAAGTTCCCAGCTCATGTGCTTGCCCGCGGTGCGGCGAACCTGTTCGCAAGCGGTGGGTGAAGCTTGCTCGGATTCGTAGAAAAGCTCTTCGTGAAGCTTCTCGCCCTTGCGCAAGCCGGTAAAGACGATGTCGACTTGGTCTTCGCTTTTCCCGCACAGCCGGATCAGAGTCTGGGCCAGGTCAAGGATCCGCATGGGCTCGCCCATTTCCAGCACCAGGATTTCCCCATGCCGGCCGATGGTGAATGCCTGCAGCACCAACGACACGGCTTCCGGGATGGTCATGAAGAAACGGGAGATCTCCGGGTGGGTTACCGTCACCATCTGCTGTTTGCGAATCTGCTCCTGCAAGACCGGGATGACGCTGCCTTGCGATCCCAGTACATTGCCGAAGCGCACGGTGACGCGCCGCATACGGGAGTTGCTCCGCGCGGACATGATCAGCTCGCAGACGCGCTTGGTGCAGCCCATGACGTTGGTCGGCTTAACTGCCTTGTCGGAGGAGATCATCAGGAAGGCGTCGCATCCGCACTGTTCCGCCACCTCGAGCAGCGTCATTAAACCGAAGATGTTATTGCGCGCCGCTTCTGCGACATTGGTCTCCATCATGGGGACGTGCTTGTAGGCCGCGGCATGAAAGACAATATCGACGCCGCTGCCAGCCATGATGGTTCGCATCCGCTGGCGATCGGCAATGTCGGCCACGAGGTATTCGATTGCCGGATGCGCCGCGCCGGCCAGCTTCTGTTCCAGGAAGAACAGTGCACTCTCGTCCTGATCAACACACAGCAGCTTGCTGGGCCCATAATTCAGCAACTGGCTGCAAAGTTCCGCACCGATGGAGCCGGCCGCTCCGGTCACCATCACCACTTGTCCTGCAAGCTGCTGCCGTACGGGCTCGAGGTCCAACTGCACAGGATCGCGCCCCAGCAGGTCTTCGATCCTGACGTCGCGCAACTGTTTCACCGTGGCCGTGCCCGCAATGAGGTCGGCCATGCCGGGTATGGTGCGGAAACGCGCTTCCGATTTCTCGCACAGTTCGGTGATGCGTCGCATCTGGCGGCCGGTAGCGGAGGGAATGGCAATCAAGACTTCATCCACCTGATACTTGCGGGCAAGCCGCGGCAGAGTATCGATGGCGCCCAGCACCGGAACTCCGTGGATACGCGCTCCCGTCTTGCGAGCGTCGTCGTCGAGCGCTCCCACGGCGAGATATCCGCTGTGCGGCAACTCCTGCAGCAACATGGCTCCGGCCGCGCCGGCGCCGATAACGAGTACGGATCTATACGAGCTGTCAGTCGCATTCTGCGAAACCCACTGCACCAGAATGCGCGAGAGCAGGCGCGCGCCGCACAGCGCAGCCAGCGTCAGCAGCGTTTCCAGGCAATAGACCGATTTTGGGAAGGCGGTGACGCCCAACACCCAGCGCTGGCAGACGAGGAAGGCGATCGATCCGATCGCTGTCGCATTGATGATGTCGGCAACTTCGCTCAGTCCCGCATAACGCCAGTAGCCATGCAGCAGGTTGAAGCGAGCCAGCGACGCCAGTCTCACGATGACCAGCAACGGCAGAGCGCTCAGCAGCAGTTTGCGCTGCGGCAAGCTGAACTCAAAGCGAAGCAGCCACGCGGTTAGCAGCGAAGCCGAAATCAAACCGGTATTCAGAAAAAGAATCAGCCAGAACCGCAATCTGAGAAGCATGAAGAGGTCCTAGTCTCCTGCACGGTGAGGAGTGCGTCAGGTTGTTAAGGGGAAGTGGATGGCAAGAAATGCAGCAGGCAGGCGAGTGGATTTTCTAAGGAAACTCGGAATAAGTCGCTGGTGATCCCGCGGGGGCTAACGCGCTTCCAGATTTGGTATCCAGGTAGAGCGGACCTTCAGGTCCGCGTCCAAGCCGCACCCCGAAGTCTGGGCTTTCCGCCCACTGCGCTGCAGTGGGCGGAAAGCCCGACGAAGAGAGCCCCCTCGACGCGGCGCTGAAGCGCCGCTCTACCCGACCTCGGGGTACAGCAATTCGGGAAACGCCCTAACGCCCGTGCCGGTTTTGTTTCCCATGCGGCACGGCTGAAAAGGCTGCTGAAAAAGTGGCAAAAGCGCATCCCTCGCGGGATAACGAAGAGTGAACGACTTAGACGCGAGCCTAAAGGCTCGCTCTACCGGAACAACGCATCACGTCGACTTTTCAGCGGCCGGTGAAGCCGTGCCCTTTCAAAACTAGCGCTTAATCAGAGCCTCCCTAACGGGTGGCCGCGCGCATTACCTTTTCAACGGCGGTGCAGGTTGCATCGATAGCGTTTTCGCTAAGGGTTGGATGGACGAGAAACATCAGGCTGGTTTCACCCAGCTGGCGAGCTACCGGAAGCCGGTGCACAGGCTTCCACTCCGGCGGAAACGCGGCTTCCCGATAAATTTCGCTACAGCTTCCGCTGAAGCATGGAATGCCTTCCTGATTGACGGCTTCGACCATGCGGTCGCGAGTCCAGCCTGCCCGCAGCCGTTGCGGGCGCACGAACGCGTAGTACTTGTAGTAAGCGTGCTCGACGAAGGCCGGCGGACGCGGGATGCGCAATGCCGGACACTGCGCAAAGGCATCGGCGAGTGTCCCGGCGTAGGTGCGCCGAATCTCCCGCCATCGAGGCAGCTTGCGCAGCTGCACCCTCCCGACCGCCGATTGCACCTCGGTCATTCTCCAGTTGGTGCCGAAGGACTCATGCAGCCAGCGAAATCCGGGAGGATGTTCTTTCCGATATACGGCGTCATAGCTTTTGCCGTGGTCTTTGTACGACCAGATGCGTTGCCAGAGTTCCTCCGAGTTGGTGGTGACCATGCCACCTTCGCCGGCGGTGGTCATGATCTTGTCCTGACAAAAGGAGAACGCGCCGATATGGCCGATCGATCCGACGGGTCGTCCCTTGTAGGTGGCGCCGTGAGCCTGCGCGCAGTCCTCGACAACGTACAAGTTATGCTCGCCGGCCAGTTGCAGGATGGGATCCATGTCGCAGGGCCATCCTGCCAGGTGAACGGCAATGATGGCTTTGGTTTTGCTGGTGATCAGGGGACGGATAGTCTCCGCCGTGATGTTCTGGCTGTCGCGGTCCACCTCGGCAAACACCGGACGCGCTCCCACGGCGACCACACAACTGGCGGACGCGATAAAGGTGCGGCTGGTGGTTATCACTTCATCTCCGGCCCCGATGCCCAGCGCGCGCAGAGCAGCTTCCAGTGCGACGGTGCCGTTGGCGAGCGCAACCGCGTGCTTGCAGCCGGTGAAGGCGGCGAACTCGGACTCGAATTGCCGGCCTTCGTCGCCCGTCCAGTAGTTGACTTTGCCGGATTCGAGCACGCGCACGGCGGCTTCGATTTGGTCGGCCTCGAAGTGAGGCCAGGGGGCAAAAGCCGCAGTGCGTGGCAGCGCGTACAGCGATGGTGCAGGTTGCGCCATATTGGCTTGGTGACTACCTGGGCTTGGCAGGCATGCCGACGACGGTTGCGCCCGGCTCCACATCTTTTGTGACCACCGCTCCCGCGCCCACGATGGCTCCAGCGCCCACAGTGACATACTGCAGGACCTGCGCTCCGGTGCCGACCAGAACGCCCTTCTGCAACCTAACTCCGCCCGAGATATTAACGGTGGGATTCAGCACACAAGCTTCTCCAATGCGAGCTTCATGGCCGAGAGTGCAGGACAGGTTCACCATGGCGCAGGCTTCGAAGACCAGGTTGACCGTCCCAATGGTACCGGCACATAGCACAACGCCGGGTTCAAGCTTGCAACTGGAACGGTCGAACTGAGCGGTGGGATGGACTAAGGCGGGCCACTCGAGCTTAGGGAAACGGGAACCAAGCTCGGCGCCCAGCGCCAGCTTCGCCGCCGGAGTGCCGATGCCGAAGGCAAGGGCGTCGACGGCTCGATTTTCGTCCAGCCAGTTGAAATCTCCCAGAACCTGGTCGCGGCTATCCTGCTCGCCGAGTCGCGAGAGATCGCTGACCAGAAAGCCCATGAAGTCGTAGGTTGGCGACTGCGAGTTTATGTCCCTGATCAGCCAAGCTACTTCGCGGGCGAAACCTCCAGCCCCTACAATGACGATTTTTTTCAAGTCAGCTCTCCCTTCGGGTTTGGGCGGCAGCCGACAAACTTGGGCATGGTTTCGGCGGCGCCCTCGCGGCTCAACACCTTTCCTACCGTGGCCCACAGGATGCAAATATCGAGCCCGAGGCTCCAGTGCTCGACGTACCAGGTGTCGAGGGCAAACTTGCGCTCCCAATCAAGCGCGTTGCGGCCATTGACGGCGGGCAGGTTCGTCATGCCAGGCACGACCTCATGCCGCCGCGCCTGCTCCGGCGTGTAATGCGGCAGATACTCCATCAGCAAAGGCCGCGGGCCGACCAGGCTCAAGCCGCCGCGGAGTACGGTCCATAGTTGCGGCAACTCATCCAGGCTGGTGGCGCGCAGCCAGCGGCCGAAGCCGGTGAGGCGCTCGGCATCGGGAAGCAGCTTGCCGTCCGGGCCGCGCGTGTCCGACATGGTGCGGAACTTTAGCAGCGTGATCGGCAGACCGTGCTGACCGGCCCTCACCTGCCGGAACAGCACAGGCTTGCCCATGGTCCGACGCACGATAACAGCGATGACCAGCAATAGCGGCCAAACCAGGGCCAGGGCGGGGATGGTCAAGAGAAGGTCGAAGGTGCGTTTCCAGGGCTGCTGCATAGAGTTTTTTTGACGGCGAAGGTGGATGCGCTCCCGCCGGCAGACAGCCCAGGAGAGCGAATCTGCGGAGTAAGGCGAGACCGATGGCGATCAGGCGCGCGCTGTTTCTACGATCGCCTGCAGAAATCCTTCCGCCTGTTGCTGACGGTTGAAGTGCTCGACCACGTAGGAGCGTGCGCTCGCACCCATCCGCCGGCACCGGCCGGGCTCGCGGCACAGAGTGGACGCGGCCACGGCCACGGCGGCGGCGTCTCCTGGAGGAACGAAGATTCCTCCTCGCGCCTGTTCGATCACCTCACGGATAACGCCATCGATGGCGAGGATGGTCGGCCGGCCCGCCGCCATGTAGTCGAAGACTTTGTTGGGATAGGTGGTGCGAAACATCGGAATGTTCTGCAGAATCGCAACGCAGGCGTCGGAAGCTGCCAGAAACTCGCTCATCCGCTGTTTGGGTTGAGGGCCGGCAAAAGTAACGTTGTCGAGCTGCATGGCACGCGCCTTCGCTTGCAACCTGGGGCGCTCCTGGCCATCGCCCACGAGCAGAAAATGTATGCCCGGGTCGGAGCGGAGGAGAAGCCCGGCGGCCTCGAGCAGAGTGTCGATGTCATTGGCGAGCCCCAGCGCGCCGGCATAGGTGATGACGAACTTGCCGGCGAGGCCATACTGCTCGCGGGCCTGTTCACCACGGGACTCCGGGCAGAACATGGCGGGATCAACTCCGTTGGGGACCAGCGCGATCTTCTCTGGTGCTATGCCCTGTGCGATGAGGTAATCGCGATAAGCCGGCGAGTTGACCAGCAGACGGGTGGCGTAACGATAGAGGCTGCGTTCGGTCCAGCGGAAGATCGCGATGAGCAGCGGGTTCTTCAGTATCCCAAGATCGATGAGGAACGCGGGCCACAGATCGCGTACTTCCAGAAGCAGCGGCTTACGACGGCAGAAAGCGATGACCGCAGCGGAGACCGCCTGAAAGATGGGCGGAGTCGTTCCCATGATTGCGTCGGCGGGTCCGGCGCGGAAGGCGGCGACGAGCGCGCTGAGAGAGAAGCTGAGCAGCGACACCACGCGCCCGATTTTGCCGCGATGGAGACAGCGGTAGGTGTAGGCGCGGTGGATCTCGACGCCGTCCCGCGACTCGCGCGTTACAAATGCCTTGCGGCCGCGCTGCTGCCCGGTGAGGTAGCTGACATCGCTGCCCACGATGGTGAGGCGATGTCCTTGCGCGGCCAGATAGCGGGCAAACTCAAAATGGCGAGTGCCTCCCGGCTCGTCAGGACTTACAAACGCCTGGTGAATCAGGATGGTGCGGGTCGCGGGTTCGATTGCGGCCAATACTACGGGCGCGGAACTGCGCGCGACCGCTTCCGTAACTGAGAACGAAGATGACATCAGGAGTTCCTCGGGATGAGGCTCATGGCCTTTTAGAGTGATTGCAGGGTTACGTGGATCCGGTAGAGCCGACCTTCAAAGCCTGCCCTGCGTACGTGGCGCTGAGGAGGCGGTTACGAAACTCTGTCGTTCCCGAGGGACCCGGGAAAATTTTTCACTTCACCCGGCACTGACGCAGTTGAATACGCGGACGCTCGCCGGATCGAGCACCGGCCCAGATACGGTGAAGCTGGCGGCAACATCGCCTGCGGTAACGGTCCATTCCGATTCGCTGACTTCAACGCCGGGCACTCCCGGGCAGAGTACGGAAACCGTAGTCTGCGGTAATTGGCCGTAACCCTCGACGGCAAACGACGGCACGGCGCTTTTCTCGCCGTAGTAGCGCGAGATCCATCCACGAGGTGGCGTTTCCTGTCCGGCGACGATGTCGCCGTGCAAAGCAACGCCGGACTGGTCAAAGGTGGAGATGGTGAAGAGGCCGTCGGGAGTCGTCAGCCGCAGCGATGCTGGGTTGTTATCAGCCTGGAAGGGATAGTCGCCTCCCAGCCAGTGGAGGCGCCTGCCGTGGCTGCCTTCCCCCTCGATGCGATCGATGACAATCCACAGCTCGTCTTTGACGAAGAGCACGGAGCGACGGTGCACGCACTTCCCCGGCAGGCGCTGAAAGCCATAGTGCTCGCCTTCCGCGAGCGCCCATTCGGGATGATCTTCGAAGCGCAGCAGCTTTGCCCGCGTGCTGTAGATGTTCTTGAAACGGCGCAGATGGAGCATCTGGTCCGCGCCATCCACCTCGACCGTGTTGTGGCTGCCGGTGCCAAGAAAGTATTCGTGCCATGGCTGCGGGCCGTTGTAGAGATAGCTGCCGGCATCCGCCAGCACGTTGTGGCCGCGCCACCAGAGGTCGAGGTGGAGCATGTCGATTTGCGAGAAGCGGCCGGCCTGATTGCCGCAGCCGCAGCGAAGCGTGGCGTAGCTGCCGGCATCGCGCCCGCGTAGTACGTGGTAGCCGCCGGTGGTGAAGGAAGCGGATTTGCGATCTGGGCTGCGCACGGGAAGCTCCAGCACGGCAGGCCCGAACAGCCACAGCGCCATTTCGTCCCATGGACCGCGTCTGTAGACGCGCTCGCGGCGAGTGGCGACGCTGATGGCCTGCAGCAGCGGGCGAAAATCGGAAAAGTCACAGGAAGACAAAGGCAGCGGCAGCGAGCCGTCATTGGCGCCGAAGTTCGGCAGCCGTCCATCGCCGGGATTCTGCTGCGCCAGCAGGAACTCCAGCGAGCGCTCCAGAGCAGCATGCCAACTCGGCGGGCATTGCCTTCCCGCGCCGACGGTACACGAAATCGCCCAGAGGTATTCCTGCAGCACCGCACGGTGATAGTTGTGCGAGTGCATCAAGTAAGAGCCGTCGGAATGGAACTGAATCTCCGCCTGCTGTTCCAGCAGTGAGAGCCCATGGTGGATCATGCGCGCGCTGGCGTCGTCATTATGGGCGGGGAGCGATAGTCCCAAGAGATAGAGACCGAGCGCCTCGGAGATCAGGTGATTGTTATCGACCGAATCGCGCGCGTACTGGATGTGCGCGGCGAGGTGAGCAGCGCACTGCTGCAGATGCTGCTGAAGCGCGGCGGCGAGAGCGGCATTCGGAGCATGGCCGAGTCCCGCGAACACATGCAGCCCGAACGACCAGGCGATGAGACGAAGCACGATCTCCTGGCCGGAGTTCCAGTGCACTCCCTTGCCGGCGGGACTGGCCGCGATGAAGCCCTCGATCTGTTCGAAGAAAGCGGCAGCCAACTCGGCAGCGGATTGGGGATGGAATGCAGCCGCGCGGGCCATGAAGAAGGCCTGGGGAAATCGTGCGGCTTCCCACGTGAGTTTGACGTCGCCGACCGCGGCTTCGTGGCGCAGAACCTTCGACCAGTGCACATCTTGGGGCCAGCGGCGTCGGTTGCGGGGATTGCGGTGCCAGTCAATCGGATTTCCGTAATTTCCCATCCAGCGGCTGAAGCACAGGATGCGGCCGCGCGCCGCTTCCGAAGCAATCGATCGCAGGCGGGAAACGGCATCGGCAGAAAGCAACCGGCAAACCGCTTCTGCCACCTCGTGGGGATGAACCGGCGGAGCCGGAACAGTGACGGCTTGCTTGGGCTCGGTCGAGGTCGCGAGGCTTGGTTTCGGCTGGGCGAGTTCGATCAACCCGGTGCGAGTCTTGAACTCCCACTGCGCCCGCGCCGCTGCACGCTTCAAGCCCAATTCCTGGACTTCCTGCACGCGGTCGTGAAGGCCGAGATGACAGGGGGAAGAATTTTCCGCGCTGGTGAGCGCGGCAGGATCAGTGGTGCGGGACAAAATGTAAGGCTGCGCGCAGTGCCCGGCCGAGGGCTGCGAGTCCAGAAAGATCGAGGCCCAAGCTTCGATACAGACGATCTTCCACAACACATCGAACCAGTCGGGTGAATCGGTGCGGGTAATCCGCTCCGCAATCGCTTTCGGGTTCCAGAATCCTCGCTCGCGCGAGCGCTGGGAGAGCAGGAGGTCGCGAACGAAGCCGAGATGCGGGCCTTTCATCCAGGATTCGGCGGGCGTATCGAAGCCAACTTTCCTGCGCGTTAACACCATCTGCGGAAGGACATCGGAGACCGCCTGACGGAGAATCCACTTGCTGGCGCCGCCGCGAAACTTGGCATCGAAGCCCACGCGAAAGGCGAAGCGAACCAGCCGCGGGTCGGCCATTGGTACCCGGGATTCCAGGCTTGCCGCCATGCTCATGCGGTCGTCCTGGTGAAACAGACCGGTGAGATAGGTGCAAACGTCCCAATGCATGATCTTGTCGGCGGGATCGGGCGCCGGACATGCAAGAACATGCTCATGCAAGAGCTGACGGCAGCGCTGGCGGCTGTAGAATTCGGGCGCGGCGAAGAGCTGCGCCCAGGAGTTCTCCGGAACCTTGGCGAAATGCTCGAAGTAGCTGGACTCCCAATCGCTGAGCCGGCGAGCGTTTCGTAGCAGACGGAGCAGCGTCGCTGGCTCCACCAACTGCTTGCCGAGGTTTCCGTTGACGCTGACGTGGGCCGCGCCGGAGGCGCCGCGACGTCCTCCGAACCAGCCGGCGATGACCTGCCCGGGCCGCGCCAGAGCATAACGCGCATAACCGCCGAAGATCTCGTCGGCACCCTGCCCGCCAAGGCAAACCTTGACCTCGCCCGCCGCCAACCGGCTGACATACGCCATGGGAAACATGGCGGCGCCGATGACCGGCTCGTCCTGATGATAGAGAAGGCGCAGCATGTCATCGGGGAAGCTGGAGCCATCCAGCGTGATGAGACGCAGGTCGAGATTCAGTGCCTTGGCCGCAGCCTCCTGGTATGGGCGCTCATCGATAACGCCCTGATGGGAGAAGTGCACCCCGAAGCAGACCGGGCGCTTTCCTCCCCGTGCGGCGTAGGCTGCGATGCTGCTGGAATCAATGCCGCCGCTGAAGAATGAGCCCACCGGAACGTCTGCCATCAGTTGCTGATTGACGACGGAGGCGAGTTGTTGACGAAGCTCGCCGGCGGCGGCTGCCGGCCGCACTCGCAACGAGGAAAAATCCTGGATCGACCAATAGGTGCGACACCGGCTTCGGTTGGGCGATATCTCCATGTATTCACCGGCGCGGAGCTGATGAATTTCGCGGAAGAAAGTGCGCTCAAAAAGCGCGGTGTGGAAATGCAGGTACTGATTGATCGCCTCCGGATCGGGATCGCGGGCTACGCCGGGGCAAACCAGGAGTGCCTTGATCTCGCTGGCGAAGACGACTCGCTCGCCATCGTCGTGGAAGTAGAGCTGCTTGACCCCTAACGGATCGCGAGCCAGGGTGAGGCAGTTGCGACGCCGGTCCCAAAACGCGAAGGCAAAGATTCCGGCGACGTCAGCCAGCGCCTCGGGGCCATCTTCCTCCAGCAGATGGAGCATGGTTTCCGTGTCGGAGGGTCCGCGAAACCGGTGCCCGCGGGAGAGCAGGCGTGGACGGAATTCGGCATGGTTGTAGAACTCGCCGTTGTAGGAGATCCAGCAAGAGCCATCTTCATTGGACATCGGCTGCCGCCCGGTGGCCGACAGGTCCACGATAGAGAGGCGGCGGTGTCCTATCCCGATGGGGCCGTCGATATGGAAGCCCTCATCATCGGGCCCGCGATGAGCAAGCAGGCGCGTCATCCGCTGGAGCAGGTCGCGATCGACCGCCCTGCCGGGTTCAGCGTAGTTGTAGATTCCGGCGATGCCGCACATTAGTTGGTGGCGGGATACAGTGTCACTTCGTTGATCTGGAAGGTGTAGTACTGCTTGGGCGGTCCGCCGAATATCCCGACTTCAAACTGGATGATATTGCCGAGGTCGATGGGACCGGATTGCAGATAGTAGCCGGTAGTAAGCGGGGCCGTCACTTTCATCCACTGGCCGGGATAGTTGTTGGGGAACAGCCATTCGCGAAAATAGCCACTCTTGTCATAGACCAGGAAGTAGTGGAGGACAGAAGTGTAAGTGTCTTTGTAGTAGAAGCTGAGATAAGTTTTTGCCGACCAGTCCCAGGTGATGCCCAGGTAACCGAGGGCAATGATCGCGATGTCCACCTGCCCGCCTTGGCAGGCTTGGACGTTGGCCAGCAGACTGGCTGGACCGATAGCCGCGTCCCAAGCCGTCGAAAGCGTCCCGCCGCAGGTCAAGTCCTGCGACCACTCAGAGGCGTAATCGGCATGATCGACCAGACCAACGTCGAAGCTGATGGCGCCGATGGAAATGACATCACCGGCCACCAGTCCGCCTTGATTGAACCACATGGCGGCGACGTGCGAGAGGTCAAATCCGGGGTCCTGGTTGACATAATTGCTGATGGAGTAGACAGGTTGTCCCCAGCCGCCGGCTGCCCGCAGGATCAATTGATACCAACGCCGGCGCCGGGAACTATCCACCAGCAGGACGAGTCCGCCGATGCGGGTATTGCTGATCTGGGCGACGAAGTCGAAGCTGTCATAGCCTCGCAGATCGGTAAGCTGCGGCAGTTGGTAGGCGGCGGTCAGTGGCCCGGAGGCGGTAACGTTAAGGTTCGCGACCGTCGTGCCGTTGGGCCCACCGGCCATGGTCACGGTTGCCGAACCACCCACCAGCGACCAGTTGCTGGGGTTTGGAAACCAGTAGGCATGCGTGCTAAAAGCCCAACAGCATTGCTGGGGAAAGCCGAGTCCTTCGGTGACGGCCGTGCCGTACTGTGCCTCGGCCGGCAAAGTCAGGATGCACATCACGATTGCAAGTTTGGTAAGTTTTGTTTTCAAAGTGTGACCTCTCGCTGGTGATTTCATCGGCGAGAAATGGCCCCTGCCCCAGCGCCAAAAGAGGGTCATAACGGAGCACCCGGCCGGTACTGCGAACGGCCTAGGGATTTCCTATCTTGAATTCCTTGAACAACTCCAGAGTGGCGTTGTCCATGGCTTTGGTGTTGTCGATACATTGCTGCCGGCGCGCGGGGGCACAGATCCTGGGGTCATTCCAGAAGGACAATTTGTCCTCCAGGCCGAAGCCTCCGGGATAAAATTCAATTCCATTCACAACCTGGTGCTCCAGGAGAGTCAGCTGCAGCTTGAGCGTCTGGGTGTAATAGTTGAGTTCCTGAGCAGGAGTGCAAGGGAGAGCGCCGCACTTGGTGTAGTCAATCCGGTCGTAATGATAGGCGCCGGCGATGACCTGGGCGTGCGAAAAGTGATGCCCCACCTGATTGACGTAGCTCTCGAATTCGGGCCCGTTCTGCCGCTGATGCAGGTATAGATGAACGCTGTCGATCTGGTCGCGCAGAGCCGGGGTAAAGCGCGGGTTGTCCAGAACCTGCGTGAGCTGATCTTCATAAATCGCGACGCCGAACCGGAGTGCCTTGTTCCTGGATTTGGTGGCGGAGATGATTTGGCCGAGCAGGACATCGCAGCCCTGACCAGGGGTGTGACACCAGCCGTTGAAGTGATCGACGAAGTCATCGATATCCAGCTCGTACAGCCCCGGCGTGGTCAGGCTGGCTTGGCTGTAGTACGCGGTACGTTCGAGGATGGTCTTCGAGTTGAGGTCGTCCCAGATGTTCAGGTAGAAGCGGCTGGTGTGCTGGCTGGCGAGCAGAAGCGGCACGGTTTTTATGCAGCCTTCGGGCGGCAGGTTGCAGGAGCCGCGGGTCGCGGTGACGCCGAGTTTCTGGTTCCACTCGGGGCTGTCCTGACCCTCCACGATGATTTCGCGGGCCTGCCCGTGAGCAGAAATCGCGACCAGCGCCAGGAGAGCGAGCGCGAAGAGGTACATTCTTGAGGCGTGCAATGGATCCTCCAGATTGGGGGTTGAAGGTACTTCGAAATTCAGCGCTTGGCCGCGACGCCGGCGTGCGAAGGCTTCTTCGGCGTCATGGTCACCGCCAGGCCGAGAAAAAGGCCGAGTAGGAGATTGTGCTGGATCAGCCCGGCGGTGGCGAACATCAGGGCGTAAACCCAGAGAGTCAGCACACCGCCATGTAGGGCCGCGACGACGCCCGCGGCGTCGCCAAGTGCCGGATTGAAGCGTAAAACCAGTCCGGCCCACCGGTACACCAGCAGCACGTAAATGATGAGCCCGGCAATTCCTGTGGTCATTGCCGTGTAGGCAATCTGGTTATGTACGTAGCCCGCGGTCAGCGATTCCCCCATCACATCGCGTTCCAGTTGGTGGCCGAGACCTTTGCCGAAGAGCGGGCTTTGGGCGAACTCTCCCAGCGCCGCCTGCCACTCGCTCAGTCGCGTATCGGTACTGCTCTCGTCGTTGAGGCGGATGGAGACCGTCTCCGAGAAGGAAAGATCGCTGGCGCTGGTGGTAGAAGCGAGAACCAGCAAGGCAGCAGAAGTAATTGCTGCTATGGTTGCGAATGCCACCAAGTAATTTGCCATCCGGTTTGTCCGGTGGCGGGTGAGCAGCCAGGCGATCAGCATCAGCCCCGACGCCAGCGCAAGCATTAGAGCTTTGGTGAAGGTGAGTACGACGGCCAGTGCCAATATCGCCGTCAGCAGCGCCCATGCCATAATCGCGGCTCGTTTGCGGGCCAGCAGCATGCGCGCGAAGCTCACATTCGATCCCAACGCGACCATGGGAAACTCCAGCGGCCGGTAGAAGAAGGCGACCCGCACGCCGGTCACGGCATAGATTGCGAACGTAATCACCGCGAAAGCAATGCCCACCGACAACAGGCAGTTAAGAATGCGCTGTACCTGACCGAGGGTGAGCGGGAGCGCCCGCACGACGAAAAACATCAGCAGATAGAGCACTGGAACCAGGGCTTTAACATAGAAGTAGAGGCGATCGCCGAAGGTTCCGGTGTTGAACAGCAACGACACCGGAAGTCCCAAAAGGCAGAGCCCGATCCACGCCGTCAGGACCGGGGCGATCTCATCGGAGCTGGCGACACGGCGGAAGGGCGCGCCGCCGCGGCTGATCTTATAGAGCCAGCCCAGCAACACCAGAATTGTGAAACCACCGAAGCCGTAGAAGAGCCAGCCCAGATCCTCGGTGGGAAACAGCGGAGCAACCAGGAACGAAACCATCACCACAGCGATGCCGGCGCGCGGCCGGGCTACACAAAAAACCGCCAGCGCCAGCAACCCAGCGGCCAGCAACGCGAGTGTGGTTGTACCGGGTTCCATGTTCGCTGTTCGCTCAGTCAGCCGCGGTGAGCGCTTCCCTGCTAGCACGCCGCGAAAAACCCAGGCCCAGGCTTGCGAGAACTTCTTCCATCTCGGGGCTGGAGACCAACCGGCTGGCCCCTACATAAACGGTCGCGACCACGGCAAGGCTGACGAGGAATGCCACGTCCGGGTGAGCGGATGTGGCAGCGAGATAACTGCAGCAGATTTTTCCCACAGTCCCGGCGAGAACGGATATCGCCAGGATGCGCAGGTGTCGCAGCAGGATGCGGCCGGTGCGTAGCTCGCGTAAGGACCTGTCCAACAGCCGCAGAAGCATCGCGCCGTTGATCCAGCAAGCCAGAGAGAATGCGACGGCAATGCCGATGGCGCCAAACCGAAGCAGCAGCCGGTTCAAAAGCAGGTTGATCAGCAGTGTGAAGACGGCAACAAGTGCCACCTGGCGCGTGCCGAGCACGGCGAAGAGTGCAAAGGCCAGTACCTGCAGCGCGGCGAGAAGCGGCACTCCGACGCTGAAGCCGGTTAGAGCCGACGCGGTCAGTCCCACCGCTGCGCGATCGAAAGCGCCGCGCTGGAAGACCATCTGGACGATCTGGTGCGGCCACAGTCCCAGCACGATGGCGCAAGGAAGGGCGACGAACGCCGTGCTGCACAGGGCGCGTTCCACGCCGATGGCGGCATCGCGCATGCGCCCGGCAGCCTTGAACAATGCGGTCTGCGGCAGCAGCACCATGCCCACCGAGGCAGCGGCAAATTGACCGGGAATGCTCGCCAGGCTGGCCGCCAGGGTGACCGCGGTCACGCTGCCGGGCAAGAGCGCGGAAGCGAAGCAGCGGCTGACGGCAATCATTGCCGGCAGAAGCGCCAACGCCACCGTGACCGGCAACAACGCTTTACCGAAGCGATGTCGCACTTGCTTCGAATGCCAGAGGCTGATGGCTCCGGCCGACGCGACTGCCCGCTTGCGCAACGGCCGGTAGAGCACGATGATCAATACCAACGCGCCGAGGTTGGCGACCGCGGCGGCCAGGCGCAGGTTCCAGCCGGCGAAGGCTACCATGGCTGCGCCCGCGCAGGTGCACAACGGCATGAACAACTGGCCGGTGCCGGGGATTACGAACTGCCGCTCGGCGAACCAGTAGGCTCGCAGCAAGCCCGCGAAGAGGCACGCCGCGGTTGCGGGCAACAGCCACAGCAGGATGGCGCGGGCCAGCAGCCGGTTGTCGGAATCGAAGTTGCCGGCCAGCGCCCATACGATGGGGCCGCTCAGCAGCGCAGCAATCGCCGTGGCAAGTAGCACCGAGGGCGCAATCGCTGCCAGCAGCTGCCGCACCAGCGTCTTGCGTTCGTGGGCGGCGAAATCCGCCAGGACCGGCACGGCCGCAGTCGTGACCGCGACCGCCGCCTGCGCTCCCAGCAGCACTACCACCTGCCCGAGAAAGTATGCGTCCAGCCGCTGCCCCGCCCCGAGTGCTCGCGCCAGGACGCACTGCTCGGTAAAGCGCAGCAGCATGATGGCCGCGTTCACCAGCGCCAAAACGATGACGGCCTGGGTCATTCGCGAGGCCGGCCGGCGGACGGCGTCGGCCTGCAATTGCGCCGGCGATAATGCGGTGGCCTCGGCATACAACGTACTAGCCGGCGGCGGCAGCGGGTTTTGACGGCTAATCTGGACGTGCTCCATGGTTTGCTGAAGCTTGCTCGCAGAGCTCCGGCCGAGCTGGTTGCGATTGGCGGCAGCGCGACGTGATCTCGGCCATTGCGGTCCACCACAGCGATTCCGCGAAGCGATCTTCGAGGCGGCAGAAAATCTCGTGCAGGTAATCGCGATAGCAGATATCCATTCCATCCCGAGCGACGTGACCGCAGGCTTGCTTGATGATGTGTGCCTTGACTGCGACCAGACCGTTCAGCGCGATGATCTGCTCGGCGCGTTCGCAGCTCGAGGTTGCCTGAAAATTGGTGGCCAAGTGCAGCAGTCTGCCATCGAGAATCGATTGGGGATAGATCAGCGAGACTCCACGGCGGCCGCTCATCTGCGCGGTTGCGTCGCGACTGATCGGGGTCGCGATGTCGCGCGCCGAGGCGACGAATTGTAAGCCTGCCGCGATCATGGCCTCCGCCAGGGCGTCCGACAAATGCCAGCCGGGGGGACACATTCCCGGAGACCATGTCAGACCGGCCTGGTCGAAGATGGCGATGGCAGCTTCGAGCATTCGCCGACACTCGTCGCGGCCTCGGTTTCTGAATTCCTCCATGATCCTGAGACCTTGGTTGATGTGATGGAGACCATGCAGAGCACAATCGACGCGGGGCAATGATTTGAGGTAAGCCACGAATTCGGGATGCCGCGTGAGCAGCATAGCGCCGTTCCGCAAAGTTTTGGTCAGGTAAAGCTGGTCTCGCAGCCAGGGAATGCGGGCCAGTAGTTTGCGAGTCGCGAACGGGCCGATCTCGCGCCACGCGGGAGTTACGAACAGAGTGACGCGCAGTTGCGGATGGCGCTGACAGAGCCACTCTACGTGTCCTAGTGCGCCTTGGCCGAGATCGCCGCCGGCTTCGTAAGCGTCACACGAACGGCCGGGATGAATGTCATCGATGGTGAAGCAGATGGCGGCCTGTTTACCCGGAGGAAGCCAGTGCCGGGGGAGATCGCTGAACGCGGTTGGAAATTGATGCATGAGATCTGGGCGGTGCGGGCGCGGCTGAACAGCTTGCCGAAAACTATGAAAGCCGTGCCCTGACACAAATCGGCCCCGATGGGAGGTTGTCAGCGGTCTGTGAAGTCCTGCCCTGGCATAACTCCTGGCTGATGAAACGGACTTCCGGCTCAAGAAGCTAAAACACATCTGATAGCAGAAGTGAGAACCTGATGGGCGGCACCGGACGTCGCAGCTTGCGCCCGTAGAAGCGCAGAACGTAGTCTTCGTGGCTAACCAGTTCGTTACTGAATGTCTCGATCAATTCCGCATGGTAGGCGCTGATGCGGAAGTGCGGCGCGTCAAGATGGAAGGAGAAACTGGTCAAGTCGTCCCTGGCCGATAACTGGTCGCCTGTTTCCAAATCCAGCACCGTGATCACATCCTCCGAGATTTTGTAGGTGAGCTGGGTGCGGTCGTTGAGCCTGACAGCTTTGGCCCCGTTCAGCGAAGTGCGCCAGTTCCAGTATTGTGCGCACCAGGGATGGGTGAACTCGTCGCCGTAAGCGCGTTTTTCTGCAGGCGAGATTCGTAGTGTCGTCGCGTAGGCCATGGACTGAGGCGTCCAGGTGAGCAGCGGTGTTTCGACGATAGGCTGGTGCCCAAACAGCTCTCGCAGAGGCCGCGCTCCGTGGGGATTGTTGAAGCTGAGGATGAAGTCGGCATCGGATTTCATGGCCGCGGTGTGTGAGGCGGCTACCAGCTTAAGAAAGACACTGCGGTGCCCGGGATCGGTCATCAGGCTTATGGACTGCAGGTAACGGAGGACCTGGCCATCGCCGCGAGTAAGGACTTGCGGAATGAAGGCATGGTGCCCGACAACTTTGTCGCCGCTGAGCGCAATCGCGGCGATCACCTCGCCATAGGGATTGTCGCGGTAGTACAGGTCCCAAGCTTTCTCCGGAAACGGCCGTTGGAAGCTTTTCGAGAACAGCTCGGCAACGGCTGGTCTCCACGGTCCGTAGGCGGCTGCGGACCGTACTACCTCGACGCTCGTCATGGTGTTAAGAACCGGCGACCGGGCAATGACCATGCCCGCGCTTTCAGTTGGCGGTTTCAACAGATTGTTCGTGCCGGGGTTCGGGAACATGCGGTACCGTTCTCCTTGCTTTTTCGTTGCCGTATCTTGCGCGCAACCGTAGCGCATCGCTGAGGACATCGTCGCCGAGATGGATGAGAAATCTCTTCAGCGGCGCTTGGGCAGAAGTTTCACGCCAGAGACTTGCGACGACGATCTGTGCCGCGGCCAGCGCGGCGCCTAGTAGAAGTCCGAGCAACCCGATGGATGTGCGATGCGGACCTGACTTCACCTCCGGCACTTGGGCCTCATCGAGCACGCGCACCGTCGGGATGTCGCGCGCCTCTTCCACCTTGGCCATCTCGTACTGTTTCGTCAGGTTCTCGAAGACCGCTTCCTGTATGCGGACATTGCGGTAGAGATCCGAGTAGCCAAGTCCGATGGCGGGCAGTTTGCGGATGGAGGGATAGCCGACATCGCCGTCAGCGTTGCCCTCGATCTGCTGCAAGTCACGCCGCAACTCGGCAATCCGGCCCTGGGCGGAGCGGACGCGAGCGTTCTCCGGCCCATAGATCTGCTCCAGGCCGCGCAGCTCGGCTGCGGCGGCAATCAGTTCGCCTTGCAACTTGGCAGCCGCTTCCACCATGGTCTTGCCCTGCTCCTTGGGGTCGAGGGTCTGGTTCTGGCTGGAGAACTGGCTCAATGCCGCCGAATCGTGGTCGAGATCGCTCTTGACTGCCTTGAGCCGTTGCTCGATGAAGACGCGCTCGCGATGGGCGGATGACGCGTCCAGTTGCGACATGAGTTCGTTCAAGGCAGCGACATAGCGGCCGGCCAGACTGGCCGCCAGTTGAGGACTGCCGGCAGTCACCGTCAGGGTGATCACGCCGCTCTTGCGGTCCTCGGCGATCTGCGTGTTTGCTGCCAGCCGCGCGCGGGCATCCTTCCAGAGCTTTTTGCGGTAGACGTGGCGCAAATCGAAGTTGCGAACCAGATCGTCTTCGACCGTGCGGCTGCGCAAGACCTCGACGAACAGCGTTCCCGGCATTTGTGCACCGACAGCTTCGGCGGCCAGCGGGCCTATGTTCTGGTCCAGCAGTTTGGCGAAGGCGGCCATGTTGCCGCGGTTCTTGTCCGGCGGCATAAGGCGGGTGGTGGATTCGTATCGTTTGGGCAGAAGCAGAGCTGCGACAAGCGCGATCAGGCCTCCGGCCAGTGCCGCCTTCAGAACGTAGGCGCGGCGATCCCAGATTGCGGACAGCATCGCCAGCCAGCTTCTGAGCAGGTTTTCGGATTCGGTGGCCGGGTGGCGGATCGGTTCTTCAACCGCCAGCGAGGAGAAATCAGATTGGTTTCGCAAGATTAGTTCAACTCCGCCCGCTAGGTAGAGCGGGCCTTTAGGGTTTTTGTCGCGGCCGAAGGATAGGTAGAGCGAGCCTTTAGGCTGGCGTCAGGGCGACAAAAAATGTGCCGGGCTTTAGAGTGTGGGTGAGAACTCTGTTGGTTCTCACACCCCCTCTTTAGCCCCAGAGCGTGTTCCGCCGGCTAAAGCGGTTCCAGAATTGCTGTACCCCGAGGTCGGGTAGAGCGGCGCTTCAGCGCCGCGTCGAGGGGGGCTCTCTTCGTCAGGCTTTCCGCCCACTGCGCTGCAGTGGGCGGAAAGCCCAGACTTCGGGGTGCGGCTTGGACGCGGACCTGAAGGTCCGCTCTACCTGGATACACCAAATCTGGAACCGCCCTAAAGCCGGCTAACGAAGAAATGAATAGCTTGGACGCTGACCTAAAGGCCAGCTCTACTTGTCCTTCCGAAGGGCAAGCCGAACAGGCCATCTCTACCTGTCCTTCGGGAATGCCGGTTTAAAGGCCCGGTCTAGCAGAGCATGGTGAGAGAAATCCGGGTTAGTTGTGGACACTGATCTTGGGATACCAGGTCAGTTGGGTGGAAATCGCAGCGTCTTTCTGGAGGCCGGAGGCGATCAGCGGCGCCTTCCATTGCTCCCACTGCACCCAGGAACTCAGCTCGAGCTGCGGCGTAAGGCGCTTCACAATACCGGCGGTGAAGTCGTTCTGCGTGGTGCCGCCGGGGATGAAGGCGTTCAGCGCCTTGGCATTGCGGTAGGAAAGCTGTATCGATTCGTTGCCGCTGAGGTGCCACGTGAGCCATGCCTGGCCGCCCTTGGCATCACGGCCAATCCAGTCGCCGAAGAGGAAGCCCTTATTGGTATAGCCCTGCACCTGGACAATCTCCCAGTAGAGGAAATGGCCACCGGGAGCGAGGCCCTGGATTTGCGGATCGGTGTCGGCGCCCTCGATGCGGAAGTCCAGCTTGGGCAACCACGGAAGCTGTGAAAGATAGAGCCCCGGACGAAAGGCCGAGCGGCGTGGCGCGCTGATCGGGCTGACGTCGTCATGGACTTCGGAATCGGTGTAGAGCGTTGCCCAGCGGCGCAGAAACGGCAGCCGCCAAGTGAAGTTGAAGGCGCTGAAGCGCGCGCCGGGATCGGTCGGCCCGAACTTGACATTGTTGTTGGTTACATCCTCGGTGCTGAAGAAGCTCCGGCCGAAACTTTCCAGCGTGATGGGCACGTGCCCCGCGCCACCCCAGATGACTGTGCGCTCGAAACCGAAGCTGAAGTTCTCCGTCGGTTTGAAGGTGAACTGCTCGGCATGCACCCAGGGAGCGCTGGGCTGGGTGTGCCCCTGCAACGGGCCGACGAGGAAATCGTAGCGCAGCGGACCGAGCAGGCGGGAAAGAGCCGGAATGTAGAGCGGCTGGACGCGATTGATGCGAAATGAGTAGATGGGCAGGGCGTTGTTGCTCCACGCCATCGCGCCGCCCACGCCGGGTCCCAGCCACTCCTCGCTGCGCCCAAACGACCATTCGCTTCCCGCCAGGTGCATCGACGCGTAAGCGGCGAGGACGGTGAACTGGTTGGCGGCTGCCATCGTGCCCGCAGGAATAACTGGACTGGGGCCGGTGGTGCCGTCGATGTTGCCCAGGATAGCAGCGACGGCGGGCGAATAGCCCTCCGCGCCCGGCGCATGCTGGTATTCGCCGCGAAAGTAAGTGGAAAACTGGCCGGACTGGGCGCGCAGGCTGAACCCGGTGTAGTCGTTGAAGCCTGCCTGATACGGCCGTCCGTAGTCGTTTACCAAGGTCTGCCCGACATGGAAGCTGTCATTGAGCGGCGTACCTGAGATACCGAGCGCCTGCGTGTACACCGACTCGACCTGCAGTGTAGGTGTTTCCCATTGCGATACCCTGAGCTCGCCATTGCTGCGCAGCTCCCGCTCGACGGCAAAGAATATCTCGCGTGCCTGCGCGTTGTTGCCGTCGGAGAGAATCGTCTCCTCCGAGCGATGCAGCATCCTGGCTACCTCGAGCCATGTCCAGGGACGCATGTCGATGAAAGCCGTATCCAGGTATCCCAGCGAGTAAAGCCGCAGCAGCGCGGGATAGATCCAGCTATCGAGTGGAATGTAGGTGGAGCTATAGCCATTGTTCCAGGGCTCGTCCGCGTCCGGCTGGTCTTTGGCTTCGCTCCGGGGCGCGGGCTCGAAGGTACCCCAGTTGGCGCTGTCGATCTCGGGATCGCTGCTGCGCGCGCGAAAGATTTGCCGTCCCAGGTACCAGCCGAGAGCGCTGCCGATAAGGGTTTCGGAGGGCCAGTGCTTCTGCCCGACGATGCGGCCCAGGTCAACCGCCTCGGCGGTGCCGTAGGCAAGCAGTTTGGTGAGCTGGCCGGGATACTGGTGAGCGATGACGCTTGCGGCTGCCCAGCTTACCGCGGAGGTACTGGATGGAAACGAGTCGCCGCCCTGAAAAAACTCTCCCCGGTTGTTGCCGGTGTAGGGACGCTCGCGGCCTGCCATGTACTTAATGGCGATGGTGTCGAGGTAGGCGTCCAGAGCAGCCTCGCCCGCCAGATATCCGGTTTCGCGCATCTGTTGGTCGTTGCTATGCTGTCCCCAAAGGAACAGGCCTCCACCCGTCCCGAGAAGGGCGACCATGCCGGCGTCTGAGAGGTTCGCCCCCAGCTTCGGATTGGTGATTTTAGGCACGTGGGCCTCGGCAGCCGTATCGCTGGCGACAAGCATGGTGCCGAATGCTGTTCCGAACAGGACGAGAGGTAGTTGCGAACTCGGAATGCGAAACGGAGATGTCAGAAAGGCCTGCTGATCCTGCAGCACATTGCTGGGAAACCAGCGCGCATTGAGATGCGGCTGGGGCGCGCTGGCGGTTGTAGAAGCGTCGGAATAGCTTTGCTCATTCATGTAAGTTTCGGCAGCAGCAGCCTGAGCCTGAGCCTGACACATCGCGGACGCGCCGCCCATGATAAGGCTTGCCACAAGGAACCTGCTGGAAAAGCTCAGGAACATCAGAAGTGGGTTGCAACACCAGCAGCTACACCAAGCGAGGCGATGAGTTGTGCTGTTTCGAGCGTGGTCTTCCACGCCGACGATCCCCCGATGGCCTTCTCCGGCACGACAAGCGTGTCGCCGGGACGCATTTTGGTGTTGAGCACACTGCCCTTGAACCATCCGCCGCTGCCCTGCGATGAGACCACCGAACCGTTGGCCCGGATGATATAAATCGATTTCTTCTCCGCCATTACGGTGGCACCGCCGGCCTGACCCAGATACCATTGCGCGGTTTTTCCCGGCACATAGGTCACGGCAGAAGGGTTGTAGACCTGGCCATACGCCAGCACAAAGTTAGGTTTCTTTGGGATGGTGACGACATCGCCGTCGCGCAGGTAAACATCTGCCGGAGTGTTCTCCCATTCACGGATGTCGCTGCTGATGACGATGACCAGTCGTCCCGAAGGCGGCTGCGCGCGCAGGCGGCTGAGAGTCTGGGCCTGTTGCTGCTGCATGGCCTGAAGCAGCGCCGCCTGGTCCTGTCCCGTGCTGGTTGGCGCGAAATGCGCCGTGGCGCCTCCGGCCTCGATTCGCCTGATCAGCTCCTGTTTGCCTTTCTCTTCCAGGCGCCGCACCTCGATGCGGTCCAGAACCGCGCCCGCCGGATAGGCTTCAGCGCGGAAGCCCCCCGCCCGCTTGATCAGCGCACTGAGCCGCTCACCGTTGGTGAGTCCGTAGCTGCCGGGGAAAGTCACCTCGCCGTGGATCGTCACGGACTGGCCGATCTCATTCCAGCCGGGGATTTGCAGGATGGTAAGAACGTCGCCTGGTTTAAGAACGACATCTTCGGCCAAATCTCCAGCCATGGCCGCGCCGATGTTGATGGTCTTGTCGCTGGTCACTACCTGTTTGCCGTGCTCAATGGAATGGGTCGCAATGCTGGCTTTTTCGGTATAGGCGCCGCGACGAAAGCCGCCCGCCATCTCGACCAGATCGGCCGCAGTCATGCCGCGGCCCATGGGATATTCGCCGGGGCGAAGCACTTCGCCGAAGATACTTACCTTGGGCGGGTCGATCTCGTAGCGGCCGAAGATGCGCACCGTGTCAAACTGCTGCAGCAGCACCGTGTCGTCGCCGGAAAGCGCGCCCGCCAGATCAATGCTGATGGTTTGCGGATGGAAATCAGGAGCCTCGAGCCGGACAATCTCCGCACGACTGGCAGGCTCGGGCAGCACCTCCTGATAGGAATGAATCAGGTCGGTGATCTTCATTCCCTCACGGAACGGATAGGTGCCCGGGCGATAGACGTGCCCTTCGAGATAGACCGACTTGTCGTTGTAAGGAAGTATGGGAGCAACCCATACCCGGTCACCGTCCTGAACCCGGAAGCTTCCCACCGTCTCAGTGGCCGACCGATGTAACGACGCGGGGGTAAACCTGACGTTCACCATCACCCGTTTTTCGTGAGCTTCAATGCGCTCAACCTTGACCTCACCCAGGCTGGCAGACACCGTTACGCCGCCGGCCATCTCGATCACGTCGGCAAGTTGGCTCTCGTCTTTCAGTTCATAGACGGCAGGACGCCGCACCATGCCCGCAACCGCGACCAGCGGACCCACTGGAGGCACGAGGATTGTGTCTCCGGGCTCGAGGTGCGCAATCTCTTTTCGCTCGCCGTGGATCAGCAGATCGTAAAGATCGACCTGGCAGACCAACTGATCTCCGCGGTAGTGCTTGACGACGCGCAACGACCCGGTTGCCGTCGGACCGCCGGCGGCGTAGAGCGCATTGAGCGGCGTAGATAGCGAGCTGATGTCGTAGGCGCCGGGACGCTGAACGTCGCCGACCACATAAACCCGCACCGTACGCAGGCGGGTGACGGACAAAGCTACGCGCAAGTTACGGAACTGCGGTTCGAGCACCGCCTGGACCGCTTCCTGAGCTTTGGCCAGGGTCAAGCCGGCGACGACGATCGGTCCTGCGTCGGGAAGAGAAATCCGGCCTTCGCGATCCACCGGGCGCGTGAGGCGCTGCGAAACCCCTCCCCAAAGATCAACCGTAACTGTATCTCCCGGCCCCAGCACATACTCCGGTCCTGCAGGCAGGTCCATGGGAAAACTATTCAGAGCACGCGAGTCGGAGCGAAAAATGTCGGAGCCAAACCGCTTCAGGTTCGTCGCCTGATCGGGAAACTGGCGATAGAGATCGCGAGTCGAAGGCAGACTGGGATAGGGGTTCGTCTGCCGTACGGTCCGGGGATTTACGGTTGAGTCATCGAAGGGTTGCTCGTGATCTTTCGGTTCGCGAGCGGCAAGCCGCTCTCTTGGCGCAGCGGCAGATGCGGCTGGCTCGCGGGCGCTAGGTGAAACGGAAGGCGGAGCCGGCTGTGTCGAGGCCGAGGTGGTTGGCAGATTGCGCACTTCGTCCTCAGACACATAACCCTGATCGACGAGCCACTTAACCGCTTCGTTGGCGAAGTCCGGGTTGGTTTCCAGTTCGCGGTAGACATCCTGGTCCGAAGCGCTCTGTTCGTCGATCAGGCTGCCCTGTTCGCGCAGGCGCTCCACCATCAGCCGCTTAATGCCAGGAAGTACATCGGGATAGCTGCGCACGAACTGCAGCAGATCGGACGAGTTGGTTGCATTCGGAGGCGATGTGCTGTCCTCGTCGGCGGTTTGCGCCGGGCCGGGACTGGTGCTCTTTGCGGACCAGGACAGGCTCTGTTCGCCGCTCTGCGCCCTTGCGACTGCGGCGATGCAGCAGAGCAGAAGCAGGACAATGCAGCAGCGGAGTTTCGGGCGATGCGATTCAATCATGAAAACCTACCTTGAGCGAGTGGGTGAGTAAGAAATCATCAAGGCATCAAAGGCAAGATTTGCAGGCGTACTGGACCTTGCCCGCGGGCGCGGCGCTCGCCCGCCAGTTACAGGCCTGCATTCTGGGCTGGAACTATGACGGTTTGAGGTGGTATTGGTCGATTTTGTACAGCAAAGTGCGATAGCTGATGCCGAGCAGGTCGGCTGCTGCCTTGCGGTTCCATCGAGTCTTTTCCAGCGCCGCAGTAATGGCATGCTTCTCCGCCTGCAGCTTTACGGTATGAACCAGTGACTTCAGCGAATCGGAAGCTGAGCCGGCCCCGGGACCCTGCGGTCGCGATGAAGGCATTCGGCCAACCCGTGCTGCAGGTTCGGATCGAAGAGGCTCCATTTGCCCGGCGAGCGGCAACTCTTTATGCCCGGCTTGCAGAAAGCGCTTCACGAAATTTTCCAATTCCCGCAAGTTGCCGGGCCAGGAGTAGCGTTGGCAGGCATCCAAGACGGCCGGCGAGAAAGAGCACGGCGGCAGCGCGTATTGCTTCGCCAGGTATCGCATGAAGTAGTGCAACAAAATCGGAATCTCTTCCCGGCGTTCGCGCAACGGTGGCACCCGGATGGTATAGGTGCTGAGGCGGTAATACAGGTCCTCGCGCAGCTTGTTGTCGGAAACTGCGGCTTCCAGACTGCTGGTGCTGGAGGCCATGATCCGCACGTCAAGCGAAACCGCCGCTGCGCTGCCTGGTCTGGCGAAGTTCCTGCTCTGCAGTACCTGCAGCAGCCTGGCCTGCAGCGTCAACGGCATCTCGGCAATTTCGTTGACCAGAACCGTTCCGTTCTCGCACGCTTCAAGCTTCCCGGCTTTGACTTGCGGCACCGTGCCCGCACTTCGCCCATCTCCGAACAGCTCGGCTTCCAATAGATCGGCGGGCAGCGCTGCACAGCTGATCTTGGCGAACGGGAATCCAGACCTGACGGACAAGTGATGGATCAGGCGTGCGGTTGTCTGCTTGCCACTACCCGTTTCTCCCAGAATCAGGACCGGAGCACCAGTCCCGGCCAGCCTCTCAGCTTGAGCGCGGAGCTGTCGCATGACAGAGCTGCCGGCGACGAAGAAACAGCCGCCGCCGATTTCCTGCACATCATCGCTGCTGATTTGTGCCGCAGGCGAATCAGGCGTGGTCGCCAGTTGCCTGTGAATAGCGATCTGCAGGCCCGGTTCTTCCCACGCCCGCGAGACGCAATCGCTCACCCCCAGCCGGACGACTTCCTCCTCCGTCGATACATCGTGTTCGTCACAGAGCGCGATGACCGGCAGCTCGGGGCGCACCCGGCGTAGCCAGCGCAGGAATTGCAGACCGTCGCTATCGGCTGGCGGCAGATCCAGGATGAGCACGTCCGGGATGACCCCCCACTGCACGGCTTCCATGGCTGCCCATCCGCTGCCGGCAGTTTCCACTTGCCAGCCGTTGCGCTGGCTGAGGGCAAGAAGTGGATCGAGCACGGCAGATTCGCGGCTGACGGCAAGTAGCCGCGGCATTCCGCGTTCATCGCCGCGGCGTGGCTCTGGGGTTTCGGGCATGAAAACGTGACGAAGCTAAAGAGAAGCTGGCTGCTTAAGGCATTTTCAAGAGTGCCTGCAGGCGGGTGGAGTACGCCTTCAGGCGTACATGAAAAATAAACTGCGATTTTCTGCGGCCGTAGAAGGCGTGCTTCACCCTTTTGGTTTACGCTAACCCTGAAAATGCTCTAGACCGGCTCGACGTCATATCCCTCGATGCGTACGCTCAGCGATCGCTCGATCGCAGCCAGGGAGATGATCAGGGCGCGTTCTCCGCTCCGCGAAAGGAGAATTCCTTCGACGCCGCTCAAAGCACCGCTGCGGATGCGTACGCGCTGTCCAATTTTGAGAAAGGGATGTGAGCACAGGGGCAACTGCTTCTCCACTAGGATTCGCAGACTTTCGATCTGCTCGTCGGGGATGGCTATGCCTGCTCCCTGACTGCCGACAAATCGCAGGACCCCTCTGACCTGTAACACTCTTAGGCGTTCCCTGCTTGTGGCGACGAGCTTCACGAACACATAGCAACTAAACAGCGGCAGCTCTACAACCTTTCGGCGGTCTGTCCAGTTGCGCACCTGCCGGGCCAATGGCAAAAAGCCGCTCAAGCCAAGGTACGAAATTTCTTGAGCAACAACTTTCTCGTGCCGGGCGTAGGTCTGAACCGCAAACCAACTCCCCGTATCCTGACACGGATCAACCCCAATGACTTCTGCCAATCCCGACTGGCTTGCTAATTGAGCACTGCCGTACATGGCTCCGCCCTCTCAGTCACTCTGCCAAAGTAATCGCAGCCGTGATCTATACCGTCTATGTAATGGCGGATTGCAAGTGGCCGCAAGAGGCACAGAGTCTCAGCGAAGCACTTCTCATTCGCGGCGGGAGCTATGATCTCTGGCTATAAGGCGATCTGCCCCGGAGAAGGATTTCCTAAAATTCCTATTTTGGGACGAGTACTATATGGAGAACGAATTATCCGAAAAGGGGTTATTGATCAACATTTTGTGTAAGAGTTCTATTTACTAGAATTTACAATTCCGCATTGAAACTATCGAGAAGCTAGGCGTTTGTTCCCATGATTACCGATTTAATCTACCTACAACTTTGGTAGGGTTGTGAAGATTCGGTTGCAACCGTAGACTGAGCACAAAGGCCCTTCTGTTTGGCGGCGCGCCACACGCCCCTTGCCACCAACTGGTCTTCACCCATCAAGGGGCTCCTAATTTGGTGGAGAAGATCATGCCCGAGCGACAGGGTGCCGCTTCTATCCGTGTACTAGTCAGCGATGATACGCGAGTTCATACCGAGTTACTGGCCGATGCCTTAAAGCGCAACGGCGGTTTGGAAGTCACCGCCGCGCCGTCAGGGTCTGCGAGCCTGATGATGCTCTGCAATCCGGCAGAGGTTGACGTATTGCTCATCGGCTCGAACCTGGATGGGCAAGCGGCGCGAGGTTTTGAAATCCTGCGGCAACTAAAAGGCGCCCATCCTGAGATTCGGGCCGTGATGCTGCTGGATAATGCGGAGCCCGATGCGGTGTTACAGGCGTTTCGCGGAGGGGCGCGGGGGATCTTCAGCAAGAACGAATCCATCGAGATATTAGGCACATGTTTACGCAAGGTGTATGCCGGGCAAATCTGGGCCAATAGTGAACAGATATCCACCGTGGTGGAGGCTCTGGCGTCATCGCACAACATCCGTGCGGTTGATGCCCGTGGACTTAACCTGCTTTCAAAGCGGGAGATGGACGTGGTTCGCGGCGTCGCCCAGGGTCTATGCAACCGCGACATCGCAGAGCAACTACAGCTCAGTCAACATACCGTCAAGAACATCCTGTTTCGAATTTTTGACAAGTTGGGAGTCTCCAGCCGGGTCGAACTACTTTTCATGACGCTCAGCCAGGGGAGAGATGCCGAAATAATGCCGCCGCACCTCCCCATCGAACGTGTTTATGAGAGCTTGCGCGACGAAGCAAGCCTGGTGGCTTGTCAAAACGCTGCGCAGAATGGCGCCTTGCTGGCACAGATCGCCCTGGCGCAGTTTTACGCACTTCGCAAAGGTGACACGCGCAGCCTGCTGCAAACCTACATGTGGTATTCGGTTGCGCTTCAAAGTCTGGCAGCATGCCACAAGGAAGCGGCCAAGACGCTCACCATCGATCAGATCATCCAGGCAGAGCAGCGAGTGAGCGCAGCGCTTAGACAACCACCGCCGCCGTCGGGCAGCGCACGCATCGGACCCTCTTCACAATTGATGATCGCTGAAGTTGATTCCGCGATGTCGGTTTAGGAACCGTCCTACCCGACCTCCAACTGAACTCGGCTGGCAGGCTCGAACATCGCGCAAGCAAACCGCGGTCGAACCTAGTGCATTTTCATCGTTGCTATAGACGCCCAGCGGCGCGCCAAAACGGGAGCTGGATGATTATCCACCGGCTCGTTTGACCTGCCTCGATGCAAGTGCGATATTTTAGCCGTCGGCGCGCGCTCAGTATTGGGCCGGCCTAAAACCTCCAATGGACCTTCACATGACCGCCGCAGCCGGTTGGGACCTTGCATGCGCCTGATCCCCCGGGAAACCAAATTCTTCGAGATGTTCGAAGAGATCGCCGGCAACCTGGTGGACGGGGCGCGGGTGCTCTCCGATTTACTGCACAACTACGACTACCAGCGAATGCCGCACGAGGTTGAGCGGATCAAGGAGATTGAGCACCACGGCGACGACATGACGCATCGCCTGCTGGTGAAGCTCAACCAGACCTTTATCACGCCCTTCGATCGCGAAGACATTCACCTACTGGTCTCCTCACTGGACGACGTTCTGGACTTCATCTTCTCCGCCAGCTACCGTCTGCTGAATTACAAGATCACCCAGCCTTCGCCTTCGGCAAAGGTGCTCGCGGGCATCATCCTCAAGCAAGCGGAGGAGCTAAGGAAGGCGGTCGGCCTGCTCGGCAAGAACCAACACTTGCTGGCGCACTGTGTTGAGGTGAACCGGCTGGAAAACGAGGCGGATCAAGTCAGCCGCGAGGCCATCGGTCGTCTGTTCGACAACGCCCCCGATCCGATTACCTTGATCAAGTTGAAGGAACTGCTGGAGATTCTGGAGGAAGCCAGCGACAAGGCCGAGGACGTGGCCAACGTGCTGGAAACCGTGGTGCTGAAAAACGCTTGAGACGCCCAGTGTGTCCCACCCATAATCCGCATCAGGACGGCCGTCCGTGAACCCCGGACTGGTGTTGCTGATCTCGACCGTCGTTCTGGCGCTCATCTTCGATTTTCTGAACGGCTTTCACGACGCCGCCAACAGCATTGCCACCGTGGTCTCCACCCGCGTGCTGTCACCGCGGCTGGCCGTGCTGTGGGCCGCAGTTTTCAATTTTCTCGCCGCATTCTTACTCGGTACGGCTGTGGCCAAGATGATCGTCACGGGCATGATCCACCTGGAGATCGTGACCCAGTATGTGGTCATGGCGGGACTGCTGGGCGCCATCGTGTGGGACTTGTTGACATGGCTGCTGGGTCTCCCGACCTCGTCTTCGCATGCGCTGATCGGAGGCTACGCGGGAGCCGCTATGGCGCGCGCCATTCTGCTGCAAGGTTGGCGGGCCGCGCCCGGGGTAATTATTCCCAGCGGCTGGATCAAGACCCTGGTCTTCATCGTGGTCGCGCCCATCCTTGGCTTCGTCCTCGCCTTCACGTTTATGGTCGCGGTCTCATGGATATTCCAGCACCACTCGCCTCGCCAGGTAGACACGCTCTTCCGAAAGCTTCAGCTTTTCTCCGCGGCTGCCTACAGCCTGGGCCATGGGGGCAATGACGCGCAGAAAACCATGGGCATCGTCGCCGGCGCGCTTTATACGGCGGGCGTGCTCAGCAAACATGATTTCGAGCGCAATTGGGGTCACTGGCACTGGCCGATCATCCTGGCCGCGAACACCGCGATTGCTTTGGGCACCTATTTCGGCGGATGGCGAATTGTGCACACCATGGGATCGAAGATTACCAAGCTCAAACCGGTCGGCGGGTTCTGCGCCGAAACCGCCGGCGCACTCACCTTATGGGGAACTGCGCTGGCCGGAATCCCCGTCAGCACCACCCACACCATCACCGGGGCGATCGTCGGAGTGGGAACCACAAACCGCATTTCGGCCGTGCGCTGGGGCGTCGCCACGCGCATCGTCTGGGCCTGGGTCCTCACCATCCCCGCCGCGGCGCTCGTCTCGATGCTTACCTTTTGGGCGATCCGCGCCTTCAACGCGAACGCCTGAAACCCTTGTCGGTTCTTTACTGAAAATTATTTGGCAGAGCGGCCGAAGATTGCTAGACTCACCATCACTCCTCGAACGGGCATTGCCCCCGTTAAACCTATAACCTTCCTTCCTCGCCGCTGGAGGTGACTATGCGTGCTCCTGCACCCGCCAACGATGGCATGGGAATGCTGCTTACTAACGGCACTTGCCGTTTTCGCGTCTGGGCCCCGAACGCGTCACTGGTGCAAGTTGTGCTCGGCAGTCCTAGCGCAACGCCCATCAATCTTGCTCCGGAGGGAAGTAGCGGCAACTGGTCGGCCGATCAGATTCCCGCGTCCGCCGGCGACAAGTATCAATACATCATCACCAACAAGGGCGGTACGGATAATGACAATTCGCAGCCGTGGCTGCGCACTGACGCTCGCGCCTTGCAGGTCGAGAGCTCAGCCGCCAGCCTCGATGGGCTACATTGTGCCGCCATTTCCGGCCGTTCGGCAGCCGTTCACCACGCCGACCTTTGAGGACTTCCTGATCTATCAGCTCCATATCGGGTCGTACTGCGGGCGGAATGATGGCATTGCGGTCAACGGAAACACCGCGACCTTCGTCGACCTGATCGACAAGCTCGACTACATTCGCGGGCTCGGCTTCAACGCCATCGCTACCCTGCCAATTACCGACGCGCAATGCGATCTGCATGGAGCCGGCGAACTGTACGGCCCGTCCGATATGTTTGCCTCCGAGGACGCTTACACCACCAGCCCGGATCGCGCCGTCGCCGAACTGATTCAGCTCATCGACGCTGCGCACTCCAAAGGTCTGGCGGTCATTCTCGACATGGTCTATAACCACGCCGGTGTCGCCGACAACCGCTATTGGCGCTACGACGGCAACTACGCCGGAGAAAACGACACCTTCGGCGGAATCTATTTTGTCCACGGACATCCGACTCCATGGGGCGCCGGCTTTGCCATGTGGGAGCAGGAGGTCAAAGACCTCTTTCTCGACAATGGGAGGTTGTATCTGCGCGATTATCAGGTCGACGGTCTTCGTTTCGACGCCGTTCAGGCCATCCCACCCGACGCCGTCGAGTTCATCGTGCAGAACCTGCGATACGAGTTCCCCGACAAGTACCTCATCGCCGAGTACAACCCGTTCGACCCGGGCACGTCGGCAGCGGGATGGAACGACCCTTACGGCACGCTGGGATTCTGTGCTACCTGGGACATGAGCAGCCCATGGGACACCTTCTCGGCGCTGAATGGAACAAATGTCGTCGATCTTCTGCTCAACAGGATCGGCAACTTTTCTGATCCGAATCAGTGGCACCTGGTGAGTTATCTGACCGGCTCACACGATCAGATCTACGGCGGGATGGGCAACACTGGAGTCTTCTTTACTCAGCGTTTCGGCGGACGCGGCAACGGATGGGCGCGCGCTAAGGCGCGTCTGGCGTGGGCGCTGAATGCGACCCTGCCCGCGACTCCGATGATGTTTATGGGAACCGAGGGTCATCTCGACGGGTATTGGGACCCGGTGGTGAACGGTGGCGATCATCGTATCGACTGGTCGCAGGTGGGCGACCCGCTGGGAGCGCCGATGCAGCAGATGGTTCGCGACATCAACAACCTGCGCTGGACCCATCCGGCACTGCGCTCACCGGCGGGCAACGTCGTCCATACCGATTATCAGAACCAGGTCGTCGCCTTCAAACGCTACAACATGGACGGTGATGTGCTTCTCATGGTGGTTAACGCCAGCGATGGGCAATGGGACGGCAACCAGTACGGGGTCAACATGGGCGGCGAGTCAGGCACCTGGCGCGAGATCTTCAACTCTCAGGCTCCGATCTACGGCGGCATCGATACCGTCGGCAATTACGGGATGGATCTGCAGGTGAACGGCGGCCAACTCGGCATCAACCTGCCGAGCTGGAGTGTGCTGGTATTTCAGAAGCAGTAGCGAAGGGGCAGTTCGGACAGAGCGGAAGTTTGGGTAGAGCGGACCTTCAGGCCCGCGTCGGTCCGGCGCAACTTCTGGTCCGAGTCCCGTGGACGGTAGAGCGGCGCTTTAGCGCCGCGTCCGGCGCAACCCCACTCTTGGGACTCAGGCCACTGCTGCGTAGCAGTGGCCTGAGTCCCAAGCCAAGAAGGCCCGTCGCGACCCGGGCCTGAAGGCCCGCTCTACCACCGCGCGCATGCTAATCTGTAGCGATGGCGCTCTATCTGGTTACTGGTGCGGCGGGATTCATTGGTTCAGCGCTGGTTCGCGCGCTGCTCGAACGCGGCGAGCAGGTACGTGGTCTCGACAACTTTGAAACCGGCCGCCGCGAAAACCTGGACCAAGTTTTCTCGCAAATCGATTTTCGTGAAGCCGACGTTTTGGATGCCGACGCGGTTCAGTCGGCCTGCCGCGGCGTGGATTATGTGCTGCACCAGGCCGCCGTCCCGTCGGTGCCGAAGTCAATCGCCGATCCCGCGCGCAGCAACCGGGTGAATGTCGAAGGAACGGTGAATGTGCTGATCGCCGCGCGTGACGCGGGCGTGAAGCGCGTGGTCTACGCCGCTTCGTCCTCGGCCTATGGCGACACTCCGACACTGCCTAAGCGCGAAGACATGATGCCGCTGCCGCTTTCGCCGTATGCCGTCGCCAAGCTGGCCGGCGAAATGTACATGAAGGTTTTCTACGGCGTATACGGACTACAGACGGTCAGTCTGCGTTACTTCAACATCTTTGGCCCGCGTCAGGATCCCACTTCGCAATATTCGGCGGTGCTGGCGAAGTTCATTACCCTCATGCTGCGCGGCGAGCGCCCGACGATCTACGGCGACGGCGAGCAGTCGCGCGACTTCAACTACATCGACAACGCGGTTGCGGCCAATCTGTTGGCGGCGACGGCGCCCGAGGCCGAGGTTGCCGGCCAGACCTTCAACATCGCCACCGGGCATCGCTTCAACCTGAACGAAACCGTCGAACTGCTGAAGCCGCTCACCGGTTACACCGGCGATGTGCAGTATGCGCCCGAGCGCGCCGGCGACATTAAACATTCACTCGCCGATATCTCGCGCGCACAGCAGAAGCTGAAGTATCAGCCGCTGGTCGACTTCAAGGAAGGGTTGCGGCGCACGGCGGAGTGGTATCGCGCGTCGGAAAGCGCCAAGGACACCGAACTGGCCGCCAGCCGATAGTTGTTCAATCTGAAATGCCTGGCCTGAGCAATATTGAGTTTAGAAAAGCTGCCATTCCAGACGAAATAGGCACCCTCTGCAATTTTGATCGGAAGATTTTCGGCTCTTACCCTGACGACCTATTCTCGCCGGACGAGTGGGCAGAATTCGAGTCGTATTGGGTGCTGGTGAATGGAGTTACCATCGGCTGTGTTGCCCTGGAACACGATGTCGACTACGACGAAGAGCCCAAGCCGGGCAGCCTGTATGTCGCGAGTACGGGGCTGCTGCCGGGCTATCAAGGGCGGGGCTATGGTAGCACAATCAAAAAATGGCAAATTGATTATGCTCGGCAGCATGGGTTCGAGGTCATCGTGACCAACGCTCGCGAGAGTAATACTAGATCAATCAGACTTAATCAAAAATTTGGCTTCAAAGTGCGTGAGACAGCGCCCGGATATTATTCCAACCCAGATGAGTCTGCCGCTGTAATGGAATTGCGGATCCGAGCGGCGGAATAGCCGGGGCCGTAAACTTTGTTATCGTGCCCGGCCTCTACAGCGCCTTATAGCCGATAAAGGTCAGTGCGCCTGCAGCAGGACAGAGGACCCACGGCAACCACCAGTGGTAGTGCCTGACTTCGACTGCTCCGATGACGAAGAACATTGTTCCTAGATAAAACGCAAATACCATCAAATCGAAGATAAACCCAGGCTCTCTCGGAATCGTCTGCATCCATCGCTCGACATAGGAGTTGCCGGCGTTCTCACCGGGGCTGTCCGAGGTTTCACCCTCCATCTGCTTCTCGAGATACCCGACCGCTCTCACCTGGTAACCCAGACCTGCGCCTATTGATAGGAGCAACAGGATCCACGAGATCCACATCGGACCGGGAATCCATCCCAGCGGATCGTGGTCGCCCAACCCCAACAGATTGCGCAGAAAGACAATTGGCAGCAATAGCGCCCCCGTGGCAACCTGAACATATGCTTTGCCATTGTCCACATACATCTGCATGATGGTCGTTAGGTACCGAAACTCAGGCTCCGCTAGTAAAAGAGTTATGTTCGGCTTGCGTTCGCCGCCCTTGCCATTCATCGTGGTCGCCCTCCTGGTCAGACTGGAAGGATACACGCCCCCGGCCAGTCCGGCTTGCTCTGGCACGGAATCGTCCTGATGCTAGACTTCTTCAGAGGAGAAATGAATGCCCCGTCAACCCGGCACCTACGCTATCTTTGATACCTCGGAAGGCACCATCGTCTGCCGCCTGTTCGAGCAGGAAGCGCCCATCACGGTCAAGAACTTCATCGAGCTTGCCGAAGGCTCGCGCGAGTGGACGCATCCGACGACCCGCGCCAAGAGCAATCAGCCGCTCTACAACGGAACCATCTTGCATCGCGTCATCCCCGACTTCATGATCCAGGGCGGAGATCCGGCGGGCACCGGCATGGGCGGGCCGGGCTACAAGTTTCAGGACGAGACCAAGGGCTCGCCGCACAAGTTCGACAAGCCCGGCAAGCTGGCGATGGCCAACTCCGGCCCGAACACCAACGGCTCACAGTTCTTCATCACCGTGGCGGCGACGCCGTGGCTCACCGGCAATCACACCATCTTTGGTGAAGTGATCGAAGGCCAGGACGTGGCCGACAAAATCACGAAACTCCCGCGCAACCGCCAGGACAAGCCGAACAACGATGTGGTGCTGAATTCGGTGACGATCGAGAGGGTCTGAAGGCGGGGAGGGTTCGAATTTTTTTCTTCCTCCCAGCTACGTTCCCGCCGGTTCCAGCCGACGACAACATCGCTCCGCGCGACGGCTTGACTTGTTGCGATTCTGCGGAGCAAAATTCAACAACACAAGTGGGGCGCAGTACTTTCCTTCCGTCGAACCCGATCTCCCCTTCTCTGTGCCCATCAGGAGGACATATGAGTTCACCACAGGTTTCCAAGCTTGATATGGACAAGCTGAACGCCTTCATCGGGCAGTTTGTCAGCGATTTGGGCGCGGCGGTCCATACCGGTATGGTTGTGATTGGCGAAAAGCTGGGGCTATACAAAGCACTCGCGGGCGGCCCGATGACCTCGGCCGAGCTGGCCGCGGCAACGCAGACCGACGAGCGCTACCTGCGCGAGTGGCTAGCGTCACAGGCCGCAGGCGGGTACATCGCCTTCGATGCGGCCAGCAACAAGTTCAGCCTGACGGAGGAGCAAGCCTTCACCCTGGCGAAGGAGGACAGCCCCGCATATCTGCCGGGCGCGTTTGAGCTGGCGCTGGGCTCGCTGGCGGCCGTGCCACGCATTGCGGAGTCGTTTCGCAGCGGCGCCGGAATGGGTTGGCACGAGCATGATGATGGCGTCTTCCACGGCTGCGAGAAGTTCTTCCGCCCCGGCTATGCAGCCAATCTCGTCACTTCATGGATTCCGGCGCTGCACGATGTGCAGCAGAAGCTCGAAGCCGGCGCGCGCGTCGCCGACGTCGGTTGCGGGAAGGGCGCTTCAACCATCCTGATGGCGAAAGCGTTTCCCAAGTCTCACTTCTTCGGCTTCGACTATCACGACAAGTCGATCGAAGCCGCGCGCGAGACGGCACAGCGCGAGGGCGTGGCCGATCGCGCGACCTTCGAAGTTTCGAAAGCGAAGGAATTTCCCGGCAAGGACTACGACTTCGTAGCCGTATTCGATTGCCTGCATGACATGGGCGATCCCGTGGGCGCGGCGGCACACGTGCGCCAGTCGATGGCGAAGGATGGCACATGGATGATCGTCGAGCCCTACGCTAACGACCAGCTCAAGGACAATCTCAATCCCGTAGGCCGGGTCTACTACTCGTTCTCGACGCTGCTCTGCACGCCCTGCTCGCGCTCGCAGGAGGTTGGACTGTGCCTGGGCGCGCAGGCCGGCGAGTCGCGCGTTCGCGAGGTGGTGACCGCAGCCGGATTCAGCCGCTTTCGCCGCGCAACCGAGACCCCGTTCAACATCGTTTACGAAGCCCGACCGTGATTTGGACTCCGCCTGGTGCCCCAGGTTCGTCCTTCGTTTGGACTAACCTGGGGTCATCGTTGGACTAAACTTTCCCCTGCCCAGGTTAGCGTCCCAAAGATGGACGCGAACCTGGGGCACCGAACTCATTCACCATGGCTAGAAGTTCGCAGGTGCAACTGTTCCAGGGGACGGTCACGGCTTTCTCCGCCTTCAGATCTTCGATTCGGCGCGCGACTTCCTCATCTCAAGCCTCTTGTACGGATTCACTTGTAGTCTCAAGGCTGTCGAGCAAGGTGTTGGCTAGCGCGGCGCGCTCGTCTACAGGAAGCGCGAGCGCCCGTTTTAGAAGATCAGAAGTTTCCGGACTCATGGCGGCATTCTAACCCGTTCTACTGAACCTGGCGGAGTGCTTTTCTCGCCAAGCATCCTTCATCGACTGGATCTCGCGGCGGGCCTGCGCGCCTTCGATAAGCTCTCCGCGCTCGGCCTGCAGATAGCCTTCCTCGATGTGAGCTGACAATGCGCGCCGCTCCTCGTCGCTCCAACTTTCCTCGGCATCCTGTGCCTCCAGGGCGCGGCGCAGCACTTCTTCAATGCTCGTATATCCGCCGCTCGAAAGACGTTTCTTGATGAGCGTTTCGAGATCGGGAGGAAGATTCAATTGCATACGGACTCCAAGTTTCGCTCCATTGTAGCCTGTGGGTTGAGCGTAAGACATATCGCGGCCGGCGCCCGAAGACGCCGGCCATAGTTGATCACATCGCGTTCTGCCGGACTTTAGTGCCCAAACACATCCAGTCTGGCATCGGCTTTTGGCATCAGGACGACGAACTTCGTCGGCGAGATCATGTAAACGATGGACGGCGCCTGATCTCCCTGCGCTTCGGCAGTGCCCCTGCCGTTGGCGGCCATGCTGTAAGTAACGGCAGTATTGGACCACTGATCCAGCCCACTCGACGAGCTGGAATCTCCGGTGACAACGAGGTTGCCGTTGCCGTCGGCTGCGCCCACCTGTAGTTCGTCCGAAGCATTGTTGTAGTCGAGCGGCGCCAGCGAGCCTGCGACGTAGGTTCCAGCCACTGACGCATTGGAAAATGGTCCGCCGGTTTGCGGCTCCATGAAGCCCAAGATGCTGTTGGAGCCGGTGCCCACAAATACGCCTTTGTTCTGGCTGACCAGAAAGCCTGCCGGACAACCTCCATTTCCACAGGTAACGGTCCATGACCCATTGGCTCCCACAGAGTAAGTGCCCTGCGATGGTTGGTCCTGGGTCATGGTGCCGGCCAGGTCTTCGTCCATGGCGGTGAGGTTAAAGTTGCCATTTCCATCGAAGCTGATGATTCCGGCCTCGGATTGGTCAGCCCCGTCCTGTTCGTGGATGTCCTGCATATAAAGGACGGTCGTGCCGTTCAGCGTAGCGTTGCTGAATGATCCGGCCTGCTCCAACACCGAGCCGACGAGCAGCGGACTTCCGCCACCGCTGCTCGCGAACGGCCCGTTGTGTACATAGCCGCCGTCCCCCTGTACGGCGTCGATTTGTTCCATCACCAACTCACTGATGGAGACCACGTAAATCGCCTCATGGCTTACGCCATTGTTACTTTGGATGGTAGCGGTCGCGCGGCCCGTCTGTGGATCAACTGCCGAGAGCGTGCCCGTGAACGTACACGTCTGATACTCGCCACCGTCATTGATGTCGCACGAGCCGCCGGAGATGGTCCCCTGACTCGTGGTGAATTGACCTGCATTCACGAAGCGTTCACCGCTGGGCCCCGCTCCGGCCATGCCGAATGCCCAATTGCCGGTCAGGTCCGCGATGGAAAATGCGCTGGAGTTGGCCTTGCGCAAGACGCCCGAGCCCCGGCTGCCCTGGCCGTTCTGGTCGTCATACTCGATGATTCTGCCGTTGCCCGCAGCATCGAGCACAAACGCGAGCGTCATCGGTCCCCAGGATTGGCCTTGAATGGTGATCGTGTTCAGACCCGCGGCGGTGATGGCGTAGGTTCCGGAAACCGTCGTGTTAACCGGCTGCCCGGCGACGGAATTGTCATCGATCACACCGCTGGTGATGTTCCCGTTGCCATCCGCGATGAGGCTTCCGGCAAAGGTCCACGCACCCGACGAGTTGAACCCGTTTAAGTAGAAGACATAGTTTCCTTGCAGCGCACCAGGACTGCCTCCGCTGTTGATGGTGATGCTGAGTTGCGCGGTGGCTGTGGCCGGCGGCTGTTCACTGTCTGCCACCTGCACGCTGAATGTCGCACTCCCGGCTGCGCTGGGTGTGCCGGTAATTACCCCTTCGCCGTTCAAGCCAAGGCCCGAGGGCAGAGTACCGGACAAAGTCCAGGTATAAGGTGTCACTCCACCAACTGCCGACAGCGGCGCAGAGTAGGGCACGTTGATTGTCCCTGCCGGCAGAGATTGCGTGGTGATGGCGATGGTGTTGATGGTGATGACCAGTTGCGCGATGGCGGTCTGCGGGGTCGATTCCGAATCGGCGACCTGAACCGTGAAGATCGAGGATCCACTCGTGGTCGGCGTGCCGGAGATCACACCTGCCGAGCCGAGGCTCAATCCAGCCGGCAAGTTGCCGCTCGCCACACTCCAGGCGTAGGGCGTCACTCCACCGGTTGCTGCCAGCGTAGTGCTGTAAGCGACACCGACCGTTCCTGCCGGTGGCGAGAGGCTGGTGACGGACAAACCGGTCTGCACGGTAAGACTGAAGTTGGCGGTTGCGGTCAGCGGGGTTGCCGACGAGTCCTTGATTGCAACTGTGAAGCTGGTGGTGGCGGCAGTAGTCGGAGTACCGGAGATGACGCCCCTGCTGCTCAATGTTAAGCCAACCGGCAAAGTGCCGGAGCTCATACTCCAGACATAGGGAGGGGTTCCACCGCTGGCCGGTATGGAATAGCTGTACGCCGTGCCCACCGTAGCCATTGGTAACGAGGAAACCGTTATCGCTAACTGCCCAGCGGCTTGGTTGGAAGAGGAACTACAGCCGGAAAGAATCATGCAACAGATCAACCCAACTGCGAGAACTGGTAAGGCCTTCCAATGCATTGCATATCTCCTTGTGTAAGGGCGAGACCTTCGCTGTCGAATGACGGCGCGAAGACTCAAGTGGGAGACGGCCTACCGTGTTGTTGAATGGGCGAGACTTCCGCTATCGGACGACCGCGCGAAGACTCGATTAGGAGGGTCTAGCGCATTTATACGCCCAGTCACGGTAATCACAAGTAAATATGGAAGTAGATGTATTGGTACCTTCCCAAATTGGGACAGCATCGATGGGTGGAGCACCGCCCTTCGACTCCGCTCTCCTGCGTGTCCCTCCTGATCCTCTTTGCGGCACCGGAGTAGCGAAACACCGCATTGCCAAGCTACTCTATCCCTCTCCACGAACGACCGGGCCATAAGCAAAGGAGAATGCGGTTGCAGATTACACGTTGGCTTTGGGCGCGCTTCGTCCACGCGAATCATGACTCGGCAGCTCCCGTGTTGACGCTGTGCCATGACGCCTCGCCGGATGCGTCCGGGCGCGGCGCAACTGTTCTCGCGCGGCGCCCGTTTCTCATCCTTGGCGCCATCGCGGTGGTCTATGCATTCCTGGCCGCCCTGCGCACCGTCAACGGAGCCGACTTTAGTCGGCGAGGGGTCCGCTGTTTCGATTCTTTCAGCGGTGTCCAGTCATCTATCAGCTCACAACCATTAAAGCGGTTCCAGATTTGGTGTATCCGGGTAGAGCGGACCTTCAGGTCCGCGTCCAAGCCGCACCCCGAAGTCTGGGCTTTCCGCCCACTGCGCTGCAGTGGGCGGAAAGCCTGACGAAGAGAGCCCCTCGACGCGGCGCTGAAGCGCCGCTCTACCCGACCTCGGGGTACAGCAATTCGGGAAACGCTCTAGCCGTGAGCTACCAACCGTCAGCCCGTATGGCTTGGGAGGAAACATGATCTCTGGCGCGCACGTAATCGTCTACAGCAAGGACGCCGAGGCTGACCGAGCGTTTTTTCGCGATGTCCTAGGCTTCAAGTCGGTGGATGCGGGTCATGGCTGGTTAATCTTCGCTCTGCCGCCTGCGGAAGCCGCAGTTCACCCATCCGAAGAGAGCGGCTCCCACGAACTTTATTTCACCTGCGACGATCTGAAAGCCGAAATGTCTTCCCTGGCCAAGAAGGGCGTCAAGTGCTCCGCGGTTCAGGAGCAACGATGGGGCTCCATCACGAGAATGCGGCTTCCCGGTGGAGGCGAGATCGGCCTTTATCAACCAAAGCATCCGCGGCCATAATGCTCAAGTGAAGCGCTCGTGAGAATGAGACGGCCGCTGTTTCCGCTGCCCCGACGCATGCCAACTGACCTGTGCTAACATTCGCCCGGAGAAATTGCCATGCCCTTCGTCGACCTCAGCAGCCTGCGCGTGACCGAGCGCCTTCCCGGCTGGCATGGCCGTTATTTCCACTCGCCCAACATGACCTTTGCGCACTACGACTTCGTCCGCGGCTCAACCATTCATGAGCACTTCCATCCCGAAGAAGAAGTCTACGAAGTCATCGAGGGCGAGTTGGAGCTGACCATCGGCGGCGTGACCCAGATCGCGCGCCCGGGAGTACTCGCGTTCGTTCCCTCCGGTGTTCCCCATTCCGTCAAAGCCCTCACCGACGGCCGCGTGATTATCGTCGACTCGCCCGCAAGGCCAGAGTTCAGCTAAAACCTTTTCATGCCTGTTGGTGTCAGGGCACGGCCTTTAGAGGGTGTGTGAGAACCAACTTTATTCCTCCGCGGTGGAGTGCGACACACGCAAATCGAACCCCGAAGGGGTGGAATTGCAGTTAGCCCAGGACGGAGCGAAGCGGAGTCCTGGGTGAAGTGGAAAATCTATCTGAGTCCCTTTAGACGACACAGTTCTCACACGCGCTCTTTAGCCGTGCCGTAACAGCGTAATGCGAAGCAGGCTTCAGCCCCCCTCGGGTCGTTTTTTGCAGCGGCCCGAGTAGCTGATGCATGCGCGACGGCTACAATAACCGCAGTGGGGACTCTTGCGCACAACCTGCTCCATTCGACGGCGACTGCAGTTATCGACGCCACAACGCTGCACGTACTCATCGTAGTCTTCATCGCGACGCTTATTCGCTCTGCCTTCGGGTTCGGCGAAGCCCTCATCGCCGTCCCGCTGCTGGTCTTGCGGCTTCCGTTGGAGATTGCCGCGCCGCTGGCGGTGCTGATCTCGATCACCATCGCGCTGATCGTCGTGGTCCAGGACTGGCGCAAGATTCACATGCGCAGCACGGGATGGCTGATGTTCGCCACCGTCTTCGGCATCCCGCTGGGTTTGATGCTGCTGACCAGCAGCCACCAGGCCGTGGTCAAGGCGCTGCTGGCATTGCTGATCATCGCCTTTGCACTGTATTCATTGCTCGGCGAAAAGCCGCCAGAACTGCGCACCGACAGTATGCCATGGCTGCTCGGCTGCGGATTTACCGCCGGTGTCCTGGGCGGCGCCTATGGCATGAACGGCCCTCCACTGGCGATCTATGGAGCGATGCGGCGCTGGTCGGCGCAACACTTTCGCGCGACGTTGCAGGGATATTTTCTGCCGGCGAGTGTTCTGGGAATGGCGGGATATTGGGTCAAGGGACTGTGGATCCCAACCGTCACCCACTATTTTCTGTTGTCGCTGCCGGCCATGTTGCCGGCGATTGTGCTGGGCAAAATAGTGAATCACCGCCTGCGCGGCGAAACTTTCCTCAAGTACATTTATGCCGGATTGGCGGTGATCGGCGTGGTCCTGCTGGTGCAGTCGATGCGGCGGTGAGTTCGCTCTTCGCCATTCGCGGTTCGCTAGAAATCCCGATGGGCATGACCGGAGGTGCCTGGGTTCGCCGCGATCAGCGTTCTTTCCTAAATGGCCGAATGCGAAGGAAGACAACCACTCCCACCGGATGGCTTCCGTATAACGCCGTGAGCCGTTCGGGAGTCGAATACAACGTGAGCTGCGCGCCCAGCGCGGTCTCCAGATGCGGAATCACGTCAATGTCGCGGTCATATCCCGCGGTGTACGCCTGCACACGCCCGATGACGCTCTCCTGAAAATCCGGCGGCTCAAACTCGTTGCGCAACAGCAACTCGTTGGTACGGTCGACGTTCTCGATGCGCGTCCAAAGATAATTTCGCTCCGCAAAACGCAGCGTGGACTCCAGCAGATATCCGTTCCAAACCAGGCCCCGAGGAATGGCCATAAGCTAATTTGTGACGCATGTCATAGAATGGCTGCCGAGGGCACGATATATTACTAGGTTTATCGGATCGCGCGGACACGCCATCCACCGAGACGAATTTATGCCGCAGAACTACGTTCCTATCTTCATCTTCGCCTTCGTCGCCTTTCTTGTGGCCGCCGGAACGGTGGCGCTCTGCACGCTGATCCGCCCCAAGAATCCCTTCAAGACCAAGCTGATGCCCTACGAATGCGGCATCACGCCCTTCGACAACGCGCGTGGCCGCTACACCGTGCGCTTCTACATCGTCGCGATTCTGTTTGTCGTCTTCGATGTGGAGACCATCTTCCTGTTCCCCTGGGCGGTGCAGTTCAAGCTGCTTGGGCTGTTCGGACTGCTGGAGATGATGATCTTCCTCGGCATCCTGATCGTGGGATACATCTGGATCTGGAAGAAGGGCGCGCTGGAGTGGGTGTGACGACTTACGAACGATGCAGGCAGCTCCGGCACGTGCTGGCAGGCGTTTTGAGCCGAACCCGAAAAACGAACGGCGGATGAGCACCGCCTAGGAGTCACTCGTCCAATCAGCCCCTACGCTCACCCGCCGATTCAACGCCAATAGCAGAAGCCTATCCCCAGTCGCGCGGTGCAGTTGTCACCAGACGGTAAAGATTAATGTAAAGATTTGTGTCGATGGGCGTGCTAAAAGGCACCTCCCGGCGCGGTTTTCCCGCCACTGAGGTCGAAAACTGCCGAAAAACGGTTCATCGTTAGTTAACCAACTAATCTCCTCCGGGCGGGTTATCATCTAAGGAACAGATCGCTGCCGCCGGTGTTGAACCGGCGATCCTATCGCGATCCGGCAACGTCTAAACAAAGTAAGCGTCCGCAGGTGCGATAAGACCGCCGCGGGCCAACTCGCACATGCGTCCATTGCAAAGGATCATCTTCGCAATCGTCGTTGTAGTTGTTACGTACCTGCCCGCGCGCGCCGATGTCGGCCTGCTTCTCAACGCCAAGCCCAATGTCCGGCCGGAGCTGATCACGTCGGAGATTGTCGGCGAAGGGCACGCGGCGGTGTATCTCTCGCGGGTATGCCCAGCATCTCCGGTGACGCTGCGGCTATGTGGTCCCGGCGAGCAGGGCTCGGTCATCCAGAATTATGAGGATTACAAAGAGGACCAGCCCTACGAGTGGAACATAGTTCCCCTCAGCGTCTACCTTTACGGCGTCGACAGCTTCGCCGCCCGTCCCCTGTTCGGCTCGCCCCAGTTGCGCCAGGTTTTGCAGGACCGCTATCGCGAAAAGTACCTTGGGCAACTGTGCACTACGGAGCGTTGCATCCGCGATGCAGATGCCAATTGGCGCGACTCGGTCGCCGCGGCTTTCGTGCGCGAGATCTACATCTTCGAAGTCCGAACCACGGTTGAGCAGGATGAGCAGTTTATCCGTGAGTTCAATGCCCGGCCCAATGTGAATCACTATCACGGCGTCTCGCGCAATTGCGCGGATTTCGCCAAGCTCGTGGTGAACACGTATTTTCCCCACTCGGCGCACCGCGACGTGCTCAATGATTTCGGCGTGACCGGCCCCAAGGCCATCGCGCGCAGCTTCACGCATTACGCCGAACATCACCCCGACCTGCAACTGCGCGTGATTCGGGTTGAGCAGGTGCCGGGCACCTACCGCCGCAGCACGGATTGCCGCGAAGGCACCGAGCAGACCATCCGCTCCAAGAAGTGGCTGGTTCCGATCGTGGTCTTGGAAGCGCATGCCGTTCCCATCCTGGCCGCGTCCTATCTGCTAACCGGCCGCTTCAGTCCCGACCACGAGCTGCGACACCATCCTTCCGAAGATGTGGCCGTTCTTTACCAGGAACTAGCGGAGGCGAAGCGTGAAAGCAATTGGGACCGGCAGCAAGAAGCCAAGCGCGGCATTCGCGCCGGCCGCCAGCGTGAACTCGGCGACGATCAGCAGTGGCAACAGTATCGTTCGCGCTTCGAAGAGGTCCTGCGCACTGCGATTGACGATGGCGTGATCCCCGATCGCCGTGAGATGGGGAAGGTATTCCACAGCTTACAGACGAACGGATACACGTATCTCGATGGCGACGGCCAGCCGTGGCTGGAGGAAAAAACCAGCGGTCAATTGCGCCGCGTCGGCCTGAGTGAGGACAACGTGTTCAGCGCGGGATCGGACAGCACGCTCGCCATGCAGGTGCTGCTGGCGCGCACCTATGCCCTGCTTTTGGTCGGCTCCAATCATCGCGAACTGTGGCCGGAATTCGAAGCGGATTGGGCGCTGCTGCAGCGCGCCGAAGAAGCCATGCCCGGCAGCCGTACCCATACCGTAATCGCTGCCAGGGCCGGAAGACAGTAAAAGCCCGTCCGCCGTCCGCGTAATGTCCGGAAAAATCTCCCCGATTAGCGATTTGCGAGCCGGCAAAATTGTTCCTCGCGGAACATTTGTGCGCCATGGCAGAAAAACGCTGAATGCCATCCAAGTTGCCAATCTGCCGCAACGCGGCAACTTACCGCTGGGTAGAGAAGGCCTTGGAGCCTATGTCGCGACCGGGAATGAATTTGGGCAGTGGGCCAAACAGCCGAAGTTCGTCGTAACCAGCCGCGCAGCGGCGGCAGCGCATTGAGCCCGGGGCGCAAGCCCCGGGGTGTGTGGAGTACGAGAAAACCTGCTGGAAAACATGCAGGGCCTGCTGCTGGAAATGCGCTTGAATGAAGGCTCGATGCGGGAGGCGATCAGTACCCTTGCAGCCGAGAACGGTTTCAGCCCTGACCTGGTTTCCACTGACCTGTTTCCGCGGCTGGAATACGGCGCCCCAAAGGGGCTTCTGAGCGGCAAAGATAACTTTTCGGCCAACGTTGCATTCTTCGACCGCTTTCGCGGCGCAAGTTCTCCTTTGCCAGGCATTCTTGCCGCAAGAACGGAATCCCAGCCTCAGCAGCCATCTAAATCCGACCGATAAGGCTGGAACAGATGCTACTTTCTACTTTCCTCGATGTGCTCGATAGCTGGCGCGCAGTTCCGTGACAATTTCATCTGCCGCCTGGCGCGCCTGGTCGAACATGTTCGGGGGAAACGAGATCGCGCCCACGCGGGCGTGCCCGCCTCCGCCGTAGCGCTCGCAAATCTTGGCGAGGTTCTCCATGTGCGTCGCCGTGGTCCAGGGATTCGAACCGACCGAGACCTTGGTGCGAAAGCTGCTTTTGCTCAGCCCCACGCTGTACATGCACTCGGGATGCAGGTAGTAGGGAATGAACTTGTTGTAGCCTTCCAGGTCGTAATCGGTCAGGTCGAAGAAGATGGTGCCGTCCTTGCACTGCGGCGCGCTCGCGCATGATCTCGATGGACTGGCGATGGCGTTCCAGCAATTGCGGTAGCCGCGCGGCCATCTCCGGTTGCGCCAAGATCTCTGCCAGCGGTTTGTAGCGCGAGCAGCGGAATGAGCCCCGGAATGAACTGCGGGTCCTGGTTCGGCTTCGATCAGCATCGTCAGCCTTCGTGGCCGGCGCCTTCATCTCGACCGCCTCCTGCGGACCGTCGTAGAGTGCGCCGTCGATGATGTCGGCCCACTCGATGACCTCGGCGACCGGCGCCGGATTGAAGCCGAAGCGCTGTCTCGGCGATGACGGCGATGAACTTGGTGCAGGAGCGGAAGTCGGGATCGTAGAACTTGGTGTTGCTCGGCTGCTGCTCGAAGTGCGAGGCGTCCTCGGGCGTGAGGAAGGCGCTCTGATGATGATCGAACCACCAGGTAATGCGCGGCGAAGGCGAGTACTTGAAATCGACGATGGCGTTCTCGTCGCCGGTAAAGTCGGCCTCGTTGAACAGCGCCCCGGCGCGATGCACCAGTCCCTGATACTCGAACTCGGCATGCTCGCGAATGCGCTCGTGATAGAAGCGCATGAACAGCGCCGCCGAGCACGCCCCGTCGAAACACTTGTCGTGATAGAAGACCTTGATCCTCACAGTTCCCTTCCGCCAAGGTAAAGCTGTTCAGTATAGAGGAACGATTTGCCCGGCCACTATCGGCAGGAAATGAAAAGTAAATAGAAATGACACTTCGGGGTGCGGGATGTCAAGCGGGGCTTCAACTTGATGCCGAACAAGCGTTCACCACGGAGACACGGAGGGCACGGAAGTAGGCCGGGAGACACAAAATCTCCGTGTCCCCGGTGCCTCCGTGGTGAATTCCGTTTCCGCAACTGCATCAAACTGCATCAGCGGCCGGTGGACGCAGTATCACAAGCATGCGCAAATCCATTGCAGCATGGAAAACCATCGGGAGCAGAAGATTTCCGGTGAGCAGGAACAGCAGCCCCAAAAGGAAGCCTGCAACGGCGCTGCTGACCACTCCAGAAGCGCCGCCATAGAGATGGTTAAGTCCAAAGATCGCTGAGGAAATCAGCAGCGCCACAGTGAGATTCAGCGTCAGGGGAAAGACGTGCAGGTAATGCAGCAGGAAGCCGCGAAACAGCGTCTCCTCGCAAAGGCCTGCGGTGATGCAGACAAACACCCACCAGCGACGCTCGGTCCAGGTTGCGGGGAAAAAGTAGTCCAGCGATTTCAGCGCATCGGCTGACGAGTATTTGCGGGGCTCCTTCTTGATTTTTTTCCGAATCACGATCGCCACCGGCAGCAGCGTGAGTGCGACAAAAAGCGCGATCACCACTTCGACCAGATAGAACACCCAGGCGTGCTCGAGCAGCCACGGAATCTCGGAAGGCGCGGGATAACTGGTGAAGAGCGAACGCCAGTCCACAGCCAAATAGGCCGCGACGGTCGCGGTCCAGAGCCAGGCGCACAGAGTTTTGTAATAACCTATCTTCCGCTCAGACGCAGGATTCTTCTTCAGCCGGCGGGTGTCGTAGAAGTCCCAAAGCGGAGCTACGACGAGTAGAAACACAAAGAGCAGATGCTGCACCAGCGTCGCGGCCGAGGCATTGAACATTGGCTGGATTCTCGCCGGTGGTGCCTCAGTTTGAAGTGCGAGTATCGGTTCGTGTCGACGACACTCCCCTTTCGAAGCGAGCCCGGTGGGGCGACACCCTCTGAAGGCCCGCTCTACCTTCATCGGCTCCCCACAATTTCAAACTGAGACACCACCGTCTCGCCCATTTAGTATATCGGCCAGTGCCAACTGAGGTACTATCGCAAGGAGGTTCAGATCATGTCATATCGCAACGGCGACAAGTCCCGCGAACACCGGCTTCGCAAACAGCGGCAGAGAAAGCGGGAGAGTGTTCGCAAAATATCGGGTGAGGCTGGGGTGAAAACGGTTCCGCAAAAGCCAGGCGCAGAAGAAAAGCGGGCCTGAGCACACACGAACGCCAAGCCGTTCGTCAGTCGTGCGCGGTCTCTTCGACGGCATCCTGCTCTTCCCGTCTCGCCGGGTAAGCATATTTCTTGCTCGCGACCGTGGGCGTCACGTGCCGGCGCTCGGCGATCATCTCGGCAACAATAGCGACGGCGATCTCCTCCGGAGTCACCGCTCCAATCTCCAATCCCACCGGAGCGTGAACGCCGGCAAATTTCTCCGCCGGAATTCCCTCCTTCTCCAGTTCCTTGTAAATCGAAATCGTCTTGCGCTTCGACCCGATCATTCCCAGGTAGCGCGCACGAGCGTTGACCGCCCAGCGCAGCACCCGCATATCGTCGCGATGTCCGCGGGTGACGATCACGATGTATGCGCCCTCCGGCGGCTCAAGCCGCGCCGTCACCGCCTCAAAATCGTCGGCAATGACGTCGCAGGCCTCGGGAAAGCGCTCACCATTGGCGTACGATTCGCGATCGTCGATCACCACCACTTCGAAGCCGGCGATGATGGCGACCTTGTACAAGTTGTAGGCGACATGGCCGGCGCCGAAGATGTACAGCCGCGCCGGTGGAAGCACCGGCTCTATGAATATCTCCAGCGTTCCGCCGCAAACTAGACCGGTGTCGTACTTGGGATTGTTGTTCAGGTTGAAGGTCAGCGAGCGCGGCTTCTCTTCTTCCATCACTTCGCGCGCCGCCTGCCAGACTTCGGCTTCGACGCAACCGCCGCCGATGGTTCCCGCGATCGAGCCATCGTCGCGCACCAGCATTTTTGCCGTCTGGAACGAGGGGATGGAGCCGCGAACGTTAGTGATGGTCGCGACAGCGCCACGGCGCCCCTGCCGGCGTAGCTGCACGATTTGTTCGTAGATGTCCACGCGGCAGTTCCCAAGCTCATTATTAGGATGCCGCAGCAAGAAGTAAAGACGGGAGGATTGACCGCTCGTTCGCAGAGTTACGCGCTCAGCGGTCAGGCGGCTCAGGCCGGAATGTTCGACAAGTAATCCATCAGCGTGACCTGATTAATCGTCGCCGCCGCCTGGACCGTGGCATTGCACGCTACTTCTGCCTGGCTCAGGTTCGTAGCTGCGACATCGGGATCGACGCCGACGGTGCTGTTCTGCTGCGACGACAGCTGAACGTTTTCGCTGTTCAGAAAATTCTGGGTGCTGTTCAGTTGATCGACAGTGTTGCCATAGAACGTGCGCGCGGAGGTGAGCTGATCGTAGGCACTGCTCAGCTCGGTTACGGTGTTGCCGATGTCGTTGGTCGTGCTGTTGGGATCTTGCAGCGCGGTAGCGAGATCGTCGAGGGCCACGAAGACATTCGCCCCTTGCGCGGAAAACAACTGGCTGCCCGGCTGATTCACAGCCACGTACTGGCCATCGTTAATTTCGACGGAGTTCACATCGTCATTCCCCTGCCACTTGACGCCGCCGGAAGCCGATGGATCCAGCACGTAGGGCGGCTGCGAAGTGGCTGTTCCGGCGAACACGTAGCTGCCGTTATAACTCAGATTGGCGATGTTGAACACCTGCTGTGAAATGCCCTGTACCTGTTGCGCAATAGCGTCGCGGTTCGCCTGCGACAACGTGCTATTAGCGCCCTCGGTTCCCAAAGTGATCGCCTGTTGCAGCGCCGTAACTGCCGAGTTCAGTGACGAGTCCGCGGTCTGCAGCTCGGAGCTGATGCTGGAGATGCTGCGCAGATACTGGTCGCAGTCGTTGAGGCTGTCGGAGATGCCGACCTCCTGCGCGGCTGCTCCGGGATCGTCGGAATCAACATTGACGCTGCGTCCGGTGGTCAACTGCAGCAACGCCGACTGCTCGGAATTCTCCGACGTTTGCAGCGCGTTCAGTACTAACTGCGATAGCTCGGGAGAGATTCTCATGACGTCGTCCCCATGTCGATGACCGTCTGGAGTACGTTATTGATGGTCGAGATGACCTCCGCGCCCGCTTCGTAGGCCCGCTGATAAAGCAGAAGATTGGAAGCCTCCTCGTCGAGCGAGACCCCGCTCACCGAGGACTGCTGCTGTTGCAGTTGCTGCAGCATGGCAGCGCTGGCGCTCTGTTCGGCGGTACTGTTGCTGACATCCGAGCCGACCTGAAACACCATACTGGCGTAAGCGGCGCTGGGCGTCATGCCGTTGGAGACATCCGTGGTGGCGATCGCGGAGAAGTTGGCCAGGTTGCCATTGCTGCCGCTGTTCCCGTCGGAGCCGGCGGCGATCAGGTCGGGATCGGTAAATGCCAGCGCCATGCTGGCGGCTGCGCCCGTGCCCGTAATGGGCTGAAACATGTCGGTACCAGTGGCGCCATTTATATCGGTGCCTTTCGCCTGCGCATCATTCACGGCGGTGACCATCCCGCTGGCCAGCGAGTCGAGCTGGCTTTGCAGGGCGGGTACGCTCTGGTCGCGGGCCTGCAGCGTTCCACCCAGCTCCCCGCCGGAAATCTGTGAGGTGATGTCCTGACCCTGCGACGAGTAAATGTGCTGGTTGCCGTCGCTGTTGAGCGCCGTGCTCAGGGCAAAAGACTGGCCATCGACCACCAGCGCCGCGCCCTGTTTCGTGGTCAGCGTCACCGAGCTTCCGTCATTGATTTGCGAAACATCGATGAGCCCGGAGAGCTGCTGAATGAGCTCGGTGCGCTGGTCCAGAAAGCTGCTGTATTCCTGCCCGGTGCTGCTGACTGCGGACAGCTGGTTGTTGAGGGCGGCGATCTGCTGCGTGATCTGATTGACCTGCTCGACCTGCTGCTGAACATCGCCATTAAGCTGCTGGGTTTGCTGGGTCAACTGGCTGGCAGCGCCGTTGAAATCCGTTGCCATGTTCTGCGCCGCCGTCAGCACACTTTGGCGCAACGTAGGGTCGGACGGATCGGTGGAGAGGTTGTTGATGCTTTCAAAGAAAGCGCTGATGTCCTGCCCGATACCGCTGGTATCGTCGGGAAAAAGCGTCTGCACCTGGTTCATCGCATTGACGTACGCCTGCGAGCTGCCTTGCTGCTGGGTCTCCTGACTGACCTGCAGATCCAGCAGACTGTCGCGAAGACTCTGGATACCTTCCACCTCAACCCCGTCCCCCAGCACCAGATTGCCTTCGACGATGGGCGGCGCCTCCTCCAGGATCGGCTCTTCGCGGCTGTAGCCCGGCGTGTTGAGATTGGCGATGTTGTTGGTCGTCGTCGCCAGTCCGGCCTGCTGCGCCTGCAACCCGCCCAAGGCCATCCACATGGTGCCCAGCAGTCCGCTCATGTCAGATCACGTCCCTTCACTCCAACAAGTCCAATTGCGGGACTTGTCGGGGGGCCCGGGTTCTGATTCAGGCATTCGGTGTAAGGCACCGGCTCGGAGCGCAGCGCCAGCAATTGCTGACGCATAGCGATGGATCGCCGCCAGCGCCGCAGCATCGCGCGACAGAAGGCGCGCTGCTGGCTCAACTCCGCCAGCAGCTTTCTCCGGCGCTGCTGTGCTTCCGGGGTTAACGGCATGCGGCCGATTTGCAGCGAGAACGCCGTCAGCTCCTGTGCGGTCAGGTTGATCTGGCGGCTCACCTCCAGCAGCGGCAGGGCCTCGCCGCCGCCGAGCGAGCGCATCGCCACATCGAGAAGAGATTTCAGCGTCTCCAGCAAGATGAACTCGCGGTCCGCCGCAACACTGGATTGGGATTGGGATTGGGATTCTGCGGCTGTCGTGCCTGCGAGCTGTGGGGGATGAGCTTGCATCAGGCGATATCGTCCAATTGATGGCCTTCGTTCTCTTCCCGAGCGGAAAGCTCATCATCGTCTAATGGGCGGGCTGGCTTCGAGCGTCGCGGCGCGGGCTGCCGCCGCTCGCCGGCCGAGTGGTTGAAGGACCGCTCCTGTATCCGGGTTGACGCTTCCACACCGCCGGTGATCACTTCCATGGAAGGCTTCCTCGGCGCAGCCGAGCTACGCCTACTTGCTGCTGGCTTGAGGATTCCCCAGCATGGCCTCGGCAATACGGTCGGGAGAAACGCTGAACGAGCCGTCATTGATGGCCTGCTTCAGCGATTGCACTCGTTCCTGTCTTACGTCGGGAAGCTGATCAAGCTGCGCCTTCAGCGCCCGCACCGCCTGACTGCCGTTCGACAACTGGGCTACGTCTTCGGTAGTTCCAACGTGATTGTTAACGGCGTTCGGCCCAACTCTTGCCGTCGAAGCCGAACTGCCGCTCGGCGACAGCTCCGGCATCGAGGAAGGATTTAAGTCAATTCTCATCACAGCACCTCGTTCCACAGGATTGATCTGCAACTACCTCATCGGCAGTTGGTGAGAAGACTTTAATGTGGCGCTCAAGTGCTGGGGCGTCTGCCCCTTTTCTGCTATCGGCCTCTCACGGCGGTCCCATGAGTGACCGAATTCGCCGGGCTCGGCTCGCCCTTCCCCGACTGCTCCTTACCGGCAAGCTGCCGCAGGATCATGTTGGCGATCCCAATGCCGCCTCGCGCCGCCAAAGCAGTGGCAATCGCCTGCGTTCCCAGGCTGCTGACCGTGTCGTGCGCCGGATCCAGGCTGGAATCGTTCCCCAGAAAACTGTGGTTCATCTTCTCCATCCAGTTCTGCAACAAAATTGCCTCGAACTCGTGCGCCGCCTTCACCAGCTTCGGCGACGGTGAACTGGCGCCCTCGGCCGGCTGGGCTTTGCTCTGCGCCTGCACCTGCACCTGGGCAACGTCGCTGACCATCGTCAGATCACCTCCAGGTCGGCTTCCAGTGCACCTGCCGCTTTGATCGCCTGCAGGATCGCCACTACGTCGCGGGCAGTTGCGCCGATGCTCTGAAGCCCATTCACTAACTGCTCCACACTGGCGCCTTCGCCCAACTCAATGTGCTTCGCCTTGTCGTCTTTGGCCTCCAGCCGCGTCTGCGGAACCACCACCGTTTCTCCCTTGCTCCGAGGCAGCGGCTGCGAAATCTGGTATTCGGTCACAATCTCAATCGAAAGATCGCCGTGCAGGATCGACACCGCGCTCAGCCGCACGTCCTTGCCCATGACGATGGTGCCGGTGCGCTCGCTGATGACCACGCGCGCATGCGGATGGATCTCGACTCTGAGGTTTAGCAGCCGGGCCAGAAGTTCCGAGCGGCCGTCGGTGGGCAAGCCCGTCAGCTCCACCCGCCCGCTGTCGACCGAAGTCGCCATCGCGCGACCAAGCTCGCTATTAATCGCCGCGGTTATGTCGCGGCTGACGCGGAAGTCGGGGTCGCGCACCAGCAGGGAAATCTGCGTGAGTTTGTGCAAGTCGATGGAGGCATCGCGCTCGACCAGAGCGCCGTTGGGCACTCGTCCGGCAGTGGGATGGTTAACCTGCTTGGCGTTGGTGCCCGAGTTGCCGGCGCTATATCCGCCCAGCGTGACCGCTCCCTGTGCCTCGGCATAAACCTGCCCATCGGCGGCGTAAAGCGGCGCCAGCAGCAGCGTGCCGCCCTCCAGGCTTTTGGCGTCGCCGATGGAAGACACGGTGACGTCAATGTGGGTCCCGGGACGGGCAAACGGCGGCAGCGACGCAGTAAGAAAGACAGCGGCAACGTTCTTGACCGTGACTGCACTCAATTGCGAGGCGGGAATGTCCACGCCCATTTTCTGCAGCATGTTGGCCAGCGTCTGCACGCTGAACAGGGTCTGCTGCGAGTCGCCGGTCCGGTTCAGACCGATCACCATGCCGTAGCCGATTAAGGGGTTCTCGCGCACCCCCTCGATCGCGACGACATCGCGGATCGCCATCCGCGTGCTGCCCTCCTGCGCATTGGCGATGGCGGTTGCGGCCAACAGGAAGCAACCGCAGAGGGCCAGTGTCATGTAACTGAGGTTCGCGGCATAACTCAGAATCACTTTGGAAGGGCACGGCTTCACCGACTGCTGAAAAAGTCGCCGTAATGCGTTGTTGGGGTAGAGCTGGCCTTCCGGGGAGCGTTTAAGTCTTTTATATTTGTCATCCCGAGCCGACTTTAGTCGGCGAGGGATCTGCTTTTCGGACTTTTTCAGCAGCCTCTTCAGCCGCGCCGCGACGATGCCACCGGAAGACTGGGCTTTAGCCCCTGAGGGCGTCGGGGTTGGCGCAGATGAAGAGCCAGCGCAATTATTCTGCAGGTTCGACGCCGGAACGAATTGACGTTGGACTTTCATCAGAAGTTCAACAGCTTCATCAGCAGCCGGATAAACAGGTTGGGCTGCCGCGCGGCGTCGCTGACCACGCCCTTGCCTTTCAGCTCCAGTTCCAGATCGCTTAGCGAAGTGGAAGCAATGGAATTCGCCGGTCCAATATCGCCCGGCCGCACCAGTCCGCGCAGGATGATCGTCTGCTTCTCCTGATTGAAGCTCACCTCGCGCTCGGCCTCGACCACCAGGTTACCGTTGGGCAGCACCGCCACTACCCGTCCCGAAATATTGGCCTGCAGCAGCGATTGCGCGTTGGAGCTGCCCGTGCCCTTCAGACTGCTGCTGGAGGTCAATCCGTAGAGCGGGTTGAAAGAGGCGGTATTGACCTGACCAGCTATCGCCGTGACCCCGGAGCCGGAGGTAAAGGTGCGCTGTGCCGTGGCATCACGTTCCGCCTGCGCCAGCGTCTGCTCGGCGATGCTGATCACGATCAGATCGCCCACACGGCGCGCCTTGTAGTCGATCGCCAGATCGGTAAACTGGCTGCCTTCCAGCGGCCACAGGCTGCCCGGTGCGCGCTGCGTCGGCAATTGCTGACCTTTGACCCGCTGCAGAAATTGCTCGAGCGAACTCTGCAATTGGGGAGGTTTTTTCCCCGCGCTCTTTTTGCTGGCGGCGGCGAAGCCGCTACCGCTCAGCGCTATAAGTACAATTACGGCCACACCCCGGATCATGGCTGCACCTTCACCACATCCGGCGCGGCCACAATCGCCATAACGATGCGGTGGGTCGCGCGGTTCTCGACCCGGATGCGCTCCCCCAGCGCGCCGGAATCGAGACATACCGCCCTGGTCCTCATCCGCAGTCCAGCCGCTTCTTCGACCAGTTCAACTTGAGAGCCCTGGCGCGCCAGCGGAGTGACCTTTTGGGTTTGCAATCGAGGCGGGTGCGGAGCGGTCAGCTTGCCGGTCGCAGAATCGCTCTGGACTAGCCGAACCGCGGATTGCGATAGTCGCAGTACCGCATCAAAGGGCAAACAATCGCGCCGTCGTTGGCAATCGAGACGCAGCAGCCAGGAACCGGGCGCAAACACCGATCTGGCGGAAACTACGTGGATCGCCGCTCCTTCCGGCAGCGAATCAAACGGCGCCAGCACCTCGAGGTCCCGCACAATGTCGCCACTTTGCACATCCAGCCCGAGGTCGCGAACCACGGCCGCGGCCGTCTGCTGCTGAATGGGCGACGGATTGGGTACCGCCCAGCCGATCGGCGCCCCCAGGCACAGCAGCGCGCCGCACGCCGCCTTGCTTGCGAACCTTACTGCGGGAAGCATTATGGCTCCTAGTGGGACAAGTTGTTGAGTTCCTGCAGCATCTGATCGGCAGCGGTAATCACGCGGGAATTGGCTTCGTAGGAACGCTGCGCCACGATCATCTCGATGAATTCCTGCACCACATCGACATTGGACTGCTCCAGCACGCCCTGCTGCAGCGTGCCCAGCCCGTCGGCCCCTCCCGGCGTTCCCACGATGGGATCTCCCGACGCCGTGGTCTGCAGAAACATGTTCTGCCCCACGCTGTTCAGGCCCCCCGGATTCTGGAAGGTCGCCAGCTGGATGACGCCTACCTGTTGCGCCTGCGTTTGTCCTGGCTGGGTAACGGTGACCGTGCCGTCGGTGCCGATGGTGACGGTCAGGGCGTTGGGAGGAATGGTGATCTCCGGATTCAGCGGGTTGCCGTCGGCGGTCACCATGTTTCCCTGGTTGTTGAGCTGAAACATTCCGGCGCGAGTATAGGCGGTCTGCCCGTTCGGCATGGTGACTTGAAAGAAGCCCGCGCCCTGGATGGCCAAATCCAGCGGATTGCCGGTGTTGTTGAAGTCGCCCTGGGTCTGGATTACCTCCGATGCCGCGGTGCGCGTGCCCAAACCGACCTGCAGTCCCGCATCGACCGTGGTGCTCTGCGTCGCCGCGGCGCCCGGCATCACGATGTTCTGATAGATCAAGTCCTCAAACTGCAGGCGGCGGCTGCGGAATCCGGCGGTGCTCGAGTTCGACAGGTTATTCGCCACGTTGTCCAGATTCAGTTGCTGGGCCGCCATTCCCGTGGCAGCGGTATAGAGCGCGCGAAACATGACCGTCCTCAGATCTGCGGCAGGTTCTGCGCCGCAATACGGTTGAAGTTGCTGTGAAAGGTGGTGAGCGCCTGCTGCAACAGATCGGCGTGGCGCTGGAGCGTGACCAGATCAACCGCAGCCGAGACGGCGTTGACGTTGCTGCCCTCCAGCGCGCCTTGCACCACGGTGGCATTGCTGCTGCTTTCGCTTCCTGCCGGCGCGGAGAAAAAGCTGCTACCCGCCGGCGTCAGCGTGGTCCCGGGGGCGAACTGCACCACCTGCAACTGCCCGGCCAGCGCACCATCCACCGAGATCGTGCCTTCGCCGCTGACATAGAGTTTTCCGGGCGGGATGATGATCGGCCCTTGCGCGCCCAAGACCGGCTTCCCATCCGCGGTAATCAGTTGCCCGTTGCGATCGACCTGAAAATTTCCGTTGCGCGTATACAGCCGGCCATTGCCTGTCTGGACCGCAAACCAGCCATCGCCCTGGAGTGCAAGATCCAGATCGCTCCCCGTTTTTTCCAGGCTGCCCTGCAGCAGCACGGTCCGGCTGTCGCCCAGCACACCGAAATCGTTGACCGCCTGCGAGACGGCACTCGATGGCCCGTTTCCGGCATTCGCCAGTACAGAGCGGAAAGTGGGCGCTTGCGCTTTGTACCCGTTGGTATTCAGATTGGCCAGATTATTGGCGGCCAGATCCAGAGCTTGCGTGCGCGCCAGCAAACCAGCGCAGGCCGCGTAAAGTCCGCTGTCCATCGGCTTGGCTCCGCAGGTTACGGTGCAAGAGGCTGGCCAATATCAGAGGGAAATAAGGGCAGAAATCAAGCACTTGCGGGCGCTGTCGATTAAATACGGCTAACAATGGAGCCGGATGAGGGAACCAGCCGAACCAGGCGGCCAATTTCCTTGGTTACAATGAAGCTTCGCCGGATTCCTTCAGGATGCAATTCGAACTCTTCGTTGCCGCGCGCTATCTGCGGGCCAAGCGCCGCCAGGCGGTGATCGGCATCATCACGGTAATCTCGATCATCGGAGTCGCCGCTGGGGTGGCTTCCCTCATCGTCGCGCTGGCCATCAACAACGGATTTCGCCAGGATTTGCAGCAGCGCCTGCTGGGCTCAACTTCGCATATCAACCTGCTGCGTATCCAAAGCGACGGCATTCGCGATTGGGAATCTCTGCTGGCGCGGTTAGAGAGACAGCCGCACGTCGTCGCTGGCGCGCCGGCGATTTATGAGCAAGTTCTGATTTCGCGTGGCGCGCGCGCGCAAGGGGGAATCCTCAAAGGCATCGTTCCCCAGGACGAACGCAAGGTCAGCACCATTCTGGACACGGTGAAGCAAGGCTCGGCCGCCGCTCTCGACCAGCAACCTGCCCCCGGCGAAAAGCCAAATGAAGCATCCGCCGCTTCCCTGCCCCCGATCGTTCTCGGCAAAGACATGGCTGACGAGCTGGGCGCAAGCGTGGGGTCCGTGGTGACTGTTACCAGCCCGCAGGGCGAGCTGACGCCTTTCGGGGTGGTACCCAAGTACAAGCGCTTCAAGGTCGCGGGCATTTTCTCGTCGGGCTTTTTCGATTACGACAACTCCTGGGCCTTCATCCGGCTTTCCGACGCCCAGCGGCTATTCGACCTCAGCGACGTGGTTTCGGTGCTGGAATTCAAAGTCGACGACATCTACAAAGCAGGCGAAATCGGCCGCAAGCTGGAAGAAGAAGCCGGCAAGGGCTTCATGTCAACTAATTGGATGGAGCAGAATCGTCCTCTCTTCCACGCGCTCAGGCTGGAGCGGATCGTTACCTTCATCACCATTGGCCTGATCGTTTTCGTGGCCGCGCTGAACATTCTCATCTCGCTGATCATGATGGTCATGGAGAAGACGCGCGACATCGCCGTGCTGGTCTCCATGGGCGCCAAGCGCCGGCAAATCCGCCGCATCTTCATGTTTCAGGGAATCCTCATCGGCGTGATCGGGACGGTGTTGGGCCTGATAGCCGGGTTCGTGCTGTGCTGGGCCGGCGGGCACTATCACTTGATCTCGCTCTCCGCCGAGGTCTATTCGCTGGATTACGTGCCATTCGCGCCGAGGCTCTGGGACGGCGTGCTGGTCGCGATCGTCGCCATCGGCATATCGTTCATTGCGACGCTGTATCCCTCATGGTCGGCCGCCGGAGTGCTGCCGGCGGAAGCGCTGAGATACGAATAGCCGCTCGGAGAATACATGCAGGTTCGTCTGTCTTGAAAAGTAAGGAGGGAGAGCCTACAGTAAGGAACATGAAACGCACTGTGCAGAAGCAGGCGAAGATCACCAGCAAGGGCCAGGTTACTCTTCCCTTGGATGTCCGCCGTGTGCTCGGTGTCCGAGCTGGCGATCGGCTGCTCTTTGAAGGTGACGAAAAGAGCATGCGAGTGCGACCGGTCAGATCCGAAAGTCCATTCGCCAAATATCGCGGAATCGGCACTCCTGGAATTCCCCCCGGCAGGGAAGGCGTCCTCAAATGGCTTCGAGAAATGCGCGGGCATGACGACAGCGATTGACACCAATGTGATCATCGCGCTTTGGCAAACAGACGACGCCCTCAACCTCCTGGCGGAATCGATGCTGGAAAGGACTGGCGCCAGGAGCCAGCTTGTCATCGCCGCTCCGGTGTTCGCAGAACTCATGGCAGCGCCCGGGAGAAACGTCGACCTGCTGGAGGACTTCTTCCGGGAAACCGGCATCAGAATCGATTGGGACCTGGACGAAAGGGTATGGCGGATGGCAGGAGCAGCTTTTCAAGCTTTTGCCATGCGTCGTAGAAGGTCGGGTCAGCCGGAGCCGCGGCGTATCCTCACGGATTTTCTTATCGGAGCGCATGCACTTCGTTTCGGGTACCGCCTGCTCACCTTTGACCGAAAGCTGTACTCCATCGCCTTCCCCGGATTAGCATTAGTCACGGCGTAACTTCCCGCGCTTCGTCTCACGCCTCACTGCACCAAGCTTTACCGTGCTACCCTCTATGTTTGTCTTGCGTCTACATCATTTACTGCGTTGTTGCACCTGCGCTTTGCACCTGTCTTTGGAGCCAATCATGACATTGCTTCCTCGGTCCCTGCATAACCCGTTGAAGTTCGTCGCCCTCTTCACTCTCGCCCTCCTCATCCTTCCAGCCTTTGCACAGGAAAAGCCTGCGGGAAATACGCAGGGCAGTAATCCTTCCAATCCGGACACGGCGTCGGCAAAGACTCACGGCATCAACGTCGCCAACATGGACCGCTCACAAAAGCCCGGCGACAACTGGTACCTCTACTGCAACGGCGAATGGATCCAGCGCACGGAGATTCCGCCCGATCGCAGCCGCATCGGCGTGTTTAGCAGCCTGGCCGATATCAGCGACAAGCGTACGGCCGACCTGATCGAGGAGACCGCCAAGAGCGATGCTGCCGCCGGTTCGCCGCAACGCAAAATTGGCGATCTCTACAACTCCTACATGAACGAAGAGGCGATTGAGGCGAGAGGGCTCTCACCGCTCAAGCCGCATCTGGATGCGATTGCGGCCATCAAGAACAAAAAGGAGCTGGCGTTCGCGCTGGGGCAGACGTTGCGCGCCGACGTCGACGCGCTCAACAACACCAATTTCCACACGCCGCATTTGTTCGGGTTGTGGGTCGCTCCTGGTTTCAGCGACTCCGAGCATTACGCGCCTTATCTGCTGCAGGGCGGGCTGCAACTCCCCGATCGCGAGTACTATCTCGGCGACAGCGAGCACATGAAAGAGATCCGCACGAAGTATCAGGCGCACGTCTCCGCCATGCTGAAGCTGGCAGGGTTTAGCGATACCGACGCTCGCGCCCAGCGCATTGTCGCGCTGGAGCATGCCATCGCGGAGAAACATATCAGCCTCGCCGACAACGAGGACATATACAAGGCCAACAATCCCTGGAAACAGACTGACTTTGCCGCCAAAGCTCGGGGGCTCGATTGGTCCGAGTACTTCCGCGGCGCCGGCCTGAGCAAGCAGGCAATGTTCGTGGTCTGGCAGCCGACGGCGTTTGCCGGCGAGTCGGCGCTGGTGGAATCCACTCCGCTGGAAACGTGGAAAGACTGGATGGCGTACCACCTGATCGAGGAGTATGCGGGCTACTTGCCGAAGACTTTGGCCGATGAGCGCTACGCGTTCTTCGGCGCGGTGCTGCAAGGCGCTCCCCAACAGCGTCCGCGCTGGCAGCGTGGCGTCTTCGTGGTGAACCGGTTCCTCGGGGACGATGTCGGCCAGATTTACGCCAAGCGCTATTTCCCGCCGGAGGACAAGGCGCAGATGCAGGCGATGGTCGCGAACATCATCGCGGTGTACCACAAACGCCTCGCGGAGCTCTCCTGGATGAATCCCAAGACCAAAGCCGAAGCCCAGGCCAAGCTCGACACGTTGTATGTCGGCATCGGCTACCCGGAGACGTGGATCGATTACTCAGCTTATGAAGTGAAACCCGACGACCTCTTCGGCAACATCTGGCGCGGCAACCTGTTTGAGTATCGCCGTCAGGTAGAGCGGCTGGGCAAGACGGTCGACAAGCACGAGTGGTCGATGACGCCGCAGACGGTGAATGCTGTGAATCTGCCTCTGCAGAACGCGCTGAATTTCCCGGCCGCGATTCTGCAGCCGCCGTTCTTCGATCCCAAGGCCCCGCTGGCGGCGAATTACGGTGCGATCGGCGCGGTCATGGGACACGAGATCAGCCACACCTTCGACACCGAGGGCAGCGCTTTCGACTCCAAGGGCCAGCTCCGCAACTGGTGGACGCCCTCCGATCACGAGCACTTCGAGGCCGCCGCCGCCAAACTCGTTGCGCAATACAATACGTACAAGCCGTTCCCGGACATTCACGTCAACGGCGAACAGACCATCGCGGAGAATATTGCCGATGTCGCGGGCCTGGCGGCTTCGTACGACGGCTATCATGCCGCGCTCAACGGCAAGCCCGCTCCCGCTCAAGACGGGTTCACCGGCGACCAGCAGTTCTTCATCGCCTTCGGCCAGGACTACGCATCCAGGACGCGCGAAGCGGCGCTGCGTCAGCAGGTCATGGTCGATCCGCACTCGCCGGCGCAGTTTCGCGCCGACACGGTGCGCAACATCGACGCCTGGTACACGGCATTCGACGTACAGCCGGGGCAGACGTTGTATCTCGCGCCTGCCGACCGGGTAAGAATCTGGTGAGGTGTGGCGACGCCCCCAGGGCGTTCGCACAACGCAGGAAGATGAAGCCTAGCGGGGTTTCAGAGTCGTTGTATCTCGGCTTTGAAGGGGCACGGCTTCAGCCGAGCCATAACGAGACTCCAGATGAGTCGCCTTTAGGCGCTGAGGGAACGCTTGCCCTTAGCGGCTAAAGCCGATTTCATCGCTTGCAAGTTGCGGCACGCCTGAAGGCGTGCCCTTTCAAAACAGGCTACCCCTACCCTGAAACCGCTCTAAGGCTATGGACGTTCGCGGAGATCGTCAGGCGACATTTCCACATCGCGCAGAATGGTCCGCAGAAGCCCCGGCCCAATCACTTCCCCGGAATGGACCGGGACTACCGTAGCTCGTCCATCCGCATGCTTCAGGAAGTTTGTGGCTGCCGCCAACCCGAACGACCCGAAAGCCGGATTTTTCGAGAATGCGCACCAGTTGCTTGCCTGATAGACGGGGCAGCCGCGTCATACGCTGATCTGCTGAATACCGACAAGCTCAAGCTGTGGTTCCCCTGAATCGTCCGAATCAAGGCATAACTCGAATCGCCTCGCGCACGCGCTTCATCAGTGTATCCAGCGTCCTTGCCTGAGTGCGACAACCGCGCAAGGCAGGGACGGTAGCAACATAGTAGCCTTCCTCGTCACGCTCAATGACAAGCGTAAATTTTCGCTGCTCTCTCACGTGTCGCTCCCGCACAATTCTACCAAGATGACTCCAGACGCGGGCCTGGGGCGTAGCGCCGGTCTCCTGACCGGCTGTCGTGAGGGCGTTCCCGCCCTCACCCAACGCTCAAGCAAATATTGCGTCGGGATTCCGCCGCGCCGCACTGGTTAGTGCTTCCTCCTTTTCCACCGCTTTCGTCGCAAAGTCGCTGACTTCCCGCCACAGACATGTTCTAATTCCGAGTAGGTCGGGCACTGGCGCCTTAGCCGGTCGGAGGGCATGGTTCCAGTGACGTGGCCGGAATTTGTGTCGCACCGGAGCATGCCTGCATCCAATTGTTCAAGGCGTGTTATTGCGAGCGGACAATCTGAAGAAAGTTTTCCGCTCGGGCAATTCGGAATTAGTGCTCTTTGAGAATTTGTCCCTGCAGGTGCGGAGCGGGGAAATGCTGGCCATTGTTGGCGAATCGGGAACCGGCAAGAGTACCTTACTGCACATCCTGGGCGCTCTTGATCGTGCTTCTGAAGGTGACGTATACTTCGCCCAAGTTCGCCTGGCGAGCCTGTCGGAAGAGGATGCGGCAGAATTCCGCGCCCGGGAATTGGGTTTTGTCTGGCAGTTTCATTATCTGTTGCCCGAGTTTACCGCGGTGGAGAATGTCGCGATGCCGTTGCTGATGCGCGGCATGCGACGTAGCGAGGCGGAGCAACAAGGCCTGCACTGGTTGCAGGAGGTGGGTTTAGCGGACCGTGCCAGTCATCGGTCCGGCGAGTTGTCCGGTGGCGAGCAACAGCGGGTGGCGCTGGCCCGTGCCCTGATTACGAGGCCCAAGGTCTTGATGGCCGACGAACCCACAGGCGACCTCGACAACCGGACAGCAGAAGCGGTTTTCACTTTGATCGCCAGGTTACATCGCGACTATTGTCTGACCTCGCTCATCGTCACTCACAATCTTGGCTTTGCGCGTCAGTGCGACCGCGTTTTGCGCCTGGAGGCTGGCAAGTTGGTCGAGGTGTCGCCGCAGTCTTTAACGGCTTAGTGGCAACTGGCGTGCGGAGAATGGGTTTGTAGTGGTAATGGGCTGACGAAAGCAGCAAAATTGGCCCCAACCAAGGTTGTCCGGGGCCGTTGGTGACGGCGAAAGTTCGAAACTGGAGTTTGAAGGGAAAAAAAATTCCATTCACGCTCCTGGAGAGGCTTCATGTTTGAACGGTACACGGAAAAGGCCCGGCGCGTAATCTTCTTCGCGCGCTACGAAGCCAGCCAGTTCGGTTCTCCGTACATTGAAACCGAGCACCTGCTGTTGGGGCTTCTGCGCGAGGACAAAGCGCTTACCAATCGGTTCCTTCGGTCCCACGCTTCGGTTGAGTCGATCCGGAAACAGATCGAGGGCCACACCACCATCCGGGAAAAGGTTTCCACTTCCGTGGACCTGCCCCTGAGCAACGAGTGCAAGCGTGTGCTCGCCTACGCCGCGGAAGAGGCTGAGCGATTGTCGCACAAGCATATCGGCACTGAACACCTGTTGCTGGGCCTGCTGCGCGAAGAAAAATGCTTTGCGGCGGAAATCCTGCACGAGCGCGGGTTGCGGCTCTCGTCGATCCGCGAGGAACTGGCGCGCACCTCGCAAGAAAAAGCGCAGCCTTCGCAGCGTTCACGCGAGTCATCGCTGCTCTCGGAATTTTCCCGCGATTTGACGCAAGCCGCCATGGACAATCAGCTCGATCCGCTGGTTGGCCGCGACGGCGAACTGGAACGCGTAGTGCAGATTCTCTGCCGCCGCACCAAGAACAATCCGGTGCTGATCGGCGAGCCCGGCGTCGGCAAAACTGCCATCGTCGAAGGCTTGGCGCAGCGCATCGCTGATGGCGAGGTGCCATCGTTCCTATCCGACAAGCGCATTCTTGCGCTCGACCTCTCGTTGATCGTCGCGGGCACCAAGTATCGCGGCCAGTTCGAAGAGCGGCTCAAGACCATCATGAAAGAACTGATGGAGTCGCAGAACGCCATCATCTTCATCGACGAGCTGCACACGCTGGTGGGCGCGGGATCGGCCGAAGGTTCGCTCGACGCTGCCAACATCTTGAAACCGGCTCTGTCGCGTGGCGAGATTCAATGTATCGGCGCCACCACTCCGGGCGAGTATCGCAAGTCCATCGAGAAAGACCGTTCGCTGGAGCGTCGCTTCCAGGCGGTGAAAGTTCCGCCCCCGACCGAGGCCGATGCGGTCAAGATTCTGTTCGGCATCAAGGAGCGCTACGAGAAGTTCCACGCCGTCAGCTACACCGACGAAGCGATTACCTTCTCGGTCTCCCACTCCAATCGCTATCTGCCCGACCGCTTCCTTCCGGATAAGGCCATCGACCTGGTCGATGAAGCCGGCGCTCGCGTCAAGTTGCGCCAGACTTCCCTGCCCGAGGACATCACCGAGGTGCAGAAGCGGATCAAGTTCATCGTGCATCGCATGGAAAACGCCATCGCGAACCACGAGTTCGAGAAGGCCCGCTTCTACTCCGACGAGGAGCGCAAAGAGCGCGAGAACCTGCGCGCCCTGCGCGAAAAGTATCACCTCGATGAGTCCTCGACTGGCGTGGTCGGCCGCGAAGACATCGAAGACGTCGTCTCCCGCTGGACCGGCGTGCCCATCGCATCCATCAAGGAAGAAGAGAGCCAGAAGCTGCTGCGCATCGAAGAAGAGCTGCACCGGCGGGTGATCTCGCAGGACCGCGCGATCACCGCGCTGGCCCGCGCCATTCGCCGCTCGCGGGCCGGATTGAAAAGCCCGAACCGTCCTATCGGCTCGTTCCTCTTCCTTGGGCCAACCGGCGTCGGCAAGACCGAAGTCGCGCGCACGCTGGCGCAGTTCATGTTCGGCAGCGAGAAGTCGCTGGTCCGCTTCGACATGTCGGAGTTCATGGAGAAGCACTCGGTTTCCAAGCTGATCGGTTCGCCTCCCGGATATGTCGGCTACGAAGAGGGCGGCCAACTGACCGAGCGCGTGAAGCGCGCACCGTATTCCGTCGTGCTGCTGGACGAAGTCGAGAAGGCGCATCCCGACCTGTTCAACATCCTGTTGCAGGTGTTTGAGGACGGCCAGCTCACCGATGGGCTGGGCAACACGGTGGACTTCAAGAACGCGATCATCATCATGACCTCGAACATCGGCGCGCGTCACCTGCAGAAGCGCACCGGCATGGGCTTCCAGTCGGAGCTTGACGAGGCGACCTCGACCAAGGTCGAGGACATGGTGCGCAACGAAGTAAAGCGCACCTTCAATCCCGAGTTCCTCAACCGTCTGGACGAAGTCATCATCTTCAACGCGCTGACCGAGGCCGACCTGATCCAGATCGTCGAGCTGATGGTGCAGCATTTGAACACCAACCTGGCGCAGCGTTCGATCACGGTGACGGTCACGGAAGAAGCGCGCAAATGGATCCTCGACAAGACGGTCGTCGATCGCAGCTACGGCGCTCGTCCGCTGCGGCGCGCGTTGCAGAAGTACATCGAAGACCCGCTGTCGGAGGCGCTCATTCAGGGCACCTTCCAGCAGCGTCCGGCGTTCATCGAGGTCTACCTCGATAACGGCCAGCTCTTCTACCGCCCCGTCGGCGAAGAGAAGACCGAGGGCGTGCTGCTGTACAGCAATTAGCAGCTAGCAATTAGCTGTTGTTTGAGTGCTCGGACAGTTTGGGACAGAAAGGGGAGCGATATTGCTCCCCTTTTTATCTCGCTCTTAATTGCGGGCACGCCAGCTCGTGTCGTGTTTTCCTAACAGCTTTCTTGTACGATTATGACTAGCCCAGAATGCTGAACCTGGCCCAACTCGCGGCTGCTGAATTCCATGCCGAGCCGTTCGAATATCTGCTGGTGGACGACTTCCTGCAGCCGGATTCGAAGCAGCCGATCCTCCAGGATTTCCCGCGGATCGAGAAGACCGGCAGTTTGCCTCTGTCGCGGCTTAGCTGCGGACCGGCGTTCCGGCAGCTCACAGATGAACTGCTCGGTCCCGATTTTGCGTCGGCCGTAGGCGCTAAGTTCTCGATGGACTTGAGCCACTTCCCGACCATGCTGACCGTGCGCGGGCAGTGCGACAGTTCCGACGGGCAGATTCACACCGACTCCAAAGATAAAGTCATCACCGTGCTGCTCTACCTGAATCCCGAGTGGGACAACAGCGGCGGCCGACTGCGGCTTCTGCGCTCCAAGAACCTTGACGACTACCTTGCCGAGGTTCCACCTACCATCGGCAGTTTGCTGATCTTCAAACGCAGCGACCGCTCGTGGCACGGGCACAAGCCCTTCGAAGGCAAGCGCATGAGCCTGCAGATGAACTGGGTGAAGAGCGACCGATACATGCGCAAGGAGCGGTTCCGGCACGAGGTCAGCTCATTTTTCAAGGGACTGGTCGGCCGCAAGAGCTATGCCGGATGAGTGCGATTGGCACCGGTGACTTAGCCGTAAATATCCTTGTGCCAGGGCACGGCTTCACAGGGCCCAGCCGGATTTGAAGGGGCACGCCTTCAGGCGTGCCGTTAGGGGCCAAGTTAGAGATTCGGCTTTAGCCGCTGAGGGAGCCCTCAGGGCCTAAAGGCCATTTTCGTCGCATCATATCGGCACGGCTGAAGCCGTGCCCCTTCAAAGACAGGTATATCCACCGCGAAACGGATCAAGTTGCGGCCTCATTGACCAACATGCCTGCACCGCGTCCATGACAACCAAAACCGGCGGCCCGCCGCTCTCTGTCACTATCGTTGCTCAGAACGAAGAGCGCACCATCGCGCGAGTGCTCGCTGCCGCAGCTGACATCGCCGACGAAGTCATCTTCCTCGACAGCGGCTCAACCGACCGCACGGTCGAGATTGCGCAGAGCTTCGGCGTCCGTCTCTTTCATCAGGACTGGCTCGGTTATGCCGAGCAGAAGAACAAGGCCATCGATGTTGCCACCGGCGAGTGGATTCTCAGCCTTGACGCCGACGAAGTTATGACGCCGGCATTGGTGGCAGAAATTCGCGACGTGATGCAGCGCGGGATTCCTAACGGCGTTTCCGGATACAGAATTCCGCGGGTTTTCTATATTGGCGATCGTGCTGTCCGCGGCGGCGGATTCTATCCTGATGCGCAGCTACGCCTGATCCGCAAAGGCAAGGGCCGTTTTCAGCCTCGCGTCGTGCACGAGTCCATCAGGGTCGAAGGCCAAGTGCGGCAACTCAGGAACGACATGCTGCACTACGCCTACAACGACGTCGAGCAGTTCGCCGAAACCATGGACCACTATGCCCGGCTCAGCGCGCGTCACTATTTCGAGCACGAAAATACCGCGTGGCGGAGGAGCCGGTTCAACGAGCTTCTGACTCCGGTCTGGACATTCTTCTACCGGCAAGTCGTACGCGGTGGCATCTTTCACGGCGCATTATGTTGGCGGCTGAATGTGATTTACGCCGGATATGTGCACAAGAAGGTCAGGTACTTGCGCGAACTGGCTAATCAACGTCGGGTGGGCGGCTGAGATCAATCGATCTCAGCCTTGCCCCATCCGCCTTTTGCCCATCCCCGCGCATGCATGTTATTCTCTATGACGTAACAACATACGATAAAAGAGTAGGAGCGCAGCCGATTCAGTGTTAGCCCGAGAGAAAAAAGCCGCCCTGATTGACCAACACCGCACGCACGCAACCGACACCGGTTCGCCGGAGGTGCAGATTGCCATCCTGAGCGAGCGGATTGGTGAATTGACGGAACACTTCAAGACCCACAAGAAAGATCATGCCTCCCGGCGCGGTCTTCTCATGATGGTAAGCAAGCGTCGCAGCTTGCTCGACTATCTCAGGAAATCCGATACCGCGCGCTACAAGGCCGTAATTCAGAAGCTGGGCATCCGTAAGTAGTTACGAGCGGTTGCGCCAGGCTTGCCGCGGCACCGCCCAGGCCCTTGCGGGCGTGCCCGGAGCGAATAGCATTTCTGGTATCGAGCGGACCGGGCGCGGGTGCGCCCATAATGTTGCTCCATTTCTCTTGGCTGACTTGTACTTCACTCCCTCTCCCATATCGTGACTAGGCAGTTTGAGCCACCGCGTTCCGCCAGGCAAACGAGGACTCGAGGAGGCGTCTATCTGCGGCGAAAAGCAGGTCCCTCCACTCGGGCTGAAGCCCTCGGTCGGGATTGACACGGAAATTTGAATATCGCGTCGGGTTGTGCTCCAACGGAAGGAAATTAGCAAATGAACGAAGAAATGACAGCCACATTGCACGGCGTCACTAAACATGAAATCAGCGTAGACTTGCCCGGCGGCAAGTCCATTCACTTTGAAACCGGAAAGCTGGCCAAGCAGGCCCACGGCTCCTGCATCGTGCGCATGGGCGACAATGTTGTGCTCGCCACTGCCTGCGCCAATCCCGAACCCCGCGAAGGTATCGACTTTTTCCCCCTCACGGTTGATTATCGCGAATACACCTACGCCGCGGGACGCATTCCCGGCGGCTTCATCAAGCGCGAAGGCCGCCCCAGCGAGCGCGAGATCCTCACCAGCCGTCAGATCGACCGGCCCATCCGGCCGCTATTCCCCGAAGGTTTTCGCTGCGAGACGCAGGTCATCGCTATGGTGCTCTCGGCCGACACGGAGAATGATCCCGACGTTTCGGGCATTAACGGCGCTTCGGTCGCGCTTAGTGTCTCCGATATTCCGTTTCATGGTCCCATTGGCGCAGTGCGCGTGGGACGCGTGGATGGCAACTTCATCATCAACCCCACCTACGACGAACAGCGCTCGGGTGATCTGAACCTGATGGTCGTCGGCACCTCCGAAGGCATCGTGATGATCGAGTCGGGCGCGCGCGAAGTGTCCGAAGAGATCGTAGTCGAGGGGATCGAGTTCGGCCATGAGCAGATCAAGAAGATTTGCGCCGCCATCAATGAACTGGTGGAGAAGGCCGGCAAGCCCAAGCGCAAAGTCGAGCCGCCCATGCTCGATCAGGACTACCTCGACGACCTGCGCACCAAGATGGCCGAGCGCCTGATGGACGCCGTCAACACCGAAAAGTATCCCAAGAACGAAAGCTACTCGCTGATCAAAAAGCTGAAGGATGAGCTGAAGGCAACCATTGACGACGAAGACGAAGATGGCCGCAAGAAAGCCGGCAGTTACTTCGACATTCTGCGCGAGCAGCTCTTCCGCGAGCAGGTGATTAAGGAGCGGCGCCGTCCCGATGGCCGCAAGTTCGACCAGGTTCGCGATATCTGGATCGAGGTGGGCGTGCTTGCGCGTACCCATGGCTCGGCAATCTTCACCCGCGGCGAAACCCAGGCGCTGGTGACGACAACCCTGGGCACCAGCGAAGACATGCAGCGCCTGGAAGCCTTCGAGGGCGAAGCCAAGAAGCGCTTCATGCTTCACTATAACTTCCCCCCGTTCTCGGTTGGTGAGGTAGCATTTCTGCGCGGCGCTGGCCGACGTGAAATCGGCCATGGTGCGCTCGCCGAGCGGGCTCTTTTCGCCGTGTTGCCTAGCGACACGGATTGGCCATACGCGATGCGCGTCGTCTCCGACATTCTGGAGTCGAACGGTTCGTCCTCGATGGCGACCGTCTGCGGTGCATCGCTCAGCATGATGGACGCGGGCGTTCCGCTGAAGGCTTCGGTCGCGGGCGTCGCTATGGGGTTGGTGAAGGAAGGCGAGGATTACGCCATCCTCACCGACATTGCAGGCGCGGAAGATCACTACGGCGATATGGACTTCAAAGTCGCCGGCACGCGTGACGGTATCACCGCGCTGCAGATGGATATCAAGGTCATGGGCATCACGCCGCAGATCATGCGCCAAGCCTTGGAGCAGGCCCGCGCCGGCCGGCTGTTCATCCTGGACAAGATGAACCTGGTGATCGCCGAACCGCGTACCAAGATCAGCGAGTTTGCGCCGCGCTTCTACAGTCTGACCATTCCGACTGATAAGATTCGCGACCTGATCGGGCCGGGCGGCAAGGTGATTCGCGGCATCGTCGAAGCTACGGGCGTGAAAATCGACGTGGAAGACAGTGGCAAGGTCAACGTCTCGTCGGCGGATCAAGCGGCCGCGGCCAAGGCCATCCAGATGATCAACGACATCACCGCGACGGCGGAAGTCGGCAAGACGTATCTGGGCAAAGTCACGCGGCTGGCCGATTTCGGCGCCTTCGTCGAGATCCTGCCGGGCACCGATGGACTGCTGCACATCAGCGAAGTTGCCGAGCATCGCATCAACGACGTTCGCGACGAGCTGAAGGAAGGCGATCAGGTGCTGGTGAAGGTGCTCGCGGTCGATGGCAACCGCATCAAGCTGTCGCGTAAGGCAATACTGCGCGAGCAGCGCGCCAAGATGGCCGGGACCGGCGGCGAGCCTGCGCCGGAGGGCAGCGGCGCCGTCGTCTTCGAAGGCGGACACGAGCGCGCCGACGAAGCCGAACCGAACATGAATCGCGAGGGCGGCGAGCGGCGCGAGCCCGCTCATCACGGTGGCCGCGGTGATGGCGGACGCGGTGGCCGTCCCGGCGGCGGGCGCGGAGACCGTGATCGTGGACGCGGTCGCGGCCCACGACGCTAGTTACATTTTTGTAGTGCCTGTAGACGGGTGGAGTACGCCTTCAGGGGTCGCTGAAAAAGTCGGCGTGACGCGTTGTTCGGGTAGAGCTGGCCTTCAGGCCAGCGTCCAAGCCCTTTTGTATTTGTCGTCCCGAGCCGACTTTAGTCGGCGAGGGATCTGCTGGCAGGACTTTTTCGGCGTCCTTTTAGGCGTACAAACCGAAGCTCAATCGGCGCTGCAAGTAGTCCAAGCGACAACCTGGCGCATTTTTAGCTCTAGCGTGGTCGGGGTAGTGCGGCGCTTTAGCGCCGCGTTACTGCCGTCCAAGAAGACGCTGGAGTCGTGATGGTCATGGACATGACCATCACGACTCCGGCCTACGTGTCGCCGATGTCTAACGCCGGCCCGAAGGCCAGCTCTACCCGTACCCGCAGGATCACGTTAACCCAACATTGGTTCATCCTGCCCGCCTCAAAGGGCGATCGTTACGCCCTATCCTGCCACTCCTCATACCATGCCATCTGGATGGCCTCCAGCTTGGCTTCATTCGAGGCCTTGGGATCGTCAACAAACATCGGCAGCTGGGTTACATAGCGATGCAAATCCGTGAACCGCACCTCCAGCGGATTCCGCTCGGGATACTTCTCCGCCAACGCAATCCCGATGTCCTCGGCGTCACCCCAGGTTAACCTGCCAGCCATAACTCTCCTTTCAGGCCCTTCGAAGGCCTCCAGCATAACTCCTCAGCGCGCGATGGCCGATGGCGCGACGGATCGGTTATGCTCGGTCAAGGAACTGATTTAAGATTCAACCGGAGAAACTGAAAAATGCCTTCAGCAAAAGGACAAGCCTCGGTGATGCGAACAACCAATGTCCATTCGCAACCTCTGATTGCCGTCCGCAATGTGAGGGCAAGCAGTCATTGGTACCAACAATTGCTTGGACTCGATTCGCTCCCGGAACATCCCCATCGCGACGAGTATGATCGGATGCTTTGCGCTGGCCACTTGATTCTTCAACTTCATGCTTGGGACGAGCACGGTCATCCCAACCTGGTCAACGCGGACGCCGCACCGAACGGACACGGCGTGGTGCTATGGTTCGAAGTGGACGACTTTGATGCAGTGGTCGAACGGGCTCGCGCATTGGGTGCTCAGATCGTATTAGAGCCCCACCTCAACCCAGCACCGAACCATAGAGAAATGTGGCTTCGCGACCCGGACGGTTACGTGGTGGGAATCGCGAGCCCAGACGGCGAAACAGGCTCCTGAGCCGTTTTAAGAGGGGTTGCTAGATTAGGACAATACCTCCTGCTTTGTGGTGGAAGCGCCGGGCCCTTCGGCTGTCTTGCGGACATTTCTTTTGCAGCCATCAAATAAACGCCGCTCTCAGTAACTGAGCGCCGGCCGCGTCTGCAGCAGTCCTGCTTCTGCGGCGATTTTCTCCAGCTTGACGCGGTTTTCTTTCTTCATCGGCACCAGCGGCAGACGGTACACCTCTTCGATCCGCCCCATCATCGCCAGTACAGCTTTGGCCGGCCCGGGATTTGATTCGATGAAGTTGGCCTGCATCAGAGGCAGGTATTTGCGGAAGAGCAGCCGCGCCGTGTCCCATTTGTTCTCGAGGGCCGCATTGGTCATGCGAGACATCTCCGCCGGAATTTCATTGGAAACGACGGAGATGATTCCCACTCCTCCCAGGCCAATCACGGCCAGCGTGATTGCGTCATCGCCGGAAAATACGAGGAACCCTTCGGGTACCGAGGCGCACACCTCCGCGATCTGCCCAATATTGCCACTGGCCTCTTTCACGGCGATGATGTTAGGGATTTCCGCTAGGCGCAACAGAGTAGGCGTTTCGATATTGGTGCCCGTCCGCCCAGCAATGTTGTACAGCACCAGAGGCTTCGCCGAAGCTTCGGCTATGGCTTTGAAGTGTTGATAAATTCCTTCCTGAGTGGGCTTGTTGTAGTAAGGCGTGGCCGTGAGGATGTAATCGACACCCGGCCGTGACGAAACTTCCTTCGCCTTCGCTACAGCTTCGCGCGTGTTGTTCGAGGTCGCACCCGCCATGATGGGCACGCGTCCGCTGGCGGTCTCGATCGTCAGATCCACAACCCGCAGCCACTCATCATGCGACAGGGTCGGCGTCTCACCTGTCGTGCCGCAGGGCACTAGAAAATCGATGCCCGCCTGCACTTGCCAGCGGACCATCTCGCGCAGCGCAGGCTCATCGACGCTTCCGTCCTGCTTGAAGGGAGTAATCAGGGCTGTACCGCAACCACGCAATCTCATAATAAAGAGGATAATCCCCGCCTTATCAAACATCCAAACGTACACGATTTCTTAAGGAGCAATGATGGAAAAACGCAAATTAGGAAAAAGCAATCTCGAGGTTTCGGCGCTGGGATTTGGCTGCATGGGCTTGAGCTTCGGCTATGGCCCGGCGGTGGACAAACAGCAGGGCGTTTCGATGATTCGCGCCGCAGTGGAACGCGGTGTGACGTTCTTCGACACAGCCGAAGTATACGGACCGTTTGCGAACGAGGAGCTTGTAGGCGAAGCCCTCGCTCCATTCCGCGATCAGGTAGCGATTGCCACCAAATTCGGATTCAAGATCGAGAACGGCAAGCAGGCCGGACTCGACAGCCGCCCCGAACACATAAAGGAAGTTGCCGATGCATCGCTTAACCGGCTAAAGACAGATCGGATTGATCTCTTTTACCAGCACCGTGTCGATCCCGACGTCCCTATTGACGATGTTGCCGGCGCAGTGAAGGAGCTCATTCAAGCCGGCAAAGTGAAACACTTTGGACTCTCGGAAGCGGCTGCTCAGACCGTTCGCCGAGCGCATAAAGTACAGGCTGTAACGGCTCTGCAAAGCGAATATTCGCTTTGGTGGAGAGAACCGGAGGAAGAGATCATCCCCACGCTTGAAGAACTCGGTATTGGCTTCGTGCCGTTCAGCCCGCTCGGCAAAGGCTTTCTCACCGGAGCCATCAGCAAAGACACGCAGTTCGACAAGAACGACTTCCGCAACATCGTCCCTCGCTTCTCTCCGGAGAACCGTGAAGCGAACCAGGCCGTCGTCGATCTGATCGCGGAATTCGCACATCAGAAGAACGCCACGCCTGCGCAGATTGCGCTGGCATGGATTCTGGCGCAGAAACCCTGGATGGTGCCGATCCCGGGCACGACCAAGCTGCACCGACTCGAAGAGAACCTTGGCGCAGTGAACGTCACCCTCACGCCTAACGATCTTCGCCGGTTGGATGATGCGACTTCAACGATCAGCATCCAGGGCGCCCGTTATCCGGAGAATCTACAGAAGCTCGTAGGCCGCTAAGGATAACAAACGTTCTGATTCTCGGCCCGAATCGGCAAATCGCCCGTTTCATGACTGACTTGCTCCTGAAGCGAATAGACGTGAGATTGAATTTGGCGTCAGCCGCAGGGCTGAAAGCGAATCACTTCCCTGCCAGCTTCGCTCTCTGCTTCTCTTCGAACTTGCTCTTGCTGACAATCGCTCGCTTGATGGTGCCGTGGCCGAGCACCTCGGCTTCGTTGCTGGCACTCACGCGGAAGCTATAGAAGCGGCCGTCAAACTCTTCCAGCACCGCCTCGCATTTCACCGCCGCACCGATACCGGTAGCCGCACGATGCACAATATTGATGGCGGTGCCGACGCTGACCTCGTCGTCCTCGCAGAACGGCAGCAGCGCTTCGAAACCGGCGGCTTCCATCCAGCCGATCATGTTGGGGGTGGACAGTACCGAAGGCAGCTCCGGCTTCCATGCCGTTAGCGTATGTTGGAACTCCACCTGCCGGTTGATCTCGGCGCGCGTGCCGATGGGAACGGGTTTTGCCATAGGGTGAGGGTAATGCGGTAAGTAGCAGATTATCATCCAATGCGTGCTGGTTTTCTTTCGCATGTTCGTGCCGGGCCGGCTCCCGGCGAGCTGAGGAACCGCATCTCTTGAGCTGGTGCGGTGTTTATAACAGCGTGCTGAATCGTGCTGAAACTCGAGACCGCTTGCCGCCATTCGCAGATGGAACCAGCGATGCAATTGCTTCTCACTTACCAGGGCCCCATCCCACAGTTCGCAATGTTCAAATCGAGGTGCCGTTATGAAAAAGACGATGCTGTCCACATTTGCTGCGCTAGCCGTAATAACCCTCGCCGCCTGTGGGGGAAGCGGCGCTCCGCCATCGCCCAGCGTTACGGTCTCTCCCGCAACCGCCAACGTAGCGCAAGGCTCGATGCAGCAATTCGCAGCAACGGTGAGCAACACCAGCTCGACGACCGTGAACTGGCAGGTCAATGGAGCGGCCGGCGGCAACGCCACGGTTGGAACCATCAGCAGTACCGGGCTGTACACGGCTCCGGCGGCCATTCCTAATCCCGCCAGCGTGACGGTCAGCGCGGTGCTGCAATCCGACACCGCTGTCTCAGGCAACGCGATCGTCACGGTTACGGCGGTGCAGTTCAGCAACGCGTCGATCAAAGGCAACTACGTACTCAGCCTTAGCGGCATCGACTTAAGTGGGAACGCGTTTTATGCGGCCGGGACAGTCACTGCGGATGGCAACGGCAATATCACCGCGGGCGAAGAGGACCTGAACGACGTCTCTCTTGGATACTCCCAGGCCACGTCCATCACCGGAACGTATTCCGTCAACCCCGATGGGCGCGGAACGCTGAACCTCAACAGCTCGCTCGGCAACTTCTCCTATGCATTCGCCATCCGCGCGATGACTAACGCCGGGCTGAGTGAAATCGACAATCAGGTGATCAACGGGACCGGCACCCTGGAGCTGCAATCCACCGGCATTACCACACCTTCGGGAAATTACGCTTTTGGTTTCGCAGGGAGCAATACCGGTTGCGGCCCGCTGAATTCCAACGGTATCTTCGGCCTGGGCAGCGGCGGTGCGGTTGGCGGACAACAGGATGTGAATTGCGGCGGCACGATTGCGCAAGCCCAGGCGCTGAGCGGGACCTATGGAAGTGTTGATGGTCTGGGACGCGGCGCGGCTACATTCTCCTCCAGCACGGGCAGCTCCGATATTGTGTACTACGCAGTGTCGCCTACCCACTTCCGGTTCATCTGTTCGGATTCCACCACGTTCTTTTTGGGCAGCGCCGACCTGCAGACTCAGAACGCATTTCCTGCTACTGACTTTAACGGCAGCTACCTTGTCAGCACATCGGCAAACACCGCGGCCGGCGTTTCGTACACGCTCATTCAGCTGAACGCGACCGGTGGCAGCGTTTCCAGCGGATACTACGACGTCAACGACACGGGCAGCGTGAGCCAGGCTTCACTGACCGGAGCTTATACGGTTGCCGCGAACGGGCGGGTCGGAGGCTCGTTCACTGTGAATAGCACAACGCTGCCTTTCGCGATCTACATGGTGTCGCCCACCCAGGGGTACTATCTCGACGAGCGCACCAATGCAGTGGGCGGCGGAAACGTTTACGCGCAAAGTGCGTCCGTAACCACCGACGCTGCATGGACCGGCAGCTACGGCACCAAGCAATTTGGATATCTGGTCATCGCCGGCAGGATCTTGCCCTCCAATAGCAGCAGCGTAAGTGGACAGATCTCGGCTGACGGCAACGGAACCCTGGCGGGAACGCTGGACTTCAATGATCCGGCCGGTGTGGCAACGAATCAGACGTTGCAAGGCACCTACAGCGTTGGCACGGTAGCACCGGGACGCCTGACGGCGGCGATCACCACGCCGGCGGAAGGCACACGCAATTACGTCGGATATGTCGTCAGTCCAACGCAAGTGTTGCTGCTGGAAATCGACACCAATCTGGTGTCTGGAGGAGACGCCATCAGCCAGTTCTAGTGAACAACCGGTAAGTAACAATTCGTAATTGTAACGGGCGCAGGCGCATGCTTGCGGCTTGGGAGCCTCTGTGTCGAGTTCACAGGGGCTTGTTTGCGCTCTTCACCTGGCAGCCCGACGGTTGTCAAAAGTACAATCGTAAAAAGTGCAAGCCAACGTGAAACTGGCAATCTGAATCTTCAATCTATGGAAAGTCGAAATGGAAAGATCATTGCAGATTCGTCATTCGCTTGCCGTTGTAGCAGCAATCATCGTGTTTCTGGCGGGTGCTGCGATCGGCGTGGGCGTAACCTCCTGGAGCGGCGGCAAGGTGCTGGGTTCTTCTCATGCAGTTCCGGTTTACATCGCCCAAGATCGCGAGATTAGCGGCGCCGCCGGACCCAATAACACCGGCTTTGCCGCTGTCCTAAAACCCGACCTGCCGGCCGTCGTCAGCATCAGCTCCTCGCGGATGGTGAAAGTGCCGCAATCGCCGTTGTTCAACAATCCTTTCTTTCAGCAGTTCTTCGGCGGCCAGATTCCGCAGCAGCCGCAGGAGCAGCGCGAGCGCGGATTGGGATCGGGGGTAATCGTCAGCCCTGACGGCTACATCCTGACCAACAATCACGTGATCGACAAATCCACTGACATCAAGGTCATGCTTCCAGACAAGCGGCAGTTTCCCGGCAAGGTGGTGGGCGCCGACCCTCAGACCGACATTGCGGTGGTGAAGATCGCAGCCACCGGCTTGCCCACCATTCCGCTGGGTGATTCCTCAAAGCTTCAGGTGGGTGACTACGCGCTGGCCATCGGCAATCCCTTTGGCGTTGGTGAGACGGCTACCATGGGAATTATCAGCGCCACCGGCCGGAATGGCTTGGACATTGAGGATTACGAAGATTTCATTCAGACGGATGCTGCCATCAATCCTGGAAACTCCGGCGGCGCGCTGCTGAACTGGCGCGGCGAAGTCATCGGAATCAATACCGCGATCCTGTCTGGAGGTTCGGGCGGGAACCAGGGCATTGGATTCGCCATTCCCATCAACATGGCGAAGTACGTGATGGAAGCCATCATTAAGAATGGCAAGGTAGTGCGTGGATACATTGGTGTGGGAATTCAGGAACTCACGCCGGCCCTCGCCAAGGCCTTCAATGCTCCTGCCGAAAAAGGCGGGATGATCGGCAACGTTCAACCCGACAGTCCGGGAGCGAAAGCTGGGCTGCAGCGCGGCGACGTTATCGCGGAACTGAACGGCCAACCGGTGACTGGTCCTAACCAGCTTCGTCTTCAGATCGCGACCATGGCGCCGGGCACGACGGTACACCTGAAAGTTCTCCGCAACGGCCAGCCTCGCGACGTCAACGTCACGCTTGGGGAGAGCCCATCGGCAAAGAACGCGGCCGGCGAGAGCGGCGGCCTAGCGCAGAGCCTGATGAACGGGGTGCAGGTTGAGGACCTTACGCCCGACATCCGTCAGCAATTGGGATTGGGCGCGGATGTGAAAGGCGTCGTGGTCAGCAACGTCCCGGCGGACTCTCCCGCTGCCGAAGCCGGCTTGCAACGCGGAGATGTAATCGAGCAGATCAATAGGCAGCCAGTGAACTCCGTCGCCGACTACCAGCGCCTGATCAGTCAGTTCGGCAACCAGACGCTTGTCTTGCTGGTGAACCGCGGCGGCAACACGACTTTCCTGGTAGTGCAGCAGCAATAGCGTGGTTGTGAGGAGCGACTGAATGTGCCCCCCACTCCCGGCTTCTCGGCCGGAGTGGGGCAGTCACCGTAATTGGCCCGTAGCGGCTGAAGCCGCTTCCTTTACGACAACTCGTCTCATCAGTCGCTTTGTATCAGGGCACGACTGAACAAGCTGCTGAAAAAGTCGGAGTGATGCGTTATTCAGGTAGAGCGGCGCTTCAGCGCCGCGTCCGCCGTAGCTCTTTTTGCGATGCTTTCCGCCCACTGCGACGCAGTGGGCGGAAAGCCCGATCTCTAGGGGGGCGGCTTGGACGCGAGCCTGAAGGCTCGCTCTTACCCTCAGGAGGCAAGCTGCCGCGGCATAGAAATTCCACGCTTGGGACCACGTTTGCGGATGAGCAGTACGCGAATGCGCTCCAGCAACTCCATGGGGGCGAATTCGCCTTTCGGTAGCCAGGCGTCGGCCAGATGCTCCTCGGCGCAGCTTACCATGCGTCCGGAAAACAGCACTGCGGGCGTTCCCGGGGAAATGGCTTTCATTTGGTCAATCAATTTTGCGCCGCTGAGTTTTGGCATCACCAGGTCTGACAGCACCAGATCGATACCACCGGCCCTGATCGCTTCGATGGCGCAGTCCGGATCGGAACACGTGATCACGCGATAGCCGCGTGTTTCCAGCAGAACTTTGCGAACAGACAGAGCGCGTTCGTCGTCATCGACGCAGAGAATCGTGCGTTTCGGTTTCATTCATCCACCCAGAAGCTCACAGCCGGCCGCGCACGATATCCGGGCAAACCTGGAAGCCGGACCCGCAGCCGTCGTGAGCAAAATTTCTTTTAGTACGCCAGAGCAGTAGCGTGATCCGGATGGTACGTCCGCTGAGTAGCGCGCACAAGTATTGCGGGAATCAATTACGCGATGAATTTTGGGAGTGCACGGGCAATCGAAAACAGCACCGCGCGCGGTGAACTTTCGTTCCTGCGCAACCCATGGAAACCGCATAAAGACTGGGCATGCACACCTGCACAAGAAATCCTCAGCAAAGTCACATCGTTACTTCTCCGTCAATCACGTGCACAACATTGCCTCCGACCCGCACGTTGGTAATCGTGTTTCCCGACTTCTCCGCGCGAATGTAGATCGAACTTGGGCGCCTGGTCTCGATTCCCTGCTCGATGAGACCTTGCGCTTGCGGCGCGAGCACGCCGTGTTTGACCGCCCATGCGGTACAACATCCAGCGGCCGAGCCGGTGGCCGGGTCTTCGCCGTTGTAGAAGATCATGCGCGCGTGGAGCGTCGCCTCTGGATTCATGGTTTCCCGCGAGACGAAGTAAAAGAAGGCCGGATTGCCGATCGTGGCCAGGTAGGGCGCCATCTGGTTCCAGCCGATGCTTAGCTTCTGCAGAGGTGCTAACGAGCGGAACGGCACAATGGTGAACGGCATTCCAGTCGAGACAGTTTCTATTGGCAAGCTCTCGTCGAGATCGGCGGTCGCGATGCCCAGCGCCTTTGCAATCTCGGCATGGGAGTGCATGCGCCCGAATTGCGGCTCCGCCTGCCGCATCTCCCCGAAGAGCAAGCCCTCGCGTTGCTCGAATCGCACCGGAATTTTACCGAGTTTCAAATCGAGCACGATCTCCTCAGCTTCGCAGTGCTGGCGCAGATACCATGCTGTCCCCAATGTCGGATGTCCGGCGAAGGGCAGCTCTTCATTCACGGTGAAGATGCGAGCCTTGTGACCCTCACTGCGCTCCACGGCCTCTTCGCGCGGCAGGATAAACGTGGTTTCGCACAGGTTGGTTTCACGCGCCAGCTTCTGCATCTCGTCATCGCTGAGCCCGCGCGCATCCGTGAAAACCGCAAGCTGATTGCCCTCCAAAGGCCGAGAGGTGAAGACATCGAGCTGAACGAAGGCGAACTTGCGCTGGCTCATAACATAACCCCCAAAATCAATTTAGCAGGGAATGCCGCTGCGCCGGCTGCGTCCCGTCACAATTTCCGCGCTGCACGGCTAAAGCGGGATGCAAAGAAGGTGAACTTCGGCCTTGCCTGCTTCGCCGCCCATGACTAGAATTGCGCGGGCTTCCCAAACTACAACAACAGGAGATTCGCTATGTCTTTGCGAATTGGCGACGTGGCGCCTGACTTCGAAACCGAAACCACAGAGGGCCCCATCAGATTCCACGAGTGGATCGGCGATTCATGGGCGGTGTTGTTTTCTCACCCTAAGGATTTCACTCCCATATGTACAACTGAGCTGGGCTACATGGCCAAGCTGAAACCGGAGTTCGACAAGCGCAACACCAAGATCATCGGACTCAGCGTCGATCCAGTCGAAAACCACGCGCGCTGGGCAGATGATATTAAAGAAACCCAGGGACACGCTCCCAACTATCCCATGATCGGCGACACAGACCTGAAGATCGCGAAGCTGTACGGCATGCTACCTGCCACTGCCGGAGAGTCGTGTGCAGGCAGGACGGCAACCGATAACATGACCGTGCGCAATGTGTTCGTCATCGGACCTGACAAGAAGGTGCGGCTGATCATTGTCTACCCCATGACGACGGGACGGAATTTCGATGAAGTTCTCCGCGTCATCGATTCGCTGCAGCTGACCGCCAAGCACAAAGTCGCCACCCCGGTGAACTGGCAGCCGGGCGATGATGTCATCATTTCCGGCTCGGTCTCCGATGAAGATGCCAGGAAGATCTATCCGCAAGGCTGGAAAGCACCGCGGCCTTACCTGCGCATCGTGCCGCAACCTGAGGCATGATCGGGTAATCTGACAAGCGGTGCCCTGGCTCCGAACGGCTGCACGGCCGTATGGTCACGTCGTGCGCGCCATCTTTTTCTAGTTGTCTAGGGCCGAATGCGGAAGCGAAGGGGGTCCGGTGACTCTCCCGGTCTTCAAAACCGGCGACCGGCATCTTCGATGTCGGTGGTGCGTTCGACTCGCACACGCTTCCGCCAATGCACGAAGCTCCTTCGACTCGCCTGCCGCTCGCTCAGGATTTCGGCTGCAGGCTCCCGCTTCGCTCACGCCTGCAAAGCGCCTCAAGTTCGACTCGCACACGCTTCCGCCAGTTCTGGCAACAGGCGTCGGCTCCGCCGGCGGCGCCGCTCTAGGCTTTTGCCGACTTTCCGCTGGCGAAGTACGCATATATCGGCACGCCGGCAGCGATGACGGCCACGCCCCATGCGGAGTTCCTGATGTTTTCGGCGAAGGTGTAATAGAGCAGTATGGCTGCGGCGGCGATGAAAAGCGCGGGAACTGCCGGGTAACCCCACGTGCGATAGGGCCGCGGCGCATCGGGTTCCTTGCGGCGAAGCACGAAGACGGTGCTTGCCGAAATCATGTAGAAGAGCCATTCCGCGAAAATGGCCAACGAAAATAATTGCCGGAAACTTCCCGCGAACAGCAACAGGATGACCGACAGCGCCAGTTGCACGATCAGCGCGACTGCCGGCGTGTGATAGCGGGGATGGACCTCGGCCATTGCCGCGAAGAAGTAGCCATCGCGCGACATCGCGTAAGGGACGCGCGCGCCGCTCATGATGGTGCCGTTGAGCGAGACCAGCATCGACAGCGCCATGCCTGCCGATACGATTCCGGCGCCCCAAGCGCCTACTGCCAACGCGACCGCCTGCGACGCCGGACGCTCGGACCCCGCGATACTGGAAGCGGGAAGGACATATTGCACGGCCGCGTTGGTCAGCATGTAGAGCGCAGCGACGACGGCCACGCCAACGATCAGCGCAATCGGAATGGCGCGCCCCGGATCGCGCAACTCGCCGCTGACCATGTTGAGATCGTTCCATCCGTCATACGCCCACAATGCCGCGATCAGCGCCGCCATGAACCCCGGCAATCCGCCGGTTGCACCGCTGAAGCTGGTTGTGAAGTTGCCCCATGTCCCGGTGGCAGCAGTGAACGCCAATACAGAAATCGCGATGATGATGACGATCTTCAGGCGCTGTGAATACCACCTGGAAATCGCCGGCGCGCTTGATGCCGATGTAATTCAGCGCGGTGATGAATACCGCCGCGGCTATCGCAGCCAGTTGTCCATAGCTGATCGCAAAAGGCACAGTAATCGCCCGGTCGCTGAAGAAAGCGAGCGACCGGAACGTTCCCAGCACGCGGACCAGGCCGGTAGTGAGCGTCGCAATCGAGGCAGGTTTCGCGATAGCGAACCACGTCCAGGCATAAAGGAAGGCGGGCAGCGATCCATAGGCGTCGCGGATGTAGACATATTCCCCGCCGGCCTGCGGCTTCATCGCGCCCAATTCGGCGTAGGTAATTGCGCCGGCGAGTGAAAGCGCACCTCCCACGATCCACGCCAGATAGACAAGGCCGGCTGAGCCCACCGCCTGCATCATCTCCGCGGGAACCAGGAAGATTCCGCTGCCTATGATGGTGCCCACCACGATCGCGCTGGCATGGCTGACGCCAAGCTCGCGCGAAAGCTCCGGAGTGTGAGCAGGAGATCTTGCGAATTGCGGCATGCGGGGCAAGCGAGCAACTATAGCTTACCCGCATCGGGCAGCGGATGATTCCGAGCCGCGGCATGACTCATGACTGAAGTGAGTCATCGGGCTTTTGGGCGCCGAAGCGGCCGTACCCATCCTGGCTCGCGCACGTACTCTTCTTCCAGCCGCCGCAGGCGCGCCGCCATCACCTCCGCCCGTCCAAGGTAGCCGACGATTTGCCTGGGATCCTCACGGCTGAGGACCGGCAACCGGCCGACATTGGCGCGCAGCATTCGCGCCGCCGCATCGTAAAGGACCTCGTCGGGGTAGGTCACAATTGGATTGCGCGTGCCTGCCTCCAGCCCGGTCATTGCGCCGGCGGAATCCTTTTCCAGAGCTCGCATGAGGTCAGCGCGGGTGACGATGCCGGCCAGCTTGCCATTTTCGTCGACCAGCAGCACACCCTGGCGCCGGCTTACCGAAGGATCATGCTTGGTAATTCGCTCCGTCAGCTCGGCAATCGGCATAGTCGCTGGCACCGCATTGAAGTCCTTCGCCATCGTCTCGCCAACCGTGACCTCCCGGAAAACGTCCGGCTCGTAGTCCTGATGGATATGCAGCCCGCGTCGCGCCAGCTTCTCCGTCATGATGGAGTTTTTTGCATAGTGCACCGCAATGGCGTCGGCAATCACCGTCACCAGCATCAGCGGCAGCACGGAGTTGTAATCGCGCGTGATCTCGAAAGCGAAAATGATAAAGGTGAATGCCGCTCGCGACGCCGCCCCGAAGACCGCACCCATGGCTACCAGGGCGAATGCGCCGGGCGCCAGATTGGCCGCCGGCCAGATCTTATCAACGATCATCGCAAAGGCTGAGCCCATGGCCGCGCTGGCCATGAACATCGGCGCCAGCAGGCCGCCTGAAGTTCCCGAGCCGAGGGAGATGGCCAACGCCGCCGACTTGAAAACCATCACCGCCAGCAACGCCCCAAGCAACATCCTGGTGTTCAGAATGTCCGAGATGGTGTCGTAGCCGACACCTAACACCCGCGGCACAAAGTATCCGATGATGCCGAGGCCCAGCGCGCCGATGGCCGGCCACCACATGTAGTGAATCGGCAGCTTCTCGAACTGGTCTTCCACCCAGTACAGCGCGTTGCTGAAGCCGAGCGCAGCGGCACCGCACAGCACTCCCAGCACTACATAAAAGGGCAGGGCGTGCGGCAGGCCGAAGTCCAGCGCTCCCACCTTGAACATCGGCCCCGGGCCCATAAGCTGGAAGTGAACGCTAGTCGCCAGCGTGCTGGCGATGACCAGGGGGATGAACGAGCGCGATTTAAATTCGAACAGCAGCAATTCAATGGCGAGGATCACGCCGGCAATGGGAGTGCTGAAGGTCGCCGCCATGCCGGCAGCCGCGCCACAGGCCAGCAGCACTTTGCGCTCGGCGGCGGTGGTGTGCACCAATTGCCCCACCAGCGAACCGACTGCGCCGCCAGTCTGAATGATCGGGCCTTCGGCGCCAAACGGCCCGCCGGTACCGATGGCGATGGCTGCCGAAATCGGCTTCAAAATGGCGACCTTGGGCTCGATGCGGCTGCGGTTGATGAGCACCGCTTCCATGGCTTCCGGTATTCCGTGACCGCGGATCTTGTCGGAGCCGTAGCGCGCCATGATGCCCACAATGATGCCGCCGATCACCGGAATCAGGATGACCAGCAGGCCGGCGTGGTTATTACGGGCGCTGACGAAGGCGAACGAAATCCGATGGTAGAAGAAGAGGTTGGTAAAGAATCCGATCAGGTTGTACAGCAGATAGGCGATCACGCCCGCGGCCATTCCGATCAGGCCTGCCAGCAGCGAGACGATTCCGGTACGAAACCTCACCTCTTCGCCCGGGGGCGTACCGCCGGCGGGCTGCTGAGTCAGGGGATTCAGGCCGTCCACTCCCAAGGTCTGCGTATGGTCCGACGTCATTTCTCCCTCCGCGCTGCGGTCGTTCTGGGACGCCGCCGCAAGCGGCCGCTACCTTGCCCGTTCGCGGTTAGCTTGCGCAAGGTGGCAACCAACGCCGGCGCCGCCGAGCGTAACTCAGCGCGCGTATGCACCGTCAACTCGTTCAGCACGCGCTCCCCCCGGGCCGTAAGTTGCACATAGACTTCCCTCCGATCCTTCTCGCCTCGGGTTCGCGTGATCAGACCTTTTTTCACCAAACGGTCCACCAGTTCCACCGCACTGTGATGCTGGATTTGCAGTCGTTCGGCAAGGTCGGCGATGCGGCTGGCGTCGCCATCAAGCTTGCCTTTGACGGCCAGCATAAGTTGGTGATGTTGGGGCTCAACGCTGGCTTGCCGCGCAGCTTCTTCGCTGAAGCGAAGAAAGCGGCGGATCTGATAACGGAATTCGGCCAGCGCCTGATAGTCGGACAGGCGTATCGAAGGGTTATGGCTCATAAGCAGGGACGATACGATTATATCGTATTGCGATATTTATATAGGATGCCGGCTTGCCAACGCAGGATCGTCCGGCCCAAGGCTGCCCCCTGGCATCCCGGGAAAGCGAACCCGTCGCCCTGTACAATAAAGAGTTTCGCCTTCCATCTCGAGAACAGACATCCAAGGAGCCGCGCTTGATCGCACGCTATACCCGCCCCGAAATGGGCCGCATCTGGAGCGATGAAAACAAATTCCGCACCTGGCTGGACGTCGAGATCGCGGCGACGGAGACCCTGGCCGAGGCCGGTATCGTGCCCCAGGCGGCGGCCACGGCCATCCGTGAAAAGGGTGGCTTCGAAGTCTCCCGCATTCATCAGATAGAAGCCGAGGTGAAGCATGATGTAATCGCCTTCACCACCGCGGTTGCCGAAAAGGTTGGGCCCGAATCGCGCTGGCTGCACTATGGGCTCACGTCGAACGATGTAGTGGACACCGCGCAGGCGCTGCTGGTGAAGCAGGCATCCGCGATCATTCGCGAAGACCTGCAAAAATTACATGAGGTGCTGAAACGCCGGGCGTGGGAGTTCCAGGACACGCCCATGATCGGCCGCACCCATGGCATTCACGCCGAGCCGATCACCTTCGGGCTGAAGCTGGCCAACTGGTACTCGGAGGTGCAGCGCGACATCGAGCGTTTCGAGATGGCAGCCGAGCAGATGCGCGTTGGCAAGCTGTCGGGCGCAGTGGGAAACGCCGCGCATCTCGAACTGGAATATGAAGAAGCAATTTGCCGGCGGCTGGGGCTGAATGCTGCCGCAGTTTCCTCGCAGGTGATTCAGCGCGATCGGCACGCGTTCTATGTCGCCACGCTGGCAGTGATTGCCTCCACGCTGGATAAGTTTGCCACTGAAATTCGGCATCTGCAGCGAACCGAAGTTCGCGAAGCTGAGGAGTACTTCAGCGAGAAACAGAAGGGCTCGTCGGCGATGCCGCACAAACGCAATCCGGTGACCTGCGAACAGATCAGCGGACTGGCGCGCGTGGTCCGAGCCAATGCGCAGGCGGCGCTGGAGAACGTCGCCCTGTGGCATGAACGCGATATCTCGCACTCGTCTGTTGAGCGCGTGATTCTGCCGGACTCGACGATCCTGGTGGACTATCTCCTCAGCAAGACGGCCAATCTTATCGATACGCTGCTGGTCTATCCCAAGCGCATGCTGAGGAACCTGGAATCAACTGGCGGGCTGGTGTTCAGTGGCCAATTGCTGCTCGATTTGGTCGAGGCAAGCATGCTCCGCGAAGACGCCTATCGGGTGGTGCAGTCCAATGCGATGCGGGCTTGGAACGATGACCTCAACTTTCGAGAGCTCATCATGAGCGATCCCGAGATCACGGCGAAGGTGGACCGCGAGACGCTGGAGCATGCCTTCGAACTTCAGCGGCCGCTGCGCAATGTGGACAAGATCTTCCGCAGGGTGTTTGGCACTGACCGCGGTTCCGTTTGATTAGGGAGGCTCTGATTAAGCCTCAAATTTGAAAGGGCGCAGCTTCACCGGGACCCCCAGCAGACGCCGCGTTTGCGTCTGCTGGTGTGGTGAGCCGTGCCGCAAGTGAAACAAAATGAGCACGAGCTTTAGAGGGTGACGCAACAACCACGAGGTAAAGCTTGGCCTATTACGACCTGAGGGAATGGATTTCCGCGCTCGACAAGGCCGGCGAGTTGAAGCGCATCAAAGCCGAAGCCGATCCCATCCTGGAGATCGCCGAAATCACCGACCGCGTCTCGAAGTGGGGACTGCGCGGCACGCACGGCCCCGGCGGCCCGGCGCTGTTCTTCGAGAACATCAAAGGCCATCCCGGCGCGAAGCTGCTCATCAACCAGTTCGGCTCCGAGCGCCGCATGACGATGGCGCTCGACGTCGATTCGCTCGACGAAATCTCCGACCGCATCAAGATACTTCATGGACGTGAAGTCGCCGCAGGGACTGCTCGACAAAATCAAAATGCTTCCCATGCTGGCTGAGATGGGCAAGTTCTTTCCCAAGGAAGTCTCGACTGGGCCGTGCAAGGAAGTGATCAAGCACGACAACTTTTCGTTGCTCGACTTCCCCATCCTGCAATGCTGGCCGCATGACGGCGGGCGCTTCATCACGCTGCCGTCGGTCATCACGCGCGACCCGAAGACCGGCAAGCGCAACGCCGGCTGCTATCGTCTGCAGGTTTACGACGAGCGCACTACCGGCATGCACTGGCAGCGGCAGAAGATCGGCGCCGAGCACTATCGCGAGCAGATGCGGCGCGCCGCAGCCGCGGGAGAGGCGCATCCCGTCACCGCCGCGCTCGACATGATGGCGCGCTCTGGCGGAGGCTCGCGCATAGCTGAAGGCAAGCAGGTTGGCGGGAGAATGGAAGTCGCGGTCGCCATCGGCACCGAGCCGGCGGTGATGTTCTCGTCGATCGTGCCCGCACCGCCTGACATCGAGGAGTACCTGATCGCCGGATTCCTGCGGCAGAAGCCGCTCGAACTGGTGAAGTGTGAGACTGTTGATCTCGAAGTCCCTGCCACCTCCGAAATCGTGCTCGAAGGCTACGTCGAACTCGACGAGCTCCGCATGGAGGGGCCGTTCGGCGACCACACCGGCTTCTACACGCCCGAAGATCTCTACCCCGTCTTCCATGTCACCTGCATCACGCATCGCAAGAACCCGATCTACTCGACCACCATCGTCGGCAAGCCGCCGATGGAAGACGCCTACATGGGCAAAGCGGTCGAGCGCATCTTCCTGCCGCTGATGCGCCTCACCATTCCCGAGATCGTCGACATCAACCTGCCCATCGAAGGCGTCTTCCACAACCTGATGATCGTCTCGATCAGGAAGTCGTACCCAGGGCAGGCGCGCAAAGTTATGAACGGCATCTGGTCGCTCGGCCAGGCGATGTCCACCAAGTGCATTCTCGTGGTCGATGAAGACGTGGACGTGCAGGACATCGGCGAAGTCACGCTCAAAGTGCTGAACAACATCGATCCCGAGCGCGACATCCAGTTCACCCTTGGCCCAGTCGATTCGCTCGACCACTCATCGCGTCTGCCGGACTTCGGCTCGAAAATGGGCGTAGACGCCACGCGCAAATGGCCCAGCGAAGGCTTCACCCGCCCCTGGCCCGACGAGATCCGCATGGACGAAAAGACCAAGGCGCGCGTGACGAAGCGGTGGAAGGAGTTTGGGCTGGGGTGAAGCAGCTTGTGGTCAACCCAGCGCGCTAACAATTAATGACAGCGCCGCAAATCTTCTTGACAAACAACACCTCCCGGCTATAGTAGTGACGAGTTTCACGAGTTATCCGACCGATTTTGCCAGAAGCTCAGCATTGATGTTCGGCCGACCCAGAGCTATTGCCAAATCCAGCGCAAAGCGCAGTCTGGGGGTGTAATGGTGCGACGTCTCTGTACTTTCTTGCCTATTGTCTTACTCAGCCTGCTTTCCACCTTGGCGTCCGCGCAAAAAGCAAAAAAACATGCTGCACTGAGGGCCGGACGGTGTGTTCGGCAAAGTGCGTCGTCCTGCAGAGTGACGCTAATAACTGCGGCGATTGCGGTAACGTCTGCCAATCGGGCCAGACCTGCATGAATGGGCGATGCGGGGGGAACCTCCCGAATGGTCAGTCGTGCACCTCGGCCCCTCTGTGCGCTTCCGGGTTTTGCAGTCAGGGATACTGCTGTAGCACCGCTTGCACGTCTGCGTGCATGACCTGTGCAGCCACTAATGGGGCCTGTACGCCGATGCTGCCGGGCGCACCTGACCCCCGATGCCACTCTGGCACTTGCGCGGGCGGCGGTCAGTGTCAGCCATAGCCTTCCGGGGGATTTGAGATCGAGGGCTTTTCAACCGGTTGCCGTGTGGGGGCTGGCCCATCCTTTCCATCTGAGTGCGCACAAAACAAGAAGCGGGTGCCCCACCCTTCTCCCCATCTGTTGGGGAGAGGGTGGGGCCCCGTTTATCGAGGCGCCGCGTTGAAGGCTCGCAATCCGACAGCCGTGGCCCATCCTACCGCATCAGACTCTCGGATGAGATAACAATGGGGGTGCCCCATCCGAGCATCGTTTGCTCGGGTGGGGCTTTTCGTCGCAGCTGCCAAAGGTGATCGGATTCCCGACCACCTTCACCCGCAGCGGCATTGCCATCCGCTCACGTTTGCTGCCCGTCCACTCCGATTCAATCTCCACCACGCCTTCCACGCTGGTCGCGTAGTGGCGAAAGCTGCTCCAGGGCCCGTCTTCTGGTTTCTCCACCAAACCGCGCCGTACTGACTTTCACCCCAATGAGCGCAAAAGACGCGCTGATCCTGCCGCCGGGACGGACAGCAGGTCCCTCCACTCCGCGTCCGCCCACCCGCAGAAGACGCGGGTGGAAAGAGCGCGGACGCTCCGATCGGGATGACACAGTGGTGAAAGGCAGAACTAAGAATTAAAATCCGCACCGCCAATAATGTGTCATCCCGACCAAGGGCTTCAGCCCGCGTGGAGGGATCTGCTGTCGGTCATGTGACGCAGCTCAGCGACCCGCCCAGCCATCTTGCCCCAGCATCGATTCGTGGAGCATTGCTACTACGTTTACATCCTCGCCAGCAAGTCGCGAGTGTTGTACATCGGCGTGACTAACGATCTTCGAGCGAGAATTCTGCAACACCGCAGCGGCGAAATTGGCGGCTTTACCAGCGACTACAAGGTCCACCGCCTCGTTTACTACGAACAGCACGCCTGGATCCAAAACGCTATCGCCCGAGAAAAGCAACTAAAGCGCTGGCGTCGCGAAAAGAAAGTGTGGCTGATCGAGCGTGAGAACCCGACGTGGGAGGACTTGGCCGCGGACTGGGGTAAGCCGGTGAAGCTGTCGCGACGAAATCCCGCCAACGCAGCGGCCAGCAGGTCTCTCCACGCGGGCTGAGCCCACCCCAACAAGCGCAAATTCGGCGCTTGTCGGGGACCCCGTTCAGCCCTTGGTCAGGATGACACACTGATTCAGGTCAACGGAGCTTTGCTGACCACCGTAAGAAAATTTGAGGTTGCCCGGAATCCCCGTGGCGGTTCGAGACCCGGGGCTTCGCGATAGCAGCCGGCAATTACCGGCAACTGCTGACCGGCGTTTCTGACGCGGAGGCGACTGCGCCGACGGCTCCCGGCAAGTGGAGCGTCAAGCAGGTCCTGGGACATCTCTGCGATGGGGAACGCGTATTGTCGTACCGGGCCATGCGCTTCGCCCGCGGCGATGAGCAGGAGTTGCCCAGCTACGAGCAGGATGATTACGTCCGCGAGGCCGGCGCAAGCGCGCGCAGTGTGCAAGAGCTGCTGAGCGAGTTCGAGGCCGTGCGCAAAGCCACGCTCGCGCTCTTCGGCTCATTGCCTGCCGGAGTCGAGACACGCCGCGGCGTGGCCAACGGGATATCCGGTGACCGTCCGCGCGTTGGCGTATATTGTTGCGGGTCACGCGCAGCAACATTACGAGTCGCTGAAGACACAGCTCGCAGAGAAGTCGTTGAGAGCTGATTGAGGGTGGAGCACCGCAGGGCGGTTCGTCAGCGTGGTTTGTGTCAGGGCAGGCTTCGGCTGCGCGCAGGGCAGGGTCTTTCAGCCGTGCCCTGGCCGTTCTCTTCTTGATTTGTCATCCGAGCGCAGCGAGGGATCTGCGGTTGGCCCGCAGTGCCTGAATGCTCCGGAAAACCGCAGATCCTACGTCGGCCTGAAGGCCTCCTCAGGATGACAAAACAAGAACAGAGTCTGCTTAGGCACGGCTGAAGCCGTGCCCTGACACGAACCTCACCAACGCCCCTTTGGTTATACTGGAAGGGATATGGGAATCGTGAAGAACATCGCCGCGATCGCGAAAGGCATGAGCGTCACCTTCAGCGAAATGTTCAAGCCCACGATCGTCGAGAACTATCCCGACGGCCCGGGGCCGACACGCGGCGCGATGTTTCAGGACCGCTTTCGCGGGATGCACGTGCTGCAGCGGGATGAGAACGGGCTGGAGAAGTGCGTGGCCTGCTTCCTTTGTGCCGCGGCGTGCCCCTCCAACTGCATTTACATCGAGGCTGCCGAGAATACCGAAACGAACCGGGTGAGCGGCGCCGAGCGTTACGCCAAGGTCTACAACATCGATTACAACCGCTGCATCTTCTGCGGCTATTGCGTCGAGGCTTGCCCCACCGATGCCATCACTCATGGGCACGGCTTTGAACTGGCGACCTACAACGCCAGCAACCTCATCTACCGCAAAGAGCAGCTGCTCTCCGGCACACCCGCGCACATCGGCGCCAATGCAGTATTCAACCAGGGCGATAACTACCGTCTGGATCCAAAGAAATAGCGCTGGTCAGAGGCCAGGATTCTGCTCGCGGTCGCCATCGACGCATTGCATCGAGAAACTGTATCGCGAGGGGCCTGTGTCGGATTGCTTTCCAGGTCCTCGAGCGTCTGAAGCAAGCTCATAACAACACAGCTTGGCTCGCGCTTAGTTGTCCTAAGATGCCATGCAGCGGAATGCGAATCCAGGCGGGTCGTTGTTGCAGTTCGTGCTCGATTTCCATGAGAGCACGCTCGATCATGTAAGCCGCAAGTAAAATACTGAACTCCTCGTGCTGCTGCGGAAGAAACGACGCGCCTCCGGCCGCCTGCAAGTACTCCTTCAAGAAGACCCTGCTGACCCACCGGTACCAGCCTTTCGCCCACCTCTCCAGTTGCGGATGCGCTTCACGCCTAGGCACAATACCCGGCACGTCTCCAAACAGAGCCGCGTGCGACGCGTAATGGAACGATCGCAGCATGGTCGCGATGTCACGCAGAGCTGAGCGCTTGATGCGGCGCTCGCTCAGGGGTCGGGTGAAATCGCCTTCGAAGTTGGTAATCACCCAGTCGCTGCCGGCAAACAGCACGTTGAACAACTGGTAGTCGCCGTGGTTACGAATGCGGTTGCCCGAAATACGCGTGTCGCGGAGCGCCAACAGGCGCTGACGAAGGTCTCCTTCGCGCTGGAGCACCTCTGCAATGTCTTCCTGCGCGTCAGTAGGGAGAGCGCGCCCGCGGCTACGGAGCAGTTCGAACGAGTGGTTCAGTTGACCGAGCATTCCGTGATAGACGCTGTGTCGATAAAAAGTCGTGAAAGGCTCCGGGGCAAAGTCGGGAATGTCACTACGGCTGCTCAATGCGGCATGGAGTTCTGCCGTGCGACGCGCCAGGTGGCGGATGCCGTCGAGATAGTTTCCCAGTAACTCCGCCACAACGTGAGGAATGGGATCATTCGCCCCCGTCCAGACGTCGGCATCAAGCACATCGCGAACTCTGGCATCGTCCTGCGAAATCGCCAACGCATGTTCAAAAAACAGCCCCAGGTGATCAAGCGTGTGCGTCCACCCGATGGTCGTGTTCGTTACGTAGCCGCTCAGCGTCCCAAGGCACGTCGCAACGGCGTTGCTCTGCTCATAACGAACGTAATTCAGGGCGCCTAATGCCGCCGGAATGGCCCTGAAAGAAGTCTCTCGCACAGAGAAACGCCGGCACCTCCTGTCCCGGGTTGATGCCTTCTTCCAGTTTGCGATACAGCTTCAGCACAAAATCCGTGCCGTAGTTAATTACCGTGAAGGGCTGGTCGGTTTGTTGCAGGCTGGGTTCCAGGCTCGACTGCACCGATGTCCACGCCTTGCGAAAATCGCGGGTGTGCGATCCTACCAATTCGCCAGGCTCTCCACGGATGCGCCGCCGCCGCACGATGGCGCGAAGCAACGCGTCGCTGAAGTCGCGATCCATCGTGGCGGCATACAGAATCTCGTTCGTCTCTGAGCCCTGCCGTTGCAGTCGCACCAGAACGACATTGGGACGGTCATGCAGGATCGTCTGGGCCTTCTCTCCGGACGCTACCGAGATCGGCGCCAGATAAAGTTCCGGGTCCCCGTCTCCATATTCAACATTGAGCGTAAGCAGGTGCGCCGACGTATCCGGAAGTGAAAGCACGTTTTGCAGTGTCAGACCGGTGATGTAACGCTGCTTGCCCAGGAACCACGGCCGCGTACGCAACATCGGCGGGATCATGTGCTGCAGCTTCCCCAGCGTCTCTTCGGAGAAAATTTTCTCGCCCGGGCCGATCTGCACCACCGGCAGCTCCTGCGGTAAGGCGCTGATGTTCAGCGATTCCTGGGTGGCTTCAGCCGGCTGCAGATGGAACCAGTAGTACGCATGCGGGCCGAGCGAAAGCAGGTACGGATTCTCCGTGATGGCAGGAAACTTGGCGCGGCCGTACACTTCCACCGGCACCATGCCTTGACGGCCGGCGAGGTCCAGCTCCACGCATTGCGCGAAGCGCGAGAGATTGGCGACCACCAGTATGCGTTTCGTCCTGATACTGACGGATGAACGCCAGCACCTTGCGATTACTGGGATAGAGAAACTCCAGCGTGCCGCGTCCGAAGGCGCGAAACTGCTTGCGCTGCTGGATCAAACGCTTAGTGAACCACAGCAGCGAATGCGAATTGTTCTGCTGCGCCTCGACGTTGATGGTTTCGTAGTGATACTCGGGATCGATGTTGACCGGCAGATACAGCCGCTGCGGATTGGCGCGCGAGAATCCGGCGTTGCGGTCCGAGCTCCACTGCATGGGCGTGCGCACTCCGTTGCGATCACCCAGGAAGATGTTGTCGCCCATGCCGATTTCGTCGCCGTAATAAAGTCACGGGCGTGCCGGGCAGCGAGAACAGCAGCGCGTTCATCAGCTCGATGCGCGGGCGATCGTTTTCCAGCAGCGGCGCCAGGCGGCGACGGATGCCAAGATTGATGCGCATCTCGCGGTCGCGCGCATAGGTGCGGTACATGTAATCGCGCTCTTCGTCGGTGACCATCTCCAGCGTCAGCTCGTCATGATTGCGCAGGAACATGGCCCACTGGCAGTTCTCGGGAATCGGCGGCGTCAGCTTCAGGATGTCGGTGACGGGATAGCGGTCTTCCATGCGCAGCGCCATGAACAGCCGCGGCATCACGGGAAAGTGAAAGGCCATGTGACACTCGTCGCCGTTGCCGAAATAGGCGACCGCGTCCTCCGGCCACTGGTTGGCCTCCGCCAGCAACATCCGATCGCGATACTTCTCGTCGACGTGCTTGCGCAGCTCGCGCAGCGCTTGCGTGGGTCTCCGGCAGGTTTTCGCAGTTGGTGCCTTCGCGCTCGAACAGGTACGGCACGGCGTCCAGCCGCAAGCCATCGACGCCCAGGTCGAACCAGAAATCCATCGCGGCGAACATCGCCTCGCGCACCTCGGGGTTGTCCCAATTCAAATCCGGCTGATGCGAGTAGAAGCGATGCCAGTAGTAAGCCTTGGCGACCGGGTCCCAGGTCCAGTTCGAGGCTTCGAAATCTTTGAAGATGATGCGGGCGTCGCGGTACTTCTCCGGCGTGTCGCTCCACACGTAGAAGTTGCGCCAGCGCGTTCCCGGGGCGGCCCGGCGCGAGCGCTGGAACCAGACATGCTGGTCGGAGGTGTGATTCAGCACCAGTTCGGTGATCACGCGCAGGCCGCGGCGGTGCGCCTCGCGCAGGAAGCGCTGGAAATCCTTCAACGTGCCGTAGGCGGGATGGACGTCGGTGTAATTGGAGATGTCGTAGCCGTCGTCGCGCAGCGGCGAGGGACAGAACGGCAGCAGCCACATCGCCGTCACGCCCAGATCTTCCAGATAATCGAGCTTCTGCGTCAGGCCGCCGAAATCGCCGATGCCATCGGACTCGCTGTCGAAGAAAGCACGTACGTGGACTTCGTAAATGATGGCGTCTTTGTACCACGTCACGTTAGGCGACAGATTCATGCTGTTCAGGGAATGAGCCCGCAGGCCGATGGCGCTGCGTCGGCAAGGGTCAACCACAGTTGGATGCGGCTTGCGCGTCAGCATGGCTGCCGAAAAAAGTCCGTCCTGCGAGAGAACAGAAGTATGGGCCAGCGGGAGGAAAAATAAGCCGCACCGACTACGCAAAAAATTTTGCCTCCACGCTTGACCGCGCCGGGTACAATGTATTTATATACGCTGATGCGTATATTTATTCGATGTCGAAACTGTCGCGCCAGGCCGCCATCCGGGAGCTGATCGAGGACCGGGAGGTCGACAGTCAGGATGAGCTGCGGCGGCTGTTGTTTCGGCGCGGACATCGGGTAACGCAGGCGACGCTGTCGCGCGACATTCACGAACTGGGGCTGGTGAAAACGGACGGAGGGTTACAAGCTGCCGCAGGGCGAAGAGAGCGAGCTGTCACTGCCTTCAATTGAGCGTCTGATCCAGACGTTCGTATATGAGGTGAGGACGGCGCAGAACCAGGTGGTGATCAAGACCAGCGCGGGCAGCGCGCAACCGGTGTCGGCGGCAATTGATGCCGAGGAGTGGGAGGAAGTTGTGGGCACGATTGGTGGCGACGACACGATTCTGGCGATTGCGCCAAATGCGAAATCGGCCACGCAAGCTGGCGCAGCGTCTGCGCAAGTATTTTGCATAGGCGGAAGACGAATAAGTGAACGCTCATCTACAACCCGCAGTTTTCGGCGCCACTGGATATTCCGGCTTCGAACTCGTGCGTCTGCTGGTGCGGCATCCGGCCGTGAAGAAGCCGATGCTGCTGCGGCGCGACGGCGAGAGCGGCGGCTACTCAGACCTAAGCGAAGCTTACCCCCAGTTGGCAGGCAATGGAGGATTCCCGTTCCAAAGCTTCTCCTGGCAGGAGATGAAAAGCGCCGGGGTGGACGTAATCTTCCTCGCGACGCCGCACGAATTTTCGCGGGAGCTTGCGCCGGAGGCCATCGCGCAAGGCTTTCGTGTGATCGACCTGAGCGGGGCCTGGCGGTTGAAAAATGCGGGCAATCGCGCCGTGTATGGCTTTGCAGAAAAACCGGAAGATGCGGCACTCGACAGTTCCGCAGTTTATGGCCTGCCCGAGTTACACTCCGAGGAAATCAAGAGCGCCGCTTTGCTGGCGAATCCGGGATGCTATTCGACTTCGATCATTCTGGCCCTGGCGCCGTGGATTCGCAGCGGCTTCGTCGACCTTGAGCACGGAATTGTTTGCGATTGCAAGTCGGGCGTATCCGGAGCTGGGAAAGCCCCATCGGCAAGAACGCATTTTGTAGAAGTAGACGGGGACTTTTCGGCGTACAGCGTTTTTGGACACCGGCACTCGGGGGAGGTGCTGGAGCAGCTCGGGATTGGCGGCGGATCGTTGCAGTTTACGCCGCATCTGCTGCCGATCCCGCGCGGCATCCTTTCGACGATTTATGTGAAGCTTGCCGGGCCGGTGAGCGCCGAGACACTTGAGCAATCACTGCGCGAGTTCTATTCAGGCAAACCGTGGGTCCGCGTGTTTGGATCGGCACGGCTTCCGCAAATTAAGTTTTCTCTGAACACCAATTATTGCGACATCGGCTTCTCACTTTCGCCGGACGGCAAACGGGCGGTGCTGGTGTCGTGTCTCGACAACCTTCTCAAGGGCGCGGCAGGACAGGCAGTGCAAAACATGAACCTGATGTTCGGGCTCGACGAGAAAGAAGGGCTGTAATGAAGCTGGTCATCAAAATCGGGGGCGCGGCCCTGGATGATAAAGATCTGGTCAAGACCTTCGCCAGGACCATCCCCAGCCTATGCCGCGAGGGGCACAAGCTGGTCATTGTTCACGGCGGCGGTGCAGCGCTGACTCGCACGCTGAAGCAGCTCGGTTGCGAGTCGACGTTCGTCAATGGCCTACGCGTCACCGATTCCCACACCCGCGATGTAGCGGTAATGGTCCTTGCCGGGCAGCTCAACAAGCAACTGGTCGCCGCGATCGGCGAAGCCGGTCAGCCCGTGATCGGAATCTGCGGCGGCGACCTGCGCATGATCCTGGCCGCGAAGAAGAAGCAGCCTGATCTCGGCTACGTAGGCGAGGTGTGCACGGTGGATTCTCATTGGATCGATCGCCTCTGGACTGCCGGCGTCGTTCCTGTCATCTCCAGCCTCGCTCTCGGCTTTGATGGCGAATATTACAACGTGAACGCCGACCAGATGGCATCCGCGTGCGCCATCGCGTGCGGTGCCCATGCGCTGATCTATCTGACCGATGTTGCGGGCGTGAAGGACGCACACGGCTCAGTAATTCGCTGGCTCGATGTCGCTGCGATTGCGGCCATGGTGCAGGAGGCAACGGTCAGCGGCGGCATGCTGCCCAAGCTCGAAGCTTGCACCAGCGCGTTGAAAAAAGGTGTGACGCGGGTGCGGATCCTGCCGGCGACGTGCGCCGCAGTCTTGCCCGGATTTTTTACCCAGCCGATCGACTGCGGTACCGAGGTGATTTGTAGCAATTAGCAATTAGCAGTTAGCAGTTGCTAAATGCTAATTGCTAATGGCTTCTTTCGAGGGTACGACATTGATAGCGACAACCATACCACCAGGAGCGATGCCGAGCACCTACGCTTATCGCAGCGTAACCGGCCGTGACCTGATTTCGATCCAGGACTTTTCCCCCGACGAGCTGGCCTGCGCGCTGGAGCTGGCCGCAGCGATAAAGGCTCGCCCCGCCGATTTCCGCGGGACACTCTCCGGCAAACAGATTGTGCTGTTCTTCGAGAAGCCGTCGCTGCGCACGCGGCTGACATTCGAAGCGGGCATTAACAGCCTTGGCGGCAGCTCGTTCTTCGTCGATCAGACGCACTCGCGGCTGGGCGCGCGCGAGCCGCTCTGCGATGTGGCGCACAATCTCGACCGCTGGATTGATGGCATCGTGCTCCGCACCTTCGCGCATGAAACTGTAACCACGATGGCGCAGCACGCGTGCATCCCGGTGATCAATGCCTTGAGCGATGCAGAGCATCCCTGCCAGGCGATGGCCGACATGCTGACCTTGCAGGAGCACTTCGGCGAATTGCGCGGCCTGCGTCTCGCCTATGTCGGAGACGGCAACAACGTTGCCCATTCACTGATGCTGGCGGCGGCGAGCCTGGGCGTGTCAATCGCGGTCGGAACTCCAAGGGGCTATGAGCCTGACGCCGTCATCACCGATGCCGCCCGCGAGCTCGCTGCAATTTCCGGCGCCGCTGTCGATCTCTTCAACGATCCCATCGAAGCCGTGGCCGAAGCCGACGCTGTCTATACCGACGTATGGGCCAGCATGGGTCAGGAACAGGAAGCCGTCGATCGCAGCAATATCTTCGCGCCGTTCCAGGTGAATCAGAAGCTGTTCTCCCACGCCGCCAAGCATGCGGTGTTCATGCATTGCCTGCCGGCACATCGCGGCGACGAAGTTACCGCGGCGGTAATCGATTCGCCACGTTCCGTTGTTTTCGATCAGGCAGAGAATCGCCTGCACATTCAAAAGTCCATTCTTGTTTTGCTGCTGGAAGGCGGTGTTCACCGCTTCCCGCCGGGGAGCGCCAATGCGTGAAAAGATCGTACTTGCTTATTCAGGTGGGCTCGACACGTCCATCATTATTCCGTGGCTGAAAGAAAACTATGACTACGACGTCATCGCCTTCGTCGCCGATGTCGGACAGGGTGACGACCTCGAGGCCGTCATAAAGAAAGCCTACGACACTGGCGCGAGCAAAGTTGTCGTCGAGGACCTGCGCGAGGAATTCCTGGCCGATTACGTTTTTCCGGCGATCCAGGCGGGCGCGGTTTACGAGCACAAGTATTTGCTGGGAACATCTCTTGCGCGACCGATTATCGCGAAGTATCAGGTTGAGATTGCGTTGCGCGAAGGCGCAACCGCGGTCTCCCACGGCTGCACCGGCAAGGGGAACGACCAGGTTCGCTTCGAGCACGCCTATCAGGCGCTGGCGCCGGAACTGAAGGTCATTGTGCCCTGGCGCGAGTGGACACTGCAGTCGCGCGAGGATTGCCTCGATTACGCCGAGCAGCATGGAATTCCCGTGGCCCAGAGCCGCCAGAAGATCCACAGCCGTGATCGCAATCTGCTGCACGTCAGCCATGAGGGCGGAGAGTTGGAAGATCCCAACAATGCTCCACTGCCCACAACTTGGACGTGGACCAATTCTCCGCAAGACGCGCCCGACACCGTCGAGAAGGTCACGATGGAGTTCAAGCACGGATTGCCAATCGGCGTGAACGGCGTCGCGCTCGATCCCGTGGCCATTGTTGAAGTTCTCAACGAAATCGGCGCGCGCAATGCAATCGGCCGCATCGACCTGGTGGAGAACCGCTTCGTTGGCATGAAGTCGCGCGGCTGTTACGAGACGCCGGGCGGAACGCTGCTGCTTACTGCACATCGCGAATTGGAAGCGCTGTGCCTCGATCGCGAACTGGCGCACTTCAAACAGCACATCGCGCTGAAGTACGCAGAGGTCGTCTACTTCGGCCTATGGTTTACGCCTTTGCGCGAATCGCTGCAGGCGTTCGTCGAAAGCTCGCAGCATGATGTAAACGGAACGGTGACGCTGGCACTCTACAAGGGCAACATCGATGTTGCCGGCCGCAAGTCGGAAACGTCGCTGTACCGGCCCGATGTCGCCAGCTTCACCATGGGCGCCAGCTACAACCAAAAAGACGCCGAAGGTTTCATCCGCATTCTCGGCCTGCCGGCGCGCTCGCGCGCCATCATCCACGCCAAGCAGCCTGAGAGTGTCCGGTCTCTGCGCTCTGGTAAGAAAGGAACGGCCTCGGAGAACGCTGCGATTGCGCTCACTGGGGACTAAGGAGGCGGTGCAGTGAAGATGTGGTCGGGCCGCTTTAGCCAGGACCCCGATGCCGAGTTCGAGCAGTGGCAGCGGTCGTTTCCCTTCGACCGCGTGCTGCTGCCATATGAAGTCGCAGCCAGCAAGGCGCATGCGTCCGCGCTGGCGAAGGCCGGGGTGTTGAATGCCGACGAACTCGCAGCAACCTTGTTCGCGCTCGAACAGATCAGACGCGAAGGTGTGCCGGAAGCTGACGACCCCGCCATCGAAGACGTGCACCATTACGTCGAGAGCCGGCTGGTCGAGCTGGCCGGCGAAGTCGGGCTGAAACTGCACACCGGCCGAAGCCGGAATGAGCAGATCGCGACGGATTTGCGGTTATACGTTCGCGATCAGATCGACGGCATAACGGGGCTGCTGACGGAACTTGCCGAGGCGTTCTTGAGTCAGGCGGAAGCGGCAGGCAATGTTCCTATGCCGGCTTATACGCATCTGCAGCGTGCTGAACCGGTGCTGGTTGCATTCTGGCTGCTGGCTTACGTGGAGATGTTCCTGCGTGACGCGGATCGCCTCGCCGACTGTCGCCGCCGGTTGAATCTTTGTCCGATGGGATCGGGTGCCGTTGCCGGAACCATCTTGCCGCTGGATCGTGAAACAGTCGCAACCGAGTTGGAGTTCGACTCGCCTACCGGCAACGGCATGGATGCGTGCTGTGATCGCGATTTCGCCATCGAGTTTGTGCAGGCGCTCTCGTTCGTTGCCTTGCACCTGAGCCGATGGGCGGAGGAGTTCATCCTTTTTTCGACAACTGAGTACGGATTTTCGAAGCTGCCCGAGCAGTATTCTACGGGCAGCAGCGCGATGCCGCAGAAGAAGAATCCGGACGCGCTGGAGCTGATTCGCGGGAAAGCGGGAAGAGTATTGGCCGACGCGGCAACGTTGTTCATCACCGTCAAGGGCTTGCCGCTGGCCTACAACAAGGATCTGCAAGAGACGCAGCAACCCGTGTTCTCGGCGGCCCAGCAAGTTTCCGGCATGCTGCGTGTCGCAACCGGCTTCATGACGACGGTTCAGTTCAACTACAGCCGCATGAAGCAGGCTGCGGGCTGCGGATTTATGAATGCGCAGGCGGCCGCCGCTCACCTCGTGCGAAAAGGCGTGCCGTTTCGGCGCGCGCACGAGATGATCGGCAAGGCCGTACGGCTTTGTGTTCAGCAAAGTTGCGAGCTTGAGCAATTGTCGAAAGAAGACTACGCGCTCTGCGGCATCGATGCCGATGAGCAGTTTTACAGCGCGCTGACACTCGACCAGGTGTTGGCTATTCACAACGTCCCGGGAGGCACCGCCCCGGCACGTGTGCGGGAATCCTTGCGGATCGCAAAGGAAAAACTATCGCAACTTCTTGGAGTCGCCCATGCATGCTCGTAACGCCAAACTTCCCGACGCTTTCGCCATCGAGCAGTTGATCCAGGTCCACGTCGGCGATGGCACCCTGCTGCCGCGCTCGCTGGCGGAGATCTGTGAGAACATCCGCGACTTCATCGTCGTCGAGAATGAAGGCGAGATCGTGGGCTGCGGCGCCTTGCATCTCTACGGCATGCACCTGGCGGAGATCCGTTCCATCACGGTTACCAGCAGCTCGAAGGGCAAAGGCGCGGGCCGGGTGCTCGTCGATGCGCTGCTCAAAGAAGCCGAGAAGCAGAGCGTAACCTGCGTCTGCCTGTTCACGCGCATCCCGCAGTTTTTCGCGCGCATGGATTTTCAGGAAGTGGAGAAAGAAGCCATCCCGGACAAGCTCTTGAAGGATTGCGTGCGTTGCCCGCGCCAGCACGCTTGCGATGAAGTTGCGATGTACCGCGGCGCTCTGCCGAAAACCGCTCTGTTGCGCCGCACGCGTGTCGAACAAAACTATGTGCAGATAGCGCCGCTGCAGGTGTAGGTTTTGCCCACGTATCCGCAAACCAGCAGACAAGAATAGCGATCAGGTAGAGCGAGCTTTTAGGCTCGCGTTCACGCAGAGATAAAAAAAGCCGGGCTTCAGCCCGGCTCCATGCCGCCGGCTAAAGCCGGCTCCGCTCCAATAGGCAGCCTTGACGCCGGCCTTAAAGGCCCGCTCTACCCAAGGCAGGGACGAGCGTGCGCTGAGGGCCGCCCGTATCAAGTCCAGTGCGCGTCATTTCAAGTACTGCAACAACTCTTTAAATTGCGACGTCCCCGAGCAGCGAAGCAGTTCGTACAACATCATCTCGGCTGATGAAATCACCGCACCGGCGGCTTGCATCCGGTTCAGGCCGATCTTCCAGTTCGATTCGGCGCGCGAGCCCACGGCATCGGCGGCCACGTGCACCAGATAACCCTCATTGAGCGCGCCCAGTGCCGTCTGCATAACGCAAATGTGCGACTCCATCCCACAGAGTAGGACAGTATTGCGATTGCCGGGCAGCGCCTTCACACGCGAACGGAGGAGTTCGCTGCCGAAGCAACCGAATTCAAGCTTGTCGATGGGCGTAATGTCCGGCAACAACGAAGCAATCTCAGGCACCGTCGAACCGAGGCCTTTGCTGTACTGGGTCGTAACCATTATCGGAACCTGCAGAATCTGCGCCAGCCGTATCAGCAACTGCGAGTTCTTCACCAGCGTTTCTTTGTTGAAGATCGGCGGCAACAGCTTTTCCTGAATGTCCACCACCATGAGCACACAATGCGCGGCTTCGAGCGGCCGGCGGGCGACTTCAGTTGGATCGTTGGCGATGGCGAGATTTCCAATCATCGATGACATAGGTTTGTCCTGGCGACTTATTTTACCGCGACGAAATTCATCCAGCTTCCGTCGCTATGTCAATACCCGGTGCAACTCGCATACGGCGCACGCCGTAAAACCTCTGCCTCAAGGCGGGCCTCAATCGATCGCCGTGCTGCGCGACCGGCTCGCAAAGCAGGCGCCCTTGCGGGCTGGACTCCTACGCTATTTTCCTAGGCTCAACCAGTGAGTTGCCAGCGACCGTTCAGGTAGGCGACACCACGATGCCGCCACCCATGTTATGCCGAATCATCCTCAACGGCTACGAGTTCTGCGGTTGACGCTCGATTCGCGCTAACCATACAATCGAGGCAGCGCGGCATGTCTCTGCGCGCCCACGAAAGCAGGCGCTGCCCCCTCGTTCAACGGCAGGACAGCTGACTCTGGATCAGCATATCGGGGTTCGAATCCCTGGGGGGCAGCCAATAAACACGCAGGGTTCCCACAACAACTCTAAGAAACACTAAGCTGTGTCCGCACTGGGTCCGTAAACCGGCGTTGGTTGCCTGATCAGGAAAGTCTCGCATGTCATACGGTGCGCGAGGGATGAGCCAGGATTTTTGGGCCTTGCAAGTCTTGCAGAATGCAGATGGTGCCGCCCAGTTCAGCCGCCACCCCGCGCAACCGGCGTAGCACCGTGGGATAGCCTTCATGAGTGCCGTGAGAAAAGTTGAGCCGCGCTACATCCATGCCTCGCAGCATGAGCTGCCGGATCATCTCCTCGGAATCGGTTGCCGGACCAATGGTGCAAACGGTCTTTGCTCGGCGTTGCGGGTAGATAGTGTTATAGAGCATCACCCCCTCAAACGGCAGCTTGCCTTGCAATCTGCACTGCAGAATACTGATTTTATTGCATGGGCTTCGCGAGATTAATGAGAATCAGAAAGCCGATATTGACGGCACAAGCTAAAACAAGCGCGGTGCCGATGAGACTGATGGAATTGCGAATGAGGTTGGGATATTTCGCGGTTGCCAAAGGCTGGTGGTCTTCAGGCCCGGAGAGCATGCGATCGGCTCAAGCTAAGGACGGCCAGTCTAGAACCGCTCCGGCTAAAAAGCATAGCGCAGCGCGACGACTGTGTTGTTGGCATGGAAGTAGCGGGGAGCGGTCGGGCCCACGAACGACCCCTCGGCATATTGGTAATAGTTCCAGGCGGTTTTGAACGTCACATCTTTGTAAACCTTGAAATCGACAGCGGCTAGTGGAGACTGGAAGGTGGATGATAGCGGCCCCAGCGGAAGCAAGGGATTAAACATGGTCGTACTTCCCTGGTTATCGACAATGCTGTACCCCAGCCTCATATTCACCCGGTGCACTGGCGACAGTGTAAGAGCGAAATATCCGTACTGAGTGTGGGTGTTATAAAAACCATAGGTCTCGATCAGGGTTGAGCCGCCAAGACAGGTGAAGGAACCCGAGGGAGCGACAGTATCGGCAAAGCAGACGTTCGTGTTCTGCTGAATGGCGTCGAAGTTGTACGCCAGATCGAGGCCCCAGCGGCTATTAGGCATAACGGTCACGTCCATCATGGCGCTGTAATTATGCTGGTCATAGGCGATTCCGGCTGCACTGTTCTTGTCGTTTTCAAGAAAGAGATTGCCATTTACGGTAAGCCATGAGCGGGGAGCATAGGCTACCATTCCCTTCACACTAAAAAACTGGGTCGGATCGATGCGATAGATCCAGTTGTCGCCTTCTCCGTATTGCAAATCCAGGTTCGCATGCAGGGCCGTGCCCCTGCGGAACCAAGCGCCCAGAAGACCGGAGTAGCGGTTGATGGTGGTGGTTGGACCACCCCAGGGTGAAATCACGCCGACGAAGGTACAACTACCATTAGCATTTAAGGGCAGTCCCGCGCAATTACCGCGATTAGGTAAGATGGGATCGTAGATATCCCCGAGGGCTGCGGTATAGGTTTCTCCCGGCTGAATCGTCTCGTTCTCCCAGAGAAATCCCGCACGTACGCCAAAGGAGCGGCTGATATCGTACTGGACCTGAAAATTATTCTGCTTCGTGTTCTGGGCAATCAGATTGACGTTAGTTTCATCGATGATGTCGGCCGGTGAGCTCGAGTTGTGAGATAGTGAAGGAGGAAAACTGGCGATGGGATAAAGCAAGGAAGCTGAGCCCAGAGCCGCGGCATTGAAGTAGTTGGTTTCAAGGTCCAGATATCCTCCCGAGACACTGAAATTGCGAAAGCGAAAGGTTTCCACCAAGCGTAGCTTACCATTGACACGATAAGTGGCCGAACCATCAGCTGACGCCGAGTTCCACTTGGCATCGGAATAGCTTCCCGCGGTATTGTCGCCAAGGCTGCCAGTTCGGCTGGTCAGTCCGGTAAAAAGTTCATTGAACGGCGTATTCATATGGGCATGGCTGTACTGGAACTGCCCATTGAAGTCAAGCCGTTTGATAGAAGAAGACGTGAGATTGACCTGTTCAGTAGGAATAAAGGTGTCTATGTCTTGATTCAGGCTGTAGCCCAGGAATCCATTACAGGTAGGATTCGCAGCTCCGCCAGTAACCGGCACCGCGCAAGGGCTGCCGCTGTTGAACCATGGAAGCCCCAGGGACACCGGCGTGCCATTAGCAAGCGGGTAGGAGTTGAACGAATTCAGACCGTAAGACGTTCCACCGTTGTAGGACTGAAACATTTGCGTATAACTGAGGGTAGTCTTTTTTGCTGCGTGATAATCAAAACCGGCGCGGTAGCCATTCAGTGTGTTATCGGTTGTCTCGTTCAGCAGCGCCTCAGTACCTTCATGGATGGTGCTGAGGGCAGGCCCGGCAAACCGGTTGTGGTTGTAGTCCAGGCGGAACGAGAGTTTGTGCATTGGCAGCAGGACGAGATCATAGTTATAGATGTTCTGCCGGTTGTAATAGCTGTGCGGCGAGTTCAGAATGGGCAGGTACGACGATCCGGTAGCTGGATTCAAAGGATTGGCAAACAAATCGTAGTCCCAGTAGTTCTGCATGTGCTGGTAGGTGCTGCTGAAGGTATACCAAGTGTACTTGGCGATGCGCAGGCGCGCCGCCTGCTCGGGATCGCCGCCCCAGCCGAAGCTATTAAGGGTCAAGGTGTCGAAAACATCAGCATGGGTCAGCGACTGCACGATCAGTGACTGATCCAGCAGGCGTGGACCGCTCTGGTAGTTTTCCAGCGTGTCATACATGGGAATACTGCCGGTCACGTCGGTGATGCGCCCACCGACGTCAATCGACTGCGTCACCTTGAAGTCTCCGATCTTCTTGCCCTCGTCCGTAGTTGAGTCAGAGTCACTGGAGACGGAAGTTGTCATCCCGCCTGGGGCCTGGGCGAAGCTGCTGCCCAGGAAGAACGGGCAGAGGGTGAGCAGAAGCAATCCGAAAGCAGCGCGGCAACTCCTTTGATAATCCACTTGCATGCCTCCCCACTAGCGGAAGAAGAAAGGATCGAAGTTGGAACCGTGAATTTGCGTATGGCAGAGCGTACAGGCCTGGTATTTCGCGGCCTGATTATGGAACGACGGAATCCCGGGAGCCGCGCCATTCATGTTGGGCGTGTGACAGCGCATGCAAAGGAAGTTGACGTTGTTCACTTGTAACAAGCGCGGGTTGGTTGAGCCGTGCGGAGTATGACACGACAGGCAGCCCTCATCGGTCTTCACCGGCGCGTGCTCGAATACGAACGGCCCCATGGTATCGGTGTGGCACTTGGTACAAATGGCGAACTGACCTGCGGCAGCCCGCACCTGATGGCCGGTTTCAGTGCCATGCGGATTATGACAATCACTGCATTGGATCAAGCCCACATCTACGCGATGGCGGAACGGGCGCGCGAATTCGGCCCGTTGCGCAGAGTGGCAGCCGAAGCAAAGCTCGATCTGCGTCTTCACCAAGAGGAAATTGACGTCCTTGGAGTTGTGGGGACTGTGGCAGGTAATGCAACTGACGCCGTTTGCCATGTGTTCCGAGTTGGAGAAGTTCTGCGTCTCCAGGCTGGACTGGTGACACTTCAGGCAGATGGCTGCGGTCTCGGATGGGCTCAACTTCTCGAAACGGATGATCTTGGTGGGATCGCCGCCGGCATCAACATGGGCCTGACCCGGTCCATGGCATGACTGACATCCATGCCGGTCGCCCGTGAGCAGCGCGCGGTGTGGCGTGTCGGCAAAATGTTTTTCCCAGATGTCCTGGTGGCAAGTCTTGCAGACATCGATGGCCGCATATTGTCCGCCGCCAGCGGCGGGAAACGCGGCCGACGTTTGTGGAGGTGTGCTGCTCGTTTGCCTGGCATTCGACATGCCTAACAAAAAACCGGCACCCACGAGCAAGAGGAGAATTGAGGACGGGTTCCTGCCCATCGTGAGACTCCATTGCTATCCAGGTTGAGGGGCCCCACTACTTAAGGGAATGCTGGGCTGTATAACTACGGTTTTTTGGTTATCGCAAGGCTACGCTACAGGGATTCAACTCGTGAGTGCTATTCAGATGCAGCTTACGAGCCTCTGGTTACTTGGCATTTTGCCACCGCAGCAGTCTATTTCAATCGAGCGTGGAATTCTTTCTGAAACAGAAAGCAAGAAAGCGATACGTGGCGTTCAAGGAATGACGCGGGGTAGTTCTTGGCGCCATTCCAGGCGAAAGTGTCGGGCGCTCATCTGGCACTCCATTTCATGCTGGTTGTGACCGCAACTGTCAGCATCGCGCTGAGATTCCCGTTCTTTCCTAGTTTTGTGGGCTATGTTTGTTTCCGCCCGGTGAGAGATAATCTCATTCGATATGGCTACGATCTCGCCAGCGGCAGCTACCGGCAGCAGCAACACTTTCGATCTGTACTTGCAACCATGGCTGACGGCACGCGTGCCTCGGCTGGCGGAATATGCTCACCAACTCGGCGACTTCCATCATTGGGTGCTGACCGAAGTCGATGCACAGGCAAACTACACCGACCGATACGCGCCTCCCGCACTGGAAACCTACGACCGTCACGGCGAAGTTGCCAACCGGATTGTCTGCAATCGCTGGTACGACGAGCAGCATTGCGAACTCTACCGCCGCGGCATCATCGGGCTTCCCTACTCGGGGCATGCTCCTCACCTGCTGACGTTCACCATGGGCTATCTGCTGGCGCAAGCCGATATCAGCCTGCATTGCCCGGTTACGCTCACCGGCGCCGTCGCCTATGTGCTCGGCTCACATGCTGCGGAACAGGTCCGCAGACGTTATCTCTACGAGCTTATTCGCATGGACGGCGAGGCGAAGACCGGCGGCACGTGGGCGACGGAACAGCACGGCGGCAGCGACCTGGGGGCGACGACAACGCGTGCTGTTCCTGACGGCGACCGCTTCGCGTTGCACGGTTTGAAGTGGTTCACGAGCAATGCCAATAGTGGACTTGCAGTTGCCACCGCACGTCCGGACGGAGCAGCGCTGGGCACGGCTGGGCTGGGACTGTATCTGGTCCCAAGTCACTGGGAAGACGGCCGGCCGAATCACTATCGCATTCGCCGTCTCAAAGACAAGCTAGGAACCAAGGGATTGCCAACCGGCGAGATCGACTTGCTCGGAGCTGAAGCGGTCGAGATTGCTCCTCCGCCCGATGGTTTCAAACTCATGATGGAGGCGCTAGAGTACAGCCGGGTACACAATGCCGTCGGTTCGGCAGGCATACAGCGGCGGGCGTTATGCGAAGCGCTCGCGTGGACGAAGTTGCGCCGCACCTTCGGCCATGTGCTTTCCGAATACCCCATGGTGCAGGACGAACTGCTACGGCTGCGCGTCGAATTCGAAGCCGGAGCGCTGCTCGCCTTCGAAGCGGCGATCACGTTCGACGAGGTGCAGCGTGACGCCGGACAGCGGACGTGGTTGCGGCTGTCGACCGCGCTGGCGAAATATCTGACTGCCGAATATGCCATTGCGGCGAGCCGGACCGCGTTGGAGTTGATTGGCGGCAACGGCTACACCAGCGATTACCCCGTAGCTCGCCTGTTGCGCGACGCGCAGGTGCTGACCGTCTGGGAGGGTCCGGCCAACATTCAGGCGCTCGAATTGTTGCGCCTGCTCACGCCGCGATACCAGGGCTGGGAGCAGTATCATTCGCGGGTGGAGACGATCCGGGACAGTATTCCGGCAACGTTGGCAAGATTGCGCGATGCGTTGCAATCCAGACTTCGCGGCGACAGCGAAGCGGTTGCGATAACAGTTCGCGACGAGCAGAACGCACAACGCTACGCCCGCAGGCTCCTGCACCGGTTGAGCCAGACTCTTGCATTTGCGTTGCTGTGCGAAAGAGCAGGCATTGCTCACGCCTCCGGCGGTCCGCTGCCTTCGCACTCCGCGTGGCGATACTTCGAGACAATCGAACCGCCATCGCTCGGAGGCGAGGATGACGCAGTGCGGCGCGAAACGCTGCAGTTGCTGGATGAAGAATTCGCGCAGTCGATCGCGAGAGGCTAGCCGCTGCCTTTGATATCAAGTTGCTGCTGGTGCGCTGCCTTGATCTCGTCCCACCGCACCCACGCGATGTAAAGAACAACAAGGATATTGATGGTCAAGATGATCACGTGCAGTTGGTTGGGACGACGTATCAGCTTGTAAACCTCGAGCGGTATGTAGAGGCATCCGGAAACAATCGCCAGCCATTCGGCCCACACACGCTGTCTCCATAGACCGTAGCCTTCGAGGAAGCGCACGGCCGCATAGGCTAGCGCCAGCCCGGCAATCATGGCAATGCTGGTGGTTGATACCTTGCCCGCGGCGTTCACGAATTGCTGCGAGAGACGATGCCTGGGGCTGATATGGAGCAAGAAGAGAACGTGATAGGCTGCCTCACCGAAATCCACATCGCGACGGATCAGCCGGCTGAAAACGTAAGCCCCAATCAGCGCCAGCACTCCCTTCAGCGCTTCCACAAATGCCACCGTGCGCAACCCGGCGCGATGCGAGCGGCGTGAAGCTATGTGTGGTCCGGTGGTGGGTATCGTGCTCATCGCTCTCATGGATTCCAAGCGTTCTGCACAATGTACATTATCAAACCGGACGTGGCATCTATGGCTTCCGACGGTGCTTGACTGTTGGATTCAGCGCCCTGCCCCTGCTGTTGGCTTTTCGAGAAGATCTGCTCGTTCCGCATTAGTGAAGGGCCGTTTCTGGCTTGGTTTCGCAGGCGGCCTGTAACATTTCGTCGACGCGCGTGTACTTGCGGCGGCAGCGGTGCTCACAAGCGGACGACAATTCAGACGCATCGATCCGCCGCCAGCCCGCATAATCCACCCAGGAGACGCGCCGTTGCTGCAGCAGCGTTACCAATCCCTCTCGCCCAGAGCGATTGCCATCGGCGACTTCCCTGCTGATTTTCTCTGCCAACCGTCGCGCCTCAACCCGGTTGGTGGGAATCGTGCCCGATGGCCCGCGCTTCGCCCAGCCGACTACATAAAGCCGGTCCGCGACTTTGCCATCCTGATTGGGAAAAATGCCATTCGCCGGCGATGCCGAGCAACATGCGATCGTTTCATAACCAATGCACGTGACTGCGAGTTGAGCAGGAATCGCTCTGATCTCGGCTGATGCGGAACGGAACTGGACTGCGCGGAGGCAATCGCTGCCAAGCAACGCGGCGGGTGCCAGGCTGAAGTGAAAGTTGATGGTGACCGGCGTATCGCGCGCGGTATTTTCGGCAAAGCCGCGCAGCACTTTTACTACGGCGCTGTCTCCACTAAGGCTTTCAGGATGGCTAATGATTGGGCGCGCTCGTTGCAATGTACCAAGCTCGGCTAGTTCGTGCTCGTTGAACTTCGCTTCGGCTGCGCCGCGGCGACCGACGATGTGAATTGTCTCGAGTGGCTGAGAATTCAGCCACCGCAGCACTTCGTCGGAAAGGTCGGACCCGGCAGTCTCCTCAGCGCCCTTCGCAAGAATGCGCGCAACGTCGAGAGCAACATTGCCGTTGCCGATGATCACCGCTGAGCGGACGTCGCTGGCAGTAGGCGGTTGCGCATTCGGATGGCAGTTGTACCATCTGACGAATGTGCCCGAGCCCATGACGCCCGGCAGATCTTCTCCCGGTATGCCGAGCCGCCGGTCGCAGGATGCCCCCGTCGCCAGCACCACTGCATCGTAAAGCGAGATGAGCTCCGCGAGTCGGACGTCGCGGCCGACTTCGACATTGCCGAAGAAGCTGACGCGATCGCGCGACAGCACGCGATCGAAAACCCGTGCCACCGCCTTCGTGCTCTGATGGTCGGGCGCGACGCCGTAGCGGATGAGACCGAAAGGCACGGGCAGCTTTTCAATAACGTCAATTGACGCGTTCGGGAGCAACCGCAAGAGCTGATCGGCCAGATAGCATCCCGCCGGCCCGGAGCCGATGATGGCAATGTGTTTCATATTAGCTGTCAGCCCTCAGCCGTCAGCTATCAGTTAAGAGCTTACGAGGCGATGTGAGTCGACGGGCGCTTCTGCAGTCTTGGGCTGACGGCTGAAAGCTGCTTCAATGCAGCTTCACGTACTCGTAACTCACCGGATTGTTGTTGATGCCGCGATCGGGAGGTGCGATCCACGCCGCCATCTTGCCCTGCTCGTACACGCCGTGCATCAGGCTCAGGATGTATGCCTGATCGCCTTCGCTCGGCAGCCAACTCGCGATGCGCGCGTTGAACTCTTGCTGCGTAATCGGATTGCCTGCGGGATCGGTAGGAACGCCAGCCCAAATACCGATGTTGCGGCGGAAGCGCGTACTCGGCAGCGTGAGGCGAAACGAATGGCCTGCTTTCTCGATGAGCCGGTTCCAGCGCGTCACTCCCATTTCGCAATCTTTCACATAAGAGCCGCGGGTGACATCGTTCATCGCATTGCGCATGGGGATCTGCTCGGTCTTCGTGCCGCCGTTTCCGTCGGGGACGTCCACGGCGTACATCTGCTCAAGCGCGATGTGATCTTCGTAGCGCGTCTCATCCGGACGGCCTTTGAGGCCGTTGGCAAAGTACGACGCCGCGTTCGACGAGCTCTCCGAGCCGAACAGGTCGAGTGACGAGCTGAACCAGAAGTTCAGATATCTCTGCACCGTCGGCAGATCGATGGCGCCGGCGTTGCGAAGCGCCTCGGGATCGTCGGTATTCAACTCCTTCATCACCTCGAGCGTGCGCTTGATGACGCGGCTGATGCCGGTGTCGCCGACGAACATGTGGTGCGCTTCTTCGGTCAGCATGAACGAGCAGGTGCGCGCCAGCGGATCGAAGCTCGACTCGGCCAGCGACTTGAGCTGGAACTTTCCGTCGCGGTCGGTGAAGTAGGTGAACATAAAGAAGCTGAGCCAGTCGCGAATCGGCTCGTTGAAGGTCCCCAGAATGCGCGGCTTGTTGGCGTCGCCGGAGTGGCGCTCCAACAACTCCTCAGCTTCCTCGCGGCCGTCGCGGCCGAAGTAGGCGTGTAGCAGATAGACCATCGCCCACAGATGGCGGCCTTCCTCGACGTTCACTTGAAATAGGTTCCGCAGATCGTACAGCGACGGAGCAGTGTGGCCCAACATGCGCTGTTGCTCCACCGATGCCGGCTCGGTGTCGCCCTGGGTGACGATCAGCCGGCGCAGCGTGGCGCGATATTCGCCGGGAATCTGCTGCCAGACTTCCTGGCCATAGCTGTCGCCAAAACCGATGCGGCGATCAGGATTGCGATCGGCGAGGAAGATTCCCCAACGATATTCCGGCATGCGGACGAATCCATAGGTCGCCCATCCTTTGGCATCGACCGAGGTCGCCGTGCGCAGATAGACGTCGGCAACCTGAAAGTCCTTCGGGCCAAGCTCCTGCCACCACTTAAGAAATTCCGGCTGCCAGTGCTCCAGAGCGCGCTGCAGAGTGCGGTTGGAGCCGAGATCGACGTTGTTAGGAATGCGGTCCTGATAATTCAATGACATGATGAAGCTCCGATAGAGCACGGGTAGAGCGGCGCTTCAGCACCGCGTCCCTGATTGCCCAATAAAATGGTTGCACTGAAGTCTACCGCTTCGGCGGTGGACTTCAGTGCAGTGTTATGAAACATGCCCAAACGCTGGCCTAAAGGCCAGCTCTACCGAGTGTGTGTGAGAACCGTGCCGCCCCCACCGGGCTCGGATAGAATTTTCGCTTTACCCAGGACTCCGCTACGCTCCGTCCTGGGCTAACTGCAATTCCACCCCTTCGGGGTTCTGTTTTCGTGTACCGTATTCCACCGCCGAAAAGCAAAACTGGTTCTCACGCAGACTCTACCGCCCTATACTCTTTCCCACGTAAATCGCGCTTTCGATCCTGTGCCAAAAAGTTTCAGCGCACCGTGCTCGCCGGTGGAATTCGGACGGATGAAGATCCAGTTCTGCCAGGCTGACAACCGGCCGAAAACCTTCGTCTCCAGAGTTTCCGCACCCGGGAAGCGCAAGCTGGCTTCCATCCCCGTGAGCGCGTCGGGAGACAAGCTGGCACGTTCTTCAATCGCTATGCGCACTTCGTCTTCCCAGTCGAGATCGTCGGGCGCGACGGTGATGAGGCCGGCGCGCAAGGCGTCTTCCGGCGTAAGAAGTTTGCCTTTGTGTTCGACGGCGGCGGCCATATCGGTAGCGTCGCCGCTGAAACGCGTATGCAAACGGCTGCGATCATTCACTGCCGGAAGCAGTCCAAAGTTAAAATCGTCAACCGCGATCTTCGCCGACTCGCCCTCTTCCGGCAAAGCCAGCATGTAGCTGCGATCGGCCGCGAGCGCCAACTCGAACAGCACGCCCGCGAAGCACGAGCCTGGCTCGATGATGGCGTACAGGCTGCGCGACGAGACATCCAGGCGCGCCAAGGTGCGGCGCAACATGCCCATCGTCTCCCGCACCAGCCAATCGTTTCGATGCTCGAGCATCACCGCGTCACTTGCCAGCACAGCATTGGGATCTCCCGAAGTCTTCAGCAGGAGCAGCCCCAGCTCAAGCTCGTTCACGCGCAACATGAGAATGGCATCGTCCAGCTCGCGCGCCATCGCCAGCGGCCACCACTGGTCGCCTGCGGCGTGGATCTCATCGACGTTCTTCGGCTGGTCACCTTCCGGAGTGCGAACGGTCAAGGTTGCCGTCCGCGCCCTGCGATCGAAGCTCACGTCGACGTAGTTATAGTGATATCCCTTGTCGTCAATCGTGCGCTCCAGCGGATTTAGCTTGATGCCCTTCGCATCGGCGGGGCGGATGGAATCGGCCGCCAGTCTGTCCGCATGGGCGCGAACAACCTCCGGAAATTTTGCCGGCACAGCAATGTCGTCCACCAAGCCCCACTCTCTGGCGCGCTCACCCTTTACGCCATCGGGATTGGTGCAGAACATGTCTGCGAGATCGCGACGCACTTTGCGCTTGTCGACGACGCGGGTGAGACCGCCGGTGCCGGGCAGAACGCCAAGCAATGGAACTTCCGGCAGACTGACCGAGCTGGAGCGGTCGTCAATCAGCACGATCTCGTCGCATGCCAAGGCCAGCTCATAGCCGCCACCAGCAGTGGTGCCGTTCAGCGCCGCCAGGAATTTTAGACCGTCATGGCGACTAGAATCCTCCATGCCGTTCCTTGTCTCATTAGTGAACTTGCAGAAGTTCACCTTCCAGGCGTGCGTCGATGTCCCGAGCATATAAATGTTGGCGCCGGCGCAGAACATGCGCTCGCGCGCGCTGGTCAGCACGACGCAGGCGACTTCGGGATGCTCGAATCGGACGCTCTGCAGAATGTTGTGCAGCTCGATATCGACGCCAAGATCGTAGGAGTTGAGCTTGAGCTTGTAGCCGGGACGCAGCGCTGCGTCCTCGTCGACGTTCATCGCAAGTGTGGCGACACGGCCATCGATGGTCAGCCGCCAATGGCGGTATTCGCCGGAAGCTACGTCAAAGGTGACGAGCTCCGCTTCTTTCACTTCAGGCATGCAGGTGAAATCTCCTCAGAACCGCGACAGGACGGCGGTCAAGTCCCCACAGCAGATAGATGCATTATAGTGCATTTCCGCGGGTTGCGTGATAGAAATATTATGCAGCAGGCAGACGCCCAGGCTTCGATTCTGCAGAAGTGACCAATCGGTAACGATCACTCATTGCGCAACGCGATCATCGGGTCGATTTGCGTAGCGCGGTGCGCGGGAAGGTAGGACGCGGCTAGCGCAATCACCAGCAGCAGCAATGAAACGCAGGTGAAAACTAGCCAATTCGACGAGCTAACGCCATAGAGCAGACTGCGCATCAGGCGCGTGAGCCCCAGTCCGGCAAGTAATCCAATGAAAATTCCCCAGACGGTTGCGGTCACGCCCTGGCGGATGATGAGTTTGAGGACGTCGTTACGCTGCGCGCCCAATGCCATGCGAATACCGATCTCGCGTGTGCGCTGCAGCACAGAATAGGAGACAAGGCCGTACAAACCGATGATGGCGAGGATGAGCGCAAGGGTGGCAAAACTGCCGATCAGGTAGAAAGGATAGCGTCGCAGAAAAACCGCAGGTGAGCTCTCCAGGAATTCTTCCAGCGACTGCGGCTGAATGAATGCCAACTCCGGATTAATCGAACGCATGGTGGCGCGCGCGGGAGCCAACATCGCAGCGGGATTGCCCGTGGTCCGGATCACATAATAAAGACCCGAGGAATAGCCTGAATCCTGAGCGACCGGGATGTACATAACGGGTGGCGGAGGCACGGCAAGGTTATCCTCTGCCGCATCGCCGACCACCCCGACGATCTGGCGCAATGGCTCTTCAGGCGAGCGCGTCAGGCGAATGCGCTTTCCGATGGGATCCTCGCCCGCAGACAAGTAGCGCTTCACCCAGGCTTGATTGACGATGACCACCCAGGGAGAAGTGGGAGTATCCGCCGACGCAAAAGCACGACCGCGCAAGAGCGGAATTCTCATCACGGAAAAGTACTGCGGCTCAACCCGCCGGGAAACCGCCGCTTCCTCTTGACCGGGAGCAACCGCGCGTCCTTCCATTAGAAAACGATTCGAGCTGCGATTGCCGACGACGGGCAAGGAACTGGTGGCTGACGCACCCACAACACCCGGCAAAGAGCGCAGACGATCTAGAAATTCATCCGCCAGGCGCAGGCCATTAGGATTGCTGAAAGGCCACGACTTCGACAACGGATAGGAAGCGCCGGGCAGGCTGACGAGAAAAGTCAGCACATGTTCGGGATCGAATCCCGGATTCTGGCTGAGCAGAGTGCGGAGGCTTTGCAACATCAAACCGCCGCCTACCAGCAAGATCAGCGAGATGGCAATCTCGCCGGTGACCAGAACATTGCGCATTCGTGTGCGCGATCCGCTGGTTCCCCCACGCGATTCATCCTTCAGAACTTCGGTGATCGGCGTTTTCGGAACGGAAAGGCCCGGACCCAGTCCGAACAGGATCGTGGTGAGAATGGTGATTGCGGCGACGAATGCCAGTACCGGGAAACTTATGCCGACGTCGGCCAGATAAGGCATGCCCTCAAGCTGTGCCTCGGGAATCGATCGCACCAGAAGCCAGACTCCCAGCGCGGCACCAAGAAATCCGATAATCGCTCCCACCACGACCAGCAGCAGACTCTCGATGAGCAATTGCAAGACAAGATGAAGCTGGCTCGCCCCTAACGCGCTGCGAACCGCAAATTCACGCCGGCGGTCAATGGACCGGCTCATCATCAAGTTGGCGACGTTTGCGCACGCAATCAGCAAAACGAAGGTGACCGCGCCAAAAAGCACCAGCAACAAGGGACGGATATTGCCTACAATCTCCTCCCGCAGCGGCCCCAGGTTTATCGTGACTGCGGCGTTCTCCTGCGGATATTCGCGTGCCAAACGCGCATTAATGGCCTGCATCTCCGCCCGGGCCTGATCGAGACTGACGCCGGGTGCGAGCCTGCCGATCGCGTTCAGCCAGCGCGCGCCGCGCGCCGTCGCCTCGAAATTGTTCAAATGCATCGGCACCCAGATGGGGACGACGCCGGCAGGATTAAATTCAAAATTCCGCGGCAGGACGCCAATCACCGTTACCGGTTTCCCGTCGAGGCGGATGACACGGCCAATGACTCCGGGATCGGCGGAGAAATCGCTGCGCCAGAAACTGTAGCTCAGCAGCGCCACTGTCGGTCCGGAGCCGGACGGCAGGTCCTCGCGGGAAATGAAATCGCGACCGAGCAGTGGGCTCACGCCCAGGGTGGAGAAAAAATTCGTGGTGACCATAGCACAGAACATGGTCTTCGGTTCGCCATTGCCGCCGATAGTGAAGGCGTCGAAAGCGTATCCGGCAAGCGACTGGAAGCTCCTGGCGGTTCGCTGCCAATCAACAAAGTCGGGATACGAAGCGCTGTAGGTGCAGCATCCGATACCCTGACGGTTCTCGCCAATGGTGACCAGTCGGTCGGGTTGCAGATACGGCAGAGGGCGCAACAGCACTGGGTATACAACGGAAAAAATCGCGGTATTGGCGCCAATGGCTAGCGCCAGGGTAATAACCGTTACCGCCGCAAAGCCCGGACTCTTGCGCAGCACGCGCAATCCGTAGCGAAAATCCTGGCTCAGGGTTCCCATGAAAACTGGCGGTTGTCCCTAAAATTGGAGCGGGCAACAAGCTGTTTCAGTTTACCTTTTGGACATCATAAAGTACGCAAAGAAGATCCGTACGGTTCGCAACCGGATGTGGTCGCCTTTTGAGAAATGAATGCACGCGACTGATCGCGGCGGCCGCAAGTAGCAACGGCCGGGGCGGATCAGCGCCGTTACGACTATGACCGGAATCGTTGACCGCACCTCAAGCATCTGAATCTTTTTCGCATTTGCAGCTGACGCGAGCTTCGGGAGCCGGATCGACTAACTTCACCCCAGGAAGAACCGATGGCAAGCACGACCGTAGCTGGCGCACACGGCTTTGCTATAAGCCGCCCTGCGCCCAGCCCGTGGCTGATTGCAATTTCGGTCATGCTCGCCACGTTCATGGAGGTGCTGGACACCTCCATCGCGTCGGTTGCGTTGCCCTACATTGCCGGGAGTCTCTCGGCGACCAATGATGAAGCCACCTGGGTGCTCACGAGCTATTTGGTAGCCAACGCAGTAGTACTGCCAGCCAGTACCTGGTTCTCATTGAAGTTCGGCCGCAAGCGATTCTTGATCACCTGCATCATCATCTTCACGGTTTCTTCTTTCGCATGCGGCTCGGCATGGAGTCTGGGGGTAATCCTGATCGCGCGTGCCGTGCAAGGCGCCGGCGGCGGCGCGCTGCAGCCGTTATCGCAGGCGATCCTGCTGGAAAGTTTTCCGCCGGATAAGCGGGGCATGGCGATGGCGGTCTTCGCGCTCGGAGTGGTCGTTGCCCCCGTGCTCGGCCCTACCCTTGGCGGATATCTGACGGATGCGTATTCGTGGCGCTGGGCCTTTTACATCAACATTCCTATCGGCATCTTCGCAATACTGATGATCCTGCGCTTTGTTGAAGATCCGCCATACATCAGGAATGCGAAGCCCGGAAGGATCGACGGCATCGGGCTTGGTCTGCTGGCGGTTTGGCTGGGCTCGCTGCAGATCATCCTGGACAAAGGACAGGAGGACGACTGGTTCGGCGCTACCTGGATCCGTTGGACGTTCCTTCTTCTGGTGGTGTCGTTTATCGCCTTCCTCATTCGCGAATTCACGCACGACAAACCGCTAGTCAACCTCCGCGTCTTCCGACACCGAAACTTCGCGCTCGGGTGTGTACTGATCGCACTTTTTGGAGGCGCCCTTTATGGGCTGATCACCTTGCTTCCACTCTTTTATCAGGAGCTGCTGGGTTACACCGCACTGGCCGCGGGCTGGGCGGTTGCTCCGCGCGGCATCGGGGCCATCATGGCTATGCCGGTCATAGGTGTGCTCACCGCCAAAATTGACAACCGCTGGTTGATCGCCGCTGGATTTGTCATGTTCGCTGTCTCCAGCCTATGGTTCGGCGAGGCGAACCTCGCCATCTCGCAGTGGTCGTTCGTCTGGGCGATCATCATCAGCGGATTCGGCTCGGGTTCGATATTCGTTCCGCTGTCAACGACCGCGGTTGCAGGACTGGCAAACGAGGAGATCGGCAACGCCAGCGGACTTTACAACCTGTTTCGCAATGTGGGCGGCAGCATCGGGATCTCCATCGTCAACACAATCGTGGCACGGCATCAGCAGCTTCATCAGAATGAGCTGGTGCGCTCGCTGACGCCCACGGCGATACCGTTCCAAAATCAATTGCAATCGCTGCAGCAATATCTCTTCACCCAGGGGTATGGCCCGGTGGATTCGATGCGTAAGGCTTATGGCCTCATTGGTGGCGAGCTGTCGGCGCAAGCCCGGCTATGGTCTTATGTCGATGACTTCCGCTACATGGCGCTGCTCTGCTTCGCCTGCATACCAATCGTCTTAATGTTGAAAAAGACGGTCGGGCGGCGAGGCGCGGTATCGGCCGGGCACTGAGTGCGTCCCGGATTTCCTGCCGGGGCGCAAGCCACTGTATCAAGACTACAGAAAATCTTACTGGTAAGATTTTGAGAATAGATCTTACCAGTAAGAAAAAACGAACGACTTACGAGTTCCGTTCCAGAGAAGTCTGGCCCTGGCGGGGACCCGGCTCGCAACTAAGTCGCCCTGTTCCAGCACATCAGGAGAGCGTATGACCAAAGACGAAAGACAGCGCTTCACCGCGGTCATCGAAGCCGCGGAGTGTCTATATCTGGAAAACATCGCACTCAAAATTGTGCGGGAATACCGCGCCATTCCGAAATGGCAGAGGTTGGTTGACAGACTCATGGAAGACCCGGAGATTTTGGCTGGTATTCATCTCAAATTCCAAAACCTCTACGAAAACCTCGAGCGAGTTCCCGATCCATCCGCGGCTCTCGACACCCTGCTAAGACCACTTCCGCGAACAAAGAAACCGCATTACCTCCGTTACAATCGTTTGCGATGCCGTTCCGCTTTGAGATTGAGGCCCGCGACGGCAAAGCGCGCGCCGGCCGGTTCTTCACCCCGCATGGAGAGGTCGAGACGCCAGTCTTCATGCCGGTGGGAACGGTAGGCACGGTGAAGGGCGTGCCGCAAGACACGCTGGAGGAACTCGGCGTCCAGATCCTGCTGAACAATACCTACCATCTTTATCTGCGTCCCGGCGTCGAGACAGTGCGCCGGCTCGGCGGGGTGCAGAAGTTCATGTCGTGGAATCACCCGATCCTGACCGATTCTGGCGGGTTTCAGGTATTCAGCCTGAGCGATCTGCGCAAAGTCACCGAAGACGGCGTGGCGTTTCGCTCGCACCTTGACGGCTCGCCGCACTTCTTCAGCCCGGAGAGCGCCATTGCGGCGCAGATCGGTCTCGGCGCAGACATCATCATGGCCTTCGACGAGTGCACGGAACATCCGGCGGAGTACGCACGAACCAAGGCATCGATGGAGATGACGCTGCGCTGGGCGGCGCGCAGCCAGAAGTACTTCGAAGAGCACAAGCAGGAGGTGCCGTGGTTCTCGCGCGGACTGAAGTCCGCTCGGAATTTTGTTAAGGGGCCGAACGGCACGGCTAAAGCCGAGCCCCTTCAAAGCGAAGGCGAGACGCAGACCCTTTTTGGCATTGTGCAAGGCGGAATGTTTGCCGACCTGCGGCGTGAGTCGGTGCAGCGTACGGTTGAGATTGATTTTCCCGGATATGCGATCGGCGGGCTCAGCGTCGGCGAGCCGCGTCCGATGACATACGAAATGGTGGATGCTGCGATCGGCTTCCTGCCTGAGGACAAGCCGCGATATCTGATGGGCGTGGGCACGCCGGAGGAGATCGTGCACTACGCCGCGCAAGGCGTGGATATGATGGATTGCGTGCTGCCGACGCGCGCCGCGCGGCATGGTCTGCTTTTCACCTCGGAGGGCCGCATCGCCATCAAGAATGCGCGATACGCGGCCGAAGAAGGCCCGCTTGATCCCAATTGCGGCTGCAAGGTCTGCGCCCGATATTCCCGCGCTTATCTGCGCCATCTTTATTCATCGAACGAGTTGCTGGCGCAGGTGCTCAACACCATTCACAATTTGGCGTATTACCTTGGCACCATGCGTCGAGTGCGGCAGGCCATCAAACTCGGAGAATGTGCAAAGTTTCTGTCCGGTGTCGCGGTGCCGCACTTGGCAGAATCGACACCGGAAGGGCTTGATTAACAGCGCCGGACGCAGGAAGGACGCTGCCTTTGGGACCGTCGATGAGACCTGCCGTCCAGACTCCAGGGCTGTCCAAATTCATCCAAAAGCGTGGCGACCAAGAAATTGTCATCACGAGCGAAGCCAGGCCCCCCGGCGAGCGCCTCATTTGCGCTCGCTGGGGTGGAGGAGCGAGGGATCTGCTGTTTGCCCGAGCCGTAACGGCGTGGTTGTCCGGGAGGAAAGCAGATTCCTCGCTGCGCTCGTAATGAAAATCTCCTGATTCGCGGCGGCAATGCACAATCCAGACTAGGACAGTATCAACTGCCGTCCCGACTCCAGTAGTGGGCTGATTGTCAATTAGCCAACTGCCCACACTCCCACTTTTCCGAAAAGCGCGTTAGAATAACAGATCAGGGAAAAACCTTCTGGGCAGTGCTGGCACGCTGGCCGATGACCGTCCCATCCGTGTGACTGCACGCGAGTGAAACGGGATCCTGGTGTTCAGTTAGAAGTCCCCGAACATCCCCAAGTGCTCCGGACGCGAGGGATGGATGTGTGCGCGTAGCCTAGTTCTGCCAGCCTCGGTTGGGGCAGCGCCGGTGGTGTGCGCGGCTTTGAAAGGGCACGGCTTCAGCCGTGCCGTGAGGGCATGTTTGGAAGGATTGGCCTTTAGGCCCTGAGGTGTTGTTCCCTCAGCGGCTAAAGCCGCATTTTTTGCTTGGCTTTGGCGGCACGCCTGAAGGCGTGCCCCTTCAAAGGAACGAAAGTTAGACAAATGGTCAGACTCGCAGCTTTGTTCGCACCAGCAGGAATCGCAGGATCGGCTCCCATCCTTATGATGGTTGCCATCTTTGCCATCTTCTACGTTTTACTGATCATGCCCCAGCAGCGCAAGCAGAAGAAGTGGCAGGCGATGCTCTCGCAGGTCAAGCCGGGCGACAAAGTCGTCACCAGCGGCGGCCTCACCGGCGCCATCATGTCGGTGAAGGACGACGCCGTCGTGCTGCGGGTCCCGCCCGATAACCTCAAGATCGAAGTGACGCGCTCCTCAATCGTCACCTTGACGACTCCGGAGGACCGCCCCAAGTCTTAACAGGGTTGCCGTTTTCACATGAATAACAAGAACCTTCTCACCAAAACCATTCTGATCATTGCGGTGCTGATCGTCTTTCTGTTCGGCATCATTGGCATTCCGAGCAGCTTCACGGCAAAGGGCCTGGTGGCGGCCATTCAACAGCGCATTCACCTGGGCCTCGATCTCAAGGGCGGCACGCACCTGATCCTTCAGGTGCAGGTGAATGACGCGGTCAACGCCGACACCGACCGCACCGTCGAGCGGCTGAAAGATGATCTCAAGAAGGCCAACGTTGCCTATGGCGAGATCTCCAAGCCCGATCCCGCGCAGCATCCCGAACTCGTCGTGATCAAAGGCGTTCCTCCGGAATCCTCTTCGGACCTGCGCCGCATCGTGGGCGACAAGTTCCCGGAATACGACCTGGTTTCCGGGGCGCAGAACGGCTGGACTCTGACCTTGAAACCGGCGGTGGCGAACGACACCAAGAAGAAAGCAGTACAGCAGGCGATCGAGACCATTCGCAATCGTATCGACCAGCTGGGCGTCTCCGAACCGGTCATTCAGGAGCACGGACTCGGCGACTACCAGATCCTGGTGCAACTGCCTGGCGTTGATGATCCTGCTCGCGTGAAAGAGATCATGCAGTCCACGGCCATGCTGGAAATCCGGCAAGCCATGGGCGGACCTTACCCGAGCGAGCAGGCAGCAATGCAGGCGAACGGCGGCGTGCTTCCGGCCGACGCCATTCTGATGAAGGGCACCAATGGCACTCACGGGCAGGACCAGACCGATCAGGGTGACGTGTACTGGCTGATCAGCCGCACCGCGGCCGTGAGCGGCGGCGATCTGCGCTCAGCCGACGCCGGAACGGATGAAAACGGCCGGCCAGACGTGAATTTCAGCCTTACCGGCGATGGCGGACGGCGCTTTGCAGCGTTCACCGGCTCACACGTCGGCGACAAGCTGGCAGTGGTGCTGGACAACAAGGTGAAATCGGTCGCAACCATTCAGGAGCAGATTCATGATCAGGGTCGCATCACCGGCAGTTTCACGCAGCAGGAGACGCGGGACCTGGCGCTGACCTTGCGCTCGGGCGCGCTGCCGGCGGGAATCAAGTATCTGCAGGAAGTTACGGTGGGGCCGTCACTGGGCGCTGACTCCATTCGCGAGGGAGTGCGCGCCGCGGTCATCGGGATCGCCGTGGTCCTGGTCTTCATGCTGTTTTATTACCGTGCCGCCGGTATCAACGCCGACCTGGCGCTACTGCTGAATCTGGTGATCCTGCTGGGCTTCCTTGGATTCAGCGGCGCGACGCTGACGTTGCCGGGAATTGCCGGTGTGATCCTCACGGTTGGTATGGGTGTGGATTCCAACGTTCTGATATTCGAGCGCATTCGCGAGGAGCTGCGACACGGGAAGACGCCTTCATCGGCGGTCGACCAGGGATTTGCGCACGCCTGGACCACAATTCTTGACACACACGTCACGACCATCGTTTCCGCGATCATCCTATTCCTGTTCGGAACCGGACCAGTGAAAGGATTCGCGGTGACGCTCAGCTTTGGTCTGGCGGCGAATCTGTTTACGGCGGTATTCGTTTCGCGCGTGATCTTCGAAGCCGTTCTGAACCGGCATCAGCGCGGCGAAGCGTTGAGCATTTGAAAGGCAGCAGTTAGCAACTAGCAGTTAGCAACTGGCTTTTGGAATCGTACATATTCGGGACATCAACGGGATCGAAAGTCTGAACGGGCGACCGCGACTTTTTGATACAAGGAGCGACCAGCAATTGCTAATTGCTAGTTGCTAATTACTGATTTTCGCAAGGGGCTAGCGGTGGAGTTATTTCGTAATACAAACATCGATTTTCTTGGCAAGAAGTGGTACTTCCTTGCCTTTTCGCTGATCTTCAGCGTGGCCGGAATCTGTTCCATGCTGTTCTGGCACCACATTCCGCTGGGCGTGGAGTTTCGCGGCGGCACGCTGGTTTACGTGAAGTTCGCGCAAACACCGAATCTCGACCAGATCCGCCGCGACATGGACCGCGCCGGCCTGCACGATCCCAAGATCCAGAACTTCGGTCCGCCTTCAGGCAACGAGGTGCTGGTGGATCTCGGCATCCAGGAAACCAGCGAGGCGGCGCTCGACAAGGGCAAGAACACCATCATCCGTGCGCTCGAAACCCGCACTGCCGAAGGTAAGCAGGACCTGAACAACACCGGCGAGGCCAGCCTCGAGGCCTACCTGTTGCAGAAGGACCCGCTGCACCTCGGCGCTGACGCGGAAGAGCGCTACAGCGCGATCGCCCGCAAGATCGAGGACTTCCGCAATAAGGACCGCGGCGGAATCCTGACCTCAGTCGACGAACTGCGCGGCATCGCGCCGCCTGAACTGATCAGCGCGTTGCAGCAGGATTTCTTCACCTCCGGCTTCGTGGTGCGAAACGTGGAGATCGTCGGCCCACAGGTGGGATCGCAGCTTCGCCATCAGGCCATCATGGCGACCTTGTATTCGCTGGCGGGCATGCTGGTGTATCTCTGGTTCCGCTTCGAGATGATTTACGGTGTGGGCGCGGTTGTGGCTTGCCTCCACGACACCATCATTACCGTGGGCTTTTTCTCATTGCTGGACAAGGAAATCAGCCTGACGGTCATCGCCGCCATACTGACCCTGATCGGCTATTCGATGAACGACACCATCGTCGTCTTCGACCGCATCCGCGAAAATCTGAAGCTGATGCGCCGCGAGAAGCTAGCCGACATCGTCAACAAGAGCATCAATCAGACGCTGAGCCGAACCATCCTGACCTCCGGACTAACGTTTCTGACGGTGCTGTCGCTGTACATCTTCGGCGGTGAGGTACTGCGGAATTTCTCGCTGGCGCTGGTGATTGGCATTCTGATTGGCACGTATTCGTCGATCGCGATCGCGGCGCCGATGCTGGTTGCGTACCAGGATTGGCGCGCCAGACGGGCAGGACAGGCGGCCGCTGAGCGCATGGCTCCAGCGCGTGGCAAGGCCAGCAACAAGGTGAGAGTGAAGGCTTAAGCCGCAGCCGTTCGTTCCCGTGATTTGTCTTGTAGCGCCGGTCTCCTGGCCGGCTGGCGCGACGGTCTCTGGCCCGCGCACACATACTGCGGAAATTTAGCGAACGTGGAATACTGGCGGCGGGAACGCCGCCAACACAGCCGAGCTGGAGCTCGGCGCTACGACACGACCGCGAATTGCCACTCGCGTGGTCAATGTGGGCAGTTTGGGCATGCCGTTCGGCGAACCGGACGCCAACTGGCTGCTGCTCGGCGCTGAGGTCCAGCTTCGGCATGCGGCCTACGATCTCGAGTTGGCTGCCGAGGTGATTCGCGAGGGCGACGATCCCGAAGCCCGAGAATTTCGTCAGGCGCTCCCATCCTGCGACCACCTTCTGACCAAGATATGCTTACGGCATTCACGAATGTGCATTTCAAATGAGGGCGATAATGGTGTGCTCGCAGGCGGCTGGAAAACCGTTTGACTCGCGCCTGGTGCTGGCGGACGACGGCGTCGCAGGGTATCGATCGCCGCATTTAGTCCAACTGCCCGGCCTGGGGGTGTATACTTCGCCTCGGCTTTCCGGGTAGCCAATTGCGGTTGCGGTAAGCATCCCAGGCCCACAAAATTCTGACGCCACCGTGGTTTTCCGGGCACAAATATCCCAGTCCCGGTGTCTAAGTTGATTGGCGAGTTCTTAGGGAGAGAACAGGTATGTTTGAAGACAGCCTCCTAGAATCGGGTGGCAGGCTCAAGGCCAAACGTGGTATTGCCACCACTGTCTCGTTTATTTTGGAGTTCGTAATTATCGGTGTCCTGGTACTGCTGCCGCTGATCTTCACTCAGGCGTTGCCGACGAAACAGCTCATGACGATGCTGACGGCGCCGCCGCCGCCGCCGCCGCCCCCACCACCGCCGGCGGCCGCTCCGGTGAAGGTGGTGAGAATCCAGAGCGAGTTGGATAACGGGCAATTGCGCACACCCACGAAAATTCCGAAGAAGATTGAGATGATCAAGGAAGACGAAGCGCCACCCTCGCTTGGGGGCGTCGCCGGCGGTGTACCGGGCGGAGTTCCGGGTGGAACCATGGGCGGAGTGCTGGGCGGAGTGCTGGGCAACATGCCTACAGCGGTTCCCAAGGTCGCGACCCCGCAGCGCGTGCGCGTATCGCAGGGCGTGTCCCAAGGACTGCTGATTCACAAGGTGCAGCCTCAGTATCCACCTCTGGCGCGCCAGGCGCGCATTCAGGGGGTGGTGGTGTTGCAGGCGCTGATCGGCAAGGATGGGAGCATTCAGAACCTGCACGTGGTCAGCGGGCACCCCATGCTGACCAATTCCGCGCTGGAAGCCGTGAAGGAATGGCGGTACAAGCCTTACTATCTGAACGGCGAGCCGGTGGAAGTGGAAACTACGATTAATGTGAACTTTACTTTGTCCGGTGATTAGCGCTTACGGTTGGACACCGGATGCATCTAAGTTTCAGATTGTGTCCTGCCGACGGAGAACGCGATCGAGGCTTCAAAGGCCCGTAATTTCAAAGTCCCATCGGGTCGCTAGCCGAAAAATAGACGGCCCAAGCTGAAACCATCGCAGTAACGGTAGCGGTTCTGCTGTAACCGAAAGTTCCGAGGAGGAAAACTTAACCCATGCTTCTAGCAAACCTTGCATTCCACGCCCTCAGCCACATTCCCACGGCTGCCGCCTGGGTTTTCCAGGAACCGACCATCGGCTGGGATCCCGTCTCTCTGTGGAGGCAGATGGGAATCCTGGCGAAGATCGTGGTCGTGATCCTGTTCATCATGTCTGGTTGGTCCATCGGCGTTATGATTGACCGCGCCATGGCCTTCAGCGCGGCCCGCAAACAGTCGCGTGCCTTCGCTCCGCAGGTGGCCGGCGCCCTGCGTGAAGGCAAGATCGATGAGGCCATCAAAGTTGCCGAGCGCAACAAGAAGAGTCACCTGGCCAAGGTCGTCACCGCCGGCCTGCAGGAGTTTAAGGCGCACGGTGATTCCGCTGACATCCCCGGCGAGCAGATCGAGGCTTCCAAGCGCGCGCTGGAGCGTGCCGAAGCCATCGTTCACGCCGAGTTGAAGCGCGGCCTGGGCGGTCTGGCTACCATCGGTTCCACGGCCCCCTTCGTCGGACTGTTCGGCACCGTGGTCGGCATTCTGAACGCCTTCAAGGAGATTTCCAGTCAGAAGGCCACCGGTCTGGGCGCAGTCGCAGGCGGCATTTCTGAAGCTCTCGTGACCACCGCTATCGGACTGTTCGTCGCCATTCCGGCGGTCATGATGTTCAACTACTTCACCGGCAAGGTGGAAGCATTCGATGTGGAAATGGACAACAGCTCCAGCGAGCTGATCGACTACTTCCTGAAGCGTCGCAGCGTCCGCCGGTAGCGGGGAGGCTCGACTGATATAGCTGCGTCGAGCCGAGAGGAGGTTGAACTTATGGCACTGGCACTACGCAACGAAGGGAGCAAGGTCAATTCCAACATCAACGTTACACCTATGGTGGACGTGATGCTGGTGCTGCTCATCATCTTCATGGTCATCACGCCTATGCTGCAGAAGGGCGCTAGCGTCGACATGGCCAAGGTGAATAACCCCACATCCATGCCCGATGCCGACAAGGAAGATGCCGTGCTGGTGGTAGTAATGCGGGACGGCCAGATTTACCTCGGAACCAGTCGCATCACTCTGGACCAGCTAACCGACAAAGTGAAGGACCGGCTGGCCGACAAGCCGGACAAGCGCATCTTCATCCGCGCTGACATGCGCGCCAAGTACGGCGCCGTGGTGGACGTGGTGGACAACGTCCGTGCTGCCGGAGTGGATGATGTGGGTCTGTTGACCGAGCAAAAACATGGCGGCGCAGCCAGCACTGCCCCGCCACCATCTGGCGGGATGTGAGTACTGACGCCGAGTAGGAGCGAATTATGTCAATGGCAGTGGGAGGGTCCGGCGGCGGTTATACAGCCGACATCAACGTGACCCCAATGATTGACGTATTGCTGGTGTTGCTCATCATCTTCATGGTGATCACGCCGCTGACGCCAAAGGGTCTGGACGCGCTGGTTCCCCAGCCGCCGAAGGACAAAAATCAGCCGCAATCTAACGATCGTACGATTGTGGTTCAGGTTCTCCGCGGGCCGAACGATAAGCCCGCGCTCAAGATCAACCAGGACGACGTGACTTGGGAGAACCTCGAAAGCCGCCTGAACGACATCTTCAAGACCCGCGCGGAAAAAGTGATGTTCGTGAAAGCGGACACGGAACTGCCCTTCAACGACGTGGCGCAGGTCATTGACATCGCGCACGCCGCGGGTGTCGATAAGGTTGGACTGATCACCGCCAAGATTGAAGCTGGCGGGTAAAAGCAGTGGCGTGTCCCCCCGTCAATCAGGGGAGACGTGCCAGGAACATGGTTCGGGCAGACTCCTCCTTCGGGATGAGCGGGACGCAGCAAGTGCGTCCCGCCGTCGCCACGCCCAGGACATGCAACGGAGAGTGATATCCAATATGAACAAGAGCGGACGGGTACTGACGGTACTTTCGGTTCTGCTCGTGCTGTTCTCAGCGGTAGCCTGTAACAAACTGAGAGCGCGCGACCAACTCAACAAAGGCGTCCAGGCTTACAAGAATGCCAAGTACGAAGACGCAATCGAACATTTCAAAGACGCGGTCCAACTTGATCCTACCCTGGCCAATGCTCGTCTTTATCTGGCAACCGCGTACATGGGGCAATATATTCCGGGAGTGGATTCTCCCGATAACAATCGCTACGCCGAGGAGGCGATCGCGACCTTCAAAGACGTACTGGCACAGCATCCGGGCAAGGAGCAACAGATCCACAGCCTGAAGGGCATCGCGTCGATGTACTTCCAGCAGAAAAAGTTCGACCAGGCCAAGGAGTACTACCAGCAGATCGCGGAGCTGGATCCAAACGATCCGGAAACGTACTACTCGCTCGCCGTGATCGACTGGATGGAAGCTTATCAGCCGGATCAGAAAGCGCGTATGGAGCTTGGGCTAAAACCGACGGACGAACTCAAAGACAAGAAGGCTTGTGCTCAGTTGAAGGATGAAAATGCACAGAAGGTCGAGGATGGCATTCAGAACCTGGATAAGGCTCTGAAGCTTCGTCCTGACTACGACGATGCGATGGCTTATTTGAACCTTCTATACCGGCAGCGCGCAGAGTACGAATGCGACAATCCGGAGGCGCGCCAGGCCGATCTGAAGATGGCCGACGATTGGGTCGACAAAACGATGGCCACAAAGAAAGCCAAGGCCGAAAAGTCCGGCCCAACCGGAATCGTCACCACGCAAAATACGCAGTAGGCTCCCAGCGGCGGTGATTCCACAGCGCCCCTCCTCTAGTCGGGAGGGGCGTTTTGCGTTGCAAGAGAGTGTTGGATCAAGAGCGATCTGGCTGATTTTTGGCAATTACGAAACGAACGGGGCTACTTCTGCTGCGGGTACTGCTTTGGTGTGGACAGCAGGGGAGGGGCAGCATCCGTCGAAGTGCTACCCCTCACCCGAGCGCGTTCCCGGCCAGAAGACTATCACCGCGCTCCGTTAAACCTTGGTGCCGCTCGTCCGGACAACGAGCGGCACTCACCTCCGATGACCGTTGCGCTTCGCCACTGCCCGACTTCCGGCAAAGTCAGGTCGTCGTCAAAAGTGCTAAATCGGAACGGAGCTCCCGCGCGGGTGAGATAAAAAAGTGAGCGCCCGTAGCGTTGCGTTCGAGCGCTCCCCGCGCGAAGAGCGGAAGCTGTTTAGATTGCCTCCGCTCTTTTACTCACAATGCCCTAGCGCGGCTGAAGTCTGCAATGATCTACACATGATTTGGACATGATTTACATATGATCGTCCAAGCCAAAGCAGCGCAAGTATTTAGCTCGTGAGATGATCGGCGCCGTCGAACTCGAATCGGCGCCATGTATAATCCCGCCAGCCGAAAAAACGGCAGAAATCGATCGCTGTGACTGACACTCAGCAACTTCTCCGCTTTGGAACCTTCGAGTTGAATCTCTCGACTCAAGAGTTGCGGAAGTCGGGGACGTTGATCAAGCTTTCTCCCCAACCATTCACACTTCTGGTCATGCTGGCGCAGCGCTCCGGGCAGGTGGTGACCCGTGAGGAGATCCAACAGTCGCTTTGGGGCAGCGACACCTATGTCGATTTCGAGCAGGGGATGAACCACTGCGTTAAGCAGATCAGGAACGCCCTGAGCGATAGCGCCGACACGCCACTTTATATCGAGACAGTGCCCAGGCGCGGGTATCGTTTTCTCGCTCCGGTCGTGTCGAAGACGATAGCCGCACCGCCGCCGCGGGTGGTGGAATCGCAATCAGGGCTGCAGACACGGCCTGCCATCCCGACGCCGACGACGTCGCCCCAAACGGCGCGACCGGCGACGGTGGCGCAGACCGCAGCTCCGGTTACAGCCCCGGTCGAGAAGCCACAGCCGGAACTGGCGATCAGCGTAGAGCCAAGACCTGTCGAACCAGTCGCCGGTGAGATTCCCGAGCGGCGGGTCAGCTCCTTCCGCTGGATTCTGGCCGGCGGGGCTGTAGTCGTCCTGATTGCGGTAATCGCACTGGCATTTTACTGGCATGCCAGGCGGGGCGCCGTACTGACCGAAAAGGACAGCATCGTCGTCGCCGAGTTCGACAATACAACTGGCGAGCCAGTCTTCGACAATGCGCTCAAACAGGCATTGATCGTCCAACTTGAGCAGTCACCGTTCCTCAACATCCTCTCTGACCAGCGGATAAGCGAGGAGCTGCGCTTCATGGGCATGCCCGGCGACGTCCGTCTCAGCGCCGACGTCGCCCGGCAGGTATGTCAGCGCACGGGTAGCAAAGTGATGCTGACCGGCTCCATCTCCGGCCTGGGCGGCCACTACATCATTCGGTTGAACTCCATCGATTGCGCTACCGGCGATTCTCTCGCCAGCGAACAAGCCGACGCCGACAGCCGCGATCGGGTGCTAAAAGCTTTGGGTGCTGCAACCAAGCGCATGCGCGAGAAGCTTGGCGAATCATTGGCCTCGCTGCAAAAGTACGATACGCCGATCGAGCAGGCCACCACCCCCTCGCTCGACGCGCTGAAGGGGTACAGCCTGGGCGTGAAAATGGGGAATAGCCAGGGCTACGCGGCCGCCGTCCCTTACTTCAAAAGCGCGATTGATCTCGATCCCAACTTCGCCATGGCCTACGCTCGTCTGGGCACCGAGTACTACAACCTGAATCAACCGACGCTGGCTGCGCAGTACACGACGAAAGCCTATCAACTGCGCGACCGCACCAGTACGCGCGAGAAGCTCTACATCACCTCGCATTATCACGATCTGGTGAGCGGCGATGCCGACCAGACCATCGCTGCCTATCAACTGCTTCAGCAGGCGTATCCGCGCGAACCAGCCTCCTACATGAATCTCAATTCCTGGTACCTCGCAACAGGCAAATATGAGGACGCGCTCGCGCAAGCGCAGCAGGCGCTGCAACTGGATCCCGCCAATGTCGTCAACTACAACAACCTGGCGCTTACCTACATCGACCTGAACCGTGTGGACGACGCGCAGCATGTTTTGGATCAGGCGCAGGTGCGCAAACTCGCTGATCCGGCCCTGCTGGCCGACGTCTATGAAGTTGCCTTCCTGCGTGGCGATACGGCGGCGATGGAACGTGCGGTTGCTGCTGCAACCGGAAAGCCCGGCATCGAAGATCAGATGTTCGCGCTGCAGTCGGACACGGACGCTTATTTCGGGCGCTTGAACAAAGCGCGCGCGATGACACAGTCCGCTCACGATTCGGCAACTCACGCCGGATCGAATGAGACCGCGGCTTTGTGGCAGCTCACCGGCGCATTGCATGAAGCGGAGCTAGGCGATCCGCAGCGCGGGCGACGCGAAGCGACCGCGGCGCTGGCGGCCAGCCCCGGCAAGAATGTGGAGATCCTCGCCGCGCTCGTGCTGGCCAGAAGCGGCGACGCTGTACGCGCCGCAAATTTGGCAGAGCAACTCGTCAAGCAATACCCCGCCGACACCCTGGTCCGCGACTACTGGGTAGCCAGCATACGGGCAGGAATTGCAGTACAACAGAAGAATCCTGCCGCTGCCCTCGAAGCTTTGCAGAGTGCACTACCCTACGAAACCGGTTCGCCCTCGCCCGGAATATCTTTTTATCCGGTCTATCTGCGTGGGCTGGCCTACCTGCAGCAAGGCGAAGCTTCGCAGGCGAATGCCGAGTTCCAGAAAATGCTGAAACACCCGGGCATCATCTTGAATCTTTCCACCGCGGCTCTGGCGAAGCTGCAATCGGCGCGGGCGCAAGCCATGGGCGGAGACCATACGAATGCGCGCAAATCGTACGAGGAATTTCTGGCGCTCTGGAAGGATGCCGACCCTGACCTCCCTGTGCTCAAGCAAGCCAAAGCGGAGTACGCGAAGCTGCAGTAGAGCGTCTCGGACCGTCCTGCGGGTACCCCCTCCCCCTTTTTTTGCCCGTAAAATATTGAAAACACTGGCGAGCGTCCGCAAAATCTTGAGCCCGCAAGGCTTACGCCGTAAAATCTTGAACTGCAACGACTTACGTCGGCTTAGCGGCTGTTTTCAAACGAACCGACCCGTTCAGCCCGCCATAGGAACGTTCTGACATCAGCGATACTGACAACCGCTCACTGGATGCTGACCGCTGGCTCCTCACGACTGGCCACTGTTCCTGTCAAAGATCTCAGCCCACGGAACTCGGCCCGCAGACATTGGACACTAAGCCCAACCTATCAGCGTACCGCGTCTGTCTCCTCCGTCAAGTTACGGAAGTACAAGTCCCATAGTTGTAGTTGGTAATTCGCGTGGTTATGGGATCCAGTCCCTTTGAACGAATGCGTCTTCAGGCAGTTAGCGCGTCGTCCGTAACGAAGCTGCTCGGGTCTGTAATGAAATCGGGAAGGCCCGCCGAGCGAACTGTCTCGCCGTTCGCCTCGGCCTCGCCCAATTCAAGATTTAGCGCCAGGAGGCAGCCTAGGATGTCTGAATGCTCCGCAAAACCATATGCTGATCGAACCGCGCCATCCAACTCGAAGTGCGCATCCTTAAGGGGGTTCTCCCCCGGGAGTTCCAAGGAGCGATAAAGCTCTCGAAGGGAGCGGTTGTACTTGAGTGCGAGCGCACTTCTGACTCTGCGCAGGGCAACAGCAGCATCCGCGACGTCCCTCACAGCTTTCTCCGTAGGCCCCTGTGGCCACGGAAAGCTGTCCCATACCGTGTTGGACGTATATCGCGGATCGGATTTCAAAGTGGAACAACGTGCTGTGAACCATTGCCAATGCAAGTCTGACTGTAAGATGCCATAAGAATAATCGTCTGGATATGCGAAAACCTGCAATGCAGCGTTAGGATGAATGCTGTTACAAATAAAGGCGAAAATCGGTCGCTTGGTGACGCAACCGCACACTATGTAGCGCGGTATTAGCTTAATTGCAGCCATCATGTCTTCACGCGCATACGAAAGCTGCCACCATTTGCGGAGGAAGTTGGCATGATGTTTATTGACCTTCGCCGTTGGATTTTTCTCGAGTGCCGCCTTGTTACGCTTTGCCTCCTTTTCTGCTGCGGCTTCTCTGGCGGGCAAAACATTCTTCTTGATACGTGCAAAAAGCGAGGGGTATGCCTCGGCGTCCAGCAACGACTTGCCCTGAAAGTCAGTCACGTATCGTCGTGGTTCGGGCGTCTTCATGCCAATCAGGTCGTTCGCGATTAGATATGGGTGCAGCACGTCAGCTAAATGGCCGGTCTTATCCGAAGAAAGCATCGCCTTGGCCTCAGCGGCTTTTATAAGAAAAGCTTTGTGGCCGTGGGTCTGACCCTGATAGCACTTAGCCTTACGATTAGCGTCTAAGCTGCGAGCGCTGGTAACGTCCTCACCAAGTGAAAGTGAGGGGCCGATATATTCGACTATCGAGACATGTTCCCCCACGCCTGGCTTGTTGCCGTCTTGGAAGAATAGCTTCTTAGGTCCCCGCGATTGGCCTTTTGTCCAGTTCACGATCGAAACATGAACCACCGCCTCCCCAGGCCAAACCATGCTCGATACTGCCTCTGTTATCGTCCCGCCGTTGCTGACGATGTGATCGAGACTTGCCTCTCGGGTATAGTTTTGGCGGACGGTGTTGGTGCCAACTAATCCCGCTCGGTCTCCGGCTTTGAGAAAGTCGTGAGCTTTGCGGAACCAGTATGCGCAGTAGTCCGCTCGGCCATCAACCTCTGGATACAACTTCCGCAGTTCCTGCTCATAGCCCGGACGCATCTCAGCCTGACGTTTATTCTTGCTTTGATATGGCGGATTTCCAATGACGGCATCGGCTGGAGGCCATTTGAGGAGCAAAGCGTCCCCTTGCCTCACATTATCGTCAAGGTTGTCTAGCGGGAGAGCATCTTCGTGCAGCGGTAGCTGCTCCTGGGCGGACTCGAAACTCTCGCGAGCATCGTCCAGCGCCAACTTCTTGGCGAGCATGAGCGTGACCTTCGCGAGTTCGACCCCAAAACCGTCGAGGTCGATACCGAAGAATTGCCTGGGACTCAGAATGTTCAGAACCTTGGCTCTCTTAGAAAATTCATTTGGCGAGACCAGTTCCCTGATCCGTTGCAAGATGCGCATGTCGAGCCGTGCCATCTCACGATAGGCGACATAAAGGAAATTTCCACTTCCGCAAGCGGGGTCAAGCACCTTGAAGGCGCTCAGCCGAGAACGTAAATCGAGCAGCTGCTTCATAGACTCAGCGGAATCGATTCGGTCTCTCCAGGGGCGAATGATAGTTGGTCCAACCACTCGCTGGATGTCGGCTTCGGCCGTGTAGTGGGCTCCGTAGGCATGGCGCTCGGCCTCATCCATGCTGTCTTGAAACAGCGTACCGAAGATTCCGGGGTTTACTTTGGACCAGTCCTTCAGGGCTATGCCGTTTTCGTCGTTACCGATAAGCTCCAATTCGTACGCCGTGAGCTCGACAGGTTCGACAGTGCCAAAAAGACCACCATTGAAATACCTAACTCCTTGAAAGCGTCCTGCTGCCGCAGAGGTGGGATTATTCATCTGATGGAAGAGGCCACCAAAGAGATCGTATGAAGATTGACCGTGCTGAAGACAGTCATCGACGATACCCTTGACAGTCGCCGACGGCAACAAATCTATATCCTCCGCAAACATAGCGACGAGTAGCTGTAGTACAAACCTTTGAGCTTGCTCTCGAGGAACGGGTTTTCCCGGGCGCTTGACCAAGAGACGAAACAAAGTGGCCATCTTGTCTGCGGCTTCTCGTGAAACGGCTTCGCGATCATTCAGGAAAACCGGTTTCGGATTGTGGGGAAAAAGGAAATTAAGGGCTGTGTATCTGTGCGGCAGATCTTCGAGTTTCACCCGATCGACGGGCTCATCGAGCTGTTTGTCGAAGTCGTAAATCCAAAACTCTGAAAAATTGCAGAGCACAACATAACGGGGACGATTCGGAACGGCAGCGATCCAATAGTCAAATGCCTGCTGGTAAAAAAGATCCAGCTTCTCCCCTGCACTCTTCATCTCCAAGAGCAGATGTGGCTTCCAAATGAGGTCTACATACTTCTTGCCTTTTGCTCCTTTCTTGGGGATCTTCGCCTCCAGACTGGCGCCAGCTTCCTTATAGCCAGCGTGCCCGAAGGCTTGAAAGAGACGGTCGCAGAAGACCTGGGCTTCGCCCTTCTCATATACGAGCGGTTTCGCATATTCAACAAAGGCTTTCAGCCGATCGACAATGTCCGACAACTGGTTCTCCCAAATCGGATTCCCGAGCCAGATTCTCGATTCTAATTGACGGTCGGCCAAGCCTAACATCGTGGCGGCGAAATTTTCACCGGCCGGCTTCAACTCAGAATTCCTTATGATACCTCCCATCCAGCCCGAATCCGCCATTCTGATCGCGCACGCCGCTCACCGACCACTTCTGATCGAGTTGATACTGCACCTGCACTGCCGAAAATTGTGTCGTGGTTACGTCAGTGGACAAGGTTACATATACCTTGCTGGTAACCCGCTGCCGTATGGTGAGGCGAGCGCCCTGCTGCTGGTCGGCTGTGGTCGCGCCAAGTTGCGGATCGAGCGAGATTTGCGAGACTCCGAGCGCCTTCTGCAAGCGGCTGGTCACCTGGCTGCTCACCTGCGACGCGATCAGCGACTCCGCTCCCAAGGTAGTTGACTGCGACGGTGCAGCGTTCGCTGCTTCCTGCGTATTGCCGAATGCGAGCAGGTGAATAATATCGGCCTCCGCCAGCGATGGGTCTGAGGTGTAATTGGTCTGCAGGCGATCGAGCGGACCGCGAACGCGCAGATAGATCTTGTACTGCTGGATATCAGTTTCCGCTTGCACATTGACTACCGGCTCAGTCTCGATGCTGTTCACGAAGGCTACGGTGCCGCCTTGCACGACATACCGGTTTCCCATGAACACCAGATCGCCGCCGGTCAGAGTGGCGCGGCCGGTGATGACCGGATCGGCCGCGGTACCGATGACTCGCAAGTTGGCTCCGCCCTGAAGGCTGACGGTCGGCGTCACGATGTTCAACTCCGAAGACGTGCGGATCGCGACATTCAGCTTCAGATTATCCGCAAAGCCTTCGGTGGGCGGCGGAGTCGAGACACCGCCGAACTGGTTGACAAGGTTCATCAAGTCGAAATCAGATGTGAAGGAAACGCTGTCGACGGTGACTTGTCCCTGCAGGAGTGCGGCTTCGGTCGTGCCGGTCATCGCGAGGTTCAAGCCAAAGTCGCTGCGTACGCTCTGCGGGTAGAGCAGGCGAAGGTCTTCGCCTTGCAAAGCTAGGTTGAACTGAATTGCGGGACTATATGCTACCCCGCCGGACGCGGTGACCGTGCCTCCTCCCACATCTCCCGTGAACTGCGTGACATCCAGACGATCGCGGCGGAGGGTAAGTACCCCGTTACCTTTGGTCAGACCTACCGGCGCGTCAGGCGTAGCAAAGCTGGCGTTGACGATGCGGATGGTGCCCTCGAGATTTTCCACCGGCTTGTGTCCGGCGGCATTGATATCGAACTGCAGTTGTCCGCCGCTGGTGAGAGTGGGATCGAAGGCTTGCGCCAGCACGAGATCGATTGTGCCTTGCACGCTCAGAGTCGACTGGCTGTTGCCACCCAGTGGCAACTGACCCTGGAAACGCAAGTCGGTGTCCGTGCCTTTGATCTCGCCCGGCTGGAGAGAAAGCACCTGGTTGGCGTAGTCCGCGCGAATCGGCTTCACCGCCGCGATTTGCAGAGTGACCGGTTGGGTTCCGGCTACGACCGCAGCCTTGTAATTCACCGCCAGCGTGGGGATGTTCACGTGAGCTTCCAGCAATCGCTTGTTCTTCAGCGGACCGCGAATGGTGGCGTGAATCTCAGTCTGTCCATTGATTTGCGCAGCCTCGGCCGGCGAGTAAACCGCCAACAACGGCTGCAACTGGATTACAGGTGTATCGAGTGTTGCATCGGCGTAGTAGTCGCCTGTGAGCCCGACCTTTCCTCGTGCCTTTAGCGCCGCGTTCAGGACTTGCGATGACAGCGCAAAGGTAGCTTCGTGATTGGCCACTCGCCCCTGAAAGTTAACGTCGCGGATCTGCTGCTTCTGAATCGTCAGCTGCGGGATCGTGAGGGAGATCTGGCCTGCCGGATCTTTCAGCGTGCCACGACCACTGGCGGTGAGACTCAGTGTGCCACTGGCCTGCATATTCCTCTGGGCCAGCAGTTGCAGCTTCTGCAGTTGAATGTTGATGGCTTGCAGCTGTGCGTCGTAGCCTTCCTGCTTGGGATAGTATGTGACCTGCCCTTGCGCGCTTCCGGCGGCCAGACGCACCTGCAAATTCGTCTGCACGGCATCGCCGGTTCCCTGGAAGCGAACATTCGCCATTCGGATGGGCTGGCCGGAGATGTTCGCGTTGCGCAGGCTGATGTCGCCCTGCCCGACGGGATTGAGCTGGGTTCCATGCGCCGTGATGTTCGCGTTCAATGTACCGCTGACGGGAGTGCTGAGATTCGCGGCGCGCGCCAACTCGGCCACGGGTAACTGGCTCGCGTTTACAGAAATCGAGAACGGGCTGGTCGGCGTATGCGACCAATCATGCAGACTCGACTGCACGTTAAAGATCACGCGGCCTGGCTTCGCCAGCTCCAGATCGCCGTTTTGCAAACTGATCTGCGATGGGCTGGCGCTGATGCTGGCACGCAAGACGCGAAATGCGCTGTCGCGGACGCGCACATTGCTGGCGCTCAGTTGTCCCGCGATCTGCGGTGCGCGCGTCGAGCCTCGCACCGTGCCATCGAAGGAAGCTGCTCCATAAAGTTCCAGCGGCTGCGCCGGCTTTTGCCCGAATATGTCCGCGATGGTTTCCAACTCGTGCAAATTGCTGGAGTGCGCGCTCACCTGCAAGACCGAGCGTGTGCCGACCGTGCCATTCAGATTGATTGATGTATTGGGAGTCTGGAGATAGCTCTGATTGAATGCGATCTCGCCCTTGGCTCCGTTATAGCGCGCATGAATGACGGCCCGCAGCGAAAGATTGCCGGCGTTGTTCGGCTCGGCGGAAGCTATGGTCGCATTCGCGATGGCATCGGTTCGGAGCATGAGATTGCTGATGGTGCCGCTCCAATTGCCTTCAGCGGTGCCATTAGCCCGGCCTGAAATCGCAACCGGTTTCAGCGCTGCGGAGTTGGCGATGGTCTTAACCTCCGCCAGCGAGATGTTGTGCAGCGCCAGATTCACCTGCCCCTGCTGCTTGCCGGAGATGTCGCGGACGACTGCGTTACCCTTCAGATCGCCGTCGAGCAGGCTGGCCGTGATGTCACGCAGCTCAGCGTTTCCATTCGCCAGGTTATAGCTGGCAGAAAGATCGCGGACCTCGGTGCTCAGCGTCGGCGTGTGTACCTGCAGAGCGCTGCTGCGCACTGTTCCCTGAAGCGAAGCCGTGTCGAGCGGCGCCTTGCCCGAAAAGCTCGCATAATCGGCAGTGCCGTTGACCAGCACAATCCCAACTGGCAGCGATGGATTCTTGAGAATACGGCGAAAATCGCCGGTGGCGACAATGATGACGTATTTCGCGTGAACTCTAGGATTGGAATAGTTGTCGAGCGACGCGTTCAGCAGGAGCTGGGAATTGCCGCTCTTCAAGGTGACATTGCTCAGCGTCATCCCGGTACGGCGGGCATCGAACTGCGCCTGGAGATCGTGCGGTAAAGGCGCATAAGACCCATACTGCAGAGAACCATTGTGATAGGACAAGCTTCCGAAATAGCGGCCGCCGGCAGTGGAGTCATAGCTGGATTGCAGGGTCAGGTCGTGCAGGTCCGCGTTCAGAACCGTCTTCTGGTCGTTATAGTAAATGGCCCCACGATCGATAAGAATGTGGCGAATGACCACATCAAAGATATTGTCGTTCGAGCCGCCGCTGGCTTGAAGTGTCGGAAGGTTAGTCTGGCCAGTGGAACTGACGATGACATGAGCAACCGGTTGATCGATAACCACGTTCTGAAGGTTCCACTGGCGGTGCAGGACGGAGATAATCCGCACGCCAAGTCCGATGCAGTTGACCTGGAGCAGGGGCCGGTTTGCACCGGGACCTACGCCATAAATGGTCAGGCCATATAAGTCGACTCCCAGCTTCGACAAATGAAGGGAGTAATTATTCAACTGCACGCGTGTGTTTAGGGACGCACTTGCATTCTGTTCTATTTTGCTCAGCACATGGTTGTGGCCCCAGCGAGTGTAGAGCAACACGTACAAACCTATTGCCACAGCAACAATGATCAGCAAGATTGCCCCAGCTATCCAGACAAGCATTTTCCTGGTTACACTATGCTTGCGCCCGGAAACCAACTGTGGTTTTCTCGGCTCGTCTGGTGGAAGTCCAAGGTCCCTAATAGCCATAATCAGAATGCCTGCCCCAAGGTGATGAAGTACTGCGTAGCACTGATTCCCGGAATCGGATTCAGGTTGCGTCCGACGTCCACCCTTATTGGACCTATCGGAGTGGAGTAGCGCAGCCCGACCCCGACGTTGTTACTATAGAGTGAAGTGAAATCACGAAATCCGATGCTCGGAAAAACGTTGCCGCCGTCATAGAATGTCACTAAGCCCAGGTTTTTCTTGATTACATTCAGAGGGAAGCGCAGTTCAGTGTTGATGATGAGAAGCTCTCGGCCACCTTCTGGAACAGTGATCTTGGAGCAAGTCGCCAGGTCGCCGGGAATACCGCAGACCTGAATTTCGCGCTGCGGACCGGCACCGTCCAGGGGAAAGCCTCGTAATGTACTGCCTCCGCCCGCAAAGAACGCCACACTCAGGGGTACCGTCACTTCCGTCAAACGGCTGCTCCAGTCCGATGCGGAGACTATTGGCCCAGATAATTCCGGCGTGAATGTTGTGATAATGTGCTGTTTGAGTAACGAATTGAGCGAAGCTGAAATTAGAGCCGAGCCAGTAAGGGCTAACATTTAAACTCATAGTTCTGATACCAGCCACGATGTGCATTCAGTGGGTTGTCGCGCGTATCGTGTACCCAGTTGGCTCCCAAAGTAGAAAGGTGAACCCGCAACTGGTTTGCAGGGACGAGCTGCGGTAGCAGCAAATTACTGATATCGGTGTACTGAAAATTGTATTGCAGGAGAACAGATTGGTTGTTTTCTTCTGTATTCAGTGGCCGCTTAATCTGGTAGCCGACGGTGCCGATGAAGTCCGAAAAGATGGGGTTTTCTGCGTCATGCTCTCCTGAAAGTATGGTACTGCCACTCCACTTCGTGGCGAACAACGATGGATCGGTATAGTTCAGGCTGCCACGCTGATCGAGGCGACCGGCATAGGAACTGAACGTCAAACTCTCAGCTCGCCCTCTATGTTGCGCCGCGTGTACTCGAAGGTTCCTTCCGGTCCCCAGAAGGTTTTTTCGCTGGTGACGAAGTTTCCCGGCAAACCGACCGGTGGAAGTCCCGGAACGGCAACCGTGCCGGTGGGAATAGCGCCGCCGCGTTCCAATACCTGAAATCCGAAGCCATAAATAATCGAATTTCGCTTGGCTTCGTGAACTTTTACTACGACGTCTTCGTTCGTCTGATTGGTAATGGCGCGTTTGGGGTCTACTTCAGCCCAGTCGAAGACCCCCAGGTTGTAGAGGTGACTTTCCGAGATCAGCATACCGTTCTCGCTCAGCGGCTCGCCCGTTTTCACCTGCAATTGCCGGTCGATGAGCCACTGCTCGGTGTGCTGGCGTCCGTCGGTAATAACGGCTGCAGTAACGACGCGCGGACCTTCGCTGATCTGGTAGACCACGTTCATTTCGTGTGGCTGGCCGGGAACGGGTTTGGCAGTGGCATGGAAGGCGCCATTGAGATAGCCGAGCGTGAGATAACGGGCCATGATCGAAGCTGCGGTCCTTCAGCACCAAGTCCTGTGAATATGGTTTGCCGGGACCGAGATTCAGCCCGTGCGGAGCGAACTGCGATTCGGGCAGCGTATTGTTCCCCGCAATCGCGAGATCGTGCACCACATTGAGCGGCCCCTCGGTGACCTGAAACGTAATCTCAATGTCTCCCTTGTCGCGTGTAATTCCCGGAACCACTGTGGCGTCGGGATATCCGGCTGCACGGTAGGTGTCGCGGAGATTGGCGGCACTGGTGCGGACCAGTTCCTCACTGTAGTTGCCGTGACTGAGGAAGTTGCGCCTTTTGCACGCTGACATGGCTTTGCAATTCTTTGGCTGTGAAGTGCTGATTCCCTGAAAATGCAACCTTAGTAACTTTGAAGCGCCCATCTTTATGGACGTGATAGGTGATGGACATGCCAGATGGAGTGTTGTCGACCTTAACGTCAACCTTAGTATCGAAGTAGCCCTTCTTCTGAAAATAAGAACGAATATTATTCTGCCCCTCTTTGATCAACTCCTCGTCGACACTATTTACCTGGTAGATGGGAACCAGGCTCCGCACCGTTCGGCGCCACATGTGCGCGCCAGCCGCGGCTATCTTCACTACCGGCCCTGTAGTTACTTGAAAGGTGATGCCGGCACGGTTCGTGGTCGCGTCATACTCCGCCGAGATAAGTTTTACCTGCCCGGTAATGTAGCTCTGGTGAGCCAGTTGGGACTGTAAGTACTTGGTTGCGCTTTCCAGGCGAGAATAGGAGTAGCGCATGCCCGGCTTCAGCGAGTCGGTGCGCAACCTGGCCATGATGGAGCGCAGCTCCGCCTGCAGATACGTTGTTTCCTGGGGAGTGGCGCCGCTGAGGCTGATCTTTCCGATGCGAGCTTTCACGCCGAGATCGGTATGAAAAAGGACATTGGCCAGCTCATGATCGCCCTGGCGGACGATTTCGGGACGGACCTCCGCCTGGAAATAGCCTTGTCGACGGAAGTACTGCACCAGCGCCTCTTCTGCCTGTTGAATATCGGTTGCGGAATATGGCGTCTGGGGATTGTAGTTGGCGACCTGCAGAAGGCTGGTGTAGGTGAACTCTTTCAGCGCTCCGGGAAACTCGTACATCCCGACATAAACTGCGGGATGAAGCAGGAAGGCAACTTGCACGCCCTTGGCCGTGGGCTGCAGGTCCACGGTGATATCGTTGAAGCCGGTGCGCTGCTTCAATGCCGTGATACTGGCATTGACGTCGGCCTGCGTCAATGGCTTCCCTTCCCGAACCGAAAGCAGTTCCTTAACACTTTCCAGCGTCATGCCGGGCTGACCGGCGATGACGACTGAGGAGACATTCTGTCCGGCGTAGGCGGAGACTCCGGGCGTGGGAAGCTCCTGGGCACTCAGCCGTGCCGAGAGGAATCCACAGAGCTGTATCGCGGTAAAGAATCCAATCGCCAACAGAATTGATCGCGAGCGGAGGCTTGTGCACCGCGCCACACCTCTGCTCATGGTCAAGACAGCGCCCACCAGAGACACTCCAGGCGAGTCAGATGCAAAACTAAAGCTGGGCGACAGCCCGCTGTCGGGTGCGGAAGAACTACTTTTTTCGCGCGCGGAAGCGCCACTTTTGAAGCGATGCAGGGTGGTTGCTGTACAAGTTGAGCGCAAGACCGCGGATTCGCGGAGGAAGCGACGGTATCGTGCGAGTCGTCGTGCGGCGGCTGCGCCAATCTCTTTGACTGCTGTTCGGCGTGCCGCTACAATACAGGCACAACATGACGCGCTGCTTGCAGCGCATCGACACTCCTCAGTAGCTCAATGGCAGAGCATCCGGCTGTTAACCGGAGGGTTGTAGGTTCGAGTCCTACCTGAGGAGCCATCTTTTTCGGCTCGCCCCGGCCTTAGGATCTGCTTCGGCGAACGCTACCTACCCGGGGGTACTGGCTTGCGCCGATATCCGGCTCGGGGCAGTGGGCTAATTGACCCAGCACCCGGCTCGGCGAGTTCTTGAATTTCGGCTGCCATATGGGTATATTTAGGGAGGTACTGTTGTGTTTTGAGGTTCCTGTCATCGGCTCCCGGCGGCGGTGAACCCGTGCAGATTCGGCGAAGCACATCGGTGGGCGATCGCCCACTTTTTATTTCCACCCCGTAATCCGCTGGTCAACGGCGAGTCCAGGTGGTAACGAGAGCCTGACGCGCTCACTGTGCTTAACCATTTCGACGGGCGCAAATGCAGCGCCGGCCGGAGAAACGGGTGGAAACCACTGCGCCGAGCGCAAAGCGGATCCGGTGAAAGGGTTCGGGTGGGCGCGGGAACATGGTGAGCGGCGGTCTGGTTTTACGAATGCGATGGAAGCCGGGCTGGACAAAATTCGCGGGATTGCCGAACGCGTGGCGCAGTCCAGCGGTCTGGAATTGGTCGATGTGGAGCTGCACGGCGGCGGCAAGGCGCGAATGCTGCGGATTTACATCGATAAGCCGGGCGGAGTAACGCACGAGAATTGCGCGAACTTCAGCCGCGAGGCGGGCACCATCTTCGATGTGGAGGATGCGGTGCCGGGCGGCTCGTACACGCTGGAAGTTTCGTCGCCGGGCCTGGACCGCAGGCTGACGCGGCCGCAAGACTACCAGCGCTTCGTCGGCAGCCTGGTGAAGCTGATGACCTTCGATCCGGTCAATGGCAATCGGCATTTTGAAGGGCGGCTCAAGGCATTTGAGGACGGGCGGCTGATTCTGGAGTTGAACTCCCGGAAGAAGTCGAAGAAGCACGAAGCGGTCGAGCCGGGGACGGAAGTCGAGATTGCGCTGGCGAACGTCGAGAAAGCAAATCTGGTTCCGGAGATCTAGCGCCACATCGGGCGGAAAGCAGGTCCCTCCGCTCGGGCCGAACCGCCCCAACAAGCGCAAAGGCAGCGCTTATTGGGGGGCCCGGTCAGCCCTCGGTCGGGATGACACAGAATAAGGCGGATTGGACGCGGACCTAAGGGTCCGCTCTACCAGGTGGCAACGAATTTATGGCGAGTGAACTGTACAACGTAATTGACGCTCTCAGCCGCGAAAAGGGTATCGACCCGCAGATCGTAGTGGGCGCGGTGGAGGATGCGATCGTCGTCGCCACCCGGAAGTACTACAAGACGCAGGAGAATCTGCGCGCCGAACTGGACAAGGAAACCGGCCAGATTCGGGCGTTTGCAGTGCGCTCGATCGTCGAGACTCCGGAGCAGGTGGAAGATCCCATCGCGCAGATCACGCTGGAGGAAGCCCGGCGCATCGACCCCGCGGCAGAAATCGGCGGCGAGCTGCGTACTTACAAGCCGACCGACGTGCTCGGGCGGATTGCGGCGCAACTGGCGAAGCAGGTCATCTTCCAGAAGGTGCGCGAGGCCGAGCGCGACACGGTTTACAACGAGTACATCGGGCGCGTCGGCGAGATCATCAACGCGACCGTCAAGCGCACTGAAGGCCAGGATGTGATCGTCGATCTGGGCAAGGCCGAAGGTCGCATGCCGCGCAAGGAGCAATCGCGGCTGGAGTCGTTCGCGCCCGGCGAGCGCGTGCGCGTCGTTCTGGTTCGTGTCGAAAAGGCTTCCAAAGGGCCGCAGGTCGTAGTTTCGCGGGCGGTGCCGGAGCTGGTAACGCATCTCTTCCAGACCGAAGTGCCGGAGATCTATGACAACACCGTCGTGATTCGCGCCATCGCGCGCGAGGCCGGCGAGCGCACCAAGATCGCGGTCATGTCGAAGGACAAGGACGTCGATCCGGTGGGCGCGTGTGTCGGCATGAAGGGAATGCGGGTGCAGTCGATCATTCGCGAGTTACGCGGCGAGAAGATCGACATTATCGAGTTCCACACGGATCCAGTGGTCTTTGCCGAGAAGGCGCTGCAACCGGCCAAGGTCAGTCGCGTGACCGTGCTCGAAGGCCAGGACAAGCACCTGGAAGTGATCGTTGACGACAGCCAGTTGTCGCTGGCGATCGGCAAGAAGGGGCAGAACGTCCGGCTGGCCGCCAAGCTGCTCGGCTGGAAGATCGATATCAAGAGTGAAGAAGAGAAGCGGCAAGAAGTGGAAGAGCAGATGCGCGGCATGATGGTTCCGCAGGCCACGCCGCTGGAGTCGGTGCCTGATCTTGACGCCGGCATCATCGAGAAACTGGTCGCGGCGGGAATCACGACGGTAGAAGCTGTTGCCGATATGACGCCGGAACAACTGGAAGAGGTGCCGGGCATCGGCCCCAAGACGGTTGAGAAGATCAGCATTGCCGTCAACAACTACTTCGCCGGTCTGGAGGCCGCCGAGAGCGGCGAGGCGGCAGAAGGCGAAGTTGTTGCCGACGAACAAGGCGGCGAAGAGCTCGGAGAGGATGTTCCGGCCGAAGAAGAAGCGCGGGAATTGGAAGCTGAAGAAGCCGCCCAAGCTGACGAGGAGGCAGGCGAGACGCCGGACGAAGTTGACGCGGCCGAGCGCAATGACGAGAGCGCGGCCGACCTTGAGGGCGGCGCGGAAAGCGACGTTGAGCCGGCTGCGGAGGGCGGCCAATCGGGCGACGAGGAGGGTCTTCCTGATGTGCCGGAAGCGTCCTCGGAGAGCGTTGAGGGGCTTGCCGACGAAGGTCAGGCATTTGAAGCCGAGGTGGTTGACGGCGTGGAGAATGCTCCCGCACCCGACGAAGCCGAGCTCACGATTCATGAGCGTGAAGCCGGCGAGAACGAGAACGTTCCCGACGAAGAAAAGCCGGGAGAACAAAAAAGCAGTGGCTAGTGGCCAGTGGCCAGTTGAACTGCGCAGAGATTACGTCGCAAACGGATTATTTCAAGAACGGATTCGACTTGGTATTTGGACACGAGATGGAATCAAAGCAACTCCTGCCGCCGAACGGCGGGATCTTAACCGGCCACTGGCAATTTGCCACTGGCAACTGACCGTGAGGATGCTAATGAAGGCGTAACCGGACGGGACAAAACGGAGGAAAGTGGGCGGAATGCAGCACAAGATTCGAATCAACGATCTGGCGAGAGAGCTGGAGGTCAAAAGCAGGGAGATCCTCGATGTTCTAGTCAAGGTCGGCGTAACCGAGAAGAAAACGCACTCCAGCTCGATCGAATATGACGAAGCGGAGCGCGTGAAGAAGTACTTTCAGGAGAACCATGGTGCCGCTTCCCGTCCCGCGCGCTCTGCGAGCAGCGCGGCGGAAGAGTTCAAGCCCAAGATTGATCTGTCCCACATCTCCAAGCCGGGCGACGTGCTGAAGGCAATTACGCAACGCGCCGCACAACCGGTAGCGCCTCCGCGTTCCGTTACGCCGTCGCCTTATACAACTGCCGCACCGGTCAGAACCGCTGCCGCTCCGCCCGCGGCCGTGCCGCCGAAAGCCGTGCCCCCGGCTCCGCCAAGCGTTGCCGCAAGCACGCCGGCGACTCCGGTCGAGGCCAAGCCTGCAGCACGCTTGATCACGCCCCAATCTGTGCCGCGTCCGCCGGCCCCGATCATCACGCGGCCTAAGCCTCCGGCGCCGCCGAGCGCGCCCCCGGCTGAAGTGTCCGCAATCGCAAAGCCCTCCGAGCTTACTATCGAAGACCAAATTGCAGTTCTTGAGGAACCGCTGACGGAAGCGCCTGCAGCAGAAATTTCTGCGGCGGAGCCTATCGTCGAAACCACACCAGCCGCGCCCGCACAAGCGGCTCCGCCCACTCGTCCGAGCGCTCCGGCAGCGCAGACACCTGCGGCTCCAGGCGTGCGTCCACCGCGTACGACACATCCGCTGCAGCCGGCCGCCGGCGCGCCGGGGACGCATGCGCCACGCCGGCTGATCGTGCCTCAAACCGGCCCGCGTCCGGTGTACTCTGCCCCGGCACGTCCCGCAGCCGCTACGCCGCAGCGCCAAGTGATGCCGGAGCGTGGCAAGCCGATCTTCCAGCGTTCGCGTCCGGGAGTTGCGCCCAGCGGCGCGCCTCGTCAGCCAATGCGGCCGGGTGAGCGGCGTGGTCCGCATCCCACGCGCTCTGGTCCGCCGGGATCTCGTCCTGGATTCGGCGCCGGAGCCGGTGTGGGAGCTGCGCCTCCGCCGACCGGACAGCGTCCTGCTGGCCGTCCCGCGCGCCCTGGACAGCGCTATGTTCCGCGTGGTGTGAAGGAAGGCCCGATGAAAGGCTTCGTTCCGCCGCCGCGGATGTCGCTTTCCAGCGAGCCGCTGCCGATCACGCGCAGCATCACGATTCCTGAAGGCATCAGCGTGAAAGATCTGGCTGAGAAGCTGGGCATTCGCGCCAAGGATCTCATCGCGCGGCTGCTGGCGCGCGGCGTTTTCGCCACGGTGAACCAGACGCTCGATTCCGATCTGGCCTCGGACATGGCGCGGCATTTCGGCGCCGAGACGGCTGTCATCACCTTCGAAGAGCAGTTGGCGAAGGACACTGCACCGGCCGAGAGCGCGGGTGAAGACGGCAGTGCGCTGGCTGTGGCGCGCCCGCCGGTGGTCACCATCATGGGCCACGTCGATCACGGCAAGACCAGCTTGCTCGACGCGATCCGTTCGACCAACGTTGCCGAAGGCGAGGCCGGCGGCATCACCCAGCATATCGGCGCGTACAAGGTTGCGATTACCGATCCCAACTCGCCCGCAATCGGTCGCGAGATCGTTTTCCTCGATACGCCGGGCCACGAAGCATTCACGCGTATGCGTGCTCGCGGATCGAAGGTCACGGACATCGTAGTGCTGGTGGTTGCGGCGGATGACGGCGTGATGCCGCAGACGCTGGAGGCTATCGATCACGCCAAAGCTGCGAACGTGCCGATCATCGTCGCGGTCAACAAAATCGATAAGCCCGACGCGCTGCCCGAACGCGTAAAAAAGCAGCTCGCCGATCGCGGGCTTATGCCGGAAGATTGGGGCGGCAGCACCGTGTTCGTCGACGTTTCCGCCAAGCAGAAGACCAACCTGAACCTGCTGATGGAAATGATTTGCCTGGTCGCCGACCTGCAGGATTTGAAAGCTGTGCCTGACCGTCTGGCGACGGGAACGGTGCTGGAGGCCAAGCTGGATCGTGGACGCGGTCCGGTCGCAACCGTGCTGGTGCAGAACGGCACTCTACATAACAGCGACAACTTTGTCGTCGGCAATGTGTTCGGCAAAGTGCGCGCGATGTTCAATGATCGCGGCGCGGCGCTGGAGGCTGCGGGTCCGGCAACACCGGTTGAGATTCTGGGACTGGAAGGTCTGCCGCAGGCTGGCGATCAACTGGTCGCCGTCGCCGATCGCGAGAAGGCGCGCGGTATCTCCGAATACCGTGAGGGCAAGGCGCGCGAAGCCGCGTTGGCCAAGAGCTCGCGCGTGTCGCTCGAAGGTCTGGCGGAGCAGTTAAAGACCGCCGGCCAGAAGGAACTGTTCATCATCCTCAAGGGCGATGTGGGCGGCTCGGTCGAAGTGCTGGGCGATGTGCTGACCAAGCTGTCGAACGAGCGCGTGAAAATCAACATCATGCGCGCCAGCGTAGGAGCGATTACCGAAAGCGACGTGCTGCTGGCGTCGGCGTCGAATGCCGTCATCATCGGCTTCAACGTGCGGCCCGAGCGCAAGGCGCAGGAACTGGCTGAGCAGGAGAAGGTCGATATCCGTCTGCACTCGATCATTTACGAAGTGCAGGACGAGATCAAACGCGCCATGACCGGCCTGCTGGAGCCGATTGTGAAAGAGACGTACCTGGGCCGTGCGGACGTTCGCGATACGTTCCGGGTGCCCAAGGTCGGCACCATTGCCGGATGCTACGTCAGCGATGGCATTGTCAAGCGGGATGCCGAAGTGCGGCTGCTGCGCGACAACGTGGTCGTCTTCAAAGGCAAGATTGGCTCGCTGCGGCGCTTCAAGGAAGACGTCAACGAAGTGCGCAATGGGATGGAGTGCGGCATCTCGATCGTGAACTATGGCGACATCAAGGTCGGCGATGCGATCGAGGTGTTCGTGACCGAGCGCGTGGCGGCGGAAGCGTTCGTATAAAGACAGTTGTCAGTTGTCAGTTGCCGGTCGCGCGAGAATCGCTTGACCTGAGTGGGTTCGTAACAGGGCACGACTTCACAGCCCGCTGAAAAAGTCGCCTCAAGCGGCAGCTTGGGTAGAGCGAGCATTCAGGCTCGCGTCCAAGCCGTTTATTTTCACCATCCCAAGTGGAGGCGACTGTGCTTCGGTCGCCGGAGTCGAGGGACCTCTATTGTGGCAGTGATCCTCTATAGGGGTCCTTCGACTCCGCGCCCGCCGCAAAAGCACGGCGGACGCTACGCTCAGGATGACACCGCTCAGAAATTAACGCTGTAATACGTCCCGGAAACTGATCCTCTTTGAGGAGCCGGTGTCCGGGACGTTGTGCAATAGCGGGCGCTGACTGTTACCACGTGCGCGCGGCACCGGAGAGCAGGTCGTGAGATTTTTTTGAGACGAACTCCTCTGTATGCGCTGTACCTCTATGGTGAACAAAGATGATCGCGTATCTCAGGCTGGAGATTCGCATTGAGGGCGCGCATTCGCTGAAGGACAAGCGCCAGGTGGTGCGCAGCGTGAAAGACAGTCTGCGTAACCACTTCAATGTCGCGGTGGCCGAGCTTGATGCCAGCGAGGCGTGGCAGCGCGCCACCCTGGGGGTGGTCAGCATCTCCGATTCGCACGATTATCTGGCGGGACTGATGCAGAACGTTGAGCGCCATGCGGTGCGCGTCGCCAACAACGCCGGCGGCGAGGTCACCGATTCCTTTCTGGACTTTCTTTCAGAAGCGGAATTCGGCGGACGGTTGGCGGGGGAATCGTGATGGTCATCACCGCATCTGCCGTAGAGTAGCGTATGCTCTAACGTTCGAGTTTAGCAGTTAGCTTTTACAGAGGGTGCGGAACCTGCTTGCTGGAACGAAACGTCAGCAGCGGTAAGAATACGGGCAAGAGCTAAATGCTAATTGCTAAATGCTAACGGCTAATCATGGAAAACCGGGCACAACAACATCATCGTGAACGCTTGCAGGACGCGCTGCGGGAGGAGATCACTGCCTTGGCCGAGGGCGAGCTGGGCGATCCGCGCATCGGTCTGGTGAGCGTGACCGAGGTGCACCTCGGCGCAGACGGCAAGACCGCACGAGTTTTTGTCGCTGCCGCCGGCGACGACAATGAGGCGGAGCAGAGCCTGGAAGGATTGAACGCCGCTCGCGGCTACATCCGTCACGAGCTGAGCAGGCGTTTGGCACGGCGGCAGGCTCCCGAAATCTTTTTTGTGCTGGATCGCTCCGAACAATACGGCGGAAGAATTGAAGAGCTGTTGCAGAGAATTCAGAAGAGAAAAAGAAGCATTTAGCATTTAGCACTTAGCACTTAGCCAAAGCTGACCGTTGTGGAAGGGATGAGCTAATTGCAATTGCTCCAAGGGCCCATGCTGGACGAAGTCCTCAATCAGATCGGTAGAAGGCAGAAGTTCATCCTAACCTCGCACGCGCGACCGGACGGTGACGCGGTCGGCTCCACTTTGGCCTGCGCGCAAATCCTGCGCAGCATGGGCAAGCAGGCATCGGTGGTCCTGAGCGATGGCGTGCCGGGCACGTATACGCCGCTTCCCTTCTCCGACTCTGTGCTGCTGACAACCGAAGAGGCACCTGAGGCCGAAGCGGTCATCATTCTGGAATGCGACAGCGTGGCGCGCACCCGGCTCACCGGGCTGGAGCGGCACTATCTCATTAACATTGATCACCATGCCACGGCGCGGCCGTTTGCGGATGTGAACTGGATTGATCCGAATGCGTGCGCGACGGCGGAGATGATCTTCCGCCTGGCGCGCGAGGCGGGAGTGAAGATCTCGCCGGACGTGGCGACCTGCCTGTATACCGCCGTGCTCACCGATACCGGATCGTTTTGCTTCCAGGGCACAAACGAGCGGACATTCGCCCTGGCGCAGGAACTGGTGCGCTGCGGCGCCGATCCGGTGCGCATCGCGCAGAACGTTTACTTCTCCACCCATATTTCCAAGATGCGCCTGCTGGGCGCCGCGCTGAGCAGCCTGCATCGCGACGGCACGCTGGTCTGGATGCACGTGGACCGAGCGACCCTCGAGCGGTGCGAAGCCAGCGATGAAGATTGCGAAGGGCTGGTGAATTACGCGCTCGCGATCCAGGGAATTGAAGTGGCGTTGTTTTTCCGCGAAGAGCCGGGTGGCCGCTTCCGGGTGAGCCTGCGCAGCAAGGGAGCGGTGAATGTCGCGGCAGTGGCGGCGGCGTTCGGCGGCGGTGGTCACGAATGCGCCAGCGGCTGCGGAATTGATGGCCCATTGTCGGCGGCAACGGAACGGCTGATCGCGCAGCTCCACAGGCGCGGATATGATGCGCATGTGCAGTGAGGTGCAGGGAAGCCCCGTAATTCGTTCGAGAATTCCTAACGGCGTGAATCCCGGAATTGTCATCACGAGGAAGACGTCAGTCCGACGAGGGATCGGCTGTTCGCCTGAACGACATCAATTTTGGAATAGAAGCATTCTGCCAGTCGCGCAAAAAGCAGATCCCTCGTCGGCTTAAAAGCCTCCTCGTGATGACAATTTTGGACGAACAACGGCGACAGCTCGCAACAACAGACTTGACCACGCGTCCTCCGGAATCGACTCCACTCTTCTTGCTGCCCCCTTGCTAATATTGAACCGCAATCTTGAGACCCACTCCCACATTCACCGATCGCAGCCGCCGCACCACTGACACACTGGTCCTCATCGCCTTCTGCGGATTTCTCTTTCTGGTGGGGATTCAACTCGTCGGACTGGCAGGTGCCGACGAGCCGCGTTACGCGCAGGTCGCGCGCGAGATGCTGGCGCGGCACGACTGGGTCACTCCTATCCTGTATGGGAAGCCGTGGCTGGAAAAACCGCCGCTCTACTACTGGTGCACGATGCTTGCCTACAAGGCATCGAACGGGGTAAGCGACACGGCCGCGCGGCTGCCTTCGGCCATTCTCTGCTCGCTGCTTATCATCTTCGTCTATGTCTGGGCACGCCGCTTCCGGCGAGGCATGCAGCTCGACGCTGCTCTCATCACCGCATCGGCTGCAATGGTTATCGGCTTCGGACGCAGCGCTTCCACCGACATGCCGCTTACCGCGATGTTCACGGCGGCGATGCTGTCGTGGTTTGGCTGGTATGCTGAGGCCAAGCGAAGATGGCTTCTGGCATTTTACTTCTTCATCGCACTGGCGACCTTGGCCAAGGGACCGGTGGCGATTTTTCTTGCCGCGATCATCGTCGTGGTGTTCGCCGCGCTCCGACGCGATGGACGGCTGCTGCTGCGCACGCTGTGGCCGATCGGCATTGCCCTCTATCTAGCCGTGAGTGCGCCGTGGTTCATCGCTGTGCAGCGCGCGAATCCCGACTTCTTTCGCGTCTTCTTCCTGCAGCAAAATCTGGAGCGTTACACCAGCAACCTGTATCACCATCGGGAACCGATCTGGTACTTCCTGGTGGTAGCGCTGCTGGCGTTCGTGCCGTGGACGGTCTTCGTCATCGACGCGATTGTGGACGCAATCCGCGACTGGCGCTTCTCCGTCCAGCAGGTGCCCGGCGACGAGGACCTGCGCACTTTCCTCACGCTGTGGTGTTTGCTGCCGGTCCTCTTCTTCTCATTTTCGCAATCGAAGCTGCCGGGCTATATTCTGCCGGCAGTTCCTGCGGGCACCATCCTGCTCGCCAACTTTATCCTGCGTCATGACCGTGAGGCCGACAGACCCGCGCTGTGGATGATCCTGTTGCATGCGCTGCTCTCGGCCGCGATGCTGGCGGCGGCATTCATCGTCCCCTTCAAACTGCTGCACCTGCCGCTGCCGAAGACGGTATTCATCGTGGCCGCAGCGCTGGCGTTTGCGACCATTGCGATGTTTTGGTTCACGCTGCAGAACCAGGGCTACCGCATGCTCCGCTTCGCGACGCTGGTTCCGGTGGTGATCGCCTTTGCTCTTCTATTGCGCGGGACCGCGCCGATGATCAACTTCCTGTTCTCGGAACGTCCGGTGCAGATGACGCTGGCGGAGACCGAAGTTGGGCGCATCCCAGACATTGCTGTCTACGATGTGCCTCCGGGCGTGGGATATGGGCTGGCGTTTTACCGCAATCATCCCGTGGCCAACTACGAACACAATGAGATTCCTGCGGGCGATCACATTGTAGTTGCTGCCAGCGGCACGCAGAAGGAGCTGGAATATCGCTTGCCCGGACGGCGGGTGATTCAATTTGGCGGTTTCCAATGGCAGCATTTGGACTTCTATCTCGTAAGCGGCCCTGGCCGTGGACAAGCGCAACCCTAGCGCTGTTAAGTTTCGTAAATTTTCGACGATACTGCTTGACCTTCCAACAAACCCTCGTAGACAATCTCAATACTTCTGTTCAGCAGTTTCTTTGTTGGCCATGTGTGCCGCTTCCGGCCTGCCTTTCTGCCGAGCGAGCGCTCGTAAAAAAGCCACTTCCGTCCAGATTTCCCAGTAGTGCGACTAAGCAGGGCGCACGCGAGCGGTTCACGCCGTGCGCGATGCAAGGAAGCTTCGCGTAATCGGCAACCGAGCTAATGCACCGCCAATTAACTCTCTTTGTCAATGACGTGACGGTTACGAAAGTACAGCCGCCCCTTTTGCACCTTCGTAACTTTTGATCCAGCAGCCGGCGCAATAAGCTCCGAATGGGAGCACGAACTCGTTTCGTGATTTCTAGCGCCGCCTTGCTGCGAGTACGCCTTGGAAGTGGAACTTATGTTTCCTGGCCGAGAAAAGGACAAAGGTTATCATGTTGAATCGAAGGGGAGGCAGTGAATCCATAGCTTGTCGTCTAGGGCGGGCATCAACTGCTGTAGGCGCTATTACCGTTGCTGTATTCGTAATGGCGATTGGACTGGCGCAGTTAGCGCAAGGCGAGAGTTACCGCGTGATCCATAACTTTACCGGCGGACAAGATGGCGCGAATCCCTATACCGGTTTGACGATTGATGCTGCTGGCGCGCTGTACGGCACAGCTTTCAACGGCGGCGGCAATCAATTCGGCACTATTTTCTCCCTGACAAACAGTGGAACTGGTTGGGTGCTGAAGCCACTTTATGCCTTTGCGGGAGGCGATGACGGCGCCAATCCCGTTGCCGCAGTCGTGATCGGCCCCGACGGCGCTCTTTACGGCTCAACGTCGGCAGGCGGCGGCGGTCCCTGCACTGGCAGATCGCGCGGATGCGGCACGGTTTTCAGTCTTAGGCCACCCTCTCGCGCGCCAGCTTCCATCATCTTCGACTGGAGCTCGACAATACTGTTTCGCTTTTCGGGCAGCGACGGAAGCTTTCCCGAAGGTGAGCTCACATTCGACAGCGCAGGAAACATTTATGGCACCACCGAAGGCGGAGGCTCGGCTGACTGGGGATTGATTTACAGCCTCACACGCTCCAACGGCTGGACGCAGGACATTCTCTATCAAGCCCAGGGCGACGGCGACGGAGAATTTCCCTGGGGCGGTGCTGTGTTCGACTCATCAGGTAATCTCTATGGCGTTTTCCTGGAGAATGGCCCGTATAACTATGGTGCGGTGTACAAGCTGACGCCATCCGGTTCCGGCTGGACAGAAAGCACCGTCCACGGCTTCACGTTCCATGGAAATGACGGAGCTTCTCCGCAAGGAGGACTCATTCAGGATTCGTCCGGCAATCTCATCGGCACTACCGTCCACAGCCCGACCGGAGGAGGTACGGTGTTTGAGATGACCCCGTCAGGTGACGGTTGGTCGTACAACTTTCTGTACGGCTTTAGCGGCGGCATCGATCTCGGACCCTACGACAGGCTGCTGATGGATGCAGCCGGAAATCTCTATGGCACTACGTTTGGCGACGGGCAATACGGCTATGGATCGGTGTTTAAGCTGACGCGCTCTGGCAGCGGTTGGACGTACCGGTCGCTGCACGATTTTACCGGAGGAAGTGACGGAGCTAATCCGATGTGCCGCCTGGTGTTCGATTCCAGCGGCAATTTGTATGGGACGGCGTCCGGCGGGGGTACGCACGGTCAAGGTGTGATCTACCAGATCACGCCCTAAACCACGCTGTTGAAGGCGCTTGTTCCCGTCGATAAAAAAGCTGCAGTGGCGATCTTCCTGCCACTGCAGCTCGGTTTCTGCCTGCCAGCCAGGAGTGGTTCGTTAGTGTACCCGCGGTTTGTTGCTAGAGCAGGCCTTCAGGCCTGCGTCCCGCGGCGGCGGAAAGAGTGCTCGGGCGCTGAGATCTGCGAGCTCAGCGCCCGAACTATGGAATCTACTCGACGAGACGCGGGCCTCAACCACCCCAGATTCCACAAACGCGGCCCGATCCGGGGACCCCGGTGAAGGCCCGCTCTACCCGGATGCGCAACTACTTGTGCTCCTTTTCGCCGCCATGCTCCGCCGGGCGTGGTGCGCTTGCGTGTTGTTGAGGAGCGGGCCGAGGTGCGCTTGCGTGCTGTTGAGGAGCGGGCCGAGCCTGGCTCTCATGAGCTGGAGGCCGCGGTACACTCGCGCGCTGTTCGGGAGCGCTGCGCTGCGGCTGAGTCCGGGCCTGGCTTTCGCGCGAAGCAGCCTGGGGCCGGCTTTCATGGGCCGGCGGCCGAGCAGCTTCGTGCGTTGCCGGACGCGCGTTCTCATGCGCAACGGTTGAGTTGCTGGGACGAGCGGCAGCGTTGTTCTCCCGCGCCGGCGGACGCGGAACGTTGTTGGGATGCGATGCGGTGGCCGCATGAGGAGTCGTGTTCCGCTCGGGAGGACGCGGAACGTTGTTGGCTCGTTCGGCATTGCTACGTTCAGCGTTAGTCCGGGCGGTATTAGTCCGTTCGGCGTTGTTGTGTTCAGCAGCCGCGTTGGCCGCTCCCGGACGCGCTGCGTTAGCACGGGTCGCTTCGGTGTTTACCGGCGCATTGTGAGCTCCGACCACGCCTGCTCCCTTAAACTCGCCCGGCTTGGCAGTGGCGGCGATCGCGGGTCTGCCATGGTTTACCGATGCCAGCAGCGAGCGGTCATGCGCAGCCGCCTGCTCGTGCTGCATTTGTGCGCTAGTGGCTTCAATGTGACGTTCATGGGCCGCAGCTTCCTGCGCCGCACTTGGCCGCGCCTCGATGCCGCCTCGTCCGCCGTTGTAGCTGACATGCGTCTCGTTAACTACGTTCACGCGGTGGACGTAAACGTTGTGAATGTTGGTTTCGTTCACACGACTGAATGCGCTGTTGTAGAAAAATTGTCCACCGCGCCACTCGCCGCCGTAGTAACCGACGCCGGTGTAGCCGAAGCCGTAGTTAACCCCGCCATAGAAGCCGATGGTCGGCCCCCAATAACCGGCGTGCCACATGAAGGCAGACCCGCCCCATCCCCAGTAACCTGGGGTCCAGTAGAAACCGGCCTGTGGCGCCAGAACCCAGGTTCCAGGCACCCAATAATATCCATCCGGGCCGTATGCCCAATAACCCGGAGTCCAGATGTAGCCGGGACCTGGGCAGAAAGGCTGCGTATATACCGGCAGCGGGGGCGGCGCGAAGCCGACGGAAATGAAAATGCCTGCACTTAACGACAGCGGTAATGCAACCAGCATAAGCGCCACGACGAACAACCGACTGTAACGTGAGACTCTCATCTTTTTCCTTTCCTGTCTGAAGGATCCATCGCTGGCCAGTTGCGAATTCGCGGCGAGCCCGCCGCAGATCTCGATATTTGAATCCCGAAGTACTGCATATCAGAAAACCAATTCTCTACAAATTAGTTGCGTTTTTCACACAGGCTGTCACCTGGAAAAATTTTATTGAGGTGACTCCTGAGCAGGCAACCAGCGAGAACGGTGCCTTCGAGGTGAGATTTTCGACGGTGCAGTGCGCTCTACATCAGGTCCCGTCAAAACTCGTCGAGATCGCGCGTGTAGCGCCGGGCTCCAGCCCGGGGCCCCCAGAAAGCGCCGTTTTTGCGCTTGCTGGGGTGGAGCCCGGCAGTCGTGGCGGCGTCTACGCCGCCAGCTTTCACAGCGCGGGTCTGGAGACCCGCGCGACAGCCGACCCCTTCGACAGGCTCAGGGCAGGTTCTGGAGATCGGCGCTACAGCTCTCCTCCGAAACGTACAACGATTCCGCTGCCGAGCCGGAAGTTATCCGCATCCGTATTCTGCTCTCTCCAATCATCCCAGGCAGCAACTCCCTTTTTCAGGATTGCCAGATGCTCTTCGTCCGCCATCGTCTGTCACCCGCCGCACCGCGTGAATTACCGCGCCACATTAGTCGAGAGCTAGTGTAGTGCGTCGGAAATCGGCTCACATAAGTTTTTCGAGGTTTGTGTCAGGGCACGGCTTCAGCCGTGCCGAAAAGCGTCACTTTCCCTTGGGCTTTAGCCCCTGAACAGCGGGTGCAGGGGCTAAAGCCCACATATTTCTGCGTGCGTTCGGCACGACTTAAGGTCGTGCCCTGACACAACCCGTGCTTGGATAGGTCACGAGTTCAATGAACGCACTACACTGGTGGGAACGCAAGAGCTATCAGCAATCAGCGGTCATCTCCCTCCTTGTCATCCTGAGCGAGCGTGGGCCGATTTTGCCCGTGCGAGTCGAAGGACCACTATTGGGAGGCAAAATAGGGATCCATCGACTCCGCGCCCGCCCGACTCGCAACAGAGGCGAGTCGGGAGAAGCACGGCGGGCGCTGCGCTCAGGATGACACATCGGAAATGACGGTCGTACCAGATTGCTGACTGCGGATTGCAGCTTGCTGATTGCAGATTGCTGACTGCCGACGGCTCCAATCGGCGCTACAATAGTAGTTAAGCAGTTACCATGCAGTTAACAGTTTTAGAAGCGGAAGTTCACGAGGCGCGCTGGTACGAGACGATGGCCGACGGCCGTCTCCACTGCTACCTTTGCCCGCGCCATTGTCACATCGGAGAAGGTCAACACGGCTTCTGTTTCATCCGCAAGAACGAAGGCGGACGGCTCATTCAGCTCGGCTATGGACGGCCCGCGGCGCTGGCGATGGACCCCGTCGAAAAGAAGCCGCTCAATCACTTCTTCCCCGGCACGAAGATCCTGTCCATGGGTACGGCCGGTTGCAATATGGGGTGCCTGTTCTGCCAGAACTGGGACATCTCGAAAGCGAAATCGGACCAGGTAAACTCGCTGGCGCTCAGCCCCGACGACGTAGTCGCCGTTGCGCTGCAACACCGCGCGCCGCATCTCGCCTACACCTACAACGAGCCGACCATCTGGGGCGAGTACGTCATCGACATCGCGCGCGAGGCGCACGCTGCCGGCCTGAATAACGTGATGGTCTCCAACGGCTACATCACGCGCGAGGCGTTCTTCGACATCTATCGCTACATCGACGCGGCCAATATCGACCTGAAGGCCTTCACCGAAGATTTCTACGGCAAGGTCACGCTGACGCATCTGCAACCCGTGCTCGACACGCTGAAGTGGTTGCGCCATGAGACGGGCGTGTGGTTCGAGATTACGAATCTAATCATTCCCACGCTGAACGACGGCGACTCGGAGTTCAAAGAGCTCTGCGGCTGGGTGCTGGAGAACCTGGGCGACGATGTTCCGCTACACTTCACCGCGTTTCATCCCGACTTCAAGCTGCAGGACAAGCCGCCGACTCCGCCGGAGACGCTGCATCGCGCGCGCCGCATGGCGCTGGAGATGGGGCTGAAGTACGTTTACGAGGGCAACATCTACTCCGACGGCGCGAACACGGCGTGCCCAGGATGCAAGCAGACGGTGATCACGCGCTCATGGCACTCGGTGATGTCGACCCGGCTGAAGAACGGATGCTGCGCGAACTGCGGAACGCGGATTGCCGGCGTGTTCACGAAAGCCGAAGCCGAGCAGCGGCGAGAGTGGGCGCTGCAACCGTCGTAGCCGTAGCACGCGTGGGAATTTTCAGCACACAGCCACGGAGGGCACGGGAAAGAACTTTGTGCTAGTGTCCCGAATCAGAAGCTCGTTCCATGACTCGGGGCTTTGTGTCAGGGCACGGCTTCAGCCGTGCCGAACCGCACGCCAAGGAAATATGGCCTTTAGGCCCTGCGGTGGAAATCGATGTCCTGAGCGAGTTCGTAAATCAATCTGTGACTCACCACTCTATGTGACCGTCACTTGCTCCCGGTAACGGGCGACCTGAATGTTCCAACCCAGCGCCCCCGTTAGCGCAGTGCGCAACTGCGACGCGGCGTCAGGCTCGCCATGAACCAGGTACGTCTGGCTCGGCGCGCGATGAAACGTTCGCAGCCACTCAAGCAGCTCGGGCGTGTCGGCGTGATCGCTGAACTCCTCAAGGGCAGCGACCTGGGCCCGGATTGGGATCTCTTCACCGAACATTTTGACCTCTGGAGCGCCGCCCTTGATGGTAAAGCCGCGCGTGCCCGGCGCCTGAAATCCGATAAAGAGCACGAGGTTCCTGGGATCGGGCAGGCGTAGCATCAGGTGGTGCAGCACGCGCCCCCCGGTCACCATGCCGCTCGATGAGACGATGATCGCCGGATATCTCGAATCGTTGATTTTTTTCGAGTCGTCCTGCGTGACGTCGAAGTAGAAGTTCGACCACTCCAGAGGCGAGCCATACTTGTCGATCAGCGCCTTGGTTTGCGGGGTGAATTCTTCGCTGTGCTTCAGAAAGATCTGCACTGCTTTGATGGCCATAGGGCTGTCGGCATGAACCGGCACGCGGGGAATCTGCCTGGTCTCCATCAACTCCTTCAGCAGGAAAAGAAACTTCTGCGTGCGCTCAACAGCAAAGGAAGGCACGACAACGCTGCCGCCGCGTTGTAAGGCTGTGCGGATGAGCGCAGCCATCGGCGGGCGGGGATCGTCGTGCGGATGCTGGCGATTGCCATACGTGCTCTCCATCACCAGTACATCGCAGTCTTCGCCTTCGGTGGGGCCGGAGTGCACCACTTTGCCGGGCGCGACTTCGCTATTGTGTACGCGGCCGATGTCGCCGGTGAACAGCAGCTTCTCGGTTTTCGCGGCCGAACGGACCGCGATCTCCGCCATCGCCGATCCCAGAATGTGTGCGGCGCGAACGAAGCGGAAGGACAGCGCCGCACTAAGCTGCTTCGCCTCGCCGAAGTTGACCGGACGAAACAGCGTTAAGCATTGCTGCGCTTCTTCCAGCGTGTAAAGCGGCAGCGCGGGATGGTGCTTCGACGCCTTGCGTTTGTTGTAGAACGCGGCGTCTTCTTCCTGCAGGTGGCCGGAATCGGGCAGCAGGATACCGCAAAGATCGATGGTCGCGGGCGTCGCGAAAATGGGCCCGTGAAAACCTTCCTTGACCAGCCGCGGTATCCAGCCGGAATGATCGAGGTGGGCATGCGTCAGGATGACCGCGTCAATAGTGCTTGCCGGCACCGGCAGGTCTTGCCAATTGCGCTCGCGCCATTCCTTCTGCCCCTGAAAAAGACCGCAATCGACGAGCACTTGCAGCGGACGCGGCCCATCCCCGTCAACGTGAATAAGGTGCTTTGATCCGGTAACGACTCCTGCCGCGCCTAGAAATTGAATGTAGCTCATGCGATCCTCTCGCCGAAAATCGTCACTGCTTCGGCGGCGGCACATCATAAACATTATTGCCGAAATTAGCTTCAGGCACGCTGCCATCGTTAACCACGACCTTATCCGGCGCGACCGGTACTTCAATCCGCCCCGTGCCTTTTTCTCCGGCCTTCACCAGCACCCGCACGGTCTTCTCGCCTGACGGCGTTTGGATCAGCACCGGAACCTCGGCTCCCGCGTGTCCGCGGTTCTCGATCGTGGTGGTCACGAGAAAGCTCTTATACTGCTCGCTCAGCAGCGGCCGGGTGTAAGTCGACTCCACATGCAGATCCGGCAGCCCGCGGTCGCGATACACCCAATCATCGAAAAACCACTCCAGATCGTGCTTGCTACTGGTTTGCAACAGGCGTTGCAGATAGCTGGGCTCCTTGTCGGCCCCCGGGCGATACGCCGCCATCGCCGACTGCATGGCCGAGCCGCCCAGCATGTCGCGCAGCATCCAGAAGACAAAGCTGCCCTTGCCGCGCAGATACAACTCGTCGTTCGTGTTCAAGAGAGTATTGTCCGCCGCACTGGCTGTCGAAGCTGGCTTTCCTGCGCCATCAGATTTCGGATGCGCCGCGTCTTCGGCCTGCGCCAGCGGCCCGCGATACTGGTCGAGAAATTCCAGCGCCGTCTTGCGGCCGTAGCGGCCATCCAACTGCACAATCTGCAGAAATCGCTCGACACCTTCCTCAATCCACGCGTGCGGCGAGCGAAACCGCGCCGCCACCTGGGTCGGCAATAGCAACAATTGCACGGTCGCCGTCTCTCCCTCACGCAGCGGCGTGAAAAGCACCGCTCCACTCTGGTATGGATTAGCGTCAGGATCGGCCAGCTCGATCACGCGCGCCGGTTGCCCCGGCTCGCCCAGCCAATCATGCAGCAGGGGATCGTTGGCTTCGGCGGCGAGCGCATAATCGCGCGCGATCGACGTGTGCTCAGGAAGATGCAACAGAGTTACGGTTGGCCGGTCGAGCGACTGATAATTCGAGACCGCGAATGCCGGCACGATCTCTTTCATTCCGGCCAAACTGATCGTGTTGCTGAACTCTTTTTGCTTCGCGCCTGTTTCCGGATCGCTGGCCTCGCGGGTTTCACCGCAGCTAGAAACAGCCGTGTTCACCGCGATGCACAGCGACTCTGTGCTGCCGCCGCCAACGATGACGCGAGCGTCAAACTGGCTGCGCATGTGGCGCGCTTTCCAGGCCGCAATCGCATCGAACACCGCATTGCCATCGCTCATGCTGACGGCCTCGATCGCGACCGGATACCACACCACGTAACCCAATCCGCGGAGGGCAGTGAAATCGCTGCTGATCTGGTCCCAATCATTGCGCGCGGCCACCTCGGCGGGAGCGCCCATGCGCGTAAGCCGCGTCGCATCCGGCGTGATCGTGCCACCGTATTGCACGTCGAGAGTCACCGTGCCGGTGGGCGCGATTTCCTGCGGTAGCGTAACGATTGCCTCCGACAGGCCGCCGGTGTGATCGATGTCTGAGGTGTAGTTTTCTCCCAGCCATTGCAGCGGCTTGTCGCCGAGCATGATGCTGTTCCACGCGAGTGAGGACGAGACTTGCAATGCGACGATCTTCTGCGGACTGTTCGAGTCGTTGCGCAGCGTCAGCTTGCCCGTCACCGCCATCACGTGAGTCGGCCGATCGATTTGTACCTCAAGCTGGTAGTGCGTGATGGTGAAAGCGCCGCGTTCGAGCGCTCGCACCGGCGCAGCTGCGATGAGCAAGAGACTGTATGCGGCGATAAATCCGAACCCCTTCACGAGCGACACGATTCTCACGGCTTCGCCGCCCGCCTGCGCTGGCGCGCAAGCTCGTACATTACCACCCCGCCCGCCACCGATACATTCAGCGACGGTACTTGCCCGAGCATCGGAATGGAGACAAGAAAATCGCAGCGACGCCGCACCAGGTCGTGCAGGCCCTTGCCTTCAGCACCCAGCACGATGGCGCAATGTATCTTGTAGTCGACCTCGTCGTAGCTCTGCGTACCGCGCTCGTCGAGCCCCACAATCCAGACGTTGCGCTCCTTCAGCTCCTCCAACGTGCGCGAGATGTTGGTGACGCGCGCGATCGGCAAATGCTCGGAAGCTCCCGCCGATGCCTTCACCGCGGCGCCTGTGAGGCCGGCAGCGCGCCGATCGGGAATGATCACGCCATCGGCCCCGGCGCCGTCGGCGGTGCGAATCAACGCTCCGAGATTATGTGGATCCTCTACGCCGTCGAGCACAACCAGGAAGCTGTACTGGCCGCGGCGCTGCTCCAGCAGCGTGTCCACGTCGGCATATTGTTTGCTGCTGGTGACGGCGATGATGCCCTGGTGAGTGTTGGTGTTTGCGGTGCGGTCGAGCTGCTCGCGCGGCAGGAAGCGCACTTGCACCCCGCTGGCGCGGCAGTCGTCGATGAGGCGCTGCATGCGTTGATCGTGCCGCTCGCGCGCGATGCCGACGTATTCGAAGCTACGCGCGCCCGACTTCAGCGCTTCGCTTACGGCATGAATGCCATAGATTACAACCATGTTTGAAATTTAGTGTACGACAGCGAAGGCGGTCGTACTACGCCTCAACCGAGCCGCGTGGCTTGCAGAGGCCTTGCATTTCGATATTGAACTAATCGAATGGTTCAGATTGTCCACTCGCCCCAGCCTCCGCGCGGGACGATATAATGTGGCTTCCATGAAAGCCTACGTTTACGTCTCGCTCAAGAAAAGTGTGCTTGATCCGCAAGGCAAAACCATTCACGGCGCGCTGAAGAAGATGGGCTATCGCGGCATCGAAGACCTGCGCCAGGGCAAGTACTTCGAGATGGCGCTCGACAGCGCGCTGAGCCGCGACGAAGCGCGGGCCGAAATCGACCGCATCGCCCGCGAAGTTCTGACCAATCCCGTCATCGAGGAATACAGCTTCAGGTTGGAAGGATAACCTTGGCTTAAGTTTGATCGCAGGGCGCGTCAGCGAGGCCAGGGTGGAGCACCGCTTAAGCGGTGCAGTCAGGATGCGGAGGAATAAAGTTGGTTCTCACACGCGCTCTGAAGGCCAGCTCTGCCCGAACAATGCATCACGCCGACTTTTTCAGCGGCCTCTGAAGGCGTGCTCTACCCACTAATTGACGGCACAGTTCTCGGCAAGCTCTAAGGTCCTCATACCTCCAACGTGTAGCGGTTCGCGGCCAGCCGGTACAGCCTACGCCAGACCAGCCGATTCACCGTCACCACGATCATGGCCATGACAATTGTCGACCCGAGCAGCAGAGCGAAGTTGCCGGAATCCGTCGCGCGGGAGATCGTCGCGCCCAGGCCGACCGTGGTATAGGTCTGGTCCTTGAGCCGGAAATATTCCGCGACAATGCTGGCGTTCCATGCGCCGCCGGAAGCCGTGACCAGTCCGGTGACGAGATACGGAAAAATTCCTGGCAGAATGACCTTGCGCCAGCGCTGGGCATTCGTGAACTTGAAGACCGCCGAAGCTTCTTTCAGGTCAGTTGGGATCGCCATCGCCCCGGCGATCACGTTGAACAGGATGTACCACTGCGTTCCCAGCAGCAGCAGCACGATCGATCCGATCCCCAAGCCGCCGCCGATCTCGATCAGCACCAGCAGCACAATGGGAAACAGTGCAGTTGCCGGCACCGACGCCGCAATCTGCGCCAGCGGCTGTGCGATGCGCGCGAGCTTGGGATTGAAGCCGATGGCCACACCCACCGGGATCGTCCACAGCGATCCGATCGCGAGCGCAGCTATCACGCGGCCAAAGGTCGCCCCGGCGCCTTCGAGCATCTGGCGGAAATCGTCGGCATTCAGTGCTGTCAGCATGCCGATCGCGCGCACCACCGCATAACACACCGCCAGCACGGCAAGTGACGCGATGACGCGTCCTACCCAAACTTTCCAGGGAGCGGACGGAATGTTTTCCTCGGCGACATCAAACTGGCGCGCGAAGTGCTGCGCCAGGCGCTCACGGAACGGGCGGGTGTAGCGCTTGCGGATTCGCCTCAGCAGCCGCGAGCGCTCCAGCAATTCCAGGAACCACGACTCCGGCACCTCCGCACTTTCCACCTGCTCAAACTTGAACTTCTCCGCCCAGGCAATCACCGGCCGCCACACAATCTGGTCGAGCACGACGATCAACAGAATCATCGTGATCAAGCCCCATGTGATCGCTTGGGTATCGCCGGCACTGGCAGCCGTTTGCAGATAGGAGCCAAGTCCCGGCAGGCGAAAATCGTTGGAACCGAGCACGAACATCTCGCACGCCATCAGAAAGAACCATCCGCCGGCCACCGACATCATCGAGTTCCATACCAGGCCGATGGCCGCGTACGGCAGCTCGAATTGCGTGAATCGCTGATACCAATTGAAGCGGTAAATTTTGGCCGCTTCGCGCATGTCGCGGGGAATGCTCTTCAGCGACGAATAGAAGCTGAAGGCCATGTTCCACACCTGGCCGGTGAAGATCAGCAGGATGGCGCCCATCTCGACGCCCAGTTGCCGGTGGGGGAATAATGCAACCATCGCCAGCATCACTCCGGGAAGAAAACTGAGCACCGGAATCGACTGCAGGATGTCGAGCAGCGGGATCATGATGCGCTCGGCGCGCGCGTTGTAGGCGGCGATGTAACCATAAACCAGGGTGAAAGCGAGCGAGAGGATATACGCGATGGTGATCCGCAGCAGAGAATACGCGGCGTACAAGGGCAGATGTGAAGGATCGCGCGCGATCTCGACGTGCGGATTGAATGGCCCGAACCAGCTACGCGCCAGCAGCAGGACGAAATAGAAAACCGACAGCCCCGCGGCAAACAGAAACAGGTCGGTCAGCAGCGACCAGGTTTGCTCCGGCAGCAGCGACCACGGCCCCTTGCCCAGAATCCGGATGGGCTGCCACGGGCGCGCCATCAGCTCTCTTCCGCCGCCGGCAAGACGTCGGCATCTTCGCGATGGAACAGCCGGCCGTTCTCCGAATCGTAGTCGAAGATCTCGGCGTAGCGTCCCCAGTTCAGAGCGGTCTCGAATTGACGCTCCACCTCTTCGGCGCTGAAGTGCTCGTCCAGGATGTCGCGGAAGAACTCGGCGTCGATAGCGTGATCCCGCTTGGCGTGCAGCGTGTTCTCGATAAGCCGGAGAATGGCCACGTTCTTGAGCGCGGCCTCGCGGAAGATCGCTTTCTGCGTCTGAATATCGGCTTCGCCGAAGCGTCTTCCCTCGGGGGTGATCTCCACATCGCCTTCATGCAAGTTCGCAAAACCCAGCATGACCGCGGCATCGACGATGGGCAGCAGATCGTCCACGTCCATTGACAGCTCATCGGCGAGCTTGTACAGATCGTCGCGCCCGCCGCGGTCCGCCAGCAACTCCATAAAGCCGGCGATGCCTCCCGGACGGGAATGCGGCAACATCTGGAACTTGCTCCGCTCGTGCGTCTGCCCGTTGGCCGCCGCCGCAGCTTTGCCCGGGGCCGCAGCTTCTTCCTCCGGACGTGTGAGGATTTTGTAGATGTAATCGACATAGGTGAGAAATCGCGGCGAGTTGCGGTCGCGATACTGCGGCAGGTCGATCTCGAAGTCGGAGCGAATGCGCGCCGGATTGCGTCCCAGTACGATGATGCGGTCGGCCAGCAGCACGGCCTCTTCAATGTTGTGCGTCACAATGAAGATCGATTGCGTCGGCATCTTCTTGTTGAGCCACAGCTCCAGCAGTTCGGAGCGCAGGTTCTCCGCCGTAAGAACATCGAGCGCAGAGAAGGGCTCGTCCATGAAGAGCACCTCCGGCTCGACCACCAGGGCGCGCGCGAATCCCACGCGCTGCTTCATTCCGCCGGAAAGTTCCTTAGGATACGCGGTCTCAAAGCCGTCGAGACCTACGGTGTCGATCATCTTCAGCGCGCGCTTGTGGCGCTCCACCGCGCCGATGCCCCGCGCCACCAGCGGCGCTTCCACGTTCTCCAGCACCGTCAACCAGGGGAAAAGCGCGAAGCTCTGGAATACGATCGCGACGTTGGGAATCTGCCCATCCATCATCTTGCCGTGCCACAGTACATGGCCCGAGGAGGGCTTCGACAGGCCCGTCAGCATGCGCAGCAGCGTCGATTTTCCCGATCCCGACGGCCCGAGCAAACCGACGATCTTGCCCGGATAAACGTCGAGGTCGGTCGGCGCAATCACCTCAATGCGATTGCCGTCCGGCTGCTGATAGTATTTCTCCAATCCGCGCGCTTGAATGATGGCTTCGGCCAATTCCGCTCCCGTCGATAATGAGATATCAGTCTAGGTGTACTTGAAGCAGCAGACAACGCGCAAGACGGCGCGAAATATGAAAGGACGATGAATTCTACGGCAGATTCAGGTTCGTATATCCCGGGTGGAGCATGCCTTTCAGGCGTGCCCGATAGCCCGCTGAATGAGGCTCGGCTTTAGCCACTGAGATAGCTCTTTGCCGATCTACCTCAGCGGCTGAAGCCGATTTCTGACTGCGTCCGCTGTTATGCACGCCTGGAAGGTGTGCTCCACCCAACGGTCTCTGCAGTAACTATCAAAATGCTTTAATTCTTCCTGCCCCGATACAGCCCCGCAATGCCGAAGGTGTACGGCATCCACGAAACATCCACGAATCCGGTGTCCCTCATGCGCTGCAACATCTCCTCGGGCGAGGGAAAGCGCAGCACCGACGCCGGAAGATACGCGTAGGGCCCGCGCACACCGGAGATCAACGTTCCGATGGCGGGTAGTACGTGGCGAAAGTAGAGGCGATATACCCGGCCTATGATTCCTTTGGGCTCGCCGAAATCGAGGATGCCGATCTCGCCGCCCGCGGCGACAACGCGATAAATCTCCGCCAGCCCGCGATCGTAGTTGGCCAGATTGCGAAAGCCGAATGCCGAGGTCACTAGCTGAAAGCTGCCGCAGGCGAAAGGCAACTTCAGCGCGTCCGCTTCAATCCACCGGATGGGATGGTTGCCGGATTTTTCCGCCGCGCGCACCAGCATCGCATGGGAGAAGTCGGCGCCGATCAGGCCACCTTCCACGGGGTTCATCTGCCGATTGAGGGCGAACGTCATATCGCCGGTACCGCAACAGAGATCGAGAACGCGCGCCCCGGGACAGCACAGGATGTGACGGAACGTCCGCGCGGTGCGATTCCACCACAGACGATCGACATTCATCGACAGTACATGGTTCAGCAGATCGTAGCGCGGCGCAATGGAGGTAAACATCTCGCGCACAGCATCGGCGGCGGAGGCTTCGTCGCGGGCCCCGGCCGGAGCCGCGCCCACTATGCCGCGTGGATCGCCGGATTGTGGATTGCGGTCGGACATAGGCGTAGCCATTAGCACTTAGTACTTAGCATTTAGCATTTGACCGTTAGCTACCGTTAGCCTTTGGCTGTCGCCGATGATTAAGATGATTTCCACGGCCGAAGCTGCCCGAACAAACCAAACTGTCATTGCGAGCGCTCGGCGCGAGGAACCTACTTTTCGAGCCTCGCATCAAAAGCAGGTCCCTCGCTTCTCCACCCCAGCAAGCGCAAATGAGTCGCCTCGCTGGGGACCCCGGCTTCACTCGTGATGACAATTCAGATAGCTTCGGCGCTGCATTCGCGCGGCCTGTCACATTTTCGACAAGCGATTGACCTCTTCCACGGCTTCTGTCACACATTGCGGCGACACGTTGTTGACGACCTCGACCGTTCCAATCCCTCGCGCCAGAACGAAATGCGGCACGCCTCCCACTGTCTTCTTGTCCGACTGCAATCGTTGCAAGATTCTCTTTGCATCAACGTCCACCCTCGGAAGCCGCCCATAGTTCCGCACCAGCGCCGTGATTCGTTCCGCCGTCGCGGCATCGGTCACCTGCATGGCTTCGCCGATAAGGCTTGCCGCAATCATGCCCCAGGCAACCGCTTCGCCATGCAGCAGCTTTCTGTAATTCGTCTCCGCCTCCAGTGCATGCCCGATGGTGTGTCCGAAATTCAGGAAGCGGCGTTCGCCGCTCTCGCGCTCATCAGCGCTCACAACCTTCGCCTTAACGCGAATGCATTCCGCGATCAGCGTCTCCAGCAGAGCGCCATCGCGTCGCAGCAGAGCGTCGCGCTGGGACTGCATGATTTCGAAGATCTGCGGGTTGCTGATCACGCCATACTTCATCGCCTCGAAGAGTCCTGAGCGATACTCGCGTTCCGGCAGCGTGGTCAACACGTCGGGATCGGCAAGCACTGCGAGCGGCTGATGGAATGTCCCCAGCAGGTTCTTCCCTGCCCTCAGATTCACTCCCGTCTTGCCGCCGATGGCTGAATCCACCTGTGCCAGCAGTGTGGTGGGAATCTGCACCACCGGAATGCCACGCATGAAAATCGACGCGAGGAATGCCGACACGTCGCCTACGACTCCGCCGCCCAATGCGAGCAGGACCGACTGCCGGTCCGCGCCTATGTTGATGAGCTTCCTGGCCAGCCTCTCTACTTCGGAGAGTTTCTTCGCGCGCTCGCCGTCTGACATGACGACGATATCGATCTTGCGTCCCGCTTGCCGGAAGCTCTTCTGCAGCGTATTAGCCCAGTGCTTGCGAACTGGTGCTGCGGTAAGAGCGAACACGCGCGCGTCAGGTGGGATGACATCGTCCAGCGCCGCAGCCGCCGAGCGCAGCAAGCCGCGCTCAACTAGCACCTCATAGCGCCGTGATGGGGTGGAAACTCTGATGCGGCTCAAGCGTCTAGTGTAACGGATGCCCGATCGGTCGCTGCGCGTAGGTTGACCTCCTGATGCCGCTCAACTGCGTGCTAACATGAACCCGTAATGCAAGCTCTTCCTTCCGAAACCGACTTCATCGTTGTGGGCGCAGGCATCGCCGGCCTGCGAGCAGCGGTGGAGCTTGCATCCGCGGGCCGCGTCCTGTGCCTTGCGAAGCGGGAACTCACGGAATCGAACACGCAATATGCGCAGGGCGGCATTGCGGCGGCGCTCAGTGACGACGACGAAGTCCGGCTGCACTTGGAAGACACGCTGAAGGCCGGCGACGGCCTGTGCAATGAAGAAGCGGCGCGCGTGCTGGTGGAAGAAGGCCCGCCGCGCATTGAAGAGCTGATCGAGTGGGGCACCGAGTTCGATCGCGCCGGTGCCAAGATCGCCTTTACCCGCGAGGGCGCCCACAGTCGCAGCCGCGTTCTGCACGCCCATGGCGACTCCACCGGCCGCGAGATCGGCCGCGCCCTTTACCTGAAGGCGACAGCAATCAAGTCCATCAGCTTCCGCGAATTCGAGTTCATCACCGATCTGCTGGTGCGCGACGGCGCTGTCGTCGGCATTCGCGTCCTCGATCAGTCGGGGCAGCTTCACGAGATCTATGCCAACGCAGTCCTGCTCGCCACGGGCGGGCTGGGCCACGTCTACAGCAACACCACGAACCCGGCTGTTGCCACCGGCGACGGAGTGGCCATGGCGTATCGCGCCGGCGCCGAAATAACCGACATGGAGTTCGTGCAGTTCCATCCCACGGCGCTGTTTCTGAAAGGCGCACCGCGGTTCCTGCTGTCGGAGGCGCTACGCGGCGAAGGCGCTTATCTCCGCAACCTGGAGCTGAAGCGCTTCATGCCCAAGTATCACGAGCAGGCGGAGCTTGCGCCGCGTGACGTGGTGGCGCGGGCGATCGCGCATGAGTTGGAATTGGTCGGCCGGCCCGATGCCGCCGTGTATCTCGATCTCACGCATCTTAACGCCGAGCGCGTGCGCCAGCGCTTCCCGATGATCTACTCCACTTGCATGGAATACAACATCGACATCACCGCCGAGCTGGTGCCGGTGCGCCCTGCGGCGCACTATGCAATGGGCGGGGTTCGCACGGATTTATGGGGACAGACGTCGCTGCCGGGGCTTTATGCCGCCGGCGAAGTGGCATGCACCGGCGTCCACGGCGCCAACCGTCTGGCCAGCAATTCGCTGCTGGAAGGGCTGGTGTATGGCGCGCGCGCCGCACAAAGAATGCGTGACCGGCTTGGCCCGGTGAACCGCCACCCCGCTCGCGCCACTGCACGCGCCGCGACCGCGGGCTCAAACGGCAAGGGGAAGCAAGTCGAGCAATTCATCCAGAAAGTGCAGTCCCTGATGTGGGAGCGCGTAGGCGTGGTTCGCGACGGCAAGGCCCTGCAGCAGGTGGTTCCCGAGCTGAAATCGTTGCAGGCGCAGGCGCCGTCACCCGACGACCGCCGTTCCCATGAAGCCTGCAACATCCTGCAGGCGGGTCTGCTCATCGCCCGCTTAGCGCTGGCGCGCGAAGAAAGCCGCGGCGCGCATTACCGTCTCGATTTTCCGCTGAAGAATGATGCCCGGTATCGCAAGCACTCGGTCATTCGCGGCGACGAGATCCGGTTCGAATGAGCTAGAACGGTCCTTCCGGCCGCGTTTGCTGCGTTGTTACGGAACGGGCGCTGAAGCGCCGCTCTACCGGTACTCGCCAACCACTAGCCCCTGACCACTGCTCCTACTCCACCGTTACCGACTTCGCCAGATTTCTGGGTTGATCCACGTCGCATCCGCGACGCACGGCGATGTGATACGCCAGCAACTGGCACGGAACGACTTCGAGGATGGGCGCGAGCAGCTCGGGGGCGTCCGGAACGTACAGGACGTGATCCGCAGCTTCACGAATCTCCTCATCACCTTCGGTTGCAATAGCAATCACCGTGCCCGATCGCGCTTTCACTTCCTTCAGATTGGAAAGTGTCTTCTCGTAGCGCAGCACGGAGCCGGGATCCTTCTCGTCACGCGTCGCCATGATCACCACCGGCAGCTCTTCGTCGATGAGCGCGTTGGGACCGTGTTTCATCTCGCCCGCGGGATAGCCTTCGGCGTGAATGTACGAGATCTCCTTCAGCTTCAGTGCACCTTCCAGCGCAATCGGGTAATGAATGCCGCGGCCAAGGAACAGGAAATCGGGAGCGCGGTGATATTGCTTGGCAAGATCTTCGGTCTCCTCATCGCGCGTGAGCAGCGCTTCCAGCTTGCCGGGCATGCGCGTGAGCTCTTCCAGCAGCTTCTTGGAATGCTCCGCATCGATGGTGCCACGGACCTGCGCGAGATAAACCGCAAACAGAAACAACGCCGTCAATTGCGCCGTGAAGGCCTTGGTGGAAGCCACGCCGATCTCCGGCCCGGCGTGGGTGTAAATAGTGCCGTTCGACTCGCGCGCGATCATCGATCCCACCACGTTGCAAATGCCCAGGGTCTTCGCGCCCTTGTTTCGCGATTCGCGCATCGCCGCGATCGTATCCGCAGTCTCGCCGGACTGCGTGATGAGAATGCAGAGATCGCCCGGGCCGGTCAGGGGATCGCGATAACGGAATTCGCTGGCGTAATCGACTTCCACCGGCAGCTTCGCCAGCCGTTCGATCATGAACTTGCCTGCGAGAGCGGCGTGCCAACTGGTACCGCAGGCGGCGATGTAAACCTTGCTCAGCTTGCGGAAATCGTCTTCCGTAATGTCCATCTCCTCGAGGAAGACCTTGCCGGAATCGAGCGAAACACGGCCCAGCGTGGTATCGCGGACGGCGCGCGGCTGCTCGTAGATTTCCTTCAGCATGAAATGCTTGAAGCCGCCCTTTTCCGCCATGATCGGATCCCAGGTTATGTGCTGCACCTGGCGAGTAATCGGCCGGCCTTCGAAGTCGCTCAACTGCACGCCGTTCGGCGTGATGGTCGCCAGGTCGCCATCGGCGAGGAAAAACAGGTCGCGCGTGTGATAAAGAATGGCCGGCACATCGCTGGCCACGAAGTATTCATTCTTCCCCAGCCCAATGACCGCGGGCGGCCCATTGCGCGCGGCGACGATCTTGTTGGTCTCGTCGGAGGAGATAACCGCGATGGCAAATACGCCGGTCAGTGCCCGAACCGTCTTGCGGACGGCCTCTTCCAGCGGAACGGCGTGACCATTGCCGCCCGGATGCAGGTTCTTCTCGACCAGGTGGGCGATGACTTCGGTATCCGTCTCGGTGGTGAACTTGTGACCTTCTTCGATCAGCTTCTTCTTGAGGCTGAGATAGTTCTCGACGATGCCGTTGTGCACGACGACGACTTTGCCGGTGCAGTCGCGATGCGGATGGGCGTTCTCTTCCGTGGGCCGGCCATGCGTGGCCCAGCGGGTGTGGCCAATGCCGTAGGTGCCGTCCAGCGGCTTGAGGCGAATGACCTCTTCCAGATTGCGCAGCTTGCCCTCGGCGCGGCGCACCTGCAGGCCATCGCCGTTGCCGGCCACCGCGATACCCGCGGAGTCATAGCCGCGATATTCCAGCCGCCGCAAACCGTCGATAATGACCGGCACAACCCGCTTCTGTCCCACATAACCAACAATGCCGCACATACTGGTCCCCTTGCTGCCGTCGAAACGGAAGACATGCTCTGACTTTTAATCGATACCTATTTGATGTTACAGCGGGAGTTGCTGATGCGAAAGCAGGATTTGTGCTGGCGGGCTGAGCTCGACTTAGTTCACCCTATCGGAAGAACCGTGCCCAACAAGCCGCACCCAGGCCAGCGTTGCAAAAGCTCCCATGGTGAAGACGGTGACGAGGGCGCACGCTTCGGTAATGTCCCTCACTTGCCATCGAATTCCTACCGCGTCGGAGACTACGGAGGGCCGAGAGTTCGGGAGTATGAGCAGTAAGTTGCCGGCGGCAGATACTGCGTAGAAAAGCACAGCCTCGCGCCCATAGCGTGCAGGCAATGGCTTGGCTGGGGACGAGCGCGCGCGAATGTAAAGTGCGAATAGCTGGAAAATTACGTACACCGTCAGATACCAGCCTAAAAAGTTGGTAATCGGCACGCCAAAATAAACTCCTCCATCCAGCCAAATCCACGCGTGTAGGACGGTTGACCATACCGGATCCTGCGACAGGTCCCAGGCAACCATGATGAGAGCAGCAATCAAAGGAAGGGTTACTACCCTGCGTCCAGTTAGATCGAGTTCCGCCTTGCCCACGATCACGCCGGCCAGCGTCCAGGAAAGGTAGGCCATTCCAACATACGCGAGACCAAGCAGCACCGGAACGGCCAAAAGCTTAGGGCCCATAAGGTCCGTAAAATAGTAATGTCCATAAGGAAAGCTGGTGCGGACGCCTAGGTTTTCAAATGCGTTTCCGATCGCCAGGGTGATTGCGACGAACATCAGGATGCCGCGCCATCCGTACAATGTGGCGCCATGGACGAGCGCGAAGATCGCCGGCGGCACAACGTGCAATGCAACCACCGCGAGCATTGGGGTCCTGCCCGGATAGACTTGCAGGACTCTGCCAACGGTGTAGCAACTTATAAGAATCCAGAACAGGGCTGTTTCTCCAGCCCTGCCTGTCGTGATAGCTTCGCTCAAGCTACTTGTGGTGCGAATCGCCAAGCTCGTATTTTTGCCTCGGGCTTGATTGATCACGACGTTGAGGGTTCCACCGCGACAGAAAAATGGAGAACAACCTGATCCCTTGGTTGCTCAGCAATCGGATCATACGACCAGAGACCTGCGCATGACGATCCGCCGCCTGAAAACCTACACGGGACAGACCGGCTACGTTTACCAGTACTACTTTGTAGGCAAGCGGCCGGCGCTGGAGGGCGATCCGGAAGCGCCATCGGCAGAATACATTTTCGACGTCAGCGCTGACCGCAAGACGACCTTCGTAGTCAGTGTCCTTCTGCAGCCGCAGGCGCTCACGGCATGGGTCGTCAGCCACGGACGCGACCTCAGCGAGCCGGAACAATATGCCGCGGTAAAGCTCCGCCTGATGCAGGCATTCGATGAAATCCCGGATATGCTCAACCACGGCCGTCGCTTGCGGGTGGACGCGGAATTGCTTGCAACACTCCTGGAGTCGATCGGTGTGGATTAGTCACTCGGTTCAATTACGGGAGACTCGGTTCACCCTCGACAATGGGTCTAACTCGCAGCACGGTGGGACGGGTGACAGCTAATCCGCTGTACATATCAATCGCATCCAACCGATAATCTCCAGTGGTGGGGCGCGGACGATGTTTCAGGAATTGCCAAAGGGAGAGCGAAAGCGCTGGAGCTATTCCATTGCGCTTTCATTCGCTGCACAATTCGCGGTGCTCGGCGCGCTGCTGTATCAGGGCGTCCCTGTCTTGGTCACGCCGTCAGATGCGCAGTTGGGAATCCCTGGCTCTTCCGGTTCGCAGTCGATCGTCTATATTGCGCCGGTTGGCCCGGAGCAGCCCACGCCGGATAAAAAACAGCCGCAATTGAAACTGAGGGCTTCGGTTCGCCCGAAACCTAAGCCGTCCGAAGTCCGTAAGCGTGAAGATCTAGCGGCGATGACCGCCGACAACGCTCCGGAACTCTCCGCTCGTGGCGGTTCCCCTTTCGGCCGCGTGCCCGGTTCTCCGCTCACCACCGATGAAATCATTCCCGCATTCCCCGATGTTTATCCCGACCCTCCGATTTTACGCGCCGATCTGCCGCCAGGAGTGCAGGGCGATGTGATCGTGGAAGTTACGATCGACTCGCGTGGCGACGTGGTCGAAGAGAAGCTGTTGCAAGGCATTGGGTATGGGATCGAGCAGAAGGTCCTGAGCGTCTTGCAGCGCTGGCACTTCCATCCTGCGATGCGCGACGGCGTCACTATCGCTTCGCAGCACATCGTGCACTTTCACTACCCCAGCTAAAGCATTCAGCGCAATCTTCCTTAGTTCCGCCGTAGCAGTCCATGTGACGAAGATCACAGGGGCCAGTGACGTAAATACTCTGCCCCGCCTGCCTCAAAGCTATACTTGAGGCAGCAGAACGGGCGAGCTCTCGGGCTCCCGTTCATGGGGTTTATGCCGCTAATCTGGCTTCGAGTTGCGGTCGCTTGCTACGGCGTGGGATTGCTTTATTCCCTGCTGCTGCTCAGCAAGAGGGGTAATCTGCTGGCCAAGGTCGTCGAGCCTGCGGTCGGCCTGGGACTCATCTTTCATTTCGTTTCGCTGGTGGAATCCGCGGTGCTGATCGGCCATCTGGGGTTGGCTTCGATCCATTATTCGGAATCAATTCTGGCCTTCGTGGCGATGGTCGTCTTCTTCGTCTTCTTCGTCGGCTATCGCACGGTCTCACCCGGCATCGTAGTTTTTCCCATTGTTTTTCTACTGACGTTCGCCTCCGCCGTCGGCCAGAAGCCGGTGGTGTTGAGTTCGCCGCTGCTGCGCAACGGCTGGATCTTCGTCCACGTGGTGCTGATCTTCACCGGTTACGCCGGATTGTTCCTCAGCTTCGGCGCCAGCCTGCTTTACCTGATGCAGGAACGTGCCCTGAAGTCGAAACGGCCGCTTTTGACGTGGCTGCCGTCGCTTCAGACCATCGACGACATCGGCTACCACGCACTGCTGTTCGGATTTCCCTTCATGACCTTCGGCATCGTTACCGGCTCGGTGCTGGCGATTGAGAAGTACGGGCCGATGTTTTTCTACGATCCCAAGATTCTGCTGTCGTTCATCCTGTGGGCGGTGTACATGCTGTTGCTGTACACGCGCTGGAGTTCGGGATGGCGGGGCCGACGGGCGGCGTTCCTGGCAGCGTTCGCGTTCGTGGTGGCTCTTGGCGCGTGGGCGGCTAATACTTTCAGCCATGTGCACAGGTTCATCCTCTCATGAACTTCGTCCTCATAGGCGTGAACCATCGGACGGCCCCGGTCGAAGTGCGTGAGCGGTTCGCCATTCCCGAAGCGCGTCTGCCGGAAGCCATGAAGGACCTGGCGACATATCCGGGAATCGAAGAAGGCCTGATCGTTTCGACGTGCAATCGGGTGGAATTGCTGGCGCGCACGGTGAACGGTACTGCCGATTTGAATGGCTGCCTGCAGAAGCTCTATGGATTCGACCCGCAACCTTATCGCGAATATCTGTACGAATATCATGAGCGCGATGCGGTGCGGCACGTGTTTCGCGTAGCGTCAAGTTTGGATTCCATGGTGGTCGGCGAGCCGCAGATTCTGGGGCAGGTGAAAGAAGCCTACGCAACCGCCCGCGCGGTGGGAGCGGTGAATTCGCAGCTCGACGCGCTGCTGACGCGGGCCTTCGCGGTCGCCAAGCGGGTGCGCACCGAGACTGCGGTTGCGACCTCGGCGGTGTCGGTGGCGTCGGTCGCGGTGGACCTGGCGGAGAAGATCTTCGGCAATCTCCAGGGCAAGAGCGTTTACCTGGTGGGCGCCGGCAAGATGAGCGAGCTGGCCGCGCGGCACCTGCTGGCGCATGGCGCAAAGCAGATCTACGTGGCCAATCGCACCTACGAGCGTGCTGTGGCTCTGGCCAAGAAATTCGACGGCGAAGCGGTTCCCTTCGAGCAGTTGTACGAGACCGTTCCCCGCGCCGACATCGTCATCACCTCCACCGGCGCGCCGCATGCGATCTTCAACAAAGAGCACGGCGAGCGCTTCCTGAGCCGCCGCCGCAATCGTCCCATGTTCTTCATCGATATCGCTGTGCCGCGCGATGTCGATCCGGGAATGAACAAACTGGACGGCATCTTTGTTTACGACATCGATGACCTGCAGCAGGTGGTGTCGTCGCACGTTGCCGATCGCCGCGTCGAAGCCGACCGTGCCGAGGCCATCGTGCAGATGGAGGTCGATAAATTCCAGGCGCGACTGCAGACGCTGGATGTGGTGCCGACGATCGTCTCGCTGCAGGAGCATCTGGAAACCGTCCGCCAGGCCGAAATCGACCGCGTGCGCGGACGGCTGGGCGCGCTCACCCCCGAGCAGGAACTCGCGGTCGAGGCGCTGACTCGCGGGATCGTCAACAAAATCATGCACACTCCCATCACCACTCTCAAGAGCGCTGCGCGCGATTCCGCGGAAGTTACCACGGTGGTCGATCTTGTGCGCAAGCTCTTTGGACTGCGCGACGCCAAAGCCGCAGCCGCCAACGAAGCCGATGCCGTCACCGACCACTAAGCCTGGAGCGTCGAACTGATGGCGCGGCTTCGGCTCGGTTCGCGCGGGTCGCAACTGGCGCTTTGGCAAGCCAACCACATTGCCGCCCTGCTGCGGGATCGCGGACACGACATCGAGCTCGAGATCATCAAGACCACCGGCGACAAGATTACCGATGTCGCGCTGGCCAAGGTCGGCACCAAAGGCATGTTCACCAAGGAGATTGAAGAAGCGCTTGCCGCAGGACGCATCGATCTCGCCGTGCATAGCCTTAAAGACCTTCCCACCGAGTTGCCGGCTGGATTTGAACTGGCGGCGATCACCACGCGGGTGAATCCGCGCGACGTGTTTCTGTCGGTGAAGTACGACAGCGTAAGACGATCTTCCCACCGGCGCGCGCGTCGGAACCAGCAGTCTGCGGCGCCAGGCGCAGCTCAAAGCCGCGCGGCCCGACCTGGTCATCCATCCACTGCGCGGCAACGTCGACACTCGCGTGCGCAAGTTGGAAGAAGGCGAGTACGACGCAATCATTCTCGCCGCCGCGGGTTTGACGCGCCTGGGCAAGACGCAGCACATCAAGGAAACATTGTCCGAGGAGTTCATGTGTCCGGCTGCCGGACAGGGCGCGCTGGGGATCGAGATACGTGCCGGCGATGACGAGATGAGGAAGCACGTCTCGTTCTTGAACGATGCCGACGCGCGCGCCGCCACCACATGCGAGCGCGCGTTGCTGAACAAGCTGGGCGGCGGATGTCAGGTACCGATCGGCGCGTTTGCCGAGTCCAAGAACGGCAGGCTGCGGCTCACTGCCACTGTCGCGCGGCCGGATGGATCGACCATCTTGCGCGAAACCGCGGACGGAGATGATCCTGTGGCGCTGGGAGAGAGCGTGGGTGATGCGCTACTCGAACGCGGAGCGCAGCGCATTCTGGAAGACGTGTACGGCGCGAAGGCCGCGGCACCGCAACAGCCGTAAGCGAGTGGCTAGTGGTCAGTGGTCAGTTTTCAGCGGTTTCTAGGCTCACGGAAAGTTGTCATCTCGAGGGCAAGCCTGATTTTGCCGGGCTAAGGTCAAGGGACCTACTTTGGCGAACACTCGACAAAGGAAAACAACTAACCCATCGCTTCCTCTTGCCGGCTGTTGCGTGCTGGTCTCGCGCGCGAAGAAGCAGGCCGGTGCGCTGTCTTCTGCCTTGCGCGACCTCGGCTGCGCGGTCATCGAAATTCCCTTCATCGAGATTCGCAAGCCCGCTTCCTACCAGCCACTCGACGCTGCACTGCGTAACCTGGGGCGCTACCACTGGCTCATCCTCACCAGCGTGAATGGCGTTGAGGCGCTGTTCGCGCGCCTGGCAAAGCTGAAGCTGGAGACACCGGCGCTCGCGCACCTGAAGATCGCCGCCATCGGTCCCGCAACCAAAGCAGCGATCGAAGCGCACGGGCTTTCGGTGAAGGTGACGCCGAAAGAATACGTCGCCGAATCGGTGGTCAGATCTCTGCGACGACGGGTCGGCGGTACGCGTGTGCTGCTGGTGCGCGCGAAGGTGGCCCGCGATGTGATTCCGCGCGAGCTGCGCAAAGCCGGCGCCGAAGTGGATGTGGTGGAAGCTTACGAAACCGTCGCGCCCAAGTCTTCGGCCGTACGATTGCGGAAGTTATTGGCGAGCCGGAGCGGAAGGCCGCATGCCATCACCTTCAGCAGTTCGTCCACGGTGAAGAACTTCGTCGCGCTGCTGGGATTGCGTCAGGCCCGCGCGGCGCTGAAGAAAACGGCTCCCGATCACGGTGTGCATAGCGCCTCGATCGGACCGGTAACCTCAGCCACGCTCCGCGAATTTGGCCTACCCGTGGACATTGAAGCTGAGGAATATACCATTCCCGGCCTGGTCGAGGCGATCGTCGGAAGAAGCGCGGCCATTCGAGACTCTTCGCGCGCGCGGTAGCTGGTCGACGGACCGGCTGGCTTTTATCGCGCTATTTTCTGCAGGCCGAGCAGTACCCGCCGATCTCAAAGCGCGCAACCAGAATATGGAAATGGCAGTCGCGCTCAACCTGCCCTTTGACGCGGTCGAACAGGTCGCTCTCGAACTCCTGCACCTTGCCGCAGCGCAGGCAGGTCATGTGCATGTGGTCGCGCTGCGGACGCCGCTCGTAGAAATGTCCCTCACCCTTGACGTGCAGCAGGTCGAGCTCGTCGACGAGGCCGTGCCGCTTCAACAGACCCAACGTGCGATAGACGGTGACGCGGTTAATGTTGGGATCGGTGCGGACGGCCTTGCGCAAAATCTGCGCGGCATCCAGATGCTGGCTGGCGGTCTCCATGATGGAGAGGATGATGCGGCGCTGGCGGGTCATGCGAATTCCACGTGTGAGCAACGCGGTTTGCAGAGCGCCGGGAGCTTCAGTTTCCGGGAAAGGCATGATTCTTACCGCCTTAGTTGCACGCTGTTGCAACGGAGTAGCAACAGATAATTGACTGCCTTCTTGCCCAGCCAGCGCAAATAGCGTGTAATAAAAAAGCAGTTTATGCAACTGGGTTGCAACTACAATGCTCCCCTGAGTATACCCATATTCCTTTATCCTGGTCAAACCGATTCATCAGCACGAGGAAGTTACCGTGATGGACAGCCAACGCGGTCTCATCTTAGAACCTTCTTCTTTTTTTCGATATTGCATGCGTATTGTGCTACGGACTTTTTCTTTCACACTTCTCGTGCTTCTCCCGGTAGTTGCATGGGCCGGTACTGGAGGAAGTATCTCCGGTACGGTGAAGGATGCAAGCGGGGCTGTAGTTCCGAACGCGGCGGTAACAGCGACTGACACCGGCACCGGCGTCGTGCATCGGCTAGTGACCAACGGCCAGGGATTTTACTCCTTTCCCGAGCTCGTCATTGGTCGCTACGACATTTCGGTGGAAAAGGTGGGCTTCAAGTCTTATGTGAGGACCGGCGTCACCGTTCACGCCAACAGCGCTCTTGTTGTTGATGCGCTGCTGGATATTGGCCAACGGGCGGAAACCGTCACCGTACAAGAGAGTGGAATCCGCGCGGAAACCTCCGATACTCAACTGGGCGAGTCCATCAGCGGCTCGAAAATGACTACGGTGCCCTTAAATGGCCGAAGCTATACCGATCTGCTTGCCCTCCAGCCAGGCGTTGCCCCGGCGACGTCTCTTTCTTCCGATACTCAACAGGACGTCGGGGTCAGCGCGCTTTCACCCTCGGGAAATCTTAATCCGGGAACCATCTCGATCAATGGTCAACGGGAGTTCTCGAATGGGTTCGTCGTTAACGGCAGCGATACGGAAGAAGACGTGAACTCCGGAACGGCGATCATTCCCAACCTGGACTCTATCGCCGAGTTTCGCATTCTTACTAGTAACTTCAACGCGGAATACGGAGGACACAGCGGCGGACAGATCAATGTCGTAACCAAGTCAGGCACCAACGATTTTCACGGTGACATATTCGAATTTCTGCGGAACACCGCTCTCGATGCGCGCAACTACTTCTCGCCTACGCGTGGCACATTTGACCAGAACCAGTTTGGCGGAACGCTGGGGGGGCCAATTAAGAAAAACAAAATGTTTCTCTTCGCTGACTACCAAGGCACGCGCTTGACCCAGGGAATCGATACCGGCCAAATACCGGTTCCTTCCATGCAGGACCGGTCGGGCGATCTGCTGGGTGTGGCAGGCACACTAACCGGGACCGTTACCGGTGGTTACTGGGCAAACCTGCTCTCGAAAGAGCTGGGATATTCGGTCCTGGCCGGCGAACGGTACTATGCGCCTGGATGCAACAGCCCTTCACAGTGTGTTTTTCCCGGTGCCGTGATTCCCATGGCAGCATGGTCGGCGCCGGCAAAGAATCTGCTGCAATATATTCCCCAACCGAATGTAGGTAGTGATACTTTCTCGACTTCGGCCTACAACCAAACTTTACACGATAACAAAGGGTCCTATCGGCTCGACTACAGCGGTCTTTGGGGAATGTTATCCGCCTACTATTTTGTGGACGACTATACTCTCAACAATCCATATCCCGTCGCTCAGAGTGGAGCCAGCGTTCCCGGTTTCAGCGCGCTCTATTTAGGTCAGGCACAATTATTTAGTTTGGGTGACACTAAGACGTTGGGTACAAATACGGTCAATGAATTTCACTTCAGCTATATGCGCGACAACAATATCCTCGGCCAGCCCGTGGGCGGACTCGGCGTCACTTTGGCCTCGCAAGGATTTGTCACTGGCGCTGGTACAGCAGGCATCGTACCGTTAAATCCGCAGGGCGAAGGCGTCGAGAATGTTATCTTCAATGCTTTTTCCATCGGGACCAATGCCAACGAATTAAAGCAAATCAATAATACCTTTCAATGGATCGATAATTTGTCGAAGGTGGTGGGGCGCCACGCAATGCAGTTCGGAGTGGAATTCCACTACGACCAAGTTAATACCAACCCGATCGCGCAGTTCAACGGCAGCTTTCTGTTCACGGGGAGCGAAACAGGATCGGATTTTGCCGATTTCTTGCTGGGAGTTCCAAGCCAATACAATCAGAGCCAGCTTCAGCCATTCTACGGACGAAATAAATACGCGGCTTTGTATGCGCAGGATAGCTGGCGGGTGCGCTCCAGTTTGACATTGAACTATGGTCTGCGCTGGGACCGCATTGAACCGTGGTATGAAATAGACAACGGCATATCCACATTCGAGCCTGGCAAACAATCGACGGTGTTTCCTGGTGCACCTGCCGGCATACTGTTTCCCACCGATCCTGGTGTGCCGCGTACTCTTGCGCCTGCTGGAAATCTGGACTTCGCGCCTCGCATCGGGTTGGCTTATTCCCCTGACGCTGATGATGGCACTCTTCTCGACAAGATCATAGGAGGTCCAGGTAAGACCAGCATACGAGCCGGTTTCGGTATGTACTATGAGGCGATCGAAGCCCTAAGTATCGGAATACTGGCAGGTAATGCGCCCTTTGGAATCACATATTCTAGTCCGGCACCGCCGCTATTCGCCACTCCTTTCATCACCGCCTCGAGCGGACAGTTCCAGGGCCAGCCATTTCCTGTGGCGCTCGCCGCCGGAACGGCATCCAGGGGCAATCCTGACTCCAACATCAACTGGTCGCAGTATGAGCCCATCAGTGGCATTCCGGGATACGCTTCGACCAATCGCATTCCCTATGTGGAGCAATACATGCTATCGCTGGAGCGGCAGTTCGGAACGAATACCGTGCTGAGCGTGAGCTACGTAGGCAACCAAGGACATCGGCTACTGGTGATGATCGAGGCTAATCCCGGCAATCCTGCTTTTTGTTTAAGTTTGAGCCAGCCGAGCCAAGTTGCGCCGGGTTCGCCTACCTGTGGTCCTTTTGGCGAAAATAATGTGTTCACAACCACCTCGGGCCAGGTAATTAACGGAACTCGCGGGCCACTCGGTCCTAATTTCGGCAGCGATACCTATCAATCGACGATAGGCATGTCGAACTACAATGCTCTCGAAGTCAGTCTGCGCCATAATGGGAAGCGACTGAGCCTTGCAGCCGGTTATACCTATAGCAAGGCGCTGGATGATTCCTCCAATTTGGGTGAAGAGGTCAATCCTATCGATCCTGCGCTGAGCTATGGATTATCCTCGTTTGATATAAGGCACAACTTTGTCATTAGTTACAACTATCGGGTTCCAGTCGATACTCTTTTTCGCACCTCAAACCAGTGGACGCAGGGCTGGGAGCTTTCCGGCATTACCCATTTCAGTACAGGTTTTCCCGTGACCCTCTTCAGCTATGGCGATAATTCTCTGCTGGGGGCAGAACCGAATGGTATTAATAACTATGGTGTGGATGAGCCGGACTACGCTGGTGGTCCACTCACTCTCAACCATAACCCTCGCAACGGAAAACCCTACTTCAATGTCTCCCAATTTACCGAGAATGCCCTGGGCACTCCGGGCAATGTTCCCCGACGGTTCTTTTCCGGACCGGGCCTCGACAACTACGATATGGCGCTTCTTAAGAACGTCCGGTTGAGCGAAACCAAGTCTTTACAATTCCGCATTGAAGCTTTCAATGTATTCAACCATACTCAGTTCTTCGGGCCGCAAACCGTCAATGGAAATATCGCAAGTCCCAGTTTCGGTCAAGTGGTCAACGCCGATCCTCCGCGCCTAATGCAGCTGGCCGCAAAATTGTTTTTCTAGTGTGGTGAATCGCAAATTCATTTATGAACGGATTAGGGGCTTCGACTCCCGCCGCAGGGCCTAAAGGCCATATCTTCTTGGCGTGCGGTTCGGCACGGCTGAAGCCGTGCCCTGACACAAAGCCAACACTTATGGAACGAACTTCTGATTCGGGACACTAGGTTGGGCGAAGGAATTGAACCTTCCTCATGGCCGGCCATTGCGTCCCTGTAGAATGGAGCGGGAGGAAGATTTGAGAATGCCCGCACGCAATTTCATCACATCTTCTGCCGTTGCAGCATTGGCAACAATTGTTCTTCTCGGTGGCGTGAGCGCACAGCAAGGGAGCTTCCGGAACGCACCGGCATCTGCAGCCGCCATGAAGGATCCCTATGCCGGAAGCGCGGCGGCAGCCATGGCAGGCAAGAAGCTCTACCCCGAGTATTGTGCCCAATGTCATGGCAACAATCTGCAGGGGATGGGATCTGCGCCGGCCTTGGACAGCCCCGCGGTTCGCAAAGCTAAGCCTGGAGAGCTATTCTGGTTCATCTCCACCGGGAAGCCGACTTCAGGCATGCCTTCGTGGTCGAGTCTGAGCAAACAGCAGCGCTGGCAAATTGTCGCGTTCCTGCAGTCGACACGCAGCGAGAAAGCCGCCGCGCGGTAGCGAGAGCCGGAACTCACCGGCGTCCCTCACTACGGTAAGGCGCGAAAATCCGCTATAAAAGAGTGGTGAGTGCTAGCAATCCTTTTCTGGCTCCCCGAACGGCTCTTATTACCGGCGCGTCCAGCGGCATCGGACTGGAACTGGCCCACCTGTTCGCCCATGACGGTTACCGACTGGTGCTGACGGCGCGCAACCGCGGCGCGCTGCGCCAGGTCGCCGACGATTTGCAGTCGCGCTACAGCGTCGACGTGCGCATCTCGCCCAAGGACCTCGCGCATCCCGCATCGCCCGCCGAGCTCTACCAGGAGCTTCAGGAAGCGGGCATCGTGCTCGATGTTCTGGTGAATAATGCCGGCTTCGGCGAAAGCGGGCCGTTTCTCGGTACCGACTGGCACAACGAAGCCGAGATGATTCAGGTGAACGTCGTCGCCCTGACGCACCTGACCAAACTGTTTCTGCCGCAGATTCGCGCGCGTGAAGGCAAGCTGCTCAACGTCGCCAGCGTGGCTGCGTTTCTGCCCGGCCCGTTTATGGCGGTTTATTACGCCAGCAAGGCGTTCGTGTTGAGCTTCACCGAAGCCCTGGCCGAAGAGCTGAGCGACACCGGCGCAACCGTCACCTGCCTTTGTCCCGGACCGGTGGAGACGAACTTCCAAAAGCGCGCGCATGTGGGCGACAGCCGCCTGCTGAAAAGCCCGTTGCTGGTGGACGTGCGCGCGGTCGCGCGCGCCGGCTACCAAGGCATGAAGAAGGGCAAGCGGCTGGTAATTCCGGGATGGAAGAACCACATGATGGTCGAAGGCCTGAGGCTGTCTCCGCGCCGCACCGCAACGAAGATTGTCAGCAAGATGCATAAGGAAGGAAACAGCTAGTAATTAGCTAGTAATTAGCTAGTAATTAGCTAGTAATTAGCTAGTAATCAGTAGCTACTGATTACTAGCATTAGACCTCATCTCTAACAATGTGCTTCCGTTTCGACAATCGCAAGAACCCGTATCTACTCCGCGAGACTACTTATCTCGGAAGAGACACCCAACTGGTGTACCATTGCACGTCCTAGGCATGAAGTCGGGGCCTATACCGCGGCAGACTTCTGGTCAACTCACTGAACTCAGGATTGTCGGCATTCAACATGCGCCTGCTTTAAATCTCGTCGACCAGTCACCTCATCTCCGCCGGACACCACTCCCTGATTTGCTCGTGATGCACTAACCAGGCTTGCCACGCGGATTCCGCCCACTCGCGCACGGCTGCGGTATGCTGCGTGGCACCTTCTGCCTTCCAGACATCCAGCACCGTCTTGCTGCCGAGCGACTCCGGCGGAGCAAGCCAGTAGAACGAGTGCTTGTGACGCGAGAGAACAGGCATCGCCTTACCTGCAGCGGCGTCGCTGTAACCGCGCCCGAAGATCAGGAACAATCGCATCAGGTGCATGCCGACGGAATGAATGCTCTGCTCAGACGGCGTTCCGGGATGTTGCACGGCGTACGCATCCACGGTCAGGCGGTGCACAGCCGCATAGGCGCGATTCGGAGTACTCACGCGCCAGCACCTCGCCGTAAATCTCCCAACATCCGGGCGATGATTCCATGTAGCGATGCGTTGGACCGTCGGTCTCGGGGACAAGCGCTCCGCAGCCGATGCATGGGATGAAGTTGGAAGCCATCGAGGCGCGGTCGGCTACAGCCCAAACAATTCCTTCAGCCGCTTGGTCTGAGCGCGGCTCACGGGAATCTCGGTCTGCTTCTTGTCTTCCATGCGAATCTGGTAGGAGCTCTTGAACCACGGCACCACTTCCTTGATGCGGTTGATGTTGACCAGATAGGAGCGGTGCGCGCGCCAGAACGTATTGGGATCGAGTGAGTCCAGCAACTCTTCCAGCGTGCGGCAATTCGACTGGCCTTCCATCGCGGTCGCCACCACCGTAATTACACCCTCTTCGATCCAGGCATAGCAGATGTCTTTCTGATCGACGAGAAACAGGCGTCCCGCGGATTTCAGCAGCACCTTCGCCGCCGGCGGGCGCTGTTGCTGCTCCAGCATCTTGACAATTGTGCCGATCTGATCGGTGGGCGAGCCGGCGCTCTCCAGCTTCCGCCGTACCTTCTCGACGGCCTGCGACACCCGCTTGCGGTCGAAGGGTTTCAGGAGATAATCGATTGCGTTCACGTCGAAGGCCTTGACCGCATACTGATCGTAGGCGGTGGCGAAGACGATCTGCGGCAGCGGCACTTTGCGGTCCATCAGCTTCTTGATGACGCCGAAGGCGTCGAGCCCAGGCATCTGCACGTCGAGAAAGACCAGATCGGGCGAGAACTCCTTCACCAGGTTGACCGCCTCCACGCCATTCTTGCCCTGCGCCACGATGTCCACATCCAGCTCCCGCAGCAGGTACGCAAGCTCGTCGCGCGCGAGCTGCTCGTCATCAACGATAACTGCGGATAGCGCCATTCCCTCTCCTACGGGCACAACTCGTCTTCTTAAATATACCCGAGAGGAAAAGCAGTCGCGCCTGCAGCCGCCGGCTGGCTACCGACAACTGGCACCTGGCTACTGGCGACTGGCCACGATCCACCATCCACGATCCACGCCGCTAACCGTCTGCTTATCGTTCGCTTCTTCGGGCCGGGCGCTCGTTGGCCGTTTCTTCGACGCTGGCACCACCTTCCTTTCCGCCATCGTCTCATTCATCAGCCGCCGGCTGGCTACTGAAACTGGCAACTATCCGCTATCCGGCTGACCCCCCCTCCCCCCTCCTCGGTGCAAAATCTTGATGGCTGGGGGTTTGCACGCGAGTAAGGGCTCAAAATCTTCATGGCATGGGAGTTAAGAGCTAAAATCCTGTCGTCGTAGAGCTTAGCTTCGGCCAGCAGCCGCCGATTTCTCGCCATGCGCGCCAGGCGCCGGCGGCGGCGAACCACCTCCAGATGGAAGTAGCAATAGTTCTTTCTTCGCATCGCGGGCGAGCCGCAAAGCTCGCCGTCGTCCTTGGTGTGCTGACAAAGCCTGCAGCGGCCCATAATCCTGTGCTCCCTCCCAACCACCGCCCCTCGCCTTCGCACCGGGACGGGCTCCAGCGGCGGTTGTTGAGAATCCGGATGCTTCACCCCAACGACCGCAAAACCGGCCGCTATTGGAGACCCGGATGGCCGCAGACAATGAGCAGCCATTCTCAAGCTACCGAAGTTGTCGAGGAGAAATCTGTGACGATTACAACTACTGGGGAATTACGAAAGTACATGTCCGAAAGAGCTATGGATTTCGGGACGACCACGGCCCAGCCAACTATGATGAGGAGCGGTGCCCCAGAGCCTGCCCTGAGCTTGGACGGGTGGCCCACCCAAGCTTCGTTTGCTTGGGTGGGGATTTTCGTCACAGACAGCCTGACCATCCCTACTGTAGTCTTCGCACGAACGGCAGCGGGTACAGCTATGATTCCGACGGGAACCTGCTCGGGGACGGCCTCAGTTCGCACACGTACAATGTGTACGGGCCTCCGGCGACTCGCGTGCCGGACACGAAGCTCGTCTCGACTGCGGTCAGCTTCGGCCATAACATCTGAAAATCCCCACCCAAGCAAAGGAAGCTTGGGTGGGCCACCCGTCGGGTTCTATAGATGCCACTAAAGATATTAAGAGTGTTCAGAACCTATCTGTTTGTTCTCACGGTCGTCGCTGCGGCGTACACCACCGTTTGGGATGGAGTTGGATTACTGTGGGCTGGTGTCGGCGGGATAGCTGATGTTGCGTTGTTCTTGGTGCCGGCCCTTGCTTTACCTCTCGCGGTTACGGCGTGGCGTAGGTCCGGACTAGCAGCGATGCTTTTTATTCCCTCATATGCTCTGAATATTGGATATCAAATCTTCCAGTTCAAGGATACAGTGCACCAACTGCTCAGCAGATACTCTGGATTCTGGGAAATCACAGCTACGGCGTTTCTCTTGACGTGTCTGGCAATTTGCGATTTGGTAATCGGGCATTGTCGCGGCGCCTTGGCCCAGCCACGCACATCGGAATCTTGAGGACAGGTGGCCCGAGCCTTTCTGGCTGATTAGATAACCGTGTCGGCTCCATGCCGCCGGGTAAACTTGGTTGCGCTCAACAAACCAAGGCTCGGAGGAAAGGAGCCGAGCACATGAAGATTGTAGGTTGTGATTTACATACGCGCTACCAGCAGATTGCGATGCTGGATGAGGAGACGGGCGAGTTGGTTGAGCGTCGCCTGGAACACGCCAACGGAGAAGCGAAGCAGTTTTATTCGCAACTCTCTGGGCCGGTGCGAGTGGGAATCGAAGCCACCGGGCACACGCGCTGGTTCGAGCGCCTGCTGGCCGAATTGGGACACGAGCTCTGGGTGGGCGACGCGGACGGGTGGCCCACCCAAGCTTCGTTTGCTTGGGTGGGGATTTTCGTCACAGACAGCCTGACCATCACCACTGTAGTCTTCGCATGAACGCCAGCGGGTACAGCTATGATTCGGACGGGAACCTGCTCGGGGACGGCATCAATTCGCACACGTACAATAGGTACGGGCCTCCGGCGACTCGCGTGCCGCACGCGAAGCTCGTCTCGACTGCGGTCAGCTTCGGCCATAACAGCTGAAAATCCCCACCCGAGCAAAGGAAGCTTGGGTGGGGCATCCTCAGGTTCATTCCCTTACGTCGACATTTGCGATGTGATTGGGTGGGCCATCGCGCCCTTTCGAATGTGTGGGAGATCGGGCCATCATTCCTGCCCCGCAGGCACCAGGTCCTGCACTGCTTCCTCATCATAGGAATTGGCACGGCGGGTGTCGCCGAGCGCTCGCCAGGCGGCGGCGCGGCCCATTGCCACCTCGTAGCGGAAGCTGCGTGCGCCGGTCGCAGCGAGAGCATCGGGCGGAGCGTCATGCACCGCTTTGTCGAACGTTGCCAGTGCGGCCTTGGGCTGCGCAGTGTCAAGGTAGAGCTGCGCCAGCTTCAGCAGTTCGCTCGACTGCTGCGTGGAGGACAGCTTAATGGCCCGCTGCTCGGCCTGAATCGTTTCCGCGATGCGGCCTTCGTGTTTGTACAGCGTCGCCAGCGAGAACCACAACAGACCTTCGTGAGGCTCCAGAGCGATCGCCTGCAGATATTCGCGCTCAGCGTCGGCCCGCAGGTCCATGAGCGAATAAATGTTTCCTCGCAGCCACGGGACGAAGGAATTGTCCGGCGAAATCTCGCTTGCTTGATCGATTGCCGCAAGCGCCTCCGTGTTCCGGCCCAGCGCCGCCAGCACCCCAGCCGCGTTCGCCCATTGATTGAATGCACCACCGCGGGATTGGAACAGAGGGGCCTTGGGCAAAGGCGCCGTCGAGCAGTCCACCGGGAAACGTCTGATGACATCCTCAGTTTGCACGGTGCGCCGTAGGAACACTGCCGAGACCTCGTCCAGGTAGACTGGTCGCCAATCGACACTGCTGCAGAAATTCTTCAGCGTGACGAATGTGCTCTCAAACCGGTTGAGCGGCAGGATGATGGTGTTGATGCCGTAACGATCTGCCTCGCGCTGCCACCCATCGGAATCCAGCGAACTCTGCAGCAGCTCGGCCTCGTGGCGAAATATGTCCGGGCCGAAGGGCAGCGCTCGGCCGTCGATGTAATCGCGATATCTTGGCCCCAGGCTCCAGACCATGTATCCGCCCTCGTTGTAGGTGTTGAAGACCTGGCCGGGAAGGTTCTCGCGTTTGACGAAGTCCGCTGCCCGCTCCGGCATCTGCCAACCGAATCGGGCACCAAATGTCATCGGGGAATGATTTCGATTCATCACGACATCGAAGCAACGTACCGCAACCAGGAGCGCCAGCAGCGAAGTGACGGACGCGGCCATCCAGCGCCGCGTTGGCCTGTCGGAGATCCGCGATGCAAGTTCTTGCGTGACCGGGGCCAGAATTGCGCCGCCGACAACTACCACCACACACGCCGTCAAGGCGAACATGCGCACGTGCTGCACTCCGGCGTATGCTGCGCAAATCAGTAAGATCGCTGCTCCGAGCTTACGTTGACGGATCGCAACCAGTGCAGCTATTAGGGCGACGACCAGCAGAAGGTAGAACCCAGATTTCGGATTCCGCAGAAACAGAATGGCTGCAGCTGCGTCCCAATTGAGGCGAACGCTGCCCCACTCGGCGATGCGCCCCGCATGCAACGCCATGGCGCGGTCCTGGCGAGCCAGTGCCGAATAGATTTTCCATCCCCAGGGATTAACGAGTGTGGCGAACGCCGTGGCGATATACCATGGCGCGGCGCGTCGCAGCCGCTGGAGAGTTTGCACGCGGCTTTCTCGCAAGAGGAGTATCTCCAACCCATCGATGCCGATGAAAGCTGCAATCAATCCGATTCCTGCCAGGAAGCCGAGGTGCAAATTGACCCAGGCGATCATCAGCAGAGGCAGCAGCCATAGTCGAGCACGCCCCGTTTGATAGTTTTGCCATAGGATCGCCAGATACGCTGCAAACAGGACCACGGTGAACATGTCAGCGCGCGGAGCAGTCCGTCCCGCGATGATGGGAACCGCGATGATGGCAAGCGCCGCAGTCACCTCCGAACCTCGCCACAGGAGCAGTGCGACGGCGCCCGCGCACGCGGCAGCTCCCAGACAGGACAACAGGGTGTATCCGCCCAGCGAGTAAACCAGGTACAGCAGCAACCCCGATCCGGCGGGATAGATCCATGGCTGTCCTTGCGCTGTGTAAGAGAAAACGTCGACCGAGGGAACCTGATGATGCTGCGCAATCCAGCGTCCGCTTGCCAGTTGCCAGAAGCTATCGGGATCGGAAACGGTGCGCAGTGCGGCCAGAGAAGCGTACACCAGCGCAAACGAGGCGAGCACCAGGAACAGGCGTTGGCTACGTAGGAGAGCAGTGACCCTGAGCCGGAAGATTTTCATGATGAAGGCGTAGACGGCGGAAGTATACAAGAGGCGCAGGCGCGCCGGGTGCTCCACACATGCGCAGTTTTCGGATGTGCGGGACCTTGAGTTGGAGAATCTGAATGGGTGTGAAGCGAATCCCACTCATTCCAACTTCAGAAATGAGGGGGGCGCCCAGCAGATTTCAGCAGTCAATTAATATTGATCTATGAACCGCCGAACCGTCTTTATCATCATCGTCTGTTTCTGCGTCCCCACGGCCGTGCTCGGGCAGTACGGAGGCCGACACAGCGGCTCCAACTCCGGCAACAAAGGCACCTCAGCACCAGCAGACAATCCCGATTTGACCGATTTCAAACGGGCCGTTGCGGCGCAAGCAACCGATGAACAAGAAACGCGATTTAGAAATCTGGCCAAGTGTACGGAACTGGCTCGCCAGAAGAGTCAGGCCCTGCGGCAATCCAGCCCCGAGGATATAGTCAAGCAGGCCAACGCTGTGCAGGACGCTGTCGACGAAGTGCAACGTCAAGTCCGTGACTTCATAAAGACATTTTCGGACGCACAAGCGTCCACCCTGAAAAAGCAAACCAAGAAGCTAAACCAGTCGGATGCAACCGTCACCAAGCAAGCCAGGAAACTGGCCACTCAACTTGAACCAACTCCCCCCAACCCTCAGCGTGTTGTGGAAACTGCGGCAAATCTGGAGCAGGCTCTTGCCACGCTGCAGTCCGATCAAAAGGGCCTGGGAAACGGAATGGGGATAGAGACGCACTGACGTGCCAAGCGCCAGCAATTCCAACTGAGCTCTGCGACCTGATGAAGGAGTTCGTGTTACAGCAACCGTGGAGGTTCTTGGCAGATGGGGAGCTGGTGGTTTTCCCAAGCTTGATCTTTTTTGGCATATAGTTTCTCTCGGCGCAGGTCTGTATGCTGGGATCCTATTATCTTTTCCTGCTCCTCGCGACAGCCTCGCGCGCTTCTTTGTCCGCGGTTTTGCGGCGCTCGGTTTCGCGCTTGTCCCAAGTCTGCTTGCCCTTGGCAACGGCTATCTCGACCTTTACGCGGCCATTCTTGAAGTACAGCCGCGTGGGGATCAGCGTCAGTCCCTTCTGCTGGGTCTTGCCGATCAGCTTGTGCAATTCATTTTTGTGCACTAGTAGTTTTCGCGTGCGCAAAGGCTCATGGTTGAAGATGTTGCCGTGCTCGTAGGGTCCGATGTGGGCGTTGATCAGCCAGAGTTCGCCATCCTTCACCAGTCCGTAGGCATCCTTGAGATTGGCGCGCCCATTGCGAACCGACTTGACCTCTGTACCCCGCAGCGCGATACCGGCCTCAAATTTTTCCAGCAGGAAGTAGTTGTGCGACGCGGCGCGATTCTGCGAAGCATCGCGCTCGCCGCTGGCAATGGGATCGCGGCGCGCCGGTTTCTTTGGTTTGTCGGGAGTTGTCTGTACGGGACGAGGCATAGCTGACAAATGAGAGGAAGTCGCACCCTGGGTGCCCCGTTTCTAGCCATCTTTTGGCTAGGGCGGGGCGGTGCGGTGGTTCAAATTGCCCCACCCCTGGCCAAACGAAGGCCAGAATGGGGCACCCAGGATTTCATCTTTATACGCGAATTTCTCGGCAACCTCTGAATCCGCGCATCGCTCCAAACCGCCGCGTAAGCGCGCGAATTCTTCATGCTAACACACGGTGAATACTGCAGATTGTGGGCTCTCAGGATGTTATAATCGCCGCGTCAGCACCGATTCGCTCGCGTGATGGAGGGGGCGGTGTGCATGCGACTCGACCGTGCTCACGTTTCGCCTAGGTCGAAGTCTTACACCCGGAGCCTGGTATCTCTGACTGCTCGGAGGCGCAGGTCCGGTTGAATCCCCGGGGTTTAAGGAACGTGATGAAACGCTTCACCGGTGTCCTGGCGCTGCTGCTCATGGTAGCGGTGTCGGCACTCGCCTCTGCAGACAAGGAAGCCAAGCAGCTTTATCAGAAGGGTAAGCTTGCGGAAGCTCGCCAGGACTACATCGCGGCCTACAACTGTTATCACAAGGCCTACCAGCTCAAACCCGAAGATCTAAATTACCGGTCCTCCTATGAATACGTGCGCTTTCTGGCAGCCGCCTCCTACGTTCACCAGGGCCAGCTCCTGATGACCGCCGGAAAACTGCAGGAAGCCCTGACCGATTTCGAGCAGGCGCTGGCCATCGATCCCTCCAGCTTCATCGCGCAGCAGGAAACTAACAAAATACGGCTGATGATTCAGAAGAGCCAGAATCCTGCCTCCGTGCAGCCGCAGTCCGCCACCGAGTCGGACATAGATAAGCGCATGGAGCAGGCCACCGGGCCGGTGGAGTTGGCGCCCATCTCGCAGACCCCGATCACCTTGAATCTCACGCAGGATTCCAAGACGGTTTACGAGAGCATTGGCAAGCTGGCGGGAATCAACGTCCTTTTCGATCCCGATTACACTTCGCGTAAGATCAAGGTAGACCTGAACGGCGTGACTTTGGAGCAGGCGCTGGAGATCACTGCGCTGGAGTCGAAGACCTTTTGGCGTCCGGTCACTCCCAACACCATCTTCGTCGCCGCCGACACCGCCGCCAAACGCAAAGAGCTGGAACAGAGCGTCATCCGCACTTTTTATCTGAGCAATCTTTCCCAGCCCAATGAGCTGCAGGACATGGTGAACATCCTGCGCACGTTGCTGGATACCCAGCGGCTGCAGCAGTTTCCCACCCAGCAGGCGATTGTGGTGCGCGGTACGCCCGATCAGATCGCCATGGCCGGTAAGTTGATCGAAGACCTGGACAAGTCGCGCCCTGAAGTGGTGGTGGAAGTGGCCATCATGCAGGTGACGCGCGACAAGCTGCGCGACCTGGGCATTAATCCGCCGACAAATGTCAGCATTAACGTGCAGGAGTCTCCCGGGGTGACGAGCGCCACGACCACGTCGACCACCACCACCACCGGAACGACGCCAACTACGAGCAGCGGCCAAATCCAACTGAACAGCCTGGCCCACTTGAACGCCACCAATTTCGAGGTCACCATCCCGCAGGCGACGGCCAACTTCCTGATGACCGACAGCAGCAGCAAGCTGATCCAGCAGCCGGAGATTCGCGCCTCGGATGGGCAGAAGGCATCGTTGAAGATCGGCGAGCGCGTCCCGGTCGCCACCGGATCGTTCCAGCCGGGCATCGGCGGCGTGGGCATCAACCCGCTGGTCAATACCCAGTTCAACTACATCGATGTGGGTGTAAACATCGACATGACGCCGCATGTGCATGGTGTGAACGATGTCTCACTGAAGCTGACGGTCGACATCTCCGACATCGATTCCTACACCAATATCGGCGGCATCAACCAGCCGGTCATCGGACAAAAGAAAATTGAAAACGAGATCCGCATGAAGGAGGGTGAGGTCAATATTCTGGGCGGCATTCTGGAAACCACCACCACCTATTCTTTGTCGGGTATTCCAGGATTGGCTTCGATTCCGCTGTTTAAGTACTTGTTTGCGGAAGAGCAAAGAGAGGTCAATGACACCGAAATCGTCTTCATCCTGATACCGCATATCGTCCGCGCTCAGGAGGTCAGCCCCTCCAACACCAGGGCGATTGACGTGGGCACGGCCAGCGTAATCTCCTTGCATCACGACAGTTCTCAGCCCAATAACGGACCCGGCGCCATGAACAACGGTCTTCCGGGCAAGCCCGGTCAGCCGCAGCCGAATGCTGCGCCTGCCGCCGCCGTCCAGCCGGCCGCAGCTTCGGCGCCGATGGGAAGCGCCATCGTAAGCTTCGATCCGGCGACCATCGACCAGGCGGTTGGTTCCACCTTCACGGTTAACGTGAACCTGGCCGGCGGGCAGAACGTCTTCTCGGTTCCGCTGCAGATCACCTACAACCCGCGTGTGCTGCAAGTGCTGAACGTCTCCAACGGAACTCTGCTGGCGCAGGACGGGCAGACGGTGGCGTTGGTGAATCGCGATGACAGCCTCACCGGTATCCTGCAGGTCACGGCTTCGCGGCCGCCGGGAACGCCCGGCATTTCGGGCGATGGCTCGGTATTCACGTTGACGTTCCAGGCCAGGGCGCCTGGGCAGTCCACGCTGAGCATCAACCGCGCCATGCTAAAGAACGCCAGCATGCAAACCACCCCTGCCAGCGGCTCGCAGGCGATCATTACGGTTCACTAGGACAGCCGTCTAACGAGAGGGATGTTCGCGGGTTGAAGAGGCCGCTGAAACAGTCAAGCAGGGAACCTGGTTCGGGTAGGGCGGCGCTTCAGCGCCGCGTTTAGGGACTAGCATTTAAGCGGCCTTTAGGCCCCGGCGGCACATGTCGACAGGTAGTGAAAAGCCGGTCGTGCAGCGGTTTCGAGCGAGGCACCGCAGCGGCTGAAGCCGACTTCGATCCGCCAGCCGTATCGCGGGCCTGAAGGCCCGCACTACCCGAGCTCTACCGTTTACAATTGAAGCAGTGGTTTTCCAAGTTTCCAATCTCGCACTCAACCTGAAGCGCCACTCCCATGCGCAGCCGTCATGGTCGCGCCTGCGGCGAGCCCGTTTGCGCGGCTTCACCATGGTGGAACTGCTGGTCGCCATGACCATCCTGATGATCCTGACCGCGACCGCCGCTCCGGTGGTCCGTACGGTGATCCAGCGGAACAAGGAACGCGAGTTGCGGCGCGATCTTTGGCAGATGCGAGACGCCATCGACCGCTACAAAGATGCCGCCGATCGCGGCGCCTTTCAGGTCAAGGTTGACAGCCAGGGCTATCCTCCCGACCTGGAGACTCTGGTCAAGGGAGTTGATGCGAACGGCAAGAAAATGCGCTTCCTGCGCCACATTCCAGTTGATCCCATGACCGGCAAGGACGAGTGGGGCCTGCGCTCGGTGCAGGACGATATCGACTCCGACTCCTGGGGCGGGCAAAATGTCTTCGATGTTTACACCAAGTCCGACGGCGCCGGCCTGGATGGGACGAAGTACAAGACGTGGTAATCAGCGGTATGAAACATCGATTACGCGAGCGTGGCTTTACCCTTATTGAGTTGATGGTGGTGATCAGCATCATCGTCATCCTGCTGTCGCTCGCCATCCCCAACTACTCGTCGTCCATCCTGCACGCCAAGGAAACCGCTCTGCGCGACGACCTGTACACCATGCGCTCGCTCATCGACCAGTACACGCTGGACAAGCAGAAGGCCCCGCAGTCATTACAGGACATCGTCCAGGCCGGTTATTTGAAAGAGCTGCCCAAGGACCCATTTACCAACTCCCGTGATAGCTGGGTACCGGTAACCGACGAGAGCATCATGTCGCCGGACCAGACTGATCCGGGCATAATCGACGTCCACAGCGGCAGCGATCAGAACTCCAGCGAAGGCACGGCATACAGTAGCTGGTAGTACGAAATTCCTTGTGGCCATATTTTCTTGGCGTGCGGTTCGGCACGGTTGAAGCCGTGCCCTGACCCTTGGCACCCGCGTCATAGCTGCTAACATCTATAGCCTGAGGAGGAGAAAAACATGTACAAACTCCTGCTGTTGGGTTTGGTGTTCGCATTTACCGCAGGAGCAGTTGGGCAATCGCAGACGGCACCGGCGTCGCAGGTGCCCATGGGACAGGAACCGGTCATCTGCAGCGACGGCCCAGTCGTGGCCGGTATTGGCAGCAAGGTCTTTGCCGAGGGTCACCCTCACGAAACCAAGGTTGCCAGAGAAGTGCGTCACGAGTTGCTGATGCTGCCGTACTACTCGCTGTTCGATGACCTCGAATACTGCGTGCAGGGGCGGACAGTAACGCTGAAAGGCAACCTCACCAGCATTCACGCGCAAACAAAACAGGATGCCGAAGCCGCCGTGAAACGTATCGAGGGCGTCGAAAAGGTCATCAACAACATCCGCGTGCTGCCGCCGTCTCCGTTTGACGAGCAGATACGGAGGCAGGCATATCGCGCGTTGGTCCGCGCCGGGCCTCTGGCGCAGTACTTCTGGCAGGCCGCGCCTTCGATTCACATCATCGTCGACAACCAGAGAGTCACTTTGACCGGCTACGTGAACAACGAGGGCGACAAAGACCTGGCGGGCATTACGACGAATCAGATTGGGAATGTATTTCAGGTCAAGAACGAACTTCGGGTGGTTAAATAGCCGGCGACGATGCTCCCTCGAGCATCGCCATCGCAGCGTAAACACCAACTCATGCGTCCTCTCGTCGGCCTGCGGCGGGAGGACGAGCGTTTTCCAAATTATTTGCTCCGTTTTCGATAGGTCCGCCCTCCACCCGCATTCCGCAACTACGATCAGCTCCGTAGTAGTACGCGCCTCAACTTTAACAATTTCAGCAATTTAGTTGCGTCCTCCGCGGCGCGATAAGTGTATAGTGTTGGTGTCTGACACCCCTTTATTCGAACTTCAGACAATCAGGAGATGAAGAGATGAGGAGAGTTTCACTGTTGTTGCTCGCGGGCCTGTTGGTTTTGGGTATGGTCGCGGTCGGCTTCGCCCAGGATCAAGATTGGAGTAAGGCCACCGTTGTCGCTCCACCCAGTACACGCGGCGTAATTCCAGGAGTCAGAGCGCACACGCCGCTGTTTATCGTCATTCCCAAGGAAGGCGCATCGCCTTTGGCTCCGCCATCCGGTACAGAAAACCCCGGCTCGCTGGCTTGCATTTACGGCGTAACTCCGCCAACCAGCGGCTGTCCGCTCAGCGGAGCTCCGGTCGCCTCCGGTGGCGCGAAAGCCATCGCCGTCGTTGATTACGGTCATAACAGTACGCTGCAGGCCGACTTCAACGCCTTCAACACTCAATACGGCCTGCCCGCGCAGACCCTGCAGTTTATCTGCGATTGCAGCTCCTGCCCAAGCAGCGACGGCAGCGGCTGGGACGTTGAGACCGCGCTTGACACCCAGTATGCCCACTCCATGGCGCCGCATGCGCAGATCATCGTGGCCCAGTTTTGCAGCGACCCCTACCAGGGTGGCACCAGCGCTGCCGAATATCTGGCTGGCCAGGCTGTGGCTGGCCTGGGCGGTGGCGAAGTCTCCAACAGCTTCGGCTACGGCGGCGAATTCAGCGGTGAATTGGAATACGACCAGTATATGACCACCGCAACCGTCGTCTACTTCGCCTCGACGGGAGACTCGGGCTATGGCACCGATTATCCTGAGTCTTCGCCCAACGTAGTCGCCGCCGGCGGCACTCGCATCATTCGCAGCAGTGGACAGTGGACCGGGGAAGAGGATTGCTGGAACGGCAGCGGCGGCGGCTTCAGTCAGTACGAGCCTCTGCCCAACTATCAGTTCATCATCGCCAATCTTGCCACAGTCCACCGTGCCACCCCGGACTGGGGCTCTGACGCAAGTACCTTGAGCCCGGTCGCAATCTATTCCACGACGGGATGCGGCGGCTGGTGTGCAGTCGGTGGAACCAGCGTTTCTTCGCCGACACAGGCGGGCATCACCAACGCGGCCGGACACTTCCAGGAGCACACTCCGGCTGAGCTGCAGAAGAGCTACCTCTACTACAAGAATCCTGGGCTCTACCACACTTACTTTTACGATGTCCTGAACGGCCGCAACGGCTATCCGGGCTCGTTCTTTGGCTGGGACGGATGCACCGGTCTCGGCGCTCCCAGAAACCTCGCTGGATTCTGATCTCAGGCTGATTATTCATTAGCGAATGTCGCTGAAGCCCCGCCGTTTGGCGGGGCTTTTTTTTCAAGAGGTGATGCCTATCGCTATGGCTGGTATCAGGGCACGACTTCACAGGCTGCTGAACTCACCCCAAATCGCAGGTCGGGTAGAGCGGACCTTCAGGTCCGCGTCCAGGCCGCCCACCTAAGATCAGGCGTTCCGCCCACTGCGCTGCGGCGGGCGGAACGCCTCGAAGAAGAGCCGCAGCCGACGCGGCGCTGAAGCGCCGCTCTACCCCTACCGACAAATTCGCTCTGTGTCCTACTGTCGTTCAAAGAACGACTGAAACTCCCGCACGATCTTTCTCGGCAGCTCTTCACGATTCGACTTTTGCAACAAGCCGTGGCCAACGCCCTCAATCGCCACCAGCCTTGCCGGCGCGGGAATCAGCTTGATGGCACTTTCGAGTTCCGCGATCGAGCCGAAAGCATCACGCGTTCCGCTGATAAACAAAGCCGGAGTTCGCAGGTTGGGCAGATGTGCGGTCCTTAACTGCGTGGGACGCCCTGGTGGATGCAGGGGATAAGACAACAGCAGTAGCCCGTCGGTTAGCGACGGATCGGCCGCAAGCAGCATGCTGGCTTGCCGCCCGCCATAAGAAACGCCGCCCAGGAACGCTCGTCCCGCAAACCGCTCGCGCATCAGCGTCACCGCACGGCGCAGCCCTTCCTGATCGTGTTTGGCATCGCCAGGTGATGGCGGTCCCGTCGGCCGCCTTTGCCGGAATGGCAGGTCGCAGCGCAAAGTCGTGGTCCCAACCATGGCAAACTGATCTGCGAGCGCGACCAGCAGCGGCGCGTTGGAGCTTCCACCCGCGCCGTGGGTCAACACGAGAAACTCGCTTCCTTCTGCTCTATGCAAGAAACCACGGACCGGCGCCTCGCCGGCGGTATCTTCAAATGACTCTACGTTCTTGGCCATGGGACTAAGCCTCTTAAATAATTTCTATTCGCGTGAGGGAATTCGACCTCGAATGTCGCATTCATAGATGAGCGGAAAAAAATAATTCCACTCGCAGCACCGGAAAATGCGGGCTTCGAAACAGCCCCGCCAGCAACCACCGGCTGCAATCGATTACAGAGGAGAATTTCCATGAAACGCTTTCAGCTCACCTTTGCCCTCATGTTCGCCCTGCTGCTTTGCAGTTCGGCATTTGCACAGAACTACACTTTTCAGACGGTCAACAATCCCCACGACACCAATGACCCCTTCACCCAGCTACTGGGGATCAACAACAGCATGTACATCGCCGGCTACCACAACTTTTTCAGCAATCAGGGATTCGTTCTGACGCTGCCCATGCAGTTCGCCACCGAAAACTATCCCAACTCCATGATGACGCAGGTCATCGGCATCAACAATAGCCTGACTACCAGCGGCTTCTATGTGGACAACAACAGCGTCACTCACGGTTTTTATCGCACCAGCAACGGCAACTTCACCACCGTCGATTTCCCCGGCACGCCGTTCAACCAACTGCTCAGCCAGAACGATCTGCAACAGGCAGCGGGCTATTACAGCCTCAGCTCCGGCAACACCACGCCCGACTTCCCCTACGTCTATGACGAGGTTGGCGGCATCTTCCAGGTGATCACGATTCCCGGCGCCGTCGGTGGAGCGCAGGCGACCGGCATCAACAACTCGCAAGAAGTCTGCGGCTTCTTTATCGACGCCAACAGCGTAAACCATGGGTGGCTGCTCAACGGCGGGGTTTTCCTCCAGTTGGACGTTCCCAACAGTACCTTCACTCAGGCGCTTGGACTGAACAACCGCGGACAGGTCGTAGGGACTTTCGTGGACGCCGCGGGCGCGACCCACGGCTTTGTGTACACCGTCAGCAGCGGTCAGTTCGCGACGATCGACGATCCTAACGGCGTCGGCAGCACCATCGTGAACGGCATCAACGACGGCGGCGCTCTGGTGGGCTTCTACGGCGCTCCGCCGATCAACAGCGGATTCGTAGCTCTGCCGCAGTAACCGCTGCGCGCACTACCACCTCAACCTTAGCGGCGACCGGGCGCTCCCTCGGTCGCCTTTGATTTTTCCAGTGGCCAGTAGCCAGTGGCCAGTAGCCAGTGGTCAGTGGTCAGTGGCCAGTGGCCAGTGGTCAGTTGCCAGTGACTGCCAGGAGCGAAATTGTTTTGTGTCAGGGCACGTCTTCAGACGTGCCGTCACGGCTCACCATAGACTTTGGGCTTCAGCCCCTGCGGCCCGGGACTAAAGCCCGGCCTTTTCTGTTGCCGTTTCGGCACGACTTAAGCTCGTGCCCTGACACGAATCCAAATCGGACTCATGAGACAGTTCTGACCACTGACAACTGGCAACTGGCTGCACTGGCTACCGAAAATCTTGTACAGCATCAGGTAGATGACCACGCCCGTAACCGACACGTACATCCAGATCGCAAATGTGTATGGCGCGATAGCCTTGTGCCGCGCAAACTTTCCCTTCAGCGCGCGCGCCAGCGTGATCAGAATAAACGGCACCACCACAGCCGCCAGTATGGTGTGCGAGGTCAGCAACGTGAAGTAGAACGGCCGCGACAAGCCCTGTCCGCGGAAGTGCGTCACGCCTGCCCGCAGCACCAGGTGATAGTACAAGTAGGAACTCAGGAAGAGAGTGGAAGTAATAAACGCAGCCAGCATCAGGCGCTTGTGTGCCGCGACGCGCCGCGTTTTGATGCAGTACAGGCCTGATCCGATGAACACCGCGCTGGAGCCGTTGAGGACGGCATCAAGCGCGGGAAAAAATGTGACGGGCAGTTGCATCATGCTGCGGGTTTGGTGGTGCGGCGGTTCGCCACCAGAAACGACATTGCGAACATCACCAGTGTAAACAGCGCCAGCACGGCGAAGTTGCCGCTGAGCGACAAGTCACTCGCGGAGCCCGGAAACAGCAGCGAACGCAGCGCCTCGGTGCCGTAAGTCAGCGGATTGATGCGCATCAGCAGGCGAATCCAGAGCGATGCGCCGGAGAGCGGGAACAGCGATCCCGACAGCAGCCACAGCGGAATCAGAAACAGGTTGATGATGGCGTGAAAGGCCTGCGTCGAATCCATCGGCCACGCGATGATGAAGCCCAGCGCGGTCAGTGAGAACGAGACCAGAAAAATGCACAGCACCGTCAGCCCGAAGCTGGCGAGCGTGAAGTGCACGCCAATTGCGGGCGCGAACACCAGGAAGATCACTCCCTGCGCCGTGGCCAGCGTCGCTCCGCCCAGAACCTTGCCCAGCACGATCACCGAGCGGCTGACGGGCGCGACCAGCACCGAAAGCAGGAAACCTTCCTTGCGGTCTTCGATCACCGACATCATGGTGAAGATCGCGGTGAACAGCACGATCATGATCAGCGCGCCGGGAAAAAAAAATGCCAGATAGTGCTGGCCGCCCGCTCCGCTGGAGCGAAACGACGTGCCGAAGCCGGAGCCGATGACGATCCAGAACAGCAGCGGCGACGCGATGACGCCGACCACGCGCGCGCGTTGCCGATAGAAGCGCACCACCTCGCGCCACCACAACGACAGTGACGGCAGCAGCAAGCCGGCGTGCGCCGGGGCCAGAGTTGCAGGAAGAGTTTGTGCGTTAGCGGCCATAATTCAATTACCAGTCTCAGTTTCGGTTGTCAGTGGGCAGTTGTCAGTGGCCCATTGCCAATTCGCAAAGCTCTGCGGCGGGGTGCGGCTTTACAGGCTGCGCCCCTTCAAAACGTCTCAAAATCGACTTTTTCAGGTCCTCTACAGTCGTGCCCTGACAAACCAAAACGAATCGAACAGCCCCTACGCGCGACGATGAAACTGCATGCGCTCTGCGGCAGAAATCATTCCGCCGATTCCTCGTCGTTCTCTTCCGTCCAGAACCGATGTCCCGTCCTGCGAATGAAAACGTCTTCGAGGCTCGGCTTGTGCACCGACACGCCCTCAATCTCGCCGGGGAATGCTTCGACGACCTCGGTGACGAAGCGATGTCCGCTCTCGATCTCTAGCCGAACCCGATTATCCAGCACCGTCGGATGCAGTCGAAAGCGCTGTTCGATGCGGCGCGCCAGCGACTCTGGCTCCTGCGACTCGAGCAGAATCACATCGCCGCCGATCTCGCTCTTCAATTCCGCTGGCGTGCCCAGCGCGACCACGCTGCCGTTGGCGTAAATCGCCAGCCGATCGCAGCGCTCGGCTTCTTCCATCAAGTGCGTTGTGACCAACACGGTCACGCGTTCTTCATCGCGCAAAATCTGCAGATACTGCCACAAGTCGCGGCGCGCACCGGGGTCGAGCCCGGTCGTCGGCTCGTCCAGCAGCAACACCGACGGATGATGAAGCAGACCCTTCGCCAGCTCCAGGCGGCGCTGCATGCCGCCGGAAAATGTCTCGGCTTTTTCCCGGGCGCGATCGGCCAGGCCAACCCGGCTTAGCATTTCGCGAACGCGCTTTTTCAGCGCTGTTCCACTCAGCCCGTAGATGTGGCCAATCAGCATCAGGTTCTCTTCTGCCGAGAGCTTGATGTCGATGCTTTGCGCCTGGAAGACCACCCCGATGTTGCGACGCACCAGCTCGGGCTCGCGCGCCACATCGTGTCCCATGATGAGGGCGCGGCCGCCCGCGGGCAGCATCAGCGTCGAAAGAATGCGGAAGGTCGTGGTCTTGCCGCTGCCGTTGGGACCGAGCAGCCCAAAGATCTCCGCCGAACGCACCTCGAACGAAACGCCGGCCAGCGCGACGCGATCGCCGTATTGATGACGAAGTGCCTGCAACTGAATAACGGGAGCGGCGAGTTCATTAGCGGGGGAAACGAGCGCCGGCGGATCTCCCGAAGTTGTCGTTTGCGAAGCCACAGTGATTCCTAAGTTTCCATCAGTAATCTGGCAAACGCTTAAGGTTGTGCCTTGTGGTCGCCGGCATACTGCTCGCAGGCTTCACCAAGCAATTTGATGAGGTGAACAATGGCCCTGCTTCCATCATCGACGTTGGGAAAGCTGTAGTTACACGGAGTTTGTATCGTGCCGCTTCCGTCGTCCCAAGGATATTCCGTGTTGTCTTGACGAAGATCGCCGTGGTCGCATGCAGGGGCCAAAAGTTCAACTTCGCCTGCCAACGTCTTTATCTCTGAGAGCTGATGAAGCGCCTGCTTGCGGTTGGGATTCGAGGAATAAAAGTGTTGAGCAATCCTGGGCAGGTGTTTCTTTACGACAGCGTGCGTTTTCCTGACCTTCTCATGTCCGTTTTCCTTGATCAGGTAGGCTTTGCAAGTCTTTTCTGTGGCCATTTGAAGAAAGTGGAGACGGTGGCACTTTTCTGCATTCGCCTCGATCAGCGTGTCGCGCGCTCGGAGATCCGAGAGTGCCTGCCTCGCGTAACTAGCCGCCCAGTTCTCGTCTGCAGAGCGCATTTCAACGGACCAGAAGTTCTCTGCCAACCGTCCACCCGTCAAAGCCAAGTTTGCCATCCGGTCCGATCGCAGCGTACTCGACAGGCGATATCTCAACGATAACGGATGGGTACTCGATACCCCGGGCCGGATCGGCCGTGAAGGCGATGGGCTCGATTCCGCGTTCGATGGCGCCCTCGACCACTTCCAGGAGTCTGATGGGGACTTTGGGATCTTGCTCGTCCAGCGGTTCAATCAAATACACCCGCCTAAGATACGGCTCGACTTCGGAATGCGCCTTGGCGAGAAACTCGGCTGTCTCCAGTTTGCTCTTCCGCATAAGGTGCTACAAGTATAGATCACATCGAAGGAAGGGAGACGAGCCCCCGCTGAGCAACAGCGAGGCGCCACAAAGCCGACAGCTCTTTACGCCCGATTGATCATCATCAACGCGAACAGCAGCGGCAGGTAAATCACCGAGGCTTGCAGCACGTGCCGGGCGCGCAGCTTCGACTCGGGAGCCAAAGGCGTCAGCTTCATCGTCCACATGCGCAGGCTGAACCACAGCATCGCTAAGCCGAGCACGAGTGCGCCGGCGAAGTAAGGCCAGCCCGACATGCCCATCAGCGTGGGCGCGAGCGATACCGGAACGAGCGCCAGCGCATACATCACGATGGCAAAAGCGGTCGAGCGGCCATCGCTTTCGACAACCGGCAACATGCGGATGCGCGCGTTCTCGTAATCCTCGCGATAGAGCCAGGCGATGGAATGGAAGTGCGGAAACTGCCAGAAGAAGAGAATTGCGAACAGTACCAACGCTTCGGCGTCCAGACGGCCGCGGATCGCCGTCCAGCCCAGCACTGGTGGCATGGCTCCGGGAAACGCACCAAGGAACGTGCAGATAGGATGCACGCGTTTCATCGGCGTGTACACGCCGAGATAAGTGATCGAGGTCAGCGCAGCCAGTGCGGCGGTAAGCCAGTTGGTTGTCGCCCACAAATAGAGTACCCCGCCGATGGTCATGCCAAACGCCACGACAGACGCGTGCAGCAGGCCCATGCTGCCGGTCACCAACGGTCGCTGCGAGGTGCGGCGCATCAGCGCGTCGAGATCGCGCTCCACCACTTCGTTGATGGCCGCTGTGCCACCGCTCACCAGCGCGATGCCGATCAACGCGTGCAGCAATATCCATGAGAGCGACGACTGGCCGGACTTGGCTGCCGCAAAATATGCGCCCGCCCACGCCGTCATCACGATGAGCGTGGTCACGCGCGCCTTGGTCAGAACCGCGTAATCCCGCAGTAGCGAGGCAATTCCCTCGCGCGGAACAGCCAACGGCTGACTGGCTGTGCTCATGCGATCACGGCCTTTCCCGGCGCCGTGTGAGTTGCCGGTTCGGCCGCGTGAGCGTTAATCATGCGCCGGGACTGGATTGCCAGCACCACGCTGACCGCCAGCACCAGAGCGCCCCACGCCACATGCGACACCGTGCTCACCACCATGATCTGCCATGGCTGCACGGCATTGTGTCCCCAGCGCAGACGGGTAAGATACGCGCAAAATCCGAGGCCGAGTTGAATCATGAGCAATGTCAGCAGCAGTTGCGCCGGCTTGCGCAGATGATCGACGCTGCCATAACGCGAGAGCACGCGCATGACCGTCCAGCAGACAACTGCAGTCACAACACAGGCGCCGACCAGGTGCGGCAAAAGTTTCATCCCGTAGTGGCGAAACGCCGCGCCCAAGATCAACTGCACCGCGATGCACGCTGCCGCAATGGCTGCCAGTGCCGGTGTGCTGGGCAGCAGACCATGCTCCGCGATAGGTTCGTAATCCTGCAGCCAGCCACGACTAGTGAACAGCGCCATCGCGACCACGATGCAGAAGATCATTTGCCCAAGTGTCGCGTGCGCGGTGGAGACCGACCACGGCAGGAAGTTCAGCACCGTAACCCCGCCGAGAATTCCCTGCCCCACCACTGCGGCAAGCGCGGTCCAGCCCAGAACGCGCATCCACTTGCGACTTTCGACCCGCTGGGTCCACACCGCCATCACAATGATCAGCAAGCCGATGACTTCGGCGATCATGCGATGGCTGTGCTCCCATTTCACGCCGCCGGCCATGGGCGGCAGCCGGTAGAGCGAGCCGAAGGAGGTTGGCCAGTCGGGGACTGACAGGCCGGCATCGTTGCTGGTCACCAGCGCGCCGGCAACGATAAGCAGAAATGTGGCCCAAGCAAGGATTACGGCGAATCGGTGGTGCGCCGGATTATAAGCAATACGACCAGATCGCGAGGTCAGAACAGGCTCCCTAAAACGTTGCGTCCGCGCGATGCAACAGCTCTAATGGGCGATCTCGCCCGTCAACGTTGCGGACAAAGCCAGAACAAAGTTAAGTAGAAGTTGCGGCTCAGTTGCGGCGAACGCCTTATCCTCACCGGCGTTCGTGCGCTCAATTGTACCAAAGGTAATCGCACTCTGACAGGCGCCGACCACCTGTATAGCAACCCGCGTCGGCGCGAATTGCGTCGCTAATTGGCGCGCCTCGGGAGTCCAACCAGGAACTTGCCTTGCGTCATCGCATTAGCAATGCACGATGGACATCGTCTGGCTTTCCTGATTATCGAGGCCGAACCGGCACAAGGGCTGTCCACCCGAAAATTGCTTTTGGAGAGCGCCACGCACAACGTGCTCACCGCGTATTCGCCGGATGAGGGCATCAGAATGTTCCGGCGATTTCCGCACGTGGACGTGGTGGCCGTCGACGGCTCGTTCGGTGAAGTGACGTGTAAAGGCCTGGTCGAGGAAATCAGGAACGAGAACCCAAACATCCGCGTGGTCGCGTTCGTTCCCAACGTTGGGGCGTGCTGTGACTGGGCGGATGAAACCACAAATTCTCACGATCCGGCCGGGCTTTTGCGCGTGCTCCAAGACATGGGCGGCAGGACCGATATCGCTTGACCGCTCACTCCCCGCTGCTCACCTCCGCCGCCAGCCACGCCAGATACTCTTCGCTTCCGCCTTCAATCGACAACTGTACGCATTCCGGCAGTTCATAAGGATGCAGCCCCTTGAAGGCCGAACGCAGTTGCGAGGCGTGATCGGCGGTGGTTTTGATGAGCAGCAGATACTCCTGCTCGTTGTTGACCTTATGCTTCCAGCGATAGATGGAGCGGATCGGTCCGATAATGTTGATGCAGGCAGCCAGGCGTCTCTCAACCAGTTGCAGCGCCAGCTTCTCTGCCGCTTCTTTCAGCCCTACGGTGGTAAGCACGATTCGCGCGTTCGTCATCAAGCTCTCCTGGGCATTCGCATGAGACTGTACCATGTCACCCAGCTTCCAACCTGGGCTGACGCCCACGCCGAACACCATTCGCACCGCTGCGCGGCTGGTTTGCCGGAATTCGAGCGATTTGCCCCACCGCAAACTTATCTTGCGGCTCGCAGCCCGAGGCATTCATGGGAGGAAGTGGCTCTGTTGCCATCCCGCGGAGCGACGAACAGCACAGAGCCCGATCGAGTCTTTTGCTAATTACTAATTGCAAGCTAAAGGCCAATTGCTAATTGCTACCTTTGAGTCTTTTTCTCCCGCTGCCTCGTATCTGTTGGTATGATCGCCTCCGCCTTCAGCTTGACAGTCCCGATGGAGAGCGAAGAGTCCCAAATTGCGTGCGGGCTGCGGCGCCGCGATCCAGATCTTCTGGATGCGCTGATTGAGCAGTACCAGCACCGGCTGTTCCGCTATCTGCTGCATCTGACGGGCAATCGCGCCGTCGCCGAGGACCTTTTCCAGGAAGTTTGGCTGCGCGTATTGGAGAAGGGTCATTTGTACGACGGGCGCAATCGCTTCGTCACCTGGCTGATGTCGATCGGGCACAACGTCGCCATCGACTACTTGCGCAAGCGCAATCCCAGCAGCCTCGATGAAATGAGGGAGCCCGAAGAAGGAGCGCCGTATGAGCCGGAGGCCGGCGGCCCGTCGCCGTTCGATCAGGCAGCGGCGCGGCAACAGCAGGAAATCTTCGATGAAGCCTTGCAGCAAGTGGCGCCGCTGTTTCGCGAGGTTCTGGTGCTGCGCTTTCAGGAGCAAATGAAATTCGAGGAGATTGCAAAGTTGGTCCGAATTCCGGTTGCTACCGTAAAGACTCGCATCTACCGCGGCGTGATCGCGCTGCGTCCGCTGATCGGCTCCATTTCGCGTAAAAGCGACGCGGAATGGGAGCCCCAGGAAGGAGGCGCGCAATGACAAACTACGAGCATGAGCGCGCGATCGACCTGATCTCTCGCCGCGGGGCGGAAGAGATTGCCGCTGCCGATGCCGAATGGCTTCAGTCGCACTTGGCGATGTGCTCGGAGTGCTCCGAGTACGCCGGCGACTTCGACAACACCGGCCGGCTGCTGCGGTCGTTTGCGATTACTGCCAGCCCGGCGCTGGTGTCCACGACGCAAGCGCGATTGCGCGCCCGAGCGTTGCAACTGCGGGAGCAACAGACGCGCATGGTGTTGATCGCAATTTCGTTCTGCATTGGGGCTATGTCCTCAGCCGTTTCGGCATGGCTGTGGTGGAAATTCGGTGCCTGGGTAGTGGAGCGGCTTGGGCTCGCACCGTCGATTGTTGCGCCGGGAATATTCGTGTTCCTGCTGTTGCCGGCCGTCGTCATCGCCGCCCTGATGCTGGCGTTTCCTCATGCCGGCTACGAAGAGTCATTCGGAAGGGCATGGCTGCGGGAGCATGATGGGGGTATCCAATGAACGGACGGTCACAATTCCGGCGCGAGCTGGCCATCATTCCTTCTGTGGCCCGAGTCATCGCGGTCATCTGTTTTGCGCTCATGCAAATCGCGTTGTTGGTGCTCGTGCCTATTTACGTTGATGCCAAGGACGTGCCGCCCAAAGCAGCGTTGATCCTGATCAGCCTCTTCGGCGGCGCGATTCTGGCCATTGTCATCCTGATGATCGGCTATGTGAATGCCGACTCCAGGCGCCGCGGCATGAATTCCTTGCTGTGGACGCTATTGGTAATCTTTGTGCCCAAGGCGCTGGGCTTCATTGCCTATTTTCTGCTTCGCAAGCCGCTGCTGACGCCTTGTCCGAGTTGCGGTACGGCTGTCGGGTCCGATTTTCGCTTCTGCCCAAAGTGCGGCCACGCCGTGACGCCCACCTGCGTGCATTGCGGACGATCCATCCAGCGCGATTACGCCTGCTGCCCTTATTGCGGGAAGACAGTGGCCATTACGGTGTCCTAGTCTGGGTTGTGCATTGCTGCCACGTGTGAATTGTGCATTGCTGCCGCGAATCAGAGGATTGTCATCACCAGCGCAGCGAGGGACCTGCTGTCCTCCCGGGCAACCCAATCGTTACGCTTCGGGCAACTGCAGATCCCTCGCATTTGCTCGTGATGACAATTTTCCTGGTCGCCACGATTTTGGCATTAATTCAGGACAGCACCAGCAGCGCCGATGGCGAGCCTCAATCCTCCATCGTCGTTTAGAATCGCTATGAGGTCGAACTCAATTCATGGCAGTGGTTACCTATCTGGAAGCAATTCGGCAGGGCATCTGGGAAGAAATGGAGCGCGATCCGGCGGTGTTCTGCATCGGCGAAGACATAGGCATCTACGGCGGCGCCTTCAAAGTCACCGACGGATTGATCCACCGTTTCGGCCCGCAGCGGGTGATCGATACGCCAATTTCAGAAATGGCAATCATCAATGCCGCCTATGGCGCGTCGCTCACCGGCGTTCGCCCGGTCGCCGAATTCCAGTTCATGGACTTCATCAGTTGCGCGTTCAACCAGATCACGAACATCCTGGCGAAGTCGCATTACCGCTGGGGAGCCCCGGTGCCGGTGGTGCTCCGCGGCCCGTCAGGCGGCGGCGTCCACGGTGGTCCTTTCCATTCGCAGAATCCGGAAACCTATTTCGCGCATACGCCCGGGCTGAAGGTCGTCTGCCCGGCCGGCGCATACGACGCCAAGGGACTGATCAAGTCGGCAATCCGCGACAACAACCCCGTGCTGTTCTTCGAGCACAAGTTTCTCTATCGGCGAATCAAGGAAGAAGTTCCCGCCGGCGACTACACGGTGCCGATCGGCAAGGCGCGGGTGGTGCGCGAAGGCCGTGATGTGAGCGTGATCACCTACGCCGCCATGCTCTATGTCGCGCTTGAAGCTGCCGAAATTCTGGTGAAGGAAGGCATCGAGTTGGAAGTGCTGGACCTGCGCACGGTGCTGCCGCTCGATCGCGACGCAATTCGCGACACCGTCGAGAAGACGAATCGTGTGATTCTTCTGCACGAAGACACCAAGACCGGCGGTATCGCCGGTGAGGTTGCAGCCATTATCAACGAGGAGTGTTTCGATTCCCTGGACGCGCCGATCACGCGAATCGCTTCAGCAGATACGCCAGTTCCCTTTTCGCCGCCGTTGGAAGAAGCGTTCTTGCCCAAAGTGGAGGATGTGGTCCGCGAAGCCCGTCGCCTGCGGCGCTACTGACTTCACCGCGCCGCGCCCATTCGTGAATCCCTGCTTGACTCGGCCCTGGATGCAGGCCTAGACCACCGCTTCCTTGTGTTTCGCCAGAAACCTCTCCATAAATGTCGTATCGAAATTACCGGAGCGGAAGTCGGGATCGCGCATGATGCGCTGATGCAGCGGAATGCTGGTGTAGATACCTTCCACCACGAACATCTCCAGCGCGCGTGACATGCGCGAGATGGCTTCGTTGCGGTCGCGGCCCCGCGCCACCAGCTTGGCAATCAGCGAATCATAGTAAGGCGGAATCACGCCCTCCGCATAGGCGGCGGTATCGACGCGAATGCCGGTTCCGCCTGGAGCGTTGAATGCCGTGATCTTGCCGGCGGACGGGGTGAAGCGCTCGGGATGCTCGGCATTGATGCGGCATTCGATGGCGTGGCCGCGAAAACCGACGGGACCGGTAATCACGCTGGACAGCTTCTCACCGGCCGCGATAAGGATTTGCGACTTCACCAGATCGACATCGGTGGTCATCTCCGTCACCGGATGCTCAACCTGTATGCGCGTATTCATCTCCATGAAACTCAGGCTGCCATCCTCGTCCATAAGGAACTCCACCGTGCCCGCGTTCATGTAGCCGATCCGGCTGAGCGTGTTCACCAGAACTCCACCGATGCGCGCGCGCAGTTCCGGCGTGACCTTCACCGACGGCGCCTCCTCCACCAGCTTCTGGTGACGCCGCTGGATACTGCACTCGCGCTCGCCCAGGCTGATCACATTGCCGTGCTCATCAGCCAGCACCTGGAACTCAATGTGCCGCGGGCGCTCGATGAACTTCTCCATGTAGAGGTCGCCATTGCCGAATGCCCCCGCAGCCTCGGACTGCGCCGCATGGAACAGTTTCGGCAGCTCCTGCGCATCGCGGATCACGCGCATTCCCCGGCCGCCGCCGCCCGCCGACGCCTTCACAATCACCGGAAAGCCGACGCTTCGCGTCCACTCCAGGGCTTCATCCGCTGAGGCCACAATGCCATCCGATCCCGGCAGGATGGGCACGCCTTCCTTTTTCATGGTTGCGCGGGCGCGTTCCTTCTCGCCCATCAGCCGCGTCACCTCCGGCGGAGGCCCGATGAATTTAATGCCGCAGGCCTGACAAACTTCGGCAAAGTTGGCGTTCTCGCTCAGCAGCCCATAGCCGGGATGAATCGCATCGACATTCGCAATTTCGGCAGCGCTGATGACCGCCGGGATATTGAGGTAGCTTTCGTTAGCGCGCGGCGGCCCAATGCAGATTGCTTCATCGGCAAAGCGCACGTGCAGCGAGTTGCGGTCGGCTTCGCTGTAGATCGCGACCGCCTTGACCCCCAGTTCCTTGCACGCGCAAATGATGCGCAGGGCAATCTCGCCGCGGTTCGCTATTAGGATTTTCTTGAACATGGATTTCAATTCACCACGGAAGCACGGAATTCACGGAAGGAAATTTGTTTGAACTCATACGATCGAGAGCCGCAAAGCGGCGAAGGGGCAAGTTCGATCGCCCGTCCTGGCATCCATGCAAGACATTCCGTGCTATCACTGTTTGCGTATTGCAAACAGCGGCATTCCATACTCGACCGGGCTCGCGTTCGAAACCAGCAACTGAGCGATGACCCCGGAGACGTCAGATTCAATCTCGTTCATCAGCTTCATGGCCTCGACGATACAGAGCACCTGGCCTTCTTTCACCGAGTCACCAACCTTGACGAACGGAGGAGTACCGGGCGATGGCGCCTCGTAGAATGTCCCGACGATGGGCGATTTGACGATGAAGAGGTCGGCCTGCGGCGTGGCGGCCTGGGCCGTGCTCGGCGCAGCCGGTGCCGGTGCCTCAGCCTGTGGCATAGCCGGAGCGGGCGCGGCGGGCGCCACGGAAGCGGCTGCGGGCGCCATTGCCATTGGAAGCGTCGGCACGGCCGCTAGGGTCGGTGCAACCTGCACAACCGGCCCGGTCGAGTTCCCCCGCTTGACGTGCACCTTCACATCGCCGCGCTCGAGTTCGAACTCGGTAATGTCCTTATCAACGAGAAGCTCGATCAGCTCTTTGATCTCTTTTTGATTCATCGAAAACGTCGCAACTGCTCGCCCCGCGCCAGAAAACAGAGTGCCCCGGTACAGATAAGCCTCAAGCTGTAATGCAATCAGTCATTATGAACGCTTGCGCACGATTTTGGAAGGATACCGCGCGCCGCGAAGCGGGCCGAAATTTATTTCCTAGATCGCAGTGTGCTTCGATTTCCCCTACGGAGCGGGAGCGGGTCCCTGTGCCGGATACTCATACACTCCCCGTCCCGACTTGCGTCCCAGCCGTCCCGCCTTCACATACTGCACCAGCAGCGGCGCGGGGCGGAACTTCTCGCCCAGCGTTTTGTGCAGATATTCCAGAATGTGCAATCGCGTGTCGAGCCCGACCAGATCGATCATCTCGAACGGCCCCATGGGATGGTTCAATCCCAGCTTCAACGCTTTATCGATGTCCTGCGGCGACGCGATGCCTTCCTGCAGCATATAGAACGCTTCGTTGCCGATCATGGCGTTGATGCGGCTGGTGATGAATCCCGGCGACTCCTTGATGACCACAACCTCTTTCCCCATGCGTCTGCCGACCTCGACGGCAGCCGCGAGGGTTTCAGCGTCTGTCTCCAGCGCGCGCACAATCTCCAGCAGCTTCATTTTGTGCACAGGATTGAAAAAGTGCATGCCAACGCATTTCGGAGCGCGGTAGGTGACGGAGGCAATTTCCGTCACGCTCAAAGACGAGGTATTGGAAGCGAGAATGGTTGCTGGCCGGCAAACCTTATCAAGCAGGGTGAAGATTTCGATCTTCGACTCCATCTCCTCGGGAACCGCTTCGATCACCAGGTCGGCTTCTCGGGCAGCCTGTTCCACCGACGACGCGTATTCCAGCCGTCCGAACGCTTGGTCAGCATCAGCCTGGGTGACTTTGCCAATCTCGACCGCCTTGTCGAGGTTGGAACGGATCTCCGTCTCCGCTTTGCGCAGCGCTGTCGGCAGGAGATCTTCCAGGATGGTGCGATAGCCGCCCAGCGCTGCCGCATGGGCGATACCGCGTCCCATGATCCCGGCGCCAATGACGGCGATGGTGCGAATCTCCGCCATCAGCCTACGCTCCCTTTTCCAGTTGCTCGACGACACCGATAAAGTTCGGATCTGACTTCCGCATGTACTCAGCCAGACGGCGCTTCTCCTCCGGGGTGATCAGGTAAAGGCTCGCATTGATGCGGCGCAGCGTCGACGCAATGTCGTCCACGTAATTCATCATTCGGATCAGTTCACCGGTAGCTGTCATAAGATTCCTTTCGCGCGTTGATGAAAGAAGCTTCGCTGTGAATACACAGAAGTTGACCGGCGAATACGGCCAATCAACTATTCTCGCCGCCGCTCTCGCTTAAGTAAAGCGCGCCGGGTAAACCCCTCCGGGAAACAGCTTTACAAGCCGATTTTGCATCCAAACTTGATCGTGCCGGCGCAGTGGTGTGCGTGGGCGCCCGATTCGAGAGATGTATGCTAGAAAATGCATCGCTTTTAGTCGATCACTTCACCGAGCTCTGTGATTGCTTCGAGAGACTCTCCGGCGAAAAACAGCACGCGATTCCCGCTGCCACCTACCGGCTGCAGTTCAACCACACATTCCGTTTCGAAGATGCGAGGCGGCTCGTCCCGTATCTCTGGAATCTCGGCATTAGCCACTGCTACGCCTCGCCCATTCTGAAGGCCCGCGCCGGAAGCCCGCATGGCTACGACATCATCGACCACGACCAGCTCAATCCTGAGATCGGGAGCGAGGAAGAGTTCCGGCGCCTGGTGGCAGAGCTCAAAGCGCGCGGCATGGGGCTGGTGCTGGATACCGTTCCCAATCACATGGGCGTGGGGCATGGCGACAATCCGTGGTGGCAGGACGTGCTGCAGAATGGCCGCGCTTCGGCCTACGCCGACTTCTTCGACATCGACTGGGAGCCGCAGAAGCCGGAGCTGCGCAATAAAGTGTTGATCCCGATTCTGGGAAATCCCTACGGTGAGGACCTGGAATCGGGCAACATCCAAGTTGCATTTGAGAATGGCAGGTTCATCGTTCGCTACTCTGACAATATCCTCCCAGTTGACCCGCAGACAATCCCCTTGATCTTCAGCGGTTCAGGTACCGAACGGCCAGGCAGCAACGGCAACTCCATCCCCGCGCTGAAAGAACTACGTGGGCTGCTGGACACCCTGGTCAGTTTGCCGCTAAACAGCACGACGACCCCGGAAGAAGTACGCCGCCGGCAAAGTGAGATAGGTCCGCTAGTTGAGCGACTGGAACAGCTCGCACGTGACTCCAGAGAAGCTCGTTCGCAGGTTGATGCGGCCGTGAAAGCGTTGAACGGAGTTCCCGGCGACCCTCGCAGCTTCGATGCCTTGCACAATCTGCTGGAAAAGCAGGCGTACAGGCTGGCTTTCTGGCGCGTCTCCGGCGAAGAGATCAATTATCGGCGCTTCTTCGACATTAATGATCTCGTCGGGCTGCGGATGGAGAATCCGCGCGTCTTTGCGGCAACGCACCGGATGATGCGCAAGTTCTTGGCGGAAGGCCTGGTCTCTGGATTGCGCATCGATCACCCCGACGGCCTGCTGGATCCCTTGCAATATTTCGTACGAATGCAACGTCTGTACGCCGCCAGCCAATGTCTGGGCACCGAACCGCTGCTGCCGGTCGCGACGGACGGCATCGAGCTGGACGTGCATGCCGCGTTTGCGCGGCAACGAAGCCACCCCGAACCGGCCCCGCTGTACGTTGTGGTGGAGAAGATCCTGGAAGCGGGCGAGCATCAGCCGTCGGATTGGCCTGTGGACGGAACTGTCGGTTACGACTTCGCGAATCTCGTCAACGGAATTTTCATCGAGACCCGCAACAAGGCATTCTTCACCAAACTTTATCATCGGGTGATCAACGACAGCGTGCGCGTGCACAAACTGATCTACGAAAACAAAAAGCTGATTATGCGACGCGCGCTGGCCAGCGAAGTAAATGTGCTGGCGCACATGCTGGATGAAATCTCTAACCAGGACCGGCGCGCCCGCGACTACACGCGTATCGTCCTGCGCGAGGCCATCCGCGAGACCATCGCCTGCTTTCCGGTGTACCGCACTTACATCGATGAACGCGGCCGCGTCAGCGAGAGCGACCGCTCTTACATCCGCGGAGCAATCGATCTCGCAAAGCGATGGAACGGCACCCTGGCTCCCGCGGTTTTCAATTTCCTGCAGCGCATCCTGCTGCTGGAAGGAAACGAAGGTGGTCCCACGATTTACGGTTACCGCCAGGGACTTTTTTTTACCCTGAAGTTCCAACAGTTGACCGGCCCGGTCATGGCGAAAGGGCTGGAAGACACTGCTTGTTATGTTTACAACCGCTTCATCTCCGTCAATGAAGTGGGTGGTACTCCCGCGTCGTTCGGCATTCCGGTCTCCGAGTTTCACCGCGGAAATCAGGAGCGCGCGGAACGCTGGCCCAACTCAATGCTGGCGACCTCTACCCACGACACCAAGCGCAGCGAGGATGTACGCGCCCGTCTTGATGTGATCTCAGAGATGCCGCGCGTTTGGACGGCGCACGTGATGAAGTGGCGGCGCGTGAACCGCCTGCGCAAAGAAAAGCTCGCCGACGGCCGAACGGTTCCCGACAACAACGAAGAGTACCTGCTGTACCAGACCATCGTTGGCGCATGGCCATTGCGGATGGAAGGCGAAGAAGAACGGGCGGAATTCGTTCATCGCATACAGCAGTACATGCAAAAGGCGGCGCACGAAGCCAAGGTCAATCTGAGCTGGCTGAATTCCAATCCCGATTATGTTGCCGGCATGAAGTCGTTCATCGAGCGCATCCTCTCGCCGAAGTACCGCGGTAAGACAAATCTTTTCTGGGATACGCTGCAAAAGCTGCTACCGGAACTGGTGTACTTCGGCTGCATCAACTCGCTCAGCCAAACGGTTCTGAAACTGACCGCTCCCGGCGTGCCTGACATCTACCAGGGACAGGAGATGTGGAACTTCAGCCTGGTCGATCCTGACAATCGCAGGCCGATCGATTTCGGCGAGCGCTTGCGGGCAATGGGAGAGCTTCATCGGCAGACATACACACCGGACGTTTTGCCGCTGTGCAAGCGGCTGCTCGGTGATTACCGCGATGGACAAATCAAATTGTGGGTCACGATGCGCGGCCTGAATTTCCGGCGTGAGCGGAGAGATCTTTTCCGAATGGGGAGCTATATTCCCTTGGAAGTGTGCCACGGCAGAGAGGAGCACGTGGTGGCATTTGCGCGGCAATATCAGGAGGAAATGTCCATTACCGCCGTGCCCAGACTCAGCCTCACGCTGATGAAAGGACATCGGCAGCCGCCCGTCGGAACAGTATGGGAGAACTCAGAGCTGACCCTGCCGCCTGACGCAGAGGGCAAACGGTTGCGCAACATCTTCACCGGCGAAGTGCTGCTTGCGGGAAAATCGCTGTTATGCCGCGAACTCTTCGCCAGCTTCCCTGTCGCCGTGCTCGCGGTTGACTGATGGCTCGACGCACGCCTCCCTGTCGCTGATCTCAACCAGATCGGCCAGCTTCGCCGCCAGTTCCGAGGTGAGCGCGCCCGCCCGCAATCGCCAGGTCCAACTGCCGTCCGATTCGCTGGGCACATTCATGCGAGCATCGCTGCCAAGGCCGAGCACGTCCTGCAGGGGAACGACAGTCATGTCGGCTACGGAGGTCAGCAGCGCCCGGATGAATGCCCAGTGCACACCGTCATCGCCGATCCCCAGATAGATTGACGCCAGCTTCTTCTCTTCCTCCGTGGCTCCGGAATTCCACCAGCCAACCACGGGGTCATTATCGTGAGTGCCGGTATAGGCAACGCAGTCACGCTCGTACATGTGGGGCAGGTAGATGTGCGCTCCCTTGTTACCGAATCCGAACTCCAGAATTTTCATCCCCGGAATTTGCAGCTCCTTGCGCAGTTTCCGCACCTCGCGCGTGATGTATCCCAGGTCTTCGGCGATAAACGGCAGCTTTCCTAACGCACTGCGTAGCGCCTGAAACACGCTTTCACCCGGCCCCTTGACCCAGTGACCATTGACCGCCGTGGGCTCCTCCGCCGGAATTTCCCAATACGCCTCGAATCCACGGAAGTGATCGATGCGCACGATGTCGCAGGTCTCGATCGCCCAGCGCATGCGTCCGATCCACCAATCGTAGCCGCGGGCCTTAAGCGCGTCCCAGTCGTAGAGCGGATTACCCCAGCGTTGTCCAGTTTCGCTGAAGGCATCCGGAGGAACACCCGCGACAACCGCAGGCGAGAGGTCCGGCTTCAGGCGAAACAACTCCGGACATGTCCAAACGTCGGCGCTGTCATAGCTGACGAAGATGGAGACGTCGCCGATGACGCGAATGCCGCGCTCGGCGCAGTACGCGCGCAACGCTCGCCACTGCTCGAAAAATGCGAACTGTAGAAAGCGCTCCGTGTTCAACCGCTCTTGAAACTTGGAGCGCAGCTCGGTGATGGTCTCCGGATCGCGTCGTGCGATCTTCTCCGGCCACTCGTTCCACGCCCGTTCCCCGTAGTGCTCGCGCAGAACGCTGAACAAAGCGTAATCTTCCAGCCACCAGTCGTTATCGCTGCAGAATTCATCATAGGTTTCACGTGTGGCTGACGGCGGCGAGCGAAAGAAGTTCGCGGCGGCTTGGCGTAGCAGCGGCAGCTTATGAGCGCGAACGCCGTCGAAGTCAACGCGGCCTTCGCCGTCCGGCAAAGCGCTTACGCGGCCACTATCCACCAGTCCGCGTTGCGCCAGGCGCTCCAGGCTGATAAGCAGAACATTACCGGCAAAGGCCGAGGTCGCCGAATACGGCGAATTCCCGCACCCGACCGGCTGCAATGGAAGGATTTGCCACAGTGTCTGCTTGGCCGCAGCCAGCCAGTCCACAAACTCGTACGCGGCCGGACCAAGATCGCCGATTCCGCCCTGTGACGGAAGCGAACTGGGATGGAACAGAATACCCGATGAGCGCTCTGAAAGCATAAACCAGTTTTCGCGGAATTGAGCTTCGGTAAAGTGGCTATGTACAGCCAGAAAACAGATTTGGCCAGCAGAGTTTCTGCTGGCCGGTGAGTCGGGCATTAATGCATCACGAGCCCTCGGTGGTAGTCAGGCGTTCCATTTCTTTCTTGTTGATTTTGATTTTGCCTTCCTGCTCCAGCCGTGTACGCAAATTCTCTACGTAGAGGTTTTCGTATTCTTCGCGCTTCTGCTCCTGCAGCGTCTCCTTGGCTTTTTCCCAGCCCTGCTTGACCTGCTCCGGTGTGGGTTCTTGCAAATCCAGTATCTTCAGCACGACGCCATCAGGCCCGCTTTGAATGGGGCCGCTGATCGCGCCCGGCTGCAACGTGAACGCCACGCTGGCTGCGCCACTCATCGCGCCCAGATCGGGCACCTGCGAGTTGCGATCTACGAGGTCGCTCGTCTTAAGCGTAGCGCCGAGTTCCTTCGCCGCCTTTGCCAGATCGTGGTCCGCGTGGGCGCGGTCCGAAAGCTCCTGCGTCTTCTGCGCCAGCAATGCCTGCGCGCGCTGATTTCCGAACTGATCTTCCACCTTGGCTCGAATTTGTTCGAAGGTTGGCGTCTGCGGCGGCTGGATCTGGATAACCTGGTAGATCACGAAGCCCACCGGAGTAGAGGCCGTTGCCGGCGCATCGTTCTTCTTCGCCGCGAACAAAGCGCTCATCAGGTCAGGAGCGGCTCCAATACCCGGCAACTGATCAGTCGGCGTGATCAGATCGGTTGTGGTGACGCTCAAATTCTTTTCCGCGGCCGCCTTGTCCATTCCCGCCGTGCGCGCCAGCGTCTGCACGGTATTGGCCTCGCTTTGCGCCTCAGCCGCAGCTTTCTGCTGCTTCAATAGCGGCTCGATCTCAGCTTTCACTTCCGCAAGCGGTTTCAGCCGTGCTTCCTGCTTGCCTTCCACGTGGATGATGTGGAAACCATAGCTGGTCTGGATAACCCCGGTCGTCTGTCCCACTGCAGTGTTGAAAGCTGCCTGTTCGAACTCGGGTACGGTGCGTCCGCGAGTCAGCGGGGGCAGCAAGCCGCCGTCCTTGGCGCTGCCCGGATCCTCGGAATACTTCTTGGCTAGATCGGCAAAATTCGCGCCCGCTTTCAACTGCTTTTCGATGTCATCAGCCTTGGCATGCGCCGCAGCGACACCTTTCTGGTCCACTTTGCCGTTCGCATCCGGCGTCGGCGTCTTGATCAGAATGTGGCGAACCGTGACCGTCTCGGGAATGCGGTACTCGTCCTGATGCTGCCGGTAATACTGCTGCAACTCTTCCGGAGTGATTTGCCCCTTGTCGGCCAGCTTCTTGGTGTCGATCAGAATGTACTTTGCCTTGATCTTCTCCGGGATCGAGTTCGCGTACATCTGCTTGTTCTGATCGTAGAAAGCCTTCAGCTCGGCGTCGGTTGGTTTGATTTGCTTCTTGACGTCGTCCAGTGACAGCACGGCGTACTCGAACTTCGCCTTCGTATCCTGCCGCTTCACCTCCTGAGCGATGTCCTTGTCGCTCACGATGACTGCTCCGCCGACAACCGACAAAAGTTTGTGTTGGGCGATGTCGGCCTTGACCTCTTGCTCGAACTCCTGCACGCCCATGTTGAACTTGCTGCTCGAAATGAACTGTTCGTAGGCGAGCTGGCCGATGAATTTGCCGTCGGGGAACAAAACCTGTCCAAACTGCCCCTGATGGAGGTAGTCACGCAGTTCGTCGTCGCTGACCGCAAGACCCATCCGGTTGGCTTCATAGACCATCGCCTTTTCGGTGATTAAGCCCTGGGCCGCGCGTTGCATAAGATAGGGCATGAGCTGCTCAGGAACGTTGCCCTTGAACTGCTGCTTTCCGATCAGCCGCGCCTGCTGCGCCACCTGCTGAATTCCGACCTCTTGATCGCCCACTTTGGCCAGCACGCCCTGCGCAGTGAGGCTGCCGTTGAGGTAATCGCCGAAGAGACCGCCAGGAACCAGGGTGATGACCATCATCACGCAGACGACGACCAGGATGCCGCCCAGAATGATTTTCTTGAGCGGGCCAGGCTTTTGCAGAAATCGAATCATGCTTTGGAAACTCCGGGATAGTTAGCTGAATCTTTCATTATAAATCAGCCCCGCTGGACTCAGGCCTGAGGCTGGTTCGAGGATAGAGGAATTTTGCGCGCCCGCTGAATGTCGCTAGCTACCACTCAGCCGCGAAATTTGCCCACACGGGCCCGAACCCTTCCCTGGGAAGAAAGTCGGTGTGTTGTAATGGAAAAGCCTAGTATGTCGAGATCGTCTCCAGGTATCTACCGGCGAATCCTGGCTTACAAACGCCGGGTTCGCGAAATCACGATGATTGCCAAAGGGTTGGTCTCGACCGACCACCCGGTAATGGCACACATCATCCCTATTCGCCGCTGCAATCTTTCCTGTAAGTACTGCAACGAATACGACGACTTTTCTAAGCCGGTGCCGCTGGAGACGATGAAACGCCGCATCGACCAGTTGGCGCGCCTGGGTACTACCATTGTGACGATCAGCGGCGGCGAGCCGCTGCTTCATCCCGAGCTCGACGAAATCATCGCCCACATGCGGCGGCATCCGATCATCGCCGGCTTGATCACCAACGGATACCTGCTGACTGCCGATCGCATCCAGCGGCTGAACCGGGCCGGGCTCGACCATTTGCAGATCAGTATCGATAACGTCATGCCCGGTGACGTTTCCAAAAAGTCGCTCAAGGTGCTGGACAAGAAGCTGCAGCTCCTGGCCGAGCACGCCGACTTTCACGTCAACATCAATTCCGTGGTTGGCGGGGGCATGCGCAATCCACATGACGCGCTGGTCGTGGGCCGGCGCGCGGTGCAGCTCGGATTCACGGCGACCATCGGCATCATTCATGACGGCGACGGACAGCTCCGTCCGCTGAGCGAGGTTGAGCGTGACGTCTTTTTGAAGGTGAAGCGGCTGGAAAAGCGGCACTATTCGCGCTTCAACTGGTTCCAGAACAACATCGCAAACGGCAAGCCGAATGATTGGCGCTGCCGCGCCGGGGCACGTTATCTCTACATCTGCGAAGACGGCCTGGTGCATTACTGCTCGCAACAGCGCGGCTATCCGGGAATCCCGCTGGAACAGTATTCGGTGGAGCACATACGCCGCGAATTCCTGACGGAAAAAAGTTGCGCTCCGCATTGCACGGTGTCGTGTGTGCATCAGGTCTCGTACATTGACCGCTGGCGCGCACCGCAGACCATTCGGACACCGCAATCGCCACTCGATGTTGGGCAGTTGGTACAGATCGAGTAGGGCTTAATGAAAATCGTGCGAGCGCACATCGGCATCCGTGACATCCACGGTTTCGACCGCATAGGCTTCGCGCATGGGCGCAACCCGCTCCACTTTGACTGAAATTACGCCTTCCTGGTTCTGCAGAACGCCTTCCAGCAAGAGAAACTTTTCCGACAAAATCAACAGCCGGTTCTGCTCCAGAATGTCGGGCGAGATGATGGCATTGCCGATGCCGGTTTCATCTTCCAGACTGAGGAAGACAAATCCCTTCGCCGTTCCCGGCCGCTGCCGCGCAATGATGCAGCCTGCGGTCCGCACCCGGCGGCCATGAGGGACGCGCGTGAGATCGTGCGCCGAGAGCACGCCGGCACGGCGCAAATCTGCGCGGCGATACGCCATGGGATGCGGACCAACCGTAAGCCCCGTGCCGTGGAAGTCAGCCACCAGTCGCTCTTCGGGCGTCATCTGCGCCAGCGGCGATGCTTCATCGTTTTCCGGAATGCTCTCCAGCAGCGGGCCGGCGAATCGTGCGGCGCGCTCCACCTGCCACAAAGCATCGCGACGATGTAGGCGCGGGTAATGCGGGCTTCCAGTGCCTGTCCTGAACTTGTCGAAGGGACGGCGTACAGCGCGCGTTCCTTCTTCAAAATTGTCATCCTGAGCGCAGCGCCCGCGAGACTTTCCGAGCTGCTGCTTTTGCAGCTCCCACCCCATCGCGCGTAAAACGGCGCGCGATGAGGGCCCCGGTGGCTCGGGCGGGCGCGGAGTCGAAGGACCTGCTGTTCGCTGGGGTGCCCGATCGCCCTCACATCCAATTGCATTCAGCGCCCCAATTGACGCCAGCAACACCAGTTCATTCCGCCGCAGTTCCGGAACGCGATGGGCGAGATCGGCAATGGATTCAAAGGGACGCCGATTGCGCTCGCGCAGGAGGGCGCGCGCTGTCTCTTCGCGCAGACCTTTGGCATAACGAAAACCCATGCGCAGGGCAAGTCTTTCCGAATTTTGATTTTGAAGGGGCGTGCCTTCAGGGACCCGCTCGGAATCGTGAGAAGAAAGAACTGGTCCGGCACAACTAAAGTTGTGCCCTTTCAAAACCTCGCCATCCCACATCGGGGTATCATCTACCTCCAATGTGCACAGCCAGTCCGAGCAGGTGATGTCCACCGGTTTCACGCGCAATCCATGCCGCTGAGCGTCTTTCACAATTGTTGCGGGGCGGTAGAAGCCCATCGGCTGATTATTCAGCAGAGCCGCCGTGAATGCAGCCAGATAATGACACTTGAGCCAGGCGCTGGCGTAGGCGATCAGGGCAAAGCTGGCGGCATGGGACTCGGGAAATCCATACAGCGCAAACGAAGTAATAGACTGGATAATCTGTTTCTGCGCCTCGGGCGAGATGCCGTTGCGCTGCATGCCCTCGCGCAGTTTGACTTCAATATCGCGCATACGCCGCTCGCTGCGCTTGAAGCCAAACGCCCGCCGCAGCTCTTCAGCTTCGCCGCCGCTGAACCCGGCGGTAATCATTGCCATGCGCAACAGTTGTTCCTGGAAGAGCGGCACCCCCAAAGTGCGTTCCAGCACCGGCTCAAGCGAGGGATGCGGGTAAACCACGGCTTGCCGGCCCTGCCGCCGCATTAAATAAGGATTCACCATTTGCCCCACAATCGGGCCGGGGCGGATAATCGCAACTTGTACCACAATGTCGTAGAAGTGAGTGGGATGCAGCCGCGGCAGGCATGACATTTGCGCCCGGCTCTCTATCTGAAACATTCCCACCGTGTCAGCCTTTTGCAGCGTGTCATACACTGTGGGATCATCCGAAGGCAGCTTCGCCAGATCAACTTCTTCTTTGTGATGATTGCGAATGAGCGTGATGGAGTCTTCCAGCACCGCCATCATGCCGAGTCCCAGCAGATCGACTTTGACGATGCCCATGTCGGCGCAATCTTCTTTGTCCCACTGCACAACGACGCGTCCGGGCATGGTAGCAGGCTCCAGCGGCACAATGGAGTCGAGTTGTCCCTGGCAGATGACCATGCCGCCGGAGTGCTGGCCCAGATGGCGCGGCAGGTCTTGTACGGCAAGACATAGCTCGAAAAACTTGCGGATGCGCGGATGCCGAAGATCGAAACCCGCATCGCGAAATTGCCGTTCCAAAGTATCGCCGGGATCCTTGTATTCCCACGAACTCACCAGGCTGGCGAGACGGTCGAGGGTTTCGCCATCGAAGCCGAGCACCTTGCCGACCTCGCGCGCGGCCGAGCGTCCACGATAGGTAATAACGTTGGCCGTCATCGCGGCGCCTAGCTTGCCATAGCGCTGGTAAACATACTGAATGGCGCGCTCGCGCTGATCACCACTGGGAAGATCGAGATCGATGTCAGGCCACTCGCCTCGTTCTTCCGACAAGAAGCGCTCGAAGAGCAGGTCCATGCCGACAGGATCGACGGCGGTGATACCGAGCGAATAGCAGACCGCGCTGTTGGCCGCTGAACCGCGCCCCTGCACCAGAATGCCGTGGTCGCGGCAATGACGAACGATGTCCCACACAATCAGGAAATAGCCCGCCAGCTTGAGATGTTCGATCAGCGCAAGTTCGCGTTCGATCTGGCGCTGCGCGCGCCGCCACAATTCACCTTGACCGGGACGCAAGTAGCGATCGCGAGCGCCTTCCATGGTCCGCGCCCGCAAAAAAGAATCCATCGTTTCCCCATCGGGCACGGGGTAGCGCGGGAACTCATAGCCAAGATCGTTCAGCGTGAATTCGAGGCGCGAGGAGAGCTCAAGCGTATTCGCCGTGGCTGCGGGCAGGTCGGCAAACAGGCGCAACATCTCCGCGGGCGATTTGAGATAGCGCTCGCTATTGTGCGCCAGCAGACGCCCGGCGGTATCGAGCGTGCGATGATTGCGGATGCAGGTAAAGACGTCCAGGATCGGGCGCTCTTCCGGCTTGGCATATTGCGCCCCTTGGGTGGCCAGCAGGAGCAAATGCAAGCTGTGCGCGAGTTCGATTGCCGCCTGATTGCGAGCTTCCTGGGCGCGATTGTATTGGCGCTGCAACTCAACATAGATGTTTTCCCGGCCATAGATTGCGATCAATTGTTCCAGCAGCTCGCGGCCGGCTTGCATTCCGCCGCTTGCGAGCGCATAAGCCAGCGGGCCTTCCTCGCCTCCGGTGAGGCAAATCAATCCGGTAGCGTATTCGGCGAGATCGGCAGCAGCAGCAACGGTCTGGCACTGTAGGATGTCCTCGTTTGTCGTAGCCTTACTTTGTGGTACACAGACGGGATATTTTGGAGCACGCAATTTGCTGCGGGTAATCAGTCGGCAAAGGTTTTGATAGCCCTCACGAGAGACGCAGAGCAGCGGGAGACGCGGCAGCTTGCCAGGCTCTGCGCATGGCATCAATGATGTAATCTCCGCCCCAATATGCGCTTTGATATTCAGCTTCTCCGCGGCAAGATAAAAGCGCGGCGCACCATAAAGTCCATCGCGATCAAGCAGGGCCATGGCAGGCATTTCGTATTGGGCACAGACCTCGGCCAGTTCTTCCGGAACGGAAGCTCCTTCGAGAAAACTGAAGGCGGAGCGGGAATGAAGTTCGATGTACATCAGTTGCGAGTGGTCAGTGGTCAGTGGCCAGTTGTCAGTTTCTAATGGCTAGTTGCTAATCGTAGCCGGCGTCGGCGAACCAACGGCCGGTCGCGAGATCGCGATAAATGCGGTAGAGCGCCGCCCCACAACCGTTAGTTCCATCCTTCTTATGCGCCAGCGCTATGTCCCACTCTTCACGGTCCCACGCTACGGACTGCGCAGATTGGGATTGCTCTTCCTTTGTGTTTTCCGTCCACCAATCGCCGGAAGAGCGCCAAGGGCCGGCCGACCAAACCACCTTTCCTTGCAGCTCTTCTCGGTCGCTTCCCTGTTTTTCACCAGCCAAAATATCGGGGCAGCCATTCATCAAATACACCTGGAGCGGGCATGGCGGACGAAAAAGACGCATAGCTAGAGGCGGCTGGGCATTGCTATGGCCATCCCACGTTGTGGGAGTAGAAGTGTGCTTGGTGTCGTCTCCTGCGACCGCAAAACGGTCGAGGCGAAAACTTTCCGGGCGATGATTGTCGAGCAGACGTGCTATGCCGGCACGACGCTCGCCAACCACAGCACTGATTCTGGCCAGCGTGATCTCCAGCTTTTCCGCGTCAGGAGTGAGAGGCACAAACAGCCCGCGCTGCGCCAAACGTGGCGGCGCAGGCTGGGCTGTGATCCATATTTTTGTAACCGGAGCCCCCGGCGGATGTGCGGCCAGTTCCAATTGCAGCAGCTTCAAAAACACTTTGGCATCGCGCATGGAAACCGGCAGGCACAAATTTCGCCGGAAAATCGGTTTGCTTCCTACATTGTGGGAGTCAGCAAGTTCCTGGATGGTGGTTGTTTCCTCATCGGCGACCTTGCAGTCTAACTGCAAACGCAATTGCAATTCCTGCACGGCCAGTGCTCTCGCCTCCAGGCGCGTGCATAACTGCTCCAGCAGCCGATTCAGCACGAACGACAACGACTCGATCGTCTCCACCGCCGACTCCAACTCCATCGCTTCTTCCAACTGCGATGGCGGTTCGCATAAAGCGAGGGTGCGCCTGCCTTCGCCACGCGCCAGGCGCCGCAACTGCACTCCGGCTTCGCCCAGGCGAGAAGACAAGGCGTGCTCGGGCAAAAGCGCCAGCATGCGAAAGTCGCGAACTCCCCAGCGCTCCAAGGTGTCGAGCAACTGCTCGCGTGTATTTGTGCGAACTCGCGCAGAAGATTTTCCGCTCGCCGGTTGCTGCGACGAAATCTCGAACGCATCCAGCAATACCTGCAAGGGCAGCACGCCCAAACGCTGCGCCTCACTTCCCGGTGGAATAATCGTGGTTCCGTCGAATCCTCGCGCCGCGTGCATTGCGGCATCGGGATTGGCCGCTATGGCAATGTTGGCTTCTATCCCGATGGCAGTAACGCGTGCTGCGAGCTGGTTGGCCATGGCGGCAGGCGCACCATAAAGGCGCTCCAGTCCCGCAAGGTCGAGCAGCAGCGTGTCAGAAGTGGTGTCTTCCACGCGCGGAGTAAAAGCGTGAGCAACGTCGAGCAGCGCGGCGTGGGCGGACGTCTCCTGTTCCAGCGATCGTTGCCGCAAGACGGCGAGGCTGGACGAAGGTGAAGTGGAAATATTGCTGCCAGAGGAAATGCGCGGATTCTCGTCAGCGGCGGCAGCCTTTTCGGCAAAAATTGCCGCCTGCAGCTTGGTCATGCCGAGCTCCATTCCCAGCAGGCGGCCCTTTTCGTTCAGCGCAATGACGCGCACCAGCGGAGGCTTGCCTTCAAGAACGGCAACGGCCCGTTCGCGCAGCAACGGCTCCGCGCGAACCATGGCTGCGGCAGGAAAGTCCGGGATGTAGATGCAGGCAAACATGGCGGCAGCAATTAGCAGTTAGCAATTAGGGAGTCTCTGATAAGTCCTTCAGCGGCTAAAGCCGCTATCGAAAGGGGGCGAATTTACGGACGGTCTGAAGACCGTCCCTTTCAAAACCAGGCTTAATCAGAGCTTCCTTAGCAATTAGCCAGTGCAGAGCCTTCCTTAATGCCAATTCACCCCGCTGAATGCTGATTGCCGAGCGCTGATGGCTCCGTCGTGCGCAGTTCAAAATAGGCGCCAGCTGACTGCGGGGGTTTGCGCTGGGCCCAGGAGCGCACCACCTCGGCACGAAAACGCATGCCGCGCAGCAACGACGCATGGCTTACAACCGCCTTTGGGGGAACCAAAACAGAGGCGCAGGCGCCAGCCTCAAATTGCCTTGTGGCAGGCGACGAAAAATCACACTCGATTTTTGCAGTACCGGCGCCGGCACTCGATGCATTTGAGGCGAGTACTGCCTCCGATTGCAATTGCAACACCAGCGAGGCGCAGGTCTTTGCGCAAGGCTCCTGCTCGATCAGCAGCAGCACGGTTGCGGTGTGCTCGACGGCACGGCGGAAGCGAAACCAGGAAGTCAGCGGCACGCGGCGTGCGCTTTCCATCGGAATGTCGCCGAGATCGAGCACGACCATGGCAAAACCACCGGCTTGCAGAAGCAGGTCGCTGACTTTCAGGACTTGCTCCAGTGCTCCGCCATACGCAAAATTGGGTGGGGAAATGCCCGGCATTTTTACGCCGGCGCGATAGAGCTTCGCCGATCTTGCTTGCGAGTTGCAGCGCACCCACAAGAGTCGCTCCAGAGCTATACCGGCCAGTGCTGCCGAGGCTGGATCAAAGCTGTCGCTGGCATCGACCAGCGCGCACACTTCCTGCCGGCGTGTGGCTGCGGCAAGCGCCGACAGCATCACACCGGTGCGTCCGGATGAAGGCGGCCCGGCAATTTCGCTCAATGCGCCACGCGGCAAGCCTCCCGTGAGAGCATCGATGGCAGCGATTCCGGTGCGAACAGTCGCAGGCGCGGTGCCATGGCGAAGCAGCAGAGTGGAACAGAGGCGCTCGCCCAGCGAGGTCTCCAGTTGAGCTCGCAAGCTGCAGGGGCCGCTTGCAATGGATGGCATTGGCCGAGTAAAGGCAACTGAGGACATAAGAATCTCGAGGGGCGCGAAACGCACGGGCGGGTTCGTATTTCGCTTTTTATTCGCCTACTGGTAGGATTCTGCTACGGGGGATCAAGGTTGTCAATAGCTGGCGAAAAGGCTGGATTTTACTGCCTGGAAGAACAGCAAGAACACTCATTTGCAGGCACGATGGTAGGCGGGGCGAAAACCCTTCTGCTGAGCCTCGGATTGCGTCATGTACTCTCCCTGTTTGGTGGCTCCATACCAGTGCGTGCCGGGGCAATGATAAATCCCGGACTTGGTGTTGACCCAGACTTTGACCTCAGCACTTCCCTCAGGCTGCGACGAGGCCGCGGATGGTCCTGCTGCTGGCTGCGCTGTTTGCGCAGCGGGCGCCGGAGACTGCGTCTGCTGGGCAAGAGATGGCAGGGGCAATAGCAGCGCCGACAACACGATTACGACTGCAGCCCATCGCCTCATGCTCAATTCTCCTCAGAAATTGTCAGCCGGAGTTCCATCGACGAAGCTGACGCAATGCAGAAAGCTAGCACCGCGAGACGGTATACGCAATCTGGTGATGAGCGCCGATGAGCCTCTGTTCGTGAAACAACTTTGCACCTGATTGCCGAACATTGGACGGGGCATCGGTAGTGGGTGAATTGTGTGTGTTTTCACCCTACTACCACGGGGCATCGGTGCATTCGATCACCGGTTGATTTGCTATAATTCAAAAGTCTTTTCCGGCGTGGCGCTATCGTCTAGGGGTTAGGACGGAAGATTCTCAATCTTCAAACTCGGGTTCGATTCCCGATAGCGCTACCAGCTACCATCCGCTAAAGCCTGCCAAATCAGTGGGTTTCATTTTTGTCCAAAATTGGTCCTGACACGTCCTAGCGCTCAAAAGCGCGTTTGCTGGTACACAAAATGGTACACAGCAGTTTTTTGTTTCAGCCACACCTTTTCAGAGCGGGATACAATCTGCATAGTCAAGCGGATCCGAACGGAGGTGAAAGGCCCACGGGGAGCTTTCCCCATACCGCCAAGAGATGAGACAGGATCAGACGTTGCAAGTCGCGGCACTGTGCCTCTTCATCGGGTTTCTGCTTACGAGAAATCCGCATTGCAGCAAAGGATGCCGGACACTCGCGGAGCACTTAGTCAGTCACGGCATTGACGAACTGCTTACAGCGCTGCTCTGAGCAGCGAAGCATAAAGAGAGAAAACCCGCCGTCCGGCGGGTTTTCTGTTGTGCTGGTGAAGCGCCCAACTCGCGGCGCGAAGCATTCATGGCACTTGGCGGGAGGCGCTCATTCTGAAAGAATCGCCAGCGGAACACCCGCGAATCCCTGATGCCCCTCTCCCTGGTGGAATTTGTCGAGCGCTGGAAAGCAAGCACACTGAGCGAGCGCGCCGCTGCGCAGAGTCACTTCATAGACCTGTGTGAAGTCTTAGGGCATCCTCACCCGGCAGCAGCGGACCACACCGGCGAGAGCTTTGCTTTTGAGAAGCACGTCTCCACCTTGGACGAAGGCAAGGGCTATGCCGATGTTTGGAAGCGCGGATTTTTTGGCTGGGAGTACAAGGGCAAGCACAAAAACCTGAATGCGGCCTATGCGCAGCTCGTGCGCTATCAGGCTGATTTGGAAAACCCGCCGCTGCTGGTGACGTGCGATCAAGAGCGTTTCGAGATTCACACGAACTTTACCGGCACTCGCCCGCAACTCTACAGCTTTCACTCTTGACGATCTGCTCATCGAGTACGCCAACTGCAAATTGCGCATCTCGCCGCCGCTGGATGTTCTGCGGGCCGTGTTCTCTGACCCGGAGCATATTGCGCCCGGAGGCCGCGCGCGCCCGCGTCACCGAAAAGTAGCGTCTGAATTCGCCAAGCTCGCAGACAGCTTGGAGAGAAGAGAAATCGAGCCGCAGCGGGCCGCGCATTTCCTCATGCGGCTGCTTTTCTGCCTCTTCGCGGACAGCATCGGGTTGTTGCCGAATCATCTTTTCCGGGAGATGATCGAACTCGATAAGGCGCGGCCCGCGAATTTGCGCGCAAGCTGCGCCAGCTATTCGCCGCCATGTCCGCCAGCGGGAGCACGTTCGGAATGCACGATATTCATTACTTCAACGGCGGACTGTTTGCCGACGATGAAGTGTCTTGACCTCACGTCCGCAGACATGAGCGTTTTGCGTGTTGCGGCCGCGCTCGATTGGTCACAAGTGGAACCCGCGATCTTCGGCACTCTCTTTGAGCGCAGCTTGGACCCCGGCAAGCGTTCGCAGCTTGGCGCGCACTATACCAGCCAGCGAAGATATTTTGCTCATTGTCGAGCCGGTAGTGATTGAGCCGCTGTTGCAGCGCTGGAAAACCCGCTACAATGGCGTGAAGCGCGCTACAGGCGCTGGCGAACGTGCGCAGAATGAAAAGGGCCGCGCGCACGCCAAAGCTTCGCGACGAATTGCAAGACAAAATTTTGGCCTGGTTCGAGGAGCTGTCGAGTGTTCGCGTTTTTGATCCCGCTTGCGGAAGCGGAAATTTTCTTTATCTCGCTTTGCGCCGAATGCTCGACTTGTGGCACGAGGCCCGCGTGTTCTCTGCCGAGCATGGACTTCCCACGTTTCTGGAAAAGCAGGTTCACCCCTCGCAACTCTTCGGCCTGGAAACGAACATCTACGCGCAAGAGCTGGCGTCCGTAGTGGTCTGGATTGGTTATCTGCAATGGCTGAATGAGCACGGCATTGGATGGCCCACAGAGCCGATTTTGCGCAAGCTCGATAACATTCAGGACCGCGACGCCATTCTTGCGCACGATGGCGAAGGGAAAGCTATTGAACCCGAGTGGCCAGAAGCTGATTGCATCATCGGAAATCCGCCATTTCTCGGCGATAAGAAAATGCGCAGCGAGTTGGGTGATGTGTATGTTGACGAGCTGCGCCAGCTCTACGCGGGCCGTGTGCCGGGAGGCGCGGACCTGGTGACGTTTTGGTTTGAGCGCGCAAGAGCACAAATTCAAGCAGGCAAAGCGAAGCGGGCCGGACTGCTCGCAACGAACTCCATTCGCATGGTTGGCAATCGGCCCGTGTTGGAGCGCATTCTCGAATCGGGCGGAATCTTCATGGCGTGGAGTGACCGCCCCTGGATACTTGACGGCGCTGCTGTGCGCGTTTCCCTCATTGGCTTCGATGATGGCTTGCAGCAAGAGCGCGTGTTGGATGGGCAGCCAGTTTCTTCAATTCATGCCGATCTGACTGCGAGCGCGAATGTCGCCAGCGCACGAGCGCTGCCTGAGAACGCGGGCCTTTGCTTTCTCGGGGTGATGAAAGGCGGGCCGTTCGATCTCACGGAGGAAGAGGCAAGAGCTATGCTCGCTGCTCCCCTCAATCCGAACGGACGGCCAAACTCGGATGTGGTGAGGCGTAGATTGATTGGCCGCGATGTGGTACAGCGAAGTCAGGAAGGATGGCTAATTGATTTTGTGAATCGCTCTGAATCGGAAGCAGCGTTGTACCAGCTACCGTTTGAATACGTGAAAACGCACGTCAAGCCTTTGCGCGATAACAACAATCGCAAGCGCATGAAAGTGCGCTGGTGGTTACATGGCGAGAATCGTCCTGGAATGCGCCGTGCTCTGAATGGATTGTCACGCTGCATCGTAACGCCCGAAGTAGCCAAACATCGGGTTTTCGTTTGGATGAGCACAGACGTAGTACCGGACCACAAGCTGCATGTAATTGCGCGCGATGATGATTACTTTTTCGGAGTTGTGCACTCGCGATTGCATGAATTATGGACTCTGGCAACGTGCTCATGGATGGGAGTGGGCAACGATCCCTCGTACAACTCAGCAACTACTTTCGAGACCTTCCCCTTTCCGTGGCCGCCGTCAGACGAGCCGAAGGATTCTCCCTTCGTGAATGCGATTGCTGACGCCGCGCGCGAGTTGGTACAGAAGCGCGATGCGTGGCTGAATCCCCCCGGCGCAAGCGAGCAGCAACTTAAAACCCTCACACTCACGAATCTCTACAATACCCGCCCTTCATGGCTGGTGGAATTACATCGCAAGTTGGACGAAGCGGTGTTCGCTGCCTACGGCTGGCCCGCTACTCTCTCGGGTAACGAAATCCTGGAGCGCCTGTTAGCGCTGAATCTCCAGCGCGCCAACCCCGCAAAGTAACTCGAAACCCGCCCGCGCAACTCTCTAATTAGCAGCTTGCGGCTGCAAACGTCTGCAAGACAACACTCTCAAATTGTCGATTTGTAGTGCGAACCGTCGGATAAGTCCAGCGCGCCGTGAAGGATTTTTCTGACCCGCATAAACACTGGTAGGAAGCCCGATTGCAACCTTTTCTGAAAAAAAATTCTTGGTACGGAGAGGGCAAACATGCATACTTAAGAGCAGTAGTTGACGCCAAAGAGACGGAGGAACAATGCACTCGCTGACAACAGCGCTCACTAACACAACTTGAATGTGGAGGTGTGTGCATTGGAAGAGCGAACTGTCTTAAACCCGAAACAGGCGAGTGCATACCTTGGCTGTTCTGAATCCGTGATGCGCCTCTGGCGTAGCCAAGGCCAAGGCCCGCGTTATTTCCGCGCAGGAAAACTAATTCGCTATCGGCGTTCCGATCTGGACGCTTGGATTGAAGCGCGACTGTGTGAGCCAGACGGCATTGCCAAGGCCGCTGCTGTATCGCGGGCATAAAACGAGTGGCGAACGCAAAAGCACGTTTGCCAGATGAACTGCTAGCTGTGCTAGGCCGACCTATTGCCTTTCGCCCGTTGCTGTCGCAGCTATGTGGCAATCTAGCAGCGGGCATCATGGTTTCGCAAGCGCTCTACTGGAGTAGCGTTACAGATGACCCGCAAGGTTGGTTCTACAAATCCGCTGCGGACTGGCAGCGTGAGACCTCCATCACGCTGGCGCAACAAGAGCACGCTCGGGCAATTCTTCGCAAGACTTCATTCTGGCAGGAAGCGCGGCGAGATACGCCTGCGAGGTTGTATTACCGTGTGGACTTCGAACAGCTCCGGCAAGCACTGGCTCAGTTTGCAGAAAACCAGCAATCTAGATTAGGTAAATCAGGCAATCTAGATTCGGCACAACACCGAAACAAGAATCGTACAAAGCCGCAGTCTAGTTTGCAGAAATGTGGCAATCCATATAAGGAAGCAGAGATTACTTCAAAGAATATAGACAGAAATCGAATCCCCCCTACCCCCCTTTTCAAGGGGGGTGAGACAGGCGCTTTCTCGCCAGAGCTTATAGCGAAGCTCGGTCAAGAATTCAAAGCTCAACTGAAACGCGCACTGCAAGACGTTCCCCTCAACTCGCACCGTCTTTCAATCGACGATTACGACCGCTATTTTCGGGATGTGTGTTTCATAGCAACTGTCGCAGGACCGATCCTGGTGGAGACTGATAATCGAGAATTGACAATGGAAGGACTCCGAAAGTATGACACTCGCTTGAAGAACCTTGGGAAGCGGGTTTTCGGGAGAGAGGTTGAATTCCAGATTGCTGATGAACCGGCAGCAACAGAAACGAAACTCGAATTCCGGGCCTGAGTCTGGTTTTTGGCTTGGGTTCGGATTAGCCGTGGACGGGTGCGTATCGGAAGTACCTTGGAGCGGCCCGGCAGAGCACGGGTCCTTCCCCGGCCCCGCCCCTAGCGAGTAACGCGCGAGCGGCGATGTGGCCGTACACGCAATGCGCAAAAATAGGTTGTTTTTCGGTTGATAATCAACCGGTGGTTGATTTCGCTCTTGTTTTACCGATCACGTTGGGTTATTATTGTGAGCATGAAGTGTCCGATTCACCATATCGAACTGATCTGCTACTGCCCCGCCTGCCGTGGAAGCGCTACCAGCAAGAGGAAGGCTGGGCGCACGCGAAAACGGCAAACGCGGCGGAAGGCCGAAAGGGAGCAAGAACAAACCCAAGCGCAAAGCCGTTAGCAAGCGAGGCACGAGATGATTTACAAGCGAGGCAAGCACTTTGGTACAACTTCCGCTGGAGTCTAGGAAAGCGGACGGCACAACTGAGAACTTCCGCATCGTGCAATCTGCCAGGACACAAAACAAGCAAGACGCGAAGGACGTTGAGGACGAGCACAGGCGGGCGCTTGCGGCTCGGGGAGATTCACCCGAATGATCCGTGGCCGAAACCCACTACCGTTGCCCCGCCGATCTTCCGCGCCTTTGCCAAGGAATTCCTGCAAGTACGCCAAGACGCACACGAAGCCGGGAACACACACGTTTTACAGCGGGGCGCCTTGAGAGGGTGCTGGCATTCGCTGCCATCGCAGATGCCCCGCTGGATGCGATTACAGGCGATCTGGCGAGCCGATACGCACGGCATAGGCAGGAAGTAGCCAAGAACTCCGTCGTGACGGTCAACGGCGATCTGCGCACATTCGGCGGCTTCTGCATCTCGCAGTCGAGTGGGGCAAGCTCACGCCATGCGCCCGCCATCCATGAACTGCCACAGCCGAAGGGCCGGGACCGGGTTATGAGCCTCAAGGAAGAAGCGCTGTATCTGGCGAAGGCTTCCGAGAATCTGCGGGATGCAGCGATTCTCGCCGTCGATACCGGGATGCGCCCCAACAGCGAGCTTTTCCTGCTGAAATGGCCCGATGTGGATTTGACTGCCCGCGCTGAATCCCCGCATGGGGTGATTCATGTCCGCCAAGGCAAAACGGACAATGCGCAGCGCAGCGTGCCGCTCACTCCGCGCGCGGCTGAGGTGCTACAGCGGCGGAAGAGAGAGGCAGAAGCGACGGCGAAGAAATCCGCGTTCGTGTTCCCCGGCGCTGGCAATTCGGGACACATCATCTCGTTTCAGCATCCGCATGAACAGGCGGTGAAGGATGCCGGCTAGAGCCATTCGAGTTCTACTGCTGGCGTCACACGTTCGGGACGCGGGCCGCTCAGTCAGGCATGGATCGATTCTCGCTCGCCCGTTTGATGGGCCATAGCTCGCCCGCCGTTGCTGCTCGCTACTACGTCCACGTCACGGAAACGCACGTTGCAGCCGGGTTCGGGAAGTTTGTCGAGTACCACACGCGCAATGTGGCGGAAGGCATCGAAGCCGCATTCCCCGCAGCGACTGTTGGGGTGCAGTAAAGCGTGGAAGATCATTCCTCTTGCTGACGTTGACGGCCAAGACCTCAGTTTCAGCGGCAAGAACGCTCTGTCTTGTCTTTCGCCTTGCCTTCCGCTACCGTTTGCCACTGCATGTTCGAAGGTGCGTCAGCACCGCCACACTCCAAGGGTCTTACGTGGTCGATTACATAGCCGGGGCATGGACCACTGCTCCTGCCTGTGGCGGGGCATGGCTGTTGATGCTTGAATGCGTCCTTCGCAGCTTCGCTCCGCTTAATTCTGCCGTGGCTGTCCCGCTGCGTAACACCGGAGTTGTAACCGCCATACCTTGCATGAGAGTGAGACGGACTATAGCTGTGCGAGCTGGCGCTCTTGTGGGATGAGTAGGAGTGGGAGTGACTGTGGCTCGAATAGCTGCGCGTCGAATAGCTATGGCTTGAGTAGCCGTGCGCTGAATAGCTGTGGCCGGAACGGTTGCCACTTGAATAGCCGTGGCTTGTACAAGCAGTTAGCAGCGGGCATGAAACAAGCGCGAGGGCCAGAACAAGGACGTGTGCGCCCACAGCAGCTCCTGGGATTCTACGTTGGAGCTAGCATGAGCAAAGAAACCGGGTCCGTCTAGTGCGCACGTCACCCCTCATGGTTTGGGCAGGAAATGCGGCAATTTTTGATTTTCTGGTACACAAGGCGGTACACAGAGTGGTCACAAATGCCCGTAACTCATTTATTCCATTAGCTAGGTGGTAAGATTCTCAATCTTCAAACTCGGGTTCGATTCCCGGTAGCGCTACCAGCTGATTCCATTGCACTTAGCACCCAATCTCCCAACACCCTTCGGAACCGATTGTGGCAATTTTGTGGCAATTTACTGCAAGGCCTCGTTGCGCTTGTTCATCGCTTCGCGAATCTGCTGCACCTGAGGATGATTGTAGATGCGCAAGGTGTCGACATGCTGTTGTCCCATTGCATCCATCACCGCCATGATGTTTCCCGTGGCCTGCATCGCGTCGGTGGAGAAGCGGTGCCGGGCACAGTACAGAACCACAGATTCTGGGAGCCCCGCCATCCGCTTAGCTTCCAGCCACTGCTTGGAAACCTCGCGGTCGGTGATATGGCCGGTTGCTGACCTCTTCGAAGAAAACACCCAGCCTTCTTCCCTGTCTCCCTTGCGCGCCAGCAGGGCGGCCTTCATCCGCTCGGTCAGGGGAACATACCGCTTTGACTTGCGGCTCTTGCCGCGCGGATTGAAGATGACGCCCCGCTCCCAGTGAATATTCTCCCAGCGCATGCGAAAGATTTCTGACGGCCGCAAGCCGCTGTCCAGCATGATCAGCAGCACCGTGCGAAAGGGCTCCCAGCCCACGCGCGAGACATGCCCCTTCGGCGTGAGCCGCTCGCCCGCCATCACGATAAGCAGCTTCTCCTCCATCCAGGCCTCGATAAGCTGTTCGCGGCCACACTCCTCGACCAGCTTGATTACCGGGGTGGTGCTGATCAGGTTCCATTCCTGCGCTTTCTTCAGCATCCGCCGCACAGTACGCAGAGCATTGTTGGTGTTCGCCGGCGAGCTGCCGACTTTTGTCGCCAGCACATCATCCGCCGTGATTTGATCGAGTCGCATCGCGACCAGTTTGGTCGATTCGAGCAGGTGCCATCCCACCCGGTAATACTTTCTGGTTGGCGGCTTTGGAGTACGATCTGCCGGCAGGGCCGTCAGCCAGGCAAAGAAATGCTCAGAGAAGTCGTCGAGTGTCGGGATTTTCACCTGTCCCGGCAACTTTCCGTCTTCCATGACGCGCGCGCGCATTGTCGCTTGCAGCTTCTCGGCCATGCGCTGACTCGAGGTCTTGCAAGACCCCCGATAGCGCCGACCGTCGTGCATGAAGGCGAAATGCCATGTGTTTCCCCGTTTAATGAGTGACATGCTGAAAAACCTCCTCAGCCGTCGCTCTCGTCGTAGACTCGCAGGTATGGCGCCGGAGATACCGCTCCAACGCGCTGACATTGTAGCGTACCGAGCGACCGATCTTGACATAGGGTGGACCTTCGCCCACGGAGCGCCAGTAGCGCAACGTGTTCAGGCTTACATTCCAACGCTCACTGACCTGCCGCTCGGTTACGAGTTCAGAGAGCTTTGCAGCGCCAGCATGGGGAATCTGGGGCTGCAATGTCGATTGCGGGGCCGACTCGATCACTGACCGACCTCAGGGTTTACGGCGAGAACGAAACAGCGCATGAGAACCTCCAGCCCGGGAGTTCGGGCTCGTTCATGAATTCAGCGTATGCGATGAGGGGTGGGGCACCAAAACTTGCATGGCGGCCCTTTGGCCGCCATCATTGCTGAAGAGGAAACAGAATGAAAGTCAATCCGTCGCCAACTCGCCGCAACATCTACCTCGATACTCAGCGACGAGCGCCTGCTCTGTACCTCGCGGAAGACCAGGGTTGCCAATTGAACAGAATCGACGATCGTCGCCGTCAGGTTGGGACTAGGCTTGATGGGATCGCCTCGAAGTCGGATCGCGGCGATCAGGCTGGCAGCGATGAGCAGGGCTCCGAGCTGTTCTCGTTATCGGGCACAACGGGATGGTAGGCGAACAAAAGGCGAATAGCCAAGGCCCGCCTGGCCCTGTTGGTCACACGTTCTCTTCGAGCAGTCTGAACCCCGCCTGCTCCTTCGGCTTCTTCACCTCCGTGGTCGTCGCCCGCAGCGCCCGCACTACCTCCAACAGATCGGCTGCCGTGATGTCGCCACGCCCGCTCGAAAACCAGTTGCCCGCCGATGATGAATCCTTCGCGTACTGCGGGTAGCGGCATGCATGATCAAGCACGGCGGGTCAAACGAGGCGGAGCCGCAATATCTTTCTGAACGTTGCTGCCTGGGCAGGGCGATGTCCGCTGATCTCGTTGTGACAGCACGGTAGGGCCTCGCAGCGGGTAGTCCGCCCATCGCGTAGATTGTGTTCGCGGTTGGTAACATGAGGAAGATGAGCCAGAAGAAGAAGCACTGGTTACGGCGGGCACTGCCTCTCGGCTTGCTCGCCGCTGGAGCAGGCGGAGCGGCAATGTTCCTCTTGCGCGGGTGCTGGCACACGAAAATGTCTTGGCCAACGCGGGAGGGAGATCACTCGTATCAAGTATGCCTGGGATGCGGCATCAAGCGCTTGTTTGACGAGCAGGGATTTCACGGCTTCGGGCCCTACGGTTATGACGTGACGGAACTGATTGCAAGAGAACGGGCGCGTCGTTTGCAGCAGCGACGCAAGGGCATCTGACAAAGTCGTGAGCGTAACGATCAGGACTGCAACGGATTACTTGCTGTCTCGGTTCGCCGCACCGCCGCTGGGCGCATCGATGCGGGGCCGGGTCGGCGTTGGCCTTATGCGCCTGCCTGAGCGTACCCGTCAACCCTTCACGTAGGCCAGCTTCGCCGCAATTTTTCCCTCGTACACTGTAAAGACATCTACACCGCGCAAATGCCAAGCTTTGTTATTGCGCATTTTGTGGTAGATCCAGCGGACAACGGCACGGTCACCGCTGACGATCATGTCTTCGGCTTCGAAATGAGCGTCAGGATTGCGGGCAAACCAGTTCTGCCAGAATTCCAAGACCGCAGCCTTACCCTCGATCCGCTGGCCGTCTGGCGGTGGCGAAGTGTTCTCAAAAACCGTGTCCTCGGTCAGCAGTAGCGACAAGGCCTGCACGTCGTGCCGGTTAAAAGCACTGTTAAAAGCCTCGATGGTATACCGGGTTGCTTCATCCAGAGGAAACACTCGTCCATTGTTCATGACTCCACCAGCCGCTTGTGCGGACAGTATAATTACCGGCTTCATCCGGAAGCCGCAGCAGAACGGCCCCACGCCGCCGCTGAGCGTCGATGTCGGGCCGGTCGGCGTTGCCGGTTTCAGGATACGGGCGGCGAGTAGAATAACCGGCAAGGGGCGCGGATGTGATTACCGAAGCTTGTGACATATGGACTTGCTGTCGGACCCTCGCTATGGCAGTATGACGCGGAGCTTGGAGTGCCTAGTCCCGACAACCTGGGTTTGCCCCGAGCTGCAAGCGATCTGTTGGGATTTCGAGAACGGAGTGCTGGGCGCTCTGGCGTGATCTTCGGTAGCGCAACCTTGGTCCAAGTTGCAGCAGAGCTTTGGCTGGAGGGCTACATCTGCGATCTGGGCGTCCATCTCAACTACGGCGGCGACGACTCCGTGTCCACCGATTAAGGGGTCTGTATGATCGAACAGATCAAGAACTACCTGAGCGCGAAGACCTACGCACGTTGGCAGATGTGGGGATTTATCCTGCTCAGCCTGCTGCCGCTGCTGATACCACGGGTGCAGGAAGCGAAAGACGCTCTGCTGGCGATCTTCGTAGCCTTCTGCCTCCTCGTCGTCGGCGCAGAGCGGTATGAGCGCCGCAAACGAATGCCAAGCTAACCGTCGTTCCCGCTTCCGACGATGGGGCGAAGCGAAGCCGTGCCGCCGCCGATATGCTGCATGGCCATGCTGATTAATTGGATAGCCCAGGGTTCTCTTCCTTGAGCGCGTCAATACTGCCATCCACGCCCACGCTGATCTGAAGGACGCCTCGCCTGGTTCTCAGGCGGCCTTCTTCCTCGCTGCCCACCTCGCCTTCATCATCTTCAGCCGTTTCCGACCAGCAGCGTGATACAGGTGTTCTCTGGGTAGGGAATGACGAAGTTTCCCAGCCTCGACGAACTGGCGGGAGCGTTGTGAAGTTGCTTTTGCTTTTCCCTTCGTGGAAAGGTTTTCGGGGTTGGTCTTGGGGTTGCAGTTGTGGTCGGTAATCCCCGTGATGGCCGATTTTCCCGCGCCAAAGTCGGTGATCACTTCGTTGGCCGGTTTGCCGCTCGCCGCCCCCAATCACCGGGCTGACGCACTGCAATCCCAGCCGCTTCCAGATACTGGCTGGCGGTGCGCGACGGATGCGGGTGGCTTTCTGAATCTATCGCAGCGGCCATCCGAGCCGTCCCAAGGCTAAAACTTGCAGTCTCTTCTCTTCGTTCAAGACATTGGCCATGCCCACGGAGGCTACAAGCCTCTGCGGGAATCAATGTCCCGGACGCTATTCTTGTTGGCCTGTTTTCAGGTGATACTCATTGGCCGGTTTTGGGTGATCGCTGAGGCAAATGTAATTCTAGGAATGGAACAATCTCAGTCGGAGCCGGTGGTGCGAACGCACTTGTGCAACTGCTCAACTGCTGTGCAACCGTAGCGGCGTATTGGATTTGCTGAGGGTCAGACAATGGCGAGAAGGCCAGCAAATACTTCACTGTAAGCTACTTAAAGTTACTGGCGGAGATGGAGGGATTCAACCCCGATACAGCTTTTGACCGCATAACGGTTTAGCAAGTCTTCAGCTTGCAGGTCTGTTCATTCGGGATCAATAACTTAGGTCGCATACAGTTCTCCCGTTCGGGTCAGATCGGGCAGCTTGGCTAGAAACTGTGCAACCCTTTGTGCAACCGCACCGGATCTGTTCAGGCAGGGCTGATTGATCGTTATTGTAAGTGCCCTTGGCAACATTGTTTCCTTACCGCGAACTGGCTCGAGACCACAATATATTATCTGCTTTTTTTCAGGCTGTAGGCGAAGTTGACGTGTGAAAACTCCGTCGGAAGTACTTTCGCCAATTGGTCCGTCGTGCGCTTGCGCATCTCTGCAGCTATCTCGACAATCGGAGCAATTTCCTCTTGTCTCAGATCGTCGGGAGTGCGATGTGGGTACAACAGCTTCAACAACCCAGCGGCGCTTTTCTTAATTGCGTCTTGGTTCCGGCCAGTCATGCCCCCAAAATCCACCCAAGCGTTGACGTGAGTTTGGAAGTTACGACGGCGGAGTTCCGCGAAAATCTCCGCCAAGTAATCTGTCAGGAAGCCGAAGCCGACAGCGTAGTTCTCTGGACGAATCTTCGGCATTTCCCAACCAGGGAGATAGGCGTGAATACGATCGAGGAACGCGGGGTCTTGCAGCTCCTCTGGCAAGGGCTCAAACAGGTGCCGGTATCGTCCTTCGGGTTGTCTGGCCTCCAGATTTGTGTCGATGTTTCCACCTAACACGATGGAGCATTGGGCAGAAAACTCCTGATCGCCGCGGCTAAACTTTCCGGTCTGCATGTAATCCTTCAAAACACTGATGCTCGTCTCGGCGTCGTCGAACCTCGTGTTGGCGACCTCATCGAAGAAGACGAGGTGCTTGAGGCCGATCACGCCGAGTTTGCGCGTGCCTTTATTGTAGAAGAGAGTCGCCGGTGTGGCTTTGCCGCCCGAGACCACAAACGCCCGGTTGGACGTATTCCGGAATGTGTAGGTTTTGCCGGTTTCGCGCGGTCCAAGCTCGATTAGGTTGTAATTGGCCTCCACGAACGGTACTAGCCGCAGGAGCATTAGGATCTTGACCCGATGATCAAACTTGATCGGGTTGAATCCGATAGACTGAATCAAAAGATCGAGCCATTCTGCATCGGAAAAAAGCGGTCGTTTTGCAATGAAGTCATCGACGTCCAGGCGTGTGTATTGGAGGGGTGTAAATCCCCGAACATAGAATGGGAACTTCTTCCCCTTGATCTCATAGCTGCCGTCGTACTCGATCTCCATCGTGCCCCATGCACCGCTGGTCAACAGCACGTCGCCATATTGCTCAAGGATTTTCGGAGCAACGCGGACCGTATTATCTCCGAGTGCCGGCACATCCGCCCAATAGTGATCTCGCGACTGGTCCAGACGAACACTAAACTGACCCAACAGCGTGTACTCCCCCTTTTCCTTGATTCGACTCTTGATGAGTTCCTTTTTTGCGCTCTCTGCATAGTGCTCGGTCAGGATGCGATCGATCTTCGCCTGGCCAGCGACCGGATCATTGGCTTGCACATAGCGGCTGACGAGATATTCCATCACATATCGGGGAAACTCCTTGTACGCCTCATTCCAGCGCGTCAGGGGCTTTAGGATGACTCTATCCCCCAAATTCTGAAGTATTTTGTGATCTAATTCATCGGTAGGCAGTCCACCAAGACCGTGGCTGCTGTGACCTTTCTCTTGCGACCGGTTTTCGTGCTCAGTTATTTCCATGTAACCTCATTTAAACTTCATCGAAACCGGCCAGCGCATCCGTCGCCAGTTTTGTCTTCTTTCCGTGAACCTTGACTGATACGTTTACGATTCCATCTGCTGCATCCCGCCACCTACCAGCCTGATCTGTATGCCGCAAGCGGAGTTCAACCGCTGAGATCGTATTAGCCGAATCAACGTCACCTCCAGCCTTTACTTTGTACGTCCCATGTACTTCACATTTCAGAGGATGGCTGGCCGCCGGAGCCAGATCAGCCGAATGCGCCAGCACTTGGTCGCCGAGGTTTGTCCGAACCGACAACTCGTAGCTGATATCCACGTTGCCCTTGTTGCGAACGCTGAACGCCAATTTAGCATCTTGGTCTTCATCAACGGCAATCACTTCAGGAATGCCTGTCAACTCGATGGCTGCAAATCGTTCGGTAACACGCTCTAATCGGAAAGCGGGAATAACAACTTCTGACAGCGACAGGCCGCCGTGTGAATACCGGACGGAAGTGCCTATTCCTTCTCGCTTGAGCCATTGTCGACCCACGCAGAGGTAGTGAACTCACTGCCAGCCTCGACAGCAACGGCAGCGCTCATGGCCGATGGCTTGAATCCCTTCGCGTACCGATAGAACACGGCGTTCGCAAAGGTCGCCTGGTGGGATGCTACCTCAGCTTGGCTCACTACCAACGCGGTATCGGCAGGCAGCTCAATAAATCCGTGATCAGACGTGGCGAATACGAGGTCTCCGGGCTTGATGCGTCGCAACAGATCGTCCAGCACGCCACGGATACCTGTCGTGCGATCTCCTAGTATCTCCTGACGAATCTTGGTGTTGAACGATGCCAGATCTCCCCGGTAGTGATGGCACTCATCGGAGATCGGGTAGATCAGGACATTCACTGGTTTGGCAGCCTTGTCCGCGAATCCAATGACCGCTCTCTCTTTGGTCGTATCGGCATCAGTGACGAACCGGAGCTTTTCTTTTGCCTCATGGGCTGCAACGCCGATGTGCTTTGCAAATAACGCGGCTTCGTCGCGTGATGTCGCAGACTTACCTGCCGCCCATGATGACGCCGTTTCCCCGGCTAAAAGGCTGGTCCGCGCGTACAGAGTGTAACTGGGTAAAACGCAGAACCGTGCTTCGCCCGCAATCGTGAAGTGTTCGCCGAGCAGAGGCTGAACGACTTCTTCCCAAGTGTCGTAGCGCATCCCGTCGAAGATTAGCACCCAGACTCGGCGATCAGAATCACCGGAGAGAATGGGCATCAGTTCACCATCTAACTCGTCTTTCAAGAACCCGACAATGCTCCTTGCGTCATTAGCAAGCCTTGCTGGGTCAGACTGGACGAATTTCGCCAGGTCAGCGTCAAGCGCATCGAGGCGCTGCCGAACACGGAATCCCAACGAACCCGGTGACGGCGCCGTTTCATCGCCAATCCCAAAGAAGTATGACTGGCCGGCCTGGTTGAGGTCTTCGTCTTCACAAGTGTTCAGATCGTGCAAAGCCCGAGCCGCTTCCAGTTCCAGGCGGTGATGTCCCGAACTCACGTACCATTCGAGAAGACCGTCTGCGTGCGCAAACGCTGGCACTGCTGTCGCCAGTCGACTTTCGATTACGTCAATGGCTCGAGCCAATCGGGCTGCCGCAAGGCATTGCCGACGACGGCCTAACTGATCACCGAAATCGACCTTCAGGACCGGATGTGATCCCAGTTCGGAGGTCCAAGCCAAACTGCTTGCAGCCGGCTTCGCAAAGAATGCCAGCAAACACTGTCGCAAGTACAGGAACAGCAATGCCGGCGACGCCAAGGCACCGATCGTCTTTCCACTGGCGTCCGCGGGAAGCAGAGCTGACAGTTTCTCGGAGCGCTTGCGCGTGATGAATTCTTCGGCCCGGTTCTCCACCTGTCGCCAGGCGTTTATGTGCGCCTTCATCGCGGCGATGACCCTGGCCGACAATGGTTCTAACCTGTCCAGCGGCATTTCAAGCGGAAATACGTGGAGTCCGTCGAGCTGAACCCCTGGGTTCTGCAGTTTGAGGTCATAGGCAAGAGCCCTGATCAAAAGGTAGCCCGCGAGTTCTTCGGCCGGAAGGTCGAACCAGAAACACTGCTCCCTCACCTGCGGATAAACTGCATCCTGAAGCAACTGCTGGATGATCGGCAAGTCGGGCGATTCCGCCGGCATGGAGAGAATGACCTGCAAGCCATGCGCGACCGCCATGGCCGGATCAATCTCGTCCGGCCAAATGTCCGAAAGCACCCAGTCTGGATGTTCGGCCAGCAAGACCAAAGCTGCCACCTGACCACGCCCCCAGTCGTCCGGCCGGCCCCAGCGGTCGACGATCTTCTCGGTCGCTTTGGGTACCGCCTCCAGTCGTTCCAGAAGAGCGTCCTTGAATCGTCGAATCTCAGTAACGGGGAAGTTGATCTTCGGACAGATTTTGCGGAACACCGCCGGAACGGATAGATCCAGGGGCGCACCGCCCTCATTGGCGGCGAGGATGTCGGTCACATACGACACGTCGATCCTGCTCTGTGCATCTGTGCTTCGCGCCAGCACGATCAGTACGCGCTTTTCGGTGCTGGCCTTTCGATATGCCAGACGGAACGCGAGATCATCGCCGCGAAACACCACCATTCGCCAAGCGCGACCCAGCCGATCAGTTGTGGTCTCTTTTCCCAGTACGCCTGCATCGGCAAGGAGACGGTCCCCGTCGATTGCGATGGCCACACGCGCATCTTCAGGGCGTTCACTCAGCCACTTCAGAAAGATATCGACTGGCGTGTGGGTCATAGGTCACTTAACCTCATCGAACAGCCACAGGTTATCGCTCTTAGCAGCTTTGGTCTTACGGGACTTGTCATCGTCGCGAACGCTCTGCGAAATCCGTTTAGAAGCTGCCCCAGCCTGCTTCTGTGCGCGGGAATGCACATCGGCAGGGACCTTTTCGCGCAAAACGCTCTGGAATAGTCGCGTGATTAGGCGGTATCCCTCCTCGGCACTGAAGCCTCGCAGTGCTGGAACACTTTGCGTGTCACCGTCCTCGACTTGGCGGCAGGCTTTGAAGAGCACGTCAATCCACCTGCAAAGATCTTCGTCACTAGTCGACTGATGCAACGTTCCTGCGACATAACGCTCTGCATCGTGAAGAACGCGAATCGCTCGATCATCGTTTATCTTCTCTCGCTCCTCCTCGGTTGGCTCGCGCCAGCGGTTCGTATCCGGGTCGCGCCAAAAGTTTTCTGAGAGCAGGTCGTCCAGCAACAAATCTCGCGACATAGACGCCGGCAGAAGCCCAGTTGCCCGGATCCACAAGGACCTAAGTTCTCCAACAAGCATGGGCTTCTGGTGCACTTTCTGCCTTAGCCATTCAATCGCAGAAAGCTCATCGACGATGTTCACTTCCTCTGATATCAGAAACCCCTCGTTACTCCCACCGACCGACTCACCCCTCAGGTACCATCGCTGACCAATTCTTCGGAAATAACGAGCACAGACGCGCTCGATGAATGCTAGATTGAGCCGTTCGACACTTACGCCGCACGGAATAAGCGCGTTCATCAACATGCTGTTGATTGTGGCAGTCGTGCGATGATCTTCATTGTACCTAGTGGGTTCTGCCTTAATACGCTCGGGCAAAGACTTAAGATGCTGGCGCACCGCGTCGGCAACCTGCCTTTCCAAGTCCATTTCACCGACCGAAGTGAGCGAAATACTTGAACTCGGTTTCGTAAGGTTGAATATGACATCCTTGTCAAGAATGCCCTCGCCTCGTAGTATTCCCTGCACCTGCTTGAACGTCTTCTGGTCTTTATCCAATAACAGCATGTTGCGGATGACGAACCCGGCGCCAGTCGCCGCAGCTTTAATTCCCTCGAACAGTTCGGGGTCGCGGTTGTTGAATTCAATCATTGCGTAGCGACCCGGTTTCAGAACGCGAAACATCTCAACAAAGGCAAAAGCCATTTTCTTGTTGTAACCTTCGTTCCCCCACTTGCGAGCATTCGAGGTGATGGCCTCGTTACTCACCTCAGTAGCGGTCCCAAGCCACGCTTCCCAAAGAATATTCAGTTCTGAATAGGCAATGTTCCTGCCAAATGGCGGATCAGTGAAAATGAAGTCAACACTGTTGTCGGGTAAAGGATAAATTGACTGTGCCGGCAATGTGAGGATCGAGCATGCGCTGTTCGGCGACACATTCGAGAAATATTTGGTAAGGTCATCGACCTTACCTTCGATGACCCTCATGACATTTGACTCGCATTGGAAGTGCGGTAGGAACAATCGTGCAGCCATCGACCCGTTTCCACGTTTTCCAAAATTATAGCGGGTCAGTTTGCTGCAGAGGCCAACACAGACAGAGGTAAATAGGAAACGCAGAGCCGCCTGAATTCGTGGCGTCGCCACATTGGTAGTGCTGCTCCACAATGCGGCAAGGGCTCGCAAATTCCGCCTCGTGTATAAGGTATCGACGGTCGTCAGGCCATTGTTGATGAGCCGGTTGCCCTCTTCACCTGGAATGAGGTCGGTTCGAGGAAACCAATAAGGGATACCGTCATTGTCGATCGCCTCAAGCTTAATTTGGTCAAGTCTCGCAACCGGGCGACGGCGTCCTAAAACTCCGATTTGCAGATGGCGTTTATGTTTGGAAACTAGTCCCCGAAATGACAAGATTATGAAGCTTGGCTCCGTTCTGAGCCATGTAGCCTGATCAATGGTCCAAAGTTGACCGCAGTACGGACAGGCAAAGCCTTCATTAAATTGCTTTGTCGCTTGCCAAAGGTTAATCGTCTGGCCGCAGCCGCGAGCAGCACGCTTCTTCGATTGAATGGGTCTGCCAGCGTTCTTGCCTTTAGTGCTAATCTTGCCGGTCGATTCCTCTGTGGTGACAAAGCCTTCGCAGCGATAGACATCTGACCATACGGTGTATTGAATGGTGGCGGGGATGCAGATCCATCGCTCGATGTCGGCAATTTCGAGGTCAGCCCAGTCGTCATCCTTGGGCAACTCAGTAACCAAATACCCTAGACGCTTCTCCACCTCATCCTTAGTCAGCAACTCCCAAGTACGCGCCTCGCCACCGAGCAGCGTATGCGCCGGGCTTTGGCCAGGTGGATTCTTTAACCGACTCGCCACTTCAGGAGTTTCTGGGTTGTAGAGATTCACTGCCGGCTCGTAATGTTCAGTGCCGTAAAGCCAATCGAACTCGTTCTTAACCGCGGCTTTGATGCGCTCGAACTCTTCTCGGAGCATCGCAATATCAACTGGGGTGTTGTAGTTGTAAGCAATGTGACAGGCGGCCGGTGACAGATCGTTAAGCAAGTAATTCGGTTAACTCCGAAACGTGATCCGTCAGCCCCGCCTGCATAGCCGGGGTGACGCGCAGCGCCTGGTGGACCCGGCAGAAGTTATAGAAGGCCACGTACAGGGCAACAGCGTCTTTCAGATTCCTTACCGATTTACTGAAAGCATTCGTTAATCTGGTAAAATGCCGCAGATGCATCCGCAGACTCAAATTCGACCGCTCCACATAGCTGGTGGAGATGTGGCGCGGGTCAGGCCGTCCATCGCGAATCTTGGATATAACCTCCGTGATTCTTGGTGGGTAGTACCTCGCTTCGGCAGTGTCGTGCTGCCCGAAGTCGCCGTACAGCTTGACGAGCTGGGTTGCACCGAGGAGGTACATTGTACCAAAGTAATCTTTACGGTCTGAGCTGATCCTGCGAAACTGGTTCCCATCACACGCCAAGACCGGAACCCGATGCTCGATTTTCTCACCATCAAGAAAGACCACACCCTGGAATATACCGAGGGATTCCAGCATATCGAAGGTGAACACGCACGAGTTTGGGACCGCCTCCCCGGAAGCGGCCCCTATGAACATTTCGTGGATCTTCGACTACATGGCATCAATGCTGAACTGTATCGACGCAACCGATATGACGGCTCTGATGGCATTCAGATCGTAGGTTGCGGCTTCATGTCCGCGCCACAAATAACTCAGGAGTTGAAGCGCATTGTTGATGACCCGGCGAATGCTCGAGTACTGCGCACAGACCTGGCGGCTGATGTCAAGGGAATTCCCGCCGACTGGTTCCGAAAGCACATGAGAGTCAGATACCTGAAACAGACAGGTCAGCACTGGGATAACGAGGCTCGCTCTAGCCTAGAAGATGGTACAGAAACCGTGTATTACGGTACAGCAAACTCTCTCAAGTTCTACGATAAAGTCGCCCAACTTGAGTTCTTGGTGAAAAAGGAGAGAGCTAACCCCATTCAGAAGCGTCTCTTGGCTGAATACCACTCCTCAGACGTAGATGTCACTCGAATCGAGCGGACATTTGCAGGCAGGAGCGTTCCGAAACACCTGCGGACCCTCAATGAGTTGCTTGGTAATGCAGCCGATTTCGATGCCTTCGAGAATGTGGATCTGCTTCCAGGCGGCAAACCTTTACCGGCTCTAAGCTCTGTGAGAAAAAGAAGAAATAGGTACCTTACAGGACGAGGACTTCGCGATTTGATTGAAGATGTCGGCCTGCACGATACTGTCCGCTTCCTGAACGGCGGTGGCAGCAGGAACGCACGTGTTACGCTCTCGAGGTATGCCGAATTTCTTCCCGAAAGCGACTTCGTCTTCGATGTCAATATGCTACGGCAGATATACTGCGAATCAACACTCGATCAGCTTAGCGGGGCCTACCAGCGCCGATATGAACCTCTAACAGTTGAAAAGTCGCGTACAGAATACGACGTGATCCCCGCTTCGGCAGAGGTACTGGATTCGCCCATTGCCACCGACTTGGACCGCTGTGCCCTGTCGTAACAAACCAGCGCGGCTCATCGGGGGCTGAACCGCCTCAGTGCCTTCTCGGACGGCCTGATCGGCCGTCCCGTTCAAATTCCGAGACCTAATCAGAACGTCTTTAGCACTGGTAGCCAGTACTCGTCACAAAGGTACATTGTACCTTTGGTCTCTACCATGGGTACCGAATCGGCGCTATATTCATTGTCAGACGGTAGGACTCAAGAAGCACCGCGAGTTCTGGGCCGTCACAACACTACCACCTGCCCAATTACCCTCGCAAAAAGCCTTTGAGCATTGATTTACTGCGGAGCCCATGTCGCTCTTCTCGTTGCCTAAGAGACGTGGTTTTGGAACGGTGACGCCGCATGGAAAACACAAACAAGAATCGAGGTCATAGCCTGCAAGCGAGTGGGCCCATCCCTGCCGAAGAAAAACAAGTGAAGTTCGACCTTCGTCCGAGCCGAGGCAAACGATTGCTGTCCAGCACCGCGAAGCGTGCCTACTCATCTGGAATGTCGGCGCGAGTTGACGCACGTACATTGTACTTAGGTACATTGTACCGAAGTAATCTTGCGCCACGGATCTAGCCGATATACCCTTTCGGATGTTTGGCTGCCGTGCTGTTCGCTTTTCAGATCCATGTTCCAGTGACTGGAGATCGCACTGCGTACTAAGCACAGCAGCAATACTGATTCGGCGCGCATTCGGCGGTACATACGCCGGATTTTGTGCTATTGCGGAACAGGAGAACGATCACATGTCGAACACGGAACATAAGTCCATTACTCTCGGGTCGGTTCACATAGGTGCGAAGTTCATCTTTCGGACTGTGGATATCCTCGGCCACAACTTCAGCGGCCGTAAGCCGCCCTATGAGGAGCAGGTGCTCACCGTTGTAGGATTCAAACCGAAGTACAAGAACAATGTCGTGGTTCGCGATGCCAGCGGGCAAGAGTCCCTTATGCCTCTGGACATGGTTGAGAAGGCACTGCGGCTGAACAGGAACGGCGACTCCGGTGCAGCTTGAGTGAATCGGTCTAACCCGCATTATTCGTGAAAGCACTGAGAGTAGTTCTTTGGGCGCTGTGTGCGCACCTGGAATAGTCGCCGCAGCGTGATGTTGGCTGCACGCGCGGTTCTGATGGGCGTTAGAGTGTGGGCAAGGTGGGCGACGGCGATTTTCGGGTAGAGCTATTCCTCAGTCGCGTTGAGATAGGAAGGGATGTTTGGGTTGGCGAGTCCTTACTAGCCAGGCACAGCGCCCAGCCCCAGCGCCACTCGCCGGTAGACGGACAGGTAAGGAAACGAAGCCGGCAGATGCACGACCACGCGACGCACGGAAACCAGTACCCGGGCGCCCAGTTTCAGCAGCCGTTCGCGCAAGGTCCAGACCTGAGCGCGGGCGCAGTTGGTGCGCGCGGCCCGCAGACGCAGCTCCTGCAGCAGCACGTAAGCGGCGGCGGTCAGCAGCACCCGGAACTGGTTGGCCCAGAAATCGCTGCAACTGGTGCGGTCGATCTGTAGGTCGTGTAGTTCCTTGATGCGATTCTCGATTTCGCCGCGCTGACAGTAAACCTGCTCGTAGATCCACTGCGGACTCTGCTTCATGTTGGTGATCACGAAGCGCGGATTATCTTTTGGTGGTTTGCCATCGGCACGCACGACCTCGGCCTTGAGGATAATGCGGCGTGGTCGCGGCCAGCTCTGGGCTGCGTAGAAAGCTTCGCCGTAGACATGTTCGGTCTCTCCACTGTGCCGGGAGAGTTTGCGGGCTTGCCGCATCGCTGGTTTGGCTTTGCGCTTCAGCACCGCATTTTTGGCCATCGCGACCAGGTATTCGAGATTGGGCTCGGCCTCCAGCAAGTCGAGCACGGCGGGATGCGCAAAGCCACCATCGAGCCGCACGCGAATGCGCACGCCGGGAAGAAAGTGGCGGATCAGCCCCAGCAGGCGGCGCAAAATTCCCACCGCGCCCACGGCGGCGGTGACGTTGCCCGGCCGCAATACGGCGGCACACAGATACTGCTCGGCCTCGTCATTGAAGCTGACGAAGCCCATCACCGGCAGATAGCACCAGGTGTCGTAGTGCCCGTTGAAGAAGGACAACTGTTGCGCCCCATGGGTGGGATCGTCGGTCGGATCCAGATCGAGGGTAACGCGGCGAACGCGCCCGCGCAGCCGCTGGGCATGACGCCGGAGCACGCTGGCGGCCAAGACCTCACTCAGGCGATAGAGTTCCTTGCGCCCCACGGCATTTTCGAACCGCGACAGCGTGGGCTGCGACGCCAGATCGGTGCCCGCGATGGGATCACGGTCGAGCAGCAGCTTGTGAATCGGATCGGCGGCCAGGCGGGCCGCATCGTTGGCGTCCGGATAGCCGCAGGCAATCGCGAACACGCGTTGCGCCAGCAACTCCTCCAGCGAATGATCGATCTTACCCGGCTGCCGCTCATCCTGCAGACAAGAAGCCAGGCATGTGATCAATCCGTACTGCCGGTCGGCCGCTTTCAGCAGGATGGCTCCGCCATCGGAGCTGCCCTGCCGCTGGTCAAACTGAGCCATGACAGGCTTGGAAACAATCTCTGGGAACAACAAACACTGTGTCGTGCTATCGTCGATCACGCGGAAGCCTCGTTGGTTGCTGCAAACACTGTCATGACAACATGTTTGTAGCACACGAGGCTTCTCGCGCCTTTAACTTCGTGAATTATGCGGGCTAATGCATGCACACGCTGGAGGCCGGCGCTACGGCGCATTGCACGGCAACGCTATACGCCCTTTCGCCGCCGTAATGCAGCCGAGGTCAGAATGCCGGAGCCAAGCAAGAGAATGCTTCCGGGCTCAGGAGCGAATGAGGGCGGATCGCCGGATACGGGAGAGACGAGACCTGCGAGCGTCTCTGTCGTGAACGGTTCCCATCGATAGGAGCTGCTGCCCGTCGACACCGGGCCCGATCCTGGGCCAGACACAACATCAAGCGTTAAGTTCGTAGAGTTGTACTCCAGAATAAAGTGCTCCTGGCCATTGATTGGCAAGCCGAAAACCATCGAGAAGGTCCCGATTCGCTGCCGTAGCTCATGATGTCAAACATGTTGCCAACCTGCGGAATGTAGCCATTAAGCAGATCGACCGTCATCAGCCGTTCAACGCTCTGGAATACCCGTCTATCTCGAACGGGGGCCGAGCTGCCGGGAAAAATCACAGTCGTTCGATCCCGCCCTGCTCCAGCACGTCTCTCCTCTCGGCTGGGAACACGTGAGCCTCACGGTCGCCACTACGACTACACTCGGCACAAGGATAAATAGGCGTCAACTCGAACACCGTCCCGCAGCCTTCCCAGACGCAATTGCTTCCGGTGCCGCCCGAGGTGGTCGTGCCGTAGAGATTGCCGGCGGCATCGAGGATCAGGCCGGCCCCGGGATTGAACCCGTCCGTGCCGTTGTTTTGAAGTTATGCAGCACCTTCTCCGTCCAGCCCCCGCCCGCTGCGGGTGTCAACTCGAACACCGTCCCGTAGCCGTTAGTGCCGCCACTATCCGGTCGTGCCGTAGAGATTGCCGGCGGCATCGAAGATCAGGCCGGCGTAGGGCAGTACCCGTCCGTGCCGTTGCCGAAGCTATGCAGCACCTGCTCCGTCCAGCCCCCGCCCGCTGTGGGCGTCAACTCGAACACCGTCCCGACGCCGTAAAGTGCCGCCGTCGGCGGTCGTGCCGTAGAGATTGCCGGCGGCATCGAAGATCAGGCCGGCGTGAGGGCAGTTCCCCGTCCGTGCCGTTGGTCTGCGCGCGAAGCTGTACAGCACCTTCTCCGTCCAGCCCCCGCCCGCTTGGGCGTCAACTCGAACACCGTCCCGACGCCGAAAGTGCCGCCCAGGCTCGTCGTGCCGTAGAGATTGCCGGCGGCATCGAAGATCAGGCCGGCGTAGGGGCAAATCCCGTCCGTGCCGTTCCTGTTGAAGTTATGCAGCACCTTCTCCGTCCAGTTACCGCCGCCCGCGGGCGTCAACTCGAACACCGTCCCGTAGCTGTAAGTGCCGCCATAGATGGTCGTGCCGTAGAGATTGCCGGCGGCATCGAAGATCAGATCGCAGTCGGGGTTAGCCCCATCCGTGCCGTTGCCGAAGCTATGCAGCACCTTCTCCGTCCAGCCCCCGCCCGCGGTGGGCGTCAACTCGAACACCGTCCCACATCCTTCGCCAGCATCGCATGCAGGTAGTAGCCGCCGCCTGCTGGTCGTGCCGTAGAGATTGCCGGCGGCATCGAAGATCAGGCTGGCGTAGGGACTAGCCCCGTCCGTGCAGTCGTTGTCAAAGCTATGCAGCACCTTCTCCGTCCAGCCCCCGCCCGCTGCGGGCGTCAACTCGAACACCGTCCCGGGGCCGTAAGCGCCGTAAGCGCCGCCAGCGTAGGTCGTGCCGTAGAGGTTGCCGGCGGCATCGAAGATCAGGCCGGCAGTGGGATAATCCCCGTCCGCGCAATTGGGCTGCGAGCAGAAGCTGTGCAGCACCTTTTCTTTCCAGTTGGTAGCCGCCCAGGTGCTCGTCACGTCCGAGGGCGGCAGATACATGGTGGCCGTCAGGCGCACCGGAACGTTGAACTTCTCCGCTGCGGAAGTGCAGACCACCTTCCATGCGACAAGATCCGGAACCTGCCGTTCATAGCTACCTTTAAGCTTGATCGCCAGCGTAACGGGGATTTTGAGAGTAATGCGCGATCTATTGCCAGTTACAAACAGACAGTCCCGACTCCAAAAGGCTCGTCTATGGCGTGATCTCCCATACCACTCCGCAGCCGATACCGTCGCAGCCAGCGCCGCCCCCGCCAAGCTCGGTAGTTCCGTAAATGTTGCCTTGCGCATCCAATACCACATTACCCACCGGATACTCCCCATCGCTCTGGTCGAAATCATGAAGATCGGTGTAAACCCACCCGTTGACCGTGGGTGTCAGCTTATAAACGGTGCCCATCGCATAGGCACCGTCTCCGTTAGTGGTTCCGTAGATGTTGCCGGCTGCATCCATCACCGGGCCCGCATCTACCGGTCCAACGTTCCCTTGAAAGGCGTAAACGACAACCAGGCTCCAACCGCCGCCGGAGGGCGTCAGTTCGAATACATTGCCGCCGCCGAAGGCACCAGTCGTGCCATAGATGCTTCCCGCTGGGTCAAAGATCACACCGCCTTCTGGATAGGAAACACCACCACCAAACCTATAGACCGCCTGTTCTGTCCAGCTCGTTCCCGAGCGCACGAGCCGGTACACTTGGCCATAGGTACCAATGCCGTAATCAGTTTCACCATAAAGCGAGCCATCCGGGCCAAACACCACCCCCGAATCCGGCTCGGCTCCATCCTCATCATTGAAGTTATGGAGAACATTCTCCGACCAGCCATCGCCTGCGGGCGAGAGTTCGTACACGGTGCCGCAACCATTGCAATACATGCCTCTGCCGCTGCCGCCGTACTCAGTCGTACCGTAAATATTTCCCTCGCCGTCGAAGGTTAGGTAGCTACCGGCTGGTGGAGTCGTTCCGCCCTCGAGGGTTAAAAAGTGATGAAGGACAGCATGCGTCCAGGGACACTGGGCGGTTGCACAGGGCGTGGAAGCCGCGGTCAGCCTATAGACGCATCCGCAGTCACCAAACTTCGAAGTTCGGACAGTTTCCATTATCCGGGGTAGCCTTCGGCTCAGACGGGGGTCTGTACGGAACGACTATGTGGGATACTCGCTGTCCAAGCCTCCCTTAAACCGATATATCGTCTTCAGGGTCCATTCTGTTCCGTGATGGACGAGCTCGAAGACTGTGCCGCAACCCTGCTGGTAGCACGTCGCGGGGAATAACCCTCCGTTGGATGTCGTTCCATACAGATTGCCTTGCTGATCCAGGGTCAAGCCTGCGGAGGGAAGCCAGCCGTCCGCACCACCGCTAAATACGTACAGCACCTTGAAGCTCTGCGCGCTCGCTGTGCAAAGGGACATGGCTACAAACAACATTGTTCCAGCGAATGTCGGCGTAATCACGAACAACAAAGCGGCGATCGAAGTCGCCGCTGGAGATTTTCTTTCGAAGAGGGGGTGCGGCATACAGTCCTTCCAATCCGGGCACATCGGATGTGAGCTGCTGCTGGGCGGTTGCCCAATGAGGAGATGTAAGTGTTGAAATCAGCTCCTTTGCACAAGCTTGCGTCGTTTCTTCGCCGAATCTGCCTGAGCGCTGGTACGGGCTGTTCGTCAGATGCACGCGAGGACAAGCCCGATGAACCTCGATCGATGCTAAAGAGATATCCCGAATTACAACCGTAAAACGGCCGTTCCGGCCACCCTTATGGTTGTAGTTTCACTTATTTCGGCTTGTCTGAATCAACGCACAATTCAGACATTACCGCGTCGTGCGCCCGATCCATCAAAGAGCCATCCGCTTCACTTCGCTCGTGGCTCTAAACCACGCGACCGAGCGAAGCCAGATCTGGTGTCCCCTTTCCACTGGATGCGCATCTTGCCCTGCGCCTCTTCCAACTTGATCACTCACTCTTAACCCGCGACCGCCGAAAACCCGACACTTCCAGAAATGACGGCAGGAAAGTGGGAGGCCCAGCAGATCAGGCCGGCTCAGTGCCTGGATGGAATATCGTCCACCACCTGACAGCGTGGCCGGGAGCACAATCATCATGGGCAGAAGAATCGCGTTGGCAGAGGGATTTAAGGCCAACGGCCGCGAAGTATCACGATGGCGGTGGAATTCCTATACTAACCAACATCGCATGCAGAAGAAACGCGCTGAAGCGTTCCTTCTTCAAGGAGTCCGGTTGCCAATCCTGCGCGACTTTCGGCTTGACTACATCCTGATCAGATTTAGAGTATTTATTCATCCGATCTATAACCTGTTTGCCCCGGTGGAACCCGTACTCCCTTTCTTGTTCCCCTTTTTGTTCGCGCGGCGGTAGCTGTCATCCGAAAACTGTTCGCCGGCAAGCAAAGCACCTATCACGAATTACCACACTGTTCAGCTTCTATAAGGAAAATTTATGAATGAACCTCGTATTACTCCCACAAAACTTGCCGCACTCTGCGCTCCCGGATTTTGTCCGCGGTGCTATTGGCGGCTGCTCCGGCTGGAATTCAAGAAGCCGTTCCTGTTCCCCCTGCCTGCAATCATGCAGCATCTCGACAAGCACCAGAAGCAGGGAGCGATCGTTAGTCTCCGCGACGAAGGCGAGCTGCCGAAGTTCTTTGGCCCGTTCGCCTCTGCTACAGAAGTTGTTCCTGTCGCCAGCCTTTCCGGCTATCACGAGCCCACCAAACTCAAACTGTTTGGTAAGCCCGACTTGGTACTCAAAGCCGAAGACGGAACACTCATGGTGCTGGATAACAAGACCGCCGATGTCAAAGCCGAAGACCATCCTTTATCGGCAGCCTACCGTGTCCAGGTAAACTTCTACGCATACCTGTTGACGCATGCAGAGATGGCGCAGGAGGTCTCTCGTGCTGGGCTGGTATATTACGTGTTCTCGCCGGTAAAAGACGACGACATCCCGGACTACTTTTCCGATTACGAAGTTCTCGCTCGTTTCGAGCCGAAGGCCCAGGAAGTAGAGTTGGACCCTGATCGTATCATCCCTCCGCTCTTGAAAAAGGTACGGCAGTTGCTGGATCTTACGGAGGCGCCGGAGCCCAAGGCCGACTGCCCGGACTGCGAGTTGATTAGCCTTTTTGCCAATCTGCTGATGGATGACCAGGAAAAAATAGTCCCGGTATGGCTCAGTCAGCGTGAAATAAGGGAATACCTTATCCGGCAGGACTTTCGGCAGCTCACAGACGCGCAAAAGCAGCTCAAAAGTAAACTCCCGCTTTTATCAATGTTGGCGGACCCGCTCGGTGTATTACGGATGTGGGACTTTTCTGCGGAATCGAACGCCGAATAGAACAGGGAAGCCTTCCTGTTCTGACTCCTTGGTACCGAGGACGTAGCTTCCAGCCTCTGCTTTCTCGAAGGCACGCGACATTCGTCCTCGGTCTCCAGGACACATTCTCACTCTCGCATTCAGCAAGGCAATGAATCCGCGATGAATCCGGCGGTTTCCCTGCTGCGCGCGAACAGGTCGGGTAGTCAGGGGCAGGCTTCTGATTACCCGTTGTTCGACGGCTATATCAACCCACCCATCTCGCATAACCTGTCTGACCAGAGTTGAATTCTCACCAACTCGCTGACGAAAATAAAGGAGCCCGTGACCCATGTCCACCGATACGCCCAAGGCGTCGAAATATCCGCTTCTCGAAACCATTCTCGCCCATAAGGGCCTGCCACTCAGAGCCCTCTACACACTACACCATGTCGCAGACATTTTCGGCGTGTCGATTCGCGCCATCCAAGATCGGGTGAAGCGCGGATACCTGAGGTCCAGGGACCTTCCGGGCCGCGCGAAGTTCTTGTCAATCGACCTTGAAGCCTTCCTGGAAAACAGCCTGCAAAAGGCATCTCGGGCTTCGTAGTTCTTCGTTGTAGCGTGCTGCGTTTTCGCTACTCTTCATCACCTATTACCCAACTACACCTGCCATCACGGTTCTGAGCACTTTACCTACAAATATACCAGCCAAGCAAATGTGGCTTCACTAGGAGAAAACAATAGATGTCTTCATGTTCTGTCGTGATTGGCAGTGAAACTGCTGCCCAGCTTCAGCTTCCTTCGCCTTTCGTCGTTAGCTCCCGCCCAAAGCTGCTTACAGTCCAAGACTTGCTGGAGGCAGTCAAAACTCTGACACTGAAAAAAGAAAAGCTGTCCATGTACGGCACAGTCGCGATCCGCTTCTCCGAGTTCGCCAACGTGCCGGTTAGTAGCCTGCAGATTGAAACGCTGCTGGACACGGATTCGTTCGCCGACTGGCTCAGGCAGCGGCGCTACAGCGTGAACTCTGTTCGGTCTTACTGTAACCACGCACGGCAACTGCTCCGTCATGCAGACAAGTTCGGCTGGTTATCCGGCGACACTGCAATTATCGATTCCTGGAAGCCGGTCGTCGCTGCCTTGAAGAAGGCACCCGTACCGAGCAGCCTGGTGCGGTTCGCAATGGTCAATGGAAAACAACCGGCCAATTTCTCTGACGCGGATCTTCAGAGCTGGGGCGAGACAATGATCCGCCGCGGTCGCCAGTACAAAACCGCGCGGATGGCAAAAAGCTGGTTTCGCAAGACAATTGTGGATGCCGGCCTCGAGCGCCTGTTTCCAAAGCTGAACCTGCACCCTCAGCCAAGCTATTACGGCATCAAAATCTCTGACATGCCGGAGCCGCTGCGTGGCGAGGTGTTGGAACTGCTGCGTTGGAAACAAGCCCGGTTTGCGAAAGGACGTCCTCAGCGGGGTCGTCTTCGCCCCGTAAGCGCCAGACTTTTGGAAAAATGCATCGGCCGCCTCTACGGGTTCGCCAAGAATGTCTCTGGCAACCGCAACATCAGCACGTTGATGGATCTGCTGACTGCGGACATCATGGAAGCCTTCGTTGACTGGTCGCTCAATCATCGGAAAGTTTCTTCCGAATCGCTGCGCAAGCTGGCGATGTTGTATTCGGCGGTTCGGTTTCACCCCCAGCACAAGGACCACGATTGGAGGTGGTTTGGCGAGCTGTTCCTTCAGTTGCCGGAGGACCCGGACTCTGAGCGCAAACAACGGAAGGTGCAGAATTGCTTGCCGTACGACCAGCTTCTTCTGGTGCCTGAGGGCTTAAAGGAAGCTCGGGAGCGCACGTCCAAGAAGTCGATCCGGACATCGTGGCTTCTGCACGACGAATTGCTCATCAGGTTCTTGCTCACGCTTGCCTGGCGCCAGCGCAATATACGCGAGTGCCGGATCGGCATGCCCGAGACCGATAACTTGTTTTATGCCGAGCTGCCCACCATGACTCACGTTGCCAGGGAGGAATGGGTAGTCCGGGCATTGCAGGATGGTTCGCAGCAACAGTTTTGGCAATTCTATTTCCGCGAGGACGAAACTAAGATCGGCCGGCAGGTGCGCGGTATCCTCCCACGGTCGCTTGTACCATTGCTCGAAGAGTACCTACGCGACCATCGTCCAGAATTAGTCCGCAGTGGGACGACAACCCTGTTTCTTAACCGTGACGGTGGTCCGCTCGACCATCAAACCACCACAGAGTTAGTTGCTGAGCTTGTCTTGAAGTATGCCGGCAAGAGGGTTACACCGCATCCTTTCCGCGATAGCTTTGCTTACAAATGGCTCGAATGTCGCCCGGAAGATTATCTGACTTTGTCGAAAATATTGTGGCACCAGAGTATTCAGACTACATTGCGCATTTACGGCTCTGAATACGATGAGTCAAATGGTGTATGCCGGATCGATGATTGGCTGTCGCAGATTTCCGCTTATTCCCGTCCCACACTGGTATGAGCGCCGCTTCGCTCACGAAGCTCCCCAGCTTTCCTGTCTGCTCGTTCGTTTGAGTTCTTAAGATCAGCATTTCACATTGAAAAACAGCGACCGCAGACGCAGGTCCCCACCCACATTTCATAGCCGCTTGGTAGGGCCGATATCTTGATCGGACCTACCAGGCACTACCAACAGAGAGGAGAGTTATGGCTAAGGTTAGATTGACCCACCGCGAAGATATGTGGAAGTATCTTCGCGCACACGAAACTCATGTTGCTGGCAACTTGCGGGAAGGCTGGCGTGCATTCGCATGCAAGGTTATGCTGCCCGGAGATCTTTGCACGGACGATCTCCGTCAATGGGGTATTGCGGAACTGCTGGCTGAATTCGATGCCTCATACGAGTATTGCACGGCTGACATCAACGGCGACAGCCCGAAATACCTCGTCCTGTATCAGAAGGGCTCTACGGCGGGCAAGCACTGTTATGCCTGCGGGCTCTGGACCCAGCATCGGGAAGACCAGCCTTGCACTGAATACGGCTGCCTGGGAACGCTGACGTCGCCCCTAGTCCAACACAGTACGGTGCCTTTCTTCGGTGTCAGCACGGATGCGCTGATCGAAGATTTTCGAATGGTGACCCGCGCCCTCCTCGCGCTCGACGAACTCGCCGAAGAATGCAACAAACTGTTTGCGCTCACACGTGCATCATGCAGCGTTGCATAGCTCGTCGTTCTCTGCTTCAAATCCGACCTGCGCTCTGGCGCAGCGTACCCAGCAAACTCTTGCCTAACCTCGGCCGAATCAAATGCGCAAAGTGGGCCGAATCAAAGCAGCAAAATCATACGTCTTGTTGAGCGTGAATCGATTTTGCAGCGCAGAAATGACTTTCCTGCAAAATGGGGCCATGAACGTGGTCCTCTGTCCTTTGTTACTTTTCGGTTACCTTCGTAATTAAACTTTGCTTTTGAATTGGTCAAAGCTAGCACTCGTGCGGATACTCTGAGGATTGCGAGTTGTTGCTCCGCACGAAAGTTGGCCGCAGGCAAATCGCCGTCGGTAAGCGTCTTCGGTCAGCGAGGGGCCATCGTCATGACCAAGCGATTTATCCGCACGCCATTGTCTAAGTATTTGTGGGCTGTGGTCCTTTTTGCCGCCGCCCATGCGCCTTTGTCAGCACAAGCTCCTGTAGCCGAATGGAAGTTTAATGAGGGTTCGGGAGCTATTGCATTCGACTCTTCCGGCAATGGCCATAACGCCCTATTGTCGAGTGGCATTCGCTGGGTCTCTGGAATCAGCGGGTGGGCAATCTCTACCAATGAGGAGAATCGAGGTTACGTAACCATCCCTCCCATTGATCTCCAAGACACGAAGGCGGTAACCGTCACCTTCTGGGTAAAGCGGAAGTACACGACAGCGGGTGGAGATGTCCTCTTTGAGGCCAGCGAGAATTATCAGACCTCCAGCACCAGCTTCGCATTTCTGCCTGACGATGAGACGTGTCACGGCATTCAGGCGGTCTTACGCGGCAACGAAGGTGTAACCGCGAACTGCTATAGTCAGCCCTCATCCGAAGTCTGGCATCACTTCGCAATCATCTATGACAAGAGCCAGACGGGAGGCAATGCAGTTGCTTTCTACGTCGACGGAGTTTTGCAGGTTCCCAGTTGGAATCTTTCTTCGAGCACCAACACGAACAGCTTCGGCAATGACCCTACCTACCTGTTTTCTTGTGCCGGCAGCTCGCAATTCAGTTCCGGCACGGTAAACAATCTCCGTATATACGACAGCGCTCTGACGGCTGCTCAAATTCAGCAGATCTACGACGGCACCGACCTGGGAAGGCCTGCGCCATCAGGTTGGCAGCAGGGGTTCGACTTTCGCAACACGGCAAGCTTCGTAACCGATCCTCCGGGTGACACCGACGTGCTGGCTACGACGGCCTATCCCACCACCAACAACGGCGTGACCTACGGCTGGACGAGAACCCCGCTGGTGCAAGGCCGGGACCGCAATGCCGGGGGAGATCCGCGGCTGGCGGGGATTAACTTCGTGAACAATGGATCGCCGGCGACGTTCTATGTGAACCTGCCGTCGGCGGGTACCTACAACTTGTCACTGGCCATGGGAGACGCTGGTTACGAGCAATGTTGGGTACAGTGCCAAATCCAGTTTCTGGACGGCAGCACAGTGCTGGCTACGCTGACCAAAGGACTAACCAACGAGAACTACTTTTACGATGCGCATGGCAACAACTGGTCAGCAGCAGCATGGCCAAGCAGCAATTTGAGTCAGCAGGTGACCCTGGCGGGCACACAGTTGTCGGTGGTAGTGGGAACGAATCACGTTACTGGAGATTTGACCCCGATCGCGTTCCTGGGTGTGGCGCAGGTCTCGGGTTCGGGCACCTACACACTGTCGGCCTCACCAACCTCAGTGACAGTGCAGCAAGGCAATCAAGGCACCTCCACGATCGCCAGCACCCTCAGCGGCGGATTCAACAACGCGATCAGCCTCTCGGCTTCGGGCATACCAGCGGGGACAACGGTAAGCTTTAATCCGCAGACGCTACCTGCGCCGGGCTCGGGCAACTCGACGATGACGATCACGGTGGGGGCGAGTACGCCGACCGGGATTTATCCCATCACCGTGACCGGTAGCGGCGGCGGTATCCAGCAAAACACGACCGTGACCTTGACAGTGGCCCGAGGCAGCGGTGGTGGTGGTTGGCAGCAGGGGTTCGACTTTCGCAACACGGCAAGCTTCGTAACCGATCCTCCGGGTGACACCGACGTGCTGGCTACGACGGCCTATCCCACCACCAACAACGGCGTGACCTACGGCTGGACGAGAACCCCGCTGGTGCAAGGCCGGGACCGCAATGCCGGGGGAGATCCGCGGCTGGCGGGGATTAACTTCGTGAACAATGGATCGCCGGCGACGTTCTATGTGAACCTGCCGTCGGCGGGTACCTACAACTTGTCACTGGCCATGGGAGACGCTGGTTACGAGCAATGTTGGGTACAGTGCCAAATCCAGTTTCTGGACGGCAGCACAGTGCTGGCTACGCTGACCAAAGGACTAACCAACGAGAACTACTTTTACGATGCGCATGGCAACAACTGGTCAGCAGCAGCATGGCCAAGCAGCAATTTGAGTCAGCAGGTGACCCTGGCGGGCACACAGTTGTCGGTGGTAGTGGGAACGAATCACGTTACTGGAGATTTGACCCCGATCGCGTTCCTGGGTGTGGCGCAGGTCTCGGGTTCGGGCACCTACACACTGTCGGCCTCACCAACCTCAGTGACAGTGCAGCAAGGCAATCAAGGCACCTCGACCATCACCACCGCCGTCAGCGGCGGCTTCAATAGCGCAGTCACTCTATCTGCCGCAGGAATGCCTTCGGGCACGACAGTGAGCTTTAATCCCAACCCCATTCCCGCCCCGGGTTCAGGCAACTCGACGATGACCATCACCGTCGGCTCTAGCACCCCGACGGGGACTTATCCCATCACCGTGACCGGCAACGGCGGAGGGGTGCAACAAACTACCACGGTTACACTGACCGTAACGGCACCACCCAGCTTCACCATCTCAGCCTCACCCGCTTCTCTTACCGTCGTGCAAGGCAATCAAGGCACCTCGACCATCACCACCGCCGTCAGCGGCGGCTTCAATAGCGCAGTCACTCTATCTGCCGCAGGAATGCCTTCGGGCACGACAGTGAGCTTTAACCCCAACCCCATTCCCGCCCCGGGTTCAGGCAACTCGACGATGACCATCACCGTCGGCTCTAGCACCCCGACGGGGACTTATCCCATTACCGTGACCGGCAACGGCGGAGGGGTGCAACAAACTACCACGGTTACGCTGACCGTGACGGCGCCACCCAGCTTCACCATCTCAGCCTCACCCGCTTCTCTTACCGTCGCCCAAGGCAATCAAGGTACGTCGAACATCACCACCGCTATCAGCGGCGGATTCAACAGCGCGATCAGCCTCTCGGCTTCGGGCGTGCCCACGGGCACAACGGTAAGCTTCAATCCGGCCACGATCCCCGCCCCGGGTTCGGGCAACTCGACGATGACCATCACCGTCGGCTCTAGCACCCCGACGGGGACTTATCCCATCACCGTGACCGGCAACGGCGGAGGGGTGCAACAAACTACCACGGTTACGCTGACCGTGACGGCGCCACCCAGCTTTACTATCACGGCCGCGCCCGCTTCTCTCACCGTCGTGCAAGGCAATCAAGGCACCTCGACCATCACCACCGCCGTCAGCGGCGGCTTCAATAGCGCAGTCACTCTATCTGCCGCAGGAATGCCTTCGGGCACGACAGTGAGCTTTAATCCCAACCCCATTCCCGCCCCGGGTTCAGGCAACTCGACGATGACCATCACCGTCGGCTCTAGCACCCCGACGGGGACTTATCCCATCACCGTGACCGGCAACGGCGGAGGGGTGCAGCAAACTACCACGGTTACGCTGACCGTGACGGCGCCACCCAGCTTCACTATCACGGCCGCGCCCGCTTCTCTCACCGTCGTGCAAGGCAATCAAGGCACCTCGACCATCACCACCGCCGTCAGCGGCGGCTTCAATAGCGCAGTCACTCTATCTGCCGCAGGAATGCCTTCGGGCACGACAGTGAGCTTTAATCCCAACCCCATTCCCGCCCCGGGTTCAGGCAACTCGACGATGACCATCACCGTCGGCTCTAGCACCCCGACGGGGACTTATCCCATCACCGTGACCGGCAACGGCGGAGGGGTGCAGCAAACTACCACGGTTACGCTGACCGTGACGGCGCCACCCAGCTTCACTATCACGGCCGCGCCCGCTTCTCTCACCGTCGTGCAAGGCAATCAAGGCACCTCGACCATCACCACCGCCGTCAGCGGCGGCTTCAATAGCGCAGTCACTCTATCTGCCGCAGGAATGCCTTCGGGCACGACAGTGAGCTTTAATCCCAACCCCATTCCCGCCCCGGGTTCAGGCAACTCGACGATGACCATCACCGTCGGCTCTAGCACCCCGACGGGGACTTATCCCATCACCGTGACCGGCAATGGCGGAGGGGTGCAACAAACTACCACGGTTACGCTGACCGTGACGGCGCCACCCAGCTTTACTATCACGGCCGCGCCCGCTTCTCTCACCGTCGTGCAAGGCAATCAAGGCACCTCGACCATCACCACCGCCGTCAGCGGCGGCTTCAATAGCGCAGTCACTCTATCTGCCGCAGGAATGCCTTCGGGCACGACAGTGAGCTTTAATCCCAACCCCATTCCCGCCCCGGGTTCAGGCAACTCGACGATGACCATCACCGTCGGCTCTAGCACCCCGACGGGGACTTATCCCATCACCGTGACCGGCAACGGCGGAGGGGTGCAGCAAACTACCACGGTTACGCTGACCGTGACGGCGCCACCCAGCTTCACTATCACGGCCGCGCCCGCTTCTCTCACCGTCGTGCAAGGCAATCAAGGCACCTCGACCATCACCACCGCCGTCAGCGGCGGCTTCAATAGCGCAGTCACTCTATCTGCCGCAGGAATGCCTTCGGGCACGACAGTGAGCTTTAATCCCAACCCCATTCCCGCCCCGGGTTCAGGCAACTCGACGATGACCATCACCGTCGGCTCTAGCACCCCGACGGGGACTTATCCCATCACCGTGACCGGCAACGGCGGAGGGGTGCAGCAAACTACCACGGTTACGCTGACCGTGACGGCGCCACCCAGCTTCACTATCACGGCCGCGCCCGCTTCTCTCACCGTCGTGCAAGGCAATCAAGGCACCTCGACCATCACCACCGCCGTCAGCGGCGGCTTCAATAGCGCAGTCACTCTATCTGCCGCAGGAATGCCTTCGGGCACGACAGTGAGCTTTAATCCCAACCCCATTCCCGCCCCGGGTTCAGGCAACTCGACGATGACCATCACCGTCGGCTCTAGCACCCCGACGGGGACTTATCCCATCACCGTGACCGGCAATGGCGGAGGGGTGCAACAAACTACCACGGTTACGCTGACCGTGACGGCGCCACCCAGCTTTACTATCACGGCCGCGCCCGCTTCTCTCACCGTCGTGCAAGGCAATCAAGGCACCTCGACCATCACCACCGCCGTCAGCGGCGGCTTCAACAACTCGATCAGCATCTCGGCTTCCGGAGTACCATCGGGTGCCACGGTCACCTTCAATCCGACCAGCATTCCCGCGCCCGGTTCGGGCAACTCGACCATGAGCATCTCGGTAGCTTCGAGCACACCGACGGGAACGTATCCCATCACGGTCACCGGCAACGGGGGAGGCGTGCAGCAAAGCGCCACCGTCACTCTGACGGTGACTGCGGCACCCAGCTTCGCCATTTCGGCTTCACCCAGCTCGCTCAGTGTGATGCAGGAAAGTCAGGGCATCTCTACCATCACCGTCTCTATAAGCAACGGATTCAACAATCCGGTCAGTCTCTCAGCTTCCGGTATGCCTAGCGGCACGACCGTAAGCTTCAACCCGGCCACCATTCCCGCGCCCGGTTCAGGAAATTCGACGATGACGATCACCGTAGGTGCTACGCTGATGGGAACCTATCCCATCACGGTGACGGCAAGCGGAGGTGGCATCTACCAAACCGTGACTGTGAACCTGACCGTTACGGCGCAGGTAATCTTGTCCTGGACTGCCAGCCAATCACCAGGTATTGCCGGTTATAACATCTATCGCAGCACGACCTCAGGCGGCCCGTATACCAAGATCAATTCCAGTCTGGACCCGAATACTAATTACAATGACCTGGCCGTGCAAGATGGCGTCACCTATTACTACGTAACCACCGCCGTCAACAATCAAGGCCAGGAAAGCGCTTATTCGAACGAGTCTTCCGCAACCGTTCCATAGAGGAGCGTCCGCAGGCCGACAGCACGAATCTGAAAATGCGGGGGAAAGTTGCAGGCTGGGCCGAAGCTGAAGCCTGGATGTCATAAATCGAGTTACGCACTCAGCTAAACCTTTCTCCGACGACCGTGTCGGGCGTATTGCTAAAGAATATCCGTCCGTCCCGACTTCCGGGTGGAAGGAACGATTGAAAGTACTCTGGTCGTAAAGCTGACAGTCGTTCTTAGTTATCTTGCTGATAACAAACAGCCTATATAGTTGCAACGGCTTGCAACAGGTTGCAGAAATTATCGATCTTGACAGCAACGGATTTCGCGCTAGGGTGTTAGGGGCGGGGGTAGATGCGCCTCAAGTATCAGCTACGCTTTTCGGCATTGTTAGCAATCGGATTGCTTGCGATGCCGCTGACGATGCTTGCGGGCACGAACCTCGGGATGCAGTTGTCGAGCAGTCCAACCACCGCGACTATCTGTGACAACAACGTGGATTTCACTGGTTGTACGCATAACGCCACGGACCTGAACCCTGCTGCCGGAGAGATCCTCTTCATCGGGGGGGTTGGAAGCTGGACCACAAATGTGACCAGCGGGTTCGGGCCACCGTATGAACAGCTCGTCCCGATCCTTGACATAAGCACGTTTAACGCGACTGCTGCGGCCGGTGCAGCTCCAATGACGGTGCTGCTTTCGGCAATCGGTATAACCACACCACAAGGGCTGCAGCAGTTCTTGAGCAGTATCGGCGGCATCAGTACGGCGTCAGGTACCACAATTACTACCCAGGTGTGGTTGTCCACGAGCAATATCGCTTTTTGTGCCAGCTCCTCCTGCGGCACAGCGGTCACCAGCGTCCTGACGCTGACAGGAGCGGATTTTCACGATAGCGCGAACGGCCTTATTAACCTTGGTGCCGGTCCATATGCTTTAACCTTGGCTGTCACTATAAATAGCCATGGGCTGCCGGACACAACCAGCTTCAATGACACGTTTGGTCTCCCGGCCTCCGTTCCCGAATCGCCTACTCCGTTCGTGCCAGCTGTTGGGCTGCTTAGCATTGGTGTAGCTTTTCGCAAAAGAATACTGCGCGCTTAAGTGATTCACACTGCTCCTTGCAACCCAACCGGATACTGCCCTGCCAACTCCGCATTACGGTAACAAGTGATGTGCCTCAGTGACCGTTGATCATCTCTCTGCACGTGCGCAGAAATTCCGAAATTCCTAGGCGGTTTCGCTCCGTTGCAACCGCTTGCAACCAGTTGCAGAAATTATCGGTCTTGACAGGAGTGGATTTCGCGCTACCGTGTTCTCAGGAGGCGCAACATGCTATCCAAATGTCGAGTGCGCTTCTCAGTACTATTGCCGGTTGCATTGCTTGTGTTGCCGATCACGATGTTTGCCGGTACGAACCTAGGCATGCAGTTGTCGAGCAATCCGGACACCGCAATTATCTGCGACAACAACATGAATTTCACCGGTTGCGCCGGCAATGCCTCGGACATGAACGTGAATTTGGGGCAGATTACTTTCTCGGGGCAGGTGGGGGAGTGGACCACAAATGTAACCAACGGGTTTGGACCACCCTATGAACAACTGGTGCCGATCCTTGCCATAAACTCATTCGACGCGACCGCTCCGGCCGGCGCAGCTCCGATGACGGCGCTGCTTTCAGCAATTGGTATAACCTCTCCCCAAGGACTGCAGCAGTTCTTGAACAGCGTCGGCGGTACCAGTTCGGCGTCAGGCACCACAATTTCTGCTCAGGTGTGGTTGTCCTTGAGCAATATCGCTTTTTGTGCCAGCACTTCCTGCGGCACGGCGATCACTAGCCTCCTAACGCTGACAGGAGCGGCTTTCAGCGGCAGCGTGGACGGCCTCGCTAACGTCGGTACCAGCCCATATGCTTTGACCGTGGTCGTCACTATTGATAGCCATGGGCTGGCGGACACAACCAGCTTCAATCAGCAGTTCTCCCAGGTTCCTGAGTCACCTAGTCCATTCGTGGCGGGGCTAGGGCTGCTTGGCGTTAGTGTAGCTCTTCGAAGGAAGCTGCTGCGCGCCTGATTGTGCATCAGCCGACCGCTTCATCTTCTCGTGCGCAGGCACAGGCCCCTCTAATTCACAAACGAATGGTGTCCGCAACTCTGCTCTTCGCCTTAGTCATGCTGCCTGATGCTGACCGCTGGGGAAGCCGGCGTGCCGATCGACGGTCGGCCTGCTCTGCGCTCCAGCCAGCCCACACCTCGGATCAGCATAAATACGGCCGCTAAGGCTATGGCCAGGAATAACGGACCTCCATGGCGGTGCAGTGGACCGCTCAGGACTCCCGGGCTCACGTACGCGCCGAGCACTGCCAGAGTAAAAACCCGTAGGCCATTCTTGGCAATGGCCAGAGGTATTGCGGCCAGGGTCACGACCGTCCTGCCCCAAGACGAACGCAACAAGAGGTACGATAGGACCATTGTAATGACGACGAGCATCATACTGGACTGGATACTGCTGCACTCCTGTGCGACTTCCAGCGTTAGTCCGGGAACAGCCAACCTCGTGCCGTCCTGAACCACAGGTACGCCGACGGCGGCCAATAGCAAGCGAGCAAAGGATGCGCTGCCCTGCTGCAGAAAGAACACGACGTGGTCCAATACAAACGCTGGCATCGGTACCAGCCACAGCAAGAAAAGCAGCGGGAAAATGCATGCCCGGAAAATGCGGGTGCCGAAGCAACCCACGAAGGACCCAATCCACCACGTGACAACCGCTAACATCTCGAGCGCCAAGCGAAGGTCAACTGTGAATATGTCTGCCCTCCTCCACCTCAGGCCGGCGACACCGATCAAGATGGCCAAGCCCAACAATGGCGAACCCGCACGGATGCTGGAACTGGGCTTCCTCTTCCACTCAATCACGATCAGGACAATGCTAATTGGAAGGATGACAAGGATGTGTCTGTACGCATCTTGCCGCAGTGCCAGCGCAAGAGTAGCGGCGATCGCTGGCCACCAGATCAATAGCGAGCCAATCCACAGAAGAGCAAACACGCGGTGCGGGGAAGCTGAGGTCATTGCAAAGGTTCTTCCCGGCTTGCTGCCTTCCATCACTTCAAATTCGGTGCTCACTTCGTACTCCGTGTGATCACCAGATTCCATTCGCTGTTTTTATAACACGGGGCGTAGCATTCCACACGGAGGTGCCTCTGATTGCGTGCCGTTGCGAAACTGCAGCGGCACGCTTTTTTCTATAGTGGTGAAAAGGGCAGCTCTGCGGAAAATACGGCTTTAGGCAAATCCCAATCAGGAGGACGCACCACTTCTCGGCGCGATTCAACTGCCCGAGATCTGATGCAGTACCATCAAGATTGACTGTGGATTGCATTGTGGAATATCTTCAACAACATGGAAACCATCCAAGTGGTATTGGATTCGGCATTGCTTCGGGCGACGAACGGAGCGGCCAAACGGGCGCGAGTCAACCGTTCTGCTCTAATCCGAGACGCCCTTCGCGAACACTTAAATCGCCTTCATGCGCGCGAAATCGAGGCTCGCGATCGGCGCGGCTACCGCGAGCATCCCGACACCGCGCGAGCGGCTGCAGCATGGGAACGGGTGGCATCGTGGCCGGAGCGTTAGGCCGCGGAGAAGTCTGGTTGTACCGCTTCCCTCTCCCTGATAAGCAGAGGCCCGTGGTCGTGCTCACCAGGGACAGCTCCATCGGGTACTTGGCCGCCGTTACCGTGGCGCCCATCACCTCCACCATTCGCGGTGTGCCGTCCGAGGTTCTCCTAACCGAGAAGGACGGAATGAAAAATCCGTGCGCCATCAATCTCCACAACGTGGTGACGGTTTCCAAGGCGCATCTGGGGCGCCGGGTAGCGGTGCTGAGCCCGGAACGCCTGCGTGAGGTCTGCGCGGCATTGGGCTTCGCCCTGGGGTGCACGTAAACAGGTATGTCAGGACAGAAGTAAGCGGGTCAAAGCTCTTGGCGCAGCGGGCCACTTCAGCCGGGTATCTGGCGCTGAGAAAGAGGAGGCGTCGGCCAACGATCGTACACCCCGTTCCGTTAACTCCAGGAACGTACGTCAAAGATGCCGGCCGGAGGGTCATCCAAAACGCCTTCGAAATCCTGTTCCGAAAAGTACCGCTGTGCGGTGAGAATGTTGATTCCATCGTCCCAAACGTCATCAGTAGTCGAGGAAGCGCTTGGGTTGGCTGAGGGTGTCTTCTGCAGTCTCGAACCAAACCACGCGTTCGGCCACGGCCCGAAGATCCGGAGGGGTATTCCATCAAATATTCTGGCGCCTATCGCTTCGAATTTCGTTGCGTTTTCGCTACGCTCTTGCCATCAATATGCGCCGCAGGCTCGTTGGCCTCGTCGAGATGGGTAAACGCACGCTCAAGAAGAAACTCGATCAGCTGATTTGTCGAGCGGTGCTCCTCCTTGGCGAGTTCTTCCTCGCCTTCAACATGCCTGCCTTCTCCAATCTCATCTTGTGTTAGAAACTGGTTCCTCCTTCAGGCTCATCTTGTATTGGAAGAGACTCGGGGTTGATTTTCCGCCGTCCGGCACGTAAAATGGTGCTGCACATAAGCAGGTGCTCCTGTGAAGACCAATGTAACGTTAAAAATTGAAACGGACCTTCTGCGGCAGGTTCGTATTCTGGCTGCCGAAGAAGGCACCTCGATCAGCGCTTTACTCGCCAGCCAGCTGAAACAGGCACTGCGCGAGCGCAACGGATACGAACGAGCGCGCCGGAGAGCATTGGCTCGCTTGCGTCGGGGCTTTGAATTGGGGTGGACGCCGCCTCGCTCTCGGGATGAACTGCATGAGCGATAAGTGCTTTGTCGACAGCAACATCCTGGTCTATGCGCATGACCGTTCCGGCGGGGTCAAACATGAGCGCGCCCAGTTGCTGCTGCAGCAACTGTGGGATTCGGGCCAAGGCGTGTTGAGCACGCAGGTGCTGCAAGAGCTGTGTATCAATCTGCGTCGCAAGGCCGGTTACCCTCTGCCAGCAGAGGAAGTCCGCCAGTTGATACGCGACTATTCGACATGGGAGGTCGTCATCAACACGCCGGAGTCTATTCTCCAGGCATTGGGCATCGAGGCGCGTTATCAGACTTCATTTTGGGATGCACTGATCCTTCAAGCTGCTGAAAGTGCAGGAGCATCGATCCTCTATTCCGAAGATCTAGCGACCCATCAGCACTATGGAGCCGTGCGGGTGGTGAATCCACTGCTCGAACCTGTCGCGTCACAGCCGGGATGAGCGCTCGAAAGTCCGAGGTTGCTTGGCGGCCCGGGTTCCGGAACTGTGCGTTGCATGGGAAAGGCTGACACGTGGCCCGAGCGTTAACTGCTCCGCGCAGCCGCTTGTTTCAGGGTATAGCGCTGAGGAATCGGAGGAATGGGCCGCCGATGGTACACGCCATTCCAGTAGCTCCAGACTCACTTCGGACAACAACCCCGCCTCCCAGTTGCACCCTGATCTACCGCGGTGAACACACAGAATCCGATTCGGTAGCATCTGCTAAGAGACTTGCCCTCTTGCGAAATGGCCCATCCAGTCCGACAACTACCAGGACGGTACTATCCAAAGTGCTATCATATTCGCTTTCCGTTCGCTAGTTGCTGAGTATTGCTGCCGAATCGGCCAATGGCTTCAGCAGGTCTTGGCGTCCAAGCGCCGCCCGCCACTAAGCTATGCTTGTTGACTCATCTCCGTGAGTCAAATAAACTCAATGTATGGCTAAACGGCTGCAAGTAATCCTCCAAGATCCCCAATATCGAGAGATCCAGCGGGCGGCTCGCTCACGCCATATGTCCCTGGCTGAATGGGTGCGACAGGCCCTGGAGTCGGCGCGCCGCCAGCAGCCACTGGGAGATGTCAGCCACAAGCTGGAAGCGGTCCGCATCGCCGCGCAGCATGAATTTCCGGCGGGCGACATCGACGGCATGTTGGCTGAGATCGAGATGGGATATGGAACCGGCAGACGCTCATGATCCTGGTCGATTCCAACATCCCCATGTATCTGATCGGAGCGTCTCATCCCCATAAGAGCGACGCGCAGCGTGTGGTCGAGAAATTGATCCGTGATCGCCAGCGGCTGGTTACCGACGCGGAAGTACTGCAGGAAATTCTGCATCGCTACGTCGCCATTGATCGCCGGGAGGCGATCCAACCCGCTTTTAATGCGCTGTTGGGCATTGTGGACGAGGTATTGCCGATCGACGGCAAAGCAGCCGAGCGGGCGAAGCAGATTGTTCTGGAGTACCGGCGCATTTCGGCTCGGGATGCGATGCATTTGTCCGTCATGGAGCAGAATGGCATCAAGCGCATCCTGAGCTTTGACGCCGGGTTCGACTCGGTTGCCGGAGTGACCCGGCTGGCGTGAGCCGCTCCTGCCGCGCGCTGAATTTGACCCTTTCCCTCCAGGACAAGCATGCTTTCGCGCAGCGCGATCGCGATCGATGCGGGCTCGTCAGCGTCCGGCTTGGCTCCTTCGTTGGCAAAAGTGATAAGTGTTGCAACGTTGCGGAAGCACGTCGCGAAAAGCCCGGTTAATACAGGGCCTTCAATGTTGCCAATGTTGGTTGCAGAAGCAAAGGCTCCGTGCTACAACCGGAACGCATGGACAAGTTGCCCTGAAGTCAGGCACGATGCACGACCAGACGACAGAACCGGTGGATTTCACGAGCCTTTATCGTCGAGCCTTTGCGGAATACGGAACCCGGGCTCTCTGGAATAAGCGCCTACTGGAGGCGCCGACGCACGAGGACGCCCTGGTTGTGGCGCGTGCCCTGCGCATCGAGGGCGACCGCGAAGCGCGGCGCCTGGCGGAGCAGATCGAACAGGCCTGCCGTGCCACTCTCTAAGATTCAGACCGAAGTTCTCCGGCTGCTCGCGGCACACCGCGACTCGGAAAGCTACGTCGCGGGAGCAACCCCGTTAAACCGCGATGCGTTACGCTATTCCGGCGACATCGACGTTTTCCATGATCGCGAGGAACGAGTTGCGTCCGCCGCCATTAACGATGCCAAGGCACTCGAAGCGGGAGGTTACAGTGTCAGGTGGTTGCGGCAGCTACCCCTGATCTATACCGCGGAAGTCACGCGGCAGGATGCTGGCACGCGCCTTGAATGGATTGTTGACAGCGATTTCCGGTTCTTCCCGACAATGCGGGATGAGACGTTTGGCTATGTTCTGCATCCCGTTGACCTTGCCCTGAATAAAGTGATGGCCGCAGCCGGGCGGCGTGAAGTGCGTGACCTTGTTGACCTCGTAACCATCCACGAAACCATCCTTCCGCTTGGTGCCGTCATCTGGGCAGCCGTCGAGAAGTCGCCGGGATTCACACCCGAGGGGCTGATTGCCGAGATTCGCCGCAACGCCAACTACCCCGCCGCCGAATGGCGTGCTCTTATGACCACGGAACCGCTCGACCCTCAACTCATGACAAAGCAGCTACGTGCCGCTCTGGACGATGCGGAAGCCTTCGTAATGCGGATGCCCTCGGAGAAACTCGGCTTGCTGTTCTTGCAGGGCAGCAAGGTCGTGCAGCCGGACCCTGCCCGCTTGGAAAGCTATCAAACCCACGCCGGGCAGAGGCGTGGGCATTGGCCGACCAGTAGCGAAATCACCGCCGCCATGTTCGAGCGTTATAACAAAAAGCAAAGCCCGTAGAGTCGTAAGGCTGTCACCTTCCCTAACGCAGTCCCTGCCCGGTCCACAACAGGAGGCGTTTCGCTCTGAGGTCAACCGCAAGGCTTCATAAGGAAGGTCCGCTGCCAGTACCCGCGATTCAGGCTTGATTGTACGAGCTATCAAGACCTGCATCGGCGGGTGCTGGAGCGCGACGGCTGGCGGTGCCAGATGTGCGGTAGCATGCAGGACCTACAGAACCTGCAGGTCCACCATCTCAAATTCCGCAGCCAGTCAGGCGGCAATGTAGAACGATCACACTGTGTACTGGATGCCATGTGCGCATGCATCAGAACAAGACGCACCAGCCCTAACTAACCGCCCTTTTCATGATTGCCATTTGTAATGGCATATGGCATATGGCATTGTAATTGGCATGGAACTCAGGATCGATAAAGCGGGGCGGATTGTCGTCCCCAAACCTCTCCGGGAGCGGCTGGGCTTCAGGCCGGATACGGAACTGGAAGCTATCGAGCGGCCGGAGGGCGTGCTTCTCAAGCGGGTCGAACGATGGCCTTCTATGGTCAAGGTCGATGGTCTGTGGGTCCATCAGGGTAGCGCCGAACCGGGGGCAAACTGGGAGCGCATCCTTGCGGATGTACGCGAGGAGCGGATTGAGTCGGTTTTGAAAGCGTAGCCCAAGTGGATATTTTCTTCGATACGACAGTTCTCGTTGCCGCCTCCGAGCAAAGCCATCCGCACTACTCCCCAGTCAGGCCTGCGCTGCTGCGCGTCGCCGCGGGGCAGGACAAGGGATTCATGGGCCTGCACTCGATCGCGGAAATGTTTGCAGCACTCGCGCGCCTGCCGGTCCAGCCCCGCATACACCCGGTTGAAGCGGCGCGCATCGTCACCGAGAATATTCTGCCGCATTTTGAGGTCGTATCCCTCGGCAAAGAGGACTATCTCGAGGTACTGAACACGATGGCAAGCGGCGGATGGATCGGCGCGAAAATTTACGCCGCCCTGCTGCTGCGCAGCGCAGCAAGATGCGCGGCAGAACGTATTTACACGTTCAATCTCGGGGACTTCAGGCAGTTGGCCCCGGCCGGTCTGCAAGAGAAAATATGCGCGCCATGAGCAACGGAATCTTGCCGGCTTCGCCAGTCGGGTAGCGACATGGAACACAACTTGATCACCTTGGGCGCTGGTTGCCGCGCACGGATGCATCAGCCCAGCTGACCAGGGGCCCCTTCATTCCTGGCAAGGGACCAGCTGGTCCTCCGTCTCCCGGAGCGGTCTTTTACCAGAGCGCCATTTCGGACGGGCTCCCGATATCGAGGAGCGCCGGGCCGTGAAAGCGCTTAGCGAGTCTTGCCCATTTGGATTAGGTCAAGCTTTCCTGCGCCAGCCGTTCAGCATCTGGCTGATGATCTTCCGCTGCCGTCATTAAGAGACGTGCCCGCGTGCTGTTCCCAGAACCGCGCCTTCCTACACGGTCCACCGCCAATGTGGTTTCGGCCGCGTCCAAGGCGCGCTTGAAACAATCCAGAACCAATTTCCGCCAGGGCATAATCTTTAGGTCGCCTTTCTGCGTCGCCTCAAGAAGCTGATAATGGGCTTCGCCTTCCCGCGTGATCTGCGCGGACACGCTGTAGAAGCCAACTGCAAAGCATAACCCCGATGCAGGTGCCGACGGTGTTGGTAAAAAGATCCGTGCATCCCGAGTATCTGGTCGGAAGAAACGACTGAAAATACTCGATTGTAAAACTGACACTCGACCCCACCAGAACCGCTGCGACTATTAGCCGTTTCAGTCTTAAAACTTCGGCGAAATACAGAGAGAAAACAAATCCGAGAGGCACGAATCCTGCAACGTTGATGAGAGCGTCCTTCAGATAATGTCGGTGCGTATGAAACTCTGTCACGGGAGACTCGAAAAGCAGTTGATCTTCAACCCGGAACCGCTTTGGAACCTCCAAGTCGATTCCCGATGGCACAGCGCTATGAATGATGCTCCCGCCGTGCTCACGGAACAGGTATACGGAAACGGCGTCCTCAGGCTTGCCAAAGGTAGGCTCCCCCTGCTGCGTCCAGTCTCGATAATGTCCCAGAACCTGCGCCGCATTCAGTTCCCTGCCATAAATCGCCAGCCCTTTCACAATGCCTGACCAGCTCTGCTTGCGGAAAGGGGAGTTGGCGATTATCAGTTGACCAGCCAGATCTTTGCTTGAAAAATCGAACTTCGGGGCTGTCGTTGTGAGTTGCCCGTCGATATACAGAAACGTGTTTTGACCGTCTGATGTGACCGTTATAAGGGCTTGTTTCTTGCGGAACACATTCTTAGCCCGCCATTCTTTCTGGTCGTTCCAGCCATTCCGGCGTTCACTCCGAACGTGTAGTACAAGATCCGTGGAATCTTGCTCGATCGCGAACTGATGGTCATTTTGGGAATTGTAGAAATCAAGAAGCGAGCCAGTGGCCCACGTTTGCGCGGGTTTTATCCAGAATTCAACGGTACAAGCTGGTCCAGCGAAGGCATCACTCTCAAGCGTCCCTGCACTCAGTACTGTTCCGTGGTCGCCGAAGCGGATACCGTTTTCGCCGGTTATCCACGTCACTTGATTCTCGGGAGAACAGAAGGGCCAAAGACCAGCAATCAAGGTTGCGCATAAAGTTATGAAACTAAGCAGACCTATGGCGCGGGGGGGCACATAAAGCCCGCCAAGTACCAGGCCATCCATTGCATGTCCCATTCCCGCTACCTGGCCTTCTCCTCAGATGTATGGTGCAGAGATTGCATGATCGAGGCAGACCGTTTGGTCACGACTTCAGAGTGCTAAGCTGCTTTCTTATATCAGCAGCGGCGCTGTAATTCGGATTAATCTTCAGCGCACGCTCCAAATGCTGACGTGCAAGTACAGGCTGTTTCATCTTCTGATAGGCCAATCCCAGGTGGTAGTGGATGTCGGGACTGTCGGGCGCATTTTGTTCTTGCTGAAATTTGAGAGCCCGCTCAAGCAGATTCAGCGCCAGCGAGTATTCCCCCTTTTGATAGTAGACCCAGCCCAGGGTATCGGCCGCACTCGGAGAGTCGAGCAACCTCTGCTGCGCTATTTGGGCCAGCGACAAAGCTTCGTTCACATTGCCACCGGTTTGGAGGAGCACACGGGCAAGTTGCAGTGAGGCAGCGGGATTGTTCGGTTGAAGGTTGAGGGCTTCATGATAGGCGTTGCTGGCGTCCGTCCAGTCGCTCTTCGCCACGTACAGGTTACCCAAAAGAATAAAGAATCCCACATTGTGGGGATAGCTTTTGATTTCCTGCTGACAACTGGTGATCGCCCGGTCCAATTGTCCCTTTGCCGACTGTACCTGAATTAGGTTAGCCGTGGCATCAGGGTTGTTTGCGTCAAGAGCGATCGCCTTGTTGAACGCAGCCTCCGCGCCGTCCAAGTCTTTTTTGTTATGGAAGAGTACAGTACCGAGCAAGTCGTAGAAGCTGCTATTGCCGGGCGCCTTCGCAATTTGCGCGTTCGCGACGGTGATGGCTTTATCCACCTGATTTTGCACAAGGTATGTGTTAGCCAGACCGCGCAGCGCATCGGTGGAGTTGGGATCGCGGTCAAGCGCCTGTTGAAATGCTTTGCCCGCCTCGTTATACTGTTTTTGAACTAGCTTCAGATCTCCCAGCTGAACCCAAGCAAGATGGCTATGGGGATCCACCTGCATGGCCTTTTGTATGTCTTCTTCCGCCGCCTTAAACTGCTTGCTGTTAGTCTCAGATACGGCATGCAGTGCATAGCCCTCTGGCGAAGCAGGCTTCAGAATGATGAGCTGGGCGGCCGCCTGTTCAAGAGTACTCATGTCGCCCTTGCGCATCGCCAGTAAGGCCAACGACCGCTGAGCCTCGACCATGTTGGGGCGAAGCCGTACCGCATCCCTCCATTCGCTATCTGCATTCTCCAAGTTTCCTAACTTTTGGTATGCAACCCCCAGTTGGTAGTGGGCTATGGCGTCCTTGGGATCATTCTTTACGGCAGTTTGGAATGTCTTGGCGGCGCCATTCGCATCGCTGGCCTGCATTTCCAATTCTCCGCGGAACATCAGAGCATCTTGATCGTTAGGGTTTGCCTTCAGGACTTCATCGTCTAGCTTTCGCGCCTCATCGTAGCGATGATTCTGCATAAGCAGCTGAATGTAGTTTTTCTTCACGCTCAGGTCTTTCGGATGTTCCTGATTAAGGATACCGTATTCGGCGACAGCTTTGTCCAACTCGCCAGCTAGAGAATAGAAGTCGCCAAGCATGCGGTAACCTGCGGAGTTGTTCGGAAAGTCGCGCTTAGCTTGCTTCAGAAATTCTTCCGCTTCCGCCTTCTTGCCCTCAACCAGAAAAAGGCGAACAAGAGCGGCTCGCGGCTCCGGATTGCTTCGGTCAGCGTCTATAGCCTGCCGGAATTCTTGCTCAGCTTGTCCATAACTACCGCCCCCCTGATGGTAAGTCCCCATGACCAGCCAGGCGTTCACCGACTTTGGATTTAGCTCGACTGCCTTCCTGAAATTGGCTTCGGCTGCATCAGCTTGGCCATTCTTCAACTGCATAAGCGCTAGGTCAAGGTACAAATTTCCATCGCTCGGAGCGAGGGTGATGGCCTTGTGCATTTCCACAAGCGCTGCCGAAACATCGGCTTGCACGGCTAGGAGATCCGCAGCCATGAGATGGACTTTGGGATCGTTGGGGCGGTTTTGCAGTAGCCAATCGGTTTGCTCCTTCGCCAGTTGCAATTGGCGGCCGACAATCAGCAGCCCGGCCATATCGAGGCGGGCTGAGTAATTCTCGGGTTGAAGGTCGATAGTACGAACTAGTTCAGGATAAGCACGCATTGGCTGCTGAGTCTTGAGATAAGTCTGAGCGAGTTGGTAGTGCGCCTCGGCATAATTTGGATCGATCTTGAGAGCATTGACAAACTCGATCGCAGCTTCGCGATATTTCCCTTTTTCATAGTAGCGCTGGCCGCTGTGAAAATATTTCTGCTTGCGCACATTGGGGTCGCGAGAGCATGACGTAAAGACAGTTGCGATCAGGGTCAGAGACAGGATGAGACGGAGAGCGGCGGAAGTCCTCACTGCGCAACCTCCCGGTGTGAGCTTTTTATTCGCCATGGCGCCCAACGGTATGGCGCAGACTGATACTAGAAAGGCGGGTGGGCGAGACCTTTCACTTCGTACGAAGCTTCTGTTTTGCGATCAGGCGCTGCATGAACTTGGCGCCTTCCTTCTTATAGCATAGCGCGCCATAAAGATGCTCTATTTTTTGGGCTGCCCGGCACTGGCGAAAGCCATCTGGCTCAGGCCATGGCCAAGCTGCCATCCAACAGGACTACAGCGTGCTTTAGCGCGAGAGGTCACATAACTTCGATTGTGTAAAAGGCGAGAAAGTGTAAGTTGGCTTTGGCCTCACAAGCTAAAACCATTCTCGAAAGGAGACTTATACCCATGGCGAAGCTATAAGCGAGACTCCTGGGGTGAACCTGCAGGTCAAGTACTTCACATGCGTCGACTCTTCAAGCTGCTGTCGGAGCGGCAACGGAAGCTGTACATAGTCACTGCGGTATATCCGGCAGAAACCGCGGCGGGATCATCGCAACGGCGGTTGCGAGGGCGTTTGTGTAACCCGCTTTGGCACCCTGCGTTTGCACATTGCCCACACTCGGGAGCGCGGCTTTCTGCCCGAGGTGCTCAGAAGTTCAGCGTAGGGCCGAAGAGATGTCGCTGTTGCTGCGTGAGGTTTTCTTGTGGGGCGTCAGCACCCGGCAGGTGGGGAGGGCGGTGGGGATCTTGACCGGAGAGGTGGTCTGTCCGCAAACCGTTTCCCGCTTGATCCGCAATCTAGACGAGGCGGTGCGACAGTTTCATCAAGCAGCGCTGCAGGACGACTGGGCGTACTTGTTTTTGAACGGCGTGAGCCTGCGGGTGCGGCGCACCTGCGGTCGGCAACGGATCGCATTATCCATTCGATCTTCCAGCGCCCCAAGCTGGAATTGAAAACCCGCACCCTCCGAGTTTTTATACAAGCTCGACGTCACCCGCGAGATCCACACCTTGCCCGATGAACTAGCCGAGTCCATAATGGACGTGCCGGTTGAGAGGGTGTTTTGTGCTGCGAACCGGGGGCTGATGGTGCATCCTTGCTTTTCAGCCCTGGGCCATTAGCCAACCCGGCATTACGAACGCTCATGCGCGAGTTCGGCGCACCTGATGCCATGCGAAGGAGGGAGAGTTGTGGCAGCGACAGCCGTCGACCAGCGCGCTGGCGCGTGGGCGAGGTGGCGGGATCTGCCGCGTCCGCATCGGTTGCGAGTTGGTGGATTCGCCGCCTACCTCCTTCTTTTGACGCTGCTGTTCCTTCAACCGCTCACCAGGCTGATGGTGTACGTCGCCCAGAGCGATATGCGCTCGTACATCCTCATGGTCCCGTTTATCAGCGGTTACCTGCTTTACATCGAACGGGGACACCTCCCGGCTGCGTGTCGCAGGTCGATTGCCGGAACGGTCGCGATGGGCGGAATCGGAATCGCGGCGCTGGCTGCAGGGTTCGGCTGGCGTGGGAGCCTGAGTATCAACGATGGACTGGCCCTGATGGCTCTCGCATTTGTGAGTTTCGTCGCGGCCGGCGGGTTTCTATTCCTCGGCTCGAAATTCATGGCCGCCGCGGCCTTCCCCTTCGCGTTCCTGGTTTTCATGGTCCCTCTGCCGGACATCGCGATGAATTGGTTGGAAAAAGCTTCCGTGCTCGCATCGGCAGAGGCCGCCGCACTGTTCTTCAACTTGACGGGAACCCCTATGGTGCGCCAGGGCACAGTGTTCGTCTTGCCGGGGATGGTGCTCCAGAGTAGCCCAGGAGTGCAGCGGGATCCACTCCAGTTGGGTGCTGTTCATGACCGGCCTGCTCACGTCCCATCTCTTTCTGAGGACCCGGTGGCGAAGGATCGTGCTGGTGGCCTTCGTGATTCCGCTGGGCGTCCTACGGAACGGGTTCCGGATCTTGGTCATCGGGTTGCTTTGCGTACATGTTGGGCCGTACATGATTGACAGCCCCATTCATCATCAGGGCGGCCCGCTTTTCTTCGCGCTGTCCCTGTTTCCGTTGTTTCTGCTGTTGTGGTGGTTGCGGCGCCAGGAGCGGCGGCTCAACCTGGGCGGCTGAGGACACGTGACGCTCTTCTCCATCCTGCCTTTCGCGGCTGCGATCTTCAGCCTGTTCCTCGCCTTTGCCAGCGTGTTGGCAAAGAGGCCCTCCCTCGCCAGGTGGTGCTTCTTCGCCGGGATGTTCGTTCTCGGTATCGACAGCCTGCTTACTGGCCTTATCCCGCGCGCTACTCAGTTGTCCCAAGTGTTCCGGGGCGTAACGCTAAAGTTAATCGTCAACTCCTTCGTACCAGCAGCCTGGCTTGGCTTCAGCCTGAGTTACTCGCGCGGTGATTACCGCGAGTCCCTGGCGCGCTGGAGAATCCTGCTCGCAATTGTCATTCTGCTACCCATAGGATTGTCGCTCGGTTTCCACCAGCAACTGCTCGAGTTAGCGCCAGCCGGGCCGGCGGACGAGGGGATGCACTTGCGCTTCGGTGCAATGGCGAAGGCCTTGAACGTCATTTTTCTCGTTGCGCTCGTGTGGATCCTCATGAACCTGGAACAGACCTTCCGATCGACGGTCGGAACGATGCGCTGGCGAATCAAGTTCGTGGTTCTGGGTTTGGCGGTGATCTTCGGCGCCCGCCTATACGTTCAGAGCCAGGCACTTTTGTTTTCGACGTATGACATTCGCTGGTCAGGCGTCGAGTCGAGTGCGCTCCTGATCGGGTGTGTCTTCCTGTCGGTGGCCTACGTACGCACCGGCTTCGCCGAGATCGAGGTGTACCCATCTCGGGCCATCCTGGGATCGTCCTTGACGGTTCTACTGGTCGGCGGCTACCTCTTCGTCGTCGGCGTCCTCGCGAATATTGTCAGGCGCGTTGGTGGAGTGGGGACTTTCCAACTCGCGGCCTTCATCGTGCTCCTGGGAATGGCCGGCCTGGTGGTGCTGCTGCTTTCCGAACGCCTCCGGCAGCGCATCCACGGATTCGTCGGCCGCCATTTCGCAAGGGCGCAGCACGATTCCGTTGTGATCTGGACTGACTTCTCGCGAGGGCTGGCCAATGTCAAGGATCAAGCCGGCCTGTGCGCGGCGTCCACGAGGTTGGTTTCCGAAACCTTTGAGGTGCTGTCGGTCACAATCTGGCTGCTGGACGAGCAGAAGGAGCAATTCATCCTTGGTGGCTCGTCCGTGCGACAAGCGGGCGCAGTCAGCCCCAGCAATCCACCGGTGGCGGCGTCAAGTGCTGTCGTGGCCGGACTGCGGGCGAGGTCGTCGCCGTTCGACCTCGAAGGGGTAAACGGGCCATGGGCTGAGGAATTGCGGCAACTCAATCCGACGACCTTCACCGAGGGCGGGGACCGTTGGTGTGTTCCGTTACGCGCAGGGGACCAGAGCCTTGGCGCACTCATTCTGGCCGACCGCGTCAACGGTGCGAATTACACGGCCGAGCAGTTGCAGCTGCTGCAATGCATCGCGGACCAGATGACGTCAGTGCTGTTGAACCTGCGGCTGGCCAATGAGGTCGCGCGTGCCCGGGAAATGGATGCCTTCCGCACGATGTCGGCGTTCTTCGTGCACGATCTGAAGAACACCGCCGCAACCCTCAATCTGATGCTGAAGAACCTCCCAGTGCATTTCGACGACCCGGCGTTTCGTGAGGACGCCTTGCGCGGTATTGCCAACACGGCGCGGCGAATCGACACGATGATCGCCCGTTTGAGCGCCTTACGGCAAGGGCCCTCCTTCCATCCCGTCGAAGCCGATTTGAATCAGCTCGTGAGCGAAGTTCTTGACAGGCTGGACGGATTACCGCAGGCGGAACTGACGAAAGAGTTACAACCACTGCCCGTGATGCTGGCTGATCGCGAGCAGATCCAGAGCGTCGTCACCAACCTAGTACTCAACGCGCGCGACGCACTCGGACCAGGAGGACGCATTCACGTCCGCACGGAGCAGGTAGGAGGCAGCGTCGTTCTCACTGTCATGGACAACGGCTGCGGTATGAGTGAGGGGTTCCTCGACGACTGCTTGTTCCGTCCCTTTCAGAGCACGAAGAAGGAGGGGCTCGGCATCGGCATGTTTCAGTCCCGGTTGATCGTCGAGGCGCACGGGGGTAGCATCCGGGTGGAAAGCGAGGTGGGCAAAGGCAGCACGTTTCAGGTGAGCCTCCCCGTGAAGAACCGCAATGACAAGAACCAGGCTGCTGATCGTTGATGACGACGAGGACATCTGCACCCAGATGAAATGGGCGCTGACAAACGACTACGAGCCGCTTACCGCCGCGGACCGGGCTGCTGCATTAGCCGCCTTCACCGAGCATCGTCCCACCGTAACTCTGCTCGATCTGGGACTGCCGCCCCGCCCCAATGAGCCCGATGAAGGCCTGGCGGTGCTCTCGGCGGTTCTCGCGTTGGAACCGCTGGCCAAAGTGATCGTCATCTCAGGCCAAGGCGAGAAGCAGAACGCCGTGCGTGCCGTCGGGGCCGGGGCCTACGACTTTCTCTGCAAGCCGATCGACATGGACGAGCTGAGGCTGGTGCTGCAACGTTGCGTGTATCTGGCGAATCTGGAACAGGAATACCGCGTCATGCAGCACAGCGCGCGGGTCGAGGTCTTCGAGGACATGCTCGGCGCGAGTCCACCGATGCTGGCCGTCTTCGACTTCATCCGCAAGGTGGCCCCCACCAACGCCCCGGTCCTGATTTTGGGCGAAAGCGGCACCGGCAAGGAAATGGTGGCGCAGGCGCTCCATCGCCGGAGCGCGCAGAGTGGCGGCCCGTTCGTCGCCATCAACTGCAACACCATCCCCGAGGACCTGCTGGAGAGCGAACTCTTCGGCCACGAGAAAGGCTCGTTCACGGGCGCTCACGCGCAGCGCAAGGGACACATCGAAACCGCGACCGGGGGCACGCTCTTCCTCGATGAGATCGGTGAGCTGCCGCCGCCGGTCCAGGTGAAGCTCCTGCGCTTTCTCCAGGAGAAGTGCTTCCAGCGCGTCGGGGGCCGGCAGGAGATTCAGAGCGACGCCCGCGTCCTGGCGGCCACGAACAGGAAGCTGCAGGAGTGCGTCGCCAGTGGCAAATTCCGGGAAGACCTATACTTTCGCCTAGCCGTTCTTGTGGTCAAGGCGCCCCCGCTGCGGGAGCGGGGGGACGACATACTTCTGGCGGCAAAGGCCTTCCTGCACAGCTATGGAGTCGAGCACGCCAAACCCGGTCTGACCTTCGCGCCCGATGCGCTGCGCGCCCTGAGCGTCTACCGCTGGCCGGGAAACGTGCGCGAGCTGCAGAACCGGGTGCGGCGGGCGGTGATCATGGCGGATGGCAAGCGCGTCACTGCCCGGGACCTGCAATTGACCGATACCCTGAGCGCCTTGCCGCCGCAGACGCTGAAGGAGGCGCGGGAAAGCGTGGAGCGGGAAATGGTCCGGGACGCCCTGCAGCGCCACAGGGGCAGGATCACACCGGCCGCGCTGGAACTCGGCGTCAGCCGGCCGACGCTCTACGAATTGATGGAAAAGCTCGGAATCACCAGGGAGTCGTAATGAACGTACAGATGACCCGCTGGCGGCGTTGAACTGTCGGATCTTCTTACGTTCTGAGCGAGTCGAGATCGCTGCCCGCAAGTCACGGATGCGGAATGGGTTTGCTGCGAATGCTGCTCAGGCCACAACTGGCTTCGTCGGAACTACTTACGAAAATCTGCAGCGCCTTCAGCGCCGTCGCGGTCTGAACCCGGCACGAAAATCTCTAATCCTTTGTGGACTAGACACTTAGCTAGCGCTAGAGGGTTTGCCGAACCTCCTGGCATAGTTGGCACAATACGTGCATAAAAGATACGTGCAAGACAGCGGAAGTAGGGGGCTTACAAATGCAGAAACGCAACCTAGTTATGTTAGGAACGCTCGCGCTGGCTATTGCCCTTGGATCGGGTATGGCGCGTGCGCAAAATCAGCCTCTGTATCTTGGTGGTAACTACAATGGAGGGATAGACCTTACCGGGGGTTTAATCGGGACTGTTACTGAGGGCGGCGGATCGATCGGTCCGTCTACTCTGAACGGAGTTGCGCTCCCCTGGGTCTACTGTGTGGACATCCCTGACACCGTTTACGTTCCCGGTAGCTACCCCGACAATACCGTGACTAACAACGGCATGATCGCAGGTAGTCTTGCCAATAGCAACGATGGCGGCATCATCGGTTACACGGCTCCTGGAGCGCTGGCAACAGTTACCAACGCCATAGATGTAGCTTGGCTGGTGCATGCTTTCGCCGCGGGAGCTACCACCTACGACCAACAGGTTGGCCTCCAGGCGGCCATATGGAACCAAATCTACGGCGTTACCCTGACCGGATGTAGCGATGGTTTAGGTTGTATAACCGATTACAACCAAGATCTCGCTGCGCTGGCCATCGCAAAAGGCAATGGGCTTCCGAACTATATCGGCAATTTCGACTGGCTTTCCCCGGCCGGAGCAAACAACCCTGCGGTTGATCAGGGCTTGATTACAGAATATGTTCCCGACGGTGGGATGACGCTCATGCTGCTCGGCGGTGCTCTGGTTGGTATCGGGGGTCTGCGCCGGAAATTCCGCGTGTAACCATTTTCTTCCGAAGCGGTAACCAAAGGAAAGGGCCGGAACAATCCGGTCCTTTTGTCGTTCACGCGCCGCGTGCGAACCCTGGAGACCGCAACCGCTTCGGTAGAACGGTTTGGAGCAGAAGCGGCAAGCAAGCCGCAGACCGCGAGCCCGCCGCGAATGCCTTCCATAAAGATGCGAATCTTGTCCTCGAAACTAAATCGCCGATGTGTGGCTGGTTGCCACGCAAGGAGTGAACAAGAAGTTTATGCTGGCCGGAGCCGCTCCTCCAATTGTTTGATAGGAGCCCCACACTCTACCGCAACCAAAAACGCTGCATCAGCTTGGCGGCTTTCGACCCGCACTACCTTCCCTTCACCCGCCAGGTAGATTGGGTAAACAACCTGTCTTCCCTGGATGCTTATGATGAAGGTTACCGGTGTATGCTCCGGAATCATTGAAGCACTCTTCACCAAAAGCCCGCCGATACTCACATTCTGACTGATGGCTTCGACTTCGGTGAAGGAACTGGCGGCCTGAAATTTTACGCACACCGGGCATTCCAACTGGAACCGACGGTATCTTCGCTCTTGCCGGGTCGCCATCACTCGCATGCCAGCGGATGCCTTATCGAAATGGGAGGAAGTTTCGTATGACGACTTCTCCTTCTTGCCGAAATGTGTTCGCTAAAATCGTCGGACGACATGGCAGACATCGCCGCTTGCCTTATAGACCATACGGCGCACAATCCTATTGTGCGTCGACGAAGCTGCTTCAGGCCTTCCCGACCTCCTTCGCAACAGCCTGCCCTAAGTGCGCGCCAAAAGACACAATCTTTATGCCCTCATATCCCTCTTACGGCAGTCCGCTCTGTTTTATGAGTGCCTCTATGGTGTCGATTGCATTAACATCTCTTACTCGGGAGCACCGATCTCGGGAGCACCGATCTCGGGAGCACCGATCTTTGATCGGTAGTCCTTGAGTCCGGTTCTCACAACAGTAACAGCGACGTTCCAAAAAACAACGAGTCAAGGTCGAGACCCAACTCAGTAGCTAAATGGCCCATCGGCTCGCAGCGGTCCGCGCCACAACGCGCGCGAGGGTCCGATCGGCTAACTTTGAGGTGGATGGCGCAACTGCAACCGGCGCCGGCGCTCGGCAAGCAATTCGTGTAGAGGAATCCAACTCGGAGCAAGACCAGATGGCCTCGGCCTGCACATACCGCAGAATAGCCGTAGAGGAACGTCAGGAAGATGTGGCGAAGGTCATGTGCAAAGCTTCCTCTATTGGCTTACCGATGGCCTGGTACTCAAAGCCCAACGCAGCCATCTGTGCACGATCCAGAAGATTGCGGCCATCGATAACCAGCGGCCGTGCCATAGAACCTTCGATGAGTTGCCAATCAAGGTCCTTGAAACATGGCCACTCGGTTACGATCAGGAGAGCATCGGCGTTCTCGGCTGCCTGGTAAGGCGTCTCGCAATAGCGAATGCCGGGCAAAATGGCCTTAGCTTTCTCCATTGCCTGCGGATCGAAGACCTGGAGTTTAGCGCGTTCCTGAAGCAGCCTGTGGATCAATTCCACGGCGGGTGCAAAGCGAAGGTCATCCGTGCCCGGTTTGAATGCGAGGCCGAGGATGCCGATGCGCTTATCTTTCAGTGTCCATAGCGCATGACGGGCTTTCGAAAGGAACCTGTCGATACGGCGCTGGTTGATGCACTCGGCGTCTTTCAGCATCGAGACATCCACACCAGCTTTTTCGCCCAATCGGATGAATGCCTGAATGTCTTTGGGCAGGCAAAATCCTCCGAAGCCGAGTCCCGGACGCAGGAACTGCGGCCCGATGCGGGGATCTAGTCCCATAGCTTGGACTACTTCGTCGACATCAGCACCCATGTTCTCGCAGATGTCTGCAATTAAATTGGCGTATGAGATCTTTACAGCGAGGAAAGAATTGCAAGCGTGTTTGATTAATTCCGCACTATTGATGCTGGTGACCAGAAACCGCGGTGAAGGTTTAGGCGGACACTTACCATCGTGAATGGGGCAAACGATGTTTTGCTCAACCAGTGGACGATAAACTTCGCGGAGCTGAACCTCACTGCGTTCGTCCGCAACTCCCACGACGATTCGGTCTGGATGCAGGAAGTCGGAAACTGCCGTACCTTCGCAAAGAAACTCCGGATTGGACGCGACGGAGAAGCGGCAGCTGGAACTGCGTGCGTAGATGTCCAGAGCACGCTTCAGCTTGTGGCCGGTCTGCATCGGCACAGTGCTTTTCTCAACGACCAGCTTGGGAGTGAGCGCTTCCGCCGCAATAACTCGGACGCAGCTATCCATCGAGCTCAGATCGGCCTCACCATCGTGCAGCGGTGGAGTACCCACGCAGATGAAGATTGCGTCGCCGAAGCGGACGGCGTCCCCCAGCTTCGCGGTAAAGCCCAGCCGGCCGGATGCGCAATTCCGGACCATGATCTCATCCAGATTAGGTTCATAGATGGGCAGACTCCCGCGCCTAATAATGTCGACCTTGTCGACGTCGTTATCGGTGCAGAGTACGTCGTGCCCCATCTCGGCCAGGCACGCGCCTGTGACCAAACCGACATAACCGCAGCCCAGGATTGATATCTTCAAGCTAAGCTCCTCTTAACTACTGACTTAAAACTTACTGGAGATAAAACTAACTGCGTCTCATGGGATCCTCTGGTTGCAGTCGTTTTCTTTGGAGTTACCCGTCAATAGAAACTCGGGCGGGTTCGGGAGAGGGTTCACCGAGAAGGAATTACCACTTTGACTTCCGACGAAGACTTACTGACCAGTCCAGTCGCACTAACAGCTTTGGTTTCGTAATAGTAAGTCTTCCCCGCCTTCACAAGGTAGTCAACACAGCTAGTGCCCCGAATGAGACTCGTGTTGATCTTCTCATATTTCTTTTTGCCAGGATCGCGACGATAAACGTTATAACCCTGGATCGCATCAGCGGGAGATTTGCTTGCCGGAATACTCGCGTTCCACGAAAGCGTCACTCTATGCGGTTTGAAGGAAGAAAATGCAGATCCTGCCGGCGCTGCAGCAGCCTTGGAGGCAGGGTTGGTTTGCAAATCGCCACTACAATTTTGGCTGTCCTGGTCATTGTAGCCGCTGACCTGCGAACTAATCCCGGCAATCAGAACAGTGACGCTCAGAACAGCTTGAACCCTGTTGAGCATCTTGACATCACTCTTCCAACACAGTTGAGTCGACTACCGACGGTCCGCGCGTTCATGCGAATGTTCCTGCAGATCAAAGCTATATTCCAATGAGGCTTCAGCAGGCTGTCGGCATTGGGCCTGCGATAGCCGGCCGCTGACCGCCTCCCATCAGATCGCGTCCTGCCCAAAGCGACAGTAGCATACGCCGGTCGACAGGCTCGCCGGCGCGTCGACCTGCAAAAGTCGCCGGACCAACGGCAGCGGTTGTGCAGAGCACAGATCATTCCTCTGCTACGTACAGATTTCGTACTCGAGATGATCACCGGCCGCCATTGCAAACGCTAGTTTGGCTCGTTCCGCACCGGACCCCTCGATCCGCCAATGGCCATCGCGCTCTGTCAGGCGCATTTTGCTTCGCGAGCGCCACCACTGATCAACCTCCCCCGGAAGGGCGAACCACAGGCGTTCCCTTGACCTCAATTGATGCAAGAATCCCAACAAAGCTAGATAGACCTCTCGGGCTCTCTTCTCAATGACGTAGTCCGGATGGATGATAAAGCTCGCCAAACCATTCTTCTTCACAATTGCCTCGGTTTGCCACTTCCACAGATCCACAGAGTAATCGCTCAGCAAGTGAAACAGCATGTAATCTTGCGTGGTGGTGACGGGAATTTCCAGGATGTCGCCAATGAAATATGGCATCACAGTACAACAGCCGCCCTGTTGCGGATCGAGGTGGGCGACATTCGGAACCGACATGTCAAAAGAGAAATCCAACGCGTCGTACCACTCCTGATTTCTGTATAACACCGCAGCCCGGAAGCCTTTGGCGCCATAGATCTCGGCATATCGGTTAATCCTCTCCGCCCGTCGCAGGAATCCCTCTTCATCGCGAAAGAGGTGGCCATCATGATTGAGGTCTTGAATGCCTATCTCAAATCCCCTTTCCCGGATAGCCTGAAGCAGATTCGTCGAAATCTTATAGCGCCCCTCGGGTACGAATTGAAACGACGCCCTAATGCCAAAAGACTCATCTATATTGATTAGCTCTGGGCAGAAGTTCTGACCTCTTTCAGCTTCAACGTCATGAGTCAGCACAATGCAGCTTCTTGCACCGTCGGGCCAGAACCATACGAAGGGTACTCTGTCAATACATTGGGCCTTCATGGACCACAACAGCAATTGTTCATTTAGGTTCTCAACGGTGGTGTCCACGGGCCAATGAGGAAAGGCGAGATCTCGCCAGCCATTCAAACGAGCCCTCTGGACGCGCTTGCGAACATCGAGGTGCATTAATGGGCGCAGAAGGTAATATGCACTCCTTAGCGATCGCCTCCATGGATTCAGAGCACTGAGACTAAACCGCTTCGCGTAATACTCAAGACGCAGGTTATCAATAACATCCGTGGCGTTGAACGGTAAAAGCACACTTGATCCACGGACGGTCACATCCTTGAGGACGTCATAAAGGATATCGTCAGCTCGGCTCGCCCGGAAACCTGATGCGGATTGTCCATAGCAAATCGTATCTTGCCCAAATCGAAAATAGCCTACGTCGTCGGATAACTGGCCCTTCAATTCGAGGTCGACGAACTGATCTGGACAAGTGTAGTAATCAATCAGCGCTGAGTTCATCGAGATGCCGAGCATCAAATCTTACTGTATCCGGTGCCTAGAGGCTATCGCCGGCCCCCGACTGGCAGGATGGTCATCGGGTCTCTTTCGGGGAGCGCCTTCTGATAGGCCGCCAGCAGACTGCCGACGGAGTAGTCCCAAGCCAGTTCTTGTTCAACCCTTCTGCGTCCGAATTCGCCCATTCTTTTTCTCTCACCGGGATTATCCAGCAGCCAGAGGATTTTGGCAGCAAAGTCAGGGGCTCCCTTTTGGTTGTCGGCGTACAAAGACGCTTCCTGGGCGCTGAATCTACCCTCTTTCAAATCGAACTGCACGATGGGCTTGCTCAGAGCCATGTATTCCATGATCTTGATCATCGTTGAGATGTCGTTCATTAGGCATGGCCTATCCGGATTGACACAGACATCGGCTGTCGAGAGAATCTCCAGCAACTGTTCGTCGGGAATCCTTCCGGTGAAGTTGAGCGTATCGTCGAGACCTTTTTCCTGCGCCATCTTCCGGAGACCAGCCAGTTCCGGGCCACCACCGATACAGGTGAAATGAATGTCATGACGTCCAGAGTTCTTGATGTGTAGCGCCACATCCAGCAGGATGTCCAAGCCGTCTTGTAAGCTCATGGTCCCGACGTAACCGACAAGATAAGGCTTACCCTGCTTCAGAGCAGAATTCGGTGGGACAGGTTTGAAAGTCTTAAGGTCCGGCCCGTTGCGGACAATGAACACATCTTCCGGATCGAGGCCGCCTCTGGTAATCGCAAGATCCCTGTAACTGCGGTTTGTGGCCATCACGACGTCGCTAAAGCGGTAGGTCAGATTCTCAAGCCACACCTGGATCTTGTAAAAAATGTCCCTCTTCCCGTACTTCGAAAGATATAGTTCCGGATTCGCATCATGATGATCGAAGATGTACTTGATTCCCAGAAGTTTGAGCGGCAGGGCAATCAAGAAAATATCGTCGGGAGGATTACAGCCCTGAATCAGATGAAGGCCATGCCGCAAATAGACCCACCACGTGTACACAAATTCCCAAAACAATGCCGAGCCATATTCGCGCAGATACCCAAGGGGAGTGCTTGCCTCTTCGGGCATCGGGTGCCGGTAAATACGAATCCCATCAATGATTTCGTGCCCCTGCTTCGTAGCCTCTTCCCCTGGGGCATAAGACGGTCACGTCATACCCGCTCTCGTGCAGAGAGCAGGCCTCCTTCCAAACCCGCGTGTCGAAAGGAACTGGTTCGTTTTCCACGATGATGAGGACCTTTTGCTTCACGACAAGGGCTCCCACCCTACAAGAGTTTGTAAAGTCCTGCGAGCGCGCAGAGCATGGTCGCCTGTCCCCAGTGGAGCGTCGGGGTTCTATTGACCAGCCATCGCGAATACCGGCGATAATAGAAATAACCGGTGTGATCTTGCATATGCTCGATCGTCCACTTGGCTACTTTCAGCGCCAGTCTCAAGGCGTCCGGATCGCGGTCGTAGAAGAACACGAGAGTGTCGATTGCCTGGGAACAGCACTGGATGTCGATCGGCAGTGTCTTGTTGTTGTAGTACTTCGGAGTTCCATCCGACAGGAAGAAGGTATTCTTCCAGTACGTGTACCCGCTCATCAGGTTGTGCTCGAAGCGGCTATCGCCCGTGCTCTCGGTGTAGTGCTTAAAGGAATCTAGAACATAGGCTGTATGGAAATTGTCGATCCAGTGGCGATATGGCGCTTCGCCGTAATACCAGGATGAGTCCGGCCTCTGGCGACGGGCCGTGTACCGAATCGCTCTGTCCGCCAAAGTTCTATACGACTCCTTCCCGGTGTAGGAATACGTGCGGGCCAGCAGGCTAGCGGCAAGAGAATTCGCGTTGTGAACCTGGGCGGGGTGGATTGGAGTGTAACTGATGCAGACCGAATCTTCTTCTGCCGACGTTTTCACATCGCGTAGGATGTGCTCGCATGCGCTGGCCGCAACCCCCAGAAAGCCATCCTGCAGGCAGCGAGCATGGGCATCCAGAAACGCGTGACCGATGAGAGAGGTCCACACCACGGTCGGAACGCCCTTCGGTAGATAAAAATCTCCTCGGGCCTGGTAATCGAAATGATTGCCCCAGCAGGCGCCACTATAACCCTCGGACTGGTTCTCGACCAGCCATTGCAGCGCAGATTCCGCTCTGTCGCGCCAAGCCGCCTCACCCGTCGCTTCATGAAGACGCAAGAAACCTCTGGCCAGAAAGCCCATCCCCTTGGTGGAGCGGCTCTTGGCAATTCCCAGCAGGGGGCGGAGGTCCAACGGGAACCGGCGCACTCCCTGTTGGAGTGCGGTCCGCAAGAACTTGTTGTTGAAGGTGAGGGGGCGCAGAAACCTTGCGTTCAGGCCGTCGAAAGGGTCGTAGCCGCGGTAATCATTCTCTTCCAGCCAGTCGCACAGCAGCCGAATTGATCCGTATATTTCCCGCTTCACAACTGCGCTCCTTACTGAATCCCAGGCGGAACGCGAACCAAATCGCCGCATAGATACAGCATCTGCAACAGTTTCACAGGCAGCAGCTTCTCCGGCGCAATCGACGGCTGCCCTTTGCGCGCCTACACACGATCGAACTGCAGTGCCACCGTCCGCAGCGCTTGGTCCACTATCCCTGCTTGACATGCTGGTGATGATCCGTCCGCGACCGCGCGTCCGGTCGACAGACAACTAAACATGTGCAATGTTGATGATCCGTGCCTCGCATGCCACTTCTCGTAGCGCACGCCCCGGTGGATTAGGAGTGGGTTCTTGGCATGCTGTGCTAGGAATTCGAGACGGCTTGCGAGCCACTATCGCTTCAGAGCCTGCTGTCGGCCAAGTCACGGAACGGAGATTTGGCCCATTCCGGCGATCTGCCCTGGTCGAACACCAGCGGCAGCAGCAAATAAGTTGACCAAAAGCACTGCGAGTCCCTGGTCGGCCACCACGAAAGGGGTATTGTGGTTGTTACTTTCGTTCACAAGAACGGACGAGAAACGTCGCATGATGGACTTCGAACCGGTAGACTGTCTGTGCGGTTCAAACAACTACTTAGCAACGTGAAGCCGTCTGCGATCAACGGTTTCGCTACAAGCGGAAGCTATACGTCATACGGCGTAGTTCCGTATGGTCATATAGGACTATACCATTTCTCCGTAATCGAGACGACAAAATTCCGATAGACGTGGCAGAAGTCTAAGTAGAAGTCGGCCTGAAGGGAACCAAAATGATACACAAAAGGTTACTCCTACTTTTCCTCATCCTGCTTTGTTGTTCTGCGTATTCCAATGCACAGCTTTGGTCTGGCATTCTGGACCCCAGCCGAGCCGTTGACTGGACGCAGGCCGGTTTCACAATCAACGAACCTGCCTCGCAATGTGCAAATCAGAGCGGCTCCTATGCGCCTTCGGGCGGTGACGATGCCGTCAACATCAATTCCCTTATCGCGGGCTGCACGGGTGGTGGATACATCTTGCTCTCTGCTGGAACATTTCAATTCTCCAGCACCGGCCTGATTCTTCACGCCACTAAAGGCGTTGTGATTCGTGGGGCAGGCCCGGACAGAACCAAGCTGGTAATGACTACGCCATTTTCCTGCTACTCGGGAACCCAGTATGTGTGCATCTACGGTTCTGTCTACGGCATCGCGGGGTATTACAATAACGGCACCTCGGGTAGCGCGGTCTGGACGGGAGATAATGGCGTGGCTGGTTCCTACGCCAAAGGCGACACCGTAATCGATGTGGGAACCCTTATTGGGGGGTTTTCTGGCACTTGCACCACCGTATCGAACTGCCTAAGCGTCGGCCAAGTTATTATGATTGACCAGGATAACGACTCATTCGGATTTCCGACTTCCGGAACTGGATGCTCTGAGAGCGGAACCACGGTCACTTGCAACACAACGATCAATCACAATTTCGGTATTGGTGACACAGTAGCGGTAGGAGGCACACAATATCCGGCAAATGACGATTGCGGAGAGGGAACGAACGCGGGCTACGCGGGCTATTGGACTGTAACGAACGTTCCGACCTCGACTAGCTTTCAGTACACGGACATGAACGTCGGCCTTTCTACCTGCGCCGGCGGCTATGCGAGCAAGGACACGGGTGGAATTTACATCACGAACATTACGGGACAAACCATTGACCAAAATGTAACCTCGGGTGGGAGAACTTGTCCCGATGCCAAGAATCCGTCCTGCCAAGCGGGTGAAGTCAGCATGCGCAGCCAGTATGAGGTCCATGTCATAACCAACATCAACGGGACTCAGTTGACTATTGCGCCGCCGATCATGATGAATAACTGGCGCAGTTCCCAGAATCCGGGGATCGTTTGGAATGGCTCGTATCCCTCGAATTATGCCGTGGGGGATGGGATAGAGAACCTTACCGTCGATACCTCAACTGGCGCAAAGGCTTACGGTGCGATAGCGATTTTAAATTCTTCCAGGTGCTGGTTGAAGAACATGCGCGTGATTTCAGGAGATACTGCGTTCTTGGATGTTGCCCTTTCAGCCAACACAGATGTCCTCGACAATTATATGGTCGGCACCAGGAACGGCCAATCGGGAACCTACGGCATCCTCGATGGAGTTGGAACCTCGGGAACATTGGTTCAGAACAACATCGTGCAGCATGTTCCGGGCGCCATTCTTACAAACGGTGGCTATGGAAACGTCTGGAGCTACAACTACCTCATAGACTCGGCCTACGCGCAGCTTGGGGTTCTCGAAGCGAATCTTCACAGCCACGGAATGCCGGGAATGCTGCTTTGGGAAGGCAACGACACGACGGCCGCGCAGGTCGATATAGACCACGGCCAAGGCACTGTGATTACCGCATTTCGCAACCGCTTTGTAGGCAATGACACTCCAGTTAAAACAAATTATCTGAACAGCATGGTCTTTAATGCCTTCAGCCGGGGCGACAACGCAGTGGGGAACATCCTCGGCTCGATGGGTTCTCAGACCACATATGCCCAACTCACCGGAAACTCCGTATACGCAAATAAATATGTCTATTCGATTGGACTAGCAGACGCGACGGGAACCTACGGCGGCAATATTCCCGTTGACTTGATTTCTCAATCATCTTTGCTGCGATGGGGGAATTATGACGTAGTAACTGGCGCAGTCCGCTGGTGCGGAAATTCCTCTGACCCCGGTTGGTCTACAACCTGCGGCAGTACATCCGAGATTCCTACAACTGGAGCAACCTTCATCAATGGAAATCCGGTCCCTAGTTCTACCACCTTACCAACGTCGTTTTACCTTTCAACTCAGCCGCCCTTCTGGCAAACACCGTGGAGTACCCCGCCCTGGCCCGCTATTGGCCCTGACGTAACGGGTGGTACGGCACCGGACGGTGCGGGCGGCCACTCCTACTCCATTCCGGCGCAACTGTGCTACGCCAACACGCCGATTGACCCGGCATACCAGAGCACCTACACGGTCAGCACCGCAACTTGGTCGTCCGGCACGGCAACGCTCACGACCAGTACAAACGCCTTGGCGGAGTACGAGACGATAGTCGTCAGTGGCGTCAGTCCTGGGGGCTACGATGGTACGTATCAGGTTAGCGCAGCCACGTCCAGTTCCGTTAGTTACGCGCTGCCGAACAATCCAGGAAGCTACTCTTCGGGCGGCACGGTGACGACCCCGAACATCCGGCTGTTCAATGCGGCGAATTGTTATCCCGGAGCTTACGGGGGAGGTACGCCTGCACCTCCGTCCAACCTCACGGCTGTTAGCCAATAGCGATCTGCTCCGATGTGTGCAGCCTTCCCAACGCCCCGCCTCTGCCTGAATAGTGGCTGGCGTCAGCGGATAGTCGGTCACCTCTCCTGGCTCCTGGCGCTGCGGTTCGAGGGATCAGCACCTGCCCCTCCAACGAATCTGACGCCAACCTTTATTGTTGCCGAGCAACTTCTGATTCAGTCCGTACACATAATCCCGGACGGTGCACCGCCGATCAGATTCACGAAGCAAAACAACAAAGCCGTTCTGTTCGAGAAAGGAGATGACATCTGCCTTCGTTCTCAACTCGTTTGGGCCGCCCGCGTCGGCGAGGAAATCATGGCATGAAATGCAAACATTCTTGGTCTTCTGGGCTACTTCTCGCATGCCAGAAAGCGCAAGCCCCTCAGCTCCCTCTATGTTCATCTTGAGGAAATCTACCCGAGATAACCCAAGTGACCGGAAGATGTTATCCAGAGTCATGCCCGCCACTAGAACTCCTGAATCCGCCCTGGTTATGCAATTTGCTTCATGGTCGTCAGAATCACTAAATTGTATTTCTCGCTCTTGATCCACGACCGCCGCTTGAATAAGCGTGACATTTTCTAGTCGGTTTTTCTCGCACATCTTCGACAAACAACCAAAAGTTCTGGGGTGGGCCTCTATCGATATGACACGACCAGACTCGCCCACACTTCTCGAGAAAAATAGTGTCTCCCATCCCGTACCCGCACCCACGTCCATGATCGTATCCCCCTCGCTAGGAAGATACTGATAGAGCCACAAATCGAAATTGTGTTTCTCGATCTCCCTGGGCGTCCAAAGCGTTAGCCTCGGCTCGACAAGAGTGCACGATGGGAATCTCTGAATCCACTCGCCCTCATAAGACACACCGCATGGTTTTCCGACTCGGATGCTTGCCATGATTGAAGCCAATCCCGCCAGAATAGATCGGAGACCGGGTCTATTGAGTGACTTGTATAGGCTATGCTTTAATTTGAGTATCGGTTTCAGTCTGCGGATCGGCTTCAAGGTCTGACTGCCCCTTTCTTCATCCACCGGACGATAGCTACTCGTCCGCCCCCATCGTCAAGAGCGAAGGAACTTGCGCAGTTCGGTGGGGCTGATCGTCCAGGGGACGATCGGGAAGTCATCGAAAGTGAAGGAGATTAGGGGAAGCGAAGTTCTTACGGCTATCCGCCTTCCGAGCAGAACCCTGGGGTGCCTCTGTCGCAAGCCCGCCTCTGTGCGTTGCGAGGTGGCGGACGGCTGCCCGCCCCGGGTTGGTTGCTGGCTTATTGGCATTGTCAAACGGGTTCCGCGACCTGTCTCGTGGCCGTTCGTGTCGGGGCGATCTCGCGTAGTAGCGAGGCAAGCTGGTGCAGAGGCGCCAAGCTCCAGTGCAACAGGATGACCGTCCCTAGGTAAATTGTGATAAAGAGTGCTGAAATGACGATGATTGCCTCCAGCGCAACCTTCGCGTTTGGAGCAGTGTCCCAGAATGGCGTGCTTCCCATGATGGCAGCAGTCGTCAATCCTGCCAGCAGCGACGCGACAGCATACCTCCAAACGGCGGCTATCAGGCACGAAGCTCCAAGCCCGATTGGTCGCCCGGCATACCAGAAGGCGGGAAGCAATAGGATCCAAAAGGACACGCTCCAAGCACCAGCGACACCTGCGGGTCCCCATGGCAATGCCAGAACAAATAACAAAACCGTAGCAGCCGATTCGAGCAGCGTCCAGCGAAGCCAGCGCCCCGGCTTCCCGATCGAGAGATGAATCCAGCCAATAGTGCTATAGAGCAGCATGACTCCGATTCCCGGTCCGAACAGCTCGAAGATCCTGCCGGATTCCGACCACTTGGGTCCAAGCATCAGGCGCACCACATCTTTTCCGACCAAAGTAAGATCGGCGCCCATCGCCATGCCAACGAACGCTACGATTCCCAGCGAATTGGCGAGGTATCGCCTGAAGCGAGCCGGGTCCTGATTCAGCCGGCTCAACGCTGTCAGGGCCACATTGTGGAGCGGCCCAGTAAGCTGGCTGGCCGAAAGAGCGAACAGGTCATAAGCTTTCTTGTAGAATCCAAGGGCCGCAGCGTTGAATTGCCAGCCAACCAGAAGATTGTCAGCGTTTCTGGCAAAATAGTTCGCGCTGAACCTGCCATAGACGCTCGCGGCGAAGCTTACCAAGGCCCGCGTCCCCACTCCCCTCCGTGGCAAGCTGGGAATCCATCGGCATAGCCACAAGGCCCCAATCGTAGCGCCGACCCCCTGTACAACGATTCCGGCCACTAAGGCCCAATATCCCCAGCCTCTCAGAGCCAGCAGGATCGTTACAGCGGTATACACGGCACGACCGACAAGGTCGTTGACTGAGACCGCAGCAAATCGCATCGCTCGCTTTAGGAGAGCTATATGTATCCCGGAGGCTGCGGCAAGGAAGATGGCCGGCGACATCGCGACCGCGACGTGCGCGACGAGTGGATTTCGGTAGAATCGCGCCAGCAGCGACCCCGCCGCGGCAAACCCGACTGTCAGGATCACTCCGACTGCGCAGCTGATCCAGAAAAGGTTGCTGGCCTGAAACCGGTTCATCTCCTCGCGTTGAATGACCACCTCATTAAAGCCGAAGCTCATGAGGAGCACGCTGAAGGTTGTGACCATTCCCACGACCCCAAAATCGGCCGGTGCCAGCAGCCGGGCCAGGATGACTGTACTGAGCACCTGGCCGCCGAGTCCCAGCCCCTGGGCGGACACCGTAGCTGCCGCGCCTCGAACCGCGAGGCGTCGCAATTGGCTGCCTTTAGCCACCGCGCAGAAGGCACCGTTGGCGTCAAATGGAATCATTTTTTCTTAGGTCAGCTCCCACGCTTCTGGCCCAGCATCGGGTCATCACACCCAAAACCATCGATGGATATGACTTGCGAAATTGGCGGTCATTCCTGTCCCGCAGCGGCAAACCGATCATGTTGTCCGGAGAATTTGAGGGGCTTAAAACGCGCTTAAACGCCAAGGGCCCAAAACCCTTGAGTCCGGACGGCTTCGTCACCGTCGCTCCGCACTGGAGGACCTTCTACCCTATAGCCAAGTCAGATACCTGCGGTGTGCAGCATCTTGGGTGGCGGAAGGTTTGGTTTCGGCCCTTGCCGCAAAGCCCACCGCATGATCTGCGTAAGGGTCTGTGCCTTCGCGTCCCAGCTTAAACACCCCCAGGCGTAAGAAATGCCTTGCTGCCGTAGCCGCTCGAGATTAGCCCTGTCCCGTGCCAAGCCTGTCAGTATCTTCTCGATTCGCGACACTACATCTGCCTCGTTAGTGAGGGGCACCTTATACCCAATGTCTTGGTGAACGATGTCTCCCGGCCCCCCGAAGTCCGCAACCACGGGCACCGCGCCAGCGGCCAGCGCTTCAAAAACCACGGCTGGACTGTTGTCGCGAACAGATGGAAACACCATTACATCGGCCGAGCGCAGCCGATGCATGGCTTCATCGTGGCTGAGCATGCCGCAAAAGGAGACAGCTTTCTCGACCGCCAGAGATCTCGTGAGTTGCTCAAGGCGTTTCCGCTCCGGTCCATCGCCGACCACGGTAAAGTGGGCCAAACCGCCTTGCAAGAGCGGGGCGGCTGCGCGCAATGCGAGATCACAACCCTTTATCGGGGTGAGGCCTCCGACGAAAATCAACTCAAGCCTGTCGTCGCGCTCCAAATTAGGCGCGGCGCCGGAACGCAAGGACCGATCGATGCCATTTTCAAGGAGAAAGAAGAGTTTTTCGCGATATTTGGCAAACTCCGCATAAGTTTGGGAGGCGCCTGCTATGATCGCCGCCGCATCGCGATACGTAGATCGGGCAAAAGGCATAAGCCGATATAGACTTCTTAAGCCGGAGATCCATTGCTTATGATTCTCGGCCTGACTAAAGTCCGGAGGCCACGGCAACCCCCCACTGATCGGCCCAATCACGAAAGGGATAGGACTGTTCCGGAGAAAGTAAGCGAAAGGACTGGGCAGGACCGCTGACACTGGCAAGAGTCGCAGCACGATATCGAACTCGCCGGCCGTGATCCGTGCTCGCATTTGCCGCCAGGCCTGCCATTCAAAAGCAATAGAGAACGGGTAGCGGAAGAAAGCCGTTAATGACTGTGAATGGGTCATATAGTCGTTTTTGAAGATGCAGCGCACCGCCCAGTCAAAGATGCGCTCAAGGCGAGGCAGCCTGACCACTTCTACGGACTGAATCAGCCCCTGCCTGCGCCGTAAGGCTTCCTCTCGGGAGGGGCGAACGACGATGGTCACGTCATGGAGGCGCGCAAGGGCTTGAGCCTGGGAATAGCCGATGAGCGGGCCGCAGATGCCCTCTGGGTTCGCGTCTGGCGCGAGCAGTAAGATACGTAACCGGCTCATCAATTCCTCCTGACCATTTTGAGCAACTTCCCTTGCTGATCAGCAAAATGTCGTGGCAGCGCACTAATTTCGTGTAATCTATTCCGCTTGTTCGGCGAGAAACCGGGCGGGCTGATGACTGGGCGAGGCGCTGCGATCGCTGGAGGTCTGACACCATTCATTACGGAGAAGTGCGAATCTTCCACTCATGGCCGTACTCCCACCCTCACGGTGTCTACAGCACTCCGGCCCCACGCTGTCAGCGAGTTCGCTTCACACTCGACCGAGGGTTCAGGGGCAAGAGCTAGCGACCCGGCAATAATGACCAGGAGCAAGAATACCCACGAAGACGACATCATCCTGAATGCAGCCTCCGTGAAGCTCTCGAACAATACCGCTAGGAACAGGCCTAGTAACAATGAACCTGTTTGGGGGTTCTCCCGAAGTACGGCGATCACATTTCTGTACCCAAGCACGAGGAGAATAGCGAGGAGACCGACGCCGATCCACCCCAGATTCAAATAAACTTCCAGGTAACCGTTGTGCGCCGAGGTAATAGGCAGGTTTGGCAAGGCGTCCCATAGGGCTTGAGCACGATCGCCCAGCCAAAAGCTCTCGAAACCGGTACCGACCAATGGGTTTGTGTGTTGGCCCAAGACCAGACTCCAAATCAATGTTCGTCCCGAAAGCGTCGGCCCCCTTCCCAATGCCTTAATGAGATCTCCTCCAGGATCGAAAAACAGGGCAGTCACGGAAATCCCGAGCACCGCGAGAACAAGCAAGTGAACCACTGCGGGCGGGCACGAACGCCGGCCCGCCAGCCACATCACGCCCCCGGCCATGGCAAGCCCCATTATGGACGTCAGGGAGTTGCAGGAATGGAGCAGCCACACGATCGTCCCGATGATCGTGCCATAGGCGAAAAGACGGCGACGACGGTCGGGCTTATCTCGGTCCCGATACACTGCGCAGAAGTACCAGAGAAAGCCAACTCCGTACAGCATGCAGATCAGCCCAAGGCCGTTCTTCTGCGTCGCTACACCGACCGTTTCCATTGTCCAGCTATTCGTTAGCCGTCGTCCGATGGAGGGATAGTACTTGGTAAATAAGATCGACAACGGAAAGAAAAGGAAACCCAGTCGAGTGACCAACTTCTTCAAAGCGCCAATTGGGTCAGGCTCGGTCACGATAATCAAGACCATCAGCAAGTCCCCGAGCGACTTGATCCATCGTTTGAGGGCAACGGGGGGAAAGTCAGACCACATGATGCTTACGCCGCAGAACAAGAAAAACAGCAGCACCGTCTTATTCCTAGCCAGCAGTGGAGCCACCCTGTTCATTCTGCTAATAACCACAGCCAAAGCAGCTGCCAGCAGTACAGTGAAGACGGCGCGGTCAATGGGGCTTCCCTCTAAGTATGCCTCGGTCGAATCGAGGGTCGGCGACATCCCGATCCAGGACGATACAGGCCGCGAACCAACGACAAAAAGCCATGCCGCCGGGATCCACACGGCTTTGGATAAGCGCGCTTCGGGATCACGGTCGAGCCAGAAAAGGCCGGCAATCCCGACGATGAAGACGACGGTGGCGACTATCGGAGGAAGGTGCACGATCGTGGTCAGGTAATTAGGGGATTCGTGGTTCGTTCAAGAGACCCGGATTCACGGAGCGCACGGGGGCAAGAGGAACAATCAGTTATTTCCAGCATCGGCCTTCGCAGGAGTTCCGGTAAGAGCACTCTGCTCGTGACCGCGAAATATGAGAAGGACCGCATTAGGCTCGTCCGCTACGTGCCTCTCGATTACCGTGAAGTTCGTTTCAACGTGGTCGACAATCTGCTTATAACGCCCCATTCCGTCACAGATTCGCACGTTTATGGCTTGGAGGTCTCGATCACGGCGTCGTAGCCGATCCAAACTCATTGTCCAATCTTCACACCTCGTCAGCGCAAAAGAACGCGCAGCGTCGTTGCTCCTGGGGCGGCCCTTGCGATCAATTGAAGCAGGCGATTTTCCATGCCTCTCACGGCAGTCTCGTATTCAAATAAGCGATCCTTCATGCTTATCAAGGCAGCGCCATATCCCATAGGTTACAACGTTCTCCCCACCATCCCAGTAGCCGGCGAAGAGGCGCGTTGAACATATGCTAGTCCTTCGGCTTATGCCCCAAAGCATTTAGCACACGCCAGTCGAGAAAACGCTCCGCCTCATTCTGCTGATAACCACAGCCAAAGCACCTATCAACAATGCCATGAACACCGAATCATCTCGCGTCAAGAAAAAGCCGATGCAGCAGTTCCAAGGTCAAAAGTTTATGGAGCTCAGTCGTGTAGTTGCGGCCCTCCCTGGTGTGGCCCTGGACTATGGCTTCTAATGTTTTGCCATCCAGGTAAGGGCGCGCTAAGGAACGAGAGTCGAGCAGCATATCCCGGACGTAATCGGACAGAGCGTCGCGGTACCAAACGCGGAAATGGCAAAACTTGTGTCGGCCCAGAAACAGGCGATCGAGATGAAGCGGGGCAAATGCATGGTCGATGCGAGCTAGCCACTGGGGCATGCCGTAATCGTACGCATACTCGGCGCGAAACGTAAATTCCTGAAAGCTGCGTGCGAGGGGCGTGGACCACTGTCCCGGCCGCCCGCCCAAGCCGCGATCGGTGCGAATTGCCTGTAGCGTTTTGTTGCCGTCAGCAATCAGGCGCGAGCAATCGTCGTTATCCTCGAAAAGATCGTTCTTCGGCATGGCGGAGTTTGGAGCTTGAAAAGCAGTTTTCACAACATCGTTATCCAGATATGGGGAGCGTACGGTGAGTTGGGTCTGCTCCAGCGCCAGAAGCCCGTACTGATGCCAAGGGGCTTGCCGGAATGCTGTGAATGTTACTGCGTGCCCAGGGAGTAATCGGGCGTAGGTTTTGTTGGCGGCTTCGATATGCGAGAGAAGCTCTCGACAGAATAGTCCCGGTGGCGGCGTCGCCGGCTTGAACATCCGCAGCCGGCGCAGGATTTCGCTGCCGTAGTTTCCAGTCATGCGGACTGGGGCTACGCGGGCGGCGATTTCATTCGCGTAAAGATCCGCTGCACGGTTCACGGCGGCGCCTCCATCGGAAAGGTACACCGTCCGCTCCGCATACCTTGCGAAGCGCGATAGGAAGTCGTCCCCTATCTGGATCACTTGGTAAGGCTGCTGGCAAATACTGGCAATTCGTCGCGCTATAGCCACATCCTGACAGTCGCGGTAAGGACCGCCGAACGTGTAGCAGGGTAGCGAACCCGGTGAAGCCTTCCACCACGCCATGATCATCCGGGTGTCCAGTCCCCCGGTCAACGACATCCCTACGCGCTGTCGGCCGTTGAAGTACCTGGACAGGCTTCGTGAGAAGACTTCGCGGAGTTCTCGGTAATATGCTTCCGGCTCTAGAGGCTGTTGCTCTTCCCACTCTCTTGGCTCGAAATAACTGGCTTTGCGCTCGATCGAGGCGTTTCGAAAGCTCCAGGCCGAAGCCGGCGGCAGCGCGTGAATGCCTTCAAATAATGTGCGGTTCTCCAAGACACAACCCAGGGAAATAAACTCCCCCAGGCCTCTAGGATCCGCCCTTCGCAATTCGGGACGAACGGCCAGAATCGCTTTGGCTTCCGCGGAAAAATAGAACGCGTCTTTCGACTCGTGGTAATAAAGCCGGTGCATGCCGTAGCGGTCGTTGAAGAGCGTGGCCGTCGTGCGGGTGCAGTCCACCACCAGCCCGTGAAACCAGCCATTCAGGCACGCAGGAAATGATGGATCTTCCTCGTACAGGTGAACCAAATAGGACGGACCGTCCGCGCTCAGCATGTGGCCGCGCTCCTTCAACCTGGCAGCGGTTCCCGGCTCAGGATGGTCCTCTCCGGAGAAAATTAGGACAGCATTGCCTTGTTCATTCGAAAGCGGCATGCCATCCGAAAAAGACCCCCGACGCGCGGCCCAACCCACGTACACACCCGAAGATTCATCAATCCACGTTCCCGTCACGTACAAGGACTCGTGGCGAAGGGCCCCGATCATCGCGCCCAACTCGCGCTCGGCCCGTTCGCGAGGCATTGCGGTGATGAGACCAACGATTCCGGGCAAAGTTCCTTCTCCTACGTAGCTTTGCGTGTCAGCAGTAAGTGGCTGTAGACGGACGCTCTAAGGCGCCTTAATGATCGCAGGAGGGGGCCCGGCATCAGCTCTCTTGCTCCGCGGTGGAGCCGCAGATGTAACGCCAGCCTGCCTTTTGTTGTCAGCGGGACATAGTATCTGGGAACTAAGATTTCTTCGAAACCATTCCGGTGTTTGAAGGCAGTAACGCTGTCGGCCCCTTGCGCATAACGGTAATTGCCGTATGTCAGATGCGAACAGCCTTTCGCTTCGCAAAGCTCAACCGCCTTGGCGATAAGGGCATTTATGGGTCTCTTATCCCGATGAGCATCCTTGGAGAGAATCTGCATCATGCGAGCGACGCGATCCACATAGACTATTTTGAGAAAAGCAATTAGTTTGTCGTCCCAAAATGCACCCAAAAAATCGCTTCTTTCCAAGTAGCTCGAGTTTTCCCGTTTCACGGCGTCGAAGCTTTTCTTATAGTGCCAAAACGGTCTGCCTTGGCGAACAGGCGTTTCGTTATAGATCTCCATGACGCCTCGTACAAAGTCATCATTAAACGGGACTCGACGAACCACCACACCAACTTTTGCGGCCTTCCTAACATCGCGCCTCAAATAAGTCGACACGCGGTTGCTCCACCAATCCGAGAATGACACCACACGGATGGCGGCAATGCTGTCCCAATCATGATAGAAACGGAAATGGGGGGTTGGATCAGTTGGCTTTTGGCTGAAGGTGATAATGTCGGCTCCGAGATCCTTGAGCTGCTGAGCATGGGCCAGAAACTGTTGCGGCGGAACTACAACGTCGCCCTCCTCCCACTCTTCGCTCTTGACAGCAGCTATCTTGAGCCATCTTCCCGTCACGACTACGGTTCTCCCGTTCACGTCCAACGCAGGAACCCTGACCGACTTCCCCTTAACGCTCACCTCGATACTATTCGCCGGCATGGTTTGGATCCTATTCGAATCGAACATGGCGCGGACGTCGGCTGGCATCCTCACAGAACGGACTTGCAGCCGTTCTCATGGTCTCTCCGCCGCAGCATACCCGCCCCGCATCCTGAGATCACAGAGGTTCCACGCGGGCATTCGCAGTCAGACAGGACAAAGCGAAGGTGCGCCGGGGTTACCTCACTTCGTGAGGGCCGCATCCATCGGCACCCGGCGCTGGGTCGAAAACGCCTCCCGCCTTTCTTTTAGCTGAGCAAAGATCATATCCATGATTCTGGCGGTAAGGAGAATCTCGGAGTGCGGGATGGGATCCGGAGCGCCCTCCAGAATTGAACGGTAAAAAGATTCGATAAGGTACTTCATCCCCGCCTTCATGTGGAAGTCTCGAGCCAGAAAACTGCGCACATTGGTGGCCAGGTTTCCCAGATATTGCCGTCCGAAGCTTAGAGGAGGAATGAACTTCTCGGCGTAGCTGACGTATCGTTTGCCACGAAGCTTGATGAGTGTTTCCTGATCTTGGTCGAGTATTAGGCCGTTCTTGTCGCCATAAATCCGAAACTGGTGCAGCGCAGGCCGCATCTGTGAGGAGAAGGTGAAATAGGCGGTGATGCGCTCCTCTCTCGGTCAATGATCACCCTTAGCTCGTCGACAATCTCAGTCTCGCCCATACTTTTCAGAGCCGGACTAGTGAAGCCATGCGCGATGACCTCGAGCGCGTCACCAGTCAGAAACTCCGCGATGCGAGCGATGCCGTGGCTGATGATGTTGTGCAAAAGCTTTCCTGGCAGCTGGCGTACCCAGTGTTTCTTGTCATTCAGCAAGGCTCCGGAGTATGCCGAAGCTCCCAATTCATAACAGTAATAGCTCTCCATGTGGACGGGGCCAGAGCCCAGATATCCGCTCTGTACCAGTACTCGCATGCGCCGCGACGCTTGCCGGAATTGATCGTCGTGCCCTGCAGTGATCTTCAGCCCCCTCTGGTTCGCCAGATTGATGAGTCTGCGCGTATCTTTCTCCGACAGTGCAAATGGCTTTTCGACATAAACGTGGCAGCCTGCTTCCAGGCAATGGCTAGCGATCTCGAAATGACTTTGCGGAGGCGTGCAAATGTGAATCACATCCGGCGAACCCTCCTTCAGAAGTTGTTCGATATCGCCAAAGTGCCGTTTGACGCGAAATCTCTCATAGAGCTGGCGCGCCATCAGCGGCTCTCTGTCGCAGACGCCCACAATTTCGCATCCCTTGATCCTCTGTATCTGCGAGCAGTGGTCGTCGGCGATTTTGCCGCATCCCACGATGGCGACTCTAAGCATTCCGGCAGGCCTCAAAATAACGATTCAATCCTTCCGCGGTAGACACTTTCGGAGTCCATCCCAGGCGCGATTTCAGCTTGGCATTGCTGTAATACGTTTTCTTCCAGAAGGCATGCCAGCGTCTGCGGTTAAATGCTGGAGGCAACTGTCCCTGGGACCAGTTTGAATAGCGCTCCCACAAAGTGCAGAGGACGTAACTAGCGAAATGTGGAATGTACACGGACCCGAATCGTCGTACCTGCCCCTTGTACGAATGCAAGAATTGCCGGCTGGTCGGTAAATTGTCATCCACGACATTGAAAACTTCCCCGTCAACTCCCTTCCGCAATCCAGCCAGCGCGATGGCGTCTGCGCAGTTATCGACATACGTCAGCGGTATCGGGTTTGAGCCGCCAAGATGAAGGAAAAGGCCGAAGGTGCCTACTCCGACCCGACCTGTGATGGGTTCGTTCCCAGGGCCATAGACATGTCCGGGTCTGACGATCACGTACGGGATTCCCAGCTCGCTGCAATACTCAGCTACAATTTCATCTTGCCTTACCTTGGCGAAGCAGTAGGCCTCTCCTCTCAATTCAGGATGGCTTTCCACTGCACACGTCTCGTCCAAAAGCCTGCCGCGCCGTTTCCCGTTGTTGGTGTAGACCGAAAACGAACTTATGTTAACGAACCGCTTCAGGTACTTGTTTGGCGCACTTGCCTCAAGGAGATTACGGGTTGTGAGCACAGAATTCGCAAAAGCATCGGAAAACGACTTCTCGCCACGTCCCGCCGCCAAGTGAAACACAACCGAAACACCCTCAGTTGCAGCCTTGCAATCGTCGCGCGACAGCAGATTGCCTTTGATTACTTCAAGCTGCGCGCCGTCGCGGCGGAGGCCCCGAAACGCATCGGCTCTGGCCGGACTGGAAAAACGGGCAAAGCAACGCAGATTCCGGAAGCCCATGTCCAGCAAACTATGGATGACCCGAGAGCCGATGAAGCCCGTCGCCCCGGTGATAAGCACGAGGTCGTCGCGAGGAATGATGAAATCATCGCCTTCTATCTGATTGCCAGTGCAGGTCATGGTCGCGAACTATCCCGTCACGTACGCAGCTTTTATGGGCTTTATGCCCAGACAGGCAAGCAACTTGCCGAGGTGATCGCATAGCTTTACCAGAAGAGTCATGAATCTATGCTGACCCGCCGCTAGCGCAAAGGGCAGAGCAATCGCATAAGCAGGGACGGCGATGATCGACTTGGTAATCTCCCATAGGCCGAAAGTCGGATGCAGCAAAGTAATCTGCCCCCGGAGCAGAGCTCTTCTCAGCATGAACGAACGTCGGCAGCGCACGGGAGGAACAACTTCAAAGGCCACTGCCTCATTGCACCAGATGAAGACATGGCCCTTCTCGATCATCCTTCGAAAAAAATCCTGGTCCTCGGCTGTTAGAAACTCCGGTCTGAACGGCTGTGCCTCACCCTCGAAGATCTGCTTCGCAAGGAGCACGTTGCCAGTCCGTCCTTTTGGCCAGTCAATGACCAAACCTGTTCGATAAGTTGGTCGATCGTAAAACTTGCCTTTGCGAACCCATTTTGGCGGCTCTTCATCGAAGTGCGGCTTGACAGGCCCCAGGACGCCATCCACGTCATATTCTTTGCAAGCTTTGAACAGAGTCAGCAGCCAGGTCTCGGTTGGGAACTCATCATCGTCGATAAAGGCTATAAAGTTGCCATCGGCGTTTGCTATGGCTCGATTCCGCGCTTTGGATATGTTTTGCTCCGCTTCCACGCAATAGGTGACGGAAATGTCAGACGCAGCGGCGAATTCTGACACCACGGCCTTGGCAGATCGCGACTGATCGTTGTCGGCCACCACGACCGAATAACTGAATAGCCCGTCCGTCTCCTGATCGGAGAGTTCCCCTAGCAACCGCTTGAGAAGCGTTGGCCGCTTGTAAGTGCAAATGCACACTGAGATATGATTCGTTGCGTTGCTCATCTCGCTCGACACTGAGCACGAAACATAAGACATAGCCAAAGGCGAACTGGAATTAACGCTATGCTCTTCCACTCGATCTGACGGCAAAACGGGATGCGATCGGGACATCGCCAGCCCAACGGAAAATCTCGCCTTCCGCCAGGAACCGGTATTCCGCCGTATCGAGAGGATGTGTCTCCACCTCCACAACGAACTGGCGAGCCAGGGAAAAGATTCGTTCAAGTCGGCCGGGAGGTTCGAGCGGCGGGAGCGAGAAAAAAAAATCGGTGAGCCGATGACGCTGCGCCAGGATGCGGTCCACGACCTTCCGATAGAACCGGTTTCCGAAGCTCTTCTCTCCCGGTTGGAAGGAGAAGTTTCGCCGTATGACGGTTCCGGTTGGCAGGAGTCGCCCCAGCAGAACATTGGCGCAAAGGTGCATGTGATGATGGCCGTCAAGACGCATCGGCGGCGCTCCATAGAGGCGACAGAACTCGTCAATTTGGGCTGACACCACATATTCGAAGGATCGCACTAAGGATGGATAAAAAACGAGCTGCGAGAGGCGGTGCTGCGAAAGGTGTCTGCCGAGTTCGCCTTGCCGCTCCATTAGCGGTGTGGGACAATTCTGCACCGAAAAGGGCGTCGTAAAATTGAGGTGAAGACCGGCGTCAATTCCCCGTCCGCGTGCAACTGTCGCAGCTCGCGCGGAGTCCTTCATAAAGACCATGGCGCTCACCGAGGAGAGAGCGCCACGAAGAAAACATTCAAGGGTCTGGTCGGTGGTCTCGTGGTCCCGTCCCCAATCGTCGGCGTTGATGATGAGAAGACCGGCGGGAGGTACTTTGAGGCTGCCGCGTGTCGCCGGGGCGGGCTCCACCTCACATTTCCTCGATTCCCCTGATTCCGCGGAATTCCACTGATCAGCGATGAAGAGGGTCACAAAACAACCTGCTGATCCGACTCAAGCGGACTCACTTAGGAGGACGCCGCGTGGCTTTCCTGCAAGGAATTGGTACTGCTTTTCAAAAGAGCCCTCAATCGATGCATCTGCTCCTGTCTGCGGAACGCCACAAATTCGCCGGGAACTGGCCTCTCCAGGCGGCGGACCATCGCCCACACATAGCCCGCACCGAGGCTCACTCCCCTCAGGAGGAAAGGCATCTTCGTCATCTGAAAGACCACTCGGAGGATCTCCCAAATCGGATGGGACCCGAGAGCGTAGTCCTTGACGCCTCTTTTGAAACTTGCCCTGAATACGCCGTCCTGCGCGCCGCCTATTGAGCGATGGTGCACGCATACTTTGTCGGTAAAGGTCCTTGTCTTCCACCCCTTCATCCTCGCGGTGGTGGAAGCAATCAGATCCACGCCACCGCCTTTCACTGCTACATATCCGCCGATCTCTTCAAAGCACGCTCGCCGAAACAGTTGGCATGCACCGGAAACGTGCTCAATGCCGACAAAGCGGTAGTCGTATAGTCCGATGTACCTGTCCTTGAACGGCGTTCCGACCAGTCCCAGGGTCGAATCCTCTGCTAGCTTCCCAAGCAGGTGAAAAAAGTAGTCTTCGTCAAACGAGATGTCGCCGTCCAGGTTACCGATAGCTTCGTATTCCAGATCTCTGACCCTGGCGTATCCAGCGTTAAAGGCGTGGACCTTCCCGGCGAAATCCCGTTCGCTACGCTCGGGCATCCGGAGCAATTCAATCCATGGGTACTGAGCTGCATACCTGCTCACAATGGTGTCCGTGCCGTCGGTGGAACCGTCGCTGACGATGATCCATTTTCGCGGTCGAACCGTCTGCGCCATTACCGACTTGATGGTCAGTTCGATAGACGCTGCCTCATCCCGGGCCGGCGTAACAAGTACGTAGGTGGGCAGGTTCATAAGGCAGGTGCAGACGTGCCGGGCGGTTCCTGATAATGGCTGCGAGGCACTGTTGCCCTCAGCGGTGAAAACCCTCCGAAGCCGCTGCCTGTCCTCGCGTCTGCGAAATGCCTGCATCTCAGGAGACACTACCCTTTCGGCGCCACGCATGAGTGCCCACATATAGCCAGATGCCAGCGCCATGCCCCCGATGACGAAAGGCCTCTGAGTCATCTGATAGGCGATTCTGAGGAGTTCCCACACCGGATGGTTTCCAAGGGTGTAGTCCTTGATACCAATCCGAAATCGCGCCCCCATTTGGGGACCACGGAGCGCCCCCATTTCCCGATGAAGCTGAAACCATGTGTGAATAAAGGTTCTAGTCTTCCAACCCTTCATCCTCGCGGCGACGACGGCAATCACATCCACACCGCCGGTCTTCACCGGCAGGTATCCTCCAATTTCTTCGAAACACTCGCGCCGGAACATTTGACACGGGCCGGAAACGTGTGCGATATTGACGAACCGGTAGTCGTAAACGTAACGTCCGCCGAGCTTGAACGATGTTCCAACCACTCCCAGCCTGGGATCCTCCACTAGCTTCCGAAGCAGGGAGGAAAAGAACTCTTGATCATCAAACGAGACATCGCCGTCCAGGTTGCCGATGACCTCGTATTCCAGATCCCTGACCCTGCCGTATCCGGCGTTGAAGGCATGAACTTTCCCGGCGAAATGCCGTTCCCTGCGCTCGGGCATCCGGACCAGTTCAATCCATGGGTGCTCAGCTGCATATTTGCTCACGATGTCGTCCGTGCCATCGGTCGAGCCGTCGCTGACGATGACCCATTTAAGCGGTCGGACCGTCTGAGAAACCACAGACTTTATAGTTAGTTCTATGAACTGAGCTTCATCCCGCGCTGCGGTGATGAGAACGTATGTAGGAAGCTTCAGCATATCGCCACGCTACTCCACGCTATCGATCGGAGGATATTGCTTGAGATTAGGTATAGTCTGACTCGTCAACGGGAGGCCACTGCAAACCATTTGTGACCTTACCAAGGCGCGGGCGCCCGCCCTCAGAGTAAGAGCTGGTATACATTCGGAACTGCTATCCCATGTGTCTATAGAGCGCTCTGCCGGCAGCAGTAAGCATGAAGCTGGGCGCGTGAGACCAAACATACTTGCTGATGAGAGCTTGTCCTGTCTCCGAAACACTGTGGGAATGTCTCGCAGGATACCGGAGATAGAACAGCTCAGTTCGAGTGGCGCCCCATCGATCCTTGAACGTAATTAGTCCGGGATTGTCGCAGTCGCTACGGCCCAGATCAAATTTCGAAAGCTGAGCCTTTGTTGCTGCCTCAATCGTTTTCCAGAGTAAGAATTGCGTGCCCCCCAAGTTACTGAATCGATGGTCCGAACAACCATACTTGTAAACAAGCAGGTCCTTGTAGGAGAGGGTCACAATGCTCGCAACGGGCTGGCCGGCCTTAGAGGCTAATCGAATCTTGACTTGTTCGCCCAAATGGGCAATGACATTGCGGAACCATTCGATCGGTTGCGTGGGAACTCCGTGCCGCTGCCGCGTTAGGACGAGCAGTCGATAGAACTGGCGTAGCAGCGAATCTGATGTGCCCTCGTCGTAGACCAGGCCCTCTCGCTGGGCACGCCGAAGCTTGCGTTGGACGCAATCTTTATGTGTGTTCTGAAGTATTTCACCCAGAGTACTTCGGAGATCCAACTGATGAAAGAAAAACGACTCGATTTGACCAAATCCATTGGTGGTCGAGAGTGCTGATACCCTAGGCCTGAGCTCGATGTAACTCCATCCCTCTTGGTCGCGTTTCTTTTGCAAATATGCCGACAGGCAGTCCAGCTGTTCCCTGCTGTCAACTAGAGGCTCGCAATGGTCGGAAAACGGTAATGAAACTAGTCGTCGCTTGCCGAAGAAGCCGTTGATCTTGCAAAACGGTATGCCATTGGTAAGCGGACACCCCGGCGCCGAAGTTGTAAACGCGACCGGAGTGTAGCCGTAGGTCTTTCGCAACGCTTCCAGCCAACCTCGGGTGTGAAAGATCGAAGCCTGCGGATGACTCTGGAGAAAATCATCCCATCGCTCGTCCGTCGTAGGATCGATCTCGTAAATATTCATTTTCAGACAGACGTCGGCCACTAAGGTCTGCGTTGAGTGTTGGTAGGATCTAGGAACGGAGGTCGCTCCTGCTGCAGGCATATTGTCAGGAAGCGCTGATAAGGGACATCAGGCATTCCTTCAGCGCATTGACGACTGTCGCCTGCTGGTTGTCAGTCAGCTGGGGATACATCGGCAAAGAGAGAATTTCAGCCGCCACTCTTTCGGTCACTGGAAAGTCTCCGCTGCAGTAGTCCGAGACGCTCGATACGCCTGCTGCAGGTGAAGCGGAACCGGATAGTGAATGCCCGTTCCGATGCCGGCTGTCTTCAAACTATTCTGCATCTCCTGCCGATCTGGCACTCGCACCACGTAAAGATGATAGATAGCTCGGGACCATGACGGCTCGAATGGGAGAATCACACCATCGCTATCTGCACATCTGTTCCCTGTAGGCTCTGGCTATCTGCTCGCCGCTTGGCGATTCCATTCTGGTAGGCGCGCCAGCTTTGCGTGGAGGATGCCGGCCTGAATAGCATCCAGCCGTCCGTTGTAGCCTTCGATATCATGGTAGTATTTAGCGGCTTGGCCGTGATCGCGGAGCTTGCGCACCGTCTCAGCCACTTCCGGGTTGTTCGTCGTCACCGCCCCGGCCTCGCCGCAAGCACCCAGGTTCTTGCCGGGATAAAAGCTGAAAGCCGCAGCCTTGCCCATGGAACCAGCTTTTCTCCAGCGCTGTTCGTCTCGCGAGAAGTACTCGGCGCCGTGCGCCTGGCATGCGTCTTCAACCACCAGCAGATTGTAAGTCTCCGCCAGCTTCAGAATCGGATCCATGTCAGCCGTTTGCCCGTAGAGATGAACCGGTACAATTGCCGTAATTGTTCGGCCGGTCCGGCGAGACACCGGCCTTCCGGACAATGTATCTCGGTCGCACGCCGACTCCAGGTACTCGCGGAGCCTTTCAGGATCGATGTTGTAAGTGCGCTCATCGATGTCGACGAACTCCGGGACGGCGCCCGCCTGAGAGATGGCCTCCGTAGTGGCTATAAACGTATTCGGTACCGTAAGGACGCTATCTCCCGGCGAGACGCCTGCTGCTATAAGCGCGAAGCGCAGGGCGTCCGTTCCGCTACCTACACCGACGCAATGTTCCACGTCGCAGAACTTTGCGAAGGAGTCTTCAAAGTCCTGGACGGGCTTGCCGCCAATGAATCCGGCCGAGTGCAGGGCCGTCCGGAACAGCGAGACGAGCTGCTCTTCGATTTCTACGTGAGGCTTTATGAGGTCAAGGAAGGGGACGTCAATGCGATCCATAATCCCAGCTCCTCTGATAGCAGATGTGCATTCACCCCAGAGATGCTGCAGCGGCGGCACCACAGGTGGGGCGACGCCGATTGCCGCAGTTTTTGGGTTCTCGCCGGACGAAGGCGCGCTGGGCCGGCGGGCAGGCTGCAGTTGCACCGCCGCCCCGCGACTCCGCAGGGACTGATCCACGGCCTCCAGCATCTGCACCACCCTAAGACCAGCTAGTCCGTCGTTGAATGGTGTCTGGTTCTTTGTGATGCATTCAACGAAATAGCCCAGCTCCAGCCGCAGTGCCTCGACCGGCTCCAGATGGGGAGCCCACATGTCACCCGACCGGTAGTTGACGAGCAGGTTATATACGCCTTCGCGGCTGGTGACCTTCACGCCTTTGTCATATACCTTGATCTTCTCGTCGGCCTCGAGATCATTCCACACCAGCATTTTCTTTTCGCCGCCGATCAGGGTCGTGCGGACCTTTACAGGCGAAAGCCAGTTGACATTGATATGGGCGATGACGTCGTTGGGAAAGTAGAGGGTAATGAAAGCCACGTCCTCGTGGCCGTTCAGGTGAGTCTGGCCAGTCGCCACGATCTGCTCGGCATTCCCTTCGATGAGGTAGTCCATGATGGACAGGTCGTGCGGAGCAAGGTCCCAGATGACATTGACGTCGTGCTGGAATAGTCCCAGATTGACGCGGGTGGAGTCGTAGTAATACAGCTTGCCGAGCGCATCTTCGTCCAGCAGTTGCTTGATTTTTCGCACCGCCGCGGTAAACAAGAACGTATGATCCACCATGATCTGCAGGTTTTTGCGAGCCGCGAGATTAATCAGCTCTTCTGCTTGCGCCGTATTGCTGGTGAAAGGCTTCTCCACGAAGACGTGCTTACCGTTCTCGAGTGCGGCTTTGGCAAGTTCGAAATGTGTCCAAACGGGAGTGATGATGGCGACGGCGTCGATCTCGGGCGAAAAAATAACTTCGTTCGCGTCGGACGTGATCCGAATTCCGTGCACGGCTTTTTGTGCCTTTGTGCGTGCGGCAGGCGACTTGTCGGAGATGGCCAACACACGAGCTCCCTCCAAGCCGTCAAGATTTCTGACGACATTAGGCCCCCAATAGCCGTAGCCAATTACGCCGACGCTAATCGTGCTAGCGTTAAGTTTCGACTGAGCGACAACCGGGATATATTCAGTGGCGGCTGACACGGTGACTTACCTCCAGAGAGCGTGGCCAGGTTAGTTCAGCTCAAGGGAAAAGAAGGCGTTACCTCAGTACGCGCCTTCGCCTGCAAACACGGCTCGAGGCGTGCGCAGGAGGATCTTAATGTCGAGCCAAGGCGACCAGGTTTCGGCATACCTGAGGTCAAGGCGGACCATCTCATCGAACTTGATCTTGGATCGACCATTCACTTGCCACAGGCCGGTAAGGCCTGGCTTAACTTCTAAAACTCTTCGCCGATGCCATGTCTGATAGGCAGCTACCTCGTACGGAATGGCAGGACGCGGGCCGACCAGCGACATTTCGCCTCTGAGGACATTCAGGAGCTGCGGAAGCTCATCCAGGCTACTCCTCCGCAAGAACACCCCTATTCGCGTGACCCTGGCGTCATTTGTAAGCTTGTATACGCCGACGCCGGCACCATCCCCATTTCCGCTGATGGGATTTCGTTGCGCTTGCCCGGCAATCAATTGCGTCACGTACTTCCGATGAATGCTGGAATCATTGTCGACGTGCATCGACCTGAATTTCAGGAATGTGAAAGGCTTACCGTACTGTCCCACCCGCTGCTGCCTAAATAACACCGGACCTTTGGAGGATGCTTTGACCGCCAACGCGATTATCAGGAAGGCAGGGCCGGCAATGACAAGCATCAGCGCGCTGACGATGACATCCATTACCCGCTTTGTCACGGACAGAAGTCGAGCGGCATTCCCGCGTTTCAACAAATCGGGATACAGCGTCGGATTACTCGGACGCTGAGGAATATCGTAGTCCCACGTGTCAGGAAAGAAGTGGAACGAAATGCTAATCTGATTGAATTGCTCAAACGTCAGGATTCCTTGCAGAATATTGCTTACCCTTGTCAGCATCGTGCTCAGGATTGAGTTCTTATTATCGATCACGAGTTCTGTAAACATCACTCCAGCAGTAGACTGGTACTTGTACCAGCCAATCACGTCGGTTTCTCTCGTGGATACCAGCAACGCCGATAGGATATTGGTGAAGAGATGTCCATTCTTTTCCGCAGTGTGGTACCCGCCCGTCTCCAGCAGCATAAGCACGAACGGTTTTCTTGAGCGTTCCGTTCTCTTGCGCTCGACGGCGATCATTCGCTGGAATGCCTCTTCCCCAAGGACCTCACGTTTAGCTATCGATGCCGCCTTCAGTGGAGTAGTATTCCGGCCTGAACCGTTTCCACCGGTTGCGGTCACGAGAGCCTCCGCAAATTCAATGCTTTTCTCATAGTGCGGTACATTTTATGATTCGCACGGCATAGTGGCTGGTCAGAATTGCAGGCTACTCTGCCAAAAAACGACACGAAATTGCGGAAAGCCGTGACAGCCGCAGGTTGTTATTTTGCGGGTGAGCTTTGTGGGCTATCAGAGCAAGCAGTGTAATGATAGTAGTAGTTGCTGGTAGTCGCCTCGCTGGATGCGTTGAGGACCGCGCCCAGGAGCTTTGCCTGTTCAATCGCTTCCAGTGTTCGCTGTAGCTGCCGCTTTGCCGTAATTCCCGGCCGCGTCACCAAAATAATTGCGTCCGCCAGCCGCATCCAGATACTCGTGTCTGCCAGCGGAAGCACTGGCGGTGAGTCAATCACGACCCAGTCGAAGCTGACTGACAGGCGATCCATGAGTACCGAGAGTTTCGCCGGCTGCAAAAGCTCCAAGGGATTTGTATGAATACTACCTGCCGGCAAGATACAGAACCCTGAACTTTCAAGAGTAAAAATATTGTTAGGAGACTCAGACCCACTCTCTAACAGTTGACTCAACCCAGGAAGCTCGCTTAGGCCGAGCTGTTGAGCGAGGGAGGGTCGCCGAAAATCTCCTTCCACGAGCAGGACCTGCTGCTGCTTGCCTCCGGCCAACGCACAAGCCAAATTCGCAGCGACCATGCTCTTGCCTTCACCCGTGACGGCGCTGGTGACCACAATCCGCTTGACCATGCGCTTCTGCTGCAGATGTCGTAGCCGAATGGCGAGAAAGCGAAACTTCTCAGCCGCCAAGCTTTCAGTTTGCGTAAAGCAGACGAACTTGCTTTCCGGAGGCAGAATCACCTTGGCTGGTGGGAACTTCCCGAATTGCTCGCGGTCAAGATCTTGTCTGGGCTGTTGGAGTATAGCCGAGCCTGCGGCGTTGCGCTCGACCACTTCCAGCAATTCTCTTGCGGCCGAGAACTCACGCGAGTCACCACCGGCGTGTTCTCTCTGGGACTGGTGTAGTGCGTCAAATATCTGGCTCATATTAGCCGCCACAGACTGTTAAGGGCGCTCATGCTCCGCCTCTCGCGATGGCGCCTTCTTCAGATTCAGATACGAAAAAAGGTCAAGCAGAGTCTTGGACGCGTGCCGAGCGAAGGTCTCGTCAACTTCAGGCGGCACGTCCCCCGTGGGAAGATGCATTACGTCCAAGCGAAGGTCTACTGCTGTGCTCTCGATGATTTCAAGTGGAACACTCCGCAGTTTTCGGGCATAGGCGGTGATCAGCGCGTTATCGCAAATCGTGTTGATCAGCCGCGGAATACCTTTGGAGTGGCGATATACGCTCGCAATCGTCTCCTGCTGGAACAGCGGATAATTCGGCTTTGCTCCTGCGATCTGCAAGCGCCACTCAATGTAGCCTTGCGTTTCGCTCATATCCAGAGGAGCGAGGTACGCCCGATGGGCGATCCTCTGCTTGAGCTGCCTCAGCGTCGCGGAGTCGAGCTTGTCATCGAGTTCTGGCTGACCGACCAGCAAGATCTGCAACAGCTTGCCGCGAAAAGTTTCCAGGTTCGTCAACAGACGGATTTCCTCGAGGATGTCCTCCGAGAGATGATGTGCTTCGTCAACGATCAGTACGGTAGTCAGGTCTTTCGAACCGCGGGCGATCAGGTAGTTGCTTAAATCGAAAAGTATCTGGCTCTTGTTCTTGCCCGATACGGATAGCCCGAAATCGTTTGCTATGTACTCCAAGAACTCGCATGGCGACAGCCGTCCGTTAAATACGTACGCATAAGCTATATCGCCGCTTTCCCTGAAGAGCTCAAGCACGCAACGCAGGAGCAAGGTTTTTCCTGTCCCGACCTCGCCCGTCAGTACCACAAAACCTTTATGTCCCCGTACAGCGTGGTATAGTGCTGCCATTGCCTCATTGTGCTTCGGAGTAGCAAAGAGAAAAGCCGGGTCGGGACTGATGTCGAACGGGTTCCGCGTCAGGTTGTAGAAAGCTTTGTACATCAGAGGTGATCTCAGCCCTTCAAGTAACTGACGGCAGATCCGGCAAGAATAGCGGCAACAACAACAGCCGTGGTCGCCCAGCCAATAAACTGCTTCCTGCGCTCATATCGTTTGTCCTTCGGGGCACCAATGACGGGAAGCTCGGACAGCACCGATACGGGCAACAATTTTCTGAGCGCCAGTTCGCTGTAGACCCGGTCATCCATTATTTCCGCTGCCCACACGACGCCTGCTCCCAGCGCCAGTCCTACAAGTAAACCGATGCCGCAGAACTTCAGGCGGTCAGGAAAGCTGGGCTTCAACGGCAGGCTGGGGGAGTCAATGATTCGAAAATGTTCGCCCTGCTGGAGCAGTTCCATACTGGTTGCCATAGCGGAGTCATTTTTCTTTTTCAGTAGGCCATCGTAGGATGCCTTGGTTTGCTCATACCCGCGGGTCAGATCGGCGAGTTGTTGCTCGCGTATGGGTTCTTGATTGAGCCTGGTCTGATAATCAGCAATCTTGGCGGAAAGGGCGGCGACCGCCTGCTCCCTGTTTTTGATCTCGCTCTGGTTGGCCTGCAACTGACTTTGCAGTTGTGGCAACAGCGAGGGATTTTTGGCCGCCGTAGCGTCATAGGCAAGAGTAGTTGTCGCCGCATCGGGCTGAGTCTTGCGGGCCTCCGATTTCGCCTCGGCCAAGAGCGTGTCGCGTTGCGCTTCGGTCTTTGCAATCTCATCCTTCACACTATGTACCTCCGGGTATTTATCACCGTAGGTAGAACTGAGATGACGCAACTCCGATCTGAGCTTCTCTAGTTGCTCGTTGAGCGCCGTTAAGTCCAGGCCATCATCTTGTCCACTCTTCGATGGTCCCTGGAGGGTGCGGTACTGGTTTATCAACGTCTCCAGATAGACACGCTGCTGCCTACTCGTATTAAGAGCATCCGATTCCGTGTGGAGCTGAGATTGGAGTCCAGTCAATATCTGAAGATTGCTTCCAAGCTGGCTGGGAAGTTCGCCGACGTATTGAGCCTTGTATTGGCGAATTTTTTCTTCCTGTGCCTCCAGGGTCTGCCGAACCGCATCCAGCTGGTTTTCGAGAAATCTGGTATTTCCCTCCGATTCCTGCTCTCTCGCTTCCAAATTCTCGTTGATAAAAAGGTTAGTCAGCTCAGTTGTGACCTGTTGGGCGATGTGCGGATCGTGAGCCGTATAGTAGACGTTAAACGCGTTGATATGTTTATCCTCACTGCGAACTAGCTCGATGGCGATGTCCTTGCGCATCTGATCGACAACCTCGTCAGGCGACAAACGAGGGCGGTCGCCGGCGTACAAGTGCAACTCATCTATGATATGGAGAAGGCGGGAACGGCTGAGAATCTGTTCACTGATGCTTTGTATCCGCTCCTGTAAATTGTCGGCTATGTTCGGGAGGACGTAGTCCTTCGGCATGCTGGGCTGTTCCACAAGGATGAGCGTCCCCGATTTGTACCTTGCCGGCAACACCCAGCTCGCTCCCCAGACGGCGAGCCACGCCAGGAACATTGGGATCAAGAAATACAAATGGCGTCGGCGAATGATCCCCACATAGTGCTGGATTCCTGGTGCATCTGAGGTTTGCTGTTGAACCGGTGCTGGCATAATCTATTTCTGCAGGGGCTTGCTAAACTGGTAATTCAGAGACACAAACCCGCGATTAATGTTTGGTATGTCAGCCGTAATCGATCCATAGTTCTGGCGCGTCCAGCAGTAGCCGGCCTGTAACGTTAAATGGTTTCCCAGATTGCGTTGAGCTGAAAGCGTGCCGGAGATTGCGCGACCTCCAACGCTAGACAAGAACAGAGGAGTCAATGTTTTATTATCCATATAGGTCGCCGCGATTCCCGTACTCCAATTTCGGCTTACTTTCCAGTTTGCTGAAGCACTACCCGTTATGGAATGGTATGCACCGTTTAGCCCGCCTCCCCCAGTGACGATGCGCGAGAAGTTAGCTGCCAGTGTAGTTCGCTCTCCCTGCCATCCGACGCTTACCATGAACATGGGACTCCACGACGATGACGGTGGGAAAGGTTGTTGTGTGGCCGTATAACGTTGTGGACCACCCGAGATCGAAATCGAGAGCTTAGATTTCAAATAAATTGAAAGGAAGCCATTAATCGTCTGGGTTTGTATCTGGCTGCCGACCGAGTTGACCTGAGACGACAGTATATGCTGATATTGATATGTGACTCCTGTGTAGTACTTTTCTCCCAGGTGGCGAGAGTAGAAGACCGAACCGCCTGCTGAACGCGAGTTGAAGAGACCCGAAACCTCTTCCGGGTTGGGATAATAAAGATTACTGAAGTTGCCGCCACCCCCTAGCATGCCGGTAGCACTCACCTGGTAGGTAAGCTGTGCACTTGTCAGATTCTTAATTTGATCGGCGAGCGGGGCAGTAACCGCCACGCCGGGTACCGGCACCGAGCCGGAGACCGGTGAAGCGGACAGGGGATTCGGCTGGTCAAAGATGGTCGACGTTTTGTGGAATCCGTCTTGCAGGCTAATGCTAATGTTCGGGCTAACGCGGTATTGCAAATTGACGTTTACGTTTTGGTTGGCCTGATTGTAGCTGCTAGTGCGCTGGTACAGGGTGAAACCAGGACTGTAGCTCAGGACCAGTTGTAACTGCGGCGTGACTTTATCAAGCGCGATGGTTGGCCAAAACGAGTAGCTCATATCTGGAACGGGAGTTGTCCCTCCCCTGACATTGCTGGAGTATGCGCTGCTTAAAGTAAACCCGCCACTCCAGTAATTTTGCTCGGTGTCTCCGGCTAATTCTGTTGGGTAAGCTTGTCCGCTCACAGGCGGCGGCACGCGCAATCGCGAGTCCTCGCCAAAGCTGTTGCCGGTGTCTGAGCTGTCCGTGTCCACCTGGCACCAGGCCGGGCTGCACGCTAGCAGCAAAAGACCAAAGCAAACTCGTGCCAGCATGTCTATTCTACGGCACGACAACTGTGTCGTGCGGCTGGAGGTCTATATTCTGGGCAGTGTTCTTGCCCTTGATCACATCCTGGTAGTTGAAGGGCAGTCGGGACTCGCTGCCATTTGGATGCCGGCGCAGGATGTAAATCGACTTTTGCTTGGCAAAGTCACGGCAGCCGCCGGCAAGCGCGATCGCATCCAGAACGGTGGTCGGATTTACCAGGGGATAGGAACCGGGTTTTGCTACTCTACCCAGAATATTGAACTTCTCACTGTTGATTTGTTCGACGATCACCGTAACTTCGGGCTCGGCCAGATAAGGCTGAAGTTTGGTTGTGATCTCCTCTTCAAGCTTCAAAGGCGTCAGGCCGGCTGCCTGTACTTCTCCGATCAGGGGAAGCGAGATTTTCCCGTCCGAACGCACGGGAAGCGGCGAGCGAGAAAGATCCGGCTGTTTCCAGACACTGATCGCCAACGTATCGCCGTTCCCGATGATGAAGCCCGCATCGTGAGGTTTCGTGGCGGGTACGCTTGCCGGTTTAGTGGCGGAAGCCACATCGGCGGAAACCAGGGATTGAGCACCCGACTGACTTGCGACTTGTGCCTGCGCCCACACATGGCCCACGAGGAAAAGGCCGATGAATATGCTGCCCAACACTCCGCGCCATGAGGCAACAACTACAGTCTTCATGATCAAACTCCTGGCGGATCCTTCCCCCCTCCACGACCACCACTCATTGGGCGTGCCCATTGCCTCCGAATCCGTTTCCCTTCGATCTGACACCGGGACCTCCCTGCACCGACAAAGAATCCGACGACCTCATCTGGTATTGCTCGATTTTGTACAGCAAGGTGCGGTAACTGACTTTGAGAAGACGTGAAGCGGCCTTGCGGTTCCAGCCGGTCTTCTCCAAGGCTGCAGCGATTGCATTCCTCTCAGCTTCCAACTTCACCGTTTGCACAAGCGCCTTCAGGGACTCAGACCCAGAAATCCCGACTTGGGTCTGGGGCGGCGAAGATGCGGGCCCACTGCGACAGGCTAACGAACCATTTCCCTTAAAAGCGTGGGACTCCGGCTCGTTCGCGAAGGGCAGTTCTTTCCCCCCGGCTAAGAGGAACCGTTTTACGAAGTTCTCCATCTCTGGCAGGTTACCGGGCCAATCGTGCGATCGGCATGCTTCCAACACAGCCGGAGAGTAGCTGCGTGGGGACAGCGCATACTGTTTGGACAGATACCGCATGAAATAGTGCAGCAAGAGCGGAACTTCTTCCCGGCGTTCGCGCAACGGCGGTACACAAATGGTGTATGCGCTGAGCCGGTAGTACAGATCCTCACGAAGTTTGTTGTCGGAGATTGCTGCCTCGAGATTGGTCGTGCTGGCCGTAAAAATCCGAATATCGACTGGAACTCCTGTCCGGCTTCCTGGCCTTGGGAATTGCTTGTTCTGCAATACCTGCATCAGCTTGGCCTGCAGCGTCATCGGCATTTCAGTGATTTCATCCAGAAGAATCGTGCCCTTGTCGCAGAGCTCGAACTTGCCTGGCTTTGACTGTGGGAATAATGTTCCGTTTCGGTCGTAGCCGAACAGCTCGGCTTCCAGAAGATCGCTGGGGAGAGCCGCGCAATTGACCTTCGCGAATTTGAATCCGGACCGAACGGACTGTCGATGAATCAGGCGTGCGGTTGTTTCTTTACCGCTTCCCCTTTCTCCTAGGATTAATACGGGAGCATCGGTTTCGGCCAGCAGTTCAGCCTGGGCCCGAAGCTTGCGCATAACCGGGCTGGCTCCCACGAAGAAAGAGTCGCCGCCAACTTCCTCCACATCATCACTCGTGATCTCGACTTCGACGCTATCGCTCGCGGTGCAAAGGTGGCGGCGGATTGCCTTTTCGAGTCCTGCATTTTCCACTGGTCTGACGATGCACTCCCTGGCGCCGAGCCGGATAGCTTCATGCTGCGTGGGCGAATCGTTCCGGTCGCAAACCACAATGATAGGCAGTTCAGGACGAAGCCGGCGTAGCCAGCGCAAGAACTGCAGACCATACGAGTCGGTGCGCGGCAAGTCCAAAATGAGCAGATTTGGCGTCACTCCCGATTGCACTCTCTCCATCGCTCCCCATCCATTGCTCGCACTCTCCAGTTGCCAGGAGTTTGATTCCCCTATCGACCAAAGTGGACGAAGAATAGCGGATTCCTGGCTCACGACCAGCATTCTTACTGTTTCCATTGCTTTTCTCACCACTGGATTAATGGTTCCTTGGAAGGAGACGAAAGAGTTCGAAAAGTGAACAACCCTAGACCGGTTCGATGTCGTAGCCTTCGATGCGCACCGCTAAAGACCTCTGAATTACATCCAGGGATATGACTAATGAACGGGCTCCGACTCGAGAGACAAGAATTCCTTCGACACCCTGCAACGCGCCGCTGCGGATGCGCACACGTTGCCCGATTTTGAGGAAAGGATGGAAAGAGTAAGGTAGCTGCTCTTCCATCAGCGTTCGAATCGCTTGGATCTGTTCATCGGGAATCGGAGTCCCCTGTCCGCCAGGTCCGACGAACTTCAGACCGCCGTCTACAAAAAGCACGCGCAGGCGCTCGTCGTTGCTTGGTATGAGTTTTACGAACACGTAACAGCTAAATAATGGTAGCTCTACACTTTTTTGCCGATCGCTCCAGCGATGTACTTGTCTGACGAGAGGCAGGAAGGTAGTTACGCCTTTGTCCGAGAGACGTTGGACAATCATTTTCTCGTGTCGAGCTCGCGTCTGCAGCGCAAACCATCGTTCGTCATTTGCGCCGGCACCAACCGCAAGAACCGAAGGCGGTTGGGGAAAGCTCCAAGATTGATTGCTGGCGCCCATAGCTTCGCCCTCTGAGTCACGTCGTCACTTGACCCTGCAAGTGCACACTTCTCACCCCTGGGATTCCAAAGCTGAGATCCACAGGGTGCTCAGGGGCCAGCAGAACATTAGCTCCTGCCAGTCGATATTCCTCGGCTCGCCCAGCCTGGCACTAGCCAGAGGAAACTGCTAACCACAGAGGCTCGCTTGGATATTCGCAACATAACGCCGGTTGCAAGTCGTTGCAAGAGGTACACAGTCTCGGCGATGCATCTCTCATCACAACAGAGGAGTGCGTCTAAAGGGCGGAGAAAATGCACTCAGAGAAGCATTTCTCGTACTCCACCACAAACCCCGTCCCCCGCGCTGAAGACATAGGAAGATCGCGAACGACGAAAACTGGGGCCGAGCAAGATCCGCTTACACAAACGCAGAGGCTCTTATAGGCCATAACCTGTTTGTTTGTGTCAACCTATGGTTTGAACTTAGAAGTTTCTCAAAGCTCATGAAAGGTTCGCGCCGACATCCTGACTGCCCGCAAAATCTCGTATAGAAGCCATATTAGTGGCTATGGGTCCGGCACTATTGATGATGCATGCGGAGGAGAGCATAGTCATCTCAATTTGGACTTTCGGCGACACTATGCAAGCGATTTCTCTTGCTTTTGCTGATAAAAGGGTGTTGTATGCTTGCATATCATAATAGGTACTATTTTTCTGACGTCTTCAACAGCGATGGTTTTTCTCGTGCGTTCAAAGTTCAACCTCGTTCGCACTCGTTAAGGTTTTCGAGGTTGAACTATTCTGGAAGTTCTGTCCTGGCCGACAGTTAAAGACCATTTTGTCAGGGGCATTGCGTGCGCCAGCAATCCACAGCAGCTCTAGTACGCGTACTGGTTAGCGACGATTCGCGAGTCCACACGGAGCTGCTTGCTGATGCCCTAAAACGTGACGGCAGCTTACAGGTGACCATTTCACCTTCGGATTCTGAAAGTCTTATAGGGCTTGCCGACCCCCACAACGTCGATGTTCTCCTCCTTAGTTCGACTTTGGACGAGCAGCCCGGCCGCGGATTTGAAGTTCTCAAAGGCTTGCGTCACTCGCATCACTATATGCCAACAGTGATGCTACTGGATTCCTCAAAGCACGAAGCGGTCCTGCAAGCCTTCCGCTCGGGTGCGCGCGGAGTCTTGGGTCGGCACGAGTCCGTGGAGATGTTTAGCAAGTGCCTCCGGCGAGTGCATGAGGGACAGATCTGGGCTAACAGTGAACAAATGGCCCTTTTGGCGCAGGCTTTGGCTTCTTCCTCTTCACACGACATCTGCGCCGTTGATGCGCGGGGTGTGAATCTGCTGTCAAAGCGAGAGACGGAGATCGTTGCTGGCGTGGCCCAAGGCCTGACAAATCGCGAAATCGCCGACCAGCTAACACTCAGCCCACACACGATCAAGAATTCCCTGTTTCGAATTTTTGACAAATTGGGGGTCTCAAGCCGCGTTGAACTCCTATTGATGACGATGAGCCAGGATGGACATGTGCGATCAGCGTTGCAGTACTTACTCGAGAGCCACGTCGATGTGAGTATTCAGGATGAGGGCACGTTGGTAGCGTGCCAACGAGCCGCTGAGCAGCGAGTACTCATGGCACAACTCGCACTAGCCCAGTTCTACTCGGCTAGGAGAGCCGACCCGGCTGACGTGCTCCACAGTTACGCGTGGTTCGCGATTATCTGTGAACGGACATCGCGAACTTTGAAAGACCTAGCGAAAACGATGACTGTTGACCAAGTCGTCCAAGCAGAACAGCTAGCTACGGGATGGCTGGACACCAAAGCGAACAACCCCTGCGGTGCAGAGCAATATTCCATTAAGCATCTGCGCGCACCACAAAACTGCCCTTCTGCATCGATGTCTGTAAAAGGAAAAGAGGACCACGCGTCAGAATAAGTAACTCCGGCAGAGCCACGGCACTACGACTGCTGGCCTCAAAAGGGGCCAGCAGTTTGTGAAGGTCGGGAGTGAGGAGCCACACTTTTCGCGTGCCGAGGCGAGGAGAAGCGCACTTCGGGAGCTGCTAAACCTTTACTGCCTCCTCCGGCAGAGCCGGAGCAAATCCCCTACAATCAGGCCAAGCCGCCCATCGTACTCCGGCGTCGGGAGTAGAACATGGCTCCGAAGCAGGGGAACGCTAGCCAGAAGCAAATACTTCAAAGCCGCATCACCCTCAGGCACCTGAATTTGGCCCCACATTTCCTGGGGTTCCCATCGGATTTGGTGCGCCGGACAGCGCTGACATTCACTATCACCTTGGACTGGCGTATGAGAAGACGCAACAACCGGCTCTTGCGCGCCAACAGTTGGAACGTGTGCTGAAGATCAATCCCCATTACAGCGAGGCAGCTGAGATCAAAAAGGAGCTCACAAGCTTGAAATCATAATGAGCAGTAGCCGCTGCGGAACACTGTGCTCCTTTTGCGTTTGGCAACTGGTTTTGGCCCACCCGCGGCAATTAACTTTGGCCCACCCTTTGGTGTCATAAGTTAACCGATCCCGGTTGACAGCCGGGAAGGGGTGCCGGGGAAGGGCGGCTTGAGCGCCTTCCCCGGCCCAGTGATTACGAAGCCTTCTTTTTCTTTCCTGCCTCCAACGTCCGTCGGAAGCGATAGGAGTCGGTGCCGGTCTCGATGATGTGCGCATGATCGGTAATGCGATCCAACAACGCCTTGCACAGCCGCGGATTGGGAATCACCTGCGTCCACTCGGAAAACGGCAGATTCGTGGTCAAGATCACGGCCGCTTTCTCCGCCCGCTCGGCGATGACCTGAAACAGAAACTCAGCGCCCAGCTCGGCCATGGGGACGTAGCCCACTTCGTCGATCGCGATCAGGTCGTAGCGTTCCCAACGTGCCAGTACCCGGCGCAACTGCAACTGCTGTTTCGCCTCCACCAGTTCATTCACCAGTGCGGCAGCCGTGGCAAAGCGCACTCGGTCGTTTCTGGCGACAGGCAGCGATACAGAGCCCGGTCAGCAGATGCGTCTTGCCGGTGCCGCAATCGCCAATGAAAATCACCGGCTCAGCCCGTTCGATGTAGCCGCCTTGAGCCAGTTCCTGCACCTGGGTAGGCGATACCTGCGGAGCCTTGCCGAAGTCGAACTCTTCCAGCGTCTTCATCCGCGGCAAGCGTGCTTCCTTCAGACGGCGGGTGATGGTGTTGCGTTCGCGTTCTTCCAACTCGGCCGCCAGCAACGCTTCCAGATAACCCAGATACGTCTGCCGCTGTTTGCTGGCCACTTCGGCCAGCGAAGCACACTGCTCAGCCACCGCCGGCAGACGCAGGCAGCGGCACTGTTGTTCGACGGCGGCCTTCTCCAGGTTCTCCACCGCCGCCTTCATGCTTGCCCCTTTCCCAGCAACTGGTCGTAGCCGCTCAACACCGGCTGCGGGCCGTTCGTAGCGGGCCAGCACACCGATCTTCGATGGCTGCCACGGTCAGGCTTGGCCAATCGACCGGCCACCAGCAGATGGCGAATGGCCGCCACATCCTGGCAGCCGAGCGACAAGGCCTGTTCCACAGCAGGCACGCAGCCGATCCCAGCCTTCCGCCGTGCCCAGCGCCAGCAGATCGATCATCTGCCGCGTGCCTTCCTGCCGCCCATGGCGCGCGTTCAACGCTTGCCACAACTGGTCGAAGCACTCGGGCCAGCGCCCGGCCTGGCGCCACTGCGCCAGCGGCGTCGAACCCGCCAGCGCACCCGGCTTCTTCCGCAGCACGTCGAGATAGTGCTCCAGATCCAGGACCTGCTGTAGCCGGCGATAGCAGCGTTCATGTCGCGCCCGGCAAACACCCTCATGCCAGACTTCGACATAATCGGCGCGAACTCGCGCCTCCACCCGTGTGCCTGGCGGTAATGGCGTAGAGTAGCGATTCGTTCGCACCCGCACGCAGCGCAGTCCATCCACCGTGGGAAAGCTGCTCTCCGTCAGCTCGAACGGCTCGGCCGGCCAACGGCAGCAGATGCGGCTGCTCATGGAGCATGGCCGCTCCGACGGTCTCGCTGCGGCCCTCCAGAATGCGCTGCTGATCCTGTCGGCAGCACTGTTCCAGATAGGCGTTCAGCTCTTCCAGATCGCGGACTTGCGGCAGCGGCACCCAGTGGTTGCGTCGGAAGTATCCACCTTCGCCTTCCACTCCACCCTTCTCGTTGCCCCGTGCCGGGTTGCAGAACTCGCTCTGAAACCGCCAGTGCGAGCGGAAGGCAATGAAACGGCTGGTCTCCTCGCGCCGATAGCCGCGCAGAATCTTCTTCACCGCACTCTTCAGGTTGTCGTAGCGCAGCAGCTTGAACACGCCATCGAAGTAATGAAACGCCAACTCATGGGCTTCCAGGAAAGCTTGTTGCGTCGCGTGCGTATAGGCTCGGTGATAGGCCGCCCCGCTGGCCATCGAGCGCATGGCAAACACCTGCAGCTCGACCCGCTCGCCGCCCAGCACGGCACAGGCCTCGTACCAATCCACCTGCGCTTCCACGCCCCATGTCGTAGCTCTGCGGCACGAACACCTCGCGCCCTAACAGCCCCAACTGCTGTCGCCGCCGGCGCACGTAACCTCGCACCGCACGCTCGCTCCCGCTGAAGCCTTGCAACTCCGCACACAGCCGTTGCCAGATGCGCCGCGCCGTGTGCCGTTGCTTCACCGGCGCTTGCCGGTCCGCGATCAGAATCGCGTCCATCATCGCCGTCGCCGCCTGCAACTTCCTCAACTTCCGCCCTTGCGGCTTGCGCTCGGGCGGCACCGCACTGCTCAGCGCCTCGCGAACCAGCCGGCGGTGAACCTGCAACTTCCGCGAGACCCCGGAAATCGTCCCCACGCCAAACTCATACTCACGACGTATCTGCTCGAACAGCTCCACCTTCTGCCTCCTGGTCAGCCAGCTACGCTTGCGTCGCTCCATGCCACGCAGCGTAACCCGCTACTCTGAAGGTGGGCCAAACTTAACTGCCACAGGTGGGCCAGACCAAACTACCGAAATCACTGAGATCAAAAAGGAGCTCACAAGCTTGAAATCATAATGAGCAGTAGCCGCTGCAGAACACTGTGCTCCCCTTACCTCGAACAGGAACCTAAACTGCCCGTGACCTCCACAGGCCGTGGAGAAGATCCAAGCGATAGATTGGCGACTCAGAAAAAAGACAGGACAAGGCCGGCATGATGCTAACCGTTGCTCAACTCCACGGGCCTAGGCTGAGCAGTCAAAACGGCGTCTATCCTAGCGGCAGGAAGATGGTTGCGCGCCGCTTAACGGAAGGACAAACGTATCGAATGTCGCTACTTTTCCTTCTTTGAGCTCATCAAGACATTCGGAAGGCGCAGCAGGACCGCATCGATTTTGCGGACCCCACACTGTGATCTTGAGCTGGTCGCCAGGTGCTATCTGGTACTCATCCGTGCAGGCCGGGCCTACCGGTCCAGCGAAGCCTGCTAACACGATGCGGCTGTCTGTCCAACTCACGAGTCTGAGGCTAACATCACAATCGTTTAGTGGGCCCGCCCGTCCCGCAACCCAGCGGTGCCTGCCATTTCCGAGGTTATCGATTCGAATCGATGTTGAGTAGTTTTCGCCGTATGTATCTACTCCGCCCTCCTGAGATACTTTCAGGATCAATTTTGGCGGCGGCCCGAACCCTTCGCCTTCAATGATGATCCCTTGGCTTTTGACTGCCCGGATTGGACTAACTCGTGCAATATGAGTTCGCTGGCGAGGAAAGGCTCGTGTCAGAAGATTTGCGGGACGCAAGATCGCGTACGCAGCAATGCCGAGGAGAACAATCATGGCGCAGATGATCCACACTAAAGTTCCGTTTCTCCTCAGTAGTATTGGGGTCCCTGAATGGAGCCCTCTTGGGGTCAGATGTTCAGAAGTAGAGCCTGTGTCCTGGTCTACCAGGGCTGTGGTGTTGTTGCCGTCTTCGGATGGCAGTCCTGCCGCACCTATTTCGGGAATGTGCCTACTACTAGAAGGCGTAGAAGACTGTTGTTGCAGCCACGCACTGATCTCGCTGCAATAGGCGAATACGACACGGTGTTTCGCCCCAGGCACGCGATAGACGGGAAGTCCGCGAAGCTCCCATCGTCGAACCGTCCGAAGATCACGCCCCAAAAACGCCGCAATCTCTTTCCAAGAATCAAGCCGTTCTTCTTCCTGGTTAGACACGAGATGGCACCACCTATCTGGCAGGACTCATAAGTGCGGCCATCCTTTCTTTGTCGGTAGTTAGCGGTGCCCGCATTTGACCGCAATTGTCCCCGATTTCCCCTAGACTCCACGTGAGAGTATAGGCGAAAATTCCCGAGCCGACAACTTCAAAAGAACGGATCCGGCTTTGCTGCTGATGTGCAAAGCCCTGCCTCAGCCAACATGTCACAAAAAGGCGGACAACGCGGGGACAAATGTGCTACTCAGGGTGGCACTTTTACGAATATGATTGCTGGCGTCCCTGTACCATTTCCCTAACTAGCACTGGCCCGCTCGGTTTCATCGACTTAGATACGGGCGTGTTCGAACCGCTGGGGGAGTTGGCGGCAGCTGTACGGACTGGATGCGTACCAGCGCCAAATGTACGATTACGACTGTAACAGCGGCACACTATATTACGTAAACCGCACTGACCGGTGGCAGCAGACTATAGCCTTGTGCGCGCACCGGAGACTGTCGTAACATTTCTTAGAGGGGCTATCGCCCGTTTGACTCGTTACTGTAAAGGGCCTCTTGCTCCGGAGGCTTGTCTCGGGTCAACCAGTTCCTCAACACACTTGTCGCCCACCTTCTTCGGAGCATGACATGCGCCGCGAGCCATCTCCCGTTGTTGTTCGTGTCCTTGTGATCGACGACACTCCGGTCCATACTGAGTTGCTCGCGGATGTATTAAGGCGCGATGCTTGCTTGAAAGTTACGACTTTGCCTTCCGGTTTTGATGACCTCACGACGGGTCTAAACCTAAAAGACATAGACGTTCTTCTCCTGAGTTCAAACTTGGAAGAAGAACCCAGTCGCGGCTTCGAAGTACTGCGAGGCCTGCGGGGAATGCATGCCGACCTGCGAGCTGTGCTGCTTCTGGATAGTTCGCAACGCGAGATGGTACTGGCGGCGTTCCGAGCTGGAGCACGAGGAATTTTCAGCAAGAATGACTCTGTCCAGACATTGGGCAAGTGCATCCGCAAAGTCCATGAGGGGCAGATCTGGGCGAATACTGAACAGATCGCAACCTTAGTTGAAGCGTTAGCTTCTTCACATAATATCCGTGCTGTGGATGGCAAGGGCTTGAATCTGCTTTCAAAACGGGAAATGGAGGTCGTTTGCGCAGTGGCCCAAGGGCTGTCCAATCGCGAGATTGCAAAACGATTACAACTTAGCCAGCATACGATCAAGAATTCTCTGTTTCGAATTTTTGACAAATTGGGTGTGTCCAGCCGGGTCGAACTTTTGTTTATGACCCTCAGCCAAGAGCGCCACGCTCAATCAGCCTTACGGCACTTTATCAATGAACGCGCTTACGAAAGCTTGCGAGACGAAGCTACTCTGGTGGCCTGTCAGGATGCCGCGAACCGAGGGGGTTTGATCGCGCAGATTGCCTTGGCGCAGTTTTACGCAGATCAAGAAACTAATATGAGCAACCCAGTCGAAGCGTACACGTGGTACTCGCTAGCAACTGACCAAATTGCGCAACGCCACAACCAACTAGCGAAAGAGCTCACGATCGAGCAGCTACTTAAGGCTGAACAGATGGCAACAGAGAGACGCAGCAAAATTAGGAGCTTGGTGCCGACAGGTGGGAACTGAAACCGGATCACGACTGCTGCCCCGGTGAAAGTGTGCGTGGGCTCGCGAGCAAGGGCTAACTAATCTCACCTTTGAGTTTGGAAGTCTTCACCATTCATCGGGAGGCATATGGAATCAGTTCTTTACTTTGTACACCCGCAGGCCCTGGTCGAATCTGAAACGATTGGGGAAGGTACTCGTTTATGGGCCTTTGCCCACGTGATGAAGGGTGCGATTGTCGGCAAGAACTGCAACATCGGCGACCACGCGTTTATTGAGTCCAACGTTGTCGTTGGAGACGGCGTCACCATCAAGAATGGGGTAGCCGTTTGGGACGGCGTCTCACTGGGCGATCATGTATTCGTGGGTCCCAACGCCGTTTTCACGAATGATCGCAACCCCCGTGCAGAGGTTAAGAAAACCCGGGAACAGTTCGTGGTGACCAAAGTTCACCAAGGCGCCAGCATCGGCGCCAATGCAACCGTCCTCTGCGGTGTAAGTATCGGCCGGTACGCATTCGTGGGTGCGGGCGCGGTTGTCATACGGGATGTCCCGGCATATGCGTTGGTCGTCGGTAATCCCGCCAGGCAGATCGGCTTCATGTGCGAATGTGGCGAACGCTTGGGGGAATCGCTGGCTTGTGTGTGCGGCCACAGATTTGAGAGAGACACACAAGGGCTCTGCAGGCTGATGCTAACAGCCGACGTCAACAGCGTACGGTAGCTCCTGATGACAGTTCTCAACGTTAATCCCAAGCTTCGCGGCCAGAGTGTTACAAGGCGGTTTGTGCCGGCGAAATCGCTCGAGCGACAAGACATTCAGGTACTTCATCGAGTGCGCAGTCGTCTAGTAGCTTGCCGAACGCAGGTCGCCAACGAGGTGCGCGGGCTACTGATGAAGTACGGGATCGTGCTGCCGCAGCATATGGATCAACTCCGCCGTGGTCTCGCGGGCTATGGCAGATAGGCGACGGCGGCCCACCGGTTTCCACAAAACTGACGCACGATCGCTTCATCAGAAGTCGAACGCGTCGAACTTCTGAAATTTACCTCCTTCTCGAGCTATGGATGAGTAGTTTGGGCCGGGACAGTGATGCGGTGAAAGCTGCAGGCTTGTAGTTCTCCGCCCAGGATGCCATGCCAAAGTGCATCGACTTGTTGGGCTCTCAATTCAACATCATTGAAGGCGAATGGTTGGCGAAGCGCTATCGTATGATTTTGTGGCAATTTTGTGGCAATAGCCTGCACAAATTGCCACAAATTGCCACAAAACCGACGTTTGATCAAGTGTTTGGGAGGTCGGACTGCGAGTCTATCGACGGGAGCTAACGGTATTTAGGTTCAATAACTTAGATCATTGGCAGCGTACGGTCGTCGAGACCCGTGAAAAGCGGGTCCGAAAATTCTCAATCTTCAAACTCGGGTTCGATTCCCGATAGCGCTACCAACTAAGATCAGCTAAAGCCTGCTAAATCAGCGGGCTTTTCGTTTGCCCGGAAAACCTGCTGGCGCACCCTAACGGCAAAGAACGCGAATTCTGTGGCACATCCTGTGGCACAGTCGGAAGAATTCTTTTTGGGCGGGGCAGGCCCCCCCGCAGACGCCCCGGCTCTTGCGGCATCCATGCGGCTCCGGCAATTTTTTCGCTAAAAGCGCCTGCTGCTATAGTGGGTTCATGCCACGCAAGGCCAAACCATTGCCGCCGCTGATTGATCCGGCCATTCATCCGCCGCCTGGCTTTCGCGCCATGCTGATCCGCCGCGCCAAACTGAAATACCCTGAGATGTCCGAGTCGCAGATCGCGCGCTATGTGGGATGCAGTCCCAGCAACGTGCATCAAGTCCTACAGAGTTTCCTGGCGTGCCGTCCCATCAGAAGTCGCCTCTTTCGAGTCTGATTTCCGGTTTGGGTTGCGAACGTGCCTTGTCTTACAGAATTGGTTGCCGAATCGCGTCCCGCAAGAATCGCGCATTCCACGGCAATAATGCGGACATTTACAACCGGGCGCAGGTGCGGACGCTTGGTTCTATTACTAAGGCCAGACGCCCAAAAAGCGTGCGGCACTCACGGTGCCAGTTGTGGGGAAACGTCAACGCCTTCCACACACCCTACAAGGGAGAAGCGCCCCCATGCGGCTCGGCAATTTCGCCAAGAACGCTATGCCCGCCGCGACGAAATCCCGAGTAGGACTTCTTCACAAGTTTCCTTTACGCAGGAAAAATGGCAAAAAAGCTTTACCACGCTGTAATCAGCGCAATGCAACCAGCCGCTTTTTCGGGCAAAAAGGGGGCCACGCGGGCCGGGAGGATAACACCCGGAAGCATCTGAGCAAGGCTCAAGAGATAATCGGACTTGATAGCCCAATTGACATTCTGGGGGATCGCGTTCGTCAACTGGAATGCTTTCGCGGCGTCCAGGCTCGCCACTACAACCCCCACAATGTCTCCATCGTCATCGAACAACGGGCTGCCACTAGAACCAGGCTGTATTGCCGTGGAAATCTGAAACCAACGGGGATCATCCTGCAAACCGCTCTTGCTGGCGATCGCACCCTCCGAGAACTTCGGATTGGTGCCGAGCAACGGGCTGAGGGGGTATCCGATAGTTGAGACTCGCTGTCCGAGCGTGATGTCTTTGGCCGACGCCAGTTGGTACGGTAGGTCACGACACACTTCTGTCAGACGTGCCAGGTCCGTCACCCTGACTATGGCGAGATCATTTGTCGTGTCCCTGACCACGACCTCAGCGCTGATGCTGTCCTTCCAACCCGGGAAGGCGACGCTGATATGCTTCGAGTCAGACACGACATGCCAATTTGTTGCTATTAGGCCCGTGCTGGTCAAGAGGAATCCTGTACCGGACTTGGCGCCCTCTTCTGAGGCTGCTTTTGCGGGCTGCTCCGCCGCGCTGGGCCATGCCCGAAGCAAGACCAACTCAAAGGGACAGCTTTTTGAGTCGCGATCGACCCGCGCAAAACCGCGTCGTGCTCAAGAGTCAGTGTGGTTCCTTCAGGCTTCTTGTTTCCCATAAAGTACGTGCAAGTAAACACTTCGGGTGAGGCAGTGGTACGAAATTCGGCCTTGATTTCTGTCGGGTGCCAGAGGGGGGAATTTGATTGAAGAACAACGGCAACGAAATCTGCGCCGCTCCCCCGAGGTGCAGGCACGATTCCCAGGCGGTACTTGTTCTCTTCATCCGTCCAGATACCTCCTAGGACTGATCGCGGTTGTTCTTTCTTGATTTCATCCTCGGTGATCGCAACCGTTGGGCGCTTCGGGTATTCGCGAGCGATTCTCTGTTCGTAGACCGCCTCATCGAACCCGGTGTAGCCCAATTCCTTGTATATCTTTGCCACAGCCTTCCGAACTGTGCGGCTGACACCCCACCAGTCAGTCCCCGTCACAGACACTTCGCCAATTAAAGCGCCGCTCGCGTCTAGGACACGTACAGCGACGCTCCCGCCGAAACCCGCTGCCTGCCAACTTCCTGTCATCACACAGACTTTTAACCTCTCAGCCGGGGCGACTTCGTTGAGCGTCGAAACAACCGTCAAGCCTTTTGCGCGCGCCTGAGTTCGTAACTGTCCGGCGATTCCGAAAGGATCGCTCGCGAAATCAGTCACAACGAGGTACTTGCAGGCGTCGATTTCTGAAGCGGCGACTTGAGTTCCGAGGGGCGAAAGGAAGGTCTGCGCCTGCGCCGATTGGATCAAGACCACCGGCAGAGAAAGCACAGTGGCCGTCGCCAACGCGAGCAAGGCCGCTCCCGAGATCATCCGGGAAAGTGAACTCTGGAGTTGCTGTTTGTTTTGCATGGGCTTGACCTCCTCGCCATGTGGCGCAAGTGAAATTGACCAGAGGGGCAGGGACACTCATAGGCCGGGGAGAAGGAACGGCTTGTGAGGAAGAAAAGCCTTAGGAGACCTTCTCCGAGCGTGCCGGGGGAAGCTTCACCTTTGCGGGCGAGGTCTGTCAATGACGTATGCCACAGGCGGACGTGACAACGGGAATGCTTTACGCCACTGAACAAGTGCAGTCACCCACCCGTGGGGGCCAACCTCCATTCCTTTGTTCGCTATGCATCTCTGGTGCGTGTGACTGCGCATCACTGGTGTGATGCTTGTCACGGGATACCTCTTCGGCATCCCTTTCCAGTTCGCAATACCCTTTCGACGCTTTAAGTTCATGTGTGCCTTCGCCTGTTCGCGGGATAGATCGCCTGGCATCAGGTGTGACGCAGCCAATATCCTGACCATCCGAATAAGAGAATGCCCAGACACAGATCAATCGGTTGCCACTGTACCCGCTGCATATGTATCGGCAAGAGTGGATTCAAAAGAAGTGCAACCGCGACAAACGCCCATGTCCAAGCTCGCTGAGCGCGCGGCCTCTGCTCTCAGCCCATGCCGTGAGCGCCTGCGGCTGCAGAAGGACACTGACTACGAAGGTCGTCTTGCGGTCAGCGCTGACGTCGAAAATGTATTCTGCCGATGGCGCTTCGGGATCGCCCGCCAGCGCCGGCCGCTTGCCCACAAAGTAGTACTGGTAAACGTAGCCACTCTGTCCGGTATAGGTTTTCAGGCGGCGGATCGTCATTGCGAATCCCCGGTCACATCATCGGGCCCGGAAAGCACCTTAGCCGAAAGTATCCTGATGGAAAATTCGTAAGAAAAGACCCATTGTGGATATTAGCGTCCTGCGCAACCGACTTCGCCATCACGCGCGGCGCGGCGGTGTTTCACATGGGCGTGGGATTGGCCTACGATCCGGCGACGCTTCGCCACGAAGCCAATCTCAACGGGCAATTCGATTTCGATTCGCTAGCGGATTTTCTGGCGGGCGATCCACGGCGCTATCAGCAGACGTTTTACACCGGCGATCCGTATTACAGCGGCGCGGTCTGCGAGCTTGGCCTGTACTTCGACAGCAAGTTGCCGCTGGGCAAGAACTTGACGCTTACCGCGGGACTGCGCTGGGATGGTCAGTGGAATCCGCAGCCATCGCACCCGAATGCAGCCATTCCGCAAACAACATTCATTCCGAATGACCTGACACAATGGCAGCCGCGCCTGGGCGTCGCGTGGAATCCGGCGAAGAACACGGTGGTTCGGCTGTCCACCGGGCTGTACGATGCGCCTACGCCTGCGGACTTCTTCCAGCGCGTCTTCACCGACAACGCTCTAAACACCGTTGTTGCAGATAGCTACTTCGATCCGCAGATTTTACCGCTGGTCTCGTCGGGCGGGCATTACACATCGTTGACTGCGCCACCCGCGGGGTTGAGCGTTCCCGCTGGGCTGGTGGTCGGCATCGCGCCGAACTTTCATAATCCACGATCGTTTCAGGCTGCAGGCAGCGTCGAACAGCAGCTGACGCCCAAGATTTCGCTGACGGCCGGCTACGTTCGCAACAGCACCTGGGACCTGCAACAACTGCTGAATGAAAATCTCTTTCCACCCACATACAATCCCATGGGCATGCCGATCTTTCCCACGACGCGTCCCAATCCGGCCATCGGACAGTTGTTGGTGAACGAATCGTCCGCGCATTCTTCGTACGATGCGATGACGCTTACGGCCAACCTGCAGCTCGCGCATCGCTCGCAACTTGCCGCGAACTACACGCTGGCGCGGGCGCGCGATGACAACTCCATGCTGGGGCCGTTCGCGCTCATCTCACCGCTGGACCCCTTCAACCTCGCCGCCGAGGACGCGTATTCCAACTTCGACGTCCGCAATAGCTTCAACCTGAGCGCCATTACCAACTTGCCGCTGGGCTTCAAATTCAATCCCATACTGGTGACGCACTCCGGACTGCCGTACACGCCCATCATCGGCTTCGACACACAAGGCGACGGCAACGACTGGAATGACCGCGCCATCATTGACGGGCTGGTCAACCCGCGCAACATCTTCCGGCAGCCCTCGTTCTTCGATCTTGATATCCGTTTCGTGAAAGACATCACGCTTCCCGGCGAAGGCCGTCATCTCGATCTCTTCATGGACATCTTCAACGTGACCAACGCCGCCAACCGTAACTTCGGGCCGGAGGCGATCAGCATTTTCGGCACGCCGGCTGCGCCCATCTGCAGTGCCGGACAGGCGCTCTTTGCGCCCAATTCCAATCAGCTTGGCAGCGTGCGGCAGGTCCAATTCACAGCGCGAATCACGGCCTTCTAATATCGTCTGTCATGACCACTCGCCAGTGCCCCTAATCACTGCAGATTGTTCTAGTGCTCTGTAGCCTGACTCGCCATATAGCCCTGGCCGACACTATGGGACTGAACGAGAAGCCCGGAGAGCGCTCCCTTTTACGGCATGGGCACGATGAAGACGACCAGAGATTCAGAACTCTCCTTGAGGCGCTGCCCGATATCTCGGACCGCAAGCTGTTTCGTAGCTTCCTTCGCCAACAGTTACGCTTACACCCTTGGCGAGCAGATCAAAGACGGCAACGGCAACATGCAGCGCTGCACGACAGCGGGCACGAGCCAAGCGAGCGGCACGCCCACATGGTCAACCACTCTGGGTGGGACGACCACGACGGGCACTGCCGTGTTCACGATGGAAGGTGCGGCGGCAAACTATCTGCTCACAGCCGAAGCGCCGCCCGATGCCGACTTCAGCTATGTCTCGGACGCAAACGTCGGTGACGTAGATCGGTACTCGTATCCCGGACTTCCCGGCGTGCCGACAAACATTGTCGGCGTGGGCGCTCTGCTGTACTCGCGACAAGACGATGCAGGCACACGCTCGCTCCGCGTCTCGGTCAACAGCGGCGGCACGATCTCAGATAACGGCGCCGATTTCGTGCAAAACTCCACGTATGCGTACTTTGAGGCTTGGTTCCCCAACCACCCGAACACGGGCGCGGCCTGGACGGCCTCGGGTGTGAACGCCGCCAAGTTCGGGCCGAAAGTGACGGCGTAACAAACGGGCGCCCCTGTGGGTGGGGCACATTCATAAACCTCGGCCGACTTCCCATTCCTAATCTGAGGGTTGTCACTTCCGCGGGTTTCCGACAACGCGTCCAAGTGAGTTTCCCGAACCAGATTTCTGGCCCGGAATGCGTTTCTGTCAAAGATCGGCGCTCACTTTCGTCAACCTCGCGAAAGCATCGTGGCGCGAACTGGGCATTTATCCTCAAGAGAATAGGAGAGACCTGCCGCCTAAGGCTCTGTGACGCGCGAACGCCGAGTGCAGAGCTAGGAGTCCACTGGTCAGAGGGTTGGCCAACAGAAGAAGTAGTGGCAAGAGTGAAGTTAAGTTTCAACCGACCAAACCCAACGTTCTCCCTAAATTACTTTGGCGTGGCTATCCTGGCAGCTTCCAGTTTCGGGACCCCCTCGACTCGGCGACCAATTCTAGCTTCGTTCATCTAAGTTGGTGACTGTTTGCCATCGCACAAAGGAGATGAAAAATGAAGGCAGTTGTCGTTCACCAATATGGCGGTCCTGAAGTGCTCAAGTTCGAGGATTACCCTGACCCGGTTCCGGGTCCGGGCGAGGTGCTGGTGCGGGTCGCCGCCACGAGCGTGAATCCGATTGACTACAAGCGTCGTGCCGGATTAACGAAGGACTTTTATCCCATTAAGTTCCCGGGACTGATAGGAGTCGACATTGCGGGGACAGTGGGCGAAGTTGGGCCGGGAGTGGAAGGCTTTTCCGTTGGCGACCAGGTATTCGCTATGGCGGACAATACTTACGCCGAGCTTTGTGTTGTGAAAGCCGCGATTCTGGCGAAGGTTCCCAAGGGGCTCGATTTGATCCAGGCGGCGGCGCTGCCGCTGGTGACGACGACCGGCAACCAGCTCCTTTCAGCTACGGGAATCAAAGCGGGCCAGACGGTTCTCGTCGTAGGGGCTGCTGGAAATGTCGGGCGTTCGGCGGTATTCACTGCGAAGGAACGCGGGGCGACTGTGATCGCTGGGGTCTTAAAGAGGCAGATGGATGAGGCGAAGACTGTGGGCGCGGATCAGGTGGTCGCAACCGACGACGACACAGCGATTGCGAATCTTCCGCCGCTCGATGTGGTGGCGGATACGGTAGGCGGAAGAACCGCCGAGAAGCTGATCGCCAAGGTCAAGCCGGGGGGAGTGTTTGCATCGGTTGTCGGGGCACCGCAGAACGCCGCGAAGTACGCATCTGTAAAGGTGGTGCCAGTATTCTCGAAATTCGACAGGAAAACGCTCGAGTTCATGGCCGAAGCGGTGCGAGATGGCAAGCTGGTCATCCCGATTAGTCAGAAACTGCCACTCAGTGAAGCGGCCGAGGCTCAAGCAGCGGCAGAAAAGGGTGGTGTCGGGAAGATATTGCTGGTGGCTTAAACTCTCTGCTGGACAGGCAACGTCTAAAAGATAATCGAAATGAAGAAAGATCACCGTATCGAAAGGAGCTATCAATGAACGCGATACAAGTCGAACAGAAGAGTTA
>CAWGFZ010000010.1:0-276068 GCA_963821995.1 uncultured Acidobacteriaceae bacterium | reverse complement strand
AGGCACCCGACGCCATCATTTCCGGCTCCGACCTAGGTACATGTACTTTCGTGATCTTGACGGAATCCGCCCGAGCGCTATGCTGGTAAGTTGGGTGTGGTGTCCAACGTCCTCGAAGGTTCGAGGGCAGATGATCTTTGAAAGACAGTGGCTGGTGGCCAGTGATCAATGGCCAGTTGTGAGGGATATCCGGAGACCCGAACGCCGGAGACTCTTTTTGGGCATCACTGCGAGCGCAAATTTCTGTCGCTCAAGATTTTGCATGCTAAGTTCTTGGGGCTCAAGAATTTGACGCCTTACTCGTAAATAACCATCGCTTGCTCAAGATTTTGCAAAGCATAGGGGGAGGGGTATCGGGAGACCCGAACGCTGCCATGGAGGCTGAGCAATCGTTGGCTTCTCCTTGCTTACCTCCCGGCGTGCTCATCGACTTCAAAGATCCCGAAGATATTGCCTTCAGTATCGATAAAGTATCCCTGCCAACACCGGCCGGGAACCGGGAACTTCGGCAGAGCAACCACGCCGCCGAGCGCGAGGATCTTCTGTGCGATCGGGTCGAAGCTATTCACTTGGAAGGAGCAGACGAACGCATTCGTGCCTGATGGTGAAGAAGGTTTCGGCGCTGGTCTCTTCAGCAATCCGCCTTGTGTCCCGTCAGCCACTATTCGCCAGTACGGGATGGGGAGACCTTTCGCTTCGGAAAACTGCCATCCAAAAACCTTTGAGTAGAAATTGATCGCGCGCGCCGGGTCGTCAACCTGAATTTCGAAATAGATGTTAGCCATGGACTCTCCTAAGGAACCTCTGATTAAGTCGTAGCGATGTCCCCTCAGCGGCTAAAGCCACGGCGATTTTGCAGCATTTCCGGACGGCGTGAAGGCCGTCGCCTTCAAGGACAAGGCTTAATCCGATCTTCCCTAAATCCGTTGCAGCTCTGGCTGCGTCCGCTCGTTGTGCAGGTTGCCGGTGTTGAGCGTGGTCTTCGGTTCCAGCAGCATGACTGGGTTTCTTCGTCGGCGGATGGGAGGTGCTCGACGCCGCGCGGGATGATGATGAACTCCCCCGGTTGAATTACGATCTCGCGCTCCGCGCCATTTTCGCGAATCTTCATCCGTAATTCGCCTTTCAGCACGAAGAACAGCTCGTCTTCGTCATCGTGGTGATGCCACATGAAGTCGCCTTTGACTTTCACCAGCTTGACGTAGGAGTCATTGATCTCGCCGATGATCTTGGGTTTGTAGGCTTCAGTGAAGAGCGAGAACTTCTGCGCCAGATTAACTTTGTCCAAGCGAACCTCCAGACTGGACGTTTCTTGAAACCTGCCTCATCTACCATTCAACTTCGCTGCAGTTTCCGGATTGGCCAGCAGCCGGCGATAGATCAGATCGGCGATGAGCGCATTGCCGGCCTCGGTGTAATGACCGGCAGCTCCCGGAAAATCCACTGCCGCCCGGGTGATGAAGAGCTTCTCCAGCTCAGACGGAGGCAGGCGCCGAAAGTCATCCAGCAAGTCGACGTACAAAACCCCATGCTGGCGCGCGTACTGCGCCAGGAATGTTCCCCAGGAAACGCCGGAGTCGCTGCTGAGCTCCTCGCGCGTCGGCAGGTACGCCAGCACGAATACGCTGTTCTTCGCGCGATTGGTTTGCGCCAGGTCGTCGAGCATATTGGACAAGATCCACGCCGTCTCCTCATTGCGTTCCTTCGACGGCGTCAGTGGCGCAGCTTTGAATTTGAACACACTCTGAAGCATGCGTGTGATGTTCAGGTTCGATAGCGCGTTCTCCGCTCGTACCAGCCGCGGCGACCAGACTTCCATGGTTCGCGGAACGGGGACGTTGGTGGCGACCACGCGATCGTTCACCACGCTAAGAGTAGGCTTGCCATATCCGTTGTACGAGGTGTGCTGCATCCGGTAAATATCGGGAGAGCTGAGCGCCAGAATCTGAATGTCGTAGTCCAGCACGGCTCCGTCGCGCTTGTACCAGAGATAGATCTGGTCTGCGCCGTAGCCTCCCTGGCCCATATTGACGGTCTCGATGTTCGGGGCGTGAGACGCCAGGAGTTGCGGCCAGGTGTGGTTGTTGTCGACACCGAAGGCCAGCGTGAAGGAGTCGCCCGAACAGATGATGCGTGCCTTGCCCGGTGGCACGCTTTTCGTGAAGTCGTTGTTGTTGCGGAAGCGCTGCGAGTTCGTCCTGAGAAATTTTCCCGGACCGTACATATTGGGCAGGTAGACGTTGGGCAGGTTTATCCATCCCAATCGGGGATCGTACGCGGTGTGAAGGCTCTCCGCGACCGGCGGCGTTGCGAAGGCGGCATGAAACGCATAGTAGATGCTGGCCGCGCCTTCGCACAGCAGCAACAGAACGAGCACGGCGGCAATGTTGAACAGCAGGAACGCGATCGCGCGTCCGAGCCGGCTTGGTGGCCTTCTAGTGTAGTGCGTTGTTGAACTCTTCACGTATTCGAGCATGGGTTGTATCAGGGCACGACTTTACAGGCCGCTGAAAAAGTGTGCTTCTGAACGCCTTGTGTCAGGGCACGACCTTGGTCGTGCCGATAAGCCATTTTATTTCTCATCACGAGCGGGCTTCAGCCCGCGAAGGATCCTCTGTTTCGACTTTTTCAGCGGCCTGTGAAGCCGTGCCCTGATACAAATCTCGAAAACTTATGTGAGTAGATCTCCGACGCAGCACACTAGCTCCATCTCCGGTATTCGGCTGAGGAGATTCCGATTCTAAAGACAGTTGCGCAGCCTGATTCTCGTTGTGACCCACTGCTGGTGTGCCTCCGCCCGGCTGGTTTTCACTCGTGGAGAGCCAAGCGTCGCAACATCATATCCCACCAACTTGGATTGGAAAAATAAATGTGGCAGGCGGCAGCGAACGCTATGGACTTTCGCTTTTTATTCGTGTTAGGCTGTTCCGGTTGCCGCTACTGCGGCTGGAGTTCGACATGGCCATTCGCGATATGCTGCTGCCCGAGTTCGACCAGGAGATGGCGAATACCCGCAAGCTTCTGGAACGCCTTCCCGAGACGCTCTCCGACTACAAACCGCACCCGAAATCGATGTCCATGAGCCGCCTGGCGGGGCATGTTGCCGAACTGCCCGGCTGGGCAAACGAAACCTTCACCAAAGAAGTGCTGGAGTTCGACATGGATCATTACGTTCCGTTCGAGCCCAAGACGCGGCAGGAAGTGCTGGACGCGTTTGACAAGAATTCGAAGACCGGACGCGATGCCCTCGCCGCGGCCAAGGATGAAGACTTCGGTGTGACTTGGAGCCTGAAGAACACCAAGGGCGACACTATCTTCTCGATGCCGCGTAGTGTCTGCTACCGGAGCATGGTGATGAACCACATGATCCATCATCGTGCGCAGCTGGGAGTTTATCTGCGGCTGAACGAGATTGAGATTCCCGGCATGTACGGACCTTCAGCCGACGAGATGAAGTTCTGGACAGAAGCCCACGCCTAGGCGCCCTTTGATAGAGCGGCGCTTTAGCGCCGCGTCCGCTGCGGCTCAAAACCATTGCTGGAGTCGTGATGGTCATGTCATGACTATCACGACTCCAGCTTATTAAGACGCCGATCAGAAGGCCGGCTCTACGGAGCCACGGGATCCGCCCTGCCGGCTACGCCAATGCCTTCGACTGTTTGGATTCCAGCATCGCTGCTAGTCGATCGAAGCTGTAGGCCAGGCCGCGCTCCATGCCAGTCTTAAGCATCCCGTCGCGACTCTCCTTCGAGCCGCATTCGATTCTCAGGGTCACCGTGGTCTTGCCGCCGGCTTCGACGAACGTCGTGGTATTCACATTTTCCCCCTGATACCAGGACGGCTCGAAACGCTCGGTCGCCACCACGCGCTCCGGCGGCGCGACTTCGCGAAAAATGCCCTTGCTGCTCATTTCCTTTCCGTCTGGACCGCGCCAAACATAGCGATACGCGCCGCCGACGCGCAGATCGATCTCGCAGACTGGCATGGTGTTGTCCGGCGGCCCGGTGAGCCACTGCGGAACCAGTGCAGGATTGGTGAAAGCGTCAAACAGCACCTCCCGAGGAGCATCGAAGACGCGGGTCATCACGATCTCGCGGTCGCTGGGCGTGTCAATTGTCATCTTGTAGAGATCTGTCATTGCGGTTTTCTCCTTTTTTTCGATTGCTCGACATTTTCTTTTTGGACTTCATTTCTTCCAGCAGCGCGTCCAGGCGCTCGAAGTTGGACTCCCAGATCCGGCGATAACGCTCCAGCCATTGATTGGCCTCGGCCAGCGGCTTGGCCTCAAGCCGGCAAGGCCGCCGCTGCCGGTCGCGACTGCGCGAGATCAAGCCGGCCCGCTCGAGCACTTGCAGGTGCTTGGAAATCGCTGGCTGGCTCATGTCGAACGGCCCAGCCAACTCCATAACCGAAGCCTCGCCCTGTGCGAGGCGAGCAAGAATGGCCCGGCGAGTGGGATCAGCGAGGGCGGCGAAGGTGGCGTCAAGAGGTTGCGAAATGCGGCCCTCCATAATTAACCGATTATATAACTGTATTGTTATATTAACAGCGAGCATGGCTGTCAAGTCTGTTTCGAAGGATTCTTGCGAATGAGGAAACTTGCAGCCAACTCAAGCGGCCTGTGCCTGGGCGGTCAGCTCTGTCATTCCGGCTGCCTAGGTGAACTATGATAAGATTATGTCACATCGTATGGAACGTGACATGGAACGGGAAACTCGAATGCGGGTCAACGAAAACGGACGCATCGTCATTCCAGCGGCCTTTCGCAAGGCGCTCGGCATTGAGGTTGGCGATGAAGTCGTACTGCAGGTTGCAGGACGACGAACTGCGCATCACCACTCAGCAACACCGTATCCAGCGCGCACAGCAGAGGGCCCGCAAGTATCTGAAGCCCGGCACATCCTTGGTTGACGAACTACTCGTCGAACGCCGCGAGGCAGCCAAGAATGAATAGCATTGTCCTGGATGCTTCGGCAATCCTTGCCATCATTAATCAGGAACCAGGTTCGGAAAAGCTGTCGTCGCATTTATTGGCCGCGAGCGTCTGCAGTACCGTCAATCTCGCCGAAGTACAAGCTAAGCTGGTGAGCCGAGGATGGTCTCCCGACGATGCCTGGGAAGATGCCATGAGTCCGGTTCGAGAAGCCGTGCCGTTCACCGGGGAACAGGCCAAGATTGCAGGCAGCCTGGTTGCGGTGACGCGACACCTTGGCCTGTCACTCGGAGATCGTGCGTGCGTTGCTTTGGGAGTCTCCCTGAAAGCCCCCATCTATACGGCCGAGAAAACCTGGAGCAAATTGAGGCTCGGAGTTGGAGTGCACGTCATCCGCTGAAATCGCGCCTCGTGATTTTCAACCCACATTGGATGCACACCACTTAGCGGCGATTGACAATACCGCGTGAAAGAGCACAATACACCTTTACCAAAATACAGGCGATAAGTTAGTCGAGCCAGGCATATTCACTCATCGCGACGAAAGGGAAGTTTATGTCTTGCAAACGGGTGAGTTCCATTACGGGTTCGCAGCTAAGTCAAAGCCGTTTTCAGAAGGCGTTTCGCAACCGCGAACTATCCGTACTTCGGCTCGGTCTGTATGGACTCTGGGTAGTATTCTTCGCAGGTGCAGTCTGCCTCCGGGTTGCTTTAGCTTATCCATCTCCTCAGTCAAATCAAGCTCCCGCCGGGGAGTACTTCCTCGGATCATGGATCAATGACGCCCCCCAAACCAACGGAGTCACCAGAATTTTGATTGTTCGTGGGGGTGATGGTCTGATGGTTCACGCTTGGGGTAAATGCCAGCCGCAGGACTGCAATTGGGGAGCAAGAAAAGGTGAGCTCGCCCGAAACACGGTTCAGGCATTTTGGAACTACAGTCGCGAGAGCACTAGAATGGTGATTGCTCCGGGCCGCAACGGTCTGCGCGTGACAGAATACAAAACCTATTCGGACGGTCGGCCGCCAAAGAATTTACATACCGTTTCATCCCTAAGCCTTAAGCAAAGCTTGCGATTAACACTTGCTGGCGAGGGCGTTGCCAGACTTTGTCATGCGAGAGCCCTCGCGTCGGTTTCCCCTACTTTTTACTGCACCAGCAGCCCGCTCTCGCCATTTCCGTTGCCGTTCTCCACAGCCTCTTCCGGCGGGATGACCGACGCTGCGGCCAGACGATCGCCTTCTTCCAGATGCAGCAGGCGCACGCCCTGCGCCCAGCGTCCCGACTCGCGGATAGTCTTGCTGTTGATGCGGATGATCTTGCCGAACTGGCTGATCACCATCACCTCCGACTGCTCGTTCACCAGCATGATGGAGACGATCTTGCCATTACGCGGCGTGGTCTTCACATTGATGATGCCTTTGCCGCCGCGCGAGGTCAGACGATACTCATCGACGTCGGTGCGCTTGCCGTAACCCTGCTCGGTGACCGAGAGGATGAGACTGGCTTCTTGATCTTTGCCGTCGATAGTCCTGGGTCTTCGGCGTGGCGGCCATGCCTACGATGTAATCGTCCTTAGCCAGCTTCATGCCACGGACACCAAAGGCCTGGCGGCCCATGGCGCGCACGTCCTCTTCCTCGAAGCGGATGGCCTTGCCGTCGTGCGTCGCGAGGAAGATGATCTGCTCGCCGTCGGTGCAACGCACAGAAACCAGTTCGTCGTCTTTCTCAATCCCGATAGCATTGATGCCGATCGAGCGGACGTTGCTGAAATCCTTCAGCGGCGTCTTCTTTACCGTGCCGTTGCGCGTGGCGAAGAAAACGTAACGGTTCTCTTCTTCCAGATCGCGAATGGTGAGCATGGCGCGCATGCTCTCGCCGGGTTGCAGCGCACACCAGGTTGGCGATGGCTTTGCCCTTGCCTGCGGCGCTCAGCTCCGGAATCTCGTACACCTTCAGCCAGTACACGCGCCCGGTGTTGGTGAAGACCAGGATGTAATCGTGCGTCGAGGCGACGAACATGTACTCGACAAAATCCTCCTCGCGCGTGCTCATGCCTTTGCGGCCGGTGCCGCCGCGGCGCTGCTGGCGATAGGTCGAGATTGGCGTGCGCTTCAGGTAGCCGGAGTGCGCTGACCGTCACCGCGACCTGCTCGTCGGCGATCAGGTCTTCCAGGCTGATCTCGGCCGCTTCGTCCTGAATCTGGGTGCGGCGCTCGTCGCCGTACTTCTTCTTGATCTCTTCCAGCTCCTTGATGATCACGTTGCGCAGCTTCTTCTCGCTGGCCAGGATGGATTCGTACTCGGCGATGCGCTCGCGAACCTCGCCCAACTCTTTCAGGATTTCGTCGATCGACAGGCGCGTGAGGCGGTGCAATTGCAATTCGAGGATGGCGTCGGCTTGCACGGCATCGAACGGCTTGGTGAGCTGCGAAGGAACAAGTCCCTTCAGCGACGCTGTCTTGCCTTTGCCATCCCCAACGCTGACCGTCTTGCCGGTGAAGTACTCGACTAAGTTCGTCCGCGCTTCGCCGCGGTTTTCGCTGCCGCGAATGATGCGGATTACGTCATCCACGCGATCCAGCGCAACCTGGTAGCCCTCAAGGATGTGCTCGCGCTCGCGCGCCTTCATCAGCAGATAGGCGGTGCGGCGCCGCACCACGTCGATGCGGTGATCGACGAAATGCTGGATGGCCTGCACCAGCCCCATCTCTTTGGGCTGGCCGTTGACCACGGCCAGGAAGATCATGCTGAAGCTCTCCTGCATCGAGGTGTGCTTGAAGAGCTGGTTGAGCACGATCTGCGCCTCGGAGCCGCGCTTCAGCTCGATGACGATGCGCATGCCATCGCGGTCGCTCTCGTCGCGCACATCGCTGATCTCGTCGATCACCTTGTTGTTCACCAGTTCGGCGATATGTTTGATCAGGTTCGCCTTGTTGACCTGGTAGGGAATCTCGGTGACGACGATGGCATCCTTGTCCTTGGTGAGGTGCTCGATCGCGGCTTTGGCGCGCATCAGGAAACGGCCGCGCCCGGTGCGATAGGCTTCCATGATGCCGCTGCGGCCATGAATGAAGCCGCCGGTCGGGAAGTCCGGGCCCTGCACGAACTTCAAGATATCGGTCAGCGTGGCATGGGGATTGTTCACCAGCGTAATAGCGGCGTCGACGATCTCAGTGAGATTGTGCGGCGGAATCTTGGTCGCCATGCCGACGGCGATGCCATCCGAGCCGTTGATGATGAGGTTGGGAATTCGCGTCGGCAGCACCATCGGCTCGACCGTGGTGTCATCGAAGTTGGCGACAAAGTCGACGGTGTCCTTGTCGATGTCGGCCAGCAACTCTTCGGCAATTTCGGTGAGGCGCGACTCGGTGTACCGGTAGGCTGCCGGAGGGTCGCCATCCACCGAACCAAAATTGCCCTGTCCATCGATCAGCGGATAGCGCAGACTCCAGGGCTGCGCCAGGCGCACCATCGCGTCGTAGACAGCGGTATCGCCGTGCGGATGGTACTTCTTCAAACACTCGCCCACTACGCCGGCGCACTTCATGTGCTTGCGATTGTGCAGCACGCCCATGTCGTGCATGGCGTACAGAATGCGGCGATGCACCGGCTTTAGGCCGTCGCGTATGTCGGGCAGCGCGCGGCCGATGATCACCGACATCGAGTAGTCGAGATACGAGCGCCGCATCTCGTCTTCAATGTTGACGGGCTGAATGTTGGCCGCACCGGGGCCGATGTTGTCGAGTGGCAGTTGCTGGTTGGGATCGTCAGGCATGTTAGCTGCGAGCTTCGAGCGCCTGGCTCTGAGCTCGTTCCTTCCTAAAACTTTGTGTAGCGCCGTCCTCTAGGCCGGCTGTTGTGTGGGTCACGCGCGCCGCTGACGGCGTGGACGCCGCCAGCACAGCCGGGCTGGAGCCCCAGCGCTACTGTCGTCATCGTTTGCCGTCGCCCCACGCATTCGCGACGTTCGAATCAGTGAGAGCAAACCAGCACGTTACACTCCGATTTGCGGGCGCAATTACGGCGTCGCGATGATCTTCTCGCGATGTGCCGGATTGCGCGCAAGTCATTGCAAAATCAGGAGATTGTCTGCCGATGAGCAAGTATGATTATAGCATGAAAAGAGGCTTATCCGCTGGTCGAAAGATGAGGGCGGAACGTCCTGAGAGAGATCAGGAGTTGTAGTGTAATCGCCTGATCCTCACCGTCCCTGCGCGTTGGTTCCTTGCACCGCTTCCTGGCATTCGCGCGCCTGGGTCAGCAGCTTGTCCATGGCAGGATCGGCACGCAGCTTGGCCATCAACGGATCGGCGAGCAGGTTTTCATACGAGCAGTAATTGTTCTGGATGGCGCTCTGCAGCAGATGCAGCGCGGCTTTCTGTTTGCCGCAGTAGGCGAATAGCGAGCCCTCGTAATACCACGTCTCGGGATCGGGATCGCTGGGATAGCTGGTCTCCGACTCCTGCGCGATGCGGTCCAGGTCGGACGCCGGCTTCAATCCCAAACACGATTCCAGTAGGTCGCGATGATAGCGCGGCGCCGTCGGCATGTGCTTCACCGCCTCCCGCGCTTCTGGAACGTTGCCCTCGCGCAGCAGCAGCGACGGCATCACGTATGCCGCCCACTCCGAGCCGGCATCGAGGCGGACGAAATCGGCGGCGCGGTCGGGCTTGCCCAACTCCATAAACGGCCACGCGCAGGAGCGGAAGATGTAATTTGCCGGGTCGAGCGCAATGGCACTGTTGCATTCCGTGGTGGCCTGCTCCAGCATGCCGGCGTAGCGATAGACGTAGCTCATGACGAAGTGCGCCTGCGCGCTGTCGGGACGGCGCTTCACCAGCGCCTGCGCCGCCTCATACGCCTTGGCCAGCTCACCACGCTCGACGCGGTTGGTGATCAACTGGCCGGCGGCAATGGTCAGGTTCGGATCCAACTGCACCGCCCGTTCGCACGCTTTGTTGGAGAGCTGGAACATGGCTTCGCCGCCGTTCGAGTAGGTCGTGTCATAGTAAGCGCGCAGGCCAAGCTCCTGCCAGGCAGGCGCGTAATCGGGGTCCATCTCCACCACGTGTTGCAATACTGCTATCGCGTCCTTGTTTGGACCAGGATCGTGCGGCAGGGCGAGCGCGTGCAAATACAGGTCGTAAGCCTCGGGATTCTTGGGACGCGACGTGGCGGCGACCGTTCCGCCGGTGACGCCGAGCGTAGGCAGCAATCCCTGGCGCAGCTGCGCCGTTATATCGGATTGCAGCGCGATCAGGTCCTGCGCCGGCGCGGTAAAGCTGCTCTGCCACAGCAGGCGGTTGTCGCGGACGTCGATTGCCTGCAGCGTGACCAGCAGGTTGTCGCCTTCCTTCAGGAAGTGTCCGGTCAGGACGGTCGCAACGTGCAGATCGCGTCCCACCTTCTGCGGATCGGCATCCTTGGCGGCGAACCTCTGCGTCAGAGGCGATGGCCGCACGTCGAGCTTGCGCGTGTAGGTCAGCACGTTGGCAATTTCGTCCGCCAGCGCGTAGCGCAGGAAATCCACGCTGATGTCGCCGTTGACGTTCTGCAGCGGCAGCACAGCGATGGTATTTTTCGCACCTGCCGCACCAGGACGATGCTTGTACCACCACAATCCCGCCAGCGTCAGCACCATCGCGAGCACGCCGCTCATTCCGAGGAGAAGATAGGTCTGCCAGCGGCTGGTGCTCTGGAAGGTGCTGGTCGCGATGCGATACGGAAAAACCGGCCGCACGCGGCCGCTGCTGGACAAACCGGGATCGCTTTCGCGCTTCAGCGCTTCGAGGTCGGCCTTTAATGCCAGCGCGTCGGGATAGCGGTTGCCCCGGTTCTTCTCCATGGCCCGCCCGATAATGCCCTCCAGATCAGGCGGCAGATTCGGGTTGAGCTTCAGCGGCGAAATCGGCTTCTGATTGAGGACAGCCTCAATCGTGGTTACGGTGTTGTTGCCGGCGAATGGTTTCTTGCCCGTCGCCATCTGGTACAGCACGACACCGAGCGAGAACAGATCGGTGCGGGCATCCAGTTCTTCCCCGCGTGCCTGCTCCGGTGACATGTAAACGGCGGTGCCAAAGATGTCGCCGGTCAAGGAGAGGTCTTCGGCAGGATCGCCCCACAAATCGGCCGACAGCTTGACCAAGCCGAAGTCGAGAATCTTCACCTGCCCGCTGTTGGTGATGAAGATGTTGGCCGGCTTGATGTCGCGATGAATGATGCCCTTAGCGTGACACGCAGCCAGGGCATCGGCGACCTGGATGGCGATGTCGAGGATCTCCTCCAGGTCCATCGGCTCGCCGCGCAGCCGGTCTTTCAGGCTGACGCCCTCCAGCTTCTCCATGACGATGAACGGCTGGCCATTCATGTCCTCGATGTCGTAAATGGTGCAGATGCCGGGATGGTTCAGCTGCGAGGCGGCGCGGGCTTCGCGCTCGAATCGGTCAAGCGCCTTGCGGTCATTGACCAGATTTTCAGGAATGAACTTGAGCGCGACGTGGCGGCCCAGACGAGTGTCCTCGGCCTCGTAAACCAGCCCCATACCACCACCGCCGAGCTTCCCAACGATGTGGTAATGGGAAACATTTTCGCCGACCACCATCCGCAAACCTCAGTCCCGCTCGCGGTTATGGTAGGCTGCACGCGAAATCGGGTCAACCTGAGGCGCGTGTGGCTGGAGTGGTAGCGGCCTATAACGAGGGTAAGGCTGGTTGTTCTATAGAGCTGCGGCAATCGCTACTCTAACTTCAGGCTTAGCGGCGGCAGAGGCAGTCCCTCGACCTCGACCGTCCACGAATCGCCTGAGGTGGTCAAATGTCCAGCCGTGAGGGTCCCGGAGCTGACGATTTCTCCCGCGCGCAATGGCTCCTCTGGAAATCTCTTGAGAATGGCTGAGCCGAGTTCGGCAAGGCACACGGCAGGACTGCCGAGGGAGTTCTTGCCCGAGCCTTCTTCCACCAACTCTCCACTCTTCGAGACCCGCACTTTGAATCGTGGCAGCTCATCCATGAGCGTCGCTACGAGATTGGGCTGCACCTGCAGGCGCTCGCCAACAACCAGGGCAGCGTGTAATCCGAATGATGCCACGAAGTCGCCAGGCTGGAATTTCCAGTTTGGGTAAGGGCAGTCGATGATTTCGAATCCGATCGCCAGCCATTCCGTAGCCTCCAGTGCGGCTGCGGCGCTCATACTCTCGGCCGTAAACGTCTCCTTTATGCCGAAGACAATTTCAGGCTCGACCTTCAAAGAATGCGGATGGGCGACCGCGAGCTTCGAGGAGTTGCCATCGCTATAGTGCACCGTGTCGTCGTACATGCTGGCCCAAACCAACGTCTGCAGTTTGAAGACGCGCCACATCGCCTTGTTGGCATAGCCAACCTTACGGCCTACAGCCCGGGCACCGCCGGTTTCGCGAAGCCGCTTGAGTACCGCTTCGACTTCATATGCGGCATCGAGATCGAAGCCATCGCGCGCAGAGGGCAGTGTGGGCACCATCTGACCTGATTCGTAGGCGGTGAGTAGTTCATGGGCTAGGGACTCGACCTGATTGTGTTCCATAATGAAACGCCTTCGAACGTGACGAGGACCCGCACGCACGGTCCGAAGCAAAAGCCAGTATGCTAGAAGGCAGCGGCAACTGACAATCGTAGGAAGCCGAGGGGCGGGCGCGCAATCCTGTTTTCTGTGAACGCGGACTTGCGTTGAGCGTCACTGCGCGGCACACTCTCGACAGACACTCTTAAAATGTTGCGCTGTTCTGTTGGCCGGCTCCAGTAAGCCTCGTGCGCGCGAGGTCCGTAATCAGCGTCATCGGTTTTTGACGCTGATCATGATAGCCGGTTGTCGCGTGAGAGTGGAACCACACCAGTCAGAGGAAAGTGAATGACCCTGAAGTCGGTAGATACACTGTTCGATGTCTTACATTTTGCGGGTACTCCTACGGCCACGCACACCGCCGTTGTGATCCCCGAGCTCGGAATTCGCATCAGCTACGACTCGCTTCGGCAACAGGTACTGGCGATGGCGGGCGCGCTGGCTGCCATCGGCATCCAGCGAGGCGACGCGGTCGCTATTGCGCTGCCGAACGGTTTAGCCGCGATCGTGAGTTTCCTGGCGGCCTCGATTGCCGGGACCGCAGCGCCATTGAATCCGGCGTACCCGTATGAAGAGTTTCTGTTTTTTCTGCGCGACACCAACGCCCGCATCCTGCTTTGTCCACCGGTAGGCGCGGAGTTCGCGCGCAGTGCTGCGGCGGATTGCGAAATCCCGGTCTTCTCAGTGGAGATGAGCCAGGAAGGCATCGTAAGTGTGCACGGCGCACCGGCCGGTGGTTCGGTGGTTGAACCCGCTAAGGACGACATTGCACTGGTGTTGCACACCAGCGGAAGTACCGGCCGGCCGAAGCGCGTGCCGTTGCGCCATTTCAATCTGGCGGTCTCGTCCGCCAACATCGCGAACACTTACGCTCTCAGCGAAGACGATGTCTCCCTCTGCATCATGCCGCTGTTTCATGTTCACGGCCTGATCGGCTCGACCATGTCAACACTGGTTTCCGGAGGCACGGTCGTGGTTCCCACCAAGTTCAACGCGCTGTCGTTCTGGAAGACGGTAACGGAAAACCGCGTGACCTGGTATTCCGGGGTTCCGACCATGCATCAGTTACTGCTGGCGCGCGCTCACCACAAGCCGATCGAAGCCGCGACGCTGCGCTTCATACGCTCCTGCAGCGCGCCGCTGTCGGAAGAGGTGCTTCACAAGATCGAGGGCCTGTTTGGCGTACCCTTTGTCGAAGCGTACGGAATGACTGAGGCGGCGCACCAGATGACATCCAATCCGCTTCCGCCGCGGCATCGTAAAGCCGGTTCCGTGGGAGTCGGCGCCGGCCTGCGGGTGCGCATTATCGACAAAGAAGGTCACGACCTGGGCAATAACCGGCGCGGCGAAGTGGCGATCATGGGCGCCAACGTGTTTCAGGGATACGGCAACAATCCCGAAGCCAATGCTCGCGCCTTCACCAATGAATGGTTCCGCACCGGCGACGAAGGCTGGCTCGATTCCGATTGCTATCTGCACTTGAGCGGGCGGATCAAGGACATCATCATTCGCGGAGGCGAGAACATTGCGCCGCATGAGGTTGACGAAGTCCTGCTGAAACATTCCGCCGTAGCCGCCGCCGTGACTTTCGGATTTGCGCATCCTACGCTCGGCGAAGAAGTGGCAGCCGCAGTGGTCCTGCATGAGGCGCACCTGGCCAGCGAGGCGGTACTGATAAAGCACTGCCGCGAGTCGCTGGCGGAATTCAAGTGTCCAAAGAGGATTTATCTCGTGAAAAGCATCCCCACCACGGCGACGGGAAAGATTCGCCGCCGCGCAGTGGCTGACGCGCTGGCCGGTGGCGGGCAATGAAATTCCTGATTGCGGGTGCGGGTGCAATCGGAGCTTACATCGGTGCGCGCATGGCGCAAGCCGGCTACGACGTCACATTGTTCGCGCGAGGACCGCATCTTCGCGCCATGCAAGAACACGGGGTGCAGGTGAAAAGCGCCGAGGGTGATTTCGTCGCGCGGCCCAGAATTGTCGGCTCGCTCAAAGAAGCCGGCCCAGTCGACGTGGTTTTGCTTGGCGTCAAGGCACACGGCCTGCCGCAGCTTGCTCCTCACTTGGATCCAGTGTTGGGACCCGACACCACCGTCGTCAGCACGCAGAATGGAATTCCCTGGTGGTACTTTCAGGGCTTCGGCGGCGAATGGGATGGACTGCGGCTCGAGCGTATCGATCCTGGAGGAGTGATTGCGTCGGCTATCGAAGCGCGGCGCGTGGTCGGCTCTATCGTTTACTTTTCGACGGAGATTGCTGCGCCTGGGGTAATCCAGCACATCGAGGGGAATCGCATCTCGCTCGGCGAACCGAACGGCACGCGCTCCGATCGCTGCCGCAAGATCGCCGAGGCGTTGATCGCCTCGGGATTGCGCAGTCCCGTCACGACTCGTATCCGGCAGGAGATTTGGGTCAAACTCCTGGGCAATGCTTCGCTCAATCCGGTCAGCGCACTTACGCGCGCCACGCTCGTCGAGATGGTACGCGATCCTGGCGTATGTTCGGTGATTCGCAATATCATGCAGGAAGTGGAGGCGGTCTCGAACAAGCTGGGCATGGCAATGCCGGTGTCGATAGATCAGCGAATTGCCGGCGCCGAGAAGGTCGGCGAGCACAAGACTTCCATGCTGCAAGACCTCGAAGCGGGCCGACCAATGGAACTGGAGGCGCTGGTCGGCGCAGTCGTAGAATTAGGCGAGCGGCTCGGCTGTGCAATGCTGGTAACGCAAACCGTGTACGCCTGCGCAAAGCTGCTGCAGCAAAGCGCGGCGCGGCAGTTTGGGTAGAGCGGACCTTCAGGTCCGCGTCCACGCCGTTCCTTGAAGACCAGGCCCTTCCACCTGTTTATTGCAAAATTTGTGCGGTAATCCTCAAGAGCCACTAAGAAATGGAATTTCCCCAAAAACCCCTCCCGGGCACTTGCTGAAATCTCGACAATCGGGATATAGTACTGGTCTAGTTACCAGACCACCTATGCCAGCGACAATGCAGGCCGATTTCGAAGTCATTCGCCGGCACAAGGTCTATGAAGCCGTGGCCGAGCAGATCGAGCGCCTGATCCTCACCAAATTGAAGCCGGGCGACAAGTTGCCCTCCGAGCGCGAACTGGTGGAACTGCTGCAGGTGAGCCGCAGCTCGATTCGCGATGCGATTCGCAGCCTGGAGTTGATGGGCTTGGTCGAGCCGCGGCAGGGCGCAGGCACTATCGTTTGCGAACCGCTCGATCCTTCGATCAAGCCTTTTGCCGAAGCGCTGAGGCATCGCAAAGAAATGGTGAGTGAGCTACTGGATTTTCGCAAGATGCTGGAGCCGCCGCTGGCGGCGCGCGCAGCCAAACACGCGAACGCGGAGCACATTGCGCGGCTGGAAGAGATCCTTAAGCGCCAGCAACTGAAGCTGTCGGCGGGGGAAGACGCTACGGCTGAAGACGCGGAATTCCACTACGAGATTGCGCTGGCGTCCGGAAACACTGTGGTTCTGAAGGTGCTTGATTTGGTGATGGATCTGCTGCACGATACCCGACAGCGTGCGTTGCAGGTACCGGGCCGCGCGCAGAAATCGCTTGCCGGGCATCGCCGGATTATCACGGCGCTGGAGAATCGCGATCCCGCGGCGGCGGAGACCGCGATGCGCCGGCACATTGAGGCAATTGAAAACGTCGTCTTGAAGAATTTTTGAACGGTGCAGGCCTGAGCCTCCTGCATAAGGTGTGGGGACAATCCGATTGACGAACTTGCAAGCTGACCTGCGAGACCCGCGGAATTGGTAGGTGTGCGCGTGCGTCCCTCGCGCCCGATGAGCCGCGTGTGGCCGCAAATCGAGGTCAGCAGCGGGGAATTGGAAAGAGCAACAGCCATACACGGCGCTGCTGGAGTCTATGCCTCGACGCATCGCCGAAGAACTCACGAGGGTCGATCATGAGCTACACCGAGCTTACGGTTTGGACGCGCGGCATCATCATGGACAAGGAGGGCCGCGACATCGTCAACTCCATCTCCGCTTCCGCCCGCAAGGAGGGCAAGTATTCGCAGGCGATGGAAAACTACGTGGACAATCCTGATCGTACCAACTGTCCCACGCGCAAATATTGCCGGGTGAGCGACACGGTGATCGAGAACGCGCTCACCTACGAGAACGAGAATCCCAACATCGTCGTGCTCGTCGAGGGAACGATGGTGAAGGGCTGGGACTACATGCGCGGGATGCCGCCCGGCGGAACGCTGGTGATAAACACGCATTACACGCCGGACTACATGATTCGGTTCGTTCCGGGGCCGGAGCGGCTGGCGCAACTGGTATGCGTGGATGCGGCGAAGCTCGCCGATCACAAGTGGCTCTACTACCGGCTTGGCGAACTGGGTCTCGACCGGCTTTCCACCGAAGGCGCTGCCGAGCGCAGCAAGCTGGTCGCGCCCGATATCGCCGCACCCCTGATCGCTGCCGTGGTCAAGACGACCGGCATCGTCAAGCGGGAAACGATTGAACCCATGATCGCGAACAAGAAAGCATTTCAGATGGCGATGGACGAATTGCGCATCATGCCGCTGAATGCCGACAAAGCCTCGCCCGCTATGGCGCTATAGGAAGGAATCCATGTCGACCAAAGGCACACGCATCCCCGACCGGCTCAAGATCACGTTTGCCGGCATCACGCCCGCTCCAACCCAGGAGAAAGGGCAGGACCTGTTTCCCACCGGCAATTGGCGATCGATCCGCCCGGTCTATCGCGACAAGCTTCCCCCGTGTAATAACGCCTGCGGGACAAACGAAAAGATCCAGGGCTACCTCGACCTGGTGAAGCGCGGCAAATATCTCGACGCGTATGCGCTGATCAAAGAAGACATGCCGTTCCCATCGGTGACCGGACGCGTGTGCTATCACCCATGCGAAACGGCCTGCAATCGTGGGAAGTACGATGAAGCGATCTCCATTCGCGCCGTCGAGCGCTTTCTCGGTGATCTGGGACAGGCGCTCACGCGCGACGTAGTTCAGGCCGGCAAGCCGAACGGCAAGAAGGTCGCGATCGTCGGCTCAGGTCCGGCAGGCCACAGCGCTGCGTATCAGCTGGCGCGGCTGGGCTACAAAGTAACAATTTTGGAAAAGTCGCCGAAACCGGGCGGCCTGAATCGCGGCGGCATTCCGCTGTGGGTTCTTCCGCCGGAGATTCTCGATCGCGAGATCGAGCGGCTGAAAGAGCTCGGTATTGAAATCAAGTGCAATGTCGAAGTCGGCAAGGATGTCACCTGGGACGACCTGAAGAAAAATTACGACGCCTGCGTGCTGGCCGTCGGTCTGACTGAATCCAACAGCGTGCGCGCCGAGGGCGAGGACAAGGACGGCGTCATCTACGGCCTGCCGTTCTTGCGCGACATCGGCATGGGAACGTCAAAGGTGAAGCTGGGCCCGCGCGTGGCCGTGATCGGCGGTGGCAATACTGCAATCGACTGCGCCCGCGAAGCTCTGCGGCAGGGCGCGGTGGAAGTCACCATGATCACGGTCGAGTCCTGCAAGGACGAGATGCCGGCGGTTCCTGAAGACATGCACGACATGCTGGAAGAAGGCGTGGAGCTGGTGCACGGTCGTGCGGTGACTGCCGTGCACGGCAATGGAAAGGTCGAAGCGCTGCAACTTCATCCCGCACGCTTCTCGGGCGCGATCAACGCCTCGCCCATCAACATCGATCGCGATGCTCCGGCCGAGCATTTCGCCGTCGACAACGTCATCATCGCGGTGGGACAGCGTGCTTCGCTGGCATGGTTGCTGCAGGAATTCAAGAACGAGCGCGGGACCATCAAGACCGATCGCTTCGGCCGGCTCGGAGACACCAATTTCTTCGCCGCCGGAGATATCGTGCAGCTCGGCACGGGCCAGCAGTTGATGGTCGTGAATGCCGTTGGCGATGGCAAGCGCGTGGCGTTCAACCTCGATAAGGTCCTGCGCGGCGAACCGCTGCATCCACGGACAATGCCAGTGGACGTCATCTTCGATCTGAATCGGATGAACATGACGTACTTCCCGCACTTCCCGCGCGTGCAGCAGACGCTGCTGCCGCCGAATAGCCGCAAGCAAACGCAGGATGAGGTGATCCAGGGATTCACGGAAGAGCAGGCGGTGGAAGAGGCGGGCCGGTGCTTCAGTTGTGGCACCTGCAACGCCTGCGACAACTGTTATCTCGTCTGCCCGGAGCCGTGCATCGTGCGTGGATCGCGTTCGAACGGCATGTACAAGATCCTTGTCGATTACTGCAAGGGCTGCCGTGTGTGTATCGAGGAGTGTCCCACCGGGTGTCTTGAGGGCGTACCGGAACTGGACTTCGACACGGGCGTCGTGCGGATGGACACGGCCTTCGCAATAACGCCGGGTCTGCACGGACGTCAGGCCGAGCAGTTGAAGCACCTGGCAGAGCAGCCGGCGAAGAATATTTTGGGTGGGTAGAGCAGGCCTTCAGGCCTGCGTCAAGCGCGGTTTATTTTAAATGTCCCTCGGGGGCTGAGGCTCTGCGAGCCTCAGCCCCCGAGGGAAACGAAAGTTGCGGCAGGGACGCGAGCCTGAAGGCTCGCTCTACCGGTTAACGGAGTGAACATGGCAACGGCAACACAGTTAAGCAGGAAGACGGTGCGGATCAACGGCTGCGTGGCTTCGGCTCAGGCGGCGAAATATGCCGATGTGGACGTGATCACGGCCTATCCTATCCGGCCATACACAGCGACCATGATGGCGCTGGCGCAGATGGTGGCCAACGGCGAACTCGATGCCGAGTACATCGTCGCCGACAGCGAGCACTCACAGCTCAGCATGGCACACGGCGCATCGTCGAGCGGCGCGCGCGTCTTCACCGGAAGCTCGGGCGTCGGCGTGCAGTACGCGTACGAGCTGTACTCGCCCATCTCCGGCAGCCGCATGCCGGTGCAGATGATGATCGCCGACCGCACGCTCGATCCCCCGGGCGACTTCGGCTCCGAGCATACCGACGCGCTCTCGACGCGCGACATGGGCTGGCTGATGGGCTGGTCGTGCGATGCGCAGGAAGCGTTCGACAATCACCTGATGGCTTATCGCATCGGTGAAGACCCGCGCGTGCTCCTGCCGCAGATGGTATGCCAGGACGGCTTCTTCGTTTCGCACATCACCACCGACGTCGAGCTGCCGGATCCTGGCCAGGTGAAGGAGTTCCTGCCGCCCTACAAGCATCCTTATCCACTCGATCCACGGCATCCGGTATCGCATGGGCCGCAGATCATGCCCGAGCAGGGCCCGCCGCTGCAACTGGAGCGGGCCCGCGCCATGGAAGAGTCGATGCCGGTCATCGAAGAGGCGCATGAGGACTTCGCGAGAATCTTCGGCCGTCGCTACGATCCATGGCTGGAAGAGTTCATGACCGACGGCGCTGACGTTGTGTTCTTTTTGCAAGGCGGACACGCCGTAACCGCGCGCTACGCGATCCAGCACATGCGGGACGAAGGGGCGAAGGTAGGGATGGTTCGACTGAGGACGATCCGGCCCTATCCCACCGATCGCGTCAACGAAGTGCTAAGCAAGTTCAAGGTCGTCGGCGTAATCGAAACCAACCTGGGCCTGGGTAGCGTGGGCAGCGGTGGCTCGCTTTATGCGGAAGCCTGTGCGGCGCTCTACGAGAGCCCGTCACGTCCGCTGGTTGTGTCGTTCATGGCCGGACTCGGTGGTGAGGCCATCGTGCTGAAAGAGTTTTACTGGATGACCAAGAAGATGACCGATGCGATGAAGCGCGGCAAGATCGAGAAGCGCACGCATTGGGTGGGATTCGAGGAGTAAGGTAGTGCGGTGCTTCAGCGCCGCCTGACGCAGGATGGTTTTGTGGAAGAGCCCGCTTCAGCGGGCGACACTGTGCCGTCGGCTGAAGCCGACTCTAGGCAAAGATGATTGCGGGAACGCGGCGCTGAAGCGCCGCACTACCGAACAAGATCGGGGAGGAACGAACATGGCGACGATTGAAGTACAGCGGCAGGTGCTGCCGATTCTGGAGAATCCGAATCAGGGAGCGCGTTTCTACAACCCTGACTTGCCGGCGAGCGAACCCTTTGTGCCCGGCCATCGCACGTGCGCAGGTTGCGGCCCGTCGATTCAGTACCGCATGACCAGCAAGGCCGCGGGCGACAACACCATCCTGGTCGGGCCAACCGGCTGCATGTACGTCGCGAACAGTTCGTATCTGTGTACTCCCTACAATGTCCCGTGGGCGCACACGCAGATCGGCAGCGCGGGCAGCTTCACCGCAGGCGTCGCCGCCGCATACGAGGCCATGATCCGCAAGGGCAAGTGGAAGGGCGCGTTCCCGAACATCATCTGCGAAGCCGGCGACGGCAGCGCCTCGGACATCGGCCTCGGCGGGATTTCGGGCGCACTCTATCGCAATCACGACTGCCTCATCATCTGCTACGACAACGAGCAGTACGCCAACACCGGCATCCAAGCGTCATCGCGCACGCCGTATGGAGGCATGACAACCTTCTCTCCTCCGGGGCCGAAGATCCCCGAGGCAAAAAAGCTGTTCCCGAAAGACCTGGCGCGCATGATGGCTGCCGGCCACCCCCACTGCTACGTCGCCACCTCGACCGTCGGCTATCCCATCGACCTGATGAACAAGGTGCGCAAGGCGCTGAACCATCGCGGCGCTGCGTTCCTCATGATCTACACGCCGTGCCAGAAGGGCTTCGTCTACGAGACGCCGCGCTCCATCGATCTGGGACGGCTGGTGGTGGAGTGCGGACTGTATCCCATATGGGAGTGGAATCCGGAGAAGCGTGAGTTTGACTACAGCTTCCGTCCGCAGAATATGCGGCCGGTATCGGAGTACCTGAAGCTGCAGGGGCGCTTCGGCCACCTGCAGGCCGAGCACATCGCGACGCTGCAGCAGTTCGCCAACGAGCAGTGGCGCATGATGGGCGTCAAGTTGCCAGAAGCTTTGATCCAGGCTGCCGACGCAAGGAACGTCGCAGATATGGCCACGGCGGTTGAGGCGGCTGTGGTGGCGGAGACCGTATGAGCACAAAACCAACAACTCCCACGGAAGCCCCTGCAGGGCAGGAAAGCTACATTGTCAGTGAAGGCAAGAAGCGCGGCTCCACGCGTGACGTGCGGGCCGAAGCGGCCTTCGACCGCTACTACACCGTGCTGCGCGTGCACGCCGGCGACGCCATCCTGACCGACAATTGGCACACCAGCGAAGTGCTGAACCATACCCGCAACAACTTCGAGGGATACACGTTCGCCATGCGCACGCTGGAGGCCTGGGGCGCGGCGGTCGAGAACGACCACCGTGCCTATTACACCGCGGGCGGGCGCGTGTGGGTGATGGATCTGGAGCCCGCGGAAGGCAAGAAGCCGCGGCTGCCCGGTACTGGCAAGAGCTAAGCGTTTTGGGTAGAGCGGGCCTTTAGGTCCGCGTCATGGGGCCTTATCAACTGAGTCGGCTTTAGCCGACGACATGCTTTGCCGCGGGCTGAAGCGAGCTCAATTCCGAGAGGATGCTTGTGACGCGGCGCCAAGCGCCGCACCACCCTTAGCCCGAAGCAAGACACCTAGCGACAATGCCTGGCATCCTGCTCATCGACGATACGCCGGAGACTGCCGAGCTTCTGACGTTCGCGTTGCGCGACCGCGGCTACGATGTCTTCGCGACGGGCTATACCACCTCGATCAACGAGTTGCTCGCCGAGCACGCGGCGGATGCGGTCGTGCTCGACTGCTCCGGCTTCGACATGAGCGAGTCGGTCTTCCTCAGCCTGCGTAGCCGGTCGGAGCACGCCGACTTGCCCGTGGTGATCATAACCGATACGCCAGAAAAAGCTGCGGCGAATCTGAGTGCGCAAGATGCGCGCCGCGTTTTACTCGTGCAAAAACCATTTACTGGCGGGCAGGTCGCCGGCGCGCTGGGGCAGTTATTGCAAAGATGAGAGCTGCAGACATGCGAAGATGCAGCCTCCGCGACTTCTGAAAGAGCGCGTCTGCCCCGTTTTGAAAGGGCACAGCTTTAGCTGTGCCGTTGTAACCCCTTTATGTTTTCCCCCTCGAGCCGGCTTCAGCCGGCGGCACACTAACTATGCCTCTGTGGAGCATGGACGAATGGCAGTATCTGGAGCGCGAGGTCGTTACCGATCCGAACGGCCGGCAGTGGACTGTCGCGCTGATGGACGTGTTGGGGCAGAAGGGCGATCCCCAGATGCCCAGCAAGTTGCTGGAGCTGCAGTATTCGTCAGGACGATACTTCACGCTCATCTATTCTCCCGGCGGAGTGCAACGCGAGCGCGGCTACAGCTCACTGGAAGAGGCTACGGAAGCCTATGAACAGATGCTGATGGGCGTCATCGACGGTAGCCTCGATCCTGCACAGCCCGTGTTTCGGCAGGGTTTGGAGGAGTAGAGCGAACCTTCAGGTTCGCGTTCAATCCGCGCCCTGAAGTTTAGGCTGCGAAAATACCCGCAGGGGAAGCGGCGCTGAAGCGCCGGTCTACCCACTCTGGAAATTTATCGCCCCGGATTCAGGTCTCGCATGACCACATGAAGCACCTGACCGGTCACTCGTGCGTCGCGCTCGGAAATCGGCGCCTTGCTTGCCGTTGCACCGGCGTCCCGATAACTCCGCGCGACGGCCGGTAGTCGTGCGCAGCCACGTCCGATGAGCCCCGCTTTTTCCGCGACGTTAAGCCGGGCGTCAAAGGACCAATCGGCAATCTTGCCGCCAGCTACGTCCACCGCGGCCAGTTCGCTGATTCGTTTCTGTTGCAGTGCGTCCGTGACGATGGCCTCGAGCACACCGCAGTAGCTCAGCAGCGCCAGTTCATAATCGCCCTGGTCCAGCGCCCGCCGCCCGTCGTTATAAGCCTGTTCGAGCACTGGCCGAAGTTCGGGATTGTGCACGAAGTCGAAGCGGCGGGGCGCTGGCGGTTGGGCCGATGCTATCAGATCAGGCGCTTCATCCTGACTGAGCGAAGCCACTGCTTGCTCCAGCACGGCAAGCAAACGATTGACGATTGCAACCGGAGACACTTCTTCAACTACTGGGCCGGCGGAGGCGCGTACCAGGAAGGCTTCGCTGAAGCCGCGCGCAAGCCAATGCACCTTGCTGCCGCCGGACAGTTCATTGACCGTTACTCCGCAATCCCGCTGCCATTGGCGGGCATTCACAGCCGCCGACGTATTCGTTGCATCGCTCGCCAGCGCATCGCGCAGTTCCTGCCCGCGACGAATAAGTGCGCCGAGACGCGCTCGATAGTTCTCCAGCTGCGCTCGCAGAGCATCATCCATCAGCACGTCTCATCATCGTTAGGTGTCCCACACGAAAGGCTGCTGCGGGCGCGAACCGCACAGAACCTAGTTTACGATTTCGCATCCATCGCCGAGAATCAATGTTACCTGAGCAGGTTCCAGGTGTATGCTTACGGCAACCATCATGGCCGGGGCAGGCCCGGAGACGGAGCGTTCATGCCAACGAAGCTTGCCGTGGCGCCGCTTGCGCTCAGTATTGCGATTGCTGTCTCGCTCTTGACGGCATCGGCTTCCGGTCAGCAGATCCTCTACGATAACGGCCCTGACGGCGACAGCGGCTACTATCACGTAAACTTCGGATCGGCAGTGACAGACTCGTTTACGCTCACTGCGCCGGCGACGATTACGAATGTCGTGCTCACCATCTACGATGTCGATGACCGCAACGCTCCGGAGCACCTGAAGTGGACGGTTACAACGGAGCCGTTTGGCGGGACAGTCGAGGGCAGCGGCTTTGTGGACTTGACCCGATTGGAGCCGCCCTACCTGACGCAGTTTCTCTTCTTCGCGTGGAAAGTGGAGTTTACCGTTCCGAATCTCGAGTTGCCGGCTGGGACCTACTACCTCCAGATCCAGGACGTGGTGACGGTGTGGGATTCGTGGGCCTTCTGGGCCCAAAGCGGAGGTGGCAGCTCAAACGCCTACTACGAAGCTATTGCCCAGCATGGAGCAGGTGAGATTTCGCCGGTACCATCGGAGACGTTCTCCGTTGCAGGCGAATGGACTACGCAGAACGCCAGATAGATCTTGCGGCGCCGACGTTCCTTATGGGTGTTCTGCGCAAAACCGGGTCCGGCCCACGACTGTGCCTTCATGTCGTCGTTAAGCTGGGCAACGGCGACTTGTGTAGCGGGGATTACTCGCCAACAATCGACCGAAGCCGCGTGATGATACGCCCGTTTATTTGCCTATAGGAAGGCATCTCAACGGGCTTTAATCTTAGAGCTACGTTTTTCGCCCAATTGCTGTCACTTCGCGCCCCAGCAGCGCATTCACTTTCGCCATCACCTCGAAAGCGTCAGCAACGTAGAGCACATCGGCTTTGCCCCGCGCCCATCCGCAGTTGGGATCGAGGTTGATGGCGCGCCGCTCGCCAATGAAGCGCCAGCCAACCGTGTGTGGCTCTTCGCCGTGACAGCAGGTGGAAAGTCCTTTGGGATGACGCGGGCTTGCGCCGGTTTGGCCCACCTGATTCAGGTGGCTCATAAAGCGCAACGCGGGCTGGTTGTCACCACTGAGATCGACGAGCGATTTACTTCCGCCCAGTGAAGCCTTGGATTTCTTCAAAAAGTCCAGAATGATGGCCTCGGCCTCGGGCAGGTGTGGCTGGCCGTCTTTCTGCTTCTTGGTCCAGCCGGCGCCGGCGACGAACAGCAGGCTTGCGTCAGGACGAATCGTCTGCTGGTCGGCCGGCGGCGTGACGATTCCGCGCACCGTCGTGCGGAGAAGAGTTTCTGCAATCGGTACATCGATCATCTCTGGCGCGGTCGAGCCCACCGCCCCAGTCCAGGCAGAATGCGTGCCGGGATCAAGCAGGAGAATCCACGGGCGCTGGGTGCGGGTGAACGAGCCTTCGAGGCGCTGGCGATAAAACCAACGAGTTACCGCGACTGAGCCGGATGTAGCAGCGATGCCAGTGAGATGAGTGTCCACGCATCCGCCGACGCGATGGGCAACGCCCGCCATCACGCGCGAGCTGCGAGAGGTGGCAGCAGCCAGCACCATCGTAGCGCCAGAAGCGCGGACCAGTGCTTCGCAAGCGGCTGCATCGGTTGCGTAGCGGCCCTGCGCGAAGTCTTCTCCGGCGACGGCGATAAACCGCTGTGCACCGCAATTCGCGATGAAATCGGCAGCCGCCTTGGTCTGCGCTCCCGTTCCGAAGACGGCGGCGATGAGAGTTCCACTTGCCGACTGAGTTAATTCAACTGCCGCGCCCAGCACCTCCAGCGCCGACTTGCTGAGTGTGCCGTCTGCTTCCGTATGTGCCAGGAAAAGGATCTTTTCCATTCTTGCGCTACTCCTGTGTGATCCACTGCAAAATCTCGTTGGCGATCTCGTCGGCGGGCTTGTCCTTGACGATTTGCGTTTGGCGTTGCGGTTTCGGCGCGGCGACATTGGTGTATTGCAACCCGTCCAGCGCAACCGAGGCTGTGGTTGCGCGCTGCAACGAGGGCATGATGGTTCGCATGTTGCTCATGCCGACTTGGGGATCGTTGCGTGGCTCGCCGAGATTTCCTGTCGCCCATCCCAGCACCGCCGGAGGTCCAGCGCAGACCGACACCTGATGACGCGCGCCTTCCACCCGTTCCAGCACCTCGAACGCGCCGTCGCTTTGCGGCGTGATGGCGTCCACTCCCTGAAACTGATCGGCAATCCCAAGCTCTTCACCGATTAGCTGCAAGGTAACTCCGGCGCTGCGGCTGGCCGATTCCCATCCCCCGAACAAAAGCAGCCGCGAGAAATCAATGCCCGTGATGGTGCGAATGGCCGCGGCGAGTGTCTTCGCGGTCTGATGCGCGTCAACGAATCCGCCACACGGACCGTCGACCGCGACAAGCTGCAGCGGGACCTTCTGTGCCACCGTCATCATTACCTGCTGGAGCTTGGCCTTTGGCGCCATGCTTACCAGCCAAAGCTTGCTGCCGGGGACCTGTTTCACCAGATTGGCGCCCTCGTACAGCGCGTGCGCTGCCCACGGATCGAGGATCGCCGGCAGCATCATTTCGTTCTTCAGTGCCGGCCCCGCAGGCCCGCTGACAGGTTCCAGCGTCTGCAATGGATCGGGAACGACACTAGCGCAAACGATCACATGAAATGGGTTGCTCATCTTGTCTAATGTACCTTTTGGAAAGCCTTGGCTATTAGCTGTTTCAGTTACTGAGACGCGATTGGGTAGAGCGGGCCTTCAGGCCCGCGTTCAGCGCGCCCTGCAAGCCCCCTCAAAAGCAGCGTTGACGCGGCGCTAAAGCGCCGCTCTACCCGTATCTTTGAACTAGATCAACTGCGAAACCGCTCTAATTTTCTGCCGAGTGCAGCCCGCCAGCGCCGGCGTGGAACTCCAGATTTGGCCGGCCCTCGACGGTCTCTGTGCAGTTCCACATACATGCTCCGCAGAACACACACTTCTCGCGATCGAAATTAGGCGGACCTTCGTGGCTGCGGGTAATCGCCTGCCCGGAGCACATCTCGACGCACAACTTGGTCCCGCAACGGCCGCAAACCTCGATGTCACGGAAGATAACGTGGTCGGCATAACCGGCCGCTGCCTGTACCTTGCCGCCCATCAGCAGCACATCCTGATGCGAGACCAGCAGCGCGCCATCGTATGGGATCGGCGGCCAGCCGCAGCGCTCCATCAGCGAATCATGCAGATTCGTACCGCGTGCGTCACACTCCTGCCGAAAGCCTTCGATCTCCTGCGACGTCAGCCTGCCACGATAAAACTCGTCGTTCGAAGCCGGCCGCTGGCAAGGCTCGGCAGGATGATTTCCTAACGACAGTCGTCCGTTGCTGAAGGCAGCAAGCGCCATGCCCATCAGTCCAGTTACGACGCCGCGCTGGAAGCCATCACGCGACTTCTCTGCGACACGAGCTTCCTTCTCGACCCAGCTTGCCCGGCGGCGAGCTTCGTAAGCCTGTGCCAGGTTCTCTCGTGTGAACGCCCGGTCGGATTGCAACAGTTCAAGCACACCCTCCGCCAGTTGCACGCCCGTGGTCCAAGCCTCATCCACACCAGAGCCGGTGAGGACGTTGGTACTGCCCGAGGATTCGCCGATGCGCGCATAGCCGTCGCCGGCCAGGAACGGCTCACCCCGCTTGCCTGATTCCTGTAGAGACTTCGCGCCCCACGAGCGCAGCTTGCCGCCCTCCAGATAGCGCCACAAACAAGGATGTTGTATGTAGTGCTGCAAATAGCGGTATGCGGTGCGGGTGGGGCAATCGAACCAGGAAGGAACGAAGATTCCGGTCGATGCTACGCCGCCGGGATGAACGTAGAGAAAGCCGAAAATCTCGGGCTCGGGGAAACCGAAGGTGTGGATAACCGTGCCAGGTTCAAGCTCAACGTCGGGCCGAAGCTCGATAACGAGCTTCATCCCGACCGCCCACTCGCGGACTTGCTTTCCCGGCGGCGTTCCAATGCGATTGTCGATGTCCCGGCTGATGGCTCCCACCGGGCCATCGCCAACCACAGTGAGTGCCGCTCGGATATCCATTCCCGGAGTAAAGCCGGCGTCCGGATTTCCGCTGCGGTCTACGCCCTGGTCGAGAAGCCGCACGCCCAATACTTTTCCCTCATCAATCAGAGCTTCGCCGACCGGCATACCGGGCCAGATCTGCACCGTGCCGCTCGACATAAGTTGCGCGCCCACCCACTGATTGAACTGCCCGATCGAAAGTACCAGTCCGTCTTTCTTGTGGAGAAAGCCGGGCGTATAGGGGAGTTCGAGGGCGTCATGTTCGAGCTTCGCGATCCTGGGGAACATCCGCAAGAAGCGATCGGCAGTGCGGAGCGCGAGCGAGCGTCGACTGGCCCCGATGGGATCGAGCAGGTATAGGACTTTTTCGGTCGAGACCGGCGCAGCCATCGGGATCTGGGAGGGATCGAGATCAGGAAAACTAGCGCGAATGCCGCGCGCGCGGGTGACCGCGCCGGATACGCCGAAGCCGATGTCATCCGCCCGCTCATAGCAGATCACCTGCAAGGGCATGCCCGGCATGACGCTGCTGTCGATGGCGGGAGTGCCGTCTTCTTTGAGCAGGCTGCGCGACAGCGTTGTCAGGAAACCGCCCATCGCCGGGCCGAAGCCGACGCAGGCGATATCAACATCGACGCTGGTGCGTTCGATTGCAGGTTGTTCAACGCTACTCAATCATTGTCCTCAACGGGGATAGTCGAGCGCTTCCGGAATCATCACCTTGGCAATTGACTTCGGCGGCGCGATCTTTGGCCAACTGCGCGCCGGTAAGGCAGCCGTCGAGCTTGGTTCGGATGCGCTGGAATGCTTCCAGTCCCTTGCACGAAGCGCATGGCCCGGCCTTAGCGGGATGTGAGCCGTCCTCGCCCACCACATCGCTTGCGCAGGCGCTGATGCCCGGAATCCATCCCTCGAGGGAATCCAATTCGTCGCTGCGATAGCAGCCCTGATAACCTTCCTCATCCCATGCCGGATGCCGGTTGTAACCAAACACCAGCTCGGCGCAAATGCGGCCGACTTCTCCGGCCGAGCGCGCCGACTGGATGTGGCACAGATCGGTGTAGAAGCTCGAGCGTGCCCTCCAGACCTTCGGCCAGAACCGGATTCTCCGGTCCCTTCGTCTCCAGCTCGATTACGTCGAGGATGAACTGGCGCGCGGCCAACAACCAGCACAGCGCATCGGCGAGCGGAAAAGTCACGCCCTGGCGCGCACTCTGGTATAGCACACCGCCGTCAGCGTCGGTCGCAACCTGCAGATGCTGAAGAGTCCACAGCCACAACTGCATGGCGGTAGCGATGGTGCATGCGCCGGTGCCGGGACGATGCTCGGCCACGCGCCGCATCTCGCACAATCCACTGCTGGAATTGCGCCAGGAACAGAGCATTCGTCATGGTGACGCTGAGGTTGCGCCGCTGCACCGCCTCGGGACCTTCGTAGGTGGCCTCGAGTTGCGCGTCCATCCACTTGTAGGCGAGGAAGCCGGGGCAGTCTTCGGTGATGCCGTAGCCGCCCATCAGGCTGAGCGCCTCACGCATGGCGTTGGCGCCAGTGCCGGTGTTCCACAGCTTCGCCGCGGGACAGAGCACGTCCGCGACCGCATCCTTCAATGCGAACTGCACCAGAGGATTGCTCTTTGCCGTTTCGTAGATGGCCGAGTTGCGCTTCTCGGGCCGGCGTGTCCGCTTCGCGAAGCAGCGCCAGCGCCGACTAGATTTACCTCGCGGAAGAACTTCATCTCCGCCTTTCCGCCATGAATACCCTTCGCGGCAAGAATCGCATCCTTCTCGCGCTCCAGCGGATCGAGTTCGTCGTATAGCCGCGCGGCTGCAAAGCCGAGCGACGCGCCAGCTTCGCCGATGGCCCACAAACTGGCCAGCCGATGCAGAGCATCCTGCCGCTGCTGGATTCCCAGCTCGTAACGCAGACTGCCCGGCTTGGCCTGCTCTGATCCGCGGAAACGCCTGCGCTGATAGCGAATGACCGGCTCAACCGCGGAGAGCAGTTTCGCCGAGGTCATAAGAGCCACGGTGACGCGCGTGCGCTTGAAAACGGCTTCGATGACTTCGCTGTGGCTGTAGTTGGGAATGATCTTCGCCATCCTTGATGGTGTAGCCGCCGACAATGCGACTGGCCGGCACGTACACATTGAAAATCGGATCGCAGGTGGAGGAAAGTTGATGCACCAGCTTGCGGGTTGGCGTACCGCGATCAAACAGGCCCGGGTCACCTTCCTCAATGATCACCATGCAAGAGCCCTTGATGCGATCATCGTCGGAATCAACTGCCGCGGTTACGAAATTCGCAAAGCCCATGTTGGTGATGAAGCGGCCGCGTTTCTCCACTTGCAGAAGAGGCTCGTCACCGTCTTTCCATTCCGAGACGCGAAGCTTGCCGCTCAACATGCCGGTGTCCACTCCGACGTAGGGAATGGGCTCAGTCAGGCAGAATGCGCCTCGCCAGGTTTGGCGATCTTCGCCCGCCGCCGGCGGCACCGCCAGCGCCATGTAGTGGGTGCGCTGTTCCGGAGTGCCGCGCTCATGGATGGGCGCCAGCGCCAGGCATCCGGCCAAGCTGCACGTGGCCGCGCCACCGTCAACCCAGGCCAGCTCAAAGGCGATCAGGGCCAGCGCGAGGTTCTTGGGTCCAATCAGGTAGCCACCTTGCTCGGGATCCATGAAAACCGCGGTGATGCCCGACTGGTCGAATGCTTCCAGCAGGACCGCCTTCTTCTCGTTCCACTCGTGCGTGGCGCGCAGCCCCTCAGCCACAAGCCGGGCGACCGGGCCGCGTGCCACCTCGCGTACCGATTGCACGAGCATGTGCAGATCGTAGCGGTCGGCAAAACGCCAAAGGATCTGGCGGACGTTGTCGTCCGGCAGCGTTCGCAGGGTCTCAGATCGCATTTTCGACACACTGGTGGCCATGCGATTACCTCCGGTTGAATTCACTCCTCATTGTGATTGCTTGATAACCATTGGTTCTGTGACACGGGTCATAAGGGCCGGTGACGAACAACGTGTCCTTAGTGGGGTAAAGGCCGATCCTCAGTGGTGCCAAATCACAAGAAAGAGCACTCCGGCAGGTACAATCCCATGCTCTTTGAATAACAAGTATCGGCGCAGCACGAAATACCGGTTCATTACACAGGGGACCCTTCGAGAATCCTGGTTGTCGTAGCGGGGGGATCAGATAGCGCTCATCGGGCGCCACTTGCCTCTATGGTTCGTCCTTGGTCAGCGTTTCACCCACCCAGTAGCCGGTCCGCGCGGTCACCACCACATCGCCACGGCCAGAAACTACCACGCGCAGTGAGTGTTGCCCCAGCGACAGCTTCTTCGGAGTGAAACTCAGCAGGTACTGGTTGAAGAAATGATTGCTGATACCAGCTAACTCTTGCTCCAGCGCCTTTTCGTCGTGAAAAGGTAAATACTCTCCGCCTGACATCTCCGCCACTGTCTTCGGCACATTCTCTTTCGCTGACTTCAACAGACTGGAGAAGATGCCTAGAAGGTTTACCGGATGATCCGTCGGATCGGCAATCGCCTCGCCTAATTTGGAAAACGTTCTCTGCGAATAAGTGGCGCTGTAGATCAATACGTTACTTCGCTCGATCTGGCGCATAACTTCTGGAGTGGTGGCCTTGCTGCCGTCATCGTTTGCGCCGCTCACCAGAAACAGAACCTTGCGATCGGTCAGCGCGCGGGAATCGAGCATGCGAACGGAATAGGCAATTGCATCCAGCACAGCGGAGCCGTAATTGCCTGGAGCAATTTGATCGAGCGCTTTGGTCGCCTGGTCCAGGTTTGTCGTAAAATCCTGCTTCAGCTCCGGCTTGTTGTCGAAAGCCACCACGGCGACTTCGCCTCTGCCTTCTCCCACAATGGGGTACAGCAGGCTTCCCAACCGCCGCACCTTGTCGAGGGTTTCATTGGCCGAATGTCCCTTCTGGACGGCAATGACCACCGAGGTGTGCGCTGCGGGTAGGTCTTCATCCAGATGGACCTTCTGTTCGACCCCGTTGTCGTAGATGGAAAAATCGTCAGCCGAAAGTCGATAGATGGGCTCGCCGAAAATGTTGGTCACCAGCGCAGGCACCAGAACCACGCTTGTACCGCCGTGAAGCGTCACCTCTTGCGCAAAGGTTGCTGTCACGCAGGCAACGAGAATGAACGCAGCCGCCAGGCTGAATCGACACCTCTCCCATCTCTTCTTCACTTCATTACTTAGGCCAGCGCGAGCATTCGGTTCCAATTTATTTGCTCGCTGGTTGCGCAGACGCGCTTGTTCCTCCATTCTATTCTGGCGCGATTGCGCGCCGCTTGTTCATCCTGCTGTGATCTTCCGAATCGGCCTGCCTTGCCCGCTCGCGCGTCGCCGCCCCAACACGGGAAACGAGCGTTTCAGACGCTCTACCTGGCAGAACGCCAGCAATGAGCAGGATGGCGCCGCTGTAAAGCAACGTATCTGCCGCGTAGTTCAAACCACCTGCAATATCCGGGAGCCTGGTAAGCATGGTCGGCACGTAGATGAGCAGGACAATTGCGAAGACGAATATTCCCAGCCAAGCCGCATCAATATCCCTCTGCGACAAGTTGACCATAAGCAATGAGAATAGGAATGCGCGAGACCATTAGCTCGGAGGCCAGCGACCGGGTTGACGGAAGTTGCTGGCTGGGCCGCAGATTGCCGCTCGTAATCAAGTCGCGAAAGGCGTTATAGATCTGCCTGTGTAAAGGCGACGAACTCTTCCGGTTGATGGAGATGACGGGCAACAGCGCGCTGGAAGCCTTCCTCATCTCGCAACCATAGTGGTTAGGTTAAACCCAGATCAAGTGGATACTGTTGCCAACCACTTTTGCCGCGCACAATGGAGCTAACAACGTTTGCGGCGCTTGGCGTAACAATCCATCGCCCCAGGCGTCCAAAAGAACCAGGGGAAGGATGTATGTTTTCAGGTGCAGTGAGGAATCGTTCGCACACAAGTGAACTGCAGCGCCGCGGGCAGTTCGCAGGAGTTTTGGTTGCCGTATTTGTGATTGCCGTTTCAGTGTCCATTGTGCGTGGGCAAAGCACGACCACCGAGGGCAATACCCGAACACCCATCTTGCTGGAGTTGTTTACCTCGGAGGGTTGCTCCAGTTGTCCTCCGGCGGATCGACTGCTGCAGCAGATGGACGCTTCTCAGCCGGTTTCCAACGCCGAACTGATCGTGCTTAGCGAGCACGTGGACTATTGGAACCACGATGGTTGGAAAGATCCTTACTCGTCGTCGGCCATGACGGACCGGCAGATCGCGTATGTGCGGGCGCTGCGACTGAAGGAGCCTTACACTCCGCAACTCATCGTTGATGGAACTGGCGTACTCCAGGGCAGCGAGCAGCAAATGCTTCAGTCCCTGCAAAAGGATGCGGCCGCCCCTGCTCCAGTCTCCGTACACCTAGGCTCAGTGAGCATCAATCCCAAGGGTTCACCGGATGTGCACGGGCGCATCGATATTCCCGCATCGTCGGAAAAATACGATGCCGATGTTTATGTTGCGCTGGCGCTTGGACATGCGGAATCCCACGTCGCGAGTGGCGAGAATTCCGGCAAACATCTCACTCACGTGGCTGTAGTGCAGGAGATCAAGAAGATTGGAAAGCTGAGCAAGGGCAACCGCTTTGCTCAAGACTTCCAAGTGAAACTGAAGTCGGGTATCGACCCCAGCAATGTTCGCATTGTTGCTTTTGTGCAAGAGCCAGGCCCGGGACAAGTTCTGGGCGCTGCGCTGTGGAAAGCGAACTAGAAAACTCCTACGACTGGCGAGGAATATCAGCTTCTCCGCTTGGCATCTGGAAATGAACACGACCGCACGGGACCAAAAGAGATAGCTATTGAGCGGTGCCCTCCCTGTTCCGGGCATTGCGCGAATCCGGCCTAACTTCTGCGTCCGGCCTCAGGGATTAGCGAGGAGGGCGCGAAATTGGGGATCATCGTGAAGTTTGGCGAAGGCGGGTTCTTCATTGAGCCAGGCAGAGAAGGCCGCGGGGTCTTTGGATTCTTCTTTCGCGCGGCGTAACGCTTCGAGCGTGTCTTTATAATCGCTGTCGAGTGCTCGCGCGGTGGCGAGATCTTTTAGAGCTCCCACGCTGTCCGGCTTGGCGTCCGTTGCAAGCTGATAGTAGTCTTTCGCGAGAGTGTAGTTCTTAGCGCTGAGGCTCTCGTCACCGAATTCCCCAGAAGCAATGAAAACGCCGGCAAGAGCGCGACGATAGACGCGCAGCTGGCCTTCTTTCTTTTCCGACGCAGAACGGTCGCGCAGGTTGATGATCTGCTGCTCGGTTTGTTGGAAGATATCCGAGCGGCTCATGCTATTGTCGCTTGATCCACCCAATCCGCTGCGCTGCTGGGGCACCACTACATATTGTCCGCTCGGCTGTGGAATAGCGGAAGAGCTTGCTGCGTCACCGCGCAAGGCGACCAGGCCGGAATAGATCGGGCGTAAGCTTCAAATTGATCCGATTCCGCACGAGCGGATCGACCCGCGAACGATCGGGCCCCAGTAAAGCACTCTGTCGCTTTGGGGTTGGCCCTATTTGCGTCCTCCTCCGACACTGTTACCGCCCCCGCCCATCGATGTTGAGCCTCCTGAGCCAACCCCACGCCCGGCCGCGGGCGTCGAATAGCCGTGTCCAGTGCTGCTGGAGTGGCTGGCGCCGCTCGGAGCGTGCGCACGAGTAGGCTTCGCTCTGGTCGAAGCGGCCGCAGAGCGGCAGGCATGGCAGCCCGCCGTCTGAGTCCTGTTGTGAGGCTAGTAGGTAAGCGTCGCGGTCGTCTCCGTTACTGTTACCCCGTAGTTGCACCATGGAGTGGTTTGGCCCTGCGTGACAAAAAGCTCGGGCGCCCAACCCGGACTTGTAATTCGCCGGAACGTATTGTCGAACAAAGCTACGTTGCTGAAGGTTATGGAACCATCCGGAGGGTAGTCACTGCATTGGGAAATGTAGTAGACTTCCAGGACGCCGGACTGCGCCCACACGAAATTCATCAAACTGGGGTAAGCGACGTTCAAGGTTGTGCTTTGCCCGGTAGTCACGTCCTCGGTTGTGATAGTCCATTTCGAGCAGGCTGTAACTAATGCAGCCCCGCAGGCACTCATCACCGTACCCGAGATTTGGTCGCCCGGATTAACTGTCACTGGGTTACTGTTCCACGTCATGCCGCTGGGACAGCAGTTCCAGCTTGCAATATTCCACGGCCCGGCGGGCTGTCCATCGTCATACCCCAACACCGGCTGGATGATTGGCTCCTCATCGGGTGGAGTAAGGTGGTTATGGGTGAGAGCGGGAAAGAAAAACAAGGTCTGGCCGTCATCCGAAAGAGGCGTCTGCGGGACGGTCCAAGTGGCCATAATTGCATCATAGGTTGTACTGGTGGCAACCTGGCCGGATTCAATCCAGCTCCAGCTTATATACTGAGGTTCGGTATTTGCCGGACCTTCCCCTACAAGCTTTCCCTTGGGCGTATAGTGCGGGAAACTGCAAAACGGAGCAACCGTTTCCTCCGATCCGTCCTTAAATCGGATGCGGCCATCGCCCAGCACGGTCTCTCCCTGCTTGGCCGTCCGGACACACGATGGATGAAAATAGCCGAACGGTGTAATCACATAATCGGACGGCACACTGGCTGGACGATTCGCTCCTGCTGGCTTCTGGGCATACAGCATGCCCAGCGACATCATGAGAAACAACATCACGCAAAAAATCCATTTTGCCCTATTCATTTTGGCTCCTAAATTGCAATGTGAATCAAAAAGCGGGAACTGCTGGCCGCTATATCAGTACTAACGAAACAGTACGCCTGATTGCTAACAAGTGCTAGAGCAAAGGTTTCTTACGTTCGCTGTCCCGCAAGCGTAGCCCTAGCCAATGCTTTCAACAGGCGCCCGGGGGCATTGACCCAAACACTCTGGAAAGTGGAAACATCTAGGATGCGAGTCCTGGCGAGCACGTGCGGGCGTCTTGCAGGTTCGGGAACTCAACCGGAGTTTGGGTGGCCCAGAGGCTTTCCGGGCGACGAACGGACAGTCCGTAAAACGTTCGCCGCACGCGGTGTAGCCATCGCGCATGATGGGAGAAGCAGAAGGGGCGAGCCGGCGCTGGTGAACACGGGACGGCAAAGCACCCGTGAATAATGGCCGAGGCGCACCGTGCGCATCGCCAGGGGCATACGCCACGCAACAGGACCCACTTCTTCCCAAGGGCCGGTGCCCATGTCACAAAGGTTCGGCACCCCTCGTTCCGCACCCGACATAGCTGGAGTGGCCTAACAGTCACAGACAAATCATTGTTGCTGTGTAAAACTTGATCTGTTCGGCGAATTGACAATCAGCAGAATTGGGCAAGGAGGGTTCAGATGAGCATGAAGGCAACGACCCGGCAAGCAAATGACGTCGTCATTGTTGACTTGAGCGGACAGATCAAACTGGGCGAAGGCGCCTCGATTTTGCGCGACACTGTTAAAGACCTCCTCAGCAAAGGACAGAAGAAAATTCTCCTCAATCTCGGAGACATCAACTACATTGACAGTTCGGGAATTGGCGAACTGGTCAGCGCTTTCACTTCGGTTCGCAAGCAAGACGGCGAACTGAAGCTCCTTCACCTGACCAAGAAAGTTCACGACCTGCTACAAATCACCAAGCTGTATACGGTTTTTGACGTACTGGACGACGAGACAGCGGCGGTAGCTGCGTTCAGCAGTTAGCTGCTCCGTGGCAGTGACGAACTAACCTGGGAGCCCTCGCTATGCCAGCGGGTCAAGCATGAAATCGCGCCATAGCTGACGCGTTACGTTCTGGCTCGCGATCGAACGCGTTTCTGTCACTCACGAGGAGTGCGCTCCAAAAGTGAGACACGAAGACTTGTCAGCCTGAGTCTGACCGGTGTGGTACTGCCGCGTTCACCGCCTCTGCCCGTTCTTAAGGGTGCGATGCCCCGCGGTCTTGGCAGGGCGAATTTTGCTCTTTTGCTAAGCCGGATTGCGCAATACGGTACAAACCGACGCGCAAAGTGCCCCTCCGATATTGAACGTCGCCGCAGCTCTAGGATCTTTTCGCTGAACCTCCTTAGGAGCTCTTCCTGTCAACTGCCAGAAGCACGATCCCAGCATCGCAATGCCCGTAGCACCCACGGGATGCCCCTTCGCGATAAGGCCGCCAGACATATTGATGGCGCATTCGCCATCTACCGCGGCCTTGCCTTCCACCCAGAAATTCGCACCTTTGCCAGGAATGGCTTTTCCGATTACCTCGGTGCCGATGGCGGCCGCAACCGTAAAGCAATCGTGAATTTCGGCGACATTTACGTCCGCCGGTTTCAAACCAGCCATGTCATAAGCTTTCTTCATGGCAATGTATGCGCCTGTTGGACATAGCGTGTTGCGTCCTTCCTTCTGCAGCGGATCGGTCGCCTGCGCATATCCGGCGATCTGAACGCAGTCTGACTTCGCGACGTTGAGCTTTTGAAGCCCCTCCTCAGTCGCTAGAATCAGGGCTGCATATCCGTCCGTGATTTGCGAGCAATCGTAGGTCTTCAGTGGCAGGCCTTCCACTACGTAACGATTGATTCCTTCGATCTTCATTGCCTGCTCAAGCGTGATCTGGACCTTATTCATCTGCGCCCAGGGATTGTGTTTCGCATTCTGATACTCGTTGACCGCAATCTGCGCCAGGGCCGTTTCGGAGATTCCGTAAACCTGCATGTAGCATTGCATAATTTCCGCGAACAAATGGGGAAAAACAAAAACCTTTCCGACCCGCTCATCGGGATGTGAAAAGTAACCAAGAACTTCACCGACAAGCTTGCCGTCCATTTTCCCTTCCGCATCTCGCATTTTCTCGTAACCGACCGCTACACCTACGTCGCCGACCCCGCTCAGCAACTTGTAAATGACCGACAGGACTGCCTGACCACCCGATGCACAAGCATTTTCGACGGACTCGATCGGTTTGCCCTGTAAGCCGGGAACCGTGGCTACAAGACCCGCCAGCAGTCCTTGTTTGTTCAATGTGAAGTTGCAAGCCGACCCTATCGAACCCACATCGATGCTAGTGGGCGGAGTATCAATCTGTCGGCAGACTTCTGTGACGGCATTAGCGACGATTTCCGGTACAGTCAGGCCCATGAGCTTACCGAATTTGGACTGACTATAGGCAGCGATATAGATTGGTTTGTTCATATCCTCTCCTTCCGAAGCTTAGCTGGACGTCATCGGCAGCTATTAGTGATCTCCGTACCTCTCGCCAAGCAAACTGTTTCGAACCATTCACAAGGGGTATGGTTCTCGGTATGAATCTGTCCCGCGCGGGCGGCTGCTCGAAACAGGCTGGCAACGTCCTGGGAACCTTCCGCTATCGCTTTGACCGCGAATGCCGTGTACTTCGCACGTGCGTTGCACTCGCCATCATAAGCAGCTTGCAGATTGGCCAACGTAGCTGCCGGTACGATCGCACTCGATGCCATAGACAGCCCTCCGTGAAGAATACGGGAGTCTAAATGCTGGAGTGCCGGGGCGACGGTGACGGTCGTCACCGAGGCACGTGTGGGTAAAATCCATCTTCAACGCGTCATATCGCAGCAGCGGTTGGCAATACCAAAACCTGTCTATTTTAACTATCTGCGCTTCCCTGCCAGTGGTGCTTTGCCGCTCGATGCACAGGGCAACTTGTCAGGTGTAGAATCTTGCCCCAAGGAACAACATGCCACGTCCCATCTGCTTCATGAGCATGCCCTACAGCACTAAGCCGACGGGTACGCCGCCACCCAGCGAAGCACCCGACAAAATCAACTTCGATCGCCTTTGGGACGCGGCCGCTGCCGACTGGGCGAAGCCGCTCTTTGACGTCGACCAGACGCGCCAGATACGCTATCCGCTACCGGCCGAGTCAATCACGGACGACGCTGCTACTGAAATTGTCGAAATCGTACAGGCAGCCGTACCCGTGATGGCTGAAGGCGACTCGCCCTTTTATCCGGTATTCGCAACATTTCCCCGGCACGATCTGGCTCGAGCAACCGCGTTCAGGGAAAAACGTACAGGGCCCGTCGCAGTTCCAGTGCGAAATTACTGCGGCCCGTTGCGGCATGTTTATACATGTTGACGCTCCGTCGTTACGACATGCGGTGCGGCGACAGCATTCCGAAACATCGGAGAGGCACGTGGAGCAATACCGCACGAAGCAGCAAACGTCAGTAGTGGCCGTACAGTTAGATCTCGATACGCCGGGGTTTGTCTATCAAAAGTGGGGCGGGATACAGCGCTGCAAGCGCGGAGATTGGTTGGTTGACAATCAAGGTGACGTTTACACGGTTGACAATGATACGTTCACTCGTACCTATCGGCACGTAAGCCCTGGAGTATTTGAAAAGAGCGGACACGTCTGGGCTGAACAGGCGGACAAAGCGGGGACGATCGCAACCAAAGAAGGCTCCACAGCTTACCAGGCGGGCGACTTTCTCGTCTTCAACGATCCCGGCCTGAAGGATGGTTATGCTGTGAATGAAAAGACCTTTCACTCCTTGTACGAACGGTGTAAGCAGTAGACTCGAGGAAGCACCTGGTTCAACGCGCCACCGGTAGCCGAAGAGTACCTTGGATGGACATCCATCCAACAGCCTCGCAATGAGCAAACGCGACGCGGCTCCGAGTGCGATGCGAATCGGCCTAGAAATCGAGTCGCAAGGCTAATTGCCCAGTACGATTTCCGCCGGAGCCCTGGGGTAATACAGACGTTAGAACCCCGAACGTGGCTGGGTTGCTTATATTGGTCTGCGGTGGCGCAAAATTGGGGTGGTTGAAAACATTTGTGAATGACGCCTCAAAGCGCAACTTATATCGCTCGCGGATAGGAAAGTTCTTGGCCAGTGCCGCATTCATGTTGACCATTCCGGGACCTTCCAGGATACCGACGCCGCAGTTGCCAAACCGGCCTGCACCTGCGGGCACCGGGGCGAACGCGCTGATGTTGAAGAAATCCAAGATAGTCTGACTTTCAGGAATGGGATTTCCTGTGCAGTCGGGACGAGCAATTGCTCCCCCGCCCGATCGAACTACCAGGTCTGTGTTGGACTGGTCATAGACCGGGTTAATGGTGGGTGTGAGCCACTGGCCGGTTTGCATGGTCAAAACTGTGCTGAATTGCAGGCCTCCAAAAACGGAATCGAGGTAACCGGGCTTGCTCCAGCGCTGTCCGCTTCCGAACGGCAGTTGGTAAATCCCGGTGAGCAAGAAACGCTGGCGCGGTGTGCCGACCACGTTCCCTCGGTCGGAAGCCAGATCGAATCGATTCGCAATCTCCACCGCATAAGCCTCTTCGCTGGCGAAAACGGTTGGCGCATCGCTGCCTTGCGCGTCACTGATGTTCTTCGCGAAGGTGTAGTTTGCTTGAACCGCCAGTCCATGTGCGAGGGTATGGTTGAAGTCAACTACGCCTGCTTCATAGTTTGCCTGGCCCAGGTTTTCAGAAGACATCAACATAAGCCAATTCTGATAAGGAGCTCGAGGGTCAACGAATTTACCCGCCGGTACGGTGTAGGGCGTCGTGCTGGCGGGAATCTGATTCAGGTCCACAGTTACCGGCAGTCGGTACGAAGACATGCCCACATAGCTAAGACTCATGACGGTAGCGGGGTTGAGCTGCCGCTCGACAGTCAAGTTCCATTGCGCCGCCTGTGGGTCGCGGAAGTTTGGATCATTGGCTTGCTCGAGACTACCTCCGCCGAGCACGACCGTCTGGGTTGCGGGGGCCGTCTGCGGAAACTGATACTGCGGTGCTTGCAGCGTGCCATTGGCATTGAAAACTGCATTCACATTGGTGATCAAGTTTGACGTTGGGTTACCGGCATTATTGAACGACATAGGACCGAGAGTGGTTACCGTGAAGATGCCAAAGCCTGCCCGGATCACCGTTTTGTCGCCAAACGGTCGGTAAGCGATGCCGATACGTGGATCGAAATCGCGAAGGTACAACTTCCTTAGACCTTGCGTAACTCCTGCTTGGCTGGCCGTGGCAACGTTGGAACAGGCAAGCGCTGTGTTTCGGTTGGGTAGTGAACAGGCATTGAACGATTCGAGGAACCCGGTGTAGACGGTTTGCAGGGAAGGGTTGTTGGCCACAGTATTCAAGAAAGTGTTGGGGATGAGAACGCTGTTGATCGCGGGGTCAAAACTACCCAAATCGCCCAGCGACTCCTGGAACGGCGGAAGCAATTCCCAGCGCAATCCGAAGTTGACGGTGAGACGACGGTTCACCTGCCATTGGTCCTGCCCGTAAAGGCCCCATTGGGTCGAGAATGCGTTGATTTGTGGACTGGTAATGGCGAAGAAGGACTGTTGCGGCAGACCGAGCAGAAAATCGCCTAAAGAATAGTTTGTGAAGAGTCCCGGACTAAACGTGAAGTCACCGTAGTCGTCGGACGGCTGGAAAAACATGAGCGCGTTGTAAAGCACCCTGCGCGCATCGACGCCGAAACGCAGGGTATGCTTATGCACTATCCGCGTGAAATTGTCAGTGAACTCGAGGGTCTTCGAAAGGGTGGGTCCTACCCTATCCTGTCCGATGCTGGAAAACGTACCGTCACTAAACGTGAAAGTTGGAAAGGCATCGCCGGTGGGATGGGCGCTGAGGTTAATGCCTTGCAGGCCGAGTTGAGAAATAGCTGTGCTTCCCTGGATCGGAAAGGTATCGTTCTGAGTAAAGTTTGTGAATCCAAACCGGAATTCGTTGATCGAGTTGGTGCTGATTGCGTAGTTATAGGAGACGAGGAGACTGCGGTTTTGCTCGTTGGCCACAACATTAGGCAGAAACTGGTTCGCAACCAGCCCAGAGCCGCCCTCGTTCTGGAGCAGATTTTTCCAACTGTAGCGCGCGTAGATCTGCTGCTTGGACGTGAGATTGTGGTCGACGCGGAGGTCCCAGCCGTCTGCATTCGACGGAATTGGTACCAAGGTTTCGTAGTTGTAGGCCGCATTGGGCACGTTCAAGTTTGCATTTGGAAGTGGATAGTACTTGAGCAAGGCTAGAGCCACGGGACTGATGCAATCCTGGCTACTTGTGCACGCACTGCCGCTGGGGATGGTGTTGTTTGGATATGGCTTACCGGTGAAGGGGTCCATCAAGGGACCTCCTTGCGGCGAAACCAGAGCGCTCAAGTTTCCGTTTCTTTCCGCCTGAGTCGGAACAAGAAGCTGTTCGGGAGCAGATGTGTTCTTGCGATTTCCTTCGTAATCGATGAAGAAGAACGTCTTGTCTTTGCCGTTATAGAGTTTCGGAATGGTGACCGGACCACCCAGGCTGCCACCGAATGTATTGAAGTTCTTCGGCGCTTTTGTAGAAAATCCCCAAATCGTAGCGTCCAGTGCGCTATTCTGGAAATATTCGAAAGCGGTCCCGTGCCACTGATTTGTCCCGTTCTTTGTGGTGAAGGTCACGTCTCCTACCTGCGCAAATTCCGCGTTATTGTTAAAGGCAGTGACCTTCATCTCCGCAATGCCTTCGGTAGAAGGGTACGCATCTCGGAGAGCGCCGTTCGACCGTATGTTGGCCGTCGAGACACCATCCACCGAAAAGCCCACTTGCGCTGCTGTTGCTCCACCAACAGCGATGTTTCCTTGACTGTCTTCGACTACGCTCGGAGAGAGTGCCAGGTCGGCGAGCGGGCTTGTGGACACGGCGCGCGAATTCAGTGGAAGGTTTATGAGGTCAGTGTTGCCCTTAGAATCCGACAGTGTCGCATTTTCTGTGTTCACGGTTGCAGTAGTTGCAACCACGTCGACCGTTTCGTTTACCGTTGCCAGACTCAATTTCAAGTCGATGCGTAAATCCTGCCGCGGCGCGAGCTCTAATTGCTTCACATTCGCGTTGGCAAAACCTTCCCTGGTTGCGGTTAGTGTGTAGTGTCCAGGCTTGATGTTGTCAAAGGCGAAACTTCCGCTGTCATCGCTTACCGTACGGACATCGGTATTCTCGTCCAGGCTGTGTAACGTCACTTGCGTGCCGGGAATAGCCGAACCAGTCTGATCTGTCACGAGGCCGTGCAGGCTTCCAAAGGTGGATTGCGCTTCGATCCTTGTCGATACGCAGAAGAGAATGTTGAGCACGAGAACAGCTAACACAAAACCCTGCATGCGCAGTTTCATAGCACCCTCCGGTTCGCACCTGTTTGGCCGATTTGCGCAATGCCGCTGGATTGTCACCTCGGGCGGCAAAACTCTCGGCAATCGGGGAGTCACGGTGTGAGGAGGTTAGAGCCGTGCGCATGAAAAGCGCATGAAAAATCCATAAGATGCGCGTAAAGACGGCGCTCAAAATTCTTATCGGGAGAATAAAAGATTTGAATGGTGCGATGTTCTTATGGCAACGAGGTGGCACCGGAGCGCGTCACAAATCGGGCAGAACCTACGCAGGAGAAGAACACATCGCCCGCGGTTTCGGCGGTTATGAAGCTCAGAGCTTCTCCACGTCTGAAGGCATCAACTCCGAATTCGGAGGACGGCAGAACCGATATCCTACCCCTGGCTCCGTAACAAGGTATTTCGGTTGTGCAGGATCGGATTCAATTTTCTTGCGTAGCAGCCTGATATAGGAGCGCAGGTATTCTAGTTCCTTGCCGTATTCCGGGCCCCAGACGGTACGCAAGAGCTTGGTGTGACTTAAGGGCGTTCCCTGGTTTCTCATGAGGACGGCGAGTAGATTGAACTCGGTGCGGGTGAGGCGTACCTCTTTACCAGCTTTGCGTAACAGGCGGCGGCTAAGGTCTAATTCCAGATCGCCTGCGCTGATAGAAGTTTCTTTGAGTTCAGTGCTGGACAGAACGCGCCGCAATACTGCGCGACAACGGGCAGTCAACTCGCCGAAGCGAAAAGGTTTCGTAATGTAATCGTCGGCCCCGGCCTCCAAAGCCTGCACGATGTCCTTCTCCGCGTCTCGCACGGTAACCATGACAATGCCAATTTGCAGCTCCAAGGCGCGTATTTGCCGGCAAAGCTCAACTCCGTTCACGGCCGGCATATTGATGTCGAGCAGGGCGAGATCGAACGCGTTTTCGCGAATTGCGCCGATAGCGTCGGTAGCGCTGGCGGCGTCGTCAACCACAAAACCACCCACCCGTAGAGATGTGCGAAGCGCTCGACGCAATTGAGGCTCATCATCCACGACCAAAACTCGAGGCTGTTCCGACGAAAACATTAAGTGGCCCTCTGGCATTTGCCCCAGACTTTTCTGTAAAAGGTTGAGTTGTTGCTGGACAACGGCACGCGATCCGCCGATCAACCACTGCGCCGGATATCCGTCGCCCAGAATCCGTATGTCGAATCGCAAGTAGACTGCAACGAAAGTCCTGCCCGACCGCGCAGGGACGATTCACATCGTCTCCATCCGAGATGAGCTAGAAAGCGACGTCCTGAATTGGAAGCGATTATTTGGCTGGCACGCTCCGTAAACAGTTGGAGCGCCCTCGCTCTCTGCCAGGACGTTCAGCATCAGAAAGAGGAGGCTGTGACGAACACCAAGATCACAGTGAAATAAAGATGTACGAGTATCGCACAAATTGCCGTAGCCACCAACTCTCAGTGCGATCGGCGGATTTGCTGTTAGAGTCGTGGCACAGTCGGCGCCACCAGCGGCTCACACTGTGAGTTTTTCTGCAGCGCTAATATTCACAACTCCAGAGACGCGCTCGCGGCGATGGCTTGCCGAGAAAATCATTTTCCCGTCTTCAGTATCAATCCGTACATAGTCACCGGGGTGCACGTCTCCGTGCAGCATCTTCACTGCGGCGGCGCTCAGTAATCAACCGGCTGCGAACTGCTTCGCAGCGCTTTCACAAACCGCCGCATCATGCGGCTGCTCTCCGTACAAATCCTCGGCGCTCCAATGGAAAACAGGCTCCAAGCCTAAGTCCTTGAGCTGGGCGGAATAGATCGGTGCGTCGTATGAACCCGATGTGAACTGACATCCGCAATGCGGAAGCGAATAGCCGCCAGGTGTGGTGGAGCAGTTCAGTGTAAACAGACAGCCTCCGCCTCTCGCCAACTCAACGCAGACCTCCCAGTCTTCCCGCGTGCTCACGAAGGCTGCGGTGCTCGGCGCAAACAAATTGTGGAGGGCAACTGTCGCCAGGAATTCCTGCCGGGTCATGGTGTAGGATGCTTCCTTCAGAAGCGCTCCCGGAGCCAACTTAAGCCGCGGAGTACCGAGAATTGTTGCGCCGCGTCCGTAGTGCTCTTGCAGATATTGTTCGTGCATCATCAGCGTGGCCCAGTCGACTTTCCAATCCGACAACCCCGAAAGCACTCCAATACCGACGTGCTCGACTCCGCCCGCAAGCATGCGTTCGTAGGCGTCCAGTCGGTATTCGAAGTGAGCCTTTTTCGTCCTGCCGGGATGCAGCTTGGCGTATTGAGCCTTATCGTAGGTTTCCTGCCAGAGCACCGACCAGCACAGCCCTGCTTCGATCAGCCGGCGGTACTCGCTCACTTCCAACGCCTCAGCGCTTATCCCGACCAGTCCGCCGCCATGACGCTCCAAAACATGTCGCAACAGCTCGACGTGGCGGCACATCGCATCAACCCGCATCTGCGGATCGCTCGAGTAGACCAACTCGAGAACACGCATGCCCTTCTGTTCGACCAGATACCTTGCTTCCTGTTCCAGTTCATCATCCGTCAGTCGCCTGCGCTGGACCTCGATGCCCTTGTTGCCGCCCCTGAAGTTGCAATAGAGACACTGCTCCTCGCAGATGCTGGTCACATACATGGGGACAATTACAAAGACTCGCCCTTCATAAAGACCTTCCTTCAGATCGGCAGATCGGGCGATGATGGCGCGATCCAAGGCGCCTCCAGTGCCGAATTCTTCACTCCAAAGCAGAGGTGCGTAGTCGCTGGCCACCATCGGGCGAAGGGCATCGACAGAACGCGGTCGCGTGTGGAGAAACTCCAACACCTGTTCGGAAACCAAGCTATAGTGCTCAGAAAACATGGGGGTTATCTATTTAGACGATAGCCGTAATCCAGCACGTCGAGCCGTGATCTGCCACACACTGGAATGTGATGTGCCTGCCCTACACCGCGGCCACGCGGCCGAGTTCGGCGCGGCTGCGCTCCTCGGGCTCGTCTTCTGCGGAGCAGGACGGCCATCGTACCACTCTTGAAGACGTCGCAGTGGTACTAGCATCAGCACGACCGTGCGACCTATCGAAGCACATAGCTCCGTTTTGCGCAGCCCAACGACGGCGCCGCCCTGAATTCTGAAGAGACTTTTAGCTTCCAAGAGACATTGGCAAACATCAAAAAAGAAGGCGACCGAGATTTTAGCCCCGACGTGGGGTCTATAATTACAGCCGGGTTTAGCTCTCACTGCCGACGCAATCGGTGCCGTGGAGGGACAAATGAGCTTACTTAAGGTGGTACGAGTTCTTTCGCTTGGCGTCTTCTTGTTCACGCTTGGATTGGTTCCTCAGTCGGCCTTTGCAAACGGTGGTCGCGGCGGCGGTGGTGGTGGCTCCCACGGCGGTGGTGGCTTCCACGGCGGCGGTGGCTTCCACGGCGGTGGTGGATTCCACGGCGGTGGTGGCTTCCGCGGCGGTGGTGGCGGATACGGTGGATTCCGTGGCGGCTACGGCGGGCGCGGTGGCTATTACGGCGGTGGATACGGGCGCGGTGGCTATTATGGCGGCGGATACGGTCGCGGCGGCTATTACGGCGGTGGATACTACGGCGGGCGCGGCTATTATGGTTGGGGCTATCCTGGATGGGGTTGGGGATTCGGCATCAACGTGTGGCCGTATTGGGATTATGGATATGGCTATCCTTATGCGTACGGCTATCCTTGCTATCCGTATTCTTACTACCCATGTTACCCCTCCTATCCATACTCCTCTTACTATGCCCCGAGTAGCTATCCAGAGACCTACTCAGATCCGGCACCTTATAGTCAGACCAGCGGCAGTTTTCAAGCTAACCCTCCGATAGCATCGCCGAGCGCTTCGGATCCGCGACCCACTCCCAACTCCAACTCCCTGACCATTCGGGAAGCGTCATATCCGACGGCAAGAAGCTACGGAACCTTTTCTGCTGGCACGAGCACAAGCTACTACCATCCGGCTTCTGCTGGGCGCCAACTTCCGCTGGCGCGTCCGCAAGTGCGGAATGTCATGCGTGCCTTGCGAGGTATGCCGCCGGAAGCGCGGCAGCGGCAAATTGACTCAGGTCGATACAATGATCTCTCACCTCAGGAATTAAAGCTTGTGAGAGAAACTGCGAATCTGCCTCGGAATTGAGGCGAGGTGACTTGGAGGGATGAACCACCGTATGGTCACGCGAATTTGCCACTTCGAATACGTGTGGTACTTGTTCTCTGCAGCCAGAACGCTTGCGCGCGCTTAGAAAGTGAGCGCGAGATCTGAAGCCTGGCGTGACTTCGTTGCACGTTGGCGTGCCCACTGCGAAATGCCCCCTATAGCGGCAATCGCCGCGTTTACATCTTCTTCCGTGTTGAACGCGCCGATCGAAAAGCGGACGCCTCCGTGGCCATCGACGGTTCCCAACTGTATATGCACCAGGGGAGCACAGTGCAATCCGGTTCGCGTGGCAATGTTGTAGTCCACATCGAGCATGACGCCCACGTCGCTTGGATCCATGCCATCAATATTCATGAGAATGGTTGACAAGTGATTCACAAGATTGTCGCAGCAATACAGCTTTTTAGCTCGGGTAGTGCGGGCCTTCAGGCCCGCGTTGCCGCCGTTCCAAACGACGCGGCTTTAGCCGCTGAGGGACTTCGTTCAACTCAGCCAGAATCGCGGCCTTCGGAGACTTCCGGATATGTACCTCAGAGCCTAAAGGCTCTTTGAATAGCTTAGGCCTAACGCGGCGCTAAAGCGCCGCACTACCCGAGCGGCCTGTTCTCCGACTTTTTCAGCGGCCTGAAAGGCGTGCTTCCACCCGTTTTTCCGTGCTCTCGGTGATCTCTGCGGCGAATTGAGTCTACTTTGCACTGACGGACTGGGGCAGCACGGTCTCGGGTTCGGCGGTCTCGCCCGCCGGCAGCGACATGCGCATCAACTCCAGCTCCCATTGCGGACGGACTGCGTACTCACGAACAGAGGCTGGAACCACGACGGCATCGCCGGTCGTGAAGCTGATCGGCTCCATGCCTTGCGATTCCACTCTCCCGGAACCACTCACGGCGACGAGTACGTGAGGCGAATCGGCAGAGACTTCGCCGCGCAAGGGTTCACGCAGCGGAATCTTCTCGACCTGAAAGTAAGGCGAGCGCACCAGCAGGTTGGGCGGATCGCTCGAATGCCGGACGACCTTGCCGGCGTTGGTGTGAATCCTGGTCGCCGCCAGCCCTTCTCGAATGTGTAGCTCGCGCGGGCGCCCATAATCGTACAAGCGATAGGTGACATCGGACGTCTGCTGGGTTTCGACCAGCACCATTCCGCCGCCGACGGTATGCACCGTACCGGCAGCCACGTAGATCATGTCGCCGGCGTAGACATCCACCCAGTTGAGCAGCTCCTCGGCGCGCGTTTCCTGAATCGCCTGCTCGAATTGCGCGAGCGTGACTCCGGGTTTCAGACCGAGCGCGACTTGCGCGCCGGGGTTCGCGCGCAGCACGTACCAGCATTCGGTCTTGCCACAGGGATATCCGTTCTTCTGCGCCCGCTCGTCATCGGGATGGACCTGCACCGAGAGCTTGTCGCCGGGGAAGAGAAACTTCACCAGGAGCGGGAAGCGATCTTCATAGCAGGACAGTTTGCCGACCAGGTTCCGGCGGAATTCTTTGCTGAGGTCGCTCAGAGTCCGTCCTGCCAGCGGGCCATTGGCGACGCGGTTGTCTTCCCACGTCAGCCAGCTCTCGCCGATCGGCTCGTTGACCACTCGCGTGTAAATGGGACGCAGATCGCGAACGCCCCAAGGGCGCTCGTCGAAGATGGGAACCATCAGGAGTGGGTAGAGTTCGGACATGCGCTGTGATCTGGTACGGGTAGAGCTGGCCTTCAGGCGCGTCATAGCACCTTAATCATTGTCTCATCATGAGGAACGGCGATCTCTGATCGCCGTTCCTCATGAACCCAATTTTAGATGGTGGATGACGCAGGCCTGAAGGCCCGCTCTACCCAACCTCCCTATACGCCGGCGAAGAACTCGCGCATGCGCTCCAGACCGCGCTGCAGCTCGTTGGGCGAGGTGGCGTAGGAAATCCGGACATGGTCCTGCGTGCCGAAGCCTTCGCCGGGAACCACCACCACGTGCGCCTCCTGCAGCAGCCTGCGAGCTACGTCAGATGCGGAGTTCAAGCCGCCACGCTCGAAATAATGACTGACGTTAGGATAGGCGTAGAACGCGCCGTTCGGCGCCGCACAAGTGATGCCTGGAATCGAGCGCAACCCGGCAACCACCTGGTCGCGCAATGCAATATAGCCATCCAGCATATGGCGCACGCAATCCTGCGATCCGGTCAACGCGGCCACAGCGGCCTTCTGCACAATCGAGGTCGGGTTCGACGTGCTCTGGCCTTGCAGCTTATTGATGGCGCTGATAATCGGCGCAGGTCCGAGGGCATAGCCCAGTCGCCAGCCGGTCATGGCATAGGTCTTCGACAACGAGCCGATGATGATCAGCCGCTCCTTCACTTCGTGCACACATCCGGCGGAGAACATGTGCCCGGTGTGGTTCAAATACACGTAGCACTCGTCGGAGACGACGTAGATGCCGCGATCGTGGGCCAGTCGCAGCACTTCGGTCATGTGCTCCGGCTTCATCACAGCGCCGGAAGGATTGCTGGGCGAATTCAGAATGATGACTTTCGTACGCGGCGTGATGGCCCGCTCGACCATTTCAGCCGTTAGCGCGAAATCATGCCGTTCGTCGGTGGCGACGTAAACCGGCTCGCCGCCAGCATAGCGAACGATGTCTTTGAACGAAACCCAGTACGGTACCGGCAGGATCACTTCATCACCATGGTCCACCAGGACCTGGATGGCATTGAATAGGGCGTGCTTGCCGCCGACACAGGCAATGCAGTCCTCGCGCTTGTAATCGGAGCCGAAATCGGCGGCATGCCGCTGGATAATGGCGTCGCGTAACTCAGCCGTGCCGCCCACGGGAGTATACCTGGTGAAATTGTTGCGAATGGCGGCGATGCCAGCTTCCTTGATGTGCTCGGGAGTGGGAAAATGCGGCTCGCCCGCGCCCAAATCGACGAGGTCCGCACCTTTGGCGCGCAGCTTCTCAGCTTCCGCCACCACGGCCATGGTGGCTGAGACCTCGATACGCTGAATGCGGTTCGTAAGGAACGAGGAGAGTTGAGTTCCGGCAGCGGTCATGATTGGCCCCTCATAGAAGATGTTTGCCTACGGCTGAGATATGTCTGTGCATCACTCTTTCGCGTACGCGCTGCTCCACCATTTCCGGCACCAGTCCATCCAACGGGCCGCCGAGTTTGGCAATCTCGCGCACGATGCGCGAGCTGAGGTAGGAATACTGTTCGGCAGGCATCATAAAGATGGTCTCGACACGCGGTTCCATCTTGCGGTTCATGAGCGCCATCTGCAGCTCAAACTCGTAATCGCTGATGGCGCGAATGCCGCGCAGCACGGCATTGGCGTTCTTCCTGATGCAGTAGCTTACCAGCAGGCCGTCAAAGGTATCGACGCAGACGTTTTCGAGCTGCGAGGTCATGGCCACCAGCATCTCCTTGCGCTCTTCCATCGAAAAGAGGTTTTCCGCTTTGTCGAGGTTGCGCGCAATGGCCACGATTAATTTGTCGAAGAGCTTGCTGCCCCGGCGAATGAGGTCGAGATGGCCGTTAGTGACCGGGTCGAACGAGCCGGGATAGATGGCGACAATGTCCTTCAAGAGCCCTCGGAGGCAGGAAGTTACGCGCACGATTTTATGCTGAGTGGCGTCAGCAGGCAATCGGGAATACGCCGCGGCTGTCGAAGAAGCGACAGCGGCGTGGGCGGCGCGGCCAGAGGCGGTCCACTGCGGCGCAGCTTAGGCTACGGCGTGACTGTTGCTTCGAGGCCGCTTACTTGCGTCCGGCGGGCGGCTTGGGCTGCGAGGCCGGAGCGGCTTCCGCATTGGCTGCCGCAGCTTGCGCCTTGTCCGCAGCCGAGATCAAGCCCAACGCCTTGCGGACTTCGGCTTCGAGCCTGGCCGCGATGTCCTTGTTGTCCTTCAGAAACTGCTTGGCGTTTTCGCGGCCCTGGCCGATGCGTTCGCCCTTGTAGCTGAACCATGATCCGGACTTCTCCAGCAGGTTGGCGTTTACGGCAAGATCGATCAGGTCGCCTTCGCGCGAGATGCCTTCGCCGTACATCATGTCGAACTCGGCCTCGCGGAAGGGCGCGGCGGTCTTGTTCTTGACGATCTTGACGCGCGTGCGCGAGCCGGTCACCTGGTCGCCGTCCTTGATAGCGGCAATGCGGCGGATGTCGATGCGGACCGAGGCATAAAACTTCAGTGCGCGGCCGCCGGTCGTGGTCTCGGGATTGCCGAACATCACGCCGATCTTCTCGCGGATCTGGTTGATGAACACCAGGCAGGTATTCGACTTGGCAACGATGCCGGTGAGCTTGCGCAGCGCCTGCGACATCAGGCGCGCGTGCAGACCGACATGGCTGTCGCCCATCTCGCCGTCGAGTTCGGCCTTGGGAACGAGCGCGGCGACGGAGTCCACTACCAGCACGTCGATCGCGCCGGAGCGCACCAGGGCTTCGGCAATCTCCAGCGCCTGCTCGCCGTAGTCAGGCTGCGACACCAGCAGATTGTCCACATCAACGCCCAGCTTGCCGGCGTAGATGGGATCGAGTGCGTGCTCGGCATCGACGAAGGCAGCCATGCCGCCCTGCTTTTGCGCTTCGCCGATCACTTGCAGTGCGATGGTCGTCTTGCCGGAAGACTCGGGGCCGAAGATCTCGACTACGCGGCCGCGCGGGAAGCCGCCGACGCCGAGCGCCGCGTCAAACGAAATCGCGCCGGTCGAGATTACGGAGATGGGCACGACCGCGCCCTTGCTCCCCAACTTCATGATGGAGCCTTTGCCGAACTGCTTTTCGATCTGCGACATTGCCAGGTCGATGGCCTTGCCTTTTTCCGTTTTCTCGTCCGCCATGAGTGCCGCTCCTTGAGTGAGGCGTCCGCGCGTAGCTTGGGCGCGGGAGGCCGATATGAATTGCATTTGGGTCAGTGAGGCAGGCGCCGTTCGGGTCCCCGTTACGGAATGGGGTGTTTCGAATGGGCGATTCGCAGGAAGAGCGCATGGATACTGACGGCCTATTATACATCCGTATAAGCGAACAAATAGCGAATAGTGGCGAAACCAAAGTACTAGAACCTTTGGGTCTCACATGGGCATGTGACGGCAATTACGTAGGGTCAGTTCGGCATGCGTGCGAAGCGCCGGTGCGAGCCCGGCTCCAGCCGGGGGTCTCGAACAGTTATTAACGCTTGAGTAAATCCACCGGCTCGCGGACGTCAGTCACGCGGAAGTATTTCGCCAGCGCGGGATAGCGCTGCGCTACGGCTTCGTACATCGCATAGGCGACGTTGCGATAGGAGAAGTGGCCGGCTGCGCCCGTTCGCAGTTCGCTGATGTAGATGGCCTCGGCGAGGTCCATCTTGAACAGCGTGCGCTTGCGGAAGGCCAGCGGGATGACATACTGCGACTGGGCTTGCGCTTCGTTCGTCTCGCGCGCTTCACGCTGTAAAACCGCGTGCCCGGCAGATTGAGCCGAATCAGCGATTTCTGCGGCAGCGGTAAGCTGAGCCGCGGCCGACTCTGTGCCGGTTTCGCGCCCGGCAAGCTGCGCGACGGTTTCGCGCGCGCGCTGCATCGCAGATTCATAACGGCCGGAGAGCCCGGCGGCGGCAATCTCCACCGGCTCGTCGTAGCCGTGCGCGGTGGTGTAATCCTGCACTATCTGCACGCAGCGGCGATGGCGATGCATGTCGCGGAAGCCGCCGATGTCCATCAGGATGTCGAAGCGGAACTGCTGGCCCGAGCAGAAGGCGCGCGAAACTTCATCGTGACCGGCCGCGATGTCGCAGGCCGATGTCGATGATCTCCCGCCGCTGTGCATCGTGGCAGGCCACGACGACGTCGCGAATCTGCCGGTAAGAATGATGCGAGTACTGATAGAGCAGCGTGGCTGCCAGCTCGATCTCCAGCGGATCGTCGTCGAGGAGATCGACCGTCGGGGCGGGCTCGATCTCGAGGTTGCCGAGGAATTCGTTCGCGGCTGCTGAGAGCTCGCGGCGAGTTTCGATCTCGTAGCTGATTCGGCTCGGCGTACTTCATCAGCGTGGGGGCAACACGCACGGGGCGCAGCAGAAACTCTTCGGCACGCTCTGCGGTTGCGGGGCATTCGCGCTGAAGTTCGTCCAACAACTCTCGCGCTTTGGAGTGTCCTACGTTGTAGGATGGCTCCTGCGCTGCGCGTTTTAGCAGCTCGCCCAGCCGTCGCACCTCGGCATGGGTATGCGACAGCAGGCGTGAGACCTGGTTCTCCAACGTGCGCGCGCTGACAATTTCCCCGAGAGAGGTGTTCGTCGCCAGGGGCAGCAGGTAGCGCGAGATATCGAAAGCACGGGCGCGCAGTGTGCGCTCATACGCCTCCTGCTTCATCTCCTGCGGTTTGGGCGTGCGCTCGCGCAGATAGAGGAACATCTCCTCCGAGAAATGGCGGTATTCGCTGAATAGGTGATCGATAGTCCCGCAATACAACGCGCGCGCGTTGGCATCGCCGGCGAAATCAGGAATGTAATAGCTGCTCTTCTGGAAGTCCTGATAGCGGGTGGAGCGCTCCTGGCCGTCCCAGCGGGGCTCGTCAACCAGAACGGTGGCCGCCAGAATGGACAGCCGCTCGATGGCGAAGGCGATGTGCGCCAAATCGGCAATACTGCGATGACCGTACTGAAAGTAGAAGGTGTTGAGAAACTTTTCGGCCTTCTGGTCGTTGATCTCGGCCAGTGACTCGCGCATCGACAGCGCGGACCTTGAATACTTGGCCATGCCGTAGGCCTGCACTTCGGGATCGGCGCCGTGAACGGCGTAAACGTCGGTGCTGGGCTCGTGATTGGAAGAAACTTCGCCCCGTTCGACTTCAGGTTTGTAACCGCGAGACATTGCGCTGAATCATATGCGGTAAGCCACAGGCGGGCAACTGTACAGCCTTGTGGGAATTGTAGAAGAATCTGTATGAGCACCTGGCAAGCGCTTGCGGAAACTCCCACCAGACCTTGATATTGCCTCCGATAGCCGCACGCAGTGGATCGGCGCGGACTCGATTCTGTTTGCCACGGCGCACCGGCCGTGGCCCGCGCCTATGGCGCCGTGGATCATGACGCAGCGCTGGAACGATCTGCTGTTTCTGCACTACGCGTTTGCGCCGGAGGCTTTGCGGGCGCTGGTTCCCGACGTCCTCACGCTGGACACCTATGAGCAGCGCTGCTGGCTCTCGATCACGCCATTCTGGATCAGCCATTTGCGTCCGCCGGGCGTGCCGTCGGTGCCGTGGTTCTCGCACTTTGCCGAGATCAACGTACGGACTTACGTCACGTATCAGGGCAAGCCGGGCGTGTATTTCTTCAGCCTGGACGCGAGCAATTTGTCGGCGGTGTGGGGCGCGCGCGTGTTTTATCGGCTGCCGTATTGGCAGGCGTCGATGAAGGTCAAAGGGAAAGGCGCGGCGCAGATTGAATATGTTTCCAAGCGGCAGCACGGGCCCAAGCCGGCGGAGTTCCGCGGTTCGTACGGGCCTGCCGGTTCGAGACGCTTTCATGCTCACCCCGGCTCGCTCGAGCATTTTCTCAGCGAGCGATATTGCCTTTATGCGTTCAGCCGGAAACGGCTGTATCGCGTCGAAATCCATCACCTCGCCTGGCCGTTGCAGGAGGCCACGGTTGATCTGCAAGTGAATACAATGGCGCAGCCGACCGGCGTACGACTCCCCGCCACGCCCGACCTGACGTACTTCGCACGCGAACTGAAGGTGTTGTTTTGGGCGCCGGAGCGGTTGGCGTAGCGCAAGCCTGATTATGGTAGAGCGGCGCTTCAGCGCCGCGTCCGTTGCGGCAGCCCCATCTTCGAGGGCGGCTTGGACGCGGATTTGAAGGTCCGCTCCACCGGTCTGCGGCCTCTGAAAAACGTGCCCTGACACAAAGCACCGACTCAGCAAATTAGAGGTCGTTATAATCCTGCTTACTTCAAGCGGAGGCGTTCATGGCGGGAGTGGAAGGTCGCGTCGCGCTGGTCACGGGAGCCTCGCAGGGCATTGGGCGAGCCTGCGCGCTGGTGCTGGCCGAATCAGGAGCGAAGCTGGCGTTGTGCGCGCGCAACCAGGAAAAGCTGGAGCAAGTGGCGAGCGAGATCAGCGGCAAAGGCGGCGACGCGGCGGCATTCAAGCTGGACGTCAGCCGCGAGGAAGAGATCAAAGCGGTTGCAAAGGCGGTGATCGCGCGTTTCGGCAAGATCGACATCCTCGTCAATAATGCGGGCATCACGCGCGACCAGCTCGTCATGCGCATGAAGCGCGCCGATTGGGATGATGTCATCACGACCAACCTCACCGCGCCATTTCTGCTGATACAGGCCGTCATCGGATCAATGCTGAAGCAGCGCTGGGGGCGAATCATCAACATCACCAGCATCTTCGGCCAGATCGGGCAGGTGGGCCAGGCGAACTACTCGTCATCGAAGGCGGGGCTGATCGGGCTAACGATGTCCGTCGCACGCGAGGTGGGCTCGCGCAATATCACCGTGAACGCCGTGGCGCCGGGATTCATCGAGACCGCGATGACCGAAGTTCTCCCCGCCGAATTGAAGGAAAATATCCTGAAGAATATTCCGCTGGGCCGCGCCGGCAGCGATATGGACGTAGCCCATGCGGTGAAGTTTCTGGCGTCCGAGGAAGCGAGTTACATCACGGGACACGTGCTGAATGTGAACGGCGGGATTTTGATGGGGTAAGCTAGGTCATTGCGCATGGCCAAAAGCCGGCACCGGTCCCAGGACGTCGGCACTCTATCGCATGGCAGAAAGTTGGGCTACGGTGTCAGCTCGAATACGACACCACTGCCATAGGCTCCGCCGTCTGCGGAGCCCCAGAGATTGCCGTGGGCGTCCAGCGTCAGGCCTTGCGGGCGTGTACCGTCGCTTCCGCCGGTAAAATCGTACAGATCAGTGAAAACCCAGTTGCCGCTTGAGTAGCTTAGCTTGAAGACGGAGCCGTTTCCGTAAGCGCCGGCTGCCCAAGTCGTACCGTAGAGATTGCCGGCTGGGTCAATCAACAGGCCTACCGGCCCGGCGGAGCAATCGTTACAAGGGAAGTTGTAAATGACGTTGAAGTTCCAGCCGCCACCGGTGGGCGTGAGCTCGAAGATCGTACCACCGCCATAGATTCCGCCGTCACGGGCGGTGCCGTACAGGTTTCCTGCATTATCAAGCACCACAGCTCCGGGCCAATATCCGTCGCTTCCGCCGGTAAAGGTGTGAATCGTATGGTCCGTCCATCCAGTCCCGGAATTCGTCAATTGAAAGACCACCCCCTCGCCGGGGTAGCCATTGCCACCCAAGAAAGTGGTGCCGTATACGTTGCCACTTTGATCGAGAACGATGCCGGTATTGGGCGAGTAGCCATCCGCTCCGCCGCTAAAGGAGTAGAGCACCTGCTCCATCCACCCACTTCCGGAAGGAGTCATGCTGTAAACCGTGCCACAGCCAACGTAGCCTCCCGGTAAGGGGCCGCACTGTCCAGTGCCGCCGACCGCTGTAACGCCATACAGAAGACCAGCCTGACCGAAGACGATGCCCGTGGGCTGGCCGCCATCTCCCCTCTGCTGCCCGAACCGGTAGAGCACGGTTTCTGTCCATAGGCAGAGTGCCGTTTCGCAGGCGGTCGGGGCAGGCCTCAAGTTGAAGGCCGTGCCGCACGTCGTGCCCTGGTAGCACCAACTACCTCCTCCGAACTGAGTAGTACCGTAAAGAGAGCCGTTACTGCCGAAGATCACTCCTGCGGCAGGCGAGGCTCCGTCGGGCGCGCCTTGGAAGGCATAGAGTGGATTCAATACCCAACCCGAACCACGGTTCGACAATTTGAATGCAGTTCCGCATCCGTTACTGCCACAAACGCCGCCGGTGTAGCCGCCACCGCTGGCAGTGCCGTAGAGATTTCCCGCATTATCGACGACGGGCGGGCTTGGAGATGATCCATCCGTGCCGCCAGTAAAGCTATAAATCACTCTGAATGTTTGCGCCTGCGACAGCACTGACGCGCCGGCCATGGTAACCGCGGCTGCCACAACCGCGCGGAGGATGTGAGTATATCGGCGCTTGCCGCGCATGGTCTCCACCTCCTTGCTGAACGGAATTATTGGAAGAAGAGTTGAAGGTTGTCAGGAAGCTTAGATCTGCTTCTGGCACGCAAATCGCGGGACGCCAGCCGCCATGGCAGCGTGAAAGACACACGCACCCTGCCTCACCAAAGAACCTGAGACAAGAGACCGGGATTTGTCAGTGACGCCTGCCGCATTGCGAAGTGATAACGCGGGCTGATGAGCAAGTCAGGACTCTTCCGAACGAAGTGCCTGGGAGCATAGATCTAGCGCCAAGCCACGGCTCAGGTTTCGCTGCTAATACGTGCAACGGCGTCGGGACAGGCGACCGATGACGAAAAGTCAGAACCTACCGCCCTCCGCTCGCGCCCTGTGCTCCGCCTGCAGCGAGTAGATGGTCAGGCCGCTGAGCATCTTGGGATAGAAGTCGGTCGACTTCTGCGGCAGGACGTCGCCGGCGAAGGCGATGTCGCGCACCTGCTCGATGCGCACAGGGTTCATCAGGAATGCCACCTGCGCCGAACCGTTCTCGACTTCGGCGACCGCCTCCGCAGCATCCCGAATGTACTTCAGGTGCTTCTGCGCGCGGATGTCCTCTTCCGACATCTCCAGGATTTCCTCCAGCACGAGCTTGTGCAACTGCACCACATCTAGCGAGCGCTGCCGCTCCGAAAGGCCGCTCAGGGGAGCTGCCTCGACATCGGGGCGCACACGCAGCAGAAACGTAGTATGCGCCGTCACCGCCAGCAGGGCCGTCCGCTCTTTGCCGGCTTCGCGCAAGCGCCACATCGCGCCTTGCACGTCTGAAATTGGCCCGATGTCTTGGACCTCGAAGTAACGCCGCAGCACCGAGACCATGTCGAAGATGCTGAAATGCTCCAGGCCGAAGACCACGCGATGCGTCGGCAGAATGACAAGTCCGGGGGCATCCATGTTGACAAACGTGATCACAACCCGCTCATAGGGAGCGTCAAGATCGTCCTTCAACTGCTGTCGCATTTGATTGCGATAATTGAGCGCGGTTTCGTAGCGATGATGGCCGTCGGCGATAATCAGCTTCTTATCAGCCATCTTGGCTCGCGCGGCGGCCAGCGTCGCCGGAGCCGACACTTTCCAGATCTGGTGCAGCACGCCGTATTCGTCGCGTAGCTCGACGGTGGGCGGCCCATCCGTCCGCAGGAGCTTTCCGACTTCATCTGCCGGATCGCTGTACAGCATGAAAATCTGCTCGCAATGGGCTTCGGTGGCCTGCAGCAGGTTCAGGCGGTCGGCCTTGGGTTTGCTGAGCGTCTGCTCGTGGCGGAAGACGACCTTCTGCTCATAATCCTCCACTCGTCCGAGCGCGATAAAGCCGCGACGTTCGACCTCAGCTCCCGTGGGGTCGCCGGGAACGGTAAATGTCTGCGCATAGACGTAAATGCTGGGTTCAGCGTCGCGAACCAGAATGCCCTGGTCCTGCCACTGCCGCAGGCAGGCAGCCGCACGCGTGTAGACGTTTTCCTGCTCGTCGTCGCCGGGCTGGGGCTTGCCAAGAATGATTCGCACCAGGTTATAAGGACTGGCGGCGTAATAGCCTTCCTGCATTGCAGGGGTGATCTTGTCGTAGGGTTGGGTCATGACCTCGCCGGCGGCAACTTTGGAGAGGTCGTAACGAAGAGCGCGGAAAGGAAGAATGTCTGCCATAGGAGTCCTTTTTCCGCCATTCGCTCTTCGCCTTTCGCGGAACGTCACTTCAGATCGGCGAAGAGCGAACGGCGAGGAGCGAAGGCTGAAATTCGAAGAGCGATTAGCGGAGCGCGACTGTCGATAGCCGGGCAGCACGATTGTAGCAACGACAATTAGGAAACCAGAATGACATGGATCACATCCATACGTGCAGCAACCCGAGTATGCAAGCGGCGTTGTTGGGGCAATCTGAGGTCAATCGCAGGCCGCGACCTGTGATAACATTCGAGACACACTCCTAGAGGATCCTATGGCCCCCGGCAGCAGTACGGGATTCGGGCCAAGCGGCTCGTGTATTCAGCTTCGACATTCTCCTTGTGCGGCGGGACATTTCGCCGGCACAATCGTCCAATCCTCCATGCCGGTTTCGAAGGTGGCGGCTGTTCTGATGGCGCTGTGTCTGATCGCCTGCTGGGCGGCGTTGCCGGCGTTCGCGCAGGATCAGGATGATGACGTCCATATCACGGCGCGCGAAACCAAGAAGGCCGACGCGACCCCCGCCCCGGACGTCGCCCCCGGATCGATAGACCCGTCGCTGCGGACACACACCAAGCCAATCAAGAAGGACGTGGATCTGGTGCTGGTACCGGTGACGATCACCGATCCGATGAACCGGCTGGTAACCGGTCTGGAGAAGGACAACTTCGAGCTGACGGACAACGGCCAGGAGCAAGTGATCCGCCATTTTTCCAGTGAAGACGCGCCCATCTCGCTGGGTGTCATCTTCGATGTCAGCGGCTCGATGGCGGACAAGATCGACAAGTCGCGAGAAGCGGTGGTCGAGTTCTTCCGCACCGCCAATCCGCAGGACGAGTTCTTCCTCATCACCTTTTCCGAAAAGCCGGAAGTGCTGGTGGACTTCACTTCGTCGGTGGAAGACATCCAGAGCAAGCTGGTCTACGCCATCCCGAAAGGACGAACCGCGTTGCTGGATGCCATTTACCTGGGTATGAACCGCATGCGCAAGGCGCATTACGAGCGCAAGGCGCTGCTGATCATCTCCGACGGCGGCGACAATCACAGCCGCTACACCGAGGGCGAGATCAAGTCGATGGTGCGTGAGGCCGACGTTCAGATTTATGGCATCGGGCTGTTCGATCGCGACTTCAAGAGCCCGGAGGAGCGGGAAGGCCCGGCATTGCTGAGCGAAGTGACGGAAGTTACTGGTGGCCGGACATTTGTGATTGATTCGCCGAACGAACTGGCGGACGTGGCCACCAAGATTGGCATCGAGCTGCGCAACCAATATGTGCTTGGATACCGTCCAACCAATCCGGGACGTGACGGCAAATGGCGGAAGATCAAGGTGAAGCTGAACCCGCCCAAAGGCCTGCCGCCATTGCACGTCTACTCCAAGACTGGATACTATGCACCGACGGAATAACCGATATCTTTTCCTGATTTCATTGATCTTCCTGCTGGCGATGTGCCTGGCAGCGCAGAGTTCCGCAGCTCCCTCGAGCAGCACCACGCCGGCTGCGCAGCAGCAGCCCGGCGCGGCAGCGCAGTCGCAGCCAGCCAATGGACAGACACAGGAAGAGCAGTCCGCACCGGTGCCAGCTCCGAACCAGCCTGGCGATACGGTCCAGGTGCCGCAGCAGGGCGAGCCACCCGCGGGCGAGCAGAACAACGTCTACATCTTCAAGAAGGAAGTCGATGAGGTCACGCTGCATGCCACCGTGGTTGACAGCAGCAATCGGCTGGTCACCAATCTCACCAAGGGAGACTTTAACGTTTTCGAAGACGGAAAGCCGCAGAGGATAACTTCATTCCGCAATGAAGATATCCCGGTGGCGATGGGGATTGTTATCGACAATTCGGGATCGATGCGCGACAAGCGTCCACAGGTGAACGCCGCCGCGCTTAATCTGGTGCGGTCAAGCAATCCGCAGGACAAAGTTTTCGTCGTCAACTTCAACGAAGAGTACTTCCTGGACCAGGATTACACCGGCAGCATTCCTAAGCTGAAAGACGCGCTGGAGAGGATTGAATCGCGCGGCGGCACGGCTTTGTATGACGCAGTGGTCGCTTCGGCCGATCACCTGAAGAAAAGTGGCGAGCTGGAGAAAAAAGTCGTCCTGGTGGTAACAGACGGCGAAGACAATGCCAGCCGGGAGTCGCTTGAGGAGGCGCTTCGCCGCCTGGAGGAACAGAATGGCCCCACGATTTACACCATCGGTTTGCTAGGCGATGAGCACAGCAAGCGTGCTCGGCGGGCACTGCGCGAAATGGCCGAGGACACCGGCGGGGTGGCGTTCTTCCCGAAAGATCTGAATGAGGTGCAGGCGATCACCAGCCAGATCGCCCACGATATCCGCAATCAGTACACGATTCAGTACAAGCCCTCGACGCCACAAAGTGCCGGTGGCTATCGCACGGTGAAGGTGCAAGCTAAAGCTCCGGGATATAAGAACCTGCAAGTCCGAACGCGCAGCGGCTACTATGCGGGCCAGCAGCGCGCGTCAGCCGAGCCGGTCGGACAGTAAGCGGGCCTTTTAGAGACAGCTGGTTCATTGTCAACTTCGCTTCAGCCTGCTGTCAGGCCTCTTACCCTTCGGAGGACATGAAGGCCGTACTTGTTGATGAGGCTGTTCAGGAAATCGGGATCGAATCCAGCGGCGTACGCGATCAGCCCTGCGAGCCTCGCGCGACTCGGATTATCAAGTGAGTCGTATTTGTATATCTGCGAGCGAATAATTCGTTTCACTTTCCTGCCAATGTGAGGCACACCGTCACTTCCGAGGACGATGCCCGTTACGCGCCGCAGACCCCGCTTGGACGAATGTCTTGTTTTGCCGGAGTTGATCGCCAGGTGTGCGGGCAAAGTTAAATCAGATATTATGTTGTCCACCTCGCGTTCGATGTTTGCGAGCACGTCAGCGCGAACGGTTGAAAAAAATAAGTCATCTGCGTATCGGCTATAAGTAACCTCATTCTTACCACAGAGAGTCTGCAGCTGTGAGTCCATGTCATAGCACATCGCGTTTGAAAGTGCGGGAGAGGTGGGTGCCCCTATGGTCAGTGCGCGGCCTTTGCAGACGAGCTTGCAAAACATTTCAACGTCGTTCGCACTCCAGCCGGAAAACAGATTCGGGCGGTCCGCGATGTACTTCCTCAAATCCGTGTCGGAAATTGAGGGGAAGAAATTCGTAAAGTCCATCCTCAACAGATAGCGGCTACTCGCATGGCGACTCGCGTTCGCGAAAATCGACGTTCCCTGCTTGTATGCCATCGCCGCTTCGTGAACGGGCCACTTCTCTATTACGTTTGCTAAGAGCCAGCGCTGCAGACCCTTGAGTCGCCTGGACGGATGATAGATGTCCCTAGTACCGCCTCCGCGCTTCTTGACAGGGTAGTGCTTGTATTCGTAAGAGGCGCTCTTGGCAAGGTTAACGATGAATCTGGTGGGCAATCCCAATCCCGCGGACATCTGCTCAATTATCACAACGCGCTCCCCTGAAAAGTGCTTAACAACTGCCTCGCCTCGGGGATGGCGAGGAGAACCCCCAAGTGAGCGGCCCGCTGACTGGGCAAGTCAAGCAAACGCTTATGATGAAACGGTTTTTCAATTGCATTTGGATTGCTGGGCGCCAGAAATTGCTCGTGTTGGGTGACCTCGTGGACCTGTAGCAGTCCCATTGCAACAGCTAATCCCAAGAGAGTGGAAACACTAATGTCACCAGCTAGAATCGAAGGAGACAGTCCTTTGATGTAGTCCTCGATCATTTCTACCGTTGTCGGATATATAACGCTGACCAAATCGCACAAGAAAAACAATAAATGCTTCGGATTGGCGGCTAGGTCCGTGACTAAGACCGGACGAGCGGGTGGAATCCGGCTGATTCGATCTTGAATCTCGTCGACCGCCAGCAGGACCTGCGGAAGTGGAACATAAATGGTCGGTCGAAAGGTTGAATCCTGGTCGATCCAGCGGAGCGGCCCGGTCGATATGAAAGACTCAGAACCGTTGTGATGCGCATCCACTATAGGAAGCACCTTTCTTCGAAGGGACTCTCCGATCGAGAATGCCCCAAGTTCTGCGAATGTTCCTGGGCTCTCTACAATGACCAGGACAATATCAGCCAAGGCAGCGAGATCGGATTCCATTTTTAGCGCACTTTGGGTGGTGGCAGAGGCGATGCGGTTCCAGACTACCTCGGCGTAGAAAAGGCTTAGCTGTGGGGAATGCCTACGTAGATAGTCTCGAAGTGTATCTCTTGTCTTGCTTCCTAAGCCGCCGCATAGGAATACGACAGGCGACGTGCGCCGAAAACGATAGTTAGGCGAGCGAAGATACTCCGTTAAGCGTTCGCGTTCCCGGACGTAAGCGGGGTGTTGAGCCCAAGATGGCATTAGCTCCTACTTCGAGCAGCCCCCGAGCGTAGCGAGGGGCAGAGACCCTATCAATATATACGGGCCGGCTGAACACCGGCCGCAACGTGTGTCAGTACGCTGCAGAGCTAGGAGCGATGTAACAGTAAATCCTCTGGCTTGTTGCGTCAAGGACAAAGCGCTCGCGCCGCCGGGCGGTATCTTTGTTACTGAGCTACCATCAAAGTAGGCGCAGACTTGCTATGCGATCGTTGGCTGAGCTGTGCGAGCGGATCGCCGCTACTACGAAGAAGACCGAAAAGGTCGCGCTGGCGGCGGAATCCTTTCGCTCGCGAGAGCCGGCGGACGCGGCGATGTCGGCGGTCTTTCTCTCCGGCCGCGCTTTCCCCGCATTTGACGAGCGCACATTGCAGATTGGCGGCTCAGCGTTGTGGAAGCTGGTGGCGGAGCTTGCCGCAAAACAGAAGAGTGTAGGCGCAGAGTCGGACCAGCAGATCTCTCGCCGGTTAAAACCGGCTCGTGATGACAACAATAATGGGGCTATTGACGGCACGCCTGAAGGCGTGCCCCTTCAAAGCTCTAGCGCAGCAAGCGGCAGGTACGATAGCGTGTCCCTTCAAAGCTCCAACAGGGCATCCGCTCTGGCCGCTGCGTATCGCAAGCGCGGTGATCTCGGCGCGGCAGCATACGATGTTCTGCTGGCGAAGGCGCCAGCGCAGTCGACGATCACGCTCGCCGAAGTTCGCGCCATCTTCGATGAGATCGCCAACACTCGCACTGCGACAGCCAAGGCGGCTCTGCTGAAATCACTTTTGCAGCGCGCGACCGCTTTGGAAGCCAAGTACATCCTGAAGATCATCACCGGCGAGCTGCGCATCGGGCTGAAAGAGAGTCTGGTGGAGGAAGCAATCGCGAAGGCCTTTGATGAGCCGCTGGAGCGGGTGCAGCGCGCCAACATGTTGCTCGGCGATATCGGCGCCGCGCTGCAACTCTCCGCCGAGCACCGGCTGAATGAAGCGCGCATGCGATTGTTCCATCCCATCGGATTTATGCTGGCGAGCCCGGCGGCGGATGCGAACGAAGCCTTCCAGTATTTCGAACATGCACTGGTAGAAGACAAATACGACGGCATTCGCGCCCAGGCCCATTGCGGCGGCGGCGAGGTGCGGCTTTTCTCGCGCACGCTGGACGAGGTAACGGCGTCGTTTCCCGAACTGGCGGGACCGCTCAGCCAATTCAGAGATGAGGTGATCCTCGACGGCGAGATCGTCGCCTGGCGTGACAATGAAGACGGTGGACACGCGATGCCGTTCTCCGGAATCCAGAAGCGGCTGGGGCGCAAGCAGGTGAGCGAGAAACTGATCGCAGAAGTACCCGTCGCGTATGTTGTCTTCGACGTGATGTACGCCGACGGCGAGCTTATGCTCGATCGGCCGCTGTCGGAACGCGGGCAGGTTCTCGATGGCGTCTTTGCCGGCGCCACTCGCGTAGTGCCGCGTGTGGTGGTGAATGCGCAAGGCCGGCTGTTATTCGAGCCAGAGATCGAAGACGAAGCGTCGCCGTCGGGATGGGTGCTGCGTGCGCCTTCCATGCGCGCTGACTCGCCTGATCAACTCGAGCAGTACTTCGACGAGGCGATGGCGCGCGGCAATGAAGGCTTGATGATCAAGGATGTTACGTCGCCTTACATGCTGGGACGCCGCGGACGCTGGTGGCTGAAGCTGAAACGCGAGCTGGCCACGCTGGACGTAGTCGTCACCGCCGCGGAATTCGGCCATGGCAAACGCATTCACGTGCTCAGCGACTACACCTTCGCGGTGCGCAAGTCACCCCATCGCGCCAACGCCGGGCGCGACGGGGACCCCGACAAGGGCGAAGAGCTGGTCAACATCGGCAAAGCGTATTCCGGGCTGACGGACAAAGAAATTGCCGAGTTGACGGAGTGGTTCCTGGCGCACACCACCGCCGATCACGGGCATCTGCGGGAGGTTGAGCCCAAGATCGTGCTAGAGGTGGCCTTCAACGCGATCATGCGCTCCGACCGGCACGACAGCGGCTATGCGCTGCGATTCCCCAGGATCGTGCGCGTGCGCCAGGACAAGCTGCCTAAGGACATCGATACAGTTGAGACGGTGGAACAGATTTACAAGAGGCAGCATGGAAGGTGAAGCAGTTGTCAGTTGTCGGTTGTCGGTTGGCGACAAGAGCGCGCTAAACGGACACACGGGACGACACATCATTGGGAGTGGGGCCGCACTGAGGAATAGCGTTACTGACAACCTACAACCTACAACTGACAACTGACAACCGTCTAACGATGCTCGTGCGGATGGCCTGGACTGACGGGAATCACGCATCCGTGGCTGACCTCGCAGACCTGCAGCTCAAACTGGATGGTGGTGTGATGGATATGGAAACGCTCGCCCAGCATGGCACGAATCGCCGCAAGGATAGCGGCGCTTTCCGAGCCAGGCATATCGGCAATGCTCACATGGCAGGAGAGCGAATAAGTATCGCTGCCGATGCTCCAGACGTGCAAATCGTGCACCGATTCCACTCCGGGCACGCCGCAGATCGCGTGCTCGATGCGGTGCAGCTCCATACCGCTGGGCGCGCCTTCGAGCAGAATGTTCAGGCTTTCGCGGATGATGCCGATCGCGGACCACAGGATCATCACGCCGATACCTAGCGACAGCGCGGGATCGATCCATTGCTGGCCGGTGAAGGCGATGGCCACGCCGCCGGCGATCACCGCCGCAGTCGATAAGGTGTCGCCGATCTCGTGCAGCAGCGCACTGCGAACATTGATATCGCGATGTCCGCGCATCAGCAGGAGGGCGATGCCACCGTTCATCAGCACGCCCGCCGCGGCCACCCAAATCATAAGGCCCGCATTAACGCTTACCGGAGCTTGCAGCCGTTTGAAGGCCTCGTACCAGATGTAGAACGAGATCAGCACCAAGGTGAGCCCGTTGATGAATGCGGCGAGCACGCCGGCGCGGTTGTAGCCGAAGGTTTTGCGCGCGCTGGGCGGGCGGCCTTGCAGATACACGGCACCCCACGACATCAGCAATGCGACAAAATCGGTGAGGTTGTGTCCGGCCTCGGAGAGCAGCGCCAGACTGTGTGCCCGCAATCCGGCAATGACCAGAAGCACGATATACGCCAGCGTGACCGCGAGCGAGACTCGCAGCACCTGCGAGGTCCTCGCATCGCGCCTGCCGCCGGGGTGAACGTGCATAGATTCAGTCTACAAAGGCGTGTTGCCACGATTCAACCCGGCCAAAGATCCGTCGCGGGCTGAAGCCCGCATGAGAGAAAAATCAAGAGCTCATCGGCACGACTAAAGTCGTGCCCTGACACAAAGGGTCCGCAGGCGAGTTTTTCAGCAGCCGGTAAGAGTTATGCCGTTGGCACAACGCAAGCCACAAACGAGTTCTTCGGCCAGCTGTAAAGCCGAAATGCTAGCGCTTGTAGCCGATCTTACGCAGCAGATCGTGGCGCCACGCGATTTCCTCCTGCCCTTCGACGCCTTTGGGCGATTCGCCATCAATAACGCCGAGCACTCCGCGGCCTTGCTCGGATTCCGCAACGATAACCTGCACCACGTTGGCCGTCGCGCAGAAGATGGAGCAGACTTCGGGCACGTTGCGAATCGCGTTTAATACGTTGATGGGATATCCGCCAGCGATGATCAGCAAGAACACATGTCCGCAGGCAAGCGCCTGAGCGTTGCGGACCGCGCTCTCCCGCAGCGCGTCGTCGTTGCCGTCGGAGCGCGTCAGACAGGCTCCCGAGGCTTCGTTGAAGGCGAGGCCAAAGCGGGCGTGCGGCGCCGTCGTGACCATCACTTCGTAAAGGTCCTCTACGGTCTTAATGAAGTGGGATTGCCCGACGATGATGTTGGCATCTGCGGGGAAGTCGAGACGCACCGACTTGATCTCAAGCATGATGGCTGCTCCTTAGAAGCACCAAGGATAGCGCATGGATGCGGTCGATCAACAGGGCGACGGACGGGTCCTGCTACAGGGGATGGCGGGATGGTTTGGACGACATGTCCGGCTGGTACTCGCGACCTTCCCAGAGCATCAATAGGTTGAGGGGGTAAACTACACAGCATGGCAATTCGTCCGTTTCCGGGGAAATCACGATACCTGTCACAGGAGTTCATTGGCGCGCCCATCACCAGCCTGGATCAGGGCTATCTCGTCGCGTACATCGACGGCGGCGCGCGCGGCAATCCCGGCCCCGCGGGTTACGGGGTTGTCATCGAGGACGAGCTCGGCCGTCCGGTCGCCAATCTCAGCGAGTTTTTGGGACGCCAGACCAACAATTACGCCGAGTACTCCGGTCTGCTGGCGGCGCTGAATTACACGCAACGGCATGGCTTCAAGGCGCTGAAGGTGATCAGCGATTCCGAGCTGATGGTGAAGCAGATTGCCGGCGAGTACAAAGTGAGCAGTCCCACATTGAAGGAGCTGTACGAGCGCGCCATGAAGCTGATCGATCACATGGAGTGCTTCGAGATCAGGCACGTGCTGCGCGAGAAAAACCGCGAGGCTGACCGGCTGGCGAACCTGGCCATGGACCGTGGAATCGCTAAGAAGGCTCCGGCGGTCAGCGCGACCGATGTCGGCGGAGTCGCGTCAGTCATCCCGGAAGTGAATGGTGTCGTTAAAGACGGCGTGGTGCAATTTACCGGCAATCCCCTGCCGGATGGGACGCTGGTGAAGATCCGTGCGATAAGGCCGTAGCACGGGTTCGGTGTGACAGCGTCGGAACGCATCCAACTCCTCCGCCAAGCCGCGCTTCCAGCTCATACGCCAACTAAAGCTCGCCTCAGTGGATCATCGCCTCCCGAGCGCTGTTTCGGAGATTGGTTGCGAGGTCGCCTGTTCTCGCCAACCATCCTTCAGTTGGATCAACGAACGGATCCGATAGCCTAGGTTAAACTTGGCTGTGTCCGACCATCGCCTCACTCGCCGGGGAGTGCTGCGGCTTCTAGGCGGGACCCTCCTCTCCGTCCCTGCTCGATCGTTTGCGTCAAAGTCCGCCGCGGCAACCCTTACATCAAAGCTTCGCGAGTTCATCGACGCCGGCCAGGTCGCCGGAGTTGTTGCTCTCATTTCCCACGCCGGACGCGACGTTTACCTTGAAGCTCTCGGTTCGCAGGACCTGGAGCACCGCCTGCCCATGCGGACCTCGACGATCTTCGACATACGCTCCATGACTAAAGAGATTACTGCCACGGCGCTCATGTGCCTGGTGGAAGATGGCAAGTTTCGTCTTGAAGATGCTGTGTCCACCTACCTGCCTGAGTTCGCCTCCCTCAAGGTGGCGATTCCCGGCCAGCCACCGCGTTCACCGTCGCGTCCGGTCACACTGCTCGACCTGCTGACCGAAACTGCGGGGATGGCACCGGACCGGCCCGACCCGATCTCGAACATCACCCGGGTGCTCGACCGCCCGCTTGCCGAGGTCGTGAAAATCGTGGCCACTCAGCCACTCATCGCCGACCCTGGCGCGCCCTGGCTGTATTCCAGCATGGGATACGCTGTCCTCGGTCGCGTCATTGAGGTCAGGAGCGGCCAGCAGTACGAGCATTTCGTTTCCGACCGTATTCTCCGACCGCTCGACATGCGTGACAGCTTCTTCTTTCCGCCCCGCGAAAAGCGGTCACGTATCGCGGCGATGTACAACCTCGAATCCACCCCACTCCACCGCGACGTCATCGACATCTACCGCAAGGGAGCGAAGTACTCTGCTCCCGAGTTCGGCATGTTTTCCACTGCCCGAGACATGGAGCGCTTCTTCCGCATGACAATGAACGGAGGCACGCTCAACGGACGGCGCATCTTGAACTCCGAAAGCGTCAGTACCATGCTGCAACCGCGCGTACCCACCTCAATCGATGGCATCTCGCAAGGTCTTGCCTGGTTCATCTGTACCGACCCGTCCAAGCAAAGCGAGTTGCGCCTCACGAAAGGCAGCTTCGGAGCGGCTGGCGCCTCGGGTACCTTCGGCTGGATTGACCCCGACCGGCAACTAATCCGCCTTTTACTCATGCAGCGCTTCGGTGGCACCGACGCCGAACGCAACACTTTCATGTACCTTGCCGACGAGGTCAGCTAGCAGGGTCCTCCCACATCTCACCCCCTGAATGCGTGTGCGTCGGTAATTGGCGAAAAATCCCCATCTCGCATGTAATCCTATCAGCCTGGTTGCTGGTGCGGGATGTTCCTACGGCGTGGCCGTCGAGGGTTCGTCTTCTTCGGCGTGGATGAGGCCGAACTTTTTCAGCTTGTAGCGGAGCGCGTCGCGGCTGATGTCGAGCAGTTTGGCAGCATGGGTTTGATTGCCGTTGGCCTGCGACATAGCAATTTCCACCAGTTCGCGCTCCACTTCCTCCAGCGATGTCCCGCCCTTGGGGATTTCCAGCTTGGGCAGGCTGCGGCCGTCGGGCAACTGCTTGCTTGTCGCGCCGCCGTTGTGTCCGGAAGAGGTCTCGAATGCGGTCAGCGCCGAGTGTTGCTGCGCGACCGCAAACGGCAGGTAGGCGGGATTGAGCTGCGGGTCCTCTTCCAGGATCATTGCGCGTTCGACCGCGTTTTTCAGCTCGCGGACATTGCCCGGCCAGTCGTACTTCAACATCAACCTGCGCGTCTCTTCCGTGATGCCGAGGACGTTCTTGCGGAACTTGCGGTTGTAGCGCGAGATGAAGAACTCCACCAGCGGCAGAATGTCATCCTTGCGCTCACGCAGCGGCGGCAGAAAGATGGAGATGATGGCCAGCCGGTAGTAAAGGTCCTGGCGGAATGTGTTCTCGCGGACGGCGCGCTCCAGATCGCGATTGGAGGCGGCGATGACGCGGACATCAACCTGCATATCGCGCACGCCGCCGACGCGGCGGATCACCTGATCTTCCAGGACCCGCAGAAGCTTGGCTTGCAATAACGGCGAGAGCTCGCCAATCTCGTCGAGAAAGAGCGTGCCGCCGTCGGCCATCTCGAACAGCCCCTTCTTCATGGCCTTGGCGTCGGTGAAGGCGCCGCGTTCGTGACCGAAGAGTTCAGCCTCCATCAGGGTCTCGGGAATGGCGGAGCAGTTGATAGCGACGAAGGGCTTTTCCCCACGGCGGCTCTGGTAATGGATGGCTTTCGCGATCAGGTCCTTGCCGGTGCCGCTCTCGCCCTGCACCAGAATGGTCGTGGCCTCGCTGGTGGCGATTTTGTTAACGAAGCCCAGCAGCTCCGCCATTTTCTGTGAGACTCCGATGACGTTGTGATAGCCGGTGCGGCGGCGCATTTCGCCGCGGAGCGATTCGACTTCCGAACGCAGGCGGGTGGTCTCCAGCGCGTTCTTGACGCAGACCGCGAGCTCGTCGAAATCGAGCGGCTTGCCGACGAAATCGTAGGCACCAAGCTTGAGGGCGTGCTTCACATCTTCAAGCTGCGGGTCAGCGGTGATCATGATGACCGCGCGTGCATCGCCGGATTTCTTCAGCTGTTCCAGGACTTCGATGCCGCTCATATCAGGCAGGCGCACGTCGAGCAACACCAAGTCGGGAGACTCGTTGTGGGCCACGCGCAACGCAGCCGAGCCGTTGTCAGCCTCCAGTACGTGATAACCCCACTCTTCACATTTCTGGCGCAGAGACCAACGAACGAGCTTCTCGTCGTCGACAATAAGAACTTTTTCTGCGGGCATTAACTTACTAGCAATAGGTTACTACAGCACAGACGCCGGAAACGCGGGCCGGGCTGCTACTAATGGGGTAAGTGGAGTTTCGAGTTTCGAGTTTCAAGTTTCGAGTTTCAAGTCAGGCGCCTGACGTCCTGCGCGGTTATCTTTACGCCACCAGACGGCCCGCAGGCCGTGCCACACGATTGAGCGTCCAAAATTTCGAAGCTGCCAGGCAACCCAAGCGGCTGATTTTGCTTCGCATTGCCGCGGTAGGGTGGGAGTGTGGCGGCGCGAATTTCAGGCCGGCGGTGTGGCCAACGGTCCGCTGATCGTACGCCGATGGCAGCAGCCGTCGAAATGCTCCCCGAGTCGAACTGCCGGGCGGTTGCGGCATTCCTGGGCGGCGCGGCTGTCTGGAGTCTCAAGCACCTCCGTCGGCTAGCCGATAACTCTTTTGTGCAGAGGTCGGCGCTGATCACGGGCCTGACGCTCGCCATGTGTAGCCTGATGCTAGCCGGTATCAGCGAGTGGGCAGCCGGGCGCTTCGAGACTTCGAGTGCAGAGGGCGCCACGCCGTCCAGCTACGGAACCGGCCGCGTTGCAGCGGTTTCACCCGCAGCATTGCCGCCGGTCAGCGACTACCTTCCCGCGGCGACTCCTGGGTTTACCTTCCGGCGCGAAGTCCGCGAGGTACGGCTGCAGTTCACCGTTGCCGACGAGCAAGGGCATCTGGTGCAGGACCTTTCTCCCGAGGACGTTCGCATCTTCGACGAACAAGCGCCGGTCGAGCATTTCAGCGAATTCGAGCGCGCGCAGGATTTGCCGCTGCAACTGGGCATCGTCGTGGACACCAGCGATTCCGTGAAACGCGTGCTGCCGGAGGAAAAAGCCGCGGCAACGAATTTTCTTGGCCGCATTCTACGGCCGCAAACCGACGCCGCGTTTGTGATGGCGTTTGGCGGAGATCACAAGGTGTGGCAGAGCTCAACCTCCGATCGGCAGCAGTTGAGCGAAGCCATTGCGCGGCTGAAGCAGCCGGGATGGGGAACCCGGCTGTTTGACGCGCTGTACACGGCATGCGGAGACCAGTTTCCAGCCGGCGGTGCGGCGAGCGTGATGCATCGCGCGCTGATCGTGCTCAGCGACGGGGATGACACGGACAGCTTCCGCAGTCTGCACGACGTGATTGCCATCGCACAGCGCGGCGAGGTGCAGATTTACGGGCTGGCGATTCGCGGCAGGAAAGCCGCCGGCCGAGGCGACGGAATTCTGCAGCGCCTGGCCGACGCGACCGGCGGACGGTTATACGTAGCCGAGTCAAGCAGCGATTTGGACGGCGCGTTTGCGCAGATCGAACGCGACCTGCGCACGCAGTATTACGTTTCATTTCCGCCGCAGCAATCGAAGCCCGGATATCACGCGCTGCGCATCGAAGTCCGTCCACCGCAGAAACTCGAGGTGCACGCCCGCCAGGGATATTACGCGCTGGCGCAGTAGGGCTGCTGTTTACTCTTCGCTGATCGCTTTAGGCTCAAGCCAGCATCGCAGGCGTGCTATTGGCGGCGGAGTCCTGGATAGGATGGAAATCCTTGGTGTGAGCAACGACGCGCCGCCGGCTGAAGCCGGCTCGGGAAAAGAGAAATAGCGCTTGGACGCTGGCCTGAAGGCCAGCTCTACCTGCACCAATGCGCTCTGGCGAAAAGCGAAGAGCGAAGAGCGAAAAGCCAAAAGCCAAAAGCCAAAAGCGAACCGCGATCAATGGGCTATACTCGTCGGGCGAAGGGGATATGGTGTCGTCCGTCGGCCTGAAACCTGATGAGCAAGTGCAATCACGCCCGGCTGGTTCATACACAGCGCCGGCGAAAATTTCCTACCTGCCCGGCCTCGCGCTCTTCGTGCTCGCGATTGCTCTGTACTATCCCGTCAGGACGCACCCTTTCGTAAACTACGACGACAACATTTACGTGATCAACAACGATCACGTGCAGAACGGCCTTACCTGGGACACGACACGTTGGGCGTTTACCGCCCACGTGGGCGGTAACTGGCATCCGCTGACGTGGCTCTCGCACGCCGCCGACGTGCAGTGGTTCGACCTCAATCCGGGACGACATCACCAGACCAGCATGCTGCTGCATGCATTCAACGCGACACTGCTGTTCTGGGTCCTGGTGCGCGCGACCGGTTATGCCGGACGCAGCTTCATGGTGGCGGCGCTGTTCGCGGTCCATCCCATAAATGTCGAATCGGTGGTATGGATCGCCGAGCGCAAGACCGTGCTCAGCATGACGTTCTTCCTGTTGGCGCTGGGCGCGTACGGGTGGTACGCAGCCAGGCCGAGGGTAGGAAGGTACGCCGCGGTGGCGGGGCTGTTCGCGCTCGGGCTGATGGCGAAGCCGCAGATCATCACCTTCCCGTGTGTTCTGCTGCTTTGGGATTACTGGCCGCTGAGACGGGTCGCTCTCCGCTCTTCGGTTTTCGCGTTTCGCCGGAATGGCCCTGATAATGTTTCTGGCGAACGGCGAAGAGCGAAAAGCGAAAAGCCACTAAGCGGATGGCGATGGTTGCTGCTGGAGAAGATTCCGCTCCTGGCAATTGCCGCCGGCAGCGCAATCATGACCATGAAGGCGCAGCGCGCGAGCGGCGCCATCCTGTCGCTGGATGTGACGCCGCTCTCCATGCGCCTGTCGAATGCAGTGGTCGCCTACGTCAAGTACCTGATAAAGACGTTCTGGCCAAGCGGGCTGGCGCCCATGTACCCGCATCCGGGCAATTCGCTGCGGACGTGGCAGGTGTATGGGGCGGTGCTGGTCCTGCTGGTGATTACCGCGGTTTTGCTGGAGCAACGCCGGCGCAGATACCTACTGGTGGGATGGCTGTGGTTCCTGGGCACGCTGGTACCGATGATCGGGCTGGTGCAGGTTGGACGGCAGGCGATGGCCGATCGCTACGCATACTTGCCGCTGGTGGGAATATTCATCATGGTGTGCTGGGGAGTGGCGGAAATACCCCGTCCCTTCGGCAAGCTCAGGGCAGGCTCTAGCCAAAAGATGGCTAGCACGGGGCACCCGGCTCGGCATGCGCGCTTCGCTCCCATATTGCCGGTCACGGCAAGCGTGATTGTAGTGCTGGCGCTGTGCGTGGTGGCGCGGCGGCAGATCGCTTATTGGGCGGACAACGTTACGCTGTGGACGCACACGGTGCAGGTAACAGTGCCGAATTACGTCGCGCAGGATGATCTGGGCGGCGCGCTGCTGGCAGACAACCGGATGGAGGAAGCCATCGGGCATTTCCGCGCGGCGGCTGCCATGCACCCGGTTGATCCGATCAGTGCGTTCAACATTGGGTTCTACGATCAACTGCACGGGAACCTGTCGGGGGCGATCGAGCAATACCGGAGAGCGATCATCCTGACGACCAATCCGGCAGTGAAGATCAAAGCGTGGAACGATATGGGCCGCGCGTATCGCGTGCTGGGCAATGACGAGCAGGCGCGGGCGTGCTTCGCGGAAGCAAGGAAGCTGGAAGCGCAGTAACGCGCATGAGGAGGACGGTTGCCTTCGGTCGCGGTGAGCCGGGACGCAGAGCTTCGATCGCAGACGGCGATGTCGCCTTCGGCGTCGTGGCGGCAGACAGTCGGCCTCGCCATGCTGCTGGCGGCGATCACGGTCCTGCTCTACTTCCGCGTTTACAGCTATCCGTTCGTTAACTATGACGACACGCTTTACGTCACGCAGAATGCCCACGTACAGGAAGGTCTGACATGGTCGGCCGTGCGGTGGGGGTTCACGACGTATCACGTGGGAACGTGGCATCCGCTGACATGGCTGTCGCACGCGCTCGATTGCCAACTCTTCGATCTGGATCCCGCCGGGCCGCATGCGGTGAATCTGCTGCTGCATGTGCTGAACGTGATGGCGCTGTTTTGGGTGCTGCAACGCGCGACCGGGTTCAGCGGACGCAGCTTCATGGTGGCGGCACTGTTTGCATTGCACCCCATTAATGTCGAGTCGGTGGTCTGGATTGCCGAGCGCAAGAATTCGCTTAGCATGCTGTTTTTCCTGCTGGCGCTGGGCGCGTATCGCTGGTACACAATCAATCGCAAGCCTGGCCGGTATGCAGTCGTGGCTGTTTTGTTCGCTCTTGGCCTGATGGCCAAGCCGCAGGTGATCACGCTGCCGTTCGTTCTGCTGCTGTGGGATTACTGGCCGTTGCGGAGATTTGCGTCTGGAGCGAAAGTCCCCGCCCTACCCAAGAGAGGGCTAGGACGGGACACCCCAGCCTGGCTGAAGTTTTCGCAACTTCTGTGGGAAAAGGTTCCGCTGCTGGCATTAGCTGGGATCAGTGCCGCGCTGACGATGGCAGCCCAGCGCGCCGATGGCACCAAAACTTCGTACTCGCTCAGCCTGCGTGTGGAGTATGCGATCGTCTCCTACGTGCAATACCTCGGCAAGGCAGTGTGGCCGGCGCGGCTGTCGCCGTTCTATCCGCATCCGGATTACGTTCCCTTGTGGCAAGCTGCTTGTGCCGCGTTATTCCTAGCGCTGGTGACGGCGGTAGTGGTCGCTGTCCGTCCTCGCCGCCCTTATCTGCTGGTCGGCTGGTTGTGGTTTTTGGGAACGCTGGTGCCGATGCTTGGGTTCGAGGGCGTCGGCTATCAGGGCAAGCAGGGCATTGCCGACCGGTACGCGTATCTGCCGTTCATTGGACTGTTCATCATGGTGTGCTGGTTGGTGGCGGAGCTGTCCCGCCCCTTCGGTAAGCTCAGGGCTGGGTCTGACCAACAGACGGCCAGATCGGAGCAACCGTTTGAAATGCCCCGCCCTAGCCAACAGATGGCTAGAACGGGGCACCCGGGTTTGTTTTCGCTTGCCAGGGATAACAGAACGGGGCACCCAAGCGCTGTGCTGTGCGGTCTGAGCGTTGCTGTTTTGTTTGCGCTAGGCGCTGTGGCTTATCGCCAGCTCGGTTATTGGCGTGACAACGTTACGCTGTGGACGCATGCGGTCGAGGTTACCGAGGGCAACTTTCTGGCGGAGAACAATCTCGGGAAGGCCTTGCTGGCCGACGGACGAGTGGACGAGGGCGTTTCGCATTTCCGCAAGGCGGTTGCCATCTACCCCGCCGATCCGGTGGCGAACCTGAACATTGGAATTTACGAGCAGCAGCGCGGGAATTTCGAGGCCGCGATCGAGCGCTATAAGAAGACGATTAGCCTGGCCCAGGACCGCGAATTGAAGGCGGCGGCGCAGAACAATCTGTCGCGGGTGTATCGGCAAATGGGCAACATTGACGCGGCACAGCAGAGCGAGGACGCGGCGAAGCAAGGACGATGACGCCATCTGTAGCGCGGTGAGAGTGTGACATCCGTTGATCTAAAACCGGCGCGGCAGACGCTTGTCGATACCCTCGGAATCGCCTCGCCACGCTGGCAGAGAATCCTGCCGGGGCTGCTGCTCGCGCTCGCGGTGATCGCCGTCTACTATCCCGTTCATTGGCAGCCGTTCGCCAACTATGACGACGCGGATTACGTCTTCGACAATTTCCATGTCAAGGCTGGCTTGCACTGGGACACCGTCAAGTGGGCGCTGACCACGCGCGCTGCCGCGAACTGGCATCCGGTGACGTGGCTGTCCCACGCGCTCGACACCCAGGTCTTCGGGCTGGATCCCGCCGGACCGCACGACGTCAATCTCGCGCTTCACATCCTGAATGCGCTGCTGCTGTTCTGGGTGCTCGAACGCGCCACCGGTTTTGTGGGCCGAAGCTGGATGGTCGCTGCGCTGTTTGCGCTTCATCCCATCAATGTCGAATCGGTCGCCTGGATTGCGGAGCGCAAGAACCTGCTCAGCATGCTGTTTTTTCTGCTGACGCTGGGCGCGTACAGGTGGTACGCGCAACGACCAGGCAGATCGCGCTACCTGACCGTAGTTGTCCTGTTTGCGTTGGGACTGATGTCGAAGCCGCAGGTGATTACACTGCCGTTCGTCTTGCTGCTGTGGGATTACTGGCCACTGCGGCGGATTTCGAAAACCCCCACCCAAGCAAAAGCAGCTTGGGTGAGGCACCCGCTTAGCGGCGCCAGTCCGGCGGCAGTTCCACCTCGAAGTTTGTCTACGCTGATCTGGGAGAAAGTGCCGCTGCTGGGCTTATGCGCGATGAGCGCTGCTCTCACCTTGAACGCGCAGGCAGCGGGGGGCGCAACCAGCTATTACGGACACAGGCTCCGAATCGAGAACGCGATTGTCTCGTATGCGCAATATCTCGGAAAAGCCTTCTGGCCGTCGCGGCTGGCGGTGTTCTATCCGTACCCGATGCAGCCATATCCGCTGTGGGAGGTAATTGCGGCGGCGGCTTTCCTGCTGGCGATCACGGCGGCGGTTGCGCGGGCATATCGGCGGCGTTATCTCACGGTGGGCTGGTTGTGGTTTCTGGGGACACTGGTGCCGATGATCGGAGTAGTGCAGGTGGGCACGCAGGCCATGGCCGATCGATATGCCTATCTGCCGTTCGTGGGCTTGTTCATCATGGTGTGCTGGACGGTTGCCGAACTAGCCCATCCCAGCCAAGAGAGCGGAGTAATGTCCGTTGACGCAATGGGGCGCGCGCAGATGCGCGTTTCGCCGATGCTGGTTCGAGGCGCAAGCATCGCGGTGCTGCTGGCGCTCGCGATCGTCGCACATCGACAGGTCGGATATTGGGACGATCACATGACCTTGTGGCGTCACACCCTCGAGGTCACGAACAACAACTGGGTCGCGGAAAACAACCTGGGCACCGTGTTGCTGAGGATGGGAAAGCCGGAAGAGGCGATCCCGCACTTCCGCAAGGCAGCGGCACTCGATCCCGATGACCCGAACAATGTGCTCAACATCGGAATTTACGAGGAAATGCACCGCAACGTGGCAGCGGCGATTGACGATTACCGGCACGCGATCGCGATCTCGCGCAATCCGAGGACAACCGCGAAGGCTTACAACAACCTGGGCTACGCCTACAAAGAGCAGCGAAACCTGAAGGACGCGCGCGCGAGTTTTCAGAACGCGGTGACGGCCGATCCGGAGTTTGTGGGGGCGTGGATCAGCCTCGGGATCGTCGAGGAACAGGCTGGCGATATGGCCGCAGCCATCGATTCCTATTCGCGGGCGCTCGCGATGCATCCGTCGGATTTTGGATATCTGCTGCTGGCCGGCGCGCTGGAGCAGAGCGGCCAGAAACAGGAGGCCAATGAGGCGAGAGATAAGGCCGCGCGGCTGTCGGACAACATAACCGCTGCACAACGGCACGCCGACAAGCTTCTGAGGGAGTGATGTTCGGCACTGAAGTTTGGAAGAGCAGGCGCCGAATCGGCATCCCGAATCGAAACGATCCGATCTAGCGTGAGCCGTGTCTGTGAAGCGCGTCACAAATTTTCGCGCGAGGGCTCGCATATAATCCCGCTGGCAGGGGGCCAGATGAATTCCGTGGATGTGAGTCCGGTAGCGGGAAGCGAGTTGCAACAGCAGAACGAGCAGCAGCACCAGCAGCGGCGCCGGCTTTCATCGCTGCGGGATTTCTTCGCCACATACAGAAACGCAATTGGACTGAGTTTCCTGCTGCTCGTCGCGACCTTCCTGCTGTATTTCCCGGTGCGCACCCATCCCTTCGCCAACATTGACGACATGGGTTATGTCTACGAGAACCTGCACGTGCAGGAGGGACTGACCTGGCCGACGATCAAGTGGGCGATAACGACCTTTGACGACAACAACTGGCATCCGCTCACCTGGATTTCGCACAGCATCGACTGCCAGATGTTCGGCATCGATCCCCCGGGCCATCACCTGATGAACGCGGCGTGGCACTCGGTGGACGCGGTGGTACTGTTCTGGGTGCTGCTCCTAGCGACCGGCTACCTTGGTCGCAGCTTTATGGTGGCGGCGCTGTTTGCGTTGCATCCCATCAACGTCGAGGCGGTGGCCTGGATGGCGGAGCGCAAGACGCTGCTGAGCACGTTCTTCTTTCTGCTCGCGCTGGGAGCGTACCGCTGGTATGCGCGGCGGCCGGGAGTATTGCGGTACACGTCTGTCGCCGCGCTCTTCGCGGCGGCGCTGATGTCGAAGCCGCAGATCATCACCTTCCCGTGCGTGCTGTTGTTGTGGGACTACTGGCCGCTGCGGCGCATGTTCGCAGGCTACGGCGCGAGTTCCGCCGAGCGCGATCGAGTGGAACCGCTTCAATTCGCGCAAAATCGGCGCGAATCGGGGACCCCGGTTGCAGCAATTCCGCCCAGAGGCCTGCTCTGGCTGCTGCTGGAGAAAATCCCGCTGTTCGTGATTTGTGCCGCCAGCGCACTGCTGACGATGCTGGCGCAGCGCGTGGGCCGTCCGCAGCACTGGCCGTACTCGGCGTCGATCCGGCTTGGCAATGCGATTGTTGCCTACGTGCGATACATCGGCAAGGCGCTGTGGCCATCGAAGCTGGCGATTCTGTACCTGCATCCCGGCAGCTCGCTGAAGCTGTGGCAAGTGGCTGCGGCGGCGCTGGTGTTGCTGGCGATCACCGCGCTGGTGTGGCTGGGCCGACGGTATCGATATCTGCCTGTAGGCTGGCTGTGGTTTCTGGGGACGCTGGTGCCAACGATCGGGCTGGTGCAGGTGGGCAGGCAGGCACTGGCCGACCGGTATGCGTATCAGTCGTTGATCGGCCTGTTCATCCTGATCTGCTGGGGAGTGGCCGATTACGCGCGGCGGCGGCATCTCGCCAAGGCCGTTCTGCCGGCGGCGAGCGTCGCGGTGTTGCTTGTGCTCGCTCTCGTGACGCACCGCCAGATTGATTACTGGCGCGACAACCTGACCATGTGGACGCACACGGCCGAGGTCACCAAAGACAACTGGGTGGCCGAAGACATGATGGCCGGCATACTGCTGAACCAGGGACATCGCGAGGAGGCGATGGCCCACTACCGCGTTGCCGCGGCCATTAACCCGGACGACGCGGGCAGCAATCTGGCGATGGCGCTGTATGAGCAAGGCCGCGGCAATCTGCCGGAGGCGATCCGGCGATACAAGCTGTCGCTGGCGGAGATGGACGATCCGCTGGAGCGGGCGAAAGTCTATAGGAACATGAGCATCGCCTACCGGGATGAGGGAGACATCGCCAACTCAGTGGAATGCTTCAGCAAGATGAAGAAGCTGAAGCAGCAGGGGCACTGATCTGGGATTCGATCTCCTGACGGTGTTGGACATCAAGATCGACTATCGCGATGGCTTAATCGGCTTCACCTACAAAAACAAGAAATAGGATCCACCTGGGGAAAACTCGGCGAACCGGACCAGGCCGGCGCAACCGAATCAGTTGTTGCAGAAAACTTCCATCCAAGCGACAATGCCTCAGCTTGGAACGCGCCCCCAACCAGCACTTCGGCGCGGCCGAGAGGGAAATCACTTCAAGAGGGCCTCATGATTCCGCAGTTGCAGCGGGAGACGCCGGTTTCGTCTCCGGAGATTACGCCGCAGTGGCCGCTGGCGACCCGCATCGCATTCCGCTTCGGTTTTTCCTACTTTCTGCTCTACGTTTATCCGCGCTCGGTGGGGTCGCTCGGCGCGTTCGTCAAGTACAACAATCCGCTGAAAGACATGTGGCACGTGGTGGTGCCGTGGGTGGGAACGCACGTGCTGGGGTTGTACGGCGACTTCACCGAAGTGGCGAACGGCAGCGGCGATCAGCTTTACGACTATGTGCTGCTTTTCTGTATTGCGGTAACGGCGGCGCTGGCAACCGCTGTCTGGTCGTGGATCGACCGCAAGCGCCCGAATTACGAGACGCTGTATCAGTGGCTGCGCGTGTTTGTGCGCATGGTGCTCGCGGTGGCCATGATCAGCTATGGCACCAACAAGCTGTGGCGAATGCAGTTTGCCGAACCGGCGCTGGCCAGATACGTCGATACCTATGGACAGACTACGCCCATGGGGCTGCTGTGGGCGTTCATGGGGACGTCGCGTGCTTACAGCTTCTTTGGCGGCGTGGGCGAGATGCTGGGCGGACTGCTGTTGCTGGTGCCCGCGTTTACCGCGTTGGGAGCGCTGGTGACCTTGGGCGTCATGAGCAACGTGCTCATGCTGAACTTCTGCTACGACGTGCCCAGGAAGATTTACTGCCTTCACCTGATGGCGTTTTGCATCTTCCTGCTGGCGCCGGACATGCGGCGCATCGCGGAATTCTTTCTGGGAAACCGCACCGCCCGGCTGACACCGACGGTCTTGCTCTTCAAAGACAAGCTGCTGAACCGCGGCGTGGTCGCGCTGCAACTGATCATTGGCATCGCCGCGCTGGTGGTGTGCTGCCATTCGGCCGCGGTTGACCAGGCGAAGAACGAGATGCACATCGCGGCGCCGCTGCGCGGTATCTGGACCGTGGATGACTTCACCATGGACAATCTCGCTCGCCTGCCGCTGGTGACCGATACGGAACGCTGGCAGCGCGTCATCTTCGACGAGCCGCAGATCGTCATCGTTCAGTCAATGGACGGCACGCAGAAGAAGTACTTCCTGCAACTGGACCAGCAGAAGCGCACTATGACGCTGTGGGACCCGGCGGGCGACCTCCACTGGAATGCGCGCTTCACCTACGATGTATCGCAGCCCAATGTGATGCTGCTGGAGGGTAGGACCGGCCAGCACAAGCTATCGGCGAAGCTGGAGCGCATGGACATGTCCGATCCGGTAAAATTTTTGCTGCTCAATCGCGGCGTGCATTGGGTGACGGATTATCCGCATAACCGGTGAGGCAGTGCTCCACCTCACCCCTTCGCCGTCGCGTGGTTCATAAGCGGGGATATTAGCCCGCTTACGGCCGCAACCTGTCCCATACTGCGCTTTGTGTCAGGGCACGACTTCGGTCGTGCCGCAAAGGCAGGCATGCGGGTTGGACTTTCGCCCTGCTCCCCGCGTTGTTGCAGGGCCTAAAGGCCGAACTTAGGGCGCACTCTTCGGCACGACTAAAAGTCGTGCCCTGATACAAAGCGCACCCCCGGCGTAATATCCTCACCGCGCTGTTTCATAATAGGGACGTAGGCCCGATAATGGCTGACGGGGGAGAGTTGACGGCTGAGGGCCGACAGTTCCAAGGACGCAATCATGGTTACGAAAGCAGTAGCGGAAGTGATGGCGGCGAGCCGCATGATGAACGTGCGCTACGCGATTCGCGATCTGGTCGTCACCGCCCAGGAAGTGGCGCGCGAAGGTCATGAGATTCTCTATCTCAACATTGGAGATCCCTGCAAGTTCGATTTCCACACCCCGCCGCACATGATCGAAGCGGTGCTGAAGGCGATGGTCGATGGGCATAACGGCTATGCCGAATCGCTAGGCATCAAGCCGGCGATCGAGGCGATTGGCCGCCAGGCCGAGCGCAACGGATTTCGCGAGATCCAGAGCATCTTCGTCGGCATGGGCACCGGCGAGGTGATTGACACCTGTCTGACGGCGCTGCTTAACCCCGGCGACAACGTGCTGACGCCCAGCCCCGAATATCCGCTGTACGGTGCGATCATGGCCAAGCTGGATTGCCCGGCGAACGCCTACGATCTGGACGAAGACAATGGATGGGAGCCGAATGTCGAAGCGATGGCGCACAAGATCAACTCGCGCACCCGCGCTATTTTGCTGATCACGCCGAATAATCCGACGGGCGCCGTGTATTCGAAGCGAACGCTGGAAAAAATTCTGGAGCTGGCGCGCGAGCACGGGCTGATCATCTTCGCCGACGAGATTTACGACAAACTGATCTTCGATTCGTCCAAAGACAGGCACGTTTCGATTGCGACGCTGGCGACTGATGTTCCGATCGTCACCTTCAATGGCCTGTCGAAGGCGTACGTCGTACCCGGCTGGCGGATTGGCTGGGCGATCGCAACCGGGCCGCGCGAGGTGTTGCATCCTTACCTGGAAGCGGTGCACCGCCTGCTGCGGGCGCGATTGTCGGCGCCGCATCCGTTCCAGCACGCCATCAAGCCGGCACTGGAAGGACCGCAGGACCATCTGCAAGAAATGCTGCGCAAGCTGAGACGGCGCGCCGAGCTGACGGTGCAATGGGCAAAGCGTACTCCGCGCGTGAAGCTGGTTGTGCCGAAGGGCGCGTTCTACGCGTTTCCCACGCTCGAGATTCCGGAGGATGATCTGACCTTCGTCACCGATCTGCTGAAGCAGAAGCATGTGCTGGTGGTACACGGGTCAGGCTTCGGCGAGAAGCCGGGGACGCGGCACATGCGCATCGTGTTCCTGCCGCCGGAGCCGGTGCTGAGCGAAGCCTACGACGCGATGACGGAGTTCATGCGGGAGCGGTACGGGTGAATTCTCAGGGTGGAAGGGCCCGGCTTTAGCCGTGCCGGATGCGAAGATCTTTGTGCTGTGTCATCCTGAGCGGAGCGCCCCGCAGGCGTTTTCCGACTCGCCCTTTTTGGCGAGTCGGGCGGGCGCGGAGTCGAAGGATCTGTTGTTCACCGTATCAGTCTACGCAGTTCGCGCCCAAAGCAGGTCCCTCGACTGCGCCAATCCGTTCACTGCGTGAACGGATTTGGCTCCGCTCGGGATGACAAAACAACGGACTCGCAACGGCGCAGCTAGAGCTGCGCCCCTTCAAAACCGCTCGGATTCTTTTTCAGCGGCCCGTGAAGGCGTGCTGCAGCCGCTGCGGCCCTGGTCCTGATGTTCGCGCTGTCCCGCGCACTGAATAGAACCGTCTGATCGACCTTCTATAATCGAACCATCCTCATGGCCCTTGCTGCTTCGGTTGTTCGTCCGGCAAAGTCCAGGCTCGCCTTTCGCTCCGTCATTGCGATCCTGGTTCTGCTGCTGGTCGCGTTCCTGGGTTTCGACTTCTGGTTTTATCGCGCTGCCCGCGGGTCAATGCCGCAGCGCGATGGGACTATCCACCTGGCTGGTCTCGCGGCTCCAGTAACGGTGACGTACGATCGCCTCGGCGTGCCCAATATCGTCGCGTCCAACCTGCCCGATCTGTTTTTCGCGCAAGGGTACATCACCGCGCAGGACCGCCTGTGGCAGATGGACATGACGCGCCGCTTCGCTTCCGGCGATCTGGCCGTGATTCTCGGGCGCGAGTATCTGAAGTACGACCGCGAGCAGCGGATCCTAGGGCTGCGCCAGGTTGCGGCAAAGGTCGCGGCCAGCATGGACCCGCAAACGCGCGTGCAGGGCGAAGCCTACGCGGCGGGCGTGAACGCTTACATCGAGCAACATCGCAAGACGCTGCCGCTGGAGTTTCAGTTCCTCGGATATTTCCCGTACCCGTGGACGACGGAGGATTCGCTGCTGGCCGGGCTCTCGATGACGGAGTTCCTTAATCACGGGCTGTACAAGAACAAACTGGAGAAGGAAAAAATTCTGGCGAAGCTGGGGCCGGAGATGACCGCGGATCTGTTCGTCAACAGTTCGTGGCGCGATCATCCGCCGGGGGCGGACAGCAACTCGATTGAGAATGAAATTCCGCAGGGGACCACGCCGGACGAAGAAGAAGACCCCAGTTCGGGTAGAGCTTCGTCGAAAATCTCATCCTGGGTGCCCCGTTCTAGCCGTCCTTTGGCCAGGGCGGGGCAGTGCAACGATCCAAACTGCTCCACCCCTTCGGCCGGCTCAGGGCAGGCTCTGGCCAATAGACGGCCAGAATGGGGCACCCAGGTTCAGAATGTTAGTGCTGCATCTCTGCTGGAAATACTTCCTTCTCGATATTCACAAAGTGAACATCTTCGTCCCGGCTCCAACAACTGGGTGGTCTCCGGCGCGCACACCGCTTCGGGCAGGCCGCTGCTGTCGAATGACATGCACCTGGAGCTCGAGATTCCCAACGTCTGGTACGAGGCTCACCTGACGGCCGGCGACTTCGATGTTGCCGGGGTGACGCTGCCGGGAGTGCCATACGTCATCGTCGGTCACAATCGGCGGATCGCATGGGGATTCACCAACCTGGGCCCGAACGTCGAAGACCTGTACATCGAGAAATTCAATGACAAAGGCGAATATCTAACCCCGCAAGGTTGGGTGAAACCCGAGCATCGCCAGGAGATCATCCGGGTCAAGGGCGGCGGCGAGGTGACGCTGGACGTAATGACGACGCGGCATGGACCGATCATCAGCGATCTTGTGCCCGGCGAGACGCGCAAGCTCGCGCTGAAGTGGACGGTCTACGATGTGCAGAGCACGCGCATTCCCTTCTTCGCGATCGACTCGGCGCAGAGCTGGCAGGAGTTCGAAACGGCGTTCTCGCAATTCGGCGCGCCTGCGCAGAACGTCGTCTATGCCGATGTCGATGGCCACATCGGCTATCAGGCCACGGGGCTGATCCCGATCCGCGCCTCGGGCGATGGTTCGGTGCCCGAACCCGGCGATGACGATGCGCATGAGTGGGCTGGCTACGTCCCGTTCGACAAGCTGCCCAGCGTTTACGATCCGCCGTCGGGCATCATAGCGACGGCCAATGGGCGGGTGACGCCCGACGGCTATCCCTACGAGCTCAGCATCGAATGGGGGTCGCCTTATCGCACCCAGCGCATCTACAAGCTGCTCAATGCGCCGAAGAAGTTCACTCCGGCGGACCTGCTGGCGATCCAGAGCGATGTGGTCTCGGCGTTCGATCAGTTCTGCGCCGAGCGGTTCGTCTATGCCATCGATCACACGCCGCATGCCTCGCAGCGCGCCCAGACGGCCGCGGACCTGATGCGCAACTGGGATGGCGCGATGGAGACCGATTCGGCGGCGGCGACCATCACGGTCTTCTCGCGCGACAAGCTGAAGGAGTTGCTGCTCCGCCCGCGACTGGGTGAGGAGTGGAAGCAGTACCGGTGGTTCATGGAACCGGTGTGGCTGGAGAACGTGCTGGCACATCAGCCGACGCGATGGCTGCCGCAGGGCTATTCCGGATACGACGAGCTGCTCACCCGCGCGGTGGAAGAGGCCGTCGATGATGCGAGCGCGACCCATGTGCTGGCGGCGTGGCGATGGGGACGTGTGCATCGCATCGACGTCAAGCATCCGTTCTGGAGCCACTTTCCGATTCTGAAGAAAGGCGCCGGCCCGGGCAGCCAGCCGCTATCCGGCGACGGGGAAACCATTAAGCAGGTGGGGCCGCACTTCGGGCCATCGGAGCGGATGACGGTTGACTTCGCGAACCTCGACGCCTCGACGCTGAACATCGTGAACGGGGAGTCCGGCGATATCTTCGATGGACACTATGACGATCAGTGGGATGCGTACTACCACGGAAGCACATTTGCACTGCCGTTCTCGCCGGCGGCGGTGCAACAGGCGGGAGCGCATCGGTTGAGGCTGGAGCCGCAGTAGAGATCAGGGTGAGGGATTAGCGCGCCCTGCTAGTCTAGCGGCAAGAATGTGCGTGAAAACCTGTGCCGTCCCTGAAGGGACTCCAATATTCTCCCACTCTACCCAGGACTCCGCTGCCCACCCCAATTCGCGCAAATGAGGCGCGAATCGAGGGCCCGGTTCGCTCCGTTCTGATGGACTAACTTCAGTTCCACCTCTTCGGGGTTGGATTTTCCTGTCGCACACCATCGCGGAGGAATGAAGTCACGGCCCGGGCAGACAGCTAGAGCATTTTCGGATTTGGTGTGTCCTGGTAGAGCGGCGCTTCAGCGCCGCGTCAACCGCGCCACTATATTCTTGGGTTTTGGATTCCGCTGCAAGTGCAGCGGAATCCAAAACGTATCTCAGGCGATGCAACCGAACGTGAGCCTGAAGGCTCGCTCTACCAGGTCACAGCAAAAGCTAAACTGCTCTAAGCACTCAATCCCTTTCCCCTAAACCCTCGTCCCTGTTCGCTACTGATCTACCTGCACGATGCCGTACAGCGCACCGGTGAACGTGATCTGGGTGGGGCCGAGTTGGTCGGTGGTGGCGTCGTAGATGTTCAGGTAGCCACCCTCGATGGCATACACCACATTGCGTCCGCCAATCGCAAGCAGGCTGGTGATGGCGCCCCGCGGCGGCAGCGGCGCATCAGCGGTATTGCTGCTGACGTTCACCACTGACAGGCATCCTGTGACCGTATTGCTGCAGGTACTGGCGCCGATGTAGAGCTTATTGTTCTGCGCCAGCGCCATGGTGGTGTGGAAGCCGTCGCCGATGGGAACCGAAGTGGGCGTCAGGCGGGTCATGGTGTTTACATCGACGGCATCGTAGGTGGAGGTGGTGCCCGGCGGGACCGGACTTCCGGCAACGTACAATGTGGTGCCATTCAGCAGGCCTACGCTGGCGCCGCCCACCGGCACCGTCGCTGTGATCGTCGCCGAAGGGATGTTCAACTCCGACACCGACGCTGGGCCGCTGGACCCGCACTCCGGACCGCAATTTATCACGTAGGCGATGTCGTCGGCGGTCAGGAAAAACGCGTTTACCGGCCGCGCGAAACCGGGAATGGTCACGTAGGTAACGGTGCTCGTTGTGGTATTGATCACCGTGACTGAATCGGAGTTGCGGGAGAACACGAGCAGGTAGTCTCCGCTAGGACTGATCGCGACAGAGCTGGCCCCGGCGACGGTGTAATTGACCGGATTGGTTGCGCTGGCGACGGTCCACACCTGCACCGCGTTTGCGCTGGGGACGGGGACGTACAGCGTGCTGCTGTCGGGTGAGAACACGGCTATGTTCGACGCGGCGACCTGCGGCAGGCTCCCGGCAATCGATTCGGTAGCGTTGGTGATGATGTACCACGTAAACGCGGTGGGATCATAAACCAGCGTGTTGGTCGTGTCCGGGCTAATTACTTCATAGGTGACGCTGGCCGAGACGGTGATGGTCACCGGCTCGCCGGGAACGAGCTGCCCGGCCGAGTTGGTGGTCTCCGCCGTCTCGGCAGTGGTGTCGTTCTGCGTATCCACTACCTGCAGGTTCCCCGAAAACTGATTGCTGATGAAGGCGCGATGCTGAACGCCGCTGGGAGCAGCGGTGCCGCTGCTCCCGCACGCCGCTATCATCAGGACGGTAACCAGGGTAGGAACGCTGAGGGCAATTCGCCGCAAGCGCGTGCCGGATAACAGATGACGATTTGACATGAGCTGCTTGGAAGCTTGGATTATAGCAGAGCACACGACGCGACTATGCCCCAGGCGGCGCGACGGAAGCCTGCGGCTGATGGCGCTTTGCTCGGATTTACGATAAAGTTGCAACCAAGCTTGCCGCTCTGACAACGTCGAGAACACCATGTCAACAGGATTCCTCTCCCGGTTGCAGCGGGGCGCTGTTTTATGCGATGGCGCCATGGGAACGCTGCTCTACGCCAAGGGCATCTACATCAACCGCTGCTACGACGAGCTGAACCTCTCGGCTCCCGACCTGATCCGTGGCATCCATCAGGACTATCTCAAGGCAGGAGCCGAGGTCATTGAGACAAACACCTTTGGCGCCAATTCGTTTCGCCTGGCAAAACACGGATGCCTGGACAAGCTGGTGGAGATCAACCGGCGCGGAGCAGCGCTGGCCCGCGAGGCTGCGAAGAGCTTCGACGCATTCGTTGCGGGAGCGGTAGGGCCGTTGGGAGTTCGCATCGAGCCGCTGGGCAAGGTTGCGCTGGAAGAAGCTCGCGATGCGTTTCGCCAGCAGATTGCCGCACTGAATGACGAAGGTGTCGACCTGCTCATCCTGGAGACTTTCGGCTACTTGGAAGAGTTGCATCAGGCGATCCTCGCCGCGCGCGAGGTGAATCCCGATCTGCCGGTAGTGGCGCAGGTCACGATTGACGAAGACGGCAACTGCCTGGATGGATCGAGTCCGGAGCATTATGGGCCGCAACTGGAAGCCTGGGGAGCTGAGGTCATCGGGTGCAATTGCAGCGTAGGACCGGTGGCGATGCTGGATGCGCTGGAGCGCGTTCGGGCGGTGACGACGGCGCCGCTTTCGGCGCAGCCGAACGCCGGAATTCCGCGCTCGGTCGAGGGCCGCAATATCTATCTTTGCTCGCCCGAGTACATGGCGAACTACATGGAGCCCTTCGTCAACATTGGTGTGCGCTTGATTGGCGGCTGCTGCGGCACCACGCCCGACCATATCCATACCATGAAGCTGTTCCTGAAGGTGGGTGCGGCGCGCACGTCGTCTTACAAAGTTGCGAAGACCACCGAAGCCAAGCCCGTCGAGCCACCGCCGCTGCACGAACGCTCGATCATCGGCCGTAAGATCGCCAACGGCGAATTCGTAACCATGGTGGAGATTGTCCCCCCGCGCGGCATCGACGCCAAGCGCGAGCTGGAAGGCGCGAAGTTCTTGAAGTCGGTCGGAGTGGACGCAGTCAACATTCCCGACAGTCCCCGTGCCTCGGCCCGTTTGAGCAACCAGGCCCTCTGCCTGCTGGTGAAGCAGGAAGTCGGGATCGAACCCGTCTTGCACTACACCTGCCGGGACCGCAACGTGCTCGGCATTCAGTCGGACCTGCTGGGCGCGAGCGCGGTCGGCATTCGCAACCTGATCTGCATCACCGGCGATCCGCCGAAGATGGGCGATTATCCCGACGCGACCGCGGTTTTCGATGTCGACTCGATCGGGCTGGTCAATATCGTTCATAATCTGAATCGCGGGCTGGATATCGGCGGCAATCCGACCGGAAACTCGACGGCATTCGTCATTGCGGTGGGCGCCAATCCCGGCAGTCCTAACATCGACGAGGAGATTCGACGCTTCGAATACAAGGTGGAAGCGGGCGCGGAACTCGCGGTGACGCAGCCGGTGTTTGACATTCGCCTGCTGGAGCAGTTTCTGCGGCGAATCGAGCATTGCCGCGTGCCGGTGGTTGCCGGCATCTGGCCGCTCACCAGCACGCGCAACGCCGAGTTCATGAAGAACGAGCTGCGGGTCTCGATTCCCGACGAACTCTTTGCGCGCATGGCCAGAGCGACGACGGCGGACGCTGCTCGCGCCGAAGGCGTATCTATCGCACGCGACATGCTGGCGGGCGTCAAAGACATGGTGCAGGGCGCGCAGATCAGCGCACCGTTCGGGCGCTATTCGTGCGCGGTCGACGTGCTGGAAGCGCTGGGATCGACGAAAAGAGCAGCCGTTAGCAATTAGCCGTTAGCTTTTAGCTCTTAGAAAACTCCGCGCTCTACTTGACTGGCGAATCCGTTTAGCGCGGAGTCGCGGTTCGGCGAAGAGCGCAGGCGAGGCTTGCTAAGAGCTAAAGGCCAAGCGCCGCTTTCCTCGCATTTATCTCCGAATTTTCATCTCCGCCTGCGGCGTTTGAACTACAATTCTTTGAAGAGGGTTGGGCTTGCCGAAATTCGAAGAGTGCCTGGAACGGCTGGAGAAGATTGTTGCGGAACTGGACAGGGGCGATGTTCCGCTGGATCGCGCGCTGGAACTCTTCGATGAGGGCATGAAACTCTCCGGCTCCTGCCGGAAAGAACTGGAAGAAGCTGAAGGCAAAGTAGAAATCCTGCTGAAGCGTAATGGGAAACTTCAGCCGGAGGCCTTCGAATCCGTCAGCCAGCCCGGCGACGCTCCGAAGTAGCCGGCAGCCTACAAGTTTCGCGCCCGTGATGTGGGATGGGCGCTCGTTCCATCGTCAACCAAAGAGCAATCATGAGTTGGCCTTAGGTCATCTCCCCTCACCCCAGAAGAGGTTTACCATGCGGCCAATCAATGTTGTCCTCGCTCATCATGACGCAGTATCGGCGGAGCGGCTGGCTGCGTCGCTGGGAAAAGAGTTCAGAAACCTGGTGATTGCCAAGTCGCCGGCGGAGGCACGCAATGCCGTGGCGCGCCTACGCGCGCCGTTCGCCGTCCTCGACCTGGAATTGGTCAGCATGGCGGAGCTGCAGCAGTTGTGCGGCGAGTTCCCCGCGACCGCCTTTGTCGGTATCCATCGCCTGGCGGACGACCGTATGTGGGCGGAAGCCTTGTCGAGAGGCGCGGTGGATTGCTGCCAGTGCAACGACCTGCGCGGCATCCTGCTGGCGTCCGACCGCTATGTGGTCCTGAGCCGCGGGCGCACGGCGGCAGCGTAGAGGCAGCATTTAGCAGTTAGCATTTAGGCTTCGCTGAAGCTCTTAGTGCGTTAGCCGCGGATGGTGTTGTTGCGCTTTGGCTAATTGCTAACTGCTAATTGCTGACGGCTGCTTCTCACGCTGCCAGAATTCTCTCCAGCCCACCTTTGCTTCGCACGACTCCGAGCTGTTCGTAGGTGCAGCTTCGCGGGCCTTTCTCCGGACGCCAGCGCAGGAATTTTGTTCCGTGACGGAAGCGGCCACCAGAGAAGTGATCGTAGCGGACTTCGCACACCAGCTTCGGATCGAGGCGCTCCCATTCGCCGCTACGTTCTGTACTCCAACGGCTCGGTCCGCCGGGCGCGTGGCCGGTGAATCCCGAGCCACCCATGTACGGCTTTAGAATCTGCTTCAGCTTCTTGCGCTCCGGCGCAGTGAAGCTGGAACTGAAGCCGACATGATTCAGCAGCCCGTTCTCATCGTAGATCCCCAATAGCAACGATCCGACTTCGCCGCCCTTACTGGCATAGCGAAATCCGCCGACCACGCAATCCGCGGTGCGGATGCGCTTGATCTTGCGCATGGCCGAGCGCTCGCCCGACGCGTATGGACAATCGAGCTGCTTGGCAACGACGCCGTCGAATCCGCTGGCCTCCAGCTCCGACATCCAACGCTGCGCAGTGCCGTACTCGCGCGTTGCAGGCGAGAGACGAATCGACTGCTGACTGCCGAAGCGCTTGAAGAGCTGTTCCAGACGCTGGCGCCGTTCGCTCAGCGGAAGATCGACCAGCGACTTGCCGTTGTCATCGACCAGCAGATCGAAGAGGAGATACGTCGCCGGGGTTTCGTGTGACAGCTTCTGAATGCGGCTGGCTGCGGGATGAATGCGCAACAGCAAGTCGTCGAATGAGAGATGCCCATCGCGCAGGATGACGATCTCGCCGTCCAACACGAACTGCGTTGGCTTGAGCTTCGACAGGGCGCCGATCAGCTCAGGGAAATATCGTCCCAGTGGCTGGCCGGCTTTCGATTGCAGCAGGACCTTGTCGCCCTTGCGAAACGCGAGGCAGCGGAAGCCGTCCCACTTGGGCTCATATTGCCAGTTGTCGCCGCGCGGAATTTCGGCGACCGGCTTGGCCTCCATCGGCGGATACGGGGGAGGGATGGGCAGAGCGATGGGCGGGAACTCTTGCTTCAATTCTTCGGCAGGGATGGCGCCTTCCGTAATCGGCGAGGTGCCCTTGTTGCGTGTAACCATAATGGCTTGGATGCATTCTGGCGTAAGCTTCTCCTAAATTGTGCTAAAGAAGATCACGCTGCTTCGCGACCGGGTCGAGCGATGGCACTGCAGCAGATGCATACACAATGTATACTTAGCCTCGGAGGTCGTTTATGGCCAGCTCCAGCATGGTCCACATCCGCGTGGATCGCAAGATAAAAGCGAAAGCATCGAAAGCGCTGGCGTCCATGGGTCTGACCGTTTCGGATGCCGTGCGTCTTCTGCTGACGCGGGTTGCATCGGAACAAGCTCTTCCGTTTGAGGTGCGTGTGCCCAACCGCGAAACCGTCGCCGCGATACAGGCGGGGGAAGAGGGTAAAGTATCGCGTGCGAAGAGCGTCAAGGCGATGATGGCCGATCTCAATGCGAACGATTGAGTGGACTGCAGCGTTTCGACGCGATTATAAACGAACCAAATCCACACTGCGGCACCGGGACATCGAAATCCTACTCCCGGAGATTGTCACCCTGCTTGCGGAGGACCGTCCCCTTGCCGCGAAACATCACGATCACGCTCTAGCGGGCAGTTGGAACGACCATCGCGAGTGCCACTTGAAGCCCGACCTGCTGTTGATTTACAAGCGGCCGGACGAGCAAAGGTTACGTCTGGTCCGCATGGGTTCGCACAGTGAGCTGTTCGCGAAATAAACAGCCGCGGTCCAATACCCTACACGACGAAGTACTTGGCATTGGGATGGTGCACGATGAGCGCCGTGGTGCTCTGCTCGGGCTCCAGCAGGAAGCCGGTCGTCAGATGCACGCCGATGGTCTCATCCGGATGCAGCAGCGCGAACAGCTTCGTCTGGTCTTCAAGATTCGGGCATGCAGGATAACCAAACGAGTAGCGTGACCCGCGATACTTCTGGTGGAACAGGTCGCGGATGTGCGGCGAGTCTTCACCGGCGATGCCCATCTCCTCGCGAATCCGCTTGTGCGAGAGCTCCGCCAGCGCCTCAGCCGTCTCAACGCTCAGGCCATGCAGGTACAGATACTTGGTGTACTCGCCACCCTCGAAGAGCTTCTGCGTCTCGCGCGAGGCTATGTCGCCGATGGTGACGCAAGACATGGCGATCACGTCCATGCGGCCGCGGCGCCGCGGCAGAAAGAAATCGGAGATGCAGAGGCGACGGCCTTCGCGCTGGCGCGGAAAGGTGAAACGCATGTCTTCCAGCGGCAGCGTCTCGCCTTGCTGTCCAGCCGTCCTGGAGCTTGTAGATGATTACGTCGTTGCCTTCGCTCTGCGCGCCGAAGTAGCCGTAAACGACCTTCGGCTCGAACCAGCCGCCGGCGATCACTTCCTCTTGCAGATCTTTCAGGATCGGGCGGTACTTGGTCTCGACCAGCCGTCCGTAATCTTCCTGCGAGGCCGTCTTCAACTGCCACTGGTTCTTGAACAGCGCGGTCTCGTTGATGTACTGGAAGATTTCGCGGAGGTCGAAATCCTGGGGCTTCAACACGCGCACGCCCCAGAACGGCGGATGCGGAATGTTCGGCGCGGGCGGAATCTCGATGCTCGGCAAGTCGCACCATCGCCGTCGCCCGCCGCCACAGCAGGGCGCGCGAACTCTTTCACCACGCGGCCTTCGGCGATGCGCTTTTCGCGCGCGCCGTTGGGCGATGCAAGATCTTCCATCAAGTGCAGCCCGGCAAAGGCGTCATCGGCGTAAAAGATGCCGCCGTTGTACTCGCGGCGCAGATCGTCCTCGACGTACTTGCGCGTGAGCGCTGCGCCGCCGCAGATCACCGGAAATTCCAGCTTCTGGTGATGCAGGTCCTGAACGACGTACTTCATCTCCAGCGTGGACTTCACCAGCAAGCCGCTGAGCCCAATCGCATCAGCTTTCTGTTCCTGCGCGGCCTTGATGATCGCATCCGACGGCTGCTTGATGCCGAGGTTCACCACGCGATAGCCGTTGTTGCTGAGGATGATGTCCACCAGATTCTTGCCGATGTCGTGGACATCGCCCTTCACCGTCGCGAGAACGATGGTTCCCTTCTGCGAGCCTTCTTTCTTCTCCATCTTGGGCTCGAGGTAGGCGACCGCGGCCTTCATCACGCCGGCCGAGTCGAGCACCGACGGCAACTGCATCTTGCGCGCGCCGAAGAGGTCGCCGACCGTACGCATGCCGTCGAGCAGGATGTTGTTGATGAGGTCGAGCGGCGTGTAATTGACCAGCGCCTCTTCCAGAATCTCGTCCAGCGACTTCTTGTTCGCGCCATCGCCGACTGATTTTTCGCCGTTGATGATCGCCCACTTCAGTTTGTCTTCAACCGAGAGCGTGTCGACGTGCGCGGTGGTCTTCTCTTCCTTGCCCTTGGTCCCGGCAAAGTGCGCCATGTAAACCTGGAGCGGATCGCCGTTCGACTGATCGTAGAAAATCAGCTTGCGCGCGAGATCAACTTCCGCTTCAGGAATCTTGTACAGCGGATAAATTTTGCTGTAATTCACGATGGCCATGTCGAGGCCGTGGTCCACCGCCTCGTGCATGAAGACGCTGTTCAGAATCGCGCCGCGAATAAACATTCAGCCCGAACGAAATGTTGCTGACGCCGAGGATGGTCTTGACCTCGGGCAGCTCCTGCTTGATGGCCTTCACTGCTTTCAGCGTCTCGATGCCGGCGGTGCGGTAGTCTTCCTGGCCGGTCGAGATGGGCAGCGTGAGCGCGTCGAAGATGAGATCGCACGGCCGAATGCCGTACTTGTTCACCGCCAGGTCGAAGATGCGCTTGGCGATGGCGAGCTTTTTCTGCCAGGTCAGCGCCATGCCGTCTTCGTCGATGGTGAGCGCGATGACCGCCGCGCCGTAACGCTTGGCCATCGGCAGAACTTTGGACGTGCGCTTCTCGCCGTCCTCCAGATTGATGGAGTTGATGATGGCCTTGCCCGGAATGCGCTTCAGCGCCTCTTCGATCACGTCGGCTTCGGTTGAATCGACGGTGATGGGCGCGGGCACGCGCGTGGCGATCTTCTCGAGGATGTTCGAGATGTAGCCCTTCTCGTCCTCGCCCACGATGGCGCAGCACAGGTCGAGCATGTGCGAGCCTTCGTTCACCAGCTTCTTGGCCAGCGTGAGGATGCCGTCATAGTCCTGCGCGCGGACCATGTTCTTGAAGTGCTCGACGCGCGTGGTGGTGTTCATCTCCTCGGCCACGATCAGCGGCTTGGGATCGAGGTCGAGCGGCACCATGGAGTACGCGCTGGCGGCAGCGGCGCGTGACTTTCACGTCGCGCTTCGCGGGCTCAAGATTCGCGCAGGTGTCGGCGACGGCCTTGATGTGCTCGTAGGTCGTGCCGCAGCATCCGCCGACGATGCGCACGCCATACTCGGTGATGAACTGCTTGTGGTAATCGCGCCAGTTCCTGCGGGCTCAGAGCGTATAACCGCGCGAGCCGCCGACGTTCTGCGGCAATCCGGCGTTGGGCAACACGGAGACGGGCTTTGCGCAGTTTGCGCCGAGATAGCGAACGCCGTCGTTCATCTCCTTCGGGCCAGTGGCGCAATTCATGCCGATCACCGCGACGTCGAACATTTCCAGCGTTGTGAGCGCCGCGCCAATTTCGGTACCCAGCAGCATCATGCCAGTCGCTTCGCAGCGTGACCTGCACCTGCACCGGAATGTTCTTGCCGGTCTTCTTCAGCGCGTCGAAGATGCCGACCAGCCCCGCCTTGGCTTGCAGGATGTCCTGGCAGGTTTCGAGCAGGAGCACATCGACGCCGCCGTCGATCAAGCCGATCGCCTGCTCGGTGTAGCGCCGAAGCCATCTCGTCGAAGCCGATGTTGCCGAGCGATGGCAATTTCGTGGTCGGGCCCATCGAGCCGGCAACGAAGCGCTTGCGGCCGTTCGACGAGAAGCTCGAAGCGACTTCGCGCGCCAGCTTCGCTGCCGCCATGTTGATCTCGTGCACGCTGGTCCGCATGTCGTACTCGGCCATGATCCATGGGGTGGAGCTGAAGGTGTTGGTCTCGATGACATCGGCGCCGGCGTTGAAGTACGCGGCGTGAATCTCCTTGACGACATCGGGACGGCTGAGCACGAGGATGTCGTTGTAGCCGTCCTTGCCCCAGAACTCGTCGAGCGGAAGGTTGTAGGCCTGGACGGCTGGTGCCCATCGCGCCGTCGTAGATGACGACGCGTTCATGGACGGCTTTGAGGTAGTCGCTCATGGCAAATCGGCGCGAGTGTTTGCGAGCCTCCAATTGTCATCCCGAGTGAGCACCGCTATGTTTACCGCGGCGCGAGTCGAGGGACCTGCATTGGATCAATGGCAATGGAGGGAAAACGCTCGCAGCTTAGTTGTTTAGTATCGCAGCTTCCGGCAGCTTTGGGAAAGTTGACGTCAGGTAAACGCGGATTGCGCAGGTCAGCACGCAGTTAACTGCATTCGAATGGACTACCTGGCAGTTGACAGCCTCCACTAAAAACGCGGCGGCAGCCCTCGCACTTTACGTACGCTGCTACGATTGCTGTATTTGGAGCGCGTGTGCGTTTGACAAGAATTCAAGACTTGAAAGCTGTTTCTTACCTGGATATAGAACACCATTATGGCAGAGCCGTTAACCTGATGCCGTTCTGGGACGGTGAGTGCTGGCACGTTTGGTTTCCTACTGAAGTGGGGTTAATCGAGGGGAAGGTCGTAGACACGCTTGAGGGTGATTACGTGGCTCGAACGCCAGCACACGAACACGACCTTTACATCCCGTTCGTGCACACAATGTGGCAGCGCGCCAGTTGGCCGGATGTTTGTCCGCTAATCAGCGCCATCTGTGACGATTTTCATAACATGGGCACGTCGGTTGCGAAGCTACGCCATTTTTTCGACTATCGAAGTGCCCTTCCCGCAGGGAGTGCTCGGCGGTTTGCTTGCACCGAACTCGAATATCTCGTGATTCTCTGTCGTGCTGTCTTTGATTTGCTGCAGGAGATGATTTCGGTCATTTGGAAGGAGCGAGTACAGCTCCACGATTCCGCCGCCGAGGCGCGTCGGCGTTCGGCTGCCCTGCCCGAAACCTTCTCCAAAATCGTGCTTCGAGATAAACAGAGCCTCAAGACAGCGGAGGAGATCGAGAAGCAATACGGGCTACCTAAGCCACTAGCAGAAACATACGCACAGGTCGGTCCCTTCTTCGCTGAACTACGAAATGCCCGAGATGACGTGGTCCATGGCGGAGGGGACTTCAACGGTGTATTCGACACCGAACGGGGATTTTGTGTTGATCCGAAGCAAACGCCGTTCGCGTCGTTCAAGGGTTGGCGGCTCGAGCACTATTACAATGACAACATAACTTCGGCCCTGCCTTGGATCGCAAACGCAATTTTCACGACCATTGGTGCATGTAACAGTCTTACCTCGACATTGGCCTCCATCATACAATTACCCCCCGAGATTGCGCCAGGCCATCAAGTTTTTGTTCGTGGGCCACACAATGCAGCTTTGATATCTCTCCTGCAGGTTCAGACGGGCGCGTCGCCTTGGTGGTGATGAGAACAAACGAAAAGTGCAAGGTCCTGGGACAGCGATTCGCGCAGCGACGAGGACCAGGACCTTGCTTACGCCGGCTGCGCAGAGCCTGCATTGCGCAACGCGGTTCGGCCCACACATCCGCACAGCGAAGCGAATGTGGGGCGTGGGAGCGCCGGCCAAATTTGTTTCAGTTGTCAAAGAACGCGGCCGAACACTTGCCTGGGCCTGTCCGTTCTGCTTTCGCCGCCGGGCCGCACCGTCGTGCTTTTCGACTGCAAAGCAAAAGGGCACCGAAGAAGCTACGTCTAGCTTGTTCGGTGCCCACGTTCCAGAGTAGCACGTTGGGGCGGTTTGTCTATAGCGCTTATGGGTCATCATCGCGAAGAAAAAACAGGCTGGCGACGAACAACCAGAGTCTTTCCTCATCGAGCGAACAGCAGATCCTTCGACTACGCGTCCGCCCGACCCGCAACACCACCCCAACAAGCGCAACAGCGGCGCTCGTTGGGGACCCCGGAAGAAGCGGGTCGGAAAGGCAAGCGGAGGCTGCGCTCAGGATGACACATCACAGAGAAGTTCGCGTTCGGCGCAGCTAAAGCTGCGCCCCTTCAAACCTGTGGCGCTGCGTCCGTTCAATAGCCAGTGATGTGATGGGGTGTGGCGGCTCGAAGCTCGAAGCTCGTCGCTCGCCCCTTCCGGCTATCCGGCTTGCCTGGGGCGAATATCGTATTGGCGGATTTTGTACAGCAGGGCTTTATAGCTGATGTTGAGTTTGGTGGCGGCGCGCTTGCGGTTCCACGCGGTTTCTTCCAGTACCTGCGCGATCACTTCCATCTCGGCGCCATTCTTCAGATTGCGGACCATCTCTTTCAGGTCGGGTTGCGGCTGGGCCGCTTTCTGTTCGGCGGATGTGGCCGAGCCGTTGTGGCCGTTGCTGCTGGTCGCCTTCTGCAACTCGGAGATGGCGGCCGACTCGTCGCCCAGCACCAGATAACGCTTCACGAAATTTTCCAGCTCGCGAATGTTGCCCGGCCAGGGATAGTTCTCGCAGGCTTCCACCAGGCGCGTGCGTGATGCCGAGCGGCGCACAGGCGTACCGGTCGGCGAGGTGGATCATGAAGTGCCGCAGGATCATGCGGGATCTCTTCGCGGCGCTCGCGCAGCGACGGCATGCGCAGCACAAAGCTGTTCAGCCGGTAATAGAGATCCTCGCGGAAGGTTTTCTGCGCGATGGCTTGCGGCATGTTGATGTTGGTGGCGGCCAGGACGCGGACATCAACTTTCGTAGTGCTGCGGGCGCCCAAGCGGGAGAACTGGCCGTCCTGCAGTACCTGTAACAGCTTGGCCTGCAACGCGGACGACATCTCGCCGATTTCATCCAGCAGCAACGTGCCCTTGTTGCAGAGCTCGAACTTGCCGGGCTTGGACTTGTTGGCGCCGGTGAACGCTCCCGGCTCGTAACCGAAGAGCTCGCTCTCCAGCAGCTCGCTGGGAACGGCGGCGCAGTTGACCTTCAGGAATGTGCGGTGCGCGCGATCGGAATACTTGTGGATCAAGCGCGCCAGAACCTCCTTACCGGTGCCGCTTTCGCCCAGCACCAGGACGGGGAAATCGAACTTGGCAACCTGCATCGCGTGCGCGCGAAGCTGGCGCATCTGCGGAGTAGCGGAGAAGAAATATATGCCTTCGCCAACTTCGATGGCATCGCCTGCGCCGGGGGCAGCGGGATCGGTGTTCTCCAGACAGAAGCGCAACACCTCATCCATCTCTTCCTTCTGCACCGGCTTGGAGAGATAGTCCTGCGCGCCCAGCCGCATGGCTTGCGCCACCTTGCGGGTGTCGCGGACGCAGGAGAGCATGACGACTTTCGTGGCAGGACGGGCTTCGCGGATGCGCTGCAGCGTTTCCAATCCGTCGGCGCCAGGCATCACCATGTCCAGCAGCACCAGGTCGGGAGTTTCACGCTGTACTTTGTCGACGGCTTCCAAACCGTTCGAGGCCGTCGACACGCGATAGGAATCCAGCTCCAAAACCGTCTGCAGATACCGCAACATGCTAGGTTCGTCGTCCACCACAAGAATGTGGCCTGCGCTCATTGCTCCTCCGCAACGCGTTTAAGGGAAGGGTTCAGCAACACGAGAAAGGAAAACTTGCTGCCCGAGCCGGGCTCGCTCTCCACCCAGATCTTTCCGCCGGCCGATTGCACCAGCCGGCGCGCGATGGCCAGTCCAAGTCCATGACCTTCGGCGCGGGTGCCGGGCGGCACAATGCGGAAGTACTCTTCGAATACCTCCTGCTGGAACTCGGGCGCGATTCCCGGACCGGTGTCGGCGACCGAAATGCGGCAGCAGTTCGGGGCGTTAACGCGCTGCTGGCGCCGCTCTACTGCGGGCTCGCGGGCCACGGTTCGCCGCTCCCAGAAGTACGGGTCCACGTGCAGCCATACCGTCCCCGATGCCGGCGTGTACTTCATCGCATTATCGAGCAGATTCGAGACCACGTGCTGCACTTTGTAGTAGTCGAACGGGAACGGCTCCAGCTTGTCATTGGCCAGGAAATAGAACGCGATCGCCTTTTCCTGAAAGCGCTGCGCCCAGACCTCCGCGATCTCGCGCACGCAATCGTTGATGTCGCCCACTTCGTAGTGCATCTCGAAGCGGTCAACTTTCAGTGCGGTGTAGGTCAGTAGGTTCTGAATGAAGCTGGAGAGACGCGCGCCGTTCGCCTGCATTTCGGTCAGCACTTCGATCTGACGAGGACTCAACGGGCCCAGCTTTTCAGACAGCAACAGGTGCAAGTATCCGCCCATGATGGCCAGCGGCGTCTTCAGCTCGTGCGCGGCAGAGGCCAGAGCGTCGCGGCAGCAGCTACAGTGCTGATCGGCGACGTGCTCTGGGTTAACGCGCACAGCCACATTGGCGGTGGGCATGGGGATCACGCCTTTCCGCTTTTGGGACGCCAAAGCTGGTTTCGAACTCTCAGACACAGGCCCGAATCTCGATTGCACAGATGTACTCTCGACAAAAATCACCTAGGGGTTCAGCCCAGTCACCAATGCCACGGGAGCTAGAGTGGAAACACTCTACAGGGGGAGAAATGATCTTACCGCAAAGCCGTTCATTGTCAACGCCAAACTGATTAATTTTGGGGAAAAGTAGCAAACTAGTTTCCTTTTCTGGAATCTGGTTTCCCCGGTATCGGGTATTCCACTTCCTCTCATCCGCAAGATATTGCATTGTTTCAGGTTTTCGACATAGCAGCGGGAGAGCACTATCCCCAATAAACATAAGCATCTGCCCGAAAGTGGAATTTGGTTATTGAGGTGCCTCACACGTTGGTAATGTAACGGGAGATGCATGTGCGTCGAAGTTTATCCGTCGCCGAGCGCCGCGGCTGGGATCGACTGCCTATCTCCATACCTTTTTTTGTCCGCGGCAAGAGCGCGAGCGGCGAGGAGTTTCTCGAGTTTGCCACTGCGCTGAATCTTTCTGCCGGCGGCGTTCTGCTGGCCACGCGCCGCTACCTCGATCCCGGTACGGAAATAACTCTGGAAGTGCCGGTCGCTCTGGTGAACAAAGCTCAGTTGCCGCAGTCGGTGTCACTTCTTCACGCCAAAGTTCTGCGATGTACCGCTGACCGGCAGTACTTCCTGCTGGGACTTCAGTTCCAGCAACCGCTGTTGAGTCAGCAGGGCAACGACGGGGATAAGCCACGAACGGCTGGGAAACTCAATTCCTCAGAGTGAAAAAGTTTGCACACCTTAAGCGCAACATACTTCGCTTTTTGTCTTTTCTAAGGCGTTTCCTGTTTCGACAACCAAACTGCAAGGCTATACGATACAGACTATTAGCGAGCTTATGCGCAAGTTCTTGCGATGTGCAGGAACTTGGCGCAAGAAATGCAATTCATTAGCACGTTACCTGTAAATATCACACGAGAACCTGATGCCACTGCTGGCGGGCTCGAATAACGAGAGTGCGATCACGGCGCAGCAGCTTCCTCCAGAGCTGGTGATTTTTGGGCAGACGCCCGCCATGCGCGACGTTCGCCAGAAGCTGGAGCGCGTTGCCGCTTCCAACCTCTCGGTTCTAGTCACCGGCGAAAGCGGAACCGGCAAGGACATCGTTGCTCGCCTGTTACATTTGTACTCGCCCTGGGCGGCGGGGCCGTTCGTGAAGGTGAATTGTCCGGCCATTCCAGGCACGCTGCTGGAGAGCGAACTGTTCGGCTACGAGCGCGGCGCCTTCACCGGCGCTTTCAATCCGAAGCCGGGCCGGGTAGAGATGGCGCACCGCGGCACGCTGTTTCTCGACGAGATTGGCGAGCTCGACTCCGTGCTGCAGGCCAAGCTGTTGCAGCTGCTGCAGGACGGTCAGTTCAGCCGCATCGGCGCCCAGGAAGACAAGAAAGTCGAAGTGCGGGTGGTCTGCTCGACCAACCGCGAATTGCATGAAGAGATTGAGCAAGGTAACTTTCGTGCCGATCTGTTTTACCGTATCGCGACCATGACCATCCACCTGCCGCCGCTGCGCGAGCGGGCTGTGGATCTGCCCATCCTCTGCGACTACCTGCTGCAGTATTACAACGAGAGGCTGAACGGCAGGGCGGTGATGGTGCGGCCGGCGTTGATGGCGAAGATGCAGCGTTACTCTTGGCCGGGAAACATCCGGCAACTGGAGAACCTGGTCAAGCGTTATGTGGTCATGGGCACGGAAGACGTGATTTTGAGTGAACTGCTGGAGCCGAATGAGCGCGATACGGTGGACACGCTGATGATCGAAGGCCCAGTGTCGCTGAAGAAGCTGACTCGCCAGACCGTCCGTAAGCTGGAAGCGCGTATTATTCTGAACGCGCTTCATGCCAATAACTGGAACCGCAAGAAAGCGGCGCGCTCGCTCGATATCAGCTATCGCGCCCTGCTCTACAAGCTGAAGGAAGTAGGAATCCCGCAACGGCGTTCCAGCTCCGCAGCCAAGCACGAACCCGAGGAAGACGGGACCGAGTAATCCAGACCGAGGTGAACGATGTACTTGCAACAAGCTTGGGTAAAAAGATTTATTACGGTTGGTTCGATCGCGTTGCTGGCGCTCTCCGCGCTGGCGGCCTTCGCACAGGACAATACGTCGCAACCGGCCGGCGATTCGACCAGCGCGGCCAAGCCGGCGATCCCCGAAGACAGCTCCAACTCCGCCAAGGACATGGCCAAGGCGACGCCTTTGCCGAGCACCAATACTCCAGCCTCCCGCGTCGGTGACACCAGCGTCCGTCTCGATGCCTATGTGATTGGCGTAGGTGATGTGTTGGGAGTCAGCGTGTGGAAGGAAGGCGAACTGTCGAAGAATGTCGGCGTACGTCCGGATGGAATGATCACGCTGCCATTGATTGGTGAAATCAAAGCTGTGGGTTTGACTCCCGTACAGTTGAAGGACCAGATCACGGCCGAACTTTCGAAGGTGATGTCAGACCCAGTGGTTGTGGTCATGGTGGATTCCGTGAACAGCCTGAGTTTCAACATCATGGGTCAGGTTTACAAGCCGGGATACTTCCCGCTCGCTCGCCCCATCACGATACTGGATGCTATCGCGTTGAGTGGCGGTTTCCGTGATTTTGCCAAGCAGAAGAAGATTTACATCCTGCGCACGGCTCCTGACGGAACGCAGCAGAAGATCCATTTCAACTACAAGGAAGTGATCAAGGGCAAGAACATGGCGCAGAACATCATGGTCCAGCCTCGTGACACGATCGTGGTGCCGTAATCGCCGGTCGTCGGAGTGCGACAGGAGGTAGATGAAAATGAAACGGCAACTAAGACCAATTCTGGCCGCGGTAGCTTTGCTGTGCGCCCCGCTGGCGTGGTCCCAGAACAGTTTCCCGGACTCCTCGCTGAATTCCTCGAGCGGGCCGCAGCAGGCGGGCGGCTCCAGCGATCCGTCGCAGGGCGGCTCGGGTGACCAGCTCCCCGGTGCCGGCGATCAGACGCAGAGCGGTGCAGGTGATCAGACCGGCGTCGGCGGACCACAGGCTACCTTTTCCCATCCGGAAAAGCTTCCGGGGCTGAATCTGTTCGGTGAGCAGATATCGCACACTGGCTATGCGTTCACCACTTCGGTCGGCACCATCGGGCAGTATGAAGCCCCTTACAGCGGCAGTCCCGGTTATTGGGACGCCCTTACCCTGTTCGGCGTAGGCGTCAACATCGTCCAAGCCCGCCCTACCCTCATGTGGAGTCTGGGATATAACATCGGCTTGAACAGCACCCTCGGCTCCATCTATGCCAACTACACCAACATTAACCAGTCTGGGAACGGCCATATCATCTGGGCGCTGGCCAAGCGCTGGCAGCTTCGCGTCAAGGACAACTATCTTTACTCCGACGACCCCTTCCAGCCGTTCTTTACCTACCTGACGGAGCCCACGCCGAACAATCCCAATCCGGTTATCTATTTCCCCAATAGCATCGTGGAGCAGAACCAGGGAACCGTCGACCTTACCTACCTGCTCGGGCCGCACGACAGTATCGACTTCTATGGCAGCGAGAGCTTCCAGCGCTACGAGCGTGGCTCCGAGCTCGGGGGTAGCTTGCCCGGCCTCGGCAGCCTCTGGAATTCGATCACCTACGCGGGCGGCGGTTTCTATCAGCACGCTTTCAGCCCCCGCCTGGCTGCCGGCGAAGGTTACGTCTTCACCGCGATGGATTTCGGGCACGGGTCCTCGCGTGCCGGGGTGCAGATGTTTCAGAGCTTCGTCAATTACAAACTGACGCCGCGGATCACGATCTCCGGCTGGATAGGACCGGAGGTAACCGGCACGAAGGATTTGGTGCCGCTACTCTGCTTCCCCAGTGGTTGCCTGATTGAGGTCCAGCACAGCAGCAGCCTCAACCTGGCCGAGGGCGGCACGTTGAATTGGGCAGCGTCGCACAGCAATAACTTCTCACTACAGTTCAGCCGTAGCATTACCAACGGCGGGGGCTTGTTTGGCGTGGTGAATTTCTATCAGGTAACGGCAACCTATACTCGGCCCTTGACCCGTGCCTGGAACTTTGCTGCGGGCGCGTTAATCGCCCATAGCGACTCGATTTCCATTTATCAAGGTGACGATTTCTTGCATTCGGCGCAGGCCACGGTGACCTTTGCCCGCAAGATCAACGATGCGTGGAACCTCAACGCTTACTACGCTTACGTTCATGAGAAAGAAAACTACTACGGCTACTCTGGACTGCCGCAGGTCCTCGCCACCAGCGGGATCGGTCTGACGGTCCAATATGCCTGGAATCATTCCCTGGGACGGTGACACATATGCAGGAATTTGACGATCAGAAATCAGGACAGGGCTTCGACGAATATTGGGCCATCGTGGTTCGCCGCAAGTGGTGGATCCTGGGGCCGCTATTTTTCGGCTGGCTCATTGTCTTTGCCTCCGCGTGGTTTTTGCCACCCAATTACATCTCCGAGAGCACTGTTCTGGTGGAACCGCCCAAGGTGCCCAGCAACCTGGTCGAGCCCAACGTGCAGGTCGATCTCGCCGACCGCGTGCAGAGCATGAGCACGCAGGTGTTGAGCCGCACCCGCTTGCTCAGCCTCATCCAGCGCTTCAACCTGTATCCGGGCTATGCCAGTTCGCCCGACGACCAGGTCAACAAGATGCGCGACGACATCAAGATGGACCTGATCCACGGCGAGTCGAACATCTCCGGCAAGGCTGAAATCGTGGCCTTCCGCGTGTCGTACAAGGCGCCCGCCGCCGACGCCGCACAGAAGGTGACCATCGCCCTCACCTCGTTCTTCGTTGATGAGAACGTGCGTGCCAGCCAGGAGCAGTCGGAAGCGACCACCCTGTTCCTCGATTCGCAGGTGCGAGCCATAGCCCAGACGCTGGCCGATCAGGAAGCCAAACTGCGCGCCTTCGAGTCTGAGCACGAAGGCTCGCTGCCCCAGCAACTGGACAGCAACATCCACATTCTGCAGGGCATTCAGCAGCAGATGCAGGCCGCGCAGGCCGCCCGTGAGCGCGCCATGCAGCAGCAGACCTACCTCAACTCGCTGCAGACGCAGTATCAGAACATGAGCGACGCCGCCATGGCCCCGCAGAGCATCGATAACCAACTCGATACCGCACGAGCCAGCCTGGCTGCCATGGAGGTGCGCTACACCGACGATCATCCGGACGTGAAAAAGCTGAAGGAGACGATCGCCTCACTGGAGAAGCTGAAGAAGGACATGGCCGGTGAAGCTCGCGATCAATTGCAGGGCGACGAGTCATCGCCGCAGGCCCTGCAGCAGAGCAATGCCATGATCCAGTTGAAGACGCAGATGAGGCTGAACCAGGCGGAACTGAATAATGCAACGCAACAGATGCAGCGTCTGGAGCAGGCCGCGCAGGTCTATTCGGCGCGCCTGAATGCCACGCCTGCCGTGGAAGCGCAAGAGGCCGACATGATGCGTGACTTCGGCAACCTGAAGAAGGAATACCAGGAGCTGCTGGCCAAGAAGTCGGAATCGGCTTTGGCCACCAGCCTGGAACGGCAGCAGCAGGGCGCGCAGTTCCGCGTCATCGATCCGCCCAGCCTTCCCGACAAGCCGAACTTCCCGGATCGCTTCAAGTTCTCGCTGGGAGCGATCGGCGCTGGACTGGCGCTGGCGATCCTGTGCGGCTTCGGATCCGAGTTCCTGGACGACCGCATCCGCGGCGAGCAGGCGCTCACGGAAGCTATCAGTCTGCCCATCCTGGCCGAGATTCCAGCACTGTCAACGCCCAAGGAGCTGAGCCGCGCCCGCTGGGTGCCCAGGCTGGCTGTGGCGGCCGCCATCCTGTGCCTCATCTTGCTGCCATCCGGTGTGATCTACGCCTATTACTGGGGATAGTGCATGTACAAACAATTCTTCGGGTTGACGCGCAATCCTTTTGAGATTAGCCCCGACCCGTACTTCTATCATCCGACGCCGCGGCACAATGAAGCTCTGGCCAACCTGCACTACGGAGTTGGCCGTCGCAAGGGCTTCATTGTGATTACCGGCGAGGTGGGCACGGGCAAGACCCTGCTTGTCCGCTGCCTGCTGGCGGAGCTGCGCAAGAGCAACATCGCCTTTGCGTACGTCTTCAATCCGCTGTTGCCGGTAGTGGAGTTCTTCCAGTACATCATGGCGGACTTGGGTCTGCCCTATTCCGGCCGCAACAAGACCGAGATGCTGCTCGATCTGAACCGCTTCCTCATCCAGCGGCACTCGCGTGGTCTCATCACCGCGCTGGTGGTGGATGAGGCGCAAGCCCTGCGCTCGGAGTTGCTGGAAGAGGTCCGGCTGCTGACCAATCTGGAGACTTCGCAGCAGAAGCTGTTGCAGATCGTCCTGATGGGCCAGCCGGAGCTGGAGATGATGCTGGATTCGCCCGAACTGCGGCAACTGAAACAGCGCGTCGCTCTGCGGTGCCAGTTGCAGCCGCTGGACGAGTTACAGACCCACGCCTACATCCTGTCGCGCCTGGAGCGTGCCGGGGCGCCGGCCCAACCGCCCATCTTCTCAGAGGACGCGTTGGAGAAAATTTTCGAATACTCGCGCGGCATTCCGCGCATCGTCAACAACCTTTGTGAGAACTCCATGGTCAGCGCTTTCGCCAGCGAGCAACGTCCGGTGACCGGCCAGATGGTAACCGATGTTGCGGCTGACTTCCGGCTCATCAGCTCGGCGCTTCCCGAAGAAGTGCCTATGGCTGCCGCCGCAGCCGATGCCAACAACGAGAGCATGCTCCGCTCGCTGTTTCGCATGCTGAAGACCGTGGACAACCAAACCCTGGAACATAGCAAGTCGATGACTACAACTGCAGCGAGGAGAGTCTAACCATGAGTCGAGTGTACGAAGCGTTACAACGGTCCCAAGGTGAAAGTCCGAATCCCAATTCCAGTGCCTCGCCTTTGGTTCCAGATCAACCCGAAGCTGCTGCCGCCGCAGCCACCGCTACTGCTGTTGCCACGGAGCCGACCGGGCCAGTCGTAACGGCTGAAGCTCCCCTGGATACGAACTGGCTGCACGTTCCCGCCGATCGTGTTCTGCACCCCATGCCCACGCCGGAACAGCGTCTGGTGACCATGACCGAGCCCGAGGGTACCGGCGCCGAGATGTTCCGCGTGCTCGCCACGCGCCTGGCCCACATGCAGCGCAAGCGCCACCTGCACAAGCTGCTGATCACCAGCTCGGTAGTCGATGAAGGCAAATCGGTGGTGAGTGCCAATCTGGCTCTCACCCTGGCGCGGCGTCCCAACACCCGGGTTTTGCTGGTCGAAGCCGACCTGCGCCGGCCCAGTTGCAGCGCCTTGTTCGCCAGTTCGGAGCTGCGCGGCATCTCCGAGTGGAGCGAGGGCAAGCTCGACTTGCGCGATTCGCTTTACCAGATCCGCGACACGCCGGTGTGGATGCTTGCCGCCGGCAAACCCATGGATGAGCCCCTACCCCTGCTCGAGTCCGATCATTTCGCCAAGATGCTGGAAAGTGTTTCGGCGTACTTCGACTGGGTGCTGCTCGACGCCACGCCGCTGCTGCCCATGGCCGACTCCACTTCCATCGCGCGCCTCTGCGATGGCGTGCTGGTGGTGGTGCGCGACGGCTACACCCGCAAGAAGGTGCTCAACAAGGCGGTGGAAACCGTCGAGAAGTCGAAGCTGCTGGGTGTCGTGTTCAATGAGGCAACCATGCTGAACGTCGACTACGAACGCTATTACGGCGCCTACTACGGCGGCAAGTCGAAGAAGGAGGGCAAGAAAGAAGCTAAGGAGCAGGAGCAGGTCAAAGCGGCTTCGGCATGATCCGTCTGTTTAATGCCTATTTCCCCACACGAACACTGTTACTGACGGTGACCGAGGCCCTGCTTGTCACGCTGGCCTTCACCATCTCGGTTGTGTTCTGGGCGGGAACGGCGCTGGATGCCAACATCTACCTGCTGTACGAAAATGGCTTCGGACGCATCGGTCTGGTCGTCGGCATTTTCGTTCTCCTGATGTACTACTTCGACCTCTACGACTCCATCGTGCTGTCCAACCGGCGCGAGGTCGTAACCCGTCTGGTCGGAGTTTTGGGCTGTGCCTTCGTGGCGCTCTCGGTCCTCTACTATGCCTTCCCGGAGATCAGCCTGGTGGGCAGCACGCTCTGGCCGGGAGTGGCTATCGTTGCGGTCACCGTTCCGGCATGGCGCAAGCTCTTCTTCACCCTGAACCGCTCGGCGCGATTTTCCGAGCGCGCCATCCTCTACGGCGACGGCCCGCTGGCGATGCCGCTGATGGAGGAGATCGGCAACCGCTCGGAGTTGGGAGTGCGCGTGGTCGGCTTCGTCGGCCAAAGTACCGATACTCCCGCCGCCGTTCCCCGCTTCGACGATGACGATCTGGTAGGACTGGTGGAGCAGCGCGGGGTGCGACGCGTCGTTGTCACCATGGGCGACCGCCGTGGCAAGCTGCGCGTCGAGCAACTGCTGAAGCTGAAAACGCACGGCGTTTACATCCAGGACGGGCCTGAGTACTACGAGAGCATCACCGGCAAGATCCCGCTCGAGTCGCTGCGCCTGAGCTGGCTGCTGTTCTCTTCCGGATTTCAGGTCAGCGCCGCGTTGCGTTTGTATAAGCGCGTGTTCTCTTTGCTGCTGGGCAGCCTGGCGATCGCGATCACCTCGCCTGTCATGCTGCTGGCCGCTGTTGCAGTTCGCCTGAGCTCGCCCGGCCCGGTCATCTTTCGCCAGAAACGCGTCGGCGAGCATGGCAATCTATTCACGGTTTACAAGTTCCGCTCGATGTATGAAGGTTCGGAGAAGGTTACGCTCACGCCCGCCGAGCACGAAGATCCGCGCGTGACGCGGGTCGGCAAGTGGTTGCGGCGCACCCGCATCGATGAACTGCCGCAGTTGTTCAACATCGTCAAGGGCGACATGGCCTTCGTCGGTCCGCGTCCTTTCGTTCCCGAGCAGGAAGAGGAGTGCGCAGCGCAGATTCCGTATTATTGCGAGCGCTGGCTGGTGAGGCCGGGCGCGACCGGCTGGGCGCAGATCAATCGCGGCTATAACGCCACGCTGGAAGATAATCGGGAGAAGCTGGCCTACGACCTGTTCTACATCAAGAACGTCTCCTTCGGGCTGGACCTGTTTATCATGTTCTCGACCATCAAGATTCTGCTGTTAGGCAGGGGCGGGCGATAGATACAAGATCGTTTCAGTGAGGAGTATGCAGCATGATCTGCGACCGATTGAAAGTGCTGCGTTCGCAGGCAACAGATGCTGCGATGTCTTTAATCTTCGTGTTCGGACTGACTACCGTCACGGCGAATGCCCAAAGCTACACCGTGATTAGCAACTTGGGAGAGGTTGGGGCTTCGCCGTACGACGGCGTGACGATCGCCGCCACTGGCGACCTTTATGGAACCACATCTGGCGGCGGTTACTACGGCGCGAACTGCGGCGGCTACTGCGGCATCGCCTTCGAGATGACGCGAGCCGGCAGCAGCTGGCTGTTGGTTCCTTTGTACGAGTTCACGGGGGTCGGTAACGGTGACGGCTCGCAGCCTCGCGGCAAGCTTGTCTTCGGCCCCGATGGCAGTCTCTACGGCACCACCGTCTATGGCGGTACGCCTTGCCTGGGTGACTATCGCGGTTGCGGGACAGTCTTTAAGTTGGGCCCTCCGCCGACGTCCTGCCGGCGAGCTTTCTGTCCCTGGACGGAGACAGTACTGTATCGTTTCACCGGCGGGACCGCCGATGGCGCCTACCCGCAAGAGCAAGTCACCTTCGATCAGGCAGGGAATATCTACGGAATCACCCCGCAAGGCGGCAACTATACGGGGAATTGCCTTTATGGAAGTCAAGTTGGTTGCGGCACGGTTTTCGAGTTAACGCCTTCCAGCGGTGGCTGGACAGAGAGCCTGATCTACGCCTTCAACGGGGCGACCGACGGCGCGCGCCCCTCCGGCCGGCTATTCATTGACCCGTCCGGCAATGTCTACGGCACGACTCCCGAGAACGGACCCGGCAACGGAGGGACGGTTTTTGAGCTGACGCCGACTGCGTCAGGCTGGACGGAGAGCACTCTGTATTCGTTTTCCACCACCGGTTCCAGCGGATACGCTCCCTCAGGCGGTGTGACCTTCGCTCCACCGGGCAGCCTGTATGGCGCCACCGCGATTGGCGGTGCCGGACAAGGCGGGACCGTCTTCGAGCTGGCCCCCGGCGCGGGAGGCTGGACTTTCAATCTGATTTACAGCTTCACCGGAGGCGACGATTACACCGGCCCCACCACCGCCCTTCTGCGCGACAGCGCCGGCAATCTGTATGGCACCACGTTCAGCTTGGGCGAGTGGGGTACAGTTTTTGAGCTTAGCCCCGCGAATGGCGGTTGGACGTACACCCTGCTGCATCAGTTCACGGATGAAGACGGGGCCATTCCAATGGGGGATGTAGCTTTGGACGCAGCCGGCAATCTCTACGGCACTACGTTTCAGGGCGGGCAGCATTATGCCGGCGTTGTCTGGGAGATCACGCCGTAGACGGTTTCTTGCCGCTGCTGCGTGCTTCCAGCCGGGTGAGTTATTCTTATTAGACCGAACCAAAGGGGCCAATCGCTGCTGTCGTGGTGGGCGGTAAGAGTCGCGACTGAAGCGGGCCAAGGAGAAAATCACTGCATGAAAACAGCTCTGATCACGGGAGTTTCCGGTCAGGACGGTAGCTATCTTGCCGAATACCTGCTCGACAAGGGATACAAAGTCTACGGCCTGGTGCGCCGCGAATCTGACACTATGCGCTTCCTGCAAGCGGTGCAGGACCGCGTCGAGCTTCTCTATGGCGACATGCGCGATGCCGTCTCGCTCGAGGTCGCCTTCGCCAAGGCCATGCCCGATGAAATCTACAACCTTGCCGGCCAGGTCTTCGTGCCGACCAGTTGGCACCTTCCAGCTGAGACCTTCGACATCAACGTGGGCGGACTGGCGCGGCTGTTGAACATGGTCGAGCGCCTCAAGCCGGAGACGCGCGTCTATCAGGCCTCCAGCTCCGAGATGTACGGCAACCTGAACGGCCTGCGCAATGAAGAGACGCCGCTGCGTCCCACTTCGCCCTACGGCGTTTCCAAGACCGCCGCGCACAACCTGTGCGAAGTTTATCGTGCGCGCGGAATCTTCGTGGTCGGCGGCATCCTGTTCAATCATGAATCGCCGCGCCGCGGCCCGGAGATGGTCACCCGCAAGATCACGTTGGCCTCTGCCGACTGGGCGCAGGGCAAGAAAAACAAGGTCAAGCTGGGCAACATGCAGGCGCGCCGCGACTGGGGCTTTGCCGGCGATTACGTTCGCGCCATGCACGCCATGCTGCAACAGGACAAGCCGGTAGATTACGTGATCGCGACCGGAACCTCGCACAGCGTCTATGAGTTCGTAGTCGAAGTGCTGCACTGTCTCGATCTGGTTGCGCCGGGACGGGACGTTGCCGACGTGGTGAACGAATACGTTGAGGTCGATCCCAAGCTCTTCCGCACCGGCGAAATTCACGACCTGCGCGGCGATTCTACCCGCGCCCAACGAGAGCTGAACTGGCAGCCGGAAGTCGACTTCAAGGAACTGGTGCGCAGGATGGTCGAGGCCGACACCGGAGTTGCGGGGAAGTTGCGGCCGAATGCCCAGTTCGCCAGCACCAGCGCATAGACAAGCTGATAGTGCATTGAAGGGGCGCAGCTTCAGGGTGCGCCGTAGCAATCCATTTATTCTTGTCATCCCGAGCGGAGTGAGGCTGCTCGCGAACACTGAGGTCCCCACCACGTGCCGCGTTTGCGCGTGATGGGGTGGTCGAGCAGCCTCACGTAGTCCAGGGACCTGCTGTTCGCCGGACTTGCTATTAACTGCACGCGAAAAGCAAGTCCCTCCCCTCGCCCGCGTGTTCTAACACGCGGGGCTCGGGCGGGATGACAAAATTAACGGAGACGCGCCAGTTCCGTTCTAAATAAATCTCATGGCCTCCACTCCCCAAATCGTCCCTGTCGCCAAACGAAAATCAATTGCGCGCCGCCTTATCACCTGGGCCGCAATCGGCATCCTCGTCCTGATCGTCCTCTTTGCCGTCGCGGTCACCAACAACAACTATTCGTTCCGAACAACTCCGCGCGCCGAGTTCAATGCGCGGGTCGACCGCGCCATCGACAGCTCCACCAACTGGATCGTGCAGCATCCCGAGATCCAGGGTAATCCGTCACTCATGTACATGGTTGGAGACATGGCCGCCATGTCAGGCGATGCGCGCTTGCAGCAGTTCATAACCAACTATCTCGCCAGTAATAGGGTGCGGGTCGTGGGAAGACCGATCACCTGGTACTATGCCCGGCTCGCGGATCCGAGAGCGCCGGTGCCAATTCTGAGGAGCACCGATAGCGGCGTAAGTTGGGAATTATTATGGGACACTTACGCCACAGCCCCTGACCGTATGGAATTAACTCCCGCCGAGCATGCCGACATGTTCTCGACCAAGTACATTTGGGGAAGGAGAAACCATCAGCTCCTGGCGCTAGACATTTACCTTCATTACAACGGACTGTCGCCGGAGTTAGAGCGGACGATCCGTCCCGCCGCCGAGGGTGTCGCAGGGGACGAATTCTGGGACTTCCGCGTGACCGATGCCTATGTGCAACGTAGCGCTTTTGTACTTGGGGCTGAGCGGCCGGATCTTATTAAAAGCCGTTGGATTGAACGCATTCTAGACTATCAGCATCCCGATGGTTCCTGGAGCTATTGCTGGTATGGGTGGTGTCGTGGAGTATTTGAATTCAGCTTAGGCGAGGAGGACCCTGGACATTCCACCGTGCAAGCCGCCTGGGCCCTGTACATACTGAAGTATCGCTATCCACAATGGATTGATCAACACTATCACTCATCGTAACTGGGCGCCTCTTTGTAATCGGTAAACAAGGAAGCTCGCTGCTTGCATTCGTCGCTAACATCGGGGTTCTTGGCGTGACGCGAGCTGATGGCAAGCGACGGGGAGGCACTCTGGGGATTCGTCTCTTAAAGTTGGGTGTGTTAGCTGTTGCTGTCTTGCTTTTCGTGATCGCGTGCAATGTTTTCAACAACAATTATTCCCTTCGCCGTCGTTCTCGGGCGGTCTTCACATCCCAACTGGACCACGCTATCGACACTTCAACCAACTGGATCGTGCAGCACCCGGAAATCCAGGGAAATCCGCCCTTGATGTTCATGATAGGAGACATGGCGGAGATGGCGGGCGATCAGCGGCTGCGGAGCTATAGCACCACTTACCTTGCCAGCCCTTGGGTGCGAATTCCCGGTAGGCCGATCACCTGGTATTACGCCCATTGGGTTGACCCTACGGTGCCCCTGCCCATACTGACGCCCTCGGATTTTTCTCACTTGAGTTGGCAAAACCGCTGGTTTAGCTACGGCACCGCTCCCGATCGCGTGCAGTTGACCGCTGACGATAAGGCTAACCTCTTTTCCCCGACCAAGTACAACTGGGGAATACGGCTCCATCTTCAGCTCTTCACCTTGGACATGTATCGTCACTACTATGGCTCGTCGCCGGAACTCGAGGCTGTCCTCGGCCCGGTCGCCGACGGGGTGGCGCGCGACGCCTATTGGGACTTCCGTGTCAGTGACTCTTACTGCCAGCGCAGCGCTGCTCTGCTGGCCGCCGGACGTCCCGATCTGGTGAAGAAGCGCTGGATCGAACGCATCCTCGACCGGCAGAACCCGGATGGCTCGTGGAATTATTGCTGGTACGGCTGGTGTCGCGGCGTCTTCGAGTTCAGCCTCTCGGACGGCGACCAGGGCCACACGACCGTGCAAGCCGCATGGGCGCTGTATCAACTGAAGTATCGTTACTCGGATTGGATCAAGCAGCAGTTTCAGTGATTAGGGTGGAGCAGCGCTTCGGCGGTGCAATCCGGAAACCGAAAGTCTTCGGTACTGTGTCGTCCGGAGCGCAGCGTCCGCCTGCTTTGCCGACCCGCGATTTCCGGGGCCCCCGACAAGCGCCGCTGTTGCGCTTGTTGGGGTGGGGGTGCTGGTCGGGCGGACACGAAGTCGAAGAGCCTGCCCCGAGCGCAGCCGAAGGACCTGCTGTTCGCCTGATGAGGAAGATTGCTGATTGTTCATCAGACAGCAGGTCCCTCGATTCGGCCGCAACAAACGCGGCCTCACCCGGGATGACAATCAAGAAAACAGATGACGAAACCTCGTAAGGCTTGCCCAAGGAAAACCATGAACACTTCCGTCACGAAATCCATCGCTCTTTTCTTCGCGCTGATTCTCTTTGCGTGCTCGCCCATCGCGGCGCAAACTGCTTCCTCCAACTCCCTCACCGCCGAAGTCCAATCCGTCTATCCGCAGGTGCAGACGCTCTACATCGATCTGCACGAGCATCCCGAGCTCTCGCTGCACGAGGTGAACACGGCGGCGAAGCTGGCGGCGCAATTGCGCCAGCTCGGCTATGAGGTCACGGAGAAAGTTGGAGGCACCGGCGTGGTCGCGATCCTGCGCAACGGCAACGGCCCGGTCATCATGCTGCGCACCGAACTAGATGCGCTGCCCGTGCCGGAGAAAACCGGACTCGCCTACGCCAGCCACGTCACCACCAAGGACGACGCCGGCCACGAAGTTCCGGTCATGCATGCCTGCGGGCATGACATTCACATGGCCGCACTAGTGGGCACAGCCGAGATCATGGCGAAGACCAAGAGCCAATGGCACGGCACGCTGATGCTTATCGGCCAGCCCGCTGAGGAGCGCGTGGGCGGCGCGAAGATGATGCTGGATGACGGCCTGTTTACGCGCTTCCCCAAGCCCGCAATCGGGCTCGCGCTGCATACTACTAACACAATCCCCGCCGGCACGGTCGGCATCACGCCGGGCTACATGTCGTCCAATGCCGACAGCGTAAATGTCACGATCTACGGCCGCGGCGGACACGGCGCCATGCCGGAGACTACTGTCGATCCCATCGTCATCGCTGCCAAAACAATCCTGAGCCTGCAGACGATCGTCTCGCGCGAGATCAAGCCGGGCGATCCTGCGGTGATCACGGTCGGCTACATCCAGGGCGGCACCAAGAACAACATCATTCCCGACGAAGTCCGTCTTGGCCTCACCGTACGGTCGTATTCGCCGGATGTGCGCAAGCACCTGCTCGCTTCTATCGAGCGCGTCACCAAAGCCGAAGCCGAAGCCGCGGGTGCGCCCAAAGCTCCGCTGGTGGAAGTGACGGAAGGTACGAACGCCATGTACAACGACCCCAAACTTTCCGAGCGGCTTACCCCGGTGTTGCAGCAGGCGCTGGGCGCGAGCAACGTGGTCACGCTGCCGGCGGTTATGACTTCGGAAGACTATTCGGAGTTCGAACTGGCCGGTGTGCCATCGTTCTATTACCAATTGGGAGTGGCCAATCCGGCGCAGTTCGCGGAAGCCAAAGCCAAGGGCGTAAGCTTGCCGTCGAATCATTCGCCATTCTTCGCGCCCGATATGGAGCCGAGCCTGAAGACGGCAATCGAATCCGAAGTCGCATTGTTGCGCTCGCTTATGGGTAACGAGGCGGCACCGGCAACCAGGTAGAGCGGGCCTTCAGGCCCGCGTCGAAGCCGTCACATAGAGATCCGGCTTTCGGCCCACTGCTTTGTAGTGGGCCGAAAGCCTCGCAAAACAGCCGCAGCAGACGCGGCGCTGAAGCGCCGCTCTACTGTGACCGGCTATCAGTTTGGACGCGGGCCTGAAGGCCCGCTCTACCCGGTTGCCACGAACATCTGTATTCTGGTGGGCTGCACTGGAGAGCTTGATGCCCGTCAGTTTGATGCGGCGCTGTCCGCGCGTCCGCCTGTTTTCTCTGCTGCTTCTCATCGTTTCCCTCGCAACCGTTCTTGTCTGCCAGGACCAGCCTGACGCCAAAATATTTTCCGGCATGCGTTGGCGGCTCATCGGCCCGTTTCGCGGCGGACGCGTGACCTCCGTCGCTGGAATCCCCGGCGATCCCAAGACGTATTATTTCGGCACGCCCGGCGGCGGCGTGTGGAAGACCACCGATGGCGGTCGCGTCTGGCAACCTGTCTTTGACAGCGTGCCCGTGCCTTCCATCGGGGCGGTCGCGGTCGCACCGTCAGACTCGAGGATCGTCTTGGTTGGCACCGGCGAACAGATGCGCGGCCGCGGCATCTACCGTTCAGCCGACGCGGGCGCGACCTGGACGAACATCGGCCTCGAAGACGTGCAGTACATTCAAGCGATCATCGTCGATCCTCGCACTCCGGACACGCTCGTCGTTGCCGCCAACTCCGTCGGCGTAGGAATCTTTTGGCGGCCGCTGGCGACGCAGGCGCTGACGGCGAATCGTGGAATTTTCCGCACCGAGAACGGCGGAAAAAACTGGACTAAGGTTTACGCCAACGACGCGAGCCTCGGCATCGTGGACATGTGCGCCGATCCCGACAATCCCCGCACGCTGTACGCCTCGGTGTACCATCCCGGCTCGGGCTCCGGCGCATCCGCAGTAGCTGATACTTCCGAGATCATCAAGTCCAGCGACGGCGGTGCAAGCTGGGCGCCGCTCGTGAGTAAAGGCTTGCCGGAGAAAGCGCGCGGGCGTCTGGGCATCGTGGTTGTTGCGGGCACGGCCGGGCAGCGTTTGTATGCCATCCTCGATCAGGGCTTCTTCCGCTCCGACGATGGCGGTGCGAACTGGTATCAATCAACGCAAGACCCGCGCGTGATCGGCAGCCTTTATTTCAGCCGCGTCTTCGCCGATCCGAAAAATCACGACGTGGTTTACGTTGCTCAGACGTCGCTCTACCGCTCCACCGACGGCGGCAAAACGTTCGAGGCTTTCGTCGGGGCGCCCAGCGGCGACGACTTCCATGTCCTGTGGATCGATCCGCAGAACTCTGCGCGCATGCTCCTGGGTGTCGATCAGGGGGCGATTATCAGCGTCGATTCGGGCGCGACCTGGAGCTCCTGGTACAACCAGCCGACCGGCCAGTTCTACCACGTGTCGACCGACAATCTATTTCCCTATCGCGTGTACGGCGCGCAGCAGGATAGCGGCACCGCCGGCGTGCTCAGCCGCAGCGGCTACGGCGAAATTCTGCTGCAGGACTGGTACTCCGTCGGCGGCTTCGAGTACGCCTACATCACGCCCGATCCGCTGCATCCCGACTACGTTTACAGCACCGGTTGGTACGAGTCGGTGGTGCGCTTCAACAAGTCAACCGGCGAGATTGCGACGCTCTTCGAGCGGGGAAAGAAATATCGCGGCTCAGATATGCCGCCGCTGGTTTTTTCGCCGCAGGATCCCTCTGTGCTCTATCTGGGAATGCAGATGGTGCTCAAGACCCCCGACGGCGGACACACCTGGCAGGAGATCAGCCCCGATTTGACCGGCTACGTCGAGAAGGAAGAGAAAGAAGGTGAGAAGGGAGAACCGGGGGCCGCGCATCCGCCGGCGATTACCACGTTGTCGCCTTCTAAAGTTGCAGCCGGTCAGATCTGGGCGGGAACCAGCAATCGGCTGGTGAAGCTCACGCGCGACGCGGGGAAAACGTGGCACGATGTCACGCCGCCCGGGCTGACCGAGCCCACGGAAATTCTCTACCTCGAAGCGTCGCATTACGATGCCACCACGGCATATCTGACGGTCGGCGGCACGCGCGAGTCCACTCCACCGGCTGTCTTTCGCACCCACGACTACGGCAAGACGTGGCAGAAGATCGTCGATGGATTTCCTCCAGACCAGATGGTGCGCGTGGTGCGAGAAGATCCCAAGCGCAAAGGCCTGCTCTATGCCGGAACCGATACCGGCGTCTTCGTCTCCTGGGACGACGGCGATCACTGGCAATCGCTCCAGTTGAATCTTCCGCCCGCGCCCGTTACCGACCTCAAGGTTCATGGCAACGATCTGGCCATCTCTACCTTCGGCCGCAGTTTGTGGATTCTGGACGACGTCACGCCGCTGCGTGAGATCGAGCCAAAAGTCACCTCCAGCAACGCGTATCTTTTTCCTCCCGCGAACGCCGTGCGCGTGCGCTGGGACAACTATGAAGACACGCCTTATCCGCCGGAGACTCCCGCAGGTAAGAATCCGCCCGATGGCGCGATCATCGACTACTACCTGAGCAGCGCCGCCACGGAAGATCTGACGCTGACGATTTACGACGACAAGGGCGCCGAGATTGCCAACTTCTCCAGCCAGCCCAAGCCGCCGAATATGCTGCCGGCGAACGCTCCGGAATATTGGTTCGCGCCGCCGGCGAAGCTGACGAAGTCGGCGGGCGTGAATCGCTTCGCCTGGGATTTGCGATATCCCGCGCCGCCTACGTTGCCCTACGGTTACTACGGCAATCTGCTGGGCTACACCGAATACACGCTGGCCGATCATGCGGTTCCCACCGACACGCCGCGCCAGCAGCCGCAAGGTCCGCTCGTCCCGCCCGGCAAGTATCGGGTTTGGCTGCGCTATGCGGGTGAAACGTATGGGCAGCCGCTCACGCTGGAGCTTGATCCGCGGGTTCACGCATCACAAGCGGACTTGGTTGAGCAGCACGATGTGGCGCTCGATGCCAGCCGCGGAATGCAATCCAGCTATGACGCCTACCATCAGGTTGCGGCTTTGCACGATGCGCTGGCCGATCGGCAGAAGAAGATCAATGGCGCTGATCTGAAGCAGGCAGCCGAAGCGTTGGCGAAGGAAATTGACGCGCTGGAAAACGGCAGCAAGTCGGCCCCCGGATTCGGACCAGTAAATCGTGAACTGGCACGGCTGATCTTTAGCGTCGAGAGTGCGGACATTCGTCCCACAGAGACGGTGAAGGCTGCCATTCAGCAGAACTGTGCTGCCCTGGAGAAGGACGTTATGCGCTGGCAGCAGCTCAATCAGGGAACGGCCCAGGGCATCGCGTCGTTGAATGCCAAGCTAAAAGAGAGCAACCTTGCGGAGCTGCCACTGGTGACAGTGAACACGAAGGGCTGCCAGGCTTCTGAGCCACACTGATTCGGCGCAGCGTTGACCTAGCGGCCTCCGGTAGTGGGTCAGTTTGAAATTGTGGGGAGCCGATGAAGGTAGAGCGGGCCTTCACCGGGGCCCCCGGATCGAGCCGCATTTGCGCGATCTGGGGTGGTTGGGGCCCGCGTCGCAAGTGACAAAAAAGCCCAGTGCCTTTAGGCGGCACAAACCGCGTGCCAAGCGGCGCGTGCCGCCCCGCCGGGGCTCCGCTTCGAAAAAGGAGTGTCGTTGACCGCGAACCCTTTGGCAAGCTCAGGGCAGGCTCTAAAGGTTCGCTCTACCATTGTTCACAACCCGGACTTTTTCAAGCTGCGCGACACTACCCGGCATCCGCTTGACTTGTATATACAAGGAGCATAATCTGTAAATATAAGGCGCTTCATGGCTGCTCCGATGACCTCCATACGACTCGATACCAAGCTGGCGGATGAGGCAGCCGAACTCCTGGGAGTAAAGTCCCGCACCGAAGCCATTCATGCGGCATTGCGAGAAGTCGTTGCGCTCAAACGTTTTCAGAAGCTTATGAGCAAGAACGCTGGAAAGCTCTCCTTCGCCGGGTTGGATGACTAGCGTCATTATTTTCGACACGTCGGTAATCGTCGACCAGCTCCGCAGTGGGCGTCACCAGCCGCGAATCGAATCGATCAGGGGTCTGATCAGGACATCTTCCGTGGTTCTGGCGGAATTATGGCGCGGCGCGACGAGTCCAATGGAACGGGAGTTCCTCAGAGCTTTGGGCAAAAATCATCCGATACTCACCCCCACCGAAGAAAACTGGCTGGAGTCGGGGCAGATACTAGGCAGGATGTACGCAAATAGGAAACTGGCGCCGGGAAAGCTGCGCGACTTGCACCTCGATGTGCTGATTTGCCTGACGGCCCGCTCTCACGGGGCGCGGGTCATTACCTGCAAGCGCGCCGATTTTGAATTGATCCATCAGTACCGGAAGTTCGAATTGGAGATCTGGTAGCGCCTCGGCCGGGACTTCCTGTCAGGGCACGGCTTCAGCCTTGTCGAGAGTGAATCTTTTCCGGATGTGTCATCCTGAACCCTCCACTTTACCCTCATTCGAGCGACCTGCTGTTTGGAGCGAAACCAGCAATTGCTATTCCGGCAACTACTCGACTGACTTCCACGACATTACGTCAGGAACGAACGGGAGTTGCGGGTCCCAGTGTACAGCCGGGGTCGGCTACGATCTGGTGACAGGAATCGGCAGCTACCGGGCCAACAACCTGTACCCACCCTTGGTAGCAGACCCAAACTAAGCCAGACTCTACCAACTCAAAACGAACCGATGAGGTGCGCTTCCGGAGAGGTGCACCTTATTTAGGTTCATTCAGCAGCGGCTGAAACATGACCGCTCAGCATGCGCCTAGCCTCATTCCCGGAGGTAATGAGAATAGCGTGATTACCGTCTGCATTCGCTACACCATCGACATCCACAAGCACAACGACTTCGAGCAGTATGCGCGCGACTGGCCCGAGCCCATTCGGCGTTGCGGGGGAGAGTTGCTGGGCTATTTCGTTCCGACCAGGATAGCCGGTCCGACCAACATTGCATACGCACTGATCAACTTCGCGAGCCTGGCAGCCTATGAGACGTACCGCGAAGCGCTGGGCAAAGATGAGGGTGCGAAGGACAATGTCGCGTTTGCCGAAGGTTCGGGATGCGTTCTGATCGAGGAGCGGTCAGTTCTTCGGCAGGTGTCGTGAGCGGGGAAATCGCGGCAAAAATTGAAAGGGCCGTGACATTGGTTATGCTCTAGCCGCCAACTCCTGCGAGGGAGTCATCGGCGTGGAGGCATGCACCGTCACAGCCCTTGATGCGATCACCACTTTCGCGGTTCCAAACCCCGGCTGACACCTCGCAGTGCAGTCGGTTTTTTCGGGTCTGGCGGTTCCCGCGGGTCGCCCCAAGGAACCGATCACTCAGCTTACTTCGGGCTGGCCACTATTTGTCGCCTGCCCTTTTCTGCCGTCGACGAAACCCATCCTAACGGAGGATTGAGAAATGTCAACGCCCAAGGTTGGTGCAACTGCAACTTAATTTGTTGTGAGAATCTTTGTCCGCAAACGGAAGCAGGATCGCCACTTCTTTGTTCCGAAGACTGATTTTCAAAGTCAATTCACATGTTTTGCACAGAAGACTGCGGCTGAAGCCATAGCATTTGACAGGAACCCAATCTGCTTCTTGACGAATCCGGCTCGGTGAAGCATCTTGGAGAGTAGGCAGCGAATGTCTGATCTGGTGGCGTATGTCGACGGCGGCTCGCATGGAAATCCGGGGCCGTCGGGTATTGGTGTCGTTGTCGAAGGCCCCGAGGGCGAAACCACTTGCATCGCCCGCTGGATTGGGCGGCAGGACAACAACGTTGCCGAGTACGTCGCCCTGCTGGAAGCGCTGCAGCACGCCGTCGCGGCAAAGGCTAGGACGCTGCACGTTTTCTCCGACTCGCAGGTCGTCGTGAAGCAAATGACCGGCGAGTACGCCTGCCGCAGTCCGCGTCTTCACTCCCTCAACTGGATCTGCCGCAAGCTTGCCCGCGCCGTCGAGTTCTCCATCGAGTACATTCCACGCGAACGCAACCGCCAGGCCAACGCACTCGCCAACCGCGCCGCAAAGAACCGTCAGTAGATCTCCCTCTCCATAGGAAGCATCGAGGGGAACGCACGTCCTGTTGCCCGAGGAAGCTCGCCGGAATAAAAAGACAGCGCTTCGATGTTCGGACGTCGTGGATTGCGCGCCTACCTATAATGTCGAATGGCGCCGAGGCCGACGACCCTTTTCGTGTTGTCGATTTCAGGGCTACTGTTTTTTGCGAATCTTCGCTGGAACCCGCGGCATCATTCCCGCCAAGCGTCCTGCTGGCGCTTTATCCTGGATGAATTAGCTTCGTCCTCTCCGCGGTCCCCGCACCGGCTTCAATGTGCTCCCATCGGGCGGGAGTAAATGTGGTGGAACTTCTATCAGCACTCAGCTGGATGTCATGTTCGAGTAGCGGCTAACGGGGTAGCGAGCGTTCCTGCCGCTTCACCCGCTCGCAGTCAGTACCTTTCAACGATGGCTTAGAAGATTCATAGGAGGACTTATGGCAACGAGAAGAATCGACGGGTGGCCCACCCAAGCTTCCTTTGCTTGGGTGGGGATTTTCGTCACAGACAGCCTGACCATCCCTACTGTAGTCTTCGCACGAACGGGCCTGGTGCGCCAGGTTCGCGGCCGTCCTTTGGCCGCTAACCTGGGATCACTGACATGTGCGGCCAAAAGAGGGCCGAACTGGGCAGCCAGTCGGTATACTCCCCCACGGGGCAGAAATTTGCCTTCATGAATGGCTCGACGGTGCAGAGCTATGTGGTGCCGCTGGTGGGTGGGATGCAGGCGGTGTACAACTCCAGCGGCTTAGAGTATTACCGGCACGCCGACTGGCTGGGCTCGTCCTGGTTTGCCTCGACGCCCGGCGGCGGGGTCTATGCCGACCAGGCCTATGCGCCCTTTGGCGAGACCTTTGCCCTGCGGCAAGGCTATACCGGGCTGTTCGATTTCACCGGGCAGACGCAGGACACGACGGCAGGTTATTACGATTTCCTGTTCCGCCAGCAGAGTGCGGTGGAAGGCCGCTGGCTGGTGCCCGATCCGGCAGGCTTGGCCGCCGTTGACATCACCAACCCGCAGACCTGGAACCGCTATGCCTACGTGATGAACAACCCTCTGAGCTACATCGATCCGCTGGGACTAAAATGCGGGGTTGCTGCATGGTACGGTAGCGGCGGGTACAGGCCCATCGGCTGCGGGGGCTTCGGCGACGGCGGTTTCGACTGGGGTGCCTGGAGTTTCCCGCAGTTCGAGTGGGTAGGTCCAACCTCAACGGAGACCACCACTGTAGATCCGAATACCGGCCTGCAGGCGTTTACATTCTCCCACACGACTGGGTATTGGCAACTCGCCAGCATGGGGTCCTTTGCTGTTTGGTCGAGTTCGAGCGCCAGCTTGTATCAAAGCGGCAATCTGCCCTCAGTGGATAACGGAAATACGATTAGCGTGAATCGCTCCCCAAGTAACGGGACACCTTCATACCAGAGCCCCTGCGTCCGAAATGCCCTCCTCGCGGGCGTTGCGCGTGTTGGTATCGACGCGGTAGGACTGATCCCTGAAGCTGGTGGTATTGCGAGAGTGATTGGCCACCAAGCCGGATATGTTGGGGTAGTAGCCGACCAGGCAGGGACAAGATTCATCCAGGCAGTAGGAGGATCGACGAGCACCGTATCGGGTCTCAACGGGCTGACTGATACATCTGGGTCGGGGCTGCTTTCAACTGGCCTTACCGTCGCCGGTTTCATACCCGGCCTCAATGATGCCGCCGCAGTAGGCTCGATCGGCTTGGACCTTTTCAAAACTCTAGAGGCGATCAGACAATGTCCATAGCCAATGATGTAAAGAGCGACATAAAGGCAGCCAAGAAACTACGCTTACCCAGGTGGGCCATACTGCCTGGAATTGCTGTCGCCTTTCTATGTGCTTGGCTATTCGACCACTTCGGAAGACTGAATCTGATGCTGCCAATATGGAACAGCGTCGCGGTACTTGGTTTAATGTTTGTTTTGAAGTGGAGGCTGAGGCCGCATGCGTGGTTTTGGATCACTATGGCGGTCATCGCGGCTCTTCACGTCCCGTTGATTTTGTTTGTCCCATGGGGTACCAGGTGGGTCCCCGCCCTGGTGATCGCCGCCATCGACTCCGTGGATTTTTTCCTGATCCTTTGGATTCTTTCTTCCGTTGGGAAGCTCGTGGAAGGTCCGAAAGGCGCTGAAGGTTGAGCCCTCCTAAAAGTGGCATGATCTACTTGCAGGCCGACGGACGGGTGGCCCACCCAAGCTTCCTTTGCTTGGGTGGGGATTTTCGTCACAGACAGCCTGACCATCCCTACTGTAGTCTTCGCACGAACGGCAGCGGGTACAGCTATGATTCGGACGGGAACCTGCTCGGGGACGGCCTCAATTCGCACACGTACAACGTGTACGGGCCTCCGGCGACTCGCGTGCCGCACGCGAAGCTCGTCTCGACTGCGGTCAGCTTCGGCCATAACATCTGAAAATCCCCACCCAAGCAAACGAAGCTTGGGTGGGCCACCCGGGCGAAGCTCGTCTCGACTGCGGTCAGCTTCGGCCATAACATCTGAAAATCCCCACCCAAGCAAACGAAGCTTGGGTGGGCCACCCGGCGATAGGTGCCGGAATAGATATCTCTTATGGGCTACAGCAGCAGCTTGGGCTGACCGGAAACACTACTGTCAACTGGAGGTTCGCGCCATGCCAATGAGGTTGGCTGCATGGTATCTGGCCTGGACGACGTTAGTCCTTTGCTCCAGCTTGTGTAACGCAGCAGGACAGTGCTCGTCACGAACCGAAGTCGAACGTATAAACAAGCAGACATATGAACAGCTCCAGGATTTCGTAAACGAAGGGCACGAACCGTGGCGACTGGATTCCCAGGCCGTGGCTGCCAGTCAAGTCTTTGCTTTAGAGGGAACTCCCAAGGCGCAGTGGGACCTCTACTCACTCCCGCTAACGACGGTAGAGGAGACCCAGATGCAAGCTGTCTACGAGTACGAGAGTCGCTCGCGGCACGGGATTTCATATCGGATAAAGCTCCGGCATTTCGATTGGCTTCTTCCGCTTGCTAAGAAACGGGAATGGATGGTGTGGGCACCGGTGGAGGTCGTAATTACAGACTGCAATCAGGCGCGATGACAAGACCCATGTGCTACGCATCGGATTGGGAAGGCGGCAGGCCCAGAAGAAACAGAGAGACCGAGAGAGAGACACGTCACCCCGTGACGGGTGCTGTCAAGCAACGGCCTGGTGCCCCAGGTTCGCGGCCTTCCTTTGGCTGCTAACCTGGGATCACTGACATGTGCAGCCGCCCTGGTGTAGGTCCTCATACATGCCCAGGTTAGGCCAAAAGATGGACGGGTGGCCCACCCAAGCTTCTTTTGCTTGGGTGGGGGTTTTTCGTTGTACTGAGCTTGCCCGACGGGTGGCCCACCCAAGCTTCCTTTGCTTGGGTGGGGGTTTTCGGTCACAGACAAAGGCCCGCGGGGTCGGTTACCCTCCAGCTATGCCTTGGGGACTAAGGCGATACCAGGAATCCGGCGATCTGCATTTCGTGACCTTCACCTGCTATCGGCGCGAAGCTCTACTGATGAGTGCGCACACCAAGCGTCTGGTGGAACGGGCATTGGAGCAAGCGCGCCGGCAATACGGTTTTTGGGTCAGCGGGTATGTCATCATGCCGGAGCACGTGCATTTGCTCATCAGTGAACCGGAGCGCGCGCCGCTGGCCACGGCACTGCAAGCCGTGAAGCAGTCCGTAGCGAGAAGGCTGATCGGCGGCCGCAAGCACTTCTGGCAGGCGCGGTATTACGATTTCAATGTTTATACCAGGAAGAAGCGGCTGGAGAAGCTGAGCTACATGCACTGGAATCCGGTCAAGCGCGGCTTGGTGAAGGAGCCGCAGGATTGGGCGTGGAGCAGTTTTCGTCACTACCTGAGGGGAGAAGAGGGTGTGGTGGAGATCGAGTCGGAGTGGACGGGTCGAAGACGGGAACGGATGGGGATGGTGCCGCACGCGAAGCTCGTCTCGACTGCGGTCAGCTTCGGCCATAACAGCTGAAAATCCCCACCCAAGCAAACGAAGCTTGGGTGGGCCACCCGCCCCGTCCAAAGACGATCTCGTCAGCAGGGCTGATTATGAAGTGGCGCGATTTCACAACGGCTAAAGCGACCTTGCCCTTAGGTGAGGACGGCAATGTCTTGGTAATCAAGGTGTTGGAGCTCTAAGATGACTTATGTCCTCCGCATCTGCGCGGCTGTTTGGTTCTTCTTATGCGGAATCACCCTTGTCATGTTCTTAGGTCTGTCTGCGCCGGGACATATTTACTACTCCAGCGCGGTTCTGTTGGTCGGCGTCTCTTTTATATGGCCGTGGTTTCCCGCCGTTGCGGGTTGCGTATCGCTGCCCTTAGTCACGGGATTGACATACATGCTCTGTCGATACCCCTTCGGATTATTCGGAATCATCTATGGGATAGCGTTTGCTGCCTGCTATTTATTAATCGGCATCGCTCTTTGCGAGCGGGTGGCCCAAGTCTCGCGGGGTTCGAGGCTTGGGTAGGCGAATGTCACTGCCGGAGTACCCCATTCATCCGCGGTTATCGAGGTTGAGAGGACTGATTAGATAACGTGTCGGCTCCATGCCGCCGGGTACACTTGGTGCGCTCAAAGCTACCAAGGCTCGGAGGAAAGGAGCCGAGCACATGAAGATTGTAGGTTGTGATTTACATACACGCTACCAGCAGATTGGCGGGTGGCCCAGCCTTTCGTCGTCATGCCACTCCCCATACAATTTGGGTGCCCCATCCTCGTCGCCATCGTTTGGCGACAGGGTGGGCCCGGACGGGACGGGTGGCCCACCCAAGCTTCGTCTGCTTGGGTGGGGGTTTTCGTCACAGACAGCCTTACCATCCCTACTGTAGTCTTCGCATGAACGGCAGCGGCTACAGCTATGATTCAAACGGTAACCTGCTCGGGGACGGCCTCAATTCGTATATCTACAATGTGTACGGACGTCCGGCGACCAGCGCGGGCGTGAGCGGTACGTATGATGCGTTTCTGCGGTTGGTCGAAATCGGCGGCGCCACGCAGATCGCTTATGCGCCCGACGGATTCAAGTTTGCCTATATGAACGGGCAGACGGTGAAGAAATACATTGCTCCGCTGGCGGCGGGAGTGCAGGCGGTGTACACGTCGGTGACTCCGGCTGCGCCTGCGTACTGGCGCCATGCCGATTGGTTAGGGTCGTCGCGGCTCTCCACGACCCCCGCTCAGACCATGCATTACGACGGGTTCTACGCTCCGTTTGGCGAGAGTAACACCCTCATTGAGATGGGCACGATAGACCACAACTTTACCGGTCAGACGCAGGACATGACGTCCAGTCTGTACGACTTTACCTTTCGGCAGTACAGCCCCGGAGAAGGACGCTGGCTGGCGCCCGATCCGGCAGGAACGGCAGCAGTGGACATCACCAACCCACAGACTTGGAACAGATATGCCTACGTGGCCAATAATCCGCTGAGCTATATTGACCCGCTGGGGCTTAATTGTGCGGTGTATCATGGTCAGATAATTGGTGGCTGCGGGGGCGGAGGAATCGATTCTGGTATTGACGACGATGGTACGCCCAATGATGGCGTTGATGATGATTGGCCGGGGTGGGAATTCTGCATCGGCTGCCTCGCCGGCGGAGGAGGGGGTGGCGGCGGTGGTGGAGGGGGTGGTAGTGGAAATGGCGGCGGAGGTGGTCGGACGCAGCCCCCACCTCCGCGTCGACGAACTTCCCGAACGGCCCATGCGGTCTCAGCTTTGCGCCTGGAGACGGTGGTGCTAACACGAATTGCGAGTTTAGCTGGTACTTTCCAGTTGGCGTTCCGTTCGGCAGCGGCGGCTCTACAGCTCCAGCTCCCACGCCCCCATTGCCGTCTCCCTGCGACAGCCCGTCAGTTGGAACCTCCTTTGCGCCGACAACATCCGCCCCTTGCGCCGCTACGGTTCTAGCCGCGCTCCCCTCTCCTTCCCCCAAAGTGGAGTGTGCCTGTACCTCCGTGAACCGCACACCGCTCGAGGGCGAGTGCGGATACGTTTGTGAGTGCCCCGATGGTGGAGAGCCCCGTGTACACTTTACGACCGATCAGATCTTCAGCAAGTGTAAACAGCAAGGCGCCGCTCGATCGTGTCCGATTGCCGTCACGGTGGAACGACTTTGGCCTGTTAGCCCGTTAGGATTTAATGAGTATAACCTGGTCGCCTGTGGCCCATTGTCGCGGCAGACTCTATGAGTGAGGAGAAAACAGTCATGTCGGAAGACACCCGGCAAGGAGGCGTACAAACGCTCCAATGGATCCAATTCTTTTCCAGCATGATTGCTGACGACCGCGAATCGCTTGAGATTGACATCCGCGATTTTATGGCTGGTGTATATATCGCAGACTTTGAACGGATTTCCAAGTACTGGAGTGACTGGGAATCCGCGGAAAAGTTCTTTTGCGGATTTGCGGGTATCCGTGATCCCAGACAGTTTTACTGGCTGCGCTTCAGCGCCGTTATGCGGCACACTGAGAAGTCGGTCATGAATAAGCCTATGAGGTCAACTGACGATCTCAAAGACGTCATCGCACAGGCTACAGCGGTTTACGGCGAGAAACTCACGTCCAGGCACATCTTGTGTGTTGTCCTCGACTCCGGTTCGTCCACTGGCGTTGCCCTGCTGGATTCAGGCTTCAATGTTGCTGAGCTACGAAAGGACACCCAGGTCGGAAAATAATTGGACCAGAAGATGTACAGGTGCAACAAAAAGGGAGAAAGCCTGGCCGCGGTCGACATCACCAACCCGCAGACCTGGAACCGCTATGCCTATGTGATGAATAACCCGCTCAACAGTACCGACCCGCTGGGACTAAAATGCGGGGTATTTGGCGGCCAGCCAATCGGCTGCGGGAGCTTTAGCGATGGAGGTTGGAGCGGCGGCGATTTTGGGGACTTCAGCGGAGCGTTTTCGGGGATTTGGGGTGGCGGAGGTTGGGGCGGTGGCGGCGGCCCTTGTGGATGGTTTTGCTCTCCGTCGAGCTTAATTGGAAATATTGGCACGCTGTCGCAAACGTTGCAGCAATCGATGACAACTTACTTCGGATCGATACCCTGGCGGGTGGCCGGGGTCTCGCGGTGTTCGAGACCCGGGAGGATGACATGGAAGTGCGTGGAGGCTGTCGTCTCCAATCATAGCTTCACCTTTCTGGCTCATTCGTTTACTCGGACTAAAAGCAGCCAGATGGTGTATCGACGATCGGATCCCAGGTCTCGAAACCCCGCGAGACCTGGGGCACGCATTATAAAAGGGCGCCCCTTTCGAAGTAGGCTATGGCTGCTGTGTGAAGCAGTAAGCCAAGCCTGGCGTAAGGAACACCCTTTTATAATGCGTGCCCCGCTCATTCCTGCCTTTGGAATGAGTGGGACTGATCGTCGTCTCCCACACATTCGAAAATCGCGAATGTGTGGGGCACCCGCACCCGACGCCATCATTTCCGACTCGTCCGACTCAGGTACATGTACTTTCGTGATCTTGACGGAATCCGCCAGAGTGCTACGCTGGTAAGTTGGGCGTGATGTCCAACGTCCTCGAAGGTTCGAGGGCAGATGATCTTTGAAAGACAGTGGCTGGTGGCCAGTGATCAGTGGCCAGTTGTGAGGGATATCGGGAGAGCCGAACGCCGGCACCTCTTTTTGGGCATTACTGCGAGCGCAAGTACCTGTCGCTTAAGATTTTGCATGCTAAGTTCCCAGGGCTCAAGAATTTGACGCCTTACTCGCAAATAACCCTCGCCCGTTCAAGATTTTGCAAAGCATAGGGGGAGGGGTATCGGGAGACCCGAACGCTGGCATGGCGGCTGAGCAATGGTTGGCTTCTCCTTGCTTACCTCCCGGCGTGCTCATCGACTTCAAAGATCCCGAAGGTATTGCCTTCCTTGGTCAACGATATTAAATTGGCAACCGCCCAGCTGTTTGCCCACAGAGTAGACCTTGATAACCCGTTGCTTGCAGCCCACGTCGAGAAGCTGGTCGACGAGTCCCATCGCCTCAAATATGTGGAGCGAGCGGGGATGCACCACCGTCGCGGGTCCCAGTGGAGCTGCCCGGGCTGGGCATCAATCAGATGGCACTCCATTGATCTATCGCCCGTGCGTGCTCCTGTCGCGCAACATCTTCGATAGGCAAGACTCTTCCGATTTCTTCGGTACGAGCTTGCATACCCAACCTCAAGACCTCATCTGCCAGTTGCTAGACAGCACTGTTTCAGTCAGTTAAGCAAGATGGGACGAGTGGGCCTTCGATTGCTCGCAAGCGTATATCTTCGTGTGTCCGGCAAGTCCGTCCGTGTAGCAGTGTGGGTCCCAAGTTCCCCTAAATCTCAGTTGCTTCGCCAAGCCAAAAGGAGAAGAACGATGAAAATCCTTGCCAGAGGGCTGGTCATTGTGGGATTGCTGATTGCTTGCTCTATTGGAGCGATGGCAGGTTCCGGCGGCATCGACTGGACGCTCAACAATATTGCCTTCAGCGACGGGAACACAGCAACCGGGTACTTCATCACCAACACCGCGGTCAATCAGATCATCGGGTTCTCCATTGTTGTCAGTGGCCCGGACCACAATGCGGATTTCGTTGCCACGGAAATGGTGTCGGCCTACTTGCCGAATGAGGTAGGCGCAGCGGATGCAGGCTTCCTGCAGTACATGGACCTCATCCTTTCGTCACCGCTGACCAGCTCCGGCGGTGTGGTCAACATTGCGCAAGGCTTCGACTGTCCTGGATGCGGAGTTCTGGTCCTGACTGACGATCCCACGATCAAGGGAGATCCGTTGAGCGAGCCATCGGCCCTCGTCATCCTGGGTGGCGGCCTGGCGATTTTCGGCACGATGTTCGGCCGCAAGATCGTGCGGTCCTAAAGGGAGAACTACAGGAGAGTTCGTGCCAAAGGGAATTCGGTTGGAGCCGTCCTGAAAAGAATCACGCGCTGACGATCTCCCGTCAGCGCGTTACTTTTTGAAGCCGCGCGATTCCTGTTTTTCCTTCATCGCCTACGAGGCGCGCGCATCGCGCCGGATCAGGCTCGCGTCCAGGAAGAATCCGATGCCGATAGCCAGCGGAATCATCCCGAATGCTGCTGCCATCCAGGCATCGGGTTCGGCGCGCGCAATCAGGGCAAAAGTAATGAGGTACCCGATGGCCGCGCTGGTCAGGATAATACCGGCACGCCGCGACCGCGCCGACTGCGAAAGTTCCGCCTCCATCGGGATGTTTACCCCGCGCGCGATAGCGGCGAGCCGCTCCTCAGTGCGCAAGCGACGCACTCGGTAATACGTGTAAAGCGCAGCCATCGGGATGCCAAAGACCATAACCACCGCAGCGAATCCAACAACGTTGCTGTCCATCGTCCACTCCTTTCGGCTGCGCAAGTGGCGCTTTGCCGGTGAAATCTCTGCCACTCGGAAGTACGTAAGGCGGCTGGAAAAGTTCCGAATCTAAAACGGCCTCTCAGTGGTTTCAAACTGAGATTTCACAATAACAGCACACAAGACCCCGTCTCTCCTTTGGCCGCTCACCTATAAAGGGCAAAGAACGCCGTTGCCGGGCCCCGCATGCAACGCGAAGCGGCGTACCCCGACTGCTTCGATGGCATGCGAAACCGGAACACGCAAGCCTACCGCTCTCCTGGCAATCTCGCTCCGAACCCAAGCTCCAGCCCGCACCAGGGCCGACGATGTCAAGCAAGACATTACGCCTGTTATAATTCTTTGAGAGAAAACGTTTCCGTAACGCGAAGCGCTTTTTCTCCGTAACTTCTGTTGTTCCCATCTCGTCGGGGAGTGGCTCAGCCTGGTAGAGCACCTGGTTCGGGACCAGGGGGTCGGAGGTTCAAATCCTCTCTCCCCGACCAATCTTTTCAATAACTTAAACGCTACTTCTGGTTTTACCGCTACATCGCTGTAGTCGATTTTGTAGACGGTGCTGTTTGCACTGCACCCCTAAAGTGAGACAGTGAGAGAATCGACACTTGCCATTGAATGGAGAGCGTCGATGAGGAAGACACCCTATAAAACCTACTCGATCCGCATGCGGGAACGCGCGGTGGAGCGCTTGTTGCTTGGCGAGAGCGCAACCCGCTTGGCGGAGGAGTTTGGCGTCCACCGAACCACGCTATATGGCTGGAAACGCAAGCTGGAACGACGGCGCCAGGTGCGGCCTGCCGGCAAAGCGCGGGATCGCCGAGACACTCGGATTGAAGAGTTGGAAGAAAAAGTTGCGCGCCTCGAAGGTGTGGTGGGGCGGCAGTGGTTGGAGCTGGATTTTTTCGACAGTGCCTTGCGAAGAATCGCGGAGAAACGGCAGCGGAACGCCGCCAGTGGCGACACCTCATCTACGCCGAGATCCGCAGCTGCGTGCAATCGCAAGGCGGACTAACGATTGAGCAGATGTGCGACCTGGCGCGGGTGAGCCGGGCTGGTTTTTATCGCCACTGGATCGAGAAGGAACCGAGCGCAGCGGAGATGGAGCTGCGCGATGCAATTCAGCGAGTGGCGCTGCGGCACCGATACTACGGATACCGGCGGATCGTGGTGCAGCTGCAGCGCGAAGGGATCATCGTTGGTCCCAAGAAGGTGCGGCGGCTGATGCGGCTGGATAACCTGCTCGCGATTCGGCGGCGGAAGTTCGTCGTGACGACCGACTCCGATCACGGATTCAAAGTGTATCCAAACTTGGCACAGCATCTGGAACTCAGCGACATCAACCAACTTTGGGTGGCTGACCTCACGTTCGTGCGATTGGAGCAGGAGTTTGTTTACGTCGCAGTCGTGCTCGACGCGTACTCGCGACGGGTGATTGGATGGGCGCTGAACCGGACAATGGAAGCCTCGCTTACACTGGCCGCTCTCGACCAAGCCATCGCAGCGCGGCAGCCAAAACCGGGACTCGTGCACCATTCCGATCAGGGCACACAATACGCCTGCTCAGACTATGTGGATCGGCTTGAGGCTTGTGGAGCGGTGCTCAGTATGAGTCGGGCAGGTCGGCCGTGGGAGAACGGCTGCTGCGAGAGTTTCATCAAAACACTAAAACACGAACAGCTGGAGGCACGGCAGTACGGCACGCTGGAGGAACTGCGGGAGCACATCCAAGAGTTCATAGAGCAGATTTACAATCCTGTGAGGCTGCACTCGGCTCTCGGTTATCTGACGCCGGTAGAGTTCGAACGACAACGGGCGTCCGAGAATGGGCGGGCTCCGTGGATGCCGGCGACGATGAGTTTTCTGAGGCATACGGAAATCTATTCCGATCTTCTAAACACCACGCCGGAGAGGGCCGATCCCTCCCCGGCGACTCATCGGAATGAGTTTCCGGCAGGGTATTCCTTGGCGGGTTGCTCTCCAGCAGCGCCCGCCTCTGCTTCCCCTGCCGATCTCGTTCTGCAACAAGAACGTCCGTTCGCCAAGTAAAATGCAGCGAACGGCTAACTGTCGATGCTTCGCGTGTCTCAGAAAAGGGCGCAGTCCATGTTTTCCTGCACTTCCAAATGAAAATCAAATGGAAATGTAGGGAGACTTCCATGTTGCCGACCAACCTGTAAATTCGACTGTAAAATTCCGCCAGAGCAAGGGGAAGAAAGCTCTATCGCTTCAACTTTGACGAGGCTGACTTCCACGGCTTGGCCGAACGGCTTACAAACATTCGCGGCAAGTTCGTCCTCTCGCTGAACGACGTTCCGGAGGTGCGGAAGCTCTTCAAGGACTTCCACATCACGGCGGTGGAACTGCACTACACCGCGCAGAAATCCGCCGGACGCCGCTACAAAGAGGTCTTGATTACTAACTTCCGCCCGTAAGCCGAGCCCGCTCTCTTCTCCCGCGTCAGCCTCGTCTTATTCCTTCCGGGGTCGCTTGCTTCGACCCCTCGGTTTTTGTTCCCGACCCTTGTTCCCGTTTTTGTCGCGGCACCCTCGACAATTCAATCACCATGATTCGCTTGCTCGAACAATTATTCGCAGCGCTTTGGAACCGCCTGCGCGGACGGCGAGCGCAAGCGCGGTTTGAACGAGGGAGTCTTGATCTCGGGTTCCGCGCGGTGGACGGCGAAGTGACGCGGCGGCATGTGGGAGTGAGCAACACCCGGCGCACGACACACATCGCCGCCGTGGGAAAGACCGGCGTCGGCAAGAGCTCCTGGATGCGGTATCTCTCGCATCAAGACATCGAGCATGACCGTGGGTTCCTCAAGTTCGATCTGCACGGCGAGGAAACCCCGGATCTCTTACGCACGGTGAATGCCCGCGAGCGGCGCGAGCACTCGCATCTCGACTACAAACTCATTCTCATTGAGCCAGCGGACGGCTTGGTCTCCGTGGGCGTGAACCCATTGGAGCGCGATGAATCACCCGATTTCGTCCGCAACGCGGAACTCGCGGATGTGCTCACGCAGCGTTGGGGCTTGGACCGCTTCGGCGCGCGCACCGATGAGCTCCTGCGTAATTCGCTGTACGTGCTTTCGGCAAACGGCCTCACGCTCGTCGAACTCGCGCCGCTGCTCTCCAATGCCACGTTTCGAACGGCCTGCCTCAAGAACGTTGATAACGCCGATGTCAGAGACTATTTCGAGCAGCGCTATGACCGGCAGAGTGAAGCGATGCAGGCGACGCTCAGGGAGCCAGTTCTCAATAAGACATCGACCTTCACCGCCGACCCTCACTTCCGCCACATCGTGGGGCAAGCGCACTCATCATTTTCTCTCGTCGAAGCGATGGACCAGGGCTACTGGGTCATCGTGAACCTCGACAAGGGGCGACTCGGCCCACAAGCACTCACGTTAGGAAGCCTGATCTTCACCATGGTGAAGAACGCTCTTTTCCGCAGACAGAAACGGGCGCTCTTTTTTCTGCGCCATCGCCAGTTCATGTCGGCGGAGCACGACGCAACTGTCCTTCGTCTTTCGCGCAAATTGGTGGCGGGAAAAATCCGCAATCAACGCACCCTCTTGCAGCGCAATCACATTGAGCCGCCGGAACAGACACTGCGACTGCTCAAGGCCCTGGCTGATAAAGCAGAAGCAGCGACCGAGCTTGAGAGTCTGCTTGGTATCGAAGGCTCAGCGGCTCGCATTTACTTCAGCGAGTTTGCGGGGATGTTGAAGGCTGAGGAAGGGGAAGATGACGCCCATCAAGGGCAGCGGAGTGAGTTCAGATTCGACTTCACCGACCGCAACCGCCGCCCGCCGAAGGATCCAGTGAACGCATTTCTGTCGCTGGCGTATAGCATCCTCACGAAAGACCTGACTATTACCTCCTATGCGATGGGCTTTGATCCCTACTGGGGTTTCTACCATCAGCCGCGTTTCGGTCGTCCGGCACTCGCGCTCGACTTGATGGAGCCCTTTCGGCCATTGATTGCGGACTCGGCGGTCCTGACAGCCATCAACACTCGTATGGTTACGCCAACGGATTTCATAAAATCGGGATCTTCAGTGGCGCTGAAGCCTAATGGTCGAAAAGGATTCTTCCGCGCCTACGAATTGCGGATGGATGCACTGGTCACGCATCCTATGTTTGACTATCGAGTGAGTTATCGAAGAGTGTTGGAGATTCAGGCGCGGCTTCTGGCCCGATTTCTGAATGGTGAAATTGATGGTTATCCGGTTTTCGTGACACGCTGAAAACGGCCGCGAGCGGCGGCTTGACGTGAAAAATGCGGGGAGCGCTCGAAGATGGATAAACGGCAGGAAAGAAAGAAGTTGCTGATGGCTTTGAAAACCCGTTATGCTCTTGTTTGCTGGCCGAAGCGTCAGCCCTCGCAAGCGCCTCCGCAAATTGCTGTTTTTAAGGGGGTTGGCGAGGCGCGATTTCCGCGCTGAATTCAGCGCGGCCTCATTGAAGCCGGTTCGGAGGGCACCTATGTAGCGTGTTAGGCGAAGAGGCTCCCCTGTCGCTCAATACGAACTTCGGTCTCGATGCTTTGTAGCACTTCTCGCGCTCGGATTTGCGCGAGTTCCTTCCGCTCAACCTTATGAAGCCCTCCACCGTACACCCTCCCTTCCGCGAGTAGCTGGGTGGGAGTGATTCGCTGCAGCGCTCTAAAGACATCCGCCTCAGGTGCTGGATGCGCTCTCAATGCCGCATGGAGTGGTGCTTTGGGGTAGAGCAACAGATACACGTCATGGGCGGTCGCTTGCGAGCGATTCCAGATGAACCGAAAAGGATGCTTGCCGTTCTCGAAGCGGCCCAACGGCGTCCCGTGGCGGACGATGCCCATCAGCTTCAACTAAGACAGCTACCTGCTTGCCCCCGCGATCCTTACGTTTGGGGAAGCAACGTCGACAGAAAAATCGATGATGTACCGGACGGGGTGAGCGCAAAACAGGCAAGGAGTTTCTTGGATTTCCTGGACGTTTTCACGCAGAACGCTCAAAGGGAACGACCGGAGACATTGCGTGCAGGTCAGCACGATGAAAGGTACTCCGTTGGAATCCTTTCCGTTACGCGGTATCCAAACGGGAGCCGACAGGCGGTGATGATCGATCGCTCGCTCTACCTTAGCGGCGATTAATTCGGCGACAGTACGCAGAAGTTCTCCGGGATGATGCCGCCCCTTGCTATAAAACGCGTCAGCGATGACTCCGCCGGGAACCTGATCACCGGAATCGTAAGCGCCACTAACCGCAATCACCGGGACGTCAGGAAAGCGGCGGCGCACCACAGAGAGGAACTCGAATCCAGACATTTGCGGCATGTTGAGATCGGAGATGATGATGTCCGATACTGCTTTCCCGAGTTGCAAAAGGGCATCGAAGCCGTTTTCGGCGGTGCAGACATCGTAGCCAGCCAACTTCAGCAGCATTGAGGTGCTGTTGCGAATGCTCAGCTCGTCGTCGACGACGAGAACCAGCGAAGCCGGTTTCGGGCCAGTAAGACGAGCGACTGTTTCGCTGTGGTCAGTATTTACTTGCGTCATCTTATTCCTGCAGGAAGATGTTTAGCAGGGTATTGTGTACCCGAATTTCGCTGTCATACTCAATAAAGCCCAGTTTTCTGAAGCGGTTCATGAAAAAACTCACTCGGGAACGGGTTGTGCCAATCATTTCAGCTAATACCTCCTGGCTGATCTTGGGAATCACCGCCTCCGGCTTGCTTTCCTTACCGAACTGCGCGAGCAGTAACAGAATCCTCGCCAGCCGCTTTTCGCTGGAATTGAAGAGCTGATCAACCAGGTCCGCCTGGATGCGAGCATTCCGGGCAAGCAGAAAGTGGACGAACATGGCCGACAATTCTTGTTCGTCATGAAGCACGCGGGCCATTTGCGCCTTGCTAATCCTGAGCAGGGAACACTCGGTCATTGCTGTAGCCGTTGCAAGGTGCAGGGGGTGAGCCGAGGCCATGCTGTTCTCCCCCAGAAATTGCCCTGCTTCCACCAAGGAGATCGTGGCTTCTTTTCCGTTCGCGGAAGTGACGGTGACTCTCAGCCGGCCCTCCTGCACATAAAAAATCGCATCGGCAGGGTCGCCTTGCGCGTAGGCTGTCTCGTCCTTCTTCAAATTGAGGATCTTCTTGCCCACCCCCGAGTTCGCGAGAAAGGTCTTGGCGTCGAAGCGCGTGCTCGAGTTTTTGCTCCCAACCATCGAAATCCTCGGATCCGGCCCCAATCGGGCACCAACCATTGATGTTGTACTCATCGATCTGTTCTCCGATCGCCGTTGCACGTCTGGTTATTGGTTATTCGGGATGATGGGAAAAGTAGATTTTGCAGGCCAAGGACAGTGTGCTACGGATGGAATATGCGGGGTATCGGGGTTGGTACCAATAATGACGGGCTTTGTAAGGAAAAACCTGACAAGCGGGCGCGGTTACGCTTCCTATCGGGGCAGAAGGGCGGCCTGAAACAAGATTCCTACCGAGCCGAGCCGCCCGGCTCATTCTCCAGCGCTTCCGAGGTCAATAGACCCATTTGCACGGCATAACGAATCACATCGCTGCGTGTCCGAAGGCCGAGCTTCTCAGCAAAACGTGAACGGTAGGTCTCGACAGTCTTCACACTCACAAAAATCTGTTTGGCTATTTGTGCACTGGTATAGCCCCGCGCCACCAGCCTGAGCACTTGCAGCTCACGGTCACTAAGGACCTTTACCACGGCGGTTGAACCAGCCTTTGTATCTCTCCGCTGCAGTACGTCCTGGACAAGAACGTTGGTCAAACGCGGATCCACGAAGATCCCTCCGCGATGCACCGCTCGTACGGCGGCAATCAACTCCGCGTCGACCGCCCTTTTCAACAGGTAACCAGAGGCTCCGGCAGCCAGCGCCGATCGCAAGTATGCTGGGTCATCGTGCATCGTGAGGACGAGCACCCGAGTTTCGGGGCAGGTCCGCGCCATCTCCTGCAGCGCTTTCATACCCCCAACCTTCGGCATGGTAAGGTCCAGCAAGGCTACATCTGGATTCGTTTCACGCGCCGCTTGAACCGCTTTCTCTCCGTCGGATGCTTCCGCGACAACTTCCATGTCGGCCTGGGCATTAAGCAGCATTTTCAGTCCTGCGCGGAGGATTGCGTGATCATCCACGATCATGATTCTGATCTTGTGCGTTCGCGCTGGCATCTCAGGTGCTCCTCTGCCCCGTGACGGGCTGGGAGTCATGGTTGGCAAATGGAACTTGCACCAGAATCTTCGTCCCCTTGCGCCGGGATCCGAAACTGACCGTTCCGCCCAACATTGCGGCCCGCTCTCGCATACTCTGAATCCCCAGACGGTGCGAGGTCACAGCTACAGCCTTTGCGTCGAAGCCACATCCGTCATCGCTTATGGTTACCTCCAAAGCCGTGGCCAAACGAGCGAATCGAATGCTCACCGCTTTGGCTCCTGAGTGTCGGGCTACGTTGGTCAGGGCTTCCTGAATAATCCGATACAACGCGATCTGGACTGTTGACGGCAGTTTGCTGGCATCAAGTTCTTTGAGCGCGAGGTTCACAGCTATGTTGTGGGTCTTTGTGTACTCGGTAACGTACCGGCTCAGTGCAACCCCCAGGCCATGGTCGTCCAGCACAGTTGGGTGAAGCCCGCGAGCGACCCGACCGACCTCGTCGATCGCCTGGGCAGTGATTTCCCGCAGCCGATGTCCCTGGACCTTAACATCTGCCAGGTTTCGAGCGTCTTCGAGGGTGCGCAGGCCGACCAAAATAGCGGTCAGCAACTGTCCGGCTTCGTCATGCAACTCGCGCGCAAGCCTACGCCGTTCCTCCTCTTGCGCCGAAAGCGTGTGTTCCAGGAGGAGCCGGTGCATCGCTTTGGCCTGGTTGATTTCTTCGGCCTGTTTGACTTTTTGCTCGCTCAGATCGGTTATCACCAAGCCCAGAACCTGGCCCTTGTATCCCCGAAACCGGTTAAGAGACAGATAGACCGGAACCAGACTCCCATCCGGGCACCGGAGGTTAAATTCGCCTTTCGCAAGCGCCTGCTGAGCCTCGGCAAGCAGAGCTTCACATCTGTCTCGCTCTGTTTCCGCAACTAGCGACTGAATCGCAATTCCGATGATTCTTCGTTGCGGCATGCATATCAGTTCTGCAAACCTGCGATTGCAGTAGAGCAAAGCACCATCGCGGGACAGGGTCGCCGCGCCTTCGCTCATGGCCTCCACCAGCAGGTGATAAGCGGGTTCGCCGCCCTTCAGAGAAACCACGCGCTCTCCTCGCGGACCGGAAACCATCAAAGCATCCACTTCGCCGGACCGTATGGCGCGTAGAGTTTCCTCCGCGGTTTTCAGCCGAGTGCGGAGCTTGGTTGGCTGATCCAGTAACGTCGAGGATGGGAGTTTGCGTGGCGAAGGCCCGAGGCCTATACGAGCTTTTTTCGGTGCACCGACCTTGCCGGGCAGCCCTCCTTGCGGGACTCGGCCATCGGAACGCGCTCGTTTGTTTGACATCAGCTATTTCAACCCTTGCTTCAGCGTGCCGGTTGAATATCCAACCCCACAATGACACTCTCGGTCTTTGAGAGGTTCCCAATGATTTTTCTGACCGGCGGCGGCAGCCTTCTCACCAGGGTCGGAATGGCGATGATCTGATCGCCTTTGGCCAGTTGCGGCTTCTGCAGCAGGTCGACCACTTCGATACGGTACTTGCCGTGCAGCTTGTCCTCGCAAATCTTCTTGAGGTTGGCGATTGCAGCAACCGAATTAGGGGTATGGCCTGCTATGTAAAGCCGCAATTGATAGAAGTCGCTGCGGCTGGTCTTGGCCGCAGCGCGCTTCTTTGCTGAACTCTTTTTCATGTCGATGCTCAGTCTCTGGTCCAGATGGGCCAAAGTCGTTACTCGGATGCCACGACTGTAGTTGGGCCCGCGACGGTCGGGGCCGGACCGTAATCCGTCAGCACGCCTCCCAATTCAATGCCTCTCTCACTTACGATCAACTCACGAGGTTCGCGCGAATGTGCCATGCCGCGGGATTTAAGAACGTAGAGCTCGCGTCTCGATCGTCCACCGGGCTTACTGTCCCGCAACACAATCCATGTGTCCATGAGCGAGGAAACGGCCGCCGCAGTTCTCGCCTGGGGATCTCCTGCGAATGTCAGGTTCGTGAACATCGATGTGATCTGTTCCACTTTCAGAAAATCCACCAGGCGCATCAGCATCGATTTAACGTCATACATGCCCGCGGGCGAAACCAGGTTCGTGATCGGGTCGATGACGACTACACTTGGTCGAAGCTTTTCGATCATTTTGTGAATAGCGGCCAAATGCCCTTCCAGGCCGATGCTGGTTGGCCGCATCGCATGGAAGTGCAGTAAGCCCTTCTGTACCCACGGCTCCAGGTTAATGCCAACCGAGCGCATGTTACGGAGAATCTGGCTGGGAGACTCTTCAAAAGCGAAATACAGGCAATGTTCGCCACGAGCGCAGGCGGCGCTGGTGAAGTTCGCCGCCAAGCTGGACTTCCCAGTTCCCGCGGTGCCCGACACCAGCACGCTGCTTCCACGGAAGAACCCCTTTCCTTCCATCATCTCGTCCAAAGTGGGAACTCCGGTTGAAATGCGGTCACTCGATGCTTTATGGGCCAGGGTCAGCGAGGTGATCGGCACCACCGAGATGCCCTCGCGATCGATCAAGAAGGGATACTCATCGGTGCCGTGGGAAGTGCCCCGGTACTTGACGATTCGCAGTCGTCGCGTGGAAATCTGTTCCGTTACCCGGTGGTCCAGAGCGATCACGCAGTCGGCTATGTATTCTTCCAGCCCGTGACGGGTCAGCGTGTGTTCTCCCGCTTCCCCGGTAACGACAGCGGTAAGCTTGTGCTCTTCCAGCCACTGAAACAGCCGGCGGAGTTCCGATCGCAGTATCGTGTCGTCACGTAATCCGGAAAAAAGCGCCTCGATGCTGTCCAGAACGACGCGCTTTGCTTTGATCGCTTTGACCGCGTGGCCCAAACGGATGAACAGGCCCTCGAGGTTGTATTCTCCCGTTTCGGCAATCTCGTGCCGCTCAACAGAAACGTAATCCACCAACAGCTTCTTGCTCTTGCTAAGCTCACGCAAATCAAAACCTAGCGATGCTACGTTGGCCGCCAGCTTCTCCTCGGTCTCTTCAAAGTCCATGCATACGCCAGGCTCGCCGTATCGAACAGCGCCGTGCACCAGGAATTCCATTGCGAGCAGGCTCTTGCCACATCCTGCGCTACCACAAAGCAGCGTGACACGTCCTTTCGGCAGGCCTCCGCCTGTGACTTCATCCAGTCCTTGGATTCCTGTGGGGGCCTTGGCGAGCGAGGGACGAACCACTTTCGACTTGGTGCGAGACATAGCGAGACTCCCCAAACTAAGTCTCTTGGGATTGGGCGCCATGGAAACGCCACAATGTTAGCATGACGGATTCTCGCAGTCCGGCTACGCGAGTATGCGACCGTTTGCCCACAAATTATGACAAACATTGCCCTGAATGTGCCATGGACAGTGTCATTCTGTTGACAATGTGTCGAGACGCAAGCAATTGCAGGCATTCGAGTTCAACGTTTTTCTTCTCACTCCAGCCGGCAAGAATGCTCGAAAGTGGTTATTCACATGCGTAAGTAGTGGCACCAGTGGAGGCGAGGGTGGCCCGGCCTTCTGCTGCTTCTTCTGGCCGGCCACTGAAGTGTTCACCCTATTCTAATAGTTCGGTTCAACCTCTTGCCGCTCGGTTCCGTCAGCCACGGAAAGGAAGCTCACATGTCGAAGCGTTCTCTCGCGCTGATCGTGATTTTCAGCTTCTGCTTTGCTGCCACCGTTTTCGCCGCTCCGAAAAAGATCGATAAGAGCTACGACCGGCCAACCGGCAGGAGCGACGACTCGCTTCAGAACGGCACGCTTGCCGACCTGGGCAGTGGTGCGTCCGACGGCACTTTGACGCTGGGCCGGTCCGGCTCGGGCGGGCCGCTGATTTCTTGCCCCTGCCCCCCCGCGCAGGACTGTTGGTGCGGCGGCAATGGCAATTTTTTTTCCGGGAATTGGAGTGCCGGCATTCCCGGGGCACTCAGCAACGTCACGATTTATAGCGGCATGACGGACAATGTGAGCCTGTCTACTTCGGTTCCAGTGTTAACTGGGGTTTATTCGCTGCAAGTTGGTGGACCTTCGAACGGCTACAACTCCACGCTAGAGATTGAGGGCAGTCTCACTCATGTCGAGGTCGAGAATGCTCTGAATGTAGGCGAGAACGGCTACCTCGAAGTTACGAACGCCTCGCATGTTTTGGTTGGCGCCGACACCTCCAATGCAGGACAGATCGCCCTCACCGGCGGCTCAATGGGCACCTTTTACGGCGCCCTGACGAACAACATGGGAGCACAGGTCGATCTAGAGAACGCCAGCACGCTGAACATCACCGGCGACGTCACCAACAGCGGAACGCTGAGCACCAGCGGCTCGGGCAACACCCTGAACATCAACGGCATGCTGACCAACAGCGGCACCTTCCAGCTGGATGGACGGTACGAAAACCCCGGCGGCACCGGCGATACCGCAATGATCGCCAGCCTGACGAACAACGCAGGCGGAGTTGTTGACGTAGAGGGTGGCAGCACGCTGACCATCACTGGCGCCGTGACGAATGACACCGGCGCCGACATCTACACAGACCATAACTACCAAGTTGGTGGGAACACGATCAAAATCGGCGGCACGCTGACCAACGACGGCACGATCAATATCGAAGGCCAACCCGGGAACAGCAGCGCACTCCAGGTCACTGGCGAGGTAGACAACTCCGGCAGCATCTATCTCAGCCCCCTCCATGGTGCGGGCAACACAATCACCGTCGGCGGCATGCTGACTAACAGCGGGACGTTCGATCTCTACGGGCCGGGGGATATCGCAACCGTCGAAAGCGGCGGTATGAATAATTCCGGGAACGTAGACGTCGAGCAGCGCAGCACGCTGAACATTACCGGCGACGTTATCAACTCCGGAACCATTCAAACGAACCTTGAGGGGTACGGGGGCGGCAGCACGATCAGCATCGGTGGCGCGCTCACCAACAGCGGTGTGATGCGCATTCAGAGCGCCGGCGACATGTTGAACATCACGGGGGACGTTGCCAACAACAGCGGAGCCACAATCGCGCTCACCGGCGGCTCGGGAATGTTTGAGGCCGGCCTGACAAACAACTCGGGGGCAACGGTCGATCTGGAAAATGCCAGCAGTCTCACCATCGATGGCAACGTCACCAACAGCGGAATACTGAGCGCCAATGCCACCCTCGGCAGCGGCGGCAACAGCCTCAATGTCACGGGCATGCTCACCAACAGTGGTGGGGTCCTGGTCGGCAGCGCTGCGGGCGACAACGATAACGCAACGATCGGCGGTCTGGCGAATAGCGAGGGCGGATTTGTTGACGTGGAGGGTGGTAGCAAACTCACCATCACTGATGTGACGAATAGCTCCGGCTCCGCCATCTACACCAGCTACAACGGAACCGGTGGGAACACGATCGACATCACCGGTACGCTAACCAACGGCGGCACGATCGGCATCGAGAGCGCGAGAGACATGTTGACTGTCACCGGGGAGGTTACCAACAACAGCGGAGCCACAATCGCGCTCACCGGCGGCTCGGGAATGTTTGAGGCCGGCCTGACAAACAACTCAGGGGCAACGGTTGATCTGGAGAACGCGAGCACGCTCACCATCGATGTGGGCGTCACCAACCGCGGAGCCCTGACCACCAGCGGCTCCAGTGGTTCCGGGGGCAACAATCTGACCATCAATGGCATGCTGACCAACGATGTTGGTGCGGTCTTCCAGGTCGGCAGCTCAGGCATCGCCGGGGGCGATAAGGCAACGATCGGTAGCCTGACGAATAACTCAGGCGGATTTGTTGACGTGGAGGGTGGCAGCACGCTAATGGTGCAGGGAAACGTCACTAACGCCGGTTCTTTGAATGCCGGCTATGACAAGTCCGTCGGCGGCAACACCCTCGAGATCACGGGCATGCTGACCAATAGCGGGACGTTTACCCTCGGTCGGACAGGCCAAGGCGATGGCATGATCGAGAATGGAGTGGACAATACCGGCACGATCGACGTGGAGGGCGGCGGCAGCACACTGCAGATCACTGGCCAGGTAGATAACTCCGGGAGCATCTACATCAGCCCCGACCATTTTGCGAGCAACACGATTACCATCAGCGAGATGCTGACTAACAGCGGGACGTTCGATCTCTACGGACCGATGGATGTCGCAACCGTCCGAAGCGGCGGCATGAATAATTCCGGGAACATAGACGTCGAGCAGGGCAGCACGCTGAACATTACCGGCGACGTTACCAACTCCGGAACCATTCAGACGAACCTTAATAACTACGGTGGCGGCAACACCATCACCATCAGCGGCGAGTTGACTAATGGCGGCACCTTCCAACTGGCTGGCTACAGCTCGCCCGGAGGCGCCGGTGATAACGCAACGATCGGCGCCCTGCAGAACATGCAAGGCGGAGTTATCAACGTGGAGGGTGACAGCACACTCACCATCGATGGCGCCGCGACTAACGACGGAAGCATCTCCCTCAGCCCCCAGCACGGTTCGAGCAACAAAATCATCATCAGCGACATGCTGACTAACGCCGGGACCTTTGATCTCTACGGGCCGAGGGATTCCGCAACCGTCCAAAGCGGTGGCGTGATCAATAGCGGGAACATCGACGTCGAGCAGTCCAGCACGCTGAACATTACCGGCGACGTTACCAACTCCGGAACCATTCAGACGAACCTTAATAACTACGGTGGCGGCAACACCATCAGCATTACCGGCACGCTCACCAACAGCGGCACCTTCCAGCTGAATGGCCAACCCAGCGGCCCAGGCGATAGCGCCAAGATCGGTTTCGTGACGAACAACGCAGGCGGATTTATCGACGTGGAGGGCAACAGCTCGCTGACCGTCACTGTAGGGGTAGAGAATTTTTCCGGCGGCGGCGGGGCGAACGGCATTTTCACCAGCTACAACGGTTCGGGGCACAACGCCATCAGCATCGCAACTATGGAAAACTTCGGCACCTTTGAACTCAATGGCCCCGTGGACATGGCAACGCTGGGTAGCCTGCTGAACGCCCCAGGCTCGTTCGTCGGCCAACCAGGAAGCGTCGGATTTATCGACGTGGAGAATGGCAGCACACTCAACGTCCGGGGTACGCTATCCAATGACTATGCCGTTGGCGTCGGCGGCTCCATCTACACCAGCTACAACGGCACTGGCAATAACACGATCAACGTCGGCGGCCAGCTCGAAAACGGGGGCGTGATCGGCATCGAGGCACCGGGCGACAAGCTGGAAGTCACCGGCGTTGTGCACAACACCGGACTGATCGCCTTCAGCTTCTTCACTACCGGGTTCTTCCAGAATGACTTCATCAACACGGCAAGCGGGACCGTTAGTTTGGGGAATCCCGCCACGGGCTCACCCGTCAACGGCGGCATCGGCTACGACCTCGGCGGCAACAATAACGTGACCATCGGCTGGGTGCTCAACAACAGCGGCACCTTCCAACTCAACGGCCCCTCCGACCTGGCGACCATCGGCGGCGTGACCAACAATGCCGGCGGATTCATCGATGTCGAGGGCGCCAGCACGCTGAACATCCTGGGCAATACCAACAACTCCGGCGGCATGTACACCACTTTCTACAATTTCTACGGCGGCGGCAACACCATCAACATCGGCGGCGTGCTGACCAACAGCGGTACCTTCCAGATGCTGGGCTCCGGCGACATGGCAACCATCGCCAGCCTGACCAATAACGCCGGCGGAGTTGTTGACGTGGACAACGGCAGCACAATGACGATCACGGGCGATGTTAATAACTCCGGGACGTTGAGCACGAACTCCAATAGCCTTTACGCTTACAACACGCTCAGCATCGGCGGCATTCTGACCAACGGCGGGACCTTGCAGATCAATGGCCCGGACGGTGACGTGGCCAGCGTCCACTACAGTGTGAACAATTCCGGGACCATAGATTTGAACAACTATGGCTACTTGGGTATCGGGGGCGATCTCAACAACTCTGGAACTACATATGTTGATGTGGGCTCCGGCGGCGGCGGCAGCGGGCTGATCGTCAACGGCAACCTGAACAACACTGGGACCCTGCAGCTCGCCAGCTTCGATTACGCCGGCATCGGCGGCGCCGCGACCAATGCTGCGGGTGCAACCATTGACGTGGAGAACGGCAGCACGTTGGCGGTCACGGGCAATGTGACGAACTCCGGTACGCTGGAAACTGACGCCAACGGCTACGGCGGCGGCAACACCATCACGGTCGGTGGCCTGCTGACCAACACGCCCACCGGCATTATTAGCCTGAACGGTTCGATGGACATGTTGCAGGCGCTGGCCGGCATCACCAACAGCGGGACGATCAACGTCAATAACGGCTCGAGCATCGATCCGCCGTTCTTCAACAACCTGGGCACGGTGAACATCGACAGCACGTCGGCGTTCGTCGTCGGCAACGGCGCACACGCGGGAACCGGCTACATTCAGCTTGCCAATGGCATTCTGGGCGAGATGATCGGTTCCACCGGCTTTGGCGTGATCAACGTCAACGGCTCGGCGCTGCTGAACGGCACGCTCGAGATCCTGCTGCAGAACGGTTTCGATCCCACGATCGGCTCGACGTACAAGTTCATCCTGACCAGTGCCAACGGGGTCAACGGCGTCTTCAGCACGATTGAGGACGACATCTTCGACGGCGGCGCGGAGAAGTGGGGCATCGATTACGACAGCGCCGACGGCTACGTGGAACTGATTGCCGAGCAGAACCAGACGCCGTTGCCCGAGCCCGGCGTCCTGCTGACCCTCATCCCGGGAGTGCTGGGTGCAGGCTTCCTCTTCCGGCGACAGCTCTTGCGGTAATCGGAAAGCCGTCGACCGAAATTCCTGTCCTAAGAGTCCTCTTACAGGTAAGAATTTCGTGGACGGCCTTAGGGCCGGTTCTTTCTACCCGGGAACGCGCGCCGCAGCGCCAAGATCGTGTCAGGAGTGCGCATTTGTATTACCAGACACCGGAATTCGTTTACCAGTGCCGCAGAGAAGGATTTCCCCGGCTGTTTTGGCTCAAGGGCGCACTTTGAAATGGCTGCAGGCTGTAAGTGTTTCAAGGCGAATGCGTTCTGATGATTCTCAGCCCTATGCCTCTGATGGCGCGGTTCCGGCCACAAAATTCCCTCCTGCTTATGTTCATCACAGCCGCAATTTAGGTCTCGGCGGCAGTGTTAAATATCTAAGCTTTCTTTCTAGTCAGGCCTTCTAGTTCGTTACGGACCAAGCTCGTAGTCCAGGAGATCCGAGGTTGAACATGACAACAGCGATGGGATTCTTCCAGCGGAGACATTGGCGAGTATGGGCAGTTCTCGCTGCGCTGGGTTGTGTGGCTTTGCTGGCTAGCACTGGTTGTTCCTCCGGCGCGGTACAGGCGGCGCCCGTGAGCTTCTCCACGCCCTATCAGGCTGTAGTGCTGATCAACAATTCGGTCTATTACGGCAAGCTCTCCGGCTGGGGCACGCAGGATCCGGTATTAACCGACGTCTTCTACATCGTCTCCAAGCAGGATCCGACTGGCCCAGGTGCCCAGCTACAGAAGTGGGCCCAAGCAACCACCCGGGAAGGACCCGCCGGCGTCTTGAAACGGCAGAAGGTCAAGGAGCTTCTTGGGTGATTGAAGCTGACCGAAGTATCCGGGAGGGAAACATGGGACCGCTATCAGCCGGCGAGCTCCGGCGCGAGCTCAGCGCCCATAACCTTCTGTTAGCAGAAGATGTGCCGCACGAATCTACTTACGGTACAGTCCCCAGCGTGTTGTATTACGAGATCGACGGAGCCCATGGCAATTTTCTTCTGGCCTCTTACCGGCGGATCTGCGCCTCGGCCGAATGGAGCCGGCGACTGAAGAAATGCTATGCGGCTTCGCGAAGGCTTCCTCGTCCCGGCGACCGCATCCGGAGAGAACTGGATTGCGTCAACAGCTCTGATGCGCTGCTGATGAACATCTTCTGCTATCCCGGTGCAACCCGACGGAAACCGCAAAATCTCCTCGATGGTCGCGAGCCACCCTTGGCGCTGTCCTCAGCACGTGATAATCCCGTTTATCGCGTGTTTGTAGGGAGTAATCTCCCAGATGCCGGTTTCTGGCCAATCTCCGGGTTGCTGAACCCACACCTACGATCGGCGATCATCCTTCCGGAACTCCTCTCATCTTGACGACACGACGGCAATTCATGCAAACCCTTGTCGTTGTCACCCCCAGCGCTTTCCTGCAAGTATGAGCAACAGTGCACATCTTTCGTGACCACGAATCTGACAAGATAGCCTCGGTGAGATTCAAACTTATGTTTCAGACTGTCGTTTAAGACTGTTGTTTAATGTTCCCGGCGAAACAAATTCGAAGGCAAACGCATCGGGTGTCCGCGCCCAGGGCTGCTGCTTCAACACGCGAGAAGCTGGTTGAAGCCGCCGGTCACGTCTTCGCCGAGCACGGCTATCAAGCGACCACGGTGCGGGAAATCGTCAAGCGCTCGGGCGCCAATATCGCAGCGGTCAACTATCACTTCGGCGACAAATTAGGTCTGTATACCGAAGTATTGCAGCAATCGGTGCGGGCGGCTCGGGTGGATGCGATCAACAGTGCACTTGATCAGAATGCACCTCCAGAAGACATCTTGCGGGCGGTCATCAGAGCTCGCCTCCAAAGCGTGGCCGAGCCAAATTTGCCGGACTGGCACTTTCGAATCATGGTGCACGAACTTGTGCAGCCCACCCCCGCGCTGTCGCGAGTCGTCAACGAAGTGTCCAGGCCGATTTACAAGCGACTGCTCGAACTGGTCGGGAGCATCATCGATCTGCCTCCCAAGGATGAGAAGACCCGGCTGTGCGCACACAGCGTCATGGGACAAATTCTTGTTTATGTTCTGGCGGGTCCTCTACTGAAGCAGCTTTGGCCGGAGTTAGAAATGACACCGGTGCAGGTAGACCGGATCGCTGAGCATATCTGGGACTTTTCACTGGCATATCTTCGACAAGCGAATTCTAGTGTCGGCAAGCTACCGTCCAAGACAAGCTGAGGTAACAAATGACCGTACAACAGTTGATCGAAAAGCCTCAAGAGCTTCTAAAGCAGGACCAACCGCAACTAGAACCGCAACCTACCCCGCAACCTGCAACTGTAGGAGCGCAGCCACCCCGACCAAACCCACAACCCGTGCCTGCAGTGGGAAACGTGTCTGAAATAGTCGAGCAATTGAAGCAAGAGCGGGAACGAGCACAGAAGGAAGTCCAAAACTTTGATGCGGCGATTACAGCCTTGGGGAGTAATGGTTCCAAGGGGCAGCCACTCCAACCAAACCCGCAATCTGTTCCTGCCGCCGCGCAGCCCGCCCAAACAAAACCGCAACCGGCGCCTGCGGCAGGTCAGCCGCCCCAACCAAACCCGCAAGCTGCGCCTGCGGTAGCGCAGCCTGGTCAAGCAAAACCAAAATCTGCACCTGCCGATGCGAAGCCGCCCCGCTCGATCGCCCGTCGAATCATTGTTCCGTTGGTCGTGATTCTGATTCTCGCAGCGGTCGGGTTTGGCGTTTGGAGAGTGTTCTTCTACGTTCCTCCGCTACCAGCAACCATCGTGCCGCTCAGTGGTCGAATCGAAGGTGATGACTCGGCAGTGTCCCCCAAGACGAGCGGCCGTATTCTCGAAATCCGAGTGCGCGAGGGGGACCGCGTCTCCAGAGGAGACATCATCGCGGTGCTCGACGACGAGCAATTGAGGGCACGTGTGGAGCAAGCGCAAGCCGAGCTTCAGCAAGCGGAAGCAAAGGCGAGGTCGGCACGAGACCAGATTTCGGTCCTCGAGGAACAGTTGCGGCAGGAAGAGGCAAACGTTGCTCAGCAAGAAGCCGCCCACGACATTGCCAGCTTCGACAAAGAGGCATACACGCGACTGGCGCGATCGGGAGCCGTATCCGAGCGTCAAGGGAAACAAGCCGTGTCAACAGCGGACCAGCAGGCGGCTGCTGTGGTCGGCGCCAAGCGCCGCGTAGCCGGAGTGAACATGCAACTGGCGCAGCAGCAGGCAGCTATTGCCGACGCGATGGCGAGCGTTAGTCAGGCCCAGGCACAGCTCACTGAAGCGCGGGAAAATCGCCAGGATCTGACCGTGAAAGCGCCCTTTGACGGGACGGTGGTAACGCGCGTGGCAGAGCCGGGCGAGGTGATTACCTCCGGAACCCCGGTCATCACTCTACTGGACCTCAGCAAGGTGTACCTGCGAGGTTTTATTCCCGAGGGACAGATTGGCAAGGTCAAGGTCGGCCAGGCCGCGCACGTGTATCTGGATTCGAATCCCACGCAGCCGGTCGACGCATACGTTTCGCGCATCGACCCACAAGCGACGTTCACTCCAGAGAACACCTATTTCCGCGATGACCGGGTGAAGCAAGTCGTTGGAGTGAAGCTGCAGTTGAAAGGAGCACTCGGATATGCCAAACCGGGTATGCCGTCGGACGGAGAAATCCTAATTGCAGGCGATCAGTGGCCCGAAGAAAAGCGCAAATGACGACCACGACTTACACTCTGTTAACCACCAGAAGTGGCTCCGATGGTTCAGAAACGATCGCAATTCGAATCACCGAGCTCTGGAAGCGCTACGGCAAACTCGAAGCGGTTCGCGGAATCAGTTTTGAGGTGGGCAAAGGCGAGATCTTCGGCTTGATCGGCCCCGATGGTGCGGGGAAAACCTCGACGTTCCAGATTCTCGCCGGAGTCATGGAAGCGAGCTCGGGATCGGCTGAGGTTTTTGGCCAACCAGCGCGCGAAGCACGTTCCCAGACAGGTTATCTGACTCAAGCATTCAGCTTGTACCCCGATCTCACAGTTATCGAAAACATCCGCTACGTCGGCGATTTGCGCCGCGTCGCATCCGACGACATCGTGAAGCGAGGCCGCCGATATCTGCAGATGTTCGACATGGATCGCTTCTCAGGCCGGCTGGCTGGGCAGTTAAGCGGCGGAATGAAGCAGAAACTTTCGCTGGCTTGCGCTTTGGTGCCTCAACCTCGCGTGCTCGTGCTCGATGAGCCGACCACCGGCGTGGACCCAGTATCACGGCGCGAGTTTTGGGACGCCTTGGCGCATCTGGCCGCCGAAGGCTTATCCATCCTGATTTCGACGCCGTACCTGGATGAGGCCGAGAGGTGCAATCGGATCGCGCTTATTCATAAAGGCGAAATCCGGAAAATCGGCACTCCGGCCAAATTACGAGAAGGTCTGGGGGCCAAGCGACTGGAAGTCCGCGTCGACAACTTAAGCGAAGCCGAACGCGTGCTGTCAGAGGTGTCCGGTCCGCAGAAAGACATCATGGATGTGGAGCGTTTTGGCGATCGTCTTGACGTCCTGGCACACGACCCAGACAAAGCTCGCCAAATCGTTGAAGAACTCTGTAGCAAAGCTAGCCTGCACGTTAGCGACGTCCGCGTCGATGAACCGACTCTCGAGAACGTGTTCGTCGCCGGCCTGCGAGCTCTAGGCGAAGAGTCGAAGGATTCACCGTTCCCCGGGCGCCACGACCACTCGAACCTGCGCGGCCAAATTGCGGTCGGAGCGGAAAATCTGACGAAACAATTCGGACCGTTCACTGCGGTAAAGAATGTAAGCCTTGAGATTCCCTATGGAGAAATCTACGGCCTTCTGGGTGCAAATGGTGCGGGCAAGACGACCACGATCAGGATGTTGTGCGGTCTGCTCGAGGCTACAAGCGGAAACATGCGGCTGGCCGGCGAACAGGGCAACCTCCGTTCGGAAAGCATTCGTCAGCAGATCGGTTACATGTCGCAGAAGTTCTCGCTCTACAACGATATGACCATCCGAGAGAATCTCAGCTTTTTCGCTGGCGTCTACGGCGTGCCCGAGAGTGAGCGCGACGAGAAAATCCGCTGGGTGGTGTCGTTCTCGGGACTCGAAGGGAAGGAAGACCAGATCACTGGCAGTCTGCCGGGAGGCTGGAAGCAGCGTGTCGCCTTCGGCGCCGCAATCATGCACGAACCGAGCGTGCTCTTCCTCGATGAGCCGACCTCTGGGGTCGATCCTCTTGCCCGGCGAGCGTTCTGGGTGATGATCAACCGCCTGGCAGATGCAGGCACGGCGATTCTTGTGACTACGCATTACCTCGAAGAGTCGGAACAATGTAACCGCCTGGGATTCATGGCCGGCGGAGAACTGGTGGCACAAGGAACTCCAAGCGGCATCAAGAGCGCGCAAACCGGCCATTTACTTGAATTCATCGTCGACCAGCCGCAGCATGCCGCCGACGTCCTGAAGAGCGACACCGAGCGTTGGCGAGTTTCCCTGTTCGGCGATCGTCTTCATGTCGTCACCGATGAAGATGTTGAGGCAGGCAAGCGGACCACGACAGAGAAGCTTGAAAGCAATGAAATCAGGGTAATCAGCGCGCGCGAAGAACCCTTCTCGCTCGAAGACGTATTCATCAACGTGATTGAAAAAGCGCGCCAGCAGGGAAAGGCTGCACCGGAAGAGTGAACAGGAAGGAGCACACCCTATGCGACGTGTAGTTGCGCAAGCCCGCAAAGAGCTGACTCAGATCTGTCGTGACTGGCGGACGCTGACTCTCGCCCTGGTGCTTCCGCTGGTTTTGTTACTCCTGATGAGCGTGTCTCTTTCGTTGACCGTAAACAATCTTCCGGTCATCGTGCAGGACTTTGATGATTCGCCCGCTTCGCGCGATTTTGTGGACGCGATTCGTGCGTCCATGAGTCTTAATGTCGTGGCCTGGCCGATTGATCGACAACCCGAAGAGGCTCTCAGCTCAAACACGGCTCGGGCGGTCCTGATCATTCCACCCCATTTCGGAAGAGACATGGCGCGAGGAGCGAATTCTCCCGTTCAATTACTGCTGGACGCCTCTGACGCCAATACCGCGAGACTCACGGCGGGTTATGCCAACGAAATTACGCGTGCCTACAATCAACGTATCGCTGGCACTCAAGGCACCACGCTGGTCCAAACCGCCATCCGCCTCTGGTACAACCCAGGACTCTCCTCCAAGAAATTTTACGGTCCAGGGATCTTCGTGCTGGGACTCTCGATGTTCCCTCCTTTGCTGGCCTCTCTCGCCATGGCAAAAGAATCGGAGCTGAAGACAATTCTTCAAGTTTATGTCTCCAGCATCTCCGCCCACGAATTCCTGCTGGGAAAGATTCTGGCCTTCATGGTAGTCGCGCTCGCCGAGTGTGTGGTTATGCTCGTTCTCCTGTTTACATACTTTGGTTTGGGGCTGGCGGGCGACCCAACCCCTTTTATCGTCGCCACGATTCTCTACACGTTCTGCGTGGCGGCCTTTGGAACCATGGTGGGAGCGACGATTCCCAGCCAGGTCGCCGCGATGCAAGTAGTGGCCCTCGGTGGCTTTCTCCTGGTATTTCTGCTCTCCGGGCTGATTTTTCCCATCGAGAACATCCCTGTCGGATTGCGTTGGATCTCGACCATCATGTGGGGCCGGTACTACATCGAGGTCGTGCGAGATGCGCTACTCCAAGGCGGCGGCTGGCCTGCCGTCTGGTGGAAGGTCACGATCATCGGCATCATCGGGTCAGTTTTCTACGGGACTGGATGGTACAGCATGCGCCGCATGCAGCTCAAAGCGTAAGCGAATGAAGAATCCCTTTCAAAACGTCTTCAATCATCGGTTCCGCGCGCTCGTCCTCAAAGAGTTCAACGAGATCCGGCGCGACCGCCGTCTGATGCTTTCTTTGCTTGTTCCTCCTGTCTTGCAACTGACGCTATTTGGGTTCGCGCTAAGCGCGTTGGTGTCAGACCTTCGCCTCGGTGTAGTCGATGAAAGCAAGACTCCGGAGAGCCGCGAATTGGTCGCGACCCTCACTGACAGCGAGAGCTTCCGCCTTGGAGGCTACTATTTTTCGGTGGATGAACTCGGGGATTCAATCAGCCAGTCCAGGGTAGATGCCGGAGTGGTCATCCCCTACGACTATGCCCGCGAGTTGCACCGCGGACATTCAACGACGGTCCAGTTCCTGCTAAACGCCACGAACGCGAATACTGCCACAATCAGCCAAGCTTACGCGGAAGGCATCATTCAAACTTACACCACCGGGCTACAGCGCACGGGCATTCATTCCAGCCTTAAGCAGGTTGCCGCATACGAGATAAACCGCCGAGGACAAGTGCAAATCATGCCAGCTTACATCTACAACCCCGGCCTGATTGATTCCTGGTTCATTGCGACCGGTGTTTTCGGTCTCTTGATGATTATGAACAGTTCATTGGTTGCATCCGCAGCGATGGTGAGAGAGCGCGAAACTGGGACGATGGAACAACTGCTCATGTCTCCCGCCAGCACGACCGAGATCATCGTCGCCAAGATCGTGCCGCTATTTGCTTTGCTCTGCATAATGATGCTGATGTGCGTCGCGACACTCAAAATAGCATTTCACATCCCATTTCACGGCAGCTTGCCCTACGTTTTATTTGGCGGCATGTTGTGTATTTTGTCCGGAATCAGTATTGGCACGGTGATTGCGACTTTCAGCAAGTCGGCGCAGCAGGCACAGCTAACTGCCTTTTTCATCAATCCCCCGTTGTCTTCTCTGTCGGGAGCTCTGAACCCTGTCGAAGCGATGCCGCGATGGATGCAGTCTTTGACGATCGCCAATCCCATTCACCATTTCGCGACCATCGCCCGCAGCGGCATGCTCAAAGGAAGTGGGATCGTCGCACTGTGGCCCAATTTTCTGGCGTTGGTGATTTTTACCATAGTCCTGGTTTCGCTCAGCGTCTGGCGATTTGGCAAGCAGCTCAGTTAGGAAAGAAAGGCACGGTCAATTGTCTATGAGGAAGACGAAACTGAAGACACTGCCGAATCGCCTCAAGGCGAGCGCAACATTGATCCTGCTCAGCATGTGCATTGCAAGCGGCAACGCGTTTGCCCAGACGGCGCCGTCCCAATACCAGGGCACGCAAGCAACGCAGTTGCCACTGTCGGGCCGAACTAGTCAGAGCGGCTCAGTGACAGCAACACAGTCATCCACTCCGGGGGTAACAAGCACGGTCAACACCCTCAATCCCACGGTTGAAGTTCAAGGGGCTTACTTGGGAAGTACATCTAGTATTTCCAACATGCCGTTTTCCGGCACGCTGTCTTTGCGAGACGCGATCCAACGCGGGCTTGAATACAATCTGGGAGCGATAGGGCTCGCCCAGGTGGTACGGCAGGCTCATGGGCAGACGCGGGTCGCTCGCAGCGTGCTACTCCCCAACCTCACCGGCGATCTGGCCGAAACCGTCCAGCAGACCAGTCTGGCAGCCGAGGGCTTCAAGTTTAAGATTCAAGGATTCAATTTGCCAGCGATTTTGGGGCCGTACAACTACATCGACTTACGGGCCCGGCTTCTGCAAACCGTGGTGGATCTTACCGCGTGGAAAAACTATAAATCAGTGGCTGAAACCTTACATGCAGACCAACTGTGGTTTCAAGATTCTCGCGATCTCGTGGTGTTGGCCGTTGGCGGCGCTTATCTTTTGGTCCTTGCCGACAAAGCGAGAGTGCAATCAGCACTTGCTCAGCTGGACACAGCCAACGCTCTCTACCAACAAGCGTTCCAGCAACGAGCTGTTGGCGTAGTGGCACAAGTGGATGTCGATCGCAGCCAGGTGCAAGCTCTTACCCAACAGCAGCGGGTGACCTCACTTCAGAACGATCTTGCCAAACAGAAGATCAATCTTGCGCGGATGACGGGTTTGCCGCCAAACGATCAGTATGATCTTTCCGATAACGTCCCTTTCTCGGCTGCGCCACCTCTTACCGTGGAAGAGGTTCTGAGACAGGCATTCGAGCAACGCTCGGATTTGAAGGCAGCGGCGGCTCAGGTCCGAGCCGCCAGCCTCGCGCTATCTTCCGCACGCTCTGAACGACTGCCCTCCCTCTCCGTTAACGCCGATTATGGAGTGATCGGAACCAATCCGTCCCAATCTCACGGTACGTTCTCGGCCACGGGAACACTGCGATTCCCCATCTGGGAAGGCGGCCGGATTGGAGGCGATATTGAGCAAGCCGACGCCACGCTAACGCAAAGACGTGCCGAACTCGAAGATCTGAAACTGCAAGTAGAGGGAGAAATTCGGAAGGCTTATTTCGACCTAGAGGCGGCAACCAGCGAAGTGGGAGTAGCGCAGAAGAATGTCCGGGTCGCCAAGGAGACGCTTGATCTCTCGCGGCAGCGTGTGGAGGCGGGAGTAGCCGACAGCGTTGAACTGGTTCAATCGCAGGAAGCGCTGGCGGGCGCGGAATTCGACTATATCAACAGCGTCTTCGCCCACAACGTCGCGAAACTAAGCCTTGCTCGCGATATGGGCCGTGCCGCAGAAAACCTGCCAAAGTTCCTTAGCGTCCAATGAGACTCTCGCGCAGCGGAGTGTCCTTCCGAGCAACGAACGCAAGAATGCTGTCGACACGGTGAAACGATCGGTGTTCTTCCACGAGCTTCCTAAACAGAGTCTGTTATCGCTTAAGAAGCTGACCGTTCATCTCAACACTCTTGGTTTGTCGGCAATCCGGGAGTGATGCCAAGCTCCAACCCGTCAGCTGGCACAAAAGCGGCTTCTCATGAACTGGTCTGATTGCGAGGTAGTGGGCTAATTCTGTGACACACAATTAGCCCACTACCGATTGCGACGAGTTCGACGTGAGAAGCCATTTAGTTAGGATGGTGGGAGAAGCATTCCTCAGTATTAGGCGGCTTTGAATGTCTAGGCCCGGTCTGACTCGCGTCGACGCGGGCCAGAAGTCTTCTTGTGAGAAGTTTCACTGGATAGTTGACGATAGACAGGGCCAATGGCCAATTTCTGGCGCTCGCCACGATGATTCGGCGCGATAATTAAGTTTAGACGCGATAATGTATTTTATCGCCTAAAACTGCTGGTCTTCGGTCACCAGAGACATTCAATTTAAACAAACGTGCCGCAATTTGGGTTTCGCCTCGGAGACGCCAAAAGTCTACGCACGGCTGAAATCTTCCTATTGGTCCGGAAAAGCACTGCCTGTAAGTTATTGATTTCAGTAGCACTAGTTTTACTTATTTTCAATGACTTACTGATGCAACATGTTTTCAAAAGGGACGCAATCCAGTGCTAAAGCATATTATTTTCGATCCTGGCGGCGTTTATTTTGAAGGCGATTTTGGAAGATTCTCAGACAAAATCAATCCTATTTTGGGTACACACCTTAGAGTTAGCGCCAATCATTTCGGGTGTGTTGATGAGGATCTCAATCTAGGTGCAAAGACAATTTCGGCATGGGTTGGCGAGCAAATTGGCCGGAAGCTTTCATTATCTGAACAAGAACAAATTCAACATTTGTGGGAAAACAATTGGATCCTCAACGCCGAAATGGAGAAGATCGCCAAAGCTCTCAAGATGCGCGGCTATTCCCGTGACAGTTTCTATCGCTTCAAGGAGCCTGTCGCGCGAGTTTAGCAAATGTCAGATCAAGGTGAAACTAGAACAGGTGAGTTGTACCTGTTTGTATTACCATGTCGACTTTGCCGATGGCGTCCCCAAAAAATCACCCACAGTCATGACGCTTTCAGGGGCCGACGCCCCGGTTTCCGCCCCCGTCGTCATCCGTTCGCGATAAAGCTTCTTTGTCCAAGTGGCATTCTGAAGGCTGCTTAGAAGACTTAGTAACGTCGCCTCGAATGACCTTTCCGCCTATTCTGTTCGTCCCCTGAACTTCCGGTGCAGGTGCAACGACAGCAGCGTTGCGGACCGACTCCGTCATGCGAGGCTTCGCCATTTCCCGCGCAATATCGGCGAGCGTCAATCGAGTGTATCCGTCCTTCTCGAACTTCTTCTGTGTCATAATTCTCATCATGTCACGCATCGAAAGGCAATAAAGGTCAATTCAGACCAGCATTCTCAGAAGTGCAACCGCTCAAGGTTGGTTACCAACTCTACGATAGAAACAAGCTGAACGGCCGCCCGCAAAATAGCGCGATCCGGGTATCGGTCGTCCAGCATTCGTAGACTCAGCCCTCATTGGCGGGGGATGAGCTTATCACAGCGAACATTGCCGGATAGCCGCGATCCCCAACAATCGTGGCAGACAACTTGATGGCCGTTTTTCGTTATCATTGCGTTCACCGCCAAGGTTGATGGCGCAAGCGAATATGGCGATCAAGCTTCCAAAGTTTAGCGCTGTCAGGGCTCGCGTCATGCTGACCCTCCACCCCGGCACCAAGTTGGGTCGCGCTACGCTGTGGCTTGGCGGATTGAGCGCCCTATTCATCGTTCTGCGCTGGGTCACCGGTTCTGCTGCGGGATCGAAGCAGGGTGACTGGGCGACGTTCGTTACTGTTGGTTTCGCATTCTGTGCCTTGTGGCTTGGCTTTCGTTGGGCCACGCGGACCCTCCACCCAAGCACTAAGTTGGGTCGTACTACCCTGTGGCTTGGCGGATTGAGCGTTCTCTTCATCGTTCTGCGCTGGATCACCGGTTCTGCTGCGGGATCGAAGCTGAGTGGCTGGGCGACGTTCGTTGCCGTTGTTTTCGCATTGTGCGCCTTGTTGCTAACCTTCCGTTGGGCCTGGCCGCATCTCATGTGGCGGCTACGCCGTCGGTTGATCGTCACCTATATCTTCATTGGCGTCATCCCGATCGTGCTGCTGTTGTCGATGGCTGGGGTCGGCAGCTATCTGTTGGCTGGGCAATATGCGACTGATATCGCGCTCTCGAATTTGCAGTCGGAGTTGCAGCATCTGGACGCGGCGAATGATGCGCTGGCAGCGCGATTAAGCACTCTGGCGCACTCCGGCAAGCTAAATGAACAGATCGTCGGCGAGCTCATCAGCGTTTCCGGAGAGAATTTTCCGCAGCGGACCGTCACCCTTTGGCAAGGCGAAGAGGGTTTCATGTTCTCCACCAGAGGTGCGCTCGTCGATGCTCGTCCTGCCAAAGTGCCTGATGTTATCAACGCAGATTTCAGCGGTTTTGTAATTGATCGGGGCAGCCTGCATCTGCGCGCGGTGAAGCGCTATGATGAGGACGGCCTACGTCTCACCGTCATTTCCGATGTTCCCTTCACCCCGGAACTGCTTCAGTCGGCGACTTCACGGGTGGGCTCGGTGACTCTGTTTCCGCCCGATCGGACAGGCGACATTCAAGTCCCGCCTCCGGCAGACGCCAGTCCCACCGCGCGCAAGCGCGTGGATGCCGGGCAAGTTCCGCCACCCTCCAACCGGTTCGACCCGACATTTCGCTTTTACACGCTATTCAACGCAGTTGACTGGGAAACTGGACAACCACAAACCGGTGCGATTGGTATCGTCACCCGGCCGTCGATGCTTTACACGACACTGTTTGCCACCCTGGGGGACAAGACAAAAATCTTGCGATATGGACTGTTCGGCATTGCGATTTTCTTCGGACTGATTGAGTTGGCGGCGCTCTACATCGGCACGCGGCTGTCCCGCAGCATGACACTGTCTGTGGCGGAGCTCTATAGCGCCACGGAGCATGTGAATCGCGGTGATCTCACGCACCGCATCCAGGTCCGCAGCCGCGACCAGATGGCGGCGCTGGAACAGTCGTTCAACTCCATGACTGAATCGCTGGCCAAGCTCATTGCGGAGCAGAAGGAGAAGCAGCGACTGGAAAGCGAACTCGCCATCGCATACGAAGTTCAGGACTTGCTCTTCCCCCACAAGTTCACGGGCCTTCCCTCTTTGGAGGTCTATGGCGTCTGCCGCCCTGCGCGCTCGGTAAGCGGCGACTACTACGACTTCATTCCCCTCGGCACCGACAGGCTGGTGCTGGCGGTGGGCGATATTAGTGGAAAAGGGATTTCGGCCGCACTGTTGATGGCCACCGTGCATGCCTTCGTTCGTGCTTATTCGCTGGAGCCGGATATGTTATTGACGCCGGCGACGCTGGGAGTTGGTGCGTTCTCCAATGGCGATCCCCGCATGTACTACCGGGGAGACGGCATTACCCAATCGCAACTCGCCCCGGGCATGTTGATGACGACCTTAAACTATCAGCTTTTTCGCAGCACCCCGCCGGAGAAGTACGCGACCATGTTCCTGGGCTGCTATGACGCGACAGTGCGCGAGTTGAAGTATTGCAATGCAGGCCACTTGCCGCCAATTATGCTGAGGGAGAATGGCGGGGTCTGCCGCCTCGAAACCTCGGGCACCGTCGTCGGTCTTTTTGATGGTTCAACCTACAACGAATCCACCATCGCGATGCAACCGGGCGATATCTTCGTCGCATTCAGCGACGGCGTCACCGAACCAGAGAACGCATCCGGAGAATTCGGCGAGGAACGCCTGATCGAACTGATCCAGGAGTATCGCCACCAGCCGCTCGCCCGCATCGGCGATATTATCACCGGCTCAGTGGCGGACTGGATCGGCGGTGCCGAACAACCGGATGACGTGACTGTCGTTCTCGCTCGCGCTCGTTGAGCCCTGGTTGTAAATGTATTAGTTCCTGGTTGCGGAGCCTGGAAAGCCGCGATATTCAACCCGATAGGTCCTAGTCCTCTGATAGGTGTGGAGCGCGTGGGCCCGCCGAAGATTCATCTGTACAAGATTTCGCACCACTTCCGGCGCGGTGAGGGAAGCGCGTTTGGCAACGAGCGGAGTAGTATCTGGTTGCTGAGCGATTGCAGGGTGCCATAGTAGTACCAGGAGCAGCAGTCTGACAGGTTCTGAACGGGAGTGGAGTGCGTTCTTGATAGGCGTTCTTGATAGGCGTTCTTGCTCAGCGCTTTATTTCGTGCAGTTTCATGCCGAACGCTTCACCACGTGTAAAATTTCAAATTCACGCACCGGCGACTGCAGTTGCGGCATTGGCTTCGCCTGGAACAGTTTTCTGCACTGTCTGGCTGTCCACCGCGCCCATCTCTTCGACTTCTTTCTGCGGGCGCTGTCCGTCGAGATTCCAGTTCCCGCGTACATCTGCCGATACAGCTTCGAAAGGAACACAAAAGCTATTCTCGATCGCAGGCGTGGAGCGCACGCCGACCTTTGCCAGACAGCGCTCCAGTTATAAAACCTGTCCCAAACTCTCTGGGTGCGCTCTGCAATCTCCTCCGAACTCATCAACGGATGTGGCGTAAACATCTTCGGCCGGACCTCGCTCGGAATCAGCCAGTACCGGGTAATTGGTACATCGGCCACCAGCGTAGGATTCTTCGCCTGCTCTTTTTCCCACCGGATAAAATCCACGGTGCCGGGAAACGGCGTCATCATCAAGAACTGAGCGAAGCGCACGCCCGACTTCAGCGCCACCTCCACTGTCGCATCGAACGTTTCCGGCTTATCGGTCGGAAGCCCGAAGATGAACGATCCAAGCACGTGTACGCCGTGCTGCTCGAAGGTCAGCAACTGCCTGGTCAGGGCCTCGCCAGACTGATTGAAGTCTTTGAAGACTGCCTTGAGTCCTTCCGGAGTTACCGCCTCGACTCCCACCAAGGCACCCTTAATGTTGGCCTTCCGCATCGCGTCCAGGTACTCATCGTCCTCAGCCGCTTCCATCGTAATCTGGGTGAAGAACACCATGTCTTTCGGCAGCTTGGCCAACTCTTCCATAAGCTGGAAACGCTCTCTGCGGATCGCCGCCAGCTCTTCAAGTTTGGCGATGTTGTTGTGCTCCCGGGCCAGCCGCAGGTCAGTCAGTGTTACTGGATAGAAGTTGTCGTCGGCCAGGGCAATAAACCGGAAACCCCTCCGCCGCAGGGTCACGATCTCGCCGACCACACTCTGATATTGCCGCTGCCGGGGCTGCTGGCCATCGGTGCGCCACACGCTGCAAAACGAGCAATGCTTTGGACATCCGCGAAGGGTCTGCACCGAAGCCCACATGTACTTGTCAGGCGGCATAAGGTCCCAGCGCGCGGCCAGGAACTGGCTGCCTGCAATCCGGCCGCCCTCATAAATCCGGCTTGGCTTGCCTGCGAGGCAGTCAGCGACGACCTTGCCCCACGCGAGTTCGCCATCGCCCTTCACCACGCCGTGAGCCTGACCGCGTTCCAGTGCCTCTTCCGGAAACAGCGTCGCGTGAATGCCGCCATAGATCACCCAAGCGCCACGCTCCCGTGCCCTTCGGCCAACCTCATATCCACGAAGAGCGTTGCCCGTATGGACGCTGATGCCGACAATGTCTCCCGGCACAATGGTTTCCGGCACAATCTGCTCCAGCGACTCATCGACAAGAATGGGATCTCCCGCTGCGTGAGGTGTTGCCGCCGCCAGGACAAACAGCCATCTGGGCGTGATGACGGCCGTACCGAAAGAATGATCGCTGGGATTTACGAGATGAACGCGCATCGATCTAGACTCTCCTGCTGTTGAGAGGACGCGCTTGAGCACGCGCGAGGTTGCCCGTCCACAAACAGCGGTGAACAGGATACCCATTGCGCGATCATTTACAGATTTGCTCACATGTGCAGACTTGCTCATGCGAAAAACGTGAAGCGGACAGCGTTCGCGCTACCGACGCGAACTGGAGGCTGGTGCAGTAGGCGGTTCTTGCGCTCCGAGCTCCGCACCCGAAGTGCAGCACGGTCATTCCTGCAGAAAGATATTCAGAAGGGAGTTGTGGACCCGAATCTCGCCGTTATATTCGATGAAGCCCAGTTTCCTGAAGCGATTCATGAAAAAACTTACTCGCGACCGGGTTGTGCCGATCATCTCGGCTAATACCTCCTGGCTGATCTTGGGAACGACCGTCTCGGGTTTGCTTTCCTTGCCGAACTGCGCCAGCAGCAAGAGAATCCTCGCCAGCCGCTTTTCGCTGGAATTGAAGAGTTGATCGACCAGATCCGCCTGCATGCGGGCGTTGCGAACGAGGAGAAAGGAGACGAACACATTGGAAAATGCAGGTTCTTGACAAAGTACGCGGAGCATTTCCGTCTTGCTAATCCTGAGCAGTGCACAGTCAGTCATCGCGGTAGCCGTCGAGAGTCGAAGAGGATGAGCCGAAACCATGCAGTCCTCTCCCAAGAATTCTCCGTTGCCCACCAAAGCGATTGTCGCTTCCTTTCCATTGGCGGAGCTGACAGTTACTCTCAGCTGGCCCTTCTGCACGTAAAAAATCGCGTCCGCAGGGTCGCCTTGCGCGTAGGCCACCTCACCTTTCTTCAGATGGAGGTTTTTCTTGCCCAACCCAGCTCTCGAGAGAAAGGACTGCGGATCGAAAACTCCATTCCCATTGCCTGCTTCCGGTTTCCGCGCTGGAAGAGGATCGGGTTTTGCAACTTGGCCTGTGGTGCGTTTTGCGGGCCGCGCCAAAACAGCTTGAGGAACCCGATTGGCTGGCAGGCGCCGGCTGCGGACGGGCGTTCCACTGATGCTCATTTTGCACCTCCGAAGGGCGGCGTTCACACTTCTACACGTCTACACGATACCAGTGAAAAGCCGGCCGTTAAGGGCATCTGTCCAATATTGTACAGGTTTGTCTGTCAATTGTTAATTTCAGCGATCTGTGAGCGATTGTGCACAGTCTGCTTCGTTCCTGAACGGTAAGCTTGGTTTGTCGAAAGGTCTTGCGCGCCAGAACTCCAAAGGGAGGCGATTCTAATGCGTCCCGAAAGACTCTCTCCCATGCATCTTCTCTTCATTGTGTCACTTAGCACTGTGATGTTTTCTGCCTGCTTAACATGGGCGCAAGAAATGTCATCTGGGAGCAAGGCTTCAACGCAAGTGTCAATTCTTGCTCCGCATTCGGTGGCGGATCCAGAAGTAATACGTTTCAATCCAGCCTATGAAAAGTTGTCGCTGCCGTTTGCGTCAAGCCAAGGACAAACCCCTTCACTGGTGAGATTCGGTTCACTTGACCTCGGCCACCGCCCTTCGTTCAGCAAAGATAACGCGCTACCGGATCTTTGGCGGTCCGCCACGTTAGGTGAGACGCAGGCTAAAGCGAGCCACTTCGTTAGCAACGCTCCGACCGAATGGCTTACATATCCCAACCCGCAAAATACGGTGCATTATCGTGCGCCCGATTGGGGAGACGCCCTGCAGCATTACGGCCAACGTATCCCGTGGGCTGGCCGGATCATGCTAGGGGTTGGTAAGCAAGCAAGATTTCATCCGCGAGTTTTTCGTATATTCGAACTCATAGATCCGGGATTGAGCTTGGGAAAGCCACCGTCTTATCACCGGTGAATCGGTAGGTAACATCGCTATTATTAGGCCGGCCAACTCCGATAACTGTTGCGCTCGTGCCTTGGCGATTCGACGCGGCTGCGGTCGCGAATGCGCGCAGCTCAGCAATGACGGGCCGGCATCCGGAGCAGAGTTTCATCAAACTGAAGTTAGGAGTTGGGCTTCCCGGTTCGTTCTCAGTCAGCGTTGCGCATCCCGCTGGCTCTGGTGGATTACCTCGCTCTTCCCAGGCGACCTGCTAAGTGCCACTTCCCCGTCGATCAAGGCCCAGCCTCCCGCGGCAGCTACAGCGGCGATCGTCTTCTGGGGGGAAGTTACGGAACGGGAAAAATCGATGATGTAGCGCACTTCGTTCGCACAAAAAAGACAGGGAGTGAGCAGGATCTCAGAAGTTGCTTCCTCAGCCACATTCATGGGAAACGAACGTAAACACTGCGTGCAGGTGATCACGATGAACGGCCGCCCACTGGCGTCGTGTCCGTTGCGTGGAATCCACACCGGTGCCGACTCGCGCAGATGGTCGGGAGTCCTCTCCCGGGATGTGCGCAGCGAATCTTCCACCATTTTCAGGAGCGGTTTGGCATTGCGATTCCCCTTGGGGTAGAAACCGTCGGCAATGACACCCGCCGGGACGTCCTCGCTACATTCATAGGCGCCGCTCATGGCGAGAACCATTATCTTCGGGAAGCGCCGCCGTACCACCGACAGGAACTCGAAGCCGGACATGTGCGGCATATTGAGATCAGACAGCACGAGGTCAGGGAGGCAGCACTTTATACTCAACAGCGCACTGAAACCATCCTGCGCAGTATCGACCAGGTACCCGGAGGCAAGCAACATCGCCGAGCAGACGTTTCGAATGCCTGCATCATCATCGACGACCAGAATTCGGAATCTGTGGGAGGGGCCGTTGTTATGAGACATACATTAACTCCTCACCCGCGAATTTGTGACAATTTTGCAAGTATCTCAACGAAGGTCTGGCGACGTCCGTGCAATAGTGAACAGGCGTCAACGATGTCGTGAATGTTTCGGGGTGCGACTCCACGGGATTCTGTCAACTCTGCTTTGTGGCAAGCCTAGCGGCTGACCTGGGGGCCGCCTGTGCAGTATTGAACAGCTGCCGTCTGTATAAAATTGCACACTGTTGAGGGATCGGGCGCCATCGCCACGTTTTTTTCCCCACCTCGAAGGATCCTGGACTCTTATCTGTGGCTGTACTCAACTGAGTGGATCTCTGTCCCCAATTCCAGCCGCTTGAGCGATTTTGACCAGTTTTTCGAAACGCGTGGGCAGTAGTCTTAGTAGGAGAGCTACACAGCCGGAAAGATCAGCTCTTGAGGAGATACCGATGCCGAGTAAACGCGCGCTCACCTTTAAGCCGGGAGCGTTTCTCAAGAGGATCGGCAGCCAGCGGACCAGTCAGGAATACGGCAACAAGCAATCCATTTTTTCTCAGGGCGATGCCGTGAATGCGATGTTCTACGTCGAGGCTGGAAATGTAAAGCAAACGGTCTTATCCAAACGCGGCAAGAGGGCCGTTATCGCTATTTATCGGAAAGGCGACTTTTTCGGTGAAGGCTGTTTAGGGCCCCCGTCACGACAGACGTCTACCGCGATAGCGGTACAGATCTCCACCGTTGCACGAGTGGAGAAAGCGACCATCATTCGCATCATCCACGACGACCCTGCGTTCGCCAGGCTATTGATCGGGCAATTGCTTTCTCGGATTGCCCGTATGGAAGAAGACTTCCTCGATCAACTCTTCAATTCCAGCGAAAAGCGGCTGGCACGAACTCTTCTGTTGCTCGCCAGTTTTGGGGCACGATCCAAGGCGGATCCAGCCATTCTGAAGGTGAGTCAGGGAACTCTGGCCGAGATGATCGGCACCACCCGGTCGCGAGTAAGCTTCTTTATGAACCGGTTTCGCAAGATGGGTCTCATCGACTACAACGGCAGCGTGCGGGTGCACCGAGCACTGCTGACCTTCCTGCTGGCCGAATAGCCGCCACTCCTGGGCGCCTATTCCCTGCCCACTTCTCCATCCCACTAAAGTGGACAAGTGTGCAATTTTGCTCAGATTCTGAAACGAGGGCGCACTATCTTACAGCTCTAAGTTCGAATCAGCAGTTCGGCCGGACTGGGAGATACCGTCATGATCCACGTCGTTTTCGCCGACCACCAGGAGCTCTTTGGCGTCGGAATGGCCGAGATATTGGCAGACACCGAAGATATTTGCCTCATGGCTCAGCCACGATCTGCCGAACAGTTGCACAGCATCCTGGAAACCTTCGTGCCTCACGTGCTGGTCCTCTCAACAAATTTTCTGCCGGCGTTTTCGAAGATCGAACCAGTCTTGAAGCGGCGCCGGACCGCACTACTGATCCTTGCCGAGGAGAACGACCGTGTTCCCTATGTACGCTGGTTGCGGGCACAGGGCATTGTCTATCGTTCCGCCGATGGGCCCGTCCTGGTAGACGCGTTGCGCCGCGTGGCAAGCGGCGAGTTATTTCTCCAGAACAGCAGCTCCGACATGGCGGAAGGCCGCTCCGACGTTTCACGAGGCCTCACGGAGTCCAAGAATCGCGTTTCCAATCATCCTATCCGTGGGTGAGGATTCGGCAATCCTTTACAAGCGTTACAAAGTTTTGCAAGGCGCGGGATACGGAGTATTGAGCACTGCCGAAGGCGAGCACGCTTTGAGCATGTTCGAGGCATATCCCGTGGACCTTGTTCTGCTCGATTATGCAATGCGTGGCACAGACGGTGAACTCGTCGCCCACAAACTCAAACGGTGCAAACAAAACATTCCCGTCATCGCTGTTTCGGTTAAGCCAATTCCCGAGGGGGCTCTGTCCTGCGCGGACTTCGTTGTTACAAAGGAACAGGGTCCGCTGCAGCTGTTGCAGAAAATTGGACAACTACTCGGGCCGCCCACGGGCGCGACCCGGGAATCCTGCCATTCTGAAAATGAGCCAGGGGATTCTCGCCGGGATGGGTGGCACCACTCGGGATCATGTGCAATTTTGGTCGTAAACGTCAGAGGATGTGCCGCGTGAATGGCTTAATTGTATTGATTACCTGGCCACCTTGAGTCATCCCAGCAGATAAGTCTAGGAGCTCCTTGCCCGCCGCAGCTTCAGCCAGTTCACGTGTTGGCTCGTGTCCCCAGGACACTAATTCCTCAGGCTTCTGCTCCCGGCAAATCATCCAATGATGGCGGCTGCGTTTGTGAAAACGCTCCGCTTGAAACGATATGGCATATGGACTAGGAGTTTGTTTCATTGCGCACTTCTTACCACAAGGCTGGCACGCACCGGTACATAATTGTCTTGAGATGAAGCTCACACATTCAACGGCTCTAGCCCTTGGCGTGCGATCTTCGCAAAGTAATTCTATGCGCAGCGCGTCTTCTCTGCTTCTTGGCTCTCAAAGCTTCAGCGCGCTCCTCGGCTGTACGCCAACGGGAAATATACGGTCGCGAGTGGACCGGTGCCGCAGCAGGGGTTGCAGTCGTTTCATCACTTCCTTCTTTGGTTGTCATGCTCTTCTCCTTAGCCATTCTTCTTGATTTCTTGCTTTCGCCGGTAAGATTCTCGCTCGACGGCCTTCGCACCATCTCCGAAAGCGGTTGCCGCAACTTCTTTAATCGACCGGACTGATACGTGACTTATATGTGTGGATCGTTGGGCGTTTCCGTGCTCAGGCAATTTTCTTCTTGATCCGTTCGACACTCTTACCCCAGTCCCATACTTGCTTTTCGGCTTCTCGTCTCGTGATTCCGTAGAGCTGCTGGATCTTACTTGCAAGTTGCTCTCGCTTCCCGGAAATCTCATCCAGATCATAGTCCGTAAGCTTACCCCAGTTCTCCTTGGCAGAGCCGATCAGCTGTTTCCATCTGCCTGCCACTTCTTCCCAATTCATTCGTGTCTCCCTTGGTTAAAATGTTGCCTTTGTCATGGGCGCCCGTGCCTGTGCGCCGTCTTGGGCGCGCTGCTCGGTCGATCGAATCTGACTGCCCAGTTGGATGTGGCGTGAGTGCCCGGCTAGGGACACATAGGGAATGCCCAAGAAGCGTTTCTTGAGTATGTGCGTAAGCTCAAAGCAATTGAAATGTTGCAGCCGAGTTTGAGCCAGGAGCCGCTTTATTCCTCGGCGGAGAGTGTTCTCGCCGCCCCATGCGGGCACCACCGTTTTCAGCTCGCCAGCCATAAAAAACAATTTCCATCCTGCAGTCCGAATTCTGCGATCCAGATCTGCGCTCTCGAGAAACCCTAATAAGCGCCAACCCTCGGAATAAGGCTCGCTTTGTATTTCGAGCGCCTGCAAGTGTGCTGATGGTTGAACTATCATCGTGCCGGCCTGTGTTTGGTTTGGCATAAATCCTTGCTGGTCTGGCCGGAACAGGAGACACACGGAGGCATCTCCTGTTTCCGGGAAATGGATTTCAGGCTGCGACCACCGCGGCCTGACGCACAGTGGAATGAACCACTGTCACAACTCGCACCTTCGGTTGGCCGTCGAGCACCTTTTCCAAGCTCTTGAGCACTTGCGGATATGCGCTCTTTTCGTAGGCATCCGCGTGTTCCCTGCTGTCCCAAAGGCTGATGGCCGTTACATGGATTCCCTCATTTTCCGTAACGATTTCGTCCTGGAACCCGGGCTGTTTCCGCAGCATCGGCATAACCTGCTCTTCCAGAGTCTTGGTGAACATCGGCAGTGTATTCGGCTTTAAACGCAAAGATATGTTGCGAGCAAACATTGCAACCTCCTAAAGGTTGTAGATGTGCTAAGAGGTGCGACTTCAGATGGGCTGACTTAGATCAGGGAACCTGAAAGAGGAAAGGAACTAACTCACTCAGTTCCGACCCTAAGCTTCTTGAGTTCAAATGTCAATTGTGCCACTCAAGTCGCCAGCCGCTCGCGAAGGACTTCCACCATTCCGCTTGCCACCCTTGATGCGTTCGAAGTCACGGTGCCATGCTAGTCCTTTAAGGTCGCGGTCGTCTGAGCAGGATTGCTCACTGAGCAATCTTGAACAGCTTTCCTCAGTCAATCCCGCCGATAATCCACTTCGAGCGAGCGAATTGACTTTCGCGGAGCTCAAGAGGCATAAACAAAATGACGACCGGGTTGCGAATACTCTGTATGTCACTGATGGCGTTTGTTATCTGCTACTCGGCGTTGATGAAGGCCCAGTCAGCCGATCGTGAACAGAACCTCGTTGCATGCGAAAACAACTGGCACTCCTGTGATCTCTCCGTGTTGACAGAAATGGACAGGCAGGAAGTCGCTGCTGCCAAGCACAAGCAAAACATTTCCGATTGCAAAAGCGCTTCGACGACGTGCGATCGCTCTACGCTCAGCGCGTCTGAAGTGGCAGAAGCGGACGTAGCTGCGCACCGCAAGGCGGTTTCCAATTGTTGGAATGGAATCGGCTCGTGCGACCATAGCAAATTGACGACTTCTGAGGCTGCCGGCGTTGCCGTAGCGGAGAACCAGAGAAATATTTCTGATTGTTGGAACGGATGGACGCCCTGTAACTTGTCAACCCTGAGCCCCTCCGAATCAGCCGCGGTGATGGTCGCTAAACATCGCCGTAATGTCTCAGAATGCTGGGACGGCTGGGCCACTTGTGACCGCTCACAGTTATCGACAGCGGAATTGAGTGATGTAAAGATTGCCGATCACCAGCGGAACTACTTGGCATGCGTCAGCGACTATCTCGCCTGTGATCCGTCGCTGCTAACGCCCGCCGAAGCCGGCGAGATCAATGGCGGCAACCACAACACTTCGCGATGAGGGTGGTTACAGGCTCCCTTGAGTTCGAGAAAGGACACCGGGCGGTTCAGGTCGGCCATCTGCAAGAGAATGCACTTATTGTCAGCCCACTGCCGTGTGTGCCGGGGAGATCAGTTCAGAGCTGTGCCTCCCGAGGGTTGGGTTGAAAGAGTACTTTTGCCCCGTCTTTTCGTCTGTCCTGGGCGTTGCATCGTCTGCCACAAACGGCGGTATCTACCAACTTTTCAACGCTGGACGCTCGTTCCAAACTCGTGGCGATAACCTACACAGGAAAGTACCGCCGCGGCTTTATTCGACTAACTACTCAGCGAAAGAGCGTCGGCTACGCACCTTCAGTTATTACGCCCACTCCACGGGAGCAAACTCACGCACGACCCTCGCGGCACTCATGTCCAGTGGTTGATTGCCGCACGACAAACAAACCGTTCCGACCTGTCTAAAATCGCCCTCCCGGGAGATCTCCGTTTGGCGTGTTCCGAATGAGCCCGCAATCACCGGGCCGTGGCACTTGTCGCAAATGTACGCAGAGATGTGAAAATACTTTGTCTTCATGATTGCCTCCATCAACGCATAGTTGACAGGTACAAGAGTATCCCTTCGGAACGCATACTACCTGTTCAATACTGCTCGTTTTATAGCTGCACTTCTCAGGGCGCCTTTTGCAGCCGTCGGGCAAGTATGGCTGAAAGCAAGTGTTCAGAATTGCTCAGACGTGGGCGGTTGGAAATGCGACAGTGATCCAGTGGGCTTTGCTCTCGCTGCGCCCGTCAGGAGGGGTCATGCCGAATGGTCCGAAACCGCAGATTCTTGTTGTGGACGACGAAGCAAGTATTAGGGAAAGCATGGGAATGTTGCTGTTGGCGGCCGGCTATGACGTGGCCGAGGCAGAAAACGGTGTAGGTGCTTTGTCGCACTTGAGCAGAACGGTCCCCGCTCTAATTGTCACGGATATCAACATGCCGGAGATGTCGGGCGTCCAGTTGATCTCGCATGTGCGCAGTCGGTTCCCGCAGATATCTATCGTCGCAATGAGTGGCGACTACCAGGGAGATGCCGTGCCTGCCGGACTCCTTGCAGACAGGTTCTATGCCAAAGGGCAGAACCCTCACGACTTCTTGAAAGCTATCGCGAGCTTGGTCGCAAACAAACCGGCGCCGGATTCGTAAAGTTAGGGAGGAAAGTATGCTTGGAACCATCTTGATCGTTTTACTGGTTTTGTTTCTAGTGGGCGCTCTCCCACGATGGAATCACAGCCGCTCCTGGGGTTACGCCCCGAGTGGGGGTCTGGGATTGATTCTCGTCATTGTGGTTATTTTGCTGGTGCTTGGCCGGATCTAGCTGGATCTTGCCGTCACCTTCAACGACCCCAAGCGCTGCTGCTGACAGCGAAGCAGGCAACTCAGTTCTAGACTTCGGTGCGAGTAACCAACCAGCTCTGTCGCTCAGAAGTCCCACGATCTACACTCACAGACCAGTATAGGAGGCACATATGCTCTGGACGATTTTTGTCATTCTCTTGATTCTGTGGCTACTCGGCTTCAGTTTCCACGTAGGAGGCGCCCTGATCCACCTCTTGTTGGTCATTGCCGTAGTGGTCCTGGTCTTCAACCTGATCAGCGGCCGTCGAACAGCCTGATCGTTACGGCGAATAATCGCCCCTCACAAATTCATCCACAAAATCATGGGTGGAATGAAAGTGAAAAGGAAATATCTTGATGATGAAATACGCAATTGCTTTGTTAACGCTGTCTTTGGTCCCTTTCGCATTCGCTGGTTCGGGCCAGCAAGAGACCACTGCCCGCCTACAAGCGGCCGGCACGGTCATGAACGAGATCATGGCGGCGCCCGATAAAGGCATCCCGGAAGAGGTACTGAATGACGCCAAGTGCATTGCTGTGGTGCCGAACATGGCTAAGGGTGCATTCATCGTCGGCGGAGAGCATGGACGCGGTGTGGTTACCTGCCGCACCGGCCATGGCTGGAGTGCGCCAGCATTCATCTCGATCGGTGGCGGCAATTTTGGGTTCCAGGCCGGCGTTCAGTCAGTTGATCTTGTCGTGTTGTTCATGAATGACAAGGGCGTCCAAGGTCTGCTCTCGAGCAAGTTTGAACTTAGCGGCGAAGCATCGGCGGCTGCTGGTCCGGTTGGAAGGCATGCCTCCGCAGGCACTGACTGGAAGATGAACACCGAGGCCTTGAGCTACTCGCGTACCAAAGGCCTGTTTGCTGGAATTGCGGTGGATGGGGCCAAGATCCAACAGGACAATGACTCCACAGTTGCGATGTATGGCAAGGATGTTTCCTTCCGCAAAACGCTATCGGGTGAAGTGCATACTCCCGCAAGTGCCGACTCGTTTATCGCGGCGGTAAGGTCCGCCGAAAGACGCGCGGGCGAGCACGAAGCTGCCGAAAGCAAATAGTCAGGACTAGCCGTTTCGCTGCGGAATGCAACACGGCGGCAATCGAATTCGTGGCGTTGTCAGGGGGGGGTACCCGGGGGAGACTCCGCCGATCAACGCCACGATGATTCATCTACCTCCCGGAATGGTGTGAACAGATAGGATCCCCATGTCATTATTAAAAACCCTGCCATTCAGGAAACCCTCGGGCACTGCTGCCTTGCTGCCGCGTGTGCCGGAGATCAAGTCAGCGAAGCCGTTCGATACAGCGGTCAATCTTTCTCTGCCCAGCCGAATCGCTGTCATTGGGAACTATCTTCCCCGGCAGTGCGGGATCGCCACATTTACAACCGACTTATGTGATGCCGTCTCGGCCGAGTACGGAACCGAACGCTTATTCGCACTGCCGGTGAACGATCCGGATTCCGAATACAACTATCCCGAGCGAGTCCGATTCGAGTTGACCGAAGAGGAGCTGGCGTCGTATGAACGCGCGGCTGAGTTCCTCAATTTCACTAATGTCGACCTAGTGTGCGTGCAGCACGAGTACGGAATTTTCGGCGGGCCGGCCGGGAGCCACATCCTGGAGCTGCTGCGGAAACTGCACATGCCCATTGTGACCACCCTTCATACGGTGCTGCGCGAACCAAATCCTGACCAACATCGCGTTATGGTGGAGCTCGCGGAGCTCTCCGACCGCCTTGTTGTAATGAGCCAACACTCTGCCCAGTTCCTACAGGAAATCTTCCAAGTTCCAGCGGCACAAGATTGACGTCATTCCGCATGGAGTGCCCAACCTGGCGTTTGTCGATCCGAATTTTTACAAGGACCGGTTCGGAGTGGGAGGCCAATCTGTATTGCTGACCTTCGGCTTGCTCTCGCCAAATAAGGGTGTCGAAACAGTCATACAGGCTCTACCACGCATTCTGTCGCACAACAGCAATGTTACGTATATCGTCGCAGGCGCGACCCATCCTCATATTAGGAGGCGCGAGGGAGATAAATACCGCGAATCGCTGCAGTCGCTGGCCAAGAACCTCGGAGTTGGGGAGCACGTCATATTTCACAACCGGTTTGTCAGCCCGGAGGAGATGATGGAGTTTATCGGCGCAGCCGATATCTACATCACACCGTACAAGAATGAGGCGCAGGTTGTTTCCGGAACGCTGGCCTATGCCCTGGGCGCCGGGAAAGCCGTCATCTCGACTCCTTATTGGCATGCGCTTGAGCTTCTCGATCAGAGCCGCGGAATACTAGTCCCATTCAACGACCAGGACGCAATTGCAGAACAGACCATTCAGCTCCTGGAGAACGAGGCCGAACGGCACGCTATGCGCAAGCGGGCGTACTTATACTCACGCAACATGGTTTGGAAAAGCGTGGCCCAGGACTACATGCGCAGCTTTCCAGCGAGCCAGAGCAGAGCGCATGTGGAATCCTCGCCTGGTTAGCCCAAACACGGTCGAGCCAAATCGCGTCCCCAGTTTGCCGGCGGTAAAGCTGAATCATCTCGCTCGAATGACGGACGACACGGGAATGTTGCAGCATGCCGTATTCGCGTTCCCAATCATCATGAGGGCTACACCACCGACGACAATGCTCGCGCCCTGATCGTATCGATTCTGGTGGAGCAACTTGGAGCGAATGGAGAAGCTCAGGCGAAGAAAGTTGGCTTCGCGATACCTGGCTTTTCTCTGGCTTGCTTTTAATTCCGCCAATGGACGGTTCCGTAACTTTCTGAACTATGGACGTCAGTGGCAGGAGCCACAGGGATCGGAAGACAGTCACGGCCGGGCTTTGTGGGCCTTGGGAACCGCGGTAAAACAGACGGTGGATGAAGGTCTGAGAGGCCTCGCCGGGCGTCTATTTGAGCTTGCCGTTCCGGCGGTGCTGAGTTTCACCAGTCCCCGCGCGTGGGCGTTCTCCTTGTTTGGGATTCAGGCATACCTCGATCGCTTCCCAGGAGATAGGTCTGCACAAAGGCAGAGAAATGCTCTCGCAGACAAATTGCTGAATATCTACCGAAGTACCCGCACGCCCGGCTGGAGTTGGTTTGAAGAAAGTTTGGCCTATTCCAACGCACGTTTGCCGCAGGCATTATTGTTGGCAGGCTCGCGCACTTCAGACAAGGAGTTGCTTACGGCCGGCCTGGAGTCACTGGAATGGCTTGCGACGCAACAATGTTGCAACGTGAACGGCCACTTTGTCCCCATCGGCTCGCAGGGTTTCTACTGCAAGGCCGGTGAAAAAGCCCGTTTCGATCAACAGCCGGTTGAAGCAGGTGCAACCGTTTCCGCGTGTCTCGAAGCGTATCGCGCGACCGGGGATGAACATTGGCGCACGCAGGCCCGGGCGGCGTTCAATTGGTTTATGGGAGATAACGACCTGAAAACCGCTCTGTACGACACCTCCACGGGCGGCTGCCGGGATGGCCTCCACCCTGATCGCGCCAATGAGAACCAGGGAGCGGAGTCAACGCTGTCGTTCTTGATGGCACTCCTGGAGATGCGGCAGCTTTAGGATATTCAAGCGCCACAGACTACAATGTAGCCAGCCGCCAGTGCAGTGCAGATGTTTTCGCGGTCAACGTTTTGGAATACGAATTTCATGTTTTGTTAAGACATTATGACTCTGGCTATCGACTCCCTCGAATCTACTGACTCTCTCCTCCTTCGGCATCCCTCCAATCCGATCCTGGCTAGTAAAGATTGGCCGTATCGCATCAACAGTGTGTTTAACGCCGGAGCAACCCTGCTGGCGGATGGCTCGACACTATTACTTTGCCGGGTGGAAGATCGTCGCGGTCTCTCGCATCTCTGTGCCGCTCGTTCGGTAAACGGTGTGGATGGATGGAAGATCGATCCAACACCGACCTTGATACCTGATCCAGATGGGTATCCAGAAGAACTTTGGGGTATCGAAGACCCGCGTATCACTTACGTTCCAGAGCTGCAGCAGTATGCAGTGGCCTACACCTCGTACTCCAAAGGCGGTCCCGGTGTTTCTCTTGCCCTGACTAAGGACTTCCGGCAGTTTGAGCGATATGGCGTAATCATGTCGCCGGACGATAAGGACGCGGCCCTTTTGCCGTACCGGATCGGCGGACTGTGGGCTCTTATCCATCGGCCGATGACTCCTCTGGGGGCTCACATTTGGATTTCTTACTCGCCTGATCTGCGTCATTGGGGTGGCCATCGGGTGATGATGGAGGCGCGCAAGGGCGCGTGGTGGGACGCAAACAAGATTGGCTTGTCATCGCCGCCTATCGAGACGCCCGGCGGCTGGCTCGTGCTGTATCACGGTGTGAAGCAGACTGCCTCGGGATCCTTGTACCGGGTTGGCCTCGCTCTGTTCGACATTCTGAAGCCAGACGTCTGTTTGTTGCGGAGCGATGCCTGGATCTTCGGACCCGAAACCGGCTATGAGCGGGGGGGCGACGTGCATGACGTGGTGTTCCCGTGCGGATACACCATGAGTCCCGACGGGGATACCATTAACATCTACTATGGTGCGGGCGATTCCTGTGTAGCCCTGGCCCAAGCAAGTTTGCGGTCCTTACTGAGTTGGTTGGAGCTTAACGGGAAGCCTTGTTGCGTTGATTCCTATTGATCTATACCGAGTCCAGGCTGCCAGGGCGACGCTTCTCGATGTGAATGCCTTAGCCATTCGGGTAAACCCCTAATGATCACCGAATGCCCACAGCTTCGGCTACCGGAACCGGAGTCGCCGCCCTTAGCTGATCAAGCAATGCGAGCACACTGCTCGATCGAGCCTTATCGCTCTTCGTTTGGATCGACGCCGGGACATCGGGATAGAACCGCAGGATGTTGTCGCGTAACCCGGGCGTTGTATGGTCGAACTTGCTTTTGGCCAGCTGACCCAACAACTTTGCGTAAGTCTCGTCCGTGAGGGAGTATTCGCCTTCTTTGGTCGGATTGCCACTGTCCAGGTCATAGTTGGGCAGCACGAGCGTGCCGGCGCCCACTTCCCCGAGGAGGGCCCGGTATCGATCGACAGTAATATTAATACTCTTAAAGTACAAATCCTCTGTTTCCGGCGTTGGATTATTAAATGCCATTGCCTTGAAGGGACCGATCTTGGGTATATATCGCAGAAGAGTTGAAAGCACTCTGGTACCAAAACCCGGCTTAGTATAATCGTTTCCCCAATCTCTTTGATAATCGACACGCGAAAGTCGGTACAGGAATTTCCGTTTGTCAAAGTTGGGTTCTTCGCGTTGCATGTCCTTCTTATGAGTTTGCAGTGCGACTTGGGTTAATTCGGGAATCATTCGACTCACGGAATAACGATATGAACTAATTGTTAGATCCGCATGCGGCAGGACCGCATTTAATGGCAATCCATAGACAACTGGAAAAACCCGCTCCAGCAGCGACTTGGAGACCTGGAAGCCAATGAAATCATGGTACTGCTGCGGTGCGTAACGCTGCTTTGCGACCTGGACCATGTCGAATCCGAACTCGGTCTTGAGATGCGCGGTCTTGTTCTGGGCATACTCTACCGACGTGCCGTACTTCGCTCGTAGCTTCGGGTATTGAATCGCGACAGCGTGATTAACAGCGGGGTGACCGTTGATGTCGGAGACGTAGTGTGCCATAGCGCCGAGTGCAAAAGCATACTCATTGGGGTCGTTGCTCTCCGCCAGCAGTTCGAGAACGAAATCCCCGGTGCGAACATAGTGCACCAGGTCGCTGAATTCGATGCTGCCGAAAGGATAGTAACCAAGGTCTTGTATAACTGCCCCGCCATAGGCATAGGCATGAGCTTCCTTGATCTGCCCTTCGGACAGTCCTGAATAGCGCTTGAGGATGAGCGGCCTGATCTGATCCGTCCACAGCAGGTCTACGATCTCCTCGTGGGTCAGCGCGGAATACCCTGACACGCTGCCGCTGCACATCAGCGTTACCAGCAACACTGCCAGCATGCGAATCCAAAGCATCCGGCAATTATTTGCGATCGCGTTTCTCACGGGCAAGTCCGCCGTGGGTCCCCCATCCGGCCTGTATCCGGTCATTACGCACACACTTCCACACTCTGGGCTTCCCATTGTTCTGGTGCATCATCCTTCTCCGTTACGACTTTCCGATGTGTATGTTGGTGAGGTAATGCATAAGCCCAAAGATATTCAGCAGCCATAACACCACGGCGATGGTCACTACGGCATTCAATATTGACTTTATGGAGCTTGCCATGGGGATGAAGCGATCCACCAGCCACAGAAGAACCCCGACGACGACCAAGACCAAAACAACTTGAAGTAACGGCATACGCTGTATTCCTTTCTATATTCCGATCGGGCTGTTTGTGTTGCTCTGCTATGATTTCAGAGCACCTCTCGTCAATAAATCGCAGGCTGCGCGGGCGGTATCGACCCACTCGCCAGAGGTGGTGAGAAGGCGATTCCAAGAGGATAGCTGGAGCCGCAGTTGCGGACGCTCCCACGGGCCGACCTGTAGGTTAGGCTGAAGGGTGTATGTCCGTTGCGCTCCGCAGTCACAGCAATGCTGTGAAGATATCCCCTCTCCGGCGCAACGTACGGGCCAACCAACGTTGGCGTGGGGGCACAATCTCAAAAACCGCATCATAATGCCGAACGCTTTCGGTAGAGTTCTGTCGACCGGATAGTACACTGTCACACTCAGATAGCCTCCTATCTAGGGTTACATCCATCTTGCGAATTCAAGCGTCAAGCCAATTATGCTTGGGAATGATATGCCGCGTCTGGTCAAGACTGACCATCCTCGGACACTCGAAAACTATTCAACACCTGCGCACAACGCCGGCCCTGCTCGTTAGTTGTGGTTGCGTGGCTCCGAGGGCAGCGGCTGAGGTTGGGGCTGCGGCCCCTTACGAATTGCCTGCACCGCGTCGATGAAAGCCCACATGATTGTGGCCAGCCAGGCGTAAGCGACGTAGATGCCCCAATGTTCCATTTGTTTCGACCTCTCTAGATAGCAACGGTTTGAGCCTGGAGTCCCGGGACAGAGATAAGCAGGAAACAGCGCTGACAACCCTCAATCTCCACCCGATTCCGCTTTGATGCGCTGGAAATAAGTCCTGGACAGGCGCCAGGAAAGAATTAGTAGGACTATGATCGCGAAGCCGGCGACTGTTATGCCGATCAACTTAGCATCCGCTGCAAAGCCGCGCGGGTGCCTCCGGAACCGTAGTATCGAATGGCTGTATTTTGCCGCGAGAAATCCGATTGCTGTGTACCGAAAAGCCCGGCCGGCGACCACTGCTGAAATGAACCTCCCCTGCGGATATCGAAGCGCACCCGCTCCTATGAAGAATGGCGATGTAGGAAATGGCGGCGGTGCAATACACGAGACGAAAACGGCCGCGAATCCCCAGCGCTTAAGCAGTCCTTGAACCTGCCGGGAGCGTTTCGGCCCGATGCTCTTTTCGAGCCAGCGCTCGCCCGCCGTCACAGACATGCGATAAGTTAGGTAAGCCCCGATCAGCGAACCTGCCGTACTAGCGGCAGCGTAGTACGGCCAAAGCTCATGATTCTTGACTGCCAGGATCGCAGTAAGTGCATCCAGGCTGCCGAAGGTGGGAATCACGGAGCTGTCCGCAATCCCCAGTATTACCAGGCCGACTCCCCCTAGACTGCGGAGAAGTTTCCAGCCTGGAATGACGATGAAGAGCGGGATCATGGAGCTGCCGCCATTCTAAGCGAGACCTGAGCTTCCAGCTTCTCGGCTGCAATCCCTTCCATGCTGAGCTGGAGTGCGCCCCTTGTGCGCCCTCTACCTGCTGGAGCTCTATACGCCGACCGGCGTGGGCGGATGCTGGAGACCTTCAGTCCGGGAAGCCAATCAGCTCTCAATCCGCAAGTCCGCCTCCTCATTTCTGCCACGAACGAAATGCAAAACGAGACACACCAAGGCCACCGCAAGAAGAATATGAATCAACACGCTTGTTACATGAAAAACGATCCAGGCACAAATCCAGGCAATCACTAGAACCACAAACGCCATCATGTACTTACTCATAGAACCTCCAGAACCGACTTCCCCGCAATATGAGGCCCTTCGCTACCACGTCTCCCGAATGCCGCGCACTGCCGAACCCATCCATACTTGCACATCTGATCCTGCCGAACTGTCCGGAATTGCTCACATACGGTCTGGGTACCGTTTGACAGTTAGTGGATTCGCCGAACCCACGCCGTAGCGCCGTAGCCGGGCTTTTGAGGTTCTTGTAGCCGCCGACATTCGCGATCGGCGTTGGCGTTTTCCAGTCACCCAGGCTGAAAATCCGCATCGCCAACACTCAAGAACACAGCAATGGGGCGCGTCGTGGCATTCGTTTGACGATCGCCGATACCGGGTCCGGGATTCACCCTGAAATCAAGGGGAGACTTTTCGAACCCTTTGTCAGCACAAAAGGCAATCAGGGCACCGGCCTGGGGCTTTGGGTAAGCTCTGAAATCGTAAAGAAACATGGCGGAACTATCCAGGTAAAAAGCAGGGTTATGTCCCCGGATAATGGAACAGTTTTCTCGGTCTTTCTGCCGTTGCGGCCCCAACTCATGTCCATTACGCATTGACGGATGGCACAGAGGCTTGAAAGTTATGGTAAACAAAGGCCTCGTAAACCCGTTCGAAGAATGTCCACCGGAAAGTTCGGGCCTTTAGGGATCACGCCCGCGAAGTTGTGGAAGGACGCCGCGCGCCGCGAAAGCGGCAGATTCAGGATGGCCAAGAAAACGATCCACCGCCCGGGCTGGCCCGAAAGAGGGCTCTAATTAAAGGGATTCCGGCTGCGGGGTGTATCATAAGGGATGGCCTCTACTACTGCTAAGTCACCAGCTAAACCCATCAAAACTCCTTCCAAGGTGAAAGGCACAGTGCGATGCCATAAGTGCCAGTTGGTGTGCCGTGATGCGGAGCACTACCTCAGCCACACTTGCAATCCTACTCGGCCACACGAATACTCCTCTCGATGGACGAGTTAGCCCGCATTATTCATGAACGCCGGGGACTCCATGGAAGGGGCGCGGCTTCAGCCGCGCCGTGACCCGCCAGCGCGCTGGGCTTTAGCCCCCGAGGAGATTTCCGCAGTCTGTTACGAAAGCGAGGTCCCTCCGTGGCTAAAGCCACAGCCAAGAAGCCCACTCTACGGCACGGCTGAAGCCGTGCCCCTGCAAAACGCCGGACCTTCATGAATAATCCAGGTTAGTTCGCCGGGACGTGCTGCAAGAAATTGCTCTCGTACTGCGATGACTTTCTTGTGCGTCGGAATATCAGCGACGGTCACGGCTCCTGACTCAAAGTCCATAGTCAAGACGTGACGCTGGCATTCGGAGTAAGGTTCTGCAAGCCCTGTAAGAGGCAACAAGACCGTGAGCATCCCACGAATCAATTTCGTAATCTTCAGTGCTGATGCCCTCTATCATCACCAGCATTCCTGTTGCAGCCAAGGTGACGCCGATTTCGGTGCATCCCGTAAGGTGTCCTATAACTGCCGAATTAGGAAATGTGGCGTGCTGTTTGGTGCGGGGGAGCGATTGTAAGTAGTTGGGATTACGTCGCGTAGCGTCATTCCGGATATTTAGGAAACCGCTGCTCTATCCATCTGAGCTACGGGGCCATGGATATGACGCATTATCTGACGCGACAGTCTATTGCCTGCTTGCAGCAGCTCCAGACTCCCGACGCCTCCAGATCTCACCAGCCGACCAGCAACTATTGCTCGGCACCTGCATGCAGAGCAGCTTCGAGGCTCAGTCCAGGTACTCAGGTTCACGCTTCCAGCCGGTGATCATGGAATAAAAATTATTCCAGCCGTGGAGCGCGACCATGACTAAGTGTCCAGGAATGAAAGCCACGAATCCGCACATCGCGACGAAGTGCCAGATGCGAGTCAGTTGGAAGCCGCCCATCAGCCAGGTGAGCCACCAGAGCTGCACCGGCTTGAACAGCACCAATCCGGTGAGGAAAGATATTGCGCCAAAGAAAATGGTGGAAGTGTAGGCGAGCTTCTGCAGCGGATTGTAGGCCTCAACGGCGGCGGGCTTGCTGCCAAAGAAGAAGTAATGGCGTGCCATCGGCCACACGCCTTTGAGGTCGCGCGGCAGGAACAACACCTGTCGCCAGTGCCCGCTCACGATCTCGTAGATGACGTACACGAGGCCGCTGCCGACGAAGATCCACATGAAAGTGAAGTGCCATTGCAGCGCGCCGGCGAGCCAGCCGCCCAGCGTGATCTGCGGTGGAGGCACGAAGAAATTCTTTTGCGGAATCTTGGGGCCGAAGCTGGGAAATGCGCGGAAGATGCGCAGACCGCTGGCGATGAGCACGACTACCGCGACGGCGTTCAACCAGTGCGCAACGCGGACGATCCAGGGATGCTCGTAAGCCGAGGTTACGGTCTGCTGGTCTGTGGCTGGCTGCAGCGGAGCGCCCGTCGCCATCACAGGCCTCCGTACCAGTCGTAGCCCTGGTCTTCCCAGTAGCCACGCATGCCATTCTTCAGTACGTTGGTCACGCGAACCGTTTCGAGATATTTGGCCTGCTTGTAGCCGATCTTTGTAGGCATCTGCAAACGCAGTGGCGCGCCGTGCCCGCGGTCCAGCGGCTGGCCATACATCTCATAGCAAAACAGCGTTTGCGGATGCAGCATGGTTGCCATGTCGATGGACTCGTAATAGTCATCGGCGCATTCCACTTCGACAAAACGCGCGGTCAGATCGGCGCCGATGGCGCGCAGGAAATCGGAGGCACGAGTGCCGCCGAAATTGCCGACAACATCCCATCCCTCGACGCAAACGTGCCGTGTGTTCTGCACAACCTTGGGGAAGGCTTGTACTTGTTGCAGCGTGTACTCGCCGGGCCGCGAGACCAGGCCTTCCACCGTCAAGGTCCAAGTGGGGAGATCGACTTCAGGATCAAGAACCTCGTAGTAGTTGTAGGGAAAGCGTGAAAACGGGGCAACATCGCGGTCGCTGTAGGTAGGCTCCAGCCGATGAGGGCCGAAGAGTTTGGCCGATGCCCAATCGCTGAGGTGAAGTCCGCTCATCAGCAGCGGGTTACGCAGTGAGGGGATGGCAAATGCGCCGATGGCTACGACCGGAGCAAGCTTCAACAGCTCTCGGCGATTAAGGCGCCCGCGCTCGCGGGAAGTGAGATTGCGCACCTCCTCGCCCGCCGGACCGAAGCGCCGCGGCGCGGGGTCGACTGAAGGTGCTGCTTTCGGCTCGTCTGCAGCGGGCTCTTGAGGCGCCGCATCTTCCGTCGCGATTTCCGGGGACTGTTCTTCAGCACCCGGCTCCGGCGGCTCCGGTTGTTCTGCCATCCTCCACCTCGTTGTGTAATGAGATCAAAGTAACGGCCGAAAGTTACAAGAAGATGACTGCGTACCGCCAATGTGTGCTCGGCGAAGCGTAACAGATCAGCCGCTCATCAATATGAATACGCTAAGGACAAATGATTGGATTTGTGACTTGCCGCACAGACGCGGTTAGGCGCTGTGTGGCAAAGTGATCTCAAAGAGCGCCTATGCTCGTCGCGCTCACATCACGGCCTAGAGTTCGAGCGCGTGCGCAGGAGCTGACGACATGAAGACCGACAAACCTTTCAGAGCAAACCTGGATTACGGGCGGGAGCTGGTGAGATCAGGGGTCGCCGGACTCTCCAGCGGACGCCAAGAACATCTCCAGGGTCAGCCGCTTTCGCAGGTGCTGGCGCGCTCGGCGCGGGCATCGCTCGGCCTGGCCACGCTCGGTGCATGCACCGGGTTACTGCGCTACTATCTTCCGGCGCGTCGCGCGCGCGTCGCCAAGACGTTGGCCTGCGGTCTGCTGGGAAGCGCGGTTGGGTTTCTTGCCGGCTTCGCCTGGACAACCCGCGACCTGGCCGAGAGCATGACCCGCTCAGCCGTGAAGCAGGTGAATACAGTTCGCGACCAGCACTGGCTCGAACAGCATCCTATCGACTACGCATGAGCCGGTAGTTAGTAGTAACATCCGGTTCCTTTGCGAATTCACTAGCTCCTTCGATTTTCACCTCAGGGCCTAAAGAGCGTGTGTGAGAACGGTGTCGCCCCTACGGGGCTCAGGTCATTTCTCCCGCTTACCCAGCACTCCGCTACGCTCCGTGCTGGGCTATCCTGAAGTCCGCGCCTACGGCGCTCTTCTTTCGGCGCTTCTATTCACTGCCCAAAACAAAAGTTAGTTCTCACACATGCTCTAAAGGCCATGCTTTGTTGGCGCGGAGGCCTGCACGGCTGAAGCCGTGCCCTGACACGAGTCCCTGGCTAACGGAGCGGACTTCTTACTCGGGACATTAGCCAATCCCGCTTGTTCGGGCGCTCAGCTGTACTCCCATCCGCGGATCGAAACACCGTTTTTCCTCATTGCGATGGTTGCGGCTTTTTATTCTTGATGGGGGCGCCTTTGCCCTGCTGGCTCGCCATTGTCTCCCCAGGACGCAAAAGTGTGGGACGGTTTGATACTGCCGCTGGCTGCGATTGGTTTCCGGCGGCAGCAGAATCGGGAGTGGGCGTGGGCTGGGTACTTGCGGTAGCGGTGGCGGCAGACGCCGTTTCTGAAGAGCTCGTCCCAGAAGTCGCAGCCGAAGGTTCTGCCTTCGGTGCGGCTGTTGTGGAAGCATTGCGCGGCGCCGCGGGATCTCCTGCAGCTTCTCCTCCACCGGGAATGGAAGTTGTCGCTACTTTCACCGGCGCAGGATCGAAGATGACCCGCTCGTCGGTCAGCGCTTTCAGTTCCTGGTCGTGCGGGGCGGCGAAGAACCAGGTGAGCACGTAACCACGCCGCTCCGTGATCACCATTGCCACCGATAAACGCCGCGAGAGCTGGTCATCCGGTACTTGAAATCCGACCGTGCCATGAAGATACAAGAACACGCTGCCGTCAGCGCTGAAGAGCTTGGCATCACGCATGTCCTCGATAATCGGATGGCTCAGGGCGAACTGCCGCAGGAAATCTCTTGCGGCTTGCTGATCGCCGCCGGTTCGCGGGAAGTTCATGCGCGGGAAGCACGCGGCCGCACTGGCGGAAACCGTGACCTCGCCGAAGTCGTCATACGTAAGCTGGCCGTGGGCGTCGGGACGCTTTGCCCAGGCGGAGAAAAGCGTCCGGCTGCAGGCTTCCATCAGCCGGTGCTCGGTGCGACCCACTCGCGGCCTTCCGAAATCCTCTTTGGCTCGGTCGCGCTCGACGGCTTGCTGCACCGCACCACTGGTTTCCAGCACCCATCCCTGCGGGATGCGGTAGCTGAATCCGATCACGCGATTCTCGTAAAAATCACCGGCGATATTACCGGGGTCAATGTGGCTCGCCGGCGGATCGGCCTCCAACATGGCGAGCCGGTGCGATGAGACCGCCGGGCCATCGTATGGCCGGGCCGCAGTATCGAGGTGCTGGCTGAGTTCCGCAGGCGCGAAAAATACCAGATGCTCGAACGACCACTCGATCCGCTTCAGCGTCTTGTCGTCGTGCGACGCGAGAACAATCCGCAATATGTAATCGCCGACCGTGGTCGCCAGCAGCATGTGTTGTTCGATCCCGCGGCGGGTTTCGAAAAGGTAGAACTGGTGGCCGGAAAAGCTGGCCTTGGACAGGCCGTGCAACTCTTCCACGCCGCGATAAAGTTCCTGATCGAGCGCGTAGCGCAACAAAGTTCTCGCATCCTGGTTCTTGCCGCTAGTGGTAGGGATAGCGCAGATCGCTATCTCGGCATCGATTGGCGGAGGGCCGCCGAGTTCCAGTAACTGAATGCTTCCATCGCGGGCGACCGGCTGCGGAATCGGATGGAGCTGCGCCTCAGGCGGAATCTCAAAGGTGAAATCGAAGAATGCGCTGACGTAACGCGATGCCGACAGGTAAGCCTGCTCGGGATAGCTGGAATCGGAAGATGGGCTTATTCGGGCCGCAGCCGCGGCAGATGCTGTCGGCGCTGGAGACGCGGAAGGCGATGTCTGCGCAGTCAGCCAGGGCGTCCCGCTGAGCACAAAAAGTAGTGATGCAAATACCTTGGTTGGGATACGCATCGCCGTCGCTGCTACCATTTGCTATTGTTAGCCCCGAGGGAATACGAGTCAACGTCCGCCGCTTTACCCGCACTCTGCTCCAGCCTAGACACGAGATCGAAGCGGTCCGAGCCGGCAGAGAGGTCCCCACAAGACGCATCCTTCGCGAGATGGAAGAAGCTCTACCGGATCAGGCACCTAGGCAACCAATTTGGATTAGCGGTGGATTCCATTTGCGATGCGTCGGGCTTCGTCGTCCGAAAATGCACCGGTGATGAGCGCTTTGCGCCCGCTGATCTTCTCCTGCACGCGCGGGGCACTAATCAATTGCCCGTCCACAAGAATACCGAGGATCTTTCCGACGTTGCTTTCCGTCGCGCGGGAGAACCTCTCCGCCCCAGCTTCGGTGAGCACAATCTCGATCTCGGTCCGGCCACTTTCCCCTTGGATGACGCTCGAAGACTCAACGTCTCCATTGGTTACGACAACCTCTTTCGATAAGTACACTTTCTGGTCTGACCCGACGACAGTCATTTCCGTGAGCCCCGGCGCGGAAGTTTGTGATCCCGTTCGGACCTCTAGTACACCGGGTTTGCCGCTAGGCCACCGGCTCCACGTGGCAGTCTCCTCGGCGCCTCTCTGCTCGTTCCGATGAGTAAGGGTGAATTCATCGGCCGACTTCCAAGCGATCGTCCCCTTTGCTGGGTTTGTCATCGTCATCACCCTCCACATTAAGAGATCAGTGGGGATGGCACCGGGCAACTTCACTTCGTTCGGACTGGTGCTGATGTCGGGCCGTCCGCCGGTGAACATAGTTCCGTCAACGGAGTAGGTGCTATCAGCGGAGAGAATCAAATAGCTCCCCGTCTTCACCATCTTGGCGTGGTATGTGCCGTCGCTCTTGAACTCACACGTCAAGCCGGGATAGTCCGTGCTATACCAGGAGCCCACGATACTGGCGACGGCGTTCGTGCTCGCCTGGGATGGAGCTCGGCTACAACCGACTGGAAGTGCACACAGTGCCAGAAAAACAATCAGGGGGGACTTCGCCTGCATGACAGGATAGCTTACGAAATCGTTCCGCGCTTTAAAAGTGATTTTCGGGGATGGGAAGAACGTTTTTTCCGCCGGCGCGTCAGGTAGAATTAACATTTTGCAGGGCTTTTCTGGCGTCCGGCTGGCGCTTACGCTCTCAGCCGCCTTGCGACGCTGCTCAAGGAGTACGTCTCTGAACGCTGTCTTCAGTCTGATCGCTTTGGCGTTGGCGGAGCCGCATGGACTTCGCCACTATCTGAAGGCGCATTTCCTCGATCCCACCTTCCGCGGCCTCTATCAGGCCAACGCCTTCGACATGTTGTTGCTCATCCCGTATTTCATCGTTCTGGTTCTGCTGGCGATTTACGGAATGCATCGTTACCAGCTGGTTTATCTTTATTACAAGCATCGCAAGAAGAAGGTCACGGAGCCCGAGTCACGATTTGCCGAGCTGCCGCTGGTCACGATTCAACTTCCAATCTTCAATGAGCAATACGTTATCGACCGGCTGGTGGAATGCGTCTGCAAAATGGAGTATCCGCGCGAAAAGCTGGAGATCCAGGTGCTGGATGACTCCACAGACGAGACGGTCGAGGTCGCGGGTGGCGTGGTCGAACGCTATGCTGCTCTCGGACACAACATCATTTATCACCATCGCACCAATCGCGACGGATTCAAAGCGGGTGCACTCGATGCCGGACTGAAGACCGCGACCGGCGAGTTCGTCGCTATCTTCGATGCCGACTTCACGCCGCAGCCGGAATGGCTGATGAAGGTCATTCACCACTTCGCCGATCCTGAAATCGGTATGGTGCAGACGCGCTGGGCGCACCTGAACCGCAACTACTCATTCCTGACCGAAGTGGAAGCCATCCTGCTCGACGGCCACTTCGTTCTCGAACATGGTGGCCGCTCGCGCGCGGGCGTCTTCTTCAATTTCAACGGCACGGCGGGGATGTGGCGTCGCAAAGCAATTGATGACGCCGGCGGTTGGGAGCACGACACGCTGACCGAAGACACCGACCTCAGCTATCGCTCGCAATTGGCAGGATGGAAATTCCGCTACTTGCAGGATGTGGAATGTCCGGCCGAGCTGCCCATCGAGATGACGGCGTTCAAGACCCAGCAGGCGCGCTGGGCCAAGGGCCTGATCCAATGCGCCAAGAAAGATCTGCCCAAGTTGCTGCGGGCGAATGTTTCGGGCCGCGAGAAACGAGAAGCCTGGTATCACCTGACCGCCAACATCAGCTATCCGCTGATGATCGTGCTCAGCGTGCTGCTGCTGCCGGCGATGGTCATTCGCTTCTACCAGGGATGGTTCCAGATGCTCTACATCGACATCCCTCTGTTTCTCGCCTCCACGTTTTCCATCTCCAGCTTCTATCTCGTCTCGCAGAAGGAGCTGTTTCCGAAAACATGGTATCGGACGCTGATCTTCCTGCCTGCGCTGATGGCGCTCGGCATTGGCCTGACGCTCACCAACAGCAAAGCCGTGATCGAAGCGCTCATCGGCAAGCAGAGCGCCTTTGCGCGCACGCCGAAATATCGGGTGGTCACTAAGCAGGACAAAGCCATTGCCGCGAAAAAATATCGCAAACGTCTGGGCTGGGTACCGTACGTTGAGTTGCTGGTCGGCAGCTATTTCGCCCTGACCGTGTGGTACGCCATCGCGAATGAGAACTACATCACCGTGCCCTTCCTGGTGCTGTTCGTTTTCGGATACTGGTACACCGGACTGATGTCGCTGCTGCAAGGCCGCTTCGACAGCCTGGTACACGATCGCGCCGAAGAGCGCAGCCCCAAACCGTTTCCGGTGGGCGTGTAGAAGCGGTTGTCCGCTGCCGAGTCTTTCGGTAGCTTGTAAACGCCACAACGATTTGGCATGTCTTGCAAGTCCAACTGGTCCGCGCAATTCCTCCTCGCGTATCTCCGGCTAAGATGAACTAGTGGAGAAGACGGTTTACCTGTCGCTGGGTTCGAATGTGGGCGATCGCGAGAGCAATCTGCGTGCGGCCATCGAGAAGCTCGGCGAACTGGGCAAAGTAATCGCGGTCTCTTCGCTCTACGAAACCGAGCCGGTAGAATTCACCGCACAGCCGTGGTTTCTGAATTGCGCGGTTGCGGTGCGAACGGAGCTGATGCCCAAGCTTTTTCTTGCCAAGATGCTGGCCATCGAGCAGCAGATGGGGCGTCGCCGGACGCAGCCGAAAGGGCCGCGCGCCATCGATATCGACATTGTTCTGTTCGGCAATTCCGTAGTCCGGGCGCCGCAGCTCCAGGTGCCGCACCCGGCGATGCATCAGCGGCGCTTTGTGCTGGAGCCGCTCGCCGAAATCGCTCCCGAAGTACGCCATCCCATCCTCAAGCGCACCATGCGGGAGCTGCTGCAAGTGCTGCCGCGCGGCGGCGGTGAGGTGAAGAAAGTTACGGGCGGATGGCCCATCCAAGCGCATCAGAGTCTTGAGTAGGAAAACCCAAGGGGGCCCCACCCAAGCAAACGAAGCTTGAGTGAGGCACTCGCAGGAGTGTTCGCGGATGAGAAGATCTGATGCTCGGGTGGGCATCCCGCCACGTCAACGTGGAACGAGGGTTCGCATCCCTGTAGCTGCGCAAGGGTACTGTGAGGTGGGCGGCACCAGGGCTGAATGCGTTTTCTTGGGTAAGGAGACGAGGATGCTACGAGAGAGGTGGTTACTGTGCGTGGTCGTGTTCTTTTGCGTCCTTGCGAGCTGCGCGTCGCAGACTGTTAAGGGTTCCGGGACAGAATTGGTCGGCGTCGTCACTGACCCGGCTGGTGCCACATTACCGAAGGCGAGAGTAATGTTGATCGACCTAAGCTCACTTGAGACACGGAAGCTCGAAGTCCCGGCTAGTGGAAGCTTTGAGTTCAATGGGTTGCAACCAAGAGAGTATGCGGTGGTTGTTGTTGGCCCAGCATCGCCATATTCTCCCTGTTGGATGCCTGCGGTCAGACAGATAAGGATTACAGCGGGCGAGCCGACCAAAATTCGAGTTCCGTTGCTGCTGGACAATGAAAGATGTCCCGAGATCATCGAGTAGCGTGGACGGGTGGCCCACCCAAGCTTCCTTTGCTTTGGGGGGGGTTCGGTCACTGGCAAAGGCTCGCGGAGTTGGGCGGGTGGCCCTCGATAAGGACGAAGGCTTTGTCAAGGTATAGTTTTCTTGGGCGGCGCGCTAGCGCCGCTGCTTTGTGGTTCGGCGAAAGAGACGTTGTGGAGTAAGTGCTGAACTCTCGCGCTGAATCACCACTCGGTGGAAAATCGCTCCACCAACCATCGATACGGCCTCGAATTTCGGCCCATGATTCTTCTATGCGAACATCCAGCCGTCGCCGGCGGTGCGAAAGTGGAAAACCGCTTTCTGGTTTTCCAAGCGCGCAGCGCGTCTTTTGCACCGCTCCGCTGGATGCGAGAGCGCCCAATCAAGGTCGCGGCCTATTCGCCGGAGCGAATGGTCAGGGCCACCCGCGGGCTGCTCTCGATACGAACGATCTCGGGATATGCCGTGTGGGTGCGCATCATCCAGTAGAGTCGTACGGCTAATCGCCGGGCCGCCGCCACCTTGGCCACGCCTTTGGCCATGCGGTGACAGCGGTGCTGATACTGCTTGCGAAATCCTTCCTCTAAACGGACGACGCTCTGCGCCGCTTCCACCAGCAGCATGCGCACAAAGCGATTGCCTTGCTTGCTGATCGAGCCCAACTGTTGCCGGCCTCCGGAACTGTACTCGCGCGGAATCAGTCCCAGGTAGCTGGCCACGTGCTTGCCCCGGCGAAACCGGCTGGCCTCGCCGATGGTCACGGCAAAGGCCAGCGCCGTGATCGGACCGACCCCCGGTTGCGTCATCAGCAGCCGCGCCTGTTGGTGCTCGGTCGCGGCCTGCGCCGCAGCCTGATCCAGTACTTCGATCTGCTGATTCAGACTGGCCAAAAGCGCCAACAGGTCCTGCCGTCGCTGCGCGGCCCAGCCCTTGAGCGGCAGCTCGCGCAGCGCCTGTTGTCCGGCCTGGCTCCACAGCTTGTGCTTCTTCTGCACCCCACGATTCAGCATCAGATGCTGCAAGCCGTTCTTCACCCGGGTACGGATCTCCACCAGCTTGTGACGATGAATCAGCAACTGCCGCAGGTCGCGCTGTTCGGCCGTGGGCGTCCACAGCCGCGGAAAGCGCCCTTCCAGCAGCAGCTTCAAAATGTGCGCCGCATCCCGCCGGTCCGTCTTCTGCTTGCGCACATAGCTGGCGCGAATCTGGGCCGCATCCCCTACCCACACTTCGTGGCCCAGCTGCTGCAAACGATCGATCAACCACTGACTGTTGCCACAACTCTCTAGCCCAATCAACGATGGCGCCGGCAGCTGGCCATAGAAACTCTCCGCCTCGCCGTCACCGTTGCGTAGCTTTCGTTCCGTTATCTCTCCGGTTTGCGCATCAAAAATACACATTTGCTGCCACTCCGGATGGAAATCACAACCTATAATCCACATGGAAGGCTCCTTCTGCCCAGCGTCTTACTCCACTACAAGCAAGACTACCGGCTCCTGGAGCCTTCGTCCTTATCCAATCAAGGTCTCGCGCCTTTCGAGACCTGGGCGACTAGGACGTAGAAGTGGTTGGTGCTTCGGGACGGGATTGGCAAGCACACTATCCATGTGATCGATCACCGACCTCCCGGGTCTCGAAAACCGCGAGACCCGGGCCACCCGCCTCACTGAGCAATTTGACTCAGCCAAAAACCAACTTCACGGGATACTGTTGGAGTACCAACGGGCATTAGCTTTTGGAGGAAAACCACTATGAAGCCACTAATCATTGGAATGTTGTTACTTGTTGTCGCGGTCACTCTTCCTGCCTTCGCGCAGGAGGAGCGCCATGAAGAGAGCGCCAAGCCGGCACAGCATGAGGAACAGGCTAAGCCTGCTGCAAAGCAGGAACAAGCCAAGCCACAGAAACAGGCACAGCACGCGAAGAGCCAGGAACCCAACCAGCAGAAACAGGCACAGCAACAAGCCAAGGGCCAGCAACAAGAAAAGAAACAACAGCAACAGCAGACCAAGATCCAGCCGAACCAGCAAAAGAATCAGCAGCAGCACCAACAACAGCAAGTCGCTGGTCACGGGCAACAATCACAGGCGCAATACGCGCGAAGTGGTCAGAAAGATAGGTACGGACACGAATACAACGAAAGCCGTTTTGGTCCCAACCATCACGGACGCTTTGAGGCAAGTGGTGGACGCGTCTATAACGGACGCCGGGAATACTCTTACGGCGGCTATTGGTTCTATGCAGGAGCATATCCACCGTGGTTTTACCAGCAGGACGTGTACTTCGTTATGGGGGCGGATGGGCTATGGTACGCAGTTGCATACGGTAACCCGTCTCTAACATTCCAAGTTTTTATAGAGTAGGGCGGGTTCCCAGCCAAGCCCATCGCACTCTTGAGTAGAAAATAAAACCCGAGGGTGTCCCGTTCAAGCCGGGGTTGCCGGGGGCGGGGGTTTTTGCTCCGAATCACAGACCTTGTCGACGAGTGGACAGGTAAATGGGAGCGGACGGAGATGCCGCTGGGGTGGAGGCTGTTTCCGCTCCGGACCAGCTTTGGGAAAAGGATGGAAAGGACCCACCCAAGCAAACGAAGCCTCCACCCCGGCTGGGGTGGGGCACCCTCGGTACTGTGATCGAGAGAATAGGATGTGGTTGGGTGCGGCACCCGCCAGTTTTCGTCACCACCTGAGGGGAGAAGAGGGCGTGGTGGAAATTGAGTCGGAGTGGACGGGGAGAAAGCGAGAGGGGATGGGGATCGTGCCGCGCGTGAACCCCGTCAGAGGCCCGATCAGCTTTGTCAACCACAGCTAAAAATCCCCACCCAAGCAAAGGAAGCTTGGGTGGGCCACCTGTGATCTTTCAAGACGTTGTCCATTCGGTTGGAACCGGAGAAGCTGGTTGTGACGAGCAACTAGTACCTCTGGAGACCGAATGGACTATCACAAGAATGCCCCATGGACGGCGGTGAGTCGAGAGCGTCTTGCCCGTATGGTGATCGACGACGGCCTGAGGGTAAGTGCAGCGGCTTTACGGTTCAGTGTGAGTGCTAAGACGGCAGCCAAGTGGGTGGGCCGGTATCGCCAGTGGGGGACTGCCGGCCTGACCGACCGCAGCTCGCGGCCGCACCACAGCCCGCGTCAGACCACTTCTTCCTTATTAGAAAGGGTTGTTGTTCTTCGCCGGGGGCACATGCCCGGCCACGAGATCGCACGCCGCACCGGTCTGAGTCCGGCCACCGTCAGCCGCGTCCTGCGCCGCGCCCGGCTGAGCCGCTGGCGCGATCTGAACCCGCCGCCTCCCATACAGCGCTATGAGCATCCCCGGCCCGGCGACCTGCTGCACCTGGATATCAAAGGCATGACGCGCTTTTCTGAAGTTAGCCGGCGGGGCGATGGACGCCTGCGCGGCAAGCAGAAACATCCCGGCTTCCTGGCTCTGCATGTGGCCGTGGACGATCACTCGCGCCTGGCCTTTACCCAGATGCTGCCCGATCAAAAGGCCGAAACCACCGTCGCTTTCCTCGCCGCGGCCACCGACTTCTTCGCCACCCACGGCATCGGCGTGCGCGCTCTGCTCACCGACAACGGCTCCAGCTACCGCTCCCATCAGTTCCGTCAGGCTTGTCAGACGATGCACATCAAGCATCACCGCACCCGGCCCTATACCCCCAGAACTAACGGCAAGGCCGAGCGCTTCATCCAGACCGCCCTGCGCGAGTGGGCTTATTCACAACACTGGTCCGACTCCGAGCAAAGGGACGCCTATCTGCAGCCTTGGACCGACTACTACAACCGTGAACGCCCCCATGGTAGCCTCAACTACAAGCCGCCCATCAGCCGCTCCGATTCCGGAACAACGTCTTGATCATCTACAGCCACCCGCCCCGCTGATAGATGTCGCAGGCTTCGGCCATCTTCCGTCCGCAGCCCGGACACACCAGCTTCCGGTTGCCATGCTTGCGCCGCACCCACAACTTCAGGGTTTTGCCATGCTCATCGATTTCGTGCTGGTACACGCGGTAGCCTGGCCACCCTAGTAGTTTGGTCCAGTCGCTCCCTCGCACCCCACTGAGGATACCCAGAGTTCCCCAAAATCAAACTCCCCATGAAATCAGGGGCTGTTCAGATTCCTGCTCAGAACCCGAAAAGCGTACCCAGAGTTCGAATTCACCTCCCTCCGCCACGTAGTCTCAAGTGCAGAGAGACCGTGCTTCTTCGGTCCTGAAATACGCGAGAAAGGCCGGATTTTCGCGACATTTGCTACACGAACCGGACCAGAGAAAAGCGAACGCGGTAACACCCTGCTCCTAAGTCGCCAATTTTCTCCACCGCCTAGAATGGTAGTCCGGGTTTGAAGAATCGCCAACGGCGAATGCTTCGCGATCACAAACCGAACACAGCGCGAAAGCCAACTTGACTTCCGCTTGCCGATGATGTTTCGAGATCCTGCAAGATCGAGCAAGCGCAGACGGAACCACCCGGCGCCCAGTCGCTGTTGGTACGAGCCGTAACGACTGCGTCTTTCGGATTCGAAGTTCCCTACATGTCCGTCTTATTAACTCCCCATTCCCCGGTTGTGGGCCGGCCTCCGGCTTCGCCAGTAAGTCGCGACTCCCTTGAAACGGCTGCCCGACCTCCGGCCATTCTTACGAGCCCTTCCAACGTCGTTCGTTTCGAAAGCAGAAATTGCAGCACGTTGACGGGGCTTCAAACATGCCCAATGGATAGCGCCAAATGCCTCGGCATTCAGTTCGCCGATATGCTGGCTGGTGTCGTTCAAGGGCGTTTTGAATATGGGCGGTTCGATTGCTTCACTACGCTTATATCCAACTTACATCTGAAACGCCTGTTTTTCTGAGTTCCCAAACTGCGCGACTCCCCACTTATTGGCTAGAGGAAAATCGCGCGAAAAGTGCTATATCAATACGAGGTCATCTCAGGAGTATGAAACCACCACCGCGCAAGATTCGTGTGGCCGTTCTGGAGAGCGATCCAGTCCGCTTTCTGGGCATGCGAGCCATCTTCTCGACCGAACCCGATATTCAGTTGCGGGCTGCAACGGTCGCTACCATGCTGCACGAGCGCAAAGACGATGTTGTGCTGCTGGCGGTCGATCGTGGAGCGGCATTTTATGCCGCAATGTCTGCGCTGAAAGCGGTGCGGCCAACCATCCGGATCATCGTCACCGGGCCGGGGAACGAGGATGAGAACATCCTGCGAGCGATTTCAGCCGGCGCCAAGGGGTATCTGTCGGAAGAAGCTTCTCCCGGGGAATACAAGAAAGCGCTGCGCGAAGTTGAGAGTGGATCGGTGTGGCTGCCGGCGCGGGTTGTCGCGTCGTTCATCGAGCGCGCCACAGTTTCGGCCAGGCGGGTGCAGCCCCAGATCGATGCCCGCATCAGCCATCGCGAACGGGAAGTCTTGCAGCTACTGGTGGCAGGTTGCTCGAACCGGGAAATCGCCAAGGAGTTGGGCATCATAGAACGCACCGTTAAGGCCCATGTGGGCCAGTTGCTGCGCAAGGTCGGAGTGTCCAATCGCATCGCCCTCTCGGTGCACGCCGTCACGCACTCGTTGCTGCATTTGCAGCCGGAGCTGCCGCGGAATCTGCCTCCCACTCAGAACTGACAAACCCCGCTTCCGGCATTATCATTCGCATGTCTCATGAAGAACCTGGGCATTCTGCTTTCCGGGCGCGGCTCGAATTTCGAGGCCATCGCCGACAATATCGCTGCCGGCAGGCTCGACGCGAATATCGCAGTGGTGATCTCAAATCGCGCCGATGCGCCTGGGGTCGAATCGGCGCGACGGCGCGGGTTGAACGCACGGGTGATTGCGTCTAAGGGCAAGGCGCGCGAGGAGCATGACCGCGAGGTGGTTACAGCTTTGCGCGAGCCTGGGGTGGATCTGGTTTGTCTGGCCGGGTACATGCGGCTGCTGTCGCCCTGGTTTGTGCAGCAATTTCCCAATCGCATTCTCAACATACATCCCGCACTGCTGCCGGCCTTTCCCGGACTGGAGGCGCAGAAGCAGGCATTCGAATACGGCGTGAAGGTCTCCGGTTGCACGGTGCATTTCGTGGACGAGAACCTCGATCATGGCGCCATCATCCTGCAGAAGGTCGTGCCGGTTCTCGACAGCGACGACGAACACACGTTGGCCGCGCGGATTTTGGAGCAGGAGCACATTGCGTATAGCGAGGCGATCAGGATAGTGCTGGAGGGGAAGTACAGGATCGAGGGGCGGCGGGTGGTGATGCGACCTACCACGAGATGACCATGTTAAAATGACCATGGTCATTTGGAGGTGACCACAATGGCTTCTTTAAGCCGGAAGATAAGGAATGGCCCGCAGGCGGCACCGGCTGGCAAAAAGAGAAGGATTGCAGCCAGCGAATTCAAGGCTCGGTGTCTTAGGGTAATGCGCGAAATCGCGGATACCGGCAGTCCGGTGCTGATAACTTCCAGGGGTGAACCGTTGGTGGAGGTTATTCCTGCCCGTAAGCAGACGAATAAGAAGAACCACAAGGATGACTTCCTGGGACGGCTGGAGGGAATAATCGAGATCATTGGCGATCCCGACGATCTGATTAAACCCGTGTTCCCTCTGGAAGACTATGACATGCTGAAATGATCCTGCTCGATACGCACGTGCTGGTGTGGTCGCAACTCCAGACGAGAAAGATGTCGCGTGCGGCCGCCTCCGCCATTCGACGGGCCCGTGCCTCCGATGGCGTCGCGATTTCTGCCATTACGTTGGTGGAATTAGCCGGTCTACTGTATCGCGGAAGATTGGGATGGCAAGGTTCATTGGAGACAGCCATGCAGGAGATTCTGGCCGGCGTGGCCGTGAAACCCATTACGCTGGAAATAGCATTATTCACCGTCCACTTTCCACCTGATTTTCCTTCCGATCCCATGGATCGCATCATCGCCGCCACGGCACGCGCTGAAAATTTGCCGCTGGTCACCGCCGATCAGCGAATGCTGGAGTGTCCGCTGCTGAAAACGATCTGGTGACCAGCGGCTTAACGGACAGCGGGCGTATTGACTTAGATCTCATAGTGCAGCAGCGAGAACACGTCATATTCTTTGAGCTTGTCGCGGCCCTTTAGCCCATCCAGCTCGACCACGAATCCCATGCCGCAGATTTCGCCGCCAAGCTGCTTGACCATGGCAGCGGCGGCTTTGGCGGTGCCGCCGGTTGCCAGCAGATCATCGCAGATGACGATGCGCTGGCCGGGCTGAATCGCGTCTTTGTGGATTTCCAGCGTGTCCTGCCCGTACTCAAGATCGTACTTCCATTGCAGGACGTCGGCGGGCAACTTCTTGGGTTTACGAACCGGCACGAAGCCGGCGTTCAAGCGATAGGCCAGCGCGGGGCCGAAGATGAATCCCCGCGCTTCGATGCCCAGCACCAGATCGACACCACAGCCGATGTAATGCTCGGTCAAGGCATCAATCAGCCGCGCGAATCCGGCTTTGTCTTTCAGCAGCGTGGTGATGTCGTAGAAGAGAATGCCGGGCTTGGGAAAATCGGGGACTTCGCGGATCAACGACTTCAGGTCTTCGCAACTGCGCACCGGTTGCGTGGGCATGGATCAGAAGGCTCCTTCAATGCGGAATGAGGACGCTTCAACCAAGGGTACTTTGGATTCGCCGACATGATCGATGCGAGCCGCGCGCGGGCCTTGCCGCAGCTTCGGTCGCAGCGAGGCATGTTGTTCGGGCGTGCCGGTGGCCACGACCTCGACGTCACCGTTGGGGCAGTTGCGCACCCATCCGGTGACGCCGATCTGCGCCGCCTCGCGCTCCACAAACCAGCGAAAGCCGACGCCTTGCACGCGTCCGGAGATGACGTAGCGGCGGGTTTCAAGGGCAGGCATGAATTATTGAGAATCGCAAACTGTAGTGACCTGGCGTGGTTGACAGACACCGGTCGCATTTTCGAATTGTCATCACGAAGCGACCCGCTAATGGGCACGCGGGACCTGCTTTTCTGCCACTCGCCAGAAAAGCAGACCCCTCGCCGAGTTATCCACTCCGCCAAGCGCAAAACCGGCGCTTGTCGGGGGCCCCGGTTTCCTCGGCTCGTGATGACAATCTCGTGGCTTCGTCACTATATTCTGCGAAGCTTAGTAAGTATCAACCATTAGAGCGGTTCCAGATTTGGTGTATCCAGGTAGAGCGGACCTTCAGGTCCGCGTCCCAGCCGCACCCCGAAGTCTGGGCTGACGAAGAGAGCCCCTGGACGCGGCGCTGAAGCGCCGCTCTACCCGACCTCGGGGTACAGCGATTCGGGAAACGCTCTAGCTATCAGCTCCTGGCACTGGGCGGCTGGTGATCTCCGCCCAAGCCGGTTAAGCTCGCCGCGCCGGAGATACCGCAGCTCGCCACCCGCCGCTCGTGGCTCGCAGCTAAATGTGCTTGGGCGAAATCTTGTTGAGCAGCGATATTAACGGTTTGCCCGCCGCGTCCGTCTTTACCGCGCCTTCGCGCATGATCTGTTTCCCATCCACGTCTTTTCCGTACAGGTTCTTGTTGGCGTCGTTGTCGGAACGCAAGGTCGAGCCTGCCAGCGAGATTCCGGCGAAAACACCTTTGCTGCGCGACCAGGAGAGAATTTGCGCATTCATGACGATGTCGGTTTCCGCAGAAGCGGTGCGGCCGACCGGTCCGGCTGCGATGGAAGCATCGCCGCCCAGCTTAACCTTGCTGGTCATCACCGATTTCGCGCCCCCGTCATTCATCACCAGTAGTACAAAGTCGGTGGCTTGTCCGCCGATCTGGAATCCAACGCTGAGCCCTTCCAGAGCGTAGAAAGCGGGAGCCGACCATGGGCCATGGAATTCAGGGCCTGAGCGGCAAGTCATGACGCCACGGCCATAGCTGCCGCCGACACCGAAGGCGGCTTTCTTCACCGAAGGAAATACCACCACGCAATAGGCCTTGTTCAGCAGGTCGGTGGGGATACCTTTGTCCGGCATGCCCACCACAGCCTTGAGAACATCGTAGGAATCTTTCAGGCGCTGGTCCTCTTTTTCCTGAGCGAAAGCGGAAACGGCAAAACACAGACACAGCGTGAAAACCAAGTACTTTTTCATTGCTCCTCACCCTTTCTGTGGCAGCGGCGTGTGCTCCTGGGACCGCTGGTTTGTTGTGTGTGTTTTGAAGGGGCGCAGTTTTAGCTGCGCCGTCACAAGTCGTTTATCTTTATGATCCCGAGCGGGCGAACCGGGCCCCCCGACAAGCACCGCTTTGGCGCTTGTTGGGGTAAAGTTCAGCCCGCGAGGGATCTGCTTCCCAAACATCCTAAATCTTCGTTTACGGACGGCCTAAAGAGCGTGTGTGAGAACTGTGTCGTCCCTAAAGGGACTTGGATAGATTTTCCACTTCACCCAGGACTCCGCTTCGCTCCGTCCTGGGCTAACTGCAATTCCACCCCTCCTCCACCCCAGTTCGCGCAAAAAAGCATGCGCGAACCGGGGGCCCCGGCTCCGGGGTTCGATTTGCGTGTGTCGCACTCCACCGCGGAGGAATAAATTTGGTTCTCACACACCCTCTAAAGGCTGTCCCCTTCAATGACGAAGGGTTAATCAGAGCATCTCTAACTCCTGAACTCCTGCCCATTCTCACCCTCTACGCCCGAGACAGATACGCGCCCTCCGACGTGTCGACGCGAATTTTTTCCCCTTCATTGATGAACGGCGGCACCTGTACCACGAGGCCGGTTTCGGTCTTGGCCGGCTTGGTAACGCTGCTGGCGGTCGCGGACTTCAGTCCTGGCTCCGTCTCCACGACGGTAAGTTCCACGGTTTGCGGCAACTCCACGCCGACCGGCTTTCCGTCAAAGAACTCCACTTTGATACCCAAATTGGAGATGAGATAGTCGACGGCATCCCCGAGGATATCTTTTCCGAGATGAATCTGCTCGTAGTTGTCGGTGTTCATGAAATAGTAGTCATCGCCATCGGCGTAGAGAAACTCCATCTGCACTTCGTCCACCGTGATCTTCTCGATAGCGTCGCTGGAGCGGAAGCGGTGCTCGAACATCGCTCCGGTACGCAGGTTGCGCAGCTTGGCCTGGATGAAGGCGCGCAGATTGCCTGGGGTGCGATGCTCGACGCTAAAGACCGAATGCAGGTCGTTGTTGTGCTTGATCACCATCCCCGGACGTAGTTGGGTGGCTGGAATCGCCATGCTATCTAAAACTCCTCGCTGTTATGACATTTCCCGGAAGAGCCGCTGACCCGAAGACTGGTGATGGAGGGAGCGGCTCGGCGGATAAAGAATTGATTTTACATTTGGGCACACGGGATTGGGAAATGCGCCATGTGGCCAAATGCAGGCCGCCGTCGCTCGGGATGACACCGCTTTGAATTGACGCCGATGATCTCAAACTGACCCACTACCCCTGGGATGTGAAAGCCCCGTCTGAAGCCGTGACTTTTCCAAACAGGCTGCGGTTATTGAAGCAGCTTGCGGACACGATATTCGACAAGTGTCCATTACCGGACACAGAGTCCCCACTTGTGGCCGTCGCTTCCAACCCGACTTGCGTCATGCCGAACCTTTTCAGACAGTTACATTGGCAGCCAATCTGCAACTGCTAAACATGAGACGATATGGCTGCCACGCCCGACAATCTAACCATCCTTATTGCGGAAGACCAGGAACATGTGCGCGAGGCCCTGGCGATGCTGCTCCGCGGCCATGGGTATTCGGTTGTGCTGTGTGCCTCGCCTAACGAGGCGCTGACTGCGGCGCAGCAGGGTGCTCCCGACCTGGCCATGCTGGACATGAACTATCAGCGGGACAGCACCTCCGGTATTGAAGGGCTGGGGCTGATCGAAGACTTGCGCAAGCTGGATCCGAGCTTGCCCCTGATTGCGCTTACGGCGTGGGGGAACATCGATCTGGCGGTGAGCGCGATGAAGCATGGCGCAGCCGACTTCGTCGAGAAGCCGTGGCGCAACGATGCGCTGCTGGAGAAGGTGCGCTCGCTGATTCGCCGTGCGCAGGAACTCCGTTCGTCGCAACGCATTTCGGAATATGAGCGGCATGACGCGCACCGGTTGCAGACGCGCATCGTTCCGCAACGCCATCTGCAAACCATGGGAGTGGAGTTGTTCGGCGAAAGCATTCCGGCGGGCGTGGTGGGTGGCGATTACTTCGGCGTCTGGCAGCCGACACCCGATGTGCTGCACTTCTGCGTCGCCGATGTTTCCGGCAAAGGCACGCCGGGCGCGCTGATTGCGGCCATGCTGTATGCGTCGGTGAGTACGCTGTCATCTTCGAGCAACAGTCCTGAGGTGGTGCTGGCGCAAGTGGAAGCCACGCTATGCAATCAGCTCGGCGAAGGCCACTACGTCACCATCTTCTACGGCGTGATCGACCTGCGCAGCCGCCTGCTGCATTTTGTGAATGCCGGACACTGTCCACCGCTGCTGAGGCGGCAGGACGGCACGGTGCAGTTGCTGGAACCTACCCGTCCCGTGCTGGGATTGATGCTGGATGCCGGATTCCGCTCCGAGCGGATCGTCCTGAGCAACGGAGACCGCCTGCTGCTGTATACCGACGGCGTAAGTGAAGCGGCCAACGATCGCGGCGAGGAGTTTGGGCACGAGCGGCTGGCTGAGCTGGTTGCCGGTCCTGAGAACGAACCTCTGCCCGAGCGTTACGCGCAAATCATGGAGCGCGTGCGGCAGCATGCCGCCAACCGATTTGCCGACGACGCCACCCTCCTGCTGATTGCTATCAATGACAGCTCCTCGGTTGCCGCAGCCAATATTGCGAGTCGGAGGCAGAGCGCGTGATTACCCCAGCAAACGCAAAATCGGCGCTTGCGGGCGGCGCCAGGGAGTCGTGAGTCGGAGGGGTGCGGCGGACGCCCCGCTCTCTCGAAAATCATACTTGGCGTGGTCCGCAAGCCCATGAACCGTCAGGACGACACTCCACAAAGAGATTCCCTCCTGTCACGGCTGTAAGCCTTCCCTCACGTCCCCCCGAGTGACCCTTGTCACTTTTCCGCGTGATTGCAGTCACGGCCCTCCGCCCTCCAAAAGGGCACACTTGAGAGTAAGAATGTGAGGGCCGGAGCCGTCCGTTGCGCCCCCGTATGCAACCACGGCCCGGTAACGAGGTGAGCCATGTTGCTCGCATACCGCCTGGTGCGGCTAATCGAAAATCATTCCGACGGGCTGGCACGAAGCCTGCACAACCGCTACGCCCAATGCAAGAAGTGCTCGGCTTATGCCAATGTCCCGGAGGCCGAACTTACCGAGAAGGTCTACGACGTCTATCGTCACCTGGGCAAATGGCTGCTGGGCAGGACGGAAGACGACATCGAGAGCCGGTATCTGGAGGTTGGCGCACGCCGCGCCGCCCAGGGCGTACCCGTCAGTCAGGTGGTGTGGATGATCTGCCTGGTGCGCGAAAATCTGTGGGACTACCTGCAGAATAACGCCGAGCTGGAGCGTCCGGCGGAGATTTTCGGCGAAGTCGAATTGCTGGAGATGCTGGACCAGTTCTTCAACCTTGCCATTTACTACGCCGCTCTGGGACATGAGCGCGCGACGGCCGGCTATACCATCAAATCTGAAACGGTGTCGGCTTAACGAGGGCTTGGCAATGTCCTGGATCGAACAATATCGCAGCAAACTGGTAACCGCGCGCGAGGCGGTGAACTGCGTGGAATCGGGGATGCGGGTGTACATCCACCCCGGCTGCGCCGAACCGGAGGCGCTGGTGGAAGCGCTGATGGTGCGCGCGCCTTATGTCAAGAACGTGGAATTGATGCACCTGCTGACTTACGGCAGCTCGCCCTATTGCGCGCCCGAGATGGCGGAGCATTTTCGCCATAACGCGCTGTTCGTCGGCGGCAATGTTCGCGAAGCGGTGAACGCCGGCCGCGCCGACTATACGCCCATCTTTCTCAGCGAAGTTGAAGCGCTGTTCGAGAGCGGCGAGATGCCCATCGATGTTGCTCTGATCCAGGTATCGCCGCCCGATCCCCATGGCTATTGCAGCTTCGGCGTCGGCGTGGAGTGCACGCTGACCGCCGCGAAATACGCTCATCATGTCGTGGCGCAGGTGAATGCGCAGATGCCGCGCACCTACGGCGATAGCTTCATCCACGTGAGCGAACTCGACTTCATCGTGGAGCTGTCACGGCCGCTGTGCGAGATGAAGAAGCATTCCAGCAATCAGGTTTACGAGCAGATCGGCGCGCGCGTGGCTTCCCTGATCGAAGACGGTGCAGTCCTACAATGTGGGATAGGTGCGATTCCCGACGCCATCCTTCCCAACCTGATGGACCGCAAGGACCTCGGCGTACATACGGAGATGATCTCCGACAATGCGATACCGCTGATTGAGGCGGGCGTCATCAACGGGCGCCGCAAGAACCTGAAACCGCGCAAAATCATTGTCAGCTTCGTGCTGGGCACCAGAAAGCTATTCGACTTCATCGATGAGAACCCTATCTTCGAGTTCCATCCTTCGGCCTACGCCAACGATCCCTTCCGTATCGCGATGAACGATCGCATGGTGGCGATCAACTCGGCGATTGAAGTCGATCTGACCGGGCAGGTTTGCGCGGAGTCCATCGGATCGCAGTTCTACAGCGGCTTCGGCGGGCAACTGGATTTCATTCGCGGCGCGGCGCGCTCCAAGTACGGCAAGCCCATCATTGCGCTGCCGTCCACCGCCAAGGACGACACGATTTCGCGCATTGTGCCGCGACTGGCACAGGGAGCGGGCGTCCTCACCGGGCGCGGCGACGTGCATTACGTGGTCACCGAGTACGGCGTGGCCTATCTGCATGGGCGCACCATTCGCCAGCGCGCTGAGGCGCTGATTCGAGATTGCCCATCCCAAGTTTCGTGACGAGCTATACGAGTACTGCGAACAGCAACGCTGGTTTCAACGCAACACCTGCGAAGTTGGAGTGTGAGGGTAAGAATGTCATCGCAACCACGCGGTAACGTCATTATCGACGTTGAAGAATGCAAAGGATGCGGCCTGTGTGTGGAGTCGTGTCCTCCGGAATGTCTTGAACTGGCGCCTGAGCTGAGCAAGTACGGTGTGCATCCGGCGCAATACACCGGCGAAGGCTGCACCGGCTGCGGCGCTTGTTACTACTGCTGCCCCGAGCCCGGAGCGATCACCGTCGAACGCCTGATCCCGCCGGCCAAGACGGCTGCTCCGCCCATCCCGCCGAAGCAGGAGGTGGCCCATGCGGCAGCTCTGTAAAGGAAACGTCGCCATCGTAAAAGGCGCGGTGCTGGCCGGCTGCAAAGCTTTCTATGGATATCCCATCACCCCGGCCAGCGAGATCGCAGAATATGCCGCGCTCCTCATACCGGAAGTGGGCGGTACTTTTTTGCAGGCGGAGAGCGAAGTCTCGGCGATCAACATGGTTTATGGCGCGGCGTCGGCCGGACAGCGCGTGATGAGCGCGTCCTCCGGGCCGGGCCTGAGCCTGATGCAGGAAGGCATCTCGTACATGGCGGGCGCGGAACTGCCGGGCGTGATCGTGGATGTGGTGCGCGGCGGCCCGGGACTGGGCAATATCGCTCCCGAACAGAGCGACTACTTCGCCATAGTGAAAGGCGGCGGCCACGGCTGCTATCGCAACCTGGTGCTGGCGCCGGCGTCGGTGCAGGAGATGTTCGATCTCACTGTGCTGGCCTTCGAGCTCGCCGATCGCTATCGCAATCCGGTGGTCATCATGACCGACGGCTATGTCGGGCAGATGATGGAGCCGCTCGAGATCAAACTGCGCGACGTTGTGCCGCCCGAAAAAGATTGGGCGGTGAAGGGCACAGCCGAGACGAAGAAGAACCTGCTCAGCTCGATCGTGCTGGAGCCGGACGCGCTGGAAGCGCACGTTCGCAAGCTGGAAGCGAAGTATCTGCTGGCGCAGGAACTGGAGAGCCGGCAGGAAAGCTATTTGACCGAGGATGCGGAGATCCTGCTGGTCGGCTTTGGCATCGTTTCACGCGTGCTGCGCTCGGCCGTCGATCAGCTTCGGGCGCAGGGCGTGAAGGCCGGCCTGTTCCGTCCCATCACGCTGTGGCCGTTCCCTCGCGCGAGCTGTGCGCGACAGCGAAGAACGTAAAGCAGGTGTTGGCGGTAGAGCTGAGCACGGGAATGATGGTGGAAGACGTGAAGCTGGCGCTGAACGGCAGCGTGCCGGTGGAGTATTACGGGCGCGTCGGCGGCAACGTGCCCATGGCAGAAGAAATCACGGCGCAGGTTTTCGCGCGCATGGCAGCGCATGTATAGCGCTTCTAAATTCCTGGTTCGCCGCATTTCTCACGGTTATTCGTGATTGTTGAACAGCGCTTGCACCAGCCCGTAGGGCGGAACAGCTTAGCCCAGGACGTAAGTCCTGGGTAGACGAGGATTGCAGGGCCGAGTCCCGTAGAGACGGCACATCGGCGACGAGACGAATCGGAACAATAGGGGTCCTTCGACTCCGGTTCGCGCAAAAAGCTGCGCGAACCTCCGCTCAGGATGACACGAATTTGGCGGGATCGCTCAGGATGGCGCAGGTCAGGAGAAGATCGTGGAAGGCTATCAGATAATTCATCAGAAATCGCCGGCGTTCTATGACAAATACGAGCGCAAAGCCGAATTGCAGCAGCAGACCCATTACTGCCCCGGTTGCGGACACGGCATTGTCCACAAGCTGATTGCCGAAGCGCTTACCGAGCTGGGCGTGCAGGACCGTGCGGTCCTGGTCAGCCCGGTTGGCTGCTCGGTCTTCGCGTATTACTACTTCGACGTGGGCAACGTGCAGGTGGCTCATGGACGCGCCCCGGCAGCCGCGACCGCGCTGAAGCGCGCCGAATCCTGAGTCGATCGTCATGGCTTATCAGGGCGACGGCGACCTGGCGGCCATTGGAACGGCGGAGATCATTCATGCCGCCAATCGCGGCGAGAACATCTGCGTCTTCTTCGTCAACAATTCGATTTATGGCATGACCGGCGGCCAGATGGCGCCGACTACGCTGGTCGGGCAGAAGAGCACGACCTCGCCGTGGGGACGCCGCTCCCACAATGAGGGACTGCCGATCCACGTCTGCGAGCTGCTCGCCGCGCTGGAAACCCCGACCTATCTTGAGCGGGTCGCGCTCAACGACATGAAGAACATCATGAAGGCGAAGAAGGCGGTCAAGAAGGCATTGGAGATCCAGAAGAGAGGCGATGGATTTTCGCTGGTCGAGTTCCTCTCGCCGTGCCCGACCATTATGAAGATGGACCCGGTCGTGTGCCGCAAGTGGGTCGGCGAGACACTGATGAAGACTTTTCCGCTCGGCGTTTTCCGCGACCGCAAACCCGATCTGCCGGTCGATGCCAAGGTCCCGGTGAAGACCATCGCCGAAGCGCTCGAAGTGGAAGAGGGCGTCAACGGAGATGCGGCGGCGCGCCGTCACCATCACACGCGCGAGCTGGCGGTGAAGATGGCTGGCTTCGGCGGACAAGGCATCCTGCTGATGGGCCAATTGCTGGCCGAGATGGGGCTGCGCGAGCAGATGGAAGTGAGCTGGCTGCCGTCCTACGGGCCGGAGATGCGCAGCGGCAGCGCGCATTGCCACATCATTCTTTCGCATGACCGCATCGGCTCGCCGCTGATCTCGCAGCCGGATGTGCTGGTTGCGATGAACGAGTTGTCGCTGCATAAGTTCGCGTCCAGCGTCGCCTCCGGCGGGCTGATTCTCTACAACAGCACCAAGCTGCCGGAAGGATTCAGCGCAGCGCAAGCGCGCGTGATCTGCGTGCCGGCTTCGGAGATTGCGGACACCCTGGGATCGGCGAAGGTCGCCAATGTAGTGATGCTCGCGGCTCTGCTGGAAGAAACCGAGTGCCTGCCGGCTGAGTCGGCGATTACCGTGCTGGAAGAGACGGTGAAGAATCCCAAGCTGCTGGAGCTGGACAAGAAGGCAATGGCGGCCGGACGAGACTACGTCGATACGCAAGTCGAAATCGGCGCCGTCGCCCAGCCCGACGGGTATTCGTACTGAAGAAGCTGTCAGCCGTCAGCAATCAGCACAGGCGCCCTTCGCTTTTCGGCGAACGCTCGACGGTTTGATTAGAGCAGTTTCACATTTGGTGTATAGCCGAGGGCGGAGCACGCCTTCCAGGCGTGCACTATAAGGCGTTGCCTTTTGACGCGCGCTTTAGCGCCTGAGGTAATGCCTCACCATTTCAGCGGCTAAAGCCGATAACCTCTCACAACCTTGTCATTGCACCGCTGAAGCGGCACCCCACCCTATATACCAAGGTTGAAAATGCTTTAGAGCGGTTCCAGATTTGGTGTATCCAGGTAGAGCGGACCTTCAGGTCCGCGTCCAAGCCGCACCCCGAAGTCTGGGCTTTCCGCCCACTGCGCTGCAGTGGGCGGAAAGCCTGACGAAGAGAGCCCCCCTCGACGCGGCGCTGAAGCGCCGCTCTACCCGACCTCGGGGGTGCAGCAATTCGGGAAACGCTTTAGAGCGACGAGTTACGGTTGCCAGGTGATTTCGGCGGGCGTTCGGCGTTGGACGGCTGAGCGTCCGCCGCAGTTTTCTTCTGGCGCGTTCTGATCACCGCGTAGCAAGCGGCATAGACCACAAAGGCTGAGCCGACGACAATCCAGAAAATCTTCAAATGCAAGGTAACGGCAAAAGCCGCCACGGCCGCAGCCAGCGTCCACATGAACGCCTCACCGAGAAAGCCGTCGCTCCAGCGAGGCGTAGTCCCGGCGGATGGGAGCTTCGGGCGCAAGGCGGGCAACAGCCGCGGGACGGCAGCGCAGTAGGCGCGATAACTATCGCCTTGCGTAGCCGAAAGCGCTGCTTCCTCCCGCAGGATCAGGCGATACTCAAATGCGATCATCCCAGCCACAAGTATGACGAAACCAACGGGGCTGGACATCAGCCCGAAGCCGATCGCCAGCAGGATGTTGCCGAAGTAAAGCGGGTTGCGCACATGGCGGTAAGGGCCATCCGCGACCAGGCGGGAGGTATGCACGCGTTTATCTGTCATTACCTCAGGGTTGAGGTAAGCCGTTCCCCAAGTACGCAGGGCGGCATTGGCCACGCAGAGGAGTGCCGCGATGGCGAACGCGGTGCGATACTCCCAGGCAGCCGGTGACGTGTGTCGCGAACGGGCGATCCACTGCACGATGCACACGGCGCTGTTCGCATGGTCCCATGAGTAGGTTGAGAAGGATATCCAGAAAAGTGCGCCGAAGATCCAAAAGCGATACTTGAATTCGAAGTCACTGGCGGCCAGCATCCAGCCTCCATTCTCTCGCCGTCGAGCGCGGAAAGATAATACAACGTTGATGGCCTCACTCTGCTCGGCGGGCACCTCAGTAACTGCGCCTGCGAACACGCCGGAACAGAACGCAGTCCGCAGCCTTGTTGCTTTGCAGCCAAAGTGTGTTAAGTGCTGCTTAGCGCGCAATCTGCGGTATTTACCGGAGTTCCTTGCCGGATACCTGTTGCTATGGTTCAGGCATTCATGACAAGTCTTCGAACCATAGCACTTTTTCTGGCCACAATACTGCCCGGCATGGCGAGTCCTGCCCAGCAGGCAATAACGCCACCGTCGCTCGACCGTATTGCTGAGGTTTCTCCTATCACAGCTGTTGCTCCTGTAACGCCGAAAGCCTGGCCGGGAGCGCTGCCGGTCGAACCGGCCCCCGCCTCGCGCGGCGCGAGCGAACACAAGTTCTTCGACCGCCAGCAATTGCTTGCGCTCTCCGCTCACAGCGGCATCCGTTTGGCGGATACGATCAAGACCTGCCGCGAACTGTCGCATGGCGGCGTGGAAGAGTGGATTCCCGCGCAATCCTGCGGCGGCGTGGCAGCCTGGCAAGCAGGATCCGTCGGGCTCGCGCTGGGGGTAGGCTGGATCTTCCACCACTACGGCCGGCATCGACTCGAGCGACTCACGCCCTGGGTCGGGACGGGCGCCTCGGCCGCCGGTTTGACCAAAAGCGTCTTCAATCTCCACTGACCCGCTGCGAACGAATCGCTAAGGAGTTTCCCGAATTGCTGTACCCCGGGGTCGGGTAGAGCGGCGCTTCAGCGCCGCGTCGAGGGGGGCTCTCTTCGTCAGGCTTTCCGCCCACTGCAGCGCAGTGGGCGGAAAGCCCAGACTTCGGGGTGCGGCTTGGACGCGGACCTGAAGGTCCGCTCTACCTGGATACACCAAATCTGGAACCGCTCTAAGGACGAGCTGACAACTTCCCTGCTACACTTCGGCTGGTTGGGAATCGCCGTGCTCCTCGAACTGCGGGTCGAAAACTACGCGGTCATCGACAATGTTGTCGTCGAGTTTGCCCTTGGTCTCAATCTACTGACCGGCGAAACCGGCGCCGGCAAATCCATCCTCATCGACGCACTCACGCTGCTGCTGGGCGACAAAGCTTCCAGCGACGCAGTCCGTTACGGAACGGAGAAGGCCATTGTTTCGGCGGTGTTTGAAAGCGCCTCGCGCGGCGTGGCTGAGGTCCTCGAAGCCAACGGTATCGATCGCGAGGAGGACCAGGTCATTCTGCGGCGCGAGATTTCCGCCGGCGGCAAGGGCCGCGTCTTCGTCAACAACCAGCCTGCGACCGTGACCGTCCTGAAGCAGCTTGCGCCGCATCTGGCGGTGATTCACGCGCAGAACCAAGCGGTGCTGGCGTTCGACGCCGCATCACGCCTCGCGCTGTTGGACAGCTTTGCCGGTTGCGACGATGCGGCGGCCACGACCGCGTTTGAGGCCTGGAACCAGGTGCGGCATCGCATGGCCGATCTGGAGCGCGATGAGCACGATCGGCTACGGCTGCTGGACCTTTGGAGTTATCAGCGCAAGGAAATTGCCGACGCGCGGATTGAGCCGGATGAGGACACGCGGCTGGAAGCCGAGAAGCGCGTGCTGGCGAACGCCGAGCGGGTGCGCAATGCGGCCATGGCGGCCTACGACGCGCTCTATGAGAACAATGCGTCGGCAGCGGCCTCGGTGCGCGCGGCCGAGCGCCAGATCGAGGAGCTATTGCGCTTCGACGAGCAGTTCCGCGATGCGGTGAAGGAGCTGCAGTCGGCGCGCATCACGCTGGAAGATATTGGCCAGCGGCTGCGCGACTACGGCGAGGGCATCGACGCTTCGCCGGAGCGGCTGGCGGAGGTGGAAGACCGGCTGGCGACGCTGGATCGGCTGAAGCGCAAGTACGGGCCGAAGCTGGAGGATGTGATCGCGCTGGGCGATGAGCTCGAACGCAAACTGAACGAGATGGAGAACAAGGACGAAGTGCTGCGCAAGCTGCGTCTGCAGTTGGCTGACGCGGCCGAGCAATATCTGCGCGCGGCGCGGACGCTGTCGCGCCAGCGCTGCGAGGCGGCGCGCAAGCTGGAAAAGCTGGTGGAAGCCGAGATCAACGACCTGGCGATGAAGGCGCGCTTCAAGGTCGAGGTCGGCGGCACCGATGACCAAGCGAACTGGACGGCGCGGGGATTCGATGAGGTGAAGTACCTGATCTCGGCCAATCCCGGCGAGCCGTTGGGCCCGGTGGACGAGATCGCCTCCGGCGGCGAACTGTCGCGCGTGATGTTGGCGCTGAAGACGACGGTCGAAGCTGGACAAAGTAAGCGTAGTGGACGTAACGGCTCTCGACCCACCCTGTCGCCAAATGAAGGCGAGAAGGGTGGGGCACCAGCGCCTCAGCGGACGCTGGTCTTTGACGAGATCGATAGCGGCATCGGCGGGCGCGCGGCGGAGGCGGTCGGCAAGAAGCTGAAGCAGCTCTCCAAGACGAAGCAGGTCATCTGCATCACCCACCTGCCGCAGATCGCGTCCTTCGCCGATCAGCACTATCTCATCGAGAAGCGCGAAGCCGCCGGTCGCACGAAAACGTCAGTCCGCCCGCTCGATGCCGAAGAGCGTACCCTCGAGATCGCGCGCATGATGAGCGGCGCGAAGCTGACGGAAACGTCGTTAAAACACGCCGAGCAGATGCTGAAGGCGAACCGATAGGGCGGTTGCCGGTTGCTATAGGTCCCGAAACCCCAAAGCCCGTGCGAGAAGAAAATGATACAGCGACAACCGGCGCTGGCGATCAACCGGGGTCATGGCTTTTCAAATAGCTTATTCGTGGCCGCCGTGCTGGCGGAGCAACTTCGCGACATCATTATGGTGCTTCGACAGTGCATCCGCCAGAGGTGTCCCGCCGTTGTCGGCCTTGGCATTGACATCGGCTCCGTGGGCCAGCAGCGCCTCCACCACGCCCTTGCGGTTGTTGCGGCCAATTGACGCCGCCCAGTGCAAAGGAGTGCTCTCGCCCCTGGCCTTGGCATCGACCTCGGCCCCGGCGTTCAGCAGCAATTCCACGGCTCTCAGGTGTCCCCCCGCCGCCGCCGCATGCAAAGGCGTCGCTTGATCATTGTCCCTAGCATTGACATCCAGCTTATACCCCAGCAGCGATTGGTTGGCTAGCAGCACTCCCACCGTGTCCCCGCCGCTACTCGCCGCCGCATGCAAAGGCGTAAACCCGCACCTGTCCTTGGCGCTGGGATCGGCATGGTCGATGAGCAGCATCTGCGTGAGGTATGGGTTGCCGATCGCCGCCGCCCAGTGCAAAGGTGTCTTGCCTTCGTTGTCCTTGCTGAGGATTAGATCAGGGTGCTCTTTCAGCAGCGCCTGAACCTTTGCCACGTCGCCATTCCGGACAGCTTGATTAATCGGCGTCGGCTCCATCGGCGTAGAGGTAGATTGGCCGCCATACTGGCGGAGCAATTCAGCGACGTCCTTGTGGCGCGCAATTGCCGCGTACTGCAGTGGCGTCTCGCCGGTACAGCTGGTCTTGGCATTGACCTCGGCCTTATTAGCCAGCAGCAATTCCACCACATCTTTCCTGCCCATAATAGCGGCGCAGTGTAACGGCGTCGAGCTGTCGTTGTCATTGGCATTGACATCAGCCTTGCTTGCCACCAGCAATTCCGCCACGTCCTTGTGGCCCTCGCACGCCGCCAAGTACAGGGGCGTCACGCCAGCGTTATCCTTGGCATTGGCTTCGGCCTTGCTGGCGAGCAGCAATTCAACCACGTCCTTGTGACCATTAGCTGCCGCCAGGTGCAAAGGCGTCTCGCCGCCGTCGTCCTTGCTGAAAACCAAATCGGGGTTTTGTTTGAGAAGCGCCGTAACCTTTACCAGGTCGCCGTCTCGGGCCGCGTCATGGATTTTGTCGCAGAAGGCGAGGCTGCCCGAAGACAGGGTGACCAGCGCGATCAGCGTGACGGCAGTGCGGCGGGAAACCGTGGAGTGGCGGAGTCGGCTCAAGAGGGAGCGCACATTAACTGGCATGGCATTTCCGGTGTCTGGGTGATTGGCCATTGTGCTCTCCTTGACCTCGGGAAACAAGCTATTCTTCGCGAAAATCCGTTTGTCTATATAGCACTATAGTGTCGTATCTTGCCCCGAACCTCGGATTTTGCGTTTAGAGGCGATTCTGGGCGTTTCTGGCGTTTGGAGGATGTTCGGGCCGTCCAGGAGTCTTGGCATGGCTGTACGGCCTTCCTAGCGCGCTTAAATGGCATTCCAGGCGAGGACGTCGGCACCACTTTAATTGCAAGCAGAAATTCCGCGAAAGAACGCGGAAATTGCCCGGTTATATAGCATCTAAATGCCATATTTGGTGGGCTAGAGCGTTTCCCGAATTGCTGTACCCCGAGGTCGGGTAGAGCGGCGCTTCAGCGCCGCGTCGAGGGGGCTCTCTTCGTCAGCCCAGACTTCGGGGTGCGGCTTGGACGCGGACCTGAAGGTCCGCTCTACCTGTCCACGTGGGAACTTGAATTCCGAAGCTATCCGTTAGCTGCTGAATTTGCGCTGCAGAGTGCTTAACTATGCTGTTCCGGCCGGTGACGTTGGCGGTTAGGGCGCTGCTACAATAAATTGAAGTGGGGATGTGTGGATCGAAATCCGTATACTTGGTACACGACAGCATGAGCCAAATGCAAACTGACGCTAAGACCTTGCTTTTGCTGAAGCCGCGCGGCTTCTGCGCCGGAGTGGTGAGGGCAATCGACATCGTCCGCATCGCGCTGGAGACCTTCGGCGCGCCGATTTACGTGCGCAAAGAGATTGTCCACAACCGTTATGTAGTGGACGAGCTGACCTCGAAGGGCGCCATTTTTGTCGATAGCGTGGAGGAAGTCCCGGCCGGCGAGCGTGTGATCTACAGCGCGCATGGGGTTGCGCCCGAGGTGCGGCAGGCCAGCAAGCTGCGCGAGCTGCGGGTGATCGATGCCACTTGCCCGCTGGTGACCAAAGTCCACGTCGAGGCGGTGAGGTTCGCGCGCGAAGGATATTCGCTGATCCTCATCGGACACCGCGATCACGATGAGGTGATCGGCACGCTGGGCGAAGCGCCGCTGGTGACGCAGGTGGTCGACGCGCCCGAGGACGTGGACACTCTGCACGTGCCCGATCCGGATCGCGTGGCCTATCTGACGCAAACCACGTTGAGCCTGGATGAAACCACGCACGTCATCGAAGCGCTGCGCAAGCGATTCCCCAATATCAAAGGCCCGCACGCGCAGGACATCTGCTATGCGACGGAAAACCGGCAGACCGCGGTGAAGGACGTGGCCGCAGAATGCGATCTGCTGCTGGTGGTGGGATCAGACAACAGCTCCAACTCGAACCGGCTGGTTGAGGTCGCGCGCAATCTCGGAACCAACTCGCATCTCATCGAGAACTGTCGGTCGATCCGGCCGGAGTGGCTCGAGGAGGTGAAGACGGTGGGGCTCACCGCGGGAGCGTCGGCGCCGGAAATCCTGGTACAGGAAGTCGTCACTTTCCTCGAAGAACAGGGTTTTACGGATATGAGGGAAGTGGAAGTGATGCCGGAGAATGTGCGCTTCGGCTTACCACCGGAGATTGTGGAGGCCATAGGCGCTGCGCCCGCTGTGTCGCAATGACCGGGGCGTGCGATTTGCGTCCTGAGGCGGTTGGCAGAGCGTGAAGGAAATGGCAGACCCTTCTAATCCGGCCGAAATGCGTTTCGGCAAAATTGATGACATCAAGAGCCGGGCTGCGGCGGCGATCGACGCCTCACGGCGCTACCTGTTCTCCATTCAGGAGAAAGAGGAAGGCTACTGGTGTGGCGAGCTGGGCGCCGACACCACGCTGGTTTCCGACTACATCCTTCTGCATCGCCTGCTGGGCACCGAAGACCCGGTGCGCACCCAGAAGTGCGCCGCCGAAATCCTTAACCGGCAGAACCGCGATGGCGGCTGGCCAATCTTCCACGATGGGCCGTCGAATATCAGCGCGTCGGTGAAGGCGTACTTCGCGCTGAAGATGGCTGGCTACAGCCCCGATCATCCGCAGTTGCAGAAGGCGCGGGAATGCATTCTGGCGCTGGGCGGCGTGACTGAGGTCAACACCTTCACCAAGATTTACCTTTGCTTCCTCGGGCAGTACGACTATGACGCAGTGCCCGCGGTGCCGCCGGAGATTGTGCTGTTTCCCAACTGGTTCTGGTTCAACCTGTACGAGATTTCGTCGTGGTCGCGGGCCATCCTGGTGCCGCTGTCAATCGCCTACGCGAAAAAGCCGTTCAAGAAGATTCCGCCAGAGCAAGGCATCGACGAACTGTTTGTCGGCGGGCGGAGCAAGAGCCGGCTGCGGCTACGCTGGGACAAGAAGAGCCTGATCGGCTGGCGCAATTTCTTCCTGGTGCTGGACCGGCTGATTCACTTCTTCGAGCGCGTGCACGTGCGGCCGCTGCGCTCGCGCGCGTTGAAGGTTGCCGAGAAGTGGATGCTGGAGCGTCTGGAGATGAGCGACGGATTGGGCGCGATTTATCCCGGCATCATGAACTCCATCATCGCGCTGCGCTGTCTGGGATATTCGCTGGACGACCCGCAGGTAATCCGCGCCATGGACGAGTTCGCAAAGCTGGGCATCGAGGAAGAGAGGACTTTCCGCATGCAGCCTTGCATGTCGCCGGTGTGGGACACCGCGTACGCGGTATTTGCGCTGGCGGAAAGCGGAGTGGCGGCGAACGATCCGCGGCTGGTGCAGCCTTGCGAATGGATGCTGCAGAAGCAGGTCACACGCCGCGGCGACTGGTACGTGAAGAACCGCAAGGCGGCTCCGGGAGGCTGGTACTTCGAATTCAACAACGAGTTTTATCCCGATGTGGATGACAGCGCGCAGGTGCTGCTGGCGCTCAGCCGGGTGAAGACGACGAACGAAAGCTATCAGACGAAGTCAACCGAGCGCGCGCTGCAGTGGGTCCTGTCGATGCAATGCAAGAACGGTGGCTGGGCCTCGTTCGACAAAGACAACGATCGCATGGTTTTCCAGCACATTCCCTTTGCCGATCACAACGCCATGCTGGACCCGCCGACGGTGGACATCACGGGACGGGTGCTGGAGTGTCTTGCGGCCTACGGCTATTCGCTAAACGACAAGCCGGTGCGGCGCGCGATCGAGTTCATCAAGCGCGAGCAGGAACCGGACGGATCATGGTTCGGGCGCTGGGGTGTGAATTACGTTTACGGGACGATGCTGGTGCTGCGCGGCCTGGAAGCCGTGGGCGTGGACTATCACGAGCCGTTCGTGCAGCAGGCCGCGGAATGGCTGCGCATGATGCAGAATCCCGACGGCGGCTGGGGCGAGACCTGCTCATCCTATGACGATGCCGACCTGAAAGGAGTGGGGACAACCACAGCTTCGCAGACGGCTTGGGCGGTGATGGGACTGCTGGCCGCCAACGATCGGCGCAGCGACTCGCTGCAGCGCGGAATTGCTTACCTGCTGCGGACGCAGCGGCGCGATGGATCGTGGGACGAGTCGTTGTACACCGGCACGGGGTTTCCGCGCGTGTTTTACCTGATGTACTACATGTATCGGCAGTATTTCCCGCTGCTGGCGCTGACCGCGTACACGCGAGCGGCGGCCGCGCCGGAAGAAGAGCGGCTGCGGATTGTGCGGAGAAAGCAGTAGCCAGTGCTCAGTTGCCAGTGGCTAGTGATCAGTGGCCAGTTGTGGTTTGGTCGAGCAGCGTCGGGTAAACGGCCGCTCTATGGACGATCTCTGAATCCGGCGAGACATTACGAGCTGAAAGGCCCGAGCGCCGCAGGCGCAAAATAGGGTAGCCCAGCGCTTCAGCGCTGGGTGGGCGATTTTATTTGAGAGAGAGTCCCGTAGGGACGGCACAAACATTGTCCCGCAACGGCGCGCGTTAGAGTTGCTGCTTGCTCGCTATACTCAGTGAGGAGGCGCTGCGACGATGACCATCACGCTCGAAATCAAACCCGAGCTCGAAGCTGAACTGGCTGCCCAAGCTGCCGCTCGCGGCATGGACGTGCGGGCCTACGCCGCCGCTTTGTTGGAAGAAGCGGCGCGACCTCCGAGACAGGAAGAGCCGAAGCAAACCCTTTCTGAGTTCTTTATGAACTCACCTCTGGCCGGTTCCGGCATCAATCTGGAACGCGATAAAGACACGGGGCGAGATGTCGATTTATGAGGGGTATCTGCTCGATACCAATGTCATCTCGGAGTACAGCCGGAATTCGCCGCCGGATATCAGATTAAAGCTAGATAGATGCGCAAGACGAACAGGCGCTCTATTTGAGCGTGCTCACCTTCGGAGAAATCCGCAAGGGCACGGCTTTTCTGCCTTCCGGCGCGAAGCGCAGTCAGCTGGAGCGGTGGGTGGAGTTCGAATTACCCACCAGATTCGCAGATGGGTTATTGCCAGTTAATGTCCGAATCGCGGAAATATGGGGTGATAGGGCTGCAGGAGCGCAGCTAAAAGGTATTGCAATGCCAATCATCGACGGGCTCATCGCAGCAACAGCGAAGCACCACGAACTTACGATCGTCATGCGCAATGTAAAGGATTTCGTAATGCGGAGGATTCCGGTTATCAATCCATGGACTTCACTGTGATCGGCATTGGGTGACGACTACTATTGGCAGCTATTGGCTATTGACAACCGCAAATGACATGCTTCGTTACAGGCGCAACCGGATTTCTGGGCAGCCATGTTGCCCGGCAACTGCTGGCGCGCGGGGCGGAGCTGCGCCTGCTCGTGCGGCCGACAAGTCCGCTGCAGAACATCGCGGACATCGCCGCGGAACGCGTCACCGGCGACTTGCGCGATCCCGATTCGTTGAAAAAGGGCATGGAAGGCTGCGAGGTCGTCTTTCACGTCGCCGCCGACTACCGGCTATGGTCGCTACATCGGCAGGAACTGTACGACACCAATGTGGAGGGAACGCGCAACCTCCTGCAGGCCGCGAGAGATTCCGGGGTGCGGCGGGTTGTTTATACCAGCAGCGTTGCCACCATGGGCTTCGGCAACGACGGCCGACTCACCGATGAGAAAACGCCGGTGACGCTCGCCAACATGATCGGCGATTACAAGCGTAGCAAGTTCATGGCTGAGCAGTTGGTCGTCGATGCCGGGCGCAGTGGGCAGAACGTAGTCATGGTGAACCCGTCGACGCCGGTGGGCGAGCGCGATATCAAGCCGACGCCGAGCGGGCAGATCATCGTGGATTTTTTGCTGCGTAGGTTTCCGGTGTATATCGACACCGGGCTCAACCTGGTTGATGTAGTCGATTGCGCGGAAGGACATCTGCTGGCGATGGAAAAGGCCAAGCCGGGCGAGCGATATATCCTCGGCGGCGAGAACCTGACGCTCAAGCAGATTCTGGACAAGCTGGCGGCGATTACGGGATTGCCGTCGCCGAAGGTGAAGCTGCCATATGCAGTAGCGCTGGCTAGCGGCGTGGTGGACACCCTGGTCACGGGAAAGATGTTGAAGCGCGAGCCGCGCGCGAACCTGGATGCAGTTCGCATGGCGCGCAAGAAGATGTTCGTCACCAGCGCCAAGGCGGAGCGCGAGCTGGGATGGAAGCCGCGGCCAGTTGACCAGGCGTTGCGGCGGGCGGTGGAGTGGTTTCGCGCGAACGGCTATGTCTAAAGGCAGTGGCCAGTGGCCAGTGTGGTGCGCTGGAAATCTACTCACGTAAGCTTTCGAGATTTGTATCAGGGCACGGCTTCAGCCGTGCCGAAAGGCATCATTTTCCGCTGGGCTTTAGCCCGTGAACAGCGGGTGCAGGGGCTAAAGCCCACATATTTCTGCGTCCGTTCGGCACGACTAAAGTCGTGCCCTGATACAACCCATGCTCGGATACGTGAAGAGTTCAATAACGCATTACAGCAGCGGTTCCGCGTCTTCGAAACGATTGTCGAATGGGAAAAAAAACGTCGCTGTTGTGGCCGCGATGCCGGTAGAGCTGGCGCCGCTGCTGGACGGCGTGAAGTCCGAGGCCGTGAACGGTGTGGATCTGTTTGACTTGCCTCGGGCGGTGATTGCAGTGGGCGGCATTGGCGAGAAGTTTGCCCGGCACGCAGCAGAAGTTGCCATGGAACAGGCGCAGCCGAAGACGCTGATTTCAGCGGGGATTGTCGGCGCGATTTCGGCCGGACTGAAAGTGGGCGATGTCGGCCGTATCCGCGAAGTAGTGGACGTTGCCACCGGTGAGCGATATCCCACGACGGGCGGCGGGGAGTGGCTGCTGGCGACCTCGCAGGATGTAAGCGACGCGGCGGAGAAGCACGAGCTGCTGGCGAGGTTCGGCGCCGACGTGGTGGACATGGAAGCGGCCGCAGTGGCCCAGGTGGCAAAGGAACGCGGAGTGGAATTTCAGTGCATCAAAGCCATCTCGGACGATGCGGCGTTCGACATGCCGCCGATGAACCGCTTCATCGAACAGGGAAGCTTTGATGCCCGGCGGTTTCTGATCTACGTCGCCCTGCATCCCAGGTGGTGGGGCACGCTGGGCAAGATCAAACGCAATAGCGAGATCGCGACAGTGAACTTGTGCCGCGAAGTAGAACAACTGATCGAGAGTAGTGATGAGTGGATCGTGGCGAAGCGCGGGCGAGTGAATAGTGGATAGTGGATGGTGGCGAGCAAAGTTGTGCGCCAAACTATTCACTATCCACTATCCACTATCCACTTCGAACATGTCTAGCGCGACACAAATCGGAAGCGGTATCGAACGCGAGGCGATCCCGGCGACGATGCAGGCGGCGGTGTACCGGGGCGTCAACGACGTTCGCATAGAGACGGTGCCTGTGCCACAGATCGGGCCGGGCGAAATCCTGATTCGCGTACACACCTGCGGCATCTGCGGAACCGATCTGAAGAAGATCGCCACCGGCTCCCATTCTGCGCCGCGGATTTTCGGCCATGAGACCACCGGCGTGGTGGTGCAGGTTGGCGACGATGTTACGAAACATCGAATCGGTGACCGGGTTATGGTCTTTCATCACGTCCCGTGCCGGGAGTGCTATTACTGCCGGCATAAGGTCTTCGCCCAGTGTCCGACATACAAGAAGGTGGGAGCGACGGCCGGCTACGAGGCCAGCGGCGGCGGCTTCTCCGAGTATGTTCGCGTGATGGACTGGATTGTGGCGCGAGATGGCGTGGTGCCGATCCCCGACGGCGTGTCTTTCGAGCAGGCGTCGTTTATCGAGCCGGTCAATACCTGCATCAAAGCAATTGAATCGATGCGGTTTACAGCGGGAGAGACGGCGCTCGTCATCGGCCAGGGGCCGATCGGGATTATGCTGGCATTTCTGGCGCGACGCCAGGGGGTAAGGGTGGTCACTTCCGATTTGTTTCCCCAGAGGCATACAATAGCGAGGCAGTTTGGATTAAGGGAAAACATCGATGCCGCCACCTCCGACACCGTTCGAGCCACCAAAGAAATTACGGAGGGTCGAGGGGCCGATGCCGTCATTCTGGCAGTAGCGGGGAACAGCCTCATCCGCACGGCCATGGACGCGAGCCGGCCGGGCGGACGCGTACTGCTATTTGCGCAAACCCAGCATGGGGAAGCCGTCATCGACCCCGCGGCAGTTTGCGTGGATGAGAAGAGTCTCTTGGGTTCCTACAGCGCTTCAGTTGATTTGCAGGACGAATCGGCGCGATTTGTCTTCAGCCGGGAGATGGATTTGGAACGGTTGATCAGCCATCGTTTCCCGCTTGCCGATGCCGTTGAAGCGTTGCGCTTGGCTGCCCATCCCAAGCCGGACTCGATGAAGGTGGTGATTCAACCGGGCAGCGCATGGAAGGAAGTAGCGTGAACGGACATATGACCGCGGCCGTCCTCTACGGTAAAGAGGACGTCAAAATCGAGCAGGTGCCGATCCCGCAAGTGGACGAAGGCGAAGTCCTGGTCAAGGTGCAAGTGGCCCTGACCTGCGGCACCGACCTGAAGGTTTATCAGCGCGGCTATCACGCGCGCATGATTGTGCCTCCGGCGCTGTTTGGACACGAACTGGCCGGAGTGATCGAAGAGGTCGGGCCCAAGGTCAAGGGATTCAAGCCGGGTATGCGCGTGGTGGCGCTGAACTCTGCGCCCTGCGGCACGTGCTTCTACTGCTCCAAGCACCAGGAAAATCTCTGCGAAGACCTGCTGTTCAACAACGGCGCGTATGCCGAGTACATCCGCATTCCGCGGCGCATCGTGGAAACCAATATGCTGGCGATTCCCCGCCACATCAGCTTCGAAGAGGCGGCCATCGTCGAGCCGCTCGCCTGCGTGCTGCGCGGACTGCACGAAACCAATATGGAGATCGGCGACACCGTTGCGGTCATCGGCGCCGGGCCCATTGGTCTGATGTTCGTGCAGGTGGCGAAGGCGACCGGCTGCAACGTGATCTCGGTGGTGAAGCGCGAGTCGCAAGTGGCGGCGGCGCGGCGCGTCGGCGCCGACAGCACTGTGCAAATCACGGCAGTTGACGATCCGGTGAAAGCCGTCCGCAAGTTGACTCCCGAGGGTCGCGGCTGCGATGTGGTGATCGAGGCGGTTGGCCGTCCGCAGGCGTGGGAGTGGTCCATCGACATGGCGCGCAAGGGCGGCACGGTGAACTTCTTCGGCGGCTGCGCCAGCGGCACCACCGTCGCGCTCGACACCCAACGGCTACACTACAACGAGCTGACCCTGAAGGCCACGTTCCATCACACGCCGGAAACCGTGCGCAAGGCGTTTGGGTTGATCTGCGAGAAGAAGATCAAGGGCACGGACTACATCACCGGCGAAGCTCCGCTCTCGCGGCTGCAACAGGTGCTGCGGCACATGTTGAACCGCAACGGCGACATCAAGACGGCGATCATTCCAGGGACGTAAGAACAGTGGTCAGTAAGAGCAGGAAGCAGTTGTCGGTCTCGGAAAAACTCGCCCGTGGGAGCGTTCGGTGTCAGGGCGCGGCTTCACAGGCCGCTGGAAATCCCGCTTCCGACGCGACCTAACCCGATCTGTCATCCTGAGCGAAGTGAGCCCGCGTTGGGGCGGAAGCGCTGCTTGGCACGCGGCTTGTGCCGTGCCCAAAGGCACTGGGATTTTTTGGGGCACCTATGCGACGCCGGCCTCAACCACCCCAGATCGCGCAAATGCGGCGCGATCCGGGGACCCCGGTGAAGGCTCGCTCTAGCTCCATCGACTCTCCACAATTTCAAACTGAGACACCGCCCGCCCCCTCAAACCAAACCTTGCAGATTCAGCAGATTACACCGTAAGGCAGAATTAATTTGACTTGCTGCTAGCTGTGGCGCAAAACCAAAACAAGGCGACAGATGCGGCAGGATTCCGAGCACACCTCGGCCATCTCTTTCGAACTCCAGGCGCATAGGAGAATAGCAATGGCAATTACTCTGCAAGCTCGCAATTCGGCCGAAAGTTTTCGGTCTGCAACCGCGGCGCCAGCGATCGTAATCGCATTTGCGCTAGCAATGATGTTGGCGCAAGGAGCGCAGGCGCAGACGTTTCAGGTCATTCACCAATTCACCGGCGCTGGAGATGGGGGATTTCCCCTGACTGGCTTGACCATGGACTCCGCCGGGAATTTTTACGGGGCGGCTTGCCTGGGCGGCCACGGTTACGGCACGATTTTCAAACTATGGCAGGTGGGAGGCGGTTGGCGCATCACGCCGCTGTACACGTTCCAAGGCGGTTACGATGGCTCCTGTCCCCATGGCCGGGTAATTTTCGGACCGGATGGCAGCCTCTACGGTACGACCTACGAGGGCGGAGGGGGTTGCTCCAGTAACGGAGGGTGCGGAACAGTCTTCAGACTCACGCCTCCGGCCTCCGTCTGCAAAGCCGCACTCTGCCCGTGGACGGAAACGGTGCTTTACCGCGCTGCCGCCGACGACGGCGAGGAACTCTGGGGCGAAGTCGTATTCGATCAGGCCGGTAACCTCTACAGCACCGTGGCCCTCGGCGGCCCGCACGAGGGTGGTTATGTTTTCGAGTTGACGCCTAACGGCAATAACTGGACGAGCCAGATTCTCTACGCTTTCAACCTGGGCAATGGCGACTGCAATGCCCCCGACGCGGGGTTGGTGTTCGATAGTTCCGGCAACCTGTACGGGACGGCGGATGACGGCGGCATGTCCAACGGTGCGGTCTTCCAGCTAACGCCCTCGGGGTCGGGCTGGACCGAGAACATTCTCTTCGACTTCAACGGCTTGGGCGATGGTGACGGTCCGGAGGCGAGTTTGCTTCGCGACGGTTACGGCAACCTGTATGGCACCACGTTTACCCTCGGGCCCCACGGCGGCGGCACCGTTTTCGAGCTGACACCATCAGGCGGAGGCTGGACATTTTCCATGCTTTACGCCTTTACCTTCTTCGATAACAACGGCTCGGGGCTGCTGGCGCCGATGACCATGGATGCCAACGGCAACCTGTACAGTACGACGTTCGAGTGCGAGGAGTGCCAGGGAACAGTTTTCCAGCTGACACCTGGCAGCGGCGGATGGACGCGCAACGTGCTGTACCGCTTTAGCGGCGGAGACGATGGAGGGTATCCGCACAGCAGCGTAGTGATCGACTCCAGCGGCAATCTTTATGGCACGGCATCCTCGAACGGCGACTACGGCCAGGGTGTTATCTGGGAGATCACGCCATAAGCAGTTGTCAGTGGCAAGTGGTCAGTTGTCAGTTAGCAGTTAGCAGTTAGCAGTTAGCAGTTAGCAGTGAAGGAGATTCTCGTCATGGCAAATTCGGCGCAGCATCGGAGCTGTACCCGCAACGCAAGTTCCTGGACCGCAACCGCGGCGCTGGCAATAGCAATTGTCTTTGCGCTGACCGCGTTTGTGCAATCGGCGCAGGCGCAGACCTTCACCGTGCTGCACAACTTTACCAACGGGCCGGACGGGGGAGAACCCCAGGCCGGCTTGACCATGGACCGGGCCGGAAATCTCTATGGGACGGCCAGCACCGGCGGCAACACCAGTGGATCTTGCTCATATCCCAATCCGCCCGGGTGCGGCACGGTGTTTAAGCTGTCGCCCAGGGGCTCCGGCTGGGTCTTGACCACCCTCTACACCTTCAGCGGGCCCGACGGCAGGAATCCGCTGGCCAGGGTAATCATTGGCCCCGACGGCAGTCTTTACGGGACGACGTCGCTTGGAGGCGACAACAACACGGGCACGGTTTTCAATTTGCGGCCGCCGGCGGCGGCCTGCAAAGCCGCGCTCTGCCCTTGGACGGAGACCGTGCTGCATTCCTTCGATGGCTACGGCGATGGCGCGCAGCCCACGTTTGGCGACCTGGTCTTCGATGCAGCCGGCAATCTCTACGGCACCACCCCGTATGGCGGGCAAGGCGACCGTGGCACGGTGTACGAGCTCACCCGCTCCAATGGCTGGGCGGAAACCGTTCTTTACAAGTTCCAGGGCGGCAATGACGGCGCCACTCCCTACGGTGGTGTCGTCTTCGATCAGGCCGGCAACTTATGGGGAACGACTGGGTACGGCGGGGGCTATGACAACGGCACGATTTACCAATTGGTCCCATCGGGAGGCGGCTGGACGGAGAGCGTGGTCTATAACTTCCTCGGCGCAAGCGATGGGGCGAACCCATATAGCGGCTTGATTATGGACCAATTTGGCAATTTCTACGGGGCAACGTTTGGATCTAACGGCACCACGCCAAAGGTGTACGAGTTGAGCCCCTCCAATGGCGGCTGGATGTTTAACCTGCTTTACTCCTTTGGCCACAATCAAGGCGTCATAGGGAACCTGGCCATGGATGCTGCCGGGAACCTTTACGGGACGAACTACTACGATATGCCGGAGGTCTTCCGGCTGACACCTTCGAATGGCGGCTGGACGCTGACGGGCTTCTCGGGCGGCGCTGGGTCCAACCCCTGCGGCAATGTGATCTTCGACAGCAGCGGCAATCTTTACACTACAACTCAAGGCGGCGGCACGGGCGAGGTGGGTGTGGTCTTCGAGATCACGCCGTGAAGCAGTTGCCAGTTCTCGGTTGTCAGTGGTTGAGAAGACCTTGATTAGAGCGGTTCCAGATTTGGTGTATCCAGGTAGAGCGGACCTTCAGGTCCGCGTCCAAGCCGCACCCCGAAGTCTGGGCTTTCCGCCCACTGCGCTGCAGTGGGCGGAAAGCCTGGCGAAGAGAGCCCCCTCGACGCGGCGCTGAAGCGCCGCTCTACCCGACCTCGGGGTACAGCAATTCGGGAAACGCTCTAAGCCTCAGTTCTGAAAGGGCACGGCTTCACAGGCTACTGAAAAACTCCGTTTCCGAAAGCCTTGTGTCAGGGCACGATCTTCGTGTCTGCGTGAGAACTCAAATTTTGACTCTCTGGCGGGGAAAGAGTGCCCGGCATTGAGCGACAATCCAGCCCGAAGGGCGGAACAATAATAGCCCCGGGGCGTAAGCCCTGGGGCAGAGTGAGAAATTATCCGAGTCCCTTAAGGGACGGCACAGGTTCTCACGCAGACTGCTTGGTCGTGCCGATAAGCCCTTTGTATTTGTCGAGTCGGCACGGCCGAAGCCGTGCCCTACCACCTGTCTTTTCCGGGTACTCCTCTTATCCTCGATCTCCCTCTTACGCCGACACCTTCTTCTTCGTCGAGGTGCGTTTTGCTTTCTTCTGCGGTGCGCGGGATTTCAGTTTCTCGGCGGGAGCTTTCGTCTTTGGCATCTCGGCCGCATCTGCAGCTTGCAAAGCTTGCAGTGCCATTAGCGGCGGCAGCTTTTGCTTCAGTTCGAGCACCGGAGCGAAAAGATCGCCGTGCGCCTTCGCACGCTCCAGGACCTTGTCGGCTGCGAACACCAACAGCTTTGGATCGGCCTTTTGCAGGCAGCTCTCAACTTCTTTCCAGCTCACCGGTGTGGAAGCGGTGGGGTGATCTTTCGCGCGCAACGAATACACGCAAACCGTCGTCTTGTGATCGTCGTTCTGGCTCCAATCGACAAAGACCTTCTCCGCACGCAGCGACTTCTTCATATCCGAGACGACCAGCTCGGGGTGTTGCCGCTCCAGTTGCCGCGCCAGTTCGTGCGCGAACGGCTTGGTGTCATCGTAGGTTACAGCGGTATTCAGCGGAACATAAATCTGGAGTCCCTTCGATCCTGAGGTTTTTGCGAAGCTCTTGAGACCGAGTTTGGCGAAGATGTCGCGCACCCACAGGCCGACGTGGCAACACTGAACGATATTGGCCGGGGGCCCGGGATCCAGATCGAAGACGATGACGGTTGGCCGCAGGATGTTCTTGCTCAAAGAAAGGCTGGTGTGCAGTTCGAGATCGGCAAGATTGGCGGCCCAGACCAGCGTTGGCAAATCCTCGAACAAACAGTATTCCATCCAGCGGTTGTTGCCTTCGCTCCACACCCGCGTCGTCTTTACCCATTCCGGCCGGTGCGACGGGCAGTTCTTCTCGTAAAAGAACATCCCGTTCACGCCGTTGGGATAACGCTTCATGGTGAGTGGCCTGTCCTGCAGATGCGGCAGCAGCACGGGAGCAATTCGGACGTAATAGTCAATCACCTGCCCCTTGGTGAAATTAGCCTCGGGGTATAGCACCTTGTCGAGGTTCGACAGCTTCAGGTGCTTGCCTTCAACGTCAACCACGGTGTCTTTGGGCATCGGCTCCTCGCTTGCGCTTAGCAATGATGCAGTGCGCCGGAGCGGGTATGCAAGAGCAGGAAGCAGCACTGGTAGCGTGTACCTCCTGGTTCTTAGCTAAAGCCGGCTCGTGATGACAAATATAAAGGTCTTATCGGGACGACCAAGAGCCTGCCCTGAGCCTGTCGAAGGGTCGTGCCCTGACACCAAGCCTGCGGAAACGCAGTTGCAGCTGTCATCGGGGACCTACGGTCCGCGAAAGCTCATGAAAATCGCTCCCAAGCGGGAGTGATTTTCGACCCAGCCTGTGAAGTCGTGCCCTGACACAAACCCAACCGAGCTATAGCTTATTCAGCCCATCGAGCGCCGCGACTTTGTAGGCTTCGGCTAAGGTGGGGTAGTTGAAGACCGTATCGCGGAAGTATTCGATGGTCCCGCCCAGCGCCAGCACAGCCTGTCCGATGTGAACGATTTCGGCGGCGCGCTCGCCGATGATATGCACGCCGAGCAACTTCAAGGTAGTGGGATCGAAGATCAGCTTCAGAAATCCTTGATCGTCGCCCAGCATCTGCCCTTTTGCCAGTTCGGCGTAGCGCGAGATACCCACCTCGTAAGGAACCTTGTCGCGCGTGAGCTGCTCTTCCGTTGCTCCTACCATCGAAATTTCGGGAATCGTATACACGCCGTAAGGAATTAGGTTGGGGACAATTTTGCCGCTGACTCCGAAGATGTTGCAACTGGCGAGCCTTCCCTGCTCCATCGAGGTGCTGGCCAGCGCCGGGAAACCAATGACGTCGCCGGCAGCGTAAACATGTGGGATCGAGGTGCGGAAATTCTCATCGACGATCAGCCTGCCGCGCCCGTCGGGTACGAGGCCAATCGCCTCCAGGTTGAGCTGATCGCTGTTGGCTTGCCGCCCGACAGCGTAGAGCAGCGCCGAGCCATGCAAGGTTTTGCCGCTCTCCAGCTTGGCGAAGACGCGGTCGCGCTCCTCGTCAAGGCCGACCTGCACGACTTTCTCGCCCAGACGAAACACGGTGCCGAGCTGACGAAGCTGAAAGCACAGGCTCTCGACGATCTCGTGATCGACAAACTCCAGCAATGTGGGACGCTGGTCGAGCAGCGTGACCTTCACCCCCAGCGCCGCGAACATCGAGGCATATTCCAGGCCGATGATGCCCGCGCCCACAACGATCAGCTCGCGCGGCAACCCTTCCAGTTCGTGCACTTGGTCGGAGTCGAAGATGCGTTTACCGTCGATAGGGATGTCAGCATCGTGCGCGGGCCGCGTGCCGCACGCGATCACGAAGTTGTTGCCGCGCAGCAGGGTGTAGCCTTCCTCGTTGGAAACCTCCATGCTGTGCGCGTCGAGGAAGCGCGCGTTGCCCTCGTAAACTGTCACGCGATTGCGGCGGAGTTGCGCCTTGATGACCTCGATCTCGCGCGCCATCACGGCATCGGAGCGAAAAATCAGGTCTTGCATGGAAATGTTTTCCTTCAGCGCATAACCGCGGCCATAGAAGGTGCGCTGGCGCAGTCCGCTGAGATACAGGATGGCTTCGCGAAAGGTCTTGCTGGGGATGGTTCCGGTGTGTACGCAAACGCCGCCAATAGTACGCTTGCGCTCGATGACCGCGACCTTCTTGCGCAGTTTGGCGGCACAGATGGCCGCCTTTTGTCCCGCCGGGCCGCTGCCGACGACGATGAGGTCGTAAACGTTGTTGTTGCTGGGTTCCGTCGCGGGCAAAACAGTCTCCTATCGGATTGACTGGCAGAAATTGAAGCTATCACCAAAGCGAGAGCAGCGAAAGCAGGGGAAGAGCGGCAAAGCGGAATTCGTCGGGACTTACATTGCGAGTTCGACCCAGGTCTGGAACCCCGCGAGACGCGGGGCACGCGGCGGCGGCATGTATCGGATATTTGATGTGTAACGGCTGTTGAAAACTCAAGGATCGGCTATTCGGGACGTTCCGGCAATAGCCGTTCAAGGCGCGCGAGACGCTGCTTCACCTCCACAAAGTCCAGGACAGACCGCATGGCTGCCATCGAATCTTCATGCTGCTTCCTCGATTCGCGCAAGACTTCATCGAAGCGATCGTCCATCTTGTTGAACCGAGAGTCCATCTTGTCGAACCGAGAGTCCATCTTGTCGAGCCCAGCGTCCATCTTGTCGAAGCGCTGATCAACCGCCCGCTCAAAGCGGTCGAGGCGGTCCTTCAAACTGGCAAGTTCTGACTGGACCGCCTTCAGGTCAGGAGTGATGAAGTCCTGAAGCACTTCGCGCACGTCGTTCACTACGCTCATCTTCGCATTCCCTGTGCCGGTATGTTACCACGCTCAGAAAAGACGCCATTCATGGAGCGGTACCCTGCGATATACTTCAAGGTTTGCCTATCAGTTTTGTCCTGATCAAGAAGGAGTCATCTTTATGTCGACCGCAGCCGTTTCCTCCGCCATTTCTTATGCCCGCGATAATCAGCAACGATTTCTCGACGAGCTGAAAGATCTGCTTCGCATTCCCAGCGTCTCGACTGCCGAGGAGCACAAAGACGACGTGCGCAAAGCCGCCGAAGTTGTGGCTGCCGATCTGAAACGCATCGGCTTTGAGAATGTCGAGATCATCCCGACCCAAGGCCATCCGCTGGTTTATGCCGACTGGCTGCACGCCGCCGGCAAGCCGACCGCGCTGTGCTACGCGCACTTCGATGTTCAACCAGCCGAGCCATGGGACGAGTGGAAGTCCCCTCCGTTCATCGACAAAGATGCAGCTCCTATCAAAGGCGATCAGGCGCAGGCCTGGAAGGACAGTTGGAAAGAGCCGAGCGAGCGTAACGACAACATCTACGCGCGCGGCGCCGTCGATGACAAGGGCCAGCTCTGGATGCAGGTGAAAGCCTTCGAGTCGCTATTCAAGTCCGGAGGCGGCAAGCTGCCCATCAATGTCCGCGTGCTCTTCGAAGGCGAAGAGGAAGTCGGCGGCGAGAGCATCGAGGAGTACGTCAAGCAGAATGCGAACAACGGCAAGCTGAAATGCGATTTCGCGCTGGTTACCGATACCGAACTCTTCGCGCCAAACCTGCCCACGCTGTGCGTCGGCTTGCGCGGACTTCTCTACACCGAGATTGAAGCGCAGGGCTCCAAAACGGATTTGCACTCCGGCGTGTACGGCGGGGCTGCGCCGAACGCCATCTTCGGATTAATCGAGATCATCAGCAAACTGAAAGATGCCAACGGGAAAGTTCTCATTCCCGGCTTCTACGATGACGTGCAGAAACCTACCGATGACGAACTGAAAGCGTGGGAGCGGCTGCCGTTCAACGAAGAGGAGTATCGCAAGGCCGAGGTGGGGTCGGATGTGCTGACGGGCGAGCCAGGATACTCCGTCCTGTATCGCACCTGGGCGCGCCCGACGCTGGAAGTTCACGGCATCGTGGGCGGATTCATCGCTCCCGGCGCGAAGACGGTCATTCCGGCGCGCGCTTCGGCGAAGGTCTCGATGCGCCTGGTGCCCAATCAGGATCCTGACGACATCTACAAAAAATACAGCGAATACGTGAAGCAGCTCACGCCCAAAGGCATTAAGACCAACATCAAGGTATACAGCAAAGCCGAGCCTTGCGTCGTGAACACCGACAACCCGTACGCGCGCGCGTCGGTCGAAGCCATGCACGAAGTGTTCAACAAGGACACGGTCTATATTCGCTCCGGTGGATCGATTCCTATCGTGACCCAGTTCGACAAGGACCTGAAGGTGCCCAGCATCATGATGGGCATGGGCCTGCCGGACGACAACCTGCACGCGCCCAATGAAAAGTTCCACATTCCGAACTTCTATCGCGGTATCGAGTCGATCATCCGCTTCTTTCAGAAGCTGGGATAGTAATAGCTGCCGCGCACTTTTGTGTGGTAGTACAGAGGGAGCCTATACATCTACTATCGCCCATCGTAGTACGACAGCACTAGCCTGGATTATTCATGAAGGTCTGGTGTTTTGAAGGGGCACGGCTTCAGCCGTGCCGTAGAGTGGGCTTCTTGGCTGTGGCTTTAGCCACGGAGGGACCTCGCTTTCGTAACAGACTGCGGAAATCTCCTCGGGGGCTAAAGCCCAGCGCGCTGACGGGTCACGGCGCGGCTGAAGCCGCGCCCCTTCCATAGAGTTCCCGGCGTTCATGAATAATGCGCACTAGCTGCGGTGCAGTCTTCGGCGTTGAAGTAGGCCGAGAGCCTGGCAGGCTGCCGAAAACCTCGGGAAAGCAGATCCCCTGCCGACTAAAGTCGGCTCGGACGACAAAAATAAAGGACTTGCAACGGCGCAGCTAAGGCTGTGCCCTTCAAAACAGCTCAAAGTTCTCAGCGGCCTGCCAGAGTCTATACATGTACTATCGCCTCCGTAGTACGTAGTACTAAGACGGGAACTAGGACAAATTAACCTACATAATCATCGACAAGACGCTGGGGCTGTTGTATCATCTTCCTCCGTACGGGAACCCGTCGGCAGCTTAAAGGGTCCAACAAGAAGCTTCTCTTCTCGCAGTGGGAAGCGGACGGATTTTACTTCTGCAATCACTGCACAAAATGCCGGCGTCGTGCCAGTAGCTGCGAAGGCTGTTCTGTGGCAGTCATCGTTCATCCACCCCTAACACAAATGAACCGAATAATGAGGAGAAAAAAGTTCATGAAGAAGTCTGTTCTGTTGCTCGGCATACTGTTTGCCGTGACCCTGCCCTTAATGGCGCAAGCCCCCTACGCTCCCCGGGCTACGCCCACACTAACGTTATCGTGATGGACATCAGCCATCAGAATAACCCAAGTGGTATTCTGCCAGTCACGTTTAGAGAGGCCTATGGCTTCAATCGAATTCCCAACTTGGGCCAAGGCATGACCATTGCCTTGGTTGACGCGTTCAAGGATCCGAACATCACATCGGACTTGGCGTTCTACGCGAGCTACTTTCACAAGGCGCCTTGCAACTTTCAAGTGGTGATTATCGGCAACCCGCCAGAAGGACAGGGCTGGGACCTCGAGGAGTCGCTGGACGTGCAGCAGGCTTGCGCGCTGGCACCGCAAGCCAACATCATCCTGTTCGAAGCCAACAGCAACAGCTTCGCCGATCTGCTGACAGCCGTAGCAACGGCAAGTGAGGCTCCCTATAACGCCAGCGTCGTCTCGATGAGCTGGGGCGGCTCTGACAGCCCGGGCGAATCGGAGTACGATACCTACTTCTGCAACATCGTCAACAGCGCCGGCCAGCCTGTGACCAACGTCGCCGCCACCGGTGACGGCGGCCACGGAACGATTTATCCGTCAACCTCGCCTTGCGTGGTCGCGGCGGGCGGTACGACGTTAGCAACGCTCACCGCTGCCCCATTGGCGAACCCGCTTGCGTTGGACTACGGCAGCGAGAGCACCTGGAGCGGCAGCGGCGGTGGAATCAGCTGCAGCGGCTGCGAGACGGAGCCGTCCTTCCAGATTCAGGCGTGCGCGCCCTACAGCCCGAACGGCCTCCGCTGCGTTCCCGATATCGCCTCTGATGCCAATCCTGGCACCGGCGTTCCGGTATATGACACCTACAGCTACGGAGGCTGGGTGCAGGTGGGCGGCACCAGTGTGGCCACGCCGGACTGGGGCTCCTTCTTCACTCTGGTCAACTCGCAGCGTGTGCTTAACGGATTGCCCACGCTCAGCATGGCCGATCCGGATCTTTACAACCTCTACTACAACAGCAGCGACTACGCCATGGACTTCCACGACATCACCACGGGAGAGAACGGCGGTTGCGGTACGGACTGCGAGGCTCATGTCGGCTACGATCTGACGACCGGCATCGGCAGCTATCAGGCGCAGAACCTGTGGGCGGCCATGATTGCGCTGCCTAACTAACTTCACCCCTTTTGCCACAAGGCGCGCTCTCATAGCGCGCCTTGTGCTTTTCCGGCAGGATTTGTAGGCGAACGGTTTGAAAGGGCACGGCTTTAGCCGTGCCGAAGGAAGCAACAAAAGCATCGGGCTTTAAAGCGGTTCCAGATTTGGTGTATCCGGGTAGAGCGGACCTTCAGGTCCGCGTCCAAGCCGCACCCCGAAGTCTGGGCTTTCCGCCCACTGCGCTGCAGTGGGCGGAAAGCCTGACGAAGAGAGCCCCCTCGACGCGGCGCTGAAGCGCCGCTCTACCCGACCTCGGGGTACAGCAATTCGGGAAACGCTTTAGCCCCTGAGGGATTCGAGTTGTCATTTGTCTGCCGCAGCCAGTGCGCAGTATAAGTATGGAATCATGAAAAGCCTTCCGGTTTGCGCGAGCGGCCTATTAATTCTTGTGGCCGCCGTGACGCTTCCTCTGATGGCGCAAGCACCCGACCTTCAGCGCATCCATGTTCGGCCGTCCATCCAGATCATTGCCGCTCCCGCCAATTCCAGCGGTCCTACCGGCATTTTGCCGGTGCAATACAAGGCCGCATACGGTTTCAATCGAATTCCCAACCTCGGCCAAGGCCAGACCATCGCTCTGATTGACGCCTACGACGATCCCAACATCGCTTCTGACCTGGCCTACTACGCCAGCTATTTCCATCTTTCGCCCTGCAATCTGCAAAAGGTAAAGGTGGGCAATCCGGCCCAGGGACAGGGTTGGGACCTGGAAGAATCCCTTGACGTGGAACAGGCCTGCGCGCTGGCGCCCCAGGCCAACATCATTCTGGTGGAAGCCAATAGCGCCACCCTCAGCGATCTGTTCGCTGCCGTAGCCGTGGCTTCTTCTGCTCCCTACAATGCCACCGTGGTCTCCATGAGCTGGGGCGTCGGCGAGTTCAGCGGCGAGCTGCAGTACGACAGCTACTTCTGCAACATCGTGAACGGAAACGGCCAGCCGGTGACCTTTACTGCCGCCACGACAGGATGCAACGAGTCAGCCTATCCTGCGGCTTCGTCCTGCGTAATTGCGGTCGGCGGCACCACTCTCGCGCTGTCAACCCCGCTTCCCTTGGGCAATCCGCTTCAGCTCAACTACGGTAATGAGACGGCCTGGAGCGGCGGCGGCATCAGCGCATACGAGCCGCAGCCGCCCTGGCAGAATCCAGCCTGCTCTTCATACTCCACTACGAACCGCTGTACTCCCGATATATCAGCCGACGCCAGTCCCGCCACTGGCGTTCCCGCCTACGACACCTATAGCTACGGCGGCTGGGTCGAGGTCGGTGGAACCAGCGTCTCTACCCCGGATTGGGCGTCCTTCTTTACCATTGTCAACTCGCTGCGGACCAATCTGCACGAGCCCACCCTCGGCCAGGCGGCGGCTGACCTGTACAATGTCTACTATTCCAACAACTACCTCACCGATTTTCACGACATTACTTCCGGCGGCTGTGGAGCTGGACCGGGCTACGATCTTGCGAGCGGCATCGGCACCTACCAGGTGAATAATTTAACCACTCCACTGGTCGCGGATCCCAACTAACTGGGGGGCGGCACAGCTGTCACGCCCGTTTTTCAGCATGCCGCAACTAGTCTCCCGAATCAGAAGTTCGTTGCACAAAAACGAATGCTTTGTGTCAGGGCACGGCTTCAGCCGTGCCGAAAAGCATCGTTTTCCCTGGGCTTTAGCCCCTGAACAGCGCGTGCAGGGGCTAAAGCCCACATATTTCTGCGTCTGTTCGGCACGACTAAAAGTCGTGCCCTGATACAACCCGTGCTCGGATACGTGACGAGTTCAATGACGCACTAGCCGCATTCCTGCGGACACCGCCTCCCGGAAAATCTCTTCGACGGTCGACCTGAATGAGTGATGGCCCCTCAATTTGGTGTTGCAGGATGCATCAGTGCCGATGTAAATCACAACAGGCGCCCCAGTGGCCTTGAATTCGACTGCAAGATGCTGATTCCGCCGTACATGCGTCCATGATCGCGCCATTTATCCGCGCAAACGGCGAAACTTCGTAAACAAACGCAACAAATTCCGTTGTTGTCAATCACAACTCCGTACGTGAGTGATTTTGCAACGCCCATCCGCAACCCGCTCAGCTTGCGTGACTTCCAGATGCGAATAACAGCAGAATTCGCTGCCGCCAGCTTTGGTATGACGAATGCCTTATAGAAAGTGCCGAGCGGAAGAAGAAAAAGAAGCGAGGCAAAGATTCATACAGGAGGCACGCCATGACAGTCCTACTCGTTCTCATGATGTTCGCAATCTTTCTCACCATCGATTACTTCTACGCGAAGGCGAAGCATCCGGCGCTGCAAGTGGCGCCTGCCATCAGCAGACAAGCGACGACGGCGCCCCGGCTGCAACCCAGTTTGGTTGGCGGCTTCTCGGTGCCAGACAACCTGCGCTTTCATCCCGGCCACACCTGGGCGTTGAGCGAGAGTCCGAACCTGGTGCGCATCGGCATCGACGACTTCGCATCAAAGCTGGTCGGCAAGGTCGAACACGTCAGCCTGCCACAACGTGGACAATGGATCCGGCAAGGACAAAAAGTGTGGAGCATCGTTCGCAACGGCGTGAAGGTTGACATGGTATCGCCCATCGAAGGCAGCGTCTCCGATATCAACGAAGCGGTGCTCGCCGACCCATCACTGGCCACCAAAGACCCCTACGGCGAAGGCTGGATGGTTACGGTTCAATCCCCCGACGCGAAGACCAACTTCCGCAACCTGCTGGGCGGCGCGCTGGCCCGCTGGTGGACCGAAGAGTCCTCGATGCGGTTGCAACGGGTCATGCCCAGTGCCCTCGGCGCTCTGGCGCAAGACGGCGGCGTCGCGATCGACGATCTGGCCAGCACCATGCCCGACGAGACGTGGACGAAACTCACCCGCGAATTCTTCCTAACGTAAGCCGAAGCTGGTTTCTACGCCCCGGAGTGACCTCCTGCTCCGGGGCGTTTTCTTTTGCACGATTATTCCGGCTGCGCCGCTTTGTCAGTTGTCGGTGGTCAGTTGTCAGAGCCGGACTGAAGCGTTCAACCGATATGGCATTGGGTGAGCCATCGCAGCAATCGCCGTATTACGATTGCCCCTCAGGTTGTCAGCCGACGTCTGTCAGTTGCCAGTTCGCGGCCGGCCAAAACTTTTTCTGCGACAATTGAATCTGCGTGAGAACTCGCTTCTCGACTCTGTGGTGAAAAACGAACGCCTGACATTAAGGAAAGTCCAGCCCGTAGGGAGAAACAACAACAGCTCGGGGCGTAAGCCCTGGGTCGGGGTGGTAATTATGCGAGTCCCTTCAGGGACGGCACAGGTTCTCACGCAGACTCAATTGACCTCGCTAGCCCTCTCCAGCGATACGCGTCCTACGACGACTTCGATCCTGCAACTCTCGATCTACCGCCTTGCCGCGGCGTTCGTGTTGGCGCTGACCGTTTTGCCGGCGCAGGCGCAAACTGCTTCCGGCCAGCAAGCTTGCCCGGGAAGCACCGTCGATTTGCAGGGAGCGGAGTTCGCGGCGAAGTCGCGGGCGTTTCTTGCTGAGTTGCAGCGTTCAGTTGCCGCCCGCGACAAGGCCAGAGTCGCTTCGATGACCTCCTACCCATTGACGGTAATTCGCGGCACCGGCAGAACGCGCGTGCGAAACGCCAGCCAGTTCCTCAGTCAATACGAGACGATTTTCGACGCCCACGTTCGCCGGGTGATTGCGCAGCAGTCGGCAAAATGCCTCTTCGGCAACTACCAGGGAGCCATGATCGGCGACGGGGAAGTCTGGTTCAACCAGGCCCCGGATGGGACGATGAAGGTCATCACCGTAAATCCGGGCGCAGGCAGCCATTAGCCCGGATTTCTCGCCCGCCGCTCGGTGGAGCGGGCCTTCATGGATTTTGTCGCGGCGGAAGGATAGGTAGGGCGAGCCTTTAGGCTCGCGTCGGGGCGACCCAAAATGTGCCGGGCTTTTAGCCCCTGGAACGTGTGCCGCCGGCTCACGAACAAATGAACAGCTTGGACGCTGGCCTAAAGGCCAGCTCTACCGGTCCTTCGGGAACGCCGGTCCTTAAACGCCAGCTCTACCAAAAAATCGTGAGAAATCGGGGGTAGCGTCGTAGTTGCCGAACCAGTTCTGCTGAATCCCGATCCTGTGACCTGTGACTGCGGCGGCAACTGGTGCGCGCCGCCTACCGCGATCGCCCAAGAGACAAGACTGGCAATCCGCAACTGGCAACTGGCAACTGCCTTCTGACAACTCTCTTGTACAATCGCACTCGAATGCCGCCCCCGGCCGCACACGATTCCCCTCCCCAGCCCAGCTTCGCAGCGCGTGTGATGCGCATCCTGCGGCCGTCTCATCAGCACAGCGCGTTTTCCGCGACGTTGTTGCTGATGACTTCCGTGCTCGCCTCGCGCCTGCTCGGCTACCTGCGCGAGATGTATATCGCATGGGCCTTCGGCGCGGGCCATCAGACAGACGCTTACTTCGCGGCGTTTCAGATTCCCGACTTTCTCAACTACATACTCGCCGGTGGAACCGCCTCGATCACCTTCATCTCCATTTACACGCGGCATCGCGCGCGCAATGACGACGAAGGCGCACAGCGCGCCTTCGATTCCACCATCACCATCATGAGCGTGGTATTGTGCATTGGCACCGTGTTTCTGGAGATCTTCGCGCCGCAACTGGTGCGGCTGGTGTTCCCCAAGTTTGCCGCCGACCAGGTTGCACTTTGCGTTCATCTCTCTCGCATTCTGCTGCCCAGCCAGATTTTCTTCTATGCCGGCGGGATCGTCTCTGCGGTGCTGTTGTCGAAGCGCATGTTTCTATACCCGGCGCTCAGCCCGGCGCTGTATAACGTGTTTATCATCGCGGGCGGCGTGGTTGGCGCCAGGACGCTCGGCATTTCGTCCCTGGCCTACGGCGCATTGGCGGGCGCGATCATAGGCCCATTCCTCATCAACGCCATCGGCGCAGGCCAAGGCGGGTTGCGATACCGCATCAGCTTCGATTGGCGCAACTCTGGATTTCGCGAGTGGGTACGGCTCTCGATTCCGCTGATGCTCGGCGTCTCACTGGTCTCCGCGGACGATTGGATCCTGCGCTACTTTGCCTCCGGCGGCGTGGGCGACATTTCGCGGCTGAACTATGCCAAGCGCCTGTTCGCCGTGCCCATCTCGATCCTCGGCCAGGCCACCGGTCAGGCGTCGATGCCGTTTTTCGCATCGCTTTGGGAGCAAGGCAAGCGCAAACTCTTCGCCGACACGGTCAACCAGACGGTCTACCGAATTTCCGCTGCCTCCTTTCTCGCCTCAGCGTGGATGACGGCTGCGGCGCTGCCCATCATCGATCTCGCCTTCCGCCACGGGCATTTCAACTTCGCCGACGCCCAGGCGACCGCGACCTACTTCTTCTGGTTCACCCTTTCGCTGGCGCTGTGGTCGGCGCAGGCGCAGTATGCGCGCGCGTTCTACGGCGCGGGCAACACGCTGACGCCCATGGTCGCCAGCACCATCATCGTTGTCGCCTCGCTGCCCATCTATCGCACCTTCTTTCATACCTACGGAGTCACCGGACTGGCGATGGCTTCCGACATCGGCATCCTGATGCATACCGTCGTGCTGGCCTGGCTGCTCCATCGCAAGAAGATGGTCTTGCTGAATGAACTTCCGTGGCGGGAACTGACGAAATCATTGGCGACGGCGATCTTCGCTGCCGCCGCAAGCTACGCTGTCGCGCGAATTTTCGTCATCAACGGCAATCGCAAAACAGATGTGCTATCGCTGCTCACGATCAGCGCGACATGGCTGGCCGCTGTCGGAGTGGGATTGTGGATCACGAAATCGAATCTGCTGCAGGAGTTGCGCCGGATTAAGAGCCGCGCAGCGACATCAACGGCGACGCCCGCGCCGCTGGTCGACCGAACCATTGGCGGCGTCGAGCCATAGAAAAAGTTTCGAACTGAAAGTCGCTCCCGCTAATCCCAGACGGCGCTTACATCTCCGCTGCGACAACCGCATCGGCTTCAATCTCCACCAGCATTTCCGGAGACACGAAGCCTTTCACCTCGATCATGCTAGCGGCGGGACGGATGTTGCGGAAGAATTCGCCGTGCGCTCGTCCGATCTCTTGCCAATTCTTGATATCGGTGACAAACATGCGCGTGCGCACCACATCCGCCAGACTCGCGCCCGCGTGCTCCAGTGCTTTCTGGATGTTCTTGAGCGCCTGCACCGCTTGCCCATACACGTCGCCCGCGCCGACTATCTTCCCATCCGCGCCGGTCGCCACCGTGCCTGCAACATAGACGAACGGACCTACCTTGACGGCCCTTGAAAATCCCACGATCGGCTCGTACGGCGAATTTCCTGTAATGTTTTGCCGTTGCATGGCGCCTCCTAAGAGTTGCTGGTGTGAGGTCGAAGATTGCATTACAAAATTGTCATTACGAGCGCAGCGCAAATCCCGGCGCGCGCCGGCGGCCCGGATTCGCTCGTGATGACAATTTCCAAGATTCGCCACGGTATCGGCAAGATTCAATCGCTCGCCCTAAATTGAATGACCTGCTCGTTGCCATCGGGAAAGTAAATCGTGACGCTGGGCTCTCCGCATGGGCGCCATTCGTTTCCGCGGCGTTCCAGCGGCGCGTCATGGCCGGGATATAGGCGGTCACCCAGCGCTGTGATCTTCCTGATGGATTCGCGCGCCAGCTCCTCATTCCAGCTATTCATCAAGTGGCCGCCCAGGTCCCAGCGGTTCTTCAGTGCATCGCCGCACAGGACCGAGCCGTTCGTCAGTAGCGCGATCCCACCCGGCGTGTGACCAGGGACGTGAACGATCTGCACTCCGTCCTCCAGCGCGGCACTTTCGCCGCTGATCAGCCGCAGGCGCTTGTGGGCCAGCAACGACGGCATGGGATATCGCAGGACCGCGACATCGCCGGCCGCCTGCGCGTGGGCAGCTTCCTGTTCGTGCACCACAATCTCGGCGTTGGGAAACAAGTCCCAGTTGGCGGCATGATCGAAGTGGAGATGACTGAGGATGACGCAATCGATATCGGCAGGCGTGAGACCGCGCTGCTGGAGCAGCTTCGGGATGGTACCGCGCTCGTTGTAACCGGCGGTATCGAACATAACCCGGCGGCCGCTGGGAGTGGTGAGCAGATACACGCCACTCCATCCCAGAAAGCCGCGATTGCTGACGCCAAAGAACCCGCCGAGAAGAACGTCAATGCTGTTCATGGAAACCTCGCGATAACGGAGATCTTCTCACCACGGAGGCACAGAGGACACAGAGATTTGGATTTGAAAATTAGTCTCCTGCTTGAATAATCTCGCGTCTGGCTCACGCGTACAACTGCTTGGGATTCTCGACCAACACGCGGCGCCGGATTTCCGGATCAGGGACCCAAACAGACAGCAGTTCCATCAACTCGCGGGGTCGCGGAACAGCAGCGTTCACTGCCACATGCGGCCAATCCGTGCCCCAAACCACCCTCGCGGGAGCGGCTTCGACCAGCGCGCGAGCCAAAGGCACGACATCGGCGAAATCTGGCTGTTGAGAAATGCGGTAGGGCCCCGACAACTTCACCCAGCATCCTTCGCGCAGTAACTGCAACAGCGCCTGAAAACCCGGATGATCAACGCCCGCCGCCGCCGGCATGTGTCCCATGTGATCGACCACGCACGCCACCGGCAACTTGCGCAGGCGAGGAGCGAGTTCGGCAAGATGACGGCCATCAACCAGCAACTGCACATGCCATCGCAGCGGCTGAATGCGCTGCGCTATCTCCTCCAGCGCGTCCATACCGACGCCGCCTTTGAACAGCAGGTTGATGCGCGCGCCCCGAAACCCCGCGGCGTGCAATTCGGCGAGTTCCGGCTCGCTCACTCCGGGCGTGACCACAGCCACACCGCGCCACTTGCCATTGGAGGCGAGGAGGGCATCGCGTGTGCAACGATTGTCCGTACCGTAGAAGCTGGGCTGCACTACGACAGCGTGCTCGATTTCTAACGCGCTCGCGACACGGAGATAATCTTGCACGCTCGCTTCCGGCGGCGTGTAACTGCGGTCCGGAACGAGGGAATACTGCGACGTCGGCCCGATGATATGTATATGGCAATCCCAGATGCCGGACGGGGCTGCGGATTTGGCGGATCGATCAGGCGCATTCATCGACTATCTCCCGGCAATGCTACACTGCCTTCGGCTTCCCGATGGCTACTCTACATGTAGAGAATATTCCCGACGACCTGTACGAGGCGCTGCGGTGGCGGTACGTATGTCTACCTTGAAGTTATGTCATACATCGTAGGTTTGTATCAGGGCACGACTTCAGTCGTGCCGCTCACGAACACTTTTTCACTTTGTCATCCCGAGCGGAGAGATGCTGCTCGCGAAGCGAGCAGCATCGCGTAGTCGAGGGACCTGCTGTTCGCCGGACATGGTACCACTGCATGCCAAAAGCAGGTCCCTCCGTTCGGCCGGGATGACAAACAAGAAAACGACGCGGGCGGCACGATTGAAGTCGTGCCCTGATACCAGGCGGGTTATGAGAAAAGTTGTAGTTCCATGTTTCTAACCGACGAGGAGCAGCACGATGAAAGCAGTCCGCATTCATGAGTTCGGTGGCCCGGAAGTTCTGAAGTACGAAGACGCGCCCGATCCGGTATTGCGCAAGGACCACGTTCTGGTGCGGGTGCGCGCCTGCGCGCTGAACCATCTCGATCTGTGGGTGCGCGAGGGCCTGCGCGGTGTGACTTTGCCGCACATCCTGGGCAGCGATGTGGCGGGCGAGGTAGTTGAGGCCGGCGAATACATCCGCGACGTCAAGCCGGGCACACGCGTGCTGCTTGCGCCCATGGTCTTCTGCAATCATTGCGAGCAGTGCACCAGCGGGCATCAGAACTTTTGCGAGCAATTTGCCGTGCTGGGCAATACGGTTGATGGCGGCAATTGTGAGCTCATCGCCGTGCCGCCGGTGAATATCATTCCCATCCCCGACTCGCTGGATTTCGTGCAGGCGGCCAGCGTGCCGCTGGTTTTCCTGACCGCGTGGCGCATGCTGCTGGGGCGTGCGCATCTGCGCGCCGGACAGACCGTGCTGGTGCTGGGCGCGGGTTCCGGTGTGGGATCGGCTGCCATCCAGATCTCGAAGATGCTGGGAGCAGAGGTGATCGCCACCGCCGGCGACCAGCGCAAGCTGGCCAAGGCGCGCGAGCTTGGCGCCGACCACACCATCGACCATTACAAACAGAAAATTGCCGACGAGGTGCGGCGCATCACCGGCAAACGTGGAGTTGATATTGTCTTCGAGCACGTGGGGCAGGCGACCTGGCCGGACAGCGTGCGCTCGTTGAAGCCGGGCGGAACGCTGGTCACCTGCGGCGCGACCACCGGCTATGAAGGCAACCTCGACTTGCGCGTGCTCTTCGCCAAGCAACTATCGCTGCTGGGCTCGTACATGGGCGAGATGGGCGACCTGTATGAGGTGCTGCAGCACGTCTTCAGTGGAAAGCTGAAGCCGGTTGTGGACCGCACCTACCCGCTGAGCGAAACTCGCGCAGCACACGAGTATCTGGCGAAGAGCGAGATGTTCGGCAAAGTTGTGCTGACGGTGTGAAGAGTGCAGCAGTTAGTAGTCAGCAATTAGCAATTAGCAATTAGCTCCGTCCGCAGATACGCCCCCTTTTGATTGCGGCTTTAACCGCCGAGGCACCTTCATCAGAGACTCCTTAGCAGTTAACAGTCAGCAGTCAGCAGTCAGCTCCGGGTGCAAACTCCATTCCTCGCTGGGTACCAACCTACATTGCAAGCTGCGGCTTGCAATGTAGTAGCTAATTGCTAATTGCTAATTGTTTCCTCACGCCGCCCGTGTCGGTAAACTGGTGTTCGGTTCGGTCGCGGGCGGTTTTTGCGGCACTGCTTCGGTTCGATGCGCGTCCTCGCACGCGATGCGGGCAAACGTCACATCCAGCACCAGACCGGTGAGCGCCTGCATCAGAGTTTCGTTGATCCGTGTCACCGACGCGACCTGCTCATTGGTAAGCCCGGCCTCCAGCAGCTCTGGAATCGTAGTCTCCACCGTGACCGGCAGTTCGCGCGACAGTCGCAGCGCGCTCTCGCCGATGCGGTATTGACAGTCGGCGTACAACGGCGATTGCAGCAACTCCCGAAGCGCCGGCCAGTACTGCTCGTAGAACTCGCGCCAGCATGCCATAGCGCGATGCTCGTCCGAGACGAAAGCCAGCTCGAGCAGCCGCTGTCGCTCATCCCAGATGCGGCGCACCGTCAGGGTCGCATCTTCATCGCTCAGCAGCCGTGGCGAGACCTGAAACGTGGGATGCTGGGCGGCTTCCGGCTCGCCCTGAGGCTGTCCTGCCGGGCCTTCAAACGCCTGCATCTGCGCCGCCGACAACAGCAACAGCAGCGGATCGACAAACTGGTAGTAGTCCAGCACCTGCGCGAGAGGCAATGCCTCTCCGTCGCAAGCCGGCTCCCGCGCTGACAACGTCCGCATGTGAAAATAGTTGTGCGCTCTGGTGTAGGATTCGGCCGCCAGCCGCGCGCCGAGGAGAAAGAATTGCCGCGACTCGAGCACTGGCCGGAATGCCCGCCAGTGCATTTGCAGAAAGACAGGAAACGCAGCGTAGGCCCGATACAGCACCGGAACGACCGGTACGCCGAGACTTTGACCGACCTCGTTGAATATTTGGCGAATCGGCGGTGAGGCATCGGACTCGCCGATCAGTCTCAGCCGATTGCCGCGTTTCCACCGCATATGAAACTTAGATGAGTGAAACTGTCGCTCGGTCATAAGGTGAATTACGTAGGGGCGCAATTTCTTTTCGCGATCTGCACGACCGCAAGGCAGCATAGTTGTCACACTACGGACTCCTCCATACTGGACATTGCCGCCACTGCTTGCGTAGAAGCAGGACTATGCGGACTTTCACAAGCATCGCCGTAATCTGCGTTGGTCTGGTCGCAGCTTATGGATTCGCCGCGGATTTGCAATGGAACTGGCGCGATCAGCAGGCCCTCGGACGCATGGATCCCAGCGTCGGCGATACTTCCCGCCTTACCGACGCCGAGCGCGCGGAGTTGATCTCCGCCATCGCGCTGCGCCTGCAGAAGCCGATGAGCGATGCCGGCTATGACAGCGACGTATCCGCGAAATCGCCTCCACCGCGCGACTCCGGTTCGTTGAGCTTGGCCCTAGCCGCGCCGAGTTCATCTTCGCCAGCGCCATCACCCTGGAAGCGGGGTGCGACGCGCTGGTCAACTGTCCCTTTTGGGTTTTCCGCCACACTGAAGACGGGTATGTTGCCCTCATCGATGCCATGGCCGCCAGCTACACTCTCCAGCCGGCCGCCGACGGCTTCTCCGACCTCGTGCTCATGCACCACCTCTCCCCCAACGAGGGCCGCTTGACGCTCTACAGGTACACCGGCGGCAAGTACGTCGATTCAGGCTGCTACACAGCGACCTGGCCGCCGAGTAAGGAGGGCCAGACGCAGGACCCGACAATTGCCCCGTGCCGGCCTTCAGAGCACACAAACTAGATTTGCACACTAGACGGTGCAAATTCTCGATTTTGAAAAACCTTGTCAAGTCCCACAAAGGTGTCGAAATCGCCGCAACCAGCTGGATCCATACCGGATATAAACTTGCTAAAAATGGAATATTACCCCTCCAAATGTGCTAGGCTTTAACTAGAGGGTCAGGGAAAGAGACTAATACACCTTTCCCGGCTCTCGTTTTCTTTTGGCTGCGGCCTTCCCTGACACAAACCCTTCAGTTCGGTCAGTCACGCTTCAGGATCGGGTAATGCGATCGCCTGATTACCTCAACTATCTTGCCGGCGGCACGCTAAGTCGCATGTTTTTAATCTGTTGGACCGTAATACACAATTAAGTTGACCAAGGTTTGCAATCGGGTTTTACTTCACCCTTTGGCACCGCGTTCAGTCCACAGGGAGGTCATCATGGCGAACCCGGCACAATGTTCCGCTTCAATTCTGCGACGCAGTTTTGGCTTACCTGCTTTCGCACTGGCGCTGTTCTGCGCGCTGACCATCATCGCAACGCAATCGGTGCAGGCGCAGACGTTCACGGTTCTCCACACCTTCAGCGGCGGAGCCGATGGGGCAACTCCCCTCTCTGGTGTAACCATGGACCGTGCCGGAAACCTCTACGGTATGGCGTGGTACGGCGGCTACTACGGAGGAGACTGCGGCGATCTTGGCGGATGCGGCACTGCCTTCAAAATGTCGCCCCACGGATCAGGCTGGAGCTTCAATGTCCTCTACACCTTTCAGGGCGGTTATGACGGCGCAATCCCTGACGGAGAGGTTCTTGCGCCGAACGGCCTGATATACGGCCTTACAGGCCGGGGCGGTATAGGAGACTGTGATCAGGGCACATGCGGCACTGCGTTCAAATTGTCGCCACCGACGTCGGTTTGCAAGAGCGTCCTGTGTCCCTGGACAGAAACGGTGCTTTACCGGTTCAACGGAACCAGTGACGGAGCCATTCCAGTAGGCAATCCCATTTTCGATGGCGCCGGGAACCTCTATGGCGCAACCAGGGTCGGAGGTCTGGGATGGGGCACAGTGTTTGAGCTGACCCCATCGGGCAGCGGCTGGACGGAAAGCGTTCTTTACCCCTTCACTGATGGAAACGACGGCGCCTATCCGCAACAGGGCGTGATCTTCGATTCCCTCGGCAACCTGGACGGCACGGCCGCCGAAGGTGGTGCATCCTCGGTCGGTACTGTATTTCAGTTGAGCCCCTCGCAATATGGCTGGAACGAGACGTCACTCTATCAGTTCAACACCTACAACAGCGGAGAATATCCTTCAGCTCCGTTGCTCGATGTTGGGGGCGTCCTCTACGGCACCACGAATTCTGGCGGCACCGGAGGCTGTGGCACAGTTTTTCAGCTGACCACGGGCAGCGGCGGACAATACACCGTGCTCTACAACTTCTCCGGTTGCGGCGGCGAGGGTGGGCCGGACGCAGGCCTGATCATGGACTCCGCAGGAAATCTATACGGCACGACCATCAGGACTGGCGCCTACAACGACGGCGTGGTGTTTAAATTGACTTCCGCCGGCGGCGGTACGTGGACCTACACGTCCCTGCACGACTTCACCGGCGGAAGCGATGGCTACTGGCCGACCTCTTTGATCATGGATGCGAATGGCAATTTGTTCGGCACTTCCGGATTCGGCGGTATTGTGGGCTGCTACGCCGGCTGCGGCGTGGTGTGGGAGATCACGCCGTAAGGCAAGTTCCGTTTCGGCTGGTTGATCTCACAACCTAACAACGGTGATACGCCAGGGCCAAGGTAAAGGAGAGCTTATGAAGCGCGCAACGCAATCGCGAATCCCCTCACCGATGGTGACAGTCCTAACGGCGTTGTGTTCGACGCGAGCGGCAATCTTTACGGTACGACGGCTTACGGCGGCAATCTGTCGAACTGCAACGGCGGCTGCGGCGTTGTCTGGGAGATCGCGGGCGTAACTGAGGGGCTTCGGCGCTAAGCCCGTTGCCATAACATCGCCTTATCACAAGTAACCGCGCTGGCGCGGATCGGGTTACGATCACGCCTGATTTCGGCAATCATCCTAAACCAAGCAAGCTAAGTCATGTGCTCTCAGTTTATTAGGCCGTAATACAAAATTAAGTTGACCCCGGGTGATGATCGCGCAATATTGGGGTCGCCTTTGCACAGGCGCGCGCCTTTCGCGACGGAATGGAGAGGACACAATGACCGGTCCACAACGAGCAACTTCGATTTTCGACAGCAGCCTGCCGGCAATCCTTCGCTTCTGCTGCGGGCTCATCTTCGGAACCGCGATTCTCGCCCAGGCGCAGACTTTTACGGTCTTGCACAGCTTCACCAATGGGAACGACGGATCGGTGCCGATGGCGACCCTTACCTTGGACGCGGCAGGAAACCTGTTCGGCACAGCTTCGCAAGGCGGCGTAGGCACTTGCGACCAATTTGGTTGCGGTACGGTTTTCGAGCTAAAGCGCACCCACTCGGGCTTCATCTTTTACCCGATTTACCCCTACCAGGGGCGCACGGATGGATTTGAGCCGGAAGCTCCGCTGACCATAGCGCAGGACGGCTCCTTCTACAGCTCGGTTGCCGTCGGTGGCAGCTCCGGCCCCGGCTGCGGCGTCATCGTCCGTCTGCAACCTCCGGCACACGCGTGCGCCAGTTTCTCCTGTCCGTGGCACAAGACGGACGTGTATACCTTTCAAGGGCCTGACGGATGCGACCCCTCAGGGCCGGTGGTCTTCGATCAGGCTGGCAACCTGTACGGCACCACGCTGAATGAGGACGGCCAAGGTTATGGGAACGTTTGGCAGCTCAGTCCGGGCCAGGGTGGCTGGACGGAAACTGTTCTTCATAACTTCGCTCTGCAAAACGGAGACGGGATATTCCCCTTTTACGGCGGAGTGACCTTCGACAGCGCCGGCAATCTCTATGGGACGGCGTCGGGCGGCGGCGATCTTAATTGCGAACCAGGATACGGCTGCGGCATGGTGTTCAAGCTGACACGCTCCGGCTCAGACTGGATCGAAAGCGACGTTTATAACTTCGAGAACGGCAGCGATGGCGGCTATCCTGCCGCGGGCGTAATCTTCGACGCCGCCGGCAATCTCTATGGCGGCACCAGCAGCGGCGGCTCAGGCGACGGCGGCACCGTCTTCGAGTTGTCCCCCTCGGGTGGTGGCGGCTACTGGAACTTCACCCTGCTCTACAGCATCGTCAGCCAGGGAGGCGACCCTGGGGTATTCAGCAATCTGACCATGGACCAAGCGGGCAACATGTACGGCACCTCGCGCGCGGGCGGAGTTTACCAGGAGGGCTCCGTCTTTAAGCTGACTCCTTCGGGTAGTGACTGGATCTACTCCGACGTACATGACTTCAACTGTGCCACGGATGGATGTGGCCCGTGGGGAGGCGTAACCATCGATTCCGCCGGCAATCTCTATGGCACGACCGGCGGCGGGGGAGCTCACTCCTGGGGAACGGTGTGGGAGATCACGCCGTAAACAGTGGCCAGTTGTCAGTTGTCAGCTATGGTTAGAGGACTCCCACATTGTGGGACTTAAGGTAATGTCTTTACTCAACCAGGAGAGAGTCTATGACGCGCTCAAAACAAGATCGAACCATCACAGTTATGTTTCGGCTCGCGATTCCTGTTTGCACCGCAACGCTTTTGTTAATTCTGACGGTTGCGCTGCCAGCACAGGCGCAGACCTACACCGTGCTGCACAGCTTCACCGGCGGCACAGACGGCGCTAATCCGATGGCCGGCTTAAGCGCCGACGCACAGGGCAACCTCTACGGCACCACCGAAATGGGCGCGCACGGTTACGGCACCGTCTTTAAGCTGGGACATGCCGGATCGGGGTGGGTCCTTACTCCCCTGTACGCCTTCCAGGGCGGCTCGGATGGCGAGTATCCGGTGGCGCGGGTTGTGTTCGGGCCGAACGGAACTCTCTATGGCACCACGCGCAACGGCGGCGGGACCGGCTGCAGCGAAGGTGGCTGCGGTACGCTTTTCAACCTTCAACCGTCACCGACAGCTTGCGTGAGCTTTCTTTGCCCCTGGATTGAAACCATCCTTACGCGGTTCGCCAGTGGCGGAGCGTATCCTTTGAGCGAAGTCACCTTCGACAACTCCGGCAACATCTACGGAACAACCGAATACGGCGCCCCGCTCGGGGACGGCGAAGGCAGCTGCTATCCCGATTGCGGCCTCGTCTACGAGTTGACGCCCTCCGGTAGCGGGTGGACCGAAAGCACGCCGTATGGCTTCAAAGACGGCAGCTTCGGACAGCTCGGCGCCTATCCCGTAGGCGGCGTCACCTTCGACAACGCAGGAAATCTCTATGGCGGCGTCAACGGCGGATATTACGGCGATGGCTTGATTTACAAATTGACCCCGCCGGGCGACCCCTACTGGACCTTTCAAGATCTGTACGATCTTAATGGCGGCGGGGCAGGGCCGGTTGCCAAGATGATTCTGGATCCTTCCGGAACCTTCTATGGCGTCAACGAGGGAGAGAACCCGGGCTACGGATCACAACCCGGTTCGGTGTTTTCGTTTGCGCCCAATGGATCAGGCTGGACGTACACCACGCTCCATACGTTTACCACCGTCGGCGGAGGCCCCGCCGGAAATCTCTTGCGTGACAGCGCCGGCAATCTCTACGGCACAACCATTCTCGGCGGCGATCAATACGGCAGCTGTCCCTCGCAGGGATGTGGCACCATCTTCGAATTGAGTCCTTCCGGCGGCGGCTGGGTCTACACCGTGCTGTACGAATTCACCGGCCGTGCTGACGGCCTCGCGCCCTATAGCAATCTCGTCATGGATGCGGACGGCAATCTCTACGGCACAGCATCGGCGGGCGGCAACTCCAACTGTACTGGTGGTTGTGGCGTGATCTTCGAATTCACGCCGTAGGTGCGCGGCCCGTTGCCCGGAGTCTTGCAGAAGAGGAACCGCCAGATGCGGCTCCGATTTCAGACGACATTCACTTTGCTACGGGAAATTACTGTAAAGTTGCCATCATGCAAGTGATCCGGTCGAGTTCTCCGTTCCGGGATTTTGCAATGCCGGTTATTGTCCGCTAAACGGGCCGTTGGATGCTATGGGAACGGCGGCGAACCCGTCAGCGGTTCCCCTCCCGCAAAGTTGTATTCCTCGATCCCACAAAACGCCGTTGCGCCCGACACTTGCGAGTAGAATGAACAGCATTGGATGGCGCGTAGCCGTTGGGGCCTCGAACTGATAACAGGTATTAAATCTCCATGCCATTGATTGGAAGTTTTGCGCTGCTGCTCGCCTTGGCGCTGGCAGCTTATTCGTTCATCGCCGGCGTAATGGGCCTTGCCCGCAAGGACGACCGTCTGGGCGAAACCGCGCGCCGCGCCGGCATTGCCTCGTGGGCTGCGGTGACCATCGCCGGCCTGGCGCTGGTGATGGCCGCGCTGGGGAATGATTTCTCCGTCGCGTATATTCTGCACCACAGCAATCGCGATCTGCCCATCGCGTACAAGTTTGCCGCATTGTGGTCGGGACAGGAGGGCTCGCTGCTGTTCTGGGCGTGGCTGCTCTCGACCTACGCGCTGGTGCTGCGCCTGCGCTACAAGGTCGATCCGCAACTCTTCGCCCACGCCTCCGTCATCATCGCCGCTGTGCAGGTGTTCTTCTTCTCGCTGATCAACTTCGCGGCCAATCCCTTCGGCCTTGTCACGGGGACAATTCCTGCCGACGGCAACGGCCTCAACCCGCTGCTGCAGTATCCCGAGATGGTGATCCACCCGCCGATGCTTTATCTCGGATACGTCGGCGTAACCGTGCCCTTCGCCTTCGCGCTGGGCGCGCTGATCATGAAGTATCCCGGCGAGAAGTGGATCCACATCACCCGCCGCTGGACGATGGTGGCGTGGCTCTTCTTGACTTGCGGCATCTTTCTGGGCGCGCACTGGGCCTACGAGGTGCTGGGCTGGGGCGGTTACTGGGGTTGGGACCCGGTGGAGAATGCGTCGCTGCTGCCGTGGCTCACCATGACCGCATTTCTGCACTCGGTCATGATGCAGGAAAAACGCGGCATGATGAAAATGTGGAACATGTGGCTGATCTTCACCACATTTCTGTTGGCGATCTTTGGGACGTTCCTCACGCGCAGCGGCGTGGTGAGTTCAGTGCATGCCTTCGCGCAGTCCAGCATCGGCACCTGGTTCGTTTGGTTCCTGGCGATCTCGTTCGCTACCTGTGTTTACTTCTTCGTCCGCAATCGTGAGACGCTGAAGAGCGAGCATCGCCTGGAGTCGCTGGTCTCGCGCGAATCCAGCTTCCTGTTCAACAATCTCGTTCTGCTCGTCTCCTGCTTTGCAGTGCTGTGGGGCACGCTTTTTCCGGTGCTGTCGGAGGCGGTCACGGGATCGAAGGTCACGGTCGGCCCGCCGTTTTTCAATCGCGTCAACGTGCCGATTGGAATTTTTCTGGTGTTCCTCACCGGCGTCGGCCCGCTGCTGGCGTGGCGCCAGACTTCACTCGATCGCGTAAAGCGAAATTTCCTCTGGCCCACGGCGATCATGGTGCTGACCGCCATCGTTCTCATCATCGGCGGCATGCGGCCATGGCAGGACTCCGCCTATTTCTACTCGCTGATGGCAATTTCGCTGGCGATGTTCGTCGTCGCGACGGTCACCGGTGAGTTCTGGCGCGGCGGCCGCGTCATCGCGCGGCAGACGGGCGTCAACATCCTGCAGGGCATGGTCGTCATCACCCGCCGCAACACCCGCCGCTATGGCGGATATCTCATCCACATCGGCGTGGTGCTCATCATCATCGGCTTCGCCGGCTTGCCGTTCAATCAGGACAAAGAGCAGGAGATGGGCTTCGGCGACAAGATGCAGATCGGCGGCTACACGCTGATCTGCCAGTCGTACACGCAGGACAGCAAGCCGAACTACGATAGCGAATGGGCGGTCATTGACGTCTATCGCAACGGGCGCAAGATCGCGACCATGTTTCCCGAGCGCCGCTTCTACACCGCCAGCCAGCAGACGTCGACCATCGTCGCCAATCGCTCGCGCCTGAGCCGCGATTTGTATCTGGTCTACACCGGACGCAATCAGGACACCGGCAAGCCCATCATCAAGGCGCACGTGAATCCGCTCGTATTGTGGATTTGGATCGGCGTGCACGTGGTGCTGATCGGCACCATCATCGCGCTCTTCCCCAACATGAAGCCGGGGAAGATCGCGCTGAGGGAGAAAGATCGCGCCGACGCCGAAGCTGCGCGCAGGGACGCGGTGGGGGTCGGCAGAGGCTGAAAGCAGGACTGAGGGATTAGCGATTGTGCGTTAGTCGGTTGCGAAAACGTCCTCCGCTTAGTGGCGAAAGATCTAAGCCGCGTAGCGGCGACATAAGTTAGCCCAGCGCTTCCAGCGCTGACTAGCGGGCCTCAAGAGGGCCCGAGTCCCTTCAGGGACGGCACAGATGCTGAACGGATGAAGGTACGCGATCTCATTAAGATGATCGAGAGCGACGGATGGAAGCAAATGGCGCAGCGCGGTAGCCATCGTCAATTCAAGCACCCGGCTAAGACAGGGAAAGTCACGGTTTCGGGCGCCCCGTCAGACGACGTCCATCCCAAGACGTTGTCGAGCGTGTTGCGACAAGCAGGTTTGAAGACAAGGTAAAACGCAACGTGAAAAAAAAATTCCTGGCGGTTTACGAGGTCGGCGCCCACAACCTGAGTGGATTCCTGCCTGATCTACCGGGCGTGATCGCGACTGCGGCAAATCTCGACGCGATGCGAAGCACGATGCGTCGGGCCGCGGAATTTCACTTGGAAGGCCTGGTAGCCGAAGGAGACACCGTGCCTGAGCCTCTTACAACAAGCGTGGACTTTGCAGAAGAAGATCCCGAACATGGAGTGTTGTCGTGCATCGTGGAATGGTTGGAGATCGCCGTCCCGCAATACCACGCGGTTGCATGATGGTCGAGAACCGCGACGGACAATAAAACTATGAACGGAATCCAATACGTGACCGACGAGAAGGGCCGCAAGGTGGCTGTCCAAATCGACCTTAAGAAACATCGCCAGCTCTGGGAAGACATAGAGGATGTGCTCGTGTCTCGATCACGGCGGCATGAGAAGCGAATCCCGTTGGAGAAGGTGAAGACGCGGCTGATCAACAGTGGAAAGCTCCCGCGTGAATGATTATCGCGTTGCTTTAACCACGAGCGCTGAAAGGGAACTCCGGCAGCTATCCGCAGAACTAGTCGCCAGGATTTGGCCTAGAATCGAGCGCCTTGCGTCGGTTCCTCGGCCTTCTGGTTGCAAGAAACTTAAGGGCGGCGACAGAGAATGGCGAATTCGAGTGGGCGATTACCGCATCGTCTACGAGATTGACGACAAGGCTAAGACAATCGACATAACCCGCATCGCGCACCGGCGCGACGTTTACGAATGACTCGTGGTACTCATGACTTTGAAACTCTCAACTCGAAACTCGAAACTGATCATCCGCATCGCGCAGCTTGCACTCATCGCGCTGCTGGCCATGCTCTTCCTGGGCGCCGACGACGATGCCCGCTTCAACAAGCTCGGCCATGGGCTCATGTGTATGTGCGGTTGCAACCAGATCCTGCTGGAATGCAATCACGTCGGCTGCACTTACTCCCAGCGCATGCGCGATGAGCTCACCGCCGGCCTGGCGCGCGGCGACAGCGACTCGCTCGTGCTGCAGAGCTTCGTGCAGAAGTACGGCAACACCGTGCTGGCCGCACCCACCACGACCGGCTTCAACCGCATCGCGTGGATCATGCCTTTCGCGGTCTTCATACTCGCAATCGTTGCAACCGTGTGGCTGGTGCGGCTATGGAGATCGCGCGCCGTCGCCCAACCTGTTCCCAGCCCCAAGCTCGACGCCACACAACTCGACGACCTTCGCAGGAAGGCCCGTGAGGAGACCGAATTCTGATGTACTCATTCGCTATCGCCGTGATGGCTCAAGACGCCGTTTTCATCCTGTTCGGCTGCGCGCTCTTTGCCGCCGCGCTGTTCGTTTATGTTTTCTACGGTTCCGATGACGTCGAACGAGGCGAGGACAAAACTCGCTCGCTGTATCTTCAGGAGCGCAAGGAAGCGACCTACGAGAACTTGCGTGACCTGAACTTCGAGTACAAGGCCGGCAAGCTGAGCGAGGCAGATTACGCAGTGCAGCGCGCCGCTTTGGAAGACGAAGCCGCTGCGATCCTCGCCGAACTGGAGCAGATCGACAAGGCTCGCGCGATTGTGCGCAAAGGCACGCGCCCGGCGGGCGTGCGGTCCAGTGGAGGCCGCGCGTGACCCACAGGGCCGATCTGAACGCGCTGTTGAAGGGGCACAGCTTTAGCTGTGCCGTAAAGCACATCCTAGGATTTCCGGCTTTAGCCCCTGAGTCGCTGACCACCGGCCGCGAGCAAATCGCAGGCGGGCTAAAGCCCGCTTCGGTGAAGAATAGGGTGCGGAACGGCGCGCCTAAAGGCGCGCCCCTTCAAATTGCCATATGTGCACTGCTGCTGAGTAGCTTTGCCGCGGCCCAATCCATCACCGGCACGGTGACCAACGGCACCACCGGCAAGCCTGCCGCCGGCGATCAAGTGTCGCTGCTCTCGCTGTCTCAGGGCATGCAGGAAGTCGGCACCACCAAAACCGACGCGCAAGGCCGCTTCTCATTTCCCGCTCCCAAAGACGCACAGGCGCCGCACATGGTCCGCGTGATGCATCAGGGCGTGGGCTATTTTCCGCAAGGCGGTCCGCTGATGCCCGGCAGCACCACCGCCGAACTCACGGTTTACGACTCGGCCAGGAAAGTTGACGGTCTCAGTCAGACGGTCGAAGTCGATCGCCTGCAGAGCGATGGCAAACAGCTTCAGGGAATCACGCTGTACGCCGTGAACAACAAGTCGCAGCCGCCGCGCACAGTTGCTGACGATAAGGGAACATTCGAAATCATTCTGCCCGCCGGCGCGGAGATCGACTCTGCTCAGGCAAAAGGTCCTGGCGGTCAGCCCATCGCTACCGAAGCTACGCCCGGCGCGCAGAAAAACCATTATTGGATGACCTACCCGCTGCGCCCCGGCGAGAGCCAGTTCCAGATCGCCTATCACATGCCCTACAGCGGCCAGGCAAGCTTTTCGCCCAAGCCGCTGATGGACGTGCAGCACTTCGTCATCATGCTGCCGAAGAGCATGACCTTCGCCGCACAAGACGCCAAGCAGTTCCAGACCATGCCGGATCCGCAATCGACCATCATGGTCGTCACCAACGTCAAGCCGGGGCAGGATCTCAGCTTCCACGTCTCCGGTACCGGCGCGTTTCCGGCCGAGAGCGAACAGAGTACGCAGGAAGGCGCCGAATCCGGCGGCGCGATGGGCGGCGGCTCGCAAGCTGTGGCGAACGACAGCCGTCCGGGCGGAGGTCTCGGCGCTCCCATCGACGCTCCTGATCCGCTGCACGACTATCGGGCCTATATTCTCGGTGTCTTCGCGCTGGTGCTGGTAATGGGTGGCGCGTATATCGTGTCACGATCCAATCGTCCTCATGCGGCAACCGTCGCGGCCGGCCAGCCCGCATCGGTGCAGGCGGATTCGCCCGAGGCCGCAGCCGCCTTCGCCGATTTTGTCGAGCCTGCGGCGCCGGCTCGTGACCGTAACGCTCTGCTGCTGGAAGCCATGAAGGAAGAGTTGTTCCAGTTGGAGATTGACCGTCAGCAGGGAAACGTCACTGCGGAGGAATACGCCAGGTCGAAAGCGGCGCTGGACGAAACCATCCGGCGCGCCCTGGCCCGCGGCAAAGCCACCAGCGGAAACGTTCCAGAGTCGCTGTAACCCTGCCGCCTAAGGCGGGCGGCGCGTCCGCGTACGCGACCACCCTGGCTACAGCAACTCTGGAAACGGCCCGCACTTCGGCGAGACTCCGCTTACGCCACGCCTTTTTGGTTCATGAACGGCCCGTAGCGCTTGTCAACGCCGGCGATGTGCTGCGACAGCCACTGGCTCAAGAAGCCCAGCACTTCGAGCGAAAGCCCGATTTTCCCCGTCTTATATTGCTCGGCAACATGTCTCACCTTGGCGGTGAATTGCCGGTGCTGCTCGGCGTGGGCGGCCAACTCCGGATACTTCAGCTCCTTCATCACCGCTTCTTCCGCGGTGAAGTGGCGCTCGGTGTAGCGCAGCAATTTCGCCAGCACGTCCTGCATTACGGCGTTACCACGCCCGTTGGTCATGGCTTCATGGAGCTCGTTGACGATGCTAAACAACTGCTGATGATCTTCGTCAAAGCGCTTGACCTTGACGCTGTAGCTCGCATTCCAGGTGCAAAGGGACATGGCTTCGCCTCTCCCAGCAAGATCGGCAGAAACCGGCAACTACTTAAGGGCAAATCTGGGACGAGAAGACCGGGAACTGCCCTAATTTCAGGAAAGTACTTGCCGCAATAGTGTCCTAGTCTGGATTGTGCATTGCCGCCACGAATCAGAGGATTGTCATTACGAACGAAGTGAGGAATCTGCTTTTCGTGACTCGGAAGGACAGCAGATCCCTCGCTTTGCTCGTGATGACAATTTTCTTGGTCGTGACTGTTTTGGATGAATTTAGGACGGCACTGAAGGCCGCTATGTTTTCGAGCTGAGAGGGACGATGCTATGGGAAAGGAACCGCTGGCCCTAAGGCTCCCAGCCTTGCTCGCCCACCAGCGGCACGAAGCGGCATGGATCGCCTGAGGTGACTACAATCTCTTCGCCCAGCTTGCGTACGATCTGCACCTGCTGCTCGGCCCGGCTGCCGACCGGCACGACCATGCGCCCGCCATCGGCCAGTTGCGCCAGCAGCGTCTCAGGCAACTTCGGCGCAGCCGCTGCAATCAGGATTCTGTCGAACGGCGCATGCTCTGGCAGGCCCAGGCTGCCATCGCCCTCGACCACGTTGACATTGCTGTAGCCGAGCCTCTGCAAAATCTCTCGTGCCTTGCCGGCGAGTTCGGCATGGCGCTCGATGGTCCAAACTTCTCTGGCTAATTCGCCCAGGATCGCGGCTTCGTAGCCGGTGCCGGTGCCTACTTCGAGCACGCGATCTTCCGGCCGCACCTCCAGCGCCTCAACCATGGCAGCCACAATGTACGGCTGCGAGATGGTTTGTCCCGCGCCGATGGGCACTGGAAAATCTCCATAGGCAGTGGGCGCATCTTCGCATGCGACGAACTGCTCGCGCGCGACTTTGCCCATCGCCGCCAGCACCCGTGGGTCGCGAATGCCGCGCCAGCGTAGTTGATCTTCGACCATGCGCGCGCGCTGCTGCTCGAACGATCCAGCGCCGTGACCGTTGTTGAAAACGCGCTTGAACACACTGCTCCAGTGATTGTGAAACTGCGAAGGCCTATCGGGGATCAGTCGGCAACTTGCTTGATTTCCGGCTCGGGAGCAACTTCAGTCGCGGGCACCGGTTCCGCTGCCGGCTTTGCCACAACCGGCTTGGCCCGCGGCGGAACTTTCACGGCGCGGCCTGACCTCTCAAACTGCCCAATGTGCCAGATGTCGCGCGCGTATTCCAGCACCGTCCGGTCGCTGGAAAATTTCCCGATTCGCGCTACGTTCAGAATCGCCTTGCGCCACCAGAGGTTCTGGTTAATGTACTCGGTGTCGATCACCTGTTGCGTGTCAACGTAAGTGGGAAAGTCGGCGATGTGGAAGTAGCGGTCGCCACGGTGCACCAGTTCGTCGACGATCCAGCGAAACAGCCCATGTTCATTGGGGCAGAAGCGGTCGGAAGCCAGCGCATCCATCACCTCGCGAATTGCGGGATCTTTTTCATACCGCTCGCGCGAGTTGTACAGCCCCTTCTGCTGCATTTCGCGGATCTCTTCCGAGCGCAAGCCGAAGATGTAGATGTTGTCTTCGCCCACTTCCTCCGCGATTTCGATATTGGCGCCATCATAGGTGCCGATCGTAAGTGCGCCGTTCATCGCCAGTTTCATGTTGCCGGTGCCGGAAGCTTCCATGCCGGCCATGGAAATCTGCTCGCTCAAATCGGCGGCGGGAATAATCAACTGCGCCAGCGAGACGCGATAATCCGGCAGGAACGCGACCTTCATCACGTCGCGCGTCTTCTCGTCGTTGTTCACCACCTCCGCGACGCTGTGGATCAGCTTGATAATCTGCTTGGCCGCCCAGTATCCTGGCGCGGCTTTACCGGCGAAGATGTAGGTGCGCGGCACCAGCGGCATCTGGCCGCGCTCGACAATCCCCAGATAGTCGTGGATGATGCCCATCACGTTCAGCAGCTGCCGCTTGTATTCGTGGATGCGCTTGATCTGCGCGTCGAACATCGAATCCGGATCGACCGAGACGCCGCTCAAGTCCTGAATCACTTCAGCCAGCCTCAGTTTGTTCTGCCGCTTGACCTCCTTGAACGCGTCGCGAAAGCCTTCGTCCTCAGCGAACGGCTCCAGGTCGCGCAGCTTGTGCAGATCGGTGATCCACTTGTTCTCGTCGAGCGTGCGGCTGATCAGGTCGGTCAGGCCCTCATTGCATTTCATCAGCCAGCGGCGCGGCGCAACCCCGTTGGTCTTGTTGTTGAATTTCTCCGGCCAGACCTGGGCGAAATCGGGCGCCAGCGAATGAATCAGCAGGTCGGTGTGCAGCTTGGACACGCCGTTAACCGAATGGCTTCCGACGATGCACAGGTTCGCCATCCGCACCTGCTTCTCATAACCCTCCTCGATGATCGACATGTGGCGCCGCTTCTCTTCGTCGAGGAACGAATACTGCTGCATCTCGCGCAGAAACTCATGGTTGATGTTGAAGATGATCAGCATGTGCCGCGGCAGCACTTTTTCCAGCAGCGGCACCGACCACTTCTCCAGCGCCTCCGGCAGAAGCGTGTGATTGGTATACGCCAGCGTCTGCTGCGTGATCTCCCACGCCTGCTCCCACGGCAGCCGTTCTTCATCCACCAGCACCCGCATCAGCTCGGCGACCGCCAGGCTGGGATGGGTGTCGTTCATCTGGATGGCGAGCTTCGACGGCAGCAACTCCATGTTCTTGTGCTGCTGGCGGAAACGGCGCATGATGTCGCCGATGGCGCACGCGACCAGAAAATATTCCTGCACCAGGCGCAGCTCTTTACCGCTCATCACGGAGTCGGAGGGATAGAGCACGCGCGAGATGTTCTCCGTCGCGATCTTCTGCTCGACAGCGCGAATGTAATCGCCGCGGTTAAAGATTTCGATGTCGAAGTCTTCCGAGGCGCGCGCCGTGAACAGTCGTAGCCAGTTCACCGTCTGTCCCAGATAGCCGACAATTGGCATGTCGGTCGGTATGCCGACGACGATCTTCTGGCCCTGCCAAACTTGCTCCAGGCTGTGCTCAACCTCGCGCGGCCCTTCGACACGGCCATACAGCGGAATATTCACCGCCTCTTCCGGATGTTCGATCTGGAACGGCGTGCCGTTCGCCTTCCAGCGGTCTGGTTTCTCGCGTTGAAAGCCGTTGAAGATTTCCTGCTTGAACAGGCCGTACTCGTAGTCAATGCCGTAACCGAATCCGGGCATGCCCAGCGTCGCCATTGATTCCAGGAAGCATGCCGCCAGACGTCCGAGTCCGCCGTTGCCCAGTCCGGCATCGTTCTCACTGTCCAGCACCTCGTCGAGGCTCACGCCGAACCCGGCGAGTACCTCGCGGCACATGTCTTCCACTCGCAGGTTCGACAGGTTGTCGCCCAGCGAGCGTCCCATCAGAAACTCCATTGACAGGTAGTAGAGCCGCTTCGAGTCCTTGTGCCGGTAACGCGACTCGGTTTCCAGCATGCGGTCGACGATGCGATCGCGGATTGCCAACGATACCGGTTTCAGATAATCGGCGGGCTTCAGCTCGGAGGTGGGACGGACGAGGGTGTAACGGACATGCCGCAGGATCGCTTCCCGCAGCACTTCAGCGGGTCTCACCTGCGAGAGAAATTCCGGGGATGACATAGACAATGGCGGCCTGCGCGTTTCGAACTAACCGTTCGCCCCAGATGGAACACGGGGCCGGCGTCTTCCGGTGAGCTGCCCTCGCGCCATGACGCAATTTGGCGCGCAGACAATCGCCTTTGCAGAGCATGCCGTCGCTGGCCGGCCCGAACCGGACCGAACCTCGCTGCTGATGGTCCCCTAAACGACTTGCTCGCCTCGCCCATTCTACAGCCAGCCGCTCACCTGAGAAACACCTCAGTTGCTACGGTGGCTTGTCGGATACTTCGGCAGAATTGGGGGAACAGTTAAGCCGACCCATGAAAGACCGGCTCTACATAGACGTGCGGGGTGGTGCCCAGGAAGCTTTCATTGACGCACATCTTTGGAATTTCGCTTCGGCAGTCCCGCGGCCGTTGTTCAGGATCGCCAGATATTTTCCATCAGGACTGAGCGCAACTGCCGTAGGAAAGCTGTTTGTCCGCTGCGGTGCGCCGGGAGCGGGAAGCTGCAACGATTTGCTGGATGGGAGCGGGAGATCTTGCTTTTGTGGATTCGATTGTCCGGTGGCAAAACTAGCCAGAACGCAGAACAGTAACCCGTAGCGCGTTTGGCGGATTGTTGCCATCGATTGATCGTTCGTGTCAGCAGTTGCGGCCAAAATCTCGCGAATCGATTTTGAAGGGGCGCGGCTTCAGCCGCGCCGTTACTCATCTGTCTTTACGGTTGTCATTCCGAGCGAGGCCGTCGCTTTTTGCGGCCGAGTCGAGGGACCTTCTGTTTGTCCAATAACCAGAGATCCTTGTCGTGGGGCAAACCGCAGGTCCTTCAACTTCGCGTCCGCCCGACCCGCAACTGAGGCGGGTCGGCAAAAGGAGGCGGGCGCCCCGTTCAGGATGACACCACGCAAGGATTCGCTTCGCAGCAGGGGCCTTCTTGCGGAATTTCTGTTGTTTCCATCAGCCGTTACGCCGCCTGCTGTTTGATTTGCCGCGCCCGCTCATAAACCTTCACGTACTCGCGCGCCGAGTTGGTCCACGAATAATCCTGCGCCATGCCGTTGCGCATTAGCGTCTGCCAGGCGTTGCGATCACCGCGATAGAGCGCGAGCGCCTCGCGCAGCTTCTCCAGCATCGCCTCGCCCGTGTATTCCCGGAACTTGAATCCCGTTCCTCGCATCGTCTTGGGATCAAATTGCTCCACGGTGTCGTCCAGTCCGCCGACGGCGCGCACCACCGGCACGGTTCCATATTTCATGCTGTAAATCTGGTTCATCCCGCACGGCTCATAGTGCGACGGCATCAGGTAGAGATCGCTGCCGGCCTCGATCTTGTGCGCCAGCGCGTCATCGTAGGCGATCCGCACCGCGACCTTCTGCGGAAACTGCTTGTTCAGCCTGCGGAACATGTCTTCATACTCGCGCTGGCCGCTGCCCAGCACGAGCAGGATGAGGTCCTCCAGCGCCATCCGGTCGGCCACCTGTTGAATCAGGTCGAAGCCCTTCTGCGGCACGAAGCGCGACACAATACCGACCACTGGTAGCTGGCTGTCCGGCGCCAGGCCGAATTCCTTCAGCAAATCAGCTTTGCATGCCGACTTGCCGCTGAGGTCCTTCGGCGAATAGTTCGCCGCGATGTTCGGATCGGTCTCTGGATTCCACGATGCATAATCGACCCCATTGACAATGCCGGTGAGCGTGCTGCCGCGCGCGCGCAACACTCCCTCGAGTCCAAATCCGTATTCCGCCGTCTGGATCTCCTGGCTGTACTTGCGGCTCACTGTGGTAACGAAATCCGCCATGGAGATCGCGCCCTTCAGGAAATTCACCTTGCCGTAAAATTCCAGCTTTGAAATGGTGAACAAATCCCAGGGCAGCAGCAGCAGCGGCAGAATCTCCGGCGGAAACAGCCCCTGATATCCGAGATTGTGGATCGTAAAGACGCACGGTGTCGTCGCGAATGCCGGGTCCTCGTCGTAGAGCGTCTTCAGCAGGATAGGAACCAGCGCCGTCTGCCAGTCATGGCAATGTAGAACGTCCGGGGCCCCGAGGATTTTCGTGGCCTCCAGAACGGCGCGCGAAAACAGCGCGAAACGCTCCGCATTATCGTGATAATCGCCGATCGCGCTGCCATAGAGTCCGTCGCGGTCAAAGAACGGAGGATAGTCGATGAAATAGAATTGCACTCCTGAGCGCACGCCGCCGTCGACGACCGAGCAGAAGCGGTACCGGTCGTCGAAGGGAACGGTGATGCTGGAAATGACGGTGCGCGGGTCGTCGAGCTTCGTCTGGCGATAGCGTGGAACAAAAACGGTTGCCTTGTGTCCCAGACTGGCGAGGGCCGGCGGCAATGCGCCGATCACATCCCCCAGACCTCCCGTCTTGGAGAACGGGACGCACTCGGATGCCGCGAAAGCGATATGCATGAACCCTCCCAGGGCGGCGGTGATGCTTCCGCGGGGCTACAAAATGGTGACCAGCTACGCAGAGAATCAAAGCGAAATGCCGAAACACTTGAGTCTAATTGCGCAGTCGAAAGAGGGTCAACGTGCCTAAGACGGCAGCGAAAAAGCCAAGCGCCAATCGTGTCCCGAAACGCAAGCCGAAACTCGGACAGCACTTCCTGCTCGACGAAGGCGCAGCACAGCGGATCGTCGAAGCGCTGGGCGATGTGTCGGAGCGCACCGTGATTGAAATCGGCCCCGGCCGCGGCGTCCTGACCGACGTGCTGGCCCGGCGCGCGCGGCGCGTCATCGGCATCGAACTTGACCGCGTGCTGGCCGCGCAGCTTCGCATGCGCTACGCCACCTGGGGCAACGTCGAGATACTCGAGTCGGACTTTGTCACTGCCGAGTTTCCTTCGATGGTCGGCCGCCGTCCCGGTCCGCTGCACGATCTTCGCCCGACGCAGCCGGAGACAGTGGACGTGGTCGGCAATCTGCCGTACTACATCACTTCCGACATCGTGCTGCGAATCCTCGCGCTTCACCACAACATTGAACGCGCGGTAATCATGGTGCAGCGTGAAGTGGCCGACCGCCTCGCCGCCAAACCGGGCACGCGCGATTACGGATTGCTCTCCGCCACCGCGCAACTCTTCGCGCGCGTGGAGAAACTGTTCACCGTTGCCGCCGGACGCGTTCTCGCCGCCGCCGCAGGTGCACTCCAGCGTGGTGCGGCTGACCATGGCGCCGCGCATCGCGGAGTTGCAGGTGGAAGAGGAGCCCTTCATCGCCTTTCTGAAGCTGGCGTTCGCGCAGAAGCGCAAGACGCTGGCCAACAATCTACGCGCGCAATATAACGCTGAGGCTATTCGTCGCGCCCTGAAAGACGCAGGCGTTCGTGCCGATGTTCGCGCCGAGGCCATGTCGCTGGAGAAGACGGCTGCGGTTTTCCGCGCCTTGCTACAGGCGTAAACTGGCCTCGTAAAGTTTGCGGGAGCAAATATCATGGCAACCGCAATTCGTCATCCTGCCGTTGCCGGGCGATTTTATCCGGCGAACCCCCAGCGTCTCCGCGCCGAAGTCGAGAGCTATACCGCCGCGCCGGCCGATGCTCCGGTCGAGGGAAAAATTCGCGCGCTGGGCTGCGTCGTGCCTCACGCCGGCTACATGTATTCGGGCCATGTCGCCGGTGCGGTCTATCGCCGGATCGATCTGCCGCAGTGCATGGTAATCCTCTGCCCCAATCACACCGGCATGGGCGAGCCGCTGGCCATCATGAGCGAAGGCGCATGGCGTACCCCGCTGGGCGACGCCACCATCGATGAAGAACTCGCCGCCGAACTGAAGCAGCGCATGCCGTTGCTGTCGGAAGACCAGCAAGCGCATCGCTTCGAGCACGCGCTGGAAGTGCAGCTTCCGTTTTTGCAGGTGCTGGCGCCGGGATTTCGCTTCGTGCCCATTGTCGTCGGCACCAGCAACTTTGATGTGCTCAGCTCGCTCGGCATTGTGATCGGAAACATTCTCGCCGAACAGGATGCCCGCTGCCTCGTGATCGCCTCCAGCGACATGAACCACTACGAAAGCGACAGCATTACGCGCGCGAAGGACCGCCGCGCCATCGATCAGTTGCTCGCGCTCGATCCTCGCGGACTCTACGACGTGGTGCGGGATGGCAACATCAGCATGTGCGGATATGGACCTGCAGTCGTGATGCTGACCGCGGCGCGCAAGCTCGGCGCAACTAAGGCTGAGCTGATTCGTTACGCCACCTCGGGCGACATCACCGAAGATCGCGATCAGGTGGTCGGGTACGCCGGAATCGCGGTGTACTGACATCTGACCCCAACGGCCGACCGCAAGATACATGACGAGCTCAATGACGCACTACACTAGCTCCTTGCGTGCACTCTTTGTATCAGGGCACGACTTTAGTCGTGCCGAACGGACTCAGAAATATGTGGGCTTCAGCCCCTGCACCCGCTGTCCAGGGGCTAAAGCCCAAGTGAGAATGATGCTTTTCGGCACGGCTGAAGCCGCGCCCTGATACAAATCTCGAAAACTTATGTAAACGGATTTCCGACGCACTACACTAGCTTGATGGACGAGCCTCGCATCTCACGTCTCGAGAAGGATCAGGTCGACGGCGAAACCGCGAAGATCTACGATGCCTACCTCGCCGAGCGCGGCAACGTTCCCAACATGTTTCGCACAGTGGCGCACCGGCCGGAAATCTTTCGCACCATGATCGCCCACTTCCGCGCCGTGATGAACACTGGCACGGTTCCGGCCAAGCTGAAGGAGTTGGCGATCGTCCGCACCTCGCAGCTCAATCAATGTGAGTATTGACTGGCATCGCACACCGCCTTGGCAAGGCGGCACGGCTGGAGTGAGGAGCAACTCAAGGACCTCGCCAATTTCCGTAATCGCTCCGATTTCACTGCTGCTGAGAAGGCCGCTCTGGAATTGGCCGAACGAGTCACTCGCGATTCCAACGGCGTGGATGACGCGTTCTGGCAGGAGTTGCGCAAGTATTATGACGAAGGCGAGATCATCGAGCTGCTGGCCGCCGTCGGGCTGTTCAACTACTTCAACCGCTTCAACAATGCGCTGCACATGGAGCCGACGAAGTAAAGCAGCACTTAGCACTTAGCAATTAGCAATTAGCATTTAGCTCTGCGGTACCGGGACGCCGGCGGGTTGAAAAGCAAAGCCTTCGACTACGCTCTAAGTGGCGCCGAACAAAGACATCTTAGAGTTGGCTTTTGAAGAGGTGCCCTGATATGAAGTTATCCACGACTGCGGCTGGCGCCGGCTAGCTCTCAGCTAATTGCTAATCGCTAATTGCTAACTGCTGCTTTTCGATCTTCGGCGCAAACCGCATTCCATAGAACAAGATCCCCGCCGATAGCGCCACCGCAACCACCATCGCTGTCAGTCCTATCTCGAGATTGCTGCGGTCTGAGATGTAGCCGATCAGCGTCGGCGAGAAGGCATCACCAAGCAGATGAATCGTGAAGATATTCACCGCCAGCGCGGTTGCGCGAATGCGAGCGCTGACCGAGTTCACCAGCGCCGCATTCAGTGGAGCGGTATTCAACAGCAGAAAGAATTCGCCGAGAAAAATCGCCGGAAACATCGCCGCGCCGGGATAGTAAATCGCGATGACCACCGCGGGAATTGCCAGCGCCATGCCCACCGCCGACACAAGTTGGTAGGCAGCGTCGGTGCGCCGCAACAGACGATCGCCCAGCCAGCCGCCAAGCAACGTCGCGACCGTTCCGGAGACCACCGTCATGCCGCCGAAGATGGTGTTGGCTCGATTCAGCGGCAGGTGCCGCATCCGCACCAGGAAGGTTGGCATCCACACCTGCAGTCCGCCGATGGCGAACGTCATCATGGCCGCGCCAAGGGTTACGGTCCAGTACGCCTTGTTGTGCAGCAAGCCTCGGATGGAGCCCCTCTCGAAACTGTCGGCCAAATGGTCGCTGGCGCCGCGGATCGGCTCGCGCAATGCCAGCACTCCGAACGCAAGCACAAATCCCGGCAGCGCCGAAACCAAGAACGGAGCGCGCCAGCCGTAGCGATTGCCAAGATAGCCGCCGACGAGATAGCCCAACGCGCTGCCCACTGGCGTCGCGAGATAAAACATTCCCATCACCCGTCCGCGAATGTTTTCCGGAAACAAGTCCGACAGAAATGCCGGCGAGATCGCGACGAACGTCGCTTCTCCGATGCCGACAATCACATGGCGCAGCAACAACTCGTCATAGTTGTGAGTGATTGCGGTGAGCAGCGTGGCTGCGCTCCACACGAACGCGCCTGCAGCCATGATCCATTTGCGCGAATAACGATCGGCCAAAGGCGCGATCAGTGGCGCAGCCACCATGTAGCATACGAAAAAGGCGGAAGTCAGGAAGCCAATTTCCGCATCACGTAGTCGAAACTCCCGCTGGATCAGCGGCTGCACGGCGAAAAGGATGTTGCGGTCGATGTAGTTAAGGAAGTTCAGTGCGGTGAGCAGCAGCAGGGCCAGGCGCGCACTGGTTTTCGGAGTGGGAGACGGAGACATCGGTGCGCGGAGGATAACACGGCGCTCGCCGGACGAGCTGCCAACGCGGCGCGCAGCATTCTCATTTGCTTCTCGCGCGAGACTTGTCTAACCTTTGTCCCTACAGCAATCACAATTCACGTCTTCGCGGAGCCTAAATGAAGTCCCTGCTGCCGTTCCTCTTTGTAATCGCTCTCCATTGCGCCGCATTGGCGCAGACATCGCAGACAACGCAAACAACATCGGAGACGACATCGCCATCGACTTCGCCTTCCCCGCAATCGGAGCGGCTGTTTTTCCCGAAGAACTGGTATTGGGGCTGGGCACAGTTCGACCTTGCGCCGCCGCACAACGAGCCCGATCCCAACCTGTGCGCGGAAAATGCCGGCCAGTATGGAGGAGTCAACGCCAAGTGCAACGCGTTTGCGCGCTACATGCTGTCGGGAACTGTCGAGCTCCGGCCCATAGGGCGCACCATCGCACGCCGACTGATGCTATTCTTCGACCCCGATTTTCTCTTCGGCAAGAATGTTCCGCAAACCCTCTACACTTGGTCATGGGATGCGATTGGAATGGAGTACGCCTATGGCGCAGGCATCGATTTGCCCAAGCGTTTCGAATTCCGCTTCACCGCGCATCCCAAGATCGAGCGCTTCGGCGCGCGCGATCAGAACCTTGGGCCGGCATACCTCGGACCCAATGGCCCATGGGGACAGTACAACGTCATCGGCGTGCGGAAATATTTTGGCCGCCGGCCATCGGACCAGGAGTAGCGCAGCGCCAATGCAAATCGTTACGGTCTATATCAGGGCACGACTAAAAGTCGTGCCCTGATACGAAAGAATTGTGAAATAAATTGTAGCTCTCCGTGTTCTCCGTGCCTCCGTGGTGAAAAGTTATTTCTTGGGCCGAGGGTAGCGCGCGATCACCACCGTCCCGATGCCGCCGCGCGGACGAAAGTCGCCTTTCACCTCAGCCCACTTCGGCCTGGTGGCTCGCACCACGTCTTCCAGTACGCGATTGACGATGTTCTCCTGAAATATGCCGAGATTGCGGTAGCACGTCAGGTACTCTTTGAGTGACTTGAGTTCCAGGCACTGTTTGTCCGGCGTGTAGCGGATCCACAGCGTGCCGAAGTCCGGCAGGCCGGTCTTAGGGCACACCGATGTGAACTCCGGGACATCGATCACGATTTCGTAATTCGGAAACTGATTGGGCCAGGTTTCGATCTCGGGGAGTTTCGCGTGCAGGCCGGATTCGGCATGCTCCGGCGTGTAGCGCTCGCTTTTTGCCATAAGCTTATTTTAGCTTCGTGGCCTCGTCCTCAGCCGGTGTCGCCGCATCAGCCGTGGTGGCCAGCACGGGTTTTACCTTCGGCGGAGGCGGTTGCTTCAATTCCAGGGTTCCATCCCCGCGCCACTGAAGGATCTCGGAGTTCAACTCGGCTCCCAGCAAGATGACGAAACCGGACCAGTACACCCAGATCAGCAGCGCAATCCCGCCGCCGAGCACGCCATAGGTCTTGTTAAGGTGAGCGAATTTGCGAAAGTACAGGCTGAGCCCGTCCGACAGCAGGATCCAGCAGATCACTGCTACCACGGCGCCGGGCAGGCAAGACGTGAAGCGCTGTTTCAGGTTCGGCGCAATCCGATAGAGCTCCACGATAGCCACAATGGTGAAGCTCACCGCCAAAGCGTAGCGCAGCACGGGCCAGATCGCGGCAAACTCACGCGTCAGTCCAAGATGCCGCGCCAGGAATGCTCCAAATTCCGGTCCCACGATCATAAAGGCGAAGGCTGCCGTGACCAGAGTGCCAGTCACGAAAATCAGCTCGATCGTGAGCAGCCGGGTCTTCCATATCGGGCGCGTCTCCGGAATGTCATAGGCGACGTTGAGCGCTTCAATCATTTCGGCGAAGCCGCTGGAGCAGGTCCACAGCGTCCCCAATATGCCGAACGAGAGCGCGCCGCTATTGGGCGCGACCACGTCGGCGATGATCTTGCGGATCAGGCCCATGCTTTCCGGCGGAGCGACCCGGCCGATGGTACCGACAATGGTGTTGAACAGATCCGGTATCGGAAGGAACGCCAGAATAGCCGCCAGCGTGATCAAGGCAGGAAAGAACGCCAAGGCAAAGTAGTAGGACAGCGCTGCCGCGAACGAGACGATGTGATTCACGTTCACGTCATTGATCGTGCCGACGATGACTCGCTTGCTCTGCTGCAGCAGTGACATGCTGTACCGGAATACAAGCCGATAATGGCTATTGGGATGAATAATCACAGCCGCGGGTTGAGTCAAGCGCAGCCGGCAAGCATCGCGGCCTGATCGCGCCGCAAATCGGATCAGCAGACATTTGGAATCTGGTTGTTCCGGGTCGTCCGGAACTGCGTCTTTGTGCACGCTCGAACATCAGATAGTTAGACCGTTAATCAGATAGTTAGACCGTTAATCGGCCTTCCCCGGAAATCCGATAAGCTAATTGTGACGTAACTGTTACGAAGTTGATCCCCTTAGCTACGTTATACTTATAGTTTCGGGCTAACGGCAGCCGCATTCGGAAATGGCGGGCGTAATGTGAACGGAAAGCGAACCTGGCTGGTACTTATCGCGTTGATAGTCGCAGTGGTGGTACTGGCGGCCTTCGTTTCGCTGCATCATTCGCAAGTCGCTATCCGGGTCGGGACCGCGGAGCGGCAGACAATCACTGCCAGCATCGCCACCAACGGAAAAATCGAGGCACTCGGCAACTTTCAGGCTTATGCTCCAATGCCGACAACAGTGAAAAAGATTTACGTGCGGCAGGGTGAATGGGTAAAGCCGGGTCAGATGTTGTTGCAACTCGACGATGCCGAAGCCCGCTTTCAGGCGGCGCGTGCGGAGGCGCAGCTCAAAGGCGCCGAAGCTGATTTGGGCGCCGTCGAGCGTGGCGGCACGCAGGAAGAGGTGATGAGCACGCGCAATGCGCTGCTGAAGGCCCAGGCGGACCGCGATGCAGCCGAGCGCAACTTGCACGCGCTGCAGAGACTGCTCGAAAGCGGGGCAGCGTCTCAGGCGGAAGTCGATGCGGCGCAGAACAAACTGCGAATCGCGACGGCGGAAGTAGGCCTGCTGCAGCAGAAGCTGAAAGATCGTTATTCGCAGCAGGAGATCGGCCACGTCGAGGCGCAGCAGGCAGAAGCCAGAGCGTCCTTGCAGGCTGCGCAGGAAGTGCTGAGGAACTCGAACATCACGGCGCCCCGTGAAGGCATGGTTTACTCGCTGCCGGTGCGCGACGGTGTCTTCGTGAATACTGGCGACTTGCTGGTTCAGGTGGCAGACTTGCACAAGGTTCGGGTGCGCGCCTTCGTTGACGAGCCGGAGATTGGCCGCCTGCGCGAAGGTCAGGCGGCGGAAGTGACGTGGGATGCCTTGCCCGGCCGGGTCTGGCAGGGGACGTTGGAATCGCTGCCCACCACGGTGGTGCAGCATGGCACGCGCATGGTCGGCGAAGTCACCTGCGTGATTGAGAACAACGATCTCAAGCTGCTCCCGAATACAAATGTCAGCGTGGCCGTGATTACGGCGCGTCAGGAAAATGTTCTCACCGTCCCGCGCGAGGCAATCCATCAGGATGCTGGCGGGCAGTACGTATTTCAGGTGGTGAACGGTGAGCTGCGGCGGCGGAATGTGACCACTGCCGTCTCCAATCTTGTCCGGGTTGAGGTGACCAGCGGCGTCTCCGATAACGCAGTGCTCGCGCTGGGAGCACTGAATATGCAATCTTTGAAAGGCGGCATGGCGGTAAAGCCGGCTAACCCATGAAGAGTTTTGTTCTGAAGTTCTGTCTTATTTTTGCGTCTTTGTTCATTTTGGCTGGCGCGAGTTTTGCAGCGCCTGAGACCGAGTTTTTTTCCTCCGGCGGCGTGAGCGATGCAGTCGCGGCGCTCAGCAGCCGCGCGGACGCGGAATCGCTGAACCAGTTATCGCGCATTTACTTCGCAATGGAGCAGTGGAACGAGGCGGTGAAGTATGGGGAACGAGCGGTCAGCCTCGATCCCGGTAACGAGAGCTATCACCTCTGGCTGGCGCGGGAGTACGGGCGAAAGGCCGGCGATTCCAGCGCTTTGGCAGCGGCAGCGGCAGCACGCAAAGCGAAGAACGAGTTTGAGCGCGCGGTGCAACTCGATCCCTCGGACATGGCTGCGCGGCTGGATCTCGCGGAGTATTACACCGAGGCGCCCGCGTTTATGGGCGGCGGACTCGACAAGGCACGCGATCAGGCGGCGCAGGTGCAAAAGTACGACCCCGCTACGGCGCACCTGATCCTGGCTCGCATCGCCGACAAACAGAAGCAGTACGCAGAGGCGGAGTCGCAGTTCCGCGCGGCCATTAAGGGCGCGAAAAACCCTGCCGACATGTGGCTGCAGCTCGCCGATTTCTACCGGCAGCAGGGACACTTGGACGACATGCAGAAGGCAGTGCAGTCGGCCATGGCACAGCCCTACAAGCCCGCACAGGCTTATTATGACGCTGCCGTGCAACTCTATTTGGCCGGGCGGGATTTCTCGCATGCGATGCAGTACGTGCGCAGCTATCTGTCATCCGGTGCGCTGGTTGAGGGTGCGCCTGCGTTTCGCGCCCACTACCTGATCGGCGAACTGAACGAGAAAATGGGCAACAATAGCGCGGCAGCCTCCGAGTATCAGGCTTCGCTGGCTCTGGCCTCCGGCTTCGGACCGGCAAAGAAGGCCCTTGATCGCGTGCAGTAACCAGATGCCTTCGCTGTGCTAGCTTAGAGCACGGGATGCACTCACAAGCCCGGCGTTCCACGACAACAACGCTGCACATCTGCGTACGAGCGGTTGCTCTCGCATGCGGTTTGTTGTCCATCTCAGGGCTGGCAACTGCGGCCGATGACCCTCCGGCGCCGATCCCTTTCCGCAATGCCATTGAACTCGCCCTTCAGCACAGCGGAGTGATGGGGATTGCCGCCATCAATCAGTGGCGCGCGCGCAAAGCATACGACGAACTGCGGGCCAACTATATCCCGCAACTCACCGTTGGCTCTGGACTTGGCTATTCCTACGGTTTCCCGCTCACCATCGAGGGCGCCGCTCCGTCGGTGGTGAACTTCAACTCGGTCGAGTCGTTCTTCAATCTTTCGCTCCGGGACTACATAAAGGCGGCGAAGATCCAGTGGCGCGCAACCTCCCTAGATGTGCAGGACAAGCGCGACGGCGTCATTCTCGATACCGCTCTCACCTACGTGCAACTCAGCCAACTCACCGCCAAAATCGCGACCCTCGGCGAAGCCCAAAAAGCCGCCGAGAAAGCTGAGTTCATCAGCCAGCAGCGCTTGCAGGAAGGGGTTGACAGCAAGCTCGACGTCACCCGCAGCCAGTTGATCACCGCGCGCATCCGTCTGCGCATAGCCGAGGCCGAGGGACAAGCTGATGTCCTGCGCCAGCATCTTTCCAGCCTGCTGGGAGTGCCTGCGGGTGAGGTCCTCACGGATCCGCAGTCCATGCCTTCCATTCCCGCCATATCGCAGGATGAGGACCTGCCGGCTCAAGCCGTAAGCAATAGCCTGGCCGTGAAGCAGGCGCACGAGAAGAGTGTTGCGGCGCAGCTTCGGGCCAGTGGAGAGCATAAAGCGGCCATCATTCCCACCATCGACTTGGCTTCGCAGTACGCATACCTGGCGAAGTTCAATAACTACAACCTCTACTTCCTCCGCTATACCTCCAACAACTTCGCCGGCGGTCTCAATATGCGATTCCCGTTCTTCAACTCCGTGCAGAAGGACAAAGCGCAGGAAGCCAAGGCCGATGCTCTGATGGCAGGCAAGCAGGAAGAACTGACGAAGGAGAAAGTCAGGGAAGACGCTTTGCAGGTGCAGCGCTCGCTGCGCCAGCTTGCGGCGGCGCGCGATGTCGCCAAGCTCGAGTGGGAAGTTTCGCAAGGCGATCTGGAAACGGTGAAGAGCCATGTGCAGACCGGCCAGGCCAACAGCCGCGACGAGCAGAACGCCGAACTCGACACCGACGACAGGCATGCCGCCTATCTCGACGCCGAATTCGAGCTCAGCCGGGCCGAACTGCAGATGCTTCGTTTGACCGGGCAGCTGGAGAGTTGGGCGATGCCGGGACAGTGAAGCAGCAGTCAGTCCTCAGCAATCAGCTTTTCATGGTTTCACTTTGTCCAGATTCTTGACCCGTGCAATCCCCAACGTTTACGGGGCTTCGCCCAATGTGTCAAAACTTACCCTTTGCGAGACAGGGCGGGGGGTTACGGGCGTCTGAGATAACGCCAGCGTTTCATGGCCGTGCCGCCGGTGATTTCAGATGAAGCGTTTAGCAAAGAAACGACGCCCCCGCCGCCCTGCTGGAAAGACGCCTGTTGCGCGTCCGCCATTCTCGTATTCGACTTCGATTAGTGCGTGATCTTGGGGGTAGGTTTCTAAATCGTTCCCGACGAACTCATGCCACTCGTGAGCGCTTGCCATGCCCACATTTTACGTGAGAGAGAAACACGAAACAATTCTCGCGGCGCTTCGCGCCCCCTGGGCCAAGACAGCTCGGAAACCGGAAAGGCAAATAGGACCCATTCTGAGACACGCGGGCTAAATGCTGGGGTTAGGCCGGCTCAAGTCGTTTCAGCTTGATGCGGTCGCGTCGGACTTGGGCAAGATCGTACTGAGCCTGTTGCACGAGCCAGCCTGCCTCGGTGCCGCCGAAAACTTTGGACAGCCTCACGGCCATTTCAGGAGAGATGCCGCGCTTGCCGTTGACCAATTCGGAAAGCGTGTTGCGCGTCACCCCAAGGGCGGCGGCGGCATCCGTAATGCTTAAGCCTAAAGGCTCGATGCACTGCCGCAAAACCACGCCTCCGGGGTGCGGTGGGTTCTTCATGGTCATGGGTCGTTCTCCCTGCCTAGTGGTAATCGACATAATCAACATCCTCCGCATGGCCTTCTGCAAAACGGAAGGTCACTCGCCAATTGGCGCGTACCGTAACGGCCCACAAGCCTTTCATCTGGCCCCTGAGCGGGTGCAGCCGGAAACCGGGTAAATCCATATGGGCAGCCGTGGGGGCTGCGTGAAGGGTCGCCAGAATATCCCGCAGCTTGCCAACGTGTTCCGGGTTTACGCCGCTCGGGTCGTCCTGCTCGAAAAGCCGTTTCAGTCCCTTGTGGCGTATCGACCTAATCATCCGCAACCGTAACCCGCCACGTGTCGCATGTCAAGTTCAATTTTAGCGGGTCAGATGACTGCTGTCGGTTCCACGCGACAGATGATAAAATAAAGAAGACTATGCCTTTGAAAACGTTACTCCTGAATCCTCCTTCGTTTGAGAATTACGATGCCGGGGCCGGCTCGCGCTGGCCGGCGACGCGCGAAATCGAGTCCTACTGGTATCCGGTATGGCTGGCCTACCCGGCGGGCATGCTGGAGGGGTCGCGCCTGCTCGACGCTTCGCCTCACAAGATCGACGCGCCCCAGACCGTCGAAATCGGCAAGGATTACGAGTTTCTCGTGCTGTTCACCAGCACTCCGGGATTTCAGGGGGACATAAAGCTCGCGGCGGCGATGAAAGCTGCCAATCCAAAACTCAAGATTGCCTTTGTGGGACCGCACGTTTCCACGCTGCCGGAAGCCTCGCTTAAGGAGGGGCCGGCGATCGATTTTGTGGTGCGGCGCGAGTTCGATTACGCCGTCTACGAGTACGCGAACGGCAAGCCGCTCAGCGAGATTCTCGGCGTCTCGTACCGTGGAGAAAACGGCCAGATCATCCACAATCCCGACCAACCGGCAATTGCCGATCTGGATGCTCTGCCCGATGTGGTTGACGTCTACAAGCGCGATCTCGATCCGCGACGTTACAACGTTCCCTTCCTGCTGTATCCGTTCGTCTCGCTCTACACCACGCGCGGCTGTCCCGCGCAATGCACGTTCTGCCTCTGGCCGCAGACGCTCAGCGGACACCCCTGGCGCAAACGGTCGTCCGATGCAGTCGCGCGCGAGATGGCCAAGGCCAAAGAATACTGGCCCTGGGTCCGCGAGTTCTTTTTCGATGACGACACCTTCAACATCCAGAAGGCTCGCACCATCGAGCTTTGCGAGAAGCTGAAGCCGCTCGGGCTCACTTGGTCTTGCACTTCGCGCGTCACCACCGATTTCCAAACGCTGAAGGCAATGAAGGAAGCCGGTTGCCGGCTGCTGATCGTAGGCTACGAGTCCGGCGACCAGCAGATCCTGAAGAACATCAAGAAGGGCGCAACCATCGAGCGTGCGCGCGATTTCACTCGCGATTGCAAGAAGCTGGGCCTGGTCGTTCACGGCGACTTCATCCTCGGCTTGCCCGGCGAAACCAAGGAAACCATCCGCACGACCATCGACTTCGCCAAAGAGCTGGACGTGGAAACCATTCAGGTTTCGCTGGCGCACGCCTACCCTGGCACCGAGCTCTACGATTTCGCCAAGGTCAACGGTTTCCTCGTCGGCGAAGGCTCGCAGATGGTCGACGAGATGGGCCATCAGGTGGCGATGATCGAGTATCCCGGCATCTCGCGCGACTACATCATGGAGATGGTGCATCGTTTCTACGACGAGTACTATTTCCGTCCGAAGGCTGTCTTCCGCATCGTCAGAAAAGCTGCATTCAACTCCGTCGAGCGCAAGCGGCTCTACAAAGAAGCCAAGTCGTTCCTTAAGCTGCGTGCGATGCGCAATCGTGCGGTAAAGGAAGCGCGCGACCAGCAGGACCCGGCAAGCACGCCGCCCTCTGCCGCGCGGTAAAGCGGACGCAGAATCCAAGGCTGAACCGGTCGGCGCCTAGGGGCTGCCGTGACCGCTCGCAGATACCTCATCCTGCTTGCCGTCGTAATCTTCGGGGCCTGCGGGGACGTATGTCTCGGCCGCGGCATGCGCGACTTCGGCGCCGTCACCGCGGCGAACTGGCGTCTGCTGCTTACCGTGCTCGTCAATCCCTGGATCGCTCTGGGGATCTGCCTCCTGGTCCTGTTTTTTTGCAGCTATCTCACCGCTCTGTCCTGGGCCGATCTTACCTTTGTGCTTCCGGCCACTGCGCTGAGCTACGTCATCATGGCGCTGCTGGCCAGGATTTTCTTACACGAGAATGTCACCCTCACGCGCTGGCTGGGTATTGCTCTCATCACCATGGGAGTTGGGTTTGTCGCAACCGGACCTTCTTCCACCGCAACCGCGAGTCGTAGCGCAGGCGGAGCTCATGTCACTCGCCGCGAAACAGGAATCCAGAACCTCCCGGAGAGCGACTTATGATCGGCGCCTTAACCTGGGCAGGCATCGGTTCGATCGTCGTCACCGCGACCACGGGGGACGTACTGCAGTCCCGGGCAATGAAGGACATTGGCGATCTCGGCGCCATGGGGCGTTCCCGCGGCATTATTCAGGTCGTGCGTCGCGTTGTCTCCAGTCCCCGCTTCATGCTGGGACTGCTGTTCATGGCGCTGGCGTTTTTCAGTCTGGTGATCACGCTTTCCTGGGAGGACGTCAGCATCGTCGGCCCCGCGTCTGCCTCGCTTACTTTCATCGCGAATGCGTTCGCGGCACGAATTTTCCTGAATGAGCGCGTCGACGGTCGCCGATGGCTTGCCGCGCTATTCGTTGCAGGAGGCGTGGCATTGCTGGCGAAATAAAGCGCAATGCGAGCCTCGAGCCGCGAGCAACTGCCGGCCGTGAATTGACATCTGGTTAGGCGCTTGCAGCAATGTCGCCGCGGATGCCCTTGTATTTCGGTTGTGCCGGAAGCTCACGCTCGAAAGAGGCATTCGAGCACGGAGATGCCCACGCGGTCGTTAAAGGAGATGGCGATATCGCCTGGGGTAAGGTGGTGACCGATTGCTTCGCGGGCAAGCCGAACAGGGTCTACGAAGGTGGACGTATTGAAGGCCGCCAATTCTTGCCTGCGCGATGGGACTTGATGCCGCGCGACAAGTACATGTGGGCATCAGTGCAGACCATTCGCGGATGCCCGAAGCATTGTTTTTTTTGTAGTGTCTGGCGAACCGACGGGCAAAAGCCTCGTCAACGGCAATATCAGAGTGTGATTAACGAAATTGTTAGTCTACGACGGATTGCTTCCGATTTATAGCTTTGGCCGACGATAACTTCTACCCCGTCACGCTGACCGATATTCGGCTGGCGCGGGAGCAAAACAATGTTGCCAAACTTGAGGAGTTGACCGCTATCCGTGCGGAGCGTTTCCAACTGACGGAAGAGCTGGCAAAGCCGCCTCAAGACATGGTTTTCTACACACAGATCACCATGGAGGCGGGCGAAGACGGGGAGTTTCTAGACAAACACAGAAGCGCAGGGCACCGTAATGTGTGGTCTCGATGGTGAAGTCGATCGGGGAACCTGAAGGAAAAGCAAAGGAGCGATGAGTACGGACGGACGGCGGGCGGGCGCCGCTTCCGATGACAACATTCTGAAGGTGTGGAATGTGGAAAGCGGAGTGCTAATCGCCCGGTCACTGCCCTTGTTAGGGGCTGAGGCCGCCCAACGTGAGTTTGCAGCAAATTGTTTAGGCGCTGGATTCTCATCGCCCGTAAACTGAAAAAATCGTCCGTAGGCCGAGTGGCAGAATCAATAACAAGAACCAACTTCTGTTTCGAGGTGC
>CAWGFZ010000009.1:0-249302 GCA_963821995.1 uncultured Acidobacteriaceae bacterium | reverse complement strand
TCATCACTGGTTTCAGTTGCGTATTGTTGAATTGCCCGAGCCGGGCGCAGGTATGCTTTGCGGGTTGAAGCTCACCGTCGTGCCCGAGGGAACACCTGCGGCCGACAAACTAATGGCGCTGTTGAAGCCGCCACTGATGGTCGAGGTGATGGTGGAGCTGCCCTGGTTGCCTTGTTGAATGCTCACCGACGCCGGCGAAGCCGAGAGCGTGAAGCTGGGTTGCGCTGGCGCAGTCACCGTTAACGTGACTGTGGTGCTTTGCTGCACGCCTCCGCCATTGCCCGTAACCGTGATGGGATAAGTTCCTACCGGCGTACTAGCGCCGACTGTAATGGTCATGGTTGAGTTGCCGGAACCCGGAGCAGGAATGGTTTGCGGATTGAAGCTAACCGTGGTTCCTGACGGTGCGCCGGAAGCCGAGAGACTGATCGCACCGTTAAAGCCGCCGCTGAGCGTACTGGTGATGGTGGAGGTGCCTTGATTGCCCTGCTGAACGGTGACGGAACTGGGCGATGACGACAGGCTGAAGCTTGGCGAACCGCCCGAGGCCTGTGCCACGCCCAGGAACGCGATGGGAGTGAAGTCTCCCGTGGTATGGCTGGTACCTACGACGACCGTCAGTCGCGAGCCGGCTAGCGTCACCTGCCGGCTGACATTGCTGTTCGGCCACTGCGTCTCGTACCAGTTGTGTCCTTGGGCATCATAGAAGAAGCCCAAGTTGGTGACCCCTTCCGTGAGTGTGGCCAGAATTGTACTGCCGTCCAGGAATTGGATCTGGCACTGTACCCAGCACTGTTCGTATCCTGCATCTCCCATGGCGAGCGAAAGATTGTAGGTCCCCGGCGCCGGCAAATTCACGTAGAAGCTGCCGGGCGTGCCATTGTTGGTGTAGTTGATGCCGGCCAGCCGCGGATCCACGGCAGAATTGCGGTTGCGGCTGGAAATTGGAGCCACGCTCGCCCAACCGTAAGTGACTCCGTTGGTGGTGGTGGGGAAAAGCGTCGATGCCAGTACGGGCATGTCCCCCGAAGGATCGGTCACATAGTTTGAGGTAGCGCGGAAATCGAAACCATGCGTCCAGAGGCCGCTGGAAGCCGTGACCGTCAGAGACACCGTGGTGCTCTGCTGTACGCCGCCGCCATTACCGGTGACGGTGATTGTATAGGCGCCGGTCGGCGTGCTTGACCCGACCGTGATGGTCATGGTTGAAGTGCCATTGCCCGGTGCGGGTATCGTCTGCGGGTTGAAGCTCACCGTGGTTCCTGATGGTGCCCCAGAAGACGACAGGCTGATGGAACTGTTGAATCCGCTAATGGCAGTGGCAATGATGTTCGAGGTTCCTTGATTGCCCTGCGGCACACTAAGCGATGCCGGGTTAGCCAACAGCGTGAAGCTTGCCTGTGGTGTGGTCACCGTCAGCGTGACCGTGGTATTTTCCTGCAGAACTCCTCCGGTACCAGTCACGGTGATTGGGTAAGTCCCGGCAGGCGTGCTCGAGCCGACCGCGATGGTTAGGGTCGAGTTGCCCGAACCCGGACCGGGTAAGGTTTGCGGATTGAAGCTGACCGTCGTTCCCGACGGCGCGCCGGAAGCCGACAGACTGACGGGGCTGTTGAAACCGCTAGTGATCGTGCTGGTGATGGTCGAACTTCCCTGATTGCCTTGCTGGATGGTCAAGGATGCAGGTGACGCCGAGAGAGAGAAGCTTGGCGCCGTGGTCACCGTCAGCGTAACCGTGGTGTTTTCCTGCAAACCGCCTCCGGTACCAGTCACGGTGATTGGGTAAGTCCCGGCGGCCGTGCTCGAGCCGACCGTAATGGTTAGAGTCGAGTTGCCCGAACCCGGACCGGGTAAGGTCTGCGGATTGAAGCTGACCGTTGTCCCGGACGGCGCTCCGGAAGCTGACAGGCTTACCGGACTGCTGAAACCATTACTGATGGTGCTGATGATGGTGGAACTTCCGTGACTGCCTTGCTGGATGCTCACGGATGCCGGCGACGCCGAGAGAGCGAAGCTCGGCGGCCCGGTCACAGTCAGCGTGACGGTGGTGTTGCTTTGCAAACCGCCGCCGCTGCCGCTCACCGTGATCGGGTACGTGCCGATTGGCGTGCTCGAGCCGACGGTAATGGTCATGATTGAGTTGCCCGAGCCCGGAGCAGGTAAGGGATTGGGGTTGAAGCTTACCGTCGCGCCCGATGGTGCACCGGCAGCCGAAAGCGTGATGGCACCGTTAAAGCCGCCGCTAATTGTGCTGGTGATCGTCGATGTCCCCTGATTCCCTTGCTGCACTGTCAGGGACGAGGGCGCAGCAGCTATGGAGAAACTCGGCTGCCCTTGCGAGACCGTCAACGTGACGGTAGTAGTTTGCTGCACACCGCCGCCATTGCCGGTCACCGTGATGGGATAGGTTCCAGTTGGGGTTGTGGACCCGACCGTGATGGTCATGGTCGAGTTGCCCGAACCTGGCGCCGGAATCGTCGACGGACTAAAGCTGACGGTTGTGCCTGCGGGTGCTCCCGAAGCGGAAAGACTAATAGCGCCGCTGAACCCGTTGCTGATAGTGCTGGTAATGGTAGAGGTGCCCTGATTACCTTGTTGCACCGTCAGTGAAGCCGGTGAAGCCGACAGGCTGAAGTTGGGCGAGCCGCCCGCGACCTGAGTCACCCCCAGAAAAGCAATGGTTGTAAAGTCACCGGTGCCATGTGCGGTTCCAACCACAACTCCCAGGCGTGATCCCTGCAGCGTTACCTGCTGAGTGAGGTTATGGGTAGGCCATTGCGCGCCCGACCAGTTGTTGCCCTCCGTGTCATAGAAGTAGTTCAGGTTCGTCGTTCCCTTGGTGAGGGTCGCCAGCACAGTGCTGCCATCCATCAACTGGATTTGGCACTGCACCCAGCACTGTTCATAACCCGCGTCGCCCATGGCCAGGGCGACGTTATAAGTACCCGACGATGGCAGCGTGACGTAGAAAGTGGCTGGCGTGCCATTGTTCGTGTAGTTGATGCCGGCCAGCCGCGGATCCTCACTAGTGGTTCGATTCCGGCTTGACACCAGAGCTGTGCTGGCCCATCCGTAGGTGACGTTGCTCCCATGAGTGGGATAGAGCGTCGACGCCAACACATACGTATCGCCCGAAGGATCGGTCACGTAGTTGGAGGTGGCGCGGAAGTCAAAGCCCTGCGCCCATCCTCCGCCACCGGGAGTGGTCACCGTCAAGGTCACAGTGGCAGTTTGCTGGACGCCGCCGCCGTTGCCCGTCAGAGTAATGGGATAAGTACCGGCAGGGGTACTTGATCCCACGCTAATGGTTACGGCCGAGTTGCCGGAGCCGGGTGCAGGTATGGTCTGCGGATTGAAGCTGACAGTCGCGCCCGACGGCGCACCGGAGGCGGACAGAGTGATGGAGCTGTTGAAGCCGCCGACGATGGTGCTGGTCAGCGTTGATGAGCCCTGATTGCCCTGCTGTACTGTCAGCGAACTGGGCGATGCTGAAAGCGAGAAGCTCGGCTGCGGGTCAGTGACCGTCAACGTGACAGTGGCGCTCGACTGCACACCTCCGCCATTGCCCGTTACCACGATCGGATAGGTCCCGACCGGCGTGCTGGCGCCGACTGTAATCGTTATTGCCGAGTTGCCCGAACCTGGCGCAGCTAGCGTTGAGGGATTAAGGCTGACGGTTGTTCCCGCGGGTGCTCCGGAAGTCGACAGACTGATAGCACTGTTGAAGCCGTTGCTGATGGTGCTGGTAATGGTGGACGCGCCCTGATTACCTTGCTGCACCGTCACTGAAGCCGGGGAGGCCGAGAGCGTGAAGCTAGGCTGGCCTTGTGCCGCGCTCACCGTGAGCGTTACCGTAGCGGTCTGCTGAACGCCACCACCGTTACCGGTAACGGTGATGGGATAGGTCCCAGTCGGCGTGCTCGCTCCCACTGTGATGTCCATGGCCGAGGTACCGGAGCCAGGCGCAGGTATGGTCTGCGGAGTAAACGTTATCGTGGTCCCGGCAGGGGCGCCGGATGCTGAAAGGCTGATCGCACTGTTGAAACCGCCGGCAATCGTGGTGTTTATGTTCGCACCGCCTTCCGTGCCCTGCTGGATATTCACGGCAGTCGGGACCGGCGTCAGGGTAAACGTAGGCTGGCCCGCCGAGGTGACGGTCAAGGTGAAGGCCTCATTGTGCGAATCACCGCCGCCACAGGCATTAACCACGATGGGATATGTACCCGCCGGCGCGGTGGCGGCCACGCTGACATTCATGGTGGAGCTTCCCGCTCCCGGAGCGCTGATGCTGGCCGGCGAGAAGGTGATGGTGACTCCTGCGGGTGCGCCTGCAGTTGTCAGTGCAACCGAATTGTTGAACCCATTGGAAACCGTAGTTGTGACCGTCAGGTTCCCTTGCGATCCCTCCGGCACCGACAGCGCTGGTGGAACGGAGAGTGAGAAATTCGGCGCTGAACCGCCTCCCGTCAGTTGCGCGCTCCAGGCGTTCTCGGTGTGATCATTCACGATCGCGAACTGGTCAAACGTGGGGAAGTATCCGAAGCGCCCAAAGATACCTAGATTGGCACCCGTGCTCGTACCCTCAGGATTTGGGGGATAATCCGTTCCCAACACAGGCGAGGGATTCATACTGATCGGCACGTCCAGGCACTTGTGCGAAGGCACCACTCCAAACGGCGTGGTCACCGGTTGCACTCCTGTGTTCAGGAGATAAAACTGATTGCCGCCTCCGGGATAACCGACCACCAGCCCCAGGTTTGAATCCCACGTCAATCCGCCATCACGATAAATCAGGTCGCAACTGGGATCGGTCCAAGTCTGCATCGCATACGGCGCGGTCAGAGGAAATACCTGAATGGAATTCGAGGTAGGCACATTTGGATATCCCAGGTTGTTTGTGGTTCCGTATGCGCCTACAACTACAAAAAGATTATTCACCGGATCGACGACGGCAGTGGTGCCGTCGGGAACTGTGTATTGCGTGGTCAGCGTGGTCCAGGTGTTAGTGGCGGGATTGTAGTCGAACAAGGTCCAGTTCTTGTCGTGCATGATCACGTGACCTGTGTTCGGGTTGTAAGCAGCGGTTGGATAACCGGGCGATTGCGAGTAAGGCGGACCAACGAGCGTCCACGTCGTGGTGCTGAAGTTGAGGCTCCAGACCTCCTGCGATAAAAATCCGCCGTTGGCTACCGCGCCGCCAAAGGAATAGAGCGAGTTCTGGGACGGCACATAGGCAAGACTGTTGTAGGTGTGACGGGAAGAGGGTTTCGCTCCCGGCTGGTACTGACCACCGTCAACGGCGCGCACGAAATAGGGCTGAAGTCCTTCCCAGTTGTTTCCGTCCCACACATACGGAACCGGGTAGGTGGGCGTGGTTATGGCTTGCCAGGATGGCGTGCCGTTCAAGTTCAGTGCAGACACCTCGTTGCCCGCATAATCCGAATGTCCTCCGCCCCAAACGATAACCCGCTGGTTGACGGTATCGATTGCGCCGCCACTCCACGGAATTATCTGATTACAGTTGAAATCGTAATTCGTGGTCGTGGTCATCGACGGGTCGGTGTACATGCCGTTCGACACGTTGCCGAGGCAAACCGAACTCATCACCGTGTTCGGCAGTTGATGCCACCCGTACCCGGCAGGCAGTCCCTGAGGCTGCGCTTTTCCTGGTTGTTGAACGACGGTATTGGTCGAAGTTGAAGGCGAAGAAGCGGACGACTGCCCGAAGGCAGCAACCGTGAACAACAAGAGAGCTACAAAAACAAAAAACTGATAGGGAGTAGAAGAGCGATACTTGTAGCACCATTGGCCGCGGCTGGAGCGGGAAGACAGAGTATTCATGGCTCCCAGCGTGAAGGAGAACCTTAGTCCTAAGGAACTAAAATCAGCGACCGCATTTATCTTTGGTAACCAGCTTCAGGCCGTCTTTCGTGTTACCTCCGTCACTTGGCAGGTGGTTTCCAAGAGGCCTTTTAAGGCCTTTCGCTTGTGGAATTGCGCTCAAAATCAAGCGCCAATGCGACGGCGTAAAGTCATTCTTCTCATAGGCGTGGGGAGAGATGTCAAACTCGAAAGGAAGTGGAGGATTCTCACTGCTGAAGGCCCTGTTCCTGATGACCGTCTTCTCCACACAATACGGGCGAACAAGGCCTATCCAGCCGATAGGTAGGTTACTTCCTAACTTTGGGCATACGCCGGCGACGCCCGGGAGGTCGGTGCGCCCATTGGCGAGCGGGAGGAGCCGAGGCGGGGTTATTTCACCGACATCTCGGCCAACATTCTTCGGGCTTCGGCGGCCTGGTTGAAGTCAGGCATCTTCAGGGCCGCTTCCAGTTCCCTTCTGGCGTCGGCGGTCTTCCCCAGCTTGAAATACGCAGTCCCAAGGTGATAGAGACCTTGCGGATCGCGGGGGTTCTTGGCCACAGAGTTCTTCAGGTTGGCAACGGCCGCCTCGTAAGATCCCTTCTTGACGTAGATCCAGCCCAGCGTGTCGGTGATCGTCGGGTCCTCCGGAGCCTTCTCTTTGGCCTCTTCGGCAAGGCGCAGAGCGGTATCGATGTTCCCGCCGTGCTCGGCGTAGAGCCAGGCGAGATTGTTCTTGGCCAGCACATTGTCCTGGTCTGTGACCAGGGCTTTCTCGTAGGAGCTCTCGGCGTTCTTGAAATCCCCCTGAATCTCGTAGATCTGGCCCAGCCGCGACATTGCATAGGAACGGCTGGACTTCGGCTGGGCCGCTTTTTCGTACTGCTGCCGTGCCAGTTCGAATTGCTTGTTCAAGAAGTACGTATCGCCCAAGGCGGATTGCGCGGAGGCCAGATTGGGGTCGAGCCGCAAAGCCTGATCGAATGCATCTATCGCAACCGGGATCTTGCCGGCCTGCTGTGCCACCTGACCCAATACCTGATAGCCCAGCGCCCAGTCAGGCGTGCCCTTCAGGCGTGACTTGACGGCCTCAATCGCCTTCTCTGGCTGCTTCTGGCCAACATAGCTCATACCCAGCGAGTAGAGAGCTATCGGCTGGCGGGGTGACATGTCCAAAGCACTAGCTGCCAGCTTTCCCGCCTCGGCATACTGTTTTTGGGCCAATTTGATGGAAGACAGCGAGTCCAGGATCAGGAGCTTTTTCTGTGCTGATCCAGAATTGCCCAAAAGCCCCTCGAGCTGCGACTCTGCGGAATGGTAATCGCCCTTGGCCGCCAAGGCTTCGCCCATCAGGAAGGTGTGATTGACCGCGTTCGAGGGATCCACCTGCTCTTGATTGAGGTCCTGGATCGCCTGATCGACCCGGCCGCGTTGCAGATTCAGGGACGCTAACAGGAACAAGGCTCCGGGATACCTCGAATTGACTTTGATTACGTCCTGCAAGGCGGTCTGCGCGTCGGCAAGATTTCCTTGTGCAATGTACGCCCGGCCCAGATCAAAGGCCGGTTCCGGCGATTCGGGATGGATTTTGTGCGCCTGTTGCAGTGCGACCGCAGCATCCGCAGCCTGCCCCTGATCGAGTAGGATGCGGCCTTTCAATGCCAGTGACTCCCAATCCGTGGGATTCTGTTTCAGTGCACGCTCCAAGACATCACGAGCCTCATCGGGCCGGTTGTCCATGGCGTAGGCGATCGCCAGTCCATGCCAGGCACGCGTGTTTTTATCGTCGGACTGCACCAGAGCCTTGTACTGCTCTTCCGCGTCTTTGACACGGTTGGCATGCAGGTAAAACAGGGCCAGCACATCCCGGTACTGCGACTGGTCTTTCCCCTTTGCCTGAATCGCCTTGTAGATGGGTTCGGCATCGTTATAGCGCTGGTAGCGCATGTAGAAAGCTGCCAAAAGGGCTTGAAAATCGACCTGGCCGGGATTCTGGCCCAAGGCCTGTTTCAACACGGCTTCTGCATTCGCCAGATCTTTCCGGCTTTCATAGATACTGCTCAGCAGGCCCACCGCCAGGGGCGACTTGGGATCCAATTGCCAGGCGCGACGCAAGGTCGCTTGCGCCTGCGGAAGATCATTGTTCCGGATTTGCAGAATCGCCAGGTCCTGCAAGCCGCGAGGGTTGTTGGGGTCCTTTGCCAGAACTTCGTTTACCAACGTTTGCGCCCGTTTGTAGTCCTGCAAGCCGATGTTACTTTCCGCCAGCAGCAAGGTTCCGGTCTTATCGTCGATCCAGTGATTGAGAATCAGCTCCGCCTGATGCTTGGACTGCGTGAAGTTGTGGGAGCGCGCCAGCAGCTCGGCAACCATGACCTGCGCTTCATGATCGTCGGGATCGTCGGTGGCGGCGGCGACGAATTCCTGGAAGGCGCGCAGCACGTCCCCACGCTGCAGCTCAATCGTACCCAGTGCGAAGTGCGCCTTGGCCAGTTGCGGATTTAACTGCAAGGCGCGCCGCAGCTCGATGGCGGCCGCATCCGGCTTGCTTTCCTTCAAATACTTCTCGGCGCGTTCATACGCCTTCAGCGCCCGGACATTGGGGTCGCGAATACATCCTGACAGCGAGAGCAGCAGAAGGCCCACGATAGAAGCGGAGGCCAGAAGCAGAGCCGCTCTCGCGCGCATACCGAGACGCTGATGACCGTCAGCGTCATTTGTGCCAGAATTCATTATGATTTCCATTGCGTTGCCTCGAGAAGGTCTCACTTTGCACCTTTTCCTGACAGCATCACCTTCCCGGTTTCAAACAAGATGACCCAGTCCAGCATCGCCGAGAGATGTTTGATGTAGAACAGGTCGTACTCCAGTTTTATCCGAGATTCTTGTACGTTGCCCCCATAGCCGCACTTAACCTGTGCCCAGCCGGTGATTCCCGGGCGCAAGGTGTGCCTTTGGCGGTAGTAGGGGATTTCATCTTCGAGCATGCCAGCCAGAGCGGGCTGCTCCGGCCGCGGGCCCACCAGGCTCATGTCGCCCAGCAGAACGTTGATGAGTTGCGGGATCTCATCGAGTCGATACTTGCGAATGAAGCGCCCGACCCTGGTGATTCGCGGATCGCCGTCAGCCGTCCAGGCTGGCGCGGTTTGTTTGCCGTTGTGCCACATGGAACGAAACTTCAAAATCTGAAAGACCTTTCCATTTAGACCAACCCGCTCCTGGCGGAAGAAGATCGGGCGGCCGCTCTCCACGAACACAGCCAGCGCGACCAGCAGCGCCACAGGCACCATCAGCACCAGCACGACAATCGAGAACAGAACGTCGCAGATTCGCTTCGCGGCCAAAAGCCAATTCGACTTGCGGAACCCTTCTGCCAGAATTAAGGAACTGGGCGAAAGTCCGTCCAACAGGATTCTTCCCGTCACGCGCTCATACACCTTGTGAGCTTCTTCCACCTGAACACCCAGGAACTTCAGATTCAGAAGCCCCTTCAACGGCATCTGCGCTCTGCGCTCCGCCAGGGACAATACAACTATGTCGCCTTTCTCCTGCACCGCGACCCGCTCCACATCTTTCACCCTGCCAATGACAGGGAAGGAGACATCCTCCGACTCGAACGCGGGGTCCAAAGCCGCAGCCACCGCGGTTCCCCCGGTGCCAGAATTGGAGGCGGAAGCAAAGCTGAGTTGCATGAGATTGCGCTTTCGAACCACCGCCTGCCCGTCCTCCCGACGGAGAGAGTATTCGGTTACGCGCGGCGATTCCGGGTAGTAATCGCTGTCGGCTCCCACGGCAGGACTGAGCAATGCGGCCGGCGAGCTCTGCTCCTCATCGAGAAAACCGAGAACTTTTGCATTCAGCTCCGGCCGTTGTGCGATCTCCCATGCCAGCGATCTTCCTACGCGGCCGTTGCCCACAATCAGGATTCGCTGGGGAGTTCGCAGGAATGGCAGGCCGGCATCGACCAGCAAACGCCAGCCGATGACAAACGTGATGATGATGGGCGCTGCAATGGCTGCGACGCCGCGGCCCAGACTGAGGTCGGGATCGATATAGTAGACGACGGCCAGCAGAAGACAACCGGCGCCCAGTGCTTGTAGGAGCCGTGCAAACAGAACCGTCCTTCGGCGAACCAGGCTCAGGTCGTAAAGGTCGCAATAGTACAGCGCGACATCGCAGGCAATGATGACAACCAGATATCGGGCCAGGGTACCTGCTTCGCTTAACTGCTGGCGCAAGGCGGTGAGGTCGCGAAAGCGCAGCGCCGTGGCAAACAGAAGCGCACAACCGATGAGGGCCCCTTCCGACAACACCAGGATGATTGTCTTGCCGGGGATTCTTTGGCCGCCGATTTTCATGAATGATCTTTGGTAGGCGGAGCAGGATTCGAACCTACGACCTCCCCGGTGTAATCGGGGCGCTCTCCAACTGAGCTATCCGCCTACATCCGGAGAAACATTCGCAAGTCACAGTCCAAACGCGCCGGGTGAGATGAAGGCCCTGTAAACTCAAGCGATTCGAAGAAATACGCGGGCAGGCATTCCCAAATTGAGCCTGAATTTACCGCTGCGAAACCGAGGCGGCAATGGCCGAGGCTTCTCCTAAGGCGGAATAGGAACTTCTTTTCCGTAAACTTTGGAAAAAGTTGTGGCGGCGCGTGCTCCAATCGTGGTAACTGCAACGCATTCCCAACTTTCCGGCCATGTGGCAAGCCGCTTGCTGTCTTTCCAACTTCAAGGCGGATAAATGGTTGCAACGATTGAGCCAGCGACGGGGATGAAAAGGACAGCGGTTCGCGTCCGCGAGGCCAATCTCGCCGCCGACAAGCCGGTTATCGTCGACCTCATAAGGAAGTACCTGGCTGCCGACGCCGACGTGCGGCGCTTCGAATGGCTGTACCTGGAGAATCCCTTTGGTCAGGCACGGGCCTGGATTGCGTGCAACCAGCACGATCAGGCTATTGGCATGGCGGCGGTTTTTTCCCGGCGGATGTATTGTGACGGCGCCGCGGTTTCCGGCTGTGTTCTGGGAGATTTTTGTGTCAGTCCGGAGTACCGGAGCCTGGGACCAGCCTTACAATTGCAGCGCGCCTGCCTGGGGTATGCGCGGTCGGACGAGGTCGCAGTAGCTTATGACTTCCCGGGCGCGGGCATGCTTGGGATTTATCGTCATCTCGGCATCGCGTCGGCTTGCGAGTCCGTGCGTTGGGTGAAGATGCTATTGGCGGGCGGCTTGCCGCGCGGCCGGTCGATTCCGCGTCCGCTTGCGGCTGCCGCAAACTTCACACTTAGTTTGGGCGATCATGCGTCGGCGATTCGCGGAGTCGACTTCTGCCTGCAAGATGTTGCATGCGGCGCGGAATATACCTCGCTGGCAGAGAAGGTCGGCTCGCAGGTCGGCATTTGCACGGTGCGTAGCGCGGAATACCTCAACTGGCGATATCGGCAGCATCCGAGCGTCAAATATGAGTTCCTGGCCGCGCGTCGCAATGGTGAACTGGCAGGATATTGCACGTTCACCCAGTCATCGGACTCGGCAACGATTGCGGAGCTGTTTGCCGACCCAGAAGACGACGCCATGAATGCGGCCCTGTTGCGGAAACTCGCGAGTTTGCTGCGCGCGCGCGGAATCGCAACGCTCAGCTTCCCCCTGCTGAGCGTTGATCCGCGTGCCCGGCTGCTGCGCAAAGTCGGATTCTGGGCGCGCGAGTCGGTACCCGTTATTTTGCTCGAAAACAGTGGTCGTGCCTCAACCAAGCATATGCTGCTCATGCACGGCGACAGGGAAAGCTAACCAAATGGGCGTCTTAGAAAACGGAAACTCAACCTCGCGCATTCGAAAATTTGTGCTCCAGACATTTCCTCTTGCGCGAAAGCGCAATGTCGCCGACTCCGCCGACCTGCTCGACAGCGGGATCATCGATTCGCTGGGCGTGTTGGAACTGGTGAACTTTCTGCAGCAGGAGTTCGCCGTCACCATCGACGACGACGATCTGACGCCGGAGAACTTCAGGAGTATCGAGTGCATGGCCCAGTTTGTGGAACGCATGCTGGAGCCGCAGACCAAAGCCCGCTCGGTGAGTTCGTAATCAGGTGGCCTAATGGATTTCCTTATTCACCATATGGTGCGCGGCAGCGCCGCCCGTTATCCCGACAAGGAAGCTATGGTCCATGGCGCGCGGCGGCTGAGCTATCGCCAGGTCGCCGATCAGTGCTGGTCATTCGCGTCCGGGCTTCGAGGCATCGGTATCGAGCGCGGCGACCGCGTCGGCATCTACCTTGACCCATCGGTAGACCAAGTACTTTCGATCTTTTCGGTTTCGCAAGCCGGCGGAGTCTATGTGCCGATCAATACCGTGCTCCTGCCGGACCAGGTCGCCCATATTGCTCGCGATTGCGGCATGAAGGCGCTGATCACGACGGCGGAAAAGATGGAAACTCTGGCGCCCGCTCTGCGCGATATTTCCTGCTTGCAGCATTTTGTGCTCGCCGGCAAAGCCAACGGACACGATCCTGCAGCCGCAACCGGCACTGCCGTCGCTCTTCACCGCATGGAGGACATGCTGAAGCTGCCGGTGGAAGCGCCGTGGCAGGACTGGGGCATCTCGAAGGACTTGGCCGCGATCCTCTACACCTCGGGCTCGACCGGCAAGCCGAAGGGCGTGATGCTGAGCCACGCCAATGTTATGGCTGGCAGCACGATTGTCTCGACCTATCTGGAGATCACGGAACGCGAGCGGATCCTCGCGGTCCTGCCGTTCAGCTTCGATGCCGGCATGAATCAGCTCATGACGGCATTCCAGCAGGGTGCGACCATTGTCCTGATCAAGTTCGTTTTCGCGAAAGAGATCATCGAAGCGCTGCTGGCCGAGCGCATCACCGCACTGGCCGGCGTGCCGACGGTCTGGTCGCTGCTGGCCAACGGCGGAATCCTGAAGCACAGCTTTCCCGACCTGCGTTACATAACCAATACCGGCGGAGCCATGCCGCAAGCCGTGCTGAAAGTGCTGCGGCAGGCATTGCCGGCGACGAAGATTTTTCTGATGTACGGCCTCACCGAGGCATTCCGCTCAACCTATCTGCCGCCCGAGGAACTCGATCGCCGGCCCACGTCGATGGGCAAGGCCATTCCCGATAACGAGATCCTCGTGCTGAATGAAAAGGGCGAACGTTGCCGTCCGGGCGAGATCGGCGAGTTGGTGCACCGGGGATCGACCGTGTCGATGGGCTATTGGGGAAATCCGGAAGCGACCGGCCGCGTGCTGAGGCCGAATCCGCTACTCCCACCCGAACTGGGCGACTGCGAGCGCGTCTGCTACTCAGGCGATCTGGTCAAGACGGACGATGAGGGTTTTCTCTATTACGTCGGCCGGCGCGATACCATGATCAAGTCATCGGGCTATCGCATCAGTCCGACCGAGGTGGAAGAAATCCTCTTCCAGACCGGCCAGATTCGCCAGGCCGCCGCCATTGGTATTCCCGATGAAGTGCTGGGACAGGTCGTGAAAGTGTTTATGGTTGCCAAGAACGGCGCGGAACTCGATTGCGACAGCATTCAGGCGTACTGCATGGAGAAAATGCCGCGCCACATGGTCCCGAAACATTTTGAAGTGATGGCAGAACTGCCCAAGACATCGAGCGGCAAGGTAGATTACCCGGCACTTCGCCGCCGCGAAGGGCTCTAATGCAACTGGCTGCCGGCATCGCAGACGCGTTCTCCCATGCCGCCGGCGAATTGCTGATTGGCGGCGTCGGCGTCGGCACTGTCGCGGAGAAATTCGGCACTCCGCTGTTCGTCTATGACCGCTCGATCATGCAGCGGCAATGGGACCGCCTGCGCTCGGCGTTTCCGCGTTTCGATCCCCACTATTCCGTCAAAGCTAATCCCAACCTGAATATCCTTGCGTTCTTCTTAGCTCAAGGCGCGGGCCTGGAGATAGCTTCCGCCGGCGAACTCTATCAGGCGCGCGAGGCCGGTTGTGCTCCCGATCGCATTTTGTTCGCCGGGCCGGGCAAAACTCCCGACGAACTTCGGTTGGCGCTGAGCGAGGGAGTTGGCGAAATCCACGCCGAGTCCCTCGTGGAGTTGCAACGGATCGCAACCATCGCGGCAAGTCTGGGAGTCCGCGCCCCGGTCGCGATCAGAGTCAATCCCGAAGCCGACGCCCAGGGCGGCGCCATGCGCATGGGAGGCAGACCCGCTCCCTTCGGCATCGACGAAGAGTTGCTGGATTCGGCTTTGGGCTATGTGTTGTCGCAGCCAACGCTGGATTTTCGCGGCATCCATATCTTTACCGGCACGCAGATCCTCGATGCCGAAGTGCTGCTTGCGCAGTATCGCAAGGGTGTTCAGATCGCCAAACGCGTTGTGCAGCGAACCGGCCGCCCACTGCACAGTCTCGATTTTGGAGGAGGATTGGGCGTCGCGTACTTCCCGAACGATCATCCTCTCGACATGGAGACCGTGCGCGAGGGCATTGCCGATCTCGAGCGGGAGATTGCCGGGGACCCCGCATTCGCAGGAACCAGGCTGGTGATTGAGCCGGGACGATTCCTGATCGCCGAAGCAGGCGTTTACTTGGCCCGCGTGCTCGACGTGAAGCTGTCGCGCGGAAAGAAGTTTGTCATACTCGATGGCGGCATGAACCATCATCTGGCGGCGTCAGGAAACCTTGGACAGACCATTAAGCGAAATTTTCCGATTGCAGTTGCCAACAAGATGGAACTTCCCGCAACTGAGCCGGTCGAGATCGTTGGCCCACTGTGCACTCCGCTGGATACGCTTGGCCGCTCGGTGGAGTTGCCGCACCTCAAGGTGGGCGACCTCATCGCGATATTCCAATCCGGAGCATACGCGCGTGCTGCCAGTCCGCTCGGCTTCCTCAGCCATCCTTCGCCCCCGGAGGTGATGACGGAGGACGGCCGCGCATGGCTGATCCGCAAACGCGGCGAGGTAGCCGATTACTGCCGCGACATAGAACTCGCCGACACTCTCGCTGCGCTTGCCAAGGCGAATGATTGATAGCTTGCCGAAAAGCGATCGCCGGGTTTGAAGGGGCGCAGCTTTAGCTGCGCCGGTCTGGCTCCTTATTTTTGGGATTCCAAGCGGGCTTCAGCCCGCGAGGAATCTGCTTTTTCAGGGTTGCTTGGCAACCTGGATAATTCGTGACTCCTCACGCTAAACCTCCCGATCTCGAAAGCGTAGCCGAATCGCCGGCTTCCGACATCACGACTGAAAGCCAGGGGCACGCTTGCTATGAGTCACGGCCGACTGCCATCCGCGGACGCGTGCTCATCGTTGCCTATCATTTCCCGCCGCAAGCGGGAAGCAGTGGACTGCTGCGCGCGCTGAAGTTCTGCCGATACCTGCCTGAATTCGGATGGTCGCCGACAGTTCTGACGGTGCGTCCGCGGGCTTACGAGCGCACCGACGATTCGCAGATGGATGAGATTCCGCCGTCGGTGAAGGTCATTCGCGCCTTCGGGCTCGACTCGCGCCGGCATCTCGCGCTGGCGGGGCATTATCTCCGCAGCACTGCGCTGCCCGATCGCTGGGTGACATGGCTGGCAGGCGCGGTTCCTGCCGGCCTGCACAGCATCCGCAAGCAGAACATCGACGTCATCCTCAGCACCTACCCGATCGCCAGCGCCGTGTTGATCGGATACATACTTCATCGGCTGAGCGGCAGACCGTGGATCGTGGACTTCCGCGATTCCATGACGGAAGAGGGTTATCCTGAGGACCCGCTTACTCGCCGCACTTACCAGTGGATTGAGCGCAAGGCTATTCGAAACGCCTCGCGACTGATCTTCACTGCGCCCGCCGCGATTCGCATGTATGTCGCGCGCTATCCGGATCTCGATCCCGGGCGATGCCTGTTGCTGCCGAACGGTTATGACGATGGCGACTTCGAGAAACTGCCCGTGAGGCATGCAGCCGGTCCGCGGTTGCGGTTGCTGCATTCCGGACTTATCTATCCCTGGGAGCGCGATCCAACTTGCTTCTTTCGCGCGCTGGCCAGGCTGAAGTCAGAAGGTGAGATCAGCGCGGAGACGCTTGCCATCGACCTGCGCGCGAGCGGGGCTGAAGATCAGTACCGCAAGGAGCTGCAAGAGCTGGGAATCGATGACCTGGTGCACCTGCTGCCGCCGCTTCCTTATCGCGAATCGTTGCAGGATGCCGCCGATGTCGATGCTCTTCTGCTGCTGCAGGCTGCGTGCTGCGATCACCAGATTCCGGCCAAAGTGTACGAGTACCTTCGTCTGAATAAACCTATCCTAGCGTTGACCACCCAGACAGGTGATACAGCCAGGTTGCTGCAAAGTACCGGCGGGGCGACGATTGTGGACCTGGATAAAGAGAACGCGATCTACGCGGCGCTACCCGATTTCCTGCACAAGCTCCGCAGCGGTGCGCATCCCCTGCCCAGTGACGTTGCGCGATACAGCCGGCGCTCGCAAGCCGGACAGTTGGCCGAGTGTCTGAACCGCGTGCTAGTTGAAATCAGCCATACTGCGCGGCGCTCTTCCTAAAGTGATCTTCCCATCGCTGGAAATCAGCTCTGCAGGGGTTTGCCTTCCGAGAAACAGCAGTGGGCTGGCGGTGAATCCATAGCTTCCGGACTTCAAGACAGCTACAAGATCGCCGATCTCAGGCTTCGGCAACTCTACATCGATACCTAGAAGGTCGGTAGGATTGCAGGATGGCCCTGCAATGCTGCACTTAACGTTTTCTGCGTCAGGGTGGGATAGATTGCGCAGAAGATAGTTACTGCGGAAGGTCGCGCCGAAACTACCGGCAGCCGCAAGATGATGGTGCAAGCCGCCATCCACCATGTAGAACAGCTTACCGCGTGATTCTTTGCTTCCAATCACTCGCGCAACATAGATTCCCGCATCGGCAGTGAGGAAGCGGCCCAACTCCAGGACGATCTTACGTTCGAGGGGTGCCGAGTTGATGAATTCCCGCAAAACAGGGACTAGCTCCTTGGCAAGTGTAGCTATGTCAAGCTCGCGATCTGCTTCGGTGTGCGACGCTCCAAAGCCTCCACCCAGATTTATTACGCGGCAGCAAAGCCCAGTATTAGCTTCAATACGCCGCGCCAGTTCCAGGCAATGTTGTACGCCGGCAACGATTCCCGCCGGCTCGAAGCACTGGCTTCCGGCATAGATGTGAATGCCCATGAACTCCAGGGCATCGGAATTAGAGCGAACGTGCTGCAGTGCCGCGTTGAGGTCTTCTTCATCTATTCCGAACTGCGCCGCCTTGCCCCCCATCTTCATGCCGAAGGCGCGATTTGCCGTCTGCGGATTGACGCGTATAGTCACATTCGCTTTGCGCCCGATTCGGCGGGCGATGCCGGCGCACTCCAGCAATTCACGGACGGATTCGACGCTGGTGCAGCCGACGCCACGCTCTATGGATGTAGTCAGTTCAACCGTAGTCTTAGCCGGGCCGGCAAAGCTTATGTTTGCCATATCGAAACCGGCAAGGCAGGCCTGCTTTAATTCTCCACCTGAAGAGACATCCAGCCCGTCGGCAACGTCGCGAACTTTCCGCAGTAGTTCGAGGTTGGGATTGGCCTTTACCGCATAGTATATCTTTACTAGTCCATGGAGAGAATCGCGAACTAGACTAAGTCGGCGGGCGATCTCATCAGTGTCATAGAGGAAATATGGAGTGCCGTACTGTTCCGCCAGCAAATGCAGCTCTGCGAGCGAACTTCCATGCCAGCCAGCTTCGAGAGGCAATGCCATAGAGTGGAAGTAGTATCAGACAGCCGCGGCAGCCGCCACCGACTGATCGGTAAACGCGATGCCTTCAACCCAAATTTCGTACTTGCGATCGATCAGCAGAATCGGCTTGCTTGCATTCGGCGTTACTAGAGCGACGACTCTGGCGGCGACTTCTTCGGCTAATACCTGCGATGCGCCGCCCGTCAGGATGACCTGAGCAAGTTGACCCAGATCGCCGGTTGGAAGCCCCGGGCCGCGGCCAGTGGCGAAGCGGTCCATCGCCAGGAACAGGCATCCGTAGGCAAGCAACTCCGGCGCAGGCTGGTATTCGCCTTCGCGGAAGAGACGGTAAGTCTCGGTGACGTCGTCATTCAGTACCGTGCTGAGAAATTCGTAAAGCCGCGGATGACTCCTGAGCTGCAGCATTAAACTATCGCGCGAGGCTACGATTCCAAGGTCGGTAAATACATAGCGTGCTACCGAACTCCCGCCGACTGCCGGAGCCCGGATCGCGCTGCTCTCCTTGACGATCTCGATTGTGTAGTGAATGTCCGTGGTGGCTCCGCCGATATCCAGCAACAGGCAAGGAGCAATCACGCCGAATTTCGTTCCATTCAGCACTGCATGCTGGAATCCAAGGCTAGCCACTTCAGGAGTAGGTCTTATTCCGGTAGAAAGGTTGCTTCTCAGCTCGCTGATGCCTTCTTTGTAGACAAGGTCGTCCAGATAAGCTCGCCGAATTACTTCAAAAACCGAATTATCGGTACTTATAAGACGATCACTGAGCGGATTGGGAACGATCAACAAGGAGGGATAGCGGTCGCGTAATAGCTTGGAAAGATGCTTGTTGCCAGCGAAGGCGAGGGTTCCGTAGCGATATTTGCCAGTATCAAAGCTCTTGAGCCGCTGTTCCAAAGGCGCGGCGCCCCTGCAGTCGATACCGCCTCCTACCAGCAGAATGTCCACATAGCTTGCATCTTTAGCGTCTTCGTCGAAGGTATGGACGAAGATAGGATTGGCGCCGGCCAGAAGGACCTGGTCGCGCAGAACCCTGCCGCTGAAATGTTTCGTCAGGCACACAATACCGACACGCAATCCGCCATTGGCGGAAGAGCAAACGCGAATATCGGGAGAATCGGGAGGGATGCTGTGCGCGACGAGCAGGGATTCGACCTGCTTGACAATCCCCGCTTCGAAATCGCGAGGATAAAATCGCTGCGAAGCGATAGTGCGGTCGTGATTCACCACAGCGACCTTAACTACCGTCGATCCGATATCGACGGCAACGCGCGCGAACCGCTGGTGCGGGTGAGTATGGAGGCTCATACCATCACCCTGATATCAGCCAGCATCTGCCGGTAGGTTTTATCCGTCCGGTCTTCGCGCGAATCCAGCAGTTCCTTTTCCAGGGATGCGTCCGCGCGTGAGATGGGGACATTCGCCGGCGCCGCGATACGAATCGAACCGTTGCCGTCTCGCACCGAGAGCAACCGGTTGGCATTGTCGGCGTGCGGCGCGAAGGGCACATCCAGATAGCCAAGCTGAAAAGCGCGAAAGACACTCTCCCAGAAAGCTGTGCCCGAGATGGCGAAGATGGCATCGAGAATACTTTTGCTTTCCGACTCGATCAGTGCGGCTTCGCGCTCGACGATCGGCGAAGTTACGGTATCGGCCGAACGGAAGGTACGCAGTACATAGCTGACGGTGTCGCAAGCTTCGGCGTTGATCTCCGCCCGCGGTATGCCGAGAGCTTCATCGATTGTCTTAACTACAATTTTGTCCGCCCCAATCATGCTGGAAACAATAGTCGAGCATGCTATCAGGGCGGCCGCGCGCTCACGCTGCGCCGGAAACTGTCCCATCCACTGGTGATAGACGAGATAACTTTGAACGGAGTCGAATCCCATCTCGCCAAGATAGTAACGCGTAAGCTTCTTCAGGACCGCTGCGGTCGCGATGTCCTGAATCAGCGAGCCGGTCTGTCCGAAGCTTACTGCGAAGGAAGTGACGCCCTGTTCGGCCGCGAGAAGGGCTTCTATGATTTCTATTGCCACCACCATCGCAGGCGGAACCAGGGTTGCGGTCAGCGGGCCGAAGCTTTCGCGATGGATGGGACGGTCGTCGGTAGAGTTGACGGCACAGATTCGATCCACATACTGCCAATACAGGAGCGAACGATCCAGCGGGAAACCTTCGGAGTACGGCAGGCAATAGCAGATGGCGCCACCCTCGATCTCGGCAATTCCGGACGCCAAAGCTATCTCCGCGAGCAGACGCGCGTCGGGGGTACCATGACGCAGGCTAACCGGCTTCTCCAACCCAACATATAACTGCCTGGTCAGCTCATAACCATGGCTTACCAGCGGATAACCATTTAGATAGTTCTTGCCTTCTTCTTCGCTGCGGTGCAGTAGCTGAGTGGCAGTGTCGTATTGGTTATGACGAGTGTAGCTATCGATCGTCAACGGAATAAAATCGGCGCCGGCTTTATCCAGCTTCTGCGTCAGATCGTACTGCGACTCGAACAATGGAAAACCGCCGCGCGGCTGGATGCAAGGATCCGGGCCACGATCGGCATAGGCTACGCGGGGGAAGCGCTGCCGCGGCACTGAGGCGAGGTGGTCGCGAACTTCCTCTGACGAAATACCACGCGCCAAAGGATAGGCGAGCACCTGCGAGCGGTACTTGCCGATCTCCGACAAGCGGGCATTAGCGCTGGGTAGCGCCACGTTTCAAATCCTCCTGAAGGTCGGCAATAGCTACGCCGATATCGGTCTCGTGATGGTAGACGCGGTCGAAGCCGAACTTCTTAAAGAGCTTCACTACCTCATCTTTCGGACGGTCGCCTACTACGATATTGCCACCGACATATAAGAGCACGTGCTCCAGACCGGCAGCGCGAAACAAGCTACGAAGATCGGCGCACCAATATTCCCCTTCTCCATTCAGCGAGGAAACAAATACCGCATCCGCATTGGTCTCCAGCGCAGCTTCGCAGAATTGTTCGGGACGGTTGCGCGCGCGCAGATTGAATACCTGAAATCCGGATTCTTCCAGCGCAAGCTGCATGATGCGATTGCCGACGATATGAATGTCGTCGCCGATCACGCCGATGATGACTCGTCCCAGATAGGCGCTCAAGTATTCACCTCTTAGGCGTGGGCCGCGCCCGACTGTACAGTCTCGGCCTGCATGCCCAGGCGCTCAAAAGCAGCTTGCTTGATGGTTTTCCTGTCCAGCTTCCCGGCGTTTCCGGTAATTGGGAAGCTATCGAAGTGAATAAGATATGCCGGAACCATGTGACTCGGAAGCTGCGTCTTCAGGTATTGTTTCAGGAGTTGTTCGGGAAGCGGCTGCCGGTTAACCGTGGTATAGGCGCAAGCCACATCCTCGCCAACGGCGATGTTAGGAACCGCGAACGCTACCGCATCGACAACCTCGGGATGACGGACGACTTCGGCTTCTACTTCCGTAGGACTTACGCGGAAACCTTTGGTCTTGATCATCTCGTCGCCGCGGGCAACGAAGTATAAGTATCCTTCCTCGTCGCGGCGGACTTTATCGCCGCTAAAGACCAGCGTCTCGCCTGGGAACCGCGGATGGGAGCGAAATACCTTGGCGGTAGCTTCGGGATCGTGCCAGTAGCCTTTCGTCACTGTCGCCCCGCGATGTACAAGCTCTCCAACTACATTCGGCGGACACTCTTCCCCATTCTCATCCAGCACAAATATCTGGCAATCCGGAATAGCTTTGCCGATGGAAGTAGGATGAGTATCGATCTTGGAAGGATCGAGATAGGTTGAGCGGAACGCCTCTGTCAAGCCGAACATGGAATAGATCTTCGCCGCCGGAAAAGTAGTCTTGAGGTCGCGAAGCATATCTTCCGACAAGCGCCCACCGGTGGAGCAGACATATCGAAGCGAAGAAAAATCGCGCGAAGCGGTGGCGAGCTTCAGCCGCTTGTCGAACATTTTGGTGATGATGACCGGCATCACCGGCAAAGCCGTGATCTTTTCCGCCGCGAGCATGGCAAACAGATCGTTGGGCAGCGCCAGATTGTGAAGGTAGAGGGTGGCGCCTTTGCGGATAGTCTGCCAGATCTGGTTCAAGCCGTAATCGAAATTGAACGACAAGACGCAGCCAATGCGGTCCGGCTCGTTCGTCCCCAAATAGTCGGCTACGATGTCCGTGCCGTCGGCAAGATTGCGATGCGAGATCAGGATGCCCTTGGGACGGCCGGTGGAACCGGACGAGTAAATGATGGCGGCGTTGTCGTTGCTGATGCGGTCGAAGAACATCTGCGGCCGGATGAAGCGGCGCATATAGGGAAGGTTTGGCCAGTCACGATCCAGCTCGCCATGGCCGATGATCAGGCGAGTGAGATCGCCGAACTCGACTACTTCATGCATGCGATCGGAGTCGGTGATCAGCGCAACCATGCCCGAATTTTCGATGATGTGTTGAATGTTCGATTGCTTCAGACGCGGCAATATGGGGACGACCACTGCGTTGGCAAACAGCACGCCCAGGATCACCGCTACCTGATCCAGAGTTTTCTCCATGCAGATGCCGACCCGGTCACCGGGCGCGATGCCGATGCCGCGAAGGCATTCCGCGGTGGCGAGCGCTTCCTGATGAAGCTGGGAAAAGGTAAGCGAGCGGGCGTCGGAGACAATGGCAGTCTTGTCCGGTAGGCGTTCAGCGGTCTGGCAAAGAAAATGTGGAATGGACCTGGACAACATAGTTCTCCCTCAACCTGAAACAGCGCTCCGTGCGCGCTGCGATTTCTTGCTGTCGATCAATGCCATGACCCGGGAGAGACTGGAAAGGTTCTCGCGGACCAGGTCTTCGGCGTCGAGCTCGACTTTGAACTGTTCCTGAATGAACATCGCCCATTGCACGATGTTGAAGGAGTCGAGGATTTGTTTTTCCAGCAGATCGACGTCGGGCGAGAGGTCGCCTTCATAGCCGGTTTCGGCCTGGATGTAATCGCGAAGGATTTGTAGTTCAGTCATGATTGTCCTTAAAGCAGGTTGTGCGTACCTAAAACTCGATCGCGGTCGCCCCGCCACTACGCTGATCCCACCGCCGACGGATCCTTCTCGGCGCCTATCGCCGGATGGGCTGCAACGGGCCGCGACGGCGAAGCACCGGCAGGCGCGTGTAACTTCAGCCGCATGCGATTGTTCTTGTAGAGCGACAAATGCAGGAATGGCGCAACCGTAGCCAGCATGAATTCCACGTCCCACATCTGCAAAAAAAACGTTCGACCAATAACGCGCGCGCCCAGCCGCAGGTGCGCCCGCCGCGAGGCAAGGTTGAAGCGCGTCAGACGGCTGAACGTGAACTGAACGCCGCGGCTGCGCAGGAACTCGTTAACACCGTTCCAGACTGCGACGAACCCCAGTCCCATGCGGTGCTCGGGAAAGAGGTACAGATCGAAATCGAAGACAGCCCGATTCCCTTCCGGCAGGACGAAGGTGCAGCGCACCTCATCTTCCTGGTAAGCGTGGAAGGCGAGCCAGCTATAACCGATGAGCTTGTCCTGCTGATAAGTGCCCAGGCAGATGGCATTCTGGCGGAAGCGCGACTGCTTGATATCGGGCCGCGCAGGCATCAGGTCGATTTCCGGAGCGCCGGCCAGAATCTGACGCATCTCGAATGCGGCCGCCAGCCCAGCAGGCAGCAGCGGCCGGTCGGGTATCGGTTGTGCGAGAAGTTCGTAAAACTGGAGACGAAGGTGCGGGGAGAGGCGCTGCAGAGTGCGATCCACGGCATAGATGAAGCCGGGAAACACACCGAATTCTTTAAACGGACTCAGGAGTCGGGCCAGCATCGACGGTCGCCAGTTAAACACATTCGTGATTGCACTTTGGAGACCACTCGGCAGCGCCAGTAGAAGGTTGCGAAAAAGTTTCGAGAACGGATGCCTCGCGGGCTAAGGCCCGCGCGAGGGAGGAAAAATATAAGGGGCTTATCGGCACGACCAAGTTCGTGCCCTGACACAAAGCCTTCGGAAATGGACTCTTTGGCGGCCTGTGGAGTCGTGCCCCAACACGAAGCATTCCCACAGGCGAGTTTTTCCAATCAGCTGTCCCGAAGTAGTGTGTCAGTTTGCGCCTGTGAGCTATGCCTCCGGTGGATGCAGTTCGTACTGTTTGATTTTGTAAAGCAGCGCTTTGTAACTGATCCTTAGCAGCGTCGCCGCCTTCTGCCGATGCCAGTTGGTCTGTTCCAGGGCGTGAGCAATGGCGGCGGCTTCGGCTTCATTCTTGACCGAGCGAGCCAGAGACTTCAGTCCGCTGGTGTCGTTGGGATCGCCTGTAAAGCTGAAAGCCGGGCGCATGTCGGCGTTGCTCCGGGAGTTGATCTGGAGCTCGGACATAGCCAAGTCCTCGTCGCCGAGTATGAGGTAGCGCCGGACAAAGTTCTCCAACTGGCGCAGGTTGCCGGGCCAGGCATAGCTGAGGCAGGCCTGAAGCAGCCTGGCGCTGAAGGAGCGCGCCGGCGTGCCAAACTGGATGGCATTGCGCTGCATGAAGTGCTCGAGGAGCAGAGGAATTTCCTTCTTGCGCTCGCGCAGCGGCGGAATATGCATGGTGAATCCGCTGAGACGATAGTACAAGTCCTCGCGCAGCATCTTGTTGGCGATGGCCTGCTCGATGTTGACGTTGGTAGCGGCCAGCACGCGGACATCCGCCCGAGTGGTGGTGCGGCTGCCCAGGCGCGAGAAGCGATGGTCCTGAAGGAAGTGCAGCAGTTTGGCCTGCAGGGCGGGTGGCATTTCGCCGACTTCGTCGAGCAGAATCGTGCCGCCTTCGCAGAGCTCAAACTTTCCGGGCTTGGCTTTGGTGGCTCCGGTGAATGCCCCGGCTTCGTAACCGAACAGCTCGCTTTCCAGCAAATCCGCCGGAACCGCGGCGCAGTTCACCTTCAGGAATGGGTGATTGGCGCGCGGCGACAGATGGTGAACCAGCAGGGACAGTACTTCCTTGCCGGTACCGGTTTCGCCCAGCATCAGGACCGGCATATCGAACTTGGCGATAAGCGAAGCCTGCGCGTAGAGGTGCTTCATGGACGCGCTTCCGCAGACGAACACCTGGCCCTCGGAGAGCTCGATGATGGCCAGCTTGGACTCCGGAGGCTCGGGCACCGGGACCGGGCGTGCCGAGACGTGCTCCAGGAGCAGCGCCTCCAGTTCGCTTTCGCCGACCGGCTCGGGCAGGTAGTCCAGGGCGCCGAGGCGAACCGCCTGCGTCGCACTGCGTGTATCGTTGACCTTGCCCAGCATGACGACCTTCAGGTCGGGATACAGTTGGCGGGCCTGGCGCAGGGCCTCCAGTCCGTCGTCGAGCACTCCCACATTCATCAAAACCAGATTGGGAAGCGGACGGCGCTGCAATCGCTGCAAGGCGTCACGGGCGGAGATTGCTGTCTCAACTTGATAGGTATCGCCCGGGATGGCCGAAGCCAATTGCCGGAGCATGACGGTTTCGTGGTTGACGACGAGTATCAGAGGGAGAGGGTTCGATCTCACAACAGCAGTGGCCATGTTCGTACGTCCTGCTACCGATGAGTAATTTTGCGTTGGACTTCAACTTCAGCCGAAGAAGCAAGCAAACCGCAAATCAAAAACTTCCTCTCACGAACAAATAATTTCTTACCTGCGAAAATTGTAGTGAGCAGAGTTTTCCCTGGGGCTGATATGGTGCGGTGACGTTGCCGGTCTTCGTCGGCGTTTCTCAGCGCGGCGCGTCAGAGACAAATACGACCACGCTAGCGCCACTCACTGCACTAATCCAGCCCTGAACGGCTGCAATCCAGTTTTGCGCGGGAGGACCTTAAAATGGAACGAGCTGGGCGTTCCCTACAAAGCGGCGCACGCGGAGTAGGTACAGCAACAGCCATGTTCCGAACTGCTTTTAATAACTATGGGAACGCTACCGCACTGATCCGACATTGACAAGAGTCTAAAGGTAACGAACGGCATGAGACAAATGACTCCCTAAATGAGTGAGTAGGAGTTCCAGAACGAAGAATGCGTACCACTTTTTTCTTGAGTTAAAGTGTCACTAAGATGACTCCATTGGGAAAATCCCTTCCACAAATTAGCTGCTTTTTGGCATGTTTTTTGCCCATTTCGACGGTACGACCTTGCACAGAGTAATCACGCTTTTGGCAATCCGACTGCTTGGTAATACCGGGATGCAGCCCACGAACGCACTTTCCGTCGATGTGGAGGATTATTTCCAGACCGAGGCGATGACCGGGGTGGCGCCCCGCGATCGCTGGAGTTCGTTTCCTTCACACGTGGAAGCGAATACGTGCGCTCTCTACGAGTTGTTTGCGCGATACGAAGTTCGGGCCACATTCTTTTTTCTGGGATGGGTGGCGGAACGCTTCCCCGGCTTGGTGCGCCAGGCCTGCGAAGCGGGACATGAGCTGGGTTGCCACAGCTATTGGCACCGGCCAGTTTCTTCGCTCAGTCCTGAAGAATTCCGCGAGGACACATACCGGGCCAAGAGCGTGATCGAATCGGCAGCGGGGACGCGGGTCGTTGGCTACCGCGCCCCATCGTTCTCGATCAGCAGCGCGGCGAGTTGGGCCTACGGGATCCTCGAGGAACTGGGATTTCTGTACGACTCCAGCCTCAACCCTGTCCGGCATCCGTTTTACGGAAACCACTCGGCCCCACGGGAGCCATTCCGAGTTTGCGGCAATCTGGTGGAGCTGCCTGTCGCCACGTGGAGACTGCTGGGACAGAACTTGCCTGTCGGCGGAGGAGCTTATCTGAGAATTTTTCCCTATCAGCTCCTCAAGTCAGGAGTGAGGTCCATCAACCAGGCGGAAGGCCGGCCGGCGGTGCTTTATCTGCATCCGTGGGAGATCGATGACCTGCAGCCGCGGCTGCCGGCGCGGCTGACGTCGCGCCTGCGCCAGTACACAGGCCTGACGAAGATGCAGGCCAAGCTGGAATGTCTCCTGCAACAGTTCAAAGTTGGAACGGTGTATGAGAGCGCCTATCTTCCCGCTGTCGGCCAGATGAATCAACTGGCGTGTGCGAATGCAAGCTAGCTGTGGTGGGTGGGTGCGATCGGACTCGTTGCACGGCTGACGGAGATGAAAATCCTGACCTTCACCACGCTGTTTCCCAACTCGCTGGAGCCGAACTACGCTACTTTCTTACTGCAGCGCACGACGCAGCTTGCGAGGCGCGAAGGCAATCAGGTGGAAGTGGTGGCGCCGCTGCCGTATGTGCCGAAATTTCTGGCCGGCACGGCGAGAGGCCGCGTGGCATTGGTACCCGGGCAGGAAACCATCGCCGGGTTACGCGTTCATCATCCGCGATATCCGCTCCTGCCGAAGATCTCGATGCCGTTGCACGGGCTGCTCATGTATGCGGGGTGCCTGCGGACGGTGCGCGAACTCCATCGGGAGCACGGCTTTGACTGCATCGACGCTCATTACGTTTTTCCGGATGGCGTGGCGGCGGTGCTTCTAGGGAAGGCTTTGGGGATCCCGGCGACGGTGACCGCCCGTGGCAGTGACATCCACACGTTCACGGCATTCCTCACCCTACGGCCACAGATTCGCTGGACATTGCGGCAGGCGAACGGCCTCGCAGCCGTTTCGGCGTCGCTGGCCAGGATCATGCAGCAACTGGAGCCGTCCATCGCGATGCCGGCGGTGATCGGGAATGGTGTCGATTCCCAGCGGTTCTTCCCTGAGGAGCGGTCGCAGGCAAGAAAAACTATCGGCTGCGGCGGGGACGAAAAGGTGATCGTCAGCGTCGCCGCTCTAAAGCACGTGAAAGGCTGCGATCTGCTGGTGCGGGCCGCGTCTCTGCTGAAAGAAGCCGTGCCAGGCTGCAGGATTTTGTTCATTGGCAAAGGCCCTGATCTGGATTCGCTGCGCCGGCTGGCGGAAGAGGTGAATTGCGCCGACGTCTGCACATTTGCCGGCGCAATCGACAATGAGGTGTTGCGACACTATTACAGTGCGGCGGACGCGAGTTGTGTGCCGAGCCGGAATGAGGGTTGGCCCAACGTTGTGCTCGAGTCACTGGCGTGCGGGACGCCGGTGGTGGGTACGAAGGTCGGAGCCGTGCCGGAGATTCTGGCGGACCCGGAACTCGGAGTGCTCGTCGATCCGTCGCCGGAGTCGATTGCCGAAGGCCTGCGTCAGGCACTCGCGAGGGAATGGAACCGCGGTCATATTGTCACCTATGCTCATGCGAAGAGCTGGACGGAAGTGGCTGAGCGAGTGGAAGCTCTCCTGCAGAACACCGTCACCGAACAGCGGCGATATCAAAGTGGGCCACGGCGTGCTGGCAAGATTGAGGATGCCTGCGCGCCGGCCAATTCTATCGATCAGCAGTTTCCAACTGCCGTGCAAAGCTGTCCTGACGATAGGCCGGTAGAGGTGAAACGATGAAAAGCATTGCCGCTGACCAGGCTTTTTACGATCTGCGCTGGGCAGCAGCGGAGGGAGTCTCCGATCGCGAGCGGAATCGCGTGGCAACAACCATCCAGATGATCCCGCAGGACTGCCAGACGATCCTCGATATCGGCGCCGGCAACGGGTTCTTGAGCAATGCCTTGGTATCGCGCGGCAAGTCGGTGGTCGCGGTCGACATCAGCGAAGTTGCGCTGGCGAGGGTGAACGCCCCCACTCTGCAGCGCTCGGCGGATGACCTGTCCGGCGTCGCCGACCGTTCCTACGATCTGGTACTTTGCACCGAGATGCTCGAGCACCTGGACGATGCCACATATGAGGGGGCGCTGCGGGAATTCAACCGGGTGGCAACGAAGGCGATCCTGATCACGGTGCCGAATCGCGAGAACATGCGCGAGAACATGGGCGTCTGCGCCGAGTGCCGCACGCGCTATCACATCTGGGGACATCGGCGCCGCTTTACACCGGCCGATCTGAAGTCTCTGTTCCCAAGCTTCGATCCGGTTCTAACCCTGAGCTTCGGGGACCATCTGCAGCGATACAATCCCCTGCTGCTTGCGATGCGAACGATGATCGCCAATGGCTGGGCGGTGGACGACGTAAGTCCATGTCCGGAATGTCACTGCTTTCAAACCGCGCCGGCGGACTGGCCGCTGCTGGCCAAAATCTGTAATTACCTGAACGCCAATCTTCCTCATCTGCCCTATCGGCCGTGGCTGCTGGGACTGTATCGGGCAAAGTAATCTGCAAAAGAAAAAACCTCTGGGAGTGAAGGGTGGCGCTCCCAGAGGGCGAAGACGCGATAGCCTATCGCGCCAAATTTGTGTTGCAGCACGTCGTCAGTGAGTACGCGGGGATCGCGAAGCATCGTCGCGCGAAACTGGAACACGTGCCGGCTGAGGCCGGCGCACGCGCCGCAGGTATAACCCGCCGGCAAGAATCATCAGCGCCATTCCGAGGTCGAAGATAGCAGCCGGCTCCGGCAGCGGCAGCGGATCATAGAGCAGATATTCCTGCGGCGAGCTGGGGTTCAGTGGTGTCAGAACCTCCCAGTTCGCGAAGCTCATGCCGTAATAGCTGTTGGCAGCTGCGGTTGACGCCAACGACATCCAGAGCGATTCGCCTGGGATCATGGGTGTGTTAGGCGCGAACAATGCCCAGATGGCGTACTGCGCGCTGGCGATCTGCGCGAGGGAGGAGGTGGAGGAAATCTGCGAGGCAATCCAGACGGCCTCGTGATACTGAGTGGAATCGGCGGCACCGAAGCGGGTTTCGGTGAGGTTACTGAAGTTGCTGACGGTCGCGGTCCACTGTTCGCCGAGGCTCACGCTGTGGTTGTAATCGTCGCAGATCACCGCCACCGGAGAGCCGTTGTCGACGGAGAGGTAATACGGCATGAGGTATTCGCCGCCGGCGTAGTTCTGTCCCAAGCCGTACTCGGAGCCTCCCGCTCCGGTGAGGGTAACGCTTACGGTAACGTTAGATCCGGCGTGTGCCGTTGCTGCGACGCCTAAGACGACGAGTAGTACGGTAATTTGCAGGCGCAGCGGAAGATTGCAGGTTCGATGCATACATTCTCCAGACATACTCTCATTCTAGTTTGCACAGGCAGCAAAACTTAGATAGGTACTCTTTGCATTCTGTTCGCCAAATTACCCATACAATCGGCGACGCTCTTCAGGAGAATGTCTTCCCAATCAACAACTCTAATGTTTCTCATATTTTGCCAGCTCGCCTTGGGGACGGGCGCATCGGCTGAAGCGCAGAATGCACCGTTCGCTGCCGCGAAAGAGGCGGTTGCGAACTTGGCGGCGAAGCTCTGGAACAGGCGGAAAACGGTAAGCATTTTACCCGAGAGTCGCGACTTCTCTTCCTCCTCGTAGTTGGAATGCGATCACAACCGGAAATGATTGGTCCTGGGAATCCGTGACGGATAAAGCGTTGAATCCTTCCCAATCGAACGGCACTTTAGGGGAGAGAAGAGCGTGCTACACCTGACGGGGAACAGCAGGCATCAAGTCAGGCTTACCATTTCGGTAAGGTAACCGTCGAAAGGGGGTGGGAATCGAGCCTCTCGCGATGCCATACTGATGCGCTTTGCGCACAAATTCGGAAGAAAAGTTCCGTCGTCGAGCATCCAAGAAGGCGGATATGGCGGGTGACCACGGGAACAAAGGATGGCGCTGAGCGAACGAAGACGCACCTTTTCGACATTTTCACGGCCGCGACGTTGAAGTTGCGGTGTCGTCTGTGGCACTCTGGTTGCACAATTGCAACTTAAGTACTATGAATCGCTCAAAATCCCGGTCAGATTGTCGTGGCCCAAGGCAAGACCGTCGGCAGCGCCTCACTAACCCGCCTGGTTCATTGCCGGCTAAAGCTTAGTTTTTCGCTCGTCCCTAGATGAGAGAAACCCAGAGCCCCGATGCAGGATAGCGCGCAAGTCCCGACAAAAGTAGTGATCTTTGAAGCCTCAGAGATGGGATGTCAGCTCCTTGCCCATGAGTTGAACCACTCTGTCTATGGTGTTGAGGTCGTCGGATACCGGAGCACTTTACCGGAACCAGATCTCGAACTGGTGCGTGCCGCCGACGTGGCCCTGATCAGTGCGGCACTGAAGGATGGCCCGCTGTCGGGGTTCAATGTTCTGCGAGCCCTACAGCCTTACCGCGGCACGCTGCGCTGCATAATCCTGCTCGACCGCGACGACCCCGAGCTGGTGCTGGAGGCGTTTCGCTGGGGAGCATCGGGTGTGTTCAAGCGCGACGATTCATGCGAAAGCCTGTGCAAGTGCATCCGGCGCGTGCACGAAGGCCAGGTTTGGGCAAATAACCAGCAAGTCGGCTACCTGATTCAGGCGTTGGGGAGCGAGCAGCCCCGCTCAAGACGAAACTCCTACTTGCGCGCCTCGTTTACCAAGCGCGAGGAAGACATCGTCAATCTGGTGCTCGAGGGTAAGACCAACCGCGAAATAGCATTGCGCCTCGGTCTTAGCGAGCACACCATCAAGAACCGGCTCTTCCGGCTCTTCAAGAAGCTCGGGGTGTCCTGCCGATCCGAGCTGATCGCCTACTCACTGCAACAGGGACATCTTCCCGCCCAAGCGGTACAAGTCCAAGCCCAGAAAATGTAGCGCGGTCGAATTGTTCCCCCGAATTTGACGTGGAATTTCGTTTGCGTAGGCAGGTTGGCAAACGATTGCTGCACTGTAGCTTAGGCATGATACAGGGTCTCGGGAGCAGACGTTCTTGTTAGAAACGGTGGCCTATTCCGGTGAGCGTCGAAATGCCTGGTTACGAATATGCCCTTTTCTTATGTACACGCTTGCATGTTGCCCTGCCGTAACGACCCTCAATACGACGTAAGTTGGATTATTTTCAGTGCTTTGTATTCTGGTTGGCTTTGGAATGCGAAATGCTTGTTAAGCAGACGAATGCAGTCTCTCGGTCACCTGTAACTGACCATTAAAGTAGATCCTGAGCATGGAGGGGGTAGCGGATGAGAGGAAAATTTAAAGGAACGATTCTAGCGCTATCAGCACTTGTACTGCTGATGGCGTCAACGAGCATGTGGGCCGGCACGAATTTGGGACTGCAGTTAACGGCCGCAAGTCCCGACCCGGGCCAGGCGACCATTTGCGACAACGTCTTGGTGCCGCCCGGGGAGGGCTTCCCCGGCTGCATTGCAACCGCGTCGGACCTGAACCCTGCCCTTGGGCAGATCACGTTCATCGGCGGTGTCGGAAGCTGGACCTCGAACGTAACCAGCGGTTTCGGACCGCCGTTTGAGCAACTGGTTCCCCTCTTGGACATCAGCTCGTTCAATGCGACGGTTGGTGCGGGCGGAGGCCCGCTGACGGTACTGCTTTCGGTAACCGGATTGACCGGACCGAGCGGGATCCAGACTTTCCTGAATTCGATCGGCGGAACCAATTCGTTCGCGGGAACGACGGTAACGACTCAGGCCTTTCTGTCGAATGCCAACCTGGCTTTCTGTGCCAGCGGTTGTGGAGTGGCGATCACGCCTCTGTTCTCCATGACAGGGGCTGCGTTTAGCGGCTTGACCAATGGCAGCGCGTTGTTGGGTAGCGGACCGTTCGCTATCACTTTGGCTGTTACCATTAACACCGGCGGACAAGCGGACACGACCAGCTTCGATGACTCGCTGGCTCTGCCCGAACCGGCGACGCTGTCGCTGCTCGGCTCTGGATTGCTCGGCTTCGGGATGGCGTTTCGCAGACTGTTGCTGCGCGCCTAAGACTCCTAAGACTATGGTTGGGTGCAGACTGGATGTGCTTCGTGCGCGTCAGCTAGAATAGAGATACAGCCAACCAAGTTACCTCATTCATGCGAAGGGTGCCCCGTTCAAGAAACCTTGAGCGGGGTTTTTCCTTTTTGGTCCTGGCGCAGCCAGTAGCCTGTCCCGTAGATTCTCAAATAATTCCCTCCGTCTTTAGATCTCCCCTCAGCTGTCACAGCTAGTGCTAGCGACACAGACTATTTAGGGCAATTATTTATTTGACTCGCCCAAGGGGAGAGAGAGAAGATGGGTTGCGCCATGTAACCCCATGCTTGCTCTCCCTTTGGGACATTATGAATCTTTTTGATCTTCCGCGCCTCATGCAGTTGCTGTACAAGGCCCAGATTCTCGAACAGAACTACGTGTCGAGGAGCGAGGCAGGAAACGGCAACCAACGGCTCATAGATGCAGAATGGGAATCGGTGATGAAATTTGTCGCCGATGTGGAGAGGTACGGGAAAGAGGTTTTAGGGTTCCAAGAGACTGGGGCCTCCGCAGAATTACTACGTCTCAGCATTGCTAGAAAATTTGCCGTGTATGACTCATCTAGCATTGGAACAGAAATAAAACATCTAAATGCAAGTCTCATACGCGCCGTATTTAAGCATAAATTTATTCAGGTTCCTAACCAAGTCAAGCAGTACGTCCAGCAGGATCATCCCTTTGGACAAACTGTTAGCAAGCACTTCCCAAGCGCGGTGTCTGACCTCATTGCTGCAGGCAATTGTCTGGGGGTAGGTTGCTATCCGGCATCCGCCTTTCACTTGATGCGGGCCGCAGAAGTAGGGCTATGGGAACTCGGACGAGATCGTAAGATTCCGCTTGCTGTGTCTGGCAAAATAGAGTTCACGGAGTGGGGAAAGATAATTGGCGAATTGGAGGAGTCAGTAAAACTCATTCAGCAATGGCCTAACTCAGCACTCAAAGAGGAGGCCCATAAGTTCTACAATTCCGCTGTGGTCGAGATCAGAGCATTCAATGACGGATGGCGCAGACACTCTGCTCATGCTCGTCCGTATATGCCAACAATGGAAATTGACGAAGCTGTTGCCCTCTGGGGCCACGTGTTTCGTTTTCTGAATGTATTAGCAAGCAAAATCAGCGAGGGGGGTTACACTCCACTTGTTTGGAAATAAACAAATGCCGGAATCAGAGTTTGATAAATTCGACGCTGTAGTGCGTAAGGTATTCTCTGTGCCTCACGACGAGATTGTGAAGCGGGAGAAAGAGTATAAACAGGAGCGCGCAAAGCAAAAACGGGAATCCGCAACAGCCAAAAGGAAGGCTCATGACAGTGAATAACTGCCTTTTGTTTAACCTGTCCGATATAAATAATATTCAATTTGAATGCAAAAGTTGCCACTCTCGCTATGTCGTTCCAATCGGAGAGTGGCGCGCCTTACCAATGGTATGCGGAAACTGCAAAGAGCGCTATTGTGGGCCAGATAGTGCACTACAGCAGTCCCTTGTTGCTTTACAAGCTGGACTGCAGGATTTACTCAAAGAGGACTCTGACCGCAAACTTGTAGTGCGGTTTGAAGTTAAGACTTCCGGCGATGCCCGCGTTTTAGGCGGTAAGGATTAGAAACACGTCGCATCGCCAGTCTTGCCTGTGAGAGAAGCAAAGGTAAGACGCTTGCCAAATAGCTTGCGAACGGCCATGTCGAAGCGATCTGCATCATTCAACGGATTGTCTTTCGTCGCACGATTGTTGTAACGAAATACTTGCTCGTCAAGGTAGCGAAATAGATGGAATGGTTCGACACTCACGTAGCTTCCCGCGATGCCGCGCTTAAGCAGACTCCAGAAGTTTTCGAGTCCGTTAGTGTGAACCTGTCCATCAACGTACTTCTCGGCATGATCGATCACTTTATGAGCGTAGTCTTGAGCCAGCCCGTCATAGGATGCCAGAGCGTCGGAGTAGAGTGCCGCGCCAGCTTCGACATGTTCTTTAACACAAGATTGGAGAGCAGCACGCTTGCGGTCGTTAACAACAGTAGTGCGAATCTTTCCGCCGCGCTCCAAAGCGCCGAACACGATAGTCTTGTCTTTTCCGCCAGTACCAGTGATGCGGCGCTCACGTTTGTCGAGATGCATGTTGCGGGCCTTGCCGCCGATAAAAGTTTCGTCAACTTCGACGTGACCACTAAGTTTGCCGAAGTTTTCATCCTGCATAGCCAAACGAATGCGATGCAACATGAACCATGCGGTCTTTTGGGTCACGCCAAGATCACGGGCGAGCTCACAACTGCTGATACCATTCTTGCAGTTGGTGATGAGCCAAAGAGCGGTAAGCCACTTGTCAAGACCGATGGCAGAATCCTCAGCGAGACTTCCGACCTTTACGGAAAATTCGCGCTTGGAGTGATGCTTCGCGCACTTCCAAGTCTTACGCTTGGGATTGAATGCGCTCACACTCTCAGAGCCACAGATCGGGCAGACCACGCCATTAGGCCAGCGGCGAGCGGCGAGGTAGTCAATGCAGTTGTCTGGATTGGAGAAGTAAACGATTGCATCTTGCAGGCTCTTTGGTTCGCTCATGGTCTTGCTCTCCATGAACAGAACTATAGCTCAAAGTTGTGGGCGAGTCAAGTAAATAATTGCCCTATTTAGAGCGGTTCCAGATTCGGTGTATTCAGGTAGAGCGGACCTTCAGGTCCGCGTCCAAGCCGCACCCCGAAGTCTGGGCTGACGAAGAGAGCCCCCTCGACGCGGCGCTGAAGCGCCGCTCTACCCGACCTCGGGTACAGCAATTCGGGAAACGCTCTAGCCAGTTCATTCGCGAAATGGGGCAATTTACGCCCAAACTTTATAGCAGATTTGCGGCGCAAGATTGAGAAACCATTACCATATCTTACTACCAAAATGAGCCCGATTATATCCAGACTTTTCTAGTAAATTTCTGGCGCAAGATTGAGAAAATCATACCATCATCATCTGCGTATATATGGAGAATATTTCCTATTTTTTGAGTAAGTGCCGTGTCAGACTATTGTGCTGGACAACTCTAAGCTATTGAAATAATAGTCGGCATCCATGGGAACGAGAGTTAGCACCAGCGGAACGAGAGTTGCTCTTTACGCGAATGCGCTTGGGGAAGTCACCTTGCGCATGGAGGAATAAGCAAGTGAAGCGTAAGGCAGTCCCTCTGGCCGCAATAGCAGTTGCATTGCTTATTCTGCCCGTCAGCATGCGCGCCAGCACCAACTTAGGCATGCAGATGTCGAGCGGCTCCAGCACTGCGACGATTTGCGATAACAACATCAACTTTCCGGGTTGTACGGGCAATGCCTCGGATCTGAATCCGGCGCTTGGGGAGATTACGTTCATCGGTGCGGTCGGGAACTGGGCGTCCAATGTCACCAGCGGCTTTGGTCCGCCTTATGAAACCCTAGTGCCGCTGCTGGACATCAGCTCGTTCAGCGCGACGGCCAGCGCGGGTGCCGGTCCAATGACCATACTGCTGTCCGTCGCCGGTCTAACCGGACCGAGCGGACTGCAGACTTTTCTGAATTCGATCGGCGGAACGAACTCTTTCGCCGGTACGACAGTGACGACGCAGGCTTGGCTCTCGAACAGCAACATTCCATTCTGCGGCAGCGGGTGTGCCGGCGCCATAGCGCTCACGCCTTTGATCACAGCCAGCGGAGGTGCGTTTAGCGCCATCACGAACGGAAGTGCGCTGTTGGGTAGCGGACCATTTGCCATAACGCTGGAGGTGGTCATCAACACCGGCGGCCAGGCCGATACCACGAGCTTCGACGACTCGTTGGCACTGGCCGAACCGGCCACGCTGTCGGTTCTGGGTTCCGGCTTGTTCGGCTTCGGATTAGCGTTCCGCAGATGGCTGCTGCGCGCCTGAAACGATTCGGAGGGGACCCGGTCAGAAAGTTAATAATAGATGTCCCCACAAGAGATCGCCTCACCGTGCGAAGGGTTCCCCGTTCAAGGTACAGGCTTGAACGGGGGTTTTTATCTAAAGGCGAATCTGGTGTCGTTGTGCTTGTCTCGGCCGCGACGCCACGCTGCTATCGAACCTAGCCTCTCCCCTGGCCTTCTTACTCTAAACCCGTAGCAAGAATAGGAAAGAGAGTCGGCTTTCTTGGGTAGTGCGGGCCTTCAGGCCCGCGTTCGGCTGCAGCGGAATGCAAAACCCAAAACGAGACGGCGCGTTGACGCGGCGCTCAAGCGCCGCACTACCCCTAGCAACTGGATTACAGTAATTCCTAAACAGCTTTAGCCTCGGAACCAGAGCGGGCCTGCATTTCTCCGTTGTGCGGATCTCAATAGTGGTATTTTGCCGTTGTCGCCTGCGCTTGATGACGACGTCCCAGAGCAGGCCGGGAATCCCCTCAAAAGTGCCGATTTCGTTGCCGCGATCAGATTCTGACTGCCGACGACCGAGGCCCAAGTATGAGGTCCGTCCAGAAGGGCGGGAATCGCCGGCACGTCACCGCCGTTGCCCCTCCGAAATTACCCTAGCGTTTTTCCGCGGAAATGAGGTACTCTCTAACCGTACTGCCGCCGGAAAAAAATTTCTTGGGCTGATTGTCCCCTCCCAATCGAGCTCACGTACAATTGGCGAATTCTCCGCAAGACTGCGCTCCCTATGGGGAAACCATGTCGAACACGAGCGAACAATCCGCGGTGCAAGAGTATATGGAGCACTCGAGCGCAATGACGCAGGACCAAATTCGAGTGATGATCTTCGACTCGACGAAGATGGGCGCTCAGCTTCTGACTCGCATGCTGGAAAGTTCGCCGTACCAGGTGCGGGTGATAGCGGCATCGGGAGAGGCGACATTGGGCCCGGAGTCGCCGCTGGGCGAAGCTGATGTCGCGCTGATTACGGCGAGCGAAGCGGATGCACCGGTGAAGACCAAGCTGCTGCGGCAGATCCGGCAGAGTAATGCTTCGGTGCGATGCATCATGCTGCTGGAGGAGTGCACGCGCGAGCAAGTGGTGGATGTTTTCAGCGCCGGCGCGATGGGGGTTTGCAGCCGCAACGAATCGTGTGAAGTGTTGTGCAAGTGCATCGACCGCGTTTTTCACGGCCAGATCTGGGCCAACAGCCAGCAACTGCATTACATCCTGGAGACTCTCTGGACTGGCAACCGGGTACGGCTAACCGACGCCCGCGGCCAGGCGCTGCTGACGCGCCGCGAAGAGGAGATCGTTTACCTGGTGGCCGAGGGTCTGCGGAACCGCGAGATTGCCGAGCAACTGAAGCTCAGCGAACACACCATAAGAAATTATCTGTTCCGGATCTTCGAGAAGCTGGGGATCTCCAGCCGCTCGGAGCTGATCCTTTACGCGCTGGTGCAACAGCGAAAGACGGCCGGCGCGCGTTAAGGACAGGTCGAAGAAATCCACTCCAGCAACCGCGACTTTGCCCCAACCGATCGCACCATGCCGTGATCGAGAATCCCGCACATTCGCAAATGACGCGAATGTGTGGGGCACCCTCAGCCCTGAGCGTGAGGGCGCAACGATGGCAATTCAGAAGCTCAGTCCTTCTGGAGCATGACCTCGGTTGACTTGATTACGACCTTCACGAGATCGCCTTTCTTCAGGGCCATCTCTTCCGCGCTGCGCCGGGTGATCACGCTGTCGATGAGGTTTTCTCCCACCCTCACAGTGATGTGGGCCATCACGCTGCCGAGCTGAAGTTCCTCGATGGTGCCTTGCAGTTGGTTGCGAGCAGAAAGCGTCATGGTGCAAGAGTAGCGCAAATGCTGGCGCGATGGAATGCCGCGGCGCTGTTGAAATCCTGCGGCAAGAAATCGCTTGCGCGGGAGAACAAGAGGCACGTCTGCGGCCGCGCATCCGCCCGCCTGTCACCTGGGGGCGTGACATCCCACACAGACTTCGGCCCGCCAAAAAGAGCACCCTACTGTCGCGGCAGCCTGATATCAGCATCGTGGACGCTGCTAAGAGGCAAGTACGCCCTCGTTGCCTTTACGCGCGAGTTCGGCTGACTCCACGCTCACGCCAAACGTGAGGAGGGATGGGCCGATTCAAAATCCCACAGAACATCTTCGCCACTCGCAACCGAGATGCAGTAATTCCACAGTTCCCATCGAGTTGTGCTTCGCGCGAAGCTGCGTCGTCGTGCCCTGCCGCACACTTTTTCCTGGAGGCTTTCATGCTTCATCTCGACACCGGTAACACCGGCTTCATGATTCTCTGCACCAGCCTGGTCATGCTCATGACGCCGGGCCTGGCGTTCTTTTATGGCGGGTTGGTAGGGCGCAAAAACGTCCTCGCCATCATGATCCAGAGCTTCGTCTCCATGGGTTGGACGACGGTGATCTGGTACCTGTACGGCTATTCGCTATGCTTCAGCGGCGATTGGCACGGCGTAATTGGCAATCTCGACAAAGCATTCCTGCATGGCGTTAACCTTTCCACGCCGTCCGGGCCGAACGACACCATTCCGGCCATGGTCTTCATCGCGTATCAGATGATGTTTGCCATCATCACTCCGGCGCTCATTTCCGGAGCGTTCGCCAACCGCGTGACCTTCAAAGCTTATTGCCTGTTCCTCACCGCGTGGCTCACATTCGTCTACTTCCCCTTCGTGCACATGGTTTGGGGCGGAGGGTTCTTGCAACAGTGGGGCGTAAAGGATTTTGCCGGCGGCATCGTGGTCCACAACATCGCCGGACTGGCGGCGCTGGCTTCAGTTTTGTACGTCGGTAAACGCCGGATAGTCGATCGTGGACCACACAGCATTCCGCTGGTTGCGCTCGGCACCGGCCTGCTCTGGTTCGGGTGGTACGGATTCAACGCGGGCAGCGAAATGCGTGTGGATTCGGTGACCGGCACGGCCTTTCTGAACACCGATATCGCCGCGTCGTTTGCGGCCGTAGCCTGGCTGGCCGTGGCCTGGATCCGCGAGAGCAAGCCGAAGTTCCTTGGCCTGCTGACCGGCGCGGTCGCCGGCTTGGCGACGGTGACTCCCGCTGCAGGCTATGTTTCACCGACCACGGCTGTAATTATCGGCGTGGTCTCAGGAGTGGTTTGCTACTTTGCGGTTGAGATGAAGAACAAGCTGCATTGGGACGACGCGCTCGACGTCTGGGGCGTGCACGGAGTGGGCGGGGCACTGGGCATTGTCATGCTGGGCATCTTCGCCAACAAGGCATTCAATCCCGACGGCGCGAATGGCTTGCTATACGGCGATCCTGTCTTCCTGTTGAAACAGGTTGTCGCCGTTACCTTCTCGTCGGTATGGGCGTTCGGATTCACCTATGCCATGCTGCGAATCATCGATATGTTCACGCCGGTGAAAGTGACCGAGATGAGCGAGGAGATTGGCCTGGATGAGTCCATCCACGGCGAGCATGCTTACGAAACCCTCGAGGTCGAGGAGCTGTTCAACGGCGATCGCCGCCACCTGACGACTGAACACATCGAGGAAGAGCACGAGTTGGTTGGCCCACGGAAGTAAGCTATGACGGCTTGGTGCGGAAACTTCCGCCGGTTTCTGGGGAGAAGTGTATTAACAGGGGCGATGCTTATCTCGCCCCTGTCGCTTTTTGCGCAAGACGGCACCGCGGCCGCAACGCCGGTATCGGTTACTTCTGCGCCGGCATCGCCTGCTTCTGCGTCGACGGAAGGCAAGGCCTGGTGGCGCACCATCACCACCGACGGTTTCGCTTCCTTATCGTATGAATACAACACCAACCAGCCGTACACCGCGCTGAACCAGTTTCGGGTCTTCGACTTCAACGACAACGAGCCGCAGTTGGACATGGCGCAACTGGTCATCCAGCGCGCCATTGAGAAGCGCAACCAGTTCGGGTTCCGCTTCAGCATGATTGCCGGCTCCGGCGTCCCGGAGATCACTGCCGCCTATGGAATGTTCCGGAACATGCAGACCGGCGTCGCACATCATTTTGATATTCCTGAAGTGTACGTTAGCTACATCGCGCCGCTGGGAACGGGCCTGCGATTTGACGCCGGCAAGATCGTGAGCCACCTGGGCGCGGAGGTCATCGGCGGCTATGACGGCTACAACGACGAGTTCAGCCGCGGATTTATCTTCGGCTACGGCGTGCCGTTTACGTACACCGGAGTGAGGGCCACATACGCCTTCAATAGCAAAATCAGCGGCATGGTTGTAATGGTGAATGGATGGGATGAGGTCCAACGCTATAACCACGGCTATTCCTGGGGAAGCCAGCTCACGCTGACGCCGACCAAGACCACCGCTCTTTACCTCAACTTTATTCATGGGCCGGAGCGGCCAAAGGACGATACTGATCAGCGCAGCGTGGGCGAGATTGTCGGAAGCTGGAAGACGACGCCGCGGCTGAACCTTGGCTTTGATGCCTTGTACGGTCACGAAGAGAATGGCGTTTGCGCCGGCTACGACGCCATCTGGAAAGGATTGGCGGGATATGCGAAGTATGGTTTCACGCAGAAATTTTCGCTGGCGTTTCGCGGCGAGGTGTTCCAGGATGGCGGAGGCACTCGCACCGGAATCGACCAGACGCTCGAGGGATACACCTTCACGCCGGAATATGATATGGCCGCGAAGCTCTCCGACCTCGCCTCGTTCTTGAAGAAGCTGGATGGCAAGTTCGTGGTTCGTGGCGACATTCGCCTCGATCAGTCCGATAAGAGCGTGTTCTTAACCGATAGTCCCAGCCTGTTACTGCCGCACCAGTTCACCGTCGCAGTTAATCTGATCTACTTGTTTTGATTTGATGTGGGAGAATCGCTCCGGCTGTGGCGGATGCCTGTTCGAGAGTTGGGCGTTCTCTTAGAGCCGTTCAGGAATTACTGTAATCCAGTTGCTACGGGTAGTGCGGCGCTTCAGTGCCGCGTCAACGCGCCGCATCGTTCTGGTTTTTGCGATGCAGCAGAACGCGGGCCTGAAGGCCCGCACTACCCGATTACATAAAAACTCTTTAAGAGCGGTTCCAGATTTGGTGTATCCAGGTAGAGCGGACCTTCAGGTCCGCGTCCAAGCCGCACCCCGAACTCTGGGCTTTCCGCCCACTGCGCTGCAGTGGGCGGAGAGCCTGACGAAGAGAGCCCCCCTCGACGCGGCGCTGAAGCGCCGCTCTACCCGACCCCGGGGTACAGCAATTCGGGAAACTCTTTAGCGGATAAGACCACGCCCCTTGAAAGCAAGATGTCGACAGGGCCACGCAGACTCAATGCGCGGCCGCTTCAAAAGCAAAACCTCACCCGGGCCGAGGCCCGAGTGAGGTTGAGCCGGTAAGCCAATTGGACAGATCAGGATCAGGCGTAAAGGGAACTAGCCCTTAGTACGCCATCACCAGGTTGTATGCGTTCACGCTGCCAATGCCGGAGCCGAAATCCCATCCACGAGGTTGACCGCCAAAGGGCGCATCGGGTCCGGTGGGATAAGCCGGCTCATAGGCATTGTTACTGGTTGACTGAACGCCATCGGTACCCGACGGCAGATAGCAGTTGTACTTGGTGCCGCCGCTATGAGCGAGGCAATAAGCGTCATTGTCGCCCAGGGTGACGTCGTAAAAGATGCACGAGCCGGCGACGCCATTGCCGAGAGTCGAGTCGCAACTCGCGTTGCCGCTCGGCCCGTACTCAGCGTTCGCCAGAGCGTAGTAGCGGAAGTTCGGATTGCCCTGCCGGCTACCCTTATGCTGCACCACGAGGTCCTGGATGGACGCCATGATGGGCGAGGAAACCGACGTTCCACCGTAGCCAGGCCAATCGATCGGCTGCACGGCGGTGCAAGAAGCAATTCCTCCATTTGATATGCCAGAGCTGGTCCGGTCCGTATAGCAAATCAGATAATAGTGACCCCACAAGCCGTTGGCAGCCATGAGCGAGACATCCGGCGTGTCGCGGACGTTATCGTTGACCAATCCCGACATGGAGCCAAGGTAGCTGCTCTGGTACGAGGGCTTCGCGTATCCCGCACAAGTACCGCCGGCAACGCCCGCCACTGCAGGCACGCCGGTTGCACACGCGCTCGGTCCGCCGCTGCCGCCGGTGCCGTTGTGGTAAGAGGCTCCCGTGGTCGTGTTGCAGAAGCCGGTGGAACCATAGGTGATGTAGGAGCCGGTCAAGTAGTTTGCCAACAGAGTGCCGGCGCAGGAGTCATTCCACGGCTGCTCCATGATGTACGACTTGGCGGAGCCGTAGAAAACGTTATTGGTGGCGTTCCAGTAGGAGCTGTTCTCGCCGAGATAGCTATCGGCGAAATCGAGACCGCCGACCGACACGTCGTTTGGTGAAGACATCCATCCGCTGATGGTGATGCCGTCGCGAACGCCGGAGCTGGCCGCATCCTCGTCGCCGGAGGAAACGAAGATGCCCAGGCCCGCAGTGACGGCCTGACCGAAGGTGGTGTTGAAGGCAGCGTTAAGGGTTGCGCCGGAACTCTCTTCCGACTCGCCATAGCTCATGCTGATGACGTCGACGCCATCCTCGTTGGGACGGTTGAGGGTGTTCTGAATCGCGGTCAGTCCGCCAAACCCACCGCTGGGATCGGCGCAGGCAGCGTTCACGATGGTCGCGTTCGGAGCCGCCGCGCTCGCCCATTGGACATCAATCGAGGCCTCCACGTCATCCGAGTTGATTCCCGAGCCCGACGGATAGCCCCTGCCTGTGGATGGAGCCGAGCAGTTGGTGCTCTCGGTCGCTCCCGGGTTGTTCTCCTTAAACGCGGGATTGCCGTAACGGGGCAATCCGAAGCTGTTCCGGAACACGGCCCAGTCGCTGGTCGCACCGCAAACGTTGTATCCACCGCCCGCCGGAACGGCCGGGTTGCTGGCGAGGCAGTTCCACTGGTTGGTGTCTTCAACAACCATGATGGTCGTGCCCGTTCCGGTAATTCCGGCCGGGTACAGAGGCGCGATGTTGTAGATTTTCTCCAGATCCCATGGCACGAGCGGAAGTTCGCCGCCCGCTGTGTAGTCGGGATGCATCGAGCCGGATGCCGGGTTGATGTGCTCAGCGTGGAGCAGCTCATGCATGGCCTTCGGAGGGAAGTTGTTGAGATAGAGCGGGCCGACAATTGCTTTCGCCAGCGCCGCCGGGATCTTGGGATCGCCGGAGTTGGCCATACGCAGCTCGCCGTTGATCAGGTAGTTGCGCAACTGCATGTGAAAGGCGTTCTCGATCTGACTGGCGGTACCGGAGTAGTCGATCAGGATGCGGTTCTGATAGACGTATTCGACCTTCAAGCCGTAACTCTCAAGCCATTCTTTGATCTGGGCGAGATCGGACTCGGCGAGACCGAACCGCTGACCGAATTCGGCGGCGTGAATCCAGTGATGAAAAATCGGAGACTTGGGATTGTGCTGCTCTTCGATGAACTGCTCCAGCATCTTTTCCTGTTCGGGCGAACGCTGCAGCAACAGCAGCATGTGATTCAACTGCAGATCGGGGTCGACTTCACCGCGATCGTTTTGTGCAGTGAGTTCGGGGCGCGTATTGCCGGCCAGCGTTACCAGCTGGTGATCGTCAATCTTCTGCGTGATGAGGGCACGCGTGTTTCCTGCATAGGAAACATGATTGAGGGTCAAAACACACGCCATCACCGCCAGGAGAACCACAACCTTTCGCGCGGTGAAAAACTTGCGCCGGAGCAGGACGCCGACGCCCAGCAGGCCGGGGAAGATCAGTGACAGCGCACCCGGCTCGGGAAGCGCGAAGTACAGCTCGTCGACGGCCTCGTTGTCGGCCTGCCCGTTGTTGTCGCTGATCGTGATGTAGGAGATATAGCCGCCATTGAGGGTGCTGCCAAGGCTGAACTGCGCCTCCGCGCCGATAACGGCCGATCCACTAAAGGTGCCGATCAACGCGCCGTGGACGTTATAGGCGTCAACCGTTACGCCGTTGGGATCGGTGTAATAGCCGCTGACCGTCTGCACCGCGTTGGTGAAGGTGACGATGATGGGATCGTTGGGATCGTTGGTGATTACGCCGTTACTACCGGGGAAGGGTGGGTAATCGGTGTAGTCATAGTAGGGAGCGACCAATTGCAGCGAGTTCTGGAAGGTGACGCCATCGGCTGCATACTGGTTGGTAATTTGCGTGTAGCCCGGATACTGGTTGAAGTTGATGGTGTAGCTCTGTGATCCTGCGAAAGCGAAGCAGGACAGCGACAGGACAAGAAGTGGCAAAAGCGCTTTCTTCATTGATGTCCTTTCTGATAAAGCGTCCTCTGCACGAGACGAGGGCTGCTTCTACAGCAAGTGTGTGGAACTCCGGGAGATAGAGAGGCAATTCTCACTCCATGTGTCTAGCGCATCCCACATTGGTCGTAGAGAATTTCTATCCTGCGTGTAAGTAACTGATAATACTGGAGTATTACAGTTCACCCGCTCCCCGGACACGATCTCGTAAAATTGCCAAAATATAGAAAGTATGCAGCCGTTTACGGAAATCAAAGTTGTAAATGGAAAACAGTTTTCCGACAGGCCTGAATGAGAGTGTCGTTGCTTGCCGAGGAACCTTGCATGGAGAACCGCTACATACCTATAGTCCACTTGTCTCAGACCCACTGCGTAGGAAGCCAGTAACGTGTGAACCCTACTTCAGGCGCCGGAGTGGGGATTCTCGTTTGCGTTGAACCGACGTCCGCGCCGAGTTACGGACCTGTTTTCCAACGAATCCACACAAATCCACATAGCTGCACCGCGAATAGGCGTTGAAGGCTGTCGGCCACCAGACTAGATTCGAACGTGGCGAGTCTTCGTAGCCATACCGCGAGAGAGGCGCTTTGAATTCAGAAATTTGACATGGCTGACGGCGGAACGGCTCGAAGTCGCATAACAATATGTTGTATTATGTTCTTGACATCCACAACATCCGGCGTTAATGTTTGTAAAATTTATTCGGATTGGGACTTGACTCTCCCTCCGAAAACGTCGCTGGACAGGGGTGGTTCGGCGGCAAACCAGATACGAAGTGCTTCCGATTCCTGATTTGTATCGGGCGCAGCTTCGATCCTAAACCGTCGCTGCGAAGCCAGGCTGACCGCCGCAGCGCCAAACCAAGCCCGATCACGCGCAGAGTGCGCGCGTTTTGGTCCGTCCCCAGGCACTGCCTTGGGGAACTTTACCGACGAAGTCATCGCCTAGACGATGGCATCTGCGGTGTTCATTTCCAAGTCCGATTCAACTGGCCGCAGTCCGCGCCTGCGGCAAACACTTGCGGTGACTTCAACCGGGGGCTTCTTTTCTGCTGCCATGCGCACGTGAGAAAAGAGGCCCCCGACAATTTGTGCGGAAGGAGTTTGTGACGTCTCTTAAATCGTTTCTACGACAACGCGGGAGAATTTCAACGGTGGATCAAATCGCACGATTCGGCGCTTGGTTTCGAGAGTGGCTTGCGACTGTCCCTGGTCGTCGGTACGAGGCGGTTCACAAGTATTTTGGCTATGAGTTGCCCTACCGCTGGGAAATTCACTCCGACGAGCCTCGTTGGTGCACAACTGTAGCTCTTAGCGCATCGGACATCATGGTCCTGTGCGGAACGAGCGAGGTCGGTCAACGTGAGTTCCTGTATTCACGACTACGCCAGTGGATACCGGACTTGACGTAGTCCGGCAACGCGGGACGGTCTAATTTGAGGGAAGAAGCGGCGTATGACAAAGCACGAGATCTACATTGAACAACGCCCTGAAGGCGACCATGCGATTCGCAGACCCGGGTCGGATAGAGCGAGCAGTGTCGAACCAACGCAAGCAGAAGCTATCGACCGGGCTCGAGAGATCGCACCGAACTCCGCGATTCACGTCGAGCGGGTGCGAAATACCAACGTTGGCGGTCGGGATAAATGGCGTAAGCCCTAAATCTCGAGCCCTTTCAGGGGACGACGAAAAGCAGGTCCCTCGACTTCGCATCCGCCCGACCCGCAAAAGATGCGGGTCGGAGAGGATTGCGGATGCTTCGCTCGGGATGACAATTTTATAAGGGGCATGCTTTGCGGCGCAGCAGAAGCTGCGCCCCTTCAGGCGGGTGAATAACTTCCGCAAACATTATTGCGGCATCCATATTTACTAACCGATCAGGAGCAAGCGAAATGGCCGAAACATCTACGAGCACCACCACAACGAGCGCCGCAGTCTCCACGACCAAGAACCAGGCGCCCGGCCAGACTAACCCAGCGCTCAAGACCAACGCCCGGCCTCACCTTCAAGCGCTTCTTCACCAAGGCCGGCGTCTCGCCCTATGACGAGCTGGAGTGGGAACTGCGCACCGCGCAGATCACTGACTCGCAAGGCGGCGTCATCTTCGAGCAGAAGAGATGTCGAGGTGCCGAAGGACTGGTCGATGACGGCGACCAACATCGTGGCCAGCAAGTATTTGCACGGCCAGCTGGGCACGCCCGAGCGCGAGAGCGGTGTGCGCGCGCTCGTCACCCGCGTGGCTGAGACCATTCGCGACTGGGGAATCGCCGGCGGCTACTTCAAGACCGCCGAAGACGCGGCCATCTTCCACGACGAGCTCGCCCACCTGCTCCTGCAACAGAAGGCGGCGTTCAACTCGCCGGTGTGGTTCAACGTGGGCTGCGATCGCATCGAGCCCAACTCCGACGCGCAGAACTGGCACTGGAATAACGAGACGCAGCGTGTCGAATATGGCGCCACCGGCTACGGAACCCGCAGTGCTCGGCTTGCTTCATCAACTCGGTGAAGGATTCGCTCGACTCCATCCTGACGCTGGCCAAGACCGAAGGCATGCTCTTCAAGTGGGGATCGGGCACGGGCACCAACCTGTCGCCGCTGCGCTCGTCCACAGAATCGCTCTCCGGCGGCGGAACTGCGAGCGGCCCGCTCAGCTTCATGAAAGGCTTCGACGCCTTCGCCGGCGTCATCAAGAGCGGCGGCAAGACGCGGCGCGCGGCCAAGATGGTCATCCTCAACATCGACCATCCCGACATCGTCGAGTTCATCGAGTGCAAGCAGAAGGAAGAAGCCAAGGCGTGGGCGCTGATCGAGCACGGCTACGACGGCAGCGGTCCCGACAGCGACGCCTACTCGTCCATCTTCTTCCAGAACGCCAACAACTCGGTGCGCGTGACCGACGACTTCATGTACGCCGTGCTGCGCGACAGCGATTTCCAGACGCGCTCGGTGAAGGACGGCCATCCCGTCGCGACCTACAAGGCGCGAGAGCTGCTGCGCAAGATCTCCGACGCCACCTGGCATTGCGGCGATCCCGGCATGCAGTACGACACCACGGTCAATCGCTGGCACACTTCGAAGAACACGGCGCGCATCAACGCCTCGAATCCCTGCAGCGAGTACATGTTCCTTGACGACTCGGCCTGCAACCTCGCCAGTCTGAACCTGATGAAGTTTGCACCGAACGGAACGTTCGATGTGGCAGCCTATCGCCACGCCTGCGCCGTCGTGATCACCGCGCAGGAAATCCTGGTCGACAACAGCGGCTATCCGACCGAGGCGATCGGCCGCAACTCGCACGACTATCGTCCGCTGGGACTCGGCTACGCCAACCTGGGCGCGCTGCTGATGGCCGCAGGCCTGCCCTACGACTCCGATGCCGGCCGCGACTATGCCGCCTGCGTCACCGCCATCATGTGCGGCGAAGCCTATCTGCAGTCGTCGAAGATCGCCGAGCTGTGCCAGCCGCTAGTCCCTGCCACAGACTTAGTACGCAGGGAGCTTGGGTTCGAAACGTACGAGGACGGCAACGCTGCACGTACTACAAAATTGTCATCACGAGGAGGACTTCAGTCCGACGAGGGATCTGCTTTTCGTCCCGACTCCGATGGCACTTCGCGGCAAACAGCAGATCCCTCGGCTGCGCTGCGCTCCGCTCGGGATGACAAAGGGGAGGGGCGCTCCGCTCAGGATGACAAAGAAGAAGGCAGACAAACTAGCCACTGGCCACTGGCCACTGACCACTCGCGCGGCGCTGCCTGTCCCGGCTGGTACATCAACCGCGAGCCGTTCCTCGATGTCATCCGCATGCACCGCGCGTCGGTGAACAACATCAACCGCAACAACGTTCCCGCCGCGGTCTACGAAGCCAGCAAGGAGACGTGGGACGAAGCCCTGAAGCACGGCGAGAAGTTCGGCTATCGCAACTCGCAGGTGACGGTGCTGGCGCCCACCGGCACCATCGGCTTCATGATGGACTGCGACACCACCGGCATCGAGCCCGACCTGGCGCTGGTGAAGTACAAGAAGCTGGTCGGCGGCGGCATGATCAAGATCGTGAACAACACCGTGCCGACGGCGCTGTTCAAGCTGGGCTACACCGCCGACCAGACCAACGCCATCGTCAGCTACATCGACGCCACCGGCACCATCGAAGGCGCGCCCGCCATCAAAGACGAGCACCTGCCCGTCTTCGACTGCTCCTTCAAGCCGTCGAAGGGCACGCGCACCATTCACTATCTGGGACACCTGCGCATGATGTCGGCGGCGCAGCCGTTCATCTCCGGCGCAATCTCGAAGACCATCAACATGCCGGAGAACGCCACGGTGGAAGAGATTGCCGAGGCCTACATCCAGGCCTGGAAGCTGGGGCTGAAGGCGGTCGCCATTTATCGCGACGGCTCGAAGAAAGCGCAGCCGCTGAGCTCCATGGGATCGGCCACGGCCAAGAGTGGTAAAGGTAAAGAGGGTGTCATCCTGAGCGAGGCCGCTTCGGCCGAGTCGAAGGACCCCTATGATGAAGGCTCTGCTCCGCCGCGCGCCGTGCGCCATCGTCTGCCCGACGAGCGCCTCTCCATCACCCACAAATTCAACGTGGGCGGACACGAAGGCTACCTCACCGTCGGCCTCTACAAAGACGGCATGCCGGGCGAGATCTTCATCACCATGGCGAAGGAAGGCTCGACCGTCAGCGGCCTGATGGACAGCTTCGCCTGCGCCGTCTCCATCGGCCTGCAGCACGGCGTGCCGCTGAAGCTGCTGTGCGAAAAGTTCGCGCACACCCGCTTCGAGCCCTGGGGCTGGAGCGGCAACCCCGACATCGGCTTCGCCAAGTCGATCATGGATTACATCTTCCGCTGGCTGCAGTTGCGCTTCCTCACCGGCCAGCAGCAGGCGCTGTTCGACGGCCTGCGCCCCAAGTACGTCAACGCTCCGCCGCCGGGCACGCCGGACGAGAATGGGTATGGACAGAAGTCGTTCGGCGATTTCAACGAGTCGATGCCCTCTTCCAATGTGTCATCCCGACCGGAGCATCCCTCCAATTTGTCATCCCGAGCGGAGCGAAGCGGAGTCGAGGGACCTGCTGTTGGCCAGGGCCACATTCACGCCGTCCGACGCCCTAAAGGAGCTGATCGACTTGGGCGACGCCCCCGTCTGCACCGTCTGCGGCGCCATCATGACGCGGAATGGAAGCTGCTACCGTTGCAATGAGTGCGGCAGCACGAGCGGGTGTAGCTGAGCCTGCCATCAATAACGAGCATTCCCGAATTCGCACGTTGCTTTTCTGTTACCAATTCGGGTGCTTAGTAGATAACAAAGTGCATTTTCAACTCGTTTTTCTTGACTCTCCTCATTAGCATCAATTTTGAGGAGTGTGCGGGCACTGATGAAACCAACATTGGCATCGTTCTTCAGCGGAATAGGTGGCTTTGATATAGGCTTCCAACGTGCTGGGTTCGACATAACTTTTCAGTGCGAAATCAACTCTTTCTGCCGCTCGATACTTAAGAGGCACTGGCCAAATGTTCACACATTCGAAGACATCAAAGAAGTCAGACCTGCAGATGTCCCTCTTACCGACGTCTGGGCGGGAGGATTCCCTTGCCAGGACGTCTCAGTGGCACGCATGGGCCCGAGAGCTGGGCTTAAAGGGAAAAGATCGGGACTCTTTTTTGAATTTGCTCGATTACTTGAACAACGCCTCCCCCGAGTTTTTGTCATCGAGAACGTTCCGGGCCTTCTCTCTAGTCACGGAGGGCGGGACTTCGAAGTCGTTATTCGAACGCTGGCCAGCCTCGGGTATGGTTTGGGATGGCGTTTGCTTAACAGCAGGTACTTTGGAGTGCCCCAGTCACGGCAAAGAATCTATGTTGTCGGTTGCTATCGAGACAGGCGAGGTCCCCGGAAAAATACTTTTTGAGTCCGAATGCCGCGCGCGGAATACTACGTCGAGCGACCCAAATGGGGAGAAACCTATTTCCCCCTTTAAAGAAAGCTTTGGAGATCCTGTCGAAGGACCAATCGTTGCAGGACTCGCGTATTGCCTCTACGCCTGCTCGGCGCGCCATACGGGAACGGACTGGAGTCGAAACTATGTCTCGTACCCGCAAGGGAAGGTGAGACGGCTTCTTCCAGTCGAATGTGAACGCTTGCAGGGATTTCCAGAGTTGTGGACGGTTCCTGACAGTACGGCATCAGAATTTGAGGACAGCGACGAGGCCCGTTACCATGCTCTTGGTAACGCCGTCACCGTACCGGTTGCCGAGTGGCTGGCAACGAGAATTCGGACATATCTTGTCTGTGCGCCGGAAGAAAAAAAGAAAGCCGTTACATCTCGTTCAACAACTGCAAGAGAAACTGCGGATTCGGACGAGAAGCCGGATCCTGTGGCAGTCGTGCCGCTGGAATCATTCCAGCATGCTGTTCCAGTTGTTGAAGGCTAAACGCCGGGTTTTCCGACTGGATCGCTGCTGCAACGTCGGGAGGGATTTCTATAAAGTAACTTCCGTTTTGTTCGCGGATGGTCATAAGACCTTCGTCGAAAGCCCAGTGATGGGTTTTGCACAAACAGAGCCCATTCGCAACTACATCCAAATCGTACTGAGCCCAAGGCAAAATGTGGGCGGCATCAACCCCTGGCGCAGCATTTACGCTTGTCACTGGCAGATACGCGCCGCAAACTACGCAAGTGGAATTATATGCAGACCGCACCTGCTGACGAAAAACAGCACTCGCTGCGCCCCGAGAATTCGCCCAGCGCTTCCATTGCTTTAGAACACGCCTGCGCACAATTGTTTCTTCAGGATCAATTTGCGCTACAGCGATCGGGGGCACTGGCGGCTGCGCCGTCAGGGCAAGCGCCTGCTCCAGGTCTTGAAGAACGTCCTCATCCATGCTTCGATAAAAGATACCAAGGTCTTCTGCCGATGCTGTCACCTGAGCCTGGAGGTCGAAGATAATCTCCTCCGCGTTAGCCGTGATCAGAACCAGCCACTTGAACGGCTGATCGGTGGGCCTCGAGCAAGGCCCGAACCGGGGCTGGAAGTTGACTAGCGTTTGCCCAAAGCTGCGTAACGCGAGCAACTCGATCCGCGAAACCGAGAACCTCGGCAAAGTCGCTGTTGTTACGCAGTAACACTTCTGCGACGACTAATCGAGCCGCTCCGTTCTGAAGTACCGCGTCTGCCAGGTCTATTTGCTCGACCGCATAGCGATTCATCCGTAGTATCGGGAAACCCACACCTAAAGCCTCGTCTGGCGCACCGGATGCGGCATCATCAGCGCGGCTGCTAACTGCCGTGGGAGATGAATATACGGCTCTTGCCCGCCATTCGGATGCGAGGCTTACCGCCTTGGGTGGTGAGGACGGTTGCGGTGTCTACTTCCCCCGATTTCGGCCATGTCCCGATGGAGACGCAGTCCCGTGAGGTCAATAGGCCGAAGCCCGCCTTCTGTTTCCTCACTGGTTTCGTACTCACTGCGGCCACCGCTCGTTCGTCTAGAAATACGCATGGCACTCCCCAAAGGTGTTCGCCGATTGCGGTGCTACGCTAAGCGACTCGACAACATACAGGTCACAAGTTGTTCAGTGTATCCTTGAACGGCGGACAATTATATTGCATGGATATGATCAGCTCAGATCGCCGTTCAGAGAATATGCGGGAAATCAAGGGCAAGGACACCAAGCCGGAGATGCGAATCCGACGAATCGTTCATGAAATGGGTTTTCGTTACAGACTGCATCGAAAAGACCTGCCAGGATGTCCCGATCTCGCGTTCGTATCCAAGCGGAAGGTTATTTTTGTGCATGGTTGCTTCTGGCATCAGCATCGGAGCTGCGGATGGGCACCCCCCGAAATCGCATTCTGAATACTGGCTTACGAAGCTGAGCCAAATCGTCGTCGCGACAAGAAGGCAATACAGACACTCAGGAAGCTGGGCTGGAGTTCTCTGGTCATCTGGAAATGTCAAATGCGAAACGAACGTATGCTGACCCATCGAATCAATAAATTTCTTTTGGGCAGATAGTCTCTGGTAGTCCCCGGTTTGGGATCGGGCGGCAGGCGGGCGGCCCACCCGAGCCTACTTTGCTTGGGTGGGGATTTTTCGTCGTATGGGCTAAAATCCCCACCCTAGCCAAAAGATGGCTAGGATGGGGCACCGATGTGGCTCGGATGAACCCTAGTTTCCCACACATTCGAAAACCGTGAATGTGTGGGGCACCCGACGTTCTTCCACTTCTGGCGGTCAGCAGGTGCCTTTTTCACTCCTCGCCCGCCCGACTCGCAAACGATGCGAGTCGGAAAAACACGCGGGCGCTCCGCTCAGGATGACAAGTCAATAAAATATTCGGACCCGCGGGGCTGAAGCCCCACTCTTCCACCTTCGAAAAAAAGAGGCTAGGACGCGGCGCTAAAGCGCCGCTCTTCCCCCGAAAACCAGTTGTCGGTTATCAGTTGTCGGTAACCGCGGATCCCTCAACACATTCGAAATCGCAAATGTGTGAGCACCAGACATCCTTCCACTGGCGGCGAACGGCAGGCCCCCTTCGGCTCGCTCCGCTCGCTCAGGGTTTCGGCATCAGGACGCCCGATAGGCGCCTCAACTTCGACTCTTCGCCCGCCCGACTCGCAAACGATGCGAGTCGGAAAGCTGCGCGGGCGCTCCGCTCAGGATGACAAACAAGAGTTCCTAGACGTCCCCTGATGACAAACAACAGCTCCTGGACGTCCTCTACGGCGGCGATCCATAGCCAGCGAGCAATTGTGCTCAGATTAGTTGGCGCCGGGGCCATACCATCGAGCCTGACCAAGTCCTGAAGGAGAATCGAATGATGTCGAAGAAGCTATTGGCTTTCGTTTTGGGCTCGCTGGTTGTGCTCGCCCTGTCCCTGCCGGTAATGGCACAGAGCACCACACAATCCAACACCACGACCACCACCCAGAATCCACCCGCCGCTCAGGGGCAGACCACCAGCACCTCGTGGACGCGGGATCCGGTCGCTACGGCGCCGCCCCAGACCACTCAGACCACCGATACCACTGTCACGCCGGCCGCCCCGCAGGTGCAGAAGACCGATACGACCACCACCACTGTCACGCCTCAGCCGCAGGTAACCGACACCACGACCACCACAACTGCGCCGCCGCCGCTGGTGAGAAAAGACACCACCTCGACGACCACAATCACACCCCAGTAATAGTTGTAATTAAGGAGAATTGAATGATATCCAAGAAATTGCTTGCTTTCGTTCTGGGCTCGCTCGTCGTACTCGCCCTGTCTCTGCCGGTAATGGCACAGAGCACCACACAATCCAGCACCACGACGACCACCCAGAATCCGCCTGCTGCCCAGACACAGAGCACCACCACGACTTCGCGCGATCGAGAAGCTACGCCGCAGGCGACCACTCAGACTACCGATACCACTACGAAGTACAAGAAGCACCACAAAGTGAAGGAGACCGAGACGACAACGACCACAACCACGCCGCCGGCCGATCGGGTGCACAAAGACACTACATCGACGACGACGACAACCACGCCGCAATAATCGCGGGCGGGGGGCCCGCCCAAGCTAGTTTTGCTTGGGTGGGGGATTTTCTGTTGTGGGGACAAGAATCCCCACCCTAGACAAAAGAAGGCAACCCCGCCTCAGCAATTTCGCATGACCCCTTCCCGATCGGCACATTTCCGCCGCGGCCGTGCATCGGTTTCTTGCTCGAATGACGGCATATTCCACCTCAAGGACATCGGGTAATGACCATTAGGTACTCACCTCCAATACTGGCGCACCTGGACGGACGAATGACCCTAAAAGGCATAAACTTTGGCGCGAAATGGCGCTTTGCCGTCACACAAATTAGCTATAATAAGCGGCACAATCTTGACGGCCGGGAACACTCCCACTCAGCACGGAGGTGCTACCATGCATTGGCCGAGGCAAAAGGAAAAACTACGCAAAACGAAATGGATGGCGCAGCTGCGAAGCCCCGGCGCGAGTTGCAACGCGACCGACTGGTTATTCGTCGCACAGGTGGAGTGCGATGTTAGAGGATGTGGGAGCAGTTATGCTGTGTACCGCCGCGTATTGCCATTGCTCCGAGATTCCGAAATACAGCAGATCAAGAAAGAGGTACGCCAGATCACCCGCGCGTCCCACCCAAGCCATTCCTCTTCGCTAGACGGCGCGGTGTAGTCGGTTCGGTTAGTCGTGGGGTGGACCACTCAAGCCGGTTTTGCTTGGGTAGGGAATTATCTTGTGCGAACGAAAGTCCCCGCCCTAGCCAAAAGAAGGCTAGAACGGGGCACCCTGTTGATCCTTCCACTCCGCTATGCAGTGGGCGCTCGCACCATCCTTCCACTTCCGGCGAACCGCAGATCCCTTCGGCAGGCTCAGGGCAGGCTCTTCGACTCCGGCGGCGCGACCCCGGCGCCGCCTCCGCTCAGGATGACAATCAGCAAAGAGTTGTTGGCCTTTGGGATGACAATCAAGAAGAGTTGCGGGTCTTTGGCGTGACTACATCTTCGGGCAACTATAATGGCTCTGAACCGGAGGCATTTATGCCGGAAGTCGCCTATGTATCCAACGTGCGCATCGAGCGCATCAAGGGTCCGCTGCGCCGGGCCTACCTGCCGGGAGAGCCGCAGCCGGTGATGTTCAGCGTGCATGGCGGGATTGCCAAGCACTACGGCATCGACGAGAGCCGCCTGCCGGAGCCCCACGCTGCCACCATCGACTACGTTGTCGCCGCCCTGGGCGGTTGAATGCTGGGCACCTTTGCCGGCGCGCTGGATGCGCGCAAAATCGGCGTTGACAATGGCCGACTCAGTTGCGAAGTTCGCGGCGAAGTCGAGAACGAAGGCGGCGTGCTGGTCATCAAGCGGGTCCATGTAACCCATAAACTGCGGGCCGACGACCCTGTGGCCGTGCGTGACACCGTGGAGCGGGTCCATGGCGTCTATGCGCAAAACTGCCCGGTGTATCGGTCGCTGATTCCGGCGTTCGCAATCACGTCCAGCGTGGAGATCAGTAGTCACTAGTTAGTGGTCAGTGGTCAGTGGTCAGAAAAAAACCGTGGCCAGTAATCGAAAATCCCCACTCAAGCGGAACGCCTGAATGGGGCAGGATGGTTAGGCCGGCTTCGTCAGGAGAGAAGCCATGGCCACTCGGAGTTCGAAGTTGCCTACGCCCCTGCGGCCTTACCGTATGCTTTCACCGCGTCCTCGATGCCGGGAGCGGCAGCGGCGAGGTCCTGGGGATTCATCGCCGGGCGGAACGTTAGGCGGGCGTTGAAGGCCAGGAACCAGGGTTCGGCGACGGCTGGTATTTGCGACGAATCTTGCATGTCAAAGAAAATGACGCCAGTGCGCTCACCGTTATCTTCGGCGATGAAGTACGCCGCTTCCGGTTTAAGGTCGCCGAGAATACGTTGAATCGTCGCTCCGAGACTGCCATTGCGGGCTGCCGCGTTGCCGGCCTCGACCGGGATGGAAACTTTCATCATCATGCGCATGTCACTGCCCCTCCTAAGACGTGGGCGATTTTACATGATTCGCTGCACGTCTGCTGGCGAGCGCCGTGCCATAAAGCGCCGCTGCGAAGAGCAGTTGTCACGCACGACTGCGTTTCTGACAACTGACAACTGGCAACTGACAACTTCTCCGGCAATCCATTCCCGCTTCTTCCACGTAATCCAACTGAGCACGAAACTAAATCCGGTGCTCAAGAGGATGAATGAACATGAAGAAGCGAATGCTGGTTGTACTGTTTGCGATGACGGCAACTTTAGCGGCTGTGGCTGCGGGTGCGGACACTCCCATGGTCGGCGGCGCGGCCATGTATCCCACCAAGAACATTGTGCAGAACGCCTCCACCGCCAGTAATCTGACCACGCTGGTCGCGGCGGTGAAGGCCGCCGGCCTGGTTGAAACTCTGGAAGGACCCGGGCCGTTCACGGTATTTGCCCCCACCAACGAAGCCTTCGACAAATTGCCCGCAGGCACGGTCGACACGCTGGTAAAGCCGGAGAACAAGGAACTACTGACGAAGATCCTCACCTATCATGTGGTCGCAGGCAAGATCAGCGCGGCTGACCTGATGAAACAAATCAAAGAAGGCGGTGGAAAAGCCAGCCTGAAGACGGTTGACGGCGAGATGCTGACGGCCTCCATGCAGGGCAAGCACATTGTTCTGACCGACGAAAAGGGCAGCACTGCGATGGTGACGCAGGCCAACGTGTATCAATCGAATGGGGTTGTGCATGTCATTGACGCCGTGCTCATGCCCAACTAGTTTCCTGGAAGCGCAGGCGATAGCAATGCCCACTCAAGCTTGCTTCGCTTGAGTGGGACTTTTTCGCGATGATGATGTTCCCTGCTCTGGCCCGTCTAAATTCTTTGCGCGCCTGACTCGGCGGACAGCGGCAGCAACCCGTCCTTGCCCATCGGGAAGCAACAGAAAGGCGCGCTCCAGCATCTCCGCTGAGGCAGACGAGTAGAATAGAACACTATGAAGCAGCTTTTCATCAGCTTAGTCGTGAGCGGCGCGCTGTGCCTGCCGGCCGCAGCCTCGCCCTTGAGCAGCAACGCCCAGACCGTAATTCCTTCCACGGTGCAGCAGATCATCTCGGTGGATTACCGCGACCTGCGCGATTCGCCGACCGCGCAAGCGCTGCGCGATCGCGTCATGCCGGACAACGTCAAGCAGTTCGAGACCGCGCTGAAGGGCGCCGGCATCGATCCCAATAAGGACATCGAGCAGCTTACGTTCGTCAGCTACCGCGGACCCAAGGGCATCCTCTACAGCATCGGCATCGCGCAAGGGCCGTTGAAGCAGAAGGAATTTCTGCTCAAGATGAAGACCCGCAAGATCAAGCCGGAAAAGTATCTGCTGTCGGATCTCTACCCGATGGGCACGGGCATGCAAATGGTCTTCCTCGATCCGACCACCATTCTGTTCGGTGAGGGCGCGGCGATCAAGGGCGCCATCGACGTGCGCGATAACGGCGCCGAGTCGGTGCAGACCAACAATACCATCGCTGACCTGATCACCAGCGTACAGAACGCCACCATCTGGAGCGTGCTCGACCAGCAGGGCACGCAGACCATGATGCGTTCGGCGCTTGGTCAGGCTGGTTCGCTCACCGACTACGACGTGGTCAAGAAGCGGCTGCTGGCTTCCGATTACACCATGAGCTTTCTTAATGGTGTCAGCTTCGATCTGAATGTGAAGACGTCGGACGCGATAACGGCCGGAACGATATCAGGACTGATGAAGGCGGGGGTTTTGTATCGCAAAATGAGCGGCTCGCCGACGGAAAAGGTGGCCCTGGAGAATACCACCGTCGACAGCTCCAACGATCTGGTGCAGATGCACTTTAAGACCGACGATCAGCGCTTCCAGGCGTTGCTCAAGTCGGACCTGTTCGCTGCGGTGTCGAAGTAGGCGTGGAAGCGCACGGCATTACAGGCCGCTGAAGAACGGGTAGAGCGGCGCTTCAGCGCCGCGTCCGCTTCGGCTGTCTGGCGAGGCTGATCTTCGAGGGACGGCTTGGACGCGGACCTGAAGGTCCGCTCTACCGATCCTGCCCCTTTATCCGCCGATGTGCACCATGGTTCGGGAGGCGGGAACAAAGCCCGGCTCACCGATATGGTGTCGCGCTTCCTTCTGATCGACGGCCACGCGAATAAACTCTGCCATCTCTTCGTCGCTCGCGCCGCGATCCATCAGCGCGGCCAGATCATGCTCGCGCACGGAAAACAGGCAGGTGCGAATCTTCCCGTCCGAGGTCACACGCACCCGGCTGCAGTGTCCGCAGAAAGGATGCGACACCGGTGCGATGATGCCGATCTCGCCCAGGCCATCATCGAAGACGTATCGCCGCGCCGTCTCACTACCACCCTGTCCCACTTCGCGCAGCGGCATGAACTCCGCCATGCGCCACAGGATTTCCTCGAGTGGGACGACAATTTCCGGCGACCACACGCGGTCTTCCTCCAGCGGCATGAATTCGATGAAGCGCACCACCACGCCTTCGTCGCGCGCGAAGCGCCCGAACGCCGCGATCTGGTCGTCATTGAATCCGCGTAGCAGTACGCAATTGATCTTCACCGGATTCAGGCCGGCGCGTTGCGATGCGCGAACGCCCGCCAGTACCTGCTCGTAGCCGTTCGCCACGCGCGTGATGCGCGCAAACCGTTCCGCATCCACCGCGTCCATCGAGACGGTTACGCGCGACAATCCGGCGTCGGCCAGCGACTGTGCCATGTCCGCCAGCAGATGTCCATTGGTTGTGAGCGCGATATCGAGCGCAGTGCCTTCCAGCGTGCGCAGCCGGGCCAGTTCGCTCACCATCTCAACCAGGCCTTTGCGCAGCAGCGGCTCGCCGCCCGTCAGCCGAACTTTGGTGATTCCGAGGCTAACGAATACGCGCGCCATGCGCAGGTAGTCGGCAATGGGCATCTCCGGGAATTGCGCGCCGTTTGTGCCCGACCGGCAATAGACGCAGCGATAATTGCAGCGGTCCGTAATCGAGATCCGCAGGTCGCTGATGCGCCGTCCGAATTTGTCAGTCAGGAACATGTTTTCAGCTGTCAGCCATCAGTTGGGCTCTTAGCTCTCAGCTCTCAGCTCTCAGCAAGCAAGGACCGACGTTCGTCACCCGGCTCACTGTTCGTGATCAACTTTATTTCGAATGCGCGGGAAGGAAGAGACACAGCAATGCGAATGCAACGCTGCGATCGTTTCCTTTCCAAGCACGGGAGGTGCGGACGTTTCCCTCCACACCCTCGGCCCCGCCGTTCATCTCGCGCGCAAAAATCGAAACGCAAAAACAGCGGGACACCGCCGCCGCAACCATCGGTATGCCGTTCAGGCTGCGGAGGTCGGAAACACTTCAGCCATTATAGATGCGCACATCACCGGAACGCAGCAGGAACATGATGCACCGACACTGCTGCGTTTAGTGGCCGTCAGGCCGATTGCGCCAGGCCTTCCCCGGCTGCCGCGCCGCGCACAAGATAGTGCTGCTCCGGCACAGCATAGCCCGCTGCGGTGAAGATGTCCTTGATCAACCGGTTGGTATCGAAGTAAACCTGCCAATAGTTTTTGTTGTTGCAATAGGGACGAACCGCCAGCACCGGTCCGGCCAGGTTGAAGGTCAGGATCTCCACATCCGGAGCTGGATTGGTGATGACATTGGGAATCTGCGGAAGAGCCTTCTTCAGCAGCGCCACCGCAGCGTGCACGTCAACTCCGTGTGCGAGCTGAGCCGTCAGCTCGACCCTGCGGTAAGGATTGGTGGAGAAGTTCTGGATCACATCGCCGAAAATCTTGGCGTTCCCCACGATGGTGCGGACATTATCCGGCGTGTCGAGCGAGCTGGCGAATAATCCAACTTCGTGGACCGTGCCGGTGATTCCTCCAGCAGTTACAAAGTCGCCCACCTTCAGCGGCTGCAGGATCACCAGAAAAACTCCCGCCGCAAAGTTGGAAAGCAACCCGCTCCAGGCCAGGCCGATGGCGACGCCGGCGGCGGCAATCAGCGCTGCCAGGCTGGTCGTCTGCACCCCGAAGAAGCCCAGGATGGCGACCACCAGCACGATGTTCAGAATGGCCGCTACCGCATTCTGGATGTAGCGGATCAGAGTGGGATCGATCTTCTGCCGGGTCATGCCCCTGCCGATCATGCGTAGCGCCAGACCGATTAGCCAGCGGCCTACGATCCACAGTGCAATGGCTTCCAGGACGCGAATGCCCAGAGCCAGCGCCAGCGTCCAACCCGACTGCATCATCTGATTCATTTTGCTTTCCATGAGTCAGTTCCTCCTTGATCTATTGAGAATTGCCAATTATGGTGACGTGGCGTGGTTGCCGGACACCGGTCGCATTTTCGATTGTCATCAAGAGCGCCCCATTCATGGGCGCGAGGGACCTGCTTTTTTGCCACTCGCCAGGAAAGCAGATCCCTCGCCGAGTATATCCACCCCGAAAAGCGCAAAACCGGCGCTTGTCGGGGGCCCCAGGGTTCGTCGGCTCGTGATGACAATTTCGTGGCTTCGTCACTATATTCCGCAAAGCTCAGTAAGCGAGCGCGCGGCAGAGGCGCGAGAACGGAATAGCCCCGGCGTCGCGGCTCCCTGTTCGGCACAATTAAACAATGGCTGCGGATAATGGGCAACCTAAGTTGCGGAGACGGAGCCGTTGACGCGGCCGCCGACAATGATGGATGTCGTGACCAGCCCGCCATCTTGTCTATCACAACGGAAATGGCGCGGCTCGGCGTGCCGCCTGCGGCCACCGAATCCTATTCCTCAGCGGCTCATCCAATTCTTATGACCTCTGAGGTGCTGGTATTTTGCTGATTCTTTTGACGAAACCGCCAAAGCTGGCCAATTTTTAGCCGATTCTGCCACTTGCCGCGCATGATATTCTTAACCAAAGCTGACCGTTTCGGCGGCGGCCTGCGTGCGCTTCGGTGCGCCTGACTTCTGTAGTCCTATTCGCCCTGAGCGGGGTGCCGCTCAAAAGGATATTTACTTCGTGACGCAGCGCGAGAAATTCGAGACCAGAAAGCTCCCCATGATGCCGATCCGCGACGTCGTCATCTTTCCTTACATGATGACGCCCTTTGTGGTTGGCCGGGAGTCCAGTGTGCGCGCTTTGGAAGAGGCCCTGGCCGGCGACAAGAAGATCTTCCTCGCCACCCAGCACGACGCCTCCATCGACGAGCCCAAGCCCAACGAGATTTACCAGGTTGGCACTATTGTCAACATCGTGCAGAGCCTTAAGCTGCCCGACGGCAACATCAAGGTGCTGGTCGAAGGCCTGGAGCGCGGCAAGGTGCTGCAGGTGGTCGATACCGATGGCTACTTCGAAGCCACCGTTCGCACCGCCAAGTACATGGCTGAGCCGACTCCGCAAGTTGAGAGCGCCATGCAGCGCGTCACCGGGCTGTTCGAACAGTACGTCAAGCTCTGCCAGTCGCTGAACTACGAAACCATGATCGCCGCAGTCCGCAACGACGATCCCTCCAAGCTCACCGACACCATCGCCGCAAACCTCCAGCTCTCCATCGAGGAAAAGCAGGAACTGCTGGAGATCTTCGATCCCGCCGAGCGGTTGAACCGCATCGGTGACGTGCTCGATGTCGAGATCGAGAAGCTCAACATGGACCGCACCATCCAGTCGCGCGTGAAGCGGCAGATGGAGCGCGCGCAGAAAGAGTATTACCTCAACGAAAAGATCAAGGCGATCCAGAAAGAGTTGGGCCGCGGCGAAAAGAGCGAATTCGACGAGCTGAAGAAGAAAGTCGACGCTGCCGGCATGCCGCGCGAAGTTCACGAGAAGGCGTTGCAGGAGCTGAAGAAACTGGAAGCCATGCCGCCCATGTCGGCCGAGTCAACCGTCTCGCGCAATTATCTCGATTGGCTGCTGGCGGTGCCGTGGAAGAAGCGCTCGAAGGAAATCCGCAACATCGATATCGCCGAGAAGACGCTCAATGAAGATCATTACGGTCTGGAGAAGATCAAGGAGCGCATCCTCGAATTTCTCGCCGTTCGTCAGTTGGTGAAGAATCCCAAAGGCTCCATCCTTTGCTTTGTCGGCCCTCCGGGTGTCGGCAAGACTTCACTCGGCATGAGTATCGCCAAGGCCACTGGCCGCAAGTTCGTTCGCATGTCGCTGGGCGGTGTGCGTGACGAAGCCGAAGTGCGCGGCCATCGCCGAACTTACATCGGCGCCCTGCCCGGCCAGATCATCCAGATGATGAAAAAGGCCGGCACCAAGAATCCCGTCTTCATGCTCGACGAAGTCGACAAGATGTCGATGGATTTTCGCGGCGACCCCTCCGCTGCGCTGCTGGAAGTGCTCGATCCCGAGCAGAACTTTATGTTCGTCGATCACTACCTCGACGTCGAATACGATCTCTCGCAGGTCTTTTTTATCGCCACCGCCAACGTGCTGCACACCATCCCTCCGGCCTTGCAGGACCGCATGGAAGTGCTGCGCCTGCACGGCTACACCGAGCCGGAAAAAGTCGAGATCGCCAAGCAGTATTTGGTGAAGAAGCAACGCCTACAGACCGGCCTTACCGAAGAAAACCTTGTCTTCACCGACGACGGTCTCACCACCATCATCCGCAGCTACACGCGCGAGGCCGGCGTCCGCAACCTGGAGCGCGAGATCGGCAATGTCTGCCGCAAGGTGGCGCGCAAGGTCGTCAAGGAAGGCAACAAGTACTCGGTGACCATCACGGCGGAAAGCGTCGCCGATTATCTCGGCGTCACCAAGTTCCGCGACAGCGAAGTTCACGAGCGCAGCGAAGTCGGCCTGGTCACCGGGCTGGCTTGGACGGAGGTCGGCGGCTCCATTCTGACCACCGAAGTCTCCGTGGTTGAAGGCAAGGGCGGCAAGCCGATCCTTACCGGAAAACTCGGCGATGTGATGCAGGAGTCCGCGCACGCGGCCATGACCTACGTGCGTTCGCGCTGGAAACAGCTCGGGCTGCAACGCGACTTCTATCGCAGCGTCGATATCCATGTGCACGTGCCCGAAGGCGCAATTCCGAAGGATGGTCCTTCGGCCGGCATCACCATGGCCACGGCTATTGCCAGCGCGCTCAGCCGTATTCCTGTTCGTCGCGATATCGCCATGACCGGCGAGATCACGCTACGGGGTAAAGTGCTGCCCATCGGTGGATTGAAAGAGAAGCTGCTCGCGGCACACCGCGCCGGCATCTTTGAAGTTCTTCTTCCCGCCGACAACCAGAAGGACCTGCCGGATGTGCCGGAAAACCTGCGCAACGAGATGCGGCTGCGCTTCGTAAGTACGATGGATGAAGTGCTCTCGTACGCGCTGGAAGGTCCGCTGCCCGCGGTAACCGAAGCGGAAACGCCAACCATCCCGGCCATGCCGCCGCCGCAGGAGAACGTTCCCACGGCACATCAGTAGAGCTCGGCTCTACGTCGCATTCACAACGGCCCGCCGCCACCCGGCGGGCTTTTGTTTTATCGATGATGTCGAACTTTCGAATGTCGGAATTCGATTTAAGGGTTGAGCGGCGCTTCAACGTCGCGTCCGCAGACAAATAAACCCTCGGGCTAAGGCCGGCTCTACCCGGACTACGCGAACCCTGAAACGGCCTTGGACCCGCGTCAGAAGCCACACGAGAATCTGAGTGCCCTCAGGCACGGCACAACTCTCGCTGCGGGGTCGGCCTATGAAGATTGTGCGGTCTGCAGCCGGAACAGCTAAACTTTATGAGCAAGTTCCTGGAGGTATCCGTGGCAACCCCCGACCAATATAAGGCCCGAATCTTGTCATACGTAGAAGGCAAGGACCCGCTTGCGGTTCAGCGCCAGACGCCCGCACTGCTGGCGCAGTTGATCGATGGGATTTCTGACAACACACTTAACCAGCGTCCTGGGCCCGGGAAATGGTCCGTGGCGGAGCTTTTGGCCCATCTCGCCGACGCCGAGATCTCATGCTTCTGGCGCTACCGCCAGATGATCGAGCACGACGGCTGCCCGCTTTCCCCCTACGATCAGGAACTATGGCACGCGCTAGGAAACAATGGCGAGCGGCGTCCAGCCGACTCGCTGCAGCTCTTCCGTCTATTGCGCGAAAACAACCTGCAAATGTTAGAGCGGCTCACCGCCGAACAGTGGGACCGGTACGGCATGCATGCCGAACGCGGAAGGATGACCGTCCGCGATCTGGTACAGCAACTAGCGGGTCACGATCTTAACCATTTAGATCAAATCCGCAAGATCCTGAAACGCTAATGCCGCGTAGAACGAGCCTTCAGGGCGCGGGGCCGGCGCTTACACCCCGATGACGCTCACCAGCTCCTTCACCGAATCGGCGCTCTTCTGCAAAGCCGCGCGCTCTTCCGGCATGAGCTTGATCTCGATGATCTTCTCGATCCCGTTCGATCCCAGCTTGCACGGCACGCCGATGAATAGCCCGTTGATGCCGTACTCGCCTTCCAGATAGGCCGCGCAGGGCACGATCTTTCTCTTGTCTTTCAGGATCGCTTCCACCATCTCGGCCACCGCGGCCGAGGGCGCATAATACGCGCTGCCGGTCTTAAGATACTTCACGATCTCGGCGCCGCCGTCGCGCGTGCGCTGGACCAGCCGGTCGATCGTGGCCTGGTCCATCAGCTCGGTAATCGGGATGCCGGCAACGGTAGAATAGCGCGGCAGCGGGACCATGGTATCGCCATGTCCGCCCAGCACGAACGCGGTGACGTTCTCCACCGAGACGTCCAGCTCGCGCGCGATGAACGCCCGGAAGCGGGCCGAATCCAGAATGCCCGCCATGCCGATCACGCGGTTGCGCGAGAAGCCGCTCAGCTTGTAGGCCGCCTGCGCCATCGCGTCCAGCGGGTTGGAGACGATGATGAGGATGCAATTCGGCGAATATTGCACCGCCTTGCCGACCACGTCGCTCATGATCTTGTAATTGGTGTTGAGCAGGTCATCGCGGCTCATGCCCGGCTTGCGCGGGATGCCCGCTGTAATTACCACAATGTCGGAGTTCGCGGTGTCGGCGTAATCGTTGGTCCCGATCACGTACGAGTCCCGCTTCTCAATCGGCATCGCCTGCAGCAGATCGAGACCCTTACCTTGTGGGACACCCTCGATGATGTCGATGAGCACCACGTCGGCAAGTTCTTTCGACGCCAGCCAGTGGGCCGCCGTCGCGCCCACATTACCGGAACCAACCACTGTCACTTTCTTGCGCATATGTGCGGATTCCTCTCGAGTGCAGTATTAAGAATGAGAAGACTTGTATCAGGGCACGATTCTTGAGGCTGCCGAAAATCTGCCTTGTAGAGCGTTTTGTGTCAGGGCACGACTTCACGGGCCGCTGAAAAACTCCGTTTCCGAAAGCTTTGTGTCAGGGCATGACCTTGGTCGTGCCGAAGCGGGCGAATCAGAAGGTGGGCTTTAGCCTGTACACCGGACCGGGCTAAAGAGCGTGTGTGAGAACTGTGCCGTCCCTAAAGGGACTCGAACAAATTTTCCACCTCACCCAGGACTCCGCTTCCCACCCCAAGTCGCGCAAAGGCGGCGCGAATTGGGGACCCCGGTTTCGCTCCGTCCTGGGCTAACTGCAATTCCACCCCTCCTCCACCCCAAGTCGCGCAAAAGAGGCGCGAATTGGGGGCCCGGCTCCGGGGTTCGATTTGCGTATGTCGCACTCCACCGCGGAGAAAGAAAGTTGGTTCTCACACACCCCCTAAAACCCAATTCAGGTCTGCATCTTGCGGCACGACCAAGGTCGTGCCCTGACACAAACCAATCTTACTCCGCTGTCAGTGCCGGCACCGGCGCCATGTTATGGATCATCTCTGACGCGAATTCGCTGGTCTTCAGCTTGGTCGCACCTTCCAGCATGCGCTCGAAGTCGTACGTCACTTTTTTCTGCTGGATGGTGTGCTCCATCGAATTCTCGATCAGCCGCGCCGCCTCGTGCCAGCCGATGAAGTCGAACATCATCACGCCCGACAGTATCACCGAGCCGGGATTGATGACGTCTTTATCGGCATACTTGGGCGCGGTGCCGTGGGTGGCTTCAAAGATGGCGTGCTCATCGCCGATGTTGGCTCCCGGCGCAATGCCCAGTCCGCCGACCTGCGCCGCCGCCGCATCCGAAATGTAATCGCCGTTGAGGTTGGGCGTGGCCAGCACGGAGTACTCGTCCGGCCGGGTGACGATCTGTTGGAAGATGCTGTCGGCGATGCGGTCGTTGATCATCAGCTTCTGCTTCCACGCGCCGTTGCCGTGCGTGAAGTAGATGCTGTCGATGACGCCCTTCACTTCTTTGTACAGGTGCTCGCGGAAGTCCGGCGCCGCAAATTCCAGTCCCGGTTCCACCAGCTTGGCGTTCTCTTCCACTGTCAGCGCCGGATTTTTGTCGAGATTGTCGACGATCCAGCTCTCGCGCTCGGTAATCACCTGATCGCGAAATTCCTGCGTCGCCAGCTCATAGCCCCACTCGCGGAAGGCGCCTTCGGTAAACTTCTGGATATTTCCCTTATGTACGATGGTCACGGTCTTGCGGTTGTTCTTGAGCGCGTATTGGATGGCCATGCGCACCAGTCGCTTGGTGCCGAAAATCGAGATCGGCTTGATGCCGATGCCGGAATCCTCGCGCACGTGTTTGTTGGTGCCCGCCAGCATCTTGTTGTTGATGAAATCGATCAGCTCTTTCGCCTGCGGTGTTCCCTCTTTCCACTCGATGCCGGCATAAACGTCTTCCGTGTTCTCGCGATAGATCACCATGTTCATGCGGTGCGGGTTCTTTACCGGCGAAGGAATGCCCGCGTAGTACTTCACCGGGCGCACGCAGGCATAGAGATCGAGGATTTGCCGCAGCGCCACATTCAGCGAGCGAATGCCGCCGCCGATGGGCGTGGTCAGCGGGCCTTTGATACCGACCCGCAGATCGCGGAAGGCCGCGACCGTGTCGTCCGGCAGCCACGTCTTAAAGCGGTCCATGGCCTTCTCGCCGGCGAACACTTCGTACCACGAGACACGCCGCCTGCCGTTGTACGCAATCTCCACCGCCGCGTCGAACACCCGCACCGATGCCTTCCAGATGTCGCGCCCGGTGCCATCGCCTTCGATGAAGGGGATGATGGGATTGTCGGGGATGATGAACTTGCCGTCGTAGGTGATCTTTGTCCCGCTGGAGGGCAAAGGAATTCCATTGTAAGAAGCTGCCACAAGGCACCTCGAAATATGAATTGAATGAAGGACCCGCTCGTCTTACAGCCCTGTGCCGGGATTAGCAAACATGCGCAAAACCAGCAATGTTCTGGAGGCCTGAATCTTTGTGTTGACAGCGAGGCGTGCACCATCCTCAAATCCAAGCTGGCGCGTTCGATCAGAAACGCATGCCGCCGTATCCCGAACCCATCAACGGTATCACTCAGGCGAGTGAGGTTCAATCAAAAGCCATGTTCACTCGTCACACAGATGTGTGACCGACGTACCTGCGGCTATTCGTAGACTGAGCAGCCGCATCCCGGCGACGGCACGTGCACTCGGAGAAAGTCCGAGACCCGCTGGTAAGCGTCGATCTGGTTTTCCACTCGCGCGAAGCCGTGACCTTCGTCTTTGTAGATCTTCAACTGCGCCACGCCGCCGTTCTTCTTCACCGCGTCGGCAACCTGCTGTGCTTCTTCCGGAGGGCATCGCGGATCGTTGCCGCCGGCCAGTAGCAGAAGCGGCGCCTTGATCTTGTCCACAAAATTGATGGGCGAGCGATCTTCGTACAGCGCCTTGTTCTTCACCGGATCGCCCATGGTTGCCAGATCGTACTCGCGCAGGCTGGGGTCTTCATTGGCAATTTCGGTGAACCAGTTGACGAAGGGCACGATAGGCACTCCTGCAGCCCACAGACTTGGGGCCTTGGTAACCGCCATCATGCTGAGATAGCCGCCGTAGCTGCCGCCCATCACGATCAGCTTCGTGGGATCGACAAAGCCGCTCTTCTTGATCCACTCCGCGGCATCGAGCACGTCATTCAGTTCCTGGCCGCCGGCATCGCCCATATTCGCGTCGACAAATTCCTTGCCGTATCCGGTTGAGCCGCGATAGTTGGGCGCGATCACCAGATATCCCTGGTTCACGATGTACTGAATGAACCGATTGAACGAATCCACCGACTGCGCCGCCGGCCCGCCGTGGATGTACACGATCGCCGGAAATTTGCCGTTGCGCTGAATGTTGTTGGGCACGTAGGCGAACGCCGAGATCGTAAACTTGCCGTCCCGGCTGGGATAGTGCACCAGATACGGCTCGACCATGTTGCTGCTGCGCAATCCGCCGACCAGCGAATGCGTGATCTGCTGTGACTGCTTCGACCCGACGTCGTACACCCAAAGATCGCCCGGAGCGTCGGCGCCGTTGTGGTAGTAAAGCAGGCGCGATCCGTCACGCGTGTAGGCCGTCGGATGCCCGCCCGGATAATTCACTCCGGCCGCGATGGGCAGCAGCTCGGCCTCGCGCTGTCTGACGTTGTAGGAGTACAGGTTCGTTCTGCCGTCGACATTGGCCGTCCAGATGAGCGACTTGCCGTCGGGGGAAAACGAGCCGGCGTTCACCTCCCACTTCTCGTCGGTCAGCCAGTCGATCTTCTTCGTGGCAATGTCGAGCAGTCCCACATTGTCGTACCCGTTGTGCCCGTCCGAGGTGATGAGCACGGTCTTGCCGTCGGGCGAAATATCGGCCGCGTGAAAGTTATGCTGGCCTTCATGCGGCGTCAAATTCACGCTCTCGCCACTGGCCAGGTCCAGCAGGAAAACATTCGAGTCTTTGCCCGTGGCATGCGACTGCGTGTACACGATGAATTTGCCGTCGCGCGAGAAGATTGGCTGACGGTTGCTCAGCTCCTTGGGCGTGTTCCTGGTCAGGTGGCGCACGTGGCGGGTAGTCACGTCGATCAGTTCGATCTCGTAGCTCGATCCGGTCTTTGGCTTAGTGGCGTAGGCAAGCTGCCTGCCGTCGGGTGACCACGCCGGATACATTTCCGCCGAATCGGGCGACATGGTCACATTCACCACCTCGCCGGTCTTGGGCGAAACCAGAAAGATGTCCCACTGCTCATCGCCGTCGTGATCGGAGATGTAGGCGATCCACGTGCCGTCGGGCGACCACACCGGCTGCGCCTGCCGCTGGTCGCTGATGGTCAACTGCGTCGGCCAGCCGCCTGTCGCGGGCACGAGCCAAAGATTGTTGCGCCCGCTGATATTCGCGATGAACGCCACCTGCTTGCCGTCGGGCGACCAGGTCGAGCCGCCAATCGCGCGCGTCATATAAAGCTTCTCGATGGAGAAACTCTGCATGTCGGCAACCGTCTTGCTCTCCAGCTTCGTGGGATCGGTGATGGCTTGTGGCGCGGCGCCAGCGGAGGCGAGCGGCTGCTGGGCAAGTGCGGCGAGAGTCGTGAGGAGAATTATCGCGAGAGAAACAAGTTTCAAGTTTCGAGTTTCCAGCTTCGAGTGGAAGCAGATCACAAGCTTCTATTGTAGACGCAGCAATTCAGCACCGTAGCCGGACCCGTCTTATATTTGCTATGTTGACGCGTGTTTTGTCGCAACGTCGGACGATAGACCATGACTCGCGAAGCTTTCACCCAACTCGTCTCAGAGGTACTGGATTCGCTGCCGAAAGAATTTCGCAGCCGAATACGCAATGTCGCCGTTCTGGTCGAAGATCTTCCCCCGGGCCAGAAACCGCCGCAGCCCGGTAAACCGAGGCAGTTGCGCCTGGGCCTGTTCCACGGCGTTCCCATGACGCAGAAGAGCGTCTTCCAGATCCCCGGTGGTCCGGATTACGTCGTGCTCTATCAGAAGAATATCGAGGCAATCTGTCCCACCGAGGCCGCCATCCGCGAACAGGTTCGGCGGACGGTCATTCACGAATTCGGACATTACTTCGGAATGACGGAAGAACAGCTAAAGGACGTTTAGAGCTGGACGGGTACTTTACGCTTAGGGACCGCCTTTAAGGCCGCGACCTCGCGAACCAGACTTAACCAGATTGTCCCTGCTGGCTGTTGCCAACTGAGGCGGCGATTTCCTGCCAGCATCCTTGACCGTTTTTTGACAGGCCGGTGACAATTTCGTGACAAGTCCCTGCACACAGGGAGTTAAACTTGCCGCCGATCTTGACTGTTGCCGTGGAGACGACCAAGTCGATCGGGAGGAAAGCATCATGTACGCCACGACATTGAACCGCGCTTCGTTGTTGGTTTTCTCGATCCTGCTCATCGCTTCCCAGCAGGCCGCCGCACAGGCTGGTCAACTCGATCCTACATTTGGCAATGGAGGCATCGTAACCACGGACTTTGGGGATCAAACTCAAACCACCAACATGGCTTCTGCGAACGCAGTCACCATCCAGCCAAACGGCCAAATCCTGGTTGCCGGCGGAATCCCGAGCAGCACCGGTTTTCCCGTGCCTGCGGTAGCCCGCTACAACACCAACGGCAGCCTGGACACAACCTTTGGAACTTCTGGCATCGCCTCTGTGCCGAGCTTAGAGGACTTCTCGTTTACTGCGATCACCCTGCTGTCGAATGGCAAAATTGTGGCTGTGGCTGGTGGCTTCGAAGGGGATGTGGCCCAGTTTACTTCCAGCGGACTGCTTGATTCCTCGTTTGGCACCGGCGGAATAGCGTCGCTAGGCTTCAACAATGGCCCGGCGGCAAGCGGTGTGGTTCAACTGCCAAACGGCGACATCCTGGTGGCCAACGGGAGTCTGATCCGGCTCCTGTCTAATGGACAGTTGGACACCAGCTTCGGAACCGGTGGCATGGCGAGGACCGCTGGCTATCCGGCCAATGGGCTGGCGCTGCTTCCTAGTGGAGAGATCCTGGTTGCGTCTTCCACTTTGGGCACCAGCGGTTTTATCTCTGAATATCAGTCGAATGGCAGTCTGGACACCACCTTCGGAATTAGCGGCCAATTGGCCAGCCCCGGAACTGCAGCCGGCCTGGTGCTTCTCTCAACAGGGGAGTTTCTTGCAGGCGGGAGTCTGACCAACAACTCGATCCCACCAGTAGGCGGCTTTGCGAGCTCTGGCTTTGCAGTGTCTCGCTACTTGGGCGTGGGAGTGACGGACGCAAGCTTCGGCACCAACGGCGGAACAGTAACTTCCCTTCCCGCTTGGCCGGCTATAGCAACTTCGGGTTTAGCGGTTGATCCTAGCAGTAACATCGTGATGTTGGGCACGGCTACCCACAACCCACTGACGGCGTTTGCGCTGGCTCGATACACCTCGACCGGCCAGCTCGATACCACATTCGGAAACAACGGTACGGTCATTACCGGATTCTCAAGTGGGTTTCAGACTGCTCCGTCCGTCAGTGCCAACGGGCTGGCAATCCAGCTGGACAGCAAGATCGTTGCGGTCGGTGGCTACTCAGTAGCTGTGCCCCACCACGGTTTCGATACAGCGTTTAAGGTACTCCGCTACTTGGGTCAATAGCAGCTCTGCCGGCGATCTCCCACTCGTTCGACAACCGCGAACGAGTCGGGGCACCGGGCGCGGATTACTGGTGATATGGCGAGTGGCTGTTGAAAGACGGCTGTAGGTAAGCCGCTTTACGTGACCGTTCTGGTGATCCGGTGCTCCTTATTCCACTTCTTCATCTGCTTGTTGGCCGCTTTGAGTTGTTTCTTTTGCTGCTTGGCGGCCTTCTTGTTGTACTTCCGCGCCGCCTTGTTGGCCTGCTTCTGTGACTTTGTCTGGTTAATCTTCCGTGAGTGGCTTTTGGCACGGGCAAAGCTGGGCGCTGCCAGCCCCAGCACGAGAAAGGAAGATAAAAGCCAGGCTGCAATTCTCTTCACGAGCTCACCATGAAATTAGTCTGGGTTGTATTTTACAGCCGGTTACTGCAGAATCCAGCGCGAAGGGCGAACAATACCACCCAGGACGTAAGAGTTTGCCGGCGGTTGAAGCCGGCCCGGAGACAAATAAAGTAAGCAGTTCTCACGGCTTGGCCGGCTTGTGAATCTCCACCGTGCTCCAGGTCTTGTCGGCGGCGTGGCAGAGGTTCTCGAGCGGGCAATCGGCGCACTTGGGAGTGCGCGCCAGGCAGAGCGCGCGCCCATGCAGAATGATCTGGTGCGCGAATAGGATCCACTTCTCGCGCGGGATCACCCTCATCAGGTCCTGCTCGATCTTCCGCGGATCGTCGTTCTTGGTCAGCTCCAGCCGGCGCGAAATGCGTTGCACGTGCGTGTCGACGACCACCCCGTCAGCGATTCTGTACCACGTGCCGAGCACGACGTTCGCTGTCTTGCGCGCCACGCCAGGAAGTTGCAGCAGTTCGTCCATGGTGCGCGGGACGACGCCGCCGAAATCGCTGACCAGCTTACGGGCCGCGCCCACCAGCGACTTCGATTTGTTGCGGAAGAAGCCGGTGGAGCGGATGTCGTCTTCCAGCTCTTCCGGCTTGAGGGCGGCGAAGGCCTCCGGCGTCGGGTACTTCTGGAACAGCACCGGCGTCACCATGTTGACGCGCACGTCGGTGCATTGCGCGGAGAGGATGGTCGCCACCAGCAGTTCCCAGGCGCTGTTGTGATGCAGCGCGCAGGTCGCGGCAGGATAGCGCTCATCCAGGCGCCGCAGGATTTCGTTGACCCGCTCCGGGGCCAGCGGGTTGTAGCGTTTCGTAGGGGCCGCAGCCCTGCGAGCCGGCTTAGCCCCGGATTTCGCAGCCTTCGCTATTGGCTTCCTATCAGCGCCCGATGGTTTCGCAATGCGCGCCTTGGCGCGAATGGAAAGGCTCGCTACTTTGTCCTGACGCCCGCTGCGCGATGGGCGGCGAGGCATGATGCCGCGTGGCATAGTCGGTTCTCCCGAGGTGATGCGAGGGAATTATAGCGGGAAAGGATGGTTGGGAATGACGACCTGTAAATACCACGAGCCGTTGCAGCTCAGTTGACACTGGTTACGAACAGGGAAAACGAATCCGCCGAGCGCAGGGATTCAAGATGCAAAACAGGATGGCGTAGTCCGGAGCCTGCTCACCAGCTGGCCGCGTATCCTGCCTTGGCCCAGGTTAGCGTCCAACCGAAGGACGCGAACCTGGGGCACCGGGCTGGAGGATACTCGTGAGTGCCAGACTTTGTCTGTGAGGTAAGACGAAAATCCCCACCCAAGCAAACGAAGCTTGGGTGGGCCACCTGTGATCTTTCAAGACGTTGTCCATTCGGTTGGAACCGGAGAAGCTGGTTGTGACGAGCAACTAGTACCTCTGGAGACCGAATGGACTATCACAAGAATGCCCCATGGACGGCGGTGAGTCGAGAGCGTCTTGCCCGTATGGTGATCGACGACGGCCTGACGGTAAGTGCAGCGGCTTTACGGTTCAGTGTGAGTGCTAAGACGGCAGCCAAGTGGGTGGGCCGGTATCGCCAGTGGGGGACTGCCGGCCTGACCGACCGCAGCTCGCGGCCGCACCACAGCCCGCGTCAGACCACTTCTTCCTTATTAGAAAGGGTTGTTGTTCTTCGCCGGGGGCACATGCCCGGCCACGAGATCGCACGCCGCACCGGTCTGAGTCCGGCCACCGTCAGCCGCGTCCTGCGCCGCGCCCGGCTGAGCCGCTGGCGCGATCTGAACCCGCCGCCTCCCATACAGCGCTATGAGCATCCCCGGCCCGGCGACCTGCTGCACCTGGATATCAAAGGCATGACGCGCTTTTCTGAAGTGGGCCGGCGGGGCGATGGCCGCCTGCGCGGCAAGCAGAAACATCCCGGCTTCCTGGCTTTGCATGTGGCCGTCGACGATCACTCGCGCCTGGCCTTTACCCAGATGCTGCCCGATCAAAAAGCCGAAACCACCGTCGCTTTCCTCGCCGCGGCCACCGACTTCTTCGCCACCCACGGCATCGGCGTGCGCGCTCTGCTCACCGACAACGGCTCCAGCTACCGCTCCCATCAGTTCCGTCAGGCTTGTCAGACGATGCACATCAAGCATCACCGTACCAGGCCCTATACCCCCAGAACCAACGGCAAGGCCGAGCGTTTCATTCAGACCGCCCTGCGCGAGTGGGCTTATGCTCAGCACTGGTCCGACTCCGAGCAAAGGGACGCCTATCTGCAGCCTTGGACCGACTACTACAACCGTGTCCGCCCCCATGGTAGCCTCAACTACAGGCCGCCCATCAGCCGCTCCGATTCCGGAACAACGTCTTGATCATCTACAGCCACCCGTCCGGCGTCACATGGCACGAAAGGACAATCGCTCCGACTTGTACTTTCGTAACTTGACGAAAACCAGCGACGCAGTACGCTGATAGGTTGGGCTTAGTGTCCAATGCTGTCGGGCAGTTTTCCCGATGGCTGAAGATCTTTGAGAAGCAGTTGCCAGTGGCCGGTTGCCGGTTGCCGGTTGCCGGTTGCCAGTGGCCGGTTGTCAGGGGGGACACTGGACTGTCCGAACGTTCTAACGGTTTGGTAGCGTCAACAGTATGCCAGGCGTCTTGTAAGTCCCTGCGGATCAAGACTTTGCGTCTAAGTCTCGCGGGCTCAAGATTCTACAGACGGTCTCCTTTGTTTTCAAGATTTTATGAGCGCGCGGGGGGGAGGGGTGCTTCAGTCCGCGGAGGGATTCCCCAGCGGCTGGACGGGGGTGCCGCGTTGTAAATGCCTGGGGCTCAAGATTTTAGACGCAAGTCGCTGGGACTCAAGATTTTGCAGACGCTCTCCTGTGTTTTCAATACTTTACGAGGAGAGACGGGAGGGGGTACCGATACTTACTCGTAGCGCAGGCTGTCGATCGGATTCAGGTGCGCCGCGCGGGCAGCCGGGGCCGTGCCGAACAAAATGCCCACCAGGCTGGACACCAGAATCGCGATGATCACCGACCATCCCGATATGGGCACGCGATAGTTGGTAATGAAGCGCACTGAGAAGGGCAGCGCCAGTCCGAGCACGATGCCGACGATGCCGCCGGCCAGCGAGATCAGGATCGCCTCCACCAGAAACTGCGCGCGAATTTCGGCGTTGGTTGCGCCCACCGCTTTGCGTATCCCGATCTCCCGAATACGCGCATTCACCGTCGCCAGCATGATGTTCATGATGCCGACTCCGCTGACGATGAGTGTCAGCACCGATATCAGCAGCAGTACCTTGGTCAAGGTATCGGCGGTGCTGGCGGCGACTTGCAGTAGCTGCGTCAGGTTATCGACGCGATAGACCGATTCCGGACGATGCCGCGACTGCAGCACGTCATGGATTTCTTGCGTCGCCCGTGGAACTTCGGCGGAGTCCGAAACCGAGAAGAAGAGCTGCTTCACCTCATCGCTGTTGGTGAAGTAACGGGCCACGGTGTAGGGGATCAGGATAGTGTCGTCGGAAACTTCGGTCTGTCCGAAGGTATCGACGCGCTCGCGAAATGTGCCGATCACGGTGAACGGAAGTCCGCTGAGCTTGATCTCCTGGCCTATCGGCAGCGTCTTGCGAGCCGTAAAGCAACACGGCGAGCTTCTGCGTGATCACCGCGACTTTGTTGCGTGCCTGCGTGTCGGCGTCATCGAAGAAACGCCCCGTCAGCACCTGCAGGTTACGCACGTTGAGATATTGCGGGGAAACGCCCAGCGCGATCACCTCGCGCTCCTTGCCTCCGGGCACAGCGACATGGTCGTGAAACTGGATCAGCGGGGAAGCGTTGCTGATTCCGGGCACCTGCTGGCGCACCGCGTTAAGGTCATCGAGGGTAAGAAAATCGCTGGTGGCATCGCGGCCATAAATGCCGCCGCCGGAATACTCGGCCACCATCATGTTGGAGCCGATATTCTGAATCTGCTGCAGCAGATACTGCTTGCCGGTAAGCCCGATGGTCACCACCAGGATCAGCGATGCGGTGCCGATCACCATGCCCAGCGAGGTAAGAATGAAGCGCCATTTGCCGATGCGAAAAGTCTGCAGCGCCACGCTCATGGTGTCGCCGAAGACGAATGTGGGATACCGGCGTCCGTTGTTGCCGTGAACCGCCATGCTGAGGATTAGACTAATCGCTGACAGTCAGAGCTTCAATTCGCCAGCCGACAGCCCTGCACGAAAGGATTTAACCATCTCTGCGCTCCATTCCGCGATGCTGCGATGTAATATCGTAATGTACCGGATCAGTCGATTCGTGCAGAATTCATGCAGTCTTGCCGTCCATCCCTTCGACCCCTTGCAGCGATGCTGACTTTACTGTTGCCGTGCGCGGCCGCCGCTCAGCAATCCATTGGCGATTTGTACGCCAGCGATGCCAGCGTAAAGGGATCCGTAGTCCTCGCCGGCTCGGGCACCAGCGTGCTCAGCGGCTCGTCGATTCAGGCCGGAGCACAGGCTGCGACTTTGAAGCTCGACCGCGGAGGCAGTCTGCTGGTCTGTGAAGGAACGAAGCTGTCCATCACCTCTTCGCAGACCGGACGCGAGATGATGTTCAGCCTCAACAGCGGTAATGTGGAGATGAATTATCCGTTGGGCGCCGAGGCCGACACTCTGCTGACGCCGGATCTCCGGCTCCTGCTGCCCGGTCCCGGAACCGTACATGTCGCCGTGCGGGTGTCGCCGGAAGGCGACACTTGCGTCCAGTCCCTGCCCTGGAACGTTGCCGCTATCGTCGTCTCCGAGACGATGGGTGACGCCACTTATCAGGTTAAGCCCGATGAAGCGGTTCAGTTCCGCCGCGGGCATCTGAACGAGGCCAGCCGCTCCAGCCAGAACTGCGGATGTCCTCGCTCTCTGCCGCCGGCGACTCAAGTCGCCAAGGCCGCCGCGCCGCAACCCGTAACGGTACCTGCGCCGCCAGTAGCTATAGCCGGCTCGGTTTCCGCGCCCCCTGCTCCCAAGCCGGCCGGTTCCACACCTGCGCCGCCGTCGCCCGCTGAGCAACACCTCGCCGTAGAAGCGCCATTTATCTTCCGCGGCAGCGATCCGTTTCCCGACATGAGCGCCACTATCGCCGTACTGCGGCTGGAGAGTACAAAGCTCATCCAACTCGAACCGATTGTGCTTCCCCCAGCGACCAGCAAGAAGAAATCCGCTGCCGCAAACCCGCAGCCCACCGAGACTGCCAGGAAACAGTCGCATGGCTTTTTCAGCAAAATAGGGGCCTTCTTCGCAGCCATATTCAGGTGAGTGGAGTTCGCTGTTTCCTGTTCAGTTTTCGCTTTTAGCCGTGGTCATTACGGGCAATTCAAGAATGCCACGCGCATTGACTGCTAAAGGCTAACGGCTAAAGCGGTTCCAGATTTGGTGTATCCGGGTAGAGCGGACCTTCAGGTCCGCGTCCAAGCCGCACCCCGAAGTCTGGGCTTTCCGCCCACTGCGCTGCAGTGGGCGGAAAGCCTGACGAAGAGAGCCCCCTCGACGCGGCGCTGAAGCGCCGCTCTACCCGACCTCGGGGTACAGCAATTCGGGAAACGCTCTAAGCGCTAACAGCCCTTCATGCTTCTGCTAAACTTAACTTCTTTATGCCTGATGCTCCGCGCTCCCGTGTTTTTCTCTGGGTCTTGCTCGGCGGCGGCGCTTTTTTCCTCTTTCTGGTTGCAATCTTCGCACTCGTCTACTTTTCGGTTCGCTCCCAGCAGAAAGAGAGCTTCGGCGGCTTTGGCGACAAGATCGCCGTCGTGGACCTGGACGGCGTCATCATCACGCCCAAGGAAGTGGTCGACCAACTCCACAAGTTCGCCGACGACGGCTCCGTCAAGGCCATCATCGTGCGAGTGGACTCGCCCGGCGGCGGCGCTGCAGCATCAGAAGAGATCTATCGCGAAGTGCTTCGCATTCGCGACAAGAAGAAGAAACGCATTGTCGCCTCTATTGGAACGGTGGGCGCCAGCGGCGCCTACTACGTCTCTTCGGCAGCCAACAAGATCTTCGCCGATAACGCCAGCATCGTCGGCTCCATCGGCGTTATTGCCGAATGGTTCAACTATGAAGAGCTGCTCAAGTGGGCCAAGCTGCAGGCAATCACCCTCAAGGCGGGCGAGTTCAAGGACGCAGGCTCGCCCACCCGCCCCATGACGCCTCAGGATCGCGCCTACCTGCAGAGCATCATCGACAACATGCATACGCAGTTCATTCACAGTGTCGCGGTGGGCCGAAAGATGCCGGACGATCAGGTGCGCGCGTTGGCCGACGGCAAGGTCTGGACAGGCGAAGAAGCGTTATCGCTGAAGCTGGTCGATCAGATCGGCGACTTCCGCGCTGCCGTTGATGACACTGCCAAGTCGGTCGGCATCAAGGGAGAGCCCACTTTGGTGCGGCCCGAAAAGGATCGAAAGAGCCTGCTTGACCTGCTCTTCGGTGACGTCTCCAACTACTTGCCCGATCCTTCCCGGCTGATGCAAACCAACGTAGGCTTCTATTATCTCTGGAGATAGTCTGCCGTCCGGGCACCCAGACCATCTACAACTTCCGGCGAACTTGTCCTTGCCAAGCTATTAGCAATTTGAGAGTATCCGTTGTGCTGGCAAACTATACCTCGAATCGCGGCAAGGGGCGTGCGAGATGACCAAGGCAGACTTGATCGATGAAGTTTCCCGGCTGACGGAACTGACGCGGAAAGACAGCGAGGTTATCGTCGAGACCATTTTCGAGAGCGTGGTGCGCTCGCTGCGCGCCGGCGACAAAATCGAGATCCGCGGCTTCGGCAGTTTCCGCACTCGTCAGCGCAAACCTCGCGTCGGACGCAATCCCAAGACTGGCGACCGTGTCGAAGTTCCGGCCAAGAAAATCCCCTTCTTCAAGCCCAGCAAAGAACTGAAGGACATGGTCAACGCTTATATCGAGCATGCGCCCACGCAGGGCGTGGCAGCGCCCGCCGTCGAAGGCGGCGAAACGGGCAACGGTCAATAATCGGAACCGTTTTGGAGATGCCCCAGCCTCAAGCGGCTGGGTTTTGTTTTTCCTGTGACAACAGCGTTAACGAGACCTATTTCCGCCTCCGATCTGGCGAGCAGCGAAGAGCGAAAAGCGAGGCCGACGCCCTACAATCTCTTTACTCCGCAGGCACCCCACGCCTCATTCGGCATCCAATGCTTATAATTGCAATAACGAAAGTAGAGCCTGTTTCGTCTCATGAATGTGTTCCCCTCGTTGCTCGCTTCGGCCATTGGTGGTGAAATTTCAGGTCTGATTGAAACCAGCGGTCTGGTCGCCAAGGCTGTTCTCGTCATCCTGTTGGTCTTCAGCATTCTTTCCTGGGCCATCATCTTCTCCAAATGGGGATTGTTCCGCCGCGCGCGCGTGCAGAGCAATCGCTTCATGCGCATGTTCCGCAAGTCGGAGCGCCTGAACGACGTCGCCGCGGTTGTCGAACAATTCAAGCCCAGCCCGCTGGTCGCCGTCTTCGAAGGCGCCTACAGTGAGCTGCGCAAACAGGCGGCCTATCCGCTGCGCATGGCGGCACTGCAGCGGACGACGCAGATCGCATCGTCGGAAGAGTTGACGCGCCTGGAAAGCCGTCTGCCGTGGCTGGCCACAGTCGGCGTCGTCAGTCCGTTCATCGGCCTGTTCGGCACCGTCTGGGGCATCATCGACGCCTTTCACGGACTCGGCACGGCCGGCTCGGCGACGCTGCGCGCCGTCGCGCCGGGAATTTCCGAGGCGCTCATCACCACGGCGGCCGGACTGTTCGCGGCAATTCCCGCCGTCATCGCCTACAACCTTTTCACGCAGCACATTCGCGAGTTCGGCGCGCGCATGGACGATTTCAGCCTGGAGTTGATCAACGAAATCGAACGCGCGCAGGCGGCAGCGGCGCGCCAGCCCGCGGCGGTGGAGCGGCGGTAATGGCCTTTACCAACGCGCAAGGCCGCACACAATCTTCGCTGGCCGACATCAACGTCACCCCGCTGGTCGATGTGGTGCTCGTGCTGCTGATCATCTTCATGGTGACTGCACCGGTGTTGCAGTCGGGCATCGAGGTCAGCGTCCCGCACACCAAGACGGTGAAGGAAATCACGGAAGAGCGGCTGGTCATCACTATCGATCGCGACCAGAATGTCTTCCTGAATAATCAGCCGGTCAACATCAACCAGGTTGCGGCGCGCATTCGCGAGAAGGTCCGCGACCCCCAGGGCCAATCGATCTATGTACGCGCCGATGAGAACGTGCCTTTCGGCGCATTCGCCACTGTGATGGACGCGGTAAAGCAATCCGGCATTACCAACGTAAGCATCGTCACTCAGCCACTGGAGCATAATGGCAGCCGACGTTGACATCTTTGCGTCCGAGGGTAGCGTACGCGGCCCTCTCATCGGCTCGCTGGCGTTACATACTGCCCTGTTCGCACTGGCATTGTTCGGCTATCTCATTCCCTTCGGACGTGGCGAGAGTTGGGGCGGAACGACGGGCGGAGGCGGCGCGATGAGCGCCACCCTGGTCAGCAGCATCCCCTTGCCTCGGCCTCCGACGGAGACGCAGAACGTGCTCGCTAACGAGTCCAAAGGACTGACGCAATCGCCGCCGAAGGAAACTCCCAAGCCCGAACCCAAGGCGATTCCCATCCCCGAGCGCGAGACCAAGCACAAAGGCCCGCACGAGACGCAGCAGAAAAAGCCTCCGCCGAAAATCGCCAAAGAGGAGGACAACAAGATTCCGTTTGGCGAAGGTGGTCCGGTGAGCGGGCCCTACGGCGCGTTTTCCGCCGGCGGCGCCAAAGGTGGCTTGAGTTTCACCGGTGGCACCGGCGATTTCGGCAGCCGTTTCGGCTGGTACGTCGATGCGGTGCGGCGCAAGGTTTCCGACAACTGGCTGAAGTACGAAGTCGATCCCAATATCGATACGGCGCGACGGGTGTATATCACGTTCGACATCACGCGCTCGGGCGCGCCGACCAATATTCAGGTAGAACAGTCCAGCGGGATTCCATCGCTCGATCTCTCGGCGGAACGAGCTTTGCAGAGGATCGATACCTTCGGACCGCTGCCGCAGGGCTATTCTGGAAGCTATGTCTCGGTGGAGTTTTGGTTTGATTACAAGCGGTAGGTGGAGGGGCGCGGCTTTAGAGCGTTTCCCGAATTGCTGTACCCCGAGGTCGGGTAGAGCGGCGCTTCAGCGCCGCGTCGAGGGGGGCTCTCTTCGTCAGGCTTTCCGCCCACTGCAGCGCAGTGGGCGGAAAGCCCAGACTTCGGGGTGCGCCTTGGACGCGGACCTGAAGGTCCGTTCTACCTGGATACACCAAATCTGGAACCGCTTTAGCCGCGCCGTTGAGCGCCTAACAATATGTTTGTCATCCCGACCGGAGCGTCCGCGATGTTTTTCCCACCCGCATGTTTTGCGGGTGGGCGGACGCGCAGTGGAGGGACCTGCTGTGCGCCGCGAGCAGCCTGTCACCTCGCGCAAACAGCAGGTCCTTCGACTCCGCCGCGCAGAGACGGCGCGGCTCCGCTCAGGATGACACTCTTACTTAAGGTTGCGACACTGTATTCAGCATGCACACATCGAAACGAGCTTGTGGAATGCCTCGGATGAAACGAACCCTTACCCTCGCGCTTTTCCTATTTTTCTGCGTTGCCGTTCTCTCCGCCCAGGACTGGATTCGCACCGGCACGGGTCTGGGCGTCGAAAAAATCCGTCTGGCTGCGCCCGATTTCAAGATGCTTACTACCGACACGGGCACGCAGAATCTGGCGACGACTTTCGACCTGACCCTGCAGAACGATCTGCAGTCGGCGGGAATCTTCGACATGGTGTCGCGCAGCTTCTATCCCATGTCGATCCCGGGCGCGCCGCAGGAGGTGAATCTCTCCGATTGGGGCAATCCACCGCCGAATGCCAGCATGCTCGCCTTCGGCAACATTGCCGTGCAGGGCGGGTTCCTGAACGTCCAGGGCTGGCTCTATGACACCAAGAGCCCGCAGTCGCCGCAGGTGCTGGGCAAGCAATATCGCGAGCAGGCGATCGATGAGAACGCTCGGCTGATCGCCCACCGCTTCGCCGATGAGATCATCTTCCGCCTCGGCGGCGGCGTTCAGGGAATTGCCGAAACCAAGCTGTACTTCGTCAGCAACCGCAGCGGTTCGAAAGAAATCTGGCAGATGGATTACGACGGCGCCGGTCAGAAGCAACTCACCCATCTCGGCTCCATCGCTCTGTCGCCGCATGTCTCGCCTGATGGCTCGCGCGTCGCTTTCTCCGGTGTTACGAAAGAAGGATGGCAGATTCTGATGTATTCGCTCGACCTGAATCGCCTGGTCAGCTTCCCACGCTTCGGTGGCGACAACTACTCGCCGTCGTGGTCATCCGATGGGCAGAACATCGCGTTCTCGTCATCGCGCACCGGCAATGGCGAGATCTATGCCGTCAACTCCATCGGCGCGAATCTTCGCCGCCTCACCGAGAGCAAAGGTCCCGACGTCTCGCCGACCTGGAACCCGAAGACCAGCGCGCAGATCGCCTGGGTCAGCGGACGCACGGGTTTGCCGCAGATTTTCACCATGGCATCGGACGGGACCAACGTCGTGCGCATGACCGATCAGGGTTACGCCGTTTCGCCCTCATGGTCGCCGAATGGACAATTCCTGGCGTTTGCCTGGGTTCGTCATTACGGTCCGGGTGCGCCCGGTGCGAGCGACATCTACGTCATGGACATCGCCAGCAAGCAATGGGCGCAGTTGACGCACGACGGTGGGCGCAATGATTTTCCCTCGTGGTCGCCGGACGGCAGGCATATCGTGTTTCAGTCGAACCGCACCGGAAAGACGCAGATTTGGACCATGCTGGCCGATGGCAGCCAGCAGCGGCAATTGACCATGAAGGGTGAGAATTCGCAACCGAACTGGAGTTTCAAGTAAGCTGAAGGATTCGATTGGAAAGCTGAACGCCACGCTGTGAAGGGGTAGTGCGGCGCTTCAGCGCCGCGTGAAAAGCGATTGATGATATCTTCCGACCATGCGGGCATCGGGGATGCCCGCATGGTCGGGCGGGCTGTTATGGCGATTGACGCCGGCTGAAGGCCGGCACTACCCAACCCCAAACCTCACGGGCGACGGAAGGAGCACACTTCGGCCCCGCATCAATTGCTGCGAGTGCTCTCGCATGGAAATGGAGGAAAACAGTTGAAGCGCACATGGAGTCGATGGAGCAAGACCACAATTACACTGGCCGTAGTCTTGATGGTCGCCGCCTGCCATAAGAAGGCGCCACCCCCGCCGCCGCCCGCGCCACCCCCGCCAGCTCCGGCGCCAACTGCTTCACTGACGGCCAATCCCAACACCATTACCGCTGGTCAATCCACGACGCTCACCTGGAAGACCGACTACGCCACCGACGTCGGCATCGATCAATTCGGCAAGGTTGATCCCAGTGGCTCGCGCACGGTCACGCCGACGGCATCGACCACGTACCATCTCGTGGCCCGCAACGACACCGGCACGCAGGAAGCGACCGCGCGCGTGACGGTCACGCAGCCCGCGTCGCCTCCGCCGCAAACCTCGAACCAGACGGAAGCTCAGTTGTTCGCGCAGAACGTTCAGGACGTTTTCTACGATTACGATAGCTACGACATCTCGCCGCAGTATCAGCAGGTGCTGCAGGCTGATGCCCGCTTCCTGCAACAGCATCCCAATATCCGATTCACCATCGAGGGACATTGCGACGAGCGCGGCTCAACCGAGTACAACCTGGCGCTGGGCGACAATCGTGCTAACGCCGCTAAATCGGCGCTGGTTGCCCTGGGCATTCCGGCGGATCGTATTCGCACCATCAGCTACGGCAAGGAGAAGCCATTCTGCACCGAGAGCACCGAAGCGTGCTGGGCGCAGAATCGGCGCGCGCACTTTGTCTATCAGCCGTAGCGGTGAATGAGCGCGGCACCACTTGAGGCGGCGACATGCCGAGTCGCCGCCGATTCGCGGTGGTGACATCCTCGGCGTAACATAGTCTCTTCTAGAGCGCGGGATGTTTTGGAGGGGCGCAGCTTTGGCTGCGCCGTCACTCCAGCCGAAACAGCGGCCTTTAGGCCCTGAGGAACTGCTCCCTCAGCGGCGAAAGCCCGTGTTTTGGGCTGAACTCAACGGCACGCCTGAAGGCGTGCCCCTTCAAAGCCGCTTGAACGGCTTTGGCGAGCACTCCGAAATTTTGTCTGGGATAGAACTTATGCGACTTCGCACTAACCTACTTTGCTTGATCGCTGCGACCATCCTGGCGGCCGCACTCCCCTGCTTTGCCGCGAACAAGGATATGGTCCAACTGCAGACCCAGGTGCAATCCCTGCAGGATCAGGTCGCCCGCCTGCAGCAGTCCATCGACATGAACATGGGGGTGATGAAGAACCTCATCGAGCAGAGCTCCGACAGTGTCAACAAGATGAGCGCGACGGTCAACGATCTGCAGAACAAGATGCAAGGCCTGACCGCCGACAACAGCGGCAAGATGGACCAGCTCTCTAGCCAGGTGCAGTCGCTGCACGATTCTGTCGACGAACTGAAATCGCGTCTAGCGAAGGTCAGCAAGCAGCTTGACGACATGCAGCAAGCCGGCCAGAACCTGCCTGCCGGCCAGCCGGGCATGGCTCCTGCACCGGCAGGTGCGCCTGGCGCAGCGCCGCCGGGAGCCGATGCCGCCTCCGCCGCCCCGCCGCCCGATGTTCTCTACAACAACGGCCTGCGCGACTACAATGCCGGCAAGTACGATTTGTCTTCGCAGGAGTTCGGCGATTATCTGAAGTACTATTCCAACACCGATCTGGCGGGCAATGCCCAGTTCTATGTCGCCGACATCGAGTACCGCCAGGGCAACTTCGAGGCTGCGGTCAAGGACTACGACAAGGTCCTGGAGCAGTATCCCGGCGGGAACAAGGCCGCTGCAGCACAACTGAAGAAAGGCTATGCCCTGCTTGAGCTGGGCCAGCGTGAAGCCGGCGTTCGCGAGCTGAACAGTCTCATCGCCCGCTATCCGCGTTCCATCGAGGCCTCGCAGGCCCGCGATCGCTTGCGCCGTCTCGGCGTCACCAGCGGCAGTTCCATACACCGGCCGCCTTCAACTACACACTAGGGCGTCTCCGGATTGTCTAAATGGGTAGAGCGGACCTTCAGGTCCGCGTCCAAGCCGCACCCCCAATTTGGGCTTTCCGCCGGCTGCGCAGCAGTGGGCGGAAAGCCTCACAAGCAAACTCCCGATGGACGCGGCGCTGAAACGCCGCTTTACCAGAGCTCAGCGATATGACGAACCTTTACGAACCGCGAAATCGCCGGGACGAACCGCCTGCGCTTCCCCTTGACAGCTTAGGAGAGCCGCGCTACTGGCGGCGGTTGTTCTGGCGATGTCGCTGCTGGGTCTGCTGGCCACTTGGATTCCGGCGCAACGCGCGCTAAACATCGATCCGTTGGTGCTGCTGCGGGAAGAATGAAGGAAACTGACAGCGAGTGCGCCTTTGCGGTTTTCTCCGGATCGGGTGCAACGCTTCACGCCGTTCCGGCTCCGGTTCAGGCCCGGCAAGGTCTAAACCCCGGAGCCGGCGCAGGCTTCCGCGGAAATCCGGGTTCCGTGCGTTGCGTCATCGCATTACGATGTCGAAGCAGGAACTCGAAACTCGAAACTGAGAACCAATCCCCAGCCCCTAATCCTCACCCCTTGCACTTCTCACATTCGCGGAACGTCATGTTCACTGCCTTACACTTCGTTCTACGCTTCCAGTCGAAGAAAAGTTCAGCATACGATTTCGTGATGTAATCCTTCGAAGAAATTCCCAACGCGCGCGCAGTGCGATCGATCCAGCGCGACTTGCCTTCGATCTCCGCGATGTCGCCGATCGGGGTGTGATCGAGAACGACATGCCCCTCGTCGTCACTCCATTCCGCGCGAAATTTTTCATAGATGAACGAAGGCTGAAATCCCAGAGCCTGCAATATTTCGTGCATCGTCTTTCCGTCGCAGACCTCAGTCTCCAGTTCGCCACGAGACTTGTGACGTCCCGGCTTGCCCTTCGCTTTGTGCGTGAGCTTCCACTTGTCCCGATAACAACGCAGCCGCAGCAGTTCGCCCTTGCCACGCAGTTTCTGGCCTGGCAGATCGTACAGCGTATTCGCTTCGTGAGAAGAAGGAGTTTCGCAACCGAAGCCAAGCTCGCGCAGCTTGCTTTCCAGTGCTTTCAGGTCAGGGACGAGGAACTTGATCTCCACTTCATTTGCTGCAGCCATGTAAGAAGTCTAGAACAGCTTTCCCCGCCGGTGCTCTCAGCGCACCGGATTGGGCAAGTTCGGGTAGAGCGGCGCTCGCTCTACCTCCTTACCTGCTAAACACGTCCAATGCAAAGACAGTCGTGCCTCCCAAAATTCCGCTCGGCAGTATTTCAAACTCTCCGGCGTTTTTTGCTTGACCGAAATTGATCCTTTTCCTATGCTTGCAAATCGGCTGAATCCAGCAACAGATTTCCGGCAGAGCAAGTGGGTACTTGCTCATGGCTCCGGGCTGAAGCTCTGATTTCGCTGGAGTTGCTCGTCGCACTCTGACGCCTTTAGCTTTCCGGGAAGTAATTGATTGCAGACGGCTGAGGGCGCGGTTGGGAATCACCTCATCTCACTGAGGATAGCGAAGCTTTGTTTGCGGTAAACAACATCTCTCTGCCGGACACCTGGATACCTGCCGGTGGAGCTTCGGCAATCGAGCCCAATCCTCCGGCGAAGTGGTTCGCTGCCTATACCTCGCCACGTCACGAAAAGGTCGTTGCGCGTCAACTGCAGTCGCGGGACATCGAGTCATTCCTTCCCATCTACACCTCGATACGGCGCCGGAAGAATGGCTGCCGCGTTCCGGTAGCGCAGCCGCTGTTCCCCAGCTACATCTTCGTGCACATTCCGCGGCGCGAGTCGGTCAAGGTGCTCGAGCTTCCTGGTGTGGTCTCAATCGTCAGCACCGGGCGCGAACCTGCCGCGCTGTCCAACTGCGAAATCGAATCGCTGCGCGCCGGTCTTCCTCAACGCGCCTTTGAACCTCATCCCTACCTGGCAGCCGGCGAGAAAGTGCGCATTACCTCTGGCGCCCTGGCAGGAATGATCGGCGTCCTGGTGCGCAAGAAGAACAACTTCCGCGTGGTGCTGACACTCGATCTCATTCGGCAAAGTGTTGCCGTCGAGGTCGGGCTCGAAGAAGTCGAAGCCTTCCGGCGGTAATCCCACGACATAACGAACCAGCAAGGACTGATGCTGTGAACAAAGCAGCCGAAAGAAGTGTCACCGAGGTACGAATCGTAGAGGCTGCGGTTCAACTCTTCTCTCGCCAGGGATACAAGGGCACCAGCACGCGGGAGATCGCGCAGCTGGCGGGCGTGAATGAAGCCACGTTATTTCGTTACTTCGGGAGGAAGACCGATTTATTCTGGGCGGCGGCGGAATCGCGGCTGACGCGCTTGAGATTAGGACGCGAGTTGCAGAATGGTCTGGCTGCGGACCTGGATCCCGAAATCGTGCTGCCTATGCTGGTGGATTTTGTGGTGAATGCCGTCTCGCGATATCCCGAGTTGATGCGCCTGGTTTACGTCGCTGGTTTTGAGCTTCCCGGCGCCGAACGCATCTTTCATGAACATCTGGGACCAATCTTCGATGCCGTGAACGGCTATCTCGGCAGGTGCGCGGCGCGCGGAACGATGCTGCAGGAGCCGGCTTTGGCATTTATCGGGCTGGCTGGGGCCGTGGGCGCTCATCGCAGCTTGCATCGATTCTTTACCGGGCGAGAGTTGCCCCTTGATAATGACTCGGTGGGTCCCGCTTACGCTCAGTTCTGGCTGAATGCGTTGCGGCAAGCGCCGGCCGAAGTGCACGGCGATGGGCCGCCTGATGGAACTTCTCATCGGACGAAATCCGCCTTCGATGCGGATCTGGAGAAGCTAATTTGAAATTCTTGCGGACAGTAGAGGTTCGTCAATTCTGGCCTGGGATGCGAAATTCGAGCGGCTTCGCAGACGTTCGCGCTGCAGCTGCAGCCGTGTTGTTGCTAGTTCCGCTCGTTCTGGCCTCAACCAATGCTCTGGGCCAGACGACTGCGATACCACAGGACGACCAATCTCTCCACGGCATGAATCCCGCCAACGACCGCGATTCAACTCAACGTCCGGATAATACCCTCGGGCAACCGCAGCAGGGCGTCACCATCCCCACTCCAACCGTTGTGTTGGATGACAACGTTCAGACGCTCTCGCCGACGACGATCACGAAATCGACCCAGCAACCGGTCACCACGAAAACCAAAACCGTCGAGCTCACCGATTTTCAGCAGATGGCTGCTACATCGCTAGGACAGACTCTGCCCATCTACGGTCAAAACCTGTTCGACAGCGTTCCCACGACGTTTGCTCCCGTAGACCGCGTGCCAGTAACGGCAGACTACGTTCTGGGTCCGGGAGACGAGTTGCTGATCCGCGCCTGGGGTCAGATCGATCTCGACGTCCATGCGCGCGTCGATCGCAATGGCGCCATCTACATTCCGAAGGTCGGCCAATTAAGCGTTGCCGGGCTGCGTTACGATCAGCTGCAAAGCTTCTTGAAATCGCACGTCGGCCGCATCTATCAGAACTTCGACCTGAATGTCACGATGGGCGAGCTGCGCTCTATCGATGTATTCGTAGTGGGACAGGCGCGGCGTCCCGGCCGCTACACGGTCAGCGCATTGAGCACTTTGGCGAATGCGGTCTTCGCCTCCGGCGGGCCATCGGGCGCCGGCTCGATGCGCCACATCGAGTTGAAGCGCGGTTCCGCGGTCATTGCCGATTTCGACTTGTATGACCTGCTGCTCAAGGGCGACAAGAGCAAGGACGTGCTGCTCCAGCCCGAAGACGTGATCTACTTTGCGCCTGTCGGAGCGCAAGTCGCTATGGGCGGCGAGGTAAACAATCCCGCCATTTACGAGCTCAAATCCACGACGACGCTGGGCGATGCCTTACAGCTTGCCGGCGGATTGGCCACCACTGCCTACGGCGAAAAGGTTTATGTCGAGCAGATCAAGAACCGTGAAGACCGCAGCATCGAGGAGATCAAGTTGGATGCCTCCGGGCTGGCGCGTCCACTCAAAGACGGCGATGTCCTGAATTTCATCCCGATCTCGCCGCGATTTGTGAATTCGGTGACGCTGCGCGGCAATGTGGCGTCTCCTGGCCGTTACCCCTGGCACGAAGGAATGCGGATCGGCGATCTCATCCCCAACCGTGACTTCCTCATCACCCGCGAGTATTGGAAGCAGCAGAACGCCATTAACCTGCAGATGCAGGCCAGCGGCGGGCGCTTAACCGGAGAACTGAACGACGTCCGCAAGAATGCTCCGGAGATTAATTGGGATTATGCCGTCATCCAGCGCATCAGCCCGCAAGATCTCTCCACCCAATTGATTCCTTTCAACCTCGGTAAAGCGATTTTGCAGCACGAGGATTCCAGCAACGTGCAGTTGCAGCCGGGCGATATCGTCACCATCTTTTCGCAGGCGGACCTGCGGGTGCCGCGCGAGCAGCAAACCAAGCTCGTCCGGCTGGAAGGCGAATTTGTTGCCGCCGGCATTTACCGCGCCCAATCCGGCAAGGGACTGCGCGATCTGGTGACTGAGGCTGGTGGGCTCGCGCCCTCGGCCTATCTGTATGGCGCAGTGTTTACACGCGAATCGACGCGCATTCAGCAGCAGGAACGCCTCGATATGGTGATTTCCCAAATGGAGCGAGACCTGGCCCGGCAGGCTGCTCAGCAATCGCAAAATGCCAAGAGCGCCGACGAAGCCAATGCGGCCCGCGCTTCGCTGGAGGCGCGTCGTGCCAGCCTCGACAAGCTGCGTCAGTTGAAAGCTGATGGACGGATCGTGCTGAACCTCCATCCGGATGACGACAATCTGGACTCCGTACCCGACATTCCGCTCGAAGATGGCGATGAGTTTTACGTTCCCAGCCGTCCTATCGTGGTAAGCGTGGTGGGCGATGTCTATAACCAGGGATCGTTCCTGCAGCGCCACGGTAAAACCGTTTCTCGCTATCTGCGCGATGCCGGCGGCCCAACCCGCAATGCCGATAAACGCAAGATCTTCGTGGTGCGAGCGAATGGAGCGGTGGTCAGCAAAGACGCCGCGACCGGTTTCTGGGCTAGCGGATTCGAGAGCATGGTGCTCATGCCCGGCGACACGGTGGTGGTTCCGGAGCAGTTGAATCCCGGCGCCGCCTGGCGCAACTTCCGGGATTTCTCGCAGATACTTTTCAACTTCGGGCTGGCCGCGGCTGCTATCAAGGTGCTTAGCCCGTAGTGGGCGGAGCGGGGCCTCAAGGCAGACGCGCAAACAGGTCTAACGCGGAACTACTTTATGCGTGACATAGACGATCGGGCGTTGGAGATCGAGACCCAGGTGGTAGCACATCGGGAAATCGATCTCATCGAGCTTCTGCTGGTGCTCGCACGCAAGAAGAAGGCAATCTTGCTGTTTACCGCCGGGGTGGCAGCCCTGGCAACGATCATTGCACTGTTTCTGCCCAAGACCTATACGGCGACCAGCACGATTCTGCCTCCTCAGCAAAAGCAATCGTCGCTGAACTCGATGCTTGGACAGATCGGAGCCATCGCTGGGCTGAGCGGAGGCGATCTGGGCTTGAGGAACCCGGATGACGTCTTTGTAGCCATGCTAACCAGCCGGACTATCGAAGATAATCTCATCAATCGTTTCGATCTACGAAAGGCTTACCGAGTCAAGCGGTACCAGGATGCGGAGAAGAAGTTGAAACACAACAGCGAAATCATCGCTACGAAAGAGGGACTGATCTCCATTTCCGTTACCGACCGTGATGCCAAGCGCGCTGCCGAAATCGCCAACGCTTATGTTCAGGAGCTTTATAGCCTGAATCAGCACCTGGCCATAACCGAAGCCAGCCAGCGGCGGCTCTTTTATGAGCAGCAGATCAAGGCGGAACAGCAAGAATTGTCCTCGGCGGAGCTCGCGCTGAGACAAGTGCAGGAGAAGAGTGGACTGCTCCAGCCAGACGCCCAGGGCAAGACGATTATTGCCAGCATCGCCGATCTGCGGGCGCAGGTAGCAAGCCACGAGGTGCAGCTCCAGACCATGCGCTCCTACGCAACCGCGAACAATCCCGATCTGCAGCGTGCCGAGACGGAGCTGGCTGGCATGCGAAGCCAGTTGGCCAAACTCGAGCACAGCAACGCTTCCGCCGGAAACGGCAACATCGCGATCCCGGCACGCCAGATGCCGGAGGCCGAATTGGAATACATCCGCCGGTCACGCGAAGTGAAGTACCACGAGGCGCTCTACGATTTCCTGGGCAAGCAATTGGAAGCCGCCCGCATTGACGAGGCCCAAAACGCCGTCCTGGTCCAGGTGGTTGACCGCGCTGTCGAGCCGGAAAGAAAGTCGGGTCCCAAGCGCCTCCTCATCGTCCTGGTTTCTACAACGGCCGCGTTCCTGGTGGCCTGCCTGGCAGTGCTGTTGATAGAAGCGCTCCGCCGCAAGCACCAGGATCCGAGTCAGAGGCCCCGTCTGGCTATGTTGTGGCACTCCCTGAAGTTCTCCTCTTGGTCATGAGCACTTTAGCTTGACCATTCCCGGCTATGGGGGTTGTCCTGCTGGCGGAGTCGGCCCCGAAGCAGCAGAGCGACCGTCAACGCGATTAATTATGCAAACCAGGCAGATGTTGCGGGCGTCAGCTTCACAGCTCATCAGCCGCATACCTGACATCCGTGGACGCAACCGACTTGCTTACCTCGCCAATCGCGTTTTTCTACTGAATTCCAGCACAGACTCAACCGTAGAAGTGACCATGCGGCTGGGGCATCGCATGATCGTCGACCTTCGTGCATATACCGAGTGCGCGAGCTTCTATACTCACGATTACGATACGCAAGAAATACGGTCCGTTCTTTGCATGTTCAAGCCCGAGTGGGTGGTGCTTGATGTGGGAGCAAATGTCGGTTTTTGGACGATCCCCATGGCCAAAGCGCTTGGGCCAGCCGGAAGAATTCACGCATTTGAGCCAATTTCGAGCAATAATCTACGACTGCGTGAGAATCTCAGACTCAATGGCCTGCAGAGCATCACGGAGGTTCATGAACTTGGGCTGTCCGACCGCCGCGCTACCCTGCAAATCAGCCTTCGAGAAGACTTCGCCAATGGTTCCTGTACAGGCAATGCATCGATTGTTATCGACGATAGCGATGGCCGGTTCCAGTGTGAAATGATCGAGGTTGACACACTAGATAAAATCTTTCCGTCGCTTCATGTAAAGAGACTCGACTTCATCAAGGTTGATATCGAAGGACATGAAGACAAGTTCTTGACGGGCGCATCTTCGACGATCGGGCAATTCCGGCCAATCATCCACATGGAGATCAACGAACCTTACTACAGCAGGCGCGGCTTTGGATGCGACGACTGTATTTGAAGAATGGGCCAAGTCTGCCAAGTATGCTTGCGCTCTAAAACTTCCAAAGGCTGGAGGCTGCGGGATCTTCGTCATCGCCGACCTGTGATTGACAATGTGCTGGCTCTTCCCGTGGAACGTGCCGACCAGATTCTTCCCCAGCTTGACTTAACGTGAATCATGCAAGCAGTACATCCGGTCTGTGAGTAGCGCCCCCACTCAACCATTCCCGACAGTAGCGCCTACGCCCCTGGCGGTGCCAACCGCAGCTTTCGAGGTGTTGGGCTACTTGTCCGTCGTCGGGATTGGGACGCTCTGCTTTCTGCTGGGCTGGCTCAGTCCTAACGGGGCGTGTGTGCTGACTGTCCTGCTGCTGTCCTTCCTGATTGTGCTGGCCTGGAAGCGATTCGATCAGGGACGACATCCCTGCTTTCTCTTTCTCTGCACGCTATTGTTTTTTCAGGGCGGCCGGCTCATTGGATTTTGTCTCGGAGTAACTCCTGATCCCTTCGCAATCGAGTTATTTACACCCGCCCCCTTCAGCATTTCACGGGAGGAAGCTGGGATCGTACTGCTCGCCATCGTGCTTTCGGCCATCTGCGTTTATGCTCCTTGCAGATGGAACTATCGCCGCATCCAGCCGCCCGGCGACCAGGCCGTCCGACGCTATTTGCCTTATCTCTACGTGGTGTTCTTTTTTACGATTTCAGCGGCACTGGTTAAGAACTATTTGTATTTCCGATACGCGCTGGATAATGGTTATCTGGCCTTTTTCAATGACTATTACCGTTTGGCCGCCACTGTGCCGCTGCCCGTGCGGTTGATTGCCCTGCTGGATTTACCGGTTTTTCTCGCCATTTTCGTTATCGAAAAAAGAAAGAAACGACTCTGGACGATTACCGCTCTGTATTTCGGAGTTGCGGGCCTGTATCTGGCAACGGGTTCGCGAGGGGGCACGCTCAGTTTGGCGCTGGCGCTGTGGTATGTGGCGAGAATCAAGTCCTCCAAGCGTACCCGCATACTTGTGCCGGCGTTACTGGTCGCCATTTTGATATGCGTCGCAGTCGCAGTTGATGCGAGCCGGGAGAGCGCGGCTGGTGAGCCGTACTACATTTTGGGTCCTGGCGAATTTATTGCTCAGCAGGGAAATTCTCTTAACGTCACCGAGCTGGCAATAAAATACAAGGACTTGTTCGGTTCCCATATCGGTTCGTATCTTTTCAACGACCTGTGGGGAGCGTTCGTGCCTTCTGATATATCACGGTATGTTCCCGGAGGGTATTTAAGCTGGGACATGGTGGTGTTTCTGAATCCCAGTATAGCCGGAAAGGGTTATGGTACCGGCGGATCATATCTGGCGGAGATGTATCTCTTGGGGGGGCTGGGTGGCGTCGTGGTGTTGTCGCTCTTGCTCGGATATGGCCTGAACCTTATCTATGCCTGCGGCAGCAATGCGTGGGCCCTCATCGTCGTGGCACTCATTCTTCCAGATGTTTTCATGATGCCGAGGGGCGATAACCTCGCATGGTCATCGACACTCATGCGGAACGCCATTCTGTTCTGTCCCCTGTTGGCGGGATGGTGGCTGTTTAGCCTTCTAAGCTCCCTACGCGGTCCTTCGCCCAGGACTTTACCGCCGGGGTCGTATGGTCCAGCCAACGCCTAAGCCGCGGAAGCTTGCTCCATCGGTCCGCGGAAAGTAGCGCGGCGCTCAAATTTCTCCTGGTACTTGCCGCCGTTGGCCGGGCCCTTAGGCGAGGCGGACAAACAGTCCATGTTCTCACTGATTGTAGCGACCATAAATCGGGTTTCGGAACTGGATCGGTTACTAACCAGCCTTGATGCCCAAACCTACCGGAATTTTGAAGTCATCATCATTGATCAAAACACCGATGCGCGGTTAACGCCAGTGCTGCGAAGGCATGGCGGCGTTGCCATGCGCCACCTTCAATGTGAGCCTGGCGCCAGCCGGGCACGAAACGCTGGACTCCGAGTTGCCAGCGGCGAGGTTATCTGCTTTCCGGATGACGATTGCTGGTATCCCGCCTCCCTGCTTGAGTCGGTGCGCGGTTGGCTGGAGCGGAATCCCGACTTCGATGCGGTCTTTACCATAATGCGAAGTGCCGATAATCAGCCAGTGGGACCGCGCTGGCCTCCCGGGCCTTGTCTTGTCACCAAGACCAATTTGTGGGCCTCCACCATAGCCTGTACCGCCTTTATGAGACGCACCGTGACCGACTCTGTGGGCTACTTCCGGGAGGACATCGGCGTGGGCGCCAACTCTCCCTACCAATCAGGCGAAGAATCTGACTACTTCCTCAGAGGGCTCGCCGTGGGCTTCAGAATGTGGTACGAGCCCGCTTTTACGGTGCACCACCCCAATCTTCATTCCCTCGAGCGCTTGCGGGAGAAGACCTACCCTTACGCGTTAGGTTGCGGATATGTATTGCGCCTCCATGGCTACTCCTGGCGAGAATTTGGGGCCTATTTGGTGCGATCGATCGGGGGAGCTGTCTTCAGCCTCTGCAAGGGCGATTTCGGTGTGGCCGAAACCTATTTGATGCGAGCTGCAGGTCAACTTCGTGGTTACTGTTTCGGCCCGAGAGACCTTGCGCGCATAGCTGAATCGCGAACCAATTGATGACCCCTAACCATGGCAACCGCGGCCTCCAGGCTAATTCGAAGTGTTGCCCACCTCGCTCCGGGCGAGGCCGTCGGCCGGCTCTCGTCCGTGGCTATCGTGGTGTTGCTGGGCCACATGTATGGCGTAATCGTCGTGGGCGTGTACGCGCTGGGGGCGACAATCTCGTTGTACCTGCAGCCGATCATCGACTTCGGGCTGCGCCACATCGGGGCGCGGATGGTGGCTCAGCGCCCTCACCTGGCGGGAGAGATCGTCCAGCGGGTGCAGTATCGCCGGCTGCGGATGGCAGGCGCAGCCTTGCCGTTGATTGCCATTTACGTCCTTGCCGTAAAGCTGCCGGCGCCGATGAAGGCCTTCCTGCTGGTTTTTTCCTTTACCAGCGCATTGTACGCAGTTTCGCTGGACTGGGTGGCATGGGGACGGGATCAATTGCATGTGGTGGGATTCGCCAGGGCCGCAGTTCCAGTCAGTATTCTGGCGTTTCTCCTCGTGGGATACGCGCGCGGTGGGCAGGTTCTCTGGTGGGTCGCCGCCGGCAATCTCTTCGGGTACCTCGCCCAGGCTGCGGTGCTGTGGAATTGGTGGAGGAAGCATCGGCCGGATGCGAGTGCTACCCGCGCCGAGCAGGCCTCCATTGCCGAGTCTTTGCTGTTCCGGCGCAGCAGCATTATGGGCCTGGCATGGATGGCGAACCTTGCGTTCAATTCGGTTGACATGCTGATGTTGGGATTGATGTCGAACCCGCAGCAACTGGGGCTGTACAGCGCTGCCTACCGCATTCTGAACCAGGTGCTCATGGGCTATTACCTGCTTACCCAGTCGCTTTATCCTGAACTGAGCCGGCAGAATCTGGAGCAGCGCATCCGAATGCTGCGAGCGAGGATTTTTCTGCTGTTGGCAGGCGCGGGAGTTGTCATCGCCGTCGGAGTAATGATGGTAAGGCGGCCATTGATCACGCTCCTGTTCGGACACCAATTTCTTACTGCGTCTCCATTGCTGTTTCTGCTCGCGTGGGCGATTCCCCTGGATTTTCTCACCTCCTACCTGGGCAATGCCTACATTGCGTGGGGCATGGAGCGGAAAATTTTGCTGTGCACCGTGATTGGGGCGGGCAGCAACATAGTCCTGAACTTTTTCCTGATTCCGGTTTACGGCGCTGCGGCGGCGGCCGCCGATACGCTCGTCTCCTACGTGATCTTCCTCATCAGCCTGGCTGTGGTGGGGCGATTCGCCAAGGAGCTGGCTCGCGACACCGAACCAATCGCAGAACCGGCTCAAGCGTGATTGATCTGCTCGAATCAAAGTACGCAATTAACAGCTCGGCCGGGCAGGTGATGCGGATTCTCTACGATCACCAGGTCTTCTCATTACAGAATGCAGGCGGCGCCTCCCGTTACTTTTACGAGCTGATGAAGTTTTTGGCCACTGTTGCCGACGTTCAAACCCAGCTGATGCTGGGGATCACAGGCACCGTTTATCCCTTCGAAGCGCTGGACAAAAATAAAGTCCGGGTCAGCGGTTTTCCCGAGTGGTTGCCGCCAGGAATGCCCCGCTACGTTGCCAATGAGGTGTGGAGCAATGTCGTCGCACCGTTTCGCGGCAAGGTGGATATTTACCATCCGACGACGTACATGCGCATGCCCATGGTTCGAGCCAGTAAGGTGGTTGCGACCCACCATGACTGCACTCACGAGCGTTATCCGGAACTGTTTCCGGACGTGAAGAAGATCCTCTGGGCAAGGAAACGCCTGTTTCCCGAGGTCGACAAGATCATCTGTGTTTCCGAGGCGTGCCGGCAGGACCTGTTGCGCTTTTACAACGTCGATCCGGCAAAGACTTGTGTCATCCACCATGGGCTGACCAAGCTGCCACGCAGCTCCGAAGCCGCTGCCCAAGTGTGTAGCCGAGTGCAGCGTGATTACATCTTGTATGTTGGCATGAGGGATGCATTCAAGAATTTCAACGGGCTGCTGCACGCCTTTCACGATGCAGAGCTGCAGGATTCACTGGATCTGCTGGTGCTTGGGGGCGGAGCCTTCAGTCGGGAGGAAGCGGCGATGATTACAAAGCTCGGCCTCGACGCTTGCGTGGTGTCCCAGCCACAAGTTTGCGACGAGCTTCTGGCCGAGGCTTACGCTGCGGCCAAGCTCTTCGTTTACCCCTCGCTCAACGAAGGCTTCGGCTTTCCTCCGCTCGAAGCCATGTCGCTGGACTGTCCCGTCCTCGCAAGCCGCATCCCGGCAGTGACGGAAGTATGTCACGATGTGCCGTTCTACTTTGATCCCCAGGATCAGGACAGCTTCACGCGCGAGTTGTTGCGGGCAATCCAGGATGAACCGGCGCGTCAAGAATCAATCCGTTGTGGCAGACAAGTCGCGGCCCAATATTCCTGGGCTGAGTGCGGCCGGCAGACGCTGGCCTTGTACCGTCAGTGCTTGCAGTGAAAATCATTTCGATTCCCAGCTCATCGCCGCGGGCAATTCGTGAACGATGTCACAGCTAAAAGAATTGCTGTACAGCGATCTCGCCCGGCAATATCAACTCGAGGGGAAGCCCAGCGCCAGCCCTAACTTCGTTCGTTTCCTTGGCCGGCTGCTGCACTTCCGCTATCTTCCGAATGTTCTCTGCCGCACAAGTCGCGCCGCGATGCTCGCCGGCATCCCCATCGTGCCCAAGCTTCTCAGCTACCTGAATCTCGTTCTGTTCGGGCTAGAAGTCACGCCGAAATGCGAGATCGGCCCGGGAATCTTCTTCGCGCATCCGGTGGGCTGCGTGATCGGCGCGTGGAAGATCGGCAGTAACGTCACCGTGTTTCAGGGAGTGGGTCTGGGAGCCCTGCGGCCCGATATGGGATTCGCTCGTGAGCTGCGATGCGAGATCGGGAATGATGTAGTATTGGGCGCTGGTTGCAAGGTGCTGGGGCCATACCGGATCGGAGACAATGTAACCGTGGGAGCGAATTCGGTCGTTACGCAATCTGTTGCCGCGAATCTGACCGTCTTCGGCATTCCAGCCAGGCTAGTACCGTCGTCGAAGGGGATCTCAGAATGATTAAGCTACCTCTCGATCTTACCGTTATCATCGCGAACTACAACACCCGCGCGCTGCTGCGGAATTGTATCGAGTCGATTTATCGGTACACCGAGGGAATCACATTCGAAATCATTTGCGTGGACGGCAACTCTCCCGACGGCAGCGCCCGCATGGTGGCCGAAGAATTTCCGGAAGTCATCCTCGTCAGGAACAAGTCCAACGAGTCGTACGCGCGTAGCGTAAATCAGGGACTTCGCCGGGCGCAGGGCAGGTATGCCTGTCTGTTGGATAGCGATACGTTGCTGATCGAGAACGCTTTTGCAGAGCTCGTCCGCTTCATGGACGAACATCCCAGCGTCGCCGCCTGCGGGCCGAAGTTGCTCAATCCGGATGGCAGCGTGCAGCACCACATCCGCAGCTTTGCCGGTTTCGGCGTCTTTCTTCTGCAGACCCTCAACTGGCACAAGCTATTCCCCCACAGCAAAGCGATGAACCGCTACTACAATACCGACTTCGATTACTCCAAAGCGCAGCCGGTGCAAAGCATTGGGACCAGCGCGTACATCATGCGCCGTTCTACCTGGGAGACGATTGGCCTGCTCGACGAAAAGTTCCGCTGGTCGATGCCCGATATTGCCTACAATTACACACTGCATCGCAGAGGATTTCCGATCTACTACACACCGTCCACCGCCGTGGTGCATTTCGGCGGCCAGACGGCGAGCCAGGATGTGCTCGGCTCGCTGCGCGAGCAGTGCCAGGGTCTCATCGACATCAGCGAACGTTACGACTACTTCGGCCGCAGCCGTCTCACCAAGGCAATTGTGCGCTGGGGCGTGCGGATTCGTTATTGGACCAAAGTTCTGGGATATTACCTGAGTTCCGACAAACGCGTGATCAAAGGGCCGGGCGCGCCGCCAAAAGAAGTCGCCGCGCAAGCCTTGCAGATGGTTGAGCCCTCGCTCCGGCAGACGAAGCGCACGGAAGCAGCAGACGCGCCCATGCCATCTTTTCCTCAATCTGGATCGGACGCGAACTCCGTGGCCAGCCAATAGGGGCGTCGCAACTTGCGTCGCAGGCGACGCCAGAGAGCGACGAAGGGACGCCGCATCAGCCAAAGGACAGAGCCGTCCGAGAGCAATCTTCGTATTCCGCGCCGCAGGCTACCGAACTGTCGCATCTCCTCGAGTGCCAACGCAGTGGAATAAGTCATCCGGCGATATTTTTCGGTGCGAGCGTCCAGGCAACTCGACCATTCCTCGACAATCGCAAGCGGTTCTTGATGAAGCCGCAGATGGTGCGCTCGCGACGCAGTCATGCTGCCGGAGTGCAGACGGTAGCGGCAGATAACCTCCTGCACCGCCCGCGCCTGATATCGGCGGGCAATTGCCACGTAGAGATAGTAGTCAGGAACAACCTGGATCGTGCCGGGTATTCCTCCCACCTCAGTCACCGCTGAGCGCCGCAGCATGACCGAACTCATCGCGATGAAGCAGCCTTCGCGAAACAGCTCGAGGAAGATGTCGCCTTCTGGCAGCCGCGTGAATTCGTGCGCATAGTCGTAATCGCGCAGCTTGCCGTGCTGGGAATCGAACATGACGGTTCGTCCGTAGATGATTCCAACCGCGCTCTCAATCAGCGCTATCTGCTTCTCTAGTTTGCGCCGGAGCCAGATGTCATCCTGGTCGAGAAACGCCAGCCAATCTCCAGTGGCTTCGCGAATCGCACGATCCCTGGCCTCGCCCAAGGCAGTCTCGTCAGGGGAAAGACGGTAGCGAATTCGTTGGTCCCGGTATTCAGCGACAATGTTGGCGGTGTCATCGGTGGAGCAGTCGTCCCAGACAATCAGTTCCCAGTCAGTGAAGCTCTGCGCCAGCGCGCTGTCCAGTGCTTCGCGCAGGAAAGCAGCTCCGTTGCGGACGTTCATGATGACGCTGATCAGGGGCATGGATATCGTGCCTACACGCTGGAGTTGCTGCTCAGACGCTGCCAGTACGGGCGCCGCAGACTGCGCCGTAGAACGTGAAAGGCGAACGCGAACGGCCGCATCAGTTGCGAGCTCAACGAACCTTGCGACAGCAGACGGGCGATTCCCCCGAGCATCGTTTTGGCAGCGCGCATCTCTTCCAGCGCAATCGCGGTAAAGTGCCGCCTGCGGCAGAGCGCCACCGTAGCGGGATCAAGCCGGTCAGCCCATCGATCGACCAGCCACAACACTTCTTTGTGCATATCGACTGCCACACTGTGGGACATGCTGCCGGCGTGCTCCCGGTATCGGCAAACCACCTGTTGCACGGCCCGCACCCGATACTTGCTGGCAACGGCGACGTAGAGGTAATAGTCCGGCACGATTCGTATTTCAGCGGGTATGCCTCCAATGTCCATGATCGCCGAGCGCCGGAACAAGGCTGAGCTCATCGCAATGAAGCAGGAATCGGTGAAGAGTTGCGTAAAGATGTCGCCTTCGGGCAGTAGGTGGTACTCGTGCGCGTGGTCGTAGTCGCGCTCGCGTCCGTTGGGATAGAACCTGATCGTGCGACCGTAGATCAGTCCCACGCCGCTGTCCGCGAGCGCCAGTTCGGCGCGCAATTTATGAGGCAGCCAGAGATCATCCTGATCGATAAATGCGATCCACTCGCCGGTAGCCTCGTTGATGGCATCCTGTCGCGCCCGGCCGAGCGGAACGTCTTCCGCCGAAAGGAAATAGCGAATCCTGGCGTCATCGTACTCGCGAACGATTGCCCCACTATTGTCAGCGGAACGATCATCCCAGGCGATCAGTTCCCAGTCTTCAAAGGTTTGCGCGCGCACGCTGTCGATGGCTTCGCGCAGGGTAAGCGCCCCATTGCGGATGTTCATGATGACGCTAACCAGAGGCATGGCAGAATGGGTGGCCGGGATGCCACTAAGGCATCATCCAGACCTGGTATGTAGAGACGAGCACACAGTACAGCAGAATCTGCCAAAAGGCTACGGCGAGCGACGTCACACCGCAGACCAGCAGGAAGGTGTCGCCCCGTGCCGCGATTCCGGGGGTGCCAATCACGATTGTGGCCCGCGCCATTCCGGCGACGACGGCAACGGCCAGCATTGTGACAGCGAGTCCGAAGCGGGACTTTGGAGGCACTCTGGGCGCCATGGCAGCCTCTGGTGCTGAGTTGCGATACCACAACACAATCCAAATGGCGAGCGCGAGCAGGCCGACGACGGTGCTCACGTATTGCAACAGGGCATAGCATGGCAAGTGACGGTGCACCAGCGGAACCTGTACCCAGGCGCGCAGCCACGCAAAGTGCCGCCACGGCCAGGTGTGACCGTGCGTGAACGAGTCCCAGACCAGGTGAGTAGCAATGCCGAGGGCAATTGAGCCCAGAATAGCCAATAACCTCGAAGTCCCTCTGAAGGCAAACGGCCGGAGTTGAGGCTGCAGTCTCTCCTGCATCCCCGACGGCAGCAGACCGACGACTGGCTCCTTCAACACGTTATGAAACAGCCAGAGTGCAATCAGAGAAGCTGGCACTGTAAATAGGATCAGCCCGGGCGCCTGGTGTCCCAAGTCGCGGTACTGCGTATTGCCGATCACATAGGGAAAATCCGGAGCCATGCTGCCGACGATAAACGCAGACCAAACCAGGTCGAGCTTGCGGAACGGCAGTACGGCAGCAGCGTGAGAAACCGTGAAGGGCATCCGAGTGGCGGCAGAAGCAAAATGCTCCCGCATCTGCAGTATAACGGAGTTACGTCAGCGTTCTGAAGTCCTGATGCTGACTCAGCGTACTCTCAAAACACGGTGCGCAACTTTTGTCCGTCATTCATCGCAAATCAATTACAATCGGCAGACACAATTCAGAACCACGCCTCAGGAACCATGAAATCAGCACCGCTGACCAGGAGACATTCCGTTCCCCTACCAGACGAAGCCTTGCCTGCCATTGCTGGAGGCAGACCGGTCCGTTCGCGCGAGCACCGGTTGATCTTTGGTGCGCCGGTAATCACGGATGCCGAAATTGCGTCCGTCGTGGAGTGCCTTCGCAGCCGCTGGATCGGCCTGGGACCAAAGGTCGAAGAGTTTGAACGCGAGTTCGCGCGCTACAAGGGAGCGCCTTACGCTGCCGCAGTAAGCAGTGGCACGGCGGCCATCCATCTGGCGCTGCTGGCATTGGGGATCGGCGCGGGCGACGAAGTCATCGCGCCGGCCATGACCTTCTGCTCTACGGTGCACTCGATCGTCCATGCCGGCGCGCGACCGGTACTTGTGGATTGCAATCGCAGCACCTTCAACATCGAGCCCGAACTGATTGAAAAAGCGCTCACCCCTCGCACCAAAGCCATTCTCGTTGTTCACATGTGCGGCCGCTGTTGCGAAATGGACCCGATCCTCGCAATCGCGCGAAGGCATGGATTACGGGTGATTGAGGATTGCGCTCATGCCATCGAGGCTACCTATCGCGGACGCGCGGCGGGATTGATCGGCGATATCGGCTGCTTCAGCTTTTATCCCACCAAGAATGTTGCGACCTGCGACGGCGGCATGGTGATCACTCGCGATGGCGATCTGCATGAGCGCGTGAAGGTGCTTTCGCTGCACGGCATGACCACCGATGCGTGGAGCCGCTTCGTCGGCGGAGACAGCGCCTACGACGTCGTCGCAGCTGGCTTCAAGTGCAACATGACGGACGTAGCGGCGGCCCTGGCTCTGCCGCAATTGGCTGTGGTCGAAGAGCATTGGAGTCGACGCGAGAAAATCTGGCGGGCCTACGATGAGTGCCTGCGCGCGCTGCCTCTCGTGTTACCGCCGCCGCCCGAGGCCGATTGCCGTCACGCCCTCCATTTGTACACGCCACTGCTCGAGCTCGAGGAGATTGGCGTCTCGCGCGAGAAGATCATCTCCGCGCTCGAGGCTGAGAATATCGGAGCCGGTATTCACTACGTTCCCGTACATCAGCAGCCGTACTACCGCGAGCGTTTCGGATTTACTGCGACCGATTTCCCACACGCGGCATTCGTCGGTGAGCGCACCATCTCGCTGCCACTGTCCCCCGCAATGTCAGAGCGCGATGTCGATGACGTCGCCACGGCACTCGGCCGGATTTTCCGCTACTTCAAAGCTGCGGCATGAATCGCGCTCCGACACGCAGCAGTTCCGCGCCCTGCGGGCTTTCGCTCACCCATTCCGTGTGCTGTCTTTTGCTCGCTGCTCTGCTGAGCATTTCCTCGTCAGCGCAGCAAGCGTCTGCCCCGCCCGCAGGCGCTCCTGAGCCGTCACAGCCTGCTCCCACCGCTCCTGTTTCCCATCCCAACGAGAGCAATTTCTTCATCCATCTGGCGGAAGACCAGAAGGACATCTGGACCAGTCCGTTTCACCTCAATGCCGGCGATGCCAAATGGCTGGTCCCGACGGGAGGCATTGCCACGGCGTTGTTCATCACCGATCCGCAAAGCTCCTATGCCATGCGGCTCGATCCTCAGCACCGGCTGAATCTCGCGTCCGATGCCGGTTTGGCGGCCGCAGGCGGATTGACCGGCGCGGCTTACATCTGGGGACGGATCACGAACAACGACCGCCTTCGCGAGACCGGCGTCCTGGCGACGGAAGCCATGATCAATGCTCTTGGAGTCGATTATGCGCTGGCGGGAATCACCGGACGGGAACGGCCGTTTCCTTCTGATTTCCAGAATGTCTTCTTTCACGGCGGCACGTCGTTTCCCTCCGATCATGCTGCGCTTACATGGGCGTTCGCGTCCGTGGTGGCGCAGGAATATCCGCATCTGGTTCCGGAATTTGCCGCCTACGGCTTGGCGCTCGGAGTCAGCGCGGCGCGGGCGGCCGCGGACCAGCATTTCCTTTCCGACGTTTTCGTCGGCGGCTTGCTCGGTTATCAGATCGGACGGCATGTTTACAAGACGCGACATGATCCAGAGATCGATGACGATCTGAAGATCGTGGCCGAGCAAACCTCTGCGCCGCTTCCGACGACCTTCGGAAGCATCTATGTCCCGCTTGATAGCTGGATTTATCCCGCCATGGAACGTCTCGTCGGCTGGGGATATATCGACACCGCATTTCTCGGCTTGCGTCCCTGGACGCGCATGGCTTGCGCGCAAATGCTGATCGAGATGAACGCGAAGATTGAGTATCACACTGACATTTCACCGGAGATCTGGAAGCTGCAGAAAGCCCTTGATGACGAGTTCGCTCGTGAAATCGCGGCCTGGGACGGGCGCCCGACGGATGCGCTGCAACTGGATTCGCTTTACACCCGCGCGATGGATATTGCGGGCAGGCCGCTCAATGACAGCTATCATTTCGGGCAAAGCATCATTAACGATTACGGGCGTCCTTACTGGCAGGGGTTCAACAACATCACCGGATTCAGCAGCAGCGCGAACGATGGCCGCTTTGCCTTCTATGTGGATGGAGAGTACCAGTACGCACCGACCATCCCAGGTTATCCTCTGTCGGTCCGCCAGGTGATAGCGAACGTCGATCTGAATCCGCTGCAGCCGCCTACGCCGATCAGCGCCAATCAATTTACGCTGCTCGACACGTACGCCCTGGCCAAGTATGCGGGTCTGGACTTTTCGGTGGGCAAGCAAAGCATGTGGTGGGGCCCGGACGAAGGCGGTGCGATGTTGATGAGCAACAACGCTGCGCCATTCTGGATGCTGCAGATCAACCGCACCGAGCCTCTCAACGTTCCATTGTTGTCGAGATTTCTAGGACCGTTCGAGGCCAGCAATTTCTTCGGCGCGCTGGCCGGCCATCATTTCCCTGCCGGACCGTATATGTTCGGGCAGAAGGCCAGCTTCAAACCAACGGAAAACCTGGAGTTTGGATTCACCCGTGACGACGTTTTCGGCGGCTACGGACACGTGCCCATCACGTTCGGTTCCTTCTGGAATGCTTTCACCAGCCTTAATGACGTCACGCCCGCCGTGAAGTTTTCGCGCAACGATCCCGGCGCACGGCACGCCAGCTTCGATTTCTCGTATCGCCTGCCCTTTGTTCGCCGCTGGCTGACGCTCTATTCGGACTCGCTGGTGCATGACGACGTTAGCCCGGTCAGCGCGCCGCGACGTTCGGCGGTGAATCCGGGAATCTATCTCACACACTTCCCCGGTCTGGCGAAGCTCGATTTTCGCGCCGAAGCCGTAAACACCGATCCCCCGACCCACGACAGCCAGAACGGTCAGTTTTTGTACTGGGAAGTCGTTTATCACGATGTTTACCTGAACGGCCGTTCCCTGATGGGAAGCTGGATTGGCCGCGAGGGCAAGGGATACCAGGCGTGGAGCACGTACCATCTGAGCCCGCAAAGCAGCATTCAGCTAGCGGTACGCAATGCAAAGATTGCCGATGACTTTATTCCCGGCGGCAGCACCCAGTGGGACTGGAGCGTTTCCGGGATGCTCCGCGTGCGCAAAGACCTGGAGATCAGACCGCTCTTGCAGTATGAAACCTGGCTAGTACCTGTGCTGGCTCCGACTCGGCAAACCGATTTCACCACTTCCATCCAGTTGACATGGTGGCCCGGTCACGTGGGCGTCAGCCGAACGGCCCAGTAGTTTGCAAGTCTGCCGAATCCGTGCCCAGCCACGTTGGCTCCATTGACATGCTGCTTTAAAGGGGCGCGGCTTCAGCCGCGCCGACAGGAACTTTTTCATTTTGTCATCCTGAGCACCCGACCCCGGTTGCGGGGTTGAAACTGGAATGACACGGTCCAAACGTAAGCCGCTAAGTCCTTTGTTTGCGTGTTTGTCATTAGGAGGAGCGAGTGAGTCTGCTCGCCAAGCGAGCAGACTCACGTAGTCGAGGGACCCGTTTTTCGTCATTTCGCATGATTGTCAACAGAGCCAACCACGTCCTACAGCATTTTCATAGGGCCTGTAGATGGGTGGAGTACGCCTTCAGGCGTACATCAAAAGGAAAGTGCGAACGGAGCCGCTGGGTGATCCGTTGGCGGCGTTTACCTCAGCGGCTGAAGCGGATTTCTGAGTGGTGCGCTTTTATGCACGCCTGAAGGCGTGCTCCACCCAACGGCGTCTATAAGCAACTATGAAAATGCTTTAGAAGGCGATCTTGAAAATGGCTCCCGCTCCGTCCGCGCCCCCCGTGGACGTCGTTCCGTACAAATCACCATTGGGATCGAGAATCACATTGCCGTAAGGAAGACCGCCGTCGAGCCCATTCATGAAATCGTGCAGCGAGGTGTAGGTCCAACTTCCGTTCGAAGGTGCCAGCTTAAACACTGCACCATAACCGTGGGCGCCATCGGACAATGTCGTGCCATAGAGATTGCCCGCACCGTCCATGGCGAGATTGCCGATAGGCCCTCCCACTAGCCGCCCATTCCCCGCTCCAGCGAAACTGTATAGCGTGCTGTAGGCCCAACCGCCGTTGGAGCGTGTCAGCTTGAAAACCGTTCCACCCCTGCCGGATCCCCCGGTGCTCGTCGCTCCGTAAAGATTCCCAGCCTGGTCGAGAATGACACCCGCTTTCGGGTAAGCTCCGTCTGCGCCATTGGTGAAGTCGTAGAGATCGGTCTCGAGCCAACCGGATCCGGAGGGAGTCAGTTCATAAACAGATCCAAACTTGTCCGCGCCACCGTTGAATGTCGTACCGTAGAGATTGCCGGCGTGATCCATGGTCTCGCTACTTCCCGGATAGCCATAGGGATGGTAGAGGATGACTTCCTCCCAGTCGCGCGAAGCATTTAGCTGGTAGATTATGCCGCCATTTTCGAAGCCGCCGTCGGTCGTAGCTCCGTCCAGATTACCGTTCTGATCGAAAACCACCGCGCCCACTGGTCCGGAACCGTCTGCGCCCGTGAAGCTGTGCACTATTGTTTCCGTCCATGGCCCGAGCGCACTCGGCCGCAATTTGAAAATTGTGCCGCACCCGGGAGCGCTACACGCACCGCCTCCGTAGAACGTGCTGCTATAAATGGCGCCATCTGGTCCGAAGACAACATCCGCGGTCTGCGGATTCGCGCCGTCATTCCCGCCTTCGAAGCTGTAGAGCGGCGTGAGCACCCAGCCGGAGCTCGTGTTCGTCAACCGGTACACCAATCCACAGCCGTTGGTTCCGCAATTTCCGCCCGTGTTGCCACCGTAATTCGCGGCGCCATAGAAACTGCCCGCACCATCGAACGTGAGGCCGCCCATCGGGGTCGCGCCGTTCTGACCCCCGGTGAAGTTGTAGATGACCGAGTAGGTCTGCGCATGCGCGCTCTGCGTTAGGACAGCGACCAGCGTCAGTACGAACGCCAGCGCCGCTGCGGCCGAAAATAGGTAACGATGCGGCTTTGGGCGGACCGTCAACGGTTGCCGAAATTTTACAAGCACGCGTTTTCCCTGCCGATGCAGCTTCCAAAGAGCCTTTGCAGCGACTGGATCTTTCTGCCGCCGAAGCGCGCAGATGGGAGCATTCTGCTGTTCTGGGTTTGCCATCGCTCTACCCCTAGTTACAAAACTCTATTGCAAGAACGCCGGCAAAACAACTGCTATGTTTTGGGACCGCGGGTTCTGGGACACCGAACCCCGACATGCAAACTGCGCCATCGTTGAGTAGGGCAACATGCGACAGCACGATTCTGGTTTCTGGTTTGAATATCGAAATGCTGCGCATGAGGTGAGTGGCTTGGGTTTATTTTCCGCGCCGCTTACGTGTGCCTGGCCGCTGCAGCTTACTCTCGAGCTCGGCAATCCGTTTGCGCATCTCGTCGAACTCGAGACTTTCTTCGGCGCTCCTGTCCGCCGCTCCGCTCTGCAGGAAATTTCGTACCGCATTCAAGGGCGACAACGCCGCAGACTGCATTTGACCCAGACGATCTTGCAGCGAGCTCTGCACTTTCTGATAGGCCTCGACAGCCGATTTCAGGTACCACATGATGAATTCCTGGCCCACGTGATCGGTGGCAACAATGAGCTGCCGCAGCAATTCCAACGGCAGTCCCGCCGGTTGGTCTTTGGCGTCTTCCACGATGATCTGCGTCAGGGTGACGCGGGTGATGTCCTCACCCGTGGCCGCATCGATTACCTGCACATGTTTCCCATTTCGGACCAAGGCGGCGATCTCGTCGAGGTTGATGTAGCGGCTATTGGAAGTATCGTAAAGTCTGCGGTTTGCGTATTTCTTGATCACCACTCTGTCTTTTTCCACGTGGTTTCGCTCCTGCTGCGCTGCACAAACCATAATAAATCACTTGACAACGGCCCTCACGAATACTAGCTTCTAGTTGATGCTGCACTGCAGCAATTTCGGAGGTTGTCATGCCTAGAAATGGAAAGCCCGAATCCTCCGTAGTCCACGCCGGGGATTCATCGTTTGTTTCTCTGTTGTCGGGATGGGTGCAGCAAGGAGTCGAGAACTTCTTTGCCACTCAGCGAATCCTGGTGGACCTGGCGATGAGTCAGAACACCAATGCCGTGAACCTGGTCCGTAAACGCTTCGCCGATCCGGAATTTTGCCCGGTCGGAATCGTTAGCGAATTGGCCGCTGAAGCGATGTCCAACTTCATCGAGGGTCAGAAGCTGCTTCTGAGCCTGGCCGAGAAAGAACACGAAATCGTAACCGAGGGAGTCAAGGAGCGTGTCTCCGGCAGTAATGCGGCGGTGGCCGCGACCGAGTTCTTGCAGCGCGGCTTCGGCACCTTTGTCGAGATGCAGCAGGACTTCCTCAAAACGGCTCACAAACAGACGCAAACCTGGCTCGGGGCGATCAGAAGTGGGAAGACTTTTGATCCCGAAGGCCTGGTGCAGGCGGCGCGCGAAGCCATGGAGGCCTTCGTTCATACGCAGAAGAAGTTCCTGGACGTGATCGCTGAGGAAACCACCAAGGCGACCGCCAGGGAACCGCTGAAGCGGGTGAAAAAGACTGAATTGACGGAGCTGGCCAAGGAGGCCACGGAGGCGTTCATCGAGGCCCAGAAGAAGTTGATGGACGTTGCCGGACGACAGATAAGGGCCAATGTGAAAGCGGCGGAACGGGCGGTGAACCTGGTTACCCCGTTCCCCTTTATTCCGATACCGGACCTGACCCGCGAAGGAGTAAAGAAATTCGTCTCCGCGGAGAAGGCCTTGATCGATACCGTGATGCAGCGTCCTGAGACCAAGCGGGCGAGCAAAGCGACGCCGCGGCACAAGCGCCCGGCGCCGACCATCAAGGTAGCAGCCGCACATGCGACCGTGTAGTGGAGAGTGGGAGAAACCAGGGTAGCATCATTTCGAACCTGAAATTGATGCTGCACCCTTCGACGTGCCGTCCTCCGGGACGGCACGTCGTTTGCTTGTTAGCGGCTTCCGCCGCCGGATTCCTCGACCGCGGTGCCTTAACGCCACGCCGGTAGCCCGTTTTGCTCTCAAAGAAATTCTTCTTGGCAACCCGGCATTACTGTAAATACACTAATCACCCGGAAGCTGCCTCTGATCGGCTACATCTGCTGCAGTTTTCGGTCGAGCTAGGCAGGTGGGCATTTCCAAGGCAAAACAAGGGAGAGTCAAGACCCGTCTATGGTCCCGCCGCCGGCCGACAGTTTTTCGCCAGAACTCGCGGAAGCCGACATTACTATCTGGAAAGAAGCATTCTTTCCCGCCGACCTGTTGTTACTCCACGCCTCCCCGGTTTATTACGGTCTGGGCATACCTCGCGGCGACGGCTCGGCGGTGGTGCTTGTTCCCGGTTTCCTGGGGACAGACTCCTACCTGACACAACTGCATTCCTGGCTTGGCCGCATCGGTTACCGCCCGTACTTTTCAGGAATTGGCTTAAATGCAGAGTGCCCCAACCTCCTCATCCAGCAGCGACTCCAAGACAATATCGAGAAGGCCCGTTTGGACACCGGACGGAAAATTCACCTCATCGGCCACAGCCTTGGCGGAATCATCGCCCGGTCCATTGCCGGGCAGCGGCCAACTGACGTCGCGTCCGTGATAACGCTGGCTTCTCCGTTCCGCGGTACGGTTATTCATCGCACCATCCTGAAAGCTGCCGAGGCGGTGCGCAAACAGATCCTGCGGGAACACGGGCCGCAAGTGCTGCCCACCTGCTATACCGGACGCTGCACATGCGATTTTCTCGCGTCAGTGCGTCGCAAGCTGCCCGATAGCGTCATGGAAACAGCTATCTACACCCGCAATGATGGAATTGCCGATTGGCGCTACTGCACCACCGGCAAATGCAAGTGCGACTTCGAAGTGCCTGGCACCCACCTCGGACTCGCATTCAACGCATCTGCCTACGCCATAATCGCCAAGCGACTGGCAATGGCGAGATCCTGATCTCCGCACCTCATCCGTCACCAGTCCTACCACTGAAGTCGTACCGCTGAAGCCTTCTTCTGCATTGCGGCAGGATTAACGCTGCTGTAGTCTGAGCACGATTCCAGCGTCCAACATGTGCCGATTTGGGAAAGTGCAGAACACTTCCCATTTTGTTGCTGATTCCAAACCGCAAAAAGTGGACACTGGGTTTGCAGAGCAATTCGATTCCGACATCGGTTGAAATTGTGCTGTCAACTTTTCATTCGGCCGGCTCCCGCAATGAAGGCGACTGGCCTGGAGATTTCTTATGCGGCTTAAGACTGTATTCGCAGTCGTACTCTTTGCCGTTCTTACTTCCCTCACGGGTTTCTCCCAACAGACGAACATTCCAATGTTTTCCACCTTCGCTGGATTTGCGTATCTCAGCACGCCGTCGTTAAACCTTACGCAACGCGGGTTCGACGGCGATTTCGGCTACAACATGCGCCCCTGGCTGACGCTGGGCGGCGACTTCAGCGTCGAAACCGGCAGCACTTCCCTTTTCCCCGATAAATTGAATTTGGCCACGCAGGCGAAACTGGCGCCCTATCTGCCGTTGCTGCCGCCCGGCTACGTTCTGGCCGTGCCGTACAGCGCGACCAACTATACCTATGAGGCGGGGCCGCAATTCAACTATCGGCACTTCAAGAAGGTGACGCTGTTCGCTCGGCCGGCGCTGGGGGCGTTGCACGCCGATTTCACTGCCCACCCTGCCGATCCGATCCAGGCCGCGATCGTCAGCGCGCTGCTGAACGGGGGCAAATCCAAAACAGATACGGTGGTGTTTTATGGCTTTGGCGGCGGAGTTACCTGGGAAATAACGCCGAACTTCGGACTCCGCATGACCAGCGATTTCGTTCACTATAACTTCTTTTCCGATCTGCTGAACGGGCCGCGCAACAGCGTACGCGTAGCGATCGGAACGAAGTTCTCGTTCGGCAAGAACATCGTCAAGAAGTAGCGAGCGCCGATCCGGCAACGAGCGATGCCGCGCAAGCTGAGTGCGGCATCGCTCGACGCCCTGCTTCAACATTGAACCCACCCCGTCGCCGCGGCGTAGATCGCTGCCGGTGAAAGAGTGCTATGCGCCTGACTTCTTTTCCAGGATACTGACCACTAGGTTTCCCGATTCGTGAGAAAAGCACGACTGCAATATTGTCTTCCCCTGTAGAACGGAAAACTGGTAGTTCTGCCCCATCACGACAGAAGGCAGAGACAAACTGCATATGGGCGCGACGACAGTTTTGACGCTGCCGCCAACCATGTTCGCCAGTTCACCCGCGGCATCGCGAATGTCGTCCGCCGAAAGTTCCTCCGGACTAACTCCAAGCAAGCGAGAGCACGCCTGGCGCGCCAACTGCAAATCGATATCCAGACGCACAGCCCCTTGCCACTCGCCCACAATCTGCACCGCAGAGACGATGTAGCCTTGCTCTTTGTCCGGGCCAAGGTCCGTGCCAGCGGGCGTCAGAGGCATGCCCGCCATCGACCCAAAGATTTCATCCACAATCTTGATTAGCTCTTCTTTGCTCAGTTCACAAGTCATCGCGCCGCCCATTGCTTTGATTTGTAGAAATCCAACTATCCTTGCCGCTAAGTACTTCCTCGCGCGATCACGAGGTGGACAGATTGACGCCTAGAGCGTTTCCCGAATTGCTGTACCCCGAGGTCGGGTAGAGCGGCGCTTCAGCGCCGCGTCGAGGGGGGGCTCTCTTCGTCAGGCTTTCCGCCCACTGCAGCGCAGTGGGCGGAAAGCCCAGACTTCGGGGTGCGGCTTGGACGCGGACCTGAAGGTCCGCTCTACCTGGATACACCAAATCTGGAACCGCTCTAGCCCTTCCATCGGCCCAAACGCGGTTTTCTTGAGACAGGCTACAAGCTGCGCTAGTCACTTTTGCCCTAACAGAACGGCTCCTCCGTGGTCTTGACAGTGCTGGAAATTGGGCGCTGCTGCTGAGCGTCCATCGGCTGAGGGCGCGGCATTCTGCTGCGGTGCGGTTTCCTCCACCGGCTGCGCGTGCCGCACGATCTCTGAGTCGACCTCGTCGAAGTTCTTCGGCCGGCGGCCTGGGTCTCGCGCCTTCGAGACCCGGGAGGTCATGGACCACCTGGCTAATGTGGTGGCAATCACAGCACGACGCAATAACTACTTCTACGCTGCGGGCATGTGCGGGGACTGGAACACTGGCCAGAGGTGAGGGTTAGGGAGCCGGCAACGTTTCCGCAGTTGTTCGTCGCACTTACCGGGTCTCGAAAGCGCGAAAGCTTGGGCACCCAGCTTCGTGAATTGGGGAAAGGTTCGAGATAATAGGGGTCCTTCGACTCGGACTGAAGTCCTCGCTCAGGATGACAGCACTTAGCTTAAAGATCACAGGGATGATCTTGCGCCAGACGAATGATCTTGCGCCAGACGAATGATCTTGCGCCGGACATTAGTAGAATCGGCGGTCAGCCCTCGCCGCGCTTTCTCAGGAACGCCGGAATCTCCAGATCATCCGCGTCGTAGCGAATTTCGACACTGCTGCTGACGGTCTGCATCGGTTCCGGCGCAGCATTCTGGCGTTGCAAAGTCTCTTCCAGCGGCTCGGCGTGACGAACAATCTCCGAGTCGATCTCATCGAGACTGTCAGGAACAAATTGCAACTGCGGGGCCTCCGTGGGCGGCTCGCGGTTCACGACGGGCTGCATCTTCGCACTTGGCGGATTGGGGGCAGGTGGCGGATTCGGTGCCGGTGTGCTTTCGCGCATCATTGGCATCGGCACTTCGTAGGTGGCATTCACACTGGCCGCTGCGGATCGAGCGCTGTGCAGCGCGGCCGACGATTCCGAGTGGTCGCGTCTGCGCCGCACTTCCTTGAATCCCGTCGCGATGACGGTGATCTTCACGTCGTCCTTCATCTTCTCGTCGAGCACGGCGCCGAAGATGATGTTGGCATCCTCGTGCGCGGCGCTCTGAATGATGGTGGAAGCTTCGTTGACCTCCGCCAGGCGCAGCGAACTTGAACCGGTAATGTTGATGAGGATGCCGCGCGCGCCATCGATCGCACCTGCCTCCAGCAGCGGCGAAGCGATAGCAGCCTGTGCCGCGAGCGTCGCGCGTCCTTCGCCCTTTGCGGTGGCCGTGCCCATGACTGCATAACCCATGCCCGCCATGATCGTCTTCACGTCAGCAAAGTCGCGATTGATGATGCCGGGAATGGTGATGATGTCGGAGATGCCCTGCACTGCCTGGCGCAGTATGTCGTCGGCCACGCGAAACGATTCGAAGAACCCGGCATCTTTGGCAACCGCCAGCAGCTTCTCGTTGGGGATGACGACGGTGGTATCGACGGAGTCGATCAGCTCCTGCAAGCCGCGCTCCGCCTGGTTCTGGCGACGCTTGCCTTCGAACGCGAACGGCTTGGTGACAACGGCGACCGTCAGAGCTCCCATCTCGCTGGCCAGGGATGCAATGATTGGCGCCGCACCTGTGCCCGTGCCGCCGCCGAGGCCAGTGGTGACGAACACCATGTCCGCGCCTTCCAGCGCCTCAATGACCTTCTCCGCATCCTCCAGCGCGGCTTTGCGGCCAACTTCCGGATTCGCGCCTGCGCCGAGCCCGTTGGTCAGCTTCACGCCGAGCTGAATCTTGACTGGCGCCTTCGATCCCTTCAGGGCCTGCAAATCTGTGTTGGCGACGACGAACTCGACGCCCTCCAGCTTGGACTCGATCATGCGATTGACGGCATTGCCACCACCGCCGCCGACGCCGATGACCTTGATCTTGGCACTGTTCAGCAGCTCTTCGTTGAAGTGAATACGGATGTCACTTTCGGGCTGGCTTTTGTCGTTGAAATCTTCAATCATGGTAACTCCCTTACAGCCGCCACGTGGTTGAGTTCGGCTCGGTCAAAGTGACGACTCGAGTAAGGCTGTCAACTTATCTTCTTCGCCGCATGTGTCGGAGCAAATGAAACCTCAACCGTCGAACTCGCGATGACCTGCTCCTTCGTCGTTCTCTCGCGCGGCTGAAAACTAATGACGAGGCGCGATCCGGTAGCTCCGGCTAGTCGTTCTAACGTGCGTAGCGACGGACGGGTACTGCCACTTTCCAGTCGAGCAACGACCGGCTGCGTGGTGCCCATCTTTCGGGCTAATTGGTGCTGAGTAAGACCAACGCGTCTCCGGGCCTCAATCACCGCCTCGGCTAGAGCGAACTCCTCTTGCAGCGCGCCGTACGCCTTGCGGTACTTTGGGTCCTTCATCCATCTCTTATGCATGTCCGACACACGGGCCATTGCTACTACTCCATTATCGAATTGACTTCGCGCGCGCCAGTGCCAGCTCAATTTCGCGCCGCGGCGTTTTTTCCGTCTTCTTCACGAAAGTTCTAACAATCACAGCACGACGCGAAACGGCGGTGACGTACAGAGCCCGGGCAATACCACTGCGACCCTTGAGCCGCATTTCCCAGATGCGCCCTTCGACATGCTTTACGTGCGGCTCGCCCATGAACTCCAACCCTTGGTCTTCGATGAGCTGCGAGATGTGTGCCAGCCGGGCGCGCATATCTTCGGGCAGTGATTCAATCTCCGCGTCAGCAGTTTCGTTCAAGGTTTCTACCACCCATCCCGTACTCATGAGTATACCAAAAAAGGTATAACGCCCGAGTTCTACACTCCCTGCCTGGCGAATAGCGCCCTTATCTTCGCGCCCAGTCCTCGATCAAGATTCATGCGCGCCTGCCGCGCGCGATGCGCATACAGAACCATCCCAATCGCTGTTCCGAACTCGGGCTCCAGCAGCCCTGAAGGCAGCTTGGCAATAGGAACGGGATATCCCTGGCGAACCGGCCGGCGGAGGACATCTTCTGCCACTTCCAGCAATCCATTCAGGCGCGAGCCACCGCCGGTCATCACCAGCCCGGCGCCGAGCAAGTCCACCACCCCGGCCTGCCGCAGATGATCGCGCAGCAACTCCATCAGCTCGCGCGCGCGCGGTTCCAGAATCTCGCCCAGCATGCGTTGTTGCATCATGCGCGACGGCCGGTCGCCGACCGAGGGAACTTCAATCTCGTTGCCCTCGGGAATGCGGGTCACGACGGTGCAGCCGAACATCTTCTTGAGGTTCTCGGCATCGGGCAGCGGAGTACGAAATCCGACACCGACATCGTTGGTGAAGTGGTCGCCTCCGATCGGAATTGCGCCGGTGTGAACCACCACGCCCTCGTAGTACACAATCAGGTCGGTCGATCCCGCGCCAATATCGGCCAGACAGACGCCGAGTTCGCGTTCGTCGGTCTGCAGCACGGAATCGGCGCAGGCCAGAGCTTCAAACACGGTGTCGTCGACATGGATTCCCGCGCGGTTTACCGCCGAGATCACGTTCTGGGTCGCCGTTCCGCCGCCGGTAACGATGTGAACGCGCACCTCGAGTTTGCGTCCCATCAGCCCGGCTGGATCGCGCACGCCGCCTTGTCCATCGAGAATGAATTCCTGCGGCAACAGGTGCAGAGCTTCGCGATCCTCGGGCATGGCGATGCTGCGCGCCTTCTCGACCGCGGCCCGCACATCGTCGCGGCTGATTTCGCGCGAGCGCGAGCCCAGGCTGATGCCGCCGTGGCTGTTGACGCCGCGCACGTGTGATCCGGCTACGCCCACGACCGCATGCTCGACGGGCGCCTGCGCGACATTTTCGGCTCCCTCGACCGCCGTCTTGATGGAATCGACGGCCTTATCAAGATCGGCGATGACGCCTTTGCGCAGTCCGCGCGAATCGGAAATCCCATGCCCGCGGTAACGCAGCGCATAGTCGTTCACTTCGGCGACAATCGCGCACGTCTTCGCGCTACCGACGTCGATCACCGTGAGCAGGTTTTCTGTTTGGCTTCCCATGGGTTAATGATGCTTCTTGGTTTTGGCCGGCGCGGCTTTGCCGTGCTCCTTCGGCGCTTCTTCCGGCGCAGCGGCGGAACGCGCCACAGGGTTCTGGTTCTGTGTTGCGTCTGCGCTCGTCGAATCTGGATTCACGATCACCTGATGCTCATAACGCAAGTCCACCGACTCCAGCTTGGGGAATTGCGTTCGCCACTCCTGCACGTGCGCAACGTAAACCTTGAACCGTTCCAGAAAATTTACTGTCCCCAGGTGCACCAGCACCGCGCCCTGCGGGTCGGTCGCCGTCGCCTTCACATCCTCCGGGTCGGAGAGGTCGACGTCGCTCAGATTGCTGGAGTACCTGGCTCCGTCGGCGTCCAGTTCCTTGATCAACTGCATGTAGATTTTCATGCGAGCGGCGCGCATTGACAACGGATCGCTGTCCGCCATCCCAACCATCACGGGGAACGAATACTTGCTGGTCAGGTTCGGAGGAATCTCCATGACCACGCCGTTCGCGTCAATAAGCTCAATGTGCGAATTCATCTCCACAAAGGCGACCGGAGTGCGCTCGGCAACCACGATCTTCAAGCGATTAGGCAGCAGGCGCATGACAAACGCTGACTGCACCCAGGGAATCTGCTGCAGTTGCGCCTTGCGCTGCTCTAGCGGCACGAAAAAGATGTTGCGGTCGATGTCGCTGGCCATCACCTCCAGCACCTGCGATCGGCTGACGTGAGCATTGCCGGACAGTGCAATGTTATTGCTCGAATCCAGGCGAAACCGCCATGACTGTAGCGCATACTGCCGGAGTGGAATACAGATCAACGCCAGCCCGGCAACGGAAATCAGTATCCCAAGCACCGTCTTGAGGTTGCCGGCAGCCCGTCGCGGCAACGGTCCCCGGCGGACAGGGACGCGCCTCTGCCCGCGCAAAAAAGGTGACTCGGCTTCATCCTCCAGCTCGAGAATCCGGGCATCGAGCGGCGACTCGGCGACACTTCTTGGCCCTCGCGGAGACTCGCTCGCGCTTTCTTCCAAGTCGTCGTCCGATATTGTCGATGAGTTCTTTCGTGTCATCGAGACCGCGGCGCATGCGGGAAAAATCCCGCTATTCGCCTCAATATAACCGTTTTCGAGAGGATTTCGGGGCGGCTTTTCGTCTTAAAGGCGCGGGCGCACGCGCGGGAACCACAAAGGTAAACTTGCGATCCAATTGTCCGGAATAGGCACTGCATTTTGGCCAGTGTCTCCAACGTAACACCCGCGAACAGCACTCTTTTCCCATCGTCAGTAAAACTTTCACGGTGGCATAACCAGCGAGCAAGGCAAGTACTTGATTCTAGGGAGGATTGCTGGGAAGAGTTCTTGCATCCACCTCTGCAGCGTCTGCAGACGCTCGCCAGCTATCGTCGGACCATACTGGCCCCAGTACATTTACCGATGAAGCGGAGGAAGTATGAAGAAAGTACTCTTTGGTGGAATGCTGTTGGGATTGCTGAGCGCTTTGTGCTTCGCTCAGCACGTCCGCATACCCGGCGGAGCCGTCGCCCCTGGCGCACGAACCCCCAATGTGGGCATTATGCAGCCCATTCCAATGATGAACCCGAATTCGGTGGGAACGCTCCATGGTGGGGTCCTTTCCAATGCAACAAGAACCGTGGGCAAGAATCCGATTCGCGTAAGCCCGCAAGCTGCATCAGATCCTAAGGCCACGACGGTAGGGCCGCATGCACCAACGTCACCGCCGCATGCGCCAACCAAGAATCCGACTCCCTTAAGCTCGCAAACTGCAGCAGCTTCTAGGGCCAGTACGGTAAGCCCGCAAGCTGCAGTAGCTCCTGATGCCAGGACGGTAAGCCCGCAAGCTGCAGTAGCTCCTGATGCCAAGACGGTAAGTCCGCATGCGGCATCAGATCCTGAGGCCATGACCGTAAGCCCGCAAGCTAAGACGGTAAGCCCGCAAGCTGCGTCGGCTCCTAAAGCCATCACGGAAGGGCCGCATGCTCCAACGATGGGGCCGCACGCACCAACGACCCCAGGGCCAAATCAGTGACTTGCTCGATCTTGACCGAAGGGTTCGCCGGCGGAGTGGGCTGACAGCAACCAGCCCACCTGCCGGTGACAAACACGGAGATCTGCTGACATCCGCCAAAATAAAACGGCGCAGCCGCAGCTGCGCCTCGTGTCAGAGCAATCCGGTTCACAGGGCCTTGTCGAGCGCCTTCTCGATCACATCCTTGGAGACGTATCCCACAATCTGCTCCTTCACTTGCCCGTCTTTGAAGACTAGCAGCGTGGGGATGCCGCGAACGTTATATCGCTGTGGGGTGGCTGCGTTCTTGTCGACATCCATTTTCCCAACCGTCACGCGGCCGTTGTAGCTCTGCGCCACCTCATCCACGATGGGCGCCAGCGCGCGGCAGGGACCGCACCACGTTGCCCAAAAGTCGACCATGACGGGCTGGTCCGCTTTCAGCACCAATTGATCAAAATTTGCGTCTGTAACTTCCACAATTGCATCACTCGCCATTTTTCCTCCTGCGGGACACACGTCTTGCAGCCCCGCCAAGGACGCAGCGGGCCCATCTCTTCATCGTACCATCCCGAATAGCGATTAGATGCAGCAGTTTGCCGCAGGACGCAGGCGGCGGAAGGAGGACGGAGTTCCGGCGCACCCAGCCAGCGACACTGGGCCTGGAATGCCCGCAAAGTAAGAACGCTCCGCGGAAGCCGCGGAGCGCACTATTAAGGCAGCCCTCCCCCAGAACTGCCTGAACTGCAAACAAATTGTGCTCGCATCCGAAAGATTTGTAAACATGTATCTGATGATTAATCGGTTAATTGAGCTCTTCGTAACCCCGAGACAAACGACACATGTAGTAGGGGATTCGTCCCTAAAGAAAGATCGTTGCGACACGCGCGGCAACGGACCGAATGCGAAGTGGTTAGGCGTTCCGCACTCGCAAGCCGTTCGAATGTGGACACGCACTGGCACCAGCGGACACAAGCTCCCCTAGAGTGCTACGAGCTTAACGGTATGTCGCCGCCTTTCAGCTAGTTATGCGCACCTGATCTGGCGATCTGTTTGCACACTCACGTTTCGGCGAGGTGGCATGTCGAGAGTGCTCCAGGATCTTCGTTACGCCTTACGGCAACTTCGCAAGTCGCCGGGCTTCACGATTACGGCCGTGCTGACGCTCGCGCTAGGCATCGGTGCAAATACCGCGATCTTCACGCTGGTGCACGCGGTGATGCTCAAGTCGCTGCCGGTGGCGAATCCCTCCCAGCTTTACCGCATCGGCGCGAGCGACATTTGCTGCGTCTACGGCGGCTTGGAGGAGGAGGAAGCCGGGTGGGGACTTTTCTCGTACGTGTTCTATCAATACGTTCGCACCAACACCCCGCAGTTTGAAGAGATCGCCGCCTTCCAAGGCAATGAACCTGAAATCAGCGTGCGCCGCAGCGCATCGCAGAATGTGGCGGAAACGTTCCCCAGCGAGTTCGTCTCTGGAAACTACTTCTCCACCTTCGGCATTCAGCCCTTTGCCGGCCGCATGTTCAGCGCTCAAGACGACACGCAGGGCGCAGCACCCACTGCGGTAATGAGCTATCGCGCCTGGCAGCAACATTATGGGCTTGATCCATCCGTGATCGGATCAACGTTTATGGTGAACGGCAACCCGTTCACCGTCGTCGGAATTACGCCTCCGGGATTTTTCGGCGACCGGCTGCGCGAAGATCCTCCGGATTTTTATCTGCCAATCGCATTTGAGCCGCTGCTCAACCAGACGAGCTCCATCCTGCACCTCGACAATCAATACTGGCTATATCTGATCGGGCGGATGAAGCGGGGCGTGCAGCCGACGCAAGTGCAATCGCAGCTCACCACCGAGCTGCAGCAGTGGCTGCGAACGATTGCAGACAAACTTCCGCTTGCGCATCGTGAGAAGATCCCAAAACAGTTCATCAAGCTCGTTCCCGGTGGCGCAGGCCTCACCGGCTTGAAGGACCGATACCGCGCAGGTCTCTACATGCTGATTGCCGCCTCGGCGCTGGTGCTGCTGATCGCGTGCGCCAACCTGGCCAATCTGCTCCTGGCCCGCGGTACGGCAAGGCGCCAGCAAACTGCGGTTCAGCTCGCCCTCGGAGCTACGCGGGGCCGCATTATCGGCGCGCTGCTCACTGAGAGCATCCTGCTGGCATGTCTTGGTGGCGCCGCAGGACTGGCGCTGGCTTACTTCGGCACCCGCACCATTCTGCTGATCGCCTTCCGCGGCTCGAATTTCGTGCCGATTGACACCTCGCCTTCGCTTCCAATCCTGGCGTTTGCGTTCGGACTGTCACTGCTGACGGGGATTGTCTTTGGTGTCGGGCCGGCATGGATTTCGTCACACTCCGATCCGGCTGAAGCTTTGCGTGGCGCGAACCGCTCCACCCGCGATCACTCAGCGCTGCCGCAGAAATCTTTGATAGCCGCCCAGGCGGCTTTGTCGCTTGTCCTGCTGGCCATGGCCGGGTTGGTTACGCAAAGTCTCCGCAATCTGGAGCACTTCAACTTCGGCTTCGAGACGGGCGGGCGGCTCATGGTCCAGATCGATCCGCTGACCGCCGGCTACACTGTCGACCGGTTACCCGCTCTGTATCAGCAATTCCGCGACCGGCTGGGTCAGATTCCCGGCGTCCGCAGCGTGAGTTATTCGATGTACAGCCCACAGGACGGCGACAGTTGGAACGACGAGATTTCCATCCAGGGACGGCCGGAGTTGTCGACGCTTGATATCGGTGTCGGCTGGGTACGAGTTAGTCCCGACTACTTCAAGACGATCGGCACACCCGTTCTGCGCGGCCGTCCCATCGGCGAAGAGGACACGCCCACCTCGCAACGTGTAGCCGTAGTGGATGAAAGCTTCGTGCGCAAATTCTTTCCGAAAGAGGACTCGATCGGGCAGCACTTTGGTTTCGACGCGCGCGGCCATCATAGTGGAGATTTCGAAATCGTCGGCGTGGTAAAGGACACTCGCTATCGCAGCCCGAACGATACCGAGTATCCGCAAAACCCGATGTTTTTTGTTCCGTATTTTCAAACCATAGAGTATGAACGGCCGCTTTTCACGCGCATGCAGGCGCAGTCGGAATACGCCGGCATGATCGAGATCCGCTATGACGGTTCGCAGGCGGAGATTGGTCCGCAGGTGCGCCGCGTCCTCGCCAGCATCGACCCCAATCTCAGCATCATCGACATGCACAGCTTCGACGAGCAGGTCACGCGCGTATTCAACAAGGAACGGCTCATTGCGCGACTGACCGAGTTATTCAGCCTGCTGGCACTGGTGCTGGCGTCAATCGGCCTCTACGGTGTCACCTCGTACAACATTGCGCGTCGCACCAGCGAGATCGGCATCCGCATGGCCCTCGGCGCCGATCGCAACCACATAGTCGCGATGGTCCTGCGCGGCGCCTCGTTGCAAATTGGCATTGGGCTCATCATCGGCGTGCCGCTGGTGATCATCACTGGCCGCGTGATGGCGAGCAAACTGTACGGCGTCGGAGCCTTCAATCCGCTGATTGTTGCCGAAGCGATTCTGGCCCTGGGGTTCTGCGCCTTCATTGCGGGATTGGTGCCGGCCCGGCGCGCGGCCTCCATCGAGCCAGTACAGGCGCTCCGCATCGAGTGAGCGGATTGCAGCTCCGAGATAGCCGCAGGAAATCGAAAGGGAAGTCCGCAGCTTCTCTCCAGTTGCGATATGCTTCTTAGCATTTCACTACTGGAGAGAAACCGTGAAATATCTAGCTGCTACATCTCTCATGCTGGTTGCGGTAGCGCAGGTCGTGGCTGCGCAATCAACCGCGGCCCCTGTCCCCAATCCCATCACCACTACGGTTCGGCAGATGGAGGAGCGTTACTCCAAGAACCTGATCGGCGCTGCCGAGGAGATGCCGAACGACAAGTACGGCTGGTCTCCAACTCCGGAGCAGATGACCTTCGGGCATCTGCTCGTGCACATTGCGGGCTCGAATAACAGCTTGTGTGCGGCGATTGCGGGAGAGCAGCCGCCGAATACGAAGTTGGCTGAGAGCGATTCGAAGGAGACGTTGACGAAAGCGCTCGAGGATTCGTTCGCCTACTGCCAGCAGGTGTTGGCCAAGACCGACGACAGTAAGCTGGGGCAACCCGCGATGCTGTTTGGTGGACGCACCAGCACTCGTGGCGCTGCCCTGGTGCATGTGGCCGCCGATTGGGCCGACCATTACAGCGCGGCTGCAATGTACCTGCGTCTGAATGGTCTTTTGCCGCCGAGCGCCAAAAAGGCGGAGAACAAACCTGCACAGCCTCCGAAGTGAGTGGGCAACGCCGAACCGGTTATTCCGGTTTTACAACGATGAGCTCGAAGCTGCCCGGCACCATTGCCGGCCTCTGTCCCGGTGCAACCGGTTTGTCCTCGCGCTGAGCGGTAACCAGGTAGATGGTGTCGCTGTCTTTGTCAAGCGCCATGGTGCGCGCGCCGCGCACCGTCGGGAGATTTTGCTTCACGCTGTACGTGTCCGGACTATCCTCATGCATGACAGTGAGCACGCCCTCACCGCACGACATGAAAATCTCCAGCGTCTTGGGATTAAAGCGCCCTGCATCGACTCCTTCGCCGATGGGTGCGGTGCTGACAACCTTGCCTGAAGTTGAATCCACCACGGCCATCATCTTGTTGTGGCAGCCGGCGAAGAGCCGGTGGTGACTGGCGTCCATCGCCAGCGCGCTTGGCTCCTCGCATGGCGATATCGACCAGGTGTTCAGCACGGCAAGCTTGCTCACGTCGATCTCGGCAATCTGGCTCTTGTCCTCGATGTTGACGTACACCTTGCCCTGGCCATCGCTGGCCGGGAACTCCGGCTTACCGCCAAGCGGGACGGTGCCGATCACTTTGCCGCTAATTGCGTCCACCACAGTCGAGTCGTGACTCCGCGCATTGAAAGTAAATACGTGCTTTGAGAATGGGTCATACAGGATGGCGTCAGGGTGATCGCCCACTTTCACGCTGTCCAGCTTTTTAAGCGTCTTCAGATCGAAGACGGTGACGCTGTTGTCGCCGCCGTTGCTGATGAAACCGCGATCGAATTCCGGCGCGAGCGCGACGCCATGGGTCTGCGACAAATCGGGGATATCGCCGGTCACCTTCAAGGTAGCGGTGTCCAGCACCATGACGTGGTTGCCGCGCGTGATGAACAGCCGATGGCCGTCGGGATCGTACGTGAGGTAATCCCAGAAGCCTTCGCCTCCGAGCTTGACGCGGTCGGCAATCTTCAACTGCTTCTGAGCAAGTGCGGGTACAGCGGTGAAAATCGCAACCGAAAGAATAATCGAAAGAATCCGCTTCATAGTTCGCTCTCCTCGTCAGGAAACTTGAATGATCCAAATACGCATGGACGCAAACGCAATCACTCTGGCCAGGTACTCGCAAACCGTTGTTCCAATCCTGCTTCGATTCTATGCACTTCGGGCGCTTCGCGAGCGCGACAACGTCGTCCATTTTCTCTGCTGCTCTGCTCCGAAACCTGTAGAATAAGTGCAATCCCAATCTTGAGGAATCGGGTGAGACTTCCACCGGTGTAGGCCGCCTGATCAGGTATTGCATGAAGAGACTCTCGGGTTTGTTAATGGTTCTGTTAGTAGGCGCGCCGCTCCTCCTGGCCCAAACTCAAGCTAGTACAAGCGACACCGTCGTCGAGGAAATCGTCGCGCGTGTTAATAACAGCATCATCACCCGCGCCGATTTGCGCAAGGCGCGTGAGCAGCTTTATAACGAAGCCCACCAGCAGCCCGATACCGTGGCCGCGGAACAAACCGCACGCGAGCACGAGAAAGACCTGCTCCGAGACCTGATCGACCAGCAGTTGCTCCTGCAGAAGGCGCAGGAGCTGGGCGTCAGCGCCGACACCGATCTGGTCAAGCGGCTCGACGATTTGCGCAAGCAGATGCATGCCGACTCGATGGAGGAAATGGAGAAGGCAGCTCAGGCGCAGGGCATTTCGTTCGAGGATTTCAAGCAGAACATGAAAAACAACATCCTGACTCAAAAAGTGATCGGTCAGGAAGTCGGCGGCCATATCACCGTCTCGAGTCAGGAGATCCAGCAGTATTACGATCAGCACAAGGCCGACATGGAGCGCCCGGAACAGGTGCGGCTGAGCGAGATCTTGATTTCCACTCAGACCACCGCGCCGGTGAAGACCGAAAAAGGGGAAACGGCACTGCCGGAGACGTCGAGCCCCGAGGCAGTAGCGCAGGCGCAAGCTAAAGCGAACCAGATCTACGACATGCTGAAGAAGGGCGCCAAATTCGACGACCTGGCGAAGAAATATTCCAATGGACCTACCTCCGCGATGGGAGGCGATTTGGAATACTTCAAGCGCGGAACGCTGTCAAAGGAATTGGAATCCAAGGTCTTCGATCTGAAACCCGGGGAGTACACCGCGCCGATCCAGACCCGGCAAGGGTTTGTCATCCTGAAAGTCACGGAACATCAGTCGTCCGGCGTACCGCCGCTGAAGGAAGTTGAAAGCCAGATCCAGGAACAGATCTACGTGACCAAGATGCAGCCGGCTCTCCGCGATTATCTTACGAAGCTGCGTGAGGACGCGTACATCGACATTAAGCCCAACTACATCGATACCGGCGCGAGTCCAAACGAGACGAAGCCGATCTACACCACCGCTGCCGCCGACAACACGAGCAACAAAGTTAAGAAAAAGAAAAAGCTGGGCTTGTTCTAGGGCTGCTCGCGTCGGGCAGTTGGCCAGGCAGAGATTGGCCGGTGCTCGCATCGGAAGCGGCAGCATCGCCTCCCTAACCTTTGGGATCAGTCCGACTGCGACGATCCCGAGCTGAAATGGGCCAAGGTCTTCTGCAATGATGCTTCGTCTTCGATGTTGAAGCAGCTTCGTGAGCGGTCAACTTGCTTCATCAAGCCGCACAGCACCTTTCCAGGGCCCACCTCAATGAAGGTCTGTACGCCGAGCTCGACCAGCGCACGCATAGACTTTTCCCATTGCACCGCGCCCGTAACCTGACGCACAAGGGCGTCGCGTGCCTGCTCACCCGTGGTCACCAGAGCCGCGTCCACGTTGCACATAACCGGAAACTCAGGCGCGTGGAAGGGCAAACTAGCAAGGTCCGCCGCCAGCCGGTCCTGAGCGGGCTGCATCAGCGGACAATGGAACGGCGCACTCACGGGCAGCATGATCGCTCGCTTGGCGCCACGTTGTTTGGCCAGTTCGGCGGCACGTTCTACGGCAGCTTTGTTTCCTGAGATCACCGTCTGGTCCGGCGAATTCAAATTGGCGGGGCAGCAGATTTCCCCTTGGGCAGCATCGGCGCACACCTGCTGCAGCTTCTCGGCCCCTAGGGCGAGCACGGCCGCCATGCCACCTACCCCGACCGGCACGGCCTCCTGCATATGCTTTCCGCGGTTACGAACAGTGCGCACAGCGTCGGCAAACGACAGCGTTCCCGCCACCACGTGTGCCGAATACTCGCCCAAGCTGTGGCCCGCAACGTAAGCCGGCCTGATTCCCTTTGACCGCAACACGCGCCAGGTAGCCACTGATGCCGTAAGAATTGCCGGCTGCGTAGTCTCCGTTAGCTTCAGTTGATCTTCCGGGCCTTCGAAGCAGAGCTGCGAGAGTTTGTAGCCCAACGCGGCATCGGCTTCATCGAAGGTTTCCCGCGCTACCGGATATTTGGCGGCGAGCTCTTTGCCCATGCCGACTGACTGTGAACCTTGTCCAGGAAAAAGGAACGCGATGGCAGAGGGGTATGAGGTCATCGTTTCTGTTCGATAGCAAACAATATATCAGCGCCGCACTGCCTTCATCTTCCAGCGTTGGGCAGCGACGGCCGGAGTCGCTGTGTAGCCCGAAATCATGCCATAGCTGTTGCGCCCAATCCGAGCAAAGCAGACTGTCCACAGTCGATACCCATGCGGACTCCTCCGCCCTATGCAGGCATGAGGGGCGATGCTATATTCGATGTTTCCACTGATTACAACTGCTGTCTATACCACAAGCAAGGCCCAGAAAACCGGCGGAAAAACGAGCAGGGAGACATCGAAATGGCTGGCGATCTGTTTATCGAAAACTTGAGTTTCAGCCAGAAATTGACGTTGACCGAAGCTGGTGCTGTCGACGGCCTGCAAATCTTTCACGCGGATCGCCCGTTTTCAGCCCAAGGTCTGGCTGGCCGGCTTGCCCTACCTAGCCGAGTGGGTCTTCCGGCACACGCTTACCTGACATTCAAGGGTGGCAGCGATCTCCAAGGGGACTATAAGACCAATGGGATTTATCGGCTTCGCCTCAACGATATTCTCGTAAAGTGCTCCCGCCCGGCGTTCATGTCACAGAAAGCCTCTCTCAGCGGCTGGCCCGGAGTCGGCCAACTCTCAGCGGTCCTGATGTTAGAGCAAGCACTGCAGGGAGGAAGCATAATCATCGAATATTACAAGTACGATGATCGTCCGATTCTGACAGTCTTTTCGACTTGGGCCAGATTGAACGAATGATTTCTCCATAGTATCTCTCAACCGTGCACAGGTATGTTGGGCACCGCATCACGGTTGAGGGAAATCGGTGGGCATTTCCGCGTGCGGGCAAAATATGCCACCGAGGTCTGGACTCACCGGGCGCTACACCAGTTCTGTACCGACTTGTCCCGCTTCATCCGGCTCGACTGCGTGGTGGTTCAGGATGCGGCTGGCTTCGACGATTCGCTCTTCGATGGCGTGATTCAGTTTGCTGTTGGCGAATTCCATGGCGACGCGCACCGCGTTCTTGATGGCGTTGGCATTGGACGAGGCATGGCTCACGCTGCAAACGCCCTCGATTCCTGCTGGATCGCATTACCCGCCGTCGCGCAGAAATTTCAGGACCATCCTCAAGGGAGGGATCGCGAACGCGACGTTCAACACGGTTCCATAAGCAGTTGCAGCGAGAATCCCAAACGAGAAGATGTGTTTAGCCGGACGCGCGCGAAGCACCTGCCACAACATAGCAATTACTGAAACGCCAATGAATGTAAAAAGGGGCGCAAAATCGACAACGTAGCGGTCGAGAACCCACCCAACCGCGCACAGGATAAAAAGTACTGCTATGCCGGACCAATACATCATGTACAGCAGCCATGCCGAGGCCCCATCCAGCAATCCGCGCGCAGTCCGGCGTTTGCTAAGGAATAGTGGCAAGAAAAGACCAAGCAATGCGAACGGAGCTGCAGGAACCAGCCCTACCATATCTTCATACCAAAAAAACCCCCCGCCCCGTCCCAGCAGCGGATTAATTGACACGGTATGCAGGAACGGCAAAGTCGTATCGACACGGGGCGCCAGAAACAGGAACTTCTCTGCCGCGGGGAGCGTCGTATTCCAATTGAGTTCCAGACCGTGGTATGTCAAACCCGGCCGGCTGGGAAATGACGTCAGCTGATAAGAGCGGCCAAATTCCAACGGGTTATCAAAACGCAGATAGTTATACCAGCCCAAAAGGATGCCGCACGCTGCCATTCCGGCGACCATTGCGAGAACGGGTCGGGCGCTGCACCGCACCCGGATTGCAAAAGCGCCGAGGACGATCCCGCAAATCAGCAATAAATGAGGGCGGCAGCCTACGGCCAAACCAAACATCAGGCCGGCGAGCACAAGCCATTTGCTCGCTGCATGGTGCAACAAAGTCGCTTTGGCAAGTACCAGGAAACCGGCCATCACAAAGAAATAGCCGGCGGCGATGGCCACCTGATAAAACCAGGGCGTGCGCAACATCACAGAAACGAGCGACATAGAACTGAGGGAGATGGTGACGGCGCATTGCAGCCACAACGGCAGCACCCATCCGTTATATCTCGCGAGCAAGAAGAACAAGGCACACGAGCTCAGATATCCGGCTATGCAGAAGATTGGCACCGCAGCCCGGTTGGGTAGGTCCATACCTGTCATGATCCGGTACGGAAGGAACAACGTTATCACTGGAGCGACGCCGAAATACAGATAGTAGCGGCCTTTATAAAGGGAAGCGTCATGCAGGCGGTAGTCCTGGTTTCTTACCGGGTCATATGGATCTGGTAATGACAACAGCTCAGGCAGCGGTTGTATTGGCAAGTCTGTCCTGCCGTGCAGAAAGCTGGTTGCCAGCAGAGCATATAGCTCGTTCGTCGGGTATCCTTGCATTGGCTTCGGGCCGCGGACAATGGAGAAGAGCAAGTAAGATGCGCTGACGCCAAGAAAGATTAACCCTATCACTAAGTTCTCTCGAACACGGCTCAGGTGGGAGCTTGCTACGCTATCCGTTGCTTTCGTTGAATTCCGCACTTTCCCGACCACAAGGCAAATCGAGCTGCTTAACGGCTTCAGCATGCGGCGCCTTGTGAGGGCAGTGCGGGTACGGGTATCAGAACCGGTTGGTCCGGGACCGGCGTCAGCAGAGGCCACCTTCGGTACCCCCGATCGGCCGAGTATACGACGGGTTATGTCGGGAAGCTACACTAATTCAGGGCTCACAGATCCGGCTGCGGCGGGTTCTGTCGAAGGGTGATTCAGATTCCGGCTGGCCTCGGCGATCCGTTCCTCGATCGTATGATTTAGCTTGCTGTTCGCGAACTCCATCGCTACCCGCACGGCGTTCTTAATGGCGTTGGCGTTGGACGAGCCGTGGCTCACGATGCAAACGCCCTTGATACCGAGCAGCGGCGCACCGCCATATTCGGAGTAGTCAAGGCGTTTCTTGAAATCGGCAAAGGCCTTGCGCGACAGCAGAAAACCAACCTGGCTGGTGATCGTCGCCTGCAATGACTCTTTGAGCAGGAAACGCACCGTCTCCACCATGCCTTCGGAAATCTTCAGCGCGACATTGCCGACGAAGCCATCACACACTAGCACGTCCGCCTTGCCATTGTAGAGATCGCGCCCTTCAACGTTGCCGACAAAATTCAGCGGCAGCTCTTTTATCAGCTTGTAAGCTTCGCGGGTAAGATCGTTGCCTTTGCTTTCTTCTTCGCCAATCGAAAGCACGCCGACCCGGGGATGATCGGCACTGCGAAACCTGCCACCGAAAATCGTGCGGAAATAGACTTCGCCCATGATGGCGAACTGCTGCAGGTTTTGCGGCTTGGAATCGACGTTTGCGCCGACATCGATAAGGATGGTGGCAGTGCCCTGCGCGGTTGGGAAAACGGCAGCCAATGCCGGGCGATCTACGCCGGGAATGGCGCCCAGGACCATCTTGGCGGTGGCCATGGCGGCGCCGGTATTGCCGGCGGTTACGAAACCGGCCGCCTTGCCGTCTCGCACCAGCCGAAGTCCCACGCGCATAGAGGAGTCGCGCTTGCTTCGGACCGCGTGCGCCGCCTTTTCCTGCATGCCGATGATCTCGCGCGCATCGACGATGCTGATGGGCATCCGGCGCCAGAAGCGATGCAGGTCCAGCTCGGCCCGGATGACTTCCTCTTTCCCAACCAGCACTACTTCCACGTCATAGAAGCGCGCGGCCAGAATGGCGCCTTCAACTTCCGGTTTGGGCGCTCGGTCGGCGCCCATCGCGTCAACGGCAACGATGGTTGGCATGCTTGCCTGTCAGTTGCAGACTTGCGAAAGTACCAAGCCGGAGGCGCGAAGATTCGCGCGCCAACAACTCAAAGACCGGCCACGCAGCGTCCGTGCGCTCCGTCCTGTATGAAATCGCGGAGCGCCGGACTAGCTGGTTGCCTCTTCGATTTCGATGACCTCGCGGCTCTTATAATAACCGCACTTCGGGCAGACGCGGTGGGGCAATTTGCGTTCGTGACAGTTGGGACACTCCGACAGCGACTGGGCTGTCAGATGATCGTGGGCGCGGCGCTTGGCCGTGCGCGCCTTGGAATGGCGCCGTTTCGGATTTGGCATGAAAAACCTCGCAACCAGACCGCCGCAACGGCGATCGAACTTCTAGCTTTGCAGCTTCTTCTTGATATCGCTCAGGGCGTCCCAGCGCGGACCAATCACGTGCTGCTCGCAATCGCACTGCTCCAGGTTGAGATTGCGGCCGCACTGCGGACACAGGCCCTTGCACTCTTCGCGGCATAAAGCCCTGACGGGCGCAGCCAGCAACACTTGCTCGCGCAAGACGTCTTCCAGCAGCAGACCCTCGCCTTGATAATAGCCGATTTCGGTTTCCGCCTCGCTGATGGCGGCCTCGTCGGCCCTGCGATCCACGCCCAGTGGACGATAGATCAGGTCGAAATTCTTGTTCACATCCTGCTCCACCGGATCGAGGCAGCGCGCACAACTGAACTCGAGACGCGCCTCCACACTCCCTACCAGCCGGATGTCCTCAACGTCCTGATGGTGCCCACGATGCTCAACCACCAGTTCGGCGCGTCCCTGGCTATGCAAAGGGCCGATCTGGCGAAAATCCGGGCCAAACTCGATAGCGCCGGGCTGACAGTTCTCGTCGAACTCCAGCTTGCGGAGTTCTAATTCCCGAACACGAATCAGCATAGCAGCACCACCTAACCCGACTGCGAAAGCGCCTGCCGTCCTTTTGTCCGCCAAAGATGTAGCTCAGCCGCTCCGCACAGAAGCGGCACGGGCAACACCCGTTCAACAAGCCAAGCTCCTGACGGGAAACACTGGCAGGCACAGACAGGCAGGATCGCTCAAAAGCGAACTTTTAGAATAAATTCCCCGATTCGGCACTGTCAAGGCCGCCATGTGCGGGTCGTAGGCAACTTTAGACATTGAAACTTGACCATTACCACGCGAGGAGCTTTGCAGGTCAAGAGCCGTTAGTTCTCCAGAACTGGCGCAACAATCTGCTAGACTCGAATCGTCGCTGATCGGGCAGGCGAATACCCCGCTAAAATGAGTTTACATCGCAGGAGCATCGCTCCTGCACGGCAAATTTCTCCCAATGCGTCATTCCGCATCTCCTCAACCAACGATCAAGACTCAGCCAGCCGAGGCCTGCCAGCTCGGAAAGCCGCTGGTCTACGCCGACTCGGAAGGCGCGCACATCGTCAAGTCCCCTGGATTCCAGTCAGAATGGAAATTGCTAATGAACAGAGGCCCGTGGAGCACTGCTTTTCAAACGCCGGAGTTCGCCTGCACCTGGTACCTGTGCTACGAAGAGATCTATCGCCCTTGGCTCCTCGTGCGTTATGCCGCTCGTGGGGAAATGGAAGGGCTGCTGGCCTTTGGCGTTGACAAGACCGCTGGTGAATCGAGCTGCGCCGGCGCGCAGCAGGCGGAGTACCGAGTCTGGCTCGAGATGTCCGGCGGTAACGACTTTGTTACCGAAGCTCCGCAGCGGCTGCGGCAGTTAGAATTTCGCCGCTTGGATTTCACCTACCTCGAAGATGAGGTGGCGCCAGTAACGATAGAGAATGCAGGATTCCAGTACCAGAACAGCCTCGAAACAAGCGCACGCTTTGGCATAACAGCGACAAGAACTTTCTGATTCCACTATATGAGCGCACTGCGAAAGGTTAAGCGGGCATTGCTGGCGACCGACGGCTTCGGCACGGCCAAGCTCATAGCTCGAAGCAAGTGGAGACAGCGACGGTTGATGATACTTTGCTACCACGGCGTATCCATGGGGCAGGAACATGGCTCTTATCCTGAAATGTTTATGCAGCCGGCAGTGTTCGCGCGGCGCATGGAAATTCTGGCGCAATCAAAATGTAGAGTTCTCGACTTAGGAGAAGCCCTGCGGCTACTGGAGCAGGGAAAACTTCCCCCGCGTAGTGTAGCGCTTACCTTCGATGACGGGTGGGCTGATTTTCGTGTCAATGCCTTCCCTGTTCTGCAGAAATATCAATTCCCGGCGACAGTATATCTTACAACCTACTATTGTCTTTTCAACCGTCCGCTATTTCGGTTTGCTCTGGCACATATGATGTGGACTTTGCGAGACAAGGTAATCGACAACCATGAATTTCCATGGCTGCCGCTGCAGCTTGATCTGCGAAGTGAGGCTAATCGGATACAGATAATGGGCGATATCGACGGGTATGCCAGACAGGAGGAACTTCCCGGCAAAGATAAGGACGAGCTCGCGGCGAAGTTCGCCGCAACGTTAGGCTTCGATTACTCATCGTTCTGCCGGGAACGTCTGTTTCAGTTAATGACTCCGGCTGAGGTTGCAGAGGTCGCCCGAGCGGGAATTGACATTCAACTTCACAGCCATCGGCATCGCACGCCACTAAATCGGGAACGATTTATTGACGAAATAGAACTGAACCGCAAGCTGATTAATGAGATCGCAGGCCCGGCCGAGCGTGTTCACTTCTGTTATCCCAGCGGAGCAGTACGGGACGAGTACATTCCATGGCTGCGGGAAGCCGGCGTTCAGTCGGGCACGACATGCGATAACGGCATGGCAAGTCGAGATACGGACCGGTTTCGGCTGCCGCGTCTTCTGGATCAATACGCCCTGATCGAAGACGAGTTTGAGTCATGGTTGTCGGGCCTGGCTGTCTTCTTGCCGAAGCGCAAGAATGTCTTTCCTGATATCGCACCTGAGTAGCAAAGGATTTATTGTAAACTTGCGGCGGCGGCAGTTTCAGTATCGGATGGGCCCTCACCGGACCCATCCGATTATTATCGCAACACTACTCTGCGGGAGTAGTGAAGGTTTGATCGTAGTAGGACGCCATATTTCCCAAGGCGTCGGTAGTTAACGGCCGCCAGTGATAAGTGGTGTTCGGCGCAAGACCGGTGATGGTTACGCTCGCGTCGTAAATATTATTTATTCCCTCACTCAGTGCAACCGGGTCCTGCACATCGGTGGTCGTTTGGGAATAATTGGAATAGCTTGCGTTCAACATCTGCAGGAAGCCAAAGTTGGGGAATGGCTGCATGCAGTACGGTGGTTGTGGATCACTGGTATTACAGGCCGTGGGAGCGGGCTGTCCGTAATAGACGGTCAGAGTCGTATTGGGCTTAAATAGGTTGAACGCGACGGTAGCTGTGGTTGAGGTTACGGTTACAAGAGTGGGCGAATCGGAGAGCACGGGATCGACGCTGGGCGGTTCCGGGGTCCATATAAACTGGACGGGAGTCGTATAGTCCGTCCAGGGTCCGCTATACGGATTGGCAGCAGCCAAAACGGTTTCGACGGCCGGCGAACTACCATCGGGATTCTGGCCGGATCTCCAGCGCACGTAATCGAAGCTCCACTTGTAAACCTGGTTGTATTCCTTCACTGACCAAGTCCAGCCGCCGCCGCCACCGCCGTTGCGGCCTCCGGCGCTGCCCCAGACATTCAGGAAGAGGTCATCGCCCTGATTCAGATAGGTATTGTTGCCAGTCTTACTCCAATACCATGCGAAAGCAGTAGCTACCAGATTATTAAGCTCCGTTGCGCCATAGGGTGTGCCTCCAACCAGGGTTGGGTTCCTCGGCGGCACATCGTAGGCACCGTAAGCAAGCGTGTGCGTGGAGGAAACATATTGCGTGGCTTCCCACCAGTCGAGAGTCTTCTTGATCTCCAACGGAATTCTCGCGTCCGGCGTATTGCCTTCGGCAAGATCAAGCTCGTAATAGGTAATCAGAGCTTCCATTACAACTCCAATCTGGAAGGGGTGGAGATCGTATTCCTGCTGGTTGGGATTGCTGAGACTGAGATTGTAACTCTGATCGAGATAGCCAAGCATTACATCGACACCACGCAACAGAAATGCCGTGTTGCGCGGAGCGCCGATAATTTCCGCCGCCAGACGGTCATCCCACATGTAAGCGCTGACTCGACTGCTGTCAGCATAGGCGCTGCCGCTATACCAAAGATCATATGGCGGGGCGGTGGCCAGGAAGTTGACGGCACTCTGATAGGTAGCATCCCCGTTACGCATGTATGCCATTGCCATACCGTAGGGGAATTGATTAGGCTCCCGGACAAAATAGCCAACAGTGCCGATGGCCGTATCTTTGTAGGGTTCCATTGCAAGCTCGGCACAGCGCTGCCACTCGGTCAGGTGATTCTGATTCTGGTCGCCCAGCACCCAATAGTCATAGTCCGATACCTGCTGGTAGATACGCCCGCCATCGTAGTTCCATGCTTGAAAGTAGTTTTCGTATGGAATGTCGAAGTATCCGGAGAAGTTACCGTTATCCAGACTAAACCAAGGGACCGTATCCGTAACATTGGTGCACCAGAAGTCGGCGTTTGCAGATCCCGCCGGTGCGTTCCAGTTGACCATGTTGGTCTGCCAGGTGCTCAGGCCGGGAATCGCCGGGAAATTCGACGGCGGCGTAGCTGTAAACGAGGCGGTTGGCAGCACGGTGAAGTTGTAGGTGATAGCTACCGAACTGCCCTGATCACTCCCGTTCACTTGTCCCTGGAAGGTGCCGGTGAACTGATAATGACCGGGTACGGCTTGGGAGTTGGCCCGCAGCCGCAGCGTCGAGTTGGTGCTGTAGATAGCCGCGTTATAGCAGGCTTCCGAGGCGGGATTGTAGTCTCCGTCCCAGCCTTGCGGCGGCGGATTGGAAGGCCCGTCGAGGCCACATAGATACTGCGCGGTAATACTGTTGTCAGTCACTATTTGCCCGGTATCAAGGTTGGTGATGACCGGACTCTGCATGACGACCACGGCATACTGCGATCCAGCCATCAAATTGGCCTGCATAGCGACATACAAGTCGTTACACTCGCGCGAGCTCTTGGAGGTGGGAGTGCAGGCCGGCGATTGCGTAGGATCGCCCTGATAGACGTTCTGGCCACCAACCGGCCACATGGTGAATGCGAGAGTGCCGCTCTGGTTTTGGGGAGAAGTGGGCAGATTGAAGGTCGAATAATATCCGCCGCATGCAGGGAACGGCGCCAAGCCGCAAGCCGCGGTTGCGGGACCGGGATAGGTAGCCCAAACCGTACATTCTGCCTGGAAGACATTGCAGCGTCCAACGCCGACCCTGCTGGCGACGTAGTACCCCCATGTCGCAAAAAGGCTGTATGCCGGAAAATGATCCACGACGACGACGTGGTTGACTGTGAAGTCGTTCTGAACAATCTGGCGCGCGGGGGCGTTGTCGGTCTGCGCGTAGCTGAGATCGTTCTCGATAACCACGATCGAGTTGCCCGGATGTACGGTGGTCCACTGGAAGGTAACTGAGTACCCATTTATCGGGTCGTAGGTGCTGCTGAGGGTAGCGGAAACGCTACTTGGAATGATCTCCCCCGGGTCGACGGTGGCCCATAATGGCGTCGCGATTAAAACCCCGAGGGCAACGTAAATCGCTGGGAAGATAAGCTTGCGCGGCAACGCTCGAGTGCGAAGCCATCGGAAAAATTCCGGTCCGGATGTCATCTTAAATAATCTCCTTCTCCTAACGGCACGCTCGGTCGGCTGGGGCTGAAACGGCCTCAGAGAAACACGGAGGTGATTAGGAGCTAGTAGCAGTATCGCTTTGGGATGGTGCCGAAATGGAGAGGAAAGTCTCAGCAGGATGCACGAAGGTAACCAGAACCCCAGTTACTTAAGTGCGGGCAGGCAGACTTGGCTGGGACGACGTCGGCGACATTCGCATAAGGAGCCACGTGTTTACTGAAAGCCTGCTCCGGCAGCGAGCACCGCGTCGGCGACGGTCGCCGCTTCCACCGCGGACTTAACATCATGAACGCGTACGATGTGCACGCCTTGAAGAATACTTGCGACCATGGCCGCAAGCGATCCGTATAACCTCTCTGAAGGCGGTATTGGCCGCCCTACGCGCTGCTCAATTGTGCGGCCCACGAACGACTTCCTCGATGTCCCAGCCAGCAATGGAAGGCCCAACCGATGCAGTTGATCAAGCTGGGCCAGCAGTGGATAGTTCTCCTCGAAGTTCTTTCCGAAACCGAAGCCGGGATCAAGCACAATGCGGCGACGCTCGACGCCGTGCTCGATTGCAACCTGAACGCGGTTGGCGAGTTCGTGCTCGACGTGAGAGATGATGTTGTCGAGCCGAGGCAAGTGCCGCCATTCCGTAGGACGGCCACGTGTGTGCATGAGTACGACGCCGCATTTCAGCTCGGCGCAGGCAGAGGCCATTTCAGAGTCCCACTGCAAGGCGCTCACGTCGTTGACTATCTCTGCTCCAATGTCAACCGCGGTTCGCGCCACTACAGCTTTGTAAGTGTCTATCGAAACGATGGCGGCCGGAGAGGCGCGGCAGATGCCTTCCAGGACAGGCACCACGCGGCGTAACTCCTCGTCGGCGCTGACCGTAGGCATGCGAGTCGCCGGTTCGCCAGGGAGAGGAGTTCCCGGCCGGGTTGACTCTCCCCCTATGTCAAGAATGTCGGCTCCCTCTTCCAGCAACCTGAGGCCGTGCTCGATGGCTTGGCCGGGCTCGAGGAATTTGCCTCCGTCGGAAAAAGAATCGGGGGTAACGTTGACGACTCCCATGATGAGAGTTCGCTGTCCCAATGGGAGCGAACGGGAGCGCAGTTTCCAGCGAAGGGCAGGTCGCATGCCGCGATTGTACGCGCGGCGGATTTCGCGCGGTTCGATATCCCACCTATGTCAAGGCCGCTGAAAAACTCGAAAAAGTAGATTCCTCGCCGACTGAAGTCGGCGGGTGGCAACCATAAACATCTGGAACGGCGCACCCGTATGGCAAGCCCAGGGCATGGCTAAAGCTGTGCCCGTTCAAAATAGCCCAAAGTAAATTGGCGCAGTAAATGCTAAGAAGTGCGTGTTGTCGATGCTATGATCGGGAGAGTTCGTCGTATGTTCGCAGGGCGTCATTTCGTTGCAGTCACTCTCTGGGTTGCACTGATCACCTCCGCTTTTGGCGCTGCGCACAAGAAGCCGCATGCGGCCAACAGAATCGATCGCGACATTCGGGCCATTCTCGATGATCCGGACAGCGCGCGCGGGTTCTGGGGGATTTCTGCGGTCTCGCTCGATAGCGGCAAGACGATCGTAGACATCAACGGAGAGAAGCTATTTACGCCCGCATCGAACGCGAAGCTGTTTACCACCGCGGCAGTGTTCGGGGCGATCGGCCCCGATTATCGCTTCAACACGACCGTCGAGACGCTCGGCAGTCTGGACAAATACGGTCGTCTGAATTCCGACCTGGTGTTGGTCGGACGCGGCGATCCAAACCTCTCCGGCCGGGTGCTGCCCTACAACATGCACACGGAGCGCAAGGCGCCGCCGATCCAGGTGCTGCAGCAATTGGCTGATCAACTGGTGCAGCACGGCCTGAAATACGTGGACGGCGACGTGGTAGCCGACGATTCGTATTTTGTCTGGGAGCGCTATGACGAAGGCTGGTCGCAGGACGACCTGGCGCGTGAGTGGGGCGCGCCCGTATCGGCGCTTACCATCAACGACAATGTCATCTTTGTGAACATCATGCCGGCTGACCGGCCAGGTGAACGCGCCTTCCTGAACATTACGCCTTTCCCTGAGTACTACAAGATTGACAATCGCGTGATGACGACACCGCCGGGAAGCGGCCCGCGCACCGTCTCGATTAATCGCGAACCAGGGTCAAACCAGCTCACGTTCTGGGGAAACATCCCCCAGGACGATCCCGGTTTCGGCGAGGCGTTGGCGATCGAAGACCCGGCCGATTTCACGGCGCGGCTGTTTCGGCAATTGCTGGAACAGCGCGGCGTCACGGTGTACGGACGGGCACGTACCCGTCATACGGAGCTGGCATCGACGCAGACGTTCAGCGTGACCTCGATGGCGTCGGGAGGAGGCGACGCGACGCGACCGCAGAGCCCCTCGCCGCTGATCCTAGCCAGCCATCAGTCGCAACCGATCGCCGAGGACCTTCGCGTGATCAACAAGGTGAGCCAGAACCTTCACGCCGAATTGATGCTACGGCTGCTCGGCAAGGAAAAAGGCACGTCGGGATCGATCGCATCAGGGTTGGAGGTATTGCGGGGATTTCTGGTCAACACCGGCATCAAGCCTGATCAGTTCGTGTTTTATGACGGTTCGGGACTCTCACGCGAGGACCTGGTAACGCCTCAGGCGACGGTCGCTCTTCTGAGATATTGCCGGCAACAGTCGTGGGGCCAGGCGTACGCAGATACGCTGCCCATCGCTGCGGTTGACGGCTCGCTGGCCGAGCGATTCCGCAATACCGCTGCGGCAGGAGCGGTCCGGGCCAAGACCGGATCGCTGACGCATGTTTATTCGCTGTCGGGTTACGCGATGACGCAATCAGGTGATCATATAGCCTTCTCCGTAATGACCAACAACAACGATATGCCCATAAAGAAGGCCTTGGACGCGATCGATCGCATCGTTTTACGGTTGGTCGAAGACAAGGACTAGAGTCAACGCTTACTTCCGGTTCGGGTTGCGAATGACCCACAACCGGGTACTGTCCTAAATAGACAGCAGCCACTGCCGAATTCCGGTTGCAGTTTACCCGCATAAAGGCTTAGGATAGGGATGTTGGGGTTGGCTCCTCGTCCACCCTCACCAAGCCTGATCTGCAGTTCCACGTTCGAAAGTCAGCATTCCCTCATGCACAGCGTCCCTCAATCTGTGTGCGAGCACTCCCAGGAGAGACTAAGATGGCGTGGTACGCTTATTGCCTTACCGAGCAGCAGGGCCTTCAGAATGGCAACAAAGCCCGGCGGCCTTTCGCAATAGAGAACCTCCGAGGCGTGGATGGCGCTTCGGTATTGGCTTACCCGAGTGGCGATTTCGCGGTCATCGTAAGCGAATATTCCCCCTCACAAACCCTCACCCAACAGGCCATTGTTGATCATGCTCGCGTCGTCAGCGAGTTTTTCCGGACCCTGACAGTGCTCCCCTTCCGCTTCGGAACAATCTTCGATTCCGATGACGCTTTGCGCCGTGCCGTACGAACCAATCGCAGAACCTTCCTCGACACCGTGGACCGTTTGCGCGGCAAGGCGGAAATGCATTTCAAGCTCCTGGTGAAAGACGGAACGCTGGAGGAAGTGGTATCGGAACTCCCCATCGGCGTCGGAGGAGAATACTTGCGCAGGCTGCGCGAGCAGGCTACGCGCGACCGGGAACGGCAGACCAAGGCCCGTGCTCTGTCGATGCAGGTACACAAGCTGTTCTCGCCGCTTGAGGAAGACGTGATCTGCAAGCGAACCGATTCGGGGAGCATGCTGATCGATTTCGCCCACCTGATCGATTCCAACGCAGTAGAGAAGTATCAGAACCGGTACGGCACAGCGACCCGGCACTTCAAGGATTGCCATGTCTCGATCACCGGTCCCTGGCCGCCGTATCACTTCATGCCAGGGAAGCTGCGCACCGTCTCGGGCGGCAATTAAGATTTAGTCTCCGAGGGCAGCCTCTGACGGCTGCCCTGCTTCCGGACCTGCCGATATTCAAGAAATACTTCTGATCGCCCGCTCCTCGCCCTGCGCCAGGTGAGTTACAATCAGTCCAACAATCATCATCATTACGGGGCTGTGGGGAACCGTGGGTTCACCGAGGCACACCCGCTGACACGTGCAACCCGTAAGTGGGCATCGGGATTCTCATGTTTAGCCGCTGATTTCCCTGTATGGGGTGGGGAATGCTTCCTTATAGAACTTCACATTGGAATGGAATGGTCCCTGCTCATAAGCTGCGCGTCCTGGTTGCAGACGACGACGTGGGACGCGGCAGATTTCTGACCGCGCACCTGGTGCAACGCGGATTCGATGTGAGCAGCGCCACCAGCGCGGAAGAAGCGCTTCGTGTTTTGCGCGTACACGAGCCCAGCCTTGTCCTGTTGGATCTCTCCACTCCCGGCATGAGCGTGCTCGATACGCTGGAAAGCATCAAGCATCTGAAGCCTGATGTGCCGGTCCTGATGCTATCGGCGCGGCACGATCCTGAGCTGGTGTTCAACGCCTCCAAGCTGGGCGCCGATGACTACCTGGCCCGGCCTTTCGACCCCAAGGAACTGGATCTGCGGATCGACAAGATTCTAGACAAGCAAAGGCCGCCCGCGGAGGTACCTCAGCTACGTGACCAGGTCCGCCGCAACCGCGATTTCGCCACGCTGTTCGGCACCAGTCCGCTCATGGAAGAGGTCAAGAACACGATCGAGCAGGTGGCTGACACGACGGCGACGGTGCTCATCCGCGGCGAAAGCGGTACCGGCAAGGAAGTGGTTGCGCGCATGATTTACGCGCAATCGGGACGCTATGACAAAGCCTTCGTGAAGGTGAACTGTGCCGCCATACCTCACGAACTGCTGGAGAGCGAACTGTTCGGCTACGAGCCTGGCGCCTTCACCGGCGCCAACCGGCAAAAGCTCGGCAAGTTCGACCTGGCGAACGCCGGCACTCTGTTCCTGGATGAGATCAGTGAAATGCATCCGGCCCTGCAAGCGAAGCTGCTGCATGTTTTGCAGGACGGCGAATTCGCCCGTCTCGGCGGCAAGCGCGATATCTCGGTAGATGTGCGGGTCCTGGCCGCGACCAATAAGTTGTTGGAGCACGCGGTCTCCGATGGGACATTCCGCGAGGACCTGTTTTACCGCCTGAACGTCATTACCATACATATCCCTCCGCTGCGCGAGCGGCGCGAGGAGATTCCCGTCTTCCTGGATTATTTTCTGCGCAAATACAGCGAATTCTATGGCAAGCAGCCAGCGCCGTTCGGCGACTCGGCGCTCAATTGCATGATGGAATACAGTTGGCCGGGTAACATTCGCGAACTGGAGAACCTCGTGAAGCGGTATGTGATTGTCGGAAACGAGGCGCAGATCATTCGCGAGCTGTCCACGCCGAAACCCATCATTACGTCAATGCCTAACGTGACGGTCTTGCCGAAGACGAGCGATTCGGCAGTTCCGGCCGCCCTGCGGAGCGATGGAAGCAAGGGCAATGGGAGCAGCACAGATAGTCCGTCTCTATTGGAGATTGGACGGCGGGCGGCGTTGTCGGCCGAGCGTGAGGCGATCGAGCGGGTGCTGACCCAGACGCGCTGGAACCGCCGCCAGGCGGCTAAAATCCTGAAGATCAGCTACAAAGCACTGCTCAATAAACTGAAAGCCATCGAAGAGCAAAATACTCAAAATAAGAATTTGCCAGCCTAAACGTAGCATCCAAATACCTACTCCGCGAAGCAGAAACCACAAGCGTCTATGGCCAGTTGCTACTACAGAATGATGAGCATCGCCGCTGCTGACAAGGACTTCGGCCCTGTCTGGCGCTCTGCTCAGATACGACGCGGATTTTTGGAAGGACAAGTGCTTTAACTGTGGTCACTAAAGAGGCACAAGATCCTTGAAGTTTACCTCTTCCGTCGTCTGTCTCGACGTCTCTCTGTTTGTCCTGCGTTGCGGGACATTAGCCTTGCATCGCCTTCCCTGATTGATGCCTACCTCGCTCGCCTCTTTCTGAAGAGCGGCCCCAGGGGCCGCTTTTTTGCGTCTAACGTGTTTTGATCGCGAAGGGAACCAACTGCATCCAAATGCTGAACCGGATTTGAGGGGTACACAGACAGGTGATGCGTGGAGTTGACGTGCGTTCTTCCCGGCGCATATGATTCCCGTTCGCACGGTACAATTTGAGGCCTCCGGCTGGTTCAGCCAAAACGGTACGTAGATCAGGGTGAAGCATCATGGAGAAAAAGCGACTGGAGACTTTCAGGAAGAGGTTGGAGGACCGGCAACGCGAACTGCGATTTGCCATGACGCGTACAGCTCAGGACGGTCGCGACGCCGATGTGGAGTCGGCGCAGGACATCGCCGACCGGGCTGCCAATTCGTACAATAAAGAATTCCTGTTTCACCAAAGCAATACCGATCGCCAGCTATTGCAGATGGTAGACAACGCGCTCGACCGCATCCGCGAGGGCACGTTCGGTCAATGCATTTCTTGCGGTGAAGAGATCAATTCCAAGCGACTAGAGGCGGTCCCCTGGACCCGCCACTGCATTGCGTGCCAGGAGAAGCTCGAGAAGGGAATCCTGGAACACAGCAGTACATAACCGCGAGTCCAACCGATTGCTGTACATAACCTCGCCGTTCCGAGGGCACTCCCCTACCGGATCTTCAGCGAATTTTGCGGAATGTCCTCCCGCCGTTCTGGTATTCTGTGGGTCTGTGGTGATCCGAGTTTTCTTCTCGCTTTTGCTGCTTGGTACTGTGAGCGTTGTTGCCGTCATTCTAGCGGTGCATTTTCGAGTCAAGCGGCATCTGCGGCAGGAGCATATCGACGCGCAGGTCAGGCCGGTAATCGAGGGCGCGGCTGAAGACGCGGCCCAGGAGAACTCAGCCCGGCGACCCTCCTAGCTTCACGAGGCACTCATGTCTAAGGCTATTCAGTTACGCAGCATTGCTTTCGAACACTCGTCGAGTCTGCTGAAGCAGGCAGGCATCGTGATTTGTGCCAGCGTCGTGATTGCCGTCTGTGCCCGGCTGAGCGTGCCTTTACCGTTCACGCCAGTACCGCTGACGCTGGCGAATTTCGGCGTGCTGCTGGTGGGCCTCTCGCTGGGAAGCCGGCGCGGATTTGCCGCTGCGACGCTGTATCTGTTCTGGGGCGCAGTGGGGCTGCCGGTGTTCGCCGCTTCGGGTCCCGGCAGCATCATTCAGATGCTGGGCCCCACCGGCGGATACCTTTGGGCTTATCCGGTGGTGGCGTTCGTGGCCGGTTGGATTGCTGAACGCGGACGGCCTAGCTTCGTCCGCAACTTGATTGGGGCGGCCGGCGCCGAGGTGATTCTGTTTGCGGCGGGAGTGAGTTGGCTGGCTGTGATGACTCATAATTGGCGACAAGCCACCTTCTTCGGACTCTACCCCTTTGTCTTTGCCGAGGTATCGAAGGTGCTGATTGCCGCAGCAGCTTCGCTTCGCCTGCGGAATCGGTTGTAATCCCGATCTCCCATTGCGGTGACTTGGTCTGAAGGCACAAGCGTCGTTACCTATGACTCCCGTTGGCACAAATGGCGTTCGTGAGGTGACGGTCGCGCACAGCCCCGACTCCGACGACGCGTTTATGTTTTATGGCCTTGCGACCAGCAAGGTCCGCGTCCCCAACGTCAAGTTCACCCACACTCTCTGCGATATAGAGACCCTGAACCGCAAGGCGGTCGACGGCGTATACGACATCACCGCGATCTCGTTCCACGCGTACCCGTACGTCCAAGACAAGTACGCGCTGATGCCCAGCGGCGGCAGCGTCGGCGAAAAATATGGCCCAATGCTGGTGTCATCGCGCAATGTTCCGCTGGAGGAAATCACGCGTCATCGCATAGCCGTTCCGGGCACCATGACGACCGCGTATCTTGTCCTGAAGCTGGCCGCGCCCAATCTCGTCTGCGAAGTCGTTCCTTTCGACCAGATCATCCCCAAGGTCTTGGATGGAAAATACGAAGCCGGCCTGATCATTCACGAAGGACAGTTGACCTTCAACAAGTCCGGCCTGCATAAGATTCTGGACTTGGGCAAATGGTGGCACGACCAGACTGGCTTGCCGTTGCCGCTGGGCGGAAACGCCATTCGCCGCGATCTGGGTCCTGACTTGATGGCGGCCTGCTGCGCCGCATTGCGCGACAGCATTCGCTACGCGATGGACAATCGCGAGGAGGCGCTGCAATACGCCATGCAATTCGCCCGCGACCTGGATCCGCAATTGGCCGACAAGTTCATCGGCATGTACGTGAACGAGCGCACGCTGGACTACGGCGAAGACGGCCGCGAGGCCATTACCAGGCTGCTGGAGATGGGCCACTCAGCCGGCATCATCCCGCATAAGCCGACGATTGAATTTGCCGGATCGGCAACCACTGCTGCCGGCTAGAGCAGCCGGACAGCATTTCGGTTTCTTGCCATGACGCTGCAGGATTTCCGCGATTCACTTTCCCACGATGAGCCACCGCGGCAACTGAATTTTGCTCTTGCCAGCTTGTGGTGGGACGCCAAAGGCGACTGGAAGCGCGCCCACGAGTCAGCGCAGCAAGAGGAAGGCCCGGCCGGCGCGTGGGTGCATGCATATCTTCACCGGAAAGAAGGCGACGCTTCGAATGCCGGTTACTGGTACCGTCGCGCCGACAAGAACCCGGGACAGGGTTCTCTTGAAAACGAGTGGCTCTTCATCACGGAGTCTCTACTGGCCGAGAGCGAGCCGGAGATGTAGAACTGTCCCGCGGTCGCTATTCACTGTCCGCTATTTCGCTCTTGGCCAGAACCAGCAACCGACAACGGTGGCGAAAAGCCAGCAGCCAAAGGCTAACGGCGACCTTTTTTGTAACATCTGCCGTCAGTCTCTGCTTCTAACATCACTTTCCCTCTGAAAAGCTCGGACTGGCTAGCCGTGGCACCCCTTCTAGACTGATCTTCCGTCGGTCGTGTTACCCCCTCAGGCCGCATCCACAACCAGCATCTTCCAAATTTGGAATCTTGTGTCATGGGATATGTGGGAACTAATAGGGCAGTCTGGATCGCTACAACGGTGTATTGAATGTATCTACTTTTTGTTCAATAAGATGCGTACGAATCGAACGCCCGCCGACAGCACCGATTAGCTACAACTATTTGGCCACTGCATTGCGGTACTCAAGTCAGAACATCGGGCGGTTGCGAGCCCGAGACGGAGTTTCCCTGCGCTTTTTCCTGGACGCCCTGCTTGCTTGTGGGCGACAGAAGTCGTTAACAAAAAATCGTCTTGAGGGAGAGATATGAGAGTAAAGACATTTGTCACCGGGATCTTGGCCCTACTGGTGATCGCTTTGATGATGGCGCCGTCGCTCCTAGCGCAGTCGCTTTCTTCAGGTGATCTTTCCGGTACGATCACAGATCCAAGCGGCGCGGTCGTGCCCAACGCGACAGTAACATTGAAGAGCAATTCCACTGGGCAGGCCCGCACTACCACTTCGAACGCGGCTGGTGCATACCGCTTTTCACTGATGCCGGCGGGCAGCTATACCGTAAGCGCCAGCGCACAGGGTTTCAGCAAGGCTGAAACCGTAACCACGATCAACATCGGGCAAGCCACGATCGCCGATGTCAAACTGGCAGTCGGCAGCAGTTCGCAGACGGTGGAAGTCACCTCCGTCGCTCCCCTGGTGCAGGCCGACAACGCGGAGTTGTCCACCAACTTCGACCAGACGCTGGTTGCCAATGCCCCCAATGGCGGCAATGACCTGACCTACATTGCGCAAACCGCTCCCGGCATCCAGATGAACACGGGCATGGGATACGGCAACTTCGAGACCGCTGGTCTGCCGGCGACCTCGAACATGTTCACGATGAACGGTGAGAACCAGATGGATCCGTACCTGAACCTGAACAACTCGGGTGCGACCAACCTGATGCTGGGCAAGAACGCCACTCAGGAAGCTACCGTTATCACTAACGCTTACGGCGGCCAGTACGGCCAACAGTCGGGTGCGCAGGTTAACTACGTCACCAAGTCGGGAACCAACGCCTACCACGGCAACGCCCAGTACTGGTGGACCGGCCGCGCCATGGACGCCAACAACTATTTCAACACGCTGACCAATCCGGTTACCCCGAGGGCTTTTAACAATAACAATCAGTGGGCCGCTTCGGTCGGCGGTCCGATCAAGAAGGACAAGCTGTTCTTCTTCGCCGACTGGGAAGGAATCCGCTACATCGTTCCTAACTCGGGACTCGTGTACGCACCGACTTCGGCGTTCGAGGCAGCGACGCTGGCAAATGTCCCCGCTTCCGAACAAGGCCTATATAGCAAGGCCTTTAGCCTCTACAACTCCGCGCCCGGGTATGCAAGTGGGACACCCGTCTCCGGCGGCGGTTGCGGCTCAGGAGCTGCGAGCATGTTAGGCATCAACTGCTTCCAGCAGTGGCCGGGCAATCCGTCGGAACCGGCGAAGGAATGGCTGCTGGTTGGGCGCGTGGACTACAACCTCTCCGACAGGGACCACCTGTTCTGGAGCACAAGCTTTGACCATGGCACCCAGGCGACGGGCGCCGATCCCATCAATACTGCCTTCAGCGCCGCCAGCTATCAGCCGCAATACAACGGCCAGGGCGAGTGGACGCACACGTTCGGCAGCAACGCCACCAACCAGTTCATCTATGCCGGCAGCTACTACCGGGCTATCTTCACCCAAAACGACGCCTCCGGAACCTTCCCGGTTCAGCTGGATATGGCGGCACTGGGCTACACCAGCCTGGGAGGCCAATTTGGTGGCGCGGGTGAATACGCGTTCCCGCAAGGGCGAGATGTCACGCAGTATCAGTTTATCGACGACTTCTCGGTCACCAAGGGAGCACACAGCCTGAAGTTCGGCGCGAACTTCCGCCGCTACGACATCAGTGACTTTACATACAGCGAATTCACCAATCCGCTGGCGCTTTTCTTTTCGGTAGACTCCTTCTACAACGGGGCTGCCGATCTTTTCCTCCAGAGCTTCCCTACGGCGCCTGAAGCGCCTGTGGCGCTTTGGGGTCTTGGCGCGTACATCCAGGACGAGTGGCGGGTCAACAAGAGCCTGAAACTGACGTTTGCCGTGCGAGCCGAGCATAACTCCAACCCGGTTTGCCAGACCAATTGTTCGGCGCTCATGACGGGCTCGTTCTACTCAGAAAGCACCGATCCCACCGCTGCCTACAACTCGATGATCGACGCCAACCAGCACCAGATCTTCCGGGCAACCGATCAGATCGACTGGGCGCCCCGGTTCGGCTTCGCCTGGTCACCGGGCGGCAGCGAGAAGACCGTGATTCGCGGCGGCTTCGGCCTCTTCTACGACGCCTTCCCCGCCATCGTGGGCGACACGTTCATGACCAACCTGCCGGGTGAGATTCCAATAACCCAGGGTGGCGTGCTGTGGGCGGATCAATCGTCCGCGGGTCCGGTCGCCATCGGAGCGGCTTCGGCGGCTTCCATCAGGAGCGGTTTTGCCAGCGGTGCCTCCTTGGCATCGTTGACCGCGACCAATCCTCTGTTCTCAGCCCCGAGCTTCGGCAACGCGCTAGGAACATTCCATACGCCGCGTTACCAGGAATATAACTTGCAGATCGAGGAGCAACTGGATAGCAGGAGCTCGTTGAGCTTGGGTTGGGTCGGCAACCACGGCATCTTCGAGCCGGTTTCGTACTATCCCAATGCTTATAACACCGTGGGCGCCGGGGGCGGGTATCCCGCAGCTCCTTACAGCGGGAACTTCAGCACGGTCAACGAGATTTACTCCGGTGCGGTATCCAACTTCAACGGTCTGACGGCTTCCTACCAGCGCCGCATGACCTATGGCTTCACCATCCAGGCGAGCTATACCTGGAGCCACGCGATTGACGAGATTTCCAACGGCGGCTTCCTGGGATTCAGTTCGACCAGCGCCGAGTATCAGATAAACCCCGCTTGCCTCTCGTGTAACAACTACGGCAACGCGGATTACGACATTCGTAATTCCGTGAATGGCCAGTACGTGTGGCAAACGCCCTGGAAGTTCGGCAACAAGTTCGCCAATGGCGCCTTCGGCGGCTGGATCTTGTCGCAGAACTTCTTCTATCACTCGGGATTGCCAATGACCATCCTTGACTCCACCACGCCCCTCGGCAACACGAACGGCGGCCAGTTTATTCCGGCACAGGTGATTGGTCCTGGCCAAGGGTCCTGTACCATCTACCTGACGGGCTGCTTGAGCGCGAATGGTTTCACAAGCGCCCCGCTGGGTGTGGGGGTGGCTGGCTACTCGAACCAGATACGCAACCAGTATCGTGCTCCCGGGTTCTTCGATTCCGACTTCACCATCAACAAGAACTTCAAGATCACGGAACGGATGGCGTTCGGTATCGGCGCCAACTTCTACAACGTGTTCAATCACCCGAATTTCGCGCAGCCTGTCAATACCTTTGGGGCTTCCAATTTTGGATCCATCACCGGTATGACGGCTCCGCCGACCACTCCGTTTGGGGCGTTCTTCGCGGGCGCTCCGGCGGGACGCATCATCCAGTTCCAAGGGAAGATCGTCTTCTAGCTTGAACCCCTTCTGCTTCACTTGGGCGGCCCTTCGGGGCCGCCTTTCTTCTTGCGCTGCTTTTGGTAAACTTCAAGGCTCGGCTCTTGCATGTGGCGTTCTCTCCGGGTCTGGCATTAATCCGCAGTTCTCACCAGACGCCAGGAAGGGCGCGCCTTCAGGAATTTTGTCGCGACCGAAGGATAGGTAGAGCGAGCCTTTAGGCTCGCGTCAGGGCGGCAAAAAATGTGCGGGGCTTTAGGGGGTGTGTGGGAACCAATTTTATTCCTCCGCGGTGGAGCGCGGCACACGCAAATCGAACCCCGAAGCCGGGGCCCCCAGTTCGCGCCTCTTTTGCGCGAATTGGGGTGGGAAGCGGAGTCCTGGGTGAGGTGGAAAATTTGTTCGAGTCCCTTTAGGGACGGCACAGTTCTCACACACCCTCTAAAGGCCAGCTCTACCAAAGCATCGTGAGAAATCCGGGCCAACGGCATTCCGGAGCGAAAGGCGAAAAGCGAAATCATGACAAATCCGACCCAACCCGCAATTCAGTTGACGACTACCCCGGATTACCGGGAAAGCTATGCCAATAGCGTGCAGGTGCGAGTGAATGTCTGGGATTTCTTTCTGGTGTTCGGTACGCTGCAGCAGCAGGATGAGACGCGGGTTGAGGTCCGCAATTTTCAGGGCATCTACATGAGCCCGCAGCAGGCCAAGGCGCTGTACACCATCCTGCAGCAGAACCTGGTGAACTACGAAAACACTTTCGGCGAGATCAAACTCGATCCCCGCATCGGACCGGGCGTCGGGCCGGTGCATTAGGATGTCGTAACTCCGAACGTCAATGGCGAGAACAGCTCGTTGGTTTGAGGCTTGGCGCGAGTATGTCTCTGCCTATGCCCTGCTGTTTACCTTTCTCTTCCTTACCCACGCGCCTCTGCTGCGGCTGCCCTACTTCTGGGATGAGGCGGGTTACTTCATTCCCGCCGCACGTGACCTGCTGCTGACCGGATCGCTCATACCGCATACCACGCTGTCCAACGCGCATCCGCCGCTGGTGATGTTGTGGCTGGCGTTCTGGTGGAAGTTCAGCGCCTTCACACCGGCAGTAACTCGAACGGCCATGCTGATGGTCGCGGCCTTTGCGCTGCTGGGATTGTGGCGGCTCTCACGCGCGGTTACGAATGAAAGCGTTGCCGCCGCGACCGTGCTCTGCACGGCGCTCTACCCGGTGGTCTTCGCCCAGAGCACGATGGCGCACCTCGACATGGCGGCGGCCGCGCTGACGCTTTGGGGACTGGCGATGTATGTGGAGCGCAGACCGGTGGCGACGATCGTGTTCTTCTCGCTGGCGCCACTGGCCAAGGAGACGGCCATCGTCACGCCGTTGGCATTGCTGGCGTGGGAGCTGGTTTGCACGGCGTTGAGCCGGTCCGGAGAGCGCCAACAAGAGCCGTTGTGCCTGTATGGCAGCCGCAAGCACGCGCTGTCATTCCTTATTTGCCTGGTTCCTCTGCTACTCTGGTTTCTCTACCATCATCATCGCACCGGGTTTTATCTCGGCAATCCTGAATACCTCCAGTACAACCTTGGCGCGACGCTAAATCCGCTGCGGATCGTGCTCGCACTGCTCATCCGGATGTGGCACCTCTTGGGATATTTGAATCTATTTCTGCTCACTTTGGGAGCTCTCTTCGCGATGACGCGCGCTCCGTTGCACGAGGCGAATGGTACGCTGCGGGAGCGCATTGCGATCGACGTGCAGCTTGTGTTCTTGGTCGTAGTTGCGGCCAATGTGCTGGCGGAATCGATTTTGGGTGGCGCAGTTCTCGCCCGTTACATGATTCCGGTGCTGCCGCTGGTGATCCTCATATGTGTCTCCACCTTGCGCCGCAGAATCCAGCTGTGGCCTTGGTGGATCGCCGGCACATGCATTGCGTTTGTAGTGCTGCTTTTCATTCCGCCGCCGTACCGCATCGCTCCGGAAGACACGTTGCTGTATCGCGATTACGTAATCCTGCACAAACTCGCCGCTGACCGGCTGTCAGCCGGGTACATGCACAGCCGTATAGTCACCGCGTGGCCGGCTTCCGACGAGCTGACGCGGCCGTTCCTGGGATACGTCAAGCAGCCGCTGAATGTCATTCGGATCGAAAATTTTTCGCCGCTGGAAATCGAGCGCGCCGCGCGTGCCACAGACCGATTCGACGTGGCGTACTTGTTCACGACGAAATGGGAGCCACCGCACCCGCTGCTCGAAGGTCTGGCGTTCGGGAAGCCGACGCAAGAGCGATTTTTCGACTACCGCGAAGATCTGTCGCCCGAGCGCGCCGCGGCGATTCTCGGCGGCAGAGTGGCGCTGTATCGCAATCGCAACAATGAATGGATTGCACTCATTCCGATCGAGAAGATTGAAAACGCGCGAACAGTCGAGCCGTCCGCTCGATGATTTGCTTGCTTTGGCAGAAACATCTTCAGGGTTGGCCAAAGGGTGGAGCACGCCTTCCAGGCGTGCATATAACGGCGATGTACAGAGATCGGCTTCAGCCGCTGAGGTAAACCCCGCGAACAAATTACCCAAGCGGCCAAAACCGGCTCTTCTTGGACTCGCTTTTCCATGTACGCCTGCAGGCGTACTCCACCCGTCTACAGGTACTACGCAACCGCTCTAACCCTTGCCGAGTCTCCATTCAGCGCCGAAAAATCTGCATTATGAATCGGGCTTCTTCCCACCTCTGTTTCGCTTGCGGCATCCCACTGCATAACGCTCGACGCCAGCGACAAAAACCTTACTCTGCAAATTCTTAAGGAGAAAATCATGTCAGAAAAGAAACTGGAAGGATACCGCGTAGCCATTATCGCGACTGATCTGTTCGAAGAAGCGGAACTGATGGAACCGCGCAAAGCGCTGCAGGAAGCCGGGGCCGAAACCAAAGTCATCGCCCCGCATTCAGGCGAGATTCAGGCGGTGCGACACGACGCAAAAACCCAAAAGGTCAAAGTTGATAAAACTCTTAATGAGGCCCAGGCCGCCGAGTTTGACGCGGTTTTGCTGCCTGGAGGCGCGATGAACGCTGATGCGCTGCGTATGGAACCGAAGGCGCAGCAATTCGTTCAGCAGTTAGACCGCGAAGGCAAGCCCATTGCCGTGATCTGCCATGGCCCGTGGCTGTTGATTTCCGCCGGTCTGGTCAAAGGCCGCCACATTACCAGCTACTGGACCATCCAGGATGATGTGAAAAATGCCGGCGCAAACTGGGTAGACGAAGTCAGCGTGCGCGACCGTAACTGGGTAAGCAGCCGCCAGCCCAGCGACATTCCGCAGTTCAACAAGAACATGATCGAACTCTTCGCAGAGGCAAAACAGAAAGGCCGCCGGGCGGCATAGCTTGAGGCCACTACTTGGGCTGGGCCTGATCCGCTTTCGCGGGCGCTGCAATGCCGATTATGATGGAGGGAGAGTCATTGTTTGGCATCGACCTCGCACACTGCAGATGTGGCGTTCAAAATCCGCAACTACCGGCCCGCGGATTTTGAAGAGCTTTGGCGGATAGACCAAGTCTGTTTCCCGCGCGGCATCGCGTACAGCCAGATGGAGCTGAGTGCGTTCCTCGGCCGGCGCAACGCTGTGGCACTGGTTGCCGAGTTCGCGGACAACAGCATCGCCAAGGCAGCAACGGCCGTTGAATCCAGAATCGCCGGCTTCGTGATAGCTCATGCGATTCGCCGCAAGTACGGCCGCATTCTTACTCTGGACATTATTCCCGCGGCGCGGCAGTATGGTCTGGGAACCAAGCTGATGGCCCGGTGCGAAGAGAGCTTGCGTGGCTTGGGATGTGCGGAAGTTTATCTGGAAACCGCGGTCGATAACGAGCCAGCCCAGCGTCTTTACCACAAGCTGGGATATAGGGTTGTGCGTACGTTGCCGGATTACTACGCCAGCCACGCGCTGGACGCCTTCCAAATGGTCAAGCGGCTGTGAGCGTGGTTTCGTCTGTGGCTGCATGCTACAATCTGCGCTTTCCAAGCCTGTCGTGCCACGAACATGGCCGAATCCCGCTCGAAGCCTTCGCGTTTCACAATTCGCCTGGCCGTCGATACCGGCGGCACGTTCACCGATTGCGTTTGGGTAGAACACGGGAAGCTGCGCATGGCGAAGGTGTTCTCGACGCCTGCGGACCCGTCGGAAGCAATCGGAGCAGCGCTGTCGCAATTCGGCGTCTCCGCTGACATCGTCCTCTTGCACGGAACCACTGTGGGCACGAATACCCTGCTGCAGCGTAAGGGCGCGAGGGTTGCGTTCGTCACCACCGCCGGCTTTGAGGACAGCATTGAGATCGGACGGCAGAACCGACCCAAGCTTTACGACCTGAACTTCGAGCGCGTGCCGCCGCTGGTGGACCGCAACATGCGATTCGGCGTGGCTGAGCGCGTCGCTCCCGATGGGACTGTTTTGCGGAAGCCATCCGCCGAAGACCTGCGCGTGCTGGCACGCGATGTCCACACCAGCGGCGCTGAAGCGATCGCTGTTTCGACGCTATTCTCCTTCGCCAATTCCGAGACAGAGCGGGCAATCGGGCGAGTGCTGGAAGAGTTGGGCCTGCCGCTCTCGTTATCGCATACCATCCTGCCCGAATTTCGCGAATACGAGCGCGCCAGTACCGTGGTGGTTAATGCGTATCTGCAGCCGATGATGCAAACCTATCTCCAACGGCTCGACCGGCGTATGCGCCAGCCCTCGCCTGCCAAGGCGAAAACATCGCGGGTGTTCGTAATGCAATCCAGCGGAGGCATTACTTCGCTGGAGTCGGCGTCGCGTCAGCCCGTCAGGACTGTGCTTTCGGGACCAGCTGGTGGAATTGTCGGCGCGGCGGCGATGGCGCGGCTCAGCGGTTTCGAGCGAATCATCACCTTCGATATGGGTGGAACGTCAACCGACGTCTCGCTGGTGGATGGCGATCCGAAACCGACCAACGAAGGCGAGATTGCCGGCTTTCCGGTGCGCGTGCCGATGCTCGACATCCATACGGTAGGCGCCGGCGGCGGCTCGCTGGCGAGGTTCGATGCCGGTGGAGCGTTGCGCGTCGGGCCTGAGTCGGCAGGTGCCGATCCCGGCCCTATCTGCTACGGACGTGGACTGCAGCCGACGGTCACGGACGCAAACCTGCTGCTCGGTCGACTGCAGCCGGACAAATTTCTTGGCGGCTCGTTCACATTGAACCTGGCGCGGACGCGCGCCATCACGGCAGAGTGGCTGAAACAGCCAGGGTCGCGGCTCTCGCTGGAGCGTTTTGCCGAAGGCGTGGTTCGCGTGGTGAACGCCAACATGGAGCGCGCGTTGCGCGTGGTCTCGGTGGAGCGCGGTTTCGATTCGCGGGATTTTACACTGGTCGCATTCGGCGGAGCGGGAGGGCTGCATGCTTGCGAGCTGGCACAGGCCCTCGGTATACCCCGTGTTATCGTCCCTGCGATGCCGGGCGGCCTTTCGGCGTACGGGATTCTGGCCAGCGATATCGTCAAGGATTACTCGCGAACGGTCGTGCTGGCGATCGGCGCTAAGCCTCCGCTGGCGAGCATTCGCGCGCAGTTCGGAGCGCTCGAGCAGCGCGCCAGGCGGGAATTTCAGGACGACGGTTGGGAGGGGAACCTGCACTATGAACGCAGCGCCGACCTGCGTTACCGTGGCCAGGGCTTCGAACTGAACGTGCCCTTCACCACCGCATTCGTTGCCGAGTTTCACCGCCAGCATCAGTTCCGTTACGGCTACAACGATCCTGAACGGGAAGTTGAACTGGTGACATTGCGACTGCGAGCCAGGCTGAAGTCATCACAATTGCCGAAGAATGCCGGCGGAAAAGTTCGCGAACCGAGGTCGCGAGTGGAGCAGCGACCAGTGTGGCATGGAGGGAGAAACGTCGCAACGGCAATCTATGATCGGGATGAATTGCCTCGCGACAAGCCGTTGCGCGGTCCGGCAATCGTAGCCGAATATAGCGCGACCACGGTGATTCCGCCGGGAACCGTGTTTCGCGTGGATGCTGCCGGGAATTTGCTGATTGAGATTGCGCGGGCCGAGCAGAGAAAGCAAAGGCGCCCAGCATCGGGCGCCTCGGCAGTCACTTCGGCAGCCGTTTAGGCTACATCTTTCTTCCGCTCCTCATCCTCTTCGGCGGCTCGGTGCGTTTCGTGTTCGTGCGACTTGCGCTGGGCATCATCGGTGGCGTCGCGCACCGCATCCTTGGTCTTCCCCCAGGCATTCTGCACCTTCCCTTTCACTTCCTGGGCGGCGCCTTCTACCTGCGATTGGCTGTCGCCGGTCCATTCTCCAGCCTGGCGCTTCGCCCGCCCCGCCACTTCGTCCACCTTGCCCTTGACCCGGTCTTTATCCATTTCAATCCCTCCTGTGGATTTCCAACATTGATCGCAATACAGCTACCGCTTGTCACCGCATGAAGCTGCGTACCGCTCAAGCGATGGCGCTCAGATAGCTGTTCTGCGTCCGGAGATGAGCTGGAAAATCAGGGCGATGACTGCCAGCACGAGCAGAATGTGAATAAACCCTCCAAAGGTATAGCTGGTGACTACCCCGAGCAGCCACAGTACGAGCAGAATCACAAAAATTGTCCAAAGCATCTTCTCACCTCCTTCAGTAGCGCTGCGCACGCTACGTGCGAACACCTACTTGGAGGCAAGTTTCGGGGCGGAGGGTTGTTTGTTATTTCGACAGCACGGGCGGCAAACTCACAATTAATCTTCTGGCGGCAGGCAACCGGACGGAGTCGTGATTGTGTTCTCTCGCCCTTGGGCGAGGGTCAGCCAGTTTCAGGGCAACGGAGCAGAAAAAATTCTGCAATCTGCAAGCGAAAATACCCGGCCGAATGCCACCGGCCGGGCAATTATGCTGAACAACTTTACTGCGGCGGCGCTTGTTGCGGCTGGCCTTGTCCCATCCCGCCGTGGTCCATTCCACCGTGCATCCGCCGGTTCTGCATGTCCGCTTCCCATTTCTTCTGCTGATCCGGAGTAAGAACGGCTTTGATCTGCTCGTTGGTACTTTGGCGCATTTCCCGCATCTTGCTCATGCGATCCGGCTGCGACATTGACGTGTCCTGATGCAAGCTTTGCATCTGCTGCTGTTCCTGCTCCAGGATGGGTTTGATTTTCTGCTGCTGGTCCTCGGTGAGATTAAGTGTTTTGGTCATGTGCTGCAGCCGTTGGTCCGGCGATATCATCATGCCGTGATGACCGGCTCCAGCGCTCTGCCCCTGATTCGGGGCCATCGTGTCCTGCGCGAACAGCACGCTGCCGCAACAGGCGATGGCAATGGCAAGCGCGCAAAGCAAAACTTTCTTCATTGCGTGAAACTCCTTGAGACTCGCTGCCGGAGGCGGTACGTCGCCTGCTCGTGCAAGCACGCCTAATCGAAGGGCGGAGCACGACGCGGTGGCGATCCGCAATCGATTCGCTGCAGTCGAGTGGGTTAGTATTGTCCCTGTGAACAAACCCAGGCACGCGCGAGAAGTTGCCGCCCGCACGCGCTTAGAACTTCGTCGGAATTATAGAAGCGAATGCAACACCCTTACGAATGCTGCAATTCGCTATCGAATACCCGGAGCCGGATTCTGCTATTGCTTCCGGCTGGCCGGCGGAATGATGTTATTCATGCGCAGGTACTCCACCATCTGCCCGTAATGGTCCATGGGATGACTGAGCGCAATGGTGGCCAGCGTGAGCCGGGTGACCTTGCGAGAGCCGAACGGCGACGGTATCTGCTCAAGAATATTGTTGGCGTCGATGGTGCTCAGCCCCTTGTGCAGATAAGCGAACGAATCGTTGAGGAACTTCAGCACATCGGCGCGCGAGGTAATGTTAGCCGGCCCGTTCTCGTCGCCGAGATCACGCGGCGGTTTTTCCTGCATGATTGCCGCGCCGAACAGGTAATTGACGGCTGCAACGTGTTTGATCTGCTGCGCGAAGGTGCGCACGCCTTTGAACTCGCCCTGGGTGGGAGCGAAGTTGAACTTGTCTTCGGGCATGGCTTCCGCAGCGGAAACGAATTCCTTCTCCAGTTGGCTTAAATAGCGGTCATAAACCGCGGTGAATGACGGCTTCTGATCGGTCTGGGCCTGCGGCGCTGCAGCAGCGAGGTTCGCCGCCGATCCCAGAGACAATAGCAAGATGGCCATCGCCATTTCTTTTCTCATCTAATTCCTCCCGCAAGAGTAGTGAAGCTATCCGGGGCCCAATGGTGCGTCAAAGATTCTAGTCCATGCCGGCGGTTGTGGGCGGCAGATCGGCGCTATTCAACTTGAACCAGGCTGCCGCCGGCACCCCGATCAGCAAGCCGATGGCAGCATACGACAACGAGCGCGAGATTCCAACCCGCTCCGCGACCTCGCCCCACAATGCCGCGCCCCCGGCAAGCCCGCCCTGCAGCACCAGCAGATACATCGATATCGCACGGGCGCGCATTTGCGCCGGACACATGGTTTGCGCCGAAACATTGAGGCTGGCGAGAATCTGGATCCAAGCAACTCCGGCAATGAACATCGTGAGGGACAGCGCGGCAAAGCTGGGCCATCTGCCGCCGGCAAAAGTCGCGAAGGCAAATATGGCGGTGGCGAGCGAGACCAGGGCGTCGGCGGAAAGTCTTTGCCGCAAACCGGTCATTAACGCTGCGCCGAGCAGAGCGCCGGAGCCGAAGAAGCCCAAGAGCAGTCCGTAACCTTGTGAGCCGAACGGGTGCGCCAGCAGCGGCAAAAGCGCAGGCAACGCGCTGGCGGAAATGCTGAACGCAGCGCTTCGCACTAGCACCGCTTTCACCGATCGCGAGCCGCTCATGTGGCGAACGCCGCTGATCATGGCTTGCACCATGTGCCCGGTACGAAATGACGTTCGGCGCGGCCGTCGCTGCCATTGGTACAGGAAGTAAATCACTCCGAAAAATGAAGTCGCGTTCAACAGAAACGCCATTCCCGAACCGGCGGCGGCAATCACAAGTCCGCCCAGCGCCGGACCGATGGCACGCGCTACATTAAATCCGGCGGAGTTCAGCGCGACACCGGCGGCGAAGTTGCGATGCGAGACGATCTCAGGAGTGATCGCCTGCCACGCAGGATCGTTGAGCACGGCCCCGACGCCCATCGCCAGCGTAAGCAGCAACAGCCAGGTCTGTGTGATCCTCCCCGCCAAGGTCAAGGCAGCCAGTGCTACTGCCGCCGCTACCATCCAGGTTTGCGTGAAGAGCAGGAGCTTGCGCCGGTCAATCATGTCGGCGATGGCGCCCGCCGGCAGCACAACAAGAAAAACCGCGATACTGCCCGCGGCCTGTACCAATCCCACCATCAGCGGCGACATGGTCAGCGAGGTCATTAGCCACGCCGCGCCGACATTTTGCATCCAGGTGCCGCTGTAACTGATGACCGCGGCAACCCAGAGCGTTCGAAACAGCGGCTCATTCAGTGGCCCAAGCGCCCGTTGCCGCGGCGGAATAGGCATCTCGGCAAGCCGGCCGGGCTCAGTCATCGCGCCAGCATCCGAGCACGACGCAGCGCCTTGCACAAGCGCGACCTTGCCCCGGCTTTGAGCCGGAGAGGATGGGACGATCAGGTTGCGCCATGCTCCGCCCGTGGCCATCTCTTCTGAGACTTCGGCAATGGTCAAAGGTAAGCGCCGGCACTATTGCTTTAGTGCGAGAAGTTGCGAGCGGCTTGCAATTCGTGACCAAGCGCGGTGGACTCCGTGCCTTGCCCAAGCTACGCTCAAAGCGCAGCCTAAAATCGCATCGTCCAGTGGGTGGAATCCCGATCAATCCGACATTCAGGCACTCACCGCAAACGGCCACTCCCGCCGTTTCCAGGATCGAATCAGGTAAATCGCCAAGCCAGCGATAAGAATCGCGATGGCATAGCGAATCTCGCGCTGGAAATTCTTCCTCGCCAGCAGAATGAAGGTGAATCCCGCAATTGCCAGCAGCGCTGGAGCCGGATACAGCCACATGCGAAATGGTCGTTCCATCTCCGGGCGCCGCTTGCGCAGCACTATGACTCCGACGGCCTGCACGATGAACTGCAGCAGAATGCGGATGACCACCAGCGCAGCAATCACGTCCACTAGACGGAGAAAGCAGAACAGCATCGCAGCAGCGCCCAGCGCGAACAACGAGACGGTCGGTAATCTGCGCTTGGGATCGACTCGTGCGAACGCGCGGAAGTAATTGCCGTCGAGTGCGGCAGCATAGGGGACGCGCGAATATCCCAGCAGGGTCGAGAACACCGAGGCAAACGCCGTCCACATGATTAATGCGGTGATCAGGCGTGCTGCCCAGGAGCCGTAGATCTGCTGCATGAACACCGAGATGATGTAGTTCCGCTGCTCGCCGGAATGCGCGGCCATCTCACGCCATGGGATGACGCCCAGCACGGCGATGTTCATCGTCAGGTAAATTGCCGCGATGGCGACGATGGAGATGATCACCGCGCGCGGGATTGTGCGGCCCGGATCTTTGACTTCGCCGCCGAGAAAGCACACGTTGTAATAGCCCCAGTAGTCGTAGGTGGCGATCAGCATCGCCGATCCCATCCCCATAAAGAATGCGGGCGACAGCGTGAACGCGCCCGGCGGAAAGTCGAATGCCCGAGCCGCGCTGAAGTGCGTCAGGCCCGCGAAGATAACCCATCCCAACGCCAGCGCCACGCCGACCCAGAGGAACTCTGCCAGCTTGCCGAGGACAGTTATGCGGCGATACAGAAGAAACGTCACGAACGCGGCGGTCGCCATCGCCAGCCATGTCGCGGGCATGACGAGCACGCTTATTTCCAGCGTGCCGATAAACGGAAGCCCAACGTGAATGGTGTGCGCCAACAGCGTGCGCGCTAAGCTTGGCCACAGATATTCCGCGTATTGCGCCAGACCGATGCAGCCGGATGCGATGGACAGCGGTGCGCTGAAGGAAAGTTGCCAGATGAACAGAAACGACAGCAGTCGTCCCAGCGACCCGGGTCCGTAGATTTCTTTGAGGTAGCGATACGAGCCGCCGGCGCGCGGCATGGCTGCACCAAGCTCAGCCCACACCAGGCCGTCGCACAACGCGAGCGCCGCTCCGCAAAGCCAGCCGAGAATCGCTTGCGGGCCACCCGCAGCCGCAATCACCAGCGGCATGGTGATGAACGGCCCCACGCCGACCATGTCGATCATGTTCAGCGTGGTCGCCTGCGCCAGGCCGATACCGCGAACCAGTTCCGGCTCCGCAAACTCCGCGCGCGCGGAAGAGCCCGGTTGCGGATCGTCCGGGCTAGTGTGGCTCATGGCCGACGCTCAGCAGGTTTACATAAAGCCGAATTGCGCCTGGCACGCCGAAGGGCAACTGCCGAAAGAATGCATAGCCGGTGTAGATGTAGGATCCCTTGCCGTACTGCGCCACCAGCAATCCGCCCTTTTGCGGCGGCTCGCCGGGATCGTTCGACGCCAGCAGCGGCGTGTAGTGCGCGTCCCATTCATCCATGAAGTACAGGCCGCGCTCCTGGATCCAGCCCTCGAAATCGCGCTTGCTGATCTGGTTGGGGTAATGGAAGACAGGACTTTGCGGATCGAGAATCGTTACCGGCGCTTCCTCCACCGTAACGCGTTCGCGGCTGAGCTGCGCCGGATACGGCATGTAATGTCCGGCGTTGAAATCAGCGGGAGAAGTGTTGTACTGCACCAGTAACGTGCCGCCGTTCTTCACATAGTCGAGCAGGCGCTGATTGTTCTGCTTCACATCCTCGCGAGTATCGTAGGCGCGAATACCAAGAACAATCGTTCCGTAGCGGCTCAGATCTCCAGTGGCGACCTCGTCCGGCGTGAGCATCGTCACGTCGAGTCCCAACTCGCGCAGCACGTCAGGAATGTCGTCGCCCGCGCCCATGGTGTAACCCACCTTCAATCCTTGCGGGACCTTCACGTTCACGATGCTGGCGCGCTGCAGCGCCGGCTGGTAGTAGAAGAATCCGCCAAGATCCGGGCGCGCGACGAGACTATAGCCATCGGTGTAATCGCGGCCTCCGGCGTTCAGCAGCGCGCGAACGTCATAACGCGATTCCCGTGCGCCATCCGGCAGCTCCTTGAAATCTGCGGTCTGTTGTCCCGGTCCAGTGAACGCGACATTGGCTGACTTCGGAGCGATCGTCCACGCCGGCGGCGCCTCCGGATGCACCGTGCCGCTGCCGCGATCCGCCGTGGTGCGAACCACCACGTTGAGTTGGGCGGAAGGATTGGGGCGCGCCACGATGATTTGCGTGGCCGGCGACTCTGCCACCGAGAACGGCGGCACCACGGCCAGCGGCATCGACCAAACGTCGCCCTTATCGTCGTGCATGGGCGTGCGCGCGAAACTGCGAATCACACCGTCGGAGCCGTTGATGCTGTACTCCACCCGCACCGCAACCGGCGGCGGCGGTAGCGCCAGCGTCACGTATTTCGGATCGTCGATCTTGTAGATCGCGTCGCTCTCCGGATTGTCGCGATGGAAATACGCCTTCGTCGGCTGGGCGTCGAGTGGGGGACTGACGCGGAACATCACTGCGACAGTGTCGCCGGGTGCAACCGCTTCGGGTTTTTTGTCCATGAACAGCTCATACTTCCAGCCGCTGGGGACATCGAGCGCGAACCGCTGGATATCAGTCGGCGCCGGGCTGCCGTTGTGCAGCGTGGCGCGCAACAGGAACGGCTTACCAGCGGCTATGACCGCCGCGAGGACGTCGCCCTCGCCGGTCGGGAAACTTGCGGCCATGGGGCGGCCGTCGGGTGTTCCAGGCCCGATCTCCAGATCCATGCCAAGCGCGAGGTTCGCAGCTTCCTCAAACTGCCATTCTTTCGTGCGCAGGTTGGCGAGCAGATCGGCTCTTTCCGCCGGGGAGAGAGTGCTGGCCTCGACCTGAGCGATGAGATCACGCGTGAAACGCAGCCCTTCGAGTAGAGGTATAGCGGCCGTTTGCCACTGGCGGCTGTTGGAAGCTGTCGTCGCGTCCTCAACCGTCTTGGCGATTGTCTGCAGTTGGATGCGTAGCCCTGGCACCTTGGCCTCGTCACCCCTCAGTCGCGCAGCCAGAGCGGGCAAAGACGTGTCGATGCCATCGAAGAAATCGCTCTCATGCACGCCGGCGGCAGGCGGCTTCGGCATCACGGAGTCGATCAGCTTGTAATAGCTGAAGCGCGGGCCCTCAGGAGGATTCCACGCTCCCGCGCCCTGCGAGAGTTGGTGCTTCAATCCCTTCCAGCCGAATTGGACATAGGTCTCGCCCAGCAATGGATCGTATTGCGATGTTTCCAGCTTGATCGTCCAGTCTTCGTTGGCACGTACATTGTCCATGTAGAGCTTTTTCGCCTGCCAAGGTTGCAGGCCCTCGCGCAACTGGTCGGGGAAGAGCGTGGGATCGGCCGCGGCGCGAAACGCCTCGCGGGTCAGAATCCCCGAGGCTTGATGGTGCCCGTGGCCGTCGCGGGAATCGCCGCGGAATCGCGTGCAGATGACATCCGGTCGAAACGTGCGAATCACGCGCACCATGTCGCCCAGCGCGATGTCGTGACCGCCCCACTTCTGAAATGTCTCCTCGGCAGTTTTGGAAAATCCGAAATCGGCGACACGCGTAAAGCGCTGCTCGACGCCGTAATAGCGATCGGCGGCCAGCAGCTCAAGCGTGCGAATGATTCCCAGCTCATCGAAGAGGCCGCTGCCCAGTTTGTTCTGGCCGCCCTCGCCGCGATTCAGCGTGAGTTGCCAAACGGTGTCCCCGTGCCCGCGCGACTCCAGCGTAAGCATTCCGCCATCTTCGTCGTCGGGATGAGCGACGGTGTGCATCAGACGTGCCGTCGTATGCAGGCGCCGCAGCATGAGCTTCAGCCCGGTGCTGCCGGTGTCGACCGACAGCGGCTTGGTATCGACCCACGGCGACGGAACCTGAGCAAAGGTGGAGCTGGCGAGCGTCAGCAGCAGGCACAGCGATGCGACAAAACGAAAGCGCGGGCGTGAATGTGCGGTACGAATCCTCAAGGCCATTGGGTATGAGATGTCCAGCCGATACAGAGTACACAAAAGCTGGGGGAAGCGGCTATTCGCCTTCCGCGCGTCGTTTTGCGCTCCGCGGTTTTGAGCTGGAATGACGCGGGCTTTAGAGCCTGCTGAAAAAGTCGACCTTGCCGTGTTTTGAGGGGGCGCAGCTTTAGCTGCGCCGTCGGAGTTCTTTATTTTCATCACGAGGCGGCTCCAGCCGCCGAGGGATCTGCAGTTGAGCTTTTCAGCAGCCTGTTTACTCGTCAGAGCAGTTTGGATGACCCGCAGTCGCTGCCGAATTCCCGCCTGCCGTCGCCACTAGCTGCGCGCCAGCCAGGCGGCCGTCCGTTCGCGCTTGTCTATAATGAAAGTTCACGACGCACTCTAATTCACACACGAAAGCTTTCCTGTCCCGGCCCGAAGGCTGGCGCATCCCGCAACGGATTCATTCATGATTCAGACCCTGTTCGGCAGCACCGAAGAAAAACCGAGCTTTCTCCAGCGCATGAAAGAGGCAGTTACGCGCACGCGCGAAAGCCTGAGCGAGCGCATCGACGAGGTTGTCGCCTTTCGCAAGGAAATCGATCGCGAAACTCTCGACGACCTGGAAGCCACGCTCATCTCGGCAGACCTCGGCATAGAAACGACTGCATCCGTTCTCGCCGCGCTGCGCGAGAAGGTCGATCGCCGTCAGATCGCCAATGTCGAAGAGCTGAAGCGCGTGCTGAAAGAGGAACTGCTGGCGATCCTGGACGCGGCGGAACGGAAGCCGGTACGGAAGGTTGATGGCGAGCCGGAAGTGATCCTCGTGGTTGGGGTCAACGGCACCGGCAAGACCACATCCATCGGCAAGCTGGCGCACGCGCTGCGTGGTCAAGGCAAGACGGTGCTGCTGGCCGCCGCCGATACGTTTCGCGCGGCCGCCATCGAACAGCTCGAGATTTGGGGCGATCGCACGGGAACCGAAGTCATCAAGAACAAACCAGGCGGCGATCCCGCGGCGGTTCTCTTCGACGCAATGCAGGCCGCGAAAGCGCGCGGCACGGACTATGTCATCGTCGACACCGCCGGCCGTCTGCACACGAAAACCAGCCTAATGGCAGAGCTGGAAAAGATGCGCCGCACCGCGCAGCGCTTCAGCGCCAACGCTCCGCACGAAACCCTGCTGGTGATGGACGCCACCACCGGCCAGAACGGATTGCAGCAGGCGCGGCTATTCACGCAATCCGCCGGAGTTACGGGAATCGTGCTCACCAAGCTGGATGGCACTGCGAAGGGCGGTGTCGTGGTCGCCATCTGCAAAGAGCTGGGGCTGCCGGTGCGCTACGTGGGTGTAGGCGAGAAGGCCGGCGACCTGCTGCCCTTCAATCCGCAGGATTTCGTGAACTCGCTATTTGACTGAATGAATGCCACTTCGACCCACGAGCAGTTCATGCAGCGAGCGCTCGAACTTGCGCGGGCGGGCGTCGCCCTGGCTTCGCCGAATCCCTGCGTCGGGGCCGTGCTCGTCGATGCCGCCGGCAAGATTGTCGGCGAGGGCTCACACACCTATGAAGGTCGCAGGCACGCCGAGGTGCTCGCTATCGAGCGGGCGGGCACCCGAGCGCGCGGCGCGACTCTGTACCTCAACCTGGAGCCGTGCTGTCACCAGGGACGCACCGGCCCTTGCACCGACGCGATCATCGCAGCTGGCATCAAGCGCGTCTTCGCCTCCATGCGTGACCCCAATCCCCTCGTCGCCGGTCAAGGCTTGGCAAAGCTGCGCGACGCGGGCATTGTCGTCGGCGAAGGCATCTGCGAAGCCGACGCCAAGAAACTCAACGAAGCCTTTGCCCGGTATATTCGCCACAAGATTCCGTTCGTCACGCTGAAGACTGCGATGACGCTGGATGGCAAGATCGCACCGCCGCCGGGCGAGCCCGCTACCAGCGCCGGTCTGGGGCCCGTCGCTCCCAGTGGAGGCTGGATCACCAGCGAAAGCGCGCGCGCTCATGTGCACGAGATGCGCCACGCCAATGACGCCATCATGGTGGGCGTCGGCACGGTCATCGCCGACGATCCGCTATTGACCGATCGCACCGGCCTGCCGCGGCGCCGGCCGCTGCTGCGCGTCATTCTCGATTCGCGGCTGCGCCTGCCGCTTGCCTCGCGTGTGGTGAAGACCGCGCGCGAAGACCTCATCGTCTTCTGCTGCTTCGCCGAGGAGAACAAGCGTCGCGAACTGGAGTCGCGCGGCGTAATGGTCGAGCAGGTTCCGATGCGTCGCCTGGTGGAAGACGGCACCATCGTTTTTCCCGGCGGCGCGCCCACGGTTGATGGGCGTCCCGACCTCGAGCGTGTGATGCGGAGCCTTGGCGAGCGCGAGATCATTAGCCTTATCATCGAAGGCGGAGCGATGGTGAACTGGGCCGCGCTTTCCGCGGGCATTGTAGACAAGATTTTCTTCTACTATGCTCCGAAAATTCTGGCGGGAACGGGTTCGATTCCGTTCGCTCTCGGCGCCGGTTATCAGCGTATCAGCGAAGCCGCTTCGGTGCAGTCGCTCACGCTCCATCGCTTCGGCGAAGATTTCGCCGTGGAAGGATATTTGCGTGATCCGTATGAAGAAGGCAGTAATTAGTAATTAGCGCTAGCCAAAGTTGCTCGCTGATCTTCGGACTAACTAATTACTAATTACTAATTACTAATTGCTGTCCTTACGAGGTTATTCATTATGTTTACTGGACTCGTCGAAGAAGTCGGAACCGTTGCCGGCATTGTTGAACGCGGCGGCAATCATCGCATCACCATCAATGCTCCGTCCACCGCGAAGGAGCTGAAGGACGGCAACAGCGTCGCGGTGAGTGGCGTCTGCCTGACCGCGCTCGACATCACTCCCGAATCCTTCTGCGCCGATCTTGCCGCGGAAACCTGGGCTCGCACGTCGCTCTCCCGCATCACCCCGGGCGCGCAGATCAATCTCGAGCTGCCGCTCAAAGCCGACGGCCGCATGGGCGGCCACATGGTTCAGGGGCACGTGGATGGCGTCGCCCGCTTCATCGCTCTCGAACCCATCGCCAATGCCGATGACTTCTGGCTGCACCTCGACTTGCCCGAAGAGCTGGAGAAGTATGTCGTCTTCAAAGGATCGATTGCCGTCGAAGGCATCAGCCTGACGGTCGCCAAACTGGAAGGCCTGCGGCTAACGATCGCCATCATTCCGCACACCATCAAGATGACGAATCTGGGCTCACTCAAGCCGGGCGATCCGGTGAACATCGAGACCGACATCGTCGCCAAATATCTGGAGAAGTGGACCCATCGCGACGAGCAAACCGGCGCGCTGACGGTGGATCGGTTGGTGGCGCAGGGTTTCTAGGATGGTGCGTCGGAGATCCGTGCACATAAGTTTTCGAGGTTTGTATCAGGGCACGGCTTCAGCCGTGCCGAAAAGCATCATTTTTCCCTTGGGCTTTAGCCCCTGAACAACGCGCGCAAGGGCTAAAGCCCACATATTCCTGCGCCCGTTCGGCACGACTAAAGGTCGTGCCCTGATACAAAGCGTGCTCGGATACGTGACGAGCTCAATGACGCACTACGCTAGGATGGCTAATTTAGATTCCGTTCGGCGTAACCTGCAGCCTTGACCTGCTCACCCCCTCCCCCCTCTTGTGTGCAAAATCTTGATGGCTGGGGGTTTGCACGCGAGTAAGGGCTCATAATCTTCATAACATGCGAGTTAAGAGCTAAAATCCTGTCGTCGTAGAGCTTAGCTTCGGCCAGCAGTCGCCGCGTGCTCGCCATGCGCGCCAGGCGCTGGCGCCGTCGAGGACCCAGATTTCGCCCGGCGTAACCTGCGACCTTGACCTGCTCACCCCCTCCCCCCTCTTGTGTGCAAAATCTTGATGGCTGGGGGTTTGCACGCGAGTAAGGGCTCAAAATATTCATGGCACACGAGTTAAGAGCTAAAATCCTGTCGTCGTAGAGCTTAGCTTCGACCAGCAGCCGCTGTGTTCTCGCCATTCATGCCAGGCGCCGGCGCCGCCGAACCACCTCCAGATGGAAGTAGCAATAGTTCTTTCTTCGCATCGCGGGCGAGCCGCAAAGCTCGCCGTTGTCCTTCGTATGCTGACAAAGCCTGAAGCGGCGCATAATCCAATCCACCTCGACCACCGCCCCTCGACTTCGCTTCCACCCCAATTCGCGCAAATGCGGCGCGGATTGGGGACCCCGGCGCTCGGGGCAGGCCCCAGCGGCGGTTGTCGGAGACCCCGGATGCTTCACCCCAACAACCGCAAAACCGGCGGTTATTGGGGGCTCCGGATGGCCGCAGACAATCAGCGGCCATCTTTCAAGCTACCGAAGTTGTCGAGGAGAAATCTGTGACGGTTACAACCACTGGGGAATTACGAAGGTACATGTCCGAAAGAGCTATGGGTTTCAGGACGGGAACCGCCGGGTGCCCCAGGTCTCGCGCTGTTCGAGACCTGGGACTCCTGCCAACAAACATCCCCCTGTGCCCTCCATCACAGCAGGAACTAGGGCGTTGTTTCTACCCTGCTGCCATGCCTTGGGCTGAGCGCGCGAGTTGTTCCTCAGGGCGTTGGAAGAGGTACGCCGGCGCTACAACCGACCGTTTCCGTAGCGATCTCCGCCCGGGTCTCGAGGCCCGGGGCACCCGGCCACTGCTCTGATTTTCCGGTATCATGCTACGCTCTAGAGCATCGTGAAAGAATATGCTCCCGCAGTTGCGGCGGTCATCGCCGGGCTCTTTGCGATCATCTCTCCATTCGTAACGTGGAGACTGAAAAATGCCAGCGACGAACGGACCCGGTCAACCTCCCTTCGCAAAGAACATCGCGAGGAGCTTAAGCAGCTTTTCGGCGACATTTTCACGATGTTTGAGCAGGCAATCGGCCATGCGAGGCGCAATGAGCAATTTGTGTTGAGCCCGGAGCAAAGTCGGATCAATGCACGAGTGCGCTTGCTGGCCCCGGAGAAAGTCATCGCGCAGTATTTCAAAGTCGCGGCTTTGCTTGAGAGATGGTCGCAACTTCACTACAGGGCGACGCCACGGCAGACGAAAATTGGCGAATACACCCTCACCATGATCGAGGCCCCCGACCCTACCGCAAAATACAAAGAACCCGCCAAGGAAGCCCATGAAGAATTACAGGCGCAGGTAGATTCCCTTATTGAGCTTATGCGTCTCGAACTCGAAGGCTCCGATACCGAACCGCGACAGCTCAGGCTGCCTTAAACATCTTCGTCCAAGAAGACCTTACGCGGCAAAGGCCAAGCCTTGCCTCTGCACTCCACTCGCATACCCGGGCGGCTGTATCCACCGCGTGAACGGACATTCTGCACATTGCAACAAGGCTGAATCTCGTAAATCAAAAGACTCTCGATGTCAGCCAACAACTGGCGCGTCAATCTTTGTTCGACCTCGATTTCCGCGACGATCAAGCGGTGCTTCTTGCTTCGCCGGTTAATGCAGTCCCAAGCGCCCGATTTGGCGCTGTAACAGGCGCGACCACGTACCGTGGTGCGATCACATTTGCCCAGGTAGTAGATTTCGCATTTGTAGGGAGCTAGGTACGCATACAAGGCGAGATTATGCTTCCAGCGCGGATCATCCGTTTCCCAAACCGGGTGCCAATGAAGAATCACCTGCGGATTACGATCCACTCTCATCGCTTCGCCCTCTCACCTTCATATTTCTCGCCGGGTGCCCCAGGTCTCGCGCTGTCCGAGACCTGGGACTCCGTGCCAATAAAACATCCCCCTGTGCCCTCCATCACAGCAGGAACTAGGGCGTTGTTTCTACCCTGCTGCCATGCCCTGGGCTGAGAGCGCGAGTTGTTCCTCAAGGTGTTGGAAGAGGTACGCCGGCGCTACGACCGACCGTTTTCCGTAGCGATCTTCGCCCGGGTCTCGAAACCCGCGAGACCCGGAACCCGGCCTCCAATCCAGCTAATCACGTTGGGGGTTCAATGCTTGTCACACGGCCGCGCGATACAGATCACTGACAAATGTACACCAGGAATTATGAAATTCTGACGGGTGTCCGAGGAGAAGACTCTCGGCCTTTCCCACTCACCGCCATCGCTCCCACGGCGAGAAATAGAACCGCTGGACCTATCTTCTCCTAAGTGCCCACACAGGCCTCTTCCTCGCAAAATCGCGAATCTGGTTGCCTCGGAGAAACTCCCATGACGAGACCACGAATTGATGAGTTGTTTACGTCCTTGCAGGCGCCCAGCCGGAGAGGGAGCAGTTCGGAAAAACTTAGCTTAGCGGTGATGATATGCATCGTCTTCTTGTTTTGCGCCGCGGCTGTAGTTGCCGCGCCGGCACAGAGCGTCTTCTTCACAACGCTGTTGAATTTCGAATATACGAACGGCGCCCAGCCTAGCGCAGGGCTAGTGCAAGCCACGGACGGCAACCTCTACGGAACGGCCGGCAGCGGCGGAACCTATGGCGCTGGCACGGTCTTCAAAATCACTCCAAGTGGGACGCTGACGACGCTGTACAGCTTTTGCCCCCAATACCCCTGCACTGACGGCGACGGGCCTGACTCAGGGCTGGTGCAAGGCAGGGACGGAAACTTCTACGGCACAACCATCGCGGGCGGGGCGAACGGCGACTACGGCACGGTCTTCAAAATCACCCCGGAGGGCGACCTGACCACGTTGCACAGCTTCAACGGTAACGACGGCGCATTCCCTGGCGTCCTGATACAAGCCACCAACGGAACCTTCTACGGAACAACCGGGAATGGAGGATTTGGCGACAATGGCACGGTCTTCGAAATTACTCCCAGCGGCGTGTTGACCACGCTGCACAACTTCAACGGTGTCACCGACGGTCTCGGTCCCACCGATCTGATGCAAGCCACTGACGGGAACTTTTATGGGTCCTCCACCCAATCGAGAATGGCCGGCGTCGGCATAATCTTCAAACTGACCGCCGGAGGCCTGCTAAGCAGGCTGTACACCTTCTGCCGGCAACCGAACTGCACGGACGGCGACAACCCTAATCAGCTGATGCAGGCTAGCGATGGCAACTTCTACGGCACCACCGTGAATGGCGGAGAAGGCGAATACTGCTATGGTTTCGGCTGTGGCACGGTGTTCAAGATCACCCCAAGCGGCACCCTGACCACACTTTACAGCTTTTGCCACCAAGCGAACTGCGCGGATGGCGGGTCACCCCTTGGCACGCTGGTGCAGGCCAGCGACGGAAACCTATACGGGACGACCTCCATTGCTGCGGGGGTCGGCTTAGTTGGCTACGGCACAGTCTTCAAAATCACCCCAAGCGGCACACTGACCACGCTGCACGCGTTCGATCTCAGCGACGGTTCCGACCCCGCGGCGGGCTTGGTGCAAGCCACCGACGGGAACTTCTACGGAACAACCTGCTTCGGCGGAGATCTTGATCTTGAGGCCTGTGCGTATGACGGCTGCGGTACGGTCTTCCGCTTGGGCGTGGTCCGCACCTGCGCAACCTGCCATCGGTGAATCGGAAACGAGACAAATGATGGCTGAGCCCTCTATGTCTCTGTGTTAATCGCTTCTTATGGCGCCTCGAATCGCGGCTGGTGCGGCGGTCTCTGCGCGCCGAAGTAATGCTCGAAGTCAAGGGAATCGAGCTGCAGAAACTCCTGCACGATCGGCTCCTGGCATTTCGCCATCTCCGGGAACGTTCCGAAGAAAATCGCTTTGGCTTCATACAGAAAAAGCAGCCGGTCGGCCAATTTCTTGGCCAGCGCCATATCGTGAGTCACCACGATGCTGGTCAGCTTCAACTGTTTTTTCAGCTTCCTGATCAAATCTCCCAGCAAATGGGCCATCAGCGGATCGACCATGGTTGTCGGTTCGTCATACAGCACGGCGTCCGGCTGGGCCGCCAGGGCGCGCGCGATCGCGACCGAGCGCTTCATCCCGGTCGACAGATCGGAAGGAATCAGGTCGCGAAATTCGCGCACACCTACCATGTCGAGCAGACCATCGACGATCTGGTAAACCTGCTCTTCCTCAAGTCCGCCGCGCTCGCGTAGCGGAAAGGCGACATTCTCGCCGACCGTCAGCGAATCGAACAATGCACCGTTCTGAAAGACCATGGTTACTTTCTTGCGGATGCGTTCCAGGTCGCGCTCGCCGTAATCCGTGATGTCTTCATACGCGACCCGGATACGCCCACTGTCGGGTTTAAGGAATCCCATGATGTGGTGCAGCGCCACCGACTTGCCCACGCCGCTGCGTCCCAGGATGCATACGGTCTCGCCGGGCATGACGTCGAAGCTGACCCCATCCAGCACGACGTTACTGCCGAATGCCTTATGGACGTTTTCGAACTCGATGTATGGCTTCTGATCGGTCACACTTGCTCGATTCTAAGACGACGGCAGCAGCAGCAGCTACTTCGGCGTGGCCAGTTGTTCGTATTCTCCACGGGTGTTGATATTGGTAAACAGCTCCGCGCCGAATCCGTTTTCAAACATTTCCTGCTCCGTAATGTAACGCGTCGGCACCAGCGTAAACAGCTTGCCAATCTTGTAATCGCCTCTTTGCAATGCCTCCTCGGCTGCGTTCCGCACTTGCTTGCGGTAGACGCCGCATAACGGCTGTGGCCCTCCGAGCGCGTCGGGCACCACGATCCACTCTTTCGCCGCGCTGGCCTGCTCCACCAGCCATTGGAGAAAGGCCGTCGCCAGCAGCGGCATGTCTACCGAAAGCACCAGATTCAGATCGGTTGCGCTGGCGTTGAGGGCTGCGTGTATCCCAGCCAGCGGTCCGCAGCCGGCATAAATATCTTCGATGACATCGCCGAAGCGTGCGTAGCGTTCTCTTGAGCCGACGATGACCGCGCGCCCGACCGCGGCCGCCGCGACTCGCAATGTGCGCTCGAGCAATGTCTGGCCTCTGAAGGTCAGCAACGCCTTATCCGAGCCCATTCGCGAGCTGCGGCCTCCAGCCAGTACGAACGCGGTAACACCTTGCACGCGCACATCATACCTGAAGGACGCTTTTGGCTTTTCGCCGTTCGCTTTTCGCTCTTCGCTTCCGGCTCTGAGGTTTAGCTACTTCGATGCTGCGCGCTTGCTTTTGCATTCCGCTCTGCTGCATCTTGACTACATGTCTCGGCACCAGCCTGTTCACGGACACCACGTCAAGCAGCGGCAATTCGGCAACAAATGCTTTGGTTGCGGTCCGCAAAACGAAACGGGATTGAAGCTCAAATTCGTGCTCGACGAGGAGCGCCAGCGCTTTGTCTGCCGTTTTCGCCTGCAAGGACGCTTTGTCGGCCCGCCCGCACACGCCCATGGTGGCATCATCGCCACCATCGTCGACGAGGCCATGGGCAAGGTGAACAAGCTGCACAACATTGTCTGCCTGACAAGCACGATGCAGGTGACGTATCTGAAGCCGGTGCCGCTGTTCAAGCCGCTGATTGTCGAGGGATGGGAGCAGCGCGTGCGTGGCCGCGAGCATTATCGAGCGGCGGAAATCCGCAATCCCGAGGGTGAGGTGCTGGCCAGCAGTACGGGGAAATTTATCGAGATCGATCCCCATCGCATGTTTGCCAAATACCTCAAGAAGAAGCATAGCGACGCGACTTGACGTTCTTGGATTGCTGTAAGCGCCAGGGTAGAGCACGGCTTTCACAGGCCGCTGAAAAAGTCGCTATGGCACGAGGTTCGGGTAGAGCTGGCCTTTAGGCCAGCGTCTAAGCTGTTTATTTCTGTTATCCGGAGCGGGCTTCAGCCCGCGAGGGACCTGCTTTTCGAACTTTTCACCAGGCTGCTAATGCGCGCTCCACCCGCTCAACCGCTACAGCCCCACAGCCCCGCTTCGCCGCTCCATCAGCACGGTATCGCGCCAGCGTCCATCCAGACAGGCGATGCGCTCGCGCCTGCCGACAATGCGAAACCCGGCTTTCTCATGCAGGTGAATGCTGATTGAATTTTCGGCGTGAATGACGGCCTGCAATGTCCAGATGTTGTTTCGCTCCGATTCTTTGACCAGCGCGTCCAGCAGCGCAGCACCGACTCCCTGCCCGCGTGCGCTCTCGGCGATATAGACGCTGACCTCGGCCACGCCGGAATACACCTGCCGGCTCGATACCGCGCTCAACGCTGCCCATCCTACGATCTCGCCGTTGCGCGCCGCGACCAGTCGGCACACCGGCAGATGCCGCGCATCCCACTCCTCCCACGATGGCACGACCGTTTCAAACGTTGCATTGCGCGTCGCGATGCCCTGTGCATAAATCTCGCGTACAGCCTTCCAATGTGCTGCTGTCATCGGCGCGATTCGCAACGTGGCCATGTTAATCGTTCCTGGCTTTTCACCAATCGCTTTTCCGGTTGCCAGAGAGTGCTTCAAACGGCTAATCGAAAAGGTTGCAATTCGTCGAACCGCGAAAAGCGCAGGGTGAACGGCGCAAGAGCGGGGTTACACGCTGCTTGCGTGCAGGGTAGAATGATTGGTACGGCGACATAGGGCTTTGTATCAGGGCACGGCTTCAGCCGTGCCGCAAGGCGCGTTACCTGCGCGGGCTTTAGCCCCTGACTTCAATTTGGCTTTTGCAGCGGCTGAAGCCGCATCTCCACAGGTGCCATTCGGCACGACTAAAGTCGTGCCCTGATACAAAGCGTGTCTACGCCTCAACCGGAGAATTTACCATGTCCGACAACAACGGCAACAATAACAGTTTGCGTTTGAAGACCGGCCTGGCCGAGATGCTCAAAGGCGGCGTCATCATGGACGTGATGAGCGTGGAACAGGCCGAGGTCGCCGAGAAGGCGGGCGCGGTCGCGGTAATGGCGCTGGAGCGCGTGCCCGCCATCATTCGCGCCGAAGGCGGCGTCTCGCGCATGGCCAATCCCAAGCTCATCAAGCAGATCATGGCCGCGGTCTCCATTCCGGTGATGGCCAAGTGCCGCATCGGCCACTTCGCCGAAGCGCAAATACTGCAGGAAATCGGCGTCGACTACATCGACGAGTCCGAGGTGCTGACGCCCGCCGACGAAGAGCATCACGTTGACAAGCATGCCTTCACCACGCCATTCGTCTGCGGCGCGCGCAATCTGGGCGAGGCTTTGCGGCGTATCGCCGAAGGGGCAGCCATGATTCGCACCAAGGGCGAAGCAGGGACCGGCGACGTCATCCACGCCGTCAAGCACATGCGGCAGATCGTGAAGGAGATGAAGCAGCTCACGGTGATGAGCGAACAGGAGCTCTTCGCGGCGGCAAAAGAGCATCAGGCCCCGTACGAACTGGTGCGCATCGTGGCGCAAGCCGGAAAGCTTCCGGTACCGAACTTTTCCGCGGGCGGAATCGCTACACCAGCCGATGCTTCGCTGGTCATGCAACTGGGCGCGGAGGCCGTTTTCGTTGGCTCGGGCATCTTCATGAAAGGCGGCGCAACTCCGCTGGATCTGACCATCGGCGTAGAGCGCGAAGATGCCGAATCGCGCGCCCGCGCCATCGTCATGGCGGCTACGCACTTCGACAATCCCAAGGTGCTGGCCGAGGTGAGCGAGCAGATGACTGGCGCCATGAAGGGACTGGCGGTTTCCGCGATCGACGAGAAGGATTTGTTGCAGACCCGCGGGTGGTGAAGAGCTATCATCTGTCGGCCGTCAGCTTTCAGTTGGGCGCGGGCTGCCGCGCCCTTTGTTGTTTTGCAGCATCTGTACTCGTGTTCAGATTGAAGTAGTACAGCCGATGCCAAGTCTTTAGCTGATAGCTGACAGGCTGACAGCTTCGAACTTATGAAGATAGGTGTGCTAGCGCTACAAGGCGACTTCGACGCTCATCGCCGCCGGCTCGAAGAGCTCGGCGCGGATGTCGTGCTGGTGCGCAATCCTAGGGATTTCGATGGCCTCGACGGTCTCGTCATCCCCGGCGGCGAGTCGACAACATTTCTCAAACTGCTCGACGAGAACACCCTGCGAAGGCTTACCGGCTTTGTTCACAGCAAGCCCACCTTCGGCACCTGCGCCGGCGCCATCATGTTGGCCAAACAAGTCGAAAACCCGAGTCAACCCGGCTTGAACGCCATCGACATCAGCATTCGTCGCAATGCTTACGGACGGCAGATCGACTCCACGATTATCGAAGCCCCAAGCAAACTCGGTGACGAACCGCTGGAGATGGTCTTCATCCGCGCGCCCCGAATCGAGAACGTGGGCGCGGCGGTGGAAGTTCTGGCCAAGCGCGGCGATGATCCCGTCCTGGTGCGGCAGGGCAACGTCATGGCCGCAACTTTTCATCCCGAATTGTCTGAGGACAAGCGCGTCCACCAAGAGTTCCTTAAGCTGGTGAAGAACGGCGCGCGCTGACCTAACTGACTCCTGAAAATTCCGGCAGTGAAGACGACGCTCGGACACTGGCGTGAAGGCCAACTCTACCCGCATCGCCTTTAGCTCTAATGCTGCGCCGTCGCTGCGTTGGGTTGTCCTTCGTGCTGGGCAGAGGGTGGGAAGAGATAGTCGGCTATCCGCTCTGCGATTTCTCTGGAGAACGCTGCGGTGTAGTGCACCGAATCGACGTAGAGGTTTTCGTGCTTGTCTTCCTGCACGTCCGCCAACCACAGTACATCGTCTCCTAATCTACCCTGCGCGCGCTCCGCCTCCATCATCGGATAACCGTATCGCGGCCGGACATATCCGCCGAAGTCTTTGTAGCTATGCAGGAAGAAGTGATACCGCAGGTCATACTTGTAGACAGGAATCGGCTGCCAGACGAAAATCGGCCGCACGCCATAGCCTGCCGCAGTGAGCTCAATCATTTTCTTGTTGGCCAGCCAGCGCTCGACAGTTTCCTGCAGCAGCACCGGGTCAGAGTAGTCGCTCGCCAACAGCGGCCGCGCTGAAGCGCTCGGCTTGCTCCAGCGATTCGTCAGCCAATGCGCCGCACGCACCATTGGAATATTGTTCAGCGGATTGGAATTGATGTCCCCGTTCATGAAGCGGCGCATCTGGTCGGTGAACTTTGGTTCGCCGTCGGCGAGGATGAAGTCGTTCAGACCGTCCACAAAGATTGCCACCTGCGGTATGTATCCATCGCGCAACAGCTTCTGAAAAAGCGCGAGCTCCTGGCTGCTGATGTAGGCGGGACGCGCGAAATTGTAAATGGCAACCTTAACGCTGGCGTCCTTTTGCGCCGCCAGCTCCTGCAAGTAGGACGGGATGGTTTCATCGTCGGGAAGATACCAGCCAAACGTCGTCGATCCTCCGAAGACAAATACGTTCAGCACTCCGGGACGCGGCGGCCACGGCGCCTGGTTCTTCACGTAGCGGAACCCGGCAGGATCAATGTTCACGAAGCGCCCACGAAACGGCCGCTCGCGAAATCCGGTGAGTGGCTCGTATTCGAATTCGCGATCAGCCCGCGGAGTCTCGCGGATCAGCGCCTTGACGTCGTCTTCGCGCCAGCCCGGATAGGCCTGCTGGAGCTTGCCACGATCAAAGTGGCCCTCCTGCACCGGCGTTTCAGCCGGATGCCTCTCCCGCATCATGAGGAACAGCACCAGGTTGAGCACAAGCAGCAGCAACGCCGCATTCAGCAAACCAATGGCTGCGACAAAGTACCAATGCTTCAGCCGGTCACGCCAGACTGACGGCTGCGAGTGCGGCTCGGATGTGATCGGCTTTTCGAGATTGGAAGCTGGGGCCGGCAACGCCTGAGGACTCCTTCGCGGACGTTACTATAGCTCATTGTCCCGCACCGCACTAGACGTATTCCGCGTGATCTGTCACGCTGATGTTTAATCTCATCGACCGAGGAAACACTCCTTCATGGCTGAATCTCCCATCACTCCTCGAAGTCAGGATTTTGCCACCTGGTACCAGGACGTGGTTCTGCAAGGCGACATGGCCGAACCGGCCGAGATCGTCAAGGGCTGCATGGTTATCAAGGCCAACGGCTACGCCGTGTGGGAGCTGTTGCAGCGCGAACTTGACGACCGCTTCAAGGCCTCGGGGCACCAGAACTACTACTTTCCGCTGCTGATCCCGCAGAGTTTTCTGCAGAAAGAAGCCGAGCACGTCGAAGGCTTTTCGCCTGAGCTGGCGGTGGTGACGATTGCGGGCGGCAAGCAATTGGAAGAGCCGTATGTGATCCGCCCGACCTCGGAGACCATCATTGGCCACTTCTTCGCCAGGTGGATCAAGAGCTGGCGCGACCTGCCTGTGCTGGTGAACCAGTGGGCCAACATCATCCGCTGGGAGCTGCGCACGCGCATGTTCCTGCGCACCACGGAGTTCCTCTGGCAGGAAGGCCACACCGCGCACGCCAATCACGAAGAGGCGATGCAGGAAGTATTGCGTATGCTCGACGTCTACGCCGATGTCGCCGAGAACGTGATGGCAATGCCGGTAATCAAGGGGCTGAAGACGCAGTCGGAGCGCTTCGCCGGCGCGCTTTTTACCTACTCCATCGAGGCGATGATGCAGAACGGCTTCGCTCTGCAGTCGGGGACCAGCCACGATCTCGGGCAGAACTTCGGCAAAGCGTTCGATGTGCAGTTCCAGAACCGCGAAGGCCAGCTCGACTACGTTTGGCAAACGAGCTGGGGTGTGAGCACGCGCCTCATCGGCGGTCTCATCATGAGCCACTCCGACGACAAAGGTCTGGTGCTGCCGCCGAAGCTTGCGCCGACAAAGGCCGTGATGGTCCCGATCTATCGCAAGGATGACGAGAAGGAGCGTGTGCTGGAAGCGGCGCACCGCATCGCCAAAGATGTCGGCGCGAAGGTCGACGACCGGGAAGGCCAGACGCCGGGCGCGAAGTTCTTCCACTGGGAGCGGCTCGGTGTGCCACTAGTGCTCGAGCTTGGACCGCGCGATCTCGCGGCCGGCAACGTCGTGCTCAAGCGCCGTGATACCGGAACCAAAGAGCCGATGCCGCAGACCGAGCTCGCGTCGAAGCTGCCGGCGCTGCTGTCCAATATGCAAAAGGGTATGTACGATGCAGCGAAGCAGCGTCTGAAAGAAAATACCGTGCTGGCGAACTCGATCGAGGAAGTCGAGTCGATCCTGAAGGACGTAACCGCGGAAAAAGGAGGCGGCAAGTTCGTCATGGCACACATGAAGGACGATGCGCGCTGTGACCAGCGGGTGAAAGAGTTCAAGGCGACAATCCGCTGCATCCCCCTCGTCGACGAATACGACGGACCGGGCAAATGCATCGTCACCGGCGAAGAAGTCGATCGACGCGTGGTAATCGCGAAGGCGTACTAGCTGCAGGCGACGAGCGACGAGCTGCGAGCATTTAGCACTCAGCATTTGATTTCTCGTGACTGACCGTAAAACGGATTCCGGAGCGAGCATCAGTGCAGCCGTGCGAACGCCCGAGTCCCCGAAGGGGACGAAACAAGATAGCCCAGCGCTTCAGCGCTGGGTGGGCATCATCAATGAATTCGAGTCCCTTCAGGGACGACACAAACGCTAAAGAACACAAGAAGGTATGTGTCCATGATTTGGGCTAAAGGTTTCGGTGTCGGATTTCTTGCGGTCCTTGTGTCAATTCCAATTGGATTGCTCCTGCTTGGATTGATCCTGAAGGTCCAATCTGGACTTCCTTCGATTTCGATCGACATAATCGCTCTCAGCAAAAGAACACTCGTGCAACTTACTCTTGCGCTGATCTTCGCGCTGGGGTTCCTGTGGGAATATCGCAGGATCACGCATGGATGATTTCCGTGCCTCTGTGCCTCTGTGGTGGAATGATCCAAGGGAACAATCATGTCTCTTTACGAATTTTCCGCAACCCTGAATAATGGCAAGAATAAGAAGCTGAGCGCCTACAAGGGCAAGGTGCTGCTCATCGTCAACACCGCCAGCAAGTGCGGCTTTACGCCGCAATACAAAGGCCTGCAGGATCTATATGCGAAATTCAAAGACCGCGGCTTCGAACTGCTGGCCTTCCCGTGCGATCAGTTTGGCCATCAGGAACCTGGCTCCGACGAGCAGATCAAATCATTCTGCGAAGTGAACTACGGAGTTGAGTTCCCGCTCTTCGCCAAGATCGATGTGAACGGCGACGGCGCTCATCCGCTGTACAAATTCCTGAAGAGCGAAAAGGGAGGAATGCTGGGCGATTCCATCAAATGGAATTTCACCAAATTCCTGGTGGACAAGCACGGCAATGTCATCGAACGTTATGCCCCGACCACGCCTCCCGAGCGCATCGCCCCTGACATTGAAAAGCAACTGCAGAAATGAGTCCGGCGCTCGCGGCTGGTGCCGCTGATCGCCGCGAACTGATCTTCCGGCCACTATCTTTCAACGAGCCTCCGTCCTAACGCGGTTTAGTTGTTACTGTAATCGGGTAGTGCGGGCCTTCAGGCCCGCGTTCAGCCGCATCGCGAGAAGATGGGTTTTGCATTCCGCTGCCAAATGCAGCGGAATGCAAAACCTAAGAACGAGGCGGCGCGTTGACGCGGCGCTGAAGCGCCGCACTACCGTAGCAACTGGATTCCAGTAATTCCTGCACGGCTTTAATACTTGAACCGGTACCGAAACTCACCGTAAATTTGCCTGGGATCGTTCCAGTGAAATCCGCCGAAGGTCAAACTGTTGTCCAGTTGCACGCGGCGATTGGCCACATTCAGCGCGGTCACGGAAATTGCATATTTATTCTCCACGAAGCTCTTCCCGAGAGAAAGATCGACCGTAGTGTGGCTCGGCAGGTAAGGTCCGGGGTATTGCGATAGTGGCGTGCCGTAGAGTCCGTTGGTGAATCCCGATCCGTAGTAAACGTTTCCCGAAGCATAACCCTGCCAGGGCAGACTAGTGTTGATACCCCAGTTCAATGTGTTGCGCTGATCGTGATCGACAGGCGCCAATCCGGGCGGTATATCGAGCGGACACGATGAGGTCACGGGAACGGGGCAGATCAAGCCTCCGGTGATCGGTGAGGTAGCCTGGGCGATCTGATTGGCGTAAACCACATGGACCTGGGCGCGATGCCAGAGCGTCGGCGAGTGCAGCATCAGGTCCCACCCCTGAATCACGGCTCCATACCAGGTAATCGGCCAGAACAGGTTCGATTCTCCGATGTTGTTATGGTCCAGCCAATTGCGCGCGTCGGTTTGATAGTTGTCGATCTCAAGGTTCCAGCCGCGATAAGGAATGACGAGACTCGCCTCGTATTGCTTATCGCGCTCGCCGTGCAGAGGAGCGAAAGTAAAGTTCTGGCTGCTGGCGAAACCGAAGAGCGCGCCGGTAGCGGTCACCAGCGGCGGCGCCTGGTAGTAGTGGCCGTAAAAGCCGCGAATCACCCAGTTCAGGCGCGGAATTCTCACCGCGGCGCCGACCCGCGGATCAGTTGCATTCTCCCCGATGGACGACCGGAATTCCGTCTGGCGCAGCCCGGCGATGATGCTCAACCACTTAGTTGCGTTGAAACGGTCGCTGATGAATTGCTCGGCAACGCCTCCCGTTACACTAATCGAAGAAGCAGGAAAATTCGCTGTGCCGTCGGTGTACTGATTGTCGAAGTAATTGTGCTGGTGTTGAAAGAATCCATACACTCCGGCTTCCAGATTGTTTCTCCAGAAACTTTTGTTGACGATTCCCTGCAGCCCGACGTAATTAGCCACCTGATTTACCGTCGAGATGACGGGATAGTCATTCGCTCCGCCCTCGTAGTCAGCCGCGTTGTAGTGATAGAAGGGAGAAAGCGTAAGCAGGGTACTTGAATTGAAGGTGTGGACCCAGGAGAATGCGGCATAGCCATCGGGCTCACGCTCGGCGTCATGCAAACCGTAGCTGGGAACTTCGCCCGACTCCTGCAGAATCTGATTTCCCGTTGAATTAGGATCCGGATCCACGGGAATCTGATAGTAGTCCTGCCGCAGGGAAGTGACCAGCCGTAGTTGGTTGCTGGCATCGGGATTGAAGATGAACGAAGCAAATCCTCCGTAGCCGTTTTCCGCATCATGAACCGCCTGCGGTATTGGGGTTTGCAAACCATAGTTGCTTCGATTTCCGTTTACGCTGGCATAGTAAGCAAATCGTTCGGTGTGTCCTCCGCAACTTAGTTGGTCGTCCGTCTGATAGAAATTTCCCGCGCTGATGACCAGATCGCATTCCCGATCGCGTTCAAAACCGGTTCGCGGCTCAATGTTGAACATCCCGTAGGTACGGTCGCCATAGCTTGCGTCGTAGCTGCCTTGCAGGACTTCCAGATAGTCGATGTCTTTGGGATCAATTTGCGGTCCCAGATTAGTGGCGATGTTCGTGTTGGGAATGTCAACGCCATCGATCAGCCACTGCACCTGATGACCGCCGTTCATGTGCAGCATGTCGTGGGTCACGTAGCTGGCCGGCACATGGTCGGTGATCATCGCCAGGCTGTTGGTGAGGTCCGCTCCGGGAGTTCGCTGAATGTCTTCCCGATTCAGCATGGTTGTGGGAGACACCGTATCCATGGTTGCCTGCACAGGAGTACCCGAGACGACAACATTTTCCTCGGCGCCAGCGATGGCCAACCGGAAATGCAGCACGGGACTGGTGTCGGACTGAACGATCACGTCTTGTTGCATCGATTGGAAGCCCTTGGAGGTGACTGTGACCGTGTAGTCCCCGATAGGTACCGAACGGAATTCAAATTCTCCATTCGCGTTGGAGTCCTGGGACTGGACCCAATCGGAGGTTTGGGACTTGAGGGTGACGTGTGCGTCCTGAACGGGGCGGTGCTGAGGATCGTGAACAATGCCGCGGACCGAGCCGAAAATCGTGGTCGCCGGCAAACTCGAAACCGAAAACAAGACTGCCGCTGCCATCGCCGCTATCGCCGAAAATGTCCTTAGCCGATGCAGAGAGACTTCCATGAAAGTTGCTCCGATCATAATTGCCGCGGTGTTCTAACCTGCGCAGGGATTTCCCGACCATCCTCGTTCGCTGCGGATTCGCTCGCAAGGTGCTTGACGGCACGGGAGTCGCGCGCAACCGCGAAGGCGCACTGCGACACCGGTACCACGTTCGGGAATGTGCGCGTTTACCATCCCCACCAGCGCAAACACGGCGCTGGTAAGGGCCGACCGAAGGCGAGGATCAGGCGAGAGGAGGACCGCGTTTCTGGGTATTGCCGGCAACCTGCCGAGCGATATCAGGCGATTCGCAGCGAACAGGATGGCGCCAGCCAAGGTTGATAGCAAACACCTGGGCCGGAGTGCGCAGCGCGGTTACCGAATGCGACAGGAGCGGAGTGCAGTGACGATACGGGCAACAGGCCGCGGGCGCACGGAAGCCATCGCCGTGCATTGCCATCATGCAGTGATGCTTGCCGCCGCGGCGACAGCATGCCGGCAGCGTCTCTTGCGCCGGCAGCAATGGCAGCGCAAACGCTCCCACCAGCAGAATGAGCAACAGGCTGGCAAGCGACCGGCGCATGGGAAGCGATTCTACTACAGGCAGCTGCAACACGGCTCAGTTGATGCGCAGGAAGGTGATGGGCGAAACGAAACCCGCCTTGCGAACGAGCAACGACACGGTTGGAGGATCCAAGTGTTCTGTCCGGGGAAGAAACAGCGAGCCATTACGTTACGAGGCCGACTGCCCTCCTAATCCGGCGCAGCGTTCGCGCGTCGCTGACAGCGCACTCCCACACTCGAAGGACTTTCCATCCATCCCGTCGTAGCTTTCGGGAAACTCGGAGGTCTCGCTGCCGATTAGCGGTAACCTTGTCTCGCCAGAATCCGAGGTTGCTTTTTGACGGTCTGTCACATCGTGGGCAGCCGTGCCAAAAGCACCCGTCAACGAACAGGGCGACCTTAGCTTTCGGCCATGCAAAGTCGGGCTTGCCCGCTACAGACCAGTGCTTTCGGAAGCCGCTGACATGATCGCTGCGAAGAATCGCTTCCATCTTCCGCTCTGTAGTCGTTCCGAACGAAGGAACGGACGCCATGATTTTTGAACGGACTTCTCGCGTCACTCTGTCCATCGTGACAGCCTAGCGGCTCGCGTACGCCTTCAATTCGTCAGCCTGGATCGAATCTGCGGGAACGAGTTGGTAGTGGCGCTCCTCAGCGATTTTGACGACGTTTCCCCTCATCGCTAGTTCGAACAACGCAATCACATCGTCGGCCATGAATTGAGCGGATACGGGACGGCACGTCAAGGAGGGAAATTTGATCCGGCAGCAGGCCATGTCTTGCGAGGTTTGTATTGTGGCGAGCTTATCGGTGCCCCCCTTGGCTTGCACCGGAACAACGAATTGTTGGCCGTTGCGGTTCACGCCAACATACACCTCATCAATCTCAATCTGTCCCATGTTTGGAACTGTCGTGCGAAGGTGACTCTGAAGAGAGTATGTGGTGATTCCGAGAAATATGTCAATCAGTCGGTTGTATCTCAGCTTTGCGAGCAGTGCCTGCTCATCGCTTAGAGCATTCGCCGCTATTATCTCCGGCGTTGCGTCCGGGACCTTTATCGCGAGTAGATCGGGGTTGGGAATGATCCGACTGACCCGAGCGAGTTTGAATCGGTAGCGAGACCGGCCCGCCGGTTCGATGATCCATTCTTTGCCCTTTCCAGCGGTGTCGGCAACATCTTGGGGAAGCGACGCTCGGTAACGGAACGAGTAAATTACATCCCCGAGATTGTCCGGCAGCTTGATACCCAGTTTGTTCGCGTTGCTATTTAGCTCGCTTCTCTCGAACTCGAACTCCGTCATGCCGTTCTTGAAATGATCGTGGAAAATGCGGCTGATGAGTGCTTCGTAGCGGTTTTGTTTCGCCTCAGGCATAGGCGTATTCAGAACTACGCTTGCGGGGCGGCACCACGTCTGGTGCGACTCCGTAGCGCTCCGCCGCTTCCGACATGCTGAACGACAACAAAGCGGGCTCTCCGAGTTCAGGCACAGCAGTCGAAGGAGTGGGTCGCGCCGGTTCTGGGAAGGCGGCTGCAACCTGGAGTGCAACCGCTCGCGCCAGCAAGGGAGGTACCGAGTTACCGATTTGGCGAAACCCGTGCCACTTGGTCACGTGGAAACGAAACCAATCTGGATAAGAGTGCAGACGAGCGGCCTCGCGAACGGTTATGCACCTCAGTGAGTAAGGGTGAATCGGTCTCGGAGAAGTAAATGCACCCCGATCACTTGCTGTTCCAGCGCGGAGGGTGTTGCAATATCCGTCTGGGTCGAGTCTTAGGAACCGGCTGATCTTTTCTACGGACCCGGGCTTCGTCTGTCCAAATCGTCTCCGTGATTTGGGCGTGTGGACCGTTCGCAGGCTTGACGTTAGTCTCAGAGTCCGCCCACCGTTCGACAGCCTCAGCATCTTAGCGTAGTCGCTTGGAAGTCCAAACTCTGCGTCCACCCAATCGCGTTCGAGCAGTTCGTCATATCGTTCAATCTCTGGAAGGTCCCCAATCGCTTCCCACACTGTTGGCGTGAGGGGAAGCTCCCGAAGGTCTCGCATGGATCGGTCCGGTTGATGCGTCGGCTGAGGATAAGACGGCAGAGGCGATCCTTTGCGAGCGCCTAATATAAATAGTCGTTCGCGGTCCTGCGGAACGCCGAACCACAGGGCGTTCAGGACACGGTAGGGCTCAACAACCGCAAACCCGATTCGCTTGAACTCGGCTACTAGTTCGTTGAGAAACTTCTTGTGGGCACCGATTGTCAGGCCCTTGACGTTTTCGAACACGAAGTATTTCGGTTGTAGCTCACCAACCAGACGCACGAAATGCGACACGAGTTTGTTACGAGGGTCTTCCAGGGCGCGGTATCCAATGAGGCTGAATCCTTGACACGGCGCGCCTCCAATCACAATCGAAACATCGGCGGACCCGATGTTTGAATTTGATCTGATGTAATCACCGTCTACTTCGGTGACGCTGCGACAGATCGTTGCGCAATTCTGAAAATTGAACTCGTGGACGGCACAATGGATCGGGTCATAATCAACTGCTGCCCGAATTTCGAAGCCCGCCTGCTGAAACCCGAGGCTCAAGCCGCCTGCACCCGCAAACAGATCAACAACGATGGGTTTCGCTGCCATGAGATTGAAACCTAACCCGCATTGGCGCCTTGACGCAATGCTGAATATCTACGCACCTGTGGAAAACAGGGGCGCATTCCGTTGATAGCTTGTCACGTACCTAGGGCGAAAGTAAAGCGAAACGTGCGCAGGAGAACCCTTATTGGTATCAATCTCGACCTCTGCAAATCTGGGAAAGCGTCGGTAAATCTCTTGTCGATGGCTTCCGCCGGTATCGATTTGCCCTTTGGGCGGCGCTTTTTCTTGGAGAGCTGTAATTGGTCGGGACGGGCAGATTTGAACTGCCGACCCCTCGCACCCCAAGCGAGTGCTCTACCAGGCTGAGCCACGTCCCGACGAGGTGAGCCGTCCGCGATAGCGGCGCGGCGGGGTTCAAGGTCACGATCAGTTTATCACCCGCCGCGCGACATGAACATCGCCTTACCCCACATACCCTCTCGGGACATTCGCTTCTAGGCGGCCACGCGTTGGGTGAAGCGGCGCACGCGCTCGATCGCGCTTGGCTGGCCGACGGGAACGCTGAGCGGCCACGGCTCCTCGACGCCCATCAAGGCCAATGCGCCACCAAGCAAGGCCACGTTCTTCATGAAGTTGATCATTTCGTTCTGCCGCTGGCTGGGGTCTTCCGATTTCCAGAAGTCATGCATCACGGGCGAGACTCCGGCCAGAAATCCCATGACCGCTAAAGTCCCCAACTTGGGTTTCACCCCGAGAATAATGCTGGCGCCCCCGGCGATCAGTAATGCGCCCGTGGCGGCCACGGCGATGTCGGGCGCAGGCACGCTCTTTGCCGCGGCATACTGCGACAACTCCTTACGTTGGCGGAAATGGTGAATGCCGCCGTAAATGAAGAAGCCGCCGAAAATCAATCGGCCGAGCAGAAATGCAGCTTTCATTGCATCTTCCTTTCGCGCGCAGGTTACGCAAACTGTTCGATTCGTGGCGACGCCGGCGGGTGGTATCGGGCTGGAAAGCGCCGCACTTGCAACTTCCAACTCGAAACTCGAAACTGTTTTCATGCGCCTTTTCATCAACGGAAATGAACGCATCTTCGACGAACCGATGACGCTGCTCCGGCTCATCGAGGAGCTAGGCATGAAAGGCGACCGCGTCGCAGTCGAACTGAACCGCGAAATTGTGCCTCGCGCGCAATGGGCCGGGACAATGCTAAAAGAGGAGGACCGTCTCGAGATCGTTCACTTCGTCGGCGGGGGATAACCGCCATTCGCAGGCGCCGGCTGGCATCTGAGGGTATAGTCCACCGCTATCGGATATGGAACCCTTGCCGCGACGATGACAACCTGAAAGGCGCTGTCCGCGCCCGGACAGCTCTTCAATTGCAACTTAAAGCGCTCCACGCCGCCGGTCCTCTTGTAGTGCGCTGTCTCGGCCAGCAGCTTAAAATCGTCCGCCGCTTGTGACCCTGGCGGTGCGCTGTTCAACTGAACCTTGCTCGCGTGCAAGCGTCCCGGAACATCGACGGTGATCTCGTTTGGCACCCACAGTGTATTTCCGTCCGCAGCCTTCACCGGCGGGTCCATCGTGACCCTTATTCCGCAGGCCGGATCCTGAATTCCTGCCAGACATGGTTCGTTCTGCGTCCACGCAGGGACCGCGCTCGCCAGTATCATCAAGCAGTAAAAAAACCGCATTCCGTGACTCCGCGAAATCGCTGTTCTCATTGGATGCGTGTCGTGCTCTTGACTGCTCAAAAACCGCATCAGCAGTGCCCTGCAACTATATGACATCCTGATGAATCGCGCCTGGCGCGCGGTTGACACATCCCGCCATGGAAATCTAAACTCGATTGTTTGCCCAGTGCGTTGCAGTGCTTTCTGAGTGTTAGCGCAATCATGCCGCAGCTTTATTTTGCCCGCTATCTTCCGCTGCTGATTCATGTTCTGGTCGCCGGCGGCGTCGCCTGCGCGATCGTTGCCCTCTCGTACCTTGTGGGCCAGCACAAATACAACCCATCCAAGATGTCGCCCTACGAGTGCGGCATGGAACCGGTCGGCAATGCCCGCCAGCGCTTCACCGTGAAGTTTTATCTGGTGGCGATGCTCTTCATTCTTTTCGACGTCGAGGCCGTGTTCCTGTATCCCTGGGCGGTTGTGCAGCGCCAGCTGAAAGCCACAGGCCTGGGCATGTTCTGGTTCTGGGAGATGCTGGTTTACATCGGCATCCTGCTCGCCGGATTCTGGTACGTGTGGAAGAAAGGCGTGCTCGACTGGAACAAGCAGGGCAAGGCGGAGAAGATCTAAGCATGGCACTTCAGCCGGCCATCACCGACATCGCACAACTGAAAGACCGTCCCGAAGTGGCGGCGCTTTTGGCATGGAATCCGAACGCCGTGACGGCAGCGAAGTTCGATCGTAACGAACTCACCATCTGGCTGGACCGTACTTGCTTGCGCGAAGCGTGTGTGATGTTGAAGAACGATCCGCGGCTCCAATACACCGCGCTGGCGGACATCACTGCCGTTGATTGGTATCCGCGGGAGCCGCGCTTCGAGGTCGTCTATCACCTATTCTCGATCCCCAACAAAAAGCATGTGCGGCTGAAGGTCCGGCTTCAGGGCGACGATCCCAACGTTGATTCGCTCACCTCCATTTGGCCGGGCGCAAACTTCTTCGAGCGCGAGGTGTGGGACCTGTTCGGTGTCCGTTTCGACCAGCACCCGAATCTCGAGCGCATCATGATGCCGGAGGACTGGCAAGGTCATCCATTACGTAAGGACTATCCCGTCGAGGGCTATCGCTGATGGCGCACATGACCCCAACGCCGGTGCTGGATCCGTCGCAAGACAAGACGATGGTCCTCAACATGGGCCCGCAGCACCCCTCGACGCACGGCGTCCTGCGGCTGCTGCTCGAGGTCGATGGCGAGACCATCGTGCGCATCATGCCCGATATCGGGTACTTGCACACCGGCATTGAGAAGACCTGCGAGGCCAAGTTCTACCAGCAGGTTGTGCCCCTGACCGATCGCATCGATTATCTCTGTCCCATGACCAACAACCTCGCCTACTGCCTGGCAGTAGAGAAGTTGCTGGGGATAGAGATTCCGCCGCGCGCGCAGTGGATACGGGTGATGCTGAATGAGTTGACCCGCATCAACTCGCACCTGGTGTGGCTGGGGACGCACGCCATGGACATCGGGGCGATGACGGTTTTCCTCTACTGCTTCCGCGAGCGCGAAGATGTGCTGCGGCTCTTCGAAGCAGTCTCCGGCCAGCGCATGATGACCTCGTACTTCCGCATCGGCGGGCTCGCGCTGGAGCCCCCGCTGGGCTGGTTCGATCGCGTTAAGAAGTTCCTCGACCGCTTCCCGGGCAACATCGACGAATACGAGAATCTGCTGACCAACAATCCCATTTGGGTCGAACGCACGAAAGGCGTCGCCTACATCAGCGGCGAAGACGCCATCGCGCTGTGCGCCACGGGTCCGACGTTGCGTGGCAGCGGTGTGGATGTCGATCTCCGGCGCGACCTGCCTTACAGCGGCTACGAGAACTTCAAGTTCAACGTACCCGTTTCCAATGATGGCGATGTTTACGCGCGATACATGATTCGAGTGGCCGAGCTCCGCGAGTCGCAGAAGATCGCCATGCAAGCGCTGGCAGGCATGCCGGAAGGCCCGGTCAAGGCCGATGCGCCCAAGGTGGTACTGCCGGATCGCGAGAAGATGAAGACGCAGATGGAAGCGCTCATCTACCACTTCAAAATTGTGACCGAAGGATTCGCTGTGCCCGAGGGCGAAGTGTATATGCCGATCGAGTCGCCGCGCGGCGAAATGGGCTACTACGTGGTGAGCGACGGCACCGCGAAACCTTATCGCGTGCACATGCGCTCGCCGTCGTTTGCGAATTTGCAGGCGCTGCGCCCGATGTGTGAAGGGCGCCTGATCGCGGATGTGGTCGCAGCAATCGGCAGCATTGATATTGTGCTGGGGGATTGCGATAGATAAGACAGCAATTAGCAATTAGCAATTAGCAATTAGCAATCAGCAGTTAGCAATTAGCAATTAGCAGTTAGCCTTTAGCGACCGGCAATGGCAGTTGCACTTTCTGCTGATAGGAATTTGGCCCGAATTCTAGGGTTGTGTCAGGGGCACGAGTTTGGAGGCTGCCGAAAACTCGACTTCGAGCTGTTTTATTTCCAGTTGTTTTGTTTGGAGCTGTATTGAAGGGGCGCAGCTTTAGCTGCGCCGTTGTAACTCGTTTATTTTTGTCATCCCGAACCGACTTTAGTCGGCGAGGGACCTGTTTTTCGAATCAATAAACGTATGGCCACATCAACGCAAACCGTTGTTGACCAGAAGCGCGAACTTCTGCGTCACGTGCTCGCTACCGTTGCCTATCGCGGCGGCAAGGCATTGCGCGGCGCGCCTGCTTCATTCGCCGAGTTTGGTGCTCCCGAGACTTCTCGCACCCCGGCCAAGATTCTGGCACACATTGGCGATCTGATGGATTGGGCGCTCTCCATCGCCGAGGGTAACCAGCGCTGGAATGATTCGGCTCCGCTGCCATGGGACGAAGAGGTAAAGCGCTTCTACGCCGCTCTGCAGCGATTGGATGACTATCTGGGTTCAAGTCAGCCGCTCGCCGTCAGCAACGAGGCGCTTTTTCAAGGTCCGCTGGCTGACGCGCTGACGCACATCGGCCAGATCAATATGCTGCGGCGAATGGCGGGATGTCCGGTAAAGGCCGAGAATTATTTCAGGGCGGAAATTGTCGCTGGCCGCGTCGGCCAGGAGCAAACCGCGCCGAAGAGAGAGTTTGATTAACGAGCATCCTTCGGCCGAGGAGGAACAGCAGGTCCTAATGCTCGGACTAAAGTCCTCGGTCGGGATGACACTTTGGAAGAACTGTGTGAGTGATATAGGGGTCCTTCGACTGCGGCACGCAAACCAGCGTGCCTCCGCTCAGGATGACACTGGCTGGGGTTTTGGCTAATTGCTAGTTGCTAATCGCTTCTTCATGAAATTCTCCGACCAACTCGAACAACGCTTCGCCACCATGGTCACGCATTATCCGACCAAGCGCTCCGTTCTTGTCCCCATCTTGCTTTACATCCAGGACGAACTTGGGTCGGTAACGGATGAGGCGATTCACGAGATCGCGCAACGGGTCGAGCTGTCGGAGCTGGAAGTGCGCAACGTGATCAGCTATTACTCGATGCTGCGCACGCATGCGATCGGCAAGTACAACTTCCAGGTTTGCACCAACGTGAGCTGCCTGCTCCGGGGCGCCGACGACATCTTCGAACATTGCAAAAGGAAATTGGGCATCGGCAACAAACAAACGACGCCGGATGGGCTATTTCACCTGGAAGAGGTCGAGTGTATCGGCGCCTGCTCCTGGGCCCCGGCAATGATGCTGAATTACGACTTCGTCGAGAACCTCACGCCGGAGAAGATTGACGAGCTGATCGACGGATTGAAGAAGAAGGAGCAGCAGTAGTAACTAGCAGCTAGCAATTAGCAACTAGTGAAAACAAACGTGTGACCCTCGGTTAGGAGAACAGGTGAAGGGCTTCAGACGATTGACGGTTTGGGAAAGGGCACACGCGCTAACGTTGCAGATATACAAAGTTACAATTGCCTTTCCTCGTGAAGAATTATTCGGCATTACGAGTCAGATGCGGAGAAGCAGCGCTTCCATAGCCGCGAATATTGCCGAGGGATGCGGCCGCACGGGTAATAGTGAGTTTCACCGCTTTCTCAATACTGCGGCGGGATCGGCGATGGAGTTGGAATACTTTCTGCCTTTGTCTCGTGACCTAAAATTGCTGTCAGACGAAGCTTACGAAATCTTACATCCTGATGTTTGTGAGGTTCAGAGAATGCTGGCCTCACTCATCCGTAAAGTGGACACGGCCCGAAGGCTTAAAGCTAGCTGCTAATTGCTAGTTGCTTTTTATGGCTTATCTCGTTTCCCATCCCGATGAAGTGAAGGTCGTCTCCAAACGATTTGGTTTGGGCGCAACTAACCTCGACCGCTACCTCGAGCTCGACGGCTACAAGGCGGTGCAGAAGGCCCTGACGATGCAGCCCGACGCCATCATCAACGAGGTGAAGGCGTCGAACCTGCGCGGCCGCGGCGGCGCGGGATTTCCCACCGGGATGAAGTGGTCGTTCGTGCCCAAGCAGTCGCCCAAACCCAAGTACGTGCTGTGCAACGGCGACGAGAGCGAGCCCGGAACCTGCAAGGACCGCCTCATCTTCGAGCACGATCCGCATTCGATCATCGAAGGCGTGATGATCGCGGCTCTCGCGGTCGGCTCGAAGACTGGCTACATATATATTCGCGGCGAATATCGCTACCTGGTCCAGATCATGGAAAAGGCGGTTGCCGACGCCTACGCGCGCGGTTTCATCGGCAAGGGCATTTTCGGCTCGGGCGTCGATCTCGACATCTTTGTGCATTCCGGCGCGGGCGCTTATGAAGTTGGTGAAGAGTCGGCGCTGATGGAGTCGCTGGAAGGCAAACGCGGCGTGCCGCGCATTCGGCCGCCGTTTCCTGCCGTCGTTGGTCTGTGGGGCGGTCCCACCGTCATCAACAATGCCGAAACGCTCGCCAGCGTTCCGCACATTATTCTCGGCGGCGGCGAATGGTTCGCCAGCCTGGGCACTCCGCGCAACGGCGGCACGCGCCTCTTCTGCATGAGCGGCGAGCTGGAGCGGCCCGGCGTCTATGAACTGCCCATGGGCTACAACCTGAAGAAGATGATCTACGACGTCTCCGGCGGCATGGTAAAGGGCAAAAAGCTCAAGGGGGTTGTCCCCGGCGGGTCGTCCGTGCAGATCCTGACAGCGGATGAGATCGACGTCGCCATGGATTTTGATTCGGTGCTGAAGGCCGGTTCGATGCTGGGTTCCGGTGGCGTCATCGTAATCGACGACCAGATGTGCATTGTGAAGTTCGCTCTGCGCGTGACCAAGTTTTATCAGCATGAAAGCTGCGGCTGGTGCATTCCCTGTCGCGAGGGCACCGACTGGATGAAGAAGACGCTGATTCGTTTTCATGAAGGCGGGGGCGTCGAGAAAGATATCGATAACTTGAAGTACCTGGCAGAGAACATGCTTGGACGCACGTTCTGCCCGCTGGGCGATGCGGCGGCGATGCCCATCATCTCGTACGTGCAAAAGTTCCGGCCAGAGTTCGAAGCGCACCTGAACGGAAAACCGTGCCCTTATGAGAAGGTGCACGAGCCAGAAGAGGCAGTGGTCAGTGGCTAGCTGCGAAGGAAGATCGCGGTTGAAGGATAGAGTCCCGCCGCGCGGGACGAAAGAAGATAGCCCACCGCTTCAGCGGTGGGTGAGCGAATTAGTGAAAAGTAAGTCCCTTCAGGGACGACAGAAAAGCAGGTCCCTCCGCTCGGGCTGAAGCCCTCGGTCGGGATGACACGTTGTTAGGAGAGCGGCTGGGTTCGTGATTCTAGGGGTCCTTCGACTCCGCATTCGCGAAAATCGCGAATGCTCCGCTCAGGATGACACCCGGGATGGAACGACGATGCGAATCACGGGTTTGGCTAATTGCTAATTGCTAATTGCTGCTTTTATGGCTGATGTAACCCTTACTGTCGACGGCAAGAAACTCACCGTTCCCGCGGGGACGCTGCTGATCGAGGCCTGCAAGAGCACCGGTATAGAGGTGCCGTCTTTCTGCTACTACCCAAATCTTTCGCTGCAGGGCGCGTGCCGCATGTGCCTGGTGGAAATCGAAAAAATGCCCAAGCTGCAGACCGCGTGCACCACGCCGGTCGCTGAGGGCATGGTGGTCACCACCGAAAGTGACAAGATCAAGCAGGCCCGCAAGTCGATGCTGGAGCTGCTGCTGGCGAACCATCCGCTCGATTGCCCGGTCTGCGACGCCGGCGGCGAGTGCGAACTCCAGGACATGACCTTCAAGTACGGTGCCGCCGAATCGAAGTTCATCGACCTGAAGAACCATCGTGACGAGCAGCAGTGGTCACCTGTGGTTTATTTCGATCGCCCGCGCTGCATCCTCTGTTACCGCTGCATCCGCGTCTGCGGCGAAGGCATGGACGTCTGGGCGCTTGGCATTCAGAACCGCGGTTCGGGCTCAATCATCGCGCCCAACCACGAAGATCATCTAGAGTGCGAAGAGTGCGGGATGTGTATCGACATCTGTCCGGTCGGCGCGCTCACCTCGGGAGCCTATCGGTACAAGACCCGTCCCTGGGAGATGTTGCACGTCGGCACTGTCTGCACGCATTGTGGCGATGGCTGTAAAACCACGCTGGGTGTGCGCCGTGCCGATACCGGCATGGAGATTGTCCGTGGCGATAATCGCGATAAAAGCGGCATCAATGGCGATTTCCTCTGCATCAAGGGCCGCTACGCCTTCGACTTCGCCAACCATCCCGATCGCCTGCAGCAGCCGCTGATCAAGCGCGACGGCAAGTTCGTCACCGCAAGCTGGGAGCAGGCATTCGAGCTTATCGCGACGAAGTTCCAGCAGGTCCTGACCAACGACGGCGCAGGCGCGATCGGAGTCATCGGTTCCAACCGCACCAGCAACGAAGAGAATTATCTGCTGCAAAAGTTCGCGCGCTTGGTGCTGGGCACCAACAACATCGACCATCACCGCACCGCCGACTTTCCTGCTTTCGCTTCGGCGCTGGCGGCGAAGCCCGACGCGACCGCTTCGATGCGGAACGTTGCGCAAGCTCCCGCGATCCTGCTGATCGGCAACGATCCCACGAACCAGCACCCGCTGCTGGCTTGGCAGATCCGCAGCAACGTGCGCCTGCGTCGCGCTAAGCTGTACATCGCGAACTCCTCACCGATCAAACTTAAACGCCAAGCTGCGGCTTTTGCACAAATCGCGCCCGGCTCTGAGGGCAACTTCGTGCAGTTTCTCGGCGGCAACGATACGGCAGCGGATACGGTAGTTTCGTCCAGCCTCACGCGCGACTCTTTGACGCAACTGCGCGACGCGCTGAGGAACGAGACAGGGCTCGTCATCATCTTCGGCTCGGAGCTGCGCGACGGCGATGTGAAGGCGCTGATCCAATTCGGTCTTGCACAGGGCGCCAAGTTCATCTGCCTTGGCGATTATGCGAATTCGCGTGGTGCAGCCGATATGGGCTTGTATCCCGATATGCTGCCGGGCTACGCGCCGGTATCGAGTGCGACTCGCTTTCACGAGGAGTGGCTGGACCAGATTCCGACCACTCCCGGCATGAATCTGCTGCAAATGTTGGAAGCTGCGAAGGCGGGCAAGCTGAAGGCGCTTTATGTCGTCGGCTCCAATCCGGTGGCACGCTACAACATTGATCCCTTCGCTCTGTCGAAGAGCTTCGTCGTCGTGCAGGACATGTTCCTGACCGAGACCGCGGCCATCGCCGATGTCGTATTGCCGGTCGCAAACGCCTACGAAAAGGCCGGCACGTTCACCAACACCTGCGGCGATGTACAGATGCTGAAAAAAGCCGCGGAATTTGCCGGCGTCCGCACCGACTTCGAATGTATTATCCGGATCGCCCTGCGCATGGGGTATGACGTGCACAAGCTGGTGCCGTTCGGCGGCGGAGGCACCCGCGCCGATATGGGCCAGACCCGCGGCGCGCAATCCGGCGAAGCTGATCGCCACGCGGTGTGGCTCGTGGATCACAATCTTGAGCCAAAGATGAGTCCCTACGATCCGACGGCGATGCTGGATGAGATGCAGCGACTGGTTCCCGGCTACGACATCGCGCGCCTGGGGCTCCTCGCCGGCAATGACGTGCACAGCCAACTGGTACAGATCACGGGAGCTACAGGCGTTGGCGATCCGGGCTTGATATTGCCTGCGAACGATTCGCTGTTTACGTCGGGCACGCTGGGTCGCTTCTCGAATACGCTGAACACAGTAGAAGAGCGCTACAACGCTCCCTCCGACGATGAAGGTGAGGCTGGCTACGATCCCATGCTTCGCATGGAAAGTCAGTAGCGGGCCCGGCTGAAGTTTCGATCAGTAGAAGTTCGGCGTTGATCCGGCGTGCGCTGCCGAAGCATGTACGCAGGCCGGTTTTGCTAATTGCTAGTTGCTAATTGCTGATCACTAAATGGGCATCGGAACCTACATCCTGGTCTCGGTAGTGAAGATCGTAATCGCGGTCTTCGTCCTGCTGACCGCGGTAGCGTATACGGTTCTGCTGGAGCGCAAGGTCGTCGCACACATGCAAAACCGCTGGGGGCCGTCTCGCGTTGGCCCGTTCGGGATCTGGCAGCCGCTGGCCGACGGCTTGAAGTTCATTTTCAAGGAGGACCTCACGCCTCCTTATGTCAACAAACCTTTGTATATGCTCGCGCCGATCATTGCGGTCACCACGGCGCTGACGTCAATCGCGGTCATTCCGATCGGCCCTTGGATCAAAGTGGGAAGCATCTCCACGCCGTTGCAAATCACCGACCTCAACATCGGGCTGCTCGTCGTCCTCGGCGTCACGTCGGTTGGCGTTTACGGCGTCGCTCTGGCGGGATGGTCGTCGAATAGCAAGTACTCGATGCTGGGTGGTCTGCGAGCTTCGGCGCAGATGGTGAGCTATGAAGTCGCGCTGGGCCTGTCGCTGATCGGCGTACTGATCTACGCCGGAACCTTCAGCCTTAGCGACATCGTCAATCAGCAGGCGGGCACGTGGTTTGGTTTCATTCCCAAGTGGAACTTCTTCAAGGGGCAGTTCGTCGCTTTCTTTATTTACATCATGGCGGCGTACGCGGAAACGAACCGTATCCCGTTCGATCTGCCCGAGGCGGAGACGGAGCTGGTTGCGGGCTATCACACCGAGTACAGTTCGATGAAGTTTGCGATGTTCTTCATGGCCGAATATGCAAACATGGTGACGGTCGCGTGCCTTGCGTCGGTGCTGTTCCTGGGCGGCTGGACGGGACCGGTCTGGGGTCCGCCGTTGGCACGGTCCTTGATCCCCGTATTCTGGTTCATGTTGCGAGTTTTCGCTTTTCTCTTTCTGTACATCTGGGTCCGCGGCACGTTGCCGCGTTTCCGCTACGACCAGCTCATGGCGTTTGGCTGGAAGTTTCTCCTGCCGCTGGCCATTGCGAACATTGTCGTGACGAGTTTGGTTGTGGCGCTGAAGTGAGCAACTAGCAATTAGCAATTAGCAACTAGCAATCAGCCGTTAGCAATCGGACATTAGTAATTAGCAATGAGTCATTAGCAAGTCGGAGTTGTAGCTAGTAGTTGGTGACTGCACTTAACGAGCCTTCGAATAGCTTTGTATCAGCGCACGACTTTAGTCGTGCCGAACGCTGCCTAGGACAACAGGGGCTTTAGCCCCGGCACAAAGCGAACCGGGAACTGGAACCCGGGCTCGTGGTGGAAACTAACTGCTAGTTGCTAATTGCTAATTGCTGCTTTCAAGATCATGCTTGCTCTCGTACTGTTCTTCATCTTTGCTGTGTTGTGCGTCGGAGGCGCTATCAACCTCCTGGTGCAGAAGCACCCCATCAACAGCGCACTCTCGCTGATCGTGGTGATGGGCGCGCTAGCTCTCCTCTATCTTTTGCTCGGAGCCGAATTCGTCGCCGCCGTACAGGTGATTGTCTATGCCGGCGCAGTGATGGTGTTGTTCGTCTTCGTCATCATGCTGCTCAACGCCGGAGCGGAAGAGCGTCTGGCGCGCGGCAGCCGCGTGGCCGTCATGCTGGGCGTTCCAGCGCTGATCGTCGGCTTCGGCATCGCCGCCGCCTTCATCACGCACATCACGGGGCTGGACCGCATCGGCATCGGCGGACCCACCGTAATGAACGGCGAGAACCTGTTTGGCAATCCGCAGGCCATCGGGCATTTGTTGTTTCGTAATTATCTGCTGCCGTTCGAGGTCACCTCAGTCCTAATCCTCGTGGCAATCATGGGCGCCGTGGTGCTGGCGCGGAGGGAGGAATAAATGGTCCCTCTTTCGTATTACCTTGTGCTGAGCGCGATTCTGTTTGGCTGCGGGGTCGCGGGATTTCTGATCAAGCGCAGCATCATCACCATATTTCTTTCCATCGAGCTGATGCTGAACGGCGTGAATCTGACGTTCGTCGCCTTTGCGGCGCAGCTTAAGTCGCTCGACGGCCAAATCTTCGTGTTCTTTGTGATGGTTGTCGCAGCGGCCGAGGCCGCCGTCGGACTGGCAATCATTATTGCGGTATTCCGAACGCGCGAGACGCTGGATGTCGACCGCGTGAATTTGCTGAAGCTGTAAGAATCGCTATCCGCTATTCGCTCTTCGCTTTTCGCCAGAGACACCGGCGACAAGCACCGAAACCGACTCTATGACCGGATTAGGAATTGATGAAGCGATTCTTTCCGTCGTTGGAGTGCGTTGGATGAAAGTTGCGATGTTACTTGTCAAAACCGCGGATGCGATGGGCTTGGGCTTGCCAAATGAAGATGAGCAATACGAAACGATCTCAGCACGAGTTGAGGCGCTCGTAAACGATGGGCATCTAGAGGCGCGGGGGAATACGAAGAACTGGCGCGCTAGCGAGGTTCGTCTGGCTGAGGCGAATGCCCAAAAGAGAAGCTAACGTACTAGCCTTCTGGCGAAAAGCGAAGAGCGAGAGACGAAAAGCGACTTAGGTCAACGAAATCTATGCATCTTTGGATCATCCCGCTGCTTCCCCTGGCAGGCGCTGCCATCAATGGCCTGCTGGGCAAGCGCTTCCCCAAGGCGCTGGTGAACACCGTCGCCCTCGGCTCGACGGCGCTGGCCTTTGCCTACGCGCTCTGGGTTGCCGCGCAGTTTGCCGGCCTGCCGCCGGACCAGATCCCGCACATTGAACGCTATTCCATCTGGCTGAGCGCCGGATCGTTCTCTGCGGAGTACGGTATCTACCTCGACCAGCTTTCGCTGATCATGCTGCTGGTTGTAACCGGCGTCGGCTTCGTCATCCACGTCTACTCCGTCGGCTACATGGAGCATGAAGGCGGCTACTATCGCTACTTTGCCTACTTGAACATCTTCATGTTCTTCATGCTGACGCTGGTGCTGGCGAACAATTACTTGCTCATGTTCGTCGGTTGGGAGGGAGTTGGCCTGGCGTCGTATCTGCTGATCGGTTTCTGGTTCCTGAAGAAGAGCGCAGCCGATGCCGGCAAGAAGGCGTTTATCACCAACCGCGTCGGCGACTTCGGCTTCCTGATCGCGCTGTTCCTGCTGATCAAGCACTTCGGCACGCTGCAGTATGACGCGCTGTGGAAGCTGGTAAGCCAGTATCCGGTCGAGAGCGCGGGCGCGGGGCTGCTCACCGCAATTGGCCTGCTGATGCTGGTTGGCGCCACCGGCAAGTCGGCGCAGATTCCGCTGTACGTCTGGCTACCCGACGCAATGGAAGGCCCGACCCCCGTTTCGGCGTTGATTCATGCGGCCACGATGGTCACCGCCGGCGTGTACATGATCGCGCGCTCGAATCCCATCTTCAACCGTGCGCCCGATGCGCGAATGGCGGTCGCAATTATCGGCACGCTGACCGCAATCTTCGCGGCATCCATCGGCATCGTGCAAACCGACATTAAGAAGGTGCTCGCTTATTCCACCGTCTCGCAGCTCGGCTACATGTTTATGGCGTGCGGCGTGGCCGATTATGTCGGGGGCATCTTCCATCTGGTCACACACGCCTTCTTCAAAGGATTGCTTTTCCTCGCAGCGGGCTCGGTCATCCACGGCCTCGGCGGCGAACAGGACATGCGCCAAATGGGCGGCCTGCGAAAGTACATGCCGTACACCTTCTGGTGCATGACGTCGGCGACGTTCGCTATCGCCGGCCTTCCGCCGTTTGCCGGCTTCTTCTCCAAGGACCAGATTCTGTTTGCGGCATGGAGCAGCGGCGCTCATGTGCTTTGGCTTATCGGCGTGATCACCGCCGGCATGACTTCGTTCTACATGTTCCGGCTGTGGTTCCTGACGTTTTTTGGCGAATACCGCGGGCCGAATCCCGAGACTGCCGGCCATGGCCATGACACCGACGCGCAGCATGCGGGACGCACCGGCGCGATTCATGATGCGCAGGACGCCCATGCTGCTGGTGGCAGCCACGGGCACGGCGCTCCGCATGAGAGCCCATGGGTGATGGTCGTGCCGCTGATGATTCTCGCTGTCCTCTCACTGGTCGGCGGATGGATTGGCGTCCCGCATGCGCTCGGCGGTGATGATCGATTCGGGAAGTTCCTTGCTCCGGTAGTGCAGTCTGCAACGGCTGCAGCGGCTTCCGCAGCCCCCGCCGCTCCGGTATCTGAGCAGGAGAGCGGCAGCACCGAGTTGTTGTTCACCGGCATATCCGTTCTGGTCGCTCTCGCCGGGCTTCTGCTGGCCTGGTGGATGTACTACAAGAATCCCGGGCTGCCGCAGCGCGCGGCCAAAGCCCTCGGCGGCCTCTACACGTTCGTTCTGGAGAAATATAAAGTCGATGAACTGTACGGCGCGGTCATCATTCATCCCCTGATTGCGCTCTCGACGAACGTCTTCTGGAAAGGCATCGATCGCGGGCTGATCGACGGAGCGGTGGACGGCGGCGCTGCCGGCGCGCAGGAGACCTCGGATGCTCTGCGGCACATGCAGTCCGGCAATATCCGCTCCTATGCGGGGTGGGTTGCGTTAGGTGCGATGGCAGTTATCGCCTTCATGGTGTGGAGGGGGTTGCGATGAGATTCATCAACGACAACATCCTCAGCATCGTGGTTTTCCTGCCGCTGGCGGGCGCAATCCTGTTGATGTTCTTCCCCCGGCGCGATCGCGACATACGCTACTTCTCGCTGGCGGTCTCGCTCCTGACGCTGCTGGCATCGTTGCACCTCCCCTGGTACTTTGTGCGCGGTGCAAACGGATTCCAGTTTGATGAAGATGCAGCGTGGATCGCGCACCCCAACATTCACTATCACCTCGGCATTGACGGCATTTCGCTGTGGCTGGTCATCCTCACCACCTTCCTGATGCCGCTGTGCGTGCTGATCTCGTGGAAGTCCATCAATCATCAGGTCAAGGAATTCTTCGTCCTGATGCTGATCCTCGAGACCGCCATGATCGGCGTCTTCGTCGCGCTCGACCTGTTCCTGTTTTATTTCTTCTGGGAAGCGACGCTGATCCCGATGGCACTGCTCATCGGCATGTACGGCCACGGGCGCAAAATTTACGCCGCGGTGAAGTTTTTCCTATACACCATGATCGCGTCGGTGTTCATGCTGGCGGCGATTCTCTGGCTGTATGCGCGCACCGGCAGCTTCGATTTCGTCACCATCCAGAGCGCAATTCAGAATGGCCAGGTTACCGGATTCGCTAATGCCGCCCTGTGGCTCTTCCTGGGATTCTTCGTAGCCTTCGCGGTCAAGGTGCCGCTGTTTCCGGTTCACACCTGGTTGCCGGACGCGCACGTAGAAGCGCCGACGGCCGGCTCGGTGCTGCTGGCAGGCGTGCTGCTCAAAATGGGTACATACGGACTGCTGCGCTTCAACCTAGGGCTGTTTCCTGACCAGGCGCGACGCAATGCGCCATGGATCATCGCGCTGGCGATTATCGGCATCATCTACGGCGCGCTGGTGGCGATGGTGCAGCCGAACATCAAGCGTCTGGTCGCGTACACGTCAGTCAGCCACCTGGGTTTCGTCGTTCTGGGCATCTTCAGCTTCACGCAGCTGGGAGTCGATGGCGCGGTCTATCAGATGCTGAACCATGGCGTCTCTACGGGAGCGCTGTTCATGCTCCTCGGAATGATCTACGACCGGCGGCACACCTATGACATTACGGAATACGGCGGGCTGGCGACTCCCATGCCGGTTTATGCGACGTTCTTCGCCTTCATCATGTTGTCATCGGTCGGCCTGCCTCTACTCAACGGCTTCATCGGCGAATTCCTGGTGCTCAGCGGCGCATTCCAGGCGAAGCAGCTTTACGGAATCCTTGCGGCGACGGGTGTGATCTGGAGCGCCTGCTATCTGCTGTGGATGTATCAGCGCGTCTTCTACGGCAACATCACGAATCCTGCAAACCAGTCGCTGCGCGACCTCGATGCGCGCGAGCGCGTGTCGCTGTGGCCCGCGGCGATTGCCGCGCTGGTGATGGGTGTTGCGCCGATGCTATGGTTGCACTCGATTGATCCCGCCGTATCGGCCGCGCTCAAACAGTTCTCCGCCTCGACGCAAGCTGTCGCCATACAAAAAGCCCCTGCTGTTCAGGATTCTGTGTCAGGGCACGACTTCAGTCGTGCCGACAGTCGCTCTATTTTTGTTGACTCCAGCGGGCTGCAGACCGCGGTGGAACAGGACGGCTTTAGCCGTGCCGTAATCGCTCCAGGTTCGGGTAGAGCGGACCTTAAGGTCCGCGTCACGCGCGCAGAAAACCCTCGGCCTTTAGGCCCTGAGGTACCTATCGCGTCGGTGGTGACGTCCCCGCAGCGGCTGAAACCGCTAATCCTTGGCAATGCGGTACGCGGGTCTGAAGGCCCGCTCTACCCGCACTTGGCCACCGCTGCGGAGGTGATCGGACGATGATCCCCTCCGTCGATTACATCCGCATCTTGCCTGAGTTGGTGGTGAGCATCTTCGGGATCATCATCATGATCGTCGACCCGCTTCTGCCGGAGGAAAGCCCGAAGAGACCGCTGGGGATCATCGCTGTCATCGGCACGCTCGCCGGGCTTGCGGCAACCGCGTATCAGACCGGCTTCTATGGCAGCGCGTTCTATAGCACTATCAGCATCGATACGTTCAGCGTCTTCTTTCATGTCGTTGTATTGCTGATCGCCCTGGTCGTCATCTTGACATCGTTCGAATATCTCGAAGTGCAGCACATTCGCTCCGGCGAGTATTACGGGCTGATACTCTTCGGAACCGTCGGCATGATGCTGATGTCGTCCGCGGTCGAACTGGTGCTTATCTTCATCGCGCTGGAAATTTCGTCGATCTCGACCTACATTCTTGCGGGTATGCGGCGGCGCGCCGCGGAGAGCGCCGAAGCTTCGCTGAAGTATTTCCTGCTCGGCTCCTTCGCGACTGCGTTCTTCCTTTATGGCGTCGCGCTCATCTTCGGTGCGACCGGCACGACCAACGTTTACGGCATTGCCCGTTATCTGCAAGGCCAGGCTTCCGTGTTGGCTTACCTCGCGGTGGGACTAATGTTCGTCGGGCTCGGCTTCAAGGTCGCCGCGGCGCCCTTCCATGTCTGGACGCCTGATGTTTACGAAGGCTCGCCGGCGCCGGTCGTCGCATTGATGTCCACGGGCCCGAAGGCCGCGGCCTTTGCCGTGTTGCTGCGTGTGCTCTTCGCCACCGATGCGCCGGGTTGGTTCTGGATGGTATGGGTCGCGGCCGTTCTCTCCATGACGCTCGGCAACATCGGCGCCTTGGTACAGCAGAACGTGAAGCGCCTGCTGGCCTATTCTTCGATTGCTCATGCGGGATATCTACTGGTCGCCTTTGCGGCCGCTAAGCAGGTCGGCATCTCGGCCGCAATCTTTTACGCCGCGTCCTATGCCGCGATGAACGTCGGCGCCTTCGCGGTGGTCAGTCACTTTGCGTCGGCGGGAGAGAAATACGTCACGCTTGACGACTATGCCGGCCTTGGCCGCCGCTCGCCGCTGCTGGCTGCCATCCTGACAGTATTCTTGCTCTCGCTGATCGGCATTCCCGTCACCGGCGGCTTCTTCGCGAAGTTTTATGTCTTCTCCGCTGCGCTACAGTCCAATCTAGTCGGCCTGACCATTATTGGCGTGCTCAACAGCGCTGTCGCGGCATATTATTACCTTCGCGTAATCGTGTACATGTACATGCGCGACGAGCGGGTGCAGGCGCCGGTCGCCCGCATTCCCGCTGGGCTGGGAATTGGGCTAGCGATCTCCCTGATCGCAACCATCTATCTTGGCGTGCTGCCCGGCCGCGTGCTGGGGTATGCGATTCAGAGCGCGCAGGATTTGATGAAGTAGCCTTTAGCACTTAGCGCTTAGCACTTAGCACTTAGCATTTGCTGCATGGCCTTTGCTTGGCTAGATGCCGAGCATAGCCAGGTTCTGAGCGCTGGAACCAAGTGCTAAATGCTAAGGGCTAAATGCTAAATGCCGATTCAGGAAGGAGATCTCATGTCGTTCAAATTGTGCTTGAAGGCACTCGCTGTCGTGACGTTCACAACCGCTGGTTTAACAATGTGGGCGCAGATGCCTAATCCCTACGGCTCGCCCATTGGCGTCGAGCAGGCCAAGAAGATAGCCGCCCCCGCGATCGCCGAGGCGGTCAAAAATCATTGGACGATTGCGGTCGCAATCGTAGATCCCGCCGGCAATCTCGTCTATTACGAGAAGATGGACAACACGCAACTGGGCAGCGCCAACGTAGCCATTGACAAGGCCCGTTCCGCCGCGCGCTTCAAACGGCCGACCAAGGAATTCCAGGATGCCGTCGCCGGTGGGGGAGCAGGCATGCGCATTCTAGCGCTGGAAGGCGCCGTGCCGCTGGAGGGCGGTTTTCCGCTGCTTATGGACGGGAAAATCGTTGGCGCGATCGGTGCATCCGGCGCGACCAGCGCGCAAGATGCTCAGTGCGCAAAGGCAGGGGCCGATACGCTGAAATAGACCCTGAGCGCATATTTTAGGGTCACCGACGACCTGGTGCAGCCGACCTTTAGAGCCTGCCGTGAGCGTAGCCGAAGGGTCGGCGTCTTAGCGACCGAGCCCACAGGTCCGGTCTCCGCGATCATTAGCATGATCGTGGAGACCGGAATGTTTCTCTTCTTCGCCAACGCGGCGTTGAAGCGCCGCTCTACCTGTAGACACGACTACATCAACTTTGAAAATTACTCTAGACTACCTTGGCGAAGATAATCACCAGCGTGAAGAGCACGAGCGACTCGATGAAGGCGAGTCCCAGAATCAGCGCCAACTGAATAGCGGGACGAGCGGCAGGGTTCCTCGCCATAGCTTCGCAAGCCGCGGCGCCGACCCGGCCCTGTCCGAGTCCGGCAAGGCCGGCTGCGATCGCGATGCCGAATCCGGACGCGATGGCAACCCAATTGGTTCCTCCTGCAGCGGCGCCTCCCGCGCCCTGCGCGTACGCCGGCATGGCCATCATCGAGAGAGCCATCAGCGCAAAGACCATCATCACTATTTTCCGCATTTGTGTTTCTCCTTATGAATCGCTGCCAGGAGGTGGTTGACGTTCACCGAGCTGACGCCCTCACGCTGAAGCAGCGAGCAACCAGCAATTGGCGGCGAGCAACAGGCATCCCAATTCCCTGCCCTCCCACGTCCCGAACTAATTGCACTGGTGGGCAGGATTGATGAGCATGCAGTGCCCAGGTTGCTTCGCTGACGCTAATTGCTAATTGCTAGCTGCTAACTGCTGCTTTTAGTGCTCATGTGCCACGGCTTCGCCGATATAGACGGTCGCCAGCAGCACGAAAACGTATGTCTGGATGAGTGCGACCGCGATGTGCAGCAGTATGAAAATTACCGGTATCACGATCGGAATCAACGTAAAGAACACCAGGATGACCATGTCGCTGGCGAACATGTTCGCGAACAGACGTATGGTGAGCGAGAGGACTCGCGCCAGATGACTGAATATCTCGATGGGAAAAAGCAGTGGGGCAAGAAATGGCGCGGGACCAAGAAAGTTCTTTACATATCCGAAGCGGTTGGCGCGAATTCCCTGCAGGTGATAGTAGAACCACGTCACCAGCGCGCATCCCAGAGGCACCGACGGGATCGCCGCCGGCGATTCGAATCCGGGTATCACGCCAATAACGCAGTTGAGCAGGATGTACATTCCTAGCGCCGTTAAATACCCGACAAATCTTTCATACCCATGCCCGATGATTTCGTGACTCTGGTCGGTCACGAACGAATTCAGCCCTTCGACCATGTGCTGCATCGCTCCGGGATTATCCACCGAAAGCCGCGCCCGCACAGCCGCAAAGAAGACAATCAGCAGCACGAATACCAGCAACTGCATGGCAACGTAATTTGTAATCGGTGCTTGCGGATATCGCGCGTGCAGGTGAAAAGCGCCAAGTATCGCGTTCGCGACGCCGGCAAAATACTTGTTCAGAAGTGCGGTGAACCACAGTTGCTCGGGCATGGATACTGGCTCGTCAGACCGGACCTGCCTGCCTGGCGGTCGCACAGGTTGAGCCCGGTGCTTCCGTCAAGACAGTGATGATCAGGGAAATCAGGTTCCATGTCGCAGAATAATGAAGAGCTCGACTGCGACTTCGCAGGCTATGGCGGCAATAGGAAGGCAGACGCCCCCGAGAAAACCGTACAGCGCTGCGAGGGAAACATTAAATATAACATACGCGCCGCCGGCGATCAGAACGTATCGTAGCGCCGCCCGCAGGACGATTCCGCCGCCGCGTTCGCGGCTCTGCCCTGACGTGATTCTCTCGCCCAGGGCCTGGATCGCTTGTTCCAGCCAGCTCTGGTTTAGGTAGGAGATGATGGCGCCTGCCAGGAATCCGATCGTCACCGGCCAGCGAAACGATGCCGCACAGAGGGCAATGCCGAGAACAGCCAGCACCAGCAAAAACCTGCGAATCCTAGGCAGAGCCCGGTCGAGGAAAGCTTCCGCGGTTGCGGATCGCGGTTCCGGCGTCGGCGCGGGCATCAGATCACTCTATCGCAGATCAACTCTTCTGCCGCGTGATCATGCGAATCATCTCTACGAATCCCGAAACGCACCCGAGAATGACGCCCACAAGGAACAACCAGCGCGTGTGTAACCAGTAGTCGAGAAGCTTGCCGACAAGAAGCCCAAGCACGACTGCGGCAGGGATGATGAATGCGATCTGCGAGTAACGCGCCCACAGCACAGCGGCACTTTCCTTTCGGTCCTGGTCGTCGGAACTCATGCTGAAAGCCTATCACTGCTGCGCCGGCTTAGCCGCATTGTCGCAACCGGCCGGCGATTCGTCGCAAGGCATAGCAAAGCACGCGGTTAGGTATTATGCTGTTTCGCGGAGGCCATAATGACTGCCCAGCACGACCATAATTTTCAGATTGACTACATTGAATTTCCCGCGACTGACATCGAGGCCACGAAACAGTTCTACACTAAGGTCTTCGGCTGGAGATTCCAGGACTATGGCCCCGAATACACGAGCTTTGTTGATGGGCGTTTGGCCGGCGGATTCAACTGCGGCGCCACCTCGTCAGGTGCAGGCGGGGATAAAGTCCATGGCCCTCTTATCGTCATTTACGCGGCGTCCCTCGAGGGCACGCACGCCAAAGTAAAGGAAGCCGGCGGCAAGATCGTGCGCGAGATATTCGGTTTTCCCGGCGGTCGCCGATTTCACTTTAGCGATCCCAGCGGCAATGAACTCGCCGTCTGGAGCGAATAGCTCCGCGTCTGCGACCGACATTTGCCGACTGGCTGCGCATGCCACCAGCTCATGCGCATGTTGTCACTTGCAACAAATGCAGCTATGGCCGGACGGGAACAGCGCCTATGTCGGGGAATCCCTGTGCCGGAGATCCAGCTTGTTTGTAGACCAGATTCTGCGGAGTAAATCCCGTGTAGATATACGACATAGCGTTAGCGACTGTGGCCCAGCCAGGCGGCGTCACGGAATTCCCGTTCCAGTCAAATCCGGCCGATTGCACCATGACCCTACCGAGGCCTTGAGTGGAAGTAATAAAGTCGAAGGTGTCGCCTGCGCTGAGCCCGGCGATCGCGGTAGTAAGCGTCAGCGATTGAGCAGTTACAGCGGAAATGTTAGACCAGCCGCGGGGAGTTGTGCCGGTGCCGGCATATACCTGCACCACATCCGCCGTCGTGATTCCGTTCGCCGTGAAATTGCACGACGAGCAAGTTAGAGTACTTCTGCCGGTGCCTGCCGTTGTTACCAGTGTACCCGGGCCGCTCATGATGCTGCCATAGGTTGGGCACAACAGTGAAGCACCGCTATTAAGTTTGTACCAAGTGCAGAGCGTCCGGGTAGAGTCGGTAAACATTGGATTGGCATGAATATCGTGCGAGCCGTCGTTGCTGTCGCCGTAGTACCAACCGGGATGGTTCCAATAGCTTGTATAGATAGTTAATGCATCCACCCCTTGCCGCATTCCGGAAATACCCGGGCTGGTGAGTACCAAGTGTGTGGAGTCAGTAACAGAGGAGACCGTCACCACCTGGAGTAAATCATTGTCTTCGAAGAAATCCCCAGGCATCACTCCGGCCGCGCCCGGCTGAGTGAAATTGCACGAAGCGCAGCCAATATGCGTCGGATCGGTGACGGTTGTGATCAGCATGTCTCTCTGATTGCCGACTGTGGAGGCGGGAATATTGACATAGCTGATAATGCCGCCTAATGCTGGATTGGGCAACAATGCGGGAACCGGAGGCTGGGGTTCAGCACCGGGATCGCCGCTGCCCGGCATCTGGTAGAAGCCGTTATAGTCCATGTGGAAGTTCGTCTGGCGCTGAAAGAACAATGCTGCGTGGATACCATCATCGCCACGTATGCCTGAGTTGTTAATGTCTGCCGGTTTTACCAGAAGATTGTTCGTGAAGATAGGATGGATGCCATCGTAACAGGCCAACTCACAAAAGGTCTCACCAAAATTGTTGAAGTTGGTGTTTTGGGTGACCGTTGCGATTTCCGTTCCACCGTTGCTGATGGTTGTCATCGTGCCGCATAGGTTTATACCTATGCTATTCTCCATCGTATATGTGCCCCAGTCCTGTATCATGTCGCCGGTATCGGAGTTAAAAAAGCCGTCTCCGTCGCACAGATACCGCTGATAAAGGTTTGCCGAACCGCTATTCGCTGCCCTACCTGCGACAATTTCGTGCTGGTTAGGCGTGCGTTCCAGACAGAGACTATCTTGAAACGTTAATGATGAGTTATATAGGAATCCATAGCAAGGCGTTCCGGCGTCCACAAGATCCAGAATTACCCCATTGCTACGAAAGATCTGCGAGTTGGCAAAGGAAGGAGCCATCGTGAGGTTGACGTTGTATCCCACAAAGCCATTAATATTCGCTGGATCGCCTCCAAGGATGCTTTCGCCGATTTGAAGATCCGGCATTCCGATATAAACGCCATATACCTGCGTCTGGTTCTGATTGGCCGCAGTAACATTCAGCAAGGACCTCGTCGCGCCGGAAGAATTAACCGATGAATAGAATTCAAACACGGTGAAGTCGTTTCCGGCGGCATCGTGGTCGGTCGGATTCGTAAAGCTTACATTGCGGACAACAAAGCTGCATGTACTGCACCTGCCTATGGTTATGTATACGTCCCCATCATGGTCAAACAAACCATTTTGAATATCAACCGAGTTGGCCAGGAATATGTTGAATGCGCTCGTCCCGGAATTCCCGAACCCCAGTACTTTGAAATAGAAAAAAGCAAGATTAGCAGCGACACCTTCAGATGCGGGAACTATGGTGCAGCCGGCCCCTCCATTTAACGTGGTATTACACTGAAGAACGGCATAGGAGTTATGGCCTGGTATCACCGAAGCACCGAAAAGGTTTAGGTTCGCCGCCCCTTGCCCGACATTGGTGAAGTTGAGCTCGCAGGTTGCCCCGCTCCCGGGAGCGATCGCCAAAGTTCCAACGGATCCACTTGCCGTGGTATACGAAGCGGTAACATTGACGGTGGCGCCATGTTGAACGTCAAGTTCGCCGCTGTGCGTAAGCGTGGCTCCGGGAGTGATCGTCAATGTCCCTCCTGAGTTAACGGTGCCATCGACGGAGCAACTTCCCGGTGTTGCTCGTCCCGAGGCACATGTTCCAGAGCAAATTACAGTGGTACCACTACCGATGACCCACGTGTCACCTGCTCCCGGGTGCCCTGAATCGCCCCAGGTGGAGTTTGCATTGAAATTGCCGCTTTGGACCGAGGTGTAGGAAGTTGAGAATCCGAGGTGGGCCGACAGAAGGACCAAACACAATAATAGGTGTTTCATAGTTGTCCTGTGCCACTTTTTAGTCGTTTGCAGTATAGGACACGTGTCAAGTCGGCGCGCGAGAGCTTAATGAATGCGGGGGCAGTAATCTCGAATTCGAAGTTCGCGCCTGTTGTCGAGTTCTGCGTGTGCCATTCGAACGGCGGCGACTCGCGCAAGCGTGCGGCGGAACCGGCAAGAACAATTAGATTTAGTAGAGCAAGTATTTCACTCGTAACTCCATAAATTTTTCTAGCTGATCGCGCCAGTCGTCTGCGATACGGCTCGGATCCTGTCCGGCCTGCAGGGCAGCGAACGCCGCGTGATTCGCCAGCACCTGGTTAACGTGGCTGAGGTCGTATCCCAGCGGATATAGCTTGTGAAGCGCCGCTGCCAGCTCGATCCCGAGTTCCGGCGCATCCAGCTGCTCGCGATTGGTTACGAGAATGTTTATGCCGAAACACTCGCGGTGAACGAATGCACCCGAAGCAGGAGTGAAGGTAGTCGGCACGAAGCGAACTCCGGGGATGTTACGCGCATTGAGATAACCGGCCAGCTCCTTAGCGATGAGATACGGAGACCCGACCAACTGGTACGGCATATCGGTCCCGTGTCCCACTGAAACGCTCGTGCCCTCAATCAAGGCTACTCCCGGATAGAGCGCCGCCTGGTCCAGATTGCGGATATCCGGCGCCGGCTTCACCCAGATAGCCCCCGTGGAGTCGAACCAATCGCCCCGCAGCCATCCGCGCATAGGCACCACCGTAAGTTCGGCATCGAGATGCTTCTCCTCGTTGAACATCCGGGCTAGTTCGCCGATGGTCATACCGTGCCGGAGTGGAAGCGGATAGTAGTTAGAAAAGCTTTCCTGGCCTGAGTCTGAGACCGGACCCTGAACATAAGCCCCGGTAAGAAGGTTTGGGCGATCCAGCACGACGATCGGCTTTTTCGCCTTGGCCGCAGCTTCCAGGAAGTATCCCAGCGTGGTTTCATAGCTGGAGAAACGCGCGCCCACGTCCTGCAGGTCGACAACCAGAATGTCCAGCTTGCGGATCACTTCAAGGGGCGGGCGGCGCTTGGCATCAGTGTCGCCGTACACGCTGTAGATGGCCAGGCCCGTCGCCCCATCCTTCGAGCTTGCGTTCTCTGCGCTGTCTGTTGCTCCCTGCAGTCCGTGCTCGGGAGTGAAGATTGCCGCCAGTTTTATTCCCTGCGCCTGCGCCAGGACATCGATGGTGCGCTTGCCCTTGCTATCGACGCCCGTCTGGTTGGTTAGCAGACCAACACGCGGATTGGGAACGTTGGGAACGTTCAACGGTTCAAACTGCCGTTCCTCCAGAATGTCGATGCCAGTCAGTACCTTGCCATTGCGCGCGATCACCCGGCGCGCCGCCATCTGGGTCTCGTTATAGCCGGTAATGCGCGCCAGCCGTACCTTCTGCTCTTCGCTGGGCGCGAGTTTCAGCGCGGCGGCGACTGCGGTCGCGATCTCCGTCCGAAGACCGATGACGTTGCCGTCCTTCAGCAGCGTGGAATTGGTGAGCAGCACGACGTAAGTATTGGTCGTCGGGTCAATCCATAACGAAGTACCGGTGAATCCCGTGTGACCGAAAGAGCCTACCGGCAACAGCTCACCGCGATTAGACGAGAACGGGGAGTCGATGTCCCATCCCAGCCCGCGCACATTCGGCATGTTCGCGGGCTGTTGCGGGGTTGTCATCTTCTCAACGATGAGCGGCGACAGAACAGGTGCACCCTGATTCAAGATCGCCTGCGCGAACTTGGCCACGTCCCCGGCGGTGGAGAATAGCCCGGCATCACCGGCCACTCCGCCCATCTGGCGCGCAGTGGGATCGTGGACCGTGCCGCGCAGCGTTTGGCCAGTGTGTTCGTCGCGCTGCGTGGCAGCAATACGCGGTCCCCAGGAAGGCGGAGGGTTGAAGCGCGTTGACGTCATTCCCAGCGGGCCGAAAATATAGGTCTGCGCGTACTGATCCAGCGGCATTCCGCTGACTTTTTGCACCAACTCGCCCAGAGCAACGAAACCCACGTCGCTATAAAGGAATGTCGACCCCGGAGGATTGACCAGCTTGGAAGCGTTGGCGCGGCTATATCCCTCCTCGAGACCATTCCACGAGTCCTTCAGGTCGAGATCGGCAGGCAAACCAGAATAATGCGTTAATAACATCCGAATGGTGACATCCTCTTTGCCGGTTTGCGCGAAGTCGGGGATGTACTTGGCCACGGGATCGTTCAGCTTGATCTGCCCCAATTGTTCCAAGCGCATAACGCAGGTGGTGGTGGCAATCACCTTGGTGAGCGACGCGAGATCGAAGATCGTGTCCGTGGTCATCGGCTCGGGATTCGAGCCCAACGCGCGATTGCCATAGGCCTTCTGGTACACGATCAAACCGCGATGCCCCACGATCAGCACGGCGCCCGCGGCATTGCCGTTGTTCACTGCATCTTTAAGAACGCTGTCGAGAGGAGTAAACCAGCTTTGCTCATCTTTCGCCGCCGCAGCGGATCCTGAATTCCCGGTCGTCGCGCCCGGATTGCGCGAATTCGACTGCTCACGCTCGGCTGAACCGGCTGAGCTAGGCCTGGCGGCAGTTTTTGCGGTTCCGGATGGTGTTGAGATTTGCGCTACAGCAATCACGCTGAGTAGGGCGGGGAGACAAACATAGGCCAACGCAGAGGCCGGCCGGCGCAGGTGCAGACTCAAAATGACCTTTCCAACTTAGTATTGTGACCCGCCTTGAAGCGGGAAAGCTATTATAAGTTGCGGCCAGATTCTGCTGCACGCTGGAGCAACTTCCTCACGCCAACTCCGCAACAACACGGGTCACCGCGGCCAGCGTTCCAGGCCCAGGAGCAGAGATTCGCCCGCGCGTTTGCCGTCATCCACGACGGTATCGAGCAGCGGGCTTTTCCCGGCGCCGCATTGGCAGTGACCTATCGCGGAGAGCTGGTCGCATCGCAGGGATTCGGGCGCTTTACCTATGATGCGAACGCGCTCGAGGTCCGGCCGGACACGATATTCGACTTGGCATCGGTGACGAAGGTCGTCGCCACAACGACTATTGCGATGCTGCTTTACGAACGCGGTGTGTTATTGCTGGATCAGCCGGTTTCGGAGACGTTACCCGAATTCATTTCGCTCGCACCAAAACACCAGCACGCCTGGCGGGGGGCAGTCACGATCCGGATGTTGCTGACGCATTCCAGCAGCTTGCCGGCTTATGAAAAGCTGTTTGAGTTCGCCACCACCCGCGACGACCTGCTTCACGCTGCCATGACGACGCGCCTGATCGCTGCGCCGGGAACGCACGCCGTCTATAGCGACATCGGATTTATTCTTCTGGGCGAGTTGCTGGCTCGTAAGGCTGGCGTGCCTCTCGATGTTTTCGCGCGGCAGGAGATCTTCACGCCGCTGGGCATGACCCGGACGCGCTTCAATCCGCCGCCCGAATGGCGAACAGCTATGCCGCCGACGGAAGACGATCAGAAATTTCGCAAACGAGTCGTGCAAGGCGAAGTTAACGATGAGAACGCGTACGTCATGGGCGGTGTCGCAGGACACGCCGGTGTTTTTGCACCTGTAAATGATGTGGCCGGGTTTGCCGAATGCATGCTGCGTGGCGGCTCACCGATCCTGCAACCCGCTACCGTCAATCTATTCAGCCATCGCGAGCCGTGCCCGCCCGGCACCACTCGTGCTCTGGGGTGGGACACACCGTCGCGGCCGGAATCTTCGTCTGGCAACCTGTTCTCGGCTGCCTCATTCGGGCATCTTGGCTTCACCGGCACATCCTTGTGGATCGATCCGGTGCGAAAGCTGTCGGTCACGTTCTTAACCAATCGAACCTGGCCAAACCGCGCTTCCCAGCAGATTCGCAGCATTCGACCGGAGCTCCACAACGCCATCGTCGAGGCGTTAACCCAGTAGCAGGACCCACCAGGTCGCTGTGCCTGGGAATCGCGTCCAAAGCTGGTTCGGGCGCCACCGTCTGTAGGCCGTCAAGACAACCTCACAACCGTCCGTTGCCGTCATTATCCACACAGAAGGAACCAAGCTCGACATGTCCTCTGCAGCAGCTGATTATTGCAATGGGGGCTGCGTAAGCATAATTTGCTGCTAGATCGACGGCAGCGAAGGAGAATGCGATGCGGCGATGGTATGTGTCCCTCGTCTTGTTGGGAGTCGGTGGCGTGGGCGCGCTGCTGCTGAGTGACAAAGGGCGAGCTGCCTTGCGAGGAATGCTTCGCAAGTTTGAGGAAGCGCCCGACAAGCTGCTGGAGCTGAACGATACTTTCCAAGCCGAATTGGACCGCATCCAGGCGGCTCTGGATCGTGTTGCCGATTCGCTCGACCTGCATCCCGAACTGGGCCGCTGATCTGCTCTAATCGTCTTTCACACCATCAAACAGATCGCTCTCCAGCGTCGCCTCGCGAGGAGAACTTGTCGCCGCGAGATGATACATCTCCGTTGTGCTCGTGCTGTGCTCCAGGTTCTTTCTCACGCGATCGAACAGCGGCGTTTGCGTTGTGTGCTGCCGAAAAGCTTCATTCTTCCTCTCGAAGCGCTCTTTTCCGATCTCAATCCGTGCAGTGACCGGGGGCGGCGCAATGGGCTGCCGATCCGTAAGGATGAAGTCCGACGTCGCGTAATACAGTTTCTGCGCGCGATGCGGCGTCAGTCCGCCCTGCAGTTGCTCGGGATAACGATCGGGCCGGCCGGCCCACTCGAACGCCATCGTCGCGAACAGGCCTGCCATAGCGTGGTCAAGGTGCGCGGTGAGACCGCCATCCGGTCCGAAGGTAATTACCACTTGCGGACGGATCTCGCGAATTCGCAGGGCCAGATCGCCGGCCGCCCGGTAAAGCTCGACGCGATCGAGCTTGGCGTCGGGATAGTCCAGGACTTCGCCGTGGGCGACCTTCAGTACCCTGCATGAAACCGCAAATTCGCGGCGGCGCAGCTCAGCAAGTTCCTCATTGCTGCGGGATGTCCCACGGTTACGTGCCGCCGTGCCCGCGGTGAGGCAGATCACTGAGGTCTCTACACCGCGTTCACCGTAAACGAGTAATGTGCCGCCGAACGCTCCCGCCTCGTCATCGGGGTGGGCAGTGATGCATAGGAGTTTACGCATAACGAACGTTGGATGACCAGTCGGCACCTTCAGCTTCAGGCGTGGTAGTTGCCAACAATAGCCGCCATTCGGGATTGCGCAAGCAATCTTCCCTACCCTCGTTACACACGTATATTGTTGGTATGCCGCTCTTCAAACAGAAACAGTCCAAAGCCTCGAGTAAGCGCCCAAGCCCAACACTCAAAGTGCTCTCCTCCAAAGTCGTTTACCAGGGCAAGGTTTTCAACGTGACTTCTGACAAGGTGCAGGAGCCTAACGGGATCACGGCGCAACGGGACGTAGTCCGCCATTCCGGATCGGTGGTGGTGCTCGCAGTGGATGAAACAGGCGATGAGCCGCGCGTGTTGCTCGAGCGTCAGTACCGCTATGCTGCGCGTGCCTATCTTTGGGAATTGCCGGCCGGCCGCATTGATCCTGGTGAGAAGCCGCTCGCTGCGGCCAAACGCGAATTGCTTGAGGAGACTGGTTATCGTGCCCGGGACTGGAAGCGCGCGCTGGGCTTCTACGCCAGCCCGGGATTTCTGGATGAAACCATGACCATTTTCCTGGGCCGAAAGCTAACCGCCGGCGAGGCCCAACCGGAAGCTGATGAAAGGATCGAGTATCAGATGGTCTCCCTCAGCCACGCTGTTGAGATGGTTGTCTCGGGGCAGGCTCGCGATGGAAAGACGATCGTCGGCATTTTGTGGCTCGCCGAAGTGTTTCGCCTAGGGAAAATCTAATGAATACGAAAGTGGTGCATACGATTAGGGATTGTCCGTACCTCCTCTGTAGGAAACAGGAAACCCGCTAAAAATGAGGGTTCCCGATGTATACTGCCTTGACAACACCACGAAACGGTGGCATAGTTAGGGTACGCCGTTCACGCAGGCTCCGCCCACCGTGCCAATGATTCACGTGGGGTTCACTCCTTATCAGACTTTGGCTCTGAGCTTAACCTGATGGACGCAAATCAAGACCAGGCCCCGCGGCGGGGTGCTGTGGGCTTTGCCCGGAGGAAGAAGAGGTGAGATTGAAAGGGACCGTTAAATGGTTCAATAACGCAAAAGGATTTGGATTCATAGGCCGCGATGACGGCAATGCCGATGTGTTCGTGCATTACAGCGCCATCAATTCTGACGGCTACAAGAGTTTGCAGGAAGGCGATCAGGTCGAGTTCGAGATCGTCGAAGGTCAGAAAGGACCACAAGCCGGCAATGTAGTTCGAATGCAGTAACGCTGTTCGAGCATTTGCTCACGCGCCCAGCCTCAGTGGCTGGGCGTTTGTTTTTACGTGTGCGATTCCCCGCCCGGCCCCGGGCAGCTGTTTGCGCTATATTGAACCCACTACTGAAGAGTTCTCCCGTGCTGGAGACGATCGTAATTCGCAGGGCGAGTCAGAGTGACGCCGCAGAAGTCTTGCGTTGCCTTGCTGCAGCCTTTGAGCCCTATCAGGCCAGCTACACCGAAGCCGCTTATCTGGACACCATTCTCACCGAGCAAACGATTCTGCAGAGACTTGCCAGCATGCAGGTGTTCGTTGCAGTGTTCGGCAGCGAAATCATAGGCACTATTGGCTGTGCTCCAGGCGACAGCCGCGAAGGTCATTTACGCGGCATGGCCGTTCTGCCTGAGCACCTTGGGCGGGGCGTTGCAGAAATGCTGTTGCATACTGCGGAATCGGAACTCGCGAAACGAGGCTGTTTTCGGGTGACGCTCGACACCACCGAACCCCTGCGCCGCGCGACGCGGTTTTATGAAAAGCACGGCTATCGGCCCTCTGGTCGAACGACGGACTTCTTCGGAATGGCACTTCACGAGTATGTAAAGGAACTGAAGCATCGAATCGAATTTTCGCCATAGAATTCTGACTGCCGAAACCGGTCCAGCAATAGTGACGATTGCACGAAGTGCCTCCTACTGCGGTACACTGTCTAACCCTTCGCCATGGTTGCGTCAGGCTGAAGGTAGCGGTCGCGAGTCCCATGCATTTACCTTAACTAAATTAGAAGTGCACTCCGCACCCAGGGGGTAAGTCTGCGGTTATGTGGGGATCACGAAGCAAAATCAGTTTCTGGCTGCTGTTGGGAGCCTTGGCCGGCGGGGCGCTGCTTTGCACGCAGGCTTGCGGCTCCAACTCCTCATCCTCCTCATCTAGTGGCGACAGTCAAACCCCAGTCGTTATTAGCTATCCCGCTGCTGAAGTCACGGTGGGAGAGCGGCTGTTTCTGGAGACGCGTTTCGCCGAATACTTTGCCGCTAACATGACCGGCATCAATCAGCCGCTGAGCGCGGGCGACCCGGTAGTCGCACAGGTGCAAACCACCACCGGAACATTGCCGGGACCGTTCGCGGGCCAGTCCATCAACTGCCGCTCCTGTCATTTTGTGGTGGAGTTCGAGGGCGTTCCCGGAGCTGGGAACCGGACTTATGCCGACTTCACCACCCGCAGTCCGCTGCCCCGGACCATCAACGGCTTCGATCACACGCCGCGCAATGCGCTGGTAATGGTGGGATCGTTGATGCCGCGCTCCGTGCCCATGTTCCTGCACTCCGACGGAGAGTTCAGTGACGCAGTCGACCTGGTGGAGGCCACGATTACGGGACGCAACTTCGGTTGGTCACCGGACCAGCAAAGCCAGGCCGTCGCGCACATCGCTCGCGTCATCCGCGAAGACGACGGTACAGGGAAATTAGCGGCAGAGCGCACTGGCACCCTCTCCTACAGCACCTTGCTGCTGGGGACGGCTGACAACATTCCGCCACAGTTCCAGCTTCCGCCGCAGTATCGGATCGATGTTCAGAATGCCACCGACCAGCAGGTGCTCGCCGCGGTTGCTCAACTCATGCAGGCGTACATGCAAGTGTTGCTGTTCAAACCGACCAGCACCAGCGTATATGCGGCATCACCTTATGATGTTTTTCTGTCGCTAAACCAGTTGCCGCGGCAGCCCAATGCAGGAGAGACAGTTGCCGCCTATAACCAGCGCTTGCTGCAAAGCGTTACCGCGTTGCAGAATCCCCGTTTCGTCTCGCCGCTCAACCGATCGTTCCAGTACCACTCGCAGCCATTTGTGTTTGGCGCCCCTGAATTGGCCGGTCTGAAGATCTTTCTCAGCAGTGCGGCGGGAGCTACGGACGGCTCGCAGCACGCCGGCAATTGCGCAGCCTGCCACACGGCGCCCGATTTCACCGACCAGCTTTTTCACTGCACCGGAGTTTCGCAGGAAGAATACGATGCAGCGAACGGGGCCGGCTCGTTCATGAATCTCGCCGTCCCCTCGCTCGCGCAACGCAACGCCAATTACAACCAGTACCTTCCCATGACGCTCAATCATCCTTCGGCAAGCGAGACCTTCCGGCACATCGCGCTGGCCGGACAACCGCAATTTGCCGATCTTGGGCTGTGGAATGTGTACCTGAATCCGGATATGCCGAAGCCACAATCGGGCCTGGCGAGCGTGGTGTGCGCGCCCGGGAACAACTGCACGGTTGACCAAGGTTTGGCCAACACTATCGCCCAGTTCAGGACGCCAAACCTACGGGACCTTGCCGACTCCAATCCCTACTTTCACAACGGCAGCAAGCTTACCTTGCAGGACGTAGTACAGTTTTACGTCTTCAATTCACAACTTGCGCGTCAGGGAAATTTGCGAAACGCTCCCCCGGAGTTTCAGAGCATGTCGATCGACCAAAGCGACGTCAGCGCGCTGGTCGCCTTCCTGCAATCGTTGACGCAGGACTATGACGACAACCACGCCCCGACGCAATAATAGGGTCGCAAAGCGACGTGACGCATAGTGGCTGACATTTAAGATCAACCGTAAGGCAGCAAGCAGTGCGGTTCTGCGAGGAGCGAACAGCGGCCTGTGACCGGGGTCCCCGACGCGCGCTGCATTTGCGCGTGTTGGGGTGAATCTAAGCCCCGCAACACTTCTTGTACTTCTTGCCGCTGCCGCAGGGACAAGGATCGTTGCGCCCGATTTTTTCGCCGCGCACAACCTGCTGCACCGTGCCCGCCTCGCCGGCGCCGGCCATGCGCGCCTGCTCCAGTTCGCGGCGCTTGCGGCGCTGGAAGGCCTCTTCCATGTCGTCCATGGACGTGGTCGCACGGCCACGTCCTGTAGTGAAGGCGCCAACCGGCTCGCCGTTGAAGTCGCCGCCGGCAGTCACATGCTGCGGCTCACGGCGCTGCGGCGCTTCGATCACCTGCATGAGGTAGAGGTAACGGACAGTTTCTTCCTCGAAGCGCTCCATCATGGCTTCGAACATGTCGAACGACTCGCGCTTGTACTCCACCAGTGGATCATGCTGTCCATAGCCGCGCAGCCCGATGCCCTCGCGCAAGTGGTCCATCGAGAGCAGGTGATCCTTCCACTGCTGGTCGATGACGCTCAGCATGATGATGCGCTCGTGATGGCGCATCGCATCCGGCCCGATGAGCTGCTCTTTCGCGTCGTAACGTTCTTTCAGTTTGTCGAAGATGGCGTCGCCCAGCTCTTGGCGATTCAGCTTTTCGGTTTCAATGCCCTCCGCCGCGATGTCAACGCCAAAGCGGGTGAAGATCTGGTTCTTCAGGCTCTTCACGTCCCAGTCTTCGGGCCGCGTATTCTTGCCGGCATACTTGTCGAGCAGGCCGCCCAGGATGTCGCGAACGTAGTCTTCGAGGATCAGTTCCTTCTGGTCGAGCCCTTCCAGCAACTGCCGGCGCAGCGCGTAAACTGCCTGGCGCTGCTTGTTCATCACGTCGTCGTATTCGAGGAGGTGTTTGCGGGCTTCAAAGTTCTGCCCCTCGACTGCTTTTTGCGCCGCTTCAATTCGCCGCGTGATCATCTTCGACTCGATCGGGCACGCCTTCTTCCATGCCCAGCCGCTGTAGCAAGTTCGACACCCACTCCTTGGCGAAGATGCGCATCAGGTCATCTTCCAGAGACAGATAGAAGCGCGATGCTCCGGGATCGCCTTGGCGGCCCGCACGTCCGCGCAACTGGTTGTCGATGCGGCGGGCTTCGTGGCGTTCGGTGCCGAAGATGAACAGCCCACCGAGCTTGATCACTTCATCGTGCTCGGCGTCGGTAGCACGCTTATGCTTTTCGTAAACCTCGTTCCATTTGCCCGTGTCGACCTTGTATTCCACGCCGCCATAATAGAAGTAGGACAGGTTCGGATCATCCGGCTTGACCGGAACTTCGCCCGCGACGGCCTTGAGAGCCTGGGCCAATCCCTTCTTCAGGCATTCCTGCTTTGCGATAAACTCGGGATTTCCGCCGAGCAGAATGTCGGTACCGCGGCCGGCCATGTTGGTCGCGATGGTGATCGCGTCTTTACGGCCCGCCTGCGCGACGATCTCGGCTTCCTTTTCGTGATACTTCGCGTTCAGGACGACGTGCTTGACGCCTTTCTTCTTCAGCAGCTCCGATAGCCGTTCCGATTTCTCGACCGAGGTGGTGCCCACCAGCACCGGCTGGCCAGTCTCGGCAAGTCTCTGAATTTCATCCGCCGCGGCAAAATACTTTTCCTTCGAAGTGCGGTAAACGACGTCGGGATTTTCCTTGCGCAGCAGCACCTTGTTGGTCGGGATGACGACCACTTCGAGTCTGTAGATCTTGTCGAACTCGGCTGCTTCGGTTTCGGCCGTACCGGTCATGCCGGCCAGCTTCTTGTACATGCGGAAGTAATTCTGAAAGGTGACGGTGGCGAGCGTCTGGTTCTCGCGCTCGATCTTCACGTTCTCTTTGGCTTCCACCGCCTGGTGCAGGCCGTCAGACCAGCGCCGCCCCGGCATGAGGCGCCCGGTAAACTCGTCGACAATGATGACCTCGCCGTCCTTAACGACGTACTCGACATCGCGGCGGTACAGCGCGTGCGCTTTGACACCCGTCTCGACGTGATGCTTCAGGTCCCAGTTTTCGGGGTCGGCGACGTTGCCGATGCCCAGCAGCCGCTCGACTTTTTCCCATCCAGTGTCGGTCACCGTGATGGTGCGGTGCTTCTCGTCCACAACGAAGTCGCCGGTCAGGATTTTGTCCTCGCCCAGGCCGCGATCAATCTCCTCGCCCAGCTCCAATTGAGGAATGATCCGGTTGACCTTGTAGTACTTGTCCGTGGACTCTTCGCTCTGGCCGCTGATGATGAGTGGCGTTCGCGCTTCGTCGATCAGAATCGAGTCCACCTCGTCGACAATGCCGAAATTGTGGCCGCGCTGCACGCAGTCGTTTAAATCGAACTTCATGTTGTCGCGCAGGTAGTCGAAGCCGAACTCGTTGTTCGTTCCGTAGGTAACATCCGAGCCGTAAGCCTCACGCCGCTGCTCGTCATCAAGATCGTGCACAATGACGCCGACGCTCAATCCAAGAAAGGTATAGAGCTTGCCCATCCACTCCGAGTCGCGCTTGGCCAGGTAGTCGTTCACGGTGATTACATGCACGCCACGCCCGGAGAGCGCATTCAGATAAACCGGCAGGGTCGCCACCAGCGTCTTACCTTCGCCGGTCTTCATTTCGGCAATCTTGCCCTGATGCAGCACGACGCCGCCGATAAGCTGCACATCAAAGTGCCGCATATGCAGCACGCGCCAGCCCGCCTCGCGCACCACCGCAAACGCCTCGGGTAGAATCTCGTCGAGTACCGCCTTGAGCTCCTGATTTTTTTCGTCGGCGTCTTCGACGGCGTCCACGCGCTCACGAATGCGCTGGCGAAATTCGTCGGTCTTGCCGCGGAGTTGATCGTCGGAAAGCTGCTTGATCACCGGCTCGAACGAGTTGATCTGTTCGACGAGCGGCTGGATGCGCTTGATCTCGCGTTCGTTACTGGTGCCGAAAACTGCGGCAACTACTTTGTTGAACAATTCCGTTTTCCTTACACTCTATTTCGGCAGCGCTGTGAACGAGCGCCGCTCAAGGACACACTCACCCCATTAGAAGGCTACCATATTGGATGCTGCGCCGAAATTGCCGTCGCAAGTTGGGGCGCTCCGGCCAGTGACCACCGGCGTGGCTACCAACCCGGTTTCCGCGCAGTTAGAATCGCTTCTGGAGATCTCGATCAGTGACTGACCGTCTTTACTACAGCGATTCATTCCTGCAGGAGTTTGACGCCCGCATCGTCGCCGTGGTGGCAGATGCAAACCGGGTTGCGGTCAGGCTCGATCGCTCGGCTTTCTATCCGACCAGCGGTGGTCAAACCTTCGATACCGGATATCTGGAAATCCTGCCGCCGAGCAACGAGGTTGCGCCGCTGAAAGTGCGTGACGTGTGCGAGGACGAGCATACCGGCGACGTGCTGCACGTCATCGAAGGTGGTTGGTCTGGCTTGCAGCCAGGACTGGTGGTGCGAGGGCGAATCGATGCCCAACGGCGTCGCGATCACATGCAGCAGCATTCGGGTCAGCACGTCTTATCCGCGGCGTTTGAGAAGCTGCATGACTTCGCGACGGTTTCGTTTCACATGGGAGATGAGAGCTGCACCATCGACCTCGCGACAGATTCCATCCCGCCTAAGCAGTTGCAAACTGCGGAGCGCCTGGCCAACGAAGTTATTGCCGAAGATCGTCCTGTGGAGATTCGCTTTGTCACACTGGAAGAGGCGCACAGTATGGGCGTGCGCAAGATTCCTCCCGAGCGCGATAAGCTGCGATTGATCGACATCCGCGACTTCGATTTGAACGCCTGCGGAGGAACTCATGTGTGCAGCACCGGGCAGATAGGCAGTATCCTGCTGCGCAAATCGGAAAAGGTAAGGCAGGGAGTGCGGGTGGAGTTTGTCTGCGGAATTCGCGCGGTGGATACGGCCCGGCGCGATTTCGAGGCTCTTACAGAGTCGGCGACCCTATTCTCGACCCATCTCTGGGAAGTCCCGCAGCAGATCCGCAAGACTCAAGACGAGATCAAGGCAGCCCAGAAAGCGCAGCATCGGCTTCTGGAGGAAGTTGCGGAATTTCAGGCGCAACAGTTGCTGCAAATTGCTGGGCAAGGTGCGGGCCCGAAACTTGTGGTGGAATATTTCGGAGATCGGAATCTCGATTTCATAAAGATGCTGGCGCAGAAGCTGACGAAGAGCGGGCAGGCGATTGCACTGCTGGCTTGCGGCGGTGCTCAACCTTCACTGGTTTTCGCACAGACACCGGGACTCGCGAACGACATGGGGGCGCTGATGAAGCAGATCGTTAATGCGCTCGGCACGCGGGGAGGCGGCAATCGCGATATGGCGCAGGGCGGCGCTCCGGATGGCGCCAGCGCAGAGCAAGCGTTACGGCAAGCCGCCAGTTTGCTTAAGGAAGGTCTGATTAAGTCGTAATGAAATCCCTCAGCGGCTAAAGCCGAATTGATTTCGAAGCGTTTACGGACGGCCTGAAGGCCGTCCCCTTCACAACGAGCGGTTAATCAGAGCATCCTTAACGACTAACCAGGAAACAGGCAATTTGGATCAGAAGCTCATTCTCGTAACGTTGCTGATCCGGCTCGGCGTGGCCGCGGCGATCAGCAGCGTGCTGGTGCGGGCGCGGCGTTTTCGCGTGCTGCTGTTCCGGGAAGAGCGCACCCTTAAAGAAAAGCTGGAAATCGTTTTCATCGTGGGCACACCGATCGCGCTTGGCGTGTTGGTGCGTGGGTGGGTACGCAACTTTCTTGCCGCGGACATTGCGTTCGAAGGCGCCATTCTGCTGGGTGTCATCGGCGGTCGCCTGGCTGGTGCTGCCGGCGGGATGCTGGTTGCGCTACCATCGGCTTTCCTGGGTGAGTGGCTGGCCTTTCCCTTGTATGTTCTGGCTGGTTTCTCGGCCGGGTTCCTGCGCCACATCGCACCTGAGCGCGAGGCGATCTGGTCATTTTCTCCGCTCTTCGATCTCAGTATCTATCACTGGGTCCGGCGCAGCATTCAAAAGTCATTTATCGATTGGCAGACCTCATTTTTCTTCCTCATCGTCGTTCTGGAGTTTATCCGTATCCAGTTGCATCGCTTCTTCCCCAGACGCATCTTCGCGCTGTATTCCCAGAACCTTTGGGTGCTTCTGGCGATTTACGCTGGCACGGTAATGGCGGTGGCAATCGCGCTCAAGGTGCTCAACAACGTTCGCATCGAGATGAAGCTCGAGCAGCAGGAGCGGCTGCTGCTCCAGGCGCGTATGGAAGCGCTGCAGAGCCAGATCAATCCGCACTTCCTGTTCAACACGCTGAACTCGATCTCTTCCTTGGTGCGTGCCGACCCGGATTCCGCACGCGACATGATCGTGAGATTGGGTAATATCCTGCGCCGGCTGCTGCGTAAGGGCGATTCGTTCGTGCCCTTGCGCGAGGAACTGGAGTTTCTCGACGACTACCTGGACATCGAGGTCGCGCGCTTTGGACACGACAAGCTGAAGGTGGTGAAGGAACTGGAGCCGGCGTCACTGGATGATCTGGTGCCAAACATGATCCTGCAGCCGCTGGTGGAGAACGCGGTAAAACACGGCTTCGCCGCCAAGGTGGAGAGCGGCAGCATCTATTTGCGCAGTCGGCGAGTCGATCATCTTCTGGTGCTGGAGGTGGAAGATGACGGAGTGGGGATGCCGGCAGAGCGCGGCAGCCCTTCAGGCATGGGTATAGGCATGCAGAATGTCACCGAGCGGCTGCAAGTGGTATACGGCGACGCTGCTGAAATGACGGTAGAAAGCCAGCCCAACCGCGGCACGCTGGTACGGCTGCTGCTGCCCATCCTACGCGCGGAAGAGATGGGCGGCTCAGTCGTAGGCGCTATTTACGAGGCCCGATCGAGCACCGCCCGGTAGTGTCTTTCATACATCGGAATAATCTTGCTGGCGCAGAACCTGGCCTGTGCACTTGCGCGCGCTTCGACGCCCATCTGCTGCAGCCGGGCATCGTCCGACAGAATCTCAATGGCGTATTCAGCCATTTCATCCACCGCACCTACCGGCGCCAGGAAGCCGGTCTTGCCGTGGTCGATGACTTCCGGAACGCCGCCCTCGTTAGTAGCGATAGGAACGACCTGGCACGCCATCGCTTCCAGCGCGGCTAGCCCGAAGGACTCCAACTGGCTGGGCAAAAGCATAACGTCGGCGACTCCGAGCTTTTCGTGAATGCGGTCCTGTTTGCCGAGAAAGTCCACCTTATTGTGAATGCCCTTGTTGACGGCCAGCCATTCGGCGCGTGAGCGCTCAGGGCCGTCGCCGATCATCAGCAGCCGCGAAGGAATTTTTTTCTGTACGCGATAGAAAATTTCGACCACATCGCAAACCCGTTTCACCGGACGGAAGTTAGACAGATGAACCAGGATCTTCTCGTCGGGTTGGGCAAACTGGAAACGCCGCTGCAGCACTTCCGGAGTGCGCTCGTACAGGTCGCAGTTGACGAAGTTGGGAATGACCTCGATGGGGGTGCGGACCTCAAAAACCTCCAGCGTGCGTTGCTTCAGATAATGGGAGATCGAGGTGACGCCGTCGCTTTGGTCGATCGAAAACCGTGTGATCGGCAGATAGGAAGGGTCCGCGCCGACCAGCGTGATATCGGTCCCATGCAGGGTGGTTACATAAGGCAAGCGGCGGCGTTTGCCATTGCGCGCATGATCGCAGGAGAGCATTTGCCGCGCCAACATCGCGCTGACGGAATGCGGGATGGCATAATGCACGTGCAATAGATCAAGTTCGTAGATCTCCGCCACCTCAGCCATGCACGTCGCCAGCGCCAAATCATACGGCGGATACTCGAAAAGCGGGTAGCGCGAGACTTCCACCTCATGGTAGTGGATGTTCGGCTGCGGCTCGGTGAGGCGAATGGGCTGCGAGTACGAAATGAAGTGCACCTGGTGCCCGCGCTGCGCGAGTTCCAGGCCGAGTTCGGTAGCCACCACGCCACTGCCGCCATAGGTGGGATAACACGTAATGCCAATGCGCATGTTTGAAGACCTTGAGCGAAACCTGCGTAACGCGGTGCTTTGTATCTATCGAGAATTGGATGGTTTCGCGTGGAGAGAGATTCAGCGGCCCATCTCACAACAGAAGCATTTGGAACGGATCGCTATGCGAACGCGATATTTGATTACCAAGCTAATGATGGTTGCAAAAATAATGTCCGCTAGTAAGGTGCAAGGGAACGGCTTCAGCCGTGCCGAAAGTTCGGTCTAGAAAGCCGGCTTTAGCCTCCGCCATCGCGGCTAAAGCCGCCGTGGTTGTTATCCGATCTCGCCGGACTGAAGCCCGGCGCTTCCATCATCGCGCGGGATATTTTTTCTTGCAGCTTTCAATAATGGCGAAACTAACGTTCGTTCGACTTCATGTTCTGAAACGATCGAGAGCTTTTCAGCTTCGACCGCTCAGGCGTTCAGCACTGATCGTCAGCACTCTGCCAATACGGCGAGCGCTTGCCAGATTTGCCGGCTTCTGTGCGAGAACCAGGTTTGCTACCGCGGAAGCGCTCGAACACGGCCTGCTGCATGTCTTCCTTCTTGATCTTAGAGACCATATCCGGAGTCAGCTCTTCGGCCGGTGCATCTTCGAGGACAGCACTATCTTTTGACATTTTTTCTCCATTTTTCAGTTCAAGTTATTGATTCGAGCATCCTCCCGCAACGTGAGCACCGGGCGCGAACACTCGCATAAAAGTTCATAAGCATGGTGCAAAACCAAGCGATCCAGCACGCCGCTGGAACGGCGCACGCCGATGACGAGCAGGTCCGACCGCGTGCGTTCCAGCATCGACAAAATCGTCGGAACAACAGGACCAGTCTCGACCATGATCGAGCAATCAACGCTCTCGCCGTCAGATCCGAGGAGACTTTTCACTCGCCGCTCGATCTTCTGGTCAATGCCTGCTCTATCGCCAGAATGATCCAGATCCTTCTCTGTTATCACGTGCAACAGCGTCAGGTTACCCCTGTTCTTCCGAGCCAGGCGGACTGCGTAACGTGCTGCCAGCGCAGAAACGGATGTGAAATCAACTGCCGCAACAATATTGCGGGGCGCATCTTGCAGCGCTGAGGCACGGATGTGCGGTCCCACAGACAAAACGGGAACGGGCGATCCGCGAAAGATGCGCTCTGCTACCGAACCCATAAACGCCCTGCCCAGTCCGGTGCGGCCATGCGTTCCCACCACGATGAGATCGATCTGCTTCTGGCGGGCGAAGTTCAGGATGGCCTGCGACACCTCGCCCTCCAGCACGCATAAGTGGTAATCGCTGAACTGGCCGCAAGGCTGGGCCGCCATCAACTCGGCCTTGAGCGCCTCCAGGTCACGCGCAGCAGCCTCGGTGGCGGCGACGTACGCATCCGGCCCGGCGAGCAGAAAGGCCTCACTCGGAACAGCCGTGACGATGTAAGTCGTCGCTCCGTAAATCCCTGCCAGCCGCAGGCCGCATTCGAGTGCGTTTCTTGAATAACGTGAAAAATCTGTTGCGATGAGCACATTTCGAATGCCCACCCCAACCGACGTGAGCTGCGCTGTGGCCATGCTGCGACCATTCTCCCAACGTTCGTTGGGCAACGAAGGGCTGGTGCCCTACCGCACAACGCGGTCAGTGGTTCTCACCGCCCTTGCTATTCTTTTTGTAACGCTATCGACAAGAAAACGCTGTGATGCCCGTCAACTGCAGGGGTGATGCAGGACCTATTTTGAAATTCAGAAACGGGAACCATCTTTAAAGACGGCGGCGCAGCACGCCAGCCAGGCCGAGGATGCCGGAGGCAAGCGGCATGATTGTGCTGGGTTCCGGAGTCGTGCCGGTGCTGCTGGTCGTGCTACTGCTGCTGCTGCTGCCCAGAATGGTGAACGATTCGGAGGGAATCGTGCCTACTTCGTTCGTCGACGCCATTGACGGACCGGAGTTCTCGTCCCAGAAAACCGGGTCTCCACTGGGTACGCTGGCATTTTGCAAGTTCACCCAGTAAGTGCCGCTGTTAAGAGTGGGACCGTTAAAGACAGTGCTCTTATGGCTCCCTTTCGGCACGACTGAAGTTGTGCCCTGACACAAACCGCAGCGATTCATGAGGTGCCTAGCAGCGATATCTTGCCGGACGCTTCATTTGATTACGAGGCAGTCGGCTGCGGAGAGGCTGCGCCACTCCCGAGGCTCACAACCGGTTCGCTCGAGTTCCGGTAAGATTACTACTGCGACGTGTTGTCGAGGCGGCGCGCATTCATATTGATAGTTCCCTTTGAGAGTGATGACAATGAGCGAACCGAGTTATGAAGAACTGAAAGCTAAAGTGGCAGAGCTGGAAAAACAGGCGCAAGGACGCAAACGAGGCACGCTGGATTTCAAGGTGAGCGAGAAGGGCGGCGTTAGCGTTTACGGCCTGGGACGTTTTCCGGTGACGCTCTATTACGAGCAGTGGATCCGGCTGCTGGACCAGGCGGAGCAGATCCGTGAGTTCATGGAGGAAAACAAGAGCCGCTTGAAGATGAAGAATCCCGAGGGGTAGAGCCGAGATACAGCCATAGCCTGCGCGCGGCGACCGGGCGTGGGCGGATATAAGAACAGGCTCGGTGTTCTGCTGTGCCGTCGGCTGAAGCAGAAGAACAAAAATATATGGCCTGGGACGGCGCAGCTAAAGGTGCGCCGCTTCAGAACGCATTAGGCCCAGTTTTTCAACGGCCAGCGAAGTCGTGTCCCGATACAAAGCGCTCACACGTGAGTCTTTCGGCAGCCTGTAAAAGTCGTGCCCTGACACAAAGCGGCCAGACAAAGGGCATCCAGCTCACAAGGCAGAAACGATTTACTGCGCAGCCGGCTGCGATGCGCTTTGCATTTTGGCCATATCGGCGCGAACGTAGTCGGCGCGCTGGCCTTTCGGCTCTTCCTTTAGAAAAATCTGAAATTGGGCGATCGCCTGCTCCATCTTATGTTCCTGCTGGTAGGCACGCGCCGCGATGTAATGCACGAAAGCAGGATGGTCGTCTCCGGTCTCGTGGGCCTGATGGGCGCTGGCAATGGCCTCATCGAAGTGACGGTCCATATATTCGGCATGCGCCAGTAGCATGAGGCTCACGGCATCCTTGGGATCGACGGTGACCGCCTGGCGCAGCGTCTCTTCCGCCTGCGGGAAGTTCTTCTGCCGCATGCATAGTTTGCCATAGTTCACCAGCGCGGGAGTGAAATGATCATCGAGGCTGATGGCCTTCTTCAGTGCGTCTTCCTCCTGCACAGGATTGTCCATCCGGGCGTACAGCACGCCGAGGTTGTTATAGGCGGTGGCGTATTGCGGGGCGATGGCGATGGCCTTGTTCAAGTGTTCCTGCGCCTTCTTCCAATTCCGCACCGCCATTTCTTCGTTCGCTTTGTCCACTTCTTTGCGTGCCTTTGCGGGAACGTTGAGATCAGTGGCTGAAATTGTGCTGTGGGCGGACACCGGCGTAGGGCCCGACTCCTCGGTGCGGCGCACGGTGACCCACTGGGTTTGCGACATCTTGCGGTTATCGACCTCGAAGGTCTCGGTGTTCGTGGTCTGAACGCCTTCTCCGCTGATTTCGACGCGATAATCGCCGATCGGCACGGCGCCGAATGTCACTTCGCCGATGTCGTTGGTGTAGGAAGTGCTGATGGCGTCGGAGGTCGGTCCCTGCATCAGGCGGACCATGAGATAAGGGCCGGCACTGCGGCCATTCTGGAGAACGACGCGCACGTGCACGTTCCCCGTACTTCCGGGAGCGTTGCCGCTGCCGCCTATCCTAAGCTGAGCCTGAGCGCAGGAGATGAGGCCAGTAACAACGAGGAGAAGAGCGAGCCAACGTAGCGAGTGCATGGCAGCCTCCGCAGGACCGCTAACCTGAGACTACGATCTCGCGACTGCCGGATAGGTTGCCCGGCAACTCAACGGCGCAGCCCGGAGCATTGGGTGGCAGGGCGAGCGCTGAGGAAGGGAATCAGAAACGAGCAGTCGCCCCACATCCCTGTTTGGTGCCGCGATTTTACACCTTTTCCCTGGGCGCGGCGGAGAAAAGTTTGTCAAATCGGCTGGAACAGAAAGGGCGTTGAGGGGCGAGTCGCAGAAAAACGCGAAGGTTTGACCTTACGTGGGAAGAATGAGGATACTGGCGCTGTCTCTGTTCATGACAAGCGAGGTGCTGGGAAGGTGCTGAGATTACGGATAGCGGTGACGATTGCGGCAATGTGGATGCTCGCGTGTGCGCTCTCGCAGGCGCAGACCGGGCCTGCACCGGGCATGAGTTCCGAAGGGAAGATCGGGGCATCAGCAGTATGGCAGCCATCACAGGAGTTCCTCGACAAGACGCACAGCACCTGCGAGACCAGCGCCGGCCCAGCGAATTTCGGCGCCTGCTACATGAACCAGATGCAGGCGGCGGGAGCGCCTGCCGCCGCGGTCGAGTTCACGCGCATGCTGTACCGGCAAAACGGCGAGCTGGTGGGGATCATGACCGCCTTCAAGAACTACGGCACCGTGGACGCGGCGCAGGTCCTCTATCCTCTGCGCGCCAATGACAACTACGGGCTGCTGCTGGTGAATGGCGATCCCAAGGTCCTCGACGTTGACGATCTGCAGAAGCTGGACCGCGCGGCGATGGAACAGAACCCGATGTTTCAATCGGTGAAGCAGAAATTTCCCAAGGCTGACATTTGGCCCGGCGACCGCAGCGGCGACGCGCCGTGGCCGCGCTTCCAACCGAGGCCCGGTGGCGGCAGCGAATTCATCGTGAGTTATCCGATGATCGATGGATGCCACGCCTGCCGGCATGTGGGACTGGCGCGCTTCGCGTGGGAGTTCGATGCCAGCGGAAAATTCCTGAAGACAAGCTATGTACCCACACCTCCCCCGCCCAAGCTGGTGTCCAAGCCGCGCGCGCCGGCGCAACAGCCGCCGCAGCCATAACGAAACCGAGTTTCGAGTTTCAAGTTCGCGCGCTGCTCAATCGAGAAACATGGCGTGGTAAATCAGGTGTATCGCTGCGTCCACCTGTGCATCCAGTTCGTCCCTTGAAAAATGTATGGGCTGCTCCAGCAGGCTCCAGCAGAGAGTATCGATTACCTGGGCAAGTGCATTTATGTTGACGCCTGGGCGGGCGCGCGGCCACTGCTGCAAAAGCGTGAGCAGCGCGGCGATACGCTTCGTGGTCCATTGCCGGATGTCCAATTCATTGCAAGCCAGTTCCAGGTCATAAAGCGCAGCTTCCCGCCAGGCGCGATAAGCTCCGATATATCGCCGGTCGGTGGAGAAGCCGCGGGCCAGAATCTCGCGCAGGCCGGCACGAACATCGGCGGTGGGGCTGGGTTGCAGCTTGAGCCGAGCCATGGCTGCGAGAAGGTCATCCATTAGCGCCAGCAGTAGCTGCCGCTTGGAGCGGTAGTGCTGATAGACGCTGCCGGTGGCGAGATGGGCGCGACGGGCGATGTCCGCGACCGACGTGCGCTCGTAGCCGTGCAAACCGAATAGGACAAGCGCGGCATCCTTCAGGCGCGCGCGTTTTTCGCGACTGCGCTCCTGACGCGGCTCCGGAGGCAGGTCCTCGGACTTCAACAGATTGGGGCGACGGCTCGTCACAGACGCGCGCCAGGACGAATGGTCCCTCCCAGCAGCGCGCCCGCGCAGCAGCACAACATCCAGCCGCCAAATACCCCCGCCAACTCAGGAGCGAGGTTGGGAAACAGCACCGGGAAAAACGCGCTGGAGAACGGATCCAGCAACAGGGTTGGCGTGGCCAGCGAGATGGCCCCGGCCGGCCAGCGCTCCGGCGGGAGCTTGACGCGGCGGCAAAGACGCCGGACAAGCCAAGCCATCAGCGCGAAACTGATCGCGAAGAGCAGGACCGTCGTCAGCAATGGCGCCGGGCGCAGCAGGTATTGTCCAACCAAGCGCAAAGCCAGCGTGGCAGCGATCCAGATGACGAGTCCGATGAGGAGAAGCTGCCGTTGCATAACATGAACCTGAATTCATATTCATATCATGGGAAGAGCAGTTTAGCAAGGCTGGAAGGAATTCCGGGAAGACGGGCAGGCAGAACGATCGAATCGAACCGCGAAATTAAGAACGGGCGGCCAGTCGCTCCTGGCTTGCTGCGCACCGGCGTCCCAAGAGACGCTATCTCGCGAGTCTGCTAAACTCCACTGACACTTACACCGGCGATCGGGGGATTTATGCGCACGTTATTTGTTGTGGTAGCTGTTGTCGCGCTGGCGGCATGCAGCGTGGCACAAACCGCTCCGGCGAAGATTAGTGACTCCGCGGTGTGGCAGCCCGGCAGCGACTTTCTCGCCAAGGCCCACGCGGCTTGTGACCAGGTGTCGCCCTCGACGAAGTTTGCTGAATGCATTATCGATCAGATGCCGAAGGCGGGCGCTCCGGCGGCGGCGGTGAGCTTCACTCGCCAGCTTTACAAGCAAACCGGCGGCGAAATCGGCGTCATGACCGGATTCCATGCGGTTGGGCCGGTCGATATTGCCTGGATAACCTATCCGCTGCGGAGCTCGCACGGCCTGCTGCTGATAAACGGCAAGCCGCAGATCATCAATGCCGAAGACCTGAAGCGGCTGGACCAAAAAGGAATGCGGCAGAGCTTCCAATTTCAGGACGTGCAGAACCAGTTTCCGCAGGTGAACCTATGGCCAGGCGATCGCGACGGCACGACCTGGCCGAACACCCAGACCGGCTCGAAAGGCGGGCCGCAGTTCATCATTGGTTATCCTTTGCGCAATGGCTGCCAGACCTGCGCCAACGCGGGATTTGCGCTGTTCACCTGGAACTTCAATCCCGATGGAAAATTCATGGGAACGTCGTTCCTGGGGATGACTCCGGCGCCGATTACACAGCAATAGGAAGTTTCGAGTTTCAAGCTTCGAGTTTCGAGAGCGTAGCGCATAAGTAACTCGGTATGTCGGGGCAGGACTTTCAGTCGCGCACGCTGCGGCAATAAGACAATGCGTAGCGCCTGGGGTAATGCTCTAACCTCAGCGGCCAAAGCCGGTCTCCTTCCAGCATCCTGATTGCACCGCTGAAAGCCTGCCCCTGAGCTTGCCAAAAGGCGGTGCTCCACGCTAACCCCCGCTTCATCGCCGAGCGACCAAACGTAAACCTATTGAGGATCGCAAATTATTGGGACGTGGCGTGGTTGCCAGACACCGATCGCGTTTTCGAATTGTCATCACGAGCGCCCGGCTTTTGGGCGCGAGGGATCTGCTTTTCTGCCACTCGCCAGGAAAGCAGATCCCTCGCCGAGTAAGCTCGACTCGTGATGACAATTTCGTGGTATTGTCACTATGTTCTGCACAGCTCAGTAAGTCCCATCAGAGACGGTACAGGTCCCCGCGTACTTCTAAAGGCCGTTAGGTAACTCATCCGCTTCCTGCTGAATTCTCTTCCAGGCACGCACCACGTGGTGTTCTTCGGTGTTGGTCTGGCCGACGCAAAAGCGCAAAGTGAATTGGTCGTTAAGACGGGTGTGCGTGAGGTAGAGATCGCCGCTGCGATTCAGGCGATTCATCAACTCCTCGTTCGCCTTGTCTCCACCACGATGGCGGAAGCAAACCAGGTTCAGCGGTGCGGGCGCGGCTAGTTCGAAACGCTCATCCTGCTTCACCCACTCACCGAATTGCTGCGCGAGAGCCACGTGACGACGAACATGGAATTGCAATCCCTCGACGCCGTAGTGGCGAATCACGAACCATAGCTTCAGCGAGCGAAAGCGGCGGCCCAGCGGAATGTGCCAATCGCGATAGTCGAAGACCTCGCCGGACTCGCTCGCCGGATTGCGCAGGTACTCCGGCAAGATACTTAACGTGTCGATCAGGGCCTTGCGATCGGCAACATAGAAGCAGTTGCAATCGAAGTTGGTGAACATCCACTTGTGCGGGTTGAAGGTATAGCTGTCGGCGAACTCGATGCCATCCTGCAGGTAGCGGAATTCGGGACAAAGAGCGGCCGTGCCCGACATGGCCGCGTCGACGTGAAGCCATAAACTGTTCTCTCGGCAGATGGCGCCGATCGCCGGCAGCGGGTCGAAGGCGTTGCAGGAGGTGGTGCCCACGGTAGCAGAGACGAAGAAAGGCACGTGACCGGAGCGGCGGTCGCTCTGGATCTGCGCGGCTAACGAATCGGGACGCATGGCGAAGCGGTCGTCAACATCGATGAGGCGAAGGTTGTCCGATCCGATGCCCGCGACCATGGCGGCTTTTTCAAGCGAGGAGTGCGCCTGGTTGGAGGTATAGGCCACAAGCGGATGGCGCACGCCGCCGCGGTTGCTGGTGTAGTTCGTTGCCCGCTCACGCGCCGCCAGCATGGCACAGAGTGACGAACTTGAAGCCGTGTCCTGTATGACGCCGCCTCCGCTGCTGGTGGAGAGGAATTTTTCCGGCAGGCCCAGCATGGGTACGAGCCAATCCAGAACATGGGTCTCGAGCTCGGTACAGGCAGGACTGGTCGCCCATAACATTCCCTGCACTCCAAGCGCAGAGGAGAGCAGATCGCCAAGGATGGCAGGCCCGGAACCGTTCGCAGGAAAGTAGGCGAAGAAATTGGGCGATTGCCAGTGAGTTATGCCGGGAAGGATAACTTCGCTTATGTCGCGGAGTATTGCGGCGAAGTCCTCGGGAGCCTGCGGAGCATGGCGGGGCAGCTTCTGCCGGATTTCTCCAGGCTTCACGCGCGAAAGCACGGGGAGGCTCTCGATGTTCTCGTAATACTCTGCGACCCAGTCCATCACCGCGCGTCCATGCTCGCGGAGTTGTTGCGGGGTCATGTGATAGCTCTTAGCGCACACTGGATTCCTTTCGTAATAAGGCACGGTTCGGATAAGCCGTGCCCTACTCTGCATGTTTTGGGAAATAGCTTCGAGTGTCAAGTTTCGAGTTTCGAGGTGTTGCCGCTTTTCACCCCAATTCGCGCAGCAACAGCGTGAAGGGGGGATGAAGCAGCAACATGGACTTAGTCGCCTACTTCATATAGTAACTAGGCATGCTTTAACACTACTGTTACACTGTTGCGGGGGTTCAAACCAGATAGAAAGGAGAAGTATGGATCTTCAGAATATACTTAACGATTTAAAGAAGGAACGTGAGCGTCTGGACCGCGCCATCACTGCGCTGGAAGGACCGGGAGATGGACCTCGCCGCCGCGGCAGACCGGCCGGCAGCGGCGGTGGAAGCCCCAGTGCTCCCAGCGGCGGGCGTCCGCGCCGTCATATGAGCGCTGCTGCGCGCAAGAGAATTTCGGAGATGATGAAGAAGCGCTGGGCTGAGCGGAAGCGGAAGGCGAAGTCGTAGTCGTAGTTTGTTGTGCGTAGTGTCCGGGCCGTCGTACAGCATTTCCCTAAATGCCACTCCAAACCGAGTGGCATTTTAGCTTTAGGTGGGAGTACTTCTGGTTCCGATTGAGTACGCGGTGAGCCGGCTGGCCGTCGCGCTGTGTAGTCTGTACCTGGATTTCGATAGTCCCCCAGGCAGAAGACGGCCGGACAATTTCCTGCGCAAGGACAAACTTCGTTTTGGTTTGGGGTCACGTCAACGGATCCGCTCGTAAGCGACAGTGCGAGCTTGGAGTAGTAACCGCCCGGGCACCCCCTCCGGTTTGCACTTGAAACGGGGCAGAGGCAGGTTCTAAACTTTTCAAAGCTTTGGCTCTTTTCGCGTCCATTCCTCCGATGTAACTTTAAAATCGTTCAATATGCTGCGTTTTCCACAGATCAGCCCCAAGATATTGCGTTTGACCCGCTTGACCGCGGTCGCGCCTTGAACGTACAGTTCCACCTGTGAGTGGGTTCGCCGGATCGCGGTGCAGCATTTTCATGGCGCCGCAACTCTACGACGCCATGAGCGGAATTTTCGCGCGGCCACGACCCCCGGCGCTCTCACTGTAAGGAGCATGCCATTGCTCAAACTAAAGAAGCTGCAAATCCTCGGATTCAAGTCCTTCTGCGATCGCACCGACCTGCGCTTCCACGGCGACGGCGTCGCCGCCATCGTTGGCCCCAACGGGTGCGGCAAATCGAACATCTCCGACGCCATCTCCTGGGTTCTCGGCGAGCAGTCCGCCCGCCTGCTGCGCGGCGTCAACATGCAGGATGTCATCTTCGCCGGCACGCGCGACCGCAAACCCACCGGCATGGCCGAAGTGTCGCTCACCCTCGTCGACCCCGACGTCTATGGCGACATCACCGAGCCCGAGATCGACATCCGCGATGACATGCTCGACGACGACTGGGACGAGTCTTCGTTGCGCGCGGCAAGCGCAGCTGAAGCCGAGCGCTATTCCGAAGAAGTGCGTCCGGGACACAGTGAAGAGGGAAGTGGGGGCAAAACAGCTGCTTTGGGGCAGCCTGACGATAGCGGCGAACAGCAGGTCCCTCGCCCGCAGCGGGCTCGTGATGACAATTTCGTGACCCCCGCACCGTCGGCTGCGGTTGAGTGCTGCAATCTTGTTGCAGCTGAGGTGGAGGCTAGGAATTCTGGTGGACCTGACGTTGCCGGGTGCCCCACTCATTCGCCGGGCTCCCCGACGAGCGCCGATGTTGCGCTCGTTGGGGTGGATTCGCGGCTTTCGAATGAGTGGAAGAACAACGCCGCCGCAACCTCCCAACCCACCGTCGTCCTCAAAATCCGCCGCCGCAAATTCAAGCGCACCCTCCGCGCCGGCGAAATCCAGATCACGCGCCGCCTCTTCCGCTCCGGCGAAAGCGAATATCTTCTCAACGGCAAGCTCTGCCGCCTGCGCGACATTCAAGACATCTTCATGGGCACCGGTCTCGGCCCCGAGTCCTACGCCATCATCGAGCAGGGCCGCATCGGACAAATCCTCAGCAGCAAGCCCACCGATCGCCGCGCCATCATCGAGGAAGCCGCGGGCATCACCAAATACAAAGCGCGCAAGCGTCTCGCCGAAGCGCGCCTCGAAGACGCCAAGCTCAACCTCTCGCGCATCAACGACATCTTCGACGAAGTCACGCGCCAGATGAATTCGCTGAAGCGCCAGGCATCGAAGGCCGAGCGTTACGCCCGCCTGCGCGACGAAATGCGCGCCAAGCTTCGCGTCGTTCTGGCCGGCAAATTTACCCAGCTCGATGAGGAAGCATCCTCTGTCGAACGCCAGCTAGCGCAGCTAGCCAACGAGATTCACGAAAAGACCGAAGCGGTCCAGCAGATGGAAGCCGACCACGCCGAGCGCACGCAGCGCGGCTACGATATTGAGCGCGAGAGCCGGCAAAACCGCGAGCAGCTCAACTCGCTCGCTCTCGATCTCGATCGCGCCGCCGCCCGCCGCCGCACCAATGAGGAGCGTTGCGCCGAACTCGATGCCCGCTCCGCCGGCGCCCATGCCGAGATCGCCAACAGCGAAGAGCGTCAGCTCCGTCTGCAGCAGGAGCTGGAGAACGATCGCGCCACGCTCGACTCCGCCAACTCCGATGTCGCCAACGCCCAGCAGGAGCTGGAGCAGCGTTATCAGGAAGCGGCCGCCGCCTCAGCCGCGCTCGTCGAGGTCGAGCGCCAGCAGGAGCAGCGTCGTGATGCCATCCTGCAAGCTGTCTCCGCGTTGTCCTCGGTTCGCAATCGCATCACGCAGGCCGAAGAGCGCATCGCCGCGCTCGATCGCGAAGCCCAGCGCCTGCGCGACGAAACCTCTTCCGCCAATCAGCAGCTCGAAAGCTTTGGTGGACAACGTGGCCAGCTCGGCCTTGAATTTGAAACCGCCTCGCAGCACGTTGCTGCGCTCACCGCGCAAATCGCGGGCACACGCGAGCAGCTCGAAACCAAACGCGCCGCCGAAATCGACGCCAAGCGTCATCTCGACTCCATGCGCGCCGAGTATGCTGGCCTCATGGGCAAGAAAGGTTCGCTCGAAGCCGTCATCACCGAGCACGGCTACGCCACCGAATCCGTGCGCAAGCTCTTCACCTCTGGAGCGCTGCAAGGCGGCCGCGCGCCCGCCGGCGTTCTCGCCGATTTCCTCGAAGTCGAAGGTCGCTACGAGCACGTGGTCGACGACTTCCTGCGCGACGAGCTGAACTACATCGTGGTCAAGTCATGGGACGCCGCCGACGAAGGTCTGCGCCTGCTGCGCACCGACGTTGATGGCCGCGCCACCTTCCTGGTTCATCCCGAAGATTCGCAGGCGAAATTTTCCTTCGACTTCAACGAGTCTACGCATCACGTCGCCCACGCCGACAGCGTCGTCCCGCTGAAGAACTGCATTCGCGTGCTCAACGGCTTCGGCAAATCGCTGGAAGTCATCCTGCCCAAGCTCGGCAACGGCTACATCGTGCCCGATCCCGAAGCCGGCCGCTCGCTCGCGCTGGAAAATCCCGACGCCTTCTTCCTCTCGCAATCGGGCGAGTGCTTCCACAACGTCACCGTCACCGGCGGCAAGCAGCGCAGCCAGGGCCCGCTCTCGATGAAGCGCGAGCTGCGCGATGTCCTTCTGCAAACGACTGAGCTGGAGCGCGCCATCGGCGAGAGAGAAACTTACGTCGCCGCGCTCGCGCGCGACATCGCCGAGCTCACCGGACTCCGGCAGCGCCTGGAAGACGAGAAACGCGAGTTTGAGCGGCAGGCCATGACCTCCGGCCACACCTTGCGCCAGCTCGAAGGCGAAATGACGCGCGTGCGCGAGCGGCTCGCGACTTACGAGCGCGAATTGCAACGTGTGGGCGAAGAGCGCGCCGAACGCGAAAGTTTCATCGCCGCCCAACATTCAGAACTGGTTCAGCACGAAGACCGTCAGCGCGCGCTCGAATCCGAAATGCAATCCGCGCAGAGCAGCCTGGAATCGCTACGCCTGCGCCGTGATGAAGCCGCACAGCTCGCCAGCGAAGTGCGCGCCAACGTCGCCACTCTTGAAGAGCGCCGTCGCGGTGCCATGCTCGCCGTCCAGCGCATCGAAGCCATGCTGTCCGAGCTCGCAGCTCATCTGGCCAAGCTGAAGTCGCAACTTGATTCCGCCATCGCCGAAAAACAGCAGCGCGAAACCGAGAATGTCCGTCTCGCCGAGCAGGTTGTCGCATGGACTGCCGAACGCGATACCGCGCAGCAGCGCGATCACGAATTGCAACAAGAGTTGCAGGCCGTGCGTGTTCGCTTGGTTGAACTGGAAGAATCGCTGAGGTCGGCGCGCGAATCGCTCGACGCCGCTCGTGATCGCCGCGGCGAACTCTCCGCCGCGCAGGCCCGCGTCGAATCTGAGGTTCAGCACCTCGCCGAAACCTGCGTGCAGGAGCTAAGCCAGCAGCGCGAAGAACTCCTGGCCGACAGTTCCCTGCCGCGCCTCGGCGCCGAAGAACTGATCAACGAAGACAACGCCTATCGCGAGATGCGCACGCGCCTCGAAAACATGGGCCCGGTGAACATGATGGCGCTGGAAGAGTACAAAGAGTCGGCGCAGCGTCACGAATTTCTCGACACGCAGCGGAAAGACCTGCTGCAGTCCATCGAGAACACGCAGAACACGATCAAAGAAATCGATACCATCTCACGGCAGAAGTTCGAGGAAGCGTTCAAGGTCATCAACGAAAATTTCGCCCGCACCTTCAGCAAGCTCTTCGGCGGAGGCCAGGGATTCATGCGCCTCACCGACCTTGAGAACTCGATTGAGAGCGGTATCGACGTGGTCGCCTCGCCTCCTGGCAAGAAGCTGCAGAACGTGCTGCTGCTCTCCGGCGGCGAAAAAGCGCTTACCGCGCTGGCGCTGCTGGTCGGCATCTTCCAGTATCAGCCCAGCCCGTTCTGCATCCTCGACGAGGTTGACGCCCCGCTCGACGAGGCCAACATCGGCCGCTTCACCGAACTGGTGCGCGCGATGAGCGAGCAGACCCAGTTCATCATCATCACCCACAGCAAGAAGACCATGAACATGGCGCCCGTCCTTTACGGCGTGACCATGCAAGAGCCTGGCGTGTCGAAACTGGTCTCCGTCCGCTTCCACGAGGAGCGCTCGACGCCGACCGCCGCAACTGCGTAGTCACCTGACAGGAAGAAAACCTGGGTGCCCCGTTCCAGTTAGCCTTCTTTTGGCTAGGGCGGAGCCCATACAAACCACCCTCCATCAGCTGTAGGTTTCGACAACCGACAACTACTTCGGCGCCAGCACCTCCAGGAACTGATCGTCGATCATGTGGAACAGGTGGGTGCGCGCGGCCGTGCCGGCGATGCCATGCGTCTTGCCGGGATACATCATCAGCTTAAACTGCTTGCCGGCGTTGATCAGGTTGTTCACCATCTGGATCGAGTTCTGCATGTGCACGTTGTCGTCGCTGGTGCCGTGCACTTCCAGCAGCTTGCCTTTGAGGTCGGCAGCGAAGTTTACGGGCGAGCTGTCGTGATATCCCTTCTCGTTCTCTGACGGCAAGCCCATGTAGCGCTCGGTGTAGATGGTGTCGTAGAGCCGCCAATCCGTGACCGGCGCGACCGAGACTCCGCCCTTGAAAGCGTCGCTGTGCTCCAGCGCGTAGAGCGTGAAGTAGCCGCCGTAGCTCCAGCCCCAGAAGCCTACGCGACTGCCGTCGAGCTGCGGGAATTCCTGCAGCGCCTGTTTCAGCGCGGCAAGCTGGTCGCTCAGTTCGACCGGGCCGAAGTGATGCTTGATGGGCAGCGCAAACGCTTTGCCGCGATTCCCCATGCCGCGATTGTCAACATGCAACACCGCGAACCCCTGCTGCGCGAGAATCTGATCAAAGAGATCGCCGCCGAACCAGGCATCGCGAACGGTTTGCGCCGCCGGCCCGCCGTAAGGATTCAGGATGAGCGGCACTTTGCCGTTGGCGATCATGGGCCCGCCGGACGGCAGCAGAAGTATGCCTTGTAGCGTGGTGGTGCCGTCCGCGGCCTTGAAGTCCACCAACTTTGGCGTGAGCAGGTGGTAGGCCTCGACGCTGCGCGCCTGCCAGAACGGCCTGCAGCTCCCCTCGATACTGCAAACCGACGCGCTCGGCGGCGTAGTCAGCGCGGAGTAATCGTCAACGTAATACTTCGTATTCTTGGGATCGAAGTCGGCGAAATGCGAGCCGTCCTGCCTGGAGATGCGATGGAAGTTTTGCCCGTTCAGCCCGACCACGAATTCGTTGCGCTGCCGCCAGTCGCCCTCGTTGGCTGAGAAATACACCACGCCCTGCTGTTCATCGATACCATCGAGGCTCTCGACCTCCCAGTCGCCGTGCGTGAGCTGCGCTTCCATCTTCGCGGGCGCGCTGAGTGGATCTTGCTTGTCGAAGCGATAGAGATAGATGTGATTGTGTCCGTCGCGCCAGCTTGTCCAGAGGAATCCGTCGCCGGAATCGAGCAGCTTGAAATCGACTTCGGGATGCATGTCGATCCAGGCGTCAGTCGTCTCCGTCATCATCAGCTGCCATTTGCCGCTGTTGACGTCGACGAAATAGATGTCGAGCCGGTCCTGCACGCGATTGAGCGCCATCGCCCAGATCATGCCGTTGCGTACCCAGCCGAAGCGCGGGATGAGCACGTTGGGATCGTTGCCCAGCGGCAGGGCGCCGTTGGCCGCCGCGCTAATCCACTTCGGCTTGCCGCCGTCGGAGTTCATTACCGCCAACCGTACGTTGGGATTTTGATCGCCGGGCTGGGGGAACTTTTCCTAATCGACCGTCGCGTGCACTGACATCCAGTCGGTGATGGGATAGCTCGACACCGCCTTCTCGCTCATCTGCAGAAACGCGATCTGCTTGCCGTCGGGCGACCAGAAGTAGTTGCTGCGCGTGTACAGCTCCTCTTCGTAGACCCAATCGACTTCGCCGTTCAGCAGATCGTCGTTGCCGTCCTTGGTGAGCTGGCGCTCCTTGCCGCTGACCTCGCGCACATACAGGTTGTGCTTGCGAACATACGAGATGCGATCGCCGTCGGGCGAGAACTTGGGATCGGTGCTGGCGTCGTTGCTGGAGGTAAGCTGCACCGCCGTGCCGTTGTCCAGACTGTACAGCCAGAGCTGGCCCATCGAGTCGAAGAGCAGGTGTTTGGAGTCGGGCGCCCAGTGATAAGCGGCGATCGAATACCGCTGCGCCGCTTCTTTCTTGCGCTCGTCCTTGATGGAACTCGTTGGTGGCGCCAGTGCAGCCAACTTGCCGCTCGCCACCAGCACCGCCGATTTGCCGGTGGCGACATCGACGTAATAAAGCTCGCCGTGGTCGCCGCTGTCATCGCGCTGCACGAACGATACCTTGCTCCCGTCCGGACTCCACTCCACGTTCTCCGGACCGCGGCCCAGAATGCCGCCGGGTTTGAACATCTCCTCGATGGTCAACTGCTTCTGCCCTTGCGGCGCAGTGGCAGTAGTTTGAGCGACGAGAACGGAAGAGCACATAAAGAAGCAGACCAAGGCAGTGAACCAGAGTTTCACGTAAGCAACCCCGACGGAGGAAGTTTGACTGCGGGAAAAGTGTATATCAGGAACGCGGTCGAGCAGTGTCCCGCAGGGCAGAAGCTTAGCAGGCTCCGCAGAAGACGCTGCTTATGAAAAATCCTGGGTGCTCCGTTCTGGCCTTGTGTTGGCCAGGGTGGGGCAAGCCGAACCGGTGTACTGCCCCGCCCTAGCCAAAGGATGGCTAGAACGGGGCACCCCAAGGTGAGATTTTCGATTTCGTGCGCAGCCGGCAAGCGGTGTTTTGATGGGCGCAGCTTTAGCCATGCCCTGAGCTTGCCAACGGCTGCGCCGTAGCAAATCTTTTGCGTGTGTCATCCCGAGCGACGAGCCCGCCAACGGGGCCCCCGACAATACCCGCTTTTGCAATTGTTGGGGTGTTTCGGACGAGGAGTCGAGGGACCTGCTTTTCGGATTTTTCAGCGCCCACTTTACCCGGCGGAGGGATCTGTTGTCCTAGCAGCAGCGCGTGACGCGCAAACCCTGCCCCGGATGCGTGTTCTCGTATTGGCGCAGGATCTCCTGTCCCACGACGGCGGCAAACAGATCGCGATCGGCACAACCGTCCACGTTTTCGAAGCCCACCGGATCCAGAACTACATTGAGGTTGTTGCACGAAGCATCGTCCGGCCATCCCGTCGGGTATGCCGGGAGCAGCATGTAGGAACGCTTCTTCTTGCCGGCGACGACGTGCTCGCCGCCAATCGTCACGCGGTCGCGTTGCACTTTGTGGATGGTGAACTTGCAACCGGCGTGGCTGACGGTCTCCAGAAAACTGCGCAGCGTGCTTACCGTCATGACCGTGGTGTTCTGGCAGCGATCGGTTAACCTGTGCATAGCATCCCCACCACTCGCTCGAAGTGCTCCGGCGCGATAGATAGATTATAGCAACGCTGGAAGGGTAGAGCTGGCCTTCAGGCCAGCGTCTAAGCCGCTTATTCCTGTTATCCCGAGCCGACTCTAGTCGGCGAGGGCCCCGCTGTTCGGCTAGTGCACCATGCGATAGATCCGCAGCCACTCCACAGCTATGATGAACAGGCCGATGCCGAAGTAGAAATTCCGCGCGGTTTGCGTGGTCATCGCCGGCGGCAGCGGCACGCCGTATTGCCGGAAGGTCAGCACCACCCGGCGTTCGCACAGCACCATGAAGTCGGCAATGCGCCGGTGGCAGGCCGCGACCACCAGGCCAAGAAGAAGTCGCGCAATCTCGAGTGGCATATCCGTCATCGTAAGTCGGGCCCGCAGCCGCGCTCAATAGACGGAAAACCTTAGCACGAAAGGCTTACCGTGAGAACAATTCACCACGAAGGCACGGAGAACACGGATTCGTGTCTTTGAAATAGACATTCTCCGTGTCCTCCGTGCCTGTGTGGTGAAAACGCCCCCGTCCTGCGTGCTAGAATCCAACCAGTCCCGTGCATCCCGATCTGCAAAAGCTCATCGAACTGCAGCAAATTGATTTCCGCATGGCGACCCTCCGCGCCGAGATCGCCGCGCTGCCCAAAGAAGTGGCGCGAATCGAAGCTAAGCTGGCCGACTCCAAAGCCGCGCTCGAAGCCGCGCAGGCCGCCCTCAAGGCCGACGACGCCGCGCGTCGCAAGCACGAGTCCAACATCAAGGACCAGCAGGAGAAGATCAGCAAGTACCGCGACCAGTCGCTGAAGGTCAAGACCAACCAGGAGTACAAGGCGCTGCTCAGCGAGATCGAGCAGGCCGATGACGAGATCGCCCGGCTGGAAGACAAGGTGCTGGAGATCATGGTGGCCGCCGACGTGCGCAAAGCCACGCTGAAGCAGGCCGAGGCCACGCTCAAGGCCGACACCGCCGAGAACGAAAAAGAGAAGGAGCACGCGCGCAGCCAGACCGCCGAAGACGAGCAGCAGCTCGCCGAGCTCAGCGCCCAGCGCAAGGAGCTGCGCACCGGCATCGGCGACGACACGCTGCGCCATTACGACCGCGTGCTCAAGTTGCGCGGCTCGGCGCTGGCCGCCGTCCATGACAACCAGATGTGCTCCGTCTGCCGCGTCATCCTGCGCCCCCAGGTCTATCAGGACGTGATGAAGGGCGAGGAGATCCTGGCCTGCGACTCCTGCCAGCGCATCCTCTACTTCGTCCCGCCGCCGCCCAAAGAAGATGCGGCGAAGGACGCCGCGACCACTCCTGCGCAGCAAGAAGATCAGAGCGGGACGTTGGAAGCCGCTTCCCAATCCGGAGTCGAGTCTCCCGTCGACGCGAACCAGGCGGCGGCCCAACCCGAGACACTCCATTAGGGTGGTGAATCACAGATTCCTTTACGAGCTCACTGGGGACTTCGACTTTCATCGCAGGGCCTAAAGCCCATGTTTTCTTGGGCGCGCGTTTCGGCACGGCTAAACGGGCCGCTGAGAAAGTCGGAACAGAGATCCCTCGCGGGCTGAAGCCCGCTCCTAATGACAAACACGCAAACAAAGGACTTAGCGGCTTACGTTTGGACCGTGTCATTCCAGTTTCAACCCCGCAACCGGGGTCGGGTGCTCGGGATTACAAAAATCAAGGCCTTATCGGCACGACCAAGAGCCTGCCCTGAGCTTGCAGAAGGGTCGTGCCCTGACACAAAGCCCCGACTTATTAAACGAACTTCTAACTCGGGACACTAGCTCCGGCTTCACGCGCCGGCACCTCCTTCGTTGCTGACGATTCATCTGGCTCTTCGCCTCCGTCGCGCGCGCCCGCGGCTTCTTGCGCGTCGCCAATTCCGCCGCTTTCAAAATTGAGCTTGGCCGTGTGCCGCAGGTTGGTGGCGACGCCTTTCAGCGCCTCCAGCATGAGCCCGGCCCGCGGGATACTCGGCTTTAGTAGATTCCGCTGCGGTAAATGATCCACCAGCTCACCAGCAGAGATGCGAACGTCTCGGCCACGCCCCACCCCAGGGGCAGGAAAAATGCGCCAAAACTGAGCACGGCAAAGAGAAGCCAGAAGGATTTTTTTTGAGAGTCCACAAACGGCCCACATCTTATTTTGCCAGTCCTGCGCTCAGCCCGGTGTTCCTGCGCACCTGAAACAAGCCGAAAAGTCGGCGCGATGCGTCGTTCGGGTAGAGCCGGCCTTCAGGCCAGCGTCCAAGCCCTTTATGTTTGTCATCACGAGCCGACTTTACAGGCTGCTGAAAAAGTCAGAAGACGGATCCCTCGCGGGCTGAAGCCCGCTCGGGGATGGCAAAAGTAAAGGGCTTACCGGCACGACCAAGCCCTGGCACAAACCTTTGGAAAATGGACTTCTTCAGCGGCCTATTAGTCGTCGAGGAATCTGCTGTTCGTCCGAGGCGTTGCGATGTCGTTGTCCGGAAGGAAAGCGAATTCCTCGCTGCGCTCCTAATGACAATCTTCTGATTCGCGGCGGCAACGCACAATCCAGACTTGGGCAATGTTGCGACAGATCGTTTCCTAAATAGGATAGTGCATGGCCCGTTTGTAGTCTTCCGCTCTTCTCTCGTATAGTGTTTGCACTTCCCAAATTCACGTGGGGTGAATCATGCAATTGCAAGTATTTCTAACTGCTCTCGAGCAGCGCATTGCGCGCTACGATCTTCTTTGCCATCCGTATTACAAGGCGTGGACTGCGGGCCAGCTTACGCGCGACGACCTGCGCGAATACGCCAGCGACTACTACCGTCACGTGGCTGCATTTCCCGCTTACCTGAGCGCGCTGCATTCGCGGCTTGGGGACGGCGAGTTGCGCCGCGCCGTACTGCGTAACCTGTGCGATGAGGAGATTGAAGGCCGTCCGCACAGTGAGCTGTGGCTGGACTTTGCCGAAGGCATGGGCGCCGACCGCGACGCGGTGCGCAGGCGCGAGCCGCAGCCGGAGGTTCGCGACCTGATGGCTCAGTTTCGCCGCATAGCGCGCGAGGGTTCGACCGTCGAGGCGCTGGCGGCATTCTATGCGTATGAATCGCAGGTGCCGCGGGTTGCCAAGCAGAAAGCCGACGGCCTGGCGCAGCGCTACGGGGCCGACGCCCGGACCTGCGGTTACTTCACCCTGCATCAGTTCGCGGATGTGGAGCATTCGACGGTCTGGCGCGAGCTGCTGACCGCCGAAGTAACGGCCCATCCCGAGCAGGCCGATGCCGCGCTCGACGCGGCGGAGAAAGCGGCAAAATCGCTGTGGCACGTGTTGGATGGCATGGAAGCACGGAGAACGGGAATCGCAGCGTAAAGGGTGGCGCACCGCTTCAGCGGTGCAGGTGAGCCGTCGTTATTTAAGATCACGGCTGAATAACCAATCTTCATGCGCGCCTAATACAGACCGCCGAAAAATCCCAACAGAGATCCCTCGGCGGCTGAAGCCGCCTCGGGATGACAAAAATAATGGGCTTATCGGCACGCCCCAAGGAGGCCGCTGAAAAACTCGAAAGGCAGGTCCCTCGACTCGTCGCCCGAAACACCCCAACAATTGCAAAAGCGGCAATTGCCGGGGGCCCCGTTGGCGGGCTCGTCGCTCGGAATGGCACAAATAAGGGACTTGCAACGGCGCAGCTAAAGCTGCGCCCCTTCAAAACATTTCGAAATCGACTTTTTCAGCGGCCTGCAAGGTCGTGCCCTTACACAAAGCTTTCGGAAACGGAGTTTTCAGCGGCCTGTGAAAGGCGTGCGCCCACCCAGTCGTTGTCCTAGGCGCGCTCGAAGGCGTGCTTCAGATGCAGTTCTTCGAGCGCGTGGTTCTTGGCCGCGATGAACGTCTCGCTGTGTGCCAGCAGACCGTCGGTGGCACGTGCGTAGTCTCCCGCCAGCTCGATCATGCCGCGCGCGGCCAGGTCCTTCGCCGCGCAGATTACTTTGTCCACCATATTGGGATCGGCGGCGCCGAGATACTGCGCGTCGCACGGGTCGGCGATGAGGACCGGCTGCCGTTCGCTGCCCTCACTCCCGCGACCCAAATGAGGGCTCGCCGGTGACCCCGCGCCGCTCGCCCAGAAAACTTTGCCCGCGACGAATTGCTCGACCTGCTCCGCGGTCGCATTCATAAACGTGAAATGCTGGCGGCGGATGCTATAGCAGCGACTGGAGACCGGCACGGGCTGCCGCTTGCCGGATTTCAGCAGCTCCAGTTGTTTGTCGTCGAGCGCCTTGCGCGCGGTGTTGACCGCGACCCAGAAAGCGAGGTCGCTGTCGAGTGAGGGCAGTACTTCTTTGATCGTTTGCGCGAGATTCAGCGCGACATCGGCATGCAGACCGCTGCCGTCGTTCAAATGTACCGTGCCGTGCACGACGTACCAGTCGCTGCCGCCCTCGGATGGATGGAACGGCCATTGCAGCTCGATGCGCACGGGCAGGCCGTGAAGGATAACGCCGGTGAATGTCTTTTCCATTGGAACTCAGCAATCAGCAGTTAGCACTTGGCATTTGGCATTTAGCATTTAGCAACGGCGGTACCATGGCGATTAACCTTGGCTAAATGCTAACTGCTTGGGCAGCGACTTTAAGTATCTCGCACCCCGGATATTCGGCAGCCAAGCTAACGTGACTAGCTGCGGGCGGCGCCGATTCCGCTCAGGCGTTCGACCAGATAATCGCAGTAGAAGGCGCCTGGGTCAAAGTTCGGCAGCTCCGCAGCATTCATCCGGAAGTCGTGGCTCGCAGCCACATGGTCGTATTGTATGTGCCAACCCCGTGTCTCCCGCTCGGTGGAATTCCATCGAGGCTTGCGATCCATCGTGATTTTGCGAATTCCGTGTTCCTGCGATCGAACCGGATAGTGCCGCAACAGAAACTTATAGGGATACACTTTGCGTCCGGGAAACTCGGCTTGGTGTCCGCCTGAGTCGGCCAACCGGACCGGCTGGTCCTGCCGCTTCCAGGCTTTAATTTGCTGGAAGTGTCCCGGACGCTTGCCGAATTCAAAGCTACGGAAGGAGTCGAGATCCGCAGGATCTTCCGTTCCGCCCTGGGTAGGATGGAACACGACACAGGTGTGATCCACCGCGTTGAATCCTTCGCTGTCCACCCGGAATAATGCATCGCGGAGCGGTATCTGCGGCCACGGGGCCTCCCTGATTTCGTCCGCGTCGTAGTGAATGCACCAGTTCGCTTCCGCAGCGTGGCTCAACTGCTCAACGTGCGTCAGCAAGGCGTGCCAGTCGTAGCTGGAGGAGGGCCTGTCAGGAGGATATTTGCTGATTCGTACAACTCCACGGCCCAGAAAAGCGGTCGCGCGCTCCACGGTGTTGTCCGTGGACCAGTTGTCGACGAGGTGGACCTCGATGCCTTGCGAGGTGAGGTGTCGCAGCACCGCTTCAATGATGTCTTCTTCGTTATAGACACACATGAAGGCCATGACGCGGAAGCCGGGAGGAGCCGCGGCCCAGACCTCCGCTCCCTGTTTGCGCAACACTACCAGGCTGGTGCGCTTGGCCCAGTCGCGGTCGTTGTTCGCGGTCAGGCCCGAGAATTCGATGTGCAGGCCAACGCTCCGCAACATCTCCTCCAGTTCCGGCAACGACCACTCACGCACGTGATGATGATTGCCGGGCGGCCCCATATCCTCGACCCCGCGGACGCGATCGCGCTCCGGCGTGGTGACAATGGCTGCGGGTGCGTCGGCCAGAAGCTCGCGAAGCGTCGCCAGCAGGTAGCCGGGATCGGGTAAGTGCTCGATAACGTCGGAGCAGACCACCAACGACTGGCGCACCAGTTCACGATCTTCGATCCGAAGAACCCGGTCGGCAAAATCGTGCTGTAAAGCAATGGCGTTGGGAAAAGCCTCATGAAACCGGCGCAGGTTCTCGCCAAAATCGACCCCGACGATTCGGAAATCCGAGGCGATCTCGGCCAGCTTGCTGCCGGCTCCGGTGCCTAGATCGATGATGTTCTTGCAGCCGAAACGCTTCGCCAGGAAGGCCGCGAACCGGTACACATCGGGCTGGTGCGTAATCGACTCGGTCGCGGTCATGACATCGTCAAAGTATTCCGGCTGCTCCCTGGCAACGTAGCCTGGCTTGATACAAAACTCGTGTTGCTTCAGGCGCTCATCGATGGGGTCCACGGCTGGAGAAGTATACATGACGTTTAGGGAAGCGTTAGGCGCCAGAGGACTACTGGTTGCGGTGCTTACGACCAAGGTTGACCTGAAAGGCTACCGCACTATTCTTGCAATACCACCTTTACCATCTTCTTGCCCGCGCGCAACGTGAACTCCACCCCGAGTTTCACTGCAACCACCAGTTCGGTCTTGAGCTCGCCATCCACCTTCACCGCGTTCTGCTTCACTTTGCGCAGACCGTCGGTGACCGACGTGGCCAGGCCGGTGCGCGCGAGCAGCTTGTCGAGCTTGACCTGAACATTGCCGTCGACGCTGGTCGAGCATTCGGCGCGGCGACGTCGTCGAACGCGCACCGTGACCAGCGGGCAGGTCTTCCGGCACCTCGTCCTTCTGGAACATGCGCGACCAGTCCTGCGCAGCCTGCTCCGCCGCCTCGCGGCGAGTGGAAGTCGGCAACGATGCGCTTGCCCAACTCCTGCTTCAGCTTCATGGGATGCGCCGCGCCGCTGGCGACCTCGCGCTTCATGCGCTCGATCTCGGCGATGCTCACGTCGGTGACCAGCTCGTAATAGCGCCACATCAGCTCGTCGGAGATCGACATTACCTTGCCGAACATCTCCTGCGGCGGCTTCGGTGATGCCGATGTAATTGCCGTACGACTTCGACATCTTCTGCACGCCGTCAGTGCCTTCCAGCAACGGCGTGGTCAGCACGATCTGCGGCGGCTGGCCGTAATGGCGTTGCAGCTCGCGGCCCATCAGCAGGTTGAATTTCTGGTCGGTGCCGCCGAGTTCGACATCCGCTTCAAGCGCGACCGAGTCGTAGCCCTGCGCGATGGGATAGAGCAGCTCGTGCATGGCGATCGGCTTCTCTTCCTGAAGCGCTTGTGGAAGTCCTCGCGCTCCAGCATCTGCGAGACGGTGAACTTCGCGGCCAGGCGGATGAAGCCTTCGTAGCCCAGCTTGTCGAGCCACTCGCTGTTGAAGCGCACTTCGGTCTTGTCGCGGTCGAGGATCTTGAAGACCTGCGCCTTGTAGGTCTCGGCGTTCTGGTCGATCTGCTCGCGCGAGAGCGGCGGACGCGTGGCCGAGCGGCCCGTGGGATCGCCGATGAGCCCGGTGAAGTCGCCGATGAGGAAGATGACGGTGTGGCCCATGTCCTGAAAGTGTTTCAGCTTGCGCATGAGCACGGTGTGGCCGAGGTGCAGGTCGGGCGCAGTGGGATCGAAGCCGGCCTTCACGCGCATGGGCTTGCCGGTGGCGCGAGATTTCTCCAGCCGCTCGCGCAGATCGCTCTCGCGGATGATCTCCGCCGCGCCCTTGCGCAAGTAGGCCAGCTGCTCGTCAACCTCGGGGAATGAGGACATAAGAATTGATTATAGGAGGTTCGCGTTTCGAGAGTCCGAGTAGAGCTGGCCTTCAGGCCAGCGTTCAAGCGCCTTCTTTCGTCCTTGACCCGGCCGGCACATTGGGCTTGTGTTTTCAAGTAACCTGTTAAATGCCGTTCAGCAACTGACAACCGGCAACTGACAACTGAAATGGGAACGCGTCTTTTCTTTCTCGTGATCGCGCTGAGTTTGGTTGGGGCGGCGGTGTGGGCATATGAGCACGATGAGAAGCTGCGCAATAACACCGCGCAAGTGAGCATCGGCGATCCTAACGAAGTTGTGCGGGAGTTGCTGGGCGATCCCACGAGCGAAGGTCCGTGCGGCTCGCTTACGCCCGTTCCGGCCGGCTGCACCGACGAATATGTGTACCGGTACTGGTACAGGATCTTTCAGCCGCAGTATGAGGTGATCTGGTTGGATCACGCGGGCAAGGTGCTGGGCGAGCAGCATGTAAGGTCGAAGTTTTAGCGGGCGATGTGACGCCGACTGAATCCGGGCTCA
>CAWGFZ010000008.1:0-11795 GCA_963821995.1 uncultured Acidobacteriaceae bacterium | reverse complement strand
CGCCGATCGGCGTCGCAGCGGGTTGAAATGGTTTGGTAGGCGGTAGCGAAAAATGAGACGCAGGTCCAAGAGAACAGCGGATCCCTCGCCGGCTAAAGTCGGCTCGGGATGACAACAATATAAAGGGCCTTATCGGCACGACCAAGGTCGTGCCCTGACACAAAGCTTCGGAAGCGCGGTTTTTCGGCGACCTGTAAAGTCGTGCCCTGATACAAGGCGTTCCCGAGGCCGAGTTCTTAGCGGCCTGTAAAGGTGTAGGTAAAACCGCGCCCATTCAAGAAGAGCAGGCGAATGCGGCCGACCGAACGGGACTTGCGTTCCTGAAGGTTGCTGCATCGCGCAGGTCGAGTCAGAGAGCGGGCCCGTTGGTTATACGTGTACTTCGGCGCGGACGATTTGGGCGATGGCCATGGCCATGACGGTGTCGTCGTGCGTTCCTCTGGCTGCCGAGCAGGTGCCGTCTTCATGGCGAATGAAGGTGCGGCACTCCTCCAGCAGCCGCGGGCTGAGAAACAAGTGGGGCGCGGCAGAAAGCATGGCGGCGAAGTGCTCCAGCATGCGTGGACGAGTAGCGACGTTGGTCACCCAGCCGGGCTGGCCACCGGATTGGTAAACGTTGATGTAGCCCTGGCCCATCAGCAAGAGAGCAAGAACGGCGTGGCCGTGGTTGTTGCGCTCGATGGCAACGAGCGCGTCGTTGTACTTGTGGGCGAGAACCTTGACACGCGCGGCGAGCGTCTGCGGCGGAAAATGACCGTGGAGCTCGGCGCATTGCACGCCGCTTCCCTTCTCGATGACCTGGACGCAGGAATAGTCGCCATCGATGCCGCCGCCGGCGGGATCGACGCCGATGATGTATTCCTTGCCGCAATAAAGCGGGGCGCTGGCGATGGGAGGAAAAAAAGTCAGCAGCCGGCCGCTATCGGCGCTGTCGATTACGGGAGCGGGCTGATGCAGGCGCTGCTCCAGGAGATCGATGTCGAAGACGCAGTCGCCGGAGGCGAGGAAACAACTTTCCGGGTCTTCGGCATATTCCTCGGGGGTGCGATTGCGAAAGTTGGCGCGTATCTCGCGGCGAAAGGCGATCTGCGCGCCATCGAGGCCGTGCTTCTGCATGAGCTCGAGCTCCTGCTCGGTTAAGTTGACGATTTCGACCGCGCGGCGATAGCTCGGGTCCCACCACCAGGGATAGAAATGGCGGGTGTAGCCGGTCTGCGGAGCGCTCTGCCACTCGTCATAAAAAGTACCGCCGGCGCCGTTGGGCGTGGACTCGAGAAAAATTTCGCCGTCGGGCGGAACGGCGGCGCGCAGCGAGGCGAGCGTCTCATAAACATCGCGCGGCCAGCGGGCAACCTCCGAACAATGCAAATTGTGGATGGTGAGCCCGCGGCCGGCGTTGGGGTCCGCCGCGGTTTCCACGCGGTATTCGCTATCGAAGACCGGAAACACGATCTGGCGGACGTTGGCGCGTGAAGTCACCAGCGCGCCCTTGCGCAGCGGCTCTGCCAGATTAGCCAGCAGCCGGTGCACGATGCGGAAGATCTCTTCGGCGGAGCGCTGGTCGTGAGCGACCTGCACGCTGAGGGTTCCCTCGCGGGTGATGCAGTTGATGAAGAAGCGCGCCGCGACGTAAGTGGTGACGCCAAGCTGGCGCGCCTTGAGAACGATATTGCGATTGGTGCTATTGCGCTCCAGTTCCTGCTGGGCGCGGTTGAGGACCAGGTTACGGAGCTGGCCGTTCTTGTCGCGAATCTTGAGCATGCACCACATGAGATATTCGCGCCAGTTGCGGGCTTCGGGTGCAATTCTGCAGAGGCCGATCCTGCGGTCGGGGGGCGGCTTTTCCTGGAGCCGGCTGCCGCACCACAGCAGGGCCTCGGCGGTAGCGAGGTCTTTGCGTGTCGGCGGCGTCGATAAGTCAGGCGCGGGCGCGGGTTGTGGTTGCGATTTCGTTGACATGAGAGTTGTGAGTGTCCCACAGTGTGGGAACAGGAAACGCCAGCCGGTCGTCGTGCCAGGGCCAGTGTCGGTGGATCTTCCAGTTCCTGCGAACAGTAGGTCCCTCGACTGCGCTCGGGATGACAAATCGTGGAGGGCAGGCGAGACGCCAGCCCTTCGACAAGCTCAGGGCAGGCCCTAAAGGCTGGCTCTACCCTTCGCCAGCAACTACTGAATGGTCTGGCAGTAGAAGCTGTCGCCGGTCATCTTGTCGGTCGAGGCGACATTGAAGGTGAAGGAGAGCGTGTCGGCGTTGGCGAGATTTTCGCTCCAGGCCAGGCCGGTGTAGGGCGCCTCCGTTGTTCCTCCAAGTGCTCCCCAGGGAAAATTTACCGTCTCTGCCGTGAGAGATGAGAAAGTAAAAATTTCGATGGATACGTCCGCGCCGGTGCTGGCCGTGGTAGAGGGTGACGGGTATGTGTAAGACGTGCTGCCGAGTTTCCAACCAATGCTCACCGAAGCGCTTCCTGTGGTGTGACGCGCGCGGGCGAAGCACTTCACTCCGGTGCCGACGGAGAACGTTCCAGCGGGCAGAGTCACGCTGTAGAGCGCGATGCTGGATCCGGTGCCGGTAATCGCCGAGGTCGGGCCCTGGGCAGTTCCAGCGATGATGTGCGTGGCCGGAACGATGCCGCCGAGCTGCGAATACTGAACCTGCGCGCAGGTCGGCGACGCGCCATTACTGTCGGCAGTCTCATACTGACCAGAGGCGCATGCGCCGGCGTTCGGCCAATTCGCGCTCGTCGGAATCGTCGGTTTATTCGCAAGATCGTTGTAGCTGCCGGAGGTTGCGACGGTCGCGGGCGCCTGGCCGTTGATCTTCGCGACCGACGGATTCGGATAGGTGCCACTGAGATCGCCGCCGGCTGGGCCAGTGGGCGAGCCGCCAGAGGAGCCGCAGCCGTTGCAGGTGGTGACGTTCAGCGTGCCGATGGTCGCGGTCGTCGAGTTCACATCGGCCGCGTAGATCTCCGGCCAGCGCACGTTAGGATCGCCGATCCAGCGCACGCTGGTATCGCCCGTCGTCCAGATGGGAATGAAGGTCCAGGTGTTGGTGTCGTAGCCGGGATTGGTCCAGCGCCAACCCATGCGCGCCTGATATTCGGGCGTCTGCCCAAACTGCGTGCGATTGAAGGTGCCGAACTTCAGGCCACCGGTGAAGTACTTGGTGTTGTCGCCGTTGCCGATGGCTGCGATGTCGGTAGAGCTGTCGCTGCCGGCGCCGAACATCTCGGTGGGCGTGCCGTTGGGATTGCCTTGCATGAAGGTATTCGGCTGGAAGGTGAACGCCTGGTTGCCGAAGATGACGCCGTTGCTGAGATAGAAGACCGGCTGCTTGAGGGCGGTCGATGTATTGGCGATGATATCGCCGCGCACGGTGTCGTTCAGGATGTTGACGTAGCCGTTGAGATAGAAGTTTTCCTGCGCGTACTGAATGGCGCCGGGGCCGGTGCTCTCGACCAAATTCTGCTGCGTGGTGCCGAAGGCATAACCGCCGTCGAGCTTAATGGAGGCCAGGACGGTGTTGTCGGTGGTGGTGGCGAGGATGACGGGATCTTGTACCGGGGGATTGCAAATGGTGCTCTCGGCCTCAGCTTTGAGACCGTGAATAGTGAGCGTGCCCGCGGAGTTGAAGTTGGCGTTGATGAGCGCGGTCTGATTGCAGTCGCCGCTGATGCCGTTGAGCACGGCGACGCCCGACAAATTCGTAAAGGCGACACCGGAGCCTGTGACCGCACGATTACTTGTGATGTTGGCGATGTTGGACTGCGTGGCGGCGTAACCGATGTCTTCGAAATTGTTGTTGTAGCAGGCGGAGAACTCGATGTCGTGAACGCTGGCGACTTCGCCCATGTTCTCGATCTTGAGGCAATCGCCGGCGGTCTGATTGGCGCCGTTGCCGACGATGCGCAGGTTGCCGATTTCGCCCCAGTGCCACCATTGCGGATTGGTGGTGCCGGTGCCGACGGTGGAGGTAGCGATAAGATCGGCGTTGAGAGCGTTGGCAGGCTGAAGAATAGTGCCGTGATTGGTAGAAGTGCTGCCGCCGATGAGACGCGAGCCGGGCAGCGAAATAATTCCTGCGGTGACGTTGTTGTTGCCGTTGTTGTAGGTCGCGGTGGCGTTAATGGTGTAGGTCGTAGGAGCAAGCCGCAACGTGACCGAATCGTAAAGGATGAAGCCGGGACCGGAGTAGGGGGCGGTGCGATCGTCAATCACATCGCCCAGAACACTGCCGTTATTGTAAGCGGCGTTGATCGCGGCCTGAATACCAGAGTACTTACTGACGAAATACTCGTGGCCCGGAATGTCGCGGGCAGAGAGATCGCCAGCGAACGAGGCGTTGCCGGTGGACGGGTCTGACATTGTGGTAAAGATGGAATAGTTGCCGGTGCCGTTGTAAGCGCGCTCATTGCTGGAGGCGATAGGACCGGTCGAGGCGAAATAGTAGATGTCGGCGGTGGCCCATCCGGAGCGATTGCCGCTGCTGGCGGCGGGAGTTGCGCCTCCGCGAATGGCCACGGCGGCGACGCTGGCGGAATCGGTGACGTTATCCTTGGCAACGGAATTGGCCGCGGTGGGCGCGGCGAAGCGGAAGCAGGCTTTGTCGTAAGGATTGGCCGGCAGGCCCGCGACCGCAAACGGATTGGTGCAGAAATTGCCGCTGAGGTAGGCAGGGGTGGTGAAATCGGCGGCGTAGTAGCCGGGCGAATCCCACTGATTGCCGGTGACCGTCAGCCCGCCGCCGGCATTCAGAACTTGCAAGGACGCGGTGCAGGTGCCGCCGCAGGTGAGCTGACCGCCAGAAAATTTGTTAGCGCTGATGTTGAGGCCGACGATGCCGCTGTTGTTGAGCAGAATGTCGGCGTTGCGGGCGATGCCGAAGGTGTTGTTCTGGATTTTCGCGTCCACCAGCGGGGTGGTGACGTAGATGTGAGTTTCGGTGGGATTCCAGAACCCTTCTGAGGCAGCGATGTTGTTGTCGGTGATGTCGAGCCGGTGCGTGGTGTAGCCTTCGGGGCTGGCGACTATCACGCTGTATTGCTTGGCGTAGAGGATGTTGTTGTGATGTATCTGGACGCTGCTTGCCCCGTCGACCTGAATGGCTGACCAGCGGTTGGCGAAAAACTGGTTGTCGGAGATCAGAATGGAATGCGAAGGATTGTTGCCGTAGTCCTCGCCATCGCCTCTGACGATGATGCCGTTGCTGGTGCTGGAATCGAAGGTGTTGCCGATGATGCTGCCGATGTTGCCCTGGATGACGATGGCGGTGCCGCATTCGAACCAGTTGTTCTTGATCTCCCAACCGGAATAGGTGAGCGGGTTGATGCAAATCTGGCTGGCGTTCTCAGGCGTGCCCCATAGGATGCCCTCGACGTCGAGGTTCTGCGTGCCGGAATCCTGAGTGCAGGTGTTCGAGCCGGCGCTGGCGTTCGAGCCGACGCACAGCAGATTCATGGCATTGGTGGGATTGAACAGCAGCACCTGCGTTGCCGCCTGACCGGCGCCGATGAGATTGTCGTTGTTGCGGGTGTAAACCGTACCGGTGAGGAAGTATGTCCCACGGGGTAGGAGTACGGTCCGTCCCGGTTGCGGCGAGAAGATGTGGTTGGGGGGATTGGCGCTGTTGCAGTTCATGGCGGCGCACCAGGCGGCGGTGTTATCGGTGCCGTACCAGAATGAGCCGTTGCTGACGGTGGTGGCAGCGGCGGCGGCCAGGGTGACTTGCGTGGACGACTGATAGCTGGCGATGGTGCTGTTCAGATAAGCGCCTGAGGCTCCGGCACTCTGAAAAAATGCGCCTTTGCCGACATCATTCGCGCTGAAAGATGAGCCTGTGCAGGTGACGATAGCTTGGCCGGTGGTGATGCTGCACGTGCTTAGAAGCACGCCATCGCCCTTGAGGCCGTAGTTGCGCAGATCCATCACCGGAAAATTCGCTGTGCTGACGTCTTGGACGGAGGCGACGGGGACGTTTAATCCTACATTCGTGAGTGTAGCAACGGGATTGCCACCGACGGCCCACTGGAATTGTCCGGGGCCTAGCACGTTGTAGGACACGCTGTCGGATGCGGTAAGAGATTCGGAGGTCTGCACGCCGACATCGGCGGTGGCGATGTTGCCGTATCTTTCGTTCTTTACCACAACGTGGGAGCCGCTGCTGGATATGCCACATTGTAAGGGCTGGGAGCGGCTGTCGTCGGCTTCGACGCCGTCGAGCAGGATGACGTGCGAGGCGCTGTCGATGCTGACGATGTTCGAAGCCGGGCCGGAGGCAGCTCCGCCATTGTAGGAGGCGATCTTCGAGGCGAGGACATCGACGCTGGCGACGAATGACAAACAAGGGCCATAGGATTGGCTGCAGTTGAGGTCGTCGATCTCCAATTCCGAGGAGTCTTCGACGGCCATGCCGCCAAGATCGGGCTGCGGAGGATTGACGGCGCCGCCGGACCACTCGACGTCTTTCACGGAGCTGTTGGTCACGTACTTGAGGTGAACGCCGTGCGCGGGATAGCTGGGAACAGCGGATTCCTGCGGCTTCGCTCCCAGCAGAGAAATCTGCGTGGCCGACTGTGTGGCCGTGCCTTCAACGAAGATGTTGTCCCAATCGCCGGCGTTGTTGCCGTAGTTCGACTCAGAGACGTGGGGCGAATCGATGTTCTCGAAGGTGATGAAGAACTCGTTCAGACCAAGACCATAGAGATTGGCATTGCCGACGTTGATCCAGGCGACGCTGCCATCCGAAGTGACGCAGCCGACGGTCTGGCAAAATTGCGCCGGGCGACTGACCGCGCTGGTGCCGACCTGCTGCGCGTAGTAGGCGTAAGCGCCGGGATTGTTCGAGGTGGGCAGGATGATCTTGGGCTCGAGATAGGCGTGGCCGGCGACCCAGTCGGCGCCCAGATTTCCATCGAAGTGTATGCCGTAAAGTTTGTTCTCCCACGCTGTGGGACCATCGAGGACATTGCCACCGGAGACGATGTGCCAGCCGTCGGCGGCGTTGCCGATGGAGCGCGACATGCCGGAGATGTGGCCATCGGCGCCCCAGACGACGCCGTCACCAGCGCTGGAATCGGAGACCGTGTCGTACATGTCGGCCTGAGCGGCGATGGCGAGAATGTTGGCTCCGGTGAAGGCGCGGGCATGGACGCCGCGAATGTTTACGCCGTAAACAGCGGGCGCGAAGATGCCGAAGGTGCCGGTGCTGTTGCCATCGAGAGCGCAGTCGAGAATTTGGGTTCCGTCGGCGGTGTGGTAGTTGCCGCCATTCACTTCGGCATCGGCAAAGTTGGCGATGAGCGGAGCGGCCGCGCCGGAGGTCAACGTGGTGGGGGAAGTTGCAAGCGCGGTTGCAGCCGGACAGGCGATGACCACGTTGGGCGCGCTGATGTTAATGCCGGGACTGCCGTTGAAGGTCCAGTTGCCTGCACCAAAAAGCAGCGTGACCGACTTGTTGATCTGGAGGACGGCATTACAGGTCTGACCGGGAGTGAAGCCGCGCGCGTCGACGGTACCTCCCGCGGCCGGCAGCGCGCCGATGGCCGCGTTGATTTTGGCGCAAGGATCGGATTGCGGATAGTTGGCGGGATTGGGCACTCCGTTGGTGGTCTGGACGTTGAGGGTGGTGAAGGCGCCGGTGTTGGGCGTGACGTTGCCGATGGGCGGAGGCGAGGACAGGTTCGAGCCACCTCCGCCACTGGCATCGACGTAGGCCTTGTTGGCGGCGTCGTTCGGGTTTTGCGGAGTGGGAACGGAAGGAGAGCTGGTGAAGGTCTTCACGCCAGCAACGGTCTGCGCGTCGGTGAGGTCCATGTAATGCGCGTCGGCCCAGGTGCGAGTGAGGTATTGGGCGGCCATGTTGGCGGGCGCAAGCGTGGCGCGGATGGCGCCAATGGTCGTCGATTGCTGCGCGGGGACGGACCAATATTCGGTGGCGGTTGAGCCGTCATTCAGTTTGTACGTGGCGCGGTAATAAGTGCCCGCGGGAGTTGCGCCGGCGTTAGGCGCGAGGGCGGCGCTGAACTGTCCGCCTGATCCCAGGGTGACGGTGAGATTGCCGGCGGCGACAGGCTGGCCGGCAGCGGTAGTGAAGGCCGTCCAGACGAGGACGATGTCACCTTGCGCGGGAGCCCCGTCGGCGAGGTAGACGGTGTCGGTGATCTGACACAATGTCAGACCCTGGGCGAGCGCCGGGCGCGGCAGAAAAATGGCAAAGGCGACAGAGATCAGAACAGAAAAAAACCGCCCTACAAGGCGGCGCGTGTTCGGCATAGGAATGCCTCTCGGTATGACGTTATGGGAAGTATCCCACATTGTAAGAGTTATCAGCTAGGCGAAAGAAGCCTGCGTCGAAATCGGGGCGATGTCGGTACTATAGGGTCCTTCGACTCCGCGTCCGCCCTGCTCGCAAAAACCGGCGAGCAGGCCGGACGCTGCGCTCAAGATGACAATGCCATCGTACCGCCAAATCAGCCGCGGGGCTGTTCCGCGGAGTCATAGGTGCGGATGAAGTCTTCCACGCTCTCGACATAGACGTCGGCGAAGTCGGCGGCGGCGCGGCGGCGCTGGATCATATCGATGGCGTTGTCCCGGTCGAAACCGAGGGCGCGGAGCACGGCGAGCGCCATCATGGGCGCGCGATGGACGCCGGCGGCGCAGTGGATGAAGACGCGCGATTCGGCATCATCGAGGGCGCCGAGCGCGAACTGGACACCGCGCTGGAAGAGCTCGGGCGGCTTGGGCTCGAAGTCGTCGTCGGTGGGGTTCCAGAGAACTTTGATCCCGTAGGGCTCGGCCAAGTGGGTGTCGTCGAACTCGATCTGCATGTCGATGATGTGGGTGATGCCGGCGCGGACCACCTCCAACATTTTTTCCTCTCGCCAGATGCCGCCGCCGACGGCGATGCGGTCGGTCACCCACGTCATATCCATGAAGAAGATTCTCCCGGGCGAGCTTTTGGCCATCAGCCCAAAGCTCTTAGCTCTTAGCAGAAATGCGCGACGCTCGTCCGGAGCGACGTCACCCTAGAATCAGAATAACAGGCGAAGTTGTGCTAAACGGCGACGCCGGGCTCGGGCTCTTCGATGGAAGGCTCGACTCCGATGCTCCTGAAGAACGCGTCGATCGCGTTGGGCGTGGCGGATTCGACGACGGGCGGGGCGAATGCGGCCGCGGCCGGCTCGGAGGGAGCGGGAGACGCGGCGCTCTCATTGCTCTCGCTGGCGGGTAAGCTGTAGACGCCGGCAAAGTCGAACAGCGCGCGGGCGGCGTTGTAGTTGCCGCAAAGCGCGAGGTTGATGATGGCGTCGTTGATCTCCAGCACTGAGGCCCAGATGGCGCGCTTGACGCGCTCGACGATCCGCTGGCGCGACTTCAACGACGAAAAGGCCGCCGAGAGCTTAGGGCGCTTGTTGCAGGACTTGGTTGCGGCTGCACCGGAGTGGCCGCTGGAGCTCTTGCGGGACACGCTCTTGCCTGCCCCGGCGAACTGTTTGTAGGCGGTGCTGCGCGGCCCTGGCACGGGAGCTTGCTTCTTCGGGTTGGCGGGAGAATTCTTGCTGAATGGCATAAGTTCGGTCCTTGAGGATGTTGGGGAGTGCTGGGGGCAAAAACAGCAAAACCCAGCGGATGCCGGGTTGGTGTGCAGGTGTTTCTCTATGAGCCGTTTCTCAAGTTCGACTCTAATTTCACTGTAGCATGTCGATGTGGGTATTATTCCAAAATTAGAGACTTTTTATCTACAGCTACTGCAGCAGGTTGCGGACTGTTGTTGCGATTTTCAGTATTGACATGTAATTAGTACGCTCAATATGTTGCTAGTAGTACAACGCCTCCTAAATTAGCCATTGGCTTTCAGCCGTCAGCCGTCAGCTAAGTCATCTCGTGCGTGGAGACGCTGCTCAGGCAGATTGCATTTCAGAAGGGGGATCGGAGACAACCGGTGCTTGACTGGAGACGTCAGACTGCTGTAAAAGCGAAGGAGGGTTCGCTTTTGTAATTACCGGATTCAGATGCCCTTGGATCAGCTACCAAAACATGGCTCCCCGAGAACCGAAAGCGATTTTCCTGACGGCAAGAAGTGGTGGCTGACAGCTCCTGGCCGAGAGCTGAGAGCTGATGGCTGCACGAGTTCGAGCGAGGTTCGAAGAGCATGGCAGTTCCGGTATCGCAGATGTGGACGGTTGCGACGTACGTCCTGAGGCAGCGCCTCAAGGGGCGCAAGCGCTATCCGCTGGTGCTGATGCTGGAGCCGCTTTTCCGCTGCAATCTGGCGTGCGCCGGCTGCGGCAAAATCCAATATCCCGCGCACGTGCTGAAGCAGAACCTGTCGCCCGAGGAGTGCTTCCGCGCGGTTGAGGAGTGCGGCGCTCCCATGGTCTCCATCCCCGGCGGCGAGCCGCTGATGCATCCCCAGATCGCCGAGATCGTCGCGGGGCTGGTCGCGCGCAAGAAGTACATTTACCTGTGCACCAACGCGCTGCTGCTGAAAGAAAAGCTCGACCTGTTCACGCCCAGCAAGTACCTGACGTTCTCGGTGCACATGGATGGCGAGCGCGAGCACCATGACTTCTCCGTCTGCCGCGAAGGCGGATTCGACCTGGCGCTCGACGGCATGAAAGAAGCGCTGCGCCGCGGATTCCGCGTTACCACCAACACTACGCTCTTCGACGGCGCCGATCCCGTCAGTGTGCGCCGCTTCTTCGACGAGATGATGGAGCTGGGCGTCGAGGGCATGATGCTCTCGCCCGGCTACTCCTACGACAAGGCGCCCGATCAGAAGCACTTTCTGGGTCGCGCGCGTACCCGTCGGCTATTTCGCGCCATCCTGGCCAACCGCAAGCAGAAGTGGGTGTTCAACCAGTCGCCGCTGTTTCTGGAATTCCTGATGGGCAAGCGCGACTACCCCTGCACGCCCTGGGGAATGCCGACCTTCAACCTCTTCGGCTGGCAGAAGCCCTGCTACCTGCTGCAGGACGGCTACGCCGATACCTTCGATGAGCTGATGCGCGAGACCGAGTGGGACAAGTATGGCTTCGAGTCGGGCAATCCCAAGTGCGCCAATTGCATGGTGCACAGCGGATACGAAGCCTCGGCGGTGCACGACACGTTTGGGTCGCTGCGAGGGATTTCTGGCCACCGTGCGGGCTACCTTTTCTACGAAGTACAAAGACGACGAAGCCCTCGCCATGCTGAATGAGTCCGTGCGGCCGGTGCATGAATACAATCCGCTGGTGCAGATTGGGAACAATCAGTAAAACGGTACGAACCACCCAAACCGCAGCACCGAAGATTTTCTTACCAGTAAGATTTTCGCCAAAAGTAAGATTTTCTTACTTGAGCCGGCTTCAGCCGGCGGCGGCTGTTTCGTTCTCCACTCATTCGAAACCCGCGAATGCGCGGGGCACCCAACCTCGTGTGTGATGGATGACCAAATCTTAGGTCTCGAACACCGCGAGACCTGGGAGCACCCGGTTACACTTGACACCCTTGCGGCCGTATATACATAATTGCCATGACAGGGTTGTCGCTTGCGATTTACCTGGGACGAAGCCAAGAACCGGAGCAACCGGCGGAAGCATCGCGTCAGCTTCCAGACCGCCGCTTCGGTCTTCGACGATCCCGACCACTTGTCCCGCTTCGACCGCGAGGTCGATGGCGAATGGCGATGGCACACCATCGGAACGGCGAAAGGGGTTCAGCTGCTGCTGGTCGTGCACACCATCGTGGAGTCTGACCATGAAGAAGAAATCATCCGCATCATCTCGGCGCGAAAGGCAACGCCGCAGGAGCGCCAC
>CAWGFZ010000007.1:0-214358 GCA_963821995.1 uncultured Acidobacteriaceae bacterium | reverse complement strand
GGCGAAAGAGAAATTTGATCGCAGCAAGCCGCACGTGAACGTAGGCACGATCGGGCACATCGATCATGGCAAGACCACGTTGACGGCGGCCATCACCAAGGTACTGCAGAAGCACAATCCCAAGATCGTGTTCCGCTCGTTCGACTCGATCGACAACGCGCCGGAAGAGCGCGAGCGCGGCATCACCATCGCCACGGCGCACGTCGAGTACGAGACCGCGAACCGGCACTACGCGCACGTCGATTGTCCCGGCCACGCCGACTACATCAAGAACATGATCACCGGCGCGGCGCAGATGGATGGCGCGATTCTGGTGGTCGCGGCGACCGACGGCCCGATGCCGCAGACCAAAGAGCACGTGCTGCTGGCGCGCCAGGTGGGTGTGCCCTACGTGCTGGTGTTTCTCAACAAGTGCGATGCGGTGGAAGATCCCGAGCTGATCGACCTGGTGGAGATGGAAGTGCGCGAGCTGCTGACGAAGTACCAGTTTCCGGGCGACGATGTGCCGGTAATTCGCGGTTCGGCGCTGGGCGCGCTGAATGGCGAAGCGCAGTGGGAAGCCAAGATCGACGAGCTGATGGAGGCGGTGGACAAGAACGTGCCGCTGCCGGCGCGCGATGTGGACAAGCCGTTCCTGATGCCGATCGAAGACATCTTCTCGATTCAGGGGCGCGGCACGGTGGTCACGGGCCGTATCGAGCGCGGCAAGGTGAAGGTGGGCGAGGACGTCGAGATTGTCGGCTTCCGCGAGACGCGCAAGACGGTAGTGACCGGCGTCGAGATGTTCAAGAAGCAACTGGACGAAGGCATGGCGGGCGACAATGCCGGCCTGCTGCTGCGCGGCACGGCGAAGGAAGACGTGGAGCGCGGCATGGTGCTGGCCAAGCCGGGCTCGATTACGCCGCACACCAAGTTCAAGGGCGAAGTGTACGTGCTGTCGAAGGACGAGGGCGGACGGCACACGCCGTTCTTCAAGGGCTATCGGCCGCAGTTCTACTTCCGCACGACGGACGTGACGGGCGTGGCGACATTGCCTGCGGGACAGAGATGGTGATGCCGGGCGACAACGTGGCGCTGGAGATCGAGCTGATCACGCCGGTGGCGATGGAGAAGGGCTTGCGGTTTGCCATCCGCGAAGGCGGACGCACCGTGGGCGCGGGCACGATTACGGAAATTATTGCGTAGGCTTCACTATGACGGTCGAAGTACTGAAAGAACCAATTCAGCCACCGGCGCCGAATAACCTCAACTGGGTTTTTCGAGTGCGGCTTGATGGTGGTGATCCCGTTCCTTGGACGGTGTTCGAGTTCGACTTGGGCAACTGGTTTAAGGAGGCTATCGGCCGTTACCCCGATCGCGAGGGTGGCGACAGAGGTGAACTCGAGGACATTCGCAAGAACTGGGATCAGCTTCAGCCTAGGCTGGCGCGTGAAGCCGCGAGGCAGGCCGAGATGGGAGTAAAGATTTCCGTGATGGGGCTCGCATTACCGCCCCTGAATGGGAGGGATCACTAGATGTCCCCGCAGACGAGTTGCCTCCGCTTACCGCATCGCAGCGAGAAACCGCGAAAAAGATGAAGGTCTCGGAGACGGAATATTCCCGAAGCTTTCTCGCGGCTGAACGAAGTAGAACGGTTCTGCTGGACAAAGCGGAGCGGTTAGCGCGGTTTTTGAGAGAGCAACTCGAACGCCTCGCTCCGAACGTGAAAGTGCGACAAATTTCGCTAAGTACGATTGAGCAAAGGTTCGATGTGGATCTTGTCGAGGAAGACGCCCACATTCCTGTCCGGATAAGGGAAGAAGTTGTGGACGATTTCTTTGAAGGCGGTTCTTCCGAAGCTGAAGCACGAATTGTCCGAGTCATAGAAACTGCGATTAAGTATGGGCACCAGGCTGTTCCATGAAAATCAGCGGACGTGGCGTACTCATCTCACTGCAGTTGGACGAAACGGGGCGTGAGGTTTTGAAAGCGGCGGGTCTTGAAGCAGAAGAGGCCTTATCGGCGACGATTGTCGATGAAGATGATCGGGGACTTTGGATGGGCATCAACAGGGAAGGCCCTCGTTATTGGTTGTTGATTCGGTGGCCTTTCATCCGGTCGGTGGAAATACCGGTTGTACCTCCGAGAACAAGAGGAATTTGAGAAGGAAGTTATATGCCTCGAGAGATCGTTACGTTGCAGTGCAGTGATTGCAAGGATCGCAATTACTCCACCACGAAAAATAAGAAGACCACGACGGGCCGGCTGGAGTTCAGCAAATTCTGCCGCAAGTGCCGCAAGCACACGTCGCATAAAGAAGTGAAGTAGTCAGCATTTGGCACGTAGCATTTAGCACTTGGTGCCGGATGTGGTTGCTGCGGCTGGCAGGAAAAAGCTAAGAGCTAACGGCTAATTGCTAATTGCTGCTTTTTACAGGGGCGTAAGCTCAACGGTTAAACTGCCGGTCTCCAAAACCGGACTTGGGGGTTCGAATCCCTCCGCCCCTGCCAGACGCCCCCGAAGACGCAAAGGCGTCCGGGGGCCCGAAGGCGAGATTCCTTCGGGATTGGTAGAGCGAGCCTTTCGGCTCGCGTTAAGGCTGGGTTTTGAAGTCGCTTGGCAATCGAGATCAGAGATCTCGATTGCCAAGCGAAGATTTGTGAAGGATTGCGGTACGCGATGCTAAGAGCCTGCCCTGAGCAGTCAAAGGGCATCGCTTTACCTGAGCAATAAGCAGTTCAGGCGCCTCAAGCGCCGGGAAAAGGTAGCAGATGGCGAAGTCAGCAGCAATCGATAGCGTCGGCGAAGGCAAACTGAGCACGCTGAAAGCGTGGCCGCAGCGCGCCAAGAGCTTCTATAACGACGTGCGCACGGAAATGCGGAAGGTCACCGTCCCGTCACGCAAGGAAGTCCAAGGCACAACCACCGTGGTCATCATCACCGTGTTTTTGTTCGGATTGTATTTCTATCTTGTCGATACCTTCTTCGGCAAAACCCTGGATCACCTGCTGAAAACCCTGAGCCGGTAATGTGCGGAAACATGACTGAAGAAGAAATCAAACCGGAGAACAACGGCCAGCAATCGGAAGCTCAGCCCGAATCGGCGAGCGCCGATGCGGCTGCCGCTCCCGAATCCGCCACGCCGCAGAACCCGAATATGAAGTGGTACATCATCCACACCTATTCGGGCTTCGAGCGCAAGGTGAAGGAGTCGATCGAGTCGCGCGTGCGCGCGTACCCCGAACTGGAGCACCGGATCGGCCGCGTGCTGATTCCCACCGAATCGGTGACGGAAGTTCGCGGCGGCAAGAAGTACACCAGCGAGCGCATGTTCTATCCCGGATACGTGCTCGTCGAGATGGACATGGACGACAACGTCTGGCACGTGGTCAAGGGAACGCCGCGCGTCACCGGCTTTGTCGGCACCGGCCAGCAGCCGACGCCGCTATCGGAAGACGAAGTCCAGCAGATCGTCTATCGCGTAGCCGACAGCAAGGAAAAACCGAAGCTCAAGGTCAAATACGAAAAGAACGAAAAGGTTCGTATTACGGAAGGGCCATTCGCCAGCTTCACCGGCGATATCGACGAAGTCAACGAGGACCGCGAGACGCTGAAGGTCATGGTTACGATCTTCGGACGCTCAACCCCGGTGGAACTCGGCTTTGGGCAGGTGGAAAAGGTCATTACGTAGGCACGAGATGGGCACGTTTACTGCGAAATTGCGAGTCTGGAAAGCAGATCATCCCGAAGCCGCGGAGGAATTGGAACTGTTGGTCGATACGTGCGCGTCGTTTAGCTGGATTTCGAAAGCCCGGCTCGAACGATTAGGTATAAGGCCGGCTTATCCGATGCCGTTTCGTGCGATCGACGGGCGTGTGCTGGAGCGCGATATGGGTGTCGTTTACATCGCTAGTGATGGCCGATCCGTTCCTGATCTTGTTGTGATGGCGGAAGAGGGTGAGTCCGAGGTCATGGGGGCTCAGAGCATCGAAGGCTTGGGGATGGCGGCCGACCCGGTGCAGAAGAAGCTTGTTCCAACCATTATGTTGGCATTGAGTTCGTCGATTTCATGAATAACTGCGGGTGAGTATGATCCGCTAGAAGAGTTGATATGGCAAAGAAGATTACCGGTTCGGTGAAGTTGCAGATTGCGGCGGGCAAGGCCACTCCGGCGCCGCCGGTTGGTCCGGCGCTGGGTCAGGCGCAGATCAACATCATGGAATTTTGCAAGCAGTTCAACGCCAAGACCAGCGCCAAGGAACTCGACGGCCTGATTATTCCGGTTGTGGTCACGGTTTATAGCGACCGTACGTTCAGCTTCATCACCAAAACGCCGCCGGCAGCGATTCTGTTGAAGCGCGCGGCGGGCGTGGCCAAGGGCTCGGGCACGCCGAACAAGGACAAGGTCGGCAAGGTCACCGAAAAGCAGGTGCTGGAGATCGCGAAACAGAAGATGCCCGATTTGAACGCAGCTTCAGTGGAAGCCGCGGTGAAGAGCGTGAAAGGCACCGCGCGATCGATGGGGATTGAGGTCACGGCATAACTGGTAGAGCAAGCCTTTAGGCCTGCGTTGCAGGCGCTTTGAGGGTCCGCTTCCCATCCCGGCATCGCAGATGTCGGGATGGGAAGCAAACAAAGATAGCTGGCGTGGACGCGGGCCTGAAGGCCCGCTCTACCCGGCAAATCGCAAACACCACGGCCATTCAGCTTCAACGATGCGCGGTGGGAGATAGGAGCAGTAATGAAGAAATCAGGAAAGAACATCGAGAAGGCGCGCGCCGAGCTGAAGGCCAGGTCCTACACCCTTCAGGATGCCGTGCCTCTCCTGCAAAAAGTTAAGTACGCCAAATTTGACGAGACCGTCGATCTGACGATGCGCCTGGGGGTCGATCCCAAGCACGCCGATCAGATGGTCCGCGGCACCGTCGTTCTGCCGCACGGGCTCGGCAAGTCGAAAAAGGTCCTGGTCATCGCCAGCGGCGAAAAGGTCCGCGAAGCCGAAGCTGCGGGCGCTGACTTCGTCGGCGGCGAGGACATGGTGGAAAAGATCCAGAAGGAAAACTGGACCGACTACGATGCCGTGATCGCCACGCCCGACATGATGAAGTCGGTCGGCCGACTGGGCAAGGTCCTCGGACCGCGCGGTCTGATGCCCAATCCGAAGACGGGCACCGTGACCTTCGATGTCGCTGGAGCGGTGAAGGAAACCAAGGCGGGCAAAGTTGAGTTCCGCACCGATAAGACCGCGCTGGTGCATGTGCCGGTCGGCAAGATTTCGTTCCCGCCGGAGAAGCTGGTGGAGAACGCGGCGACCGTCATCACCAGTGTGATCAAGGCAAAGCCTTCGGTCGCCAAGGGCAAGTACATCAAGGGCTGCTATCTCAGCTCGACGATGGGACCGGGCGTGCCGATCGATACCGCGCCTGTAGAAGCCGCGGCGCGGGCGTAACGCCGCGTGGCTGTATTCGGTTTTGAGCTGTACTCGGTTTTGAAAGGGCACGGCTTCAGCCGTGCCGTGAGATTCGGCATTGAAATTGGTCTTTAGGCCCTGAGGTTTTTCGCTGCTGAAAAGCAGGTCCCTCACCGGCTGAAGCCGGTTCGGGATGACAAGATTTAGACTGTGACGGCGCATCTGAAGGTGCGCCCCTTCAAGACAGATTGGGTGCCCATCCTTTCGCGGTGCGTTGGCGATAGGTGGAAAATCAACAAGGATTCGAACATGGCCGTTACCAAAGCAAAGAAGATTGAACAAGTCGAAGAGCTGGCAAAGGAATTTCAAGACGCCAGCCACGCCATCGTCGGCACGTTTGCCAAGCTGACGGTGGAGAAGGATTTCGAGCTCCGCAAGGCAGTCCGCAGCGCGGGCGCTCATTATCGCGTGGTAAAGAACACGTTGGCCGAGCGCGCGGCGAAGGGCACGTCGGTGGAACAGGCCATGAAGGACCTCGCCGGGGTTACTTCCATCGCCTATACCAGCGGCGATCCGGTCGCGCTGGCCAAGGCGCTCAGCAAGTACGCCAAGGACAATCCGGAGTACACCTTCAAGGCAGGCGTGGTTGAAGGCCGCGTCATTGCGATCAAGGATATCGATGCGCTGGCCAACATGCCGTCCAAGGATGAGATTTACTCCAAGCTGCTCTTCCTGATGAACGCTCCCGCGCAGCGGTTGGTCACGGTAATGAACGCGGTCGGCCGTGACATCGCAGTCGTGCTGAATCAGGGTGTGGAGAAAAACAAGTTTGCGGGTGGCGCGGCAGCGGCACCCTCAGCGCCGGCGGAAGCAGTTTCCCCGGGCGCGGGCGAGCCTGCACCTACAGAGGCTTCGGCGTAGAGATATTTGGTAGAGCTGGCCCTCAGGCCAGCGTAGACGCGGATGCAAGGTAGAGCAAGCCTTTAGGCTTGCGTCCGCCGCAGCGTTTATTTTCTTCGTGGAGCGAGATCGTAGATCTCGCTCGGCCAAGAAGAGAATTTCGAGGGATCGCAGGGCGCGAGCCTGAAGGCTCGCTCTACCGACATAGGTTTGGGAGCGAAAGCTTCCATAAAGATTGCGTTATCCGTTGTGAGGGGTGCTATTCCGCGTGAGTCTGGCATGCGGACGATCGCAAGATCAGGCACATTGGAAACCTCAGAGACGGGGACGAAATCGACAATGAATAACGAAGGTGGACTAAAGACATGGCGGATCTGCAGCAGTTGGAAGAGCAAATCGTAGGCCTGTCGCTTTTGGATGCGGCGGCCCTGGTGAAGAAGTTGGAAGAGCGTCTCGGCGTCTCCGCGGCGGCTGCGGCCCCAGTGGTGATGGCGGGCGCGGCCGGCGCGGGCGCCGGTGCAGCCGCGGCTCCGGCGGAAGAGAAGACCGAGTTCGCGGTCGTCCTCACTGCCGTTGGCGCGAACAAGATCAACGTGATTAAGGCTGTCCGTGAAGTTACCAGCCTGGGCCTGAAAGAGGCCAAGGACCTGGTGGACGGCGCGCCCAAGACCGTAAAAGAGGGCGTGAACAAGGAAGAAGCCGAGAACATCAAGAAGAAGTTCACCGAGGCGGGAGCCACGGTCGAGGTTAAGTAGTCAACGGCAGGCGCCTATGACGGCGCTTGTCGGGCGTCCCGAAACTTCAAGGGCGAGTTTCGGGTTAGTACTAATAGATCCAGCGCCCCGTCAGGGCGGTGCTCACGCACCGCAAAACGACGGGGCCACTTCACTCCGGGCGCGCTGACCGGGGTCTCTGGCCGCTGCCGCCTTCGGGTCACGAGGTGGCGGCTATGTTCTTCTCCACGGCGGAGCGGTCGTGGAGGAGCGCGATGCCATCGCGGAAGCAAGCGGTTCTCTCAGCGGGGAATCGCGGAATTCCTGGGCATCGTTGTGGTGCCGAATCCTTTTGCGAGCTTCGGCATCAAAACAGGTTACTGCGGGACGACAGTCTGCCGACCCTCGTGTCAGCTCGGATGCGACGGCAGGCTGGACGAAACAAGGCCTGAAGATACTGGCGCGGGAAGTTACAAACATCACGGTGCGAAAAGCACCGGAATTCCCAGGCCGATTGGTTATGGGATTGCACGACGCCGCAGGCGGCGCTCACGGGGAAGCTTGTCTCCGCGAGCGCAATCGTCTTTTTGCACAAAACGACGACGACTGCAACGCTTCTCGTTATGTCGTCAAAGCGCTTTCATCCTGCGCAGACCCTGCCTTGAAGGGGCACGGCTTTAGGCCGTACCGGTACGGAACGCGAAGGAGTTGGCCCTTAGGCCCGGAGGGACAGTTCCCTCAGCGGCTAAAGCCGCACCATTTAGTGGACGTCAACGGCACGCGCTGAAGGCGTGCCCCTTCAAAGCAGGAAGACGAAAACTGAAATTGCTATCTGTGCGAAGGCGGTCCTCCCCGTCGCGCGTCCGCATCACGTTTGCACGGCCAACGGGGCGACCCCGGCCGCTACTGATTAGGAGCTTCATACATGGCGCAACAGAAAACTGCCAACCGAAATCGGTTCGATTTTTCCAAGATTCCGGCTACTATCCAGATTCCCAACCTCATCGAGGTGCAGAAGCGCTCCTACGACCGCTTCCTGCAGATGGATGCCCTGCCCAGCGAGCGCGACGACGCCGGGCTGCAGGCGGTATTTCAGTCGGTCTTCCCCATCACCGACTTCCGCAACGTCTCGCAGCTCGACTTTGTCGAGTACGCCATCGGTAACTGGGAGTGCAAGTGCGGCCACCTGAAGGGGCTGAATCACCTGCGCACCACTTGCCGCAACTGCGGCGCAACCGTAAAGACCGACCCGTTCCATCTGGGCGATGTGCTCTGCACCAAGTGCGGCACCTACAACGCCAACACGCCGGATTTCTGCAACAAGTGCGGTGATCCCGTGGGATTGCAGTTGAAGTACGACGTGGCCGAATGCGAAGAACGCGGCATGACCTACTCCGCGCCGCTCAAGGTCACGATGCGCCTGACCATCTACGACAAGGACGCGGAGACCGGCAACAAATCGATCCGCGACATGAAGGAGCAGGAAGTCTTCTTCGGCGACATTCCGCTGATGACCACCAACGGCACCTTCATCATCAACGGCACCGAGCGCGTAATCGTCAGCCAGTTGCACCGTTCGCCCGGCGTGTTTTTTGAGACCGCGAACAACCGCACCTATTTCCTAGGCAAGATCATTCCCTATCGCGGCTCGTGGGTTGAGTTCGAATACGACCAGAAGAACGTCCTCTACGTGCGCATCGACCGCAAGCGCAAATTCCTGGGGACAATCTTCCTGCGTGCGCTGGGCCTGCGTTCGGATGAGGAGATCCTGCGCACCTTCTACACCGTCGATCGCATTGCCATCCGCGACAAGACGCTCTACTGGACGCTCGAGCCCGGTTCCGACAAGCCGACCAACCTGCTCGGCATGAAGCTGGCGCACCGCATCACTACAAAGAGCGGCGAAGAAGTCGTCCACTCGGGGAAAAAGGTCACGCCGGCGGTGATGAAGGAAATCCAGAAGCACCGCGTCTCCGAAATTGAAGCTGATCTCACCGACTTGGAAGGTGCATTCGTTGCCGCTGACGTCATCGATGTCAACACCGGCGAGGTGCTGCTGGAAGCCAATACCGAGCTCACCGCCGATAAGCTGTCGAAGATGATGGACGCGGGCGTGACCGACCTTCACGTCTTCTTCCCTGAGCGCGACGATGTCGGCACGGTGATCAGCGCGACCCTGCGCCGCGATTCGGTGAAGCAGCCGCAGGAAGCGTTGATCGAGATCTATCGCAAGCTACGTCCCGGCGATCCGCCGACGCTCGACACTGCAACCTCGCTCTTCCACGGCATGTTCTTCGATCCGCGGAAGTACGATTTCTCGCGCGTGGGCCGTTTGAAGTTCAACATCAAGCTGTTCGAGCGCGAGGACGCTACCAACCTCGAGAACCGCACCCTCGAGCCGGAAGATTTCTACGCGACGATTCGCTACCTGCTGAAGCTGCGTCGCAATATCGGCTCGGTGGACGACATCGATCACCTCGGCAATCGCCGCGTGCGCGCCGTCGGCGAGTTGCTGGAGAACCAGTTCCGCATCGGCCTGGTGCGCATGGAACGCGCCATCAAGGAAAAGATGAGCGTGTACCAGGAGATGTCCACGGCCATGCCGCACGACCTGGTCAATGCCAAGCCGGTCATGGCCGCAATTCGCGAGTTCTTTGGCTCCTCGCAGTTGTCGCAGTTCATGGACCAGACGAACCCGCTCTCGGAGATCACGCACAAGCGGCGTCTTTCCGCACTGGGACCGGGCGGTCTCTCGCGCGAGCGCGCCGGATTCGAAGTTCGCGACGTTCACCCCACGCACTACGGACGTATCTGCCCGATCGAGACGCCGGAAGGCCCGAACATCGGCCTGATCTCGTCGCTGAGCTGCTATGCGCGGATCAACGACTACGGCTTCATCGAGTCGCCGTATCGCAAGGTCAAGAATGGGCGTGTGCTCGACTTCGTGACCGTAGTGAACGCGGGCGACAGCGACTACCGCGTCGGCGATCACGCCGAGAAGGCCGAAATCCTCAAGATCAACAACGATCTGAAGGAGCGGCGCAAGAAGCCGATCGACTTCGAGCCGTATTCGTTTTACCTGTCGGCGTGGGAGGAGGACCGCCACGTCATCGCACAGGCGAACGCCGAGATCGATGACAAGGGCCGCATCGTTGCGGATCTGGTCAATGCTCGCAAGGCCGGCAATTTCGTTCTCGTCAATCGCGAAGAAGTTGACTACATCGACGTCAGCCCGAAACAGCTCGTATCGGTGGCCGCGTCGCTGGTTCCATTCTTGGAGCACGACGACGCCAACCGCGCGCTGATGGGCGCCAACATGCAACGGCAGTCAGTGCCGTTGCTGCGGGCACAGGCGCCGTTGGTCGGCACGGGAATGGAAGGTGTCACCGCGCGCGACTCCGGCGCGGTGGTTCTGGCCCGCCGTAGCGGCATGATCGATTCGGTTGACTCCGAGCGCATCATCGTTCGCGTCGAGGGCGAGCATCATCCCATGCAGCTCTCGCGCGAGGTGGGCAGCGACATCTATCAGCTCACCAAGTTCAAGCGCTCCAACCAGAACACCTGCATCAACCAGCGCCCGATCGTGAAGAAGGGCGAGCGTGTGGCCAAGGGGCAGGTGATCGCCGATGGTCCTTGCACCGACATGGGCGAGCTGGCACTCGGCCGCAACGTGCTGGTGGCTTTCATGCCGTGGCGCGGCTACAACTTCGAGGACGCGATCCTGGTTTCCGAAAAGATGGTGAAGGAGGACTATTACACCTCCGTCCACATCGAGGAGTTCGAGATCGAGTCGCGCGACACCAAGCTCGGTCCGGAAGAGGTCACGCGCGACATTCCCAACGTCAGCGAGTCGGCGCTGCGCGATCTCGACGAGAGCGGCATCATCCGCATCGGCGCCGGCGTGAAGGCCGGCGACATCCTGGTCGGCAAGGTCACGCCCAAGGGCGAGACCCAGCTCACTCCGGAAGAGAAGCTGCTGCGCGCCATCTTCGGCGAGAAGGCCGGCGACGTTCGCGACGCTTCGCTCACCTGTCCTCCCGGAATCGAGGGCACGGTGGTCGACGTGAAGATCTTCTCCCGCAAAGGTCAGGAGAAGGACGAACGCGCCAAGGCGATCGAAGCGGATCAGGTTGCCAAGCTGGAGAAGAACCTGGCCGACGAAATCCGAATCCTCACCGACGAGCGTTTGAAGCGCCTGGAATCGCTGCTTGGCAGCAAGGAAGTGCTTGCCGACCTGCACGACGAGCGTACCAACAAGCGCCTGCTGACCAAGGGCGTCATCCTCGACCGCGACACCATCGAGCGGATCTCGACGCGGAACCTGAAGCGCATCAAGCTCCCCGACAAGGACCCGCGCATCAACGAGCAGATCGACGAAATCGAGGAGATGACTTCGCGGCAGATCGACGTGCTGCGCAAGATCGTCCGCGAGAAGGTCGAGAAGTTGCAGAAAGGCGATGAACTGCCTCCCGGCGTCATCAAGCTGGTGAAGGTTTACATCGCTATGAAGCGCAAACTGAGCGTCGGCGACAAGATGGCCGGCCGCCACGGCAACAAGGGGGTGATCGCGCGCATTCTGCCCGAAGAGGACATGCCCTACCTCGACGACGGAACGCCGGTAGAGATCGTCCTCAATCCGCTGGGCGTGCCAAGCCGTATGAACGTCGGCCAGATTCTGGAGACGCACCTCGGCTGGGCGGGCCACGCACTCGGACTGAAAGTGGGCGAGCTGCTGAAAGAAAACTCCAAGGCTGAGCAACTGCGCAAGGGCCTGAAGAACCTGTTCAAGGACACGCCGTTCGTCGACGATCTCGTCCGGCTCGACGATGAGACCCTGGAGCGCGTCGCCGACGGCATGAAAGATGGCGTCTACTTCGGTTCGCCGGTGTTCGACGGATCGAAGGAAAGCGAGATCAAGTCATTGTTGTCCGAGGGCGGCCTGCCGACTTCGGGCAAGGCTTATCTCTTCGACGGCATGACCGGCGAGAAGTTCGAGCAGCCGATTACCGTCGGCTATATCTACATGCTCAAGCTGTCGCACCTGGTCGATGACAAGATCCACGCGCGTTCCATCGGGCCATACTCGCTGATTACCCAGCAGCCGCTGGGCGGCAAGGCTCAGTTCGGTGGCCAGCGCTTCGGCGAAATGGAAGTGTGGGCGCTGGAAGCCTACGGCGCCGCGTACATCCTGCAGGAGCTGCTCACCGCGAAGTCCGATGACGTTTATGGCCGCACCAAGATTTACGAGGCCATCGTCAAAGGCGAAGCGGCCATTGAGCCGGGCGTGCCGGAGTCGTTCAACGTGCTGATTCGCGAATTGCAGTCGCTGTGCCTCGACGTGGAGCTGATCAAGACCAACGAGCGCAAGGTGCTGGTTGCGCCGGAAAGCCCCGTCGCGGCGGATTGAGGATTGAAGGGGCGCACCTTTAGGTGCGCCAAGAGGCTTGGTTGAAACCGGCCTTTAGGCCCTGAGGGAGATTCCCTCAGCGGCTAAAGCCGGAGCTAAAGAAGATTAACGGCACGCCTCAAGGCGTGCCCCTTCAAGACCGAACCGACGGTAGCTAAGGAGAGCGTGATGACGATAGACGAGAGGCTGGAAAAACTCGTTGAGCGACACCAAGCTCTGACTCAAACCGTGGAGCTAATGGCTCGCGACATCGACGGAATGAAGAGTTATACCAATGACATTGCTGAGGCAACTGCTCGCCTTCTGCATATCGCTCAAATCCACGAGCATCGGATCCACCCGGCTTGAGGGGGGCAGTAGCAGGGCAAATGGGAGAAGCTGCTGAATTGACAGCCGAAATAATTAACCGCTCGCTTGCAGAACCGACAACGGTCAACTGACAACCGACAAATGAAATCTGAGGACTAAACATGTATCGCTCGAGTCCATTTGATCTGGGAAATCCGATCGCCGATTTCGATGCCATCCGCATCAGCCTGGCTTCGCCGGAAAAGATTCGCAGCTGGTCGCACGGCGAGGTTACCAAACCGGAGACGATCAACTACCGCACCTTCAAGCCGGAGCGCGATGGCCTGTTCTGCGCTCGCATCTTCGGCCCGGTCACCGACTGGGAGTGCCTGTGCGGCAAGTACAAGCGCATGAAGCACCGCGGCGTGATCTGCGACAAGTGCGGCGTGGAAGTGACGCTCTCCAAAGTGCGCCGCGAACGGTTGGGCCACATCGAGCTGGCGTCGCCCTGCTCGCACGTGTGGTTCTTCAAGGGACTGCCCAGCCGCATCGGGCATATCCTCGATATCTCGCTGCGTGACCTCGAGTCGGTGCTCTACTTCGAGGCCTACGTGGTGATTGAGCCCGGCGACGCGCCCGTCAAAGAGCGCGAAGTTATCAAGGACGAAGCCAAGTATCGCGAGCTTGATCAGGAGTTCCGCGCCTCGGGCTTCAAGGCCTTGATGGGTGCCGAAGCCATCAAAGAACTGCTGAAGCGGGTGGAAGTCGATCCGCTCTCGGCTGAGCTGCGCGAGAAAATGCGCACGGAGACTTCCGTCCAGAAGCGGCTGAAGTACGCCAAGCGGCTGAAGGTCGTCGAAGCCTTCCGCAAGAGCGGCAATAAGCCGCAGTGGATGATCCTCGACGTCATTCCGGTGATTCCGCCGGAGCTGCGTCCTCTGGTTCCACTGGATGGCGGCCGCTTCGCCACCTCCGATCTGAACGATCTCTATCGCCGCGTTATCAACCGCAACAACCGCTTGAAGAAGCTAATGGACCTGCACGCGCCGGAAGTGATCGTGCGCAATGAAAAGCGCATGTTGCAGGAAGCTGTTGACGCGCTGTTCGATAACGGACGCCGGGGCCGTGTGCTGCGCGGCGCCAACAACCGCCCGCTGAAGTCGCTTTCCGACACCCTGAAGGGCAAGCAGGGACGCTTCCGCCAGAACCTGCTGGGCAAGCGCGTCGACTACTCCGGCCGTTCCGTCATCGTGGTCGGTCCCGATCTCAAGCTGCATCAGTGCGGCCTGCCGAAGAAGATGGCGCTGGAACTGTTCAAGCCGTTCATCTATCACCGGCTGGAGCAGACCGGACACTGCACCACCATCAAGCAGGCGAAAGAAATGGTGGAGCAGCAGGAGCCCATCGTGTGGGACATCCTGGAAGAAGTTATCAAGGATCATCCGGTGCTGCTGAACCGCGCGCCTACGCTGCACCGTCTCGGCATTCAGGCCTTCGAGCCGGTGCTGGTGGAAGGCAAGGCCATCAAGATTCACCCGCTGGTCTGCACCGCGTTCAACGCGGATTTCGACGGCGATCAGATGGCCGTGCACATTCCGCTGTCGCCGGAAGCGCAGGTGGAAGCCAGCGTCCTGATGCTGGCCTCGCACAACATTCTCTCGCCGGCATCGGGCCAGCCGATCACCGTTCCCACCCAGGACATGGTGCTCGGCATTTACTACCTGACCAAAGCCAAGCCCGGCGCGAAGGGTGAAGGCCGCGCCTTCGCCAACATCGATGAGGTGCTGCTCGCCAAGGAAATGGGCGAGGTGGAAACCCTCACCCCGATTCGTCTGCGCTACTCAGGCGAGGTCATCGACCTCACCACCGCGTACGACGATCAGGACGTAATCCACACCGAGCCGACCATGTTCGACCGGCAGTACATCGCGACTACCGTTGGCCGCGCCATCATGAACGATCACTTGAAGCGCGGCGCACCGGACATGCCGTACATCAACGGCCTCATGAAAAAGAAGGGCGTTGGCAACCTGGTGAACTACTGCTACTTGCGCTTCGGACTGGAGACCACGGTGCGCATGCTGGACGGCGTCAAGCAGCTCGGCTTCCACTACGCCACCAAGGCCGGCCTCTCGATCGGCATCGACGACATGGTCATCCCCAAGGGCAAGGCCGGGCTGGTGAAGGAGGCCGAGAAGGCCGCCATCGCCGTGCAGCAGCAGTACTTGGACGGAGCAATCACCAACGGCGAACGTTACAACAAGGTCGTCGAAATCTGGTCGGGCATTACCGAAAAGGTTGCAGACGAGATGTTCGAAGCCATGCAGCAGGAAGACAAGGCCGGCGAGCTTAATCCCATCTACGTCATGGCCGATTCCGGCGCTCGCGGTTCGAAGCAGCAGATCCGCCAGCTCTCCGGCATGCGCGGCTTGATGGCCAAGCCTTCGGGCGAAATCATCGAGACGCCCATCACGGCGAACTTCCGTGAAGGCCTTACTGTGTTGGAGTACTTCATCTCCACCCACGGCGCTCGTAAAGGTCTGGCCGACACCGCTCTCAAGACCGCGGACTCAGGCTACCTGACGCGTCGTCTGGTCGACGTGGCGCAGGACGTGATCATCAGCGAATACGATTGCGGAACGGTTGATGGCATCTACGTCACCTCCATCGTGGAGTCGGGCGAGATCATCGAGCCGCTGCGCGACCGTATCGTGGGCCGCGTTTCGCTGGAGAAGATCAAGGACTACGAGGGCAATATCATCGTCGATATCAACCAGGAGATTACTGAGGACTTAGCCAACGCCGTGCAGGCCGCCGGTATCGAGCGGGTGAAGATTCGCTCGGTGCTCACCTGCGAATCCAAGCGCGGTGTCTGCGTGATGTGCTACGGCCGTAACCTGGCGACCGGCCGTCTGGTCGAGCTGGGCGAAGCCACCGGCGTCATCGCGGCGCAGTCCATCGGCGAGCCGGGAACGCAGCTCACCATGCGTACCTTCCACATCGGCGGCACGGCCTCGCGAGTCAGCGAGCAGTCGCGCCTCGATGCCAAGAACAACGGCACCGTGCGCTTCATCAACCTGGTCACCGTCCGCTCGAAGGAAGGTTTCCTGGTGGTGATGAACCGCAACGGCTCCATCGCGATCGTGGACGACAAGGGCCGCGAGAAAGAGCGCTATGCGGTAGTCTACGGCGCGAAGGTCAAGGTCGAGGACGGTGCGCACGTCGCGCTCGGCGATGTGCTGGTCGAGTGGGACCCGTATACCTTCGCGATCCTCACCGAAATCGGCGGCGCCGTGCAGTTCAAGGACCTGCAGGAAGGCCTGACGCTGCACGAAGAAGTCGACGAGGTGACCGGCCTGTCACGTCACGTCGTGGTCGATTCGCCGGATGAGAAGCGCCAGCCCACCATCATTGTGAAGGGCGCAAAGGGCAGCAAGCGCTACCTGATGCCATCGCGCGCTCACCTCATGGTGCAGGATGGCGACACCGTTACGCCCGGCGATGTGCTGGCCAAGATCCCGCGCGAGACCACCAAGACCAAGGACATCACCGGCGGTCTGCCGCGCGTACAGGAGCTGTTCGAGGCCCGCAAGCCGCACGAAACTGCGGTCATCAGCGAGATCGATGGCGTAGTGAAGTTCGGCGATGTGGCCAAGGGTCAGCGCAAGATCTACGTCGTGGCCGACAACGGTACGGAAAAGGAATATCAGGTGCCGCGCGGCGTTCACATCAACGTGCAGGAAGGCGAGCGCATCCGCGCCGGCGAGCCGCTGATGGATGGCCCGCTCAACCCGCACGACATTCTTGCCGTGCTGGGCGAGAAGGAGCTGCAGGCTTACCTGGTGAACGAAATCCAGGAAGTCTACCGGCTGCAGGGCGTGAACATCAGCGACAAGCACATCGAGGTGATCGTGCGCCAGATGATGCGCTGGGTGAAGGTGGAAGACGTGGGCGACACGCCGTTCCTGCTCGAACAGCAGGTCGATAAGTTCCGCTTCCGCGAAGAGAACGAGAAGGCAATCGCCAACGGCGGCAAGCCGGCCACCGGCCGACCGCTGCTGCTCGGCATCACCAAGGCCTCGCTCTCGACTGACTCGTTCATCTCGGCGGCGTCGTTCCAGGAGACCACGCGCGTGCTGACGGAAGCTTCCATTCAGGGCGCCGTCGATCACCTGCGCGGCCTGAAGGAAAACGTCATCGTGGGCCGTCTGATTCCCGCGGGCACCGGCATGGAGTACTACCGCAATGTCCGGCTGTCGCAGGAGATGGAAGAAGCGGCGCAGAAGGTGCAGGAGGAAGTCACGGCCGCGTACGAAGAAGCCGAGCGCGCGCTGGAACTGCTCCGCCACGAAGGCGAAAACGAGGCGGAAGAACTGGCGGCGGAGTAAGAACTGCAAACTGGGCATCAAGCCAGCCCGGAGCGTCAGCTCCGGGCTTTTTTCTTGTTCCCGGGGCATCGCCTTGTATGAGCGCACGGCCAACGCCGGCCGTCGGCACGTAGTGTTCCTAGATTACTCCAGCCGCTCGCCATCGAATCATCGCTGGGTCGAGATAATATGCGAAGAAGTTCTCGAACGTGATTACATTGGGTGCACTGGCGTAATCGTCTCTGATCGCCTTGATGCGTGTGGGCACAACCAAATAAATCCTTGACGCGAGCATCTCTTTGAGATCGCGTACCGCAATCCCTTCGTCGATCGTTGCCAAGAAGAAACCCATTCCTCGTGTACCCTCAGTTACGATTTGCCGCCATCTTTCTCTTAGCGTTCGTTTCACCGTGAAAATGATCGCGTCCATCGGATTTTTTTGGAAATGCTCGATGGAGGGCAGGATGAAGTCGGGTTGGCCATTGATGATGGGTTGTGGTGTGAACGGGTAGTTGAGTGCTACGAAAAGGCGACGGATGACTAACTCGAACGTGGCGCCGGCGCGGGGGCGACGACCTTGAGTCAGTCCGAGAAAAAATCTGTCGAGTGCGTAGAAGTTTTCTCCAAGAACGCGAACCAAATCACTTGGCGTCGAGCCGGCTGGAAGTAAAGGCAAGAAGACTTCTGCAAGTGCAGCGGCTCCCGCTTTCTTGCGGCGCTAGCCGCTCTGAAATCGATGCTCATTATGGTATTTCAGAAACTCTGGATCGGGGGCGAACCTGTCTGGAAGCGTGATCTTGTGCCCTTCGTAGCCGGTAAATAGCCTTCGAACTAGTCCACCCTCAGCATCGCTGACGGCTTCTAGGGTGCGTGAGATGCGAACGCGGTAATCCGGCGTAACGGTCATTAATCCGGAATCGAAAGCTCTGTCGTGCAGAGCGTTTAGGCATAGCCCGTTGCGGGGATTAGTTCGGTTTCTTGAGTCTTTGGCCCAAGGGATAATATGACTCGCCGTCAGGAGAGCAGAGGCAGGCAGCCCAGTGATGCAGCACCGGCAACCATATGCTGCTATCACCGCCGCTCGGAAGAAATTCTGATTGACCCGGACTCGGACTGTTGTTTCGCGCTCGCGTCCCTCGGGCACTCTTATATCCTCAAATAGCTGAGCGGGTGGTACCCGCATGAATTTTGCGAGCAGCAGCTGGCTTTGGAATGCAAGAGACTCCCAGTCGCTACAAAACTCGTTCCATACCTCCTCCTCCGCTCTTGATCCATGATAAGCGCCTCTAATATTACGCTTCTTGAGCTCCGGATCGAGTCGCGCGAAGTTGGCCAGCTTCCATGACACCGAAGAAGGAGTCCTATTCAGCGCCTTGGCCAAGGCAATAATCTGCGGATTTCGCGTATGTATGCGACCGAATGGAATACGGCAATACAGGTTGAATGCGACGATTAACTCATCGCGTGTCCAATCACGTCGTGCTGGCATAAGGCCCTGAAGAGTCCCCGAGAGGCCGACCCGACCTTTGACAGTTCGGGACTACGAATGGGCGCGCTCGGCTCACGCTCGCCGTCGACGTTAGGAGCGCTGCGATTCGATTGTGGCAATAATACCTTGGTAATGTTGAATTACGGAATCTGCTTCGGAAGCTTCAGCGCAATCCGCAAGCACGGGGGCATCAGATGCAATGACCTCATCGCGCAGATATGCCGCAGTATCCTGCCATAGGCGGAGCCGCTCCGAAAGAGCATCAAGTATCTGCCTAACGTCTTCTTGTTCGAGCTTCAACGTGCAAGTCTGAGCCATTTCTTAGTCCTCGCGGGCGACGAGACGCACTTGTCCCAATCGGATGAGAAGACATCCTCACATCTGCAGCCTCGAACCCTAGCCGCATTCCCCCGATCCCACAGAACAAGTCGATAAATCTCATCTTGGCCATGTCTGTTGAACATACCATCGTAGGCCTCTGGAAACCTCAGTGAATTGGCTGTGCGTGACGGTGGAAATCCCGTCCCGCACTTTTGTCTTGAGCGTAGCATGGGCGAATACAAAGCGAAATTTCTTGGCAATGGATTTGTTTACCGCTCAGGTGCCCGTCTAGCCCGGTTTGGGAACTTCTGAAATGGTCCGGGATTGTATTGGACCGACTTTGCCATGTGCTCAGCCCGGTTCTTGCTCGGACGGAGTTTCGGATCGAACTGAGGAGAAAATGACAGCCGGGTGGCCCACCCAAGCCGGTTTGGCTTGAGTGGGGATTTCTGGTATGCGGACGAAAATCCCCACCCTAGCCAAAAGATAGTGGAAAAAAGCGGGCCCCTCGACCGCGCTTCGCTCCGCTCGGGATGACAGGATGGGGCACCCTCATTCAACGCATTTACATTCGGACTCGCCCGCCCACTCATTCGAAAGATCGGGAATGAGTCGGACACCGGCGCCCGGCGAAAATCGCGAATGAGTGGGGCGCACCGTGACAGACGCTACGTGGGTTCCCTACTTCGCTGCCTGCTCCTGCGCCAGGCCGCGGAACTTCAGCATCGGATCAATACTCGGGGCGGGTGGCTGTAGATGATCAAGACGTTGTTCCGGAATCGGAGCGGCTGATGGGCGGCCTGTAGTTGAGGCTACCATGGGGGCGGACACGGTTGTAGTAGTCGGTCCAAGGCTGCAGATAGGCGTCCCTTTGCTCGGAGTCGGACCAGTGCTGAGCATAAGCCCACTCGCGCAGGGCGGTCTGAATGAAACGCTCGGCCTTGCCGTTGGTTCTGGGGGTATAGGGCCTGGTACGGTGATGCTTGATGTGCATCGTCTGACAAGCCTGACGGAACTGATGGGAGCGGTAGCTGGAGCCGTTGTCGGTGAGCAGAGCGCGCACGCCGATGCCGTGGGTGGCGAAGAAGTCGGTGGCCGCGGCGAGGAAAGCGACGGTGGTTTCGGCTTTTTGATCGGGCAGCATCTGGGTAAAGGCCAGGCGCGAGTGATCGTCGACGGCCACATGCAAAGCCAGGAAGCCGGGATGTTTCTGCTTGCCGCGCAGGCGGCCATCGCCCCGCCGGCCCACTTCAGAAAAGCGCGTCATGCCTTTGATATCCAGGTGCAGCAGGTCGCCGGGCCGGGGATGCTCATAGCGCTGTATGGGAGGCGGCGGGTTCAGATCGCGCCAGCGGCTCAGCCGGGCGCGGCGCAGGACGCGGCTGACGGTGGCCGGACTCAGACCGGTGCGGCGTGCGATCTCGTGGCCGGGCATGTGCCCCCGGCGAAGAACAACAACCCTTTCTAATAAGGAAGAAGTGGTCTGACGCGGGCTGTGGTGCGGCCGCGAGCTGCGGTCGGTCAGGCCGGCAGTCCCCCACTGGCGATACCGGCCCACCCACTTGGCTGCCGTCTTAGCACTCACACTGAACCGTAAAGCCGCTGCACTTACCGTCAGGCCGTCGTCGATCACCATACGGGCAAGACGCTCTCGACTCACCGCCGTCCATGGGGCATTCTTGTGATAGTCCATTCGGTCTCCAGAGGTACTAGTTGCTCGTCACAACCAGCTTCTCCGGTTCCAACCGAATGGACAACGTCTTGAAAGATCACAGGTGGCCCACCCAAGCCGGTTTGCTTGGGTGCGTCCCTTCAAAGCAGCTGGGCGCTAGACCTGCTTGCGGCGGCGAAAGGCAGCGGCGCCAAACGTCAGCACACCGGAAGCGAACAGCAGGAAGCTCGCGGGTTCGGGCACGGAGGATTGTGGATCGCCCAGAGTTGGGGAGGTGACTTGCGCCAGCGTCTGGGTGGTGAATGGCTCCCATTGATAGGAGGTGCCGTGGGAAAAGGCGGGACCCGAGCCAGGTCCGGATACCACGTCGAGCGTCAGGTTGGTAGAGTTGTACTCCAGCACAAAGTGCTCCTGGCCATTGATCGGCAGACCCACGACCATCGAGAAGGTTCCCGACTCGCTGCCGTAATTCATAATGTCGAACATATTGCCGACCTGCGGAATGTAGCCGTTAAGAAGATCGACGGTCATCAAGCCGTTGAGCTGGGCATGGCCGGTGATATTAAGTTGATCGTATTGATTCAGACTTGCGATATCGAAGGTAAGGCTGCCGTTCGGCCCTTGCGTGTAGTTGCCGGCGAAGTTAAGAAGGCCGACCGTCATAGGCGAGTCGCCAATATTGATGGCGGCATTGGAAGTAACGTTGCCGGAAATTGTGCCTCCATTACCGTACACCGAGCCGCCGGCGAAATTCACGACTCCGCTGAGGTGACCATCGACAGTAGTTTGTCCGGTAACTTGCGTGTACTGTGACGGGCTTGAGATAGTGCCGCCGGATGCGATCTGCACGTTTCCGGAGTTAAGAAAACCAGCGAGCGCGGTGCCGGCCGCATGTGAACCCGGCGGAACAGTCAGCGTCGCTCCACTGCCAACCGAGATCGCGCCAAGGTTGACCATGTTACCGATTGTGGCAGTGCTATCTCCCGATATCTGAAATACTCCGCTGGCGTTGTTGGTGAAGCGGCCGTTGACCGTAATCACCGTCTGCCCGCTACTGGGAGCCGTTATCGTGCCGGAGTTTGTCACGTTACCGGTAATGTCGAGTCCGGTCGCGGCGTCGAGCTGAATACTGCCGCTGTTCGCCAAATTGCCGGCAGATATACCGCTATCCTCGGCAATAGAGATTCGCCCAGTGGAGGTGTTCGTCAGAGTACCACCTACGCCGAAGCTTGCGCTGAAACCGATCGCAGCCAAGCTAATCTGTCCCGAATTCGTTGCGTCTCCATTAACCGAGAAATAACCTCCAACATCGAGCGTTCCGGAGTTGTTCAAACTGGCCGCATTATCCCCATGCACAGAACCGGCCGGAGATTCCGGCAGGTTGATGATCTGCAGGGTTCCGGTGTTCGTTACCACACCGCCGACACTAAGATTGGTAATCGCAATGCCTCCCGAATTCGTGAGCGTTCCTCCGATGGTAAGGGACGCGTCTGCGCTGACGTCATTTATATTCCCGGTATTGCCGAAATTTCCGCTGACACTCATTGTCGCCGGGATGCCGCCCTCAATCAGTTGAATGCCGCCCATGTTGGTGAAGTTGCCGGTCACCCCCATCTGCGCACCGTAGAGAGTAATACCGCCGGCATTGCTGGAAGCCGCACCGGCCGTAATGCCGTCGCCGTTGTACAACTTCAGATCTCCGGACTGATTGACCGTCAACGCTCCGGCAATATTCAGCGAGACGAAGCTGCCGCCCTGATTCGGGTCCTCTAACGTCGAGCTTCCACTGCTGCCGCCCAAAGTAAGGGAATTGATGCTTATGCTGTGGATGTCGAGATAAACAAGATCATTGCCGGTACCGATGAAAACATCGCTGCCGCTGCCGGGCTCGCCGGCGCTCCAGTCGGCGCCGTTGCTCCAGTTGCCGGTGCCGCCGAGCCAGTTGTCGGGCGACGAAGGTAAACCGGAGCTTGGGTTGAAGTAGCGACCGTCGCCCATCCAGGAATGGAAGTCATTTGACGTGAGCAGACGCGCCTGCTGAGCGCTGCTAGCGGCTGTGCCGAGGAATGCGAACGCGATGACGGTAAGCAGAACCGGCGAAAACGAGTGGCGAACGGCTGGAGTCCGGCGCATAGCTGTGCTCCTTGGCGAGCGACGTGGGGACGATCCTGTATACGGGGCCCGATCAAGCTAACGGACGCGGAATTATCCTGCCGTGCTTGGATGGTGTCAAGGAATCGTTTGTCAATGGCGAAGTCAGTGCCCCATGCTCAGGTGCTCCAACAATGGACCCAGGGTCAGGGCAGGAAAATAGTTCAGCGCGGCAACAATCACCGCTGTAAAAATCAGCAGGACGGCGAAGGCGAGTGAGTCGGTGGGCATGGTTCCGGCGGACGCAGGCGCGGGCTGCTGTTCGGCCAGCGAGCCAGCCAGTGCCAGCGCGGGGATCGCCAGTCCGAAGCGGCCAATCATCATAGTGATGGCCAACGTCACGTTGTAGTACACGGAGTTCGCGTTTAGCCCACCGAAGTTCTGTCCATTGTTGGCGTTGGCGGAAGCGTGCGCAAAGAGAATCTCGGTAAGACCATGTGGCCCGGTGTTGGTAGTCAGAGCGGCCAGTCCGGCGTTGCTCACAACCGCAAAGGCGGAGAGCAATAGAATGCCAATCGGTGCCGCCAGCGCATAGAGCATCAGTAGCTTGATATCAGGCGCGCGCAGTTTCTTGCCCAGGTACTCAGGGGTGCGCCCCACCATCAAGCCGCCGAGGAAAACCGCGACCAATGCGATTATCAGGATGCTGTACAGGCCGGTGCCAAGCCCGCCAAAAACAATTTCCCCTAACAACAGGTTCACCAGCAGCACCATTCCGCCCAGTGGCATGTAGCTATCGTCCTGCGAATTGTAGGAACCAGTTGCGCCATTCGACGTGGTAATTGCCGTCAACACTGACGAGCTGATGCCGAAGCGCACCTCCTTGCCTTCCATGTTGCCGCCCGCCTGCAGGACGCTGTGGCGTGCATTCACTTGCTTCGCCAGCAGCAGATTGCCGCGTTGTTCTGCCCAGCCGCACCACAGAAGTCCGGCGATGAAAAGCACCATCATCACTGCGTACAATAGCCAACCCTGGCGTGGGCGGCCGGTCATGGTGCCATAGGTGTAAGTCAAAGCCGCCGGCAGCACGGCAATCGCCAGCATCTCCAGCAAATTCGTCAGCGGCGTCGGATTTTCGTACGGATGTGCGCCATTCGCGTTGAAGAAGCCGCCGCCATTTGTGCCAAGGTTCTTAATGCTCTCCAGCGCTGCCACCGGACCTTGGGCAATCGTCTGCCGTCCTCCCGCCAGAGTCTGCGCATTCGTGTAGGGATGAAAATTCATGGGCACTCCCTGCCACGCCAGCAGCAGCGCTCCCACGAGCGACAGTGGCAGCAGGATCCACAGCAGTCCGCGCACCAGATCAACCCAAAAGTTTCCCAGAGTATTCGCGCGGTCGCGTACCAGCCCGCGAATGAAGGCCACTCCCACGGCCAGACCCGCAGCACCCGCCAGAAAATTCTGCACGCACAGCCCAGCCATCTGGCTGGCATAGCTCATGGTGGTCTCGCCGGAATAAGCTTGCCACGTCGTCGTGGTGGCAAAGCTGATGGCAGTGTTCATGGCAAGGTCGGGCGTCATCGGCGTGGTCATCGCCTTGGGATAAAACCATGGCAGCCACTGCTGCACTCGCAACAACGCATAGAGGATCAGCGTGCCCACGCCGCCGAACAGGACAAATGAGGATGCGTATTCCTTCCAGGTCATCTCCCGTCGCGGATTGACGCGGGTGATCCAATACAACGTCTTCTCTACGGGGCGCAGGATGGGATCGAGAAAGGTGGATCGGTCATTGAAGACGTTGGCCATATAGCGGCCCACCGGTTTGACCAAAGCGGTGACAATCGCGAGAAAGACTGTGTACTGCGCGAGTGCATTCCAGCTCATCGCGCTGACCTCCGCAGCAATCGAAGTGCGGCTGCAGATGATTGTAATCACCAGTTCCTGGAATCACGAATCCTTTCAGATCCGATTAACCCATGTGACTTCGTTCTTTAGTCGTGGGCGGCGCGGCCTCGATCTTTACTTCGTGGAGAACCCGTTTTATGGCAGCCGCCGCACACCCGAAGGACCTGCGCGCATGACCATCAGCGACCACGGGCTGATGGTGCTGGGTATGGTGCTGGAGGGCAGCGCGACCGCAGAAATACCTCGCGGTCGCTTAGCGATGCTTTGCACGCTATCGCCGATCGCTGAGCCGGTCGAGCTGCGAATTACGGTCGCTGGCTTATTGTTCCTTTTGCGAGCAGTGGCTGGCCGCTTCTTTCCACGCGGCACCCTCTTTGACCCACGTATCGGTGCACAGGACGGTGCGGGCCAGGGGCTTACCATCCCGTATGGAGTCATAGGTCATGGTGTAGCGAGCGATTGCCGTATTCCCATACTGATCCACCTTCAGGTCGCTGATGGATTCGCTTTTGGTTTTGTTCTTCGACGGCTGATCCATGTCCTTGAGCATTGCAGTCTTGTCTTCCCAAACGCCGAGACTTAGTCCCGCTACAAAATTCGGGACGGTATTGTTCTCCGTAAAGGATTTGTCGTTGGCCAGGTCGGCCTTGACCGACTCATTCTCCAGTTTGGTGATAGCGGCTACGGTGCCAGAATTACCCGCCTTGCTTTGACTGTAAAGCAGCGGCGAGGGAAGAAGACAGCTGACACAGAGGCTTACAGCAAGGGCGGTTTTCGTCTTCATGGATTCTCCTGAGTTGTTGAGCTTTTGCTGTCGCTTGGGCGACGCCGCATTATTCAATGGCGGGAGGATCATGTCAATTCCTTGTCTTGTCTCGCACTGCCAGCCAGCCTGCCGTTCCCCATCGTTGTCCAGTCCCGGCGGCAAACGCGCCGATATAAGCATCGAATGGCTGCCTGCCTATTGCGGGCGCTTCGTCGTCGATCATGCCTTGAAGTTCAACCGATCATAACGACTAAGGGCATCCCTCAGAGTGTCATACTCAAGGGTCGCTCTCTGAGAGAGTGTCAAACTTCCAGTGCCAGCAAGATACGTCTTGCGGCCTCGTTTCTTTGAGTACCTGTGCCGGTCATGCCGTACTGCAAAATTGCTGGACATCGCCGAGCGGGCGAAGGTCCATTTGCGCGTCAGATTTGCGGATGTTGAGATAGAGCGAGGCGGTCTGGTTTGCCATCTGATCCTCCTGCCAAGCGGGTCAGAATAGCAAACGAATAGCAAAAAGCAATGCAAGTGCTTCAGAATCAATAGCTGGCGGAGAGGGGGGGATTCGAACCCCCGATACCCGTCAAGGTATGGCCGCTTTCGAGGCGGCTCGTTTCAACCACTCACGCACCTCTCCGCGCGCGGCTGCCACTGGCCGGAGTTGCCAGAGCTTTCAGTTTAACAAATGCAGTAACGAAATGCCGTACTCCTACACCGGCGAGTCGCGGTGCACCACCTTGACGTTGTATCCCGCCTTCTTTAGCCGCTTCTGCACGTCTTCGGCGATCATCACCGAGCGATGCTTGCCCCCGGTGCAGCCAAACGCGATGGTCAGGTAACTCTTGCCCTCCTCGATATAGTGCGGGATGAGATAGATCAGCAGCTCGGAGATCCTACGGATGAACTCCTTGGTCTGCGGAAACGAGCGGATGTACTTCGCCACCGCCGGATGGCGTCCGGTGAACGGCCTGAACTTCGGGATGAAGTGCGGATTGGGCAGAAAGCGCACATCGAAGACCAGGTCCGCGTCTTCCGGCACGCCTTCGCGATAGCCGAAGCTGACGCACGAGATCAGAACGTTCTTTTCGCGATTGCCGCGCTGGAAGCGCTCGGTCAGCATGGCGCGCAGCTCGTGCACGTTGAACTTGCTGGTGTCGATGACCAGGTCGGCCAGCGCTCGCAGCGGCTGCAGGCGACGACGCTCGGCGACCAGCGACGCCCGCACTGACACATCCCGTCCCAGCGGATGCGGCCGTCGCGTCTCGCTGTAACGGCGCAGCAGCACCTCCTCGTCGGCTTCGAGGAACAGCACCGTCGTCTTCATCAGTCTTCGCAGGGTCGCGAGAATCTGCGGCAGCTTGTCCAGACGCGCGCCTTCGCGGATGTCAACCACCAGCGCCGCACGCTGGATCTCGAGCGTGTCAAGCACCAGTTCGGCGAAGTTGCCAATCAGCCCGACGGGCAGGTTATCGACGCAGTAGTAACCCTGGTCCTCGAAGGTCTTCAGCGCTGACGCCTTGCCTGCGCCGCTCATCCCGGAAATGATGACCAGTTCGTGCTGAGCACGACGCGTTGGCTCACTCGCACTCTTACGCCGAGCGCCGGCCGGAGCACGAGCGCTTCGCCGCGAGCTGGCTTTAGCCGATGACATGATCTAGCTTTCCTGTGCCGCGAGAGTAACAGAGTTCGGCCTCGCCGTCAGCACTTCTACCGCCGCGCTTGCCCTTGCCCTTTAGAACCCCGGCCTGTCACGTTTGTTCTCTCGCAGGCTATTCGAAGTAACATTCATTAGACTGCATCTGCCGTCGGGTAGAATCGCCGCAGGAGCCGACGCTGGACGCACCCGATCCAATCCGTTTCGAAATACTTTTCGATCACGCCGAGCCCAGCGCCATCGACGATGTGGCCTATGGCCGATACGGCCCGCTCGGTTTTCCCGCTCCGCCGCCGGGTCGTCCCTGGATCTACACCAACTTCGTTCAGTCGCTCGATGGCATTACCACCTTGCTGGGCAAGCACGCCTCCGGTGGCGAGATTTCGCAATCGCGTGAGGATCGCTGGCTCATGGACCTGCTGCGCGCGCACGCCGACGGCATTCTCATGGGCATGAATACCTTGCGCGAAGAGCAGCGCCTGCGCGGCCCGGACAGCCGTGGCATCGTGTTTCGCGTGGCTGATCCCACATTGCGGCAGTTGCGCAGCAGGCTGGGCAAGGGTCGCGACCGCAACATCTTCGTCACCAGTGCCGCCGATCTGGACCTTTCACGTCACAAGGTCTTTGACGGCGACGTGGTCGATGCTGCCATTTTGACTTCATCTGCGGGCGCCGAATGCCTCCGGGCGCAAGGCGGACACTCGCATGTCGCCATCATTGCCGCTGGCGAGGGCAATCACTTTGACCTGGCGCTTGCGATTTCCAAGCTCCGCCAGGAACTTGGCGTGCAGCATCTGCTCTGCGAGGGAGGTCCTACTTTGTATGGCAGTCTCGCCCGCGCCGATCTGGTGGACGAGAAATTCATGACGGTTTCGCCCATCGAAGTGGGACAGGTTGTCCCGCCCGAGCAGGAGCGGCTCGCCGTCGAGCAGACCATCCCGGTGCTCCTGCGTCCCACGGTCTTCGGTGGGATAGGATTCACGCGCGAACACATCACGCGCTGGCGCTGGATGAGCTGCCGCAAAACGGGCGATCACCAGTTCAATCGCTATCGAAGGAAGAGGGATTAGTAGTTGGTGCCGAGGGCGGTCGGTGCCGCGCAAATACCTCAAAAAAGGAGCTTTTCAACCGCCTCCAAGACGTGCGCAAAAGCGATTTGGCCTGCTGCTAATCGCTAATTGCCGCTAATTGCTAATCGCTAGTTGCTGCTTCTCACTTCGCCATCTCCAGCGCGCCCGCGCCCTTGTTTAATGCCCCGGTCAACACTTGCAACTGCTGTTTGGTCATCGCGAGATCCTTCTTGTCGATAGCTTCATTCACGCCCGGAATCACCACCGCTGCATATCCGGTGTGCTCGCCCGGCGCATAGATGGCGTGTTTGAACCAGGGACGATCGGGCAAGCCGTCAATCAGGAAGGCGCGCTCAGTATTGCGCAGGATCAGGTTCAAAACGCCGGCATCGCCCAGCGGGCGGTTCTGTATCTGCAGCACGTTCGCCCCGGCCTTCTGCAAGCGCTCCGCCGCTTTCTGGGCGTCGGCGAACGAGGGCGCCTGATCGCCGAATGCCGTCTTGGCTTTCTTCTCGGCAGCCTTCACATACTCGACGATCTCTTTGCCGTAGTCTTCATAGTTGAGGGGCAGCACATCGACCGATGCCATGCGGATGGCTTCCAGACCGTAGACCCGTGCCATCTCCTGCTCGTAAACGAAGGTCGGATCGCCGAACTTGGTGAACCAGGCGAAGTCGTCGAAGGTAGAGTGATACACCCCGTACGGCCCTCGTGAAGAAATATCCGCCGACGGTACGCCGAGATGCTGGAGAAATGCCGTGTAATCGGAGCCGCTGCCCAAATCGCCGACCTTCACATCCTTTGCCGGGGAAGTTGCGGGTTCACGGCTGCCGTTGCCGGCAGCCTCTGCGGCAGCGCGGTCCCGGCGCTCCTGCTCTTTCTTTTCCTCGGTCGCCCGCCACTGATCGTAGACGCTGCCGCCCTTGGGACTGGGCACCGACTTGGCGACTTCCCGGAGATACTGTTTGAGACTCGGCACCGATGACGCGGCAAAGTCCGGCCCGGAAACTCCTACATCCATGTTGAAGTAAGCAACTGCGCGCGATAGTTCCTTGGCATGCTGTTCAGCGAATTCTGTTGAGCCGATGAGCCCTTCCTCTTCCCCATCCCAACTGGCGAAGACCAGAGTTCGCTTGGGGCGCCAGCCCGTCTTCAACAGCTCTCCCACGCCGCGTACCGCTTCCACTTGCGCTGCACTGCCGCTGTTGGGATCAACCGCGCCGTACACCCACGCGTCACGATGATTCCCGGTGATCACCCACTCATCCGGCAGCTCGGAACCGTGGACCATTCCGATGACGTCCCAAATCGTCGTGAACCGGTAATTCAGCTTTACCGAGAGATGCACCTTCACCGGGCCAGGTCCCACGTGATAGGTGAATGGCAGCGCTCCCTGCCAGCTCCGCGGCGATTCGGGACCGCCGAGGTTCGCCATGATCGGTGTGGCATCGCCATAGGACAAAGGCGTCGCAGGAATTTTCGGCAAGTCGGTGGCCTGCTCCGGCGTTATGCGTTTGCTCGCCGGCAGGTCCGGCACGGATGCAATGCCCGGCGTCGTGGGATCTCCCGGATAGCGGAACAGGTATTGCACCGAGCCACGCTGCACTCCAGTGTCCGGCCGCCACGGCCCCTTAGGATATTTGTCGCCTTTGAAATAGCCGTCATCCCACGGGTCGGAGTAGATGATGACTCCGGCTGCGCCGTTTTGCTCCGCCAGAAAGACCTTTACGCCGCGAAACACTTCGCCATAGCGGACGATGACGATCTTGCCTTTCACATCGATGCCCATCTCTTGCAGCTTCTTGAAGTCCTCAGCGCGCCCGTAGTTGGCATAAACCACATCGGCGGTGACATCGCCCGATGCCGAATACTCATTGAACGCAGGCAGGATTCTGGGATCTTTCTGGAAGGGATCTTCGCTGACGTGCTCCGGCGAAGGACCGTGCATCACGACATTTTCAGGCGCGACAACATCGACGCGAATGTCGAGCGGCAAGGCCATCCACACCTTGTATTCCTGCACATGCGCGTCGAGCCCGGCCGCCGTGTACTGCTGCAGCACGTATTCGGCGTTGCGCCGGTCCTCGGGTGAGCCGGCCACGTGCGGCGCGGCGGTCAGAATCTGCAGCTCCTTCTTTGCCGCCTGCGGATCGGGGACCGCGAGGAACGTTTTCTCCGCTTTCAGTTCGGCGCTGGCATCGCGGTAGCCGAATATTTTGTCCGGCGGTGTGAACGGCGCAGCGGCGGATTTTGGCTGGTCAACCGGTGCTGTGCCCTGCTGGGTTGCGGCGAAAGGCAGAAGGATCAGGAAGAATATGGCAACCGATAGCGAACGGACCAATGCGGCCCTCCCAAACGACTTCAGCTTGTATGGAATGTAATCATCAAGCAATAGCAGATTACATCAACTGCAGGCATGATGCGCGGTACGGGTCGAGCGGTTTGGACGCAGGCTCAGGGCCAGGCCCTGAAGGTCCGCTCTACCCCAACGCTAAGCTACGCTGGGCTGGGTAGAAATCGGAGTACTGGGCGGCAGTGCGGCCGAGAGGCTCGTCGCCGGATCGGGGACGTTCAGCATAATTCGTAAAACCGGCAGGCATGCAATCGCGGATTTCTCTCCGATGGCGATCAATTCCTTTGCGCGCTCGAAGCAATCATAGGAGAAACCATTCACATCGGGCTCCAGCACCAGATCCGCATCCTTCTTCCACAGGTCGGACATTTTGTCCTGCGCAATGGAGAAGCACTGCCCGATGACCTCGAATAAATGGCGCGGCGGGCGATGTTGCATCCAGTGTGCGCTCAGGTAAACCCCGATAACTCGCTCCGCTCCCATGGTTCTCAGCGGAGTCGTCGGCACCGCGTAGGCAAGCATTCCATCCACATAGGAATGGCCATCGATTTCCACCGGGAGAAACATTCCCGGATAAGCGCAGCTTGCCCGAATCGGAGGTACCAGCGGCCCTTTCGTGAAAACTACCGCCTGGCCGGTTCGGAACTTCGTCGCCGTCACTGCCAAAGGGATGCGCAACTCTTCGAAGGTACTGACCTTCAACACGCGCGAACAGAACTGCGTCATGCGGTCGTTGCTGCAGAAGCCATACCGCGACAGTGTCCACCGCGCAAAGTCCTTGAAACGTGTCGCCCGCGCGATTTCCTCCAGTTCAGCCGCGCTGACGCCCGCGCAATAACATGCTCCGATAATCGCGCCCACGCTAGTGCCTGCGACGAAGTCTACCGGAATCTGTGCCGCCTCCAGCGCCTTTAGCACCCCAATATGTACCAGTCCGCGTGCAAAGCCCCCGCCCAGTGCGACACCCAGCTTGAGCCGGGGAGGCTCGGCCAACATTTGCTTGTGTTGTTGGGCGGGGGCGTTCGCCCATTGGCGCGAGAACGCGCGGGCCGAGCGCATGAGTCTGGCTATCCTGGTCAAGTCGCAATCTTCTGCCCAACTTCCGGGCACTTTGTGAGATGCTCGTTGTCCCGCTAATGATCTCTCAGGGCGATGGAATGGCGGTTTACAACCAATGAAAATCTGTTACCCAGTATCCCGAAAGCCACCTGTGAGTCCCCTCAGGCGGCTTTGGAGGGTTGAGGCAGGTCCCTGAGCTCTCGCCGGATCTATCTGAATCATGCCATTGCTAGTTCATGCATACTCTGCCAAACTAGCCAGTCCTTTGGAGTGGGGTCCATGGTTCGCGAGTTTTCGGCTGGCGGCGTTGTCTTGCGCAAAATGCGCGGACGCTGGTTTCTCGCCGTTATCGAGCCTCACATGGAACGGCCGAAGAAGGGCGCTGACGAGTCCGGAATCCGCCGCAAGAAACGGTCGGCGGACATCGTCGCCTTGCCCAAGGGAACCATCGACAAGGGCGAGAAGCCCGAGCAGACCGCCTTGCGCGAAGTGGAAGAAGAGACCGGCGTGCGTGCGGAACTCGTCGGCAAGCTCGCCGACATCAAATATGTTTACGTCCGCAACTGGGGTGATCAGGCCCGCGTCTTCAAAGTCGTGAGCTTTTATCTGCTGCTATATCGCGCGGGCAAGCTGGGAGATATTGCTCCGGAAATGCGGGTTGAAGTCCGGCGCGCCTTCTGGATCCCGCTCGAGGATGCTGCCGTTTTGCTCAGCTATAAGGGCGAGCGTGAAGTCGCCGCGCGGGCATTACAATACCTTACCGCGAATCCCAACCTCCTGGACCATGCCGCAGACACCTCACATTGAGCGACACTTCACCGCGGGTGAAGCTGTTCGCGATGTCGTCATCGGAATGTCGGACGGCCTGACCGTACCTTTCGCGCTTGCGGCGGGGCTCTCCGGCGCGGTCGAAAACAGCCACATCATAGTCATTGCCGGCCTAGCGGAAATTGCTGCGGGGTCAATCGCCATGGGTCTGGGAGGGTATCTTGCAGCCAAGGGCGATGCCGAGCACTATGCCAGCGAACGCCAGCGTGAGGTGCGGGAAGTGGAGGAAATTCCGGAGGAAGAAGCTCGCGAGATCCAGAACGTTTTCTCCGATTATGGCTTATCGCATGAAGAAAGCGGGCCAGTGGTGCAGGCTTTGACTCGCAGACCGAAAGAGTGGGTGGACTTCATGATGCGCTTTGAGCTGGGACTGGAAGAGCCTCATCCCCGGCGCGCTCGCCAGAGTGCGGCGACCATCGCGGCCTCCTACGTTGCCGGAGGCATCATTCCGCTTTCCCCCTACATGGCCCTGCACAGCGCCCGCACGGCACTCGGCTGGTCAGTGATGGTCACGCTACTGGCGCTGGCGGTGTTTGGCTCCATCAAAGGTCGTTTCACCGGAGCCGGAGCTCTTCGCTCTGCCACGCAAACTGTTGTGATTGGAGGACTTGCCGCAGGGGCTGCCTTTTTGCTCGCCAAGCTCATCTCGTAAGTCGATAGGGCTAGGTTGGCGTGAGAATTATGTTGACTGAATGATGATTCATTCAGTAACATCAGTGTAACTTAATACGGCGCGCGTCGTTGCCATCCTCACCCCACATCTTACGACGCGCGCTGCTTGTATTTAGAGCCGATTTTTGCCGTTGTTCGTCAAGAGGAGAGTCGTGCGGCCAGTGTTCTGGGGTCAAAAAGCGCAGTGCTTCTGCGTTTGTTCTGCTCGCATTCAAACATGTGCATTCATTTGTCGCCAGTTGACGCCGCTGGCGAGAAACGTATCGGACCGCATCCTGCCGGTCTGAGCCGGAGTCATACGATTTCATGCTGAGACGGATTGAGAAAGTTGCCGTTCTGGGCGCGGGCACCATGGGCGCCCGCATCTCCGCGCACCTGGCCAACGCCGGTGTTCCTTCCTACTTGCTCGATATCGTTCCTCCCGACGCTGTTTCGGGGCCCCCGGCGAGTCCCGGTTTTGGACTTGACGGGGTGAAGGACGGTGCGGCGCGAAATCGCATCGCCGCCGCGGGACTGGAGGCCGCGGTCAAGTCCAAGCCGGCAGCATTCTTCGAGCCATCGCTCGCGCGGCTGGTCACCATCGGAAATTTCGAAGACGATCTCCAAAAGCTGGCGGATGTCGACTGGATCATCGAGGCGGTTATCGAGGACCTCGAGATCAAGCGCAGCCTCCTGCGCAAAATTGAGGCGATCCGCAAGCCGGACACAATCATCACCACGAACACCAGCGGCCTGCCGGTAGCCAAAATCGTCGAAGGCTTCTCCGCCGACTTCCGCCGGCACTGGTTCGGCACGCACTTCTTCAATCCTCCGCGCTACATGCGGCTGCTGGAGCTGATCCCTACGCCTGATGCCGATCCCGCGGCGATGGAGACGATCGCGCACTTCTGCGATCTACATCTGGGCAAGGGCGTGGTGCATGCGAAAGACACGCCGAACTTCATCGCCAATCGCATCGGCACATTTTCCGCGCTGAACGTCATGCGCCTGATGCAGGAGATGGATCTCAGCATTGAGGAAGTGGACGCGCTCACAGGCACGGCCGTCGGCTGGCCCAAGATGGCAACGTTTCGCCTGACGGATCTGGTCGGACTCGACATCCTGGGACACGTTGTCCGCAACGCCACCACGAATATTCACGACGAGCGCAGCGACCTGAAGCTGCCGGATTTCTTCCTGCAAATGCTGGAGCGCAAGTGGCTCGGCGACAAAACCAAAGGCGGCTTCTATCGCAAGAACAAGCAGGATGGCAGGAGCGAAATCCTTGCGCTTGATTGGAAGACGATGGAATACCGTCCCTCGCAGCGGCCGAAATTTCCTTCGCTCGAGATGGCCAAGACGGTCGATGATTTACCGGAACGTTTGCGGATGCTGCTCGCGCCGTCAAAAGACAAAGCCAGCGTTTTCCTCTGGTCGGCGCTATCGGATCTGTGGACCTATGCCGCCAATCGCATCGGCGAGATTGCCGACTCGGTCGTGGAAATCGATCGCGCCATGAGGCTCGGCTTCAATTGGGAAATGGGGCCATTCGAGTTGTGGGACGCTGCCGGGGTCGCGAAAACCGTAAAGCGCATGGAACTCGAAGGCAAGCCGGTCTCGCCCGCCGTCGAGAAGCTCCTCGCCTCAGGACACGAAAAGTGGTACACAGACGATCCCAAAGCCGCCAGCGGTCGGGCCTTCTTCGATGTGAGTAGCGGCCACTACCATGCCGAGAAAGTGCCTGAGGGCGTTTGGTCGGTCACGGTTGCGAAGAAATCGGGCTTGGTGGTCAAGAAGAATGCCGGCGCTTCGCTCATCGACATTGGTGACGGTGTCGGCTGCATCGAGTTCCACTCCAAGATGAATGCGCTGGGCGGCGACATCGTGCAGATGATCACGCAATCGCTCAAGCCGGGCGGCGCAGGCGACGACTTCGACGCCTTCGTCATCACCAACGACGCTCCGAACTTCTCCGTCGGCGCCAACATCATGATGCTGCTGATGGCCATCCAGGAAGAAGAGTGGGACGACGTCGATTTGGCCGTCCGGCAGTTCCAGAACATGACCCAGGCCATCAAGTTTTCTTCCAAGCCGGTCGTGGTCGCGCCCTTCGGCATGACGCTGGGCGGAGGCTGCGAGATCACGCTGCACGCGGCTGCGCGCCAGCCGCACGCGGAACTCTACGCCGGCCTGGTCGAGGTCGGCGTCGGCTTGCTGCCCGGCGGCGGAGGCTGCAAGGAGATAACGCTGCGTGCGCTCGATAAGGCATATCACATCCGCCCTGCTGGCCGCGGCGAGAGCGTCGAACTGATGGAAGCGATGAAGCAGGCCTTCGAGACCGTCGCCATGGCGAAAGTTTCAATGTCGGCCGTCGAAGCGCGCAATCTCGGATTCCTTTCCTCGGGTGACGACATCACTATGAATCGGGAGCGCGTGCTGACCGACGCCAAAGAGCGAGCGCTGGAATTGGTGCACGAAGGCTATCGCGCTCCCGTGCCGCGCACCGATATTCCCGCGCCGGGCGAGAGTATCCTGGCGACGCTGAAGCTGGGCGTGCACATCATGCACGAGGGCGAGTTCATCACCGATCACGAAGTGAAGATTGGCAACAAAGTCGCGGAAGTGCTGTGCGGCGGCGCGGTGAATCCGGGCACACTGGTGAGCGAGCAGTATCTGCTGGACCTGGAGCGCGAGGCGTTCAAGTCGCTGTGCGGCGAGAAGAAGACGCAGGAACGGATTCAGTACACGCTGAAGACGGGCAAGACGCTGCGGAACTGAAGGGCAGTGGCTAGTGGTCAGTGGTTAGTCGATGAATGAACGCAAGACCAACGCTCGCGGCGAAGGATCGAGTCCCGCTTGCGGGACGGAACAGCTTAGCCCAGGACGGAGCGAAGCGGAGTCCTGGGTAGGCAGAGAAAGAAATCTGAGTCCCGTAGGGACGGCAGATGTTGCCCACGGTTTCAACCCTGGGCCGCCGCGAGCATCAAGTCGGTTCGCGGCGCAAAGCAGGTCCCTCCACGCGGGCTGAAGCCCTTGGTCGGGATGACAAATTGCTTGCGCGCGCTGCGCTGGTGCTAATAGGGGTCCTTCGACTCCGCATTCGCCAACGACGCGAATGCTCCGCTCAGGATGACACTTGAATGGGCTTGGCTAGTTGCTAACTGCTAATCGCTAATGACTGGGGTTTCACATGCGTGACGTTGTACTCGTATCCGCCGTCCGGACGCCGGTCGGCAAGGCTTATAAAGGAACCCTGCGGGCGACTCGTCCCGACGATCTGGCCGCTGTGGCCATCAAGGGCGCGCTGGAACGCGTGCCCGCCCTCGATCCCAAGGAGATCGAGGATGTGATCCTCGGCTGCGCCATGCCGGAAGCCGAGCAGGGCATGAACGTCGCCCGCATTGCATCGCTGCGAGCGGGTCTGCCGGTCGAGATTTCCGCCATGACCATCAATCGATTCTGCTCTTCGGGATTGCAGTCGATCGCCATGGCAGCCGAGCGCATCATGGCGGGCGGCGCCGAGACCATTGTCGCCGGTGGTGTCGAGTCCATGACCATGATCCCGATGGGCGGCAACAAGGTTTCCGCCAATCCCTGGCTGGTGTCGAACTATCCCGACGCGTATCTCTCGATGGGCCTCACCGCCGAGCGAGTGGCGAAGCGCTTCCATATCACGCGCGAGATGCAGGACGAGTTTTCGGTCCAAAGTCATAAGAAGGCGATTGCGGCAATCCAGGCGGGCAAGTTCGACGACGAGATCGTTCCCGTGCCGGTCAGCTTCACCACGCCGAACGGCAGCAAGCCCAAGCGCACCGACATCGTCTTCAAGATCGACGAAGGCCCACGCGCTGACACATCGCTGGAAGCGCTGTTGGCCTTGAAGCCCGCATTCCACGCGAAGGGGACTGTTACGGCCGGCAACTCGTCGCAGATGTCGGACGGCGCAGCCGCGGCGGTTGTCATGTCCGCCGATCGCGCGAAGGCGCTGGGGCTGAAGCCGCTGGTTCGTTATGTTGGATTTGCGACTGCCGGCTATCTGCCGGAAGAAATGGGCATCGGCCCGGTGTTTGCGATTCCGAAGGCGCTGAAGATGGCCGGACTGAAGCTCGAAGACATTGATGTGATCGAGTTGAACGAAGCTTTCGCGGCGCAGTCGCTGGCGGTCATTCAGGAAGGCGAAGCTCGATCCGGCGCGCATCAACGTCAACGGCGGAGCGATCGCGCTGGGACATCCTCTGGGATGCACCGGCGCGAAGCTTACCGCAACCATCATCCGCGAACTGAAACGCCGCAACGGACGCTACGGCATGGTGACCATGTGCGTCGGCGGCGGCATGGGCGCGGCAGGAATTTTCGAGAATTTGCAGTAAGAATTCACCACGGAAGCACGGAAGACACGGAATTTTGAAAGTTGTTGCTAACACAGATCGAGCCGTCCTCGACGGGAGATTTGGATCAGGGCACGTCTTTAGACGTGCCGTACGAGCAACATTAAATGCGGACTTCAGCGCTGCTTAACAATGGGACAGGGGCTAAAGCCCAGAATAAAGCTGGGCTGTTCGGCACGACCGGAGTCGTGGCCTGAGACAAAGCGGTTAGCTGAGCATCTACGTGCTGGTGAGAATGAATTCCACCATACAAAATTCCGTGTATTCCGTGCTTCCGTGGTGAAAGACATTTCGCAATAAGGAAGGATCCATGGCAACAACCACCGTAGCTCCCAAGACCAAGACCACGGGCGGAAGCTTTCTGCTCGAAGATCACCAACTCGACAATGTCTTCACTCCCGAAGACTTCAACGAAGATCAGCAGATGATCGCGAAGCTGGCCGACGAGTTCGCGACGAACGAGGTCCTGCCCGCGGTCGAAAAGATCGAGCATAAGGATTGGGAAGTCACTCGCGAGCTGCTGAAGAAGGCCAGCGAGATGGGCCTGACCAACGCCGATGTGCCCGCCGAATATGGCGGCGCGGACATGGACAAAGTTTCTTCGGCCATCATCGCCGATCGTATGGCCAAGTGCGGCAGCTTCGTCGTTTCCATGGGCGGACACGCCGGCATCGGCACGCTGCCTATCGTCTTCTTCGGCACCGAAGAGCAGAAGAAGAAATATCTCCCCAAGCTCGCCTCGGCCGAGATGATCGGCGCCTACGCGCTGTCGGAGAGCACCAGCGGCTCAGATGCGCTGAATTCCCGCACCAAAGCCGTACTCTCGCCCGATGGCAAGCACTACATCCTCAACGGCGAAAAGATGTGGATCACCAACGCGCACTTCGCCGACCTGTTCACGGTCTTCGCCAAGGTTGACGGCGAGAAGTTTACGGCATTCCTCATCGAGAAGGATTTCCCCGGCTTCTCGGTCGGCGCGGAAGAAAAGAAGATGGGTATTCGCGGCTCGTCGACTGCGCCGCTCATCCTGAACGACTGTATGGTGCCGGTGGAGAACGTGCTCGGCGAAGTCGGCAAGGGCCACATCATCGCCTTCAACATTCTCAATGTGGGCCGCTTCAAGCTGGGAGCGGGTTGCGTCGGTGGTGCGCGCACCTCGCTGCAGAATGCAATTGCCTACGCGAAGCAACGCAAGGCGTTCAACAAGTCCATCTCCGATTTTGGATTGATTCGCGAGAAGATTGCGCAGATGGCGATCGGCATCTATGCCGGTGAGTCGATGGTCTATCGCACGGTCGGCATGATGGACACCGCGCTGGCTGATATCGGCAAGAACCCCGAAGCTATTCGCAAAGCGATCGAGGAGTATGCGGTGGAATGCTCCATCCTGAAAGTTTGGGGCTCAGAGATGCTCGACATGGTCGTCGATGAGACAGTGCAGATTTACGGCGGCTACGGCTTCGTCGAAGAGTATCCCGCCGAGCGCGCCTATCGCGACTCGCGCGTCAACCGCATCTTCGAGGGCACCAACGAAATCAACCGGCTGATCATCACCGGATGGCTGCTGAAGCGCGCCATGAGCGGACAGCTTGCACTGCTGCCGGCGATCAAGAAGGTGATGGACGAGGTTATGTCCGGCCCATCGGGTGAGGAACTCGAAGGGACGCTAGCCGCCGAGCGCAAACTGGTGGAGAACGCGAAGAAGTTGGCAATGCTGATTGCCGGCGCGGCTTCGCAGAAGTACATGCAGAAACTGGCCGATCAGCAGGAGGTCATGGGAGCCATCGCCGACATGGTGATCGAAGCATTTGCTATGGACTCGGCGCTGCTGCGCGCGCGCAAGTGCGTCGAAGCGCAGGGCGAGGAGAAGTCAGCGCTCATCGTCGCCATGACGCAGGTCTATCTGGAAGGAGCATTTGCTCGCCTGGAAGCTGCGGCGAAGAAAGTTGTCGCTGCCGTTGCCGAAGGCGACATGCTGCGCACGCAGATGGCAATTGTCCGGCGGCTGGGCAAACATGAGCCGGTTAACGTTATTGCGCTGCAGGAGAAGATCACCAGCCGGGTGCTGGAGACCGGCAAGTACGTGACAGCGTAATCCCACCGACTCTAACCTTGAGAGCGGGGTCTAAGGCTCCGCTCTCTGTTCTTCGCACGCCCTCCCATTGCCTCTACTTCGTGCCGATCATCAACCCTGCCGGGCCCGGCATGCGCACGCGCTTAGTCTCGGCAAAACCGGCTTCCTTCAGCCATGTATCGTATTCCGGCTCGCTGTAGCTGGACCCGCCCCGAGTATTCACCAGCATGTTCAGAGCAAACAAAGCCCCGAAGCGCGGTGCGGTCTTGTCCGGCTCCAGGACGAAGTCGGAGATCACCAGCCGTCCCTTGGGCGCAAGCGCCTTGTAGACACGATCGAAAAGCTCTTTGTTCTCCGCCGGCGAGAACATATGGCATATCGCGGAGAGCAGCACCAGATCGTATTTGCCGGCGTCAAGCGGAACCGTGAGCATATCGCCGGGTCGCGTCGTGATGCGGTCTGCCAGTCCGGCTTTGCGGATGTGCTCCTGCGTGATGGGCAGAACGTCAGCCAAATCCACGATCTCCGCCTGCAGCTCGGGAGCGGCTTTGGCGAATGCGATGGAGTATGCACCGGAGCCGCCGCCCAGGTCGAGCATGCGCTTGGCGCCATTGATTCCCGCGGCCTGCACCACGGCGCGCGCCCGACCGCGGGCATTGTGGTCCATGGCGGCAATGAAGGGCTTGACCCGGCCATCTTCGCTTCTCGTCGCTACACTCGTGCCGGCTTTCACCGCCTCGGTGAGGGTCGACCACCCCTTCCAAATGTTCGCGATGTGCAATTGCGCCAGGCGCGCGCTGTCGGGTGTCCCCTCGACAAAGAAGCGCGCCGCCAGCGGCGTGTTGCTATAGGTATCGCCGGATTTCTGCAGGAGCTTGAGGCTGACCATGGCGTTCAGCAGCATTTCCGTGGAGCGAACGGCGCATTGGATTTTCCCGGCGATCTGCTTCGCCGTGCCGCCCTCGCCCACCGCGGTGAACAGATCCAGCTCCAGTGCGGTGAGAATTGCACGGCTAGGCATGAATCCGCGGATGGTTTCGACTATGTCGTCCGGCAGCATGCCGGACGCATCCTTGGCCTTTAGCATCGCCAAGTATTTATTGCGATGATCGAGCATCTCGGCCTTCATTGCCTCGGAATCGCTGCGCTCCAGGCGTGCGACCTTCTCGCCGTTCTTCAAATGCGACGACACGATCTCGGGCATGTCGGCCGGCGTCAGCTTGGTATACCAGACGCCTTCGGGATAGACGATCATCACCGGGCCGCTGTCGCAAATCCCGAGACAGCCGCAGCTCGATACCTGCACCTCGTCGGCAATGCCTTGCGCGCCGAGCTCGCGATGCAGCGCGTCCAGCACGCGAAAGGAGCCTGCTGCCGAACAGCAGGGAACTCCTTCGGGTTTTTCCTGAGTACATACGAATGCGTGATAACGAAACGGTTCCAAGTGAGCCTCCAAAAGCAGTGGTCAGTCGTCAGTAGCCAGTTGTCAATTGTGGTCAGCGAGTCGGCGAACCGCATTGACCTACCAACAATTACATTCCATGATGCTGCAGACCGCAACTTCGCAAGTAGTGCGGGGCTCACAGGCAGAGGTGATATGGGGCCAGATTACGATGTCGTGCTGTCGCCGCCAACACAGCGGAATACGGCAGCCCTGCAATTCTTACGATATTCACAGCCTCAGGTGCCGGTCTAGTTAACAATCGGGCTTGACAGTGCACAAGGGTGCACTATGATAGCTGAAACATTTTGTGGTTGATTTGTTTCGGCCCAGACCGATGCTGCCGACATTCACATCCAGGGAAGTAGTAGCGACGACGGGAATCAGCGCGCGCCAGCTTCAGTGGTGGGATGAACGCGGGATCGTGGTTCCGGCTCGTGAGGGTCATAAGCGCATCTACACCGTGGATGATCTGGCCGAAGTTGCCATCCTCTGCGAATTACGGCAGCGCGGCTTCTCGCTGCAGAAGATCCGCCGCGTCATCCAATTTCTCCAGAACGAACTCGGAAAGCGGCTGGTGGAGACGGTCAGCGCTGCCGCGGAATACCACCTGCTCACTGATGGGCAACATATCTATCTGCAGGATTCCGCTCGAGGCGTGGTAAACCTGCTGAAAAACGCGCGCCAGCCGATGTTAACTGTGTGCCTTAGCGACACCGTCGCGCGAGTGCTCTATCCCGCCACTCGGCAGGAGGTATTGTCCGGCCGGCTGCGGCCAGGCATCTCTGGCAGTCGCGAGCGCATTGGGCGGCGCAAGGCGCCAAGTAGCGTCCAATCCAAAGGGGCCAGGAAGCGCAGTGGTTCGGTGCGTCATCTCATGGAGCGGCGGCGGAATGCTTCCTAACCGGTTCTGAAGGAGGGCACATGATCGGAGAACTGAGTATTTTGGGCGAATGGATCCCCGAGCAGATGGAGCCTGGAACCATTTTTGTGTTGGAGAATGCCGGCGAAGTAGGTGAAAAGGACGATCCCTATTGGGCGGTTCTGTCATGCCCATCATGCGGCCAATTGGGGCTGGTCACGCGCAAACAGGTGGGCGGCTTGCTGCCTGTCATCTGCGGGTCCGAGCGCTGCTCGGCCCAGTTCTTCATTCGCGACCAGGAGATCATGCCGCGCAAGCCGAGTTAATCTTCAGAGTTATCCGTCCTGCGACTACGAGTAGAGCCGGCCTTCAGGCCGGCGTCAAAGATCGGGCAAGGTAAGCTGGAGTCGTGAGGGTCACGCCTGTAACCCTCACGACTCCAGCGGTTTTTTGGAGAGGCCGCAGCGAACCCGGCGCTGAAGCGCCGCTCTACCCGAACCAGCCTAAGGGTGAAAATGCTTTCTCCTGCCTAGAGCTTGCGCAACGCCTCAAAGATTTCATCGTTACTGGGCACCTGCCCGATCGGGTAGATTTTTCCAAATGCAAGCTTCCCCTGCTTATCGACGACAAAGATCGCCCGCTCATTGATACCCGGTATGGGATCGCCTTCGCGGAGGATTCCGAACTTGCCGGCAACTTCTCCATGGGGATAAAAATCGCTCGCCAAGGGGAAGTTCAGAATGCCGATTTCTTTCTTCTGCCAGGCGGTGTGGCTGGCGATGGAATCTACGCTAATGCCGACCACTTGTGCATCATAGCCGGCAAAACGCTCCACATCTGCGTTGAGCCCGGGCAGCTGTGATGCGCATACCGGCGTCCAATCGGCGGGATAGAATGCCAGCACGACATTTTTCTTGCCTCGGTAATCGCTCAGCTGGAACTGGCTTTTGATATTGCCCACCACGGCTGGTAGCTGGAAGTCCGGCACTTCGTCGCCGATGTTGAGAGTCGCCATCTTTCCTCCACATGCTTCGAATGCAATCAGCGATTCTAGAGGCGGTGCACGCAGAGGGGCAAGTCGCAAACGCGGCGGAAGGTTACAAGTTCGTGAAAAGCCATGCAAGAATTGTTTTCAAGGTCTTCGCATCGTTAAGGATTTTCGCGTAGAGCTGGCCTTCAGGCCAGCCTCTAAGCCCCTTATTTGTTCCTTCTGAGCGCCTTCAGCCCGCCTGGGATTCGCTGTCGGCTCTGCCCCGACTGCGGTTACTTCCGCAGCCTCTCCAGGACTGCTCCCGCGATTAACGGCAGGCCGACGGTTGCATCCAGCAGAACTTCGGCGAAGCGTCCACCCTCCTCGCGCGGCACAAACTTCCCCCACGACACAGCTTCGCTGTACGTGCATCCCGACAGGCCGCCCCAGTTCACCGGCTCGGGACAGATGCGCACTCCGTAATGGAATCGCTTCAGCGGCAGGTCCTCGCCGCCGCGCCGGTGCCGCAGCTCGATGTACGGTCCGAACTGCTGTGCCCAATTTCGCGGCACGCCGCCGCCAATGGTGAAAATGCCCAGCCGTTCCTGCTTCAGCAGGGTTTCGGCGTAATATTCCAGGTCTTCGAAGGGGTCGTAGTGCAGCGCGGGAGTCCCGTTCTTGCGCCGCCAGCGGTTGTGTAGTGCGACATCCAGGCCAATCTCCGAATCGCTGAATGCCGGAACGAACACCGGCACGTTTTTCTCGAAAGCCGACTTCAGGATGCCGCGTCCCTGATCGTTCTCGCTCAAATACCGGCCGATGTCGCGATTCAGTTTGTACGAGCACAGCACCTCATCGTGGTTCCAGTCTTCCAGAATGCGCGCGACAATCCTCTCCACGAAATCCAGGTTGGTCTCAGGCTCCAGCGTGTCATACACGCGGTTATACCCGGCCTCATACAACTCGCTGTCGTCCATGCGCGGGTCATACTTGAAGTGCGAGCGGCCGGCCGCTTCCACCAGCCCATGCGCCATCAGCGCTCCGGTCGAGATCACTGCCTGCACAACGCCGCGGTCGATCAGCTCGGTGATGATCAGTCCCTGCTTGGCCACCGTCATCGCGCCGGCCAGCGTCATCACTATGAAGCAGCTCTGGTCGCGCGCCATCGCTTCCAAAACCTCGGCGCCTTCGCCAACCTGCCGGCCCGTGAACGCGGTGCGGCCCATCGCGCGAACCAGATCGTCGATGCTGTGGATGCGCGTCAGGTCAAGCGATTCCAGCGGCACCAGCTTGTCGGAAGCAGGATCGTGCAATACGCGGTCGATACCTTCACCCATACTTGTGTCGTGTTTGTCGCTCAAGTTCACCTCGTTTACCAACGCCGCTCATCGCCAAACATCAGTGTCACCCCGAACCGGCCCCGCCTGTCTGCAGAACAGGCGACTCGAGGAACTTGCTTTTTCGCCGATGGAGCGAATTTCTCATCATCGGACACGACCTGCGTCTCACGCAGGATCATCACGAGAGAATCGGTACGAACAACTGAAGCTACAGGTTGGTCGCAGCCTCCGTCAACGCTTCCCTCACACAGGTTGGCCTTTGAATAACGAGTACTGGTGAGTCTTTATCTTACTGCTGGGCGATGTACTTGAGACTATTGCGTGGCTACCTCGCACACGGCGAGATAGTCCCTTACGAAAGCTGCCTGGAAGTGGTGCGGCTTGCATCGCCGCGTCTGAGTGGCGCGCGCATTAGATGTGCGGCATATCATCGGCGGCCGCCCGCTTTAATGCTGCTTGCCTTGTCTGTCGTGCCTGGTTGACTAGCGGCCGTCAGATCGATCAGCCGCTCCATCTCGTCCACTGAAAGAAACGCCTTGCCCACCAGGAAGCCGTAAGCCGACGCGTCGTCTCCGATGAACTCGGGCACAATGTCCGGATGCTCCTCCAGAAATCGTGCAAACTTCGGTATCTGGCTCGCTCGCATTGTCGTCAGCATTCTCATAGGTCCCCCTTGCGCTTCCGGAGGCAGGATGTTGCCCGACCCCCAGAAGCGTCCCCCCGGAAAGCAGGCCATCGAGCCCAGCTCAATGTTCCGCTTCCGAATCGCATCATGCCGCAGTTTGCTTTTACAAACAATGGCTGCCGGCTGATTTGAGGATGACTTACGCCTGACCGGCTAAGTCGCTCGAAAGACTGGAATTGGACTCACTTGTTTTCAGACTAGCGAGGGAACGAGCGCAGCTTTGCGCGTCGGGATACTCAAGGACTAGAGCCGATACCGAAACAGGTACCCGGTTCCGCCTTACTTCCGGCAGGCGGGCATTTTTCGCGACAACTACCTGATGGCGGGAACTTGTCCCGTCTTCCTCTTGCCGTTCTGGTCTTTGAGGCTGACGAACCAGAGATAAATGTCGTCCACACGGGAGATGTCTTCGTTCAGCACTGGATGATCGGCGTATTTGCGGATGTCCTCGCCGCTGTGCCGCCGCTTAAGGTTGGCGACGATTTGGTACAACTCGTCTACTTTGGAGTGCATAATGCGCAAATCGCTGACCAACCTGACCTCTTCCATATCGAGCCGGCGTTCCGGCAGCGGCTTATCGGTATGATCCGACTTCTTCATGTACATTCTCGCGCCCTGCTTGAGGGTTTTAATTCCACCCATGGCCCACCTCGGGCGGCAACAGTATACGGCAAGATCGCGGCGCTAGAGCAGTTTAGCTTTTGCTGTGACCTGGTAGAGCGAGCCTTCAGGCTCGCGTTCGGTTGCATCGCCTGAGATACGTTTTGGATTCCGCTGCAAGTGCAGCGGAATCCAAAACCCAAGAATATAGTGGCGCGGTTGACGCGGCGCTGAAGCGCCGCTCTACCAGGACACCCCAAATCCGAAACTGCTCTAGCTTTGCAATGCCGCGCCTACGGAGTTAGGATTTTACAGCCCTGCGCGGCCTTACGCCCTGGCGGCAGCCGCGTACGACCGCATACAACAATGTCCGCATTCCTGGCGCGCCATCCCGCAGCGATGGGATTGGCTCTTATGCTTCTCGGCTTCGTTCTGTCCCTACACGCCGCTGAACCCCAATCGCGACCGCTGAACTCGGGCTGGGAGTTCCGCGCCCTCAATGCCGCCGATCATCCCGAAGTCAGCGGCTGGCACGCCGCTCAGGTTCCCGGCGTGGTGCAGACCGATCTTCTCGCCGCTCATCTCATCCCCGATCCGTTTTACGGCGACAACGAATCGCGCCTGCAATGGATCGGCCTTACCGACTGGGAGTACCGCACCACATTTCAAGTTGATGCTGCGACGCTGCAGCACGAGCATGTGGATCTCGTCTTCGGCGGACTTGATACCGTCGCCGAAGTGTTCCTGAACGAACAGCCGCTGTTGACCACTGACAACATGTTTCGCCGCTGGAGGGACGAGGCGCGCTCGCTGATCAAGCCGGGCGCCAACACGCTCCGCATCGTCTTCCGCTCGCCCATAACTTCGATGATCCCCCGCGTCAAAGCACTGCCGTACATTCTTCCGTCGGTTTCCACCGTCAACGAGGGTAACGAGGAGAACGTCGCAACCGCTCCGTACACGCGCAAGGCGGCGTATCAGTATGGATGGGATTGGGGTCCGCGCTTCATCACCATCGGCATTTGGAAGCCGGTGTACCTCGAATCGTGGGACTCGGAGCGCATCGAGAACTTTCACATTCAGCAACAGAAGATCACGCGTGAGGTGGCGGAGATCAATGCGGAACTGGAGATTGAATCGAGCGGGGCAACGACGGCGACGGCTACGATCGGGTATGAGAGTGCGTCACTCGAAGAACAGCCCCGCCCTAGCCAAAACATGGCTAGAACGGGGCACCCAGATCGAAATGAGGAGACGCGGCACTTGCGTAGTCCGGGCATCGGTGCATCGACGAGTTCCACATCCCAGACCGTGCAGCTCGACGCCGGCACAAATCACATCTTCATTCCTCTGCGCATCGCCTCGCCAAAGCTGTGGTATCCCGCCGGTTACGGGGCGCAGGATCGTTATCGCTTCTCCGCCACAATCAAGCTGAACAAGACCACCGTAGCCCATGCCGAGCTGACGACCGGCCTGCGTTCCATTGAGTTGCGCCGTGCGCCGGATGAGTGGGGCAAGAGCTTCACCTTCGTGGTCAACGGAATCCTCGTCTTCGCCAAAGGCGCGAACGTGATTCCCTTCGACAGCTTTCCCAGCCGCGTGACGCCCGCGGAGCAAGGCACAATCCTGGAGGCCGCGCGCGCCGCCAACATGAACATGGTCCGCGAGTGGGGCGGCGGCATCTACGAGACCGATGACTTCTACGAACTCTGCGACGAGCTCGGGCTCATGGTCTGGCAGGAGTTCATGTTCGGCGGCGACATGGTGCCCGGCGATCTCGCCTTCCAGGAAAACGTGCGCGAGGAAGCAACGCAGCAGGTACTGCGCCTGCGCGATCATCCCAGCATCGTCCTGTGGTGCGGCAATAACGAGATCGAAGCGGGATGGCAGGTGTGGGCGGACCGCCTGGCCTTCAAAGAATCCATCACGCCACCAGAGCGCGATCGTGTGTGGCAGGACTATGTTGTCCTCTTCCACGACATCATCAAGAGCGTGGTCGAGCAATACGGCGCACCCGCGCCCTACTGGCCCAGTTCACCCAGCGCGGATTTCGAACAGCCGCCCAACAGCCAGGACGACGGGGATATGCATTACTGGGGCGTGTGGCACGCGCTCGAGCCCATAGAGAACTACGATCTTCAGGACCCGCGCTTCATGTCCGAGTTCGGCTTCCAGTCGTTTCCCGAGATGCGGACGATCCGCAGCTTCACGCCGCCCAGCGAGCTTGCCATCGACTCCACCGTCATGAAGTCGCATCAGAAAAATCACGGCGGCAACGAGCGCATCCTCACCTACATGCTGCGCGAGTATCCCGAGCCCAAGGACTTCGTCTCGTTCGTCTATGTCAGCCAAGTACAGCAGGCGGAAGCCATCAAAGTCGGCGCCGAGCATCTCCGCCGCAATCGCCCGCGCACCATGGGCGCGCTCTTCTGGCAGCTCAACGATTGCTGGCCCGTTGCCTCATGGTCCAGCATCGATTACTACGGCCGATGGAAGGCGCTGCAGTATTACGCGCGCCGCTTCTACGCGGACCTGCTCATCTCACCGTTTGCGCACGATGGCACCATCGACGTGTACATCGTCTCCGACAAGCTGCAGCCCACGGCCGCGAAACTGCGCATGCGTCTGCTCGGCTTTGATGGCAAAACGCTGCTCGACAAGAGCCAGAATGTGCACCTCCCTGCGCAATCGAGCGCCGTTTATCTCAGCGTGGATGGGAAGCAACTGTTGGGCTCGGCAAATCCGGATCAGGTCTTCCTCGTCTTCGATCTCGCCGTCGGCGGCATAAACGTCTCGCGCAATGAAGTCTTCTTCGACCGGACGCGTAATCTTGGGTTGCCGCTGCATCCGATCATCGAGGCGAACATCAGCCCATCCGCTTCTACGGCGGCGAGCGTCAAGAACTCGGCGCACGCCGGCGCAGAAAACGGCACATCCGATTACGTCATCACCCTGCGTTCTCCGGTTCTGGCGCGCGCTGTTTATCTTTCCTTCGGCGATCTCGATGTGCAACTCTCCGACAACTACTTTGACCTATTGCCGGGTGAGGAGAGCAGAATCCACCTGGCAAGCTCGGCGACGCTGGAGCAGCTCCGCGGCGCGCTAAAGATCGTCTCTCTAACCGACGCCTTCTTTGACGAGCGGCCGAGGTATCGCGAGCACGTTTCTCTGGATTCTGTGTCGCATTGACCATATCGGGAATGTTCGGCCCGAACCACGCGACTACGGTTTCCCTCCGAGATTCCCTTTGCTAACCTGTTTCTGCAGTATGAAAACCAAAACGGATGCTAAGCCAGCGGAAATCCGATTTGCCGCAGCGGACGGCGGCGTTAAGGAGCACTTATGATTCGGGCGGACATTCTGCAGAAGTTTCCTGACCTGTTTACAACCAAGACGGTGAACGGACGCGAGGCGAACATCGAAGCGATGATTACCACGCTGACCGAAGAGTTGCGGCCGCAGATTGCGGCAGCACTGACGGCGCGCCGGAAACTGCTGCAGTCGCGCGCGCCGGTGCGGGAGCGCTATGCCTGGCCGGATTGGAACGAGACGTTCGAAGACCCGATCAGCGGACAGCGCTGGACGTGCCGGCAGATTGTGCAGGGCATGATCGACAACTTCCTGGGCAATGACAGCCAGGGTCGCTGGCGGCTGAATGACGAAGTCGCGATCCCGGATGACGTTCATCCGCTGGCCAACGCCGGGCTGGAGTTGACCGGACCATGGCATCCCGTGGACATGGCATTCAATGCGCTGAACAGCGCTGCGCCGATGAACATGCCGGATTTCGAAGACGCGTCGCCGCCGCACTTCCGTCCTGATGGTTCGCCGAGCAGCGAGCCGGTGGGAGTGTTTGCCGCGCTGCAAAATGCGAAAGAAATTTTCGAAGGCCGCTGGAGCGGGCGCACTTACGAAGTGACAAAGAAAGGAAAAGTCCGCAAGTACCAGATCAACAATCCGCCGGCGCAGTGGCCGACGCGCTTAGTGCGACCGCCGAGCATTCACGTGGTGTACGGTCACATCACGGTTGGCGGCGAGCCTGTGCCCGGCGCGATTCCCATCGTTGTGCTGTGGGTGGTGAACAACTATGACGCGCTGAAGAAGCTCGGTACCGCTCCTTATTTCTACATTCCGAAGATCCAGACGCCGCAGGAGGCGCTGATCTTCGAGAAGCTGCTGGCAGGCGTGGAGAAGATGATCGGCGTGGCGGCGGGCTCGTTCAAGATCAAGATGCTGTACGAGGAAGGAAACGCGGGACGGTTCCTGCCGGTGATTGCGTGGGTGCTGCGGCGGCGGCTGCTGGGGACGAACGTCGGGCGCTGGGACTATTTGGGCAGTTTGATCGAAATGTGGAAGGACGATCCGCAGGGAGTGTTTCCCGATCCGCAGACGATCGGCATGGCGACGCCGAACATGATCGCGTATCAGCAGTTCAATGCCCTGATGATGCTGATGGGCGGTATGAAGAATGGCGAACTGACGAACGCCGCGCCCATCGGCGGCATGGCGGCGGTGATGATCTATCAGCAGGCGGATGCATACGGACGCGCGCGATACAATCCACTGGCCCTGCGCGCGATGGCGATCGACAAGTTGCGCGAGCGACTGCTGGGATTGATGTTTGTGCCGGATGGTTCGAGTGCCGGCAAGCAGCCGACGCTGGAGGACATTCTCGGCGGACGCGTGCGGGGAAAGCTGTATGACGCGTATCGGCAGAGCTGGGTGGCGAGTCCGGAGCCGGCTTATGTCGAGGCAGGTAATGTGCCGCTGCGCGCAACGCTGGAGCAGTTGCAGGCGATGATCGATGCTCCGCAGCAAACAGTTGAAGTAAATGGCAAGCCGGTGCCGACGGCGGCGAGCGGATTGGTGGAGTCGGAACGAAGCTTGTTCCAGGCGCGTGGCCTGCTGGATGCGCAGGGGAAGATCACGCCCGCGGTGGTGACCAAGGAATCGGTGAACGCGCCGGAGAAGATCCTGAGCCAGCAACGGTGGGAGGCAATTTACGGCGTGCCCAAGGGCGACGTCACCATCGAGCACATCCAGCATTCGTTCTACATGGCGGCCAATTACGGATACCAGATCCTGAACGGCAACTTCGCCGCGGCCATCGACGACTACGAGCTGGGGCTGCGTTTTATGAACGACCTGGCTACGTATCGAATTTATGTATCGTGGCTGTGGACGCTGGCGCAGCACCAGGCGGTGATCACCAAGGACGGCTACCTGAAGGCGCCGGAGCTTACCAGGGACGGCGTGATTCCGGCGAAGAACGTGGTCGCGGTGAAGGCGGGAACGCGCTTCACGCGAGAGCTGTTCGACAAGGTATTCGAGCTGCACGACGAGTGGACGCGAGCGTTCTTTGCGGAGCTGGACCGCAGCGGCGATCCTGGACGGTTTGACCGGTCGAAGGCGCCGCTGATCATGGAGCTGTTGCGGCGGCAATTGCTGTCGCCCAGGTACATCCAGCACAGCGCACGCGCTCTGTTTGTGATTGCGGAAGCCGGGCCTGCATTGCGGGCGCAGATTCTGGATGCGCTGTTCGATGTTCCGCGCGAGGAGATTGTGCGGCGGGTTCAGGCCGGCACGATGGACAAAGCGGCGCTGGCTGCGCACGACTACGTCTTCGACTACTTTGCCAAAACCGGGCCGGCAAGCACGACGCAGTCGGCGGCGTCGTAAGAGGAGCAACTCGTCCCAAATGCGGCTCGCGTGCGTCGGGTTTAGTGCTATGATTCGCCGCAGGAGGGCTCACCATGACTCCTAAGATCGCGTTATTGTTGTTGACGGTGGTTCTGATGGCGGGCGTTACGACGGCAACAGAGCCTGCAACACCGTCCGGTTCTTCGGCGAATCTCACGGCGTCGTTGGCCGGCAGCGCGCCTCTTCAGGCAAACGAAGGCGTGCCGTCGGGAGCTGGGACAGAAAGCTCTGTCACTCCTTCGGATTACATCTGCTACAAAATTCACGCTTTTCTTTTCAAGCGCGACGACGATCACGCTCCGCAATTCATCGGTAGCACGACTTGCGGACCGCGCCAGCCACATGCGAAGAATGCCGAATGGCCGAAGGCGAAGCTAGTTCCGGCGAAATAGTGTGGTGAGTCACAGATTCATTTACGGACTCACCAGGGGGACTTCGACTTCGACCGCAGGGCCTAAAGGCCATACTTTCTTGGCGTGCGGTTCAGCACGGCTGAAGCCGTGCCCTGACACAAGGCGCCGACCTAAGAAACCAAATGTCTGATCAGCATGTTCACCTCAAATGACATTTGTCATCCTCTGCCGCTGACAATCGCCACTACTGCCACACTGCCGCGCGAAGCATAATTGCTCCCGTGCTCGAAGGAATGGGTACAGGAGCGAACGATGTCAGCTGCGCTTTCACCTCAGCCAACACACAATCCGCGCGTGCCGCTTGCAGGCTCGCGAACGGAAGCGACTGTTCTGCCGCTGGGCGTTGCCAAAACTCGCAATTTGCGAAAGAGCTACGGAAACGTTGTAGCTCTTGACAATCTGAATCTCGAAATCCGCGCCGGAGAATTGCTGGCGCTGCTGGGCCCGAACGGCGCCGGCAAGACCACCCTGGTGCGCGCGCTGCTGGGTGTGGTACGTCCCGATTCCGGCAGCGTGTCGGTGTTCGGCGCCGACCCTTACCTCGGCCACATGCAAACTCGCGTGGGGGCGATGCTACAGGTAGGACGCGTCCCTGAGACGCTGAAGGTCCGCGAACACATAGACCTGTTCTCGTCGTACTATCCTGCGCCGCTGCCGCTCGAAGAGACGCTGCAGATTGCCGGCCTGGTTGACGTGAAGGACCGTCCTTACGGCGAGCTCTCCGGCGGACAAAAGCAGCGAGTGCTGTTCGCGATTTCTATCTGCGGGAATCCCGATCTGCTTTTTCTCGACGAGCCCACGGTTGGGCTGGACGTGGAAGCGCGGCGGCTGATGTGGTCGCAGATCCGGACGCTGATCGCGCGCGGCAAGACGGTGTTGCTGACGACGCATTACCTCAACGAAGCGGACGCGCTGGCCGATCGCATCCTGGTGCTCAACCATGGAGCGATCATCGCCGAAGGAACGCCGGCGGAGATCAAAGCACGCGCGATGGGCAAGCAGATTCGTTGCACCAGCCGGCTGACACTGGAGGAAATCTCACGCATTCCCGGCGTCTTGAGTGTGAAGGCGGACCGCAACTCGTTCGAGCTGCAAGTGAACGCCGCCGAGGCGATCGTCCGCGAATTGTTGCAGCGCGACAGTTGGCTGGCCGACCTGGAAGTTACCAATGCCGGGCTGGAAGAGGCGTTCCTGGCGCTGACACAGAACCATAACGCAGAGTCAAAGGAGAATTGACATGGCTGCCACGACTTTCCCCGCTGCCCTCGCGGTGCCGAGGCGCTCGCTGTCGCGAACCCTGGCGGTATACGCCAAAGAAGCGAAATACGAGCTGCTGAAAAATGTGCGCATCCCGGTATACGCGATCTCAACGGTCGCATTTCCGCTGATGTTTTACGTGCTGTTCGGGATCGTGCTGGGACACGACAATCCAGTGAACCGCGGCGAGACTGCAACCTACATGCTGGCGACGATGGGCTGCTTCGGCGTAATGGCCGTGGCGCTGTTCGGCTTCGGCGTGAGCCTGGCGATGGAGCGCGGACAAGGCTGGCTGCAAGTGAAGCGCGCCTCTCCGATGCCCGTAGGCGCGTACTTCGGCGCCAAGCTGTTCTCCGCAGTTGTATTCAGCACGGTCATCATGCTGCTGCTGCTGACGGTGGGCATTCTGTTCGGCGGCGTGCGCCTGCCGGTGGCGACCGCAGCGAAGCTGATCGGAATTCTGGTGGCGGGCTCCATTCCGTTCAGCGCGATGGGTCTGGCGATTGGCTACTTCGCCAAGCCGAATTCGGCGCCGGCAGTCGTCAATTTGATCTACCTGCCGATGTCGTTCTGCTCAGGACTATGGATTCCGCTGTTCCTGCTGCCGCATGGATTGCAAGTGCTGGCGAAGTTTCTGCCGCCATTTCATCTGGCTCAGTTGGCGCTGAACACGGTCGGACTGGCGCATAATCCGACTTCAGCGTGGGGACATGCGGAAGCGCTCATCGCGTTCAGCCTGTTGTGCCTGGGATTGGCAGCGTGGGGATATCGCAGGGATGAAGGCAAGACGTATGGATAGCCTTTAGCAATTAGCGTTTAGTAATTAGCTAATGCACCGCGTCGGGCGGCGAACAGCGAAAGGCGAACAGCGACGAGCGGAGGTTCCCATGACATGCCGAACGCAATGGATTTGTTGGGCTATCGCGATGCTGGTTTTCCTGGTGCTGGCTGTGAGCGGCCGCACGAGAGACTTGGGACTGGCGATCGCCATCGTGGCAGTGCTTTGGTACGTCGTTGTTCCGGCACTGAGCTCTGGGAGAGAATAGATGAAGTGCCGCCGGCTAAAGAGCGCGTGTGAGAACTGTGCCGCCCCTACGGGGCTCACGATCTTTTTGACACTTGCCCCAGGACTCCGCTTCGCTCCGTCCTGGGCTAACTGCAATTCCACCCCTTCGGGGTTCGATTTGCGTGTGTCGCACTCCACCGCGGAGGAAGAAAGTTGGTTCTCACACACCCTCTAAAGCCGGCTCGGGACGGAAAAATGGAGCGCTTGGACGCTGGCCTGAAGGCCGGCTCTACCGGGCGAAGCGGAACAAGGTCACGCAATACACAATGAACACGCTGCGGAAAATCTGGTGGAAGATTTATCCCAACCAGGACGAACATCGCTGGATGGCGGTGCTGTGGCTGCCGTTCATGATCTGGTTCTTCGTGGACCCGATCTGGTCGAAGCATGCCGGACTGCTGTTGTGGGTGGGCAACACCCTTTATGGCCTGATTTTTATTTGGCTCTACCTTTACTCATTCTCGCATCCCGAACCCCGCAAGTTCTATGCGGTAATCGCGATGACCGTGATGGCAGCGGCGCTGATTCCGTTCCACAACACCGCAGTCGCTTGCCTGCTCGTCTATGCCATTGCCGCCGGCGCGTTCACCACCAGTCTGCCTCGCGTGCTCTCGCTCATGGGTGTCGAACTTGCTCTGCTGGGAATCTGGGTGTACTACCTGCAGATACCCGTGGGCTTTTGGGGCTCGATGCTGCTGCTGATCGTCCTGGTGGGGCTGGGAAACCATTTTGGGGCGAAGGCGCATTGTGCGGGCGAGAAGCTGCGCCGCGCCGACGCCGAAATCGAGCACCTGGCGAAGGTCGCCGAGCGCGAACGCATCGCTCGCGATCTGCACGATCTGCTGGGGCACACGCTGTCGCTGATCACGTTGAAGGCGGAGCTGGCGCGCAAGCTGGTGGACCGCGATCCTCGGCAAGCGAAGCAGGAGATGCTCGATGTGGAGCAGACCTCGCGCGCCGCGCTGGCTGATGTCCGTGAAGCCATCAGCGGATATCGCGGCGACGGCTTGGCGGCGGAACTGGTGCGCGCGCGAAAGACACTGGAAACCGCGGGTATCGCAGTGGACTGCGAGTTTGCCGAGCTGCCCTTGGCCCCGGCGCAGGAAACCGTATTGGCGCTGGCCTTGCGCGAAGCGGTGACCAATGTTGTGCGCCACGCCCAGGCGCGGGAGTGCAGTGTACGGCTGCAGCGCGGGGACAACGTCTGCACACTTGAGATAGCCGATAACGGGTGTGGCGCCGACGCTCCTGAAGGAAACGGGTTGCGTGGCATGCGCGAGCGCCTGGAGGCTATCGGCGGGTCGCTGCAGCGCCTGACTCGAGCCGGAACCCGCCTCATTATTCAATTGCCGCTAGCGCCCGCTCAGGCGCTTGAGCAAAGTCCAGTTCGTCACGACCGCGAACAAGTTTTGCCCAACCTCTAAATCTGTGCTACGGCAGGGATGTGCTTAGAGCGGTTCCAGATTTGGTGTATCCAGGTAGAGCGGACCTTCAGGTCTGCGTCCAAGCCGCACCCCGAAGTCTGGGCTGACGAAGAGAGCCCCCTCGACGCGGCGCTGAAGCGCCGCTCTACCCGACCTCGGGGTACGGCAATTCGGGAAACGCTCTAGCAGGCGATGCCGGTCTCATTGTGATATCACCATCTCGGAGGTGGCCGACATGTTTATCGTCCTGACCTTCATGAAGGGAAGTGAAAACTGATAGCTATAGTTGACGACAACCTGCACCAGATTTCCGGGATTGTTGCAGGGGCTGGTCGATGGCGTACAAGAGGACCCCGTGGTAGGCCAGCTGGTGGCGACGGTGATGTTGTTTGCGTTAATAGCCGGAAAATCAAGGTTCATGACGTAGTTCTGTACATCGGTGGCGGTAGCCGGGCACGCGGAACTGAAACTGGTACACGACGAACCACGAACGATAGCGTAGCGGGTTGCTTCGCGTGCGACATCGGAAAGGTAAAGGTAGGTGTAGTGGGCGAGGCTGAATTGGATGATTCCGAACATCATGGTGAACAGCAGACTGAGCGCAACTGCCATCTCCACCAGGGTGGTGCCTTCTTCGCCGGCGCGGCGGAATGCAATCGAAGACGCAACTCGTCTCGCCATCGCATTACCGCCCGCTAATTCTCCACCCGCATGATTTCTTGACCGGTCAAGGTGAAGCTCGTGCTGCTGCCTTTGTAGATCGGGCACGGGAGCGATTCCGGTCACGGGTGCGGGTGTGATAGTACCGCTACCATTCCGTAGAACCGTACCGACTACGCCGATCCACTTGGCGGTTAGGCTGCCGGATCCGTTGACCAGCATCGCTTCTGTACTGTCGGCGGAGTCATCGTAAATCGTGCAACCGGGCACGGAGACAGTCATCGACCCGTTCATGAGGATGCCGGTTCCGCTGGGACTTAGCGCATAAACGCAGCCATGGCTGGCCACATTGCCGGAAACCGCCCTGGCAGATACCGTCACGTTGCTGTAGTTGAACAGGTGCATGAACACCGTGGGCGCGCTCTCAGAAGCAATTACCTCCACATAGTTCGAGCTGCCGCTATATGCCGACGGGGAAAAATTTCTTCCAGAAACTTAGCGTGGCTTCCATATTCTTGCGATCACATAGCCATAAAGCAGTACACATAACTAGCACGAACGTATCCCGCTGTGGCGCCAGAATTGGCTGAAACCCTGCCCATCATTTAATTGCCGCTCGCGCTCGCCCGGTCCGCTCTGCGAAACTGAAACCATGCCGAGCTCCAGACGCGACAGGATCCGCGTCGTTATTGCTGAAGACCAGGCGATGGTTCTGGGCGCACTCGCCGCATTGCTGGAGATGGAAGACGACATCGAGGTCGTCGCGCGGGCGCGCAGTGGTGACGAAGCGCTCCGCATCGTCCAAGAATCGCGACCCGATGTTTTCATCACCGACATCGAGATGCCGACGCTTACCGGGCTGGAAGTTGCGGCTGAACTCAGGCGCCGGAATTTCCCCGTCCGCGTAATTATTCTCACCACGTTTGCCCGTGCGGGTTACCTGCGGCGCGCGCTAGAAGCAGGCGCATCGGGATACCTGCTGAAAGACATGCCGGCGGAGCAGCTGGCAGACGCGGTGCGGCGGGTATGCCGAGGGCTGCGCGTGATCGATCCGCAGCTTGCCGCCGAAGCCTGGAGTGAAGAACCCGATCAGCTCACCGACCGGGAGCGCCAGGTGCTGAGACTGGCGGGCGAAGGCATGGCGACGCAGGACATCGCCAACGAGCTAAGCCTGTCGGAAGGGACCGTGCGCAATTATCTGTCGGAGGCGATCAGCAAGTTGGGTGCGGCCAATCGAGTGGAGGCCGCGCGGATCGCGCGCGCCAAGGGATGGCTGTAGAGCTACGTAAGGGTTGTGCCGTCCCTGAATGGACTCCGATGTTTTTTTCACCTTCCCCAGGACTCCGCAACGCCCCGTCTTGGGCTAACGACAATTCCACCCCTCTCCACCCCAATTCGCGCAAAAGAGGCGCGAATTGGGGGCCCGGCTCCGGAGTTCGATTTTCGCTTGTCCCACTCCGCCGGGGACAAAGTTAGTTTTCACGAAGGCGCTGAGGCGCTGCTGCGCCTAAGGTCCGCGGAAGTCCCCAGAAACGGGAAAGCTCGGGCCGTTTTGCCCGAGCTCTTCACTTTTCGCTTCGGACTGAGGTTCCGTCCAGGTTCTGGCGATCACCGCGTCCGTACCGTATTGGTTAAGCGAATCTTTTGCCTATCACCGGCAATAACTTACATCACCAGCGCGATGCTCTCCACGTCACGTTGGAAAGCTTCAAGCGTCCCGCCTGGCATGGCTACCTTGCTTGCGGCATGACGCGCTTCCTCGACTAAGACCCCATAGCCGTGTCCGGCGAGAAACATCCGGAGCAGTTCGGCCGCGTCTTGGGAATCAAATCCGTGAAGCAGTTCAGACCGCAGCGCCGCCAGTTCCGGGAGGGAAAACTTTTCTGTTGCCATCGAACTCACCTCCGACCCTTCCGGGTTTTGCTAATTAGACTCCGGTGACAGCTATTTCGTTGCAAGCAATTCGGCTGCCGAAGTTCGAATCGCCGCCGCTTTCACCGGCAGTCTATGGACAATTCCAACCCATCTGCCGCAAATTCGTTTCGCGGATGAGTTTACAAGGCGGATTCTCGCTCCGCTCTCCCACGAGGGTGGGACGAGCGGCAGGCGAGATCAGGACTGGCGTTCGAGGCGGCCTATCAAACGATGGGTCAGATGTTGTCCAATTGTGCGATTTGAACCATTTTGGGAAAGGAGGGTGGGCCATAGCCCGCAGTCACCGATGAATGCCTATTCAGTTGCTGGCGATCAGAGTTGCTCGATGGTGGCCTCGTGCTCCAGCAGGATGGGAATACCGTTGCGGATGGGATACACGCGCTTGCACTCATTGCACTTGAGGCTTTGTTCACCACGCAGCACCAGTGGCTTGCGGCAGACCGGGCAGGCAAGGATCTCCAGCAGGTCAGGCGATATCATATGATTGCAATTTTAGCAAAACGGTTATACGGGGCGGCGTTGAATTTGTCGCAGGGATCCCTCGCGCGCTGAACTCTGTCCCAACAAGTGCAAAGGCGGCGCTTGCCAGGCCCCCGGTCCGCCGTGACAAGAAAATAATGGCCTTATTCGGCACCACTGAAGTCGGCCCTGATACAAAGCGACATTTGGGATGAGTTGCAGCAACCTTCGACATCTTCGTCCCTTGCGGGGCGGTGCCGGTTCAATTACCATGCACTCCCAAGCTGCGCGATGGCCAGGAGGCGCGCGAGATGGCATTTCAGGTGGACCGTAGCGCGTTCGATCCGGAGTCGGGCTTCGAGTATTACATCTGCTTCAAGCCCAAGGCTGAGGTTGACGGAGATGAAGTCGAGTCCCGCATCTCGATAGAAGTAGCGCTGTCACTCTCCGAGACTGGCGACATCGCCGATCTCAGCTTCCTGCTGCCGAAAGTCTGCCGTAACGATCTGGCGCTGTTCTTCCTGAAGCGCGACCCCAACGCGGCCTGCGTTGAAAATCGGGTCTATATCGCGATTCCCGGACTGAATGGAGATGCAGTCCTGGCTGCTCCCGCCACGCTGGAATTGGATCATGCCGGACGCATCGTGGCCATCGAAATCAACGGCTGCATTCCCAAGACAAGTACGTTCAAGCCGGCGCACGCGTAAAGGCCCGCAATTCGCTCTTCGCTCTTCGCTTTTCGCAGAACGCAGTTCCGCGTCACGATCAGACAGTGCGCCGTCCTTAAGCATTTCCGCAACTCTGCGTCATCGCCCAATGTCTGGCGAAAAGCGAATAGCAAAAGATGAGGAGCGAAAAACTAACTGAGGGCTGAGGGCTGATAGCTTTTCCCGCTGCTTTCTCAGTTTGAAGTGCGAATTGTGACACGGTAGAGCGAACCTTTAGAGCCTGCCCTGAGCGAAGCCGAAGGGTTCGCGTCAACGACACCCCCTTTCGAAGCGGAGCCCCGGCGGGGCGACACCCGCTGCTTGGCACGCGGCTTGTGCCGTGCCTAAAGGCACTGGGTTCTTTTCGGCACTTGCGACGCGGGCCTGAAGGCCCGCTCTACCTTCATCGGCTACCCACAATTACAAACTGAGACACCACCCTTTTTCCACTGCTCTTGGCACATCGCAATCGCTGCCAGTAGAATCGAAGGTTGGCGCTGTCGCGCAAGAATCATGCCACTGAAGCAGTCGGAAGCGATCGTGTTGCGAAGCTATCCGTTGCGCGAAGCCGACCTGCTGGTGACGCTGTTCACGCGAGCTGAGGGCAAGATCAAGGGTGTAGCACGCGCGGCCAAGAAGTCGAAGCGGCGCTTTGGCGGAGCACTGGAGCCGCTGACCGTTGTCCGGCTTTACTACGACGATCGCGAGGGGAAGGAGCTGGCGCGGCTGGATTCGTGCGACATTCTGGAGTCGCCGCTCTCGGCAATAGTCGATTATCCCCGCGTCGTTGCGCTGGAACATGTTGCGGAGATGCTCGACGAGCTGCTGCCGGACCGAGAGGCCAACGACGCGATCTTCCGGCTGGCGATTGCGGTGTTGCGGCAGTTGCGCTCGGGCGAAATCTGGATGCCGCTTACGTATTTCCAGCTGTGGCTGGTACGGCTGGTGGGATTTTTGCCGCAATTGGACGAGTGCATCGTTTGCGGCGCGGCGCTGAATGGCAGCAAGGCGTTTTATCACGCGCTGGCCGACGGCTTGATGTGCGCGCAACACAAGCGGCTGGCTTCGTCGCAACTTACTCCGGAGTCGCGGGCGCTGAGCGAGCAGATGTTCCGGGCGCCGGTGGAAAGTTTTGCGGAGCTGCGAAACGGTGCGGCGCAGTATTCCGATCTGCGAAAGTTTCTGACGCAGATCATCGAGCGTCACATCGACAAGAAGCTGGTGACGGCGAGCATGCTGGCGAAATTGTGATGGGCTGGAGCCCTCCGTTCTTATTTCATCCCTCAGGGACTCGGAAACCTTAAGGACGAACCCTTTGTCTTCCTCGCAAAATCCGCTGACGTTTCAGGAACTGGTGCTCCGCCTGCAAGGTTTCTGGGCGGAAAACGGCTGCGTGCTGCAACAGCCCTACGACGTGGAGGTGGGCGCGGGAACCATGGCGCCGGAAACATTTCTGCGTGTGCTCGGGTCCAAGCCCTACCGCGTGGGCTACGTGCAACCTTCGCGGCGCCCGGCGGACGGCCGCTACGGCGAAAATCCCAACCGGCTGTTCAAGCACATGCAGTTTCAGGTGATCCTGAAGCCGCCGCCGGCGAATGTGCAGGAGCTCTACCTGGATTCCTTGCGCGCGATCGGCATCGATCTGCGCAAGCATGACATCAAGTTTGAGGAAGACAATTGGGAATCGCCCACGCTGGGCGCGTGGGGTATCGGCTGGCAGGTGATGTTAGACGGCTTAGAGATCACGCAGTTTACGTATTTTCAGCAATGCGGCGGTATCGACCTTGATCCGATCTCGGTCGAGCTGACTTATGGTCTGGAGCGCATCGGGGCATTCTTGCAGGATGTCGATAGCATTTACGACATCACGTGGGTCGTCGATCCCAGTGGCCGCCCGGTGAAGTATGGCGAAATCAGGTTGCAGGAGGAGCTGCAGTTCTCGGTTTATAACTTCGAATGGGCGGATGTGGAAAAAGCTTGGAAGCACTTTGAACTCTATGAGTCCGAGTGCAAGAGTCTCCTAAGCAGAGTTAGCGCTAATCTTGCCACTCTGCGCAAGGGTGTTGGCTCTATCGCCCAGGAAGTCCACGACATAGAAATGGAAAAAGGCACGGAGGCCGCGATCCGCTCTTTGGGTGGTCCGTTGCTCGCTGCATACGATCTCTGCCTGAAATGTTCGCACCTGTTCAACATTTTGGACGCGCGAGGAGCAATCTCCGTGACCGAACGAGTGGGAGTGATCGCAAGGGTTCGAGCGCTCGCGGTTGAAGTGGCCAAACTGTACGTTCAACAACAGGACGCAGAGGAGAAACTCTGGGAGATCAGGCGCGCTGAACTGGCAAGCATGCGGCAGTTAATTGCCGACCTTGCAAAAGGCTGAGTTGCTTTGTATCAGGGCACGGCTTCAGCCGTGCCGCAGCCCGATCCAAAGTAGTGTGGGCTTCAGCCCCCTGGGGTCCTGTTTCTGGCAGGGGCTAGAGCGTTTCCCGAATTGCTGTACCCCGGGGTCGGGTAGAGCGGCGCTTCAGCGCCGCGTCGAGGGGCTCTCTTCGTCAGGCTTTCCGCCCACTGCAGCGCAGTGGGCGGAAAGCCCAGACTTCGGGGTGCGGCTTGGACGCGGACCTGAAGGTCCGCTCTACCTGGATACACCAAATCTGGAACCGCTCTAAGGCCCGGATTTTACTGCGCGTCGTTCGGCACGACTGAAGTCGTGCCCTGATACAAAGCAAGTTGTTGTCCTGTGAGTTCTGGTGACTCGAATCACATCGCAATCTTCGCCAGTTGCTCAAAACGGTTGTTCTCCGCGGTTTTGCTAACGGCTAATTGCTAATTGCTGCTTTTTATGCCTGACTTCCTGCTCGAGATCGGTACCGAAGAGGTTCCCGCACGCATGATTGACAGCGCGCGCGAGGAACTGGCGCGCCGCGTTGGCGAGCTGTTACAGCGCGAGCGGCTGGACGAAAGCGCGACCGTACAGGCGTATTCCACGCCGCGACGGCTGACTGTGCTTGCCTCCGGAGTTGCTCCTGCGCAACCCGATGTTCGCGAGCAGGTCACCGGCCCGTCGCTGAGGGTCGCCTATAAGGATGGCAAGCCCACTCCGGCAGCCGAAGCTTTCGCCCGCAAGGTGCACGTTTCCGTCGATGCGCTGGAGAAGATCACAACCGGAAAGGGCGAATACGTCGGCGCAACGGTGTTGAGGAAAGGCCGCGCCGCGGCGGAGATATTTGCCGAATCGCTGCCCAAAGAAATCGCCGGAATCTACTGGGCGAAGAGCATGTACTGGCGCGGCAAATCGGCGGAGCGCTTCGTGCGTCCGGTCCGGTGGCTGGTGACCCTGCTGGACGGGGAAGTGGTGCCGCTGGAGTTTGCCGGCATTCGCGCGGGCGATACGAGCCAGGGACATCGCATTCTGTCGTCGGGACCGATCACGATTGGGCGTCCCATGGATTACGTTGCCAAGCTGGCCAATGGCTGCGTGGTTGTGAGCGGGGCAGAGCGCGAGCAACGAATTCGCAAGGCGCTGGATGCTGCAACGCGCACCATTCCCAACGCTCCCACCCCGGCAACCGCAAATGCGGCGGTTGTCGGGGACCCCGACGCGCGCTGGCGCGAAGACAAGGCGCTGCTCGACACCGTGGTCAACCTGACGGAGTTTCCGTCGGTGATTCTGGGCGGCTTCGATCCTGAATTTCTGGCGCTTGCCGATGAAGTATTGGTGACGGTGATGCGCGATCATCAGAAGTACTTCGCGCTGGAAGACTCGACGGGCAAGCTGCTTCCGCATTTTCTGGCAGTCCTGAACACCGACGGCGATCCTGACGGGCTCATCCGCCATGGCAATGAGCGCGTACTGCGTGCCCGCTTCAATGATGCGCGGTTCTTCTGGGAGACAGACCAGAAAATTCCGCTGCGCGAGCGCGTGGAGATGCTGAAGTCGGTGACCTTCCAGAAAGACCTGGGCAGCTATTACGACAAAACGCACCGCGTGCAAAAGCTGGGCAGCCTCATCGCGGAGACGATCCGCAGCGCCGGAGGCTCGGTGCGCCCGGGCATCGTCTTCAAGTCAGCGCTGCTGTGCAAGACCGATCTCACGACGGAGCTGGTGAAGGAATTCACGGAGTTGCAAGGCATCATCGGCGGCCTGTATGCCAAGGTGCAGCAGCTCGATCCGATTCTGCCGGCGACGACAGTTGAGGCAATCGGCAATGCTATCTACGACCACTACAAGCCGGAGTCGATGGATGACAGCGTGCCGCGCAGCGTCGAAGGCGGAGTGCTGGCGATTGCCGACAAGGCCGACAGCATCGCCGGAATGTTTGCCCTCGGACTGCAACCGACAGGGTCGAAAGATCCCTTTGCGCTGCGACGAGCGGCCAACGGCATTGTGAAGATCGTTGCCGAGCAGAAGTTGCCGCTGCCAATCAGAAAGTTGTTCGAAGACGCCCTAACCCAGTACAAGGGTTCGGCTGGGGAAGCGAAATTTGAGAGCCCAGTACCTAAGCTCGTAGAAAAGGAAGAGAAAGTGTGGGAGCTAGCCTCACAGCTCCTCTATGAAGGCAAGGCAATGAGAGATACGGTGTTGCATGACAGACGTTCTCTCGAGATCGTGGGGCCGAATGCCGTCAAATTGCCAGCTCTCACGATCGCCGCGTTCATGATCGATAGGCTTGCGTTCTATCTGCGGGATGTGCGTGGCTTCGCTTATGACGTGGTGAAGGCCGTGCTGGCCGCTGGTAGCGACGACGTGGTGGATACGATCGCGAGGGCGGAAGCGGTCAGCGAGGTGCGGGGCTCGGCTGACTTCGCCTCGATTTCAGTCGCGTTTAAACGGATAAACAACATTCGCTGGCAGGCGAAAGAAAGAGGGATGGCAATCCCGGAGAAATACGATCCGAGTATTCTGACCGAAGAAAGCGAACGGGTGCTTCTCGAGACGATCGCTGATATAAGTCCGCGTTTTCTTGCGTATCGCGCACGGGCCGAATATGGCCCGGCATTGGCTGAGATGGCGAAATTGCGAGGTCCCATTGATGATTTTTTTGATCACGTCATGGTCATGAGCGAGAACATGCAACTCAGAGAAACCCGGCTCGCAGTTTTGCAGCTACTCGTTAGAACCTTTTCCACCATCGCGGACTTCAGCGAAATCGTGACGGAAGGCAAGTGAGGGGTGATTAAGTACACGCAAGTCAGTTTCTTCAGCGGCTAAAGCCGTGAGTCTGGAGGCTGGGTGACGGCACGACTGAAGTCGTGCCCTGACACAAACCCGCTTGGGTTATCGGCTGAGTTCAGCGCTGGAGAATGAGTAGTAATGGATTGTCACCACGAGCGAAGCGAGGGATCTGCTGTTTCGTCGACTAAGCGAAAAAAGCAGATCCCTCGCGCCAACAAAGGGCGCTCGTGATGACAATTTCGTGATTCCGGCAGCATCGGAAAGGAAGATGGTCGCCCGATTCGGACACTCGCGACGACAATTCCCGGTCGTGATCTAAGTGTGCAGAATTTGCCCACCTAATTTTCACAATTCACCATTGGCCCACTCGCAGAAGTCGTATCATTGAAGGTTGTACCCAACCTATAAAGGATTCCCCATGAGCACTCCTACTGCTGAACTGGAACATGCGGCTGCGAACGAGCATGCCGTGAAATACGTCTACTTCTTTGGCGATGGCCGCGCCGAAGGCCACGGCAAGATGAAGGACGAACTGGGCGGCAAGGGCGCCGGGCTCGCTGAAATGACCAATGCGGGCCTGCCCGTCCCTCCCGGCTTCACCATCCAGACCGAAGCCTGCCGGGACTACATGCGCGACGGTAAAGTTTCCGCCGCGGTGGATGAGGAAATGGACGAGGCGCTCCGGCGCCTGGAACGACTGCAAGGCCAGAAGCTCGGCGGCGCGGATAATCCGCTGCTGGTCAGCGTGCGCTCGGGCGCGAAGTTTTCCATGCCGGGCATGATGGATACCATCCTCAACCTCGGCCTGAACGACAAGTCGGTCGAAGGCCTGGCCAAACGCACCAATAATCCGCGCTTCGCCTATGACTCCTATCGCCGCCTGATTCAGATGTTCGGGAGCGTAGTGCTCGACATTCCGAAGTCGGCCTTTGAAGAAGTTTTCGACGGCAAGAAGAAGCAGAAGAAAGCCAAGCTCGATACCGAGCTCGACGCCAAGGCGCTGCAGGAGGTCATCGCCGAATACAAGAAAGTCGTGAAGCAGCACACCAAGCGCGACTTCCCGCAGGATCCGCACGAGCAATTGGTGATGGCGCGCGATGCGGTGTTTCGGTCATGGCAGAACGACCGTGCCAAGCACTATCGCCGCATCAACAACATCGACGACATGCTGGGCACCGCGGTGAACGTGCAGGCCATGGTCTTTGGCAATCTGGGCGAGACCAGCGGCACCGGCGTGGGCTTTACGCGCAATCCCGCCACCGGGGCGAAGGAATTCTACGGCGAGTTCCTGATGAACGCGCAGGGCGAGGATGTGGTTTCGGGCGTTCGCACGCCGGTACACATCTCCGAACTCGAGAAGATCATGCCCGAGGTTTACAACCAGTTGCGCGAGATCACAACGCGCCTGGAAAAACACTACCGCGACATGCAGGACTTCGAGTTCACCATCCAGGATGGCCGCCTGTACATGCTGCAAACGCGCAACGGCAAGCGCACCGGACGCGCGGCAGTGCGGGTTGCGATCCAGATGGTGGAAGAGGGACTGATCACGAAAGAAGAAGCGATCTTCCGCGTCGAGCCAAACCAGCTTTATGACTTCCTCGTGCCCCGGCTGGACGAAAAGGGCAAGAACATCGAAGTGCTGGCGACGGGCTTGCCGGCATCGCCGGGCGCGGCGGTGGGGCAGATTGTGTTCACCGCCGAAGATGCGGTGGAGAAGTTCCACAAAGACAAGAGCGCGAAACTGATTCTGGTGCGCAGCGAGACCACGCCGGAAGACATTGCGGGTATGGAAGTCGCTGCCGGAATTCTGACCGCGCGCGGAGGCATGACCAGCCACGCTGCCGTGGTGACGCGCGGCATGGGCAAGTGCTGCGTGGCCGGAGCGGGCGACGTCGAAGTCGACGAAAAAGCGGGCGTGATGCGCGCGAAAGGCAAGACACTGAAGGAAGGCGACTGGATCTCGCTGGATGGGACCACCGGCCGGGTGATCAATGGCAAGCTGAACACGGTCCCCGCGCGACCTGACGATCCCGAACTGCAGAAGCTGATGGGATGGGCCGAGCCATTTCGTCGTATGGGGGTGCGCGCCAACGCCGACATCCCGCGCGACGCGCTGCAGGCTCGGGCGTTCGGCGCAGAAGGCATCGGATTGTGCCGCACCGAGCACATGTTCTTCGCCGAAGACCGCCTGCCGCACATGCGGGCAATGATTCTGGCGACCAACGAGAAAGACCGCCGCGCGGCTCTGAAGAAGTTGCTGCCCATGCAGCGCAATGACTTCATCGGCATCTTCCGGGCAATGGATGGACACGGCGTCACGATTCGCACGCTCGATCCGCCGCTGCACGAATTCCTGCCGAAGCGCGAAGAGTTGCTGGTTGAGATCACGCGGCTGGAGGACACTAAGCCGAAGTCGCCCAAGCTGAAAGAGCTGCGTACGCTGCTGAATCGCGTAGAGCAGTTGCACGAGCAGAATCCCATGCTCGGCCTGCGCGGCTGCCGTCTGGGAATCACCTATCCGGAGATCACCGAGATGCAGGCGCGCGCCATTCTGGAGGCGGCAGTAAAGGTCGCCAAAGAAGGCGTGAAAGTGAAGCCGGAGATCATGATCCCGCTCACCACGGGCCTGAAGGAAATGGCGAACCAGGCTGCCATCGTGCGCCGCGTGGCCGAAGAGGTCTTCGCCGAGAAGGAGCAGAAAGTGGAATACCTGGTGGGCACGATGATCGAGTTGCCGCGGGCCTGCATAGTGGCCGATGAGATCGCGAAGGAAGCGGAGTTCTTCAGCTTCGGCACCAACGACCTTACGCAGACGACGTTCGGCTTCTCGCGCGACGATGTCGGCAAGATTTTGACCGCCTATCTTGCCGAGGGAATCTTGAAGCAAGACCCGTTCGCTGTGCTGGACCGCGAGGGCGTCGGCGAGTTGGTAAGAATGGGCACCGACAGAGGACGGGCGACACGGCCGGACATCAAGATCGGCATCTGTGGCGAACACGGCGGCGATCCGTCCTCGGTGGAGTTCTGCGCCGAGCTGGGATTCACCTACGTTTCCTGCTCGCCCTTCCGCGTGCTCACGGCGCGCCTAGCGGCAGCGCAAGCTGGAGCAACGGCGGAACTGAAGATGGAGGGTGGAAGGACGAAGTAGTTGCCGGTTGTCGGGAGAGGCTGCGCAATGCGGCCTCTTTTGCACAATAAGAACCGACGTTCTCAGTCGTTTTTCATGTCCGGGCTACGAACGGGTCGAAAATCCGGACCGCGAGCTGCCGAAAATCTTTTACGTTCCGCGTGGCAACAACCAGGCCATGCACGCGCGCAGTTGCCGCGATCATCGCGTCCTCCAGCAAATGCTCAGGCATTCGGCCCACGATTCGACCCCACTCCCGGAAGCATTCTGTGTCCATGGGCAGTACTTGGGAAGATGCTGTGAGACGATCGATCCATGCTTCGATCTCCGCAGCTTTCCCGGTATCTTGGCGCCTGGTTCGCTCGGCCCCTGCCTGCAGTTCACCCATAGTGACGGCAGACACAAACAACTGCTCATCGCGTTGTTTCTGGAGCCAGGCTATAACTGCGCCATGCGGACGCGGTTTGCGCAGCTCGGAAACCACATTAGTGTCCAGCAGGTATTTATTCATTCGAATTTTAGTACAGGACGGCGCCGCAGCTTGCGGCGCTCCGTAACTAAGTTCTCAAACCGGGCTTCGGGTTGCAGCAGCAGTGCCTTCAAACCAGGGCGCGCACATCGCTGCAGCCGGTTCCATTCGTCGATAGGCACGAGCACTGCGGTTTCGATCCCGCGCCGGGTCACGATCTGAGGCCCCTTCTTTATGGTGGCCTCCAGGAATTCGCTAAAACGCGCCTTCGCATCCTGAACTTGCCATGCGCTCACGTGGGATCTCCTCAATTCCAAATAGTACGTACTAGTCATCTGACTAGTCAATTCTCTTTTTTTTTTTGGGTCTTTCTTCTTTGGTTCTTGAAATCTCACCGCTCGAAGGGGGGATGGCGCTTGAGCCTTGTTGGCGGATAGCCAAGCGTCGCTTCACTGCGTCTGCTGCAGGCGGGCGATCAGCTTCTGCGCCAAGTTTTCTTCCGACTCCGACCAGAGCACGCGTCCACTGACGGCGCAATGCTTCTCGACGGCATTCGAGAATGCAACCAGCTTGGCGATGTTGGCGCGAAGATATCTTTCGATGCTGGCAGCAAGCTGGCGGCCTTCGTGGATGAATGACGAGTCGAGGCCGAAATCGACTTCGATGTGGCCGTCGTCCGTGTAAATGCCGTCATCGAACTGCACGCCGTGAACCAGGAAGCGGACGGCGGTGGGACGCTCGATCCAACTGTCGCCATGCTCGTCGTCGTTCGGCACCCAGAGGTCCCAGAAAGCCTCGAAGACGAAAGCGAAGTCGTCGTGGACGAAGTCGCGCGCAATTTCGGCCGCCTCTTCGGGCGAGATGCCGGGATCGAAACGGCGCTCCAGCACGGTGGGCTCGCTCCAGGCGACGGGATGCACCGAAAGATATGTGATGCCGTCGCGCAACCCGGAGAACGGAAACTGCCGCAGCACCGAGACGGTACGAGGCAGCATCTCGGCTTCGCGAAAGCTGGGGAACCAGAGGCTGAGGTAAAGGGAATCAGACATCGCCGCTATTTTAACGCGGCGAGCAAGGCGTGAGCGCGTGTGAAAGAATGCGCGTCCGCAAGTGAGGATTGCGGTCATAGACTCGGGTTCCACTCGCAGCGACGAGCGCGGCAGGCACGGCGCGCTGTGATAGATTAGCTATCTGTGGGCCCGTAGCTCAGTTGGTAGAGCAACGCACTTTTAATGCGTGGGTCGCAGGTTCGATTCCTGCCGGGCTCACCAAGAAGTCATTAGCAATTAGCACTTAGCAATTAGCCGCGGCGCATACAGGCAGAAGATTCCGCGATTCCGGTGAAGAGTAGCTGCACTTACTAAGTGCTAAATGCCAAGTGCTAATTGCTGATTCCCGGCCTCATTCCTTCTCGACATAGACCGCCGTACCGTACGCCAGCACCTCGGTTACGCCCTGCATCACCTCGGTTGCGTCGTAGCGCATGCCGATGACGGCGTTGGCGCCGAGGTCGGCCGCATGCTGCAGCATGAGTTCGAAGGCGTGCTCGCGGGTTTTCTCGCAGAGGTTGGTCAGCAAGGTAATGTTGCCGCCGACGAGCGTCTGCAAGCCCGCACCGATGGTACCGACGATGGAGCGCGAGCGCACGATGATGCCGCGCACCAATCCAAAATTGCGCACGATGCGATAGCCGTCAAGCGTGAATGCCGTGGTCACCATGTTGTGTGGAACAAAAGGAAACGAAGAAGACGGGTTCGCAGCTCCAGTGCTGGTGCTCATAAGCGCTCCTGAGAGGACTCCGCAGGATAGCACGAGATTCTCGCCGAGTCTGTGGCATCGCTTTGCAGCTACACTGGAAGGGGAGCGACGAAAGGTGCCACAGCGAGTTGCACGGCAAGGGAACTACTTGATGATGGTGATCGCGATCAGCATGGTTTTGGGCATGGGCGTGGCCATTCTGGTTTATATGGGCTGGAGGTCAGGAGCGATTGCGCCCGGCTTGCACGGTGCAGTGAGCGCGCTGGCGTTGTTTGTGTGCCCGCCATTCGTTCTGTCGTTTGCCGTCGGGCCGGCGCCGGATTCGGGTTTGGCGCTGGCGTTGATCGTCGGAACGGTTATTTTCGCAAATGCATTTTTGTACGCAGGCGTGGCGGCGGGAGGATATTTCGTGGTCAGCACCATGATGAAGCACAGGCACACGAGGATCGAATGATGGAATCTGCGATTCCAACTTTTTCAGCAAGCTCTATAACCGTGCGAATGCTATGCTAGCGTTCGATCGGAGCAGCATTGCAAGAGCGCAATTTCCACATCGCCGTGGTGCAGATGTCGTGCACGCCCGAGCCGCAACAGAATCTTGAGCGCGCGCTCCAGCACGTCCGCTCCGCCGCATCCCAGGGCGCTGAGATCATCTGCCTGCCCGAACTTTTCCAGACGCAATACTTCTGCCAGCGCGAGGACATCGCGCTGTTCGATCTCGCCGAGCCCATACCGGGTCCGGCAAGCACGCGCCTCGGCGATCTCGCTCGCGAGCTCAAGGTCACCATCGTCGCATCGCTATTCGAGCGCCGTGCTCCCGGCATCTATCACAACACCGCCGCTGTCATCGATGCGGGCGGCAAGCTGGCGGGCATCTATCGCAAGATGCACATTCCCGATGACCCGCTCTATTACGAGAAGTTCTATTTCACGCCTGGAGATCTTGGGTTCAAGTGTTTCGATACCGATTTCGCGCGCTTCGGGACGCTGGTGTGTTGGGACCAATGGTATCCCGAGGGCGCGCGCCTGACCGCGCTGCAAGGCGCGAATGTCTTGTTTTATCCCACGGCGATTGGGTGGCATCCGGACGAGAAGGCGCAGTACGGCGAGGCGCACTACGACGCGTGGCGCACCATCCAGCGCGCGCATGCGATCGCCAATGGAGTTTATGTCGCCGTGCCTAACCGTGTTGGCTTCGAGACCGGCAACATCCGCGGCAACGAAGCGCCGGGCAAAGGCCTGGAATTTTGGGGTGGGTCGTTCATCGCCGATCCGTTTGGGCGCGTCATTGCGCAGGCGTCGCACGACAAGGAAGAAATTCTCGTCGCCGAAGTCGATCTGCGCCGCATTGAGGAGGTGCGCCGCAATTGGCCGTTCTGGCGCGACCGCCGCGTCGACGCGTATGCTCCCATCACACAACGGTTCATGTTGTGAAAAGCCGGCTGCTGATACTCGCCCGACGCTTCCTACATGGAGTGTCATCCCGAGCGGAGTGAGGCCGCCCACGGTGGACGAACGAAGTCGAGGGACCTGCTGTTTGCCGAAAGTGGCGGGATGCTATTTAACAACGAAGAACCGAGTTAACGAATGGCTGTTCCCAGGAAACTTTCGCAAACTCCCGCCGCGCTCGGCTATCGCATGCCTGCGGAGTGGGAGCCGCATGACGCCACTTGGCTGGCATGGCCGCACAACCGCTCCGACTGGCCCGGCAAGTTTGAAGCGGTGCCGTGGATTTACGCCGAAATCGTCCGCCATCTCGTCCGCGTCGAACGCGTCAACATCCTGGTTAACGATGAAGCGGGCGAAGCCGAGGCGCGCCAAGTCCTGGTGCGTTCTCACGTGCTGCATGAAAAGGCTTCCGCGCCGGGAAAGCCTGCCGGTAATGTTCGTTTCTTCCGCATTCCCACCAATCGCGGCTGGACGCGCGATTTCGGTCCCATCTTCCTGCGTCGCGATTCGCGCCAGCGCGGCTTGCCGCCGCTCGCGGCAACGGCGTGGCGTTTCAACGCCTGGGCCAAATACGACGATTGGCAGCTCGATACTCTGGCGGGCGCGGCCATCGCAAGCGGCCTGCGCGTGCCGGTCTGGCAACCAGAACTGCGACTCAAAGGCGAGCCGCACCGCGTTGTGCTCGAAGGCGGCAGTATCGACGTCAATGGACGCGGCACCCTGATCACCACCGAAGAATGCCTGCTCAGCGATGTCCAGCAGCGTAATCGCGGCCTTTCGCGCGAGCAACTGGAGGAGCTGTTCGCTGACTATCTCGGCATCGAGAAGGTCATCTGGCTGGAACGCGGCATCGCCGGCGACGACACCCATGGCCACGTGGACGACATCACTCGTTTTGCCGGCCCGCGCACCGTCGTCACTGCCTATGAGCCTGACGAAGACGATCCCAACCACGAGCCGCTGCGCGAAAATTTTCGCTGGCTGAAGAAGAGCAGCGATCAATCGGGCAAGCCACTGAAAGTCGTCAAGCTGCCGATGCCGAAGCCCGTGTTCTTCGAAGGCCAGCGCCTGCCTGCCAGCTACGCCAATTTCTACATTGCCAACAATCTGGTGCTCGTACCGGTGTACGGCGACACGAATGATCGTGTCGCGCTGGACGTTCTCGCTGAGCTGTTTTCCGACCGTGAAGTTGTCGGAATTTACTGTCGCGACTTCATCTGGGGACTGGGCGCATTGCACTGCATGACCCAGCAGCAACCGGCTGGTTAGGGTAGGGTGAAGGCGTGTCCTGATACCAGCCGCAGGGATTTGTGGGACAGCTTGCAGGGTGAGAAGGTCGCCCAGACGACGGACTTTTTGGGTAGCAATAGTCACACGGGCGCGGCTCGATGTTACTTCCGAAAGGGAGCAAGGATTCGCAGCAAAGAGAAGCGGCCTGACGGAGGATCATCAGGCCGCGGTTGGGTCGCCAGGCTGGATGAATAGTGAAGCTAGCGCAGAGACGCGAGCGTCTTCTGAGCGTCCTGTGCGTCCTGGCCCTTCAGGTTCAGCGACAGGGCCTTTTGCAGCTCGGTCTTGGCGCGGTCTTTTTCGCCAGCCCCGCTGAGCGCCATTCCCAGGTGATAGCGAAAATCGGCATTGTCGGGAGCGCTCTTCACCGCGTCTTCCGCGAGTGAAACCGAGACGCGGTAGTTGCCCTTCTTGTACTGAATCCAGGCCAGCGTGTCGTTGACGGCTTGCATCTCCGGCGCCATCTGCTTGGCTTGCGTGGCCAGACTCAGAGCCATATCGAGGTTCTCGCCCTGCTGCGCATAAAGCCATGCCAGGTTGTTGGCCGCGATGGGATCATGAGCGTTCTGCTGCAGGCTGGTCTGATAGTACTTGCCAGCCATTTTCAGATCGCCCTTCTGCAGATAGACGTTGCCGATGGCATTGTTGATGGAAGTGGACACGGGTTGAATGGCAAGCGCCTTCTGGAAGACATCCAGCGCCTGGTCGAAATGGCCCTGGGCTTCGTAGATCTGGCCCATATGCATGTAGGCTGCAGCCGACTTGGGATCGATCTGCAGCGCCTTCTGATACTCGGCCAATGCCTGGTCCCACTTGTGAGTTGTGGCTAAAGCCGAGGCATAGATGAAAACCGCTCCCGTCCGCTTGGGATTGGCAGCTGCGTACTGGGTTGCCAGGTTCAAAGCTTTGGCTTCGTCCTTGATGCCGAACATCAGGGCTATGTAGTTGGCCATAGCGCTGTCATAGGTGGGATAGATGTGCAAGGCCTGCTGGAACATGCGCTCAGCATCGGCATACTTCTTCTGGCCGGAGTAGGCGAAGGCCATGTTGACATAGAGGATAGGATCGTTGGGAACGCTCTTGATCGCTTCCTTCAATTCGTCTTCAGCCTTCTCGTACTGCTTATCGCCGAGATCGATGGTCGCATTCAGATAATGCGCCATAGGATTATTCTCATTCAGCTTCTGCAAGCGAGCCGCGTATTCGCGAGCGGTGTCGAAGTCGCGAGTGTCGCGATAAACTTCCGCCAGCGCCTGGAGAATCATGGGGCTGTTAGGCGAGATGCGGTTGGCTTCCTGCAACTCGCTCTTGGAGCCCGGAATGTCGCCGGACTGGCGCAGCACCTGGCCCAAAGCGAAGTGCGCCTGGGGACTTTCCGGCGCATCTTTCACCACCTGGCGAAGCACGGTCACGGAGTCGGCGATATTGCCCTTGATGGCGAGCAAGCGGCCGTTGGTGAGACGCGCGGTCACGTCACCCGGATCGTCTTTCAGAAGGCGATCGACCATCTTCTGGGCATCGTCGGTCTTGCCCATGTTGATCATGGTTTCGAGCACGCGAACCTGCAGTTGCTGGTTCTTGGAATCGTAGCTGAGACCGCGCTGGTATTCCTTTAGGGCCGCGTCAGCATTACGCGCCGCGAGATAGTAATCGCCGATGGCGGAAGCGACGTCGGTTGAGCTGGGCTGCTTCTGGCGAAGCTGCTGCACGACCTCTTCGCCCTCATCTTTGCGGCCTTCCTGCAGCAGCAGACCAGCGAGCCGCAGATAAGGAACCGGCGAGTCGGGATTATTGCGAATGGCTTCGCGGTAAACCTCTTCGGCCTGCTTCGGGTCCTTCTTGTACATGTAGAAGCCGGACAGGTTGGCGTAAGCCTGAAGCATCTTGGGATCAAGCTGGATGACTTTGCGGAAGTCTTTCTCCGCGGCCTCATCCTGCTTCATGAAAACATAGGCAGCGCCGCGGTTGAGGTAGGGGTTGGGATCGTTCGGCTTCAGCGCGATAGCTTTGCTGAAATCGGCGAGTGCATCGTCGAGATGCTTTTCGGCCAACAGCACATTGCCTAGCAGCAGGTAGCCCTCGGCGTTGTTGGGGTCGTGGTCGATGACGTAACGCGCCTGCTCCTCGGCGTTGCCGTAGAAGTTGTGGCCGGAGGCCAGATACATGCCCCCCACCGAAGTCCGGGCCTTCAGGTGATTGGGATCCAGTTCGACGACCTGGGTCATTTCCCTGAAGGCTTCCTGATTCTTCTGCAATTTCAGGTCGGCCTCGGCGAGCTGATAGTGAGCGTCAGCGAACTTGGGGTCGATCTGGATGGCCTTCTTGAACTGAATGGCCGCAGCATCATATTTTTCCTGGTCCATGTACTTCATGCCGCTGTCGAGATACTTTCTCTTGGCGACATCGGGGTTACGGCTGCAACCGGCGAGAGCGATGCCTAGCACGGCCATGGGGAGAGAAACAAGGTAGCGGTTCCGCATAACTTCTCCTGGGTTCACCGAGGGATAATCTGATCTACATCACTTGCAACTTGCGTCGCGAACTTGGTGGCCTTCTGTTTTGCCACAGTCTCATCGCCGTCTTCCACCGGCATGCTGATGCGAATGAGTGCGGCGTCGGTACGGTTCAGGCGCAACGCGTCATACACCAAATAGAACTTGCCCCAGTATTCGCTGGCGACAATGCGCCCATGCGCCTGGTACCAATAAAGCACGAGCTCTTCGTCTAGTCCCTTGCGCAGGAAGTAAAGGTTCACCGGGACGGTGCGGCCATCATTTAGCGGCAGCCGATAAACGCTCGACTGGACCGGATTCCATCCATTGCCGGGCATGCAGTTCTTGGGGGAGTGGATGGACGTACCCTGCCGCTGACTGCGGAAGTAGGCGATGTAAAGGCCCATGAGATCGCGGTTCATGCCCGGCTTCCAGTAGCCGCGATTCAGGTAGTCGCTGGCCTTCAGTATCTCCAACGTTTCTTTATCGAGCGTCCAGTCGATGACCTTGGAATAGTCGCCGATCTGGACGGGAAATTCCGACAGCGGCTTGGCAGGAGGAGTGTCTTCGCCGTGAGAGAGGTAAGCCATTCCCGTGGTCGCTCCCAGCAGCACGGCGATCATGACCCAATACCGGAGGCTCGCCTTCATTGGCTCACCTTGGCGGCGAGGGCCTGGCGGTCGTTATGGTCTTTATCCCAACCCATCTTCTTGCGGACGAACGAGATTATGCTGTGCAACAGCAGGAAGAGAGCGGTGGCGACCACAAAGATCACCCAGCCGGAAAATTCGTGCATAAATCCTTCTGCTGCCTGACGGCCCAGATAAGTCGCCATAATGGCGGTGATCATGACCCGCGTGCCGTTGCTGATGATGGCCAGCGGGACCATGGCGATTATGAGGAAGATGCGGACGGCAGTGCTGCGCTCAACAAGATATCCGTAACCCGCGGCCAACGCAAGCAAGGACATCAGCGAGCGGATGCCGCTGCAGGCTTCGACCACCTCCAGCGTCATGTGCGGGAGAACGAGAACGTTGCCTTCGCGCATCACCGGAAACAGGTTGAGGATCTCGAGGACCTTGGTGGCGAAGCGCGACGCAATGAACTGCAACGGGAAGACGATCTCGTTGTAGACGACGACCGGTATGGGGATGGCGAACAGCAGAAAGGCCATGGGGAACGCCATCGCACGCAACACTGCGCCGCCCGCAAAATAAACGATCAGGCCGCAGATGGTTCCCAGCATCGAGATACGGGCGAGCGACAGTTCAGCGCCCAGGCTGCCGAGCAAGAGCAGGCCGAGCGAACACAACACGATCACCATGCCCCACGGCGAAGGGCGACGAGGAATCGCGCGCAGCTTGTCGCGTCTCTGCCAGATCAAATACGCTGACAGTAGGGGGACGAGAAAGCCGTGGGAGTAATCGGCATCGTTGTACCACTGCCAGACGAGCAACCTGACGACCGAAGCATATAACAGGCCGAGTACGGCGACGAGGAGAAGTCCCTGCCAGCCGAAGGGTTTCACGGTTTGCCAAAACGATGAGAGTCGCGACGGAGGTTTTCCTCCCGGCAGAACTTCCCCGACGGGAGGCGCAAGCGTCTCACCCGTCGTCTTGGTGCCAGCCAGCGCCACAGGCGAATCACTCCTTTATTGCACTTTGAAACACAGGAGGTGTGTGCAATTGTTTAGCCAGTGCCGGAAACAGCATGACGAATATCGCCAACTAAATCAATAGGTTAAAAAGCTGAAATTTCGGAAGCGCAACAGTTATCAACTTCATGTGCAATCTGTTGCACATGAAGTTCCAGTGAAATTCACTTGCGCAGGGCGAAAGATGGCCACATTTCCGTGAAAAGTAATCCTCGGACGGTTACCTTTGGTCTGTCCCTTTTGCCACCAATAAGCTAGAAAGCCTCAAGTCAACCTGATCGGGGGTCGATTGGCCATTTGTAGCACCGAGTTGTAGCGAACTCCCTGCAGCGATCCCCCTGCCGCAACCCCCGAATCCTTCGCCCACCCCCGTGAGCACTTCGATACTCTTTCAAGGAGAACTCATGGTCTTCGGAATACATATCCCAAGGGCTTATTTCTGTTGCAAGCTGATCATCTTCTTATGTGCGCTCCTGGTGGTTTTCGTGCCGCTGCTCCCGGCGACCGTCAACTCTGGCGAAATCATTCCCGGATCGGTGACGGCAACGGTGAGCTCGACGGTCGATCCAGTCAACGGCGTCACCGTCACGTTCAGATGGACTACGGTTCATCCCAGCAATTCCTACGTGATGATCGAGAACCCACAAAATTACCAAGGGAATGACAATGGATCGACGCGGCAGATCTCGAACCCAACCGTGACCACCAGCCATGTTGTCGTCGCGGACCACTTTCCTGCATACGCCGAGTATGCGACCTGGGGATATTACGTCGCGTCGCAGCAGACCAACGGAACCTGGGCCTCATATCCCGGGCCGGCGACTGTGGGGTGCGGTTCGCCTCCATTTCCGGGATGCGGCGGCAGGTATCTGACGTTCAATTTGGCGACCTCACCGACCCATCCCAACGGCACTTTGATCTTCACCCTATGGCCGGTTGGCGGGCAGAACGTCTATCAGGGCGACCCCACGCAATCGCCGGCATGTACGCCATTCGCCAAGAACTCGCGCGAGTGCAACGACCTCTACATCCCGTTGCAGGCGAACCTGCTGAGCGGACCGCCGCAGGCAATTGTTTACATGAAGAATCCGGTGGTCACGAATCTGGACACGGGACATCCGGTGACCAACTTCAGCATCACGGCGCAATATCTTTGCGATCTCAGCGCTCCCTCTAACCCTCCGCCGCCGGTTTGGGACGGCAACTACAACAGCAACGGATTTTGCTACAACGGAACGCTCTACAGCATCAACACGACCTTGCGATTACGCGTGAACTCCCACGCCACGCCGGGCCATTACCAGTTCACCGCCGAGTTTCAGGGAGTGTACAACGGACAGAACGACGGCAATCCGGTAAACGTGACCTACAACTTCAACGTGCTGCCGACGGCGTCATTCACGCCGACACCGCCGACTACCTTTCCTGCCATATCTGGACTGTCAACCTGGCAAACGAACATGGTGAATCCAGATTCGCCCGCCGCGTCGGGTGAATACTGGTGCACGAACAACAAGGACACGAATCCGTGGTGGAGTCTGGACAACGGAAATTTTGTCGGATACTTCGATCTGCCGTCGTCGATCTATTTCGAAGCGTGGAACTATGACGGTGGCCGCGTTTATCAGCAGATCGCCGACTATGACTATTACGTTAGGGGCATGCCAGGCTACTCCGGGACAGCGGAACGCAATCATTGGAAGCGCTGTGCCGAGCTGGCCATGGAGCCGTACAAGGACAACATCATCGCGACCCAGGCCAGCTTTGTCTCCGAGCCCGATCAATTCCCCTACGGCATGGCGATGAACTACCTGCGCACCGGTGACGCCACCATGCTCTCAGCCGTGAACTTCCTGGCGGGCAATCCAGTCTTCAGCGCCGGCATCGCCAATGCAGCCTACGTCGCCGAGGCGCGAACTGTCGCCTATACGCTCGACGACCGGCTGGCCGCGCTGATCGCCGGACTCCCGCGGAGTCCGTTCATCCCGCGCACCATCGATGTGCTGCTGGGAGTTCTGGACCAGAACTACAACCTGAACCTCAGCAATCCCAACCAGCAGCAATACGACACGCACCCGTTCATCATCGGGCTGGTGATGGAGACGCTGATTAACGATTACGAGCTCGACGTGGCCAAAGGCAATGTGCCGGACGCCAGAATTCCGCTCGAGATCAAGAAGGTACTGGATTGGTTTTCGTCAACCCAGTACATTTCCGCAACCCACACACTCGCCTACCAGGCTTACGAGCTGCCGGTAAGCCCGACGCTGGTGGGCGGAACATTGTACAACGCAAACGAGCTGAACGATCTGGTTGCTCCCGCTTATGCCTGGTACTGGAGCAAGACTGGCAACAATCAATATCTCGCCGAAGGCGACGATCTGTTCAACCACGTCTGGGACGATGCCGGCGGCAGCAACGAAGCCGGCGGAGGCGGCTGGACTTGGTCGGTGAAAGAGTTCAATCAGATTTACAAGTGGAGCTTCGATTACGTGCGCTGGAGAACAGGCGAGAATCCTGACGGCTCGTCGCCCGCGGTGCCGACGGTGCTGGCGTCGGCGAATCCCTGCGAAAACCACAGCAATCCGTGCAGCGCGCCCTGGACCGACTGGACTACTCCTGTCCAGATGACCTGGACGGCCGCGAACGGCTACGAATGGCATTATCCATCGCTGAATCCCGCGATCCCATCACCGATTGTTAACGGGACGAACGTCACTTTCAGCTACAACACGTTCAAGGCGGCGAACAGTACCATCTACTTCGGAACCGCATCGCCGCAGCACTGCAATCTGAACGACCCTGCGCCGCCGTTGTGCATGTCGCCATTTCCGAACTTCGGTTTTCAGGCGATGCTGGCCTCAAGCTATCCCAACCACACCGCGGTCGTCGCTGCGGTGAAGAACAACAACACTACCAACCAGTTCGATCCGATCGGGGCGCCGAACATCTATAACACCACGATCGTACTGACCGGCCTTGCGCCCTACACGACCTATCACTGGCGGCCGCTGGTGATCGATAACAGCGGCAACGCAGCTTCCTATTACGATCAAACGTTCACCACCGGCGGGGGAGGCGCAGGAGGCAATCCCGGCCCGAACGCGCATTGATTCGGCATCGAGCAGGTTTCGCCGCGGAGACCACATCGCGCGCTTGGATTTTCACCACGGAGAACACGGAGCGCACGGAGGCTAAAGAAAAACTCCGTGCTCTCTGTGTCCTCTGTGGTGAATAGCAGTTTCTTGCTCTCGGATGCGACGAATCATCTCCTCAACGGGAAATTGTTGCTTCCCTCTTGACATTCGCTTTTTATTCGCTAATAATGGCCCGCGGAGGTTCAGCGCACAATCATGGCTCTCACCCGGCGGCAAAAAGAGGTGTATGACTTCATCTCCTCATTCGTGGATCAGCACGGATATTCGCCTTCGTTTGAGGAGATCGCAGAAGGGCTTGGCCTGAGTTCGCTGGCCACCGTGCACAAGCACATCACCAACCTGGAGCAGAAAGAACTGCTGCGGCGCGACTACAATCGCAGCCGCTCCATCGATTTGCTGAAGCCGCGCGGGCGCATGAAGGAGTCGCTGGCGGTGGCTGCGGCGGCTGCGGCGGAGAGCAGCATGAGCTTGCCGCTGCTGGGGCGCATCGCCGCCGGGCAGCCGCTGGAGGCAGTCGAGAATCCGGAGTCGATTTCGCTCGCCGACTTCACGCGTTCGAAAGAAGTGTATGTCCTGCAGGTGAAGGGGCAGAGCATGCAGGATGAGCACATCCTCGACGGCGACTATGTGCTGGTGGAGAAAACGAACGCCGCGCGCGATGGCGAGATCGTGGTGGCGCTGGTGGACGGCAGCGAAGCCACGCTGAAGCGTATCTACGTCGAAGGCCCCAAGGTTCGCCTGCAGCCCTCGAATGCCGCGATGCAGCCGATCATGGTGCCGGCGGCAGCGGTGCAAGTGCAAGGCAGAGTGATTGGCGTGTTGCGGAAGTATTGATCGCGGTGCGGAACCTCACCACGGAGACACGGAGCGCACGGAGTTTTTCTTTGTAACTGGATTGAAGTTTCTCGCAGGTTCCATTCTTGCTGCCAACGGCGCGACAACTTCCGTTCGCGGAACTGGATTGGAGTGCAGCAGGTCCCCGTTGAGGGTGCGCAGAAACTCTTGCCCCTCCTGCTCAGAGCGACGCCGAAGATTCGCGGGCCTACTCCTGCGGCACCATCGAGATTGTGCCTCTGGAAGCGCTGCAGGTCCGGCTGGCCGGATTGTTGTACGTCCCCGAGAGACTGCTGCCGTTCTGGGTGGCCAGCGTCCCGTTCACCGTGATAACGGTTTCGCTTGTGCTGTCCGTTACCGTCATGGTGAAGTTGTTGCCGCTGGTACTGCCAACCGCGGTCAACGCACTCGAATTGATGCACATGTTACTGGGCACCCCGACACCGCCGGTGTAGGCGATGGAGCCGCCACTGTAGTTGTTGGCGCCTTCCTGTGACATGGCCAGGCCGAACACGTAAACAGGAGTGGTGCTTCCTGTCGGGTACATGGCAACGTTCCAGTCGCCGTAGAGGCCGACATTGTTGACCAGATTGTTGCCGCTACCACCGCAGCCAGCGTTAAGCAGCACCAGGAACAGCGCAATTAACAAGGACCAGCGTCGCATAAGATGCACTTCGAAGATGGGATTTTTGCGCGGCGTAAACTTCCTAGCACGCCAGAAGCTATCATAAACCCTCCCTTGGCACGGTAGTTGCATTTCGACGCGCCTTGACCGGTCGAGCGCCTTAGGAAAGCCCGCTCGTGGGCGGTTTTCCCCTACAATGATTTCCATGCCCGATGCCCTCCTGCGCTACCGCCCGCAATTCCCGATCCTGGAACGAACCACTTATCTAATCAGCAATTCTCTGGGCGCGATGCCGCGGGGCGTCGAAGCCTCGCTGCACGAGTACACGAACATATGGAATACGCGCGGCGTCCGCGCCTGGGAAGAAGAGTGGTGGATGCTGGCGGCGCAGGTCGGCGACCAGATCGGCGCGCTCTTCAATGCACCGCCGGATTCGGTGGCATGCCTGCAAAACGTAACCACGTGCCAGGCCACCGTGGCTTCTTGTTTCGATTTCAGCGGCCGCCGCAACAAGGTGGTTTACAGCGACCTAAATTTTCCCTCCGTCATGTATTTCTGGGAGGCGCAACGGGCGCGAGGCGCGCGGGTGGAGATGGTGCGAAATGACGACGGCATCCACGTCAACACCGAACGGCTGCTGGACGCAATCGACGACGACACGCTGCTGGTGCCGATTTCTCATGTCATCTTCCGCAGCGCCTTCGTTCAGGACGTCGAAGCCATCGTGGAGAAGGCGCACCGCGTAGGCGCGCACGTTCTGCTCGATTCGTTTCAGGCGACCGGCACGCTGCCCTTCGACGTGCAAAAGCTCAACGTCGATTTCTGCACCGGCGGGGTTTTGAAGTGGCTGTGCGGTGGGCCGGGAACAGCGTACCTCTATATGCGTCCCGACCTGGCGAAGAAGCTGGAGCCGACGTTCACCGGCTGGATCGGCCATGAGAATCCTTTCGCCTTCGAGATCGGCGCGACCCGCTACTCGCCCAGCATCTATCGCTTCACCCAGGGCACGCCCAACATTCCGGCGCTGAAGGTGGCGCAACCGGGACTGGAAATCATTCGCGAGGTCGGCGTCGAAACCATCCGCGAAAAATCAAAACGCCAGACGGCGCTGCTAATCGAACTCGCCTCGCAGCACGGATGGCGAGTGAATACGCCGCGCGATCCCGAGCGGCGCGCCGGCACGGTCTCCATCGACATGCCCAACGCGCAGCAGGTCTGCGCCGAACTGCTGAAACGCGACATCCTCGTCGATTACCGTCCCCAGGCGGGCGTGCGCTTCTCGCCGCACTTCTACAACACGGATGAGGAGATCATCAGCGCGATGGCGGCAGTGGAAGAAATCCTGAGCGAGATGAAGGTGGGAGCGTAAGCGCGCGAGCGTTCTCCCATCCCAACACGTGCCAGAGATCCCGTCGTCGGGATGAGTGCGACCGTGATTCAACTTTTTGCCGAACTACCTACCGAGCCCGAGCCCTTCAGCGCGGCCAATCGCCGCACTGTATCTGCCGGCTCAGGCCGGATCGTGTAATCGGCATTCACATCGGCGGAGCGAATGATGCCGCCGGAATCGATGATGTACCGCGCCGGAATCGGCAAACGGTATTCGGATTCATCATTGAATCGATCCAGCGTGCTGCCGAACGACTTATAAAGCTCGCTGAGGTAATCCGGCAGCGTAAACACCAGCCCGAACTGCTCCGCGACCTTGAGATGAAGGTCAGTCAGTATGTCAAACGTGAGGTTCAGCTTGCGATGCAGCGCGCGGGTGTAGCGTTCGAGCTCGGGAGTGATAACCACCAGCCGCGCTCCCTGGGCAACGATTTCAGACTCGACCTGCTGTAGAGCCTCCAGCTCCATATTGCAATACGGTCACCAGTGCCCGCGGAAGAAGCTGACGACCAGCGGCCCTTGCCGAAGCAGGTCCGCCGACGCCACTTCGACATGGTCCTGATTGAAGAGCCGAAACTCCGGCGCGCGGTCCCCAACTTTTAGCGCCCGGCCCTCGATCCCGGAGGCCTTGAGCTCCGCGGTCGCGCGATGCATTTTCTCAATGGCCTCGTGCGGCGCATTGAATGGAGGCGCTCCCGACTCAAAGTTCCGCTTGAACTCGTCTAAACGATCCTGCAGCGTTGCCATTGCCGACATACCTTTCCTGCGCTTTCTGACACAAGCCATTGGATGCAGAAACCGCAAAAAGGCTACCGACAGAGTGTAAGGGCTGATGGCTGACGCCAGAGTGCTCAAGGCTCGCCCGTTTGACCCTGCTGTTCGCCACCTGTTACTTTCCAGAGTTTGCCTCAGACCGCACCATGCTGCGCAGATGCGGCACAGTATGGGCGCTCGGCATTCGCAAATCCGTATCTGAAAGAGCAACCCATGGCACTGAAATTCAAGGGCGTAGATTTCATCGAATTCGACACGCTGTTGAGCGACGACGAGCGGCTGGTGCGCGACAATACCCGCAAGTTCATTGAAGAAAACCTGATCCCCATCATCGAGCAGTGCAACCGCGACGGGCGCTTCCCCAAGGAGCTGATTCAGCCGATGGGCGAGCTCGGCTTTTACGGCGCCAACCTGAAGGGCTACGGCTGCGCTGAGATGTCCAACGTGGAGTACGGGCTGATGACGCAGGAACTGGAGCGCGGCGACAGCGGTGTGCGGTCGTTCGTCAGCGTGCAGTCGGGGTTGTGCATGTATCCCATCCACGCCTTCGGCAGCGAGGAGCAGAAGCAGAAATATCTGCCCGGGATGGCGAAGGGCGAGATTCTCGGCTGCTTCGGTCTGACCGAACCCGACGCCGGATCGAACCCCGGCGCGATGCGCACGCGTGCCCGCAAAGACGGCAACGAGTACGTCCTGAACGGCGAGAAGATGTGGATCACCTCGGGATCGATCGCCGACATCGCGATCATCTGGGCGAAGGTGGAAGACGAAGACGAACTGATTCGCGGCTTCATCGTGGAAACGGACCGTCCCGGATTCAAGGCTGCCGATGTGCATGGGAAGTGGTCGCTACGGGCTTCGGTGACGTCGAGCTTGTCATTGCAGGATGTTCGCATCCCCGCGGAAAACCTACTGCCCAAAACCGGCGGACTGAAGTCGCCGCTGAGCTGCCTGAACCAGGCCCGCTACGGAATCGCATGGGGAGCAATCGGTGCGGCGATGGCTTGCTACGATTGCGCGCTGCAATACGCGCAGTTTCGCAAGCAATTCCACGATCAGCCGATCGCATCGCACCAGTTGGTACAGGAGAAGCTGGTGTGGATGATCAGCGAGATCACGAAAGCGCAGTTGCTCGCGTTGCAGGTCGGCCGGCTGAAAGACGCGGGCAAGGCCAAGCCGTGGCACATCTCGATGGCCAAGCGCAACAACGTCTGGATGGCGCTGGAGTGCGCGCGCATGGGCCGCGACATACTGGGCGGCAACGGCATCGCGGATGAATATCCCATCTTCCGCCACATGGCGAACCTGGAGTCGGTGAAGACGTATGAGGGCACGCACGACATCCACACGCTGATTATCGGCGAGCACATCACGGGGCACGCGGCGTTTTGAAGGCAGTGGTCAGTGGCCAGTTGTCAGGTCGACCGCAGATCCCCTCGGCGTCGGTCGGGGCAGGCTCTTCGACTAGACGTCCGCCCGACTCGCGAGGCGCGAGTCGAAAAATCAGGCGGACGCTCCGCTCAGGATGACAACATTAATAGGCTCACAGGCTCACCGAGGCTTCGCATTTGCCACAGCGAGAGGTGATGAAAGTCCTCGAAGAGTTTCGGCAACAGGTGTATGCTTTGCGATTGGCTGGGGCCTGCCTCATTTCTTGGGCTGATTCCGGCACATTCAAATCAAAACGACCGGCTTGCCTAATCCGCATTCGTAGCTCATTATTCCGCATCGCAAGCCGCGCCGGGGAGGATTATGGCAACCAAGATACAGATGGAAGAAGCACCGATTAAGCATTCCGCGACAGCGAATTTTGAAGCCGATCTCGCGCTGGAGTTCCTGCGCGTGGTGGAAGAGGCCGCCATAGCCTCAGCCAAGACCATGGGCCAGGGTAATCGCAAGCATGCCGACCAGATGGCCACGGAAGCGATGCGGCAGGTGATGGATTCGGTGCCGATGGACGGGACGATCGTGATCGGCGAAGGGGAGCGCGACGAAGCGCCCATGCTTTACATCGGCGAGAAAGTCGGCAAGCAGGACGGCGGTAGCTATCCCGCGGTGGATATTGCGGTCGATCCGCTGGAGGGAACCAACCTGTGCGCGACGGGATCGCCCGGAGCCATCACGGTGCTGGCGGCATCGGAAAAAGGCGGGTTGCTGCACGCGCCGGACTGCTACATGGAGAAGATCGTTGTTGGTCCGTCGTGCAAGGGCGTGGTCGATCTGGAAGCTCCGGTCGCGCACAATCTGCACGTGATCGCCAAAGTGCTGGACCGCGATGTGGAAGACCTGGTCATCATTATCCTTGATCGCCCGCGGCACGAGAAGCTGATCAGCGAAATCCGCAAGGCCGGCGCGCGCATCCGGCTGATCTCCGACGGCGACCTCTCGCCGGGTGTGGCGGCGTCGATGCTGGGGTCGGGCGTTCATGCGGTCATGGGCACCGGCGGCGCGCCCGAGGGCGTCATCACCGCCGCGGCCGTCCGCTGCCTCAATGGCTACATGGTCGGCCGGCTGGTGGGTTACACGCCGGAGCAGGGCGAGCGCATGAAGGACATGGGCATCAACGATCCCAATCGCATCTATACGGCGGAAGAGTTGGCGCCCGGCAAGAACATTCTGTTCGCCGCAACCGGGGTGACGGAAGGCACGCTGCTCAAAGGCGTGCGCTTCTTCGGCGACGGCGTGCGGACGACTTCGCTGGTCATGAAGCTGAGCAACCGTAAGGTGCGGTTTATCGAGTCGATTCACCTCGACCGGCGTCCGGATGTGAAGGTCAGAATTCCGGAACGCTAAGATACGAGCGAACAGCGCAGGACTCCGGCCCTCCACTTCGGAGGGCCGGTTTTGCATGCTGCCATGTTCAGGGAAATTCTGATCGGGGCACCGCGCATTTTCTCAGCGGCTAAATGGGCCGCTGAAAAAGTCGCACCGGCGGGGTCCCTCGCGGGCTAACCGAAATAGAAGGCCTTATCGGCACGACCAAGGTCGTGCCCTGACACAAGGCTTTCGGAAACGTTTTTTTTAGCGCGTGTAAAGCCGCAGTAATCGTGCGGGACGTAAGGTCGCCTTCAGGGAAGCAATTCAAATCAGAGGCGCGCACGGGAAACACGCGACCGGGCACTCAAGTGGTCAATCGTGTTCCCGCCCAGGAGTTTCTCCCCAACAAGCAACTCATTATTTTGTGCTTGCTTCTCTAATAGAAGGAGTAAAATTTAGTTACAAAAGGCTTGTAGCTGCCGGCGGAATCTGTTTGCCGGGAGAGGCTTTTCATGAATGTTCATGTCAGCTACAAAATTTCTAAGACACCCGACCTCGAAAAACTAATCAATCAACAAGCAGAAAAGTTGCAACGCTATCTTCAGGTGTTCCGGCCGGATCTGGTGCACCTTAAGGGCATCGTTGCCGAAAACTCGGCGCGCCAGGGGATATCGATGTCGCTGAACCTGCGGCTGCCGTCGGGGCAAATGGCTTCGCAGGAGAGCAGCGCGACCGCTGTGGCCGCGATCAAAGCTGCCTTTGAAGACATCATCGAGCAGGTGAAGCGGCACAAGGAGCTGCTGCGCAGTCACCACAAATGGCCGCGGCGGCGCGGGCCGGAGCGGTCGGTGGTGGAGACTGTGCCCTTCGAGCAGACGGTCGCGGCCATCGCTCCCGACCAGATCTCGTCCAGTGACATCACCCGTTACGTCAACATCAACCTGGCGCGTCTCACGCGATTTATCCAGCGCGAGCTGCAATATCGCATGGACCAGGGACAACTGCGCGCGGGCCAGGTCAGGATGGAAGAGGTGATGGATGAAGCCATTGCCAACGCGCTGGGTGAGAACCACGACAAGCCGGAGAAGATAAAGCTGGAGGCGTGGGTGCATCGGCTGGCGCGAGAGGCAATCGACGAGCTGGCAGAGGCCGGAAGAGATGAAGGAGCGGTGCCGCTGGAGCGCTCGCGCAATCCGCAGAATGTTGAAGCTACCGATGAGGCGGTGCTGCAGTTCCATCAGCCGGATGAGAAGCTGATGGAGGAGAGCGTCATTGCCGATCCCACGGCCAACACGCCGGAAGAACTGGTGGCGCGGCGAGAGCTGCTTAGCCTGGTGGAGCGAACGCTGAGCGACGCGGGACGCAATGAGCAGGAGGCGTTCATCTTGTACACCGTCGAGGGTTTCACCATCGAGGAGATCGCCGAGATCACCAACCACACAGCGGAGGAGGTGCGAGCAGCCATTCGCCGGGCCAGCGATCACCTGCAACGCTCCTTGCCAATCAAAGATCCTCTCAAAGACAAGCTCGTGGAATATTCCAAGAGCGCCTGATTTTGGGGGCTGCACCGCAGTCCCCGCCGTCATCTTAAGAACATCTAGACAGGAGAACCGGAATGATCACACGCGATGACATCCGTGAACTCGCCAATTTTAAGTCGCCGGAAGGTTGTGCTGTCACGTTTTACTATCAGCCCTCGACGCCACTCAACAAATCGCACCGGGAAGAAGCGATCCTGGTGAAGGACCTAATTCGCAATGCGCTGCGCGAGGCGGAGAAGCACGGCAAGAATGGCTCAACTCGCGCCGATCTGGAGAAGATCAACAGCATGGTGGACCCGCTGCACGGGAGCAGCGGCAAGGCGAAAGCCATCTTTGCTTGCGGCAATCAGGGATTCTGGCGCGAGTTTGACGTGCCGGCGCAACTGCTGAAGCCGAAGGTCGCCGTCAGCCAGCGCTTTCATCTGAAGCCGCTGGCCGCGATCCTGGACGCCGAGCAACGCGCCTGCGTGCTGCTGGCGGACCGCACCAAGGCGCGAATCTTTGAGTTGCAGAACGACGACATAGTCGAGAAGCAGGACTTCATCAACGAGCTGACCCGGCGGGGCAAGAGCGATGGATGGGGCGGCTATGATGGAGGCCACGCCGAGCGCAAGGTGATGAACGAAACGGCGCAGCACTTCAAACTGGTCGCCGATCGTATTGAACAGTACTTCCAGCGCGGCACCTGCCAACAGTTGCTCATTGGCTGCCACGACGACGTGTGGTCGGAGATCGAGCCGCAACTGCAATCGCTGGCCAGACAGCGTCTGGTGGGCCGTTTCCGCATCGACCCGAAGATCGCCACCCCCGACCAGGTGAAGCAGATGGCGCGGGAGAAGCTGGCCGAGCACAAGGCAAGCGCGAAGCAGGCGCTGGTAGAGGACGTCATAAGCGAAGCGCATCGCAACGGGCGGGGCGCCATCGGGTTGCGGCGGGTGCTGCGGTCGCTGGAGCAGGGCGAGGTGCTGACGCTGCTGCTGGGAGCGAGCTTCCATGCTCCGGGCGTGAAGTGCTACAACTGCGGACACATGGACCTGCACCGCGCTCCTACGTGTGCGGTTTGCGGCAAAGAGAATACCGAACTGGAAGACATTGGCGACGCGATCGTGGGACACGCCATTCGCACCGGAGTTGAGCTGGTGTACATCCCAGACGACGAGGAGTTCGACAAGATCGGCCGGATTGCAGCTCTGCTGCGCTTCCGGGCGGATCAGAACACGGCAGGGAAGATGGCGGGTTAGCTCAATCGGAGACGAAAAGGTCAAGGCACGGCGATTACTCCGTGCCTTGGCATTTTTTGAACATTCGAATGGCGAATGTTTCGACGGCGGCTTACTTGGTATTGATCCGCAAATTCAGTGTGGGCTTGTCGCGGTCGTCAAATTGGCTGAGGGTCTTGGGGGCGCTCTTGTTTCCATCTTTCTCGGCGTGGATCTCGTAATCCACATTGGGCGAGAGCTCGGGAAAACGGTAGGTACCATTATCCTGCGCGATATAGGTTTTGACCGCTTGGGTCTTCATATTCTCGATGTACACCACCGCGTTGGGGATGGGTTTGTCGCTTTTGTCCAGAACGGTCCCGGTGAGAGTGCGCGAGGTGACACGCGTATTCTTGCGGCTATCGTCCGCGGATCGGGAGCCGGGGCCGACGGGGATCTGCAGTTGTGCGCTGCAAGTCAACGCAAACAGCAGCACGATTAGAATGCCTGATGCTTTAAACATGGGGGTGCCAATCCTCATTATAAGGCCATCGTTCAGGAGGGAGGCGTCAGCGTGAGAGGCTGTGCCGTCCCTACGGGGACTCGGCAACAATTGACGCTTACCCAGCGCTGAAGCGCTGGGCTATGTTCTTTCGCGCCTACGGCGCTCGATTTTTCGTTGTTCTTGCTTCAATGCCGATAAGCAGAGTCGGTTCTCACGCAGCCTCCCGGCGGCACATGAAAGTCGCCAAGGATCCCTCGCGCTTAAAGACCGCTCGGAGGTAACAGAAATGGACAGCTTAGAGCGGTTCCAGAATTGCTGTACCCCGAGGTCGGGTAGAGCGGCGCTTCAGCGCCGCGTCGAGGGGGGCTCTCTTCGTCAGGCTTTCCGCCCACTGCAGCGCAGTGGGCGGAAAGCCCAGACTTCGGGGTGCGGCTTGGACGCGGACCTGAAGGTCCGCTCTACCTGGATACACCAAATCTGGAACCGCCCTAGACGCTGGCCCTTCGGCAAGCTCAGGGCAGGCTCTAAAGGCCAGCTCTACCTATCGCGAACGCAGCATGTCTCTCGTGAGATGAAGGCTGACGTCCACGCGTTCGTTGTCCTGGACGTGCGCGATGGTTTGCGGCTTCGGCTCGCCCTTGTGTGTCTTCACCTCGGCCTCGATGACGTAATCCTGGGCTCCCACCGGAACGCGCTGAGCGAACTCGCCGTTGCTGTCGGAGAAAAGATCCCATTTCGCCTTCTTGTCCGATTGCCGCCTGATCTTGATGGGCACACCCGCGGCGGGATGATCATCGGGTCCCCAAACCGTGCCGTAGATCAGAGCATAGTCTTTTTTTGCCTGGGCGGATTGCGACGACTGCGGATTGCGCGCAAGGGTAAGAGAGGCAGTCGAAATCAGCAGTGCGGCAACAATCAGGCCGCAAAGAAAGAGGCGTATTGGTTCGCGCGCGTTTGTGAATACCTGATTCATTTGCCCGCTGTTCGGCACGAGTGATGAGTCTGCGTGAATATTTGTGCCGTCCCTCAACCACCCCGCCAAAGCGCAAAAGCGACGCTCGTCGAGGGCCCCAGTGAAGGAACTCAGGTTTACTTTTCGCCCTGACCCAGGACTTACGTCCTGGGCTATCATTGTTCCGCCCTTCGGGCTGAAATATGCTTTATCGTCGGCCTTCTTTTCCCACCGTATATTCGAGATTCTGAGTTCTCACGCAAACTCTGAAGCCGTGCCCTGACACAAAGCCCAGACTTATGAAAAGAGCTTCTGAGCCAGGCCGGTTAGTACTCGTTCTCGTCCTCGTCTTTGTCTTCTTCGTCGTCCTCCTCGTCCTCCTCTTCAACGCGCGACAACTCCAGGGGCTCGACGCCGACGACTTCGAAGTCGCTCCCGCACTCGGGACAAGAGACAATTTCGCCCTCGTCTACTTCGTCTTCTTCAATATCCAGATCAGTCTCGCATTCTGGACAGATCACCATAATTGCCTCCGCTATAAAGCGTTCTTCGCACGGCCGGAGCGACGCCACACCGTCCGTGCTTTATATTTAGAATCTCTTGGCGGCATCGTCAAGTCATAGACGCTGCGCGGCGGCGGAGGATTCGCAGGTTTTATGCCCATTTCGAAACTGAGCCTCGGTGGAGTTCTGATGATGATGATGACGACCTTCTCTGCGGTTGCTTCCGATGCGCAGCAAACCGCGGCGCCCCAACCCGACGCGCAGATCGTCGCGGCGCTCCACGAGGTTTCAGCGCTGCGTATTCAGCAGACGATCGAAAAGCTGGTCAGCTTTTATACCCGGCAGACGCTTTCGTCGGAGATGCCTTCCATCGGCGGCAAGGGCATCAACGCTGCGGCGGAATGGATCAAGGACGAGTTGCAACAGTATTCCGGCCAGTGCGGCGACTGCCTGGAGGTGAAGACGGACGAGTTCCTGCAACAGCCGGGGCCGCGAATTCCGCAGCCGACGAAAATCACCAATATTTATGCGATTCTGCGCGGCACCGATCCCGCCAATGCGGGGCACATTTACGTGGTGAGCGGGCACTACGATTCCCGCAACAGCGATGCCAACTGGCATAACGAACGCGGCGCCGGGCGCGAATGACGACGCCAGCGGCACCGCCGTCAGCCTGGAGTGCGCGCGCGTTCTCAGCAAGCATCGGTTTCCAGCGACCATTATCTTTCTGACGGTGGCCGGCGAGGAGCAGGGACTTTACGGCAGCGCGCATTTCGCCAAGATGGCCAAGGCAGTAGGGTGGGACATTGAGGCGGTGCTGAACAACGACATCGTGGGCGGCGATCGTACACCGGGAGACACGATGCGGGACCCGCATGTGGTGCGCGTGTTCTCCGAAGGCATACCGGCGACGGCAACGGAGGACGAGTCGCGTCGCATTCGCAATCTCGGCGGCGAGAGCGATGGGCCGTCGCGCCAGCTCGCTCGCTACATTGCGGCTGTGGGCAAGGACTATCTCTCGCCGTGGGATTTTCGTGCGATGCTGGTGTTTCGCCGCGACCGCTATTTGCGCGGCGGCGATCAGATGTCGTTCACCGATCAGGGTTATGCGGCGGTGCGCCTGACCGAGTTCCGCGAGAACTACAATCATCAGCACCAGAACGTCCGCACCGAGAACGGTATCGAATATGGTGATCTGCCGCAATTTGTGGACTACGATTACACCGCCAACGTCGCGCGGCTGAATGCCGCCACGCTGGCCTCGCTGGCGTCGGCGCCGGCCCCGCCGGTGGATGTACGCCTGTTGACGAAACAACTGCAGAACGATTCAACTCTGGAGTGGAAGCCTTCTCCTGGCGGCCTCGCCACCGGCTATGAAGTGTTGTGGCGCGATACGACTGCGGCGGATTGGCAGCATGTCGAGGCCGTCGGCAATGTGACCCAGGCGACGGTCGCGGTTTCGAAGGACAATGTGATCTTTGCGGTGCGCGCCGTGGATGCGAAAGGGCATCGCAGCCTGGCCATTGCACCGCAGCCGGAAAGGTGATGTTCGGCCCATGGAAGAACGGAGTAAATGATGCGACGCACGTCCAGCATGGGACTGAGTTTTCCGCCGTTCACGCGGGCGGTGAAGCAACTGCTCATTGCCAACGGTCTGGTGTTTCTCGCGGTGGCGCTGCTGGACGTCTTTGTCGCAGGCGGCGAGCGCTGGGTGCAACTCCATCTCGGGCTGGTGCCGATAATGGTTGTTCACGGCTGGATCTGGCAATTGGTGACCTACGCATTTCTGCATGCGGGGCTTTTCCACATCCTGTTTAACATGCTCGCGCTGTGGATGTTCGGGGCCCAGCTGGAACAGGATTGGGGCTACAAGATCTTCATGCAGTTTTACTTCTTCTGCGCCATCGGAGCGGCGCTGACCACGGTCGTGGTCGCGTTCACCGGGCTGCTCGGCGCAAGCCCGCTGGTCCCGACGGTCGGCGCATCGGGCGCGATTTTTGGCCTGCTGCTCGCCTTCGGCATTCTCCATGCCGAATCGGAGATCATGCTGTTCCCCATTCCTTTCATGATCAAGGCCAAGTACTTCATCATGGGCCTGATCTTCATTGAGGTTTATCTGACGCTGACCTCAGCTCACCAGCCGGGTGCGTCGGTGGCTTACATGGCGCACATGGGCGGCTTGCTGTTCGGCTACATCTGGCTGAAGTTCGTGCCGCGACGCGGCTTCGGCTATGCAGCTTCGGAGCGCGCGTTCGGAATCCGCAACTCGTACTACCGCTGGAAGCGCAAGCGCGCGGCGAGAAAGTTCGAAGTCTATATGCGCAAGCATGACGACCGCGGCGACTACAAGCACGAGGATTACTTCGACGAGTACGGGAACTTTCGCGATCCCAGCGCGGGCGGCCCGAAAAAGAAGAATGGCGATAGCCGCGGACCGTGGGTGAATTGAAGAAGCAGTGGCTAGTGGCTGGTGGTCAGTGGCTAAGAATGGCTTGCCTCTCGATCCCCCGAATAGCGCTTCGGATATGGTACAAATGCTCCCCAACCAACAAAGCTCCTCGCGATCAGCGAACTAGCCACTGACGACTAGAGCGTTTCCCGAATTGCTGTACCCCGAGGTCGGGTAGAGCGGCGCTTCAGCGCCGCGTCGAGGGGGGCTCTCTTCGTCAGGCTTTCCGCCCACTGCAGCGCAGTGGGCGGAAAGCCCAGACTTCGGGGTGCGGCTTGGACGCGGACCTGAAGGTCCGCTCTACCTGGATACACCAAATCTGGAACCGCTCTAGCCACTAGCCGCTAGGTCTCAAACACTTCCTCCAGGCTCTCATACAGCACTTTAACGAGGCACAACTCGGGAAGCTTCTGCCAGTAGTAGTGGACGTCCGGATCGGCCTGCGCTTCGGCGCGCATCTCCGGTGATCGCCATCGGCGCAGGTTGACGAAGCGATCGCCGCGCGAAACGTCGCGATGCAGCGCGTCGCGGCTGTAGCCTTTCTGTTGCATCAAGCCGTAGAAGTTGCGCAAGGTTGTCAGCAGCTCCTCTTCTTTGCCGGGCAGCGCGTCCAGAACTGCCACCGATGTGATTTCGTCAGCCATGTATCTTTCCTCGCAGGTTATGCCCGCTTCTTCTCCAGCGAAATTTCCGAATGCGCGCCAAACAGGAACCGCGGATAGCGCACCGCATTGAATTCCGCGCCGATCAGGATCACCATCGACACGATATACAGCCAGATGAGCAGCGCGATGGCGGTGGCGACCGAGCCGTAAATCACATCGTAGTTGCCGAAGCGGCGCAGGTAAATTCCAAAAATCACCGTCGACACGAACCACAACACAGTTGCCAGCGTCGAGCCGGGCAGCACGCGATGCCAGGGCTGGGTGCGCGGCACGCCGTGGTGGTAGATCAGCCCGATCACGGCAATGCTGGTGAGCGTGGCGATGATCCAGCGCAGCGCCGTCCACAGACCGAGGATGTACGGCCCCAGTTCGTGACCGACGCGGTACATGATCCACTGCTCAATCTGATTGCCGAAGACCAGCAGAAACGACGCGAACACCAGCGGCACGCCGGCAAGGATCACCAGCAGGAAGGCGATCATGCGCTCCTTCACCAGGCCCCACATTTTCGGCATCTGATAGGCGTTGCGGAAGCCTTCCATCCACGAGATCATCACTCCCGAGCCGGTCCACAGCGTGATAGCGACAACCGTAAGCAGGAATTTCAGCGAGACCGGCCTGCTGCCGGTGAAGTAGTGCTGCACCGATGCGCCCGTGCCCTCCGGCAGGATGCGTGCCAGCGCATGGCTGGTTTCGCGGAACAGCAGCGAGGTGGTGTGTGATGCCGACAGGATAGAGGCAACTGCCAGCACCGCCGGAAACAGCGTCAGGATGGCCGAGAACGCAGCCGCCTTGGCGACCGCGAAGGCGTCATGCTGAAAGGCGCGCCACAGCGCCAGCCGGAAGTGCTGGAAGAACCGCGACATGTCAGGACAAGAGGAAGTTTACAGGAAGGCTGACCGGTTGCCAGAAGAAGTCAATCCAAACGGAGCTGTCTACCAGAATCAAACACGATTTCGCCGGGGACGCTTTAAGGTCGCCCTTCCAGATGCCGCTTCCGTAGTAGCGAAGAATTCCTTTGCGGCTCTCGGAGCGAACGAGCAACTCGAGCGCCTTGTCCACGATCTGGCGCTTGGTTTCGAGGCGGGTGAGTTTGCGCGCCTTGCGCGAATCAATCTCTCGTCGATGTCCAATGTTGGCGCGGGCCATAGGATGAGGGTAGACCATTACGTTGAGTTGTGGGTCGGTTTGCCTGACACTTTCGCTTGACCCTCCCCCCTACGACCCCTGCAAACCACTGAAAATGAACGAGATAAATGAGGTAATGATATACCTGGCTAACCCAAAATAAATAAATTTCTGCACTTTGTAAACCGTTATTTCGATTGGCGGATTCCGACTTCAGAACCCCGCAGAATATCCCAAAAGTGATTGACGAGATTGCCGCTTTGCGGCGAGAGTCACGCTATCGTGTCAGCTTTTGCCAATCCCGTAGAATTATCCCATCAAGACATCCTTGCCGATGGGGAAACACTCCTGACTCCGTGGAGTCCCTATCAGCTAATCAGTTGGTGGGAAATGGAAAAGTTTGCTGCCGAAAGATTCTTCGTAACCGGCATTTGGCTCACCGAAGTTGGCGGCTACGATCCAACTTCAGATCGCTCTCGCCTGCTTGCTAAGCTGCGAGCCATAACAGCAGAGTTAGAGTCAATCGGACTGAAGGTTTCGCTTCGCGCTATGCGTAGGGTAATGGCTACCGCCAACAGCACTCCTTTTGAGTCTTTGGAACTTGCGAGTGACGTGAACACGCTCCGTGACGTAATCCGTTGGGAGATGCAGGAACACGTTTTTATGCACATCCCTGCTAGCCGGTCTGAGCGTTACGGGGTACAAGAGTCTTTTGGTAGCGCGGTTCACAATAACTTCCGGTCAGCGCAGTTTGACATCTTGGAAGCCGGAAACTCTTACGCAGTGGGCCGTTATACCGCCTGCGTGTTTCATCTGATGCGAGCTTTAGAGATTGCTCTGGGTGCGCTGGCCGCGGAATTTTCTGTGCCATTCGATCACACCAACTGGCACAACATAATCGAGCAGCTTGAAAGCAAGATTCGAGATATGGGCAAAGACCCCAACAAGGCTGCTGATTGGAAAACCCAGCAAGAGTTCTATGCACAAGCTGCTAATAGCTTCATGTTCTTCAAGGATGCATGGCGCAATTACACTGCCCACGCACGAGGTAAGTACACCGAAGAAGAGGCTGACGCCATCTACCGAAACGTCAACTCCTTTATGAAGAAGTTAGCAGATGGAGAACTAGCGGAATAAGAAGTGTGCGATGCAACAGCCCACTTTCAATACTCCAGTCGTTTCGGGTTCAGATTTGCCGTCCGCAAATCAAGATCATGATCGCTGCAGAGAATATTACCTCTTGCCTTTCGTAAAACAGATACTATGGAACCTAAAGTATCTCGTTGCAAATAGTTTGTGTATATTGTGGTCGGCAACCCGCAGTTGGGTTGGACACATACGCAGTCAATCTCCCACAAAGCGTAACGAGGTAGGGGCGGGTCCGGCCTTTGAACGGGATCAAGATGGAGGTTATCGGGAGAACCTTCGCACAAAATATCGTGTCTCCTGCATAGAAAATTTATCGGCCACTCACCCTTGGGTCGATAGGATTGACCTTCGTAATTTCCTATTAGGCTTTGACGCGGGAGAAGAATGGATTCTCCGCAAGCGGGACAATGAAACAAAAAAACCAATGACATAGACATTGGGAAAAAAGCTGCTTTCCAGTGAGGTGTAAAATGGGCACATGAAGTCTAATCCCAAATCCACCGATGAGTACACGACTTTCCAGAACGCGCTGCGCCAGGTATTGAGCGTATCCAAAACAGAACTGAATCGGCGGATCGCTGCCGATAACGCTTCTAGGGCAGGGAAACCGAAGCGCGGACCTAAACCGCATTCTTCGGCTTCCGACCACGCTTCCGACGATAAGGACTAGAAAGTCTCAGGCGTCGTCGCTGCCGCTTCGTCGGTCTTGCCTGTCAGTTCTTTGTAGGTGAGCCGCTTTCCCGCAACTTGTGCAAGAGCGGCAACAAAGCGGTCAGCATCATTCAGCGGATTGTCTTTGGTCGCACGATTGTTGTAGCGGAACATCTGCTCATCAAGATAACGATCAAGGTGATAGGGCTCAACTGCGACGTATGTGCCGCGCAAGGTGCGCTTGAGCAAACTCCAGAAATTTTCGATTCCTTGAGTATGAACCTGCCCGTTGACGTACTCAACTGAGTGGTTTACTACGTCATGCACGAAACGCCAATGCAGAGTGTCATAACCGACATGCTCATCGGTGTAAACCCTTGAGCCGTATTTCACTTGCTTGAGAACTTCGGTTTGGAGTGTCTCGCGCTTTACATCGGGAATCACCTTAGCCCGAACTTGGCGCATCTCCCGATCTACCATTCCCATGACGATGGTCTTATTCAGGCCGCGACTCCGGCCCTCAGCCTGATTGCTGCGAATGCTCTCCAGTTCCAGGCGCTTACTCTTGTGCATGTTCTGGACGCGGCCACCGACCCAAGTCTCGTCGACTTCGACAGGGCCACCATCCTGCCCCATCTTGAATAGAGACTTGTTCTTGAGAGCTAAGCGGAGACGCTGCCCTACGAACCAAGCCGACTTCTGTGTAATCCCTAAGGTGCGATGCAGCTCCCAAGAGGAAACGCCATTCTTGCAGTTGCACATCATCCACAGCGCGGGAAGCCACTTCTGCAATGGAATAGGCGAATCCTCGAAGATGGTACCAACTTTGACGGAGAACTGACGACGACAGGAGCGGCACTTCCACCGCTTCTGTGTATTGAGCCACATCGGATTCTTCTTATCTTCTCCGCGACAGTCGGGGCACTCGGGACCATCAGGCCATCGCATGAGCGCAACCGCGTCAATGCAGACCTGCTCATCGCTAAAGTATTGAATCGCTTCGTGTAGTGTCTTAGGGATTTCCATGTGAAAAGAATAACAGATTGGCGTGGGTTAGTCAAGAATATTCTTACCATAAATGACATGTAATGTGTCAAAAGCTTCAGCCCATTGGACTTAGAGGTAAAAGGTTATTTCTAAAAGAGTTAAGTTTGGGTATGGAACCGGAAAACAACGCAAACCAGCCACACTACCCAGGGGGTGTACCCCCCTCATTTTTTTCGATCTTTGTTTTGAAGACTTTACCAGCAGTTTTGACGACATTATCCGTAAAGTATTCTGTACATTGGAGTTACCTGTAAGCGTAAACTGCTGCGGCTCAATACTTTGCACGTTAACCGGCAAAATATTGCAAACAAACGACTTATAGGAACGGACAAAGATCTGAAAATAAAGAACTTAGCTGACCCGCGGCCGTGTGCGGTGTCGGGAACAGTAGTTTTCAAAGATCAAAGAACAAACCGTCCGACTCCGAACTCCAGATCGGCGGTGCGGGAGACTGGCTCCGGCCAGTTAATCTTACAGTGCCAAAGTGAATTGGATCGAAGGGAAAGCACACCTGGGAACACGAAAGTAATCACAATTCCCGAAATGGATAGCATGAAATGGGATTATTCGCCCCGGCGATTTTCGAATCTGCGGGATAGCGAGTCCGAATGTAATTGCATTGAATGCGGGTGCCCCATCCTGTCATCCCGAGCACAGCGAAGCGCAGTCGAGGGACCTGCTTTCTTCCACTCTTTTGGCTAGGGTGGGGATCTTCGTCCGCACACTTAAAACTCCCACCCAAGCAAAACCGGCTTGGGTGAGCCACCCCGTCCGTCAGGCCGTTTTTTTTTGCGGCGAACACTGCAGCTTTGGTCGGAGGAGCAACAGGCCGCTGAAAATGCCCGTTTTGGGCTGTTTCGAAGGGGCGCAGCTTTAGCTGCGCCGTTGTAATTCCTCCAATGTATTATCCCGAGCGACGAGCCCGCTGCGGGCGAGGAGTCGAGGGCCCTGCTTTTGGGACTTTTTCAGCGGCCTGTTGAAGTCTTGCCCTGATACAGACCAAGCTCATTTATGAGATGGGTTCCAGACTTCTTGACACGAGTCTGACACGGCAGGATAATTCCGCGTCCGCTAGCTAGACCGCGCCCTAAGCGATCGTCTTCATCAAGGAGTCAAAGCTATGCATCGGACTTCACTGCCCGCCGCTTGTACCTTCACCGTCGTCCTTGCAATCATCGCGCTGGTGTTTCACACGGCAGCAGCCTCCGATTCGCAGCAACCTCGCTTCAGCAGCTCAACGGATTTTCCTTCCTGGGCCGGCAATGGCTCCTACTTCAACCCCAGATTCGACTTACCTTCGTCTCCGGACAACTGGCTCGGCGGCACTGGCAACTGGAGCAACGGCGCTGATTGGAGCGCTGGCGAGCCCGGTAACAGCAGCGACGTTTTCATCAATACCGGCAACGACTACGTGACGCTCGATACGAGCACCAACATTAACTCCCTGACCCTGGGCGGTGCGAGTGGAAGTTCGACGCTTATCGACCCGAACTCGGGCAACTACACCGTGAACATTGCCGGTGCTCTGACCATCAACCAAGCTGGCACGCTCACGTTGACCGGAGACGAAATGACGGCAAACGCCGATTCTACGAACGCGGGGACCGTTAACCTTTCGCTCTCCTTCCTATCGGTGAATGCGAACTTCACGAATTCCGGAAATATAGAATTCTCAAGAATTGGCGGCATTGACGTGAGCGGCACGCTCACCAACTCCGGAACAATAGTCGATAACAGCATGTCCAGTAACCTCACTGTGGGCGGCGATGTTAACAACTCCGGCGGAATCCTCATGTATGCGATGACCGTGAACGGAGACGTGACGAATCAGGCGGGGGCTTCGCTCGCTGTAGGGCGCTTTTCAGTGGACGGCAACATGATGAACGCCGGCACCGTGATGGGTTACCAGCGCGGCAGCGTGCTGACGATCGATGGGGAGCTTACCAACAGCGGAACGTTCGATACCGAGTACGCAGGCGTTATGGTCGGAAGCCTGAACAACAGCGGCTATGTTGACGCCAGCGGGGTACTGACCGTGAACGGCAACGCCTACAACTCGGGGAGAATCGAAGCGGGCTTCCTGGATGCCATGCAGAGCCTCTATATCAGCGGCACTCTTACTAACGCGCCATCGGGTACCTTCGAGCTTGCCGGTCCATATGTCGGCGCTACGCTCGGCTCGCTCGTCAACAGCGGAACGGTTGACCTGGAGAACGCGTCGGAGTTAGAAGTCATCCGAAATATCACAAGTTCGGGAACAGTGTCTGTTACCGGAGGCGACAGCGGCGGGAGCTCACTAACGGTTGACGGGCGATTCACGAACAACGCCGGCGGAGTGTTTCAGTTGTCGGGGAACAGCACAGCCACAATCAACAACATGGTCAATGTCGGTAATCTCTCGGTGGGCAACGGATCGACCCTTACCGTCCCGCCCGGCAGCCATGCGGCGGGCACTGCGCTCGCCGGATTCCTCAACTCCGGCATCGTGCAGATCGTGTCGGGCGGCACTATCTCCAGTCCCGCGCAATACACGCAGACTGCGGGGCAAACTACCGTCGATGGCCACCTCAGCGGCGTGGTGAATTTTGCCGGCGGGTCGGTCTATGGCAATGGAGGCACAATCTCCGGCGACGTGACGTCGAATGCCTCCTTCAATATCGGCGATGCGCCGATGACTGTCGGCCTGCTCACTATTGCCGGCAATTACATGCAGGGACCGAACGGAAGCATTACCTTCGACATCGCAAGTTTGAACCAGTACGATCAGTTGAACATAAGTGGTCAGGCCCGCCTGAACGGTCTGATGACTGTCGATCTCCTTAACGGCTACATTCCGCAGATCGGCAACATGTTTGACATCATGAACTTTGCCAGTGAATCGGGAACCTTCTCAATGGTCATCGGGTTGCCGATCAACGGTCAGGAGCACTTCGTCCTGGAGTACAACTCTACGAACTTGACTCTTGATGTGGTATCCGGCCCAGGATCGGGCGCAGTCTCGACCGGCAGCAGTTCCTATCGATGGGAACCTTTTACTACGCAGACGCTCGCGGGACTCGCCTCGCCCATATCGGGCGATTCACCCTCGTCGGTACCCGAGCCCGGTAGCATTCTGTTGCTTGGCTCCGGTACGCTCACCCTTGGCTTGTCTGCATTGCGTCGTCGCAAGCGGATTTAGCTCCCGCCGACGCTACCTTTAATTCCGCCGCGAAAGTAAATCCTCTTACCCGGACAACTAAACCGGCAGTACTCTCATCCCTGCTCATCGGTTCCCCCTTACGCAAAGGAGAATCGATGACGCGCCCACTTCGTAGTTGCATATTCTGCAAACCCCCGGCCGTTTCGCTAGCATTATTGCTGCTGACCATCGCCATCAGCCAGCCTGCTCACGCGCAAACCTTCAAGACTCTCTATAGCTTCACCGGCGGCACCGACGGACGATATCCGTTGTCCGGAGTCGTCGTCGGGCCCGATGGTAGTCTCTACGGCACTACCGGCGGCGCCTGGTACAACTGGGACTGCATTGAAAGCGGCAGCGGTGGTTGCGGCACTGTCTTCAGGCTGACGCAGATGCAGTCCGGCTGGAACCTGAGCTCGCTCTATTCTTTCCGCGGCGGTAACGACGGAATCGAGCCCACAAGGATCACCATCGGCCCGAATGGCAGTCTGTTCGGGACGACAGCGTGGGGTGGAAACTGTGCCCAACTATCACCATACGGCTGCGGCACGGTTTTCGAGCTCACGCCGAGTCTGGGCGGCAATTGGACAGAGAACGTGCTCTATCGTTTTCAGGGACCGCCTGACGCGGCCAATCCCACCAACGGCGCACCGGTTTTCGACACGGCGGGAAATCTCTACGGCACGGCGCTAGGAGGCGAGTATCTCTGCGACGAAGGCGATGCCTGCGGTGCAGTGTACAAGCTATCGTATTCCGGCGGGAACTGGAACGAATCGATCATCTGGAACTTTGGCGGGACGGAAGATGACGGCAATGATCCCAGCAACGTCATCATGGATGCTGCCGGAAACCTCTACGGTACGACCCTGGTGGGTGGCGCCCTCCTCGGCGGCGCGCCCATGGGAGATCCCGGTTTGGGCATCGCTTTTCAGCTTGTGCCATCCGGCGCCAGTTGGACGGAGAACGTCCTGCACAATTTCAACATTCCCCTGTCTCTCAACGCCGGGATTGAGCCGAATGGCGGCCTCATCTTCGATCAGGCTGGCGATCTGGATGGCGTAACCTCCTACGGCTGGGACAATCAGGGCGGAACGGCATACCGGCTTAGTCATACCGATGATGGCTGGAACCTCGACACCTTTTTCGCTTTCCCTGGTGGTACCGACTCGGGACCGTACGGCAGTCTGGTAATGGATCGCGTCGGCAACCTATACGGCGTGAGGAACGGAACCTTCGCCCGTCATGGCGTAATTTTCAAGCTGACCAATAATGATGGCCAGTGGAACTACACCGAACTGCACGATTTCGGCGGCGACAGCGAAGGAATCTGGGTCACTCCATACCTGGCGCTAGATTCCGATGGCAATCTCTATGGCACCACCGATGGCGGCGGCGCGTATGGCTATGGGATGGTCTTCGAGATCACGCCGTAAGAACAGTTGTCAGATTCTGTTTTGAGTAAAGCTTCATTCCTGCCAGAGCGGCCTATACCCCGTCAGCGCCCTGTTCGCCCTTGACGCACGCCCGTCTTTTCTTCTAAACTAACTAACTGGTTAATTAAATCAGGCAATATGGTTCCGATGATCCCGCACCCCAGAACCGAAGCGCGTCGCGGCAGCCGCCGCCAGCCCGAACTTAGTCGACAGGCAATCCTGGATGCCGCCCTCGTGGAGTTCGCCCAGGAGGGCATGGCAGGCGCGCGTATGGACGCCATTGCCGAGGCCGCGCGCGTCAACAAGGCGCTGCTTTATTACTACTTCCGCGACAAGGACACGCTCTACGGCGCGGTGCTCGACGGCTTCTTCGCGCGCTTGCACGATCGCGTCATCGCGGTTTGCGATCGCCCTGGAACCGCCGGCGAGCGCTTCCTCGCTTATGCCAGGGAGCACTTCGACTCGATCGCCGAGTCGCCGCATTACCCGCGCATCTTCACCGGCGAGTTGATGAGCGCCAGCCGTGGGGGCGGCAGCCATCTCGACCGCATCGTCGAGAAATACATGTTCCCCATCGGCCAGCGCGTACTCGCGCTGGTGGAAGAGGGCATCAAGAGCGGCGAGTTCCGCCCGGTGCAGCCGATGCAGTTTGTACCCTCGGTCATCGGGTGCATCGTTCATTACTTCCTTACCGCTCCGGTGCGGCGGAAATTCATCAGCGAGGACCCGACAACCGAGCGAGCCATCCAGCAGCGCCGCGTGGCTGTGCTCGACTTCGTCGCAGCCGCATTATTCGAGGACCGGGACGCAGGCCTCAAACTGGCAGCCAGGCTCGCTGCGGACCATGGCGACGGGCACGCCAGTTCGGCGAAATCGCAAGCAGCGGTGCGCAGCAAGAGAGGAAGGCGCAAGTGAAGCCGCACAAGTTCTTCATATTCTTACTCGTTCTTTTCGGCATCGCGGCCGGCTACTACTTCTATTCCACCGACCGCACCAGCGACACCGTGCTCATCGGCATTGTCGATGCCAACCAGGTGATCGTCAGTTCGAAGATCATGGGCCGCGTGGAGAAGCTCTACGTGGACGAAGGCTCGAAGGTAAAGGCCGGCGACCTGATCGCCGAGATCGACTCCGCCGAACTGGAAGCGCAGAAGAACGCTGCGCAGGCGACGATCAATGCCTACAACTCGCAGGTCTCCGCGATGAAGGCGACGGAAGCGCAAACCCTCGGCGAGACCAACAGCGGCGTGGTCAACGCCCAAGCGCGGCTGGCGGCGGCGAAGGCTGCACTGGCGCAAGCCAAGGCTGATCTGGTGCGCATTCAGAGCGACTCGCAGCGCATGATCGAGCTGGCGAATGCCGGCGTGGAGTCCGATCAGGACCGCGTACGTGCCCAAGCCCAACTCGATGCCCAACAGGCCGTGGTGGAAAGCGCGCAGAAAAATGTCGATGCCGCACAGGCCGACCTGAACACCGCCAACGCGCGGCTGCATCAGCAGCGCGCCGCCGCCAGCAACGTCGCCATGAACGAAGCGCAAGTGGCCAACGCGCGCGCCCAACTGGCTGAAGCTGAAACCAGGCTGGGCTACACCAAGATTTATGCGCCGGTCACGGGAACGGTGTCGGTCCGCGCCACCCGTCAGGGCGAGGTGGTGAATCCCGGCGAGCCTATTGTCACCATCATCGATTTCAACGACACCTGGGTACGCGCCGAAGCTCCCGAGACCGAAGCGCGTTTCGTCGCCGATGGCGACAAGCTCAAAGTCCGATTGCCGGCGGGAAAACCGATCGAAGGAACGGTAATCTTCAAAGCTGTGGAGAGCGACTTCGCAACCCAACGTGACGTCAGCCGCCGCAAGCGCGATATCAAGACGATTGGCCTGAAGCTGAAGGTCGACAACCCCGAGGGCGCGCTGGTTCCCGGCATGACCGCTGAGGTCCTGCTGCCAAAACAACTCACCAGGAACGTAGCCGAGGGCGCGCGATGAGCTGGTTCACGGCGGAAACGAAAGCCGATGTGAGCTGCGACACGACAGTGGCCGCCGATGCCATCGTAGTTGACCGCATCACCAAGAAGTACGGCGACTTCACCGCGGTTGACGACGTTTCCTTCTCCGTGCGTCAGGGCGAGATCTTCGGCTTGCTCGGTCCGAACGGCGCGGGCAAGTCCACGCTCATTCGCATGATGACCACGCTGCTGCCCATCACCGCCGGACGCGCGCTGATCAACGGCTTCGACGTCGCCAAACAGCCCGACGCCGCGCGACGCTGCATGGGAGTTATCCCGCAGGCCCTGACCAGCGATATCGACCTCACCGTCGAAGAGAACCTCAACATTTATGCCAAGCTGTACGGCGTTCCGGCAGAGCAGCGCAAGCGCAACATCGATGATCTGCTGACCACGGTCGATCTGCAGAAGTGGCGCAACGCGCAGACGAAGACCCTCTCCGGCGGCATGAGACGCCGACTGGAGATCGCTCGCGGCCTGGTGCACAGCCCGAAAATTTTCTTCCTCGACGAGCCGACCACCGGCCTCGATCCCGTCTCGCGCGTCGCGGTCTGGGAGATGCTGACGAAGATCAAGAACAGCCGCGCCCTGACCATCCTGATCACGACGCACTACATGGACGAGGCCGACCGTCTCTGCGACCGCATCGCCATCGTCGATCACGGCAAGCTGGTGGCGCTGGATTCGCCGGCGGCGTTGAAGGCCAGCGTGCCGGGAACGAACGTCATCGAGGCGCAGTTCCTCAACGCGCCCGCGGATTGGCAGCAGGAGCTGCAGAGCCATGGACGACGTTGACCTCGGTGCAGCCGGAGGCAGCGCACATGTATCGCATCCTCACCAGCAACGGCTCGAAGACCACGACCGAGCTGGTGGAGCTGGCGGTGCGGAAGGGCGTGCAGGTGAAATCGCTCTCGGTACAGAACACCACGCTTGGACGATGTCTTCGTCCACTTCACGGGACGGCAACTGCGCGATGAGCAGGTGAAGGCCTTCGGCTTCGTCATGCCGGACCGTCCGGGGATGCGGCCATGAATCGAATGTGGGCGATTGTCGAACGCGAACTGCGCAAGTTCTTCCGCTCCCCGGCGCTGATGCTGGTTGCCATGGTATTTCCGCTGGTGCAGTTCATCGTGCTGGGCAACGCCTTTGGCGGCAAGATCAAAGACGCGCGGCTGGGCGTGGTCGATCAGGACCGCGGCACGCAGGCGGTGAAAGTCCGCGAAGCGCTCGCCGCGGTTCAGTCCAACGCCCATACCTTCGTTCCCAGTCCCGTACGACAGCGACAAGCAGGCGATGGAAGACGTTCGCACCGGCACGCCTCGACGGCGCCATCATCATTCCGCCGGAGTATTCGCGCCGCGTCTATGAGCAGAACCATCCCCGCATCGCGCTCATTGTCGACAACACCGACAACTTCATGAGCTCAACGCTGGAGCAGGAGTTCAGCGATCTGATCAAGGCGCTGAACAACCCTGATGTCGAGCCTTCGCGCATTCTGCAGCAGATCTCGCTCGATACGGTGGAGCTCTATCCCTACATCGAGTACATGAAATATCTGCTTGCCGGGATCGATCACGCTGGCCATGTTCGTCTCCGTCATGATCGGCGGCGGCATGTTGTACATCGACGATAAAGCCCGCGGAGTGCACGAGGGCTATCTGGTTACGCCCATCACGAAGTTCGAACTGGTGGCCGGGCTGAATATTGCCGGCGCGATAAAGGCCATCATGGCGGGCATCGTGATCACCGTGCTGGGTCGCTTGCTCTCCGGGCTGGGCACGGCCTTCACGCCGCAGCAATCTGTTTTACGTTTTGCTGATGATCGTGGCGACCTCGATCGCCTTCAACACCATGATGTTCCTGATGATGGTGCGGGTGGAAGATCCGCTGGTGCCGCGCGCCACCTTCGGCATTCTGAACACGCTGCTGTTTTTTCCCAGCGGCGCGATCTATCCCGTTAAGGCATTTCCAGCGTGGCTGCGCGGGATCGCCTATGTCGATCCCTTCACCTACGCCGTGCGACGGCTTCAAGGCGCTGCTGCTGAAGGACGCCGGCTTTGTCGCGATCCGCGCCGACCTGGCGTACCTGCTGTCGCGGCTGCCGTCATGATCACGATTGCGACCGCGCTGTTCAAGAGAACGCTGTAGGCGTATTGATATTTGTACGTACATGAGCGTAACTTTAATCAGATCGCACCATGTTTGAATGGGACGACGAGAAGAACCGGGCCAACCGCCTGAAACATGATGTAAGTTTCGAGACGGCCGCGCTCGTCTTCGACGATCCGTATGCACTGACACAGAAAGACCCCACTTCAGAAGAAGAGCGCTTCATTACGCTAGGGGCGATCGGGCCGGGAGCAATCCTGTTCGTGGTTCACGTGAGCTATGGGAATGCGGAGGGTGAGGAAGTTATCCGAATCATTTCTGCCCGTCCTGCGACCGGTCGCGAAAAGAGGAGTTATGGCGAAGCTTACAAAGAGGCAACGAGGCGAGATTGAGGCGGTCGCCGCGAAGCGCGACGCCGACATTGACCTTTCAGATATGCCGGAGGTGATTGACTGGAGCCGCGCCGAGGTGGGCAAGTTCTATCGCCCGCCGAAGCGACCGGTCACAATGCGGCTGGATGCGGATGTCATCGAATGGCTGAAGAGCTACGGACCGGGGTATCAGACCAAGGCCAACCTCTTGCTGAGACACGCAATGCAGAGTACGCAGAAGGAAGCCAGACCCAAACGGCGCAGGGCATAAAAGATTCGCGAGCGCACTGAGCCACCGCCATTCTCATCACGTTACCGTTCTTCCCCAGCGGCCCTATTTATCCGATTAAGGCATTCTCGCGTGGCTGCGCGCGAAAAGAAAAAGACCCGCAACGCTCTGCGCCCGCGGGTCTCTTCCGGTTAGCTGTTGGGATTGGCCTGAGGCTGTCCACTCTATCGGTCTCCAGGCAAACGCCGTTCTTGCGCTTGTCTGGGCCGCGTGGCCCCAGCGGCAGACAACCAAACCAGCTGTCTTGCGAGGATTTAGAGCGGAAGCCCTAAGCCTCAGCCACCTCACTTGGGATACAACTATGACAATCAGATTTCATATATTTTGGATCACCCTCCTTTCCAGTGTCCTTAGAAGTTAACACTGCTCCATTTCCGCCGTCAAATTGAGAGCTGATGAAAGTGCCCAAACAGTAAAGCGTAAGGGTGAGCGGCCCGGATTGGCGCACTCGTCGCCCTGGTCGCTGGTCGAGGGAGCGCGGAGCAGACAAAGAGTCCGGATGAATTCGGCGCCGACCTGCCGCTATCCCCGCGACGAGGCGCCCAGTTGTGTGAAGGTCGAGCGCAAGAACTTGTGCGGGTTCACGGGCGTGTCGTGGATGCGTACTTCGTAGTGCAGGTGTGGGCCGGTGCTTCGTCCGGACAACCCCACATAACCGATCACCTGGCCCTTGCGGACGGCCTCGCCATCGGTGATGGCGAATCCCGACAGATGGCCAAACCGGGTGGTGATGCCGTTCCCGTGATCGATCTGGATCATGCGGCCATAACCGCTATAGAAGTCGGCATAGGTGACGGTGCCGTCGGCGGGGGCGATCACCGGCTCTCCGTAATGGCTGGAAATATCGACGCCGGTGTGGAACGCGCCCTCACCGTTGAACGGGTCGATGCGCTCGCCGAAGGCGCCGGTGATGGGACCAATGACCGGCCACAGCGTGGGCGCTTCAGCCGCGCTCGTCCATTCGGACAAGGTGGCGTTGTGATTGAGCCCCATGGTCAGGCCCGCGGTCGCCGCTCCTGTCAGCGCAGAGCTGCGCAGGGCGTAAAGCTGATCCATCGAGTACTTTACTCCGTCCGGCTGAACAGCCCCTTCAGTCGCCTTCAGCAGCTTCGAGTTCGGCTTGAGTCCGTAGATGACGGATACTTCATTCGCCAGCGAGCCCAGCGAGGCAACCTGAATGTCTTTCTCCTGCGTCGCACGTTCCAACTGCGCGTAGCGGGTTTGCAGGGCCTTCTTTTCCTGGCGTAACTGATTGAAGCTGGCCACCTTCCACAACATGCGGGTGTACGAGCCCGCCATGCCGGTGATGGTGAACATGCCGATCAGCGCGCCGGCAAGAAACACGTAGAGATAGTGCAGAGGAATGGGAATTTTTCGTAGCTGGCCTTCCGCATCGCGGGCTACGAAAAGAATATAAAAGCGCTTTCGCAAAACCAGGATCCCTCGAACTAAAGAATGGTTCCGGGGAGCAATATAAATCTATGAAATCCGGAACGCTATAACGTACTCATCCGAACTGTACCGGGTTCTTAGGAAAGCCGTGGGCTTACGGCCTTCCTGCCGGCAGGACTTTGGTGCGATCCTACCGATGCTCGATTGGAATGATGATCGACATCAAACCGTAACAGAGCGAGCCACCTCTGTCAATGAAATCCGGTTGCCAGCAATACAACTAAAGCACTGTAAACAAACTTGATAACAGCCGCTACAGCGCCGACTGGTACCCTTTGCGGCGCCCCGAAACAAATCCACGCCCGGATGCCCTTCCCTTCACAGCCCTGAGGAGTTATTACTATTGACGCTGATTCACGGCTGCGAGGCTGTCTCTGCCACTAAAGGAAAAGCAGATCATCGGGCGCATTCGCCAGGCGACGGGGCAACGGCGCAGCCGCTCGGGCGAAGGCATCGGCGACGACTGTGCCGTCCTGAAGCTGCCTCCCGGCCACGAGGCGCTGGTGACCACCGACTTCAGCCTCGAGGGCGTTCACTTCCGCCGCGAGTGGCATCCGCCGGATTCGGTCGGCCACCGCTGCCTGGCACGTGGGCTGAGTGACATTGCCGCAATGGGCGGAGTACCACGAGCGACCTTCCTCTCACTAGCCTTGCCGGCCGAACTGCCGCAGCGCTGGGTAGACCAGTTCATCGGTGGCTTGCTGAAGCTCGCCGAGCGACATGCTGTTCCACTCGCGGGCGGCGATACCGCGCAGTCGCCGAACGGAATTCTGGCCGACATCGTAGTGCTCGGATCGGTGCCTGCGGGAAAAGCTGTGTTGCGCTCGGGCGCGAAGCCGGGAGACTTGATCTACGTGACCGGAAGTCTCGGCTCGTCGGTGGCCACACTGAACGAGCTGTGCCAGGGCGAAAAGCCGGATCCGCGATCGCACCTCAAGCATTTTTATCCGGAACCGCGCTTGCCAATCGGCCAATTCCTGCGCGAGAAGAATCTCCCTTCCGCCATGATCGACATCAGCGACGGGCTTTCGACCGACTTGCAGCACATCTGCGATGAGAGCGGAGTTGGAGCGGTGGTCCACGGGGACCTTGTGCCGCTTGGTTCGTCTGCCGCGGGGCTCGCCCTGGGCCTGCACGGCGGCGAGGAATACGAGCTGCTGTTTACCACGCGCCCTGGTCGCCGCATTCCAAAGCAAATCGCTGGGGTTCCGATCACCCGTATTGGCGAGATCATACCTGGCCATCAGATGAAATTGGCGACGCCTGATGGGCGAAAGCACGTCCTGAAGCCCGGCGGCTGGGAGCACTTTGCGGGCTGAGGCTTCAACTACGGCCAGCTGATTTCCGCCAACAGAACAGCGACGTGGGCAATGGCGGCATTGTCGGTTCTCATGCCCTCGGGAGTCTTCGCCTTGATGCCCACGCGCGATGGCTCAACGCCAAGCAGTTCAGCAACATTCTTCTGAATCGCCGCGGCGTGCGGGCCAATACGCGGCGCGGCCAGAATTAACGTGCTATCGACATTTCCCACCTGGTAACCGGCTTCATCCACCAGCCGCAGCGCCTGACGAACGAACGCCGCCGAATCCGCGCCCTTCCACCGGGGATCGCTCGGCGGGAAATAGGTGCCGATGTCGCCGGCGGCAATGGCGCCCAGCAACGCATCCGTAAGCGCATGCAGCAGAACATCGCCGTCGGAGTGACCGGCCAGGCCGCTGTGATGCGGCAGGGTGATGCCGCCGATCTTCAGCGGAATGCCGGGCTTGAACTCATGCGAGTCCCAGCCATAGCCGATGCGCGGAATGCGAAATACAGTGTGGGTGGACATGGTTTGGTGCCGCGCGGGATGATCAAACTCGGAATTACTCATTCTGGCAAGTTCGCGTAGAGCGGCGCTTCAGCGCCGCGTCCGCCGCGAAATTAACGACTGAGCTGCGGTGGTCATTAACAATGACCACCGCAGCTCCAGCTTGGTGTGGCCCGGCTGGACGCTGGCCTGAAGGCCAGCTCTACCATTTACCCGCTCAAACTCGCATCGCGGTTCTCCAGCGAGAGAAAAAACTCCGCCAGTTCCAGATCGGCGGGCGTCGTGATCTTCATGTTGCGCGGCGAGCCCATCACCACATGCACCGCACCGCCGGCCCGCTCGATCAGAGACGACTCGTCGGTTCCCATGAAACCGTCCGCGGTCGCCTCATCAAATGCCTTCTTGAGTAACCCAAAGCGAAAGCCTTGCGGAGTCTGTGCCAGCACCATGCGCTCGCGCGGCACGGTCGCAATCACCACCGCGCCGTCGGCCGTGCGGTCCACCTGCTTCACCGTGTCGACGGCAGGCACGCCGGCGATCGCAGCATCGTACTTCTTCACCGCTTCGATGACGTTCACGACGGTTTCCCGATCGACAAACGGGCGCACCGCGTCATGCACCAGGACAATGTCGTCGTCCGCGGCATCGATGGCAGCCAGCGCATTCGCGACCGAGTTCTGCCGGTGCTCGCCGCCTTCAACCATGCGCACCGGCTTGCTGAAATCCTCGTTCTCAATCTGCTTCTGAAAGGTCGCGGTCTCGTTCTTGCGCAGCGCCACAACAATGTCGCTGACCTTGTCGCAGCGCGCAAACTTGCGCAAGGTGTGCACCAGGATCGGCGTGCCCTGAAGCTCGAAGAACTGTTTGCTCTTGCTCTTGGGGCCGCCGTGGGCGGCGGACATTCGCGTGCCAAGCCCCGCCGCCGGGATGATGACCATGACCTTCATGTCGGGGAGCCGAGTATAAACGCCCGAGGAGTATCAACACAAATCGGTGTCCTTACTCGCTTCCAGAGGTTTTCGCATCGAATTGCAGAAATTCAATGGGCGCCCCATTTTCGACAATGAACGCGACGCGCACTCCCGGAGAAGGGCTGTTGGGAGGAATCAGCACGTCGTTGCCCCGCAGTTCGGCATCAAGGTCATCCACTTCGAAGGCGACATGCGGAACAGTACGCACCAGTTCGGGTATCGGCGAGTCCGGCGCATATCGCATCCACTCAACGCCGTACTGGCTCGTCTCAAATCCAGACACATACACCCCGAACTGCTCGAGATATTTTTCTCCCGGCTTCTCGCAGGCAGTCGGAATGCCGAGATGGTGATATCTGCGCAAGCGACTCTTCTACTCCGGCTTTGCCGTTTCCGTCATAGCTGCCGCCGTCGGGGTTGGGCCCGTCTTGCGGATCTCGGAGCGCGATTCCACCGGTCGCGGCATCATCGCCGCGCGCTCGTCGAACTTGCCGAAGATCATCTTGCCGGCCGTTGTCTGCAACACTGACGTCACCGAGATGTCGATGTTCTTCCCGATCATCTTGCGCGCATTGTCCACCACGACCATGGTTCCGTCGTCGAGATAAGCCACGCCCTGGTTGTACTCCTTGCCTTCCTTCAGGATGAAGACTTTCATGATCTCGCCGGGCAGGACAATTGGCTTGAGCGAGTTGGCGAGCTCATTGATGTTCAGCACCTCGACGCCCCGCAGCTGCGCGACCTTGTTCAGATTGAAGTCGTTGGTGACAATCTTGCCCTCATACACCTTGGCAAGTTCGATCAGCTTCAGGTCGACCTCACGCACGGCGGGGAAATCGTCCTCGACGATCTGCACCGTCAACGTGGCCATCTTCTGCACGCGCTGCAGGATGTCCAGCCCGCGACGGCCGCGGTTGCGCTTCATCGAGTCGGCAGAGTCGGCAACTAGTTGCAGCTCGCGCAGCACGAACTGCGGGATCACGATGATGCCGTCGAGGAAGCCGGTCTCCGCAATGTCGGCAATTCGGCCATCAATGATCACGCTGGTATCGAGGATCTTGTAGGCGCGTCTGGCTTGCTTTTCGCCGCCAAAGATGCCGCCCAGCGCGGCCAGGTTCAGCAGGTCACCCTTGCCCGCACCCACGATCAACCCGATGTAGGCCATCAAGAGCATAACGAAGAGCTGCAGAAAACTCTGGGTGGCTCCGGGGACGATGCTGTTGCGAATCACCAGGCTGAAGAGATAGGCGCCAACGATGCCAAGGATGCTGCCGATGACCGCACCGATCAGCCGCTTCAGGCTGACGCGGCGCAGGCGCATCTCAAAGAGGACGACGGCGACGCCGCAAAGGACGCCAACCCCAGCCGACGGCCAGCGGCCCAATCCCAGGGGCTGAAGTTCATAACAGGCCAGCGCAGTGATCAGAACGAAGAGAAGACGTATGAGTACAAGGTCCACGCCACACCTCCCACGGCCAGCCTGGGGGTCTGCGGTCGGAATAATGTGCGCCGGAGGTGTATGAGCGCTTAGATCATGCCGGCGACTCAGTCCTGTTACCTAGACACGACAAGCGGCCTCGACTCGATCCCTTTAGTAATGAAACTCTCGGGGAATATGAAAGAAGGAGCGGCCCCCGATTCGCCGTACTGGCGAAAACAAAAGTACAGACATCGCAAGTATATATCAGTATTGCAACTGCACCAGATGATCGACATCATGGCGCATTGTGACGTGCCGGTCAGGAATGTAAGCCGTCGTATCGTAACAAACTGTCCGGGCTAGTCAGATGCAGAATCCGAGGATCGCGTACACCGCTCACGAGAATGCCGCTGACAGTCCCGCTCCCGCCAGCACCACGACCAGCCACCAGCCAAACACGACGGCCATCGAGGTGCCGCGCTTCACCTTCGTCAGGCATGCGAAGCCGATGCCGCTCAGTACCAGCGTCCAGATGGTGAAGACGTCGACCGCAGTGGCGATCGCGTACAGGAAGTGCGAACTGGGATCGACCAGCCCGCTGAGATTGCTCGCGATAGGGTTCTGAAAGGTGAATGCTTCGCCGCCGCCGACTGCGATGGCGAGGATCGCAATCAGCGCCTTAAAAATGCCAGGCAGCGACGCGTACATGCACACCCCCAGGCACTGATTGAAGGTGAGCTCCGTGCCGAGCCCGAAGTTGAACGATCCCAGCAGCACCCCGGCGACAATAGCCAGGATGATCACCAGCAGGACCGGATAGGCGTAGGCAACCACCCGGTTGAACTTGATGATCGTTTCCATCCTCGCCGCCCGCTGATCGGGTGACAGGCTGTCGAGCTGCGCCGCTTGCTTCGGTTGCAGCGCAAGCTGATTCTCGACGATTTTTTCCATCCCCAGCTTCTTGTCGGCAACCGCGATCATAGCCAGACTGGCAATCGTCAGCACCACCCAGGGCATCAGCCAGTTAGCGCTGCGCCGCAGGTCAGTGAAGGTCTTGGTAGGAGCGACAAAGGTATCGACAACGCGCTCCATCTGCGAGAGCGGCTTCTGTTCGGTTGGAACACCGGGGGCAGCAGAAGTCAGCGGCTTCTTCAAGACGGGACTTGCGTTGCCGGCGGTCGGCTCGGTCTTTGGAGTAACGGCCAAAGTATCCCTGACGTCTACTGACGGCTGAGGCTTGGGCCTCTGCACCTTCTGCTGGTCGCCAGAGATCAACGCTCCAAAAAGTTGGTCGACTGCTCCCAGAGCAGCCCTGCCAACCTCGCCCGATTTTGAATTGAACTGGTTTACTTCGTCGAAACAGTGCTGACAAATCCCCCAATCGATTGCAGCGTTCATATTCACCACAGTGTTCCAATGAGAGGCTACGGTGACCCCAAGCATTTCGCATTGTGGCTTCCACGTTGGAGGCAGTCTTGATGGGACGAAACCATTGGCCGTCGCAAAGACGACCGCGGTTGGTCGAACAACCTGCACATCGGCTGGCTGAAGTTGCTTTCCACATATATCGCAGATGTTTGGCATTTCAACACTCTCTTTTCTCCCCGTTGGCTTCTGACGCAGCATTGCGGCAGGAGTCACCGGCTAAAATCAGGCGACCGAGCTTTAGGGTTCCGTGCGCCCGGTGAAGGCGGGGCGGCAGAATTTATGGGAGTCTCCAGATGACGCGCGAACTACAATACCCAAATTCCTGGCCAGGCGAAAGTAGTGAAATTGAGGATGGTTGATTAGAAATCTCAGCTAGGGCGTGATTTCCCAGATGACACCGTCGCCTCCAGAACCGCCGGATTGCGTCGTGCCATAGAGATTGCCATTGTGATCAATCGCCACGTTGCTTATAGGCCATTTGCCATCGTTGCCTCCGGTGAAATCGTAGAGCGATACATACGTCCAATTACCATTCGACTGAGCAGCCAGCTTGAAAATGTTGCCGAAGTAGTTGGCGCCGTCGGCATTGCTGGTGCCGTAAAGGTTGCTGGCCGAATCGATTGTGAGGGGCGCTTGCGGTCCTGGAGGCGAATAAATTTCCTCGTTTCCGGGAAATGAATACAGCGGATCCAGGTCTCCCCCAAGGAATTGGAAAACCGTGCCGCAGCCTCCGTAGTCTTCGCTTTCCCGCCAGCAAAATGACGAACCTCCCGCGCTTGCTGTGCCGTAAAGATTTCCGGCGGAGTCCACGGTCAAGGCACCGTAGGGGAGTGCGCCGTCGGTGTAATCGTGAAATTTGTAGACAGTACTCTCGGTCCAACCGGAGTCTGACAGAGTCAACTGAAAGATCACGCCCCATCCATCGTATCCGAGCTGACGCTGATAACCATTGCCTCCGTAGACGGTTGTGCCCCAAAGATTGCCCGCGTTGTCGAAGATCAGGCCGCCGATGGGCGCATCACCGTCCAGACCGCTAAAGCTGTACAGAACGCTCTCCCTCCAACCGCCGCTGCCGTGGGTCAATTCATAAACCGTGCCTAAGCTGTTAGGGCCGCCAATCTCGGTTGTCCCATAGATATTTCCCGCTGGGTCGAAGATGAGATCGCCGAATCCGGGAACGCCCCCGTCATTGTCACCTGTGAAACCGTATAGCACTGTTTCCGTCCACGGGCAGCTCACGCTACGGCACACGGTCGCTGGCGGAGTAAGGCGAAAGACTGTGCCGCAGAAACCACCGGGGCAATTACCACCTGATCCTGGCTGTCCGCTCTGGGTGGTGCCGTAGAGGGCGCCATCGGGTCCGAATACGACCCTCGCCGCAGGACTGGCTCCGTCCGAGCCTCCTTGAAAACTGTACAGCGTCTTCAGCACCCATCCACCGTTAGCGGACGTCAGCTTGAAGACCGTACCGCATCCGCCTTGGCCACAATACTCACCTCCAGTACGGCCGCCGGAATAGGTCGTGCCATAGAGGCTGCCAGCCGCATCCACCGTGAGTCCCGCATTGGGACTAGCGCCGGCAGAGCCGCCGCTGAAATTATGGAGTACCGTGAATGTCTGCGCCTGGCTCGGTTGCACCGCGATCATCGCCAGCGCGCAAATCACTGACAACGCGAACCCTGTCCACCGCAAGCTGCCATGAAAAATTGATATGGAAAGTTGCACCAGGTGTGTCATGGTGGTCCTCTTTTATAAATGCTGACGTTGAGGGGCTGGTTGTGACGCTTAAACTTTACACCCGCTTCTCGGCGGACATGCCTGATCGACGAGTGAAGGGTGGCGCCTGAGAGTCTGGCTGAGGATTGCTTATGGACACTTGTCAGGGAAAACCCTCCAAGACCTGACAGGTCTGCGCGGCATTCCAGTCCTAAGGGGATTGTGGCGCTTACTTCCAGCCTAACTATCCTAGCGAACTGAGATTCCCGTCTGTGCGTAGCGTCACACGTGTTGGTGGTCCCGATTGCGGAGATTGCCGGATGACTATTCGGCGCCGTCCAGCTTCTTCGCCAGCAGTTCGTTCACCAGCCCAGGATTCGCCTGCCCCTTCGACGCTTTCATCACCTGTCCTACAAAGTAGGAGATCACAGTCTTTTTGCCACCGCGATACTGCTCCAACTGCTTGGGATTCGCAGCGATCACCTCGTCGATGATCTTCTCGATCGCTGCCGTGTCGGTGATCTGCTGCGGTTTTTCTCTCTCGTAGATCGCGGGGAAGTCTTCGCAGCGTTCGAAGGCCAGATCGTAGAGATCTTTCAGTATCTTTCCGCTAATGGCGCCGCTCTCGACCAGATCTGCTGACATCGCGACGCCCTTCATTGAAATTGGCGACTGGTCGATCTCCAGGCTCCTGCGCCTTCAACCTTCCCATCAACTCGCTCTGCACCAGGTTGGCGACCCGCTTGGGATTCTTCGCCGCACTGGCCGCCTCTTCAAACTGATCGGCCAGCGAGCGTGTGCTGGTCAGCGTGGTAGCGTCGTACTCGGTAATGCCGTACTGCGCGACCAGACGCGCGCGCCGGGCCTCGGGTAACTCCGGCATCTGCGCGACAATCTCCGCGCGCCATTTCTCCTCGATCACGAGCGGTAGCAAATCCGGTTCCGGAAAATAACGATAATCGTGCGCCTGCTCCTTCGACCGCATGCCATAGGTCTTGCCTTCGGCCGCGTTGTAAAGCCTTGTCTCCTGCTCGATCGTCCCGCCCGATTCAAGGACCTCCTCATGCCGCGCGATTTCATACTCTAGCGCATGGCGGATAAAGCGGAACGAATTAACGTTCTTCACTTCCGTCTTGGTTCCGAACTCGCGCTGCCCGCGCGGACGAATGCTGACGTTGGCATCGCAGCGCAGCGAACCCTCTTCCATGTTGCAGTCGCTGACGCCGGTGTACAGGATGATTTCCTTCAGCCGTGTCAGGTACTCATAGGCTTCGTCGGGCGAAGAAATGTCGGGCTCGCTGACGATCTCGATCAGCGGCACGCCCGAGCGGTTCAGGTCAATCGATGTCCACTCGCTGCTGTCGGGCAGGCCATCGTGGAGGCTCTTGCCCGCGTCTTCCTCCAGGTGCACGCGCGTGATGCCAATTCTCTTCCCCGTCGCGCCAACACCGGGCGCGCCGGGGGCCCCGGACCCAGCAGGGGCCTTAACGTCTATGTAACCGTGCTCGGCCAGCGGCTTGTCATATTGCGAAATCTGGTAACCCTTGGGCAGGTCAGGATAGAAATAATTCTTGCGGGCAAAAATCGACGAGTCGTTGATGCGGCAGTTCAGCGCCGTTGCAGCCAGAACCGCGAATTCCACTGCACGCTTGTTCAGAACCGGCAGCGCGCCAGGAAGCCCGAGGCATACCGGACAGACATTGGTATTCGGAGGGTCGCCGAAGCGCGTCGAGCAGCCGCAGAAGATCTTTGTCTTCGTCAGCAGCTGGACGTGCACCTCCAGCCCGATGACCGGCTCGTACTTCGAGCTTGTCGCGACCCCAGCGCCCGGAGCGGTTGTCATGGTGCGATTATAAATAGCTTGAAAGAGCCGAAGGGCACGGCTTCGTAGGCGGCTATTAAAAGTCGATCTGATGGTCGCCGCGGGTAGAGCGAACGTTCAGGTCCGGGTCCAAGCCGCCCGTGAAGATTGGGCTTTCGCAAAACAGCCGCAATGGACATGGCGCTGAAGACGCTGTTACGAAACTACCGGTATCAATTGGGTGATGGGAAAAACTGGCCGAATCTGCAATCAAACAGCCGCGGAGCGGCGGGATGAAGTTAGCCGGGTGCCGTAAGGGCCCCGGTCAAGCGGAAAAAACATACGAGCCGCGGAGCGGCGACACGGGTTTCGTAACAGCCTCCGAAGCGCCGCTCTACCCGAACAGCCCTGTTACGGAGCGAAATTCAAACTGCACAGGAACGCACTGCCCCAGACCACAAATCCGGCAAAACCCACAAGTACGTACAGCCGCCGCTCGAAGGCGTTATGCAAAGTTGGCAGCGGCAGCGGAGATCCTAAACTGCGATGAAAGGAGGTTACGAGCAGTCCGCCGAAGCCTATTAAAGTCGTGGCGCCGCCAAACGCCAGGCCCGCCATGATGAGGACGTATGCAAGGGAAAACACAACCCACCCTACTCTTTCCCACAGCCTAAACCTCCATCCTGACGGCTGCAACCTGACGGCGTGAACCCGGCGGGAAAAGAACAGCCTTATTCCCGGTAATGCGCGCCGCCATGGCGAACGTCGGCGCCGCGCACCCAGAAGATGACGTCTTCGGCAATGTTGGTGGCGTGGTCTGCGATGCGCTCCAGGGCGCGTGCGATCAGAAGAACATCCAACGCCTGGCGGGTGCAGGACGGCGCATCGGTCATCTTCTGCACCAATACAACGAAGGCCTCGTCCTTCATGCGATCCACAATACCGTCCATTTGCAGCACCGCTTCGGCAACCTCAGCTTTGCCGTCGAGGAACGATTCGAGCGCGCGTTGTACCATCGTGCTGACGGCGTCCGCCATGCGGGGAATATCAACCGGCAGCTCTGTCTCCTCTTCGCTGATCAAGTCAAGCACACGCTCCGCGATGTTGACCGCCTGATCCCCGACGCGTTCCAGGTCGGCGTTGATCTTCAGCACCGCGAGAATGAAGCGCAGGTCGATAGCCATTGGCTGCTGCATGGCCAACAAGTCGAGCGCCAGTTCGTCGATCTCGCGCTCGGCTTCATTGATGGCGTGCTCGCCCGTCAGCACCATCTGGCAATACTTGCTGTCGCGGCTGCGGTACGCTTCGGTAGCGCGGTCGATCGCCTGCTCCGCGAGGCCACCCATGCGCAAGAGTTTTTCCTTCAAATCGTCCAGTCCCTGCTGAAAGCGGCTGCGCATTATCCGAACCTGCCTGTCACGTAATCTTCTGTCCGCTTGTCGGCGGGATTGGTGAAGATCTTCTCGGTCTTGTCGTACTCGATGAGGCTGCCCATTAAGAAAAATCCGGTAAGCTCGGCGACGCGCGCCGCCTGCTGCATGTTGTGCGTAACGATTACGACAGTATAGTGCTGCTTGAGCTGAAAGATGAGCTCCTCGATTTTACTGGTGGAGATGGGGTCCAATGCCGATGCCGGCTCGTCCATCAGCAGGACCTCCGGCTCGACCGCTAGCGCGCGTGCGATGCACAGCCTCTGTTGCTGGCCGCCGGAAAGGCTTGCTCCTGACTGCTTGTGCAGCTGGTCCTTCACTTCGTCCCACAGCGCAGCTAGCTTGAGCGACCGCTCCACCAGTTCATTCAGCTGCTTGCGATTGCGGAAGCCGTTCAGCTTCAGGCCGGCGGCAACGTTGTCGTAAATCGACATGGTCGGGAAAGGATTCGGCTTCTGAAACACCATGCCGATGCGGCGGCGTACCTCGACCGGGTCCGATCCGTCTCCATAGACGTCCATCTCCCCAACCTTGACTATGCCTTCGGCCCGGGCTTCCGGGATCGTCTCGTGCATGCGGTTCAGGCAGCGCACGAAGGTACTTTTTCCGCAGCCGGACGGCCCGATCACCGCGGTCACGTGATTCGCGGGAACGACGATATCGATGGACTGCAGCGCCAGGTTCTTGCCGTACCACGCGTTCAGTCCACGTACTTCGATCCCCACGCCCATACGAACTCTCAGGCTCCCTTCATCATTCCGCGTGCAGTCACAATACGGACCGCCGCAACCGCTCCCACGATCAGCAGAATCAGAATCAGCGCTCCCGCCCAGGCTTGCTTGTGCCAATCGTCATACGGCGAAATGGCATAGGTGAATACCTGCAGCGACAGCGCCGCGGTTGGCTGATTCAATTTCAAATTCCAAAACTGATTGCCGAATGCGGTGAACAGCAGCGGAGCCGTTTCTCCGGCGACACGGGCGAACGCCAGCATACAGCCGGTGATGACGCCCGCCGAGGCGGTTCGAAGGGTGATCGACAGCGTCGTCCGCCAGCGCGGAATTCCGAGCCCGTACGCAGCTTCCCGGATCATGTTCGGCACCATCAGCAACATCTCTTCAGTTGCGCGCGCCACGGTAGGAATCATCATGATCCCCAGCGCCACGCCGCCGGAGAATGCGGAGAAATGTTTTTGCTGGACAACGATCAGCGAATAAACCGTGATGCCGATCACGATGGACGGCACCCCGTTCAGCACGTCCGCGGTGAAGCGAATTATGTCCCCGAAGCGATTGCGTCCGTACTCCGCCAGGTAGATGCCTGATCCGATTCCCAACGGCACTCCGATAACGCTGGCGACCGCGAGAATCAGTCCCGTGCCGACAATGCCGTTCGCCATACCTCCGCCAGTTTCGCCGGGCGGCTTCGGAGTCTGCGTCAGGAATGCCCAGTTGATGGAGCCGACTCCCTTGATCACCAGATAAACGAAGATGGCAAGCAGCGGAACCAGAACCAAAATCGCTGCCAGAATGGCGAATCCGGTCGCTCCCCAATCGGTGAACCGGCGCCACAAGCTGACATGTTGCGAGGTCGACGGCGGTATGGAATTAGGCAAGCGTCCTCGCAGTTCCGCCGGTAATGCTCCATACCAGCAGGCGCGCCAGGGCGTTGACGATCAAGGTAACGATGAACAGCGCCAACCCGATCTCCACCAGAGCGCTGAGGTACATATCGCCCGTCGCCTCGGTGAATTCGTTGGCGATGACGCTGGCCATGGTATAGCCGGGAGCAAACAACGACTTCGCCATCTCTGGCCGGTTGCCGATGACCATGGTGACTGCCATGGTTTCGCCCAGCGCCCGGCCCAGTCCGAGAATGATGCCGCCCACGATGCCGATTCGCGCGTTGCGCAGAACGCCCATGCGGATCATCTCCCAGCGCGTCGCGCCCAGCGCCAGCACCGCCTCGCGCTGGTTCTGTGGCACCGCGGTCATCACCTCGCGCGTGATCGAAGCGATCACCGGCACGATCATGATGGCCAGAATGATGCCGGCCGCCAGCATGCCGAGGCCGTACATTGGTCCGGTAAACAGTCCCGTCCAGCCCAGAGTTCTGGCCAGAAATGGCTCGACGTAATTACGCAGCAGAGGCGCAAGAACGAAGATTCCCCACAATCCGTAAATCACGCTGGGAATTGCCGCCAGCAACTCCACCAGGAATGAGATAATCGCCCGCAATCGCTGGGGGCACATTTCCGTGATGTACACCGCTACGCCGATGGACAGCGGCACCGCGAGCAGCAAAGCAATAAGCGATGAAACCAGTGTGCCGTAGATAAACGGCAGCGCGCCGAATTTGTCGTTAACCGGGTCCCAGTCGTGTCCGTAGAAGAAATGGAGTCCGAACTGGTGCAACGACAGCTTGGATTTGTCCACCAGTTCCCAAACCACCAGCAGCACGATAGCGAAGACGGATACCGCGCTGAGGAAGATGATCCAGCGAAACAGTTCGTCGGGCATGCGACTGCTGCGGGGAACGGAGCTCCGGATCTTCTCCAGCGCGGCGACCGGTTTCTGCGCTTGCCGCGCCGTGTCCACCTTAGCCAAGGCTGGCATGGAAGTTACCGGCTTGGGGAGCCGCTTGACAGGCTCGGATGGATTCATCGGATCGACGCTATCAGACATTTGTTACAGCGGTGTTAAACGCAGCAACTAGCAATTAGCAACTAGCTCTGGAAGATGTGGTGCTTCAGATCAATCAAGCGGTTCACGTTATGCGAACGCCTCAAAGTCACTGACGTAAATCCAGTTAAACGCCCTGGAGCTAATTGCTAGTTGCTAATTGCTGTTGCTCACGGCTTTACCTGCGCCGTGATCGCCGCCTTCTCTTTGGCCACCACGTCCTTGGGAAGAGGAGCGTACGACAGCGCTTCGGTCATGGTCTGCCCCTTATCCAGCATCCAGAAGAGAAAGTCCTTCAAGATCTTTCCCTTATTGGCGTCCGCCGGGTTCGTTGGAATGAGCAGCCACGTGAAGCTCGCGATCGGGTAAGCATTCTTCCCGGCAGGATTGGTAATCGAAACCTTGAAGTCCGCCGGCATCTTTATTCCCTCGGCGGCCGCGGTTGTGGTCTCCAAGCTGGCCTTAATGAAGTTGCCCGACGAGTTCCGGACGCTGCCAAACTGAATCTTATTTTGGATGGCGTAAATTAACTCGACGTACCCAATGGATCCGGGTAACTGGCGGATGTAACCAGCCACGCCTTCATTTCCCTTGCCGCCCATACCCAAGGGCCACTTCACCGATGTGTTTGACCCAACCGTGTTCTTCCAGTCCGAACTTACCTTCGAAAGATAGTCGGTAAAAATGAAGGTGGTGCCGCTGCCGTCAGAACGGTGGACTACCGTAATGGGCTGGTCGGGGAAATTCATGCCGGGGTTCACCTTGGTAATTCGAGGATCATTCCATTTGCTTATCTTTCCCAGATAGATGTCGGCCAGTACGTCCGGCGTGAATTTCACATCGCCGCTAAGACCTGGGACGTTATAGGCAGGCACCACGGCACCCAGGACCGTCGGAACATGCAACACCGTAACATTCTTGGCTTTGAATTGTGCCATCTGCTCGTCATTCAGCGGCATGTCGCTGGCTCCGAAATCCACCGTACCCGCCTGCAACTGGCGAATGCCGCCGCCGCTGCCAATCGACTGATAGTTGATTTCGATATTGGAATGTTCGTTGTGGTATTCGTTGAACCACTTGGAGTAAATCGGGTAGGGAAAAGTGGCGCCGGCGCCGTTCAATGTTGTCTGCGCCATGGCGCAGCTTGCAAGCACAACAATGCAGAGAAGCACTCTGAGTGATCGAATCACCAGCTTCCTCCTCGAGAAACATTCTGTAGATTGTCCAATAGTTTTTCTACGCCCGCTTAATTACGATTCTGTTACACAACCGTAAATTTCGCGTGAAGAGAAGCACTTACGTGGGCGATCAGGCACCGGCGCTTTTCGAGCGCGTCCTTTTGAGGTCGTAACGCCGGCGTTCCAATGCATTCAGCAGCTCCCCCATGAAAACCTGCTTCCAGATTCGCAGCCAGCTGACCAGTCGCGCCTTGCGATCGCTCCGAGTTGAGCTGTCCGCCAGCGCGTGCTTGGCGGCAGTGACAGCTTGCCGGGAGGAACGGTCTGACAACATAGCTCTGCCTCTGTCATCCGTTTGGATGCGGCGCACCAGGCAACCTTGTATGAATTCTTCGAGAAATTCTCGCCTGTCTAAGTCGACGTTTTCTGCCGCCGCCTCAGGTCCTCGATGAACATCTGCTCCACAGGTTTGTCGTACGACCGCAGCACGTGGCGAACGCTGTGCCCGCTCACCAGGTGACAGATTTCTTCTGCAAGGTTCTTGGCGTGGTCCCCTGCGCGTTCCAGAGACTGCGTCATGAACAACACGTGGAAGCTCTCCTGGCGCGGCGCGCCGTCATGATTCTCCAGGTGTCGCAGGAAGATAAGGTTCCGCAGACGATCGAGCTCGGCATCGGAACGCAGGACAGACAATGCTCGGTTGAGATCGCGCTCGCTGAACGCGTCATGCACATCGCCCAGCATCTTCTCCAGCCGCGACGCCATTAGCGTGAGATCGCGAATGTCCTGCAATTCGATGCGGCTGCCCACGGCCGCGGCGCGGTTGCTGCAGTTCAGCAGGAGGTCCCCGATTCGCTCCAGATCGATCATGAATTTCAGGCAGGCCAGCAGCTGACGCGCGTGTTCCGCGCTCACCTGGGTTATCGCCGACGTCACTGCCTGATCGATGAAGTGGTCAAGCCTGTCGAGTTCCTTCTCGCGCTCCCGGACAGCATCGAGGACCGAGGTCACACCCGTGGCGATTCCTTCCGCCACGATACCTGCGGCGCTCTTCGCCACTCGACACGCCTGCAGCGTCTGCTCCTGCAGGTCGGCACAGATCGCATTCGAACTAGCAGCGATTTCGGCTGAACTCATCCTGTTCTCACTGATTCGGGCACGTGTAATGACACGATCGTCTAGTCCGGTTTCTCTGGACCGGCATACCTTCCGGGTGGGCAGGGTAATTAGGATGAGAATAGAGAAGCCGCGTGAATGTTTTATGAAATCTGTATGAACTTCGCTTTAAATTCACAGTCAAATGTGCCGCAGTTGCTAGGAGATCAGCTGCTTCTCCGAAGCGACGGGAGCCGCCTGCCGCGGCAGGGTGAAATAGAACGTCGCGCCGTGGTTCAACTCGCTCTCGGCGCGAATCGCACCCGAGTGCGCCCGCACCACATGTTTCGCGATCGCCAGGCCCAACCCGGTTCCGCCCGACTCGCGCGACCGCGCCTTGTCCACTCGATAGAAGCGCTCGAACAGTCGCGATAAATGTTCGCTGGAGATGCCGGAACCGAAATCGCGAACATAAAACTGCACGCCCTCTTCCGATTCGCAAGCCCCCAGCAATACCTTCCCACCCTGTCCGCCATACTTCAGCGCGTTATCGATGAGGTTCGAAAACACCTGGTGAATTGCGTCGCGGTCTACCAGGACCTCGGAGGAAGCGGTGTTCATCAGCGTAAGCTCGATGCCGCGGCTCGCGGCCAGCGCGTGGAAAGTTTGTCCGGCATCTTCGAGCAGCTCCTGCGGGCTTGCCAGCTGAAGATTGAGCTTCTGCTCGCCCGATTCCACCCGCGCCAGCACCAGAAGGTCCTCGGTGAGGCGCGCCATGCGCGCTGCATTCTTGCGGATGATCTCCACAAACTCCCGTGTGTTCTCCGGTAGGCTGCGGCTGTCCAGCAGCGTCTCCGCATAACCCTGGATGGAAGTGAGCGGAGTCCGCAACTCATGCGAGACATTGGCGATGAAGTCGCGCCGCGTCTTCTCCACCCGCTCAATCTCGGTCTGATCGTGCAGCACCGCAACCACGCCGCCACCGGGCATGGGAGCAGCGGTAACATCAAACACGCGGCCGGAAAAAATCTTGGCGGCGCGAGCCACGACCACGTCGCGTGTGGTAAGCGCAGCCTGTACCGATGCCAGAATCTCTGGGTCGCGCACGGATTGCACCAGTGGTGCCCCCATGCGCACTCCACTGGGCAGCAGCCGCTCCATGCGCTGATTCGCCCAGAGAACACGCTCGTCCTCGGCGACCGCGACCACCGCCTCCTGCATCGAGTTCAGCAGCGTCTCCAGCGTTTGTCGGCTGTTTTCCAGTGCGCTGAAACCTTCTTCCAGTTTGCGCGCCGTCTTGTCGAGCGCGGAAGCCACGTGCGCAATCTCATCGCCTGCGCCTTCCTGAATTCGTGCCGTCAGGTCGCCCGCGGCGATTCGCTCAGCGAAGTCGGTGATGCGCAGCAGTCTGCGCCCTATGGATTGCGTGGCCACAAACGCCAGCAGCAGAGCCAGCAATCCGGCAACCGCGGATCCCTCGATGAGATCGCGGCGAAACTCGCGGTTTACTTGCTGAATCGAGCTCAGCGGGTACGCCATCCTCACCGCACCGCCGGGGATCGGCACGGCTACATAAAGCAACTCGACTCCGATTGTCTTGCTGAGCCGGGTGGCCTTGCCTGTCTGCCCATGCAATGCGGCGGCGAATTCCGGCCGTGTCGCATGATTTTCCATCTTGTCCGGCTCCGCCTGGGAGTCGGCCACAACGTTGCCCGCCGGATCGATAATCGTTATACGCGCGCCCGCGGTCCGGGCCGCTTCCCGCGTAATCTGTGTGAGCGATCCGCGCGGCGCGTTCTGGACGCGCCCAGCGAACATTGCCGTCTTTTGCTGCAGTGAGGTTTCGATCTCTTGACGCAGCATGCTCTCCCATGTGCGTCCTATGAGCAGGTCCAGAGAGACAGTACAAGCCGCAATGATGAGCAGCGCCGCCAGAAACAGCTTGAGGAAGATGCGACTCTTCACGAATTCGCGCCTTTACGCTTTGGGAATTTCAAAGCGGTAACCCGCTCCCCGCACCGTCCTCAGGTACCGAGGATCGTCGGGATTCTGCTCGATTTTCTCACGAATGCGGCGCACGTAAACATCCACCGAACGCGGGGTCACGTAGTGGGTGTCGCGCCAGACGGCGTCGAGCAGTTGATCGCGCGTGAAAACACGTCCGGGATGACGCGCCAGATATTCCAACAGACGGAACTCCGTGGCCGTGGTTTGCGTGAGCTGGCCGCGCACCGTTAAGGTCATACCGCCGCTGTCGATCTCGATGTCGCCGGCTTTGACAATAGCAGGGGCCAGCGGACGCTCGAATCGCCGCAGAACGGCGCGTACCCGAGCCACCAGTTCGCGCGGGCTGAACGGCTTGGGAATGTAATCGTCGGCGCCGATCTCCAGCCCGATCACGCGGTCCGACTCGCTCGTCTTGGCAGTCAGAAAGATAACCGGAATCATGGCCAGCGATGAGGTCTGGCGGATTCGGCGGCACAGCTCCAGTCCGTCGCCGCCGGGAACCATGATGTCCAGAAGAAACAGGGACGGCAGCTGCTTTTCGGCTTCGGCGATAACGCCGGCAGTAGCGGAAAATGTGCGTACCCCGTAGCCGGCAGCCTCCAGGTGGTGACGAACGAGACGTGAGATGTCGGTATCGTCTTCCACCGCAAAGATGGTTTGTTTCACGGCTGTATTGTAGCCGAGGGCTGGCGAAGAGGTGTCGTGTGTGGGAATCACGTCAATAGGTTACATGCAGGCTTGTTACAGGATGATGAAAAGAGGGCAAGTAGTAACCATCGGCTATTCCGCAGAAAAATCGGGCAAAGTCCTACAATGTGGCATAGCAGAGAGCGACATGCCACATTGTAGGAGTCATCATCGTAGGAGTCATCATCAAGAGCTGGAAGCCGGGTAGAGAATACGAGCGATTCGCCCAGCCCAGGGCTAATTATTTATGCCCGATGGGGGTCTGAAAAGGCCGTGAGCAATCGGGTTGCAACACACTGTCCGAAGGCCCGCCTCTAACTGTAAGTGGCCCAATGGCGTGTCATGTAATCCGTCAGTGTAAGCGAGAACATGATGAAGAGCCAGAAGAGCGCCGCGATTACCGTTACCATGGTTAGCTTGGTGCTGTAACGCAGGTGCATGAAGAAGAGCACGACCAAAGTACCCTTGAGCGTGGCAATCAGCAGTGCTACGACGATGTTGAAGACGCCCAAGTCGATCGAGGCCGCGAATACCGTCAGGCCGGTGCACACCATCAACGTAGCCCAAATGGCAACGTAAAGACTCACCGGTACAACATGCGATTCTGGAGAGATGTGTTCGTTTTCCGTGTGATTCATGCCTAGCCATGCTTCTTGCTGATCAAATAGAGCAGCGGGAATAAGTAGATCCAGACCAGATCGACGAAGTGCCAGTACAGGCCGACGATCTCCACCGGGGTGAAATAGGAAGGGGTGAACGCGCCCATCAGGCCGGCAATGATGATCCAGCTCACCAAACCCACTCCGATGACCATGTGCAAAGCATGTAGGCCGGTCATCGCCCAGTACAGCGAGAAGTAGATCTCGGTGTGCTGTAGATCGACGGGCGGGTGCTTATCGATGGTTTCGAAGTGGAAATTCGGTCCCGGGAACTCGTGATTTTCCCAGTGCTCGTGATACTCAACCCCCTTGATTCCGAGGAAGCCCAGGCCGAACAGAATCGTGATCAGCAGCAGGACCACCATCAGCTTGGGCTTGCCCGTCTGGGCTGCGCGGACCCCCAGCGCCATGGTCAGCGAGCTGCAAATCAGTACGGCGGTATTGGTCGCGCCCAGCCAGATGTTCATCTTCTGGCTGCCTTCGACGAAGGCCTGATAGTACGAGGAACGGTACACCAGGTAGGCGGTGAACAGCCCGCCGAAGAACATGATCTCGGTGAGCAGGAACATCCACATGCCGAAGGTGGAGGTCTCCTGCTGCTGCTCCATGTCGGCGAAGTGGTGCTGCAGCGCACGCTCAGCGATTTGGATATCGCTAGTGGCCAACGGTGACCTCCTCCTGCGGCTGGTGCTCGTAGTCGTAAGCTTCCCAGGTCACGACCGGCGTCTCATCGAAATTGTGGGTAGGCGGCGGCGACGGCGTCATCCACTCCAATCCGACGGCGTTCCAGGGATTCGGAGGAGCCAATTCGCCGTAGCGCAGCGACCACAGGAAATAAATCATCGGCAGCACGTAGCCCACGGCGAGAATCGAAGCTCCGGCGGTCGAGAGCACGTTGAGCACCTGGAACTCCGGCGGATACGCGTGATAGCGCCGCGGCATGCCCATGTAGCCCAGAATGAACTGCGGGAAGAACGTGAGGTTGAAGCCGACGAAAACCAGCAGCGCCGACAGCTTTGCCCAGCCCTCGGGATACATCCGGCCGCTGATCTTGGGCCACCAGAAGTGCAGGCCGGCCATGTAGGCCATCACCATGCCGCCCACCATGATGTAGTGGAAGTGGGCGACGATGAAGTAGGTGTCGTGGACGTGCACGTCGACGCCCAGGGAGGCCAGGAATACGCCCGTCAAGCCGCCGATGGTGAACAGGCCGATGAAGCCAAAGGCATACAGCATCGGGGTCTCGTAGCGGATCGAGCCCTTGTACATGGTCGCGGTCCAGTTAAATACCTTGATCGCCGAAGGGATTGCGACCAGGAAGCTCAGCAGCGAAAACACCAGCGCCGCATAGACCGAAATTCCGGCGACGAACATGTGGTGCGCCCAAACCAGAAAGCCGAGAACCGCAATGGCGATCGAGGCCAGCGCCACGAACTCATAGCCGAAGACGCGCTTGCGCGAGAAGCAGGTAACGATTTCGCTGATCACGCCCATGCCCGGCAGGATCATGATGTAAACCGCCGGATGCGAGTAGAACCAGAACAGGTGCTGGAACAGAAGCGGATCGCCGCCCAGTTGCGGGTTGAAGACGCCGATGTTGAAGGCGCGCTCCAACGCCACCAGCAGCAGCGTGATGGCAATGCACCGGGGTGCCCAGCACCATGATCAGAGCGGCCGCATAATTCGACCAGCAGAACAGCGGCAGTCGCGCCAGGTCAGTCCCGGCGCGCGCATGCGGTGGATGGTGACGATGAAGTTCAGCCCGGTCAGGATCGAAGAGAAGCCGGCGATGAAGATGCCGAGCGCCGCGCCGATCACATGCGTATTCGAGTACGTCGTGCTGAACGGCGTGTAGAAGGTCCAGCCGGTATCGACCCCTCCGGTGACCATCGCTGTGAGGGCGGTGATGGCACCCGCCATGTAAAGATACCAGCTCAGCAGGTTGACGCGCGGGAAGGCCAGGTCCTTAGCGCCCACCATCAGCGGAATCACGAAATTGCCGATCACCGCCGGCACCGACGGAATCAGGAAGAAGAACACCATGATGATCCCGTGCATGGTGAACAACTTGTTGTAGGTGTCGGCCGTCACCAGCTCGCCCGTCGGGGTCAGCAGATTCAGCCGGATCAGCATGGCGAAGAAACCGCCGATCCAGAACATGGTCGTGATCGAGACCAGATAAAGCATCGCGATACGCTTGTGGTCGGTCGTCAGCAGCCACGACTTGATGCCGTAATTCGAGTTCAGGTAATTTTCGCGCTCGACAGTTTGTACAGCGGTCGCCATTTGAGACACCTTCTGCTACTGGATCCTCACTGCGTTTTCGACGTGTCCGGAACCGGCGGCTGATTGCTCGCTGATCGGTTCTGCTGCGGTTGCGACAACGATTTGATGTAGGCCACCAGCGCCATCAGACCCTCTTCCGTGACCTGGCCCTGGAAGCTCGGCATGATCGGCTTGAATCCCGCAACGATCTTCGCGCCGGGATTCAGGATCGATTCGCGTAGGTAATTTTCGTCGGCCATGACCGTGCGCCCATCATCCAGCAGCACCGGCTTGCCGAAAATACCCGCCAGGTTCGGGCCGCGGCCTTGCGTGTCGGAGCGATGGCAAGTGGCGCAGCCTAATTGCTGAAACATTTCCTGTCCGTTCGCCGCCAGCGATCCCTGGTCGCCGTTCCCGCTGAGCCATGCCTGATACGCCGTCGGCTCCATCACGATGACCTCGCCGATCATCCGCGAGTGGTGCGTGCCGCAATATTGCGAGCAGAACAAGTGATAGGTGCCAACCTTCGTCGGACGAAACCATGTTTGCGTAAAACGGCCGGGTAAGACGTCGGCCTTAATGCGAAACGCCGGTACGAAAAAGCTGTGGATTACGTCCTGCGAACTCATGACCATCTTGACATCGCGGCCAAGGGGCACGTGCAGTTGATCGATCTCGCGCTGTCCGGTTTCGTGTTCGAACTTCCACATCCACTGCTTGCCGACAGCATAGATCTCCATCGACCCCTGCGGCGGGCGCGCTTCCTGGAAGTAGATCAGCGAGCCCCAGGCGAAGAAAATCATGCAGATGCCCAGCGGGATCAGGGTCCAAGCCAATTCCAGCGGCAGCGAGCCTTCGATCTGAAACGGATGAGGATGGGCCGAACGGCGGTACTTGACCGCGAAGACGAAAATCACGATGAAGATCAGCAGCGTGAAAAACGCCGACACTGCGATCAGCAAGAAATAAAGTCCGTCCACCTGCCATGCCAGTGCCGAGGCACGCTCCGGAAAAAGTGGGAGGTTCTTCCACATATCGATCAGGCCCGTCCTGTTCCCTTCTTGCTGGCATGCGAATCTTCCACCCCGTCGCGCGCGAAGGCGGCGCGCGTCCGGGACCCCGGCCGTTCGCGGCGGAACATCACGATGAGAAACCCGCCGAGAATCAGCATGGTGGCCGCTCCGGCCAGACGCATAATATTGGTCACCATGGCGCCGTATCGCCCGGTCTTCGGGTCATAGTGATAGCAGTACAAAAGCACCTGGTCGACCACATTGCCAATGTTGCCGCGCGAGGCTTCGATCAATCCCAGGCGAATGTCCTTGGGGGAAAACTCCACGCCGTAGTAGTACTGGGCGATGTTGCCCGCCGGCGTCACGATCATGATTCCAGTCGCATGAATGAACTGCCGGCTCTGGGGATCGCGGTGATAGTGAAAGCCGACAGCATCGGCCAGTTGTTTGATTTGCGGCTGTTGGCCGGTGAGAAAGTGCCAGCCGGAGCCGTCTGTCTTGTGCTCCAGATGCTCGTTCATCCGGGCGATGTAAATCTGCTTGCTCTTGGCCGCATCGTTCGGCCCCTCGTCCGGATTGAAGCTGACCGAAACGATTTCGTATTCCTTGCCGGGCGTGAACTTCAACAGGCTGAGCGCGCTGGACTCGCCCGCCAATTCTTCCCCGCAGAGCATTGGGCACGTGTAGTAGACCAGGTTCAAAATGACCGGCCGGCCACTATGGAAAAAGTCGCCCAGCTTCACCGTCTTGCCGGTTTCGTCTTTGAATTCGAGATCAAGCGGCACTTGCTGATTGAGCCGCTGATCGATGCCAACGTTCGCCAAATCAGACGGCGCCACCTGTGATGCCGGCTGCACGCTGTTGTCCTGAAAAGACGAGGGCGCCTGCGCGGCGGCCAACGTGGCCGCCAAAATCAAAAGTGCGAATTGTACAAGACTTCTCAACGCATCCTTCCCTGCTGCTTCTGCTCTCTGCCAGCGCCAGTTCCTGCCGTCGGCCCCAGCGGTCCAGCTTGTATGTCCAGCATCTTCGGATTGCCGGCTTCGGTTTGCGTACTCACCTCTTGCGGCGGCGGATTCGGACGCACCGGCAATCCTCGCTCCGCCACCAACTTCATCGCCAATTGGATCGGGATATGAATCGCTCCCGCACCGTCCTCGAACGGCTGCTTCACGTTCAGTAATTCCTGCTCGGACTTGAGAAAACGGCCCATATCGGCGGCATCATGCGCCTGCAATCGCGGCTCAGGAAAAACGTCAAGGTTGACCGCCGGTGCGTTTTGCAGCACCACGCGCGAGCCTCCGGCGCGCGCCCCCTGCTCGGCCCGCATCATCGGGTTCATTTGCGATGGCGCGAATAGCACCTCGCTGCGCGCCATGAAGCGGAACATACCCCACAACACCAGTTCGATGAAAACGCCGGCAATCAACAGGCCGATGAGGAACAGTAGAATGCCGCGCGCGCTAAGGTCGGCACGCTCGTAATCCACCTGCGGATTGCGCAAAGGATCGTAATTGGTGTGATTAGTGGCCATGTCCCGATCCTTGGTGCAGGAAATTCTCCGTTTGCGGGCTGTAGAGCGGCACCAGCGGGCGCTGCCGGAAGTTGTGGAAGAAGTACGCCAGCCACAGGCCGCCCAGACCGATGGGCGCCGCAAAGTACCAGATGCTGAACAGCCTGGCATCGGGGAAGTTGGGTATGACGTACCAGTAGATGTCCACCATGCGCATGACCATCAGCAGAATCGCCAGGCCAATCAGGCGGCGGCCGGCGCGCTTGCGTTCGCGCGAAAGCAGAAGCGAAAAGGGCAGTGCAAAATGCAACAGCACAATCGCAATGATGATGTAACCCCACGCACCGCGGATGCGTTGTAGATACCAGCTGATTTCGTCCGGCAGGTTTCCTGACCAGATGATGAGCCACTGGGAAAACGAGAAATAGGCAAACAGCATCACGAAGGCCAGCGTGAGCTTGCCGAGATCGTGGAACTGTGTCGGCTTGATGATCTCGCGGTAAGGGCTATAGCGGGTCAGTACCGTCAGCATGAGGATGCTGAAGCAGAGGGCCGATATTCCCTGCCCTGCCAGAAAGATCAAGCCGTAGATGGTCGAGCCCCAATGCGGATCGAGCGACATCACCAAGTCGACCGCGGCGAAGGAAATCGTCAGGGAGTAGAGCACCAGGCCCACTCCACTCAGACCCTGGAAACGAGGCAAGGCGCCACCCGGGGAGTCTTGCCGGTCGCCCCGCTTGCATAGCCCGAAGCCCAGCAACATCCAGATCACGTAGTAGAGCACCCAGCGAGTAATCCATTTGCCCTGGGTGAGATACCAGTGGTTCTCATGGGTCATCGAGGGATCGCTCATCCAGGCGTAGAGGTGATGCCGGAAGATCAATAAGGGCAGGAAGAAGACGCAGGTCAGCGGCAGGCACTTGGTTGCCGCTTCCAGGATGCGCCGAATCGAGAAACCCCATAGGCCGCCAGAAAGGTACTGCAGCATCAGCAGAGCCAGACAGCCTACCGTCAATCCGGTCCAAAAGACGTAGGCAATCAGGTATCCGCGCAGGAAGTCTCTGAGGTCCAGGAAGGCCGCGATCAGGCAGAAAATGACTCCGGCAATGCCGATCAGCAGACTCTTGCTCTGCCAGCGCGGCGTATCGGGCGGCACGGCAAAGTCAGCGGCGCGAAGGTCGAGTGTCTGGTTGCTCATTGTTTCTGATCGCCTCCCCTGGCCGGCGCCGCTTGTGGCGGAGGCGGAGCTGAGGCAGCCGTTGTCGCAGCCTGGGTGTCATACGCCGGCGCGATCACGATGCCCGGCGGCGGCGAGTTGGCGATCTGCTCGCCCGAAGGCACATCGGCTTCGGTGGCGTGCTGGCTTAACTGCAGCGCGCGAATATAAGCGGCAATTGCCCAGCGATCTGCGGGCGTGATCTGCTCGGAGTAATCGGGCATGGCGCCGAAGCCATTGGTCATCACGTCGAAGAAATATCCGATGGGCGCGCGCCGCAGCCGCTCGATGTGATAGGACGGCGGATGTTTGAAGCCGCGCTGCACAATCATGCCGTTGCCATCTCCCACTTCGGAATGGCACGGCGAGCAGTAGATGTTGAAGCGCTGCTGGCCACGCGCCAGTACTTCTTCGGTCGCCGGGAAGGGCATGTAGTCGCCATCATTGCTGCCGATCTTGCCGGTGTAGAAGTAGGTGTCTGCCTCGAGATACCCACGCGCGACCGTGCCCTCAATGATCGGGCGTTCTGAGCGCCGATCGGCATAGAAGTCGCTCTCCACCAGCGGACGCTGATACGGCTGCACCTGCATGTCCAAGCGGCAGCCCGACAGCAGCAGAAGCAGGCCCGCCATCGCGAGCAGGTAGACCAAAGTTCTGCTCGGCCATCCGCTGGGGGTGGAGCACGCCTTCAGGCGTGCATTTAGAGCTGACCCGCCTTCTCGCTTTGTATCAGGGCACGACTTCAGTCGTGCCGACAAACCGGCCTCTTTATCCCGAGCGGGCTTTAGCCCGCGATACACATCGCCGCGAAGAAACAAAGTGCCGCCGGCTGAAGCCCGCTCCTCCTTATTGAGCGCCTCTTCGGCACGACTGAAGTCGTGCCCTGTTACAAAGCGCCCGAACAAATATCCTGCATACGTGCGCAACGCGCGCTCCAACCTTGGCAAGCTGCGTGAAGCCTGTGCCAACTGTGCTTCCGTCATCCGAAGGGCGCTTTCCACCCTGTCGCCGAACCTTTGGAACTGTGCTCGCTTCTTAATGCGGCACCTCCGAGATGGAAAGTGGCGAGAGAGTTTGCATAAATTGCTGCGTTCCCACCAGGTCGAACTTCGGATCCGCCGCCTCGACCACCAGGAAAAACTTATCGCGCGTAACCGCGGAAAACCGGTCCACGTTGAACACCGGATGGTGCGGCATGGGAAGCCCATTCAGCGCAAACATTCCAAACACTCCCGCCAGACCCGCGAAGAGTATGGTCATCTCGAATGTGGGAACAATGAATGCCGGCCAGGAATGCCACGGCCTTCCGCCGACGTTCAGCGGGAACGAAATACAGTTGATCCAGTATTCCAGCCCGTACATTCCGCATCCGCCTAGCAGCCCCCCGATCAGCACAACCAGCGGGACGCGTGTCTTGTGAAAACCGAGCGCCTCGCTGGCCTCCTCAATGGGAAATGGGCTGTAAGCATCCATCTTGCGATATCCGGCGGCATAAGCCGCTTTCGTCGCGCTTACCAGATCCGTCGAACTTTCGAACTCGGCCATCAGGCCGTAAATCGCGGGCAGCAGCGGCTGCTTCATTCGGCTTTCACCTCCGATTCCGGCAGCAGTTGCCGCATTTCAAAGATCGAAATCGCCGGCATGATGCGAATGAACAGGAACATGCACGCACTGAAGAAGCCGAGCGTACCCAGGAACACCGCCCAGTCCCAGCGCGTGGGGACGTAGTGTCCCCAGGCGGAAGGCAGGAAATCGCGCGCCAGGCTGGTAATGACGATGACAAAGCGCTCCAGCCACATGCCAATCAGGATGTCGAGCGAGATCAGGAACAGAAACACCGTATTCGACCGCAACTTTGGAATCCACAGCAGCTGGGGCAGCGCAATGTTGCAGATAATGAGCGACAAGTACATTGCCGAATATGGCCCGAACCAGCGGTTCTGCAACATGGCGCGCTCATAGGTAGAGCCGCTGTACATCCCGATGAATGTCTCGAAGAAGTAGCCATAGGCGACAATCAGTCCGGTGGCCAGCATGATCTTCGCCGAGTTCTGCAGGTGGCGCATAGTGATCAGCGATTCCAGGTGGTAGTACTTGCGAATGGGAATCGCCAGCACCAGCACCATGGCAAATCCGGAATAGATGGCGCCGGCAACGAAGTAGGGCGGGAAGATGGTGGTGTGCCAGCCGGGAACGATGGCAATGGCAAAATCGAAGCTGACCACGGTGTGCACAGAGAGCACCAGCGGCGTCGCTAAGCCCGCGAGCAGCAGATACAGCGACTCGTAGCGCTTCCAGTGCCGTGCCGAACCACGCCAGCCCATAGCGAAGATTCCGTATAGCTTCTTGGTAATGGGATGTTTCGCCTTCTCGCGCATGGTGGCAAAGTCCGGCACCAGCCCCACATACCAGAACACCGCCGAGATAGTGGCGTAGGTCGAGACCGCGAAGACGTCCCAGATCAGCGGGCTGCGGAACTGCGGCCACACGCCCATGCTGCTGGGATATGGGAACAGCCAGTACCCCAGCCAAGGGCGACCAAGATGGAGAAGGGGAAACATGCCGGCACAGGCAACGGCGAACAGGGTCATCGCTTCGGCGAAGCGGTTAATGGAATTTCGCCAGGTTTGCTTCAGCAACAGCAGAATGGCGGAGATGAGCGTTCCCGCGTGGCCGATACCGATCCACCAAACGAAGTTGACGATGGCAAAGCCCCAGGCCACGGGAATCTCGATGCCCCATATGCCCACGCCGCGGATGAACAAGTAGGTGACCGCGACCAGCAGCACCATGACGAAGAAGCCGGCAATGAGAAAGCCAGTCAGCCAGCCCAAGCCGATGGGACGCTTGAGGACCGCATCCGCGATGGTATCGGTGACAGTGCCGAAGGTTTCCCCCGGCAGCATCACCGGTGGCTCATCCGGCCATGGCACGTCGGCGAGAATGGTTTTTTCTTCTGGTCCTTCCCTCATCGCTAACTGGGCTCCGACTGTTCAAGTTCAGGATTCGGGTTGAGCACGACCGCCATGTACGACGTTCGTGGACGAGTATTGAGATCTTCCAACAGGTTGTAATTGCGCTGCTGCGCCTTGATCTTGGAGACGCGGCTGTTGGGATCGTTCAGATCGCCGAAGACGATGGCGCCGGCCGGGCAAGCCTGCTGGCATGCCGTTATCACCTCGCCATCTTTCAGCTTGCGCTCTTCCTTTTCGGCGGCGATTCGCCCAGCGGTTATGCGCTGGATGCAATACGTACACTTTTCCATCACGCCGCGGCTGCGGACTGTGACCTCAGGGTTGCGCATCATCTTGAACTGCGGCGTGGTCCAGTCCTGCCACAGCAGGAAGTTGAACCGCCGCACCTTGTACGGACAGTTGTTGGAGCAGTAGCGCGTGCCCACGCAGCGGTTGTAGACCATGTCGTTGAGGCCCTCGGTGCTGTGGACGGTGGCGCCTACCGGGCAAACCACCTCGCAGGGCGCGTTTTCGCACTGCATGCAAGGAACCGGCTGGTAGTAGATGCCGGGATTCTCCGTCCCGCCCTCGTAATAAATGTCGACTCGCAGCCACTGCATCTGGCGGCCGCGCATGGTCTGCTCCTTGCCGACGACCGGGATATTGTTCTCCGCCTGGCAGGCAACGATGCACGTCTTGCAGCCCACACAGGAGTTCATGTCGATGGTCATTCCCCACTTCAGCTCGGTGTATTGATAGTTGGGATAGAGCGTCATCTCCGGCCCTGGCGATTCGATGCCTTCATGCGCGAAGTCAGGGTTCTTGATGAAGTCCTGCAACGTGGCTTTGCGAATAACATGGCGAGCGTAAAGCGGGTCGGACTTGTCCGGCGGCAGGTCCGAAAAGTCGATGTATTGGAAGCCTTGCGGATGAGCGAAACCGAATCCCTCGCCGACTTTCCTGATCTTCGTCTCGGCGTACCACGGCGCGTCGCTGCTGCGGATCTTGTACGCATCGAAGCCAAAGCCGTTTCCCACTCGCCCGGCTCCCATGCGACCGTAGCCGACAAAAACGGTGATCGAGTTGTCGGGATGGCCGGGCTGCGGCCAGATTGGCCCCTGAACTTTACGGCCGTTCACGTCGATCTCGACAATGTCACCCGTGGCCAAGTTTAAATGCTTCGCCTGGTTCGGGCTAATGAGAACGGCATTGTCCCAGCAAAGGTTGGAGAGCGGTTTCGGCGTCTCCTGCAGCCAGGCGTTATTCGAGAACCTGCCGTCGTAGATCAGCGGATCGCGCCGGAAGATGACTTCCATCTGGCTCGAGCTGATCTTGTTCGCGGTTTCGGGAACGCCGGCTCCCTTGGCTGACACGGTCTTCACCGGGAAGGCGGTATCGGCAATGTAGCCCACGTAGAGCGCTTTTCGCCAGGCGGCATCGAAGTCGCCTTTCATCGCACCCTGTCCCTGCCAGTACTTGCGAACGAGGTCGTACCCCGCGCTTTCCGACGAGCCGATCAGCGAGGAAATGAATTCGTACTCGCTCTTGCCGTTGTAAAGAGGAGCAATCAGCGGCTGAATGATGGACGCCGTTCCGTCGAATGTGCGCACGTCGCCCCACTGTTCCAGATAATGCGTGCCGTTGATGTGCCAATGAACGTGGTCGTAAGTTTCGTTCTTGTATAGCGCGTGCTGAACGCGAAGCGGCACCTTGTCCATTGCCTGAGCGAAGCCAAAATCGACCGGCGCATCGTAAACCGGATTTACTCCCACCATGAGCAGCATGTCGACTTTTCCGGCATTCATCTCGCCGACAAGGTTTTTCAAAGCCGCAGTCTGCTCCTGCGGCTTCACCTGCACCGACTCGGTGTAGAAAACCGTATTGCCTACGGCGCCGAGCGACTGGTTCATGGCGTGCGCCAGAGCATGAACAGCCGGCGGCTGATTATCGCCAGGGATAACAACCGCCGCGCCCTTGTGCGCCTGAAGGTCTTTCACTAAGGCGGCAACAAACTTCTGGTGCTCAGGTTTTGCATTTCCACCACCACCCGCACCGATGCCAGCAGCGATGGCGCGCGCCAATTGCTCCACTTCGGAAGCGCGCACTGGCAGGTGATGATCGGCTTTTCCGCTGGTGTTGGTCGGCGTGCTCTGAATGGAATAGAAGCGCGCCATCCTTTCCTTGAGATCGGGATTGCGTCGCGCTGCGAACTGCCGCGCGTAGTAGAGGAACCCGGGATAGCCGCTGGAGAGGAAGTCGCCATCCAGCGAGAGAATGATGTCTGCCTTCTCGAGGTTGTAGCGCGTCTCCAGATAGTCGCCCAACGCCAGCTTCGATCCGGCGAAAACATTGTCCCGGTTCACCGGCTCCCACTGGATCCACTTCGATTCGGGAAATGCCGCCTCTACTTGGTCCATCAACGATGCCATCGATGGGGAGCTGGTGGGAGAACTGAGGATGCGCAAGCCCGCACCCCTGATCGCATGCTGCGAATTCAGCGCACCCTGCAGTGCAACTGCGTAATCGCTCCAGCCTCGCAATTCGCCGAGATAGGTGATCGTCTGTGAGCGGTCGGGATCATACATGTCCAGGATCGAAGCCTGCATGAAAACGTCGCTTCCACCCAGACCGGCGGGATGCTCGGGATTGCCCTCGATCTTGGTGGGACGGCCTTCATGGCTCTCCACCAGGACCGGCGCGGCGTATGCGCCGAAGGGCATTGCGCTGGCGAAAAACAACGGCACACCCAGCACGACTTCATTCGGCTGCCGCACATAAGGAACAATGGGTTCGAGCGGTATTTTGACGCAAGCCGAAAGGCCGGCCAGCGCCATGGAAGCACTCATCAGCTTCAGGAAATTGCGGCGTGAGCCATCTTCCGGCCACACCGAAGCCTGGCGCGGGAACTCGCGATGCAGCATCCCGAAGAAGCCGTCGCTTTGCGCCAGTTCTTCCAGGCATCGCCAGTACTGCGGACCGCTTTTCGCGCGCGCCAGCTTCTCCCGCGCTTCCGCGAGTTCCATTTTGCTGGGGCAAACTGCCTCGATCTTTACCAGGTTCTCTTTATCCATCTTCTCGTTCGGTCGGGTTTGTATCAGGGCACGACTTCAGTCGTGCCGACACAGCGCTCTCGGAGAACGGCTTTAGCCGCTGAGAAACAGAAGCTAAAGCCCGCATAATTTGCGTCAACTAGCGGCACGGCTGAAGCCGTGCCCTGATACAAATCCGGTTTCAAAAAATGCCTACTTAGCCGCATATCGCTTAGCGGTGGCACGTGTTGCAACTGGTAATGTCCTCGATGGTGCGAATGTTGTACCTGTGCTTCAGCGCGTTGCCGAGAGCAATCTGATCGGTGAAAACGCTGCCCTCGAACGTCACCGGTGTGTTCGAACTGGGCTGCTCATAACTCATGTTGAACACCTGATCGCGCGGGCGCAGGAACTTTTCCGGCGCGCGATGGCAGTTCAAACACCACTCCATCTGCAGCGAGTTGGCCTCGTACATCAGCGGCATCTTGTCCACAGCCCCGTGGCAACTGGCGCAGCCCACGCCCTTGTTCACGTGAATGCTGTGATTGAAATACACGTAGTCAGGTAGATAGTTGACCCGCGTCCACACCAGAGATTTTCCCGTGCGGTAGCTCTCGCGCACGGGCTCCAGCATGGGAGCGTTGGTCCAGATCTGCGAGTGACAGTTCATGCAGGTCTTAGTGGGAGGAATGCCGGCGAAGCTGGACTGCTCCACCGAGGTGTGGCAATAACGGCAATCGATGCCATCGCCGGCAGCGTGATGCTGATGGCTGAAGGGCACGGGCTGCGCCTGCGCCACGTTTTGATACGTCGCGTACGGCGAGCGCTGTATCTCCAGGCCGGCCCATAGCAGCACCGACACCACGACCACCACTCCAATGATCGAGAGCCGCGCAAGTGTATTCGCACTTCGATGAAAGATCTGGGCCATTGAGATGAAGTGTTCCGCGCTGCAGGTTCAGGTCCCGACAACCGAATCGAAACCCAGGTAGGTGCGGATACGGCGACTAGCACATCCAAGAGTGACGTGCATCACCCAAGCGAGTGATTATAACAACGAGAGTCGGTTTTGGTGCAAGTGCACCCCAAGATCGCGCTGAAGTTTTTTCGCGGACGCAAATTTTGCTGCGGATTTCTTAGCCAGCGCCGCTCGATAGGAGCGAATCGTAGGCCAGCCGCAACAGCACGTGGCGTTGCTCAGAGCCGGGCGTGCACTGCTGCGAACGCCTGCGCGAACAGCGGCGCCGCACGATTCCGCACCACAGCAGCGCTGCCGCAAGCGACTACGATTTCACTCTCTTCATGACCTCGCGTGCTTTGGCCAGGACATTGTCGACGGTGAAACCGAAGTGCTTGAAAATTTCTTTGTAGGGCGCTGACGCGCCAAAATCGTCTCGAGCAATCGCCTCTCCATCAGGACCGACGTACTTGCTCCAGCCCAGGCTTGCGCCCGCTTCAACCGAAACGCGCGCCCGTACCTCTGTGGGAAATACCTGCGACTTGTACTCGGGCGGCTGCTGTTCGAACAGCTCCCACGACGGCATGGAGACGACGCGCGCCTTCACCCCTTCGGCCGTGAGCTGCTCGTAAGCACCAACGCAAAGCTGCACTTCAGAGCCGGTGCCGATGAGGATGACGTCCGGCGTGCCGCCGGAATCGGCCAGGATGTACGCGCCTTTAGCGAGGCCCGACGCGGCAGCGTATTTGCTGCGGTCGACTGTCGGCACGGCCTGCCGCGTAAGCACCAGAGCGACCGGATGGTTCGTGATGGGCGTCAGCACCCGCCACGCTTCAGCCACTTCATTTGCATCTGCCGGGCGGATGGTGATCAAGTGCGGAATCGCACGGAAGGACATCAGCTGCTCAATGGGCTGGTGTGTCGGCCCATCTTCACCCAGTCCGATGGAGTCGTGCGTGTAGATGTAGATGACGGGCAACTCCATCATCGCCGCCAGGCGAATCGCCGGGCGCATGTAGTCGGAGAAGATAAAGAACGTCGCGCCGTAGGCTCGCAGGCAGGACAGCGCCATGCCGCTGACGATGGAGCCCATCGCGTGCTCACGAATGCCGAAGTGGAAGTTGCGGCCGGCGTAGTTGTCTTTCTCGAAGTCGCCACCGTCTTTGATGATGGTCTTGGTCGACGGATACAGATCGGCCGCGCCGCCGACCAGCCACGGCACGTGCGCGGCAACCGCGTTCAGTGCCTTTGAGCTCGACTCGCGGGTGGCGATGCCCTTCGCATCCGCAGGGAACGTCGGGAGGTCTTTGTCCCATCCGGTGGGCAACTGTTGCTGTGACATTTGTTGCCACATCCTAGCCAGATCGGGATTCCCCTGCGCCCACGCGTCATATTTCCCATTCCACTCCTGCTCCCATTTGGCGCCGCGCTCGACGGCTTTGCCCATGTATTCCTTGACTTCATCGGGAACCAGGAAGTGAGCATCCGGCGGCCAGCCGTAGACAATCTTGGTCAGCCGAACTTCGTCCTCGCCCAATGCCTCGCCATGGGCTTCCTTGCTGTCCTGGCGATGAGGAGAACCCCAGCCGATATGACTGTCGACGATGATCAGCGTTGGCCGATCGGGCTCGCGCTGCGCCGCTCTGATAGCCACGTCAATGAGGCCCAGGTCGTTCGCATCGCTGACGTGCAGCACATTCCAATGCCATCCCTCGAAGCGCGTAGCCACATCATCGCTGAACGCCAGCGAGGTGTGGCCTTCGATGGTGATGTGGTTGTTGTCGTAGAACCAGATGAGATTCGACAAGCCGAGATGACCGGCGACGGAAGCGGCTTCGTTGCTGACCCCTTCCATGAGGTCGCCATCGCCGCAGAAGGCATAGATGCGATAGTCGAAGGGAGTGTAGTTGTCTTTGTGGAAGTGCGCGGCCAGCCAGCGTTGCGCGATCGCCATGCCGACGGAATTCGACACGCCCTGTCCCAGCGGCCCGGTGGTCACTTCAAGACCAGGGACATGATGGTATTCGGGGTGTCCCGGCGTTTTCGAATCCCACTGGCGGAACTGCTTCAGGTCGTCAAGCGACATGTCGTAGCCGGTCAGATACAACATGGCATACAGCAGCATGCAGGCGTGGCCATTGGAGAGAATGAAGCGGTCGCGACCGGGCCAGTGCGGGTCATGCGGGTTGTGCCTGAGAAACCGGTCCCAAAGCACGAAGGCAAGCGGAGCCAATGCCATCGGCGTACCGGGATGGCCGCTATTGGCTTTCTGTACCGCATCCATCGCCAATGTGCGAATCGTGTTAATGCACAGCTGTTCGAGCTGCGGTTGATCGTCGGAGACGTTTTCCGGACCGCGCTTGGCTTCGACTCCGGTATCGGCCTTCAGTTGCTCGGCTGTGGCGTGCTCTTTACCTTGAACGGAGATATCGACTTGCGAACTCAATGATTGCCGCCTTTCCAGTCTTGGTAGAGCCGGCTTTCAGACCGGCGTCCCAAAATCTAATTGATGAGGCTGGAGCTGCGATGGTTACGGCAAATGACTACCGCAGCAGTAGGATTTCCATAAGCGCCGTGCTATCCGGCTGTAGCTTTCTCCAAAGCCTTTTCTTCTTTGGTGGGAACGGTTTGTTCAATTTCGACCACGTAATCCTTGCCCTGCCATTGATTGTCAACCGGCCAGTGAAAGGTGAAGCGGATCGGCACTCTCTGCTCTTTGGAGATCGCAATATCGACGTAGTCGATGCCGAATGACGTTGCTGTCGACTGCGTGTCATGCTGCGTTTTCCATCCGTCATCCGTCCAGTGCAGCACGAACGGCGAGGACGCAAGCACGCGCAGCAGAACGCCGGCTGCAACCTTTCGCACCTGGCGATTGATCTTCCACACTTCGATTGCCGGGCGCCGATTATCGTTGCAATATCGTGCTGCGACGGATGGGATGCAATCGAAGATTTTGTTGTCCACATACGAGCGCAACAATCTTACATATTCGGCATGGGCCCACATCAGGGGAATGGCAGCGCCAGTCGCTTTACCGAAGAACATATGCTCTTCGGGAATGTCGGGGGCGTCCCAGATCTGCTCCGGCAGCAACCCAATTCCGCTGGAGAACGCCTCTGCCGCCCGAAGGTAAACATCGATGTTCCGGCCTGCGGCTAGTTCATACGTCGCCCGTTCCAGCATAAGCAGCGGCCAGGCGTGGCCTACTCCCCACGTCTTGTACGAAGTTCCGTCGGCACGCTGGCCGTAGCCGTCGTGGTTATAGCGTTTCCAGCAAGGTCCCGCCGGCGTTTCCACCTTCAGCACCGCGTCGACAACCTTCAGCGAATCTTCGATCAATGGATCGCCCGGTTTGCGAATGCCGCAGCGCACCAACTCCAGAAATCCGGCGTCAACGATCTGGTTGGCAGGATATTTGTACGGGTCTCCTGGCTTTTGGTTGGAGAGCACCAGTTCTCCCATGTCGGGGTCCTCATCGCCAACCGATCCATCCAGGCTAATGGCGGGATTGATGCGAATGTAGTGGCGCTTCACCCCGGGTAGCAGCGTGCCATGGTTCGTGACCGTCCATTTCTCAACGTGTGACTCAAGAAAGTCGGCATAGATTCTCGCGAACTCGGCCGTGTTCGGGTCCCCGGCGGCCTCGAGCATCTCAGCGGCACAGATGAGCGCCGCGATGTTGCTGGCCAGCGTAGCCGGCGAGTAGCCGCCCGCTTCTTCCCAGCGGTCCTGGCAAGTTGCAGGGCCTTTGCGGATCAGAAATGCGCAGGCCCGGAGGAGCAGGATGTGCGGATCGAACTCGGCCAACGCGCCATTCTTCCACAAACGCCAAGCCAGGATGATGGGGAACGAGACTTCATCCAGTTGTATTCCGGTCCAGTAGGGGCTGCCGTCAATCCAGAAGTTCTGATAAAAGCCGCCATCCTCCCGCTGCGTAATCGCAAGATAGATCAAGGCGCGCAGCGGCGTCCTGGTGTCACCTGCGGCTAACAGCGCGGTGGCACACTCCACCATGTCGCGGGTCCAGACGAGGTGATAGCCGCCCAGTTCCTCATCGCTCTTGTCCTCGCCCCAGGGGATGCTGAGGCTGGCAATCATCGCGCCCGGGTTTAGCTTGTCCTCGTGCGCCAGCAGAAGATTGATGCTACGGGCGAACAGACTGGATGAGGCTTCGGAGACCTTCCCGCGGTTCATGTCAATCACGGAAAGACGCCTGCGCGTCCGGTGCCACTGCTCGACGAAGCTCTTCAGGTGGTCCTCGAACGGAATGCAAAGCGACTGCAGCAGGTTTGATCGCGCGCCGTGGCGGCTGCGCCCGAAGGCGAGTCCCAGCGTGAATTCGTATCCATCGGCCAGGTTGATTTCTCCGATCAGTGCAACATTGCCATCGAGCGCGCTATCGTATTCCCAATCCATCTTGTAGTTCTGCGCCAGGTCGGTCCAGCCGTCGCTGGTTCCGACGTACCCGCATGACAGCCTGCTGAATCCCGCGAGTTTTCCAAGCGTCATATAAACGCCGTCGCGGTAGGCGAGAAGAAACTTGCGCCCCTTCGACTCCAACGCCTCTGCGTTGTTGTGCCATCCGCCTATCCCGAGGTGGGGCGCGCACAGTACGTACAACTGCAGCCGGCTTTGCCACTCCGGCAATACAGTGAACTTGGTGTGAATGAGCAGGCAATTGAGGTGCGGATCGCCGATGATCTGCTTTTCGATGGTATAGTGCCCTTCCCGATCGGTATTGGTCACCTTGAAGCCAAGTGCGTCCGGCTCGAGCAGTTCGATTTTGCTGATCGTATTACGTCGTTCATCGTGGAAGAAAGTCTCGCCGTCGGTAATCAGGTACTGCAGATCGCGAACCTGCGGAGAATCGATCGTGGGATAGTAGATCTCGGTATTCACACCCATCGCGAGTGTGTACCAGATGCGGCTGGACACGGCATATGCGGTGCCTACCGCATCCTTTGCACCGGCTGTCCACCGCGGTTCAATACCAGGAGCACCTGGCGCCGGATTATTGCCGCTCACGAAAATTGCTCTCCTCGCGCAAAGGGTCAGTCGCTGAAGCGGGCATATGGGAGATTCAAATCCAACCAGAAATAGCACGTCTGTTGCTGCCGTGCACAGCGACGGCTCGCTGCAGAATCATCGCAAGCACAGTTTCATGCATTTCTCTTGGAAACCATTAGGTCAGCAACGGCGCCTTCACCTTCGACAATCCACGGCGCAAAACAGCGCTGCCGGGTTTGTAAAGAAACCGTAAAGGCTGGCGCGAAATGACGTAAATCTACCATCTTCGTGGAACTTAATCCCTGTTATGATGAAAAAAATCGGCAGGATGTGGCAAAAAACAAAAGTTGCCTGTCCTGCTATATGGGGTCCCAGAAACGAAGACGCTTTGCAAACCATTGCAAGCCGCAACCGTCACTAGATCAAGAGTCGCAATCGGGAAGCCCGACAACAGTATGGTTGATAGGACGTTCCAACGCCGGACTACCTGCATTGCTCCGACGGCGTCGATTAGCTGTTGGGACGAGCATACGCATCGGATAGTGAAGGTGAACTTGCAAGCGAAGGTTGGGAAGTGTCTGTCGCGCCACTGCGCCGTATTCGAGGCGGCCTGAATCTAAGGGTTGAAGTCCCAGCGGGCGACACAAGAAAGGGAGGATAATTACGTGCAAATCGCAATCGCTTCCGATGAACCAGGACATGATGCAAAACAGCGGCTTGCCGCGACACTGATTGCAGCCGGGCACGAGGTCAGCGATGCTGCGCCGTCAGTGCAGGGCCAGAGTCGTCCTGATTACGCCGAACAGGTGGCGTTATGTGTCCTGCGGCACGACGCCGAGCGTGGCATCATCATCAGCAGCCGCGCGGTAGGCGCCTCAGTTGCAGCTAATCGGGTGCCCGGGGTGCGCGCTGCCTTGTGCAGCGATCCCCACTCCGCTCATATTGGTGCAAAGATCGAGGGCATGAACGTTCTGGTCTTAGCATTGCACGCCTTGCAGGAGGAGCGGGCGCAGGAAGTCGTCGAAGCCTACCTTACTGCAACATTAGCTCCCATCGAGGTCGTTGGCGGTTTGCCGCCTCGGCGCTTGCAACGGGTGTTTGCCCACATCCGCGACAACGTTGCGCGCGACTTGTCCGTGAATGAACTGGCGACGGTGGTCGGCATGAGCCAGTACTACTTCTCCAAGCTCTTCAAGATGAGCACCGGCATCACTCCGCACCAGTACGTAATGAGGCAACGGGTCGAGCGGGCGCAGGAGCACCTGCGCGAGAGCCGCACGCCCTTAGCGGAGATCGCGACGCAAGTGGGCTTCGAGACGCAAAGCCACTTCACCAGTGTGTTTCGGCGGCTGGTGGGCACCACCCCAAAACACTATCGCGAAATGCACCAGGCCCGGCCGTTTATTGCCGTCCCGCTGCAGCAGCAGCAGGACGATCGCAAGACGGCGACTGCGGCTTAGGCATTCTGCACGAATATCTTACTAGTAAGATGTCTTACTGGTAAGACGCCTTACTAGTAAGAAAAACAGGCGCGACCTCGGGCCACGCCTGTTCCATTTCCCCTGTCCTTCCAAAGCGGTTATTTATTGCGGTGGCCGCTCCGTCGGACGCTGTATTTTTCTGGTCGGGTTTGGCTTTATCGTGCCGGGCATGAGTTCATCAACCAGCGCGTCGGCATGGTAGATGTTGCGCAGCGACTCGGTGATCGCGCGTGTATCCACCTCCACCGCGCGCGCTACTTTATCGCTGTATTCGAAGTTCCACGCCAGCGATTCGATATTGCCGTCAAAGATGATTCCAACCACTTCGCCTGCCTTATTGATCACCGGGCTACCCGAATTGCCTCCAATAATGTCGGGCGTCGAGACCGTGTCGTACTTGGTGTTCAGGTTGATGGCCGATTTGTACTTCACCCAGCTCTCGGGTAGCTGATACGGCGGCTTGTCCCCGTGCTCCGCAGCGTGCTGAAAAGCCCCGCCCATGGTGGTGAACCACGGTACTTTCTTACCGTTCAATGTGTAACCGGATACGGCGCCATAGCTCAATCGCAGTGTGAACGTGGCGTCAGGCGGCACACTCAGTCCCTTTTGCGCGAATAGTGCCTTGCCGATGTTCGCACCTTTTTGGCGAAGCACGGCCTGCACCTCATCGTCATCGCGCTTGTGAATGGCGTCAGCGTCGGGCTCGATCTCCCGCATCATGGAGATGAGTGGATCGTCGCTGGCGTTCACCGCAGCCGCGCCTCCTTCATAGAGCTGCTTGCGGAAAGCAACATCGTCGAGCTTCGTGCCTTCGATCACTTCCTTGGCGCGCTCATCAGGAGTTTTGCCTGCCAGCGCCTTCTGCACGTCCGGATTGCCGGCACCGAGCGCATCGCGCATCTCCGCCAGACTTTCACTCAGCTCCACTTGCTCCAGCGGCTTGTAAATGGGAGCGGTTGAGAACAGCCGTTGCTCCAGGGTGGGCAATTGCGAATCCTGGTAATCATGCATGCGCTGATTATTGGGCTTCTGCCGCTGGTCGGCAGCACGCACAATGAAGCGAGCGTAACGCGCCAGGTCGCCGCGGAAACCACCCAGGTTGTCGAGATAAAGCAGCGGCTTGTAGATCTGCTTTTGGACATCAACTGCCTTGGCGATCGCGTCCCAGGGATCATCGAACTCCTGTTTGCGTTGAGGACTGGAATCGACGAACTGCTTCAGGCTCTGCTCGTCGGTAGCCTTCTTGGCCATTAGCTCCTTGTCCTTCAATCCGTCCTCATAACCAGTCACTGCCTTGAACGAATTCTGCAGGCCGAACATGTCGCTCTGGGCCTCGCGCGCTTTCTCATCCGACTCGGCTCCGAACTTCTGCAGCACGGCGATGCGGCGGGTGTACGAGTTGAGCTGCAACGGGTATTGATAGTCACGCAGGAACGCAAGCTGGTCCATGGTCAGGAGGCGGCTGGTCCGGCCGGGATGCCCGCAGACAAATACCAGCTCGCCATCGTTGGCGCCATTCGGCGACCATTTCAGATAGTTCTGGGTCTTCGCCGGTTGGCCGTTCTCGTAGGCGCGGAAGAACGAAATATCGAGATCGTAGCGGGGATACTCAAAGTTGTCCGGGTCGCCGCCAAAAAAGGCAATGTCGAACTCCGGCGCGAAGACCAGCCGGATATCGTCGTACTTTTTGTACTTGTAGAGGTTGTACATCGCGCCTGAGTAGAGGGTCACAACGTCGCAGCGGACATCGCCGCTGGAACATTGCTTCTCAAGTGAAGCAATCTCTTCCCGCTGTGCCTTGCCGGCATCAGCGGTGGACATTCCGGGCTTGACCGCCGAGTTCACCTTCGCGGTGACGTCCTCCATTTCTTGCAGTACCAGGAACTCCATGCCGGGACATTTCGCTTCGTCAGCGTGGGTGGCCGCGTAGAAGCCGAGCTTCATGTAGTCCTTGCCGCTGGTGGAAATGTCGTGAATGCAGTCCTGAGCAATGTGGTGGTTGGTGAAGATCAGGCCATCGGCGGAGACGAAAGACGACGAGCCGTTAGGGGCGCGCGCCGAAGAAAGGCGGACATGGTCGAGCCAGGCCTGGTCGGGTGCGAATCCGTATTTCGCTTGCACCTTGTCTTTGGGGAAGGCATTGAACAGCCACATGCCCTCGTCGGCAAAACTGAAACTGCTAAGACCAACTAGCAATGTCACTAGTAAGAGCACAGAAAACAATCGTTTCATGAGGACTCCGGTGGCGGAGAATCCGCGCATTAAAGTTGGACTGTGTCCGGCACAGGGAGCTCCGGACAGGTGAGCAAACTCTTGACTATAACTCCGCAGCGGAACGAGGGGCAATGACAAGAGAGTATATCTTTGGAGCCTAAGCGCCCGGCGGGCCGGTTTGCGACCGCTTTCAGCTAGTGCTCTGACCTGCTCGACGACGCTTCGCAGTTGCACTTTTTGCTTCTCGTCGAGCCGGCTCCAACTCTCGGACGACCGCTCAATCTCGAGCTTTTGCATGAATTGGCCCACTGATGCGCTTCAAATTGGGCAGAACAGCCAGCCGAACCTACTCAGTAAACCCCTTTCATTGAGCCGGTATACCCGACCGGCTACCACGAATTGTGTCGACGTTCTCAGGCCGAAATTCTTCGCAAGAATCTGTAATTTGCTCTTGACAGGCAACGGTTTAGGAGTAGGATACGTCCAAGGTGGTATAAAGTGGGAGGAAGTGGTAATTCCGACCAGTTTTCGGGATGCCGGCGGATGCGATGTGATTTCAACCTTCAAGCAGATCGCAGCTCCCGTTGGGATTCTTTGGTGGTCACCTCCTTCCTAAACCAGTTCAAGGCCGAGCGTCATGTTTCGCGGCACCCATCTAACCCGGCTGGACGAAAAAGGGCGTCTCAAGATGCCGGCGGAATTCAAGCGCGAAATCGACGAGAACTACAGCGCGGAATTCTACATCACCAGTTGGGATGGCAAGAGTGCCAAAGTGTATCCCCTGCAGGCATGGGAAGAGATCGAGCGCAAGCTGGCGGCGCTGCCCGAGATGCACAAGACCAAGCAGAAATTTCTGGAGCGCACCAGCTATTACGGGCAGGCGGTGGAGTTCGACGGGCAGGGTCGGCTGCTGATGCCGCAGATTCTGCGCGATACCGCCAACCTGAAGGGCGAGGTCGCGGTGATGGGCAGCTTGAAGCACCTGGTGGTACGCAATGCCGACGAGCTTCGCAAGTCGGTTGCGGAACCCTTCACCGAGGACGATGAGGCCACGCTCAGCGGGCTGGGAATCTAGGGCGCTTCACCACAGAGGCACGGAGAGCGCAGAGGGATGGATACAGTGCCGAAGGCACGGCATAACTTAGCCCAGCACAAGCGAAGCGCAGTACTGGGTAGAGCGCCCGAACAGATTCGAGTCCCGTAGGGACGGCATACCTAGTCGGCGAGGTTCCATTCGCAATGGTGGTGAATGGAGAAGTCAGAATCGAACAGCGCCCCTGGGCGCGAACATGGCAACAAGAAATTTGGCCATGTACCGGTTCTTTTAAAACCAGCGATCGAATTCCTGGCGATAAAGCGCGGCGGGACTTATGTCGATGCCACCCTGGGCTTAGGCGGACACAGTTGGGAAATCGCAAGACGCCTCGGCCGCGAGGGTCGTTTGATTGGCTTCGATAAGGACCCGGCGGCGCTGGAACGCGCGCACGAACGGCTGACGCCGCCGGCGGAATTGGCCGGCGACTGGCCCGCAATCGAGTTGATTCACGCCTCGTTTGGCGAAGTGGCACAGCATGTGGCGGCAGGGTCCGCCGGCGGATTGCTTGCCGACCTGGGCGTCAGCTCGATGCAGTTTGAAGACGCAGCGCGTGGATTTAGTTTTCAGGCGGAAGGCCCATTGGATATGCGGATGAATCCGCAGGCCGAGCTGACCGCCGAACAAGTGGTAAACCAGTTCGACGAGCGCGAGCTTGCCGACGCGATTTACGAATTCGGTGAGGAAAGGAGGTCGCGGAGAATCGCCAGAGCCATTGTTCGGGCGCGGCCGATTCATTCCACCGCACATCTTGCGGAGGTGATTTCGGCCGCGGCCCGGCCAATGAATCATGCTGACCGGCGCATTCATCCGGCGACGCGAACTTTCCAGGCACTCCGAATTCTGGTGAACCGTGAACTCGACGACCTGCGAACGCTGTTAAGCAGGAGCTCCGCTCCGCAGGTCTTGAAGCCCGGCGGCCGGGTGGTGATCATCAGCTTCCACTCGCTGGAGGACCGCATTGTTAAGGATGCGCTGCGAGATGGAGCACGTGACGGACTGTACAGCGTGCTGACCAAAAAGCCGGTGATTGCCGATGAGGAAGAGATCGAGCGCAATCCGCGATCGCGGAGCGCGAAATTGAGAGCGGCCGAGAGATTGTAGGAGTCGCGAGTGGGCACGGTCGCGGTGTATGGAACAGCATCTTTGCGCCAGTGTAAGCGCCTGGCGTGGATATCGTGACCTTGATGTTACGAGGATGTTACGACGGGTTGCGGAAAAGCTGTGAAAATTGTGGAAAACTTCAGGGACTGTCGGATATCCCACAATGTGGTAATAGGCTATCCGACAATGTGGTACTCCGAACGCAAGCTGGACGAACGCGGTTCGGCAGGAGCGCAAAATGGCAGCAGGAGTTCTTTACCCCACCTTGGCACAGGCCGGTGAGTGGCCTGAACAGGCGGTAGCGCCGCGCGGCATGTTTATCGGCACGCCGGAGATCTATTTCAGCAAGCGTGTCGATAATTCGCGAGTCATCAAGATTACCGATCCCAAGCGACGCCGCGAGATGATCACCTTCGGTATCACACTTAGCGTTCTGTTCCTGCTGGCCATGACGTATCTGTGGCAGCACTTCAGCGCGATTGAGTATGGCTACCGGATCGAGCAACTCAAAGCTGAGCGCGACACGATTTCCGAGTCGAACCGCGCCTTGAGTCTGGAAGAGGCATCGTTAAGAGATCCCTCGCGCATTGACCGTCTGGCTCGCGAGTTGGGCATGCAGCGGCCTTCCGAGGGACAATGGCAGCCGATGGACAACGCCTCCGCCGATCCAGCGGCGCCCATAATGGCGAGAGCGAACGCGATTACGGTGGTTTCGGGAATGCAATAGGTTTTCGCCTTTAGCGCTCGTACGACTGCGAATCGGTTCATGGAACTTACAACGGCGGTCCGAATGCGGACCGCCTTCTGCGCGTAAATGAGTGGCAAGAATGCGGGCGAGCGCTCCTAAAACGCCGAATCGACGGCTTTACATCTTTGCCGCCCTGCTTTTCCTGTGGATTCTTGCCATCTGTTTTCGTCTGGTGCGGCTGCAAGTCGTCAAGTACGGCGAATTTGTGCAGCGCGCTCAGCGCCAGCAAAACCGCACCATTCCCGTACAGCCGCGCCGCGGCAACATTTACGACCGCAACGGCTACGCGCTGGCGATGTCCATCGATGTCGACTCCGTCTTCGCGGTTCCCAGCGAAATCCATGATCAGGAGATCACCGCCGCAATTCTCGGCAAGGTGCTGAACATGGATCCACGGGAGATCGTCGCCCGGCTGCAGTCTTCGCGCAACTTCGCCTTCATTAAACGCAAGATCGACAGCGAGACGGCAAATCGCATTCGTGAATTGAACCTGCGCGGCATCTATTTTCGGAAGGAACCAAAACGTTTCTATCCCAAGCGCGAACTGGCGGCGCAGGTGCTCGGCTACGTTGGCATGGACGATGAAGGGCTCGGCGGGCTGGAGCGCGAGTTCGATGACGATCTGCGCGGCGTTTCCGGGCAGGAGCTGATTTCCATCGATGCTCGACGCAAATGGTTCAGCCATGTCGAGAAGCCGCCAGACCCTGGTCAGAACCTGGTTCTGACCATTGACCAGACCATCCAGTACATCGCTGAGAAAGAGCTGGACCAGGGGATGGAGGACACGAAGGCGATCGCCGGAACTGTAGTGATCGAAAATCCGCGCACCGGCGAGATCCTGGCTCTGGCCAACCGACCCACATTCAATCCCAACCTCTTCAACAGCGTCGCCACCGAGTCGCTGAAGAACCGTGCCGTGAGCGACATTTACGAGCCCGGTTCAGTTTTCAAGATCGTGACGTATTCGGCGGCGATTGATCAGCATGTTGTCACGCCGGATGATAAGGTCGATTGCCAACACGGCGCGATTGATGTCTTCGGGATGAAGATCCACGACCACGAGAGTCTGGGGGTGGTGACCATTGCCGAAGCGCTGGCGCACTCCAGCGACGTGGCGGCGATCAAAGTCGGCATGAAGTTGGGCGATCAACGGTTGTATCACTACATCAAGGATTATGGCTTCGGACAACAAACCGGCATTGAACTGCCGGGCGAGACGCGGGGCATGGCCAAGCCAGTGAGCCGCTGGTCAAAGGTTTCGATCGGAGCCATCTCCATGGGCCAGGAGATCGGCGTCACGCCGCTACAGACGATCTCACTCGTCTCGACTATTGCTAATGACGGCATATACACGCCGCCGCGGATTGTCGCTGGAGAACTGCCGCCGGACAGCAAGGCGCTGCCGGTTGTGTTCCATCTCGCGCAGCAGCATCGCGTCGTCTCCACCATGACCGCGGCGCAGATGAAGAAGATGATGGAAGGCGTTGTGCTGTTTGGAACAGCGCGCCGCGCCATCCTCGATGGCTACACCGTCGCTGGAAAGACGGGCACCGCGCAAAAAGTCGATCCCGCCACTGGAGCTTACTCGAAAACCAAGTATGTCGCGTCATTCATAGGTTTCTCTCCAGTAAATACGCCTGCAATCACCATCGCCGTGGTGCTCGATTCGCCGGTCGGCCTTCATCAGGGCGGACAGGTTTGCGCACCGGTCTTCAAGCGTATCGCGGAGCAGGTTTTGGAATACCTGCATGTACCTCATGACCTGGATTTGAAGAGTCCGGCGCGGCAGACGGTATTGGCTTCCGCGAAGGATAAGGATAGTGATGTGGACGAGTCTTCCGAGCACCTGGGCGCGCCGCTGGAGGACGAGAGCTCAGCCAACTCGCCTGCTGTAACACAGCCTGCGAGGAGTGCGTCGGCAGGATCGAACCAGAACGCTGACACGGCGAAAGCAAACACGCCGCCGTCAGATACACAAATCGCGCAGGCAAGCGTAGCCTCCCAGCCAGCGATGCAAGGCAATCAACCCAGGGGGACTGCGACCGTTATTTTGGACGTTGACAACGGGGTTGTGGTGCCGTCGTTTCTCGGAAAGCCGTTGCGGTCGGCGGTAGAGAGCGCTCAGCAGTCCGGACTAGAAATCAATGCGGTCGGCAGCGGAATTGCGCGCGAACAGTGGCCTGCTCCCGGCAGCCACCTGCCGTCAGGCCAGCGAATTACCGTCAGGTTCACGCATTAGACATCGGTATTCGCACCTCTGCAGTGCTCAAGTTTGAATCTTACCCCTCACTTTGATAAGTTACATGTAACCAATCGAGAGGTGTTGCATGGGAGCAAAGACAAAATCTAAGTCATCTCGGGACAAGGTTCGGGCGCACCGTGAGCGGCTGCGCCGACAGGGGCTGCGTCCCATCCAGATCTGGGTGCCTGACGTCCGTTCGCCCGCGTTCGCCCGAGAAGCGCACCGGCAGTCGCTTGCGGTAGCCAAGAGCCCACATGCCAAGGAAGATCAGGACTTCATCGATGCGATCTCCGATTGGGGAGACGAGTGAGGCGCGGAGAGATTTGGACTGCTGCCGGCGGTAAGGATTACGCCCGCAAGCCCCGTCCGGTTGTGATCCTTCAGGATGATCGCTTCGATAGGACTGATTCTGTAACGGTATGCCGACTCACAACAGATCCGGAGCCGGCGCCATTGTTTCGTGTGCTGGTTGACCCCGACGAAACGAATGGGCTACGTGCTCCCTCTTACGTCATGGCGGACAAAATAACCACCCTTGCGCGAACTAAACTTGGTATCCGCGTTGGCCGGCTTGCCGATGAAGATATGGTGCGCTTGAACCGCGCTCTGTTGGTCTTCCTGGGTATCGCGGGTCCGGGCACGAGTGCGTAGCTGGCGGCGAGAGCACACTAGATGAACTTTCTTGAACTGTTAGATGATGTCGGATACCTCGCCCAGCAGGGTGATCCCGATATCGCCGGTCTCGATTATGACAGCCGGCGCGTTGAGCCGGGCTGGTGCTTCATGGCGATGCGGGGCGAGACCAGCGACGGCAATTGTTTCATCGATGCAGCATTGCGGGCTGGAGCGGCAGCCGTTGTAAGTGATTCCCTGCCGCCGCGCGCGGATACTCCCTGGGCGCAGGTGCAACACGGACGGCGTGCGCTGGCGCGGCTGAGCGCCAACTTCTACGGCCGTCCCACCGAGAAGCTATTTCTCACCGGCATTACCGGAACGAACGGGAAAACAACAACCTCATTTCTTCTGAATGCGATGCTGCGCGCGGCCGCACGAAGATGTGCGCTCGTCGGGACGGTGGAATACCGGATTGAAGATGAGGCTTTCCCTGCTCCGCATACCACGCCCGAGGCTCTGGAGTTGAACCAGTTCTTCGCGCGCGCCCTCAAATCGGGCTGCACGGAAGTCGTGATGGAAGTCTCCTCGCACGCGCTCGAGCAACAGCGCGTCTACGGAGTACCCTTCGACGTTGCTGTCTTCACAAACCTGACCCGCGATCATCTCGACTACCACGGCGACATGGAAGCGTACTTCGCGTCCAAGGCAATTCTCTTTCAGGGATGCGGCACCGAGCCACCGCGCGTGGCTGCGATCAATATTGAAGATGAGTTCGGCAAGCGGCTGATCAGACTTTGCGGCAAGCAGCAGGAGGTCATTGCGTACGGAGTCGATAGCGGCGACTTCCACGCGAAGGACATGAGCATCACGGCCAGCGGCACGCGCTTCAACCTCGTAACTCCGGAGGAGGAACTGACGATCTGGACGCCCCTGCTAGGGCGCGTCAATGTGCTGAATGTAATTGCGGCGGCGACCGCCGCATACGCGCGCAAGGTGGAGCCGGACGCCATTGCCGATGCCATCCGCCACCTCGACCACGTGCCCGGCCGTTTTCAGCGTGTCGAGGCCGGCCAGCCCTTCGCGGTAATCGTAGACTACGCCCACACCGACGATGCACTTCGCAACCTGACCGCCGTGGCCCGTGATTTCCTGCGGCAGCGCGGAAGCGGCGGGCGTGTCATCACCGTTTTTGGGTGCGGTGGCGATCGCGATCGCAGCAAGCGTCCGCTCATGGGAAAGGCTGCGGGCGAGGGCAGCGATTTTGTCGTCCTCAGTAGCGACAATCCGCGAAGCGAGAATCCGCTGGACATCATGAACGATGCATTGCCGGGCTTGCAGCGCAGCGGAACCCGCTACACGCTCGAGCCCGACCGGCGCAGCGCTATTGCACTGGCCATCAGCGAGGCCGTAGCGGGCGACATCGTGCTCATCGCCGGCAAAGGTCATGAGAAGGTGCAGGTCACCAGCACCGGGACGCTCCCGTTTGACGATGTGGAGGAGGCGCGCACAGCGCTGATCGCCGCCGGATTCCGCACTATGGAGGCACCGGCGCTCCAGTCATGAAGCTCACGCTCTCTCGTGTCGCAGAGCTTATTTGCGCGACGGGCGCCTTCGACCCCGCGGCGCTTGCAACGGGATACTCCATCGATTCGCGCACGTTGCAGGCGGGAGATCTCTTCTTCGCGGTTCGCGGGGAGCGGCTCGATGGGCATGACTTTGTGGAAGCTGCACTGGCCAAGGGCGCGATTGGCGCGCTCGTCGAACATCGCCACGCGTCTCGCTTTGCAGCGAAGCAGCAACTGCTTCTGGTCGAAGACTCGCTGCTCGCCCTGCAGCAACTCAGTGCAGCCGTTCGACGGCTGTGGGGCAAGCCGCTGATCGGCGTAACTGGTTCCGCGGGGAAAACCACCACCAAGGAATGCATCGCACACGTTTTGGCGACGCGTTATCACGTGCTCAAGTCGGAGGGCAATCTGAACAACCATTTCGGTATGCCGCTGCAGCTACTGAAGCTGGAGCCGGAGCATGACATTGCGGTCGTGGAGATGGGGATGTCCCATGCCGGCGAGATCACCGCTTTGGCTAAGCTGGCGCAGCCCAATTGTGGAGTGGTGACGCTGGTGGCGCCCGTGCATCTGGAATTCTTCGACTCGCTCGCCGGGATCGCTCGCGCGAAGTACGAGCTGATCGAATCGCTGCCTCCTGACGGCATCGCCGTACTCAATGCCGACGACGATTATGTCTCGCAATTCGGCCGCGAGTTCAAGGGCAAGGTTGCCACCTTCGGTATCCATAAGCCGGCAGATTTCTCGGCGCGAGACATCGAATCGCGCGCGGCTGAAGGGTCGGCGTTCGAGATCGTCACTTCTGCTGGTTGCGTGCGTGCGACCCTGCCATTACTGGGCGAACACAGCATCTACAACGCGCTGGCAGGGGTCGCCGTGGGGACACAATACGGGGTTCCGCTCGACGACGCCGCCGCAGCGCTGGCGACGTTATCAGCCGGTGACAAGCGCGGAGAAATTCTCCACATCGCCGGAGCCACAGTCATCAATGATTGCTACAATTCGAATCCGAAGGCCCTGGACAGCATGGTGCGTTCCCTGGCGCGGATTCCGGCGCAGCGCAGGATTGTGATTGCCGGTGAAATGCTGGAGCTTGGCCCGGCTGGCAAAGCCATGCATCGCGAAGCTGGCGAGCACATGGCGCAGCACGGAATTGATCTCGTGTTGGGCGTACGCGGCCTGGCAGAGTCGATCGTGGAAGGCGCAAAGGACGCCGGCATACACGCCGAATTCGTGAGCACTCCGGAAGAAGCCGGCGAGTGGCTGCGGCGGGAGATGAAACCGGGCGACGCGGTGCTGCTGAAGGCATCGCGCGGCGTGCGCCTGGAGCGCGCTCTGGAGGTTTGGACTAACGCAGCGCTGCAAAGTTCTCATTAGAGGCTATCCCATAATGAACCAAACCGGCAAACCGGCATTGCCCCCAGAGGCTAAAGCCCGGAGTTGTTGCGGCCTTGAACGGCACGGCTGAAGCCGTGCCCCTTCAAAAACGATTTATGAGATGGCTTCTGGTTGTTTAATTTTGAAGTGGGTGGAGCACGCCTTCAGGCGTGCATAAGAGAGCTGGTCATAGGTTGCGCTTTAGCGCCTGAGGTAAATGCCGTCACCTCAGCGGCTGAAAGCCGTTATCCATCTCCGACATCCTTCATGCACCGCTGAAGCGGTGCTCCGCCCGGCGAACTTGTAGACCGATTCAGAACGGGGAAGAATTTGCTCTATTGGCTCTTGTATCAGAAGGGTTTCGTCGTCTTCCATATCGGGCCGTTCCGAATTTTCCGATATCTTACTTTTCGCACTGCTTTCGCCAGCCTCACTGCACTTTTTATTGGCCTGATCATCGGGCCCTCAGTGGTGCGCCGGCTACGCGAGTTCCAGATCGGCCAATACATCCGGGACGATGGCCCGCAGGCCCACCAGCAGAAAGCCGGCACGCCAACCATGGGAGGCGTCCTCATCGTGGTTGGCATGATTATTCCGACGCTCCTGTGGGCTGATCTCGCCAATCGTTTCGTCTGGATCGCTATAGTGGCGACGCTGGCTTTCGCCGCCATCGGTTTCGCCGACGATTACCTGAAGGTTGTGCACCGCCGCAATCTTGGTCTCACTGCCCGCTCCAAGCTCCTGTATCAATTCCTCGCTGCCATTGCGGTGGGCGCAACCTTGAGCGCCTTGGAGACCCATGGGCTGTACTCGACCCGGCTGATCGTGCCTTTCCTGAAGCATTTTCGGCCGGACCTCGTCATCGGTGCCTGGCACCGTGGCTATCTGTCGCCGCTGGCGTTTATTCCTTTCATCATTTTCGTCGCCATTGTCATTGTCGGGTCCAGCAATGCGGTTAACCTCACCGACGGGCTGGACGGCCTCGCCATTGGCTGTACGGTAATAGCGGCCGGCGCGCTGACCGTTCTCACCTACGTCAGCGGGCACGTTGTTTTTGCTGACTATCTTGAGCTATCGAAGATGCCGCAGGTTTCGGAGGTAACGATCTTTTGCGGATCGATGGTCGGCTCGGCCATCGGTTTTCTCTGGTACAACGCACATCCGGCGGAAATCTTCATGGGCGATGTCGGCTCACTTGCTCTGGGCGGCGCAATCGGCACGGTCGCGGTCATCATTAAACAGGAGCTGCTGCTGCCGTTCATCGGCGGAATCTTTGTGATCGAGGCGATCTCGGTCATCCTGCAGGTGGGCTCGTACAAGCTGCGGCGCAAGCGCATCTTCAAGATGGCGCCCATCCATCATCATTTTGAGCTGCTGGGCTGGAGTGAATCCAAAGTCATCGTGCGCTTCTGGATCCTTTCGCTGGTGTTTGCATTGTTTGCTCTCACCACGCTGAAATTGCGGTGACGATGAAGGGAACGTGGCACAATGGCTGGTTGGCGATGAGCTAACGCGGCTGGAGCATTCACCACGGAGGCACGGAGCTCACGGGGTTCTTTTTGTTTAAGATTTTTCAGTGTTCTCCGTGCCTCCGTGGTGAACACAAGGCCCGCACGACGTCGAGTCTTGGTTCAGAGAAGCAACAATGGATGTGCGCAACCAACGCGTTCTGGTGGTCGGCCTGGGCAAATCGGGCGTAGCCAGCGCTCTCTTCTTGGCTGAGCGCGGAGCCAGGGTTGCCGTCTCGGATGCCAAAACCGAGGAACAGTTGCCGAACGAGATCCCATTGCTGCTTGACCACGGCATCAGCGTGGAGACGGGCCAGCACGGCGAGCGAACATTTCGCGATCAGGACCTCATTGTCGTCAGCCCCGGCGTGCCGTTTGACGTTCCCCAACTGGTACACGCGCGCGAGCGCGGCATTCACGTCATCGGCGAAGTGGAGCTGGCCGCACGCTTCATGAAAGGGCGCATCCTTGCAATCACCGGCTCCAACGGCAAGACTACGACGACTGCTCTGGCAGGTGAGATCATCTCGGCGGACGGCCGTGCAACGCTCGTCGGGGGCAACATCGGCAAGCCGGCGATCACGCTTGTCGATCGCTCAACCGACAATAGTTGGGTGGTGCTGGAGATCAGCAGCTTTCAATTGGAGACAGTCGAGACCTTTCATCCGCACATTGCGGTGGTGCTCAACGTCACGCCCGATCACCTTGATCGCCACCGGACCTTCGAGAATTACGCTGCGGCCAAGGCGCGAATCTTCGAGAACCAGACGCCAAGTGATTTTGCGGTGCTCAACGCGGATAACGCGCCGTGTGTCGCAATGGTTTCGCAGACCAAAGCAGAGGTGCGATGGTTCAGTCGGCTGGGTGAAATAAAGAGCGGAGCCTTCGTGCAGGACGGGCGGATTATGTGGCGCGACAATCACGGTGATCGCGAAATCATGCCCCTCAGCGAGATCAATCTGAAGGGCGCCCACAACGTCGAGAATGTTTTGGCGGGGGTATGCGTGGGAATGCTCGCTGGGGTCGAGCCTGCGCTGATTCGCCGGGCGGTAGCTGAATTCAAGGCCGTGGAGCATCGCCTCGAATATGTCGCGACGGTTCGCGGAGTCGATTACTACAACGATTCCAAGGCCACCAACGTCGATGCCACGATGAAGGCGGTTGAATCGTTCCCCGGAGGGATTCACCTGATCCTGGGCGGCAAAGACAAAGGCAGTGATTACAGCGTTCTCAACCCGCTGCTGCGGGAAAGAGTTAAACGGCTTTACACGATCGGGGCAGCTGCGGCGAAAATTGAGGCGCAGGTTCAGGGGCCGGAGATCGTCAGTGCCGGTACGCTGGAGGCCGCGGTGCGCCGCGCCAGCGAAGCTGCTACAGCGGGTGACATCGTGCTCCTGGCTCCGGCCTGCGCCAGCTTCGATCAGTTCGACAGCTACGAACACCGCGGCCAGGTCTTCAAGGAACTGGTGCGGCAGTTGTCGGCGAGAAAGCAGGAGCGAGTGGGAAGCGGCATAGAGGGAGGGCGCGAATAAATGGCCAAGCGCGTCAGCGTCGACAAGTGGCTGTTTACGGTTACTTTGTTGCTCGTCTTCATCGGCTTGGTGATGGTTTTCAGTGCATCGGCAGTTATGGCGAAGGAGCGCTTCGGGTCGCCCTACGGGTTTCTGGTGCGGCAAATGGCATGGGCGGCTGCAGGCATCGTGGCCATGCTTGTGATCATGAACATCGATTACAGACACTTTCGCCGGCCGCCGGTAGTGTTCACGTTCCTGGGGATTACGTCACTGCTGCTGATTGCGGTATTTCTGTTTCGCGATTCGCACAACACGCATCGCTGGATCAAGTTTAGCGGTCTCTCGTTTCAGCCGTCTGAAGTGGCGAAACCGGCGCTGATTCTGTATCTCGCGTATTTTTTGCAGTCGCGCTGGCAGCAGATCACTGACGTCAAGAATGTGCTCATACCGGCCGCGGCGCCGACGTTGCTGTTCGCGCTGCTCATCGTTAAGGAACCCGATCTGGGGACAGCGATTGCCTGTGTCGCGATCTCGACCGCAGTGTTGTTCGTTGCCGGAATGAACATGAAGTACCTGGGATACGGCTTTGCCGCTTCGCTGCTCCCGCTGTATTTCCTGATCGTGCGCGTTCCATGGCGATGGGCACGCGTGCAGGCCTTCATCGATCCCTTCAAGGACCCGCAGGGCAAGGGCTTTCACATAATTCAGTCGATGATTGCGGTCAGCACCGGCGGCATCACCGGCCTGGGGCTGATGGAAGGCAAACAAAAGCTCTTCTATTTACCCGAGCCCCATACCGATTTCATTTTTGCCGTTACTGCGGAAGAGCTGGGATTGTGGGGATCGCTGCTCGTCGTCGGACTGTTTGGGATTTTTCTCTATCGCGGTATCCGCACCGCCTTGCGGACGGAAGATATGTTCGGCAGGTTCCTGGCTACAGGGATCACGGCCATGGTGGTGGTGCAGGCACTGTTCAATATCAGCGTTGTCCTGGCGATGATGCCGGCCAAAGGCATTCCGCTGCCGTTCATCTCCTATGGCGGCTCGTCGCTGTTCATTACTCTGGCCAGCGTCGGACTTCTGCTCAACATCTCGCAGCAAGCGGAATAGCCATGCGCGTGATCGTCGCAGGAGGCGGTACCGGCGGGCATGTGATTCCCGCTCTCGCCATAGCGCAGGAGTTGCGTGCCAATTACGGAGCGCAGATTACGTTCATCGGCACGCGACGCGGTATCGAGACGCGCCTCGTTCCGGCCGCAGGATTCGAGTTGCGCCTCATCGATGTCGGCGCCCTGAAGCGAGTCGATCTGGCAACGCGGCTGAAGACAATCCTCGCTCTGCCGCGAGCATTCAAGGTCTCCGCTGACGTCATCCGCGAGCTTCGTCCCGATGTGATGATTGGGGTCGGCGGCTACGCTTCCGGGCCGGCAATGCTGGTCGCAGCCGTGATGAACGTCCCGACCGTTGCCTTCGAACCGAACGTGGTTCCCGGCCTGGCCAATCGCCTGCTCGCGCCAACCATCCGAGCTGCAGCGGTGCATTTTGCGGACACTTGCCACTATTTTCGCAATTGCCAGGTGACCGGCGTGCCCGTTCGACGCGAGTTCTTCAACGTATCTTCTCCGCCTGCGCGTCCGACTTTGCTGGTGTTTGGCGGGAGCCAGGGCGCGCATGCAATCAACCTGGCTGTGATAAACGCGCTTCCGTCATTGATGGAGAGACTGCCGGACATCCATATCATTCATCAGACTGGCGAGCACGATTATCTGCACGCGCAGCAGGCTTACCTGAGCGCGATGGTTTCGGCCGAGGTATCGCCCTTCATCGACGACATGCCGGGAGCATTCGCGCGCGCCAACCTGCTGCTCTGCCGCTCCGGGGCGAGCACAGTTGCCGAGGTGACCGCCGCGGGCAATCCGGCGATCTTCGTGCCGCTTCCGACAGCGGCCGACGACCATCAGCGGCACAACGCTGAGACTCTCTGCGCAGGTGGCGCGGCGCGACTGCTGCCGCAAGCGGAACTCTCGACTGAGCGACTGGTGAATGAGGTCAGTTCGCTGTTGCACGATCGGGCGGCACTGAATCGAATGGCCGAGGCTGCCCGGAGTTTTGCTCACCCCAACGCGGCTGCTAATATTGCAGCTCTCGCCGCGCGCGTGGCCGGCGTCGGCAGCCGACGCGTGCTGGCGTAGAACGCGGAAACACTCGCTCTGCCCTATCATCAATAAAGTCTCTCCATGTTTGCCAAGATCCAGCGGGTCCATTTCGTCGGCATTGGCGGTATCGGCATGAGCGGCATCGCCGAGGTGATGCTCAATCTCGGCTACACGGTGTCCGGCTCTGATCTAGTGCAGTCTGCGGTCACTGCTCGCTTGCGCGCATTGGGCGCGTCCATCTGCGAGGGACATTGCGCCGAAAACATCGCTGGTGCGGAGGTGGTGATCGTGAGCTCCGCGATTTCGCAGCAGAATCCGGAGATAGCCGCCGCGCGCGAGCAACACATCCCGGTGATCCAGCGCGCGGAAATGCTCGCGGAACTGATGCGTTTGAAGTACGGCATTGCCGTCGCGGGCATGCATGGTAAAACCACAACCACATCGATGATCGCGGCTGTTCTGGCAGCGGGTGGACTCGATCCAACCGTGGTCGTCGGCGGGCGAGTGAATGCCATGGGCTCGAACGCCCGGCTGGGCAAATCGCAATACCTGGTCGCGGAGGCAGACGAAAGTGATCGATCATTCCTGAAGCTGTGGCCAATCCTTGCGGTGGTGACCAACATCGATCGCGAGCACATGGATGCTTATCGCGATATGGACGATGTGGAAGAGACCTTTCTGCGCTTCATGAACTCGGTTCCGTTCTATGGGATGGTTGTCGCCTGCAGTGACAACGAGAACCTACGTCGACTGCTGCCGGGCGTGCAGCGCAGAACGCTCACGTATGGCACGCACGAGCATTCTGACTTCCGCATTTCAAATTTGCGATGCGGACACGGCACTACGAGCGTGGGCTTGAGCCAGTTCAGCATCAAATATCGCGGCGAGGAGCTGGGTGAATTCCAATTGCGCGTCCCCGGCACCCACAACGTCAGCAACGCCACTGCGGCGATTGCGGTGGGTATCGGGCTCGATATTCCGGTGGAGGAAATCCGGCGCGCGCTGGCGAACTTCAATGGAGTGGATCGCCGCTTTCAGACCATCGGTGTCGCCTATGGTGTGACGGTTGTGGACGACTACGGACATCATCCCACCGAGATTCGTGCGACCTTGGCGGCTGCACGGGAATGCTGCTTTCGCAAGGTGCACGTCATCTTTCAGCCGCATCGTTATTCACGGACGAAGTTGTTGCTAGACGATTTCGCCACGGCATTTCGCGATGCCGATTCTGTTTTAGTCCTGGACATCTATGCGGCGAGCGAGCCGGCTATTCCGGGCATCACGGGAGAGATGCTGGCCGAGCGCATCACCGAAACCGGCGGCCAGGAGGCGCTCTACATAGCCTCGTTCGCCGAAGCGGCAGAACTGGCCAGCCGAGCGGCCATGCCCGGAGACCTGATATTGACGCTGGGAGCCGGTAGCGTATGGCAGGTTGCACCGCTCGTTCTAAGAGCGCTGCAGATGCGAACTGCAAAGCACCGTTAAGTTGTTCGGGGGGCTCCCTTCGAACAGAGCTGCATTCCCATAAAGCTGGGTTGGGGCAGAGCTGGCCTTAAAGGCCGGCGCCTAGAGCATTTTCACTCTTGATATATAGGGTGGAGCACCGCTTCAGCGGTGCAACGACAAAGGTTGGGAGAGGAATCGGCTTTAGCCGCTGAAATGGTGAGGCATTACCTCAGGCGCTAGAGCGGTTCCAGATTTGGTGTATCCAGGTAGAGCGGACCTTCAGGTCCGCGTCCAAGCCGCACCCCGAAGTCTGGGCTTTCCGCCCACTGCGCTGCAGTGGGCGGAAAGCCTGACGAAGAGAGCCCCCCTCGACGCGGCGCTGAAGCGCCGCTCTACCCGACCTCGGGGTACAGCAATTCGGGAACCGCTCTAAAGCGCGCGTCAAAAGGCAACGGCTCATAGTGCACGCCTGGAAGGCGTGCTCCACCCTCGGCTATACACCAAGCGTGAAATTGCCCTAAGCCGTTTATTTTTCCTATCCCGAGTGGGCTTCAGCCCGCGATGGCCAACAACCATTGGCGAACATATAGCGAAGATCTGATAAAATAGTGTGATGTCTGTTCGCGCCATTCCAGCTTCGCTCGCTTGGGCGCATCCGCTTGTGGCGGAGTGGTTCGTCGCGCGCTTCGGCACGCCCACCGAGCCGCAGGAGCAAGGCTGGCCTGCGATTCTCGCCGGACGCACCACCCTCATCTCCGCTCCGACCGGCTCAGGTAAGACGCTGGCCGCCTTCCTCATCTGCATCGACCGGCTGGTGCGCAAGGCTCTGGCAGGTGAGCTGCGCGACTCGACCGAAGTCCTTTACGTTTCGCCGCTCAAGGCGCTCGGCAACGATATTCAGAAAAACCTGGAGATACCTCTCGGCGAGATCCTGGCGCTGGCCGGCGAGCGCGGGCTGCTGATGCCCGAAATCCGCACCGCGGTCCGCAGCGGCGACACCCTGATGAAAGAGCGGCGCGACATGATCAAGCGGCCGCCGCACATCCTGGTCACCACGCCCGAGTCGCTGTACATCCTGCTCACGGCCAACAGCAGCCGCACGATTCTCAGCCATGTGAAGACCGTCATCGTCGACGAGATACACGCCGTGGCCGACGATAAACGCGGCGCTCACCTGTCGCTTTCGCTGGAGCGGCTCGATCTGCTTGCGAACCGTCCCGTCCGCATAGGTCTTTCAGCCACGCAAAAACCGATCGAGGAGGTCGCGCATTTCCTCACCGGGGCAGGGCGGGTAGAGCGGAGCTTTAGCTCCGCGTCAGGCGATAGTAGTTTGGATTCGGAGTCGGCTTCAGCCGACGACAGGCTAAAGCCTGACGTAGAAAAGGAAAAAAATAATACAGACGCTGGACGCGAGCCTAAAGGCTCGCTCTACCACCCCACAATTGTGAACATCGGCCATCAGCGCGAGCTGGATCTCGCCGTCGAAGTTCCACGTTCTGAGCTCGGTCCCATCGCCACGAACGAGATGTGGGGCGAGGTTTACGATCGCATCGCTGAGTTGGTGCTGCAGCATCGTTCCACCCTGGTTTTCGTTAATACGCGGACGCTGGCCGAACGGGTAGCTATGCATTTGGGCGAGCGCATTGGCGAAGACCAGGTCGCCGCGCACCACGGCAGTCTGGCGCGGAAGCTGCGACTGGCCGCGGAGCGCAGACTCAAGAACGGCGAGGTTCGCGTGCTGGTGGCAACCGCATCGCTGGAGCTGGGAATCGATGTAGGCACCGTCGATCTCGTCTGCCAAATCAATTCGCCGCGCTCCATCGCCGTCACTCTGCAGCGCGTGGGGCGCGCAGGACACTGGCGTGGAGCAGTGTCCAAGGGCCGGCTCTTCGTCACCACGCGCGACGACTTGCTGGAATGCGCCGCGACGGTGAGGGCGATCCGGCAAGGCGATCTTGATCGCCTGCAGATTCCGCCATGCCCCCTCGACATATTGGCGCAGCAGATCGTCGCCATGTGCAGTTGCGAGGACTGGGACGAAGATGCGCTCTTCGAGTGTGTCCGACGGGCGTATCCGTACCGCGATTTAACGCGCCAGGAGTACGACCGGATTGTCGAAATGTTGTCGCAGGGAATTGCAGCCAAGCGTGGCCGCTACGGCGCTTACCTGTTTCGCGACATGGTAAACCAGCGTCTGCGCGCCCGGCGAGGAGCAAGGCTGGCGGCAATCACCAGCGGCGGAGCGATTCCGGAAACTGCGCTGTTTACGGTTGTTGCCCAGCCGGAAGAAGTGGTCGTGGGTACGGTCGACGAAGACTTCGCCGTCGAGAGTAATGCGGGCGACATTATGTTGCTCGGCAATACCTCGTGGCGTATCCGGCGCGTGGCCTCGAACTCCGGGCGCGTGTTGGTGGAAGATGCGCACGGCGCACCGCCGACAATTCCGTTCTGGCGCGGCGAAGCTCCAGCGCGTACCGACGAGCTGTCGCTGCACGTCGCCGAGTTACGGGAGCGCATCAGCGCGCTGCTGCCGAATACGACGCCCTGGCCGGTGCCGGCGAATCCCGATATTGCCGAAATGTCCTCAGAGCGGAGTTTGCAGGAGGCGGTTGGAAGGGGCGCACCTTTAGGTGCGCCGTTGCATGCTCCCTTTTCTATTTCTGAGCCGGCTTCAGCCGGCGGCAGCGTGTTTGCGCGCTCAGAACAGCACATCTCTCGCGGCCTGAAGTCCGCTCGTGATGACAATGAAAATGGTGCGAACGGATCTGCGTCACAACCTGATTCTTCTCCCCGCCTTCGACTTCGCGGCCTCGAATCCAGCCCTGAGGTACAACGGGCCGTCGCCTGGCTGAAGGACGAGTGCGGCCTTGACGACTCGGGAGCGGAGCAGGTCGATCGAGTACATCGTCACCGGCCGCGCCGTGCTGGGCGAAGTTCCCACGCAAGCCACAATCATTGCCGAACGCTTCTTCGATGAAGGCGGCGGCATGCAACTCGTCATCCATGCGCCTTTCGGGGGGCGCATTAATAAAGCCTGGGGACTGGCGCTGCGCAAGCGCTTCTGCCGCTCCTTCAATTTTGAACTCCAAGCTGCCGCAACCGACAACGGGCTGAACATCGCTCTGGCCGAGCAACACAGCTTTCCGCTGAGCGATGTCTTTCACTACCTGCAAACCGAGACGGTCAAGGAAATTCTCGAGCAGGCAGCTCTGGCATCGCCGATCTTCGCGACGCGCTGGCGATGGGACGCGAACCGCTCACTGGCGCTTCTGCGCTTTCAGGGCGGAAAGAAAGTCCCGCCGCAGATTCAGCGCATTCGCAGCGACGATCTTCTCGCTTCCGTTTTTCCGGATGTCGCCGCCTGTCAGGAGAACATCGTCGGCGACATTCAGATTCCCGATCATCCTCTGGTGCACGAGGTCATGAAAGACGTGCTCACCGAGGCAATGGACCTCGATGGGCTGCGCCGCGTGCTGGACGGAATTCGCGACGGCACTATTCGCTGTATTGCGGTCGATACGCCTGTGCCCTCGCAGTTCTCGCACGAGATTCTGAATGCCAATCCATACGCCTATCTTGACGATGCTCCTTTGGAGGAACGTCGCGCGCGCGCGGTGCAGATGCGCCGTGTATTGCCTGAAGCTGTACTGAAGGAGGTTGGCAAACTCGATCAGCAGGCGATTGCGCATGTCCGCGAAGAGGCGCGGCCTGACGTCCGCGATGCCGACGAACTGCACGACACACTGCAAACGCTGGTTGCTCTCCCGGAGGAAATACCCGATCCCGATTGGCAACAAATGATCGATAACTGGAAGCAGTTTGTCCCGCAGCTACTGGAGAGCTGGCGGGCACTTCGAGCGAAAATCCCCGCCCAAGCAAAAGAGGCTTGGACGGGGCACCCGGCGAGTGTTCTGGTGGTAGAGCGGGCCTTCAGGCCCGCGTCCGGCCAGGCCCTTACGTATTCCGAGCTGGCTTCACCCGGCGCGGTGGAAGAGTGGGGCTTCAGCGCCGCCTCGAGTGCGCAATTAAATTCGATTGTCATCCCGACCGAGTCCAGCCTGTTCGACAGAACAGGCGGGACGAGTGGAGGGACCTGCTGTTCGCCCGAAGCAGGAAGCCATCTCGCAGGAACAGCAGGTCCTTCGACTCCGCGCTCGCCGCAACCCGCAAATGATGCGGGTTGCGAGGAAGGCGGCGAGCGCTCCGCTCAGGATGACAATCAAAATGGGTATCACCGCACCTATCTCGTCGCTTCTGAGCGCGCGAAGGATTTTGCACTGATCTTCCCTGAGGCGTCGTTCGAAACGTCGCCTCCCGAACTGCCCTCGAACATTGCATCGGCTGATGACGCCGTTCTCGCTATGGTCACCGGCTGGATGATGCATACGGGCCCGATCACCGGAACTGCACTCTCCTACTGGCTGGGACTCGCGCCGGCCAATGTCGAAAGGGCCTTGCTGCGAATGGAGTCATCCGGCTCCATCTTACGCGGGAACTTTACCGGACAAGTCGCAGGTGACGACGTTGAGTGGTGCGATCGGCGGTTGCTGGCCCGAATCCATCATCTGACGGTAGCGACGCTGCGTAAGCAGGTGGAACCGGTCACGGCGGCGCAGTTCATGCGCTGGCTGTTGCGCTGGCAGCACCTCGCACTGCAATCGCAATTGAGCGGCGAACGTGGGTTGTTGCAGGTGCTGCGGCAGTTGCAGGGTTTCGAGATTCCCGCCAACGCCTGGGAAAAGCAGGTTCTTGCGCGGCGGGTCAACGAGTACGATCCGGCAGCGCTCGATCAACTTTGTCTGACGGGCGCGGTTGGATGGGGCCGTCTGTCGCCGCATCCGGCAACGCTTGAAGACTCAACCGAGGGACGCCGCCGCGTCATTCCTACCAGCGTCGCGCCTATCACTTTTTTCGTTCGCGAAGAATCGGACTGGATGCAGCCACGACTGCGCGAGGACGAACAGACTTACGAGCGCGTGCTCAGCCCGGGAGCTTATGCCGTGCTGGAATTCCTGCAACGCCGCGGTGCATCATTTTTCGCTGATATCGTACGCAGCACAGGCAAGCTGAAGGCGGAGATCGAAACCGCATTGTGGGAACTCGTAGCGGCGGGCCTGGTCACTGCCGATGGTTTCGACAATCTTCGCTCGCTGATCAATCCCAAACGCCGTTTAGGACCCGGAACCGCCAAAGCGCCCCGGCCACGCCATACGGCCGGGCGGTGGTCGTTGCTCTATCCGGCCGAGGGTTCGGATCGCACCAAGGTCGCTGAAGCCACCTGCTGGATGCTGTTGCGCCGCTACGGCGTCGTCTTCCGGGAGGTCCTGGCGCGCGAGTCTAACCTGCCCAAGTGGCGCGAGTTGCTCATCGCGTTTCGCCGGCTGGAAGACCGCGGCGAGATTCGTGGCGGGCGGTTTGTCAGCGGATTTCTTGGCGAGCAGTTCGCCTTGCCCGAAGCAGTTGAGTCGTTGCGCGCCATGCGCAATTTCCCGGCGAGCGGCGAAACCATTACGGTTTCCGCTGCCGATCCCCTGAACCTGATCGGCTTCATCGTTCCGGGAGAGCGCGTGGCCGCGATCTCCGGAAAGTACGTCGCCTTCCGCGATGGCGTAGCCGTCGAGGCGGAGGAGCGCTCGCTGCTGCTGAGGGAGGCGGTCGCCCAGTGAAACCTGAGGATTTGCGGGAAGGAATCGACTATTACGTCGAAAACGGATTCCTGGTCCTCACCGCGCTGTATCTGCGCAGCCGCGGATACTGTTGCGAATCAGGCTGCCGGCATTGCCCGTACGGCTTCGTGCGCGCAGGCACGCCCGCGTCGCAGATGCCCGATGAGAGCGTCCCCTAGACCCCAGCCTCTACTCGCACCGAACATCTGAAGGCTGCGCTGTTTCGGCTAGACTAGCGTTCCCGAAGGATAGGTAGAGCTGGCCTTTAGGCCAGCGTTCAAGCTGTTCATTTCTACATGAGCCGGCTTTAGCCGGCGGCACACATTTCGGGGCTAAAAGCCCCGCACATTTTTCGTCGCCCTGACGCGAGCCTAAAGGCTCGCTCTACCTCTCCTTCGGCCGCGGCAAAACCGCTGAGGGCGCGCTCTACCTTGCACTGTTGAGAAATCTGGGTTAGCCCAGATTGAACCCTTGCTAGCCCATAGTGTGTACGTGCTCGGGCGTGATCTTGTAGAGCACGCGCTGCTCGCCCGCTTGGGCAAAGGGATACTTGTCCTTCCCGAGATACTTCTTGGCCATCTTGTCGATGTGCTGCGGCGCACCCTCCTGTGTTACCTCACGAACCTTGCCGCGCACCTCGACGTAACGATACGGATTATCCGGATCAATCACCGCGACTGAGACGCGCGGGTCGCGTTTGATGTTGCGGTCCTTCAGGCGGCCGACAGCGGAGTTTACCCAGACTTCGCCGTTCTGATAATCGACCCAGACGGGGTTCGTCTGTGGGCTGCCGTCAGGCATGAGCGTGCTCAAGCTGCCGAAGGCTTTCTTGTTGAAGAGATCAAGATAATTTTCCGGGATACTGGCGGGCATGACGATCTCCTTGCTGAACTGGAAGCGAAGTGGGAACAAACAAACGTTCGATGCGCGCTCCATTGTAGGAGGTTCGAGCGGCGACGCCAAATCGTCGTCGGCCGCGCAGGCATTCATCGCACCCGGCGGGACCACCTTCGATTGCTGCACTCGTCGGCCTTGCGAGATTCAGCTACAATCCACATAATTTCGCAAGGAGGTCCTGCGATGAAGATCAAACTTGCTTCGGCTACAGTTCTACTGCTGATTACGATGGCTGGGTTTGCCGACGAGCACCAATCGGCGATTGCACCCAACGCCTCGTTCGACAAGTTGAAGACGCTTGACGGCGCCTGGGTGGGAACGATGATGGAGGGCGGCAAGCCGTATCCCGCGAACACGCGATTCATGCTGGTGTCTGACGGTTCGGCGCTCATGGCCTGGTTGGGCGAAGGCACGCCGTACGAGATGATCACCATCTTCCACATGGACGGCAAGGTACTGATGGGCACGCATTACTGTGCAGCGCACAATCAGCCGCGGTTCGTGGCCGATGAACGCGGTGATCCCAATCGCGTCGTATTCAAGTTCAAGGACGGTACCAACATTGGCGCGCACGACGGTCACATGCAGGGGGTAGCTTTCATCTTCGATGGCCCCGACCATCACATCGAAGAATGGAGCTACATCGACGGACAAGGGAAAGTCACCACCTCCCAATTCGATTTCAAACGCAAAAAGTAGATGGGGTTTTTGCGGCGCGGCACAATACCATGCTGCCGATTAAACGCTGCGCCCCGTCGAACGTCCCCCGTTCGGGTCAAAGGATCAATTGATGAGCCAGGTTGAGGTGGAACGCAACGGTGCGGTGCTGCACATTGTCATCAACCGTCCGGAGAGGAAAAATGCCTTGACGGCGGAGATGTATGACGCGCTGTCGGACGCGCTCGAGCGGGGTGAGGTGGATTCCGCGATTCGCGTGATCCTGTTATCGGCGCGTGGCGATGCCTTCACTGCGGGCAACGATCTGGAAGATTTCATGAAGCGACCGTGGAAGGGACAGGCGGTGCCACCGGCAGTGCGCTTCATTCGTGCGGTTGCCACCGCCAGGAAGCCAATCGTTGCCGCCGTTCAGGGATTGGCAGTGGGCGTCGGGACCACAATTCTGCTGCATTGCGACCTGGTCTATGCAGCCGAAGACGCAAGATTCATGATGCCCTTCATCAATCTCGGGATTGTGCCGGAGGCAGCTGCGACGGTGCTGTTGCCCCTGCTCATTGGCCGCCAGCGCGCTGCGGAGTTGTTCATGTTGGGAAGCCCATTGACGGCACAACGCGCGTACGAGATGGGGCTGGTGAACGCCGTGCTCGCTTCAGACGCTTTATTTCCGACAGCCTCCGCCATAGCACAAGAGTTGGCGCACAAACCCGCTGGGGCGGTGCTGGCTTGCAAGCGGCTGATGAGGCGAGCGTTTCAGGCAGAGGTGGAGCGCGCGTTAAGCGAAGAGGTGGCAGTGATCGCGGAGAGGCTCGACTCGCCTGAAACCACGGAAGCGTTGAGCGCGTTTTTGGAAAAACGCAAACCCGATTTTTCGCGCATTTCGCCCTTCAGCGAAGCCGCTTCGAAATAGTAAGCTATCAGACTCGCGAAAACCGCGGTGGCAAAGCGTGGTGGTGGGTCAGCAGAACACGAGTTCCCGCAACCCTGCGTCAGGCGTGAGCAGACGCAATCGCGTCTTGACGCCAGCGCTAGGAAGTATTACCTATTGAGATACCAGTAGCAAAATGGGGTAGCAAGCAAAACCTTTGTGACTAATGTGGTGATAGCTCGCGAGGTCTTCGACCGTCTGCGACAGGCAACTGCGGGAGATCCCGGCGTATTGGCCGAACTATGCCGGGAGTATGTTACGGAAGCACGCTCCACGGTCACGGGGTTGCGGGAAGCACTGGCGCAAGAAGACGCGGCGGAGGTGCGCGCGCGCGCACACTATCTCAAAGGTGCCAGTATGATGATCGGCGCAAGCAACCTAGCGCAATGCTGCTCCACAATGGAGCGGATGGGAAAGGACATTGATTTGAGCGAAGCCGGGCCTGCCCTGGAGCAGGTACTCGTAGCGCTTCGAGCGGTGGAAGAAGAGTTGGCAAAAGAGCTTGGTTCTGTCGCTTTGCCTGCCGAAGGCTCGGCGGCATAGAGGCGCAGAGAAGACCATCCCTCGAGGTGAGGAAACAAGATGGCGGCGACTGCTATTCGAATCCTGATTGCTGACGATCATCCCGTCGTTCGCATAGGATTGCGCAACATGTTACTGGCCGACCCACAGATGAAAGTGGTGGCCGAAGCAAAGGACGGGGTTGAGGCCTTGCACATGGTCCGCACGTTGCGGCCTGACATCCTTTTGCTCGACCTTGCTATGCCCAAGATGCCGGGGATGGATGCGCTGCGCGAATTGACGGGCGACAGCACCGGCACTCGCGTAATCGTACTTACCGGCCAGGTTGAAAAGCGCCAGATCCTGGAGGCGCTGCAGCTTGGTGCGCGCGGCGTGGTCCTGAAAGACGCGGCCGTGGCCCACCTGGCTGCGTGTATACGTGCGGTCATGCAGGGGCAATACTGGCTGGAAGGACGGCCGGTGCAGAATCTCGTCCAGGTGCTGCGCGATCTCGCCGCACAAACCGCGCCACCGCCGCGCAAGACCTTTGGCCTGACCACCCGCGAGTTGGAGGTGGTCACGCTGATCACCGAAGGCTCTACGAACAAGCACATCGCAGAGACGTTCGGCATCAGCGAAGAAACCGTGAAGCGACATCTGACCAATATCTTCAATAAAATCGGTGTCGGCAATCGTCTGGAACTGGCCCTGTTTGCCTTGAATCACCATCTGCTGCCGCCGGCTGCCAGCACAGACGTTTCCTGAATCGCTGGTTTTCCTGCTCGTTTCCGTTACTTTTGTCAATAGAGCGCCTGTTACTCTTCTGCTGCGTACACAACTAAGCACTTTCCTCCTTCCTGCTGATGACGCTATTTTGAAGTTTGTATGGACGAAGGTGAGAAACCGGAGCCGACACTCGATTCCGTGGCTTTGGCGGAAGCTGTTCTGTGCGCCCAGTGTGAAATCATCAGCAATAGTGGCGGGGAACAGTGCGAAATTTGCGGCAGCCGATCGCTGATGAGCATCAGCCGAGTTCTGGGCGGATGTATTGTTGGCGACCGCGCCGTGCTGTTGGAGTCGGACGACAAGGGGTTCCGTAACGGTTTTACGGTGCTGGTGAATCCCGATGCCGCGAAAGTCTTGCAGCGTCATCGCCGTCGCCGCAATGGCGGCGGGCAGCAAGGTTGATGTCCCCGGCTTGAATCACTTCCAACAGATCTCACATCCACGGCTGCCAGTGCGACATCCTATACCTGTTACCTGAGGTGAGGTCGCATGAGCAACGAACAACGCCTTCGCCAACAGCTCTCCAAATACCTGGACTGGAATGAGGCACACGCCGATTTTTCGGCTGCTGTTTCCGATTTCCCTGCCGAACTGCGCGGGCAGGTTCCGCAGGGACTGCCATACTCGGCCTGGCAGCTCCTGGAACACATACGTATCGCATTGTGGGACATCGTTGAGTTTAGCCGTGGTGCCCGGCACAAGTCGCCAAAATGGCCGGACGGATACTGGCCGAAAACCGCGGCTCCGCCAAGTCCCACAGCGTGGGATGAAAGCATAAAGGCTATCCGCGAAAATCTGCAGGCCATGCGCGATCTGCTAAGTGACCCCGAGCGGGACCTGTTCGTACCGATTCCACACGGCTCCGGGCAGACTCTTCTGCGGGAAGCACTGCTGGTTGCCGATCACAACGCGTACCATATTGGCCAACTCGTGCTGGTGCGGAAGGTGCTGGGGGCGTGGAGAAGATAGAGAGCAACTAGCAATTAGCCAACGAACCACACCATGGAGAGATCGATTTGGATCGGGGCAAATCGTCTTTCGGGCGGCTGGAAACGGCGCGTGGGGCGCTCTGTGTCAGGGCACGACCTTAGTCATGCCCAACGAAGCCACCATGAGCTGGGCTTTTAGCCCCTGCGCCAGGTTTTTGCAGCGCCTAAAGGCTGAGCTTAAGTGCACTCGTCGGCACGACTGAGGTCGCACGTGCGTCACGCCGTGGAGCGCAGTTACTAATTGCTAATTGCTAATTGCTTCTTCCTAAACCAACGACAACGCGTCCACGTCCACGACGATATGAGTTCGTGGGATCTTCTGCGCGTCGGCGTGCTCCAGCATGGCTCGGAGAACGGTGTTCATGCGCTCGCGGCTCTCCGACTTCAACAGAAAATGGTAACGATACTCGGTCTTGAGCCGCACAATGGCGGCTGCCGCCGGGCCCATTACGCGCACACGTTCAAGGCGCGTGCTCTGGAACCACTTGCCCAGAACGCCTGACCACGCGAGCGCGTCCTCCAGTTTGTGACTGCGCACCAGTACATTACTAAGGGCGCTGAACGGGGGATAACGCATCCAACTCCGGAAACGAATCTCTTTGTCATAAAAGCCGCGATAGTCGTGAGCGGCGGCGAACTGGATCGCATAATGGTCGGGGAAGAATGTCTGCAATACGACTTTTCCCGGCGCATCTCCTCGTCCGGCGCGCCCGGCTACCTGCGTCAGCAACTGGAACGTGCGCTCGGCAGCGCGAAAATCGGGAAAACTGAGGGCCGCATCGGACCCCACCACGCCGACGAGAGTCACGTTAGCGATGTCGTGGCCTTTGGCAATCATCTGGGTACCCACCAGCAGATCGATTTCGCCCGCGTGCAGCGCTGACAGTACGCGCTCGAAATCTCCGCGGTCGCGAACCGTATCGCGGTCGAGTCTCGCAATGCGCGCCTGCGGAAACAGCCCATGCAGAATGTGCTCCAGCTTTTCCGAACCGGCGCCGAGGTACTGCACGTACTCGCTGCCGCACTTGGGGCAGGTTTTGGGCGCCGGTCGCATGTAACCGCAGTAGTGGCAGGCAAGACGCTGCTCACGCTTGTGATAGGTCATTGCGATGGCGCAGTTCTTGCACTGCACTGACTCGCCGCACTCCCGGCAGAGCACAAAAGCCGAATAACCACGCCGGTTGAGCAGCATCATCACCTGCTCGCTGCGTGACAACCGCTCTCCAATCTCTTCCACCAGTTTGCGCGACAACACTTCGTCCTTGCGCGTGCGATGGAACTCCTCCCGCATATCAAGGACCTCGACCTCAGGCAGCGGCCGCCGTTCAATGCGGTCGGGCAGTTCCAGCAGCCTGTACCTGCCTTGTACCGCATTGTGGTAGGTCTCCAGCGAAGGTGTAGCGGATCCCACAACTGCTACAGCGTGGGACATCTTGGCGCGCATTACCGCAACATCGCGGGCATGATAGCGCGGCATCTCCTCCTGCTTATAGGAATGATCGTGTTCTTCATCAACAACTATCAACGCGAGATCAGCCACCGGCGCGAATACTGCTGAGCGGGTGCCTACCACAATGTGGGATATGCCCTCGCGGATTCGCCTCCACTGCTCGGCGCGCTCGTCATCTGTCAGCCCGGAGTGGAGAATGGCGACCTCGCCGCCAAAAATCTGGTGCAGGTCGGCAGCGACGGCGGGCGTCAGGCCGATTTCGGGAACGAGAAGTATCGCCGAGCGGCCTTTTGCCAACACCGCCTGCATAGCCGACAAGTAAACCGCAGTCTTGCCCGAGCCGGTGACGCCATGCAGCAGCACCGGCTGGAAGTTGCGCTCGTCCACGGCCGCGTTGATTGTGTCCAGCGCGGCTTTCTGTGCGGGCGTGAACAGGAATTCCAATTTGCGCGGCTTCAATCCGGAGATGTGGAAGCTGGCGGCTTCTTCGCTCAGCCCGACAATGCCGCGGCGCTCCAGCGTCTGCAAAGTGGTGCGGGGGACTGACAACTCACGGATTTCAGCTACTGAAGCGCGACCGCCTTCCCGCTTGCGCAGGTATTCCACAATGAGCCGCTGGTTGGCGTTGAGCCTGCCTTCGACCTGCTTCAACGTGACGAACTGAACCGTGCGGCTGGCGTCGCGCACATCGCTAAGGTCCTCGCGTGCGATCCACTTTTTGCGCAGCATCGTCTGCAGCACCGCCCGGTTTGTCCCTGAGCGGGAGCGGAGGCTGGCTTCGCGAACGATCTCGCCGTCGGCCAGCCGGTTGAGCACGGCATACTCCGCGTCCTGATGTTCCTCCGGCTTGCGCGAGCGCAGCGACGAACCGACGGTAGAGGCGGCGTGCAATGCGTCGATGCCCTTGTCGGTGATGCGATAGCCGACCACGCGCCGGAACTCCGCGGATAACGGCAGCATGCTGCGAAGCACTTCGCCGATGGGAGCAATGTAGTACTGCGCGATCCAGCGGCCTAATTGCATCAATTCCGGCGTGAGTGCGGGGGTCGAATCGAGAACCTGGCTTAACCGGCGAGTGGTGAACTTGGGTTCGCGATCGTGTAGTTCGGTGACCACTCCGCACAGACGGCTCGCGCGGAACGGAACAATCACCCGGCCGCCAACGATCGGCGGAGGCGAATTCTCGGGGATTCGATAGGTGAAGGTGACGTCCAGCGGAACGGGAACAGCCACATCGCAAAATTGCGGCATGGCGAGTTAGCTGCCTTCGGGTGTGCGCGATGGCTGTGGAAGGCCGAGATAGCGCATCACCATCTGCAAATCTTTCCAGGCTTCTTTCTTTTGCCGCGGATCGCGCAGCAGAAACGCAGGATGGTAAGTAACTGCGAGCTTGCATTCGAACGGCTCGCCGGTATCGGTCATGCTGCGTGGCGGGGAGAAGTCGTAGAAGCGCCCGCGCAGTGAAGCCATCGAATCGTTTACGCCAAGCAGGTTCTTGGCGGCGGTTGCACCCAGCGCCACAATGACCTTCGGCCGAATGACTTGAATCTGCCGCATCAGGAAGGGCGAGCAGGTGTCGCATTCATCGCGTTCGGGAGTCCGGTTACCCGGCGGCCGGCACTTCACAATATTTGCGATATAGACCTGCTCGCGCGTGAGCCCCATGGCGGCAATCATATTGTTCAACAGTTGTCCGGCCCGTCCCACGAAGGGCAACCCCTGCGCATCTTCATCCGCGCCCGGACCTTCGCCGATAAACATCAGCTCTGCATGCGGGTTTCCGGTGCCAAATACGATTTGTCTACGTCCAAGTTTTGCCAGCTTACAGCGCTGACAGTTGGGCCCGATATCGTCGAGAATCTCACGCAGAAGCAAGTCGCGATCGACGGACGCAGCGTCGGTCGCGGCCGGCGGATTCTCAGCAGCCTGGACCTCGATCTCGCTGTCATGCGCGGCGTTCTCGCGAATCGCACGTCGATAGAGCGGCCCAATGCCGAGCTCACGATAGAACTGCACGCGCTCGCGAAGCGCGGACTTGAGGTCAGAATCGAGGGTCATAGATGAGGACTTAGTTTACAACGCGCCGGGCGCCGAAGCCGAAGCACTGAATGGGCACGGACGGGTCAGTCCTAAGCGGTCGTCACCGGTTGTTTGCGCAGGCGCACTGCGGCTTGCAGGATTTCTTGCGCGACTTCGGTCTTAGTGGCTATGGGTACAGATATCACATCAGTCGAGGTGACAATCGTGACTTCATTGCGATCAGAATTGAAGCCAATCTCCGGACGCGAGACATCGTTCAGCACGATAGCATCCACGCGTTTCTGCAATAACTTCGTCCGGGCGTTCTCGAGGAAGTTTTCCGTCTCCGCAGCGAAGCCGATTAGCATCGGAGTAGTTTTGCCGGCGGCATGGCGCAGACTGCCAAGGTCGGCGAGAATGTCCGGGTTCGGTTCCAGTTGCAGCTCCATGGGACCTTTGCGCTTGATCTTCTCGGGCGCGGCGTCCTTGACGTGGAAGTCGGCGACGGCCGCCGCCATGATGATGATGCTGGACTGCTCCCAACGATCGAGTACAGCAGTCCGCATCTGCTGGGCGGTTTCGACGAAGATCGTCTCAGCGGCACTGGGCGGCTGCAGCGCGGTCGGGCCGCTGATCAGGGTGACGTTTGCGCCGCGGCGCAGTGACGCTTCGGCGAGGGCATACCCCATCTTGCCGCTGGAGCGATTTCCGAGATAGCGAACTGGGTCGATGGGCTCATGGGTAGGCCCAGCGGTGATAAGCACCGTCTCGCCAGCCAGATCCTGTGCGATGCCGAGCTGTTCCATAACTACGGCGACGATCTGCTCCGGGTCGGCGAGACGCCCCTCGCCCACCATGCCACATGCAAGATAGCCACTACCCGGCTCGACAATCCGCACGCCGCGGCCGTGCAGGATCTCCAGATTTGCCTGCGTGGCAACGTGGTTCCACATGTTGACGTTCATGGCCGGGGCGACGATGACTGGCGCCGTGGTCGCCAGATAAAGCGTGCTGAGAAAATCGTTGGCGACACCTTGGGCGAACTTGGCGATTACGTCGGCGGTCGCCGGCGCGACCAGCAGACAATCGATGGATTGTGCAACCGCGATGTGCTCAATCGCTGAATCGAGATTCGACTGTTCGCCGGAGGAGTTGAACAGACTGGTGATGACCTTCTCGCCCGAGAGCGCTGCGAAGGTGAGCGGCCGCACAAACTCCTGCGCCGCAGCAGTCATAATGACCTGTACGCGTACGCCGCGTTCCTGAAGTTCACGAACGATTTCCGCGGCCTTATACGCAGCAATGCCGCCACTCACTGCAAGGGCAACTTTCATGTGAGCCTATTATGAGCCGATGCGGCGCAGCAATCCAGCGGTGCAAATATGCCGGGCTGAAGGGGCCCAGCTGTGGGCTAGTCGTCAGCCTCACCGCCGACGGGGCTTGGCTGGGCACCGGCTGATGCTTCCATCGAAGTGGCTGCGGCAGGGGCGGGGATCTCCCACTTCACTTTGCCGGCCTGAATTTCTTCTTCCGCAATGCGGCATGGCTTACGAGAGTGCGGCGCCACCACCGGACGGGCACCGCTCTGGATTTGACGAGCCCGGCGCGCGGCGACCAGCACATAGCGATAATTGCTATCGAAGCCCTCAATCAGTTTCATAGCTCACTCCGTAACGGCGGGATGGGAAACGTCAAACGTTGCCAGGATGGTTTCGACCTGCTTCATCATGGGCTGTCGCAGCGCGCGATCTGCCACGGCCAGCACCTGCTGGTCCTTGGAAGTGAGGGGCGAGCCACAACGCTTCAGCCGCTCAGCTTCGACGATCGACTTGAGGGTGTCAATCGATTGCTCCAGTCGATCGTTGACCAAAATATAGTCGTACTGCGCGAAATTCTCAATCTCGCGCGACGCGGTCTGCAGACGGCGCTGGATGATCGCTTCCGTATTGAACAGCCGTGCACCGTCACCCATAAGCTTGCGTTGCAGATCGTCGTCGGCTTCGGCGCGCCGACGCAAGCGGCGTTCCAGTTCCTGCCGCGACGGTGGCAGTACGAAGATGCTAACCGCGTCGGGACTTTTCGCTTTCACCTGCGCCGCACCCTGTACATCGATGTCGAGCAGCAGATCGTGACCTCGCGCGGCAGCTTCACGCAGAAAGCGCTTAGCAGTGCCGTAATAGTTGCCGAAGACTTCGGCCCATTCGAGGAACTCGTCTTCGTGGATCATGCGCTCGAATTCCGGGCGGGTGATGAAGAAATATTCCCGCCCTGACTGCTCGCTGCCGCGCGGTGGACGCGTAGTGTAGCTGATGGAGAATTCCAAGCCGGGTACGGTGCGGCGCAGCTCGTTGGTGAGCGTCGATTTGCCTGAGCCCGAGGGCGCCGAGATGATGAAGATGATTCCGCTCATTCCAGGTTCTGTATCTGCTCGCGCGCCTTCTCGATTTCCGACTTCATGGCCAGCCCTAATTCGGTGATGCGCAGGGCTTCCCCGGTAACGCCCGTGGTCTTCGACATTAGCGTATTGGTTTCACGGTTCATCTCCTGCAGCAGAAAATCGAGTTTCTTGCCGACTTCGCCTCCGGCTTCGAGCAGCGAAAGAAAGTGCTGGATGTGGTTTTTCATGCGTACCAGCTCTTCCTGTACGTCGCTGCGCTCGGCCAGCATGGCCGCCTCCTGCAGGATACGGTCGTGGTCAATATGCGACCCCAGCAACTCCAGCATGCGGCCGTGGAGCCTTTCCTGGTAAGCCCGAAGCACTCGTCCGCGAAGCTGATCCACCTCATGGGTGGCGGAGGACAGGTGAGTCATACGGGTACGCAGTTCGGCGGCGGCTCCCTGGCCTTCCTCTTCGCGCATGCTATTCAGCCGCTCGATGCATTGCTCCAATGCGGCCGTGACCTGCTGCTCCAAAGCGGCCAATGCGTCACCGTCCTCGGCGGCGTTGAGCGCGCCGGGAAGCTTGAGTACGGCATTGAGATCCGGCTCGGCACTGACGCCGAATTCCTCGGCGACTTCGCGAAAGGTGCGAAGATAGCCGCCGACCAGGTCGCGATTCACCGCAAATCCTGCGCCGCCGGTGCGTTCCACCCCCACCGTCACCTCAATGTGCCCACGATGCAGGCGCTCTTTAAGAACCCGGCGGACCTTCATCTCCACCGGATCGAGCTCAGCCGACATGCGGAGATGAAGATCGAGAAAGCGATGGTTTACGGATTTCAGGCTCAAGGTCAACGTAAGCTCGTCGCTTACCTGCTCCTTCACCTGAGCGTAGCCGGTCATGGAACGGATTTTCATGGCGCGTGATTACCCCGTCCCGGAAGCTGTCTCAACATCCTCGAACTGCAAATCATACAACCGGCGATAAATGCCGGTACGACGCATTAGAGCATCGTGCGAGCCCTCGTCAACCACGCTTCCGTTTTCCAACACCAGGATGCGATCGGCACGGCGTACCGTCGACAGCCGGTGCGCAATGACGAAGACCGTGCGTCCTGCCATCAAATTTTGTAGCGCGGATTGTACCAGCGCTTCGCTTTCGGTATCCAGAGCGGAAGTTGCCTCGTCGAGAATCAGGATCGGCGCGTTCTTCAAGATGGCGCGCGCGATGGACAGCCGCTGGCGCTCACCGCCGCTCAGTCGCAAGCCACGCTCGCCGATGACGGACTCGTATCCATAGGGCATTGCCATGATGAAGTCGTGGGCCAGCGCGGCGCGGGCGGCGCCTTCGACAGCAGCGACAGGAATGTGCGGCTGTCCGTAGGCAATGTTGTTACGCACGGTGTCGTTGAACAGAATCGTGTCCTGGGTCACGATGGCAATCTGCGAACGCAGTGATGAGATCGTGACATCGCGCACATCCTGACCGTCGATCAGCAGGCGGCCTCGGCTAACGTCGAAGAACCGAGGGAGCAGTTGCACCAGGGTGGTTTTGCCGGAGCCGCTGGAGCCGACAATCGCAACCACCTCACCGGGGATGACCTCCAGGTTAATATCGTGGAGCACCTCGCGACTGTCGTCGGCATCGGAATAGCTGAAGCTGACGTTGCCAAACCTAATGGCGTTGTGGAAAGGCGCTAGCGCGATTGCACCCGGTTTTTCGAGTACCTCGTCCTGCGCGTCGAGGAAGTTGAAGATCTGCTCCGACGCGCCCAGCGCCTGCTGGAAGTTGTTGTGAAACTGGCCGAACTTGCGGACGGGTTCGTACAACTTGAACACGGCGATGATGAAAGTAATGAAGAAACCTTCGCTTAGGTAGCCATGCTTGATGTACTCGCGGCCTAGCAGGATCAGCAGCGCGATGGCAATCGCGCCAAAGATATCCATCATGGGCGAGTTCAGGGCGAAGGCGCTGGTGGAGCGCAAATTGGCGCGGAAGAGCCGTCGCGCCGCTTCGCGAAAACGGCTGGTCTCCCACGCCTCCATACAGAAGGCCTTCACCACGCGGATGCCAGTGATGGTCTCGTGCAAAAGGTTATTTATCTCCGCGAGCTTGTCCTGGCCTTTGCGCGTGGTTTTGCGCACCCGATCGCCCACCCGCCGGGCGGAGGCGATCACGAATGGCACGAAGATCAGCAGGACCAACGTCAGACGACGGCCGACGCCGACCACCACCAGCGCGACAAAGATGAAGCTGAAGAATTGCTGCAGGAACTCAGCCAGCACCGAGGACATTGCGAACTGCACACGCTCGACATCGTTGACGATCGCCGAGAGCAATGTCCCGGTGGAGTACTGCTGGAAGAAACCGACGGAGCGGCGCAGGGTCGCGGCGTGGAGTTCGTTGCGCAGATCGGTGACCATGCCGAATCCTGCGTAGTTCGCCAGATAGGTGCCGGCATAATCCAGTATGCCTTTCAACAATGTCGAGGCGACCAGCGCGAAAGCGACGATGGTCCAGACATTGTGAAAGTAAACCGGCACGAACGAGCGCAGTTCGAGGGTGTGGCCGAGGATAGGGTTGGGCAGCAGGGGAAGACCGTGAGATTGCGAGGAAGGATTCAGGACCCGATCGAAGACCGGACCCAGCAGCAGCAGACGAAACGCGTCCAGCAGTCCCACCAATGCCATCGAAATCACCGATGCCATCAGGTAGAACCAGTAGGGCTGGAAATAGCGTAGGAGACGGTTAAGTCGATGCATAAGCTGCCGCAATCTGCACGCTGGGAGCGCAGCGGCAGGCTTGAACACAGGCGAGCCGGGCGGGTGCTCGCACTCCGATTCTACTGGATTTGCCGATGGGTGAAAACAGGAAGCATCAGCGGCCCGAAGCAATTTCGCAGGTACCGCATCGCCAACAGTTGGTCTTCTGCAAAGCCAGACTGAAGGACTGAAGCAGTGAATGAGTCGCGACCACCGTGGCCTAGCAGCACGAGGTCAAGCTCGCCTTCGCTTGGCTTCGTTCAGCCACTGGCGCAGATGCTCATCAACACGAGCCTGCCAGCCGCGACCGGAGGCACGCAGCTTCGAGACCACATCGCGTGAAAGGCGAATCGAGATGAGCTCCTTGGTTGGCGTTTTTTGCGGACCACGATGTCGCTTGAGCGACCGCAGCTTCTCCTGCTCATCTGTGGGCAACGAGGAGAATGGAGCTAACCGCGCGAAGTCCTCGTCAGTCAATTCGCGAACTTCGCCTTCATCATCGGTCAACGGTTTTGGACTTGCCATATTTACGCGCCTCCCTGCCATTCGCTTTGCGAAAGCTGATCACTCGTATCCCATGAGCGGTTGGAACATAGCAGAGGATATGCAACCTCTCGTCCAGATATCCGATTGCAACTCGCCGCAGCTCACCATGACGCTGCTCGGTGTAAATTCCTGCCGTCTCGAAATCGAAATCCGCCGCCCGCTCAAACGAAAGCCCGCGCTCGCGGATATTGCGTTCGTTCTTGGCGGGATCGAATTCGATCTCCACGTTTTTATTGTATATACAATTCTAGCGATGGCAAGAGTTGCAGTGTGACTTCGGTTGTGGAATTATCCGTTCCAGGAGCAAAGGGGTGCAGCATGAAACACAGAATCGCTATCTGGGCGGGTGCGGGCTTCATCATAGCGATCTGCTAGGCTGTGTATGCATTCGCGGCTCCGGTCACGTCAGCCCAATCGATTACAGTTACGTTCGCTGAGCTAACCCAACCAGTCGTGCTGGTTGGCTCTTATTTGCATTTCGGCCTTCACGTTTGGTGGATAGTGCTGGCTAATACTGCTACGTACGGATTTATGGGCTTGATGGTAGAGGCGCTGCGTCACAAGCTGAGTCCGTCGAGGTAATTCAAACCGTCTCAGGGATTCGCGGGCGCTTGCACCTTGCGCCTATCGCGAAAAAAAGTCTGCAGCAGATCCATGCAGCGCGCGGCCAGCACGCCTGATGTGACTGCCACATGGTGGTTCAGCTTGGGATGATTTAGCACCTGAAGCACGGAGTGGACGGCGCCTGCCTTGGGATCTTCTGCGCCATAGATCAGACGGCGAATGCGCGCGTGAGTTATCGCGCCGGCGCACATCGCGCAAGGTTCGATCGTCACGTACAACTCAGACTCGAGCAGGCGATAGTTGCCGATTGCTTGTCCGGCTTCCCGCAGGGCGAGGATCTCGGCGTGCGCGGTGGGGTCATTACTGCTGAGAGGACGATTACAGCCGCGGCCAGCGATGCGCCCATCGTAAACGACGACGGCACCGACGGGAACTTCGCCCATTGCGAGCGCGCGCTGCGCCTCGCGCAGAGCTTCCTCCATCCAGAATTCGTCGGGCATAAAAAGAAGCAATTAGCAGCTAGCGATTAGCTCTTAGTCGTCAGCTGCGAGTTTTTGGCAATCACGCATCAGGCCCGTTTCGCAGGAATGCTCTAGAGCGTTTCCCGAATTGCTGTACCCCGAGGTCGGGTAGAGCGGCGCTTCAGCGCCGCGTCGAGGGGGACTCTCTTCGTCAGGCTTTCCGCCCACTGCAGCGCAGTGGGCGGAAAGCCCAGACTTCGGGGTGCGGCTTGGACGCGGACCTGAAGGTCCGCTCTACCTGGATACACCAAATCTGGAACCGCTCTAATTGCGCAAATTTGTTCATTGGCTGTTCGGCATAGCTCGCCAAGTACTTTCCCTGATAAGCCTCATCACAGCGCAGCTCTTAAGGAAACTCTGAATAATTTGCTGGTGATCCCTCAGGGGGCTAAAGCCGTGCTCATTTTGTTTCACTTCCGGCACGGCTGACCACCCCAGTAGACGCAAACGCGGCGTCTACCGGGGGCCTCGGCGAAGCCGTGCCCTTTCAAAACTGAGTCTTAATCAGGGCCCCCTTAAAAGTTATGAGCTGAACATCAGAGCTAATTGCTAATCGCTAATCGCTAATCGCCAATTACTAATTGCTGCCTTCCCGCAGCATAATCCTCTGCACGCCGGTGGCGCGACCGGTTTCGGGGTTGCAATCGATGACGGTGGCACAGAGACGCACGTCGTCGCTTGCGGGCTCGAAGCGCGACGGCATACTCGTCAGGAAGCGCTGCAGAATCAACTCCTTCTGGACTCCGATCACGCCGGCATATGGGCCCGTCATGCCGACATCGGTTTGCACGGCCGTTCCGCCGCGCAGTACCTGCTCGTCCGCGGTCGGAACGTGCGTATGAGTGCCGAGCACAGCGGTCACGCGTCCCTCCAGATACCAGCCCATCGACAGCTTCTCCGACGTCGCCTCCGCATGCATATCGACGAGGATGACCTTCGCCGTAATCTGCTTGAGCAGCGTGTCGACACCGCGAAAGGGATCGTCAATAGCGGGCATGAAGACGCGGCCTTGCAGGTTGATCACCGCATAGGGAACGCCGCCGCGGGTGCGTCCCTGGTACCAGCCAAAGCCGGGCGAGCCTGCGGGATAGTTGGCCGGCCGCAGCACCCGGCGCGCCAGCGAGCCTTCATTCCCGTTTGCCGAGTTCATATAGTCGATAATTTCGCGCTTGTCCCAGATGTGATTACCGGTGGTGATGACGTCGATGCCGAGCTCGAAGAGTTCCTCGGCTATCTGCGGTGTGATGCCGAAGCCGCCGGCCGCATTCTCGCCATTGGCAATAGTGAGGTCAATGGCGTGCTCCTTGCGCAACTCGGGCAGACGCGCGTGCACGATAGTGCGACCGGGACGGCCGAAAATGTCTCCGACGAAGAGTATTCGCAAGGGGCCGCGGTCCTTTTGGGGCCAATTGGTTCGATGGTAACACGCGCAGTTCAGCCTGGAGCGGCTGGGGAGGATGCGCCCATAGCGGGCGGGGGGCCTGTCGATCAAGGCAGCGACTGAGTGGAAAATGGATCCGCGTCGGCAAGTTTAGAGCGGGCGTTGAGGGACTTGTCGGAAGTTGGTGTCGCCGCTACGCGGCTCGCGCGCTCTTCCATCCTTCACCCGGCGCTTGCGCGCCGGGCTAACTTCATGCCGCCGATGCGCGGCTGGTTTGGTAATTGTTCACAGTGCTTCTTCCGACCATAAAGGGAGATAGCTAGTCATGAGCCGTAGTTCCCTATCCCGGCGGCCAGCTTAGGTTTCGGCCGCCTAAGAGGTGTAAATGCAGGTGGAAAACCGATTGTCCGGCGGCAGGACCGACGTTGTAGACGGTACGGTAGCCAGCTTCGATACCGCGCTCGCGCGCAATTTTCGTGGCAACGATCTGGCAATAGCCGATGATTTCCGCGTCCTCAGGCTGAGCTTCCTTCAAGCCGCGGATGTGCCGCTTGGGAACGATAAGGACGTGCGTTGGAGCCTTGGGGTTTATATCTTCGAAGGCATAGACCTTGTCGTCCTCGTAAACCTTTTTCGAGCGAATCGTACCGGCGATGATTTTGCAGAACAGGCAATCGTCCATGAGCGGGATATTAAAGCATTTTCATAGTCGCTTATGGACGCCGTTCGGTGGAGCACGCCTTTCAGACGTGCATAAAAGCGCACCACTCAGAAATCGGCTTCAGCTGCTGAGGTAAACAACGCAAACGGATTACGCCAGCGGCTAAAGCCGGCTCTGTTCTACTTCCCTTTTCATGTACGCCTGAAGGCGTACTCGACCCGCCTATGGCGATTTGAAAATGCTGTAGTCGATGAGCCAGAGAAACTGCTTCAGGCGGTCAGCTCCCGGGCCACCTCGGCCTCGCCGCCCTCGGGTCCGTAGAAGAAAACCCAGGTGGCAAAGTCGTCGCTGAATTCGAAGAAACGATGCTCCTCGCCGGCGGCGACGAAGATTACGTCGCCCGGACCGAATGATGTTTCCTCGGTGCCACGCCGGAAACGGCCAGTGCCGCTGGCGATCACGTAGATTTCGTCACGCGAGTGAGGCGTCTGTGGATCATGGCCGCGTGGCGCGTACAACTTCACCGTAAGCGTGCCGTGGCGGAACAATTCGATGGAGCGGTCGCCGTCGGCAGCGGGAAGGCGGTCCAGGCCGGTGAGAGCCTTCAGATAGCCGTGCACGATTGTTCGTTCAATCTTCATGGTCATGCCGGGGCCCCGCTGCGGAGATCAGTTCTTGTTTTCGGTTTCCACGCACCGAGGATGATTCCCATCAAAATACAGCCCGCCAGAGGATAGGCCGCTGCAATCAGCACAAACGGACCGGGGCGCATCTCGAAGACCAGTTCGGTGACCATCGCCAGTGCGGCTGCGAAGCCCACCAGGACGCCGGCGCCGATGCCCCGGAAAAGAGTGTGGGTGGCAGAGATGGCGATGACACGCGCGATCACATATGCGATCAGCAGACTGCACAGCAGAGCAATCAAATAGGGCCAATAATTCGGATGCGCCGTGTAGGCTTGCATTTCCTCCGGCGTCATGCGCAGGCCTGCCTTCCACTGATTGGCGAAGACCGTGAACCGCACCCCGCCCAGGAGCCAATCCGCAACGCCTGCGACCAGGATAGCCGACCAATTCACCCGCATGGAGCCATCCTCCTCACCATCGCAGACAATACACTTCTGCGGGCGACATGCGCAATGAATTACGAGAGCACTCGCGGTTCGGGTAGAGTGGCGCTTTCAGCGCCGCGTTGGCTGCGGGCCCAAAAATCGCCTACCCTTACTCCCAGGACCACGTTGACGCTCACAAATGGTTCAACCGGGCGCACATGGCGAGTACATCTTGCGGCGTACGGCCCTGTTGGCGCAATGCGCGCAGGCTGAGTGCGTCGTGACGCTTGGCGAGGCGCACGCCGGCTGGATCGCGAACCAGATCGCAATGATAGTAAGCGGGAATGGGCAAACGGAGCGCGCGGATCAGGAGCAATTGCCGCGCCGTGGACTTCAACAGATCGGCGCCACGCACCACTTCGGTAATCTGCATGGCAGCGTCGTCGGCAACAACCGCGAGCTGATAGGCCGGCACATCATCGCGCCGCCATACGATGAAGTCGCCGAAATCGCGGCCGGCCATGAATTGCTGCGCCCCCTGGCGCAAGTCGTGGAACGCGACTGATTCGCTATCGGGAACACGAAATCGCCAGTTCACGCCCTGCGGAACGTCGTAGCCTTTTGCTGCGTTGATCTTCTCGCGGCATCGACCGGAGTAGAGCGGCTCGTCATCGGTGTCGTTGGGAGCCGATGCGGACATTGCCAGATCTTTGCGCGAGCAGGTACACGGATAAGTGAAGCCGCCGTCTCGTAGTTTGCGCCAGGCATCGAGATATGGTTCGCGGCGGCGGCTCTGCTCATAAGGTGCGAAGGGCCCGCCGATGTCCGGGCCTTCCTGCCAGCGAATGCCGAGCCACTGCAGGTCTTCCATCATCGCCTGCGCGAATTCGACTTTCGACCGCTGCTCGTCGAGATCTTCGTTGCGAAAGACCAGCAGGCCGTGGTGTGCGAGTGCGCGCTGGTAGGCCGTCCAGAATGTGCAGGCGTGGCCGACGTGCAGCAATCCGGTAGGCGAGGGCGCCAGCCGCCCGCGGTACGGCAAGTGCCGGGTCGTGGGAAACGCATGCATGGATGGGATTGTATGGGAGAGCGCGGTCGGTACTCAGCACCCTGCGCTCACCGCAGGCTTGGTCGAGTGATGCCGGAGGGCGAGTGCTAAATGCCAAGTGCTAAATGCCAGATGCTAAATGCTAAGTGCTAAGTGCTAAATGCTAGCTAATCAGTCGAAGGTTGCAGCGCCCACCAGTTCCGGCTCAGGTTCTGGCTCGACGAGCTTTGGCGGCTTCGCCGCCGGCGCGGCCGCAGCGCGAAGGGTACGCGACGGCGTATGCGGATGCAGATCACGCGCATTGCGCAGCAATAACAACAGCGGAGCCATGCCCCAGAAAATCACGGCCATAATCCAGAAGGCCTCGACGAACGACAGCATGGCGGCTTGCTGCTGCACCATCAGGTAAATCGCTCCCCAGGATTTGTGCGCGGCGTCGTAGGCGCTCAGCGGCTGATGAAGTGCGAACCAACTCTGCAGGCCGCGAAACGTCGTCTGCGTACGAATGTCCATGGGAGTGACGTGGCTGATGAGCTGGCCCTGATGCACCTGTCCGCGACGCGCCAGGAACGTGGTCATCATGGCAATGCCGAAGCTCCCGCCGATGTTGCGCATCAGGTTGTAGATGCTGGTAGCGTTGCCCATCTTCTCTTTGGCGATGCCCGACATACTGGTGGTCATGAGCGGAACAAACAGGAACGCCATAGCCGCACCCTGGATGATCTGCGGCCAGAAAATGTCCCAATACCCAGCATTGAGGTTGAGGTGCGACAGGGCGTACATCGAGTAGCCGCCGACCGCAATCCCAACGAAGAGCAGCTTGCGCGGATCGAGTCGGTTGGTGAGCTGGCCGCTGATGGGCGTCATGATGAGCGCGCCTATGCCACGCGGCGACAGCGCGAGTCCGGACTGAAATGCGGGATAGTTGAGCAGCGTCTGCAGATAAATCGGCAGCAGCATGAGCGAGGCATAGAGCACAAAGCCCAGCATGGTCATGAGCAGCGTGCCGGCGCTGAAGGTGCGGTCCTTGAGCACGCGCAGATCGACGATGGGATGTTTCGTGGTTAGCTCGCGAATCACCATGCCGATCAGTCCGATGACGCACAGCGCTGTCCAGAGACGAATTTGATCGCTGCCGAACCAGTCTTTTTCCTGCCCCTTGTCGAGCACCATCTGCAACATGCCGAAGCCGAGCGCGAGGAAGCCGATGCCCCACAAATCGACCCCGCCGAGGCTGCGCTTGCGCAGATAATGAGGATCGATGACGAACTGGCTGATCATCAACAGCGAGAGGATTCCGACCGGCAGGTTGATGAAGAAGATCCAGCGCCAGGTGTAGTTGTCGGTGATCCAGCCGCCCAGCGTGGGGCCGAGGATGGGCGCGAAGATAATGCCGATGCCGAAGGCCGCCATTGCAGTGCCGTGCTTCTTCGGAGGGAAGGTTTCCAGCAGCACGGATTGGGAGAGCGGCTGCAGACCTCCGCCGCTCAGACCTTGCAGTACGCGGAAGAAGATCAGCCAGTCAAGGCTGGTAGCCATGCCGCATAGCAGCGAGGTGAGAGTGAAGCCGGAAACACAAATCATCAGCATGCGGCGGCGGCCGAAGCGCCCGGCCAGCCATCCCGCCATGGGCAGGATGATCGCATTCGACACGAGGTACGAGGTTACGACCCACGTGCCTTCGTCCACGGTCGCGCCCATGTTGCCAGCCATATGAGGGACGGACACGTTCACCACGGTGGTGTCGAGCACTTCCATGAACGTGGCCAACATGACTGCAATGGTCACGATCCAGGGATTGACCCCCACCCCATCGCGCGAACAGCGCGCGCGCCGGGAATCCCGGTTGACGTGGCTGGAGGAATCTTCCTGCACTGCCTCCAGCATAGGAAAACGGCGCACAACGGTCGGTGATGGCGCTCACAGAGCTGTGCGCAAGGAAATGGAACGAAGTGCACCAGCTTGCAGCGGACAAGAATTCACTTGCCAGTCTTCCGGACAGTGATTACTATGCAGTAAACTCCATGGCCACTACTCCCCAGGACGCGAACCACTCATGAACATCGGCGAGACCGTTCGGAATTTCCGCTTGCAAAAGGGCATGTCGCAAGGTGACATTGAAAAGCGCACGGGTCTGCTGCGCTGTTATCTCTCGCGAGTGGAGAACGGGCACACCGTTCCTTCCCTGGAGACGCTGGCCAGGATCGCCAACGCCATGGACCTTCCGCTATCGCGATTTTTCAGCGAGAATGCCGGTGAGAATGGCAACAAAGCGCCACAATTGGCAGAGGATGAGGTCCGGTTTCTGACGCAGATCCGTCGCTATTCGCCCAACCTGAACGACAGCGATCGGAAGCTGGTAATTGCGATGGTCAAGAAGATGGCGGCAACCGCGGGGAAGTGATACAGCGGCAATTCGCCTTTCGCTCTTCGCCAAACGCCCGAGCAGATCCTTCCAAACGGCAAGCCGACACGCGTGCGAGTTCAACTTGCAACACCAAAAGATCACCTAGTCTTTGATGGCCAGGACTTGATCTTTTACACGACGCTGTCCGCGGGTTTTCTCCGGTCAAACGGACACTTGGCAAGGGATGATGAGTCTAAACGCTAATTGCGACAATTATCGTGCAATGCACCTCACCTCCTCCTAAAGTGACTGACATGCAGCAAACTGTCCCTCTGATAGTCCTGCTGTTCGCAGTGGCGTCCGGTGCAAGTGCCGCACCGCAGTCACCAGCGTCAGCATCGCCGGTTTGGCACTGGTTTGAGAATTGTGCCGAGAAGACGACAATGATGGGAATCGAGGTTACCGTCGATGGTAGATCGGTCTTCAAGTCGTCCTTCCCCATTTGCAAGACAATTCAGGCTCCAGCGCGAGGCCGCAATGGTAACCAGAAAATCCTGGTCTTCAAATTCAAGGGCGGGCGCATGTTTCAGGGTGAGTATAGGACCACCGACACGGAAACTATCGAGGGGAACATCTGGCAAGCTGGCGCTGATCCTGACGATCTGATTCTGGGTGTCAGTTTCGTCAGCAAAAAGCAGAACCAGATTCTCCTAAACACAATTCAGATCGCCCCACCAGACCATCGTTCTGTCGAGGAAGTGGATAGTGGCATTTTCGTTGGAACGTTTCCTGTTCGGAACAAGTAACAGGATTACTGTCTAGAAATTCCCATAAGAATCGCCCTGTGTCAGGGCACGGCTACAGCCGTGCCCTACCGGGCGTATAAGCGCTTGGACTTTAAGCCCCTGTCCCGCAGCGGCTAAAGCCGTTTATTTCTCCAGCCGCATATCGGCATGACTGAAGTCATGCCCTGATACAAGGCTTACCTTATGCGACGAATGAATGAATCAGGTAACCATTAAGCGTGTGTAGAAGAATTAGTAGGAACAAGGCGCATCGGCGTCCGAAGAGCGGAGCGGGAAGAGCTAAAAGCTAAGAGCTAAGAGCGAATAGCGGTCTTACGCTGCCCTGCCGATTTCGCCGAGCGCTAACACCGCCAACTCCAGGCGATCGCGGGAGCCGGTCTTGGAAAAGATACTTTGCAGGTGACGCTTGACGGTGTTCTCGCTAATGTTGAGTTCGCCGGCAATGTCGCGGTTCTTCATTCCTCGCGCGACCATGTAGGCGATCTGCCGCTCGCGTTCCGAAAGCCGCGTCATGGAAGCCGGCGAAGAAGGCTGAGCGGAAACCATGGCGTCGAGCACAATGGACGCGATCTCATCGGAAAATGCCAAGTCGCCTTCCGCCACAGAACGGATAGCCGCAAACAGCTTCTGCGGGGCATCGGCTTTCAGCACCAGACCGCGCGCGCCGAGCCGTACCACCTGAACGTAGTCGTTTTGGTTCTCGGAGCCGGTCAGCACCACCGAGGCCACGTGGCTGCCGGCGCGCTCCAGCGTGCGCAAGACGTCGAAGCCGTCGCCCTCCGGCATGAACAGGTCAAGCACCAGCACTTGCGGGTTGTGCTGCCGTACCAGCCGCAATGCCTCCTCGCCGTTGGCTGCAGCGCCCACCACCTCGAAGTCGGGTTCGGACTCCAGCAGAGCGGTCAGGGACTCGCGCAAAACGGCATGATCGTCCGCAATTACGATGGCTATCCGGCCTTGCGTCATTCATGCCACTTAGATGCAAAACTGAGTCCCAGGGGTTATGCGGTATTCTGATAGCAAGGAGAATCTGAATAAGCCGGCATCTCGATTTCTGGGGCTAAAGCCCCTGATTAGTATCAACGGCTGGACGCTGGCCTGAAGGCCAGCTCTACCGGCGAAAGCGCTTGTTCAGGCCTCCTTAATCATACAAGCAAGCCATGTCCAAGATTCAAAGGGCAGTTCTTAGCGTTACCGACAAGACTGGGCTGGCGGAGTTTGCGCGCCGGCTGGCCGCCATGGGGGTCGAGCTGATCTCGACCGGGGGCACGGCTAAGTTGCTGCGCGACGCCGGCATCGGCGTGAAAGACATCTCCGATCTCACCGGTTTTCCGGAGATGCTGGATGGCCGGGTGAAGACCCTCCACCCCAAGGTGCATGGAGGCATCCTGCACGTCCGCAACAATCCGGAGCATCGGGCCGCGGTCGCGAAGCATGACATCCAGCCCATCGATATGGTGGTGGTGAATCTCTACGCTTTCGAAAAAACCACCGATAAGCCGAATGTCGAATTTCAGGAGCTGATCGAGAACATTGATATCGGCGGACCGTCGATGGTGCGTTCCGCGGCCAAGAATTTTCAGGACGTCGCCATCGTCACCTCGCCGGAAGATTACCGTGCCATTGCGGACGAGATGGAGAGCAGCGGCGGATCGCTTTCGCTGAAGACGAAGTGGCGCCTGGCGCAGAAAGCATTCGCGACGACGGCAGCATACGATTCCGCAATTGCCTCGACGTTGGAGCGAATCCGCGCGCCCGGCGACGAAGCTGGAAAGTTTGAGCTCAGAAGCTCTGATATTTTTCCGGCGACTTTGCGCCTCAGTTTTCATAAAGCCTCTGACCTTCGCTACGGGGAGAACCCGCACCAGAAGGCTGCGTTGTATTCCGATGGCTCGGGCAAGGGCATCGCCAACGGCAAGCAGCTTCAGGGCAAGGAACTGAGTTACAACAACATCGTCGATCTGCAAGCGGCGTGGGACCTGGCGCAGGAGTTTGAAGAGCCGGTCTGCGCCATCATCAAGCACACTAATCCCTGCGGAACGGCGGTTGCAGGTATGCTGGCCGAAGCCTACAAACGCGCGCTGGAGTGCGATCCGGTGTCGGCGTTCGGCGGCGTGATTGGAGTCAACCGGCCGATTGATCGCGCAACTGCGGCGGAGATGGCGAAGCTGTTCGTCGAGGCGATTGCCGCTCCGCGATTCGACCAAGCGGCACGCGAGATCTTTACCGCCAAGAAAAATCTGCGGCTGGTGGAAGTTGTCCCTTTGCAGCAGAAGTGGGTGCTGAAGAATGTCTCCGGTGGGCTGCTGTTGCAGGACAACGATGTACGTCCCCTCAGCGCAGCCGACCTCAAGATCGTCAGCGAACGAAAACCCACCGAGCAGGAGATGCGCGACCTGCTGTTTGCATGGAAGGTCTGCAAGCACGTGAAGTCAAATGCCATTCTCTACGCGCGCAATGGCCAAACGACCGGCGTGGGTGCGGGGCAGATGAGCCGCGTTGACTCGGCCAGGATCGGAGCTATGAAGTCGGTGCTTGGGATCAAGGGGTCGGTTGCGGCGTCAGATGCGTTCTTCCCGTTTCCTGATGGTGTAGAGGAGATCGCGAAGGCGGGTGCAACGGCAATTATTCAGCCGGGCGGCTCGGTGCGCGATCAGGAAGTGATCGATGCGGCAAACCGGCTCGGTCTGGCCATGGTGCTGACCGGCGTCAGGCATTTCCGGCACTAAGAAGCAGTCAGCGATCAGCAGTCAGCCGTCAGCTAAATCGCGGAAGTTTGCAGCCGGGCATGCTACGATGCAAGCCGAGCTGGGCATGACGTCCTCCCTAGTGGTTCCAAATCTTCATCAACAGCAACTTTCCGCGCGCCAGTTGTCGTTCGAGCGGCGATTGTTTTTTGTATTGGCGGTTGTCGCTTTGCTGTACGCGTTTTTCGCAGGGCTGCGCACGGTTCAGGATTTCGATATTGGCTGGCAATTGGCGACGGCGCGCTGGGTTATACAACATCATCACGTCCCATCCACCGATGTTCTGTCCTACACCATGCAGGGACAGCCCTGGACTTACCCGGTGGGTGCTGGAATCGTCTTCTATGCGGCCTTCGTGCTGGGCGGCTATGCGCTTATTTCCTGGATGGGCGCGGCCGCTTGCGTCGGCACGGTGGCCTTGCTACTGCGGCGCGGCTCGGCTGCCGGAGCAGCCATTGCAATTCTCGCGGTACCCCTGATTGCGGCTCGCACCACTCCGCGCGCGGACATGTTCACGGTTGTTCTGTTCGCCGCGTTTCTGTCATTGCTTTGGGAAAACTACCACACTGGAGCAGCGCGGCTTTGGTTGCTGCCGCTGTTGATGTTGGCCTGGGTAAATCTTCATCCTGGGTTCGTATCGGGACTGGCGCTGATCGTTGCCTATGCGGGCGCGGAGGTGTTGCGAGCCCGGATGGGCGCCGAGCGGCGATCTGCGCGGATGAGGCTGCGCCGGGCGACGCCATGGCTGGTCGCGACTTTTGTGGCAACGCTGCTGAATCCGTGGGGCTGGCGCATTTATCACGCGCTCATGGTGCAACAGCGCGCCAATGCTCAGCAGCAGCTTTGGATAAGCGAGTGGGCACCCATCCCGCTGAACTGGGCCAATATAAGCAGGTCGCTGCTGGTGCGGCAGACCACGGGCACGATTTATCTGTTGTTGGTGATCGCGGCGATCGCCGCGGGAACAGCGTTGATCAGGAAAAGCTGGGCAGCGGCGGTTCTGTTGCTGGCTGCTATATATACCGCGTTGCATGCGGTTCGCATGGGAGCGGTATTCGCGTGCGTCGTGGTCGTAGCAAGCGGGCCGGAGTTGGCGGCGATACTCAGCAATTTGGGGAAATACATCCCCGCAAAGGGCTGGCGTTGGGCTTTCGCGAGCGCTACCGCAATTGCGCTCGTGGCGCTGGCGGTCTTGCGCTCCTTCGATCTCGTGACCAACCGGCATTACTACGCTACTGCCGATGAAGCCGTGTTCGGCGCCGGATTGTGCTCGTGGTTTCCAGAGCGCGCGGTTGAATCCATCCAGCGCGAAAGTTTGCCGGGCGAGATTCTCAACACCTACGCGGCGGGCGGATTTCTGACGTGGACGCTTGGGCCTGAGCGGCTGGTTTACATCGATGGTCGCGACACGTTATACGGTCCTCCGCGACTGGCACGTCACAGCGAGCTGATGTTCAGTTCTCCGGATTCGCCGGCATGGCAGGAGGAAGCTAGCCGTTACAACATCAACACCGTCATCATTGCGCTGGCGCGATACGACGGGCTAAAGCCTGCGCTGTTGCAAGGGCTGTGTGACAGCGGCATCTGGGCTCCGGTTTTTCTGGATGAGAAGTCGGCGGTCTTTCTGCGACGCTCTCCCCAGAACGAAGCATTGATACAGCGCTTTGCCGTGGATTGCGCAAGAGCGGCGGTGCCCGCGCTGGGCGGTGAGAGCGGCGCGGAAGCGTTCAACACATGGACGAATGCGGGGATCACGCTGACGGCACTGGGGCGGAACTCGGAAGCGCTGGCGGCGTATCGGAGAGCGTTTGCGATTTATCCTGACTCGGCTTTTCTGCACCGCAACTACGCCGACCTGCTGTTTGCGATGGGAAACATGGCTGGGTCGGAAGAGGAGTATCTGAAGGCCGTCGCCCTTGATCCGAGCGCTGATTCCTGGAGTGCATTGGCACATTCGTATTTGCAGCGCAGCCGCATGTCCGCCGGGGCGGACGCCATGGAGCACGAGGCGGAATTTTCGCCGCGACCGTATTTGATACTCGACGAGTTGGGATATCTGTATCTGGAACTGCATCAGCCGGAGAAGGCGCTCAGGGCTTTCAATCGGGCGGCGGGGAGTACGCCCAAAGCGCTGAAGGCGGCGGACAACGGCTTCTTCGAGTTCAAGGTCGCCCAGGGGCAATCGGCGGCATGGAATGCGCTGGGCGATCTCGACAAGGCAACCGCCTATCAGGAACAGGCAGCCAAGCTTCAGCCCAATGTTCCCCAGCCTTGGCGCAGGCTGGCCAGCTTGTACGAGTTACAAGGGCGCAGCGCAGACGCCGCACGCGTCCGACAACGTGCGGCGGAGCTCAAGGAAAACGGGGCGAAGTGAAGAGTTCTGAGTTATCAGCGATCCCCGGGCGCACCGGCTCCAGGCCGCCGAAAAAATTGGCACAGCGGATCCCTCGGCGACTGAAGCCGCCTCGGGATGACAAAAATAAAGGGCTTGGACGCGGGCCTGAAGGCCCGCTCTACCCGAACCATGCATCCCGCCGAGTTATTGAGCGGCCTGTAAGAGACTGTTACAAAACCCGTGCCGCCGCCGTGCGGCTCGCACGTTTTTCCCGCTTGGCCGGGGCCTTACGGCACCCGGCTAACTTCATCTCGCCGCTGTGCGGCTGTTTCATTGCAGGTTAGGGCCTGTTTTCCTACCACACGATTGATACCGGTAGTTTCGTAATAGCCTCGTAAAGGTCGCGCCCTGATACAAACCCTCGACCGGCGCTCAGTCTTCGACGAACGACTTTAGCCTGGCCAGTGCCTGGTCCCACTGCTGGGAGACGAAATCGAGGTGTTTCTTGACATCTGCGATCGGCTCCGGATCCAACTCGAATAGGCTCTCCCGGCCGGCACGCACGCCGTGCACGATTCCTGCACTCTCCAACACCCGAAGATGCTTGCTGATGGCCTGCCGGGTCAGCCTGGAACCCTCGGTTAACTGAGAGATCGAGCGTGGCTGCCCACTGCAGAGTTTCGCCACCAGCGATAATCGGGTTGCGTCGCCCAGAGCTGCAAAGACGAGCGCGTGCATCCGCCGTCGGTCGGCCACGCTACTATGGCTTCTGTGCGACATAGTTCTCGATGTTCTTCATTTGTTGTGTCCAGCCGCCATCGTTTCTGCGGAATGCTTCGAGACGGCGGTCAGCGGGGAGCTTGTCGAAGCCGGATTCGGTGAGCACCAGCAACGTGCCATCGGCGGTCTTCTCCAGCCTGAATTCGACCAGCGTGGTCGGTTCCGCTGAGTAGTCGACCGGCGAGTCCTGTTTTTCAAGAGACTTAAGATGGGGCCAGGTGAAGGAAAAGAGCCGCTCGGGCTCCATTTTCTGCACCACTGCCTCCCATTTGATGTGTTCATAGCCGGGATAGGTAATCTGGCCGCGGGAGACTTGACCCGGTACAAAAGGTCCGTCCAGTTTCACGCGAAACCATTCGCCAAATTCACGGTAATCCGTCAGTGCGCGCCAGACCCGCGAAATCGGGGCCCTGAGTTCAATGCGCTTCTCAATACGGTCCTCCATTTTAAGCAACCTCCTGGTTGCATATTATGGTAAACCCGGAATAAAGCGCAACCTTTTAGTTGCTAATTAGGAAGACGGTCGGTCGGCTGGCTTTGGCTGGCCGGTAATGCTTGGCGAAATATGGCGATGCCCTGAGGAAACTCTAAATAAGTCGCTGTGATCCGTCAGGGGCTAAAGGCCCGTGCTCATTTTGTTTCACTTGCGGCACGGCTGAAGGGGCCGCTGAAAAACCCTGAAAGGCGGATCTCTCGTGGGCTGAGAAAAGTGAACCGCTTATCGGCACGACCAAGGTCGTGCCCTGACACAAAGCCTCAGGAAATGGACTTTTTCAGCGGCCTGTGAAGCCGTGCCCTTTCAAAAACTGGGGCTTAATCAGGGCCCCCTAACGGCTGGCAGCTTCTCACTGGCGGCTGCGCATCTTCGACAACAGCCGCAGGATCTCGAAGTACAGCCACACCAGCGTGATCATCAGCGCAAAGGCGCCGTACCACTCCATATATTTGGGAGCGCCGGCGCGCGCACCGTTCTCGATCAGATCAAAATCAAGCACCAGATTCAGCGCGGCGATAACCACCACCAGCAGGCTGAAGCCGATGCCGATCGGCGTGGCGCCGTTCACCGCCGTAAGAAACGGCACGTGGAAAAAGCCCAGGATGAATTGCAGGAAGTAGAAGACCATAATGCCGCCGGTGGCTGCGACAATGCCAAGCCGCAGCTTGTCGGTGACTTTGATCAGGCCGGTGCGATAGGCGACCAGCATGGCAATGAGTACGCCGAGCGTCAGCGCAACCGCCTGGATGGCAATGCCGTGGAAGCGGAATTCCAGTAGCGCCGAGATGCCGCCCAGCACCAATCCTTCCAGTAGCGCATAGAGCGGCGCAGTTATGCCCGCCCATTCCTTCTTGAAGATGGTGACCATGGCGACGATGAATCCGCCGATGCCGCCGACCATTGCCGGCATGGCAACGGTCGCCATTGCATCCTCAGGTGAGATTGCGGCTGCGTTGAAGAATCGGTTCCATGTCCACGCCGCCGTCGCCACGCATAGGATGACCAGTATCCCGGTCTTATTGACGGTGCCCGACACGGTCATGGTTTCGCCGCCGTAGGCGACCTCGCCGGTGCGGAAGGCGTCACCACTCAGAGCAGGGTTCGACGTTCTCATCAGTTGCGGCATTCTTTCTCCTTGCTGTTATAGCTTACCGATTAGACGCGGATTCGCGCTAGAGGGCTCGTGCGGTCGCGAATCGCTCGTCGGCTGTCGCTCTTAGCTTTTCACTAGAGGAGCCGATGGTCGGCCTTTCCCCTGAAATTGTCATCCCGAGCGGAGCGAAGCGGAGTCGAGGGATCTGCGGTTTCTTCTCAACGATCAATCCAGCTTTATGTCGCGGCCGTAATCTAGCTCCCGCTCGAAGTCGAGCTTGACTTTCGCCAGAGGCGATTTCGCGAAAAAGTCAGACGGACGTCGTGGCTTGTGGCGTTCGGTCGATGGCTCTCGCTCCTGGGGTTTGGAAATCGTCTTTCGGCCTGCCAGATTTGGTTCTCCTCAATACAGTCTAAGTATATCCCTTGCTATATTGAGGAGGCCTTAACGTCTGGCGACAACCCAACGTTCGAAGTAGGTTTCTCTCGCTTCGACAACATTCGAAAATCCACACTGACGGAACCGCCCGACGATATCGCCGGTATGCGATCCGCTGGCGACTTCAATCCTCGCATCGCGCGACGGGCCGCTAAACAACAGGTCGCAAGCTCGCTCGTCCACAGCAGCAAGACTGTAGCCAAGAATGAATATTTCGTCTGAACCCTGCAAGTATTGCCGAGCTTGCTCCCAGAGATCGTTCCAGAAATCCTCCCACTCGTTGCCGAAGCTCGTATCGAAGTAGAACTTTTTGCTTCGGGTAGGCAAGATCATCGGAGACACTGCAGCGGACGGCCCGGAAAACAGCGGGTCGGAAAGACCGTTATATCCGAGGAAATCGAATTCGGCTGAGGCGATGACGGGGCGCGTTCCTAAGGCGGCGCCCTGCACTTGAAAAGGTCCTCTGGTCCTTCCACCAAACAGGATCGCCAACCAATTTGTGCTCCCGTGCAGCTTCAGTAGCGCTGTGGGTGCATTGGCGGGAAGGCCCTCAATGACGAAACCGTAGCCGGTACCGACTTCCCACTTGCCGGCGCGACGAAGTTCACGATCTAGCGAAACGTCGTAGTTGAAGGTAATGATGCAATCGCCAGACTTGACGATATCGCTCGCAAACTGACGATACGCAGCCGCTTCGGAACCCCGAATTTCAGAAAACCACGCTCTTAATCCCTCAACCAGGTAGGGCCGCTGGTTACCGATTACTGTGCGTAGACTTCGCTCCCCATCGGTTCCGTTCTCGAAGCCATCTATCGCCTCTTGAATTCTCGAAAACAAGTCCTCGATGTCGTTGATCGGGTGGAATTCCGCTTGGAAGTATGCTGCAGCGTCACGAATCCGGATGTCATCGTGCTGCTGCATCCAAACGAGAAGCTTGGTCCCCATATCGCGGGTGAGAGGATACCCGGCGTGAAGGGACGCCCCTGCTCCGAGCACATACGTCTTCATTCAAACGTCCCAAATGCAACTAGCCACTAGCCACCGACCACTATCCACTAGAACAGCCTCTCCTGCCCACTCCGATCCACCCGCGGCTTCTTCACGCCGAAATGCTCGTACGCCAGAAGTGTTGCCACTCGGCCACGCTGAGTGCGGTCGAGGAAGCCGATCTGCATCAGAAATGGCTCATAGATTTCCTCGATCGCGTCGGGCTCTTCGGCGAGCGAGGCGGCCAGCGTGTTCAATCCCACCGGGCCGCCCTGGTACTTCTCGATGATGGTGAGCAGCAGCTTGCGGTCGATCTCGTCGAAGCCGTAGCGATCGACCTCCAGCATCTCCAGCGCGGCCTGCGCCGTCGGCTTGTCGATCTTGCCCGCGCCGCGCACCTGGGCGTAGTCGCGCACGCGCCGCAGCAGCCGGTTGGCGATACGCGGCGTGCCGCGGCAGCGCGTGGCGATCTCTACGGCGCCGGGCTCGTCGATCTCCACGCCGAGGATCTCTGCCGAGCGCTCCAGAATGATCTTCAGATCGTCGTGGGTGTAGAACTCCAGCCGCAGCACAATGCCGAAGCGCGAGCGCAGCGGCGCCGACAGCAAGCCCGCGCGCGTGGTCGCGCCGATGAAGGTGAACGGCCGCACCTCGATGGTATGGGTGCGCGCCGACGGCCCCTGGCCAATGATGATGTCGAGCTTGTAGTCTTCCAGCGCCGAGTACAGCAACTCTTCCAGCGCGGGCTGCAGGCGGTGCACTTCGTCGATGAACAGCACCTGCCGGTCGCGCAAGTTGGTGAGGATTGCCGTCAGGTCGCCCTTGATCTGCAACGTCGGGCCGGAGGTCTGTTGGAATGCGACGCCAAGTTCGTTGGCGATAATGTTGGCCAGCGTCGTCTTGCCCAGACCCGGCGGCCCATACAGCAACACGTGGTCCAGCGCTTCGCCGCGCGACTTCGCGGCCTGGATGGCGATTTCAAGATTGTCTTTGACCTTGGCTTGCCCGATAAACTCGCGCAGGCGCTGCGGCCGCAGCTTCAGCTCGAAGGAGGAGTCGTCGTCCAGCGGTACGGCCGAGACAATTCGGTCAGGATTTTCTTTGGGCAAAGGCACGCAGGGCGATAGTAAAAGCAGGAACCATATGGGTGCAAACCGGCGTACTCACCCAGGTCTCGAAAAGAGCGAGACCTGGGGCACCCAGCGTGCAACGCCGATCTCTATGCGACCCAAGGGTCGATGATCCGCACGCCGCAGTTTTGGAAATCCCCAGTACTATGCGTAGCAATCGCCGCGCCATGGGTTTTGGCGATGGCGGCGATTTGTGCGTCGGCGTGGCTGATAGGCTTGCCGGCGACCCGGCGTCGAGCGGCGATCGGCGCAAAGTTTCTGGCTGCGATACTGTCGAGGCTGAGAATGTGGTCTTCGAGATCCTGCACAAACATAGCTGCTGCCGCAAGCAACAACTTGTCGCGACGCTTTCCCTTGGGTAGAAGCTCAATGCCGTAAAAGATCTCCGCCTCCGTGATGGTGGTGGTGAACAGCTCCATGCGGGACTGCTTTCCAATCCATTGCACCACCGAGGGCGAAGGGTCAGGTCGCATCAGCTCTGAAAGCACATTTGTATCCAGTACGATCATGCATCAAAAGGCGGGCGGCTCGCGCCCCGGGCCACGCTGCGGGATGTGTAACTCGACACCGCCAAAGGGGGCGAACCGACGCCGCACAGCATCGGCGAGACTGCCAGTTGTTTGTGGCGCGCGGGTCAATGAAGATCGCAAAATCTCGCGAGCCTCTTCTTCCATGGAGCGTCCGTGACGTGCCGCTTGCAAGCGGAGCCGTGATTTGGTCTTCTCGTCAACTTTGCGAATGATCAGGGAAGCCATGTACCGTATGATATCATTGATATCAATAAGGGCCCAAGCGGATGGGCAGGACAACTTGTGGCCCGAGCCGCGACAGACCCACACGTACCGGAGTTGCCGCTGCCGCAGAGTGGTAGCCGTTGCGCAAATATCGGCAAATCGACTTCGCGTAATCCTGGAAACCGGCAGGTTACCATACACACCAAAGTTACCTAAGTACAATTACTTTGTATTGTACTTCCGTAACTTGCGCAGATTACCATCTCGTTCCATACTGCATTCACCTACCACAGAACCTGGGAGACAGGGTTGGGAGAGGTTACGAGGGTCTCCTCTTCCAACCCTTCGTTTTTTGCGGTGACGCGCGAGTTCTTAGCGGCTTCGGCCGGTTATTCTCAGGGCACCCTCAATGCTGTCGAGGGACACTAGAGAGTAACCGGCCATTCGCTTTTCCGCTGGCCCCCATCCTTGCCTGAAAGCTCTAAGATAAACATAGCCGGGAAGCCGGCCTGAGGGCCTGTCCCTCATCGGAGTTCTCCCATGAAAAGAAGCGTGATAGCAGCGACGGCGCTGTTGGTAATGACGAGCTTGGCCGCCGCTTCGGAGCGGCGCGACGCTGACCTCGACCGTATCCAGACGGCCAGTAGCATTCTTAACCAGATCATGTCTGCGCCCGATCGCGCCATCCCCGACAGCATCATGTCGGGCGCGAAGTGCATCGCCATCATGCCCTCGATGCTGAAGGCGAGCTTCGTGTTCGGCGCCAATTATGGTAAAGGCGTGGCGACATGCCGCACCGAGCATGGCTGGAGTGCGCCGGCGTTCTTCAAGCTGACCGGCGGCTCCTTTGGATTTCAGGCGGGCGGCCAGGCTTCTGACCTGGTGTTGATCATCCGCACCGACGACGGAATGCAGCATTTGCTGCAGAGCAAATTCAAACTGGGAGCTGACGCTTCCGCGGCTGCCGGCCCGGTGGGACGCGACGCGCAAGCCATGACCGATCTCTCGTTGCGCGCGCAGGTGCTAACGTACTCCCGCTCGCGCGGCCTGTTCCTGGGCGTGTCGCTGAGCGGCGGGGTCATCAGACAAGACGCGGCTGACACCGCCGCATTTTACGGCAAGGACCTGACGTACTATGCCGTGCTAAACGGCCAGGTTCCGCCACCGAAGGACGCCGACGTCCTGCTGAATACGGTCGAGAAGTACGCACCAACACCAAAGGCGGCGAGAATGGCGCCGGAGCCGGCGGCGAGCAGCGAACTCCGGCCGCAGCCAACCAATTCGCAACAGACACCGGCCGCCAATGCCAGCACTGATTTCCCTGCCGTCCAGGAAACTGACTCGACTATAGCCGCGCAGCCGCGTCCTGCGGCAAGCGTGACTGATTCCCACTCAAATACAGCGGCGCAGCGCTGATACTGCTGTTCTGATCAGAGCGGTGGCTGCGGCCATCGCTTTTCTATTTGCGCCTGGTTTGACCACGCTGTGGGCCGGTGCTAACGTCAAACCGAAACCCCCGAATGGGCTACAGGTTGCAATACTGGCTGGTTGCGCTCTTCGTGCGAGCAGTCGGCATGCTGCCACGTCCGCTCGCGCATGGCGCGGGAGTGCTGGTCGGCGGGATGGTTTATTATCTGCACCCGCGTCTGCGGCGCGCAGGGCTTCGCAATCTCGAACTGGCATTCCCCAAGAGTTCACCCTCAGAACGGCGCAAAATCCTGCGCGGCGTCTATGTCTCACTCGGCCGGCTGCTGGGAGAAGTGTGCCTGTTCCCGGCATACACGCGAACCAACGCTTCCGAAATCGCCGTCTATCAGGGCTTCGAAAATTTCGAGGCAGCAGAGAAGCGTGGCAAGGGCGTTCTCCTGCTCACCGCGCATCTGGGCGGATGGGAAGTTGGCTCGTTCTTCCACTCGCTGCAAGGGCACCCGATGCAGATCGTGGTGCGGCCGTTGGACAATCCCTACGTCGATGCGCTGGTCACGTACTATCGCGGGCTGCATGGCAACACCATGATCGGCAAGCAGGAGTTCGCGCGAGGACTCCTGGCAGCCATGCGCAGCAATCAGACGGTTGGCATTTTGATGGACACCAACATGACGCCGCCGCAGGGCGTCTTCGTCGACTTCTTTGGACTTCGCGCCTGCACTGCCAGCGGGCTGGCCCGGATCGCGCTGCATACGGATGCGGCTGTGGTTCCCGCCTTCACCATCTGGGACCCGGTGCTGCGCAAGTATCGCGTCGAGTTTGATCGTGCAGTCGAACTGGTGCGCACCGGCAATGAAGAGGCCGATGCCGTTGCCAACACCGCCAAATTCACGCGCGTTATTGAAGACTACATTCGCCGTTATCCCGATCAATGGCTGTGGGTGCATCGCCGCTGGAAGACGCGGCCGCCGGGTGAGGCGGCGTTGTATTGAAGTTTCAATGGCTTTTATCGACGAACTGGATGCATTTCCACGCGAGGTCCCACGCGTGGCACCCAAGGATGCGCGTACGAATGAACGTAGTAGCCCCGATTCAGCCACTGCGCGATTCCATGGCGTTTCATCGAAAATGATGGCGTGCGCGCCCCATGCAAAATAGGGATGCGCCCATCCCCACGGAAAGAATCCCACAGTTATCACGACGGCCGGATTCCAGCCGATCGCGCCGGCGATTACAAACCCGGGACGCGGTGGCGCAAATACGACAAGCGGATCGTAGACGGGAACGTAGATGTAAGCCGGATTGACCGGCAGGATTTCAACATAGGGCCCGGATTCGATGACGGTACAGTACGGATTCGTTCGCAAATAGCCATATTTCCGTGCCTGTTTACGCAGCCGCTGAACAGCATCCATGATCTCGGCGCGCTGCGACAGAACTGCGTTACCCAGTTGTTCGGTCCAGGTGCGATCTTGGGCCATCATGTTCAGGACCGACGGGAATGGGAGCAGCGCCAATACGCTCGGGTCCCATTGCAAATTGTCGGCGCGGATTGCATCTGCCAATGCATCTCCCCTGAGGTTGCTGTGCTCGTTCGCCCACGACGCAGCCTCGGGAATTTCGTCCCAGAATGTGGATGCCGTGAGTATCTGTGCCAACAGGGGATCGGGATAAAGCGCGATTCTGGAGACGAGGTTTTCGAGCTGTTTCGAAGTGAGCGTTGGGCCCGGCGCCGGAGCCGGCGGAGCGGACGGAACCGCAGGCGGTGGTGGCGGCGGAGGCAGAGTGTTCTGCGCTGTCGCTTGAAAAGCAAAGAGTGCGACGAACGAGAGGAAAAATAAGAACTTGGCGAATTGACTATTGGGAGTTGAACCGCAGCGGAATCTCGGAAACAGGCTGAGTGGCGGGAGATTGCCAGCTGGGTCATTCTTCAAATTGCGAAACATGGCCGATGTCATGTTGTTCCTCCTTCTCATAGAAATGGTTAGGCGTTCTCGCGATGCACACCCGGCATGTGTCGCTCCAAACCTGTGGAATGGGCAGAACGGGCGCTAGGTGTACATAAGTGAGGAGGTTGGTTCAAGATCTTTGCCCGAGAAGCCATCAACCGGAATTTCCTTTTTGGCTTTGAAAACGCAATCATAGTACACCTGTCTCGCCTGTTCGCGACACTGTGAAGCGATTTGTCGTCGGGAGCACTCCCTTCAAGTTTCACGTTTTAAGTTTCAAGATAAGTTAATCGTCACGGTTAGCGAATCTTCAGGGATAATTCTCCTAGCCGGGTCACTCTGACTTGAAACTGGAAACTGGAAACTGGAAACTCGAAACCTGAAACTTGAAACTTGAAACTGCAAACCATCGCTCCTATAACAAACTGATGCCACCACAGACTCTGCAAGCATTGGCGGAATTTACCGCCTCCCGTCTGGTTGGCGACGGTAGCATCGAAGTCGCCAAAGTTGCCAGCATCGCGCAAGCACAACCCGGCGATCTGATATTTGCACAAGAACAGAGGGATCTCGCACAGGCTCTTAGTTCCCGCGCCAGTGCGGTGATTGCCGGCGAGTTCGCCGATTCAACCAGCAGTAGCAAGCCGTTGCTGATCTCGCGCGCTCCCCGGCTGGCCTTCGCGCGAGCCGGCGCCCTGCTGCATCCGCCGAAGACATACTCGCCGGGAGTGCACGCAACCGCAGTCATTCATCCGTCCGCCAAAATTGCGGGGACGGCAGCGGTGGACGCGCACGCTGTGATTGAAGCTGGCGCGATCATCGGCGAGCGGTCGCACATCGGCGCCAGCTGCAGCATCGGCGAGGGCGTAATGATTGGCGATGGTTGCGACCTCTACCCTGGCGTCGTTGTCTATCCCGGCACTACGCTTGGCCGGCGGGTGGTAGTGCACGCGGGCGCGGTGCTGGGATCGGATGGCTTCGGTTATGTGCGCGATGAAACCTACGGCGGTTATCAGAAATTCCCTCAAATCGGCGAATTGGTGATCGGCGATTGTGTCGAGATCGGCGCCAACTGCACCATCGATCGCGGCGCGCTGGATGAAACTGTGATCGGTCCGGGAACGAAGCTCGACAACCTGGTGCACATCGGTCACAACGATATCGTGGGTGCGAATGTGGTCATTGCTGCGCAAACTGGCGTCTCCGGCAGTTCGCAGATTGGCGATGAATGCGTCATCGGCGGGCAGGTGGGAATTGGCGATCACGTAAAGATCGAAGCGGGAACAATCCTGGGCGGGCAAAGCGGTGTGCTGCCAGGCAAGGTGCTGCGCGGCAAGGGCGTGTTGCACTGGGGCACGCCCGCGCGTCCGATTAAACAGTACCTGAAAGAGCTGGCGGTGCTCGCGCGCCTGGCGCGCAGGAAGTAGGCCAGCTCTACTCGAGCAAAAAAGGCCGCCGGTCGGAATGCCGGCGGCCCATCATGAACAGATTACATTGCTATTTCTTCTGCGGCGGAGCTTCCTGCTCGGGATGGCTGGGATGCTCATTGTCCAACTCGCCGTAGGTTCTGACACGCGTTCCCTTGATCCCCGGGATGGACTTCTCGCCGGCCGAGCTCATCTGCGGCGCCAGCATCTCGTCCTGCGTATAGCCGTACGATGAGGTGTAGATGGCCTCGTGGAACAAGCCATTGGTTGGCTCGAACGCCATCGCATATATCGGAAACGCCCTGCCGCCCGCCGGAAACACGGTCGCCACATAATCGGCCACCATATAGCCGGAGAAGGTATTGGGCAGCCAGGTCAGTTGCATCGGGCCGGAGAGCTGGCGTCCCGCGGTCCAGGTCTGTCCGCCGTTTTCGCTGATGCTGAAGCCGGCGTACAGCGTGCAACTGTTATTGCAGTTGGCAATGGGATAGTAGTAGTAAGTCATGGCCATGTGAGCACTGCTTCCCGACGTGCTGATATTAATGCCGATGCCATTGATGAAGTGGTCCACGCCGCTGCCGATGGGATCGAGCGGAATGCGGGTCTTCGCGGTCCAGTGAACGCCATCGGTCGAGCTGCTGTAGACGATGTCGTTGGCATTGCAGCCGCTTTCGAAGCTGCAATCGGACCATGAGAGATAGACGGTGCCGGCGCCATCGATCGCGGCCGATGGAAGTCCAGCACTGCGCAGCCCCCCATCCTCATAGCGGCTCGGCGCCTGGGCGATCTGGATGGCGCCGTTCCAGCTCTGGCCGCCATTGGTGGACGTGAAAGCCGACATGCCACCGTCGAAATCCGCAAACCCAACCACCACCGTTCCGTTGGGCTGGACGATGGGATTGCCGCCAATGCCGTAATCGCCGTTGGCGGTGGTCTGTGGCGCGCTCCAGGTTTGCCCGCCATCATGCGAAGTGCTCATGTAAAGCAGATCGCCGACATCAGGATTGTCCCACTCGACGTAGCAGTTGCCGTAATGGGGGCTGCTGGGTGTGCTGTCGCAGGCGATCCAGTTCTTATCGGCGTCCTGGTTCTGAATGACGTACACCGGGTTGTTCCAGTGGATAGCGTCGCTGGAGGAGCTGACCGCAACCGTATCGTAGTTGCCGATGGGCAAGGTGCAGATCAGCCAGACGCCGTGCTTGGCATCGTAGGCCACCGCAGCGTCGCTGGCGGCACTGTTGGGTCCGCCGCCGGGCCCGTATTCGGTCAAACCGGGAAGGTATCCGTTGGTCCAGGCAATTCCGCCGTTGAGCGATGTCGCCCAACCGATGTCAGCGCCGCCGCCGCCATAGATGCGACCTACCTGGAAGGCAGTGACAATAACTGGACCGTTGGCGAAAGCGCCCGGCTCCACTTCCGTCAGTATGCTGGCTGCTGCCGTTGGTAAAGCTGTCCTGGCTGAGTTGCCGGAACAAAGCTTGTGCGTGGCCCGGAACAGCGCTTGTCACAGTTACCACCAGTGCAAGCGCAAGGGTGAGCAAGGTCGCGGTGGTGCCGCGACCGAAGAACGAATGCGATACTCTCATCGGTAAATTCCTTTTCGTGTGTCGATCAACTGGTACTTCGGTGTGTGGCTTAGTGAGTGCGTTCGCTGGACTGGAAGGGGACGAGGCCAACCGTCGAAGCGATAAAACTCTAATCTTTACGAGGTTTAAAGTCAACGGAAAGGATAGTAGTATTGAGATTTTCACCATCGAGGAACCCTTCTTGTCCCGAATTGAACTCAGCCCAGACATTGCCCTATACCGGATGCTCACCCTTTTCGCGGCGCTGTGCTTAAGCGCTGCACCGGCCCTGGCCCAGCGCACCGTGGTGCAGGAAGCCGGCGGCGGAAGGAAGATCGAGCTGACTTATGATGCCGCCGGAAAAGTCACGGAGATCCGGACTCTCGGCGCCGAGGGTCAACTGCTCCAGAAGCAGATTCTCGAATATCCGCCGGGCGGCTACGTTCCGCTGACCACTTCGACCTCGTACTGGCCGAATGGGAAGGTCCACAAAGTCACGCGCGACACCTACGACAACAACGCCAACTTCACCGGCGAGTTCATCGCCGTTTACGACGAGTCCGGCAAACAGACCTCCGGTCACGAGCTGAGACGCGACCCCGACAACGGCTTCTATCATTGCGCCGATTGGAACCTTGCCGCGCAGAAGTACCTTCACGTGGACTGTCCGGCGGGCGAAGAATCTGCCGGGCCGCCGGAGACGGTGAAGAAGTTCACCGCGGCCGAGGTGATGCAGCAGCTGGAGCAGGCGCGCACGGCGAAACCAACACCGCGGTTGAACCGACCCCCTTCGGCGCAGGCCGAAACCGGTAGCAATGTAAAGGAAGTGGGGCTGATATTGCCCGCGGGAATTCGCCGTGGCGAGCACGTCTCAGGAAGCGTGGTGGACGATCCCAGCCATTACGAAGGCATGCCGGAGATCGTCGTTACTCGTGTTGCCCTGCCGTTCACGGCGTCAGGCCCCGCTTCTACCTTGACCGGCTGGACGGTCGAGGTCGGAGGCGCACCGGCGCAGCCAGCCGATGGCCCGATAACGCTGGCGGTCTCGTCAGGACGGGTCGAGTTTCTGTTTCGCCAGGCGGAAAATGCAGGCAGTCCCGTGTCTAAGGAAATCAGCATCGGCGGGACGGCTTCGGGCAAGGGCAAGGCGCCCACCAATTACCTTGCGCCCGCGCTTTGCCTGAAGAATGAGGTTTGTGCGATTCACGGCCCATTCGCAGGCGACAGCAGCAAGACCTTCGCTGCCTTCGAGCAGCGCCGCGCGCGCATTCTCGCCGAGACTCCCGAGGCTGCATATCTTGCCGTGCCGGAACGTACCGAACCAGGGCCGCGGCCGCTGGTGATCGCAGAAGGCTCGAAGGTCGTCGCGTTTCCCATGGTGGTTGCCGAGTTCACCCTCACTCCCGAACGCCGCGAGCTGCCGAAGGGCGAGAAGATGTTGATGTACGCAACCGTCGACGGCCCCGCAGATCTGCCCGATCCTCTGTGGCTGCCGGGCAACTATCCGCCGTCGAATTTGGAGCTAGCCCGCAAGCTGATCCCGGGATTCCAGCTTCCCGGCGCGAAACGCGAGGCCCGCGAAGCTGCAGAGAAACGTGAGGCCAAGGAAAAGCAAGCCTCTGCGGCGGGCAAAAAGAACGAAGGTGAAGAAGAAGACCGAGGCGGAGAAATTCTGCTGGTGGTCAAGAACGCAAGCCCCGACCAGGTTACCTTGCACGAGGCGAAGAACGGGACCTTCGTCTTGCACTTGAAAGCGCAATCGTTCGCGATGGGGGAGTTCCGCTACAAGTTTGTCGTCGAGGCAATAAAGTCCGGGAATTTCACGGTGCAGGGTTACGCGATTCCGTTGTTGGCGCCAGTGACGGGACAAGAGTTCCCTGCAACGGCCGAGGCTTCGACGAAGTAGATAATTTGGACCGCGGCCTCGCTATCGTGTTCACGGCGCGAAGTAGCTGGAGATATCCAGAATCAGGTAGCTCAGCGCTGACGCATAGGCGTCGGTGAGGCCGTCCAGGTTGCCGACAATCGCCATGTTCGATGTCACCGCTCCATCCACGGCATTCAATGTGGAAACGTTCGGCATCGGTTCTTCAGGATCGGGCCACAACGCCAGAAACCCCAATGGTTGCACCGGTACGGCGGTGGCGTTGAAGACGTACTCTTGCGCTTCCGCCGGTACCAGGCACGCGCTGGCGGCAACGTCCACAGGCGGATTGCGCTGGCCGTGGAACCCACCGCCGGTGGAACGGGTGTCGACAATCCGACATGGCGCCAGCGGGTATAGCGACAATCCACCCGCTGCAGGAACGGCAAAGTAGCCGTTCACGTCGATGATCATGTCGGTATCGTTGGAGGCGAACGCATCGACCGAGCCTCCCGTTCCGGCCGGCACAATGGCCGCATTGGCCACGATAGTTCCGGTGGGGGCATTCAGCGTCGATACGTTGGGTTGGCTCTCGCCGGCGGGCCAGACGGTCAGGAAACTCAGCGAACCATGCGGTACCGCGGTGACATTGAACGAGTATGCAGACGGACTAACGCCGGGTGGGACCTGCTGAAAGCAAGCTGTCGCGTTCAAGACGGGAAATGTGCGCGCCGGCGCTCCTCCGGTCAGGTAAGGCGCTCCCAGCCCTTGCGGCCCATGCTGGTTACGAGTATCGGCGACCCGACAGGGCGTCAACGGATAGAACTGTAACGTGGGGACAGATGGATCGGGAACTTGGAAGTAGCCATTGATGTCCAGAATCACATTGGTAGGATCTGTGACATAGACGCTGATCGCTCCGCCTGCGCCGGCAGGAACAATGGCGGCGTTTGCCTTCACCCGGCCATCGTAGGAGTTGAGCGTTGAAATCGGCGGCGCCGCTTCTCCCGTTGGCCATGCGTCAAGGTACCCAAGAGTGTGCACCGGAACAACGGTAATATTCAGTGAATAGGCCTGTGCCTGGGGAGGGATGCCGCAGGCGCTCTGCGGAATGTCGAAATTGCGCGTGCTTCCGCCGGAGAGATACGGTCCGCCAAACGGGCCATTCTGCCATCGCGTGTCGGCAACCCGGCACGGAGTCACCGGTACAAACTGTAGCGGCTGGGAACTTGCGCCTCCCACAATCGAGACGCTATTGCCTCCCGCATCCGCGGCGAAAATGCTGTTCGTCGTGGAATTGACCACCACAGCGTCGGGATAAATTCCGTACTCGCCCAGGAGGACGTCGTCTGTCGACCCAGTGTTCCCGTCGATCATCGTCAGCGTGCCTTGGGCGATGAAATTGGTGATGTAAGTCTTATTGGTAACCGGGTCGACGTCGATTGCCACGGGTGAGCTTCCGACGGTAACTGTCGTCGGAGTAAGTGTGGCTTCGTCAATCATGGTCACACTGTTACTGCCGTTGTTAGCAACATAGACTGTGCCGGCCACCTGGTTGACCGCTACAGCGGAAGGATAAGTGCCCACGGCAAGAGTGGTCGCCGAAAGCGTTTCTCCATCGATCACCGACAGCGACGAGTTGTTGGGATTTGATCCGTAATTGGCAACGTAGATCTTATTCGTAATCTGGTCCACGGCGATAGCCCTCGGGTAGATTCCAACGGCCACATTCGTGACCGATCCGCTGGCGCCATCAATGACGGCCACATTGTTACTGCCGTTATCGGCGACATAGATCCTGTTGGTTGTGGCATTGATGGCCAAGGCCACCGGGCTGCTGCTAACCGCAATGGTGGTGGTCTGGTTGGTGGCGCCGTCAATCACGGTGACGTTGTTGGAATATTCGTTGGCCACGAAGATCTTGTTGGTGACGGCATTCGCGGCGACGGCGACCGGATACACACCGACGCTGACCTGCATTGTCGCGTACGTTGTGCCATTTACAACGGTAACGTTGTCGCTGTTGCCGTTCGCCACATAGATTTTATTCGTAGCCGGATTGACGGCGATGGAATCGGGAGCCGATCCTGTGGCGACCGTGTCGGTGTGATAGGTCGCTCCATCAATCACGGTCAAATTATTGCTTCGCTGATTCACCACGAAAATCTTGTTCGTAGTGGTGTTCACCGCGACGGCAACCGGATAACTTCCCGCCACCACCGTGTTGATGAGTGTCTGCGCGACAGTGCATGGACAACCAGCCGCGACGGTACAGCCCAAGACAGCAGCTACAAGCGATTCGGCATATCTCTTGTTCATAGGTCCGCGACCTCCCCTTGCCGCACAAAATCGCGGCGCATACTTGTGGCTCAGCGATGAAGCAGTGGTCTCAACTATGTTGCTGTCGCAGAATCGGGAGGGTCTAAGTTATCTGCGGAGCTTCGGCACGAAACTCCGATGGGAGACTCTGACGAGCACCATGCCAGCGCATGAATTGCGATCTCATTTCGCTGGAATGGAGGCCTACCAGGATTGAAGCTAGCCGAAGCGCCGAGCAGGACACAAGGACTTCCGCCCCAATTTGATACCGCAGTTTCGGAATGGGAATCGGCCTGACGGGTTGAGCCACCGGCGATTCACCAAAGAGACACAGAGCCACAGAGAAAAAGAGAGAAAAGAGGGGATCGCGTTTGTGCTGCATGGGAGCAGCAATCGCAGCCCGCCATTGTGAAACTGAAATGAACGCACACGCGCTCGGAAAAATGCCGGCTGCAATTCGCAGCCGGCAGTATCGCTTTCACGGATGGACGGAGTAGAAGATACGATGCCTCAATGGAAGGTGACTGTGGCCCTCACGCGCTCCAGATAAGCCGCGACTCGGATGGTCCCTTCGCCGACCAGGATTGTTCGCTCCCACTTGGCGAAGTCCTCTTTGGTGATGGTGATGGTGTGTTCGCCAGGCGGGACAGCGATGATCGAATACGTGCTGCCGACGTATTGGCCATCAGCAATACGTGG
>CAWGFZ010000006.1:0-456530 GCA_963821995.1 uncultured Acidobacteriaceae bacterium | reverse complement strand
ATGTATTGCTGTCTTAGCGGCAGGGCACTGGCCCGGTCAGCGCGATCACGATCTTGGCGCGCTGACCGGAAGCTTATCCTTTCCCGCGGGACGCGGCGCTGAAGCGCCGCTCTACCCGCATCGGCCAGGTCAACGTTGAAATTACTCCAAAACAAGCCAGGCGCCAGTTGACCGCTGCACACGCACTGGCCTGCTACCGTTGCTTCCTTCCGGACCTGGCGGGATTCACAAGATTGCGTTGCGCGGGACCAGCGCCCGACAATGCCAATATAGCATCCTTCAGCTTCGGCATGGGGGGAGCTGATCGCATGCAAATGCCACTGCTTTGCCAACTTAGAGCGGTTCTTGTGGTAATGCGTGGGCCTTGGCGGCGCCCGCCGATGCAAATAGAAACCCGGGGTTCCTTATTCTGGCCCGCTTTTGGCCAGGGTGGGGCAAGCTGAATCGCCGCACTGCCCCGCCCTAGCCAAAGGAAGGCTCGAACGGAGCACCCCAAGTGTGAGTTTCGATGGGGAGCGGTGGCTCTACCCGGACCATGCCTCAGGCAAATCCTTTCGGAGTGTCCTAGATTACGGTAAAATACTTCGTTTGGTGCTGATTACAATGGATTTGCCGTGGCAGGACAGGAATCAAGAATATAATCAGTGTAAGGCCTGATACAACTTTGTGCATTCTAGTGCACTATTGGCTGTGCAAAATGTGGATAAAACCGCGCCAAAAGGCTAGGGCGCGTTGGAATTAAGGTTGCAATGATTGCAGTGGAGGCGCTTGCATAGCACTGCTGTATCAAACAAGGGAGGGGATCACAATGGCGGATCGTAAGCAGTTTCTCGGGATTCCCGAGGTCGATCCAGAGCTGCAGCGACTACTCGATGCCACCAAGGATAGGGTTGCCACTGAGGAAGAATTGCGAGCACAAAGAATCAGCTTTGCGTTTGGCAACGCATTAGGCTCGGAATCCATAACGAAGGAAAGCGTACAGGAAGCGTCGGAGCACCTTAAGTTGTTATAAGAAACCACGGCCCGCATCACCAATGCGGGCCACTACACCTGCTAATGTCCGTCCGAAAGAAAGACGACCCAGCGTTATACGACAAGATCGAACAACAAAATCTCATACGCCAGTATGAACTTTTGACGAACTGCATTGAAATTGGCCTGCGCAAAGGAATCGAGGCTTTCGACAAATACACTCTCTGGGCGCTCAATGCAGTCGCCGTGGCAAACATCGCCCAATTTGGCGGGCGTTACCGTGAAGAGCCAATATATGTAGGCAGTCACAAGCCCCCCCATTTCAAGGACGTTCCAAATCACATGGACCGGTTTTTCGCGCTCATTCACGAAAACTGGACGATCAACGAACATCCCACATTGATTGCAGCCTACGCACTATGGAGACTGAATTGGATCCACCCGTTTGTCGAAGGCAATGGACGGACAGCGCGGGCAGCTTGCTATTACCTACTCTGTATGCGTCAAGGCAAACTGCTTCTCGGAAAGAAGATCGTGCCCGAGAGGATTAGGGAAAACAGAGACCCTTACGTGTCGGGGCTTAGGGAAGCCGATGCAGCATGGGATAATGGCGATTACAACGTAACCGCTCTCGCGGTGTATTTGCAAAGGCTACTTAGAGAGCAGCTCGCAGACGCCGCCAGAGAGACTACGCCAGCCCAGAATCCTCCTCCAGTTCCGGGAAGTTGAGAACCAAATTGCTATTAAGCTTCGGGAATGCCCGCTGCATGGATCGGTAGAACTGATCCCACGAAGACGACGCTCGCATGAAACTGGTGGTTGCGAATAGATGATTCTGCAAGGCGGGAAGGCCAATGTCAGGTCTGCGGCTACTGCAAACCACGGGTGGTCATCTCTTGTGCGGGTGAGCCGGCGGTCATTCCTTGTGCCAGAACCAGGTCGCGCGTCTCTTGCCGAATGCGCGGCAGGTGGGTCCAGAACAGGATCGCTCCCGCCATGCAGGCCATTCCGCCCATAGCCACGGTCCACGGCGCACCAAGACGATGCGCCACCGCTCCCGCCGATAGCGCTCCAAACGGCGCCATGCCCATGAACATCATGGAATACACCGACATTACGCGGCCGCGAAGCTGGTCGGGAACCATGGCCTGAATCAGCGTGTTCGATGAGGCCATCTGCACCATCATGAAAAAGCCGACGGGCAGCAGGAACAAGGTGGAAAGCCAGAAGACTCTGGAGAAGGCGAAAAGGACCAAGCTGAGTCCAAAGCCGCAGGCGCACATCGCAATCAGCCTGCCGAGTCCGCGCACGCCCACGCGAGCCGCCAGGCTGGCTGCGCCCAGCAACGCGCCGACGCCGGTGGCGCCCATCAGGATGCCCAGACCTCTTGCTCCGCCGTGCAGGATCTGGTCGGCGAAGAGCGGCATCAGCACGGTGTAAGGCATACCAACGAAGCTCACCAGCCCAAGCAGCAGGAGGATGGCGCGGATGGGTCCGGTATTGCGCGCAAAGGAGAAGCCTTCAATGATGTTCTCCAGTGGCGAGCCTTCTTTTGCCAGCTTCGCCGGCCGCGGAATGCGCATCAGCAACAGGCCGGCGATCACCGCAATGTAGCTCACCGCATTGGCGAAAAAGCACCAGCCCTCGCCAATGGAGGCCACTAGAATTCCCGCGACCGCCGGTCCGATGATGCGCGCGCCATTGAACATCGATGAGTTCAGCGCGATGGCGTTCATCAGGTCTTCACGTCCGACCATATCGATGAGGAAGGCCTGTCGCGCGGGGATGTCGAAGGCGTTCACCACACCCAGCGCGGCGGCAAGCACCATGATTTCCCAGACTTGTATAACGCCCATGAGCGTGAGCGCAGCCAGGATCCCGGCCAGGATCATCGACGCCGTCTGCGTGCTGATCACCACGCGCCGGCGATCGTGACGGTCGGCGACAATGCCTCCTACCGGCGCCATGATGAAGACCGGAATCTGGCTGGCAAAGCCCACGGCGCCGAGCAGGAACGCCGAATTGGTCATGCGATAGACCAGCCAGGCTTGCGCCACCGTCTGCATCCAGGTGCCGATCAGCGAGATCAGTTGGCCGCCAAAGAAGAGCTGGAAATTGCGATGACGCAGGGCGCGCACCGCCAGGGCCAGCTTCGATTCACGCGAGGCCGGCGCTGTGAACTCCTGCTTTTCCTCCTTGATAATGGAGCGCAGCGATTCGTGTTCTGCAGGTTGGGTAGGTTCGGCCATTAATGCCTGGATGCGTGTAGAAAAGTACGCTGCTCGCCACTCGCTTTTCGCTTTTCGCTCTTCGTTTCGATTTCGGCTAGGTTGCTCCTGCACGTTCGCTAATCGCACCAGCCTGACCACGTTGTCCGATATTCGGTTTCATTACAACTGCAAAGGTGTCCGCAAGAAAAGCCATAAGAGTCCGGCTTCAGACTTTGAGTCAGAGCCACCTTCATTCCTTCGCGGTGGAGGGTGACCTACGAAACTCAAACCCCGAAGGGGAACTGCAGTTAGCCCAGGACGCAGCGAACCCGGGGCCCCCGATTCGCGCCTCCTTTGCGCGAATCGGGGTGGGAAGCGGAGTCCCTGGGTATAGCGAGAACATGATCCGAGTCCCTTCAGGGACGGCACGGAGTCTCTTAACCTCAGCACTCTTTCCTTCACCGGCTGAACTCCAGCATCGTGAGCCCCTGAAATTTGTACTTCCTGGGATCTCCGAATTGCGACTGTAACTGCCTGGCCACGGCGGCAGAATAATCCTGCAACGTATCTTTGCCGGAAGTGCGATCGCGCAACAATACCCAGATGTGAGGAAAGGCGTGCGGGTCGCGCGCGACCGCGCGAAGCAGGGTTTGTTGATCCTCTCCGAAATCGTAGTACTGGGCGAAGACGCGGACTCGCGGCGCATTGTTGCCGCGCAAGTCGTAGTAGTAGTCGAAACCGGTGCGAGCGTAAGGAGGATACACCAGGACTGCGTCGCCGTTTGAGGCGGACGCCAACAAAGCCGCCGTTGCGCTGCGCCAGTCCTCGCGCGGCTTGTGATAGCCCATGAAGACATTGACGATTGAACTCAGGCACAACGCCACGACCAGCCACGTCCCCAAATTCCATCTCCGCAATTCGGCCGCTCCCTGAGCCGCCAGCATGATTGTCGCCGGCAGGGAGAAGATCATGTAGCGCTGCACGAACAGAGGGCTGTAGAGCGAAAACAGCGCCAGCAGGATCGCAGGCAGGATTGCCCAGGAGATCAAAAGCGCTCCATGCCAGAAAACTCCGCGTGGGTGCTTGAGAAGGCGTTGCGCGCCAGATCGTCCGCACCGCCGCAACCCACAGGATGGCGAAGAGTACAACTTTTTCTCCGCTGCCGCCCAGGAACATCGCCAGATGAAGCCACTGCTTCGGAGTCGCTCGGGGCCAATCCGATTGCGGCAGACCGCCGGCCTGTGCTCGTAATACGAAAACGAGACCCGGCGCGCACAGTACGACAATCAGAAGCGCGTGCAGAAGCATGGGTCTCCACCGCTTAGTGTCTCGCCGGAACGCAAACAGCGATGCCGCCTGGGCGACGATGACGAAACACGTAAGCAACTGGCTGTAGAAGCTGAGGACGCTGAAGACGACCCACAAAATCCAGTCGTGCTCGCGCTCCTCCTGTACGGCGCACACGAAAAACCACGTCGACGCCAGCACCAGCAGGATGGCCATCGTGTAGCCGCGAGCTTCCTGCGAGTAGTAAACGTCCGTCGGATTGAGCGCAAACAGCAGAGTGGCGACCAGCGCCGCTCGCTCCCCGATGAGAGCTCGCGCCACCATGTAGAGCACAGGGATCGACGCGATGGCGAACAGCGCGGAAGGCAGACGAATCCAGAATTCCGTTTGTCCCAGGTGCAGCCAGCCGCGCATGAGAAGGAAATAAACGCCCTGGAACGCAGCCTCGCCGTGCCGCCAATTGCTGACGAAGTGTGGCCATGGCATGCGGGCGATCGCGACGGTTAGCGGCTCGTCGATCCACAAGCTTTTGGCGCCGAGATGAAGCAGCCGCAACACCGCCCCAGCCAGGGTGATCACCGCCAGCAGATACGCGCTGCCGCGCGACGCAACTTCTCGGGCAGAGCTGATGGCTGATGCTGAAGCAAGAGGAGCGGCTGCGCGCTCACTAACCTGCGGCATTTATCGAGTGTAGCGCGATCTGCGATTCGCTCGCTGCTTGACGATATAGCAAGGCTGGGTAGCAGTCTTCAGGCCGGCGTTAAAGCTCGATGATTTAAGAGCTGGAGTATCTTTGGCTGCAGCTGACGCGGCGCTGAAGCGCCGCTCTACCCACCAGCGTTCTCCACCAGCGCCTGTTATCCTTCCTCGCATGCCGACATTTGCTGCCGTCGACATCGGCTCCAACTCGGTGCGCCTGAAAATTGCCAAGGTGGTGCGCGGCCGGCTTGAGGAGCTTCACGAGGACCGCGAGGTTACGCGGCTCGGCGAAAGCGTTTTCGCCAATGGCACACTCGATCCGCAGGCGATGGCACACACCATGCGCGTGCTGCGGCGCTTTCATCGCGCGGTGCAAACCTATGGCGCCGATCGGGTGCGCGTGGTCGCGACCAGCGCTCTGCGTGACGCTCGCAACAGCCGCGCCTTTCGCGATTGGGTGCTCACCGCGACCGGATGGAAAGTTGATGTCATCTCCGGCCTCGAAGAAGGCCGGCTCATCCATTTGGGCGTGCTCGACGCCGCGCACATCGCCAACCGGCGCGCGCTGCTGGTCGATCTGGGCGGCGGAAGTTGCGAGCTGACGCTCTCCATCTCCGGCCACATCGACGAGATGATCAGCCTGCCCATCGGTGCGGTGCGGCTGACGCAAACCTTTATGCATCACGATCCGCCGTGGCCAAGCGAGCTCGAACAGATGCGCGGCGTGATTCAACGCGAGATCTCGCGCATCCAGAAGCGGATCCTCGCCGCGAAAGTCCAGATGACGATCGCAACCTCGGGCACGCCGGCCGCACTCTCCGGTCTATACGCGGCGAAGATGCGCGGCTATGACGAGAGCAAGCCGCACACGGTACCGCAGACAGCGGTGGTGTCGCTGCTGAATAAACTCAGTCGGCGAAATCTTTCGCAGCGTCGCGCGCTGCCCGGTATTGGCCCGCGCCGCGCCGAGATCATCATCGCGGGCACCATGGTCTTTGCCGAGTTGATGCAGCTTTGCCAACTACGCAGCTTTCGCTATTCACCGCTGGGACTGCGCGACGGCCTGCTGGCGCAAATGATGGCCGATTACAACGCCAGCGCCGCCATGCGCCAGCGCGTGGAATCGGAGCGGCACGATGCGCTGCTGGCGATAACCAAGCACTATGGCGCCGATCTGCAATTTGCGCAGCGCATTCGCGATCTGGCCCTGCAGCTATTTCAGCGGCTCAAGGCGGTGCATCAACTGCCCGCAGAATACGAGGACTGGCTGGAAGCAGCGGCGATGCTGCACGAGGTCGGCGCATATATCAATCGGTCCGGGCGGCGCCGTCACACTTATTACGTGATCTCGAATTCCGAGCTGTTCGGGTACACGCCGTTGCAACGGCGCATCATCGCGGCCATTGCCCGATACGTGGGCAAGTCACTGCCGTCGCCGAGCGACCGTGTGATGAGCATTTTGCCGGGAGTGCATCAGATCCATGTCGCCAAGGCCGTATCGTTGCTGCGGCTGGCAAGGGCACTCGACCAGGGCCGGCGCGCCGCGGTCAGCGAGCTGAAGGTGCGGGTGCAGCAGGATGGGACGGTGCACCTGCTGCTGGCTGCGCGTCCGCAGGAAACCATCGACCTGGAGTTGTGGGCGGTGCAGCAGGAAAAGGACTACTTCGAAACCGTCTTCGGGCGCGAGTTGCTGGCGGAGGCGGTCTGAATGGCGCGCACGAGCTTGGGCGTTACACCCCACTTCAGCACTGCGTTGCGCCCTTGTTTTTCCACTTTCGCGATCGCGCCTTTTTTCATTTCGATGTTCTGCGGCGAGGTGTGTCCCACCACCAGCTTGTTCAGAAACTCCGAGACGCTGGGATTGTGGCCGACGATCATGATCGCTTCCTTGCCACGGTAGCGGTCGAGCAACGCCTCAAACTGATCGTATGTAGCCTCGGGACGCAAAGCTGCGTCCATGATGATCTCGTCTTCATGGCCCATCTCCTCGGCGGCGATTGCGGCAGTTTGCGCCGCTCGCGGCAGCGGACTGGAAATGATGGCATCGACGGTGAGCTTCAGGGCCCTCATGGCTCGTCCCACATCGTGGGATTGCCGTACCCCGAGCTCATCCAGCGTCCGCTGTTCATCTTTCGTCGGATTCAGCTTCGAGTCGCCGGCGCTGGCATGACGTAGAAAGTAGATGTCCATCGTGCTTGTGTCTCCATGCATACGTCATTGTTCGGTAGAGCGGCGCTTCAGCGCCGCGTCGGCCGCGATCCACATAAACCTCGCATAAATGGGCTCTTGACGCCGGCCTAAAGGCCCGCTTTACCCGACCACCTTGCCACTCAACGCATGTTCCGCCACATGCGCCACCCGCAGCACAGTCGCCTCGTCGAAATGCCTCCCGAGAATCTGCATTCCGATGGGCAGTCCTCCTTTGCTCGTGCCGCAAGGAATGGAGATGCCGGGAATGCCGGCCAGGTCGGCAGTAACGGTGAAAATATCGGCCAGATACATGCTCAGCGGATCGTCGACTTTCTCACCCAATTTGAACGCCGGCGTCGGTGTGGTCGGCGTCAGGATTACGTCCACCTTGGCGAATGCTTCGTCGAAGTCGCGCGCGAGCAAGCTGCGAACCCGTTGCGCCTTAAGGTAGTAGGCATCGTAATATCCGGCGCTCAGCGCGTAGGTTCCCAGCATGATGCGGCGCTTCACCTCGGCGCCGAAGCCGGCATCGCGCGTGCGCCGATACATCTCGCCCAGCGTCTTGCCGCTGCAGCGCAATCCATAGCGCACGCCATCGTACCGCGCCAGATTCGATGACGCTTCCGCGGTCGCAATTACGTAGTATGTCGGAATCGCATAGGCTGTGTGCGGCAGAGAGATCGGGAACAATTTCGGCGTCCGGCATTTTTGAGTGCCTCAATGCCGGCATCAACCGCAGCGCGCACTTCTGCGTCCAGCCCTTCTTCGAAGTACTCGCGCGGGACTCCGACCTTCATGCCCGCTATCGGCTCGCCGATCTGGGCGCGGTAGTCGGGAACAGGAACATTGGCGGTAGTGGAATCCAGCGGATCGCGTCCGGCAATGGCCTGCAACATGAGCGCCGCGTCTTTCACTGTCTTGCCGAACGGGCCCGCGTGATCGAGCGACGACGCGAAGGCGATCAGTCCATAACGCGAAACGCGGCCGTAAGTCGGCATGAGGCCGACGACGCCGCAAAATGCCGCCGGCTGGCGGATCGAGCCACCGGTGTCGGAGCCCAGCGCAGCAACCGCGGTTCCGGCTGCGACTGCGGCCGCCGAGCCCCCCGAAGAGCCGCCCGGAACGCACGAGAGATCGCGCGGGTTGCGCACCGGATGAAATCCGGAGTTTTCGTTGGACGAGCCCATTGCGAACTCGTCGCAGTTTGTCTTGCCCAGGATGATGGCGCCCGCACACTCCAGCCTCGCGACGACCGTGGCGTCATACGGTGCGATGAAATCCGCCAGGATCTTCGAGCCTGCGGTGGTGCGAACGTCTTTGGTGGTGAAGACGTCTTTGATGGCGATCGGCACTCCCGCTAGTAGCGGGAGATCGTCTCCCTTGTCGGCAAGCGCGTCAATATAGGCGGCCTGGCGATAAGCGCGCTCCTTCGACAGCGTGAGATACGCGCCGATGGCCGCGTCCTCAGCCTCGATCTTCTTGTAAAAGGCGTCCACCAGTGCCGTAGCGGTGGCTTGTTTCTCCAGCACAGCCGTGCGCGTGGACTCAACGGTGAGCAAATCAATGTTCATGATCAAGGTTCGCCCGTGGAAGGATTCGTGTCAGGGCACGACTTCAGTCGTGCCGACAAGCCGCTTATTGTCCTCTCGAGCCGGCTTTAGCCGACGGCACATGACCGCCATCCGGGGACGCTTTCAGCAGCGGCTGAAGCCGTCCCGGACAACGCAATCTCAATGCACGCCGGAAGGCGTGCTCCACCCATAGCCAAAGCAGCCCAAAGTCATCGCTCAATCACCTTCGGCACCTTGAAGAACACGCCGTCAGTTTTTGGAGCGTTGCGCAGCGCTTCTTCGCGCGGCAGACACGGGCGCGGTTCGTCATCCCGCGTCACCTCCGCCTGGGCGCCGTAGCGGCTGGCGACCTGCGCCATCGGCTCCACATTGCTGGTATCGAGTTCGTTCAGCCGGTCGATGTAGCCGAGGATGGAGTTCAGGTCTTTGAGCATCCGGCGGCGCTCCTCCTCGGTCAATTCGAGGTGCGCCAGCTCCGCGACATAGCGAACATCTTCTTCGGAAACCATAGTGTTGCCTTGCGGGATCAGCGAACTTCCGGAGCCGCCCTCACGAATTCGATTTTCTTGACCGGTGCCGGCGAGAGTTGGTTGAGTGCGGCCAGATATTGCGGGCTAAAGTTCAGCAGCTGCTGCCGCCAGTTCTCGTCAGAAACGGAAACAGTCAGCACGCCATCGGCAAAGTTGACCGCGCACGTGCGCTCGGCCGTCCTGGAGCCGCAGGCCAGCGGCCATGCCAGCAGCACTGCATCGCCTCCCCGGCGACGCAGCAGTTCACGGAACATCCTGCTCAGGGTTGGACGAGCATGCTGCATGGCGAAGGCTTCATTGTAGACCAGTGCAGACGCTCTTCGCTTTTCGCTCCTCGCTTTTCGCCTGACCCTGAGCAGCAGCGACTAGCTGATACTGACAACACGGCTGAACAGGCCGCTGAAAAAGGCCGTTTCAAAAAAGGTTTGTATCAGGGCACGACCTTGGTCGTGCCGATAAGACCTTTATATGTTTGTCATCCCGAACCGGCTTCAGCCGGTGAGGGATCTGCTTTTCCGAGTTTTACGACGGCCTCTGAAGCCGCGCCCCTTCAACACTGGGAAACAGCTATTAGCTCGCCAGCGGAAACTCCCGGCGGACGAAATCGCGCGCTTCGTCTTTGCTGTGCAGCGAGCCCTCCAACTGCGCATCTTCGATGGCCGAAAGCATCTCGCGAAATTGCGGCCCCGGCCTGTAACCGAGCTGAATCAGGTCATTACCATTCAGCAGCAGCGCCGGCCGGATTTCTTCCTCCGGAGTTTGTTGCAAACGTTGCCGCGCAAATTCGTATAGTTCGCAGATTGCCGTGGCTGCTGAGGCAATCGATGCGATGCAGCTCCAGATGTTCCGCGAATCGCGGCAGGCGCAGAAAGCGCTTCAACGTTGATTCCTTCATCCGCTCCACGTCGGCAAAGCGCATGTGGTTGGCGACCAGCGCCGTGATCTGCCTGGTGTCCTCATTGGAGAAATGCAGCCGATGGCAAATCTCGCTCCGCCATACGCACGCCCACCTCGACGTGGCCATCGAAGCGGATGCGGTCGGGCGCGACGCGGAAGGTCGGCGGCTTGCCGACATCGTGCAGCAGCGCCCCCCAGGCCAGTGTGCGCGAACATCGCGGCGGCAGTTTTTCCAGCAGCAGCAAGGTGTGAATCCAGACATCGCCCTCGGGATGAAACTGCGGCGGCTGCTCGACGCCCGTGCATGCGATCGATCTCCGGCAGCACCTCGCGCAGCAGCCCGGTGGCATCGAGCAATTCGAACGCAGCGCGGGCGTGGCCCTCGGTCAGCATCTTGGTCAGCTCATCGCGGACCCGCTCAGCGCTGACCTGGTGAATTAGCGGCGCGAGCCGCTGGATGGCCGCGAACGTCTCGCGGCTCGATCGCATACTCGAAGCGCGCGGCGAAGCGCACCGCGCGCAACATGCGCAGCTTGTCTTCCTGGAAGCGGCGTTCGGGATCGCCGATGGCGCGAATCACGCCTGCGCGCCAGATCGTCGCGACCGCCGACAAAATCGAGGACGCGGTCGTCGTCCAGCGGATCCATCAGCAGGCCGTTGATAGTGAAGTCGCGGCGCTGCACGTCCTCCTTGGGATCTGTGGAATAGCGAACGGCGTCCGGATGGCGGCCATCGCTGTATGCGCCATCGTTGCGAAACGTCGCAACTTCGACGTAGTTTGGGTGCTCGGATGGAGTCGGCGGGAGTGGAGTGTCCTCGGGCGCGGGAACCAGCACGACTCCGAATTGCGCCCCAACCGCCTAGGTTTCCGGGAAGATGCGCATCACCTCGGGCGGGGTCGCGTCGGTGGCGACATCGTAATCCGCGGGCACGAGGCCGAGCAGCGTGTCGCGGACGCAGCCTCCGGCGAAGTACGCCTGAAAGCCGTCGCCGGCGCAGCTCGCGGACGATGTTGGTGGCGTGCTCCCGCATCTCTGAAGTTGATGATAGCGCGCCTAGCGATCAGCGATTTGCAGCAGGTAGCCGCAGGGCGAAGCAGCGTGGACGCTAGCCAAAGCCGCCTACCTGCTACAATGGTGGTGTGGCCGATGTCTTCATCCTCGGCATCGAGAGCTCCTGCGACGAGACGGCTGCGGCGGTGGTGCGCTCCGGCGAAGAAGTGGTCTCCAACGTCGTCTATTCGCAGATTGCCACCCATCAGCCTTACGGCGGAGTTGTGCCGGAACTGGCCTCGCGGGAACACCTGCGCGCCATTGTTCCGGTGGTGCGCAAAGCGCTGGAAGACGCACGCCAGACTTACGACACCATCGACGCTCTGGCCGTAACGAAAGGCCCGGGACTGGCCGGCTCGCTGCTGGTGGGCCTGAGCTACGCCAAGGCGCTGGCGTACGCCGCCGACAAGCCGCTGATCGGCGTCAATCACCTGGAAGGACACATCCACGCGGTGCTGCTGGAAGAGCGGCAGAACGGACAACAGCGAGCTGCAGTTCCCTGTGCTGGCGCTGGTGGTGAGCGGCGGACACACTCATCTTTACCTTGCCGAGCGGCAATGCCACAACGCTGGACCTACCACGATGTGGGACATACGCGCGACGATGCCGCCGGCGAGGCTTTCGACAAAGTCGCGAAGCTGCTGGAGCTGGGATATCCCGGCGGCCCGATCATCGATTTTCTCGCCGAGCATGGCAATCCTCAAGCGGTGAAATTTCCCTTCGCGCAGATCAAGCATCCGCGATCGCAATCCCCAGAACCGGCATCGCCGACGACGCTGCGTCGTGTCGATTTCTCCTACAGCGGCATCAAGACCGCCGTGCTGCGCTACGTTGAAACGCACGACATGCGCACTAGCGATCGAAAAGCGGCGCCGGCAGCTGTCCGGCGGACGCACATCCGGCGCGGGAAGACATTCTCGCGGCCTGCGATCCGGCAGACGCTCGACCTGGTCGCGTCCTTTCAGCGCGCCATGGTCAACGATCTGGCGAGCAAGACGTTGTTGGCTGCGCGCGAGCACAACGTCGCTACCGTGCTGGTCACCGGAGGCGTCGCGGCCAATTCTGAACTCCGCGGAAGTTTCGAGAGTCGGGCTTCGGAGGAAGGAGTCGCTGTTTACTTTCCGTCACCGCAAGCTTTCCACCGACAATGCGGCAATGATTGCCGCCGCGGCATATCCCCGCTTCGTGGCCGGAGAATTCTCCAACGCCGAAATCTCAGCCGACGCCGCTCTAAAGCTGCGCTGAGCACCCGAACATACTTCGGCGCGATCTTGCACGAGGTTACTGCTTCGGCGTGATCTGCTTATTCTTCTTCTGTGGGGATCTTGGCTTCGATGTCCATGTCGCGGAACTCGCTCGTTTCGAAGATCTCACGGCAGTCGAGGCACTCGACATATTCCGCATCTTCGTCTCGCGAGACGACCTGGACTCGGGGATGCCGGCAGGGATTATGCATGGCGTCGCTCTGAGAAGTGGTTGTGGGTTGCGTTTCGCGGCTGGCCAACGTTCATAAAAATAGAGTCAGTGAACAAACCTCGATTGTCGGGTATTTTAGACCGGGACTATGAGTTGTCAAGCCTTATCACGTTAATTTCGCAGCACGGGGCCGGCGCGAAACCCATGTGGATACCCAACTTTCGTGTAGGGATGGGCAGCAAAGGCTGTCCTGCCCCGGGACTACGACAAGATGTTTGCAATTCCGGGCACGCCTCCATGCGGAAGCCTGCATCCTAATTGTGTAATGCCGATAGGCCGCAAGATGATATACCAGGGCAGGGCGGAGCGGCTCGGCTGCCGTCAAGCAACACCAACGGCACCGTAGGCATCGAATTGCCAGCTACTGGTACAGAACATTGACGACAGCAAAGAAGGTTCTGGCGAGCGGCATGTCCGAGCAAGAGGCCATCGCGCGCGCCCAACAAGGCGACGCCGAGTGCTTCGAAGCTTTGTATGGACTGCACAAGCGGCGCGTGTACTCGCTGTGTTTGCGCATGACCGGCAACACGGCGGAGGCGGAAGACCTGACACAGGAGGCATTCCTTCAGCTTTACCGCAAGATCGCGACCTTTCGCGGGGAATCGGCGTTCTCGACCTGGCTGCACCGGCTGTCGGTGAACGTGGTACTCATGCACCTGCGCAAGAAGGGACTGCCCGAGGTTTCGCTGGAGGAATCCATGGAGCCGCAACAGGAAGACGGTCCGAGGAAGGATGTGGGAACGCGCGACAACGTGCTGGCCGGCTCGATTGATCGTGTCAATCTGGAGCGCGCCATGGAGAGTTTGCCGCCGGGATACCGCATCATCTTTGTGTTGCATGATGTGGAAGGCTACGAACACAATGAAATTGCGGAAATGATGGGGTGCTCGATCGGCAACAGCAAATCGCAGCTCCACAAGGCGCGAATGAAACTGCGCGACCTTCTCAAGCAAAGCAAGGCGGAGAAAGCAGCTGGCCGGCGCTAGCTAACAAACGAAGGGAGTAGTGCTTTATTCGAGGAGCAGTGCAGGGAGGTAAGGCGGACAAGATGGCAACCGAGCCGCTGCCCATTCCTTGGGAGAGAGAAACGTTATGACGTGCGCGGAGTTCCAGAAAGTCCTGCCCTACATTATCGATGGCGGCGGCAGCGACGAAGAGCAGCATCATCTGCAGACTTGTCCGGTATGTTCGGATCTGGTTGCGGACCTGCGCTACATCGCCGAGTGCGCCAAGCTGCTGGTGCCTATGGAGGACCCCAGTCCGCGAGTGTGGACGAACATCGAGAAGGCGCTTGACCAGGAAGGCTTGGCCAAACCGGCGCGCCGAAGTTCCTGAACTGCAACGACATGGCCCGACAACGGAGATCGCCGGCTGCTTCATCCCGCATGTCCCGAGCGCGCTGCCGCTGAAGAAAACCTTCCGAAGCCGGCTTCCTGCATGGTAAAGACTTGTCAGTCACTTTCAGGACTTTTTCAACTTCTTGGTTCGACCTATAATTTTCATGAGTGCCACTGGACGGCTCGTTGTAGCTTCCGTCTAGGAAGCACGTCATCCCAGGTCCATTCGTCGGAGGAGAGCCATGTCCGGCGTTGCTAGTCCCGTTCATCACCATTCTGTAGAAGTAGCCCTGCAACTGCTGGACGCTCTCACGTCCGATTACCCGGACCGCGACTTTGCCGTGCGTCTGTGGAATGGCGAAACGTGGGGAAATGCGTGCCGCGCCCGCTTTACCTTCGTGCTGAAGCATCCTGGCGCCTTGCGTCGCATGCTGATGGGAGGAAACGAGCTCACGCTTGGCGAAGCCTACATCTATGACGATTTCGACATCGAGGGCGACCTTCAGGCCGCTTTCCATTTCGGCGACTACCTGGTGGCCCATGAACTTGAATTAGGCGAGAAGCTCCGGCTGGCCGGTCTGTTGCTACGTCTTCCTCACGCTGATTCTCACCATAACGGGCATCACCTGTTGCCGCGTTTTCCTGGCAGTCTGCACTCGAAGGAGCGCGACCGCGCGGCGGTTTCCCATCACTACAATCTGTCCAACGACTTCTATCAACTCTGGCTCGATCGCCAAATGGTTTACTCCTGCGCATATTTCCGGCGCGGCGACGAAGACATCGACACGGCCCAGACTCAGAAGCTGGAGTATCTGTGCCGCAAGCTGCGGCTCCGTCGCGGCGAAACTCTGCTCGATATCGGTTGCGGCTGGGGCGGGCTGGTACTCTATGCTGCCCGGCAGTTTGGCGTCAAGGCGCTGGGAGTAAGCTTGAGCGAGCGCCAAACTCAGCTTGCCACCGAGCGCATCAAGCAAGCCGGCCTCAGCGAAAACTGCGAGGTGCGGCTGTGCGACTACCGCGACCTCGATCCCTCCCGACAATTCGACAAGATCGTCAGCGTCGGCATGTTCGAACACGTAGGCGAGTCGCGCCTGCCGGAGTACTTCAGCCAGGTTTGGAAGCTGCTGCGTCCAGGCAGCGTCTTCCTGAATCATGGGATCGCGGCTTCTGCAAAGTTTCGCCGCAAAGGCCCTTCGTTCATCGACAGATATGTCTTCCCCGATGGTGGACTGGTGCCGCTGGGCACGACGGTTCGCATTGCGGAGGCTTGCGGCTTCGAAGTGCGCGACGTGGAGAGCCTGCGCGAACATTACGCGCGAACCCTACGGCACTGGGTCAGCCGGCTGGAATTGCAGTATCAGGAAGCGAAGCGGATCACCACCGAGACCGTCTATCGCATCTGGCGGCTGTATATGGCCGGCAGCGCGCATGCCTTCGCCACCGGTCGCGTCAACATCTATCAGGTGCTGCTGAGCAAGCCGCACCAGGGCGCCACGGGCCTACCGCTGACGAGAGAGGACTGGTATGTCTAGTGGCTAGTGATTAGTGGCTAGTGGTTAGATTCTTCCGCGCTCAATCTACTAGCCACTGATCACTAGTCACTATCCACTGTTTTCGGATACGGGCCGCGATAACCGATCTGGTGCGAAATCCGGCGCGCGGCCTCTTTCACCATGTCGGCGATGTGGGGAACGGCCTCGTGTGGAACATCGTTGATAGTACCCGTCGAGGCGATGGCTGCTTCCACATCGCCCACGCTGTTAAAGATAGGCGCGCCGACGCAACGCGCGCCCAGGCTGTTCTCTTCGTCGTCAATGGAGTAGCCCAACTGGCGCACGCGCTCCAGTTCCTGCAACAGGCGTGGCAGAGTGGTGATGGTGTGTGTCGTCAGCTTCTTCAGTCCACGCTTGCGAAGAATCGCGTCGCGCTCCTTGGAATCGAGGTAGGCCAGCAATGCCTTGCCGACCGCTGTGGAATGCACTTCCATCCGACGGCCGATCCAGGTGTTCATCTTGATGAAGCTCGGCGCCTCCACCTTCTCGACGTAAACGGCCTCGCCGTGGTCGAGGATTGCCAGATGCGTGGTGATGTGGATGCGATCGACCAGATGCTGCATAGTCGGCTGCGCCACCTCACGGGCATCGACGCCGCTGAGCGCGGCCCGCGACAGGTTCAGGACCTTCATGCCCAGCCGGTACTTTCCGTCTCCATTGTCGCGGCGCAGGTAGCCGTGCTGCTCCAGAGTGCGCAGGATGTAGCTGGCTGAACTCTTTGGAATCTTCAGCTTACGGCTGAATTCGGCATTGGACATGCCGCTCTCGCGCTGCGCCACAGCTTCCAGAATCAACAGCGTGCGCTCGACGGCGGTCGAAGAAATTTCATTTTCAGCGGGCATAGCCAACTAGTCCACCAATCAAAGAATCGGAACTCAGCATACAGCATAATGAATTTATGTTCAATATGCTGAACAATGCGCTTGCGAGGCTGGCCGGCCGCACAGTAGTGTATGTACACAATATGGAATTGATGTTCAACATCGTGAACATCGTTTTGTGTAAGGGGCCCGTTTATAACAGCCATCAGCCGAGTGTCAGTAAGACCTCATAAAGCACGATAAAAGGAGATCACGTAATGGCGGTGCATGAATCCGCAGCTCAACTTGCACATTCCTGGAAAACCGACCCTCGCTGGAAGGGAATCCAACGTCCCTACACTCCCGAAGACGTAGTCCGCCTGCGCGGCACGCTTCGCATTGAATACACACTTGCCCGGTTCGGCGCAGAACGCCTGTGGGAGATGCTCAACAGCGGTGGTTATGTCAACGCGCTGGGCGCGGTGACTGGCAACCAGGCGGTGCAGATGGTAGCCGCGGGGCTAAAGGCGATCTACGTCAGCGGTTGGCAGTGCGCCGCCGATGCTAACAATGCCGGGCAGATGTATCCCGACCAGAGTCTCTACCCTGCCGACTCGGTGCCGAACCTCTGCCGCCGGCTGAACAACGCGCTGACCCGTGCTGACCAGATCCATCACGCCGAGGGTAAGAACGGAATGAACTGGTTCGTTCCGCTGATCGCGGACGCGGAAGCCGGCTTCGGCGGCACGCTCAACGCCTTTGAGTTGATGAAGGGGATGATCGAGGCGGGCGCGGCCTGCGTCCACTTTGAAGATCAATTGTCTTCGGCGAAGAAGTGCGGACATCTCGGCGGCAAGGTCCTGGTGCCTACGCAGGAAGCGATACAGAAACTGGTCGCAGCGCGTTTGGCTGCCGATGTTTTGGGCGTGCCCACGCTGGTGCTGGCGCGCACCGATGCCGACAGCGCGCACCTGCTCACCAGCGACATCGATCCCTACGATCGCATATTCCTGAACGGCGAGCGCACGCCGGAAGGCTTCTACGGAATTCACGGCGGACTTGACTCGGCCATCGCCCGCGGTCTGGCTTATGCGCCGTATTGCGACCTGATCTGGTGCGAGACCTCGCAACCGAACCTGAAGGAAGCCGAGATGTTCGCCGACGCCATTCACAAGAAATTCCCGGGCAAGATGCTGGCCTACAACTGCTCGCCGTCTTTCAACTGGAAGAGTAAGTTGGACGACGCGACCATCGCGCGCTTCCAGCCGGCGCTGGCCGAGATGGGCTACAAGTTCCAGTTCATCACGCTGGCGGGCTTCCATGTGCTCAACCTCAGCATGTTTGAACTGGCGCGCGCTTACAAGGACAGCGGCATGACCGCGTACTCGCGCGTGCAGGAGAAGGAATTCGCGCGCGAGTACAGCCACGGCTACGGGGCGGTGAAGCACCAGCGCTTTGTCGGCACTGGATACTTCGACGCGGTGACGCAGGTGATTGCGAGCGGCAAGTCTTCGGTCACGGCGCTGGAGCACTCGACCGAGGCCGAGCAGTTCGCCGAGATGAAGGTACCCGGCCAAATGATCGAGATTGGTCAGGATCCGTCCTGCCGTCCGATCCTGGGCGAGTGCCCGCTGACTTGCGAGCATGAACACGAACACGTGCGCAGCAACAGCCCTATGGCGGCCAACGACTAGACTTTCGCTCAGCAGGGAGCGCGGCGCAAGGCACGGGTTCTCCTTTCCCGTGCCTTTTTCTTTGCGCGCGTACATACTCTCCATGTGTCTAACCGCAAGCTCCTCTGGACGAAATGCACGCGCCCGGCTTTTCATTCGCACCAATATCGGCGACTATGAAACGCGGGGAGGAATTCTGGCATGAGCGACACTACGGCCGAGAGCGCCTGGACTACGCGGATTCGGCAACATCCCGAGCGCGCTGTTCCCGATCGCGGGCAGGAATTCCTGGCGGCAGGGAACTTCGCCCACGTGGGCTTCCAGCAGGATGGCCGGCCATACGTCATTCCCATGCTCTACCACTACTCGCACGAGCAGCCCGACCGGCTTTACGTGCACGGAGGCCTGGCCAGCCGCATGATCCAACATCTCGCGTCAGGCGTGCCGCTCTGCGCGACCGTCACCGAACTGGATGGCCTCGTGTATTCGCGAGACGCGCGCTATCACTCCGCCAATTACCGCTGCGTAATGTGCTTCGGACGCGGGCAGCTGCTCGAAGATGACGACCGGAAGCAGGCGGTGTTTCAGGCGATGACGACGCGCTACTTTCCGGGACGCACTGCTGGCCGCGATTACGCCATCGCGCCGAAAGCGCACCTGGATGCCACGCCTATGCTCGAGATCGTCATCGAGGAAATGAGTGCGAAGATGCGCGAAGGCGGCCCCAAGGGTCCGCGCGATACCGATGACGATGCGCCCGGAACCTGTGGCGTGATCGAGTTGCGCCAGCAGCCCGGCGAGCCAGCTTAGTACGGGTAGAGCCGGCCTTCAGGCCGGCGTCCAACGGCCCCTATTCAATTGGCCTGTAGTGGCCATTTTCAATGGCCACCACAGGCCCGAAAACATGTGTGTGCGGCGAACGCGGCGTTGAAACGCCCCTCTACCAGTTCTTACCGGACCACACGAATCGTGACATCGCTCTAATAACGGCCCTCCGCCGTCCGCTTTGTTAATATCGCTCTCTGTGATTGCCGTCTTTCATGGCTGGCGGAAGCGCATCCCAGGATGGATTGTCATCCTTGCCGCCGCGTTGATCTCTACCGCACCACTCCGCGCGTCGGAACTGCAGGCCAACTCGCCACCTTCCACCCAGCAAGCGTCGCCAAAGAACTCCGCGTCCGAGATGGCCGAGCGTGTTCGTCGCGATTTCCTTCACGCCTGGAGTGGCTACAAGCGATACGCATGGGGACACGACGAACTCAAGCCGCTGACCCACAGTTATCGCGATTGGTATTCAACCCCAACCCGCGCAAGTGCGACGCGCGTTGGGGACCCCGGCGGCACATCGCTGCTGATGACAATGGTGGACGCGCTCGACACCATGATCCTCATGGGCCTTACCGACGAGGCGAACGAAGACCGGCAGCTCATCGACCGGCAGCTTTCGTTCGACAAGGACATCTACGTAAAGAACTTCGAGATCACGATCCGGCTGTTGGGAGGGTTACTGAGCAGCTATCAACTCACGGGCGACAAGCGCCTGCTGGAGCTGGCCGACGACCTTGGCACGCGGCTGCTGCCGGCATTTAACTCGCCGACAGGAATGCCCTACGTCTTCGTCAACCTGAAAACTGGGGCGGTAAAGGGCGTGGACAGCAATCCCGCGGAGATCGGATCGCTGCTGGTCGAGTTCGGCACGCTGAGCAAGCTGACCAACAAACCGATCTACTACGACAAAGCCAAGCGCGCGCTGGTTGAGGTTTACAATCGCCGCTCGGCAATCGGACTGGTGGGATCGGGCATCAACGTCGAGACCGGCAAGTGGTCGGACCCGACCAGCCACATCAGCGGCGGCATCGATTCTTATTACGAATACCTGCTGAAGTGTTCCATCCTGTTCCACGACAAAGATTGCGAGCAAATGTGGAAGACCAGCATTGCCGCCGTCAACAAGTACGTTGCCGATGAGACGCCGAGCGGCTTGTGGTACGCCCAGGTGAACATGAATACCGGCGAGCGAATCTCGACTCATTACGGCGCACTCGACGCATTCTTCCCCGCCGTGCTTGCGCTGTCCGGCGACCTGAAGCGCGCAGAGCGGCTGCAGGATTCGAGTTATAAGATGTGGACAGCATTCGGCATCGAGCCGGAAGAGTTTGACTATTCGACAAGGAAGATCACGTATCCGGGATACGAGCTTCGTCCGGAGATCATCGAGTCAACGTACTACCTGTACTATTTCACCGGCGAACCGCGGTACCGCGCGATGGGCAAGACCTTCGCTGATAGCCTGGAAAAATACTGCCGGACCAAGGACGGCTTCGCGGCGCTGCTCAACGTTGAAACTAAACAGAAGCGCGATGCGATGGAAAGCTTCTTTCTGGCCGAGACGCTGAAGTATCTCTATCTGCTGTATGCACCGAAGTCGACCCTCGATCTGCAGAAGGCGGTCTTCAACACCGAAGCCCATCCCATGCAGAGGAAATGGTGAATCTCAATCGTTCGGCAGGGTGAGGCATTGGCGCTTTTAAGGCATTTATCCTGAGATTGTCATCCTGAGCGTAGCGTCCGCCGACTCGCCGCTTTTGCGAGTCGGCGGACGCGGAGTCGAAGGACCCCTATTACTGCTGCTTACTGCTGCAGATTTTCGTGAGATAGGGGTCCCTCGATATCGCGCGGGATGACAGGACTGAAATGAACGTTCGGAGCGGCACAACTGAAAGTCGTGCCCCGATGTAAGGCATCTAACCTCCACAGGTAGACATGGCTTTGGGAGCACAGCAGAACACTACCACGATGACCGCGACGGGCGCCGAGCGCAACTATCGCGGCCCGTTGGCGATGGTGACCACCCTCTTCTTCATATGGGGATCTCTAACATCCTTGAACGATGTGCTGATCCCATTTGCGCAGCACGTATTCAATCTTCAGATTGCTGCGAGCATGCTGATTCAGACCGCATTCTTCTCGGCGTATTTCGTGTTTTCAATACCGGCGGCCAAACTAATCGACTGGATCGGATACCAAAAAGCCATTGTCTCCGGGTTGGCGACCATGGTGGTTGCGTGTCTCGTCTTTTACCCTGCCGCCAAGATGCCATCGTTCCCGGTCTTCCTCGTTGCCTTGGTGGTTTTGGCTACCGGCATAACGGTCCTTCAGGTCGCCGCGAATCCGTATGTGGCGATACTCGGAAAACCGCAGACGGCTTCGAGTCGCTTGAATTTGACTCAAGCTTTCAATTCGCTCGGAACTACAGTGTTCCCATGGGTAGGCGCCCATCTGATTCTCAAGGGTACTGAGAACTCAATTGCGCAGAGCGCCTCGGTGGAAACTCAGGCCGTAATCAGGTTATACGTGTACTTTTTCGCGGCAGTGTTGATTTTGCTCGCGATCGCAATTGGCACTTTTCGTTTTCCGAAAATCGAATCGGCTGCACATCATATCGGAGAACACGTCGATGACTCGATCTGGAAACATCCAAATCTCGTCTTTGGCGCGGTCGCTATCTTCGTTTATGTGGGAGCTGAAGTATCGATTGGCAGTTCCATTTCCAATTACTTGGCGTTGGAAAATATCGGACGCTTCGTCAGCAGTTCATCTGTGCCCGGCGCCTTCAGCCGATATCGGGAAGCGCTCGGCATTGCCGCCCGATACATCTCGGTCTACTGGCTCGGCGCCATGATTGGACGGTTCGCAGGGTCGGCGCTATTGCAGAAGATAAATCCGCAGAAACTTCTGGGACTGTGCGCAACGATCGCCTGTGCGCTGGTCGTCCTCTCCGTGCTCACGAGCGGACATGTCGCGATGTGGTCTATCTTGATGGTCGGGCTGTTCAATTCGATTATGTTTCCGACCATCTTCACGCTCGGCATCGCGGAACTCGGCCCTCTTACAGGCGACGCTTCCGGTCTGTTGAATATGGCAATTGTTGGCGGGGCGATTATTCCATTGCTGGTCGGCAAAGTTGCGGACGCGATCAATCACACGTATTACTCAGCAATGACTCAGGGACAAACGAGTTGGGGCCAAGGTATTCACTACGCTTTGATCATTCCTTCTCTGTGCTATCTCTACATTTTGTTTTTTGCTCTCAGTGGGGCACGGCCGAATAGCGAGCGGCAGTCCCGCGTGTAGGCATCGAAGGCGCCTGGGGCCGCTCACAGGTGAAGCTTCCGGACTGTTCGTGATGGCGATTGTGGGCGGCGCAATCATCCCCGAACTGCAAGGCATCATTGCCGACCGCGCCGGCCTGCACCACGCATTCATCTTGCCGGTGATTTGCTACTTGTACATCTTGTTTTTTGCGATCAAAGGCCTGCCGCGCCGGCAGTTGCAGAGTACTTAGATGGATAGAACCACCCGGCGTGTCCGCAGGCTGAACTCCCGCTAATAAGCACTGGATTCACTAGGGTAGTGCGTCATCGAACGCGTTACCTATCCGAGCACGGGTCGTATCAGGGCACGACTTTTAGTCGTGCCGAACGGACGCAGAAAGATGTGGGCTTTAGCTCCTGCACCCGCTGTTCAGGGGCTAAAGCCCGGGGAAAATGATGCATTTCGGCACGGCTAAAGCCGTGCCCTGATACAAACCTTCGAAAACTTACGTAAGCAGATTTACGACGCACTACACCAGCAGCCAGTGTTCTGTACCTCTCGCCGAACTAAAACAGCTCGCGCGCCAACAGGCCTGCGACGCCGAGCATCCCCGAGCCCAACAGCAGCAAGCTGCCCGGTTCAGGAACCGTGCCCTGCATATCGCAGCTGCCGGGAGAGCTGCAGCCGCAGATGCAAGTCGTGGTGTTGCCGCCGAGGATCGTGAACGACTCCGAAGGAATCGTGCCGACAGTCGGCAGCACGGGAAGGCCGGAATCTCTAGCCCGAGACGGTCCGGAGTTCTCGTCCCAGTAAACTGGGTCGCCGCTGGGAACGCTGGCGTTCTGCAGGTTGATCCAGTAGGTGCCGCTGTTAAGCATCGGGCCGTTACTGAAGCTGCTGCTCTCGTTGCAGATGTTGTAGCCGTAGTTGTTGATGGAGCAGCTGCTCTGGGTGAAATTTACCGTCTGATTAAAGTACGTCGTGCCGCCGAATGGGAGTGAGGTGATGGACAGTTCAGCCGAGGTCAGGGTGTCGCCTGGGAACAGCCAATCAGCCATAGTAAAACCGGTGATGGCGGTGTCGTTGGTAGTTACACGGAAGCTGTCGCTAACGATGAAGCCGAAGTTAATGGTCCACGCGTCGGTGTTGCCGTTGGTCGGACCGTTGCTATAGATCGTGTCTGCCGAGGCGGGCGTGGCCGACAAGATCAGGCAAATTCCGAAGACTGCGAGCACATTCATAGATGTCTTCATAGAAGCCTCCAATTCGTCATGCTCTATCGCATGACGACGGATCGTAACGTTCTCGATTTAGCTTCTGCTGTTCGCAGCCAATCGCGAAGGATAAGCTATTCAGAACAATCTGCGGCGCAGTGCGCCCAGAAGGCCCAGCAGGGTCATGCCTCCGGAGCCGAGTAAGGTGAGACTGCCGGGCTCCGGAACGCTCGACGACGACGGCGCACAGTCGGAGCCGGCGCCGCAGGTAATCTCCCCGAGAACCGTGAACGATTCTGAGGGAATTGAACCTATCGAGTTTTCCGAAGCCAAAGACGGGCCGGAGTTCTCGTCCCAGTAAACCGGGTCACCGCTGGGTATGCTGGCGTTCTGCAGGTTCAGCCAGTAGGTCCCGCCGTTGAGAGTCGGGCCATTGAAGTGGGTGGTCTCCAGGCAAATGTCGTACCCATAGTCGTTCACCACGCAGTCGCTCTGAGTGAATCTCACCGTTTGATCAAAGTAGCTGGTACCACTGTTCTCGCCCGAAGTGATGGACAGCTCGGCAGTCATATCGCTGTTGGCCCCGCAATGTGCGCATGGGCCGGCAGTATCGCCGGGAAGCAGCCACATGGCAAATTCGGCGCCAGTGATGCCGATATCGCCGTAGGGAACATTGAATGTATCGCTGACAATAAAGCCGAAATTGATGGTCCACGCGTCGGTGTTGCCGTTGGTGGGACCGTTACTGTAGACGGTCTGTTGGGCCCCGGCGCGACTGGCCGCCGCTATGACCGACAGCAGGATGAGAGGAACGATTAACTTTTTCATAAGGCCTCCTTAAAACACCAAGAGTTGCATGAGCCGAAAAACATATCTCCCCGGCTAGAACAGCTTGCGGCGCAGCGCGCCCAGGAGCTAAACAGCGCCAACCTCCGGAGCCAAGCAAGATGAGGCTGCTGGGTTCCGGAACACTCGATGACGACTGCGCACAGTCGGAGCCGGCGCCACAGGTTGTGCCTTCGAACAAAATCGTGAACGATTCGGACGGAATCGTGCCTACCGTGTTCTCCGAGGCAAGGGACACCGGCCAGGCATGGCTGCCGGGCCCTCCAAAGTTCTGATCCCAGTAAATCGGATCGCCACTGGGAAGGCTGGCATTCTGCAGGTTGATCCAGTAATTGCCACGTTCAAGGTACGGGCCGTTAAAACTGGTGGTCTCGGTGCAAACGTTGTAACCGTACTGGTTACCCCTGCAGCCGCTCTGCGTAAAGCTCACCGTCTGCTCGAAGTAGGTGGTGCCGCTGTCTTCGCCGGAGGTGATGGACAGTTCGGCCGAAGTGAGCGTGTCTCCCGGGAACAGCCACATACCAAAGCTGGCGCCCGTAATGGTGGCGTACTGATATTCCCCGAAATTGAAGGTATCGCTTACAACAAATCCGAAGTTGATCGTCCACGCATTCAGGTTGCCGTTAATGGGACCGTTGCTGTAAAGCGTGTCTGCCATGGCGGGAGCAGCCGCCAACATAGCGCAGGCGGCCAAGAGGAGAATCCTTGCCTTCATCTGAAGTCCTCCCTGAAAAGGAGCAATTTCGGTTACAAGAATGAGTGCCGATACGAGAGCGACGAGATTCTGAGGCAACTGAAGAGGTGTTGCCTCGTACCACAAGCGACGAGCGCGAGAGAATGCCGAATCGCCGAAAGGCGTAGTGTTTCTGCTACCTAGGGAGCGCCATAGAGAACGTGGCTAGGGTAATCATCCTCTGGGGCAGAGGAAGTCCGATAGCAAATTCGGAGTTCTCAAGCGGCAGTTGTCCTGTTTCGGGAAAGACATAGGGCCCATCAGAACTTCGACTTCAGCCGCTTGTAGGTGGTTTGCAGATCCTCAGGCAGGACGCGCGTTTCGCCAATCACGGTCATAAAGTTGGCATCCGCGACCCAGCGCGGCAGCGCATGCATGTGGATGTGCCCGGCGATACCGGCTCCCGCAGCCTTGCCGATGTTCATGCCAATGTTGACGCCGTCCGGGTGATACAGCTCGCGGAAGGCGCTCTCCAGTCGTTGCCCCAGTTGCATCATCTCGATCGCAGCGGACTGAGATAGCTTGTCGAGCCTGTCGATGTGTTCGAAAGGAACTATCATGCTGTGGCCGCAGGTGTAGGGATAGGCGTTCAGGACGATGAAGTTGTGCTCGCCGCGATGGACGATCAGCGTCTCGGCATCGTCGTCGCAGCGCAGCAGTCGGCAGAAGATGCAGGACGAGCCTTCGCCCGAGGTGTCGCCGCTGGTGATGTAGCGATAGCGCCAGGGAGTCCAGAGGTAATCCATATCTTTGATCTTTGGCAGAGTAACACCGTGTGCGGCAGTCCCCAAGAGAAGCACACGTACCGATCACACACGTCAGTGACAACAGGCATTGACGTCGAGATGAAAAATCGAAGAAAAGCGTGCGTAATCAGCAGGAAACACGGCCTAAGTTGTTTGACACTGCATCGGTCGGTTGCTATAGTCGAAGAGTTCCATGGAAGCACAGCCCGCTCCATCGGATCCGGCCGCTGGATTGTCCAAACCCGCCTAGCAGCGGGAAAATCATACCTGTCGATCAAACCAGCAGTCCGTTTATCTCAGGCTCTCTGCGCGTTTTCAAGACCGCGGAGTGTGCATAAGCATCCACATGTCTTTCGAAGAAACCCCTAACGCCACGAGCTCCCCAACGCAAGAAGCCACGGCTGCCGAGCAGCCCAAACCCCAGCAAGCGGAAGCGTCCGCTCCACCAGCAACTGATGCGCCGGCGCAGCCGGTTACGGAAACACCGACACCTGCTGCCGCTGCGATAACGTCCGCTCCGCGTGCCGAGAGAGAACCCGGCATGGAAGACTTCGCCAGCGCTCTGGAAAGCTTCGAGCAGGAGCAGGCGCAGACCGAAGCTGCACTCAACGAAGAGCAGATCGTCAGCGGGACGGTCCTGAAGGTGACGCCGCAGTACGTGGTCGTCGACATCGGCTACAAGTCGGAGGGCGTGGTTCCGGTCGCCGAATTCCAGGACCACGAAGGCAACGTCACGGTGCAGCGCGGCGATGAGATCGCCGTAATGCGTGAGCCGGGCAGCACCGAAGAGGGTTACATCCACCTCTCGCACCAGAAGGCGCAGCGACTGCGCTCGTGGGACGAGATCGAGAAGGCCTTCAACGAGAAGATGCCGGTGAAAGCGCGGGTGATCGATCGCATCAAGGGAGGGTTGACCGTCGATATCCTCGGTGCGCGCGCATTCCTTCCCGGATCGCAGGTTGATCTGCGCCCGGTGCGCAATCTGGAGGGCTTGAAGGGACACGAGATCGAAGTCCGCATCATCAAGCTGAACAAGAAGCGCGGCAACATCGTGGCCTCGCGCAAACAACTGCTGGAAGAAGAGCAGGCGGAAAAGCGCACCAAGACGCTGGAGCACCTCGAGGAAGGCGCCATCCTGACCGGCTCGGTGAAGAACCTGACCGACTATGGTGCGTTCGTAGACCTGGGCGGCATCGACGGCCTGCTGCACATCACCGATATGTCGTGGGGACGCCTGACGCATCCGCGCGACCTGGTGCAGGTGGGCGATCAAATCCAGGTAAAGGTGCTGAAGTTCGATCGTGATAAGCAGCGGGTGTCACTAGGATTCAAACAGCTCACGCCCGATCCGTGGCTGGACGCTTCGGAGCGTTATCCCATCGGCGCGCACGTCCGCGGGCGGGTCATCAGCGTGACCGACTACGGTGCGTTCGTCGAGCTGGAGCAGGGCATTGAAGGCCTGGTGCACGTCAGCGAGATGACCTGGTCCAAGCGCATGAAGCATCCTTCCAAGCTGGTCAACGTAGGCGACCAGGTGGAAGCGGTCGTGCTCAATGTGAATCCGACCGAGCGCCGCATCAGTCTTGGGCTGAAGCAACTTGAGGCGAACCCGTGGGAGACGCTGCACGAGAAGTTTCCGGTTGGCTCGGTTGTGGAAGGCAAGGTCCGCAACTTGACCGAGTTCGGCGCATTCATCGAGATCGAGGACGGTATCGACGGCTTGGTCCACGTCAGCAATCTGAGCTGGACCAAGCGTGTGAAACATCCATCCGAGGTTCTGAAGAAGGGTGACAAGGTAAAGGCGATTGTGCTGGCGATTGAGCCAGACCAGCGCCGGCTGTCGCTCGGGGTGAAGCAGTTGCAACCTGATTCCTGGGACACCTTCTTCGAGCAGCATCGCGTTGGCGACGTGCTGCATGGCAAAGTACTGCGGCTGGCCAGTTTCGGCGCCTTCGTTGAAATTGCCGACGGCGTCGAAGGCCTGTGCCACAATTCGGAGGCCGTCGATAGCCATGGCGCGCCGGTGAAGCTTGAGCCGGGGCAGGAGCACGAGTTCAAGATCATCAAGATGAATCCGGCGGAGAAGAAGGTCGGGCTCAGCATTCGTGCGGTAGGCGAAGAAGCCACCCGCAAGGACGTCGAGGCCTACAAGGCTCCGGCCGCGAGTTCCTCCGGCGGCTCGACCATTGGCGAGTTCATGTCGTGGAAGCGCGCCAGCAACGAGAACAACTAGATCAATTCCACGTTTTGCGAAACAGGCCGCCAGAGATGGCGGCCTTTCTCTTTCTTCTTCCCGAATAAGCCTACGGTCCTTCTCGCGCAATGAACGAGCCGCGCAGCGGCAGTGGTGTTCGCCGCGGGCGTGGGCCCGCGGTGCAGTGGGAAGAAAGAACGGAGCCGCTGAGCGGCGACACCACTCGCGACTTGCCCAGCCCTCGGTAGCTACTCTCGTACCTGTTTCTGAGCCGGTCGGCGCAGCTCCTCGTTTTGTCAGGCGCGTGCCCGACCCACTACACTTTTGCAAGAGTCAATCGTGAAGAAGAGCCTGCCCTTACTGCTTCGCCACGTGATGTACAACCTGCGTGGCGGTTTTCTGGTTCGCCCGCTCATCATCGTCGTGGTGCTGGGCAGTGCAGGTGCGTTCCTCTCCTGGCTGGAGGAAGAGTTTCCCGCCGCCAGCGCGTGGGTGCCCTCGATCCTGTTTCCCTCACACGCTGACCCGCAAGTAGCTCAGGTGATCTTGGCAGGTATCGCGGCTTCCATCATGACGGTAGTGTCGATTGTGTTTGCCATCCTGCTCATGACTCTTACGCTGGCGTCGATGCAGTTCTCGCCACGGATCATGATCAGCTTCTCGCGGGACAAGGTCACACAATGGACGCTGGGCATCTTCCTGGGCACGTTTTCGTACTGCATGGCGGCGCTGCCGGCCGCGCACTCCGCGCCTCATCCGTTCGCGCCGGTTGCAACCGTGATGGGCGCCATGCTGCTGGCGCTGATCTGCGTCGTTTTGCTGCTGTTTTTCATTCATCACATCTCCCAGGCAATCAGCGTCAACAACATCGTGGACCGCATCGCGCAGGAAACAGTGGCAGTGATCAACGAGACCATGCGATACCCTCACGTCCCCGGCCATCAGCAGAACTCCACGCCGCTGCGGGCCAATCCGAGTGAGGTCCCGGTGTTGAGCACCGCCTCCGGCTACATCCGATTCGTCGACATGCGACGACTGGTCGCGGTTGCCAAGCACGCGCACGTTACCGTCAGGATGTTGCGCCGCGTTGGCCACTTCGTCCCCGAGGGAATTCCGCTGATGATGGTCTCGAAGGGTGCTCGCCTGAGTCCGGCGGCCGCGTCAGAATTGCTGGAGAGCGTTGATATCGGTCCCACCAGAACTCTGCAGCAGGATGTGGAGTTCGGAGTTCTGCAAATCGTCGATGTGGCGCTCCGGGCTATCTCCCCGGCCGTGAACGATCCCACGACCGCCATTAACTGCATCGATCAGTTGAGCCGCATCCTAATCCGTTTTGAATCGCGAGAGCCTCCTGATGACTTACGCTATGACCCGCCCGGCATCGTTCGCGCCAGCATCGAAGGGACACACTTCGATCGCCTGCTGGAGGCGGCATTCGACCAGATCCGCATTTACTCCAAGAGCGACAGGGCGGTGAGCCTGCGCCTGCTGCGGGCGCTGAACGACATCGCAAGTGCAACTTCCGACCCCGGCTTCCGCCGCATTCTCGCCGAGCAGGGGCTGCGCATCCTGGCCGGCTGTGCGGAGAACTTCCGCGACGAAGAAATGACGGAACTGCGCTCTCGCCAGGCCGCACTCGAGAGTTTGGCCGCCGTCCCGCAGCCTGCCGAGTAAGCACGTTGCGCTGGTCGCTGCTGCGATTTGGCGCGATTTCCTCACCACCGGGAACACAGCTCTAGCCATCTAGAGCGTTTCCCGAATTGCTGTACCCCGAGGTCGGGTAGAGCGGCGCTTCAGCGCCGCGTCGAGGGGGGCTCTCTTCGTCAGGCTTTCCGCCCACTGCAGCGCAGTGGGCGGAAAGCCCAGACTTCGGGGTGCGGCTTGGACGCGGACCTGAAGGTCCGCTCTACCTGGATACACCAAATCTGGAACCGCTGTAAGTAGATCGGTTTGCTGCTGCGCGCAATTGTGCTCTGCCTGCCATTGCTGTTCGCGTTGACGATGCTGGATTCGGCTTCGTAGATATGCAGAGAAAGATGGATCTTCTGATCGCGGCGCTCCCTGAAGGCGGCTTGCTGCTGATCGTGGGCGCCATCGCAGGGGCTGGAGTTTTACTCGAACCCGAACGCGCCGATCATCACCAAGAAAAATCAGAAACGCTGGAAGCAGGTGCAGCAGGGACTGGCTACGTTGCGGCAGATGACGCCGCGAGAGCCGGAAAACACGAACGCAGTCGCCACTACGCCGTAGCTCTGCGAAACGTGCATCACACTACAACTCTGCGGCTGAAATGGCGTATGATCGCAATCCGCAGAGGAGTTTCACCATGCCCGCCAACGTGACAAAACCCACGCGCACCGAAAAAGATTCGCTCGGCGAGAAGGAAGTTCCCGCGCACGCCTACTACGGCATCCAGACGGCACGCGCGGTCGAGAACTATCCCATCAGCGGCCTGCGCGCGCATCCCACTCTCATTCGCGCCATCGCTATGGTGAAGGAAGCGGCTGCCATCACCAACCGTGAGCTTGGGTTGATCGATGAGAAGACCGCCAACGCGATCATCCAGGCGGCGCGAGAGGTGCAGCAGGGAAAGCTGCACGATCATTTCGTGGTCGATGTGTTTCAGGCGGGTGCCGGCGTCAGCTTCCACATGAACAGCAATGAGGTCATTGCCAACCGCGCCTCGGAGCTGCTGGGCGGCGCGCGCGGCGAGTACAAGCACGTCCATCCCAATGATCACGTCAACTACGGGCAATCAACCAACGATGTGTTCCCCACCGCGATGCGGCTGGCAACGCTGCTGGAGCTGGAGAACCTGTATCCCGTGCTGGACAGTCTCGTCGCAGCATTGGACGAGAAGGGCAAGCAGTTTCATCACATCCTGAAGTCCGGCCGCACGCACATGCAGGATGCAGTTCCGATGCGCTTGGGACAGGAGTTCACAGCCTACGCGGGCGCGATCCGACGCGCGAAGAAATCGATTCAGGAGCAGGCGGAACTGCTGTACGAGATTGGACTGGGCGGCTCGGCCGTGGGCACCGGGATCAACACCCATCCCGACTACCGTCGCAAAGCTATCGCCGAGCTGGCGCGCATCTCCGGCCAGAAGCTACATGCGGTCGACGACATGCGCTACGCGATGCAATCGAATCTTGCGATGTCGAGCGTGAGTTCGGGGCTGCGCAACCTGGCGCTGGAGGTGATTCGCATCTCCAACGACCTTCGCCTGCTTTCCTCTGGCCCAAATACAGGACTTGCTGAAATCAACTTGCCGGCGCTGCAGCCGGGCTCGTCGATTATGCCGGGCAAGATCAATCCCGTGATGCCGGAACTCGCTGCGATGGTGTCGTTCCAGGTCGTCGGCTATGACACCACGGTCGCGCTAGCTGTGCAGGCGGGCCAGCTTGAACTCAACGTCATGATGCCGACGATGGCGTATAGCGTGCTGATGTCGATCACCATCATGACCAACATGCTGCGCCAGTTCACGGATTTTTGCATCAAGGGCATTACTGTCAACCAGCAGCGTACCGACTACTACGTCCAGAGCACGGTATCGCTGGCGACTGCGCTGAACCCATACATCGGCTATGCGAAGGCCGCAGAGATTGCTAAAGAATCGATCAGGACCGGCAAGTCGATTATCGAGATCGCGCGCCAGCGCGGCGATCTGACGGAGGAGCAGATCAAGGAGATTCTCGATCCTGGGCGAATGACTGAACCGGTAGCACCGCTGGAACTAGCGAAGGAGCGGAAGAAGGTCAAGGCCAAGTAGCTGGCGGACCGGGTTTGCAAGGTGGTGGATTGGGATTTGAGAACCTTGCAAAGCCGCGTGCTCGGTCAGTTCTGAACTGCTGTAGAATCGTGTGCCATGCAGGCGAAGACAATTCTGCCCGTTCTCCACGCCACGATATGGATTGCCATTTGGTCAACGGCCATGATCGGTTTGACGGCAACAGCATTCGCTCAGAATCAACCCGTCGCAACAGACTCGCTGGTAAAAGTGGTTGAAAGCGGTGACCTGACCGCCCTACGAACGCGTCTTTCATCAGGGGCAGATCCAAATACGCCCGAGGATTCCGAGTTTTTCAAAGGTTGGACGCCGCTTATGGCCGCGGCTTATTCGGGCAACGTCGACGCTGCGCGGCTCCTACTCGGCTTCGGAGCTAAAGTTAACGCTAGAAACCAATTTGGAGCGACGGCCCTAGCTAGACATAGCGCTTCGAGCCGGCAAGACGCAGGTGGCAGCGTTCTTGCGCAGCCGCGGCGCACGGGCGACGGGCGCTTCAGCCAGCCCTCCTTCCAGCCCTCCTTCAAGTTCCGCCTCACTATGTTCTGCTGGCGGCGGCGTATGGGCTGAAGAAGGCACTACGCTGCAAGAGACGACGCAAAGATCTCGCAAAAAGAGCGATGGTACGACTGTTCTCGCGGTGACAACCATACAGAAAACGTGCCTTCATGGGTTGTGGAAAGAATCGTCAAAAACCACGAAAGAAAAACCTTTGCAATCAGATAAATGAGGGCGCGCGGCCCAGGCAATCATCGCGAGGTTGCATCAGTCGACCCTGCCGGCTGTTCAGGTAACGATTTCCGGGATGGAGCGGTTTCTTGATGTTAACAGCTTTTGGGCAATAGCGGCTAGAACGCCCACCGCAGCAGCGTTGCGCCTGATGTAAATCCTGCGCCCACCGCCGCCAGCAGCAGCATATCGCCTTTTTTCAGCTTGTCTTCTTCAATGGCCGTCTGCATGGCAAGGGGAATGGTACCTGCCGTCGTGTTGCCATAGCGGTCAATGTTGATGATCACTTTGTCCATCGGCATTTTCAGGCGCTCGGCAGTGGCCACAATGATGCGCCGGTTGGCCTGGTGCGCGATGAAGCAATCGACGTCCGCGCCTGTCATGCCGTTCTTTTGCAGCACGCGCTGGGTCATTTCCGCCATCTTCTTGACCGCGTATTTGAAAACCTGCTGCCCGTCCTGATGAATGAAGTGCATCTTCTGATCGACGGTTTCATGCGATGCAGGATGCAGGCTTCCGCCACCGGGCATGTACAGATACTGACCGCCCGCGCCCTCGACCTGCGCCTCGCTGTCGATGATGCCGTACGGTTCGCCTTCGTTGGCCGGCTCCAGCAGTACCGCGCCGGCGCCATCGCCGAAGATGATGCATACCGCGCGGTCGGTAAAGTCGGTCATCGACGAATTCACGTCGGAGCCGATCACCAGCACTTTCTTGTAGCGGCCAGACGCGATGAACTCCGCGCCTGCGTTCAACGCGTAGAGAAATCCGGAGCAGCCGGCCGAGACATCGAATCCCCACGTGCGCGTGATGCCGAGTTTGTGCTGCACCAGGCAGGCGGTCGAGGGATACATCATGTCCGGCGTGACCGTGCCAACGACGATCAGGTCCACCTCCTGCAGATCGAAGGGGTGCGATTTCAGCAGGTCCTTGACGGCCTCCACGGCGAGGTCGCTCGCCGCAACCCCCTTGTCCGCCAGGTGACGCTCACGGATTCCCGTGCGCTCCAGAATCCACTGGTCGGTGGTGTCCACCATTTTTTCCAGGTCCTGGTTGTTGAGGATGCGAGGCGGTACGTAGGTTCCAAGGGCAGTAATCTTGGCGCGGCGCGGATCAGGCAATAGAGTTCTCCGGAATCACGCCAATAATTGTGAAGGATACAAGGAGGAAAGTCTATGCCGCGAGCGCAGCGTCTGAGTGACAATCGGTTGGCGGAATCGCTGGTTTGACAGCCAAAAATCAGAACTCTAGAATCAAAGTGGGCTGGGCGCTGTCACGTCCGGCCTTTCGCTTGCAGGCTGGCGGTGTAGCTCAGGTGGTTAGAGCGACGGTCTCATAATCCGTAGGTCGCTGGTTCGAGTCCAGCCGCCGCCACCAGATTCAAATGGCAGGATCAAAAGCAGTTATTGAATCAAGGCAGCTTACTTGCGTGAGGTTGGCGTAAGCGGTTGACTGCTAGCGAGATAAGCGGTTTTGATGCCGGGGACGATTTAATGGCGAATACACCACTTCAGCTAGGTCGAGGCAGACGGGGATTTTTCTAATTACATCCCAAGCAAAGGAAGCTCGGATCGCTGGCGGAAGGAAGACCGTCGGGAGTGCTCCCGATGAAAAATCGTTTCACAGTGTCGCGAACAGGCGAAACGAGTGTACCATGGCGCCGTTTTCAAGATCAAAAAGGAGATCCTGGCTAATAGATGCTGCGGTGACTGTCGTCTCCGCCTTCAAACGCAAATGGGCCTCTTAAGAATCACGGCTCGCGGAGGTTTGCTTGCACTGCCGGTTTGAGGCTCTTAACCAAGGCAAGTGAGTACACAATCGGGCCGTCGCGGGACAAGATCGAACCCTTGGGTCAGACTCCGGCGCGGCATGTGGAGCAGCTATGTCCCCATCGCCCCTGGGCAAAGATCCTTTTTCCCGTTCACCTTGGACCCCTGGTCCGCTCGGCCACAGCGACGCGGCTAGCCCGTTGACTCCTGCTTGGTATGTGGGTGCAACACCAGGTCCCCTAGGAGTGAAAGATCATGGAGATCCAAACCCGATCCGGCTCTACCGCCCCATCATGCTCACGGCCCTTCTCTTTAAGGTTTCGGGTGTCTCCGCGGGCCAAGGCCCAAGTGGAGCAGCCGCGGAAAAGCAGCCTCCGTCGGACTACACGGTGGTCGTGACCGACGCTTCTTTGCCGGGTTTCCCGGCCAGTGGGTACTTGCCAGCAGAGAGCTACTACGATGGGATGGTGCGAGAGGCGCTAACCCAAGGCCGCTATGGGGTTGCTATTTGCCATTGGGCCTGTCATCTCGACGACATCTACGCCGTAGCCGCGCGTAAGAGGGAAGTCCCAATTGAGGGACGGGTTCTCCAGACTATCGTGACGATGGAATATAAGGAAGTGCAACTTGCCTGGTCACTTGTGACATTCTACAGGACTGGACAGGACTGGGAGGGGAAACCGACCACTCTTGTAGATCTTCTACTGGAGTACGGTTTGGGGAAGGCGGGGGGAAAAGTTGGCGAAAAATCGAAGGTACTCAAGAAATTAATTGGAAATAAGGAGCTCAGAGAAAAACTGGGCGAGATCGTAGGCGAAAAGAGCAGTGAAAAGATCCTTGAGCTGCTTGGAGAAGGTCGTGAATTTGACGCCACGGAAGCTCTGGAACTTGCCCCCTACAGGTTGGCAGTGGTCTTTCGAACCGACAAGTTGTCAGTGGTTAAGCCGGTCGTGCCAAGATTGACGATACCGCCCCAAAAAGAACCACCTGTTGAAAAAGAGCCACCCCCTTCTACTAGTCCACCTGAGAAGCAGACTCCGGCCAAAGGCTTAAAATTGCCCCCCCAGTTCTGAGAGGCTTTTTCGCAAGCTGATTTGGGCCTTTGCCTTGGATCTGACGGCCAGCAAAGCTGTTGCGCCCGAAGTACTCCGCGATCCGCCTGCCGCACTCGTTACAGAGTTCTTTCCATGATTCAATGCGTCCCGCGCGGAGCGGAGCAGATGGCTGGCGAGAATCAAAGCGAAGCTCACAGACTGCAATCTCGTATTCCTCGATCCCGACAATGGTATCTTAATTGAAAGCGCCTGCAAACGGAGTTTGGAAACTGCGAACCGGACCGGCAAGAATGCGGTATGAACTCCGGCCGCACCGTCTTTGCCCAACTGATCGAGCATCTGCCCCACAAGAAATTTAACAAGTGCGTGGACACCTATCGTGGGGACCGTTACGCGAAGCACTTCTCCTGCTGGGATCAATATCTGGCGATGGCCTTCGCCCAGCTCACCTATCGCGAGAGCCTGCGAGACATCGAGACCTGTTTGGGCGCGGTAGGTGGCAAGCTGTACCACATGGGCTTCCGCACCAACATGGCGCGTTCGACTCTAGCCGGTGCCAACGAATCACGCGACTGGCGCATCTATGCTTCCTTCGCGCAGACGCTGATTGCAACTGCACGCCGGTTGTACGCCCGCGACCCATTGGGCGTCGATCTGGACCAGAGCCTCTATGCGCTGGATTCAACGACCGTTGATCTCTGCCTAGCGCTGTTTCCGTGGACCCAATTCCGACGCCGCAAGGCGGCGGTCAAGATGCACACTCTACTGGACCTGCGTGGCAATATTCCCCCCGCGAAATATGGGTCTGGCAGCGCTAGGTTCGCGACATCCTCTTGGCGCTCGACCTACAGGCACGATGGGAGAAGCATGGGGCACGCAAATGTCCGCGGTGTGGGCGCTGGTGTCTTGGAATCCAGGCGCAGATGATGCGCGAGTGTGAAGAAGTGGCGCGGCTGAAGGGCGAGCCGGTGGTGCCTTGCGGAGAGAGCTGTACACCGCCCAGTGCCTTCATGCGTAAGCTTAAGGAAATAATCAACGCGCGTTAGGGCGGTCGAAAGCCAACACTGGCGCGGGGCAAAGCCATGACGGCAAGCGGTCATCCGAAGCAAGCCTAAGTCACACGAAGATGGCCTCTGCTTCCCTCCACTCCAACACGTTTTACCCCGCTGCCCCGCTGGTCTAAGTTCTTGCTGTCAGCAGCGCCTCCGCAAATTTGCGCCTAACATGCACCCGAGTCGTGAGTGCGCAACCGTGAGGCACTCTTCGCAACCCTGAATCCTGATCAACCCAACGCACGCTCTCCCCAGCGCGCCCAGAGACCTTGCATTTTCTTCTTGACTTTGACTTACATGGAAGTCGGCAACCCGCGGAAGTGACAACCCCCAGATCAGGACCGGGGAGTCGGCAAAGCCTCGACTCGCTACCTGAGCATCGTCTTAAGGTCGTATCTCGAGCCGCACTTCTTCAAGGCCCGTGCGCTGAGCGGGTTCAGGGCCAGGCTTACCAGCCATATAAGCCTTGCCCTTAACATAGATATCGGGCTCCAAGATCATGCCGCGATAAAGCAGCGCGTGCCCGGCGTCGCGCAGGAACAGCGTGTTATATGGCTTGTTGAGTTGCGGCGATGTAACCAGTTGGGAGTAACGCCGGCCGCTCAGCTTGACAATCTCCACCGATTTCTCCCGCGCCGCGAAAGCGTTCAGGTACTCCGCCCAGTCGCCATAAGCTTCGCTGGCGTCGGCCTTGCCGGAGGGCTGCACCACCAGCACAACTGGACGGCCGCTCTTGAGCGCCACCCGTATTTCGTTCGGCGGAGCCTTTTCTTCAGGAGGCGTCGTACTTTGAGAGAGCCCACACGCCGTTGCCGCGACCACGGCTAGCACGGTAAGAAGCGATATTTTGAACGATTGCATAGAAATCAGCTCACCATGCGCATGGGGTGATTGTCATCATAGCAATGCTGTGCGAAGAAGAAGATCATGTCGTAGTCCTCGCGGCTTGGCTTGTCGAAGTCGTCGAAGTGTACCGGGTCGGTATTGTTGAAGTCTCCACCCCAGCGGATCCCCTTCTTCTTCACCGCCGTGACAAACGCATCCGCGTTGTCCGTCTCCGTGCCGTTGTTGAACATTGCGGAGCTATTGATCGTGGTCCCGTCCACAATATTGAGATCCACCGCGTGCCCGATCAGGTGTTGCGACTTGCTTGCAGGCGGCACCACCGCGCCAGAAGGCGGAATGCCCTGCACGCGAAACGTCTGGTTGATTTTGAGACTCACCTTAGCCGTCTTGGCCGCCTCGTTCATCGTGCCCGAGATCACCGTCGCGAAATCCTGATGCACGAGCACCTCGCCGGCCTGCGCGCCCGGATAGTCGAGCACCTCGAAAGTGTCGGCCGTATCTACATTCGACACACCTCCCAGGCTCAAACGCACTAGGGGAGTTGTGCAGATGTACTTGCCGTCCAGCCAGGAGGCCGACTCGCGCGCAAGCCGCGCATCGCAAACTCCCAGCAGCCCGCTGGAGACGCTTCCGAACGGCGAGATCAAACCCGCCGAAGCAGCCGCGCCGGCGTTGACCTTGAGCCGGTAGTCCATGTTGTTCAAATACCACTGAAAGCGCCGGACCGCGTTCTGCGTATTATGGCCGAACGCGCCGTCCGCGCGGCTCTTGAGAGTTCCTACGGCGATCAACGCTTCCTGGAGTTCCCCCACCGGACGGCCCGTCAGGTTGCGCTGTACAGCGCCTCCCCACCGGCGCGCGCTGTCGTTGTCGCCGCTTCGCAGGCTGAGTGTGCCAAGGCTCTGCAGCGTGATCGCTTTCGCCGTGGCAACTGGCGGGTTATTCATCGGGAATCTCCCTTTTCATCTCTGATTCGCCTGAATTGTACCGGTGGTAGCGGGTTTTGCAATACCAAACTCCCTTCTGCGGACGAAAGGCTGGCGGCGATGACTCCTATTGGAACAGCTCCATCGCCGCGGCCATGAGCCAGACTTACCTCCAACACTTCGAACTCGTGGCGAAGCAGGCCGACACAGCCGGTGCGTTTCAAATATTGGAGCGCGTCCGTGGGCGAACTCTGGCTAGCGCCTTGGAAGACAGAAAGGCAGATCCGCAGTCAGGGTCTACTGAAGCTGCGACGGTCGACAGTTACGTCGCTACTACACAAATCCGCTTGATGCAGGCCAATAGTCCCGTCGAGCGTGAAAATCTGCTCGATGCTCTGGCGGAATACGAGTGGCGGTTGCGGTTGGCGTGGAACCAAGGAGATCAGCGCTTTCCCATTGATCCCGCACCACTAACACAAGTTCAAGACAGCCTGAAGTCAGATGAAGCTCTGCTGGAGTACGTACTCGACGAGCCGAACTCCTTCTGTATTTCGGTTACGCACAGGACCGTCAGCCTGCGAGTGCTGCCGGCTGGTCGCAGGCAAATCGAAAAACTGGCCCAGCGGTACATTGATGAAATCCGCGCGAGAAAAGCTGGAGTTGAAGAGGCGAAGCAACTAGATGCGTTTCTTGTGCAACCGATTCCTGAAACATTCACGGGCAAACGATTTATCGTTGTGCCGGACGGCATATTGAACCTGCTGCCCTTCGAAGCGCTTCGGAATAGCGAAGGGCAATATCTGCTAATGTCCAGTGCCATCAGCTATGCTCCCTCGGCCACCGTTCTTGATGCGCTGCGAAGGAAGGACAAACAGCAAGAAGCACCTCGACCTTTCCTCGGAGTGGGCGATGTTGCTTACGAAGATCAAGGCGGCGCCGGGAAAAGAATCCCGGCTTCCGAGACGCTGCGGGGGCGGTTTGTTCGCGGTTTCGCCGATTTCGTCGGAATGCCCCTTCATGACCTGCCGCAGACACGAGAAGAGGTCGAGAGCATTAGTAGAATTGTGGGAAAGGGCGCAGAAACCCTGTTTGGAGCAACGGCTACGGTTGTTTTTCCGTGCATCCTGTCGAGAAGCATTGAAATGTGAAGAATCCCTGGGGACATGGCCGCCACACGGGTTAGGAAAATGGCGGAATTCTCTGGACTGATTGTGGCAAGGCGGTCCGCGAGCAAATCCCATAGCGGAATCCAGACCTTGCTCGACAAATACGTGGTCAGCTGCTGCTGGGCCTCGATGTAGCCTCGATCTCTTTCCAATTCGATTACGGCTTCTAACCCTTCATCATCATCCTTCTGATGAACCTTCTCTAACGCAGATCAAAGCAGGTCCGACATCGAAATGATGTGAACCTGTTTGCCGACAGCTTCCAGGCGTGTGGCCAGCAACTTAATTTCCCGCCGAAGCTCCCATTCATCGGCTGAGTCGTACCGCATGATCGCAAACGGCAGATCATGGTAAACGTTGATCCTGGGTGGAACCGCCTTCAGATCGCTCTCCAGAGGAGCGATGCTATCTTTGAGCGAGGACATTCGCATACTCCTCAAGGCTTTCAGCGGGGAAAGTCAACCGCGTGACGCTACCAGCAACGTGGTACTCCAGCAAGTCACGATGGTGGGCTTCAAAGAGAAATCGCTCGACTCCCTCTCTCCCCAGGAAGAACAACCTCCAGTCGGGCAACTCGATCAGCATCACTCCTGATGGTTGATGCTGTTTTAGATAAAACGCGACATAGGCAAACGACCCAACGGGCAAGTAGGCGGGAGCGATCTTCTTGATGACTGCTCCCTGAAGCACACCGAAGTCCCGAAGCGCCGAGAGCAATCCTTGGGCTATTCGAGTGATCGTGGGCTCTGACCAATGGCCTGTCGTCTTCCTTTCGTCCACCCGGTACGCGACTCGTTGCAATTCAAAAGAAACATGCTCAGTGAGTCGATAAAGGAAGGCGTGGTTACGCGACTGCTGAAAATCATCGCAGCAAAAAGTTCGCTGAGGCGTTCAGATCCACGCCTGTCAACCGCTTTACTGTCGTCGATATTGAGCTAGCACTCATGGTCCACGGCCAGCATTCCAAGTTTATGTTAGCTCCCCGCGAATGCGTAGGGCACCCCTTCCGAGGCCCCCCGGCTTGGCAAAATTGCCACGGTCTCGCCCGGGCGGGCCGCGTTTACCCTTACCCCGCCCTTTGCCTTTGACCGGCGTCTCGCTGCACGGCAGAACAGAAGCCGCAGGCGAGACAATCGGTCACGATAACAGCCGAACCGCTTGCCTAAGGGCATGAGTTGTGTTGCCTTTTTTGTTGCCAATTAGGTGCCGAAAGACAACACGCAATCCCGAGTCAGGTGACCTGTCCCAACTGTAAGCGCTTGAATCCAGGTGGCGGCCCTTCGGAAACCACATCTCATAATCCGTAGGTCGCTGGTTCGAGTCCAGCCGCCGCCAATCCCCCCAACAATTCTTCCTAAGAGATCCCTCGCTAACGCTTCGGGATTTCGGCACGCGGCTCCCGCTTCGCTCACGCCACGTAGACGCCTCAAGTTCGAGTCCAGCCGCCGCCAATCCCCCCAACAATTCTTCCTAAGAGATCCCTCGCTAACGCTTCGGGATTTCGGCACGCGGCTCCCGCTTCGCTCACGCCACGTAGACGCCTCAAGTTCGAGTCCAGCCGCCGCCAATCCCCCCAACAATTCTTCCTAAGAGATCCCTCGCTAACGCTTCGGGATTTCGGCACGCGGCTCCCGCTTCGCTCACGCCACGTAGACGCCTCAATTTTGGCAGTCAAGTCGTCTATCTGCTGACAGCACCACCCGTTGCCAGCAACGGCCCCCGTACAGAGCACAACCAAACCCGCATAAATACTGCTCTAAATGAACATGGCCAGTGAAGCAATCGCCGTGGAGAATAAATTATTTCCGGCTTGGGTTCATAAGAGTGGAACCTTTACGGCTAACGGCGTCTGCGAGTAATGCTTGCACTGCGGCTGAAAGTGCGGTAAGAACTCGCATCACCCTGGCGTTGAAGGACAAGAAGGAGTCAGCCGATAAGCACCTTATGATCCCGGAATCGCACCCGCTGCAGGAACTGTTTGCCGATCTTATCCATGAGCACTTCGACCACGATATTGGTTTGCGCGATGCCGAGATCCAGGACTACATCGTGAATGTCCTAGGTGAGTTTTGCGAAGCGGAGCAACTGTTCAAGGTGCGCGATGCGGGCGGTCGGCGGCTCACCGATGTAGGCGAGATGCTGTTGGAGACGGACCCGATCTACGGTCCGGCGCCGTCCTTCGACCGCGAGCGCCAGGTGCGCAAGCATATTGGCGATTACACGCTGTTCCTGTCCGGCATGTTCCCGGAGAGCATCAACCACTATCGTCTGCGCCGGCAGCGGCTGGAGAGCTTCGTCGATTTCATCCGGGCCGGCAAGGAAAGCTACTACATCGTGTCAAAGTTCGATCAATTCGAGTATGCGCGGCTGGCTCCTCTCTTTGCGAAACTCGCGCGCCAGTTTGAATCCTGCGTTTACGGATTGAATCTGGTCAAGAGCGATCTGGAAGAGATGCAGCACCCGATTGCGCGCCAGGCAAACGATATCGTCATGTAGCTGCGCCGACCCCAGCTTTGTCCATCTGCCAGCTTCTTCTTTTGGCTGTCGCTTCTATCCAACCGTGTAACGTGTGCTCAGGGTATTCTCTCTTCATTCCGGGTAAAATTAGGGCAATCATGCGAGTTCCCGCCCTCTTAACGTTGTTGCTGCTGTCGGCGCCAATGGGAGCTCAAACGGCTTCGATGAGCCCCGCTGCCCAGACCTCCCTTCCCGTCAACTGGCCGACGGCGCAGTTTGCGTCTGCGCAGGATCCGAGCGTGCAGAAGGCAGCCCGTTTGACCAATGAAATGATTCGTGCGCTCGGCGGCGACGCGTGGTTGAACATGCGGACGATGCAGAGCGAAGGCCGGTCCTACAGTTTCGATCACGGCCAGCCGAGCGGCACTGGACTTGTGTTCTGGCGTTTTTGGGAGTGGCCCGACAAGGAGCGGATCGAGCTCACCAAGCAGCGCGACGTCATTGAGTTGTTCAATGGCGATAAGGGGTACGAGATCACCTACAAAGGGACTGCGACTCAAGACCCGAAAGAAATGGAAGACTACCTGCGCCGTCGCGACCACTCGCTGGACTGGGTTATTCGAAAATGGCTGCCGGCGCCCGGCACCATGATTTTTTATAGCGGGACCGCAATGGTGGAGCGGAATCTCGCAGACCAGATCACGGTGCTGAACTCGAGCAATGACAGCGTCACCATTTCCATTGACGGACAAATGCATCTGCCAGTGAAAGTCGCTTACAGTTGGCGCGACCCTCTGGACCGCCAGATGGATGACGAATCGGTCGTCTTCAGCAATTACAAGCTGGTGCAGGGCATACAAACCCCATATAGCACGGTACGGTATCGAAACGGCGACATGACCAGCCAGCGTTTTGTCACTGGGGTAACGTACAACAACGGGCTGGCGCCGACGCTGTTCGAAACCAAGGGAATTACCTACAACCCTCAAAAACAGCAAGCGGGGAAGTAGCCCTGCCGCGCTGAAGCCCACGTTCTTTACCGATCGGGCGGCACGTCTGAACAGGCCGCCGAAAAACTCGAAAAGCAGGTCCCTCGACTCCTCGCCCGAAACACCCCAACAATTGCAAAAGCGGCAATTGTCGGGGGCCCCGTTGGCGGGCCGTCGTTCGGGATGACACAAATAAGGGATTGGCAACGGCACACCCATTCGGCAAGCTCAGGGCGTGGCTAAAGCTGCGCCCTTTCAAAACCGCACGAGCGCGAGTTTTTCAGCGGCCTCTGAAGACGTGCCCTGACACAAGCGGACGTACGAGTTCCCTTCTACTTATCTGGTGTCGCGAGAGCAGCGTGCAGTGCATCTTCCAACTTGCTATAGCGAAAGCTGTAGCCGGAAGCCTTCAACTTTGCCGGTATCACGCGTGCCGAAGTCAGCAGTAGCTCCTGGCCCATCTCACCCATCAACCCGCGTATCGCAAATTCCGGCACCGGCAAGATCGTGGGACGATGTAATTCGTTCCCGAGCATGCGCACGAACTGCTGGTTGCGCACAGGCTCGGGCCCGACGACATTTACCGCTCCACGTAAACTGTCGTTCTGAAGTGCGAAAACTATCGTGCCGACGACGTCATCCAGTGCGATCCAGCTCCACCATTGTTTTCCGCTGCCCACCCTGCCGCCGAGGCCCAGGCGAAAAGGCAGTAGCATCGGTTTCAGGGCACCGCCGTTGCGGGCCAGCACCACGCCAATGCGCAAACAAACCACTCGCACACCCGCATCGCGGGCGGGAGCCGTTGCGGTCTCCCATTGCTTGCTGATATCCGCCAGAAAACCTGTGCCCGCCGAACTTTCCTCCGTCAGCAATTCCTCGCCACGATTGCCGTAATATCCGGCGCCTGAGGCCGACACAAAAACTCGCGGCGTACGGGACCGTCGATGACTCTCGGCTGTGGCCGTCGCCAGCGTGCTGGTGCCGCGAATCCGGCTCTGCCGCACCTCTTGCTTAAACTTCGCGGTCCAGAGGCCGGCTATGTTCTTCCCGGCGAGGTGGACTACAGCATCACTGTCGGCCAGCTTAGCCGGATCGAGCGCCTGATCAGGGTCCCACTGCACCTCACCGGGACCGGCAGCTCGCCGGACCAGCGCGACGGGATCATGTCCCTGCTCCCGTAAGGCGCTTGTCAGCGCCGTACCCAGAAGTCCTGATGCTCCGCTGATCAGCACTCGCATGAAGTTGGGACTTAATTGCTTTCCGTCGAGTATTACAGCACTTCCGCGTGTTCTATTCCACCGCGGGTGGGATCGGATTTCACTCACGGATGAGTCAGCTCACGTCATCGTATAATCGGATATGGCGACTTTGCGCCAACACATCGCGACCAATGTCCTGACGGTCACCCGGTACCGCGATCTTTTGCGCAAAATCCGCTCCTACCGCCCCAACGAAGACCTTTCGCTGGTCAAGAAAGCCTACGAATTCTCCCTCGAACATCACAAAGGAACGGCACGTGAGTCGGGCGAGCCGTATTTAGCGCATCCGCTACAAGTGGCCACAATCCTGGCGGAGATGTCGCTGGACACGACCGCGGTCGCCGCCGGCCTCCTGCACGACGTGGTGGAAGATACCAGCGTTACGGTTGACGAAATCAACACCGAATTCGGCGAGCAGGTGGCGCATATCGTAGAGGGCGTCACCAAAATCAGCAAAATCGAATTCGCTTCTTCCGAAGATGCCCAGGCCGAGAACGTGCGCAAGATGGTCCTCGCCATGATGGACGACATTCGTGTCGTCCTCATCAAGCTGGCCGACCGCCTGCACAACATGCGCACGTTGAAGTACCTGTCGCCTGAACGGCAGCAGAAGATCGCGCGCGAAACGCTGGATATCTACGCGCCCATTGCACATCGGTTGGGCATGAACAAGGTGCGCGGCGAGCTGGAAGACCTGGCGTTTCAGTATGTCGATCCCATTTCCTACGATCACGTCAGGGAAGCCGTTGAGGCGCGACGCAAGGAGGGCGAGAAATTTCTTGGCGAGATCCAGACGGTCATACAACAGAAACTGACCGAGAACAACATTGAGGCGCGGGTCGAGGCGCGCATCAAGCGGTTTTACAGCATCTACCAGAAGCTACAGCGACAGCGAATTTCTATCGACCAGATCTATGACATGCTGGCGCTGCGCGTGATCACCAAGTCGGAACAGGACTGTTATTCCGTGCTTGGCCTCATTCACAATCAATGGCGGCCGGTGCCGGGCCGGATCAAAGACTTCATCGCCATCCCGCGCAATAACTTCTACAAGTCGCTGCACACCACCGTTATCTCGGAAACCGGCCACGCTTTCGAGGTGCAAATCCGGACCGAAGAGATGCACAAGATGGCGGAAGAAGGGATCGCGGCGCACTGGAAATACAAGGACGGGCCAGTTTCCGCGCGCGACGAGCAGCGCCTGGCGTGGCTGCGCCAGGTTGTCGAGTGGCAACGCGACATCAAGAACTCCAATGAGTTTTTGTCCACGCTGAAGATCGATCTTTATCCCGAAGAGGTTTACACCTTCACCCCTAAGGGCAGGATCGTGATCTTGCCGCGGGATGCGACGCCGGTCGATTTCGCATATACCGTCCATACGGAAGTAGGCCACACCTGCGTTGGAGCCAAGGTGAACGGGCGCATCGTTTCGCTGCGCTACAAGCTGCGGTCCGGCGATATTGTCGAGATCCTTACTCAGCCGGCGCATCATCCCAGCCGCGATTGGCTGCAATTTACCAAGTCTTCGCGGGCGCGCCAGAAGATCAAGCACTGGCTCAATGTTCACCAGCGCGAGCGGGCCATCGAAATCGGGCGCAAGCTGATTGAGAAGGAAGCGCGCAAATACCGCATTTCGATGAAGTCGCTGAATGACGCCGAACTGATGCGCGTTTCTCACGAAAACGGAATGGCGAAGCCTGACGACTTGCTGGCCGCAATCGGCTACGGCAAATTTTCCGCGCGCAGCATTCTGGCGCGACTGGTTCCTGCCGAGGAAGCGCAGTCATTCTCCGGCCGTGCGCCCGTTCCGGCCGGCGACGATGGCGAGGAAGGCGGCATCGGCAGCGTTGTCCGTCGTGTGTTCGGCGGTGACCATGCCATCAAGGTCAAAGGCCACGACGATCTGATGGTTTATCGTGCGCGATGCTGCAATCCCATTAAGGGCGAAGAGATCGTGGGCTACGTCACCCGCGGCAAGGGCGTCGCGGTGCACTCGAAATCGTGCGCCAACGTAGAGAACCTGATGTTCGAGCCGGAGCGCCGCATCGCCGTGGAGTGGGGCAGCGATGGCGCTGTTCCGGCGGCGCAGGCCGGCTACGCGGTTAAGCTCGCCGTCTCCTGCGATAACCGTCCCGGCATGCTGAAACAGATCGCGACCGTGATAAGTGACGCCAACACGAACATCCGCAACATGGAGGCCAAAACTGCCGATCGCACCGCCATGGTCGAGATCGTCGCTGACATCGCGGACCTCAAGCACCTGGAACGAATCCTAACCGGGGTTCGCAAAATCCCCGGTGTGCGTGAGGTGCAAAGGGTGCAAAGGCCGTAGATATTCCCGCGCAACCCTCGAAGCTTCCCGCAGCCTCCACGTTTGTTACTCTGTTAGCTTCCATGCAACTGCGGCTCGCTGGGCTGATCGGCGCTTTATCGAGTGCGATGGTGCTTGCCGGATGCGGAACCCCGGGAGCTCCCGCTTTGCCATCGCTGAATTTGGCGGTCCCGGCAACCGATCTGACTGCATCGCGACGCGGCAATAAAGTTGATCTGGAATGGACGCTGCCGCACAAGAACACTGACCACACAATCATCAAACACAATCCTGTGAGCCTCATCTGCCGCCGCGAAGGTCTGACGCTGATGGCGAAGTGCGAGATGGTAGCGGAAGTGGCGCCGCCAACCCCAAAGCCGGCAGTGCGACAGAAGAACGAAGCTCCGCCGGGACCTGTGCGTATTCATTTCGTGGACACGTTGCCGCAGGGGTTAGAGTTGAGCCATCCAGCAGGATTCGCGATGTACGGCGTGGAAGAGGTGAATGCGCAGGGCCGTAGCGCGGGAATTTCCAACCAGGTGCCGATTCCACTAACGCCCACTCTGCCTGCTCCGGATGAGGTTTCCGCCGAGGTCGGCGCCGACGGGGTGCGCATCTCATGGTCGGGACCGGTGACGCCTGCGGCGCCGGCGGGCGTCAAGTATCTGTATCGCGTCATGCGGCGTCCAGTGGGTTCTCCGGCCTATATTGCTATCGCCGACGTGGCGCCGGACGCAAGCGGCTCTTATCTCGATAAGACCTTTGCCTGGGAGCAGAAGTACCAATACCGAATAACGACGTTGAGCGAGGTCCATGCCGATGGGCTGAATGCTGCGGTTGAGGGCGACGATTCGCCGCCGGTTGAGGTCTTCACGCGCGACATCTATCCGCCCGCGCGGCCTGCGGGATTGCAGGCCGTTTTCTCCAGTGTGGGACAGAAGCCGTTCATCGACCTGAGCTGGGCGCCTAACATGGAGAGCGACCTGGCCGGCTACAACCTCTTTCGATGGACCAAGGACGGCGAGCCCAAAAAGATCAATCAGCAACTGGTGCAGATTTCCTCATACCGCGACGAGAACGTGGAACCTGGAAAGACGTACTTCTATGCGGTTTCAGCGGTGGACCTGCGCGGCAACGAGAGCCCGCAATCGGCCGAGGCGAGCGAAACCGTGCCACAACGGTGAGGGGTATGTAGTTCCTGAGGCTCGATTAAGTGGCAGGACAAAGTCTGGTAATCGCGATCGAACCAGCCGCGCAGCGGTGGGATGGGTTTAGGCGGGGGCGGCAGCCCCCGTTGCCTGTGCCAAATCGATCTGAGCCGCGTTAGCGGCGGCACTAACCCAGCGTGTACTCCGAAGAACGTTGGACGCCTGATTTATCCAGGATAGCCACGTACTCGCTTTCAAAACTCCATCTTGCGTGATGCGCTTGCTGGCCCTCGATGTATTTGCTCACGGCCTCGATCTGCGACGGGCTGACGCTGATGGCCGCGTACCCGTCTTGCCATGCGAATCCGCGACGAATCTCGTTCAGGTGACGCGAGGAGTTCGCCTTCAAGCCGCGCATGAGTTCTGCAATGGTCACATCCCGCGGCAGCGCAAGCAGCATGTGGACATGATTAGCCGTGCCACCGATGGCAAGCGTGTCTGTGCCGCGATTCCGGGCTATACCGCGCAGGTAGTTCCAGAGCTTCCCGGGCTCAGCAATCTGCGGCAGACGATTCTTGGTGCTAAAGACGCAATGCACCAGGACCCTGCTGTAGGTGTCAGCCATGTTTTGCAGGCTATGCGGATGTGGTGGGCGTGTCGGTGACGCGAATCACGGGTGCGTGTCGCCGCTCACGCGGCTCGGTTCGATGAGGATAGCTAGCGGGGGCTTCCGCCCCCGCCTAAATTCATCCCGCCGCTGCGCGGCTGGCACTGATTCTCGTCTCGTTGGTCCGTTGGTCACTCCAGGATTGACCACGCCCCGGTAGTCCGTTGATCACTGCAGAATTGACAGCGTCTTATGTCGGTGAAAATCGTCGGCCTTAAACTACTGCGCTTTTCCCCGCTTCTCGATTTTTGCCCAGGTGTCCCGCAGAGGCACGGTTCGATTAAACACCAGCGCTTCCTGCCGCGAATCCGGATCGGCGCAAAAATACCCCAGCCGCTCGAACTGATATCGATCGCCGGGCTTCGCATTGGCCAGCGAAGGTTCCAGCTTGGCATTGCTCAGCACCTCGAGCGAGTTTGGATTCAGATTGACCGTGAAGTCCTGGCCTTCGAGAACATCGCCCGGATTTTCCTTGGTGAAAAGATTTTCATAGAGCCGCACTTCGGCGTCGATGGCATGCTGCGCCGAGACCCAGTGAATCGTCGCTTTTGGCTTGCGACCGTCGGGAGCGTTGCCGCTGCGGGTTTCCGGATCGTAGGTGCAATGCACCTCAATGATTTCGCCGTCGCTATTCTTTGAAACGCTGCTGCACTTGATGAAGTAACCTCCGCGCAGCCGCACCTCTTGACCCGGTGAGAGGCGGAAGAACTTCTTCGGCGGCTCTTCGCGAAAGTCGTCCTGCTCGATGTAGAGCACACGCGAGAACGGAACTTTTCTTGTCCCCGCGTTTTCGTCTTCCGGATTATTCACCGCCTCGAGCTCCTCCACCTGGCCTTCCGGATAGTTGTCAATCACCACGCGCAGCGGCCGCAGCACCGCCATGGTTCGCAGCACGCGCTGGTTCAGGTCTTCGCGGACAAAGTGCTCCAGCATGGCGAGGTCGATGATGCCGTTGGTCTTAGACACGCCAATCGCCGCACAGAAGTTGCGGATCGCTTCCGGCGTGTAGCCGCGGCGGCGAATGCCGGAGATGGTTGGCATGCGCGGATCGTCCCAGCCGCGCACCCGGCCCTCCTGCACAAGTTGCAGCAGCTTTCGCTTGCTCAGCAGCGTGTACGTCAGGTTGAGCCGGTCGAATTCGATCTGCTGCGACGGAAAAATCCCAAGCTGCTGGATGAACCAGTTGTACAGCGGGCGATGGTCTTCGAACTCCAGCGTGCAAATGGAGTGGGTAATTTGTTCCAGCGAATCCGACTGCCCATGCGCGAAGTCGTACATCGGGTAAATGCACCACTTGTCGCCGGTGCGATGATGGGTCGCGTGCAGAATGCGATACATCACGGGATCGCGCATGTTTAAATTCTTCGACGCCATGTCGATCTTGGCGCGCAGGGTGCGCGAGCCGTCGGGAAATTCGCCCTGCCGCATGCGCTCGAACAAATCCAGATTTTCCTTGATCGAACGATTGCGGTATGGGCTCTCGATTCCCGGCTGCGTTAGCGAGCCACGATACTTCCGTACCTGTTCTGCATCCAGGTCGTCCACGTATGCTTTGCCCGCTTTGATGAGCTGCAGCGCCCACGCGTGGAGCTGGTCGAAATAGTCGGAGGCGTAGAACATGCGGTCGCCCCAGTCCGCGCCCAGCCAGCGTGCATCCGCGATGATCGAGTCAACGTACTCCTGTTCTTCCTTTTCGGGATTGGTGTCGTCGAAGCGCAGATTGGTTTTGCCGCCGAATTCGGCCGCCAATCCGAAGTTGATACAAATCGATTTTGCGTGCCCGATATGAAGGTAGCCGTTCGGCTCGGGCGGGAATCGAGTGTGAACGCGACCGCCGTACTTGTTGGTCTTCAGGTCTTCCAGAATGATGTCGCGGACGAAGTTGGACGGGCGCGACGGCGACTCAGCGGCTACAGCGGTTGTTTCTTCCTTACGCGTCGGTGTGGACATGAATGCAGTCCTCGATTCCGCGGCGAATCAAGGCCGCAGACGTTTGCCGGAAACATCATTTTACGCGGTGAGAAGCGCAGTGCGCAGGCTGGCCCGAGCTATGTTCGGCAGATTTGCAAGTCCAAATCGATGCTTCGCCACTCGGCAGGCGGACTGCATTCCCCGACGGCAAAGTAATACTGTGCCCTTAATCACAATTCCGCAACGAACACCTGTTTATAATCCCTGCCATGAATCTGGAACAGAAATTGGCTGAGCTGAAACGCCGCGACTCGCTGGCCGAAGCCGGCGGAGGCGAAGAGCGCCGCGCGCGCGAGCACAAGCAGGGCAAAATGTCGGCGCGCGAGCGCATCGAATTCCTGCTCGACGAAGGCACCTTCGAAGAAACCGACAAGCTGGTCGTCCATCGCTGCACCGACTTCGGCATGGACGAGCAGAAGTATTACGGTGACGGCTTCCTCACCGGCTATGGCCGCATCGAAGGCCGGCTGGTCTTCGTCTTCGCGCAGGATTTCACCGTCTTCGGCGGGTCGCTCTCGGAAACCAACGCAGCCAAGATCGTGAAGATTATGGACATGGCAATGCGCGTGGGCGCACCGGTGATCGGGCTCAACGATTCCGGCGGCGCGCGCATTCAGGAAGGCGTGCGCTCGCTGGCGGGCTATGCCGACATCTTCCTGCGCAACGTGCTTGCGTCGGGAGTAGTACCGCAGATCTCCGCCATCATGGGCCCGTGCGCCGGCGGCGCGGTCTATTCGCCCGCCATGACCGACTTCATCCTGATGGTGAACAACACGTCGTACATGTTCATCACCGGGCCGGACGTGATCAAGGCGGTAACGCACGAGGAAGTGACCAAGGACGAACTGGGCGGCGCGATGACGCACAATGAGAAATCGGGCGTCGCACACTTCATGGCGCATGACGACGCCGAGTGCCTCAGCATGATTCGCGAGCTGTTCAGCTTCATTCCGTCCAACAACCTCGACGACCCGCCGCGCAAGCCGTGTACCGATCCCATCGATCGCGCGGACGAGCGGCTGGACAGTATCGTGCCCGCCGAGTCGAACCAGCCCTACGACATCAAGGACGTGATCAACATCGTCATCGACGACGGCTACTTCTTCGAGGTGCAGGAGTACTACGCGAAGAACATCGTCATCGGTTTTGCGCGGCTGAACGGCAAGTCGGTCGGCATCGTCGCCAACCAGCCGGCGTTTCTGGCCGGCGTGCTCGACATCAGCGCCAGCATCAAGGGCGCGCGCTTCGTGCGCTTCTGCGACTGCTTCAACATTCCGCTGATCACCTTCGAAGACGTTCCCGGATTTCTGCCCGGCACGCAGCAGGAGTACGGCGGCATCATCACTCACGGCGCCAAGCTGCTGTTCGCGTTCTCCGAGGCGACGGTGCCGAAGATCACCGTCATCACGCGCAAGGCCTATGGTGGTGCGTACTGCGTCATGGCGTCAAAGCACATCCGCACCGACGTGAACTACGCCTGGCCGACGGCCGAGATCGCAGTGATGGGACCGGAGGGCGCAGTGAACATCGTGTACCGGCGCGAGCTGGAGAAGTCGGAGAATCCGGAAGCCGATCGTGCGGCGAAGATCGAGGAATTTCGCGACCGTTTTGCCAATCCCTATGTGGCCGCCGAGCGAGGATATCTGGATGCAGTGATCCGGCCGCGCGACACGCGCCGCAAGCTGATTCAAGCGCTGGACATGCTGGAGAACAAGCGCGATAAGAACCCGCCGAAGAAGCACGGGAATATACCGCTGTAGGCGCTTCTGAGCGGCTCCTCGCGAGCTACCGCAGTGGCTAAAGCCAACATATTTCTACCTGCCTTAACGCGGGCCTTGAAGGCCCGCTCTACCAAACTCTGCCGGAACCTAGGATGCATCGTGAGTTGATAGAATCGATCTATCGACCGGCGGGGCGGTCTATTCAGGGAAGTTCTCTTGCCGTTGCAATTCACAGAAACCTACGACGTCGTTGTAGTCGGCGCCGGCCATGCCGGTTGCGAAGCCGCTATGGCTGCGGCGCGCATGGGGCTGCGGACCGCGCTTTACACGCTCAACGTTGATCTCATCGCGCAGATGTCCTGCAATCCCGCTGTCGGCGGCATAGCCAAGGGACACCTGGTGCGCGAAGTCGACGCGCTGGGCGGCATCATGGGCGAGGTGACCGACGCGGTCGGTATCCAGTTCCGACTTGCTGAACACCTCGCGCGGTCCCGCGGTGTGGTCGCCGCGAGCGCAATGCGACAAGCAGCAATATCGGCTGAAGATGCGGGAAGTACTGGAGTCGGAGCCGAACCTGCACATCAAGCAGGCGGAAGTGGCAGAGCTGGTTGTCGAAGAAGTGGCTAGTGGCCAGTGGCCAGTGGCTAGAGATGTCGAAGCCTGCCGAAACTCTCATGACGGCGAGCCCGGCCTCTCGGAAGTCGGCTCCACGGCAATAAACGAAAATGTTGAGGTCGATTCGCCTCAACTAGCCACTAGCCACTGGCCACTAGCCACTTCCTTCGTTCGTGGAATAAAGCTTCGCGACGGTCGCACCGTCGGGGCGCAGGCTGTCATCATCACCACGGGAACATTCCTCAATGGCCTGATTCATTGCGGCGAGCAGCAATATCCCGCCGGGCGCAGCGGCGAGCCACCGGCCGTGCTGCTGGGTGAAGCACTGAAGAAGCTCGGGCTGCGCGGCTGCCGGCTGAAGACGGGCACGCCTCCGCGCCTCGATGGCCGCAGCATCGACTGGTCGAAGTTCACGGTTCAGCCGGGCGACGACGATCCCACGCCGTTCAGCTTTCGCACCAGGCGCGTGGCTCATCACGACAAGCAGGTGCCTTGCTATCTCGCCTTCACCACGCCGGAGACGCATCGCATCATCCGCGAAAACGTGCACCGCTCGCCGATGTACAGCGGGCAGATCCAGTCGATAGGGCCGCGCTATTGCCCGTCGATCGAGGACAAGATCGTTAAGTTTCCCGATAAGGAAACGCATCAGCTTTTTCTCGAGCCGGAAGGGCTGAATACGCACGAGACTTACGTCAATGGCATGAGCACGTCGCTGCCGATTGACGTACAGCTCGCGATCATCAAGTCTATCCCCGGGCTGGAGAACGCGGAGATGCTGCGGCCGGGCTATGCGATTGAGTACGACTCGATCGACCCCACAGAGCTGCAACGCACGCTGGAGACGAAGAAGATCGAGCGGCTCTATTTGGCCGGCCAGATCAACGGAACCAGCGGTTACGAAGAAGCTGCCTGCCAGGGGCTGATGGCCGGCATCAATGCAGCGCTGAAGGTCAAGGGCGAGCCGCCGCTCATCCTTGATCGCACGGAGGCGTACACCGCAATCCTCATCGACGACCTCATCAGCAAGGGAACGAATGAGCCGTACCGGATGTTCACCTCGCGGGCGGAATTCCGCCTGCATTTGCGCATCGACAACGCCGACCGGCGACTGACGCCGCACGGCCGGCGCGTGGGGCTGATTAGCGACACGGCCTGGGCTGACTATCTCGCCAAGCAGGAGCGCATGAAGGCGATGCGCGAGCTGCTGGAAAAGACAGTGGCCAGTGGCCAGTGGCCAGTGGCCAGCGAGTGCTCCGCCACAACCATCGAGCTGCTGAAGCAAGCGAAAGCGGGAGGGGTGACGCTGGCGCAACTGCTCAAGCGTCCCGAGGTGCAGATTGAGCAGCTTGTTCCTGTGTTGATGAAGCTGATGCCGGCGTTCTTCGAACGAGTGGATAGTGGTCAGGGGATAGTGGATAGCAAACGCCAGCACGCCGCGGAAATGTCTACAGGTGTCATCCTGAGCGGAGCGACCGCAGGGAGCCAAGTCGAAGGACCGCTATGCAGCGAAGCTGAGGGCGTAAGTCTTGACCGTGCGAGCGAACCTCAGATCCCTCGACCCGAAGCAAAGTCCTCTTTCGGGATGACAATCTCAAGAGATGGCGGCGAATCTGCCGACGCGGAAGCCGACAGAGAGAGTAGACAAGCGGCAACTGACCACCGGCCACTGGCCACTGACTTCCGCCTTCCGGCGGAAATCCGCAACGAGCTGAAATCGGTCGAGACTGAGATCAAGTACTCGGGCTACCTGGATCAGCAGACGAAGGCAATTGAGCGTCTGAAAAAGTCCGAGCAGCGCCTGATCCCCGAGTGGTTCGATTACGGCAAGGTTTCTGGCCTCTCGCGCGAGATGAACGAGAAGCTCACTCGCGTGCGCCCGCAGACGCTCGGCCAGGCGAGCCGCATCCCTGGCGTCACCCCGGCGGCGGTTTCGCTGATTAATGTGTACATCGAAATCCAGGCGCGACAGCACGCGGGCGCGGCGGCGCGGCCGCTCTAAGCCAGCGGCAGGAATGCAATTCGATCGATGTTAGAATCTAGAGATTGCATGTCCTCGAAAACCGATTCTGTGGCCCTCCACCCCAACAAGCGCAAAATCGGCGCTTCTTGGGGACCCCGGCTGCTGGACGCTGATGAGCAAAGTCCCACGGCCGCTGTTCCCAAGAAAATAGGATTCGTGAGCTTGGGCTGTCCCAAGAACCTGGTGGACAGCGAGGTCATGATGGGCCTGCTCGCGCGCGGCGGTGCGCAGATCACTCCGCACGCCGAAGACGCCGACATCATCGTCGTGAATACCTGCTCGTTCATCGACTCGGCCAAGCAGGAGTCGGTGGATACCATCCTGGAGATGGCGCAGCACAAGATCGCCGGCCGGGCGCAGAAGCTGATCGTCGCCGGATGCCTGGTCGAGCGCTATCGCAACGAGATTCAGAAGAACATTCCTGAAGTTGATGCGGTCGTGGGAACGGGCGAGCTGGATCAGATCTTGAATGCCGCCGGACTGCAGCCGGTGCCCCAGGTTCGCGGCCCTCTTTCGGACGCTAACCTGGGATCCAGTGATTCCCCCTTCGTGATCCTGAACAGCCGAGCAGAAGGCGATGCTCGCGAGGCTGCCGGACGATTCTCCAAAGAGGCCTGGGACGGCGCCATCGCCGATCTGCCAAACTATCTCTACGACGAGACGACGCCGCGCCTGCTGGCGACCCCAAAATATTCGGCTTACATCAAGATCGCCGAGGGCTGCGATCATCCCTGCTCGTTCTGCATCATTCCGCAATTGCGCGGCAAGTTTCGCTCGCGCCGCTTCGAATCCGTCATCGCCGAGGCGCAGCGTCTGGCGCAGCAAGGTGTGCGAGAGATCACGCTCATCGGCCAGGACACGACCTGCTATGGGGAAGACTTCGGCCTGAAGGATGGCCTGGCGCTGCTGCTGGAGCGGCTGGCGCAAATTGCAGAGCTGCGCTGGATCAGGTTTCTGTATGCTTACCCAAACAAGATCACGGGCAGACTTTTGGATACGATCGCCCGGCATGAGAAGATCTGCTCGTACATCGACGTTCCGCTGCAACACGCCGCGCCGGATGTTTTGAAGCGCATGAAACGCGGCGCAAGCGCAGAAATCTTTCTGCGGTCGATTGAGAAGATGCGGCGCGTAATTCCCGATCTCACGCTGCGGACGTCCTTCATTGTGGGATTTCCCGGCGAGGCGGAGCAGGACTTCGAGCAGCTCTGTCAATTTGTGCGCGAGGCGCAATTCGACTGGATGGGCGTCTTCGGCTACTCGGACGAAGATGGCGCTAAGGCATTTGAGCTGGCGGACAAAGTTCCAGGGCGACAGATAGAGCGTCGGCGAAAGAAGCTGATGTCCATCCAGAAGCGGATCAGCCGCAGGAAGAAGCGTGCGCTTGTTGGGCGGCAATTCGATCTGCTGCTTCAAGGGCCATCGCCGGAAAGCGACTTGCTTTGGGAAGGCCGCACCGCGATGCACGCGCCGGAGATTGACGGCACGGTCTACGTGAACGATTTTGGCACTCGCGAAGATGTTCGCGAGGGCGAGTTCCACCGCTGCGAGATCGTCGAAGCGCACGATTACGATCTGGTGGCGAGGATTCTCTAAGGGGCTTTCGCCATGCCGACCGATGCCGAACGAAAAGTTGTGCTTAAGGAGCGCGAGAGGCGCAGATTGCTGCGCCCAGGTCTCGGTCTCTACACATATGCCCAAGAGCGAAATACAACGCCGTTTCAGTTCGCAGCAGGGATTGTCGTTGGCGCGGTTGTTTTTCTTGTTGGTTTGATTCTCCTCTCTTCGATTTGGGAAATCCGGGCTCGTGAGATATCGGCTTACGGAAGTGCTTCATCTCACTTAGGAGGCTTTGCAGCCGGCGCGGCGATGCTGTTGATAGGTATTTTTATGGCGCATGCGGGCGTCATTTTCTATTGGAGAAGGTTCAAATTACATCGGCGAAAGCGCGATTAATCAAACTGACTAATCAATGCCCAGCAAACGAATTCGGAGTCTCCGTTGTCCCACGTGCCGAAAGATCGTGCTGGCCTCCGATCCGGACTTTCCTTTCTGCAGCGAGCGCTGCCGTCTGATCGATTTGGGCAAGTGGGCGAGCGGCGGCTACGTTATCTCATCGCCGGTAAATGACCCGGAGGCCGACACTTCCAGTTATCCTGAGCAGGATGGCAAAACGCCAAACTGAGCCTGCTGCGGCGGTGCGTGCTCCGGCATGGGCAACTCTGGTTGCCACCTTCTTCGGCGTGGGACGGCTGCGTCCCGGGCCGGGAACGTGGGGATCGCTGGCCACGGCACTGCTTTGGTGGCTGCTGGCATCACACATTCCTGTGGCATCACGCGTGCCGGTGATCCTGGGGTTGATCGTGATCGTGGTGGCGATCGGCATCCCAGCAGCTACGCTGGAAGAGCGCGGTTGCGGAAAAAAAGACCCGTCGCACGTCGTCATCGATGAGGTTGCCGGACAACTGGTGACGCTCATCGCGTGTCCCATCGTGTGGCAAGCGCTGCTTGCGGGCTTTATACTTTTTCGTGCATTCGATATTTTGAAGCCGCCGCCAGTACGCCCTCTGGAACGGCTGCCGGGCGGGACGGGAATCATGATTGATGATGTGGGCGCGGGAATTTACGCGCTGATAGTTTTACAGGTGCTGTTGCGCTTCGGGTTGCTTCACTAGAACAATAGACTCGCACGTTTGAATTACCCATGGATCGCAAAACGGGCACAAAAAACGTGAACGGGAAGCCGCGCATCGATGCCATCGAACCGGTGTGCGCTTTGCCGGGCGGCGAGATTCGTATCGTCGGCAGCGGCCTGGGAGCGCGCGAATTGCGGCGCCCGCGCGTCAGTTTCGGCGACGTCGACGGGCCGGTCATTATCAGCTCTGAGCAGTTCATCGTGGCGCGCGTTCCCGACGGGGCTGCCTCGGGCGAGGTCGTGGTTTCTTCCAACGCATCCAGAAGCAATCCGGGGGAAGTCCGCGTGGCAGTGCCGATTGCGGAGAATCTGCACCCGGTCGCCAATCCTGCCGTCGATGCGCACGGCAACATTTACGTGACTTTCTCCGGCTCGCGCGGACAAAAAGTTCCGGTCGCCATCTATCGCATCGACACCAATTACAACGTCAAGCCCTTCCTGCACGAGATGATGAACGCCACCGGGCTGGCGTTCGATCGCTCCGGCAGCCTGTATGTTTCGTCGAGGTACGACGGCACGGTGTACCGCGTGGCGCAAAATGGCACGATGACTTCTTACGCCGAAGGGATGGGGGTTGCCACCGGGATCGCGTTCGATCGCGAGGGCAATCTCTACGTGGGCGACCGCAGCGGGACCATCTTCAAGATCGGCCGTGACCGCCAGATTTTTGTGTTTGCGACCATCGAACCCAGCGTTGCGGCCTATCACCTGGCGTTTACCAGTAATGGCGATCTCTACGTCACCGGACCGACCACGTCGAGCTTCGACGCCATTCATCGGATCAGCCCGCACGGCGAAGTCAGCGAGTTTTATCGCGGGCTGGGACGGCCGCAGGGTTTGGCTGTGGATGTGGACGACAATATTTACGTGGCCGCGTCGTACAACGGACGGCGCGGGATCGTGAAGATCACGCCTGATCGCAAAGCCTCGCTCGTCGTCTCCGGCCATAATCTGGTGGGACTGGCGTTTGCGCCCGGCCGTTCTGCGGTGCTGGCCACAACCAACGCCGTGCATCACCTGTCATGGGACATCGACGGGCGGTCATTGCTGCCGGAGACGTAGTGTAGTGTCGCGCAGTTCGTCGAATAAGTCCGGCCGACGGAAGCCCCGGGCTGAATGCAGCGAAATAGTGGCTTGCTGAAAGGCCAGAAAGGCTGCTCCCTCGCCGACTAAAGTCGGCTCGGGATGACAAATGTAAGACGTTTTAGACGCTGGCCTGAAGGCCAGTTCTCCCCGATCAACGCGTCACGCCCATGCTTTCCCCCTCCGCCTTGTACGAAAGTTATTTTCCGGGCTCCCATTTCTTCAGAAATGCCATGAGATCTTCGGGCGCGAGCGAGCGGGCTTTCTCGAATTCTCCTCCCTGCTGGCTGTAGAGCAGCTTTCCGCCGTTGTCGAGCACGGCCAGCGCCGGAATGCCTTTCTTCATGGGTACGTGATACTCCTGCATGATGTCCTGGTTCTTGTCGCCTTCGCCGACGTCAACGTGTACAACCTCATAGTTGCGGCTCAGGATGGCGGCGAGATCCGGGCGGTGAAATGCCAGGTCGAGCACGTGGCAGTCGTAACACCAGTTTGCGCCAAAGACGATCAGGACGTTCTTGTGCTGTTTGGCAGCCAGGGCGAGGGCCTGCTTGATCTCGGCGTGAGCATCGAGTCCGGGCGCGTAGATTACCTTATCCGTTGAGGTGGGCTGCTGCAGCCGGGTGGCGTCGCTGCGCTTGGTCGCGATCAGCTTCCAGCCGGCGATACCCTGCTGCCAAAGCTGCCCCTCAGTGATATAGAGCACGTGCTCGCTGCCTGCCGAGCCGGAGTGGACCTCAGCCTCGAAGACAATCTGCTGAATGCCGGGTTGCGGAGATTGTGACTGGATGATGTCGAGTTTCATGTGGCGAGGCTTCAGCCCAGTCCAGAATGAGATCTCGCTGTCGACGCTGCTCTCGCCGGAGACAGTCGATATCCGCGCGGGCGGATCGTTGCTGTACAGGGCCTTGAGGGCGCCCGCGTTACCCAAAACGACAGCAGCCTTCCAGTCGTCCAGCGGAGCGAAGGTTGCAGCGGCCGTGGATGATTTCGAACCTGCCTGTCCCACATTGGGGGACTGTACCACAGCGTAGGATGTCGAGACCAACAACCAGCCGATAATCGTGAGGATGATCGCGCGCATGACAAACTTCATAAGACGTCAGTGTCCCCCGTGGTAAGGATGTCCCTTGAGAATGCTGAATCCGCGGTAGAGCTGCTCCAGCAGGACAACGCGTGCCAGCTCGTGCGGTAGCGTAATCTTCCCGAACGACAGGATGCTCTTCGCAGCCGCCCTAGTGGTGTCGCTCCAGCCATCCGCCGGGCCAACCGCAAATAATAGCTCCTGCGTATCGTGAGACTGGTGATAGTCGAGGAAGTTAGCGATCTCTTCCGAGGTGAGCTGCCGTCCGCGCGAATCCAGCAGAACCAGAACCGGCGGGGTGCGGCGCGCGCTCTTCTCCACCAGCTCGAGCAGCGCAGCTTCCGACTCCAGTTCCCGCGCTTCAGAAGCAACAAAGCGCGACAGTCGCTTCAGGTATTCCGCGGTGAGGGATTGGATCGCCGCGCTCTTGGTCCGGCCAATCCAGGCGATGTGAAGTCTCACGATTCAGGAACTCTTGTGCGGATGCCTGGCTGCAGTTCGTTTGCGTGGGGCCGCCTTGGCGGCGGCTTTGGACGCGGCTGTCGCGCGCTTCGCCGGCCTCTTGGCGGGTGCGCGGCGCGGCTTCTCCAGGTCCGCGAGCTCAAGGTGTTTCGCGCTCTTCCACAACCGCTCCAGGTCGTAGAACTTGCGCGCACTCTCCGAAAACACATGCACCACGAAGTCCACGTAGTCCATCAGCACCCAGTCGGCTTGGTTATAGCCCTCGATGTGTTTGGGCTGGACTCCGGCTTCGCTGAGCTTGCGGTCCACTTCGTCGGCGATCGCCTGCACCTGGCGCGGGTTCGCGCCCGAGCACAGGAGGAAGTAGTCGGTGAAACCGCCGGCTTGCTCATCCAGTTGCAGGATGCTGATGTCCTCGCCCTTCTTTGCCTGGCAGGCGCGTGCCGCCGTGGCCACCTCTGAACGTAGTTCGTTGTTCTTCATGCTGAGTGTGGTTTCGCTTTTCGCAGCCTTCCTCGATTCTCTTAACCTCTAGCCTCGAACTTCGAGCTTCTGTTCCGATACAGGCGCTCTTTCTTGATGTACTCGGCCACGGCATCCGGCAAGAATCGTTTCAGCGATCCTCCGCGGTTTACCGCCGCCCGGATCTGCGTGGCCGATATGTTCTCCTGTGTTTCCGGCAGCAGGTGCAGGGTTGCACCGGGCAAAACCAGCGGCCCCTCGATTTTCTCTTTCCGAAAGAGCTTGGTGACCGCCGGGGAGGGACGCAGCTTCTGCGGAAGCGCGCTCGCCACATCCGCGAGCGAATATCCCGGACGTGCCGCTACGATGAAATCGCACTCCGATAGCAACTCCTCCGGACGGTGCCAGGTGCTGATCTCTTCGAACGCGTCCATCCCGACCAGGAAGTATAAGTGATCGCTGGTGCCCAGCATTTTCTTCATGCGCCGGACGGTATCGATGGAGTAGCTCGGCCTGCCCTCGTCTTTGGACTGGGCAGGTTCCGGCGCCTCGAGCAGCGAGGGCAGGAGGTCCTTCTCGTCTGCAAGCGCCAGCGCCACCATGGCATAACGATGATAAAACGAGGTAACCGGCGCCTTTTGTTTGTGCGGCGGAATGTCAGCGGGAACGAACCAGACCTGCTTCAGCCCGAATTTCGCCGCCGCCGCCCGGGCGACCCGGACGTGCCCGCGATGGATCGGATCAAAGGTACCGCCGAACAATGCAATATTCATGCAGCGCGTTTGTACAGTTTCCGTGTTCCGGCGGACAGATGCAAGGGGCAGTGGCACAACCAGCCGCTAGGGCAACAGATGTGCCGTAAGTTGCATTGACTCCGAAGGAAAAAACCCTTACTTTGTAGGCAGCTTAACGGCCACTGCAAAAAGCTCTCTCCGCAGGGTTCATTTTTTGGGCCTTGCCCACTTCGCTGTATACGATGTACCCGGCGGTAAAATCTCTTCTGGCCTGGAGAGGTACTTAATGAGCCCCAGGTTAACGCTCCTGCTCCTGTGCAATGACTGTGAGCCGTATTCACTTTTTATCTCCGCGCTGGTTTCGGCAGAGTTCCATGTACTGATCGCGCGCGGGCCCGTGCGCGCAAGAAAGTTCCTGCAGAGTCTCAGCGTCGACGCCATCATGGTTCTGCCCAGTGGCAAAGGTGCTGAAGCTGCCGCTGGCGGCGAACTCAAGCGGCTCGCGCCGCGAGTTCCGGTGCTCATGCTTGGCGGGGCCGGAGAGCAACGCCCGGCGGGAATCGACGCCCTATGGCACGCCGATCTGGAAGATGAAGTGCTGGCCAGCGCGGCCGCAATCTTCTTCCGGCAGTGGCTTGCTCCATCGCGCCACGCATCTCTGGCGAACGACTGGAACAGCCAGTTGAGCGGCGTGGCCGCCCGGATGGGACCCTCGCCGGCTGCATAGAAGACCAAGGTTACGCCGCACAGGCCTGACCAGCGGGTAACGTGCGGGTAGAGCAGCGCTTTAGCGCCGCGTTCCCCGGGAAGGAAAACACTCCGGTCTCCGCGATCATGATGGTGATCGCCGAGACCGGACCAGCGCGGCGCTAAGCTAAGACGCCGACCCTTCCGCTACGCTCGCTCAGGGCAGGCTCTGAAAGTCGGCTCTACCGGTTCTACGGTAAACGTGAAGCCCGCCGTACTTCTTGTGAAGAGACCGCGATCAGCGGATTACTTCGCTTTCTGCCCGCGAGTGCAGCTTCCCCCTTCAGCCGACGTTAGAAGTCCAGCAGAGGCCGTAAGAGCCTGGTTCCAGCAAGCGCCCGTGGAATTCGAGTACTGATAGGTTTCGGAATTCGTCTGGTTGGTCGGGTAGGCGTTGCCCGAAGAATCCACGTACAGGTTGTCGGTGGGCGCAACCGCATCCGAGAAGCTGCTGGAATAGGTGGGCGTGCCGTTTAGCTCGACCAGAACGTTCTTGGTGAATCCCTGGTGCAGTACGCTGTCCTGCGTAAACGAGCCATCGGGATTCGCCTGGAACACGTAGTTGACGGCGAGCGGCCAGGAAAACTGCGTGCTGTTGGTTGTGATGTTGCCACCGTTCGTGGTGGTCGTAGCGGAGGATATGATCTCCTTCTGCCCGACATTCTGCTTGAAGTAGCTGCCGTCCTCGCGCACGTTGTACAACTGCACGTTCTCGAAATCGATGCTCTGCACGACCTTGGTGTCTTCGGTGCCGTGCGACGTATTCACATAGCCTTCAACCGTGAGGCCGCGATTGGAGGTGACGGACAACGTTCCCCACGCAATGGTGCCGTTGTCGGTGATGTTCTCCGTCACCAGAGGATCGGGCTGGCCGATAGTATTGGTGGTCACGGCTCCGGTGAGCTGGGTTGAGTTCAAATCCTGATAGAGAAGCAGGTTCGCGGTCGCCGAGAAATAGTCGTCGGCGTTGTACACGCTCACAGCCACGGTGTGCTGCTGGCCATTGCTCAAGACACTGGCGAATGGCGTCAAGTCCACACGATAGGGTTCGAAGTTCAGCGTGTGTACTCCGGGTATCGGCTGCCACAAGAACGGATCGATGCCGCCGGTGAATATCCAGGGATAGATTGGCGCCACGCCGGCCGGCGTTCCGTCGATCGTGACTTCGGCCTCGCGAAAGGCAGTGCTGCCACAATTCTCCAACTCGCCGGCAACGTCATTGGGAGCGCAGGTGTACCAGAACTCGTCGGTCGACTGCCCCTGGGCGAAGACGTCGAGATAAGCACGCTCAACGTTGGTGGGGAGAGTGAAGGTCGCTGACAACTGATCGGTCGGGGTGTTTAGCGCGACCGTTCCCCCTGTCGGGCCGGCCGATAAGGGCAGCACAACATTGGCGCTCGGCGGCGGATTCTGGCCTTGCGCCAGCGGATAGAACTGCAGATAGGCGCTGCCGTGGTAGTGGCTGGTGTACTGGGTATTCACCAGGTTGAAGAGAATGGCCGTGCCCTGCTGGGGAATCGTGAACAGCGGGCTCAGTTCGGTGACGTTGCTTTCCGTGTGCCAGTAGCGCGCGAAGTTCTGCGAAGGCTCGGCCGTCGTGCCGAAGAAGATAACAGAGCCACCGAGCCAGATATTCGTGGTGCGGTCATACTGCACGCCCGGATCGACCGACCAGTCGGCCGTGAAGATCACCGCGGCCCACGGACCAGGGCACGCCGCCGGAGGCGTGTAGTTGAACGGCCGGGGATTGAAGTCGTCGAAATCGAAGGCCTTGAACAGGATGACTGTGCACGGCGTTGTGGATGGCCGCGGCACACTTGCGTTGGCAGTAACCGTCTGCGGCGATCCGACCAGAGGTGCGGCGGGAGCGACATAATTCTGCGCAAAAGCGCTGGAAATCAGAGACATTGCCGCAGCAAGAATACCGGCGAAGAGAGTTGTCCGAAAGGAAGCAGAGCGGAACATGGGAAACTCCTTTAGCTGGACGCGGCTAAGCGCGCAACGACGTGCAAACAGGATAGTTCGTTCCTGAGCGCTTGTACAAGCGACAGGGACGAAACGCAGTAGCAGGTTTTGGCAATAGGAAGCAATCAGCAATTAGCAATTAGCACTTAGAAGCGGTTCCAGATTTGGTGTATCCAGGTAGAGCGGACCTTCAGGTCCGCGTCCAAGCCGCACCCCGAAGTCTGGGCTTTCCCGCCGCGCGCCGCAGGCCTAAAGGCCCGCTCTACCACCAAACCGCGGATACGCTAAACCAAGAAGCGCTCTAGCCATCAAGGTACGATGCGCTGGCAAGCCATCGACACGATCTAACAGACTGAGATCTTCGAGATCGAGCCAGACACTACTGTAATCAAACCTCCAGCGCGCCGGTGAGCTCTCTGATTTTCTCTATGCGGTGTTCGAGGCACCATTTTTCGAGCGAATCCACCAATGTTTCGCAGGCACATGGGTCCCAGAAGTTCACGGTGCCGACTGCGACGGCGCTGGCGCCGGCGAGCAGAAACTCGATGACATCTTCCGCGGTGCTGATCCCGCCCAGGCCGATAATCGGAATCTCCACGCTCCTCGCCGCTTCCCAAACCATGCGCAGCGCGATGGGCTTGATTGCCGGGCCGGAGAGCCCGGCGGTCACATTCGAGATGCGCGGCTTGCGCGTCTCGGCATCAATGGCCATTGCGACAAACGTATTGACCAACGAGATCGCGTCCGCGCCCGCTTCCTCGGCAGCGCGCGCTACCTCGGGGATGCTGGTCACGTTCGGTGAGAGCTTCACCACCAGCGGACGCGTGGCGATTTTCTTCACCGAGTTGACTACGTCGAACAGCATCCTGGGATCGCTGCCGAAGGCGATGCCACCACACTTCGTGTTCGGGCAGGAGACATTCAGTTCATAGCCCGCAATGCCTTCGCCGTCGTTCAAAATTCGCACGACTTCTTCGTACTCATCCTGCGTATGCCCGAAGACATTGCACAGGAAAACGATGTTGGTGATCTTCCGCAGCATGGGAAGTTTTTCTTCCAGGAAGGCGCGCGCGCCGATGTTCTGCAAGCCGATAGCATTCAGCATTCCTGCGGCAGTTTCGAACAGACGCGGAGGAGCATTGCCGACCATAGGCTCGAGCGACAATCCTTTGGTGACGAATCCGCCCAATCGGCTGAGCGTCACCACATCCTCGAACTCCACGCCGTAGGCGAAGCTACCGCTGGCAGCGAGAATGGGATTTTTGAACTCGATGCCGGCGACTTGCACGCTCATATCGAGCGCAGGTTTGGGAGCAGGGCTCATGGCGCGATCCTCATGCGGCCAGCGAACGCGCCCGATGGGGAAAGAACGCGATGATGTCGATTAGCGTGACCCGACAAATTGGCGCGGTTGAGATTCACTTCTATGGAAGGGCTTCGAGTGGCTAATTATACAGACTGATTGGAGGATGGTATTGCTGGTGTGGAGGCGCTGGGTCCCAAAAATCGAAATGGGCGACCTGATAAAGGTCGCCCTTCGATTTCGGTCAGACCGAAACTACTTGGACATATCGCTGTCGGCCTTCTTGTCGGCCTTCTTGGTGCTCTTCTTGGCCGGCTTTTCCTTCTTGGTCTTGGCCGGTTTGGAAGTGTCGCTGCTGGCGGTCTTTCCGGTGTCGCTGGAGGTGGTGCTCTGCGCAAAGCCAGCCATTGAAGCTGTCAGGATCAGCGCAAATGCAAGGATGAACAGGCGTTTCATGGAGTGATTTTCCTTTCCTCTGTCGCATGTAGCCGTACTCTGTACGGCCCAGTAATTGAGCAACTGCTCTGTTGTATTCAACACGGTTGTGGCCACAATGTCGCGCTGTTCGCAATTTCAGCAACAACGCGCACTGCCTAGCTGCCCGCTACAAGAAGAATCCGGCCCTTCCCAAGGCGATGATGGCAACTGCGCGCTCGGGATGTTAAGTGCATGGATAGCTTGTAGATCACCCTCTTGACCATCTCGCGGTCGCCCACAAAGGCGCCTGAGATCATCGCTGAGTTGAGTGGATTCTACGTCCAGCCGTGTTCTGTCGACTGCGATCGTCGTATCTGGCAGCGCGATGGCACGCCCGTGCGTTGCACGGAGGCCGAAACCCTATGGATGTTAGGCCCGAAATAATCCTAACACACAGGCTAAAGTCGAAGCACAGCAACCCCCCTAGTGCAAGTGACACTTAGGTCGTAGGCCGGTGCGTCATAAGGCGACGCGAAGACCGCGCCAGCCTCACTTAACTGCAAGCTATCTCATAAATCGTTACGGTTTGTGTCAGGGCACGACTTCAGTCGTGCCGAAGAGCGCGTTTCAAGTTCGGCCTTCAGGCCCTGCGACAACTTGGGGGTTCAGGGGCCAAAGCCCGACCCGACCCATTATGGCTCCGTTTCGGCACGACTGAGGTCGTGCCCTGATACGAAGCGATTCATGAGATCAGTTGTGCGCACCATCTATACCGGCGCAGGCGGCTTATCGCGATTGAGCCGGCAAATACCCAAATTGAGATAGGCTGCGTAGCCTACCCATGCGAGGTAAGGCACCAGGAGCCCGGCGGCAACAGGCTGGAGCGGGTAGAAGACGAAAATGTTGAAGGCGATGGCGAACCAGAGCAGTACGATTTCGGCGAAGGCGACGCCCGGCATACGCGACCCGAAGAAGATGCCCGACCAGGCAACGTTCAGCGCCAACTGCCCGAAGAAGATCAGCAGCGCCGGACGAGCGCCGCGGCCATATTCGCGCCACACCAGCCATGCGGAAATCGCCATGAGCACGTAGAGAGCAGTCCAGACCGGTCCAAAGACCCAGCTCGGCGGCGTGCCCGGAGGCTTGCGCAGTTGCGGATACCAGTCGCGAACGCTGCTGGCGGTGAAGAACGATCCCAGGCCACCGGCCCCAAGGCAGATGGCGAAGAACAGGATCAGCATCAGCCAAGGTTTTGCGTCCACGCATGCAATTGTAGACGCGAAAACGAATGTGGCATCGCCACACGACGCGCGGCAGCAAGGTAAGATAACGAGAAGGGACCTCATAGATGGTGTCTCAGATTGCAGTTGTGGTGAGCCGACGAAGGCAGAGCGGGCCTTCACCGGGTCCCTGGATCGCGCGCCGCATTTGCGCGATCTGGGGTGGTTGAGACCCGCGTCGCAAGTGCGGAAAAAATCCGAGTGCCTTTAGGCACGGCACAAGCCACGTGCCAAGCAGGGCGTGCCGCCCCGCCGGGGCTCCGCTTTGAAAAGCGAGTGTCGTTGACGCGAACCCTTCGGCAAGCTCAGGGCAGACTCTAAAGGTTCGCTCTACCGTAGTTCACAACTCGCACTTTCAAACCCAGGCTGTCGAAAAAACGGAACGGCAGGTCCCTCGACTCCTCGCCCGAAAACACCTCAACAAGCGCAAAGGCGGCGCTTGTCGGGGACCCCGTTCGCGGGCTCGTCGCTCGGGATGACACAATTGAGGATTTGCAACGGCGCGGCTGAAGCCGCGCCCCTTCAACACCGATTTATGAGTCCGGTTGTAATCAAATGTGGGGAAGTGTGAATGCAGCAATGTTACAAGTGCGGTTCGGAAGTTGAGCAGGCGACGCCGTTCTGCTCGCAATGCGGCACTGCGTTGCGGGGCACGTCGTCCGCGGGATTCGGGGCGGAAGCTCCGACCATGGCGGTTGAGGCCACCGCCGATGCGCCGGCGTTTGAGCCGCGTCGCCAGACTCCCCCGTCGCGGCCATCTTCCCATGGCTCGCGCGACCAAGGCCGCTTCGTTCCCGGTATGCTGATCGCCGAGCGCTATAGGATCATCGCGCTGCTGGGCCGCGGCGGCATGGGCGAAGTCTTTCGCGCCGACGATCTCAGTCTCGGCCAGTCGGTTGCGCTCAAGTTCCTGCCGCAGTCGATGACCGACGAGTTCACGCTGGAGCGCTTTCGCAACGAGGTGCGGATCGCACGCCGCATCTCACATCCCAACGTCTGCCGCGTGTATGACATCGGACAAGCCGACGAGCACGTGTTTCTCTCGATGGAGTACGTCGATGGCGAAGACCTGTCGTCGCTGCTGCGCCGCATCGGACGGTTGCCTTCCGACAAGGCCATCGAGATTGCGCGCAAGATCTGTGCCGGGCTGGCGGCGGCGCACGATAAAGGCGTGCTGCACCGCGACTTGAAACCGTCGAACATTATGCTGGATGGCCGGGGCGAAGCGCTGATCATGGACTTTGGTCTGGCCGGTGTTGCGCATGAGATTGAGGACGTGCGCAGCGGCACGCCCGCCTACATGGCGCCAGAACAACTTTCGGGCAAAGAGGTGACGGCGCGCAGCGATATCTATTCGCTGGGCCTGGTGCTGTATGAGTTGTTCACCGGCAAGACCGGCGTTTCGCGGCGACACGCGCGAGGAGATTGTTCGCGTTCGGCGCGACACCGCCCCGCATCCCTCAACCCTGGTGCGCGATATGGATCCGGCCGTGGAGCGCGCCATCCTGCGCTGCCTGGAGACCGATCCCGAGAAGCGCCCGGCATCCGCATTGATGGTCTCGGCGGCGTTACCGGGAGGCGATCCTCTTGCCGCCGCGCTGGCCGCGGGTGAGACGCCATCGCCCGAAGTTGTTGCCGCCGCGGGCGAGACCGCCGGTCTGCCGGTCCGCACCGCAATGATCGCTGTGAGTGCGGCCATCGTCGGCTTGGTCGTCTGTTTCGTGCTGGCCGCGCGAACCAGCCTCGCCGCCCGGATGGATTTACCTTATTCGCCGGAAATTCTGGCGCAGCGCTCTCGCGATGTGGCTCGTCAGTTGGGATACTCCGCTCGTCCCTTGGACGCCGCGGACAGCATAAATTACGACAATGCATACCTGGAGCATCTTGACCATGCCGGCGGCGAGCATCCCAACTGGGACGTAGTTCTGAAGAATCGGCCTTCCGTGATGTATTACTGGCGCCGCGAGAGTCCCGATTACCTGGTGGCCACGCAAATCAAAAGCAATCTGCTGACTCCGGGAATTGTGGATCTAGAGGATCCTGCTCCCACAACATCGGGGATGGTGACGGTCGAACTGGATCCGCAGGGCCGGCTGATACGCTTCGACGCAGTACCACCGCAGAAGGACAGCTCGCCTGCGCCGGCGCAGCCGTATGACTGGAAGCAGTTGTTCGATTTGGCCGGGCTCGACATGGCGCAATTTCATTCGACGGAGCCGCAGTGGAATTCGCTGGGCGCGTCGGACCAGCGCGCCGCATGGACCGGTGTTTGGCCTGGAACATCAACACCGCTGCGTGTGGAGGCGGCAAGCTGGCATGGCAATCCGGTGTTCTTTCGGCTGATCAGCGAATGGACCAAGCCCGGCCGCATGGTTTCGTCTCAGGACACGCGATCGAAGCCACTCGAAGTCCTGTTGGTTGTCTTTCTTCTGCTGCTGCTGGCTGGAGCGGTATGGCTGGCGCGGCGCAATTACCTGCAGCACAAAAGCGATCCGCAAGGCGCGCTGCGGCTGGGATTTCTGATCTTCGTATTAGAGATGCTGGTGTGGCTGTTGTTCGGACATTTCGTACCCAGCCTCTGGACGTTTGAGCTCTTCGTGCTGGCTGCCAGCGGGTCCATATTCCTGGCTGCTGTGTTCTACATTGTCTATCTCGCTATCGAACCGTATGTCCGGCGGCATTGGCCGCATGCCATCATCTCCTGGTCGCGGCTGATGGCGGGGCGCATTCGCGATCCGCTGGTGGGACGCGATGTGCTCTTCGGAGTCCTTTTGGGGGTCGGTTGGACCCTCATCTTCGAGTTTGCGCACCTGGCGTTGAAGCACATCGGCGGCAAACCGAACGATTTCTCGCCCGATTTCCTGTTCGGTCCGCGCTTCGTGCTTGGCTCGATTTTCGGGCACATGGCGATCTCGGTACAGATAACGCTGGCCTTCTTTTTCCTGATGTTCGTGTTTCGCGTGATCTTCCGCAAACCCTGGCTGGCCGCAATTGTATTCATCGCTTTCTGGACCTTCATCAGGGCGCAGGGCGAACATCATTTGTTGGTGGGCGTGCCGACATTTATCGCCGTCTACGGCATTGCCGCCTTCGTGATCCTGCGCTTCGGATTTGTGGCGCTGGCGGTTGGCATCTTTGTTGCCGATCTGCTGGGCAGCATCCCGGCTACGACGGACTTCTCCAGTTGGTACATCGGAGGACCGATTTTCGTGCTAGCGGTGATCGCGGCGTTGGCGATCTGGGGATGCTATACCGCGCTCGCCGGACAGAAGCTGGTGAAGGAACAGTTGTTCGAGTAGCCAAAATCGCTTCTAGTAAGCCCCGCGGCCGGAGAGAAAGATAGGGATGGTGCGCAGGAAGATCTTGGCGTCCAGCCACAATGACCAGTTGTCGATGTACTTGAGGTCGAGCTGCATCCAGCGGTTGAAGTCCACGTGGCTGCGGCCTTCCAGCACCGATGCCGTCTATCAACCCTCAAGAGTATGAAACAATAAGCTTATGAAACGCTTGTTTTCAGCGTCGGTATGGCGGGAGGGAGATTGGTACGTCTCGCAGTGTCTCGAGGTAGACGTTGCCAGTCAAGGTGAAACCGAAGAGGAGGCCCTGGAGAACCTGAAGGGAGCCCTCGAACTTTACTTTGAACCGCCGCACGCGACCCGTCCACCCAAGATCCGAAGGATCGAGGTGGAGATTGGGGCGGCTTAGACCTCTGCCATTCTGAGGCTCGGTTCCACCCTAACTCCGTTCGTACTGCATTTCGACGCGACAAATGATGCGCCTCCCAGGTGTCGAAAACCGCGAGGCTTAGGGCACCTTGCGCTGATCAAATGGACGATTTCCCGAAACTAGCGGCGGTTGGGCAATCAACCTCGTCCTCTGCAGATCGTTCCCGTCTAGCCCGTTGTGATTGAAGGCATCTGCGATTATGTGTAAACAGGTCACGCACGTAATCAATAAGTCTCTACCCTGCATGACGAATGGCAAAGTGTTATCCACATGAGCCAATGCAAAGGCTTCGCCGAGTTCGCTGCTCGTGATATGCGCGTCTGCTAACCGCAGATTGTAGATGCCGTGTAACGGCCCAATTGCGGCGTGCGCTTGATCTTCACCAATTAACGTCGCAAGAACCTTCTCAAGAGATTTCAAGGAAGCCCACTTCTCGTTTCGTGAAGGCGCAACAATTTTGTGAAGAGCCGCCGTATCCATGCGCTCAGGAACAGCACGCACCAAGTCTTTTGCAAGCCCGTAAAGGCCTGATGGACTCAACGCCCTAAAACGGTCGCAGCGTTTGAACACTTCTCCCCAGTCGGTGTGTGGGCGGAACAGCGGTGTCCCAAAGCGGTTTGCGAATGCTTCATTCAGAAGTGAGACGCCATCTCGCAGATAGCCTTCGGGCGCCTGCGTTCGCGCGGGTATCCCCTGACCTTGTGCTGCGAAGAGCTCCGGCGACACCTTGCCTTCCGGACTGATGTTGAATCCTGCCCATATACGCTGGAGCCACTCGGGCTGTAGGGCCACATCTTTGGCGTAAGCGTTCACTAAGCCAAGGCCGTTGATACCGAAGTGAATCTGGTAATCGGGTGATCCTCTTACGCCGCCCGTTTCCTTCGTATACCACTCCAACGATGCACCGCGCAGTTCCAGGAGGGCAGGTATTATGTCGGGCTTGAACCACAACCACCTTCCACTATCGACCAGCTTCTTCGCCGTGTCCTTCTTTCCTGCCGCGTCGATGAGGAAGGCTATTGTCGGGTGCGGGGCGTCACGCCGAATACGCGTACTTCTGGTACCCGGCTCGACCCACTCGTCGCGCCAGACCTCTCCAACGACGCGATGCAGCTTCCGCTTTTCTGAAACTTTCCGTGTGAAGCTCGAAGTCACCGACTCATCCCCGACTCCAATTTGTGGCACGTCCTCGTCAAAATCCAGATTCGTCCGCGCCACGTGAAAGACCGCCATCGACTCTCCAAACCACTCGCCGCCTTCGTGAATAGCGCCGATACGCCCCTCCCATCGTTCACCGTTGTTGTATGTGCCATCCGGTTTGGGCCACTTGAATTCTGGGTCTACTTCGACAATTTCCTCCCGTTTTCGGTACCACGACGTGCGCAATGCCATGCGTCTCGCGCACAAGTAATCCTTCAGGTGCTCGGAGCGCACCTCCAGCAACCTCGGCCTATTGTCCTCGTCCACTCTTAGGCGGACGACCTCCACATAGCCCTCGTCTATTGCAACCCAAACATTTCCCTCCCGTTTCAGGCCAAGCGTGCTCACAAAATCCGGGTGAACGTGCCATGTTCCCGGTTCGATGGAATTACCCCGTTGCGATATCACAAGCCGAACCGCACCTTTGAGTTCCTTCTCCCAACATTCGTCCGCGGCGACGTAACGCCCGCGATCTAGAGAGCCGCCGTGATCGTGGGAGAGACCCAGGTCTATCCAGCGCAACTTCTCGGCCAGAGCCCGCTTTCTTAGCGGAACGGCAAGCGATCCCGCGCCAAAGAACTCAGATCTGTATCCGAGATAACCCCACCTACCGGTTTTACTTTCTTGGTTTGCGCGAAGCGGAATCCACACGGCGCTGTCGAGTCGGCGCTTGCGAATTTCCGCCATCTCGAACCATTTCTGTTCCATGGCTATCTAGTACGCCCCTCTTCCTGACAACACGATCGGGATCGTTCTGAGGAAGATCTTGGCGTCCAGCCACAATGACCAGTTGTCGATGTACTTGAGGTCGAGCTGCATCCAGCGATTGAAGTCCACGTGGCTGCGGCCTTCCAGCACCCAGGTGCAGGTGAGCCCGGGACGCATGCGCAGCCGGCGGCGCTGCCAGTCTTCGTACTGCTCGACCTCTTCGGGAACGGCCGGACGTGGCCCGACGAATGACATCTCACCGCGCAAGACATTCCAGAGCTGTGGCAGCTCGTCGAGCGAGAAGCGGCGCAGCCAGCGCCCAACCGGCGTGATGCGCGGGTCGTCGCTGATCTTGAAGACCGGCCCGTCGAGCTCGTTGAGCTGGTGCAGTTCGGCGCGCATCTGCTCGGCGTTGTTATGCATGGAACGAAACTTGTAGAGCGTGAAGCGGCGTCCGCCCAGGCCGCAGCGTGTCTGCCGGAACAGCACTGGCCCGGGCGAGGTTATGCGGATGGCCGCCGCGATGGTAAGCAACACGGGCGAGAGAATCAGCAGCGAGGCAAGAGAAAAGACCACATCGATGGTGCGTTTGAAGAACAGGCGCAGCTCGCTGTCAGGAGCACTCGACAGACTGAGCAGCGGCACGTCGCGGAAGTTCTCGAGGTAGATGCGGGAATAAGCCGCCGGCAGAAATTCGAGCTGCACGCGGGTGCGAATGCCAAGGTCGGCGCAGTGCTGCATCGCCGGCTCCAGCCGGGCCAGCTCCTGCAGGTTCAGCGCGAAAACCACCTCGTCAAGCACATGGTTCTGCAGGATGCCGTTGAGCGAGTCGAGGGGAAATACTTCATAGCCGACGAGGCGCGCCTGCGATCCCGGATTCAGGTCCGGATCGATGAAGCCGACCAGCCTTAGCCCCATACCGTGGCTCTCTTCGATAAGAGATGCCATCTCGCGCGCGCGCGGGCCGCTGCCGATAATGAGGAAATAGTGATAGCGGCCGAGGCGTTCGCGCATGAGCGCCACGCCCCAATACCACACGCTGCGTCCGATAAGCAGCAGGACGAAATCCACCACGCCGACCAGCAGAACGTAGGTCCGGCTGATGTCACCGCGGCGGAACAGATACAGTCCGGCGTAGATCACCACCAGCACGATGGCGAGCTGGCTGACGATATTCAGGATGAGACGTATCGGATTGCCCAGCTCCAGATCGCGATAAAAGCTGGAGAAGTATCCGACGACGGCCCATACCCAGAGAAAGCCGATCAGCAGCGTAAAGTAATGCGAAAAGGGATAGATTCCCGGCAGGCGCGAGTGGAAAAAGGCATAGTGCGCCAGGAAAGTGCGCAGGAAGTATGCGGCCACGAAGGCGACACAGGTCACCACCAGGTCGTGCAGCAACGTGACCGTGCTGAGAAGCTTGGAGCGTCGATCGAACACGATAGAAACCGTTTACGAATGGGTTCTTGGGACGGCCCAAGACAACGGCCGTACCGTGTAGACGTCAGCGAAAATGGCGCAGAAGGAACGACCGTGGCCCTGACGTCAGGGTGCGCACTTCGAAGTTCAATTTAGCAGGATTTCTTCTGCCTGCGCCAGTGCTGCAGGCGATTCAACCCTGGATTGCACGGCCATTTGTTGCTGTTTAATCCTGCTACTGTTTTCATCAAGGGCGTCGGACGCCAGCGGGAAGATCCATATATAGATTACTTTACGGCGCCGATTACGTTCCATTGAAATCGTATGACTTCGGCGAAATGGCTGACTACAAACTGCACGGTGTGTCCGCCGGGATAGATATGGAATTCGTGCGGGATGCCGCGCGCGGTCAGAAGCTTGTCTAGTTCCTGTGCCCCCTGCTCGAAGCCGTAGTCATCATTGCTGCCCACGTCGAAGTAGATCTTCATGCGCTTGAGGCTCGCGACGTTATCGGTTCGAGCGAAGTAGAGAACGTTATTGCGATCGAAGTACGCGCGATCGATGGGATTGCCGTAGACGTCGCCCATCAGGGCGCCGGGAGAGCCCGGGGAGCTTGCTCCAAGGTCCTTCGGCACATCGATGATGAGCGCGGGCATTTGCGCGCTGACCGCCGCGAATTCGCCGGGATACTTGAAGGCGAGCCGCAAGGCCCCATAACCTCCCATGGAAACGCCGGTAATGCCGCGATGGGCGCGCGTGCCGTCGGCGCGATACTTCTGTTCCATCTGCGGCATGAACTCCTTCATCAGGAAGTCTTCGTAGCGAATCTTGCCGTCTTTGGAGTTGATGTAGAAGGTGTGACCGCCGCGAGGCGCGAGGATGACGAAGTCGCCGATCTTGCCCTTGCTGCGCAGGTCAGAAATGATGTCCCATCCGCCGGAGTTGAGCAGCGACTGCTCGTCGTCGCCGAGACCGTGAAAGAAGTAGAGCACGGGATAGCGACGTTTCTTGTCCTGATCGAAGCTGGGCGGAAGAAACGCACAATACGGCATTGCGCGCGAGAGGATTTGCGACTGGATGACGGAACACTCGGCGCGGCCTTGAGCGTGAAGCAGAGGAGCAACACAGAGCGCGAGGAAGAATAAAAGGACCCTGGTCCAGCGAGTAAGATGATTCATTCGTATTTGAGCGTCTGCACCGGGTCAAGCCGGGCCGCGCGGCTGGCCGGATACAGCCCAGCCAGCAAGCTAACCGCGATTGAAAACGCAATGGCCGCGCCGACCAGCCAGGGCGGCAGGATCCATACTGCCTCGGCCGGCAGCTGATGGTTGCGCAGGTAGATCCCCGTCCCGATGTTGATCGCCTTGCCGATAGCGAAGCCCAGCGCGATGCCGAGCAGTCCGCCGAAGAATCCCATCGCTCCCGCTTCGGCGAAGAACAGCCGCTTGACGTCACCATCGCTGGCGCCGATGGCCTTCATCACTCCGATCTCGCGCCGGCGCTCCAGCACCGCCATCACCAGCGTGTTGATGATGGCCAGCGTGGCCACGGCCAGCGCCAGCGATCCGAAAATGCCGAGGAAGAGATCGAGGACGGTGAAGAAGCGGCGCAGACTTTTCGTCGCGTCGAGAATCGAGAAGGTGCGGAAGCCCATCTGCTTGATTGCATCCTGCACCTGCGCGACTTTGGCTGGATCTTTGACGCGCACCGTCAGCGTCATGTAGTTCTTGCCGCCACCGCGCAACGAGCTGCGCATATCGGTGAACTGCGCCATGTTGAGCTTTTCGGTGAGATCGACCGGCAGAAAGATACGACCGCGTGAAACCGTACGCATGCCGCCATAGGGCTCTTCCTCGACGATGCCGACGACTTTCAACGACTGCATCTTGCGAACAACAGAAAAACCATAGGAGTCGGGCGCGGACTTGTCGGCACTGTCGTCATGTGACTCCGACATTGTAGGATGTCCTACATTGTCAGAATCAGGAGGCAATGACTGATGCTCGCCATAGCGGAGCGTGACCGTCTGTCCGATCAGGGCCTTGGGATTCGCCGCATCCAGTTCTTTGGCGAAATCGTTCAGCAGGATGACCTCGTCGGCGTCCGAGCGCGAAAAGAACTTGCCTTGAAAAGCATCGAAAGCCTCGTTCTCGCGCGCCGACATCGGTAACCCAGTGACGAATCCGAAGTGCGTCTGGCCGTTGTAAACGATCTCGCCCATGACGCGGACTTCCGGCTCAACCTCGGTGACGTAAGGCAGCTTCGTCATCTTCAGTCGCGCGGGCTCGTCGAGCACCGGCGCGTTCTCGGGATGCTGGTCCTTCTGATCTTCCTCGCGTTCGAAGCCGCGAAAATCCTGCTTCGAGGTGACGAACACGGTGTCGAACATTCCCGAACCAGCCAGCCGCTTTGTCGCCAGTTGCTGCAGTCCCACACCGAGGGACAACATCGCCACCAGGGATGCGACGCCGACCGAGATGCCGACCGTCGTTAGCCCATTGCGGAGCTTGGATTCGCGCAGATTGCGCACGGCCAGATCGAGGAGGTCATAGGCCTTCATGCCAGTGCCTCCTCTCCTGCCCCAGCGCGTCCTCCGGCGTGACGCGCCGGGGGCCCTGAATCCTCTGCCCCGTCAAGTCCAGACCCGGGACTTGTCGGGGGCCCCACATTGGCGGTCGAAAGCAGCTTGCCGTCGCCGAGAAAGATGAGCCGCTGGGCGAAGCGCTCGGCCAGGGCGCGCTCGTGCGTCACTATCACCACCGTCATGCCGAGCGACAGGCTTACATCGCGAATCAGGTTAAGGATGTCCTCGCCGGTGCGGCTGTCGAGATTGCCGGTAGGCTCGTCCGCCAGCAATAGCGACGGACGGTTCGCCAGCGCTCGCGCCAGCGAAACCCGCTGCTGCTCGCCGCCGCTGAGCTCCGAAGGCCGATGCTGCAGACGATGTCCCAGCCCGACCCGCTCCAGCGACTCGCGAACCCGCTGCGTGCGCTCCGCGCGATCTACCTCGGCGAAGCGCATCGGCAGCTCGACATTCTCGGTAATGGTCATCGTCGGGATCAGATGAAATGCCTGAAAGACCATGCCGACATCGTTGCGGCGATAGCGCGCCAGTTCCTCCGACGACATTTTTGCGAGATCGCGGCCCTGCACGATTACGGAGCCCGACGTTGGACGATCGAGCCCGGCGAGCAGATTCAGCAGCGTCGACTTGCCCGAGCCGGATTGGCCGAGGAGCGCGACGAACTCGCCGCGTTCGATGCTGAGCGAAATGCCATCGACCGCGCGAATAATGCTATCGCCCATCGGATAGTAGCGGCAGACGTTTTCGGTTCGCACTGCTGGGGAAGTTGGGGATGAGGTCATCTGTGCTTGATTCGATGCTGCGACGCGTACGACGGCGCAAGCGCTCCTATTGGAACATACGAAATCGCGCGTCAATTCGCTCCATGACGGGTGTAACGATTTGTAAATGTTTGGGGAGCTGACCTTCAGACCGGCATCTCACGCACCTTTTTGGACGCAGCCGGCTTCAGCCGGCGGCATAGGTAGAGCGGCGCTTCAGCGCCGCGCCACAGTGGCCCGTTCCCACCAAGCCGGCTTCAGCCGGCGGCACTCTTGCTTTCTGCCTTCAAGTCCTTTACCAGCCGCTGAAACGCCACCTGATACGAGTCGTGGTCCTTCCAGTTGCTGAAGTCGGGGATGTAGTATTCGCGTATCTCGCGCGCCGAGTCGATGCCCCGGTCGGCATCGAACAGCTTCCACTGCTGCACGTCGGCAAACGGCGCCAGCGTGATGGGAAACAGCATCTGTTTCTTTTCCCGGTCGGGTGCCCCACCCAAGCCGCCTTTGCTTGGGTGGGTCTTTTCGAGCGCATTGGCAATCTCGGTCTTCACCCACGCGCTGTTCATGCTGTGCTCGGAGAGGATGAGCAGCAGCTTGTCATGCAGGCGGATGGCATCGTCGATCTGCTCGTGAATCTTGCGCCCGCCCTGAATGTCGTGCGGCGCAAACCAGCAGCGCACGCCTTTGTTCTGCAGATCGTTGTAGAGCCGCTCGGCAAACTCCTGGTCTTTGGTCGAATAGCTGATGAAGCAGGAGTGGAACTCGATCGCTCCCGCGATGGATTTGATGTATCCGATCATGTCGTCGGGAACGCCGCAGCCGCGCAGGAAGACCTCAGGAATGTTGCCCTTGGATCGGTAGATGGTGTCGATGCCGACGGTGGAGGGGACCTCGTGTTCCACAGCTTCGAGACCTTGGGCGACGCTAAGGTCCGAATTTTCGAAACTCGTGTACCCGAAAAGAGCTCCCGTGACATCCGTCCCTCTGAGGTTCGCCGCAGTGAGCCTCGCCCCGCGGAGGTCCGCCAAAAGGGTCGCCCGGCTGAGGTCCGCCCCGGTGAGGTCCGCATCACGGAGGTCCGCCTCGCGGAGGTCCGCCCCGGCGAGGTGCGCCACGAAAAGATTCGCCGTGCTGAGGTCCGCCCCGCGGAGGTCCGCCCCGTCGAGGTACGCCTCGCGGAGGTCCGGGCGGACGTCAGGATGCTCCTTCCTCCACTCATTCCATTGCTCGACCCCTTCCATGAGGATTTCGAGATGTTCAGGGTTCGCCATCGCTGTGTGACCTCGCTTGCAGCAGATGCGGCGTGCCGGTCGACACGCCAGTCCCGCTATGCGGGACGAAACAGCTTAGCCCAGGACGCTAGTCCTGGTTAGTCAGAAATAGAAAATCCCGAGCCGGCTTCAGCCGGCGGCAAACCACAATACGTCCTCCTGCGTGTATGGCCGGTGCGCAGAAGGCGGAGAGCAGGAAGGAGGAGCCCAGCCCGTTTATTTCTTTAGGGCAGCGAGGAGCGGCTCCAGAAATTCCCGCAATCCCTTCAGAAGCTTCTCCGGCGAGGTGCCCTTTGTTTTGTGATGCTCGTCAAAAATGTGCTCGGTGGGTGAAGTGAAAACCCGATTCACCGAGTCGATGACGAAAGCCGTGTACTTGGCCAATTCCTCAGGTTTATTCGCGTCAACCAGTTGCTTTACAAGACGCTGATACGGGTCGAGAGAAATGGAGATATTACTCTTGAATGCGTATTCCTCTTCAAGGCGACGTTCTCGGGAGTACTGAACACTGCAAAACGCAATTGCATAAATGATCGGAAGAGAAATTGAAAGCTTCAGGTAAAAGGCCGCGTCATAAACGTGTACATAGCGCAGAGAGAAAATGAAGGCGCCAGATGCGAGTAGTGAGACTACAACCGCACCCGCGAGTGCTCTTGCCCAGAACTGCTTTTCTTTCGCTAGAGCCTCCTGGCGCGTTTGAAAGGAGTGGAACAACCCATGCCCAGTTGCCCTCTCGATAGAATCCCTAATCCGTGATTCGAGCGCTTCTAACTCCGCCGTAAGCCTATGTAACTCTGCGTCGTTGTCAGCAACGCTTTTCCGCGCCTCGGTCTCTACAGTAGTGGCACGACCGCGGAATTCTTCGGTAACCTGCTCCAGTTTGAGATCGCCTTCTGTGCTAAATGTATCTAGGGCCTGCCGCAACAAGGTCGAGTGACTGTTTTCAGCCGCCTTCAGGCGGGTATCAGTGTTCGTGACGAGGTCGGAAAGATTCGTCTCTACCTGCTCGACCGAGCTATCTAGGTTCTGAATGGCCCTTTTAAGCTCTGAGTCTGTTGCTTCGCGGAGTGTCTCGATTGAAGCATTCAATTCCTTTGCAGTCGCCTCGACCTCAGCTCTCGTAGCGGTGGTTGTTTCCTCAGATTCTTTCCTTAGGTCCGCCGCAAGCGTATCGGCGGCAGCTTTGATTTCATTGAATTCCGTCGATCCCTGAGTCAGCAGCGCTGAGAGATTAATTCCGGTCTGTTGAATTTGAGCTTTCGCCTGCTCGGATTCAGCGGCCAAGTTGGATATTTGAGACGCCGCCTCCTCGCATTTGTGCAGGTGCTCCGACGATGACTCCGCAATTTGCTCAATCTCCGCCAGTTTCGATTTTGTGGAATCGCGGGTTGCCGTGATTTCGGTAGCTAAAGCATTAGAGCTTTCAGCTGCTGCGCCAATTGTCTGGGACAGCTCCCGGACCTTTGCATCAGCTTCTACCAGGCGCGCCGTGATTTCTTCCGCTTGAGTGCGGGCGGTATCCCCTCACATTCGTGTTTAAACACGCATATTGAGTGTTTGAACACGCGAGGCCCTGGCGAATCTCGATCACGTTGCCGCTGGCCGACGCCTACACTCTCCGGCCAAAAAAGCCCGGACAACTGCTAGAGAAATGGCTTTATTTCTCGCAGCGTATAATCGTCGTTTGCGCCCTCGATCCTTAAGCGCATCAGGACTACTCGTGAGCTCTCATTCGCACATGCCCGGCCAGCAGCCGGCCGAACCGCAACCGCTGCCCGGTGTCAACAGCATCCTCGCCGTCGGCTCCGGCAAGGGCGGCGTCGGCAAGACCACGCTCGCCGTCAACCTTGCCATCGCGCTGACGCGCCTGGGCAATAAGGTCGGCCTGCTCGACGCCGATGTCTACGGCCCCAACGTTCCCCTCATGCTGGGCTCTAGCGAGCCGCCCAGCGTCATCGGCGAGAACCGCATCCTGCCGCCGGAACGCTATGGCATGAAGGTCATCTCCGTCGGCTTCCTCTCGCCCGGCGACAAGCCGCTGGTGTGGCGCGGGCCCATGCTGCACTCCATCATCAAGCAGTTCCTCGGCCAGGTTGAATGGGGCGTGCTCGACTACCTCGTCGTCGATCTGCCGCCCGGCACCGGCGACGTCGTCATCTCGCTGGTGCAGACCGTGCCGCTCACCGGCGCGGTCGTCGTCACCACCCCGAGCGATGTCTCGCTGCAAGACGCGCGCAAGGCCATCGAGATGTTCAAGCAGGTGAAGGTCGACATCCTCGGCATCGTCGAGAACATGAGCTACTTCGTCTGCCCGCATTGCGGCCACGAAATCGACATCTTCTCCAAGGGCGGAGGCCAGCGCACCGCCGAGCAGTTCAGCGTGCCGTTTCTCGGCTCCATCGAGCTCGACCCCGAGATCCGCAAGGGCGGCGACAGCGGCCATCCCATCGTGCTCGAAGGCGACCAGTCGCCGCATGCCAAGTCGATCTTCGCCTTCACCCGCCGCGTCATCGAGCGCACCCGGCAAGTGCAGGAGTCAGCCGGCGGCAGTGTGATTGAGATTCGGTAGTCTCCTCGATACGAATGTCATCCTGAACCCAAGGCGGCGGCCGGTACTACCGCAGTCAAACCTGTGGTTCCCCCAATTCAGTCCGCCCACTTCAAATTGTTCCACGTGGAACAATTTTTGACCGCGCAACCCACACGCGCTCAATAGCTTAGAGGACGCCACATTGGTGCGGTAACTAAGGCCTTAAGCAAAAGTAATCATCTCGCAGCAAGATATGTGTTTAAACACTAAATATGCGTGTTTGAACACAAATATCGAAAGGCCTCGGCGCCGTCAACCGTGTCCAATCTTTAAGGTTGTCATCCTACCGGAGGCGCGTTCCCGACGAGCGCCGGCTTTGCGCTTGGCGGGGTGGTCGGGCAGCCCCGGAGTCGAAGAGCCTGCCCTGAGCGCAGCCGAGGGGATCTGCGGTTCGCCGAGAATGACTGGAGTGTGCCCTTCGCCCTAGGGAAGTGCGAGATGGCATTCCGATACGCCGCGTTCGATCGTGGTTTCGTCAGCCCGACTGAACGCGACAGTGCGTTTTGGCTGCAGTTCGAGCCGGCGCGACTCGTCGGCGGGGACGACGGTGTAGGTTGCCCCGCTGTCCACAAGGAACCTGACGGTCGCCTGCTGTCCGGTAGGGCCGGTGGGCAACCCTTCAATATAGGTAAGGCCCACGCGACTCCTTCCGCAAAGACGTCAATAGAGAGCGCGCCCGATGGCGACCGTCTCCGGCATTCCAGAATACAAGAACACTTTGTTTCTTTGTTTTGGATAGACCTGTATTGAAATCCCCACCCGAGCAAAGGCGGCTCGGATGGGGCACCCTCAGAGAGCGTTGCCCGGGAACCTGGTGGAGATTCAGCTCCAGCGATTCGTTAATCAGCAGCTCATTGAGACGCCCGTCTTCGCGCAGGATGAACGAATCGTAGAGGCTGGAGACCAGCAGGATGTCGTTCACCCGGAACGGCATCAGGTTCTCGAAGCCCTCGAAGAGACGCTCAGAGGAAGTAGTGGGTGGTCAACGTTTTCCGCCTGAACGATGATTCTACTCGGTGGAGAAGCTGGAAAAATTGAGGCTTACTTTATCCCGCCGCCACCGCTGCACTGGTAGCTGCCCGTCCGGGGAATGAGAATCAGGCAAGCAGCCCGAGCCGTCGCAGGTCTTCCTCGCTCCAACGAGCCTGAATTTCGATCATGCTCCGGAGCGTGCCAGTGCGGAAGGTGTCCGAAGCGTGGTGGAAGGAAACTGTGACGCGCCGTCCGTCGGAATGGCAGTAATGGCGGTGACTTCCCTTCTGGCGGGCAAGGGAAAAACCGTCGCGCTGGTAGCGCGGAAGCCAATTGGCGGGCGGTAACGGAGTGGAGGCGGGAAGAGTCCACGGTTATAAGCTGACCGCCACGAGCGGCTGGTCGGAAACCGTTACGCTCGGCGGCAGCGGCTCGCCATCTTGCTCCAACTCCTCCATCACCATCTGTGCGACCTCCTGCATGTTGCGGAGCGCCTCCTCCCTGGTGTGCCCCCAGGTCGCAGCACCCTTAGCCTCAAGCTCGGGGATGTACGCCCGCCACACATCTTCGTCCGGCTCAAGCACAACGCGAAGAACAAATGACCGCATAGGTTCCTCCCTAGGAAGAGTCTTTATGTTTCCCATCGTAACAAATTCCTCAAACGAAAACCCCCACCCGAGCAAGAGCGGCTCGGATGGCGCCCTCGGGAGCCTTGGCCGGGCCACGCGCCGTCGGAGGGGGAAAACCGGCTGGTGTGGCTGCCACTGTGAACTATCGACGCGACCCTGTTCCCACACGTTCGCGAAGCGAATGTGTGGGGCACCCGCGATGTTGTTACAATTCGATAGCTACCCATGCTAAGTGATAGTGGGCCCACCACAGAACATCGATGGCAACGTATCGAATCAGAATCAGGTGATGGAATCGTTGCTTATCGTCTCACTTCGTGGGCCAATTTTTCCGACTTCATCGACTCGGAGGTATTTGGGACCTCGGCGCGCCCCGCGCGCAGGTATCTCTGGCGCGGCCAGCGACGGTCCGATTGGAGCCTAAGTTCTTCACTTGACCGACTTTTCGATCAACTTCATGTTCTAGGCAGCGTTTCTGAGTTAGAGCGGAAATCCTCGCAGCATCTCGAGTCGTTTAAGTATGCTGCTCGGGGCCGTCGCGGTCTCAATCCGGCCAAGCTCACTGAGAACGAGTGGTGGGCATTGGGTCAGCACTTCGGGCTCGCATCTCCTCTCTTAGATTGGACGCGCTCGCCATTCGCGGCGGCCTATTTCGCATTTCAACAGCTCGCCACGGATAGCACAGACTATCGAATCGTCTATGGCTTAGACCAAAACGCGGTCTTGCAGAAAAATGAGGAATTGCTCAATGGCCCCAGTTTAGAACAGGGACGCCCGCCCGTACTGGAGTTTATCGACCCCATGCTTGATGAGAACCAGCGGCTTGTAAGCCAAGACGGGCTGTTTACTCGTGCTCCCATCGGCACTCCAATCGAGAAGTGGGTAGCGCAAGTTTTTGAAAACGTGGCGGACGTCATACTTTTGCGGATTGAAATTCCTGATTCGGACCGGATTCGCTGCCTTCGCGCACTCAACCGGATGAACATAAATCACCTGTCTCTTTTCCCCGACCTCAGCGGAGCATCGCGGTCGACGAATCTCAAATTGGAGCTTGAATGACTTATGCCCATGGAACCGCTCTACGTACCGGTGCTTAAGGCAAAAGAGGGTGAGTTTGCTGCGCTAGAGGTGTTAGCAGCCAGCGTTCGAGCACGGATGATGCCCCTAATCGAAATACCGAGCGTGCCATACGATTACGTAAATGAAGGTCCCGCTAAAACCCTTGAAGATCATATTGCCGGTATCGCCGATAGGCTCGCGCGTTGCTGGCCCGGCATGCCGCTCTACCTCGACCTACCTTGGTTCGCGGAAGAGGAGTTTCTTCAGGATGGCCGTGTCGCCCTTGAAGCAGTGCTGAGAGACTGCGCCAGACTGCGGGTGCAAGCCGTCCCTGTCATTTCGCGTGCGAGTTCCCCGGAGTATGTGGCAGCTGCTAGAGGTTATACCGCTGCGAACCAGATAGCAGCGTGTTTTCGATTACTCGTTGAGGACTTCGAAGACGACATAGATCTTGATACCGAGATTGATCAGCTGCTAAGCGCGTTTGCTGGCGTTGGAACAAATGCGATCGATCTGGTTATAGATCTTGAGGACATCGGTTCGGACGCAAACCGAGCAGCTCTGGTGGCTCGTTCGGTATTCACAATGCTTCCGAAGAAGGATTTTTGGCGCAGAGTAATTTTGACAGCGGCATCCTTTCCGAGGGATCTCAGCGATGTCGACGCTGCGACCCCGACCACCATCCCCAGGCATGAGTGGGAGCTCTGGCAACTACTACAGAGGCGACCAAAATATCTACCTCGTCGAGAAATGATTTTTGGAGATTATGCGATTGCCCACCCGGTGCCGACGGAACTCGATCCCCGCACGATGCGAATGAGCGCCAATATTCGATACACCATTCCCCATAACTGGTTAGTGCTTAAAGGCCGAAATGTCCGGCAGTATGGATTTGATCAATATTTTGAGCTATGTAAGGAGCTTGTCGGGCGGCCTGAATACAGCGGAAGTCAGTTCAGTTGGGGTGACAATTATATTTCCGAATGTGCCGCGCGTCGGACGGGGCCAGGGAATGCGACCACCTGGCGAAAAGTTGGAACGAACCATCACCTCACATTCGTCATGCGAGAGCTTTCCAGCTCGCGCCCCGACGCTTGAGACAATCCCGAACAATGGCACTGAGTTCCTCGACAGTGAGGTCAGTTGCCAGGCGGAGCCAGAGATCCCGTCGGGGCTTGCTTCGGAGGCCGTCTGCTAGGCCGCGATCAGCCAGCGCTTTTAGAGCCTCTTCACGCCACAAGAGCTCCGCGAGGGCAGACGGCAGGATATGAGGATTCGGTCTCGGCTGCCGTGAAATCTCAATGTCCGCTTTGGCGCCGCGCTCGCGGACGCACCAAATACCCCACCAAGACGGGACAATGGCCCTGATTTTGCTGATGTGGGCAGCCTCGGTCACGATGGTGATGAAGTCCAGCGCGCGATTATAGATGTCACATTGGCCTGGAAGTCGGGCGAGTGTATCCCGACCACTCTTGATCTCGTAGCCGTGAAGACTTCCGTTGATTACGGCAAGGTCGACTCGCGCTATGCCTTGGCATAAGCCGAGCTCTTCAACAACCCTGGTGCCCGACTCACTTCGATGCCTGCGCTCAATCTCCTCGCGCAGCGCCCGGCGGATGTCGATGTCGCGCACGTTTACCTGTTTCTGATTATAGCCTTGATGCATGAAAACAAGTGCTAGTGAGATTGCGGCTGGGTATCAGGTTCCTAAATAACCGCGGGGTGGATCGCTCCACCCCGCATGATACCCAACGCTTGCAACCGGAGCTTACACCAGTCCCTGGTCCAGCATGGCATTGGCGACCTTCAGGAAGCCGCCGATGTTGGCGCCGTTCACCAGATTGCCGGGAGTGCCGTAGGTTTCGGCGGTCTCGAAGCAGGTCTTGTGAATGGCCTTCATGATGTTGTGCAGCTTGTGGTCGACTTCCTCGCGAGTCCAGCTCAGCCGGGCGCTGTTCTGCGACATCTCGAGGCCTGAGGTGGCCACGCCGCCCGCGTTCGCCGCCTTGGCCGGACCATAGAGGACTTTCGCCTCCAGGAACAGCTTGGTGGCTTCGAGCGTGCTCGGCATGTTGGCGCCTTCGGCAACGACCTTGATCCCATTGTTGATCAGGTTGGTCGCGTCCTTGGCGTTGATTTCGTTCTGCGTCGCGCTCGGGAAGGCGCAATCAGCCTTGATGTTCCAAAGCGGGTTGTAGCCCAGCTTCAGATCGGTCGGCATGAAGATGGCCTTCTTGTACTGATCGGCGTAGTCGCGAATGCGGCCGCGCTTCACGTTCTTCAGCTCCATGATCCAGGCCAGCTTCTCTTCGTTGATGCCATCGGGATCGTAGATGGCGCCGTCGGAGTCGGAGACCGTGACCGGCTTCGCACCCAGCTGCAGCAGCTTCTCCACCGTGTACTGCGAGACGTTGCCGCTGCCGGAAACCAGGCAGGTCTTGCCATGGAAGGTTTCGCCGCGCGTCTTCAGCATCTCCTCCGCGAAGTACACGCAGCCGTAGCCGGTGGCTTCGGGACGAATCAGCGAACCGCCCCAGTGCAAGCCTTTGCCGGTGAGCACGCCGGTGAATTCGTTCCGGATGCGCTTGTACTGGCCGAACATGTAGCCGATCTCGCGTCCACCTACGCCGATGTCGCCGGCGGGAACGTCGGTGTCCGGGCCGATGTGCCGGCACAGCTCGGTCATGAAGCTCTGGCAGAAGCGCATGACTTCGTTGTCGCTCTTGCCCTTGGGATCGAAATCGGAACCGCCCTTGCCGCCGCCCATGGGCAGCGTGGTCAGCGAGTTCTTGAACACCTGCTCGAAGGCGAGGAATTTCAGGATGCCGAGATTGACCGAAGAATGGAAGCGCAGACCGCCCTTGTAGGGGCCGATGGCGCTGTTCATCTCGATGCGGAAGCCGCGATTGACCTGCACATTGCCCTGGTCGTCAAACCATGGCACGCGAAACATGATGAGGCGCTCGGGTTCGGTAATGCGCTCAAGAATTTTAGCGGAGATGTATTCCGGATGCCGCTCAAGCACAAGGCGTAGAGAATCGAATACTTCCTGCACCGCCTGATGAAATTCAGGCTCGGCTGGGTTTTTGGCCTTTACCAGCGCCATTACTTCGTTGATGTAATTTGCCGGGGTCTTAATTCCCGGAGTGGTGGTAACAGCACTCATAGATGGTCCTCCTCGAACCGTATGACTTTCTTTAGGGCCGACAGACAAAGAAAAGCCGCTTCGCCAAGAGACGGGCGAATCTGTAATTTAGGCCTACATTATTTGAGTCCCCGGCCGGCTATCTGTCAGTAACAGCTATCACCGGGGCCGGTGACCGGCCCCGGATATGGTAACGCCAGAATCGATGGGTGGGAGCGGAAATCTCGAGGCGGGCGCGCACTGCGGCGCAGAAAAAGACAAGAATCAGGAAGAGTATTGTGACTTTAAAGCAACTCGCCGGCAGCGATGCGCCGCACCAGCGTGCGATCGGCATCCAGAAAATCCATGGCGGGCAGCTCTCGCCGATTTACCCAGCGAATCTCCCGGAAAATGCGGTTCTGGATTTCTCCCTGGTATCGTTCCACCAGGAAGAAATGCAGCTCAACTGCATTGCCGCTTACATAATGATGCTGCAGTTGCGCGACTTTCTCGCCGATCTCGGGGGTAATCCCCAGTTCCTCTTCCAATTCGCGGCGTAAAGCCTGTGGAGCATCTTCGCCGGGCTCGATCTTTCCTCCGGGAAATTCCCATTTGAGCGGCAGCGCCTGATACTCCGTGCGCTGGCAGCAGAGAATCTCGTCGCCCCGCATCATGAGCGCAGCGACCACTTGCTTGATCATCGCACCCGCCCAGCAGCGGCAGAACCGCAGTGGCACTTCAAGTTGTCTTCTCCAGATACTTGCCGACGAGGGTCGCGCAATGTTCCACCAGTTCGCGATCGTCGTCGTTGAATGCGGCCGGCGTGTGACTGTCGATATCCAGCTCGCCGACCACCTTGTCCTTCACGAATATGGGAGCGACAATCTCCGACTTCGTCTCCAGCGAGCAGGCCAGGTACCGGGGATCGGCATTCACGTCATCGACCACCACGGTTTGCCCGCTCGAGGCCGCCGCTCCGCAGATTCCGCGGTTGAGCGGGATGCGCTTGTGCTGCGTGACCGCGCCGACATAAGGGCCGAGCACCAGGACCGGGTCTTCGGCCACGCCCCCCGGCTCGATCATGTAAAAGCCCACCCAATCGAAATAGCGCAGCCGTTCTTGCAAGCGGCCGACAATAATACTCATGAGATCGTCCACAGTCCCGGCCGCTTCCGCCAGCGTGGTGAGCTCGTCCGCGAGTTGTTGGTGCGTGGTGGTCATGGTGAATTAGCAATTAGCAACTAGCAATTAGCAACTAGCTCTTAGCTGTCGTCACTAAATGTAAGCGGGTATTCCGCAGGATTAGAAAAAATCCCGCCCTCTATATTAATGATGACGGCAAACGAAATCTCCACCAGGGCGAAATGCTAATTGCTAATTGCTGATTGCTGCTTCTATCTGCCGAATTCCCGCTGGCCGCTCGAACCGATCGGGATGCAGCGCCCAGGCGATGGCCTTCAGGCCATCGAGCAGGGTTGTGGCCGGCGTGTTCAGCAATTCGTCGCGAATGCAGAAGACCCGCCCGCTCTCGACGGCGGGCAGTTTCTCCCACTGCCGCTGCTGCACAATTTTCTCCAGCGGCACTCGATCGCCCGCGCCACACCATGCCGCAAGAACCACGTCGGGCTGCGCCGCCGCGATTTCCTCGCTGCTGACGGGCTTGCCGGGCGCGCCAACGAATTCGCCGCCGGCCGCCGCTACCAGTTCCTGCACCCACGTTTGCGAGGCGATAATCGGCTTGCCCCATGCTTCACAAAATATTTTCGCCGTCGGCGGGCCCGCGCTACGCTGTCGCACTTCTTCGATGCGGTTTTGCATTTGGGCGATGACCGCTTCACCGCGTTCGGCCGCTCCCATAATCCCCGCAATCGCGGCAATGTCGGTATAGATCTCGGTAAGGGTTTGCGGCGCGAGGCCGAGGAAGCGCACTCCTGCTTTGAGAATTTCAGCGACGGCATCCAACTGGTACGGCACGGATGCGATCACCAGATCGGCTTTGGCTGCAACAATCTGCGCGCCCTGCGCCGTCCAGGAGTCGTCGACGATCAGGCGCGAGCCGTCACCAACCTCGGGGCAGACGTCGGCACAGTACTTCGTACAGGCGACGACGCGGTCCAGCAGCCCGAGATCGCGCAACGTGACCGTCACGCTGGGCTGGAGAGATACGATACGTCGTGGAGTGTGCTGGCTCGTGCTCAAGCTGCAATTATACGAAGCGATCATGTTCACCACAGAGGCAGAGCGTATTCACCACAGAGACACCGAGGCACAGAGCCTGGAAAAACGGCGAAGCGTGGCTCTATGGTGCAGATCGCCTCGGTGTCTCTGTGGTGAAATAAGAAGTCACCATGTACTCTGCCGCGCTGCTCGATCACTTCCAGCATCCTCGAAATTCCGGCGAATTGCCGGATGCCACGGCGCGTGCGCGCATCGAAAATCCGGCTTGCGGCGACCTGCTGGAGCTGACAGTGAAGATCGTCGGCAACAACGTTGACGACGTGCGCTTTCGCGCCCAGGGCTGCGTCGCGGCAGTGGCTTGCGCGTCGGCCGTCACAGTGCTGGCAAAGGGTAAACCGGTGGACGAGGTGCGCCGGATCAGCAGAGAAGATGTCGTTGCCACCGTCGGCGGACTTCCTGCCGCTTCAGGGCATGCTGCGCAATTGGCTATCGATGCGCTGCAGGCTGTTCTGCATACGGCACTGCCGGAGTCCTGACCTGCCTCTGTCCGACACCATCGCGCCATGTTGCGCCTGCCGGCACATATGAAAATCTAATAACAACCGTTATCTCTGGGGTGCATCGAACCAGGGGACAAGCTTTTACGCTTGCCTTTCAGCGTCAAAACTGGTTAGATAAGAGCGTCCTCCAATCGCCGCACTTCCCGTGCAGGCGTTCCTCGCGCCGTATTTGCCGGGCGCCAGACGGACGCAACGAACGATTCAGCGAAGTCCAACCGCAGCCACGCCAGCGATCGACAGGTACGCCAATGTGCGGGCGGTAGCGGTTCAGAAATGTGGGATCCCGCTATCTGCGGGACGAATTTAGAGAGAAACAATGAACCAAGGATCGAATCCTCCCTCCGGACATCCCGGCGGGAAGGGACGCAGACGGCGGCGCGGCCGCCGTGGACCCGTCGTACACGGGGCAGCACCGCAGCAACCCGGACAACATCGCCATGGGCCGGGCAAGAACCGTTCCCAGAGCCGCAAGCCCGGACAACGCCCGGGCGGCCAGAATGCGCTCGGCGGAGGCATCTACACCGCCCCCATGGATCACAGTTATCGTGCGCTGCAAGGCAACAACAACGGCAACAACCAGCGGAGAAGTAATCGTGGCCGCATGGGCCAGGCGCCGGGCAGATTTGTTCCGCCGGATCCCGAGCCGCTGCCCATGATGTCCGATACCGCGCCTACGCGCATCTACGCCTTCGTTGACGATCTGTTTTTCCTCGCCAAAATCCAGGAAACGGCGCGCAAGCTGAACGTGAAGGTCGAGTTCGTCAAGAGCGACAAGGAGCTCTACGAGAAGATGGCGCAGAACGGCGATGACAAGCCGTCGCTCATCATCTTCGACCTGAACAACGCCGGCGCCAAGCCGCTCAGCCTCATTCCCAAGCTCAAAACGAAGCTGAAGAAGGCCACGAACATCATTGGCTTCGTCTCGCACGTGCAGGGCGACCTGAAGATGAAGGCGCAGGAAGCGGGATGCGACATGGTGGTGCCGCGCTCCGCCTTCTCGCAGAACCTGGCGCAATTGCTGCGCCGGCACGGCGCGCCGGAAGAAGCGCCCGAGCAGAGCCAACAGCCCGGATTGCCTCCAGCGTCGTAGGTTGTGCAGAGCGGGGTACTAGCCAGATCTGATGTCGTCAGGTTGTCGGCCGGGGTGCCCCAGGTCTCGCGGTGTTCGAGACCTGGGTCTTTCTTCCTTGCCGGTGCGTGTGCCTCTAACCTCGCGCTTTCCAGACCCGGACGAGTGTGCCGATCACGAAGGAAAGCTCGTCGTATCCCGAAGTTTCATCTTCGACCCGCTCCAATCGTTCACCCGAACCACTCCCACCTCCTGGTACGCGTAGCTCCGAAAGCTGCTCCAGGGCCACAGCTCCGGCGCCCCCACCAAACCGCGCTTGACGGGATTACGATGCACATAACGAAGCTTCTCCACCCGCTTTTGCGGCGCGCAAATGTTGAAGTCGTAATACCGCGCCTGCCAGATATGCCGCGGGCTGTGCTCGAACGTGCTGTCGAGTGCCCCAGGTCTCGCGCCTTTCGAGACCCGCGTGATTAGTCGGCGCTGTTCAGCCAGCACTCGTCGCGCGAACCCGAGCTGGAGCGCCTGCATCGCCGCCGACAACGGCCGCTCCCGCGGTTCGCTGACCAGAAGGTGAAAGTGCTCGGGCATGACCACGTATCCGATCACCACCCACTGGTATCGTCGTCGTACCTGTTCGAGCACAGCAAGAAACAGGTCTCGAAGGCTTGCTGTCCCCAACAGCGCCTCAAGCTGGTAGCAACTGCAGGTAATGAAGTGCAAGTCATGTCCGCCGTGCCAACGCTCTAAGCTAAGCCCCAAGGCATGCGCTCAGAGTAGAAAATTGGTGCTGTCCGGGGCTGTGATTCAGCACACACTTAGTGAGTGACGGAGCATCGAAGAAAGACCCAGGTCTCGAAAACCGCGAGACCTGGGGCACCCAGCACCCAGCAATGAGATGCACCTGTCCGCTGTACAATCGCGCCTGCATGACTTCGGCGCAACTTCGTTCCCTTCGTCGCACATTGCTGCGCTGGTATGACCAGAACCGTCGTGACTTGCCGTGGCGGCGGGATCGCGATCCGTATCGCATCTGGGTCTCCGAGATCATGTTGCAGCAGACACGTGTGGCCGCGGTGCTGGATCACTACGCCCGATTCCTCCAACGCTTCCCGTCAGTCGAGGCGCTCGCGTCGGCCCGTGAGACCTCGGTGCTGGCGGCGTGGAGCGGGCTGGGTTATTACCATCGCGCGCGCCGCATGCATCAGGCTGCAAAGGTAATCGCGCGTGAGATGCGCGGGCGATTTCCGCAAACCGCCGAAGAATGGTCGCTGCTGCCGGGAATCGGCCGTTACACCGCGGCCGCAATCGCCAGCATCGCGTTCCGGGAGGCTGCTGCCGTCGTGGACGGCAACGTGGAACGTGTTCTGCAACGGCTGTTGCCTCGCCAGCTAAAGCCGGCTCGGGACAAAAATAAAGAGCCTGGGACAGCGCAGCTAAAGCTGCGCCCTTTCCAAGCAGCCTTCAGCAAAACAACATTCAATTTCGAAACATCCCTCATTAAGGTGCAAACGCGCGAAGTCATCTGGCGGCAGGCGGAAGCGCTTCTCGACCGCGAGCGTCCCGGCGACTTCAATCAGGCCATGATGGAACTTGGCGCGACCATCTGCACGCCGCGCGAGCCCAACTGCAGCGTCTGTCCTCTGAAAACGTTTTGCAGCTTCTGTGGCAGCGATCCACTGCGCCCGCAAGCTCCGCGAAAGAGAAAACAGGCCAGCTACGCTCTCGTGCGGAAGAACTCGTCCGTGCTTCTCGTGCGCCGTGCCGCTGACGCTTCGCTGATGGCCGGCATGTGGGAGTTACCTTCGCTCGATCCCGCCCGGCTGAACGGCGATGCTCCGCTGTTATGCCTGCGTCACTCGATAACCGATACCGATTACCGCGTTACGATCTTCGCGTTTGCGCCGGAGAAGTTCCAGAGCATCGCGCCGCACGCGCGATGGGTCACGCTTGAGCAATTGGAGCAGCGTCCGCTTACCGGGCTTGCGCGCAAGGTCCTTAGAGCGGTTTTACGGTTGCCGTAGACCCGGAATGTTTTCCTTCCCTGGCAACGCGGCGTTGAAGAGGCTATTGCGAAAGCGTGCGGTCCCTACGGGACTCAGAATCTTTTTCCCACTCTCCCAGCACTCCGCCTTCCCACCCCAATTCGCGCAAACGAAGCGCGAATCGGGGACCCCGGCTTCGGCTCCGTGCTGGGCTACGTTTTTCCGTGCCTTAACGGCACTCGTTTCATGCAGCTTGTTCCACCAATGCAACGATGAACGCAGTTCTGTAACGGCTATGAAGCGCCGCTCTACCCGTACGTTTCCTACTCCGATGGCGAGAAGCTGTAGAGGTTGGTTTCCAGCTCTTCCTCCGGCACCGCATGCAAGTCGATGGGACCTTCCAGCGGAAGCAAATCCACCGGCAAGTGCTCGCGCCAGATGGCAAAGCGCAGCCGAATGCGGCTTCCCTCCTGCGCACCGATCAGCGCGAAGGGCACGCGCATCTCGAAGATCTGTTGCAATGCGACTTCAACTCCGTTGTCGTTCGAAGTGCCATCCGTGGCGGAAAAGTTCGCCAGAATGCGGCGCTCGTGCCCGTTGGTCAGCGACCATTGCTGCAGGTTCCGGCCCTGCGCATCGACGGTAAGGCGGTGGAACTCGGGTGCGGCCTTGCGGTCGCCCTCGACACGCCAGACCTCCAGATTTACCACCAGCCGATACTGACCTTCGGGGATGCCATGGTGAAAATCGAGGCGGCCGGAGACGGAATCGGCATCAACCCCCGCATAGACCGCGTCCAGCAGAAACTGCTTGCCGTGCATGGCGCTGGTGCGCTGGTCGGAGGTGTAACTGGCGGCGCCCATCCACTCGAAGTATCCGCTGACCAGCCCATCTACTCGCGCGTGCACGTATGCGGTCTGCGGAAGGTAGCTGGGCCGGACCACGCCGCTGGCGATAGGAGTGTTCAGCTCCTCCGGAGGAATGCCTTCCAGCGCGTGATAGACATTCGCCAGGTGCTTGCGGTAGAGCTCGTCGAAGTCGCGATCGTTGGCCGAGTGATGCTCGGGGCCGTACCACCAGTTCCAGTCACTGCCTTGGGCAATCAGCAGCTCCTCCCAGGCAATCTGGCGCTGCGCCTCGGAGACGCGGTTGGCGTGCCGGTGGTAATAATCGCGCGCTTCCGCCAGCAGGTCCCACGAGCGATTGTCCTCCGGCGAGCCGATCCACACGTTGAAATTGGCGTCAATCCACGATCCCGGAACCAGCCGGTGCAGCTCGCCGAAATCGGAGGGACGATGGCGCGCGATCGCCCCGCTTATCGTGACCGGCTCGATCTGCCCGTCGCGTTGCAATGCGTCGTAGAAGCGGCGTAGAAATTCGCGGCCGGACTGAGGATAGTATTCCCACGCGTTCTCGCCATCCAGAATGATGGAGACGACCGCGTTCTTGCCGCTGTCCAGCAACGGCCGCGCCGAGTCCTTGAGGTTGCGGATGAGATGGGCGGCAGCATCGGCCGGTGGCATGCCGGAATACACGAAACCGATCAGGTCGGAGAGGCGATGGTCGCGGAAGACCAGATGCATCCGCGTCTCGTCTTTTTCGTAGCGGTAGATGTTGTACAGCCGTTCGGCGCCGTCCACGCGCAACTGGTCGTTACTGTGACGCACGAAGTTGAAGTCGAGCGAGCGGCCCAGCACGCCTTCATCGGTTGCCATCCATTGAATCCCGTTGCGGCAGGCCAGCTTCAGCGTTTCCTCGGAGACGCTTCCCTCCGACGGCCACAAGCCTTTCGGGCGCACGCCGAACAGCGCCTGATGAGAATCGAGCGCACGCCGGATCTGCAGCGATGCATCGTCGGGATGCTTGAATCGGCGCGTGGGCAACGGCAATCCGGGCGAGGACTCCGCGCCGACGCTGGTGTCGCACAACAGCGGAAGAATTGGGTGGTAAAACGGGGTGGCGGAAAGCTCGATGGACCCGCGTTGCGCCGCATCCGCGTAGGCGGGCAATACCTTCGCAATCAACTGCCGCTCTTTCGACACAACGAGCTGCTGATCTTCCGGGGTGAAGTCTTCACCCTTCTCGACCAGAGCGGCAATGTCGGGATCGGCAAGAAAGAACTCATCGAACCACGCGAGTTGCGACAGCACCTGCAGATCGGCGTAATCGCGAGTGACGAAATATGACTCGGCTCCTTCCGGCCGCGTGCTGGTGGAACGATAACGCTCCCATAACTCGCGGTAACGGCGATAGCGCCCAATCATGTTGACCGGATTTGCCTGGAAGAGATACTGCAGCGCGAAGCGGCGGTCGGCGTCGGTGAGCTCGCGCGGCGGCTTGGAAACAAGATCGAAGAACGGGTCGTGCGCCTGGCCGGTGACGTAATCCTGAATCTGCGCGACCAGCGACGGCACCAGGTTAAAGTTCTGATGGATCTCGGGAAATTCGTCCAGCAGCTTCACCATGCCGTAGTAGTCCTTCAACGCGTGCAAGCGCACCCACGGAAGGCGATATTCGCCCGTGACCATGTCCTTATAAAACGGCTGATGCATGTGCCACAGCAGCACCAGGCGGATTGTCGGAGATTTTGTCGGGGAAGATGCTGGGCTCATTAGGCGTGTGGACGAGCAAGTGTATCAGGGGGGATGCGGCGGCGGGAAGCGAGCAAGGAGCAGAGATTGGCGCATCTCGTGGCTCGAAGCTCGCAGCTAATCGTTCGCTGCCTTTCTCGCGTGCGGATGGGTCTTGTCGTAAACCTCCATCACATGCTTCACCGTGAGCTGGGTGTAGCGCTGGGTAGTCGAGAGCCGCTCGTGGCCGAGCATCTCCTGAATGGCGCGCAGGTCGGCGCCTTCCTCGAGCATGTGGGTTCCGAAGGCGTGACGCAGCGTATGCGGATGAACGTCGGGCGAGAGTCCGCGCGCAATCGCGATCTGTTTCACGATGCGGCCGACGCTGCGGGTGGTGAGCCGGGTCCCGCGCAGGTTGATGAGCAGCGCGCGCTCGGTTGTGCGTCTGGTCTCGCCGAGCACGCGCTGACGCGCCGGCAGATAGGCCTGCACTGCGGCCTTGGCGGAGTCGCCGAAGGGAACGTAGCGCTCCTTACGTCCCTTGCCGCGCACCAGGACAACTTCATTCGACCAGCGGATGTCGTCGAGGTTGATGCCGATCAGCTCCGAGTTGCGGATGCCGCATCCGTAGAGCAGCTCGAGGATGACCTGATCGCGCTCGCCAAAAGCCGAGCACTCGGGCATGGCCGAGTCGAGCACCATGTTGACTTCTTCGATGGTGGGAACGCGCGGCAGTTTCTTGGGCAACCGGGGCGTCGAGACCAGCGCCGCGGGATTCTGCTGCACCTCACCCTCCTGCGCCAGCCATTTGTAGAGCGAACGCAGCGCCGCCAAGGCGCGCGCGACCGAAGTCTTGCTGAGGCCACGCTCGTACAGGTTGGCCAGGTAGCCGCGGATCAGGACGTGGTCAATGTCGCGCCAGCTCTGCGGGCCGACGTATTCGGCGAACTGCGCCAGGTCGGTGCGATAGGCCTTGGTGGTATGTGCTGAGGCATTGCGCTCCTGCAGTGCACGCAGAAACTTCGCAATCGCTTTCTCCACGATGCTTGTGCCGGGTTTGGTCATGACGTCGCTAGGGAAGCGCGACAACGGCCCTTCGCTCTCGGATGATGCTCGCGATGCACCTTGTTGAGCCGGTCGAGCGCTACATGCGTATAAACCTGCGTGGTGGAAATGTCGGCGTGGCCAAGGATGGTCTGCACGGTGCGGAGATCGGCGCCATTTTCCACCATATGCGTGGCGCAACTGTGGCGCAGCATGTGTGGACTGGCGTGACGCGAGTGCATCGATGCGGCATTCACTATCTGCCAAACCCGCTGCCGCGTGATGCCGCGCGCTCCGCGTGCGATGAACAGAACCGGCGAAGCCTTGCCCCCGGCAAGCAGCGGCCGAGCGTCCCGCAAATATTGCTGCACCGTCTCCTGTGCCGCCCAGCCCAGCGGCACGATGCGCTCCTTGTCGCCCTTGCCGCGCACCAGCACATATCCCAGCTCCAGCTTCAGATCTTCAAGCTTGAGATTGACTACCTCGGAGACGCGCAGCGCGCCGGCGTAGAAGACTTCCAGCATGGCGCGGTCGCGGGCGGCGAGCGCCTGCGAGATGCGATCGTCCTTCGCAGGTTGCGGGCCCCGCAACACGGCCTCGACCTCGTCCGCAGCCAGCGACTTCGGCAGCACCTTCCATTGCCGCGGCGTGTCAATGTTCAGCGTGGGATCGGCGGAAATGTAGCGGTCGAGCAGCAGGTACTTGTAAAAATGCCGCAGCGCCGAAAGCTTGCGCGCCACGCTGCGCCCGTCAACCCCGTTGCCGAGAAGCGAGTTGAGGAAGTCGCGCACATCCTGGCGCCGCGCGTCGCGCAGGCCGCGCTTGCGCTTCAGCAGGCATTCGCAGTACTGCTCTAAATCCGATCTATAAGCCGACACGCTCAGCGGCGCCAGTCCTTTCTCGATTTTGAGATAGTCGAGAAAGGAGTCGATCAGCCGCAGATTGGGATCGGCAGTCTGCACGAGATGAGTATGAGGGTAGAACACGAGCACGGGGAATGACGAGTCGGATGCGGCGTTCAGAATCTGTTTAGCACCGTCTCCAGCAACGCCACCGCATTCAGCGGAGAGCGCGGATCTTCTTCGTGCTTGAAAAAGGCATACGTTTCCAGACCGTCGGTGACACAACGCTCGATGCGCTCCGCCAGCTTGTTCAGGTCATCCGCCGAATAGCTCGGCTGACGGAAGCGAAAGTACACGTAGCTGGCGGTGCGCACTTCGGGCGTGGTGAGCTTCTCGGTTTCGGCGATGCACAAGGTCGCATTGTGATCGCGCAAGATCTGATAGACCTCATCGGCGAACCAGGAGGGATGGCGAAACTCGAATGCCGCTTTGAAGCTGCGCGGGAGCAGCGCCAGAAAATCGCGCAGCACCGAAACGTCTGCTTTCGTGGTCGGCGGTAGTTGGAAGAGCACCGGCCCAAGCTGAGTCGCCAGCGGCTGGAGCGTCGCAAGGAATCGCTGCATCGGTTCTTCGACGTTTTGCAGTCGACGGATATGGGTGATGTACTGGTTGGCTTTGAGAGCGAAGCGGAAGTTCGGGCCGACATCCGCCATCCATCCGGACGCAGCTTTCTCCGTGAGGTTGCGGCGAAAGGTGTAGTTGACCTCAACTGTGTTGAGCCGCGTGGCGTAGTACTTCAGGAAATTTTTCGACGCGACGTTCTTGGGATAGAAGTCCGGCTTCCAGATGGTGTACGCCCACCCCGAGGTTCCGACGTAAAGCCGCAGTTCTTCGGGCTTCGATGCCGTCGCCCTTTCAGCAGCGTCGTCCACTGACAAATCGCCTCCATACGCCCGGCGGCCGCGGACGAGACGGTTACGAAACCCGTGCCGCCGCTCTTCCACCCCAGCAAGCGCAAATGCGGCGCTTGATGGGGACCCGGCCTGCGGCTGTTTCGTTGCAGGTTCGGCCCAGTTATCCCAGCACACGATTGATAACGGTAGTTTCGCAACAGCCTCGGACGCGTCACTCCAAAACTGCAATGCTTTCGCCGCTCGGGTGATGTTAGCATCCTTGCGCGAGCTGCTGCGTCACGCCAATGCTCGCTGCCGCAACGCGTCAGCCGGAATGACTTACGCCGTGACACCGATGTCCACCAAATTCCAGACTGGGGCGCCTCGTCCGCCGATCATCGCTCTCGCCGGATTCATGGCGGTCGGCAAGAGCACCGTGGGCCGCGCACTTGCTTCATTTTTGCGCTGGCGCTTCATCGACCTGGACCGGCATATTGAGCGCCGATCGAAGCTCCGCATTCACGAGATATTTGCCGTGCGCGGCGAGCCCGGCTTTCGCCGCATCGAGCTTGAGACGCTGCATCTGGCGCTGCAACGAGCGTCAATTCCTACGGTGATTGCTCTCGGCGGCGGTACTTTCGTACAGCCACGAAATGCCGCGCTGTTGCGCAGGTACGGCGCCCATGTCATCTTCCTTGAGCTTCCGCCCGACCACCTCCTGCAGCGCTGCCGCGTGGCCGCCAAGCGCGCACCCCAGAATCCGCGCCCACTCGCGGCGGATGCCGAAGGATTCCTGGCGCTACATGCCAAGCGTCTGCCGCTCTATCGCAAGGCGGAGCTCACGGTGAACACCCACGGCAAGACGCCGCGGCAGGTTGCGCAGGAAATCGCCGCGGCGCTCGATTTGATCTCCATTGCGGAGCGAAATGTATAGGACCTCCGTCACACGTGCGCACGTCATCCTGATATAAACTTAGGTTTTTCATACCAACATGTCACCGCAGAAAATCCCCGTCGGAATTCTTGGCGCGACCGGAGTTGTGGGGCAGCGCTTCATCCAGATGCTCGAAGACCATCCCTGGTTCGAAGTGGCGTGGCTGGCCGCTTCCGACCGCTCCGCTGGACAGGCGTACGGCGAGGCGGCGAAGTGGCGCCTCAAGACCGCGGTCCCGGATCGCGTGCGCAGCATGACGGTTTCCCCCGCCGCACCCGATGACGCGCCGCGCGTGATCTTCGCCGCACTTGACGCCGCCATTGCTCGCGAACTGGAACCGCAGTTCGCCGCTGCCGGATGCGCCGTGGTCAGCAACTCTAGTGCATTTCGCATGGAGCGCAACGTCCCGCTCGTCATCCCCGAGGTGAATGCCGATCACGTCGCCCTCATTGAGCATCAGTGCTGGCGCAAGCAGTCGGGCGGCTACATCGTCACCAACCCCAACTGCTCAGCCATCGGACTGGTGGTCGCGCTGGCGCCGCTGCATCGCAAATTCGGCATTGAATCGCTGTTCGTCACCACCATGCAGGCGGTCAGCGGCGCGGGTTACCCTGGCGTCGCCTCGCTCGACATTCTGGGCAACGTCATCCCTTACATCGCCAAGGAAGAAGAAAAGATGGAAGAGGAGACGCGCAAGCTGCTCGGGCAGCTCGCCGGCGATTATGTAGAGCCCGCAGGTTTCACCATGACCGCGCATTGCAATCGCGTCGCGGTCGAGGACGGTCACACGGAATCTGTCTCGGTGAAGTTGAAGCGGAAGGCTGCGGCCGAGGAGATGATCGCCGCGTTCAGCGAGTTTCGCTCCACGCCACAGGAGATGAAGCTGCCCTCGGCGCCGGAGCGGCCAGTGGTTTACGACGCCGCGCCCGATCGTCCGCAGCCGCGCTTCGATGTCGATCGTGGCAAGGGCATGACCATCAGCGTCGGACGCCTGCGTCCCTGCGGCGTGCTCGACTATAAGTTCACCGTGCTGTCGCACAACACTATCCGCGGCGCGGCGGGCGCGGCGTTGCTCAATGCCGAGCTGCTGAAAGTGCAGGGTCTGTTGCCGGCGTGAAAGCAATATTTAACATTCGCAAGATCCCTCGCCGACTAAAGCCGGCTCGGGATGAAAGAAATAAACGCCTTGGACGCGAGCCCGACCACCCCGGATCGCGCGAATGCGGCGCAATCCGGGGGCCCGGCGAAGGCTCGCTCTACCAAATTGCAATGGTGCGGCTGTGATCGTCATGAAGTTCGGCGGGACCTCGGTCGAGGACGCCAAGGCCATCGACCGCGTTGCCGGTATCGTGAATTCGCGCCTCCACGAGCGGCCATTCGTCGTGGTCAGCGCCATGGCGAAGGTCACCGACCAGTTGCTTGCGATGGCCGCGGCTGCCGGACGCGGTGACCGCGATCACGCGCTGGAAATCTGCCGTGGACTGCGCGAACGGCATTACCTCACTGCCGGCGAGCTGCTGGGCACCGGGCTGCACACTGCACTGCATCGCGAGCTCGGCTCCGAGTTTGACTCGCTCGACGAGTTGCTGCGCGGCATCTCCGCCGTGGGTGAGCTCACGCCGCGCACCTCCGATTACGTCGTCTCCTTCGGCGAGCGCCTCTCCAGCATGATCGTGACCGCGGCGTTTCTGGCGCGCGGCCTTGCCGCAACATTTATCGATCCGCGGCAGGTGATCATCACCGACGCGCAGCACAGCCGCGCCGTGCCGCAAGTGGAGGAGATTAATGACCGGTTGCAGGAGCGCGTTCGTCCGCTGATTGAGCAACAGCGTGTGCCCGTCATGGGCGGCTTCGTGGGTGCGACGCGCGATGGCGTGACCACCACCATCGGGCGCGGCGGTTCGGATTTTTCGGCGGCGCTGGTCGGGGCAGGATTGCAGGCCGACCGCATCGAGATTTGGACGGACGTGGATGGCATGAAAACTACCGACCCGCGCATCTGCCCCGACGCGCGACGAATCAAGGTGATCAGCTTCGAGGAAGCGGCGGAGCTGGCTTACTTCGGCGCCAGGGTCCTGCATCCGGCAACCGTACTGCCCGCGGTCGAGCGGAACATTCCCGTGCTGGTGCTGAATTCACGCAACCCGTCGAACGAGGGCACGCGCATTGTGGCCCGGGCGCCACGCTCGCGCTCGGCATTCAAGGCCATTGCCGCAAAAAGCCGCATCACGGTCATCGATATTGTTGCCGCGCGCATGCTGATGGCGCATGGATTTCTAGCGCAGGTCTTCGAAGTTTTCGCGCGCCATCGCTGCGCCGTCGATGTGGTTTCGACCTCCGAGGTCAGCATCTCCGTCACGGTCGATTCCAACGAAGCCATTCCGCAGATTGCCGCCGACCTGGAAAAACTCGCTTTCGTGAAATATTCCGGACGCAAGGCCATCGTCTGCCTGGTAGGTGAGAACCTGCGCGATACGCCTGGCGTGGCGGCGCAAATCTTCGATACGATTTCCGATATCAATGTGCGCATGATTTCCCAGGGCGCGTCGGAGATCAACCTGACTTTCGTCATCGATGAGGCACACGTGCCGGAAGCCGTCCGCCGGCTGCACGCCAGGTTCTTCACCGATGTTGACCCCGAGGTGTTCGATTGAGTAGTCCCCCACAAAAACTGTTGGTACTGGGACCGGGCAAGACCGGTTCTGTCGTCGCCGAAGTCGCGCGCGAACGCGGCCACGAGGTGCAGCTCGTCGACGTTGATGTGAATCGCGAGGCTGCCTGGCTCACGCCGCAGCATCTGCGCGATTTCGATGTGGTCATCGATTTCACCGCTCCCGATGCGGTGTTGCTCAACATTGAGGCTTGCGTGCGCGCGCGCAAAGCTATGGTGGTGGGCACCACCGGCTGGTACGGCCAGATGGGCCGCGTTCGCAAAGCTGTGGAACGGGCGGGAACGGGCTTTATCTTTGCCGCGAACTTTTCTTACGGGGTAAACCTCTTCCTGCAGATCCTGCGCGCGGCTGGGCCCGCGTTCACGCATGGCTATCGCGGTCACATTACCGAGACCCACCACATCCACAAGAAAGACGCGCCCTCGGGAACGGCGGTGGCGTTGCAGCTCGTACTGGAGCAGATTTCCGGGGTGCATGTGGACATCTCGTCAGTGCGCGAAGGAGAAGTGACCGGCACGCATACGCTGGAATTGGACTCGGCCGGAGACCGGATTGTGCTTACCCATGACTCGAAATCACGTCGCACCTTCGCCGATGGCGCTGTGCTTGCAGCTGAGTGGATTGCCGGCAAGACCGGTTTCTACGACTTCAAAGACGTCTTTCCTGAGATGTGAAGCCGCTCAGCGCGTGATCTTCCAGAGGTCGTGGCGTCCATTCGTTTATAAATCGATAAGGCGCTGGATTTCCGCCGCAGGGCCTAAAGGCCATGCTTTTATTGGCGTGTGCGTCGGCACGGCTGAAGAGGCCGCTGAAAACGTCGGAACGGCAGATCCCTCGGCGACTAAAGTCGCCTCGGGATGACAAAATAAGAAGACTTATCGGCACGACCAAGGTCGTGCCCTGACACAAGGCCTTCGGAAACGGACTTTTTCAGCGGCCTGTGAAGCCGTGCCCTGACACAATGCCCTGCTTTATGAAACGAGCTTCTGATTCAGGACACCAGATGTGATCCGAAGCGCATGGATACCGGTCGCATTGCCGAACTGCTAGCGGCGTTTACCGGCACCGCGGAGCTTCCTGCGAGGTTGCTTGAGCGGTTGCAGCTCTATCTCGATCTGCTGCTGAAATGGAATGCGCGTGTGAACCTGACGGCCGTGCGCGAAGCGGAGCAGATCGTTACTCGCCATTTTGGGGAGTCGCTGTTTGGGGCGAAGCTGGTATTCGGCAACTCGCCCGGTCAACAATGCGGCGACGAATTGCTGCCGGACGAATCGCCGGAAGGGCGGCCTTCGATCACCCTGGCCGATGTTGGTTCCGGCGCCGGATTTCCGGGCATTCCGATGAAGTTGTGGGTGCCGCAGATCCAGCTCACGCTTATCGAGTCACAGAACAAGAAAGCCACATTTCTACGCGAAGCCGTACGGATGCTGAAGCTGGAGGGCGCAGATGTTTTCTGCGGGCGAGCCGAAGATTGGCAGCAGCTCGCCGATGTCGTGAGCTTACGCGCGGTGGAGCGTTTCGAGCACGCCTTGCCGGTGGCCGCCGGACTGGTGAAACCGGGTGGCAAGCTGTGCCTGCTGCTCGGTTCCAATCAGATGCAATCGGCGCGCGAACTCAGCGGCCAGGGATGGACGTGGCGTGATCCGGTGGCAATTCCGTTAAGCACCGGGCGAATGATCGTCGTCGGCGAGCGTGGCTCCTAACCGTAACGAAGATTTCACGAGAGCGGCCTGGAAGCGCACTAGAAATCCCTTGCGTCCAACTCGCAAGCGAACGAGAATACTACGATCTTGATTCACTAAAGCGATTCTTGTTTTAGTGCATCCGCGGTTTGGTGGTAGAGCAGACCTTTAGGCCTGCGTCCTGCGGCGGCGGAAAGAGAATTCGGGCGCTGAGCTCTATGAGCTCAGCGCCCGCCCCCGGATCATGACCGGCGAAACGCTGGCCTGAAGGCCAGCTCTACCGGGACACACCGAAACCAAAACTGATCTAGCCGAAGGAAGTGGTGGTCCATGCAGCCAGAAATATGTGCAGTCGGTGATTCCAACACCAGCGTTGTGGCAAAGGCGGCGAGGCCGGCGTCGCCACAATGGAACTCCGCGACCAAGATAGCTTTCCGCTTTGCGTTCGTGTACTTTTCGTTGTACAACTTCTACCTTCCTCTGCACTTCCTGCCGTTTCCGCCATTCTCGCAAATTTTCGCGCTCTACAGTTGGGCATGTTCGCTCGCCGTCCGGTTAGTCAGCCTTCGTGTGCTGCATCTATCACATAATTTCGCCACTGACTATCTGAACACTTCCGCAGGCAGCAAAGACACCACCTTTGATTATGTCGAGGTGTTATGTTTTTTCGTCATTTCAGTGTTGGCAACGGTTATCTGGTCGTTGCTGGATCGCCGGCGGCCAAACTATCAGTGGCTATATAAGTGGTTCATCGTGTTCCTGCGCCTGGCCTTGGCGGCCGCCATGATTCCGTATGGAGCTGCCAAGATTTTTCCATCTCAATTTCCGGAGCCGGCGCTTTCAAAGCTACTGCAACCATACGGTGATTCCTCTCCAACGGACTTGTTTTGGACATTCATGGGCGCTTCCCGCACCTACAGCGCATTCGGCGGAGCGACCGAGGTGCTTGCAGGAATATTGCTTGTTGTCCCCAGGCTAGCCACTCTGGGCGCGCTGGTTGCCACCGCTGTGATGACTAACGTTCTGATGTTGAACGTTGGATACGATGTTGCGGTCAAACTAGGATGCATTCACCTGATCTTAATGGCAATCATAATTTTGCTGCCGGATGCGTTCCGGTTGGTGGATTTGTTTTTCCTGAATCGCACCACTCGACTCGCGCCCCCGCGGCCATTGTTTCAGCGGGTTTGGCTAAACCGCACGTCGGTGGCACTGCAGATAGCTTTTGGCGTTCTGCTGCTGGGGTACAACCTACACCGCACCCATCAGATAGCAAGCCAAGTAGAGTCAGCCAAAAATACCCCGTTATACGGTATCTGGTCAGTGGACGATTTCAACGGCGATTCCCAGGCGAATCCCGCACCGCCCCGCTGGCGGCGATTCATTGTTGAATCGGCCGGCGATGCTACGGTCCAGGAGACGACAGGCTCCCTGCAATATTTATATTTTCATCCGAATTCCCGAATGCGGGCGTTTAGCTTGACGCGATACGGTGACCCGGGTTGGATCGCCGAATTCACCTATGACAACTCAAAGCCTGGTTTTCTTTTTCTTACTGGAACGATTGCTGGAAGGCACACCCAGATCGCGTTGCACAGGGAGGATGAATCGAAGTTACAACTGAAGAGTCATGGCTTCCGTTGGATTCAGGATGCGCAGTGAGCCAAGATGCAAGAGCGTTGCATTTTTAGGGAGTCTCTGATTAGACCCCTCAGCGGTAAAGCCGCCACCGAAAGGGGCGAATTTACAGACGGTCTGAAGACCGTCTGTTTCAAAACCAGGCTTAATCAGAGCTTCCTGGCAACTGCACGCATGAGTTCGCTGCGCTACATGGAAGTTACCGGCAAGGGATGGAATATACTCGTCGCGAATCAAAGGGGGATATGTGGCTAGCGTCGGCGTAACACCTGAAGTACCGGTTCATTCGAAAACTAACTTGCTCATCAGAGATTCGCTTCTGCGCACCGTTCTTCTTACCTTCTTGTTGGCCATTGCCACGGTGGCCGTCTACTCGCCTGTCCACAATCAGCCCTTCATGAACCTGGACGATGGGAAATATGTAACCGAAAATCCGCATATCGCCAACGGCCTGACTGCGGGTACAGTTTTCTGGTCGTTCACCCACGGCTACGCCGGGAACTATCATCCGCTGACCTGGATTTCGCATGCCATCGACATCCAATTGTTCGGCATGGATCCGGCGCCGCAACACGACGAGAACGTAATCCTGCATGCGGTCTGCGTGGTGCTGCTTTTCCTGGTGCTGAAGCGCGCGAGCGGCTACACGGCGCGCAGCTTCATGGTGGCGGCGCTGTTCGCGCTGCATCCGCTCAACGTGGAATCCGTGGCCTGGATCGCCGAGCGCAAGACGATGCTCAGCACCATCTTCTGCCTGCTGGCGCTGGGCGCATACCGCTGGTATGCCAGCAGGCCGGGCGCGCTCCGCTACCTCGTCGTTGCCGGGTTGTTCATCCTCGGTCTGTGGAGCAAGCCGCAGATCATCATGCTGCCGCTGGTACTGCTGCTGTGGGATTACTGGCCGCTGCAACGGATGTTCGCCAATTACGACTCCATGGCAGCGGGCGGGCTGCCGGCAAAGAGCTTGTGGTGGCTAGTGAAAGAAAAGTTCCCGCTCTTCTTCATCTGCCTGGTAGACGCGGGCGTCACCATGATCGCGCAGCATGTCGCCGGAGAGCAGCAGCCGTACCCGTTGTGGATCAGGATGGAGAACGCCCTCGTCTCCTACACGCGCTACCTCGGCAAAGCCTTTTGGCCCACGAATCTCGCGCTGTATTATCCCCATCCCGGCAAGACGCTGCATTGGTGGCAGGTGGCTTCGGCCGTGGTTGTGCTCGCGATTATCACCGTGCTGGCGGCGCGGGCCCGGCGTCATCGCTACTACATTGTGGGATGGCTGTGGTTCCTCATCATGCTCATCCCCTGCATCGGACTGGTGCAGGTCGACGTGCAGGGCATGGCCGACCGCTACACCTACGTTTCGTTCATCGGCCTGTTCGTGATGGTCTGCTGGGGTGTGGCCGATTGGGCTCGGGAGCGGCATCTGCCGAAGGCGCTGTTGCCGGCAGCGAGTGTTGCGGCGTTGGTCGCGCTGACGCTGGTTACCTATCGGCAAATTGGGTATTGGCAAGAGAGCCTAACGCTGTGGGCGCATTCGGCCCAGGTCACGACGGGAAACTGGAAGGCGGAGCAGCTCTGGGCTATGGCCTTGGATGGAGCGGGCAGACACGAGCAGGCCATGCTGCACTACTTTCGCGCGGCTGCCATCGAGCCGAACGAGCCCTCCATCAACCTGGCCATCGCGTTCCATGAGCAGACGCGCGGCAACCTTGAAGTCGCCCTCGGGTATTACAAGAAGGGCCTGGCCGAAGCGTGGAACGCCGAGCAGAGCACGAAGGCATTGCGAAATATGGCGGTGATCTATCGCGAGCTAGGCCAGCCGGCGCAAGCCGATGCCTGCCTGCGCAAGACGCAGACCCTGCCCACACCCGCCATCGATTGGCAGGGCGCCTGGTGGGAGCACATCATTCCGCTGATCAAACAGTATTTCCATTCGGGATCGGGGCAGGGGCAGAATTGAAGTGCAAGGTGGTGGGAAAATCGGATTGACTTAATCCCTCAAATAGTATGGGTAGTGCCGGCCAGCAATCGACGGCGTACAGTATGTACAATCACAGTTTCTTTGGCATCTTTCGCCTCTCAATGGCAAGTAATCTGACAGGGATCGATATAAAAGGAGCCTCTATGCGCAATCCCGGTATGAGGCGTCTTGTCCTCACGCTATTGGCTGCGTTCATCTTGCTGGCATTGCCAATCCAGGCGCAAACGTTTACGGTTCTCCACACCTTCACGAACGGAACAGATGGCGCCACTCCTTACGGGACCTTGTGGCTGGACGCCGCGGGAAATCTGTATGGAACTGCCTCGGCCGGCGGATTCACCGGCCACAATTGCACGCAAACCGGCTGCGGCGCCGTCTTCAAGGTGACGCATAGAAGCTCCGGGTGGACCTTTACACCGCTATACGATTTTCAAGGAAATGCTGACGCAATTGCTCCGCTGGCTGGAGTCACCATTGGTCCGAACGGCACTCTTTATGGGACGACAGCCTACGGCGGTTCCAGCAATAACGGTACCGTGTACAACCTGCGGCCTCCCGCGCATGCTGGGGGCAGCTTTCTCGCGCCCTGGTCCAATACCGTGATCTATAACTTCGCCGGGGGCGCGGACGGCGCCTCTCCCGGTTATGGGACTCTGGCTTTGGATCCGGCGGGAAATCTATACGGCACAACCCAGGGTGGAGGGATCGAGTGCTCGGGCACTAGCTACTGCGGGACGATGTTCGAGTTATCGCCGTCGAGCGGCGGTGGTTGGACGAAATCCTCGTCCTTCACTTTTCCCGGATCGGATGGCGGCGCCAATCCGGTAAGTGGGGTGGTCCTCGACTCTTCTGGCAATCTCTACGGCACAACACCTTTCGCCAGCTTCAACGGCGTGGCTTATAAGCTGAGCCCCACGCAACAGGGATGGGTGGAAGCTACGCTCTATCAATTTGCCTTCGGCGTATTCCCCTACGGAGGCGTTATTCTGGGACCACCCGGCGTCCTCTGCGGCACTACCCTGGACACGGTTTACGAGTTGGAGTTATCGGGCGGCCAGTGGACTTACAACATTATTTACGTCTTCGGTGGCACCTACGGTCCCTGGGCGGGTTTAGTGCAGGATGCGAATGGCAATCTCTATGGCACGAGTTGTCACGATGGCGCCTACGGCCAAGGCTTGGTCTTTGAGCTGGCCCCATCTGGGAGCGGATGGACCGAGACGAGCCTCCACAGCTTTACCGGCGGCACCGATGGCAGCTGTCCCAAAGCCGCTGTGACCCTCGACGCGAGTGGGAACATCTTTGGCGTGGCGAGCACCGGCGGACTGCAGGGCGGTTGTGAGGGATTGGGATGTGGCACGGTGTGGGAGATCACGCCATAAACGCAGGGCCGGCACTCAGTAGGGGATTGTCTAATCAATGAACTCCACCCAGGCAAAATCCCACTCAATACCCTAGTTACTGATGACTGCCTCCAGGATACCGCCAGTAGGTATGAGGACTTTCCCGGGGCAGCTTCATCACGGCCTGGAAGCATCGGCGTGCGTCGTCAAGATCTCCCAGGTCTCCATATGCGTGTCCCATATTGCTGAGTGCCTGCCGCTTCCATTCAGGATTTCCCGCTTCTGGCGATTGAACAACGGCTTTATAGTATTCAATGGCGACTCGTAAGTGGCCTTGCTGATGCTCGTAGAAAGCGAGCTGCAAATTCCCATAGATATCGGCTGGATCAATGGCTATAGCTCGTTGAAAATGCAGCAGAGCCTCCTTACCTCTCCCGTCATCTTGCAAATCCTCACCAACTCTGTCTTCAGCCAGTACATTGTTGCTGGTGACTTGCAGGGTATGTGTCCAAAGAGCAAGATCATCGCCCCAAAGTTCTACCTGGCGATAAGCCAACATTCCAAGTGCCACCAGAACCGCAATGCTGAGGCTCGGCAGCAGTGCAGCAGGAAGCTGATGCTGTTTCGCCCATTCCGCTACCCCCCAGCAAATCAGGAGAAACAGACCGCAATAGGGTTGATAAGCGTAGCGATCAGCCATGGCCTGGTCACCGAAGTGCACGACGCCACTCATCGGAATCATGCTGATGAGAAACCACAGCCATCCAACCGCGAGGTAGCGAAATCGCCTGAAGGGATAGAGTACGAGTACTGTGACAGTCAGGAGAAGTGCCATGGACCCGAACACTTGCCACGCCGAGAGGGAATTGCCCGGATGCGGATAGTGCATCCCTAACCAGGCTGGCCAGACTGCCTTCCCGATGTACCGGGCATACGACACAATCGCGTTACCGAGACGAGTCCGCAGCGGATACGGCCAACTTCCAGGATGTTCCACATTTTGAACATGTAGTGTCAGGGCTGCATCGAGCAGGGCCAAAACAAATAGTGGAATCTTTTCCTTCACCAAAAAAACAAAGGTCGCTCCTGATAGTGGGCTGAACCCGTTTGTTCCTTTCACCAGCTTCTCGCCGGTGGGTAACATTCTCTGCAGCGGCCAATAGTCCCAAAGCAACAGGATGAAAGGAAGCATGATGATCTGTGACTTTGCCATCAAGCCGAACCAATAGAGTAGCGCGACGAGAATGTAGCGACCGATTGCCGGCCTTTCCGCATACCAGCGATAGGCGGCCAAGGCCAGAATAAAGAAGATCATGCTAAGCATCGTCTTGCGCTCTGCTATCCAAGCTACCGCTTCCACATTGACGGGATGGAGCGTAAACAATGCGGCTACAGTGAAACTCCGGCCCATAAAGCCAGTTGCTCGGCTTAGCATCCAAAACAGCAACAGAGCGCTGAGACAATGAAACACCACGTTCATATCGTGATGTCCTGCCGGGTGCAGGCCAAAAAGTTGGTAGTCAGCGGCGTGCGATAGCCAAGTCACAGGAATCCAGTTCACCATGTCCATGGCAGTGAATGCCCATTTCACGGTTAGCCATGTGAGGCCTTGGTGAACGTGCGGATTGTCGACGATAATGAAGTAATCGTCGTCAGGAACGAAGCTGTGATTGTGAACGGGCCAGTAGACTGCAATTGTGGCTGCTACAAGAACAATACTAAGGAGAAATAGGTTTCGACCGGGGGAGTCGGCCGGTTGCAGCTTTCCGGTAATGGCTCTTGCGGACGGAACCGTTTGAGGCGAGCTCACACGAACCCCAAAATGAGATCAGGATACATCACCTGCGCAAGACGCAGGGCCTGCCCGCGCGCGCCATCGACTGGCAAGGCGCATGGTGGCAGAGCGCCCTTATTGCCTCATTCCCTGCGGGACGAGCTACGTACCGCGTTACTGACCTTCGCTTGCCGCTCGCGCCTTCTCAAACTCGTCGCCGGGCTGCCAACCGATCAGTGCGGGCTGGTTCGCGGCCTGCCATCCCAGGGCAATTCCGAAGCGCGCCATCACCGCATCGCCGCGAAAATCCATGTCGGGATGGTACTCATCACTGGGCTGGTGATAGTGCTTGGCAACGAACTCTTCCGCTTTCTCCGTTCCCCACTGGCGATCATGGCCGGCATACTTATCTCCCTCGCCGATGGAAAACGCCGGCACACCCGCACGTGCGAAGCTGAAGTGATCGGAGCGATAGTAATGACCTGCGCCCGGGCGTGAGTCGGGAACGATCTTGAGTCCGAATTCCTTCGCGGTGCGCTCTACGACAGGATAGAAGCTGGTGCGCTCCGCGCCGGCAACGTTCACTTCTTCCGGCACGCCCCACGGCGGCACATCGTCGTAGTTCAAATCCAGCGTGATGTCCTTGTCGGCGACCGGCGGATGCTTGCCCAGGAACTCCGAGCCGCGCAGTCCCTGCTCTTCCGCCGTCACCGAGGCGAAGTAGATGGAGCGCTTGGGCGCTTGTTTCGCGCCGGCGAAGGAGCGCGCGATCTCCAGCAGAATGCCGCAGCCGGTGGCATTGTCCTGCGCGCCGTTGTAGATGTTGTCGCCCGGCATGTTGGGCACGATGCCGAGATGATCATAGTGCGCGGTATAGAACACGGCCTCGTCCTTCAGCTTGGGATCGGAGCCAGGCAGCTCGGCGATGACGTTGTTGGTATCGAAATGACGAACCTTGCTGACGATGTTCGCCTTTATTTTCAGCGGCAGCGTCTGGGGCTTGAATCCGCGCTTGCCCGCGGCCTCGATCATCTGGTCGAGATTCATTCCGCTGGCTTCGGCCAGCTTGCGCGCGACGTCAAGCTGAATCCACGAGGCCAGCTTGAGCTTGGGCGCAGGATCGTTGCGCAAGTAGGCGCGCTCGCCCGACCACGAGCTGCGCACTACAGACCAGGGATAGCTCGCCATGTCGGTTTTGTGGATCAGCATCACGCCTGCAGCTCCCATGCGCGCCGCCTGTTCGAACTTGTAGGTCCAGCGGCCGTAGTAGGTCAGCGTTTTGCCGTGAAAGAACTTGGGATCGTCTGACGGCGGCTGGTTGACCAGCATCAACAGCACCTTGCCCTTTACGTCAACGTCCTTGTAGTCGTTCCAGTTGTATTCGGGCGCATCGATGCCATAACCCATCCAGACCACGCCGGCGTCGAGCTGGTCGCGGTCGTTGCCGGTCTCATCCATGGCAACAAAGTCGTTGCGAAAGGTGAGGTCAATGGGCGCGCCATTATCAGGAACCAGCGACATCCTGGAGTCGTCGAGCGTGGCAATCCCCGCCATCGGAACTTTTTGCAGGTAGGAACCGTCATCGCCAGCCGGCTTCAGCCCATAAAGCGCAAACTGGGTTGCAATGTACTCGGCGGCGATGTCGCCTCCGCGCTGGCCGGTGCCGCGTCCCTCGAGAAGATCGTGCGCGAGGAAGCGAACCTGCCAGCGGATCTTCTCGGGATCGACGCTGGCCATGGCCTGATGGGCGGCCGGGGGCAGGCCGGCAACCTGCGGAATCGGCGGCATGGATTTCAGAGACTGATCGGCTGAAGGTGTTGTCTGCGATGCGGCAAAGAGTGCAAGGAAGAGAACTGTCAGCATAGCGAATGTAGTTTTGGACAAGGCAGATGCTCCCGGGAGAAGAAGTTGGCGGAAACGGTTCATTCTACGCGCAGTTACTGGAAATGCGGTCAATTTTCTGGAATACGCAAGCATTACCCCGCGAGCAAGGTAACTGCGTGTTGTTCCGTTTGGAGTGGGCAGGAGGATCGGGCAGATACCGAGATTGCAGAACTGACTGTTGGGGGGCGAGTTTGGTCATGACAGGGGCCGAAGCATGAAGCGCTTGCTGGTCGTCGCGCTAGTATGTGCGCTAGCTGCGTTGTGTCTATGTTGTAACACTTGGCCTCTCAAGTCCGACCAAAAAGCAAAGGATTCCGTGCTGGCGCTGAAAAAGCTTGAGGCTCGGCTGGAGATTGGATTATCTAACAGCGATTATTCTACTGCCCTTGGAGAGGCTAATTTTGCGGTAACGCAGTTTTTGGAGAGCGATAGGGCTGATTCTGCGCCGGAGTTCTCAAATTCTCTTCGCGATGCAATGAAATGGTATAAGGCGGCGGCACAATTATGGAGTCGCCAATTAAAGGAAGCTTCACATACAGGGTTTTGTGATGCCAAAGACAATCCGTGGCATCATGTCGAAGACCTCTGCGATGCTTATCCCGAGCTAGTTGCGAGGGTGTTATGCCCGCGGTGGGATACCTGTGGTCGGCCAGGTTTGATTTTTGAACTCGCAGAGCAGGAGTCCTGGAAACGCGCGGCTTTTGAATTGAGGAACGCTGACCGTGCATTGAATGGGCAGAAGATAGAGAAAATGGACGGTAAGCTGTTCAAAACCGATGAGGGTACTGAGCAGAAGTACTTGCTACGTGACGCTAGAGAAGCTTTGGGCCTTGCGCCATAAGGCAGTCCCACTTAGGGCGCGTCAAGGCGCTTGATGGAGTGAAAATGAATACCGAATACGATTCGAGCGACGGCGAAAGCGGCCAGGTTCCGATCCTGCCGAGTTCTCCTGTGCAAGAGCATCATATCGACTTCTTACTGGAAGAAGAGTTCGCCTGCAATCCGCGATTTCTGGAGTTCTTTGTGAGAGCTGCGAAAGAGCACTTCAAGCCCATGACTAATGGACTTAAAGATGTAGTGGTGATGCAGCCATGTTCTCAATGGGATTGCAAGGCCATCCGTTCCGTCACTACAGGCAAGGGCGAAACGGATGTCTTGGCGATCTATCATTCGGCTGGGATACCGAACCGCATTGTTGCAATCCTCATCGAGGATAAGATACGTGCTGGTTTTCAAAGGGCCCAGGCTGAGCGATATTGCGAACGCGGAGAAGAAGGGCAGAAAACTGGGCAGTGGAATTTCTATTGGACATGTCTGGTAGCCCCTGACAAATATGCTGATAGCAACGTGGGCTTCGACACGCGGGTCTCCTTGGAGAAGTTGGCAAAATTCTTCTCGGGTAACGACGAGAGAAGCGAATTCAAGAGAGAAGTCATAGACCGAGCGATAAAGCATTCGGAAATCGGGCCGCCGAAAGATGAAACAATGACGCGGTTCCGTGCATTCTACGTGCAAGAGGCCGCCGCCTTCTTTGCAGAAGGCGAGGTCACTTGCCCAAAGCCACGTGACGCCTCTGACTTTTGGGGCGAACGATGGTTTGACTTCAAGGGGGGCGGTATACCAGCAGGAGCTGTGATTGGTCACAAATCCGAACACGGCTTCGTAGACCTGTCCTTTTCAAATACAAAGGTCAATGCATTGGAAATGTTGCTGGCCAAGTGTCATCATCCCACGAAAATCACTGCCAAGAAGACGGGCAGCAGCGCGTCCTTCCGCGTTCATGTGAAGCCGATCTCTGACTTCGGCAATCCTGATGCAGCAAAGCCAGCCGTGCGGGAAGCCTTTCAGGCGATTCGCGCTCTGATCGCATTTTATAATTTGAACAAACAGCTAATTACAGAAGAGATATCGAGTGCCGCAAAACTGGTCGGCAGCCACAGATAGGGTTTGCCGGCGCAAACAGACCATCTCACTCAAAAGGATCGCCGAAAGTGGTGCCTGATAGTGGGGGCCTGACAGCGGCGGCCGCGTCCGACTGCACGGTGTGCAAGATCAAGTCCCCGCTATCACGCTTAACACCATCCCGCCGCTGCGCGGCTGGTTTAGTCTAAAGCCGTCTCCGGGTCTCGTAGATAAGGGCTTGGACGCGGACCTGAAGGTCCGCTCTACCGATCTTCGCGCACAAGTGGACTTTTTCAGTGTCAGTTGCCGGTGGCCAATTGCCAGTGAAGCGGGGCGGCGTCATTGGCGGGTTTCGACTGCGGCGCTAACTGGTCCTGCCGCTCCAACAGATAGTGCAGCGACTGTGCGGCCGGCATCGGTTTTGCGTAGAGAAATCCCTGGAAGTAGTCGATGCCTAGAACGCGAAGGGTCTCCGCCTGCCACTGCTTCTCCACGCCTTCGGCAATGATCTCCAGATGCAAGGCACGAGCGATGGAATGGATGGCGCCGATGATCGTGGGCGGTTTTTTCCCCAGCGCTCGCACGAAGGACTTATCGATTTTTATGATGTCGATGGGCAGATTATGCAGATCGGAGAGGGACGACAGTCCGGTGCCGAAGTCGTCGAGGGAAATGCGCACTCCCAGCTCACGAATGCGGCGCAGGGTGGACGCAATACTCTCGTGGGCGCCGCCGAAGACGCTTTCCGTAAGCTCCAAGTGAAGGCGATGAGGCGGGAGTCCGGACCTGGTCAGCGAATCCAGCACGGCCAGCGAGAAGTCGCCAGAGAGAAGTTGTGCGACCGAGACGTTGACCGAGACGGCGGGAGGATGTTTTCCCGGCCAGGCAGCGGCGGTGCGACAGGCCTCGCCGAGCACCCAACTTCCAATGGAGACGATTTCACCGGCGCGCTCGGCGAGGGGAATGAATTTGTCGGGAGAAACCATTCCATAGCTCGGTTCGTTCCATCGCAGCAAAGCCTCGAACGCCTCGCAGCGTTCCGTTCGCGCGCTTACGATGGGTTGGAAGAAGACCTGGAAGGCGTTGGTGGCGATGGCGTTGCGCAGCGACTCTTCCAGCTGATGGCGCTCGATCAAGGCTTCGGCGAGCGCCGGATCGTACAGCCGCACGCTGCCGCGCTTTTCTTCCTTGGCCGCGTACATGGCCACGTCGGCAGCCCGAATCAGATCGTCGGGAAGTCTGCCGTGTTCGGGGAAGATGGCAATGCCGATGGTGGCATCGATGAGTACCGTGTCAAGCTCGAGCGGGATAGGCCTGGCAATACTGGCGCGCACGGTTTCCGCCAGAGTGATAGCCTGGCTCGGGTTGCGATCCAGCCGGCGCACCACGACGAACTCGTCGCCACCCCAGCGCGCCAGGTCCGTACCGGCTCCGGCGCTGTGGGATAAGCGCTGAGCGACGGCCTGCAATACACGATCACCGGTGAGATGTCCCTGGACGTCATTCACCTCTTTGAATTTGTCGAGATCGACAAAGAGAACCGCGACCGCGTCGTCCGCCTGCTGCGCCTTGGCAAGCGTCTCTTGAAGCCGGCTCGACAGTTTGGAGCGATTATAAAGTCCGGTAAGCGGGTCGGTGGAAGCCAGACGCGACAACTCCTCCGCATAGCGCTTGCGCTCGGCGATCTCGTGTTTGAGCTTGGCGGTGCGATCCTGAATGCGCGATTCCAGCGAGAGGTTGGCCTCCAGCAGCGCGGCCTGCGCCTGTTGCAGTTCGGCGTTGGTCTGATCCGCCAGATTGCGCTGTCCTTCCACTTCGACCAGCAGTCGCTGGTTGGTGTGCTTCAAACGGATAGCCGCCAAAGTGGAGGCGTGGCTGACGCGCGCCGACAGCGCCATGATGGCGAAGAAGATGCACCCCAAAACCCCGAGGACGTGATTCTCCAAGCCTGCGCTGCGAAGAAACATGAACGAAGCCGGCACCAGCATCGACGCGCAGTAAGCGATGGAAAGCGCCAGCGACGGGGCCAGTACCGTTCCGCCGCCTCCAGCCAAAGCGGAGAGGATAACTGCGGTCGCGCTGCGGCCCACTAAATCCAGCGACGAGAAGAAGGTCAGAGGAAACGCAATCCAGAGAATTGCAGTCAGGACAACACCGCATCCAAAGCGGCTGATCTCTGTGTCTCCATTCCAGGATGAGCCGATGCGGCGGCGGCTCGAGAACCGGTTATCGAGAGTGCGAACGAAAAGTACGCCGACCATTGCAAGCCACCAGGTGGCGACTTGCCGCGGCGTTGTCCGGCTATGAATCAGGTAGGCCAGAAAGGAACTCGAGATCAAGGAAACGGCAATTCCTCCAACGCCGTGCCGGTAGAGGAGCTCCGCGACATCGCGTGCGACCTGTGGATCCTTCAGCTCGGAGCCGCTCTTTGGCCGGCGACTTCGTCCTCGGACGAGCGACTGCAAGCTCATGAAGGAAAAATCGGCGGATTCTGACTGGAGCATTAGACCGCAGACCGCGTCGGAAGCTGGAGAGCGTTCGGGCACCAGTGCTTATCTGTGATAGCCAGGACTTGATCTTGCACACCGTGACGTCGGACGCGGTCGCTACTGTCAGCCGCCCTCTACTGTCGGCGCCCCCTCGGTGAGGGATTTTGGAGCGCGCCAGTGCTTCCGGGGTAATCAAGCTAAGTCTCTTACTGCCAGCGCATTACGCCGTAATACAAAATTAAGGTGCGCTACTGGCAACATTTGATACTCTTCTGCCGCGACGAGCCACAAAGGAGGAGTCACGATGGCAGACCGAGGGAAAATCGCAGCTTCGTCCGACGTCAACTTGCGAGCAAGGACCGGAGGGGGCATGTCACGCTCAGATAAACAGCAGCTTCGCGCAACGAATTTCTATGTAGTGCGGGCGGTGTTGCTGGCAGGCTTTGTGCTGGGCGCGTGTGCATCGCAGGCGCAGAGCTTCCAGGTCCTGCATAACTTTACCGGCGGTGCAGACGGAGCAGGGCCGCTGGACGGTTTGACCATCGGTGCCAACGGCAACCTCTATGGCACGGCCTCCGCCGGCGGTAATCAGGCCTACGGTTGTACCGATTTCTATGGCTTCAACGGTTGCGGTACGGTCTTTGAGCTGGCACACTCCGGCACAGGATGGATCCTCAGGCCGCTGTACGAGTTCCAAGGGGGTACCGACGCCGATCCCTCACTCGGCGTGGTATTTGGACCCGACGGCGCCCTTTACGGCCTGACCGGCGGCACCCGTGCAAGCTGCAGTAACGAGTACGGTTGCGGCGGCGTCTACCGGATTGCCCCGTCGCCGACGGTGTGCCCGAGTTTCACCTGTTATTGGCAGGAAACCAGGCTGCATCAGTTCAACGGCCAGCCGGATGGGGCGTCGCCCACCAGCCGCGTGCTCTTCGACAGCGCAGGAAATCTATATGGCACGACTTTCTTTGGCGGCGCCTATAACCAGGGTGCGGCGTATGAACTTTCGCCCGGCAACGGCGGCTGGACAGAAAGCGTCATCTACTCCTTTGAAGAGAATAGCCAGGGCTTGGGCGTGGCCTTGCCGTCAGGGTACATAGCCATCGACCACGCGGACAATCTCTACGGCGCATCTTACTGCAACTCCACCATAGGTTGTTTTTATGGCGCCGTATTCCAGCTGCAGCCCTCACAGTCCGGCTGGACCCTCAACGATCTCTATGACTTCAACGGATACAACGGCTACGCTCCGATAGGCGTGATCCGCGACCCTTCGGGAAATCTCTACGGCGTCAACACCGGCGACGGCAGCGACGACAGCGGCAACGTCTATGAGCTCAGCCCATCCAGCGGCGGTTGGACTCTCAACCTGCTCTATGACTTCGGTGGTTTCGGAGAAACCGACGCCTCCGGTCTGGTGTTGGATTCTGCCGGCAATCTCTACGGCGTGAACTCGATCACTGGCGACGGCACCGTCTTCAAGCTAGCGCGCTCGGGCAGCGGCTGGACCTACACCACCCTGCACACCTTCAGTGGCTCCGATGGCGAATTCACCACTGGCCAACTGGTTCTTGACAGCGCCGGCAATCTTTACGGCACAACCATCGAGGGCGGCGCGTACGGCTACGGCGTGATTTGGGAGATCACGCCTTAAAATCGCTTCCTCTTCAATGGTCCATGGCGCAAACGGGAGTCCTCTCGCCAGGAATCCCGCTTCGAAAAATGACAGTTTCCAGAGTTACAAGTGGAATGGCGAGAGTCTATAGTTCTGCTTACAACTAGGGCGGTTCAGCGATTTCCTGAACCGCCCCGTGTGCCCGCCGCTCTGCGGCTCTGTCTTTTCCCACTTGCACCCGGAGTTTGCGCGCCGAGCTAACCTCATGGCCGCCCTGCGCGGCTGATTTTGCCGGTTTTCGCACAGTTTCTACCACTGCAAAATTCCCTGCCATCCGCGACACAGTTCCTGAAGGCTGGCTCGACCCATAGCTGGTCGAGTCTGAAATTACGCTCGAATGCATTTTCCACCGGTAGTATCACTACTGATTCGTGCCCTGCGATATACATTCTGGCGCGGATTTGATTTTCGTTAACAAGACTGTTGCAACTTTCTCTGTGCATAGTTACCATTCGGGCAGCTACATGCGCGAGTCTTCAAGTACTTACGCATCCCGGATCCGTCGTTTTCGGCTACCGCGAATTTGCATCGCGGTGGCAGCTTCCGACGTTTCTACCATGATGGACCGCGCTGAGTCCCTGGTCCGCGACAACCCATTCCTGGAGTTGAGGTTAGACTACGTTTCGCAGCCTTTGGCGGCGCTGCCGAAGCTGAAGAATCTACTGGATGTTCACCCTGAAGCCACCTTCGTGGCCACCTGCCGCCGCGCGGTAAACGGCGGAAAATTCAAGGGATCGGTGGCCGCCGAGCTGAGCGTTCTGCGAAAGGCGGCGGAGTGCGGGTTCCCGCTGGTTGACCTCGAGTTGCAAAGCGCTGCGGCCCTGAAAGCGACCGAACTGCGCGACCTGTACGACCGGGTAGGAATCATCCTCTCGCATCATAACTTCAAGTCCACAAAGAACTTGGACGAGCAGTTCGCGGAGATGAGCCAGTACCCGGCCGACTTCTACAAGCTGGTTTCAACCGCGACCAATCTGTACGACAACGTGGTGATGATGAAGTTTCTGGAGAAGACCTCGGGCAAGCACGAGATGGTGGGGCTTTGCATGGGCGAACCAGGCATCATCAGCCGAGTGCTAGGGGTGCGGGCAGGCAGCGTCTTTACCTTCGGCGCGGCGGTAAAGGGCGAGGAGACGGCGCCCGGCCAGATTACGGCCAGCGAGCTGCGCGACATCTATCGCATCGAGATGATCGACCAGGCTACGCAAGTCTATGGGGTGGTGGGAGATCCGATATCGCACTCGCTGTCTCCGGTAATGATGAACGCGGCCTTCCGGCGGGAGACGGTCAACGCAGTTTACCTCGCGCTGCATGCCAAGAACCTGAAAGATGTGCTGGCCTGCGTGAAAGACACCCCGATGCGCGGCCTGAGCGTCACCATGCCGTATAAGCAGGAGATCCTGAGCGCGCTGGAGAACTCTGACCCGCTGACCAAGCAGATCGGCGCCTGCAATACCGTAGTTCGCGCCGCCGACGGTAAACTTTACGGCTTTAATACCGATGTCGCCGGGATGGTTTCGCCGCTGGAGCAGCGCTTGCCTCTGAATGGTGCGCGCATTCTCATCGTGGGCGCTGGAGGCGCGGCCCGGGCTGCAGCGTTCGGCCTAACCAACAAAGGCGCACAGGTGTTCATCACCAATCGCACGCCGGAGAAGGCGCAGGCGTTGGCGCGGCAGGCCAAGGCAAAATATCTGAAGCGCGCCGACGTTGCCAAGCAGGAGTTCGACGTCATCATCAATGCGACCCCGGTCGGTATGGACGGCAAGCAGTCGCCACTGGAAGAAAAAGAGCTGAACACAAAATTCCTTTTCGATCTGGTGTACTCACCGGCGGAGACGAAGCTGATGAGCATGGCCCGCGCGAAGAACATCCAGGTCATTCCCGGCTTGGAGATGTTCGTCCAACAAGGCGCGCGGCAGTTCGAAATCTGGGCAGGCAAACCGGCGCCGGTGGCCGAAATGGGTTACGTGGTATCCAAAGCGCTGCAACGGCGAGCGGAAGAAGCAGCTGCCGAGGAACAGAAAGCTCCCGCGAAGAAAACCACTGCGAAAAAGGCGACAAAGAAAGTTGCCAAGGTTGTGCGGAAGAAGTGATCGAAGAAGCGTGGATCAAGCTATCCTCCGTTTTGTAGCAGGGCACAACCTTTGATTCTCCTGGAGACCGTTCCATCGCCGCCGAGGTCACTCTGGGAGTGCGCCTTAGGGAAACTCTGAATAAGTCGCAGGTGATCCCACAGGGGCTAAAACTGTTCCAGAATTGCTGTACCCCGGAGGTCGGGTAGAGCGGCGCTTCAGCGCCGCGTCGAGGGGGGCTCTCCTCGTCAGGCTTTCCGCCCACTGCAGCGCAGTGGGCGGAAAGCCCAGACTTCGGGGTGCGGCTTGGACGCGGACCTGAAGGTCCGCTCTACCTGGATACACCAAATCTGGAACGGCTTTAGCTGTGGTAGGTCGGCAGCTTTTTCGGCGTCAATAAGGGCAATGGCGATTCTACGTAGTAAGCGCATAGCTTCCGCACTAGCGCCATGTTAGCCTCGGGAGGTGAGAGGGAGGCGCGGGCAATGGCGGACAACAAAACCAAGCCCACCAAATTGAGCGTGGCCGAGTTTGTCGATGGGATCACGGATGAAACCAGGCGCGCGGACGCCAAGGCACTGGTTAAGCTGATGCAAAGCGCATCCGGCGAAAAGCCAAAGATGTGGGGACCGTCCATCATAGGCTTCGGAAGTCATCACTACAGGTACGAGAGCGGGCGCGAGGGCGATATGCCGCTGGTCGGTTTTTCGCCGCGTAAGGCCGCGACTGTCCTGTATGTTGCCGGCTTAAGCGACTCTGCGGCGCTGCTCGCAAAGCTCGGCAAGCACACCACTGGCAAGGGCTGCCTCTACATAAAGAAGCTTGCTGATGTGGACCAACAGGTATTGGAGGCCCTGGTCGTCAAGTCAGTTGGCGCCAGGCGAGCGCGGCCCCAGAACCGGTAAGGCCAGGGTCATATTGGCTCGCACGAGAGTTGATGCCAGGAGTGGATACCAAGGCTCGGAAACCGGTCCAACTGGTTGTTGGCGTAATCAGGTGGTTACACTGACGATCCCGCCGGACGGCGTTAGCCAGGCGCCGTTTGTCCGACCCAGACTGATATCCGATGGGGGGATTTTGAGCGTAATGGGGATGTTGCAACAGTTACAACAATACGGTCGGTGCCCAAGAGAAAGTCTCCGCTACGGCGTGATCTCCCAGACGATGCCCTCTCCATACTGTCCGCCCTCGGAGGCAGTGCCGTACAAGTTGCCGCTCGAGTCAAAAATTACTCCGCTGAAGGGATAGCCCGCGGTGCTACCGTTGAACTCGTAGAAATCGGTATAGATCCATCCATTGCCGGGCGGCGTCACCTTGAACACTTCACCCGGTCCTCCGCCAAGGCCTTGTGAGGGGATTGTGTCGTACAGATTTCCTTGCGCGTCGAGAGTAGGAGATTCGACGGGACCTATGTACGCCTGAAAAGTATGCCGCCTTGCGACCGTCCAGTTTCCATCTGAGAGGGTAAGCTCGTAGACTTCGCCGCCGTCTCCGCAGGAGCCCAACCCGCCTGTGGTGCCGTAGAGGTTGCCCTGTGCGTCCATGGTGACGCCGCCAGAGGGGCAGGCGATGTCTTCGCCGCTAAAGGTGTATAGCGTCTTATGCGTCCAGCCCGATCCCGAAGGTGAGAGCTCGTAAACCGATGCGCCGCCACCGCCGATGCCGGAGGCGGTCCCGTAGAGGTTGCCTGCGCTGTCGAAGATGACGCCGCTCAAAGGATACGAGCCGTCGCTTCCTCCGGTGAAGTTCCAAAGCACAGTTTCGGTCCAACTTCCGCCGGAGAGGGCGAGTTCGAAAACGACACCATATCCGTAGGCGCCGCCGATCGGCGTTGTGCCGTAGATGTTGCCGGCTTGGTCCAAGACCAGGGTGCCAGCAAACGGTGAAGCGTCGTATATTCCGAAGCCTCCATCGCTACCGCCGGTGAAGCGATGGAGCACGGTTTCCATCCACGGACACGTCGCCGCCTTGCAGACGGTAGCCGGGGGACGCAGGTTGAAGACTGTTCCGTATCCTCCATTGCCACCGGTACCACCGTAGTTTGTCGTGCCATAGAGCGTACCGTCCGGGCCAAAGGCGACGTTCGCCTCGGGAGAGGCTCCATCCGTGCCTCCCTGGAAGCTGTACAGCCCAGTCGCAATCCAGCCCGAGCCGGCGCGGGCCAAACGGTACACCGTACCGTTTCCGTACTCTCCGCCCACAGAGTTCGTGCCGTAGAGTCTTCCCGCCTGGTCCATGACCACGCCGGAGTAGGGGGTGTATCCGACGTTGCCACTCCGGGGGAAGCTATAAAGGACATTCAGCGTTTGCGCCTGTGCCACGATCGCGGTCGTAAACCAGATGAAAATCCCGGCCGTAATTGTCAGCCCAACGGTTACTGCATCCCGACTTTGTTTCGAGCGCGTCATGAGAATTCTCCCTTGGGGCCGATGTTGTTGCTGTCTAACGTTATGGTCGGCAACTGATACGTTGTGGACATACCTGACGGCTAACAACCGACAACCGCGACTGGCAACCACTTCACGGCGTAATTTCGAAGACGACGCCGCAGCCGAAGTCACCCTGACATTCGAAGTTCCCGCCTGCGTATGTGGTTCCGTAAATGTTGCCATTCGCGTCCAGCACCAGGTTGCCGTAGGGCTGCCCACCGTCAGACTGTCCGGTAAAGTCATGTAGGTCGGTATAAGTCCAGCCACCGTCGGAGGGAGTCAGCTTGAAGACGTTGCCTTGACCATATGCGCCGGCCGTCAAGGTCGCGCCGTAGAGATTGCCAGTGGCATCCATAACAAGCGTCCCATACGGACCACAGCAACCGTCACCGGGCAAGCCGTAGACCTCGTCGTAATCCCAGTTATCCTCAGCCGGTGTCAGCTCAAAGACGGTACCGCCATGGTCAGGTCCATTCCTGGTAGTGCCATAAAGATTGCCGGCCGAATCAAAGATCAGGCCCGCGTAGGGGTAGGCGCCATCACTTCCGGCTTGGAAGTAGTACAGGGCGTTTTGCGTCCAGCCCGAGCTGGAAGGACTTAATTCGTAGACCAATCCATCGGTAGTCTGGTAGTCGTCCTGGGGAGCTGTTCCGTAGAGATTGCCGGCCTGATCAAAGATGACACCACTGTTAGGATAAGCGCCGTCAGCGCCACTGGTGAAGGCATGAAGAATGCTTTCTGTCCATACACCGCCGGATTGGGTTAGTTCATAAGCTACGCCGCATCCGCCGCCGCTGCAGTATTGAGTTAGCCCTCCATACTGCGTGGTGCCGTAAATATTCCCGGCGGCGTCAAAGGTCAAGTCGCCTAATGGGAAAAATCCTGTCCCACCGTACACAAACTGGAAGAGCACGGTTTCCGTCCAGGGGCAGGATACGGACTTGCATACCGTAGCGGGTGGGCGCAGATTGAAAACGGCGCCGGGGCCATTATCGCCATAGCCACCAAAGCCAGAGGCCGTGCCGTAGAGAGTGCCGTCCGGGCCAAACACGACCCTGGCTTGGGGATAGCCTTCGGGGCCGGCGGTGAATTCATATAGCTCCGAAAGCAGCCAGCCGGAGCCTCGCTGGGCCATTCTGAAGATGGTGCCACAGCCTCCCGGGCAAGTGGATGACAGATGTCCTCCGTATTGTGTCGTGCCGTAGAGGTTTCCGCCGCGGTCAATGGTCAAGCCGGCGTAAGGGTTTGCCCCGTCAGAACCAGTGAACTTGTGGATCACGGTGAAGGTTTGCCCCTGCGCCGCGATGGCACCTATAAGGACTATGAAGAGGCCGGCCACCATCGCAGTCCCAACGGTCACTGCATTTCGACTTTGTTCTGAGCGCGTCATGATAGTCTCCCTCCACGAACTGATATTCCGGTTTCTTGAAGCTCCAACGCACAACTCCCACATTGTGGGATAGCTTGGCCAGAGCGTTTCAGACAACTGGCCACTGGCTACTACTTTACGGCGTGATCTCCCACACTGTGCCTAGCTGATCGGTTCCGCCGGTGGTAGTGGTTCCGTAGAGATTGCCGTGTGCGTCGAGCACCAGGCTGCCCGCAGGAAGTCCGCCGTCGCCGTCGTTATCGGTGAAGTAATGGAGTACGGTGTAGGTCCATCCGCCATTCGAGGGGCTTAGCTCGAACACCTCACCCACATTCCCCCCTCCTCCCACCTCGTAGGTTGTGCCGTACAGGTTGCCGGCGCTGTCCCGGACCACCGGGGCAAGAGGGCCATGCAGTCCGAAGCCTCCCGCGAAAGCGTGAATTTGATTGAACGTCCATCCGCCGCCGGACGGCGACAGCTCGAAGACCGTGCCATCGTCCCCCCCGCTCCCTCCGTACCACGTGGTGCCATAAAGATTGCCCTCTGGATCGAAAATCAGGCTGGCTGCGGGATAGTCTCCGTCGCTGCCGCCGGCGAATGAGTACAAGATATTGTTGGTCCATCCGGAGCCCGAGTGCGTCAGCTCGAAGACGGTGCCATCGCCGCCTGCCCCATTGAATTCGGCTGTTCCGTAGAGATTCCCTGCCGCGTCGAGCGTCAATCCGGCCTCGGGATTTGCCCCGTCATCGCCTCCGGTGAAGATGTACGGCAAGCTCTCCGTCCAGCCGCCATTGGAGGGCGACAACTCGAAGATGGTGCCGCACCAGTTCTGAGCGCAATTCGGCGTATAGAGGCCGCCCTCGTAAGTCGCACCGTAAACATTTCCTGCCTGATCGAAGACCAGTTGACCCACGGGAATAGCTCCATCATTCGATCCGCCGGCGAAGCGATAAAGGACGCTTTCCGTCCAGGCGCAGAGCGCGCTGGTGCAAGCTGTGGGCTGAGGTCTAAGGTGGAAGACCGTGCCGCACCCGTACTGAGTTTCACTCGGGCAAGACACTCCACCCAGGGCGGTTGTGCCGTACAAAGTACCGTCCGGGCCAAATACCACCCCGGAGGGAGAAGAGCCGTCGCTACCTCCTTCGAACTGATAGAGCGGAGTCAACACCCAGCCTTGGCCAGAGGGCTTTAGCTTGAAAATTACGCCGCAGGTGCCATCGCAATTCTGCCCGCTGTGGCCGCCCTTGTCTGCGGTGCCGTAAAGATTTCCCGTCGCGTCTATGATCAATCCCCCTCCGGGATCGGCCCCATCCGCACCGCCGGTAAAGTTGTGAATGATGGTGTACGTCTGCGCCTGCGCCGCGATAGCGGTCACCAGCAGAATGAGAAGACTGGCCGTTATTGCCAGGCCAAACCTTACTGACTTCCGATTTTGTTCTGAGCGCGTCATAAACATCTCCTTCGTGAACTCAATGCGCCGTCTTACCAAAACTGCGATGTCTAACTCCTACGTTGTGGGATATTTCGGTTCGTGTCTCGGCCACTGACAACTGATAACTGACAACTGCCTTTAGGGTGTGAGCTCCCAAACCACGCCACAGCCGTACGTGCCGCAGGTGTCACCGCCTGTGATGCCGCCCACTTCGGTGACGCCAAAGAGGTTGCCATTCGCGTCCATGACAATTTGGGCGGTAGGCCAGCCGCCATCGGAACCACCGGTGAAGTCGTAAAGATCTGTATAGGTAAAGCCGGAGCCGGATGGCGCCAGCTTGAACACATTGCCCCAGCCATAATTACCGGTTTCGAGAGAGGTGCCATAAAGATTGCCCGCGGAGTCCCTCAGTAGAGGGCCCTGCGGACCGGCTGCCTCGCCGCGGAACGACTGCAGCACGGAAAGATTCCAGCTACCGTTATACGGGGACAATTCGAAGATTCCACCTTCGCCGCCCGACCCGCCGTAGCGATTAGTGCCAAACAAATCGCCGGAAGAGTCGAAGACTAGATTGCCGAAGGAATCATGGCCATCGCTGCTGTTGACGAATTGATGCAGCGGAGTCAATGACCAGCTCTGGCCGGAGGGCGACAACTCGAATACGGTACCGAACTCATTCGCGCCACCTTCGGTGGTGGTGCCATACAGATTGCCCGCCTGGTCAAAGATGACGCCGCTCCAGGACGAGCAGCCGTCGGAATATCCCGTGAAAGTCCAGAGCAGGTTGAAGGTCCACTGATTGCCATTGTGCGCCAGCTCAAAAACTGTCCCGCAACGGTCATAACCCTCTTGGGTCGCTGTGCCGTAAAGATTGCCGGCGGGGTCAAAACTCATTGCTCCAAACCCGGGCTGGCCGCCGTCCGATTGTCCGGTGAACTGGTACAAGACAGTTTGCACCCATGAGCACTGCACACTCGCGCAGAATGTAGGCTGGGGTTGCAAACGGAACACGTTTCCGCAACCACTGGAACAACCGCTGCCGCCATAGAAAGTTGAACCGTAGAGCGCACCGTCCGGGCCGAACACCAGCGGCGCATCCGGGGTGGCGCCGTCCGGCCCATGAAAGGAATAGAGTGTGTTGAACGTCCAGCTCGAGCCATGGCGAGTTATCTTGAAGATGGTGCCGCAGGTAAGTGATTCGTAACACTGCGATCCTTGTAAGCCACCGAAGCCCGTTCCCCCATACAAATTACCTGCGCGATCGATGGTCACTCCGGCCCCAGTGGGATTAGCGCCATCCGATTCGCCGGTGAAGGCGTGCAGGACGGTCAAGGTCTGCGCCCGCACTGGCAGCGCAACCATCAGAATTAACCAAAGCGTTCCGGTGCAAACAGGAATCGCGAGCCGAAACATAGCTGCGGTAGTTCGATCTTGTTGTGAGCGCGTCATAAACGTTCCCCTGGTTGACTAAAGACATTACCCTAAGTTCCACAATGTGGGAGTCCTGCTAACCACAACTGACAACTGGCCACCGGCTACTGGTCCCTGTTTACGGCGTAATCTCCCAGACAGTGCCGCAGCCCCCCGAGCCGCAGGTGTGAGTTCCGCCCCCGTAGGCGGTGCCATAGATGTTGCCATTGCTGTCGAGGACAACACCGCCAGTCGGATATGCCCCATCGCTGCCGTCGGTAAACGAGTAAAGCTGGGTAAACGTCCAACCGCCAGAGGACGGCGTTAGTTTGTAGACGAAGCCGCATCCATAGCCAAAATTGCATTGCGTCTGGCCGCCGAGTTCGGAGGTCCCATAAAGATTGCCGGCCGCATCTCGGGCCAATGTGCCGCGAAAGGACTGAAGCGCAATCTGTTCGTCCGAATAAAGTAAGGTGGCGCTCCAACCGCCGTTCGAAGGACTCAGCTCGAAAATGCCGTTCGGGACACTGGCGGTGCCATAGAGATTACCCTGGGTGTCGAAGAGGAGTCCGCCGATGGGCACGGTGAACGAACCGGAGAAGTTGTACAGGATGTTCTCGCTCCATCCCGAGCCCGAGGGCGTGAGTTGGAAAACCGTGCCGCATCCGGATCCACCGCAGCCTCCGCCAAAGGCTGTCGTTCCGTAGAGGTTGCCGCTGTTATCAAAAACTGGGGCGCTTGAGGGGTTGGCACCATCGTTTCCACCGGCAAACGTATGAATGGTCGAGTCCGTCCAGCCGGAACCGGAGGGCGAAAGCTCATAGGCCACGCCCAACTGCGCCGATCCGCCGGCGTAGGTCGTGCCATAGATGTTTCCTGCTCCGTCGAACACAACCCCGGTGTAGGGATCATTGCCGTCAGAGCCTCCCGTGAAGCTATACAAGACGGTGTTGATCCAGGAACATGACAGCGAAGGACAGAAGTTGGGATGAGGCCGCAGATGAAAGACGGTGCCGCAGCCGTCGCCGAAAGAGTCTCGACAATTCAAGTTGCCGCCGCCGTCGGTCGTGCCGTAGAGGGTGCCGTCAGAAGCAATGGACGGGGTTCCGACGGGAATGGAGCCGCCGGAGCCGGAGGTGAATTGGTACAGAGTGGAGAAGACCCATCCGCTGCCACGGTCGGTTAGCTTGAAGACGGTTCCGCAGCCGATCCCGTTTTGCGTCTCGCATGTCTGGTAGCCACCAAACGGCGCGACGCCATACAGGTTTCCGGCGCGGTCCATGGTCAGGCCGGAGTACGGATTTGAGCCGTCAGCGCCGCCGGTGAACTCGTGCAAGACCGTAAACGTCTGGGCCGGGGCGGTGACAACCAACCCGAAGAGAATGCAAAGACCGGCTATGCCTGCCAGCCAACTGATTGAACCGCGTTGCTGGTGTGAGGGCGTCATGAGGACTCCGTCGGATGAGATTGCTACTTCACCAAGTGAGACTTCTGAGTCGGGATATGCCACGTTGTGGTATATCAGCGTTTGTGGAGTGAGCCGGCAAATCACACTCTCAGGGGGTAATCTCCCATAACGTGCCTAGGCCGTTCGCTCCTCCTGCTTCCGTGGTGCCCAAGAGATTGCCGTTGGTATCGAAGGCGACGCCCCCGTAAGGAAACCACTCCGTCTGGAAACTGAAGTCGTGCAGGGTAGTCAGAGTCCAGGAGCCGTTGGAGGGTGTCAGCTTGAAAACGCTGCCGGCATCGGCGATGCCTCCGGACATGGTCGTGCCATAGAGATTACCTGCTGCGTCGAAGGTAAGGGTGTCGAATGGCCCCTCCCCAGCCGCCGGGAAGCTGAAAACGACGTTGTAGGTCCAGCTGCCGTTAGACGGGGTCAGCTCAAATACCACTCCGGAATGGTTTGCACCTCCGGTAGCGGTTGCGCCGTAGAGATTGCCTTGGGAATCGAAGACCAATCCTGAGTAGCAGAGTCCGCCGTCGTTTCCTCCCATGAAGGTATGCAAGGTGGTCAGCGCCCAGCCGCTGCCGTATGGACTCAACTCATATACGATATTCTGCGTCGTGCCATAGAGATTACCGGCGGCATCCATAACCACCCCTGACATGGGATAGCCGTTGACGTAATTAAAGCTGCCGTAGAGGATGGTGTTTCTCCACCTGCCGTTGTCGGGCGTCAGCTCAAAGACTGCACCGTAATCGTTGCCGCCGAAGTTTGTGGTGCCGTAAATATTTCCCGCCTGATCGAAGATCAACGGACCGTAGACGGGCTGGTTGCCATCATCGGGAGGTCCGACAAAGGCATGGATCACGGTTTCCGTCCACGGCGTAAACGCCGAAGCGGGCGCGCGTGCGCCCGGCGTCACGTTATAGACGACCCCGCAGCCGCCGTCCGAGCAAAACTCGCCTCCCGTGTATCCCCCGCCGAGGGTGGTTCCGTAGAGCGAGCCATTGGGGCCGATGACGGCCGACGACAAGGCGGACTGCCCATCCGAGCCACCGGAAAAGTCGTACAACGGCGTCAGCACCCAACTCGATCCATGCTTCGTCAGCTTGAAGACGCTGCCGCTGGTAGTGCCGTAGAAGTTTCCGGCCTGGTCCCGGGTGAGCGTGGCTTCGGGCAGCGCGCCATCCTGGTGGCCCGTGAAGTTGTGAATCACCTGGTACTGCTGGGCGTACGCCGATGAGCTTAGGCCGGCCATCACCGCGAGGCAGATCAGAAGTAGGAGTGGCGATCGCGTTACTGACAAAGTCAGACCGCTCATCCAACTCTGAGTTTCTACTGAGCTTTCCATGGCGAATCTCCTGTTAGAGGCTTGTTTCGAGCTTCGGCTTGAGGCCGATTCGATTTCCACGATAAGGGCTGGCTTAACCGCAACTGCCTCACGGCGTAATCTCGAAAATAACGTTACCGGAGTTGGCGCCGTAGACGTTGCCATTCGCGTCCACAGCCAGCGGGCCATACGGAGCCCAACGATCGCTGCCGCCGGCGAAGTCGTGCAGATCGGTATAGATCCAGCTGCCATTCATCGGCGTCAACTTGAAGACATAACCTGCGCCGTATGCGCCGTTGTAAGGGTCGGCAGCGTAGAGATTGCCGGCCTGATCCATCGCCGGGGCGCCCTGAGGACCATTAGGATCATCCACATTTCCCGGGGCCGCGTAGATCAGGTTGTATGCGCCGCTGGACGGGTTGAATTGGAAGACGCCGCCGTTCCCTGCGGGACCGTTGTCACAAAGAGTCCCGTAGATGTTTCCCGCCTGGTCAAAGGTGAAAGCGCTCGACGGAAGTCCTCCGCCGGCAGCGGTGAAGTCGTAGGCCGTGTTCAGATTCCATCCGGAGCCGGAGGGCGTCAACTCCCAGATCATGCCGCAGAAGACCGGTTGGTAAGGGTCATTGCATTGGAGGTGGCCACCGTAGCCTGTACCCCAGAGGTTTCCCGCGGCGTCGGGGACCACGCCCCAGTAGGTTTCACCGCCGAAGAGCTCCAGGTTATAGAGAACGTGATAGATCCAGCCGCCGTTCGAATGGACCAACTCCCAAACCGTGCCCGCACCGTTTTGTCCGCCGTTAGCGGTCGTGCCATAGATGTCTCCGGCCTGGTCAAAGCTCAAGGTTTGCGAGAGGTTCGAGCCACCGAAACCACCACCAAACTCGAACAGCGTCGTCTTGATCCAGGGACAGCTCACCGAACGGCAAAACGTGGGCGGCGGTTGCAGGCGAAAGACGGTGCCACAGCCCCACGGAGGACAGTTGGGGATGCTGCCACCAAGATACGTCGTACCGTAAAGGCTGCCGTCGGGTCCAACGGCTATGGTCTGCGGCTCCCATCCGTCGCTCACTCCGGTAAAGCTATAAATAACGCTGAAGGTCCACCCCGAGCCGTGAGGCGACAGCTTGAAGACAGTGCCGCAACCGTATGGAGACACCGGGCAGTTCGGGAGTCCGCCGGTATAGGCCGTGCCATACAAATTGCCGGCGCGATCTATCGCCAGGCCGTTAACGGGGTCACTGCCGTCCGATCCGCCGTTGAGGGTGTGGAGGACGGTGAAGGTCTGCGCCTGGGCCAAGGCGGTTAGAAGAGCGAAGGTGCTGGCCATGTATGCGAGCCGTGCAATCGCGGAACTGCGGTATAGTTTTGCGAAAGTCATATCGATCTCCTTTGCGGAGTTGCGAATCGAAGCACCACGTACACGTCCGGCGCCTGCATGAGTCTCATGCCGCGCCCACCTAAGAATCGACCTGCTGACAACTGGCAACTGACCACTGGCGACTGGCAACTGCTTTACGGCGTGATCTCCCAAACCGTACCGCAGCCGTGGTATAACCCTATCGTGCAGTCTCCGATGCCGCCTACCCATGTCGTACCGTAAAGGTTGCCGCTGGCGTCGAAGGCTACCGCGCCTTCAGGAACCGCACCGTCAGTGCCGTCAAAGTCATGGAGATCGGTGGGCGTGCAGGTTTGGTTGCAACTGCGCGGCATCTCGAAGACCCAGCCATCGCCGTTAGCGCCGCCAGCGTCGCATACTCCGTAGAGGTCGCCGTCCGGACCCAGAGTTACGCCCGCCGTCGGATTGCACGAACTAAAGCTGTAGACCAGCGAAAACGTCCAGCCCCCATTTGACGGGCTAAGCTCAAAGACGGTCCCGCCGCCGTTTGGACCATCGTTGTAAGCGGTTCCATAGAGATTGCCGGAGTCGTCAATAATCAGAGTGCCATAGGGCTCAATTCCGGTGGTTGCGTTGAGCACGACCAGGGTGTTCTCGGTCCAGCCGCCGCTGGACGGTACAAGCTGGTAAATCCTCCCGACCGCGTCAATAACGAGATCAATTGTCGTACCGTAGAGGTTTCCCGCCGAATCCAAGACCACTCCCGAGTACGGACTACACCCATCCTCGTGGCCGGTAAAGTTGTACAGAACGCTTTCCGTCCATCCGCCGGCTACGGCCATCTCCCACACGACCCCGCATAAGCCGGCACCATCTTCGCTCGCCGTGCCATACATGTTGCCGGCTTGATCGAAGGTTACATTGCCGTAGTAGGGATATCCCCCGTCACCTCTATTCCCGGTAAAGGCATGAAGAATGGTTTCATCCCAGTAGCAGATTGCCGTCTTGCAGGCAGTGGCCGGCGGCCTCAGCTCATAGACGGTCCCTACTCCATAGCCGCCTGCGTAAGTCATGCCGTACAGAGCGCCATTCGGGCCGGTCGCCAGCCCGGCATACGGATAAGCGCCGTCGGGTTGGTTGGTGAATTCATGCAGCGGATCCAAAGTCCAGCCCGAAGCTCTCTCGGTCAACTTGAAGGCAACACCGAACTGACCTTGCGATTCGGCTGCTGTGCCGTAAAGAGTTCCCGCTCCGCCGACGGTGAGGCTGGAGCTCGGATTCCCTCCATCGGTGCCGCCGCTGAAGTAGTGAAGCACGCTGAAGGTCTGGGCGCGGGCGGTCTGGCCAGTGATCGTCGCCAGCGCGAGAAGAACTGCGACGGCGATCACGCCAACTCTGAGGTAGCGTGTAGGAAACGTGCCCGGATTCGAGAACTCTATTGCGCGATGCACGATGCCCTCCTTTGTCCCGGCACGAGTATCACGCCATTGGAGAAGCGTGTCAGCTTAATTTTGTATTACGGTGTAGGGAGTTGACAGCAATGGACTTAGTTTGCCGATTCAGAGTGGTTGGGATGACAGGCGATAGCCCCCATTGCCCCATGATGAGTGCAATAGGGATTAACGACAGCTCTCACGCCGCTATTCGCAGCGAGACTTGGTCGCTTCCACAACCGAATTTGATTCAGTCACTTGCACCGTAATCTGAAATTAAGTTGACTTCCGCGACGGGGAGCGCAAAAGTGATGCCCGTGGCGGGACCGAATCGCCCAGATCCGGCTCGCCAATTTGGGAGTGGGAGGAAGCCATGCGGAACGGCAGCGAAACGCACTCGCAGCGAAGCGGAATCAGGATTGGTGGGCTGAACATCGGTGGGATGAACTTGGGGATGACGATGGCAGTTCTGGGAACCGCAGCGCTGATGATCGTCGCAGCCGCCGAAGCGCACGCGCAGACCCTGACCGTGCTGCACAACTTTAGCGGCCCCGACGGCTGGTCTCCCGACGGCGCGCTGGTTATGGACCATGCGGGAAACTTTTATGGCACCACCGACGCGGGTGGGGCGAGCAATAGAGGGACGGTCTTTCGCCTGTCACACGCCGGATCAGGCTGGGTCTTGACGACGCTGTACAGCTTCCAGGGACAGAATGACGGCTGCTTTCCGTTTGCCGGCGTCGTCTTTGGCCCCGACGGAGCCCTCTACGGCATGACTTACGAGTGCGGACAGTACGACCACGGCACGGTTTTTCGCGTGCGGCCATCGCCTGCGGCCTGCCACGCGGCCCTCTGCCCATGGGAGGAGACCGTGCTGCACAGCTTTACCGATGGCGCCGACGGGGGAAATCCGGTTGGCAATCTCGTCTTCGACCAGGCCGGCAATCTCTACGGCGCAACCCCGACCGGCGGTTATGGAGAAGGGGTGGTGTTCGAACTCTCACCTTCCAATGGCGGCTGGACGGAAAGCGTGCTCTGGGAGTTCTACAACACATCCGACGGATTCAATCCCTACAGCGGCCTGATCTTCGATAGCGCCGGCAATCTTTACGGCACCACATTCAACGGCGGCAGCCAGGAGTATTTCTCCGGCGTGGTGTATGAGCTGTCGCCCTCTGGCTCGGGCTGGACCTTCCATCTGCTGTCTTCCATCGAATTCCCTGATGGAGCCACCTGTGGCGGCGTGGTCATGGACGGACAGGGAAACCTGTTCGGCACTTCCGGTTGTGACAGCCTTGGCCGGCCGGGCGGAGTCTTTGAGCTGACGCCATCCAACGGCGGTTGGACGTTCAACGCGCTGTACAACTTTTCGAGTAGCGACGGACCAGAAGACACGCCGACGCTAGACGCGGCCGGTAATGTCTACGCCACGTCGAGCGGGACCGGCCTGTACGGCTACGGCGAGGTCCTCAAGCTGACGCCTTCGGACGGAGACTGGATCTACACCGATCTTCATGACTTCACCGGCGGTGTCGACGGGGCATACCCGGACGGCGCGGTCCTGCTTGACGCCAACGGCAATCTTTATGGCAGCACCCTGTATGGCGGCACCGGGACGTGCAGCATCAACTCGTACACAGGCTGTGGCGTGGTGTGGGAGATCACGCCGTAAAGCAGTCGCCAGTGGTCAGTTGCCAGTTGTCAGCAGGTCGATTCTGAGGTGGGCGCGGCATGAGACTCATGCAGGCGCCGGACGCGTACGTGGTGCTTCGATAGCCAACTTCGCAAAGGAGATTCGATATGACTTTCGCAAAACTATACCGCAGTTCCGCGATGGCGCGGCTCGCATACATGGCCAGCACTTTCGCTCTTCTCACCGCCTTGGCCCAGGCGCAGACGATCACCGTGCTGCACAACTTTACCGGTCGCGATACCGGGGCCTATCCCTACGCCGGGTTGACCATAGATGGGACAGGGACCTTCTACGGCACGACCTATGCAGGGGGCTACAGCGGTGACGGGGAGGTCTTCCGTCTGGCGGCGGCCGGAACCGGCTGGATTGTCACGCCGTTGTACAGCTTCCATGGAGAGCCTGACGGTAAGGAACCGTGGGCCGGGGTTATCGTTGGCCCCGACGGAAGCCTCTACGGCACGACTTTCGAGGGCGGCCAGAATGACGGTGGCACGGTTTATCGCTTGCGGCCCTCGCCCACGACCTGCGGATCGTTTGTTTGCCCCTGGCAGGAAACGATACTGTACAGTTTTTGCTCGCAATCGCATTGCACCGACGGGGCTGGTCCGAGTTTTGCCAATCTGATCTTCGACCAGGCCGGTAATATCTACGGCACAACAAGCAGCGGCGGCGATGGCGACGAGGGGGTGGTTTTCAAACTCACACTTTCCGGCGGCGCCTGGACAGAAAGCGTGCTTTACAGCTTCCCCTCTTCCTGCGACACCGGCTGTATTGGAAGCGGCAGCGTGGTCTTCGACAGCGCCGGCAACCTATACGGCACAACCCTGCAAGGCGGTGAAAACAACACCGGAGTGGTATTTGAGCTGTCGCCTTCCGGTTCCGGCTGGACTGAGCAAGTTCTGGTGTCCGTTCCCATCATCGTGCCCGACAATATCACTTACGGTGGCCTGGCCATAGATGGTGAGGGAAATCTGTACGGAACTACGGGAGGGCCCTTTCCGGGCGAGGCATTCCAGGTGGCACGTTCTGGGCGTGGTTGGGTGTATAACGTGATGCAGACCTTCACGAGCAGCGGCGGTGGGGGAGGGCCCTGGGACACGCCTACCCTGGACGCGTCCGGCAATGTCTACGGCACATCGAGCGGGACCGGCTTGAACTCGCTGGGTGAGGTCTTCAAGCTGACGCCTTCGAATGGGGGATGGATCTACACCTCATACCCCTTCACCAGCAGCACCGGATACAGTCCTATAGGCGGCGTGGTGCTGGACGCTGCGGGAAATATGTACGGCACGAACCTTGAAGGCGGCTCGCTAGGCTATGGCACGATTTGGAAGATCACGCCATAAACAGTAGCTAGTGGGCAGTTGCCAGACAAGGCGCCCGGCAGGTTATCCCACAATGTGGGAGATTCAGGATCGGTGAGCTTTGTCATAAAACGGTGGCTAGTTGCCAGTGGTCAGCGTCCGCAACGCCTCAAAGTTGGCGTGGTCGGCATCGCCAGGCGCTTTATGACGCAGGCGCGACGGCGAGGCTGATGGGGTTGATGATGGCGTGCGGCGAGCCGGGAGCCAGAGTCAGATTTTGTCCATCGAAATTGAAGATGTACAAGCCGCAGCTCTCACTGTTGTCGCCGCCGCACCCGGTAAGCGCGTAAAGGTGGCTGGCATTGTCCCAGGAGACAGAGTAGAAGGCTAGTGCGCCGGTGGGCTCGATGATGTCTCCGACTGGCGTCAGCGTGCCATTGGATTGCAGCTTGTAAATCTGGATCGCGCCCGACCTGCCATACTGCCCTAGAGTACCAGCTATCGCGAGGTAGGTCCCAGTGGGATCGAAGGCCATGCTATATTCAGAAACCTGCGGCGTGACCGCCGAGCGGGGCAACAGCGTCAGCGCGCCATTCGTGCCTACGATGTAGTCAGCCACCAGGTAACCTTCGCTTAACTCGCCGCACCAATACGGACTGCCCCACCAGATCATCGCCATATGCCCGGTGGGAACGGATGCGGCCATATCTCCAGGAAGGCAAACTGAATCCTCAATACCAGGATTCTGGGGCGGCTGCGGGGGCAACCAGAGAGAAATCCAGTTGAGCGTACCGTTCGGATTTCGCTGGAGCGAGCCGAAGCCTCCATTGGTATCGGTATAGGCATAGTGGTTGTCGGGCGAGAAGGTGAAGACGCCGCCCCACTTAGCAATGCCGGGAATTGGCGGCGCATTACCGCCGAGGAACGAAAGCTGACCGTCAGCGCCGATCGACCAGGGGATGATGTAGCTGTCGCAGGAGCCGCAACTAAGAACGCTGTTGAAAGTCTGGCCGCTGCGGTCTGGGTTGAGGGCATAGATTTCCATCTCCGGCGGAGCTCCCAGAGCGTACGTATACTCGTCAACCATTGAAGTGGCTTGCAGGCTGCCATCGGCGGCGCGGGTATAGGTGACGATGTATTGCTGGCCGTCGTCGCCGAAGACGTAGTTTCGAATGGCCGCCAGATCGAAGCTGGGGCCGGTGAACGGCGAGCCGGGGATGGGCTGCGTGCTGCCGTCGGCAGCGACGGCAAAGCCAGTGATGGAGTAGTCATTGTTGACGCCACCACGATGGTAGGTGAACGAGCCAACGTAAACGTAGGCGGAGTTGTCGGCGGCGAAGGCGAGTGCGGTGAGCAGGAAGAGCAGAACGGCGAGAGCGAGATAGTGGTGGCGCATGGCACTTTCCTTATGTCCCGTTAATCGGATTTTCGTTGAGACGCAGGCAGCACGGCGAGGCTGACCGCGTGGTGCAGCGCGTGCGGCGAGCCGGGAGCCAGCGTCAGGTTCTTGCCATCGAAGTTGAAGATGTAGAGGAGCTGGTTATTGCATCCTTCATGAGTGCAGAATCCGCCGAGCGCATAGATATGGTTTGCATTGTCCCAGAGAACAGGTCCCAGGTTGTTAGCCAGCGCCGATCCTATGAATTGTACGATCGGAGTTAGAGTACCGTTCGCTTCAAGCTTGTAGATCTCGATGCCATTGCCGGCAAAGGCGAGATAGTTTCCCGTAGGATCGAACGCCATCGCGGCGACCGGGATTTGCGGAGTAAAGCCGGATTGCGGCACCAGTTCGAGGTTGCCGTCAGCGCCGACGGTATAAGTAGCGAGAAGGTAGCCGGAGTTGCTGCACCAATAGCCGCCTCCCGACCACACGAGCGCAACGTAGCCCTGGACAGAAGCAGCCGTCGTATAGACGGTGCAAACCTCATCCTGAATGCTCTGCCCTTGCGGCGCAGCCGGCAGAGGATCGTTTTCGAGCCACGTCAGCGTGCCGTTGCTGTTGCTCTGGAAGGTGGCGAAGCTCCCCCAGGTGATGGTGTAGGCGTAATCGTCGAGTGGCGAATAGGTGAAGACGCCCTGCCACTTGGCGAAGCTGCGGGGTGGCATGGTGGGACTGCCGATGTAAGAGAGCTGACCATCGGCGGCGATGGACCAGGGCAGGATGTAATTGTCATAGGAGCCGGAGCCGATGACGGTGTTGAGCGTTTGGCCGGCGCGATCGGGATTGAGCGCGAAGATGGAGCCGGTGTAGGGAACGAAGACGTCGTTGACCAGAGACGTCTGAGTGAGCACGCCGCCGGGTGCGACGTTATAGGTGGCGATGTTCTGGCCGTCGTCGGCGTAGAGATAGTTTCGCACTGCGACAAGGTTGAACACGGGGCCGTTGAAGGGCGAACCGGTGATGGGTTGCGCGCTGCCGTCGGCGGCGACGGCGTATCCGATGATGTAGCCGTAGGGATCGGTCCCGTGCTGGTTGATGTAGGAGCCGACGTAAACGTAGGCGGAGTTATCGGCGGCAAAGGTCAGTGAGGTGAGAAGGAAGAGCAGAACGGCGAGAGCGAGGTTGTGGCGGCGCATGGCACCCTCCTTATGGGTCCCGAGAAGCTAGAGGAGGAAATAAGGAAGAAGGTTTTCTGGCGAGGAAAAAATGTGTGTCGTGCGGGAGGGAACCGCAGGTCCCTCGACTACGCGTCCGCCGAAACTGGCGGACGCTGCGCTCGGGAGGACACCTTGAAAAGCGTTGGGACGGCACGGCTGAAGCCGTGCCCCTTCAAAACATCCCAGGAAGTTCGTTTGCAGAAACTCGTAGAAGTCGCGCCCTGATACAAGGCTTGACTTATGGTTTAGCAGATGATACCTGGCCGATGTAGACGGCGAATGGGGCGAGCTTCATCGAGCTGAGGGTTGCGGGGATGTCGGGCATTGTCGTCAGCAGCGTCTTCACCTGCGGCGATGTGAAGCCCTGCGGCGCAAGATCGAAGCTGATTTGCTGCGGCGACGAAGACAGGTTGAGGACGACGATCACCGCACCATCTTTATAGCGCCGCAAATAGGAGATCACGTTGGGATCGCTGTCGTTGAGCGCGATGTAATCGCCGTCGAGCAGCGCGGTGTTGGTGTGCCGCAATTTCAGCAGGTGCTGATAGAAGACGAGGATGGAGTTCGGATCTTTCTGCTCGGTGGCAACGTTGTGAGTTTTGTAGCTCGACGGAATGGGCAGCCAGGGAATGCCCTTGGTGAAGCCGGCGTTGGGCGAGGCGTTCCACTGCATGGGAGTGCGCTCGCCGTCGCGGCCTTTCTCTTGCGGCCAGCCCAGCCTGCCGATGTGATCTTTCACGTCCTTCTTAAATTTGGGATTGTTGTTCTGCATCCCGATCTCTTCGCCGTAATACATGATGGGCGTGCCGCGCAGCGTGAGGTAGAGCCCGGCCATGAGTTTGGCGATGGCGTCGTTGTGCCTGCCGTCGCCGTAGCGGTTGTAAGCGCGCTCAATGTCGTGATTGCTGAGCACGTACACCGGCCAGCCGCGCGCCGCATTAATGGCGGCGATCTGCTTGCGGAATTCCGGCGGCGAGAGCTTGTCCACCTTGGTGAACATGAAGTCCATGGGCATCTGCAGCTCGTTGCCGTTCTGCCCGTAATACTGATCGAACTGCTGGATGTTGTCGGTCCAAGTTTCGCCGATGAGGACGGCGTGGTACTTGTCGGCGACCTGGCGCAGTCCCTTCAGCACGTCGTGCACTTCGGGAAGCTTGTCGTTGTACTTGTTCTCCATCTTGGGATCGCCGTAGGCGTTCTTGCCGGGCAGGATGGGATTGTCGTGGAGCGCGGGATCTTCGAAGAGCGCGGTGACGGCGTCGAGACGGAAGCCGGCAACGCCGCGATCGTACCACCAGCGAGTGACGCCGAACATCGCGTCCTTGACCGCCGGATTGCGCCAGTTCAAGTCGGGCTGCTGAGGATAGAAGAAGTGGTAATAGTACTGTTTGGTTTTGCTGTCGAACTGCCAGGCCGAACCGCCGAAGACGGACTCCCAATTATTGGGCGGCTGAATGGGCGCACCGGGGCCCCCGGCAAGCGCCGCGGTTGCGCTGGTTGGGGCGGATTTGCCGTCGCGCCAGATGTACCAGTCGCGATGCTTCGAGGTGCGTGAAGAGCGTGAATCGATGAACCACTGGTGCTGATCGGATGTGTGGTTCAACACGAAATCGAGGATGATGCGAATGCCGTCGTCGTGCGCGGCGATCTGGAGCTTGTCGAAGTCGGAGAGCGAGCCGTACATGGGATCGATGTCTTCGTAGTTGGAGACGTCGTAGCCGAAGTCCACCTGCGGCGACGGGAAGATAGGCGTGATCCAGATGGCATCGACGCCGAGCTGCTTGAGGTAGTCGAGCTTTGAGGTGATGCCGGGCAAGTCGCCGACGCCGTCGGCGTTGGAGTCGGCAAAGCTGCGGGGATAGACCTCGTAGAAGACGGCGTTCTGCCACCACTGGTGGCCGGCCGCATCGACGGGCTTCTGATTCGATTGCGCGATGATTGGAGACGAGAGCGAGAGCGTTAGTGCGAGGGTGAGGACGAATCGGCGCAAGGTAGTGAGAGGATCGCTTGATTAACGATACAGCAGTTCCGGGGAGTACGGCGCAGATCCAGAGACTGTGTCGCAGCCGGAAAAGACATTTTGAACAAAATGCTGGAACGGGCATGCGTCGGTAAGTGCCTGGAACGGCCCCGCCACAGCCAAACGAAGGCTAGAACGAGGCGTCCAGGCGCTTCGTTTACTTTCTTGCGCCCGGCTTCGCAGGCTGCTGAAAAAGTCGAAAAGGCGGATCCCTCGCGGGCTGAAGCCAGCTCGGGATAATCGAGAGGAACGCCTTGGACGCGAGCCTGAAGGCTCGCTCTACCTATCCTTTCCTTCGGGGGCGACAAGATCCTTAAAGGCTCGCTCTACCGGCTGGCGAGAAATCCGGGCTGGACGGCTCTGGGATGAGATGCAGCTGCGAGAACGGCTTGCAGCGTCGGGATGGCAGGGCACATGCGAAATCTGCGATTCATCACAATGATTATGGAAATTTGTAGACCTGTCGCATTCGTGCTACCAAAAAACAGAGAAGGCTTGTGGATAAATTTTGTAAAGGATTGTAAAGAAACGATAAGGCTCCTTAATTTTCTTGGACTTACAAGTGCAGATCCGTCGGTGGGGCGATTCTAGGCGTGTTTTCCCCCTATTTCGTTGTAAAGCGGAGAGTGCCAATTGAAGAGAAAACTGATCCTTCTATCCCTTCTGGGTGCCTTGATGCTCTGGGTGGTTGGCGGCTTTGCTCAGACCGACACTGGCCAGATCACGGGTACCATTCGCGACGCCAGCGGCGCCGTAGTTACAGGCGCTAAGGTGACGGTAGTATCGATCACCACCGGAACGACGCGTTCCGCGACGACAAACGCGACAGGTAACTATACGATCGCCAGCATGAAGCCCGATACCTACACTGTGACCATCGAGGCGCAGGGCTTCAAGAAAATCACCCGGCAGGTGCAGGTAGCTGTCTCCTCCAATAATGAGGTCTCGGCGCAACTGGCCGTGGGTAGCGCGGCAACGACGGTGGAAGTGACGGGTGCGGCCGAAGCCGCCGCCATCGACACCGAAAACGCTACCATGTCCACGACCATCGGCTCGCATGAGATTGCCGAGCTACCGACCCTGACCCGCAACCCTTATGACCTGGTGGGCGTCTCAGCCAACGTCTCCGAAGACACGAACAGCGGACGCGGCGCCGGGTATACCATCAACGGCCAGCGTTCTTCCTCAACCGATATCCTGCTGGACGGCGGACAGAACGTGGATACATTTACTGCGACCGTGGGCCAGACGATTCCGCTCGATTCGGTGCAGGAATTCAGCGTGTTGACCAACAACTTCGGCGCTGAATATGGACGGGCTAGCGGCGGCGTGGTCAACCTGGTGACCAAGTCAGGAACGAACGCCATCCATGGCTCGGCGTACGAATACAACCGCGTATCGGCGCTTTCCTCCAACACCTATCAGAACGACGCGACCGATACCCCGAAGGGCCTGTTCACCCGTAACCAGTTCGGCTTCTCCGTCGGCGGTCCGATCATCAAGGACAAGCTGTTCTTCTTCAGCAATACCGAGTGGATTCGCGTCCGCAGCAGCGCGCCGACGCAGTATGCCATTGTCGATCCAGGGTCGTACGCGGCACTGGCACCCGACAGCCAGGCGTACTTCAGCGCATACGGGCACCTGGCTCCTGGTGTCAGAACCCTCTCCCAGACGCCCTGCGGATCGGCGACGCCGATTACCTGCGACTTGGTCAGCTTCCTGGCACCCGGCGATGCCGGCGGTGGCGCACCCCAGAATACCTGGATGGAAGTCGCCCGCGTGGACTACAACTTCACCGACAAGACGACGATGTTCGGACGTTATGCCTCGTACAAAGAGCTGGACTTCCCTGGCTACGTCAATTCCAGCCCCTATGCGGGATACAACACCGGCCAGACCAACTACGACCAGAACATCACCTATCAGATCAGCCACGTGTTTTCACCGACCCTGGTGGACACGGCACACTTCATCTACAACCGCCTGAACGGCCCCGTGCAACCGCTGGGCACCAATCCTCCCGGTCCAACCCTCTACACCTCGCCCTCGGGTACAGGTTCGATCAACGGTGTACCGCTGGTATTCCCGGGATATAGCGAAACGTCGCCGGGTGGCGGCCTGCCGTTCGGTGGTCCGCAGAACCTTTACCAGATCTACGACGACTTCTCGTGGATGAAAGGCAAACATCAGTTCAAGTTCGGCGGCCAGTACATCCAGATCCGCGACAACCGCACATTCGGCGCTTATGAGAACCCGGTTGAAGGTTTGAGCGGCGCCATCGATCCCAATGCGGCCATTGACCAGTTGGTGGCCGGAAATATCTACCAGTTTGAGGGTGCCGTCTCTCCTCAGGGCAAGTTTCCGTGCCAGAGGGACCCCTCGACTGGAGCCTACATACAGACTCCGGCCTGCACGTTGACCCTGCCGGTCGGACCGCCGTCTTATTCACGCAACAACCGCTACAACGACTTCGCCCTATACGGAGCGGATTCGTGGAAGCTCACACCCCGATTCACTTTGAATCTGGGCCTGCGCTGGGAGTACTTCGGCGTCCAGCACAACGCCAACCCGAACCTGGATTCCAACTTCTATCTCGGTCCGGGAGCCAACATCTTCCAGCAGATCGCCAGCGGCACGGTACAGATCGCTGACCAGAGCCCAAGCGGAGGCCTGTGGAAGCCGGATTATCACAACTTCGGTCCGCGCCTGGGCTTTGCCTATGACCTGTTCGGCGACGGCAAGACCGTTCTCCGTGCCGGTTACGGCATCAGCTATGAGCGCAACTTCGGCAACGTGACCTTTAACGTCATTCAGAACCCGCCGAATTATGCCGTGGTCAGCATTATCTCCGGTCAAGACGTTCCGGGGAATCTGCCGGTCTTCACCGATGTCGCGGGCCCACTTGCAGGCACCGGGACCAAACTGCTGCCGTCAACCAGCTTGCGCGCTGTCAACCAGAACATCACGACAGCGTATGCGGAGACCTGGAACTTCGGCCTGGAACGGCAACTAGACAGCAAGAACGTGCTGACGGTGGAATACGCCGGATCGCACGGTCTCCATCTTTATGACATCGCCAACATTAATCCGGCAGCGGGTGGCAATCCGGATGGTTGCGGTAGCGGAGGTACCTATCTGGGCGATCCTCGCTGCGCGAACCGTCTGAACCTGCAGTACAGCAATATCAACTTCCGCAGTGACGACGGTTACAATAAGTACGATGCCCTGAACGTCTCGCTGAAGAGCGCCAACTGGGCCAACAAGGGTCTCAACCTGACGCTGGCCTACACTTGGTCGCATGCGCTGGACAATCTGTCGTCCACGTTCAGCGAAATCTACGGCGGCCTCTCCGGCGATTACTACCTGGGATACATCGATCCCTTCAACCCGAAGTTGGACTACGGCAACTCGGATTACGACATACGGCAGCGGCTGGTGATTGGCGGAACCTGGGACCTTCCCTGGTTCAAGAACGCCAGCAACGGATTCATCCGCAACGTACTTGGTGGCTGGGGCACGGGCTCCATCATCAATGTCCGTTCGGGCGAGCCGTACAGCGTCTATGACTGCTCCAACTTCAACGGGACTTCCTGCCCGTTGTATGACGGCAGTTACCTGATGTCGACCACCGGCGGAAACATGGGTGCGGTAGGTCCAAACCTGTTTAACTACCTGTCAATTCCGAGCACAAATGGTATAGCGAACGGCAATGGTGTTCCGGTTACGCTGTTGGGCGATACCTTTGGTCTGCCAAGCTGCACTGGCCTGTACCACACCGGCTGCACCTATACGGCAAGTGGACTGGGCTATCCCGAGCGCAACCAGTTCTTCGGTCCTGGGTACTGGAACATCGACATGAACTTCTACAAGAATTTCAAGTTGACGGAGCGCTTCAACCTGCAGTTCCGCGGCGAGCTGTATAACATCTTCAACCACAGCAACCTGTACATCCTCAGCCAGAACCTGGACGTCTCCTCAGTGGGGAGCGGCTTTATCCAGGCGGAGAAGGGTGGCATCTACGGTTATGCCGGCCAGCCGAGCGACGAACGCCGGAACATCCAGTTCGCTCTGCGGCTGCAGTTCTAGCTTCGACAAGAACGACTGCTGATTTTCGGGGAGCCCGCGGGCTCCCCGAATTTTTTTGCGCTCGAATAGCTGTCCGGCAAGGGGAACGAAGATCCAGGATCGTCGCTGTTCGGTGGTGTCTCAGTTTGAAATTGTAGGGAGCCGATGAAGGTGGAGCGGGCCTTCGCCGGAGTTCCCGGATCGCACCGCATTTCCGCGATCTGGGGTGGTTGAGACCCGTGTCGCAAATGCCGAAAAAAATCCGAGTGCCTTTAGGCACGGCACGAGCCGCGTGTCAGACAGCGCGTGCTGCCCCGCCGGGAGTTCCGCTTCGAAAGGGGAGTGCGGTTGACGCGAACCTTTCGGCAGGCTCAGGGCAGGCTCTAAAGCGTTTCCCGAATTGCTGTACCCCGAGGTCGGGTAGAGCGGCGCTTCAGCGCCGCGTCGAGGGGGGCTCTCTTCGTCAGGCTTCGGGGTGCGGCTTGGACGCGGACCTGAAGGTCCGCTCTACCTGGATACACCAAATCTGGAACCGCTCTAAAGGTCCGCTCTACCGTTGTTCACAACTTGCATTCCAAACTGAGGGACCGTCCGCTGTTCGTTCAGGATGGGACGGGTGTATAACCTGCTTATCCAGTTATGATAGTTATGCGGAGTTGTGTCAGACACGTCTTGCTTCCCTGACCAGATAGCAGATGTGGCGGTTGGAACCGCCTCCAGGGTGCTGTGCCCGTGCGTCACGCCGGTCAGTGAAACTGGAGTTGGTCGAAGCAGAAAGGCCCGAAGGCGGAACAGCTGTGGCATAAGCAAAAGAGGCTGTGTCGCAATTGCAAGACAGATTTGGTGTAATGAGCGAACGGCCGGGCTGTTTAGGTCCTAAAGCGGGTGCCGAGTTGGTGCCTGCCGGGCTGAGGAACGGCGGCAGTTGTCAGGTGTAGGCGGTCAGAGGCTGGTTACCATTATCAAATTCCTTGTCGAGACACCTGCCAGAATCTGCAATGAATCGCCGCAAAGCGGGATGAAGTTGGCCGGTGGCGTCAGGCCGGGCCACCGGGGAAAGAGCTGGGCCGCAGCGCCGAAGAATCCTCATCACGCGCCGCATTTGCGCTTGATGGAGTGGAAGAGCGGCGGTACGGGGTATCGTGACAAGCCTTCGTGGGCGGGCTCGGGGTGAAAAGAAACGGGATCCAGAGAGCGATGGCACAAGGCAGCGACGCAGTCTCGCCAGCCATTGGGTCAAGTCGAAACCGTTCCGAGTCCGTAACGTGGGCATTAGACTAGGTCAGGAACTTGGGTTGCGCCGGGGGTTCGATCTCACAGTCGTCCAATCGCCGTCGGCAAGGGCGCTGGGTCGGTGTAGGGGGAGGAATTGGTCGCAAGGCACGGAACATAAATGTTCCACGTGGAACAATTTTGCTGGCTGACGGGGACGATCACTAGGTTGCAGCTCGTCCTTTGCTGGTCCTGCGGCGCTCCGGTCCGGCGACTGCCCGCGCCCTGGTGAACTGGGATCCGGCGCTAGCATGAGCTTTGTAACCGGCGGGAAATCGTGATCGCCAAGACCTATGAAAATGTTCCACGTGGAACATTTCCTAGGTAACGCCTTTCGAAAGCCGCCGCTTTGCCGGAATTTTCGCGAAGTCCTTCCCCATGGCACCCTCTGCTCTCCATGCAGCGCCCGCCCAGTTGCACCTCCGCCGGCCAGCTCTCGCTTTTCATGCGCCCTTGGCGTATTCCACAGCTACGTCACCCACTTCTTCTCGATCTATCAGCGTTTTCCGGCCCCCGGCGGCGGAATTGCACAGCTTTTCCTCCGTAAACCTGTCGCTCATCGAGAGGTTGCTGTTGCCCATCGCATCACGCCGTTCTAATCTGCTAGTGAGGCTGCAAGCGCCTGCGCCAGGATTTCGCCGATTCCACCTTGGCTGGCTTCCTCGGCGCTACAGTTAGTCGCAACCAAATATGCAATCACCGCCCGAAGGCTCCGACTTCACAATCACACTGGAGCTTGGCCCGTGCGATTGGCAGCCAACATCGGCCGCAGCCGTTAACACTGCCTCTGCCATCGGGCGATATCAGCGGTCAGGTGCGCGCTGTACCCTGATGGCCGGAATCGGACGACCATGCCGCACCGGTTGCCGACAGCAACCACTGATCAGGCAAACCGAGCAGTGTCCTTGGATCGCGCCGTCACCCAGGCCGCTGGGTTAGCGGTCAGTCAGGCCAGAGTCGAACTAACGAGGGACCGCAACTGAACCGCACCGAACGACGAGAGCAATCATGTCCCGAGTCATCGCAGTCACCAACCAGAAGGGCGGAGTCGGCAAGACGACCACCGCCATCAATCTCGCCGCCTCTTTCGCCCAGCTCCAGGCGCCCACGCTGCTGGTCGACTGCGATCCCCAATCCAACGCCTCCAGCGGTCTCGGCTTCCTGCGCGACCCCGAGCGCCCCAGCACCTACCAGGTCGTCATGGGCGAACTTGCCGCCGCCGCCGCCGTCGCCCCCACCGAGCTGCCCTCGCTCAGCGTCATCCCGGCGCACAAGCACCTCATCGGCGCCAACATCGAGCTCGTCTCCCTCGACTTTCGCGAATACCGCCTCCGCCACGCGCTCCAGCCCCTGCGCGACAGCTTCCGCTTCATCGTGCTCGACTGCCCCCCCGCGCTCGACCTGCTCACGCTCAACGCGCTGGTCGCCGCCGACACCGTCCTCATCCCGATGCAAGCCGAATACTTCGCCCTCGAAGGCGTCACCGAGCTGCTCGACACCATCGACCGCATCCGCGTCGAGCTCAACCCGGCGCTCGCCGTCGAAGGCGTCGTCCTCACCATGTTCGACGAGCGCACCAACCTGGCGCAGTCCGTCGCCGCCGAGCTGCGCAACTTCTTCGGCGACCTGATGTGCCGTACCGCCATCCCGCGCAACATTCGCCTCGCCGAAGCGCCCAGCCACGGCAAGCCAGTGATCCTCTACGACCCGGAGTGCCGAGGCGCGCAGGCCTACCTAGCCCTCGCCGGCGAAATCATCCACCGCGTCTCCAACCCACTTCCGAACCAACACGAAGCCGCGCACGAAGCTTCGAGCGACTAGCCGCGAGACGAGCCGCGAGCTACGCCAAGTCCAACCCCAGCTTCGGGTGACTACCGATCGGCAGTCCTTACTCCATTTAGCGTAACGCTAATTGGCGTAATCAACTTCTGGCGGGCTGCTGCCCGGATTCTGCACTGCGCCCCATTGCACTCCGATACTCACGGGAACCCGCTTGCGGATCCAACAGGCCAGCAGCGGATCGAGGAAGAACCAGGCGCTCTGATAGCGGTCGATGATGTCACGTGCGTCGAGCGATTGCAGGGCCTTCTGTACCGTTGAAGCCGGGCCCAGGCGAAACTCCTCGCGCACCACCTGCGAGTAGATCTGTGCCCCGCCGCGCGTGGCCAGCGCCTGCAAAGTCGCGCGCTGGCGCGCCGAAATCTGTTCCCACAGCAGCTCGTAATACGTGGACTGTCCGGCCACCAGCGCATCGCTCACCGCGCGTACCTCGGCCGCGCCGAGTTGCCGCTTGTCTCGCAGTTCGGCATAGTCCCACAGCTCGTGCGCGATGCGCTGCACGTCATACGGAATCAGGTCGGCGGTTGCCAGCAGCGTCGCCAACCCCTTCTCGTCGAGTGTGCGGCCTCTTCGACGGAACTGCCGCAGGATGAACTCGCGCCAATCCGCGGCGGCAATCTTGTCCAGAAACATCTGCGGCCCGGCCTTATGAAAGGGGCGGCGCGCCGACAGCATCTCCTTCATTAGCGAGGGCTGCGAGCCGGCGAAAACATAGCCCACGCCGCGCTGCTCCTGCACCTGGTTGCGCAGCGCATTCTCCACTGAGCCGCTGTCGAACTGCGAAATCTGCTGGAATTCGTCGAGGCAGATGGCCATGCGAAATCCGCCGTTGCGGCTCAACTCGCCCGGCAGAGCGAAGACCTCGGGCGCGATGGGCGCGGGATCAAATCCCGCTCCCTTGCTGAGCGACACGCTGATCTCGCCGGTCGTCAGGTTGAAGCCGAGGTCGGGCTTCACTTGCCGGCCAAAGCGTGTGATCCACTCCTTCACCCGCTCCCAGGGACCGGCGGCGCGCAGCGCCTTCTCGGCAAACTTCTCCAAAAATTGCGCGTAGCTGGAGTAGCTGCTCACCGTGAGGTTCACGGTGCGGATGTGCCGCTTCTTGAGCTGGAGCAGGACCAGCGCTACCAGGGAGCTCTTGCCGAAACGGCGCGGCGACAGCAGAAACACTTTCTGCCCGTCGGCCAGGTCGCGGAGGAGCTGATCGCGCTCCGCTACGCGGTTGACGAAGCCGGCCTCATCGATGATTTCGCCGAACACGAAGGGATTTTCTGCATGCATTATGCCATATAGCATAACGCCAGAAGGCATAACCTCGCAAGCTGAATTGATGGGAATGCCGCCCCCTGATCAGTTGCCAGCGCTCATTGCCGACGAAGCCGCGCCGCCGGGTTCCCCGGGTCTCGCGGTGTCGAGACCCGGGACGTCCGTCATCCATCAGGGGGCTAGTGTGGTCTCGAGCAGCGCACAAGGCAAGAGTCACCTACTGTCCTACTACAGCAATCGGTCACACCGACCCAGGTCTCGAAAAGCGCGAGACCTTGATTGGATAAGGACGAAGGCTCCAGGAGCCGGTAGTCTTGCTTGTAGTGGAGTAAGACGCTGGGCAGAAGGAGCCTTCCATGTGGATTATAGGTTGTGATTTCCATCCGGAGTGGCAGCAAATGTGTATTTTTGATGCGCAAACCGGAGAGATAACGGAACGAAAGCTACGCAACGGTGACGGCGAGGCGGAGAGTTTCTATGGCCAGCTGCCGGCGCCATCGTTGATTGGGCTAGAGAGTTGTGGCAACAGTCAGTGGTTGATCGATCGTTTGCAGCAGCTGGGCCACGAAGTGTGGGTAGGGGATGCGGCCCAGATTCGCGCCAGCTATGTGCGCAAGCAGAAGACGGACCGGCGGGATGCGGCGCACATTTTGAAGCTGCTGCTGGAAGGTCGCTTTCCGCGGCTGTGGACGCCCACGGCCGAACAGCGCGACCTGCGGCAGTTGCTGATTCATCGTCACAAGCTGGTGGAGATCCGTACCCGGGTGAAGAACGGCTTGCAGCATCTGATGCTGAATCGTGGGGTGCAGAAGAAGCACAAGCTGTGGAGCCAGGCCGGACAACAGGCGCTGCGCGAGCTGCCGCTCAAGGGCTGGGCCGCGCAGCGACGGCAGGACCTGTTGGCGCTTTTGGCCAGTCTGAATCAGCAGATCGAAGTACTGGATCAGGCTGCGGCGCAGGCCGCGACCGAGCACCAACAGGCGCGGCTGCTGATGACGCAACCGGGGGTCGGTCCGATCACGGCGCTGGCCTTTGCCGTGACCATCGGCGAGGCCAGCCGGTTTCGCCGGGGCAAGCACGTGGCCAGCTACCTGGGACTGATTCCGCGCGAGTACAGTTCCGGAGGCCGGCAACAGTTGGGCTCGATCAGCAAGCAAGGCAATCGCTTTGTGCGCATGCTGCTGGTGGAAGCGGCGCAGAGCGTCGTCCGTTTAGATGAAGGATTTCGCAAGCAGTATCAGCACCGCTGTCACCGCATGGCCAAAGGCGTGGCCAAGGTGGCGGCGGCCCGGCGATTAGCCGTACGACTCTACTGGATGATGCGCACCCACACGGCATATCCCGAGATCGTTCGTATCGAGAGCAGCCCGCGGGTGGCCCTGACCATTCGCTCCGGCGAATAGGCCGCGACCTTGATTGGGCGCTCTCGCATCCAGCGGAGCGGTGCAAAAGACGCGCTGCGCGCTTGGAAAACCAGAAAGCGGTTTTCCACTTTCGCACCGCCGGCGACGGCTGGATGTTCGCATAGAAGAATCATGGGCCGAAATTCGAGGCCGTATCGATGGTTGGTGGAGCGATTGTCCACCGAGTGGTGATTCAGCGCGAGAGTTCAGCACTTACTCCACAACGTCTCTTTCGCCGAACCACAAAGCAGCGGCGCTAGCGCGCCGCCCAAGAAAACTATACCTTGACAAAGCCTTCGTCCTTATCGAGGGCCACCTGCCCGCGACTCGCTTGTCTGTGCCCGCTTTGTGTCAGGGCACGGCTTCAGCCGTGCCGCAATGCGATTCCTCTCCCTTGTCATCCTGAGCGGAGGCGGCTTCCGTCGCCGCCGCAGTCGAAGGACCCCTATGGCACCGACGGACCTGCACTCCTGACCACTGACCTACTGACCACTGACAACTGCCTTTCCGGTGGAAGCGCTGGGCGTCTTTTGTAGATGGGCTTTAGCCCCGGCGCTTTGTAGTATCCCCACAATGTGGTATGTACCACATTTGTGGGACACGGCGCTTTGGCGGGCTGGCTCCTGACTTACCGCCCAACAAACGTCTTGAAGAAGATGGGATCGGTATTGGAGAAAGGCCGTCCGAACGGCACTCCATTCCCGGTGAAGACGCCATAAAAGCCATTACCAACCGATTTGAGCTGTTGGTAATCGCCGAGTACCCGCTGTCGGTTGTTGCCGTCGTCGGTCGCGGGCGAGAGAAATGTCTCCATGATCACATCCTGAAAAGTCATGCCATGATCGGAGCTTATAGCCAAGTGCGCAGAAAACTGGGGGTAGCCGGACTCGACTCCATCGAAGGTGTCATACAGCACACCCACCGAACCATTGTGGTCCTCGGCCACGGCCACGGATGGCAGCGCAGCCTGCACCTGTCCAGTAACGAAGAACGATGGCCCGATTGTGAGACCGCCTCTGCCGTCGTCCGTGAGCCGGACAATACTCAAGCGATTGTTCTGGGTGCTGGGATCGCGGTCGCCATAGACGACATATACGTCGCCGGTTGTCGGATCGACTGCGACATGGTCCACGCCGCCGAGCAAAGCGTTCACCGTTCCGAACTTGGGCCGTGCCTGCGTGCTTTGTGCCGTAGCTATCACGGTTCCTGTACTGCTGCCGTTTAGCGACCAGGTCAAGCCGCCGTCCAGCGAGCGATTGAGTACGTAGTTGATTGTCTTCGGGTTGTCATCGTAGCCGCAGTCCGCAATGCATTGCTGAAACAGGTTGTAAACTGCACCGCTTCCGGGATCAACCGCGAGGCGTTGGCCGGGATTCATGTCACTGCCGGAACCGGAGTAGCCCACCAGATTGTCTATCGTGAAATCTAGTGGAAGCCTGCCATAGGATACCGCCACTCGCATATCCGGTGCGCCGAGAAAGTTGTCATAGCCCACATACACATCGTCCTGCCCGCGAGTGCCCGGGTCCCTGTTCACCCTTAGCCACGGTTGGTCGGCGTTGTTGACCCCATACGAATTCGTGCGCTGCGCAGTGCCGTCGCTCAGCAACCAACTCCACTGCGAGCCGTCTGCTGGATTCACGGTGCTGCCACTGTAAACGTTGGCATAGCCGCCGCTGGTCAGGAAGGTTGCCGACAATTCAATGCCACTTCCGTAATCGGGCGTCTGGTCGCAGGGGCACCCTTCAGCCCCCGGCGCATTAGGCGGAAAGGGGATTGCAAAGTCCTTGCTCCACGTCCCTCCCCAATTGTCTGAGATCCACAGCGGTGCAAATGTACCGTCTCTCTGCCATTCTCCGGAGAAAGCCAGCAGCACGATTACGCGGCAACCTCGGCCTCTTCCTCCCAGATCGTCACAGGAGTTTGGATTCAATGCAATACTGGGTTCGCTATCGCCAAAGGTGTCGGTGTTGGTCAAGTCGGGATCGGTGTTGTTTACCACCGCATCAACCACGTAGACATTGGGAAAAATTGGCGATCCCAGCTCCCGAACCAGAGGAAGTGCAGGCTTGCCACCGGGCGCATAGTCCTGGGGAATTATGGGACGGACGTAGTGGGTCAAGTCCGGCGGATCGGAACGGGCGCTGCCTCTCTCACTAATTGCGTTGCGAGGCTCCAGAAGGTGTTGTGCCTGCAAATGCAAAGGGCCCGCCAAGCCGGCGAGCAGAGCCAGCGCGCTGATCCACGCAGTGAAATTGTTGTCCATTTTTTCTCCCTCCATCTCGGCCCGTCGCTCTCGGCGAGACTCGCCGCACGCAAGCAGAATCTCGGCCCCCAGCGCAGCGTCTGATCTGGTGTCGTCTGCGCTGCGGCTCAGCCAGGATTCCCTGACTCAGGCGATGATAAGGACCGAGGTTGGGCCACTCGCCAAGCTACCACGGAGCGATGCGGACGCTGAGCCCAATGGCGAACGCTGGGTGGTAACTCCAGTCAATAGGCGGCTGGCCTGTGAAACCCTTAGGCACAAGTGTGTCCAATTGGTAGCCGCCGCCAATGCTCTCCGTGCGTCCGAAATGGACGCCAAAATGGAGATACGCGCGGCTGAAGCCAATCGCGTCTCCGAGAAAGAACTCCACTTGGTTAGTTCCGGTGTTTGGATTGACCCCGATACCCGCACTGACACTGTTTGTCAAAACGAGTTCGCTCTCAGGCTGCCCCCACCACCGCCTGAGGCTGGGCGGCCCGGTCCGATAGTTGATGTAGGCCATCGGAAAAACCGACGCTCGCGCGGAGTCTGTCACGGCGAAGTAGGTGCCATATGTCCCATCCGGATTTAATTTCGTCGTAGTACCGATCTCCCGCTTTTCGAGAAATGTCGTAAGCAGACCGGTTGATACCGTGAAGGCAGGGACGTTTTGATAAAGAACGGAATAATTTATGGCATCTGTTGTTGCAACGGCAGGCGTTGTATCGCTCGAGCACGTGATCGTACCTGTATCCGTGGCTCCGTAATCCGCTGGCAGGCTGATCGGCTGGATGAGAACCTTGCCGCTCGGGACCACTGTACCTGCCTTCTGGCGAAGCTGGAAATCGACCTTTATTTTGTGCAACATCGCAATGCTGCTCGCAATAGTCGCCTGCGTCGTCTGCAGCGCATGGTAGTTATCCTGCAGTACGGCGAGAATCGCGTTGAATTGGTCTAACTGCTGATAAGTATTTTGTATTGCACCGCTATCGCATGATGCACCGGTCTTCCCGCATAAGACTAATAAGTTCGCCTGCACTGCCTTCATCTGGTCTACGATAGCCTGCAGCCCGGCGTAATCGACTTCGCTCGGTGGATTTTCGCTGCTCGATAGATCTGTCGAGATGCTGATAAAGCTAGTCGTCTTCTGAATGTCAGTGATTTGCTTATCATTGTCTGGATCGAAGTAACGCCATTTATCGCCTCGGTAATCGGCGGCAAGATAGGCACTGATCGTATCAAGGTCGCCCTTGTACGTGTTCTGCCAGTTGATTTGCTTGTTCTGAACACCTTGCGCTTGGGGAATGGCGCTGCTGGCTAGTTTCTGGAATTGCTCGAGAGCTTGTTCCTCAGGAGTCTTGGGCTTCGGTGGCGTATTTGGTGGCGTTCTTTTCTTTTCAAGCTCCACTATGTCGTTTTGCACCTTGACATTGTAGTTGCTTGCAGTCTCGATATCGAATGACTTCAGACCGGCAACGGTGTTGATGATGCTCTCAAGTGGATTAGTGACAGTAGTGACGTTCGGAGGCTTTGAGCTTACCGCGCAAGTCTCGACTGGACTTACATTCTGGATAATAATAGTTACCGGGGTTCTGTCATTGACCCGTATACGTTCTGGCGCACACGAGGGCTCGAACGTGTTAGGGGCGTTTCGCAAGGGGACGTAGACGGCTCCGACCCCTAGCTTAACCTGACAAGGGTTTTGGACGGTCTTCCCGGGCGTCGTTTGAGCAAGGCCTTGGCTGGCAAGAAGTACTAGCACAGCGGCGAATAGTCTTTTTGCAGACATGCTACTTCTACCCTCCGTAGTGAAAGATTGCGCTAGTATCTGGAGTAGGTGGTTCGGCTCCCTCAGCTTCGCTCGCGGACAGGCACCTGGAAGTGCAGTCGCTGGGCGGGAAGAAAGGACCTGGGCGCACTCTCCCTCTCGCGCGAAAGTTTCTTTTCGAGACAAAAATAAGTCAAGCCCCAAGTTGGGAAATTTCCACCTTAGTGGCTCACCTAGTTCCAAATTGAAATCTGACTTCAATAGTCTGATTGTCTTATCAAAAATCGACAGTTATCCATGGGAGAAGGCAGGCGCTACACCTAGTCCCAATATTAAGAACTGATCCTCCGAAGAGGTAGTTTGGGAGCGGTAAAAGTGAAGTGAATTTACGTTGCGCCCGAATTAATGTCAATAGCCTCAAAGTGCCGTGATTAGAGGCGGACACGAGTGCCAGCGGTCGCGGTGGACTACGCCCCCTACGCCCGAACCTGCGCCAAAATCGAGTGCACCACAGTCAACGTGTGTGCGTCGGAGAAGATGCTCTTCAGCTTTGCCCGGAAAGCATCTTCATTACCTAGCAATGTCTTCTGGCTGGCGAACTGCACCGTCAGCGGATAGAAGTTAATCGCATGCGACGCGGTAAACAGCTCATAGCGATACTTAATCGTAGGCGCCGAAATACAAAACGAATGTACAAACATCGGTCCCAGGATGCCGGTACTCACCTCGCCGACGACGAGTTGTTTGGTCTTCTCACCCAGCAGCACGGCCTGTTCCTTCAGGATAGCCACCGGAGTAATCAGCTTGGAGTCGCCTATATTGTCCGGCCAAAGATCGTCAGCCATGAACCCTCCGCTTTCTAGTCACTAGCCACTAGCCACTATTCTTTCCCCACTCCAACTCCACCATCACCGGCAGATGGTCGGATGCTACCTTGCTATCCGGCCGTCCTCCGGCCAGCAGCGGCATGCCTCCCACCTCGGTCAGTATCCTTACTTGTTCCGGCGCAAATCCTTTCAGGAGACCAGGCCGCAGCAGCACCTGATCGAACATGTTCCAGAAGTAGCAGACCGGCTCAGCGTTCTCATAGTAGAAGGTTCCACCCGCATCGGTGCGATCGCCCAGGTGGTTCCACATGGGATTGTAGAAGAAGCGACACTTTTCCTGTTGTACCACGCGCGTATCGCGGGCGGCGACGCGCCGGCTCATCACCGCGTGCAGTCCGCCGCGCGCGCCCACCATGCCGGCCTCAAAAGGATTCATGTTCAGGTCGCCCAGCAGGATGGTCCGCTGATGTCCCTCCCTGGCCTCCACTTCTTCAATCTTGCGCGCCAGTTCGATCGACTCAAACACCTGGCTCTCATCCGAGAACGCCATCTTGCTCGGCATATGCACCGCGGCGAGCGTCAGGCTCGGCCGCCCCGGCAGCTCCAGCCGGCTAATCGAGATGCGATTATTCTCAAACAGCGCCGTTAACCCGTGCGAGTCGAAGCGGGTGAAGAAGAGCAGGTGATCGCAGTTGCTCCACGGGAACTGGTACTGGGGGCGCTCGGCATTCAGCGCCTCCATAAGGTTCCACGGCTTGCTGCCGCACTCCGCCAGTATGAAGAGGTCCACGCGCTCATCGTGCGCGAGCTGGCAGATCAGCTCAGGAACGTCGCTCCGGTTCAGGTTCCAGAAGAGGAACTTCGGCATAGCGCGAGCCTAGCAGAAAACCAGTCGCTGTCTTCGACTTTCTCTGCGGCTCGCTGCTTTGCCTGTTGATGTCACTCGTCCACCTCACTTCTTGGGTGGCGACGGTTCGGGCTGCATCTCTGATTTGTACGTGTTCATCAGCTTTTGCACCGCATCGGCGCTCTGTTTCTTCACCGGATCGGGGGAACTCACGGCCTTCGTACCTTTTCCCCGACTGGCAGCGCCCGCAGTTTTAGCTTCCGCCTTCATCGAGGTGTCCACCGTCATCTGTACCTTCTTCATCGGCGGAGTCACCGAAAGTGGCTTCAGAGCGTTCACATCGGTTATGAATTTGGCGCGCACCGTAGGATCCGCGATCCGCGCGGCAATCGCGTTCACATCCACTTCGGGTTCTACCTTTCTCGCCGGGACTGTCCGCTTTTGCTCGCTAGGCTTATAGCCTGGAACCGTGTACTCCAGCGTAAATTGACCATCCACGCCATACTGGCCCCCGGATGGAAACTGCACCTTGATTAGCGTCCAGCCGGGATCGGAGGAACGCTCGACCCAACCCTTCGTGTCTCCGTCCTGCCATGCCCACCACTGCGCGTCTCCCACAACCTTCACGTCAGTTGCCCCGGTCCACCACGGCAGCTGGATGAAGTATGTGTTGTTCAGCGCGCTTGGCCAGCTTAGCGTGTCGTTACCACATTCCCCTTCATTGCCGAAGTTGCGCAGGAAAAACACCCAGGTCTCCTGCACTCCATCCTTAACCTGGTTTGCCTGCGTCCTTATGGCTATTCCATAGACTGGATGCGATTCGGTATAGCCGCCGTGTACGCCATCAATTCCGATCTGTCCCGTGACCACACCGTACAGACCGGCGTTTTCCCCGACAGTGTCATTGAACATCTGGTCCGGAGTCGGCTGACCTCCATTTTCGGCGCCGTTCTGCAGCTGCTTCCACCATGGTCCGCCGGCGTTGTTGGTAGTCTCGCCGCCTTTAAATTCCAGTCCAAGACCATATTCGCCGTTAGGAGGCGACGCCCAGTTCAACGCGGTAAAACCTTCTTGACTCGCGGTCTCCAATAGTAGGTTGTAGTCTCCATCTTGCGGCCAATCGCCCGACCAGCCCTCCCAATCCATCCAGCCGGTATAGGTGGCGATGTACCAATTGAGATGGCCGTCTAACACGCCCTGACAAGCAAGTCCAGCCCAAGCGCTGGGATCGAGTTCCGAGGTCGGACCTTGCGAAGTACACTTGTCTGCCAAGGCGGTAATGTTGATGGTATCGCCGCCCGTAATAGCGGGTCCGCAGGTATTAGCAAAATTCGGCAGGGTTGAATTATCCAGTTGGTAAGCCCACTTTGGGTTCAGAGGCAGTCCGTTGTAGTCCTCGTTATTGGTGTCCCAAACCATGTCGAACGGTTTGGAGTGAGGTGACCATACCACGCCTGCCTGTGTCCCGCCGCCGCTCAACTTCGATACTACCTTTATTTCCACCCATGCCGGCCCCACATTCGCACACTGGTTGTTATTCCCGTTGTCATGGGCGTAGTATCCGTTGTCTCCGTAATCTCCCGGCTCATCCTGATAGCCAAGTGTCAGGTATAGTTGCTTCTCCAGGCTGGGGTCCGTCGGCTTTCCCACCGTCCAGGTCTTGCCCACGATTCCCGCTAGTCTGCCGTATTGAATTACGCCCGGCACCGAAGCCATGCCGGAGTAATACGTCTCGGCGCTATCGCCGGTCGGATAGACATAGGACTTCCAGGTAGCTCCCGAGCCACCCGTTTGCACGCAACCTCCCGCTGTAATCACGATAGTATCGCCGGGTTTGAACGCTATCGTGGTATAGAAATCGGATGGAATATCGACTCTCGGCTGGTCGATACGCCATACTTTCGTTTCCTCTGTCGCAGTCTTCACATCGCTTGAGATGGAAATCACGTCTCCCACATAGGCTTGGCCGCCACTTCCTATGGGAAGGGATGAGATCACGCAGCGCAGAGAACCATTTACATCCTCGATCTGGTGTTTATCGGAGACACATTGCGGGGCGTCCGCCAGCGAAGTAATCTGCTCGGCTCCGAAGTAGTTCAGGCAAGTGGCGTTCAGAGTAGTCTTGTCCATCTTAAGGGAGGTACAACCCCCGCCCCACGGAATAGGTGGCGTGTTGTTCTGGTAAAGACCAGGAGGTGGGTTCTGCGCCTCTATAGACGGATAGGCCGGCAAGCCTAATATCGACAAGCTCAGGAGGGGCCCGAGGTAGCGATGCTTCATGGCAGTCTCCCTTTTTATCGAATAGAGTTACACGGATTTATCCAGTTTTGACCGATATCTAGTTGCCGGGGGATCACGGGAGAAATGGTCACCCACCTCTCCCGTGATTATTATCCAACTGTGAAGTGGTTACTATTTACCTTGTCCGGCCGTCGCCGCTGCAGCCTTATGGGCCGTTGAGACAGCCCCAGCGGGCGCTCCGGCAGGAAGTGGCCGGGGAATTTTCTTGATCTCGTCCTCATCCCCTCCACCATCCCCGCCGTCGCCATCTGACGAATCTGCCATGGCCTCGACGATGTCCTCCACCGCCTGCCCAAAGTCGCTAGCCGCGTCGCTAACCCATTCCCCAAGCACCTGCCAGACCGACTCGCTCCAACTGTTGTACCACCAGGTCGAGCCCCAGTTCTTGGCGGCGATGCCATACCAGTTGTCCGCAATCACCGGGCATTTTGCAGTCTTACTCCAGGTGACAAGAGAGCCCGCTTGCGGCGCCGACGGAATTTCGCCTGAATAACTGAAGGAGTAAGCCTTCCCCGATGTATCAAAGACAAAAAACGCGACAACAAAGGACTGCGGCGGAGCCGTCCCCCACCACACATCGCCGCGGTTCTGGTAATACCCCGAGAAGGTGCAGGTACCGTCTTGTTGGATGGAAAGGCTCATCTGGTAGGCGCACTGGTTTCCATCGCTTCCTACTGTGCCGGAGTTAGGCGCTGGTCCTGTGCCCGAAGGACCCCAGGAGATGTTAGTGTACTTAGGTCCGGGGAAGGCCCCGTCCACTACCTTCCACAACTGGTTATCATAACCAGTCGTCTTCTGCGTGTACGCGGTCAGCTCCGCGCCGGAATCCTTGGAAGCTCCTTTGATGTCGATGACGTTGCCGGACAGCTTGCTTCTGATGAAGGAGTAGCCTGAGCCCGCAGGATCAGGGACGAACTCCCAAAGTTGGTTGTCGGTCCCTGTGGTTTTCTGAGGGTATGCATCGAGCGGCGTCCCCGAATCCTTGGAAGCCCCTTGGATGTCGATCACGTTGCCGGACAGCTTGCTCTTGATAAAGAAGCACCCAGAGCCTGCCGGATCAGGGATGAATTCCCAAAGTTGGTTGTCGTTTCCAGTCGTCTTCTGCGTGTACGCGGTCAGCTCCGCGCCGGAATCCTTGGAAGCCCCCTTGATGTCGATCACATTGCCGGAGAGCTTGCTTTGAATACTGTAGTACGTGCTCATCAGTATCTCCCTCTGCCGACAGCCTTACTGGCGTCGGACATCCAAGACGGGTTCTACGCTCCCAAGGCAATCCTGTCAATCCGCGAACTTGCGCGACCAAATACCAGCGCCGTAGGCACGCGGGGTGCCCCACACATTCGCGACTTTCGAATGTGTGGGACGAAGGGTTAGTTTTCCAATACTCCTGTGGTCGACATTGTCCGTTCCCACTCATTCCAAAACCAGCAATGAGTGGAGCACCCCGCGGGTGCCTGTAGATGATCAAGACGTTGTTCCGGAATCGGAGCGGCTGATGGGCGGCCTGTAGTTGAGGCTACCATGGGGGCGGACACGGTTGTAGTAGTCGGTCCAAGGCTGCAGATAGGCGTCCCTTTGCTCGGAGTCGGACCAGTGCTGAGCATAAGCCCACTCGCGCAGGGCGGTCTGAATGAAACGCTCGGCCTTGCCGTTGGTTCTGGGGGTATAGGGCCTGGTACGGTGATGCTTGATGTGCATCGTCTGACAAGCCTGACGGAACTGATGGGAGCGGTAGCTGGAGCCGTTGTCGGTGAGCAGAGCGCGCACGCCGATGCCGTGGGTGGCGAAGAAGTCGGTGGCCGCGGCGAGGAAAGCGACGGTGGTTTCGGCTTTTTGATCGGGCAGCATCTGGGTAAAGGCCAGGCGCGAGTGATCGTCGACGGCCACATGCAAAGCCAGGAAGCCGGGATGTTTCTGCTTGCCGCGCAGGCGGCCATCGCCCCGCCGGCCCACTTCAGAAAAGCGCGTCATGCCTTTGATATCCAGGTGCAGCAGGTCGCCGGGCCGGGGATGCTCATAGCGCTGTATGGGAGGCGGCGGGTTCAGATCGCGCCAGCGGCTCAGCCGGGCGCGGCGCAGGACGCGGCTGACGGTGGCCGGACTCAGACCGGTGCGGCGTGCGATCTCGTGGCCGGGCATGTGCCCCCGGCGAAGAACAACAACCCTTTCTAATAAGGAAGAAGTGGTCTGACGCGGGCTGTGGTGCGGCCGCGAGCTGCGGTCGGTCAGGCCGGCAGTCCCCCACTGGCGATACCGGCCCACCCACTTGGCTGCCGTCTTAGCACTCACACTGAACCGTAAAGCCGCTGCACTTACCGTCAGGCCGTCGTCGATCACCATACGGGCAAGACGCTCTCGACTCACCGCCGTCCATGGGGCATTCTTGTGATAGTCCATTCGGTCTCCAGAGGTACTAGTTGCTCGTCACAACCAGCTTCTCCGGTTCCAACCGAATGGACAACGTCTTGAAAGATCACAGGTGCCCCACCCAAGCTGATTTTGCTTGGGCGGGAGGTCTTACAACGCCGCTCATTACGCCGCGTTCTTGCGGCGGGCGCTTTTGGCCTTCCTTGCGGCTGCGATCTTCACTTCCGATTCCTGTTGTGCTGCCTCGACACGCTGCGGCGCTTTCTTAGGCACCTGAGCCAGACTTTCTTTCAGCGCAGCCATCAGGTCTACCACCGGGGCCATCTTCTTCGGCTTCTCCACCGGTGTAACTTCCTCGCCTTCAAGACGCGCCTTAATTAGGGTCTTAAGGTTCTCTTCGAAGGTATCGTGATACTTTTCCGGCTCAAAGTCGCCGGCCAGCGCTTCTATCAACTGATGCGCCACCTTCACCTCGGCATCTTTCAGCTCGACATCCGGACGCCCAAAGTTTTCCAGATCGCGCACTTCATCCTTGTAGTACATGGTATGCAGCATCATGCCGCCTTTATAAGGCCGCAGAAAAACCGTGTACTCGCGGTTATGCATGGTCAGCTTGGCGATGGCAACGTACTCTGATTCCTCCAGCGCCTTGCACAGTAGCGCATAGGGCCGGCGGCCGGCTTCTTCCGGCGTCACAAAATACGATGACTCAAAGTAGATCGGGTCTACCTCTTCGGCCTTCACGAACTCCAGGATCTCCATCGCCTTGGCGGTCTTCGGCTCGATCTTCTTGATCTCCTCGGGCTCGATAATCACGTACTCGCCCTTGCGATATTCGAAGCCCTTCACAATCTCGTTGCGTTCCACCACGCGCTCGTCGTGCGGGCACCAGAGCTGCTGCTTGATGCGGACGTGGTCGGGACGATGCAGCATGTTGAAGGAGATATGGTTGCCGCGCGCGCCGGAGAACAGCCGCACCGGCATGGAGATCAATCCAAAGGTCAAATAACCAGACCACACGGAGGATGCCATAGGTGTACCTCGTTTCGGCTCATTAGCCCTGTGGAAAACTGGGCGCTATATGATCCGGCGATAAGGCGCGCTTCGTCAAGAGTTTTTGTGCGAGCGCCTGCTCCGGCGGTATCAAGTGCCTCATTGTGGGATGCGCGTTGCCCCAAACTTCGCTGTCTTGGCAGGCTGACTAGAGCGTGCCTCGAAGGAGCCGCGTCACGCTTTGTATCAGGGCACGACTTTCAGTCGTGCCGAACCGCACGCCTGGAAAATATGGCCTTTAGGCCCTGCGGTAAAAGTCGAAGTCCCCAGCGAGTTCGCAAATGAACCTGTGATTCACCCATTAGAGCGGTTCCAGATTTGGTGTATCCAGGTAGAGCGGACCTTCAGGTCCGCGTCCAAGCCGCACCCCGAAGTCTGGGCTGACGAAGAGAGCCCCCCTCGACGCGGCGCTGAAGCGCCGCTCTACCCGACCTCGGGGTACAGCAATTCGGGAAACGCTCTAGCTGGCCGTTGACTCGTGCGCGATCGGCAGATGGATGGTGAACTGCGTGCCTTTTCCCACTTCGCTGCGGACATTGATGGTGCCGCCGTGGGCTTCCACGATGCGCCGCGCCAGCGAAAGTCCGAGGCCGGTGCCGTGTCCTTTGGTGGTGAAGAATGGACGGAAGATGCTGGGCAGGTGCTCGGGTGCAATGCCTTTACCCTGATCGGCAACGGTAATCACGACCCGCTCTTTGTCGCGTCGCAGCGTGACGTAAATCGCCCCCGGCTTGCCGGGGTTCCCGACAAGCGCCGCGTTTGCGCTTGTTGGGGTGGGATTCTCCATTGCCTGGATGGCATTCAGCAGCAGGTTGAGCAGGACCTGGTTGATCTGATTGGGATCGTGATCGATCGGCGGTATGTCGTCGCCCTGGTCGAGCTCGATCATGATGTGCTTGGTAATTGCCTGCTGGCGAGCAAACATCACCGCGTGCTCGGCGGTCGCGGTCAGGTCCTTCAGTTGGAACCGCGGCGGTTTGGGACGTGCAATCTCCAGCAGATCGGTAAGAATGCGGTTAATCTGGATCGCTTCTTCTCGCGCATCCTTTATTACAGAGCGAGCAGGGCTGTTGAGCGGAAGATCGCGGCCCACGATCTCGATGACGCCCGCAATTCCTGCCAGCGGATTGCGAATTTCATGCGCCAGCCCGGCCGCCAGCTCACCGAGCGTGGCAAAATGTTCAGCGCGCGACATCTGCGTCTGATGCAGCCGCTGGATTTCTTCCCTGCTGGTTCGCAACTGCTCAACCATCTCGTTGAAGTCGCGCCCCAGATCGCCAATCTCGTCATTGCGATCGGCAAAGCTAACCGACGCGTCCAGGTCGCCCAGCCGGACGCGCGCGATCTTGTCTTGCAATTCCATCATCGGACGGCGCACCGATACTGCAAGCACGACAATCACCGCAACACAAATAAGAAACGCTCCCGCGGTCGCGAGGGTAATAATGACGTGGCGTTCGCCAGCAGCCAGCGACAGAGAGACGAGGATGAAGAGGAGCAGTCCATTCAGCAGCACCGCCGCAATCGGAAAGAGGGCTTTCAACGCCCAGCTGATGTGGCGCTTGCGAACAACGGGCGGATCGATGCTTGCCACCGGCACGGAGTTGAGGGGCGGCGCAGTCGCGGTGTTAGCGCGTGTCGATTCTGGCACTCGGATTGTGGCGCTCGTGGTCATGGTGTTCAGGTAGAGCGAACCTTTAGAGCCTGCCCTGAGCCTGCCGAAGGGTTCGCGTCGCCTTGACGGGGCTCTACTCATCCTTCTTGCCGCGAACCCGAAGATTCGCGCTTTGTGACGGACCGGTAGAGCGAACCTTTAGGTTCGCGTCCACGCTGCGACTTTTACCCCAGCCGGCTTTAGCCGGCAATACTTCTGCCGCCTGGCTGAAGCCGGGCTCTTCATTTTGTAACCGCGCTAGACGCGAACCTAAAGGTTCGCTCTACCGGTCCTACCCACGCTGGAGGCAACCCTAAAGCTTCGCTCTACCAATCCTTCTCTTGTTCCTGACGCGAACCTGAAGCTAAAAGCTAATTGCTAATTGCTAGTTGCTTCTTCTTTCCAGGGCCGAACGACTTTGGATCTGATTCTTTGGGGCCATCTTTCCTCAGTCCGCGTGCCGTTCAGCCCTGGTCCCTCATGCGTACGCGTGTAAGCCGGGAAGCAGATACGTGACGCCGAGGAAGGTGAAGATCACGATGCCAAAGCCGAGAATGGCGAAGTACGCGGCCCGACGTCCGCGCCACCCTCTCGTGATCCGCATATGTAAGTAGCCCGCATAGACCAGCCACGTAATCGCCGCCCAGGTCTCTTTCGGGTCCCAGCTCCAGTAGGAGCCCCAGGTGCGGTTGGCCCAATAGGCGCCGGTGGCGATCATGCCCGTTAGCAGCGGGAAGGCAATACCGATGGTCTTGTACGTGACGCGGTCCAGCGTGTCAGCCGACGGCAACATGCTTTGCAGGTCGGTGCGTCGCCACAGCATCATCAGGTACAAGCAGCGAAGCAAAAATCCCCGTCACCATGCCTCCGAGTAGGAATGGGCTGGCGGCCAGGCTGGTCGGGAAGAGTCCGTCCTGGTCGGGTGACGGGTAACTGGCGTCACGCACGCGAAGTATGAACGCGGCCAGTACGACAATCTGCAACAGGATGCCGATGAACACGGCCCGGTTGGCGATATTGAACAGCGACTCCGTCTTTCTTCCAGCTCCCGGCGAAGTACAGCGCCAGGGGAATAATCGCCGCCGCGGCGGCGATCACGAAGAGCCATCCGAGGTCGGGAATGGTGACGAAGAGGCGCATCCCCCTACCAAGGAACATGTCGGATTTGGTGGTGGGGTCCCACGCGGTTACCGACAGCCCGCCCTTATCGAACCGGGTCGCGACGATGGCGACGTAAACGGCGCTCACCGTCACGCTGGTCCAGGCGAGAAAGGTTTCGGTCTTCAGACCGTCTTGAATGAGAAACATCATGGCCAGCGCGAAGCTCACGGCACAGGCGGCGTAGGCCAGCATCGCCAGCGTGACGTGAACATGCAGCCAGGTGGATTGCAGCGCCGGCACCAGCGGCCGCACCTCCGACGGTAGCAACTGCATCAGGATGAGGCAGACCACCGCCAGCGGCATGGTGATGCTGCCGATAATCTTCACTCCGAATTTCTTCTCGGCCACCAGCGTCAGCAGCGCCACCGTCCATACGAAGCTCAGCAGCATCTCGTAAATGCTGGCGAACGGCGGACGTCCCGAGAGATACCAGCGATGCGCCACGGCCAGCGTGTTGGCCGACCACCCGATGACGGTCGCAAGCGATGCGAAGTTCACGTATCGCGCCGTGCCGGTCACGCCGAAGCCCATGTAGAGCGCGCCCGCGCCCGCGTAGAAGATCAGCGCGACATAAAGAAGATTGCTTTCGCTGAACAGGCTCGCGCCCGACTTGGCTGCGCCCAGTAGCGCCACAATCAACAAAAACGTTATCGATAGGCCGACGAGGACCAGCAGCGCATTCCCGCTAGCAGCGGCGCGCTGCTCCATCTGTACGACTCGTGCCCGTGTTGCCATTGCCTTGCCTCCGTACTGCTTTGAAGGGGACGGCCTTCAGGCCGTCCATTTAATTCGTCAATTTTCTTCGAAGGGGATCGCCTTTAGGCCATCTATCAACTCACTGCCGGAAACCTGAAGATTCGCCGGTTTGTGAAGGACGGGCAGAGCGAAGCTTCAGGTTCGCGTCCCCGTCGCCCTTCTTATTTCACTCCGGCCAGCGTCAACTCCGGCTTGGCCTTCTTCGCTGACCGCGGAACCACCGACGCGCCTTCCAACTCGGTTCGAATCGCGTCCACCAGCTCCTTGAACTTCTGCTCGAAGCGATCGCGGTTCTTGTTCGATTGCCCGCCAACCCACAGCACCAGATTGCCGCGCGCATCGGTCACCGCGGCGATCCACACTCGCATGTGCACCAGATAAAACGCGACGAACAGCCCCGCTCCCATCAGCAAGCATCCGGCCCACACCAGCCACTGTCCCGGCTCGTGCGAAACTTCCAGGCCGGTGAAGTAGCCCATCTTCATCTCACGAAAATCAAATTTGTAATTCGGGTACTCGCCTTGCGCCGCGCTGTTATATGCGGGGAACATCCACAACTTGGTCTCTTCGCCCGTCGCCGTATTCTTCACCTGCAAACGAAACGCGGGATTCACCGGATCGTCCGACTTCTTGAAGATCTGGTTGTCGCGGATAAAGAAATCCGGAATGTACTCGGCCAGCGTGACGGTGGTATTCGAGTCCAGTTGCAGCGGCTGATTCATCGCCAGCATCGTCTCGCTTGCCGCACGGTTTTGCGGCGTGATCGCAACTTTCAGCCCCACCAGTTTGCCGGTCGAGCCGAAGCTCGCTTGATAAAAACGCAGCCCGCTGTGCACCAGAGGATCGTTGACCACGATTTGTTTCGCGAGAACTTCCTTGCCGTCCTCGACGACTGCGAGGTTAGACCACCAGCGCTTGGGCGAGCCATCGGCATAATTCTCCTGGCCGGCGCCGTTGCACTTCACCGCGAACGGAAGCTGCTTCGTGCCACCCTTGCGCAGCTCGATCACGTTGCTGGTCTGCCCGTTTTCCAGCGCCATGAATCCGCTGTAGCCGAAGATGCCGTCGATGATGCCGCCCGCGAAGATCAGAAGCAGGCTGGCGTGGACGATGTACACCGCCATGACCGAGAAACGATGCCGTTCGGAATATAAGGAGGGTTCAGATTTCTCGGCGATGCGCTCGACCGGCCAGCCTGACTTCTTCAGGGCCCGTTCGGCTGCGTTAAGACCTTCTTCGCTGTCGTTGATCGGCAGCTCGACTTTGTTGGGCAGGGCGGAGCGAAAATGCGAATCCGTCTTGCGATAAGGGCGGGCGTAGAAGCGCCACGCATTGGGAAAATGATCGATCGAAACCAGAACGATGCTCAGGCTCACCAGGCCCAGCAGCGTAAGAAACCACCAGGTATGAAAGACGTCGGTCAGGCCCAGGCGATCCAGCCATTGCAATGTCGCAGGTGAATAGGCGCGAGCGAACTTGTCAGGATCGGTTGCCGGACGTTGCAGTATGAATGTCCCCAGCGCTGACGCAATGCCGGTCAGGATCAACAACACCACGCCGGTGCGCAGGTTGGAAAAAGTCTTATGAATGCGTTTTGGGATCGATGTGACGCTGAAGGCCATACTCGCTCCTTCCCGAGAGCAAGTGACATGTGCAAATCAGCAGCCAGAAATGTGAATGCGGCTAAGTTGTTGGCCGAGCGATGGATTACGCCGCTTGCCTTGCGATCCACACCGCCCGAGAGTGAGGCATATCACGCAAGCCAGTGATGAAACCGCGCATGGACCAAGAATCTCACCTTGGTCGGGCCGTTCCAGCAATCGTTTGGCCGTGACAGCCAAGACTGGGCGTTGCAAACTGTGCTGTCGGAGGGGTTCGCGACTGTCAGGCACCCCTCGGTGAGGAGATTTTGAGCGCAATGCCGTTGTTGCCGACCAGCTGGAAACAAACCAGCTAAATCGCTTGCTATCAGCCCATTAAACCGTAATGCGAAATTAAGTTGACCGCCTGCGGGAGACCCCTCAGAATTCACTCTGCCAAGCCGAGGAGGGCTCCAGGATGACGCGTCGTCGACCAAGGACTGATTCCATTTTCGCCATCAACTTGCCACCCGGGACGATTGCATTCGTCCTGGCCGCCATCTTCGCAGCCGTGATCGTGTCAGCGCCGGCAATCCAGGCGCAGACCATCACCGCCTTGCACTCATTTGGTGGCGCTAGCGACGGCGGCGCGACGCCGGACGCCAGTGTGACGCTGGATGGAGCAGGCAATCTTTACGGCACCACAAGCGGCTACGTCTACGGCATCGCCAGCACCGTGTTCAAAATGTCGCGCGCCGGCAGCGGCTGGATCTTCAACACCCTCTACACCTTCAACCACCCCTATGACCCGGCCGGGATCAGAGGGGGAGTGGTCTTCGGCCCCGATGGCAAACTTTACGGTGCTTCGTACAGCGGCGGGCAGAATGACCTGGGCGCAGTCTTCGCCCTGCAGCCGCCGGCTACGGTCTGCAAAAGCGTGTCGTGCCCGTGGACATCGACCACTCTCTACAGTTTTGGATTTGGCAACGATGGCATTAATCCCGATTTCGGCAATCTTGTCTTCGATTCGGCCGGCAACATTTACGGCACAACCTACTCCGGCGGCGAGTATGTGCTCGGAACGGTGTTCAAGCTGACGCGCTCCGGTTACGGCTGGACGGAAAGTCTGCTCTACAGCTTCACCGGCGGCGACGACGGCGCTAATCCGTATAACGGCGTGGCCTTCGATAGCGCCGGCAATCTTTACGGCACAACAAGCGCTGGGGGTCAGTACGGCTTCGGCACGGTTTATGAGCTCTCGCCTTCCGGCTCGGGCTGGACGGAAGCCACGCTCTACAGCTTCACCGATGGCAACGATGGGGCCAGCCCGCTTGGCAGCGTCGCCATCGATGCACAGGGCAATCTTTACGGCACTACCTCGAATGGCGGAACCGGCGCCGGAACGGTGTGGGAGCTTTCACCCTCCAGCGGTGGCTGGGTCTTCACTGTCTTGTACTCACTTCCAGGACGAACAACTCCAGGATCATTTGCTACGCCGACGCTGGATGCGGCAGGAAATATCTACGGGACCTCCCCGTACGCGGGCGATTTCGGACGAGTCTTCAAGCTGACGCCTGGCGCAGGTAGTTGGACCTACACGTCGTGGGATTTTGGCGAAACCAACGGCAACGCGCCGATCGGCGGCGTGGCCCTGGACGCAAGCGGCAATCTCTATGGCACCACCATCCTCGGGGGTACTCTCGCTTGCGATTGCGGAGTGGTCTGGGAGATCACGCCGTAGCACAGACTTTTTCTCTTGGGGGCACCGACCGTATTGCTGTAACTGTTGCAACATCGCCATTACATAAATGACCGGCGCTTCAACTGCCGAAAGGAAGAGCCGTGCCCGCTTCACGGTGCCGGGACCGCGCCGGCGATCCCGTGCCACCACACCGGATTCGCCCGCCACGCGTAGATGGCAAAGCTCTGCCAGTGATTCTGGGAAATCAAGCTAAGTCTCTTCCTGCCAGCGCATTAAACCCATACCTCTCAGCTTATTAGACCGTAATCTATAATTAAGTTGACCTTCGCCCGCGCTAGCGCAATAGTTAGCTCCATTGTGACCCAAGGAGGATTGCCATGGCGCGCTCGCAACGACGTCGTTTTGTTTCAGCCATGTCTCGGTTGGGGGTCGCCTTCCTTTCGCTAACGTTTCTGACGATGTCGGCGGTGCAGTCTGCGCAGGCGCAAACTTATACCGTCCTTCACAACTTCACCGGCGGAGCCGATGGAGGAACTCCGACCTCCACCTTGGTAATGGATGGGGCAGGAAATCTCTACGGGACCACGTATAACGGCGGCAACACGGGCTCGAGCTGCGATCATTCCTGCGGCACGGTCTTCAAGATGAAGCCGTCGGGCCAAGGCTGGGTTTTAACTCCGCTATACCAGTTCACCGGAGGCAGTGACGGCGCCAATCCCGAAGCGGGCGTAACCTTCGGCCCCAACGGCAGCCTCTACGGCACAACTCTTCAGGGAGGCACGCCATGCAGCAGTGGTAGCGTGTACGGCTGCGGCACGGTCTTCAATCTGAGACCGCAAGCTCACGCTTGCTCCAGCGCGCTCTGCCCGTGGATGGAAACCGTGCTTTATCGCTTCGCCGGAGGCTCCAACGATGGCGCATTGCCTTTAGCGCAGGTGACCTTCGACCAGTCAGGCAATCTCTACGGAACCACTTACGAGGGCGGCAACTACACCAGCAATTGTTATTACGGAGACGACTATTGCGGCGCGGTCTTCGAGTTGACGCCTTCGAATGGCGTGTGGACGGAGAGCGTGCCCTGGTTGTTCACGGGCGGCAACGACGGCGGAGTACCAGAGGCCGGATTGACCCTTGACGCGGCGGGAAACCTCTACGGAACCACGTTTGAAGGCGGCGTAGGTGGCGGAGGCGTGGTATTTCAGCTGACGCCATACGGCTCCGGCTGGATCAACAATACGCTTTATCCGTTTTCCTGCGGCAACGGCGGATCGGAACTCAGAAGCACCCCGATCTTCGATCCGGCAGGTAACCTCTATGCCACCGCGGATTACGGGTGCTACTACGGATGGGACGGGACCGTTTTTGAACTGACGCCCACCGGCAGCGGATGGGCCCTAACCGAACTCTACGTGTTGATGGGCTCCAACAGCATCGGACCCATGTCCGGCCTCACTAGCGACAGCGCCGGCAATCTTTATGGCACGAGCGCCGCGTCAGGGAACACGGAGGGAGGTCTCGTATACGAGCTGTCGCCGTCGAGCAACGGCTGGATCTACACCCCGCTCCATCAGTTCTACGGCTCTGACGGTTACTACCCGTTTGGAGGAGTGACGCTGGATGCCCAGGGAAATCTCTACGGAACAGCGTCCAACGGTGGTGCCTATGGCTATGGTGTGGTTTGGGAGATTACCCCGTAGCCGAGCCCCTTCGCGGTAAGAGTTTTGCTGCAACTGGCGCAATATCGCCATTACGCTAAAAATCCCCAATTCGGATGTCAGCCTGTCTCTGGCAAACGGAGCTTGCTGACCCGGTTCGTAAGGTCGAGTTCGAGTCATTACATATTATTCGTGTTTTGGCCTGCTGCGTGATTTCACGTCCTCGTCGGGTGAAAAACCATTTTGGGCCTCCTTCGAGCATCGCTTCCCGGTTCCACAGCGATCCGACCGAAGTGGCATGAACTTCCTTAAAATCAATGGCCTAGGATGCCAACTGCCGATTCTCGCCCACCCCGCCCGTTTCGGCATTGGTCTTGCACTTACGCCACGTAAAGGTTGGAGGTAGGTTGTGACCAGAGTAGTGCGGGTCCTTGTGGGGTGGATTTTTCTCGCCAGCGCAAGCGTTCTCTTTGCCGGCGTCCATCCTGTGCCGCTCGACAAAAACACTCCCCCCGAGAAGTGTGCCGAGTGTCACCAAGACAAAGCGAAGGGCAAGTTCGTCCATTCCGCCATCGCCACCGGCTGCACCAGTTGCCACGAGATCCGCGTAAATAAAGATGTCACGCGCATCAAGCTGATCACCAGCACGCCGCAGGCGCTCTGTCTCACCTGCCATGCCGATCACAATGCCGCCGATCTCAAAGGCAAGGTCCATCCGCCGGCAGTTCGCGATTGCCTCAAGTGTCACGACCCGCATCAATCGGACAACAAGTATCAGCTTCTCAAGCCCACCTCCGGCGACAAGAGCCAGAACCTCTGCCTCAGTTGCCACACGCAAGGACTCGATGTTCCCGACAAGGGCAGCCGCCACGCAGCGCTCGACATGGGCTGCGAGACCTGCCACGTCACCCACAAGACGGGCGAGCGCGGCAAGGAAGAGTTCGACTATCACCTCACCAAGGCAAGCCCGGCGCTGTGCCTCGATTGCCATGACGCCAAAGACGAAAACCTGATCAAGGCGCACCAGGGACAGCCGTTCGGCACCGCCAATTGCGTGCAGTGCCACAACCCCCATCAGTCGCGGCAGCTTCATCTGATGCAGGCGTTTACCCATCCGCCGTTTGAAATGGGCGCGTGCGACACCTGCCACCAGCCCGCGAAAGATGGCAAGGTCGTCCTGACGCAAGCCGATTCCAAGGCGCTCTGCGTGACCTGCCACAGCGAGCAAGCCGAGCAGATCGAAAAGGCGAAAGTGCAGCATCCGGGCGCGCAAGGCGACTGCACCGTCTGCCACAATCCGCATGCCGGCAAGACGCCGGGCTTCATTCAACCCGATCCCGTAAACGCCTGCCTCGCTTGCCACAGCGAGCAAGCCGAGCAATTCAAGAAGGCGCACCTGCATGAGCCGGCGTTCGGATTGGGTTGTGCGACCTGCCACGAGCCGCACGGCAGCGACAACGCAGCATCTGCTGCGCGCCAAAGGCAACGCGCTTTGCCTGGAGTGCCACGGTCCGGATTCCAGGCCGCAGAAGCTCGAAGCCGAGCACGTGATCACCATCTTCAACGGCAAGGTGAAACTGCCGGAAGATTACTACGAGAAGAACAAAGTCGTCGATCCTGCCCATCAAGTACGGACTCGGACATCCGATGCTGGGCCATCCGGTGCAGGACGTGATGGATCCGTCCGACATTACCAAGGTGAAGACCCACATTGATTGCATGACGTGCCATCAGCCGCACGCTTCTGCGCAGGCGGAGCTGCTGGTGAAGGACCAGGCGAACAACATGGCATTCTGCGACACCTGCCACAAAAACCGGCTGGCGCTGAAGTAAGAGTTGGAGAGAAGAGCAATGATTAGCAAGTTTCGCCGCAAATGGATCCGATTCGATTACGCGCTGACTGTCATGCGCGCTGATCATCGCTTCGCTGTTTCCCAACACGGCCTTTGCCGGCAAGAAGAAGAAAACCACGACTGCCGCCGCCCAGCCGGCACAAGCCCAGCCGCAAGTGGACATCAGCAAGCTGGTCTGGCCGGAGCCGCCCAACATTCCGCGCGTCCGCTACACCGGTTACTTCGCCGGCATGAAGCTCGATTACACCCCCGCGGCCCAGCAGCCCAAGCAGAAGCAAACCTGGATGGACCGCCTGGCCGGCGTGCAGGACCCGAACAACAAACAGCATCTGAAGCACCTGCCGTTCCAGTTGCTCGGCACCTTACGGGATGGCGGTGAACTCCAAGGGCGATCTCTATGTCGCCGACCAGAAGGTCGGCGCGATCTTCATCTTCAATACCGAAACCAAAGACGCCACGCTGATCGCCAATGGCCGCGAAGCCACCTTCGCGCTGATCAATGGCGTCGCCTTCGACGACGACGACCGGCTGTTCGTTACCGATGGCAAGATGCATCGCGTCCTGATATTCGACAAGAAGCAACAAGGTCGTCGATCAGATCAAGGAAGGCCTGATCGATCCCGTCGGGATCGCCGTTGACACCGAGAATCGGCAGCTCTACGTCGTGGACACGCAGGCCGACCAGGTTGTCGTCTACGACGCTGACACCCTGAAAGAGAAGCGCCGCATCGGCACCGGCGGCAAAAAGCATGAGCTGAATACGCCGGGCAATTTCTCGCTACCGATCGTTCGTCGCAGCTCGATAAAGACGGCAACGTGTATGTGACCGACACCATGAATTATCGTGTCGAGATCTTCGATGCCGACGGCAATTTCATCAGCCAGTTCGGCAAGCACTGCGATGGTCCCGGCTGCTTCGCGCATCCCAAGGGAATCGCCGTCGATAGCGACGGCCACATCTGGGTCGCCGATCCCATGCTCGACCTGTTGCAAGCGTTCAATCGCGAAGGCGAGATACTGGGCATAGTAGGCGGGCACGGCGAGCAGCTCGGCACAGTTCTCCTCCCTCGACGGCGTTTACATCGACAAGAACAATCGCATCTTCACCTCCGAGCAATTTCCCGGCCGGGTGCAGATGTTCCGCTACATCACCGACGCCGAAGCCGACCAGCTAAAGAAAGAGAAGGAAGCGCAACGAGGTGCAGCCGCAGCCGCGAATCAGCAACCCGCACCGGCAGCGCAGCAAGCAGCAGCAGCGACGCCACCGGCCGCCGCCGCTACCAAAACCGAAACTGCGAAATAAGGCGGGGCGGTGTACACGCGCTGACTTCTGCGTCGGCATAAGAACATTGTCGTAGCGCCGGTCTCCTGACCGGCTATCGTGGCGGCGTCTACGCCGCCAGCCACACCTATCGCCCATCCCGCCAGGCCCGCCCGTTCAGGATTGCAAACTGTCTGGCGACTGGCTACGGCCCGGGCGCTGTCGAGCCATTTGCCGCGTCCAACCCTAATTCTCCCGGCGAAAAGTTAACAAAGTTTTGACGGTTTAGTGACATGTGTAATTAAGAAACAGGTTGTACTAAGATCTCTCCGGCCGCCCCTGGTCGTCAGCCGGCGCCAGTGCAATTAACGAGGACTGGATCCAACAGGAGCCTGTGCGATGAGCAAGCTGTTGACCGCGCTCGTTCTGATCGTCCCTTTCTTCGGCGCCGTCGTGCCGGCAACTGCGCAAACGGAGACCTCAGCACTCGAGCTGTATGGCGGATATGACTACGTCCGCTTCAATGTGAACGCCAGAGTAAACGGCTTCCCGCCCAGCTCAAGTTACAACGGAAACGGCGGAGGCGGTCAGCTCCAGTACAACGTGAACCGCTGGTTCGGAGTCGTAGGGGATGTCAGCGGCTACGGCATACCGACCTTTGGCGCAACAGCAGTAGGGATGTCCTACCTCTTCGGTCCCAAAGTCAGCCTGCGCAAGAGACGGCTGACGCCTTTCGCGCAAACTTTTTTCGGCGGTTTGCTGGCGTCCAACGGTATCGGCACTCCGGGGCCCGACAATCACTTTGCCATGTCGTCGGGAGGCGGGCTCGATGTGAATGTCTCGCAGCACGTGGCGATTCGTCCCGTGCAGGCTGAGTATTTCATGACCAGGTATCCCGACGGCCTGAATAATCAGCAGAATAACTTCCGCTACAGCGCAGGAGTTGTCTTGCAACTCGGAACCAGGTAACTGCGGAGCCTGTTCTTCGCTTCTGAGCAAAATTAAAGCGCCGTCTCAGGTGCCCTACCCGCTCCCTCTCATCTGCTTTACAATAAAGCCTGCTCTCGGCAACCGGATTTACCCTCATCTGCTCGGGCGCATCGCTTGTGGCCGCGAGCTGATTGCGTCACTCAGGCATAGGTGCAAGAATTTTCTACGGTAAAGCGGCATCTAATGGAACCTGAGGGCGCTACTTCCCGTCTGATCATCGAGGGCCGTAGCGGCTTCCTCTGCGTATTCATAGACGTGGCAATCAAACTCAAGGTTCCTGATCGGCGGCCGGTCGCGGTGCGAAGCAAGTCGCGCTATGCCAGCCGCCCGGCGCGAGTGCAGCGCTTCTCCTTTCGCGACCCCCTGGTCAAGCTTTTTGTCGCCGGTTTTCTCCTCATTGGCATCATCTTCATGGGCGTCTTCGCGTACTACTACGTGAAGTACGAACGCCTGGTCGACCGGCGCATGGCTGCCGGTTTCTTCAGCAATGCCGCCAAGATCTATGCCCGGCCCGCAACGATTTCTCCCGGCGAGAAGCTGGATGCGTCCGAAGTTGCGGCGGACTTGCGCCGCGCCGGATACAGCGAAGGCGGCGATCGCGCCCACCGGCCATTATTCCTTCACCCGCGACGGTCTGCGCATCGTTCCCGGACCGCAGTCCTTTCATGGCGGCGATTCCGCCGCGGTCATCCGCTTCGAAGGCGGCAAAGTCGCCTCCATCGCCAACAGCGCGAATAGCCAGGAGCTGGAAGCTTACGAGCTTGAGCCGCAACTGGTCACGGCATTGTTTGAAGGCCAGGACCGCTCCAAGCGCGAGCTCATCAAGTTTCGAAGACATCCCGCCGGTGCTGGTGAACGCGGTGCTCGCCATCGAAGATCGCCGCTTCTTCCAGCACAGCGGAGTCAACTACTTTCGCCTGATGGAAGCGGCGCTGGTCGATCTGCGCCAGGGCCGTCACGGGCAGGGCGGATCGACTCATCACCATGCAGCTCTCGCGCGGCTTCTTTCTCACGCCGCAGAAGACCTTCAGGCGCAAGCTGCGGGAAATGCTGATCGCCATCGAGCTGGAGCAGAAGTTCTCCAAGCAGCGCATCTTTGAGATGTACGCCAACGAGGTGTACCTGGGCCAGCGCGGCTCGTTCACCGTCAACGGCTTCGGCGAGGCCTCGCGCGCCTACTTTAATAAAGATGTGCAGCAACCTCACGTTGCCCGAAGCCGCTCTGCTGGCGGGCATGATTCAGCGGCCGAATTATCTCTCGCCCTACAAATATCCCAAGCGCGCGCTGGAGCGCCGCAATCTTGTCCTGGACTCGATGGTCGATACCGGCGCAATCACCCGCGAGCAGGCGGAGCGCGCCAAGGCATCGCCGCTGAAACTGACCGCCCCCAACGTCGAAGCCAGCGACGCTCCCTACTTTGTCGATCTGGTGAAGGACCAGCTCTCCGGCCAATTCAATGAAGAAGAGCTGAACAATCACGCGCTACGCGTTTACACCACCATCGATCCCGACCTGCAACGTGCCGCCGCCGAAGCCGTCGATATCGGCATGGCTCTGGTGGACGAACAGGTGACCAAGCGCCGCACGCACAAAATCAAGGTTGGCACCGGCAAGGAGGCAACGACGGAAATCAAAGTTGACTCCGGGCCGATGCCGCAGGTCGCGCTGGTCGCCCTCGATCCGCATACCGGCGAAGTGTTGGCGCTGGTCGGCGGACGCAATTACGGCATGAGCCAGTTGGACCACGCCATCGCCAAGCGCCCGACAGGTTCCATCTTCAAGCCGTTTGTTTACGCCGCCGCGGTCAACACCGCCGTCAACGGAGAACAGCTCTCCACCAGCAGCGCCGATCCCAACACCGGTGTCGTCGTCGAGAACAATGGCGTATTTACGCCCGCAACTCTCATCGACGACTCGCAGGTCAGCATCGTGAACGGCGACCAGGTTTACGAGCCGCGCAATTATCACGAAACTTTTCATGGCGAAGTTACGGCGCGCTACGCGCTGGCTGAGTCGCTGAACAACGCCACCGTCCGTCTGGCGCAGGATGTCGGCTTCGACAAAGTTGCGGCACTGGCGAAGGCCGCGGGAATTACCAGCGTGCATGCCACGCCCTCGATCGCGCTCGGCTCCTATGACGCCACCCCACTCGACATGGCGGGCGCGTACACCGTCTTCGCAAATGGCGGAACACGCATGTCGCCGCTGATGGTCAAGTCGGTGCGCGACGCCCGCGGCAACATCGTCGACAACTACCACAATGATTCCCGGCAGGTGCTCGATCCGCGCGTCGCCTACGTCATGACCAGCATGATGGAATCGGTGGTCAACAACGGTACCGGTTATCCGGTCCGGGCCCGCGGCTTTACCGCTCCGGCCGCCGGCAAAACCGGCACTTCGCACGATGCCTGGTTCGCCGGATACACAACCAACCTGCTGTGCATCGTGTGGGTCGGCAATGACGACTACAGCGACATCAAACTGGCCGGCGGCGCCGCGGCCGCGCCCATTTGGGCCGAGTTCATGAAGCGTGCCGTTAAGCTGCCGCAATATTCCGATGCCCAGGAATTTCCCGCGCCCTCGGGCGTGGTCACGGTCCAGCTCGACAAGGTCACCAACCGCATCGCCACCCCTTCCTGTCCGCAGGATTACACGGTGGCATTCATCGCCGGCACCGAGCCCAAGGAAACCTGCGACCAGGCCTTCGGCGATCATCGCGGCTTCTTCACCAGGATCTTCGGATTGGGATCGCCTGCTGTCGCCGCCCCGCCGCCCAGCACCAATGGCGCGGTCCAGCCGCCGCCCGGCGCGCCGCCGCAAACCAGTGCTGCCCAAACCTCGCAGCCGGAACCCTCCAAGCCAAAAAAGAAGCGGGGATTCTTCAGCCGGCTATTCGGGCGGGGCGACGGCGACGACGACCAACAACCGAATGGGACGGACGGCGCACAAAATGGGAACAATCCCACGCCCAAATAGGTCTAATATGTAAATAGAAAAAGTCTCTCCTTCTACTCCGCGCCCTGCTCGCGTAATGTAGTTGGAACTAGAGGATGGCCATGGCTGGTCTGCGATCGCGTCGAGTCCTGCTCTCCTTCTGCAGCCTGGTAATTCTACTGCTTACCGCGTCACTGTTCGCCTCACCGCAGGACATTCAGCAGGCGCCTGCTGCAACCAGCCCGCCGCCCACGCAAGTCACCCCGCCGCCCATTCCCGACGGCAGTGCCTCGGCCGAAAAACTTGAAGAACAAGGAGACGAGTTGCGCGGGGAAAAGCGTTATCTCGACTCCATCGATTTCTACAACGTCGCGCTGAGGAAACAACCAACCGCTTTGCTGTGGAATAAGAAGGGCATGTCGTATCTGCTATTGCAACGGCCCGACAAAGCGGCCAAGTGTTTCGACCAGGCCATCAAGGCCGACAAGACTGCGCCGGAAAGCTACAACAATCGCGGCTATGTCGAGCAGATGAACAAGAGGTACGACCGGGCAATCAGCTACTACAAGAAGGCCATCGCACTGCGCTCCGATGACGCGGTCTTCTACTACAATCTCGGTTCGGCCTACTTCGGCAAGCATGACTATTCCGATGCCGCCAAGCAGTACCAAACCGCCTTCACGCTTGATCCCAACATTTTCATCCGCGTCTCGCGCACCGGCATCATGGCGCAAGCAACGTCTCCGGAAGATCGCGCCGCGTTTTCCTTCATGGTGGCCAAGATGTACGCACAAGCCGGAGATAACGATCACTCACTGGAGTATCTGCGCAAGGCGATGGAGGACGGCTACAAGCACATCAAAGAGGTCTACACCGATCGCGAGTTCGCCACTCTGCGCACCGACAAACGCTTCGAGGAGCTGATGTCGAAGAAGCCGCAGCCCATTCCGTAAGCCCTAAGAAGCTGATGTTCAAGAAGCCGCAGCTCATCCCTTAAGGAGGCTCTGATTAAGCCTCAGTTTTGAAAGGGCACGGCTTCACAGGCCACTGAAAAAATCGCCTCAAAAGGCAGTTTGGGTAGAGCAGGCAGTCTGGGTAGAGCGAGCCTTCAGGCTCGCGTCAAAGTCGTTTATCTTCTCTATTCCAGAGCCGGCTTCAGCCGGGGGCACTCCGGAATTCCTGAATCTTTCTGCGGCCTCTTTGGCCGGCGAGGTCGATCCGGCTAACTCCGCGTATCTTCAACTGGCAAGGTTTTCGGCGATAGGCCCGGCTATGGGAAGCACGAAACGCTGTCCCGTTCCCGCCTTGATCATGCACACAATCCACAGAATGAACGTGACGAAGCCAAGCACTGTAAGCAATGCCACGCCCAACCCGAATCCGCCCCATCCGGCATAACCCCACCGTCCGAAGCCACCGAAAATAAATCCCATTCCGAAAATCATCGCCAGAACAATGCGAATGATGTGCAGTCCGCCGAAAGTGACGATTGACTGCGCCGCATGAAAGCGCACATACGGCCGGTTGTCGATGATGTAGAAGATGATTCCGGTGACCCATCCCAGAACATAGCTCAGGCAGGCGGCAGTGTTCTCGGACATGGCGTGACGCGCCGCAGCCGGCGTAGGCTGCCATCCGGCTGCTACCGGCGCCGGTGGCTGAGGCTGTCCGCAGTTGTGGCAGAACTGCGCGTTGACGGGAACTTCGACTCCGCACTTCGTGCAATGAGGCATAGCGCTCCTCGACAGCCGCATAGTAGCAGACTAATTGCGGAACCACACTGGCAAAAAGGGACGCTAAACTGGAATCGTGCTTCGCGGAAACAAATTAGCCAAATCTCAACCGCTCCTCGCCCTTCTGCTGCTTGCCATTGCCGCCGTCGCCCAGGAGGGCGCGAACTCCCGCGACCTTTGCGCGCCTTGCATCCGTGGCAACCTGGAATATCTTGCCGGCCCTGCTCTGCGTGGCCGCGGCAGCGGCACTATCGACGAGTTCCATGCCGCCGAGTTCATCGCCCGCAAGCTGCAGTCCTACGGACTGGCTCCAGCCGCAGGCAACGGTAACTACATCCAGAGCGCGTCGGTTACATCGCGTGTCGGAGCCGCCCGTGTGCATACCTCGAACGTGCTGGCGAAAATCGAAGGCACGACGGAAAAGCAGCAGATCATTCTGATCAGCGCCCATCTCGACCATCTCGGCGTCAAGAATGGGCAGACGTACCCGGGCGCCGATGATGATGCCTCCGGCACGGTGGCCGTCATGGAACTGGCGCGCGCGCTGGCCAAGCAGCCTCGGCCCAGGCGCACCGTTGTCTTTGCTCTTTGGGGCAGCGAGGAGTTGGGGATGCTGGGAGCACAATATTTTCTGAAGTACCCGACCTTCGACTTGCACGCCATCGTCGCGAACCTGGAATTTGAGATGATCGCCCGGCCCGATCGCAAACTTCAGCCTGACCAGCTTTGGTTGACGGGATGGAAACGCAGCGATCTCGGCCCGGCGCTGGCGGAACACGGCGCCAAGCTGGTGGGCGATCCGCACCCGGAGCAGAACTTCTTCACTCGCTCGGACAATTATGTGCTGGCAAAGGATGCCATCGTGGCGCACACCGTTTCCAGTTACGGATTACACAAGGATTATCACCAGCCGACGGACACCCTGGCGAAAGTGGATTGGCAGCATCTGGACAGCGCGATAGCCTCGATGATCGCGCCCATCTCGTGGCTGGCAAACAGCGATTTCATGCCGAAGTGGACTGCGCAAGGCAAGCCGTAGCCACGAGAATTGTTCAGGTAGAGCTGAACTGTAGGCCAGTGTCCAAGCCCCTGTTTGTGTCATCCCGAGCGGGCTTTAGAGGGCGTGTGAGAACCAACTTTCGTCCTCCGCGGTGGAGTGCGACATACGCAAATTGAACCCCGGAGGGGTGGAATTGCAGTTAGCCCAGGACCGAGCGAAACCGGGGTCCCCAATTCGCGCCGCGTTTGCGCGGATTGGGGTGGGAAGCGGAGTCCTGGGTGAAGTGGAAAATTATCCGAGTCCCTTTAGGGACGGCAGAGCTCTCACACACCCTCTTTAGCCCGCGAGGGACCTGCCTTTCGAGTTTTTCAGAGGCCACTTCTAAAGGTCATGGCCTGACACCAACCGTAGCGACTACTGCGCCAGCTTGTATAAATTCTTTTCCGCGGCAGAAAACCTTCTGCTCAATTCCTTACTCTAGGTTGCTCGGGACCCCAAAGATGAGGAGGGTGCCATGCGCCATAACAACCTCGCGCTCGCCGTTCTGCTCTTCGTTCTCACCTCATTCGCTTTCGCCGCCGATAACTCCGCCTACGTTTACGTCGGCTGGTGGGGCAACGGCCAGTATTACCATGTCGGCTTCGGCGGGCACATCTCCGCATTCGCCGTCGCACCCGACGGCAGCGTCCAGCCGGTTGCCGGTTCGCCCTTTAGCGGCCCCGGCGATGAGTTGTTCGTCAAGGGAAATTTTCTGTTCGCGGCCGCTGGCCAGGACATCGTAACCTACACCCGCGCCACGGACGGTTCGCTGCAACAAATCTATATCTTCGACGACTTCTCCAACACGCCGGGCGAATCTGGCGAAGTCCTCTACGAGCTCAATCCCGATCTGCACGGCCAGGCCTTCCTCACCGTCCTGAGTTGCGGATCATGTAACAGCACGCTTATTCCGCTCTCGATCGGGCAAGATGGCCGGCTTTCCTATCTGGATCCCACGCTGCCCGGAGGACTGGGAGCGAAGATCAGCGGCATACTCTATTTCGCGCCCAATGATGAATACGCCTACACGCTGGGCTGGGGCGGACCGCTGTCTACTTTTCGTCTCAACCAGAATGGAATGCCAACGTACCTGTCATCCGGATGGCTGCAATCGCCACCACTATCGAATAATCAGTATGGGGGAGGCGTTTGCCTGCCCGGCAATATGGCGCCGTCCGTCACCACCGGCTACCTGGCGATGTCCTGGTATGGAGATCAATACTGGTGCGGCAATGATGGCTACGACGCCGCAACCTATACCGTCGGCCAGAACGGAGCACTGGTGCTGGTGCCGGCTTCGGGATTTGTGCCGCAGGTGCAGGAAAACGCCATGGCTTTTGATCCTACGGGTACCTATCTCGCCTTAGCAGGAAGTCTCGGTAGTTGGCCGCACTATACCGGTGGACTACAAATCTACAAGCTGCAACCTGATGGAACTTTGCTCGCCGCCAGCAATCTGGTGCAGGTTCCGGCGATAGGTGGATTCGGCAGCGTTGCCTGGGACAACGCGAGTCACGTCTATGCCATAAGCGCCTGTGATAGCTGTAGCGACGTCAGCGCATATGGACTGTACATCTATAACTTCGATGGACAAAACCTGACCCTCGCGCCGGGCTCGCCCTATCCGATCAGAGACGCAGTGAGCCTGGCTGTGGCACCGGGGCCATAACGACCCGCAAAACCTTGCTGCATGGGCCGCACATTCTTTTTCGCGCCGCCCGTCCCATAAGCGGCGCGACGATTTCGTGCGAGGGCTGATTCGCCTGACTCTGGAGTCGTAGATCCGGTCGCCAGACCGGCTGTCGCGCGGGTCCCTACTTACGCACTCTTCACCCTGCCTGAAGAGGCTTTTACGAAACTAGCGTTGCCAATCGTGTGCTGGGATAACTGGGCCGAACCTGCAACCAAACAGCCGGAAGCCGGGGTCCCCGGCAAGCGCCGCATCTGCGCTTGATGGTGTGGAAGAGCGGCGGCACGGGTTTCGCAACAGCCTGAAGCGCCTACCGTCTTGCTTCAAGTGTGCCTTACCTTGCAGCCCTTTACCCATCGTTTAGGACAACTACTTCTGTCCCAAATCGGGAACCACCTTTCGGTTTTTTGGCACAGCTTTTGAATACGCATGCTCCCCAGTACACCACGTCACAAATTGATCGCGCCGGAAATGTGGTAGCTGAAGTGCGCTTGTGCCTCTGCCAGTTCTATCTGGAGTGTGCCCACGCGTCTGTACCTCCGGCCAAGGCACGTGAGTCGGCTGTCTTCAGAATCTTTCCCGCTGTGCAGGTCCCGTTCCGCCAGGAACGAAAAAGAGGCAGGTCATGTCCAAGCGTCTTGCCGTGCTGCTCGTCCTTTTCGGTCTGATATTCGTAACCGTCGGTTTCACCAGCCCCAAGAAATCTGATGTCAATCGCAATCGCGTACCCGGCTGGGGTGATTTCTCGCTTCAGAACGGCAGTCTCGACGACCTCGGGAGTGGTGTCTCCGGCGGCGGAAATCTGACGCTGGCGCAGAGCGGGTCCATTTCGCCTCTAATAACTCCCCCCGACAATTGGAACGGCGGCACCGGCAACTGGAGCAATTCCGGCAACTGGAGCAATGGAGAGCCGGGATCGACCACCAATGTCGAGATTTATAGCGGCGGCAGTGACACGGTCACTCTGGATGTGAGCACCACCATCAACTCACTCCAACTGGGCGGCGCCTACAACGGCTATAGCTCCGAGCTGACGGACAACGGCACCAACCAGACCCTCAACATAAATGGTGCGCTTAACGTAGGCGCGAGCGGCGAGATCAATTTCTCTGGCTCAACTTCGGTCATCAACGCCGGCGCCGACTCCTCCAACGCGGGCTACATATATCTCGCTGGCGGCTCCTCGCTGAACATCAACGGCAACTTCAATAACAGCAATTATGCCTATGCCGAATACGGCGGATCGGTGATCAACATCACCGGCAATCTCACCAACAGCGGCCAGTTTTACGAGTTTGGCGGAGGCACAGCCACCATCGGCGGCAATGTAACCAATAGCTACTACTTCGGCGTCCAGGGTGGTACTACCGTCAATATCGGCGGCAATGTAAATAACTCCTACGTGCTGTACACAGATGGTGGCAATCTCAATATCACCGGCACGCTGACCAATAGCGTTGACTTTGAGCTTGAAGCCTCCGGTGACACCGCCAGTGCTGCATCGCTGGTTAATACCGGCTATGTTTCTGTCGTCGCCGGCGCCAGCCTCAACCTCACCAATCAGCCGGGCGGCATTACCGATGTGGCGGCGGGTTCAGAGTATTCGATTTCCGGCACCTTCACCGCTGGCGGCAGCAACAACGCCTTCTATCAACTGAGCAGCGTGGAAGGCCAGTTGTTATTGTACGGTCAGAGCTTCACCGATACCCCGGGCAGCGGAACGGTGACAAACAGTGGTTACTTGTCCTTCGGTAGTGGCTCGAACGTCACCATCACTGGAAATGTAAGCAACAGCGGTTTCCTCTCCACCGGCTACTACGGCTCCGGCGGCAATACCCTCAACATCACGGGCACGCTTACCAACAATCTTCAGTTCTACGTGTACGGCGCTGGCGACGTGGCCAACGTCGGCAGCCTGATTAACAATGACCAAACCTACATTAATTCCGGCGCAACCCTGAACCTGACTAATCAGGCAGCCGGCGTCACAGACGTGGCGGCGGGTACCGAATACAACATCTACGGCACATTTACCGCCGGCGTCAATAATGCCCTGTACAACCTGACCAGCGTGGAAGGCACGGTTTATCTGGCCAACGGGCAGACAACCGGCATAACGCCCAACGGCGGAACGCTGACCAATTCCGGGACGTTTGCCTTGGGCGATAGTTCCACGCTCAATATCACCGGCAACGTGGCCAACAATGGCGGTTTCCTTTCCACCGGCTACTACGGCTCCGGCGGCAACACGCTCAATATCAGTGGCAATCTCACGAATAGTGGCGAATTCTATGTATATGGCAGCGGCGACGTAGCCAATGTGGCGACGCTAACGAACAATGGTGTCACCTATGTCGGAACGGGGGCAACGCTGAACCTGACCAACCAGTCAGGCGGCCTTACCGACGTCGGATCGGGATCGACCTTCTACGTGTATGGCAACTTCAACGACGTTGCGGGCGGCGCTAACGGCTTTGCCAATCTGAACAGCGTGGAAGGCAGTCTCTATTTGTACGGCCAGAACTTCACCATGACGCCGGGCAGCGGCACCCTAACCATCGCCAACAGCGGCGAGTTGAGCGTCAACTTCAACCCCGACACGCTGGTCGGAACGAACCTGACCATCGCGGGCAACGTGAATAACTCCGGCGACTTGCTGACTGGCGTTAACTACTCCGGTGCAAGCGGAAACACGCTGACCATCACCGGCAACCTCACCAACAATGACAACTTCTGGGTGTATAGCCCCGGCGATGTCGCCAATATAGCCAGTCTTACCAACAACGGCTACACCTATGTAGGTCCGGGTGCCACCCTGAACCTGACGAGCCAGCCCAACGGCATTACCGATGCGCTGTCGGGTTCGACATTCGCGCTTTATGGCGCGTTCAACGCAGGCAGCAATCCCGGGTTCGCTAACCTGACCAACGTTGAAGGAACCGTCGAGCTCTTCGGGCAGAACTTCACCATGACGCCGAGCGGCGGCACTTTGACCATAGCTAGCAGCGGAGAGTTGACTGCCAACTACAACCCTTCCACTTCGGTGGGAACGACGCTAACCATCTCCGGTAATGTGAATAACTCCGGCTTCCTGGCCACCGGCTATAACTACTCCGGCACCGGCCCTAACACACTGAACATCACCGGCAATCTGACCAACAATGCCGGCTCCGATTTCTGGGTGTATAGCTCCGGCGACGTGGCCAACGTGGCGACGCTGACCAACGGCGGCTATACCTACGTGGCACCGGGAGCGACGCTAAACCTGACCAATCAGGCAGGCGGCATCACCGATGCCTTGGCCGGCTCGACCTTTGATCTTTATGGCAGCTTCAACGACCAGGTCAATCATGCCAGCGGCTTTGCTAACCTCACCAGTGTCGAAGGCGCGGTTAATTTGTATGACCAAAGCCTCGCGATCACTCCGAACGGCGGCACTCTGACCATCAGCAGTGGCGGATCGCTGACGGCTAACGGCGAACTCACTTCCACCTCCCTGACGATCAATGGCAACGTAAATAACAGCGGAACTCTGTCCACCGGTTATAACTTCGTAGGCTCAGGGAACACTCTGACCATCACCGGTAATCTCACCACCAGCGGTTTACTGGACTTCTACGGCATCGGCGACACCGCGCAAGTCAACGGTAACCTGCAAAACAGTGGCGTTGTTGAGCTCCTTAACACTAACCAGACGCTGAACATTGGTGGCAACCTGACGAACGCCGGGAGCGGAGCCATCTACGAGTACTACGGCGGCCAGAATATCAATGTCAGCGGTACGGTCGACAATTCCGGCATCTTGTATCAGACTAACTCTGGCAGCGGCGGCAACACCCTCACCGTCACCGGCCTGCTGACCAATGAAGCGAGCGGGCAGATTGAGGTTTTAAACGCGGGCGACGTGCTTGCGGCCAATGGAGGTTTGACCAACCTCGGCACGGTGACTGTTTCGAACGGTGCTGCCATTGACCCGCCCTTCCTGCACAACGGCGGGACGATCAACATCGATGCCACTTCGAGCATGCTGGTGGGCACCGGCAGCCCGGGAGGCCAAGGCTACACCCAGCTTGCTAACGGGACCTTGGGCGAGATCATCGCCAGCGCCAGCAACTTTGGCGTGATTAACGTCACCGGCGCAGTATCGCTGGCGGGCACGCTGGATATCATGCTGCAGGCCGGCTACGATCCCAGCAACGGCACCCAGTTCAAGTTCCTGAACTTTACCATCAATGAGCTTACCGGATCGTTCTCCACCGTGGAGAACACCTCCTTCAACGGTGGAACCCAGATGTGGGTGCTCAACTACAACCCGATGCTTGGCTTTGTCGAGTTGACGGCCGAGCCGGTCAGCGCCAGTGCCACTTTCTGGCTTGGTGGCACGGGTAACTGGAGCACCAACGCTGACTGGAGCAACGGCACGCCCACTGCGGCCCTGGACGCGACCATTTATTCCGGATTGGCCAACGATCTGGTCACGCTTGATCAGGGTACCGAGTTTGCCAAGTCTCTCACCATAGGCGGCGCCCCCAACACCTACACCTCCGAGCTCACCGACGCCGGCCAGTCGGCCCAGAACCTCACCATCACCAATGGATTGACCATCGGTCAGACCGGAACCCTGAGCCTCGTTTCCGGCAGCACCGTCACCGCGGGCGCTGACTCCTCCAATGCTGGATTGATTGATCTGGAGAACGCCAGCACGCTGACGATTAACGGCAATCTCACCAACACCGGCACCCTGGAGACTAACAATAACGGCTTGGGCGGCGGCAATAATTTCACCGTCAGCGGTAACTTCAACAATAGCGGAAGCTTCTCACTTAACGGTTCACTCGACCTCGCTAATGTGGGCACCATCACCAACACCGGCAGCGTCTACCTGGGCTACGGCACTCAGCTAAACCTCAGCAATCAGCCGGGTGGCGTCACCGATGTGCCTTTGGGCTCGAGCTGGCAGATTTACGGCAGCTTCACCGAGAACTCGAGCAATTTCGGCTTCGAGAATCTAGCCAGTATCGAAGGCACCATCGATCTGGAGAACGTGCAGATCAGTACCATCAATCCCGGCGGCATTAATGGCACGCTCACCATTGCCGGCACCGGCAACTTCGATATCGGCAACGGCACCTCGCTCACCATTACCGGCAATGTGGACAACTCCGGATATCTCTCCACCGGCCGCTACAACGTCGGCGGCAATACGCTGAACATCAGCGGCACGCTGACCAACGAGTCGGGCGGCCAGTTCATCATGTGGAACGGCGTACCGTCCACGAACTCGCCCTACGACACCGCGACTCTTGGAGCGCTGCAGAACTCCGGCTTCCTCGATGTTGAGGGTGGTAGCACACTGAACATCACCGGCAATGCGACCAACTCCGGCAACATGTACACCAGCTACTACGGTAACAACGGGAATCAGGGCAACACCATCAACATCGGCGGCACGCTGACCAACAGCGGCTTCATCGGCCTGGAAGCGGCGGACACCCTCACCGTCACCGGCGTCGTGACCAATAGCGACGAGATCGCGCTCACCGGCGGCGCCATGGCGACCTTCCAGAGCGACCTCAACAACAGCGGAACCATCGATCTGGAGAACGCCAGCACGCTGACGGTTAACGGCAACGTTACGAATACCGGTACTCTGGAGACCAGCGCTTATGGCGGCACCGGCAGCAACATCCTGAATCTCAACGGCACGCTAACCAACAGCGGCAGCTTCGACTTACTAGGCGCCGGCGACTTGGCCAATGTCGGCATGCTGACCAATAACGGCAACATTACGGTTGCCACAGGCGCAACGCTCAATCTCACAGCGCAGCCCAGCGGCATCACCGATGCGGTGGCCGGCTCAGACTTCGAACTCTATGGGACCTTCAACGCCGGCGGCGCTCCTGGCTTTGCTAATCTGAACAGTGTCGAAGGCACGGTGAATCTGTACGGCCAGAGCTTCACCATCACTCCCGGCAACGGCACGCTGACCATCGCCAGCGGCGCGCAGTTGGCGGCCGACTACAACCCCAACAACTCTACTGCCAGCAGCATTACCATCGCCGGCGACGTCGTTAACTCCGGCACCCTCGCCACCGGCTTCAATTTCTACAACGGCGGCAACTCGCTGGTTATCACCGGCAATTTGAACAATGTGGGCGGCGCGGGCGTCGGCTTTGGTTTGTTTGGGTCCGGCGATACGGCGACCGTCATGGGAAGCGCGACCAACACCGGCATCATCCAGTTGATCGGCAGCGGATCGCAACTCACCATCGGCGCCGGGCTGGCCAACAATAGCAGCGGCGGCTTCGTGGATGTTGAGAGTGGCAGCACGCTCACCATCAACGGCGATGTCACCAACAACTCCGGCCCCGGCGGCTTCCAGGGTATCTATACCAACTACCTCGGTGACGGCGGCGGCAACACCATCAATATCAGCGGCTCGCTGATCAACACCGGGACCTTCCAGCTCGGTGGCCCCGGCGACATGGCCACCATCGGCAACGGCATGAACAATTCTGGAATGGTTAACGTTGACGGTGGCAGCACTCTGAACGTTACCGGCGACGTCACCAACTCTGGAACCATTCAAACTGATTCTATAGGCAACACCGTCACCATCAGCGGCATGCTGATCAATAGCGGAACCTTCCAGCTCGGCGGCGCCGGCGACATGGCCACCATCGCCAGCCTGACCAATAGTATTGGCGGATTCGTGAATGCGCAAAACGGCAGCACCCTGCTGATCACCGGCAATGCCGACAACTTTGGTACCGTGGCTACTAGCTTCTCCGGCGGCACCGGCGGCAATACCCTTACCATCGGCGGCACGCTGACCAACGAGTGGGGCGGGCTGTTAGTCCTCGACGGCCCTGGCGACATGGTTAGCATCGGCAACGGCCTGAGCAATGCTGGATTTGTTGATGTGGAGAAGGGCAGCACGCTTGCGATTACGGGCAATGTGGACAACGCCGGGGGGTTTATCTACACCTCCGATTACCAGTCCGGCGGAAACACAATCACCATCAGCGGCATGTTGACCAATGAAGCCGGCAGCCAGTTTGTCCTCCTCGGCCCCGGCGATACGGCCAGCATCGGCAACGGCGTCAGCAACGCTGGAACGATTGACGTGGACTCTGCCAGCAAGCTGACGATCAGCGGCAACGTGAACAATTCCGGGACGCTGGCCACGGACCTCTACAGCTATGGCGGCGGCAACACCCTGAGCATCAGCGGCTCGCTGACCAACAGCGGCAGCTTCCAGCTCAACGGCTCCGGCGATACGGCCAACATCGGCGGTACCCTGGACAACAGCGGCATTGCCGACCTTACATCGGGCACGACCCTGAACGTCACCGGCTTGCTGACCAACGAGGCCGCCGGCTCGCTAACGGTGGCCGGCGGGACGTTAACGGCCCCGGGCGGCCTCACCAACTATGGCGCCATCAGTCTCACGAACGGCGCGACGGTTGATCCGCCAACGCTGACGAATGGCGGCGTCATCAGCATCGACAGCTTGTCGAAGTTCGTGGTGGGCTCGGGCGGCGTAGCCGGCCAGGGATACACCCAGCTTGCCAACGGCACGCTGAATGAAATCATCGCCGGCGCCAACAGCTTCGGTGTGATCAACGTCAACGGCGCAGTATCGCTGGCGGGCACGCTCGATATCATGCTGCAGGCCGGCTACGATCCCTCAAACGGCACCCAGTTCAAGTTCATCAACTTCAGTGGGCCGCTGAACGGCACGTTCGGCAGCGTGCTCAACGACACCTTCGACAATGGAAACCAGATGTGGGTGCTCAACTACAACCCCGCGCTCGGCTTTGTGGAGTTGACTGCCGAAGCAGTCGCCAGCGGCGCCACCTACTGGCTCGGCGGACCCGGCACTTGGAGCCAGAATGCGATGTGGAGTAATGGCACTCCCACCGCATCCGAAGCCGCAACCATTAACTCGGGACTCGCCAACGATTTCGTTACGCTCGACCAGGGCACCGAGTTTGCCGCCTCGCTCACCCTCGGCGGTCCATCGAACCCCAGCAACTACACCTCTGAGCTGACCGACGGCGGCACCGCACAGAACCTCACCATCACCGCCGGCTTGACCGTGGGCCAGACCGGCACTCTGTACCTCCACGGCGGCAGCACGGTCACGGCGGGCGCAGACTCCTCCAATGCCGGAACCATCGAGCTTGACAACGCCAGCACGCTGACCGTCAACGGCAATCTCACCAATACCGGGTTCCTGAGCACGGGAGTTCTGGCGGGCGGCGGGGGCAACAAGTTGAACGTCAGCGGAACCCTCACCAATAGCTGGACGGTCGATATCGTCGGCTCGGGTGACGTGGCCACTGTGGGAATGCTGATCAATACTGGCTATCTCGACGTAGGGAACGGCGCGACCCTGAATCTCACCAATCAGCCCAACGGTATCACTGACGTGGTGGCCGGCTCTGACTTTGAACTTGCCGGAACCTTCACCGCCGGCGGCGCTCCTGCATTTGCCAACTTGAACAGCGTCGAAGGCACGGTGGATTTGTACGGCCAGAGCTTCACCATCACGCCGGGCAGCGGCACCTTGACGATCAGCAGCACGGGATCGTTTGGAGTGGACTATAACGGAGGATCTGCCACCCCAACCAGCCTGACCATCTCCGGCGACGTGAACAACGCAGGGTCCCTGCTTACGGGAGCAACCGGCGGTGGCAACAATAGCTTGAACATCACCGGCACGCTGACCAACAGCGGCACCTTCCAGCTGCTCGGCGCGGGCGACACGGCTAGCATCGGCAACGGCATGGTCAATACTGGAACCGTTACCATGCAGTCTGGCGAGACGCTGCAGATTAATGGCAACGTCACCAACTCCGGCACCATTGAAACCAACGAGTATGGTGGGAATAACACCATCAGCATCAGCGGCATGCTGACCAACAGCGGCGACTTCGAGTTGCTGCACGCTGGCGATGTGGCGAGCATCGGAAGCGTGGTCAATTCTGGGACTGTCGACCTCTACTCTAACCCCGGCAATGTCATGTTCACCGTCACCGGGGACTTTGCCAATAGCGGACTGTTCTTCATCGAAAACGGTGTCGTGGCTAGTGTGGGGACGCTAAACAACACGGGCACCGTAGGCGTCCTTCCAACCAGCACGTTGAACCTGACGAGTCAGCCCAATGGAATCACTGACATCGTAGCGGGGTCGACCTTCAACATTGGGGGGACCTTCACCGCTGGGCCGAGCAACGCCTTTTACCTGCTCACCAGCGTGGAAGGTAATCTGTATCTTTATAACCAACAGACCACGAGTGTTACCCCAACGGGTGGTCTCCTCACCATTGCGGCTGGTGGCTCGGTGACGGCGGATTCGCCGTACGGAGGACAGACGGTACTGCAGATTAACGGTGACCTTGCCAATGCTGGAACAGTGGATCTGGAACGTGGCAGCAGCGTGCAGATTGTGGGCAATTTCGACAACGCCGGGACCCTTATCACGAACGAGTCCGGCTTAGGCGGCAACAACACCATCACCGTCGGTGGCCTGCTCACCAACACGCCCACCGGCATCATCACTCTGAACGGCTCGATGGATATGCTGCAGGCGCTGGCCGGCATCACCAACAGCGGCACCATCAACGTTAACAACGGCTCGACCATCGATCCTCCGTTCTTCAACAACCAGGGCGTGGTCAACATCGATAGCACTTCAAGCTTGATTGTCGGCACTGGCCATTACGCCGGCACCGGCTACATCCAGCTTGCCAACGGCGTCCTGGGCGAGATGATCAGCTCGACCAGCTACGGCGTCATCAACGTCAACGGCTCGGCGCTGCTGAACGGTACCCTCGACATCCTGCTGCAGGGCAACTTCGATCCCTCCGTGGGTTCGACCTATAAATTCCTGATTGCCAACCCGGGAGAGGTCAGCGGGGTGTTCACCAGCATCGAAAACGACATCTTCAACGGCGGTACGGAGATATGGCAGATCACCTACGACTACGCCGACGGCTATGTCGAGATGATTGCGGATCCCTATGCTCCCCCACTGCCCGAACCCGGCACCTTGCTGGTGCTGATCCCGGCGCTGCTGGGTGCGGGCTTTGGGCTTCGTCGCCAGCTCGTTCGGTAGTATGATTGTTCTGGAACACGAACCTGATCCGGCGCCCAGCCAGGTCGGGTTTGTGTTCGCTTTTTTTGGTTGAAAGAAAAACTACCATTTATAACGGAGTGGCCATGTGTGAAATGACGATGACGGGCGAACAGCGGAAAAATCACAAGCCTTGGATCCTGCTGGGATTGGTCTGTTTGGCATTGGTACTACTCATGGGATGCTCCTCCATGGGAACTGCAGGAGCGGCCCCGGAAGCATTTGCAACTCCTTACCAGGCCGTGGTACTCATTAACAATTCGGTTTACTATGGCAAGCTCAGCGGCTGGGGAACATCAAATCCGGTACTGACCGACGTTTTCTACATCGTGAGCAAGACCGATCCCGACACCAAGCAGGTGTCGAATGTCCTCATCAAGCGCGGCAAAGAGCTGCACGGTCCGGACAGGATGTATCTGAACCCCACTCAGGTCATCCTGGTCGAGCCGGTCGGCACAGACTCCAAGGTCGCCCAGCTTATCACCGAGGCCAACAAGAAGCAGTAACGCGGTGGTTGTAGAGCACGCCTTTACAGGCCGCTGAAAAAGCCGATTTTGAGCTGTGTTGTAAGGGCGCAGCTTTAGAGCGGTTCCAGATTTGGTGTATCCAGGTAGAGCGGACCTTCAGGTCCGCGTCCAAGCCGCCCCCCGAAGTCTGGGCTGACGAAGAGAGCCCCCCTCGACGCGGCGCTGAAGCGCCGCTCTACCCGACCTCGGGGTACAGCAATTCGGGAAATGCTTTAGCTGCGCCCTTTCAAGCTCTCTATATCTATCATCCCGGGCCGACTTCAGTCGGCGAGGGATCTGCTGTTCCAACTGCTATTCCCGCTCCCGCCTCACCACGCGACCTGGCTTTGCGCCCGTATGCTCGCCGTCGTGGACCACTTCCACGCCGTTCACAAACACTTCCGATACCCCGGTCGCGAGCTGCCGCGGCTTGTCGTATGTCGCGTGGTCCTGGATCGTACTGCGATCGAAAACGGCCACGTCGGCAAAATATCCCTCGCGCAGCAGACCGCGGCGGGCGATGCCCAAGTTCGTCGCCGGCAGCGAGGTCATCTTGCGCACCGCTTCGGACACCGTCATCAGCTTGTCGTCGCGAACGTAGCGGGCATACACGCGCGCGAAATTCCCGAACGCGCGCGGATGCGTGCTGAACTTGAGGAATACGCCGTCGATGCCTTCGGGATCGGCATCCGCGCCGAAGCTCACCCACGGCAGCACGATCTGCTTGCGGATGTTGTCCTCGCTCATGAGGAAGTAAACCGTCCCCACCCGTGAGTCGTCTTCGACGACCAGGTCCATCGCGGCATCTTCCGGCGATTCGTGCCGCATGCGTGCCACTTCGCCCAGCGTCTTGCCGGTCAGCGGCTTCAGCTTTTCGCTCTTGAATTCCACCAGCAGCACATTGTCGGGATTGCCCGCCAACCGCATAAGGTTGTCGTACTTGTCGCTCGTCAACATCTCCTGCTTCACACGTGCGCGGGTCGCCGGGTTCTGCAACCGCTTGCGCCACGCTTCCAGTCCACCCTCCTGCACCCATGGCGGCATCGCCGCATCCAGGCCGGTCGCGCCGGCGCGGTAGGTGTACATGTCCGCCGTGATCTTCAGCCCCTCGGCGCGCGCTGTTTCCACCTTCTGAATAAGCTGCGGCAGATTGGGCCAGTTTTTCTCGCCCGCAACCTTCAGGTGGTAAATCTCCGCCGGGATGTGCGCCTGCCGCGCGATGGTAATCAACTCATCCACGGCTTCCATCTCGTGATCGCCTTCATTGCGAATATGCGAGATGTAAATGCCCTTGTACTTCGCCGATACCTCCGCCAGCGCGATCAGCTCATCGGTCTTGGCATAATTCCCCGGCGCGTAAATCAATGCCGAGGCCACGCCGACTGCGCCCTCCTGCATCGCCTGCGCCGTCACCTGGCGCATGCGGTCGAGTTCTGCGGGCGTCGGCGAACGGTTGGCCCGGCCAAGAACATAGATGCGCGGTGTAGCGGCGCCAATAAATGAGGCGACATTCGGCGAAATGCCGTGCTGCACCAGCGTCTCGAGGCCCTCGTTCAGCGTGTGCCAGGTGACCGGATACTTGATGTCGCCCTGCTCGCGTTGCGCCTCCGCGCGCATCTCGTCGTTGAGCGGGCCCATCGACTCGCCTTCGCCGAAAATCTCCAGCGTCACGCCCTGCATCAGGTCGCTGAGCCCGCGACCGTCGGCAAACAGTCCATCCGGCCCGGACATCATGTTGATGAACCCGGGCGCGATGACCTGGCCGTGAACGTCGATGTCGGTGCGTCCGCGCGCGCCCGAGACGTCGCCGACCTTCGCGATGCTGTCGCCGTTAATGGCAATGCCGCCGGGTTTGCACGCCGATCCCGTGCCATCGCAGATGACGCCGTTCCTCAGCACCACATCGAAAGTCGCCGCTGGTGGGCCCGAAACCAGCGCTCCCGGCAGCGTCGCCAATATTGCGATAACCATCAATACAAGAATGCGACGCATAGATTCCCTTCATTCGATAGAACCGACCGACGGATCCCCCTGTGTGTCATCAGGACCCTGCAATAAACGAATTCTGCATTATGCGCGCGCCGCTGCGTCCGAGCAATAGCGTGGTGCCGCCGGTACCTGTCTTCAATTACGAAACACCTGCCGCATCGGCGTCCTGGTCTGGATTGTGCATTGTCGCCTCGAATCAGAGGATTGTCATTACGAGCGCAGCGAGGAATCTGCTTCCTTCCCGGACAACCACATTGCTACGTCTCGGGCGAACAGCAGATCCCTCGCTGCGCTCGTGATGACAACTTTGTTGATGGCTACGATTTTGGATAAATTCAGACCGCACTGCGCCGACCGATCATGGTTGTCGATCTCGCCCGTTGACCGCCCGCGCACTCCGGAGCACAATGACTGATTCGCTGTAACGCATAGCGCGAGGGGCGCAAATGAAATTCCGTCTCTTCCTGCTCATTGTCCTGATGGTCACGTCGCTGGCCGCGCAAAATTCCGCGCAGCTCGCGGCACAAAACTCCACGCAGCCCGCCGCCGCGCAACGCCGCCCGATCACCGACAAAGATCTCTTCGACTTCGTCTGGGTCGCCAATCCGCAGCTTTCGCCCGATGGCTCCGTCGTCGCCTTCACTCGCGTCAACGTCGATGAGAAGCGCACCGGCTACGAAAGCTCCATCTGGATGGTCTCCACTGGCGGTCAGCAAGCTCCGGTGAAACTAACCAACGGCAAGCACGACGCCCAGCCGCGCTGGTCGCCCGACGGCAAGCGCATTGCGTTCATTCGCGGCGGCGACAAGGACGAATCGGGCAAGCCCAAGCCCGGCCAGCTCGCCATTCTCTCGCTAACCGGAGGCGAAGCCCGCATCATCACCGACTTGCCCAAAGGCGCGTCCAGCCCCGTCTGGTCTCCCGATGGCAAGCAGATCGCCTTCCTCAGCGACACCACGGCGGAAGACATCCAGAAGGCGCAACGCAAGAAGAATGCCCTCGCCAAGCCATCGGACAGCGAACATGAATCCGACGTACACGTGATCACCCGCGCCGTGTACCGCAGCAATGATGAGGGCTACCTCGATCCCAAGCATCACAGCCACATCTGGACCATCCAGGTGCCGTCAAATTCCGACGAATCTCCCAAGCCGGTGCAACTGACCAGCGGCAATTATGACGAGCACGACGTGATCTGGGCCCCGGACGGCTCGCGTATCTACTTCCTTAGCCGCCACGTCGATGAACCTTATTACGATCTGCCCAGCTCTGAGATCTACTCCGTGGCTGCGAGCGGCGGCACGCCGGAAAAGCTGGCGACAATTCCCATGGGAATCCGCGGTCTGGCCCTCAGCCCAGACGGCCGCAAGCTTGCCTTCCACGCCTCGGTCACCGAGCCGGTGCGCTCCTACTCCGAGCCCGATCTTTGGATCATGAACGTCGCGCCCAACGCGAAGCCGCGCAACCTCACCGCCGATTATGACTTCGATATGGGCAGTTCCGTCTTCGGCGACAACGCCGCTCCGCGCGGCGGTCGCGGGCGTTTGCTTTACTGGTCAGCGGATGGACGCTGGCTCTTCGATATTGTCGAGAAGCGAGGACGCACGCCCATTGTGCGTGTCGATGCCCAAACCGGCGCGGTGACTGAGCTGAGCAAAGGCGATCAGGCCGTGCTCGATTTCTCTGTCACTCCCGATGCCGGCAAAATTGTCGCGCTTGTCTCCACTCCCACCATGATCGGCGATCTCTTCACCGTTGCTGCCGACGGCGCCCAAACTCGCCTGACCGACGTCAATCAGAAGCTCTGGTCGCAGCTCAACCTCACCGGCCCAGAGGAGATCGACTACACCAGCTTCGACGGCAAGCGCATTCAGGGCTGGATCCAGAAGCCGCCCGACTTCGATCCGCAAAAGAAGTATCCGCTCATCCTCAATATTCACGGCGGCCCGCACGCCGCCTACGGCTGGGTCTTCGATCATGAATTTCAATGGATGGCTGCCAAGGGCTACGTCGTTCTCTACATCAACCCGCGCGGCTCGACCAGCTACGGCCAGGAATTCGGCAACATCATTCAATATCACTACCCGGGCGACGATTACCGCGACCTCATGATCGGCGTCGACGAGATGCTGAAGCGCGGCTATATCGACCCGAAGAAGCTCGGCGTGACCGGCGGCAGCGGCGGTGGCGTGCTCACCGACTGGACGATCACTCACACCGACCGCTTCGCCGCCGCTGTATCGCAGCGCGATATATCCAACTGGGCGTCGTGGTGGTACACCGCCGACTTCACGCTCTTCCAGCCCAACTGGTTCAAAGCGCCGCCGTTTGAAGATCCGGAAGATTACCGCGAGCGCTCGGCAATTACCTTCGTAAAGAACATCCACACTCCGGTTCTGTTTGTGTTGGGCGAGTCCGACTACCGCACGCCGCAGGACTCCGGCGGCGAGCAACTATTCCGCGCGCTCAAGTACCTGAAGCGCCCGGCGGCGATGGTGGTATTTCCCCATGAGACGCACGAACTGTCGCGCTCCGGCGAGCCCTGGCATCGCGTAGAACGTCTCGACTACATCGTCGCCTGGTTCGATAAATGGATGATGGGCATCCCTCATCCCGAATTCGATCTGAATCCAGCAGAGCAGGCCGCAAAAACTGCGCTATAGATCGGAGTTGGTGGAGTTAAGTCGCACTCGAAGTTCAGCTAGAGCTTGCCTTCAAAGCCAGCGTCTAGAGCGGTTCCAGATTTGGTGTATCCAGGTAGAGCGGACCTTCAGGTCCGCGTCCAAGCCGCACCCCGAAGTCTGGGCTTTCCGCCCACTGCGCTACAGTGGGCGGAAAGCCTGACGAAGAGAGCCCCCCTCGACGCGGCGCTGAAGCGCCGCTCTACCCGACCTCGGGGTACAGCAATTCGGGAAACGCTCTAGGCCCTTTATATTTGTCATCCCGAGCCGGCGTTACTCGGCAAGGGACCTGCTTTTTCCCATTTAGATTCGGGCGGCGACGACATGAAAAGACAGTGTTGAGGCGGTGACACGGCTCCGGCCGTAATAAAGAAACAAGCCGATCCAGAAAACTTGCAACAACAGAATTACAGGCGCCTGAGTCAACTGCGCAAATCCGGCAAGCAGGTTAGGCGCCGCCGCCGCAGATGACTGCATCAGCATAACAAACGTGCCGAGATACAGAGCGGAGAAGATCGCCATCAACTGATATACCGAGATGCGCGAGGCGCCGCGGTAATCGGCACGCAGCCACTCCGAGCAGGCCCGCCATCCCGTACTCGCAATTATCGGGACCAACGCGGCCCATCGAAACTGCTGCGCCAGAAAGAGCGCAATGCCCGCAATTCCGGCAGCGGCGAAAATCGCGGAGGTAATGGCCTGCACCGGGATGAGCGGCTCGCCTGCCAGCCCCGAGGCATAGGCCGCTTTCTTGGTCGCTCCATAAACGACAAGATTGTGCTTGTGAAACAGGCGCGCGATCGCGGGATTGGCTTTGCGCAACGGCATTCCGTAGCAGCATCCGAAGCTCAAGCAGGCCAGCCGCCCAATCGACTCACCGAGCGCATAGCCGATAGCTGTTGCCGAGAATATTGCCAGCACGGGAAGCTCGTGATGCAGAAAGCGCGAAGCGAGCGGCCGGATCCCCACGACCAATACTGGCAAGATGAGCGCCGCGATAAAAGATGCTCCGGCGACGGTAAATGTGTTGCGTTTGTGTTCGACGACCAGCGCAATCAGTCTGGACGCTGGAACGCAGACCAGCAGCACAAAGAGCACCAGCAAAAGACTGATAGCGACCGGTACTCCAACCGACGCCAGTAACAGGAACATCACTGCGAGGCCGAACGCAGTGCCGGTCGCACTGAAGAAGCCATAGAAGGTGAGATTCAGTCCGCGCCACGAACCGTCCGCGGACTTCGCCAGCGGCACGGCGGCCAGCATCTGCCAGCGTTCGGCGGGCAGCGTTCGCACGCCCCAGACAAGTAATGCGATCAGGCCGGCCGCGAGTCCGGCGACAAAGCAGACGTTCAGCATGGCTGCTCCTCTGCTGAAATCGCCAGCAGCGAGCGCACGGCAACGTCGGTTTCCGTGAGCGGCTCGCCCAGCGTCAGCGCGAAAGGATTCTGAATACCGCGGCGGCGCTGATTCTCGACGAGATCGCGAGCAAAGCGCACACGGTCGCGCTGAAAGAGCACGACGACGGTGCTGCTCCCCGGACGAAACAGCGCCTTGGGAGCGCCCGCCCGCAGCAGCATTCCCTTTTCGATCAGCCGCGGATTTTCGTAACGAAACTCACTGTAGCGCTGCTCGATCTGTCCCACCATGAGCGCAACCACCTCAATCATGGCTACGCGACCGACGCGGGAACCTTCGCCACAGTCACTGTCGAGGATGGTCACCACCCGCCGGTTCTTCGATACGGGCGAGATCAATTGCACGGCAGCATGGGGATTGCAGGGATAATAACGGCCCTCGACAGGATAGAGGTCGAGCACGCGTCCCGACACAGGGCTGTGCGTGTAGTGATATTTTTCCGGCGTCAGACGAAAGATCGCGTAATCACCGCCTTCAAACGAGCGCTGCCAGGGCGAGCCATCGCCGAGCAGCTCTGGAAACGAAAAAAACTTCTGCTTCAGATAAAGGCCGGAGGACTCGGCCATCGAGCCCACCAGCGCGCGGGCATCGGCAGGACAAAGAACGGCCCGCAGATTTGCCGGCATGGGACGGCAGTTCCAGTAGCGGATCTGACGCTCGAAGATTTTTCGCGCGGTATCGTACTCGGACAAGTTGCCCACGAATTCCGACAATTGAATGCCCGACTCGCGCAGAAATTTCAGCATTCCGGTCGCTCGCGCAGAGAGCACGTTGTCGTAGTTCAGAAATCCAAGTACGCGTGACGCATATCGGCTGGAGGCAAGGCGCGTAAGCAATGGGGCCTTCTCCAACGCCGGCGAGTACAGGGCGCTGATCAGAGAATTGGCCAGCAGATGCTCGCCCACCACAGCGCCGCTAGCACGATCAATGTACTGGTGTGTGAAGTTCATAAGACCGGCTCGAGGGTGTGCTGCCGATCCTGCCAGGTGAGCAGAACCAGCAGGTTCAACAGTGCCGTTATCTCATCCAGCGTAAGTTCGTCGTTCAACAGACGTTGCTCGATGTCCCGAACGACGCGCGCTGGATGCTGCACGCGGACTCCATGTCGCAAATAGCCTCTTACCTCAGCGCAGTCGGAACGCTCGAGCGCGACGATGTCTTCGCGCAGATGGCATAAGGCTTCGCGCAGATGCTGTTGCCGCAATGCTCCGCGGTAGAAATCCTCCGCCATGCGATTGAATTCTCGCGCCTCGATGTCCATGGGATCCTCGGCCGAATCGCCGGCAATCCCGGCAAGCAGGCGAGAACTCACTCCCTGTTTTTCATCGTCACAGCGTTCGTCGACATCGGCCAAAATGCTCTGCATGTTCATGGCTTCAGCAAGGTCAGCGGCAGACTCGCGTACATACGCCAGCAGCGCCCGGCGATAGTCATGCAGAGAAACGCGAAAGTACCCGGGATGGCGGCGGCTGGTGCGCGTCGTCCGGCAATTGCGCAGGACCGTGCCGAGGAATTGATTACGCGAGTTGCGACGAACATAAAATGCCGGCAATCCGGCTGCCGAAAAAAAGAACGGCTGGCGACGCTCGCTCTCCGACGTCGGATCGTCCGGAATGTCTTCGTGTGTGACTTCGCCCTGCAACGCCAATCGGTACGCCAGAGCCAGCAGAAACTGCTGCAGGCAAACGGCCGGCGCCATGTCACGGTCGTAGCTGGCAAACAAACTGTAGTAGCGCGCTTCGAAACCGGAGTAGCCGTCCCGTGCGTGCTCCCGTAAACGCAGAGGCATGTAAAACGACATGCGCTGATCGACGATGCCGAGCTGGTCCAGCTCCGATGACAGACGCTGAATGTTTCCCGCGCTCCCATCGAGCGCCGAGGAATGCTCGGTCGCCAGCCAGGCAACCGGGTAAGTGAGCAGCCGTGCATCAGGAACCAAATCTCCGCGCAGCTTACAAAGTTTCGCAACCATGTTGTCGATCCAGCGTGGGCCGTAAGGTGTCAGGGCGTGGCCGCATCGACTGATCTGCGCTTTCTCCTTCCACTCGCGCCACAACAGCCGTAAGTGCGTGAAGTCGAGTTCATGCGGCAGGAAGGACAGCAGGCGCTCGGGATGGAACTGGGTAAATCCGATGCGATAAGGAGCAGCGGTATACGTGCCGACGAAGAGCGAGAGGAAGTGTTCGTAGATCTTAATGACCAGGTCGCCGAGCCGCTTTTCATCACCGGGTGAGAAGCCGTCCCGACATTGCAGTTGGCGATCAAGATAGCGGCTGCCAATGCTGACGTGAATGCCGTTGTTCGCCAGGCTGATATTGGACAAACTGGGCAGCACGATCAGGTCATTGGTGATAATTCCGGCCTCGCGCAGCTTGACGACCGCGTTCAATTGGCTGCGGCTCAGCACATGGTGACACAGGTGCATATATTGATACTTAGCTTCGCCGTCACTCCACCCGGACAGGCACGGGCTCATGAACAGCTCGCGATAGAACGAATCGGAAAGGCACGACGAGAGTTCTTCCTGATGCACCGACGGTACCGGCGCGTGATAGACCAGTGCCCGCTGCCCCGTCTCGACTAACCCAAGCCGCTGGTTTGCCCAGGACATCAACAATGAAGTAAACAGAAAGCGCCGCGCCGCTTCGCGTGCAGCCTGTTCGCCCAGCGACCTTCCGTCGCTCGCGGCGACAACTTGAAACGACGTGGTCTCCGGCGAGGTATTGTCATTCAGAAAGTGACACAACAGACGGCAGGCTTCCTGACGCATCGGCTCGGGCATGTGTCGTTGCGTCCCCACTACGTCAGCCAGCGAGAGCTTCAGGACATAGCTGATGGGAATGCGCAGCCAGCGCTCACCATTTTTCATGAAGCGGAATCGTGCCGCATCAGACCGCTCGCCGACCGTCCCTTCGCGCGCGATCTGCATGTCCATTTCGAAGACGTCCCGCACGTGCGGGCTGAGGCCGGACTCAGGAAAGCGGACCCAACTGTTTTCCCATACACCGCACGTGTCGTTGAGAAACGCTTCTACTTCGAGCAGCGTGCGCCGCGGAGCTTCCCCACTGGCGCTTCGCCGGGCAATGTTGCGGAAGAAACGGGAGTCGCGAATGCTGATCGGCAGGTCGCAGGCGTTCGCCGACCCGACAACCACAGCCTGAAGTTCATCTTCGCTGCCGGCCGTAGCGTCGAGGGCGGTAAAAGGAATTTGGTCAAAAGGAATGCGCGCGCGCTGCTGCAGGCCCAGTGACTCGACCCAGGTTTCCGCTTGACTCGTCGCCATCGTCACCCTTGCCTGTCCGCAGCTAGAGCGCTTCCTGAATTGCTGTACCCCGGGGTCGGGTAGAGCGGCGCTTCAGCGCCGCGTCGAGGGGGGCTCTCTTCGTCAGGCTTTCCGCCCACTGCAGCGCAGTGGGCGGAAAGCTTAGACTTCGGGAGCGGCTTGGACGCGGACCTGAAGGTCCGCTCTACCTGGATACACCAAATCTGGAACCGCTCTAGTATTCGGGAGACTACGTTTCAGTATGGCCGGCGACATTAACAACTAAGTAAATGCAACATGAATAGTGCATAAATCCCACGGTGTGAACCCAGGATGAAACGGGACTCGTGCTGCGAAACCGTCGGCTTCGGAAGATGAGGAAGCGCGTAGTCGGGTCGTGCGGGCGCTGGAGCAGTTCGTGGACAGATTCCCGGCCTGGCGATTCTGCCGGCATCCGCCGATCAACGCCTAACCAGCAGATCGACGGCCACAAAGAAGAAAAACGCCATCGAGACCAATCCATTCATGGTGAAAAATGCGGCGTTCACCCGGCTGAGGTCGTCGTGCTTTACCAGCGAGTGTTCGTAGACTAGCAGCAGCGCCACAAAGATCACTCCGGCCGCGGCGATCTTGCCCAAACCGAATGCCACAACCATCCACGCAAGCAAGAACACCGTAACCAAATGAAACAGCCGAGCGATGCCGAGGGCAGAGCGAATTCCGAAAGCCTTGGGAACGGAATACACCCCGGCTGAGCAATCGTGCTCGTAGTCCTGGCAGGCGTAGAGAATGTCGAACCCGGCGCCCCAGAAAATCACCGCACCGGTGAGAATCAGGATGCGTGGATCGAGCGATCCGCGAACTGCGATCCAGGCGGCAGCGGGCGCGATGCCCATCGCCACACCGAGCGCCACGTGCGACCAGCGCGTGAACCGCTTGCTGAATGAGTAGAGGAAGACGATACCGAGCGCCAACGGCGAAAGATAAAACGCGAGCGGGTTCAACTTGTACGCCGCAAAAATCAGAATCGCCGAGGTAACTACAATGAATCCTCCGACGAACGACTTGCTCAGCTTGCCTGCGGGGAGCGCCCGTATCCTGGTGCGGGGATTGGCGGCATCGATGGTTGCATCCGCCAGGCGATTGAATGCCATTGCCGCCGAGCGCGCCGCCACCAGCGCCACGATGATCCAGATGGAGGTGTGCAGATTGGGAATTCCGCGCGCGGCCAGCACTGCGCCGGTCAAACCAAACGGAAGCGTGAGCACCGAGTGCTCCCACTTGATCATCTCCAGCGTGGTTCCGATGCTACGCAATAAGGACACGCGACTATTCTAGAGCGGTTCCAAGTTCGGCGTATTCGTAACGGCTTCCGAAGGGTCCACTCTACCCGGTCGCCGCACAGAACTAAGTGCTGCCCTGCGGGAGCGGCCCGGCGGCCCACTGGCGCTCCCAGGCAGGAACGGTGACACGTTCGACAACCAGAGCGGGTTTGCGCGCCCAACAGACGACGCGAGTGCCGAACGGTAGATTGATGTAGCGGATCAGGCGGCGTTCGAAACCCAGCAGCAAGACCATGGCCGCGTTTGCCCGGTTCGAGTGACGCGCAGAACGGCGATAGCGATCGATGGACTTGGTGAAAATGTTCTTGCCAACACGCTCGATGACCGCCGGTAAAAATCCCGCGGCCACCAGGTAGGAAACACGAGTGACTTCAAAGCCGGCATTATTCAGCTTGCGACGCAGTTCGGTCGCCGTGTAGCGGCGGCGATGGCCGCGCGCCTCGTCCTCCTCCCCCCAAAGCAAGGGATAAGCAGGAACCGTGAGGCACAACATTGCGCCATCCTTCAGCACCCGGCGTAGCTCACGCAACGCGGAGAGATCGTCGGGGACGGTCTGCAGAACATCACCGCAGACAACCGCGTCGAATGAATTCGAGATGAAGCTCAGCTCTTCCGAACTGGTACAGACGAGATCACGGCGATTGCGCATCTGTTGGAACGCCAGTACCGGCAGTAAAGAATGGGCATTCAGGGTGCGGACGTGCGGGAAATTCGCCACATCGAGTTCGGCAGTGCAGCCAAAATCCAGAACCCGCGACTCAGGTCCGGGCTGCAGGTTTTGGGCGACCGCCTCGCGCAGGACTTTACCTCGCGCGACGTACCACCACGAGGAGGCTTCGCGGCGCAAAGCGTCGAATTCAAGTTGCCCGCTGCTGGAGAGCATCTAGGTACATTTTACGGGAAGCATCAAGCTTCGGCGGCCGTGCTGGTTACTGCCGCGCGGAAGTAATCCAATGACATGCGCAATCCGGTGCGCAGATCGATCTTGGGTTCCCACCCCAGCAGCGCTCTCGCCTTGCCGATATCAGGACGACGCTGTTTGGGATCGTCTTCCGGCAACGGCTCGAAGCGAACCTTGCTGCCGGAGCCTGTCACTTCCAGCACCACCTCGGCGCATTCCAAAATTGTGAATTCGTCGGGGTTGCCAATGTTGGTAGGGTCGTGCTCGGCGGAATCGGCCAGCGCCAGAATGCCGGCGATCTCGTCGCTAACGTAGCAGAAGCTGCGCGTCTGCGAGCCATCTCCGTAGACCGTGAGATCTTCTCCCAGCAGCGCCTGCTTCATGAAGTTGGAAATTACGCGGCCATCGTTCAGTTGCAGCCGCGGGCCGTAGGTGTTAAAGATGCGGACGATTCGCGTATCTACCTTGTAATACCGGTGATATGCCATGGTGACCGCTTCCGCGAAACGTTTGGATTCGTCATAGACCGAGCGCGGTCCGACGGGGTTAACGTGCCCCCAATAACTTTCTTTCTGCGGATGCTCCAGCGGATCGCCATAGCATTCTGACGTGGACGCCAGCAAGAACTTCGCCGCGTACTTCTTCGCCAGCTCCAGGCAATTCATCGTTCCCAAAGAGCCGACGCGCAGGGTCTCGATGGCATGATGCAGGTAATCCGCGGGACTGGCAGGCGAAGCCAAGTGGAAGATGCAATCGACGTCGCCGAAATCGAAGGGACGGCAAACGTCGTGCTCGCGAAACTCGAAGCGCGGCTCGCGGCGCAGGTGAGCGATGTTCTCCACCCGTCCGGTCAGCAGATTGTCAGCACAAATGACGCTATGGCCGTCGGCCAGCAAGGCATCGCAAAGATGCGAGCCCAAAAAGCCGGCACCACCCGTCACCAGCACACGCATATTCACGCCTCGCATTGGGCCATTCGAATTCTCCAGATTACTTCAAAACCGTCGGCAGACGCACCGGTCGACATCGACACACCATTGCCGATGCGAATTCATCCGGCACGCATATCGACAAGATTCACGGCCTTGTCTTCGCAATGTCCGGACCTTTGTCGCGCACCGTCTGCGGCTCCAAGTGATGCTTGGTCAAATCCGCGCGCAGGTATTCGAAGGCTTCTTCCGGCGTGTTGGCCCAGAAAAACAGCTCGAGGTCTTTCGGAGAAATCGTGCCCGCGTCCACGAAAGCCTGGAAGTTGATCACCCGGTCCCAGTAATCCTTGCCGTACACTACGATGCACATACGTTTGGCCAGCTTCTCCGTCTGGGCCAGGGTGAGAAGCTCAAACAGCTCATCGAAGGTCCCGAATCCTCCAGGAAACACCACCAGCCCCTTTGCCAGATAGGCAAACCACAGTTTGCGCATGAAGAAGTAGTGAAACTCGAAATTCAGCTCTGGAGTGATGAAGGGGTTCGGCATCTGCTCGAATGGGAGATTGATGTTCATGCCGATGGTCTTGCCACCAGCCTCCCAGGCTCCCAGGTTGGCCGCTTCCATGATGCCCGGCCCTCCGCCGGTGCAGATTACAAACCGATTGCGAGGCTGATTGATGGAGTTGGCCCACTTCGTAATGAGAAAAGCCAGGCGCCGGGCATCGTCATAGTATCGCGCCATCTCGACATCAGCTTTGGCCAGCCGGATACGCTCCTGTTCTTCTGGCGGCGCAGGCGTGGCCGAGCCGGGTTTGTCGAGCAACTGCAATGCCTGCTCGGCCTGCGAACGGCTATGGAAGCGGGCCGAACCGAAGAAGACGATGGTGTCCTGAATGCGTTCGCGCCGGAATCGCGCCAGCGGCTCCTGATATTCGGCCAGGATGCGGAGGATGCGGCCATCCGGCCCATTGAGAAACCTCTTGTTCTCGTAAGCAAGCGGTGCGCGGTTGGGGTGAGGTTGTCCGTCCTTGTCAGCCATGCGGTCCCGGAACTCCGGTGATGCAAGCGTCGCGGTGAACGCGCAAAACTGGCGACGCACTCGCTCAAACAACAGGTTCACGATAGCGGATCGCTTCTGCAACCGCCAACCAGATGTCGGTCAACCCAAGGCCGCTGATAAGTCCCCGAACGAAGCCGTACATAAGGAACCTTCGCACCTCGGGGAACCTCACGAGCAGCGAGTTGTGTGTCCAAAACTGCGTCCAGGGCGCAACCGTCAATAGGATGCCGATTTCCAGGCAGAAGAGGACGAAAATGACGAGGAAGATTCGGCGTCTCCAGATCTCCCATCGCGTCAGCCGACGGCGCGGTGCCATAACCAGGACCGGCCCGTTGGCATCCGGAAACTTGCCGTCTTGCGGCCCCTGCTCAAACGAACTCATGAAGTGTTCGCATCCCGGCGCTCGTCTCAGAAATGGATTGGCATCGGCCAAAGCGGCTCCGGCGGGGCTGCGACTCGTTTCCAGCCCTACAGCAAGCATACTACGTCGATGCGAACGGAAGCAGAATCGGGTCGGCGAGGGATCGGCTGTTGGACCCTCCAGCTGGACGATGGGCCGCCTGAGCAAATGCTCAGTCGGCGACCTGGTCTGATCTGGCCGGTCCAAATCGCTCCGCCGCTCGCGCCTTCGCCTTCATCGCTTCTTCGGCCCGATTCCTGGGCGGCGATGTGGTTTCCAGCTCTTCGATCAGTCGCGTCGCAATGCTGGCAATGTCGTCAATAGCGCGCTGAAAGCATGCCTCGTTGGCTCTCGACGGCTTGGTGAATCCGCTGATCTTTCTGACGAACTGGAGGACCGCAGCTCGCACCTCCGCGTCGGTAGCCGGAGGTTCAAAATTGAAAAGAGTTTTGATGTTCCTGCACATGCCAGGTTCCTCGAATAAAGGCAGACCTCCAACCTATCCAGTTGGATGGGTCCGCGAGCTCTGTCATTTCTTCACCGGAGCTCTATGTCTGACCGGCCTTTCAATCTGTTTTGGATGCTCTTCAATGTCGCTAAGGCGGATGACGGCGGCCGCGGCGGCGTACTGCACTTGCCACTGCGCATCTTCCATGCCCGAAACGGCTGTGCCCTTCAGCGAGGGCTCGCCGCGTTTGGCGATGGCGTCAAAAGCGGCTGCTCGCACCAGCCATTTCTTCTGTTCCAACGCAGCGGTGGCCAGCGCCTCGCCGCTCTTGGGGTCCGGGTCCTTGGCCAGGGTGAGCGCAGCCGCGGCCAGCACCGGCGACGTGTCATCTTTGGTGATGAGCTTGAATGCGCTGTAGCTAAGGCTGCCGAACGGCACGAATCCGAGGCCCGCCTGAAATCCCAACCCTGCCAGCTTCTTTGGGTCGTTAAGCAACTTCTTTTGCTGCTCCAGTAGGCTGCCGCCACTCTTCTGCTGGCCGGTCAGCACAGCGTAGAACACCTCGTAGCCTCTATCGTCGCCCAGCACGATCAACGCATGCGCCGCTGTCAATATCACGCCAGGGTCGCGGTCGCGCAAAACTGCCAACAGCTCCCGCTTCGCAGATTTGGCCGACATCTCGCCGAGGGCCTGCGCGGCTGCTGTCCGCACCTCCGGCTTCGTGTCCTTCAACGCGGTAAGCGCAGCATCCACAGCCTGCCCATCATCCGGCAACAATCCCAATTCTGACACTGCTTTCCTGCGCTTATCCATGCTGGAGTTGGTGAGACCTTCATGCAGCATCGACCAAGCCTGCTCTCTCGGCGTCTGCGGAGGCTTTTCCTGGGCAGCCAAAACACTTCCGCCTGCGCTGAAAAGCGCCAGAACGGCCATCAGGTGAACTCGCAAGTTCATCTCGAATACCTCGGGGACTCAATTTGACGACGGTGTGAGCCAGCAGTGTAAGCGCTGGATGGGGGAAGAAGCCACAGCAATCGCAAACCGGTAAGAGGTGGAAGGGCACGACCTTGCAGGCCACCAAGAAAATCGGCGTGTTCCGTTGTTCGGTAGAGCTGGCCTTCAGGCCAGCGTCTGAGGCCTTTATATTTTGTGATCCCGAGCCGACTTTAGTCGGCGAGGGATCTGCTTTCCTGCTCTTTTCAGAGGTCTGTTGGCCGTGCGCAGAAACTCCAGCAATAGCCGTTGGCGAAGCGCTACGCGCACTTCACCACACGTCCCGCGTGGCCGCGCGTAAGAGTGAATGCAGGCAGTGTCTGGCCTCCGCCGGTTAGAACCACCTCAAGCTGCATCGTGTCGCCATGGATCGACCCGCGATAGGTAGCTGCCACATCTCTGGGCGGATTGGATTTCAACACCGGCCCGCCTCGTTCCTGCGTGTACGTGCCGCGTGCCGTGAATTCCCCGTTGGCATCGGGCTTAATGGGCTGGAGAATCTTCCCACGGGCACAGTCGAACTCCAGCGTCGCTCCTTCTGCGTTGCTGGTCATGGCGACACCTTGCCCGCCCCAAATCTCTCGCCTGTCGCTCCCGCCGGTGGTTTGCGAGCCGCTCGCGAACGTCCCCAGTAGCATGATGACGCAGGCCGCGCCGATAAACAGAGCCAATGTGGCAAGCGGTCGCATAGCATCCTTCCCTTTGCTGATAGCCATATCTCCCAATGATATTCGCTTCAGCAGCGGTATATTCGCCTTGCCTGATGCGGCGCTCTGTGTCGTCAGCTCGGCAGTGCGCAGGAATTCGTAGTTGCCCGCCGGCCCCAGCTTGATGCCGCGCACGCGGTTGGTATGAACCAGCACGTTATCCAGATACCAGAGGTTGATGTACGGAAGATCGCGGGCAAGGATTTGCTGAATTTCTCCGTAGATTGCCTTGCGCTTCTGCTCATCGAGCGTGCTGCGGCCTTCGCGGATCAGATCATCGACACGCGGGTTTGAATAGAACGTCCGATTCGCGCGGCGGGGCGCAAAGCTGCCCGAATCGAAAATGTGTTCAAAGATGTCGGGATCGAGATTGCCGCCCACCCAGCGCAGCGAATGCATCTGGTAGGCGCCTTTGCTCACGTCAGCAAAAAACGTGGCAAACTCGAAAGTGCGAATGTCGAGGGCGATGCCCACCTGCCGCAACTGCTGCTGCAGCACCGCGGCCAGAAGCCGCGTGGACTCTTCGGTCGAGGTCTTCATCGTCACATGGAAACGCACGCCCTTGACTGGCCGATAGCCGGCGTCGTCGAGCAACTCACGCGCCCGCTGCGGATCGTGCGGATAGCGTTCTACGTCGCCGTCGTATGCCCAGTGCTGTGGTGGCAGGACGCTGTACGCCGGGCGCGCCTCGTCACGCAGCAGGTAATGAATCATCGGCTCGACGTTGATCGCATAGGCAATGGCACGCCGGACGCGAACATCCTTCAAGATGGGGTCGCGCAGATTGAGCGCGACGTAGGCATAAATTGTTCCCGGCGATTGCATCACCGTGAGGTCACGATCGCGCTCCAGAGTGACGACGGCGTCGGCGACCAGGGAATTGATGGCCACATCGGCGCTCTGCTTGCGCAGCTCCAGCGCTCGCGTGGTCGCGTCGGGAATTACTTTGAACTGCACCCGTTCCAGCTTTGCAGGCGCGGCCCAGTAGTCCGGATTGCGCTCGATGATCACGTCCCTGTCCTGCTGCGCCGAGACGAAACGAAACTGTCCTGAGCCAATGGGATGGCGGTTGAAGTCCTCGCCGCTGCCGTATGGCACAATGCCGATCGCACCAGCGGAAAGGTTCCACAACAAGGGCGCGAACGGCTGCTTCAGATGAAAGATGACGGTGTAGTCGTCCGGGGCATCAATGCGGCTGACCTGCGCGTACGTGCTCGTCTTGGCGCTGCGGAGCTTACCACTGAGCAGCGAGTCGAAGGTCCACTTCACATCGCGCGAGGTGAGCAGTTGTCCATTATGAAATCGCACCCCGTGGTGCAGATGAAAGACGTACGTCAGTGGATTGGGGATTTCCCAACTTTCGGCAAGCCATGGCTGGAGATTGAAGTGTTCGTCGCGGCGGACCAGCGAGTCGAAAAGCAATTCGTCAATTCGCTCCGACTGCGCATCCACTCCCACGCGGGGATCGAGGTTGGTGGGGCTGCTCTCGATGATCATTACCAGCGTGTTGGGATCGGGCTTGCGCGCGCAGCCGGCGAGAAGGATCACCAGAAAGCACACGAGAAGCATCGCTGGTATAGGGGTGCTTCGACTCCGGCGCACAAAAGAGCCGCGCCTGCGCTCAGCATGACACCGGGTAACTTCGGAATCGTGGCCGTTAAGCGGTACTGTGCTTCGTATCTGAAGATTCTTCCCCGGTGTCATCCTGAGCGAAGTGAGGACGCGAGGGCGTCCGAACGGAGTCGAAGGACCCCTATAATTCCAACCCTTACGCATAGCTGATCTTCCCGAGGATGGCCGGCCGCTCCGCGCCGGTTGCGGAAGGAACATTCGATGGCAAGCGTCGCCAGGTTTGGTAGGCGAGCAGCGCGAAGGCCGTCGCTTCCTTTGCCTCTGATGGCAACCCGAAGTCATCGCTGGTGCGCACCCGCATCTTCAGTGGCGCGAGTTCCGCGCCAATCATCCGCATCAGGGTAGCGTTTTTTGTCCCGCCGCCGGAGACGACAAATTCTCGAAAGCGCGCCGGTCGCGGTTCCCCGGTGCGCAACAGTGGCAACACGAACCTGCGGACTGCGATGGCTATAGACCGCGCAGTGAGCGCGGTTGCCGTAGCCACAATGTCGTGCTCGTCGGCACGTCGGCAGAGGAGAAGAAATTCGCGGACGAACTCGCGTCCGAACTGTTCGCGCCCGGCCGTCTTGGGCGGCGGTTGGCGAAAGAACGGATGCCGCAGCAACTCGCGCAGCACCCGCTCGATGGGTTCGCCACGCGCAGCCAGCAGGCCGTTGCGATCGTATGGCTTGCCGAAGAGATGTGCGGTCACGGCATCGATGACCATGTTGCCCGGGCCGTTGTCGAAAGCGACCACCTGCTCCGGCGAAGCCCGCGGCGGAATCGCCGTGAGGTTTGCGATCCCGCCGAGATTCTGCACAATGCGGCCGTAGCGCCGGTGCCGGTAAAGCACGTAATCGAGGAACGGAACCAGCGGCGCGCCCTTACCGCCGGCCGCCATGTCAGCAGGACGAAAATCGGAGACGACGGGGATGCCAAGCTTCGCGGCGATTACGGCGGCCTCGCCAGTCTGCCACGTGCAAGCCACGCGATGGCCCAGGCACGGCTTCGCAATACCTTGATGATAGATAGTCTGTCCGTGGCACCCGACCAGTTCACATTCCAGCCGTGCGCGCCTCTGCGCCAGTCGCACGGCGTTGGCGTAGAGGTCGCCCAGGAGGAAGTTCAGACGCGACAAATCAGCAACCTTGGCCGACGCTGCGTTCATGGACGCCAGCACGGCGCGGCGCACCTCGGCGGGATAAGGAAACTGGTAATGCGCCAGCAACTCCAGCCGAGAGCGGAAGCCGCGGCCCTGAATCCGAACCAACGCCACATCGATGCCATCAGCCGACGTTCCGCTCATCACGCCAGCAACGATCACCCCGCTACCTCGCCGGCATTGATGGCGTAAGCACGCACCTCTTCGCTGAACTCCCAAATCCGGCGCGTCAGGCGATCCAGCGTCTCCTGCGATGGAGGCGTTTTGGGGCGCGATTGCAATGCCTTCGATTTCTTCTTGAAGCGAAGGACGCGTTCCGATTTTTCCGCGATGAGCCGCGCAAACTTTCTGTCGCTTTCAGCCCGCTTCAGCACAGCTTCAAAAGCGCGACGCACGCTCTCTTCTTTTTGGCAGACCAGGAACATGTCCGCTCCGGCGCGCAGGGTTTCGACCGCTGCTTCTTCAATTGGCGCGGCGGCGAGCACTCCGCCCATGTCGAGATCGTCGGTGATAATCAGGCCGCGATAACCGATCTTCTTGCGCAGGATGCTGCTCATCCACTTCTTCGACAATGACGCCGGCGTCTTGTCGCCGGTGACCTGAGGATAAGCTGCGTGGGCAACCATCACGAACGGCAGATCGCGCCGCAGCTCGCGGTAGGGAACGAGGTCTTCCTTCCACAGCCGCTTCCATGGCTTGTCAATCGAAGGCAGGTCGGCGTGACTGTCGAGGTTGGCTTCACCGAGTCCGGGAAAGTGTTTGCCGCAACCCAGCACATGGCATTCATCGAGGCCGTGCAGAAACTCGCGCGCATAAATGGTCGTCCGTTTGGCTTGCGGCGAGGCGGTTCGCGAGCTCAGGACATTCTTCGACGGCTCAAGCTGCAAATCCAGCACGGGCGCGAAGTCAGTGTTGAAGCCGAACGCACGCACTTCTTCGCCGATCAGCCGCCCATGCTTGCGGAAGAGTTCCTTTGCGCCGACGATGGCAACATCGGCGACCGCCGGCACGGGTGCCACCACATCGCGCAGGCGATCGACTGGGCCGCCCTCCATGTCAACGCACAGAAACATGGGCGTGGCGCTGGCTTTCTGCGCGTTGCGCAGCAACGCGTGCGTCTGGCCAGGCTCCTCAATATTGCGCTTGAAGAGAATGATGCCGCCAGGACAAAACGATTCCAGCATCACTCGGAGGCGCTGCGATAGGGCCGTGCCATCGAACCCCATGATGAGCAACTGGCCGACCCGCTGCCGAAGTTCGAGGCTGCGTTTGGAAGTCATGGGAACAGAAGAGTGTAACGCGTGGGGAGGCGGAATTCATGTGGGCACGAGGGTAGCGCTTGAAAGTTGCCAGCCTTGGAAAATTCGCCTGCCGCGAGGAGCCTTTCACGATGAAAGTAGAACGAATACAATCATGTAAGACATTTACCATTACAGCTTACCATGTGATAGACTTCCGGTATGGCGACACTTTATACCTCGATCAGCTCCAAAGGGCAGCTTGTAATACCGTCTGAGTTGCGGGAGGAAATGAAGCTTTCGGTGGGAACTAAGGTTTCAATACGGCGCGAGGGCAATTCCCTCATCCTCCGCCCAATCACTCCCGAGTTCATCGACAGCCTCATCGGATCTACCAAGGGCGCGGGGGCCGAGCGGGAGCGCATGCACCGGGACGACGAGAAGCGATGATCTATGTCCTGGATGCCAGCGCACTCTTGCGCTTCACCGACCGAGAGCCTGGTTTCGAGCGCATACGGCATCTGCTTAATGAGGCTGCTAAAGGTAACACCGAAATCCTGCTGAGCGCCGTCAACTGGGGTGAGATCGTCACCGTGCTGTATAGAAAGAACACCGCGACTGCCGAGGAAATCCTTGGCAACTTGGCTGCATTGCCGATCACGATCGCCCCAGTTGACGCGGCTGCGGCCACAGTTGCCGGAAAGTTGAAGTGGAGTTTCGATCTTCCATATGCCGACGCATTTGCCGGCGCTCTTGTGCTAAGTCGCTCGACCGGAGGTCACGACGCGGAGCCGGTCACGCTCGTAACTGCGGATTACGATTTTAAGAATCTTCCCAAAGGGACGATGAGGATCGAATTTCTTCCAGTCAAGTGACGAAGGCGATGAACTAGTGACCTTCCAGTCGTTCCATCCGTCGCTCATGGGACTCAACCATGCCAGCCAAATGTGTCAGGCTGCCGGCAAGCGTCATCACAGTAGACGTCATACGATTTTGACTATCGACGAGTAGCTGTTGGCTTTCGACCAGTCGATCTATACGCTCCGCCATTTGTTTCATTTGTTCGGCATGGGCGGAAACTGAACGAGCATGCAGCTCAACCAGTTGCTGTTGCGATTCCTGCAGCCGCACGATGTCGGTGTACAGCCGACCCAGCGCCGCCCAGACTTCCTCGAAGTTTTGAAACGCCACGGTTCCGCCTTCCCAAGGTCTCTGATCGCAAGATAACTCAGTTCAACCCGCGTGTCCATGAGGAGAGATCGATGGCCCTCCAAGCCTGTCAGAGGCCCACAGATCTTTGATGGCTCTCACTCCATCTGCTTCTTCAGCTCGTGCAGCAGATTCAGCGCCTCCAGCGGGCTCAGGCGGTTGAGGTCGGTGTCTTTGATGCGGTCCACGATCTTCTGCGATAGCGGAGTGAATATGGTGAGCTGCATGGGCGCGGGCTCGAGCGCTTCGTCATGTGCCAGATGCTTGACCGCGCTGCGCTCCGCATTCTCATGCTCGGCCAGAACTTCGCGCGCCCGCGTCACCACATCATTGGGGAGTCCCGCCAGCTTGGCAACCTCGATGCCGTAGCTCTTGTCAGCAGCGCCCTCTTCCACTTTGCGCAGAAACACAATTCCGCCGCCGCTCTCCTTCACCGACACGTGATAATTCTTCACTCCACTCAGCCGGTCGGCGAGCTCGGTCAGTTCGTGATAGTGCGTGGCAAACAGCGTTTTAGCGCGCGTGTTGGCGTGGATGTATTCGATTGCGGCCCACGCGATGGCCAGCCCGTCGTAGGTCGCGGTGCCGCGGCCCACTTCGTCGAGCAGGATCAGTGAGCGCGGCGTTGCGGTGTTGAGGATAGCCGCCGTTTCCGTCATCTCGACCATAAAGGTCGAGCGGCCGCGCGCCAGGTTGTCGGCGGCGCCAATGCGCGTAAAGATGCGGTCCACCATCCCGAGCCGCGCCGAGCGCGCCGGCACAAACGATCCCATCTGCGCCATCAGCACGATCAGCGCCGCCTGGCGCAAGTAGGTGGACTTGCCGCCCATATTCGGCCCGGTGATGAGCAGAATGGAATGCGTGGTGCCGTTGAGATAAAGATCGTTGGGCACAAAGCGATCGGCAACGCCGCCGATCTCCATCTGCTCAATGACGGGATGCCGGCCCTCGACAATCTCAATGTCGCCATTGTCCTCGAGCTTCGGGCGGCAATAATTTCTATTCGCGGCCTGCGCAGCGAAAGCGGCCAGCAAGTCGATTTCCGCCAGCGCCAGCGCGGTCTGGCGAATCCGACGCGCCTCGGCGGCAATGGCGGAGCGCAGTTCGGCGAACAGACGCCGCTCAATCTCGACCATGCTATCCTGCGCGTCCAGCACCTTCGCCTCGTATTCCTTCAGCTCGGGCGTGGTGAAGCGCTCGGCGTTCACCAGCGTTTGCTTGCGCTCGTAATCGCCGGGCGCGAGGTGCAGGTTGGCCTTCGATATTTCCAGGTAGTAGCCGAAGATGCTGTTGAACTTGACCTTCAGCGAGCCGATGCCGGTGCGCTGGCGCTCGCGCTGCTCGATTTGCGCAATGTGCTGCTTGCTGTTGCGGCTGAGATCGCGCAGCTCGTCGAGTGCCGCGTCGACGCCGCTGCGAATCACGCCGCCATCCGCCAACGTGAGCGGCGGTTCGTCCTCCAACGACGAGACGATCCGGTCATGCAAGTCGGTTAGTTCGTCGCATTGCTCGTGCAGGATTTGCAGCCGACCAGGCGCGTCCGTGCTCGCAGCTCGCGGCTGGGAGCTCGGATCTAGGAGCTGACGCAGCGATGCGCGCACCGACGGCAATTTCGCCAGCGACATGGCGAGCGCCAGCAGGTCGCGCGGGTTGGCCGTCTCCAGAGTGACGCGGCTCAGCAGGCGCTCCATGTCGAGAATGCCTTCCATCGAGCGGCGCAGCTCCTCGCGACCAACCAGATCGTTCACCATACCCTCGACCGCGTCTAGTCGCAGATTGATCTCGCGAACGTCAATCGATGGCCGCAGCATCCAGGCGCGCAGCAGGCGCTTGCCCATGGGCGTGACCGTGCAGTCGAGACAACGGAAAAGCGTGGCGTTATCGCTTGCGCCGGCAAACAGCGGCTCAATCAGTTCGAGATTGCGAACGGTCACGGCATCGAGCACCAGGCAGTTTTGCCGCTCATAAAAGCCGATACGGTCAACGTGATCGAGCGAGCCGCGCTGCGTGGTGCGAACGTAATGCAGGATGGCGCCGGCCGCGGTGGCTGCTGCGGCGCGATTGGCCAGTCCAAAGCCCTCCAGCGATAGCACGCCGAAATGGTTTTCCACCTGTGGAATCGCATAGTCGGGAGCGAAGATCCAGTCGTCGAGCGGCGTCTCCGCCCAGCTTGCATTTTCCAGCGACGGCGATGCGCGGAGCGGCAGCGGGTTGCGGCAACGATGTTCTGGGCTGATCGAACAACGGCAGCGAAGAGGCGAACAGCACTTCGCGCGGACGCAGCACCAGCAACTCTTCGCGAATGCGGCGCTCGGCATCCTCGCCGACAAACTCGGTGGCGCGAAACTCGCCGGTCGAAAGATCGAGAGCGGCGAAGCCGGCGGCATTGCCGGCGCGCGCCACGCAAGCCAGAAAGTTGTTCTCCTCCGAACCCAGATGCGCGTCCGCCGCAGTGCCCGGAGTGAGCACGCGCGTCACTTCGCGCTTGACCAGCTTTTTCGCCAGCCGCGGATCTTCCATCTGCTCGCAGATGGCGACCTTGAATCCTTTGCGGATGAGCTTGGCGATGTAGTTTTCCGCGGAATGATAGGGCACGCCGCACATGGGAACCGCGATGCCTTTTTCCTTGTTGCGCGAAGTCAGCGTAATCTGCAGCTCGCGCGCGGCCACAACCGCGTCTTCGAAAAAGAGCTCGTAGAAATCGCCCAGCCGGAAGAACAGCAGCGAGTTGGGATGCTCTTTCTTGATTGCGCTGTATTGCCGCATCAATGGCGTGGACGGCTCGCTCATGGAAAGGATTTCACCACAGACAAAGAGGCACAGAGAATAAAAGATAACGTTGAAAACTTTGTGTCTCTGCGCCTCTGTGGTTAATTTCTGCGAGGAGTATAGCAGCCGCGGAGTGGCGTGAACCCGCCTTGCAAAAGAGGTTTCGTCCCTCTACAGTCGATGTTTCATGGCAACCATCCTCCATTTCGAATGCAGCAAGTGCGGTGAGAAACTTCCGCCGCAAGCGGCGCCGACGATTTGTCCCAAAGACGGCGGGCCACTTTACGTGAGGTACGACCTCGGCGAAATCCGCTGGCATCACAGCCGCGACTCGTTTATCGGTGGTCCGAAGAACATGTGGCGCTACGCCGCTGTCCTTCCTGACGCCGAGCCGGTCACGTTGGGCGAAGGATTTACTCCGCTGTTGCCCAGCCGCAAACATGCCAACCTGTTCATCAAAGATGAGGGATTGAATCCCACCGGATCGTTCAAGGCGCGCGGCATGAGCGCGGCCATCACCATGTTGCGCCATGACGGCGTGAAGAATTTCGCTGCGCCGTCGGCGGGAAATGCGGGAGGCGCGCTGGCTGCCTATGCGGCCGCTGCCGGCCTGGAGTCGTACATCTTTATGCCGAAGGACGTGCCCATCGCGAATCGCCTCGAAGTCGAAGCCGCCGGCGCACACCTGACGCTGGTCGATGGCCTGATCAGCGATTGCGGGCGGATGGTTGCCGAGCGCAAAGACAAAGAAGGCTGGTTCGATGTCTCGACACTGAAAGAGCCGTTCCGCATAGAGGGCAAGAAGACTATGGGCTATGAGGTCGCCGAGCAGATGGAGTGGACCTTGCCGGCCGCGATTCTTTATCCCACCGGCGGCGGCGTGGGGCTGATCGGAATGTGGAAGGCCTTCGAGGAGATGGAAGAGTTGGGCTGGATTGAAGTGGGTAAGAGACCGATGATGATTTGCGTCCAGGCCGATGGCTGCGCTCCGATCCCGAAGGCGCTGCAAGACGGCAGCACGGCTTCTACGATGTGGCCGGATGCGCATACCCTCGCCGCCGGACTGCGCGTTCCCAAAGCTTACGGTGACTTCATCATTCTAGACATCGTGCGCAAGAGTGAAGGTACCGCAATTGCGGTAAGTGACGATGCCATCATGGATGCCGTGAAAGAGATGGCATCGACGGAGGGAATATTTCCGGCGCCCGAGGGCGCAGCGGCACTCGCGGCCTACAAGCAGCTTCTGCAAAACGGATTTCTTCGCGACGACGACAAGGTTGTGTTATTCAATACCGGCTCCGGCTACAAGTATCTCGACGTGTTTGCAAAATATTGGGGCGCGCAAGCATTCGCGGCCCCGCCGGAGTTACCAGCCTCGCGGAGTATGGGCGGGATCATCGCACCGTGGTGAAAACCGGCAATTAGCAGTTAGCAATTAGCAGTCAGCAATTAGTGTCCCGAGTCAGAAGTCCGTTTCATAAGTCCGGGCTTTGTATCAGGGCACGACTTCAGTCGTGCCGAAAGAAGCTCTAGTGAATGGGGCTTTAGCCCCTGCGCCCGCGAGTCTTGCAGGGCCTAAAGGCCGAACTCGAAAGGCGCTATTCGGCACGACTAAGGTCGTGCTTTGATACAAAGCTTTTCGGAAACGAACCTTCAGCAGCCCCGAAGTCGTGCGCTGATACAAACCATCATGACTTATGGGTCTGAGCCGAATCCATGTCACGGGCGGGCATAGCCAGTCATCTCCAGATAACCGTCGCCGGTTTGAGGTCGGCCATTCTGCGTGCCGCTGAGCGTAATTGCGCCTTCCCAATACGAAAGCCCCGCACCGATGTTGCTGACGATCTCCTGCGATTTCAGCGGCGCACTGAGCTGCACGTCGAGCTTGATTGCGGGAACTGTGACTCGCCACGCGACCGGGTAAACTCCGTGCGTTTCAGGACCGCTGTAGGTTTCGTTTTCCGGCTGCATGGAGAAATCGGAAGCGCCGAGATGTTGCGTCCGGCCTTGCGCATCGACGTAGGTTCCAGCTGAAAACGGATCGACGCTGCCATCCTTGTGCCGAAAGCGATAGAGCATCAGCTCGGTGTTGTCATCGAATTGAAGGCTGACCCAGTCCCAGCCCTTCGGAGTGGTATCGAGTTGCTCGGTAAAAAACTCGTGGTCCATCCATGAGGTGCCGACAACAAAATAGTCTTTGCCGTTGAGCTCGACGGTCCCGGTCGTCAGCAGACGGGTAAAGGAAATGTAGTGCGATGCCTCACCGACGGCCGGGCCTTTCTGGCTGACGCCGTTCACGCCCTGGATCACCGGCGGCTTGCGCGAGGTCATGGTGAGGCGCAGGATGAAATCCTGAGCGACCGCCTGTAACTGTTGTTGATCGCCGCTCCACTGCACCTGCCAGTTTCCATTCCAGACTTTCGCGGAAGATTCACTGACGCCGGCAATCCTCGGCCCGGCGCGATTCACGCGCTCAGCTTGATGGAACTGTTGACCGTCGATGTCGCTCAGCGCCAAGTGTGCAAGATAGATGTCCTTCACGTGCCAGTCGGAAGGCGGCGTTGCCGTGCGACTCACACCCTGGCGAAAAAACGTCAGCTCAAAGCCGAACCGGTGGCCATCGGCAGAGCGCAGATTTCCGGTGTAATACCACCACTCGGTCTGGTAATCGGGATGATTGAAGTGATCGCGTGGGAACTCGTATCGATATCCCGGAAGCGCCTTCTGATACTGCGCGAGCAACGGCATCGAGGCGACAAGCAGCGCAGCGAGAAGTGCGAGCCTACTCTTCATGCACCACCTCGATCGGGTTCAGGCGAGCGGCGATGCGCGCAGGGTAAAAGCCCGACAGCACGGTCGCGAGAAACACCACGCCGAGCGCGGAGCCGAGGATCACTAGCGGCCAGTGGAACTGAATGGTCCAGCCGAACGACTGCTTGTTGATGACAAAGATCAGCAGCCAGGAAAGAACCACGCCAAGCGCCAGGCCGGCGACATTCGCCAGCACCCCAATCAATCCAGCTTCAAGCAAGATCAGCTTTCGTACCTGAGAAATGCTCGCGCCCAGGAAACGCAACAGTCCCAATTCGCGACGGCGATCGATCACGACCGTGAGCAATGCGCCGGCAATGCCCATGATGGCCACACCGACAGCGATGATCTCCAGCGCGTAGGTGATCGCAAAGGTGCGATCGAATACCCGTATCGCTTCCGCACGCAGATTGCGATTGGTGAAGAGCACGATGTTGTGATTGGCGGTGACCTGCTCGATCTCCCTGCGGACGGCATCAACATTCGCGCCGGGGCGCAGGTAAACGGCAATTCCGGTCGCGGCAGGATCGGGCAAGTAGCGCAACATGGTCGAGCGATCCACCACGATGTAACCCTTCTCGCTGCCGTAGTCATAGAAAACATCGACGACGTGAAGGCTGACTTGGGCATCGCCGAGCGGGAGCGCGATCGTGTCACCCGTGCGCACGTGATGCTTGTACGCGAAGGTCTCGCTAACGGCGGCGTTGTCTCCGCGGCGCAGCTCGGCATTCACCACACTCGTAGAACGGCCGGAGACGAAGCGGATCTGCGCGAGATCGTGGTTGGCGCGGGTGTCGGCCGATCCCAGCGTCGCCGGCAGACCCTGATAGCTGATGTCGTATCCGCGGAAGCGATCGATGGCAGCCACGCCCGGCAAACCGGCGATAGAATCGGCGAGCGATGGATCGATGGTTGGCAGCCGGTCGGCACGCGGATCGGCGGCCGGCTGGAGAAACAAGTCGGCCTTGAGCTGGTCCTCCATCCAATCTTGCACCGTCTGGCGGAAGCTTCCGACCATGATTGCCACCGAGGTCATCATGGCGATCGCGGTTGAGAGCGCGGCAACCAGGACCGCGGTCCGGCGTAGCGACGACACGAGGCTGCGCGACGCCAGCAAGGCCTCCACCCCGAGCGCGCGACGAAGCCATCCAGAGCCGGCCGCAGTTAATCCGCTGACCAGGGCCGGCATGACGAACGCCGATGCGCCGATCATTAGCAGCGCAGCAAGATAGCCGAAGAATGGCTTCCCGGCGAGAGGAGGCGCGAAACTCGCCGCTGTACCGGCGATTGCCAGCCCGAGCGCGATCCACAGATCACGAACCTTGTGCACGCGCGCGGCGTATTCGCGCTCGCCTCGCGCCATCGCCTCGAACGGAGGCACCAGCGACGCTTCGCGCGCCGGAGCGGCCGCCGAGACCAGCGCGACCCCGATGCCGACCACGAACGCCAGGGCCACAGTAGCGGTGGTCAGCGCGATCGGCGCCGGACGGCTGCTGACGTAGAGCCCTTGCACGGTCGCTCCCAGCAGCCGGACTGCGCCGTTCGCCATCAGCCGCCCGAGAAACAATCCAACGAGTGCGCCGACGAAGCCAAGACATGCTGCTTCGCCGAGAAACGCTGCCAGGATGTGGGTGCGGCTTGCTCCCAAAGCGCGCACGATTCCGATCTCCGGCCGCCGCCGCACCACCGAAACAGAAATGGTGTTGAAGATGAGGAACGCGCCGACGACCAGCGCGACGTAACTTAGAATGCGCAGGTTCCAGCGGAATGCGCTCAGCATGCGCCGGTTCTCGTCCGTTTCCGCGCCCTCGCGGCGCAACTCAACGCCTGCCGGCAACACGCTGCGGATGCGCTGCTCCCATTCGTGCAATCCGGCTGTCGATGGCACCGTCAGCAGGATGCGATCGACGCGATCACGCAAGTGCAATGCGCGCTGCGCGGTAGCAATGTCCATGAGCACAAGGCCGCCGCTATCGCCAGTTTGCTTGAGGAGTCCGCGGACCCTGTACTCGCGCGCCTGATCGTTGATCTGCAGCCGGACGGTGTCACCGTCCTTGACGCCGAGCTCCGGACTCATCCAAACAGCATCGTCTGCAAACGGCTGCGAATTCTTCGTATGATCGGCGGCGCTCGTGAAGCGGACGCCGTCCGCGTGTTCGGCAAGCAGGTCGAGGCCGATGAGAGGAACAGTTTTTCCGGTCGCGACCACAACCACGTAGCCCTCAATTCGTGGATGCACGGCGATGGGATATGGAAGCGTGGCGAGCTTGCCGACCACTTCGTCCGGCACGCCGCCGACGGCCGCGACTTCCAGCCTGGAGTTGCCGACCAGAGTTTCAATGGAGGAGTGGAACGAACCGGCGGCGGCATCTCCGGCGAGCTCGATTGCGAGCACGACTGCAACTCCGAGCGCAACCGCCAGCACGACCAGCGTGGTCCGCAGCGACTCGCGATAAAGAGGGCGAAGCACAAGACGATAGAAGAGGCGAGCGGCAGGCATCAGGGACGCGTTGCCTCCTGGATTCGTCCGTCCTGCATTTTGACCACGGTGTCCGCCAAACTCGCGGCTTCCACGCTGTGCGTCGCCATGATGACGGCAGTGTTCTTTTCCGACGCGATGCGCCGCAGCAGCTTGAGGATGACGTTTCCAGTAGCGGTATCGAGGTTGCCAGTGGGCTCGTCGGCCAGCAACACGCCGGGGCCGTGCACCAAGGCCCGCGCGATGGCGACGCGCTGCATCTGTCCCCCAGAAAGTTGGTGAGGCATGCGGCTGCCGAGATCGTCGAGCTCGACGAGCTCAAGCTGCACCTGGGCGCGTTCGCGCGTGGAGGAGCGTCCCGCCAGCAGCAACGGCAGCTCGACGTTCTCCAGTACACTCAGCGTGTTCAGCAACTGAAAGCTCTGAAAGATGAACCCAACCTTCTCGCGGCGAATACCGGTGAGACCGTTGTCATCCAGTTCGCTGGTGGAGACACCTTCCAGCAACACTGTTCCCGACGTCGGAAAATCCATTGCCCCGGCCAGGTTCAGCAGAGTGGATTTGCCGCACCCGCTGCGGCCGACGAGCGCGACGAACTCGCTCTCGCGAACCGTCATCGAGACGCCATTCAGCGCGTGCACGGCTTGGCCATCGCTGAGATAAGTCTTGGTGACATCGACCAGGCGCACGCATTCCGCACCGACGGTCGGAGTATGGAACTTCAGCAGCTTGGGTTGGGTGGTCAACACGGTTCGGTTGAGTTTCAGAGTGTTTGATGTCGCAAGCAGGCCGTAAGAACCGGACTGAGCGAGGTTTCTGCCTGACCGGACGTCGCCGGGATCTTACCGGAGCAGGTCAATGCAGAACATGGCGCAGAGCGGTTCCGCCGGATCGCCCCCGCTCGGCTATTTACGCCAAGATCCTGCAAGGCGTGCCCCTTTTCTGAAAGGCCAGCGCCGGGCGGCAGAACTACCATTCCAACGTCAGGCACAGTTCCAACGGACCGGGCCTGCGACACAATGTCGGCACATGACCAGCTCTTCCCATCGCGCTTCTCTCCTGCTCGCGTTGGGCATAGCTGTTCTGCTGTCCTATTATGCCGTCATCCTATTGCAGCAACGGCAGTCATTGTTTGCCGGCGCGTCGGACTTCTCCTCGTTTTACGCCGCCGGCCGGCTAGTCGACTCCGGTGCTGCCTCTCTGGTTTATGACCGCGCCGCCCAGCGCCAGATGCAGTCGCAGCTGTTCCCGACGCTTGCCAGCCGGCAAGGACCGCTGCCGTTCATTCACGCCCCCTTCGAGCTGCTAATCTTCGCGCCGCTCGCGCTGCTGTCTTATTCGCATGCTGTCATCGCATGGTACGCCTGCAATCTTGTGCTCCTCATTTCCGTGCCGCTGGTTCTGCGAAAGCAATTGCCGGTTGTCCGCAGTAACGTTTTCTATGCCCTGCTGGCGCTGATCTTTTTTCTTCCCGCCAACATTGCGCTGCTGCAAGGACAAGACTCCATCCTGCTCCTGCTGCTGTTCGCGCTGGCTTTCGTGCAACTCTCCTCCGGTCGAGACGCCCGTGCCGGCTGTGTGCTGGCGCTGGCCACATTCAAGCCGCAGCTTGTGCTGCCCATCCTGCTGCTGATGGCCATCGCCCGCAAGTGGAAGCTGCTGATCGCGTTCTTCGAAACCGGCCTGGTGCTGCTGGGCATCTCCATCGCCCTGGTTGGCTGGCGAGCGGTGGTGACCTTCCCGCGCTTCCTCATGCAGTTCAATCGTCTGCCGGCCGGCGTCGCCGGCGCCTACCCCGAGACCATGCCCAACCTGCGCGGCCTGCTGGATGGCGCGCTGGGCTCGACCATCTCTCCGGCCGCCATGCAGTTCGCACTTGTCGGATTTTCCGTTTTTCTGCTGCTGCTGGTCACCGTCGCTTGCTTGAGCGATAACAGCACTCTCATCCCAAGCGAGCCGGTTTTGCGCAACGCGGGCCGGCGGCCATATTCAGGCTGTTCTAGTGGCATTTCCGACATCAACTTCGCCTTGTTGATGGTGGCGACCCTGCTGGTGGCCTACCACCTGAACATGCACGATCTTGCCTTGCTCCTGCTGCCCATCTTTCTGGTCACCAACCATCTGGCGGGCCGCCACCTGACGCCCGCCCGGCTGGTGCTGGGCATCGTGTCGGGATTGCTGGTCATTCTGCCTTCGTTGCTACCTCCGCCGCAGTTCATCGCCGCCGCAGCTCTGCTGTTCCTTATTGCTCTGTTGACCGAGAGCTGTTATGCCGATGTGATCGTCCCGGTGCGCAGCTTCGCACAGCTAAGGTCTGGCCTGGACTGACGAATGCATATCTCTGAAAATAGCCGGATCGGACGCTGGGCCGCGAGCGCCGGTCCTTCGCTGACGCTTCCGGGCAGCTTTCATGTCTGGCTGACGCTGGCATTGCGTCCTTCATTTCACTTGGCACAGCCGCTGATCGCTGCGTGGTACCTGCGGAGATGGCGGCGCGCCTCCTGGATTGTCTTTGGTTATTGCATGCTGCTGGTGCCCGCGATCGTCACCCTGCGCTGGCACTACATCGTGGATCTCCTGGGAGGGCTGGCTGTAACTGCCATTGCAGTCTGGATAGTCGAAGCTTCGCGAAAGAACGTCAGGATGCCGGCCGCGCACAGCTACGTGCTACCTCATCGGACGCCGACGACTTATGAGGCCGGAGGCTAGCGCCGAAGCCGCAACAATCGGCTGTTTTGGGCTGGATCGCGCTCGCGACATTGAACTGCTCCGTGGTGATGCTGTGGTTATCTCCATTCGACTTCGGTGCAGTTTATGCAGCGGCAGGCAAAATGATTCGTCGAACGGTAACATCCAAAAAGTGGCCCATGATGGTCGCTTCTTGCGCAGATTTTGGGAAACTTCACGGTACCCGTTAGCAGGGATCTTGCTCAACGCCGGCCGCCGAATTCAAACTCAGACAGGACATGCGCCCCGCCGCGCACAGTCAGCAGCGCGCGCCGTTGTATAATCGAAGGGCTTGGCCGGATCTGCAGTAGCGGCCAACTCCAGCCGCTCGTCTCTTCTGTGGGGCTATAGCTCAGCTGGGAGAGCGCATCGTTCGCAACGATGAGGTCGTCGGTTCGATCCCGACTAGCTCCACCAAAATAAGTCTATTATAATTAAATAAGTTACGGACGCGCCGTCTCCGCTGTACAAACTTTGTACAAAGTTGCGTGTATGATGACTCTGAAGCCGGGGCCCATCACATGCAAGGAAAATCGGAAGGTCTGTACCTCTATACCCGCCATTCAGGCGACTGCAAGTATCATCCTTCGCAGTTCGACCGGGACGAATCACGCCGCTGCAATTGTGTTCGCTACAGCTCGTGGTAATGAGCCAGGCCGCTGGTAATTAACTACGCGCTCAGGCGGGCGTGTACCCACTGGGCAACACGTGCAGGAATGCGAAGCTGCGTCATGTGTCGACGCCGTGGACTACGACAGCGTCTTTCTGGCGCGGCGATGAACTTCAAGACTCCCGGTTCATCCGCCATTATGCGGCGAACCGTGTTGGGTGAAACGTGCCAGCGTTCGGCCAATTCTCCGACGGTGTAATGCTTATCGTCGGCAATTGTTTCTCCAACCGCCGGCCTCTCCGGTCCGCATACTGCTTACGCAGAACTGGGGAAAGACGCTGTTTTGCAGCCCAAAACCCCTCCCCTATCAGCTCCTCAAAAGAAAGACCAAACTTGTGCATCTCGGGTGTATCGAAATCTATGGGTTTAGCCCCAACCGGAGACGGTCGCGGGTACGGACACGATTGCCAAGATCGAGATCAGCGGGGGCTCTACAGCTTGCCCAATTACCCGCCCTGAAGATCCGCTGCACAAGTTCCTGATTCAGCGATGTCAGCCTAAGCCTCGCTGGGGCTGCCCAATGACAGGTGATTTTGAGTAACTGAGGAAACGCGCCACTGACAGCCGCGGGATCAGGCACTTGCGCGCGAATGTTTGGGCATTTGGGCACCGCCCAAAATCCCGATCCAGTACCAGCACACTTTAGTCGCCGCAATCCAAGAGCTGCTCTTCGCTCTTAGTTCAACCCTTGTAGCGGTTTAGCAGTTCCCCCTGCCGTTTAGCGATTCTCCTTGCCGAAGCTACCTATAGTCGTACTCCCTTACACAACAGTCCGCCAAATCACCACATTCGGCAACTATGGGATCCCGCTTGGGACACTGGACCGGTCTTCTGTAACCAGCAGTTGAATGACTTAGAAGGCGACAGGCCGCTCCGGAGGCAACCATTCTCCCTTTCGCTATCCAGTGCCAGCTTAGGAATTGAATACCAACTGGGCTTGGCGTCGTTTTCCCGATTCGAGACACAATCAATTGAGCCGCGTTTACATGCTGGAATTCTGGATGAGTTGAAGATAAACTTTTGCGCGACAAACAGCTTCATCGAGAGTGACAGCTATGGCGAAAAGGGTTTACCTCCTCGCGTGTCTGCTTCTTGTTCTTGTGGTTCTTCCGAAAATGGCAGCAGGTCAAGGCGCCACACCCGGTGCCAAGTCCGACACGGAGCAAGCTGCCGTCATCACCAGCATGGCGACGCGCGTCCACTATGACGATAACGGGACCGGGTTTGTGGAGGAATCTGCTGTCATTCGCGTACAGACCTCGGCCGCCTTGGAACGCTATGGCCAGCTCATCTTCGGATACAGCTCGGCGACCGAGGACCTGGAAATCAATTACGTTCGCGTGCGCAAGCCGGGTGGTGAAACGGTGGAAACGCCTGGCTCAAGCGCTCAGGACTTCGCTCCGGAGATCATCCAGGGCGCGCCGATGTACGGCGATTACCGTGAGCGACACATAACCGTAGTGGGTCTGCGCCCGGGCGACACGCTCGAGTACAAAATCACGCGACACACCACGACGGCTCTCGCACCCAACCAGTTCTGGTACGAGTACAACTTTCCGAAGTACGCGGTGGTAGATGAAGCGAAGCTCATCCTCGAACTCCCGCAAGGCCGGGAAGTCACCGTCAAGAGCCCTAAGCATAAGTATATTCAGGAGGACAGCAACGGGCTGCGCCTCTATACGTGGACGGAGCGAAATCTGAAACCGCCAAAGCTCTCTGACGAGGATGGGGATGCCGACGCGGAGTACACGCCCGACGTGCAGATGACTTCGTTTGCCGATTGGAAGCAGGTCGCGGTGTGGTATGCGAGGTTGCAAGGCAGTCAGGTTGTCATGGACGATACAATCCGGGCCAAGGCGCTCGAACTCACCCGCGGCGCAACAACCGATACAGAGAAGGCGCAGCGCCTATACAGTTACGTTGCCCAGCAGTTTCGCTATGTGAGCTTGTCGTTTGGAGTCGGCCGCTATCAGCCGCACGCTGCTCCCGAAGTGCTCCGCGCCAGCTACGGCGATTGCAAGGACAAGCATACTTTGCTGTCCGCGCTGCTCCGCGCCGTAGACATTTTGAGCTATCCGGTGCTGATCGGCGCCGGACGACCGTTGGATCCCGATGTCCCGTCGCCCGCGCAGTTCAACCACGTCATCACGCTCGCGCGCCTGCACAACGACTTTGTCTGGCTCGACACCACGGCGGAAGTTGCGCCCTTCGGCCTGATCGTCTTTCCCTTGCGCGACCAGCAAGCGTTGGTAGCAGCCGAGGATGACAACGGCGGACTGCGCAAGACCGTCGCCACCTCGCCGGTGAAGAGCACGCTAACGCTCAGCGTCACCGAAAAGATCACCGAAACCGGCTATCTCGACGGTGAAATTGAAGTGACAACAACCGGCGATAACGCGATTCCGCTGCGGTCTGCGTTTCGCAGCATGACCGTCGACGAATGGAAGCAGCTGGCTCAGAGGCAATTCTCGCGCGGCGGGGCCTCGCAAATGTCCGATCTGAAACTCGAGGGGCTGGAGGATCCTTCGAAACCTCTGGTGCTTCGCGGCCATGTGCACCAGGAGAGAGCATTCAGTGTTCCCAGCCCGACCTCTGCGTATGCGCCGTTTCCACCCATGCTCTTCTATGTCTCGCAGACCAAGCCTTCGGGGAAGCCGGTGCGGATCGGTCCGGCAATGGAGATAACCTACCGCGAGCGGCTCGAGTTTCCCGCTAACTTCACCTTCAACCTGCCGCCGCAAGTCGATATGACTCGTGATTATGCCTATCTATTGACCACCTATCACCTCTCGGGAAATGTGCTGGAGATCGTACAGAAGCTCGTCATCAAGAAGGATGAGCTGCCTCCATCGCGGCTTTCCGATGTGTTGTCGTTGCGCGGCGTGGTGACGAACATCGCGCAACAGGCCTTGACCTATAGCAGTCGGCCGGCATCAGTCGAGGCCCGGCTGGCCAGCGTCGTGCCGGCAGGAACCGACACCGAATCCCTCCACAAGGCGGGCAAAGAAGCCCTTCAGCAGCGCGATTACCAAACCGCTGCCGACATGCTGAAGAAGGTCGCCGACCAGGATCCCAAGAACAAGGTCGTATGGGACGAACTCGGCCGGGCCTATGCCGGACTCGACGAACAGGACAAGGCCATAGCAGTGTTTCAGAAGCAGGTAGAAGTCGACGCCTTTCAAAAGACGGCCTACGTCGATCTCGCGAACGAATTGCAGCAGGCAGGAAGAACGGACGAAGCCATAGCGGCATACCGCAAGCAATTGGAGAACGACGCGCTGGACCGTTACGCCCACAAGAGTCTCGGGCTACTGCTGCTGGATGCGAAGCGTGACCAGGAGGCACTGACTGAATTGCAATCCGCAGCTTCCATTCCGCCGCCAGATGCCGAGGTCCAGCTGGCGCTTGGACAGCTTTATACGCGTCTGGGCGAAGCCGAGAAAGCTGCGCCTTTGTTGAAGCGCATCGTGGGGAGCGCGATGCCTTTTCCCGATGGCAATATCTTTGCGGCAGCGCTGCGCGATGACATCGATCCGGAACAATCGCTGCGCGATGCGCGCGACATCCTCGGCGACATCAGCGATCAATTCGAATCGGGCACCTACACTGAGCTCACGCCTGACGCCTCGTCCGCGATGCAGTTCGTAGCGCTGGAATGGGCGCGTGTTGGCTGGGCGCAATTCCTGAAAGGCGACACGCTGGAGTCTTTGCGATTCCTGAATGCTGCCTGGATGCTGAGCCAGTCAGGCACCGTCGCCAACCGGCTCGCCAAAGCCTATGAAAAGGCACAACAGCCTGCCGAGGCCAAACGAATGCTGGCGCTCGCCGTGGTGGCCGGCGGTGCTGACGTCGAGCAATCGCGCGCGCAGCTGCAGAAGCTCGATCCTGCCGCGAGCGAACGCGACTTGCTTCAAGCCAAGGCTGATCTGAACAAGCTGATCTCGATCAAGCTGTCGTCCAGCAGCAAGCTCTCGGGATCGGCGGAGTACACCTTGGCTTTCTATAGCTCGAGCCGTCCCGATGTTGCCGTGTATCGCGCGGGAGCAGCCGACTTGCGCAAGGCAGAGCAGGACGTCGTCTCTGCGAGCTATCCGGTACTGTTCCCGGACCAGACCTCGCTGAAGATCATTCGGAGCGGCAAGGTGTCGTGCGCCGCCTCCGGCTGCTCGATCTCCTTGAAGCCATTGTTTACAGTGGCCGCGGCAAATCGCGACGGTACGCTCCAATCACACTAGAGCGGTTCCAGAATTGCTGTACCCCAAGGTCGGGTAGAGCGGCGCTTCAGCGCCGCGTCGAGGGGGCTCTCTTCGCCAGGCTTTCCGCCCACTGCGGGGCAGTGGCCGGAAAGCCCAGACTTCGGGGTGCGGCTTGGACGCGGACCTGAAGGTCCGCTCTACCTGGATACACCAAATCTGGAACCGCCCTAAGCAAACGGTTACACTATAGCGTCTGCAGGAAGTTGGGGAGTTAATCAGGTCCTGCATTTGCAGTGACAAGAGTCCCCCTCCGGAGGCGCTGGTTGTAGAAGTTCACGACCTGCACAGGAAAACGAGCCAGAAGGACCAGCAGACGTCATGAAGCGACAGCGCATCGGAGCGCTCCAGAATGACAGAGCGGTTCAGCCCCGATCATCGGAACTCTCGCGAGAGGCAGGCTACGGCCATTGCCCGGAAACTGATGATTGTGGGCAGGCAAGGACTCAGGTTTCCGGCGTCGCAGAATCAGGCACTTGCCGCAGCTGATTCTTTGGGGTCATTGGGCAAGTCGCATACTTCCGGGTTGCCCTCGTCTCCGCATCTTTCAGGCTGTCCAATCCTTGCATGCCACGCAAGGTGATGAGTACAGGTGGTGCGTGGACGCCACAAACGTCGAGGAAGATTTACAACTAACGGCCGATCAGCCGTCGCGTTCTCCAGACGCTCGGGAACCAGGAGCGCAGTGTGCCGAGGGTGTGGTGAAACGCGCTTCCGTTCCCATTCATCCACGATGAAACATGTTCGCTAATGATTGTGGATTGCCCACAGCCAAGCACATACGATTCCGCAAGAAACAAGTGATGCATCGAGTATTAGAGTTTCTTAAATTGTCGGACGTTGAGGGCTTTCCAGTGAAGCATCGGCTGCTGGTTGATCCTCTCGATTTGCTGTCCGTCTTTGGTGATGAGTTCGCCCTTGATCTCCGCTTTTTCCAACAGGATCTCAAGAAACTGTAGTTCTGCTTCACGAAGCGGAAGCGAGCGCTGTAGTCCGGCCTTTGTTCCCGCAACTACACGCTCCGCCCATCCCCTATCTTTTCGATCTCTGCACCGATTGCTTGGCGAAGCACCGGGACCAAATTCTGCTGTGAGCGATATCTGAACCCCATCTTGTCTGTGTGTGTAGGAGGCGGCAAGCTTCTCGAATGATCCAACCTAGAAAACAAGTAGGGGAGAAGTGGCGGAGTCTGATTGCAGAGCAGGGAGAAAGCGGGCAGAGTGTGGCCGCGTTTTGCCGCGCGCGGGAAGTGCCGGAATCCCAGTTTTACTACTGGAAAAAGCGACTGAAGGAAGCCGCGACGCCACCCTTTGTGGAAGTGCAGGTGGCGAGGCCACAGCTGAGTGAGAAGGATGTGCTCTCGGCGATGGGGTCAACGATTGAGGTGCGGCTGAGCAACGGCCGGAGTCTTCTGGTTGCGCCCGGCTTTGAGGCGGGTCACTTGCGGGCCTTGTTGGCCGTGGTGGAGTACGAGTGGTGACGGGGCTGCCGAGCTTGCACACGCTGGACCGGGGGCAGAGTTCACGCATCTGGTTAGCGACGGAAGCCACGGACATGCGCTGCGGATTCGACCGTCTGGCGGAGCGCGTACGTGAGGTCATGGGTCAGGATCCTGTAAGCGGTCAGCTTTTTGTTTTCCGCTCGCGCCGCGGGGACCGATGGAAGATTTTGCTATGGGACCGCGACGGATTTCTGCTTTGGTATAAGCGTTTGGAAGCGGGGGGCGGGAGTATTCAAGCTGCCGCGGGTGCAGCCCGGAGCGCGCTCGGTGGAACTGCGAGCCAGCGAGTTAGCCATGGTGCTGGACGGCATTGATGTATCCCCGTTGAAGCGGGTACCACGCTACACAAGAATCAGCCAGGAAACTAAGGAAAGAATATTGGTTTGAGAAACGCACCGGCTTTGCGTATAGAGTAAGCCCACACTGTGGACGCGAGACTCAACGATCTTCCGCAAGACCGCACATCGCTGGAAGCCATGCTGCGTTCGCTGATGGTGGAACGCGATGAACAGAAGCAGCGGGCCGAACGGCAGACTCGCCGTGCCGAGGAACTCTACCTGCAGAACCTCCGGCTGCAACTGGAACTAGAGCGCTATAAGAAGTGGTATTACGGACCGCGAGCCGATCGGTTGGCTACCAGCGGAGAGGTAGCGCAAGCGCTGCTGGAATTTGCCGAGCAACTGGAGGCCAAGCCGATCCCAGCGGAGGATGTGCCGGCGCCGGCCGAGTCCGAGTACCAACTGCGGCGGGTGAAGCGGCGGCGGGGGCGACGGCATCTGGCCGCTTCGAAAAGCTTTCAGCCCCGGGAGAATGGGGTCAGGGTGGAGTGAATTAAAAGCACGCGCGAGCGCTGTTTTGGACGTCGCGCAGCTCTCCAATGGTGAGTTACGCGATGAAATAATTAATTAATTTTTCCGAGCGATCTATTAGTATAGGCGAATAATTTTCAAGTTGCCCTTTTGAATTTTCCATGTCCCGTTGATATTTAATTAGGCGCTGGACAGTGAGTGCCATGGGGATGTTACAAAAGTTGGAGGATTAGCGCGTCAACTTTGCCTCAGATCACCCCTCGGTGCCGCGGCGGTGCTAACATTCCCATCCAAGCAGGGGGAAACTACGATGAAACTCACTTATGCGATCAAGTTCGTCGCTGATATGGATCGAGCCGTTGTGTTCTATCGGGATACGCTGGGCCTTTCACTGAAATTCTCATCGCCGGGTTGGAGTGAGTTCGACACCGGAGAGACCACATTAGCTCTGCACCCGGCTTCTGCGGCAAACCCTGCTGGAAGCGTTGAGTTAGGTTTCAGTGTCCCGGACCTTCAGCGGTTCTATGACGCCAAAGCGCAAGCTGGTGTGCGATTCACGAGGCCGCCAACCAAGCAGGATTTCGAAAGTTGGCTGGCTCAGTTTGAAGATTCCGAAGGAGGGCGTTGTAGCGTTTCCGGCGCGCACCAGTAATCGGAATAGCCGATTTCATAATCGCTAAACGCCAGCCCTCTTCACGATTGCTTGTGATATGGGGATTATTTCGCCAATCATTGCGTGACGACTGCCGGCTGTTCTCGTCTTGGTAGTAACGGTGCGAGCAAAACTGCGCCTATGATGCCGAAGAGAACGACGTCTCCGAACTGCCGGTGAACGCCGTGCTTCCACGCTTCCGCAGTTTGCACAGCCATTATCGAAACGTGAACCAAGCACTGGCACGCGGCGAAGGTAATCAGGGAGCGGTGCGACGAGGGCTTTCTGGCGGCCAACAGTAGAAACGGCCCGAGCGCTATAAACCAACTCAGAAACATCGGCTCGCATGCGTTGTTCATTTCCAGAAGCCACTTGGAATGCCATAAATCGGTGTACAACGGATAAATCAGCGAGAGATAAACGAGGCCCAAGAGTCCCACAAAGACCTGCAGAATGCGTTCGCGTTTCATGATGACTTCTTAAAAGGCTACTCACTGCCGGAGCTGACGAGCCTGCCTCTTGCCACAGCAACCATTATGCGCCGGGAGCACCACGTTCAGTTGACGAAACCAAGCGTGGCTGTTGAAAAACTCACTTTTCATCCCAGTTAGCCAAAATTTGGGTGATAGAAAATGTCTACCTGAGAAAATCGATCCTAGAGCTTACTGACGCGATTTTATTTTCATCGATTTTGAGAGAAGGAGTTTTTCAACAGCCACAGCGATTTCACTCATTGACCCGCGCCTCCGTGAGGGGTGCCAGACTTCACCGCCCGCCGCGGCGCCCGGTTGCCCCTGCCGCGGAAGAAGCAGGCTAGACCGAACAGGTAGCCGAAGTTGTACCAAGCGCCATTGTTGTGGACCTCGTAGATACTGAGGTCTCTCCGGAACAGCGAGACCACGAAAACAAGGGGCGCAATAAAGCCTTGCCAGAGGCCGAGCCAGAAGCCCGCAACTCCACCGTGCTCGCTGGCCGTTCCTTTTGACGGGTTAGGGCCGGACGCGCATCCGGCCAGAACGCCCAGCACGAGGAGGACAGCCACAAGCAAGGTCAAGAAGGGTTTCATCGGCAATACCTCCCGCTCATACGTATTACGAAGCAGGGGCATGAAAAGTCTCAGAAGGGCCTGCAGCGTTTAACATTCGGGAACTCGTAGCTGCTGTAACCAGGCGATAGCGCAAGTTACGCCAAGAACGTATACCCGACCCGGTAACTTGTGCAATGGCGATGTTACGCCAACCTTCAGCTGAGACTGTCATCAATTTCCCGGCTTTCATTGACTTGCCTATCTCTGGCAAGTAAGATTTCGCGCCAGTGATTGACCAGACAATCTCTCACTATCCTGTCCTCAGCAAGCTGGGCGGCTGCGGTATGGGCCGACATTTAGAGCGTTTCCCGAATTGCTGTACCCCGAGGTCGGGTAGAGCGGCGCTTCAGCGCCGCGTCGAGGGGGGCTCTCTTCGTCAGGCTTTCCGCCCACTGCAGCGCAGTGGGCGGAAAGCCCAGACTTCGGGGTGCGGCTTGGACGCGGACCTGAAGGTCCGCTCTACCTGGATACACCAAATCTGGAACCGCTCTAGCAGCCGTGAGCGGCTAGATAGGCGTCGAAGTTGACTTTAAGCATGTTGCAGAAGAGTTGTCCTTGCTCGATGGCATCGTCGAGCGCCACATGCGTATGAGGCACGGGATCGAACCACTCCGGGGGCATCGACTGCTTGCCGCACGCTCGATATGGTTTGCGCAGCAATGCCATCGCATAGGTCTTGATATCAATTGCCGAATAGCCGAATGGGTTCTCGCCCGCGAACTCGGTGAGATACCAATAGACGAAGGAAAAATCGAAAGCGGCCGGGTACCCGACAAACACTGGCCGTCCGCCAAACGCCTTGAGCCAGGCAACGTAGCGTCTCAGGGCGACGGCAGGCGCTTCGAGATTTTGCCGGCAGGCCGACCATGCCTCCGGCTGTGTGGCCCACCATGCGGCGGTCTTGGGATCCGGGCCCGATGCGGGCAGCGTTTCCAAGTTGGCGGAGAACGTCCCCAGCAGCTCTTTGTCGGCCAGATAGGCTGCCGATCCAATGCTCAGCATGGAGTGTTTTCCCGCGACCGGTCCGTCGGTTTCTATATCCGTGCTGACGTAGATCTCACGCAACGGTGAATCGTTCATGGTCTGCGATGACAGATTGGGGTCGACAAACATGTTCACAAATCTCCCAATTGATCACATCAATACGAGCATTGCTGAATCGTCTGGCCGTGCGACTAGAAAAGGAAGTCAAACCCGCGTCCTTGAGAACAGGGCGAACCAGCTTCCAGAGTTCTCGGCTGACGAGCTTGCTATCCATTGCAGCCCGTACTTTACCCTGCAAGCACACGCAAAGCCAACTATCGAGAACAGGCGATTACATAAGCTATCCCGAAACCGCTGCCGCAGCCGGATTGCTTGTGATATGGCGATATAACGACAGCTACGCCAAAACAGTCTCTGCCGAGCAGTCGCTGCTAGGGCGTGATCTCCCATACAGTTCCCCCCTGACCCGGGCCTCCCGCCTCCGTGGTGCCGTACATGTTTCCGGCGGCGTCAAAGGCAACGGCGCCGATGGGATACGCGCCGAGATTGCCGCTCCCGGTGAACTGGAAGAACTGGCTATAGATCCACTGATCGCCTGCGTGGAATAGCTTGAAAATTTCGCCATCCTCATCGCTACCGCCGTTAGGCACCGGCCCGTACAGATTGCCCCGTGAGTCAAAGGTGGGTGCCGCGAGAGGTCCAGTGAAGAGAAGCCCAGTAAAGCTTTGCAACAGGCTGAAGGACCAACTGCCGTCTTGCAGCTTCAGTTCATACGCGGCCCCAGATTGCAAATCACCTGTGATCCCGAAGAGGTCGCCTTGGGCGTCCATGATGAGGCCGCCGGCCCCGTTGCCGTAGTCGTTGGAGGTGAAGGAATAGAGCGTCGTCTCGATCCATCCGGCCTGCGTGGGCGACAACTCGTACACAGTGCCGGCAAAGTTTCCGCCGGAACTCGTGGTGCCATAAAGATTGCCTGCGCTATCGAAGATGACGCCGCTAAGAGGAGTGGCGCCGTCGTTGCCACCGGTGAAATTCCACAGCACGCTTTCCGTCCAGCCACCGCCCGATCGAGTCAGCTTGAAAACGACGCCACAGCCGTAGCTCTCGCAGCCCGTGCCGCTTCCGCCGTTTCCGCTGGTTCCGTAGATGTTGCCGGCCTGGTCGAAGGCCAAGTCGCCAAATTCCGGATATGCCCCGTCCGCCCCACCGGTAAAGCTGTACAGCACGGTTTCGACCCAGGGGCAAAGGAAGGACTTACAGGCCGACGCCGGAGGTTGCAGGCTGAAAACCGTTCCACGGTTTTCGGCGCCGCCTTGGTAGGTTGTTCCGTAAAGCAGGCCGTTCGGTCCAAAAAGCACCCTGGCTTCCGGACCGCTGCCATCATGTTCCTGTGAACCAAAGCTGTAGATCGGTGAGAAGAGCCAACCGTTGCCCTCGTGGACGAGGCGATAGACCACGCCTTGGCCGTGACTGCCACCGCCGAAGGTCGTGCCGTAGATCCTGCCTTGTTGATCGAAGGTGATGCCGGCATCAGGGCCTCCGCCGTCGGCGCCGTTCGTGAAGTTATGCAGCACGGTCCCCGTTTGCGCCTGGGCCGGGATAGTAAGCGCGACGAGCACGATCGTCGCAGCCATTGCGGTGGTGAGATGGAGACTTGTCGCAAGGTTTCGCGGTTGCATTGCGCTTTTCATAAGCTCTCTCCCTCGATCGCCCGGAAATCTCCTGTGAAAGGTTTGGTAGTCCCACTGCGCACTATGCCGCCATTTATCGGTGAGGGTCAACTTAATTTCACATTACGCTTCATCAGATTGAGGGTATGAGACTTATCTAGTTCGATTGTACCCAGCTGGCGAAATCAGGCGATTTCGCAAGTTACCCCGAAACACGCCCTACCCGTTCTTGTGACTTACGGCGTGTCGTCCGCTCTCAGTCGGCGGTTTGCCGACTATACGACCAAATGGTTTCTGTGGACAGCGTATCTGGGTAGTGGTCGGCGCAACAAGGCGAGTGTGGCGCTCCACTTACGGCGGCGTTCATTTTCCGCCAAACTGCGAAGAGCCCCACCCCAGCTTCCGCCGGGATGGGACTCTGCCGGTTCTCAGAGGCAGCCACATTGGACGTGGCAAGTCTTACCGATGCAAATCGCGGAGCATTCATTGTTTGGGCAATCCGAACAAAAACCGCAAATCTCATTTGTCGGACCAGGCAGAGTTGGCTGAGCTGGCTTGGCATAGGCAAAGGCAGCGGTTGCCAGAACCGCCAGGATCGCCAGTTTTCGGAACAACGTCAGATATGACATGCTTTACGTTCTTTTCTTCAACGGTAGATTCTTCGCCGCGCCCAAAATGACAGGTCATCCTCAGCGGAGCGAAATACGATGGCCAAGCGGGGGCTGTCCGCTAGGGCTGCCCCTCGCGCCCAGGAAGCGGACACTTCGCAGGGTTGGATTACGGCTGTGGATGCTGTCAGCGGAGCAGTGCGGTGGCGGTATCGCTCGTCCCGCCCAGTCGTCGCTGCGGTTACGACCACCGCGGGCAATGTGGTTTTGGCCGGAGAACTGACCGGAGATTTTGTCGTGTTCGATGCGCGATCAGGAGACGTTTTATACCGCTTCAATACGGGAGGTCCAATCGGTGGAGGTATTGTCAGCTACGAGCTGAAAGGAAAACAATATGTTGCCGTAACTTCCGGGCGGCCTCCACCCTACTGGGCTGACAAGAACTCCGGATCGCCGACTGTTTTTCTGTTTGCTCTGCCATGACGCCCCGGGCAGGGAAAAGTGCAAGAACGACCGGATAAGCGCGGTCGACCGTGCGCCCAGGCACTATGGAATAAACACGTACAAGCCCGTCACGGTCCAGAAACCGGCATGTGGGCTCCCGCGAAGTCGGCCAGCATCCGGTGACGGCACGGGACGCCAACTTGACTTGAAACGCGCATTTCGCTCTCTGACCTGAAGGCGTTCCTGAGGAGCTGGGCACGAGGAAGCGTAGCCGACTACTCGTTCAGTGAAGGGAAGGGCGTTACCGTTCCAAAATCCTGGCTGCCATTTACTTTCCAGAAGTCCATTTCTGACGCGCCTGGCTCTCAGCGGGTCAGCTTCTGGTGTGCCCATTACCCCGTCAGCCGCAGTTTGCACACCTCGGCTTCCACTGCTAAGGCGGGATGCCGCAGCCGACTGTCATCCGTAGTTAAGCCACCTGCCGGACTACGCTACGGATATAATTTGGCGCATAAATGGCTCTGGCCTCCGGAACCAAACTCGGCCCTTATGAAATTCGTTCGCCGCTCGGCGCGGGGGGAATGGGCGAAGTGTATCGCGCCCGTGATACGCGGTTGGGCCGTGACGTTGCCATAAAGATCTTGCCGGAAGAGTTCGCTGCCGATGCGGCGCGCATGGTGCGCTTTGAGCGCGAAGCCAAGGTTCTCGCGTCGCTCAATCATCCCAACATCGCCTCGATCTATGGCCTCGAGGAGTCGAGTCAGCGGTGCGCGCTGGTGATGGAGCTGGTCGAGGGACCGACGCTCGCTGACCTTATTGCGAGCGGCGCAATTTCTCTCCACGAAGCGCTGCCCATCGCCAAGCAGGTCTGTGAAGGTCTCGAGTCCGCGCACGAGCGGGGAATCGTTCATCGCGACCTGAAGCCGGCAAACGTGAAGCTGACGCCGGAGGGCCAAGTCAAAATTCTCGATTTTGGCCTGGCGAAAGCTCTCGATGACGCTGATGCCAACGCCAGCGATCCCTCCAGTTCGCCGACGCTGACTCGCATGGCCAGCCACGCCGGCATCATCCTCGGCACCGCCGCGTACATGTCTCCCGAACAGGCGAAGGGCAAAGCTGCCGATCGCCGCGCCGACATCTGGGCGTTTGGCTGCCTGCTGTATGAGATGCTGACGGCCAAGCGTGCCTTCGACGGCGAGACGGTTTCGGAGACGCTCGCCAGCGTCATAAAAGATGAGCCGGATTGGAGCGCCCTTCCGCTGGCAGTTCCGCCGCGAATGCGCGCTCTGCTCAAACGTTGTCTCACCAAGGATGTGCGGCAGCGGCTGCAAGCCATTGGCGACGCCCGCATCGTGATTGATGAAGTGCAAAGTGGCGTGGACGCGGCAGACGCGATCGCAACTGTTGCAGCTCCACGAGTCTCTTCCTGGAGTCGTGCGCTTTCTTGGAGCATCGCGGCGATTCTCGCCATCGCGCTGGCAATTACATTTGTCGCTCTTCCGTCCCGGCTGCGGCGGCCGCATGGTCCGGTGATGCACCTCAACCTGTCGGCACGGGCGCGGCATGCCGAGGGCGACCTTGCGAGCCCGGTGGCCATTTCGCAGGATGGAACGCGAGTAGCTTATGTCGCTTTCAAGGTTGCTGCCGACACTGGGGCGAAAGAAGCACTGGAAGCCCCGAAGACGGGAACCACTGAGCTAATCATGAGGCGGCTCGATCAGCTCGCGCCAACTCCTTTGCCGGACACGACCGGAGGGTCTGCGCCATTCTTCTCTCCCGACGGACGCTGGATTGGCTTCTATGCTGACGGCGTGCTTAAGAAGGTTTCGTCTGACGGTGGTCCACCAGTGACCCTGTGCAACATCCCGAGTGTCCTGGGCGCGTCCTGGGGAGATGATGGATTTATTTATTTCGCCATACTCGGCGCAGCGGAGATTCAGCGTGTGCCCGAGGAGGGTGGAACTCCAACCGTGGTGGTGAAGGCCGACAAGGGAGAAAAGGTCGTCAGCTTCGGCTGGCCGCACCTTCTTCCCGGAGGCAAGGCCATCCTGTTTACAACGGCGGACGCCGGCTGGCTGGCGCAGCACTACAAAACCGAAGTCTATTCGTTCGCCACAGGCAAGCGGACTGTCGTCATGGACGAAGGTTCCAACGCGCGATATCTACCGCCGGGCTACCTGGTGTTCACGCGTGGCGACGTCATCATGGTCGCGCCGTTCGATGCCGGCCAGCGTAAGGTGACCGGGCCGGCGGTTCCCATGATCGAAGGTGTGACTCGAGATGAATGGATGGGTGCCGCCGATTATGCTGTGTCGTCGACGAGCACGCTGATCTATCTGACCGGGGGCGTCCAGACGGACTACCGCCTGGTGAGCGTGGACATGTCCGGCAAGGTCGAGGCAATTGGAGCGCAGGTGCGCGGTTTTGAGGACTTGAGCGTCTCGCCCGACGGCAAGCAGATCGCTACCACCCTGGACGAGAATGGAAGCGCCGACATCTGGATCTATAACCGCGAGCGCGATGCTTTAACCCGGCTCACGCAGACGGGCAATTCCGGCGATCCACTCTGGTCGCCCGACGGCACGCGCATCTTCTATACCACTCCGGAAAGTATGCTTCAGGTACCGGCGGATGGTAGTCATCCTCCGCAGTCGCTCAATATGCGGCAATGGGCGCAGGCGGATTCGTTCTCGCCTGACGGCAAAGAACTACTGTACGGCACCTTCTCCCCAGCCAGCGACGAGGCGGCGCTCTGGATGCTGCCGATGCAGGCCGGTGCACAGGCGAAGCCGATGTTCGCTGGTGTGGCGCGAGTGTACGATGCGCGATTCTCGCCCGATGGCCGTGCCATCGCCTACGTCTCGGCGCAATTAGGCCGGTCTCAGGTCTACTTGCAACCCTACCCCGGTCCCGGTGAGCGCGTGCAAGTATCCACCGACGGTGGCCGCCAGCCGCTGTGGTCGCCCGACGGGTCGCAACTGTATTTCCGCACGCCTACGAAGTTTTTCGCTGTGGACGTGAAGACCAAGCCCGTCCTCGCTGTCGGCAAGCCGCGGCTGCTGTTTGAGGGTGACTTTGAGTTGAGTCACCACGACTACGGCCTGCTACCGGATGGCAAACACTTCATCATGATCCAGCCGGTCGGCAAGACACCGCCCGCCGAGATGCATGTGGTGGTGAACTGGGCCGATGAGTTGAAGGCCCGCTTGGCCGCCGTGGGAAACTGAGGAGCAAAATAGGGCAATTGCGTCCTCGATCGGTTCAGCTAGTCGCTCTCAGGGTCGGCTATTCTTTCATGCCAATTACGGATAAGTCGCCAATCGCCATCCTGCCCAGATTTCTACCGCGAAGTCGGCCAGTTCTTACGATGCTTTCCTTTCGTTTGGCCGTATAACGACTGTTCCGCTCTTGCCTGAACGCGTCACGAGGGGCTGGGCACAAGGAAGCGTAGCCGACTACACGCTCATGTGGATTTGCTGCCAGCGTCTGCGGGAATTTGCTCACTTGATTAGCTGAAATGAGTTCTTCAGTGGCAGCTTGGAGTACCAGAAAAAAATCGAGCAGGAGATCCTCCCTGCTCTATGATGGTGCTCGCATTGCTTGACTTCATCCGACCAGCGCATCCTCGCGTTACTTCCAGCGACTTGTTGCGGCGCCTGAGCCAGGCTCTACCTCGGCTGAGGCGCAGTTGTTGCTGAAGGGGCTTGCGACCATTTTCGATCAAAGCCCCCAGCTGATTCGCGCTATAAGCTGCTCTCCTTATCGGCTTACCGGAGTTGCCAGGTACGTGTGAATCTCGCCACTGCTTGTAACGCCCAAGCCCGCGATCTCCCCACGCGAATTGATGGAACAGCCGGTTAATAGATAGAGCGGTGACTGGGCTGCAACAAGAGTGTTGAGGTCGGTCATAACTCCGTTGTTCCACAGAAATGCGCGGGGATTGAAGTTCGAGTCCAGAGACGCGCCCACAATCGAGCCGGTTTGGTTGATTCCGAGGCTGAGACTCGCGACGTCGCCGGAGAGCGTGCCCAGGTCTTGCATGCCGGTAGCCCTCATCCAGACGAATGCGTGAAAAGTCGTATCGCCGGGCAGATCGGAAACACCAACCACCTGACCTTGGTCATTGATGGCATAGGCAATGTTTCCGCCCGCTTGCCCCGTTTTGCCGCCAAGGTTGCCGAGGTCAGTCACGGTGCCCTTTTCCCATAGCAAGGCATGAACCGGCAGCAGGCTATAGAGGAAATTCTCGTTGAATGTAGTGCACGTGCCCGACCCGCCGACAACCTGGCCACTATTGTTGATCTCATAAGCGAGACCCTCGGGGTCGCCCTGCAAGGTAGGCAGTTCATGAATGACGCCTTGTTCCCAGACGACAGGCTCAAAGTGAAGAACTTGCGGAGCTGGGCAGTTGGGATCGGGGGTTGAATTCTCTGCATATCCGGCCACGACTCCCAGATCGTTGATCGCCTTAGCCACTCCGTTATTGCCACCCAGAGTCGAAAGCGCAGTCATGTGACCGTCCTGCCACAGGAAAGGCAGGCAGGTGAGGTGCGTACCGAATCCGCAAAAGTCTTCCCCGTTTGGGTCCGGAGTGGAGGTTTCAGCTTCACCCGTTGCCTGAAGCGTTTCGTTGTCGCGAAACGCGATGCTGTTGGGCCCTCCGAGTCCTGGCACGCCGATATCGAGCTTCAGCTCCTGCAGCCACAGGACCGCATGCTGATTTCCGTCAGCAATAGCCGACGAGCCACTGACCAGGCCCAAGTTGTTGTTGATGTAGAACGGCTGGCTAAACGTTCCGCCCTGCAACGTGCCGAGGTCGGTGATCTTATAGTGAGCCGTATTGGGGTTCTGTTGCTTGATCGTTGATTGCTCTTGCGCGACTATCGGGACCGTCATTGCCAATCCCGCAAGCAGGCTGACGGCCAGCGTGGGGATCAATATTCTGGATTTCATGGTATCTCCTCTTTGGTTTGTCCGGCAGATTCTGCCGGGCGCCTTGCCTCGCTCTCACCTAGATAGGCGCAAGCCGGGGGACAGAACTATCACGGCGGCATCACTTTTCTTGAAGTACTGGGTTTGGGGCGCTAAGATTCCCGCAGTGTGGGTCTATGGAAGATGCAACGCGGGCACACGACGATGAGGCTAAACCGCCGTCTCCTGGGGAAGTCAGCGGGTTGCTCCGAGCCTGGAGTGATGGAGACCGCAACGCCCTCGACAGGCTCACCCCCATTGTGTACAACGAACTCCATCGTCTGGCACAGCGTTACATGAGACGCGAGCGCCCCGGCCACAGCCTGCAAGCGACCGCCCTGGTGAACGAAGCCTATATGCGCCTGGTGAATTACAAAGCCATGCAGTGGCAGAATCGCGCTCATTTCTTCGCGGTCTCAGCCCAGTTAATGAGACGCATTCTGGTGGAGCATGCGCGGCGACACAATCTGAAACGCGGCGGCGACGTGCAGCATGTTTCCCTGGATGAGACGGCTGTCGTGGGAGGCGACCGGACAACGGACCTGGCGGCGCTCGATAATGCGATGGTCGCGCTCTCGCGGGTTGATCCTCGCAAAGTGCAGGTGGTGGAAATGCGCTTCTTTGGCGGACTCAGCGTGGAAGAAACTGCCGAAGTGCTCAAAGTATCGCCCGTCACCGTGATGCGCGACTGGAGCACCGCCAAGGCATGGCTCTACCGGGAACTGGCCGGCGGGACAGCTGATGGATAGCCAGCGCTGGAAACAACTCGATACCCTGCTGCAATCCGTTCTGGAGCAACCCCCTGAGGAGCGCGACTCTTTTCTGCGGCGGGCATGCGGTTCTGATACGGCACTGGAGCGGGAGGTTCGGTCGCTGCTGAGCGCGCAGGAAAAAGCCGGAGACTTCCTGGAGACTCCGGCAATTGACGTGGCAGCTAGAGGGCTCGCTCACACCGCGGCCCAAGATTCGCGCGAGGATGCCCGCGGTTTAATCGGCCAAACCATCTCGCACTACCACATCGTCGAGAAGCTTGGCGGCGGTGGGATGGGCGTTGTTTACAAGGCTGAAGACGCTGACCTGGGCCGCTTCGTCGCACTCAAGTTCCTGCCCGATGATGTGGCCGAAGACCCGCAGACATTGGAACGCTTTCGGCGTGAAGCCCGTGCCGCCTCCGCTCTGAACCATCCCAACATCTGCACTATTTACGAAGTCGGCAAGCACGAAGGGCGCTCCTATATTGCGATGGAGTTCCTCGACGGCACGACCTTGAAGCACCGCATCGCGGGGCGGGCACTCGATGGGGAATCGCTTCTTCCGATTGCCATCGAAATCGCGGACGCGCTGGATGCCGCTCATTCCGCCGGCATCGTGCATCGCGACATCAAGGCCGCCAACATCTTCGTCACCAAGCGAGGGCACGCCAAGGTTCTCGATTTCGGACTGGCCAAAATGGATTTCAAGACCGCGCGCGCCGGCGGCGAAAGCGAAACTGCGGCCGCTGAGTCGGATGCCCAGCAACTGACCAGCCCGGGCGCAATGGTCGGCACGGTTGCCTACATGTCGCCGGAGCAGGTGAGGGCGACTGAATTAGATTCCCGCACCGATTTGTTCTCCTTCGGAGCAGTGCTGTACGAGATGGCGACGGGAAAGATGCCGTTTGATCGCGCAAGCCAGGGAGAAATTTGCAGCGCCATACTTCGCGATCAGCCCCGGCCGCCGTCGCAGGTCAACCCACAGGTTTCTGCGGGTCTGGAAGCGGTCATCCGAAAAGCACTGGAAAAGGACCGCAACCTGCGCTACCAGCATGCTTCGGAAGTGCGCGCCGATTTGCGGCGGCTAAAGCGGGACAGCCAATCCGACCAAACCGCTGCCGCGGCATCAGCTACTGCCGATCATCCCAAACGCAAGCAGCTCTGGGCCGTCCTCGCTGTCTGCGCAGTTGCTGCCGGTCTGGCGGCAGGCGCTGCCCGGTACCTGCGATCAGGTAAGACAACACGCCACATTGATTCCATTGCCGTGCTGCCTTTCACTAACGAAGGCGGTAACGCCAATACGGAGTATCTCAGCGACGGCATCACCGAATCGCTGATTGACAATCTCGCTCATGTCCCGCAACTCAAGGTGAAGTCGCGCAACCTGGTGTTTCACTACAAAGGCAAGGATATCGATCCAGAAAAGGTCGGCAAGGACCTGGGTGTCTCCGCACTAGTGACCGGACGAGTAGTGCCGCGAGGCGACGAGATCGAAGTGAGCACCGAGCTTACCGATGTCGACGGCACTGAAATCTGGGGGCAGCATTACCGTGGCAAGAGCGCGGACATCATTTCGTTGCAGCAGCAAATCGCGGGCGACCTCGCCGACAAGCTGCGCTCCAAGCTCAGCAGCTCAGAAAAGCAGCAAGTCACTAAGGAGGACACCCAGAATCCAGAAGCCTACGAGTTGTATTTAAAAGGTCGTTACGCGTGGAACAAACGAACCCCAGCAGATATGGTTGCCGCAGTCTCCTTTTTCAATCAGGCCATTGCCAAAGACCCCGGCTATGCTTTGGCGTATGCAGGTCTGGCTGATGTTTATGACGAATTGCCTGGCTACGGTGGTATTTCCAGCGAAGACTACCCGAAGTCGAATGCCGCCGCCCGCAAGGCGCTGCAGTTAGACCCAACCTTGGCACACCCCCACGCCGTTCTGGGCTCCAACGAGATGGAGTACGACTGGGATTTTGCCGGAGGCGAGGCTGAGTACAAGAGGGCCTTCGAGCTCGATCCCAACGATGCCACGGCGCACCAGTGGTACGCGTTCGATATTGGCTTGATTGGCGGCAGGGAGCAGCAAGCCCTCGCGGAAATCAATCGCGCTCACCAGCTGGATCCGGTGTCGCCGGTCACCGACACGGTAATAGGGCTCGTTCACCTCTTTGCACGACGGTACGACGAGGCCATTGCCGTCTTAAAGAAAGTTGCCAATGAGAACCCAACCTACGGCAGAGTGCATTATCGTTTGGCGATGGCGTATTGGGGCAAACATATGTACCCGCAGGTCATTGAAGAATGGAAGACCTATGGAGCGCTCTCGGGTGACCGAAACGAATCTGATTTCGCTTCTGCCATGGAGCAAGGATTTCGCTCCGGGGGCTGGAAAGGCGCTCTCACCAAAGGCATCGAAGTGCGGCTAGCGCAACACAAGAGCGGCTACTCGTCTGCGTACGAGATTGCCCAGCTCTATGCCGACTTGGGAGACGAAGATCAGGCCTTTCGATGGCTCAACACCGCCTATCAGGAGCGCGGTTATTACCTACTGGGCCTGAAGACTGACTTCCTACTAGACCACCTTCGCTCCGATTCACGGTTTGATGAGCTGGTGCGGAAGGTGGGGCTGCCGCAGTAGCGCGGATCAAATCGGCCGGTCGAGTTTCTCTCGACGTGGTCACGGTTGCGAACGGGCGATTGCTCACCACCGGGTAGTGTCTGAAGTGTGCAGATTTCAGACAGTACCCACCACCGGGACTGGAAGGTCAGAATACCGGTCGAGTGATAGAAAACTCTGATGCATGCACTTGGTCGTAAAACGACTTACTCGTAGAAGTGCAACCCCTAACCCCAGGAAGTCTGCTTGTGGGATGTTCACCGGATAGGTAAACGATGGTTCGGCACGGTAACCAAGCTCAGACGCGATAATGTATTTTATCGGGTTAGAAAGTCAAGCAGGACTGCAGGTGCCTCGAATATCTGTTCATCATCACATCATCATTCTTTTTCTCAGGAAAAATTTCCAGGCTATTGAATTCTCGACTTTTGTCGTATGGGCCGTATCAGTGGGTTGAAATCTCCTCAGCTTAGGACAAGGATAGCCAATCCACAAGCCGGGTCGCGCAACGCAGACGACGTCAGGAACATTCGGTGACGTCAACTGCCACGTCGGCTCAATCAGTCCCCCTCAGCATCTAACTTATTGCGTCCCGATCGTGTCTCAGCCTTCGAGAAAGCTCTCGCCGTTGGCACAAACGCGTTGCCGCTGACATGCTGAGCTTCGCGAGAGAATGAAACTCTGGAGGCGGTTGCAAAAATCCGGTTTCGATCTTCAGCCTGTTCACATAGCAGCCGGGTCGCAATAGCGTTCAGCCAGCCGCCGTCAGCCATACAGGAACGCTCCAGCGAGCATTCGATGGCTTGCCCAATTACCCCGCGAATCTGCCCCCTGAGTGCTTGATATTGTAGCGCGCGAGATCCGGCGGTTCGTCTGCCCACCAACAGAAGGTTTTGAGGCGGGCTCGCGTGGTAGGCAACACTTCTATTTTGAATATCCTCTAGGGGCAGGCATTCGCAACAGCGCATCGAAACTGAAGCCAGGTCTGGACGTACATGGCGATGGTGGCTATGTGCTGATACCACTTCTCCTGTGGATTCGACCCGCCTTGCACCTTATCCCCGGCCACGAAGATCTGGTCAAGATCGCACGCCAGCGCAATCCGCACAAGCGCCTGACGGTTCTCGAAGACGTTGCGCGCTGCATCACCGCGCCGTGCCATCCCGCCACCTACTGGATGACCGGCAACACCCTCCATGTCGATGGCGGCGATAACGTCGTAGGATGGGCTCATGACGGAAAACGGACTGCCCTGCCTGGACCTGCTGGAGGCCACTCCTGGAATTATCCGCGCTCTGATGACGGAGCTGACCGAAGCGGACGCCCGCTGGAAGCCGGCGCCCGAACGCTTCTCCGTTACCGAGGTGCTGGCCCACCTGTCGCACTCCGAAGGCCACTGCTACCGCATGCGCCTCGACCGTTTCATGGCGGAGATCCGTCCCGATTTCGAGCCCGACGACGCGCAGATGTATCTCGACCTCTATCGCGATGCCGACCCCAAGGATGCCTTCGATCGCTTCGAGGCGCAGCGCGAGAACAACATCGAGTTCCTCCGCAACCTCCCCGCCGGTGCGGGCGATCGCCTCGCCCTGCATAAGGAATATGGCGAGATCACCATGTCGCAGATGTTGAATGAATGGGCGCTGCACGACCTCGGCCACATCCGCCAGATCGCCGAACTGGCCCGCGCCCGCAAGTACCAGGCCGGCGCCGGCCCGATGGCCGCCTCCTACAACCTGAAACCCTGATGGACCAATGAAACCGATCCTCCTTGCTTTCGCCTGCTAAGAGCCTCGTTGGTTACTTGCCGGCGTAAGTATGAGCGGAACCGAGGCCGGTGCACAGGTTCCAACCAATTATGCAACGCGGGTCACCCGTCGTGATGTTGTTGAAATCAGCATGGTACCTGGGACTGGTCAGCTCGTTATACACCATGGTGAGCTCAGCCGAGGACGACTGTTGTCGGCTGCCGGCCGCGTTCACGATTCCGGCAAAGGTGGGAGAGGACCAACTGGTACCTCCGACCGAACCCCAGCCCTGGAGGTAAATGGCCGTACAGCAAAAGTCGGAAGCGACATCAGGATAGCCGCGAAAGTTTCCTACGATGCTGGCAATGCCATTCTGGTAGCTGGGACGCGGCTCGTATGGACTAATATCTCCCCCTCCGCCGCCAGTGTAGTACTGCTCGTAGGTGAAGTTTCCGTTACTGTCGCGGTTAAAATAGGTTCCTCCAACCGCCACAACGTTCGGTGACGCTGCCGGATAGCCGCTCACGCCAAGTCCCGAATCGCCGGCGGCTGCAAAGTAGACGACTCCCGGGGAAGTGAAGTATTGATCAAAGCCAGTTTCCTGAGGAATCTCTGCATCGCCAAAGCTCATGCTCACCACGCCGCCGCCGTTCTGAGCCACTAGAGTTCCCGCGAGCTGCACCGCGTCCCAGGTGGGATCGGTCGCGCATTGCGGGCTTTGACACAATGCCGACACCACCAGGAACAGCTTGGCCTGTGGCGCCATGGCGTGGGACCACTCGATATCCAATGCCTCCTCGACCTCCCAATCCCCGTAAATGGGTGGCCGTATCGGGCCGGGCCAGACCTGCGTAATGGTCGTAGCCGGAATACCGAAGTAGGAGTCAAAGGCGTCCAAGTCGGACTGCGCGGTCGGGTAGTAACCGGCGTCGACGATGGCAATGGCCCCGATACCACCGGTGGGCACTGTTGTGCTCGTGGCAATCGGACAGCCGCTCGGTCCAGTTACCAACTTATATACGCAGGCTACTGAGCCTGGGGTTTCATCACCCGGGTCGGGTTGAGGGGCCGGTTGGTCCGAGTCGACAAAAAAGTAATTCGTGTGTGGGCGACCGGGCCAGGGGATGCTGGATTCTGGATAGAGAATCCTGTGTCCGTTGTAAACGGACTCGTAGCGGGTTTGTGCAGATGCTGGGCAAAGGGCTGCACCTGCAAACAAGACAACTGCAACCATCGTTAACATTACAATCTGGATGTCTCTGCGGAAAGTAGTCATTCATTGGCTCCTGCGTGACACCCCGAAATCATGAAGAGAGTTCATGGAAAATGCAAGCTCGAAACCCACTCGTCGGTCTTGATGGGACCAACCGCATTTCTGCCGGGCGACGGCTTCGGCAATGGCCTCGGCATCGAGGAAGTCGTTCTTGTTCGACTTGAGATAGGGCTTCACAAACTGTGCCGGGATTAAGCGCACGTCGTGCCCCTGGCTACGAATTGCCGCTGCGATCAAGTGCGCTCCAGAACACGCCTCCATACCGATCAGGGAGGCTGGCAGGTTCGCCGTGAAGGCCAGCAACTGCTTGCGTGAAAACTTCTTGCGGGCTAACACTTTGCTCTGATCGCCAAGTGTAACCAGATGAAACGTGGTCTTGCCGAGATCGATACCGATAGATGTGATGTGCATGCGATGATCCTCCTTGTGTGCTGCCGAGCAATGATGTTACTCAGCGGCGGACCATCTCATTAATCGCCATCTCGCACGTAATCCTTGCCGTCAGGATTGGCTACGAGTTGGCCTGTTAGCAACAGTAATCACTCAGAGCCGGCAGCTGGGCTACACCGACGAGCGCAAACAGGCCCAGCAATGCACTTTCGAAGCGTGGACGGCCAGCCAATTCACTGACGCGCTGGCCCATGGTTTGAATGTTGACGGGCAGCGTTGCGTCGAGGCCCGCAATCTCCGAGCGGACCCAGTTGCCCATCACCTGCGGCGGCATCGACGTCTGGATAATCACCGCAGAGTCGCGGCTCCAGTCGTCGGCGTGGTTGCGGCGCAAACGGTAATACTCCGGCTCGTCGTCGCCGGTGAGGCCGCCGTTCTTCACGTTCTGCGCCACGCCCACGACGGTGTACCACGGACCGTCCAAGCCGGGCTGCAGATGCTGACCGATCGGGTCTCGGCCGGGGAACATGCGCTCCGCAAGCAGCTTGCTGACGATGATGAAGTGGTCGTTGGAGTTCTGGTCTTCCTCGCGGAACGGACGTCCTTCAACCATTGTTATGGCGAGTGCACGAAAGTAGTCAGCCGTCACCCATCGCCAAACCACGGTGCCACCTGTGCCCTCAGCAGAAAGCGGCCGCCCGGCAACTCGTATGGCCGCGAGGATGTGATCGTGGTGCCAACCGCCGGGCGGAAGCGAATCGCTGATTGCAAGAACGTTTACGCCGGGCAAGCGGCGCAGGCGCGCCTCCAACTGCTGCATGAACGCCATCTGCTGGTCCGACTTCGGGTAGCGCTGATATCCGAGGGAAATCGATGCCGTGAGCACGCTATTGGCATTCATTCCCAGCGGCTGATTGCGCAGATTCCAGAAGCTGCGCAGCAAAAGGCTGGCGCAGGTCAGCAGGATCAAGCTCACGGCAATTTGCACAATCACCAGCGATTGCCGCAAGCGGTTGTGATGGGTGCCGGCCGACGCGCGTCCGGCAAGCGCCTCGGCATGCGGCCGCTGCAACGCGGGAACTATGCCGAACAGAATACCGCAGACTAGGGAAATCGCAATCGTGAAGAAGACGATCCGCCAGTCAAGGCGTGCTCGTTCCAGCAAAGGCATACCCTCAGGAGCAATCGCCACAAAGATACGTTAGGCATCGACCTAACGACCGACCCGCGCAAGGCGGACGGGGCTGGCGGATGCTACTGTTCCAGTCATGTTAGACGAAGCTGCTGTTTGGTGGCTAGCGCTCTGATGCCGGGCGCGTCTAATGCCTGTTCGGGTGCAGCCACGACGGACAAAGGTATGAAATTCGGTGCGGGACTTAGGCGACGCGATTCCGTATGAGCGATGCTTCTGCATCCATGTCCGCGCCGGTGATGGCGCGCTATAGTCTTTTGAAAGGACCAAACGGACTGCGCGCAGGCTGGCGGCTACTGATCTTTGTCGCCATCCTCGTGCCGCTCGGTTACGGTGTGAGTCGCGGCGTCGATGCCCTCATCCGCCCCATGCATGCGGATTTTTCGACGCCATTAGACGACGTCCTTTCGATCGACTTGCTTATCCTTCCCCTGCTGATCGCAACCTGGATTATGGGACGGATCGAACGCCGCACCTTCGCCGATTATGGCTTGCCGTGGCGGCGAGCCTTTGGACGCCGATTCTGGCAGGGAGCTGGCTTCAGCTTCGCGTCATTTACGGTTCTGCTGCTGGTGATGCGCCTGGCCGGCGTCTTCTCACTCGGCGCCATTGCACTGCACGGAGGGGACGTCTGGAAATACGCCGCCGCGTGGGCTGTTCTACTGTTCCTAGGCGCATTGCTCGAGGACTTTTTCTATCGCGGATATCTGCTGTTCACGCTGACGACGGGGATCGGCTTCTGGCCGGCGGCGATCGTCACATCGTTGCTCATGGGCGGAATGCACTACTTCAATCCCAGCGGTCATGGGCTGGGACCGGTGTCGGCGACCATGTACTGCCTGGTGACCTGCCTTGTCTTGCGGCGAAGCGGCAATCTCTGGATGCCGCTTGGGATACACTCGGCATGGGCTTGGGGCGAGGTTTACTTCTACGGTGTGCCAGACAGCGGTTTCCCGGCCAACGGCCATCTGTTCGCCGCCAGCTTTCACGGTAACCCATTGCTGACTGGCGGTGGTTTTGGTCCGGAGGCTAGCATCTTCACCCTGGTTTTGCTGGCAATTTGGGGCGCGATTTTCTCGGTTTGGCTGCGCGGAGTGAGGTATCCCAACCCTGCTGCCGTTCAGCGGCCGCAGGGCGGATCGCCACTGAAGGCGCCAATCGAGCCTGTCTCCTCCTAGCCCCTAAAGCTGCCCCGGGGCTGGACCTAGGCCAGGCTCTACTTATCGGACACAGAGTGGTTGCGATCCGGGGATTTTGAGCGTAATGGGGATTTAACACCAATTGAGAGTTACGGTGTGATCTCCCAGACCACGCCGCAACCGTCGCCGGTATGGCAGCTCTCCGTACCTCCTTGAGCCGTGGTGCCGTAGAGATTGCCATTCGCGTCCAGCACCGGAGTGCCAATAGGAACCGCGCCGTCACCACCGCCGAAGTCGTGGAGATCGATCAGCGTGCAAGTTTGGCTGCAATTAGTCAGCTCGTAGACCCAGCCGCTGTAGTCGTCTGCGCCAGGTCCTGAACCGCACGCCCCATAGAAATTACCGGCCGCGTCCATGGCCAGGCCAGTCGGGTAGCCGCAGTAGCTGAGCGGGTTAAGCTCCGAGTAGAGGAACCCTCCGCCTGAGGGCGCCAGCTTGTAAACCAAGTCAGCCGTGCCATAGAGATTGCCCGAGGCATCGATGATTGGGGCGACGGTTGGGTTTTCCCCGTTTCCATTCAGGAACCCGGTGAACTCAAGCAGGACATTATCCGTCCACACTCCGCCTGAAGGCACGAGCTGGAAAATCGTCCCACAGCTTCCATACTGGCTGAGCTGGCAGTCCGTTCCGGTTCCTCCGGCAACGTTGGTTCCGTACACATTTCCTGCGCTATCCAGGACCACGCCTCCCTGCGGGGCGTGCCCGCCGGCGCCGTAGTAGTTGAAGCTCTGAATGATGCTCTCCGTGTATCCGCCGCCTGAGAGGGTCAGTTCGAACACTGTCCCGTAGTCATACGTACCTCCGCCAGTTGTCGTGCCGTAGATGTCACCCGCTTGATCGAAGGCTAAGTTCCCGGTCGGGTAGAAGCCATCCGGGGATCCGGTAAAACTGTGGAGTACGGTTTCCTCCCAATAGCACAGAAACGACGCACAAGCCGTAGGCGGAGGTCTCAATTCGAACACCACTCCGTCGCCTACACCACCACCATAGGAGGTCGTGCCATATAAAGCGCCATTTGGGCCGATCACTACCTCACCGTACGGGAGGCCTCCGTCGCTGCCCCCGGTAAATTCGTACAAGGGATAGAGAACCCAACTTGAATTCACCTGTTTTAGCTTGAAAACTGTGCCGGCGTCGTAGGGTCCGCCGAAAAACGTGGTTCCATACAGAACTCCTGAAGGCCCGAGGGTAAGTCCAGCATCCGGAGCGTAGCCGTCCGCCCCTCCAGTAAAGTTGTGCAGGATGGTGAAGGTTTGCGCTGCTGCCGGCGTCGCGAGCATAGTCAGCACACCAAGCATCGCGAGCGCGAATGCGGGACGTGGCAGGTGGAGAGTGAAGCGTGGCCGGGTGATCATGATGGCCTCCTCTCGACTGCTCGGGTCCAAAGCTAACGTTGGTCCTTGGTCGTCTCTGTCGCGGCACTAGTATCACGCCATTTGAAGGGCGCGTCAACTTAACTTTGCATTACGGTGTAAGAGAATGATAGAAATGGGCTTTAGCTTGTTCATTTCAAGATGATTGGCGATAACAGGCGATAGCGCAACTGTACGCCGATCGAGGTGGTCGATGCGCCGACCACTCCCATACTGGCTCCGCCAAAATAAAGACGTTATTTATCAACCACTTTTTAGGAGTACTTTGGATTGGTTTTAAGTACTGGAAGGGTGCAGTCTCCCCGTGGCATCGCGGGTCTTCTCTTGCTTGCCTTAGGTTTCGTCATCAGCCCACGTTCCTGTGACGCGCGTCATAGCCCTTCCGCAACCGTAAATGATACGAATATTTGTTTGCCCAACGTGGGTGGAGCTTGGCCTTTAGAGCCTGCCCTGAGCGGCCGAAGGGCCAGCGTCTACGCATTCTGTTTCTGCTGCGGCGGCTTCAGCCGACGGCAAGTGGAGCGGAGTAAACATGCGCGATGCCATTCTCAACCTCTGGCCGGAGATCCAGTGGATCCGTTCGCCCGAGCTGCGTGAGCAGGTAACGCGGACCTGGGAGCGCGCGCTCGAGCTCAGCCCACTTATGCCCGAGGACCTGAACCGCATCCCGTTTACGCTGCTGGTACCGAACTGTCCGACGACGTTCATGGAGCACAAGCGCTGCGTGGTGCACATCGCGCGCAAGGCGGCAGAGAGCATGGCTGCGTTTATGGGACGCGCGCTGTCCATCGACATCGACACCGTGATTGCCGGCGCGATTCTCGCTGACGTGGGCAAGTTGCTGGAGTACGAGAACGTGGACGGCAAAACCCGGCAAAGCGAGCGCGGCGAGCTGCTGCGCCACCCCTTTACCGGAGTAGCCCTGGCGATGGAGTGCGGCGTCCCCGACGCCGTCTGCCATATCATCGCGGCGCACGCCGCCGAGGGCGATCTGGTGAAGCGTACGACCGAAGCGTACATCGTGCATCACGCCGACTTTATGGCGTTCCTGCCGTTCAAGAACCTGGGGAAGTGAAGGCGGAGCCGGCCTTCAGAGACTCGGTCGCGGCCGGCATCCCGGCTGATGAATAGTGGGCTTTAGCCCGGGCCAACGATGTAGAGGGCGAATCTTATGGCGACCACGACGCTCCCGACGAAATCCGTGAACCAGTCCACCATCACTGCCACAATGTCAGAGTGGGCTGCGGGCCTGCGTTTCGAGCACCTCTCTGCGGACGCGGTTTACCACGCCAAGCGCTTCCTGCTCGACAGCATGGGTTGCGCGCTGGGCGGCTATCAGCAGCACGATGTCACTATTGCGCTCGAGGTGCTGGAGGAGATTGCCGGTCCCGGCCAGGCGACCGTAATCGGCAGCGGCAAGCGAATCGACCCGGTTTCAGCGTCACTGGCCAATGCGCTGATGATCCGCTCGATGGACTACAACGACATCTATTGGAAGCAGGATCCGTCGCATCCCTCGGACATCTTTCCTGCCGCGATCGCTGCCTGCGAGCGTGCCGGCAGCGATGGCCGGGAACTGATCGTCGGACTCGTGCTCGGCCATGAGTTCGAGATGCGGCTGTGCGAAGCGGCCTTTCCCGGCATCCGCGAGCGCGGCTGGCACCACGCCACATTGACGGCGTTCGTCTCGCCGATTGTCGCCGGCCGCATGCTCCGCCTTACCGCAGCGCAGATCCAGCACGCCATCGGCATCGGCGCCAGCGCGCGCGCTACGCTGGGCGCGGTCACCGCCGGCAAACTCACCATGATGAAGAACACCGTCGATCCGCTGGCCACACAGAGTGGGATGCTGGCCGCGATGCTGGCGGAAAAGGGCTACACCGGTCCCGGGCACGTCCTCGATGGCAAGGAAGGTCTCGTGCACTGCCTCGGCCCCGAGTGGAAACTCGAGGTGCTGACCGAGGGTTTGGGCGAAACCTGGCGTATCACACAATGTGGGATGAAGGCCTTCCCCACGGAAGCGCTGACCCACACGCCGATATCGGCGGTTTTGGCGATCGTGAAAGATCACGACCTCAGGCCACACGAGATAGCCAAGGTGCACATCCGCACAACGGCGCGCGGCGCCGACATCCTAAGCGATCCCAGCAAGTACGATCCGCATAGCAAGGAGACCGCCGATCACTCGCTGCCCTATGTCATCGCCGCTGCTATCGCGGAGCGGCAGGTCACTCCGTTACAGTTCACACCCGCGAAGATTATGGACCGGGAGATTCGTGCGCAGCTCAAGAAGATCGTGGTCGCTGCCGATGCGGGGATCGAGAAACTTTTTCCGGCGCTGCAGCGCGTCATCGTCCGCATTCACACCATTGACGGACGCGAATTCACCGAGCAACTCGATTATCCTAAGGGCGATCCGCGTAATCCGCTGAGCGATAGCGAACTGGAAGAGAAGTTTGAAGCGCTGTCCGCGCCAGTGATGTCGCACGAGGCCTGCCGCCGCGCCATCGACGGAATCTGGAAGCTGGAAGAGCAGCCGAGCGTGCGCGAGTTGATGCGGCTCTTTCAAGCGGACATGAGTTCGGGTAGTGCGGCGCTTTAGCGCTGCGTATGGACGGTATCTCAATCTTGGTCATCCCCAGCGGAGCGACCGGGGTCCTCGACGAGCGCCGGTTTTGCGCTTGGCGGGGTGGAGGAGCGGAGTCGAGGGACCTGCTTTCCGCGTTTTGGCACGCACGCTTTAATAAGTAGGGTTTATGCCACAGACCGCGGTTGAAAAGATCGCGCAATCCCACATGACCGAGGGCCCGAGCCGCCCACTGCGAGCTGGCGACTTCGTCTCCATTCGTCCATTCCACGTGATGACGCACGACAACACGTCGGCGGTGATGAAAAAGTTCAAAGCGATCGGCGCGACGCGCGTATACGATCCCGCCCAGCCGGTCTTCACCGCCGATCACGATATTCAAAACATGGAGGAGTCGAACCTGGCGAAGTATCGCAGCATGGAGGCCTTTGCGCGCGAGCAGGGCATCGACTTCTATCCGCCTGGGGCGGGCATCGGTCACCAGATCATGGTGGAACAGGGCTACGTGCTGCCGGGAACGTTCGTGGTTGCTTCCGATTCGCACTCCAATATGTACGGCGCGCTGGGCGCGATCGGCACACCGGTCGTGCGCACCGACGCAGCGGCGATCTGGGCGACCGGCGAGTTCTGGTGGCAGATTCCCCGCACGATTCAGGTTGTGCTTGAGGGCAAGCTCTCACCGGGAGCGACCGGCAAGGATGTGATCATCACCTTGTGCGGGCTCTACAACTGCGAGGAGGTGCTGAACGCAGCCGTCGAGTTCGCCGGCCCGGGCGTCGCCTCCCTGAGCATGGATGCGCGCCTGACGATCGCCAATATGACCACCGAATGGGGCGCGCTCGTGGGCTGGTTTCCCGTGGATGAGGTAACGATGGCGTACCTCGAAACCCACAGCTGCGAGCTGCGAGCCGCGGGCCTGAACCGGGTTGAAAACAGGTTCACGGAATGGCGCGCGCATCCTCCTGCTGCGGATCGAGACGCGGTGTACGCTGCTCGCATAACACTCGATCTTGCCGAAGTAACGCCGCATGTCTCCGGGCCGGACACGGTGCAAGTGATGCAATCGGTCGCCGAGATCGCAGAGAAGAAGATCGCAATCCAAAAGGCTTATCTCGTCTCTTGTGTGAATTCGCGGCTTGAAGACCTTGAGGCAGCAGCGCAGGTCTTACGCGGCAAGAGGGTCGCCGATGGGGTGCAATTCTATCTTGCGGCAGCCAGTCGCGCGGTCCAGCAACAGGCTGAGCAACGCGGCATCTGGCAGGTGTTTCTGGATGCGGGGGCCCATCCGCTGCCATCGGGGTGCGGGCCGTGCATCGGCCTTGGCGCGGGATTGCTTGAGGCGGGCGAAGTTGGCATATCTGCCACCAACCGCAATTTCAAAGGCCGCATGGGATCGCGCGACGCGCAGTGTTACCTGGGCAGCCCCGAGGTCGTCGCCGCTTCGGCCGTTGCCGGATATATCTGCAGCCCGGAAGAATCCAAGTCCCACACTGTGACATATCGATACGAAGAGTCGGGCGCAACTTCCGCTATGCCGGAAAAAGTCGAGATCCTTACCGGATTTCCGGCGAGGCTGCGCGGGCGGCTGATATTCCTGCCGCAGGACAACCTCAACACGGACGGCATTTACGGCAAAGACTACACCTACCGTGAGGACATGACGTCCGAGATGATGGCGCAGGTCGTAATGGAAAACTACGATCCGCAGTTTACGGCGCGGACAACCCCAGGGGATCTTCTGGTCGGCGGCTTCAACTTCGGCACTGGCTCCAGCCGCGAGCAGGCGGTGACGGCGCTGAAGGCAAAGGGGATTCCGCTAGTCATCGCAGGCAGCTTCTCGCAAACCTATCTGCGCAACGCGTTCAACAACGGTTTTCTTTGCATCGAGGCTCCGGAATTGGTGCGGCAGCTGCGGGCAAATTTCGCTGATGCAATAGCGGCGAAGGAGAAGACTATCATTCCCGGCGATCCCATCGAAGTTGATTTTGCCGCGAGTACGATTGGCTATGCCGGCGAGGAATTTGCCTTCCCGGCGCTGGGCAGCGTGCCGCAGTCGCTGGTGGTTGCCGGAGGGATTGAGGAGTTGGTCAGACGCAAACTGCAGACGACGTTCGTGGCTGCAGCGAGCCAGTAGCAGCGAAAAGCAGGTCCCTCCCCGCGCCTCGCCTGTTCTGCGGAACAGGCGAGGCTTGGTCGGGATGACACAAGTTTGGGAAGGGTCTTCCTATGTCGAAGCCTACGATTGTAACTATGCCGGGGGATGGCATCGGCAACCAGGTGCTGCCTGAGGCGATTCGGGTGCTCGATGCCGTCAGCTTCGAGGCCGACTACGTTCACGCCGATATCGGCTGGGAGTGCTGGAAGAAAGAAGCCAATGCACTGCCTGAGCGCACTATCGAACTGCTGCAGAAGCACAAGCTCGGCCTCTTTGGCGCCATCACCTCCAAGCCTAAGAAGGAAGCCGAGGCTGAGCTCAATCCCGCACTGAAGGGCAAAGGCTATCAGTACTTCAGCCCGATCGTTTCCATGCGGCAGCGGTTCGGCCTCGACATCAGCCTGCGGCCATGCCTATCGTTTCCTGGCAATCCGCTGAACTTCATCCGCAAAAGGCCGGAGGGTGGATTTGAAGAGCCGAAAGTTGATGTCGTGATTTTCCGCCAGGGCACCGAGGGCTTATATTCCGGCGTGGAATGGAGCAATCCTCCGCAGCAGGTCCAGGACGCCCTCCGCACGCATCCCAGGTTCAAGCCGTTTGAGAACGTTGCGGGCGAGGACCTCGCCGTCTCGGTGCGCGTCATTACCCGCCCAGCGGCGCAGCGCATCTGCCAAGCTGCCTTCCAGCACGCACGCAAGTTCGGCTATAAGTCGGTAACGATCTGCGAGAAGCCCAATGTGCTGCGCGAGACTTCCGGGCTGATGGAAGACGCCGCGAGGGAAGTGCAGAGGCGATACCGCGACATTCCGCTGTGGTCCACCAATATCGACGCGCAAACCATGTGGCTGACGAAGAATCCGGAGGATTATGGCGTCATCGTCGCCAGCAATCTGTTTGGCGACGTGATCAGCGACGCCTTCGCGGGGCTGGTAGGTGGATTGGGGTTCGCGGCCTCCGGCAACATCGGCGAGCAGGTCGCCGTGTTTGAGCCGACGCACGGCTCGGCCCCCAAGTACGCTGAACTCGATCCTCCGATCGTCAACCCGATTGCCATGATCCTCTCGGCGGCGATGATGCTCGACCACCTTGGGGAGCGCGACAAAGCGGAAAAGATTCGCGGAGCGATCGCCTCAGTTGTGGCCGAAGGCAAGGTACGCACTTATGACATGCTGCGAATACCTGGCGGCACGAAGTCGCTGGCCATGGGCGCAGCGTCAACGACACAGATGACTGATGCGATCCTGGAAAAACTTGGAGTCGGTGTGGAGACGTCGCTGGTAGGTAGGGCTGGCTCTTAGCAGGCTGCTGAAAAGCCCAGCGTCATGCGTTGTTTGGGTAGAGCTGGCCTTCAGGCCAGCGTCCACGCCGTATTTAACAAAGGGGCTTTAGAGCGTGTGTGAGAACTGTGCCGTCCCTAAAGGGACTCGAACATATTTTCCGCCTCACCCAGGACTCCGCTTCGCTCCGTCCTGGGCTAACTGCAATTCCGCCCCTCCCTCCACCCCAGTTCGCGCAAAAGAGGCGCGAACGGGGGCCCCGGCTTCGGGGTTCGATTTGCGTATGTCGCACTCCACCGCGGAGGAAGAAAGTTGGTTCTCACACACCCCCTTTAGCCGCGGAGGTTTTTCTTGAGTATCGCAACCCAACCCGGCCTGCGAACCGGCGAAGCCGGACGCGGCGGCGACGACGTTCGCTCCGACCTGCACGTCACTTTCGAAGCGCGCGCCGGCGGCGGGATCGAGATCGATCTGCGCTCGCGCGTCGAGCTGTACTATGGCGAGAAGACCCGCATGCAAGTGCGCGACGTCCTGTATGCGCTCGGTGTCGAGCACGCGCACATCGCGATTGTGGATGAAGGCGCGCTGCCGTTCGTCATCGCTGCCCGCATCGAAGCGGCGGTGCGCCGTGCCGGACTTGGCCAAGGCAAGTCCGCCGTGCCTGATGCGGTCGCACTGCCGGCTCCTTCTGCAAAAGATCGCCTGCGCCGCTCGCGCCTGTACCTCCCGGGCAACGAGCCGAAATACTTCATAAACGCCGGACTGCACGCGCCCGACGCGGTGATCCTCGACCTGGAAGATTCCGTTCACTTCGTCGAAAAAGACGCCGCGCGCCTGCTGGTACGCAACGCTCTGCGGGCGGTTGACTTCGGCGAGGCCGAGCGGATGGTCCGCATCAATCCTCTTCCGACGGGATTCGCCGATCTAGAGGAGATCGTCCCGCAAGCGCCCGATCTTATCGTGATTCCGAAAGTGGAGACGCCGGAGCAGATATCCGACATTGTGGTACACGTGGAAGCGATCGCTCACGGGAATCAAGTCAATCGTCCGATTTGGCTGATGCCGATTCTGGAGTCGGCGCTCGGCATCGAGAACGCTTTTGCCATTGTTAAAGCCTCGGACCACATTGCCGCTCTCACCATCGGTCTGGAGGACTACACCGCCGATCTTGGCGTGCCCAAGACGGCAAGTGGAACGGAGTCGCTCTACGCCCGCATGCGGGTGGTCAATGCGGCTCGCGCCGCCCACGTGCAGGCCATCGACTCGGTTTACGGTGATGTGGCCGACAACGAAGGCCTGCTACGCTGGGGTGAGGCTTCGCGCGCTATGGGATTTGAAGGTATGGGTTGTCTTCACCCGCTCCAGATCGAGACCATTCATAACGCATTTGCTCCTACAGCGTCAGAGGTGGAGAAGGCAGAGCAAATCGTGGCGGCATACGAAGACGCGCAGGCCCATGGTTTGGGGGTGGTGAGTCTCGGATCAAAGATGATCGATGCTCCGGTGGTGCAGCGGGCACTCAAGCTGGTCGCGCGCGCCAGGCAGATGGGGCTCTTAGGAGGACGGCAGTCATGAGCGCGGGCGTCGCTGCGGGACTGACCATCAACGCCATTGGCCGCCGCGTGCCGATGTTGGTCAACGGTCACGAAAGCGTGCCGTATCAGGGGGTCAACGGCTACAGGCCAAATGGCGGCAAAGCCGGTCCGCCGATCCGCAGCAACAGCGACTATCCCACAGACGGGGACAAGCGCGTACCTGATCTGGAGACTGCGTTCCGCCTTTGCGGCTTGCGCGACGGCATGACCATCAGCAGCCATCATCACCTGCGGAATGGGGATCGCGTCGCGCTTACGGCGCTGGAAACCGCGGCGCACATGGGCGCGAAAGACCTGGTCTGGTTTCCCAGCGCGTCGTTCCCGTGTCACGAGCCGGTGATCGAGCTGATGAAATCCGGCGCGGTACATCACATTGAAGGCAGCATGAACGGCCCGCTTGGAGATTACTGCTCACACGGTCGTATGCGCGGTCTGGGCGTGTTGCGCTCACATGGCGGACGTTGGCAAGCAGTGCAGGATGGCGAAGTTCACATCGACATCGCCGTAATTGCTGCGCCCACCGCAGATCGCTTCGGCAATGCCGATGGCTCGCACGGCCGCTCCGCCTGCGGTTCGCTGGGCTTCGCGCTCGCCGATTCCATCTACGCCGATCGCGTCATCGTGGTCACCGACAACCTGGTTCCGTTCCCGTGCATTCCCTGGCAGATCCAGGGCAATAATGTCGATTACGTAGTTGAAGTCGACTCGATCGGCGATCCGGAGAAAATTGTCAGTGGCACCACGCAGATCACGCGCAGTCCCGACCGCCTGCGAATCTCGGAGCTGGTGGCGCGCTTTCTGCGCGACAGCGGCATCATGCGCGACGGCTTCTCGTTTCAGGCGGGCGCAGGCGGCATCGCGCTGGCGTTCGTCGACTATCTCGCGCGCATGATGAAAGCGGCCAACATTAAGGCGAGCTTCGTGCGCGGCGGCTCGACCAAGTATCTGGTGGATATGCTGAACGAGGGTCTTGTCGGATACATACTTGACGGCCAGACCTTCGACCTCGATGCGGTGCGCTCGATTGCCGCCGATCCGCGGCATGTGGCGACCAGTCCGTTCACTTCGTACAACTTCCACGGCAAAGGCAATTTTGCGTCAATGATTGACGCTTGCGTGCTCGGCGCGACCGAGGTCGACGTGAACTTCAACGCGAATGTGGTCACGCACTCAGACGGGCGGCTGCTGCATGGCATTGGCGGCTGGCAGAACTGCCTGTTCGCAGGGTGCACGATCCTCGCAGTACCCTCATTCCGCGATCGCATTCCGGTGATCGTGGACGAGGTCACGACCGTCACCGGCCCGGGCGAGCTGATCGACGTGGTTGCCACCGAGCGCGGCATCGCCATCAACCCCAGGCGGCATGACCTGATCGAGGCCGTTAAAGGCAAGGGGCTGCCGATTCGGCCCATCGAAGAAATCAAAGCGGAAGTCGAGAAGATTTGCGGCGGCAAGCCGGCCAATCCGCGCCTGCTCGACAATCCTGTCGCGGTCATCAAGTGGGTAGACGGGACGGTGCTCGACACGGTTTGGCAGGTTGTAGACGACAACTCTTACGCTCCCAAAATCAGCGGCAGCGAACAGTGAGCTTGCCAATGCCGACATTGCGCCGCGGTATGGGATTACAACAAAATCTCCTTCGACCTCACCGATCTGGCCTTGGTGGTCACTATAAGGGAACCTGGGCGTTCGCCGAGGATGCGCTACATCGGAATCGGAATCGGAATCGCACATCCGGCGGATTCTATTACCAAAGACGTGCGTGAGACGATGAACGAGAATGCCGTCGGCGCGGTAAAATCATGGCCAGCCATTGGCGGGAAATGTGATTTCAGCGCTTCCCTGCGATATTATTGGAGGGATGTCCACCGCATCGCGCGTCCTCGGTGCCAAGAAGCTTCATCCCTTCCAGACCGACGATCCTCGGCTGTGGGCGATCCACGACAAGGTCATGGGGCAGCAACGCCTCTCCGCCGACGATGCGCTGACGCTGTATCTCTCAGGCGACATTCTGGCGATAGGGTGGCTGGCCAACCACGTGCGCGAGCGCATGTACGGCGACCTCGCTTACTTCAACGTCAATCGGCACATCAATTACACCAACGTATGTGTCGCTGCGTGCCGCCTCTGCGCCTTTGGCCGCAAGAAAGACACGCCCGGCGCATATACGATGGCTCTGGAAGAAGTTTGGAACACCGCCGCATCCGGCTACACGGAAGCCATCACGGAGTTCCACATTGTCGGCGGTCTGCACGCCGACCTGCCGTTTCAGTATTACGTCGATCTGATTGCCGGGCTAAAGGAGCGCTTTCCGCAGGTGCATCTGAAGGCGTTCACCATGGTGGAGATCGCCTTCTTCTCCAAGATCGGCAAGATGACGCCGCGCCAGGTGCTGGCGAAATTCAAAGAAGCGGGGCTGGATTCCATGCCCGGCGGCGGCGCGGAGATTTTTTCCGATCGCATCCGGCACATTATTTGCGATCACAAGATCGACGGCGACCAGTGGCTGGAGATCGCGCGGACTGCGCACGAAATTGGTCTGAAGTCGAACGCGACCATGCTCTACGGCCACGTCGAGAATAACGAAGATCGCGTCGATCATCTGATGAAATTACGCGAACTTCAGGACGCCACGCACGGCTTTCAGACTTTCATCCCGTTGGCGTTTCATCCCGACAACACGCCGCTGCAGCATCTGCCGAAGACCACCGGGATGCTGGACCTGAAGCAGATCGCGGTGTCACGCCTCGTGCTCGACAACTTTCCCCACATCAAGTCGTATTGGCAGATGGTGACGCCGAAGATGGCGCAGATCACGCTACGCTTTGGCGCCGACGATATTGACGGGACAGTGGTGGAAGAGAAGATCTATCACGACGCGGGCGCGACCACGCCGCAAGGACTGCGCCGCCAGGAACTGATTCGCCTCATCACCGCAGCCGGCCGCATTCCGTTTGAGCGCGATACGCTTTACCGTCCGGTGACGCGGACCGAAACGACTGTAACGGTCGCGGTGTAGAGCTCGAAACGCACTGCACTTCTCGGTTCTACTCTCTGGTCCTGAGGATGCCTGCCATGACGCGTGGGCTACGGCGTCCGTGCATAACCGCGATAACCCACAGGGGCTTTTCGTCGGGCGCATAGGCGATCAGGTATTCGTATACGAGAATGAAGCGGATAGGCCGCGAGGTGAGATCCGGACGTTTATGGCCGCGATTGGGAAATAACATCAACTCGCGAATCGCGGCTAATATCTCCGCAGCGACTCGGTCGGCCGCGTCGAGATTATCCGCCGCCATGAATTCCCAAGTCTCGTCCAGGTCGGCAAGGGCTTCCGGGTGAAAGGCATAGCCGGTCATGAACGCGGCGAGCGACGAGCGGCGGCGCTCTTTTCACGAAAGTGAGCTTCAACCTCATCACCAGCGATGGCCTTCACCCGTCCGCTCTTGAGGTCGTCGTAGCGGCCATCGAGCATCTCTCGCGCTTGGAGCAACTCAGCGACGTAGGCCGCCATTGCGTCTTCGACGAGGTCGTCGGTGTCACGTCCGGTTTCCGCCGAGAGGTCCTTGAGCTTCTTTTCCGTTTCCGGGCTGAAGTGTACTTCCATGGGCTTGAAGATACGATAATAAGAGTGCTCGAGCAACAGCGCGCGCCAGGACCTCATTCGCCTCATCACCGAAGCCGGCCGCATTCCGTTTGAGCGCGATACGCTTTACCGTCCGGTCACAAGAACCGAAACCACAGTAACGGTCGCAGTTTAGCTCGATTTCAGGGTAGGCGTAGCCTGTTTTGAAAGGGCACGCCTTCAGGCGTGCCGCAACAGGCGCGCAAGGAAGCCGGCTTCAGCCGCTGAGGACAAGCGTTCCCTCGGCGCCTAAAGGCGACCCATCTGGAATCGTTACGGCACGGGACGGCTGAAAGCCGTGCCCCTTCAAAACCGAGATACAAAACCACACTAGGGCGTGTTAACACTAAACAGGAATCGGAGCGCCTCAACGATTAATGCGAAGTGGATGAAGCCCAGGAAGATCACATCGAGCTTTTCAAAGCGCGAGAAGATGCGGCGGAAACCCTTCAGCCTACGAAACAGTCGCTCCACTTCGTTGCGTTTGCGGTACATCGCGCGGTCCAGTTGCCAGGGCTCGAGCCGATTAGGACGCGGCGGCACGACCGGAATGTAGCCGAAATCCAGCACCAGCTGCAACGTGGTGTTGTCGTCATAGGCGGCATCCATGATCAGGTGCAAGGGCGCTGGCAGGGGGCCAATGCCGGCCAGCAATTGGCGGCCTTCCACCGCGTCGGAAGCTTGGCCGGGAGAGAGAGCGAAGGTTATGGCGGTGCGAGCATTCGCGGCAACCATATGAATCTTGGTGGTCCATCCGCCGCGGGATTTGCCAATGGCTTGGGGACCGTTTTTTTTAACGCGCCGGTTCCGTCAGGATGCACTTTCACGCTGGTGGAATCCAGGCTGACGGATTCAATGCGGATGCGCACGAACTGTTCGCGCTGCAATTGCTCAAACACCACATCCAGCACACCACTCTTGGACCAGCGGTTCATGCGGGTGTAGATGGTGTGCCAGGGACCGAAGCGTTTGGGCAATCCGCGCCACTTGCAGCCGTGCTCGGCGACATAGAGCAGAGCGTTGAGAAACTGTAGGTTCGTCACCCGTACGTTTCCGCGCTGACGGGGAAGACTGGGGGCAATACGCTGGTACTGCTCCGCGGTGATCTCCATGCAACGCAGCATAGCACGGAATTATGATTTAGTGTTAACACGCCCTAGCCCGATCCCGGCCCGCTACAACCTTACGATCTTCTCCGACTGGAAGCCCTTCATCGCGTTCCGAGTATCGACGATCAGCTTGGCCGACGAGAGCAAACCTTTGTAGTCGAAATCCGTGTGATCGGTGACGATGACCACGCAGTCAGCCTTGGCGGCCGATTCCAGCAGCGGTTCCGACTCCAGCACCAACCCGTCCAGCCTCAGCTTCGGCACATAGGGGTCGCTGTAGGAAACAATCGCACCACGTTTCTTCAGCAGAAGAATCACATCCAGTGCGGGCGATTCGCGCATGTCATCGATGTTCCGTTTGTAAGCGACACCGGCGATATGCACCCGCGAACCTTTCACCGGCTTGGTGTGGTTGTTCAGCGCAGTTTGGACCTTATCGACGACGAAGTGCGGCATGTTGCCGTTGATATAGCCGGCCAGCTCGATGAAGCGCGCCTCGATGCCGGACTGCTTGGTCTTCCAGGAGAGGTAAAACGGATCGATCGGAATGCAGTGTCCGCCGAGCCCGGGACCGGGAAAGAACGGCATGAAGCCGAACGGCTTGGTAGCCGCAGCTTCGATCACTTCCCAGACGTTGATCCCCATTCCGTCGCACATCAGCGCCATCTCATTGGCCAGGCCGATGTTGATCATGCGGAAGGTGTTCTCCAGCAGCTTCACCATCTCGGCGACGCGGGTATTCGCCACCGTAACCACGGTTTCGAGCGCCTGCGAGAAGAACAGCCGGCCGATTTCGGTGCAGGCCGGGGTAATGCCGCCGATGACTTTGGGAGTGTTATAAGTCTGGTAGACGGGATTGCCCGGATCCACGCGCTCAGGCGAGAAGCAAAGGAAGAAGTCTTCACCGGGCTTGAAACCGAGCCTTTCGAAGGTCGGCAGCAGCAGTTCGTCCGTGGTGCCCGGGTAAGTGGTCGACTCCAGGATCACCAGCAAGCCGGGATGAAAATGCTTCGCAATCTCATCCACGGCCGAGACGATGAAGCTCATGTCCGGGTCTTTGGTTTTGCGCAGCGGCGTGGGCACGCAAATGTTGATCGTGTCGAGATCACGGACCACGGAAAAGTCGCTGGTGGCGTTGAAGCGCTTCTCGTTTACAAACCTGGCAACGTCGGCTGCGTCGACGTCCTGCACGTGCGACTCGCCGCGATTGAGTCCGGTGACTTTGGACTCCTGGACATCGATACCAGTTACCGTGTAACCGGCCTTCGCGAACTCCATCGCCAATGGCAGGCCGACATAGCCCAGCCCGACGATGCCTACCTTCGCGGTCTTGGTTTCGATCTTTTCTTTTAGAACTTCAAACGTGCTCGCAATTTTCTGTGCAGTCTGCATGCTTCAGGTCCCCAAATCGCTGTGATTGCCACTTCCCAGACCAGCCGGCAACAGCTTTGGCCGCGTTTTAGCGTAGCACGCCCAAACTATCAGCTCATAGCCGAATCGTGCACTCTAGGGCTTTGCACGGGGCCCTGGTTCGCTGCCAGACGATGATTCAGCTTTTCCAGCAGAGCGGGGTGCATCGTAAAGTACTGTAGCCCCTCAGATTGCGACTGAGGCCGCCGCTTTGGCAGCTTGCCGGTCGCAAGGACATACCGCACTACCTCGCCGAGAAGCTCGATCTGCGCCTCATCCACCAGCTTTCGCAGCTCGATGACATTGCCGGCCACTGAAATATCCACCTCACGGACCAGCAGTATGTCACCGGTATCGATTCCGCTGTCGATAAGGTGAACCGAGCAGCCCACCGCATCGCCGTTCCATGCTGCCCACTCGCTGACGTTCATGCCGCGATACGCGGGCAGCAGGCCCATGTGTGCGTTCAGCACGCCCAGCGGCGCGGCTTCAATCAGCGGCTTCCTCAGGATCCCCGCACCGGCGTAGATAGGCAGATCGATTTTGTTCTCGCGCAGAATTGCGATGGAATCCGCGGAGTTGATGGAATCCACTTCTGCGGCCGGAATGCCAGCCTGCTGGCAGAACTCCAGAACCGAAAGCGCGCGATGCGGTCCGTCGTTTTCGATCGGCTGCGGAGTCCCGGGGCGTCGGCCGAGATTCGGCAATTTGCCAATACGGCCTTGGGAGACGCGGGTCCGCACGCGGCTCAAGAACGGCGGGATAGTGCGCCGCTCAATCAGCACGAAGTCGGGACGAAAGCCCCACGACGACCAAGCTTGGCAGAAATCCATGACCTTGGCCGCAAGCTGACTGGTCAGAAGCGCCACACGTGGCCTCGCATGACCGTTGGAACTAACCATCGCCGGCAGCGTGTGCGGTACTGGCTCGCCGGTAGCAATTGGTTTGGAGCGAAACGGAATCTGCTTATCTTTCTCCAGCGCGTTCTGTTTCGCCAGCAGCGCATCGATGAAATACTTGGCTGCCCAGTTGGGAAAGGCGTGCGGGATGTACGCGCCCCAGACCGGCTGCGAACCGGCAATCGCGCCGACGAGGTTGCGATCATCGCTTTGCATGACCTGCGCGGCTTTCACCTGGTCAACGGCCTTGATTGCTGCATTGAGTAAGCGCGGGTCGCCATGCTCTTCGTACATGTGCAGCCAGATCAGCGCGAACTGCGCGTTGCCGGTGAGGCACGCGTAAGACGACAGCGGGCGCCAGCGGTAATCCAGCACGCCGGGCAGACGCCGCGATAATTCCAAACGCCGAAGCGCAGCATAGGCTGCGTTCTCGGCCGCGGCTTTAGCTTCGGCCGATCCCACCACTTCGGAAGTTCGCAGCACGCCCCAGATCGTATAAGCAATCGTGTGCGTGACCGCGTAGCGAGCTTCATGCTGCTCTTGCTCGAAACCGCACAGGTCAAACCAGGCGTGTTCGGCGTCATAATGGTGCAAAACCCATGCGAGATGCCGCGACGCAGCCTGCAACATCCGCTCGTCACTGAGAAACGCTCCACCCTCCGCCAGCCAGCAGGTCAGATGCGCGCTGTACGTGGTCGCGAGGTCCTGATAGAAGAACTTGCGCCATGCGCCCGAGGCATCCTGCACCTGGCACAGCCAGTCACCAGCGCGGTAGAGCGCCGTACGGCAGCGTTCGTCCCCGGTTCGCTCTGCCCAGCTCTGCAAGCCGTGCATAATTTGCGCGGTGTTGAAGGGCGAGGGCTCGGTTGAGTTTTCCTCAATCTCCGCGCCGGGAAAAGCTCCATTGGGCAACTGCACGGAGAGCAGGAAGTCGATGGCGCGCTGCGCCCGCCGCAGATAGGCCTCTTCATGGAGCTCATCAGCGAGCTTCAGCAGAGTCGGAATGATGTAGCCCGTCGTTTCCGGATACGATGACGACCAGCCAGATTTCAGGTAGTACCGCCCTACAAATCCGCCGTCGGGCGTTGCATCCTGCGCCCGTTTGAGCCACCCGGCTGCGGCAACAAGGTGGTCGCGATCGGAGTAGAGCCGGAGATTCTTCTCGACGTCGTAAACCTGTGCGAGAGCGACGCGCAAGTTGGCTGGGCGCAGATAAGCTCCGCTCTGGCACTGCCGCACGAAACGCTTCAGCGGCCGGAGATTCATCTCTGCGACGCCTCTAACGTCCCGGCTGCAGAAGCTTCATGCTCTTTAACCGTAGAGCCGGCGGTTGCGTCCTTCGAAAAAACCATGTGGATCCAGTTGGCGTGCGGCGCAACCATGGCCATGTGAATTCGGTCCAGCCGCACGGCAATTCCAGAGCAAATTTTTGAAAAGAGCGATCGCCGATCCGGCGGCACTAAGACCGCGCCGCAGTAGATGCAGGGCTCGTCCTGGATGTACGTGCCCCAGGGATTGCCGGCCATATCCATCAGCATCGCGGAAAGCGCGGTCGTTTCTTCCCTGGTCGAGCCTACAAACGACTTCCTCTGCACCGACATTCCGGCAAACAGTTCCATCAGGCGATATTCATCGAAGATGTTCACATGGGCCCATGGGGGATTCGTTCTTCCGCAACTGCGGCAAGTGGTGCGTCCGGAGCGGGTGTCCTGGCGATAGGGAACGCCGATAATCAGCTCGTGCCGCGTGACGCGGGCCAGTTCGCGACAGGCCTGCTGCAGCGCCGGGATGTGCTCCAGCACTTCGGCGCACAGGACGCAGTCAAAGCTTGCATCGGGAAACTGCAGATTGGTCGCATTGCCGGCGACGGTCGTGACTCGCGGAAATTCGAAGGCCGGTTTCTCCAGGTCAAGCGCGGTCACTTCCTGGAAGTGCTCGGCGAGCGGACGTGAGAGGTAGCCGTCGCGGGCGCCGATCTCCAGCACAGACCTGCGGCCACGCGGCAGGATGCGAAAAAGGTCGGCAATGCGGGCCTTCTCCGATGCGCTCTGCCGGTATTTCTCGACGTCAATCACGCGGGAATTTCACCTCGATCAGCAGCTTGCAACAGCTCAACCAACAGCTTCTCCGGAGTCAGCACCCAGGCGATCTGCCTTCCACCAAAAGCGACCGCGGGTTTCGGCCGTTTGGCGATGACAGCTCCGCGTGCGCGGAATTCCGCTAATGCTCGCTCCAGATCGGCCACCTCGTAACAGACATGATGCAAGCCGCCACCCTGGTTCAGAAAGCGCCGTACCGGCGAATCCTCGCCCGCCGGTTCGACCAGCTCGATCTGAGGGTCGTCTGCCCGAGTGGACAGAAACGCGACCTTCACTTTCTGCAGTGGATCCGCGAACACCCGCCCGTCCCACTCCGCCGCCAGCGAGCGCACAAAACCCGGCATCGCACTCTCAATGCTGGTCACTACAAAACCAAGGTGATGGAGGCGAAGCGGCAGCGCCATCAGGCCACCTGAGGGCGTTTTTGCAGGTAGAGGTATAGCTTCTCGAAGGAATCGAGATCGGCCAGATCGTCCAAGTCCATCTGGAAACCGAACTCATCCTCGATGACGTTCATCAGCGTGATTGCGGCTACGGAATCCCACGCAGCGACAGAAGCAGTGGACGCCGCCGCGATCTCCTGCTGCGGCAGATCGGGAAAAACTACCTGGAAACAATTCGTCAGCCGTTGCCTGGGGTCCCCGGCAGAGGCCGATTTTGCCTCTGCGGGGGTCATTTGCCTGGTCTCATCCATGCGCTTCTGCTCTCCTCAATTCACGCGTCTCATGATAAAGCGGCGGACATTGCGCCTCGAACTGCGAACGGGTCAGCCTGAACTCCGCCGTTGGTTCCTCGCCCAATAAGCCGGTGAAAAACTCGCGCAAGGGCCCGTTTTTCGGGGTTGGCGTGAAACGGAACTCAATCTCCCCGGCGTTCGTGCATTCGAACAGCATCTTTAACGTTTGGTGCTCGAGGCGGCGGGCGAATGCGCGACAGCTCATTACCCATGTCTCGATGACCACTATATTGCCGTCAAGCCGTCCAGCCGCTGCCGCGATTGTTCCCAGCGGGCCGAACTTATCCTCATAGCTGACGGCCGCCACGATGGCTTCGGGCTGGGCGAGCAGCTTGCGCCAATCCGCTTCGGTGTAGCGCCTGCCGTTCAAGTTGAACTGATTCGTCTTGTTAACCAGCTCCAGCACCCGTGGCTCGTCAACAGCGGCGAAGTCAACGGTGACAACCGCGCCAATGTTTTCCAGAAAGCTCTCCGGCGCCGTACCGCTCGAGGCCTGCTCCCGAAAAGCGGTGCCCTGACGGATGCTGTCCAGGCGGAGTGCATCGTCAGCGGAGACGCGCTCTTTGCCACAGCGATCACGCAGATGGCGCAGCATTGCAAAACAGGCTTGGTAGTCGCTCTTGGGAAACAACACGCACTCGATGCCGGGATGCACCGCCGCCACTTCAGCAAGCTCCATGGGGCTGTCGTCGACAAAGATCACGCTGTCCGCGGCGATGTTCCAGGTCTCGAGTATGCGGCTCACGCTGCCCGATTTTGCGTTCCAATGCACCTCAATGGGAAAGACCTGCGCCGGGCGCAGCAGCATATCCGCTCGCTCGAAGACTTTGGCGACCACTCCGGGATCGTTCTTGCTGGCGACGCCGATCAGGGTGCCAGCCTCGGCAAGTGAGCCGAGCAGCTTCTGATATAAGCCGTGGAGCTGTGCATGCCTGGCCAAGTCCCAAGCCACGGCTTCCGGCCCGACTTCACCGGCGATGCCGTTCCATAAGGTATCGTCCAGATCGGAGATGATGCCCTTCTTAGGCGGCGGCGGCAGCAGCGCCAGGGCGAGCTGTGATGCCAGCCGTTCCGCATGCTCCACCGTGTATGGCAGGCCGTTATAAAGGTCGCTCTTGAGGTCCAGACGATTGGCGGCGGGCGATTGCTCGGCTAGTTGCTGAACAGAGATGATGACCACTCGTCCTTGCTGGGCCACATCCGCTGCGAAGCGCGCGAGATCGGCATACAGCGCGAGTTCATATGCCGACGCCTGCCATCCCGCGGTATGAAACAGCGGCGGCAGAGGAACAGTGGGCAGCGAGAGCGCGATGCGCAAGCCGGAGGGAATTCGTTGCAGCGCCGCTGCCATGCGGTTCAGGACTTCACGCGCGCTGGAGACGATATCGGACTGCGCGGAGATCCCCCAGCTACCGGCACTGCGATAGTCCAGGCGGGCGTCAAGGTCGGACCACTCCAGCGCGATGACCAGGCCATCGGCAGGATTCGCGTTCGCCAGGTTTTCCAACGTCCCAACCAGGTTCCCGTATAGTCCGGATGCAATCGTGACCTTGCGGTCGGGCAGGCGTTGCTGAAGGTGGGCGGCGAGGAAGGTCTGCAGGTGCAGAGGGGTGAACCCGCAAGCTAGTGTGACGGCAAACGGCCGGGCATCGCGGGGCACACTTTGCGTGATCCTGAGTGCTTCGGTAATGGTCACGATACGGCTGTCCTAAGGGCGCTCGGACGCAAAACGCCCCGAAATCATTCGGAGTCGCTGGCTAGATTGCGCACGTTCACCTCACTATATGCAATTGCCCATGCGGGTCGCAAGACAACCATGCAGACAACCATGCGAACCGTGCGTCAACTAATCTATAGCTCCCATTTTGGCTCGGACCGGCATAACCGAGCTTCCAGGTTACAAATCCATCGCAGAAATCGAAACCGCAGGTAGAATGGTAGGCAAATGAAAACCTTGCAAAGGATAGCCATCGTAGGCGGCTGCGGACATGTCGGTTTGCCGCTGGGCATCGTTCTTGCCAGCAAGGCCGGGCTGCAGGTTGACCTGCTGGACATCGACTCGGCCAAGGTGGAGCTGGTGAACTCGGGCACTATGCCCTTCATGGAGCGTGGCGCCGACGAACTGCTGCGCCAGGTCGCGGGCAAATCCCTGCGCGCCACCCTCGATCCTACCTGCATCAGGTCGGCAGAGGCCGTTATCACGGTTGTGGGCACCCCGGTTGACCGGCATCTCAATCCCACGGTGGGCGACGTTTATCGCAGCATCGATGCGCTGCTTGATCACATGCAGGACGGCGCGCTGCTGGTGCTGCGCAGCACGGTCTATCCCGGGGTTACCAAACTGGTGTACGAGCGGCTGCGGAAACTGAATCGCAAGGTCCTGCTGGCCTTTTGCCCGGAGCGGATTGCCGAAGGCAACGCCGTCGAAGAGCTGATCAAGCTGCCGCAGATTGTCTCCGGATTCGAACCCGAAGCCACGGCGGTCGCCAGCCGGCTCTTCGGATTGATCGCGCCCTCGTTGATCGAACTGACTCCGCCCGAGGCCGAGCTGGCCAAGCTCTTTACCAATGCCTGGCGCTACGCCAATTTCGCCATCTCGAACCAGTTCTACATGCTGGCGCAGAGCCGCGGGCTCGACTTCTACCGCATTCACGACGCGGTGACGCGCGATTATCCGCGCATGCGCAGCTTCGCCAAAGCTGGATTCGCCGCCGGCCCGTGCCTGCTGAAAGACACGCTGCAACTGGCCGCGTTCTCCCAGAATAACTTCTTTCTCGGCCACGCTGCCATGCTGATCAACGAAGGCTTGCCCATGTTCCTGGTGGAACAGCTTCGCCCGTATGATCTGGCCAACAAGCGGGTGGCAATCCTGGGGATGGGATTCAAGGCGGAGTCCGACGACAAACGCGACAGCCTTTCCTACAAGCTGAAGAAGCTGCTTGAGGTGGAAGCGCTCGAGGTTCTTTGTACCGATCCCTATGTTCCCGACAGCACTCTTGTCCCACTGGAGACGGCGATGCGCAAGGCGGACATCGTGATTGTCGGTGCGCCGCACGCGGTTTATCGCGAGCTGGAGATTCCGGCCGAGAAGATTGTTATCGATCCGTGGAACTTTTTCCCGGTAAGCCAGTTCGCATCGGCAACGGCATAGTGTTTCACGAAGTGTGTTGATTTCGGGAGGGCTGGCCAGTGGCGAAGAAACCGGGCATGAAGGATATGAACAGGGGGAGATGGACGCTCATCACTCCCAAGGGCGACAAGCACGGCGGGCTGCTGCAATGGAAGAGATTTTATGGTCCCAACAAGGAGAAGTTTGTAATCTTCAAATTGGTTGCCGCGCCTAAAGGAAAATGATGATGCAAGCGTTAGCAGACAATCCGCGCCCGTCATCGCTGCTACGTCTTCTTAGTCACGGGGATATTTAAGAGACCGCGAGGCGGATTTGTATCAGGGCACGACTTTAGTCGTGCCGAAAGACGTACCAATTGAGACCGGGCTTTAGCCCCTGTTTATGTCTAAACCTTCGCGGAATACGAATTCAGCTCAGACACAGAGCCCTTCGCGTACGTTCTTTGTTACGACAAAAACGAGCATGGGACGGCCGCTGTTGCAGTCCGATCGCAACGCGGCATTGTTCATTGATGTGTTGCGGTCGTATGCCGCGGCCAAGAAATTCCCAGTATATGATTTCGTAGTTATGCCGGACCACGTGCTTGTGATCACCGTCGCTGACGGCATGACCATTGAAAAGGCTATGCAGTTTGTTAAAGGCGGATTTTCGTATCGCTTGAAAACCGAGTTAGGGTATTCCGGGGAGGTATGGCCGCGGGGATTTTCGGAAGTGCGGGTCGACACCTGCCAAAGCTTTTTACAACATCGGGACTACATTGCGCAGAACCCGGTGAAGGCGGGGCTGGCGGATTCGCCCGAGGCATTTCCTCATTGCTTCAGTTATCTGGCAAAGCTGAAGAGTGCAGGGGGTAAAGCCCGATCCTCTGCCGCTGCTTGCGGCACGACTGAAGTCGTGCCCTGATACAAACCAATACAAGCCATACATCTGCATAATCCGAATGACACATATTGAACCTACAGGACTCATAACAATCTCATGAAAATACTCGTTACCGGCTCGGCCGGATTCATCAATGGCTATCTCGTCCAGGAATTGCTGGACGCGGGCTACACCGTCATCGGCCTGGACAATTACAGCAAGTATGGGCGCGTGGAGAAGAGCTACGATTCGCATCCCAACTACCGCTTGGTCGAGGGCAACGCCAAGGACAAGGAGCTGCTCAACGAGCTGCTGGAAGACTGCGACCACTTTGTTGCCGCTGCGGCCATGATCGGCGGCATCAGCTACTTCCACGAATTTGCCTACGACCTGATCGCGGAAAACGAGCGCATTACGGCCGCGGCCTTCGATGCTGCGCTTCGCGCTCACCAGCATGGCCGGTTGCAGAAGATCACCGTCATCTCCTCGAGCATGGTTTTTGAGAACACGAAAGAGTTTCCTACGCCCGAAGGCGCGCAGCGTCGTTGTCCGCCGCCCAGCTCAACCTATGGCTTTCAGAAGCTGGCGACCGAGTATTTCGCGCAAGGCGCGTGGGAGCAGTATCAACTGCCGTACACCATCGCTCGGCCGTTCAACTGTGTCGGCATTGGTGAAAAGCGAGCGCTGGCCGACCGCGACATTATGAGCGGCAACGTGAAACTCGCCATGTCGCATGTGGTTCCGGACCTGGTGCAGAAAGTTTTGAAACGCCAGGATCCACTGCACATTCTCGGTAAGGGCAATCAGGTTCGGCATTACACCTACGGCGGCGATCTGGCCAAAGGCATTCGCACCTGTATCGAGCATCCCGCGGCCAGGAACAACGATTTCAATCTTTCGACGCCGGCTCGCACCACTGTTCTCGAGCTGGCAGAGCTGATCTGGAAGAAGATCCATGGCGACAAGAAGCCGTTCCGCTATGTTTCCGATCCGCCCTTCGAATACGACGTGCAGGAGCGCTCGCCGGATGTGACCAAGGCGCGCGAGGTGCTTGGGTTCGAAGCGCTGACCACGCTGGACAAAATCCTGGACGAGATTGTTCCGTGGATCGAGGAACAGATTTCGGTCGGTCAGATGTGAGGAAAGCAATTAGCGATTAGCAATTAGCAGTTAGCCTCGGCAAGGTGGTCCGCATAATGATCCGGCAAGGTTCGTATTAGGTAGGGTTCGTAACAGGGCACGACTTCAGTCGTGCCGAAGAGGGCTTGATAATTGAACGGGCTAGCCCCTGCAATTGCGCGACAGGGCCAAAGCCAGCTTCTGGCAGATCGGACGGCACGGCTGAAGCCGTGCCCTGATACAAATCGATTCACCGGATGCCGGAGCACCGACTTCCACGGACATTGATCAGACCATGCAGTCAAACCCTCCGCTCACCATCGTGATCCCGGTTTACAACGAAGGCGCCAATTTTCCTGCGCTCTGGCGCGAGATCATGTCCAGCATAAAAACGCCGTTCACGGCGATGGTCGTTTACGACTTCGACGAGGACAACACGTTGCCGGTGACGCGGGAAATCATCGCTGCGGGCGACACGCGTCTGACGCTGCGAAAGAATGCTTATGGACGCGGCGTGACGAGCGCGATCAAGACCGGGCTGGAAGCAGTTGACTCTGGGCCGGTGCTGGTGACGATGGCCGACCTGTCGGACGACTTGACGCAAGTCGATGACATGTACGAGCTGTACATGGAGGGCTTCGATGTGGTTTGCGGCAGCCGCTATATGAAAGGCGGGCGGCTAATCGGCGGCCCATTCTTCAAACAGATGATGTCACGCGTGAGCGGCCTCACTCTGCGCTACCTCCGCGGCATACCGACTCACGACGCTACCAACAGCTTTAAGCTGTACAACGCGGCGATGGTTCGAGAGCTCAGGGTGGAGAGCGTCGCCGGCTTTGAATTGGGGCTTGAGCTGACGGTGAAGGCGTTTCTTAACGGCTATCGCATCGCGGAGATCCCCAGCACCTGGCGCGATCGCACCGCAGGCAGCTCGCGCTTTCGCGTTCTTCACTGGCTGCCGCACTATTTGAAATGGTACTTTTATGCCTTCAGGCCGGCACTCAGCCCTAAACGGACACCCGCCGCGCGGAGCGCCGTAAAGCAGCCGGAGTAGAAAACCCGGCCCGGGTAGACAGTTATTCCTCAATACATTTTGCCCGCCGCTGAACGTACTGCTGCAGCTTGCCTTGCTTCTCCACCGAGAGCAGATTGTCCAGCAAAGGGTACTTGGCGGAAGGATCGAAGCGCAGAATAGCGCGATAAGCCCGCAAGGTGCCGGCCAGTCCTGCCGCTTGAATCGCCGCCGTGTTTCTTATCTCGGGGTGCTCCAGTTGAAACGCCGCCTGCGAGTAAAGAGCCTGCATGCGCAGTTGTTGCGAATAGGTATTGTTCACCTCATCCAGCGATTGCAGCTCTTTGCAGCAGACATCAACCTTCACATCCGGAGCTTTCACAATCCACTCCGTCAGCCACATTCTCTTCGCCAGGTTGTCCTTGGCGAGGGGATGCTGCTCGAGACTGCGGGCGTAGTCAACTACGCGCTCGCGCTCCGATGTCGAAAGGGAACACATCCTTGCGGCAGATGTCGAGGCGAATACGGCAAGTACAACCAGCGTGCAAATCAGTTGGCGAACCATAGTGCCTTCTCCCTGGAGCTAGGACGAGTCGGCCAGCGGTCTTGAAATGATACTCGATTTCCGGGAGGCAAATGCAAGCAGGAATTGCAGAGGTCAACCTTGCCACGTGCGATTAGTCCCACAATATACGCACTTCGTCACATCGAATGTTTACAACGATAGGGCGCGCATGCCGCATCCACGGTTCGAACGACGAAATTTCTCTTTCGCTGTGACCGGAAGGATAGTCCAAACCACACCGCCGGATAGTCGCTGCGTGATTCGACGAGTCGCAGCAATGCGCCTGGTGTTGGTCGGTGATCCTACATCGCTGTAAATCCAGCACGTTATTGCGGCGGAGGATTAATCGGGCATTGGCATCGCGCTTGCGATTGTAATCCGCATTCAGCGCCTGCCAAGAAAGGCTGCGCAACGGCCGTGACGCCACGTCGAGCGCACGGCTGTACCACACGTCAGAAGGAGGAGTTATGCAGAACAAAGTGTTTGGTGCCCTGAGTGTCCTGGCGATCGCAATGGTGCTCACCGTTCCGGCGATGTACGCACAATCGCGCCTGATTGCCAGTGTCCCCTTTAACTTCAGCCTCGGGCAGAAGACGATGACCGCCGGCCTGTACGAGGTGAAGCCGATCAACAACCAGGTGGAGAGCTTCCGCAACATGGAGACTGGAGTTTCGCAGATCGTTATGAAGTCGCAGAACGTCGAGTCGAACCGCCAGCAAGGTGCGAAGCTCGTCTTCAACAAGTACGGCAGGCATTACTTCCTGGCCGAGATTTGGGATGGCAGCGGCAATCCCGGCATCCAGTTCAAGAAGTCGCAGCACGAAAACGAGCTCGCGCAGGACAGGTATTCACAGGGTCCGGAGATCGTAGTTGTCGCGATGAAGTAGTTGCCCTAGGCGCCATGCAAGACCCGGGGAAGGGAGCGCCTCGGGTCTTTTTTTGATGCTGATTTAGGGCTTTTGTTTCGTGGGATAATCAATGCGTTGGGTCCCATGAAGCGAATGGTGCACGCGGCGTGCTCGCATGATTGTCCTGACGGCTGCGCCGTGCTCATCACGGTGGAAGATGGCCTTGTAACGAAAATTCAGGGCGATCCGGAACATCCCATCACGCGTGGCTTTCTCTGCGGCAAGGTTGCCAAGTACCTCGACCGCGTCTATTCACCCGATCGCGTGCTCTATCCCATGCGGCGTGTCGCGCCGAAGGGAACTCATGGCGACGGCGTTTTTCAGCGCATCGGATGGGACGAGGCCTTCGACAACATCGCCGCCCGGCTGAAGCGTATCTGCGCGGAGTTCGGGCCCGAGGCGGTCCTGCCATATTCCTACGGCGGCAATGTCGGGGTACTGAACGGCGGATCGATGGACAGGCGCTTTTTCCATCGACTAGGCGCCTCGCAACTGCATCGCAGCATTTGCTCGCAGGCGGGAGAAGACGCCATCATCTCGGTCTACGGCCGCAAGATCGGCACCGAGCCGGAGCAGTTCCGGGATTCCAAATACATCATCGCCTGGGCCGCCAATATTCACGGCAACAACATACATTTGTGGCCGTTCATCGAGGAGGCGCGGCGCAACGGCGCGAAGTTGGTGGTCATCGACCCGTATCGCACGCGCACGGCTGGTCTCGCGGATTGGCATATCCCCATCAATCCCGGAACCGATGTCGCGCTGGCGCTTGGCCTGATGCATGTGATCGTGCGCGAGGGTTGGCACGACGCAGAGTACATCTCGCGCTACGCGGAAGGATTCTCCGAACTCGAAAAGCGCCTGCCCGGTTACACGCCGGAACGCGTGGCGCAGTGGACCGGCGTAGCCCAGGACGACATCGAGCGTTTGGCCCGGGAATACGCGACAACCCGACCGGCAGTGATCCGGCTGAATTACGGGATTCAGCGCGTGCAGAATGGCGGCTCTGCGGTTCGCGCGGTGTGCATGTTGCCGGTGATTACAGGATCATGGAAGGAAGTTGGCGGCGGTTTGCAGCTTTCCCTCAGCGGAGGATTTCAGCTGAACAAGGCGGCGTTGGAGTGCGCCGATCTGATGTGGAAGAGTCCGCTGGGACGAGCAGCCCGCACCGTGAATATGGTGCAACTGGGCAAGGCGCTCACGGAGCTGAACGGTCCTCCCATCAAAGCGCTGATGGTCTACAACTCGAACCCGGCGGCGGTCTGTCCCGAGCAGAACCTGATCAGGCGAGGATTGCAGCGCGAAGATTTGTTCACCGTCGTGCATGAGCAGTTCTTCACCGATACCACCGATTTTGCAGACGTAGTGCTTCCCGCCACCACCTTCTTCGAACACAAGGACCTCTTGTCTTCCTACGGGCACTACTACCTGCAGGTGTCGCATCAGGCGATCGAGCCGCCGGGCGAGTGCAAATCCAACGTCGAGTTCTTTCGCGAACTGGCGCTGCGCATGGGCTTCGAGGACGAGTGCTTCCGCGAATCCGTGGATCAGATGATCGACCTTGCCTTGTCGTCGGATGTTCCGCAGCTCAGCGGCATCACGCGCGAGCGGCTGGAGAGCGATCCGCATATGCGGTTGAATCTGAACGGAGAGGGAAAAGGCGGACCGTGGCTGCCGTTTGCGAATGGATTTCTCACCCCGAGCGGTAAGGCGCGGCTGTATGCCGAGGATCTGATCGAGAAGGGACTCGATCCCGTAGCCTCGTTTGTTGCGCCGGAGGAATCGCGCCATACGGCAGCCAGCCGGCGCTATCCACTTGAGCTGCTGGCGCGCAAGGCCGACAACTTCCTCAACTCGACTTTCGTCAATCTTCCCGGGCATCAGCAAATGGAACCGCATCAGGACGAACTGGAAGTCTCTTGTGAGGACGCAGTGCCCCGCGGCATCGTAAACGGAGATCGGGTGCGCGTCTTCAATGACCGGGGAGAGGTGTTCCTGCGCGCTCGCGTTGATGGCGCGGTGCAGGCAGGCGTGGTGGGCGCGCGTCTGGGATGGGCGAAGTTGTCGCAGAACGGGTTCAATATCAACGTGCTGACACCGGCGCGGCTCGCGGACATGGGTGGTGGTGCTACGTTCTATTCCACTCTGGTGGAGGTCGAGCGGGCGGACGCAACTTCGACAGAAAGACAGGGTTTGCCTAGCCGTAGCAGCGTCAGATGAAAGCGTTTCTGATTCCGAAGGCGAGCGCTCGTACCGTATAATTGCGCTTTCATCAAACCTTAAGCACTGAGGGTTCTGTCATTTCTTTCTACCGTCAGGTAAGGCTCGCGAATCTGTTTGTTCGCGGGACACGTGGTTGTGCTGCGGCGATCAGTTTCTTTCTCGCACTCCTACTTCTCGCCGGAACCTGCATAGCGCAGCAGAACGTGGTTTCCGAAATCGTCATCCACGGCAACCGGCGTATCCCGGCTGACACGATTCGCGCCCGCATGTTCACCAAACCGGGCGATGTTTACGACCAGGCGGCACTGGAACGCGATTTCAACTCCCTGTGGAACACGGGCTACTTCGACGATCTTCGCATCGAGCGTGAGGAATCGCCGAAGGGCTGGATCATTCACGTTTACGTGAAGGAGAAGCCGACAATTCGCGAGATCAAGTACGTCGGTTTGAGTTCGGTCTCTCAAAGTGACGTGCTGGACAAGTTCAAGGAGCTGAAGGTCGGGCTCACGCAAGAAAGCCAGTACGATCCCACCAAGGTCAAACGTGCCGAAGTGGTGATCAAGCAGTTGTTAGCGGCGCACGGACGTCAGTTCGCAACCATTCGCTCGGAGGTCCGGCCGATTCCTCCGGCGGCGGTTTCATTGACGTTTGTGGTGAAAGAGGGACCGAAGGTCAAGGTCGGCAGGATCAAGTTTGAAGGCAACAAGGCACTGAAGAGTCGCGAGCTGCAGAGCGCCATGAAGAACCTGAAGCCGATTGGCATTCCGCATTCCATCATCCTGGAGAACCTGTTCGCGCGCACCTACGATTCCACCAAGCTTTCGGAAGATGCGGAACGGGTGCGCTACTTCTACCAGACTAAGGGCTACTTCAAGGCGCTGGTGGGCGATCCGAAGACGCAGATCCGGGACACCACCGGCGTCCTCTGGTATTACCCGTTCAAATCGTCCCCAGGCAAGGCGGTAGACATCACGATTCCCGTCGAAGAGGGGGAGCGCTACCGGCTCAAAGAGATCACCTTCAGCGGCAACAAGGCGGTAACCAACACCAAGGCATTGCGCGGGCTGTTCAAGATAAAAGATGGCGACATCTTCGACACGGAAGCCGTCCGCAAAGGGCTGGAACAGCTACGCAAGGCGTATGCCGCGCTCGGGTACATCAATTTCACGCCGGTCCCCAATACCGAAGCCGATGACGAGAAGCGGCTGATCTCGTTGCGCATCGACTTGGACGAGGGCAAGCAATTTTACGTTCGGCGCATAGAATTCGAGGGCAACACCACCACCCGCGACAAAGTTATCCGCCGCGAACTGGCGCTGGAAGAGGGCCAGGTGTACAACGGCAATCTCTGGGAACTCAGCCTGCTGCGCTTGAACCAGTTGCAGTACTTCCAGACGCTCAAGCCGGAGCAGGATTCCGAGATCAAGCAGAACGCGCAGGACGGTACGGTCGATATCCTGCTGAAGGTACACGAAAAGGGTAAGAACAGTATCGGTCTGACGGGCGGCGTCAGCGGACTGGCGGGCGCGTTCGTCGGCATCAATTACACGACCAATAACCTGTTCGGCAAGGGCGAGAGCCTGACGCTGGAATTCCAGGTTGGCCAGTACCAGAGGAATGAAACGCTCTCGTTCGTTCAGCCGTATCTGTTCGATCGTCCGCTGCAGTTTGGCTGGTCGGTATATCACCGCAGTTACAACTACAACCAGGCAGCGCTGACCCAGATTCAGCTCAATCAGACCCTGAATCTGCCAGCCAGCTATCAGGCATTGCTACAGAACTTCACCCAGACCAGTACCGGCTTCACCAGTTCGCTCAGTTATCCGCTGAGCCGGCGCTCCTTCAAGCGCGTAGGTATTACCTACGGACTTGACGACTCATCGGTGCAGACCTTCAGCGCAGCTTCCAGCGATTATTTCGAGGCCCTGGAGTTCCGCGGCATCTCAGGTCCCAACGCGCTGAACGGAATCATCACCAGCAAGATTGTTCCCAATTTCTCTTACAACCACATTGACAATCCGCAGCGGCCCCACAATGGCCAGAGCTTGTACTTCGCCACCGAAGTTGCCGGCTTGGGGGAAACGTCCGCTACGTAAAGCCGGTTACGGAATACAAGCGCTTTGTCCCGGTGAATAAGGGGCGCAATGCTCTCGGATTCCGGGTGCTGGGCTCGTGGATCACCGGCTATGGAGGACAGGTGGCTCCACCCTTCGATCGTTTCTACATGGGCGGCGACACTGACATCCGGGGCTTTGACATTCGCGCCATCTCGCCCGTGTCATTCTTCCCCACTTCCATCACGGTCCCGCTGCAGAATCCCGATGGCTCAACCGTTCCGCTGAATCCGGCGAATCCGCGAGCCGGCACGTACAACATCACATTGCCGGTGGAGCAGATCATCTTTCCCGGCGGCGATACCAACCTGGTCACGAATCTGGAGTACCGTATTCCAATCGTCGGACCGGTGACTATCGCTCCGTTTGTGGATACCGGCTGGGACATGATCACCGAGCCCGGGCAACTACAGGTTGCAGGCCAGCAAATCTCGGCGTTGCAGACGACGGTATTCGGCTGTCCGGCGCTCAACTCAAGCTTGCAATGCGTAGGCGGTGTCACGCTGCCGTTCAGCTCCCAATTGAAGGCAGTAGCCGGCACCAACTACCAGACGCGAATGTCAACCGGGCTGGAGTTGCAGGTGATCGTGCCCGTGGTAAACGCGCCGTTCCGGGTCTATTGGGCCTATAACCCGTTGCGAATCGACGAGACCGTCAGCTCGCCGAATCCTATTACCAGGTCCATGTTCCCGCCGGGCGCGGCGGGCGATTTCACCTATGCCCAAGTGATCTCGACCTACCAGCCGAAGTATCTGCTGGCCGAGCCCTTGAGGACTTTCCGGTTCACCGTGGCGACGACATTCTAGGGGATTCGCCATCGACGAGATGTTCCAACAGCCGGGCCCTGCGATGTTACCGCAAAGTTGCAGGCCGCTGGTTTGACGCTGTCTAGCGCATTTCCCTATAATCGGAGAATTCGCACCGCCGAATTTTCCGGTCGGGAGGCGTAGCCACCTGCATCCCGCAGAGCGCCGCAACCCGGCAATCCAGACACGACGCACATGACTTGCGCCGGTTCGTGGAACACCTGAAGAATTCCCGGAGCTACTCAAGGAGCTACATCAAAGCATGAAGCGCACGTTCCTAGGCACAGCCTTGTTGGCACCAGTTCTGCTCACCGCGGCGCTCGCCCAGTCAAGTCGTGCTGCTGCTACTTCTTCGACGCCTTCGGCGAACAGTCCGAGCAGCGCCCCGGCGAGTACCCCGGCCACAACCCCTGTGCCTCCGGGCGGTGGAAAGGTCGGCATCATTGAGATTCAGCAGGCCATTATGGCTACCAACGAGGGCTCCCGCGACCTGGAGGCGTTGAACAAGAAGTTTCAGCCCAAGGACACCGAGTTGCGTAACCTGGGGGCGGAGATCGAGAGCCTGCAGAAGCAGCTCAACACCCAGGGCGACAAGATGAACGAAGAAGCCCGCGCCACCCTGATGACGACGATCCAGAACAAGAAGAAAACGCTTGATCGTTCAAGCGAGGATGCTCGCAGCGACTACGACTCCCAGTTGAACGAGATTATGGGCCGCATTCTGCAGAAGATGTATCCCGTCATCGAAAAGTATGCGAAGACCAACGGCTACGGCATACTGATTGATTCCTCAAGGCCGTGGCCGCAGGGTCCCGTGCTTTGGGCGAACACTGATGTCACCGGTGTGGACATATCGAAATCTATTGTCGATGCTTACAACGCACAGTCTGGCGTTGCTGCTCCGGCGGGCGGCGCCAAACCTTCGGGGACGGCTGGCGCTGCCGATTCCAAACCCTCAGGCGCTGGAGCCAAGCCCTCCGCCTCGACGTCGAAGCCGCAATAGACTCGGTTGCGTTTTCCTTACGAGGCCGCCGTTACCGACGGCCCGTGTCATTCTCCAGACAAGCTGGCCTTCTTTAGCCTGGATTATTCATGAAGGTCCGGCGTTTTAAGGGGCACGGCTTCAGCCGTGCCGTAGAGTGGGCTTCTTAGCTGTGGCTTTAGCCACGAGGGACCTCGCCTTCGTAACAGACTGCGGAAATCTCCCTCGGGGGCTAAAGCCCAGCTCGCTGGCCGTCACGGCGCGGCTGAAGCCGCGCCCCTTCCATGGAGTCCCTGGCGTTCATGAATAATGCGGGTTAGTGTAAGGGAGGCGCATAATGGTGCCGTTTTCGAGACAAGAGAAGGGATTCCAGATGAGATCAACGGTGACGCGTCGCCGTATTGGTCTGCTTCCTAGTCTGCAGTGTAGCGGCTTCCGTTGCCTTTCAGGTCAAAGTGTATGACCCCGCCTCTGGATCGTGGAAGGAAACCCGGCAGACATTTGAGACTGTAGGCAACTATGCATCCGCCGCTGGCGATGTCAGTGGCACGTGGCAATTGGGAATGAAGTTTCCTGATGCAGGCGTGGTTGACATGGTTATGGGAAATATGCGACTCACGCAAACGGCGGCAAATGTCACCGGGTCGATCAATGGCCGGCCGATCAGCGGTACCATTCGGGGATCGAGCGTAACATTTGCCATTAACTTTGAAGCGTCGATACCCTCCGGCTTCGATGTGACTTTTACGGGCAGAGTGGTTGATAGCAAGACAATGAGCGGAACTGTGACGTTTCCGCAATACGGAAAAGGAACCTGGAGCGCAACGCGAATTACATCCTCCCTCGCTGCAGAGCCAGCTGTCCCACAAGGTGATACAACCGAGCTGCCTAAGCCAGGCACCGATAAAGCATCTGCGACGACTAATTCTGCCCGGACTGTCGGACCATCAGGGCCTACGATAAGGGTCGTCAGCATCGATATTCAAAATGCGGTCCTCGACGTGGGCAAACCTGAGTTTGAGGCGCTTCGGAAAAAGTTCCAACCGCAGGTGGATGAACTGCAAAAGCTTAAGGCCGAGATTGAGGACCTGAAGAAGCAACTCAGCACGCAGGGCGACAACATGACGGACGAGGCCCGCGCCAGCCTCCTCAAGAGCATTGAGACCAAGCAGAATGATATGCAGCGCCGGGCCGGGAACGCACAGAAGGACTATCAGGCTCAGCAAGATGAGATTGCGCAGCGGATCCTAACGAAGATGAGCCCGATCCTCATCAAGTACGTCCAGGAAAACCGGGTTGACGCAGTCATCGATACATCTGTTGTACGCCATCATGACGCCAGGGACTTGCAAGAGTGGCCCAACGGCCCTTTGATGTGGAAAGCGCCATCGGTGGACAAATACGTCGCGTCAACCGCGACGCCCAAGTCGGACATGACTGCGGCGATCATTGCAGCGTACAACGGCCAGGAGCAAACTACCGACGTAATCGTAGCTGACCCTAAAATGCTGAGCTTCATTAATTCGCTGGGGCCTAGTTTTGTGTTTTTCACGTCACGGGAACACCCGATCAGCCGGCTGACCGACATTACGGACCCCGAAACGCAGTTGGGAGTGGCGGAGTTCTCGCCGAGGATGATGGCGTTGAGGCAACTAATCGGGTCGGGGTCGGTCACCGGAGCTTCGCTGCCCCCCGCACCCACCGGCCAGCCATCGTTCACGGGGGCAGGAGTCGAGTTCGGTGGAAACGGGGCCCTCCGACCGTTGACTACAGACGAACGCCCGGCCACGTATGAGTCGGCAGGAGGAGTCACCCTGATGGGGATCGGCGAAGATGGCTTTGGAAAATTATTCCAGCGACATCCTCAGCTCAAGCTCTTCGTTACACCTAGCGGAATTGCCGGCATAGACGCAATAGTAACGACTGGCGGCGGTATGCGAGTCCATTTCGTCGAGTCTAAATAGCCGAGCTTGTCCCAAACTATCTGGGTAACCGAAATCGCAATCTGCTCTGAAATGGACGATATGGATTTACTGTTGTCAGTGACGGTTTCAGTGACCGGGCCAGTGCATTTGACGATGACCGATTGGGCCTTAACCCCCGGCTTCGAAATTTGATCGTTTCGTACAGGCGGCGCTGAAGCAGGAAGAAATCTACGTGAACGAGTACGAGAACCTAGAGCATTACGCAAAACGCCAAGCACAAACACTGGGAACGAAGAGCTCAGGGCAACAGAATTAGCGGCTTCCAGAACTCTGTGGAAAACGTTGTGGAAGATCGCGGCTGAAGGTGAGCAGCGCCACCTTTTATCAGCTACTTAGCAGATGTGCCTATTTTCGGCTGCAATCTGCAACCCGTAATAAAATCAGCAATATAGCTTAACCAAAAAGAGCGCTCCAGCGGCGTATTCACCGTTGTGGGAGCCGCCCGCGCTCTTCGGGACTTTTGCACAGTGCTAAGGCTTTAGTGCCGCTTTTTCGGTAGCTAGATACCCGTTTTAGATCACACTCCGGAGCCACCCTCGAAGATCTTCTGCATGTCATAGGGATGGACGCGGTACAGGCTGTAATTGACCCCGGTATCGGAATACTGGCGGAAGAGCAGGTCGCCGCGTCCGTTTGCGTCCGCATCGACTGCGTCAATGATCTCCAGGCGCGGGTAGGCGTCGAGATGATTGCTGTCGGTCACCGAGCTGAAGATCTTGATGGGCCCGCCGTTGATGTCCTCGCGGGTTACCAGCGTCACGAAGTAATCGAACTCGCCGCCTCCAAACGCCTTGGCTGTCGGCACCGGCAACTTCCCGGTGAAGACCAGGGTCGGCGAGTTGCTGTAATCGAGATCAAAGGCACGCAGGTCGTAGTCGGTTATTGTCGCGCCCTTCGGCAGAGCCGCCTTACGTTGCGTGGCGAAGCTGCGGATCTCGTCCATTGCGAGCTTCCCTAGCTGCTCCGATTTATTTGTGTGCTCCGAAGCGTTCATCACGTACAGCAGCGAACGCGCTTCATGCGGCGTCGCGTCGGATACTGCGGGATACGACCGGCGGGAGAGAACCGTAACGCCCGCGGGCGCGAGCTGAGATGACGGCTTAGTTGCAGCGGGCTGCAGCGTAGCAGTTCGTGTCTCGCTTGCCGCCGATCCTGCGGGTTTACCGCGCCGTAGGATCGGCCGATTCGGATCGCTTTCGTCCGGGGACGCCGCGCTGGCCGAAGACGAAGAGGGCGCGCCTGGCGAGGCAGAGGCGCCCAGCGAGGGTGCCTGCGTTGTCGCGGTTGGCTGGCTCGATGCTTCCGATACCGGCTTCTTCAGCGTCGGACGGTCTGGAGGTTCGGGACTGGACGGCTTACTGGCGGACCCGGTGTCGCCCACTCCTGAGCCTGCAGCCTTTGAACTGTCTGAGTCGGAGCTGCCGGCAGCACGATGCAAAGTGGGACGATCATCTGCCGGATTTGACACTTCTACCGGCTTGGGCTGCTTGGCGGCCTGTTGCGCAATCCTCTTCTCCAGCGGCTTCTCTGGCTTCCACTGGCCGGCTCCAATCCAGCTTCCCTTGACTTGTTCAGGCTGCGTGACGGTGAAAAGCCCGGTCGGCTCGCCGTAGTTGGTAGTTTCGTAGACTGTCTCCGGCTGCAACGCCATCGGTTCAGGGTCGGCGCCGTACAGGCTGGCATCGTAGAAACGGTCGTTGATCCACAATGCTACCGGCACTAGACGGGTCCCTCCGCCGGGAAGAAATTCGAGCACCGCGATAGCTCGCGGACCGCGCTTCTTCTGCTTCGCGGCGCTCTGGGTCGCGGTGTCTTGCTGGTCCTGCTGTTGCTGATGCTGGGCGCGGCCGCGACCCTGCGCCGTGCCCAAAGGCGCCAACGACCCGAGTAGAATGAGCATCGCGATGGCCCGGCAACCGGAATTGCGATATAGATATTGAGTCATGGAAATCAATACAAAAGCTCCCGACTTCACCCTGCCCGACGAAAACGGAAACCCGGTTTCACTGGACCAGTTTCGCGGTCAGACAGTGGTCCTGTTCTTCTTTCCCAAGGCCAATACCCCCGGCTGAACGGTTGAGGCTCGCGAGTTTCGCGATGCGTACAGCAAGCTGAAGAAAGCCGGCCTGGTGGTCCTCGGCATTTCGCCCGACACGCCCAGGACCCAATTCAAGTTTAAGGAAAAAGAGCACCTGCCGTACACTCTTTTGGCCGACGACAATAAGGAGGTCGCCAGGAAGTTTGACGTGCTGAAAGAGAAAAACATGTACGGCAAGAAGGTGATGGGCATCGTGCGAAGCACATTCCTGATCGGGCCCGAGGGCAAAATCGAGCATATCTTCTCGCCGGTCAGGCCGGAGGGACATGCGGAAGAGGTGCTGGCGGAGGTCAAGAAGCGGAGTAACTAGCGTGGGGCGTCATTGACTCGTCGCGTATCAGAGAACGGGTTGTATCAGGGCACGACTTTTAGTCGTGCCGAACGGACGCAGAGATATGTGGGCTTTAGCCCCTGCTTTCCGCCGTTCAGGGGCTAAAGCCCAAGCGAACATGATGCTTTTCGGCACGGCTGAAGCCGTGCCCTGATACAAACCTCGAAAACTTATGTGAACAGATTTCCGACGCACTACACTAGCCACCCGCAATGATTCTACTAACGGCCAGGCACCTTTCGAAGTCGTTTCACACCGAAGACTCGCTGTTCGGAAAAGCGGGGCACCGGATTCATGCCGTCAATAATGTGTCGCTCCAGATCGAAACCGGCGAGACGCTCGGCCTGGTTGGCGAGTCCGGCTCCGGCAAGAGCACGCTGGGCCGCATGCTGCTGCGACTGGTCGAGCCTGACACGGGCGCGATTGCCTTCGACGGTCACGATGTTCTGCGCGCCACCGGATCTGAGTTGCGCCGCTTGCGCCGCGACATGCAGATCATCTTTCAGGACCCATTCGGCTCGCTCGATCCGCGCATGACGGTCGAGCAAATCGTCTGCGAACCTCTATTAATTCATGGCAGCGAAAGTGGGCGACCGCGCCGCGAGCTCGGGGCGGAGGTGATGCGCGCTGTCGGACTTGATGCTTCCGCGCTGCGCCGCTATCCGCACGAGTTCAGCGGCGGTCAGCGCCAGCGCATCGGCATCGCCCGGGCGTTAATTCTGCGGCCGCGCTTCGTTGTTGCCGACGAGCCTGTCTCGGCGCTGGACGTCAGCGTGGGAGCGCAGATCGTCAACCTGCTGAAGCAGCTTCAACGAGACTTCCAACTGACCTACCTGTTCATCTCGCATTCCATGCCGATCGTCCGTTATCTCGCGGACCGCATTGCAGTGATGCAGCGCGGGGAGTTGGTTGAGGTGGGCACGACCGAGCAGATCACCACCGCGCCGCAGCATCCCTACACACAAAGTCTCCTGGCTGCCACGCCAGAGATAGAGCTCAGAGCTTAGTGATCATCATTCCAACAGGGTTCGATTCTTCCCTCCCAACAGCCCGCCTGGTATTACTTGCGTAATGGCGATTTAACGCCAATCTGCCCAGAGTCGCTGCGCTACACTGTCAACCCCTCGGGGAAAAAACCGTGAAACGAAGACCAGAAGAAATGGTTATCCGCGTAGAGTGGGGGTTTCTGCGCTCGTTCACGCAACTCCCGGCGCGACTACCTCTCGCTTTGCTGGCAGAAGCGCTAACAGGACAACTCCGATCACACGGAATACGATCACATCAGCAAAGCTCCGGTGGACGCTGTGAGTCCACGCTTCCACGGTTTGAATAGCCATCACCACGCCATGGGAGATGTTCCACCAAGCTGCTGGAGCAATCATCGAGCGATGGTCAGATGGTCTCTTGCAGCCATTAGTAGATTCCGCCCTTCGGACGGGGATTTTCAAGGCATCGATACGACCACTAGGCTATCCCTGAGCGTTGAGTCCCGCAGAGCGCGCTTCCGCGGATTGGACTTGTAAATCTCCGCGAGCAGCGCTTCATGCACGGGCACCTTGTTTGTGCTGCACGTCGGTCCGCCGTGGCAGATGCTCCCATAACGCGCGCGCCGAGAGGATCACGGAGAAGAGCGCGGTCACGCCGAGCGCGAGGAGTGTCCAGATAAAGAAGAAGGCTCCGCTGGACTTGGCGATTGCTCCGCCGACTCCCGCCCCCTTCATGTGGATGACAGGGACGAGCAAGCCAAGGAGCGACCCGAGGAGGATGATGACGTACCCCGATCGCCTTTCGGCTAGCACCAGCGTTCCGTACAGCCAGACGACCAGGATTGGCACCGTAATGAGGTCAAAAAGCGTTCCTGGCTCCATCCCGCGGACGATGTCGTCCGCCACGTGAAACGTCATGAAGAGGACCGAGAGCACAGACGCGATGGTTAACATAACGTTACGTTTCATTGGATATTCCCCCTGTTAAGGCGAGTACGCTCATCGACCCTGCCGTTCGCGGTCGGCACGATGAGCTCCAAAGACACGAATCGTTCGAGTACATTTTTGAGCAATCCGGCAGTTAAGAAGAAGTGATCCCAACTTCCGGTTGGCGGACGATCCGCTCCGAACTAACTGCGGCTTCAACCCCTGACCAAGTCCACGCCTGCCAGATGATGACCGAGGTGCATACCGTTTCGATCGTCCCGAAGAAAATGTACGATGCAAACATATGCTCGTGCCAGGCACCGCTGGCCAAAGGGTAAACGAATTGCATCGAAATGACGGCTAACGTCTCAATGGCACCCGCGATGATATTCGCCAGCCGGTTCGCCCTAAACGGAAGCAGTCGAGACGCCACAATCATGGCGATGGGTATTTCCATCAAGACCGCGAAACCCAGCAGAGCCCATTGTGAGAAATGTGGGGCTGGATCTTGCGAGCCAACAATATCCCACAGGGCAAGCACGTCCGCATACAGGTAGTTGAGTAACGCGAAGAGCCAGAATAGAGACAACCGCTCCTTTGTGTCGTGCATGTCAACCTCCTACGGTGAATAGCTTACGGTCCAGCGGCAGAATAAGTTTCAGATTTTTCGCAGAGTTCTCCAGCTCTCCCAAAGGGCGAAAGAGAAAACCCCTGGAGGACAGGTGGTCTTGCGAGTACGCGGGTCAACCGGCTCGTTGGGTAAACTGACATTGCAAAGAGATTGTGGCGTCAGTTGCGCTATCAGGCGATTACACAAGCAATCCCGAAAACAATTGAAGGGCATGGCTAGCGTTCCGAAAGGACAAGCTGCTTCGTTTCCTCGGGAGCGAGGATTACGTCCCGAAACTGCGCCCCTTCCAGCCGCAACAGAAATGCTTTCACCGGCAGACCGCCGCCGTATCCGCCCAGCTTGCATCCGCCGGCCAGTACACGATGGCAGGGCACGATGATCGCGATGGGATTGTAGTGGTTCGCCTGCCCGACGGCGCGAAAGCCGTTGGGATTGCCGACGGCGCGCGCAATCTCGGCGTATGAGCGCGTCTCGCCGTAGGGAATCTTCAGCAGCTCGCGCCAGCATCGCTTGCGGAACTCCGTGCCGCGAAGATCAAGGTCGAGATCGAAGCTCCGACGCCTGCCTGCGAAGTACTCGTCCAGTTGCCGGCGCACCGGCAGGCTTCGCGGCGGCGATTCTTCCCACGCCACCTGTTGCCCATCGATCGTTCGCGGCAATCCGCGATCAAACTCCAGCCAGACCAGCGCTGAATCAGACACTCCAATCAGCAGCGGCCCGACCGGCGAATTCATTCGTGAGTAGTAAAGGGTTTCCATGTCCTGAACATCATTCTATTCTCCCCGCTCGTTTTCTTTGTGGCAGTTTTGCGCGCGGAAAAAAGCCCCTCGCTTTCGGCGAGGGGCGAGCGGGAGCTAGTTCCGGGACCCGTTATTGCTGGGGGCTGGTAGACGAGCTTGAATTAGCGTATCCGGACTGCTGAGGCATCTGGTTGGTTGTCGAATTGGGCTGCGCTGTATAGCCAGTCGGCTGCGTGGCCGAAGCCAACTGACTGACATTGTTTTTCAGCACGCTGATCTCGACGCGATTCCGCGCGCGCGTCATGCTGCCGTCCTCGGCGGCCATTCTGGCATTGCCCATGCCCATCACGAAGACCCGATAGACAGGGATTTCGTTCTTTTCGACGAGATAGCGCACGACCGCATCGGCCATCGCCTGCGATCTCTGCACCCCCGCCTGTCCGGCGCCAGTCGAGAAGCCCTGCACTTCAATGATGTAGCCCTTCTCGTCCTTAAGACCGGCGGTCATGTTGTCGATTGCCTGCTTGTCTCTGCTGCTAAGCACCGTCTGGGTTGGGCGGAAGCGGATGTCGGTCTGCGTCGCGGGCTGGTACTGATCGATGTTGCCGACCACCTGCTCGACCGTGTTCAGGCGAGCGCTGGCTTGCGTGGCAGTCTGGTTCGCCTGCTGGGCACGATTGCCGGCGTCAATGGCGTGCTGGTCGGCAAGGGTCGCTTTGGCATCAGCCTGGCGAATGCCTTCCTGTGCGCGCGCATCAACGTCTTTGATCTGGCGGGCGTTCTCGGCGGTCAGATCATCGAGTTCGTTGATCCGGTCGCGCACCGGCGTTAGCTGCCGCTGTACGTACTTCTTGCGCGCAAAGGGATTGACCTTACCCCAGAATCCTTCCCGCGTTTCCGGCTGCAGTGGTTGGCGCGCGGACAGGTTCTGGTCGCTGTTGGCGTTCTGCGCGCTTTGGCCGGGCTGCGAGCTGCTCTCGCCCGTCTGCGAGTTAACCTGGCTGGATGAGGCGGCCGGCTGCTGGCTGTCCGATGGCGTCTGTTGCGCGGCCGCCGGCAGCAACAACGCCGCAGCCAATGGCAACGTGAATAACATTGAGATCTTCATGTACCAGTTCCTCCAAAAGGTTCGGCACGTCGCGCCGCGAAAGCCTCCGCGGTTGCTTTGTGATCGCCTGCGCAAAACTGCGGCTTGGGCGAATGACCGGGCAGCTTTGCTAGTACAGTTTGAATGCCAAACTGCGGCGTCATGAATCGCAATTAAGTGCTTTGATTTCAGCGGTGATACTCAGCGAGCGGAGCTTGCGATGAGTAGGAACGGGCGTTGGCCGGTAATTGTTACAGCAGTGCCGCCGCTCATGCGGCGCCGACAGTGTCGAGGTTGGCAGCGGCTATATGCTCGCGAGTCGACAACAAGGGCAGCATCGCCCCTTCGACCGCGCTCATCGCATCGGCAAGCGGCAGCGGCGGAATGGTCGTCATGTGTCCCAGGATGTGCGCCAGGCGATGGTACGAATTGCGGCACGAGTGCATGAAGTCCGCTGGATATTCCGGCTTTCGCCGGCAAGCCTCCTCCGGATCGGCGTCCAGCAGATAGGCGACATCAGGCCGCGGAACGAAGGCGTCGATCATGCGAACGAAAAGACGGGTCACGGCATTCGCAAGCGGCAGGTTCGCGAGCTCGTCGTAGATGTACCTGTCCATGATGATGACGTCGGCGCCCGACTTTCGAGCTGCGGCGATTACGCTGACCAGGTGAAACGCGTCCAGAAGATACAGGCCAGGTCGCAGGATTGTCAGATACCACTTGCGAACGTTCTTATCGCGGCGGTTCACTGGCTGGCCGGGAGCACCGATTCCGGGCTCGCTTCCGTAGACCTTGTGCACGAAGTTTTCGCGGTAGCGGCTGAGCACGACCACATCATCCCAGAATGCGAGCAGGCGCGTGCTGAATCCGCGGGTGTGAAGGAACTGCTGCAGGTTCGCAATCTGCGTGCTCTTACCCGCGCCGTCGAGGCCGGAGAAGGAGACCAGGAGCGGCGAGCGGCGAGCTCCGAGCTTCGAGCCACGAGCTACTAGCTGTGAGCTTCGAGCCTCAGAATTCGAGCTTGGAGTTACCACTTCTCTTCCTTCACTTCCACAAGCCATCTCACTAAGCGGCTTTGTGTCAGGGCACATCTTTAAGACGTGCCGTAAAGGCTCGCGATCGATTGGGCTTCCTATGGCGCCTCTCGGCACGACTGAAAGTCGTGCCCTGACACGAACCCAAGTCCTATCTCACAGACAATGTTGAAATGAGACAATTTCAATCAAATCGTGGGCCAGACTCGTGGCTCGAAGCTGGCAGCTATTTCGGCTTACTCGGTGTGCCTTTGGAAAGCGCGTACACCGTTCCGCCGGCAATGCCCACCGCCGCGATCAGGCCCATCTTCAGCAACAATGACCGGCGCTGATTCTGCTTCGCCGGAGCTATTGCCTCTCCGGCTGGCCGTGATGCTGCTCCGCCCACCGTCGGCACGCCTTCGGCAGTGGCTGCGCCCAGCGGCTGCTGCATCTGCTGCTCGGGGCGAGGCTGTGGAGGTGGCGTCGCCGGTTGCGTCGAGTTCTCCAGGCCGGGCGCCGGATTCTGGTCGTTCTGCGTAGGCACGGGCGTCAGTGGCCCCTGTGCCGGATTCACAGTCGTACCGCTCTGCTGGTTCTGCTGGTTGGTCTGCGGGTCGCCATTCTGCTGCGGCAAGGCCTGCGCATATTCCGGCAGCCCGCACAGCACGACGCCAAGTACCATCGCCATAATTCTCGCAAGCAATTTCTGATGAGCTTTCATTACAGCTCTCCCAGGGGAAAGAAATTTGTTAGGGCCTGCTTACTTCCGAATTGGTTAATACGGTTTCGGACGGGACTGTCTTCACTGTGGCTTGGGTCAGCACGTGAACCGAGCCTTGTTGCTCCGGTGCAGCCTTCATCAGGCGTTCCACGTCAGCGTCTCGGTCGTAAAACAAATTGCGAGCGCGGTTGCGGGCATAGCGCCAGAGGTTCGGTAGATTAGTCTGATACCAACACGACTGACGCCATGCGCGGCGACAATCCGCAATACACGCGGAAGCGGCTGCGCAACACTTCAGGAGATGCCAACAGCGCTGCGGTCAGACGGTGATTACCTTCCAACACGGTCACGGGGTGCTCATCGTCGATACCGATCAGCAGCACCGCGCTGTTGTCGTCATGATTGCGGAGGCGGTAACTCAGCGCCTGCACCTTGGCGATGAAGTCGCGCGTCCGGCCGTGAAACGGCTTGGTCTTGATGCGCCGGACGATGTCCTTCAGCAGAAAACTGCCGTTGGCGACGTGGCGCCATTGCGCCCGCGGAAATACCCGCAACCGCTCCAGGTCCTGCGGCTCAATCTGCACTTCCCACCATTGCGTGTCGGAAGGCAACTCACGCCACATGTGGCCGCGGCGGCGAAACAACAGCGCGCGGCGCAAGGCATTGCCCGCTTCATCGGTGATCTGTGCTGCCAGCACGAGCTGCTCGAACTGCTCGCGGTCTTCGTGAAACTCCTCCTGATAGAACTCGTTCTTCAGGAACTCTGCGATTACTTCCGCTTCAGTAACGCGCCGTAGCCTCTTCATGGAGTCTCCCACCAGCGGTCGCCCACATCTTGACGAAGGGCAAGGCAACCGCAACTAGCAACAAGATCCGAAGCACCTGCTGGACGATGATCACCTCCAACAGCGTTGAATGAAACCAACGTAATTCCGAGAACGATCAGGCCGCTGACCACCAACTGCAGCCAGCCAGTGTTGGCAATGCGGCGAGACATCTCATAGGTAATAAGGACGACCGCAATGGCGTAAACCCCAGTGGCGGCCGCATTCATGCTGAGCAGCCAGTTCAGGTCGCCCACGGCCATAGGGAAGTGCGAACCGAACAAGGAATTGAAAAACCAGCGTTGGGAATGCGGCGAGAACAAGAACGAAGACCACCGACATTCCCGTGACCAACAACAGCGGAATCGCCAGCAGGGAGCCGGAAGCTTCTTCCTTCTCGTTCTCTGCCGAGACGGGAAACATGGCGCTGACCACCGACCAGGCTCCGAAATAGAGCAGCCGTCCCACCAGCGCGATTGCGGCGTAAAGTCCGGCGATGTCGGGACGGAAAAAGTGTTTCACCATCAGGATGTCGATGTTGCTGATGATGACCTGTCCGACGAAGAAAACGATCGCCTGCCTAGCCTCGCCGACGGGCGCCGATTCTCCAGCCACCGCGGGACCACGCAGCTCGCGGGCGTTGTCGGGAAGACAGAAAGCGAAAATAACGGAGGCCGAAATGGCAGCAACGGCGCCGAGTACGCCGAAACCAAGTTCGATGAGCACAATCGCGCCGACGAACTTGGTGATGGCTTCGGCGGCCATGTTCCACGCCAACCCACGGAAGCGGCAGGTGCCCTGCAATCCGCCGCGTTTAACTCCGAGGGGAACGTAAATGGTGAGCCCGATGGCCAGCAGAATGATGATCCAGGGACTGGAGAGACGCAGATAAGCCGTCAGAATCGAATCGGCCAGGAGCATGAAAACTCCGAGGCCCAATCCGATCACCCATGCCCGCTTCATTAAATGCTGGAATACCGCTGCCTTGGCCTCGAGGTTATTCGCCTTGGCGATCAGCTTGGTGCACATGAGCTGAAACGCCAAGGTGATGGCCGAGATCAGCATGAGGATGGTGACGGCGGCGGCAGCGTGGCTGAAATCGGAAGCGCCCAGGAGGCGCGCCACACCGATGTTGTAGCCAAAGTTCGCGAGGCTAACGACGAACGATCCAATCAGCAGAATGATGCTGCCGTTCAGGATCTTGGCGTGCGAAGTGTATTGGGGACACCACCGCACCACGAGCTGTCGCCAGCCATTCTCGACCGGAGCTTCCTCCAGCACCACCTCCTGATCTGGGATCATGCCGCCAGTTCGGCGCCTCCCTCATACCCTGTTTCCGTCGTGGTCTCGGGAACAACATCCGGCAAGGCGCCCTCTATCGGCTGAGCGTAGAGATGCTTAATTGCGTTAGGCAGGAAGCAACTGAAGCTCTTGGCCGCGGCCGTCGAGTTCTCATAGATCTCGAACAGCCGTCCGGCGCGCGTCAACTCCAGCACCACAGCCGACTGCGGCGAAAGCGACGCGAGTTTCAAGTCGCCATCGTGCTTCATGGCTTCTCGCATACATTGCAGCAACACGTCAACTCCGGCAGCATCGAGGTGCCGGACTTGCGACATGTCAAAGACAATCTGGGGCCGGTCCGAAATCAAAAAGGGCTCCACTTCTTTCAGAAACTTGCGGGCCAGTTTGAGGTTCATCCTTTCCGGCATTCTTTTCACAACCACGGGCCGACTACTGGTCTCCATATCTCCTCGCGACTGCTAAATTGGAGGGGAACTCGGAAGTCTCCGCGCCGGTAGCCGGAACCTCCAAGACCGGTGCCTCCAGAATGGCTTGCGCCTCGTCCGGAGACTCCGGGATTTGCGCGGCGCTCTTGCGTTGGGACGACGCAAAGAAGCCGCGGTAAAGCTGCATAGGTATGAATGTAAAAAGGGCTGCCGTGCTGCCTGCCAGTCGAGAAACTGCGGTCAGCGGCACCATGCCGACCAGTTTCTCGTCGGCGATTTCCACCTCCACGTTCTGGCGCAAGTGGGCCAGGCGGCGGAAACCGACGACGGAATGCATCACGTCGAGACCAGCCCCCACGCAGCGTGAAAGGCAAGCACGGTCGAGTTCTCCACCACGGTGCCGCAGTCCACCATCGGCGTGGTGTTCGACGACGCTGCCGCGCGTGATCAACGCGGAAGCATGGATCTTGGCATGCGCTCCGATAAACGCCGGCGCGATCACGCGTGCCTTAGGATGAATTCGCGCCGCTGTTCCCACCCAAACCCCCGGCTTATCTCCTGGCCTTCGGGGCGCATGGCGTTGCGCGCCAGCAGTCCGTCGAGCGCCAGTCGCCGCAGATCATGGGGGTTTCGCAGCCGGTTCACGTATCCGGTGAAGCGAAACGCCTCGCACTCCCGGCGCAATCGTTGCAGTTTGCTTTGAAACAACGTCGCGGCATCGCTGCGCGCCGATGCGCTGATGACGAATAGATCGAGCGCCCGGTCTCCGCCGTCAGTTACCGTCGTTACTGCACAGCGGTGATCGAGGTGATGCTGGATCATCGCTTCGTAATCGGCCTCAACGTAGGGGCCCAGCCGCATCGCGATGACCAGTTCCGCGCCGTCTTCCGCGTGGCGAAGAAAAGCCTCTTCCGCAGCCGGCCAGAACTGTTCGCCTGCCGCGTGAACATTCGTCACCTCGGGCGAAGCCGGCAATGGCGAATAGCGCCCCGCCTCAAACGCAGCGTCGCTGATCAATGTAGCGGTGGGGATGCCGAAACGCCGCAAGCGCTGCAGAACGCGTTCGACTACCGGAAGCCCCAGCACGTCGAGATAGGCTAGCGGCACTCCGTTCAGTTTTTCTGTCGGAGTGACGGTGTCGTCGGCCGCACCTCCGATCAATAGAATGGCCCTTATGTCCATGACTGCCACCTGGGTGCAGCGGCACGGAAGATCGCCGAACGCGACGGTACCCATGAAGGGATGCGCCGGAACCGCGAGATTGGTTCCAGAGCTCGGGCACGCTGCTGAAGATCAAATGACCGCAAGTATTGCCGGATAATCTGGGGCATAGTCATGCGTAACGCCGCCGAAAAATTTTGTTCGGCCATTTCGCGCATTCGTTCTTCATCGTTGAGCAGCTTATGCAGCTGCTTGGCCAGACTTCTTGCACTGCCGGTCTCGTAGAAGTCAACTGCCAAGCCTTCGTCATAGGCCATTTCGCGGAAGTCGTCGATGCCCGCCGATATAATTGGGACGCCAAATTCGCACGCAAGGTGGGCTACGCCGCTGGCTCCTGTCGCAGAAGAGTACGGAAGTACCAATACGCTGGCAGGGCCGAAACAACTTTGGAATGTCCTCTTCGGCCACGTATCCGGTGAATTCCACGCGCGGGTTGCCTTTCATGGTTTCGGCAACGGATTCGATGTAGCCGGGAGTTTGCGGATGATTGCCGCCGGCGACCACCAGCCGCAAATTCGGCATCTCGTGCACTAGCTGCTCGAAGGCCTCGATCAACAGCTCGAGCCGTTTATACGTGCCCCATTTTCCGAAGGCCAGAATGCGATGCTCGGGATTTCCGCGCAGGCTGAAATCCGGCGGCTCGGGACGTCCGCCAAGAATTCCATGCGCGCGGAAGTGCACGTTTTCACCGCGATATTTGTCGATCAAGGTGCGGCGATACACCGGCAACAACACCGAAATGGAATTGGCCATCAACAGCATGCGCGTGGCCGCCGAGCCTGCGGCACGATACAGCCGCGGGAAGCGAACGTTGAAATCCGCGAGATTGATGTTGTCCATCAGGTGATGCAGGGTCACATGTGTGTAGTGACCGCTGAGCCGCGAAAGTGCCGGCTGCGTGAGGCCGGAAAACGCGGCGACCGGGCGATTGCCGAAGGTCGAAAAAAGCAGGTTGAACCAGACCACGTTCGGCCGGATGTCGTAGATAGCTTTCAGCAAGCGCGCCGGATTGGCCACAGGAATCGAAACGCCAGCAGCGGATAACATCGTAGTCGGGGAGTTCCTCGACTTCACCGTCCAGTTCATCGGCCAGAATGGTGAGGCTTAACAAGGGATCGCGTTGCAGCTCCCGCGCAATATGGAAGCCGTATTCGTTGAGCCCTCGCCTGCTCGGAGGAAAAGCCGTAACCAGACAAATCTTCATGTACTCCCCTGGGTCAGAAAATCGAGAGGCGAAAGACGGGACGAATCATCGTCCCACTCGGGGCAGTTCCGGTGAACGATGGGAATTGCTCCGCCTGGACTCCGACAGAAAATTGCAAGGGATAAATGATTTTGGCTTTTCCTGCATCGTCACCGAACGACCGATGGAACGGTCTCAGGTAACTGATGAAGAAACTGCTGTAGATGTTGTCATACTGCTGAAATGATTGGGCGTGTTCGTAGGCGAACTGGCCATCCACTGTCCACGAAGGATTCACGTTGTAGTGGATGGTTCCGACCGGACGCAGGACGTGAGCCGAGGCCCAGAACGTGTCCTGGACGCGGTATGCACGGATGTATTCGGCCAGAATACTGGCCGTGAGTTTTTGGTCCAAGAATTTATGCTGCAATCCCCCGTAACCCGACGTCGTGAAGAACTGCCGCACCAGGGGGCTGAAGGTCAGGTCGCGCCGGGTATAGCCGGTGATCAGCTCGGTGTTGCCCCACGGACGTCCCACCGTGAACTGCAGCGTGCTGCCAACGTCGCTGGAGTCTAGCTTGTAACCGGTCGCAGTGAATGGCCCGGCTTCGTGATATAAGCTGCCATTAAGCTGTAGCCAGTTGAAGAACGAACTGCTGGTGACATACATGAATTGCCGGAACAGATTCTGGTCTTCGTATTGCGCCGCACTCGGATCGCGGCGCATCGTAAATTGCAGTCCGGTATTGAACGCCAGCCAGGCATCACCTAAATGAACGACCGGATTCAAAGCGCTGTTGAAGTTGTAGTCCCAGGTATTGCGATTGATAATGAGGGCTTCCTGCGGCAGTGAATATGGGCCCACGGCATTGCGAACCTGGAAGAACCCGCTGAGCATGGGGAAGTTGTTGTCGAAATGGTAGTGATATGCCGTGGTCCATAGCGATTCCTGCTGCGAGCGGGGCGGCGGCAGATTGGGGCTCTTGCTCGATAACGCCGAAGATTTGCTGGTCGAGCACGTAGACCGTGTAATCGTCGTAGAGTCCGCCGGTGGTGAAGTTGGTCAGCATGCTCAGGTGATCGGTCACTCGCATGCCTTCTTGGCTGGCCACCTGCATCCCTTCATATGCCGCGATCTCACTGCCCCCAAGCTGGCTCGGCCTGCGACAACGCCGTCAGTGCGTTCCAATTCTCGTGACGCTGCCGGTAAACCTCGCCTTGCGCCAGCAGATAGTCGTAATTCTGGTTGGAGGCCGGATCGGCGCCCAGCGGCGCCAGCGCCTCATCGGCTTCTTTCGTCTTGCCTTGAGCGAGGTAGGTGTTGGCCAGGCCGATTGCGACCACGTCCTGCGACGCTCCGGCTTGCTGTGCCTTCTGGAAATACGTGTTCGCCAGGTCGAAGTCGTGCATAGCCAGCAGAAGATTGGCAGCCTCGATCAAGTTGTCCGCCGTGACCGGCGGCGCTTCACCAATGCGGCTTTCGGCGAATGCCAGGCTGATTTGCTGCCGGGCGTCATCATTCTCGCCGTACTTAACCATCAAGCGGGCGATCGCCAGACGCGCTTCCACGCGATTGGCGTCGGGGGCGTCCAGGGCGCGCGCAAAGCGATCCATCGCGGCCTTCCTGTCGCCCAGCTCCAACAGAGCGTCGCCCGTATCCAGCAAAATAGCCGACTGATTCCCGCCGGCGCGCTCGGCCGCTGCGACATAGCGTAAGGTTTCGTCGCGTTTGCCAAGATGCGCGTAATCGTGCGCCATACGCCCATAGATGAGCGGATCGTCCGGCGAAACGCGCCAGCGCGGCGTTCAACGCATCGATGGATGCCTGGTAGCGGCGCATGTCGTACAGCGTGTCCGCCAATGCCAGTTGCAGTTGCAGGTCCTTGGGCGCAAACTTCATGGCCGCGCGATATTCTTCCTCGGCGCTGGCCAGCAGATGTTCCTGCCGATAAGCGGTAGCCAGCGCCAGATGGGTCGCGCCGGATTCGCCCATGAGTTTCTGCGCCTCCTTTGCCTCGTCCATGGCGTCTTTCGCGTGACGCAATTGCAAATCGCTGAAGGCGAGGCCGAGGTGCGCGATACCGTTATTGGGAGCGAGCTCGCAGCGCGGTGTGAAAGTCACGCTCGGCCTGCTGCGGCATCCTGCATGTCGTTCAGCGTGTAGCCGCGATTTACATAAGCTTCCACCATCTTGGGATCGCGCTGAATGGCCCGCGTGTAATCGTCTACAGCTTCGTCGAGGAGCTGCGAGTGCTTGTGTACGTGACCTTCGAGCAGCGGGAAGTTGGGCTCGTTCGGCAACGCTGGGTCGTACTTGTCGGCGACCGCCAGCGCCTCATCGTAGCGTCCGAGATTGTAGAGGTCGTAAGCCAGGTACACCGACGCGTTCCGGTCATTGGGCAACTGTTGCAGCACCTTGTAGCCGAGCTTCGCCGATTCCTCGTAGTTGCCTTCGTGCAGCAGATAGCGTTCGCGCTCGCGCATGATGCGCGGATCGTCGTTCATCTTGCCCTGGGCGCGATTCACCCAGTCACCGGCCAGCTTGATCTGCTGCGCTGCGATGGCCGCGTTGGCGGCGTTCGCGATGATCACGGGATTTTCCGGAGCGCGCTTGTAGGCCCGTTCGTAGTTCTCGTTAGCGCGCTGGAACTCTTTGGTCTGCGCGTAAAGATCGCCCAGCGCTAAGTAGGGGATGTAATCGTCGGGATAATCCTTCGCCAGCCGGTTGAAGTACTCGGCGGCCATTTTCGGATTGTTGTCCTCGCGATAGAGATAGCCCATTGCCTCGAGCGCATAGCGGTTGGTCGGATCTTTGCCCAGCACCTCGCCGTAGATTTGGCGTGATTCGTCCTTGCGGCCTTGCTTCCATAGAAGATTTCCGTATTGCAGCTCGATGTTCATGTTCCCGGGATCGAGCTTGCGGGCTTCGAGCAAATCCTCTTCGGCGCCTTTCAGGTCGTTGTCGGAGGTCTTCAGCGAAGCGCGAACCCGCAGGAACTCGGCCTTGGCCGGCCCCTGCACGTCCAGCTTGTTGATCTCCCGCTCGGCCGTGGCGATCTGCTGATGCGCCGCCTGATCGTTGCCGCTCTGGCGATAAAGTTCGGCCAGGTTCAGCCGCAACTGAATGGGATAGAGCTGGCCTTCCGGAACACCTCCCGGCGGCAGCGCGGCAATGGCCGCGTTGTATTCGGCGATGGCATCCGCCTGCCGGTTTTCTTCTTTGGCGAGCATGGCGCGAATCGCGTGCAGACGATAGTGATTCGCATCGATGGCGGCGGCGCGATTCAGATACTGGCGCGCCTTTTCAGGATTTCCCGTCTGCAGTTGCGCCTGGGCGGCGCTGAGTTGATAACCGATCTCCTTCGGCTTCTCATTGGCGGCACGGGTGTATGCCTCGGCTGCCTGTTGCTTGTCGCCGTTCAACTCGTAGGTGTAGCCGAGATCGGCCAGCACCGATGGCGTCATCCGCGGCGCGCTCTTCAGGGTTGCTATGGCCGCTTTGTAATCGTGCTCCTCACGGTAATAGTTGGCTGCAGCCTGGAAGATTTCCACATTGCCGGGCGAATGCTTCTTTGCCAAATCGAGCATCTGCTTGGCGCGGTCCGGCTGTTTCAGCTTCAAATAAGCAATAGCCAGCATCAGCTCAGCGCGCGCGTTCGGCTTTTGCGACTCGGCGCGTTGCAGCAGATTGATTCCGCCCTGCGTGTCCCCGGTGCGCATATAGAGCTCGCCGGCGATGAGTAGATCGTCGGTGCGGTTGGGGTTGGCGCGAATAACTTGCGCTAACAAACGCTTGGCGTCATCCGTGCGACCCATCTTTTCGTAGGTCTGCGCCAGGCCGCTCATGCCGTCTGGATTTCCGGGCGAGTATTGCAGCCCGTGCTGGTAGGCTTCCACGGACGTTGGATAACGCCCCGCTAGACGCGAGGTATAGCCGAGCAGAAACCATAGCTTGTTGTCTTGCGGCGCAGCATTCACCGCGCGCTGCGCGTAATCGGCGGCGGCGGAAGCATTGTCGCGACGCAGCGCATCTTCAGCGGCGCGAGCCAGACGCCCAACTTCGATGCTGCTGCCCCAGCCGATACCGCTCTCACCGCTGGCGTTCGATTGCGCCGGCTGCTGCGCTTTCTTCTTCTGTTTGGCGTTAGACGAATTGGGGGCCGGCTGCGTCTGTTGGCCGTCGACCTCGAACGTCTGGGCCATGGCCGCGAGAGGCAACAACAGAGAGCAGGCAGTTATCAGGAGAACAGTTCTTATTTTCACCGGGACACTCGCTGAGATCGTGAAACTGTGAAGGAACCGCGCTCGCCGTCCGAAGCCGAATTCCGTCATTCTTGGATGCGAGTTGCCGAAAATAGGGTGTTTGGCGAGAGCGAGCCGCGAGGCTGTGGAAATGTTGGTGACGCAACCGTATACGGGCCGCGCAGCAACCTAAGTGCGCAAAAGAGAATCGTAGTGCTGTGTACGACCGCGGGAGGCAGTCCTTTGATTTCGCAGTCCCCCACGTTCTCCACCCCAACGCGCGCGAACGCGGCGCGCGCTGGGGACCCCGGCTTTCCCTCACGAGCGATTCCTCTGTCCGCCATTCTGCTGATTGCGCTGGCAGTGCACGGACCGTTGCTGCTGATGCAGTTGCCCCTCAGCTCCTATGATGCGAACACGCACATCTTTTTCGCGTCGCATTACGCGCATCACTGGTTCGATCCCTGGAACCAGAAGTGGTTTGGCGGATTTTCGCAGACAACTTATCCGCCGCTCACGCACCAATGGATTGCGCTGTTCTCGCACATCATGGGGCTGAAGTTCGCCTACGTCTTGGTGCAGCTCATCGCAATTCTGCTGTTGCCGATCGGCATGTATCGTTATGCGGCGCTGTGGGTGGATGAAGTATCGGCCAGCTATGCAGCGTTGGGATCGGTGTTTCTGGGCTCGCTGGCGATGCTCGTCTATCAGTCGGGCCAGCTCCCGACAACGGCTGCAGCGGCGTTAACCCTGAATGCTGTGCCATTCTTCTACGTCTGGTTGCGACAAGCAACATTTATCGATCTGATCAAAGGGGTGGCGATCGCATGGGCCGCAGCCGCGGCGCACCACGTGACCCTGCTGTTCGGTGCGATCCTGTTCGCCGTGCCGGTGCTGGTACTCGCGATTACGGATCGCCGGGCCGACACGGACGAAGAGGAACATGCGTCAATAGGGGGCATTCTGGGACGAGCCGTGATTTTCGCGGCGGTGAGCATCGGCGGCGTGATCGTTGTGCTGTGGCCGTACTGGGTGGCGCTGCTGAAGAACCCGATCACGCAGATGCCAATTCCCCATGCCTCGCGCGACAACTACATTCTGCATCCGTTCGCAGGCATAAACTTCTGGATCATTCCCATGGGCGCATTGATCCTCGCCATTCCTTTCATCTTGTGGCGGGGATCGGCGGTGGCGCGCTTGCGACCTTTGCTTATCGGCTGGTATCTCACCACGCTGCTCGGACTTGGAGGAACCACGCCGGCTGGAAGAGTTCTGCTAGGCCGTGCCTACATGGTGTTGACGTATGAGCGCTTCACCTTCTGGGCCACGCTCATGGCGCTGCCGTTCGTTGGCCTGCTGGCAGTGGAACTGATCCAGCGCTTCCGGCTTAAGGCCGTGGTGGGGCTGACGATTGCGGCCGTTGCCACTATGGCGGCTTCCGTGGCGTGGATCGAGATCAATCCCATCGCCAGCTCGCCCTTCAACGTCGATCAGGTGATCACGTTCCTGAATAGCGACGATCACGCCAAGTTTCGGTATATAACGCTCGGATTCGGCAGTCACTTTGCCCAGGTTTCCACCTATGCCAAGGCCGATAGCGTCGATGGTGATTACAATTCTGCTCGTCTGCTGCCGGAGATGACTGCTTATGGCGCGGGACAGCTTTACAACGCCAAGTATTACGGGTTGGCGGGCATGGAATCGCTGCGCGCTGTGTTGAAGCATGCCAACCAATACGGCTTGAAGTACGTTTTCGTGCGCGACCGTTACTATGAGCCGCTGCTGGCTTTTGCCGGCTGGCGAAAAGCTGAGACCTACGACAACGGCAACGTAACTCTGTGGACCAAGGAAGATGTTCCTCCGGCAAAACAGCTGGAATTTGTCGGTTTCATGCCGACAGAGACGGAAGGAATCATGTGGGGAATCCTTCCTGTTGCCAGCAGCCTGTTCGCCCTCTTCCTGGTGCTGCTGGTACCGGAAGAACGGCGCGTAGGCAGAACTCTAGAGTTCCCATCGCCGGCAACCGTCGAGCCGATGGTATTGCGGGAGGCCAAGTAATGAAACGCATTTTGCCGATCGCAATCATTGTTCTCACCGTGGTGCTCATCGCCATGGCGACCATGCAACCGAACGAAGCTTTTGCGGCGAAATCGCCGGACGGCGCCGTGCGTTCCCTCTTCGCCAACGTACAGGGTCACAACTACAAGGGAGCGTTTTCTTACGTCGCCAACGCCAGCGACATGGATGAGCCGGCGTTCGCTCATGCCCTTGCGGGACGCGACGGCAGCTTGCGGACGTATTCATCGCTGCAGACCGTGGATACCAAAGTCCTAGATGCCACAGACGATCAGGCGTTGGTGCGCGCCACGCTACAGTACTCCACCGCGGTGGGTGCGTTTTACGACACGCGAGATCTGAAGGTGGTGAAGGAAGGCGATCGCTGGAAGGTGGAATGGCCGGTAGTGGTAGAAGCCAAAGTCCCGCCACAGGTAATCCAGGAAAACTATCTGCGCTGGGATGTGATCACTCGCGGCGCCAGCGATGACTGGGGCGCGCAGAACGTGGAGGCCCCGCGCGTGCGCATCGTCTCCATGAATGCCATCCCTCAGGGCAGCAACACCATCATCGTAGGCGAGATCGAGAACGAGGACACGGTTCCCGGATTTGTGTCGGTCGGAGCGACGCTGATCGGCAAGAACGGCGATGTTCTAGGTGAGGAAACCAGCTTCGACAAGATTTCGCACACTCTGCTGCCGAAGGAAATATCGCCCTTCCGCATCGATTTTCCCAAAGTGCCGCTAGGGACCATCAAGAGCGTGCGCATGCAGCCGAATTCGATGCTGGTGCCGGCCTCGGCCGATCCGGTCATTGCCGTCCTGCATCAGCGGGTGGAAACCGACTCGCGCGGGCGCCAGGTCCTGAAGGGCGAGTTGATGGACGAGAGCGGCGTGGTGGTGAATATCCCGCATGTGCTGGCCACGTGCTACGACAACTCGGGCAAGGTGATCTGGGTGTCAGATGGCTACGTCGATCACGCGCTGCTGCCGCAAACGCCGGTTCCGTTCGCGGTTGATCTGCGCAACGATGTGGCCTCCAATGTCCACAATTATCGCGTCACCGTGAATGAATACATGCTTCAGCATGACGAGTAGGGGTTTGAGACTGGCGTGTGGCCGAAAGGCTTCGACCGGCAGGAAAACGGTTTATCACGATATGGAAACCACGGTGAAGTTCGGCGGGATCCTGGCTATTGTGCTCCTGCTGATGTGCTGCTTCGTTATTGCAACCCATGCTGCCGAGCTGAATGTCCCCACGAGCGTGACGGCGGGATCGGGTCTGAGCATTCCAAGCTCCGGCAGCGGCAGCGCGACTTTGTATCTGGTCGGTCCCGGCATGGCAATCAAGAGGAAAGTGCAGCTTGGGCAGGAGATCCAGATCGGCGCAGATGAACTGCAGAACGCCGGCCGCTATGTAATTTTCCTCGACGGCGACACCGCGACGTTTTTTGTTACTGCCGGACCGGTGCACTCGATCGCATTCGTGGCACGGCCATCGCGGGTCCCGGCAGATACGAAGAACGTCATCACCGGCACGGCATTTGTGTTCGACAAATATCAGAACCTGGTGCTCCAGCCCCAGCCGGTGAAGTTTGAATTGAGTGCTAACGGCGAAACGGTGAGCCGGAGCGAGATGACGAAGGACGGCGTGGCGTACACCAAGCTGGACTCGTCGAAGAAGGAAAGCGCGGCGCAATTCGTCGCCTCCAGTGGCCCCGCTTCGGTGCGGCGTGTGGTCCAGCAGGTAGCCGCTGACCCCTGCAGCATTCGCATGACGGCTGAGCGCAATAAGAACGGCATCCTGGTGCGCACCGATCCGATTCACGATTGCGCCGGCAATCCCGTGCCTGATGGAACCATCGTGACCTTCACATCCACCGATGGGCAGGGAAAAAGCACGGTAGACGCCCGCATACGGCGCGCGGTGGCCGAGGCCGAATTGCCCAACTCAGGTTCCGCGACGATATCTGTCGCCTCGGGCGTGGTCGTCGGCAACGAAATCCAGTGGCGGGGTGGACAATGAAAATCCTGCTGCGTCTTTCGCCGACGCTGCTGGCGTTGGCGCTAGCCATGATTCTGCCGAGCCCAAGTGGTCCGGTTGCGGCCGGCGGCATGCCTTCGATATCGATGAACGTGGCCAACGCCGCTCCACGACAAGTGGAGGACACGACCGAACGGGCCGTCTCACGTGACTACGCTTCCGCCTGGCAGGCGATGGTCGAAGCGCTCGCGCAGAACCGCCCCGCACTGCTGAGCGCGAACTTTGCCGGCACGGCACATGACAAGCTGACGGCAACCATCGACGAGCAACGGAAAAGTGGATTACGGCAGCGCATCGTGGACCAGGGTCACACCGTGGATGCCGTCTTCTATTCACCCGAGGGCTCGACGATTGAGTTGCAAGACACCGCCCGGCTGCAACTGCAGGTGCTGGACGGAAGTAAGGTGATTTCCTCGCAGGATGCGACCGTGCATTACATCGCGTTGCTGACCGCGGCGGAGAATTCGTGGAAAGTACGGGTGCTGGAAGCAGTTACGTCTTTCTAAGGTGGCTTTGACCTTTTGCCCTTGGTTACGTCTAAGTCTTCAACAAAGAACACATCTGCGCGGTTTGATTGGACTTCGGTAATTCAGTGCACCCAAATATCGATAATGTGGTCGCGACACACCTTTTGGAGACCCACACCAATCGACCGAATGCTTTTTTCTCCTATCGCGTCCTCCCCTATTGCGAAATAACGGCTAAAATAACTGTAGACTCCAGTGTGAGGCGCGGCATCCAATCGCTGTTGAGTGGCTGGTTCTTAATGATCTTAAACCCTATCCGTGTCTCCGCCCTGGCGCTTTTGCTGGTTGGCTCGACCGTCAGCATCGCTCAGACTTCCCCCGCAAACCCCGTCCCGTCGTCTCCGACGCTGAGCGCTCCGGAAGTCAATGGGACACAGCAGAATTCCTCGCCGGCTCCCTCGACTCCGGAGCCTGCACCGCCGGTGGGTACAGCTTCGTCGCAGAAGCCTGACAAAGCGGCAGCCTACTACCACTTCATGATGGCGCACACGTACGAGGAAATGGTTTCCATGTATGGGCGCGCCGAATATGCCACGAAGGCGATCGAAGAATACCGGCTGGCTATTCAGAACGATCCCACTTCGGATTACCTGAACGCCGGGCTGGCGGAACTCTATGCCAGGACCGGACGAATCCGCGATGCTGTGCTGGAAGCGCAGGACATCCTGAAGCGCGACGGCAACAACCTGGAAGCTCGTCGTCTGCTCGGAAGTATCTACCTGCGCTCGCTCGGCGACATGCAGGCCGGCACGCAATCGCAGGACATCCTGAAGCTCGCCATCGACCAATACGAGCAGATCGTGAAGCTGGATCCCAAGAGCATTGAGGACCGAATGCTGCTTGGGCGGCTGTATCACCAGGACGGCGATCTGGTGAAGGCGGAAGCGGAATTCAAGGCGGCGGTCGAGATCCAGCCCAATTCGGAAGAGGCGGTCAGCGCGCTGGCGTATCTGTACAACGAAGAAGGCCAGTCCAGCCACGCGCTGGAAGTGCTCAACGCCGTCCCCGAGAACGCGCGAACCGCGAAGCTGTACTCGGCGCTCGGCTACACCTACGAGCAGCAGAAGCAATACAAGCAGGCGGTCGAAGCTTACCGCAAGTCGATGGACCTGGATCAGGACAACCTGGATGCCGCGCGCGGGCTGGCGCAGAACCTGATGAACGATGGCCAGACGGAAGCGGCGCTGGAGCAGTACAAGGCCATCGTCGATGCCGACCCGTCGGACGCGCAGACCTACATGCTGATCGCCGAAATTGATCGCCGCAATGGCAAGTTTGACCAGGCCATGGATGCGCTTAAGAAGGCCAATGCAGTTGTACCCGACTCGCTCGAGGTGCAGTACAACATCGCAGTAGTCGATGAGGCGCAGGGCAAATACGACGATGCCGCGCAGATACTAAATCAGTTGCTGCAAAAGACCGACCGCGATGAAGCGGAGTACACGGCCGCCGACAAAAACAATCGCGCGCTTTTCCTGGAGCGGTTAGGGACCATCTATCGCGAGGCCAATAAAAACCAGCTTGCCATTGACGCCTTCCGCAAGATGCTCGACCTGGGCGACGAAAACGCAATCCGCGGATATCAGGAGATCATCGGGACCTATCGCGACAACAAGCAGTGGCAACAGGCAACCAATGTCGCCGAGGAAGCGGCGCAGAAGTTCCCCAAGGACCGCGACCTGCAGATGGTTGCGGCCTCGCAGCAAGCGGACATGGGCAATCCGGCCCAGGCGATCGATCGCGTGAAGTCGATGCTGAAGGGAAACCCAAACGAGGACCAGAAGGTCTATATCGCGCTGGCCCAGATGTACAGCCGCATCAAGGATTGGCCGAACGCAGAAGCCAGCATCAATAAGGGGATCGAACTTTCCAGCCGGCCGGAAGACAAGGATTACGCGGAGTTCGTGGCCGGATCGGTCTATGAGCGCCAAAAGAAGTACGACAAGGCGGAAGAGGCGTTCCACAGAGTTCTGGCTGACGACCCCAAGAATGCGATGGCGCTGAACTATCTTGGCTACATGCTCGCCGATCGCGGCACGCGGCTGGACGAGGCGCTCGGCTATATCCGCCGGGCAGTGGCGCTGGAACCGCAAAACGGAGCGTACCTGGATTCGCTGGGCTGGGCTTATTACAAGATGGGCAACTACGAGCTGGCGGAAGAGAATCTGCGCCGCGCGTCCGAGCGCACCACCGACGATCCCACCGTTCACGAGCACCTTGCCGATCTCTACCAGAAGACAGGCCGGTTGAAGCTGGCGGCGACGTATTGGGAGCGCTCGCTGGAAGAGTGGAACAAGACCATTCCGGCCGAAGTTGACAGTGAAAGCGTCGCGCGTGTGCAAAGAGAGCTGGAGACGGCCCGCGTAAAGCTGGCGAAACAAAACGCAGCCTCGGCGCCACCGGCAAAGCCGTAGAATTCACGAACGCTCATTCAGGCGCTGCTGCGGTTTGCGGTCCAATCTGCTTCCTTTGCAGGTCCTCGATGTAGTGGTCGGTCATGCCGGCCATGTAATCGCAAACGACTCGCACCGGCTTTTCGCTGGCGGTGCGCTCACGATACGCACGAGGCAGCGATTCCGGGTGCGACATGAAGTGATTGAAGACTTCCGTTAGGACCTTCTCCGCCTGTCGTTTTTCCGGCTCCAACGGGACGCAGTTGTATAAAGCCTCGTAGAGGAAGCTCTTGGCTTCGCGACGCTCTTCTTCCACTTCCGGACTGAACGCCGCGAGGCGCTCGGGATAGTGACGCAGCTCGTCTAAGGTGGCGATCTGGGCGGCTTCAACCCGGTGCTGGGTATTCTCGATGAGGTCGGTAACGAAACGATTGAGCACGCGCTTGAGCGCTTCGTTGAACTTCAGCTTGTCCGGAGCATGGGTATATTTCGCCTCCGCCTCGCGATAGAAGCGCTCGAACACCCGCACGCGCTGGCGGATTTGCGGCAGCTTCAGCAACCGGGCCTCAAAGCCGTCGTCGAGATCGGCGGTGCTGTAGGCGATCTCGTCCGTGAGGTCGATTAATTGGGCTTCCAGCGGCGGGCGCAGATCGAGAAGATATTCCGCCAGCTCGGGATGTTCGGCCGCACTGTAATCGCGCGAGTGCTTGATGATGCCCTCGCGTAGTTCGAAGGTCAGGTTCAGCCCGCGAAATTCCGCATAGCGTAGCTCCATCTCTTCCACCGTGCGCAGCGCCTGCAGGTTGTGATCGAAGAACTCGCCGTGCTGCCGCATCAGCAGGTCCAGCGTGCGCTCGCCTGCATGGCCGAAGGGCGGATGGCCGATGTCATGCACCAGCGCCAGCGCCTCGGCCAAATCTACATTCAGATTGAGCGCGGCCGCAATGGTGCGCGAGATTTGCGAAACCTCGATGGTATGGGTCAGGCGGGTGCGGAAGTGGTCGGAGTAGCGGCGGGTGAAGACCTGCGTCTTGTTCTCCAGGCGGCGGAACGCGCGCGCGTGGATTACACGATCGCGATCGCGCTGGAAGGGGTTGCGGTAAGGGTGCGGCGGCTCGGGATAGCGGCGTCCACGCGAATCCTCAACGTGCACGGCATGGGCAGCGAGCATATGCGCAGTTTAGCAGCGCAGGAGCAGGAGGTCAGCCGAAGCGCACCGCAATCAGAACTTAGTGATGCGAATACTGCCGTCGCCGGTGGTGATTTCCAGCAACGGACCGCCGCCGTTCAGCTTGCCGCGAATGCGCGAGTGCTCAATCGAGCCGCTGACCGTCACCGGCATGTCGAGTTGGATATGCCCGTCCCCGGTGTGGGCGTAGAGCTCCGCCGCAAGGTCTTCCGGCAGCCGCGCTTCAACCCCACCGTCGCTGGTGTGAATCAGCCAGCCGCCGTTCAGCTTCGAGCCGGGACGAACGGCGAGGTCGATGTGTCCGTCGCCGGTGCGCAGGTCGAGATTGGTAAACGTGCCATCGATGCTCATGTGCCCGTCGCCGGTATGGCCGCGTAAAGCGCCGGTGAAGCCCTGGACAGTAATGTGGCCGTCACCGGTATCGAGTTGCGCCTGGCCGGAAATGCCGGTCACGGCAATGTGCCCGTCGCCGGAATGTAGATCGAGCGCGCACTGGGGCGGGACCTGCACCTCGACGCGAACGCTGCGATGCATGTTGAAGTGAAAGCCCCACTCGTTCGGCGTATGTACCTGCAAGTCGACTCGGTCCGCATCCTGACGTTCCGTAACACGGACACCGCTGCCGCCGATGCTGACACCGTCGGTCAGCACACGGACAGCGATCGTGTTGCTGACGCCGCGCGTCACTTCGATGGAGGCGTCGTTGGTATCGACGTGGAGGGCGGGATTGTTGCTGACCTGATAATTCCGGGTCCATTCGTCAGCAAAAGCGGAGAGGCTTAAAAGCGAAAAACAGAGCAGGAGAATTACAGAGCGTAGACTCACAGTGCTCCTCCTCGTAGTGTTACGAGAAGGAGCGCCTGCAAGTTCCGTTGCGAATGAGGAGAATAAGAAGGGCGTGATGCGGTGCCCGGGGCATGCGAACTAGCGGAGTGGAACGTCCCGCATGCCCCTTATGAGCATCGCTCCCTGCTTGTTGAGATAGACGAGGATGGGAAAAAACGGTTAGCGAAGCTACAAATCTTTACAACGAGCGAGCGCACGCACATCCACGAAGCGTCAGGTGCAATCCCGGCCTAGTCGTCTGGGCCCGACTTGAGGCAAGACAGTCGCTTCATTATTCATTTCATGCTTGCATCGCACACATGGCGGGTGCATCCTATATATGGAATCACCCGTTAGCCGAACTGTCACCGTATGGTGTGCGTGCTCCGAAGGAGATAGGCTAGCGAGTTTTAATTTCTCGGCCAGAAAACCACCTTCAACTCCTTCCGACCGACGATTCGCCGGTATGCGTACCGGTCGGCTTTCCCTTCGCGAAACGAACGGGCGACCGCCCCACAAATCATGTCCGCAAGTTGAAGCAGATTGTTGCTGTGCGACGCCTCTGTTTTGACCTTGCGAATCGTCTCCCGCTCAGTGTTTATCTTTGTTCTTGAGATAGGACTGCAACTGACTACGAAACTCGCGATTACCGCTGCCATCGATTACAACGGTTGCTCGCGACAAGTATGGCCTCGCGTTTTCGAACAAGAGTTTCGAGCTGTATTTGTAGAATGAATCTTTCTGCTCGAACCCCGGCCCAAACAGCTTGCACTTATTCAGCACAAATGCAAGGTACAGAAATTCCTGTTCGCAAATGCCGTTAAAAAATACAAGGCGGTGGTCATAGCAGCATTTGTTGAACTTGAACTCGGTGCGAGCATTTCCGAAGCACTTCTGGCGGAGATCATTGATCCTATGATCACACGCATCCGCATCTTCGTTCTCCAAGAAAATAACTGCAGTGATGATAAATAGCGCGGAGGAACCGTATTTTTGCTGCATTCCCGGATCGCCGGATTCATCGACAAACACCAGCATGAAGAAGCACCCGGTGGCTTATCATTACGGCGATTAGGAATGTCTGGGTTGCAATGCTGTTTCTGGCAATCCTCAGATCCTCATTGGCATAACGACATACCGATACTTGAAGCCGTCGTCGCCGGCGTCGTCGGGGCGCATCTGGCCGGCGGACTGGGCGTCTTTGAACTCCAGGCGCACATCGCCGCCGTTCGACGCCTTCAGAAAATCGAGGAGATATTCGGAGTTGAAGCCGATGGTCAGCGGATCGGCCGTGTAGGCGGTTTCCAGCGAGTCCTCCGACTCGCCGGCGTCGGTGGAAGACGAAGAAATCTTCAGTTCGTTCTTGTCCAGCTTCATGCGGATCGCCCGCGAGCGCTCGTCGGCAAACTGCGCCACGCGCTGGATTGCGGTATTGAGGTCACTGCCGTGCACAACCACGGCTTTGGTGGTCTCGCGGGGCAGCACAGCTTCGTAGTTCGGGAACTGACCGGTCAACTGGCGCGAAGTCAGCAGGCGCTCACCGATGCGGAAGAAGAGCGTAGATTCGTCTTTGGCAAATTCGATAAACTCCACATCACCTGCCCCGGAGAGCAAAGAGTAGATCTCGCTCATGGCTTTCTTCGGGATGAGCGTACGGTTTTCACCACTGACATCGAACTGCTCGCCCTGCTTTTCGATGTGCGCCAAGCGATGACCATCCGTCGCCACCATCGTGATCGATTCGGGCTTCAGCACCATCAGGCCGCCGTTCAAGGTGTAGCGCGACTCCTCGCTGGAGATAGCGAAGATTGTGCGCGCGATCATGTTGTGCAGCGTCTGAGCAGGAATCCTGACGGCGCCACTGGAAGGAAATGTCGGCAATCCCGGAAAGTTGGCGCGCGCCATTCCAACCATTTTGGTGTTCGAGCGGCCGGCGCGAATGTTGACCCAATGATTCTCCAGCAGCTTGATGGAGATGTCGGTGTCCGGCAGCAGTTTGACGTAGTCGTACAGTTTGCGCGCCGGGATGGTGCAGGCGCCCTCGCGCTTCACCTTCGCGGCACACGAGGTACGCAGACTGAGGTCAAGATCGGTGGCCGTAATGGTAAGCCGGTCGTTGGCTGCCTCGAACAGGAAATTGGACAGGATGGGGATCGTGGTCTTGCGCTCGACCACGCCTTGCGTGGCGGTCAATTCCCGCAGCAGTTCGAACTTGCTGACACTGATTTCCATCGCAGTACCCTGAATTGCTCCCGTAGCTTCTGCTGGCATTAGTCCCACCTCGGCTCGCGTTTCTGTCGGCCCTTTATACTGCTTATCCTTATATCAAATCAAAAACATATAAAACCAGTAGTAACAGTAGGCACTGCGGAAAAGTGGAAATTGAGAGCAAAACTGCGCTGGACGCGAACCACCGAGTTTTACAGATGTTGGAAACCGGCCGAGGCATCTGTGATGGGAAGAGGCAAACGGGGTAGTCCAAAAACCCGCGGCCAAGTCTTCCACGCAATCCACATCGCATCCACAGCCTGTTCCGAAGAAAACTTGGCGCTAAATTGAAAAACCGCGCTCGAGGCGCGGTTCACAGGCCCAGGCTCTCGGTGAGTTTGTTGAGCACCCTGTTTAAATCCTTGTCGGTTTTACGCGCCTGCTCGATCTTTTCAACCGAGTGCAGCACCGTAGTGTGATGCTTGCCGCCAAATTGGCGTCCGATCTCAGGAAGAGAGGCGTCGGTGAGCTGCTTGGCGAGAAACATTGCAATCTGGCGCGGATAAACGATAACGCGTGAGTTGTTCTTGGCCTTGATCTCGATCAAGCGCAGTCCGAACTGTTCGCATACCGCCTTCTGGATCGCTTCTATCGTGATCTTGCGCACCTGGGAATCGATGACGTTCTTTAGGACTTCCTGCGCGGTCGCCAGATTGATCTCGGCACCGGTAAGCGAGGCATAGGCCGTCAAGCGGATCAGCGCGCCTTCCAGCTCGCGCACGTTGCTGCGGATATTCGACGCAATGAAGAGAGCGACGTCGGTTGGGAGCATGACATGCTCCGTCTCGGCTTTCTTCTGCAGGATGGCGACCTTCGTCTCCAGGTCCGGAGGCTGAATGTCGGCAATGAGACCCCATTCGAACCGGCTGCGCAAGCGATCTTCGATCTCGGCAAGCTCCTTGGGCGGACGATCGCTGGCAATAACGATCTGCCGCATGCACTCGTGCAGGGCATTGAAGGTGTGGAAGAACTCCTCCTGCGTCCGCTCCTTGTTCACGAGGAACTGGATGTCATCAACCAGCAGGATATCCATGTTGCGGTACTTATCGCGAAAGCCGCCCATTTTGCTGTAGCGGAGGGCGTTGATCATGTCGTTGGTGAAGCGCTCGCCGGAGACGTAACAGATGGCCTTGTCCGGCAGACGGAGTTTGATCTCGTGTCCGATGGCTTGCATCAGATGGGTTTTGCCCATCCCAACGCCACCGTAGAGGAAGAGCGGGTTGTAGGCCTTGGAGGGCTTTTCCGCGACGGCACGGGCTGCGGCGTGGGCGAATTGATTGCCGGCGCCGATAACGAAATCGTCAAAGGTATATTTCGGGTTCAATTGCGCCGCTCCATCCCAATCGAAGCGTTGCTGGGAAACAGGTCCGGACACGGGCTTGTCAGGATTGGCGGGGGTTTCTAGGTGAGCGGCGCGGTTACCGTTTGGCTTGGGCTCGGGGCGCTGCTCCGGGGCGGTGACGAACTCCACATCGCGGAATTCCAAGCCGAGGTTCTCGAGGGCTTCACTGATCAGATCGCCGTAGCGTTCGCCGATATGGCAAAACTCCTGAGTGGGGACCCGCACAAACAGAATGGGCCCCTGCGCGTGGTCATAGCGCGTAGGCTTGAGCCAGGTCTCATACGAGGTACGGTTGACTTTCTTTTCCAGCGCGTCGAGGACCCGCACCCACGGATTTGCTGCAGCAATACCAATGGAAGACATAAAATGGCAGTCCCGAGGCTCCAAGCCTCTTAGCGTGAAGTCATTCAACTAGAGGGAAACAGAACCGAAGACAGCGCGAAATAGTGTGGCACCCGATCGGAAATCAACATCTCGCAAACCATGTAGCGGTGTCAGAGACGGCGTTGCACCGCATTTGTGCAGCCGCATTATTTTCGGCTCGAACGGATACTAGCACGAAAAAAATTTTGCGCTAGCGAAAAGATTGCGTATGTGGCAGATGATTTTCGCGAGCGATTGATGGCGTGAAAGTTATGACGCAAAATATTTTTTTGGGCTGCTTCATCCGCAGTGCAGCAGCGCGATGCGGCGCTCGCCGGAAGCGGCAAGCATCACCAAAACGCCTAAATTTGGGATCACCTTCGAAGTGACATGCGATGAGAATTTGTGGCACTTGTGGTGTCCAGACATTTCCACTTCGGTCCACCCCCGGCCATCCTTGGTGGCAGTGACGTTTGACCCCTGATTTCGCCCACTGTTACACTAAAACTTTCCCACCTGACGAAGTAACAGACCAGAGAAGGACCAATCGGTGCGCAGTTACACTCGACATCAGCTTAAACAGGATGCCTTTGCGGCTTCGACAGCCGAAACGATTTCATGGGCGGTCGAGCACCGCTCCAAACTCATTGGCGCCGGGATTGTAATTGTTGCCGTCCTTGCCGTGCTAGGCGGAACATGGGCTTACTTCAACTACCGCGACCAACAAGCAAGCGCGCAACTCGGACAGGCCATCCAGAAATATAGTCTGCCGCTCCGCCCCGCCGGGACGCCCGCAACTCCAGACACACCAAGCTATGGCTCTGCGCTGGAGCGGGGCAAGGCCACAAATGCCGATTTCACGCACATAGCCGACAAGTACTCGCATACGCAATCGGCAGCGGTTGCGCGCTACTTCGCGGGAATCACCGCCCGTGATATGGGCGACAACGCAGCGGCAGAGAAAGATCTGCAGGAAGTGGCAAACAGCCGGTATCAGGAGATTGCCAGCCTGGCGAAAATGGCCCTGGCCGCGGTCTATCACGACACCAACCGCAACGCGCAGGCTGCCGATCTGTACAAGCAGTTGATCGATCATCCCACGGCTTCGGTCGGCAAGAGCACGGCGCAACTGGCGCTGGCATCGCTGGACGAATCCATCTCCCGCCCCGATGAGGCCCGCCACATTTACGAGCAGATGCAGAAGGAATCGCCCGGTACCACGGTGGCGCAAATTGCCATGCAACGGTTGCAGGCGCTCAAACAGCAATAGTGTGAGCCTGGCTCAAGGCCGCCTGTGTTTGCCAGGCGCGGCTTCGCCCTTCCTGGTAGTTTCGAGTCGCGATCATCGCCTCATCTGCACGGTAACAAGCGCAGCGAGTAAACTATATGGGCTGTGACCTTGTTCGAAGCCCAGCCTTACGACCCCACCGCCGCCCGCAAGAAACGCAACATCGTCATTGCCATCGTCTTCGTGATCATCGTTATAGGGCTGGTCTGGTGGCAGCTTCGCTACTGGCCGGAAGAGCACGTGGTCGACCACTTCTTCGACGCTCTGCAGCAGCAGAACTACGAGCAGGCATACGCCATCTGGATGCACGATCCGAACTGGAAGCAGCATCCAGAGCGCTACTCGCGGTACAGCTATAACGACTTCATCAAGGACTGGGGACCCGGCGGCGAGTGGGGCGTCATCAAGAGCCATCGGATCGACGGGGCCGGTGTTCCGCACGGATATAGCGGTTCGCCATTCGCGGTTTCCAGCGGTGTGGTGGTGGTGGTCACGGTCAACGATCGCGTCGCCGACAAGGCCCACATCTGGGTGCAGAAGGACGACAAGACGCTGGGGTTTTCGCCCTACTAGCTGCCGGCTCTTTACATCGGCCAGGCTGGTCTTAATGATTTGGGTCTGCGCAACGGGCGCGAGATGAGGGTGAGCGATGATGTTCCGGAGCTTGCGGCAAGCCGGCAGTATTCAGCTCGTGATTAGCGGTTCCTTCCTGATGTGCGCAGGTTTGCTTTACGCACAGGCAAATCCAGAACCGACGGTGCGGAGTGCGGTGCGCTTTGCGCTCTCGCCGCCACTGCGCGAACTGGCAGGCTTGCCCGCTCCGCAAGGCCGGCCTGCGAGGACGTCCCTGGCATCGGGTTCGAGTTTCTCGATCGAGCTGAACTTTCTCGGATTGGGCAACGGTTTTCCCAACTTCACTCCTTCCGCTCCTGCGCCTAATCCCAGCCTGGCCGTCGGCGCCACGCAGGTTGTGCAATGGACGGATCCGGTCTTCGCAGTATTCGAGAAGAGCTCGGGCCAACTCCAGGCTGGGCCGATTCTCGGCAATACATTGTGGTCGTCGCTTTCCGGTACGCGATGCGCCAACGCCAGCGCGGGTACGCAGCTCATTGTGGAGTGGGATAGGGCGAATCAGCGGTGGTTTCTGGCGGAGAACACCATCGGCCAAGCCCCTTACTACACCTGCATCGCGGTTTCGCAAACGTCGGACGCGCTGGGCAGCTATTACACCTACGAGTTTCCGCAAGGGTCGCTGACGTGGGATGCGCCTAAATGGGCGGTCTGGTCGAACGGCTACTACCAGACCGAGGGCGAATACTCAACGTCAGGCTACGTTGGGCCGGAGCTGTGCGCCTATGAGAGCGCCAAGCTGGTGGTTGGCGACGGTTCGGCAGAACAGATCTGCTTCACGCTCTCTCCCGCCGACGGATACCCGCTGCCGGCGGACATCGATTCAACCTTGGCGCCGCCGGCCAATGAGGACGAGTTCTTCATGAGCTTGTGGGATTCGAGTCACCTGTCGCTTTATTCTCTGCATCCCGATTATCAGGACCCGCAGAACTCGACGGTCACGGGCAACAACGGCTCGCAACTGATTACGGTGCCAGAGTTCACGCCCGCGTGCAATGGCGCATACGATGGCTACTGCGTTCCTCAGCAGAGTGCCTCCAGCGACCTGCAGGTGATTGGCGACCGGCTGCTGTACCGGCTTGCGTACTGGGAAGACACGCCGCTGGCCAACGTGCGGGCAACGCCGCCCCGGCCGGTTCCTTCGCAGCACTGGTATGTGCTGCACGATTCGACAGCGTCCGGCGGCAACGAAGCTCCGCGGTGGTACGAGTTCACCGCGCCGATCCGGGCGATTCCCGTAACCGGTATCTCGCTCTTTCAGTCGGGTACGTTTGCTCCGGATGCGAACTATCGCTGGATGGGCTCGATCGCGCGCGACAAGAAATACGACATCCTCATGGGCTATAGCGAGTCGAGTTCCAGCATGTATCCCTCGATCGCGATCACCGGCCGCACCATCAATGACCCGCTGGGCACGATGGAGAACGAGTTGATGGTGATCAACGGGACCGCCGCGGACACCCTCGGGCGGCAATGGGGAAACTACAGCAGCATGCGGATCGATGACGACGGCTGCACCTTCTGGTACACGAACGAGTACTACATGACGGCGGGACAGGAGTGGAGCACGCAACTGGCGTCGGCGAGCTTTGCCGGTTGCGAGTGACCCGCGTGCAGGCCGCTAGTGGGCCGGCGGAACGAACTCTTTTGGCTTCTCCGAGCCCTCGCCGAAGAAGTACGCTTCCATCTGCTGCACGATGAACTCCTGGTGGTCCTTCTTCCAGGGCTGCAGGCGATACTCGTTGAGCAGCATCTTCATGTGCTCCTGCCACTGCTCCCACGCGAGTTTCGAGATGCTGTTGTAGATCCTTTGCCCGAGTTCGCCATCGAAGGGTGGCGTGTCCAGCCCTTCCGCTTCGCGACCCAGCTTTACGCACTTCACCATGTGTGGCATAGAAAAACTCCCGTTGGAATGATTGCCCGAAATCGATTCTAACGGGGACGAGCGGTTCGCGCGAGTGGAGGGTGGCCGTGCATACCGGCTTTGCACCTCGGCAGAATAACTGCACGATCCGATAACGGATTCGCACGTGCCGCGTCCAATGGTGGTAAGGGAATAGGACAGGCAAAGCGAACGCCGAGGTGATGCGAAAGGCCCGGAGGCAATTCCGGGCCTTTCGCGTACACGATTTGTCGCTGCGGCCGCTGGGCGACGTCGCCTGGGCCATCACCGCCGTCGAGAACGCCGCCCTATGATTTTTCTGATTTCCGAAACCCAGCCAAGTTGGGAAAGCTAGGGTAACACCGGTCAGGCGAAACCTGAAAACAGCGCGATTTGACGATTGAGATAAGCGGCAGTCAGTGCTAGAGCGCTGGTAGTGGTGCGGTCTGCACCACTACCATGGCGCTGCTTTCGTGTTCGTAGCGCTGCTTTCGTTGACTCCGCCTAGCGCCTCTGATAACCTCGTTAGTTCCACTTGTAAACCCTAGCGCCCCCAGTGCTTCTTCAGCAGTAGGCACTCAACACAACGCATGGACACCACTCTTCGACAAGCGGGCCAATTACTGCTCGACGCCATCCCCACGGTGGTGCTGTTGTTGTTGGTTTATGCGATCTATCAGAACCTGCTGCGCAAGCCGTTGCAACGAGTTCTGGCAGAACGCCACGAGCGCACCGAAGGTGCCATCGCCAAAGCCCGGGCCCACGTCGCCGTGGCCGAAGCTCGCACTCAGGAATACGAGCAGAAGCTGCGCGAGGCGCGCTTGGCCGTTTTCAAGGCACAGGAAGGGCGTCGCCAACAGGCGCAGCAGATGCGCATGCAGGCCTTGGCCGAAGCGCGCCAGCATGCCCACGAGCAAATCGGCCAGGCGCGAGAAGCCATCGAACAGGACATGGCTGCCGCGCGCGCGGCCTTGCCGACCGAAGCCCAGGGGCTGGCCTCCGAGATCATTCGCACTATTCTCAAGCCGGCCGGAGCGGTTTCGGCCACAGGCGGTCCGGCATGACCACGCTACGGTCGCGCCGCTGGGCCGCAATCAGCCTGCTCTTGCTGGGATGCCTTTTCGCAGGCAGTTTGCCGGCGCAGAATTCCGAAGCCACGACATCCCAGAAGGCGGAACAGCGTCAGGCCGTAGGCCAGCAACAAGAGCAAAGCGGCGGAGACGCCAGCCATGGCGTGGGACAGATTCTGGCGAAGACCAGCGAGCAGGCCGCCAACACGGCGGAGGCATGGGGCCGCAAGCTGGGCCTGGGCAAGACTACCTCGTTCCTGATTTCCATCTTCCTGAATTTTGCTGGCGTCGTCGCAGTCTTCTATGTGTTGCTCAAGTCGAAATTGCCGCAGGCATTCCGCGATCGCACGACGGCCATTCAGAAGGGGATCAAAGAGGCGCAGGCGGCCAGCGCCGAGGCGTCGCAACGACTGAGCGATATCGAGTCGCGCTTGAGCAAGCTGGACAGCGAGGTGGCCGAGATTCGCGCCTCGGCGGAGAGCGAAGGGGCAGCCGAAGAAGAGCGCATTCGCCGCGCCGCGGAAGAAGACAAGCAGAGGATCGTGCAGGGGGCGGAAGCTGAAATTTCGGCCATCGCGCGCAATGCGCGGCGCGAGTTGAAGGGCTATGCCGCGTCGCTTGCGGTAGATCTCGCCGCCCGCGAGATTAAGGTTGATGAGCGCGCCGATCACGCTCTGGTAAGCGAGTTCGTCAGCCAGCTCGGAAAGGACGGTCAGTAAGCGATGGCAGCTATTGCCAGCCGTTACGCACGAGCCCTGGTGGAAGTGGTCCTGGCCGACAGGATCGATGCCAACATGGCGCGCGCGCAACTGCGCGACATTGTCGACGCCGTGCACGAGAGTATCAAACTCCGGCGGGTTTGGGAGTCGCCTGCGGTGCTGCCGGAGCAGAAGCGCGCGGTGCTCGATGCCATCGCAAAGCAGATCGGAGCGGTCAAGCCGGTCCGCAACTTCATCGCGGTGCTGATCGATCATCGCCGCATCGCGATGCTCGACGATATTGCGCGCCAGTTCGAGAGTGAGCTCGACGTACAGTTGGGTTTCGCGGAAGTAGAAGTCGCGAGCGCGCGTGCGTTGTCGGCGGAAGAGAAGCGCGAGCTGGAGTTGCAAGTGGGGCGCGTGACGGGGAAAAAGCTGCGCACGCGTTACGTTTCCAACCCCGAGTTGCTGGGTGGAGTGGTGGTGAGGGCCGGCAGCACGATTTACGACGGCTCCGTCCGCGGGCAACTGGAGAAGATGCGGCAGGAGCTGAGCGAAGGATAGGGACGATAGGGCGCATCAGCAGTCCCTCGCGGGCTAAAGCCCGCGAGGGATTAACGAATGAAGAGCTTTTGCGGCACGGCTGAAGCCGTGCCCCTTCAAAGCCGAGCCCGAAGGGCGAAAGTTGTGGTAGCCCCGGGCGTACGCCTTGGGTAGCGCAACGGATTGTGCGGAGTCCCGTAGGGACGATACAAGTTAGCCCAGCGCTACAGCGCTGGGTAGGGTAGCAGGTTGAGCGGAGTCCCGTAGGGACGGCACATTCCTAATGCAAAAGGGGTCCTTCGACTCCGGTTCGCAAAAGTCGGCGAACCTCCGCTCAGGATGACAAGTTAATACGATTGTGACGGCACGGCTGAAGCCGTGCCCCTTCAAATCATATGGCGCAAATCAAAGCAGACGAAATTACCAAGCTCATTCGCGAGCAGATCGACAATTACGAATCCAAGATCGCGGTCGACGAAGTCGGTTCGGTCATGTCGATTGGCGACGGCATTGCGCGTGTTTACGGCCTCGACAAGGTCATGGCGGGCGAACTGCTTTCCTTCCCGCATGACGTCTCCGGAATCGCCATGAACCTGGAAGAAGACCAGGTCGGCGTGGTGCTGATGGGCGACTACACCGAGGTCGAAGAGGGCGACGAGGTCAAACGCACCGGCCGCATCATGAGCGTGCCCGTGGGCGACGCGCTTATCGGCCGCGTGGTTGATTCGCTCGGCCAGCCGATCGACGACAAGGGCCCGATCAATACCGACCAGTTCATCAACATTGAGCGCCTGGCGCCCGGCGTCATCGATCGCCAGCCGGTGAAGGAGCCGATGGCCACCGGACTGAAGGCCATCGATTCGATGATTCCCATCGGGCGGGGCCAGCGCGAGCTCATCATCGGCGACCGCCAGACCGGCAAGACCGCGGTCGCGCTCGACACCATCATCAACAGCAAGGGCCGGAACCTGATCTGCATTTACTGCGCGATCGGGCAGAAGCGCTCTTCGGTGGCGCAGGTGGTGAAGATTCTGGAAGACTACGGCGCGATGGACTACACCATCGTTGTCTCCGCGTCAGCGTCCGATCCTGCGCCGACGCAGTACATCGCACCTTACGCGGCGTGCGCCATGGGCGAGTACTTCCGCGACGACAAGCGGCACGCGCTCTGCATTTACGACGATCTTTCCAAGCACGCGGTAGCGTATCGCGAGATCTCGCTGTTGCTGCGCCGGCCTCCCGGACGCGAGGCTTACCCCGGCGATGTGTTCTATCTGCACTCGCGTTTGCTGGAGCGCGCGGCGAAGCTGAGCAACGATCTTGGCGGCGGGTCGCTGACGGCGCTGCCGATTATTGAAACCCAGGCTGGCGACGTCTCAGCGTACATTCCGACCAATGTCATCTCCATCACCGACGGCCAGATTTATCTGGAGACCGATCTGTTCAACTCCGGCGTGCGTCCGGCGGTGAACGTAGGATTGTCGGTGAGCCGCGTCGGCGGCAACGCGCAGATCAAGGCCATGCGCCAGGTTGCCGGCACTTTGCGGCTCGACCTGGCGCAGTATCGCGAGCTGGCGGCGTTCTCGCAGTTCGGCAGCGATCTCGACAAAGCCACCCAGGCGCAGCTTGCCCGCGGCCAGCGGCTGACGGAAATTCTGAAACAGGGCCAGTATCAGCCGCTGCCGTTCTCCAAGCAGATTCTGATCATCTTTGCCGGAACGCAGGGTCTGCTCGACGATATGGAAGTCGGCCAGCTGCGCGAGTTCGAGAAGGGTCTGTACGACTACGTCGATACCTCAGATCCTGGTGTCTTTAAGGCCATTGAGGAAAAGAAGGTGCTCGACGATGAGTTGCGAGCGGCGATGACGAAGGCAATCAAGGAATACAAAGAGCGGTTCGTGAGCGAGCATCAGGCGGTCGCGACAGCGAGCGCGTAGAGGTTGGGTGGAGCACGCCTTCAAGGCGTGCACAAAGACCTGCGATAAGAAATCGGCTTCAGCGGCGGAGGCGGATTCACCAAGAGCTTGCCGCAGCGGCTAAAGCCGGCCTTGATAACGCCCGGATGTAGGCACGCTTCAAAGCGTGCTCCGCCCGGGAATTGTGGATGCTCTAACAAACCATGGCGAACATACGTGACATCCGGCGGCGCATCCGTAGCGTGAAAAACACGCGGCAGATCACCAAGGCCATGAAGATGGTCTCGGCGGCCAAACTACGCCGGGCCCAGGAACGTGCGCTGGCCGCGCGGCCTTATGCGCTGATGATCGCCAACGTCTTGAACTCACTGGTGAAGCGCAGCGATCTGGTGAATGAGAAGACGGGCGAACCCTTGCATCCTCTGCTGGCGCAACGACCCGAGGAGAACATTCTTCTGGTGCTGGTTACTGGCGACCGTGGATTGGCGGGCGCCTTCAATGCGAACGTACTCAAGGCTGCGGCCAAGTTCATTGCGTTCTTCAAGGACAAGAACATCAGTATCGCGGCGGTGGGCCGCAAAGGTCGCGATTACATGCGCCGCCGCTATCCCGTCAGGTCTCTCGAAAGTAAGGAGCGCACTGGGAAGATCGAAATTGTCGGCGAACATCTGAACGTGCTTGGCAAGCTGGAGTACGAGGCGGTGGCGGAGATTGTGGAGCGAATCATTCACGCCTACCAGGATGCCGAAATCGATTCGGTGTACGTGATCTACAACGAATTCAAGTCGGTGATTTCGCAGCGGCTGATCGCGCAGCGAATTCTGCCGGTGCAGGAAATCGGGCGCCGCGAAGTAGCGCTGGCCGAAGAGTTCACGTTGGAAGAACGGGAGCGCATGGGCGAAGTCGCAAAGGGCGCGGGCATCAGCTTGAAAGAGCCTGCGGAAACGGAAGCGGAGCGTCAGGCCAAGGAGTTTCCCGCCAATGTCGACTACATTTACGAGCAGCCGCCGCAAGAAATCTTCCGGGGCATTTTGCCGCGCTATGTCGTGCTACAGCTTTTCCAGGCGATGCTGGAGTCGGTGGCGGCGGAGAATGCTGCCCGCATGACGGCGATGGATTCGGCCAGCAATAACGCCAGCGACGTGATCGACTCGCTCACGCTGACCATGAACCGCGCCCGCCAGGCCGCGATTACAAAGGAGATCATCGAGATCGTGAGCGGAGCGGCGGCGTTGTAAGGCAGTGGCCAGTGGCCAGCTGGCCAGGCAAGAACAAGAATCAGAAGAGAATTTGGTGTCGGCTGAGGTAGTGAGCTTTTTCCAGCCACTGACCACTAGCCACTGAGCACTGAGGTTTTATGGCTGAAAACATCGGACACGTAATTCAAATCGCAGGTCCCGCGGTGGACGTGCAATTCTCCGAGGCGGCGCTGCCGCCCATCTACTCGGCGCTGCGCGTCACCAGCGAAGGCTTCAAGGTGCCGCAGCCGCTCGACGTCATCCTCGAAGTCGAGCAGCAGCTCGGCGAAGCCCGCGTCCGCTGCGTTGCCATGGAACCGACCGAAGGCATGGTGCGCGGCATGAAAGCGCTTGATCTCGGCGGGCCCATCACCATTCCGGTTGGCCGCGGGACGCTGGGACGCGTGCTCAACGTCATTGGCGAACCCGTGGACAAGCTTGGCCCTGTGCCGCATGACAAGCGTATGCCCATCCATCGCCAGGCGCCACGCTTCGACGAGCAGTCCACCGAAATGCAGATGTTCGAGACCGGCGTGAAGGTCATCGATTTGATTCAGCCGTTCTTGCGTGGCGGCAAGATCGGCCTGTTCGGCGGCGCGGGGGTGGGCAAAACTGTCGTCATCATGGAGCTGATCAACAACGTCGCCCTCAAGCACGGCGGATTCTCCGTGTTTGCCGGCGTGGGCGAGCGCACCCGTGAAGGCAACGATCTCTGGCTGGAAATGCAGGAATCCGGCGTAGTCAACATCAAGGATCCTTCGAAGTCGAAGGCGGCCCTGATCTACGGCCAGATGACCGAGCCGCCCGGAGCGCGTTTGCGTGTCGCACTCACTGCGCTGACGGTTGCCGAGTACTTCCGCGATGAAGAAGGCTCGGACACGCTGCTCTTCATCGACAACATTTTCCGTTTCACGCAAGCAGGATCGGAAGTCTCAACGCTGCTGGGCCGCATGCCCTCCGCGGTCGGCTATCAGCCGAACCTCGCAACCGAGATGGGCGAACTGCAGGAGCGCATCACATCGACCAAGAAAGGTTCGGTAACGTCGGTACAGGCGATTTACGTTCCCGCCGACGACTTGACCGATCCCGCGCCGGCGACGACCTTCGCCCACCTCGATGCGACGACCGTGCTTTCGCGCCAGATCTCTGAGCTGGGCATTTATCCCGCGGTCGATCCGCTGGCCTCAACCTCGCGCATTCTCGATCCGCGCGTGGTAGGCGAGACGCATTACAACTGCGCGCAGGCTGTGAAGCGCGTGCTGCAGAGCTACAAGGACCTGCAGGACATCATCGCCATTCTGGGCATCGACGAACTCAGCGAAGATCAGAAGCTGACAGTCTCGCGCGCGCGCAAGATCCAGAAGTTCCTCTCTCAGCCCTTCTTTGTGGCGGAACAGTTTACCGGACTGAAGGGACGTTACGTGAAGATCGACGACACCGTGCGCAGCTTCCAGGAGATCGTCGACGGCAAGCACGACGACATTCCCGAGCAGGCGTTCTATATGAAGGGCGACATCGACGAGGTGCTGGAAGAGGCCGAGAAGATGAAGGCGACCGCATAATCTGCCATGGCTGACACGCTGCACTTACAAATCGTCACGCCGGACAAGCGCCTAGTCGATGAGGACGCAGACCAGGTGCAGATTCCCGGCAAGAACGGCTACATCGGCGCACTGCCGGGTCACGCGCCGCTGCTTACCGAACTGATGCCCGGTGAGATCAGCTACAGCCATGGCGGAGAGACGCACCGCTTAGCGGTCTCATGGGGCTTTGCTGAAGTGCTGCCGGACAAGGTGACGGTGCTGGCCGACTCAGCCGAGCGAGCGCAGGACATTGACGTGGAGCGCGCGCAGGAAGCCAAAGCGCGAGCCGAAGCGGCTCTTCATAGCGCCGCCGCGGACCTCGATTACGATGCCACGCTGTTTGCGCTCCGCCGCGCTGAAGTACGCCTGCAAGTCGCCGGCCGGGTCTAGCTTTAACGGCAACACGGCTGCGCGTTTTGCAACTGGGCCGCTTGTGCTTAAGATAGTCTGCAGGTGAGCATGCCCGAACAGTCGAGCTCGAGTCCGGAACAAAATCAACCGCCGCAGCAGCCAGGAGCTGCGGAACACGTGGCCGAGGCGCATCGCCTGCTCAATGGCCTGCGGCAGCAGCTGGAGCGGCATCCCGAACTCGAAGAGGCCATCGCAAAGCTCGAGATGGCGCTCAGCATTTTGACCACGAAAACCGGGGGAATGCTGTAAGCTGGAGCACTCAGCAGAGCCGACTATCGAACTCTGCTGCACCGGTATCCTATGCCGCCTGGCTTTGCTGAACATCGCTTATCGATCCTGAGATCGCGGCAGCAAGCGATCGCCTGCATGCCGCGATCCGCGCCGCTTGGTCGTGCGGTTTTCCTGTTGTTCATCGCAATCCTCGCCGGTTTGCACCTCGAAGCGCAGGCGGAGCGAGCAGCCGACAACAGGGTCCTGCTTGCCTCCGACATCCATTTCAATCCCATGGCCGATCCTCGCCTGGTAGCCGATCTGGTTGCGGCGCCACCGGATCAGTGGGAAACGATTCTCGCCAGGTCGAGCAACACCGCCTTCAGCCAGTACGGCGAAGACACGAACTGGTGGTTGCTACGATCGTCATTGGACGCCATGAGAGCGACGCTACCGCATCCGGCTCTCGTCATCATCACGGGCGACCTGTTGGCGCACGAGTTTCCGTCAAAGTTCCGCAGCATCACGCATGACTCGGACCCGCAGCACTATCGCAAGTTCGTGCTGAAGACGGTCCAGTTCCAGGCGCTGGAATTACGCAAGCGATTTCCGAATAGCAGGATTTTCCTCACGCCCGGTAATAACGACGACGACTGCGGCGATTACGCCATCGAAGCCGGCGGGCCGTTTCTTCAGGACACTGCCGATCTGGTGGCGAAACTTGCCGGAGGAAGCGACGAGCTCAAGAGCTCATGGCGGGACTTAGGCAGCTTTGACATAGCAAACCCGGCCCTGCCCGGGGTTCGCATATTGTCTCTGAACACCGTGTTCTTCTCGCCTTACTATCGCGCGGCAAGCTTCAGCCAGGGCTGCGCCGCAGTACCTTCTACCGCGGCTGCCGATCTCTTCTCCTGGTTCGAATCGCGACTGGCCGCAGCCCGGCAACGGCATGAAAAAGTTTGGCTCATGTTTCACATCCCGCCGGGGATGGACGGCTTTTCCACCATCGAGAAATCCATGCAGAACTCGCACAGCGGGAGTGGTTCGGCAGCGGGGAATTGCGAGTCTCGCATCGTTCCCATGTGGGAGCCGCAATGGACCTCGCAGTTCGATGCTTTGCTGGAGAAGTATCGGGGCACCGTGATCGCCAGCTTCGCCGGCCACACCCATATGGACGACTTCAGGGTGGTCGACGCGTCCGCCGTCGAGCCCAGTTTCGTTCTCATCGATCCGGCGGTGTCGCCCATCTACGACCAGAACGCAGCGTTTCGCATCGCGAGCTTTGCCCACGATGGCTCGCTTGTGGACCAGTCTACTTATTACTTGTCGAACCTGCTGTTTGCCAGCCGCGACACTCGCGGTGAGTGGAAGAAGGAATATACGTTCTCCGGCGAATGGAAGCTAAAAGCGCTGGACGGCACCAGTCTGGCTCGTGTTTATCAGCAGATCGTAAGCAACCAGCAGGACCGCGATCAGTGGCTGAAGCTGTACACCGTCTCCAGCGCAGAGGAACACTTGCCGCAGGGCTCTCTTGCGGGATTATATTGTGCCATCGAAGGACTCAGCTTGGAGAGCTACGGCAGGTGTTATTGCGACAAAGCAGGCCAGTTGTCGTCCGCCAACAGACCGTGACGTGCCCGCTGTCGCTCCCCGAACCAGCTCTTTCCGGAAGCTCAGACCGGAAGCATCTTGGCCACTAGCGCGTCTTGCACCGCCCGGGCCAGGTCCGCGACGCTGAACGGCTTTTGGAGAAACGGACTGCCTCGGAGCAGTATCTCGCGCCGCGCGGCGGTTTCCTCGGAGTAGCCGGACATGAAAAGTACTTTGATGGCGGGGTACCGCTCGGCAAGCTCGATCCCCAGTTGATGGCCGCTCTTTCCGCCCATTACGAGGTCAGTGAGAACCAGATCGATTTGGCCCTGCATTTCAGCGCAAGATCGCAGCGCCGCGGCAGCGCTTTCCGCATCCAGCACACGGTAGCCCATCTGCTGCAGGCATTGGCAGATATTGCCGCGAATGCTGGAATCGTCCTCCACCACGAGCAGGGTTTGGCCCGATGGCGGCACCACCAGAGTGTCGGCGCGGTAGGAAGGCCGCTCCAGCGCCGCGGTAGTAGCCGGGAAGTACACCTTGAAGGTTGTGCCGTGGCCCGGCTCGCTGTAGACCCAAACGTAGCCTCCGCTCTGTTTCACGATACCGTACACGATGGACAGCCCCAGCCCTGTGCCTTTGCCCTGCTCCTTGGTAGTGAAGAATGGATCGAAGATGCGAGGCAGGATCGACTTGTCGATACCGGTACCGGTGTCGCTCACAGCAACCATGACGTAGCGCCCGGGTTGGACGGGCGCATGGGTGCGAGCGTAGTTCTCGTCGAGATCGACGGTTGCGGTTTGCAGCTGCAGCGTTCCCCCATTCGGCATGGCATCCCGCGCATTCACCGCCAGGTTCAGAATGACCTGGATGACCTGGTCCGGATCCAGCCGTGCATTTTCGACGCTGTCGGACAGGCTGGTGACCAGTTGAATGTCCTCGCCTATGGTGCGGCGAAGCATCTGCGAGGCTTCGAGCACCACGCTGTTCAGGTTAATAATGCGCGACTGCATGATCTGCTGCCGTCCGAAAGCCAATATTTGGCGGGTAAGCGCCGCCGCCCGGTCGGCCGCGCTGGCAATCTGCAGTAGTGGCTTGGTGAAAGGGCTGTCGGGCGTGGTTTCGCTCAGCATCAGTTCGGTGGAAAGCTTGATGACCACAAGGATGTTGTTGAAGTCATGCGCCATGCCGCCGGCCAGCCGTCCCACGGCCTCCAATTTCTGCACCTGCCGCACCTGCTGCTCCAGCACACTCTGCTGGGTCATGTCTTCAATGTAGGCATAGAACAACTCCGGTGTACCGTGTCCCCCGGTAAGCGAGCCGGTAATGCGCACGGGAACAATGCTGCCGTCCCGCCGTCGAAAGCCCAACTCCCAGCCCTCAACCTTTCGGCTTCGCCGCAGCACTTCCAGTATTCTGTCCCGGTCCCTGCGGTCGGCATAGACCTGCTCAGAAAGGTTGAGCTGTAAAGCCTCTTCCTGGGTATAACCGCCAAGCATGCTGAGCAGCGCCGGGTTCACCATCTTGAACTGGCTTGCCTCGGTATAGGACTGCGCAATCCCGAAAGGTGCACCGTCAAAGAGAGCTTTCAGCGACGCCTCGGACTCGCGTAAAGCTTCCTCGACCCGGAGTCGCTCGGTCACGTCGAGCGCGAGAACCAGCCTTTCCGCATGGCCGTTTCTGGCGACCTCGAACGTTAGGATCTCCGCAGCCATGATGCTGCCGTCCTTGCGGCGATGGCGCCAGACCCCATGATTCTTGCAGCCGTCATGACGATGGCTAGCCGATTCCAGAAATGCGGAAGTTTCGTCTTCTGGACGGATTTCCACCCCGGTCATGTTGAGGAACTCTTCCCGCGAATATCCATAGGCTTTGACCGCCGCATCGTTTACCTCGAGAAAACGAAGGCTCTGGCAGTCATAAGTCCACATGGGATAGGGATTAGCGGAGAACATCAGCTCCTGCCGGCTTTCGGAGTTTTCCAAGGATTGCGAGACTTCGCCGAGTTTGCTTTGTAATTGTTGAATGGTGCGGCGTTGACGAATGGAGTTGCGTGCAAGCCAGAGAGCTGCTGCGGAAACGGCGAAGAGCGTGACGACGAGTAGCGACATAGGCCAGAAGGCACCGAAGAAGCGGTGTTGGTACGCAGTAATGCGAATTGCTGGGGGCGCCGTTGCTGAGCTTTAGGCCGCCAACCGATTCCGAAGTCTGGCTAGCGAAGGAATCGGTCGTGCAGACGAACCTACGATCAGTATTGTCTGTTCCTATGCGTTTTCGGCGCATGGAAGAACATATCGGCTTACCCTACCAGTAGGTCGCGGGTAAGGCTGTGACGTGGCGCACAAAAAACGGGGTATTCGCAATGTGGCAAGTGCCATCTGTCCAACATGGTTCTCAAGGATTTTTTGGTCGTGGCACAACTAGCTCTTTTGCGCGAGAGTTGCTGTTGCCATCAACCTCTGCCGGCAATAGTTTCCGCAGCGGACAGGCGAAACACCTGGGTTCATTCTTGCGGCAATAGTGTTTGCCTATCTGCACGAATAGTCCGTGCATCTCGTTGTAAACCTGGGTCCGAGAGGTGCGGCTGGCAGCACTCATCGGCGATGTCTGGTGAATCCGCAGCTCCGGCGGCGCGGGCCGCTTAAAGGCTTGAAGCTTTTCCCGCCGCAGTGCTCGCTCCACCAGACCACGCACCTCGTCGTAGCTGGCCTTCGGTTGGATCGCCTTATGACGTTCGAGCACCCTGCGGGTATAGGCATCGACTACAAATATCTCCTGATTGCCAGCGTACAACAGCATTGAGTCGGCAGTCTCCGGACCGATTCCATTAAGAGCGAGGAACTGTTCGCGCAGTTCCGGGGCGGGCATGGCAAACATCTTCTCCAGAGAGCCTTCGTGCTTCTCATCGAGAAAGCTGACAAATGCCTTCAGCCGCTGCGCTTTCTGGCGATAGTACCCGGACGAGCGCACCAGTTGCTCTAGCTCTGGGACTGGAAGAGAACGGATACCGGAGACGCTGAGGGCGCCTGCCTGGCGCAGGCTGGCCATGGCGCGTTCAACATTGGTCCACGAAGTATTCTGCGTCAGGATCGCGCCCACGACGACTTCGAAGGGCGTCTCGGCCGGCCACCAACGCTGCGGTCCCCAGCTTCGCGCCAAGGTTCGATATATGGCGCGAATCATGGCTTCCGGCCCAAGCATGCGGGTTGACTTCACTGGCCTACGTCACCTCTGACTATACTGACTATAGCGATGCGTAACATCCTGCGTTTCATCTGGAACTCCGCCCGAGGCCATCGTCTGGCGCCATGGCGCAGCCCCTATTTGCGCTGGCGTATCGAAACCTACACCGGCATCAAAATGCAAAGCATTGGATTACTGGAATTTTGCGGATTTATGTGGCGGGAACGGAAAGAGCTGCTGCGCTTCCTGAAGTGGACTGGCGAGATGGAACGCTACGCGCGAGTGAAGCCGAAGAATCCGTAGGCGAGCTCACCAAATCGTCTTCAGCAAAGAACAGCGCCGCAGCTCCCGGTCAGCAGTAACCAAAGCCAAGCCTTCAACTCGGGAAGTGGCCCCAATTAGTCGATCGGCAGGGTCTCTGGGATAGTCATCCGGGAGCTGGGCAGTCATACTTGCAATCGCCGCAGTAATGGGTTTCACGACGACAGGCTGGGAGATCTCCTGAAGGAAGGCGTCGAGGGTACCGCCGATCTCTATCCTTCCATGCTGTACCAGAGAAGCGATCTCCCACAGAGTTATATCGGAGATGCTGATCGTACCGGCCTGACGTGCATTGTGAATTGCCGCGATGGCCGTCCTGGAGAGCCGGTCAGGCTCAAGCGTCATCCAGAGGAGGACGTGAGTATCCAAGAGGATCATTTCAGAGAGTCCCAGTCCTCGAGTGGCGTAACGGGCGAAACGATATCGCCCACGATCTTCGCTTTTCCTGCCATGTGGCCGAATATCGCATCGTCTTTGGCCTTTGCCGGGACCAATTTGACTACTGGTTTGCCCCGCTTCGTCACCACAATGGGCTCGCCTGTCCTTTGGACTTGATCCATCAGCGCCAGACAGCGCACCTTAAACTCGCCTGCCGGAATTTCCCTCATAATTTACGACCATGGTCATTATACCATGGTCATGACGATCGCCCTAGCCCAGCACCAATCCCACCGGTGTTCCTGCACCTGCTGCCAGCTTATCCGCTGCTGAAGCTTGCGTGGCAGCAATCTCCAGGTATCCCGAGCTACCCACGATGAGAAAAATCTGGTTCTCTGCGCCCTCAGCATAGGAATGGCACAGCTTCGTGATCGTTTGACCCGCGATCAGCAGCTCGAGCGAAGGAGCGGCAGTGCCAAACAGCTCCGGCACGTCGAGTGCGCCCAGGTTGGTGATCAGATTGCCGAACTTGTCCACCTTGATAACCGTACCGCGAAAGCTGTCCGGCCCGACATGTTCCACCAGCGGCACCGGCAGACGGACGTAGTCGGAAATTTCGGGTCCAAACTCACCCGGCGCTACACCTTTGCTTAGCCAGGCTGCTATGGGTGCGAAAACATCGCGGCCGTGAAACGTCTGGCTGACAGGCTGCAGGAAATAACGCTCTGCCGTGACGTGCCGCACCACAAACTTGGTCTCGCGTGCCTCCACCATCGACAGCACGCCATTATCCGGCGCGACAAAGATGTGCTGCTCCGTTTCCACGATGATGGGCCTGCGCTCGCTGCCGACCCCAGGATCAACGACCACGACATGTACGGTTCGCGGTGGAAAGAAGCGATAGGACTGAGCGATGGTCCAGGCGCCATCGAGGATGTCGTAGGACGCAATGGCGTGGCAAAGATCGACAATGGTTGTGTCGGAATGGATACCCAGCACCACGCCATGCATGATGCCGACGAAAGGGTCGTTCAATCCGAAGTCCGTGGTGAATGTGAGGATGCGGCTGGACATGTACTGGCAAAGTAGCCGCAGCCGTGGCGGGAGTCAAGTTTGGCAGTGGAAAACTGCTGAGAACTGCACGCGACCTCAAATCGCTTTGTGTCAGGGCACGTCTTCAGACGTGCCGTAACGGCTCACTACTGAGTTGGGCTTTAAAGAGCCCGCTCCTGTGGCCATATGTTTCGGCACGACCTGAAGGTCGTGCCCTGACACGAACCCGAATCCGACTGAGACAGGTTCGACAACCGACAAGCGTCTTACCGTATCTCGATATCACCCGAACCGGTCGACCCTTCCACAGTTGGTCCGCCCCCGCGCACAGTCCCCTTCAGTTCATGGTGACCGATCGAGCCTTGGACGGTTATTGGAAGATCCGAGTGAATCGATCCGGAGCTGGTATGCAGATCGAGATTGAAGCCGGTGCTCGATCCCACGGCAAGACTGATGTTGCCGGAACCGCTGTGCAACTGCCAGGGGCCTGTGACCGTGCCATCAGCTTCGATGTTGCCGCTGCCGGTGCGCGCCCGCGTGCCGCCTTTGATGCCGCGCACACGGATGGTTCCTGACCCCGCGTGCACATCGACATCGCCCGAACCCGTAAGGCTCGCCTCGATATCGCCGCTGCCGGTCTGCGCGTAGAACGGCGCGCTGACGTCTTCGCCACGAATATTCCCGCTGCCGGTTTGCACTCTCGGATTGCCCGCCACATCACGCAGCCGAATATCACCCGAGCCCGTTTGCGCCTGCAGGCCCGAGCGAACTCCCGCCAAATCCAGATTGCCGGAGCCGCTATGGGCCTGGAGCGAAGTCTGGGCCGGGACCGTGATCTCGTAGTCGATGGAGACGTGCCGTTTCACATCCTCGGGCAAGTTGTAGCCGATGCGAATAGTGTTGCCGTTCTGCTCGATCGGAGGAGTGGATTCGACCTGATGCACCGCGCTGTCGCTGCTGCCGAAGAGCCAATTGTTGCTGTGGATGGTGCCATGCACCACCACCTGGTTCGAACCGGTCTTTACAGTGATGTCGCCCGAGCCGGTAGTCACATCCAGATTGACGGCGCCCGAGACCTGCAACGTGCGGTCAAAATGCCCATCGACGCGGGCATACACAAAAATCGGAAGCAGGAGAAAACCAAGCAGAACCGCTGTGTAGCGTTTGTTCATGATTAGCTCCCTGGGGGTAACGAAAGCTCACGGAATGTAATAGGTTGGGTAGATCGACGCTTCAGAGGCTGTTACAAAAGAGTGCCGTCCCCGGGGGACTCCAAAAACTTCTCCACTTGCCGCAGCACTCCGCCTTCGGCTCCGTGCTGGGCTGTCATGACCCCGCGCCTACTCCACCCCAATTCGCGCAAAGGCGGCGCGAATCGGGGACCCCGGTACGGCGCTCTCATTTTCGCGGTTCTTACTTCACTGGCAACCTCGAACTGTAGTTCTCACGCAGACACTGAAGGCCACCTCTACCCGAATATGCATCACGCCGACTTTTTCAACGGCCGACGTAGTCGTACATACTCGCAGGGGGGCACGATTACTGCTGCAACACCACTTGCTGGCCTTCCTTCAGCCCGGCGATGACTTCGGTCTTGACTCCGTTGGAGATTCCGATCGTGACGGGAATTTTCTTCATGCCATCTTTTGCGCTCGGCACCGGAATATCGACCGAGGCGTTCTTGTCTTTGTCGTAAATTATGGCGCCCTCGGGGATCATCAGGACATTGTGGTGTTCATCGAGGATGATTTCAGCGTTGGCCGTCATTTCGGCCTTCAGCTCGCCGCCAGGATTGTTGATCGAAACCCTCACCTCGAAGGTCGTCACATTATCTTTTTCGACGCCCATGGGCGAAATTTTCGTAACGTGGCCGGTGAAAGTCTTGTCCTTGAACGTCTCTACCCGGATGCGCGCCGGCTGTCCGAGATAAACTTTGCCGATATCGCTCTCGTCCACCTTGCCTTTAACGTAAACCTCGCTGGTATCGCCCAGCGTCATCACCAGGGTTGCGCCGGAGCCGAGCACCAGGATGGAGCTGACCGCATCGCCGACCTCGACATCGCGCGAGAGCACCACGCCGTCGATGGGAGCGGTAATGGTGGTATAGCTGAGCTGCTCTTCGAACTGGCTCAGGCTGGCCTGATCTTTCTCCACCTCCGCCGATGCCTGTGCGACCTTCGCCTTATTCACGGTAAGCTGCGCCCGAGCTACATCGCGCTTGTTGACTGCCATTATGTAGCCTCGCTGCGCATCATCCAGCGTCGCCTGCGAGACCACCCCGTCTTTCGACATCTCCTGCGCGCGCTGATAGGCACGTTGCAAAGTCGGAATGTCAACCCCCTCAGCGTCAACCTCAGCGCGTTTCTCATCGGCTTCCGCGCTCTGCAGGTTGGCTTGCGAGGAAAGCAGCTGCGCCTTGGCCGAATTCACTTCAGCTTCGATCTCCACCCGATCCAGCTCCGCCAGCACCTGGCCCTGCTTCACCCGGTCGCCGGTGTCCACATAGAGCTTTTTCACGATGCCGCTGGCTTTGGACTTGATCTCGACCTTGGTGATGGGCGTGATCTTGCCCGTGGCGACCACTCCCTTGGTGATATCGCCCTTCTCGACTTTGGCCAGTTTCGTAGGATCAATCTTGGTGCCGCCACGCGTGGCCGCAACCGCTACGATCACCAGCGCCACGACCGCAACCGTGACAATCGTGACGACCAGCCAGCGCTTTTTTTTGTGGTTCTTACCGTTCGCCACTGCTCCCTCCGCAATCGGGCAGCACTCTGTTCTAAGAATTAGTACGTTGAAGCTTCAAAATTTGTTCCGCGTGGGGACGAAAAGAGACCTACTGGACTGACGGCCCAGCTTATTAGACCCCGCTGGAGCCAGAATCGATAGCAGAAAACCCGGTCGCGCAGCGCTTGTTGACAATATGTCTAACGGAGAGATAGCGATTATCGGCAGCGGCCAACAATCAATGTCATGTCATCCGCCTGCTCGCCATGGCTGAAGGCCTGCACATCCGCGACGATTGCCTCCAGGATTTCATTCGCGGGCTTACATTGGTGACTTCGCACGCTTTGTATCAGCCGTTCCTCCCCGAACTCCTCCGCGTCCTCGCCGGCGGCAGCTTCGGAGATGCCATCGGTGTAGATGAGCAAGACGTCTCCTGACGCCAACTGCTGCTCCGCTACCGTGCAATCCCACTCCTCGAACAGTCCCAGGACCGTCGCCGTAGCTTGCAACCATTCCACCTCACCAGTTTTCCGCAACAGCAACGGCGGGTTGTGCCCGCAGTTCACGTACCGTAGGAGTTGGCTTTCGCCGTCATAAACGGCGAAGAAGGTTGTGGCGTAATGATTGGTTTCGGTGTTCTTGTAAAACAGATGATTCACCGAGTGCAGCAATCGCGGAAGGTCGGCCAATGCCAACGCATATTGGCTGCGCAGATTGGCCTGCAGATTGGCCATCAGCAGCGCGCCGGAAATGCCCTTACCGGAGATGTCCGCGACCACCAGCCCCAGCTTACCGGAACCGAAGTCCAGGAAATCGTAGTAGTCGCCGCCGACCGCACGGGTCTGGATGCATTTGCCGGCGCAATCCAGGGTCGCAAGCGCCGGCGCCTGCTGCGGCAAAAGCCGGCTCTGAACCTGCCGCGCGATTTCCATTTCCTGCTGGCTGCGGCGCTCCGCTTCCATGCGCTCGGCCATGTCCTCGGCCAGCGATATGCTTCGCATGGCGATGGCCGCATGGCTGGCGACCGAAGCCAGCAGACGCTTGTCACGCGCCGAATAGGGCTCCTCCGACAGCCTTGGCCCCAGTGCCACCAATCCCTGCATTTGTTTGTCGGACGATCCGCGAATAGGAACCAGACACTCCGCACCCAGCGGCTCTAAGGGAGTGCCACGCAACATCGCGGGATCCAGTACGACTGGTTCACTGCGTCCCCAAAACGGGTCCAGCCTGGACGCCTTGGCTGGTAACGACGACGCTTGCTGCGGCGGATCGCCGGCGTATGCGCGCAGACGCCCGTCATGGGCCAGCAAGTACACGACCAGCGGCATCGGATGCAGGGCCTCGTGAATATGCTGATGCAACAGCGAAGCCAGATCTTCGCGACTAGTTACCATCAAGGTCTTGGCCGCAAGGTCCTCCAGAACCTGTTGCGCGTCATAGGCGCTACGAAAGAAAGCCCGATCCAGCCGGGTGCGGACCCGGCGATGCACCTGGGTTGCGCCGGAGATCAGCAGCACGCCGAATGTCGCACCAATCGGTATGGCAGCCTTCGGTCCCGCCGAAAAACTCCGCGCGAACGCCTGCCCAAACCAAAGCGTGATGCCCACGGAAATTAGCAGGATGAGAATGGCGAATCCGCGCTCCACCAGCAGGTAGCGTGCGCTGCGCCGGAGCAGCACCGGGATGTCCATCACCCGGTGCTTGACCACGGCGTAGGCGAACGATGCCGGAAACACGAACAGGAAAACGACCTCGGTGAAAGTCAGCCAGAAAGGTTTGTCCTTGTGCAGAAGATCGAAGGGAAGACCGATCGCCAGCGCTGGGATAACTCCCACTACCGTGCCCCACAGCATGACCTTGAGCTTGCGCTGCTCTTCTGCACGGGTGACGCTAAGCAAATTGGAAAGCAGCGAGGCAATGCCCAGGGGAATGCTTCCCCAGCCGGTGATTGTTCTCGTCAGGTCCAGAGTTTGGCGACTAAAGAAACGGGTTAAGAAAGGCAGGGCTTCCGCGCCGCCCTCACCGAAGTTGCCCCATCTCAGAAAAACACCGATGACTAACAGAATCCATTTCAGCCACGGCAGCTTGCGATCCATCGGCGAGCGCGTGGGAAAGACCGCGAAGAAGAAATAGAAGAGGCCAGCCACCAAGCCCGACAATAGGGCGTTATACCCGTATAAAAACTGCCGCAGCCCTTCAGGTGCGATCAGACAAGCAAACGGTGTAGACGGTACGGCGATGAAGCCTGCGAACATCAATGCCAGCAGCCAGGCATTGCGGTCCTCCAGCCGAAGGAACAACACCGCCAGCCCGACCACCAGAAAGGGCAGAGGATAGAGGAGCATGATCTGACTCGCTCCCCGCTGGGCCAACGAGATGTCCCCACTGCCGGCCGGATGGCGAAACACAGGGGAGATCGACAGTAGAGCTGCTACCCCCGCTCGCTGGATCGTGAAGTGGACCGTCTCGCCGGGATGCGAGCGCAGCCAGAGCTTGTCCACCATGGTGACGCCGTCGTTGGGTGACGCAACGCTCTGCCCATCGAGGGTGAGAATGATGTCGCCGACGCGCAGACCTGCATGCTGCGCCGGGCTGCCCTGGTATACATTTTGTACTCGCAGGCCTGTGGACACCTGCAAGGTGTCCATGCCGACCTCGACCGGGGCCCCCCCACGCGAGGTGTAGTACATCCAGGCGCCGCCGTAAACGATCGTAGCCGCGGCAAACAACCAGGCCAGCGCCAGCAGCATCGGTCGGTATCGTACGCCCAGGGTGGGGTTCGCTTGCATGTGACACTTGTTCGAGACTAGTTTAGTCGAATTCCCAGTTGCGGCATCTGTACTCGTTTAGCATACTTCTGTATGGACGCGCGGAGTCGCTATAGGAAATTGCGACCCAAAACGTGGTGATTGCGGTCATTATTCCCGCCCGCAATGAAGCCGATGTGATCGGCACGTCTATCGCGTCGCTTCTGCAACAGAGTTGCGTGGACGCGCTGCATATCTTCGTCATCGATGACAACAGCACCGACGGGACTGCTGACGCGGTGCGGGAGGCTGCCGAGCAGAGCCGAGAAGGCGAACGCGTTACCGTTATCAGCGGGCGTCCTCTGCTTGCCGGCTGGACGGGCAAGCTGTGGGCAGTGCAGCAGGGGATCGAGCAGACGCTTCTGCTGCACCCTGACTTCCTGCTCTTGACCGATGCCGACATCGAGCATTCGCCCGACAATGTCGCGCGGCTGATTGGCCTGGCGAAAAGCGACAATTACGATCTGGTTTCATTCATGGTGAGGCTGCATTGCCGCCGCCTGGCCGAAAAGCTGCTCATTCCAGCATTCGTTTTTTTCTTCTTGCTGTTGTATCCGCCGCGATGGATTCGCGATCCGCGCCGAAAGACGGCGGGCGCGGCCGGCGGCTGCATGCTGATTCGTCCGCAGGCGCTGGAGCGTGCGGGCGGCATCGCTGCGATCCGCCAGGAGATCATCGACGATTGCGCATTGGCTCGCGCCATCAAGCGAACCGGCGGCAAAGTCTGGCTGGGATTGACGCCCGACACGCGAAGTTTGCGCGCGTATGGGTCTTTTGCCGAAATCGAGCGCATGATCGCGCGCACCGCCTTCAACCAATTGCAGCACTCGGCGTCGCTTCTGCTGCTGACCGTGCTGGGGATGCTCGCCGTCTTTGTGTTCCCGCTGATACTGCTCGCAAGCGGATCGTGGCGCCTGGCCGCGACCGGAGCTGCGATCTATCTGCTAATCAGCGCCGCATACTTGCCCATGGTCCGGTTTTATCGGCTCAATCCGCTTTGGGCATTGACCTTGCCGTTCAGCGCGCTGTTCTACACGTCTGCCACGGTTCATTCGGCCCTCAATTACTGGTCGGGCTGCGGCGGGGTGTGGAAAGGCAGGGCGCAGGACGTTAGTAAACGAGCACCCGACTGACACTTTGCCAGAGAGGCAATCTCACCACAGAGCCACAGAGGAGTTTCTGTCGAGCTCTGTGCCTCTGTGCAGGAGCCTGCCCTGAGCGACGCCGAAGGGTCGTGATCCGCTGATCACAGCACCCGCGATCGCTCCCGCCTATAATTTCACCATGCTATTACATGGAATCTTTCCTCCCATCACCACGCCGTTCTATCCCGACGGCAAGATTTATTTCCGCAAGCTCGAACAGAATGTGGAGCAATATTCGCGTGGGCCGGTGGCCGGGATCGTGGTACAGGGTTCGACCGGAGAAGCCATTCTGCTGAGCGATGAAGAGCGCCGCGACGTGCTGAAGTGCGCGCGTGAGGCGGCGGCGAATGAGAAGGTGCTGATCGCCGGAACCGGCATTGAGTCGGCCATCGAGACCTTGCGGCTGACCGAATACGCTGCCGAGCTCGGCTACGACATCGCGATGGTTCGCACGCCCCACTACTACAAAGGCCAGATGAACCAGCCGGCGAATATGCTGGCGTTCTATCGCTTTGTAGCCGACCGTTCGCCGCTGCCGGTCATCATCTACAACTTCCCGCAAGCAACCGGATATGACATTCCCGCCGAAATCGTGATCGAGCTCGCCGAGCATCCCAACCTGATCGGCATCAAGGAATCGTCGGGCTCCATCGAGAAGGTGCAGAAGATGGTCGAGGCGACGCGCCACGTCAAGCGCAGTGCAACAGTTACCGAGACGTTCGCGGCCACGACGGGGCGCATGCTGAAGGCAGCAGCCGCGTCTGCGAATGCAGATGGCGGCGAGCTGGTCAGCGTCGGCGCGCTTGCCGAAACTTCCGCTCCGAAGCCCTCCTCGTCGGCAGTGAAGGTGGTGGGCGGCTTGAAGACGCGCCAGAAGGAAGTGGGATTTCAGGTGCTGGTGGGCGCCGCGCACAAGCTGCACCCGTCGCTGGAAGCCGGAGCTGTCGGCGCCATCCTCGCCTTCGCTGACTGCGCTCCCACTGCGTGCTACGAAATTTATGCTGCGTGGAAGGAAGGCGATGCTGCGCTCGCTCGCGAAAAGCAGGAGCGGATTGCGAAAGCTGCCGAGCGCATCGTCGGTGGCCTCAGCATTCCCGGTGTGAAGTACGCGATGGATTACAACGGATACTTCGGCGGAACGGTGCGCTTGCCGCTCTTGCCTCTCACCGCGGACAAGAAGGCCGAAGTAGAGCAGTTGCTGGAGAAAATCAGGAATTAGTTTGTCCAGTGGCCAGTTGTCAGTGTCCCCACAGTGGCTCACGCTCCGAGGCAATTTTGTTAGCCGTAGCACATCATTACCGCACGGGACTGACAACTGACAACAGGCCACTTCCTCCTACGCTGCCGGCTTCTTCCTGTTCTTATTCGTGAGTTTGACCGAGCGGTTAGTCCCTCCCATCGCGCCTGGGTTACCCGTGTCAAGATCGCCGTCTTCGCCCGGGCTGCGGCGGTTCATCGGCCGGCCTGTTCCACCGGGCTGGTGCTCTGGCTGTGTAGTAGAGCCTCGTCCGGACGTCCGCTGTTGCTGACGGCCTTTCATCACCTGGCCCTGTCCTTCGTCACCGCGATTGCTGATGCCCGTGCTGCGCCCCGACGTCTGCTGCTGACGCCTGAACTGGGGCTGCGCCTGGCCTCCACGATTGCCGGCGGCACGCTCCGGGCTCTCCATCAGCGTCTTGTCTCCGCTCACCAGATTGCCCACGCCTTCGCGATTACGTTCGCCGCTCAACTGCGGCTGCTGAGGCTGTTTGACGCCCCCGTCCTGTCGCGGCGTGGCGGGCACGTCGAGTTCTCGATGATGTGACCCTTTCTTGCCGTTTTCCACCGATTCGGCGTTCTTATGGTTCGTCTTGCCCTGCTTTCCCCTCTGCTGCCGCGACTGCTCGTCGTGATGCATGTCCAGCGGATGTGTACCGGGGTCTTCGCCCTCGGTCTCGCCGGACTTCGGATCGACGATGAACAGCAGGTCGGAAAGATCGCTGGCATGCTCTTCCTCGTCGCGCAGAATGCCCTCGATCATCACGCGGGTGGTCGGATCGTGGTCGGCGAAGTGACGAATCATCTTTTGATAGACCTCAATCACGATGCGCTCCGCGATGAGATCTTCCTTGATCATGTCGGCGAGGCTGTTGCCTTCGGCGTACTGCGAAGCTGAACGCTGCACCAGCGAGGCCGGGTTGTAATCCGGACGCCCGCCGAGCTGTTGAATGCGGTCGGCAATCATATCGGCGTGTTCACGCTCGGCGTCGGCATGCTCTTTGAACTCGTCACGCACCGCCATTCCATGAACTCCGGTGGCCATAAAGTAGTGGTGCATGTAGCGGAGCACGCAGACAATTTCCGTGGCCAGCGCGTCATTCAGGATGTCGATGGTCTGCTCCACATCGCCTTCGTAGGAGGTGGTAACCGCGCCTTCTTCGATCTTCTGGGCAGCGCGTTTGCGGATTTCTTCCACATCGGTGATAAAGCTTGGCATGAGAACTTGACCTCGCAGGAGACTCCCGCTTGCAGGGTCGCGGCGAGCGATGGGGCCAGCCGTGGCGATCAGCGGTGCAGCACGTTGGATGACAGTCCGCGCCCCCGGGGATGCTTTGGCGGGCAACGCCCTGGACCATCGCTCGCCGGACGAAGTCTGGAGAACCGACAACCATCGACTGACAACTCTGTTTCACGCCCTCTCCACGCCTTTTATCTCCACCGCTTTCACGCTCGCCGCTTTCTTCTTCGCCATCGGACTTCCAATCATCGCCTGTGCCGCCTTGGCTCGTGCCGCAAATTTATTCATGTCTCGCAAATTCGCCGCCGCGCCGTACAGCGCCGCCAGCATAATCCGCCCGCGCCGCGCATCAATCAGGCCGGTCGAGGTGCCGTGAATCAACTGCATGAAACCAATCTGGATGGCCTCTCCGGTGTCCAGATACGGCAACTCGAGCGGATCATACGGTTCGCCGGTCGTGCCGGTGTAGTGCAGTCCAAACAGGTCGGTCTTGGGAACCAGTTTCCGTATCGTCGTGTGGTGGTAGCAATATTGATGATTGCGCATTGCCGGCGAGCCGCAGCGCGTGCCGTCCGGCTTCAGGTACACACAAAGTGGAACATCCATGAGGGTATCCCCCCTCCCTATAGTCTAAGATCTTCGATTTCAATATCTTGTCCCCAAGATATTGAAATCATTGGCTTTCGTTCGTCAAACAAACACCGTGTTTTCAGCAACATGTAAGCCATCTTCGTAAAATATTGATTCTAAAGCATCGACCTAAATTACCCAGGATCAATAACTTGACCGACATATCACGAACTTCTGTCCTCGCTGGCGACTCATACTGGCTACTGGCAACTGACAACAACTGACAACTCCCGCCGATTGCCAAGGCTGGCCGCTGACGACTGCCACACCTAGCATGGTGCGTCGGAAATCTGTTCACATGAGCTTTCGAGGTTTGTATCAGGGCACGGCTTCAGCCGTGCCGAAAAGCATCATTTTCCCCTGGGCTTTAGCCCCTGAACAGTGGGTGCAGGGGCTAAAGCCCGCATATTTCTGCGTCGGTTCGGCACGACTAGAAGTCGTGCCCTGATACAACCCGTGCTCGCATACGTCATGAGCTCAATGAGGCACCACACTGACCACCAGCCACTGCTTTTCCTCCCATAAACACAACAAGGGCAGGAGCGCCAGGAGTGAGGCGGATCCTACCCTAACCGTGTCAGTATTCGACTGCACGAAAATCAAGTCAAGATTACGAAGGTGCCAAATTGCACTTCCATTCCCACAATGGAATTTCCGTCGCCTTTAAATCGCACCCTAAACTTGTCCCTGGCTCCGCCGAACAGGGCTGGCCGCTAAGAACTGGGCTCAGCCTTTCAGCTCATTCTTGCTGAATTCTCGCGTATAGGCTACCAGTTCGCGTACACTGTCCTCGGCGCCGCCAATTTTTGGTTCAGTGCAATTCCGCAAACGATTCCTTTAGCTCCGATACAGCTTCCTCCAATAAGCCCCAGCCGTGTTCAATCAACTGATCGTCGATGTGCCGACCGTGGAAGGATTCGCGCACGGCCCGGATGTTCTCAGGCGTGTCCGTCACAGCGTGCTCCCTGAGCTGCGATGCGATGTCATCATCACTCCACATAACCACACCGAAGACGTCGTCTGAGCGTTCTAACTGCGCAACCAGCTCTTTGGCTGTGGATGCACGCCGTTTCTTCAGCAGAGACAGCAGATAGTCGCGTTGGGTGGAGTCGAGCTGCAATACGTACATGCGTCAAACCTCCTGGAGGGACGGAGCGTGTGCTATGCACTCCCCTAATTTAGCTGGACCCTCGGATTGGTGAAAAGGTATGCTGGCGAAATTCATGCCTGCCTACTACCATGCTTCCTTTCAGGAGTTTGGGGACGCGTCGCAGTCTGAAATCGAAGCAACTCTCGCTGAGCAGAACGCCAAAGCCGCGTTTCCATTGCAGCCGGAAGCCTTGTTCGCCTGGAAAGCTCAGCTTCCGGAATTTCAAAATGCCGTCCGTTGGCTGCTCCAGGAGGTGCCCGACGCGAGATTATGGTCGATCCTTCTCGAGTATCCCATCCCCAGGGTGGGCAAACGCATCGATGCAGTCGTACTGGCGCGCGACTTGATCATTGTGATGGAGGCCAAGACAGGTGTTACGCCCACATCCGCGGTTAGGCAGGTTGATGATTACGCGCTCAATCTCGCGTGCTTTCACGAAGGAAGTTCTTCCCGGCTTATCGTTCCGGTAGTCATCGCAAATGCGCGCGTCGCCATGCGGCGCGAGCGAACGACCTTTGATCATTTGATCGAGCCATGCATAGTTACCACGTTTGCCGAGATTGGGCCAGTACTTCGCCAAATTGTGGGCAGCTACCCCACAGGTCATCGTCAGCTCGAGGTTGACGCTTGGGACGAGGCTCAGTTTAAGCCCATTCCACCGATTATTGACGCTGCGGTTGCGCTGTATGCGGACATGAACGTCTTCGAAATTGGACATTCATGTGCGGCGCGCGAAGACCTGCTCCAAACGACGAACCGACTGGTGGAGATCGTATCTGCCGCTCGAGAGCATGGGACAAAGACAATTTGCTTTGTCACTGGAATCCCAGGAGCCGGAAAAACGCTGGTTGGACTGAACGCAGTTCATGAACCGGCCATTCGCCAATCGGGATCTTTTCTGTCTGGGAACGGCCCACTTGTGAAGATCATTCGCGAGGCGTTGACTCGCGATGTGGTCAAGCGCAAGCGTGTTACCCGAACGGAAGCTAGCCTAACGGTGCAGACATTTATCCAAAACGTCCACCGGTTCGCAGATGGTTTCCACAAGAACGACAAAATTCCTAACGATCATGTGGTTGTTTTTGACGAAGCACAGCGGGCCTGGGATCTTGCGGAGTCACAACGTGCAGGGCGAGAAGTATCGGAACCAGAGATGATGTTAGACATTATGAATCGCCATAGGGATTGGGCGGTCATCGTGGCACTTGTAGGGGGCGGCCAGGAGATCAACCGTGGCGAAGCGGGGTTGGCAGAATGGGGCCGCGCGCTCCCAAAATTCACGGAATGGAGCATCGTAGCCTCCCCGGAGGTGTTGGGGCGAACTATGGGCTGGCCCTGCCCCTAGAATCCGTATCCCATAACTGAATGTACTTCGTAGTCGTCGTGGCTGTGGAAAAGTTGGAAAGCGCATTTTGCTTTCCTGCTTTTCCATAGCCTGCTTTGATTGCCCGTGCGTTCAGTTTGCGGATGCGTCCGCGCTCAACGCCGAGTCTTGTTCGAACTGCATCGGACTGACGTACTTCAGTGTCGAGTGCAGTCTGGTTTGGTTATACCAGTGCAGCCAGTCGAGGGCTTCCTCTTTGCCCTGGCGCCGTGTTTCAAAATGCTGACCATGCAACCGTTCCACCTTGAGTGATCCGAACAAGGTCTCGCTGCAGGCGTTATCCCAGCAGTTGCCTTTACGACTCATCGAGGGTGTAATCCCGCACTCTTGCAGCAGCTTGGCGAACTCATAGCTGGCATACTGGCTGCCTCGGTCGCTGTGAAAGATCAGTCCTGCTTCGCGGTCTGGGCAGCGTAGCAACCAGGCCATCCGCAGGGCATCGATCACGATCTCGCTGGTGATCTGCTCACGCAGCGACCAACCTACGATGCGGCGGCTGAACAGGTCCATGACCACAGCCAGAAACAGCCATCCTTCATCGGTGGCAATGTAGGTTACGTCGCCCACCCAGACCTGATTCGGTGCCGTCGTGGTGAAGTTGCGATCCAGCCGGTTGGGCGCAGTCGGCAGGCTGTGCCGGCTGTCCGTGGTGGTGATCCGGAAACGGCGCTTGCCTCGGGCCCGGATACCGTTCCGCTGCATCAGTCGTTGCACCCGCAGCTTGCCCACGCCGATGCCCTGGGCCCGCAGCTCCCTCCAGATGCGCGGCCAACCGTAGGCTCCCCGGTTCTGTTCAAATACGGCACGGATATGAACCAGTAGTGCCGCCTCACTCAAGTGCCGACGCTGAATCATATCTCGACGGCGGACAAAGTGTTCATGGTAGCCAGCCACGCTTACGCGTAGAACCCGGCATTGCACGCTGATCGGCCACACGCGGCGGTTCCGGTAAATAAAGGCGTACTTCATTTCTGGCCTCTCGCGAAGTACGCCGTCGCTTTTTCCAGGATGTCGCGCTCCATCTTGACCCGCGTCAACTCAGCCCTCAAACGGCTGATCTCCATCTGCGCGGCACTCACCTTCGAAGGGCTGTCGGCACCCTTCAGCTTGCCCTCCCGTGAGGCCTTGACCCAGTTGAACAGCGTCTGATCCACCATCCCCAGGCTGCGTGCCGCGGCGGCTATGCTCTGGCCCGACTCCACCAGCCGCACCGCCTCCTGCTTGAACTCCAGCGTGTATCGTGCCCGTTTCGCATTCGTCATCTTCATCTCCCTTAACTGATGCTCAATCACTCAGCTAAGGGATACGTTTTTCGCGGGCAAGCTCAGGCTCCGGTTTTACCTTGCTTCAAGAGGGAGACCCTTGTGCAGGGCGTGTACGAGTCGACGACTCGCTGCACCTTAAGGTTGCGGTTCGCTCCATCCGTGCACAAAAAACTTCGGATTGGGTCGAACGCGTTTCTCGCTGGCGACCAACCTGGCGCGCGGGCTATTGCTGAAACCCTGGCCGAGCGACCACATCTGACCCGCGACTTGGCAATCGCACGAGTTTGGCTGAACCAGAGGCGCCGTGGCTTCACTCGTGCAGGCCTAGTCGGTTCAGCCTCGGCGATGCGCTTACGAGCCGATGGAGTAGAGCCTTCATTCGACTTCCACCGCCGTTTTGATTGGGAGCACTGGTTCCTGGATGATGACGACGACGTACGTTGCTCATCGCGTTTGGAGGTTTTCGCCACTCAGTTCGAAGTCCAAGGCCTTGAGCTTGACTGGGTTGGGGTGTGTTGGGGCGAAGATTTTACGTGGGATGGAGTTAAATGGGTGAGCAATCGGTTCACCAACAAGAAGTGGATTCCGCGAAAAATGAAGACCGAGGCGGACGCACAAAAACATCAATTTCGTATGAACGGCTACCGGGTTCTGCTGACGCGCGCGCGTCAGGGAATGATTATTTATGTGCCGCAGCCCCCTCCGTCTGACCAGAGTCGACTCCCGGCCGATCTAGAGCGGACGGCAGCGTACCTCATCCTGTGTGGAGTTGAGAGGTTATAGCGCCGGCTTTACTCGAAGCACATTGGTAGGCAGCGCGCCCGGTGCCCCAGGTTCGCGTCCTTGTTTTGGACGCTAACCTGGGCAGAAGAAGATTCGGGCTGGCCCTCCAATGCACCGCTGAAGCGGTGCTCCACCCGATACACCAACTCAGGATCTGCTCCAACTGACGCGCAAACCTGCGGCATCGGGTTCCTTCTACGCTTTAATTTCTGCCAAACATTCCGCGCACATCGAATATATTGATTGCAATGCCTTCCCTCGCACTGTCGGAACTGATTGGCGCGTCGGTAATCGACAACACCGGCACGCGCGCCGGCAAAGTGCGGGAAGTAACGCTGACGCCGCAAGAGAACTCCAGCCTGGTGACCAGCTTTGTCGTTAAGACGAAGAACGGCAACCGGCTGGTTCCGGCCACGGCAGTCAGCCTGATCGACAACGTCCTGCGCGTCGCCACTCCCGCAACCGAGTGGAGTCCTTACGGCGGCGGCGAAGGTCTGCTTCTGCTGGAGCGCGATTTGCTTGATCAGCAGATCATCGACGTGCACGGCCGCAAAGTCGTGCGCGTCAATGACGTCGATATCCACGAGGAGAGCACCAACGGCCACATCGTGCTGAAGATTGGCGCGGTCGACGTGGGCGCGCGCGGCGCCATCCGGCGCTTGCTCAGGGGCGTGGTTCCGGCCGCGGCCCTCCGGCCGCTGCTGGATAGGATTCCGCCCAAGATGATCCCTTGGGAATTCGTCGATCTCATCGAGACCGATCCCGCCCGCCGCGTCAAGCTGAAGATCTCGCTGGCGCGACTGGCGCAGCTCCACCCTGCCGACATCGCCGACATTGTGGAAGAGCTGCCGCCCGCGGAGCGCGAAGCCATCTTCGAGACGCTGGACGAGGAAGTGGCCGCGGAAACGCTGGAGGAAATCGATCCCAAGATGCAGGTCTCGATTCTCAGCTCGCTTGACTCCGACCGCGCCGCCGACATCGTCGAGGAGATGGACCCGGACGCCGCCGCTGACCTGCTCGGCGATATGCATCCCGATGACTCGCAGGAGATCCTCACCGAGATGCAGCCCGAGGAGCGCGCCGAAGTCACCGAGCTGATGACCTTCGAGGAGAACACGGCGGCCGGGCGTATGACCACCGATTACATGGCGTTGACCGCGGGCGCCAAGGTGGAAGATGCGGTCGAAATGCTGCGCAATTTCGAAGGCGGACTCGAGAGCGTCAGCACGATTTACATTATCGGCGACAAGGACAAGTTGCTGGGCGCAGTGCCGCTGGCCAAAATTGTGCTCGCGCCGCCGGGTACGCCGCTGATGATGCTCAGCAGCGGCCACATGACCACCGTGCATCCTGGCGCGGACGAGAAGCACGTTGCTGAACTCTTCGATAAATACAATCTGCTGACGCTGCCGGTCATCGACGACGAGGGAGTATTGACGGGCGTGATCACGGCTGACGACGTGATCAACATGCTGCGAGCCAAGCTGTAAAATGCGGCTCCTGAAAGCGGTGCTTCAATGCACCGCCTGCTCGGGCTGAGCATAATACCCGGCGCGGGTTCGCGCTTTCAGTGCAGGACGGTCGAGCTTGACCTGGAGCGCGTGGTACTCGTTGGGATTGCCCGCAGCCGCGCCGTCAAAGGAGAGCACGTAAAAGGAGTTGGCGTCAGCGGCACAAGTCGCAATTTCGGCTGCCACGTCGTTACTGGAGTTAAGTACCAGGCCTCCGCTTTGGTAAGCCAGGACCTGCAGGGACAGGTTTACCATTTGCACCTGCCGCGGCACAGTTACGGCTTTCAAGAAATCCTTGTAGTAGTCTTTCCGCACGCTCCCGCTTCCCAAAGGATCGACGCTATAGAGCGTCATGCGGGCGCGCCGCATGCTGCCGGAGAGGGCAATGACATTGTTGAATAGCCCTTCCTGGTCCTTGGAGCTCAGGTCCACGCGCGGACTCGCCAGCTGCGGCCAACCGGGACTGATCCAGATCACAACTTTGTGTCCGGGACGTTTCGCTTCATAATCGACCATTTGGCCCAGGGTGCGAAGAGATAAGTTGAGCCGCTCAACCGCACCATAGACTCCTTGCGCCGACTTAGCGTTTCGCAGTGGGTGCACCCGCTGCCGGAGCTCCTCAATCAGGGCTTTGCCGTCGCGCGGGGGGGTTGTGCCGCTTCCTCCGGAATCAGAAAAAAATACGATCGACGTTAGCCGCGGCAACTGTCCACCCTTCTGATTTAAGAATTTTATTATCTCCTGGCGCGCGATGGTGACGTACTTGTACGAAGTGTTGACCTCATCGAGAACCAGGACCACTTCCGCCGGAGGATCGGCAGTTGAGGTCGAAGCTTCCATGAATGAGCTGATTTTTTGCGGCTGGTTGTTGTCGAGCAGCGTGAAGTCCTGCTGTTGCAATCCAGGAACCGGCTGACCGGACTCATTTGACGCCACTACGTCAAGCGTGATGAGGCGATTGTCAGAGCTGGGAGGCACGGAAGCCGCCCGCGCCGCGCCCGCAGGAAGAGCGCCCTGCTGGGCCACAGCCATAGAACAACAGAAGCAGACCATTCCAATCCAGCAGATGAACAGCCTCCTCTTAGTCACGGCAACAAAACTCCTGCGCATATTTCCTCCGGCAGCCGATGGAGCGGTCGGCAGTTTGGCGTCTTTGTCTCTTGCAAGCGTTCAGCGTGCGAACTTTACACCCGATCACGATCACGGAGCAATGGCGTTAAAGCGATTTGAGGGTAGCGTAGCCTGTTTTGAAAGAGCACGTCTTCAGGCGTGCCGCCACCTGCAAACGATGAAATCGGCTTCAGCCCCTGAGGGCAAGCATTCCCTCAGCGACTAAAGAGGGCGTGTGAGAACCAACCTTCTTCCTCCGCGGTGGAGCGCGACATACGCAAATTGAACCCCGAAGCCGGGGCCCCCGGTTCGCGCATGTCTTTTTTTGCGCGAATTGGGGTGGGGAGCGGAGTCCTGAGTGAAGTTGAAAACTATCTGAGTCCCTTTAGGGACGACACAGTTCTCACACACGCTCTAAAGGCGACCCATCTGGAGTCTCCTTACGGCATGGCTGAAAGCCGTGCCCCTTCAAAACCGAGATACAGCGACTCTAAGAACCGCGTTAGCCTCTCTTCGACTCTTCCTCTTCCATCGCGTCCTCCTCTTCGCGCTTCAGCGGGCGGAGCAGTGGAAAAAGGATGACATCGCGAATGGAACGAGAATCAGTCAACAGCATGGTGAGCCGATCGATGCCCACGCCCTCGCCGGCCGCCGGCGGCAATCCATATGACAGCGCGCGGATGTAGTCCTCGTCCATTTGGTGAGCTTCCTCATCGCCGCGAGCACGCTCGCTCAACTGCTGCTCGAAGCGGCGGCGCTGCTCTTCGGGATCATTCAGCTCGCTGAAGGCATTGCCGATCTCGAGGCCGCCGGCAAAGATTTCGAAACGCTCGACCCAGTCGGCGTTCTCTTCCGGCTCACGCTTGTTCTTCGATAGCGGCGAGATGGCCAGCGGAAAATCGTAGATAAATGTCGGCTGAATCAGGTACGGCTCGGCGACAAATTCAAAGATATCGGCGATCGTTTTGCCCGAAGGCGCGGTGGGATCGTATGGGACATGCGGATTGGCCGCATTGTAGCGATGAACCATCGCCGCGATCTGCTCGGAGCTGGAGAAGTCACTCATCTCCGGCTTCTCGCCGGCATTCTCCGGCCAGAACTTAATAATCGCCTCGCGCATCGATAGCCGCTGCAAGTTGCCGAAGTCAACCTCGTGTCCGTTGAAGTGCGCGACGGTTGTGCCGTTGACGTCACGCGCCACCTGCGCCAGCATCTCTGCGGTGAAATCCATCATGTCGCGATAATCCGCATACGCCATGTAGAACTCCAGCATGGTGAACTCGGGATTGTGCTGCGTCGAGATGCCTTCATTGCGGAAGTTGCGATTGATCTCGTAAACGCGGTCCATGCCGCCCACCACCAGCCGCTTGAGGTAGAGCTCGGGCGCGATGCGCAGGTAAAGATCGACATCGAGCGTGTTGTGGTGGGTGATGAACGGCTTGGCCACAGCGCCGCCGGCGATGGGATGCATCATCGGCGTCTCGACTTCGACGAAGCCGTGCGCGTCGAGGAACCGCCGCATCGACTGCACGACTTTGGCGCGCTTGATGAACACCTCGCGCACTTCGGGATTCATCGTCAGATCGACATAGCGGCGGCGATAGCGCGTCTCCACGTCCTGCAGGCCGTGCCATTTCTCGGGCAACGGGAGCAGGTCTTTCACCAGGAACGTCAGCTCGTCAACGTGAACCGTCAGTTCGTTCGTGCGCGTGCGAAAGAGATATCCCTTCACGCCGATGTAGTCGCCGATGTCGAGCAGCTTGTAGAGCTGGAATGCTTTCTCGCCGACGGAGTCGAGCCGCACGTAAATCTGCAGCCGCTTGCCGCCCTGTTGCAGATGCGCGAAGCCGGCCTTGCCCTGCACGCGGATGGACATGATTCGTCCCGCGACGCTCACATTAACGCGCGGAGATTCCAGCTCCGGACCCGTCTTGGTGGAGAATTCGTCGATGATTTGTGGAATCGAGGAAGTGGTTTCGTAGCGATAGGGATACGCCGATTGCCCCAGCGCCTCGATTTGCTTCAGCTTGTCTTTGCGTAGTTCGTAGATTTTTTGGTCAAGTGCCACGATTGTTCCTGATGCCCCGTACCAAGGCGAAGGACGGGGGAGGTTGATTATAGTGGCTGTCGCAGTCCGCTCAATTTTGAACCTGCTTTCAGAACGCGAGGCCCTTAAGCTCGCTCACTCCGCTCCGGAGAGAATCGACACAGTGGTCCGGCAATTCGGCGTTCGGTCGCGTCCAGCCATAAAGCTCTTCCGCTGCTCGAGGAATCAAGTCGTTCCAGGGATAATTACTGTCCTTGTAATCGGTTTCCTCGTCCACCGCCTGATCGTTCAAGCAAAGAACCCAGGTTTCGATATTGCGCTTCGGGATCAGCCGCGCAATGCGTTCACCGCCTTCAACGATTTGCTGACTCAGCATCCCTCAAAGCCTGGTCGAGTTGTCTCTTTCTTTGTTGAAGGGTCTGACTATCGGCATCGATCAGCAGGAGTAGCGCCGTCTCGGCACGTGTTTGCCGATTCCTATACTTGCTCACTTCTTTGACAAACCGAGTACGGACCCATGCCTCGGCGCTCCCTTCGCCCGGGGGAGCAGACTCAATGCGCATTCCCCAGAACCCTATCCGGCACCTCTTAAGATATCGGCGGACAAGCATTTCATGACGTTCATCCTCTATAACTACAATAACCTGAGATGGTTTACTCATCCTCCCAACCTCGGGCGATTAGTTCGGAAGGTTGCAAATCACCGTGTGGATCAGGCTTGAACTTTTCTGTACGAGTCTGGCCGTTCTCTTCGCGGAAGAAGCGCAATCCGTAACTCGGCGCCCAATGGTTCAGGAGTTCGGGGTGGTGTGAGATGAGAACGAGCTGCCCTTTGCTATCCTCCACGGCAGTTTCAGCCGCCAACAGCCAAGGTTGTATCTCGCGCAAGGAAATAAAATTATCCGGCTCATCGATAAAGACGGTATACCCCTTCGTGATGAGGAAGTGGAGAATCATATATAAGCTGAACAGATACCGCTGGCCTTCAGAGAGCTCGGAGAAGGAATATGGGACCCTTTTCCTTCGCGGAGCACTGAAATCTGTCCAAAGCTTTCGGGTACCATCTTCGTCGGGGGCGAACCTCAGCGTCTGAAATCCATTAAGGGCCTCTCTCATGGAATTCAGGAAGTTCGCGTTGTCATCAGGTTGAGCTTGCACTAAGTGACGATACCAACCAGCAAGATTTTCCAATTCGGCGTTAGGTTCTTGCTCCTCCCTATCGGCTCTCTCGTCCATTGCGGAAGGGTAGGCATCGATACTGATGCAATGAAGTGATGATTCCACCCACTTGATAAAACGACGAACTTTCGAATTGCTCAGCTGCGAAAGGTGCAATGCGGACTTATTGGTGGTAAACGGCACAGCAGTGGTTTGGGCGGTATCTGTAGGAAAGAAGAGGATTTCCCCGTTTGCTAATTCGAACACAGGAGTGCCATCGACAATCAACCGTTCCGAATCAACCGATTGCTCTCTGGTTTCCGGAGCAAACCGGATGTCAACGCGGTATCTGTAATTTCGGCCATCCAGGAGAGTGTCGAGTTCCAAGACCTGAAGCGGCTTATCCTGCCAACGAGTCCGAGTCGACTGAGTGAAGGGGTTGTCATCCCCCTTAATGAACTCCTTGAGGTTGAGGATTGCCCGAAGGAGGGACGTCTTGCCGCTGCCATTTGGTCCCAGCAACAACTGCTTGCGTTCCGGCCTGTACTCGAAATTGACGAAGGACAGAAAATTGTCGATGTAGACCCGCGTCAGCATGCGTACATCTTACACGGAGCGCATGACCGCAGAGCGCTTTTTGAATGAGTCCTGCTTCATCGGGACGCGCTGGCTCAGACCGCGATCTTGGTCTCGATCGCATCGTAGTCGGCTCGTAAGCGGCCATCCTTTCTATCGAGCAACCCGGCGGCCGCCAATACCTGAACGTCGGCATGAACATTGCTGTAGTCCCGTGCCAACGCTTTCGCCAAGGCCCGCACGCTCGCAACCCTGTGCCGCCGCACATAGCGCAACAACTCCATGCGTCTCCTGGTCAAGACGCGCGCGAGGGCATCCCAGCTCTCGAATGCCAGATGGCGTTCCTGGAATCTCTCTCCGCGCTCGGCGCGGTGCCAAGCCTCGACGAAGCGCCGCGAAGCCTCTTTTTCCATTGCGCCGCCAACCGTGATCTTCACATTTTTCATTCGTCACCTCGCAAAGCCCGCACATCCGCCCAGAAATCAGCCATCAACTTCTCGACTGTGGTGAACGCGTATGCGGTTTCGGTGCCTTGAAAATGCCGATGGTCGCCTTTGCCGCGCTCGTTGTCATACCCGACGTCCCGCACCCCCGGACGGCCGTAGAACAGCCTATATTTCAAACGGTGAGTTGATGGCCGAACGGGTGACGCGACACGCCACAGCACCATTTCCACCATCGCACCGTCGGCGTAATCGATGCGCTGATGGAAAAGCAACTCGGCTTTCATTCCTTAGGGTAGCATGGCTCTCTGGCACATATGGTGTCAATAGCCATAGGCGCGCTGTTGGTCTGAGGCGGGCGCTGCGCTGACCACGTTCTAAATCCATCCTCCACCTTCATCAGAGATAGCTGAGCCAAGCCTCGCTGCGGCGCCGCTTCACGCCCGCCCACCAACGGCACAGCGGATAGAGCAACAGCACGACAATTCCCCAAACCAGGTAAACGCCGGGCAGCGAGAGTCCCCATCCCGGCGGAGCGGTGACCGGATAGTGCGCGATGGTCGGCGACTGGAACATCCAGTAAACGTGGCCGTAGCGCGAGTAACAGATGGCCAGCGCGATCAGATGAATCAGCGGGATGTGCAGGACGTAGTAGAACATCGGCACCTTGCCAATGATCAGCACCGGGCGCAGCAAACGCAGCGAGCGGCCGTCCAGGGCAGCTAAGGCTAGCATGGCCGGGCCGAGTGTCATCAGCAAAAACAACAGCGACGGCGGATATTTCGTCGTATTCAGAAACGATACGATCGTGAGCGCAGTGTTCTTCTGCATCGCCCAGGGATTCGGATCGCCGTAGATGTTGATGGCGCGCAGGACGATAAATGCTGCCGTCAAGCCGATTCCCAACTTCACTAAGAATCGCTGGCGGCGATCGGCCGGCCATCTATAAATCCGCCCAAGAGTGTATCCGACGGCGGTGACGCCGATCCACGGGATCAGCGGATAGGCAACGACCACCGCATGTTGCCGGATATCCAGGATTGGGCCTAGGCTGTGCAGGACGATCCACAACGGATTATTTGAGCTGATGGAGTCGAGCAGGTTGTGCGTGCAGATCATCACCACGCCAAAGGTGGCGATGGTCCAGTCCGGCAGATACACCAGTGCGGCCAGCGCGATCATCGCCCATCCCAGCGCCCACAGAATGAACAGCATCGTCAGGTGGTAATCGAAGTTGAACTGAAATCCGAGACAGCGCAACGGCACCAGTTCGACGAAAATCAGCCACAGCCCGCGCGTCCAAAGGAAGTGCGAGAGTTCGCGCTTCGGTCGTCGGTTCAGCGCAAGGTACGAGCCCGTGCCGACGAGCAGAAAGAAGACGGGCGCGCAGAAGTGCGTGATCCAGCGGGTGAAGAACAGCGGAACCGTGGTGGTGGCCAGATCGGTGGGATTGCGGGGGACGGCCACGAAGTCGCGAACGTGGTCTAGCGTCATCACTATCATGACGGCGCCGCGCAAGACGTCGACGGATTCGATGCGCCCGCGCTTCACGCTGACGGCTTGAGCTACGGTAGCCACCTGAGGGCGTAGTGTAGCAAGAAGTGTGCCGCGATTTGCGGGCATGTGAGCAGTTGCAGGATTACGCTGCGAAACAGGCGCGCTGAATCGTGGATAGCGTGATTACAATGGACGCGAATATTTGGGCCCAAAGATTGCCGAGGTGAGTTGCATGCGCAAAACGCTGGTGGCTTTTCTTCTGCTGATGTCGAGTTTTGTTTCGCTGGGCGTGGGGCAAACCATATCGGACGCAGTGCGGCCGTTCGTCAAGGTGGATGCACCGGTCGTTGCCCTAACTCATGTGAGGGTAATTGACGGCACCGGCGCTGCGGCGCGGGAAGATCAGACCGTCGTGCTGAGCCACGGCAAGATCGAATCGGTGAGCGAGCCCGGATCGGCCAGCATTCCTCCAGGCGCGGAAACCCTCGATCTGCACGGCTACACGGTGATACCCGGCCTGGTCGGGATGCACGACCACATGTTCTATCCCCAAGGTAATGGCATCTTCAGCGAGATGGGATACAGCTTTCCTCGTCTTTACCTGGCCGGCGGCGTGACGACGATTCGTACCACAGGAGGACTGGAAACCTACACCGATCTCGAGATTAAAAAGGCCGTCGCTGCCGGACAAATGGTCGGCCCGAAAATACACGTGACAGGCCCCTATCTCGAAGGCAAGGGTTCATGGGCGATCCAGATGCACCAGCTCACCGGCCCAGACGACGCAACGAAGACGGTGAACTACTGGATCGACGAGGGCGTGGACAATTTCAAGATCTACAACTTCATCACCTCAGAGGAAATGGCGGCAGCGATCAACGCCGCCCACAAGCGCGGCGTGAAAGTAACCGGACATCTTTGTTCTATCGGCTTTCGCGAAGCCGCCGCGTTAGGTATCGATGACCTGGAGCACGGACTGCTCGTCGATACGGAATTCTTTCCCTGGAAGAAGCCGGGATCTGTACCAACACGCCGCAGGACGTTGATTTCTACGGCAAGCTGGATGTGCAGTCCGGACCGGTTCACGACATGATCGTCGATCTGGTACGGCATCATGTCGCTGTCACGTCGACCTTGCCGGTGTTCGAGATGCTTGTTCCCGGCCGTCCGCCGATGCAGCCGCGAGTGCTGGATGCGTTGTCGCTAGACGCTCGCAGTGCGGTTCTGGCCAACAAAGTGCGGGCCAGCGACAAGAGCTCGCTCGAAAAGCGATACGGAACACCAACATCGCCGTGGCCGGCAGCTTTCAAGAAGGAAATGGAATTTGAGTACGCCTTCGCGAAAGCCGGCGGCTTGCTGCTCGCGGGGCTTGACCCCACCGGCATGGGAGGTGTGGTTGCCGGATTCGGCGATCAGCGCGAAGTGGAGTTGCTGGTGGAAGAGGGATTCACGCCGGTGGAGGCGATTCATGTTGCGACCGCGAACGGAGCGCAGTTTCTGGGCGAACTGGATCGGATTGGCACCATCGCTCCCGGCAAGCAGGCGGACCTGGTGGTGATCAAGGGCGACCCATCGAAGAAGATCGACGATATCGAAAATGTTGAGACGATATTCAAGGACGGCGTGGGTTACGATTCGGCCAAGCTGATCGAATCGGTACGAGGCATGGTCGGCAGCCGGTAGTCACCTTACGCTTCGCCGAATGCTGCCGCCCCTCGATTTCTACTAGCCAGCAGCCCATAGCAGCGCAGCCGACAGCATCTCTAAGGGGCAAATACCTTTCCCTTGCGAGGTGCTTGTCCAGGGTGCTGTCCCGGGCGGCATAGGATTTAGCTTATGCAGCTCAAGCAGGCACTCTCGTTGGCGGTAGAACGTCTGGACGCTGCCGACGTGGGTTCGCCGCGCATGAACGCCGAGGTGCTGCTGATGTTTGTGCTCGGCGTCACGCGCGCCTACCTCTATGCTCATCCCGAGCGCGAACTGACGGCGGAGGAAACGCGCCGCTATGACGCGGCGCTCGCGCAACGCGCGACCGGCATGCCCTCGCAATACATCACCGGACATCAGGAATTTTGGGGACTCGATCTGCTGGTTTCGCCTGCGGTGCTGATTCCGCGTCCGGAGACGGAGCATCTGGTGGAGACGGTGCTGGAACTGGCGCGCGACACTCCGCACGCCAAGGTCGTGGACGTCGGCACCGGCTCAGGCTGCATCGCGTTGGCGCTGGCGCACGAACTCAAACAGGCCGAGGTGTACGGCCTGGATGTTTCCGTCGAGGCGCTGGAGATCGCCCGGGCCAATGCGGCGCGGTTGCAGCTCGACAGTCGCGTGCGGTTCCTGCAATGCAACGTGCTCACCCCGATCGAGAAAAACCCGGCTGTCATCCCGAGCGGAGCGCAGCGGAGTCGAGGGACCCCTATGCAACCAGGATCTCTCTTCCGCGACCTGGATTTCGTGGTCAGCAATCCTCCGTATGTTGGATTTGGTGAAGCCGACAAAGTGCAGAAGTCAGTGCGGGAGTTCGAGCCGCGCGTGGCGGTCTTTGCGGGAGAGCAGGGCTTGGACGTGATCGGACCGCTGGTCGAACAGGCGTACCGTGCGCTGAAATCCGGCGGCTGGCTCGCGGTGGAAATCGGCTATTCGATGCGCGATGCGGTGGTCGGTCTGCTGAGTCCCACAATGTGGGCGGATGTTCGCGTCGTGCCGGACTTGCAGGGGATTCCGCGGGTGGTAGCGGCAAGGAAACTACGAGACTAATTCGCCCAATCTTCGCAGCGGAGGCCCTTCACTCTCTGGAACTCATCCAGGTTGCAGGTCACAACGGTCAGATCCTTACTTAAGCACTGTCCGGCAATCAAGGTATCGTAGGAGCCAATGGTTCTGCCGGTCCGAGCTAATTCCGCCCTAATCTCGCCTGCAAACCGGGCATCCTCCTCGTCAAATCGCACGACTTCGATGGGCCCGCTTAGAAACTTCCACAGCTTGCCTGCATTTTCCTCTGGACGTGAACTCCGGAAGACGCCATACCACAGCTCGCACAAGACCAGCGACGAAATGTAAATCACGCCGTCGCGCGTCATCGCGCGCTCGAATCCTTTTGCCACTCGCGCAGAACTGTCACGCAGGAGCGCGATGCAGGTGCTGGTATCGAGGAGACATTTCATTCGAAGGGCTCGCGCTCTGGCGCAGGGGGCTGATCGCGGCCCTCAGCCATGAAGTCTTTCGACAAGGGGTGACGTCGAAGATCAGCCAGCCATTCCTTTACATTGGTGATCACTGGTTCGAGAACCACCGCTTCACCATCTCTGCGGATACGGACCTCCTCGCCTTTGAACCTAAATTCGCGTGGAAGCCGAACGGCTTGGCTGTTGCCGTTGCGGAAGAGTTTCGCCGTCTTGCTCATGCCGTGGTCCAGCCCTAAGTATATATGCAGGATATATACTCGACAAGATGATCATGATTCCCTCTTTCGCGAAGATCAACCTTGGCTTGCAGATCGGGCCGAAGCGTCGGGACGGTTTCCACGAGCTGCGTACGATCTATCAGACATTGGCGTTGCACGATGGCATTCGTGTGGATGTGCAGGCGGGCTCCGGGATTGATATTCGGTGCAATGATTCGCGCGTGCCGCTGGACGAGTCGAACACCTGCTACAAAATCGCGAATCATGTTTTGACGGCTTTGGTGTCATCTAATACCGCATTACCTCAGGGGCTAAAGCCCGGCCTCATAGACCACCTCTACGGCGCACCTAAAGGTGCGCCCCTTCAAGGCAGGATCGTCATCGACATCGAAAAGCGGCTGCCGGTACAGGGTGGGTTAGGGGCAGCGTCGTCGAATGGCATCGCGACCATGCTGGCGATGGAGCGCGCGCTGGGCATACGGCTGTCTGCCGAAGAGAAGTTCACGATTGCCAGCCATGTCGGCAGCGATCTGCCGCTGTTTCTCATCGGCGGAACGGTGCTGGGCGTGGGGCGCGGTGAAGAAGTTTACCCCCTACCCGACCTGCCGAACCTGCACCTGGTGCTGGTGACGCCGCCGGTCGGTGTGTCCACGCCGACGGCTTTTGCGCGCTGGGACGAGCTCAATGAGTTGGAGGTTGATTTGACCGGCGCCCGCACCACAGGTAAACTAAGCAGGTTCGCTCGTCGTGTGTACGATTGGATGAGCGAGAGTTTTTGCCCGCAGGCAAGGCCTGCATCCGGTGTTCCCGCCGCGGGCGGGGACCGGGCCGAGACGCCGCTTCTCGACCTCGTCCGAGCCGGGATCGAGAATGACTTCGAACGCGTCGTCTTTCCTGTGTATCCCGAGTTGCATGAGGTAAAAGGGCTCTTGCAGCGCGAAGGCGCGCAGTACGCCTTGTTGTCCGGTTCCGGCTCGACGCTCTATGGATTGTTTGCTTCGGCTGAAGCAGCGCAAGGCGCCGCCGAGCGCATGCGGGCCGCGGGACATGCGGCCGTAGCAACAACCTCGCTGACGCGGCAAGAATATTGGAAACAGCTTAGCTGCGAGCCGCTAGCTCCAAGCCACGAGCTTTGAGCTGGCTGCTAGTTGCTTCACTGGGCGGTCGACTAATGGTAGGTCAAGTGCCTTTGGAGCACTTTGTCTAGGTTCGAATCCTAGCCGCCCAGCCAATACTAGTGGCTAGTGGTCAGTGCTAGATCCCTCGCGGGCTGAAGCCCGTGCGGGATGAGAAAAATGCCGGGCTTAGACGCTGGCCTAAACGCCAGCTCTACCCAAACAACGCATCACGGTGTCTGAAGACGTGCCCTGATACAAACCGATTTATTAGATAGATTGTGGAGTTTCGCGTTTCAAGACTTAGGCGGAGAGCTGACGGCTGATAGCTGACAGCTTCTCCAGAACCCAGCAGTGGAACCAAACCAGGTCACGCGGGGTGTTGACAATGGACGCAGCAACGAAGACGAGCATAGTTCCTCCGGTCACGGTACCGGGCGAAGCCACTGGTCAGCAGAGCAAGCCGGCGCCACCGGTTGCGCAACAGAGGCCGCTCTCCGAGCGGAAGCCGGTGCGCGCGCGGCAGGACGACAAGTGGAAGATCTTCTCCGGCACTGCCAACGACGCGCTGGCGAAGGACATCTGCGAGTTCCTTGGCTTGCCGCTCGGTCAGGCCTGCATCAGCAAGTTCTCCGACGGCGAGACCTACGTGCAGATCGAGGAGAACGTGCGCGGCGCAGACGTCTTCATGGTGCAGCCGACCTGTGATCCGGTGGACGTGCACCTGATGCAGTTGCTGCTGCTGATCGATGCGCTGAAGCGCGCATCGGCACGGCGCATCACGGTGGTGATTCCGTACTTCGGCTATGCCCGGCAGGACCGCAAGGACAAGCCGCGCGTGCCGATTTCGTCGAAGCTGGTGGCGGATCTGCTGACCACGGCAGGTGCAGACCGCGCGCTGGTCGTCGATCTGCACGCGCCGCAGATTCAGGGCTTTTTCAACATCCCGGTGGACCATCTATTCGCCTCACCGGTGCTGGTGGATTACTTCCGCAAGAAGCAGTTTCCGGATTTGACGGTGGTGTCGCCGGATGCGGGTGGCGTGGAGCGCGCGCGCTTCTTCGCCAAGAAGATGGATTCGGCGCTGGCCATTGTCGATAAGCGCCGCGTTGAGATGGATGTGACCGAGGTGATGCACGTGATCGGCGACGTGAAAGGCCGTACGTGTCTCATCCTCGACGACATTATCGACACCGCCGGCACCCTGGTGAAAACGTGCACCGCGCTGCTGGATGCGGGCGCGCGTGAGGTCTACGCCTGTGCCACGCACGCAGTGCTCTCGGGGCCGGCGATTGAACGGATTTCGCAATCGGGATTGGCCGAAGTAGTGGTGACCGACACGATCCCGCTGACTGAAGCGGCGCGAAATGAGCCCAAGATTATCGTGCGATCGATTGCGGGGCTGGTGGGACGCGCGATTCAGTCGATTCACGAAGAGACTTCAGTCAGCAGACTGTTTTTGTAAAGGAACAAGATTATGCCTACAGCAACAGTAGAGAAGAACGTAGAAGCCAAACCGCGACAGGGCGGCGGCAAGAACGACGCTCGCCGCCTGCGCAAGACCGGCATGATTCCCGCCGTGGTGTACGGCGCCGGTCAGGAGTCGCAGGCCATAGCTGTCGATCCCAAGCAGATGAACCGCATCCTGCACTCGGAAGCTGGACACAACTCGATCTTCGATCTCAGCTTCGATGGCCAATCGGCAAAGGTCATGATCGTTGACTGGCAGTATGAGCCCATCAAAGGCGCGCTGCTGCACGTCGACCTGAAGCGCATCGCGATGGACAAGGTGCTGCGAGTCAGCGTGCCCATCGTGCTCAAGGGTGAAGCCCCTGGCGTGAAAGTTCAGGGTGGCATCTTGGAACAGCTATTGCGCGAAGTGGAAATCGAGTGCCTGCCGGCGGACATTCCGGGCCGCATCGATGCCGACGTGAGCCAGCTCATGTTTGGGCAGGTGATTCGCGTCTCCGATCTGCCGCATAGCGGCTCGATCAAATTCATAACGGATGAAAACCAGCCGGTGGCGCACGTGGTCGCGGTAAAGGAGGTCGTGGAAGCGGCCCCTGCCGAGGCTGCCGCGGAAGGCGCTGCGGTTACTGCCGAGCCCGAGGTCATCAAGAAGGGCAAGCAGGAGACCGAAGGCGAAGCTGCCGAGGGCGGCGCGAAAGCCGAGAAATCGGAGAAGCCCGAGAAGTCGGAAAAGAAGAAGTAACGGTCGTGAAGCTGATCGTCGGGCTTGGCAATCCGGGCATCGAATATCAGTTCACACCGCACAACCTGGGTTTTCTGGCGGTCGATCGCATTGCCGAGCAATGTGGCGTGCGGGTTGACAATCGGCACTGCCGGGCGCGAACCGCGCGCGGGCGGATTGCCGGACACGAGGTGGTGCTGGCCAAACCGGAAACCTACATGAACCTGAGCGGCGCGTCGGTCAGCGAGTTGGTGCGCGAGTACGAGGTCAAGCCGGAAGAAGATCTGGTTTTGCTCTATGACGAGCTGGACCTGCCGTTCGGCACTTTGCGAGTGCGGCCGCGCGGCCGGTCAGCGGGGCACAACGGCGTGCAGTCGGTGATCTCGGCACTGGGAATGGAACAGATCACGCGCGTCCGGATGGGAATTGGCCCCGATTACCCAGTAGGCGACGGCGCGCGCTACGTACTGTCGCAGTTCAAGAAGTCGCAACTCGAGCTGGTGGATCAACTACTCGATCAGGCGGCGGAGGCGGTGAACGTTATTCTCGCTGCAGGCGTGCAGGCGGCGATGAATAAGTTCAATCGCAAGCTAGAAGAAGAAAAGGATGAGGGGTCAGGGACTAGGGATTAGCTACGAGCTTTAAGTGGGCATCCCGAGTTCGGGTGAAGAAGTTGTGGTTCGGCACACAGCAGGTCCCTCGACTCGGCGCTGAAGCGCCTCGCTCGGGATGACACAAGATTTGAACAGGGCCTTGGCTGATGGCTGAAAGCTGACGGCTGAGAGCTCAGGAGAAAATATGCAACGTACTTACGAATTGATGTTTATCGTCCGTCCGGATATGCCGGAAGAGGAGCAGGACAGACTGATCTCCAACCTGGAGAGCCAAGTCGGCAATGCCGGGGGCACGGTGAAGAGCGTGGAACGCATGGGCAAGCGCCGGCTGGCGTATGTGGTGCGCAGGTTCCAGGATGGTATCTACATGCTGATGGTGCTGGAGGGTGACGGCGCGATGGTGAAGGAAGTGGAACGCCGTCTGCGTGTCACCGAGCCAGTTATCAAGTTCATCACGGTGCGGGTGGACGAGGAGCAGAAGCGGCTGGCCAAAGTCAAGGCCATTCGCGATACCAAGGTCCGCGGCAAGGGAACGCGCGCGGCTGCTGCCGAAGCAGCGGCTGCCGAGAGCGCGGTGACTGAAGCGGTGACCGAACCGGTTGCGACGACAGAAGCTGCGCCTGCGGAAGGTGAAGAGCCGGCGCCGGTCAGCGCGTAATCATCAGGTTCTGAGCTTGGACAACTGGGGAAGAGCATGACCATCGACGAACGTTTGGATCGACTGGTGGAACGCCACGAAGCGTTGTCTCAAACGGTGGAGTTGCTTACCAGGGACGTCGCTGAATTGAGACAAGACGTAACCCAGTGGTGGGTACAGTAGGCGAGCTGGTAGGTACAGTAAACCAGCTGGTGGGTACAGTAGGTCAGCTCGTTGGTACGGTCGGCGAGCTTGCTCACCATCTCAGTGATGTGACCAAGACCGTGGGTACGATGGCAGAGGCTACAACCCAGCTATTACAAGTTGCCCAGAGTCACGAGCAGCGCATCACGCGCCTGGAAGGTGGAAGCTCGCCGCAGTAGAAATTTGAGAGATCAGTCCGCAAGGACTTTTGAAGGAGAACCATGGCAGACGAAGCAGTTAGAACAGCGGCTTCAGGCGGAGCTGCTACAAGCGATGCTCCCGCGGGGCGTAGCGACGGTGGCGCTCGCGAGGGTGGACCTCGTGGACCGCGTCCCGGCGGCCGGCCTGGAGGCGGACCCGGCGGACCGCGCGAAGGCGGACGGAAGTTTTTCCGCCGCAAGAAGGTGTGCAAGTTCTGCGTCGAGAAAATCGACGGCATCAACTACAAGGACGTGCGGCTGCTCGCGCAATTCGTTGCGGAAAGCGGCAAGATCGTTCCGCGCCGCCTGACTGGCGTCTGTACGCCGCATCAACGCCGGCTGAGCAAGGCCATCAAAGAGGCCCGCAACATCGCCCTGCTGCCGTTTGGGGGAAAGTAAGAAGTTGTCAGTTGGGAGTGGGCGCTGGCTAGTTCTCAGTGGCCTTCTTATATCGTCCTCGCGCGAAGGAAACTAATTGGAAAGAGCTGAGCCTCGCGCATAAAGGCTGAACTGGAAGGCTTGAGTCTCGCAAAGCGAGACGGCATAAGATAGCCCACCGCTTCAGCGGTGGGTAGAGGTATTTGAGATCAAAGTCCCCTCGGGGACGACACACGTGACGGAGGCTTCAGCCCGAGTCGAAGACGGAGTTTCACTCATGGACGTAATCCTGAAAGAAGACGTGGCCAAGCTGGGCTCTCGCGGCGACGTGGTGAAGGTTGCCGAGGGCTATGGCCGCAACTACCTGCTGCCGAAGAAGCTGGCTATTGAAGCGACGGCCGCGAATCGCGCCGTCATCGAGCAGATGAAGGCTGCGGCAGTGCGCCGCCTGGCGCGCGAAAAGGGCGATGCTGAAGCGCTGGCGAAGCAGCTGTCCGGCGCCGAACTCACGTTCACTCGCAAGTCGGGCGAGCGCGATCAGCTCTTCGGTTCGGTCACCTCCGCCGACATCGCGCGCGAACTGGAGCGCAAAGGCTTCAACATCGATCGCCGCAAGATCCAGCTCGATGAGCCGCTCAAAGCCATCGGCGACTTCAGCGTCTCGATCAAGCTGCACAAGCATGTCGTCGTGCCAGTGAAGGTCACGATTCAGAAGGAAGCCTCTGCTGAACAGCCAGTGACCGGCGCGGCCGAAGAAGCCGGCGCCGAAGCATAGCGCGACGCGCGGGCGAGTATTGTCGGAGATCAAGAAGGCGAGGGTGCTAGCGCTCTCGCCTTTTTGACCTTCGGTGAAGGTACAGATCAGGGCGCGAGCTCCGCTTGGGAGTGGAATTGCGCGGCGCTCGGTTTACCAGATGCGCCGCACCCCGTAGAAATCGAAAACGCGATCGGCGCTGACGATGGGCCAGCCGGTCACGTGCGCTTGCGCCGCCAGTATGCGATCGAAGGGATCGTTGTGATGTCGCGGCAGAAGGCCAGCGCGGATGGCGTGGGCGGAGTCGATGGCAAGTTCGGAGAAACCCTGCGCGGCGAGAATCTTGTCCCAGCCTGACAACAGAACTTGCGAGTCAAACCTTCCAAGATTTGTCTTGATGGCAAGTTCCCAGGGCACCACGGCAGAGATGACCATCGAGTTCTCCCTGGCAGCGATAGCATTCCGCGCCGAGGGCGACAAACGGACCGATCCGTCCAGCCACCAGCGCAGCGTATGCGTATCGAGCAACGCAATCATTCAAATCCCAATTCGCGGAGTTCCTCATCCGTAAGTGGATCAAATGCATTCGGTGCCGACCAAATCTGACCCTTTAGCATGTCAGGCACGCGCTTTTTTGCGGGGCTAGTGATGGGCACAATCTTCGCCACCGGCTCCTTGCCGCGGGTGATGATCACTTCCTTGCCGCTCTCGGCTTCCTTAATCAGGCGCGAGAGATTGGTTTTGGCTTGATGGACGGTATAGCGCACTAGCTAAGTATAAATGGGGTAGCTATTTACTTGACATACCAACGCAAACAGAATTGAGGGTCGGGTACAGCGAGTGGCCGTTCCATCTGGCCGTCACATCGAACTCGATGAGTTCCTTTTTGGAGTTTCGCTTCCGGATGGGACGGCATTCGACTGCTGTGAATCCGACGTGCCGCAACATGGCGGCATAGATTTGCTCCACAGGCAAAAGCACGCCGTAGAACGTCGAGTTCCCAACAATGTAATGAACCTCCGCCCCAAGCGTAAGGACCGACGGCAGCGTTTGGAAGTGCGCCCACATATCATCGAAATACTTGGCGACATAGTTCGCGAGAATCCGACCGTTCTTGTTGTCGCGGTGCTCGATGCCCTTGAGCGCCGTAGTCAGCAATGAATGTGCAAATGCTCCGTTACCGCGTTTCCACTCCATCAGCCGACTTGTCGCAATACCCCAAGTGCCGCCGATGGCCGACCAATCCAATTCACCCGCGTCCCGTCCATTCACCAGAAAGCCGAGCCAGTACATGTAGGGCCTTAGCTCACGGATATACGACATTCGGTTTGCGTAAGGCGGCGACGTGATAACGCAGTCTACCAACCCATCCAAGACCTTTGCTGGATTCCGTGAATCTCCCAAGATCACCGATGCGGAGCCTTCGGGGTTGTCGGCTGCCCCGCTGAGCACGAAAGCTACATCGTCAGCGAACATCGCCCCGGCGTCATGAGTAAGTGAAAACGTCATCTGCGCGTCGTCCTTGAAGCCCATTGACTGGTGATTGAAAGCGACATTTGAGAGAGCAATCAAGGTTCGGCAAAAAGCAACGAGCAGGAGTGTCCGCTCCACCGAATTCGCCTTCGTAACCGATTCGATTGATGCACGGAGTAGTTGCAAAGCGCGCAGCGAAGCCGGACTCCACCATCGCTCGATATTGTGAAGCGGCGGTGGTGCAACTGGCTGGACGCCATTCTTTTCGAGCAGCGCCATCGCCTGTAGGCACGCGCTGCGGGTGCTCACAATCTGTGAAGCCGAGTAGTGAGCAGTCTTGGCTTTCCCGAGCCATACCAAGAACGGATTGATGTCGGTCGTTACGCTTTCGTGGCCGTGATACGCGGCGCTTAACGCCGTGGTCGCGGTTCCGCAGAACGGATCGAAGACTCGCATCGGACGGTTAGTCTGTTCAATCAGGTCTTCAACAACCTTTACCGAATAAGCAGGTGTTAAGCGCAGCCAACCATGCCGTCCGGTTCTCCTGTTGTGCCTGTGAGTGTAATCTGCCCTTTGGCGCAGACCATCTCGCATGGTGCTTGTACTCATGTCGTCTCCGGGGCAAGCAGCGCCTTTAACACTGCTTCGATCTCCGCATGTAATGCACGACTGTTGCGCTCAAAGAAAGCCGCCAGATCGTACCCAACTACGTCTCGCACGAAATCGTAGGTAGATATAAGCGGGTCATTTGCCCCGAGGACGCCGGTAACGATCGCCCATTTTTCAGCTCGGTAGCGCAGCAGAATGTCGCTGTCGATCTGCCCTGAGAGGATCACAGCGCACGGGAGATATGCTTTCGTGTAGGCCGACGCTGCATTAGCAATGTCGGCGTTTTGACGTTTCGAATCTTTACTCTTGTAGCCCTGGCGCACCTCGAAAACAGTGCCCGTCAGAGACTCGAATATCTTCGGATCAACTCCCAGCTTAGTGCTCGACCCCCTCATCCACGCCTGGAACCGCTCGCGCTTCGCCCGGTCTGGAATCTTATCGAGCGGTACGCGAGCATCAAGCGAGAGCTTCCGCGCTTTCCCGCTTGGCAAGATCACTTCATATGACCATGTGACATCATCCGGCCCGAGGCCCAGCGAATCCTTGAGCACCAACCGAAACAGCTTTTCGCAGGCAATGCCGATCTGTCGGTACACACTGGTCATGCCCCCCGCGGCTTTGTGCGCCGCGTACATCAACGGGTTATCGAGGCCGAACCAATTATAGAAAGGATCGCCTTGGTACAGCATCCGAAACTGCGCGAGGGTCAGGCCGTCGCCTGCCGAACCCTGTCCGAATTTTGGTTTGTAGCGCGCACATACCCGGATGGAATCGAGCACGCATTTCAGATACTGCTCGTCGGATGCTTGATTCGTGTTCACTCTCTCCCTACTAAACAGCGAAGTCACCGTCGAGCGCAAGACGAATATCCGCTGCAAGGCGGATTCCTGTGGATTTCACAGCCCGATCTAGAACCGCTCCCAAAACGGTGCAACCCAGCAGCGTATACTAAGCAGCGATCTATAATTCGGCTCACGGTTTCTGCTTGCCCACGTCTATGTAGTTGCAGGCGTGAGAATTGGCCTGCCACTTGCTAACTAGGTAGAAACCAGCATGCCGGCCGAAGCGGTAGCAGTTCCCCTCGCGGTTGGCGCGGGACTTGTCCCTCAATCTGCGTCCAGTCGCGCTGTGGGAAGCCCGGCGCTCCGTACTCCTGAAGCGTGGCGGGAGACGGCGTCATCGATTTCCTCGGAGCGAGGGAATTTGGTGGGGCAGGCCCAGAGCCGCATGAACGACACGGAGTTGATCCGGGAGGCTCAGCGTGGCAATCGCGCCGCGTTCGAGGAACTGGTGCGCCACTATGACGGTCCGGTGCTCCGGCTCGCTTATCACCTGACGCGCTCCGAGCAAGACGCGCAGGATATCTATCAGGAAGCGTTTCTCAAGGCGTACCGTAACATCAACAACTTCCGCTTCGAGTGCTCCTTCTACACCTGGATTTACCGCATCGTGACCAATCTCTGTCTCGATCTTCTGCGCAAGCGGCAGGTGCGCAAGGAAGATTCCGGTATAGCGATGGATGCCGAGGGCGGGACATACGATCTGCTGAACCAGGTTGCCGATCAGCGCTCGGGAGCCAGTCCCGAGCGCGATCTGATGAGGCGAGAGTTAGGCGCGCGGATTGCCAAGGCGCTGAACAAGCTGACACCGCGCGAGCGCATGGTCTTCGAGATGAAGCATTATCAGGGGCTCAAGCTGCGCACCATCGGCGAGATTTTGAACACCACGGAAGAGACGGCGAAGAACACGCTGTTCCGCGGCACGCAAAAGCTGCGGGCGGCGTTGAAGGATATGAAATGAGCAATTAGCGATGAGCAATTAGCAATTAGCTAAGGCACTGGCGATCGAACTTGGCAGCAATGATCGATGTCGCAGGCCCAGGGCAATTGCTGATTGCTAATTGCTGCGAGGAACGAGCTATGAATTGCGATTGGGTACAACAAAACGTTTCCCTGTACCTGTACAACGAGCTGGCGGACGACGCGCGGCACGAACTGGAACAGCACATCCGCCGCTGCAAGGATTGTGCGTCCGAGCTGGCCGCCCAGCAGGAGTTTCAGGCGCAGATGGACGCCTTGCCGGTGGAAGAGCCCTCTGCCAGCTTTCTTGCGGCCGCGCGCATGCGGCTGCAGGAAGGGCTGGAGACGACCGAGCAGGGTCACGCGTGGTATCACCGGCTGGCGTTCGATCCTACGGCATGGTTGCGGCAGATGCGGTTCTCGCCCGCACTAGCCGCGGTCCTGTTGATGATCGGCTTCGGCTCCGGCCTGGGAACGATGTACAGCGCACTTGCAGGCAAGACCCCACCTCCCGCTCCAAAGCCGCAAGTTCAGGAAGCTTCCATCGGCGGCATTACCTCCATCGACCGCAAGCCAAATTCCGATAACGTGCAGATCCATTACGATCGCATTGTGCCGGAATCGGTGGAGGGTTCGATCAGCGATCCCAAAATTCAAGATTTGCTGGCCTTCGCTGCCAAAAGCAACTTCAACAACTCCGGCGTGCGGCTGGATTCCGTCGATCTGCTGACCAGCAAGCCGGATGATCCTCGCGTTCGCGAGGCGCTCACTTATGCGCTGCGCTACGACAGCAATCCGGGAGTTCGCCTGAAGGCGCTCGACGGTCTTGGCGCCTATGTTAAACAGGATATCCGCGTTCGCAATGCGGTTCTTGAAGCCTTATTGAATGACAGCAACCTGGGAGTACGCAGCGGAGCGCTGCATGCGCTGGAGCCGGTGCGTGCCGACAGCAGCGTTCGCATGGCGCTACAGCAGTTGGCAAAGGAAGATCCCAGCGACTACATTCGCACCGAGTCGCAGCGCGAACTGGCCTCGATGCCGAACCTCGATTAAGCACGGAGACCCAGAGAAGCGATAACGATGGAGTATTGCAACCACAAGGAAAAACCCAATCAGCCGGACAGCGCAACCACGAACAGAGAGGCTTTGCCGCGATTTTCTCTGTGTCGTTGTGCATTGGCAGTGCTGTTTGCGATTGCGATTCCTCTGTGTGCGCAGCAGACGAAGGTCTACCGCGACGGAAATTCCTGGGTGGAAGAGATCACCGGCACCTTGCCCGCGGCGCGCGAATTGCGCGTCATCACGGATATCGGCTCGGTGCAGGTGCAGGGAAATTCGCCGCACGTCTCGTATGTCATTCGCAAGCGCTCCTACGCGCCCAGCGAGGAGGTGGCGAAGCGGCAGCTTGAGCAGCTTCGCGTCTCCGCCGCCAAGACCGGCGAGACCATTTCGATTGAAGGCAAGTCCAGCAGCAGGAGGTTTGAGCGCTTCGGCGCGGAGTTCATCGTGCAGGTGCCGCGAGAGATCAGCCTGGTGAAGGTGCAGACCCACAGTGGCTCGCTGGCGTTCAGCTCGATTGCCGCGACGATTGTGGCCAGCACAGGCGCCGGATTGATCAAGCTGGACGATTTAGCCGGCCCGGTGAAGATTTCCAGCGGCGGCGGCAACGTCGAAGCCGGCAATCTGGGCAGCGATCTCACGCTTACCAGCGGCGCGGCGGATGTTCGCGTCTCCAACGTCAACGGCCTGACGCAGGTGAACCTCGGCGGCGGCCGCGTTTACATTGGCTCGTCTCGCGCGTCTACCATTCAGACGGGTGCGGGCAGTATTCAAGTGCAGAAGTGCCTGGGCAATCTGCACGTAATCAGCGGCGGCGGCAACCTGTATCTGGGTGATGTGGACGGAGCGGTGCAGGCGGAGACGGAAGGCGGAAGTGTGCGGCTGGCGAGCGCTACTGGCCCGGTGCAGGTGACCACTGGCGGCGGAAGCGTGTCGCTGTTCAATTTGAGCCGTGGCGCGCAGGTGGAGACCGGAGCCGGACCAATCACGGTGGAGTTTATCGGCAACCACGGCTTCACCGATTCGTTTCTGCACACGGCGGCGGGCGATGTGAGCGTTTGCTTTGCGAGCAACTTCCCGGTTACCGTGCACGCGACTTCGGACATGGCGAGCGGCCAGGGAATCCTTTCGTCTTTTCCCGGCTTGACCATCACCCAGCAGGGGGTGGGCGCGTTCAGCGCGCGCGCAATGTCGGCGGAAGGAGCGTTGAACGGTGGCGGCCCGGCGTTGCGCATTCGCACTACGATCGGGCAGATCGCCTTTCGCCGGTGTAAGTAGGGAGCAGTCCTCAAGAAATCAGGGTTGAACGTTATGAGTACGCGTAATGTGGTTTCCCTTGTCCTTCTGTTTGCAGCGGCGACGCTGCTGCCGGCAGCGGCCGCAGCTTCGGGTCAGCCATGGCCGGAGGCGCATTCCGGCGCATATCTCGGAGTTCAGATCACTGCTGTCACGCCGCAGCGCGCCGCAGCGCTTAAGCTGCCGGACCCGGCGGGCGCCATCATCACCTACGTCGACCAGGATGGCCCGGCGTGTCACGCGGGGTTAATGGAGAACGATGTCGTTGTGGCTTTTGACGGTTCAAAGATCGACGGACCGGAACAGTTGCAAGGCATGATCCACACCGCTGCTCCGCAGAAGACGGTGACGCTCACCATCATGCGTAACGGCCAGCGCAAGGATATGAAGGTCACGCTGGGAAGCTGGAACGTGATGTCGCATGCGGTTTCGCCGGCGATTGCCATGGGCCAGCCGCCGCTGCCGCCCCGCGTCTATGCTCCCGACGTCGAGATTCCGTCGTTTACGGTGCTTTCCGCCCGTCACGGGCTGGTGGTCGAGAGCCTGAGTCCGCAACTGTCGGACTTCTTCGGTGTGGCTCGCGGGCGCGGCGTGCTGGTTCGCTCCGTGGAACGCGGCAGTCCTGCTGCTGCTGCCGGATTGAAGGCGGGCGACATCATCCTCAAAGTCAATGACGAGCCAGTGCATGATATGGCCGATTGGCAGCGCGGCATGCATAGCCAGTCGGGGAAGCTCTCCATCGCCATCTTGCGCGACAAGCACGAGCAGACCGTCACCATGACGTTGCCCGCGCCCGGGGGTGCCTCGGAGCTTGAGCCAGGCGATTGGCTAAAGTTCGATTTCGACATGCAGGCACTGCGCGACGAGATGGCGGAGATCCGTCCGGAGCTCGAAAATCAGGACGAGATGCTGGCGCAGTTAGGCCCGACCGAGAAGGACCTGGAGAACATGCGCCGCGACCTGGAAAAGTCGATGAAGGCGCAGCAGAAGGACATGAGCAAAATGGCGCGCGACCTCGCCAAATCGGCCAGGCCGACCGCCGAGCAGATGGAAAAGCTGCGGCAGGACATCCAGCAAAGCATTCCGAAGCCGGAAGAGTTCGCCGAGATGCAGCGCAAGATTCGTGAGTCGCTGCCCAGCCAGCAACAGCTTGACGACATGAAGCGCCAGGTGCAGTCGTCGCTGCCCACCCAGGAACAGCTCGACCAGATGCGAGAGCAGATCCAGTCTTCCATGAAAGACATGAAGGACTGGACGCCGCAATTGCAGCAGCAGATGGAGCAGCTAAGAAAAGAGATGGAACAGCACAAGCTGGATATGCAGCAGTTGCTGCAGCAATTTCCCAATCAGAACGAATTCTGAAGATCAGAGTGCGACCGGCGATCTTCGAACCCCCGATTGACAATGTGACACATTTTGTGACACGTTGACCCTATGCCATCCGTGAACATTCGTCAGCTCCGCGACACGCGGCGATTGAAAGCGTGGCTCAAAGCCGGCCAGACGGTGGAACTGCGCGAACGCGACCGCCTCATCGCTCGCATCGTCCCGGCGAATGGCGACCAGCCGCCGGTTGAGTGGCCCGATTTCGCCTCCCGGGCCAAGAAGATTTTCGGAGACCGGGTCTTTCCCAATGCGGTGATCGAAGCGCGTAAGCGGGCACGCTATTGAGTATCTACGCAGACTCGAGTTTCTTTGTCTCGCTATATTTACCTGACCAGCACTCCCTTGAAGCGCGACGCCTCGCCCGGCACCATGCGCGCATTTGGCTTACCCCACTTCACCGGGCGGAATGCGCACAAGCCATCGCGTTACGTATTTTCCAACGGGAGATTTCTGCCGGCGAAGCGCAAATCGTACTCAGAGATTTCGAGCAAGACCGTGCAGCAAAATTTTGGATCGAGCTCGCCCTGCCGGAAATGACGTTTGACACCTGCATTCGGCTGACCCAGCGATTTGCCGGTCGGCTGAATTCCGGAACTCTGGACACGCTACATGTCGCTTCGGCGTTAGAGTTGGGTGCTGAGCGATTCTGGACCTTCGATGAGCGGCAGGCGAAGCTCGCGCGGGCAGTGGGGCTCAAGACAGGCTGACGGCTCGCTTCTCACGCAAACGCCGTCTCCGTGTACGTGCCGTAAACCTCGCGCAGCGCGTCGCAAATTTCCCCGACGGTAGCGTAGGCCTTCACTGCGTCTACGATGAACGGCATAGTGTTCACCGGCGAGATCTGGCCGTTATCGCCGGCTTTGGGCTGCTGCGCAGCGGCATGTTTCAGCGCGTCGAGTCGGCGGCGGACTTCGTCGTTCGAGCGCCGTTCCCGTAGAGCTTTTAACTTCTTGCTCTGCGCCAGTGCTACTTCCTCGCCGATATAGAGAATATTGGGCCCCGGCTCGTCCACCACAAATTCATTCGCGCCGACCGTGATCTTTTCTCGCGCCTCCGTTGCGCGCTGGAACTGATAGCTGGCTTCGCCGATTTCCTTCTGCGGATAACCCTTCTCGATAGCCTTCACCATGCCACCCATGGCGTCGAGCTTCTCGAAGTAATCGAATGCGCCCTTCTCCATGTCGAGCGTGAAGCGCTCGACGAAGTATGAGCCGCCAAGCGGATCGACGGTCTGTGCCACGCCGGATTCGTAGGCGATGATCTGCTGTGTGCGCAGCGCGATGCGAACAGCTTCTTCGGTTGGCAGCGCCAGTGCTTCGTCGTAGCTGTCGGTATGGAGCGACTGCGTCCCGCCCAGCACGGCCGCCAGCGCTTGAAGCGCGACACGCGCGATGTTGTTCATCGGCTGCTGCGCCGTCAGCGAGACGCCGGCCGTCTGGGTGTGGAAGCGCATCAGCCAGGTGCGCTGGTTCTTCGCGCCGAAGCGGTCCTTCATCAGGCGATACCAAATCTTGCGCGCGGCGCGATACTTGGCGATCTCCTCGAAGAAATCGTTATGCGCGTTGAAGAAGAAGCTGAGCCGCGGACCGAACTCATCGACATCGAGACCGCGACGCTGCGCCCACTCGACATACTCGACGCCATCGTAAATCGTGAACGCCAGCTCCTGCAGCGCGGTCGATCCGGCCTCACGAATGTGATATCCGCTGATGGAGATGGTGTTGAAGCGCGGCGTGAACAAAGAGCCGAACTCGAAAGTATCGATCACCAGCCGCATCGACGGCGCCGGCGGATAGATGTATTCCTTCTGTGCAATATATTCCTTGAGGATGTCGTTCTGAGTCGTCCCGGAGATTTTGTTCCAGTCCGCGCCCTGCTTTTCCGCGACCGCGAGGTACATCGCCCACAGTACCGATGCGGGTGAGTTGATGGTCATCGAGACGGTGGTCTTCTCCAGGTCGATGCCGTCGAAGAGGATCTCCATGTCCTCGAGAGAATCGATGGCGACGCCGCACTTGCCGACCTCGCCTTCGCTGAAGGGATGGTCGCTGTCGTAACCCATCAGCGTGGGCAGATCGAAGGCGACCGATAGGCCCTGCCCGCCGTGCGCCAGCAGATATTTGTAGCGCTGGTTGGTCTCCTCCGGCGAAGCAAAGCCGGAGAACTGGCGCATGGTCCACATCTTGCCGCGATAGCCGGAGGCATGAATACCGCGCGTGAACGGCGGCTGTCCGGGATAGTTGAGGTACTGGTCGTTGTTCCAGTCTTCGGGCAGATCGGCGGGCGTGTAGAGGCGGCGGATCGGCACGCCGGAGATGGTGGTGAAGCGCGCGGCGCCGTGCTCGTCCAGGTTGACGCCGGTGGGCGCGCCGATGGGCTTCTCCGGATTCTTCTCCAGCGTAGGCGCGAGCGTCTTCTCCGCCCAATCTTTTTCCGATTGCGACGGACGACGCCCGGCTTCGAAGAGATCGGTTACCGGCGATTCAGATAGAACTTTCCCGTCGGACTTGCGGCTATCGGCCATGCGCTACCCCACATTAGGACGAACCTTCCATGCTAGTAGATGCGGGAGAGAGGAGCAAGAAGCTGTCGCGGCTGGCGCGGCTCAATCTTCATTTCTAACACCCGGGGTTTACACCCCGGGCTCACGGCGCTTCCGCCGCAAGCGGCTCGGATACACGGAATGAAATCCCCGTTCTCCACGTTCTTGATACTCAGGATGTTTCCGCCTTTTGCGTACGGCCGCCCGAGCCATTTCACACCAGCCGCGCAGCGGCGGAAGCGCCGTGAGCCCGGCGCGTGAGCGCCGGGTCGAGGTCCCCGAACCGAAGATTGAGCCGCGTCAGCGGCGACAGCTCAAAACAAGTATTTCGAATCGTACGTGATTCCAGATTTCCGCAGCAGGGCCTCATATTCATCTTCGAACTTCCGGGTGCAGTGATGTTCGGCCTGATGTTCGATGTAGCGAACAACCGCCGGAAGCTGTGACGGGCTTACGCTGATGGCCGCGTAGCCATCCTGCCAGGCGAATCCATGTCCGATTTCATTCATCCAGCGAGACGAATTTGCCTTCAGCTTGCGCACAACGTCGGCCGTACGATTATTAGCCGGGATTTTCATTAGCAGGTGCACATGGTTGGCGGTCCCGCCAATTGCGGCGACGTTGACGTCGCAATTACGGGCAATCGCGCGCATGTAGGTCCACAGGCGGGGCGGGTCCGCGATGATGTCCGCGCGCTCCTTGGTGCTGAATACGCAATGAGTCAGTTGCAGGGTGTATGTGTGCGCCATCCCGCCATCTTGAGGTGACCGAACTCACAAGTGATGTGAGAGAAATCACGGTCGCGTGTGCTGTCGCCGCTGGCGCGGCTCCATCATCATAATTCGGGAACCCGGGGTTTACACCCCGGGCTCGAGGCGCTTCCGCCGCAAAGCGGCTCGCGTGAAATGGCTCGGGCGGACGGACCCAAGAGTCGGAATCCATCCTGAGGCGGAAAATCGAAAACTGGTGCCTTGACCAGCCCGCCGAAAATTCGCGAACGCGCGCTGCGAAGGAACACCGCGCTCCGCTTCTTCTCTTTCGCTGGGGCCAGAACCTCTCCTATTTCGCCGGGGCCAGCACTGCGTCCAGGCGATCGGACGTGTTCTCCACGCGCTCCAGATGCGGGTAGCGCATGCCGCCGTGATAATCCAGGTTGACCGTCGAGTACTCGTCGCCGCGCTTCAAGAGCAGCTTGATCGGCTGAGTGCCCTTCTCGGCGGCAAGGATCGCATCGCGCAATTTGTCGGCGCTATATTTCTCATCGTTGACGGCCTCGAGATGCATGTCTGGTGTGACACCGGCCTTGAAGGCCAGACTGTCCCACCAGACGCTGTCGATTTTCCCTTCGCCGTCCACCGCAAAGCCGAGCGAAGTGGAAAAGCTGGTGCCGCGGGTTTTGTCGGCGTGCTTCAGCCACTCCGGCTGCGTGTCGTTGTAGACGAGCCGATAGCCGCCTTGCGTGAAACCATTCTCCGGAACGTGCGGATTGATGTCGTACACCCGCTCGCGCAGAAATCCGGCCCAATCGAACGGCTGCACCGTGTTCAGCGCCTTCACCAGATCTTCGAATGTATAGGTCACGGTGACGTAGCTGCCGTCGTCGATGCCGTAGAAGAGCTTGGCGAAGTCATCGAGCGATTTCGTGCCATTGCTCAGCTCGCGAATTTTGGTGTCGGCATCCAGCCAGATGAGGTCCGATTCCGGGTAATAGTCGTATGAGCGTTGCCAACTTGGCCAAGCCTCGGGCGAAGCGCCGTGCGACGAGATGATCGGCTGATTCGTCGTGTCCACCAGCGAGCGCCAGGTGCGTCCCGGGCTGATCTCGAAGTTGGCGGCGATCATCGCCCACACATCACGCGCCTGTTCGGCGGTCCGCATTCCTGAACGCGCGGTCAGTACGTTGCCGTAATAATCGGTGAGACCTTCGTAAACCCACAGCAGATCGTTTTGCATGGGCACGTTGAAGTTCGGCGTCCACAAATCCGCCGGCCGGCGAAACTTGCCGTTCCAGGAATGCGTGTACTCGTGGGGCAGAAGAGCACGGCTACCCACGCCTGCAGCCCAGTCGGTAAAGTAGTTGGCGCGCGCACCGTCCTCGCTGGACTGATGGTGCTCCAGGCCTTTGCCGCTGACGATGTCGCTGACGGAAAACAGAAAATCGTAGTGCTGGTAGTGATGCGAGTTAAACAGCTTCTGTGCCTCGATCACCAGGTTCTTGTGATACTGCAGCTCTTCCGGAGTGATCTCGAGGTCGGCAGGCTTATCGGCAAAGATGTCGAGATAAACGGGGTTGTCCGGGCCGGTTGAGAGATCGACGCGTTTGAAGTTGACGCCGGCATAGAGCGGCGAGTCGATCAGCGTATTGAGCGTTGTCTCCTTGAAGTGGACGACATCTCCATCCTGCGACTTCGTTTCCAGCGCGCAGGCGTACTTCCAGCCATCAGGCAAACGCAGTGACGTTGCGAATTTAATATCGCGCGAGAAATATCCGGCGGGATAGAGGAGCGCGCTATTCCAGGTCACATCGGCAAACTTCTCGGAGATGCGGCCGCGCTTCGGGTCCATAGGACCGAGATATTGAAATTCGGCCTGCAGCTCGGTGACACCCTGCGGCACTTTGACGTGGACGGCGTACATGTCCACGCGATCGCGCATCCAGTCGATGCGCTGGCCGTTCGCCGTGATCACCAGCCCGGCAAAGTTCTGCACCGGGTTGGACGGCGAATGGGTGCCGGGCAGCCATTGAGGATAGAGCAGCGTGATCTCGCGTCCCTGCACCGGGATGGTCTCATGAACATTGAACACACGATCATGGATGTTCGTGGCATCGACGGCGAGCGAGATCGTGCCCGGGTAAGGCTTGTCGACGGGAGCGACAATGGGCGAAGGCAGTGGCGCAGGGTGCGGGCCGGGGGAAGTCTGGGCGCACAGTGCAGAGGTCAGAATGATGAAGGATATCGCGACGACCGGCGCAGCGATTGCGCGGCGGAAGGACCGACATGGCATAGAGAGATTCTCCTCCGAGTCCAATACTGTATATCAACGCTACGTATGAGGTTTTTCTGATGTTCCATGCGGCGTGACAAGGTGCGCCCGTGCGACACGGGGCTCGCATATGCGCGGGTAGCAGACTGGGTTGCGAGTGGTGTCGCCGCTCCGCGGCTCGCTTGGCGGTTTTTCGTGCCGTTCGTCCCCACCATGAACTGACATTACTGGTCGCGGCACAGTCTCTGAGCGCCGGAGCGCAAGCCCCGTCCGCTATTGTTTGAACACCACCATCCCCAGCGGCGGCAGATTGAGCAGAAGCGAATTCTCGAAGCCATGGCAGGGGATTGCCTCGGTCATGCGGCCGCCGAAGTTGCCTTCATCGGTCCCGCCGTAAATTGCCGCATTGCTGTTAAGGACTTCGCCCCAATATCCCTCATGCGGCACGCCGATGCGATAGCCCCGGCGAGGCACAGGCGTGAAATTGCAGGCGATCACCAGTGGCTGACTGCCGTCTTTGCGCAGACGCATATAGGTGAGCACGCTGTTTTCGGAGTCGTCGGCGTCAATCCAGCGCCAGCCCTCGGGGTTGAAGTCCGTCTCGTGCAGCGCCGGCTGATTGCGATAGAAGCCGTTCAGATCACATACCCAGCGCTGGATCCCCTGATGTCCTTCGAAACCGAGGACGTGCCAGTCGACGCTGCTGTCGTGGTTCCATTCGCTCCATTGGGCAATCTCGTCGCCCATGAACAACAGCTTCTTGCCCGGCTGCGTGAACATGTAGCCGAAGAGCAGCCGCAGATTGGCATACTTCTGCCATTCATCGCCGTTCATCTTGCCGTAGAGCGAGCCCTTGCCATACACCACTTCATCGTGCGAAAGCGGCAGTACAAAATTCTCGGTGAAGGCATACAGCCCGCGGAAGGTCAGCTTGTTGTGGTGATACCTGCGATGAATCGGATCTTTCGCGAAATAGAGCAGCGTGTCGTGCATCCAGCCCATGTCCCACTTCATACCGAAGCCGAGTCCGCCGATGTACGGCGGCCGCGACACCATCGGCCAGGCGGTCGACTCCTCCGCAATCATCTGAATGCCGGGGAAGTTCTCGTAAGCCTCTTTGTTTACCGCCTTCAGGAACGATACGGCTCCCAGGTTCTCCTTACCCCCGAACTGGTTGGGAATCCACTCCCCGTGCTTGCGCGCGTAATCGAGGTACAGCATGGAGGCGACCGCGTCCACGCGCAAACCATCGACGTGGTAGCGATCCAGCCAGAAGACAGCATTGCTGATCAGAAATCCGCGCACCTCGTTGCGATCGTAGTTGAAGATCGAGGACTTCCACTCCGGATGAAAGCCCTTTCGCGGATCGGCGTGCTCGTACAGGTGTGTGCCATCGAAGTAGGCGAGGCCGTACTCGTCGTTGGGGAAGTGCGATGGCACCCAATCGAGAATGACGCCGATCCCGCGCTGGTGCAGATGATCGACCAGGTACATGAAGTCCTGCGGCGCGCCGAAACGCGCGCTGGGCGCGTAATAGCCGGTCACTTGGTATCCCCACGACCCGAAGAAGGGATGCTCCATCACGGGCATAAATTCCACATGGGTAAAGCCCATGTCGCTGACGTAGTCGCCCAGCTTGACCGCCAGCTCGCGATAGCTGAGTGAGCGATTGCCTTCTTCGGGCACGCGCATCCAGGAGCCGAGATGGACCTCGTAAATCGACATCGGCGCTTCAAACTTGTTGTGCTCCTGGCGCGTGCGCATCCAGTCATGATCGCCCCATTCGTACGAGGTGTCCCAGACGATCGACGCGGTGCGCGGCGGCACTTCGTTGTAAAACGCGAATGGATCGGCCTTATCAACCTGGTACATGTGATATCGCGAACGGATGTGGTACTTGTACACGGTGCCGCGGCCGAGGTCCCGAACGAACGCCTCCCACACGCCTGAACTTTCGTGCGGGTTCATCGGAGTCGAATCGGAGTTCCAGTCGTTGAAGTCGCCAACCACCGAAATGCGCTCGGCATTAGGCGCCCAGACGGTGAAATAGGTACCGCGCCGGCCATCGAGCTCGCCAGTGTGCGCGCCGAACTTCTCGTAGAGACGGGTGTGCTGGCCCTCGTTGAACAAATGCAGATCAAAAGGGGTTAGCAAGGTGGAAGCTCGTTCCTCGGATGTCAAAGGCGCCATTGGTTCGATCTCCTCATGGCTTGGATGATGGTTCGCCGGATTGCGATGGGAGCAACAGTGACCAGTTTAGAAGAACAGAGGCGAACAGGCGAACCGGCCGGCCATGATCGCACAGCCAGCGGTGACGGCGGTTACTGCCCTTTCGGCCCCGCCCGTGGTTTCCTATAGGTGATGACGTGTCTCAGGCGGCGCGGCTGTCGCGTTGGCCGGCGCGTCAACCGCACATAAGGAGAACAGCATGGCTGACAAGAAGGCGGATCTCGCCGGGCCAGGAATCGGCGACTACACAGAGCTGGAACGAGTGCTTCCGGCAGATTACAGCTCGCTGTTGTCGCCCAAGGAGACCCAGAGAGCGATCTTCGAGTTGAAAAACTATATCGAAGACAATCTCTGCAAAGAATTGAACCTGATAATGGTGACCGTGCCGCTGATCGTGGACGAAGAATCGGGCGTCAACGACTATCTCGACCGCGACGGCTCGCGCACGCCCATCCAATTCCACATTTCCAATGACCGCGACAAGCATCCCGTCAACGCGCAGGTGGTGCAGGCCGCAACCAAGTGGAAGAGGATGGCGCTCAAGCAATTCGAGATGAAGCCCGGCGAAGGCCTCTGTACCGACATGCGCGCCGTGCGCAAAGACTACTTCCTCGACCACGATCACAGTGCCTACGTCGACCAGTGGGATTGGGAGCGGGTGATCACCGTCGAGCAGCGGAACCTCAACTTCCTGAAAGCTGTGGTCAGCAAGATCTGGTTCGTAATCACCGGCGCTGAGCGTTATGTACAGGAGCTGTTCCCCAAGCTGAGGGACTCACGCTATCCCAATCTGCCGCGTGAGCTGACCTTCCTGCACGCCGAAGAGATCCTGGACATGTATCCCGACCTGCCGCGGAAACAGCGGGAGACGGCGATCCTGCAGAAGTATCCGGCAGTGTTCATTATCGGCATCGGTTGGACGCTGAAGGACGGCTATCCGCATGAGATGCGCGCCGCCGATTACGACGACTGGGTCACCGAAACGCGTTCCGACGATGGCCACATCCGGCACGGACTGAACGGCGACATTCTAGTCTGGAACCCGGTAACCAAGCGGCGGCACGAGCTGACGTCGATGGGCATCCGCGTTAACGCCGAGTCGCTGAAGAAACAGTTGGAGCTGACGCACCAGACGCATTTCCTCGACTACCCCTACCATAAGGCGATCGTGAATCACGAGATTCCGCTGAGCATCGGCGGAGGCATCGGGCAGTCACGCACGTTGATGCTGCTGCTGCGCAAGGCGCACCTCGGCGAAGTCAGCGTCACCGTGTGGCCGAAGGTGCTGAAGGAGATGTGCGAGAAAAAGAACATTCACGTGCTGAACTAGACGTCTGCAGCTCAGTTGCGGGTCGGGCGGACGCGAAGTCAAAGGACCTACTGTTCGCGCAAGAGTAAGATGGCACGTTGTTCGCCGGACAACAGCTCCCTCGACTCCGCCGCAAAACCGGCCGGCCTCGCTCGGCATGACAACCAGGGAAACAGATGAGAAACGGCACAGTTGAGCTGTGCCGTTTCAAACACCGCCCGAAACATGGCCTCCCGCTGTGCTACGGGTAGTGCGGCGCTTCAGCGCCGCGTGAACGCGCCGCCTCGTTTTAGGTTTTGCATTCCGCTGCATTTGGCAGCGGAATGCAAAACCCATCTTCTTGCGATGCAGCCGAACGCGGGCCTGAAGGCCCGCACTACCCGATTACAGTAAAAACTAAACCGCTCTAACGAATGCTTCGCAGCAGTTCTTGTGCCGCTTGTGCGTAGTGTTCCAGCGTAGCCGCGTCGAATAGTACAAACCGCACCTCACGAACATGCATCGCTTTCTCCAGCGCGGCGGCGGCACTGTTTACTGCGACCTGCGCCGCCTCCTCCACCGGATAGCGGTACGCCCCAGTCGAAATTGCGGGAAAGGCGATCGACCCCAGCTCCAGCTCATCGGCGATACGAATCGATTCGCGATGGCAACTGGCGAGCGTCTCGGCCTCGTTGTGTTCGCCTCCGCTCCAGAACGGACCAACGGTGTGGATGACGTAGCGGGCTGCCATCCTGCCGCCACCGGTTGCGACCGCCTGACCGGCCGGTAAGCGGCCGATGCGCTCGACGATCTTTCGGCATTCGGCGAGGATGGCCGGCCCTCCGGCGTCGATGGATAGCGCCATCGACGCCGCCTCCGCCCAGCAGCGATGAGTTAGCGGCATTAACGATGGCGTCGGTGGTCTCATGCGTAATGTCGCCCGGACCGGCCAACACCAGCCATCGGTCGGCAAGTGCGATACGAGCTACTTCGGGGGTTTTCATGAAGATCAGCAATTAGCAACTAGCAATTAGCAATTAGCGAAAGACGTCGGAGTCGGGAAATCCAACGCGCAGCAAGAAAGAAGCCGGTCGTCACTTAGATTTCTTAGGTTGTGCCGATCCCTTGGTGATCCACCGCCCTAACTAATACAACCTCTGCAGCTTCTTAATACTGCCGAATGTACCTACGTTCGTAAGACTAAACGCGAAGCGGTACGCGTTCTCATTGCGCAATAACCCCAACGCCCATCGCTGGTACTGGAAGGCGATGCCGCAACAATCCCAGTTGTAATTCGTCTGGATGGTTGCTGCCTGCAGGTAATCAAGCACAGAATCGAATCCCAGGCTTGCTGCCCCGCTGAAGCCCGGCTTGGTCATGCCGCCATAGGTAAGGCCCACGCGCCACTGGTTGAAAATGTTCTGCGTCTGTACGCCGTTTACAATCGTAAATTCCCCTGGAGCATTGACGTAGGTCTGTCCCCCGTTGAGATACCATTTCCCCCAGCGATAGCCGGCGAAAATCGTGTTGGCATTCACCTGATGCAAGACCGTGTCATAGTCCACGTCCCACTGAAAGTCCGCGCCGCCGGAAAAAACCTGCAGCCGCGAAATCACGGGTGACAACGAACGTGGTTCGGTAAGGAAAGCAATGCCGGAAAAATCTACTGTCGCATCGAACACATTGCGTTGGCCGGGGACCAGGGCCCCGCCGAAGTTCGTGTTCATGTAGTACTTCTGGGCTAGTTCCCAGTTCATAACATTGATTGCGGTACCCGACTTGTCATCGCATTTGTTTTTCTGATCAGCCGTTTTTCCGGTTGTGAGCTTTGGCAAAGTACCGGGGGGCTTGTGCTCCAGATAGCATTGCGGGCTGGAAGTAGTTTTTTTCGAATAGAGACGATTAACGACGCCATATTGGACTTCATTGGTATCAGCGAGGATATCGCGAGAATCAAACCTAATAATCTGGCCGAAGTTATTGACGCCGGTCTGATAGCGATAGACGGTGTAAGGTTCGATGGTATGCTTCCAAACCCGTTGGAAATACTTCCGGTCGAAGATCTTGGATAGCGTAGGCGGCCGAAACTCGAAGGAAGCGTTGGCGACATTGCGGTTCATGGGATCGCTCACCGCAATTCCGAATGAGTTGCTGTTCGGACTCGGTTCCAGGCGCTGGCTATAGTAAGTCTCTTCTGCCCCTATCTGGGGACGGAAGGTCCAACCACGGAAAAACCTCGGCCAGGCAAGATAAGGAGCCGCATCCGCCCGTCCTACGACGGGCGCAGTTGAAAAGCCAACCTCACTACGCGACACTCCTTCGGCGGCTATGTCATAAGAATAAACGAAGTTGGCCCTGCTGAACGGACGCTCGACGGTGGACAGCTCTAAACTTGGCGAGTGCACGATGCTGATGAAATCGCCGGAAGTAAAGCTCTCATAATTCTGGTATCGCGAGGCGATAATGCCAAGGCCATAACCATCCCAGTTCTTACTTACATAGCCATTGGAACGTACTTCGGAGTTGATAGCTTCGGTGTATGCGAGAGCAAAGGCCAGGCGAAATATGTACGAGGAGAGATAGTCTACGTTGATGGCAGCAACAAAGTCATCGGGAAGTTGTGTGGATCCGGTCGCCCTGAGCTCCTGGCCGCCCTGGTTCTGTCCGGTCCCGGGATAACCCTTTTCATCGATGACGCCGAAATACTGGGCCTGAAACACGGATTTGCGGCCACGCCAACGCAGGTTGGCCATCTCTGCCCATCCGCGCTTGCTATACAGATAGGCGCCGATAGTTGCGTCCGCATTGCGGCTGATTGCCCAATAAAAGGCGTCGCCCAGAATCGTCCCGCGAGTATTGGATAACCCGACGTCCGGAAGCAGAAAGCCACTCTTGCGACCGAACTCATCAGCAGGATGTTCCATGTAGGGAAAGTAGAAGACGGGAATGCCGTGCAGCTTCAAAACGGCATGATGCAGTTGTGCCTCGCCGCCAATTTCGACGTTGGCTGTGTCAGAGGCCAGCAGCCATTTCGGTTTCGGCAACTGGCAGGAAGTGACGAACCCGTCGTAAACCCGGTAATGGTCCGGACCCAAGCGGTCTACCACTTTTCCCGTGAAGAAGAACGGGGTGGACGAGGTCAGGAACATCATCCTATTTTTGACGCGGGCGCCGGTGGAACCAGTGGCGTCATAGAAGGTCCCGCTGTCGCTGCTCACGTTGTAATCGGTGCGGCTGCCGACCACGTGCTCGTTGTGCGGGCCGCCATCGAACACCACGTGTCCGATGGCGGTTATTTGCCCGGTGGTCGAGTCGTAGGTCGCCTGATCGCAGTGCAGGGTGTTGCCGCCGAAGCGGATCTCGACATGCCCGCGCACGTGATAGATGTCCTGGTTCTTCTCCTGCTCGTCGGCGCGGATCAGCACTTCATTCCGTCCCGGAGAAGCATTGATCGCCGGGCGTTGCGGTCCCGAATCCTGCTGTTCGCTCTCCTGGAGTTGCTGCTGGATAATGCCTTCCGTACTGGTGTCTTCCTCGCCGGTATCGGTTGTCACCGTGATCTGAGGCTGGGCTCGCGATTGCCGCGGTGCGGCGCTGTCATCGCCATTCCCCGGAGCAGCGGAAGAGGAAGACGACGTGCCTGCCGAGGGCGGCGGCGCGCTTTCGCTGTTTTGCTGCGACTGCGCGGCAGGCAACTGGCTGGTTAATAGAAGCGGACAGAGAAACAGATGACACAAACATACTGCCGTGATAATGAATCGAGTGCGAGGAATCATCGAAAGGCGTATATCCCCTTCGCCAATGCGCGGTGATGAAGCGGAACCTTGCAACTTAGCACGTCGGAGAGAGAGAGGCAAAAGACGAAAGATCTGACTGGTTGCCGCAGCGCTCCGACGTGATCGAAGTCCGCTTGGTTTTGCCAAGGACGTCGTGCTAATCGAGTCCGAGCTGGGTCGGGACAAGCCGGCAGATGTCCTCCTTTTCTCATTCCGTTTCCTGCAAGTAGACGTTCCGGTAGTTTGCCGTGGGACGAAGACGATTTTTGCTGCACATGAGTGAGCATTACACCTCGGGGCCCGAAGCAACGGCTGACGCGCCCGAGAACCGCGACAATGTCTGGCGGAGTGAAATCCAGGCGCGGGTTGCGGGATATCGCAACCGGCGCGGAAGACACCTCGAGGGAAACTTCAGCATGCGTTTTCCGTTCCCGCCTGCAGAAACCGAACAGTGCGTGCTTGAGCAGCCGGCATGTGCCGACGAAAATAATTCTGTAGACGATGATTTCAGCGCAGCTGCCGCTCCGATTGAGGCTGCGCCTGAAGAGCTGCCGCCATTCGATCCCACGCCGGAACGCGAGCGCTTCACAAACCAGCAAGCGGAAGCGCCAGTTTTTCCTGATGCCGAGCCGGCAGGGCCGATATCGACTGCCGAGCCTTTGCCATCCGTTCCTTCGCCTTCGAGCGCGACGGTTGCACGTCCGCGTCCGCGGCGGAAGGTGATTGCGTTCCCGCGGCAAGCTTCTACCGCGCCCGAGGAATACCAACGGCTAGCCGATCCGGTGATCGCGGATTCCCCGCGCATTCTCGATGTGCCGGAGGAGCTGGAAGCATTTCCGGCGACTCCTTTGTTCGACGGATTGCAACTGCCCAGCCTGCAACCCACAGCCGCGAGTCCCGCTGACCATGTCGATCTTCCCGTCCCCGCGGTCGCGTTGTCGCGCCGGTTTTACGCCGGGCTCATCGATTGCGCGCTGGTATCGGTGGCCGCGGCCGTCTTCGGCGCAATCTGCTACGAAATGCTGCCGAAGCTCCAATTGAGTAAGCCCATTGTGTTGGCCATGGGCGCTGCGGTCCTTGTGCTCTGGTCGGCGTATGAATACATCTTCACTTTGTATCACGGAGCGACCCCCGGAATGCGCGCACTGCGCCTCAAATTTCGGACCTTTCAGGGCGGACAACTGGGCTGGCGACATCGCCGCAGCCGCGTTGTCGCCTTGTACTTCTCGACTGCCTCGCTGATGATGGGCCTGCTGTGGGCGCTGGTCGATGTCGACGCGCTTTGCTGGCACGATCGCCTCAGCCGCAGTTTTGTCACCCAGCGGAAGTAGCGTTTTCATCCCTAGCAATAGGCTGTCTTTGACGCTTGAGCCAAGCTCACCCGAGTTTTTCTGCTGCTGACCATTTCGTCTCCCGCCAGTAAATTCAAAACTGCGTATGGCGTGCGCATTTGCGGCGCGCCAAACGCATCGGTGTAGCGGTACACTGAATGTTTTACCCCATGCGTCTGGGATCGCCGCTCAGCCAAGGGTAACCACCACAGTTTCTATGGCCTCAACAACCGAGAACCTCCAGCGGCCGGCAATTAAGGTGTTCGTCGCCACGTCAGTGATGCTGACGTTCATCTCTTTCTGGCGGGCGGCGGCAATCGTATTGTCCGACCTGGCGTCGTCGGCGTACTACGTTGGGGGCGACGCAGAGAAAGTCATCGGCAAGAGCGCTCCGTGGTTCGTGCTGGCGGTGATGCTGTTCAGCTACGCGGTCCGCGCCATCTACATCGAGTCGAGTTCGATGTTCGTGCGCGGCGGCGTCTATCGCGTGGTGAAAGAAGCGATGGGCGGAAAGCTGGCCAAACTCTCGGTCTCCGCTCTGCTCTTCGATTACGTCCTCACCGGCCCGATAAGCGCCGTCTCCGCCGGTCTGTATCTTTCCGGCTTGCTGACCGACACCTTCCACCATTTCGGCTACAAGATTACGGTCCCGGATAACGCCTTCGCCGCAGCCTTCGCCATTCTCGTGACCCTCTACTTCTGGTGGCAGAACACCCAGGGCATTCACGAATCCAGCGAACGCGCCATGCAGATCATGAAGATCACCACGGTCATGGTGGTGCTGCTGATCGTGTGGTGCCTGATCACGCTGTTCAAGCATCCTTCGCCGCTGCCGCCGCTGCCGTCGGCGGCAAACATGCATCACGACAAGGAAGCCTTGGGCTGGCTGTTCCGCACCTGGGCAGCGCGCATTCCGCTGATCATGCTGCTGGTCGGCTTCGGGCACTCCGTTCTGGCCATGAGCGGCGAGGAGTCACTGGCCCAGATCAACCGCGAGATCGAGCATCCCAAGCTGAAGAACCTGGAGAAGACCGGGCTGGTGATCTTCCTCTACAGTCTGCTCTTCACCTCGCTGGTTTCGTTCTTCGCCGTGATGATCATCCCCGACAAGGTGCGGGCCGATTATTTCGCCAACCTGATCAGCGGGTTGGCGATGAATGTCGTCGGGCCGTTTACGCTTGCGATTGCTGTTCCAGGCATTCGTCGTCGTGGTGGGCGCGTTGATCCTTTCCGGTGCGGTCAACACGGCCATTGTCGGCGCCAACGGCGTGCTCAACCGCATGAGCGAGGATGGCGTGCTGACGCCGTGGTTCCGCAAGCCTCACACTCGTTTCGGCACGAGTTATCGCATCATCAACCTCATTGTCGGCCTGCAGATACTGACCATCGTCGCCAGCCGCGGCAACGTTTATCTGCTGGCCTCGCTCTATGCATTCGGCGTGATCTGGAGCTTCGCCTTCAAGTCGCTGGCGGTGGTGGTGCTGCGCTACACCGAGCCGGAGAACCGGCAGTGGAAGGTGCCGCTGAACTTCCATATTGCGGGAGTTGAGGTTCCCGTCGGACTATTTCTGATTGCGTTGCTGCTGTTTGCCACGGCAGTTGTGAACCTGTTCACTAAGGAACTAGCCACCATTTCGGGCATCGCCTTCAGCGTCGCGTTTTTCGCGATATTCACGGTTTCCGAGCACATTACCAGCAGACAGCATGCTCACGAAGAGTCCGGACTGGACCAGTTCAACGTTGCCCCGAATGCTGAACTGAATGCCGAAGCCATGGACATTCGTCCCGGCAACATCCTGGTTGCCGTCCGCGATCCTCACAATCTTTATTACCTGCAAAAAATCCTATCCCGGACGGATGCCACGAAAACTGACGTGGTGGTCATGACCTCCCGTGTCTATCACCGCGAGCACTCCTTCAGCGGCAATGAGCAAATGGACACCTCCGAGGTGTTCAAGAAGTACGAACAGGAGTTGTTTTCCGCCGTGGTCGCGGTCGCCGAGAAGCTGGGCAAGCACGTTTCGCTGCTGGTGGTGCCCACCAACGACGTTTTCGAAAGCATTGTGGCCACGGCGCAGCGCCTGCACTCGTCCGTGATTGTTTGCGGCAGATCCAACAAGCTGACTGCCGGCGAGCAAGGCAAGCTCACCGGCGACGCCTGGGAACGCTTGCCTGAGCCGCGTCCGCGCTTGCGACTGGTGGTCTTCGAACCGGACGGCAGCAAGCACGAATACATGCTCGGCCCACACACGCCCCGCATGCGGCAAGAGGATGTTGACCTGTTGCACGGCTTGTGGAAGGAAGTCACCACCGACCCGCGCTATCGCGAGCTCCACCACTATCACATTTTGAATGTCGCGCTGCAGGAGATGGCGTCGCGTATGCACGACGGCGGCTTACGAGACGATGTCATGAAGGACATCTACGACGAGATGGAGCGTCACAGCAGCGAGCCCGTCGCCGACGACGAGACACCGACCACGCCGCCGACGTAGGCGACCGCGTTCCTAACTTCAAATTCTTGCAAGCAAGAATGTCACCGGCAGCACGTGAGCGCTCACAAAAGCGTGCCGAGGTTCTGCTGTGCGACCTCCTAATTCTTATGTTCTTTTGAAATTCCTGTCCAGAGTGCCCTCACCGCGGGGCCTTGCAGCACGCGGACGGCAGTGTCATCTCGGGTATCATGCTGCTATGGAGATCGCCATTCGGTGTCGCGGGCTGCGCAAGACCTATGACGGCAAAGTCGAAGCCGTCCGCGGGCTCGATCTCACCATCAACGCGGGCGAATGTTTCGGCCTGCTGGGGCCGAATGGCGCCGGCAAGACCACGACCATCGAAATCCTCGAAGGCTTGCTGCAGCCGACCTCGGGCGAGGTCGAAGTGCTCGGCCGGACGTGGCAGTCGCACGCGCGCGAGTTGCGCGAGTGGCTGGGCATCTCGCTGCAGGAGACGAGGCTCTCCGAAAAACTTACCGTCCGCGAGACGTTGCAACTGTTCTCCAGCTTCTACACGCATCCGACATCGATCGACGCCGTGCTGGAGGAACTGTCGCTGCAGGAAAAAGCGGATTCGTGGGTCGGGAAACTGTCTGGCGGGCAGAAACAGCGCCTGGCAGTTGCGACGGCGCTGGTGGCGAATCCCAAGATCCTGTTCCTCGACGAGCCGACCACCGGTCTCGATCCGCAGAGCCGCCGCCAGTTGTGGGAAATCATCCGCCAGTTCCAGCGGCGCAACGGCACCGTGCTGCTGACCACGCATTACATGGATGAAGCGGAACGCCTGTGCGACCGGCTGGCCATCATCGATCACGGCCAGATCATCGCCGAAGGAACGCCCGCCGAGTTGATTGCGCGGCTCAGCGGACATCACATTGTGGAATTCGCCATCGCCGACGGCAACGGAGCCCATGCGCCGACGTGGAGCAAGCTCCCCGGCGTGCAGTCGGTGCGCGAGGACGACGGCCTGGTGTCGCTGACCGTGAATGAGCCGCATGAAACCATTCCTGCGCTGCTGGCCGAGGTACAGAATCAACGCGCCGCGCTGGCCCACCTCAACACCAGACAAGCGAGCCTGGAAGATGTTTTCGTGCAGCTCACCGGCCGGCACCTGAGGGAGGACTGATGGCCACGGTCGAGCAGCCGCCGGTGGTGTCGGGTCCAGAGCAGGTCGTCAAGACCAATGGGCGCTGGAGCGGCTATGCCCGCCTGCTGCAAATGCGCATGCTGGAGATGTGGCGCGAACCGGAGGTCATCTTCTGGGTCTTCGTGTTCCCGCTCCTGCTGGCGCTCGGACTGGGCATCGCGTTCCGCCAGAAACCGGCCGACGTCACGCCGGTCGCAGTGGTTGCGGGAGCGCAGACCGCAGCAGGTGATCGATCTGCTGCAGCGCTCGCCCGCGCACGCCGCCATTCATGCCGATACGGTGAGCGCTGCGGCGGCGCTCGACGGCTTCCGCGTTGGCAAGTATGCGCTGATCGTCAGCATGGACGCTGCGGGAGTCCATTTCCGTTACGATCCTGCGCGTCCGGAGAGCGTGCTCGCCCGCCAGCAGGTAGACGATGCGTTGCAGACCTCCGCCGGCCGCAAGAATCCCATCCCCACGGCAGAGCCAAGCCTCCAGCGAGCCGGGCGCGCGCTACATCGACTTCCTCATCCCCGGCCTGCTGGGCATGAACCTGATGAACTCCGGCATGTGGGGCATCGGCTTCGCGGTGGTGGAGATGCGGCAGCGCAAGCTGCTGAAGCGCTTTGTGGCCACGCCCATGCGGCGCTCCGATTTTCTGCTGGCGCTGGCCAGCAGCCGCCTGATACTGATGCTGATCGAAGTCGCGCTGCTGCTGGGCTTCGGCGTGATCGTCTTTCACGTGCGCGTGGTTGGCAGCGTGGCAGCGATCCTGCTGATCGGCGCGCTGGGCGCGGTTTCGTTCGGCGGCATCGGATTGCTCACCGCCAGCCGGGCACAGAAGATCGAAAGCGTCAGCGGGCTGATCAACGTGGTGATGATGCCGATGTGGATCTTCTCGGGCGTGTTCTTCTCCTATGAGCGTTTTCCCAAGATGTTTCTTCCGGCGATCCGCGCGCTCCCTCTGACCGCGCTGAACGACGCGTTGCGCGCGATCATTCTGCAGGGCGACTCGCTGGCCTCGCAGATCGGCCGCATCGCCGTACTCGCAATCTGGGGCGGTGTCTCGTTCGTGCTGGCGCTGCGCTGGTTCCGGTGGAGCTAGGAGGCGTGACTTGCGAATGTCGGTAGAGCGGACCTTCAGGTCCGCGTCAACGCGCTCCCTTCGAAGGAAGCCCCTTTAGGGGCGGCAGAGGCCTGCGTTCGCCGGAGTTGAACGCTTTTTGATGGCATGCTTGGACGCGGGCCTTAAGGCCCGCTCGACTTGGCCTGGCGTGACATCAGCACGGAGAATCTGCTCGCTTGCTACAATCGCCCGATGACGCTTACTCGCCTGGAGCGCGTGCAGCAGCAATTGCGGCTCTACGAGCATCCGCTGGTTGAATTTCAGGCGCGTGACAAGGGCGAAGGCGTGGAACTCATCATCTCCCCACGCTTCATCGACCCGCCGGTCCACACTTACTACTTCGACCTGCATCCTCGCGATCTCGACGAGCCGCAATTTGAGTGGACGCTGCAGCGGCAAATCTTTGATTGCCTGCATGACTATCTGGTAGAGATGTTCATCCGCACCCCGCAACATCGCAAGCAACATCAGCAGATGGAGCGCGAGGGCAAGCTGTGACTGTGCCGTCGAACGCTGCGACTGGGCCGGCTTCGCTGCGCGAACGCATTGGCGACGAGATCGCGCGCGCGGGGCCGATTCCGTTCTCGCGCTACATGGAGCTTTGCCTGTACGAGCCGGAGCTGGGCTATTATTCACGCGCCCGCGAGCGGTTCGGCAAAGCAGGAGACTTCTACACCTCCAGCGATGTCCATGCCGTATTCGGCCGGCTGCTGGCGCGGCAATTCGAAGAGATGTGGCGCGCGCTGGATTCGCCGTCGCGGATTCACCTCATCGAGCTCGGGCCGGGGCGGGGATTGTTTGCGGGCGATGTGCTCGACTGGTCGGCCAGCCAGTTTCCGGAATTCGCGCACGCGCTGCGCTACGCGCTGGTTGAGCAGTCGGCACATCTGCGGGAGAAGCTGCACGAGCGACTTGCCGGGCATATAACGGCCGGGAAGGCTGAAATCCTGGGGTCGTTCGAATTGGCGACCGCGAGGACCGGCGACAACATCATCCTGTTCGCGAACGAGTTCTTCGACGCGCTGCCGGTCGAGGTCATCGACTATCGCGGCAGCGTGCGCGTCGGGTTCGAGAACGGACGCTTCGTGGAGACGTTCGTCACGCCGTCTCCGGCTGAAGAAGAGTTTCTGGACCGTTACGGCGTTCGTCCGCAGGAAGGCGAGCGCGTCGAGGCTCCGCTGGCTTCGCTCGAGTGGATGGACCGGATTGCCGGGCTGTTTCAGCAGCGGAGCGGATTCGTGGTGATCATCGATTACGGCTATACGCGCGAGGAGCAGCTCGCGGGCCGGCACCGCGACACCATCATGTGTTATCGGCAGCACACGGCGAGCGCTTCGCCCTACGAAGCGCCGGGCGAGCAGGACATCACGGCGCACGTGAATTTCACCGCCTTGCGGGGGCGCGGCGAAGATCGCGAGCTACGCCCATTGGGGCTGATGACGCAATCGCAATTTCTGCTCGGCATTGGTGAAGAGACGCAATTCGCGGATGCGTTTCAGGAGTGCAAGCTGCCGCAGGAGCACGCCAAAGTCGCGTTGCAACTGAAGCACCTGATCTCTCCAGCGGGCATGGGCGAGACCTTTCAGGTGCTAATTATGTCCCACAATGTGGCACAAGAAAACATCGCCCAATTGAGCGGGTTAAAGCTGGCACGATGAGTGCAATTCCCCCTTCTGTCGGTGATTGTCGTAGTGCACGCGAAAAGCAGGTCCCTCGCGGGCTGAAGCCCGCTGGTGATGACAAGAATAAAGTGCCTATCGGCGCGACTGAAGTTGTGCCCTGATACCAAGCGCTCCACCAGGAGCTGTTAGGCGCACTCGCGAGACACCCTCAGCAGGGGCCAGCGAAAGAGGGTCGATTCCAAGGGCTAGAGCATTTTCGGATTTGGTGTGTCCTGGTAGAGCGGCGCTTCAGCGCCGCGTCAACCGCGCCACTATATTTTTGGGTTTTGGATTCCGCTGCAAGTGCAGCGGAATCCAAAATGTATCTCAGGCGATGCAACCGAACGCGAGCCTGAAGGCTCGCTCTACCAGGTCACAGCAAAAGCTAAACTGCTCTAAGTGCTAAGTGCCAACGGCTAATTGCTAATTGCTAATTGCTAATTGCTTCCTACATTCCCGGCTTGTCCCCGCTGCCTTGCGGTTGATACGGGCTTTGCAGGTACTTGCGGGCGGTATCGAGCGCGTTCTGCGTGTTGTCGTTGGTCTGCAATGCCTGGCGGTACTCGTTGGTGGCGCGCTCGCGCTGGCCGCTGAGGTCGAAGATCATGCCCAACTGAATGTGGCTCCAGACCTCGGTCCAGCGCGGCACGCCATCGCCATTGAGCGCTTCGCGGTAGGCGTTGGCTGCGGCCTGGTAGTTGTGCTGCTGGAAGAAAACTTCCGCGATGCGATAGTGCGCCAGCGAGCTGTTTTTGTTGATGTCGAGCGCCTTCTGATATTCCTTCAGCGCCTCCATAAGATCGCCCTGCTCGACATCCTGCTGGCCGCGCATGATGGAGGTGCGCACCTGCAAATCCTGCGAGTTCTGCAGCACCTGGTTGCTGGGATCGATGGTGATGCGCCGCGGCCGGCCGAAGGTATCCACCGAGTAGGCCGAGTTGGTGCCTTCCACTTCAATGCGCTTTTCCTCGGTCTTGCCGTCGGTGTCGATCCTCAATTCGACCGGCATGCGGAACAGGTCCATGTCCTGTGAAATCTCACCCACGACGCGAAAGCCTTTGGCAGTGCGATAGACGGTGTATTTGTTCTTGAACTCGGGCGCGCCGGTGGAGTCGAGCCACTGGGTGAAGAACCAGGTGAGCTGCTGTCCTGAAGTTTGCTCGGCTATCTTTTTAAGGTCATCGACGCTCACCGTTTTGCCCGCATTCTGCGAGACGAAGGTGCGCATGGTTTTGTCGAAGGCCTGCTCGCCGATGACCCAGCGCAGCATCGCCAGGATCATGCCGCCCTTGTCGGTGACCAGCGATTGAAACTCGGGCGAGAAGCTATCCAGCCTGCCGACATCGGCCAGCGGCACGGAAACGTAGGCCAGCGCGCCCACCGACATGTCCTTGGTGACTTCCTGAAATCCGGCTTCGCCGGCGACGTGCTCGACGTAGAGCGCTTCAGAGTAGCGCGCCGCGCCGTCGCCGAGCCACCAGTCATTCTTGGCCGCCGGGCTCACCATGGTCCCGAACCACTGATGCGCGATGTTGTTGGCCAGCAGCCGGTAGTTTCCCTTTGTCGTAAAATAACGGCCGGCCAACGCGGCGATTTCCGGGGCCCAAGCTGATGGCACGGTATCGTCCGGCAACTCCACTACGCTCAGGTTCTGGTTAAATGGCGGACCGTAGAGCGTGGTGAAGAAGAAAAATTCCTTGGTCGCGAGATCGGCGTAATTCGTCGCCGCGGATTTGTGCTCCGGCGTGGTGTAGACGTTGATCCCCAGGCCGCCCTCGCTGCTCTTCGTCTCTACAAACTTACCAATGATGATGGTGCCGGGAAAGCTGGGATGGCCCTGATAGGTGAAGGTGACACTTCCTCCGCCAGACGGCGCAGGCGCGTGAGCGCTCTGCGTTTTACCCTTTGTGCTCTTGGCTGCCGATTCTGATTCAACGTCGGGTGCAGCGCCGGCGCTTTCCTTGCCGCTGCCGATCACTGTGTATCCCGCGGGAACCGTGACGCTGATGGTCGCGGTGAAACGGTTCGTCCCATAACCGGCCATGGGGAACCAGCGCCCGGCGTAGAGAAGATAGGTGATGGGATCGCCAATGTAGGCAAGCTTCAGCCCCGGGACCGGACTGTCGTCGCCCGTCTGGATCGCGCCTTCGTAATCGAAAATCAGCGTGTCGGACGCGCCTTTGTTGAGCGTGCTGGGCAGCGAGATGCGGATGGTGGAATCGGAGCTGACGCGCTCGACGGCAAGCGATTGGCCGCTGGCATCGACCACACGCGTGGGACGCAGCGCATTGTGCAGTTCGAAGGTGGCGATGTTGATGTCGTCGAGAGCGGTGAATTTGACGCGCGCCTGGGCCTTGAGCTGATGCGTCTGCGGCGTGACCGTGGCGTGGATAACGTAATCGTCCACGTGGATGCGCGGCTTCTCCGCCGCCAAGCAGGTTGCGACCAGAAGGGCGAAATTTATCACTAAGAAGCGGGCCAGCGGGCGTGCCGCATTGCACATTGGGAGAGAACTCCAACTCTGATGCTAACTGCAATTATAGAAAATCGCGCAGAAACGTGCGCTCGCGGCATCCTTCCGCTTCGGGCCGCGAGTTTCACCACGGAGCACACGCAGAGCACGGAGGAATAAGAATTTGCTTTCGGGTGCTTGGTATGAGGGCACGGCTTTAGGGGGCGTGTGAGAACCAATTTTCTTCCTCCGCGGTGGAGTGCGACATACGCAAATCGAACCCCGGAGGGGTGGAATTGCAGTTAGCCCAGGACGGAGCGAAGCGGAGTCCTGGGTGAGGTGGAAAATTTGTTCGAGTCCCTTTAGGGACGGCACAGTTCTCACATACGATCTTTAGCCCGCTTTTTAGAAACCGTCGTTCGGCATGACTGAAGTCGTCCCCTGATACAAAGCGCAGCACCGCGAATTGGCCCAAAACTCACATTGAAAACTCCGTGCGCTTCGTGATCTCTGTGGTGAGCTAATCGGTCACCAATGTCAGTACGGCCTGCGCGGCCCGATCGGATGCGGTTGCGTTGGGACCGTTCGCTGCCAGCCGCTGCCGCACCTCGCGAAAATCCTGCAGCATGATTTCGCGGGTCGCACCATCAGGAATAATCCGGCTGAGTTCGTCCCGCACCCGCTGCGGCATGAAGTCCGATTGCAGCAGCTCGGGCACGACATCCCGCTCGGCGATGAGGTTCACCATCGCGAAGCGGTCCACCTTTACTAGACGGCGGCCCAGGCTCCAGGTGAGCGGCGCAACCCGGTACACCATCACGAAGGGCGTGCCAATCAGCGCCGCCTCGAGCGTCGAGGTTCCGCTGGCGACGGCGGCCGCGCGCGCGTGCAGCAGGGTGGAGCGGGCGTCGCGCGTAAACGTGATCGGCGGGCCGCTGTAGCCGCGCAGCAACGAAGCCATCCAATCGGCGCTCAGCGTGGAGGCGACCGGCACTGTGTAAACGTAGTCGGGGCCCAGAAGTTGCGCGGCTTCCAGCAGCGCGGGGAAGATCTGCGCGACTTCAGCGCGGCGGCTGCCGGGCAGCAAAGCGATCCATTGCCGCGCTGGGTCAAGGCCGTACTCGCGCGCAAAATCCTCGCGCGTCACCGCGGGCGCGGGCAGGTCGGCCAGCGGATGCCCGACGAACTGCGCCTCCACTCCGCGCTCGCGATAATAATTCTCTTCGAACGGGAAGATGACCAGCATCTGGCGCACGTATTCGCGCACGCTCTCGATGCGGCGCTGCTTCCACGCCCACAGTTGCGGGCTGACGTAGTAGATGACCGGCACGCCGAGCTTGTGCAGCTCGCGCGCCAGCCGCAGGTTGAAGTCGGGAAAGTCGATGAGCACGGCGGCGTCGGGACGGCGGCGCTCGGCCTCGCGAACCACCTGACGAAAGCGCCGGTAAATGTTAGGAATGTGCCGGATCACCTCGATGATGCCGACCTCGGCGATCTCGCGCGCATCGACCAGCAGCTCGCAGCCCGCGGCACGCATCTGCTCGCCGCCCACGCCGAAAAAGTCGATGTGCTCGCCCTGAGCGACTTGCCTGCGCAAAGCCTTCATCAGCTCTGCGCCATAGAATTCCCCGGAAGCTTCTCCCGCGGAGATCAGGATTCGCACACTGCGATTATGACAGGAGCTCACATCTTCCGATGGCAGTCGATGCAGAGCGAACAGCTCTTACACAGCGGCATATCGGGATCAGGCGGCGTCTTGGGCAGCAGGTGAGCGAAATTGGAGGCGTGTGCCTGATGGCACGACAGGCACGTGATGGGTGGAGCATCCGCTGCCAAAGCCGTGTTCGGGCCAGAGACCGGATGTCCGGCCACGGGATGCCCGGTGGTGAGCGTCTGGTTCAGGGGCAGGTACTCGCACCCCTGCATCTGCTCCGCCGTCAAGGCAATGCCCCACGGCACCGTCGCGGTTTTCTTGCGCTCATTGATTTTCAGGCGCGATGCCGCGTGGCATCCCAGGCAGATGTCCTGCGTGGAAGCCCACGTGTGATTGGGGAAGTCGCTGGCATGCGGTGAATGGCAGACTACGCAGTCTCCCAATTTGTAGGGACGATGCAAAACCTTGCTCGCCGCTAATGGGTGGCAGCTCAGGCAAAGCTGCGTCACCGGGGAAACCAGCTTCACCTGCGTACTTCCGGCTTTGTTCTTTATTTGATGGCAGGTGCTGCAACCCGTGATCAGTGCGGTGTGCACATACTTGCCTTTGCCGATGTCGCTATGACACTCGTTGCACTTCTCGGGGGCGGTGTTCGCCTTCAACGGAACCGGGTGCGGTCCGCCGTTTGACCACACGTCGAGCTGCTGAGCTCGGCCCAAAGCGGCGTTCAGACTCGCAAAACACAGGAACAGCCCGGCGCTTCGAATCAACCGTCGCATTCACAAATTCCTTAATCATCCGCCGACGCGGTCACTGCGGGCATCGAGTATTCTCCGCGCGCGCCCGTCGGAAGCGCAATTTCCTGGTCCTTGTATTGCAACTGGTAGAGCTTCCAATAAATCCCGCGATGCGCCAGCAGTTGCTGGTGCGATCCGATCTCGCGCACCTGGCCCTTGTGCATCACGATGATCTTGTCGGCGCGCTGAATGGTGCTCAGGCGGTGGGCAATGATGATCGACGTGCGGCCGGCAACCATGCGGGTGAGCGCCTCGCGGACGCGGAACTCGGTTTCCGTATCGACGCTGGAAGTAGCTTCGTCGAGGATAAGGATTTTGGGATTGTGCGCCAGCGCACGTGCGAACGAGATGAGCTGCTTTTGCCCGGTCGAGAGCGTGCTGCCGCGTTCCTTCACCTCTTCGTCGAAGCCGCCGGGCAGCGAGCGAATGAAATCGGCGACGTTGACCTGCTCGGCAGCCTCTTCCACCGATGCATCCTCGATCCAGCGCGTGCCCAGACGAATGTTGTTGGCGATCGTGCCCGAGAACAGGAACGGGTCCTGCAACACCACGCCGTAGCGGCGGCGCAGCTCGGCCACATCCATTTCGCGGATGTCGACGCCGTCGATACGGATGGCGCCCTTCTGCACATCGTAGAAGCGCAGCAGCAGCGAGATGATCGTGGTCTTGCCGGCGCCGGTGTGGCCGACGATGGCCACAGTTTCGCCGGGCTCGATGGTGAACGAAACGTCGCGCAGCACCCAATCGAAATCCACCTTAGCGTCTACGCCCGAACCATCAGTTGCCGGCACAACGCTGACCTTCAGCTTCTCGCCTTTGCTTGCAGCTTCTTCGGCCGCCTGCGCCACGGTGCGATAGGCAAACCACACGTGATCGAACTCGATGCGGCCGTGCCCCTGCGGCATCTTCGGCTCCGCCGGAGAGACGATTTCCGCCGGCGTGTCCAGCAGCTTGAAGATGCGCTCGCTGGATGCCATTGCCGCCTGCAGGATGTTGTACTTCTCGCTCAGGTCCTGGATGGGCCGAAAGAAGCGCTGCGCGTATTGCATGAACGCCACCAGCACGCCCAGCGTCACAAAATTGCGCAGGACCTCGTTACCGCCGAACCAGATGACGCATGCGATCGCGATCGACGACAGGACTTCGACCACCGGGATAGTAAACCGCGTGCGCCATGATCGCGTCTTTGAAGGCGTCCATGTGGGTGCGGTTGATCTTCTCGAAGCGCTCGTAGGCGCGCTTCTCGCGATTGAAAAGCTGCAGCACCACGATGCCGGTCACGTGCTCCTGCAGATAGGCGTTGATCCTGGCGATGGCCACGCGGATGCGGCGGTAGCTCTCGCGCACTTTGCGGCGGAAGATCGATGTCGCGTAGAAGATGAGCGGCAGCACGGCGAAGGTGATCAGCGCCAGCCGCCAGTTCATGTTGAGCATGATGACCAGGATCCCGAGCAGCACGAAGATGTCTTCGAAGATGGAGACCACGCCGGCGGTGAACATCTCGTTCAGCGCGTCCACGTCGCTGGTGACGCGGGTGACCAGCCGGCCTACGGGATTGCGGTCGATAGAACGAGATGTGCAGTCGTTGCAGATGGCGGAAGATCTGGCTGCGCAGATCGAACATCACCTTCTGCCCGGTCCACTGCATGATGTAGGTCTGGGCAAATTCGAACAGGAAGCTGGCCAGCAGCAGGCCGACGTACATGGCGGCGATCTGCGCGATGCCAGTCAGCGGACGCGGGCTGAGGAAGCGGTCAAGCAGCGAATGAGCTTCGCGATGGCTGGCGAGATACTTGTCGATGGCAACCTTGGTGAGGTAAGGACCGAGAACGTCGGCGCCCGCCTTCAGCACGATGGCCACCAGCGCCACCGCCACCTGCCAGCGATACGGGTGCAGGTACCTCAGCAGGCGCTTCATCAGCCTGGCGTCGTAGGCCTTGCCTAATACCTCTTCTTCCTGGATTGCCATGAGTCGTTATGTCGATTGTAAGCGAATGCCGAAAATCCTATAGACGGGCCGGAGGAAGGGCAGGATGCAACGCGCTCGAATCCCGCAGTGAACGGCGCATGTGATATTAGCGTTCCTTCCGTAACCGGTTTGCATCAGGGCACGGCTTCAGCCGGGCCGATCACGAAGCCTCTTATTTTTGTCCTCCCGAGCGTAGTCGAGGGACCCGCTGTTCGCGGGAGTTGCCGCCACTGCACACGGAAAGCAGTCCCTCCGCTCGGTCAGAAATACAAACAAGCGAGGCATGCGGCACGACTAAAGGTCCGTGCCCTGATCCAAGTCGAGCCGCAGCGAGCGCGTTCCGCTGTACGATAAGAGCTCGGTAATCGCGGGATTGCAACCATCCCGTAATCTGACGGTGTGACACTGCAACGTGTCTTGTAGATCGCTTTGAAGGCACGGTTTCACTGAACATATGGTGTGCCCGAGTGTGGGTTTTTCGCCCGAGCGGAGCCGAAGGGCCGGCGCTTGCACCATGTTGTCTGGCTGGCAGGGCCCTGCGCGTCGTCACGTCGGCTGGTGACGGAGGTCACGGCCAGTCCGGACAAGGCTCCGGTGTAATGAAATTGAATTTCAGTTTCATAATGAAGAGGCTGCCGCGCTTCTCATGGTTCGATTGGTTTTCCAAATTCTCTGCTGGCTTGTGCTGCTGGCCGCGACCCTGCCCCTCGCCGGATGGGCGCAGGTTTCGCCCCCGGATACCAACTCGCAACCGCAAGCTCCGCAACTCGAAAGCGCACAGCCCGAAACTCCGCAGACCGCTCTTCCCGACGGTCCGGCCACGGAAGCCGCTGAAGGGCAACCGCAAACCTGGAACTTCCACATGCAAACCACCACGACGCTGCAAGGCTATCCCTCGTTCAGCGCCAGCTATACCGGTCCCAACAGCCTGCCCACCGCCGGTGAAGTCCGCGAAACCGTGTCGTTGGATCTGTATTCCGGCTTCCGGTTGTGGACGGGCGCGGAACTGCATGTTGATGTGTTGTCGTGGCAGGGCTTCGGGCTTAACAACACGCTCGGTATCGACGACTTTCCTAATGGGGAAGCGTACAAGATCGGCACCCATCCCCCGCGAGCGGCCCTGGCGCGCTTCTTTATTCGCCAGACCATCGGTCTGGGCGGCGACACAGAGGATGTGCTTGCGGACCCGCTAACCTTGGCCGGCAAGCAGGACATTTCACGGCTCACCTTTACCATCGGCCGGTTCAGTTCCAAGGACATTTTTGACAACAATGCCTATGCCAATGACGCGCGTACACAATTCATGAACTGGGCATTCACGGCCAACGCTACCTGGGATTACCCGGCGGACGCCTTGGGCTATACGACCGGCGTGGCGGTTGAATTGAACCAGCCGAAATGGGCCCTGCGCTATGGATTCTTTCAATTGCCGAATCAAAGGAATGGATTCACCGCCGAAGACCAATTTCTCATGTGGCCGGGCGACCCTACGGCGGGCGATGGCCGCTTCTGGCACGCCTGGGATATGATCGTTGAAAATGAGCGCCGTTACAGCATCGACCGTCACCGCGGCACCATTCGCATTCTGGGCTATGTCAACCAGGAGGAGATGGGCAGCTATCGAGCGGCGCTTTATGCCCCGGGTGTAGACATTGACCTGACACATGCCCTGCGGCATGAATTTGGTTTCGGGCTCAATCTCGAACAGGAGATCACTAAGAATATCGGCGTGTTCTCCCGCGTGGGCTGGAATGACGGAATCAACGAAGCATGGATGTTTACTGACGTAAATCACATGGGTTCGCTGGGTATCAGTATCAAGGGCGAGTCTTGGCATCGCCCCGACGATACCATCGGCGTGGCCGCCGTGGTCAGTGGTATCTCTCACGACAATCAGCTATATCTGGCTGCCGGCGGCCTGGGCATCCTGGACGGCGACGGCGCCTTGAATTACTCCAAAGAGAAGGTTCTGGAAACGTATTACCAGTGCAAGATCGCCAAGCGTCTGCTTGGTGCACTGGACTACCAGTTTGTGGCCGACCCCGCTTTCAATACCGCTCGTGGCCCGGTCTCCGTTTTCGGAGCGCGATTGCACTTCGAGTTCTAGTATTTTCAGGCTTGGTATATAGGGTGGAGCACCGCCCTTCGACTCCGCTCAGGGCAGGCTTTCAGCGCTGCAATGACAAAGTCGTGAGAGGCTATCGGCTTTGGCCGCTGAGGTAGTAAAGCATTACCTCAGGCGCTAAAGCGTGCGTCAAAAGGCAACGGCTCACAGTGCGCGCCTGGAAGGCGTGCTCCACCCTCCGCTATACACCGAACGTGAAACTGATCTAGCCTGGATTACTCATGAAGGTCCGGCGTTTTGAAGGGGCACGGCTTCAGCGGTGCCGTAGAGCGGGCTTCTTGGCTGTGGCTTTAGCCACGGAGGGACCTCGCTTTCGTAACAGGCTGCGGAAATCTCCTCGGGGGCTAAAGCCGCGCCCCTTCCATGGAGTCCCCGGCGTTCATGAATAATGCGGGCAAACCGGAAAACCGTAACTCAAAATGTGCTTGGCTGGAGGCAATTGGGTGTACTATCTGCGGACAGGATTTTTCTCCATGTCCACAGCTCCAACCATGTTGCGCCGAGCGGCGCCTCCGAAGAAGAAGCCGTGGATCTCCGGCCACAGGTTCCTGGTGCTTTTTGTTTTTCTGCTGCTGTACCTGATCGTTTATCCCTACCTCGACCGAAGCCGGTCCGTCTATATTTCGTTTCGCATACTGGCCGCCGCAGCCACCCTGTACACGGTTTACGCAATCAACCTGAAGCGGACGCTGCTGGTTTGCGGTTTCCTGCTCGCCATTCCGGCCCTGTTGCAGCACGTACTCCAGTTTCGCGCCGATCAAGGCGCGCTCTCGGTCCTCAACATCGTGCTCAGTTTCTCCTTCGATATTTTCGTGGTGGTCATCATCTTCCGCCGGGTGTTTTCCAGGGGAGAGCCGGATTCCGAGACCATCCTGGGCGCATTGTGCATTTATCTGCTGATCAGCTTCAGCTTCGCCGGCATTTACGGCATGCTGGCGACGCTGGAGCCGAGGGCCTTCTATCTCGATCCGCTGATCAACGCGCATGCCATTCCTAACCGCTTCGACCTGCTCTACTACAGCTTTGGAACCATCACCACGCTCGGGGCAACCGGCATATCGCCGGTTTCGTCAGAGGTGCGGTCAATGTCCGTGATCGAGGCCACGCTCGGCCTGCTGTATATCGCGGTGCTGATCGCGCGACTGGTTTCCGCCTACAAAGAGCCGATTGCGCGGAGCCGCCAGTGATCCTGGTAGGCTGGTAAACTGAAAAGACAATGATCCTGCCGTTCGTTCGCGAATTCTTCGCGGACGTGGAGAAACTACCTGCTTTTGCGCGTGCAGCCACCCAGGTAAAGGCCGGCGCGGGGCGGATACGTGTCTCCGGGCTCACTCCTACAGGCAAAGCTTTGTTTTACGCGATGCTGGCGCGCGCCGCCTCGCGCTCGCTGCTGGTGGTGGTCAGCGACAACCGCGCGGTGGAGGAACTGCTGCCGCTGCTGCGTTCGTTTGCCGAGCTGAGTGGCGCGGTTTCGCCCGAAGCGATCGTCAGCCTGCCGGCCTACGACGTGCTGCCCTTCGAGAACCAGTCACCCCATCCCGAGATTCAGGAAGCGCGCGCGGCCGCGCTGTGGAAGATCGCGACCGGCGGCGTCGAGATAGTCATCACTCCGGTTGCGGCGATGGCGATGCGGCTGCGCGACAGCGGCTTCTATGCCGACCTGGCGCGCGTAGTGCGGCGCGGCGACATGCTCGATCCCGACCGGCTGCTGGAGCACCTGCGCATGGTGGGTTACAGCCAGGTGGACGTGGTGGAAATGCCGGGCGAGTTTGCCCATCGCGGTGGGCTGCTGGATGTTTATCCGCCGGAGCTGGAGCGGCCAATTCGTGTGGAGTTCTTCGGCGATGAAGTTGAGTCGATCCGCAAGTTCGATCCGGAGACGCAGCGTTCGGCCGCATCGACCGACGAAGTGGCGTTGCTGCCGCTCACCGAGACGCCGGTGGAAGAACCAACGTTGGCGGCGATCAATGCGCGGCTCACGGGCGAGCGGCTGGCGGGCAGCGAAGAGATGATGGAGCGCGCGGTACGGGCCACCGGCGTGACGGTTTTTCCCGGATGGGAGCTGTACGCTCCGGTGGCGGGGGCGAAGCAGGACTTCTTCGATCTGCTGCCCAACGCGGCGATTGTGCTGGATGAGCCCGAGTTGCTTGAGGAAGCGCGCGATGCGTGGTGGACTAGGGTCACGGAAGCGCATGAGCGCAGCCTGGTTGGCAATCTGGTGAGACCGGAGGAGCTGTACCTGACGCCGGAGCAGTGGCAAGCACGTTTGCAACAGGCGACGACTATTGCGGTCGAGCAGCTCGGCATCGAAGGCGGCGATGAAAGCGAGCACCTCACGTTGCAGACCCAGCCGACCACGCGATTTCATGGTTCATTGGCAGCGATGACGGAGGAAGTTTCGCGGCTGACGCGCGAAGGCAAGCAGGTGATGTTCGCCGTCTCCAGCACCGGCGAGGTCGAACGGCTGGCTGACGTGTTCAACGAGTACAACCTGTCGTTCCGCATCGGGAGCCGGACGCCCAAGCCTGGCAGCGAAGTTTACGTGGACGAATCGACGTATTTCGCTGAAGAGGTGCTGGCGCCGATCATCGTCAAGGCGTACGTGCCGGAGGGAGTGGCGCTGGCCGACGCGAACTTTGTACTGTTCGGCGCGCGCGATCTCTTCGACGAAGCCGAGCTTTCGATTGGCCGTCCGCAGCCGCGGAAGTCGAAGGTCTCGGCATTTCTCTCCGACTTCCGCGATCTCGCCATCGGCGACTACGTGGTGCACGTGGAGCACGGCATCGGCCAGTATCAGGGGCTGAAAGAAGTCCCGCAGGAAGACGGCGGGGCAGCCGAATTCATGGTGCTGGAATACGCCGAGGGCGCGCGGCTGTATGTGCCGCTGACGCGGTTGGACCTGGTGCAGAAGTACCGCTCCTCGGAGGGAGTGAAGCCGGTGCTGAACCGGCTGGGCACGCAGCAGTGGCAGAAGACCAAGGCGCGCGTGAAGAAGGCCATGAAGGACATGGCCGAGGAGCTGCTGAAGCTCTACGCGGTGCGCAAAACGGCCGAGGGCCATGCGTTTGCGGCGGACAGCGAATGGCAGAGCGAATTCGAAGGCAGCTTCGAGTTCAGCGAGACCGAAGACCAGATGAACGCCATCGTCGACGTCAAGCACGACATGGAATCGGCGACGCCGATGGACCGCCTGCTGTGCGGCGATGTCGGCTACGGCAAGACCGAAGTCGCCATGCGCGCGGCGTTCAAGGCGGTGAGCGACAATCGCCAGGTTGCGGTGCTCGCGCCCGACGACCGTGCTCGCCTTCCAGCACTTCAACACCTTTCGCCAGCGCTTCGCGGCCTTCCCCATCAAGATCGATATGCTGAGCCGCTTTCGCAGTCCCAAACAGCAGAAAGAGACGCTGGCGAAGATTGAAGCCGGTCAGGTCGATGTGGTGATCGGCACGCACCGCGTGCTGTCGAAGGACGTAAAGTTCAGCGATCTTGGGCTGGTGATTGTCGATGAGGAGCAGCGCTTCGGCGTGCGCCACAAAGAGCGGCTGAAACAACTGCGCAAGGAAGTGGATGTGCTCACCATGTCGGCGACGCCGATTCCGCGCACCCTGCACATGTCGTTGCTTGGCCTGCGCGACATGAGCGTGATCGAGACGCCGCCGAAAGATCGTATGGCGATACAAACGGTCGTGGCGGCATGGGACGAGAAGCTGTTGCGCTCGGCCATCGAAAAGGAACTGGAGCGCGGCGGGCAGGTGTACTTTGTGCACAACCGCGTGGACAGCATCTACGACATCAGCGCGAAGCTGCGCGAGATGGTGCCGAAGGCGCGCATCCTGGTGGGGCACGGCCAGATGCCGGAGAGCGAACTGGAGCGCATCATGCTGGCCTTCATGCGGCATGAGGCCGACATCCTGGTGGCGACCACGATCATCGAGAACGGCCTCGATATCCCACTCTGTAATACCATCATCATCAATCGCGCCGACCGCCACGGACTATCCGAGCTCTATCAGTTGCGCGGACGCGTGGGGCGCTCCGACCGGCGCGCTTATGCCTATCTGCTGATTCCGCCTGACCGCGACCTGACCGATCTGGCACGGCGGCGGCTGGCGGCGCTGAAGGAGTTCAGCGACCTGGGTGCGGGATTCAAGATTGCCGCGCTCGATCTGGAGCTGCGCGGCGCGGGCAATCTGCTGGGCGGCGAGCAGAGCGGTCACATCGAGGCGGTGGGCTTCGAGTTGTACACCACCATGCTGGAGCGGACTGTCCGCGAGCTGAAGGGCGAAGTCACGGAAGAGACGCCCGAGGCGCAATTAAACCTGGGGCTGAACATTCGCATCCCACCGGACTACATTGCCGAAGAGAACCAGCGGCTGCGCATGTACAAACGCGTGGCCGGAGTGGAATCGGAGTCGCAACTGGAAGAGGTTGCGGGCGAGCTGGGCGACCGCTATGGCACGCCGCCGCCGGCAGTGCGTAATCTGCTGGAGTACGCCACGCTGAAGTTGCTGTCGCAGCGCATCGGGGTATCGCAGATCGAGCGGCGGCGCGAGGCGGTCAGCATTCGCTTCAGCGAGAAGAGCCACGGTCGATCCGGAGCGGCTGGCGCGCTTCGTGGCCGGCGAGCCGGGAAGCCAGTTCACGCCCGCCGGCGTGTTGAAGTTCTCGCTGAAGGTGAAACCGCCGGAGCAAGTGCTGTCGCGGTTGAAGGCCTTGCTGGAGCAGTTGGCGGGAGAAGAGAAGATAGTGGTTAGTGGATAGTGACTAGTGGCTAGTGGTCAGAGCGATTTCACAATTAGTGCGACCCAGCCGTAACGGGTAGAGCGGCGCCCTTCGACTACGCTCAGGGCAGGCTTTCAGCGCCGCGTTCGCAGTGCAGGTAAGTATCGAGGCAGTGGTGGTCATTAAAAAATGACCACCACTGCCCTGCTCAATCAACCGTTCAGGCGTCGGCCTGAAGGCCGGCTCTACGCGAGCCAGTCGCCAGTTGCCATCTGCTAGCTACTAGTTACTAATTGCCAGTGTAGTGCATCGAAAATCTGGTCGCATACGTTTTTCGCGGTTTGTATCAGGGCACGACCTTCAGTCGTGCCGACAGAATTGCATCAAGGGTCGGGCTTCAGCCCCTGTAAAACAGAGTTCTGGGCCTAAAGCCAAAACCAGTCACGATCCGCATGCGGCACGACTAAAGTCGTGCCCTGATACAACCCGTACTCGGATGCATGACGAGTTAAGTGACGCACTACACTAGTTGCTGGTTCCTAGTTATTCGTTACGGGTTGTTCGGTTGCTAATTACTAATTGCTAGTTACCAATTACCAGTTCGCAGTTGCTATTCCTACGAGGATTCATGACAAGAAAGAAAGTTTGCAAGGCGGTATTTCCCGCCGCTGGGCTGGGCACGCGCTTTCTGCCGGCAACCAAGGCCCAACCGAAAGAGATGATGCCGCTGGTCGATAAGCCCATCATTCAATACGGCGTGGAAGAGGCGATGGCCTCGGGCTGCGACCAGATCATCATCATCACGGGGCGCGGCAAGACCGCCATCGAAGACCACTTCGACGTCAGCTACGAGCTGGAGAAGATGCTTGAGGAGCGGGGCAAGACCGACCTGCTAGCCGTGGTGCGGCAAATCTCCGACATGATCCACATCGCCTACGTGCGGCAGAAGGAAGCGCTGGGGCTCGGACATGCGGTGCTGATGTCGCGTGAACTGGTGGGCGACGAGCCGTTCGCGGTAATCCTGGCCGATGACATCATCGACGCCGAAGTACCTTGCCTGAAGCAGATGATCGAGGTGTACAACGAGACCGGATGCTCGGTACTGGCGACGCAGGTGGTCGAGGGCAAGGCGATCTCGTCGTACGGTGTGCTCGACGCGAAGCCGGTTCCGGGCAAGTGGGATGGGCGGCTCTTCGAAGTGCAGCACTTGGTGGAGAAGCCGAAGCTGGAAGACGCGCCGTCGAACCTGGCGATCATCGGGCGTTATATCCTGACGCCGGCGATCTTCGACATGCTGCAATCGATCACGCCCGGCGCCGGCGGCGAGTTGCAGCTTACTGACGGGCTGAAGGCGCTGCTGAAGAAAGAGAAGATTTACGGCTACATCTTTGAGGGCAAGCGCCACGACACCGGCGACAAGCTGGGCTTCCTGAAGGCGACGGTGGAGTTCGCGCTGAAACGCGAGGAATTGGGCGGGGAGTTTCGGGAGTATCTGAAGACGCTGGAGTTGTGAGTTGCGGGTAGAGCGTCGGCGATCAGTCGCGCGCTCGATTCAATGTCCTGTTCACATGGTTGGGGTCGCGCGCGATGAGCTTCAAATACGCCTGCGTGGGCTGATCAGGAACTGCCCGTCCCTGTTCCCAGTCGCGTAGAGTGCCTAGCGGTATGTGGTAGCGGCCGGCAAATTCCTCCTGCGTTAGTCTCAAAGCTCGCCGGATGATTTTCGCCTGAGGCGTGCGCGGCATCCGCTTCAGATCGTCTTCGGTAAGCGGTTGTGCGTCGGGATCCGCGAGCGCCGCGCGTTCAATCTCTTTGGCCGTCATTTGTCGAGACATCCTAGGAGTTTTGGCGGAAGTAGTCATCTTGCTCACGTTGTGTCGCCCTCCTGGCCGAGATGATGCGGATACAGTCTTCACGCTCGGTATAAGCCACTACCAGCACCAGACCATCGTTTGCCTTGCCAATTATCACAAACCGCTCTTCGCCGTAATCTTCGCGTATGTCTAAACGTTCGACAGCGAACGCGTCGTCAAAGACCGTTCTTGCTGAGTCGAAGCTCACATTATGCGCGCGCAGGTTCGCCCTGGCTTTGGCTTCGTGCCATTCAAAGCGCAGCTTGATCATACTACGGGATACCAGTAGTCAACACAATCGATGGCTTCAAATACCAACATCCCGACAAGCTAGAACGACTCCGGCCAGCGCTGTGAGCTGTGCAGGACAGCCAATATCTGGAGCTCCTGTTGCTCCAGTCGGTAAGCTACGATGAACGGCGTCCGTGGGACTACCATCTCCTGCGTGCCCGCAATCCTGCCTTTACGTCCCGCGTGAGGATATCGTGCGAGTAGGTCAATAGCATCGAAGATCCACTCGATTTGGGTGGTGGCAGCCGAGGCGTTTACGGCCTGCAGGTAATCGTAGGCAGAAAGGAGTTGTTCGGACGCCCGAGGGGTCAGGCGAAGCTTCATCGGCCGAGCCGCTTCTTCCAGTCAGCCTTGACCCTCTCATAGTCAATCAGTTTCCCGGCGCGAGCTTCCTCGAGACCTTCTTCAATCTGCTCGACATGGTACTCGTGTACCGCCAAGTACTGCTCGACCGCTTCGTTCAGAAGATAGCTGCGGTCGCGATCCAGCGAGCGCGCCAGACGGTCCAGCGCTTTCACCTTCTTACGATCGGAGCGGAATGTGATCGTCTGCTTTTCCACAGCGAAAGAATACCATGTATTACATGGTATTACGAGTCGCACTCAGCAAACAATGCAACCAGGTCTCCGCCAGCAATTTCGATCGGCTCCCAATAAGGCGCAATCAGCTAGTGGGCTCACGCGTCACTGCCTAGAACGGTATATCCTCGTCCGTGATCTCCGGGCCGCTGGAAGGCGCGGACTGCGGTGCTTCGGATTCGGGGGTGCGCTGGTCGAAGCCGCCGCTGGACTTGGCCGCTGCCGAGCGTCCACCGCTGTAGCCGCCGCTGCCGCCGCCCTCGCTATCGCGCGGGCCGCCCAGCAGGACCATCTGGTTGCCGATGATCTCAGTGCGGTACTTCTTCTGCCCGGTCTCTTTGTCGTCCCAGGAGTTGGTGCGGATGCTGCCTTCGATGTAGACCGTGCGGCCTTTCTTCAAATACTCCCCGGCAACTTCGGCCTTGCGGTCGAAGAGCACGATGTTGTGCCACTCGGTGCGATCGTTCCAGTTGCCGTCCTTGTCCTTGACGCGCTCGTTGGTGGCGAGCGAAAAATGCGCCACCGCCATGCCGCTGGGCGTGTACTTGATTTCCGGGTCCTTGCCGAGATTGCCGATGAGAATGACTTTGTTGACGCTGGCCATAATCGCCGCTCCTGGATCGGGGGATAGAGAGTAACTGTCGATGAAACGCCAATATAACAGAACCCGCCCGGCATAAGCGCGGGCATCTTGTCGCAGTGGCGAAGACATTGCCGGCCCGGGTTGGCGCCGCCCATTGCTCTAGTGAAGTGCGTCACAAATCTGTCCAGATAAGTTTTCGAGGTTTGTATCAGGGCACGGCTTCAGCCGTGCCGAAAAAGACTTTCTTGTTTGTCATCCCGAGCGGAGCGTCCGCAGGCTCTCACCGGCTCGTTTTTTGAGCCGGGCGGACGCGCAGTCGAGGGACCTGCTTTTGCCCGACGCACGAAACGTTTCGGATGGCAAAGAAACAGCAGGTCCCTCGTCGGCCTGAAGGCCTCCTCGAGATGACAAAATAAAAGGGCTTAGACGCTGGCCTGAAGGCCAGCTCTACCCGAGCAACGCACCTCAACGACTTTGTCAGCGGCGTATGGAACGTCGTGTCCTGACACAAGGCATTCGGAATCACACTTTGTCAGCGGCCCGTGAACGTCACGCCCTGACACAACCCGTGGTCGGACAAGTCACAAATTCAATGACGCACTACATTAGAATTCCATTGTGCCTTCCTCGCATCGCCAGCCGAAATCACATGTAGCTCCGGTATCGCCGCGCCGCGACACCAGCCAGTCGCCGCTTGAGATTCTGCGCGCACCGGTCTTCGAATCGTTCCCGTGGCTGGCCCACGGCTTCAGCACGCGTCGGGGCGGCGTCTCTAACTGCTATGGACTGCGGACGCTGAATCTCGGCCTCACGCATCACGATACGAAGCAGAATGTCGAGCACAATCGCGTGGCATTTCTCGCGGCGATTGGCGCTGCCGATGCCAAGGGAACTCCGTGGCCGCTGGCGCAGGTGAAGCAGATTCATTCGGCGATCGTTCACCGCATCGATTCGCCTGTGCGGGAGCCGCTCGCGGGCGACGGCCTGATTACCAATGCGCCCGGGCTGCTGTTGGCGATCAAGACCGCCGATTGCGTGCCGGTGCTGGTGGCCGACATTCGGCGCCGCGTGGTCGGGGTCTTTCACGCGGGATGGCGCGGGACCGTGGCGCGGATCGCGGAGAAAGGTGTGGGCGAGATGCGGCGCCAGTTCGGCAGCTCGCCGCGCGATCTGCGCGCGGCCATCGGGCCTTCGATCCGGCGCTGCTGTTACCAAGTCGGGGCGGAAGTTCGGGCCGAGTTTGAATCGCAATTCTCCTACGCGGGCGAGCTGTTCGAAGAGGTCTTCGACGCCAATGCGCTGCACCTGCGCTATCCGCTGCTGTTCCTGAACCAGCGCCCGCCCGGACACGGCGATACCGGGCCGGAGATTCACCTCGACCTGGTGGAAGCCAATCGGCGGCAACTCCTGGCCGCTGGACTGGGCGCGGAGCATATCAGCGTGATCGAAGGCTGCACCGCCTGCGACACCGCGCGCTTCTTCTCGCACCGCGCCGAGTTCGGTAAGACCGGCCGCATGATGGCCGCAATCGCCATCCGCCCTGAGTGATGCTCTCCGTGTTGAAGAATGCGCTGCTGGCGCTGCTGGTGTTCGCCGCGCTGTATTTGATCGCCTGCCTGCCGGATTACTGGCTGGCCTTGGCGCGGCGCATCCGCTATCGCGGCAGCAGGCAGTGGGCAATCTGCCAGGGAACGATTCAAGAGCACCGGATCGAGACATCGCGCGGCAAATTGGCCGCGCGCTATCAGGCGGTTTTCGATTATTCCTATAACGTCGAGGGCCAGATTTATTCCGGCAGCTTCCGCAGCAGGAAATTCACATCGCGGTTCGACGCGGAGCGGCTGTTGGCGAAGTATCCGATAAGCAGCTCGGTCATGATCCGCAGCAGTCCCAAGCGGGCACAGGACTCGCTGCTGGTGCTGCCGGAGTGATTTGCCCCAGCCGCTACGTTCAGTTGCGCTGCCCGCAGCGGCTGGTGGTCACCGCACAGACTCCGCCGCACCAGACCTCCGACCCCATCCGCCCCAACGAGCGCAAAACCGCCGCCCGTTGGGTGCCCCGATGGAGGTCGAGGAATGTCAGCTCGTATGGTGCGCGTGATGGTGAGTGGAATGGTGATGGCTGTGATGATGGTGGTGACGGCTGGCTGCGAACGCTGGCAAAGCGGCCAGAACCATCGTGACCAGAAGCAGTGGCAACAACTTTTTCATGGCCGGATTATGCCATGAACACAGAAATTTGAGATCACCCTAAAGTAAAAAAGAACCACGTTGCGCAACGGCCTGGCGGGAAGGCCCGGAAGCGGTTTCTTCATGCGAGCGTGTTTCCGGGCATCGGCGTGTCCGGGTAGAGCGGAGCTTCAAGTCTGCGTGCCAAGTCCGAGCTTGGGTCGAGCGGACGCAAGTCCGCGTCCACGGGTTCTTTTCGATTGTTTTTCCGCCCGCCGACACGATCACGTCAGGTCGGGCTGGCCGGTCGCCGTCACCACCATCGCCCACTCTTCGCTCGAAAGCCGTTTGCGCTGCTCGGTCGCCATCGAAATGGGCACATGGATGAAGACGCTGTGCTGCAGGCCGACGATCATATCGGTCTTGCCGGCCATGGCCGCGTGTACGGCGTTGCGCGCGAAGGAGTCGCACAGCACAGAATCAACCGTGGACGCGGGCACGCTGCGGATGTAGTAACTGGGATCGAAGTAGCGGATGACGACCGGCATCCGCTGGGCCGCAAAATGCTCATGGATTTTGCGTCGCAGGAATAAGCCGATATCGCGATGCAGCAGGTTGCCGGAGGCGTCGCGCTCCTCCGCCGGCGGCATCAGGTGTTGGCCTGCGCCTTCGGCGACGACGATGACCGCGTGCCGCCGCTCCAGCATCCGCCGGTGCAGCGCCGCCAACAAGCCGCGCTCGCCTTCCAGCTTGAACGGCACCTCAGGCACCAGGGTGAAGTTCACTTCCTGGCTGGCCAGCGTGGCGCCCGCAGCGATAAAGCCCGCATCGCGCCCCATTACCTTCACGATGCTGATGCCGTTGTGAACACAGTGGGCTTCGACGTGTGCGGAGTCGATGACCTCCTTCGCCTTGGCAATGGCGGTGAAGTAGCCGAACGAGCGGTTCACATATTGCACATCGTCATCGATGGTCTTGGGAATGCCGATGACCGAGATCTTCACTCCGCGCCGCTGGATTTCCATTGCGACGTCGTGCGCCCCGCGCTGGGTGCCGTCGCCGCCGACGGTAAACAGGATGCTGATGCCGCGCTGCTCCAGGAAATCAACGATCATGTCGGCGCCCACCGGCCCGCGCGAGGTGCCCAGCAGCGTCCCGCCAAGCTGGTGAATGTGGTCGACCATCTCGGCGTTGAGCCACAGCGGCGCCGCCGTGGCGTCGGGCGAAAATCCTGCATAGCCATAGCGGATGCCCATCACCGCCGGTACGCCGTAGTGATAATGAAGCTGAAGGTAAACCGAGCGGATGACGTTGTTGAGTCCGGGACAAAGGCCGCCGCAGGTGACGATGGCGACTTTGGTCTTCGCGGGCTCGAAGAAGAGATGTTCGCGCGGGCCGGCGCGCTCGAAGAGATGGACCGGCTCGCCCAGATCGAGCGGGTTGCGGTAATGCATCTCGTCGAGGATAAAGGTGGTCTCGACCGGGCCAAGCGCATCCAGCCGCAACGGCGAACGCACTTCGCGCGGACCGAGATGCGAGATTGTGATTCGTTCGCTCATCGGTGGAGGCTCCGGGTTTCAGCCCGAAGAAATCGAAGCTCAAGAGAAATGGCTTCCACAGTGAACATCGGCATGCAGGGGCTAAAGCCCGATATTACCTGCGGCTTTTCGGCACGAGTAAACTCGTGCCCTGACACAACCTGTCCCTGAACACGCGTCATTGTAACTACAGAGTTGAAACAGCAGTTTGTGTCAGGGCACGGCTTCAGCCGGGCCGTTCAGCTTCTCTCAAAGTTAGTGGGCTTTAGCCCCTGCAGCTTTCCGTCTTGCCAGATATGTGAAGCAATACGGAAAATCGTCGGGCGAACTCGCCAATCCCCCCCTCACCGGGTTCTGCGCAATGTAATCGCGATAGCGTAGAAAGCTGTCACGATCCTCGACCCGCAGATCGGAGAATCCCCGCTGCCACACCTCACCTGCATACCCGAGTTCTTTCTTCAATCGATACGAAAAACCGCCCTTGATGAATTGCACGGCCTTCTCAATTGCCATCTGTTCGTCAACCGTCATGAGCAGATGGACATGATTGGGCATTACTACGAAGTCGTGAACTTGAAATCTCCCGGCCAACACGTTCGAGCGCAGCACATCGATGAACAGCGTTGCATTCCGCTCCGACTGCAACAACGATCGGCCCATGCTTGTCTTCGTCGTCACGAAAAATGTACGTGAGCGATAGATGCTATCGGGATTCGCGTTGCGAACAGGGCTTTTCGGCACGAGTAAACTCGTGCCCTGACACAACCTTGTTATGCACGTGAACAGACCGCCAAGGTAGGCCCGCTCGGTAATCACGTGTTCGGCGGCTGAAGCCGGCTCGGAAGAAAATAAACGACGTATCGGCACGACCAAGGTCGTGCCCTGACACGAAACCTTTGGAGGCACACTTTCTAGCGGCCTGTGAATGCGGTGCTCCACCCATCCGTGATACATCGTCATGATCTAGCTTTTTTTCGGCTTCATGATTTGCCAGGCCGAGTCGGGTATGCGGCGGCCGAGCATGCTGAAGCTGCTGGAGCCGGCCAGCGTCTCACCGCCGTCCAAGTAGACCATGTCGCCGTTAATGTATCCCGCCTGATCGCAGATGAGAAACGCTCCCAGGTTTGCGATCTCCTCCAGCGTCCCGAAGCGATGCAGCGGGTTGTGATCGAGCAGCGCTTTCTCCAGCTCGGGCGTGGGCAGCAGTCGCGAAAACGCCCCTTCGGTGCGAATGGCTCCCGGCGCGATGGCCACGGTGCGAATGCCGCGTCCGCCCCACTCCACAGCCAGGCTGCGCATCAGCGCCACGACGCCGGCTTTGGCAACGGCGCTGGGCACCACGTATGCCGATCCGGTGTCGGCGTAGGTCGTCGCGATGCTCAACACAACGCCCTTGTGCTGCTCTTTCAGCCAGCGTCGCCCGCAGGCCAGGGTCATGTTAATGGTGCCTTTCAGCACGATGTTGATGACGGCGTCGAAGGCGTGCGCTGACAGCTCTTCGGTCTTGGCGAGAAAATTCCCGGCAGCGTTGTTCACCAGCACATCGAGCGGCCCGGCCGCCCAAAGCTTCTCGATGAACGACTCGACATCTTCGGGGTAGCGCACGTCGCAAATAAGGCCTTCGATGTGGCCGCCGGTCGAGGCCGAGAGTTCCTTGGCGGTTTGCTCAACCACCTGAGCGCGCCGCCCGCAGATGTAAACCGTTGCGCCGAGCTGGAGAAAACGCTCGGCCATGGCGCGGCCAATGCCGGTGCCGCCGCCGGTGATGAGGATGCGCTTGTTGCGCAGGAGATCGGTGGTGAACATAGGGTTCGTTCCGGAAGGGATAAGCTAGCACGGGCGGCGGGCAGGTGTCAGTGCGGAGGGTGCTGCCTTTCGGTTTTCGCTTTTCGCATTTAGCCTTTAGCTTCTCCTTAATGTGTCATCCCGACCGAGGAGCGCCGCGACGAGTCGAGGGACCTGCTGTTCGCTTTTCGTCGGAGGTAGAGCCGGTTGGGCAGCGGCAATTCAGTGTTCAAGTTCGCGCGATCGTTGTAATTGCGTGCGCCAGAGTCTCGTGGGCTTTGACTCCTGGGACTCCACACGGGAACCGCAATTCAGTCTTCAGGTTCGACTGAGTCGTCGCAATTGCGTACGCCAGAGTCTCGCGCAGCGAGACGGAAGAGGATAGCCCAGCCTTTCAAGGCTGGGTAGGCGCTGATCTGCGCCAGCTTCACCTCGGCGCTGCTGCGCTTGCCCGCAGGAGTGGGAGTGGCCGGCAGGCGTAGCTCGACGTCAAGTCCGTGGGGTGACAAGTTTCTCGCGCAGACGCTGCCGCCGTGGACAGCCACTGCGTTTTTCACGATCGCCAACCCCAAGCCCATGCCGCCGGTGTTGGTACCGCGCGAATCGTCGACGCGATAGAACGGCTTGAAGAGCAGCGGCAGGGCGTTCTCCGGAACGCCGGGGCCGTTATCGCGAACCGAGATCGCGGCGTTGCCGTTGGTCTTTTCCAGTTTGACTTCGATCCTGCCGCCCTGGCCGGAGTAAAAAATTGCGTTGCGCACGACGTTCTCTATCGCGCTGCGCAGCAGGCCGGCATCGCCATTCACTTTGATCTCGTCGCTTCCCTGATAGCTGACGACAGCGCCGGTGGCAGCGGCCTCGAAGTTCGCGTCGTGCAGAACGTCATCGACAATCTCGTTCAGTGAAACTTGTTCCAGCTTGGGCCGCTGCTGGCCGCTCTCCAGCCGCGCGACGGTCAGAATGCGCTCCAGCATGGAATCGAGCTGGATGATGTCCTGCTCGATGCGGTCGAGCATCTCCACCTGCTGGTCATCGTCGCCGTCGCGCGCCAGCGCCAGCGCCAGCCGGATGCGCGCAATGGGCGAGCGCAGTTCGTGCGAGACGCCGCTGAGCAGGTTGCGTTCGCTCTGGATCTGGTTGCGCAGCTCGCCCGCCATGGTGTCGAAGTCGCGCACCAGGTCGGCAATTTCATCCTGACGATTGCCCAGGTTCTCGCCGGCGCGGATGTCGAGATTGCCGCGCGCCAGCTCGTGCGTCGCGTCGCGCATGCGCTCGATGGGCTTGGTGAGATAGTGCGCGATGACGAGGCAGATGATGGCCGAGAAGAGCGTGCCCCACTTCAAGGTCCACAGAATGTCGCCGGGAATGCGCTCGCGCAGCGGCGGCGGAGTGAGTTCCGCGATCAGCAGATACTGTCCGCGAGCCGTCGTAGCGCGCGCCGCCAGAATATTCGCCTCGTAGGAGCTGTACAGGCCTTCTCTCCGCTCCGCAGCCGCGGCGTCGTGGAGGATCTGATCGGAGATGGCGCGTCCCGTCAGCTCGCGGTTATTGCCGTCGACCAGCCAGAAGCGCGAGCGGTTGGGTAACGAGAGGTTGTCCAGTAGTCGATCCAGGCCGGGCTGACCTTGCTGCTCAAAACGCTGCGCCGCAAGCGCGGCCAGACTTGGCATCTCGCGGCGCTCGGGCTGGATCCACCAGGGATGCTCGGAGGTGATGTGGTGGTGCACGCGCAGATACAGCGCGCCCAGCAAAAGCGCCTGCGCCACCCAGAAGGGCAAAAAGATTTTCCAGAACAGGCGGCGATTCATATCCGGCTCTTCTCCGGCGCTTCGGCGGCGAGGAAGTAGCCGATGCCGCGGATCGGCCGGATCAGGTCTTCGGCGGTGGACGAGCCGCCCAGCTTCTTGCGCAAGCGGCTGACGTGCACATCGACGCTGCGGTCGAAGGTGTTCAGCGGACGGCCCAGCGCCACCTCCGCGAGCTGCTCGCGCGTGACCACGCTGCCGGCGTGGCGCAGCAGAAGCTCCAGCACATTGAACTCGACCGAGGTGAGATCGACCGGCACATTGCGGCAGGTGACGGTGCGCGTCGCCATCGACATGTTGATGTCGCCGACGGCGAGCGTCTCATCATGACCCTCGGGCGCGACAGGCTCGCGCGTGCGGCGAAAGATGGCGCGCACGCGTGCGACCAGTTCGCGAGGATCGAACGGCTTGGCCAGGTAATCGTCGGCACCGATCTCGAGGCCCAGAATGCGATCCACGGCCTCGCCGCGCGCAGTGAGCAGAAGCACAGGCACGGACGACTGCTGACGCAGCGACTTCAGCAACTCGAAGCCCGAACCGCCGGGCAGCATGACATCCAGGATGATGAGTTCGTGCTCACCGGCGAGCGCCGCGCTCAAGCCGGAAGCGTGGTCGTAGGCCGCTTCCACGCGAAAGCCTTCTCCCTCCAGGAAGCGCTTCAGCAGGTTGACTAGGCCATGATCATCGTCGATGATTAAAAGGCGATTCACCGCACCTATTTTGCCTTTTTCCCGTCTCGTTTGCGGTGAAGAATTGTTTCGAGATGTGGTGTCAGCCTTCACACTTCTTAACCGTCCTTCACCCAGACTTAACGGCAGCCGGGCAGGGTGTCCGATCTAATAGTATTGATGTAGATATTACTGCAACCGGCGCGCCAAGTTGCAGTTCAGGGTTGCCTTGGACGAGCTGCAGTGACGCTTCGGTCCGGCGCACGTCGCAATGTTGCGATGAGGAGGAAGTTCGTGAAGACAGGGGCATCACTTTGCCTGGCAAGGCGGAAAGGCAGCGCCTTCTGGGGAGCGTGCCTGATCGCGATGGCCATCGCTATCTGCGCCGCTTTGGCGGGTTGCAGTCCCCAGACCACCAAGGCCGCGCGCGCCAGCACGCCGCCGCCCGCGGTTCCCGTTGGGGTTGCTACCGTAAAACAGGGCGATTTTAACGTTTATCTCACCGGGTTGGGATCGGTGCAGGCATTTAATACAGTTGCTATCAAAACCCGCATCGACGGGCAGATCATGAAGGTGAACTTCCGCGAGGGGCAGGACGTCCGCGAGGGCGACTTGCTGCTCGTGATCGATCCCCGGCCATATCAAGTCGCACTTGATCAGGCCAAAGCCAATCTCGCGAAAGACCAGGCCCAGCTTACCAACGCCAAAGTTCAGTACGAGCGCAATAGAGTTCTGTACGAGCAGGGCGTGATCGCCAAGCAGGACCTGGACACGCTGGAAGCGTCGTTCGGCACCTATGAGGCGACGATTCAGGCTGATAAAGCTGCTATCGACAACGCGCAGCTCAATCTGACCTATTGCTACATCAAGACGCCGGTGAACGGACGCGTGGGACTGCGCCAGGTCGATCCTGGCAACTTCGTGACCGCGGCCAGCGGCACGGCGATGATCACCGTCACCCAATTGCATCCCATCTCGCTGGTGTTCACCATTCCCGAAGACCAGTTGCAGGAAGTGGCGAAACGCATGCGCAGCGGCACGCTGGAGGTTGACGCCTACAGTCGCGACGACTCGCAGAAGCTGGCGCAAGGCACGCTGCTGACCATCAACAACCAGATCGACCAGACCACCGGCACCGTGCAGTTGAAGGCGACGTTCGACAATTCCGACAACGCGCTCTGGCCCAACCAGTTCGTCAATGCGCACCTGTTGCTGGAGACGCGGAAGGACGCGGTGACAGCCCCGGCCAGCGCCATGCAGCGCGGCCCGGACGGCACCTTTACCTACGTCGTGGACAGCAACAATACGGTGCAGATGCGGCCGGTGCAGCTCGCGCTCACGCAGGGCAGCACGGTCGTAATCGGCTCGGGCTTGCAGGCGGGCGATCGGGTTGTGACCGACGGCCAGGAAAAACTGTCGGCAGGTATGAGAGTGGCTCCGCAGGCTCCGGCGCATCAGCGTAACGGCGCAGGCGCAAGCGGCAGTATCGGATCGCAGACATGAGTATTTCGCGGCCGTTTATTCTTCGGCCCATCGCGACCTCGTTGTTGATGGTGGGGCTGTTGCTGGTGGGCATGGTTGCCTACTTCCAGTTGCCCATCTCCGCTCTGCCGCAGGTGGATTACCCCACAATTCAGGTGGTGACGTTCTATCCCGGCGCCAGCCCGGACGTTACCGCCTCGTCGATTACCGCGCCGCTGGAGCGGCAGTTCGGCGAACTTCCCGGCTTAAGCCAGATGACCTCGAGCAGCTCGTTCGGCGCTTCGGTCATCACCCTGCAATTCAACCTGGAAGAGAACATCGATGTGGCCGAGCAGGAAGTGCAGGCCGCGATCAATGCGGCGCAGACCTTCCTGCCCAACGATCTGCCCACGCCGCCGATCTACAGCAAGGTGAACCCGGCTGACGCGCCCATCCTGACGCTGGCCATGACCTCCGACAGCATGCCGCTGCCGCAGGTGGAAGATCTTGCCGACACCACCTTCGCGCAGAAGATCTCGCAGTTGCCGGGCGTCGGACTGGTGAGCATCAGCGGCGGCCAGAAGCCGGCGATCCGCATCATGGCCAACCCCACGGCGCTGGCCTCCTATGGCATGAGCCTGGAGCAACTGCGTACCGTTATCGGCGAAGTCAACATCGATCAGGCCAAGGGACAACTGCAGGACAACCGGCAATCGTTCACCATCGGCGCTAACGACCAGATCCTCAGCCCGCAAGAATACGCGAACACCGTCGTCGCCTATAAGAACGGCAATCCGGTCCGCTTGTCGGACGTGGCAACGGTGGTCATGGGCCCGGAGAACGAGAACCAGGCGGCATGGATGAACACCACCCCGGCGGTGATTCTGAACATCCAGCGGCAGCCGGGCGCCAACATCATCAAGGTAGTCGACAGCATCAAGCTGCGGCTGAAGCAGCTGCAGGCCAACCTGCCGGCGTCGGTGAAGGTCACCGTCCTGACCGACCGCACCAATACCATCCGCGCCAGCGTCAAGGATGTGCAGTTCGAGATGATGCTGACCATCGCACTGGTGGTGATGGTCATCTTCCTGTTCCTGCGCACGCTGTCGGCCACCGTCATTCCCAGCATCACTGTGCCGCTGTCGATCGTCGGCACCTTCGGCGTGATGTACCTGCTGGGCTATTCGCTCGACAACCTCTCGCTGATGGCGCTAACCATCTCGACCGGCTTCGTTGTCGATGACGCCATCGTGATGATCGAGAACATCGATCGTTACATCGAGGAGGGCCATACGCCGCTGGAGGCGGCGCTGCGCGGCGCCGGCCAGATCGGCTTCACCATCGTTTCGCTGACCGTCTCCCTGATCGCCGTGCTGATCCCGCTGCTGTTCATGGGCGATATCGTGGGCCGGCTCTTCCGCGAGTTTGCGGTCACCCTTAGCCGTGACGATTCTGCTGTCGGCGATCATCTCGCTGACCCTGACGCCGATGATGTGCTCGCTGCTGCTGCGGCACCGCGACGAGGCTGAAGCGTGGCCGCTTGTACGAATGGTCGGAGCGCGCCTTCAACAACACCATCGCGTTTTATGGCCGCACGGTGAAGTTCGTCCTTAAACACCAGACCGCAACGCTGCTGGTGACCATCGGTACGCTGATCGCGACCATTTATCTCTACATCGTGGTGCCCAAAGGCTTCTTCCCGGTGCAGGACACCGGCGTGATCATGGGCATCTCCGACGCGCCCGAAAGTATTTCGTTCAAGGCCATGGCTGAGCGCCAGCAGGAACTGGCCGCCGCCATTCTGAAGGACAAAGACGTGGAGAGCCTGTCGTCGTTCATCGGCGTCGATGGCACCAACACCACCCCCAACAGCGGCCGTATTCAGATCAACCTCAAGGCGCGCGACGATCGCTCCGACGATGTGACCACCATCATGAAGCGGCTACAGCAGGAAGTCGCCGGCGTTGACGGCATCACGCTCTACATGCAGCCGGTGCAGGACCTGACGGTGGAAGACCGCGTCAGCCGCACCCAATATCAGTTCACCCTGGAAGACGCCGATGCCAAAGAGCTGCGCCAGTGGACGGCGAAGATGGTCGCCAAGCTGAAGACGCTGCCTGAGCTGCGCGACGTCGCCACCGATCAGCAGAACCAGGCCGCGCAGGCCACGCTGGTGATCGACCGCGACACCGCATCGCGCATGGGCGTGACCGCTAGCGCCATCGACAATACGCTGTATGACGCCTTCGGCCAGCGGCTGGTCTCGATCATGTTCACCCAGTTGAACCAGTACCACGTGGTGCTGCAGGTCGATCCCTCATTCGCCGCCGATCCCGATGCGCTGCAGAACATCTATGTGCCCGCCGGCGGCGGGCAGAGTCCGGCGTCCATGGGCAATACGGCCATTGTGGGCGCGCCGGTAAACATGACGTCCTCGACCAATGTCCTCGCCACCACTGCCGGTCAGGTGCCGCTTAGCGCCATTGCGCATTGGGAGACGACCAGCGGTCCGCTGACCATCAACCACCAAGGGCAGTTCCCGGCGGTGACGATTTCGTTCAATCTGGGCAAGGACGCCTCGCTGGGCGACGCGGTGAAAGCGATTCAGCAAACCGCCAGCGACCTCGGCTTGCCGCCCAGCATTCAGTTGGCATTCCAGGGCACGGCGCGCGCGTTCCAGGCGTCGCTGGCCAATGAAGGCTGGCTGATTCTGGCGGCCATCGTGACCGTGTACATCGTGCTGGGAGTGCTGTACGAAAGCTACATCCATCCGATCACGATTCTCTCCACGCTGCCCTCGGCGGGCGTGGGCGCGATCCTGGCGCTGACGCTCTTCCACATGGACCTGAGCGTGATGGCCTTGATCGGCATCATCCTGCTGATCGGCATCGTGAAGAAGAACGCCATCATGATGATCGACTTCGCGCTGGAAGCGGAGCGCAAGGAAGGCAAGGCGCCGGTGGACGCGATCTATGAAGCCTGCCTGCTGCGCTTCCGTCCCATCATGATGACGACCTTCGCGGCGCTGTTTGGCGCGGTGCCGCTGGCGCTGGGATCGGGCACCGGCTCGGAGTTGCGGCGTCCGCTGGGCATAACCATCATCGGCGGATTGCTGGTCAGCCAGTTGTTGACTCTGTACACCACGCCGGTTGTGTATTTGTGGTTTGACCGCCTGGCCCAGGCGCTGAGACACCTGCGCGGCCACAAGCCGGCAGAAGCGGTAGGGGATTGAGGGTAGAGCGGGGCTTTAGCCCCGCGTCCAGCGCGCCCTCCGATTCAATGCGGGCTTTAGCCCGCAAGTGCCGCCGGCTGAAGCCGGCTGGAAGAAAACAGGAAATAGCCTGGACGCTGGCCTAAAGGCCAGCTCTACCAAGCTTCGGCCATGAACATCTCCGCTCCAGCCATCGCGCGACCGGTAGCCACTTCGCTGCTGACCATTGCCCTGCTTCTGGCGGGCGCTCTGGCCTACATGCAGCTTCCGGTGGCGCCGCTGCCGCAGATCGATTTTCCGGTCATCTCCGTTGGCGCATCGCTGCCCGGCGCCAGTCCGGAGACGATGGCCTCGTCGGTGGCCACCCCGCTGGAGCGGCAGTTCGGCCGCATCGCCGGCATCAACCAGATGACCTCGACCAGCATGTTGGGCTCGACCGGCATCACCATGCAGTTCGACCTGAACCGCAACATCGATGCTGCCGCGCGCGACGTGCAGGCTGCCATCAACGCCGCGCGCAATTATCTTCCGCCCGCGCTGCCCAGCAATCCCACGTATCGCAAGATCAATCCCGCCGACGCGCCGGTGATCATCCTGGTCATGACCTCCGACGCCCTGACCCAGGACCAGATGTACGACGCGGCCGACTCCATCATGGGGCAGAAGCTGTCGCAGGTGGAAGGCGTGGGCCAGGTGTTTGTCTGGGGATCGTCGCAGCCGGCGGTGCGCATCGAAGCCAATCCCCAGATGCTGAACAACATGGGCGTCGGGCTGGAGACGTTGCGCACGGCGCGTGGCGGCGCAGAATGCCAATCAGGCCAAGGGCTCGCTGGACGACGGTCACAAGATGTGGATGATCCGCGCCAACGATCAGCTCAACAAGGCGAAAGACTACAAGACCCTCATTGATTGCCTATCGCAATGGCGCGCCGGTGCGCCTGAGCGATGTCGCCGAGCGTTCAGGATTCGTACTCCAACATCTACAACGCGGGCAGCTTCAACGGCAAGCCCAGCGTGCTGATCGTGATCTTCCGCCAGCCCGGCGCGAACATCATCGCCACCGCCGATCGCGTGATTGCCGCACTGCCGTTCCTGAAAGCTTCGCTGCCGCCGAGCATCAATCTCGACATCGGCCTCGACCGCACCACCACCGTCCGCGCTTCGGTCAGCGACGTGCAGCGCACGCTGATCATCTCCGTCATTCTGGTCGTGCTGGTGGTCTTTGTTTTCCTGCGCGAGGTGCGCGCCACGCTGATTCCCAGCGTCGCCGTGCCGCTGGCCATCGTCGGCACCTTCGGCATCATGTACCTGTGCGGCTATTCGCTGAACAACCTGTCGCTGATGGCGCTGACCATCTCCACCGGCTTCGTGGTGGACGATGCCATCGTGGTGCTGGAAAACGTGATGCGCCACGTCGAAGCCGGCATGAAGCCGTATCCAGGCGGCGCTGCTGGGCGCGCGCGAAATCGGTTTCACCGTGGTCTCGATGAGCACCTCGCTGATCGCCGTGTTCATCCCCATTCTGCTGATGGGCGGCCTGGTCGGCCGGCTCTTCCACGAATTCGCGGTGACGCTGAGCGCCGCCATCGCGGTATCCCTGGTGGTGTCGCTGACCACCACGCCGATGCTGTGCGCGCGCTTCCTGAAGGCGCACGATCCCGGCGCGCACGGCACGCTTTACCGCATGAGCGAGCGCGGCTTCTTCTGGATGAACCGCGGCTACCAGATCTCGCTGGGCTGGGTGCTGCGCCATCGCCGCTTCATCCTTGCCCTCGCGATCATCATGGTGTTCGTGAACGTGTTCCTGTATATCGTCGTCCCCAAAGGCTTCTTCCCGCAGCAGGACACGGGCCGCCTGATGGGCACCATCATGGGCGATCAGGACGTCTCGTTCTACGACATGCGCGACAAGACCAACGACTTCATCCGCATCGTGAAGAAGGACCCGGCGGTGGAGAACGTGCTGGCCTTTGTCGGCGGCAATGCGGCCCTGAATCAGGGCCGCATGTACGTGACCCTCAAGCCGCTGAAGGAGCGCAAGATCACCGCCGACCAGGTCATCGCCCGCCTGCGGCCCAAGATCTCGCACGTTGCCGGCGCGACGTTGTACTTCCAGTCGGTGCAGGATTTGCAGATCGGCGGGCGCATGGCCAATGCGCAGTATCAGTACACGCTCTCCGGCGAAAACCTCGATGAACTTTACGAGTGGGCGCCGCAGCTGCTGGCGAAGCTGCGCAAGATTCCGCAGCTCAAGGACGTGAACAGCGATCAGCAGGTCAGCGGCCTGGAGGCCAACGTCGTCATCGACCGCGATACTGCCGCGCGGCTCGGCATCACTGCCCAGCAGATCGACGCGGTGCTGTACGACGCCTTCGGGCAGGAGCAGATCTCGACCATCTACCAGACGCTCAACCAGTATCACGTGGTGATGGAGGTCGATCCCAAGTATCAGCTCACGCCCGACGCGCTGAAGAGCGTGTACGTCATCACCGGCTCGGGAGCGCAGGTGCCGCTGTCGTCGTTCGCCCACTTTGCGCCCGCCAGCACGTCGCTCTCGGTCAACCACCAGGGACAGTTCCCCTGCGTGACCATGTCGTTCAACCTTGCGCCGGGGGGCGATCTGGGCACCGCAACCCGCGCCATCGACCAGGCTGAGCTGGCCTTGCGCATGCCGGCGTCAATTCACGGCAGCTTTCAGGGCACCGCCGCAGCTTTCCAGGATTCGCTCTCGTCGGAGCCGATCCTGATTCTGGCCGCGCTGGTCGCGGTCTACATCGTGCTCGGCATGCTGTACGAGAGCTACATCCATCCCATCACGATCCTCTCTACGTTGCCCTCGGCCGGCACCGGCGCGCTGCTGGCGCTGATGCTCTTCCACATGCAGCTCGACGTCATCGGGCTCATCGGCATCATCCTGCTCATCGGCATCGTGAAGAAGAACGCCATCATGATGATCGACTTTGCGCTGGAAGTGGAGCGCACCGGCAAGTCCGCCGAAGAAGCCATCTACCAGGCGGGATTGGTTCGCTTCCGGCCCATCATGATGACCACCATGGCCGCGATGCTGGGGGCGCTACCATTAGCAGTAGGTTTCGGCGTTGGTTCGGAAATTCGGCGGCCGTTGGGCGTCGCCATCGTCGGCGGACTCATCGTCAGCCAGGCGCTTACGCTCTACACCACGCCTGTGGTGTATCTCTACATGGACCATCTGAAGGACTGGGTGCTGTCGCTGCTGCCCGGCCGCCGCAAGGTCGCCAAGGAGCAGGAAGCCGCAGTGTTCGCGGATTAGTCTAGCGTGCTCTTCGGGGCGCGCTGAAGTGTTTTTTTCCAAAGTGAATTGTCAAAACTTGGCCGCGTTCCCGATTTGCCTTGACGCGACCTGTGCTCCGAAATAAAGTTTGCCGAATCCGGGAGGCCATTTCCGGCAAGAACGCACGATAAGGAGACGGCCATGCAACAGCACACCCCCCTCTCTCGGGAAATTTCACTTCAGCAACATTCCAAACGCGAGCCCGATTGCAGTCGCGCTGGCAGTTCTCTTCGCGCTAACCCTCTTCACAGCACAAGCCATCCACGCGCAGACGTTCATCACACTGCACAACTTTACCGGCAATTCGGATGGGGCGAATCCCGAATGCCGGCGTCACTGTGGGCGGCTCTGGCACGCTCTATGGAACGGCATCGGGCGGCGGAACAGATGGAAACGGCGTGGTTTACAAATTGGCGCAGAGAGGCTCTAGCTGGACTCTGGACCCGCTCTGGGAATTCACCGGGGGCAGCGATGGAGGCAGCCCGTATGCGGGCGTTGTGATTGGCCCGAATGGGGCTCTATACGGCACGACCTTCGGAGGCGGGGGGTCGGGTGTTGGAACCGTTTTTGAAGTGAGGCCGCCGGTCACGGCCTGTAAGACTGCGATCTGTTATTGGAACGTAACCACTCTGTGGACCTTTGCTGGCGCTCCGAACGATGGAGCAAACCCCGCGTACGGTTCCTTGGCTTTCGACGGATCTGGAAACATTTACGGGACAACGTACGAGGGCGGTGCGATCGGCTATGGGACGGTGTACGAGCTCGCGCCCGAGTCTGGCGGCGACTGGATGGAAACGATCCTATACGGCTTCACAGGTGGTGCTGATGGATTCGCCCCGCTCTCTGGCGTAATCTTCGACAGGGAAGGAAATCTTTACGGCAACAACGAGCATGGTGGCATCGAATGGGGGGTCGTTTACCAGCTGATGCCGGCAGGGCCTCCTTGGACGGAGAACACCTTGGCTAACTTTAACGAGGGCGTCAGCGGCTCGCCGCCCTTTGGCACACTGGTAATGGATCAGTTGGGAAACCTATACGGGACGGGAGAGAATTTTAGCATCTACGACGGTGGCGCAGTGTACGAGGTTAGCCCGTCGGGGGAAACTGGACCCTCTCCGTGGTCTATGCCTTCGGTAACCAGCCCCCATATCTGCCATGCTATCCGTTTGCCGGTGTGACGCTGGGCCCGAACGGTAACCTTTTCGGCGTATGCCAGGTCGGAGGCGCCAACAATGACGGCTGGGTCTTCGAGATGCCGACGACTTGTAACTCTACGTGCGCGCCCACCGACCTGTACGACTTCACAGGCACGACCGCCTGCTATGCTCACGGCCCAGTTACCTTCGACGCCAGTGGCACCAATCTCTACGGTACATGCTACGGAGGAGGCAACTCGGGCAACGGGTGCACTCAATACGGCTGCGGCAGCGTTTGGGAGCTAGAGGGCGTAACGAATCGCCGCTAGAGACGCTGGTTAATGGGAGAGCGCCCCTCGCTGCAATAACGCGTGGGGCGCTCTCTTTCAGCTGAGAACTGGCAACTGGGAACCGACAACTGCTTTTCTACTTCCTCCCTGCCGCCTCAACCGACGTCGTCGGGTCGGCGCCGGCCCAGGTGTCATCTGACGTTGGGCCGTAGACCGACATCACCGGCTTATTCAGCAATCGCAGATACACCGTGAGCTGCGCGCGATGATGGCAGGTGTGCAGCACGCGCCGCCAGAAGACCCAAATGCGCTGTCGCGTCGTGCCGAAGAACGGAACGTTCTGCATCCACCACGCTTGAGTTTGCCGGGCGAAGAACGCGAGCCGAGGCCGCGCCAGCTCTTCCATGCGATCGAATGTACGAGTTGACCTCTTGCGTCTGGGGAAGGACTTCCGCTGCGGGCGGCTCGGGCGTGCCGACGAACTCACCGAAAAAGCGGCGCTCGGAGAGAAGCTGGTGCTTCAGGATGTCGGCAACGGTTGATGACTTGGGATGCGGCCGGAAGCCGAGATCCTCCTGCGCGAAGCCGCGCCACACGGTGATGACTTTGTTGGTCTCGCTGGCGTAGGTGTCGAGCACATGCTGAAAGAGCGGATCGGCGGCGCGCGGGACCTCTGTGTCGGGGATGGCGATGTAATCGTAGGACATGGCGCCCTCCGGAAGAGTCAAATGTAGCATCGGGATGCCTGTTGCAGAATTTGCCGCGCATCTTCCATCGCACCCAGGCAGCAAATCCTCATCTCATCGCGGGAGACAGGCTCCCAGATGCCGCGCTCCGGGTGATTCAGGTATCCTGACGCTTCATCCATCTTCGGAACCACATGTCTCCAGGAACGAAATGACTAGCGCTCCCCGGCTCCGCTTTGCGCCGTCGCCGACCGGCTATCTGCATGTCGGCGGAGCACGCACTGCGCTGTTTAACTGGCTTTTCGCGCGGCATTACGACGGGACGCTGGCGCTGCGCATTGAAGACACCGACCTCGAGCGCTCCACGCCGGAGATGGTGGAGGGCATTCTCGAAGGCTTGCGCTGGCTGGGTATTGACTGGGATGAAGGTCCGATCTTTCAGACCAATCGCATGGAACTGTATCGCTCGGCTGCGGGACACCTGATCGAAAGCGGCCACGCCTATTACTGCTCGTGCAGCAAAGAGCAGCTTGAGCAGCAGCGCGCGCAGGGAGTGGCCGAGGGACGCGTGCCTCGCGATCCGTGCCGCAATCTGTCCGCGGAGGAGGCGCAGCAACGGCTGAATGCGCGACCAGCCGCGATTCGCTTTGCTGTGCCGGAGGAAGGCAGCACAGCATTTGACGACGCCGTGTTCGGGCGAGTCGAGGTTGCCAACTCCGAGATCGAGGACTTCGTGCTGCTGCGCTCCGATGGCGCGCCAACCTATCACCTCAGCGTAGTGGTTGACGATCTGGACATGCGCATTTCGCACATCGTTCGCGGCGCTGACCATCTCTCCAACACGCCAAAACAAGTCATGCTGTACGAGGCGCTCGGGCATCACCTGCCGGTGTTTGCGCATGTGCCGCTGATCCTCGGGCCGGACAAGACGCGGCTGAGCAAGCGCCATGGCGCAACCAGCGTGATTGCGTACAAGGACGAGGGAATCGTCCCTGAGGCGTTCCGCAATTTTCTGGCGCTGCTGGGCTGGACTCCGCCGGATTCGACGCAGGAGATTCTGCATGATCGCGAACTGATCGATCTGTTCGATCTGAGCGGCATTCAGAAGTCAAATGCGATCTTCGACCGCGCGAAGCTCGACTGGTTCAACACCGAATACATTCGCGCGACAGAGGCGGCCCTGTTGTTGCCGCTGATCGAAGCGGAGTGGAAGAAGGTCGGCCTGGTTCCGTTCCAAACCAGCCGACTGGCAATGGAAGCGACGGTCGACCTGGTAAACCCGCGCGCCCGCAATCTCAAAGACTTTGCGACGCTGTTTCGCGGGTACTTCAGCGACGAGTACGAGATCGATCCTGCGGCGCGAAAAAAGTTCCTGAACGACGACTCTGTGCGAACCATGCTGGTGGAGTTGGCACAGCGTTACGACCAGGCGCCTGAGTTCAGCGAGGCGAGCGCTGAACAACTGCTGCGCGAATTTGCGGCGGAGAAAAATGTCAAGGCGGGAGCGCTGATCAACGGGGCGCGCGTGGCGCTTACCGGACAAGGTGTGGCTCCCAGCCTGTTTGCAGTTATGGCGAACTTGGGGCAGGAGCGCACAGTGGCAAGGCTGAAGCGAGCGACAACGATGTAAGGGTGCGCTCGAAAAAAGGCTGTTACTCGATCAGCAGTACAATCTTGCCGTAGTTGGCGCGTTGCAGCAGCAGGCGATGAGCTTCACCGGCATCCTTCATCGGCAACGTATGGCCGATCTCAGGATGTAACTTGCCTTGTTCGATCCATGGCAGCATGGCGTTAAGCGTTCGCCCGATGAGGTCGCGATCTTTGGCCAGCACGCTGAGCCACAGTCCATGCGCGCTGAGGCTCTTGGCCATCATCACTCCAGTATCGAACTGGTGCCGCTGGCCGCTTGCGGTGCCGTAGATAATCACGCGGCCAAAGGGCCGGCAGCAGCGCAGACTCTTGGCGGTGTGCTCGCCGCCGAGCATTTCGAAGACTGCGTCCACGCCTTCGCCGTTGGTCAATTCCCGGACGCGTTGCTCGTAATCAACCTCGCGATAATTGATCGCGTGGTCCAATCCCAGCTTCTTCACGCGCTCCAGTTTCTCGTCGGACGAAGATGTGCCGTAGGTTTCGATGCCGAGCAGTTTCCCGATTTCAACGGCGGCCGTCCCGACCCCTCCAGCGGCGGCGTGGATGAGCACGCGACGCTCGTGGCTGTCACTCCAGCGGATAGGCTCCATCGCATCATCGGTGAGTCCCGCCTTCCAGTAGGCGAGATACGCGGTGAGAAAATTCACCGGAAACGCCGCCGACTGTACCGAGCTCCAGCCCTTCGGCTGTGGCCAAAGCAACTTGCTCTTGATGGCGAGCTTTTCGGCGGCCGCGCCCCACTGGACGTAACCCATGACGCGATCGCCCGTGCCGTCGACTACTCCGGCAAACTCGCGACCGGTGATAAACGGCGGAGGCGGCGTGCCGCTGTAGACGCCGCGGGTGGCGAGCGTGTCGGCGAAGTTGATGCCCACCGCTTCGACGCGGACGATGACCTCGCCCGCGCCGGGCTGCGGCTCGGGAACATCGCGGACCTCCAGAACTTCCGGCCCACCGGCACGAGTAACAACGACGGATTTCATTTCAGATCGATTGTACGACCTCCGCGCTATCATCCCAGGCCGTCTCCGGCAGTGGCGGGATAAAGCTCATCGCGCGTTCCGTCAGCGCGGTGATTGTCAGGCTCGGATTCACGCCAAGGTTCGCGGCGACAACTGAGCCGTCGCACACGTACATGTTTTTGTAGCCGAAGACGCGGTTGCGGTGATCCACAACGCCGTGTTCCGGAGAATCGGCAATCACTGCGCCTCCGAGACAATGAGCAGTGCCCGGAACATTAAACAGAATCTCCGGCAACATGCTCATCGCGGTTCCACCCGCCATCTGAGCGAACTTCTGTGCAAACTCGTTGGCCGCAGGAATGAACGTAGGTACTTTGTGGCCGCGGCTCACCAGAAATTTCCGGAATGGCCAGTAAATGTGCCGCCGCCAGCGCATGTCGATGTGTCCCTCCAGCGCCTGCATGCATAGCAGAATTACGCATTCCCGCGCCCAGCGAAACGGCACCAGCAAGCGCACAGTTCTGAAAGGATGAAACAGCAGCGAGGTCACAAGGTTCTTTAGCCAAAGCAGAATGCGTCCCGACCCCGGACGGCCGCCGGTCAGGATCGTGGCCAGTCCACTCATCACATCGGAGCCTTCGGGATAGCGCACCGCCTCGATGTGCGTGTGCTCGTCGATGTAAACGCCGGAGCCGATGGCCACGCCCTTCGACAGGTCCTGCCTGGATCGTGGCACGCGCACGCCGATGAGCGACTCCGAGTTGGTGCGCACGAAATTGCCGAGCTGATCGCTGATCGCGGGCAACGAGCCTTTGTCTTTCAGGCGAAACAGCAGTTCCATGGTACCCAGTGATGAGGCGGAGAATACGATCCCGCGGCAGGTAAATCGGCGCGGATTGCGGCGGAAATACGCGGTCGAGTCGATGGTGTGAACTTCGTACCCGTTCCCGCCATCCGCGGCGCCGTCCAGCGGACGAACATCCACCACTTTGGTTTCCGCAAATACACGCGCGCCATGCTTCTCCGCGAGGTACAGATAGTTCATGTCGAGCGTGTTTTTCGCGCCATGACGACAACCGATCATGCAGCCGCCGCAGCCCATGCAGGTGGTGCGCTCGGGGCCCTCGCCGCCGAAGAAGGGATCAGGAACCGTGGTGCCGCCGGCTTCGCCTTCCGGCGCTTGAAAGATGGCGACATGCGTGGGGTAGAAGCTATCGCCGACTCCGGCCGCAATGGCAACGCGTTTGAGCAGGTGGTCGGCCGGCCCGAGGATTCTGTTTTCGATGACGCCAAGCATGCGCGACGCGGTGTCGTAATGCCTGGGCATCTCGGCTTTCCAATCGGCCAGACCTGCCCACGATCCGCTGTCCCAGACTTTATCCGGCGGCCGCAGCAACGTGCAGGCATAGGTGATCGATCCGCCTCCGACGGCGCAGCCGTGCAGGATCGTCACATGACGAAAGAAGCGCATGCCGAAGAAGCCGCGCAGTGCCAGGCTTGGGCGCCAGAACCAGCGGTGCAGTGACCAGTTGGTGCGTGGAAGGTTCTCCGGCGTCCAGCGCCGGCCCATTTCCATCACGCCGACTTTGTAGCCTTTTTCGGTGAGCCGGTGAGCGCTCACGCTGCCGCCAAATCCGGAGCCGATGACGATGAAGTCGAAATCGTATGCGCGAGATGGGCTGGCCATAGGCATCTGCCCTGTATCAGCTTCAACATCTCACAAAAATAGCCTGGGTGCAGTGATAAAAGCAGTCTAGTAAACGTTGCGAGCTACCCCAGCAGACGCGCCGCTTCCTTTGCGAAGTACGTCAGTGTGATCGATGCCCCGGCGCGCTGGATGCATAAGAGCGACTCCATCATCACTCGCTCGTAGTCGATCCAGTTGTTGAGCGCAGCGGCCTTGATCATGGCGTACTCGCCGCTGACCTGATAGGCGGCCATCGGAACATCGAAGCGCAGGCGCGCTTCGTGAAGCACGTCAAGGTAGGGCATTGCCGGCTTCACCATGATCATGTCCGCGCCTTCATCGAGATCGAGTTCGATCTCGCGCATGGCCTCGCGCAGGTTGGCAGGATCCATCTGATAGGAGCGGCGATCGCCGAAATGCGGCGCGGAATCGGCAGCTTCGCGGAACGGGCCATAGAATCCACTGGCAAACTTTGCCGCATAGGAAAGAATGGGTATGTTCTGGAAGCCGTTTTCGTCGAGCGCGGTGCGGATCGCAGCCACGCGCCCATCCATCATGTCGGAGGGGGCGATGATGTCCATCCCGGCCTGGGCTTGCGAGACCGCAGTCCTCGCCAGCAGCTCCAGCGTAGCGTCATTCAGGATTTCGTAATCCTCAGCAGCGGTAGCAGCGACGCCCGCAGCGGCAGCGATGGCAGCGCCCACTGAGTGTGAACCACCGGTGATTATAACTTTTCCCTTGGACTCCAGTTCACGCACGAACTGCAGCGCCTCGCCGCGTGCTTTGGCGTTCGGGTCTGAGGTATCGACCAGCCCGCAATGTCCATGCGACATGTACTCGCACAGGCAGACGTCGCCCATCAGCAGCAGGCCGGGCACTTCGCGCTTGATGGCGCGCGTCGCCTTCTGCACGATGCCATCCTCGGCCCATGCTCCGGTGGCAACTTCGTCCTTCGACTCCGGCAACCCGAACAGGATGACGCTGGGAATGCCGAGCGATTTCACCTCGGCGCATTCCCTTACGGCCTCGTCGATGGACAAGTTGTACACGCCCGGCATCGAGCGAACTTCCTTGCGGATACCTTCGCCGGGACAGATGAACAGCGGATAGACAAATCCTTCCGGGCTCAGGCGGGTTTCGCGAACAAACGAGCGCATCGCTTCGGTGCGACGCAGGCGGCGGGGACGATCAGTTGGGAATGGCATAACAGTAAATTCTAGCACCGGGAGAATAGCGCGAAGCCGCGAAAATTGCAGGGGAGAAGAAGCTCTCGTTTGTGATGAAAATCACGGACGATGTGCGGTCGCGCCGGACCAAAGCGCCGCGGCGCCTGGGCTATGGCGTGAACTCCCAGACCACGCCGTCGTCATGAGCTCCACCAATCCACGCAGTTCCGTAGAGGTTGCCGCTGGCATCGAGGGTCACATTGCAGATGGGCACGGCGCCGTCGGTGCGATTAAAACTGTACAGGTCGTTTTCCATCCAGGTGCCGCCCGAAAGCGTCAACTCAAAAATCAATCCCGATTGATATACGCCACCCTCTTGGGTGGTGCCATAGAGATTGCCTGCAGAGTCGAGCGTCATAGGCGATTGCAGACCCCCATTAGGAGTGCCGATCACGGAGAAAATCCAGGCGCCCCCGGAAGGACTAAGCTCATAGACGGCCCCGCCGTGATACTCGCCTCCGTTGGTATTGTCGCCATAGAGATTTCCGGAGCCGTCCATGACCACTCCAGACATGGGAAGGCCGCCGTCAAGGTGGTCTTCAAAAAAGTAAAGGGTATTGAAGCTCCATCCTGCGCCGGAGCGAATCAGTTCAAAAACCGTACCCGCTCCGTAAGCTCCGCCGTAAGCGGCCGTTCCGTAAAAATTTCCCGCACGGTCCGCGAGCAAAGTGGAGATGGGCGCCTCGCCATCATTGCCGCCCGTGAAGTTGTAGATCACGCTGAATGTCCAGTTGCCGCCGGATGGCGTCAGCTTGTAGATGACTCCGCAGCCACGACCCGCACAGTTGCCCGTGCCTCCGGCGAAGGCCATGCCATAGAGATTGCCCGCTGCATCGAAGGTCACGCCTCCCCAAGGAGAACCGATACCATCCGGAGCCTGCGCGAAGTTGTAAATCACGGTTTCTGTCCAACTGCACAGCGCAGCGTGGCAGACCGAGGCTGACGGCGTGAGTTTGAAGATGGTGCCGCAACCGGCCCCCAGAGTGCATCCGTTTCCACCACCGTACAGTGTCGTTCCGTAGATAGCTCCGTCTGGTCCAATTGTCACCGCAGCCTGCGGCCCGGAGCCGTCGGGAGCCCCTTGGAAATCGTATAGGGGAGTGAAGACCCAGGCGCCATTCTTTTGCGCCATGCGGAAGACGCCGCCGCATCCACCCTGGCCGGCGCACGAGCCTCCCGTGTATCCGCCCGCATCTGTCGTGCCATATAGGTTTCCAGCCTGGTCCATCGTGAACCCGGTCACGGGATTACTTCCATCCTGCCCGCGAGTGAAGTTGTGCAACTCGGTGTAGGTTTGTCCCCGCGCCGAATGCGTAATAATGACCGTCATCGCAAACAACAGGATAGGCGCGAGCTTCGCAGTTCGATCTTGCCGGATTTTTCGGAGCATCATTGTGCGATCTCCCAGACTACGCCGTGCTGGTACTCGCCGCAGGCGGAGGCGGTTGAATAGAGATTGTTCTGCGCATCAAGCACGATGTCGCCGGAGATGATGTTTCCCTTTTCAGTATGAATTGTTCGCGGTCAGGCAGTGTCCCCAATAGAGGCTGTGTCGTCGGTTGCCAGGCGACAAGCTCTCCGATACGCCTCCGGCAAGGTCGCCAGCAAGTCGGTTGCGGTGAGGGAGTGTTCGCCCATTCGCTCACAAGCTACGTCGCCAGCGAGTCCGTGCAGATACACGGCAGCAATCACGGCGCGGGCGTAGTCGTGCGGCATCTGCGCGATAACGCCGGCAGTCATACCGGTGAGTATGTCGCCGGTGCCTCCGGTTGCCATTCCAGGATTGCCGGTGGGATTGACCCACGCGCTTCCATCCGGCAGAGCGATGATGGTGCGATCGCCTTTGAGCACCAGTACCAGGTGATGCTCGCGAGCGAAACTGCGCGCGACGTTGAGGCGGTCGGCTTGGATGGCCTTAATCGTCAAACCGGTCAGGCGCGACATTTCGCCGGGATGCGGCGTGAGCACCAGGGGACGTCGCCGGCCATCGAGCAGATTGGTTTGGCCCTGGAAGGCGTTCAGCCCATCGGCATCGAGCACCAGCGGCACCGTCGTCTGATGCACGGCTTCGTGCACAAACTCGACGGTCTCGGGATTGCGGCCAATGCCGGGGCCGATGGCGACGACCGTCATCGGCCTGGCGAGATCGAGGAAACGTCCGCTCTCGGCGGCAGCCAACGCGATCGATCCTGCTGCCGTTTCCGCCAGAGGCTCGGTCATGAGCTCGGCGGCAAACGAGGCGACGCTCGTGAGCACGCGCGCGGGAGTTGCAACCGTGCTCAGTCCCGCCCCCGCGCGCAGGGCAGCCATGCCAGCCATAGCTGCCGCACCGGACTTGCCAAACGAGCCTCCAACGATCAGTGCATGTCCGTATATTCCTTTGTTGCTGTCGCGAGGTCGGGGCGCGAGCAGCGAGGCGAAATCGCGCGGCGTGGTTACCTCGAGGTTGAGACTGGAGACGATCGCCTCGGGCGGCGAGCCGATGGGCGCGACTATGATGGGGCCGCGCGTGAGATTGCCAAAAACGTGCGCGGGTCGCGGCGCGGTGAAGGTGACGATAGCATCAGCCCTGGCGATCCCTTCACCAGACTGAGGCGTGGTTTTGTCCGAGTCCGCACCGGAGGGAATATCGACGGCGACGATGGGCTTGTCGCTGGCGTTCATGGCCGCAATAGCATCGGCGTAGAGCCCCGTCACCGGCGGACGAAAGCCGGTGCCCAGGATCGCATCGACGATGAGGTCGCAATTGGCCAGGCTGCGCGACGACTCGGCTTCGAGCTCCTGAACGCTGGCAACCTCGACGGGATGCAGCGGCAGCCGCTCGAACATGGAGAGTGCGTCGCCCTTCAACTCGGTGCGCGATGCGAGCAACAGCACTTCGACAACACGTCCGGCGCGATGCAGCTTGCGCGCAACCACAAAGCCGTCGCCGCCGTTGTTGCCTTTGCCGCAGACCACGGTAATGCGATTGGCCTCCGGATAACGCTGCTGGATAAATCGTGCGATCGCGCTGCCGGCATTTTCCATCAGTGCGAGCGAATGGACCCCGAAGCGCTCGGTGGTAGCACGATCGATGGCACGCATCTCTTCGGCGGTAGTGATCTTCATGCGCGCTCCGCTGCCGAATGCTCCAGCCGCCGCAGGCCGTCGGGCTCGCCCATGGCGATGAGGTGGTCGCCCTCGTGGATCACTTCGTCGGGCGCGGGATTAAAGCGCATGTGCGACCCTTCGCCCTTGATGGCGAGCACGATGACGCCCATCTCCTGGCGAATGCGCGAGCCTTCCAGCGTTTGCCCGGCTACACGCGAGCCGGCTTGCACCTGCACCTCTTCGATCTCCAGCGGCTTCTGCTGGTTCATCGCGGTATCGAAAAAATCGACGACGTGCGGCCGCATGAAGGTTTGCGCGATGCGGTATCCGGCGAAGTTGTAAGGCGAGACGACGTGATTGGCACCGGCCTTCAGCAGATGCTGCTCGGCTTCTTCCTCGCTGGCGCGGGCGATGATCTGCAGCTTAGGATTCAGGCTGCGCGCGGTGAGGATGATGTAAATGTTCGTCGCATCGGTGGTGGTGGAGGCGACCAGGCCGCGCGCCCGCTCGATCTGCGCCTGGCGCAGCACCGGCGACTGGGTCGCATCGCCGACCAAGGTAAGCCAGCCTTCATCGGAGTAGCGCGCCAGCTTGGCCGCATCGTTGTCGACGATGACGAAGGGAAGCGGCTTGCGTGCCAGTTCCCGCGCCGCGCTGCGGCCGACGCGCCCCGCGCCGCAAAGAATGTAGTGGTCCGACAATCGGCTGATCTCGCGGTCCATGCGTCTCCTGCCGAATACCGATTGCAGCTCGAATTCTAGCAAAGCCTTGGTCGCGCCTCCGAAGAAGAGCAGCACCAGCCCGACGCCGGCAATGATGATGAAGCTGTTGAAGATGCGCCCGGTGAACGACAGAGGATGGACCTCGCCGTAACCGATGGTGCTGATCGTAGTCAGCACCATGTAAAAACCGTCGAACCAGGACCAACCCTCGATGAAGTGAAAGCCGGCCATGCCGATCAGGACCAGCACGATAAGAGCGAGGAAGATGATCTTTAAATTGAAGAGCGGCTTCACGCGGTTATTGTGGCGCGGGGAGACAGCAATTTGCAATTAGCAACTAGCGCTTAGCGACCAGCATTTGGCCTCGCAGCGCCGCTGAGTGCTTGCACGGCCGATTCGCCGAAGGGACGCGGGCAAACGGCGAACTGGCGAAGCGCCAATGTCGATTAACAGCGGTAAGCATCCCTTGACCGTCAACGGATAATTACCCTAACATCAAGCGATCCCACGGGAGAACATTCGATGTTTGCCACTAAAGCAGCCTCACTTGTGGTGGCGCTGGCCCTTACCGCGGCGCCAGCCTGGGGAAAGCCGAATATAATTGCCCTGGCGAGCCAGTGCAATTCCTTTCACAGGCAGAGCGCCTGCAATGAACTAGTGAAGATCGCGTTGCGGGACAAGGATGCCAGTGTTCGCCGACAGGCTGTCACGAACCTGTACGATCAGTCGTCGCTTGCGAAGATCCTGACGGAGGCGACGGACTCGGAGGTGCGCAGCACCGCTGCAAGGCAGTTGACAGATCAATCTTTGCTGGCGAAGCTCGCTACGGGGGATAGCGACGCAGGCGTCCGAAGGGCTGCTGTGGCGAACCTGACGGATCAGTCGCTGTTGGCAAGGATTGCTACACAGGACAGCGACGCCAGCGTGCGCAGGGCTATCGTAACGAACCTGACGGATGAGCCGTTGTTATCGAAGATTGCCGCGGGGGACAGCGATCGCGGGGTACGGAACGCCGCCCAGGCGAAGCTGAACGCTGCCACAGCAAAGCGTGAGGAGGGGGAGTGGGATGCCGCTGTCGATCCCTTTTCTCTCGCGAAAGTGCAGGCATTCCTACAGAAATACCCCGATGGGGCACGCGCGCTTCTGGCACGTCAGATAATCGACGATGAGAAAGTGATCGATCAGATCGTGGCTTCTGGGCCGGGTTCCCGGTTCGTTCTACCAACCGACTCTATTCCTCCATTCATTGCAAAAAGTATTGGTGTTAATACTGACCGTGGGCGCACAATTATCGATGCCACGCACCATTCTGCACAATCTGTATTCGGGAAGACGATACTTGGACAGATCAATGCTACGGGGGTCACGAACCCAAATCAACTGACGATGACGATGGATCCGCTGATGCCCTCCGGCGATTGGTCTGTCTTCGTGGTTAGCGGTGCAGCGTACAATATCCAAGGCGACACATCGGACCCTATTCGTCTGCTCTACTCAAAGCAGTATGGTGTTATCTACCTAGGTGGGCAGGGCAAAGTCTTTTCAATACGTAATCGAACGCTTGGGGACATCATCTTCCAGACGCCCTCACGGTAACGGGATACGCGCGTGTTTTGAGTTTGGCTTCTGCAGCACCCTCGATATCTGCCCTGCCTGACGAAGCGGCGGCGAAGCCCACCGCTTAGGAAGATTCTGGAATAATGGGTTTTAAGCACTTAGATTTCCAGTCGGATTCAGCGATTCCCGCGATCTGCCGGAGATAGGATTCCCAGCTCGGCGCATAGGGAATCCCAATTAACTAGTCGCTAATTGCTAGTTGCTAACCGCCTTCACCTCCTCCTCCGCCATATTCTGCACCTTGCTGTGATGGCGTCCGTAGGTGAAGTAGATGACCATGCCGATGATCAGCCACACGATCAGGCGGATCCAGGTGTCGAGCGGCAGGCTGGCCATCAAGCCGAAGGAAACGATCATGCCGAGGATCGGCACGACTGGTACCCACGGCGTTTTGAAGGGACGCGGCAGGTCCGGCCTGCGCTTTCTAAGCACCCAAACTCCGGCGCACACGATTACAAAGGCCAACAGCGTGCCGATGCTCACCAGTTCGCCCAGAATTTCGATGGGAACGAGGGCCGCAAATACTGCCACGAAAGATCCGACAATGATGGAGGAAATCCACGGCGTGCGGAAGCGGGGATGCACTGCGCCTGCCCACTCGGGCAGCAAACGATCGCGCGACATGGAGTAGAAGACGCGTGACTGTCCCAGCAACATCACCAGCATCACCGTCGCCAGGCCAAAGATGGCGCCGAGCTTCACCAGGAATTTAGCCCACGTGACTCCCGTCGCATCGATACCGAGCGCGACCGGGTCGGAGACATTCAAATCGGCGTAGGGAACGATTCCCGTCAGCAGGCCGGAAACCAGGATGTATAAGACCGTGCAGAGGACGAGAGAACCGAGGATGCCGAAGGGCATGTCCTTCTGCGGATTGCGCGCCTCTTGCGCTGCGGTGGAGACAGCGTCGAATCCGATATAGGCGAAAAAGATGACGCTGGCTCCGCGAGCAATCCCCGACCAACCGTATTGCCCGAACTTCCCGGTAACATTGGGCGGAATGAAGGGATGCCAATTGGCGGCGACGAGCGCGGGATGCTTGAAAGCGAACATGCCGGCAATCACGATGAACATCAGCACGATGGCAACCTTTACGATCACGATCGTCGAGTTGAAGTTTGCCGACTCCTTGATGCCGATCACCAGAATGATGGTGACGCCGACGATTGCCAGAAAGGCCACCAGGTTGAACAGCCCGGTTTGCTGCGGCAGCGTATTGGGATCGATATGTTGCGTCTGCAGCGTGGCCTTCATGCGCTCGAAATGCTCCCAGTGACCGCCATAGAAGACAAGCTTTTCGCTGGGCGCAAGCGTCAGACGAGGCGGAATTCGGATGCCGAAATCCTCCAGAAAACTGAGGACGTAGCCGCTCCAGCCGGAGGCGACGGTCGCCGCGCCGAAGGCGTACTCCAGGATGAGGTCCCAGCCGATGATCCAGGCGAAGATCTCGCCCAGCGTCGCGTAGCCGTAGGTGTAAGCCGAGCCGGCGATCGGAATCAGCGAGGCGAATTCGGCATAGCAAAGTCCGGCGAAGACGCAGGCTACGCCCGACAGGATGAACGACAGCACGATCGCCGGTCCGGCGTACTTGCGCCGCGGCCGATCCGGTGAGCACGAAAATTCCCGCGCCAATGATGGCGCCGATGCCGAGAGTGATAAGGTTGATGGGGCCCAGCGCCCGTTTCAGAGCTATGTTCCCCCGTCTCCGCTGCTTCTTGCATCAGCATGTCGAGGGGTTTGCATTTCAGCAGATTGGACATTTCGGTTTCGCCTCTTCTTAACAACTAGGCTTGCGTCACGCACTTGCGGGTTGTGCCTCGACCACAGGAAATACACCGGGATCCCGAGCAGAACGATGATCAGGCCCGGCCACGTGTATTGCGGCTTATAACGCAACAAGACTACATCAATAAAGATTGCGATCAAAATATACATCGCAGGCAGTACCGGGATATCCGATAGCGCGATACGGCCGCGGCTCGTCCGGCCGCTTGACTCGCAGAACAAACAGGCCGGCGATGGTCAAGATGTAAAACACCAGCACGGCAAAAATGATGTAGTCCAGCAGCTGACCGTAGCTTCCGGAAATGCACAGAATACATGTCCAGACGCATTGCATCGCGAGCGAGTGCGCCGGAGTGTGGTACTTGGGATGAAGCCTGCCCGCGGCGCGAAAGAACAGTCCATCTTTCGCCATGGCGTAGTAAACCCGCGCGCCCGCCAGAATCAATCCGTTGTTGCAGCCGAAGGTTGAAATCAGTATCGCCACCGCCATAATCACCGCGCCACTCGGGCCGAACATCTGCTGCATGACGGCAGTGGCAACGCGTTCCTCGGAGGCGTGCTGAATGCCGCGCGCCAGAATCGACGCGCCATGAGCATCGCCCTGCAACGGCAGCACGGTGAGATAGACCACATTGGCCAGCACGTAGAGCAGCGTGACCGCGCCGGTGCCGAGCGCCAGCGCCAGCGGCAAATTGCGCCGCGGATTCTGGACTTCGGCGGCGGTGAAGGTAATGTTGTTCCACGCGTCCGAGGAGAACAGCGAACCCACCTGCGCGACAGCAAGAATCGTCAACATGCCGACCAAGGCGATTGGGCCACCGACTCCGACCTGCACCGGATGCAGCGCATTCCATCCGGCATTGCGCCAGAAGTTGGCACCGAAGTTCGCGGCGAGCGCCTGCGCGTTGCGCCCCAGGAACAGCCCGAGGAGCACCAGTCCCAGCAGCGCCGCGGTTTTGGCGAAGGTAAAGATGTTCTGCACGGCCGCGCCGGTGCGAACGCCGAAAATGTTTACCATCGAGAGGAAGATCACGATCACAATCGCGGCCAGGTTCTGCGTGTTCAAACCCACATCCATGTTGCCCAGGACCATCGGACCGATGGGGATCGGCGGCACATGCGCGATATGAAGCAGCCAATGCGTGGACGAAACCGATGGCAACAGCACGCCCAGAAACTTGCCGAACGCGACTCCCACCGCGGCAATGGTCCCGGCCTGAATCACGAGGAATAGCGTCCATCCGTAAAGGAATCCCCAGAGCGGCCCGAGCGACTCGCGCAGATAAACGTACTGACCACCCGCGTGCGGCATCATCGCCGCAAGCTCTCCGTACGCCAGCGCGCCGGTGATCGTGAGAAATCCGGTGAGCAGCCACGCGCCAATCAGCAGCGCGGGAGATTCGACAAGCCGCGCGATGTCGGCGGAGACGATAAAGATCCCGGAGCCGATCATCGAGCCCATGACAATGGTCGTGGCGCTGATCGGGCCCAGAGCTTTTACGAATCCGGCGTCAACCGAAGGGACGGAGATGGTCTTGCTCTCGTTGGCCAAGGAGCCTCTGTTTATGGTGCAAACTTCTGTCGAATAACGCAGCTTGGGCTGGGTAGTGCGGCGCTTCAGCGCCGCGTAAACGCGATGTCTTCCGCATTCCGAAGCCGGCTTTAGCCGGCAGTACAAACCCTGTACATACCAGGGCTGAAAGCCCTTAGGAATTCAGAATCCTTCAACGCGGGCCTGAAGGCACGCACTACCCTTGCTCGCACGAATTTACACCAACAGGCGCAGGAATTCTTCAGTAACTTTAGCGGGCGAGGTGAGCAGATCGGCAATAACGGCAACCGAGTCGGCACCGGCATCGATGACCGAGACCGCGTTCGCCCGGGTGATGCCTCCAATCGCCACCAGCGGCTTCCTGGCGGCTGCACGTGCCGCACGGATTCCTTCCAGCCCCACTGCGGGATCGGGGTTCAGCTTTGACCTGGTTGCGAAGACCGGCCCGTAGGCGATGTAATCGGCAGGTCCGGCATCAGCCTCCCGCAATTGCTCGAGATTGTGCGTGGACACTCCCAGAATCCGCTGTGAGCCGATCACGATACGCGCTCCTTCAGGAGAAAGATCCTCCTGGCCGACGTGCACGCCCTGGAACGCGGCGGCTATACAGATGTCGGCGCGATCGTTCATGATCAGCGTGAGGCTGTCACTCAACCGGCGGCGCATTTCGCGGGCATCGCTCAGCATCTCGCGCGTGGTCCCGACCTTGTTACGATACTGGATGAGGGTTGCGCCGCCGCTGGCGAGGTCGAGAGCGAATTCCACGATGGCCGCAGTCGTGCGGAGCGGCTGGGCGAAACAGGAGACATCGATAATCGCGTAAAGTTTCGGCAGTTGCATCTAGTAAGCGTACGACATCGACGCTTGCAACGGAGCCGAAGCAGCGAATGGCGGCACCGCTCGTAGTAGGATGATGAATTCGCGGCGTTATTGGCGGCGTAAATTAGGAGAGACATGCGCGGATTTATCGTGGGAATCATCGTCACAGTTCTTGTCATTTTCGGCGGGGCTTACTTTTACCTGACCACTGGCCACTTCGACACGCGTGCGGTCGGTAATACGCCAAGTCCGTTCGAACGGCGCACGGCCAACCGCTCGCTGGACGAATGGGTGGACGATCACGCTCCCAAGCAGGCGAATCCGTTCCAGGCCACGATGGACAACATCATGGACGGCTCTATGACGTATGACAAGCAATGTGCCTTTTGTCATGGCAGCTTGAAACAGCCGGTCTCGCCGATGAGCACAAAATTTTATCCGTCTGTGCCGCAGCTTATGACCCACATTCCTGACGATCCCGATGGCAATCTCTTCTACGTCATCAAGTATGGAGTCCGCTATACCGCCATGCCCGGTTGGGACGGCGTCCTGAGCGATGACGACATCTGGAAGACCGTCAGCTTTATCAAGAATTCAGGACAAATGAAGGACACTTCGCAGCAACAAAATCCACAAAATCCGCAGCACTTGGATAATTCGAAGCAGCCGGAGCAGAAAAAATAGCTGTTAGATTCAGCTTTTGCTGTGACCTGGTAGAGCGAGCCTTCAGGCTCGCGTTCGGTTGCATCGCCTGAGATACGTTTTGGATTCCGCTGCACTTGCAGCGGAATCCAAAACCCAAGAATATAGTGGCGCGGCTGACGCGGCGCCGAAGCGCCGCTCTACCAGGACACACCAAATCCGAAAATGCTTTAGCTCTTAGAGATCGCGCTTAACTCAGCGCCTGGCATTCTAAACAGTTTTCGACCCACCTTGTACGCCGTCTCAGATTTTGGGGGCTATGTGCCCACGGCCTCGGGTTTTGCTAGATTACATCTCTCCACAGAATTGGGTCGGGCAGGTTCTTTCGACGGGAGGCTTGGGCTGCCCCTTCAGCGTCACGGCCGGAGACACGTCCACGCAGTGCTTTGGAGCCAGTCCATAACAACCCGGGCCGCGAACAGCACGAGACCCGGGGTGCCCGTGCCGGACAGGGAGCTAAGGAGAGTCTGAAAAGCCGACGTCTCGTTTTCCGGGGCTAAAGCAGGTGTGTGAAAACTAGAAATTTCCGCAACGTATTGTGTTTATGAACTTGATGCCGCCCAAGATGTTGGGCAAAAATTGAGTTCTCACACACCCTCTAAAAATCCCTAATTAATATCAACGGCTTTGACGCTGGCCTGACCACCCCAGATCGTGCGAATGCGGCGCGATCCGCGGGCCCCGGTGAAGTCCAGCTCTACCACCGAAAGCCCCTGTTCAGAGTCTCTCTACGTTGTATAATCGCCCCTGTTTTTGAACCCAATTAAGGAGAGTCGGAATGAAAGGTCTGAGTAAGAAGGTTGGGCTATACCTGGCAGTGTCGCTGGCTGCGTCCGTGCTCGTTCCCTCGGCGTTAGGCCAAGGTCTGCCGTCATTCGGAAACGTAGTGATTGTGGTGGGCGAGAACAAGGATTTCAGTACGACCTACAACTCTGGGAACATGCCCTATCTGACTTCCCTCGCCAACTCGTATGGCGTCGGAGTGAACTACTACTCGGACACGCATCCTTCGATCGGTAACTACTTCAACTTAACCACCGGGAATATTCTCACCGACGACGACAGCCAGACCCCGCAAAGCTTTCCGGTCTCGCTGAATAACATTGCCCTTGAGGTGCAGAACGCGGGCGGGACCTGGAAGGACTATGTGGAGAACCTCCCTGGCACCCCCAACTTTTGCGGCGGACTGAATGTGGGAGCTTACTACGTCCGTCACGATCCGCTGGAATACATGACGACCATCAACCAGGAGAGAAGCAACTTTGTGTGCATGAGTTCGTTCGCCCAGGATGTGCTCTTGCACCGGCTGCCCACGCTCTCGTGGCTCGTGCCAAACGGGTGCGATGACGCGCACGACTGCTCCATCACAACCTTCGACACCTGGCTGCAACGCGAAATCGAACCTTTGGTTCTGGGCACCTACTTCAGGCCCGGAGGCACGGGTTTGCTAATCATCGTCTTTGACGAGGACAACGACGACGGATCCCCGGATTGCGAGACCACGACCGAGGGACTGGGTTGCGGCGGGCAGGTCGAACTGGTCGTGGTTAGCCCGTTCAGCAAGAGGGGATATCAGTCGCCCGGCGGCGACACCCGGAATTACAACAACAGTTATGACGCAGCGGATATCCTGCGCCTGATGGCACAGGGACTCGGTCTGCCCACGTCCAATCTGGGCTGGGCTACCAATGGGTTGCCGATGGCGGATTTCTTCTCCACCGACAGCAAGCTCTCCGCTAACAATAAGCACTGATGCTTCCCAGGCTCTGAACACCTGGGGATCGAGCGGCCCCGAGGATGACACCGTTTCTACATGGTTTAGGGCGGGTTCCCACCCGCCCTAAAAGCCCCGCCGAGACACACAAAATCGAAGATCAATGTAGTTAACGCGCCATGTGCAACAGAATACAATCCTTAAAGCATTTTCATAGTTGCTATAGACGCCGTTGGGTGGAGCACGCCGTCAGAGGCCGCTGAAAAAAGAACCAAGGTAGTAATTACGGCCATTTTGAGGAACGAAGATTCAATCACTTGCAAGCTCTTTTTTCCTCGAGATGACCCTCAAATAGACTTTTGCAGCGACCTGTTCAGGCGTGCATAAAAGCGCACCACTCAGAAATCGGCTTCAGCCGCTGAGGTAAAGGCCGCAAACGCATTACCCCAGCGGCTAAAGCTGGCTCTGTTCGCACTTTCCTTTTTCATGTACGCCTGAAGGCGTACTCCACCCGTCTACAGGCACTATGAAATGCCGTAGCGTTTCCCGTCCCGTAGATCTATAGGTGTCTGCGGCAACGGCGGCGCGTCGTGGGTGTTGGCGCATCCCATCTGCTATGTACCGCGCGTGCAGGCCCCTCTACCCCTTGTTTACGTCGCGTTAGGTTCCCCCGTTTCAACCTTGGGCCAGTTGCATGAGAGTTCAGACGCATCTCCGTTCATCTGCCGAAAACGCGAATGTAGGCCAACGGCTAAAAGCTAGACCGCTTATCCGTTCGGTTTCACGACTTTGGTATGCCCATTGGTTTTCAGCTTGAATACGTCACTGGGGATTTTGTGATTGATTTCGATGTTGCTGTACTTGGTGAGGCGGTAATCGCCTGAGGGTTCATCCAGCTTCTGTTGCACGCTGATGCCTCGCGCGGGATCGATCCACAGCGTGATCGTCTGAAACATGTTGCGTACCCTCGGGGATTTGGGTGTCAGCACCAGCTTGGCGGCGTTCACTCCCTGCACCTGCTCCGTCCCGCCAAACTGTATGTCATACGACTGCTGCAGAGCATGGCCGCCGCCACCGAATCCCAGCACAAGGTAGCTCTCAACCTCGGCCTTATTCTTGCCGGCGTTGTATACCGTGGCCTGATCGATTGTCGGTTGGTAGAAGGTGACGACGCCATTCTGGAAGAGCACGTACTTCTTCACCGGAGAGGTAATGTCGGCAGCCATTTCCACCTCATCTCCCTGGCGGCGGAAGTACGTCGTGCCTTTCTGAATGTCGTGGTCGTCAACTACTTTCTCGTACTGGTCCCAAACGAAGTCACATTGCGCGGTGTGAAAGTTCGCCGCGGCCTTGTCCATGGAGTTCAAAACGGATTCAAGGTTCTGCGTCTGCCCCGCCGCCACAGCGCAAAAAAGAACCCAAACTGCGATCGCCAGAATTGATTTCTTCATGTTCTTCAGGATTGAAACGGTAGAGCAGTCACCGGCAGAAGAGCTGAACCCCCTTCTGGTCAGCGATGTACCCAGACTTTGTAGGCCACCACGTTGTGCGCGCCGTCCTGCACCGATTCATAACGGTCAATGGTGACGTAGCCGGAAATGGGTTCAATGATTCGCAGCAGCGACTCGCGGAATTCGGCATCACTGCCCGGCTTCACCGCTGAGGCGTCCACCTTATATACAAATCCATCACCCTCCTGCTGCACAATGACCTCAGTCTGATGCGGCGAGCGCACCACCGGTTTGTCCCGGAAATTGATCCGCAAAGGAGTGAGAAAGATGAACGCCAGGATCAGGGTGACCATCACGTCGTAGTGGACGCTGCCGCGCGGATACGTCCACCAGAAATACCCGCGAAGCGTCTGGGAAATGCTGTTCATTGCTGATCTCAAGTCTAGAGTCGGAAGAAGTGCAGCGCAAGCAGGCGCGAGTCGCTATTCGCTTCTCACCTTCGCTCTTCGCTTTGGGTCTCGCTTGGCTCAATTATTTATTTCATTTGAATACCGATCCGGTGATTTGCGAGCGTACCTCACTGCATGATGCGCCTGGAGTCCACTTCCAACGATCTCTGACGAAAAGCGAATAGCCAAGAGCGAAGAGCGGCGGCTTTACGTCCTCAACTCCACCACGGTTGCCCCGCCGCCACCCTCGTTCTGCGGCGGTTCACTGACGTTTGCGACATGCGGATGGGTCCGCAAGAACTGGCGCAGAGCTTTGCGAAGGATCCCCATCCCGCTGCCGTGAACCACGCGAAGCCGTATCGCGCCTGCCAGGAATGCGCGATCTACGAACTTTTCAACCTCTTGCGTGGCTTCGTCAACGGTCTTGCCAATAACGTTGATCTCCGTTGGCACGCTGTCGTCTTCGCGGGCCAACGAAACATTGATGCCGCGGGAGCGCGCCGCCGCCACAGGATTCGCGGCGGCCTGCGCGATCACGCCGGCAATGTCGTCGCGCGCCACCTTCATCTTCATGGGGCCGACCGCAACTTCGAAGCTGTCATCGTCGAAATGGCGCAGCACGAGTCCGTCACGGCCCAGCGACTTCAGCCGCACGGTATCGCCAAGCGACACCTGCTTCACCACGTGCTGCTGCGCATCCGGATCTCCGCTGTCGGCTCCCGTTGTGTGCGCCACCACCGTGGAATCGAATTGCTCGCGAAATTCGCGACGCATCCTGGCAATCCGCCGCTCGGCGTCTTTGGATAGCTTCAGCGCTTGTGCACGCTCCTGCACCGCGTTCACCGTTTCGCGCACCCGATACTCGAAATCGCGCAGAACGCTTTCCAGCTTTTTTTCCAGGTCGCGGATTTTTTCTTTCTGTTCCTTGCGGCCCTCCCGGTTCAGATGTTCGCGTTCGCGCGCGACCTCCTGTTCGCGAGCCTGCACTGCCGCACGCTCCACATCCAGCTCTCGTAATTCCAGGTGCAAGCGGTCAAGAAACCGCGAGACGTCCTGCGACTGTGAGGTCATGTTCTGGCGGGCTTCGTCCACAATTTCGGAATTCAGTCCCAGGTTCTGGGCAATATTGATTCCCGCCGAGGCTCCGGGCACTCCGATGCGAAGCTCGTAAGTGGGTGCCAAGGTCTTTTCCTCGAAACCGACAGCCGCATTCAGCACGCCTTCAGTATTGGCCGCGTACACCTTCAACGCCGTGTGGTGAGTCGAAATGATGCTGAGGCAGGCTGCACGCCGGAAATAATCGGCAATGGCGACCGCCAGCGCAGCGCCTTCCTCGGGATCGGTGGCCGAACCCAGCTCGTCCAGCAGCACCAACGAAGCGCTGGTGGCGTGATGCGAAATGAAATCGATATTGGTTATATGCGCCGAGAACGTCGACAGGTTCTGCTCGATGGATTGATAGTCGCCAATATCGGCAAACACGGAATCGAAAACCGGCAGCTCAGCCCGGTCTGCCGGCACTGGAATTCCAGATTGCGCCATCACGGCCAGAAGACCGATGGTCTTCAACGCAACCGTTTTGCCGCCCGTATTCGGCCCGCTGATGATGAGCTGGCGGTGATCGCCATCGAGTTCGACTGTGAGCGGTACCACCGCGGTATTGCGCAGCTTCAGCGTCCGTTGCAAAAGCGGATGGCGTGCATTGCGCAGGATGAGCGCATCACATGCGCGCGAACTATTGGCACCTGATTGGCGTTCGCTGAAGCTGCTGGGCTCGGATTGAGCAGGATCAGTCTCCCGGCCTGGCAGCAGCTTCACCGCAACACAGTCGTATTGCTCGGCGAAGCGCGCCTTTGCGAATTGGAGCTCCAGTTCAGCCAGCACCTCAACTGCTTGCGCAAGCTCGTCCGCTCGCTCGCCCAGCCGTGCCGTCATGTCGAGCAGGATGCGATGAATTTCCGCCTGCTCGTCTTCCAGTAGGCGGACCAGGTCGTTGTTCTGCTCGATCGTCTCCAGCGGCTCAATGAAAACTGTTTGTCCGCTGGACGACGCGCCGTGGGCCACACCTTGCACGCGGCGCCGCTGTTCCACTTTGACCGGGATCACGAAGCGCTCACCGCGGATCGTGACCAGCTCCTCCTGCACCGCGCCGCCTTCCGACAGCCGCCGCAAGTAAGCCCGGAGTGAATCCTGGATGACCCGCTTCTGCTTGTCGATTTCGCGACGAATGCGCGCCAACTCGGGCGAAGCGCGATCGTCGAGTGTGCCGTCGGGAAGAATCTTGTTGCGGAAGTGGCGAACCAAAAGCGTGAAATCCGCAATGCCAGATGAAAGCTCGCGCACCGCATCCCAGTGTTCCGCGATGTTGGCGGCGGGATGCAACGCGATCTCACGCCACTCGGCAGCGCGGTCTGCCACCAGCAATAGATCGCGAATCTCCGCAATCTCCAGCGCAGCACCCCCGATGCGCGATTTGTTAATCAGGTCCGATGGATCAAGCAAGCCGTGAAAATCGAAACCAGCCCCGGCGCGAACGTAGCGCCGCAGCTCCTCCGCAAGCTGGTGCTGATGTTCAATCCAAGGACGCTCACAGGACGGCGTGAGCTGTATCACTCGCCCATGTCCGAGAGGGGAAGCGGTGTAAGCGGCGAGCAACTGGAGGAATTCGTCGAACTGGAGCACTCGCTCGCTAAAATTTCCGAGCCTGCCAGAGTAATTCATGTCGGCGATTCCATGTTACAGGAGTGCAAACCGCAGCCGGCGAGCTCGCCAAGGCTGAATCCGTGCCTAAAATCTGCTGCCGCTTCAGGAGCTCGCGTCTGGAGCTGGGTTTGCTATCCCTGAGCGCGGCACGCGGTACACTGTTGCGGCATATTGTTGCCTGTAGACAGGTGTGTTTGCTCGACCTAACAGGCTGGTGAAAAATCGGTAAAAGCAGACCCCTCGCGGGCTGAAGCCCGCTTGAGATGACAAAGGAAGGGGACTTATCGGCACGACCAAGGTCGTGCCCTGACACAGAGCCTTCGGGAAATGGATTTTCGGCGGCCTGTTAAGGTGGGAAAACTTTAGACGCGGAGAGTGCAACGTTCTGGTATTTGGTTCATCTTAAAGTTTTGTTGCCCGATTGAGAGGAGCTCATGCCATCGCTTTCTGATGCCTTCGTTTTCTTCGGTGCCACTGGCGACTTGGCGTATAAGAAAATCTTTCCTGCGCTGCAGGGCATGGTTCAGCAAGGGACGCTCAACGTACCCGTGATTGGCGTGGCGAAGTCCGGATGGACCGTCGACCAACTGCGCGAGCGTGCGCGCGACAGCCTCACCAAATATGGCGGAGGCGTTGACGAAGACGCCTTCCGCAAACTTTGCGAGCTGCTCGACTATCTCGACGGCGATTATAGAGACGACAAGACCTATGCCGAGTTGCGCGCGAAGCTCGGCAAGGCGCAGAGCCCGGCGCACTATCTTGCCATTCCTCCCAGCATGTTCCCGGTTGTAGTGCGTGGCCTGCAAAAGTCGGGTTGCGCAACCAATGCGCGAGTGATCGTCGAAAAGCCGTTCGGGCGCGATCTCGTCTCCGCTCGCAAGCTCAACGAGATCCTCCACGAGGCCTTCCCCGAAGAGAACATTTTCCGCATCGATCACTATCTGGGCAAAGAAGCCGTCGAAAACCTGCTGATCTTCCGCTTCGCCAACAGTTTCTTGGAGCCTATCTGGAACCGCAACTATATACATAGCGTGCAGGTCACGATGGCGGAAAAGTTCGGCGTGGAAGGCCGCGGCAAGTTTTACGAGGAGACTGGCGCTATCCGCGATGTCATACAAAACCACATGCTGCAGGTCATCGCTTTCCTGGCGATGGAGCCGCCCACGACCATATATGTGGACTCGGTGCGCGACGAGCAGGTGAAAATCTTTCGCACCATTCCACCGTTGAGTCCGGCCAATATCGTGCGTGGCCAATTCGATGGCTATCGCCAAGAGGCTGGGGTTTCGCCCCATTCCGACGTGGAGACCTTTGCCGCCGTTCGTTTGGAAATCGATTCCTGGCGCTGGGCTGGCGTGCCTTTTCTTATTCGCGCCGGCAAGCGGTTGCCGGTAACGGCTACGGAAGTTTACGTTAAGCTGCGCAAGCCTCCGCTCAGCAGGATGGGCGGCGACGGCCGAAACTATTTCCGCTTCCGTCTTGGTCCTGACATTGAGTTGAGTCTTGGCGCGCGGGTGAAACGTCCGGGCCCGCTCATGGTGCCCATGCCGGTGGAGCTCTCGGCAGTGAAATACAGTACGAACGATGAAATGGATGCGTACCAGCGCTTGCTCACCGACGCCATGAAAGGCGATTCGCTGCTCTTCGTGCGGCAAGACGCAGTGGAAGCTGCGTGGGCCATCGTCGATCCGATCCTCGGTGATTGCTGTCCGACTGAACTCTACGAACCCGGCACGTGGGGTCCGCCCGACTCACGCGAACTGGCGGCCGACATTGGCGGTTGGCATGACCCAACCTAGCGGAGGCGGCTGCGAACCAACGGCGACGTGCGGGTTTACTGCTTCACAAATTTGAGTGAGCACGGTCGGCCCTCCACGCGCGACCCCGAGCCGGTCGTCGCCTCGAAGTGGGCGTCGATGTTGTAGCCGTATTCCGTGCCTTTAGGCGTGTCCTGTCCTGGCACGTACTCCTTCGATCCGGTGCGACCTTTCGCATAAAGCGAGGCCTTGCCATCTGCCGGAATCGTGCCGTCGATTACGAGCGAACCGGGCTCGCCTTCAGTACCGTGAACGCCGTGGAAGACACCATCTTTCACGGTACTGACGAACTGGTAGGAAAAGCCCAGCGCATCCCTGTAGTTGGCGCAGGAGACGGTCGTCAACCATTTACCATCGAACTCTTGCGTGTCGTTCGCGAATAACACGCTCGACAGCAGCAAGGCCAAAAGACATAAGACTAGCCTTCGCGGGTGGCGCATAACAAAGCCTCTATTCGCCATATACCGGATCAATCGTGTCGTCGGGCATCAGCTCTTCATTGATGACCTTCGTCGATTTGCGATGGATCATCCCATTCTTTTTGTAGTAGATCTTCAACAGCCAACCGAAAGCTTTCCCGTTCCACTTGGCTGGCCAATTGGAAGCTGCGGGCAGCGACTCATCCGACGCTCCCATCGCCTGGGTCAGTTGCAGAATCTCGCCATGATGCCAGCAGATGAGAATGTTACTGTTGGCATACTGCTTTGCATTCTCCCGAAAATAGGCTGCTAACTTGGCATAATCCTTATCTTTGTAGTCAGTGTTGACTTGCTTGCCGAGCTTTTCCGCCAGCGGAGTGATAGTAAGTAGCGGTCGGTCACTATTGTCCGAATCCTCACAGGCAAACAAGTAGTCCCAGTGGATGGTTTTGCCTTTCCGGTCTTTGAGGCGCCGAAGATACTTCACATAGGCTTCGGCTCGTTGCTTACCTGCAGGCGAGAGCCCGGGTCCTGTTCTCGGCTTCTCTGCGTGGCGAATCAGGAAAATCGTCGCACGTCCTGGCATGGGAGATGATTCGGCTGCATGGATTGGAGCAGTGGCAACACCTGTTGATGGCATTTCAATCCTCCGCAAAGTTACCTGGCTATTCCGTCGAACGCTAAAACCAGGCTCCGTACGAATCTCCGGAGAGGACTAATCATATCGCAGGAACGTAATTCAGGATGACTAGACCGAAGAACGCTAAGCACCGCAACCATCCTGATGCGACGAAAAATGCTGGGCGCTACAGGATTCGAACCTGTGTGATTCCACCCTGTGAATGAGGCTCCAACCAGTTGGTGGTGTTTATGATCTCACTGATGAAGCAACAGTTCCTTATTCTTGCGGGGCAGTTTTCTTCTCAAAGACCAAGGAACTAAGCGCCACCAGCGCCCATATCTCCAAGAAGCCCTCGAACATTCCAATGACGGCTCGGATCGAATCCCATCGATAAAAACCGTCAAATGCTTGCTGTAGTGCGCGAGGATCGTCCCCGACTCGACGCAAACTCTGCATAATGGGAGCGGCTTGCGTAGTGGTGAGAATGACGCAGATCGTCAGTAGGGCAGCGCCATAAACGGGAATGGCCACGGACCAAGGTCTTCGTGGACCGAGGCGAAAGACGATCGCGGCGGCCAAGACCAACACCAGTCCACCGATACCCGCCAAAGGATAGAGAATTGTGCCATTTCCAAGATCGGCGCTTCGGCTGAACGTGGCCCACGCTTGGGCCCCGAGATGACGCCAGGCAGGCATCTCTACTAACGTCCGGTTCAGACTGTCGACGACCGTCCCTAATAGTTGTTCCACGATGATTAGAGCAAGCACCACGCCCAGCGCAGTCTTAGTTCTCATGATTGGCCCCCTCTCTTCTGTTCATACATCGTTATACGATGTATGTAAGATACACCGGACAGGAGATGACAGTCAACCAAGCATCAAATTCGTTGTGCACCCAATAGGCACGCGCGGAATTCACGTTTTGTTTCTGAGATCGGCTATAATACCTTTTTAGCCGATGTAATTGATTGTCCGAGGTGGGCGGGAATGGCGTTTGATCGAGAATTGCTCAAAGGCAGCATCGCGCTCTTAATCCTGAAGCTCCTATCCCAACGCGACATGTACGGATACGAGATCATCCAGGAATCGGTGCGCCGCAGCCAGGATGCATTTGAATTCAAAGAGGGCACGTTGTACCCAGCCCTTCACCAACTGCACAAGCGGGGCTATCTCCGCTCAGAATGGCGCACGGGAGAGAACGGGAAGCAGCGGAAGTATTACGGTTTGACAGCCGCTGGCCGAAAAGCCGCACGCCGCAGTGAACAAGAATGGTTTTCTTTTACGAAAGTAGTGAACGCCATACTTTCGGAGGCCAAGTCATGAGGCATCTGGACCACATCGTTTCCCGAGTCATTTTGCTGGCCAAGCTTCCGGGCCACAAGCGTGGGTGCGAAGTGGCGAAGGAGTTGCGCGCTCACCTGGACGACCTCGCTGAGGAGGTGCGATCCCAAGGCTATGATGGCGAGGCCGCCGCCCGGATCGTCAGGATGCGCTTCGGCGAGCCGGAGGAGATCGCCGCAGCATTCGCTTCTGTTTACGCACCAGAGCGATGGGCGAGGCGAATTCTTCAGTCGGCCATTTTGTTCGCCGCCTCCACCATAGCTGTGGTTGTTGTGCTCAGCACTGTGCAGTCCATCGCTGCGATGTGTACCGCCGGGTCAATCTTATCGACCTTGCGGGATATTCAATATGAAGTCTTTGGCATCGCCGCGATTGCGGCGGGCTACTGCAGTCTCTACGCTGGGGAACGGCTCTTTCCGACCTCGCGGTTGAGGGCGCTTTTGCCAAGCGTTATCTTGGGTTTATCGCTCGGCGCAGTTTTCGCTTGGCTGATCCCTCAACATGCGGCACTGCCATTGGCTGCTTTCGCGTGTGCGGCTTGTGGTCGCCTGCTTCAACGCTTGGAGATACGTTTCGTCTGGTTCGCCGGAACCGCGCTGCCGCTGCTGATCGCGTGGGGGTTGTTTGGTCGACTGATTCCTGGCTGGCAGTTCCCATGGTTGGTGTGGTTGAGCTTGACAATTTCCTGCAAGGCGTTGTGGGAGATCACCCAACTTTTTG
>CAWGFZ010000005.1:0-258050 GCA_963821995.1 uncultured Acidobacteriaceae bacterium | reverse complement strand
GAGCACCTCGCGAGAGAAGAGGTAATCACGGGATCAACGCCGCCGCGGCCAGCGCGACGAAGGCGCTCTTCCACAATATTGAAATTGCGCTCTTCTGCTTCCCAAAGCGCAAGCAACTTTTGAAGAGTCGCGATGCTCATTAGAAGTTCTCGCTTTCCCTACGGGCCGGCAGATGTGATTTTAACCCAGAACCCAGGCTAAGAGTGTCTGATTATGGGGAGTTTGCGAAGTCGCCGGATTCGCGTCCTCCGGCCAGGCCGGCAAAATCAGCCGACAAAATGGAAGGCGCTATCTCGATCAAGACCCACTTCTCGCGCAGCCTATTCAGAGGAAATTTCAACACGTGGCATACCACGAAGCAGAGCCTCGGGATCCCAAGCATTGTCCGGGATCCGCTCCGAAGAGGCCAACTTGCCTTCTATTGCTCCAACTCGGCCGCGACAGTCACTTTACCGCTTGATACTGCCAGCTTGCGCTCCCAGGTCTTATACCCGCTCTTGGTTATAGTGACCGTGTGCGATCCGGACGCAACGCCAATTTCTGAGGGGGTGTCGCCCACGAAATTTCCATCGACTGAAACCTCCGCCCCTGAGGGATTCGATGTAATTTCCAACCGCGCGCCGGTCGGACTCGCGGGCGCTGCAGCACCGCTGGATGCAAGGGAAGCGTTGTTCTCAAACTTCGCGGATACAAAACGCTCCGGCGGCGAGTTTTCAGCAGCCCGCAAGGTGAGACCGCAGCCAGCAATGACAGCTTCAGTACTTCGGCATCTTGGGATCGACGCGCTCGGCCCAGGCGTTGATGCCGCCGGCGAGGTTATGGACATTGGTGAAGCCGGCCTGCTTGAGGAAGTCGACGGCTTTGGCGCTGCGGCCGCCCATCTTGCAGTGGACAACGATCTCGCGCGCAGGGTCGAGTTCGCTCGACGCGCTTGGGAAGGTCGTTGAGCGGGATGAGATGTCCGCCGAGGTTGCAGATCTGGTATTCGTGGGGCTCGCGCACATCGAGCACGAACAAGATCGTCGCCCGCATCCAGGCGCTGCTTCAATTCTTCCGGTGTCATGTCGTCGATGGTAGCAGTTGCGCGCGCCTCCTCGCCACGCATCCCGCAGAACTGCTCGTAATCAATCAGCCGAGTTACGGTCGGATGATCGCCGCAGACCGGGCAATCAGGGTTCTTGCGCACTTGAGCTCGCGAAAGCGCATGTCCAGAGCGTCCACCAGCAGCAACCGCCCGATGAGCGGCTCAGCCGAGCCGAGAATGAGCTTGATGGTCTCCGTCGCCTGGATGACGCCGACCAGTCCCGGCAAAATTCCGAGCACGCCACCTTCGGCACATGAGGGTACCAGCGCCCGGCGGCGGCGGTTCGGGATAGAGGCAGCGATAGCACGGACCATCTTTAGCGGCAAAGACGCTGGCCTGGCCTTCGAAGCGAAAAACCGAGCCGTAAACATTCGGCTTGCCGCGTGAGCACGCAAGCGTCGTTGATGAGATAGCGCGTGGCGAAGTTGTCGGTGCCATCGACAACGATGTCGAAGTCGCGAATGATCTCCAGCGCGTTGGCGCTGGTCAGACGGGTTTCGAATTTGCGAGCTCGACGTTGGGATTGATGGCGGCAATGGTGTCAGCGGCGGAGTCCAGTTTCTTGCGGCCGACATCGTCGGTGCCGTGAATGAATCTGGCGCTGCAGATTTGTCAGATCGACAATATCGAAATCGACAATGCCGAGAGTTCCGATGCCGGCGGCGGCGAGATAAAGCGCGAGAGGAGATCCCAAGCCGCCGGCACCGACGCAAAGCACTCGCGCCTGCTTCAGCTTGAGCTGACCCTCCGTGCCGACCTCAGGCAACAGGAGGTGACGCGAGTAACGCAGAACCTCGGCATTGCTGAGGCCGGTGAGCGGGATGTTGGCAGGGTAGGCCATGAATCAGTTATCGTCGTGGCCCGATGGTCGGCGCCGCCGGCTCGCATGACCAGCGATCGGCCGGCGGAATTATCAATTGTGCCCCAAATCAGGACGCTTAGGGAAATCGTCTCCCGCTGGGGCGAGCGCTAATGTTAACGCCTCAGTTATATTCCAGCTAATACTGCCTGACACATGGCACTACTTGCGGTTAAGATAAGCACAGAAGTTGTACTGGTCGCGAGTTTATAAGGTAGTAACGCCATCCTGCCGTAAGCTCCGCCGCATCAATGTTATGAGGAGCCCCGTGTCCCCCCTCCTGCCCATGAAAGAAAGCTCGCGCGAATTGGTGATCGAGGTTACCCGTGCCCTGCAACCCTCGTTTCCCGAGATTACCGCCGCGTGGCGGCAAAAGATGTTTGCCGAGTTCAGCTTCGACGGCCGGGCAATGGCGGCGCTGGAACGGCTGACCATCGGCACCGGATTCTCCATCTTCTCGCAGACCGATTTTGCCGCATTCTACGACAGCCTGCAGCACTTTGGAAGACGGCTGGCCAAGCTGAAGGTCAACACCCGCGCGGTGGCGCGCTCGCTGCAGATCTATCAGGAGCTGATTGACGTTTACCTGGAGAAGATCCTGCCGCTGGACCGGTTGTCGCAGGCGCTGGCGGCGATGGAAACCCTGTCGTGGGCGAGCTACGTTGCGGTTTCAGCGGCTTATGCGGATGCGCAAAAGATGGAAGCTGACACGCTGCTGTCGGTGTTGGACGCGGAGCTGTCGGCCGGCAACCTGGATGCCTTGCTCAAACGGGTGCTGGAGGTCGCTACGCACACCTTCAACGCCAACCTGGGATTGATTCTGCTGAAAGACATCGAGCAGCAGTTACGGGTGCGAGCACAAGTGGGAATTTCTGGCGACGGATGGGGCGCCATCGGCGAGGAGCTTGCCGCCAAGATAGCCTCCAGCGGTGAGCCCGCAATCCTGCCGGACCTGCGCGCGGCCAGCGACGGAATGGATTCGCTGCACGGCAAGGCGAAGGCGCTGTGGGGAGTGCCGCTGAAGTCGAACGACGCGGTCATCGGCGTCTTGGTGATCGGCTTCTCCCGGCCCTATGACTGGCTGCCAATAGACATGGAATTACTGCGCGCGGTGGCCGACCGTTCAGCGCTGGCCATCGATCGCGCCGGCATGACCGACGCGTTGCGCGAGCGCGAAACACGCATCGCCGAATTGTCCGGCCACCTGCTGCGCGCCCAGGAAGAAGAGCGCAAGCGCATCAGCCGCGAGCTGCATGACGAGACCGGGCAGGCGCTGATGGTCATCCGCCTGTATCTGGGCATGCTGGAGACGCAGCGTGGGCGCGCGGACGGCGCGCCTGAAGATTCGCGAAACTCTGGAAGTGGTTGACCGCACGATTGAGGGTATCCGCCGCATCATCGGACGTCTGTCGCCTCTGGTTTTGCAGGAGCTGGGCCTGATCGCCGCGGTCCGCAAAGAGGCCAAGGACCTGGCCAGTAGCGCCGGAGTGAAGGCGCGAGTCAACGTCTCGGCGGAGTTCGGCGCGCCTGCCGGCCCCGCTGGAGACCGCCATCTACCGGGTGGTGCAGGAAGCGCTGCACAACGTGGCCAAGCACGCTAACGCCAGCAGCGTCACCATCGAGATGGCGCGGGAGGGCGACGTGGTGAAGCTGCTGATCGAGGATGACGGGGTGGGTATTGCTCGAAACAGAAGCCGGGGCGGCAGACCTTCGGAATGGCCGGCATGCGCGAGCGCATCGGAAATCTGGGCGGAAAGATGCGGGTGACCTCGCCGCCGGGTAGGGGAACTCGCATCGAAGTAAGTGCGCCCCTGACGAATGGCGCCAAGTCCGTCGAACGCGGCTTGGCGGCGGACGTCCCTGGCGCGGCGGCGTCGGCGTAGAACCGGAGCCGCGCGAAAGAGCTTTAGGATTCGGGTGCAACATGGCAAAGATCAGATGTCTGCTGGTGGATGACCATACGCTGTTTCGGCAGGGCGTCCGTCGCCTGCTGGAGAGCGAGAGCGATTTCGAGGTTGTAGGCGAGTCGCCCGACGGGGGCGACGCGGTGGAGAAGGCGCGTGAGCTTCGTCCAGATGTCGTGCTGATGGACATCGGAATGCCGGGCCTGTCCTCGTTCGAAGCCACCCGGCACATCAAGAAGAACCGCCCCGAAACCAAAGTTCTGTTCCTCACCATGTACGAAGATGAAGACTACCTGGTGCAGTGTCTGGAGGCAGGCGCGGCCGGGTACGTGCTGAAGGACACTCCGGCGCCGCAACTGGTGAGCGCGGTCCGCGATGTCTACAAAGGCGGCAAGTATCTGAGCTCCCAGGTGCTGGGCAAACTGGTCGAGGACTTCCGCGCGCGCGTGCGCGATCAGCGCCTGCGTCCCCGAATGGCGACGCTGACCCCGCGCGAGCGCGAAATCCTGAAGCTGCTGGCGGAAGGGAACTCGGTGAAAGAGGTCGCCGTGTTGCTGGGACTCAGCGTGAAGACCGTCGAAGCGCACAAGTTCAACCTCATGCGCAAGCTCGACATCCACAATAAGGCGCAGCTCGTGACCTACGCCATCCAGAAGAAGATCATCAAGGTGCCGGTGAATCAGTAACGCCGGTCTCCATTCCACTCCTTCGGGGTTCGATTTGCGTGTGTCGCACTCCACCCGCGGAGGAATAAAGTTGGTTCTCATACATCCCCTGAAGGCCAGCTCTACCCGAACATCGCACCACACCGAGTTTTTCAGCGGCCTGTGAAAGGCGTGCTCCACCCTTTTGGTTTACGCTAACCCTGAAAATGCCCCAGAACAGGCGGGACGCGCGGACGACCTGCTTTTCGCAACGGTGTCCTCACTGCCGCTTGAAATACTGCACGGCGCGCTCGTGCGCTTCGGCCTTCGCGCGCGAGGCAAACGTTCCCAGATTGCGGCGCTTGCCGGTCTTCGGGTTTTTCTTGCGGGAATAAAGGCGGTACTCTCCTGAATTCAGTTTGCGGATCATGGGTAGTTAGATGTCGCGCTTTTCGAATGGGGTGGGAGAGATCGGTCCTATCGCGAACTTTCTTGAAACGGGTTCACGATTCGAAGGCCGCTGAGCTTCCTGCCCTGTTGAAGGTTTTCCGAATACACGACGCTGCAGCCGGCTTGAGTTGCCGATTGCAAAATCAGCGCATCCCAGAAGGAAAATCCATGCAGCCAGTGGAGATCGATAGCTGCCAGAATGTCCGACACGCCGGGCTCTGCCACATCGAATTCGGCCAGCAGTTCGACCTTCCTGCGCGCCACGCGGGTGTCGACGTGCAGCTTGCGGGTAATGGTGACGAAGTACTCCTGCAGCACCTGTAGCGAAACCACGCCGGTGCCGGCCCGGCGGTGCTCGGCTACCAATTGAATGGCGCGCCGCTGCTTCGCGGCATCACGCTTGTCGTCGGTGTAAACGAGCACGTTGCTGTCGAAGAAGCTACGAACGCTCATGGATTTCGTGGCGATCGAAACGCCAGCCCCGCGAATCGCCGCGTCCGGAGAGCTTCTTGAACTCCTCGATACTTCGTTCCGGGTCGTCCCCACCGGCCAGCTTCTGCAGGTATTCGCGGACCAGTTGATTGAGGCTCTTGCCGAGAGCGTCTGCCTTTCTTCGGGCGCGCGCCACCACCTGCTCATCGATGGAAAGCGTAACATTCATGGGCACAGTATATGTGCGCGCTGGTCCCGTGTCAAAAGGAGCACGGGTGGCGTCTCAGTTTGAAATTGTGGGGAGCCTATGAAGGTAGAGCGGGCCTTCAGGCCCGCGTCGCAATTGACGAAAAAAATCCCAGTGCCTTTGGGCACGGCACAAGCCGCGGGTCAAGCAGCGCGTGCCGCATTCTCACTCGAACAGTTTCATCAATCCTCGCGCCGCCAAATCCGCCACCAGAAACTTCCTTCCGCACAGGGCCTGGGCTGCGCCGTAGCCGCTGCGCACTGCGCCCTCCATCGTCGCCGGCCAGCCGGTCGCCGTCCAATCACCCGCGAGAAACAAGCGTGGCCACGGGCTTCTATGCGGCGCCCGGTACGCATCACTTCCCGGCGCGGGCGAAAACGTCGCATGAACTTCCTTCACCACCGTCGCCTTCGTCAGCTTGGCTTCACGCGCCGCGGGAAAAAATTCCCCCAGTTCCCGCACCGCCAGCTCGATGATCTCGCCGCGCGGCTTGTCCACCAGCGTCTTTGACGAGCTAACCACCAGCTCCAGATAGCTTCCGTCCGGCGCCGCATCCCTGCGCGTAGCAAGGATCTTTGATTTATGGAACATCCACTGGATGGTGCGCTCCAGCAGCACTGCATGCTCCAGCGGCGTGATCTCGCGATCGAACCACAAGTGAATTCCCGTGATCGGCGAGCTGGCCAAGCTGCGCGCCTGCGTTCGCACGCCCTCCATCTCCGGCGCATCCGGCAGCAACTTGTCCACGCCGTTGAACGGCGTCGCCAGCACCGCGTAATCGGCACTCACTTCCTCGCCAGCGACACACAAGCGCAGGCCGTCATCGCTCCGCTGGATGGAATCCACCGCCGCGCGCAAGTGCACCTTGCCGCCGCGCGCTTCGATGTACTCCGCCGCCGTCCCGTATAGCTGCGAGAGCGGCACCGCGGGCACGCCCATGCGACCGGCCTCCGCCGACTTCAAGAATGAATCGCGAAAGACCAGCGCGGCATAGGGCACAGAGATGCGATCGAGGTCCTCATTCAGCGCGCTTACCAGCACCGGAGCCCAGAAGCGTGCAATCGCCTGCTTCGTCTGACCATGCCGCTCCAGCCACGCCTGAAAATTTTCGCCATTGTCGTTGGGCAGCGCCGGCGCCAGCGCCAGCATCGCGCGCGCAATCGCCAGCTTGTCTTTCAGATCGAGGACCGTCGATTCCAAAAACGACGGCGTGGCGTGAAACGGTGCAGGCAGCGCGCCCGGCTTCAGCGTCGATGACTTGCCCCCCGGCAGGATGAAGGTGATCTCGTCATACCAACGAATCTGCTGGTCAACTCCAACCCGGCGATAGAAATCGATAAGGTTGGTGCAGCAGCCGAGCAGCACATGCTGGCAGTTGTCCACCACCTCGCCGGTGCCGGGCAGCTCGTACGACGAAGCGCGGCCGCCGAGATAGGGCCGCCGCTCGAACAGCTCGACGCGATATCCCGCATCCGCCAGCGCCGTTCCCGCGGCCAGCCCCGCCAGCCCGCCGCCGGTAACGGCGACTGTCGCGGCGCCCAGGTTAGCCCGAAAGATGGGCGAACCCTTCGACAAGCTCAGGGCAGGCTCTGGGGTACGGGCCGATTTGTCGTTCGCCTCACTCATGTCACCCACTGGAAATCGAGTTCACCACGGAGGCACGGAGGACACGGAGTTAAGAAAAAGGAAATCACCTCAGTGACCTCCGTGTCTCAGCGGTGAATTCCTCTTCAAAATCGCAAGAATTGTCGCCCGCGCCATTCACCGGAATCGCAAAAATCCTTTCGCCATCACGCCCAGCTTCTCCGCCGTGCTCAGCCTCACCCTTTGCGAGAACACATCGTAATTGACGGCCATGATCTTCTTCAGCAAGCGCCGGTAAATCTCCACCAGCGCCCACAGCGCTGCCTGGCTGTCGTCATCTATCAACGGGAGCAACTCTTCCGCCGCGCGATAATAGCCGCGCGCTCGCACCGCCTCGAAATCCAGCAACGGCCGCAGCGCTTCGGCTCTTGAGGCGGACGTATCGGGGCCCCCGACAGGTCCCGACTTTGGACTTGTTGGGGTGGGGGGGCGGTTAGTCAGTGCCGCCACATCAACGCCAAACTGCGCAAAATCCTCTCGCGGCAGATACACGCGTCCCAGTTCTGCATCTTCTTTCACATCGCGCAAAATGTTGGTGAGCTGAAACGCCACTCCGATTTCTTCCGCCAGCTTCTCCGCTCGCGGATCGCGATAGCCGAAGATGCGAATGCACACCAACCCCACCACTGAGGCCACGTGATAGCAGTAGTCGTAAAGTTGATCGAAGGTCTCGTACTGAATCGGCGGCGCTACACTCGCACCCGGCTGTGCCGCACCGCCGGGGGCCCTCGACAGCTCCCGGGTTTGGAGCTGTTGGGGTGCGAGGTCCATCTCCGTCCCGTGCACCAGCTTCTCCAGCAGCTCCAGCGGAATCTTGTAGCGCTTCTGCGCATCGGCCAGCGCAAACAACACGGGATCGTCGGTGCGCTCACCATCCACCACGCGGCGGAACGCGCTCATCCACTCATCGAGTTTTTCGCGGCGCTGCTCCGCCGGAAGCGACCCCTCGTCCGAGATATCGTCGGCATGACGCATGAACGCGTACACTGCCGAAAGCGCATTGCGCTTGCGATAGGGAAGGAGCAGGAATCCGTAGTAGAAGTTCTTGGCCGCGGAGCGCGCGATGTGCCGGCAAACGCTGTACGCGGCCCGCAATTGCAGCGGGTGCTCGCTCACGATAGTCCACTCGCGGCTGTGTTTTCACCACCCCTCGGATTCGCTCGCGGCAGGCTCCGGCACGGAAGACACGGAAAAAATAAAACCAGGTTCATTTCCGTGCCTTCCGTGGTTCCGTGGTGAAATCGCCTTTTCCCCGGCGAGTTTTCCCAGCGCGGCCCGTCCTACCAGCCACAACTTTCGCACCTTCGAGATGGCCGGTCGGTGCGTGAGCACATCGTAGCCTTGCCGCTCAATCGCCTTCAGAATCTCCAGCCCGCCGCGGCTGAACAGCTCGATGTCGATGGCCAGATGCTTGTCCACCTTCGCCGCCAGCGGCAGCCCCATCGCGAACCACTCTCGCGCTCGCGTCACCTCGAACTTCATCAGCTCGCGAAACTGTGGCGTCGCCCTGCGCTCGGCGATATCGCTCTCGCTGACACCGAACTTCGCCAGGTTTTCCAGCGGCAGATAAATGCGTCCCTTGCCGTAATCCACCGCGACATCCTGCCAGAAATTGGCCAGTTGCAGCGCGGTGCAGGTGTAGTCGGAAAGCTGCTGCCGTTCCGCATCGCGATATCCGCAGACGTACAGCACGAGATGTCCCACCGGGTTCGCCGAGTTCTTGCAGTAGCCCAGCACGTGCTCGAATGTGGGATAGCGCGAAACCGTCTGATCCTGACGAAACGCCGTGAGCAGGTCCGCAAACGGCGCGCGCGGAATGTCGAACTCGCGAATCGTCTCCCGCAACGCCACAAACACCGGATGCCGCGGGCTGGCTTGATTTTTCGCTGGAGACTTCCGCCTGCAGCTTCTCGACATCTTTCCGCACGTCTACCGGCGGCGGCTCGACCAGGCTCAGGTACGTCGCATTCAGCTCGCTTCCCACGCGTCCAGCAACGCCAGCGATTGCTGCGGATCGCCAACCTCGTCGCCCAGATCGTCAGAAATCCGGCAATACGCATAGACGTTGTAGAAGTGCTGATGCAGATGCTTGGGCAGGAACCAGGTAACGACCGAAAAGTTCTCGTAATGCGAATGCGCCAGCCGCGCGCAGTATTGCTGCGCCTCTTCGAGCGACGGCGCGCGCTCGGGGATGGCGTACTCCGGCGGCAATGACTGCCAGCCCGCAGCCAGTTCCAGTCGGTTATCGGTTGGAACGGAGGACATCAAGAAGATTGTACCGGGGACTAACATCTTTACCACATGACTAGTTCTGAGGTTGGCCCACCGCAGAATTGTTTTGCCGGTCGCGACACAGTCTCTAAAGCCCGCGCTCATCTCGTTTCACTTGCGGCACGGCTGAAGAGGCCGCCGAAAAATTCGGGAAGGCAGATACCTCGCCGACTGAAGTCGGGATGACACATAAGAGGGTCGTCTGACGGCACGGCTGAAGCCGTGCCCTGACACAGAGCCCGATTATGGAACGAAGTCGAGTCCGGGCATAGGCGGTGTTGGGATTCCCGTCTCCCCGCGTGCTATGCTGCTTGGCCGCTCTGATAAGGCTCCGAGGGACTACATGAAGGTTTCACGTCGCGATTTTATTGCTACTACTGCTATCGGTTCCGCTTCGCTCGCACTCGACCTCCAGGGACAAAACAAGCCAGATACAAGCACACCGCCGGCAGCGACTGCTCCGAAAAAGCCCATCATCATCAGCGCCGCGATCGGCTACCCCTATCTCGACCGTGGTTACGCTGTGCTGACCAGCGGCGGCGACACGCTTGATGCCGTGATGCAGGTAATTACTGGGCCGGAAGACGATCCCAATGAAGACAGCGTCGGTCTCGGCGGGCTGCCGAATGAAGATTGCGTGGTGCAACTCGATGCCTGCTGCATGCATGGGCCCACGCGCCAAGCCGGCTCAGTGGCGGCGGTGGAGGAGATCAAGAATGTCTCGCTGCTCTCCAAGGCGGTGATGGAGCATACCGGGCACGTCATGCTGGTGGGCGCGGGCGCACAGAAGTTTGGCTTCGACATGGGTTTTCCGCGCGAGAACCTGCTGACCGAACGCTCGCGCAAGACTTGGCTGCTGTGGAAGGAAACGATGTCGAACAAAGACTGGTGGGGTCCGGGACTGGACAATCCGAACTACAAGCTGCCGGACGAGGAGGCGGACCACTCCGAGCTCTATCAGGATCGCGTGCAGAAGCTGGAGGAACTCGCAGGCAAGCTAGGGATCGAGCCGGAGTTCCGCGCCGCTGCGGTGCAGCGCGTGTTGCATCCGCCCACGGGAACAATCAACTGTTCCGCGCTGAGCCAGAAGGGCGAAATGTCGGGCGCGACGACCACCAGCGGCCTGGCATGGAAGATCTCCGGACGCGCGGGCGATTCGCCGATCATCGGCGCCGGCTGCTACTGCGATCAGGATGTCGGGTCGGCGGGGGCGACCGGCAACGGCGAAGAGAACATTCGCGTCTGCGGCGCGCACACTATCGTCGAAAATATGCGGCGCGGCATGTCTCCCCAGGATGCAGGCATGGACGCGCTGAAGCGCATTGTGCACAACTTCAATGGCGATATGCGCAAAGCTGCAGTACGTCGATATGAGCTATTACATTCTGCGAAATGACGGCGCATATGCCGGAGTTTGCATGTGGAGCGGTTCACCGGACCATCGCCGGCGCTTCGCCGTGCACGACGGCACCAGGCGATACGAGACGGCGGTTGCTCTGTATCCGGGGAAGTCGATCGGCTGGCCGCCGATGCCGCAAAGATATCTGGCGCCGGAGCAGAAAGAATAGCGGTCCGCAATCCACAAACTGCACGACGCAAGTACTGTTCTAAATCCAAAATCGTGGCGACCAAGAGGATTGTCATCACGAGCGGAGCCTGTATCCGGGTAGAGCGGGCCTTTAGGCCCGCGTCGCAAACGCTAATCTTGCCGGAAGACATTTCATTGCGACTGCTGGACGCAGGCCTAAAGGCCTGCTCTACCCGATCAAAGCGGATACAGCAAATCCGAAACTGCTCTGGAACAGCACGCGACGACATGACGCGCCACCGGAATGGCTCGCCCATGCGATACTGAGCTATTCGTGACCAGTCTCCTCCACTCCAGGGCAATACCGCCCGCAGTTTTAGCCATCGCATTCGCACTGCTGGCCCGCATGATGGGCGCGGTCACGGCGGGTGGCGCTCTGGCCGGGATGGTTGTCGCTTTCATCCTGATGCTTACGTCCGGCTTCGCCGGATTCATGCCACTGCTGGCGCTTTTCGTGTTGACCGTGTTTTCCACGCGCTGGGGTCGTGGGCGGAAGCAGCGATTGGGGGTCGCCGAGCGCCGTCACGGCCGACGGGCATCGCAGGTGGTCGCGAACCTTGGCGCTGCCGCCGCATGCGCGCTGCCGGTGCTCTGGTTTCCGCGCGTGACGGAGCTGTTGCTGGTCGGGGCGATGGCGGCCCTGGCCGAAGCTGCGGCGGATACCGTCTCCAGCGAAATCGGCCAGGCAGCGACGCGCAGCGCATACATGATCACCGACTTCCGCGATGTCCCCATCGGTACCAACGGCGCCATCAGCATTGAGGGCACGATTGCCGGATGCGTTGCGGCCTGCATCATCGCCTGGGTGAGCGCGGCTTTTGGGCTCGTCGATTGGCGATGGACCTTCGTCATTGCTTTCGCTGGAATTGGCGGCATGTTCCTGGACAGCGTGATGGGCGCCACCTGGGAAAACTCGGGCAGGATGGGCAATGACTCGGTGAACTTCGTCAGCACTGTATTCGCCGCCGACGTTGCAATCATTGTGGGGATGATCTTGGCGCGGCTCGGTTAGCGACCCTCTGAGTATTAGCAATGCTGAACGGAACGGTCTGCTTCGGGTAACGTGATCCGGTAGAGCCGACCTTCAGGTCAGCGTCTCAGCGCCCGCCTCCACCGGAATGTTTCTCTTGTCCGGCAACGCGGCTCTGAAGCGCCACTCTACCGTACATTGGCCCGCATAAACTTTGAAATTGCTCCAAATCAGAGGTTCCTTGGACTAAGCTGGTGATTGTTCTGCCATCTGGTTCCGCATGCTTGAGCAAGAGCTTTTCCGCGCCGTAGTCGATTTAACCCACATCCTGGATGACCGTTCGCCCAATTGGGAAGGAACAGACGAATCGCCCTACCAGGCGAGAGAACTCGGCGACCTTGCGCGGGACGGCTATTACTCGCGAATCTTTACCACCCAGGAGCACTACGGCACACATCTCGACGCTCCCGCGCATTTTGCATCCGGCGCATGGACAGTCGACCAAATTCCGGCGGAGCGCCTCGTCCGGCTGTTGGCACTTATGGATGTCCGTCGCAACGTGCTCACGGATTACGACTATGCCGTGACCCTGCAGGACGTCGCGGCTTGGGAAGCGTCTTATGGCCCAATTCCGCCGGGAGCGGTGGTGATGGCGTACACCGGATGGGACGAGCGCTGGGATTCGCCGAAGGAGTTTCGCAATGAACTCAGCGATGGTGTGACGCATTATCCGGGATTTGCTCTGGAGACGACCGAGTTTCTGGTGCGACAACGCCAGGTAGTGGGACTGGGCATCGACACCATGAGCGTCGATATCGGCGCGACGGTGGATTACCCCGTTCACCTGTTCACGTCTCGCGAGAACGTCTATCACCTGGAGAATGTCGCGAATCTTTCGCAAGTGCCGTCCGCAGGGGCGATCGTGGTGGTCGCCCCCATCAAGCTGGAGAATGGCTCCGGCGGCCCGGTGCGCGTGTTCGCGTTGGTGCGGTAGGGCGCTGTCGCTATTCGCTATTCGCCTTTCGCTCTTCGCTGTTGGCTCTGGCAAGCTGTCTCACAAAGCGCTACGGTTTGTATCAGGGCACGACTTCAGTCGTGCCGAAAAGTGCGCTTTAAGCTCGGCCTTTAGGCCCTGCAACAACTTGGCGGGGTGCAGGGGCTAAAGCGGTTCCAGATTTGGTGTATCCAGGTAGAGCGGACCTTCAGGTCCGCGTCCAAGCCGCACCCCGAAGTCTCGGCTTTCCGCCCACTGCGCTGCAGTGGGCGGAAAGCCTGACGAAGAGAGCCCCCTCGACGCGGCGCTGAAGCGCCGCTCTACCCGACCTCGGAGTACAGCAATTCGGGAAACGCTCTAAAGCCCAGCCACTATGGCCCCCTTTCGGCACGACTGAAGTCGTGCCCTGATATAGCGAGAAGCGAACCATCGCCGCTAGAGTAGGCGGCAATCCTTACGCAGGACGTTATCGTCCGCGTCAACGTGCAGCTCGCCAAGGCCGCGCTCCCGCGGCCTCACCGCACATGCGCCTTATACAGCAAATAGCTAACGCTCTCACGCAGCGCGGCTAGATAACGTCCCACGGTAGTTTTGGGGATGGAACCCGGCCGCGGCGAGATGTACACGGTGATCCCCTGCGCCGACATCATCTGCTTGGCGCGAAACATGTGGTACGCATCGCTCACCAGCAGGCAGGAGCGCATGCCATTGGCGCGAAGGATTACGGCTACTCGCTGTGCCGACTCATCGGTATCGCCGCCCTGCGTTTCGGCAATGAGGTTCGCGTCGGGTACGCCGCGGGACTCGAGATAATCACGGCCCACCTGGCCCTCACTGAATTGCGGATCCTTGCCTGCGCCGCCGGTCGCGATAATCACCGGAGCCAGTTGGCGCTCGAACAGCGCCTGGGCGTGATCGAGCCTCTTTTTGTAAACCGGCGAGGGACGGCCGGAGTACTCAGCCGCGCCGAAAACCACGATCGCATCGGCCGGGTGCTCTTCGTCAACGCCGGCCTCGCGCATGATCTGCCGGCTGATGTACAGAAGAAACACGATCGCGCTGACGGCAACCAGCGCCAGGATCCAACGCATGGGATGGGATTGGGGCTTTCCTGCTGCCGTGGCGACTTACTCCCGACCACCCAAAAGCTCAACGATCTGCTCTTCAGGGATGGCTCCCTGCCGCAGCAAACGCCAACTGCCATCACCGGTCAAATCCACAATAGTGGACGGCATAACTCCCGGAGCTTGGCCGCCATCGACGATGATGGACAGGCAATCACCAAGCTGGTCCCGGACCTCGACTGCCGTAGTGCATTCGACTTCGCCGTGCAGATTTGCCGAGGTGGCTGTAATGGGCACTCCGGCAGAGCGGATGATCGCCAGCGGAACCTCCGCGGCCGGCACGCGCAAGGCGACGTTGCCGGTGTTCGCGGTGACCTTCAGCGGGAGCTTGGGATCGGCCTTCACGATGATCGTAAGCGGACCCGGCCAGAAACGGCGCGCCAGCAGATAGAAAATCTCCGGCACCGGCCACGCCAACTCCGTGGCCTGATCGACGGACTCTATCAACAGCGAGAGCGGCTTGTGACGGGAACGGCTCTTGATCTCGTAAACCCGATCGACCGCGTGCAGATTGAAGGGATCAACGGCAAGCCCGTAATAGGTGTCGGTGGGCATTCCCAACACTTCGCCGGCGCGAATCTTCTCCGCGGCATAGGTGACCAGCGAAGATTCCGGTTCCTTGCTATTGATTTTGACTATTTCGGGGCGCAACCGTTCCTCTTTTTGTCCGCGAGAGCTTGCGGAGCGAAACCCTACCACATTGTTACCAGCAACGGCAACTCAGCATAACATGTCGCGCTCCAGAAGGCGCTGAGACGAGCCGGTGCTCCCGCAGATGAGAAGCCGCACAGATTCGAGCGAGATAGTGTCTCAGTTTGAGTCGAGGCGTGTGAATGTCGGTAGAGCGGACCTTCAGGTCCGCGTTAAGGCAGTCCCTGCGAAGGCGAGCCCCGGCAGGGGCGGCACGGGACTTGGTTTGTGCCGTGCCTGAAGGCACTCGGATTCTCTTCTGGCTTGTGACGCTGGCCTAAAGAGGGTGTGTGAGAACCAACTTTATTCCTCCGCGGTGGAGTGCGAAGTGGAGGATTATCTGAGTCCCTTTAGGGACGACACAGTTCTCACACGCGCTCTAAAGGCCCGCTCTACCCTTGAGTCGGCTTGCCACAACTCAACTGAGACGCTACCTCGATCGAAAAAGCAGAACTCCTGCCCTTGAATCGCCATATGACACACAAAAGCAAAAGCACGGAGAGTCAAACTCCGTGCCTTTATCTCAAAAATCTGGCAGCCCGGTTAGGCCTTGTTGCCTTGCGTCTTCAGCACCTCGATGGCCTTGTTGAGCTGGTCGTCAGGCTGATTTGCCTTCTGCTTTTCTTCCTGCGCCTGGTCTTCGGCGTTCTCATCTTCATCGGGGGCGATGAAGTCGTCATTACTGTCGGCAACGAGAATGTTCGGCGTAATCGCCGTATCCTGCACCGCCTTGCCCGACGGCGAATAGTACTTGGCGACGGAAAGGATCAGCGCCGACCCATCCGGCATATCGATGACCTTCTGAATTGCGCCGGAACCGAACGTCTTGTCACCCACGACATCTCCGCGTGCATTCTCCATGATGGCTCCGGCAACGACCTCCGCCGCGCCGGCGGTACCGCGATTCACCAGCACCACCAACGGCACATTGGTCGCGACGGCTTTCTGAGGATCGGCATTAAAGGTCTGTTTCGGATATTTCTGCCCCTGCAGGTAGGTGATGGTGCCGTGATTCAGGAACAGGTTCGCGGTCGCGATGCCCTCGTCCTCCAGGCCATCGCCGGAATTGCGCAGATCGAGAATAATTTTCTTCGCGCCCTCCTTCTCCAGCGACTTCAGCTTGTTGGCAATCTCCAGCGCCCGTCCCTTGGGGAAATCATCGACTTTGATGTAGCCGATGCCGTCCTGCATCATCTTGTCCGTGGTAGGCGGATCAGTAACAATGGCCAGCGTCAGGGCCGATTTGACGGGCTGCGCGCGGCGAGGACGCACGACCGAGACATTGACCACCGACCCCGGCGGTCCGGTCAACCGGCCATCGATTTCCGCTAGCGACATGTCGCGGGTGGACTTGCCCTCGATGGCTTCGATGATGTCGCCGCTCTCAATTTCAGCTTTATCAGCAGGTCCTCCGGGAATCACCGCGATGATGGCAGCGTAACCGTAGCGCTTGGAGACCGCAGCACCGATGCCGGCCTTGCCTTCTTTGCGCTGCTTGTACTCTTTGAATTCCGTGGGATCGAGATAGCTGGAGTCGGCATCGAGCGATTCCAGCAGCCCATGCAGCGCCCCATTGGTGACCGCGGCGATGTTTGGCTCCTCGACGTACTCGTCGCGGATGCGCGAGAGCACCTCGCTGTAAACGCCGAGTTGGCGATAGGAACCGTCATCCTTGGTGTCGGCCTTGACGGCAAACTGGCCGATGACCACAAACGCGGCGATAAGGAAGGACAACGCGAGAACAATAAACTTGGCGGTCTTCGACATTAGAATTCACTTTTCGGGAGGGCAGTACCCGCAGGATCACACCCATTCTATCTCAGTTTCGATGCTGGGATTGCCAGGAATGCTCCGGAAAATCCTGCTGTATCGGTCTATTAGCCTTCCAGTTGGACGCGAGTGGGAGCGGATTGTAACCCGCGAGCGCGCCGTTTTGGTTTGCGCGAACGCTCGCCTTGCCAAGACATGGCCGAAATGCGAAATAAAGATAGCGTCACAACCGAGGCAAGAGGAAGCGGCTAAGCTGCCGAAACCTTGCGAGCGTGAAAACGGTTGATTTCCGCCAACTCTTTGTGCAGGCGTTTTCTTGCCTGGTGAGCGTCGTAATCCGCTTGCATCCCAAGCCAAAAGCCTTCCGTCGTATCGAAAAACTTGGCCAGCCGAACCGCCGTATCTGCGCTGATTGCTCGTTTCTCGAGCACGATGTCGTTGATCCGCGGAACCGGTACACGGAGCTCACGCGCCAGCCGGTACGGCGTCAGGCGCAAAGGCTTGAGGAATTCCTCGCGCAGGATCTCCCCCGGATGAAGTGTCCACTGTCGTTGCTTTTTCTTGCCAGTCTTATCCTCCACTGGTTTTTCCTTTCGGCATTGTTCTCGGCCCCGGGTATATCACTCAGTGATAGTCGACGATCTCGACGTTGTATGCGTCTCCGCCTCTGAATTCAAAACAAAGCCGATATTGATCGTTAATGCGAATGCTGTGTTGTCCTTCACGCTCGCCTTTCAGCGCTTCCAAGCGGTTTCCGGGAGGGGACGCGAGATCACCGATCTCCCTTGCGTACTCCAGTTGAAATAGCTTGCGCCGTGCGACGCGGTGAACTTTGGCGGGAACGTGTTTGCTCCTTCCCAGGATGTAGAACTGCTCCGTCTCCCGATCGGCGAAGCTCTTGATCACAGCCCCAGCATAACGTTTATTGTTATTAACGTAAAGCGTTATTTCTCGAACATCAAGCCGGGCTGGATTCTCCATTTGATTGTCGTAAGGTATCGAAAGGGCGCGACTACCTTCGTTGTGATTCGCGTGACACCAGCCTGTGCGCCCGCCTGATAAACTCCTCTTTTCTTCAAGGAAACTAAACCGAATCGCGGAAAGCGGTTGGCAAGAAGCGAAGAGCGACTATCGAAAGGCAAAGAGCGATCCATGCCCCGCATTCTTAACGAATCCCGTAACCTGCAGAAACGTGCCGAGCAGCTCATCCCCGGCGGCGTCAACTCTCCCGTGCGTGCTTTCCGCTCTGTTGGCAGCGAGCCTCCGTTTCTTGTCCGCGGCGAGGGCGCCCACGTCTGGGATGCCGACGGCAACCGCTACATCGACTACGTCGGCTCGTGGGGTCCCCTGATCCTTGGCCACGCAGATCCAGCAGTGATTGAGGCCATCATCCAGGCGGCGCGCAACGGCACCAGCTTCGGGGCCTCGACTCCCAGCGAGGCTGATCTGGCCGCACTCGTAGTGGAAGCCTTTCCGGCGATCGAGAAGGTCCGCTTCGTCAGCTCCGGTACCGAGGCGACCATGTCAGCAATTCGCCTGGCTCGCGCCGCCACCGGCCGCAAGATCATCGTCAAGTTCGAAGGCTGCTATCACGGCCACAGTGATGCGCTGCTGGTCAAGGCCGGTTCGGGCGTCGCGACGCTCGGCATTCCCGGCTCGGCGGGCGTGCCAGAAGAATTTGTCGAGTTCACGCTCGCATTGCCTTACAACAACGTCGACCGTGTAGAAGCTGCTTTCGCCAAGTTCAAGAACCACATTGCCTGCGTCATCGTCGAGCCGGTTGTCGGCAACATGGGCTGCGTGCTTCCCACGCCCGGATATCTTCAGGCGCTGCGCCAGATCACCGCGCGCGACGGCGCGCTGCTCATCTTCGACGAGGTGATGACGGGATTTCGAGTGGCCTTCGGTGGCGCGTCCGAGCTGTACAAGATCACCCCCGATCTCACCACGTTGGGCAAGATCATCGGCGGCGGCCTGCCGGTCGGCGCATATGGCGGACCCGCGAAGCTGATGGACATGATCGCGCCGGTCGGACCGGTGTACCAGGCAGGAACGCTCAGTGGCAATCCTCTGGCGATGGCAGCCGGCATTGCCACGTTATGCCAACTGAAGGCGAACCGCGAAGGTTTCTACATTCAGCTCGACGAGATGGCGGGCAAGCTGGTGGCGGGCGTGATGCAAGCCGCAAAGGAGGCCGGTGTGGCGATGACCGCCAACCGCGTCGGCTCCATGTTTACGTTCTTCTTCACCGACCGGCAAGTCACAGATTGGGCCAGCGCCTCCACCTGCGATACGGCGAAGTTTGGCCGCTTTCACGGAGCCATGATGGACACGGGCGTGTGGCTGCCGCCGTCACAATTCGAGGCCGCATTCCTCAGCACCGCGCACACCCAAGGCGACATCGACGACACGATAGCCGCCGCCGGGGAAGCGTTGGCATTGGTATAGCTGATGGCTTAGTAAATCACGCCCCGGCCGACTGCTCATCGGCTCCCAATGGCAGGAAATATTGCGTGCCGCGAATCGGCTCGCTGACGCGCCGCAGCAGCGCCTGCAGGTCTTCGCTGCGCTCCACGAAATCAATCTCCGAGGTGTTCACGATCAGCAGATCGGACGAGGTATAGTGAAAGAAAAAGTGCTCGTAGGCCTTGATTACCTCTTCCAGATAATCTTCGCTGATCGCCTTCTCGCCGGGAGCGCCCTTCTTCTTCAATCGCTTCTTCAGCACCTCGGGCGTGGCTTGCAGATAGATGACCAGATCGGGCGTGGGCACGTGCTGCCGAAATAATTCGTAATAGCGGTTGTAAACCTCCAGCTCGGCATCGCCAAGATTCAGGCAGGCGAAAAGCTTGTCCTTCTCGAAAATGTAATCGGAAACGTAGGTCTTGTTGGGATTGCGCTTAATGTCGAGTCCCGCCAACTGCTCGTAGCGGGCAATAAGAAAAGCGAATTGCGCCTGAAACGCCGCTCCCGGTTCTCCCTGGTAGAACGCCCGCAGGAACGGGTTCTGGTCGGGCTCGCCGATGCGCTGGGCGTGCAAGGTTTCAGCGATCACGCGGCAAAGAGTGGTCTTGCCGACTCGAATGGGGCCTTCGACGGCAATGTAGCGGGGTGGTTCGAAGAGGTTCGCCATGATCGGAGAAGCGTACGCATGGCAGGATAGCGTGCTCCCGTCCTCGTGGCAATTAACTGGTTGTGAAACGCTGTGGAAGAAAAGGGTGCGGCTTCGCTATTCGCCTTTCGCTCCTCGTTTTTTGCCAGAGTCGGATCTCCGGCAGGCCAAAGTCAACGCCGACAAGTTGTGGTTCCGGCGATTACCGTATCTGCCATTCCCGCGGACGTTCTCTCACGATGGCGTTCTGGCGAAGAGCGAACAGCGAAGAGCGAATAGAGATCACGCTACAATCGCAGCAATGCTCCCGATCGTCATCGCGGCCTCTGGTGCCGCCGCCGCGGCAAGCTGGGCGGGCTTCCACACCATGTGGCCGACATCGCAGGTGTACGGTGCCACTTTCGTCGGACTACCCAAGAATTCCCGCCGGTTGGCGCTCACCTACGACGACGGGCCAAATGATCCCCACACCTGGCGGATGATGGAAGTACTGGAACGGCACAGGGTGAAGGCGACGTTTTTCCTGCTCGGCCGATTCGTCGAGGAGAAACCGGAGATCGTACGCGCGCTGGCCGCCACCGGCCACGCCATCGGCAGCCACACCTGGGACCATCCGAACCTGATCTTCGCCTCCGCTGTCGAAGTCCGGCGTCAACTCGAGAAAACGCAGCAGGCGATTTTCGATGCCGCCGGTGTCCGGCCGAGGCTATTTCGCCCGCCGTTCGGCGGGAGGCGCCCAGCATCGCTGCGGGTCGCGCGGTCTCTTGGCCTGCAACCGGTCATGTGGAGTGTCACCTGCTACGACTGGAAGGCCAAGTCCGCCACCGAGATTGTGGGCCATGCCGAACGCCAGATTCGCGGCGGCGATGTCATCCTTCTCCATGACGGGGGACATCGTCGAATGGCAGCCGACCGCAGCCGCAGTGTGGAAGCGAGCGATCGCATCTTGTCGCGATATCTGGCCGAGGGATATGAGTTCGTGACCGTCCCAGAGATGATGGGAGAGGCAGGAATCAGCGATTAGCAACTGGCAAGTAGCCCTAAGCAACTACACCCATACATTAATCGTTAATCGTTGCGGTTTGTGTTATGTCAGGGCACGACTTTGCACCCGCTGAAAAGTCGGCGTGATGCGTTGTCCGGGTAGAGCTGGCCTTCAGGCCAGCGTCCGACCCCTCTCTATTTGTCATCCTAGCCGACTTTAGTCGGCGAGGGATTATGGCGCGGCGGAGGCGGCGGGATGCACCCGGTCCAGTTGCGCCAGCAAATCATCGACCCGGGCTTCGAGAATATTGCGGATGGAGCAGACACCCAGCACTTTTCCCTGATCGTCAACGATCGGCATATGCCGATAGTGCCGGTCCAGCATTACCTGAAGCGCTTCGCTGGGAGTCGTTGCCTCGGTCGCCATCTCCACGATGGCGCTCATCATCTCGCGAACCGGCGTCTCCTTGGGATCGCGGCCGCTCAGCGCCAGCTTGGTCAGCACATCGCGCTCGGTAAACATGCCGGCGACTACTCCCTGATCGTCAATAACGGCAACCGCGCCTACGTTGCGGTCGATCATGGTCCGCACCGCGCGCTCGACCGTTGCCTCCAGAGGCACCGTTGCCCCGCCTTCATCGCACCATTGCAGCAGACTCATAACTATTAGGGCCCTTTCATCGCAGACTGCGAGATTATGTGCAAACGCGGCGGGCGTCAAGTAGCAGTTGAGTAGTGCTGCTGCGAAAGCGGATAATTGGGCCATGCTTCGGCGTATTTTTTCGATTCTGACGGTCGTACTTGCCGCGGTATTTGGTTCCCTGACGCTGTGGGCCTTCAAGGACTTCGTTCCGCCGCACCCGCAAAACGCGAACACTTACGCCTGCAAAGACGTTCATCCCACGGAGAAAGTGACGGCGGCCATCGAGCTCTACAACACTTCGCCGAAGGACAACATCTTTACCACCCCGTTCAATCAGGAAGGTATCCTGTCGGCATTTCTGGTCATCACCAACGACAGCGATCAACCCGTCGCGCTGAACCAGATGCGAGCGGAACTGGTGACCGCGGACCGGACCAAGCTGGAGTCGCTGACGGACACCGACGTCATCCGGCGGGTTGCGCACATCAAGGTAAACACGAGCGGCCCTGAACACGCAGGGCCGATTCCGCTGCCGGGCAACGGCAAGAACAAGAAAGCTCAGAAGGCGTCGGCGGAGGTTGAGAGCGCCATTTTCAAAGCCGAGGCTGTCGAGCCGCACAGCACGAAATCCGGCTTCCTGTTCTTCGATGTGGCCGACGTCGATCATCCAGTCAGCGGGGCACACATCTACCTCACCGGGCTTCGTGACGGCAGCGGAAATGAGCTAATGTATTTTGAAATCCCGCTCATTCCGGCAAATGCAGCAAGCCCTGGAGCGCCGTAAAATCCGTTACTGATGCGGCTTAGCTGGCGGAGGCGATTGCGCAGGCGCAACTCCGCGCCGCTCCTCATCCTCAATCTGCTGGCGCAGATCGCGCAGCAGAATCGTCCACATCTGCACGTTCGTCCGAAGCAGGATCTGCAAATTCTGGTCGCGCAGAAACTCGATTTCGCTGCTCATGTTGAGGTTAAGACTTTCGAGCTTGTTGAGGTCATCGCGCATTCGCGCGCGCCGGTCGTCGCCTGCACCCGACGGCTGCTGAGGAGCAGCCTGCATAACCATGCTGCGCGCGGGGAGCGCCGAAGTTTGTGTTGCCGCCTGATTCGCGACACTCTGCGCCCACACCGCCGAGCCGAGTAGCAATATGAAAGCAATCTGCCGCATAGCTGTACCTGCCTTCCTGAACCCGCGGATACAACCTATCTCATAATCGCTTGCTATCAGCCGCCCTGATACAAACCGAGGCGATCTGTAGGATAGCGTGTAGTGCATCCCGGCATTCAGGTGAATTCAGTATCATCGGAAAACGTGACGTTGGAGGAGTCGATCTTGCACAGAACTACGCTGGGAGACTTTGAGCTCACCATCCTCTCCGATGGCAACTATCGCATAGATGGCGGCGCCATGTTCGGCGTTATACCGAAAGTCATGTGGGAAAAGCGGATCTCGCCCGACGAGCGCAACACGATTCCGATGGGAACGAACTCGTTACTCGTACGCACCGGCGACAAGAACGTGCTGATCGAAACCGGCATCGGCGACAAGCTGAGCGAGAAAACTCAGGCCATCTATCAAAATCAGGCCCTCCTGCTGAGCAGCTTCGAGCGGGCCGGCGTCTCGCCCGACGAGATCGATATCGTGATCAACACGCACCTCCACTTCGACCATTGCGGCTGGAACACCCATTACAAGAATGGCAAACCGGTGCCGACGTTTACCCGTGCCACCTATTACGTGCAGGCGGGGGAGATGCAACATGCGCACGAGCAGCACGAGCGTGACCGCGTCAGCTACATGACCGACAACTACGATCCCTTGCTGAACAGCGGGCAAATGAAGTTACTGAACGGAGACGCGGAAATCGTTCCCGGAATTTCAGTGAAGGTGTACCCGGGACACACGCGCGATCTGCAGGTAGTCATGATTCGCAACGGCGGGCGGGTGGCGGCGTATCCGAGCGACCTGATTTGTGACGCCAAACACCTCGATCCCACGTGGGTGATGAGCTTCGATCTGTATCCGCTGGAGACGATCGCTAACAAGCACCGGTTCTATGAGGCGGCCATACCGGAACACTGGCTGGTGGTCTTCACCCACGATCACGAGTTGCCGTGGGCGTACCTCGAAATAGGCGAGAAGGGACGCCCGGTGGCGCGCGCCATTGAACAAAAGGTGAGCTGAGACGGGGCGCTAAAGGGCCATTTACGAGCGGCCACGTCAGTCCTACTATGTAGGACATCCAATTTTGGGTGAGGAGCGAGGATGGGCAAGAAGAACAAGAAGGACAAGAAGAAGGGAAAGAACAGAGAAGAGGTGGCCCCCGGTTCCGAGAAAAGCAGCATCAAGCTCGATCTGCGCTCGGTGGAAATCCCGCCCCGGCCGAAGCCGATGAAGCCAAATGATATTCGTGCGCTGCGGGAGAGCCTGAACGCCAGCCAGGCGCTATTCGCGCGGCTGCTGAACGTGAGCGCCAATGCCGTGGAGAGCTGGGAGCAGGGCGTTCGCGAACCGCGCCAGGCCACGCTGAAGCTGCTGCACGTCGCCCGCAAGAATCCCGACGTGCTGCTCAGCGCATAGCTAGTTCTCGCAACCGCCGTTCATCATGCAGCAGTTGGCTTGTCCGCAGCCGGCGGCGGGAGCAGCGGCGCTGCTGCCTTTGCTGACGGCGAAGGTGGAAAGCTGCTTCTCCAGCTTGGCGGTGTGGCACTGGGGACATTCCGGCGTCTGCTCGCCGAAAAGGATTGCCTCAAACCGGTTGCCGCAGTTCTCGCAACGGTACTCAAAGATCGGCATCGAAGACTCCAACTCCGGGAATCGCAGCGGTGGCGCAAAGCGACGCTGCCGCGGACCAGGGCAAAGCAATATTATAAGGGAGTGGGGGTTCGCGCATTTCCACCAGCAAGCAATCTGCAATGCATGAGCCGATCTCTCATTACGCAGTCGCCGGAAGCGCAGGCGCGCACGATTTTTTCGGCGAGCCGTTTCGTCCACGGCGCCCATTCCTCAGCGGCCATGCGCAGACGATTGCCGGTAACTTTCTGCCGCGCCGCAGTCAACTTCCTCCGCCTGAGGAGCGCCTGTTCCAGGTCGAGCCGGACGTCCGGGTGCTGTGCCATTGCCATTGGCAGGCCCAGCGCCGGTCCGCAATGACGCTGGTCATCGTGCATGGGCTCGAGGGCTCCAGCGATTCGCAATATGTGATCGGCACCGGCAGCAAAGCGTGGCTGGCGGGAATGAACGTGGTCCGCATGAACATGCGCAACTGCGGCGACACCGAGCATCTCGGCCCCACGCTTGTACAACTCCAGCATGTCGGGCGATGTGGGCGCGATTGCGCAGACGCTGATTGCCGAAGATGGCCTCCAGAAGCTGGCGTTCGTCGGCTATTCCATGGGCGGAAATCTGGTGCTGAAGCTGCTTGGAGAATGGGGAGCGGATGCGCCGCCGCAGGTGAAAGCGGGCGTGGGGATTTCCCCGGCGATGGACCTGGCGCCATCTGCAGACGCGCTGCACCTGCCGGCGAATCGCGTGTACGAGTGGAAGTTTCTGCGCGGGCTGCGGCGACGGATGTTGCGCAAGGCCGAGCTCTTCCCCGAGCGTTACGTGCTTAGCCGGCGCGAGGTGCGGCTCATCCGCAGCTTGCGCGACTTCGATGACCGAATCATGGCGCCCCACTGCGGATTTCGCGACGCCGACGACTACTACACGCGCGCGGCCGCGGCCCGCGTCGTGGATCGCATCGCAGTTCCAGCTTTTGTACTGCACGCGCTGGACGATCCCTTCATCCGCGTGCTGCCGGAGACGCGCGCGAAGCTGGTGCACAATCCGCACATTACCTACGTCGAAACCAGACATGGGGGGCATTGCGCATTTCTAGCATCGGCGAACGGTTATGATGGCCGCTGGGCCGAGCGCCAGGCCATCACATTTATCCAGCGCGTGGAACGCGGCCAGGCAATGATGCTGAATGCCGGCTGAATTGCCGCACCGTGTTGCGCGTCTGGCGCATCTGTTGAAGAAATCTCGGCGGAGATTGCACCAAGGTAATTCACCAAGAAATCAATGATCCGCAACACCAGTTCAAATTCTGCACGACGACGGCCCCGCGAGCTGGTCTTTCTGTTCGATGTGGATAACACTCTCTTCGACAACGACCGCATGCAGAACGATCTGTTCCGTCACATCCAACGGGAGTTCGGGGAAAAGGCGCGGCACCGTTATCTGGCAATTTTTGAGCAACTTCGCAGCGAGCTGGGATACGCCGATTACCTGGGCGCTCTGGAGCGGTATCGGATCGAGAACCTGCACGATCCGCGGCTGCTGTACGTGGCCAACTGGCTGGTCGATTATCCTTTTGCATCGCGGCTGTATCCCGGCGCGCTTGACGTCATCAAACGAATAAAGCGGTGGGGCACGGTAGCCATACTTTCGGACGGCGATGCGGTATTCCAGCCGCGCAAGGTAGAGTGCTCCGGATTGTGGAAGGCCTTCGGCGGGCACGTGCTCATCTTCATTCACAAAGAGAAGGAACTGGCGGCGGTCGAACGCTTCTTCCCGGCGCAGCATTACGTAATGATCGATGACAAACTGCGGCTGTTGCAGGCCATCAAAGATGTGTGGCAGCACCGCGTTACCACAGTGTTTCCGCGGCAGGGCCACTATGCGCGCGATAAGAAGGCGATCGCGCAGTACCCGCCTGCGGACATCAGCATCCGGCGCATTGCCGACCTGCTCGCGATCGAACGAAGCGCCTTCCTGCGAGCAAACGAAGAGGGGTCACGATGAAAGCTACACAACAACTGCACGATTTGGGACAAAGCCTATGGCTCGACAACATCACTCGCCCGATGCTGGACAGCGGCACGCTCAAGCGTTACATCGATGAGCTGTCAATTACCGGCCTGACGTCGAATCCGACGATCTTCGATCACGCCATGACGCACGGCGACGCTTATGACGAAGAGATCGCGCGGCTGATGTCCAGCGGAGTGTCGGCTGAAGACGCGTTCTTCGAGATGGCGATTGAAGATCTCAGGCGGGCCTGCGATCTGTTCGCGCCCGTTTATGAGCAAACGGCGACGGTGGACGGCTGGGCGTCCTTGGAGGTTTCGCCGTTGCTGGCGTACCAGGCCAAGCGAACGGCCGAGGTCGCGAAGAACCTGCATGACAAAGCGGCGCGGCCCAACCTGTTCATCAAAATTCCCGGCACGCCGGAGGGCCGGACGGCAATCGAGGAATCGATCTTTGCCGGCGTCACGATAAATGTCACGCTGCTCTTCAGCCGCGAACAGTATCTGGGCGCGGCCGAAGCGTACATGCGCGGACTGGAACGCCGCGTGGAAGCCGGACTGAGCCCGGATGTACGATCGGTGGCGTCGCTGTTCGTCAGCCGTTGGGACAAGGCAACGATGGACAAGGTGCCCGCGGGGTTGCGCGACAAGCTGGGGACGGCGATTGGGCAGCAGATATATAAAGCGTATCGCGACGTGCTGGAGTCGGACCGGTGGCAACGCCTGGAGAATCTGGGCGCACGGCCGCAGCGGTTGCTGTTTGCCAGCACCGGGACCAAAGATCCTAAGGCCTCGGACGTGCTCTATATCGCCGCGCTGGCTGCGCCGAACACAGTCGATACCATGCCAGACGAGACGCTGCTCGCATTCGCCGATCATGGGAGTGTCGGCAAACCGATTCCGCGCGATGGCGGCGACTGCGAGCAGACGCTGGCCGCCTTCAGAAAAGCCGGCATCGATCTGGACCAGCTTGCTGCGGATTTGCAATCGCAGGGCGCGAAATCGTTCAGTGATTCGTGGAATGACCTGCTGGAGTCGATCGAAAGCAAGAGCAAGACGCTGAAGTAGCTTCGAGCCACGAGCTAGTAGCCCGCGCGCTCGCCTCATCTCGGTCTTGTGCTCTTAGCCTTTCGGTTTTCAGCTCGGGGCTCGCAGCTCGTAGCTTCGAATTGCCTGTGCAATAACAAATGGGAGCGAAACATGCCGGAGCCGAAGCCGACCACGCAACGACCCATCGACACCGCCGCCTGGAAGGCGCTTCAATTGCATTACGAGAAGACCAAGGACACACATCTGCGCCAGTTGTTCGCCGGCGATCCACAGCGCGGAATTCGGCTCAGCGCCGAAGGCGCCGGCCTGTATCTGGATTATTCGAAAAACCGTATCACTGACGAGACCATGAAGTTGCTGGTGCAACTGGCTCGGGAACGCGGCGTGGAGGCGCGGCGGGACGCAATGTTTCGCGGCGACAAAATCAACGTCACGGAAAATCGTGCCGTGCTGCATGTTGCTCTGCGTGCGCCGCGCGGGACCAGGATCGAGGTCGACGGCGAAGACGTCGTGCCCGAAGTCCACACCGTGCTCGACAAGATGACGGACTTCTCCAATCGCGTGCGCAGCGGCGAATGGAAAGGCTACACCGGGAAGCGCATTAAGAACGTCATCAACATCGGTATCGGCGGATCGTATCTTGGGCCGGAGATGGCCTACGACGCGCTGCGCGATTTCGCCGATCCGGCAATGAAATTCCGCTTTGTTGCGAATGTCGATGGGGCAGCGTTCACCGACGCCACGCGCGATCTCGATCCGTCCGAGACGCTGTTTATCGTCTCGTCCAAAACTTTTACCACTCTGGAAACAATGACGAATGTTTCCACCGCGCGCGAGTGGATTGTCGACTCGCTGAAAAGTGAGGCGGCGGTTGCGAAGCATTTCGTTGCTGTCTCGACCAATGCGGAGGGCGTCGCCAAGTTCGGCATCGACACGGCGAACATGTTTGGGTTTTGGGACTGGGTCGGCGGGCGCTATTCGATGGATTCGGCCATCGGATTATCGACGATGATCGCCATCGGACCGGACGGATTCGACGAGATGCTTGCCGGATTTCACGCCATGGACGAGCACTTCCGCACCACGCCGCTGGACAAGAACCTTCCCGCGCTCATGGGACTTCTGACCGTGTGGTACAACAACTTCTTCGGCGCGCAGACCGTCGGCATCATGCCGTATTCCGACAATCTGAAGCGCTTTCCGGCCTACCTGCAGCAACTGCAGATGGAGAGCAACGGCAAGCATGTTGATCTCGAGGGCCATCATGTCGAGTGGCAGACCGGGCCCATCATCTGGGGCGAACCGGGCACCGACGGCCAGCACTCCTTCTATCAGCTGATCCATCAGGGAACGAAGCTCATTCCCTGCGACTTCATCGCTTTCTGCCAGCCGCTTAGCCCGCTAACGGAACAGCACGATCTCCTGATGGCGAATGTTTTCGCGCAGGCCGAAGCGCTGGCATTCGGCAAGACGGCGGAGGAATTGAAGGCCGAAGGCTCGCCCGATTTTCAGACGCCATTCCGGGTTTGCGAAGGCAATCGCCCCACCAACACCATCCTCGCAGACAAACTCACGCCGCGAACTTTGGGAACACTAGTCGCGCTTTACGAGCACAACGTCTTCACCCAGGGCGCGGTGTGGAATATCGACTCCTTCGATCAGTGGGGCGTCGAGTTGGGCAAAGTCCTGGCGAAGCGTATCGTGCCGGAACTGGAAAGCGAAGCGGCGCCGCAGTTGAAGCATGACAGCTCGACCAATAGCCTGATCAGCCGGTATCGCAAAGCGCGCGGACGCAAACTCTGACGCGTCGACCCTCCAGCTTCGCGACGGCATGAAAAGAACGCTGTAACCGCGCTTCGTTGTGATACTCTCGTTGCGCCGGAATTGCCTTTGCCCCAGCTATCTCCTCCAGGCTCTCCGCTTCAGCGAGTATGAACACTCAGATCTCGGCAACGGCCGCCGCCTCTGTGGGGACAAGCGCGCCTGAATTCGCCGGGAGCGGTCGCGCCCGGTCGCCCTGGTATGAATCGATCTGGTTCGCTCTCGCGATCTCCCTCATCGCCGGGTTTTCCTATGCCCTGCTGGTGATGGGCCCGCAGCCGCTCAATCCGCGAAACGTAAATTGGGTGGCGTTTGATCCGGCATACCACTACGTCGGTTGGGAGCTGTTCCGTCAGGACCCGCACGTCCATTGGCCGCTGACGTACACCGACAGGATCGGATATCCGCAAGGCGAGTCGATCGCGCTGCTCGATCTCAATCCGCTACTTGCGCTGTTGCTGAAGCCGGTGTCGTTCCTGCTGCCCGAACCGGCGCAATATTTCGGCCTGGAAGTAATTCTGGTCTGCACGCTGCAGTTCTTCTTCGCTTTTCGGCTGTTTCAATTGCTCCTGGACCGCGCATCGAGGCTAGATTACGAGAATCTTCGCTCAGTCCCTCAGGGGCTAAAGCCCACCCCTGCCGGGCACGGAACGGCACGGCTGAAGCCGGCCCCTGATACAAAGCAGGCACTATGGAACCTCCTGAGTGCCGCGCTCTGCAGCGCGTTTTTTCTGCTTGCCCCGCCGCTGAACTACCGCTTCTGGGGACATTACTCGCTAAGCAATCAATGGCTCCTTGTCGCGAGCCTGTTTACGCTCGCGCAGGCACAGCAGCCGTCACCGAAGTCGGAACGGCGGTTTGTCATCTCAGCTGCCGTACTGATGACGATTGCGTTCGGAATCAATCCCTACATTGCGGTTCCGGTCGCGCTGCTATTGGCGGCGGGAGTGGTTGCCCTGCTGTGGCAGAAGCGGATCAACACAAAGCAGGCGACGGCGATCTTCGCGGTGCTGGTTGCTGCCGGATTCGCGATGGCGTATCTGGTGGGGTTCGTCATCGGGGGCGGCAAAGGCTACAGCAGCGGCGGGTATCGCGATTTCTCCATGAACCTGCTGGCGCCGTTCGATCCGCGCGGCTGGCATTCGTTGCTGTTCGCCCGGCTATCGGAAGCCGTCGCCGGTCAGTACGAAGGCTACAGCTATCTTGGCGCAGGCGTTCTGATCATCGCGGCAGTGGCCGTTGTCGCGGCGATCATCCGCCGGAAAAAGATCGTGCGGCCGGACAAGCGCTGGTTGGTCCCGCTGGCTTGCTCGTGCTTGCTGCTGACCCTGCTGGCCGTTTCGACCAGGATCACGATGGGAGCAGCAACAGTTGTTGATTTCGATCCTGGCGGAAAGCTCTCGCACTATTTCGCTCCGCTGCGGGCGAGCGGCCGTCTGTTCTGGGGACCGTACTACGCAATCCTTGCTGCCATACTGGCCGCGCCATTTCTATTCCTCCGACGGGCATGGGCAAATCTACTGATCGGCTGCATGTTGATCGTGCAATTCGCCGACACCGCATCGCTGCGGCAGTGGGTGCATACGACGATCAGCGAAGATCATCCCTCGCCTTTGAAATCGCCGATCTGGTCGCAACTGGGAGCGCTGCATCAGAACCTGGTCGTGCTGCCCGCGTGGCAGTGCGCAAAAAACGCTTCACCCGGCGGGCCTGAAGGCTACCGGATCTTCGGCTTCCTTGCCGTGCGGCAGAAGATGCGAATCAACAGTTATCAATCGGCCCGTTACACCGGAGTCGCGCAGGATTTTCATTGCTCGCAGGCTCCCGCCGAATTAACTCAGCGGCCGCTGGCGGCCGATTCTGCTTACGTCGTCACCCCGGAGATTGCGGCAGCCATCGCCCAGGGCCCGACCGGGCCGGGGAAATGCCATGATCTCGATGGCTTCATTCTTTGCTCTACGCGGACGGATTTTGGACTCAGCCCGATGCTGATGACGCCGGAACAGCGCGTTGAAGATGCCATCGCGAATCCGGATTTCGAGGACGGAACTGCTTCTCCGTGGTCAACCAACGGCGTAAAAGCGGCGGCAAGCAGCGTGCAAGCACATGGCGGCACCTACAGTCTGGCCGAATCCGGCGGCGCTGGCACGGTTTACCAGGACATCAATGGCTTGCAACCCGGCGCAACCTACACCGTTTCCGCTTGGGCTTCCGCGCTGCCTGGCGCCGCAACGGCGCAGATCATCGTTTACGATCCAACGGATAACGTAAGCGTCTCTTCTCGGGCAATGGCATGCGATCCGCGTTGGCAGCGATTGTCGCGGTCATTCATCGCGGGACGCGAAGGCGCGGTGCGAATTCATTTGGCACGTGGACAAGGAAGCACGACGGTGTATTGGGACGACGTACATCTTTCGCCGGGCAAGGAACTACGTTGAAGACCATCCAACCAGACACGAAGGAAGCAGCGCAGGCAGCGGCTTCGCGGCCCATCAGCGCGGGCAGTAGGTTTTTGTTGCTGCTGATGTCGCTGCTATTTTGCCTGATCGCCTTTGTCGCACTCGACGCCGCATTTAGCTTTCTGTTCCGCAAGTCGGCGGTGCCCACTGTTTCAGAAATCTTTGGATGCCTGGGTAGAGATGCTCTGCGATCCGTTGCTTTTCAGCCAAACTGCTCCTGCACGCGCGCGTGGGGCCGCGAACGATATTCGCTCAATACCAATAGCCTTGGTTTTCGCGACGACAAAGTACGAGAAGTTCCTCCCACCGATCCGCGGCCGCGCCTGCTTATGCTGGGCGACTCGTTTACGGAATCCATGGGGCCATGGAATACGAGTTTCGTGGGCCGGATCGCCGCGCGCTTTCCACAGTACGAGGTCCTGAACGGCGGCGTGGGAGGGTATTCGCCCTCGAATTATTTGAACACCGCGCGCATTGCGCTGAACGGCGGGCTCGATGTTGACGAAGCAATCGTCTTCATCGACATTTCCGACGTACAGGATGAAGCGGCGCTGGTGAGCGATCGCGACTCTTCCGGCGCAGTCGTGTTGCCGGTACATCAGTACCACTACCGCACCTGGTACTCGAATCTGCGGCTGTTTGTCAGCAAATATCTGGTGCTGACGAACTACGTGTGGGAATTCGCCGAACAAAGGCTGGTCGGTCTCGGCTATTACCATCTCGACCACGGCTTCAACGGCAATGTCTTCGACCTGGAACGTTCCGGCTGGACGTATCGCAAGGTGGTCGAAGACCGGCCGTTCGAGCTGGGGTTCGCGCCACTGGGAGTGGAAGCGGGCATCGCCAAAGAGAAGCGCAAGATGGACACGCTTTGGCAGGAACTGGCGCAGCGAAACATTCCCATCAGCGTGGTGGTCTATCCCTGGCCGGCGCAGCTCATCTACGACAATGTCGATTCGCGCGAGGTGCGCATTTGGCGCGATTGGTGCGAGGGCAAGTGCAAGCGCTTCATCACCGCGTTCCCGGAATTCTTCGCGGTGAAAGCGCAATGTCCCTCCTGGGAGCCGGGGTGCTGGTATTTGAAGGATTGGGTGTTCGGCGATATCCACCTCAGCGCCGACGGAAATGCAATCGTCGCGGACGTGGTCAGCAAGAACCTCGAGCAGACGCCGCCGGTAAAGCATGAGCCGGTGGCTCACTAGGAACATTCCTAGGTTCAATCTGCTTTGACACCGCGATGCCACCTCTCTAAACTGAGGCCCATGGAAGTGCACATCAAGCCCGAAATCGAATCCCGCCTGAACGAACTTGCCAGCAGGAGTGGCAAGGCGACCGATGAGCTTTTGGAGGATGCTCTCGCGGGTTACCTTCAAGAGGTAGCAGAAGTTCGGGAGATGCTCGACAAACGCTACGACGATGTCAAGAGCGGTCTTGTAAAGCCGATTGACGGTGAGGTTTTCTTCGATAATCTGCGGCAGCGTGAGGACGATCTTCTGAAGCGGCGCTCGTCGAAATGAGTTCCGGGCCGGAAACTCGGCCTCGCTGGTTCTCATGGCAACACGCCATCCTACCTGCGCTTGCTCTAATCATGCTGGCGCAGATGTGGACCAGCGTCCGCCAGTTGTCAATCACCTCCGATGAAGCCCATCACTTTCATTCCGGTTACCGATACCTGCAGTGCGGGGATTTCGGCTGGAACCTCGAACACCCTCCTTTGGCAAACATGGTCGCCGCCCTGCCATTGCTGGCGATGGACATCGTCGATCCCATTCCGTCGCCCTGCGGGATGCCGAATAGCAAGCTAATCGACTTCCAGGCGGGCCATGACTTCGTGTTTGCCAACCCTGAGTCTGTCCTGATGGCAGGCCGGATGGCGGCATCTGCTTTCGCAATTGGGCTGTTGATAGCAGTTTGGTTCTTTGCCCGCCGAATGTTCGGCACGGCGGTGGCAATCATTTCGGGACTGCTGATCGCCTTCGAGCCGAATATTCTGGGGCACGGCAGCCTGATCCTGACCGACGTTCCTGCAGCGCTCGGTTTTGTGCTCGCGGTTTGCGCCTTATATGGGTATCTATCAGCGCCGAGTTACGGGCGGCTTGGGCTGGTGGGACTGGCGACGGGATTTGCGCTGTGTTTGAAGCACCAGACGGCGCTGCTCGCGGTAATTCTCCCGGCCTTGGCTATAGCCGATGCATTCCTCGCCGGCAGCTCGCAACGAATGCGCACTGCGCTGCGAAATCTGGCTTCCGTGACGATGGCCGGTGTCATCGCTGTCACGGTACTTTGGGGAGCATACGGTTTCCGGTACCAGGCGCGGCCAAATCACGCGACCCCGTGGAGGCCGGCGCAACTGCACTCCGTTCATGGCATGCTCGCCACTAAGATCGTCCCGGCGATGGAACGCAGGCGATTGCTGCCGCAGGCTTACCTCATCGGAATGCAGGACATTTCGGTTGAACTGGAGGTGGGCGGGCGCAGCTTTCTCCTTGGCCGGACATACCCAAACGGGCGCTGGTTCTACTTTCCCGTGGCGACAATCATCAAGCTCACCCTGCCGACGTTGCTGCTGCTCGTAGTGTCAGCCTTGGCCGTACCGTTCTGGCGAAAACACAAACGTGAAGCGGCGTTTCTCCTGATTCCGGCTGCGACCTTACTCGCAAGCATGATGACCAGCACGCTAGACATCGGCATTCGGCACGTCTTGCCGCTGTTTCCGTTCTTGATCATTTTTGCAGCGGCGGGCAGTTGGGACCTCGCGCGTAAGCGGCGGTGGGCGACCATTGCGCTGGTAGCCGCACTCATCTTCCATGCCGTCTCGTCGCTGCGCGCATTCCCGAACTACCTGAGTTACTCGAACGAGCTTTGGGGCGGGCCGGCCAACACCTACAAGTATCTTTCCGATGCCAATACGGACATGGGGCAAGCGCTTAAGATGGCGCGCGACTACGTCATCCGGAACCACGCCACGCCTTGCTGGCTGATCCAGCCTTTCGACGAGACCGCTGGCGACTACGGTATGCCGTGCAACGACGTGTACGTCAGTATTCCGCCGCTGCATTTCGACGGCACGCTGATCGTCAGCAGCATCCTGGTGCAAGGCGTCATGAATCCTTACGGCGCAAGAAGCGCAGCTGTGTTCCAAGGTATGCAGCCCAAGGCGAAGCTGGGTGGGAGTGCACTGTTTGTGTATGAGGGAAGCTTCAATATGATCCCCTTCGCAGCGGCCGAGCGCCTGAAACTAGCGACTTCGATAGGGCCGCGCGATCCGCAATTTGCCATCGACCAGGCGACGGAAGTCCTTACGTTCGATCCGAATAACGGCCTGGCGCACGCTGTCCTCTGCTATGCCCAAGCCGCCCTTGGACAGCAAAGCGTGGCTGAGCAGCAGTGCAATTTCGCACTGAAGCTGATGCGGGACGATCCTTTTGCTGTTCCCCATGACACGCAGGACGTGACCACATTCATGCGCGGGCACGGGTTGCGAATCGACGGCAACGTACAGCCGTAACTCGCACGCGCAATTGCCCGCGCCTGCTCTAAAATCAGAGATTCACGCAAGCAGGCCCTTCATCTGGCGATGAACCTTTGGGCACCTTTGCGCGTATTAAACGAAGGCCCCACAAATCAATGCAGTACGCAGAGAACCGAACTGATGATGTCAGTTCCAGGGAGACAGGCAATGTTTGTGTCGCTTTTTGTCAGGTCCGCGGCCCGCAAGGCACTCCGGGTCGGACTAATTGGTCTGCTGGCAATCCCAGTTTGGGCGCAGAACGCCCCGCCGCAAGGCGCGCAATCAAGCGTGCCGCCACAGACGCCTTTGCCGCAAGCGCCGGCACCGCAGAACAATGCGCATTTGTACTCCGGCGAACAGGATTACGCCAAGCCGCTGCACGCGTTTCCAGACCTGATCAAGCCCTATACGGTGCGCCGCGTGCCGCCTCCCAACCTGACTAACTCGGCGATGACCGACCGGGTATTTCATGATGGCCAGATGTTCTTGTCCATCGATGATGCGGTCACACTGGCGCTGGAGAACAACCTGGACCTCACCTTGCAGCGCTACAACTTGTCGATTGCCGACGCTGATTTGCTGCTGACCAGTACCGGGGCGTCGGCTCGCGGGGTTAATACCAACGTCGTGCAAGGCACACAAGGAGGTGGGCTGGGAGCGGTTTCCGCGGGCGGAACCGGCAGCTCCACTACGGGAGCGAGCGGCACGGGAGCCGGAGGTACGCAGATTGGCGTAGGCGGCGCGGGCGCGGGGGTTGCGGGCATTGTGACTTCCACCCTGGGTAATGGTCCCCCGATCGACAACTTTGATCCGGTTATAAGCAGCAACCTTGAAGGCGAACATGCCGCCACCCCCCAGCCCAGCTCGGTGTTCTATGGCGTCAGCAGCCTCAGTCAAAACACCAACACTTACAACTTCAGCTATGCGCAGGGTTTTTCCACCGGCACTCTGATGACCGTAACCTTCAATAATAGCTACGCGACGAACAACAGCCCGTACAGTTTCGTGAACCCGACTCTCACTCCCAGTTTCCGATTCCAGTTGCGCCAGCACCTGCTGCAAGGTTTTGGCTTCGATCCCAATTTGCGCTGGATCCGTATTGCGCGCAACAACCGCGAGATCGCCGATGTGGTTTTTCGCCAGCAGATTATGACCACCGTATCGCAGGTGGAAAACATCTACTGGGACCTGGTCACGGCTAACGAGGCGGTGAAGGTCAACGAGCGGCAGTTGCAACTTGCCAACAAGACGCTCTCTGACGATCAGGAACAGGTGCGGATCGGGACGCTGGCTCCCATCACGCTGGTTCAGGCGCAGAGTGGAGTTGAGGCCGCCAAGCAAAACCTGATCATGGCGCAGACCAATCTTCAACTGGAACAACTGCTGATGAAGAACGCCATCACCAAAAACCAGCACGATCCAATACTGGCAGAGGCGCCGGTCATCCCGACCGACACCCTGAAGCCCAACGAACAATATGAAGTACGGCCAGTTGAAGATCTGATTCAGGAGGCATTGCAGGCGCGTCCCGAGATAGCCACCCTTCGCATCCAACTCACCAACTACGAGATCACGCGCAAGTCGCTGCGGAACGCCCTGCTGCCGACGTTGGATGTTTACGCATTCTACGGGGCGTCGGGCTTGGCTGGCCCTCAAAATTCGCTGATTCCGACTTGCCCGATGGTCAACGCTTTCGGCGAGTGCTTTCAGGCTGGCATCGTTCCCACCACCTATAACTCGGCATTCTCCAATCTGTTCAACAGCAGCGCACCTGATAAAGGCATCGGCGTGAACCTCAACATCCCGCTCCGCAACCGGGCGGCGCAGGCTAATCAGGTCCGCTCTGAGTTGGAGTATCGCCAGGAACAGGTCGCTTTGCAGCAAATGGAAAACACCATAACGCTTCAGGTCAGGCAAGCCCAGTTCGGTCTGCAGAACAACTATGCCGCGCTGCAAGCCGCCATTGCGGCCCGGGATTATGCCAAGGAGAACCTGGACGCCGAGCAGAAAAAATTCAGCTACGGAGCTTCGACTCCGACGCTGGTTTTGCAGGCTTCCAGCAATCTGACCCAGGCGGAATCGAACGTCCTCAACTCAGCCGCGAATTACGAGAAGTCAAAGGTGCTTCTGGACTACTACACTGCGGAAACCCTGACTAAGCTGGGCATCAGCGTCGCGGATGCCGAGGCAGGACAGGTCAAGCACACACCGTCTGTGCCGGGGGTGGTTCCGGCCAGCGTGCAAAACATATTGGCAACACCACCTGCAGGCCAAACGGGAGCTCCGGCCGCACAGCCTAATTCGCCGCCGCAGAGTACACCGCCTCCGCAGTAAACCTGCGGACACACGGTTAACTCTGCCAGGAATGAAAAAAGCCGGGGCGCAAACCCCGGCTTTGTGTAAATTGCCAGTGGCGGATTAGCGAATGATCTTGCGGCGAATACTGCCGAAGACACCTACTAGTCCCGTTCCCAACAACAACAGCGACGAAGGCTCTGGAGTGCTGGATTGGGTGGTGCCCAGGACGTCAAAGGCGCCCAATGGCTGCGTGCCGTTCGAGTTCCAGGAGCAGCCGTTGCCGCTACCGTTCTGGCAGCCGCTGGTGGCATACAGATCGAGTCCCATCGCGCCGGTGCTGTTAAAGTTCAACGCTTCCCAAGTGGTAGAGCTGAGGTTAGTGGGGCCAAGCACCAGGAAGTAATTCGTGCCGGCTGTCAAGCTTACTCCGCTAATGCCGCTGATGGTGACAACCCCGCAGCACTGACCGAAGGTTTCGCTGCTGCTCAGATTGTTCCACTGATCGATCAGCGTTCCCGGCGCGCTGCCGCTGGCAGTGTAGAGAGCTGCAAAGAAAGAGTTGGTGCCCTCAACGTAGCCGATACCAATGTCGATCTGTGAGACGCTGCCAGTCAGTCCTGCCGTGAACTCATTGGCACCAGTAAAGGATGTGCCAATGGATCCTGTCCCGGAAATCGTCCAGCCTTCGCAGCAGTTGTAGACGTTACTTCCGGATCCCAGATCGCTAAAGAATGTTTGTTGAGCCATCGCCGGCAAACTCAGTGCGAGGGCGAGTAGACAAAGCGACCATGCAAATTTCTTCATTAAGGGTCTCCTCCGTTACAACGGACATCTCGAGGTGTCAATCAAGAGCCCAACTCAGCAGGAAGAGTTACACTCAGCCCGCCGCCGCCTGCACACAGGTGCGCTCCCGGCGCAGTTACGGATCACAAGGGATATTGCAATCCTGTCACCGCAGTAAGTTATTGATAACAAAATCGCTTTGGCAGAGATAAGTGCAACAGCTTGCATTAGAATACCCAGTTGGTTCCGTGTTGTCGGTCCGTGATAGCGGCGCTTCGTTGCCGGAATTCGTACCCATCGGGCCATCAGAGCTTGGCATGAAAATGGTGGTTGTGAGAGTCTGCGGTTATGCCCTTGATTCAAACCCAGCGCCCTGTCTCGGATCTTTGCGGAGAGGCACGCGTTGAGTGATCGCAACCGGGGGTCTCGGCCACCCCTTAATCCAGTTGAAGGACTTCGTCAGCCCAGGCGTCTCTCACGCCGGGACGTGCTCGCCATGCTGGCGAAGGGTGCCCTGGCCTATCCGCTGGCGAAAGGCGGACTTTGCGCTGAGGTCTTCGGGCACAGGACTCAGTCTCAAGCGGCGCCACCGGAGTGGCGGCTCACGGATGACGAACTTCTGGAGGAGATCGTCAGCCGTGCCTTCCAATATTTCTGGAGCGAAGCCGGTCCGCGTAGCGGCCTGGTGCGCGATCGCGCGCTGGCTGACGGCACTCCCGATCCTCGCCGCGTTGCCAGCATTGCCGCGACCGGTTTCGGACTCGCGGCGCTCTGTATCGGCCATCGGCGCGGTTATCTCGCGCCGCACCAGATCGGAGCTCGCGTTGTCTCCACTTTGAGCTTCCTGATCAACCATGCCGAGCAGGTCAACGGCTTCTTCTATCACTTCCTCGACATGGATACCGGCAAGCGCGCGCGCATGTCCGAAGTATCGCCCATTGACACCAGCGTCCTGCTGTGCGGCGTGCTCATGGCGCGCGAATATTTCCGCGACGCAAAGATTAGAGCTCTGGCTAACACGATTTATCGGCGTGTGAACTGGCGCTGGATGCTGAACGGCGGCCAGACCTTCGCCCTGGGCTGGACGCCGGAGTATAAGTTCACCGGCGCCCGCTGGAATGTCTATTGCGAGCTCATGATGATGTACCTGCTCGCCATCGGCGCACCCGTGTACCACATCAGCCCCTCATCCTGGAACAACTTCTCGCGCCCCATCATGGAATTTGAAGGCCTCACTTATATCAGCGCCGCCGACCCGCTGTTCGTGCATCAGTACTCGCACGCCTGGTTCGACTTTCGCAACATGCGCGACCAATACGCCAATTATTTCGAGAACTCCTCGATTGCGACGCAGGCACACAAGCTGTTCTGCCTCTCGCTGCGCTGGCGCTTTCCCGACTATGACAACAATACCTGGGGTATCACGGCATCCGATTCGCGCCTTGGCTATCAAGCGTGGGGAGGGCCGCCGGAAATTGGCTACATCGACGGGACGGTGGTTCCCTGCGCTGCCGGAGGCTCAACTCCCTTCCTGCCCAAGGAGACCATCGCCGTCTTGGCGAATTTCTACAGGACCTATAACACGCGAGTCTGGAAGCAGTATGGATTCGTCGATGCCTTCAATCCCCTTAGCGGATGGACTGATGTGGACGTGATCGGCATCGATCAGGGCATTACCATGCTGATGGTCGAGAACTATCGAACGGCATTCATCTGGGACCACTTCATGAAGGCCCACGAAGCGCAACGCGCCATGAAGCTGGTTGGCTTCCACCCGGCCGCCCAAGCAGCCAACGCTACGTAGGCTGGAGTGCCAAAAAACGCGCTTTCGGGATCTAAGCGCCTGCTGTAATACTCACTCGCGGAGCAGATATGAATAGTCAGGAATCGCTGGCGAAGATCGTGAACGGTGTCGCGAAATTCCAGCGGGAAGTGTATCCCGCGCAGCGCGAGCTTTTCGGCAGATTGAAGCACGGCCAGCAGCCGATTGCGATGTTCTTCACCTGCGCCGACTCGCGGATTGTGCCCAATATGCTCATGCAAACGCAGCCGGGCGAGGTCTTCATCGAACGCACGCCGGGCAACATTGTCCCCAGGTATTCCGATCACGTGGGCGGTGTTACAGCGAGCATGGAATATGCCGTGATGGTGCTTCGTGTCCCACTCATCATCGTATGCGGGCACACCGACTGCGGGGTGGTGAAGGCGATGCTCGACCCGGAACAGGCATCCGGCATGCCCGCGCTGCAGAGCTGGATGAGACACTCGCTGCCGGCCCGCGAACGCTTGTTGCGCGACCATCGTGACCTCCCGCGAAATGACGAGCTCCGCCTGCTGACCGAGTACAACGTCCTGACCCAACTCGAGAATGTGAAGACGCATCCCGCCATCGAAGAGCGGTTAGGCAAAGGGGAACTGGGGGTGGAAGGATGGGTGTATGACATCGGCGCCGGTTCCGTCCGCAGGGCCAATCAAGACACCGGCGCATTCGAGATGCTGGATGAGAGCGGATCGCGCTGAACGCAATTCCATGCGCGAACGGTGATGAAAGTCTTGGGGTGCCCCATTCTGATTCAACAACTGACATGATCGTGCCTGCCGGGACGGGGGCCGTTTAGTTTAGACGATCTCGCCTAGGCAGGCCTCGATCAAAGCAACAAATTGGGGAGCGACGCGCCTCAGTACTGCGAGTACTTCTTCCCGCTGCCTCCTGATGGCGATAGCTTGGGCGCTCAGCTTTTCGAGTATTTGATAGGGTTTTAAATGAAACTGGTGTACCAGAAAGTCATCCGGCGACTGGCGGAGAATATCAAATTCGGCGAGGTACTCTTCGGGAAAGTGCTTTGTATTGCTGGTCACGATTACGTGCGCGTGCCCCGTGATTGCCGCTGCGAGAACGTGCCTATCGTTCGGATCCGGTATGCCGTGGAGCGATTCGGCGAATGAATTGGAGATCTGTATTTCCGATTCAGGAAAATGCTGTGGTCATCTGCGCTAGGCGGTACGTGCGCTGCTCTGGTGTCAGCTTGATTTTGGTTTCCAGCGCGTCACCGACCTCCTGAAGTATTGGACCACTCCAGATAGGTCGGTACAACGCTGGATATTCTGCGAGGCGTAAGAGCGTATCGCAGAGGCTCATCGGCACAAGTACGCAAGCATCCAAAAGAGCCGTGTACTCATTGTCCTGATTCAAAATCATCGGGCACTCTGTCGTAGGTCCCCTGTTCGGCCTCTGTACGAGCTAAGTCGTCCAATGTCTTGCTTCGCGCAACATCACGCTTTGCTTTGTACGCCAAGACATCCCTCGCATACAGACGTCGATGAGTTCCCACCTTATGACAGGGAATCTCGTTTTTCTTCAGAAGCCCAATCAGGAATTGTCGAGACATGCCCAATAGCTTGCTCGCCTCAACGGTGGTCAGTGATGCGTTGCTTTGCAGAATCGTTACCGATTTCCCCGATTTCAAGTCTGCAAGCAACGTGCAGAGAAAAGAATAAAGTGTATTGGGAAGAATCTGCGTTCTCCCATCAGAACCGACCAGCTTCGCATCCGCCGTGCGGAGTTTTTCGTAAATGTCCTGTATTTCGCGTTGGTCCTTCCCCGAAATTGAAACAGCGGCCGGCATCTGCGCACACGGTGGCGCGCTGCCAGTGCTCTTAGTTGTCGTCTCCTCCGCGAGCATGGTTGCTACCTCCCCGGGCCAAAGCTCTTTCATTCGGCCCGCCTGTTAAAGCAGAGAAACCTCCTGCTGTTCCAAATTTTCTCTAACCCATCAATCATCTGTTTCCCCCAGGTCTTGATAGATGCTATATTCGCTACAACTGATGCAAACGTAACTGATATGTGCTATAAATGCAAGTAGAGATTTGTAAAGTTCGGATGCGGTGCTGCGCCCGCAACACAACATGTTGTAGGGTAAGACGAATAAGCCGCACGAGAGAACGGGAAGGGAACCCGCGACCATCAGCTTGCGGCGCCCAAGGTTGATGATTCGGGCTCTGAAGCCGCGACGTTATTCACCCTTACCCAGCGCCAAAGCAATCAGCGTCTTCTGCTCCAACTCGTGCGCCTTGGCCGACCCGGTTGCGGGCGTGGAGTTCGGGGCGCGCTTGATGCTGCGCACCTTCGGTCCCAATATCCGCTTCAACCGCGGGGTAACGAAGGAAAGCGCGCCCATGTTGGCCGGCTCTTCCTGCACCCAGATGAATTCGGCGGCGTTCTTGTAGAGCTTCAGAACATCGGTCACGTCGCTTTCGGGGAATGGATATAACTGCTCGAGCGAAACAATCGCCAGCCCACTCATCTTCAGCTTTCTGCGCTCGATGCGCAGCTCCTGACCAATCTTTCCGGTGCACAGCAGCACGCGCTTCGCGTCCAATGCTGTCTCGTCCGGAATCACGTTCAAGAACCGCGGCCGTTCGAGCTCGGCAATCGGCGATTGCGCTTCCGGATGCCGCAACATGCTCTTGGGCGTGAAGCAGATCAGCGGCTTGCGCCACGTCCGCAGCGCCTGCCGCCGCAGAAGATGAAAATATTGCGCCGCGGTCGAGGGCTGGCACACCTGCATGTTGTCGCGCGCGCAAAGCTGCAGATAGCGCTCAATGCGCGCGCTGGAGTGCTCCGGGCCCTGTCCTTCGTGCCCGTGCGGCAGCAGCATGACGAGGCCTGTCAGCAGGTCCCACTTGTCTTCGCCGGCGGAGATGAACTGGTCAATGATGATTTGCGCGCCGTTGGCGAAGTCGCCGAACTGCGCCTCCCACGCCACCAATGCCTCGGGATAATCGCGCGCGAAGCCGTATTCGAAGCCCAGCACCGCCGCTTCCGATAATTCCGAGTTGTAGATTTCCACACGCGCCTGACCGGGGGCGAGATGGCACAGCGGCACATACTCGCGCTCGTCCAGAATATCGATGAGCACGGAATGCCGCTGGTTGAAGGTGCCGCGACGGCTGTCCTGCCCGCTCAGGCGAATCGGAGTGCCTTCGACTGCCAGCGATCCGAGCGCCAGCGCCTCCGCCATGCCGAAATCCACTGGGCGCTTGCCGTACCCCATCTCGCGGCGCTGCTCCAGTAGCTTCTGCACCTTGGGATGGATATGAAAATCGTCCGGATATGTCGTCAACCCGTCGGTGATTTCCCGGAGCTTCTCGGCGGCAAGGCCGGTATCGACCTCGTATTCCGCTTTGTACGGACCGCCATGATAGGGCGCCCAATAACTCGGCAACTGCCGCATCGGCGGCTTCTTCACCATGCTCTTGCCGGCCCTTTCGGCGGCATCGAGCTCAGCCTGAAAACGTTCAACGAACGGCTGCGCATCCAGACCCACGTTTCTCGCGTAGATCTGATACAGCATGGGATGATCTTTGATCTTGCGGTACAGGATCGGCTGGGTGATCGTCGGATCGTCGACCTCGGAGTGGCCGTGACGCCGGAATCCGATGAGGTCCACCACCACGTCGGTGCCGAAGTCGTAACGGTATTCCAAAGCCATGCGTCCCGCCCGAACCACCGCGTCAACATCCTCGCCATTCACGTGGAAGATCGGGATCGGCAGCCGCTTGGCGAGGTCGGAGGAGAAGCGGCCGGAATAGGCGTCGCTCGGATTAGTGGTGAATCCGATGAGATTGTTGACGATGATGTGCACCGTTCCGCCGACGTTGTAGCCGCGCAGATTGGCCAGATTGAGTGTCTCGGCGGTGATGCCCTGGCCGGCGAAGGCGGAATCGCCGTGCATCAGCACCGGCAAGACACGGGCTTTGCCGTCGCGGCCCATCCGCGTCTGCTTGGCGCGAGCTCTGCCCAGAGCTACGGGGTCAACCGCCTCGAGATGACTCGGATTGGAAACCAGGTGAATCCGCACCGGCCGGCCACTTGCACCGGTGTAGATTCCGGTTGCGCCGATGTGATACTTCACATCGCCGCCGCCAAGCACGCTGCGCGGATCGACATCCTCAAATCCGGCGAAAATCTCGGCCGCCGGTCGGCTAACGATGTTGATGATGACGTTCAGCCGGCCGCGATGGCTCATGGCCAGCACCGCCTGCTCGGCGCCATAGCCGGAAGCCGAGTTCAGGATTTCGTCCAGCAGCGGAATGAGCGCAGTGTTCCCTTCCAACGAGTAACGCTTGGTGCCAATGTAGCGCGAATGGATCGTCTGCTCGAACACATCCGCGTGCACCAGTTGATCCAGGATGCGGACGCGATCCAGCGCTTCCGGCCGCTCCGACTCCATGCGCTCCTGGATCCATTGCCGCCGCTCGGGATCGGGGATGTGCATGAACTCGACACCGATGCTGCCGCTGTAGGTGCGGCGCGCAGCACCCGCCGCATCGCCGGCGATGTCCAGCTCAGGATGGGCAAGCGGAGGAAAGTGGCCCAACGGATCGAGATTGGCCTGAAGGTATCCCCAGCGACGGAACGCGTCCAGCACGCGCTCCTGTTTCTCGCTGTCAACGTTCATCAGTACGGTGGACAAGGGTTCGTGGCTCCCCGCGGCCCCAGCTCTTTTGGGGAACTCGGGCCGTGTTCAAATCGTCAATAAAGATAGATTCCCTACCGATTGGACGGATGCGGTCAACGTCTCACCGCCGCGCCGAGCGCCAAGCATTCAGTATATAGTGTCGGGAATTGGCTTATGTAGCTAGCGTGTTCCGTCTACCTATTGCAGGTCCCCTATCTCTCGCCAAGGAGAACTTCATGCGCCCCAATTTTAAGTTTGCTCACGCCGTCGCGGTATTAGTGCTTGTGCCCAGCGCGCTGCTTGCCGGTCAGGAGATGCCGAGTTCGCCCAATGACCGCAAGGCTACCGATCCCAAGTCGATCGATTCGCCCTCCAGCAAGCTGGCGCGTCCCGTTCCCATCGACGATCTCTTCTACAGCCGCCGCGTGGCTTCGCCGGCATGGTCGCCGGACGGCAAGCAGATCGTCTTCAGCACCAACTTCACCGGTCGCATGAACCTGTGGAAGGTGCAATCCGATGGTGGATGGCCGTTGCAGCTCACCGTGTCCGACGACCGACAGTCGGGCGCCATCTGGTCGCCGGACGGCAAGTGGATCGTCTATCACCAGGATTTCGGCGGCAGCGAATACTACGATCTCTTTGCCGTCCCCAGTCGGGGCGGCGCGCCGGTCAATCTAACAAACACCCCTGACATTTCCGAAACTGGTCCGCTGTTTTCTCCGGATGGCAAGATGATCGCCTTTGAGTACAAACCGAAAACTTCTCCGACGCCGGACATTGCGCTGCTCGACTGGAGCTCCCGCCAGGTAAAGAAGCTCACCAACGAGCAGACGAAAGATCATCTTTGGCAGCTCGCCGACTGGACCCGAGACGGCAAATACGTGATTGCCAGCCGCATCAATGCAGGTTTCGATGATGGCAGCGTTTACCGAATTGAGGTCGCCAGCGGCCAGGCAGAAGAGCTCACGCCTCACCAGGGGAAGGTCCTGTTCACGGCAACCGCCGTGTCGCCGGATGGCAACACCGTTCTCGTCACTTCGAACCAGAAGGGCGGATACCAGAATGTCGCGCTGCTCGATATCGCAACCAAGCGACTGAAGTGGATTAGCGACACACAATGGGAGGCCGAAAGCGGAGAGTTCTCTCCTGACGGCAAGCTGGCGACGTGGGTGCTGAATGCCGATGGGCTAACAACCACGTATCTGTACGACATCGCGTCCGGAAAATCGAATGCGATAGCGATGCCCGAAGGTCTGACCCTTCCCAGCGGAACTCCCGCATCATTTTCTCCGGATGGCAAATCGCTGCTGCTGTCAGCCATCAGAGCTCGCAGCGGCCATCGGACTTCTGGGTCTACGATCTCGAATCGCGAACTCCCCGCCAGCTTACCTATTCCGCGGTTGCCGGGCTGACGGCCTCTGACATACCTCTGGCACAACTGGTCCACTACAAGAGTTTCGACGGCAAGATGATCAGCGCCTTCCTGTGGATGCCGTATAACCTGAAGCGCGACGGCAGCAATCCCGCGACCGTGCTGCCGCACGGCGGGCCCACCGGGCAGACGACCGATTACTTCAACTCAACCGCTGCGGCGCTGGCTTCGCGCGGTTATATCTGCATCGCACCGAACGTCCGCGGGTCGACGGGTTACGGCATGGCTTTCCAGAAGGCGAACTATCAAGACCTTGGCGGGGGCGATCTGCAGGACGAGGTCTATGCCAGGCAATTCCTCATCGACACCGGTTACGTGGACGCGAAGAAGATCGGCATTACCGGTGGCTCTTACGGCGGCTTCATGACGCTGATGGCCATCGGCAAGACTCCGAACATCTGGGCCGCCGGCGTCGAGGAGTACGGCATCATCAACTGGTACACCATGCTGCAACATGAAGATCCCTTGCTGCAGCAATATGAAAGAACGCTAATGGGTGATCCGGAGAAAGACCGCGCGGTGTACGAGGCGGCTTCGCCCATCAAGTACATTCGTGACGAGCGAGCGCCGCTGCTCGTCCTGCAGGGAACGAACGACATCCGCGTGCCCAAGGAAGAAGCCGAGCAGGTGGTCGACATCCTGAAGAAGGAAGGCCGTATGGTGGATGCGCATTATTACCAGGCCGAGGGCCACGGCTTCTCCAAGCGCGAAAACCAGATTGACTCGCTCCGCCGCACGGTGGATTGGTTCGACAAGTATCTGAAGGGCTCGCCGTCCTCTCAGGCCGCGGGAGCGCAATGATCCCGCCGCTGTCCGCCAAAGACCGCGTGTTCGTGCTGACCGGCGCCGGGGTCAGCGCCGAGAGCGGTTTGCCTACGTTTCGCGGCGCCGACGGTCTGTGGCGCGGCTATCACGTGCAGGACGTGGCCACGCCGGAAGCGTTCCATGCCAATCCCGAGATGGTGTGGCAGTTCTATTCCGAGCGGCGCAAGCGCCACGCAACGGTCACGGCAAATCCAGCGCACTTCGCTTTGGCCAAACTGGAGCAGGCGCTGGGCGAGCGCTTCTTTCTTTGTACCCAGAATGTCGATGCGCTCCACGAGCAGGCAGGTTCTAAACGAGTCGTGCATATGCACGGCCGGCTGATGCAGACCCGCTGCTCACGCGATGGCTGCCACACCAAAGCCTTCGACGATGAACGGCTATATCAAAGCTTTGCCGATATCCCGACCTGTCCCAATTGCGGCTCCATTGTTCGCCCGCATGTCTGCTGGTTTGGCGAGGTACCCTTCGAAATGGAGCGCGTTCTCGACGAGCTGCGAACTTGTACCGTGCTGCTCACGGCGGGAACCTCCGGCGTGGTCGAGCCCGCCGCCAGCTTCGCGCGCATGGCACACGTCAATCGTGCGCGTACTATCTATGTTGGACCGGAGGAACCAGCGAATCGGGCATCTTTCGACACCGTGGTGCTGGGAAAAGCAGGAGAGGTGCTGCCGAAGCTGGTGGACGAACTTGCTAGGTGAAATGCGGAGGCCAATCAGCGGGAGGGGGCGTTCAGCGGATGAGGCGTCCGGCAATGTTGTAGGCTGCAAACGCGGCGACGTAGGCTACAACCGTCATGTAGCAGAACTGGAGCGCGGGCCACTTCCAGCCGTTGGTTTCGCGGCGCACTACGGCAATAGTGGACATGCATTGCATGGCGAAGGCGAAGAAGACCAGCAATGCCACCGCTCCCGGAATGGTGAGTTCGTGGCGCATTGCAGCTTGTAGATCGGTGGCGTGAGTTTCGGGATCGACACCGTGCAGCGTGCCCAGCGTGGAGATGATGACCTCGCGGGCGGCCACCGATGTGAGCAGCCCGACCCCGATCTTCCAGTCGAAACCCGAGCGGACGGATCGCCGGCTCGATGAAGTGACCGACCTTGGCCACTACGCTGTCCTGCACTTGCGGCGGCTGGCCATGATGCATGGGGAAATTCGTGGCCGCCCAAAGCAGCAGCGAAACCAGCATGATCACCGTGCCCGCGCGATAGAGAAATGCCTTGCCGCGATCCACCAGCCGCAAGCCCAGCGAGGCCAGAGTGGGCCAGCGATAGGGCGGCATCTCCAGAATGAATGGCGCGTCCTTGCTCTTGAGGATGGTTGATTTCAGCAGACGTGCAGTCAGCACCGCCATCAGAAAGCCCAGAACATAAAGGCCAAGCATCGCCGCGGCACGCGATCCGAAAAAGACGCCCAGCAGGGGACGGTCGGGCAGGAACGCGGCGATCACCATGGTGTATACCGGCAACCGCGCCGAGCACGTCATGAACGGCGCAATCAGGATGGTGGCCATGCGATCGCGTTTGCTCTCGATGGTACGTGTCGCCATGATCGCGGGGACCGCGCAGGCATACGCTGACAGCAGCGGGATGAAACTCTTGCCGTTCAGCCCCACGCGCGACATGGTGCGGTCGGCGATGACCGCCGCGCGCGACAGATATCCCGAGTCTTCCAGAATGCCGATCACCAGAAAGAGCAGCAGGATCTGCGGCAGAAACACCAGCACCGAACCCGTGCCCTTCCAGACGCCATTGATGATCAGCGACTGAAACATCCCGGCCGGAAGCAGAGTTCCCAGCCGCGATCCAGTGATATCCAAGAAACTTTTGCAGCAGATTGGAGAGCGGCTGGCCGACGGCGAAGATCGTCTGAAAGACAACGGCCACGACCAGCGCGAAGATGACCGGGCCCCAGATGCGATGCAGGAAAATAGAATCCAGCCGGGCCGTCCAGACGGGAGTCGCCGGCCGGCGATACTTGGCATGCGCGCCCACTCGCACCGCCCACTCGCGATAACCGCGCGTGCTGCCGACAACCGGCAACTCCAATCGGATCGGGAGTAGCCGCGGCCGAGGAAAGAAAATTCTGCACCGCAATCAGGCCTTCGCCAGTGGTGGCGCTGACCAGCGCGACCGGAGTTCCCAACTCGTGCGCGAGCGAAAGTACATCGACATGGCCACCCTGCTTGCGCAGTTCGTCGGCCATATTCAGCAACACCAATGTCGGCAAGCCCAGGGCAATCACGCGCGCGGCCAGCACCAGGTGCGTGTGCAGATTGGTCGAGTTCAGGACAACGATGACTGCGTCCGGAGGCGGCGTTCCCGGCATGTTACCGGTAAGAACGTCGACGGCAACTTTCTCGTCTTCGGATTTGGGAGTCAGGCTATAGACGCCGGGGAGATCGATCAGCGCAACTTCTTCATCGTTGGCGTCGCGCACATACCCGGTATGGTGTTCGACGGTGACGCCGGGAAAATTGCCCACCTTCTGGCGCAGCTTGGTCAGGCGATTGAACAGTGTGGTTTTGCCGGAATTGGGAGGGCCGACGACAGCTACAGTGCGAGTCGATGTGGCAAGTGCTTCATCCCCAGGCCGCGCCACCTCGTGGCAGCTCATGGTCGAAGCTCCCATGCATCAGTCCCCGAACGCGGGAGCGCCAATCAACTCCACATGAATATGGCGGGAAAGATCGCGGCGCATGGCGACTTCGGTACCGTCAACCCGATAGACGCGAGGATCGCCACCGGGGCCGCTGCGCAGGACCTTCACCACCAGTCCGGGAACGAAGCCCAGGTTCATGAGATGTTCGGCGACCGGCGGCGACAACTCAAGTTCGGCAAGGATAGCGCTCTCGCCCACCTTCAAGTCAGCCAGCGCGCCATTCTTCGTGCGCTGCTGCTTGTTGCGACGGCCGAACATGAAGTTGAAAATCATTTTCAATACCGCCTCTATTCTAACTCCGCCATGGCACGAGGCAACGACCAATGTCACACCTGTTTGTGACATCCGAACGTTTTCGGGAAGAACGTCGAATTGCGCTAGACGGTTCTTGTTGCAGCACTTGCAGCAACTATTGCAACAACGTTGAAACTGATTTCTGCCGCCCCCCTGCTAGCGCACATAAATTCGCAAGCGGAACGTCTGCACGGGAGGCACGTTGTACTCCCATGGCCTGCGATATTCGAGCGTAAGTCGCGCTAGCCCGGGACTGCTGGCGCGAAACTCGAAGACTTGTGTTCCCTGTCTTCCAACCGCCGACGAAGAGGCACCCTTACGATAAGAACTCTTCACCAGCTTCAGCGGAGCCGGGTCGCCGGCGACGGCCCAACTGTAGCCTGTCGAGGCGTTGCCCTTGAGCTTTACCAGCAGTGTGCCGCCAGAGGTAAGATCGACATCTTTGCCGTTATCTTCAACGCCGACACGGATGACTGTGGAATCAGCGCCTGCCGATGCCGCCGGCTGCTTCTGCCAACCCGCTGCCAGGCTACACAATGCGAGGGCGGCCGTACTGATGCGCATGTAAAGAATCATTGCTTGCCCCGTAGAGATGCACGCGACAGCGTTACGCTTCATCCAATGATTGGCAAATCTACACCCGCATCGCTTCTCTGCTTCCCAAGACGGTGCGGCCAGTATGGCGGAGGCAACGATCCAGGTTAACGAACCAGCCATGAGGGCCCCGCAATGACCTCGGTCCTCGATCACACGCTTGCCCACTGGCACATCGTCGGTGCCTGGTTGATCTTCCTGGCCAGCTATCTGGTGTTCGCCATCGGCAAGCTGCCGGGCACGAAGATCGACCGGCCGGCCATGGCAATCATCGGCGCAGTCGCGATGTTCGCTTGCGGCGTGCTCGCGCCGAAGCAGGCCATCGCCAGCATCGACTTTCCTACCCTGGTGCTGCTTTTCTCGATGATGTTAGTGGTGGCAAGCCTTCATCTGTCAGGATTTTTCGATTGGATCATGACGGTTGGCATCGAGCAGCTCAGTCCTGTACGTCTGCTGCCCGGCGTGATCTTCGTCAGCGGGATTCTCTCAGCGTTTCTGGTAAACGACATCGTCTGCCTGGTGATGGCGCCGCTCGTGCTCGGGCTGTGCCGGCGCATGCGATTGCGTCCCGTGCCTTACCTGCTGGCACTGGCAACAGCTTCCAATATCGGCAGCACAGCGACCATCACCGGCAACCCTCAAAACATTCTCATTGGATCGATCTCGGGAATCGGCTACCGCGATTTCATATCGCATCTCGGACCTGTTGCCATCGCCGGCCTTTTTGTGGACTGGCTGCTGCTGCACTGGATCTATGGCCGCAATGGCAATCTGGAGGTCGCGGCGCGGGAGACAGAACGACCCGAGACCGGGCAGAAGTACGAGATGCATCCTGCATGGCCCATGATTGTCACGCTCGGCGTGCTGGCCGGTTTTCTTGCCGGTTATCCTCCAGCCCTCGTCGCCGCGATCGGCGGAGCGCTGTTACTGGTGCAGCGGCACCGGTCGCCCAAAATCATCTACGGCGATGTGGACTGGTCGTTGTTGATGCTGTTTCTCGGACTATTCCTGATCATCGGCGGTGCGGAACAGGCGGGCATCACGCAGCAGTTTCTGACAGCGGCAGAAAAGCTGAACCTGCGAAACCGGGTCGTGTTTACGGCAGTTGTCACGCTGCTGTCGAACATCGTCAGCAATGTTCCGGCGGTCATGCTGCTGAAGGGGCTGGTGCCGCAGTTCCACAATCCGCATCATGCCTGGCTGCTGCTGGCGATGAGCAGCACGCTCGCGGGCAATCTCACCATCACCGGATCGGTGGCCAACATCATCGTGGTGGAAAAAGCGCGTGGCGAGGCGCACATCGGCTTCTTGGAATACATGAAGATCGGCGCGCCCGTCACGGTGGTGACGCTGATTATCGGGCTGGGGTGGTTGGGAATTAGCAACTAGCAATCAGCAATCAGCAAACAGCGTTGAACAGGATTGGCTCGCGCTTCTCGGTCAAGTAAATTTGTTGGGCAAGAAAATAGGCAACCGTAGCTGTAGCTGCGGCTGCCTTGTCACTTGCTCGCTGCTAAACGCCGATTGCTGACTACTAATGGCCTTTATGGCTGGTGTGGTGAATCCGAGATTCGCTTACGAACTCACTGGAGACTGCGACTTTCACCGCGAAGCCTAAAGGCCATGTTTTCTTGAGCGCGCGTTTCGGCACGGCTGAAGCCGTGCCCTCTCACAAAGCCCGGACTTATGAAACCGAACTTCTAACTCCGGACGCTAGCTAGTCGCTAATTGCTGGTCGCTAGTTGCTTCTTACTGCTCCGTGAACTTCCTCCAGACGCCGTCGTCACCTTCCGCTACAAGAATGCTGGTCTTGGTCGGCTCGGCGCCATAGAAGTCGGCGCCATACGAGTTGATGAGCGTCGAACGCTCCCATGTGCTGAAGTTCTTGACCAGAGAACCGGAGGCATCGAATTCCTCGCCGAGCTTGTTTGGAACCCACTTCCAGGTGTAGTCCACTTTGGCGAGATGGGGCTTCACCAGCGTGATCTTGTCGATGGAGATCAACTTGCGCTCCGCCAGCGGAACGGCGTAGTTCATGCCACCGGTGACCCGAGGGGTTTTCTTAACGCCATCAATGCTGCTTAACAGGCTCTCGCCTGGACCCGTTACCTCGACGACGAGCGAGGTCGCATCTTTCGGCTTGTCCGGCTTGGCAGCCACCACACCGGCCTTTGTCAAAAGCCTATACAGCGGATCCTCCAGACCATTGTTGGGCTCGACGGTTCCGGTGCTAAACTTGGTCGCCGACGCTTGCGCGCGCAGTATATTGCTGACGACTTGGTTGGCTGTGGAGACAGATATTACTTCTCGCGAACTTCTCACGAAGTACACGATGGTACCGGCGATTGCCACGACCATCACCACGGCCAACAGGATCGGCGCGAAGTTGAACGTGTCCTTTTCCATTGCCAGCTCGGCGGCAAACAACTCCGGCTCCGGTGGGTTGGACTGAACCAGTTGCGGCTTTTCTTGCTTTTCGGATTCAAGGATTGTCGGCATGACACACCTCTGACGCGATGCTGCCCGCCCGGATGTAGAACGGCGTCCCTGCCGTCTGCGCGACCATTTGCACGCCCGAGGAAAGGGCAGCCGCGGACAACTCCAGTATCGACTTTGTGAACGAAGACGCAGTGAGGCCTGTCACTCCTCGCTGTGAGCGGCGGACCTCTCCGAGGCGGCTTTTGATGGAGAAGAAACCTTCTACGCGTTGGTGAAGGGCAGTGCTTTAGCCGGGCGAAATGGGATAGGGAGAGGGTCGGAACAGCAGGTCCCTCGCGAGCCGAAGCCCGCTCGGGACCACAAATATAGAACGACTGCGACGGCGCACCCATTCGGCAAGCTCAGGGCATGGCTAAAGCTGCACCCCTTCAAAGCCGGTCACGGAGTTGCCGTTTCCGGCGGGCTCTTCACGAATTCGCCCTGTTTCCCCTCGGCCCAGGGATCATAGGTCTGGACGAAGATCATGCGATCGCGAATGGTGGGGTGATTCCATGCCCAGAACTCCCAAAACTTGTTGACGTAGGGATAGTCGAGGGAAACCTCTCCGAGCTCCTGAAAGGCTCGCGCCGCTGCGATCGGGGCGTCCGGAATCAGGCCGTGGATCACTTCGAGGCCGTACCGGTCGGCTTGGTGCTCAAAGTGTCGCGAGACCGCATTGAACGCCGGCGTCGCGAAGAACGCAAGCACCGAGAGAATAAGCATGAGCAGCGGAAGCGAAGCCCAATCCGCCAGATCGCGAATATCCCAGCGGGCTCCGTGCCGTGCCAGCAGCCAGTTCGCCAGCCGGTATCCCAGGTAAAACAACACCAGCAGCAGGAGCAAATCAATTCCAATTTCCTTGGGAATGTGGCCCAGGACGTAGTGGCCCATCTCGTGTCCGAAGACGAAGAGAATCTCCGGCGTGGTCATGTGCCGCATGGTCGTGTCCCAAACCACCACGCGCTTGGTCGCTCCGAATCCGGTGACGTACGCGTTCAGCTCGGTGGTCTTCTCACTGGCCTTCATCTCAAACATGCGTTGCGGCGGAATGTCCATACCGCCGCGATGCACCACCCGCTCCAACTGGGCAACCAGGTCGGGATGGTGATCGCTCAGCGGCGCGAATTTGTTGAACAGCGGCTCAATCCAGATAGGTTCAATAAAGATCACAAAGACGACGACCGGGATCAACGCCAGCCAAAAGTAGAACCACCAGCGACGCGAGGTGCGGCGCAGCACGCCGTAAAGAATCCAGCCCAGAATGCTGGCGAAGATACATCCCAGCAGCAGTCCCTTACCCCAGTCGCCGAACCATGAACCCCAGCCCTGGACGGAAAGCCCGTACCGCAGGCTGACGTGCTGTTCGTACAGATCGAACGGAAGTTGTGCGATATCGACAACCACCATGAACAGCGACATGACAACCACGGCCTGAACAAACCGGCGGCGGGAGATGCCTTGCGCGAGATCTCTCAAGCGCGGGCCGAAGCGCGTCCGCAGCATGAGCCAGAGAACAAACAATCCCCACAGAGTCGTCACCAAGTAGAGCGTCCCGTGCAGCAGATATAGGGCATAGGCTTTCGTCAGCTTGTCGGGAGGCAGAGAATACTGCAGCAGAGTATGTGCGGATTGAGAAACGGACGAAGTTCCGGCCGGTTGTGGTGCCTGAGCGCCAGCAGGAGCGCTGATCAGCAGCAGCGCAAGGAGAGGCATCAAGGCCAGAGAGCCGATGTGCATCGGTTTGCACTTTTTTCGGCAGAAAAGGAAATAGCCGTCCAGGGCAGAAAAGTATCGGCGCACTGCGGCCACTGACTTGCTTATCTCTCCTGCGTTCAGGTGTTTAAGCCGGGAATCGGCGGGGCAATCCAGCACGGGAAGTGCCGGCAAATTGTCACTATTTGTTCTTGACTTTTGCACATCGTGGCGTAACATAAAAATATCACCTCCGATCCGTTTCAGGATCGAATGGGCCCGGAGCCAAGGAAATCGTCACCGCTCCTTGGCATTGGGCCCATTTTACTGTTTACCTAAATACAGGGAGCAAGCGGCTTGTCGTACCCATGGCTGTTCAAATGTTGAATGGTTTCTAAGATACTGTTTGCCGTTGGGCTGCTTTTCTGTCTAACGCCATGGGCGTCGCCGCCACTCGCGTTGCTTGCGGGCTTGATTTTCGGCGCAGTCGCTATCCACCCCTACAAGACTGAATCTCACAAACTCTCAAAGCTATTGCTGCAGTTGGCAGTCGTCGGTCTGGGCTTCGGGATGAACCTGCAGCAAGTTCTGCATGCCGGCGCAAGCGGCTTTCTCTACACGGCGCTAAGCATCGGGTTCGCCATGAGCCTCGGGCTTCTTCTCGGCAAGTTGCTGGCGGTGCGTCCACGCTCGGCTTTCCTCATCTCGACGGGGACGGCCATTTGCGGCGGCAGCGCCATTGCAGCTGTCGGCCCCATCACGGGCGCCACCGCCGATGAAATGTCGGTCTCGCTGGGCACCGTTTTCGTGTTGAATTCCATTGCACTGCTGACGTTTCCGGCCATCGGCCTGTGGCTGAAGCTTTCGCAGACGCAATTCGGTCTTTGGGCCGCGCTGGCTATCCACGACACCAGCTCCGTGGTGGGCGCTTCGGCGAAGTATGGCGCCATCGCACTGGCCGTAGGGACTACGGTGAAGCTCGCCCGCGCGCTGTGGATCGTTCCTGTCTCAATAGCCACGGCGGCGGTTAAGGGCAGCAAGACGCGCATCCAGTGGCCGTGGTTCATTCTTTTCTTCTGCCTGGCTGCGGTTGCAAACACCTATCTCTTTCCCGGAGCAACTGCGTATCACTGGCTTAGCTCGACCGGAAAGGTTCTGCTGATTGTCACGCTATTCCTCATTGGCGCGAGCCTCTCGCCGCAGGCGATACGGCAGGTCGGCCCGCGTCCTTTGATTCAAGGCGTTCTGCTCTGGGTTGTGGTGGCGGTCCTGAGTTTATTGGCGATTCGCGCCGGCTGGATACGTATCTAGTGTGGGCTTTTGGACGCGACGAGATCAGCTTGCAATGCCGCGGTGAGATGGTGGCTCTGCGGCGCGATCATTCTTCCGTTCAGCAGAGCTTCGAAAAACGAATTCACAGCGTCGAGAATCTCCGCTCCCGATTTCGCCTCGTAAACCGCTTTGCGTAGCTGCGCGCCGTGCGGCACGCCGTGCGTGAACCACGATGCGAACTGCTTCATCTTGCCTTCGGCGCCGCCCATCTTCTCTTCAATCAGCATGGCGAAATACGTCCGGATCATGTCATAGCGGTCGGCATCGCTGGGTAGATCGTAGGCGCCGGTCGCCGTGTATTGCTCAATCTGGCGGAATATCCACGGATTCGATGCCGCAGTACGGCCGATCATTACCGCGTCGCAGCCGGTCTCCGCAACCATAGCGGCAGCGTCCTCGGGCGAGCGCACATCGCCATTGCCGATGACCGGAATCCTGACCGCGTCCTTCACCGCCGCAATCCACTCCCAGCGCGCCTGTCCACTGTAACCCTGCTCGCGGGTGCGGGCGTGAAGAGCGACCGCAGACAGCCCACATTCTTCCGCCATTTTCGCAAGATTGATATGGACGACTTCCTTGTCGCTCCAGCCGGCGCGGAACTTCACCGTGAACGGAATGGTCACCACCGAGCGCACCGATTCGAAGATGTCGCGGATGAGCGGCAGGTCGCGCAGCAGTCCCGAGCCGCCATTGCACTTGACGACCTTCTTCGCCGGACAGCCGAGATTCAAGTCCACCAGATCGAAGCCGAGATCCTGCACAACGCGCGCGGCGTCGGCCAGCGTCACCGGATCGCTGCCGAACAGTTGCGCCGAGATCGGGTGCTCGTTGCCGTAGAACGTCAGATACTGCTTGGCCTTCTTGTCCTTGCGGCGGATGATGCCGTCGGCCGAGGTGAACTCCGTCATCATCAGACCGCAGCCGCCGAGGTTGCGGATGAAGCGGCGAAACACGGTGTCGGTGACACCGGCCATGGGCGCAAGCACGGTCGCAGGCCGGATCTCAACTCCGCCGATCGACACCGATGCCGGCACACGCGCACCTGCAGGCGCGATACGCTCGACCGGAGTGTCGAAGAACTTGTGCACAGCTTGATTGTAAATGGGAACGGGTGGAGCACCCCTTTCAGGCGTGCATGAGAGCCTGGCCAAGGACACGCGCTTTAGCGCCTGGGGTAATGCTCGCTTTATCTCAGCGGCTGAAGCCGACCGTCTCTCACTTCGCAAATTGCACCGCTGAAGCGGTGCTCCACCCGCACCGCACTTCGAGGAAAATTAACAATTGGACCGCGCAGATTAAGGCATGACTGCGGCCACGCTGGCCGGCGGTTTAGTGCCGTCGTCGGGCGAGGTGCTCTGCGGAACCGTGGTGCTCTTCTTCTTCGGCGCAGGTGGAATATTGAATTGCACGCCGCGATCGTCGTTTGCCTTCACCGTGGCGGGGATGTCCAGATCGGCGAGCGCGATCTTCTTCCGTCCCTGATCGAAGACGTAGAGCGAGTCGCCCATGATCGCGTAGTTGGTCACTTCCTGCTGGTGGCCGTTGCGGAAAACGAGCACCGTGGGATCGCTCGGCTGCACATCCGCCGGGGGCGGCACAGGCGGCTGCGCCGATGCCATCGGAGGAGCATAAGGCCCATCCGGCGGGCCAGAGGGCATGCTGCCATAGGGCATACTGCCGTAGGGCTGCGCGGGCGGCTGCTCGACAATCATGTGCATGCCGGGGTCAGGACCGATTGGAGGGCCCGAGTACAAATCCGGTCCCCCACCGCCCACATAATCGTAGCCGTACGCAGAATTGTCGACGGGGTAGTAGTACGGGACAGCGTAGGCGAAGCCGCCTGTGCCATAGCCGCGACCGCTGTTATATCCGTTGAAGTAAGGCGAGTAATGGTAGTGGTAGAAGTAGCCGGAGGAAGGACCGGGAACCGGCGGACCTGCCGTCGGCACAGGCGGAGCTCCAAACGGCGCGCCGTGAACCGCGCCGCCGTAGGCGTGGCCGCCATTCACGATCGTCTGTCCCCAAACCGGCGCTGCCGCCACTGCCAGCACAGAAATCATTACTGCGCTTCTAAGCCATGCCTTACGCAACTTCGTGGGCAGCACAGCGGTCCCCATAACTCCCCATATTATTCCAACCCATTAGATGCGGGAAAGTTTTATCGGCTGCGCGATCCGAGATTCAGTAGGCCATAGACGTCGATCATCGCGTTCGCGATCAGCACGCCGAAGACGGCCGTGTTGGCCGCCAGTGCGTAGCGGCTCTCCAGTAGATCGGCGGAAACGCCAGCCATGAACAGGATGAGAAATGGCAGCGCCAGCAGCGAAAACGTAAATCCGGAAAAATGCATGCGCAGCCCGAGGCTGAACAGCATTGCGCTGACGATCAGCGGTGCTGCCGTCCCAAAGAAGCGGGTTCGCTTCCAGACGATGAACGTGACCACAGTAACTGTCAGCAGAACGAGCAGCCCCAGACCATTTTCCAAGAAAAAGCGCGACAGCAGCCACGACAGGCCGGGCGAAAGGAAATCGCGCGAGGCAATCTCCAGCCAGTCGGCCTGACGCAGAGCCCGTGCGAACGCGAGCGGGCGAAATGTGTACATCGCCCATAGCAGCATGAATCCGATGGCAGATGCAGCGGCGAAGATGACGAGTACGGCGCCGCGCCGCACGTGTCCCACCCAAAGCATGAAGAGCAACGCCGGCACCAGCAGTACCCAGAACGAAAACTGTGCGCCGATGCAGATGAAGATCGAGAGCCCCAGCAGCAGAATGCGCCGCCAGTTCCACAGCACGACCTCGCGCGGCGCGTACAACGTATGCGCAACGGCAATGCTGGTGAAGATGAGTCCGAAAGCGCCCCATGCGCCGACAATTGCAGGTCCCACCTCGCTGGCCGAGCCGATCGCCAACGGCGAGAAGCAATACAGCCCAAGGGCGACGTATCCGCCGAAGTCGCCATAGAGCCGGCGCGCGACGTACCAAAGCGACGCGCCCAACAATATTCCGACGATCAGGAACGGCAGCCGGATCGCAAGCCGGTAGTTGTTAAATTCCTCGACATGCTTTTCCGCGCCGCTCACCCTGGCGGCGATGCCGGCCATCAGCGGCACCAGCGCGCTGTGCTGCGTCGAGTTGGCGTTGGCATAGCCCTCGAGATGCAGCAGACCGGCTTCGATGTAAACGCCCTCCAATGCCGAGAGCGGCGTATGGACAATGAACCAGACACATTGCACAGCGAAGATCAGAAGCAAAAGCAGGGCGACTAACTGCGGCGCACCCAGGCGTGACGGCAGGGACCGAAGGGACATGAAGGATTGTTGTAACACACGGCGCGATAGATACCTGCACGGATACCTGGAATCAGAGCACTTCAGAGAGCGTCGCACAAAGGCTGGGGTCGGCCTGCGAGCACGTATACTGAAACTCCGCACGTCAGAGCGGTTCCAGGTTTGGTGTATCCAGGTAGAGCGGACCTTCAGGTCCGCGTCCAAGCCGCCCCCCGAAGTCTGGGCTTTCCGCCCACTGCGCTGCAGTGGGCGGAAAGCCTGACGAAGAGAGCCCCCCTCGACGCGGCGCTGAAGCGCCGCTCTACCCGACCTCGGGGTACAGCAATTCGGAAAATGCTTTAGCCGTCTGCTGCCGCGCTGAGGAAAAAGCCTCCAAGCTTACTCCTGCATTTCTGCACGTGCTATTGCCAGCGCGGCAATGGCAGCTGTTTCGGCCCGAAGGATGGTCCCGCCCAGCGACGCTGCGATCCAGCCCGCGCTTGCGAAGGCGTGAAGCTCATCATCCGTCCAGCCACCCTCGGGACCCACGGCAAGCGCGAGGGCGGTAGCACGTTCGTGAGCACGCAGAACGTCCACAAGCATTGCATGGTGTTCGCTTTCGGCGAGCGCCACATGTAAATGGCGCAGCACGGAGCCATGGGCCTGCTCACTTGAATTAGGCTGCCCGGTCGCGATCGGCGCATTTTTTTCGTCGTATTCGATCTGCACGAACGCGTCCTTTAGCTTCATCGGCGGGCCGATCTCCGGTGCCGTCACTCGCCGAGACTGCTCCGAAGCCTCACGCGCAATCCGTCGCCAGCGCTCGACGCGCTTATCCGCCGCTAGGGCCAGGTGTTTCTCGGTTCGGCGCGCGATCACGGGAACAATCTTCGCGACGTTCAACTCGGTACATTTTTCAATGGCCCACTCCATGCGATCGAACTTGAAGACCGACAGCAACAGCGTGATGGGAATTGCCTCCCGCACCCGGACTGCTTCTCCCAGCGAGAACTCCACACGGTGGTCCGCAACTTCGAGTACCGTCCCGCGCCGTACCTGATCGCCACACACGATCTCGAACTCTTGTCCGACGTGGGCGCGCAAGCTCCGCGCGAGATGGGCCGCGTGCGCTCCGGTCAAAGCTGCATGATCGGTGGAGAACTCATCGGCGATCCAGCGGCGGCGGGTCATCGCGTGAGGAGTAGCAGGGCCGCGGCAATCGCAATTGAGGCGTAGACCCCGCCGAAAAGACGATTCTGTCGTGCGAGGACATCCTCGCTGAAAACACGGCTGTTCAAAAGTGACTCCGTAGCGGAGAGGGCGACAACCAGGAGCAGGATGATCATCCAGCGTGCCTGCCGCACCTGGGAGTGCAAAAGAAACGGAATCCCAAGCAGTGCCAAGCCCAGGTAAATCATTCCCGTAATGCGGGAGCGCTTGCGCCGCCTCGGATCTTGATATCGCAGCATTACAATGCGGGCCAATTCGCGAGGCTTGGCCAATCGCGCCGCTGCCGGCAGGGCGGTCACGATCAGCAGGAACCAGGCATAGATGCGGAGAGTTTTATCCAAAGCTGTATCGTAGCGCAATCCCGAAGGCGGTTGCTGATGGCCCTGGAGGAGTAATGCGAAAGCGCGGCGCAAAGAGTGACTCAACCGATCGCATAGATTGCTTTGTACCAGGGCACGACTTTAGAGGCCGCTAAGAAAATCGGGAAAGCGGATCCCTCTCGGGCTAAAGCCCGCTCGGGGTGAAAAATATAAAGGGCTTAGACGCTGGCCTTAAGGCCGGCTCTGCCCAAACAACGCATCACGGAGACCTTTTCACTGGCCTGCGAAGTCGTGCCCTGATACAAACCGAGACGATCTATGGGACAGCTCGTAGGAAGAATTCGTAATCGGCAGTGACGAAGAAAAAGCGGAGGCCGAGTCGGCCTCCGCAGCGGAGAGAGCGACAGTTGCCTTACGGTTTCGCTTTCATGTAGAGCATGTCGCCCCGTTTGCCAGCTTCAATCTTGTAATCCGACGGGACTTGGAACAACGATGGATCCGGTTCGCCGCGCGTAACGCTGGTTACCGTGCTGGTCATGGTGCCCATCATTGGATCGGTGTGCCTCATCGTGAGCGGAATCTGCAGATCGTTCGACACCCAGCGTTCCGTGACCACAGAAATCGGTTTGGCATTGCCAATCTGGCCCGCGGGAATGGTGCGAGTCACTCGCGTGCCCTGCGCCTGCAGCCCGAGGATAGTCTTCGTGCCCAGAGGTTCTGTGGTCACATCCTGGCCAAGCTTCATCCCCACACCCTCAGTTCCATCCGGGCCCATCTTCATGGCTGGTTCTCCATTCGGAGGATGCGGCGGACGCAGCGGCATCTCGTGCGCGGTCTTCTTCTGCGGATTCAAGACGTAACGCTTGCCGGCAACCGGGTCCATGATCACAACCATGGTTCCCTCCGTAGCGCCGGTCGATGGAGTCACCAGCTTAAACGGCACTTCACGGCGCACGCGTCCCTGCGAGTCACGATATTCCGTGCTCTGGTTCTCGGTCTGAATGGTGTTGCCGTCCGACAGGGTCTGGGAGTGACTTACGGTAATGGTGGCTGTCATAGGCGCGCCCGTCACCACCTTGTCGGCCATACCGACTTCCTGATGGAAGAACGCGCCTCCCATGCCTCCCTCGGGACCTTGCATGGTGATCGTCATTCCACCCGGCGGCGGTGGAGGCGGCCCAGGCTCGTCTTGCGCTGATGCCAGCGCCGAGACCCCGGCAACCAGCAATCCTGCCAACATCAACTTGCAAATGGCGCTAATTCCTACAGACTTCATTCTCCTCATATTTGATCCTCGCAGATGAATTCACCCATCCACATCTGAGTCACATCAATTTACGATACGAATAGCGCGTACTACGCCGTCGTATCCGACAACCAAGTCCGCAATCTGCGGCTGCGAACCTCCGGCAGCATTGCCCGGCAACTCCATCCGAACCACCTGGGCATCGCTGGAGCAGCTCAACGGGTCGCAGAACATCAAAGCGATGTACCCGTCATTGCTGTCGGTCTGCGAATCGTCCGCCGCCGATTGCGCCGCGGCACTCGCCCGTTTGAGGGAGCGCACGCCTTCCGCGCGACTCCGCCCAGCGCTTGTTTGTTGGTGCTGCCCTAAGGCCGTTTGCAATGGAACGGCGGCGACCGGCTTCTGTACCGATGGCCTGGTGCTGTCGGGCGCGGTCCGAGCTTGCACCGGAACCGTCCTGGGGCTGTGTTGCAGAAGCCGGAACCCCAGGGACATCCCCACTAGCATCGCCGCCGCGACGGCAACATAGGCGCCAACCTCAAAGAAACGACTTAGCCGCAGTGCGAATGGAGCGGACGCGTATCTCACCAGCGGCTTCAGCAAACGCACGTGCTGCAAGCTGTCGGGCTCGAGCGCTTCTAAAGCCGGCGTTTTCGCATTGCTCTGCCGGAACGCTTGCAGCACCGAGCGCTCCACAGCAGGACTGGCTTGCAGCCCGGCCGTCCGTGCCTGCAGGGTCTGCAGAGAAGCCGCGAGCGAGCGCTGCTGCTGCAACCAGCCGCCGCAGCTTTCACACTGCTGCACGTGACTCACCAGCCGCTCGTCCCGCCTTTGCGACAATTCCTGCAACGTAAGAGCTGCTGCGTCGTGTTTAAACTCAACACAGGTCATGATGGACACCTCGCCGCGACCTTCGAGATCCCCGGCGACACCACCGCCGAATGCTGCAACTTCTTACTGAGCATCTCGTGCGCCCGATGCAGCCGCGAGCGGATGGTGCCGATGGCACAACCGGCTGCCTGCGCCGCATCCGCATAGCTCAACTCATGCAGGTCGCACAGCACCACGACCTCGCGATAGTGCTCCGGCAACGACAGCACTGCCTTCCAGACCGCGGTCGAAGTCTGCCGGCGAGCGATTCCCTCGCTGGGATCGCTGTGGACCATCAGCGAAGCTGCCTCATCTTCTACGGGGCTGCCTAGCACGTGCTCGGGATAATTCCGTTCCAGGGCTCGCCGGACGTAATTCCGGGCCACGCCGAAAAGGTAGGCCGCCAGCGCACCCCGCTCGGCATCGAAATCGCGTCCTCGCTGCACCAGGAAGAGGAAAACTTCCTGCGTGACCTCTTCGGCGATGTGCGCGGATCCGCTCATGTGCAGCGCAAAGCGAAAGATCGGCCCTTGCCGTCTGCGGTACAGAGCGGCGAACGCGTCTTCGTCTCCAGCCAGAGCCTGCGCCAGCAGTTGCTCGTCGGTTAAGTCGGCCTGCAAATCCACCTCGGTGGTGAACCTGATCTCACTTCTATTTCACCAGGCATAAGTGTGAAGTTCCGTAAAGTTGACGGTCGCGAATTCCGATCCTTTCTATCCTAATCGCAATCTGCCCGGCTTAAAGCATTTTCATAGTTGCTGTAGACGCCGTTGGGTGGAGCACGCCTTCAGGCGTGCATAAAAGCGCACCACTCAGAAATCGGCTTCAGCCGCTGAGGTAAACGCCGCAAACGCATTACCCCAGCGACTAACGCCGGCTCTGTTCGCACTTTCCTTTTGCTGTACGCCTGAAGGGCATACTCCACCCGTCTACAGGTACTATGAAAGGGCGCACACCACCCTCCGATGTCACCAGTGGAAGATGACGGGCAGATCGGGAACGCTTGCCCCCCCTTCAACGTAGAATAGACGGAAGGCCCCCAATAACCGTGACCTCGTTAACGACCCAGCCGCGCGGCATTGCGCATGCTCACTTCCTGCGTGAACCGGCGCTCATTGCGTTGCAAACGATGCGGGCCCACAAACTGCGCTCGTTCCTGATGTTGCTGGGCATCATCCTGTCGGTCACCACGCTTATTATGGTGATAGCCCTGATCGCCGGTATGAATCAGTACTTTGCTACCCGTATCGCCAACCTGGGCTCGAATGTGTTCCTGGTGATGAAATTTCCTATCCTCAGCGACACCAAGGAGATGCTGAAGGCGACCCGGCGCAACCGCGATATCACCTGGGACGACTATGAAGCCCTGCGCGACAATCTGAAACTTCCCGAAGCGGTTGGAGCCGAGGTGCGGCGCCCGGTGAATATTCGCGCTGAACGCCAGAGCATGCAGGATGTGGACCTGCGCGGCGTCACCGCCAACATCGGCGACATGGATGTCGAAGAGGTCGCGACCGGGCGTTACATTACCGATAGCGACAACGAACATCGCGCTATGGTCTGCATGATCGGTGCTGATGTCGTGGACAAGCTCTTCTCCGGGATGGATCCTCTGGGCAAGATATTGACGGCCGATGGCCAGGAGTTTCAGGTGGTCGGCGTGGCCAAGCGCATCGGCAACACCTTCGGCCAGTCGCAGGACAGCTTCGTCTACATTCCCATCGAGACCTGGCTGAAGATGTACGGGCGCAACAATAGTCTGCATATCAACATTCAGGCCCGCGGCCCGGAATGGCTCGCCCGGACCAAGGAAGAAACCCGAGTGTTGATGCGGTCGAGACGCCATCTCGCCCCTAACGAAGACGATAATTTCGGCATTCTGGCCAGCGACAGCCTGATGGGGCTATGGAAAAACCTGACCGGCACTCTGGCTTCGGGAATGGTAGGACTGGTGTCTATCTTTCTGATTATCGGCGGCGTGGTGATTATGAATGTCATGCTCGCCTCGGTGACCGAGCGCACCCGCGAGATTGGCATACGCAAGTCGGTGGGCGCCAAGCGGCGCGATATTATGCTGCAGTTTCTAGTGGAATCGACGGTGATGGCGCTGGTCGGCGGAGCCATCGGAGTGCTGATCGCATGGATTCTGGCCGTTATTGTGCGGAGCGCTACGCCGGTTCCTATGACCGTGCCCATTTCCGCCGTCCTGTTGGCAATCGGCATCTCCTCGGCGGTAGGCGTGTTCTTCGGGGTGTATCCGGCGAGAAAGGCCGCGCGACTGGACCCGATCGAGGCGCTGCGGTTTGAAAATTAGTGGCCAGTGGCCAGTGGCCAGAAGTGAGAAGCGCCGGTTCTAGCGGGTGGGATGAAAGAGGGTAGAAATGCAAATTAGGAAATATCAAGAACTCATCCCTTGGCAGAAGGCTATTGCTTTAGTCACAGAAATTTACTCCCTTACGTCCGCATTCCCGCACGCTGAAATTTACGGTCTCACCAGCCAATTGCGCAGGGCTGCAGTATCAATTCCAAGCAACATTGCAGAAGGACAAGGGCGCGCAACGAAGAGCGAGTTCATCCAGTTTCTGTGTCACGCCCGCGGCTCGCCTATATGAGGTCGAAACTCAAGTCGTCATCAGCAGAAACCTTGGCTATTTGACTCTGGAACAACAGGAGTCGCTGCTAGGCGAGCTTGGACGCATTTTGAATGGCCTGATTACATCATTGCAGCAAAAACCGGCGCGCAGCGCACTGGCCACTGGCCACTGACCACTGACCACTGACCACTACTTCCTATGCTTATTGGCGTAAATTCGCGGATGGCGCTGGAGACGGTGCGCGACCACAAGACGCGCTCGTTTCTGACCGTGCTGGGCGTGGTGATCGGCGTCGCGGCCATGATCTTCGTGGCGTCGATTCTGGTTGGCGTCAGCCGCGACATGCAAGGCTACCTCGAAGACTACGGTACCAACACGCTGTTTATTTTCCGCTGGGACTTCGCCATCCACGTTGGACGGATGAGCCAGGAAGAACGCAACCGCAAGCCCCTCACCCTGGCCGACGCGCAAGCGATTGCCGCGGAATGTCCGCACGTCAAAAGTGTCACCGCCGAAGTTATGCCGCGCATCAATCCGGACGAGCAGCGGCCCCCGCTCAAGGTAGCGCGCTATGGCACCCACGAAATTACGGACCTCGACTATACCGGCACCGACACCTCGTATCAGGACGTCTACAACGCGCACGTTGTCCAGGGGCGTTTCTTCTCCGACTTTGAGGACCAGCATCGCGAAGATGTCGCCGTCATCGGGTATGAGATCGACAAAACCTTTTTCCCGGCACACGATGCGATCGGCAAAACCATTTTGGTTGACGGCGTCTCCTATCGGGTAATTGGGGTGTTCGAGAAGCGCAAAGGCAACCTCTTTAAGGATGAGAGCGCCGACCGTACGGTGAAGGTCCCTTACAATGCCTACCACAAGCATTACCCGGCAGACGATGAGTTCTTCATTGGCGCCGAGGCCTATCCCGGCTATAAGGATGCTGCAGAAGATGAGATTCGCGGGTTGTTGCGCCGCCGCCGCAATGTGCCATACAACAAGCCTGATAACTTCGGTATCTCCAGCGCCCAAGCGATTGCAGACAATTTCCGTCAAATCATGAGCACGGTTGCACTGATGACGATTGTCGTCAGCTCCATCGGGTTGTTGGTAGGTGGAGTCGGGGTCATGAACATCATGCTGATGTCGGTGACTGAACGCACCCACGAAATAGGCGTGCGGAAGGCCATCGGTGCTCGCCGCGGTGATGTTGTACGCCAGTTCCTCACCGAAGCCATTGTCCTGACGGGGCTGGGCGGCCTGGCTGGAGTTATTGTCGGGGTCGGCGCGGCGGCGTGCCTGCCACTGATCTTTCCCTCGATGCCGACTTCTGTGCCGTTATGGGCGGTTGTGGCGGCGGTGCTGATGGCGATGAGTGTCGGCCTGTTCTTCGGGATTTATCCCGCTGTCAAGGCTTCTCGCCTCGATCCGGTCGAGGCTTTGCGTTACGAATAGCCGGCTTGCGGTAGCGACGGAGGTTGTGGACAAGCTCGCGTGGCGAAATTCATAAGAACCGGCAACTGGCAACTGACAACCGGCAACTGAATTTGAATCACCGCTGGAATTTCATTTCGACGGTTAACTGCACCGGGATGGCGTGGCCGTCCTTTTCCGCTGGCTTGAACTTCCACTTCTTCACGGTGGCGACCGCGCTCTTCTCAAATTCAGTTTCGTCGGCCCGCAGGACGCGCACAGCCGCGACGCGCCCCTTTGCGTTAATGCCAAGCAGCATCACCACGGTGCCGCGCGGCTCGGCATCGGCCGGCAGATTGGGGAATTTCGGATCGGGAGCGGAGAGCGCCTTGGGCGGCGTAATGCCGTCGGTGATTGGCTGAAAGGGAGCGAAGGTGGGATCGTCCGCCACACCCGCAGACGAGATGGTGATGGTTGAGGCAGACTGCGACGACGAACTATTCGATTGGGCCAGACTGCTTGCCCCTAACATCAGCAACAATATCGCGAACACAACGGTTCCTAGGTAGCTCGATAGCGCTGCGATGGAATGCCGGATACGCACGCGCGTATTGTAAACTTATCTCACCGGTTCCTATTCCCTCCGCTTCGCCGATCGGCGCGGTTTTCGCGGCGTTTCCGCACCCAGGAAAGGACAGCAGTTTTGAGCACGAGCCTTCGCAATATCGCCATCATCGCGCATGTGGACCACGGCAAGACCACGCTGGTGGATGCCATGCTGAATCAGAGCGGCATCTTCCGCGCCAACGAGACGCACGTCGAGCGGGTGATGGACTCCAATGAACTGGAGCGCGAGCGCGGCATTACCATCCTGGCCAAGAACACCGCCATCTTCTATCACCACATTAAGATCAACATCGTGGACACGCCCGGACACAGCGACTTCGGCGGCGAGGTGGAGCGCGCGCTCAAGATGGTGGATGGGGTGATGCTGCTGGTCGACGCCAGCGAAGGCCCGCTACCGCAGACGCGCTACGTGCTGAGCAAGGCGCTGGAAGCCAAGCTGCCGCCGATTCTCGTTATCAACAAAATCGACCGGCCGGATGCGCGCCCGCAGGAAGTACTGAACGAGGTTTACGACCTATTCATCGACCTCGATGCTGCTGAAGATCAGCTCGACTTCCCCGTGCTCTACACCAACGCAAAATTGGGAACAGCTTCGCTCGATGCCGAGACGCCGGGCAAAAATCTGCAACCCCTCTTCGAGGCCATTGTAGACACGATTCCTCCGCCGCAGGGCGATGCCGATGGCCCGCTGCAAGTGCTGGTCGCCAACCTGGATTACAGCGACTATCTGGGACGGCTCGCGATTGCGCGCGTGTTCAACGGCACGCTACGCACCGGCGAAGACGTTGCCATCGCCAAGCGCGACGGTTCGCTGGAGAAGATCAAAATCACCAAGCTGTTCTCGTTTTCCGGACTAAAGCGCACCGACATCGTGGTGACAGAACTGGGCGACATCGTTGCTGTCGCCGGCGTGACCGGCATCAACATCGGCGAAACCATCACGGAGGTTGAAAATCCCGCGCCCTTACCGGTCATCACTATCGACGAGCCAACCATCGCCATGCAGTTCATGGTGAACACTTCGCCTATGGCGGGGCGCGAAGGTCAGTACGTCACCTCGCGCAATCTGCGCGAGCGCCTGGAAAAAGAGCTGCTGACGAATGTTTCGCTGCGCGTGGAGGACGCCGAGAGCACGGACTCTTTCAAAGTGATGGGACGCGGCGAGCTGCAACTGGCAATTCTCATCGAGATGATGCGGCGCGAGGGATTCGAGCTGGCGGTCGGGAAGCCGGAGATCGTCAGCAAACATATCGACGGCAAGCTGATGGAGCCGGTCGAGCGGCTCACGGTGGATGTGCCGGAGTCGTTCGTCGGCGTGGTCATCGAGAAGCTGGGCGCGCGCAAGGCGCAGATGCAGAAGATGCATAACCACGGCTACGGGCGGGTACGCATGGAATTCTCCATCCCGAGCCGCGGTTTGATCGGCCTGCGCAGCGAGCTGCTCACCGACACCCGCGGAACCATCGTCATGAATTCGCTCTTTGACGGCTACACGGCATGGCAGGGCGAGATCCCTCATCGTGTGACGGGAGCGCTGGTCGCCGATCGTCCCGGCGCGACAACGGCTTATGCTCTCTGGGGATTGCAGGAGCGCGGGGAGTTGTTCGTCGGGCCGGGAGTCGAGGTTTACGAAGGCATGGTGATCGGCGAGAACTCGCGCGACAACGATCTGGATGTGAACGTGGTGCGCGAGAAAAAGCTGACCAACATGCGGGCTTCGACGGCGGATGAAGCAATTCGCCTGGTGCCGTTCAAGAACCTTAACCTGGAGCAGGCGATCGAATTCATCGCCGAAGATGAGTTGGTGGAAGTCACGCCGGCGAATCTTCGCCTCCGCAAGAAGATCCTGCAAGCCAACCGCCGTCCGCGGCGCAATGCGCAACCGGCGGGAGTGCAGGTGTGACGGTTCCGGTAGAGCGGCGCTTCAGACCGGGCCCCCAGTACATGCCGTGCTTGCGTGTGCTGGGGTGGTAGCGCCGCGTTGGCTGCCGCCCAGAAAGATGGCAGGAGTCGTGATGGTCATAGACATGACCATCACGACTCCTGCTTTCCCTGGTTCGATTCGTTGACGCCGGCCTGAAGGCCGGCTCTACCCGTCCTCGTTAACTCTGAAAATGGTTTAAGCCAGCGTGCTGGACGTGGCCACAGGCCGCTTTGCACCGTTGATCGTCGGCTTGCGCAGTCCAGACCAGGTCTCTGAAATCAGGATCGAATCTCCCGGATTGTGCGGATCGTACTTGATCGAGGTGGTGAGGCCGAGCCGGCAGGAATAAAGGTCGATGAATTGCCGCAGGTGGGTCACATCCTGCGATGCCTCATAGGTCACGCCCGCGACATCGTAGCTGTAGACGAGCAGGATCATCTGCTGCCCGGTGACGTCTTCCTCCAACTCCAGCACATCGATTACGTTTCCATCGATGATGCGGCCGCCGCGCGTCAGCTCTATCCGGCGCTCCCGTTCCAATTCTTCCGTCGATTTCTTGTTCTTGCGGGACAACAGGGCATAGCCGACGATCGCCGCGGTGGCGCCGAAGGCGAGCATCGGATACAGCTTGAATGACGTCATGGGAGATCGCTTACGCGGTTTGAACTCAAGATAGCGGGAACGAGGCATGAAGGGAATAGGAAATTGGTTGTAGTTTTAGTGAATTCTTATCTCAGCACGTTGAATGCGATTACCCGTTGCTACGGTAACGATTACTTGCGATCGACCACCGGATTGCGCAAGGTGCCCACGCCTTCCACCGAGACCTCAACGACATCTCCGGCCTGCAACGGGCCGACGCCCTTGGGAGTGCCAGTGGCAATCACGTCCCCGGGCTCCAGGGTCATCACCGCGCTGATGAAGCGCACCAGCATATCCAGCGGGAAAAGAAAGTCAGCAGTCATGCCGTCCTGACGAAGTTGGCCATTCACGCGGGTTTGCACGCGCACTCCCTCCCATGGATCCAGCCCGTCGGCCACGACCGGACCGACCGGACAGAACGTGTCGAAGCCCTTCGCGCGGCTCCACTGGCCATCTTTGTTCTGCAGGTCGCGTGCGGTTACATCGTTGAGGCAGGTGTATCCCACAATGTAGGGGCGCACGTCGTCTTTCTCGCTCAGCCGGTAGCAACGCTTGCCCATCACAACCGCCAGTTCGCCTTCGTAGTCCACGCGGTGCGACAGGTCCATCGGCCGCTGGATCTCTTGGCCGGGCCCGATGAGCGAGGATGGCGGCTTCAGGAAAAACAGCGGCTCCGTGGGAATGGGATGTTCCAGCTCAAGGGCATGTTCGCGATAGTTGCGCCCGATGCATACGATTTTTGACGGCTCCGCCGGGGCCAGCAGCCGAACCCCACTCAGCAGCACATGGCTCTTCTGGCCGCGTTCAAAATCAGAGAACAATTGCGGAGCCTGGGCCAGCGTTCGTGTGATGACCTGCTGGCCGCGGGCATCTTCGATCAGCCCGTAGCGGGTCTGACCGTCATGTTCAAATCGGCAATATTGCATGATCAGCGTCTCCTTACGAAACCGAAGACCGCGCGTTAGATAGCCGGATTCGCCTGTTCAGAGTGCAATGATTCCCAGGTTAGCGCCCCAAGAAAACCGTAGCGCGAACCTGGGGCACGGATCTAGGCGGGGACATACCGCTTAATCACGATCTCACGCGCGTGCGTTCGCGTTCTCGCCACGTCGTACGCAAGCTGCATGCGCAGCAGGTGGTCCATGTTGGGGCCAAACGCCTTTTCGATGCGCAAGGCCATTTCCGGCGTCAACGCAGCCTTGCCATGCAAAAGATCGGAGAGCGTGGCGCGCCGCACCTTCAAAATCTCTGCCGCCTTCGACACATTGAGGCCGAGGGCGTCAATAATCTCGGTTCTGATCAGGTCGCCGGGATGGGGCGGGTTCTTCATAGGCATTCCTGCCTTCTAATGGTAGTCGATCAAGTCGATATCACTGGCGCTGTTTGCCTCTTCGTCATAGCGGAAAACCAAGCGCCAGTTTCCCGTGACCGTCAGGCTCCAGAATTCTTTCAAGTCGCCTTTCAGTCGATGCAGCTTCCATCCCGGAAACCGGTTCATCTGTTCAAGATTACTAGCGGTCTCCAGCGCGAACGGAAGCTTGCGCAGCTTGTCAGCAGCCGCCGGTGGCACTCCTTTGGCATTGTCGTCCGCATGGAGTTGTCTCAGTCCTTTATGGCGGAAGCGGGTAAGCCGCATCTCAGCTTTTCACTATTCAGTATGTACGGTTATACCGTACGCGTCAAGCATGCCTGGGATGCGAGTGGAGCGGCACTTGGTCCTACTTGGCCGCCGCCACACGCTCTGCGTGCAACGCCTGCAGCGCGTAGACCTTGGCTTCGCCTCGTTGTAATGCGGCGATGCCTTCGCACGCGGCGCGCGCTGCCGATAACGTCGTGATTGTTGGAATTCGCGCCAGCACCGCAGCGCGCCGAATCGCCTTCTCGTCGAACCAGGGCTCAACCCCGTGCGGCGTGTTGATGATCAACTGAATGCGTTCGCCTTTGATCAGGTCAACGACATTGGGCCGGCCTTCCTTTACTTTGTACACGCGCTCCACTCGCAGTCCGGCGTGCTCCAGCACGCGCGCGGTCCCGTGCGTCGCCACAATCTTGAAACCCAGCTCGACGAAGCGCTTGGCCACTTCCGGCATGAAGGGCTTGTCGCGGTCGTTGCCGCTCATGAACACGGTGCCGGCAGTCGGCAGCGTCTGCCCGGCAGCGGTTTGGGCTTTCGCGAAGGCCTCGCCGAAATTGTCGGCCACTCCCATGACTTCGCCGGTGGATTTCATCTCCGGCCCGAGCACCGTGTCGACGCCGGGGAATTTGCCCCACGGGAACACTGGCGATTTCACGAAATAGAAGTTGCCGGTATCGAGGTCACTGTGGCGCGCGATATTTTCTGGCAGGAACTCGCGCAGCTTGCGGCCAGTCATCAGGCGCGCAGCAATTTTCGCCAGCGGCACGCCGGTGGCCTTCGAGACATAAGGCACGGTACGCGAAGCGCGCGGATTAACTTCGATCACGAACACGCGATTTCGTTGAATCGCGTACTGCACGTTCATGAGGCCAATGACCTTGAGCGCGCGCGCAAGCTGGAACGTGTACTGACGAATCGTGTTGAGCAGGTGCTTGGGAATATCGACCGACGGCAGCACGCACGACGAATCGCCGGAGTGAATGCCGGCTTCCTCGATGTGCTGCATGATGCCGCCGATCACCACGTCTTCACCGTCGGAGATTGCGTCGACATCGATCTCGGTCGCCGATTCCAGGAAGTGATCGATCAGCACCGGCCGCTCCTGCGAATACTCGACCGCTTCTTTCATATACTCGACGAGCGAGTCGTCGTCGTACGCCAGCACCATGGCGCGCCCGCCGAGTACGTACGACGGCCGCACCAGCACCGGATAGGAAATGCGGTTCGCATTGGCAACTGCTTCTTCCACGCTGGCAGCCGTCGCGCCGCGCGGCTGCGGAATCGACAACTCCTCCAACAGCTTGCCAAAGCGCCGCCGGTCTTCCGCGAGATCGATGCTTTCGGGCGAAGTGCCGATGATCGGCACGCCGGCGGCTTTGAGCGGCAGCGCGAGATTCAGCGGCGTCTGACCGCCGAACTGCACGATGACCCCGACGTCCGCACCGCCGGATGCCTCGTGCTCGTACACAGCCATGACATCTTCATAGGTGAGCGGCTCGAAATAGAGGCGGTCGCTGGTGTCGTAGTCGGTGGAGACGGTCTCGGGATTGCAATTGATCATGATCGTCTCGTAACCGTCTTCGCGCAGCGCGAAAGCCGCATGACAGCAGCAGTAGTCGAACTCAATACCCTGCCCAATACGATTCGGCCCACTGCCCAGGATGATCACTTTCTTGCGATCCGTCGGCGCTGCCTCGTCTTCTTCTTCGTAGGTGGAGTACAGGTAAGGAGTGTAGCTTTCGAACTCGGCGGCGCAGGTATCGACGCGCTTGAACACCGGCGTCACCCCGTGCTCCTTACGCAGTTGGTGGATCTTCTCCGCGGCAGCGCGGCCCGGCACGCCCGCGGTTGGCGTGCTGGGGTGACGGTCGTTCTTCATTTGCAAGGCACTGCCGATGCGCGCATCCGAGAAGCCCATGCGCTTGATCTCGCGCAGGCGGTCGGCGTCGATGGCTTCTGTCCCCAGCTTGCTCTGCATGTCGGAGATTTCTTTGAGCTGGTGCAGGAACCAGGGATCGATGTTGGTCATTTGCGCGATCTCGCGGACGCTCATCCCCTGCGAGAGTGCATAGCGGATGTACTGCAGCCGCTCGGGGTGAGGCGTAACCAGCCGCTTGGTCAGGATGCGAGGCTCGATCTCATCGGAGTCGACGCGCTTACCCGTCTCCAGCGAGCGCACCGCTTTCAGCAGCGCCTGCTTGAAGGTGCGGCCAATCGCCATCACTTCGCCCACCGATTTCATTTGCGGGCCCAGCGCTTCATCCGCGCCGGGAAATTTCTCGAACTGCCACTTGGGAATCTTGACGACGACGTAATCGAGCGTCGGCTCGAAGCACGCCGGCGTTTTGCGCGTAATGTCGTTGGTGATCTCGTCGAGGGTGTAGCCGACCGCGAGCTTCGCCGCGATCTTCGCAATTGGGAAACCGGTCGCCTTCGACGCCAGAGCCGACGAGCGCGATACGCGGGGATTCATCTCGATGACCACCATGCGCCCGTTGTGCGGATCGACGGCGAACTGGATGTTTGAACCGCCGGTCTCGACGCCGATCTCGCGTATGACGGCGATGGCGGCATCGCGCATGGCCTGATATTCGCGATCGGTGAGGGTCTGCGCCGGAGCGACGGTGATCGAGTCGCCGGTGTGCGTGCCCATGGGATCGAAGTTCTCGATGGAGCAGATGATGATGACGTTGTCGGCTAGGTCGCGCATCACCTCCAGCTCATACTCTTTCCAGCCGAGAACAGATTCTTCCAGCAACACCTCGTGAACCGGAGAGAGATCGAGACCGCGCGCCAGCAGTTCCAGCAACTCTTCGCGGTTGTAGGCTATGCCACCGCCGGTGCCGCCGAGGGTAAACGACGGCCGCAGAATCACCGGGAATCCGATCTTCCCGCTGAAATCGAGACCGTCTTTGAGATTGTTCACCAGCGACGATTTCGGAACGTCGAGGCCGATCGCCGTCATCGCATCTTTGAACAGCAGGCGGTCTTCGGCTTTCTTGATAGCGCCCAGCTGCGCGCCAATGAGTTGCACGCCGTACTTCTCCAGCACGCCGCCGTCAGCCAACTCGACTGCGAGGTTCAGCGCCGTCTGTCCGCCGACCGTCGGCAGCAACGCGAACACACCGGCACCACCGGGGTCCCCATCGCACCCGCTGTTGGTGTGATGGGGTGGTTGGCCGCTCTCCCGCAGCATCTCGGCTTCGAGGCGGATGATTTCTTCCAGATAAGTTCGAGTGAGCGGCTCGATGTAGGTGCGGTCGGCCATCTCCGGATCGGTCATGATGGTCGCCGGATTGGAGTTGGCGAGAACGACTTCGTAGCCTTCGGACTTGAGCGCTTTGCAGGCCTGCGCGCCGGAATAATCGAACTCCGCCGACTGGCCAATGACGATCGGCCCCGAGCCGATGATGAGTATCTTCGCGATGTCGTTACGGCGTGGCATTAGCGCGCCTTCCACTCCTCCATCATCTTCACAAAATCCTTGAACAAATAGTGCGAGTCGTGCGGGCCGGGCGCGGCTTCGGGGTGGTACTGCACGCTGAACAGCGGCAGCGAGCGATGTCGCAGGCCCTCCAGCGTGTTGTCGTTCAGGTCGATGTGCGTCAGATCCACCTCGCTCTGCTTCAATGAGTCGGGATCGACGGCGAAGTTGTGATTATGCGCTGTGATCTCGACCTTGCCGGTTGCCATCTGCTTCACTGGATGGTTGCCGCCGTGATGGCCAAATTTGAGCTTGTACGTCTTGCCGCCGAGCGCCAGCCCGATCAACTGATGACCAAGGCATATCCCGAAGATAGGAACCTTGCCCATCATGCGCCGGATGCTCTCTTGTGCGTAGGTTACCGGCTCGGGATCGCCCGGCCCATTCGACAGGAAAACGCCGTCGGGCTTCATCGCGAGGACGTCTTCAGCACTGGTGGTTGCCGGCACAACGGTAACCGCGCAGCACTCCCCTACTAATCGGCGAAGGATGTTGTGCTTGATGCCGTAGTCGTATGCCACGACGTGGAACTTCGGTGCAGCATCCTTCACGCCGACGACTTCTGTCGGCTCGTGTGAGCGCACGCCTTCGTTCCACTGATAGACGCTGCGCGTCGTGACTTCCTTGGCCAGGTCGGTGCCGTCCATCTTAGGGATGGAACGCGCCTTCGCGATCAGCTTTTCGGCGTCGAAATCCAATGTTGAGATCACGCCGCGCATGACGCCGTTATCGCGCAGGTGACGCACCAGCGAACGGGTGTCGATCTCGGCCAGCACGGGAACCTTGTAACGTTCAAGATATTCCTCGGCGACCTCCTGTGAGCGCCAGTTGGAACTGACGCGAGAGAACTCGCGCACGATCAGGCCTTCGATGTAAGGACGGGTGGCCTCGGCATCGTCAGCGTTGGTGCCGTAATTGCCGATTTCAGGATTGGTGAGAACTACGATCTGGCCGGCGTAGGAGGGGTCGGTGAAGATTTCCTGATAGCCCGTGATGGAGGTGTTAAAAACAACTTCCCCGTAACATTCACCTTTGGCTCCGTAGCCTTTGCCGCGGAAGATTCTGCCATCTTCCAGCGCAAGGATTGCCTGCATTCGAACTCCGGGGAGTGGATTTTAATGATTTTATCAGGGAATGGGCGCCGAGATAAGAGGCGCAAGATGTAGTGACTGCGTCTTGCACAATTTATCGTGCAAATGAGGCGAGCCGGTCAAGCGACCATGCCTGTCCCAAATGTGGAATTGCCCCGAAAAAAGATTCGCCCGGCGGCGGCGGGTTCGAGATCCAGAGGTATGCTGCTCGCAAAGACGGCATTCGACGGCATCTTCCAGGAGATCTGTCATGATGAAATCCGCGGTATTGACCTTGATTTCGCTGGCTATTGCTGTACCGGCTTTCGCGAAAACCTATAAAACAACTTATCCCGACGACTGCACGCAGCTGTGGAGTGCGGTCAAAGACACGCTGAGCAATCCCGATAACTACAACGTCACGGGAACCGATGACGCCAAGATGCATGCCGACTATGATCCGAAGCACGCCGCGCACGTCAATGTTTCGGGAACGCTACTGCAACGCAAGAACCACGTCACGCTGGTGCCCAAGGGCGACGGCTGCGAGATGCAGGTGGTATCGAACTACAGCGGATGGGAGCACAACGATCAGGGCGACTTCAAAACGCGCGTGGATCAGTCGTTGGCCAAGCTCAAGGCAGGAAATTCGCAGGCCAAGCCGCAAGAGGCAGGCAAGTAATAGTCAGACTCTCTGAACACGCGCACCAGTAACGCGCAGCAAAATGGCCCGCCAGCGGTGAAGCTTGCGGGCCGGGAAAACGACTCGCTAGTTCACTATGCCGCCTTGGCTTCCACGTTGACGGTGCTGGCGATCTGGGTCAGTTTATTGTTGGCATCCGCCTCTTCATCCAGCGTTTGCTGAAGAAGACTGGCCATCTCCTGCTTGCCCAGCAGACGTGCGTAGGTGCGGACGGTCCCGTAACCGGCCATCTCATAATGTTCCACGCGCTGCGCCGCGCTGATGATTCCGGCATCGATCGTGCTGGGGTCGCCTCCGGCCGAGACGATCTCGTCGCCTTCTTTTATGAGACCTTTCATGCCTTGGCAGGTTTCGCCGGTGGGCTTTTGACCCAGCATCTGGAAGATGCGGTCCAGACGCGAGATCTGCTGTCTGGTGACGCTCAGGTGTTCTTGCAAGGCTTGCTTCAGTTCGGAATGGTGGGCGGCATCGATCATCTTCGGCAGCGCTTCCGTGATCTGGTTTTCTGCGTCGTAAAGGTCACGCAGCTCCTTCACGTACAACTGCTGCAGGTTTTCCAGCTTCATTGAGAACAGGGCCATGTTTCCTCCGCGAGTGAATGGTCTGTCTTTTGTGATGATGTGCGCGGCGCAGATGTTGGTTACAAATGCAGAAACTCGGACTCCTAGCTCATTTGCTCAAAAAATAGAGCAACCCGAGGAGCCAGCTCGCGATGCATGCCACGGCAACGCACGCTAAAAGCCATGGAGGAATTTCGCGGGCATTTTGGGCAACGTCCCCCTTGAGCTTCCATGGCTTCAGCGCTAGAAGCATGACCCCGAAGCTGACCGGCGCAGCCAGCAACGACAGAGGCAGCGCGGCGCTGCTCTTGAGATTGGCGGCGATGCCGTCGACGATCGCGACGACGAGCAGTACTGCGCCGAAAACTTTCAGCCACAGCAGCCTTCGGCGGTTCTCTCGCATTGTGACTGCACGTGATTCTTGCTCCGCTGCTTCCTCCCGGCGCAGACCTTCGGCAGCAGACCGGCTCAGGTCGTGCAGGGTGGCAAGCAACTGACCGAAGCCCAAGTTTTGGCAGAATCGGCGCAAAAGCTCGGCATCGGGCAAGGCCAGCGATCTTTCGATCTGAGCGGCGCGGCGATTCAGCTCGTCACCCCTGCCGACAATAGACTTGATAGAGTTTTTGAACTCATTCTGCGGCCGCATTCGACCCGCCCCGCCGGAGTTCAAGTTGTTGGAGAGCTGAGCATCCGCCGTGAATCGCGCGACATCGCGCAGAAACCTAACGATATTGCCGAAGTCTTCGAATAAAGCGGTTTTGGCAATTCGGGAATGCGGCGCGGCGCCCACATTGAACGCAGACTTCTGTGCGATGGCAATGCCGCGTTCGCTCCAGACGCCCACGGAATCCGGGTGCAGCACCAGATGCTCGTAAAAATCAGGTGGCGTCGATCCTGGTATCGCAGGATAGAGAACCTGCCATAGCGTCTCGCCAATCTGGCGTGCCAGATATTCATCTACTACCGCACTACCATCCCTGGAGCCGTGCTCTGCGGAGGTGACTGCAGGGGCGATTGGGCTGTCGGCGCGCAGGCGAACGACGGCAAAACGAAAGTAGTCGTTCGGCGGCGCAGTAATCTTCAGCGGATGGTTAAGATCGAAGTTGCGAGGCGGCTGATGTTTCAGTTCACTTGCACCGGCGAGATCCACAATCGTGACCTGCGGTCCCGCGACGAGCGACTCTGCGACATATACGGAATTCTCAAGCTCCGTGCGAACTTCCTCAACAATAGGATCATCCCGCAAGTCGCTGCGGGTGCCTGGCACGGCCATCGCAGTGCCTCGCTGCGGAGTCTCCACCAGAACGCCCGTGGTGTTCTGTCCACCAATCCACGAATTGGCCAGAAGCGTCTCCAGTGGGCCGGTTCGCTGCTCCGGGCCACTCGTCGCAATTGCGTCAGGAGCCGCGGCACGCTGATGTTGCATGTGCAGAGCTTCCACTTCGCTGGTTTGTAGACGTGACCAGACCGTATAAAGATGGCGGCCATTGGCGCGCTCCGGATCGATCGCAAAGACGTAGTCAGTCTGGTTGATGGTTGCGTTGGCACGCCCATTCGGAAACGCCAAGGCGGTGAACTCGAAACCCGCTCCCAAAGGAGAATTCTCCAGATCCAGCCGGGCCCAATCCCGGAAGAACGAGCATTCTGGATCACGTAAATAAACGGCGCTGGTGGGGATTCGAAAGGTGTCGGCGAGCAGAAGGCGCTCCGCATTCACCTCCTGCAACTTGCCGTGTATTTGCAGCGCGGCAACTTCCAGAGGAGTTTTGAAGAACTTCGGAGACGGTGCTTCCGACTGAGGCAGGTAAATGATAGATCTGCGCGCACGTTGAATGTCGCGCCCGTAGGCCTCGGCCGCGGTATCGAGCATCGCCAGTTCAGGCGCGAAAAAAGCACTGCTCTCCAGCACGGAATCGTAGAGCGGATCGAGCTGTTCTTTTGACAGGCAGCTCTTTACTTCATCGAAAAACTCAATCGCGCCGCTGGTTTCGCTCAGGTAGTCTCGGCCGCGCCTTATTGCAGCTTGGAGAACGGAATTGAGCATCCGCTGGCGGGGGCAAGCGACGGGGCGGCGCTCGTCCAGGTGAGACGCGAAGCTGGCCAGTAGTACCGCCCAATGATGTTCGCGCGCAACCCGGCTCAGGTCGGGATTGAACCAGTCGAGCCTCGAACGGTCCGCGACCTCGAGCCAAGCATCAGGGTGCAAGCTGTGGCCGTCGTACTCGATTGCGCTGCCCGATTGAATGATCCAGCGCGCGAGATACATTGAGCAAAACGCATCGAAATCAGGCTGCTTGTGGGTAACCAGCCAGACGACGTCTTGTCCGGCGAATCGGTCGCGTATCAGCCTGGCTTTATGCAGTACTGCGGCTGAAGCGGAAGGGAATTGGCCGGCGCGGGAATAATGGTGATCGATTACGGGCAGCGGTTCATTGCTTCCCCAGCAAGTGCCTCCAACGTCAATGGCTAGCTCGTTGGCGAAGAGCGTTGACGGCCGGTTGCTGCCGTTTCCCAGGTCTCTGGTTCGAACGTCACCGGTAAACACCGTTCCGAAATCGACGTACCGATACCTGAAGGTAAGCGCCACTTGTTTGACTCAGGGGATGCTCCCAGGCCCGGCGATCTGACAACTGGCTACTGAGAACTGCTTCTAGAATCCCATGATGTTGTAGCCGCAGTCGACATAGATGGTCTGGCCGGTGATGCCGCTCGCGGCGTTGCTGGCCAGGAAAACCGCGGTCACGGCAACTTCATTCACGTCTATGTTGCGCTTCAACGGGGCGCGTTCCGCCTGCTCCTTCAGCATCTCGCCGAAACCGGAGATGCCGCGCGCCGCCAGGGTCTTGATCGGGCCGGCCGAGATCGCGTTCACGCGAATGTTGTTCTTGCCCAGGTCATAGGCCAGATAACGAACGTTGGCCTCCAGCGCTGCCTTCGCAACTCCCATGACGTTGTATTTTGGAATGACCCGCTCTGAACCGTAATAGGTAAGCGTCATGATGCTGCCGCCGTCCGTCATGAGCGGCCGCGCGGCGCGCGCGAGCGCCACCAGCGAATACGCGCTGATGTCAAGCGCGATGCGAAATCCCTCGCGACTGGTATCGACAAAGTCGCCCTTGAGGTCTTCGGCGGGCGCGAACGCGATGCTGTGCACCAGCGCGTCGAGCTTGCCATAGCGTTCCTTCAACTCCTCGAAAAGTTTCGCGATCTCTTCATCGCGCGAGACGTCACACTGGAAGCCCTGCGAGTTAGGCAGCGCCGCGATCAGGTCGTCGGTTTCCTGCTTTAACCGTTCATTCTGGTACGTAATCGCCAATTGCGCCCCGGCCTGCTGCATCTGCTGCGCAATCGCCCAGGCAATGCTGCGCTTGTTGGCCACCCCAAAGACCACCGCCGTATGCCCCTGCAAGCTGTTCGACACCTGCGTTGTCCCTCCGGACCTTGTCGTCAAACGATTGAGAATACCAGCATCGGGTAACGTCTTGCGAGACTACGACCGAGTCACTGGGCTATTGACGGCTGCAAAAGAAATCTCCGCCAGCAAGGGTGGAAGGGCGCGGCTTCAGCCGTGCCCAAGGTTCGGTCTAGAAAGCCGGCTTTAGCCTCGGCCACCGCGGCTAAGCCGCCCGTGGTTGTTATCCGATCTTGCCGGGCTGAAAGCCTCCCTGAGCGGAGCCGAAGGGCCCGGTGCTTCCACCACAAAGCAGGACATTTCTTTTGCAGCTCTCAACAAAGCCTTCGCCCAAGACTTATGTGGGGTTGCCTCGCACTTGCCCAATAATTTTGCCCCTAACCCTATATTTCTGCTTCCCATTCCTGACAACTTCGGCATATACTCGCCTTCGCTCCTTGCTCCCGGGGCAAGCGATCGAGATCCGGGGAATCAGCCCCTCTCGGGCTAGGTGTGCGTCCTTCAGTCCACCAACTTCAGGAGGCATTCATGGCAACAGTCCGCGATCTCATCAGCAATCGCACCATCCATTACGTGCAGCCCACCCAAACCGTTTTCGCAGCCGCAAATTACATGGTGGACTGCAATGTCGGCGCGGTGCCGGTGCTGGATGATACCAAGTTGGTCGGTATCTTCTCCGAGCGGGACATCATGCGGCGGGTGGTCACCGAAGGACGCAACCCTCTAACCACAAGCATCGCCGAGGTGATGAGCACGGATGTGCTGACGGTCGCGCCTGATGCGAGTTCCGAAGAAGCCATGTGCCTGATGCAGACCCATGCCGTTCGCCATCTGCCGGTTTGCGAAGGCCGCACCCTGGTTGGCTTCCTCTCGCTGCGTGATCTGCTGCGCTGCCACTTGGATGAAAAGTCGGGCGAGGCGGATATGATGCGCGCTTATATCCAAACCTCGAGCTGACTTACGATTCGCGCTTTGGAATTATGTCAGTCCGGATACGCCAAAGCGGTATACCCTAATCCGCGGTGCTACACTGGCGCTAAGTGGGATGAGCCTGCCTGCAGTCATTGCCGATCTCCGCAGAATTATTGGACACGACGGCGTTCTCGACCGTCCTGAAGATCTGATGCTCTACGAATACGACGGCGGTGTTCGCAAGAGCACACCGGGCGCAGTCGTATTCCCGCAAAACACTCAACACGTCTCCCAGATCATGCGCGTGGCTGCGGCTGCCAGGATTCCGGTGGTCGCACGTGGCGCCGGGACGGGGCTAAGCGGGGGCGCTATCTCGCAAGCAGGCGGCATAGTGATTGCGTTCTCGCGCATGAACCGCATCCTTGAGGTCGATGTACAGAATGCGCGCGCGGTGGTGCAGCCTGGGGTCGTCAATCTGCAACTCTCCGAGCACGTCTCCCATCTCGGGCTGTATTACGCGCCAGATCCATCCAGCCAGAAAGCCTGCACCATCGGCGGTAATGTTGCCGAGAATTCCGGCGGCCCGCACACCCTGCTGCATGGCGTCACGGTCAATCACGTGACCGGCGTCGAGGTGGTGATGCCCGACGGCGAGATCGTGCAGTTCGGCGGCAAGGCAGCCGAGTCTTCGGGCTACGACATGACGGGCTTCTTCGTGGGCACGGAAGGGACGGTAGGCATCACGACCGCGGTAACGGTAAAGCTGCTGCGCAAACCGGAGGCGGTTGCGACGTTGCTGGGAATTTTCGAATCGGTGGACGACGCGGCACAAACCGTTTCCGCTATTACTGCCGTTGCCATTACGCCCGCGGCGCTGGAGATGCTTGACGGCTGGACCTTGCGCACCATCGAAGCGTTCTGTCACGCCGGTTACCCGCTCGATGCGGGCGCGGTGCTGCTGATCGAAGTGGAAGGCCTGCGCGAGGAAATCGAAGAGCAGGCGGAGGCAGTCAGCGAGGTTTGCCGGCAGCAGAAAGCGCGCGAGGTGCGCCGCGCCAAAACTGCCGAAGAAAGCGCGCTGCTGTGGAAAGGCCGCAAGCTGGCTTTTGGTGCGCTCGGCCGAGTCGCACCGTCGTACTACACGCAGGACGGGGTGGTGCCGCGCGGCAAGATCCCCGATGTGCTCGAGCATATTGGCAATGTCAGCAAGAAATACGACCTCATCATCGGTAACATTTTTCACGCCGGAGACGGCAATCTGCATCCGCTCATCATGTTCGATATGCGCGATGCCGATCAGTACGAGCGCGTTCTGGCCGCCAGCCGCGACATTCTTGAGTACTGCATTGCTGTGGGCGGCTCCATTACCGGCGAGCACGGCGTCGGCATGGAAAAGCGCGACATGATGCGCCAATTGTTCACCGATGAAGCGCTGGACGTAATGATCAGCCTGCGCAACGCCTTCAACGGTAACGATCTGCTGAATCCGGAGAAGATGCTGCCTACGCCGCGCATGTGCCGCGAAGTAATGGGCCCGTCGCAAAACGCGATACTGGCGCGGGAGGGAATGTGAGCACCGCAGCCAGTTCGGTGCGGTTCGCGCGCGAGCTGCGCAACCTATGCGGCGCGCCGCATGTGATCGAAGATCCGGCCAGGCTCGATGCTGCACAAATTCTCGGCGTAAGTCCCGGGATCGCGGTTGAGCCGGCGTCGGCGGAAGAAGTTGCCGCGGTGCTCCGTTTCGCCAATGAGCATGGGCTGAGTGTGGTTCCGGCCGGAGGCTGCACTCAGCAGCAAACCGGAAATATTCCCAGCCAGATCGATGTGCTGCTCTACACCACGCGGCTGGTGTACGTCGAGCATTATGATCCCGGCGACCTCACCATTGGTGTGGGCGCGGGATTTACCGTGGCACAGTTGGCGGCCAAGGTGCGTGCCGACAACCTGCTCTTCGCCGGCGATATTGCCATGCCGAGCCAGGCCACGATCGGCGGATTGTTGGCCACCGGAATGACCGGCCCGCTTCGTCACGGCTATGGCGGCATGCGCGATTTCTGCATCGGCGTTCAGTTCGTTACGGGCGACAGCCGCACCGGCAAAGGTGGCGGACGTGTCGTGAAGAACGTTGCCGGCTACGACATGATGAAGCTGCTTATCGGCTCCTGGGGACGTCTGGCCGTGATCACCGGCGCCAGCTTCAAGCTCTTCCCCGCGCCGCGGCGGACGAGAACGTTTGTCGCCAGCTTCGCCACGGCTGCTGAAGCAATCCAGTATCGCAATGTGGTTGTGCGCTCGCCGCTGTCGCCAATCTGTCTGGAACTGGTCTCGCCGGAAGCGGGCGCGCTGCTCGGAAGCGCGAGACCGCTGGCGACCGCCTGGTCCATTTATCTTCGCGCCACCGGTAGCGATGCCGTGCTGGCGCGCTATCGTTCGGAGCTTGGAAGCGCGGTTTCGGACGAGATCGACGGGCAATCCGAGGCTGACGTCTGGCGCGCCCTCGAAGATGCTTCTCACACCTTGGCCGAGAACCATCCGGACTCGCTGGTACTCTCTCTCATGCTTCCTCTGCGGGAGGTCCAGCCGGTTCTGCATGAGATCGAGTCGATCGCGGGGTCAAGTGGAATGGAACTCGCGGCGCTGGGGCGGGTCGGCGTTGGTCATGTGATGATCGGCGTATGGCCGGCGAGCGACTCACGCGCCGATGTTGTTGCCGCCGTCTCCACGTTGCGCAACGCGCTGCCGCGCGACGCCAGCTTGGCCGTTATGTATGGCGCGAAGAGAAACACGGCTGAATTGTGGCGAACGCCGACGCATGCGCCCAGCATGCAGGCGGTCAAGAACGCGCTCGATCCTAAAGACATTTTGAATCGCGGGAGGTTTGCCTTCTGAGCTTCGCAACTCCCACCGTCGAAAATCCTGCCTCTAACTTCTCACCTGGCGAGAAGCCCGGTTGGGAGCTGTACTCCAAGTGCGTGCATTGCGGCTTGTGCCTGGACAATTGCCCCACCTATCGTGTGCTGGGCACGGAAATGGATTCGCCGCGCGGCCGCATTTACCAGATGCTGCAAGTCGATTCCGGACGGCTGGCGCTGGCCGATTCGTTCGTTACCCACATCGACCGCTGCCTCGGCTGCTTGAATTGTCAGACCGCCTGTCCCTCCGGCGTGCAATATGGCCATCTGTTGGAGAATACGCGCGCGCAGATCGAGCAGAACTACCAGCGCCCGTGGCTGCAGCGAAAGCTTCGCGCCCACTTCTACGAGCGCGTGCTGCCTTCGTTTAACAGGTTGTCGTTTTCGGCGAAGTTGTTGCGCTTCTATCAGCGCTCGGGACTGCAGAGCCTGGCGCGTTCCACCGGAGTGCTGAGTTGGCTGGGAGTGGCTGAACTCGAGAGGCTCTCGCCACAAATCGATAGCGAATTCTCCTTCAGCGATCTGGGCAAAATCTTTCCCGCTGAAGGTGAACGGCGCGGACGAGTGGCCCTGCTAATCGGCTGCGTCAGCAGCGTGGCTTTCGCCGAGCTGAACCGAGCCACCATCCGCGTGCTCACCAGAAACGGCATTGAAGTCTGCGTTCCCAAAGAGCAGACCTGCTGCGGCGCGTTGCACGCTCATGCGGGATATCTCGATTTGGCACGGGTGCAGGCCCGCAGAAACATCGATGCCATGCTCAGCCCCGAATTCGACGCCATCGTGAGCAACGCCGCCGGTTGCGGCGCAGCCATGAAGGATTATGTCTCGCTGCTGGAGCACGATCCGGAGTACGCCGAGCGCGCCAGGCAATTCGTCTCCAAGGTCCGCGATGTGACCGAATATCTCGCTAACGTCGGCTTGCGCGTGCCCAAGCGGAGGATTACCCGCCGCATTACTTATTCCGATCCCTGTCACCTGGCGCACGCGCAAGGGGTTCGCAAGCCGCCTCGCGAGCTGCTGAAAGCCATCGGCGCTGAGCTGGTAGAGATGCCGCGTGCGGATACCTGTTGCGGCAGCGCCGGCGTGTACAACGTGGTGCAGAACGAAATCTCGATGAAGATTCTCGACGAGAAGATGGAGTTCGTCTCCATGGTCAAGCCGGAGATTGTGGCGACGGCGAATGTCGGCTGCATGCTCCAGTTCGCCATCGGAATCAAGCGCACAGGCCTCAACGCCGAAGTGAAGCACGTCATCGAGCTGCTGGATCAGGCCTACTGAGTTCCGTCTGCTGTTCCGCTGAACATTACTCTGCTGGATTAGAAAAGCGCAGTCGTTATGCCACTCGGTTCCGCCTTGGCGCAAAATCAGGGTAGTCGCTCGCCGTCTCGCGCTTTGAGTTCATTTCGCTGAATTGAAATGTGACCTGCCGGGACTCATCCGCCCTGCCTAGCAGACGCGAGATCGGGCCGCGATTACTAGCTGCTGCTGAGGTCTGCAATAGGGGTGTAGCCTGGCGCACAAAAGCCGTGACTTTCTCCACCGTTAGATCGTGGTCCGATACTTCCAGCATAACTTCCAATGCTGTGGATCGCTTGCCTGGCGCATTCTGCCCGGCATGGGCCGTACGGGGAAGAAATTGGATGGTAATCGTGTCGCGTTCCTCTGGGCGAAGATGAAACGCCTGCAGAGTGATGGCGATCAGTTTCTGAGCCAGCAGACGCTTTTCGACTAGCGGAACATCTCGCGAGTACAACCGTAGGTACGGCATGCGGGACCTCCACTGCGTTCCCACTTACCAGGAGCATTCCTGATGCCAGGCCGCTAAGCTACCGCCGCCAAAAGGAATGGTGGCAGTTTTCGTCTGGATAGATACATGAGTTATGGGTAGGAAGGCGCAAGTAGCGGCAATTTTTTCATAGCGGCAGGAATACCGGAAAATGACGGCGGGCGCTACTTGACGACAGCCACCCCGCGCAGGAGTTCCGCCAGTTCGTCGGGATCGCTGACCGGTGGCTGGCAGGCGAAATTCGTGCACACGATTGCCACAGACTTCTTCTCGTTCAGCGGGGGCAGACTGGGAATGGTATCCGCCAGCACCGGAGGCAGATTTTGCGGCACGGCTTCGCTGTCGGTCAGATGAACGACCGACTTGTTGAGCGCAAATGGCGCGCTTGCCGCCTTCAGCAGCGCTGCCGCATTTTCGTCTTCGCCAACCACGACGACCTGCGCATGCGGCGCCGACAGCCACGTTGCCGCGATACCATACGTTCCGGCGTAGATCCCGAACTGCTCCGCCGCACCGGCAAACAATTCCAGCGTACGCTGCGCGAGCTCGCGATATCTGCCTTCGTTGGTGTATCCGTACAATCGCAGCAACGCGATGGCCGCGGCGGGATTTCCTGCCGGCGTCGGTGAATCCTGAAACGGCTTGCGGCGCGTGGACAACGCGCCGAGCTGCAGCTTGTCGCCCAGCAGCGGCTCGGCATCGAAAAATCCACCGTTGCCTGGATCTCCGAATCGCTTGATCATCTCGTCCGCAATCTGCCGGGCGAAATTGAAGTAGCTCATCGCCCCCGTGACCTCGTAGGCATCCAGGCAAGCCAGCGCGGTGAAGGCGTAATCGTCGAGCATTCCGCGCACGAATCGCTGAGTGGCGCTGGCGCCCGGGGTCTCCAACAAGTCTCGCTGCTGGACTTGTTGGGGTTGATCGGCATAGGCAATCACGTGCGACAGCCCGCGCTCTTTGTTCCACGCGGTTGACAAAATGCGACCCAGCGAGCGCAGCGCGAATTTGCGGGCCTCGTCCAGTCCGAGCACCTGCGCCGCCTGCAAATAGGCCGAGACGCACATCGCGTTCCAGTTCACATAAACCGTTTTGTCAACGAACGGCGTGGGGCGTTGCAGGCGCGCCGCGTACAGCTTGGTTTTCGCCGATGCAAGCAGGTCGAGCGCCTTACTGACCTCGATGCCCATCCGCGACGCGACTTCCTCCGGCAGCGCCCGCACCCACAAAACGTTCTTCGCCGGATTGTGGTGCATCTCGCCGGTAGGTTCGATGTCGTAGTGCAGTGCCGCGGCCTCGAACTCCTGCTCGTTGAGCGCGGCCTTGGCTTCGTCCCACGTCCACGTGAAGTAGTCGCCATCGTCGTCGAGGTTGATGTCCGCATCCTGCGACGCGTAGAAGCCGCCGTGCTCGCGGTCGCTCAGCCATTCGTCCATCCAGCGGATGATGTCCCGCGCAACATGCGCATAGAACTCGAAACCGAAAACCTGATACCCATGCACGTAATTCTTCAGCAACTCCGAGTTGTCATAGGACATTTTTTCGAAGTGCGGGACCGTCCAGTGCTCATCAACTGAGTAGCGATGGAAGCCGCCGGCAAGCTGGTCATAGACGCCGCCGCGCGCCATCTTTGTAAGCGTCATGGTGACCACGGTCGCAACCCGCTCTTCGCGTGTCCGCGCATACCAATCCAGCAGCAGATCGAGCGCCGCGGGATGAGGAAACTTGGGCGCACCGCCGAACCCGCCGTTCTTCTCGTCGAAGATAGCGAGCGCCGATTGCACCATTGCCCCGACCAGCCGCGGCGAAACTTCGCTCTGGTGGCGAGCGAAGGTCTCCGCGTTGCTCAACACGTTCATGGCTTCGTCAGCCGACTTCAGCACCTCGTCGCGCCGCTCGCGATAAGCATCGGCAATCGCCAGCAGAATTTTCTTGAAGCTGGGCCGGCCCCACTGGTCGCTCGGCGGGAAATACGTCCCGCCGTAAAACGGTCGCCCGTCGGGCGTGAGAAATACCGTTAACGGCCAACCGCCGGTGCCGGAGATCGCCGACACCGCGAGCTGATAGCGGCTGTCAACGTCCGGACGCTCGTCGCGATCGACCTTGACCGCGATGAAGTCGCGATTGATGATTTCGGCCACTTCGGCGCTCTCGTAGGATTCGCGATCCATAACGTGACACCAGTGGCACCACACCGCGCCGATGTCGAGCAGCATCGGCTTGTTCTCGCGCTGCGCGGAGGCAAAGGCCTCCTCACCCCACTCATGCCAGCGGATGGGCTGGTGCATCGCGGAGCGAAGATAGGCCGAAGATGCGCGCGCCAGCGAGTTCGTCGTGTCTGTCATGCGGGTTCAGTCTAGCAGGGAAACCGCGCTCGTGTGGCGCCGCAGTCGCGCACCTGTCGGCTTCTCGCTCATGAGCTGACATGCCTTACAATCGAACGCGTCGACGAGGAGAAACTTGCCATGTCTGATACCGGTGCGCACTATCTGGACGAAGTCTTGCGCGGCCTGCGTGGGCACAAGCGGCTGGCCGATGCTGCCATCGCGCAGCTCAGTGACGAACAATTCTTTGCGCTGCCGGACCCCGCATCCAACAGCGTGGCCATTATCGTAAAGCACATCGCCGGTAACCTGCGCTCACGCTTCACCGATTTCCTTACCAGCGACGGCGAAAAACCCGACCGGCAGCGCGACCAGGAATTCCTGGTGGCCGGCGAGACGTCGCGCGAGGAGCTATTGCGCTACTGGGAACAGCACTGGCAGCTCTTGTTCGACACCGTCACCTCGCTCGAACCGGGCGATCTGGAGCGCACCGTTACCATCCGGGCGCAGCCGCACACGGTGTTGCAGGCGCTGAACCGCGCCTTCGGCCATCTCGCCTACCACGCCGGGCAAATCACGTTTCTGGCCAAGCATTGGAGGGGCGCTGAGTGGCAGTCGTTGAGCGTGCCCAAAGGTCAAAGCGAACAGTTCAACGCCAAGATGTTGGAGAAATACAAAAGCCAGGCGTGAGGCCGGGCGAAGAAGCGGAGCGCCACCACCTTCGCTGCAAGCATATCTGCAAAACAAAAGCCCGCAACCGATGCGGGCTTCAGGATAAATTTGCGGACTGACTTGCGCCAGGGTATCACTCAACAGGAATCGGGATTTCGCCGCGGACCAGCATCTGTGTTCCGCTGTCCAGTTTCACTTCTTTGCCACTTGAGGTGAGCACGTTGTCCTTGTTCATCTCGAGATTGTGAATTCCTAACACGCCAGTGGACTCAGAATTAAGCAGCGGATGTGAGCCCGAGTTCACGGCACGGATTCCGCTGCCGGGACCTGCAACACCGTTGCTTGGCGGCGGTACTGTCCCCGCCCCGCCCTGACCACCGCCCATGCCGAGTCCGCCCGCAGGACCAGTAGTTAAACCAGAGTCTCCCAAGCTTGGCCCGACCGCCTGCAATACGCCCTTTATGGGAAGCTCCCTGCCTTTCGCTATCTCAATCTTGTCGAAAACTATCGCCAACGACGATTCGGCATCACCCTTGGATCGCGCCTTGGCTTCAGTCACGTGGCCAATCACTTTACTCCCGGTGGGGATGATGAATCCACTGCGTGCACGCAGAACCCCGGCGGTCTGGCAGAGGACGACATCCCCATCCTTTAGCTTCTTCGAGTCCAGTGCCTTCACCAGAGTGGTGCCGAATGCGCCACGGATTTCATTGTTCGCAGAGGCGCTGGCTTGCGGAGAGCTGGCTTGATTTGCAGCCTGTCCAACCGCCAGCGACACTCCCAGCAGAATGAATAAAGCGGCCAACAGCAAGCGTTTCATGGGTCCTCCAACTTTGGGTCGTTGGTTAGTCTGTGCCTTGAGGAATGGATTGGCGAATAACTATCCCATAAATTGCTTTGTGTAAGGCCACGTCTTTAGACGCGCCGGTACAGCAATTCTTGCCCTGCTCATAAGCGCAAGTCAAGCTTCAACTCATGCCTCGAAGGGAACCGGCAGTGCAGCAGGCCGGAAACTCGCGAGGCGGCGCTAATGAGGATCGGGGCAGACGGCTCACTCATAAACCTTCAACTCTTTACCGCGAGTTTCCGGCAATAAAGTTACCGCAACAATCATCAGCAGATAGGCGGAAACCGCAAAGATGGCAATCGCGTGTCCCAGAGGCATCGTCCTGCTGAGATAGCCCACCAGAGTGGGAAACAGCGCGCCGATCGCGCGTCCCACATTGTAGGAGAATCCCTGGCCCGACCCGCGCACCCGGCTGGGAAACAGCTCGGTAAAGAAGGCCCCGATGGGGCTGAATGCGCCGGAGGCGAAGAATCCAAGTGGAAATCCGAGCACCAGCATCACGGAATTGCTGATGGGCAGATACGTATAAGCTGCCACCGTTACAAACGAGCACGCGGCATAGAGGATGAGCGTACGCTTGCGGCCGAGCCCATCAGCCAGGTACGCGCTGATGATGTAGCCGAGAAACGAGCCAATGATGACCACGATGAGATATTCGCCCGTGTTGAGTACGGAGAGTTTGCGGACGGTCTTCAGGAAGGTGGGAAGCCAGGTGGTGATGGCGTAGTAGCCGCCTTGCACACCGATGGCGAGCAGCGAGGTCAATACTGTGACCCGCAGCATCGCGGGACTGAAGATCTCCAGAAAGTGGCTTTCGTGACGTTTCTCTATGGTGTCGCGCGTCTTCGAATAAACCTCGGGTTCCTCGACTCTCCGCCGGATGTAAAACACCAGCAATGCGGGAAGAATGCCGATCCAGAACATGGCGCGCCAGCCCCAGTCGCCGGGAAGTTTCGACAGCAGCACCATGTAGAAGAACGCGGCGACACCCCAGCCGATGGCCCATCCGCCCTGCACCGTTCCCACGGCTTTGCCGCGATATTCGGCACGAATGGTTTCGCCCATGAGCACCGATCCCACTGCCCATTCGCCGCCGAAGCCCAAACCTTGCAAGCCGCGGCAGAGCAGGAGCTGCCAAAAGTTTTGCGTGAAGCCGCTCAAGAAGGTGAACACGGCGAACCAGACGATGGTGAGCTGCAGCACGCGCACGCGGCCGAAGCGGTCGGCCAGCAGGCCGGCGAGCCATCCCCCGAGCGCAGACAGCAACAGAGCGGCTGTGCCGAGCCATCCCGCGTCGCTCTTGCTGATATGCCATGCGGCGATGAGGCTGGGAATGACGAAGCTGTAGACCATGACGTCCATGCCGTCCAGGGCCCAGCCGCCGAAGGTGGCAATCAACGCGCTGTTTTCTTTTGGGGAGAGTTGCGACAACCAATTTCCTGCCGAGCTTGGAGTCGCAGAAGGGGACGGAGGTGTTGAAGTTGTGACGCCCATGCGCGTTCTCCTTGATGCAGAGGGCGTCGTGCGCCGGCAATAGCGATGCTATGTCCGGTGGGCGACTTTGCGCGACGCTTCGGCCCATTCTAGACCGGCGCCGCATGAAAGGCTCGACTTTCTTTGGCCGGGGTCCGGTTTGAGGGAGTTTGCCCGCGCTTGCAGCGCCGCGCCCTTCTATGTTCATCTAACTCGTCATGGCTCTTGAGGAATACAAGCGCAAGCGCGACTTCAGCCAAACCCCCGAGCCCCCACCTAAGCTGGCGAAGGGCAAGCAGCGCCGCTTTGTGGTGCAAAAGCACAGCGCTACGCGTCTGCATTACGATTTCCGGCTGGAAATGGATGGAGTGCTGAAGTCCTGGGCCATCCCCAAGGGCCCATCGCTCGACCCCGCCGACAAGCGCCTGGCCATGCAGGTGGAAGATCATCCCGTTTCTTATTTTGATTTCGAGGGCATCATCCCATCCGGTAACTACGGTGCCGGCACGGTGATGGTGTGGGACATGGGCACTTGGGAGCCGCAGGGCGATGCGCATGAGATGCTGCGTAAGGGCGACCTGAAATTTCATCTGGAGGGCCAGAAGCTCAAAGGCGACTTCGCGCTGATCCATATGAAGGCGCGCCGCCCAGGCAGCAAGGGCACGGAGTGGCTGCTGATCAAGCATCACGATGCTTACGATCAGCCGGGCTATGACATCGACAAGTATGACTGGTCGGTGCTCACCAAACGCTCGCTCAAGCAGATCGCGGGCGATGAAGGGTCGGCGGAGTGGGAGAGCAGTCGCAAGGCGTCGGCACGCGGGAGCTCCAGCAAGAATGACTGGCTGGCGGAGGCGATTGCCAAAGCTGACGCGAAGAAAGCGAAGGCGACGGCAAAATCCTCGCGCGGGAAGACGAGTAGCGAATCGGAACTGCCTGCTTCGCGGCGCACGGCTCGAACCGCGGTGCCCTCGACCCAGGCTACAAAATCAGCCGTCTCCGCTCCGGACGACAAAACCGGCGGTCCTTCTTCCGCTTCCAGCTCGATAAAAAAAAAGTCCGCGGTGGAGAAGCGAGCGTAACCCTCGATGCAGCGCACATCGGCCACAAAGCGCCGATGCCCCACGCAATCCGGCCCATGCTGGCGACACTAATCGACAAGCCGTTCGATGACGACGAGTGGCTCTACGAGATCAAGTGGGACGGCTATCGCGCCGTGGCGTTCCTCGACGGCAAATCTCTTCGACTGGTCTCGCGCAATCAGAATGACCTGACCTCGGCTTATCCCGAGCTGCAGGAAATTCGCAGCAATATCAACGCCGGCACTGCAATCCTCGACGGCGAGATTGTTGCACTCGATGATGAGGGCCGCTCGTCGTTCAGCCTGATGCAACAGCGCACCGGCGTCGGTGAAGGCGGTCGCCGCATTCGTCGCACCCGCGACGATATTCCGATTGTCTACTACGTTTTCGACCTGCTCTACCTCAACGGCTACGACTTGATGCGCGCCGATCTGGAGCAGCGCAAGCAATTGCTGGACTCTATCATCGAGCGCAACGATCTCCTCCGTTACTCCGATCACTACATCGGACAAGGCACAGCTCTGCTTCACGCGGCCGCACAACGGCGGCTGGAAGGCATCGTCGCCAAGCGCCGTACCAGTTGTTATGAGCAGAAGCGCAGCCGCGAGTGGCTGAAGATCAAGATCGTCAAGCGGCAGGAGTGCGTCATCGGAGGATACACCGACCCGCGCGGCTCGCGCGAGAACTTCGGCTCAGTCGTGCTGGGATTGTATGACGATCAGGGTCGCCTGATTCCCGTGGGCCAGGCGGGCAGCGGCTTCACCGAAGAAACCCACGCGCAAATGTGGCAGCGGCTGCACGCGCTGGAAGTGAATCGCAGTCCATTCTTTGGAAGAGTGGAGAGCGACCGGCGCGTGCACTACGTGAAACCGGAACTGGTGGCGGAAATCAAGTTCACGGAATGGACGCACGAGGGACAGAGCGGCGCAATCAAGATGCGCGCGCCGGTTTTTCAGGGGCTCCGGTTCGACAAGAAGCCGAGCGAGTGCAGGTTTCCACCCCAATTCGCGCAAAAGCGGGGCGAATCGGGGGCCGCGGTTTGAATTCGCAGCCGAAGCCCCGGCCTAATCTCAGAACTCTTAGGCAGGCCGGCCTGAGCGCTGCCTGCTATAGTGTTGCGCGAGCAGCTAGCAAGTTTTCACCACCGCGGAGGCACGCATGTCCTCAGCAAACTCCTCATCATCGCCGCTCACCGTCCTGTGCCTGGCCAGCTACTTCAAAGGCGGCGACTTCATCCGTGAGTGTCATCGCCAGGGTTGCCGCACGCTGCTGCTCACTTCCCACAGCTTGAAAGATGAACCGTGGCCTCGCGAGAGCATCGACGAAATCTTCTATATGCCTGACGTGCAGAAAGAGTGGAAGCTGGAAGACGCGCTGTTGGGCGTCAGCTATATGGCGCGGAAAGAAACCATCGACCGCATCGTCGCGCTGGATGACTTTGACGTCGAGACCGCCGCAACCCTGCGCGAGCACCTGCGCGTGGCCGGCATGGGCGACACCACGGCGCGCTATTTTCGCGATAAGTTGGCGATGCGCGCCAAAGCGCGCGAGGAAGGGCTGACCGTCCCGGAGTTCATTCATGTGCTGAATCACGCGCGCCTGAGCGAGTTCATGCAACGCGTGCCGCCGCCGTGGGTGCTGAAGCCGCGCTCGCTGGCAGGCTCCATGGGCATCAAGAAAGTGCACAGCGCGGACGAGTTCTGGGCGGCGCTCGAACTGTTGGGCGACAAGCAGTCGTTCTATCTGCTGGAGCAGTACGTCCCCGGCGACATCTATCACGTCGATGCGATCTTCTACGAGCGCGAGCTGCTGTTCGCCATCGCCAGCCGGTACGGCCGTCCGCCAATGGAGGTCTCCCAGCAAGGCGACATCTTCAGCACCCGCACGCTGCCGCTGGATTCGCCGGAATCGCGCGAGCTCATCGAGATGAATCGCCAGGTGATGAAGGCTTTCGGCATGGTGCGCGGCGTCTCGCACAGTGAATTCATTCGCGGACGCAACGACGGCAAGCTGTATTTTCTGGAAACGTCGGCGCGCGTGGGCGGAGCGCACATCGTCGATCTGGTGGAAGCGGCTACCGGTATCAACCTGTGGGCGGAGTGGGCGAAGGTCGAGATCGCCGGAGGCAAATCGCCGTACAAACCGCCGGCCCAGCGAAACGATTCTGCCGGGCTGCTGGTGTCGCTCGCCAAACAGGAACGGCCGGATACCTCCGCGTACAACGATCCCGAGATTGTTTGGCGCATGAACGAAAAGAAGCATCACGTGGGATTGATCGTGAAGTCGGCGAATCCGCAGCGCGTCGAGGAACTGCTGCACAGCTACGTCGAGCGCATGCGGCAGGACTTTCTGGCGTGGCAGCCGCCGCTGGACCGGCCAAATTTCTGAGAACGGTGCGAGCGCTCCGCGGTAAGTTTGACATGAATCGTGATAAGGCTGTTCATAACATTAATCGCTGACATCCGGTTGAGCATCCAGTAAGCTCCGGATGTTATTGTCTTTATCGAGAATTCAGGACTGCGGATGGCACGCGAGCGGATATCTCATACTTGGGGCGGCACTTCAAGTCCGTGGGCAGACATGATTCGCTTGCCGCTCGTCAGGCGGATACTCGCTGTGTTGGTGGCAGTGCCATTGAGTGCGATAGGTTTTGCTGTAGCTGACAACCCAAGCACGCCCGGAGCGATAAGACTGCTCGTCGCACCCGGATATGTCGCTGCTTTCCATTTACCTATTTACTCTTACAATGCGGGATTGCTTGGCAACATCGGTAGATTCGGCACGGCAGCCCTTGCGATAAACATCTGCTACTACACTTCTTTGCTGTTTGGACTGATGAGATTTGGCCTGCAGCCAAACGCAATAAGCGTGCCTAGTTGACGTGATATCCCCATTTTTATAAGCGACTCGCCTAAACTGAAGATCGCGCCAAGCTGGAGCGCGTGCCTGGATGGTATCCGTCGCAATCGTCACCTGGAACTCCGTGCAGCTTCTCGATGAGTGCTTCGCCGCGCTGGCGGCTCAGGACTACCGCGACCTGGAAGTCATCATTGTCGATAATGCCTCCACAGACGGAACTTGCGCCGTGTTGCGAACGATCGAGTCGAGCTGGCGGATTATTTACAACCAGAAGAATGTCGGCTTTGCCGCCGGGCAGAACCAGGCGATTCGTTCTTCACGCGGCGAGTGGGTGCTGTGCCTCAATCCCGATGTGGTGATGAGTCCGGATTTCATCACGCAGCTCGTCGCAGCCGGTGAAGCCCATTCTGACGCGGGTTCGTTATGCGGCAAGCTGCTGAGGTGGAATGCAGTGGGTCGGGTAGAGCAGGCCTTCAGGCCTGCGTCCGGCGTCAACTTTGATAACAGTTCGGGGGCTGAGGTCTGCGACCTCAGCCCCCGAACTGGACTATTTACGCGTGCAGACGCGGGCCTAAAGGCCCGCTCTACCAATCCTTCTTCCGACCCGGTACGGAAGCCCGATGAAAGCTCGCCCCCGAGCTTGCTCTACCACACCATTGCCGCCGATCCGCGCCGCACCAACATCATCGACTCGACCGGCATTTACTTCACGCGCAATATGCGGCATCTGGATCGCGGGGCGGAAGAAATCGATCGCGGGCAATATGACCGTGTGCAGTATGTCTTCGGCGCGACCGGCGCGGCAGCACTCTTCCGGCGCGGCTTCATCGATGCCGTCTCCGTTGAAGGCGAGTTCTTCGACGAGGATTTTTTTGCCTTTCGCGAGGATGCGGATCTCGCCTGGCGCGCGCAGCTCATGGGCTGGAAATGCCTGTACGTGCCGAGCGCCGTTGCCTGGCACGTGCGGCGTGTGACGCCTGAGCGCCGCGAAAACCTGCCGCTGGCGATCAACTGGCACTCGGTAAAGAACCGCTTCCTGATGCGCGGCAAGAACGCGTCGGGATGGCTGTGCTGGCGGCTTTTCTTTCCCGTTGCTTGGCGCGACCTGATGATCTTCGGTTACGCCCTGTTGCGCGACCGTCGAATGTGGTCGGCCGTGACGTATCCGTGGAAAGTGCGCGATAAGATCCGCCGCAAGCGGGCCATTATTCAATCGCGCCGCCGCGTCTCCGATCGCGATTTGCTATGGTGGTTCAGCAACACGCCGCGGGCGATCGATGTTGAAAAATCCCCAGGTTAACGTCCAACGGAAGGACGTGAACCTGGGGCACCGAGCTAATTACTAACTGCTAATTGCTGTTTTTTCCATGAACATCGCTATCGTCGGAACTCGCGGCATTCCTAATCGCTACGGCGGCTTCGAGCGTTTCGCCGAGCAGATCAGTTCGCGCTTTGCCGACCACGGCCATCGGGTCACCGTCTATTGCCGGCGCGCGTTCACCCGTCGCGACGATGTTTACGACCGGCGCGTGCGCCGCGTCATCGTGCCTAGTCTGCATCAGAAACATCTCGACACTTCGGTCAGTACCTTCTTCGCGGCGCTGCACGTCGCCCTCACCGACAACGATGTCGTGCTGCTGTGCAACGTCGCCAACAGCCCGTTCGCCTACATCCCGCGTCTGTTCGGCAAGAAAGTAGTGCTCAACGTCGATGGGCTGGACCGCAAGCGCGAAAAGTGGAAGGGCCTGGGCGCGCAGGTGTTGCACTTCTGCGAGTGGATGTCGTCGTTCAGCTCCAGCCAGCTCGTCACCGACGCGCGTGCCATTCACGACTACTACCTCGCCAAGTACGGCAGTGAGTCGGTGGTCATCGGCTACGGTTCAGAGATGCCCCCGCCCCAACAGGTCCAAAAACGGGACCTGTCGGGGACCCCGGCTCCGGCGGGCGATTACAGCCTCAACGGCTTCAACCTCGAATCCGGCAAGTACGTCCTTTACGTCAGCCGCCTGGAGCCGGAGAACAATCCTGACCTGGTGCTGCGCAGTTGGCGCAACGTGCGCACGGATTGGCCGCTGGTGGTGGTGGGTGACAATCCATACGACTCCGGCTATATCGAGCGGCTGAAAGCGCTGGGCGATGAGCGCGTGCGCTTCACCGGCGCCATCTACGGCGACGGTTATTGGGCGTTGCAGAAGCATGCCGGAATTTTCGTCTTCGCTTGCGAAATCGGGGGCGTACATCCGGCGCTCATCGAAGCTATGGCCGCAAGTAACGCGGTGCTTTATCTTGACACGCCGGAGAATGCGGAAACCGCTGGCGACGCGGCGATTCGCTACGCCAAGTCGGATGAAGATCTCGCAGTGAAATTGCAATCGTTGCTGGACCATGCCGCCACGCGCGAGCAATTGGCGCTTCGGGCGCGGCAGCGAGCGGAAGAGCTATATCGCTGGGAGGTCATCGCCAAGAAATACGAGACACTGTTCTCGCAGTTGCTGAACAAGTAGCAACGGCGTGCCTTGTCTGCCGGTGATAGCGCCGCTGTTGTCGTCTCCTTCCACAATCCGCGCACCATTCGCAAACCTGCGTCGGACGCACTAGACTGGTGACTAGTCATGGCCGTCGTCGTCGTGGGGGGGCATTCGCGCAGCGTGGGCAAGACCAGCGTGGTTGCCGGTCTGATCGCTGCGCTGCCGGAGTTTCACTGGACCGCCATGAAGGTCACGCAGTACGGCCACGGCATCTGCTCGGCCAATGGAAAACTATGCGATTGCGCCACCGCCGATCATGCATGGGCGGTCACAGAAGAGCGCGATCGCAGCGGCAAGAGCGACAGTTCGCGATTTCTGGTTGCCGGCGCCGCGCGTTCACTGTGGGTGCGGACCCGGCAAGGCATGCTGGCCCAAGCCATGCCGCGAGTGCGCATGGAACTCGCTTCCGCCGAAAATGCGATCCTTGAGTCCAACAGCATTATGGGTTTCCTGCGCCCTGATCTCTACCTCACCGTGCTCGACGTTGCCACAGCCGATTTCAAAGCTACAGCGCAGCGATTTCTCGATCGCGCCGATGCCGTGATTCTGCATAATGGAGCCGATCAGGTCGCCTGGACAAATGTGTCTCTGAAGCCAGTGGCTGGTAAACCGACGTTTCGCATTGATCCGCCGTCATACGTGACGCCCGAGCTGGTGGAATTTGTGCGCGCGAAGCTGGGCGCGTACGACTCGCTGCGTCCTGCCGGAAATACGTCGCATCAAAACCAGTAGATATAATGGTGAGCGATATGGCCGAGCAGCAGCTTCCACACTTCGATAATCCTGAGACAGGCCGGGAACGCTTCGATAACCTCGTCGGTTCCGAGCACAGCCGCCGCGCCGTTCTGCGCGCCACCTTCGGCGAGCAACAACATGAGGGAGTCGTGCTTGCGTCGCTCGACGCCGTGGTGAACTGGGTGCGGCGCAATTCCATCTGGCCGATGACCTTCGGCCTGGCCTGTTGCGCTATCGAGATGATGTCGATGGGCGCATCGCGCTTCGATATCGCGCGCTTCGGCGCGGAGGTGTTTCGCCCATCACCGCGCCAGTCAGACCTCATGATCATCGCTGGCCGCGTGTCGCAGAAGATGGCGCCGGTCATACGCGAGCTCTACCTGCAAATGCCCGAACCGAAATGGGTGATCTCGATGGGCGCGTGCGCAACGTCCGGCGGCGTCTTCAATAACTACGCGCTGGTGCAGGGCGTCAATCAGTGGATCCCGGTCGACGTCTACGTGCCCGGCTGCCCGCCGCGTCCCGAGCAGTTGATCTACGCGATCATGCTGCTGCAGGAGAAGATCAAGAACGACCAGGGATCGTTCAAGCGCGCGCTGAACCTGGAGAAAGCGTAAGGCGAGGTTCCCGTTTCCGCGCAACGCCGCGTGAACGCGGAAAGTTCCGTGTGGCGTAGGAGTCTCGGCCGTCCGACGGTCAGTGGAAGCGCGAGCACGCTATTCTGGCGACGACATCCTACGGTTCTTGCGCTGAACTCGTTGAGATAGCGTGAGCGGTGCGACACGTTCATCTGTGCTACGCTAACCCTCGATTGTGCTACGCTGACCCTCTACGGTGGCTCCTTGACGAGGTTTTCATGGATCATCTCAGCAGAATTGGGGTTTCGCTCGACTCAGATCTTCTCCATCGTTTCGATCAGTTTATCGCAGACAAAGGATACGAGAACCGATCAGAGGCTTTTCGCGATCTCATCCGAGACCGCCTTGTGGGCTCAGCCGTCGTGGGGCCGAACGCCCTGGTGGTTGGCACCGTCACTCTCATCTACGATCATCACACCCGGCTCTTGCCGGAGAAACTCACCAATCTTCAGCATGACAATCACGAAATCATCATTTCGACGCTGCATGCCCATCTCGACCATGAAACCTGCTTAGAGGTGATCGTTCTCCGCGGGAAATCGCAGGACGTCCAAAAGCTCGCCGATCGCCTCATTAGCACGAAAGGCGTCCAGCATGGCCGCCTGGCGATGAGTTCTCCCGCGGCCTTATTGCCGCGTAGCAAACCGCGACCAGCCGGTAGCAAGGGATAGTGATGGAGTAGCTTTAAGGTGGAAGGCCCCTGCTTTAGCCACCGTCCCCTGCTAATTGTGAAACTTTGGTGGAAGCCTAATTTCCCTTACTTCCCCCCAATGGAACCACGCCGGAGTCTGCCTGGCGATTTCGCTTGCCTAACATTTTTTGCGTAGCATACTTATTACAGACGTGCTACTAGGACCATTTCTACGTCCCAGGCAGATTGCCCCGCCTCTCCCGGTAGCCCTAGATGGACAGTGCGTAACATGCCTATATTGAAGGCTGCTTTATTCCTATTGTTCCTACCCCAAGTCGTGGCGGCCCAAGAAGCAGTTCTGAGAGGCCGCGTTACCGGTCCGCAAGGAAATGGCTTGCCGCAGGCGACGGTGCAGGTCGTCGACCGTGACCACGTTCTCGGACAAGCGACTTCCGGAACTGACGGCTCATTTCAAATCAAGCTGGCTTCTGCGGGAGCATTTGTCCTGAAGGTTGAGGCATCCGGCTTTCGCTCCGTAGAACAGCCTGTTGCCGTTGCTTTGAACGGGGAGCCCGAAACAACGGTGAAAATGGCCGCCCAAGAAGTCACTCAGCTATCAGGAACTGTCGTGGACACGTCTGGCGCGGCGATTGCCGGGGCTACCGTGCAGGTTCGAAGCGCGAACGGTACTGTGCAAACAACGACACGGTCGGACACGAATGGCTCCTTCATTATTTCTGGACTCTCGGCAGGAGATTATCAACTCGTAGTATCTGATCCCCATTTTGAAACCAAAGAAATCCCCGTCACCATAGGGGCCACAAAGGCGCCGGCGCCGCTGCTCATCTCTCTGGCTGTCGGCGCCGTGAGCACCACCATAAGCGTGCAAGGCCGAGCGGATGACCTCGTCGGAATTGCCGAGTCCGCCACCCAGGGAACGGTGGGCCAAACCGAAATCGAAGATCGACCGATTCTCCGTTCAGGAGAAATTTTGGAGGCGGTTCCCGGTGTCATCATCACGCAGCACGCCGGCGGCGGCAAGGCCAACCAATATTTTCTTCGCGGCTTCAATCTCGACCACGGCACAGATATCGCCATTTTCCTCGACGATATGCCGCTGAACCTGCCGTCGCACGCGCACGGCGAAGGGTACTCGGACATGAACACCGTCATCCCGGAGTTTGTGCAAGGGGTGGATTTCGAGAAAGGCCCTTATTACGCTGATGTCGGCAACTTTAGCTCGGCTGCGTCGGCCCATGTGGAATTCTTCAAGACGCTGCCCCGGAACTTCCTCACAGTCGAAGGCGGCATGTATGGCTATGGGCGGGCCGTTTTCGGCGTATCGCAAAAGCTCGGCAAGGGCAATTTGCTGTACGGCGGAGAGGCGTATCACGATAACGGCCCATGGACGACGCATGAGGATAATTTTTACAAATACAATGGCCTGGTAACCTACAGCCAGGGCGGAGACGACGATGGTTTCAGCATCACGGCCCGCGCTTACCGTGGAACATGGCACTCGAGCGATCAAATCCCTGTTGACGCCATACCCCTGGTTGGTTACTTCGGCGCACTGAACCCGACTGACGGTGGCGAGTCACAGCGTTATAGCTTGCAGTCGGAATGGCATCGCCGCGGCGCAAATTCCGAGACGAAAATCACGGCCTACGGATTTTATTACGATCTCAATTTATTCTCTGATTTCACTTACTACCTGGATGACCCCATTAAGGGCGATCAGTTCGAACAGCAGGACAGGCGCTGGGTGGCGGGGTTTGACGCACACCATACGATTTTCAGCCAATGGTTTGGCCGCAAGGTGGCAAATACGTTCGGCCTGCAGCTCCGCAACGATTGGGTCCACAACGGCCTTTACCGGACGGAAGATCGTGTGCGCACGGACAAGAATGATATCAACGCCTGCAATGACGAACCCATCCCCGAGTGCGCTACCAATCCGAATCTGACAGCCATCTTGCCCGCGGACACGGATTTGAATAAATTTACGGACACGCTGGTCAGTGTCTATGTGGAAACTAAAATCCAGTGGGCGAGCAAATTCCGCTCGGTAGTGGCCCTGCGCGGCGACGACGCAATCTATGTCGTCACCAGCTTGACTCCGACTTATGTCTCCCCCATCTTTGGCACGGTCAACTTTGCGAAGCTCAATTCCGGCACGGCCACCAAGTTCCTGCCCAGCCCCAAAGCAAGTTTGATTTTCGGCCCGTGGGCCAAGACCGAGTTCTATGTACAGGGTGGATTCAGTTTCCACAGCAACGACGCGCGTGGCGCAACGCAAAGGGAGGAACCGATTTCGCCGGACTATCCTTTCCCCACGTCCAGCACCCCAATTTCTCCCCTGGTCCAAACTAAAGGCGCGGAAGTCGGCGTGCGCACTTCGGCCATCCCACATCTGCAAAGCACCCTTTCGCTCTGGTATCTCCACAGTAACTCCGAACTGCAGCAGGATGGCGACACCGGAGGCACGATTGCTTCAGAACAGTCGAGCAACCGCTATGGCATCGAATTCGCGAACTACTACACGCCCCAGAGACATTTGGCTTTTGATTTTGATTTTGCGGACTCCCGCGCCCTTTTTACCCAAATAGACCCAGATGATGCGGCGTACACCAACGTGGGTGGCGGCCAGTATCCTGTGCAAGGCCCGGGTGGCAGGCTTGTGCCTGAGGCGGTTGGGGTGGTGATTTCATCGGGCGTCACACTGCACAGCCTCAACCGCTTTTCGGGGGCTTTGCGCCTGCGTTACTTTGGCCCGCGCTATTTGACCTCCGACGGAATCTATCGCTCCCCTGCAACAGCGTTGGTCAACGCAGGGCTCGGCTACCAAATCAACAGCACATGGGGCCTTTCGGTCGACTTCTTAAATTTGCTGAACGCCCAAGCTGACGACATCACCTACGCCTATATCTCGCGAATCACGCCAACCGCTTCGCCGCTATTCACAGACGTTTACCACCCCACCGAACCGTTTCAGGTGCGAGTCGCGTTACATTACACTTTGAGGTCGAACAAGTGAAGAAGTTTGGACTAATTAATTCACTGTCCAACCTGTAGCTCTGTTCCACGACGGCATAACGCCAGCCGTTGCATTTGGAACATCTTCAAAATGTGGCCGGCTCGCATCCCGCCGGCCAATATACCGGCCAGCCGTGCTGGCGGGCAATCTGCTCCAAGTCGGGATTGGGGTTCACGCAGAACGGCCACTTCGCCATCTCCAGCATCGCCTGGTCGTGGACTGAGTTGCCGAAGACCGCTTCCATTGGCTTGCCGATGACTTCGCGAATGGTGACCACCTTCAGTTCGTCGGTCGGAACCCGGATGAGGCGATCGCTGGCGCAACCGTTCTCAATGTGAACGCAAGCGGCGAGAACGCGTTCCAGCGGGATGCCGAAACGTTCCGCGCCAACTTCCACCACCCAATTGTTGGTCGAGGAGACAGCCCAGAGCTCGCAACCCTGCTCGGCAAGCCGGTGAGTTAACTCGAGGAACTCGGGGAAGATACGATGGCTGACTACCGCGTCGAAGAACTCCGCAGCGGCGCGCTGCAAGGCTTCGTGCGGAACCCCGCGATTGATAGTCACCATCTCGCCGCACATCTGCTCCTCGCCGACCTCGCCCGCCTTGTATGCTTCGTAGCGGGCGCGCGCCCATTCGGCCATCTCGCGGCTGATGAGTCCCCGCTCGATCTCCCAGTAGAAGAAATCGGCGCCGGCATCGCCGCTCCACAGCGTTCCGTCGCAATCGAAGACGGCGATCGAGGGCCGCAGCGCGAGCACGGAATCAACAAATTGTCTTGCTGTTGAACGAAGTATCACAGCGGCCAAGACTTTCTGGAGAGCAGTGTGCCGCCGGCTAAAGCCGGCTCGTGCGACAAAATAAATAGCTTATCGGCACGACTGAAGTCGTGCCCTGATACAAGGCCTGCAAATTGGGAGTTTGTGGGACCCTGGCTGCCCGACTGGTTTGGCGGTTTCTCACACGGTTTGTTCCAAGGCGGACCTGTTTGTCGGTCGTGACAGAATCTCTGAAGGGCCGCACGATCTTGAGGTAGCCGCGAGGCGCTCAAAAGCGCTTCTCCGCCCAGATCATTTCGGTGCTGGCGAGCCGCTCGTAATCCTCCGGAGTATCGATGTTGATGGCGAGGCGCGGATCGTCCACCGGCACATACTGAATGTGCGCCTGATAATGGTGTTCAATGTCGCGCGCGGTTGCGGTCGCGGGTGCGCTCAGAAATGCCTGGATCATCTCGCGGCCAATCACGATGGGATGGCCATGGATGATTTCTTCGCCCCGCTTGGATTCGGGGACGACGGCCCAGACGTCCTGATCGGCGTATTGGAATGCTTCGCGCAGGGTCTTCACGGTTCCGGGCAAGACCGGCGGGCGGTCGATCAGCGCGATCAGAGCGGCATCGCGCCCATGGTTCAGCACCTCCTGCAGACCAACCTGCAGCGAGCTGAACTGTCCGCGCTCCGGCTCGCGATTGATGGCAAGAAATGCCGCGTGCGCGTAAACGACGGGAGTAATCGCTACGGCGTTCTTACCGCCCACGACGATCACCAGCTCGCTGTAGGCCTGCAGTAGGTCGATCGCGGCGCCGAGGAAGGTGTTTGCGGCGGGCGTTCCTTCGGCGACCGGCGGCCAGGGAAGCAGAGCTTTGTCGCGGCCCATGCGCGAGGAGAAGCCTGCGGCCAGAATTACTCCGCAAATGTTGGGCGAATGCGGCATGCCTTCAAGATATCAAAACCGGTGGGACGAGCACTGTGATCGAGTTCCGGATCACGAGTGGAATCCGCGTGCGCGAAGAATCTGGTTCGGATTGACCCTCCCACATATGCCATTTGCCCGGGCGAGCGGAAGTCCGATAAAATGAATTATTCGGCTCAACGTCGAAATTCCCATCGAGGATTACAGAAAAGCATGGCAGACCATTTTTCGGCGCTGAAGCGTGCGCGTCAAACTGAAACCAAGACTACGCGCAATCGCGCCAACAAGTCGCGCCTGCGCGGCGCACTGCGTTCCCTGCGCCAGGCGATCGTCAAAGGCGACAAAGAAGCTGCCCAAAGCGCCTATCGCGCCACGGTTTCGGTGGTTGACAAGGGCGTGCAGAAGGGTGTCCTGCACAAGAATACAGCCAGCCGCTACAAGGCGCGTCTGAGCGCCAGAGTGAAGGCCGTCGCGGCCAAGTAGAATCATCCGGCACAAATCAGCGCTGAGCTGCAGAGCGGCGCCACAGGCTGGCGAGACAGTCTTTGAAGGCCGGCTTACCGAATCCGCGCCACCCGGGCCGCCTCGTCATGCAATTGAGTCGATGATCGCGGCGAGTTGTTCCGCCTGATGCGCAGCATTGAAATTGGCGGCAAACGACTGACTTGGAGCGGCTGGACCGCCAGGCATTCGCAAGCAAGCCAGCATCTTGCGATCAACTTCGTCCTCCGGCTCGTCGGGATAGACACACACGTGCGGCGTCCCAGCCTGTTGCAGTATCTGCTCAACCGCAGATGAGCGCGGCACGAGCGCGAGAATCGGCCGCCCAATGCAGATGTACTCGAAAAGCTTGCCGGGGACCTGCACTTCAGACTGCGGCTGGACGAGCAACAGCCGATCAGCTTCTTCCAGCAGCCGCTGGGATTGCGCCCGCGGCATCATTGGCTGCAATGCCAACCAGCCCTCCCGCTGTGCCGTTTCAAAAAGCGCTTGATCGATGCCGGCTTTTGCATCGAAATCCCCCACCAGAAGAATTTTCGCCGAGGCAGCTTCGGGCATCCCGCTGGCACGCAATCGTGCGAGAGATTTGACGATGACATTTGGATTTCTCCCGTGATATAGCGTGCCTGCGTGGACGATCAGGCGCTCTTGCCGAGCTGGTATTTCCCGCGCTTGCGGAATGTCCTCGGGATCAAAGCCGTTGGATATCACATGCAGCTTGCGCGCGGCCCACGGATACCGTTTGCTCCACATCGCGGCTGCCGCTTCCACATTGGCAACCACCGCATTCGCACTGCGGAAGACAAAGCCTTCCAGCCGGCGGTTGCAGAAGCGCGCCCGCGCCGGCACCAGCCCGGCGCCCACGCCGCCGATGGGATCGCGGAAATCGGCGATCCAAGGGATTCTCTCCCGGAGATGCACGAGCAGGCCGGCCGTGAGCGTACCGACGGGAGGATAAGTCGAGTAGAGGACAACTTTGTTGCGCGGAAGCTCGTGCAGAATTTCGGCGCAGCGATCGGCGGCCTTTCGCGACCAGATAAATCCCACGTGTCCGGGAAACATCAGTTGGCGAATCAGCAGCTCCTGCCAACCTTCGAATGAGAGCCGCCCTGTGGGTCCTTCGTCCCAGACGGTTTGCAGCTCATCGCGGATGACGACGGTATCGGCGGAACTTTTGTCATTTTGTGGCGAAGCCGTAATCACGTAGCAGCCATAGCCGAGGCGCTCGAGGTACTTGCGAAAGCGAAACGGCCGCAGACCTCCGATCTCCGGGGCCGGTGGGAAGTGATAGGCGATCATGATCACGTGTGGCTTTCTCTGCTGCACGTCGGCGGGCCTCGGGTTACGGCGCTGTAGCTCGTGATGGAACAGACTAGCAGATGGATTTCCGCGGTCCTCGGTTACAATGGCGCAGGAGCGAACCGCAGCATTCCGGCGCATTAACTCGTGACGAATCCAGGAACTCCAATCCGGCTGGCGATGGTCGCCGGCGCCCGTCCTAACTTCATGAAGATTGCTCCGCTGATGAAGGCGCTGGCGGGCGATCCCGATTTCGAGTCGATTCTCATCCATACCGGCCAGCATTACGACGACAACATGTCGGGCCAGTTTTTTCGGGACCTCGGGATTCCTGATCCACAGTTCTATTTGGAAGTCGGCTCCGGCAGCCACGCTCAGCAGACGGCGGAGATTATGCGCCGCATCGAACCCGTACTGGAGCAGCTTCGTCCAATGGCGGTGGTGGTGGTCGGGGACGTGAATTCCACCGCAGCGGCGGCCATGGTGGCAAAGAAGTTGTGCATCGATGTCGTTCATGTGGAAGCTGGTCTGCGCAGCTTCGATCGCACCATGCCGGAGGAGATCAACCGGATCGTTACGGATTCCATTACAGACCTGTTTTTGGTGACCGAAGAGAGCGGCCGCACCAATTTATTGCGCGAAGGCGTGGCCTCCGATCGCATTCACCTGGTCGGCAACCTGATGATCGATTCGTTGCGCCAGCATCTGGAGCAGGCGCGCCACTCGACGATTGCTGATGAGCTAGAGGTTCGCGACAAGCCCTACGGAGTGGTAACGCTGCATCGACCGGCAAACGTGGATGATCCTGCTGCGCTGGGCGAGATTCTCGGCGCGCTCGGAGTAGTCGCGAAGACGCTGCCACTGTTATGGCCGGTGCATCCTCGCACGCGAGCGCGACTGAACAGCGGCGGAATCGGTTTGCCTGCAGCTATTCGCCTGCTGGAGCCGCTGGGGTATTTGGATTTTCTCAGCCTCGAGGCCGGCAGTGCGCTCGTGCTGACTGACTCGGGCGGCATCCAGGAAGAGACCACGGTCCTGGGAGTGAACTGCCTAACGCTGCGCGACAACACGGAACGTCCGGTAACGGTCGAGCTTGGCACCAACCGACTGGCGGGTACTACAAAGGCCGGCATTCTCGCTGCGTGGGAGCAGATGAAGCACTCGCCGCGGCGAAAGCAGATTCCGCCGCTGTGGGATGGCCACGCGGGAGCACGCAGCCGCGAAGTGCTGCGGCAATTCTACCGGCAACGTGCGGCGCAGCAGGAGCCTCAGGAGCATCCCGTCGCCACGCCACAGGGAGTCCCTGATTAAGTCCCTTAGCGGCTAAAGCCGCAATGGGAAAAGGGGCGGATTTACGGACGGTCTGAAGACCGTCCCTTTCAAAACCAGGCTTAATCAGAGCTTCCGTAGGAATTGAATCCGGGAATATTAGCCATGCCCTCATTGCTGCTGAAGATCCGTCGCGGGGAGACGCCGTTTTTTCGCGGCATCCGCAACTTTGCGCGCCGTGTCGAATCCAGCCGGCTGCCGCTGCCGAGGTTTTTCAATCCGTTCCTCGGCATCTGTTACAACGCCTGGCAGATCTGCTCGGTGGGGCTGCATTGGCTGTTCAGCTATCTTTTCGTCGAGCCGCTGTTCCGCGGCCGCTGCGCCGCCGTGGGCAAGCGCTTTCGCATCTGGCGGCTGCCGTTCATCATCGGCCATGCCAGGATCTACATTGGCGACGATGTAATTTTCTTCGGCAAAGTGGACATCTTCAGCGGCCGCCTGTTCGACGAACCCAAGCTCATTCTCGGCAACCGCGTCGATATTGGGCACAACGTCGTCTTCATCGTGAACAAGGAGATTGTTTTGGAGGACGACATCAACGTCGCCTCCGGCGTTCGCTTCATGGATACCGACGCGCACCCGCGCGACGCGATGGCGCGCATTGCCGACCTGCCGCCGCAGGCCGAAGAAGTCAAGCCAGTGCGCATCTGCCGTAATGCCTGGATCGGGCACAACGCATTCATCATGAAAGGCGTGACCGTCGGCGAAGGCGCCATTATCGGTGTCAACAGCGTCGTTGTGAGCGACATCCCGGCCTACAGCGTCGCCATGGGCAATCCCGCGCGCGTGGTGGTGAAGAACATCAATCAGCCCGTGGCCGCTGCCTCGACCGCACGGGAATAGAGAGCGGCGTGAGGCGTTCTCCCATCCGCGTGCTGAGTCTCATCGAAAACGCCACCGTTACCGGTCCGGCGCGGAATGTCATTGAGTTCGGAAGAATGGCGGCTCACGCCGAGCCCGGATTTCCCGCGGTCGAGGTCACGCTTCTCACCTATCAGCGTGGATCGGAGGAGAGTGCGCTGGCGCGGGCGGCACGTGATGCTGGATTGGCAGTGGCGACGGTCACCGAGCGCAGGCGATGGGACACGCAAGTGTTCGCGCAGCTACGGCAGGTCATTGGGCAGATCAATCCCGACATTCTGGAAACGCGCAATGTGAAGTCGCACTTCCTGGTGCGGCTGCTCGCATTGCATCGCCGGTATCCCTGGGTAGCCTGGAACCACGGCTACACGGCGACCAGCCGCCTGGATCGCGCCTATACGCAACTGGACCGCTGGTCGTTGCGCGGCGCCTATCGCGTGGTCACGGTGTGCGGCCCGTTCGCCGATCATCTTGCCCGCCTGGGAGTACGGCGCGACAAAATCACCATCCTGCACAACGCAGTGAAGCCGTTCGTGCGTCCGGCGGAAGAAGAGATACAACGGGTGAGGCGCGAACTCGAAATCCAGGACCACGAGGCCGTCATCCTATCGGCTGGCCGGCTCTCGCGGGAGAAAGGCCACGCCGACCTGGTGCGAGCGATAGCGGCGCTGAATGCGATGCCGGGAGCGCCGCCGTTTTTCCTCGCTATCGTGGGGGACGGCCCCGAGCGGCAATCAATCGTTCGCCTGGCGAACAAACTCGGCGTCGAGATCCGGATGGCGTTGGCGGGCTTTCAGCGAGATCTAAGGCCGTACTACGGGATGGCGACGCTGGTGGCGGTGCCGTCACATTCCGAGGGATCGCCCAACGTCGTGCTGGAAGCCATGGCCGCAGGGCTGCCGGTCGTGGCGACTGCGGTTGGAGGCGTGCCGGAGATTTTGCAAGAGGGCGTGACCGGACGGATGGTTCCACCGCGCAATCCACAAGCGATGGCGCAAGCCATGCTGCAGATTCTGTCCGATGAAGAATTACGCCGGCGGCTGGGCACGGCAGCGCGCTCCCGGGCTGAATCCAGCCACACACCGGAAGCGTATCGCCGCGCGCTGGTGGAGTTCTATCAGAACACGCTGGCCAGCTTGCCGCGCTGAAGCCTGGCTGAATCGGGCTGCGACAGCAGCTCCCACATCGTGGGACGTGTCGGGCTTACCGGTACTTCTGCGCCAACTGGCGCTCCTCGGGAGTCATCTGCTGCCAGAGAAAGTCGCGGTTCTGCTGCGCCCACTCGCTATTGGGATTGGCCACCAGCGCTGAACTGAGCCAGCGATAAGCTTCCACCCGGTTGCGCAGAACGCATTGTCCGGTGGCATACAGCGAGGCCAGACGATTGCGCGCGCTGGCGTTTTCTTTGGCGGCCGCAGTCTTCAGCAGGACCATCGCCTGCTCGCAACTGCGCGGGACGCCGTCGCCCTTGATGTACATGTCGGCCAGCTGCACCGGCGCGTCGGGATTTCCTTTCGCCGTGGCTTTCCATAGCCAGGCGGCTTCCGCTGCCGAATCGCTCGCGTTCTTGGCCTTGGCCAGTTCCTCAGCGCCGGGGGCCGGCGTCTTCGCCGGAGCGGGGTTGTTTTCGTGATCCGCAGCTTTTAGCGTCTTGGGCTTCGGCACAGATGCAGCCGGCTGTTTCGCCGGCGGAGTGGATTTAGCAATCTCAGCCGGAGCCTTTGCCGGCTTCGCTGCTTGTCCTGTTACAGTTGGTGCGTTCGCTGCAACATTGCCGCTTTGCACAGCGGCCGTGCTTTGGTCACTGCCGGGCGGTTGCGAATTTGCGGCGGCATTTTCGGCCGGCGGATTGGGAGTGGGAGCAGGTATCGTGGCTCCAGCGGCACCCGCATTGGCCTGAGTATTATTTGCGGCATTCGGCGGCTCGCCATTGGCAGGCGTCGTGGGCACGCCATTGGCAAGCGGAGCGTTGTTGGCGGCCGGCTGATTCTGTGGCTGTACCTGAATCTCGGGCTGGTTGGTATCTGCAGCAGAGCTTGCCGGAGCTGGCTCGCTGCTGGTCGCCGATAGCGCGCCCTTGGTCCAGTTGCGGACCTTCATCTTGATCATTTCGACGGGGCCGTTGTTGCTCTGGCTCGCCTGCGAACGCCACTCCAACACACCCAGAGCGGCAAAGATCAGGAGCACGGCGACCGCCAGCCACGCTCGCCAGTGGCTCCTCGCCGGCTCCTCAACTTCGCTGACTGCAGAGGCCCCCGCTATCTCCGGAGTATCGCTAAGTCCCAGGAACGACGGCCCCACGATGGTCGAGGTACCGGCGGCCGGATTATTTGTTTCTTTCGGTGGCTCGCCCAGGTCGAGAAAACGAGGCCGCTCGGCGCGAGTGTCGAGTGGAGTTTCCGGAGCTTCCGGAATTTCCGGGGCTTCTGGATCCAGTGGCTCCAGACCGAGACGCTCGCCGGTGTCGGGTGGAACGGCGACGGCGATCTGTGAAGCGTGGATCGCCTCGGCGGCGACTTCCGAACTGCCATTCTTTGGAGCTGATGGTTCTGCGGCCGTCGGCGCAACGGTCGCGGTTTCCGTAGTGGACGCGTGCTCGGCAATGGGCGCATCGCCGCGCATGGTGATTTCCGTTGGATCCTTTGGCGGCTGGTAGCGGAAACTTTGCAGATACTCGTCGAAGGGGACATCGGGCACCAGTTCCTTCGGCACTTCGGCGGTCGAGGCTGGAACCTCATTGAGCTCGGGCGATGCCGCCGGGCTGGGCTCCTCTAGCGGAGTGGAAACGGTGGTTGCCGTCGTGGTCGACGATTCCGCGACGACGGCGCCGGTTGAGGACGACGAGGATGACGAAGTCGTGGCGCTCTGCTCCTGCTGGGGAGCATGAACCTCGAACGGCACGCGCGTGAAGTTAAGCGTGCTCTGCGCGCCGGGCGCGGTCAGCGGCTTGTGCGGCAAAGGCGTTCCGCACATGCCGCAGAATCGCATGCCGGTCTGATTTTCAAATCCGCATGAGCTACAGACCAACCACCCCTCCTGGCCGGAAATCATTCCGCAGGAATTAATAATAAGGCTTTCCGTGAGATGAGGGCGGCGGCGGCGGGTTTGCACCAAGCCACAGGTGCCTGGACCAGGTGACGTTTTACGGTTGCATTGCGGCGATCTTCAGGCGAACAATGGGCGCAACACCATACGCCGGCCGGTGCCGGGTAAAGCCCTCCCTCTCCGGTAAAACTGCGGTACAGCTCTAACATTGTTGCAGTTGCGCGTCGTAATGTGATTGAGATCACAGAACGGAGTGACCCGCGTACGAGAAGCTAACCCTCAAGGCTGATAGAAATAGAAGTTCAACCGCAGCAGCCTGCGGCAGACAAGAGAGGCATGCAAGTGCCCGACGAGACCAAAGAGCCCAGTCCAGTTTTGCCTGAACCTCCGTCCCCGGCGAGCGCCGCATCGGCGCCGGCGGGGAACTCCGCATCGGAGGCCGCCAAGTCCGATACAAAGCAATCCGCAGCGCCAGTTCCAGCGTCGGAAGAGAAGCCAGTTGCACCCGCGGCGAAGCCGGAGGCGACGAGCAAGCCGGCCGGCACACCAGCAGCTCCCGCCAGCGGCGAGAAACCCGCTGCCACATCCGGTGATAAAGCTGGCCCGGCCGCCGCTGCTGAAGCGAAACCCGCAGCTCCAGCTGCTGCCGCTAAACCTGCTGCTCCCGCCGCGAAGCCTGCTCCGAAGCCCGAAGGCCCCAAGCCGGAGCCATGGGACGCGCCGCTGGTGCGCAGCCTGAAGAGTCAATACGGCTCAGGGATCAAAGAAGCCAGCACCTACGTCGGCCAGAAATATCTCGTCGTCGACAGCACGCTGCTCTACGAAGTCCTGCTGCGCATGCGCAACGACGAGCTCTTCGACTACTGCGTGGACATCACCGCGGTGCATTATCCCAAGCGTGAGGCGCAGTTCGACATCGTTTACATCCTGTACTCGTTCCACAACAACGAGCGCGTGCGGGTGAAGACGCAGATCAAGGACGGCGAGACTCTGCGCAGCGTGGTCGGCATTTGGGAGACAGCGAATTGGCTGGAGCGCGAGGTGTTCGATATGTTCGGGATCTCGTTCGACGGGCATCCCGACCTGAAGCGCATTCTGCTGCCCGACGGCTGGAAAGGACATCCGCTGCGCAAGGACTACCCGATTCTGCAGCAGGACCAGGAATGGGTGAAGGCGAATTTGGGGATTGAGAGCGGGCAATGAGGTAGAGCGAGCCCCTTCGACTCAGCTCAGGGCAGGCTTTTAGGTTCGCGTGAAGAGAGAAGGATTGGTAGAGCGAGCCTTTAGGCTCGCGTCGGGGCGACAGAAAAAATTGAGGGGCTTTAGCCCCGGAGTGCCGCCGGCTGAAGCCGGCTCGGGATTGAATAAATAACAGCTGGACGCGAGCCTGAAGGCTCGCTCTACCGACAACGAAAAGTCTGGCGAAAAGCGAAAAGCGAACTGCGACAATGAAGGAATTTGAAATCGATTATCGCCACGCGAAGCCGGGGCAGAGCGGTCCGGGGACGGTGGATTATCTCGACCTCGATACCAAGGACGAAACCTTCCTCGACGCCAACGAGATCGTCCTCAACATGGGGCCGCAACATCCGTCCACGCACGGCGTCCTCCGCGTCATTCTGAAGCTCGACGGCGAGAAAGTTCTAGGCACCGAGTGCGTGATCGGCTACCTGCATCGCGGAGTGGAGAAGATTGCCGAGAACCGCACTTACACGATGTTCAACCCGTACGTCGATCGCATGGATTACGTCGCCGCCGTCTCCAACGGCCTGGGCTATTGCGAAGCGGTCGAGAAGCTGCTGAACACCGAAGCGCCGCCGCGCGCGCAGTACATCCGCGTGATTCTCACCGAGCTGTGCCGCATCGCCAGCCACCAGGTTTGGCTGGGCACGCACGCGCTCGATATCGGCGCGCTGACGCCGCTGTTCTACTGCTTCCGCGATCGCGAAGAGATCCTGAAGATCTTCGAGAAATATTGCGGCGCGCGCCTGACCACGCACGCGTTCCGCATCGGCGGCTGCATTTACGAGACCTACGACGGCTTCGAGCAGGATTGCCTGAAGTTCTGCGACGCGTTTCTGCCCAAACTCGACGAATACGAAGAGCTGCTGACCACCAACCGCATCTGGGTGCGGCGCACCAAAGGCGTCGGCATTCTGAATCCGGAGGATTGCATCGCGCTGGGCGTGACCGGCCCGGTTCTCCGGGCCAGCGGCCTGAAGTGGGACCTGCGCAAGGCGCAGCCGTACGAGTGCTACAGCAAGTTCGACTTCGAGATTCCGACCGGGCTGAACGGCGATACCTACGACCGGTACCTGGTGCGCATCGAGGAAATGCGCCAGGCGGTGCGCATCATTCGTCAGGCTGTCGAGGGACTGCCGAGCGGGCCGATCATGGCCAAGGTTCCTAAGGTGCTGAAGCCGCCGGTGGGCGAGGTCTATGTCTCGATCGAAGCGCCGAAGGGAGAGTTGGGATATTTCATCGTGAGCGACGGGTCGCTGCAGCCCTATCGCGTGCGCGTGCGGCCGCCGTCATTCGTAAATCTGCAAGCCCTCGACAAGATGGTGCGCGGTCTGCTGGTCGCGGATGTGGTCGCGGTGATCGGGACGCTGGACATCGTGCTGGGGGAAGTGGATCGGTGAAGAGTGCACTAATAGAGCGAACCTTCAGGTTCGCGCCCAGGCTCGGGGCGATAGTGCTATTGTCCGCGATTCTCGCCGCCCCACAGCAGCACTCCGCAACGCAAGTTGCTAAACCCGGAATCGTATCTGGTTCTGTGTTTGCGATAACGAAGGGCGGCGACTTGAAACCCGCGCGGCTTGCGCACATTTACCTGTTGTACGTGCATCGCAGCGTGAGTTTTGCGAACGCGCACCCAGATGATGAGAACTCAGCGGGTATGGCCTGGATGGACAACCATAACAAGGCAATGGAGCAATACAACGAGGAGCTGTCAGCAGACGGCATGAACTGGAGCGACGCAGTGATGTGCCGCAAGAGTCTGTTGACCTACCATGAAGCCCTTTCGCAAACATTGGAGTGGGTGCAGAGCAATAAGAAGAGCTGGCAGATGCTGGCGGTCGATGCCGACGAGAATGGAGCATTTAGGGTCGCCGTGCCGCGTCCGGGAGATTACATCGTACTCGCTAGCGGGCAAGCTGGTATGAACGACGGTTTCTGGGGAGCCGACCTCCTAAACACCGTACCTGTCAAACCAGGCCAGACTACGACTGTAAAGCTCTCCTCGCCCGCAGAAGCTTGTCTGAATGTGGAAGGGGACTGAGCGCTGGACGCAGGATGTATGCCGGCTGAAGCCGGCTCGGAATTAAATATCAACGCGGAACGCGGGCCTGAAGGCCCGCACTACCAGAATCAAAATGCTTGACGCGATCACAAAATATCTCGGCTCCAACGCCACCCCCGGCGAAGCCGGCAGCATGTTCTGGGCGACCATCTACATCCTGATCATCACTGTCGGCATTTCGCTGGCGGTGATCGCGATGAACTGGCTGGAGCGCAAAATTCTCGCCCACATGCAGATTCGCCTCGGCCCCATGCGCGTGGGCCCGCACGGCCTGCTGCAGCCCTTCGCCGACGCGCTGAAGCTGCTCATCAAGGAAGACATCATCCCCGAGAACGCCGACAAGCTGGTGTTCTGGAGCGCGCCGGTCGTGGTCACGATGACCGCGTTCACCACGTTCCTGGTCGTTCCCTTCGGCCCCACGCACGCCGTTACCGACATGAACATCGGCATTCTGTTCATGCTGGGCGTATCGTCGCTGAGCGTGCTGGGCATCATCATGGCGGGATGGTCGTCGAACTCGCACTACCCGCTGATGGGTTCGCTGCGCTCCAGCGCGCAGATGGTCTCCTACGAAATCGCGATGGGCCTGGCGATTGTCTGCGCCGTGCTGATGACCAGCCTGCAAACCGGCACAGGCACGCTGAGCATGATCGGCATCGTCGAGTCGCAGGCCGCGCAGCATACCTGGTTCATCTTCAAATTTTTCCCGCTGGGATTCCTGGCGTTCGCTATCTTCGCGATCGCGATGGTCGCGGAAACCAATCGCGCGCCCTTCGATCTGCCGGAAGCTGAGTCGGAGCTGGTCGCCGGCTTCCATACCGAGTACAGCGGATTCCGTTGGTCGCTGTTCTTCCTCGCCGAATACGCGGCGATGCTGGCGGTCTCGTCGATCGCGGTGACGCTGTGGCTCGGCGGATGGATGCGTCCGTTCCCGACGTGGCTCGGTGGGCGGACATGGGATTTAGCGTTCTCGTTTGTTCCGGCACTGGCGATGTTCGTACTGGCTGGACTGTGCCTGTTGGGCGCGGTTCGCATGCCGAAGATTCCGCAGATGAAAATCCAGACCACCGGCCTTGCGATCTTCGGATTCTTGTTGGTTTTCATCGGGCTGGTGCTGCTGGTGCCCGGCGTGCGCGAGCGTGTGCAGGACATCTTCTGGTTCGTCGCGAAAGTTGCATTCTTCATGTATCTGTACATCTGGTATCGCGGAACGTTTCCGCGTTATCGCTTTGACCAGCTCATGAAAGTGGGCTGGAAGATACTGCTGCCGACCGGCCTCGGCGTCCTCATCGCGACTGCGCTGTGGGGACTGTTGCCGCAAATCTCGTCGGCAATTATGGGGGTCCTGCCGTGAGTCTGAAACCACTGATTCGCAAAATTTTATTGGTTGATCTGATCAAGGGCCTCAAAGTTACGTTCGACTATCAGAAGCCGAGCGAGGCCATCACCGAGCAGTACCCGCTGGAGCGCCCGGTCATCTTCGAGCGCTATCGCGGGCAGCCGCGCCTGAAGGTCGATCCCGAGAGCGGCAACTCGATGTGCATCGTGTGCAACCTGTGCGCGCTGGCGTGTCCCGAGCAGTTGATTGTCGTGAAGGGCGAGCGTAACCCGGTGACCAAGCGCAAAGAGCCGGTGTCGTGGATCTACGACCTGAGCCGCTGCATGTTCTGCGGCCTGTGCGCCGAGGCCTGCTCGACCGACGCGCTCGAGTTGACTCAGGATTACGAGATGGCACTCTACAGCCGCGAAGGCATGGTGTTGGACCAGGCGGCACTGGAGCGCGGGCAAGAGCCGGTGCGGTACGTGAAATAGTGGCCAGTGGCTAGTGGCTAGAGCGGGATTAGGGACAAGGGACTGCTTGTTCGCGTCAGGCGAAGGTGTTCGGGTAGTGCGGCCCTTTAGCGCCGCGTCAGGACAGGGTTGGGCAGTGCAGCGCTTTGTCGCCGCGTTTTTGGGTTTTGCTAACGGCTAATTGCTAATTGCTAATTACTGCTTTTATGACTCCTATCGCGACAACGTTTTTCTTCTACTTCCTGGCGATCATGGCCATCGTCTCGGCGATTGCGGTGATCACCCGGCGCAATCCGGTGCATGCGGCGTTGTCGCTCATCGTGACGCTGCTGTCGCTGGCCGGCTTCTACCTGATGCTCTACGCGCCGTTCGTTGCAGCCGTGCAGATCGTGCTCTATGCCGGCGGAATCATGGTGCTGTTCCTGTTCGTCATCATGCTGGTGAACCTGGAGCAGAACATCCGCGAATACCAGTTCAACAAGCAGTGGGTGGTAGGCCTGATCGCGTCGATCGCCCTGGGCGCTCTGCTGTTGTTCGTCTATCGCGCGGGACGAGGCACGTTTCCATCGGCGTTCTATCAGGGCTTCCGCGGGCTAGAGGCCGACAACACGCAGCAGATCGGCCTCGCACTGTACGGGCAGTACATGCTGCCGTTCGAGATTGCCTCGCTGCTGCTGCTGGTGGCCATCGTGGGCGCGGTGGTGATGGCGAAGAAGAGGATTTGAAAAGGTAGTGGCTAGTGGCTAGTGGAGGGAATAGGGGTTAGGGGCCAGGGATTGGGATTGTTCGGCCGACGTGCCATGTACTTAGTTGTTTGAGAATCAAATGCTCGAACCGCGAGGCAGAGTTCACGCAGTGGGACGGACTCATCTTAGCCCAGCACGGAGCGAAGCGGAGTGCTGGGTAGGTTGGACATTGGACGGAGTCCCGTAGGGACGATACACGAAAGCAGGTCCCTCAACTGCGCGTCCGCCGATCCGCAAAGGATGCGGATCGAAAAACGGGCGGACGCTCCGCTCGGGATGACAAATTTATATAGGGGTCCTTCGACTCCGGCGCGCAAAAGAAGCGCGCCTCCGCTCAAGATGACACTGGGTTTGGTTTTGGCTAATGGCTAATGGCTAATTGCTGAGTACTATTTATGACCGAGATCACCACATTGCATTATCTGGTTGTTGCGGCGGCGTTGTTCATCATCGGCACCATTGGCGTGCTGACGCGCCGCAACGTGGTCATCATCCTGATGTCGATTGAGCTGATCCTGAACGCCGTGAACCTGAACCTGGTGGCGTTCTCGCGGTTGTACGGATTGCACGGGCAGGTGTTCGCCATCTTTGTCATTACAGACGCCGCCGCCGAAGCTGCGGTGGGACTGGGCATCATCATCGCCTTCTTCCGCAACAAGGAGACGGTGAACGTGGATGAGGTGGATTTGTTGAAGTGGTGAAAGACAGTTGTTAGTTGCCGGTTGCCAGTTGTCAGGTAGAGCGAACCTTCAGGTTCGCGTCAAGCGTTGAATAGTGAACGAGCCGGCTTCAGCCGGCGACATAACTAACCGCGAGGCGGCAAAACGCTGCTGATTGCCTCTGATCTTTGAACGACGAACGACCGAGCCCGAAGGGCGAAAGTGACTAGCCCCGGGCGGAAGCCCGGGGTGGCGGAGCCCCTTCAGGGGTGACAGGCTCTTGATGACTATAGGGGTCCTTCGACTCCGGCGCGCGAAGGAAGCGCGCCTCCGCTCAGGATGACACGCGATTGGGTTGGGGCATTTTGGGTTTGGCTAATTGCTAATTGCTAACGGCTAATTGCTATGTTCTTTTTAGATCACATTTGGATCATCCCCCTCTTTCCCGCGTTCGGCGCGGCTTGCATGTTCTTCTTCGGACGCAGGCTGTCGAAGCAGGCGGTGAACGGCGTCTGCGTCGGCGTGGTGGTGCTGGCGTTCGTGTGGGCCTGCCTCGCGGTCTGGCAATACACCGGATACTCCGCCGACCATCCCGGCAAGCCCTTCGAGAAGGTGATGTTTACCTGGCTGGGAACGGGTGACGCATCGCTGAGCTATCCGACGCACGGCGGCACTGCCCCATTCCGCGCCGATGCCGGCTTCCTGCTCGATCCGCTGTCGTCGATCTGGCTGCTGTTCGTGACCGGCGTGGGCATGCTCATCCACATTTATTCGATGGGCTACATGGGCCATGAAGGCGGTTACTACCGCTTCTTCGGCTACATGAATCTGTTCATGTTCTCCATGCTGACGCTGATCCTGGCCAACAATTACGCACTGATGTTCGTTGGCTGGGAGGGCGTGGGCCTGTGCTCGTATCTGCTGATCGGCTTCTACTTCCTGCGCCACTCGGCTTCAACAGCTGCCAATAAAGCATTCATCGTCAACCGTGTTGGCGACGCTGGATTTCTGCTGGGCATGTTCACCATCGCCTGGTACTTCGGCTCGGTGCAGTACACCGCGGTCAACTCGCTGGCGCGCAGTGGACGATTCGCTATCGGCGACCCCGTCATCACCGCGGCGTGCCTGTTGCTGTTCGTCGGAGCCTGCGGCAAGTCGGCGCAATTTCCGCTGTATGTCTGGTTGCCGGACGCGATGGAAGGTCCGACGCCGGTCTCCGCACTGATCCACGCGGCGACCATGGTCACCGCCGGCGTGTACATGGTTGCGCGCTCGAATGCGCTGTTCGTGCTCGCACCCACGGCGATGAAGACCGTTGCCATCATCGGCGCGTTGACCGCAATTTTCGCCGCGACTATCGCTTTGGTGCAGAACGACATCAAGCGCGTGCTGGCGTACTCCACCGTGTCGCAGTTGGGATACATGTTCCTGGCGCTGGGCGTCGGCGCATTCGCCGCCGGCGTCTTCCACGTCTTCACGCACGCGTTCTTTAAGGCGCTGCTCTTTCTCGGGGCCGGCTCGGTGATCCACGCCATGAGCGGCCAGCAGGAGATGCAGTTCATGGGCGCACTCGGCGGGAAGATCAAAGCTACGTTCTGGACCATGGTGGTCGCAACGCTCGCCATCTCGGGGATACCGGGTTTTGCCGGCTTCTTCTCGAAGGACGCGATCCTGTGGGAGACGTGGTCGCGCGAAGCCGGCGCGTTTCGCTACCTGTGGTACATCGCGTTTCTCACCGCGCTGATGACTTCGTTCTACATGTTCCGGCTGATCTACCTGACGTTCTTCGGCAAGCCGCGCATGAGCCACGAAGTCGAGCACCACATCCACGAGTCGCCCAAGACGATGACCGTGCCGCTGGTGATTCTGGCGATCTGCTCCATCGGCGCCGGCTATCTTGGCCTGCCACACAGTTTGGGTGGAGCGGACCGTTTCGGCAAGTTCCTTGATCCGGTCTTCGCCAAAGAGACTCTCGTGCTGGAGCGCGGTGGAGCTGAGGCGCAGGTTGCCGCCGGCGAGCAGCAGGTTGAGCACACTACTCCCATCGAGTATGTGCTGATGTCCTTGTCCGTCGGTGCGGCAGTTGTTGGCTGGTGGCTGGCGCAGCGGGCCTACAAGAACGCTGACAAGGGCTACAAAGAGCCGATCCAAGAGTTTGCGCCGCGCTGGTACAAGACACTCTTCCGCAAGTGGTATGTGGACGAGATCTATGACTGGATCTTCACCGGCCGCGCCAAGGTCGGCGAAGGTGCGGCTGGGCGTGATGGGCCTGGGCGAGGCGTCGTGGAAGTTTGACGCTGACGTTATCGACGGCGCAGTGAACGGCGCCGGCTGGACGACGCGCATGACGGGCAATTTGTCCGTGCTGTGGGACAAGTGGATCATCGACGGCCTGCTGGTGAACGGCGTCGCCATCGTGACGCGCCTGGCCTCATATCCCGTGCGGCTGGTGCAGTGGGGACTGGTGCAGTGGTACGCGCTGGTCATGGTTGCGGGATTAGTGGGGTTTGTTTTCTATTACGTGGTCCGGTGGTAGGGAAGGACCGGTAGAGCGAACCTTCAGATTCGTTCCAATTGAAGGATCGGTAGAGCGAACCTTCAGGTTCGCGTCCAAGCGGTCCAGTAAAAAGCAATGGGCTTTAGCCCGGGATCAAGAATGACGACTTATTTCATCACGATTTGTGCGCACATGCAGCGGAATACCTTCCAACGCGAAGAGGCCGCTGAACTCGTGGTCGCCACGTTTTTCAGATATCGTGATGCCGGAGAATTCGAGCTGCATGACTATGTCGTGATGCCAAACCATATTCACTTGCTGCTCTCCACCGATCAAGAATTGAGCCGAGTGATTCAACTGATCAAAGGCGGGTTTTCGCATGCGTTGCGCGAAAAAGGCATGCCTCGGCCCGTCTGGGAGCAGAGGTACTATGATCGCCGCGTTCGGGATGCAAGCGAGTTCGCGGAATTTTCTCATTACATCCGCCAGAATCCCGTGCGGAAACGTCTGGTGGAACGGGCAGAGGACTATCCGTATTCGTCAGCTGGGAAAGTGCCGGGGCTAAAGCCCCCTATTCTTGACAAGAGCGCCCTTGGCGCGAACCTGAAGGTTCGCTCTACCGATCCTGCCGAAATCGAAGGTTTGGGGCTAAAGCCTCGGGAAATAAGTAAGGCCTACGCGGACGCGAACCTGAAGGTTCGCTCTATCAGCTTGAAAGCTACAAGAAATGTATAACCATATCTTAAGCATCGTCTTATTTACGCCGCTGGTAGGCGCCGCACTTCTGCTGCTGGTGCCCAAGGAAAACAAGGACGCGATCCGCTGGATCGCCAACATCTTCGGCTTCCTCGGGTTCGCCGTCTCGCTGCCGCTGATTCCGTGGTTCTGGGCACTGAAAGACCACGCCGGCTTCCAGTTCGTCGAAGGCGCGCCCAACAACTGGATCCCCACCATCGGTGCGGGCTACGTCATCGGCATCGACGGCATTTCGTTTCTGCTGATCATGCTGACCACGCTGCTGGGCGCCATCTCGATCCTGTCGTCGTGGAACGCCATCCAGGACCGTGTGAAGGAATACTACATCTGGTTCCTGGTGCTGCAGACCGGCATGATGGGCGTCTTCATGGCCAACGACATGTTCCTCTTCTTCGTATTTTGGGAGGCCATGCTGGTGCCGATGTATCTGCTGATCGGCATTTGGGGCGGCCCGCGCAAGCTCTATGCGGCGATCAAGTTTTTCCTGTACACCTTGTTCGGCTCGGTGCTGATGCTGCTTGGCATCCTGTTCCTGTATTTCCATCACCACACCCTGACTGGCGTGTACACCTTCTACCTGCCCGATCTCTACGCTACCGCGCCCAAGATCGGCGGGCACGCGGCCATCTGGCTGTTCTTCGCCTTCTTCATCGGCTTCGCCATCAAGGTGCCGATGTTCCCGTTCCACACCTGGCTGCCTGACGCGCACGTCGAGGCGCCCACCGCTGGCTCCGTCATCCTGGCCGGCGTTCTGCTGAAGATGGGAACGTACGGACTGATCCGCTTCTCGCTGCCGTTCTTCCCCGCCGTCGCCATGACACCGTGGGTGCGGCAGTTCATGATCACGCTGTCGCTGATCGCCATCATCTACGGCGCGCTGGTCTCCCTGATGCAGAAGGACATGAAGAAACTGGTGGCGTATTCGTCGGTCAGCCACCTCGGCTTCTGCACGCTGGGCATCTTTGCGCTGAGTCCGCTGGGGCTAAGCGGCTCGGTGATCCAGCAGATCAATCACGGCATCTCCACCGGAGCGCTGTTCTTGATCGTCGGCATTCTCTACGAGCGGCGCCACACGCGCGAGATCTCAGAGTACGGCGGCATCTCCAACGTGATGCCGTTGTACGCGACCATCACGCTGATCATGTTCATGTCGTCGATGGGATTGCCGCTGCTCAACGGCTTCGTCGGCGAGTTCACCATCCTGCAAGGCACCTTCATGGAGAACAAGATTTGGGCCGCGTGGGCGGTTCCGGGCGTGATTCTTGCCGCGGCGTACCTGCTGTGGCTCTACCAGCGGGTGTTCTTCGGGCCGGTGAACAATCCCAAGAACGAGAAGCTGCTTGATCTCTCGGGACGCGAGCTGGCGACGTTTGTTCCGCTGGTGCTCATTGCTTTCTGGATTGGCCTGTATCCCAAGCCGTTCTTCCAGATTCTCTCGACGCCGGTGAACAACCTGGTGGCAACGGTTCGGCCGGACTATCCGGGACTGAACAACAACAAGCCGGTGCTGGCAACGCAACCCGCGACGACGGCGCTGCCGGAGGTGGCGGGAGAACGCCATTCGCCATTCGCCATTGGCCATTCGCCGGAGGTTGATAACAGGGGCTTGGGCCCGAAAAACAAAGCACGAGCGACGAAATTCGAGGCGCACGCGGGGTTGCCCTGCGGCACGCCTCCGGTCAGCACGCACAATGAAGAACTACGAGGAACTCGAGGTCTGGCAGAAAGCGCATGCGCTGACCGTGCGCTTGTATGAAGCGACCGCAACGTTTCCGCGATCGGAGATGTTCGGACTCACTTCCCAGATTCGCCGCGCTGCCGGATCCATCGGCGCCAATCTGGCAGAGGGCTGCGGCCGTTGGAACGAGGTCGAATTGGCGCGTTACGTTCAGATCGCTATGGGCTCAGCCAGTGAGCTGCAGAATCACCTCAGGCTAGCTAAGGATCTCGGCTTTCTAGCGGAATCGGCTTATTCTCCGCTGCTGAAAGCCGTCATCGGCATCCGCCAAATGCTGACTGCACTATTACAGACTCTTCGCCGTACCCGAAATACGCCGCCAACAACTCCGGCGAACGGCGAACGGCGAATGGCGAAGAGCGGAGTTGCATCGTGACCACCTCGCTCACCCAATCCTTGTCGTCGTACTTCACGACCACCGATTACCTGCTCGCGCTGCCGATGCTGCTGCTCGCGCTGTTCGCGCTCGGCATCCTGATGATCGACCTGGCGCTTCCGAAACAGTGGAAGCGCGTCAATGCCATTACCGCGCTTATCGGAATTGCGTTCTCGGCGGCGGCGACCGCCAAGCTGCACTGGGCCTATCACACCGCGCAGCTAAAAGGCCTCGGCTTCATTGATACCGGCTTCATGGGAACGCTGCTGGTCGATCCCTTCGCTATTTATTTCTTCTACCTGTTCCTCGCCGGCGGCGCCATCGCCGTGCTCATGTCGATGCACTATCTGGAAGTTGAGCACGAAAATCACGGCGAGTTCTACGCGCTGATGTTGTTCTCCATCGTCGGCATGATGTGCATGGCTGCCGGTTACGACATCGTCCTCATCTTCATCGGCCTCGAGCTGATGGCCATCTCGACTTATGTGCTGGTCGGATTCCTGCGCCGCGACAAGCGCTCCAACGAAGCCGCGCTGAAGTATCTGCTGCTCGGCGCGTTTTCTTCGGGAATCTTCGCTTACGGACTCTCGCTTTTCTACGGCCTCACCGGCAGCACGAATCTCGGCCGCATCGCGCAGGGCCTGCAACAGATTGTCGCCGTGCGTCCGACGGATCCCATCGTGATCTTCGCGTTGCTGGCGACCACCACCGGCCTGCTGTTCAAGATCGCCGCCGTGCCGTTCCATCAATGGGCGCCCGACGCTTACGAAGGCGCGCCCACCAGCATTACCGGCTTCATGTCCGTCGCGGTCAAAGCCGCGGGCTGGGCGATGCTGCTCCGCATCTTCCTCTTCGGCCTGTATCCCTTGCGGTCGATGTACGTGCCGCTGCTGATCTTCGTCTCCATCGCCACCATGACCGGCGGCAATCTCGCCGCCATGACGCAGACGAACCTCAAGCGGCTGCTCGCTTACTCGTCCATCGCGCACGTCGGATACATGCTGCTCGGCCTCATTGCCAGCGATGGCCAGACAAACTCCACCGGCATCGTCGCCATCCTGATTTACCTGCTGGTGTACACCTTCATGAACCTCGGCGCGTTCGCCGTCATCACCTCGCTGCGCCGCCGCAACATCATCGGCGACGAGATCGACGACATCGCCGGCCTCTACTTCAAAGCGCCCACCGAAGCCATCCTGATGCTGGTCTTCCTGCTGTCGCTGGCGGGCATTCCGCCGCTGGCCGGCTTCTGGGGCAAGTACTTCATCTTCCTCAGCCTCATTCAGACGGGCCATTACGCGCTGGCATCGATCGCGGTGCTCTACGCCGTCGTCGGCCTGTATTACTACATGCGCATCGCCAATGCCATGCTGATGCGGCAGCCGGTGGAAGCCGAGCCCGTGCGCATCCGCCCGGCCATGCGGCTGGCGCTGACCATCACCGCCGTCGGGACGGTCGGCATCGGCCTGTTCCCGAACTTCTTCATCAACGCGGTGAACTGGTCGCTAGGCTTGACGCAGGCGTCACAGCACATGGCGCAACTGTTGCGATAGATGGTAGAGCGAAAGGTCGAAACCGATTGCGGACGGTTCGCTCTACCCAAACTGCCAATTCGCGTGGCTGTTCCGCTCTTGGAGTCAACAATGTACTTCTTACATGTCAATATGGCAAAACACAACAATAAGCCATAATCCAAACACAACATTGGAAATAAAAGTTTCAAGAATATGGGACAAATGTCCTTTAAATCCGCTATGCTGTAATCAGAGTTGAAGAGAGAAAGCCCAGCCCTGTGGCTGGGTTCTGGTTTTTTGGGCGTCATTGCGGATTGCGGCGAAGGCATTCGTCTCCCCCGTTAGTCGCATTCTTGGTTCGGGTTAAGGCTTGACACCGATCAGCCTGCTCAGGTACCTTGCCAATATGTTGTCAGTTTCTATCCGAATGACCATGGCCATGTGCACCCTAGGCGGTGCCGTGTCCACGTTCGGAGCCTGACAGCCCAAGCAGAGAAAACTCCAATCGTGACCGGCCGCCTAGGATGACAGGCGGTCTTGCTGTTTCTGGGCAATTCTCGATTGGAGCTTTCCATGACGTTCTCGCCTGAGCAGTTCTCCACCAGGGCCGTACGCGGCGGCCTCGCGCCCGATCCGGCAACCGGCGCGGTGTTGACCCCGATCTACCAGTCCACCACCTACCATCAGGAAGCCGTCGGCGTGCACAAGGGATTCACCTATTCGCGCGCCGCGAACCCGACTGTATCGGCGCTGGAAGCTGCGCTCGGCGCGCTGGAAGATACGCCTCCCGCGGTTTGTTTCTCCACCGGCATGGCCGCCATCTCGACGCTATTTCTCGCGCTGCTGAAGTCGGGCGATCACGTGGTCGTCTCCGACGTGGTTTATGGCGGCACGGTGCGGCTGTTCCAGCAAGTGCTCGGCAATTTCGGCGTCGAAGCTTCGTTCGTCGATACCTCCGATCCTAGAACCGTCGCCGACGCGATTCAGCCCAACACGAAGTTGGTCTTCATCGAGACTCCCGCGAATCCGACGCTGAAGCTGAGCGACATCGCCGCGATCGCCCGCATCGCGCACATCGCTGGCGTGAGGGTTGCAGTCGACAACACGTTCCTGACCCCGGTATTGCAGCGCCCGCTGGAGTTGGGCGCGGACATCACGTTGCTCTCGACGACGAAGTACATCGAAGGCCACAACTCTACCGTCGGTGGATCCATTGCCACCCACGATCAGGCGCTGCTGGAGCGCATTCGTCTGGTGCGCAAGACGCTGGGCTGTATCCAGTCTCCGCAAGAGTCCTGGCTGACTCTGCGGGGACTGAAGACGCTTCCACTGCGCCTGCAACAGCACTCAGCCAACGCGCAGCGGGTTGCCGAATGGCTGGAGCAGCATCCCAAAGTCGCCCGCGTGCATTATCCCGGTCTGGCTTCCTTCCCGCAGTTCTCGCTCGCTGAAAAACAACAATCGCTTCCCGGCGGAATGCTGGCCTTCGAGCTGAAGGGCGGCGCCGAAGCCGGCATTCAACTGATGAACACCGTCCGCCTCTGTTTGCTGGCGGAAAATCTCGGCGCGGTGGAGACGCTGATCACCCATCCCGTGTCGATGACGCACAGCGATGTGCCGCTCGAGATTCGCGAGCGCACCGGCATCAGCGATGGGCTGGTGCGGCTTTCCGTTGGGCTGGAGAATCCGGCCGACATCATCGCCGATCTGGAAAGCGCGCTTGAAGGACCCCAGGTTAGCGCCCAAAAGCAGGGCACGAACCTGGGGCACAGCTCCGAAACCAAGCGGGAGGTGGAAACATGCCTCGCAAAGTAATCGTTCTCAAGTTCGGAAGTTCGGTACTGCAATCGCGCGCTGACCTGCCCAAGGCGGTGCACGAGATCTACCGCTGGATTCGCCGCCAGTATCGCGTGGTCGCCGTCGTCTCCGCCTTTGCGGGCGAGACTGACCGCTTGCTGGGAACCGTCGAGGAGTATCGCGACAAGAATCCCGAGGCGATCGCTCGTGTCGTCGCCACCGGCGAAGAAATCGCCACGGCATTTCTCGCGCTCGAACTCGATCGTTTCGGCATTCCGGCGCAGGTTCTCGATCCCAGTCAGATTCAGCTCATCGCCGAGGCCAATTCCAACGAATCGGGGCCCCCGGCAAGTCTCGGGTTTGGACTTGCTGGGGTGATGGACACCGAGCCGGTGAGCGCCGATATTCTGGCGATCGAGAACGTCTTCCGGCTGGGACGTGTCGCGGTAATTCCCGGCTTCGTCGCTCGCGATCGTCTTGGACGCGTCGCCCTGTTCGGACGCGGCGGTTCCGATCTCTCGGCGCTGTTTCTGGCGAAGCAGCTCGGCGGCCGCTGCCGCCTGATCAAAGACGTTGACGGCGTCTACAACAGCGATCCCGCGGCCTGCCCAGACGCCCGCCGCTTCGATGAAATCACCTTCGCCGATGCACTTGCGATTGCCGGAAAGATCGTGCAGAAGAAAGCCATCGCGTTCGGCAGGAAGACCGGAGTGCCGTTTGAAGTGGCAGCTCTGGGAAGCGACTACGCTACCACGGTTGGTGCCGATAGCTCGGTTCTGTCGGCGAGAAGCAATTCATTCGCGCCGTTGCGGATCGGTCTTCTCGGCCTCGGCACAGTCGGACTCGGCGTGTTTCAAGAATTGTGGAAGCGTCCTGATCTCTTCGAAGTCACCGGCATCGCAGTCCGCCGTCCTGAACTGCATCTCGACCACGCGCCCGCCAATCTCCTCACTCGCGACTGCTGGGACGCGATCGAGAACGTCGATGTGGTCGTCGAGCTGATTGGCGGAACGGATCCCGCCGGCGATCTGGTAAACGCTGCGCTCGCTGCTGGCAAGCCGGTCGTCACCGCTAACAAACTTTTGCTCGCCGGCGACGTGCGGCTCGAAGCTCATCGTGATCTTCGCTACTCTGCGGCGGTAGGCGGCGCAGTACCCGCGCTCGAAGCCGTGCAGGCGCTGGCCCATTCCAAGGCTCACTTCGGCAGCATCGTTTCGCTGTCCGGGGTGCTGAACGGGACATGCAATTACATCCTCGATCGCATTGCCGCCGGATGCGGATGGGAGCAGGCGGTTAGCGAAGCGCAGGCCAACGGTTTTGCGGAGCAGGATCCGCGCGCCGATGTGTCCGGTTCCGATACCGTGTGCAAGCTGCGGTTGCTGGCCCGCCGCGCTTTTCCGCAGGCCGATGCGCATTACGTCAACGCGACCGGCATCGAGGCCATCGATCCCGACTGGGTGCAGTCGGCGGCGCGCGATGGCGGACGAGCGCGCCTGGTCGGCACGGCACACCTTGCGGACGGTCGAGTTCATCTCGAGGTGAAACCGACGCTGGTGGACGCAGCGCATCCCTTCGCGCAAATCCGCAACGAAGAGAATTGCCTGCTCATCGACACCGGCGATTCGGATTCACAGCACGTCTGGACCGGACGCGGCGCAGGCCGCTGGCCAACCACGGCTGCGGTAATGGCCGATCTCTTCGACTTGAGCCGCGAGCGAGAATCAGTGGCCAGTGTAACATCAGCCCGCTCGCGAGCTGGCCAGTCAGGATCGGCCACTCCCCGGCCCTGAACCGTGCACAACTGACAACTGGCCACTGACCACTGCCTTCGGAGGTGTAGCGTGAAATTTGCGACTCGACTACTGACATTCGATCCGGCTCCCGGCGATCGCTTCACCCCCGCCAACACTCCCATCTACCAGACCGCGACCTTCCGCCAGCAGGACGCAACCGAGTTCGGCGAATACGATTACTCGCGCAGCGGAAATCCCACGCGCGCCGTTGTCGAAAAACAAATCGCCGCGCTGGAAGGCGGCACGCGCGGTTTCTGCTTCGCGACGGGGCTGGCCGCGATCACCGCAGTTACGCGTCTGCTTTCGCCCGGGGAAGAGATCCTCGCCTGCGACGATCTTTATGGGGGGACCTATCGTTTGTTCTCGCGGATTTTGGCCAAACGCGGCATCAACGTTCGCTATGTGGATTTCAGCAATCTCGATGCGGTCGCCGCCGCGATCAACCACAACACCAAGCTCGTTTATCTCGAGAGCCCTACCAATCCGCTGCTCCAAGTCATCGACATCGTCGCCGTTGCCGATATCGCGCATCGCGCGGATGCGCTGCTCTGCGTCGACAACAGCACCATGTCGCCGTACTTGCAGCGGCCGCTGGAGCTCGGCGCCGACATCGTTCTCCATTCGGCAACCAAGTTCCTCTCCGGCCACAGCGACATCATGGCCGGCGCGGTCGTCGTGAGGAACGACGCAATCGCGGAAGAGCTTTACCTCATCCAGAACGGCGAAGGCGCCGTGCTCTCGCCGTTCGACAGCTTTCTTCTGCTGCGTGGGATGAAGACGCTGTCGTTGCGGCTCGATCGGCAACAGTCGAACGCCCGCGCTTTGGCGGAATTCCTCGAGGCCCAGCCGGCGGTGAAGCGCGTATATTATCCTGGCTTCGCCGACGAGCAGCAGCGCCGCATTCATCGCGCACAGGCGTCGGGCGATGGCGCCGTGCTCAGCTTTGTCACCGGCGATCCGGAGCTCTCGCGCACCGTCGTCGAGGCGACCAGGTTGTTCAACATCACCGTCAGTTTCGGAGGCGTGAACTCCACCATTAGCCTGCCCAATTACATGTCCCACGCCAGCATTCCGGCGCATCTGCGGCAACAGAAAAGCATTCCCGCCGATCTGGTCAGGATCTCCGTCGGGGTGGAGGACGTTGAGGATCTGCTCGACGACCTGGCTCAGGCGCTGGAATTGGCGTCGCAGGAGAACTTGACGTTGCGTGCGGTGGCTGCCGACTGACTCACTCCGTTATAATCCGGGTACACGGGAACCGGGTAAACGATGTCGGGAGTCACCGCAGCCACAGCACAGCAGGAAGCTGCAGCGCACGATTGTCCCGCGTTGCTCTGCGAACTGGAGCCCTGGCATCGCGTCTTCCTCCGTAATCTCGGCGATCTGATTCTCCGCCGTGAGCCGCCGCCGCTCGAAATTACCTCGACTCCGGTTCCGCTGCGGCGCAACTACTTCATCAAGACCGGCATTGACGCCAGCCGCTTTGCCGAGTCCTACGCCTTTCACATCGCCGTAATCACGGTAGTCTACGTGCTGTGTTCGCTGCCAGCGTTCCAACGCGCGCCTCAGCTTCGCTCGCCTTTCCAGAATACGCAGATCACGTATTACCCGGTCAGCGATTATCTGCCGCCGATCAACACTGCTGCGAAGGCGACCATGAAGCCGCGCAAAGGCGCGCCCAAGCTGGCGAAACAGGAGATCCTGTCCGTCCCATCGGCGCCGGATAACAAACATCAGACTATCGTTACGCCGCCCAAGATCAAGCTGCAGCAGGATATCAAGTTGCCGAATATTGTGGCTTGGACCGCGGTCCCCGCTGCACAACCAGTAGCTGCGTCAGCGCGCTCGGTCTCACAGCTGCAGGTTCCACAGCTCACGCCCGAAGTGATTGCGCCCACTGCTGACGTTTCCAAGCTGCATGAGAAGTTGGAGCTGCCCACTCTGCCGCAACCTGCGGTCGTTCAACCGGCGCTCTCGGCCGACCAGGTGAAGCTGAAGAGCGGCCAGCTCAACATGGCCGACCTTCAGCCCACGGTGCAAGCGCCCAAGCTGCCGGTTGCGCCGCAGCAAGCCAGCGACGCGGGCAAAGGCCCAGACAAGGGCAAGCAACTTCCGTCGTCCCCCAATCTGCAGGGATTGCCCGCGGAGGGTCAGGGTCAGCTCATCGCGTTGGGATTAAACCCAGCCGACGTGCACGGGCCCATCAGCGTACCCGCCGGCAACCGCAGCGGCGAGTTCCATGCTTCGCCCGCCGGCAAGCCTGACGCGCCCGGCACTCCGAACGTGGTCGCCACCGGCGCCGCGGACAACGGCGGAGGCAAGAGCAATGGCAACGGCGCGCCTCCGGGTATCGTGGTTGGAGCTCCGCCGCCGGGCGCGACCACTTCGGCTGTTGCCGGGCCGCCCGGTTCCGCCGGCACTCCGGGCAAAGCAGCCGCGCCCACCAACCCGGGATTGGAAGCTCGGAAGCGGCTGCTCGCCGAGGCCATGAAGCCATCGCTGCCCAGCATTCGCGACCGCGTTGCGCCCGCGCTTCCACCGACGATGCCCGACGATCCGGAGCTCACCATCGAGCAGCGCGTCTTCGGCAAACGCCACTCTTACTCGCTGATCATGAACATGCCGAACCTCGCGTCGGCCAGCGGCAGTTGGATCATCCGTTTCGCCGAGCTCAAGGGAAGCGACGACAAAGCTACGCTGACCGCGCCGGTGGCAACAACCAAGGTCGATCCCGCCTATCCTCCCGATGTGCTGCGCGATAAAGTGGAAGGCACGGTGACGCTTTACGCGATCATTCGTGCCGACGGAACTGTGGCCGACATTCGCGTTCTCGGCAGCCTGGATTCGCGTCTCGACGCGAACGCCGTGCGCGCCCTGTCAGGCTGGCGCTTCCGTCCCGGCATTAAGAACGGCGAGCCGGTGGCGCTTGAGGCCGTGGTCGAGATTCCATTCCGCATGCGGAAGCTGCAATAAGGAAGAAGTAGTAGTGTTCATTTTGGGTTTCCACAGGCATCGCGGAGCGCGAAGACAAGCGTACGCCGTTGACATGGCTACTGAAAGTTGACAGGCAAGTGCCTATGTTTTAATATACTTACAATAAGCAGTTTCTCCCTAACCCTGGTCGTGGGAACTTTGCGGTTTGCCAATTCATCACATACATTAGTAATTGGGTGTGGTATTATTCTTCCCGCCTAATGGAAAGCGAGTTATGAGCGACCGAGTCAGGTCTGATTTTCTCTTTGCACAACCGTCGTTCGCTTCGGGTGTTGCTCGCATTGCTGATTTGTGGGGGCAATTTGATGACTACAATATCAGCAACACTCCGGAAGAGGCCGATTCAGCAGCTCTAGCTGCTGATTGGATTGTTGTGGGTCAAGACATCTGCGACGCTTTGAAGCAAGCCTCCGATAAGTGAACGGCAAAGACGATAGGGCAGATAGGAACGCCGCATCCTTGATGAGAATTGAGGCGTCTTTCTCTGGCCCCTTACCCCCTCCCAGCCTACTTGCTAAATACAGCGAGATCATACCAAATGGCGCTGAGCGTATCATGGCTATGGCCGAACGCCAGAGTGAGCACCGTGAAAAACTGGAAGCTCGCGTCGTTCACGGGAATATAGCGAGTCAGACGCGCGGTTCTTGGTTTGCTTTTATTCTGTGCTTGGTGGCCTTAATGGGCGGTTTCTACCTAATAGGGACAGGTAAGGGCGTCTCGGGTCTCGTGGCAATCATTGGCAGCCTTGGCACGATTGGCGGCGTATTTATCTACTCCAAGCACGAGCAGAAGGCTGAGCGTATCCAGAAGTTAACAGCCCTGGAAAAACGCAAGCGTCGCTGAGTGGACAGACTGTCCACAACACCAAACCCGCAGTGGAGCCTACAGTACAACTCAAGGGGCCCATCCTCGCTGAATTCAGGTTTTTCATTTTGCTATTACTGGCGGGCTTCAGCCCCCGAGGGATGTGCTTCCGTGACCTTTTCAGCGGCCTGTAAAGCTTGTGCCCTTCAGAACCCTGCAGAATGATCCGTGAGGTGATCTCTAGAAACCTCAACCACGGAGCTCTTCACGCCGCTTTTCGTTTAACTGTGATGTAATCGTTCTTCCTCCAAGGAGCCGTCCGCTTGATCCATTTCCGTCGTCTCTGTATCGTCCTCTTGTTCTTCTCGCCCGCAGTTCTACTCTGTCAGACAACCGCATCCAATGGATCGGGCAAGTTCCAACTTCACAAGTTCGAGCAGGCCATCGGCGAGGAGACCTACACCATCACCGCCGATGGCAACGCCCTGACGCTCAAGAGCGATTTCAAGTTCACCGACCGTGGCACCGCCGTCCCGCTCACGGCGACGCTGCGCACCTCCGGCAGCTATGTCCCGCAGAGCTTCGTCAGCAGCGGCAAAACGTCGCGCAGCTCAACCATCGACACTGACGTGACGATCAGCGGTAACTCCGCTACCATCCGCCAAGGCAAAGACACGCGCACGGTCGCAGTCCCGCAGACATTCTTCACCATCTCCGGCTACGCTCCCGTCGCTGTGCAGATGGAGATGATGCGCTACTGGCGCGCGCATGGCCAGCCCGCGCAGATGAGCACGTTGCCGAGCGGCACGGTCAGGATTCAGGATCGCGGTTCCCAGATCATGCAGGTAAAAGGTCGCGACGTTAAGGTCGAGCGCTATACCGTCCAGGGGCTGATCTGGGGCATGGAGACGCTGTGGATGGACAGCGACAACAATCTCGCGGCGCTCGTCTCCACCGACGCCGAGTTCGACCACTTCGAAGCCGTTCGTGACGACTATGAGTCCGCGCTGTCCTTGTTCGTCGCCAGCGCCGCGCACGACGAAATGGCCGCGCTCACCGAGATGAGCCAGAAGCTGCCCGGCCGTCGCACCGGGAGCTTCGCGTTTGTTGGCGCGACGCTTATCGACGGCACCGGCAAGCCGCCGATCCCGAACGCGACAGTGGTCACCGGCAATGGGAAGATCATCGCGGCCGGGCCGTCCAACAAAGTCGAGGTTCCCAACGGCGCGCAGCGCATCGATGTCAGCGGCAAGTACATCATTGCCGGCCTCTGGGACATGCACGCGCATTACGAGCAGGTGGAGTGGGGGCCTATCTATCTCGCTGCCGGCGTTACCACGGTGCGCGATGTCGGCAACGAGTTTGACTTCATCACCCAGGTGCGCGACGCGGTGAACAGCGGCGCGGCGCTCGGTCCGCACATGCTGCTCGCGGGCATCGTTGACGGCGATAGCCCCATGGCCGTCGGCATCACGCGCGTCAACTCGCCCGCCGACGCCGAGAAATGGGTCACGCGTTATCACGATGCCGGCTTTCAGCAGATGAAGATCTACAGCTCGGTGAAACCCGATAACGTGAAGGCGATCTGCGCCGACGCGCACAAACTCGGCATGACCGTCACCGGCCACATTCCCAATGGCATGACCGCCTACGAGGGCGTCGACGATGGCATGGACATGATCAACCACATCGTCTACATCCTGAACTTGCTGGAGCCGCAGGATTTTGATTGGAAGAAGGCGAGCCGGCCGGAGCGCTTCAAGATGCTGAGTTCGCTGAACGTCAATGGAGAGGCCGGTCAGAAGGCTGTGAAGTTCTTTGCTCAACACCAGACCGTGATCGACCCGACGATGTCGCTGTTCGAGATGCAATACCGTCCGGCCAACGTGCCCGCAACGCAGGTTGAGCCCGGCATTGCGCGCGTCGCGCCCGAGCTGCGCGAGCAGTTGGTCAGCGGAGGAATGCCGCCCGAGTTCGCGGCGGAAGGCGAAAAAATCAAGGGCGAGGAGCTTCAGCTCATCGGCGCACTGCATAAGGCGGGCGTGCCGATTGTTGCCGGCACCGATCAGAATGTGCCGGGATTCTCGGTCTATCGCGAGATTGAGCTTTACGTCGAGGCCGGCTTCACGCCCATGCAAGCCTTGCAGGCGGCGACGATCGTGCCGGCTCGCGCCATGAAAGTCGAGCGCGATAGCGGCAGCGTTGAAGTCGGCAAGCGCGCCGATCTCGACGTTCTCGACGCCAATCCGCTGGACAACATTCACAACATCCGCAGCGTGCGCTCCGTGGTGGCGAACGGCGTATTGTACGATCCCGCGCCGCTGTGGGAGAGCGTCGGCTTCAGCCCGCGCTGAGTGGCTATTCGGATAGCAGCTTCCCCAGTCCCGGGCACCGTGCAGTACCCGCAAAACATGAATCTTGCCTTCGCGAAAATTGGGTAGTGGGTCAGTTTGGATTGCAAATACTCAGGTACCCGCGTAGGTGTCATCCTGGGCGAAGTCGAAGGACCCCTATTATCAGCAGCCATAGGGCTCCCTCGCCTCCGACGGCCAAATGCAGGCCGCCGTCGCTCGGGGATGACACCGCTTTGAACTGTTTGACGCCAGTCCGCGGCGGAGATAGAGTTTGCTGCATTCGGCAAGGCCATTTCTGCCGAACAAAGAGGCGGTTATGCAGACGGGCTCGCATTGCAAACTTCCCATCGAGGCACCTTGGCGCGTGAATAGAATCGCGATGTTTTCGGCTCTTGTCTTCGCGTTCGCCGTTCTCACCAGCCATGCCATGCAGGCGCAGACCTTCGCCGTCCTCCACACCTTCACTGGGGGCAACGACGGCGGAAATCCCATCGCTGGTGTCACAGTTGGAGGCGCCGGCACACTTTACGGGACGGCCTCACAGGGCGGAATTAACAACAACGGGATAGTCTTCACCATGAGCCACGAATCATCCGGCTGGGTCCTCAAACCGATCCACGAATTCGCCGGATTCGATGATGGATCGATGCCTTTGGCAAGCGTCGTATTTGGTCCCGATGGTGCTCTCTATGGAACGACCGACGACGGCGGCAGTGGAGGAGGCGGCACGATCTTCCGGCTGACCCCGCCGCAAACCGTTTGCAAATCGGTGCTGTGCCCTTGGGACGAAACCGTTCTCTATGCCTTCATGCCGGGACCAGGTGGGACGTGTCCCTGGTACGGCAACCTGATCTTCGATCGCGCCGGTAACATCTATGGCACAACCTACGACGGTGGGACGAATGATGTAGGCGCTGTCTACGAGCTGGTACACAGCGGCGGCAGCTGGACGGAAACAGTCCTTCACACCTTCAGCGGCGGCAACGACGGCAGCTATCCGCAGGAAGGCCTGGTTTTCGATACCGCCGGGAATCTCTACGGGACTACGACCTGGGGAGGTGGCAACGAACAATGCCTGATGGGATGCGGGACAGTATTCGAGCTATCGCCTTCCAACGGCAGTTGGACGGAGAATGTCCTGACTAATTTCGGCAGCGCTGCCGATGGGAACGGTCCTATCAGCAGCTTAATCCTGGACCAATCCGGCAACCTCTATGGGACTACGACAAACGGCGGAAACGGCGGAGGAGGCACTGTCTTTGAATTGACATCCTCGAGCGGGCAGTGGAATTTCTCCGCAATTTACACGTTTAGTGGACGCTACGATCTTGCCTTCAGCCCGACCATGGACGCCGCCGGCAATTTATATGGCGTGACGGCCAATGGTGGCAGTTTCGGCGAGGGGATGGTTTTCAAGCTGACTCATTCCAACGGAGTGTGGACGTTCAGCGATCTTCATGACTTCACTGGCGGCAGCGACGGTGCGAATCCCAATGGCTTCGTGGAGATCGACAGCAGCGGCAATCTGTACGGCACAACCTATACCGGCGGAGCAGCAGGAGGGTGCACTTACGGCACCGGTTGTGGTGTCGTCTGGGAGATCACGCCGTAGCCTTATCTTCGAATCAGTCAGTGAAGTGGCGGCGGACACAATCTAAGCTCGCGGTACTTTCTCCGGCTACCGTTACCCAATTTCCTCATCCGGGCGCACATTCGCCGTCACCAGGTGCCGTTTCGCTTGCTCCTGCAGCGCCGCGTCCAGCGGCACGCTCTTACCTGATTCCAAACTGGCCTGCACGGCAACGCTGTCGCAGGTGGCGACCATCCTGCCCGATTCGTCGTTATACATCTGATGCAAGAAGCGAAAGTACTTCTCGCCGACGGCGAGGAAGCCGCTCTTGATCTCCACCAGTTCGCCGCCGCGCAGCTCGTCCAGGAACTGGAAATTCTGGCGAACGATGGCGACGCGCAGGTTCTGCTGCTTCATCGATGCCGGCGTAACTCCGATGGCGTGCAGCAGAAACCACGTCGCCTGATCGAAGCGCGATACGTACATGCGCGAGTTCATGTGGCTGGCAAAGTCATACTCCGAAGCCAGCACCGCGCCCTTAAACGTGTGAACCCACTCAGCCATGTCTTTCGCCTTTCGCTCTGCGCTGGTCGCCCTGCGCGACTGCCAGCCGCTGACCACTGACTACCGGCTACTGACTGCTGACTACTGGATCCGCCGCCTGCTCCGCGACTTTTGCCAGCGTCGCCCCCGATCCCTGCAGGGCCACGCGCTGATGATAGAACCACAATCCGTGCAGGCCGCCCAGTTCTTCGCCGCCGCCGGCGCGTCCCGGACCACCGTGCAGGCACGACGGCAGCACGATCCCATGTCCCGTGTGACTGTCTCCGATCGACGGATCGATCAGCATCACGCGGCCGTGGGTCGTGCCCAATGCAATTCCCGCTTCCGCCAGAAACGCCATATCGCTGCTGAAGACCGAGGCCGCCAGCGAGCCGCCTCCGCGTCGCGCCAGCGCGAACGCATCTTCCTTGTTGCGGTAAGGAACCACCGTCGCGACTGGCCCGAAGACCTCGACTTCATGGACGACAGCGGCGTCACCGGAATCCCGCACTCTCAGCAGCGTCGGCGGAACGAAGGCTCCGCGCTCCAAGTCCGCATCCAGCGGTGTGAAATTCTGCGGCGAATAAGCCACATCAGCCTGCGTTTTCAATTTCGCGATGCCATCCTCGACTGTCCTACGCTGTGGCATATTCACCACCGGCCCCATGTTGACCAGGGCGTTGGCGGGATCGCCGACAACAATCTTCGCCAGCGCGGCGGAGATCGCATTCGTCGCCGCATCGGCTTGCTCGGCGGGAACCAGAACGCGGCGAATCGCCGTACATTTCTGTCCCGTCTTCGATGTCATCTCGCGAACCACTTCGCGCACAAAAAAGTCGAACGCAGGTGAATCCGCCGCAACCTCTGGGCCGAGCAGCGCAGCGTTCAAACTGTCGGCTTCAATGTTGACGCGAATATTCTGCTGCCGAATGCGTGGATGCTGGCGAACGCTCTCGCCCGTGTCGGCCGATCCGGTGAACGCGACAACATCACCCAGGCGCAGATGATCGAGCAAATCGTTGGGCGCGCCGCAGAGAATCGATAGCGCGCCTGCCGGCAGAATACCCGCTTCAATCACGGCGTGCACCATCTCCTGCGCCAACCACGCCGTCGAAGTCGCGGGCTTCGAGAACACCGGAACTCCGGCCAGCAGGCTGACAGCAGCTTTTTCCCACAATCCCCACGCCGGAAAGTTGAATGCATTGATGTGAACGGCAACCCCATCCAGCGGCACGCCCACGTGCAGTCCCTGGAAGTTCGCATCGCGCGCCAGCCGCATCGGCGAGCCATCGCGCAGCAGATGAGCATCGCCCAGCTTGGATCCTATTTTGGCGAAGTACTTCAGCGTGCCGATCGAGCCATCGACATCGATCGCCGCATCCGCTTTGGTGTTGCCGGAATTCCTCTGCGCAATCGCAAACCATTCGTCGCGCCGCGCCGCGAGCACATCGGCGATCTTGCCCACGAGCTCGGCGCGCTGGCCGTAGCTCAGCTTGCGCAATTCCTTGCCTCCCACATTGCGGGAGTACTGCAACGCCGTCCCGAGATCGATGCCCTTCGAACTCGCCCACGCAACGATGTCCCCGGTTGTGGGATTCATCAGCGCCGCGCCTTGCTCGGCGCCCGCCTGCCATTTGCCGCCTAGGTAGCTTTGCAGAACCTTGGCTTCAGATGCGACCCGATTTTCAATTGTAGTTGCCATCTATATCTCCAATAACAGCCGCTCTATGTTTGCAGCAGCGGCGACAAATTCTGTTCCACCCAAGGCACCACCCACCGCGCGGCAACTTCTTCGGGCAGCTCGCCCGAGCTGGCGTCATGCATCAGGATGTCGCCTGCGCGCCGCGCGCCAAGCTGGGTGAGCAGCTTGTCGAAGCGAATGCCGCCCTGGCAAAACGTGTCTTTGTAAGTGCGATCGCCCAGCGCGATCACGCCGTAAGTAACATTGCTGAGGTCAGGTTTTTTCGTTTCCAGGCTGCTGAACAACGCCTGGGCATTATCCGGTACGTCGCCTGCCCCATACGTCGAAGTGCAGATCAGGAACGTTCCACCGCCGCTGAATACGTCGGCGTCGAGGTTGTCCATCACCTGAATGCTCGCCTGGTGACCGGCGGATTCCAGCGCCTGCTGTACCTCCTGCGCGACCATCTCGGCTGTGCCGGTCATGGTGCCCACCAGGATTGAGATATCTACAGGCATGCGTTTGGATTCACGGCAAAGCGTCCGAGCAGTTTCATACCTCCGACAAGAGGGCTGAGCACGCCTTGAGAGGCCGCTGAAAAAATCTGCATTTCGGCATGATCGGGTAGAGCGGACCTTCAGGTTCGCGTCCAAGCCCTTCTCCGGAATCTGGAGCCGGCTTCAGCCGGCGGCACTCCCGAATTCGAGTACTGTCCTATATTTAGGAGAGTACCCGAATTCCTGACCTTTTCAGCAGCCTGTTCCGGGGGTGCAGGATGCAGTAACAAAACAATTTGCGCCTGACGTAAGTTGCCCATTACCTCAGCGGCTGAAGCCGGGACGTTATCTCTTTGCGCGAATGCACGTTGAAACGGTGCTCCACTCACTAACCCGCCAACCTTCACCGTATTATACGTGCCGGCCGGAAGTATAATGCATGCAACGTGGCTCGCAAACGCGACATAGTGCATCTGGACGAGGTTGAACACCCCGAAACACCGGCCGGGCCCACTCCGCTCTCTACCGATCAGGAGTCGGACTACCTCAGGCGCCTCGGCGACCGCGTGCGCGAGACCCGCGCGCGTCGCGGCATGACGCGCAAACTGCTCGCCCGCGACTCCGGAGTTTCGGAGCGCTATCTCGCGCAACTCGAAACCGGCCACGGCAACGTCTCCATTCTGCTGTTGCGCCAGATCGCCACCGCCCTCGACATTCCCCTGGAAGCTCTGGTGCTCGAAGGCCCTGAGCCGCCGGTTGATCTGGTGCACACGACCGAGTTCCTTCGGCGCTTGCCTGCAGCCGAACTGGCCGAGGCACGGCGCCTGCTGGTGGAGCACTTCGACGGCGTCGATCTGGACGCGCGTCGCGGACGCATTGCGCTCATCGGCTTGCGCGGCGCGGGAAAATCGACGTTGGGCGCAATCCTGGCGGAGCGCCTAAACGTTCCCTTTCTGGAGCTGGACAAGCTCATCGAGCAGGAGAGCGGGGTTACGCTGAGCGGCATCTTCGATCTTTACGGGCAAAGCGGATTTCGCCGTCTGGAGCGCCGCTGCCTCGATCAGGTGATCGAACGTTATCCCCGATTTGTGCTCGCGACCGGCGGTAGCCTGGTCTCGGAGCCCGCAAGCTTCGAACGGCTGCTGACCATGTGCTTTACCGTGTGGCTGCGCGCCACTCCGGAAGAGCATATGCAGCGCGTTATCGCGCAAGGCGACATGCGGCCGATGGCCGACAACCGCGAATCCATGTCCGACCTGGAGCGCATTCTGGAAGTACGCGAGCCGCTCTACCGCAAGGCGGACCTCACCATCGACACCAGCGGTTCAACCGTCGAGGAGAGCGCGGAAGCGTTCGAGCGTGTTTTACCGGGCAAATAGTCACCCCATTTCCGCTGCAGAAAGCGCCATGATTTTCCTGTCGAGCGCCACTTGCGAATGCTTTCGCTTGTTAGCGAGTTAGATTACCTCCGCAGTTCGGTCTACAATCCGCAATAGTACCCGTTCTACACTTCTGTTTAACTGGAGGCACACCGTGCCCGGTGGCAATATTGCTGGTCTTGTTGTTGTTGTCATTGTTGCTCTCTACATCATCAACTCGATCAAGATTCTGGCCGAGTACGAACGCGGCGTCATTTTCCGGCTCGGCCGTTTGCTGGGAACGCCGAAGGGGCCCGGCATAATTCTGGTTTTCGCGCCCATCGACCGCATCGTGCGCGTCTCGTTGCGGCAGGAGGCGCTGGAGGTGCCGCCGCAGGACATCATCACCCGCGACAACGTCACCCTGAAGGTGAACGCGGTCATCTTCCTGCGGGTCATCGATCCCAACAAGGCGGTGGTCGCGGTTTCGAATTACATGTACCAGACATCGCAGTTCGCGCAGACCACGCTGCGCTCGGTGCTGGGGGAAGTCGATCTGGATGAGTTGCTGGCGCACCGCGAGAAGATCAACCTGCGCTTGCAATCGATCCTGGACCAGCACACCGACCCCTGGGGCGTGAAGGTGACCAACGTCGAGGTGAAGCAGGTTGACTTGCCGGAGACCATGACGCGCGCCATGGCCAAGCAGGCCGAAGCCGAGCGCGAGAAGCGGTCGAAGATCATTCACGCCGAAGGCGAGTTTGCCGCGGCGCAACGCCTGATCGATGCGGCTCATTTGCTCGCCAGCGAGCCGGTCAGCATTCAGTTGCGTTATCTGCAGACGCTGACCGAGATCGGCGTGGAGAAGAATACGACCATCATCTTCCCGGTTCCGGTGGACCTGCTGACCGGTCTGCAGAACCTGCTGAAGGCGGATACGGCGAGAATTGGCGGCTTCCAGCCGCCGGCGGAGAAGGCGTAGAGGCGTTGCGCAATTGCGAGCTTCGAGTGTGGGTGGAGTACGCCTTCCCAGGCTCACGTAAAGGTGCTGCAGTTTTTGAACGGCTCGAGATGCTGCTGAGAAACTCGGGGTCAGGCATTGTTCGGTAGAGCTGGCCTTCAGGCCAGCGTCTAAGGTCGTATATTCGTCAGCCGGGGCCGACTTTCGTCGGCGAGGGATCAGCTTTTCGGACTTTTTCGGCAGCCTTGAAGGCGTGCTCCGCCCATTTGAGCGCGAGGACTTCTGTGCACAGCATGGCATCGGATGACACCGAAATAACGTTGGGGGTGGGCAAGCTGCTGGGGCTGTTTTTCCTGCTGGCGGCCATTTGCGGCGTCTTTTTTTCCATCGGCTATTCGCTGGGCAAGAGCTCGGGACGCGAGCAGGCCACCAACGACCAGCCCGCGTCCGTAAACGCTTCGTCCGATGCGGCGGCGCAAACCGTCAAGGATGGCAAACCCTCGGCTGCAGTGGCCGCTAAGTCCGACAGTCAGACCCCAGCCGCGGACCAGGCCAATGCCGGCGATCAGCAAAGCAATCTGACGTTCTACAAAGCCGTGCAGCAGAATGACACCGGCGCGCACGCCGCCCCCGAGTCTCCCGCTCCCGCAGCCAAGGCCGCACCCGAGACTATGGACGCAGCGCTCTCCAGCTCAGAAGCGCCCGACAAGCACGCCGCCATCGCCCACACAGATGCGCCGGTAATTTCACATACAGCGCCGGTTACCGGGCCGGGAACTCTGGTCGTGCAGATTGCAGCCGTCTCTCGCGAGGATGACGCCGTCGCCCTCGCCGGGGCACTGCGCAAGAAGGACTACAACGTCTTCGTCGTGAACAATCCCGTTACCAACGACAAGCTCTATCACGTCCAGATCGGCCCATTCTCCACTCTCGCCGAAGCGGAAGCCATGAAAGCCAGGCTGGTCGAGGAAGGCTACAACCCGATCGTGAAGCGATAATTCGCGCGCAATAATGCGGCGCCTCAGCGATTGGTGTCGCCGCTCCGCGGCTCGGTTTTCATGTACCGCTTTGACCCGGGGTTTGCACCCCGGGCTAACACCATCCCGCCGCTGCGCGGCTAGTTTCGTCGCAATCCGAGCAGTGCGCGCGAGTGGAAGATTATCTGGCGGGTTCCGATGGAATCTCGGAACGGCCTATCGCCCCGACCTAAGGGACGCCCATCCGTCGTCCCGATTCCCAATCTGCTCTAGAATGAAAACTGCATGGCAGAGGTCAAGACAACCCGCCTGACGGAGATGGTGAAGGCTGCCGGTTGAGCCAGCAAGCTAAGTCCGGCGGTGCTGGACTCGGTGCTTGGGAAATTAGCCCGGCAACATGATCCCAACGTCCTGGTCGGCTTCGACACCGCCGACGACGCCGGGGTGTATCAGCTCACGCCGGAGCTGGCGCTGGTGCAAACTGTCGATTTCTTCACGCCCATCGTCGACGATCCCTATGTCTTCGGCCAGATCGCGGCCACCAACGCGCTCAGCGACGTCTACGCCATGGGCGGACGGCCCATCAGCTCGCTCGCCCTCGTCTGCTTTCCCGACAACGGCGATCCCAAGATCCTCGAGGAGATGCTGGCCGGCGGCTTGTCGAAGATGGTCGAAGCCGGCTGCACCGTCATCGGCGGTCACAGCATTCGCGATCCCGAGATCAAGCTCGGCTATTCGGTCACGGGAACCATCCATCCCCAAAAGATCCTTGCCAACAGCGCCGCTCAGCCCGGCGACCGGCTGGTTTTCACCAAGGCCATCGGCACCGGCGTGATCTCCACCGCCATCAAGCGCGGCGATGCCGATTTCACCTGGACGCGCGCCGCCATTCGCTCCATGACGACGCTGAACAAGACCGCGGCCGAGCTGCTTGCTCGTTGGCGCCTTCGCCGTCCACAGCATGACCGACGTCACCGGCTTCGGGCTCATCGGGCATGCGCGCGAGATGGCCAGGGGCTCCGGCGTCAGCCTGCAGATACGCGCTTCACAGGTGCCGCTGCTGCCCGGCGCACTGGAATGCGTTCAGCGCGGCTATGTGCCTGGCGGGCTCAAGGCCAACCGGCAATTCGCGGAATCCTGCGTGATCGCGGACGACGGCGTGCCGCAGGATGTGCTGACCCTGCTTTACGATCCGCAAACCGCCGGCGGGCTGCTAATCTCCGTCGCCGAAGCCGACGCCGCTCGTCTGGTCGCCGAGCTGCAAAGTGCCTGCGTCGATGCCGTCGAGATCGGCGACGTTCTTCCCGCTCAGAAGCCGCTGATTGCGGTGGCAATGTAGCTCTTCGTTTTTCGTCCCAACAGCGGTACGAATTTCTTCTCGCTTGAAACGCGGTTCGGAGTTAACATGTTCCCCAACTCCGTTTACAGCGATGGGCCGCGCATGACGGGAGCAGTGTGACACCGCTATGCGTTCCAGCCGGCCTGCGAAAGCGCTGCGGAGCATGTTCCAGTTCTGACTATTCGCCAGCACACAGCTTCAATCACTAGGAGAGACGATGAGGGCATCGAGGGTTCTTGCGTTATCGGGGGTGGCAATCATTTGTTGCATGTTTCTGGCAGCCTGCGGAGGTGGTGGCACCAAACCCGCTCCGGTCGGCCCGCCCAGCATCACCTCGACCGTCCTGTCGCAAGCCACCATCAACGTGCCTTACAGCTTTTACCTGACGGCCACCGGCGGCGAGGGAAACTACACTTGGGCAATTACCGCCGGGGCCCTGCCTCCTGGATTGACCTTCAGCGACATGACCGCGCAAATCAGCGGCACCCCGACAACCGTCGGCAGTTACAGCTTTACCGCCCAGGTCACCGACTCCGACTTAAAGACGGGCACTGCCAATCTCACCTTGGTAGTCGGCGGAGTCGTCATCATCAACTGTACCTCCTGCAGTACGAATTACCCGACAACCTTGCCCTCGGGTACGCCCGACGTTCCATACAATCCCAGCGGCAGTCCTACGTTTTCAGCTAGCGGCGGACAGCCACCTTACACCTGGTGCGTGGTGGAGACCGGCGGCAATGGCACTACCTGCGATAACGGGTCCGGCGGAGCCTTGCCCGCGGGCCTGACCATGAGCACCGCAGGCGCGATCTCCGGGACCCCAACCACCGCCGCCGCGCCCGTGCAGTTCACGGTGCAGGCCACCGACTCGGAGACCATCGCTGCGCATGGCACGGCAATGCTTACGCTGACCATCATGGGCATTACGACCAACAACTTGCCCAGCGGCGAGATTTATGTTCCCTATAGCCAGCAGATGACGATAGCCGGTGGAACGGAGCCTTACTCCTGGTGCGTAATGGAAAGCAACGGTACCTGCGACAACGGCTCCGGAGGCGCACTTCCCGCCGGACTGACGCTGGCCGCCACCTGCGCCAATACCCGCACCACCTCATGCACAATATCGGGTACTCCGACGCAGGTCGGCAGCCCTAGCTTTACGCTGAAAGTGACAGATGGCGAAACCCCGCCCTCAGTTACCACACAGCAGCTCAGCATCTCCATCGCCGGGATCGGCAATGCCCTGCTCGCCGGGAACTACGCCCTCGTGCTCAACGGATACACCACTTCCAGTTGCACGGGAAACCTCAGCCCCTTCGTAATGGCTGCGGCCTTCTACGCGAACGGGAGCGGCGGATTTGCCGTCCCTCCGAGCGGCAGCTCTTACGGTTATCTCGACCTCAACGATGGCTGCGGCGAGACAATCTCACACAGCCAAGTCCAGGCTCAAAACATTCTGTCGACCTCAACATACAGCCTGAATCCGGATGGTACGGGAACGATAACCATCATGACCGACAAACCCGCGACCTACCAGTTCAACATTGCCGTGACCAGCAATGCCTGCAAGCCGCTCGAGAACAAGTCCACGTGTGGAAGCGTGATCGTCAGTGGCACAAGCCCACAGATCTACGGCTCGGGATCGCTGCTGATACAGAACAGCGCGTACTTCGCCGTCGACTCGATCTTCCCCGGAAATTTTGCATTACAGGCAGTAGGTACGGATAAGAACACGAACCGCTACGCCGCAGCAGGTGCCATGGGAATGGATACGTTCACCCTGGTCGACATCAACTGCGGCACCACTGCGCATCATGGTAACGGCTGGAACCTTAACCACTGTCCGTTAGACGAAGACGCCTTCGGCACCACCGCCTTTGCTCAGATTGGGGGCGCTTTCGGCGGGACGCTCGACTCGGGCACTGGGCGAGGCAACGATCTCAATTTAAGTTTTCCCAGCGATCCCAACGGCACCTGCAACGGCACAGTAGTGTGCACGTTCGCGTATTACATCATTAACCATCAGGAGCTGGTTCTTATTTCCGCTGATAACGTCAATAATCCGGCATATCTGACGCTGTGGTTCGTTTCGCGCCAGACCAACTCTGCGGGCGGATGGACCCTCAGCGCTCTAACCGGCAGCAGCGCGATGGAGTTGAGTGGGGTGGACAGCGGCAATGCCGACGTGACAGTTGGGCTGCTAAATTCGCAAGGCAACGGGAATGCCAGCTTCAACTCAGACGAGAACGATGGCGGCACGCTGAACCTGCAGCAGTCTTCGCAGGGCACGTACACTCTCGACCCGAATATCGGTCAAACAGCCGGCAAGATTACCCTCAGCGGCTTCAGCCAGTTCGGAAGCAATCAGCCTGTGCTGTATATGATCGGCTCCAACTATGCCTTCGTGGTCGGCACTGACGCGAAGGTGACCTCCGGCATCGTCGAAGGGCAGACGGGTGCGCCATTCACTGACCTGTCCATCATCAATGCGTACGCCGGCGGTTCCATCTGGCCAACGGTTTCGGCAGTCACGGATTCAGCGACCTTCCTGTTCGCCGACGGAGCCGGCAATTTCACCGGCACGCAGTACACCAGTGGAAGCGGAGGAGCGGGAGGACCGAACCCGCTAAGCCTGAACTACTCTGTCGACTCTACTGGGCGAGCGGTCATCGCCAATGGCAATAATGCTTATGGGATTGGCTATGTGGTCTCGCCGACCAAGTTCGTTCTGCTGCCGACGGGCGATGGGCAGGGAAATCCCCAGCCAGACCCGGTCATGAACGTATTCGTCGCCGGGCCGAATTTCTAAGGAGGCTCTGATTAAGCCTACCTTTGAAAGGGCACGGCTTCTTTAGCCGTGCCGCAAGTGAAACAAAATGAGCACGGGCTTTAGAGCGTGTGTGAGAACCAACTTTCTTCCTCCGCGGTGGAGTGCGACACACGCAAATCGAACCCCGGAGCCGGCCCCCAATTCGCGCCTCTTTTGCGCGAATTGGGGTGGAGGAAGGGTGGAATTGCAGTTAGAGCGGTTCCAGATTTGGTGTATCCAGGTAGAGCGGACCTTCAGGTCCGCGTCCAAGCCGCACCCCGAAGTCTGGGCTTTCCGCCCACTGCGCTGCAGTGGGCGGAAAGCCTGACGAAGAGAGCCCCATCGACGCGGCGCTGAAGCGCCGCTCTACCCGACCTCGGGTTACAGCAATTCGGGAAACGCTCTAGCCCAGGACGGAGCGAAGCGGACGACAGAGTTCTCGCACACCCTCTTTACCCCTGAGGGATCCCAGCGACTCATTCAAAGTTTCCCTGAGGGCAGGGAAAGGCACGAAGCTCGCGGCTCGAAGCTCGCGGCTCGAAGCTCGCGGCTCGAAGCTCGCGGCTCGAAGCTCGCGGCTCGAAGCTCGAAGCTCACTGCGTCACCTGCAGCCCAATGCCCTGTCCCTCATAAACCCTCTGCCCCGCCGCAGGCTGGGTGCTGACAATCACCCTGCTTCGCGGTGGCGCGGCCTGGGAAGCATTCCTCTGCGATGCCGTCGCGGCCTGGCTGGTAATTCGGCTCACGCGCAATCCGGCATTCACGATCGCATTCACCGCGTCATCTTCGCTGCGGCCAATCAGGTCAGGCATGACGAACGACGGCCGGTCCTCGGCCGCCGCAATCAGCACGCCAACCTTCGGTTCCGAAACGTTCACCGCATTCGCCAGTGGGCTCTGCGCCACAACTTCATCGCCCGGCGCCCCGGGAATGACGGCCGTCGCCATGCTTCCCAGCTCCAGGCCGCGACGGCGAATGTTGATCTCCGCCGCACGTTCGCTGCTGCCGATCAGGTTAGGAATGACGACGCGCTGCGGCCCCATGCTCTCGGCCACGCGCACGTGCCAGCCGCGCCGCACTTTCATTCCCGGCGCCGGCACCTGTGACATCACGCGTCCCGGCGGCACATCCGAGCTGAAATAACGATCTCCCACGTCAAGCACAAGTCCGTTGTCCGCCAGCTGGCGCTGGGCCTGCGATTGGCTGAGTCCCACGAGTTTGGGAATTGTGGTCTGCCGGCCGTGAATGGCGAAGCGCATCGCAATCAGCGCCGACGCTACGAACACCACAAACAGCATCAGCGCCCGCAGCAAATAACGAAACAGTCGCATCAGTGCGCCTCGCTATCGCCAGCGTCCGGCGTCGTCAGCTTTTCCGCGACTGCACTGTGTACCTCCGGAGGTGGCGCGGCAAAGTCTTCCGACTCGCGTCCCTCCAGCGCCACCCGCATGAAATCGATCCAGATCGGCAGAGCAGCCCGCGCGCCCGTCTCTTTGTCGCCCAGCGTTATCTTCTCGTCGTAGCCGACCCAGACGCCGCAGGTCAGCGACGGCGAGAAGCCGACGAACCAGGCATCGGTAAAGTCGTTGGTGGTTCCGGTCTTGCCGCCCAGCGGATGGTTCAGCGCCCGGGCTTGATAACCCGTGCCGTGCAGTATCACCTCGCGCAGCATGCTGGTCATAATGCGCGCCGTCCGCGCGCTGATAACGTCCCGCACCTCGGGATAGTTTTCTTCCAGCACGCGGCCATCGTAGTCGGTGACTTTGCGGATGTAACGCGGCACCACGCGCACGCCGTCGTTGGGAAACGTGGTGAAGGCCGCGGTCTGCTCGGCCAGCGTGATATCGGCCGCGCCCAGCGCCACCGGCAAATATGGTAGCAGGGGCGAGGTGATGCCGAACCTGCGCGCGTACTCGATGACCGTCTTGATCCCGCCGACCCGCTCCGTCACCTTCAGGGCCGGGACGTTCCGCGACTCCGCCAGCGCGTGGCGGAAGGTGATGACGCCTTCGAACTTGCCGTCGTAATTGTGTGGCGTGTATGGGCCTGACGGGGTGTTGAAAGTGATGGGCGCATCCAGCACGGTGTCGTCTGGGGTGAGCCCCTCATCGATGGCCGCGGTGTAGATGTACGGCTTGAACGATGAGCCAACCTGCCGCAGCGCCTGCGTCGCGCGATTGAACTTCGACTGCTCGAAGTCGCGGCCGCCGACCATCGCCTTCACATCACCCGTCGAATTGTCCAACGCCATCAGCGCGCCCTCGACGCCTGATTCCTGCTCCAGAGACACGCGACTGGCGGCGCCGTTCAGATCGTCAACCTTGACGTACACGATGTCGCCGACCGACAAAAATTCTTGAGGCGACTTATGGTGCGTCCACTTGATCTCTTCCGGCCCCAGCCGCGCTTCATAGTTGCCGAACTTTACTGTCGCGGCCATCGGCTCGACTACCGTCACCAGCGCATGAACATAGCTCCCGGGCTCGATTGCGCCATCCCAATCGACGTTGTGGTAGGTCGCCAGTGAGTCGCCATTGGCAACCATGTTCAGCAGATTTCCCTTCCACCCATGACGGCGTTCGTAAGCCGCCAGCCCGTCGCGCAAAGACTGCTGCGCGGCATGCTGCATCTCGAGATTCAGGCCCGTATAGACTCGCAGCCCCGCCTCATGTACCTCCTCCGCGCCGTACTTCTTCTCCAGGTATTGCCGGATCTCTTCAACAAAATATGGGGCGATATCGTTTGGCTCCGCCTGCAGCTTCAGCACCAGCGGCGCGCTCTTGGCCCGCTCTGCTTCGGCGGCGGTGATCTTGCCGTCCTCGAGCATGTTGTTGATCACCAGATTGCGGCGGCGGATGGCACGCTCGGGATTGTTGATGGGCGAATAATAGTTCGGCGCTTTCGGCAGACCGGCGAGGACCGCAGCCTCGTCCAGCGTCAGCTCTTTGGCCTTCTTGCTGAAATAATAATTCGCGCCGGCCTCGAAACCGTAAACGCCGTGACCGAGATAGATCTGATTGGCGTACAGCGTGAAAATCTGTGGCTTGGTGAATCGGCGCTCGATCTGGATCGAGAGCATCACCTCTTGCATCTTGCGGCGGAAGTTGCGGTCCGGCGAAAGAAACAGGTTGCGCGCCAGCTGCATGGTGAGCGTCGAAGCGCCCTGCGCGCGGCTCTCCAACACCACGTCATGCCACGCCGCGCCGAAGACGCGCCACACGTCCACGCCGAAGTGATTCTCGAACTCCTTGTCCTCGGTCGAGATCAGCGCGTCGCGCAGCACCTTGGGAAAGTCGCCGTAGCTGTCGATCACGCGCCGCTGCAGCGAAAACTGCCCCACCGCCCGGTTCTGATCATCGTAGAGCTGGGTAATCGTGCTGGGCCGGTAGTGCTCCAGCTCGGTGACCTGCGGAAGGTCGGTGGAATAGACAAACGCCAGCCCGCATACCGCTCCGGCGACAGCGGCGATAAGGACAAACAAAACGAACAGCGCATTGCCGACGAAGCGGATGCCAACGCGGCGCGATGGCACGGCAGCACCGGTTATAGCGGGAGCTTCTTCGACAACGCGCTTCATGGGGAGACTACGCCCAGCATAGCACTGAAATTTCCACTCTCGGCGCAGCTAGGTGTGGACAGCTTCCAGGTGCTTGAGGGTCGGCAGCGCCCTGATCGACTTACCGGATTTTCGTTCGGCAATGCGAATATCGTGGAGACTCTGCAGATTCAACCAGAATTCCGCAGTAGTGCCGAAGAAGTGAGCAAGGCGCAGTGCCGTATCGCCGGTGATGGCACGCTGTCCATTAAGGATTTCGGTGATGCGGTTGGTGGGCACCTTCAGCTGACGAGCCAGTTCCGCGGCGCTCATGCGCAATTCGCGAAGCTCTTCCGCCAAGTGCTCACCGGGATGAATTGCCATCACTGCCATTGGTAACTCCTAGTGGTAATCCACAATCTCGACCTGCGAGGGACCGGGCGCACCTTCGGCCCACTCGAAGCAGATTCGCCATTGGTCGTTAATGCGGATACTGTATTGGCCCTTTCGGTCGCCCCTCAATTTCTCGAAATGGTTGCCGGGCAAGACGGCAAGGTCGTTGAGAGCGGTGGCGGCTTCCAAACGGTCGAGCTTCAGACGCGCAGCCCGCTCGATTCCAGAGAATGCCTTAACGCGTTTTCCGGCAGCAAAACTCGTAGTCTTCGCATCGCGGTAGCCCGTGATCACTCTTAAATGTAGCGCCTCTTTATGCTTTACGTCAAGCGTAACGAGAATAACTACAACCGCCTGCCGCTTGGCGTCCGGACCCTGCTTCTTTCCTGATTTACAATCATCTATTTGATTGTCGCCATTATTCCATTCAGACGGGATGTTTCTGTCGCGCAGCGCTAGCGCGAGGGGATCGAGTCACGTCTGCAGATTTCCTATAAGAATGGAGCACGCACTTGCCAGAAACAATTTATGACGTCGCTATCATCGGCAGCGGACCTGCCGGATACACTGCCGCCTTTCGCGCCGGACAGTTGGGACTGAAAACCGCCATGATCGAGAAAGACGAGAAGCTGGGCGGAACCTGCTTGCATGTCGGCTGCATTCCCACCAAGGCGCTTCTGTTTAACGCCGAAGTGTACGACCACGTAAAGGAGGGCGCGGAGCTTGGTCTGGAGAACACCGCCGGCGTTTCGCTGAATTGGGGCGCAATCCAGAAGCGCAAGCAGGGCATTGTCGACAAGCACACCAAAGGTCTGAATTTCCTGGCGCGCAAGAACAAAGTGGACGTCATACGCGGCTACGGTAAGCTGACCGGTCCCGCGAAAGATGGCATCCACACGGTCGCACTCGAAGGCAGCGAGCAGAAGACGATTAAAGCGAAGAACGTCATCCTCTCCAGCGGCTCCGTAGCGCGCATGCTGCCGGGACTTCAGCCCGACGACCGCATCCTCACCAACATTGAAGTGCTGAGCCTGAACAACATTCCTAAATCGCTGATCGTGATCGGCTCGGGCGCGGTGGGGGTGGAGTTCGCCAGCATCTACAAGTCATTCGGTACGGACGTGACAATCCTGGAAATGCTCCCACGCTACGTTCCCGTCGAAGATGAGGAGATTTCCAAAGAACTGATGCGCGTCTATCGCAAGCGCGGCATCAACGGCTTCGTCAACGCCAAGGTCGAGAAGATTGACAAGACCAAAGACGGAGTCGCGGTCGTCTTCACCGTCGATGGCAAGCAGCAGACGATTGAGGCCGAGAAGGTGCTGGTCGCCGTCGGCCGCGCGCCGCGTACGGAGAATGTTGGCATCGAGAAAACCAAGATCAAAGTCGAGCGCGGCTTCGTCGAAGTTGACGGATACATGCGCACCGCCGAGCCCGGCATCTACGCCATCGGCGACATCGTTGCCGGATATCCGCAGCTCGCGCACTCCGGAGCGATGGAGGGCATCGTCGCTGTCACCCATATCGCCGGTAAGCCGGCCAAGAAGATCGATCCGCTGCGCATCCCCAACGCGACCTATTGCCATCCCGAAATCGGCAGCGTCGGCCTGAGCGAAGCCAAGGCCAAAGAGCAGGGCTACGAAGTAAAGATCGGCAAGTTCCCGTTCACCGCCAACTCGCGCGCCAGCATCGTCGGACAGCACGAGGGATTCATCAAAATCGTAACCGACGCAAAGTATGGAGAAATCCTGGGCGTGCACATCATCGGGCCGAACGCGACCGAGTTGATCGCCGAGGCTGTCGTGGCGCTGGAAATGGAATGCACGGCGGAAGAGCTGGCAAACATCATTCACGCGCATCCCACATTGTCGGAGGCGATGCTGGATGCGGCGAACGCCGTCTTTGGCATGGCGATCAACGCCTGACGGAAAGCTTTACAATCGCAGCGTGTACTCGCTGTACAGCTTGCTTTTCTTCGTCGCGCTCATCCTCAGCACGCCATGGTGGCTGCTGCAGATGCTGCGCCACCGCAAGTACCGCCGGGGATGGAGCGAGCGGCTGGGCCGAGTGCCACAAAGGCTTTTGCGCGAGTCCTGCGAGGAGACGATCTGGATCCATGCCGTCTCGGTGGGTGAGGTGCTGGCGGTTTCTGGTTTGGTCGCGGAGCTCAGGCGGCAACTTCCCGGCTGGAAAATCGTCGTCTCCACGACCACCGACACCGGTCAAGAGCTGGCGCGGCAGCGCTTCGGCGAAGATAATGTTTTCTACTTGCCGCTCGATCTCCCGTTCGCAGTTCGCGCCTACTTCCGAGCACTGCGTCCCCGGCTGCTAGTGCTGGCCGAAAGCGAGTTCTGGCCCAATCTGCTGCATTGTGCGCGGCAATCGGGAGCATCGGTTGCGGTGGTGAACGCTCGCATATCAGACCGCTCGCTACCCGGTTATCTTCGCTTTGGCATGCTCTTCCGGCGCATTCTGCAAGACGTCGATCTATTTCTTGCGCAGAGCGACGAAGACGCGCGCCGGCTTATTCAGATCGGAGCTCGGGCTGAGCGCGTGAATGTCGGCGGAAACCTGAAATTTGAGGTCAAGCCGCCCGCGAGGGCCGCCATTGCGTCGCAAGTGTCGGCCGCGATGCAGCGCGAGAAACTGGGCCCGGTAATCGTGGCCGGAAGCACCCTCGACGGCGAAGAATCGATGCTGGTTGACGCCTTTCACGCTGTAATCGCGCGCTATCCTTCCGCCTTGCTCTTACTCGCGCCCCGCCATCCCGAGCGCTTCGATGCGTTTGCGAATTTGCTCGAATCTTCTGGTATCCTTTACCAGCGTCGATCGCGATGGGACGGCGTAGCACCGATCGCCGGAAGCGTTTTCCTGCTCGACACCATTGGCGAGCTGGCCGGTCTTTATGAGTTTGCCGACCTCGCCTTCATCGGCGGCAGCCTGGTGCCGCGCGGTGGCCACAATGTTCTGGAGGCTGCTCAGTTCGGCAAAACTATTCTGGTCGGCCCGTCCACAGAAAATTTTCGGGACATCATTGAGATATTCCGCCGCGCCGATGCGTTGGGCGTAGTCACTCCCGAGTCACTAATCCCGACCGTGCTGCATCTTCTCGAATGCGACGACGAGCGCGCCGCTCTCGGCCAGCGCGCGTTGGACATCATGCGCTCGCAGCAGGGCGCAACCGAGAGGACCGCCGGCGCCCTGCTCAGCCTGATTGCGACCCAGACTCCGGCCGCCGCGGTCTCTTTGACGGAGCAGCGGTGAAGGCGCTGAGCGCGCTTTACGGAGTTGCGGTCAGGATCCGGAACGATCTCTACAACCGCGGCGTTCTCAAGACTCACAAACTCCGCGGCCCGGTCGTGAGCATCGGAAACCTTACCGTCGGTGGCTCCGGTAAGACGCCATTCCTGATCACGCTCGGCGAATTGCTGAAACAGCACGGCGTGAATTTCGACGTGCTCTCGCGCGGCTACGGGCGGGCAACGAAAGGCGTCACTCTGGTCGATGTTTCGGGCTCTCCCCGCCAGTTCGGCGACGAACCACTGCTGATCGCACGCAAGTTAGGCGTGCCGGTCATTGTTGGCGAAGACCGCTTCGCCGCCGGGCAATTCGCCGAGCAGCAGTTCGGACCGCAGCTTCACTTACTCGACGACGGCTTTCAGCACCGGCGACTGGCGCGCGACTTCAACATCGTAATGATCAGCCCCGACGATGCCCGCGATTCCTTGCTGCCCGTTGGAAGGTTGCGCGAGCCGCTATCGGCGCTGGCGCGCGCGCAGGCGGTGGTACTCACCAACGATGCATCGTGCGAAGGACTTTTCCTCGCGCCTTATCTGGTGTGGAGAGTGCGGCGCGAGGTCGTCGTTCCTGCCGAACTGCACGGCCCATGTTTTGCGTTCTGCGGTATCGCCCGGCCGGAGAATTTCTTTGCACAATTGCGTGCGGCGGGAGTCACCTTGGCGGGCACGCGGAGCTTTCGCGATCATCACGTCTACACTGACGACGACGTGCGCCGGTTACTGGAGTTGCGGAACCGGCACCGGGCGGCCGCATTCGTGACCACCGAAAAGGATGCGATCAATTTACAATCCCGTGTCACGGCTCTCGCACCATTGCAGGTGATTGGTATCAAAGTGCAGTTGGAGAACGCGGAGGCTGCGATGAGGACGCTCTTGGCGCAGCTGCGGCCGGAAAGTCGCCGGCCCGAATGAGAGAATCGATTGGCATGTGTCCGTTCGCTCCTGTATGAGCCCGGCGTTTACGTGAGTTCATGAACAAACAAATAAAGGAGACGCAACGCTGGCAGAAGATAGTCGGCGCGTTCTCGGAACTTTCCGTTACCGTTTTGGCCGATCTGGTGGCCGATGAATTTGTTTTTGGCGAGATCGCGCGGGTGTCGCGCGAAGCGCCAGTGCTGATCCTCAAGCACCGCGAGCGCACGGTCGTGCCCGGCGGCGGCGCCAATGCGGTGATGAATCTGGCAGCGCTGGGCGTCAATGTTCTGCCGGTCGGCGTCGTAGGAGATGACGAGGCCGGCAGCCTGCTTCTGGATTGTTTGCGCGGGAAGAAGATTTCGCTCAGTGGCATTCAGCGCGTGAAGGGCTACACCACCACCACCAAGACGCGCATTCTCGCAGGCATGTCGCACACCAGCCGGCAGCAGGTGGTGCGCGTGGACCGTGAGCCGGAGCCTCTGGGCGAAATGCACCCCGCGCTGCTCGCGCTGGTGAATGCGGCGCGCGATTATGCTACTGCGTCCGACGCCCTGCTGGTTTCCGATTACGGGTACGGTGCAGCCACGCCGCGGCTGCTGACCTTCGTGCGGTCGAACGGACGCCTCGCTAACAAACCCATTACGGTCGATTCGCGTTATCGCATTCTGGAGTACGAAGGAGCGACGGCAGCCACACCGAATGAGCCGGAGGTGGAAGAGGCGCTGAGGATGAAGATCGGCCATGACGATCACAAGCTGTTTGCCGCGGGAGAACGGCTGATGAACGAGATGGCGTTGGAGTCGCTCGTCATCACGCGCGGGCGCGACGGTATGGTGGCCTTCGAGAAGAATGCAGAGCCGCTGGCGATTCCAATCTATGGCTCGGATCAAGTGGTGGACGTTACCGGCGCAGGCGACACGGTCATCGCGACCTTTACCGCCGCGCTGGCCGCCGGAGCCGATACCGCTTCGGCAGCGCGGCTGGCGAATTTTGCCGGCGGGATCGTAGTGATGAAGCGTGGTACGGCCACCGTTTCCAAAACAGAATTGCTGAACGCGATCGAAAACTACTCGGCGACGGTTTCGATGTGACGCAGGATTTGCAGAAAATTTTGTCGCGTGAGAGCTTGCGGCGGCAGGTTGCGGATTGGCGGTCGGCCGGGCAGCAGATCGTGCTGGCGAACGGCTGTTTCGATCTGCTGCACGTCGGGCACATTCGCTATTTGCGCGGAGCCAAGGCGCTCGGCGGCAAGCTCATCGTCGCCATAAATTCCGATGCCAGCGTGCGACAGATCAAGGGTGAGGGCCGGCCGCTGATGCCCGCAGAGGAACGAGCGGAAATTCTCGCCGCGCTATCTGATGTCGATGCCGTGGTCGTCTTTGAGGAGCCGGAGGTGCGCGCGCTTATCGGCGAGCTGCGTCCCGACGTTCAAGCCAAGGGTACCGACTACACGCCGGAAAGTGTCCCTGAGCGCGATGAAGTGCGGGCGTACGGCGGGCGAGTGGAAATCGTAGGCGACCCCAAGGAGCACTCCACCAGCGAGATGCTTTCGCAAATGCAGGAGCGCAGCAAGCGATGACGCTGAAGGTCAACGCGCCGCCATCGACGCAAGACGAGTCTACGAAGGCGAAGCCCGAGTGGACATGGGGCCGGGTTGCGCGTCGCGTGCGTGTTCCTTTGGGATTCTTGTTCGCGGCTTTTTATATCTGGCGCGCCAGGCCCACTTGGGCGAGCATCGGCGCCGGCGCAGTCGTCGCGGCACTTGGGATTGTGATTCGCGCTTTGGCGGCGGGACAGGTCAAGAAAAATCGCGAACTGACGCGAACCGGCCCTTACGCCTACGTGCGAAATCCGCTGTACCTGGGTTCGACGATTATTGGTGTTGGCTTCGCAATCGCGGCACGCGACATCTGGGTAGCAGTAGTGCTGGTTTTCTTTTTTCTGCTGGTGTACATGCCTGTCATTCGCGGCGAAGAGAGCTACCTGCGCAGCCGCTTCCCCGAATACCACGACTATGCCCATCGAGTACCAAGCATGCTGCCGCGGACTTGGTGGTTCGCGGGAGTGACGGCCGGCTTCTCGCGTGAGTTATACTTCCGCCATCGCGAGTACAATTCCCTGCTGGGCGCCGCTGCCATGCTGGCGGTCCTGATTGCGAAAATTCTCTGGCTGCCCGGGTGAAGGTGACGACCGCTAGCGCGCGCTATTCCGCCGTAATCACGGTCTGGTTAATTTGTGGACTGCTCAACCTGAGCAACCCACCGGTTCCTCTTTGTGCTCAGGCAACGTCTGCTCAAGCGCAATCCGCAGCTAAAGTTGGCGCAGCCTCGCACATTCAGCCGTTGCGGTCGGGCTTTCAGTTTCCTTACGGAGAAACGCTGAATTACGAAGGTGACTGGCGCTTCTTGCCGGCGGGAGTAGCCACGCTGCGCATAGAGAAGTCCAGCTCCCAGAATCACCTCACAGCTACCGCCGATTCCAGCGGTGTGGTTTCTTTGCTGTATCGCGTTCAGGACCGCTTCAACTCATACTTCGACGCGCAGAGCCTGTGCTCCTCCAAGTTGACGAAGCATTCCGAGGAGGGCTCGCACCGCCGCGAGACGGTCATCACGTATGACTACAGCCGCGGTAAGGCCGTGCTGGAAGAGCGCAGTCTCAAAGACAATCAGCAGAAGCGCATCGAGAACGACATTCCCGGCTGCGTCACCGATGTGGTTTCCGGAATTTTTTACGTCGCCAGCTTGCCCTTGCAAGTTGGCTCGACCTACACCTTTGCGCTGAACGACGGCGGAAAAACCGTGACCGTGCGGGCGCACGTCGAGGGAAAAGAACAGGTCAAGACGCCCGCCGGAACTTTCCAGACGTTGCGCGTCGGCCCGGAGGGCGACTCCGGCACGCTGTTGAAAAATCGCGGACGCATCTGGATCTGGTACACCGATGACGAGCGCCATCTGCCTATCCAGATGCGCGCCCGGCTTTTCTGGGGGACGCTGACGATATATCTGAGCAGTATCGCGAAATAGAATTGCTTATTGCAGCCGGAATCGCTCGGTGATCAGCCGCTGCAGCCGCGGCTTGTAGAGAATGTCGTAGGCGAACTCCTTGTCAGGGAAGAGCGCGAGCGCCGCGCGCTTGGCGTTGGCGGCAAGTTCCGAAGCCTCTTCGATCGTCATCTCCGGATCCTGGCCGATGACCGACATCACCATGTTCATCATGATCTGCAGGCGGCGCAGTTTGCGCCTTTCCTCTTCCTGTTCCTGCTGGTCGCCAACCGCGGTTTGCGGGGGAACTTGCTTTTTGTGTTCCGATAGCCCCATGAATTCGCCTCAGGAAATAGCCGCTGATCGCAGCCGCACTTTCGTTACAATTTGATGTGCGCCGTCACGGTCCCGTTGCGTACGGGCCAGGACACCGCGATCGTGAGCCGGCGACGTTGACGCATCATACACCGAAACAGCGGGATTTCAGCCCGCTATATTTGCAAGAGCGTGATCGAGTAGCTTCATGCATCGAAGGCGCTGGAGGCGTGATGGCAGAGACAGCAGAAGGGCACGACGAGCTGGTAAAGGTATTCGATACGGATGAAGAATCGGAAGCCATGGTGGTGCGCGGTCTGCTGCAATCGGCCGGCATCGAGGCCATGATCCAGAACCGCGAAGCGCCGCAGGACATCCTGCCGGGCGTCGGTGGGGTAGTAATTCTGGTTCGCCCCGAGCAGGCAGACGAGGCGCTGGAAACCATCGAAGAGTACCGCAATAATCCGACAACCGACGAGGACGAAGCTATCAGCGAGGAACCAGCGTAGCCGTTACTCGCGTGCCGTCCAGATAGAACGTCACGGCTCCCGCCAGGTCGGTTCGATAGGTGGTGATCTGTGCGGCGGCGTAGCGCTGCATCACCTCCGGCCGGGGATGCCGAAACGAGTTATAGAAGCCAACCGACACGACGGCGAACCGCGGGTTCACGGCCTGCAGAAACTCGGGCGTGCTGGAAGTGGCGCTGCCATGATGGCCCACCTTGAGCAGGTCGGCTTGCGGCGATTCGGCAAGCAGGAACTGTTCGATTCGCTTGTGCGCGTCGCCCACCAGCAAAGCTGATGTCGCGCCGTAGCTGGCGTGCAGGACCAGCGATTCGTCGTCCTGGGCCGGATTTTGCGCCGGCCAACCCGGCTGAGGGTTCAGCACCCGGAAATGGACGCCGCCGAAGTCGAAGGATTCGCCCGTTGAACGGCGAAGTTGTTCGACGTGAAACTGTGCCGCTGTTTCCTTCACCTTCACGAACTCTGGAGCCGGCGAGTCGGTCCCATACCACATCTCACGCGGCTGGAAGTTGGCAATCAGACTCGGCATCCCGCCGATGTGGTCGCTGTGGGCGTGCGAGATGGCAACCACATCCAGCCGGCGAAAACCGCGCGACCAGAGATACGCCGACACCACCTCCTCGCCGACGTCGAAGTCAGAGCGCACATTACCCGGCATTCCACCGCTGTCGATCAGCACCGTCTTGCCCTCAGGCGTGATCAGCAGCAGCGAATCCCCCTGTCCGACGTCGATGGCAGTGATCTCTAGCACTCCCGGATGCCACTGCGGCTTGGGTGGAAACAGGACGATCGCAGCCGCCGACAGCAGCAGCCCTGCGACTGCAAGCGCAGCCAGGAACTTTCGGCGCGCGAGAACTAAGGCAATCGCGACGGCCATCGCGGCCGCGAGCGACATTGCGAAGGTTGGCGTAGGCACGCGCACCTCCGAGATTCGCCAATGGCCGATCAGGCGGACCGTGCCGGTGAGCAGGTCAAGAGAAGATCCGGCGATGGCCGCGGGCATTGCGGCGAGCCAATGGGAGACATACGACAGCCCTACGGCAAGTACTGCGCTTGGCAACAGGACCGAGGCAATGGGGATCATCAATGCATTGGCCGGCAGAGCCATCGTGGTCGCGCGATGGAAGTACCAGGCCATCGGCAGGGCAAGCGCAAGCTGGATGATGGTAGAGACGAACAGCAGTTGTGAAACCCGAAGCGCCAGGCCAATACCGCCGACAATCACGAATTGCGCTGCCCGGCGGCCGACAATCCCCTCCAAAGCCCTGCGCAAAAGGCGCGTCTCCACGCGGAATTCGGTGACACGTGTTGGCAGTGAAAGCTCGTACTCCGGCGAATCCAGTTGCTGCAGCCCGCGCTGCAGCGGATAAAGCGTGCGCCGAAGGATGGGAACGGCTATGCCGGCGACGGCAATTACCGACATAAACGTAAGCTGAAAGCTGGCCTCGAACAGCGTTCTGGGATTTGCCAGCAGTATGCCGAGCGCGGCAATCCCCAGAGCGTTGAGCCCCGCTCGATCGCGAAACAGCAGGCGGGTGACAAGGTAGATGGTGAGCGTAATGGTCGCGCGCACAATAGGCGAGCCAAGGTCGGCGACGAAAGCGTATCCCCACGACAGTAGAATCGTGAGCAACGTCGCTCCGGTCTCGCCCAATGCCAATTTGCGCAGCAACCAGAACGCGGCGAACGCGAGAATGCCGACATTGATGCCGGAAACCACCAGGATGTGATAGGTCCCGGTGCGCTGGAAATTGCTCTTGATTTCGCGCCCAAAGAAGGCACGGCCGCCGATGAGTGCGGCCTGCATTAACGCCCCGCGTTCGCCCGGCCAGAGTTGCATGATGTGCGTCAGCGCGCTTCGTCGCGAGGCGTTTCGCCACAGGCCGATGCGGCTGCCCGTGAATCCGGGAAGCACTGCAACGTCGGTGGCGCGCGCCGACCCCGTCAGCCGAATGCCCTGTGAGTTGAGATAGCCTGCCAGATCCATGGCGCCAGGATTGCGGTAGTTTCGGGGAAGCCTGAGCTTGGCCGTCAGGCGCAGCCGCTCGCCGTATGTATACACGGGCAGGTGCGACTCAGCTCCACCTTCGCGAGCATCGTCTTCCTCGCTCCGTTTGGAGTAGATCGTGAGTCGAATTCCGACCGGGGTCGAGCAGTGATGCTCGTCCACCTGAAGCTGTTCGGCTTCGAGATCGACGGATTCCTGTTTGCCGCCGTACGGGCTGTCGCGTATCAGGCCTTCCCGAATCACATAGCCGGTGACTTCAATGGGCGAATCGTGCGACGCAAAGGGCTGCAGATTTTCGGTGACGGTCGGCTGCGCGGCGTCGCGTGCCTGCAGATAGAAGCCGCCGAGTGGAAACACCACGAGCAGCGATAGAGCAAATGCAAGCTGCGGAGATCGGCGATTCGATACAGCCGCGCCCAGAGCAGCGATCAGGAAACCGGCCAGCCAAATGAAGGGCGAGCGCCATAGATGGTCAGCAGCAACAACTCCCGTGGCCAAGGCGAGCGCAGCCAAAAAGATCGGTTCTTGTCCGCCGCAGTATAGTCTGGAGGCAGAGAACGTGGGCGCGGCGCGCATGGGCTGCGCCATGGGCGCAGCGACGGCTGCGCTCCTAGCGGAGATCAGAGTTGTCGACACACCGCTCGCCGGGGCCCGATCGCGCGCAGCGTGGCCGGTTTGCTTTAGAGCGACGGCAATTCGGTGTTGGGCCTGCCTTGAAGGGGCACGCCTTCAGGACGCGGAAAAATCGCCGCCAAAGGACGCGGCGCTGAAGCGCCGCTCTACCAAGCCTCAATCTCCGGTCGATTTTGCGGCCCGGCTGAAGCCGTGTCCTTGCAATGCCGCGTACACCAGTATCGCCAATCGTTCAAGCGCCCGCTGCCACTATCTGCCGTGGGGCTGTTTACAAGCGGTCCAGGTCCTCTGCGCCGAAAGCAGGGGCCCAGGGCCACATTTCGTATTGCGCGAGACCGAAGCGCGTGTACGGGTCGTTCTCGCGAATACTGTCCAGCGTCGCCTGCGCTTCGTTGTCGGGGATTCGCAGCAGCAACGCGCCGCCGTGGCGCGGTACCAGCGGGCCCGATGCAAGCAGAAGTCCCTCCTGCTTCAGGCCCTGCAGATACGCGCGGTGCGCATCCACATGCTTGAGAACCTCTTCCAGCGGCTTCCGGTAACGAATGATGGCGATCGCGTACATAGTTGCCTCCTCCACGACGCCACACGGAAATCGCGGCGTGCTTGAACCTGGTTGTCGACGAGGGTCATCGAGCTAGCGGCTTAAGTGCAGAACAGTTTCCATGTGATACGTCTGCGGAAACAGGTCTAACAGGTGCGCCTGCTCGATCCGATAGCCCGATTTTAGCAGCACACCGAGGTCGCGCGAGAGGGTTGCCGGATCACATGAGACGTAGGTCACATGCGAGGCGGACATACGGCACAACGCCAGGGTCGCCTTCTCGCCCAGTCCGGCCCGCGGCGGATCGAGCACCACAAGCTCGGGAGCAAGCTTTTCTGCGCGCTCGGACAGGAACAATTCCGTCGTGGTGCGGATGCACTTCACATTGGCGGGAACGTTGTGCCGGAGATCGGCAAAAGAATACGGAGAAGACTCAACTGCGAGCACATGATCAAAGTTGCGCGCCAGGTGCCTTGTGAACAGCCCGGCGCCGGCATAGAGCTCGAGCGCGGCGCGTCCGGTGCGATTTCCCACGACGACCTGGACGAGTTTATCGATGAGGAATCGGTTCGTCTGAAAAAACGAGCCGCCGCTCACGCGATAATCTGCTCCCACAGCGTGGTAAGAGAGAAAATCCTCGCCAATGGCCTGCGACTTCTCCGTATGCGTTGACGTGAGCGGAGCGCGCTGGCGCGTTTCATCTTCCGCTGGCGCGGCGGCAAATACCACCATTCCGGCGAGCTCTGGTAACGAGTTGTGCAGCTCGGCGGCAAATGGCTGCAATTCCTTCGCGCTGCTGCCGGGGTGTACGTAACTTTCCATCAGCAGCTTGGTGTCCGAATCATTTACAAAGAACTGCACGCCGTGCAGTGGCTGCGGAGCAAGGCCCTGACTGCCCAGCGTCCCGACGGCTGCGATCGCCTGGTTGATGAGCGGCGAGCTGATGGGACAGGTTTCCACCGGCAGCAGGCTGTGCGAGTTGTGCCGATAGTAGCCGAGGGCAAACTGGGGCTGATGACGCACGTGCATTCGAGTGCGATTGCGGTAGCTCCACGGCTCCGCAGAGTGCACCATGACCTCTTGCTGCAACTCGAACTTTGCCGTGCGCCGAATCGTCTCGCGCAGGATCGCTGTTTTGTAGCGCAGTTGCGCCGAATACTCGATGTGCTGATAGTGGCAGCCACCGCAACTCCCGAAATACGGGCATCCCGGTGCGACCCGCTCCGGCGACGGCGTTATCACACGGTCCACACTGGCCCGGGCATATCCGCTACGGCCCGCCCGCACAGCGGCTTCAACCTGCTCACCCGGAATGACGAACGGCACAAAGACGGCTTTTCCCGTGCCGCGCTCGTCGGCCGGCAAGCGCGCCATGCCGTCTCCTCCATAAACCAGCTTCTCAATCTGCAGCTGCAAAATGTTCCTTTCTAGCAATGCTGGTGTTTCGGTGGTGTCCCAGTTTGAAATTGTGGGAAGCCGATGAAGGTACACCACCGGCGTTACCAAGCGGTTGCCGAAATCCTTCGTCAGCTTCTACACTGAATCATTCCTTCTGAAATAATAGTGGGACGTCCGCCGGCCTCCTTTACCGGCGGGGAGGTTGAATGGAGCGGGTTTCGCGGGTTTCTGTTCTGGCTGCACTCATAGCCATAGCGCCTCTCATGATTTGGCCGGGATGCGGCGGCGGTAGTGGTGTCAATAACACTGTTTCGCAGCTCGTTCTAAGCCCGACAAGCTTTTCGCTCAACGAGGGGGGCGTCGGCACCCTGTCCGTAACCGCCGAAAACTCCTCCGGCGTCGCCGTCGCCGCCGACATAACCTTCTCCAGCAACAACCCTAGCATCGCAACCGTCTCTAGCGGAGGTCTGATCTGCGGCGGTGCCTGGGACGTGAACATCATCAACTGCAATGCCACGCTGGGACCGGGCGGCGTAGGCCAGGCGACGATCACGGCGACAGCCACCGCCAACACCAGCATTACGGCCACGGCAACAGTGTACGTGCACGAGACGGTCGACCAGGTCAACGTTAGCCTGGGCAATTCATGCACCAGCATGGGGCAGGCGATCAACATAGCCGGACAAGCCTTCAGCACCTCTGCGCCCGGTTGCTCGCCGGCAGCGCCCTGCAACATCACTTCCACGGTAGGGCCGTTCACGTTTGGCTCGAACGACAACTCCGTTGCTGCCACCTCGTCCGGCATAGTCCCGACTTTTTCCTCAGCTACCAACACCCCCACCTACAGTTCCGGGGGGACCATCACTGGCTCCGCCGGACAAACCTGCAATCTCTCGGACTTCAACGGCGTTACTAATGCGACTGCGACGGTCGCGCTGACGGGACACAATACCATCGCCAGCGGAACGCAACTCACGGTCACATCGTCGGGCTACGGCGCCACCACCCCACCGACGACGGCCACGCTGAGCAATGGCACCGCTACGTGCAGCGGCACAGCCAATGTGGTCACCGCGATCACCAGCGGTGTCATGACGGCAGAGAGTCCGGGCGCGACCACGGTCTTCGCCAGCGTTTCTGGCGTAAACAGTGTCGGACTTCCGTATCTGACTTGTCCTGCCGTAGAAATCGTTGTGCATGACGCCAGCAGCTCCAATACGTCTTTCACCCTGAACGCGCCAGGGACACAGGCGTTGACCGCCGACGTTTACGACTCAACCGGCACATACATCACGCCAACGTTGACATGGGGATCTTCCTCGACCGCCGTCGCCACCATCGCCGCCACCGGATCGGGCAACAATCCGGGGACGATTACCGCGGTTGCGCCCGGCACCGCGTCCATCGGTGCGGCATGCAGTTCCCCCAATTGCAATACGAACTTGCCAACGCAATACAGTCAGAACGTGGTTACCGCTACCGTGAGCGGATCAAGCAGTACGACTGTTTATGCCGCGAGCACCAATTCGACCATGCTGGTGCCGTTCAGCACGACCACCGATACTCCGGGCACGGCCATTACGCTGCCATACGCGCCCAATTCGATTGCGGCCGATCCGGCAGGCGCATATGTCTATCTTGGCTCCGCCAGCGGTTTGATGGTGGTGAATGTGAGCACCGCGGCGGTGACGACGTATACCGTCTATGGAACCATCGAAGCGATCTCGCCGGATGGCAATTACATGCTGATCTCAAACACCGTTTCCGGCGGTCTGAACTACTTCGACCTCAGCACCGTGGCCATACTCAGCGTATACCCCACCGTCGTCACCAACTCCTCCGCCTACACGCTGGAAACCACCTTCAACGCATGGGTAAACGGCATGACACTGGGCTACGGAAGTCCCGCTGGCGAGACCGGAACGCAGACCCTGACAACTGCTCTGAACGCTCTGGACATCATGGCGCAAGGTGGGCTGACCTACATCACCAGCGCGGCCGGACGGCAGATTTACGTGTACTCCACCTGTAATCAATCGCAGGAGCAGGTACTGACCGCAACCAGCCCAACATTGATCAAGGCCCTGCCGAACGGCACCGGCGCGGTGGCGGTTGATGCTCCCGACCTTGACGTGGTTTCCACGCCTTCCACGCTGAACGTTGGTTGCCCGGTAACCAGCCAGAGCACAATCGCCAGCTACGATCTGGGTGCGGGCAGCTTCACCGCGCAGCAACTCTTGCTCAGCAGCGACAGCACGCGGATATTGATCGTGCCGAATCTGCCTGAGATCGTGTACTTCTATCTGCCGCACCTGACCCCAGCCACGGTTCCGCTGGCCGGAGGCGCCACGCCCTACAACGGCGGCATCACCACGGACGGCATTCACGCGTACTTCGGCGCGAGCGATGCCACGGTGCACCGCATCGATACCTCGACCCTGACCGATGCGGCCCAGATCGCGGTGAACCTGAAAGACGCTAACGGCAACGTGACCCCACCCAACCTGGTCTGCGTGCTGCCGTAAAGCCAGGAACAGGTTTTCTCGACCGACGCCAAAGCTATAACCTGGCTGCGAAGAAGAACGGGTGCTCGTCGCACCCTCTTCTTGTTCCCGACGTTCGGAGCTGCTACGTCTGACACCGCCGGAAGCGCGTATACACCGCCGTCCAGTTCACTACGTTCCACCGCATTTCTATCCCATAGTTCCATCCCATTCCGGCTCAGCCAATCAGAGACAATCAGGCACGCGAGGCGAAAGCCGCCCCGGGAAACGGGAAAGTCGAAACCAGGGTTCTTGACAACCGTGGTGTCGATTTGGGAATCCGAGACTCAAAAAAGAACGGTCGTGTTCTTTATTGATTGACACGGCGTAATTTGGCATTACATTGCGGGATAGAAGCCCACGATTCAGCTAACGCCTCCTGCGATAGCTCGTGTGCTTGGTTGACCTATTACCCTGGGCCTAAAGTTCGTGAGGCAGGCGCACGGTTCTTAGTCAACATTATGCGCCCAGCTGTGCGCCGGTGAGTGGGCAAAGCTACGGCAGGCAAGATCGATCTGCCGCCGGCTCACCGTCCACGGTTGTCGAGCCCCGTACGACTCCAACTTTCCGTGACATTCGATCGTCTCACAGGACCCTTCAGCGAATCAGGGGGACACAATGACAATGAAAAGATACGCATGGCTGTTGCTAAGCACGATGCTGATCCTCGCCGCCGCAGTGTACTCACCGGCTCAGAACGATAGCGCCATAAGCAATGGTAACTGGTACTTTTCGATGGCTCAGGGGGGATTGGTAACACCCGATGCCGACCCGTACCTTTCGATGACCTGGGGTGCACCCCAGACCGGTGCCTTCCCGTCCATAGATCCGCTTGCTGGCACCTATAGAACTACAGCCACTTCAACGGGCGCAGTCACGGTAAGCGTCAGGAGGGCCGTGAATGAGTGGGCCCCTCTAGCCGGGACCACGTCCGTAGGCATAAGGGCGAAGTTTGCACCCGCTTCGGTATGGCTGCCCGCCGCGGGCCCGGCGACCACCCCGCCTAGGGGCTTGATCGTGGGGAAGGCAATGATCTTCCAAGACGACACGTCAAATCCCTCTACCTCCGTCGGAGGGGCTTCGGGCTCGATCACGAGGGTTGGCGTCACCACACTCGGCTTCAACTATGACTGGACACTTACTGCCTCAGCCTACGATCATCTCCCGGCAACGTTGACCGACGCGAAGGCCTACCTATACGACCCGTTCGGTTTTAAGGTCGGGGGGAGTGGTACGGCAATCGTCGAACAGGAGACGCTGGGAGCTGGCAGCCAGGTTCAGAACCTGCCAGGATTGTGTTCCGGGTGCGGCCCCGAGCTTGAAATGCTCGGCAGGTACGGGCTCGGATCGTACTGGAGCCAGCCACCGTCGTCAGGGGGATTCTGGGGAAGCACCCCACCTCCGGGTATCCTGGACCTCTTCGGTATAACGATTTCGGTAGGGCCCAACGACCATATCGTAGCCCTGGTGAACCTTGCGAATTCCAACAGCAACTTCGGGCTGCAGTTCTCAACGACACAGGAGGCCCTCGCGAGCGAAATCGACAATGCGAGCTGGGTCCTCAAGAATGCATGTGGACGCTTGAGCAGAACATCTCGTTTGACGTAGACATCACTTCGGAGAACCAGAACAATTACGGTAAGAACTTTACCATCGGGACCGAGATCAGCGACGAGGCCGAGGCGGCTGCCGCGCAGGCAACAGTTCCCGAGCCCGGTACGTTGGGCATGCTGGGAGTAGGAGTCGTCGTACTCGCGAGATTCGCACGCCGCAGGCTGAACCTCTAGTTCAGTTAGCGTTCGGGCGGGTGGCTGTAGATGATCAAGACGTTGTTCCGGAATCGGAGCGGCTGATGGGCGGCCTGTAGTTGAGGCTACCATGGGGGCGGACACGGTTGTAGTAGTCGGTCCAAGGCTGCAGATAGGCGTCCCTTTGCTCGGAGTCGGACCAGTGCTGAGCATAAGCCCACTCGCGCAGGGCGGTCTGAATGAAACGCTCGGCCTTGCCGTTGGTTCTGGGGGTATAGGGCCTGGTACGGTGATGCTTGATGTGCATCGTCTGACAAGCCTGACGGAACTGATGGGAGCGGTAGCTGGAGCCGTTGTCGGTGAGCAGAGCGCGCACGCCGATGCCGTGGGTGGCGAAGAAGTCGGTGGCCGCGGCGAGGAAAGCGACGGTGGTTTCGGCTTTTTGATCGGGCAGCATCTGGGTAAAGGCCAGGCGCGAGTGATCGTCGACGGCCACATGCAAAGCCAGGAAGCCGGGATGTTTCTGCTTGCCGCGCAGGCGGCCATCGCCCCGCCGGCCCACTTCAGAAAAGCGCGTCATGCCTTTGATATCCAGGTGCAGCAGGTCGCCGGGCCGGGGATGCTCATAGCGCTGTATGGGAGGCGGCGGGTTCAGATCGCGCCAGCGGCTCAGCCGGGCGCGGCGCAGGACGCGGCTGACGGTGGCCGGACTCAGGCCGGTGCGGCGTGCGATCTCGTGGCCGGGCATGTGCCTCCGGCGAAGAACAACAACCCTTTCTAATAAGGAAGAAGAGGTCTGCCGCGGGCTACGGTGCGGCCGCGAGCTGCGATCGGCGAGGCCGGCAGCTCCCCACTGGCGATACCGGCCCACCCACTTGGCTGCCGTCTTAGCACTCACACTGAACCGTAAAGCCGCTGCACTTACCGTCAGGCCGTCGCCGATCACCATACGGGCAAGACGCTCTCGACTCACCGCCGTCCATGGGGCATTCTTGTGATAGTCCATTCGGTCTCCAGAGTTACTAGTTGCTCGTCACAACCAGCTTCTCCGGTTCCAACCGAATGGACAACGTCTTGAAAGATCACAGGTGCCCCACTCAAGCCGGTTTTGCTTGTGTGGGTGCCTGAGTTAATTGGTGAGCGGGCAAAGCTACGGCAGGCAAGATCGATCTGCCGCCAGCTCACCGTCCCCAGTTGTCGAGCCCCGTACGACTCCAACTTTTAATTCCTCTCGATCATTCTGCGAGGCAGTTCGCACAGCGGAGGGTTCCAATGGCGAAACTACAAATTTGTGGGATGTTTCACCTAAGGTGGATTTTGGGATGCGTGCTGATGGCTATGTGTTCTTCGCACCTTGCAAAAGCAGATCCGTGCTTCAACAATCCGCTTATTGCGACGGATTCGTTTTGCATGGCGCCGATGCTCGCGAATGTATGGGGCGCGGGGAGCGGCGGCATTGGGTCTGTCGCCTCCGGTGACCCATTCGCACTCAGCTTTCCTTTCTTCATGGCCTTCAGCTTCACCTTGCCCAAGGACGTCTCGGCGGAAACATGGCTTGTACTCCGGCCTCCCTGTGTCAGAGAGGGAGACGCCGATTGCAAGGAGGTTAGTCACGTAGCCGACTTTGGCGTGGGTACCCGTCCGCCGCCACAGGACTTGTATCGAATCTTTGACAGCAATCTTGCGTGGGCCTCCACCTTATCTTACCCGTTCTATGGCACCGCAAATTTCGTTTGGACAGATTTCGTCCAGTTCGACAACAAGACTGACAAGACTATAGATATAACGCTCCACTGGAACATAGCGTACCTACTCTTTACATCGGGGATATTCTCCGAGGCGAGCTTCAGCGCCGACTATTCACTCGGCCCGACTAACCAGCCCCTACTGAAGAAAATCCCCTTTTTCCCACCGGTTGATTGCAAGAACGGACAAGGCAATTTCTTGCCCCCTTGCTTCGACGTGTTGTCGGGCAATGTCTCCTTGGCATTGGCTCCGGGCAAGGACACTCTGAGGATTGAGGATCCGGACTACGCGACTGCGGCTGAATCGACTTCGACGGTACCAGAACCCTGCACGCTGTCCTTTTACTGCACGGGATTGGCCGCGGTGCTTATCCGGCGAGTCTGCCGGCGAGGCGGGTGTCGGTAGCGGGCGGGCGGCCGGGTGTCCCACACATTCGCGGTTTTCGAATGTGTGGGAGGGAAGGATAAGTGCGAGACAACAGTCCGGCGCCGGGAACAGTCATTTCCCACTCATTCCAAAGCCGTGAATGAGTGGGGCACCCGATGCTGGGTGGGGAAAGCTACGGCAGAAGAGATCGATCTGCCGCGGGCTTACCGTCCCCAGTTGTAGAGCCTCGTACGACTCCAACTCTTGCAACCTTCGATCCTGGCGAAGCACCTGGAACTTTCATCGGTTCGCGGCGACGCAAGTGTTTTGCCGGAAATGAAGGAGAACACTCGATGAAGATAATTGCCTGGGCAGGTGGCCCTCGATAAGGACGAAGGCTTTGTCAAGGTATAGTTTTCTTGGGCGGCGCGCTAGCGCCGCTGCTTTGTGGTTCGGCGAAAGAGACGTTGTGGAGTAAGTGCTGAACTCTCGCGCTGAATCACCACTCGGTGGAAAATCGCTCCACCAACCATCGATACGGCCTCGAATTTCGGCCCATGATTCTTCTATGCGAACATCCAGCCGTCGCCGGCGGTGCGAAAGTGGAAAACCGCTTTCTGGTTTTCCAAGCGCGCAGCGCGTCTTTTGCACCGCTCCGCTGGATGCGAGAGCGCCCAATCAAGGTCGCGGCCTATTCGCCGGAGCGAATGGTCAGGGCCACCCGCGGGCTGCTCTCGATACGAACGATCTCGGGATATGCCGTGTGGGTGCGCATCATCCAGTAGAGTCGTACGGCTAATCGCCGGGCCGCCGCCACCTTGGCCACGCCTTTGGCCATGCGGTGACAGCGGTGCTGATACTGCTTGCGAAATCCTTCCTCTAAACGGACGACGCTCTGCGCCGCTTCCACCAGCAGCATGCGCACAAAGCGATTGCCTTGCTTGCTGATCGAGCCCAACTGTTGCCGGCCTCCGGAACTGTACTCGCGCGGAATCAGTCCCAGGTAGCTGGCCACGTGCTTGCCCCGGCGAAACCGGCTGGCCTCGCCGATGGTCACGGCAAAGGCCAGCGCCGTGATCGGACCGACCCCCGGTTGCGTCATCAGCAGCCGCGCCTGTTGGTGCTCGGTCGCGGCCTGCGCCGCAGCCTGATCCAGTACTTCGATCTGCTGATTCAGACTGGCCAAAAGCGCCAACAGGTCCTGCCGTCGCTGCGCGGCCCAGCCCTTGAGCGGCAGCTCGCGCAGCGCCTGTTGTCCGGCCTGGCTCCACAGCTTGTGCTTCTTCTGCACCCCACGATTCAGCATCAGATGCTGCAAGCCGTTCTTCACCCAGGTACGGATCTCCACCAGCTTGTGACGATGAATCAGCAACTGCCGCAGGTCGCGCTGTTCGGCCGTGGGCGTCCACAGCCGCGGAAAGCGCCCTTCCAGCAGCAGCTTCAAAATGTGCGCCGCATCCCGCCGGTCCGTCTTCTGCTTGCGCACATAGCTGGCGCGAATCTGGGCCGCATCCCCTACCCACACTTCGTGGCCCAGCTGCTGCAAACGATCGATCAACCACTGACTGTTGCCACAACTCTCTAGCCCAATCAACGATGGCGCCGGCAGCTGGCCATAGAAACTCTCCGCCTCGCCGTCACCGTTGCGTAGTTTTCGTTCCGTTATCTCTCCGGTTTGCGCATCAAAAATACACATTTGCTGCCACTCCGGATGGAAATCACAACCTATAATCCACATGGAAGGCTCCTTCTGCCCAGCGTCTTACTCCACTACAAGCAAGACTACCGGCTCCTGGAGCCTTCGTCCTTATCCAATCAAGGTCTCGCGGGGTTCGAGACCTGGGTAAGTACGAGTGACTGCGGGAAAGTTGTCGCCTCTCTGAACTTCAGCTTGTGAGCGCCCCACTCATTCAGGCCGGGTGCCCTGCTCATTCCTGCCCTTGGAATGAGTGGGACTCGATCGTCGTCTCCCACACATTCGCAAACCGGGAACGTGTGGGCACGCGACGCCGTCATTTCCGGCTCCTACCCAGGTACATGTACTTTCGTGATCTTGACGGAATCCGCCCGAGCGCTATGCTGGTAAGTTGGGCGTGGTGTCCAACGTCCTCGAAGGTTCGAGGGCAGATGATCTTTGAAAAACCGTGGCCGGTGGCCAGTGATCAGTGGCCAGTTGTGAGGGATATCGGGAGACCCGAACGCCGGTGCATCTTTTTGGGCATTACTGCGAGCGCAAGGACCTGTCGCTCAGGATTTTGCATCGTAAGTGCTTGGGGCCCAATAATTTGGCACCTTACTCGTAAACAACCCTCGCTCGCTCAAGATTTTGCAAAGCATAGAGGGAGGGATATCGGGAGACCCGAGGGCGGAGCCTCTTTTTGGGCATTGCTGCGAGCGCAAGGACCTGCCGCTCAGGATTTTGCATGCTAAGTTCCCAGGGCTCAAGAATTTGACGCCTTACTCGCAAACAACTCTCGCCCGCTCAAGATTTTGCAAAGCATAGAGGGAGGGATATCGGGAGACCCGAGGGCGGAGCCTCTTTTTGGGCATTGCTGCGAGCGCAAGGACCTGCCGCTCAGGATTTTGCATCGTAAGTGCTTGGGGCCCAAGAATTTGACCCCTTACTCGTCAATAACCCTCACTTGCTCAAGATTTTGCAAAGCATAGGGGGAGGGATATCGGGAGACCCGAACGCCGGTGCATCTTTGTGGGCACTGTTGCGAGCGCAAGTACCTATCGCTCAGGATTTTGCATCGTAAGTGCTTGGGGCCCAAGAATTTGACACCTTACTCGCAAATAACGGCAATAATATACTTGACAGAAGTTATTGATTCTGCTAGACTGCCTCTAAGTAAGAGGTAAGTCCAATGGAATCACCAGAAACTCTCCACAACGCGGTTCTGTTCTTCTCCAACTTCGATAACTGCCGTTTGTTCATGGCCGCTCTGCGCTGGCCCGATGGCATTGTCCGCTGCCCACGCTGCGACTCTGACAAGGTTGTGTATCTGGAGAAAGCCCGAGTGTACTGGTGCAAAGGCCAGCATGATCGACAGAAATTCTCGCTCAAGGTCGGGACTGTGTTTGAGGATTCGCCTATCGCTCTGGAGAAGTGGCTGCCTGCCGTGTGGATGCTGGTAAACGACAAGAACGGCATCTCCAGTTGGGAACTGCATCGCGCCTTGGGTGTGACTCAAAAAACCGCGTGGTTTATGCTGCACCGGATTCGTGCCGCTCTCAAGACTGGCGGATTCGTAATCCAGACCAAACTTGGCGGGAATGATGCTGGCCCTGTCGAAGTCGATGAAACCTTCGTCGGGGGCAAAGTCCAGAACATGCACAAGAGCCGTCGTGTAGCGATTCAGAAGGTTCGTAGTGAGCAGCGTAATGACGAGGCGGATCACTGGCCGGGCAAAACCATTGTCATGGGAATGTTAGATCGTGAACTGCGCCAGGTACGCGCCAGCGTGATTCCGAGCGTCAAGCGCGAAGTCTTGCAGGAGCGAATCCTGAAGGAAATCAAGCTCGGCTCAAAGGTCTACACCGACGATGCTACCGGGTACGGCGGCATCCTTCCGCACAAGTACATTCACGAAGTCGTGAGCCACATTGACGAGTATGTACGCGGACAGGTTCACACCAACGGAATCGAAAATTTCTGGAGTCTGTTGAAACGCACGTTGAAGGGAACTTATGTCGCGGTCGAGCCGTTCCACTTGCAACGCTACGTTGACGAGCAAGTGTTCCGCTTCAACAATCGCGCCACCAAAGACAACCCGTTGAATGATGCAGACCGCTTTGTGTTTGCTCTCTCCAAGATCGTCGGCAAGCGCCTGACTTACTCAGAGCTGACGGGCAAGGAGGGAGGGACGAGTTTCTAATCCTTACCGCCGGAAGCGTGGCCCGAAGCCGAAGAACGCGGTTTAGGACCGCGCTTCGGCCTTTTCGCCCGCTCTGCTTTTTCTCTCGCCAGTTCCCGCTCCACGTCGGCCTTTGGCGCTCGCAGAATGGCGCGCATCGCGTTCTCGAAATTCGTGTACTCGGCGCTCGGCTTAGGATTAGACTTCATGCGAGCATGATACGCCATGCCGTTTTGAGTGAGTGAGGTTTTCCGATGCCGACGCCGTTTGTGGAGGCGTTGATTGTTCGCTGCGATCTGTGTGATGAACCCACGTGGCTCCTAACATCCAGCCTTGAACGAAAATTAGGTTATCGGTTTGTCTCATCCACGGGTGCCGATTTGCCATTTTTTGCCTGTCCTCACTGCAACACTGTCGCGCAGCCGCATATTGCCGGCCCACCAGAGCTGCGAAACCCAAAGGAAGCACCGCAACCCCCCACTGATAGAGTTCTCTTTGGCGCGCTTCTCGGATGCGTCCAAAAAGGCTGCAAATCTCATATCGAAGTACTCGCCACAGTGAAGCGCGGTACCACACACACCCAAGCGCGAAACGAGTGTCAAAAATGGAGTTTCGGAGTAGAAGTTCTATGCGAGGATCGACGCCGCCCAGCGTGTCCGCCTCAGATCGTGAGTTCATGGATTGAAGAGTGACGCTTGTAAACACAGCACGGCTCCTTGCGGCTTTGATCGGTGGCGCTCCGCCCAATCAGAGTAATTGCTAACACAAATCGCTCATCCATGCATGCATGCTGCTTTATTATTTTTCGGTGGCACAGAGCGGCCTTTAGCCTTCCATGACGGAATTACTCTTTCCTCGCGTGGCGCTCTTTATTGTCAGAACACTCTGCTTTCTCGGTGTGTGCTTGCTTCTCTTGGGCATGATCGTTTATCACTTTCCGTCAAAAAATGTCAGCACGCGCCCATTGCTGTTTCGTGAACCTGCCAACAACAAGAGATCTTTAATGCTGGCGGCTTACGGTGCAAGCTGTTGGGGAATAGCAGGAGCGCTCGGCATGATTTGGTTTCTGGTTTCGTGGGTTATCTCGAAATTCCGATGAAGATTGCACTCGAACAGCCGACAGCACGTCATTCCAAGTGATGTGCATGCTTCTTAACCGAAGTAATTATCCCAGAACCTCGGCGGAACGTGGTTCAGTTTGACGTGAATCACCGCGAACACGTCAGTTTGCCTAATCGCCACCTGATGCGGACGGATTAGCAACTGATCGGTGACAACGCGAACCTCCGAGATCAGGCGATCATCTTCCAGTAGGCAGAAGAACGGAGTTTCATTCGCCCCAGGCGGACTGTTGCCAGTCTCATCGGCATTCTGTGGAATCTTCAGGCCATCAAAGAGGGTTTTAATTTGGTTGTCCATGTCGCCACCCTCGAAGATGGTTTTCTTCCCTTCTTGTGGCCGCAGGAGCAGAATATCCAAACTACAACGAAGCGACAGTTCCGCAGTTACGAGCGGCACAAGTTGGTAGCCAGCCCGACTAAAGTTCTGGCCGATGGCAGTAATTCCTATCTTTGCGCGTTCCTGTTGGTTCTTGTCTGGAACAGGAACCGGAGACGACTTCAACCCTTTGTAGGCGGCATATTGCTGAAGCCGGATGTCGGTATCCCACAAGCGATGCAACTGTGGATGGAGATGTCGCCGGATGGCGTGCTTCTCCTTCGCCTTGGCGCTGTTACCCGCCAGCTCGCCGTCATAGAGCAGTCGGAACTCCACCAGGTTGGTTTCCTCGATTGGCTCGCCAGTGTTTACGTAAGTCTTGGCGTGAGGCAATCGTACATCGTCTCGCACTCGGCATCTCTACTTTCTGCGAACCGCCGGATGCCGAACAAGTAATCCTAGCATAGACTTCAGGCAAGTATATCATTGCCCAAATAACCATCGCTTGCTCAAGATTTTGCAAAGCATAGGGGGAGGGATATCGGGAGACCCCGAAGGCCAGTGCCGGGGACCCCACACATTCGCGGTGTTCGAATGTGTGGGAGAGAAAGAGTGGATGCGAGAAAACACTGGGTGTATCGACGGCAATCAGTCCCACTCATTCCAAAACCAGGAATGAGTTGCACCCGCAGGCCCTCGTTCTCCGCTGGTTGATCTCCGCTCTGGAAGTGGTTTGATGTCGAGGTAGGCTACTGCTGCGGCACGCCCGAACCGCCTGCCGTCCCCTTGCTGGGAATCGCATTGCCGGCGGTCCTCGTGAGCGTTCGCTGGAACGTGTAGCTTAACGGCCTTTAAAGTCGGCCAACTCCGAACGGCCTGGGCTGTTCCGCCAAAGCGGGCTGAGAGGTTGAGGCGCGCGGGCTTGATACACCGAAGCCTGATGAAATCCAAAATACCCCAAGAATCAATAATTCAGGCTCGATAGGATGCCGGTATCGCATCGCCGCGAACGTAAGATAGTAAGTGAGAGGATAGAAAACGGCCAGTGTGGCGAAGAGAAAAACCGCATGCATCCGCCGTTTGATCGCGAGGACTAGTCCTCCAATAGACAAGAGCGACAACACGGAGAAAAGCAAATTCTCCACACGGTGCAGTCCTTGGTGAGGATTACCAATCCAGAACAATACAAACCTGCGCAAGCTCAGCACCAGAAACCTGCCGGGATGCGCAACGATCCACTCTCTTGCTAGACGTCCCTGCTCGCCAAAGTATGCTGCTTCACCCATCCGTATATATTGCGCCTGGAGAACAGGATTGTTGTAAGTGTATGCGATTACCCACGAACCTTGTGCGTCGGGATTGTTGCCGGCCCGGAGATTGGCGCCGAAGCTGGCACGGAGAAGGAGCGGCTCGCCAAAGACAATATAGTTGCGCACCAGCCAGGGCATCAGCGTCGCCCAAAAGACCACCGAACTCAGCACCGCCAGTGTCAGGTAGCGCTGTCTGCGACGACGCAACTGATAGGCGAGCCAGCATCCCGAGAAGGGTAGCCATGCCAGCATCGAAGGATTGGTCAGTCCCACCACCCCCCACAGCAATCCATAGCCGCACCACGGCAAGAGACGGTTGTCATTCTCCATCTGCAGCGTTACCAGGAACAGCAGGCTCAACAGAAAGGCTGACAGTGTCGTCTCCCAAATCCAGTACGCCGAAAAATAAATGCTGCTGGGCAGGAACGCCCAAATCCACCCCGACCACACCGCTACCCGTTCGGTGAAGAGGCGCCGGGCGATGCGATAAACGGTCCAGCTGGTAAGCGCTGCAAAAAAGCTGTTAAACAGCAGCATGGCAAAGGCTGAGGAATTCGAGAAGACGCCGAAGACGTGAAATACCAGCGCAACCACAAATGGATAAAGCGGAGCGGTCAAGGCCGAGGGTCCGGCCTCGACGAAAAGGGTGAATCCGTGGCCTGTGGCCAACAACCGGCCGATCGTGGCCATTTCGAAGATCTGCCAGTACTGAGGGGTAAACCGGTAGCACTGCGAAGCTACAATCCAGAGCTCGCGCGCAATCAGCCCGGCCAGCACCATGCACATGGGCGAGTGAACGATCTTGAGCGCTTTGGTCTGCATGTAGCTCCGGCAGTCGCGCACCTTGCCACGCCATCCTTCGGGGGCCCTTGCCATCGACGTACTCATTGGGACGGCTTCTACCACGACCAGGCGAAAGTATAACGCCTGTTGCGCCGTTGAGCGGATAAAGAAAGGGTGCTTTCGCACCCTGTTGATGGCAGCATTCCTAGCGTATTGTTACCGCTGGCTCTCCTGGAAGCGTTTGTTCACTTCCGTCCAGTTCACCACGTTCCACCACTCTTTCAGGTAATCGCCGCGGCGGTTCTGGTATTTCAGGTAGTACGCATGCTCCCAGACGTCATTGCCCATGATGGGGTAGAAGTCCTGGCTCAGGGGATTGTCCTGATTGGGCGTGCTGACCACCTGCAGCTTGCCGCCGTGATCGCGGACCAGCCACGCCCAGCCGCTGCCGAATTGCTTCAGCCCGGCGTCATTGAACTTCTCTTTGAAGCTGTTAAAGTCGCCGAAGGCATGCTTGATGGCATCGGCGATGGCGCCGGTGGGCGGCCCGCCGGCGTTCGGGGCCATGATCTTCCAGAACATCGAGTGATTCACGTGCCCGCCGCCGTTGTTGCGCACGGCGTTGCGGATCGCCTCGGGCACATTCCCCAGGCCGCGCAGCAGCTCTTCGGCGCTGAGCTTCTGCAATTCGGGAGCTTTCTCCAGCGCGGCGTTCAGGTTGGTCACGTAGGCCTGGTGGTGCTTGTCATGATGCAAGTGCATGGTTTGGGTGTCGATGTAGGGTTCCAGGGCTGAGTAGTCATAGGGCAGGGGTGGAACTTCGAATGCCATTCTGTATCTTCCTCCAGTTGGCGTTGATGCGACGGAACACTGCGGGGATTCATGCGAGGCCAGACCCAGCTTCGCCTCGGCGAACCATTATAGTGCGTGCTGAGGCAGCCCGGCGCGCCTCGCACGTGTGATTACGAAAACGGGTTTTCGATTCGCAACTCGCCGAACTTCTGACCGTTCTGCATGTCCTCGGTGTACAGCACGGTGCATTCAGCTTGGATCGCGCCCGACACGATCAGCGAGTCGTACCAGGGAAGACGGTACCGGTTTCGCAGATGGAGGGCCTCAGCATAGAGTGCATGCGACGAATGAATTGCCAGCAGAGGGCGAAAGACTGTGGCGAGATATTGCTCTGCTTCCACAATAGTCATCGGCGGAGTGAAGCGACGAAACGCGACATTGAAGAACTCCTGAACGACCTGATAGCTGACAATTCCATTGCGGGTCGCAATGGCTTCTCTAATCAGTTGCGTCGAGCGGCGCGCTTTGCTCGCGGCGCTTGCGTCAAGCGAATAGACGAACAGATTGGTGTCCAGGAAGAATCTAGCGCTCATTCATTTGATGGCGGGTGTAGGGGCCACCGGAACGGATATGGTGAAGGCGCCGCATGAGCGCGTCAAACTCGCGCTCGTCGCCGGCCTGGGCAGTGAAGGCCTGCAGCCATTCCCGGAAAGCGGCATTCAGCGTCGTATGTTGCGCTCGGGCGATCATTCGCGCGCGCTCGATTAGCTCCTCATCGGCGCTCAGCGTAACATTCTTCATACCATCTTAGTGTACACGAAAGCCGTGTGATCGCGAATATTGCCCGGAGGAAGTTTCATGCTACGGCGTGATTTCAAATACGACGCCGCACTCAAAACTTAGGGCTGTACTCGCGCAGCAACTTGCTATGTTGGTCCGCGCGCACCTGGTCCTTCAGCCGGCCTTCATGCTGGTACAGTTTCGCTAAAAGCGCCCAGGCATCGGGAGCATCCGGATCGAGTTGTACCGCCTGTTCCGCAAACGTGGTGGCCTGCTTCAGGTCACCCATGGCCATGCAGATGGCAGCGCGCCCCTGCGCGACATTGAAGCTGAAGCTGCGCCCTGTGCTCGCCGCCAGCAGCTCCGGCGGCGCGGTGCGAGCGGCCTCATCGAGCGTCTGCAATGCCTGGGCAGGTTGGTGGCTGATCAGGTACAGTCGGGCAAGCTTCACCATCGCCTCGGATTTTCCCGACGAATTGGACGACAACCGGATACCTTCTTGCATGGCGTGAATGGCTTGCGGCACGCGCCCGCTTCGCTGATAGGAGTCGGCAAGCGACAACCAGATCGCGCTCTCACCAGGGTCAATCGCCAGGGCTGCAAGCCATTGCTTCTCGGCTTCGGAAGTTTCTCCTGTTTCCAGATACAGCGCTCCAAGATTCGCCCTGGCCTGCAACTTTGTGGATGGATCGGAAGTCAGTCGAATCACGGCTTCTAGCGCGTGCTTCGCATCCGCACTGCGTTGCTGCCGATGGTAGAGCTCGGCCAGCGAGGACCAGACATTGGCTTGGAAGTCGGCGAGCGGGGCCCATGGCGTGACCTCGCGGGGGGCGAGAGCAAGCGCCGTCTGCCAGTCCTCTTCGGCCTCGGAGTCGCGCTGCAGCGCATAGAGAATCTGGCCTCGATACCAGCGCTGGTGAGCGTTATCGGGAAAAACCGCAAGCGCTTGGTTGGCTGCAGAAAGCGCTTCGGCATTGCGCCCCAGCGCCGACAGAACGCGCGCCGCATTGATCCATCGATTGAATGACGCGGCGGAAAGCGGCAGTGGCTGCCGTGGCAAAGGCGCAGTTGCGCAATCGATTCCCAAACGCCGGATCAGATCTTCGTTCTCTGGTTTCCGGCGAACTAATACGATCGATACCTCGTCGAGATAAACCGGCCGCCACTCGCGACTGTTGCAATCCTGCTTAAGCCGCTCCAGCGAGATCTCGTCCATTGTCAAGGGAAACAGAATGGTATTAATTCCGTACCGGTCTGCTTCCTGCTGCCACAAGGCGGAATCCAGCGGGGTGATCAGCAACTGCCCGCCGTGTTTGGGGAATTCTTCTCCGAAAGGAATTGCCCGGCCGTCGATGTAATCGCGATAACGAGGCGATAATGCCCAAAGGATATATCCGCCTTCGTTAAAGGTATTGAGCAGCTCTCGTGGAAGATTCTCGGTTTGGACAAATTCGGCAGCCTGCTGCGGGAACCACCACCCCAGCCCGACGCCAAACGTCGTCAGGTTGCGTTCAGCGAGACTGTGATAGTTCGTGATGAGATCGATGGACCGCAGCGCAGCCAGCGCCACAAACATGGCAACGCTTGCGGCCGCAATCGCCCAACGCATTCGCCTGCTCGGAATACGGGATGCAACCGACTGCAGCGCCGAATGGAGCACCGATCCGCCCACAACGACAATTACACACATCGCCGGGGCAACCATCCGAACATGCCGGGCAGCCTCGAACAACGCAGCTAGCAGCAACACTGCTGCGCCGAGATTACGTTGCAGACAAGCTGCAAGAATCGCGACTGCAGTAATTGCCACCAGCACAAGGAAGAGGTCATTCGTGTTGCGTAGCGTGAAACTTTCAAGTGCGGTCCAGTTCCAATGCAGGCTGGCCCATTCGTTGTTGGAGAGCTGATGTGAAATACCCTTGAGGTGGTGGATGAGCGCGGGATAGAACTTCCAGCCCCAGGGATTCACAAGGGTCGCGGCGGCTGTGGCCAGCAACCAGGGCGTACCGTGCTTCAGCCGCTCTATCGCACGCATTCGGCGCTCACCCGAGAAGGGCAGTTCCAGCACATCCATTCCGCCAAACGCCAGTATCAGGCCCAGTCCTGAGAAGAAGCCCAGGTGACAGTTGATCCACACCACCATCAGCACAGGCAACAACCACAGCCGAGCGCGACTGGTTTGGTGATACTGCCAAAGCACCGAAAGATAGGCTGCAAAGAGAACGATGCCGAATAGTTCGGCGCGCGGAACGGCGCGAAAAGCCACAAACGGAACGGCGACAATCGCGAGCGCCGCGGTCACGACCGAACCGCGGCGAAGCAACAACGCGACGGTCGCCAGGCAGGCCGCAGCTCCCAGCACCGAGATCAGCGCATAACCGCCCAGCACGTAGATCGCGTAAAGGATGAGAGCGGAACCGGCTGGATAGATCCAGAACTTCCCGGCCATGGTGTAGGAGAAGACGTCGGTCGAGAAAATCGAGTGGTGCTGGGCGATCCAGCGTCCGGTCGCCAATTGCCAGCCCAGATCCGGGTCGCCAACCGTTGCCAACCCCGCCAGGAAGGCATAGATCAAAGCCATCGCGCCCAGCACGAGGAACAACCGCCGCTCAAGGTGAGAATGACCGGCAAGGGGACGATTTCCGGCAGACGCAATGGCTGCGGAGGTTAGCGGCTCAGAAGAGATCGGCATCGGCGGTCTGGTTTTAGGCTGCGAACGAACGCAGGCTCTTTGCGCAGCAGAGTATCACGTTCCGTCGAGAATGGCGTCGGCAAAGCTTCCGTTGCGCAGGCCCACGGCCCATGCCCTGCTACAATTCTCGCGAAATCGCAAACAGTTGCCGGCGGCGAAGACGGTCCTGCGTTTCGCCCCAAACTTTCGAACTACTGGCCCCTCAGCGTCGTACAAACCTTTAGCAGTGATAGGGATTTGGGCCAGGAGTGACGCCCCTTGGGAGCGCTGATTGGACGACAATCAAGCTGTCAATGCCCTTGTCCGTCGCTGTGTGTCAGGCGATGCCGTGGCGTGGCAGGAGATCGTTCAGCAGTATCACCGAAGGATTTACAACATCTGCTACCGCTTCTCCGGCTCGGCAGATGACGCGGCTGATCTGACCCAGGAAGTGTTCATCAAGATGTATCGCACGCTGAGTACGTATGACACCACGCGAGCTTCGTTCATGACCTGGGTAACCACGGTCACGCGCAACATGTTGGTGGACCACTTCCGCAAGGGCAAGTACGACCGGATCACGGACTCACTGGAGGCCACGGCGGGAAATCAGGATGACGGGCTGACAATTGCCGAGCACTTGGAAGACCGGGGCGCCAGTCCGGAAGCGCGGGTCCGCAGCCAGGAGACCCAAAAAGTGGTACATGAGGCGCTGCGGCGGCTTTCGCCCGAGTTGCGGGAGGCCGTCATCTTGCGGGATTTGCAAGATTTGGACTACAAGGATATTGCCAAAGTCCTCAATGTGCCCGAGGGAACTGTGAAGAGTCGCATAAATCGGGGACGAACGGAACTGGCGAGGCTTCTTCATCGTACTTATGGACAGGTGGGTTAATGCAAGGTGATACCCAATCCGGAATGCAGTGCACAGAACTCGAAGCTGTTCTGGCGGAAGTTCTGGACGGAACGCTGCCCAGCGCCAAGGTGGTGGCCTTCGAGGCGCACCAGCAAAGCTGCGCTGCGTGCCGGGCCGCGTACGAGGAAGCCCGGGCCGGAATGCACTGGCTCAAGGCTCTGGACGATGCCGAGCCGCCCCGCAACCTGGTACACAACATCCTGGCCCAGACGATCGGCGCGCTGCCCTCCGAGCATGCAGTCGCAAAGCCACGCGGCGAAGGCTGGATGGAGAAGCTGAAGGACCGTCTGGCTCCGGTATTCGCACCCGTGGCTACGCCGCGCTTTGCCATGTCGCTGGGGATGGCGTTCTTCTCCGTCACTTTGCTGCTTGGCATTGCCGGCTTCCATTTCGCCGATGTGCGGCATTGGGACCTGAGCTCGAAGGGGATTCAGAAGAGCTACTACGAAACCCAGGCGCGCGTGATGCGGTATTACGAGAACCTGCGCCTGGTATATGAGATCGAGTCGCGTGTGCGTGATTTGCGCCGCGCCGCCACTCCGGACAACCCGCAGACCGAGCAGCAACCACAACAGCAGGAGGCTCCGGCGACGAATCCAACTCCCAAGAACCCATCGAAAACGGAGAACCAGCAACACGATTCCAGTCCGCACAAGTACGGCCGCGATATGGGCGGGCCCGAACTGGCCGCTTTTCCGGCTGTGCAAAGCGCGAGGATCACGGTGGAAGCGGCCGGCTTCAGCCCGGCGACGGCGCCCAGCATCAATAGTGGCTTTCAGCCACGGCGGACCAGGGCTGAAGCCCCTTATGTGACGCCTATTTTCGGCACGGCTGAAGCCGTGCCCTTGCACCCTGCATCAGCCCGCGACTTTGGACCACCATCAACCCCTCAGGCCCGGCAGCCGAGCGCCCAGCAAACTCTTGCATTGGATTTGCCGGCGCGCTCCAGCAGGAGAACCGCATGAACTGCGCCAACCATCCGGAAGCGCCAGCGGTTGCCTATTGCCGTACCTGTGGCAAACCGCTGTGCAGCACGTGCTCGCGAGACGTGCGTGGAGTTATCTATTGCGAGGAATGTCTGGCCTCACATCTGGGCGGGGCTGTGCCGCTGCCGAGTGCGAGCGTTGTACCACCGGCGGTTGAGCCCGCGCCGGGTACGCCCAGTCCCGTGCTGGCCGCCATCCTGGGATTTATCCCCGGCGTCGGCGCCATGTACAACGGTGAGTTCGCCAAGGGCTTCGTTCACGTGCTGATCTTCGCCACCCTGATCTGGATGACCGATCATGTGAACGGCATCTTCGGCATCGCGATTGCGGCCTTCGTGATTTATATGCCGATCGAGGCTTACAAGACGGCGCGAGCGCGCGAGATGGGGCTGCCGCCGCCAGACCCGTTCGGCTTTAACAATCTATTCAGTTCGGGGCCACGCCCCACTCGCACCGCCGCCGCTGTGACCGCGACCGCGAACGTGGCTCCCACCGGCGACAATACCGGTCCTGTTGCGGAAGCTGGGGTCGTGCCGGAGAACTGCGGTTCGCGTGTTCCGGTGGGTGCAGTCATCCTGATCGGCTTAGGGGTGCTGTTCCTGCTGGATGAAGTCGGCTGGTTGCATTTTGACTGGATTTGGCGCTTTTGGCCACTCATTCTGATCGCCATCGGCATCCGCATTCTGATGCAGCGTCAACGGAGAGGCTGGTGAAAAGATCATGAGATACCGATACAACTCTTATTGCTCGTGCGCCCGCTGCCGCGCACATGGCTTCATGGGGCCGAGCATCCTCATCACTATCGGCGTGCTGTTTCTGCTCGACCAGATGGGCCATCAGCACTGGATGGAATTCGGCTTCACCTGGCCGGCGCTGCTGATCGTGATCGGGCTGGTCATATTGCTGGAGCGGAGCGCTTCCATCCGTGGCCATGTTCCGCGCGAGTACGGCGCAATGCCGCCCGGCCAGTTTCCGCCGGGAACTGCGGGCTATCCCGGTTATCCGCCGCAGCCGCAAGGCACTGTGACTCCGCCGCCCAACGCGCCGGCAGGTTTCATCACGCCCGGTCAGCCGGGCTCGCGGCCTGACGACAAGGGAGGTGCATGATGGCTAGCGCGAATCCGTATCCTCCGGTGGCTCCGCCACCACCGCCGCCCATGCCGCCGTATCGCTATCGCCGATCCATTGCGTGGCCGGTGATCCTCATCCTGATTGGTGGGCTGTTTCTGGCGCGGAATTTTGGCTTCCGCTTTCCCGTCTGGCACTGGTTCGGCCACTGGTGGCCGCTGCTGCTGATCCTCTGGGGCCTGATCGTTCTGGTCGAGAACATGAGCGCGCCGCGCATGGGATATCGCCGTCGTTACCTTGGCGCGGGTGGGATCGTGTTACTGGTGCTGCTGGTGTGCCTCGGCGTTTCTGCGCATTTCAGTTCCGACGTCGATTGGAATGGCGTGCGCGACGAGTTGCAAATGGATAATGACCTCGGCGGCATCTTCGGAAATTCGTACACTTTCGAGGACACGCTTGAACAGTCATTTCCGGCCCATGGCAGCCTGCGGGTGGTCTGCGACCACGGCACCTTGAACATTACGCCGTCCGAGGGCAACACGATTCACGTGGTGGTGCACAAGAAGCTTTACGCGCAGAACCAGAACGACGCGAACAAGTACAACCAGGGCAGCCGGCCGGAGATTACCGTGACCGCCAACTCGGTCCTGCTGAACGCCAACACCGACGGTGCGGGAGACCATAACGTCGAATCGGATATGGACATCGCCGTGCCGGCCAAGGTTTCGGTTGATGTGGCCAGCAAGCGCGGTGATGTGAGCATCAACAATCGCGCGGCCGACGTGAAAGTTTCACTGCAGCATGGCGACGTTACGCTTGACCAGATCGGGGGGCCGGCGAAGGTCAGCCTCGAGAAAGGCTCGATTCGCGCTTCGCAGATTGCGGGCGATCTGGATGTGACCGGCCATGTTGACAACGTCAGCGTAGACCAGGTCGCGGGCGCGGTGCGGCTGAATGGCGACTTCTACGAAGATATCCGCCTTAGCAAGGTTGCGGGCACGGTCATCTTCAAGACCTCGCGCTCCGACATGGAGATCGCTTCCGTGCCCGGCGAAATTGAAATTGCCAGCGACGAGGTGCGCGGCAGTGATTTGACCGGTCCCACTCGCGTAGTCACCGGATCCAAGAACATTCATCTGGAGGATGTCTCCGGTGATCTGCAGGTGCAGTCGAACAACGGCGATGTGGAAGTCACGACCGGCGGCAAACAATCGGGCAAGATGATCGTGAGCACCGAGCACGGCGACGTGGCCCTCACGCTGGCAGCCAAAGCGCCTCCCGACAAGGTGAACGTCACCACCCAGCACGGTGATATCACGTTGACGCTGCCGCCGGCAGGCGGATTCCAGATCAATGCCGGGACCCGCAAAGGCGACATCACCTCTGATTTTGGGGGCGTGAAGGTCGATACCAGCAACGGCTCAGCGCGCGCCAGCGGCACGGTGGGCAACGGCTTCAGCAAGCTGCAGGTGAATACCGACACCGGCGACATCAAGATCGCGAAGAGCTGAGGGTCGGTTTCGTGGAATGAAAATCCTGGGTGCCCCACTCATTTCTGACTTTAGGAATGAGTGGGAATGAATTGTTGCAAGGACAAGTCTCCGCGAGGTCGGCTGCAATTGATCCATGCTCTCCCACACATTCGAAACCCGCGAATGTGTGGGGTACCCGGCGCGCATCCCAATTTCGAACTGAGGCAACACCGGGACGCGCTGTGACGTTGCGTCCGGCATCCCATCGCACTAACATTCTTCTGTATGGCCGTGCTGACTGAAACACCTGTCCCTTCCTACACTCCGGTGCGCGCTCCCCGCGGCAATCAGCTGTCCTGCAAAGGCTGGGGACAGGAAGCCGCGATGCGCATGCTGATGAACAATCTCGATCCCGACGTCGCCGAGCGTCCGCAGGACCTCGTTGTCTACGGCGGGACCGGCCGCGCTGCCCGTAATTGGGAGTGCTATCACGCCATCGTGAGCTCGCTGAAATCTCTCGAAAACGACGAGACTCTGCTGGTCCAGTCGGGCAAGCCGGTGGGCATCTTTCGCACTCATGAATACGCCCCGCGGGTGCTCATCTGCAATGCCAACCTGGTTGGCCATTGGTCCAACTGGGAGAAGTTCAACGAACTGGAAAAGCTTGGCCTCATCATGTACGGCCAGATGACGGCCGGTTCATGGATTTACATCGGCACGCAGGGAATCATTCAAGGGACTTTTGAAACATTTTCGGCGGCTGGCCAGAAGCATCTCGGCGGCGATCTGGAAGGCAAGCTGATCGTCTCCGGCGGCATGGGCGGCATGAGCGGCGCGCAGCCACTGGCCGCGACCATGACCGGCGCGTGCTTTCTCGGTATCGAGGTCGATCCGGAGCGCATCCAGAAGCGCCTGCGCACCGGCTATTGCGACCACCTGGTCAACTCGCTGGATGAGGCGCTGCGCATCATCAACCGCGCCCGCCGCAGCAAAGAGAGCATTTCGGTAGGCCTGGTCGGAAATTGCGCCGACATCATTCCTGAGCTGGCCGAGCGCGGCATCGTGCCCGATATCCTCACCGACCAGACATCGGCACACGATCCGCTGAACGGCTATGTGCCGAATGGCATGTCGCTGCAGGATGCACTGGCGCTGCGCAAGAGCGATCCCAAGGCCTATCTGGAGCGTTCGCTCGACGCCATGGCGCGACACGTTGAGGGCATGTTGAAGCTGCAGAAGATGGGCGCGGTCACCTTCGACTACGGCAACAACATCCGTACCTTCGCCTTCGAACACGGCGTGAAGAACGCGTACGATTTCCCCGGCTTCGTGCCCGAGTACATTCGACCGCTGTTCTGCGAAGGACGCGGACCGTTCCGCTGGGCGGCCTTGTCCGGCGATCCCGCCGACATTCACACCACCGACGAGCTGGTGCTGCAGATGTTCCCAGGCAACAAGATTCTCAGTCGCTGGATTGACCTGGCTCGGAAGCGGATCAAGTTCCAGGGGCTGCCGTGCCGCATCTGCTGGCTAGGCTACGGCGAGCGCGCACAGTTCGGGCTGGCGCTGAACGATCTGGTGAAGAAAGGCAAGCTGAAGGCGCCGATCGTGATGGGCCGCGACCACCTGGACTGCGGATCGGTGGCGTCGCCTTTCCGCGAAACTGAGGCCATGAAAGACGGCAGCGACGCCATCGCCGACTGGCCGCTGCTGAACGCCTTGCTTAACACCGCCAGCGGCGCGTCGTGGGTGTCGATCCACAACGGCGGCGGTGTGGGCATCGGCTACTCGGAACACGCGGGGCAGGTCACCGTCGCCGACGGTACCGACGCAATGGCTAAGCGCATCGAACGCGTGCTGACCAACGATCCCGGGATCGGCGTGGCCCGGCATGTGGACGCGGGCTACGACGAGGCCAAGCGCTTTGCACAGCAGAAGGGAATCAAGGTGCCGATGGCAGGCAGTTCCTCGCGAAGCTCTGAATAGCTGTCTTGTTTGAAGGGGACGGCCTTCAGCCGTCCGGAATACCGCAAAATCACAGCAGCTTTAGCCGCTGAGGGACTACGCTACAAGTTATCCAAGTACCAACCCTGTCACTCGGGAACAGTTTGACTTTCAAGGATCGACCACTCACAGCAACGCTTCTCGTTCACGCGGCGCAATTGCTAACGCTGCCCGGCGACCGCCTTCGTCGTGGTGCGCAAATGCGCGAACTCGGCATCATTGAGGATGGCGCGGCGCTCATCGCCAATGGAAAGATCATTGCCGTCGGCACGACAGATGAGGTCGGAAAACACGAACGAGCGAAGAACGCTGAGGAGATCGACTGCTCCCACAATGTGGTACTGCCCGGATTTGTCGATTCCCACACTCATCCCGTGTTTACAGCGCCACGACTGATCGATTTCGAGAAGCGTATCACTGGCGCCGGCTATGAGGAGATCGCCGCGGCAGATGGCGGCATTCGCTCCAGCCTGCGCGGAGTTCGCGAAGCGTCGCAGGCGGAGTTGGCCCGTCACGTCCTGCGCGCTCTCGACGAAATGGCTGAGCAAGGCACGACAACCGTGGAAGCGAAATCCGGCTATGGGCTGAGCATTGAAGCTGAGCTGAAGTCACTGGAGTCAGTTCGCGAGGCAGCCCAACAGTGGCCCGGCACTGTTGTTCCAACCCTGCTGGGCGCGCATGTAGTGCCACCGGAGTACCGCGATAATCCAGACGAGTATGTGCGAATTGTGTGCGAGGAGATGGTTCCAGCGGCGGTAAAGCAAAACCTGGCCCAATTCGTGGATGTGTTCTGCGAGCGGGGCGCATTCACGTTGGAACAGTCGCAGCGCATCTTGCGCGCCGCCATCGCGCAGGGCCTCGGCGTGCGCGCGCACGTCTGCCAGCTTACGCCGGCGAAACTGGCAGGCCTGATCGAGCTTGGCCCCGCATCGCTCGATCACATGGACTTCGTGGACGACGCCGACATTGCGGCGTTGGCGAAACTCGACACCGTCGCAACCCTGCTTCCGGCGGCCAATTACTTTCTAGGTCTCGCAAGCTTTCCGCCGGCGCGCAAGCTGATCGACGCGGGGGTCGCGGTCGCACTGGCTACGGATTACAATCCGGGAACTGCTCCCACGCCGTCCATGCTTATGGTGCTATCGCTGGCCTGCACGCACATGAAGATATCGCCCGCCGAGGCGATCACGGCTGCCACCTACAACGGCGCCTGCGCATTGCGGCTGCAGCACCGCAAAGGAAGCCTCGAAGCCGGCAAAGACGCGGATATCGCGATCTTCGATGCCACAGACTATCGGGAGTTGGCCTACTGGTTTGGTGTAAACCGCTGTAGTGGAACATTCATGAATGGATTTTCGCGATCGCCGCAATAAAAGGGAACTGACCCTCAAGAAACCTGACTTAATCCTACAAGCTATCTACAAAGCTTTCGGAAACGGGTTTTTCGGGCGCCTGTGAAGTCGTGCCCTGATACAGGGCGATTGATGAGATAAGTTGTAGTCAAAGCTGACGCGACTCTGCTCTGTGCCACGCCAGTAACTCTGATGACTCAGAACTCAGCGCAGTAGCGCTGTGGGATCGGGATCCGCGGTCGCCGCCCGCGGCTCAACGGTTTCGGTTTCCTCTACCCTATCGCCCTCGCCCGGCGCCAGGAAAAGATTCTCCTCAATGCCGTGCTGCTTGGTATAGAGCTCGTAGTAACGGCCGCCGAGCTCGAACAGTGACTGGTGCGTGCCGCGTTCGACAATCCGTCCCGCCTCGACCACCAGGATCTGATCGGCGCGGCGAATGGTCGACAGCCGGTGAGCAATTACGAAAGTCGTACGGCCCTGCATCAGATACGCGAGACCTTGCTGGATCATCGCTTCGGATTCGGAGTCGAGGCTGGAGGTCGCTTCATCCAGAATCAGAATGCGCGGATTAGCCAGGATGGCGCGGGCGATCGACACGCGTTGCCGCTGACCGCCGGAGAGCTTCACGCCGCGTTCTCCGATGATGGTGTCGTACTTCAGCTCGTATTTTTCCGCGAATTCATCGACACGGGCAATGGCGCAAGCGGCCAGGATTTCATCGTCGCCGGCGTCGGGTCTGCCGAAGGCGACATTCTCGCGGATGGTGCCGTCGAAGAGAAACGAATCCTGCAGCACCATGCCCAATTGCGTTCGATAGGATTCGAGTCGCACCGTCGCCAGGTCGACTCCATCCACCAGAACCTTGCCGGCATTTGGCTTATGGAACGCGACGATTAAACCGATGATGGTGGACTTGCCCGAACCCGATGACCCGACCAGCGCGGTCACGGTTCCCGGCCAGGCATGAAAAGAAATGTCATGCAGAACAGTGTTCTGCTGCTCGTAGGCAAAGCTTACGTCCTGGAAGGCGACATCACCGCGAATGTCGCCCAGGCTGATGGTGCGATCGGGATCTTCGTTCTCCGGCGTCTCGTCCAGGACCTCGCGCGTGCGCTCCAGTCCGGCAATGGCTTCGGTAATCTGGGTGCCGATACCGACGACCTGAAACAGCGGCGCGGCGAGATATCCCAGAAACATGGTGTAGGTAAAGAAGCCGCCGAGGGTCATTTTGCCGGCGAGGATTTGGCGCGTGCCCATGAACATCACGATGGCGCCGATGATGCCCATCAACATTGACGACGAGAGGCTCATCACTGAGGTGGCGGTGAGCGTGCGGAATACGTTCTGCAGCAGGCGCTCGACCCCAAGGCTGAACACCTGGTGCTCGCGCGCCTCGGCGTGATAGCCCTTCACCACGCGCACGCCGCCCAGCGACTCCGTTAGACGGCCGGTGACTTCGGCATTGATCTTGGCGCGCTCGCGAAAGATCGGGCGAATCACGCGAAAGGCCTTGCGCAGACCGACGCCAAAGACCAGGAGAAAAGTGAACGCGATGCCGGTCATCACCGGGCTGATGCGGATGAGCACGGCAAAAGCGATGACCGCGGTCAGCAGTCCGCCGACGAAGTCCACCAGGCCAGTGCCGATCAGATTGCGCACGCCTTCGACGTCGCTCATAATGCGCGAGACCAGCATGCCCGTCTTGTTCGCGTCGTAATAGGAGACCGAGAGACGGCCAACGTGCTCCTGCACGCGGCGACGCAGCTCGGCGATGAGCTTTTGCGCGGCCTTCGAAAGCGTCTGCGTAAGGGCAAACGATGTGAGCCCCTGCACCAGCGTAGCCAGCAGCACAATTCCCACCAGCGGATACAGCAGCTTGAATTGACGTTTGCCGATAACATCGTCAACCAGGTACTTGGTGGAGGCAGGCAGCACCAGACCGGAAACGCGGTTGATGATCATCAGGCCCAAGCCGAGGGCGAGCAGCGCGCGGCGAGGGCGAATGAGCTGCCAGATTTCCGGCAGCGCACGAAAGATCGGCGTCTTCTTTACCGGCTTGGAAACTTCGTTAGCCATGACGGAGGTCAAGTCTTTTCGATTCGCGCCGACATGATTTGGGTTCGGGAGAACACCGCGCCCGCGCGATTCCGGCAGGCCATACGCTGACAATTGCCGCCCAGGCCTCACGCCACAACCGCCGACTGCTCCTTCAGCTTCTCCGACTGGAAGTGGGTAATAAGGGCGTCGATCATGGGCTGGATGCGGCCATCCATGAACTCCGGCAGTTGGTGCGCGGTGTAGCCGATGCGGTGATCGGTGACGCGGTTCTGCGGGAAGTTGTAGGTTCGAATCTTTTCGCTGCGGTCGCCCGAGCCCACCATGGCCTTGCGCTCTTTCGCGAGCGCGTCGGCTTGCTTCTGCTGCTCCATTTCGTACAGGCGGGCACGCAGCACGCGCATGCCTTTCTCGCGATTCTTGATCTGCGACTTTTCGTCCTGGCAGCTGACGACGGTGTTGGTCGGCAGGTGGGTGATGCGTACGGCCGAGTAGGTCGTGTTCACCGATTGGCCGCCGGGCCCCGACGAGCAGAAAGTGTCGATGCGAATGTCTTTGGCCTCGATCTTGATGTCGACGTCTTCGGCTTCGGGCAGCACCGCGACGGTCACGGCCGAGGTATGCACGCGGCCCTGCGTTTCGGTCTGGGGCACGCGCTGCACGCGATGCACGCCGCTCTCATATTTCAGCCGCGAATACACGCCCTGGCCTTCGATGATGGCAATGACTTCCTTCAGCCCGCCGACGCTCGACTCCGATGTCGAAAGCACTTCCACCTTCCAGCGCTGCGTTTCGGCGTAGCGCGTGTACATGCGGAAGATCTCGGCCGCGAACAGCGTGGCTTCGTCACCGCCGGTGCCGGCGCGAATTTCCACGATGACGTTCTTCTCGTCGTTGGGGTCCTTGGGCAGCAGCAAGACCTTCAGCTCGTCTTCCACCTGCGCAAGGCGCTCTTCGAGCTTGCCCAGCTCTTCGTTGGCGTAGGCCAGCATCTCGGGATCGGTCTCATCGGCGGCGAGCGCCTTGCTCTCCTCGATGCCGCGGGTCAGATCTTTGTACTCGCGATACTTTTCGACCAGCGGCTGCAATTCGCTGTGCGCCTTGGCGGTCTTCTGATAGCGCTGCGAGTCGGAGACGATCTCCGGCGAAGCCAGCGCCTGGTTCAGCGCTTCGTATTTGGTTTCGATTTGTTCTAAGCGTTCAAACATGGGATCCAACTTTATTGTACGGGTAGAGCCGGCCTTCAGGTCCGCGTGATGGCCGCCTTTGCAGTCGCAGCCGGACTTCAGTCCGGCGCTGCGTGTTTATTCTTCTCTGTCATCCTGAGCGGAGGCGCGCCTGGTTTCCGGGGCCCCCGTTGAGCGCCGGTTTTGCGCTCGATGGGGTGCTATTTGCGCGCCGGAGTCGAAGGACCGCTATAACAACCGAAACCTTCTCAGGTAGCGGTCCTTCGACTTCGCGTCCGCCCGATCCGCAAAGAGCGGATCGGAAAGTCGTGCGGACGCTGCGCTCAGGATGACAATTCTTAAGGGTAGTCTATTAATGGCGCGGCTGAAGCCGCGCCCCTTCAAAGCTCTAAATGAATTGGGATCGCAGTTTTCGCGGTGGTCACCGCTAGGCAATCACCAGTTCGCCGCCGCGCTGCTTCTCCAGTTCCATGGCTTCGTTCAGGGCGGCGATAGCGGTCTCGACCTGGTCATCCGAGGGCGGCTGCGTGGTGATGCGTTGCAGCCACAGTCCCGGCTTGGTCAGCACGGCAAACAGTGACGAGCCGTGCTTGGCGGCAAAACGAATCAACTCATAGGAAACGCGCGGCGATCACCGGCAGCAGCGCGATGCGGAGGCAAAGCGCGCCCAGAACGTGGTGGCCGGGATCAGCATGTAAATGAACATCGCGATCAGCATCACCGTCATCAGGAAGCTGGTGCCGCAGCGCGGATGGAACGTAGTGTATGCCTGCGCGTTCTTCACCGTCAGCGGATCGTGTTCTCGAAGGCGAAGACGGTCTTGTGCTCGGCGCCGTGATACTGGTACACGCGCCGGATGTCCGCCCACAGCGAAATGCCCCAGATGAAAAGCAGGAAGAGCGCGATGCGGATGATGCCATCCACCACATTGAACGCGACCTGGTTGCCGAAGGCGGGATAGTGGTTCTTCAGCTTCGTGGCCGCGAGCAGCGGCACGAATTTATACATGAAGATGAAGAAGCCGAGCGACAGGATGAGATTGACGGCGATGACCCAGCCGCTGATCTCGGTCTTTTTTTCTTCTTCGGGCTGAAGCTGATCGAGCGCGACGTTGGCCGAATAGCGCAGCGCGCGAAAGCCCAGCGTCATCGCCTGGCCCAGCGTCATGATGCCGCGCAAGAACGGCCACGCCATCCACTTGTGCTTGTCGGAGAGCTTCTCCAGCGGCTCGGAGTGCGTCGCCAGCGTGCCGTCAGGGCGGCGAATGCAGATGCCCCAGGCGTGCGGCGAGCGCATCATCACGCCCTCCAGCACGGCTTGGCCGCCGACCAGGGTGGTTTCCTCACCGCTCTCCAGAGCCGGGAGAAGTTGCACGGCCGCAAAGAACCGCAGATGGCGAAGCAATGAACGCATAGGGATTTGATGTTCCTCGGCGAGGGAAGACGCACAAACGCGCTAGCCGCTAGCTTAGGGTAAGCAGGCGCGAAGGAGATGTCAATCAGGAGCATTCCGGATGAGAGCACATCCGATGGAGGGCTGGCGCATTGGTTACCCAGACACCATTAAAGTAGTAGGTGCCTTTAATTTCGGGACATTGCAAGGTTACCTTGTGATGTTCCACGTGGAGCAATTTTGGATTTGAGCTAGCCCAGTGTCTCAGGTTGCGCCGCTTCACTGGCCTGCGGCGGCCTTGCTGGCTCTGATGCAGCCACGGCGTTACATGTAGAACAGGCTCAGCCGCGGGACTTGATACTGCTCCAGCAGCCGCTTGTGGATGTACTGCTTCTGAAGTTGCTCGATCTGCGGAGCGGTCATGTTACGGCGATAGGGAGCGAGGTCGCGGTCAGCCTCGGAGCGCACCTGATACAGCGCTTCGTCCGGCGTGGCGGCAAGCAATGACGCAAACAACTTTTCTTCCGCGACGGTGAGCCGCCGCTCCACGTCTTCCATGCTCACGGACTCGACTTGCCGGAGCGACTCGGCGAGCGAACGCAGGGTCGCTGCTGCCTCGGTCGCGAGCTGCTGTGCCGAGGCCGGCAACTGGACCCGATCGAGTTGATCGGCATTGCGCGAGAGATATTCGGCTACAGCGGACTGATCCAGCCCGATGTCTCGCTTTCTGCTTCGCCGGCGCGCCGACCGCAGCTTCCTTCATCTCTTCAGCCGAAGCCAGCACTTCCTGCGCGCAAAATGCGAGCCCGTTCACCTTGCGCGTCTGGCGCGGACGGCGGTCCCATTTGTCGAAGGTCGCGTCGATGCCGCGGAGCACAGCTTCTAATGGAATGCCGGCATCTTTCCAGGTCTCCATCAAGGCCCAGTCGAGCGGCGAGAGCAGCAACAGCGTGCCGCGGCGGCGTTGAAAGTGCTCCTCGATTTCGGTGAAGTAATTGAAGTAGTTTTCCACTGGAGCACTTTCAGGGTTAGCGTAAAAAAAAAGGGTGGAGCACGCATTCGAGGCGTGCATATAACGGCCACTAGTAAAGAAATTGGCTTCAGCCGCTGAGGTAAACGCCGCAAACAGATTACCCCAGCGGCTAAAGCCGACCCGGTTCGGAGTTTACTTTGATGTACGCCTGAAGGCGTACTCCACCCGTTTACGGGCACTCTAAAAATGCCCGCCGTCGCTGCTAGTTACGCTTCGAGGAGGCGCTCGCGACTCCGCGCGCGTGCAGGCTGCCGGCTGGAGCGGCATCTCCGCGCCTTTTACCGTAGGTCAGGTTGCGTTCGTAAATAATGCGCAATCCATCCAGGGTGAGGAGATCGTCAACCTCGCGGATGTACTTGGAGCCGCTGCCCATCAGGGTAGCGAGGCCGCCGGTGGCAACCACGGTCACGCTCTCACCCAGTTCGGCAATCAGCCGCTCAAGGACGCCGTCGATCAATCCCAAATAGCCGTAGTAGAGGCCCGCTTGGACGCTGTTTACCGTGTTCGTCGCCAGCACGCGCGGCGGCTTGCGAACGTCAACCCGGGGCAGTCGGGCAGTGCGCGCAAAGAGCGCGTCCGCCGAGATGCCGATGCCCGGCGTGATCACCCCTCCCAGATACTCGCCTTTGCCGGACACAACGTCGAAGGTGGTCGCGGTGCCGAAATCCACGACGATGCACGGCCCACCATACTTCTCGAACGCCGCCACGCTGTTGACGATGCGGTCGGCGCCGACCTCCGCGGGATTATCGTAGTGCACCGGCATGCCCGTTTTCACACCGGGCTCGATGAACAGCGGACGCGAATGGAAATAGCGCTCGCAGACCTCACGCAGCGTGGAATCGAGCGGAGGTACGACTGAGGAAATCACTGTTCCCTGCACCACCGTGAACTCGATGCCATTCATCGCGAACAGATTGCGGAACAGCACGCCATATTCGTCTACGGTCTGGCTCTTGGTTGTCGACACGCGCCAGTGCGCGATCAATGGGCCAAAATGCGCTTCCGGCGCCGGCTTGGATGGAGCCTGAAAAACGCCAAGCACGGTGTTGCTGTTGCCGACATCGAGAACCAGAAGCATGAGCTACCTTCCATCCAGCGCGCGAACGTTGCCCGAAAGCACTGTTCGCAGTTCATTTTTGGTGCGCAGCAGCAGGAAGCCGCGATCGTCGAGCCCTTCGGTCACGCCTTCGTAGCCGCCATTCTCATCGATGCGCACGTGCCGCGCGCGCACCAACGAGGAGCGCTTCTCGAATTCGCGCAGAATGGCCGCGCGCGCCGCCGGACCTTCCTCAACCAACTTCCGGTATTGGCTGTCGAGCGATTTTAGCAAAGCGGCGGTGAGCTCGACGCGCGACCATGCGCGCTCGGTCTCCATCCGCAGCGAGGTCGCGATGGGTTCCAACTCGCCGGAGAACGACGTGTGATTGACGTTCATGCCGATGCCGATGACGACGTAACGCACGCTGGTCGGTTCGGCATTCATCTCCGTCAGGATGCCGCAGAATTTGCGGTCACGGAGCAGCCCATCGTTGGGCCAGCGCAGATCGGGACGGATGCCGGTCGTCCGCTCAACCGCATCGGCCACCGCGATACCGGTCATGAGTGAAAGAAACAGCGCATCGACCGGCGCCATCTGCGGACGCAGAATGACGGAACAATAGATGCCGACTGACTGCGCCGATTCCCAACTGTGACCGGCGCGCCCGCGCCCGGCGGTTTGCTCTTCGGCGACAAAGATGGCTCCTTCGGGCTCGCCCTCGGCAGCGGCTTGCATGGCGACGATATTGGTCGAGCCGACACGGAAATAATGATGAATGCGCGAGGCGAACAAGGTTCCGCTCAACAGCGGGCGCAGGATGTCGGGCAGAAGAAGATCGGGCATGGCGTTGAGTTGGTATCCAGTGGCGAGATGGCCGGTGATTTGTACGCCCAGCTCGCGCAGATGTTGCACCGCTCGCCACACCTCCGAACGAGAGGTGCCGAGTTCTTCGGCGACACGCTGACCGCTGACCACCACGGTGGCGTTGTCCGTAAGCAAGCGGACGATGCGGCTGAGGCGCGCGTCGGTTGAGCCGTCCGGGCGCGTATCGATACGGGTTGGCGGAATGCGCGCGATAAGGAGATTATGCGCGAGGGAACGGAGAATGGGTAGCTCTCATCGGCAATGCGGTGTATTGCGATAATCGGGATCGTTGACTCAGCAGAACTCCGCTGTCGTGGACTCATGCTGATTCCAGGATTGGCTGGTATCCGGGTAGAGCGGACCTTCAGGGATTTTATCGCCGCCGAAGGATAGGTAGAGCGAGCCTTTAGGCTCGCGTCAAGGCGACAAGAAATGTGCGGGGCTTTTAGCCCCGGAACGTGTGCCGGCGGCTAAAGCCGGCTCACGAAGAAATGAACGGCTTGGACGCTGGCCTAAAGGCCAGCTCTACCTGTCCTTCGGGAACGCCGGTCTTAAAGCCCAGCTCTACCTGAGCATCGTGAGAAATCCGGGCTAAGGGGTCCGCGTCCAAGCTGACAGCTGCTTTTTCACGCCGGCGCGATGCGCATGCTGAGATCAACGGCGGCCACGGAATGCGTCAATGCGCCGACGGAGATGAAGTCCACGCCGGTTTCCGCATAAGCGCGCACGTTCTCCAGCGTCACGCCGCCCGAGGCTTCGAGCGGCACCGGGACCTGGAGGTTGCGGACTCGCGCAACCGCCTGGCGCACCTGATCCGGTGTCATGTTATCCAGCAGAACGGCTTCGGCCCCATGTTGCAGCACCAGATCGAGTTCCTCAAGCGAGCGGACCTCGATCTCGACGGTTTGCGAACCCCGGCGATTGCGCAGCGCCCGTTCCAGGGCCGGAACCACCCCGCCGGCGAGTGCGATGTGATTGTTCTTGATCAGCACTCCGTCGCTGAGATCGAGGCGGTGGTTGTGCCCGCCGCCACAGGTGACCGCGTACTTATCCAGCGGACGCAGGCCAGGAGCGGTCTTGCGCGTGTCGAGAATCTTGGTTTTCGTTCCCTCGACGGCCTCGACATAGCGGCGGGTGAGGGTCGCAATGCCGCTCATGCGCTGCATGATGTTGAGGATGACTCGCTCGCAGGACAGCACCACGCGGGCATTGTGAACGATCACTGCCAGGGCTTGCCCGTTGCGAGCGCGCACGCCGTCAAAGATCTCTCCATGACTAATGACTTCGGGATGCGAAGTTACCGTGCCGTCGAGCAGCGCGAAAACCTCGAGGATACGCTGAATGCAACCCAGCCCGGCGAGCACGCAATCCTGTTTGGCGAGGATAGTGGCTGTGGCGCGCTGGTTCGCATCGATACACGCGTAGGAGGTGGCATCACGCGTGGCGCGGTCCTCGAGCAGCGCGTTCTCCAGAATGGCAGTGATGCGGCGTGTCGTCCAGTCCATTATTGGTCGAAAGCGGCTGAGCCAAGCCCAGGCGCAAGCTTCGTATCAGGGCACGACTTTAGTTGTGCCATAAAGCCCAATGCAGCGATGGGGCTTTAGCCGCTGAGGCGCTGCGCCCGTTTACCTACAGGGGCTAAAGCCCAAACCATAATATCCGTACTTGCGGCACGACTGAAGTCGTGCCCTGATACAAATCTATCTGATCTTATGCGCCCAACTCGCCGAGTGCCGCGTTCGTCTTTTGCACAAGCACTTCCACTTCGGCCTTGCGCTTCCTCAGGCCTTCCACGACATTCGCAGGCGCCTTGGCAAGAAATGACTCGTTATTTAGCTGTCCGGTCGCGCGGGTCAGCTCCTGCGTGAGCTTCGCCAGCTCTTTGCTCAGGCGATCGCGTTCGCCGGCCACATCGACCTTACGCTCGTAAATTACACGCACTTCGAAGCGCGCGGTCGTGCGTGCGCCGGCAGCCTTGGCCAGCGACTCCTCGAGAAAATCTATCCGTTCGACATTCGCCAGCCGCTCAACCGCGCCGCGATTGCGCTCGATCAGTGACCGCGTTTCGGCTGCAGCGTGAACTTGGATCGGCAGCCGCTGCCTGGGATTGGCCTTGAGCTCGGCAGTGTCGCGCGCGAGTTCGGCGCGAATATTGCGCACGCTGACGATCAGGTCCTGCAGGATAGCCATCTCGGTTTCGGCGTCGGAATCCATCTGCGAAGGATCTGGTTCGGGATAACGGCTCAATGCGATCGACTTCGCAGGCGGTTGCCCGTCGTACACGGCGTGCCAGAGCTCTTCGGTGATGAACGGCATGAACGGCGACAGCAGACGCAAAGCGCCTTCGAAGATGCTGATCAGATTTTCGTAGGCGGTGCGGGCCTCTGCCCCAGCGAGCGCAGGATCGGCGCTCGCAGGAGGCCCCGCAGACGTCGCATGACCAACCGCTAGCCGCGGCTTGATCAGCTCCAGATACCAGTCGCAGAACTCGCCCCAGAAGAAGTGATAGATCACGTGCGCGGCTTCGTGAAAGCGGTAATCGGCGAGAGCGTCATTGAGCTCCTGCGCGACACGGTTGAATCGCGAGAGAATCCAGCGGTCTTCCAGAGTTTCGGCTTTGAAACCGACGACACCTTTCGCGCCTGAGTTATGCGCTGACCGAAATTCGGCCAGCGACCACAATCCGGATTCCTGCGCCCTATCGACATTCATGAACAGGAAGCGCGCAGCGTTCCAGATCTTGTTGGCGAAGGCGCGATAGCTTTGGGTGCGGCTTTCGGAGAAAGCGATATCGCCGCCGGGCGCAGCCATTGCCGCCAGGGTAAAGCGGACCGCGTCGGTGCCGTACCTCTCGATGATCTCGATGGGATCCACGACGTTGCCCTTCGTCTTGGACATCTTCTGGCGCTCGGCATCCCGGATCAGCCCATGGATATACACGTTGCGGAAGGGAACGTCGCCGTCACGGAAGCCGCGCATGAAGTGACAGTTCAGCATGATCATGCGCGCCACCCAGAAAAACAGGATGTCGAAGCCCGTCACCAGCAGCGTGGTGGGATAAAACGCGTCGAGATCCGGCGTGCTGTCCGGCCATCCCAGCGCGGAGCATGGCAGCAGTCCCGACGAAAACCAGGTATCGAGCACGTCATTGTCTTGCTGAACCAGCCCGCCGCACTTCACGCAGCTTGACGGCGCGTCGCGGGCGACGATGATCTCCCCGCAGCGCTTGCAGTGCCAGGCGGGAATGCGATGTCCCCACCAAAGCTGCCGCGAGATACACCAGTCGTGAATGTTGCGCATCCACTCGAAGTACGTCTTGGTGTACATCTCGGGAACGAACTTGATGTCGCCGCGCTCGACCACTTCGATGGCACGATCGGCGAGCGGTTGAATCTTGACGAACCACTGCTCCGAGAGCCTGGGTTCAATGATGCTCTTGCAGCGACCGCATTTCCCGAGCGGAACAATGTAGTCCTTGACGGCGACCAGAAATCCGCCGCGCTCCAGGTCTTCTACCACCTTCTGCCGCGCTGCGAAACGGTCCAGACCCTTATATGGCCCGGCGTTCGCGTTCATGTGCGCGGTCTCGTCTATTACTTCGATCTGCGGCAGGTTGTTACGCAAGCCGGCTTCGAAGTCGTTGGGATCGTGCGACGGCGTGACTTTCACGGCGCCGGTGCCGAACTCGGGGTTGGCGAGAATGTCGTCGGTGATGATCGGGATCTCGCGATTCATCAGCGGCAGCAGCACGCGCTTGCCGTGCAGATGGCGGTAACGCTCGTCGGCGGAGTTCACGGCGACGGCGGTGTCGCCCAGCATGGTCTCGGGCCGCGTGGTGGCGACGACGATGTACTCGTCTTCGGATTGCGCTTTCGCGGGCGATTGCGCTTTCGCGCCGCTATCGACAACGGGGTAGCGAATCTCCCAGATTTTGCCCGGAGTTTCTTCGTGCACAACTTCGAGATCGGAAACCGCGGTGATGCAGCGCGGGCACCAATTCACAATGTACTTGCCGCGATAGATCAGCCCTTCCTGGTAAAGTCGGACGAAGGCTTCGCGAACGGCGCGCGACATGCGCTCATCCATGGTGAAGTACTCGCGCGACCAGTCCACGGAGGCGCCCAACCGCTTCATCTGCTGCAGGATGACGCCGCCGTAATGCTGCTTCCAGTCCCAAACGCGTTCCATGAATGCCTCGCGGCCCAGGTCGCGACGGTTCTTGCCCTCGGTGGCGAGCTGGCGCTCCACCATGAGCTGCGTGGCAATCCCGGCATGATCGGTGCCCGGCAGCCATAGAGTCGGCAGGCCGCTCATGCGTTTCCAGCGGACAAGGATGTCGATCTCGGTGTGCTCCAGCATGTGACCCATGTGGAGATTGCCGGTCACGTTGGGCGGCGGCAGCGTGACCGTAAAAGTTTCCTGCGCGGAACCCGCGGCCGGCGTCTCGACATGAAACAGCTTCTCGCGGACCCAGTACTCGGCCCAGCGCGGCTCGACCGAGCCGGGATCATACGCCTTGGGAAGATCGTGAGGCATCTCGTGGGTTCAGAAATCCACAGTGAATCTTGATCTTACAGGCGCAAGAAAAAAGGGGTCAAACCGCAGGAGGGGGTAGTATTGCCTATCGAGGGATTCCCGCTGATACGGAAGTGGCGAAGGAAACTCTGAATAAGTCGCTGATGATAACCGTTGACTTGACAGTTCTGCTCCTATCTCTGGTTTTCAGCACATCTTCAAGTAAATCGTTCCCAAAGCGAGCAGCGTGTAGTAGAATCTTGCCGCTCTCTGACGACACAGCAACTCTTAAAAACAGCACTCGCAGTATGGCCCGGGGCTTGCAATCCTTTGATTGGACGTGTGCCACCAGCCGGGCACGTGCGCCCCGTACAAGTGTGGTTGCATTACCCGACGTAAATGGAGAATCCTGTGAAAACCCTGCATCGCAATCTGTCGCTCGTCGTCTTTTTACTTGCCCTTTTACCCTTTGCTACTGCCCAAACGCCATTACGACTGAAGAACGTGGCGCCGTGCCGCCTGGTGGACACGCGGCTGCAGAACCACGGCGTGGGTTTTCAAGGCACTCAGACCTTTAATCTACAGGCCTCAGCGCTAGCTGGGGGAGCCTATGGCACGTGTACACCATTCAGTCTCTCGACAGCCCAGGCTTACTCGCTCAATGTCACCCTCGTTCCAGTCAACGGGCCGGTATATTTTCTGACGATCTGGCCTGCCGGTGAGCCGCAACCACTGGTATCGCTGATGAATTCCGACGGCCGGATCAAGGCCAATGCCGCAATTATCCCGGCGGGCACCCCCAATGGCGAGGTGAGCGTTTACGTTACCAACACCACCAACGTACTCATCGATATCGACGCCTATTTCGATGGGGCCGGCGATGCCTCCGCTCTGGCCTTCTTCCCGCTGCCGCCGTGCCGGATTGTCGATACACGCAACGGCGATGGAGGCATCCTGCAAGCAGGCCACGAGCGGGACTATCCGATACCGGGTAACTGCGGGATTCCGAACGATGCGACGGCGTATTCCTTCAACGTCACCGTCATACCGGCGCCCGGAGGTCTGGCTTTTTTGACGGTTTGGCCTAAAGGTGAAACCCAGCCCACGGTTTCTACCTTAAACGACCTGACCGGCACGGTGGTCGCCAATGCCGCCATCGTACCGGCCGGCCCCGACAACGAAACAGCTTTTTTCCCGGCTAACAACCAGACCGACCTGCTGGTCGATACCAACGGCTACTTCGCGCCCGCCAGTTCGGCCTCCAATCCGCTGTCGCTGTATAACCTGAGCCCTTGCCGAATACTTGATACCCGCAACGGAGTTGGCGCGTTTGATGGCACGATTCCGGTTGGAATTGTGGGCAGCGCCTGTGGCATACCCGGCAGTAGCTCCGAGGCGTTCGTATTCAACGCGACTGTCGTGCCCAGTTACCCACCACTCTATTACCTTACTTTGTGGCCGGAAGGAACGGGGATGCCCGAGGTCTCAACCTTGAACGCCTACGACGGCGCAATTACTTCGAATATGGCGATTGTTCCCGCTGCAATGGGCAGCGACTCCATCGACGCCTATACACCGCCTTCGTCGACCGGGAGCTATCCCACCAATCTGATTCTTGACATCTCGGCCTACTTCGCGCCAATCGCTGCGGTCACCGTAGGGACCACGGCGCTTCCTAACGGGACGCTGAACGAGAATTACAGCGTGCCTCTGGTGGCCACGGGCGGCCTCGCTCCCTACACGTGGCAAATCACTTCCGGCGCTTTACCTCCCGGAATGAATCCCTTGAGCTCTGGTGGACTGATCTCGGGCACGCCCACTTCCACCGGCAACTTCCCCTTTACCGTCCAGGTCACCGACTCGAATTCGCCCCCGGGGATGGCAAGCCAGAATCTCTCACTGACCGTGAATTCGTCCGCGGGCACGCTCTCGATCACGAGCCCCATGCAGGTTACCGGCACCGTCAACACGCCATTCAATTCGTTGCTGACCGCCAACGGCGGAGTAACTCCCTACAGCTGGAATGTCTCGACCGGTACTTTGCCGACCGGCCTGAGCCTCAGCGCCAGCACCGGCCTCATCAGCGGAGTACCCGGCGCCGCCGGTCTCTCCGAGATCTTCGTCACGGTCACCGACTCGCAGGGTAACCACTCCACTCAGCAGGTCAACATTTCGGTCAATACCGGCGATGCCAACGGCACGCTGAACGGGATGTATGCCTTCACGTTCAGCGGCTACAGCTACGATCGGGGACAGCTTAATAATCTGGTCGCAGTGGGAAGCTTTACTGCGGATGGCAACGGCAACATCACCGGCGGCGAAGTCGATTCCAACAACACCATTGTCGGGCCCAAGAATGTCACGATCCTTAGTGGAGCCGGAAGCACCTACAACATCGGCTCCAATGGGCTGGGTACGATCGGTTGGACCGACAGCAGCGGTGGAAGCGTACAGCTTCTGGTATCGACCGCTGCTGCCGGAGAGATGCGCGTGATTGCTTACAACCAGAACGGCAATCAAGGAGCCTGGGGAGCGGGCGCGCTGCGCCAGCAAAATCCCGCCGACTTCAATCTTGCGGCAGGGGCGGGCAATTGGGCCTTTGGCTTCCAAGGTGTCGATTCCTCAGGCAATCCTTTAGCCGGCGATGGCACCTACACGGAAGATTCCAGCGGCAATTTCAGCGGCGTCGAGGATATCAACGATTACGGCACCCACCTTCAGACGACGCTTACTGGCGGACACTTGACCAGCGGCATTGATTCCAATGGTCGCGTAACATCGCAGGTTCAGCTCAGCGGCATTGGGACAAGTAACCTCGTCCATTACGTCATTTCCGCGAGCGAGACGCTTGGGATCCGTATCGACAGCGGAGAGCCTCTGTTTACGGAAAGCAATCTGCGGCAAAGCGGGACCTTCAGCCAGGGCAGTCTGAACGGCTCCGCGATCGGAAGTGGAAGCAGGAAACACAATGCCGACACCGATAACCCTGACAGCCAGGCCATCGTTCTGCAGCTCGAGTCCGCGGGTAATGGGAATATCAGCTTCGCCGAAGATATCTATACCGTTGCCGGCGGATTGCAGCAAGGTACGCTAACTGGCACGTATACGGTTGCCTCCAACAGCAGAACCGTTGTCACCCTCACGAATGGGTCGACGGTCACTTGCTATCTCATCGCCAGCAATCAGGGCTTCTGCATCAATACCGCTGGCAACGGTCATGACGCGGCCGGCGCAGAACTCACCTATTTCGAACCGCAATCGGCTGGTCCGTTCAGCGATGCTTCGTTCTCCGGCGAATACCTGGGCGGCTCGCTGCCGCAGTATCTTCCCAGCACCTTGGACCAGATTGATTCCAATGTTTCCAGCGGTGCCGCCACCTTCTCTTCGACCTACACATGGAGCGGGCCGAATGGCACGCAGCAAGACCAGACGCTCGCAGGAACGTATAACGTTACGCCAGCTACCGGCGCCATCGAAATCTCCGTAGGAGGTAATCCCATCTATGCCGGATTTATCGTCTCGCCGACTAAGGTCGAATATGTCACGGCATCGGGACCCAATCCTCTGACGTTGATCGAGGTGAAGTCGGCCGCACCGTGAGTCGCCGAGGCATTTTCAGAGTGCCTGTAGAGAGGTGGAGTACGTCTTCAGGCGCAGATGAAAGGTACACTGCGAACCGGGCCGGCTTTAGCTGCTGGGTAATCCGTGTGCGGCGTTTGCCTCAGCGGCTGAAGCCGATTTCTTTACTAGTCGCCGTTATACGCACGCCTGGAAGCGGCTGCTGAAAAAGTCCGAAAGGCAGATCCCTCGACTCCTCGCCCGAAACACCCCAACAATTGCAAAAGCGGCAATTGTCGGGGGCCCCGTTGGCGGGCTCGTCGCTCGGGACGACACAAATAAGGGATTTGCAACGGCGCACCGTTCGGCAAGCTCAGGGCATGGCTGAAGCTGCCCCCCTTTCAAAACCTGCCGAAATCGACTTTTTCAGCAGCCTGTGGAAGGCGTGCTCCATCCTCCCCGCAGTGGGCGCGGCCTTGCCCAGCGCGCCGCTGTGGCGACGCCACCGTCCTATTTGGCCGCTGCCGCTCATGCGAATAGCGCGTGCTCACGCGCTATTCGCCACACGACCCGCCTGATGCCCTGCACGCAAGGAACGCGCTGGAAACAAGGTTTCCGCTCTCGCCTTGCCGTCGATCTGTGGTCGCTGGGTCAAAGCGGTAAGGGTCCGTTCCTCGAAAAGGAGCCGGCGGAGGGTGCGAAGGTCGTTTAGAATTCTCCGGCTTCTTTCCATGTGAAACTCAAGCCTCGTCAGTGTGTACAAGGCCAACTTTAACGCGTCAGTGCGGCGGGTGAAATTCGCGTTTGATTCCCGCTCGACATCCCCTTCAATTTCGAGCTTGGTCTCGAAAACCGTCTGGGTCAACAGGGTCAGGTAGTCGTGAGCGTCTTCGATGCTGGCAAATGGATTCTCGAATGCTTGGTTCATGAGGGTGCTTTCCTTTTGCCGTTCCTGGAAGAGAGTGGGAGTGACGACAAAGACTGCTAGACGAGCCGACTATTCCACAACTTCTGAATGCCAATCGGTGATGGCCGACACAGACGCTAGTGATAAAAGCGAGCAAACTGCTCCGTGGCGTGAATTGACGCATGTGTTCGCACACGCAAAACCGAGCGGTGCCGAGTGCAACTGTTTCTGACGCAACTCCTCGCGCGAGATTTTATGTGTTTGAACACGGATTGCTATAGAGTTTATGTGTTTGAACACGAATGGCTGCTGGCGACGGACGGATGAGTGCTGGGTGCGCGACACGCGGAACGGGGACAGAGCGCAGGAGTGAGGGCGTTGAACTCCACAGGCTTCTGTGTCCGGCGGCGGAGCGAAACCTGAAGGACAAACCGGAAAGCATAGGCTTCACTTGGACCAAGGTCTGGCGATTGCTTGATTTGGCACCGTTCGGCAGAAATTAACCAATATTTAATGCGCCTTTGATGTCCGAGGCTGCAGGCTCGCGTAACCTGCTTTCAATTGCAAACCTGATCGGAGAGAGAGGGGAGATTGGCCAAACAGCCGCTCCCCCGTTTTATCGGGCGTTGACCCGCACCGCGTCTGCCGCTTCGATACTGATCGACTCGGGCTGCTGTGAAATCCAATCCAGCGGCGTGGCCAGCAATCGCAGATTAGTAACGGCGGGCCTGGCCGGCGGCCGCCACTGACTTTCATCCGCGCTGAAGTAGCGCGCGAGATCGGATCCTCGCCAGGGATAAAGCCACACGTCCGACGCAACATTCGGCTCGACAATGAACGATTGCAAATCGCGCGACCCATCGGCGCGCGTGATCTCCACCTGCAAGTGCTCCGGCTTGCGCAGTTTCCACACGACGGGATAATGCACCGTAAGCTGTAGCCGGATGAAGTCGAAGTCGCGCGGCCAGTCTGGCGCGCCGATTTCGATATCAGAAACGCGCCGGCTGATGGCATAGCTTTGCAGCGGCAATCGGAGCGGCCGCGCCTCCAGGGCAATTCGCGCAGCGCGCGAGTCATCGCGCTGCAAGCCGATGACTCCGGTAGAGACTTGCTGTACCGCCCGATAGTGGCGCAGCATCCAGAGCCAAACTTCGGGAGCACGCGTGAAATTCGGAACGCCGTCAACGGGCAGGCTGAGGTAGTTTCGCGACCAGCGTGCTATGTCGCTGGCCGGCATTTGCGCGTAATCGGCATCCGGCAGGTACAGCGCGGCGGGAATTCGTCTGCCGTCCAGTCCGGCAATCTCCAGCCGCGAGAGATACGGTCCGCTGGCGGTGTACGCCTGCATCAACCCTCCCGCGACGTTGCGGCGCGAGGCCAAACCGAACATTGTCTGGTAAGGAAAGACGAAGACGGAATCGTCGGGCCCGCTGTCCTGGCTGAGGAAGCCGGACCCGGCCGCCAGCATCTGCGGCGTGAGCGCGTCCTCGAAGCAAGCGCGATCGAACCCGGTGTAGCCGGTGGGGCATTCCGTGATGGGATGACGCAGTTGCTGGTACAGGTGAAAGGCCGTCGACGGGCCAAACACGGGACGCGAGAAAAGCATGCAGCAGGCAATCGCGATCAACACGCCAACCGCTGAAACTTTGCCCCGGAAGGAAAACAGAATGACGCCGGCGAAGAAGATCATCGCGAACTCGCCGATGATCACGTGACCAACGTCGGAGCGCACCAGCGCGCTTTGCATCTCGGCCAGCCCCAGTAGAAACGCACCTGCCAGGAAAGCCGTGCGTTGGCTGATCGCCACAGGTTCTTTCCCCCGCGTGATCGCGCGTAGGGCAAAAATGGCCGCTGCAATCAGCAGCCCGCCAAAAAGGTAGGCTGTTCCCTTCTCCGTCATCGCCGCCGGCGTCGCCCAGCGATAAACCGCGACCTCTGCCAGCGAATCGCGCCAGAACTTAAAGTCGAGCGGCGTAGCCATGAAGCAGTTGATGACAATTGCCAACATCACCGCAGAGACGGCGAACGCCAGCAATCCGGAGTGCAGCTTGCCGGCAAATCGACTGCGGCGGAATTCCAGGGCAATTGCGGCGCAGCAGATAAACCAACCGGCGGTCGCATAGATACCGGTATCGCCCGCGATCAGGAATGCGGTGGCGCAGAGCAGAGCCGCGCCGACTCCAAGAACTGCGCTTCGCAACCGACCGTCCCGTACCGCGTACCAGCCCCGCAGAAACAGCGCAAAAAGCAGGACCGGGAAGGTCGTTCGCAGCGACGTCTCCCAAAACGAACAGAGCAATAAAATTAAGACGAACCGCTTCCATGCCGGCTGATCGGGGAGCAGCAAGCGCAACCCCGCGTAGATGAAGACGATGGCGCACCACAGCGGGACCGTGACCCACGTGGCGTAGAGCCCTCCGAAGGAGATCGGCATCGAGCGCGCTGGAATCGAGGACAGCCACTGAAACAGTGGTCCATGCGTGAACGCGACATCGCGTCCAATCCAGATGCTGCGCAGGGCTTTGTACGTGCTGTCGAGGTGCCAGTTGTCGTCGATCAGGCCGAGGTTGGGGACCAGCGTGACGGCTTGCGGCGACAACAAGACTGCGGGGAACGATGCCAGCAGCAGCAGCACAACCGCCAGGAAGTCCCAATACCTCCGCCACAGCGGCAACTGGCGCGGCGCGACATCAACCTTCCCCATAGACGAGAGTCATTCTACCTTGCACTCGCAATGTAAGGCGCAAAAGCGGGTTCAGATGTTTCAGCGATCGAGGGTCTCGCGACGCAACAGGACCTGAAGATTGCGGGAGCCGTGGATTCTCGAAGGATGTCGATCTGCCCCAGTGCCGGACGATACAGGATGAGGATTCTCCTGAACCCAGTTACTGGAAAGACGCGAACCGATTTCAGTGTTGGATCCTTGAGGCGAGCTAGCCATCCCATCTCCGGCTGGGTCGCCAATAACGTGAAGGTTTCGTGCGCGGCGACCAGGAAACGATGGCCAAGTTCTGGATTTCCGTTTACCGCTTAATAATAGGCCTGATCCTCAAGGTCCCGATCGGCGCGCGGCCGAATTACGTAACCTTCGCTCACCTCGCTCCATTTTTCTTCAAAAGGTCATCCAGGCGCGCGTGTTTCTCGTCCCAATATCCTGGCCCGACTTCGAACGAGTCGCCGGAGTTTAGTCCATCCACGGCTAGACCCTCGAGTTCCTCGTGCGCCTCTTCATCAGAACGGATGAGACGCTCCACATAGGCATCAACGCTCAGGCCTTCCGCTTCCGCTCTTTCGCGGAGTCTCGCTTCGAGGGAAGGTCGAATCAAAATGCTCATCTCTTGTCCCCATTTTCCTTGGCAATCGTCTTTTCCGCTAATTTACTCGTGCCAGCGGCATGAGTAAAGAACGCGTCGAGGCCGGTGCCTACGGCACGGGCTGGAAGCTTTGGCGATTACAGGAATTCTGTCATACTCGCAAGTCAACATGCCAACTTTGGTCAAGGCCCGAGCGCGCAGCACCAGCACGGACGCCGTCGGCAGCGTCGAGCACGCGACCTCCGCCTTGGCCTTTGCTGTCGCGGGACTGCTGGCTGCTTTCTATCTCGTCACCAGCATCTACATCGCGTCGCAGCGTGTCTTCTGGTTTGACGAGCTTTTCACGCTGCACATTGCCCGGCTGCCGCACTGGAGTTCGATCTGGAGCGCGCTGGGCAATGGTGTGGATGCGCTGCCTCCGGCGTATTACATGCTGGTCAGGCTGTTCGATTCGCTCTTCGGGCCGGGCAACGTCGCGGCCCGATTGCCGTCTGCGATTGCCATGGTCGTCGGCCTGTTGCTGATCTTCGACTGCGCGCGCCGGCTCACCGATGGATTGCATGGCCTGATTGCGCTGTGTGTCGCCACGTGTTCCTTCCTGCCTTACTACGGCTATGAGGCGCGATCCTACGCCATCTACTTCATGCTGGCGGCGCTGGGGTTCTGGGCGTGGACGGTTGATGCGGGCGGGGGCAGATGGCCAGTCGTTCTGTTCGGCGCAGCATTCTTTGCCGGCGTCTGCTTCCATTACTACTTCGGCATGTGCCTGGTTCCGTATGCGCTCTGGGAGGTGCTGCGCTGCAAGCGCGGACAGCGTCTGTCCCCGAAACTCATCGCCGGATTCGCCGGAGCAATCGTTCCAATCGCTTTGCTTTCTCCGCTAATCCTGTCGTTCTCGCACAAGTTCGCCGGAGGCTATTGGAATCGGCCGACATTTATCGAGCTGCGTGCCATCTTCGCGCAGATATTCCCCGACGGCTTTTTCCTGCTCGCGCTCATCATGGTCTGGATTGTCTTCACGGCTCCGGAGAACGAGCAGCGAACAAGCTCGCAGGCCATGTCGCCGGCCGAAGCCGTTGGCTGGCTTTTCCTGTGCATTCCGCTGGTGGCTTTCGTTGTCGCCGAATGGAAGACCAACGCGTTCTACAGCCGCTACTTCATCGGCGTGCTTCCCGGAGTCGCAGTAGCGTTTGCCTTTCTGCTATGGCGCTACTTCCGAAGAGCGTCGCAAGTATCGATGGGAATCCTGGTACTGCTAGCGGGATGGGGCATCGCACAGCAGCTCACAGTGGCCCGCCATCCCGACAAAGTAGAAGCTACAGGTATTCGACCATTCCTGGAGGTCGAAAGCGCGGTGCAACTGGAAGGCAAACGATACTTCGTTTTCTCGGGACCTTTGCTGTTTCTGGAGGCGCAACACTATTCCGCCCATGCGGACCAATGTGTGCTCCTGTTGCCTTCGGATTTCAATCAGCAGGCCAAGCCCGGCCGCGATCCTTATTTGCATCAGCGCCTGGAGCTGAACCTGTCGCAGTACTATCCCATGCAGTTCTGGACAGTGGATGATTTGCGCCGGCATGCGGCCGAATCAGCCTTGATCGAGCCCGACGAAACTGCGCTCAGAGATTTGCGGCAAGCGGGAATTCAGGTGGGCAGAAGGTTCGCGGAGCCGTTGCAAGTTGACTACTTGAAGCCCTAGCTACCTGCTGTACCAAGTCCGCGCGCGCCCAAACCACCTACTCACAACGCGCCATTTCGCCTACAATAATTCTCAGCAGCGCGCTCGCGCCGATTGCCGGGTTTCTTACATACAATTAATGACTGACTCAAACGGACTCGTGTCGCTGCGCCAGGAGCTACCTTGAAGAAGATTGGAACCATCTTCGGTATGGAAACGACGTTCCCGCCCGCATTGGTGGAGAAGATCAACTCCATGGGCGAGCCGGACATCCACGCCGAACTCGCCGTCGTCGGCGAGGTACGCATGGCCGAGCCGTCGCCTTACCACGTGATCGTGGACCGCATCTCGCACGATATTCCGTTCTATCGCGGTTACCTGAAAAACGCGGTGCTGTCAGGCACCATCGTCATCAACAACCCTTTCTGGTGGAGCGCCGATGACAAGTTCTTCAACTACGCGCTCGGCGAGAAGCTCGGCGTGGCCATCCCGCCCACCGTGCTCATCCCGCACAAACAGCATCCGCCCGGCACGACCGATCGCTCGATGCGCAACCTGCAATTTCCCATGCCATGGGACAGCATTTTCGAATACGTCGGATTTCCTGCCTTCCTGAAGCCATTCGATGGCGGCGGCTGGAAGGACGTGTACAAGGTCAATTCGCCGGAAGAGTTCTTCAACGCCTACGATCAGACGCGCGACCTTTGCATGACGCTGCAGCGCGGCGTGAAGTTCAAGGAATATTTTCGCTGCTACGTTGTGGGACAGGAAGAAGTGCACATCATGCACTACGATCCCTCGGCTCCGTTCCATGAGCGCTACGTCAAGAACCCTCCGCCGACCGATCCCGCGCTGCTGGCCCGCGTGGAACGCGATTGCCTCACACTTTGCCGCGCTCTGGGTTACGACCTGAACACGGTCGAGTTCGCTTGTGAGGATGGAATCCCCTACGCCATCGACTTCATGAATCCCGCGCCCGATGCGGACGTAAACTCCGTCGGCCAGGAAAACTTCGATTGGATCGTGAACGCCGTCGCCGAGCTGGCGGTGCGCAAGGCGAAAGAGCACACCGGCAAAGCGCCCGAATATCGCTGGAGCCGCTTTCTCAGTGGCGATGGCGCACAGGCTGCTGCGGCCTCCGGAACTCCGCCTGCTGCGGCTGGCGCATCCAAACAATTACGCAAGCCGGTGAGCAAAGGGTGAGCCATGCCGCGTCCCAGTCTCAGCATCGGGATCGAAGAGGAATACCAGACGATTGACCAGCAGACCCGCGATCTGCGTTCGCACATTCAGTCCCAGATTCTGCCCAGGGCGATAGAGGCGACTCACGACCGCGCCAAGCCGGAGATGCATCAGGCGGTCATCGAGGTCGGAACCAAAGTGTGTCGCGATATCAAGGAAGCGCGCGAGGACATTCGCGAATTGCGCCGTGAGATGATCACTCTCGCCAGCGAAAACGGCATGTGGCTGGCCGCGGCCAGCACCCATCCCTTTGCCGACTGGAAGCTGCAGGACATTTATCCGGATGAGCGCTATCGCAAGGTGGTGGAAGAGATGCAGATGATCGCGCGCGCCAACCTGGTGTTCGGGTTGCACGTGCATATCGGCATCGAGGATCGCAACACCTCGATCCATATCATGAATTCTCTGCGGTACTTTCTGCCGCACATTTTGGCGCTGTCGTCGAATTCCCCATTCTGGATGGGAATGCAGACCGGGTTCAAATCCTATCGCAGTAAAGTTTTTGAGCGCTTCCCGCGAACCGGTATTCCCGATGTTTTCTCCAACTGGGCCGATTATGAAACCTTCGTGAACCTGCTGGTCAAGACCGGATGCATCGACAACGGGAAGAAAATCTGGTGGGACATCCGCCCGCATCCTTACTTTCATACGCTGGAGGTTCGGGTTTGCGATATTCCCATGCGGCTGGATGAGACCGTCGCCATTGCCGCGCTGATTCAGGCAACGGTGGCGATGCTTTATAAGCTGCACGCATCGAACAAGAGTTACCGCATCTTTGGCCGTGCCCTGATCAGCGAGAACAAATTTCGCGCCTCGCGCTACGGCCTGGATGGCATGCTGATCGACTTCGGCAAGGAAAAAGAAGTCCCGCTGCGGCGCTTGATGGTGGAATATCTCGACCTCATCGATGACGTGGTGGACGAGCTTGGCTCGCGCGAGGAGATCAATTACATTCACCAGATTTTGGAGATGGGAACCGGCGCCGATCGCCAGTTGAAGGTGTACGAGGAAACCGGTGATCTGAAGAAAGTGGTGGATTATATCGTCGGTGAAACCCGCATCGGGGTCTTTGAGCAGACCGCGGCAAGAAGGTAGGGGGTTTTTTTGAAGGGGCACAGCTTTAGCTGTGCCGTTGCTAGCTCCTATTTCTTGTCATCACGAGCCGGCCTCAGTCGGCAAGGGATCTGCTTTTCTGAGTCCTTAGGCAAGGTAGCTTGGCCACTCGTAACAACGCTTTAGAAAGGCAATCGCTTGATCGAACCCGTTCTTACCGACCTCACCCAAACCCCATTCGATCCCGAACTCTCGCCCGGCGCGCGCAATGCGGTCAACACTTGCTTGCGCATTCAGCCGGACGAGAAGGTCACGCTGATCACCGATAATGCTTGCCGCGACATCGCGGCCGCCATCGCGCAGGAACTGCTGCCGCTCGGTTCAGCGTTCAAGGGCTTCGTGCTTGAGGAACTCGCGCCGCGTCCTCTGACGGCGTTTCCTGGCGAAATCGCCGAGGACATGGAGACCAGCGACGTCAGCATCTTCGCGGTGCGGGTGCAACGCAACGAACTGAAGTCGCGCATGCAGATGACCGACATCGTGAACCGCCGCCGAATGCGTCATGCGCACATGGTCAACATCAACCGCCAGATCATGCTGGAGGGCATGCGCGCGGACTACAAGAAAGTGGACGCACTCAGCTGTAAGGTGATCGACATCGTCACCCGCGCCCACAAGATCCGCGCCACCAATCCCGCAGGCAGCGACTTCACGGCCACGCTGAACCCGGATTATCGCTGGATCAAGACCAGCGGCATCATCAGCCGCGATAAATGGGGCAATCTTCCCGGCGGCGAGGTCTTTACCACGCCCGGAGAAGTTAACGGCGTCTGCGTTGTTGACGGCGTGGTGGGCGATTATCTTTGCGAAAAGTATCACGACCTCGCCCATCAGCCGCTGAGCATTCGCATGAAGAACAATCGCATCACGGAAATTTCCAGTGACAACAAAGAGCTGGAGCAGGAGTTCGGCGCCTATACCCACACCGACGAAAACAGCGATCTGGTGGGCGAGTTCGCGATCGGCACCAACATCGAGCTGAAGCACGTCATCGGGCAAATTCTGCAGGACGAGAAGTTCCCCGGCATTCACATCGCCTTCGGTAATCCTTATGGCGAGCACACGGGCGCGAAGTGGTATTCCTCGACCCACATCGACGTAGTGGGCACGCAGTTTGACATCTGGGTTGATGGCCGGCAAATCATGCAGAAAGGGCGCTTCCTCATCGAGGCCTGACCATGGTTCCCGCCCTTCGCGAGGAATTCAACCGCAATTACACGCCCGCGAAGTACCTGCGATTTCTGCAGAGCCTCGATCGCGCCTGCGGCACGCAGGTTGGTTTTCGAGTTTCTGAGACGCCGTGCTTTGTGCCGCGCGCTCTGCTCGACAAGATGGCGCAGTACGGCCGCGAGCTAATTTCGCAACTGATCGACAATCCCGAATACCGCAGTGCCTCGGACGCTGCCGTCCCTCTTGAGTACAACGTCCCCAACGAAGCGCCGTTGCCGATGTTTGTGCAAGTGGATTTTGGCCTGGTGCGCGATGCCGACGGCCAACTGGAACCGAAACTGGTGGAGTTGCAGGCATTTCCTTCGCTTTACGGCTATCAGTCCGAATGCGCGCATCAGTATGTCGAGTCTTACGGTCTGTCGCCGGATTTCGGGATATATCTCAGTGGCTATGACCAGAATTCCTATTGGGAGCTGATGCAACGGCTGATCGTTGCCGATCATGATCCGGAAAACGTGATCCTGATGGAAATCGACCCTGAGCATCAGAAGACGCTGCCGGATTTTCTGGTCACGCAGCGCAAACTGGGAATCGCAATGGCAGACATTCTGGCGCTGGAGAAGCGCGGCCGGAAGCTTTTCTATCGCAATAAAGACGGCCGCGAGATTGCAGTGCGGCGCATCTACAACCGCTGCATTGTGGATGAACTCGAGCGCAAGGGAATCGCGTTGCCGTTCGATTTGCGCGATGAGCTGGATGTTGAATGGGCCGGCCATCCCAACTGGTACTTCCGCATCAGCAAGTTCTCCATTCCGTATCTCCAGCATGCTTGTGTGCCCAAGACGTGGTTCCTTGATCAGATCGGCGAGGTTCCAGGCGACAGTCAGAATTACGTGCTCAAGCCGCTGTATTCCTTTGCCGGCGTTGGAATCAAATTCACGCCGACGCAGACCGACATCGAAGCAATCCCCGCCGATCAGCGCCACCACTACATTCTTCAGGAGCGAGTGCAGTTCGAGCCCGTCATCCGAACGCCGCACGGGCCAACGCAGATGGAAATTCGCATGATGTTCGCGTGGCCGGAAGGCGGCGAACTCACGCCCGTGTTGCCGCTGGTGCGCATGGGGCGCGGCATCATGATGGGCGTTGACCACAACAAGGACCTGGAGTGGGTGGGTGGCTCGGCAGCGTTGTGGGTTTAACTCAGCGCCGACCCTCTGCCCTCGCGCCGCCATCTCATGTAACGTAGTACTCGATGGGCCGCATCCACGTTCTCTCCGAAAATGTAGCCAACAAGATCGCCGCGGGCGAAGTCGTGGAGCGCCCCGCTTCGGTGGTCAAGGAGTTGCTGGAGAATGCGCTGGATGCGGGCGCGCGTCGCATCAGGGTGAACATTGAGGCGGGAGGCAAGAAGCTAATTCAGGTCGCCGACGATGGCTGCGGCATGGTACGCGACGACGCCATGCTTGCCTTTGAGCGCCACGCGACCTCCAAGATTCGCAATGCCGACGACCTGTTGAAGATTGCGACTCTCGGCTTTCGCGGCGAGGCCCTGCCGTCCATCGCCTCCGTGAGCCGTCTGCGGCTGGAGACTCACGCCCGTGAAGACGCCGCGGGGACGATCGTGGAAATTGCCGGCGGAAAGATTCTGACCGTCGAAGAAGCCGGACTGCCGCTGGGCACCTGCGTGACCGTCCGCGATCTGTTCTTCAACATCCCTGCCCGCCGAAAATTCCTGAGGGCCGAATCGACAGAGTTGTCGCACATCGCTTCGCTGGTGACGCATTACGCGCTTGCCCACCCCGAGATGCATTGGGAGCTGCACTCGGCGACCAATGCCATGCTAATCGCGCCGCCGGTCGCCGATCATTCGCAGCGTATTTATCAGGTCTTCGGCAAAGAGACACTCGATCAACTGATCGCGCTGAGTGCGCTGCTGCCGCTGGAGCACATCGGCCTGCCGCAGCCTCCTCCGTGGCGTCGCAGCGAGATTGAACTGCCGGAGGAGCCGGTGAAGGGCGAGCTCAAACTGCACGGCTTCGTCTCGCGGCCGGAGATCCAGAAGCTGAACCGCAACTCCATTTTCATCTTTGTCAACGGCCGTCTCATTCGCGATCGCCTGGTGCAGCACGCGTTGACCGAAGCCTATCGCAATATCATCCCGCCCAGCGTTTACCCGGTTGTATTGCTGTTTCTGGAGATGCCGCCGACCGAGGTTGACGTGAATGTTCATCCCTCGAAGACCGAAGTCCGCTTCCGGCAGTCGTCGCTGCTGCACGATTTCATACGCGATTCGGTGCGCGCGGTGCTGATGAAGTCGCGCCCGGTGCCGTCCTTTATGACGGAGATTCATGCCAGCCCGACCGCATCGCCCTCTCTGAGTACGGGCGCGCAGGACTTCGCCGCAAGCGAGCTGCATGTCAGCGAAACTGACGCCGCATTCGCATTGCGTCCGCCGGAGCCGCCGGCGTTCATGGCATCGCTGCCGTTCGAGGGCAGAGGCTTTGCGGTGGAGGCCAACGCCGCAATGCCGGTCGCTCGTTTCGCGCCGCAGACATTCGGTGGGCCGGCAATCGCCGCTGCGCCTGCTGCGCGCACCAACGGCTGCTCGCCTGAAGTCGCCTACGACGAAGCTCCCGCCGGGCTGGAGTCGCTCGCGACGCTGAAGCCCCTCGGCCAGATTTGCGAGTCTTTCATTTTGGCGGTCAATCCACAGGGATTGTGGATTATCGACCAGCACGTGGCGCACGAGCGCATCCTCTTCGAGAAAATCTCGCGGCAGCGCCTCGCGGAATCGCCTGAAAGACAGCAGTTGCTGATGCCGTTGGTCATCGAGCTCACGCCGGGGCAGATGGCGGTGTTCGCCGAGATCTCCGACGAACTGAACCGCAATGGCTTCGAGGTTGAGCCCTTCGGCTCGCGCACCATCGCGGTGAAGACTGCGGCTGCCGGCCTCGCCGCCGCCGAGGTGGAACATCTGCTGCATGAAATGCTCGAACAGTTCGAGCGCGAGGAGCAGTCGCTCAACCTGGAGAAGATTCGTACCAACATAGCCGCCAGCATCGCCTGCCACGCGGCCATCAAGATCAACATGCCGCTGACGCAAGACAAGATGGAGTGGCTATTGGGAGAGCTGGCGAAAACCGATTGCCCCATGAGCTGCCCGCACGGCCGGCCGGTGGTTCTGCGATATTCTGTTAAGGACATTCAGCGGGCGTTCAAGCGGATCTGAAGGATGCGGTAATCAGCAGTCAGCAGCCAGCATTTAGCTCTTAGCGGCCAGAGCCTTCGTGCCAGAGTGAGCCGTCTGTGTTTCGATAATTTTGAAACTGCGTTCTCACACACCCTCTTTAAGCCCCTGCCCCCAAGTTTGTTGCAGGGCCTAAAGGCCGAACCTAAAACGCGCTCTTCGGCACGACTAAAGTCGTGCCCTGATACAAACCGTGATGATTTATGAGATAGGTTGTTAGTTGCTAATTGCAGCTAATCGCTAATTGCTAATCGCTAATTGCTAATTGCTAACTGCTGCTTTCCATGCACGAACACCAACTCCAAGACCTTCGCCGCGAGAAGTGGCGGCTCGACGGGCGACCGGTGCGCACGCTTGAGGACGCACGCGAGTTCATCGATTCGGTCGGTTTCTCGTTGCTTTATCCGCAGCGCCTATCCGTGCTGGTACCCACATTTGTTGGCGCTTACAAAGGAAGCGACGACAGGCTACCCACAGCGCACATGGCTTTTGCCGATGCCCAGGCTGGCGAGGCGAAGGACCTGATGGTGCGCCTGCTGCGCGACAAAGCAGCGTACGAAGCCAACGTTTTTCCGGAAAACAACTTCATCGTCTCGGCTGCGGTGTTTCCGTTTTTTTATGGCCTGGTCGGCGATCGCAATCCGCGGCAGACGCCCAAGGCCGATGGCCGTTCGGGGTACTCACCGCTTGCCGTTCACGCCTTCGCGATCATTCAGAAGGAAGGCCCAATCTCCAAGCACAGCCTACGCGAACTGGTTGGCGGCGCCATCTCCGAGGCTGCGCTGGATCGCGCACTCGACGAGCTATGGGCCATGCTGCGCATCACCCGCGTCGATTATAAGCCGCACGAGGGCGTGTTCTGGGACGACTTGTTTCGCTGGTCGCCGGATGCGGTACGGGAGGGAATGCAACTTTCTGTCGCCGAGTCGCTCACTGCTCTGGTCTCGAAATATCTGGACTGCGTGCTGGCCGCGCCGCAGGAAGAAGTGGAGCATTTCTTCTCGAAGTTCATCGGGCGCGCGCGCGTGAGGGAGGCGATCAATGCGTTGCAGGCGGCGCGGGAGCTGCACTTCGTACATGTCGGCGGACGCGTGATGCTGCAGGTTTCCTCGCTTCAACAGGCGGCGCCGGAGGACTGGAAGCCTCCCGTCATCGAAAGCCGTTCATCGCGCCCGCCGATGCGCCCGCCGGGACGGGTTGCAGCTAATTCCGGCCGACCTCGGCCGCCGCGGAATAGAGAACCCAAGCCCTCTGTGCAACCAAAATTGCCAAAGCCGGACAGCGGTAAGCAATGACGAGCCCACGCAAGCTGACGATCGCGATTGATGGTCCTGCAGGCTCGGGCAAGAGCACCATTGCGGCGCGGCTGGCCCGCAAACTCGGCTACATCAATCTGGAGAGCGGCGCCATGTATCGTGCGCTCGCGTTGAAAGCACTCGAGCAGCACGTTTCAGTCGATGACGGCGAGGCGCTGCGCGAGTTGGCCGAAAGCTCCGTTATGCAGCTCGAACCGAGCAGTGACGGCAATCGTGTGCTTCTGGATGGCCGCGACGTCTCGCAGCGCATTCGCGAGACCGATATCACCGCGGCAGCATCGCGAGTGTCGGTGCACCCCCAGGTCCGCACGCTGATGGTGGCGCGACAGCGCGCGATGGGCAACAACGGAGGCGTGGTCATGGAAGGCCGTGACATCGGTACCGCGGTTTTCCCCAATGCGGAGGTAAAGATTTTTCTTGACGCCGACCCGGCAGTCCGCGCCGAACGTCGTCTGCTGCAAACCGGAGCACCCACTCCCGACGCATGGCAACGCGTGCAGGCCGAGATCGCGGCGCGCGATCAACGCGATCGTACCCGAGCCACCTCGCCACTCTTTCCCGCTCCGGATGCCGTTCACCTCGATACCACGGACAAAACGATTGACCAGGTCGTCGCCGAGGTGGAGAAGATGGTGCAGCGGCTGATGGCGGGTCAATGAAAGCTGCGAAAGTAATGTCCTCTAGTAAGGTGGAAGGGCACGGGGCAGGCTCCCTGCTTATCGGTACTGATGCGCGCTGACCAGAACCGGGGTATGATGATCCGGTTTTCGGCGACGAGCTTACTTACATCGCGCCGCGGAGTTCAATCCATGTCCGAAGCTGCGCCTGCCATCATTCCTCACCTCAGTGGTGAATCACCGAACACGAGCGCCGACTCTCAGCCCGGGTCAGCGGACCACTCAGCCGAGTCTCCAAAGGCCGCCGTAGCCAGTCAGGCTGCCATTACCTATTCCGATCCACCGACGTATTTCATCGAGGCACTCGAAGACTCGGAGCTGCTACTGAAGTACGCGGCTGAAATAGGGATCGAGCTCGACACCGCGACGCGCGACGCCGTCCTGGATGCGCGGGCGGCGGTGACTGCCGGTTGGAATGAAAAGATCATTGCTGATCTTCTGGCCGCGCTTACTGTTTTGGCGGTGAAGCTGAGCCCCGTGACCGCCGAGAGCTTGCGCTGCTTTCAGGCACGGCCGACAATGCAGCGCTATTGGACAGTGGCTATCGTTCTGGCTGCCATCATTGTTCCGTTTTCGGTGGCCAGCTTTGTGACCTCTGGGAGCTCCGGGCTTTCCAGCCTCATTCGCAGTGACATCAACGAGGCCAATGCTCTGGCCGTGAAATTAACTACGCAGTTCACAAAGTTCAATCGCGCGGCCGGACCCGCCACGCAGCCGCAGCCCGCGGCGAGCGGACAGAAGGCAACAGTCCCGGCGACACCATCGACGGTCTCCTCGCTTCCTCCTGGCCTCAGTGCAACCGATGCCGTCACCGAGCTGCAGACCTTCGCTTCCCTTATTCGGTCCATCCACTCCCGCAGCCGGCAGCTGGATTGGTTCGTCCTGGGTGAGGAGAGAGATCCCTTTGAGGACGTTCTGCGCCAGAAAGACGGCTACAAATCAACGTTCCAGTTGCCCGTGCCCTTGCCTACGGAGGACTACGAGCAGCTGCAGGCGCTGCTGAGCGGGCGCATCATGGTTTTCCAGGATGCGCGGCAGTTTGCGCAGGACGTTATGGACGATGTCTCGGTAACTTACGGTGCGATCGGCAACTGCATTCTACCGGTGCTCTATGCATTGTTAGGGACGTGTGCATACCTGCTGCGTTCCTACGCGCAGGCCATGAGCACGCGGACTTTCGTCCCATCGCATTCCGATTCGGCCCACTTCCTGATTGCCGGCATCGCCGGAGGGGTGGTGGGTCTGTTCAACAACTTTAGCCTGGGGCAAGGCGCATCCCTCCCGTCTCTGGCAGTTGCGTTCATTGTGGGCTACTCGGTGGATGTGTTCTTCAGCTTCCTGGAGGGGTTGATCCAGGCCTTCTCCAAAGCGCGGAATACCCCCACTGCGCCGGCAGGAGCCGCAGCGGGCAAATCCTGATTGCGTTCGAATACGACGGCTTCGCGGGCGTTGACGGAACTGCATGAACTAAAGCATTTTCAGCCTTGGTAGATAGGGTGGAGCACCGCTTCAGCGGTGCAATGACAAGGTTGGGAGAGGTCATCGGCTTTAGCCGCTGAGGTAACAGAGCATTAGCTCAGGCCAAAGCGCGCGTCAAAGGGCAACGGTCTGTAGTGCACGCCTGGAAGGCGTGCACCACCCCGCCTATACACCGAAGGTGAAACCGCTTTAGTTCGGGCCCGAGGTCCCCTGGATAGTCGGCATGGTTTTTTCGGGCGGATGCATCAGTCCGAAGTTCTGCAGATAGGCGACGGTGCGTTGCGCCGCGCCATCGAAAGTGAGCTGGCAATTCACAAATTGCGTGTTTTCCCAAGTAACGTCGCCGCCGCCGTAGACCAGCTTACATTCTGTCAGAATGCAGTTGATGAACCGTTTGTCATCCATGTAAACGGTTTCACCGCGAGGATGCCAGTTTTGTAAGACTTGCATCGTGACTCCCTTTTACCCGTTACAGAATACAAAAGGCAGGCGGAATTCGCCTGCCTGGGGTCTGTCGTGCGCGCAGAATGCGCTCAAATAGCTTGACTGGTGGGTGCGCTGTTTTCGGTGCCGGTCGGGGAGTTGGTCTGCTGCACACCGCTGCGGCTGCGACCAATAGCGCGTTCCGCGGTGCTGCGGATGGTCTCCACACCGCGCTGCACCCGGTCGCGGTTTTGCTCGTAGGTTTCACGGGCCGAATTTGCCAGATCATTGGCGCGATCGGCGAGATTGTTGCGGGTTTCTTCTCCACTCATGGGAGCAAATAGCAGACCAAGACCGATCCCCACCCCCAGCCCCACCAAGAAACTTTTCATATCCAACCTCCTAAGAGTTCATGATTTGCAGGATTCCGTGACGGCCGTAAGTAGCGCCATCATTAAGGATCAGATGCGGGAAAGACCAAGGCGAGTTTGCCAGAATGATTCCGTTCGGGCGCGATGCTGCAGGAGCGCGTGCAGGCGGGAAGAAAAGTCCGCAAATGTCGTCGCGTTGGCCGCGTCTCAGAGAAGATTGGCGAGACTGGCCAAGGCCAATCAGTGATAGCCTTTCTGGTCACGAGTAAAGATGAGATATGCATTCCCCAAACGTTCCCATGCTTGCAACCGACCGCCTGCTGCTGCGCGGCTTTCGTGCTGACGATTTCGCGCCTTGCGCGGCGATTTGGGCCGATCCCGTGGTTGTTCGCCACACCAGCGGCAACCCGCTGTCGCCGGAGGAGGTCTGGACCAGAATTCTGCGTTACGCCGGCCTGTGGCCGCTGCTGGGATATGGCTTCTGGGCGGTCGAAGAGAAGGCGAGCGGCGAGTACATCGGCGAACTCGGATACTGCGACTTCAAGCGCGACGTACAACCCGGCCTCGGGAGCACGCCGGAGATGGGCTGGATTCTGGCTTCGCGCGTCCACGGAAAGGGCTACGCAACCGAAGGCCTTCACGCTGCACTTGCCTGGGGAGATCGGCATTTCGGGCGCGCGCGCAGCGCCTGCTTGATTCATCCGGAGAATGTCGCCTCGATCCGGCTGGCGCAGAAGTTTGGCTTTCGCGAGTACGCGCGCACCATCTACAAGGAACATGACGTGATTATGTTCGAGCGGTATCCGTCGTGAGCTCCACGGCCGGATCGTTCGCGTGACGGTGGCTGTTACGAAACCCGTGTCGCCGCTCTGCCACCCCATTAAGCGCAAATGCGGCGCTTGATGGGGACCCCGGGCTCTGCGGCTCGCACGTTTTTCCCACTTGACCGGGGCCTTACTAGGGTGTGTGAGAACCGTGCCGTCCCTAAAGGGACTCGAACAAATTTTCCACCTGACCCAGGACTCCGCTGCGCTCCGTCCTGGGCTAACTGCAATTCCACCCCTCCGGGGTTCGATTTGCGTGTGTCGCACTCCACCGCGGAGGAATAAAGTTGGTTCTCACACACCCCCTTACGGCGCTCGGCTAAATTCATCCCGCCGCTTGGCGGCTGTTTCATTGCAGATTCGGGCCTGATTTCCCGCCACACGATTGGCAACCGTAGTTTCGTAACTGCCTTGTAACGTCGGTGGCTGTCGAAAGATGTTCCAGTTTGCTGCGGGTGTAAGATGTCGCCGTTGCAGGAGGTGCCCGTGCTCGACCGTCGCCGATTTCTGACTGCCAGCCTCACGGCAAGCGCCGGCTTTGCTGCCACAATCGCCCTTCGTGGCGAACTGCTGGCGCAGTTGCAGAATGTCCCCGCATCGCTGCCTGATCCCAAAGCGTACTCCGGCAACGATCAAAACTACTGGGCCGAGTTGCGAAAGCAGTTCCTCATTCCTGAAGACGAGATCTACCTGAACAACGGCACCGTAGGATCGAGTCCTGCGCCGGTGCTGCGTGCCATCTTCGACGGCTACACGTCGAGCGAGAAGCTGGACGAAACCGATCCCGAAGACTATCCCATATGGGGCTACGGACCGTGGAATGAATTTCGCGATCCGCTGGCGGCGTTCGTCGGCTGCTCGCGCGACGAGGTCGCACTGCTGCGCAACGCGACCGAAGGGAACAGCTATATCGCGAACGGTATCGACATGAAGCCGGGCGACGAAGTGCTGATGACCGACCAGGAGCACCCCGGCGGCGAGCAGCCGTGGCAGCTGAAAGCGAAGCGTTATGGAGTGGTGGTGAAGAAAGTCACGCTGCCCAAGCCGGTAAAGGACGCGCCTCAGGTCCTGACCTTGTTTAGCGACGCCATCACGCCGCGCACCCGCGTCATCTTCTTCAGCCATATCACAACCGTCACCGGCGTTGTGCTGCCGGCCAAAGAAATTTGTGCGCTGGCAAGATCGAAAGGAATTTTGTCGGCCGTGGACGGCGCGCATGTCCCCGGAATGATGCGGCTCGACGTGCACGATATCGGCTGCGACATGTACAGCGCCAGTCCGCACAAATGGCTGCAGGCGCCTAAAGGCTCAGGCTTTCTTTACGTGCGCGACGAGGTGATCGATCGCGTGTGGAACACCATTGCGACGGAAGGGTGGAACGAGCCTCAATTGCGGGCCGAACGCTTTCAGCGGATTGGCTCGTCGAATGTGCCATCGCTCTGCGGATTGCGTGCGGCCATCAATCTCGCAAACTCCATCGGCATGGAGCGCATCGAGCAGCGACAGCGCGAATTGTGCGATTACATGCTGGCGGGCATGGTGAAACGCGGCGCGGAGTCGTGGACTTCGCCCGATCCAAAGCTGCGATGCGCGATTGCTACCGTAAATGTTCCCCCGATTCAGCGCATGCAATTGGAAGATTGGATGTGGAAGACGAAGAAGATCCGCATTCGCGGCGGCGATCCGTCGAAGCTGCGGCTATCGACGCCATACTATCTGCAGAGAAAAGAGATCGACCGGTTTCTGGCAGCGTTCGATGAGTACAAGCGGGAGAAGATGTAACAGGTATTAGTATGGGTAGGGCGGCGCTTTAGCGCCGCGTTCGCCTGCAATAGATAACCGTGCTGCCGTAATGAGCTGTTTAACGCCGGCCTGAAGGCCGGCTCTACCCGAATTCAGCTATTGGTGAGCAAAACAAATGCCCATGAAAAACCCGCCGCACCCAGGACGCAGTATCCGAAACGCGTGCCTTGAACCCTTGGGCCTGTCCATTACGGAGGGCGCGGAGGTTCTCGGCGTCACCCGGCAGACGCTTAACAACGTCGTCAATGGCAAGTCGGGTATCAGCCCGGAGATGGCGATCCGGCTGTCGAAGGCGTTTGGCAGCACGCCGGAAACGTGGTTACGGATGCAACTCGCCTATGATCTGGCGAAGGCTCGTAAGGACGAGAGCAAAATCCGGGTCCGCCGTCAGCATCTGCCCCAGGAACTTCACGCCCAGTGAATGAGGTTGTCCGCTCCGTGCTGTCTGCGAAAGAGGATATTGACCGGTCTCTGGGTGCGTACGATGAGTACAGGCGGGACAAGATCTAGCCGCTCCGCCTGGCCGTGCCGACACCGCAAATTTCTGATATTGTTCAATTTCTGTTCTGCGGGAGGTCTCATGACCCCGTCTAAAGCCCGGCACTTCTCGCAAATCGGTCGGCGGCAGTCCGCGTGGATATTGGTATGCTTCTGCGTACTTGGGCTTGCCCCGGTTGCGTTGGGCGAAACCCAAGACCCGTGCGCGGTCGAGCTATCCTCGTCGCAGTCTGCAAGTGCGGCACTGCCGCAAGACTCGCGACCTGTCATCTATATTTTCCGACCGCCTAAATTCAAGTTTATGGGCCTAACTCCGGACGTTCATTGCGACGGGGTGCCTGTCAGCGAGATATTCACTGGAACCTATCTCACTGTGAGAGTCTCTCCTGGGAAGCACATCATTACGGCGGCCGGAAGCCGCATCAAGAACCAGGGTAGTGTCGAGCTGGATGCGGTCGGAGGAGGTAGCTACTACGTCGAAGTTTCGGTGGTAGGGTTTTCCAAAGCAACCGCGGCTCTGGTGTCAAAGGAGACCGGGGAATCTGAAATTAGCAAAAGGTGCAAACCCATAGGGCCTTTCTTGCTCGAGGCGCCAAAAAGCCGAGCCCAAATCAAAGCCGAGCGCGCCCAAATCAAAGCCGAGAATGAAACGCTCAAAGCCTCTGCGGCCAAGCCGCCCGCGCCCTCCGTCGCCAGTCCCACTGCCTCCGCCGCTGGCCCCGCAGTTTCTTCCGCCCAGGGCGGGCTGATCGGCCATGAAACCGTTTCTGCCGCCTCCCCGCCGCCCCCGGTGGGCACCCCTTCGCGAGCCGTTGCGCCCCTGACCGACGCCCAAATCCAAGCTGCAATCCAACGTGGAGTTGACGATAGGGATAGGGGTGGGTCGTTGGGTATCCACGGGCGGGCCGTTACGATTAACGGGGATATCCACCCGGTTGCGCAACGGATATTTGTTTTTTCGGACTCGGACCGCATCGCTGTGGCTGCCGATGTAGCTTCGCACGACGTGACCAAGGTGGACTACCTTGGTGCTGCTAAGCGTCAACCAAAAGCCGCGTTTTCGTTTTCGGTGGAGGACGCAAAGGCCACCGCCGCGGTCTTCGGCGTGGTCACCCTTATTGTAGAGTTCTCGGCCGGAAAAGAAGCCAGCGTGGCGAAGTGGTACGGTCCCTCCTATCGCATCACGTTAAACGCGGATGGTAAGATCATCGAGCCCGTGACCAACACATGGAATTATGAAAACTACTTCAAGCTGAGAGGCTGCGAAGGGGAATCACTTCGGGCGGGACTAAACCCTAGGGGGCTGCTTCAGCCGAACGGTCCCTATATGATCTCCTGTTCCTACATGCAGGTGACGTTCCCGGTGATCGAAGGAGCGCATAAGCTGACGGTCATCACCGACAGCGCCAGCGGTCACCACAAAGAGAAGGAGGTTGACCCAAAGTTATTCGAGGAGCGGTGAACGGCAAAGCACGTTTACACCCTTAGCCCTCGTTTTTCCGTGGTGTGGAACTACTATTTATTGCTCAACGCTTCCACCCCCGGCAGCTTCTTGCCTTCCAGAAATTCCAGCGAAGCGCCGCCGCCGGTCGAGGTGTGGGTGATTTTATCCAGGGCAAGCCCGCGACCGCCACGTCACCCCGCAAAGCGCCGCTCGCGCCACAAAGGAAAAGCTTAGAACCCGCGCAAGAAAAGCCGATCGGCCGTTGCAAAACCGGGCTATAATGCTATCCAAAAGCCTGCTCCAGCTTTTCCGGCAGATGCCGGCGACAGAGGAGTGGGGTGGCACATACCTTCCGCCTGGCCTTCAACTCACTTGATAACAAACTTCGCGGACGGGTGTCCGACCCTTTAAGTAAAGTGGTTGCAGGATAGATCATGGAATCAAGCGAGCGGGACGGCAAGAAAGATGTCGCTCTAGCCAGCGGCAGCGGCGCCCAGCCGAAACGCGCCCCTCGTTCTGACAAAACGATTTTCTCTCCCGGCGAGGTGATCTGCGATCGCTACCGCGTCATTCGCTTTGTCGCGCGCGGCGGCATGGGTGAAGTATACGAAGTCGAAGACTGGGAGCTGGGCCTGAAGATCGCACTGAAGACCATCGCTCCCGAACGCGCAGGGTCAACCCGGCAGATCGAGCGGTTCCGGCAGGAGATCCAGCTCTCGCGCAAGGTGAGCCACCGCAATGTGTGCCGCGTCTTCGACCTGGGGCGGCACAAGGACGAGATCCACGGTGAGGTCATCTTCCTGACAATGGAGCTGTTGCAGGGCGAGACGCTCGCGGTCCAGCTGCAGAAAACTGGCGCGATGACGTGCGAGCAGGCGCTACCGCTGATCCGGCAGATGGTGGCGGCGCTCTCGGCCGCGCATCAATTGGGCATCGTGCATCGCGACTTCAAGCCCGGCAACGTGATGCTGGAGGACACGCCGCAGGGCACGATGGTCAAGGTGACGGATTTCGGCCTGGCCACCAGTCCGGAGGCGGATGTCACCATTTCCTCCTCGTTCACGGAAGTTGTGGGGACGCCGGAGTACATGGCGCCCGAGCAGCTTCGCGGGCACTGCAGCAGCCGAACAGACGTTTATGGGCTGGGTGTGACCGTCTTCCAGATGCTCAATGGAAAACTGCCGGCGAGCTACGATGCGCCCTTCAAAGGCCAGGAGAGCGGCACCAGCAAGCACATTGGGCAGCGCTGGCGCGACGCGATCACGAAGGCGCTTGCTCCCTACCCGGCCGACAGGTTCGCTACCGCCGAGGATTTCTGGCAGGCGCTATCGGGCGAAAGCGTCGCGAGCGTATTCAATAGCAGGGCTTTTGCCGCAGCTATGCGGCGGCATTGGGCGATCTATTCGACCGCTGCGGGTGTGGTGGTTGGCGCGATCGCATTGCTGATCGCCGGCATCATACCCAATCCCTTGCGGCCGTTGCCGCAGGAGAAGCACCTCGCCGTGCTTCCCTTCGACAACATAGGCCACGATGCTTCCAATGAAGCTTTCGCGGAGGGAGTGGCCGAAACCCTGACCAGTAAGCTATCGCAACTGCAGCGTTATCAGAAGTCCTTCTGGGTGGTGCCTTCCAGTGATACCCGTAACATCACGAGCCTGGACGAAGCGTACCGAGACTTGAACGTCACGCTGGCGGTGACGGGCAGCATTGAACACACGGCGGACGGCGTGAATTTGACCGCGAACGTCGTCGATCCGCAAAACCATCGGCAACTGGCGTCGCGGTCGCTTCATCTGGCTTCCTCCAATCTGGACGAGTTGCAACAACGAGTATGGGAGTCGGTGGCTGACATGCTCGATTTGCAGGTCAGTGCGCGGGTGAGACGACAGCTCGCCGCGGACGGTACCACCCAGCCCGGAGCATACGAGCTGTACGAGCAGGGCAACGGACACCTGCAACGCGCCAGTTTGCAGGACACCGATCGGGCCATCGATTTGTTTGGCCGGGCGGTTGCCAAAGACCCGAAGTATGCTTTGGCTCTTGCCGGACTGGGCGCCGCCTACGCCCACAAATACTATCTCACCAAAGATCCTCAATGGATCGAAGACGCGACGCGCAATGCTACGCGGGCGGTGGAGTTGAATGCCGATCTGGTTCCGGTGCGTGAAACATTGGCTCGCGTTTATCAGGAGACCGGCCAGTTGGACAAGGCGCTAGCCGAATACCAGCGAGTCCTGGAACAGGACCCAACCGTAATCGAAGCACAACTCCAACTGGGCGAGGTATACGTGGCACAGGGAAAGTATTCCCAAGCCGAAGATACCTACAAGAACGCCATCGCACGACGGCCAGCTTACTGGCAAGGCTACCTTAACCTGGGGGCGCTGTACTACCGGCAAGGGCAATTTGCGAAGGCCGTGAAGCAGTTTCAAGCGGTAGTTGACATGGCCCCAAACGAGACCGTGGGTTACTACAACCTGGGAGGGACTTACCTCGCTTTGGGACGCAATGAAGAAGCGATCACGGTCTTGAAAAAGGGGCTGGGAATAGCGCCGGATTGTGATGCATGGACCAATCTGGGTGCTGCCTACATGTACGTCGGGAAGTATGAAGAGGCAGCGGAGGCGATGAAAAAAGCCACCGAGCTATCTCCCCACGATCACACTCTGTGGCGCAATCTGGGTGACAGCTATCACCAGATTCCGGCCCGTCAGGCGGAAGCCCGGGGGGCGTATCAGAAAGCGCTGGAGACGGCAACCGCGCAACTGAAAGTCGATCCCAATGACCCGCTCGTGCTTAGCGGGATCGCCTTGTATGATGCGCATTTAGGTCGCGTCGAAGATGCTGAAAGCTTTATCAGCCGGGCCATTGGCGCTTCGCCCAACGACAGCGACACACTATTTACATCCGCGCTGGTGTATGAGATCATCGGCCACCGCGAAAAAGCGTTAAAGCAACTGGATCAGGCAGTAAAGGCTGGGTTTTCGCTCGAGGAAATTGAGAAGGAACCGGAACTTCGGGAATTGCAAACCGATCCCCGATACCGGCGATGGCTGCAGCAACAACAGAAGGTTGAATCAAATCGCACGGCGTAAGCCGAACTGGAGGGCACTATGCGCACCCTGTTAAGGTTTGGGCTCTTAGCGGTATTGATTGTGACGTTTCCCTGGCTGGCGGCGACCGCCAGTGCGCCAGGTACCTGCACCGACACACAAGCAGAATGTACTCCGACCAATACTTGTACGGGCTCGCCTTGCCAGATTGCCATCACCCGAGCAGGTTTAGCCAACGGCACGGTAAGTCCTTACATCAACGGCACCGCAACTCCCTTGGCGTTTTTCTGCGTGGCGCCAAGCAGCTCTAATGTAGTTTGGATAACAAGCGATGCCACCTCATTCTCGGACGTAAGGTTTAGCAGTACTAATGCATTTGGCAAGACTTCCTTTGGCAGCGATTCACTGAATAACTCCGCCCCCGCCCCGGTTTCAGGCGCCGGCTGCTACACTTTCGCCGTTTCTAACTGCACCTACGACGGCACCCAGTGTGGCAACACCGATCCCAGAGTTGTAATCAAAAGCAGCGGGATAAAGAAAAAGAGACACGCAGAAGAACATAAAGACAAAGACTAAGGCCCAACCTGGGATGTCCTGCCGTTAGGTGCAGCTAGTGAGGATTGCAAATTATGGTGACGTGGCATGGTTGCCAGACACCGGTCGCGTTTTCGAATTGTCATCACGAGCGCCCCGTTTTCGTCGGCTCGTGATGACAATTTCGTGGCTTCGTCACTATATTCTGCAAACCTCCATTAGTGTCAATTTTTGTCCCGGCGCTTAATCGAACTAGGATGCTGTCACACCGACGCAAGGAAAAAATCAAGATGAAATATAGGAGAAGTGCGAGCTGTTGTTTGGGACTAATCCTGCTGCTGTTCGGCTTTTCCAGGTTAGCGAATGCAGGCGAAGCCTGTGGTGGCGAGACCTGTAATGGTAATAACACCTGTGACCCCAATAACTGTGTGGTTACGCTCAGCCATAGTGGCAACCTGGTCATGATCCAGGTGCAGACAACGAATGGAATCCAACCCGTTTCCGGCTACTTTTGTGTGGCAAAAGGCAAGTCGATGAAGTGGCAAACGAAGGAGGACTCCGCGATCGTGAAGTTCGCGTCTAGTCCGTTCACCGATGGAAAAACGACTTTGTCCGCTACTGCCACCTCTGCTGTTAAGGTTAAGAGTGGTAATCCAGGTTGCTATCCATTTAGCGCCGTGGTGTGTAAGGCTGCAGCGGACACTACGGCCCACATTGAATGTGGAAATGTCGATCCCAGGGTAGTGATAAAACCTTAAAGCGGTTTAGGAAATAGTGTGGAAAGTCCTAACGCCGCTGTGCCGGTCTTAGGGAAGCGTTAGTACAGGCGGAAGTTCACTTCGACGTTGATCATGACGGGGACGGGATGACCGTCCTTTTTGGCGGGATCGAAGCGCCACAGTTTTACCGCTTCGATGGCTTTTTCGTCCAGCCCCATACCCAGCGCGCGCTGCACGCGAATGTCCTGCGGCTTACCTTCCGCGTTCACTACCAACCACAGCACCACCGTTCCCTGATACTTGGCTTTGCGCGCTTCTTCGGAGTACTCGGGATCGGGCTCGTACAGAACCTTGGGCGCACTGACGCCGCCGCCTACGCGGTAAGCGCCGCCGCCGTATCCGCCACCGTGTCCCGGCCCAACGCCAGGCCCGGTTCCTGATCCCACGCCTCCGCCATATCCGCTACCGATACCACCGCCTGCCCCGGTGCCATTCGAAGGCGGTCCCGCGATCTTGGACAGCGGATCGCCCAGGGCGCCGAGCGTTGGCAGCTTGAGTTCCGGCGGGACGACCACCGAAGGCGGAACGGCGAGCTTTGGATTGTCATTGCGAATGACGACCGCGGGAGGCGTGATCTGCTCCCTCGCCAGCTTGGGCAGCGCGCCCTTAGGAGCTTGCAGCTTGTCGCGATCACCACCACCGCCACCGCCGCCAGCCTGGGTTTTGGAGATCTTCATCGGCAGATAGGGGCTGATGTCGGTGACCACTCCGATGACTTGCTGCTTGATCTCTTCCTGATGCTCGAAGGCCCAATGGCCAGACCAGATGAGCAGGCCGACGGCAATCATGTGCAGGACGAAGGAATAGAGAAAGGTGTCCTTGCGCTGAGGATAAAGACCTTCGCCTTCGCCAAAAAGCGCGGGTATGACCTGGTCTTCGGGCGCAAGCTTGGGAGCCCGCTCCGGCGCGATCTGTGTAGCGGAAGAACTGGACATTGCGCTGAGTACAGTATAGTCCCGGTTAATGACCATGAGCCGGGGAAAAGGGGCGCGAAACGGGAGTTGTACCGGGAAAGTTGTAGTTTGGCGCTCGCGAACGGCAATTGCAGGATCAGGAAAGATGTAAAGCCCCGCACATTTTTCTGGCCGTGACGCGAGCCTAAAGGCTTGCTCTACCTATTTCGGCCGCGGCACAGTCTCTTCAGCCCAGGCGTCCAAGCCGTCTAATGTTTTGTCATCACGAGCCGACTTCAGCCGGCGAGGAATTTGCCTTCTGGCGCTCGTGTCACGAGGCTTTGGATTCCACCGTCGGCATGGCGACGACGCTGGCTTTGCGTTTCACCGGACGGGACCGCCCTTTCTTCTGCGGCTTGGCGCCGACGCGGCCTACCGGGCGCTCCTGCAATAGCAACTCGGTGGCTTGCACGCGCGCGTCCCGGCTGAACCATTGCTGCACGATTCCGTCCTTCAGAAAATTGGCGATGGCCAGCAGGCTCATGCCCTGATGATGCACCATCCATGAATGCACCAGGGCAAACGGGCGGCGGCGCGAGGGACGCACGTCGCGGGTGAAATCGGCTGACTCGTAATAGCCGTAGCGGCCGAACCATCCTTTCTTCGTCATCCAGCGCAGATTGCGAATGGCCTCGGCTGGATCGACACCAAGTGCCAGCATGGTGGCGTAAGGAGCAACCACGAGGCGATCTTCGTCTTGCTGCAATGCCATTTGCGGCACGCCGAAGGCGCGATAGCCGTAGGCGCCGTTTTCCTCGACTTTGGCGAAGGCGCACTCGGAGATGCCCCAGGGAATACCCTTGTCCTCGGCGTATCGCTGCTGCACAAAGACCGCGGCGTTCTTGCTGTTCTCCAGCATGGTCCGGGGAAACGAGCGCATCCACAGCGCCGGCATCAGGTACTCGAACATGGTTCCCGTCCAGGAAATCAGCGCCGGACGGCCATATGCCACAATGTGGGAGCGGCTGAGCAGGAACCAGCTCTCCTGGGGAATCTCGCCTTTAGCGACGGCGATGAAGGCGGCGATGCGCGCCTCCGATGCGAGCAGGTCGTAACAGGCGGCGTGGACTTTGCCAGTTTCCGCATCGCAGCCGATGGACAAGAGCTTGCGCCGCCGGTCGAGCAGGAAGGCGAAATCCATGTCGCGCACCATGCGGTCGCATTGCGCGGCGATGCTACGGAGTTGCTCGCTCAGCCGCAGGCTGTTGAGCCGCGCTTCCGGCAGGCGCAGGAGCAGTTGCCGGCGTAACTCCGCGGGCTCCATGCCGAGCGTGAGGCTGACCTCCAGCTTGATGCGCAACTGCTCGATGCAATCCGGTAGATGCTCCAGAGCCGAGCTGTCGCAATGCATCTCCGCCGCGAGTGTCGTGCCGGCGCGGAGCGGCGCGAATTCCGGCAGCAGCCACGGCATGTATTCGCCGATGCATCGCCGCACGTCATCGATGAGCGCCGTTGCCTGGTCAGCGAACCAGGCCGCGTCTTCGGATTTGGATGAGGAGGGTGCCGCGCCGGGCTGTGTCTTTGTTTTTGTTTTGGGCAAGTCTGTGATAGCCAGCAGGCGATCGAGCCAGTTCGGGTCGCGGTTGTCCTGGAAATTCTGCGCGACTTTTCTCGGAACCAGCTTCAGATCGGCGAGCTCGCAAAGATGATCGGCGTAGCCCTCGATGAGCACGGGGTGCAACAGCGGCCGGCGCAGCAGATCATGGCAGCCGCCTTTCAGGGTTAGCAGCGAGGCGGCGAAGTTCCCGCTGTCCACCGTCGAAATAAAGCGCGGACGGTCGGGCTCAAGCGTGCGCGTGCCGTACCAGTTATAGAGATGACCGCGCTCCTGCGGCAGGCGGGCGATGGTGGCCAGCGTGCGCGCGGTTTGTTGCACGAATTCGGGCACGGTCAGATATCCAAACTCCACCGCAACTTGACGCGCGTTCAACAGAAAGCCGAGGTTGGTTGGCGAGGTACGGGCGGCGATTCTCGACGGCTCTTCCTGCACATTGTCGGGGATAAGCCAGTGGTGCTCGGCATTGCTGAACTCGGCGTAGTAGCGCCAGATGCGCAGCGCGGCGCGGCGCAGGAAGCGCTGGTCCCGCACGGTCGCGCTCCTCTGCAGCGGACGCGACGGGCGGTTCAGCCACAGCGATACCGGCTTGCCGATCGCCCACAGGAAGAGAATCGGCAGCGCATCGAGGACGACGCGATGGCGTGTGAAATACACGATGAGGCCGACGAGCAGCGCGACCGCAGGGGTCCAATTCAGGAGCACATCGACGAAGGTGCGCTTGGTGGTCACCATTTCGGCTTCTGCGGCCGTTTCCCATTGCAGCAGCCGCTGACGCGAGATCATGCGACGGTAGAAGGTCCGCAGCACGGCATCGGCAGAGATCAGCGCCTGGTGCGCCAGAAAGACCAGTGTCAGAAAAACGCTGAATGTGGATTTGATAAGCCCCGCCGCAGCGTCGCCAATCGGGCGGAGCCTTCCCGCAGCCAGCGCTCGCGACACGGAAAATGCAAACTGGAACCACGGCGGGACGAATAGAATCGCGATCGTCACCAGCGTCCAGTAAAGCGGTCTTCCGGGAAGAACCGTCCAGCCCAGCACGAACAGCAGAAAAATTCCCGGTTGCACCAGGCTGCGGCGCAGGTTATCGAGAATCTTCCAGCGCGAGAGAAAGGAGATGGGATTGGGAACGCGGCGGCCGGTCTCATCCGGCACGCGTCCGAAAAGCCAGCTTACGATTTGCCAATCGCCGCGCACCCAGCGATGGCGGCGGCGGTTGAATGCACTGTAGTGCGAAGGATAGTCGTCGATGACCTCGACATCGCTGACCAGGCCCGCGCGCGCGTACGCGCCTTCGATGAGGTCGTGGCTCAGCAAAGCATTGCGCGGGAAACGGTGCTCCAGAACGCGGCTGAGCGTCTGCACTTCGTAGATTCCCTTGCCGGCGAAGATGCCCTCGCCCTTCAGGTCCTGATAGACATCGGAAGTCGCGCGGGTGTAAATGTCGAATCCGGTCTGGCCGGAGTAAATGCTGGCCAGCCGCGACTGCGACGCGCTGTGTCACGCTGATGCCGACGCGCGGCTGCAAAATCCCATAGCCGGCAACGACGATGTTGTCGTGCGGATCGATGATGGCCTGGTTGAGCGGATGGGTCATCGCGCCGACCAGCCGGTGCGCGGTGCCGCGCGGCAACTCCGTATCGCTGTCGAGGGTGAGAACAAAGCGCACCGTCGGCAGCAATGACAAATCGCCGACCTTTACCGGGAAGCTGTCGTACTTCTCGTTGATGAGGCGATTGAAGTCGAGCAGCTTGCCGCGCTTACGCTCCCAGCCCATCCATACGCCTTCGCGCGGGTTGTAGACGCGATGGCGATGGAACATCAGGAACTTGCCGCCTTCGGTCGCGGTGTACTTCTCGTTGAGCTCGCGAATGAGCCGGGCAGCACAGTTCCACCAGCGGATTGTCCTCGTTGGGAGTCTCGGCGGAGTCGGGCATGTCGGTGAGCAGCGCGTAATGCAGGTTGCGGCTGGTATTGCCGAGATAACGAATCTCCAGGTCTTCCACCAGCCGGTGAACTTGCTTCTCGCTGAGCAGCAGCGTCGGCACCACGACCATGGTGACGCAATCGTCGGGTATGCCTTCGCAAAAATCGAGCTTGGGCAGAATGCGCGGAGGCAGCAACGCGGTGACGAGGTAGTTCATCACCTCGACTGCGGCCTGGCTGCACGGCAACAGCAAAAGAATGATGGTGAAGATGCGCCCCAGAAAGCTGTTGAAGCTGTTGAAGACGGGGCTCATGATGGCGATGACGATCAGCAGCGTCAGCACCTCGATGCCGCCCAGGTAGAACTCGTCGGGATGGCGTCGCAGAAACTCCTGCACGCTTTCGCCGAAGGGCAGGCGCACGCCGGCGCGCGCGCGCAGATGAGGTGCGCCTTCCCCGATCAGGTAATAGCCCACATGAGATCTTCGCCAAGCCAGGCGGGGATCGGACGGCGGACGGCGGCTGGAATCCTCTGCCAGCTCCAGCGCGAGATGGGCAATCTCCAGCTCGGAACAGTCGGAATGTTCGGCGTAGTGAGTGACGCGATGGCGATAAAGCTCGCGGCTCGAATAATCCATGCGAGCGTAGGCCTTGGCTGGGTCCTGCGCCAGCACCGGCTCGAAGACGATTAGCGGCTCCAGAAGCTCGCGCCACGGCGCCTCGGAAAGTTCGCGCATGGCGGCGATGAGATCGCTGATCTTGCGCGGTTGTTTGGCGTCCTGCAGCAGCTGCTCGCCGCGGGTGACGAACTCCTCCAGCACCACCAGCTTGAGCGCGGGCGCAAGCAGCGACAGCTCCGCCATGTTCAACGGAACAATCGTCTGGAAGGCCTCAACGTAAGCCGAAAAGGCGTGGTCGGAATAGCGATAGCGGACGGCGTGCAACAGGCCCTGCGCGATGGCCAGAACCCGCGGCATCACCACTTTGTCCGGTGTGCGCACGTGTGGGACCCGGCGCAACGAGCCGGCAGCCTGCCGCACCTCGTTCTGGGTAACACGCACGAGTCTTACATTGTCGTACATCCACTGCAGATCGGTGGGGAGCTTCTCGTCGGGAGCGAGCGGAAAATCCAGTTCGGCGAGCAATCGCTCGAGGCGGCGGTTGAGCGCGGCCAGCCGCTCGGCAAAGTGGCGCGAGTGTTTGAGGCCGGGCAGCCAGACGAGAGCGTTGGCCCAGTGGCGCGCCTCCTGCGCGATGACGGAGTCGCGCTGACGCGCATCGACCGGTCCAGTGTCGGGGCGATCGGCAGTTTCAACCAGCACGTCTCTGTGATTGGCAAGTGCCATAGCGCTTTGCAGCGTGCGGTGGTTCAGCCGCGGCGTGAATCGCTTTGTATCAGGGCACGGCTTCAGCCGTGCCGAAAGCTGGTGCGAAAAAGCGGGTTTTAGCCCCTGAGGTCGTATCTGCAGGGGCTAAAGCCCCACTCTTTACTACTCCTATTCGGCACGACTAAAGTCGTGCCCTGATACAACCCGCAATATTTGTGAGACGGATTCTCGTCAGCGATAGCTCGCCGCTTGCAGTTCGAACATCTCGGCATATTGGCCGCCCAGCGCCAGCAATTGCTCGTGACTTCCATCTTCTGTGATGCGTCCGCCGGCCAGCACGACGATGCGATCGGCCATTCGCACCGTGGAAAAACGGTGCGAGATGAACAGCGCCATCTTTCCCTCGGTCAACTCCGCGAAACGCTCGAACACTGCAAACTCACTGCGGGCATCGAGCGCCGCAGTCGGCTCGTCGAGGATGAGCAGCTGCGCATCGCGTAAATACGCCCGCGCCAGCGCCAGCTTTTGCCATTCACCGCCGGAAAGATCCACACCGCTCTCGAAGCGCCGGCCGAGCATCTGGTCGTACTTGCCGGAAAGCTTTTCGATGACCTCATCCGCCAGGCTCTTATGCGCCGCGTTGACAATTGCTGCTGTGTTCCCAATCTCTTCGATGCGTCCGACGGCCACGTTTTCGCGGGCGGTCATCTCATAACGCATAAAATCCTGAAAAATTACCCCGATCTCGCGATACAGGTCTTCGAGGCTGTACTCGCGCAGGTCGATGCCGTCGAGCAGGATCTGTCCTTCGGTGGGATCGTAGAAGCGCGTGATGAGCTTGACGATGGTAGTCTTGCCCTCGCCGTTTTCGCCGATCAGCGCAACTCGCTCGCCGACGTGCAGCGTGAAGTTCAGGTTGCGCAAGATGAGCCTCGAGCTGCCGGGATAGGCGAACGACACGTTGCGGAACTCGAACCCGCGGCGGATGGGGCGCGGCGCCGGCAGCGCGTTCGGCTTGGAGCGGACGCTCGGCTGCATCTCGAAGAATGCCAGCAGGTCGGTGAGAAACAGCGCCTGATCGGCGACGCCCGACAGCGTCGAGAAAATCATCTGGATGTTGCTGCTGGCCTGCAAAATCGCGCCCGCCAGGAAGTACAGCGAGCCGATGGTGAGCGCACCGATGACCGTCTCCCAGATCACGTATACGTACGCCGAGTAGTAGCCGAGCGAGCCGACAATGGACAGCATCGCCCCCGCGATCAGCTTGCGCTTGGAGAGCGCGACGTTCTCCTCGTAGACCTGGTCGGAGAGGCGCGTGAAGCGGTCGGTGAGGAATTTGCTGAGGCCGAAAAGCTTAAGTTCTTTTGCCGCTTCCTTGCTGCCGCCCAGGATGCGCAGGTAATCGAGTTGCCGGCGCACTGGCGTCTGGCGGAAATTCTTGGCATACCCGAGGAAGGCAAAGTGGCTTTCGCCAAGGAACGCCGGCAGCACGCCGGCGATCAGCAACAGCAGCAGCCACGGCGAGAAATAAATGATCGACGCCGACAGCGTGATGGTAGTGATGACCTGTTGCACCAGCCGGCCCAGCATCTGGATCATGGCCAGCCGGTCGGTAGCTTGCACCCGCGCGCGCTCCAGGCGGTCGTAAAAGACCGGGTCTTCGTAGGCGATGACGTCCAGCTCGGCGGCATGCTTCATCACCTGGATGCTAACGTGGCGGGTGTACTTATCGGCCAATAGCGAGTCCAGGTAATCGATAATGCGGGTGACGATATTGCCGAGAACGGCAATAGTGAACTCAGTAACAACCAGCCACCAAAGCCGGTGAGGAACGGGCTGATGCCGGGTAAGGATGATGACGATCAGATCGATAATGAGCTTGCTGACATAAAGCAGACCGACAGGTTGCAGCGCGGCCAGCAGGCGAAAAACGAATCCCAGAACGACCACCGCCGGCCCGGAATCCCAGACGATCTTGAGCACCGGCGGCAGGTTGCGCATGGCCGACAGGCGCTCCTGCCATGCGTTTTTCATGCTCTGTTGTGTTTGACCCATCACTTGCGCCCTATCCCGGTCCACCGGGCTGGGCGGGATTTCTATCCATTCTGGGGAATGCGCTTCCGACCAAGAGTACGGATGAAAAGATGCGAAAAACGGCACGGTAGTTTTATGGCGGTCGCCGGCTGCAGCTATGAGATAAGGAAGGCCGGGGCAAACAACCGCATGGCCAAAATGCGAATCAGCGGCTAAGATCACAGACCTAAGCCCCGCCAACCGTTAAAATGCCGCCGGAGGCCCGGTTATGCAGCGTGTCACTTCGTCGTTCCTCATGTTGATTACTGTCTTGTTTGCCTGCGGAGTGCGCGCGCAGGACGACGCCAATGCCATGAACGCAACCTGTAATTTTGATCAGGACCACCAGCTTGCCGTGCAGTATGAGCGGGTTTCCGTAAACCTGAAGAAATCGCTGGCGGTGCAGGTGCCGTTCGGCAAGCCGTGGGCGCCGGGAGGCAAGCCGATGACGTTGTTTACCAACACCCCGGTCGAGATCGGCGGCAGAATGTTGCCCATGGGCGCTTACACCATGTTCGTTATCCCCTCGCCGAAGCAGTGGACGCTGATTGTTTCCAAGAGCACGGACATGAGCGGCAAGTACAACGAAGAGGACGACCTGGTGCGCGTGCCGATGGATTCCGGCGAGCTACCCAACCCGGAATCGGACCTCAGCGCCGCCTTCGGGCACATCGCAGCCGACCAATGCAGTTTTCGCATCGACCTGGACAAGTACGGGCACTTCGCGGTGTTTCACGAAAAGAAGTGAGGCAGCGAGTCTCACATTTCCAATGGCCAAAATGAACTCGGTTTGCGCTGCTGAATGTCAAGTTACGAAAGTACAATAAGCTTCGATTGTACTTTGGTAACTTGACGGATAGTTGCCGTCCAAATGATAGTTAAGTGGTTAGGGTAGGATCCGCCTGGCCCTGGCGCTCCTACCCTATTTGCGTTTGAGGGTAAACCGTTGTCGGTTGTTGGTTGTCAGTTGTCAGTTGCACCCGCCGCCTTCTCATCCGCCTGTGCTCTCGCCGAAGCTGCTAAGTCTCTGGGGCTCAAGATTTTCGCAACAAGTCGCATGAGTTCAAGATTTTGCAGACGGTCGCCTGTGTTTTCAATAATTTACGGGGATGGACGGGGGAGGGGTGGCTAGCTAGTGGCTAGTGGCTAGTGGCCGGTAAGTCAGTTGTTAGTGGCTAGTGGCTAGTAGCCAGAAGGAGCGAGAACCGAGAAGCGAGCAGCGAACAGCGAAATCGGGATTGTGAAACTGCCATCCCTGAAAAAGAGAAAAAACTATGGAACCCATTAACCCACACCAATCGCATAACCCAGAAGAGATGCATTGTTCAGAAGGAACGCATTATCCAGAAGGAACGCATAACCCAGAAGAGATGCATAACCCAGAAGAGATGCATAACCCACAAGAAACGCATTATCCACAAGAGACGCATTATCCAGAAGAAACGCATTATCCAGAAGAGACGCATTATCCAGTCGAAATCCCTAACCCGGAAGAACGGCGCGACCCAGATGCAGCGAATGCTGCCGAGGAACTGCTTACCGCGCACATGCGCAATCCGGAAGCAATGCTGGCATGGCTATACAAGACGAAAGCGCGGCAAGGCAAAGGGGCGCGGCAGTGCGAGCACATCAAGACCAACGGCGAGTTTTGCGGATCGCCGGCGCTGCGCGGCCGCAACTATTGCTACTTCCATTTGACCTTGATCGGGCGGCGGATGCGAATTGAACGCGCCCACGAGCGGGCCATGGAATATGGTTTGACCGTGACCGTGGCGCCGTTGCGCCTGCCGCCGCTGGAAGATGCCAACGCTATTCAGATCGCGCTGATGCAGGTGATCGACGCGGTGCTCGACGAGCGATTGGACAACAAACGCGCCGGACTGGTGCTCTACGCGCTGCAAACCGCCAGCTCGAACCTGCGCAACGGCGCCGACTTCAGCCAGGCGAATGGCGCCACCGTGGCCGGAGGCTACGACAGCTTTGAGCAGGATTACGAGCTTGGCGACGATGCGCCTGAGCTGAAGGTTGAAGAGGAAGAGGCTGCGGAAGCGCTGCCGGCAAGCGATATCGCGGAATGCAAAGCCGATGGCGCGCCATGCGAGACGCCGTGCGCTACGAAAGGCGAACCGCAGTCAGACAGCGGACAGCCTTCGAATAACAAGCAAGAACAATTTCCCTGCAACTTCATCGACACGTTCTTCTGCAGCCTGGGCGGGCCGCTGGCGCGAGCGCAGCGCACGGAAGCACCACCGCCGCCTAAATTTCAGCGTGAGGCGGTGAGCCAGCGGATCGGGATGACTGGAAAGAGGGTGAGGCGGAGGGACGAGGAAGAGGTCGCGGCGTGACCCAGGTTAGCCCAACTGAGGGGCGAACCTGGGGCACCAGCACCACCGAGTAGTCACTGGGCTTGCGCCCAGGTTAGCCCAACCGAGGGGCGAACCTGGGGCACCAGATGGGGCACCAGCACCACCGAGTAGTCACTGGGCTTGCGCCCAGGTTAGCCCAACTGAGGGGCGAACCTGGGGCACCAGTTGGGCACCCGCGCTTGCGCCCAGGTTAGCGTCCAAAGGAAGGACGTGAACCTGGGGCACCAGCGCCGCGGGCCCGCGGTTCCCAACCTCCGCTGGTCACAGTACAATGTGACATCTCAGAGCAACGCCCATCGCGAGGAGGCTACTATGGCGATCCAGGCATCACCTGCGTTCAGCTACGAAGTGGAAATTTCCGGGGACACTACAACCATCCGGTGTCACGGCAGGATCGTCGCCCAGACCGCGCCCGAGTTGAAGGAACTGGTCAAGCCTATGATCCCGAAGTGCCGCCGCATTGTGCTCGACCTCAGCGACGTCGATTATCTGGACAGCTCCGGCCTGGGCACGCTGGTTGGGCTGAAGGTCTCGGTGGCCGCGGCAGCGTATTGCGCGCTGGAGTTCGTCAATCTGTCGCCGCGCGTGAAGGACCTGTTCCATCTCACCAAGCTGAACCAGGTCTTCGGGACGTAATGGAACGAGCACAAGCGCGTGCTCCGGTCAGGCCGCCGAAGCATTTTGAAATTCACGGCAGGATTATGGAAGCCAGCACTGGCGGGCGGTCGTAAGCTGCCACCGTGAGGGAAGCGCAACCAGAGAACAACGTTTGCGAGACGTGTGCCGAGCGTGGGCGGCCCAACGAGCCTGTCTACAAGTTGGGCATGTGCACATTCTGCTATTACGGCTTGCCACATCCCAAAGCGACTTCGCGGCAACTGGCGCTGGAGAGAATGGGAGTCGAGCTGAATAGAGTCAGTGACTCTCGTTCCTGATGCGGGTCGAACGTAGAAGAATTTCGGGGATCGAGGAGGCGTTCCCCACTCATTCGCGGTTTTCGAATGAGACCTCATGCACACTTTCCGCGCCTGCGCTGGACTGGGGGCCCCGGTGAAGGCCAGCTCTACCCGAGCCCGCGGGTGCCTCAGTCGTTCGCGCGTCGAAGGAGTGGGAAACGATCAGCTCAGCAGCATTGCGCGCCGCTTCGACACGGGTTCCTCTGGCAACCGCAACCCGCTAGTCACCGCGCCCGTCATCACCTTCTGGAACGCTTCTTGAAAGCGCGCCATCTCGTCAGATGTGCCGACGGTGATCCGCGTGTATGTGGGCATACTCGGCCACACACGCCCGATGATGACGTTCTGCTTTGCCATCGCCGCGATCACTTCCTTTGCGGGCCGCTTGGTGTCCACCAGGAAGCAGTTCGACACCGAGGCGATGTAGGAATATCCGTTGCGGTCGAGCCAGGCGAAGGTTGCGCTGCGCACCTGCTCGTTGATCCGCTTGCGTTCCGGCACCAGCGCTTGATGTTTCAGGCTGGCCGCCGCCGCCGATGTTGCGGTCACGGGCATGAAATTCCAGCCGCCGTAATTATGGATTTTCTCCAGCAGATCGGGCCTGGCAACCGCATAGCCGCAGCGCAGTCCGGCCATGCCGTAGATCTTGGAGAACGTGCGCAGGACGATGACGTCCTTGCCTGCCTGCACCAGATCGAACACGCTCGGCGCGTCGGTGAAGTGGATGTAGGCTTCGTCAACGAGCACGACGGCGTTCTTCGGTTTGTTCTCCACCAGGTACTCGATGTCAGAATGGCTGGTCAGCGTGCCGGTGGGATTGTTGGGCGAGCAAACGTAAAACACGCCCGCATCAGGACCCGCGGCCAGCATTGCCTTCACATCATGCGCGTAGCTCTTCGTCAGCGGCACCTTGATCACGCGTGCGCCCGCGCGCTCGGCGGCAAACATGCCGGCTTCGTAGCCCGGATCGGCAGTCACGTAGCCGGCCTGCGCAGAGCAGAAGGCTCGCACCGTGTACTCCAACGCAGGAGTCGAGCCGGCGTGGATCTCGACATGGTCCTTGCTGACGCCGGCAATTTGCGCCAGTTGCGTCACGAGGTCTTCCGTCAGTTCGTCGAGGTAACGGCCGCCCTGCGGAGTAATCGCGGCGATCGCCTCGCGTGCGGACGTACACGGACCGAGCGGGTTCTCATTGGCATTGATCATCACCGCATCAGGCGCGTGATTGGGCGCGGCGGCGTAGGCGAGCATCGGTTCGCCGAGGATGCGGAACGCCAGCGCGGCTGATGCGACCGTCGAGGCTTGCAGGAATGATCGGCGGGATACGGATGAGGAAGGTTGGTGGCCCATGGCGAAACTCCTCCGGGAAGTTATCTTACCGCTTTCCCGGAAAACGCCGCAGCCGAAGCTCCAAACAACTCGGGAACGTGACTACAATTGACTTTCCGCCATGCTCGAGAACCTCAACCTGAACACCAAGCTCTCCCGCGACGAATACAAGCGCATCATGCCCGGTCTGCAGTTGCGTTTGTACGATCTCGAGAAAGCGTGTTGGGACCACGGCGTGCCCACGGTCATCGTTTTCGAAGGCTGGGATGCGTCGGGCAAGGGGACAACGATTGCCACACTCACCCAGCGGCTCGATCCGCGGGGATTCAAACTGTACCCCATCACCGCTCCGCGGACGTTCGAGCAGCAACGTCCGTGGTTATGGCGCTTCTGGCTGAAAGTTCCCAATCGCGGCGAGATGGTCATCTTCGATCACAGTTGGTACGTACGCGTGCTGGGCGAGCGAGTGGAGGGATCCATTCCGCAGAAGCTGTGGAAGCAGGCCTTCCGCGATATCGTCGAGTTTGAGCGCATGCTGGCCGACGATGGTACCGTAATCCTCAAATTTTTTCTGCACATCAGCAAAAAGGAGCAGCGCAGGCGTTTTCAGCGCATTGAAGCCGATCCGCTGGAAGCGTGGCGCGTCACCAAAGCCGACTGGGCGCGCAATAAAAAGTACGCTGAGTTTCTGGCTGCGACCGAGGAAATGCTGGAGCTGACAGACTCCGAATTCGCGCCCTGGACCATCGTCGAAGCGACCTCCAAGTGGTATACGCGCAAGTGTGTGTTTGAGGCGATCATCGGCGCCATGGAGAAGAACCTCGGCGCGAAAGCCCCGCCGCGCAGCAAGGTTTCCGCCGAAGTGTCCAAAGACGCCGAACTGCGCGCGGCCATGGAATCGCTGACCGGAGGCGGACTCTGATGCTGGAGACCGTCGATCTAACGCACAAGCTGGATCGCCAGTCGTACGTGCGGGAAGTCACGCGCCGGCAGATTGAATTGCGCGAACTGGGTTACCAGGTTTACCTGCAGAAGCGTCCCGTCATCATCGTCTTCGAAGGCTGGGACGCGGCGGGCAAGGGCGGCGCCATCAAGCGCATCACCGAAAAACTCGATCCGCGCGGCTACGTGGTTTATCCCATCAGCTCACCCGAGGGCGAGGACAAAACAAGGCATTACCTCTACCGCTTCTGGCGGCGGCTGCCGGAGCGCGGACAAATCGCCATCTTCGACCGCTCCTGGTACGGCCGCGTTCTGGTGGAGCGCGTGGAAGGTTTCGCCAGCGAAGCGGAATGGAAGCGCGCCTACAAAGAGATCAACTCCTTCGAGCGGCAACTGCGCGAATTCGGAGTCATCCTGGTAAAGTTCTGGATTCACATCTCGCGTGAGGAACAGCTTCGCCGCTTTCAGGAACGCAAGGCCATCGGCTACAAGGCGTGGAAGCTGACCACGGAAGACTGGCGCAATCGCGAGAAGTGGGCAGCGTACGAGCAAGCCGTGGAGCAAATGCTGGTGAAGACCAGCACGGCTACTGCGCCCTGGACGCTGGTGGCGGGCAACGACAAATATTGGGCGCGAACCAAAGTGCTGGCGAAGCTAGTGAAAATTCTCTCCGCCGAATTGAAGTATCAGCCCGTTGACCCGCTGCATCGAGCGGACCACGCCGCAGCCGAGCGCAGCCATAAACACTGAGTCGGGCCGGGGTCCGGTTTCTCGCACGCATTCTCGACACACTGGGCGCTGGACAGCCCGCTTCAACGGTATGCTTCGCGGCGATGTTTCACAGCGGAAATGTAAATCTTCTCCCCGTGCTGCTGAAAGCGGACCCGGTAATCACCGACGCGCAGCCGAAACTCCGGCGGTTCGATATTCTGCAAACGCTTTACGTCGCCTTCACCAGTTTCCAGAAACCGATCCAAGGCATGCAAAATGCGCATTGCGGTGACTTGGTCAATGGCGCGAAGCTGAGCTCTGGCTTCCGGCCTCCAGATAACGTTCTTGTCCAAGCCTATTGACCGCTCTCGTCCCGCTTACGCAAGGCGTGTTTGGAACTGGCAGGAGATAGTCCGAACTCGGCCAGAACTTGCTCGTGCGGGATACCCTCACCCCGGTCGAAAGACGCCCTGGCCGCCGCGATGTCACGAGCTTCTTCCTCCGTGACCGGCTCATCATCGATCGGCGCGTTGGCAAGGCTGCGGGCCACAGGATCGGTCATGACTTCCAGCAGGCAGACCACGGCGTCCAGTTGGTTGGCGTCGAGCCGGTCCAACATGTCATGTGCGTGTCGCTTTTGCTCGGCGGGTGACATCAGGAATAGTGTACCAATTGGCCTATACGTGCGACTGGTTCAGACCCTTCAGCCCCCAAGCTAGCGTCCAAATGGACAGACGCGATCTGGAGCACCGGGCCGCGCTCAAATGCCTCTCGAATCGGTCAATACGTTTCGCAACGCGATTTCCGCCCCAATCAATGCATCTTCGACCTCGCGCGCGAGCGGCGCCGCCCGCGCATGCGAGGACGCTGTGAGCTTGTTATCGATCGCAACAACCAAGTCACCCGCTTTCTCTGCAACATCAACATCGGTATCCGAGATGTGGCCACGTCGCTTATTCATGAGACACCGAATTCGCATCCTTCGGGTCACGCCATCTCTACTTGATTTGTCGGGAACGAAATCTGGCAGCGACTTTATTTCATCCGTCGGAGCCCCTGTTTTCAGAGTTTGATCGATCAGTTCACGACCAGAGTGAGCGGCCTGGCGCAACGAGTCAGCGTGGCGAGATGCGAGGGCTGACCATGCGCCGCGTCGAATTTCGACCAGCTGCGGATCTATCTCTCGCAAAGCTTCATCGAGTTCGTCCAGAGCATTGCGATCCAGCGCTAAACGCCCTTTGTCGGTAATCTCGAGCCAGGCATCCGGAGCGAACGAATCGGACATTGTCGGTCGGATGAAATCGCCTTGCATCAGCTCTTCGAGTGCTCTCCGAGCATAGTTTCGCTCTTCCATTGAGAAAGTTGTGTTCAGCTCCCTCTCAAAATCGCCCTGGGCATGGGCCTTGCCCAAGAAGTTATATTTCGCCCGTTGACCCCACTTGGCAAAGCTTCGGAGGATCAGAAGCTTCAGGTCGCTGTTGGATAGATTCGTTGGTCGATTGTCCATGTCCAGGGCTCCGTGGTGCCTGGTGTCGCAATCCGGGCTCTTATTTCACTGCAGCAGCAGGCTCCCCTACCCGCTTTGCCACTTTGAACGTCAGCTGGCGCTTCTTCTTGTCCACGTCGACCACCACGTGGTCGCCGTGCAGCACCTCGCCGTCGAGGATCTTCATCGCCAGCGGGTCCTGCACCAGTCGCTGGATCGCCCGCTTCAGCGGACGCGCGCCGTAGTTCGGATCGTAGCCTTCGGTGAAGATCATCTCCTTGGCCGCCGGCGTCAGCTCCAGCGAGATCTTGCGCTCCGCCAGCAGCTTCCGCAGGTCTTCCAGCCGCAGATCGACGATCTTCGTCAGCTGCTCCTTGCCCAGCGGATTGAAGATGATGATGTCATCCACGCGGTTGAGGAACTCCGGCTTGAAGTGCGCGCGCAGTGCTTCCATCACGTGCTGATGCGCTTCGCTCAGCCGCTGCTCGCTCGGCTCCATGCCCAGGTCCTGCAGATACGCCGAGCCGATGTTCGAGGTCATGATGATGATCGTGTTCTTGAAATCAACCACGCGGCCCTTACCGTCGGTCAGCCGCCCGTCGTCCATGATTTGCAGGAAGACGTTGAAGACATCGGGATGCGCCTTCTCGATTTCATCGAACAGCACCACCGAGTACGGCCGCCGACGCACCGCTTCCGTCAACTGGCCGCCCTCTTCGTAGCCGACATATCCCGGAGGCGCGCCGATCAGCCGCGACACCGAATGCTTCTCCATGTACTCGGACATGTCGATGCGAATCATGGCGTGCTCGTCGTCAAACAGAAATTCCGCCAGCGCACGCGCCAGCTCGGTCTTGCCGACGCCGGTCGGGCCCAGGAAGATGAACGACCCGATCGGCCGCCGCGGATCGCTTAGTCCCGCGCGCGAACGGCGTATCGCATTGGCCACGCTCTGGATCGCCTCGTCCTGCCCGACCACGCGCTCCTTCAACCGCTCTTCCATCGTCACCAGCTTCTTCACTTCGCCCTCCAGCATCTTGGAGACCGGAATGCCGGTCCACTTGCTGACGATCTTGGCGACATCTTCCTCGTCCACTTCTTCCTTCAGCATGCGCGACTGCTTGCCGTCCATGGCCGCGCTTAGCTTCGCTACTTGCTGCTCAAGCTGCGGCAGATCGCCGTACTTGATCTGCGCCGCGCGATTGTAATCGCCTTTGCGCGTGGCTTCCTGCTCTTCCAGCTTCAGCCGCTCGATGCGCTCTTTCAATTCGCGCACCTTCGCGATGGCTTCTTTTTCCTGCTTCCAGCGCGCCTTCAGCGCGTTCGACTCTTCCTTGATGTGCGCCAGCTCTTTCTCGACCGCGGCCAGCCGCTCGCGCGAGTTGGGATCGTCTTCCCGCTTCAGCGCCTGCCGTTCGATTTCGAGTTGCGTCGCGCGACGCTCGAGCTGATCGATCTCCGTCGGCATCGAGTCGATCTGGATGCGCAGCGAAGCCGCAGCTTCGTCGATCAGGTCGATGGCCTTGTCCGGAAGGAAACGGTCGGAGATATAGCGGTGCGAGAGCGTTGCCGCGGCCACCAGCGCCGAGTCCTTAATGCGCACGCCGTGATGCACTTCATACTTCTCGCGCAGGCCGCGGAGGATCGCGATAGTGTCTTCCACATTCGGCTCGCCGACAAAGACGATCTGGAATCGCCGCTCCAACGCCGCATCCTTCTCGATATACTTGCGGTATTCGTTCAGCGTGGTTGCGCCGATGGCGCGCAGCTCGCCGCGTGCCAACGCCGGTTTCAGCATGTTCGAGGCGTCAATCGCGCCCTCGGCCGCGCCCGCTCCCACCAGCGTGTGCAGCTCGTCGATGAACAGAATGATCTTCCCCTGCGACTGCTCAATCTCTTTCAGCACCGCCTTCAGGCGATCTTCGAATTCGCCGCGATATTTCGCGCCCGCCAGCATCGCCCCCAAATCGAGCGAAACCACGCGCTTGTTCTTCAACTGCTCGGGAACATCGCCGGAGACGATGCGCTGTGCCAGACCTTCCACGATGGCCGTCTTCCCCACGCCGGGCTCGCCGATCAGCACCGGATTATTTTTCGTCCGCCGCGACAGCACCTGCACCACGCGCCGCACTTCTTCGTCGCGGCCGATAACGGGATCGAGCTTGCCCTGCCGCGCCAGTTCCGTCAGGTCCTTGGCATAGCGTTCCAACGCCTGATACTTCGCCTCGGGATTCTGATCAGTCACCTGCTGATTGCCGCGAATAGTTGTCAGCGCGCGCAAAATATTGTCGTAAGTGGCGCCGCCGCGCGCCAGGATCTCCTGCGCCGGATCGCGCTTCAGCTTGGTCATCGCCAGCAGCAGATGCTCGGTGGAGACGTACTCGTCCTTAAAATTCGATGCCTCTTTGAAAGCGCCTTCGAGCATCTTCGAGGCCGCGTCCGACAAATGTGCCTGCGTGGCCCCGCTGCCGGAAACTTTGGGCAGCTTCTCGATCTCGCTCATCGCCTGCGACTGCACCGCCGACGCATGCAGCCCGACGCGCTCCAGCAGCGGCGCAACGATGCCTTCCGCGTCTTCGACCAGCGCCGCCAGAATGTGTACCGGCTGCAACTCAGGATTGCCGTGCTCGCTGGCGAGATCGTTCGCCCGCTGCATCGCCTCCTGCGCCTTCAGGGTTAATTTGTCCCAACGTATTGCCATGTGAACTCCAGCAACTAGCAATTAGCAATCAGCCAAACCAAAAGCATAAAAAATCCAGGAGCGATCGGCGTTTCATCGAGCTTCATCCGCGGCCACTTTCGCCAGCAGCTTCTCCACCTTGGCATCCAGATCCTTCGCCACCTTCAGTGCTGCCGCATTCCCATAGGAAGCAAGAAAGCTGGCCATCCGGTCATACGAGAGGTGCACCCCATCGGGGCGTTCATCGATGAGCAGGGTCACTGGCGCATACGAAGCCGCATCGGGCACATGCTCAACCATCTGCTTCATGATGACAGGATTGCCGACTACCAAACGCAGGCTTCGCGCGGCTTGCTCGCCCTGATACAAGCGCAGCACTGCGCCGATGTCGAAGCGCGCGAACTCCATCAAGCCCGAGGTTCCCGCTGCCTCGCCAACCGCTCGCTCCAAATCCGCACTCGTGGCGGCCGTGGTCAGGTCGCGGCGAAACGCATTCATCTCCGGATGACCGATGGCCGCTTCCAACGCGCCGATTACCTCGGCGAACCGCCGAGTGGAAACCAGACTGAAGCGCTGTACCTCAACCTGTCTTGTGCCCACGTGCGCACTCCTGCCGGGAGCAAGAAACTGTCCGCTCACAAAATAGATGAAGCAGACCCGCCTCTGGTAGCAACGCCCCGGCAGAAGCTCGATTTCAGCACGCGGTCACGCGCATTTCATCCCCTAGTGCCATTTCCCCCGCCACCTTCCGGCGGCCTCTGCCCGCCTGCATGGGCATCTTGTCTGATCATAAAAGAAAGCGCAAAATGGCAACGCTCAATTAACTGCCGCTGCAGTCGCCGCGGGCCGTCTTCGACCGGCCGCCGGCCCGAGCCTGGGATCCGCCGCATAAAAATTCAGTACCCGATGGTTTCAAAACTAAATACTGAGGAGAACGAACCGTGAACAAGACTCTGTGGAGGTTTGCAGCAGTGTGTGCGCTCGCCGCCATCGCCGTATGGGCGATTCCGGCCGGCGCGCAGATGGCGGAGGTCAAAGAGAAGCCGCCGATGTACAGCTATGTGGGTTTCTGGGACATTCCGCGCGCGCAATGGGCGGAGATGGAGAAGGCCGATGCGGCGGATGTGCCAGTCCTGCAGAAGGCCATGGACAATGGGACCATCATGGGCTATGGCCGCGACACCAACCTGGTCCATTCGATCGACGGCGCCACGCATGATTCCTGGTGGTCGGCGATGTCGATGGCGGGGCTGCTCAACGTGCTGGATCAGTTCTATAAGAACGGCAGCGCCACCTCGAACGTACTGGAGAGCTCCAAGAAGCACTGGGATGACATCTTCGTCAGCCGCTTTTACAACTACCATCCCGGATCGCGGAAGGGCGCCTACACCTGGGTCGGAATGTACAAGCTGAAGGCCGACGCTCCCGATGACGCAGTCGAACTGTTGAGCAAGAGCCTGCTTGTGCCCTTCTTCGAGAAGCTGCTTGCCGATGGCACCATCCACGAATACGAGATCGATACCGAAGCCATCCACAACGAGGCGCCAGGCACGTTTTGGATTGTCTACCTCGGCTCCGGTCCCGATTCCATCGACAAGGTGAACGCTGCATTGCGCGAAGCTCACCACATGAGCCCGCTGGGCGGTCAGGCATTCGGCTCCATGGTGGACTACAGCGCCCACCGCGATTACCTGAGCCGCACCGACGCGACGTATAAATAGCAATCAGCAACTAGCAGCTAGCAATTAGCAATTAGCTAAATCCACCGGTTGAAACGCCCGCCGCGATTGCCGATCTTGGCTCCCTCGCGACGGGCATTTGGTAGAGCAGGTCCTTCCGAGACTGTGTTTCGGAAAACGAGATTTTTCGGCGGAACAAGTTGCGATGAAGGGCGATGAGCTAGCCGCGGAGCGGCGGCTATGGATCGAGCCCGGGGTGCAAACCCCGGGGTGGACATGGTAAATGAAGCTGAGCCGCGGAGCGGCGAGACTACGACACAGTTTCTTCATCCTGCGCCACCGCCGCTAAAGCCGTCTTGGGTGTCATCCGAGTTATCGCCGGGCTGAAAGCCTGCCCTGAGTGTGGAATGGGCCTGCGGCCCGCCGATGCAAATGAAAACCCCAATTGTGATTTTCGACAGAGCGGAGCCGAAGGGCCCGGCGCTTCCACCGTACCGCTGAGGAAGTCCCACACAGACTTCAATCCGGTGTGCAAGACTGTGAGATTCTCTACCATGCTGTCCGGTCTCCGCCCGTCCCTGCTTCTCTTCTGTCTTGGCTTCTTTCCACTTGCAGCGCAAACCCTCCCGCCGCAGCTTGCCACGCCCAAACAAATTCGCGACATGCTCGTGCAGCAGATTGATGTCCAGCACAAGAGCAATGCTATCGTCGTCGGTGTTATCAGCAAGCGCGGGCACGAGGTCATCAGTTATGGCAAGTTCGCACCTGACGATCCTCGCCAGCCGGACGGCGAGACCATCTTCGAAATCGGCTCCGTCACCAAGGTATTTACATCTTTGCTGCTCTCCGACATGGTGCTGCGCGGCGAAGTGCGACTCAGCGATCCGGTGGCGAAGTGTCTTCCCGCGTCGGTTCACGTCCCCGAGCGCGACGGCAAGCAGATCACATTGCTCGACCTCGCTACGCATTACTCCGGGCTGCCGCGCATGCCCAACAACTACAATCGCGATTACACGCGCGAAGAGCTGTACGACTTCCTCAGCCACTACACGTTGCCGCGCGACCCGGGCAAGAAATACGACTACTCCAACCTTGGCGGCGGCCTGCTTGGTCAAGTGCTCGCATTGAGTGCAGGCACCGACTACGAAACCCTGCTTCGCACCCGAATCCTCGAACCGCTGGGAATGACCCACACCGGTATTCACCCGACGCCGGAGATGCAAGCCAATCTCATTCCCGGCTTCGGCGACGGCATCAAGGCACAAAGCAGCGAGATCAGCGCATTGGCCCCAGCGGGGGCCATCCGCTCCAATGCCGATGACATGCTGATCTTCCTCGCGGCAAACATGGGGCTCGTCAAAACGCCGCTCTACCCGGCGATGAAGCAGATGCTGAGCGTGCACCGGCCCGTCTCGCCCAACACCACAATCGCTTTGGGATGGCACGTCACCTATGGCATGCCATGTCACAACGGAGGCACCAACGGATATCACGCGTTCGTTGCCTTCGATCGGCGGCGCAAGGTGGGAGTCGTCATCCTCTCCAATTCCACCGCTTTCACCGACGACCTCGGCTGGCGCATTCTGAGCTACCCGGTCTCCGGCCCGGTGGAAGTGCATGTCGGCCCCGAAGGCCCGCGCAACCTGCATCCGTAGTCGCCCTTATATACTGCACATCGATGTCGCCTTCGTCCTCCAAACCGACTTACGTTCCCGGTGGGCCATGCTGCGCGTAGGGCTTACCGGCGGCATCGCGAGCGGCAAATCAACCGTGGGGGCAATGCTGGCCGCTCGCGGCGCTCATCTGCTGAACGCCGATCGGCTGGCGCACCAGCTCTACGAGCCCGGCGCCGCCGTCTATGACAAGGTGGTGCGCCACTTCGGCCGCGAAATTCTCAACCCCGATAACACCATCAGCCGCGCGGCGCTGGCGAATCTCGCATTTCCCAATCGCATCGGCGAGCTGAATGCCATCGTGCATCCCGCCGTCATTGAGGCGCAGAACGCCTGGATGGCTAGCATCGAGCGCAGCGATCCGCAGGGCATCGCCGTAGTCGAGGCCGCGCTGCTGCTGGAAGCCGGCGCCGCCACAGCTTTCGACAAAATCATTGTCGTTACCTGCGACTTCGATTCCAAGGTGAAGCGTTATGCCCATCGCGCCGGTGTTGCGCTGGAGCTGGCGCACGCCGAGGTTGAGCGCCGCAGCGCCGCCCAGTTCAGCGATCAGGAGAAGGCGCAACAGGCGGATTTCGTCATCGATAATTCCGGCACGATAGAGGACACAGAACGGCAGGTGGAGCGAATCTGGAGCGATCTGCAGGGTATAGCAGGCGCCCAGTCGCCATGAGCCAACAACCGGCAGGTACTTCGACTTCGCGTCCGCCCGACCCGCCGAGCCGGTCGGCAAAAAGCAGGCGGACGCTGGGCTCAGGATGACACACTATACAAAACCTCCGGTGCGCATTTCCTGCGCTTTCGTTACACTTTGAACAGGGAAACGTCTATTTCCTATTTACAGACTTGATAAAGACAAGGTATTTCACAGATCGCAGCGGTTTGTATCAGGGCACGACTTCAGTCGTGCCGAAGAGCGCGTTTTAAGTTCGGCCTTTAGGCCCTGCAACAACTTGGCGGGGCGCAGGGGCTAAAAGCCCAATTCAGTATGGCCTTCTTTCGGCACGACTAAAGTCGTGCCCTGATACAAAGCGACGTCTGAGACACTTCCAGCCATCTCCGCGTGCGCACTTCCTGCGCTTTCGTTACACTTTGAACAGGGAAACGTCTATTTCCTGTCCACAACTAATGAATAGATTGGAATTGCGGTAAACGCATGCGACTTGTACGTTCATTCATGCTGGGCATCGTCCTGGCAGGCGCATTCTATTGGTTCACCACGCATCACCAGGGTACGAACCCCGTCGCCGATGTGATTTCCCGGCCGACGCACGTGGAGCTCAGCGAAGCTGCCGGTCCCGAGAAACTCGATCCCGAAGAGCAGAACAACATCGACGTTTACCATCGCGTCATCCCCTCGGTGGTCAATATCACCACGCGCGTGATGGCCTACGACCTCTTCTACGGCCCTGTTCCTGAGGAGGGCCAGGGATCCGGCTTCATCATCGACACCGAGGGACACATCCTCACCAACTACCACGTTGTGGGAGATGCCAGCCAGGTGGAAGTCACCTTGCACAATAAGAAAACCTACAAGGCGACGGTCATCGGGCGCGATCGCGCGCACGATCTGGCGGTCGTCCAGATCACCGCTCCCGACCTTGTTCCCGCTGTATTAGGCGAGTCCAAGAACCTGCAGGTCGGCCAGAAGGTCTTCGCCATCGGCAATCCCTTTGGACTCGCGGGCACCATGACGCGCGGCATCATCAGTTCGCTGCGTCCCATCCGCAGTCCTGAAGGGGCATACATTGAGGAAGCGATTCAGACCGACGCCGCCATCAATCCCGGCAACTCCGGCGGCCCGCTGCTGAACTCGCACGGCGAAGTCATCGGCATCAACAGCATGATCGCGACCGGCGGCTCCAACCAGAGCGCGGGCATCGGCTTCGCCATTCCGATCAACACCGCCAAGGCCGTCCTCAGCGATCTCATCACGCTCGGCACGGTGCGCCGGCCGTCGCTCGGCATCGTGTCCTTGCCCATTGGCCCCGAGCTGGCGCAGGAAATCGGCTTGCCTGCCGATAATGGCGTGCTGATCGTGCGCGTGGTTCCCGGCGGCGCGGCCGATCGTGCCGGCCTGCGCGGCGGCAATGAGCGTGCCTATCTCGGCGCAACTCCGATCATGATCGGCGGCGATCTCATCGTCGCCATCGATGGCGATTCCATTGGTGACCAGCAGGACCTGGCCAACGCCATGAACAAGCACCGCGCCGGTGACACGGTGCATGTAACCATCTACCGCGGGCAAAGGAAGATGAACGTGCTGGTGGAACTCGGGGAGGCGCGCGAACGCACCTAGTGAGCGGGTTCAGTGGTACCGAAGCCGAATCGTTTTATGGTGTGTCATCCTGAGCGAAGCGTCCGCCTCTTTTTTCCGACCCGCAGTCGAAGGACCTGCTGTTCGCTTCTTGACGAAGACTGCCGTTGTTCAATCGACAAGCAGGTCCCTCGACTCCTGGCCCGAAAAACACCCCAACAATTGCAAAGGCGGCAATTGTCGGGGGCCCCGTTCACGGGCTCGTCGCTCGGGATGACACAAATATGGGGGTTGCGGCGGCCCAGCTAAAGCTGTGCCGCTTCTAAAACAGGCAGAATCGACTTTTTCAGCAACGGCTGAAAAGCCTTGCCCTTCCACCGCACCCCGCCGGATTGCTCGTCTGCTACACCGTCAGATATCATTACTGCCTGTGTACGATGAATTTCAGGCAATCGACCGCTGGTCCAGCAAGCCTGTGCACTGCTGTTATCAGGCGCTGATCGTTGCCATTGCCACGCGTCACGCCGATGCCATCGACATCAAGTTTCTCGTCGGTGAGCGGCCGGTGTGGATCGCGCTTCCCCACGTCGCCTGGGTGGAATACAACCGGCAAACCGGAAAGGTCATCACCGATCCTATGGCGGTGCAGATCGCCGGTCATTTTCTCAAGTGGGCGATCGAGTCCGGTGAGGACAACGGCCGCGAGATGTACACCTTGACGGTGCAGGAAGTGCTGGATCATCTGCACACTATTATGGATGAGGCCCTGCAACCGGCTACCGGTTGACCATGAATCAAGAGGCCAGTCCGACAGTCTTTTTTCACTACGCATCGCAATTCTCTGGCTGAAGCCAGTTCCCGCGCAGTCGTGAGGTTTTGTTAAAGGAGCTTTTTATGTCCAGTGCTTCTGCAGACTCCCGAGGTTTCCCTGCTTCTGGGGCAAGACAACTCCCGCCGCAATCTTTGTCCGGCGCAGTTGGTGGAAGCGGCTTTACAACGTGGCGAAGCCGAGCTGGCGGCGCGTGGTTCGCTGTCGGCCGAAACCGGCAAGCGCACCGGTCGCTCGCCCAACGACAAGTTTGTCGTTCGTGATGACATTACCGAAGGCAAAATCGCCTGGGGCCCAGTCGAACCAGCCCATCTCGCCCGATCTCTTCGACGCTCTCTATGAGCGCGTGCTGGAGTATCTTAGCGGCAAGGAGCTCTTTGTCCAGGACCTGTATTGCGGCGCCGATCCGAAATATCGGTCTGCCTATCCAGGTCATCAACGAATATGCCTGGCACAACCTGTTCGCGCGGCAGCTATTCGTTCGCCCCACCGCGGAAGAGCTGAAGACCCACAAGTCCCGAGTTCACCATCGTCGCCGCGCCCAGCTTCCTGGCCGATCCGCAAGCGCGATGGCACCAACTCGGAAGTCTTCGTCATCGTGAACTTCACCAAGAAGCTGGTGCTCATCGGCGGCACGGAATATGCCGGCGAGATGAAGAAGTCCATCTTCGGCATCATGAATTTCCTGCTGCCGCCGCGCAATGTTTTCCCCATGCACTGCTCGGCCAACGTTGGCGCAGGACGGCGTGACCGCGCTGTTCTTTGGGCTCTCGGGCACCGGCAAGACCACGCTGTCGGCCGATCCCACGCGCCGCCTGATCGGCGATGACGAGCACGGCTGGAGCGCCACCGGCATCTTCAACTTCGAAGGCGGCTGCTACGCCAAGTGCATCCGACCTCTCGCCGGAGAACCGAGCCGCAGATCTACAACGCGCTCGGTTTCGGCTCGGTGCTGGAAAACGTGGTGCTCGATCCCGGTCACCCGCGTTCCCGATTACGACGACGACAGCCAGACCGAGAACACCCGCGCGGCCTATCCGGTGGAGTACATCGACAACGCCGTCATTCCCGGCATCGGCGGGCATCCCAAGAACGTTGTCTTCCTCACCGCCGACGCGTTCGGCGTGCTGCCGCCGGTCTCGAAGCTCACGCCCGAGCAGGCGATGTACCACTTCATGTCGGGCTACACCGCCAAGGTTGCCGGCACCGAAGCCGGTGTCACCGAGCCGCAGGCGACGTTCTCCACCTGCTTTGGCGCGCCGTTCATGCCGCTGCCGCCCAAGGTTTATGCCGAGATGCTGGGCCGGCGCCTGCGCGAGCACAACGCGCAATGCTGGCTGGTCAACACCGGCTGGCAGGGCGGACGACTACGGCGTGGGCAAGCGCATGAGCCTGCCCTACACGCGCGCCATGGTCAACGCGCTGGTGGAAGGTCGCCTCGCCAACGTCGAATTCGAGATTGAGCCGGCCTTCGGGCTGAGTATTCCGAAGTCGTGTCCGGGAGTTCCGTCGGAGCTTCTGAACCCGCGCAATTCCTGGAAAGACAAAGCTGCGTATGACAAGTCCGCCGCCGAGCTTTCCGCGCGCTTCGCCAAGAATTTCGAGAAATTCGACGCGCCGCCGGAGATCAGAGCCGCCGGGCCCAAGCCGGCTTCCGCCAGGTAGTCCCACAGCGAGGGACGTACCACAACGTGGCACAGAGCGAGCCGTGCCATTTTACTTCTGTCATCCTGAGCGAAAGGCGCGCTCGGTCTTGGCGCGCCGGAGTCGAAGGACCCCTATATTGGCTAGTTGATCAGGGGCACGATTTCAATCGTGCCAACAACGCGCTCGATTCATCCTGAGCCCGGATTCAGTCGGCGTCACATCGCCCGCTAAAACTTCGACCTTACATGCTGCTCGCCCAGCACCTTGCCCGCGTGATCCAACCAGATCACCTCATACTGCGGCTGAAAGATCCTGTACCAGTACCGGTACACATATTCGTCGGTGCAGCCGGCCGGAACGGGCGTAAGCGAGCCGCACGGACCTTCGCTCGTGGGATCGCCCAGCAACTCCCGCACAACTTCGTTAGGATCGCCGATGCTCACTTGCGCGGTGTTATTGCGCAGCTTCTCATCGTGCTCATATGCCCACACCGCCGCCCCAACCAAACTCAGCGCGATCACGAGAAAGAAAAGACGCATTCCCATTTCAGTTGTCAGTTGCCGGTTGTCAGTTGCTGAACGGCATTTAACAGGTTAACTGAAAACACAAGCCCAATGTGCCGGCCGGGTCAAGGACGAAAGAAGGCGCTTGAACGCTGGCCTGAAGGCCAGCTCTACTCGGACTCTCGAAACGCGAACCTCCTATAATCAATCTTTATGCCCTCGTTCCCCGAGGTCGACGAGCAGCTTGCCTACTTGCGCAAGGGCGCAGCGGAGATCATCCGCGAGAGTGATCTGCGCGAGCGGCTGGAGCGATCGCGCCAGTCCGGCAAGCCCATGCGCGTGAAGGCCGGTTTCGATCCGA
>CAWGFZ010000004.1:0-98917 GCA_963821995.1 uncultured Acidobacteriaceae bacterium | reverse complement strand
TTTTTTTCTGTATGACTTGCTGGTTCCCGACGTATTGCTCAAGGGCGGGGCGCTGGTGATGACAATTCGAAAATGCGGCCGCTGTCTGGCAACCACGCTACGGCACAGTGATTTGCAATTCTCAATAGGTACATCATGAAATACGAACGCAATCTCGGCAGTTCTCAAGCGAAGCTCTTTACCAAAGCTTGCTTGTTCGTGCTGGTTGTAATCGCGAGCATGTCTTTAGCGGCAGCGCAGGATTCGAAAAAGCTATCCTCAAGCGATTCCGTCCCTGTTTATGGTCCACGGCTGGAGGGCTTCGATTATCCGTGGCCCGTCGAGCTGTATCGCTTCCAGTCGCAGAAGCAGACGCTCGAGATGGTCTACATGGATGTGAAGCCCGAGCACTCCAACGGCAAAGTTGCGGTGCTGCTGCATGGCAAGAACTTCTGCGCTGCGACATGGCAGTCGACCATCAGCGTGCTCTCGGAAGCCGGTTACCGTGTGCTCGCGCTGGACCAGATTGGCTTCTGCAAATCGAGCAAACCGGCCGGCTATCAGTTCAGCTTTCAGCAGCTCGCCGGCAATACCCATGCGCTATTGCAATCGCTCGGGATCACTCGTGCGACTGTGATCGGCCATTCCACTGGCGGGATGCTGGGAATACGTTACGCGCTGATGTACCCCTCCGAGGTCGATCAGCTCGTGCTTGTGGATCCGATCGGGCTGGAGGATTGGAAGGCGCGTGGTGTGCCCTGGCAAAATGTTGACGCCTGGTATGCGAGGGAATTGCAAGCCACGGCGGAGCGCATTCGGTCCTATGAGCAATCTACCTATTATGCGGGCACCTGGGAGCCGGCTTATGAACGCTGGGTGCAAATGCTGGCCGGTATGTATCGTGGTCCGGGCGGTGAGGAAGTCGCGTGGGATTCTGCCCTCCTGTATGACATGATCTACACGCAGCCTGTGGTTTATGAGTTGGGGCTGCTGCGCGTGCCCGTGCTTCTGATGATCGGGGACAAAGACAACACCGCGATTGGTAAGGACCTGGCCCCACCGGAAGTACGCGCCACACTGGGAAACTATCCGGTGCTAGGCAAAGCGGCTTGTGCGCAAATTCCACACTGCAAGCTGATTGAATTCCCCGACCTCGGTCATGCGCCGCAAATACAGTCGCCGGAGCGCTTCCATAAGTCGCTGTTGGATGGATTAAAAGCTATGGGAGCCCGCGAGTAGCTGCGGAAACTTGCGTCGTACTGCAGATCTCTCACGCTGGATTATTCAGCGCGCAGTGCTTTATTCAAAGTCCTTGAGCCAGAACTCCAGCGGGCCACGTTGCTCATCCTTCACCCGTTGGGCTTCCATCTTGCGTAGCTCGGCGCGGCGTATCTTACCCGAGATCGTCTTGGGAAGTTCATGGAATTCAATTTTTCTCACCCGTTGATATGCGGCCAGCTTCTCCTTGGCGAAGAGCAAAATCTCCCGGGCAATCTCTTCGGATGGACGTGCGTCAGGCACGATGTTAACGAAAGCTTTGGGAACGTTAGTGCGTATGGGATCGGCACTGGGAACGATGGCGACTTCCGTTACCAGGGGATGCTCCATCAGAACGCTCTCCAACTCGAACGGACTGATGCGATAATCCGAGCACTTGAAGACATCGTCCCCACGGCCCACGAAGAAGAAGTAGCCATCGTCATCAAGGGCAGCCAAATCACCGGTGTGATACAGACGGTTCTGCATCACCACGTTCGTCTTTTCAAGATCGTCAAGATAGGCGGTCATCAGCCCGGTCGGCGCTGGATCTAGCCTTATCGCGACCTCGCCTTCCGCACATTCCTGGTCGTGCATATCAACCACGGCAATCCTGTAGCCGGGAAGCGGACGCCCCATGCTGCCCGGTTTCACGCGCTGTCCGGGTGAATTGCCGATAACAGCGGTCGTCTCTGTCTGGCCGTAGCCGTCGCGGATGGTCAGTCCCCACGCCTTCTCTACCTGTTCGATGACTTCGGGGTTGAGCGGCTCACCCGCGCTAGCCAGCTCGCGCAATGCGGGCGGCTTCGTCCCGAGGTCTTCCAGAATCACCATGCGCCACACGGTCGGCGGAGCACACAGCGTGGTCACGCCGGTTTCTCGCAGGACGCGCAGCGTATTGGCGGCGCGGAAGCGCGGCGCGTCATAAACAAACGTTGTGGCTCCGGCGTTCCACGGTGCGAAGAAGCAGCTCCAGGCATGCTTGGCCCATCCCGGCGAGCTGATATTCTGGTGAACGTCATCTTCCTGAATGCCGATCCAGTACATGGTTGAGAGATGGCCGACGGGATAGCTCTGGTGGGTGTGCAACACCAGCTTGGCCTTCGCGGTGGTGCCGGAGGTGAAGTAGAGCAGGAACGGATCGGTCGCCGGGGTGGGGATTCGCCGATAGCCTCGGTCTTCGTTCAGAGCAGATTCGTAGGGGATCCATCCGGCGGACTCGTCGCCAACCAGAATAAGCTTCACATTGGCGTCAGATGGGATGCGCTGCATCGCGCTTTCATCGGTCACCACGATTTGCGCGCCGCTACGCGCCAGCCGGTCGCGGATGTCGCTTTCCGTGGCCAGAGTGGTTGTCGGAACGATCACCGCACCAATCTTGATGGCCGCCAGCATCAGCTCCCAGATGGCGACGACGTTGGGAAGACACAGCACGATGCGGTCGCCCGGCTCAACTCCCTGGCGCTGAAGAAAGTGCGCCACGCGATCAGAGCGCTCGGCCATCTCTTCATAGCTGAGCTTGACCTCGTCTTTTGCTTCGCGCCGCAGCCACAAAGCTGTCTTGCTGTTGCTCTGCGCGTAGACATCGAACCAGTCGCGCGCCCAGTTGAAGTCGGAGAGATCGGGCCAACGAAATTCGCGATAAGCCTTCTCGTAGTCCGTCCGGTTGTTCAGCAGAAACTGGCGAGCAGCGATGAATTTCTCGGTAGCAGACATGGTGTATGCCGATCAACTTTGCGCACGGTGAAGGGCGGCGCGGACCTTCGCGGGGGTGAACGGCACCGCTCGTAGCCGCACGCCAGTGGCATCAAATACGGCATTCGAAATCGCCGATGGGACAACCGAAGCAGCGGGTTCGCCCACGCCCCACGGCTTCTCCGTAGGACGATCGATCAGCTCGATGTCGACCTCCGGAACCGCGGGAAACTTCAGAATGGGATAGCTGCCCCAGTCCAGGCTGGTGATGCGTGAGCGGTCGAAGGTAACCTCTTCCATCAGCGTGCGGCTCACGGTCTGGACCACATTGCCTTCGATCTGGTTGCGCACTCCGTCGGGATTGATCACTTGTCCGCAGTCCTGCACGACGGCCACGCGCTTCACGCGAATAGCGCCGGTGTTGCGGTTCACCTCCACGTCGGCAACTGCGCCGACGTAGGTGCGCGACAATTCATATTTGACGTAGGTGACACCGCGACCCGTCGCGACATCGCCAGTGGCAGATTTCCCCGAGCTCCGGCCCTGCCATCGCGAGAACTGCAGGAGCCTGTTCAGTAGCTCCGTGCCGCGCGGATCGTTGCTGAGGTAGCGCAGCCGAAATTCAAACGGGTCTGCGCCGGCAACCACCGCCAACTCATCCAGGAATGCCTCATTGCAGAAGGTGTTCTGCATGCGACCCGGAGCGCGGATCCAAGACGGACGGAACGGCGTCTCCGCCAGCCGATGCGCGACGGTGTGCACGTTGGGGAACGTGTACGGGATCGCCGAGTTGTTGATAATGTTGCCGGGAAACATCCCCTTCTCGCATGGCAATCCCGCCGCTTCCGCGGCCAGCAGCTTCACATTGCCGCCGCCGCCCTCGGGCACATAGAGTTGCGAAGACCACGCCACCACCTGCCCCTTGTCGTCGAGCCCAGCCTCCAGATCCATCAGCGTCGGCGGTCCTTTCGGATCCCAGCCGTTTTCTTCCTCGCGCATCCACTGCACACGTACCGGCCGTGCCATGGTGCGCGCCAGCAAGGCAGCATCCCCGGCGGCGTCTTCATGTCCGTTGCGGCCATAGCAGCCGGAGCCCTCCACGTAGATGACATGCACATCGCTGTCCTTCATGGAAAGCATGTTGGCAATCTGCGAGCGCAAATCGTGAGGAGCCTGGGTTGCCGACCAGCAGGTGAGCTTGCCGTCCTTGAAGTCGGCGACGGCGCACGACGGCCCCATTGAGGCGTGAGAGTTGATGGCAAAGCTATAAGTCGCGCTGATCCGTCGCGCCGCCTGTGGCAGCGCCTGCTGCGCATCGCCGACGTTGCTGGTCAGGTCGTGCTTGTTGATCTTGGTGGCGCGTACATATTCCCACAGCTTGTCCTGCTCCGGCAGGCCGTGCCATTCGGACCAGCTTGCATTCAGTTGCCGGGCGGCTCGGATGGCGCTCCACTCGCTCTCGGCCACGACTGCCAGAAAATTATTCTGGCGCACCACTTTCACCACACCAGGAATGTCTTTGATCGAGCTCTCATCCACGCTCTGCAACGTCGCGCCGATTGCTGCCGGCCGTATGACGCGCGCGTGTAGCATGCCGGGAAGCGTGACGTCCTGCACATAAATAAACTGGCCGTTAACTTTGGGAGCAATATCGTCGCGTGGAATCGGCTTGCCTACGATTTTGTAAGCGGCTGGTGGCTTTAGCGGCGCCTGCTTGTCGAGCTTCAGTGAGAAATTCTTGCCGCCGATCAAATCGCCGTAGCTGAGCTGCGCTCTGCCGCCGGGCGCGCGCATAACGCCATCGTCAATGGTGAGATCCGCGGGCGCCACGCCGAGCCGTTTTGCCGCTTGCTGGAGCAGCGCCTGTCGCGCGGTTGCGGCAGCCTGGCGAATCTGAACTCCGCCCGCTTGAATCGTAAGGCTGCCCCAGGTCTTGCCTTGCGCGGGCGTGACGGCCGTATCCCCTTCGATGAGCGCGACGCGAGCCAGTGGCACGTCCAACTCCTCAGCCAGAATCTGCTTCAACGCGGTGCTTACACCAGTGCCCAGCTCCACCTTGCCGGAATAAAGAGTCACGCTGCCGGCGGCGTCGATCGCAAGATACGCGTCCACCTCGTCCAAAGCCACGGTTTTGGGCGCGCTCTCGGCAGCGGCGGTTTTGACGAATCCCGACAGCGAGAAACTGACGACGAGGATGCCGGTGCCCTGCAGGAACTCGCGGCGAGTGGGTGTGCCGGACAGCATGTTATGCCCCCACCGCCGCACGTTTTACAGCGCGCACGATGCGCAGGTGCGTGCCACAACGACAGAGGTTATTGGCCAGCGCCTGCTTGATCTGAGCTTCGTCGGGATTTTTGTTGTGCGCCAGGAAGGCGGCCGCTTCCATGATCATGCCGCCGATGCAGAAACCGCATTGCGCGGCTTGCTCAGTGATGAAGGCCTCCTGGATCGCAACCAGTTTGCCACTGGAACCGCTAAGGCCCTCGAGGGTAACGATCTTCTTTTTGCCCACTGCCGAGAGCGGCGTAATACACGACCGCACGGCCTTGCCGTCGAGGTGTACCGTGCACGCCCCGCATTGTCCCAAACCACAGCCGAAGCGCGGACCACGTAGCCCAAGATTGTCGCGCAACGCGTAAAGCAAGGGCATGTCGGGATCGTCGGTGGTGACGTGCGCGACGCGGCCATTGACGTGGAGCGAAACCGTCTTAGTCGGCATGGGTATTTACCTGTGAGCGGTAAAACGGCAACGATTGTACACCCGTCCCGCCGGTTTACCTCCCTAAAGTTCTTACCTTGACGGTTTCAATGGGAAAGATCGACGCGCCGCGGATGGTTCCACAGGGGAGAACGACTGCAATGGCAATTTGCCTGGCGATGGAAACAGGCGCGAGTTGCGGCCGGACACGAAATCGGTCAGTATAACCTGCTGCTGCTAGGAGGAAGATCTGTGCTGCTGACACGTCGCGAATGGATGTTGGGTTCTCTTGCGTTCGCAATCACACCCCATGTGCTGCTGGCCCGGCAACATGCTGCCGGCGCTGTGCAGGCGGTTGCGAATGGAGACACAGTCGCCTTCGAATATCTCGATGCCGGCGCTGCCCGGGCGTTGTCGGCGCTGGCCGCTGAGATTATTCCCTCCGATGATGGGCCGGGTGCGACAGAGGCGGGTGCTGTCTATTTCATTGACCGCGCGCTAGCCACGTTCGATGCGGACAAGCGTGACCAATATAAGCAGGGCCTGCGGCAAGTCGAAGTGCTTCGTTCCAAGCTTTTCCCAGCATCGGCAAGCGTTGAAGCTTTGACTCGCGAGCAACGGCAGGAGCTGATCCGTGACTTTGAGAGCTCGGAGTTTTTTGAGATTCTACGGACCCATGTGGTTCTGGGTTTTCTCGCTAATCCCGATTACGGAGGAAATCGTGGGAAAGCGGGATGGAAATATATTGATTTCGATGACCAGATGGTGTACGAGCCGCCGTTCGGCTATTACGATGCTCATCAGAACGACGAGGCCAAATGACCAAGGCCACTTTCCGTCCCTCGGATGAAGTTGATTTTCTGGTGATCGGCGCAGGCGCCTCCGGCGGCGTGATGGCGAAGGAGCTGGCTTCGGCGGGCTTTCGCGTGGTGGTGTTGGAGCAGGGACCTTATCTCAATGCGTCCGACTACTCACACGATGAATTGAAGTACACGATCATGCCGGGACTGACGAACGATCCCAAGGTGCAGCCAGTCACCTATCGTAAGTCAGAGCACGAGCCGGCTAAACCCAGGAAGATGATCGAGTACGGACGGCAAGTGGGCGGCGGCTCGGTACACTTCACGGCCAACTACTGGCGATTTCACGAAAGCGATTTTCACGAGCATAGCCTGTTCGGCGATGTGGCAGGTGCGTCGCTCGCGGACTGGCCAATCAGCTACCAGGACCTTGAGCCGTTCTATACAAAAGCTGAGTACGAGCTTGGAATCTCAGGACTCGCCGGTGCGAATCCGTTCGAGGCGCCGAGATCGAGGCCCTACCCGCTACCCCCGATGCCCGTGAAGTCGTCAGGAGTGCTGTTTGAGCGGGCAACCAAGAAGATGGGCTTACATCCGTTCCCGGCCCCCGTGGCCATTCTGTCACAGCCTTACAAGGGCCGGGCGGCATGTGTTCACTGCGGATTCTGCGAATCGTTTGGCTGCGAGATGGAGGCGAAGTCGAGCACACTCGTCTCCGTGATTCCCGTGGCCGAGGGGACCGGCCGTTGCGAAATTCGTCCCAACTCCTACGTCCGAAAGATAGAGGTCAATGGTCGTGGCAAAGTGACGGGAGCGCTGTATTTCGACCAGGACCGCAAGGAGGTCATGCAGCGCGCAAAGGTCGTGGTGTTGTGCGCGAATGGAGTGGAGTCGGCCAAGTTGCTGTTGCTCTCCAAGTCCAATCAGTTCCCCAATGGACTGGCAAATTCCAGCGGTATGGTTGGCAAACACTTGATGTGGGACTTGGGCTTGCTGGCGGAAGGACTCTTCGAGCATCCGGCGAATGAGTACAAGAGCGTGCAGGTGACGCGGTTGATCCACGACTTTTACGAGAGCGATCCTAAGCGCGGATTCTACGGCGGTGGCGGAATCGATGCCCGCTTTGATTTCTATCCGGCAGGTTTCGCGCTCGCCGGCTTGCCGCCGGATGCTCCCAAGTGGGGGCTTGAGTTCAAGAAGACCTTTGGCCATTACTACACGAGAACAATCAGCCTGCTGTCACACACCAGTTCATTGTCTGTGGAGAGCAATACGGTCACGCTCGATCCCGAGGTAAAGGACGCGTGGGGCCTGCCTGCCGTGCGCATTACCTATTCACCCCATCCTGACGACGTCGCCACCCAAGCGTGGATGATGCAGCGCCAGCACGAGATCCTGGAGGCCATGGGCGCGAAGAAAATTTGGGGAGATCCAGTCGATCTTGTCGGTACCTCGCGGCATCTCATGGGCACCTGCCGCATGGGCACGAGCCCGGCGAAATCGGTTGTGAACTCCTATGGGCGCTCGCACGACGTGCCCAACCTGTTCATCGTTGACGGCAGCAACTTTGCGACCTCGGCTCGACAGCAGCCCACGGCGACCATTCAGGCGCTGGCTTACCGCGCGGCGGACAACATGGCGCGTCTAGCCAAGGCGGGCGAACTGTAGGGAGTGCCTGAGATCGTCAGATCTTTGCAGCCCTCAGGCGTGGCCGCACAGCTCCATCTGCGAACCAGCCAAGGCGGAGTGGGTAGTGGTGCAGTTTGCTTGTTTCAGAGAGAACTTGCTTAGGTTGTCATCCCGAGCAAGCCTCTTTTGCGCAGCGAGGGGTCTGGGCGCGCCGATTTGTGCCGGTCCACAAAAGGCGCGCATCCACTTTCAAACTGCACCGCTACCGCGGAGCGCGCGAAGTTGCAATAGTCGGCGATCTGTTATCTAATTTCAAATTGCTTTCTGTAGTTTCTATGTTTAAGTGAGCTCCCCTTGGTCCAGGCCGCATCATTGTTCGCGCCTCATCCCAACCTCAGCGACGGAGTGAATCACAACATCGCCCAGTCGGAGATTGAAGGCGGCGTCTTCCTCCACGAGTTGCCCTCCGCCACCGTGCTACAAATCGAAACGCAACACCACTGCTACACGGCAGTGCTTCTGGACGAGGATTGGGCCCTGATTTCCGGGCATCCGGAGTACTGTCCGCAACCGGTTCTGGTGGCCATCGCCGGCTCGACCTGGGGAGGTTCCATGCTGAAACGACGCTTTGTCGGTCGAGGCATGCACCTGGAGTTCTGTCATCCAGAATATCGAACCCCCATTGTCACCTCCCGTATCAAGGAAATCCGGGAGTGTGCCCGGTTGAGCCAGCCAGAGATTACGGCGCTCGCTTAAGTCGGCATCAAGAACGCCGCCCCGGCGTGACGATCATGTTCTGGCAGGACAAAGCCGACACTTTATTGAACGGTGTTTGCCGCTCCTGATGCTATCCTCAACGAGGCAATAACCAAGATCGGTGGGATATTTCAGGTATCGCTGGCCTGGACCGTAAAGCCATAAGTCATACGGCGCTGGTAACTGGCAGTAATCTGATTGTCGTTGGAAACTGCGCCGGAGTAGATTTCAGTTACGGCGCTAAAGTTGCCACTAAAAGGCGTGGCGGGAATTCCGGCAGAGCCGAGCGCGGCATTAACGCGGATATGGGATGAAAACGGGTTATTTGAATGTCGGCGTCATAGTTTCTGCGATTTGAGAGCTCAGCAGCGAGAAGGAACTTCTATTTTTCACAGCGGCTGGCGTAGAGGGCTCCGGCATTCTACAGGAGAGTGGATGATTCCCGATAGTTTCAGATCTGCGATGAACAGCGGGCACTACTGCTTGTGACGGCGCATATAAAAATCTAACCGCACGGAAATCTCCTGCAAAATAGTCTGCATCTTAGAGTTGCGAAGCCGCGTATCTGTTAATTTTCTGGTTAACAAAAGATCAAGGGGCGCCGCAGCACCCCTCTCTGAACAGGTAGAGTTTCGCATTGCTGGTTCAAGTTAGCGACAAGCATCGCGGTATCGCGAGGACGCCTTTTACGTCGTTGCTGCCGGCCGTGAGACCCGATAAAGTTGCCAGGCAAACGCTCCCAAACCCAGGCAAACCACGCCAAAGCGGACTAGCCCGCCAAGATACGGGATGAACCCGACGATGGTGAGGATCAACAGGCCCACCAGTAATCCCAGCAGCCAATCGCTCTTAGTCTCCCCAGCCGGCTTCAGAAGTATCCATCCCAGGAAGGCTCCAACCCAGATCTTTGCCAGGTAGATCGCAACCAGATACGTCGCCAGCAACATTAGCGATATCGGAAGGCCAACCAGCGTGATGGCTACCAGGATTATGGCCACGGGCACGCCCACCAGAACCGCGAACCCAAGTCCGAGGCTGCGCCAGCCTGAGCCCACCGCGTGCATGCTGGCCTGGAAGAAGCCGGGGAACAGAACCATGCCCAACCATCCCACCAGCATGGCGGAAGCGAGCCAGACAGCTTGGAAGAAGTAGAATTTGGGACGCGCGAAATGGCTCTGCCTCACGCGCAGCTGGATGTCACGTGAGCCCGTAATGGTCGCGCCATCGGCGATGTGCACGTTTTTCAGGTCGCGCACCCGAGCCTTCAGGCCACCGCCGATTCGGGCGGTGTTGGTCAGAGTAAGGCTATCCCCGGTCATGGTCAAATCGCGACCGATGCTGCCGCTCACATCGGCATTGCCCACGGCCGTGGTCACACTGCGATTCACCTCGCCCTCGAGGCTGACATCGCCGGCGGCAACCACCACACCACCGCCCACCCGGCCGCGGTCATTTACACGCAGGGATTGCATTAACCCATAGATGTTTCGGCCCAATTGTCCGTCCAGGTCAAGCGAATTCGAAAAGTTGAAGATGTTGCCTTCGACGGTTCCGCTTACTATCGTTCTCTGGGCAAAACTTACTAGGTCACCCTTCACGGTGCCACGCACGTCAACGGTCTCGCCAAAGGCCAGCAAGTCCCCATTGACAACGCCTTCTACACGCACGGTGTGGCCGGTGGCCAAAAGGGTGTCGTCTATAGTCTCGTTCGCCGCTACCAGGGTGACGAACTCACTGTGACGCCGCTGCAGGGCAAAGCCAGGCAACGACAACGCAAGCAGCACGATCAGCAGGCGCAGGCCGGGTCGCGATATCCGCCATCGGCGCCCCAGCAGCAGTGCGCTGCCGCCCAACAGCACCAGCAAAAAGATCTTCCCGACGAAAGCCGCATAATCAGACAGCATGGCAGTACCTCCGTGTACAAAGTAGTAAGAAAGGTTGAAGATCAGGTTGGTGCGGCCGCTTACGCTGAAGGGATCTAACCACTGCAGGGCTTCCGGAATGCTCAGCCGATCGATCCAAGGGGCAACCACCGCACCTAACGCCAGCACCGCGCCCACGACCGCTACCTCACCCCACCCCAAAGACCACGGCAAACGAGGCAAGCCCGCCGGGCTGGTTGCTTCTTCGGGAAGCTCCTGCAGGCTCTCGCTGAGAACACGGTTCTCAGCGCGTAATGCGTCCAACAGTTGCCGGCAGCGTCGGCACGTGGCCAGGTGGTCGCGCAGTAGCCGCGCCTCTTCCGCCGGCAGTTCCCCGTCCACGAAGATCGAGATGGCCTGTTCCGAATAACATTCCATGATCAATTGCTCCTGGGGGCCAATTTCCGGCGCAGCTCCTGCTTGGCGCGAAATATCAACGCCGCCACGTAGTTCCTCTGCAGGCCCAACTGCTGCGCGATCTCGTCATAGCTCAGCTCGCCGTAATAGCGGAGAACGAGCGGCACGCGATAGTTCTCCGGCAGGCGTGCGATGGCTTCCCGCACCTGCACGCTCTCTTCCTGCGCTTAGGACGGCACCCAGCGGCGACGGCTCCGGACTGGCTGGCTCGATGACCGCGGCTCCGTCTTCAACTTCCACAATTACCTGCCGTCCACGCTTCCGGCGCCGCAAAACGTCAATGCATTGGTTGCCGGCCACCCGCAACAACCACCGGGGAACGGTATCGAAGCGTCGTAGCTCTCGATGGAGCGCTGCAACTTGAGGAAGACTTCGCTGGTGGCATCTTCTGCGCTCTCCCGTGACTCCAGCATGTAACGGCACAAGCCGAATACGCGCCGGACATAACGGCGATAGATCTCCCCGAGCGCCTCGGTATCGTGGCCTTGGGCGCGCTCGATTACGCTCTCCAGATCCTGCCCCTCCATTTGCGTGGCTTTGCCCTCGCGGGACTGCGATCCTTTCGCGTCATTTCCCTTGGCGTCCATAAAGCAGTACGCTGCAGATCGAACAAAATTACACGGATTTTAGGGGATTGGGAAACTAAGGCAGGACGCCTCATGGCGATTCTTGTAAGACTCGCGCGCCCAGACAGACAGCGTGGGAAGGCTATGGAGCCTTTCGGCGTCTACCCCATTTGCCGGCGATCACTGGCCGAACAGATGGGGTGGGGATGGCGATATCGTTCTGTGACCAGGCGGGCGCCTGGCAAGTTATGAAAGCAGCGTGCTCTCAACCTCATCGTAAGGAAACGTCGGGCGACCTGCTCCCGGAGATCGAGGCGTCCAGCAACTCCATGTAGTGCATCACCGGCAGCGGATGGCCCTTCTCATTCAGCACCGAGCTGATTTGCAGTTGGCAGCCAGGATTACCGGTTGCGACCAATTGCACCTGACTCGAAACGATATTCGCCGCCTTGCGCTCGCCGAGCTGATGGCCCGTCTCCGGCTGAAGCAGGTTGTAGACACCGGCTGAGCCGCAGCAGAGCGCCGACTCGGGCAACTCCACCAGCTCTATACCAGGGATGGTGCGCAGTGCGGCGCGAGGAGGTCCGGCCAGCGCCTGAGCATGCTGCAGGTGACAAGGATCATGGAAGCCGACTTTCAACGACATCGGACGGCGAGTCGCGCGGGGCGGCATTTCCGCCAACACCTCGGATGGGTCCTTGCATTTCGCGGAAAAGGCAAGCGCACGATCACGGTACTCGGGATCATCCCGCAGCAAATAGCCATAGTCCTTCAGCACTGCCCCGCAGCCGGCGGCGTTCACGATGATGGCATCGACCTGCAGCGGCTCGAAGACGTCGATCAGCTTGCGTGCCATCGCCAGAGCTTGGTCTTCCTGTCCCAAATCCAGCAGCAGGGCGCCACAACAGCCCTGGCTCGGCGGCGTCAGCACCTCGCAACCTTCGGCGGCCAGAACGCGCGCTGTCGCCGCGTTCACCTGGGCGGTAAAGACGCTCTGCACACATCCGGTCACCATGGCGACGGTGCGGCGCTGCTCACCTTGGGCAGCGATGCGCGGCGGCAGGGCAGCAGAAGATTCTTTGTGCGACAGATCAGGCAGCAATTTCTCCATCGCACGCAGGCTCTTGGGCAGCAGAGCGGTCAAATGCAGGGCATGGCAGAGGCGCTGCAGTCCGAGCCTCTGATAGGCACGAAGCGCGACCGCCAGTTTACGCAAGCGTTTGGGATTACTGAAGGTCGCCGCAATCATTCGCCGCAAAACCCGTTCCCGCAGCGGTCGCCGATATTGGCGCTCCACCTGCGCACGCATCGCCTCGATCAGCTTGCCGTACTTGATTCCGGATGGGCACGAGGTGACACACGCCTGGCATCCCAGGCAGTGGTCGAAATGCGACACATACAGGTCGGTCAGTTCCACTTCACCGTCAACGGCCATGTTGATGAGGTGGATGCGGCCGCGCGGCGAGTCCATTTCCTTGCCCCAGAGGGTATAGGTGGGGCAAGTCTGGAGACAAAAACCGCAATGGACGCAGACGCTCAACAGGTCCGCCGCTGGTGGATGATGTTCGTCGAAAACTCTGGTCTTACCGTTTACCGGGGTTGCGACCGCATCGTCGATCATATGGCCCCCACAAATCGGCCCGGATTCAACGTCCGGGCTGGGTCAAATTTCCCTTTGATCTGCTGCATCAAAGGCAGCGCGTCCTTCAGCGTGCCCCACACATCCACTGCTTCCTTCATGGATATCGGGCACTGTTGCACGATCATCGTGCCAGCCAAACGGTCCAGTTCACCGCGGACGCCGTTCACTACTTGCAGAAGAGAAGGAATCTGGGCTGCACCCAGGCGCACCTCAGCCAAGCCGGTGCCTTGGGCGACCAGCTTGACCGCTACGTCTTCCAGTGCCGCGTACCGGAAGATTGCATCGCAGAGCGATCCGATGTGCGTAGGCAGCACACTGCACTTGCAGACCGCGGAGTTGCCGGGGCCGGCGAACAGGTTTTGCCGGGCATTCCAAACGTCGGCAGAGGATTCAACAAAGGTCAGTCCGGCCGCTACCTTGCTCAGCTTTTCGTAGTGATCGTGCAGCGACTCGGGAATGCCTTCCACGCGAACGTCAACTGCGATCTGGTCGGGGCGGTCCGCTCGCACCTGCAATCCCGTGTAAACCACGTGCGAGTCCAAGATGGCAAGCACGAGTTTGGTTGCTTCTGCCATGCGAGAGACCGAAGTGCTATACGTGGCTGTGGCGACTGCAAGGGGATGCAGACGGAATACCGCGCGCGTAATTACGCCCAGCGTTCCCAGCGAACCGATGATGAGTTTGGTGAGGTCGTAGCCGGCGACATTCTTGACCACCTTGCCACCGACTTTGATCAGATTGCCATCCGGCAAGGCCACTTCCACACCCAGAACCAGATCGCGTATTGCGCCGTAGCGAATCCGCAGGGTTCCGCTCTCCGCCGTTGCCAGCAAGCCGCCAACCGTGCACCGTTCCGGCCACAGCGGGTCCGTCGCCAGGCGCTGCCCGTGCTCCTCAAGGGTGTGCTGCAGCTTGTCGATCGTGCAACCTGCTTCCACCGTCGCAGTCATATCGCCCCAGGCGTGTTCAATCACGCGATTGAGCCGCTCGGTCGAAAGGATAAGGTCAGCCTTCTGCGGGCGATTGCCTAACCCAAGCTTCGTGCCCCCGCCGCGCGGAACAACGGACAGGCCGGCGGAACTGCAATACTGCAGCACCTGGGCGATTTCCTGTGCCGTGCCCGGCGCGATTATGCGGCCAGGCAACAGCTCATCGATCACGTCGCCCAGAGTCGCCGGCCAAAGGTACTCGCGACCGACAATCGCCTCCAGGTCAGTCCACGCAACTTCTATCGGGTATTGACGTTCATTCATGGTTTGCTCCCGTGGAGCTGCTTGCCCAAACAAGCCAACTTTACAAACTACGCTAGTACCTCTGGGCCAACCCCGCTACTTCGATGGGGTGCGGCTCGTAAGCGATCGGTCTCTGGAAATTCGTATCCGTGCCAGGAAACATCTTGGACGGATTGCAAAGATCGTAAGGATCAAAGGCCGAGCGCAGGCGTTGCATGGCATCCAGGTCTGCGGCGGAGAACATAACCGGCATGAAGTGCTTTTTCTCTTCGCCGATACCATGCTCGCCGGTGATTGATCCGCCCGCCTCGACGCACAGACGCAAGATCTCTTCCGCCAAGGTCATGGCTCGCTGCTCCTGGCCCGCAATACGCCGGTCGTAAAGCACCAGGGGATGAAGATTGCCATCGCCGGCATGAAACACATTGGCTACGCGCAGCCCGGCTTCGGCACTGAGGCGATCAATCTCTCCCAGAACCCGGGGCAAGGCCGTGCGCGGAATAACGCCATCCTGCACCAGGTAATTCGGCGAGATTCGTCCTACGGCGGCGAACGCTGCTTTACGTCCCTTCCAGACGGCCATGCGCTCGGCTTCCGTCCTGGCCAGCCGCAGCTCCCACGCTCCGCAGGAGGTACATATCGGCCCGACTTTTTCCATTAGCAGCTCGACTTCCCGTGCCGAGCCATCGAGCTCCACCAGCAGCAACGCCTGACACTTCGGATAATTGGGATGGACCGCTGCCTCGGCCGCCTCCAGCGCCAGCTTGTCCATGATTTCCATCGCAGCGGGGAACATTCCCGAGGCGATGACGCCGCTTACCGCAGCTCCGGCCTCACTGCTGGAATTAAATGCCGCCATCAATGTTTGCGTGCATTCAGGTTTCCTGATGATGCGCAGCGTTACTTTGGTGACGATGCCGAACGTGCCTTCCGAGCCTACAAACGCGCCCACGAGATCGTAACCGGGGAAATCCATGGTTGTCCCACCCAAACGGACCAGCGATCCGTCCGAGAGGACGACCTCGAGCCCAAGAATGTAGGTCGTGGTCACGCCATATTTGAAGCAGTGCGCCCCGCCGGAATTCTCCGCCACATTGCCCGCGACAGTGCAGACCACTTGGGAGGAAGGATCGGGGGCATAGAAATACCCGCGCCCGGTAACCGCCGCAGTAATGGCCGAGTTGGTCACGCCGGGCTCGACGACCACACGCGCGTTGGGCAGATCGATCTCCAGAATGCGATTCATCCTGGAGACACCGATCACCACACCACCCTTCACCGGCAAGGCGCCGCCGCTCAGCCCGGTACCCGAGCCGCGGGCCACAAACGGGATTCGCTCCCGGTGGCAGATCTTCACCACGGCCTGCATCTCTTCGCTTGACGCCGGGAGCAGAACCAGCTCAGGAACCACCCGGAACAGGGTGAGGCCGTCGCACTCATAGGTTCGGAGCTGCTCGCGCGCCGTGACTAAGCCCGCATCTCCAACAATGGAATGAAATTCACTGATCAGGGAGGAGTCCATTTTCGCAACCTCACGCCTATGCGACACCGGCGTCCCTTGGCAGGAAGCTCGCAGTGTGCGCACCGCTAGCGAGCAGAACACTACGCCTGTCCCAAGGGTTTGGCGGTGATTCGACGCACAGCTCTCAGTGAGCTAGCCCACCAGGCGCAGGCAGTCCGGGAGCTGCCGGAAAAGGCAAAATGTCCCAGCCATTGGCTCGTACATGGTGGGTTTACGCCTTCTCTTCGATCACCTGTTTGATCCGCTCGAAGGCCCAATCGATCTCCGCGCGCGCGATCACCAGCGGCGGGGCGATGCGGATCACGTACTCGTGGGTCTCCTTGCAGAGAACACCCAATTCCTTCAGCGCCTCGCAATAAGGCCGCGCCGGAACGTCCAACTCGATGCCGATCCAAAGGCCTTTGCCGCGGACTTCGCGCAGATGAGGAGAACGTAACGTCTGCAGCTTCCTTAGGAAATACTCGCCGAGTTCGGCGGAGCGCTGCACCAGCTTTTCCTCGATAAGAACTTGCAAGGCGGCGCGGGCGACGGCGCAAGCCAGAGGATTACCGCCGAAGGTGCTGCCATGATCGCCGGGATGAAAGACGCCGAGTATCTCTTGCGACGAGAGCACCGCTGACACCGGATAGAATCCGCCGGCCAGCGCTTTGCCGATGATCAGCACGTCCGGCCGCACGCCCTCATGCATGTAAGCGAAGAGTTTGCCGGTGCGTCCCAGGCCGCACTGAATTTCGTCGGCGATGAACAGCACATTACTGCGACGGCAGACATCGGCGGCTTCGCGCAGGAAGCCGTCGGGCGGGATCACGATGCCCGCTTCACCCTGGATGGGCTCGACCAGGAACGCGCAGGTGTTCGGCGTGATGGCAAGGCGCAGCGCCGTGGCGCTCCCGAACGGGATCACCTTAAAGCCGGGTGTAAACGGCCCGAAGCCGTCGCGATACTGCTCGTCGGTGGAGAAGCTGATGATGGTCACCGTGCGGCCGTGAAAGTTATTGGCGCAGACGATGATCTCCGCCTGCCCCTCTGGAATGCCTTTCACCTTGTAGCCCCACTTGCGCGCGGCCTTGATGGCAGTCTCCACGGCTTCGGCGCCAGAGTTCATCGGCAGAGCCATCTCATATCCGGTGAGGTCGCACAGTTGCTGACAGAGCAGAGGAAGCTGGTCGTTACGAAAGGCGCGGGAAGTTAACGTGACCTTCTGCGCCTGCTCGACCAGCGCTTGCAGGATTTTGGGATGGCAATGTCCCTGGTTAACGGCGGAATACGAAGCCAGGCAATCCAGGTAGCGATTGCCTTCCACGTCGTATACCCAAACGCCCTGGGCACGCTCGATGACGACGTCAAGAGGATGGTAGTTGTGAGCGCCGTACTTCTCTTCGAGTTCAATGAAATCGCGAGTATGGAGATCAGTTAGAACGGGCATGATTTCCTCGTGGTAGCGATTAGCAATTAGCAATTAGCGATTAGCAAAAACACCAGCGAAAGAGGTCCGGGCTCATGCGATGGTGCGTGATTGCCGGCTGCTGTTCACTTTCCTTAGCAGCGAGGCGAGCATGCGTTGTACTTCGCGAGTGGGATTGGTCAGCGACTCGCAATCAGTTGGGAGTAACAGAGCCAAATCACGCGATAACAACAAGAAGTATTCGAGTTCGAAGAGCGAACCCGATGCGATGTCGAGAAAGCGATGGAAATCGCCGTCGCCTGTGCGGCCGCAGCCTTCAGCAATGTTTGCGCCGACGGACGAACTACACCGTCGCATCTGGCTGGTCAGGCCATACAGCTCTTCTCGGGGAAATTTTGCGGTCGCACGATAGATCTCCAGCGCAAGCGCGTGCGCTTTCTCCCAAACCGTCAGTCGCCTGAACTCCTTTATCTCCGGTCTCTTTCCGAGGGCCTTCGGTTACTGGTTGTCCGCCTAATTGCTAATTGCTAGTTGCTAATTGCTGCTTCACTCCAACAACATCGTCAACAACGCCATCCGCACGTATAAACCATTTGCGGCCTGGCGAAAGTAGAGGGCGCGCGGATCGTCGTCCACAGTTTTGTCCAGCTCCACGGTCCGCGGCAGTGGGTGCAAAATCATAGCGTCGGGTTTCATGCGCTGCAGCACCGACGAATTGATGGCATAGCGCTGCGTTCCAGTCACGCGCGGCAGCCGTTCGGTCTGGATACGCGTCTGGTAAATAACGTCAACCTCGCCCAGCACTCGGTTGATGTCCGATTCCAACTCATAGCGAACGCCGTGCCGGTCCAGATACTGCAAGATGTCGCTTTTCATTTGCAGCTCGGGCGGGCTGACAAAGAAGATCTTCACCCGCTCGAATTTAGCCAGCAAGTAGGCGAGGGAGCGCGCGGTGCGGCCGCGGTCAAGCTCGCCGATGAAGGCCACGCTCAGGCCGTCCAGCGGGCGCTCGCGATAAATGGTGTACAGGTCGAGCAGCGCCTGCGTGGGGTGCTGGCCGCCGTCACCATCGCCGGCATTGATGACCGGGACCGGCGAAACTTTTGCCGCACGTGCCGCCCCGCCCGGTTCGTGATGGCGTACGACGATGACGTCGCAATAGCTGCCGATGATGCGAATGGAATCCTCGACCTGTTCGGCCTCAACTTCCGACGAGAAGGCGCGCGCATGCTCGGTGGACAGCACCCGGCCGCCGAGCCGATGCATGGCAGCTTCAAACGAGAAGCGGGTGCGGGTTGACGGCTGATAGAAGAGGCTGGCGAGGATGCGGTTCTGGAAATCCAGTGTGCCGCCGCGGGCCACGATGTGCTCCATGCCTCGGGAGCGGTCGAACAGCTCCATCAGCAGAGGCACGGTGAACTGCTGCGATTCAACTACATGCTTGAGTGTCATACGGGAACGTCCCAATTTTTCGTCCCGCACTCTGGACGGGTGCAAGATCGGCATGGCCTACCGGAGAACCGGCACCTCCAATTCCTGTTTAGCCGCGCGGGATGCTTCGACATCGGCAGCGATCCGCGTGCCGGCCCGGCCGGCGACTGCCTCGCACAGGAGTTCGAACGAGGTAATTACGGCTTGCTTTCCGCCGCGGCGCAGGAAGTAAATCACCGACTCAATCTTGGGCCCCATGTTGCCCGGCGGAAAATGGCCGGCGCGGTGGAATTCCTCCAGCTCCGAAACGGTCACACAGCTCAGCGGCAGTTGATTCGGCCTCCGGTAATTCAGGTACACGTAATCCGTGTCGGTTGCGATGGCAAACAGGTCCACGCCAAGTTGAACGGCCAGCAGAGCTGAGGCGCGGTCCTTGTCAATGACCGCCTCCAATCCCCGCAATTGTCCGCCGATCCGCATCACGGGAATACCGCCGCCGCCGGTCGACACTACCAGCACGTTGCGCGCAACCAGCGCGCGGATGACCTCCAGTTCCACAATCTCCAGCGGCTCCGGCGAAGGCACCACGCGCCGATATCCTCGCGCTGCATCTTCCACGATGCTCCAGCCGAGCAGGCGTTTGCGCTCCTCCGCCTCGGCACGCGAGTAGAAGGGACCAATAGGCTTGGAAGGCTGTTGCATGGCGGGATCATCGGGCGAGACTACCGTCTGCGTGACCAGGCTGACCACCGGGATGTCGAGCCCAGCCTCGGCCAACTGGTTGCGCAGAGACTGCGCCAACAAATAACCGACTTCACCCTGACTGGCAGCGCCGCAAACGTCGAGCGTCTGCCCATAGACGACATCGGAGGCCCTTTCCGAGCGCAGCAATTGCGCGCCGACCTGCGGCCCATTACCGTGGGTGATCACCATTCGATATCCCAGACGGATGAGACCGATCAAGGCCTGGGCTGTGCGGCGGGCGTTCGCCAGCTGCTCGACGGTTGTCCCCTTCTGACCGGCTCGGATGAGAGAGTTGCCTCCAACCGCGACCAGCGCAGTCTTCGACATAGGTTCCTTTGGGCGCGTAATATCTTTTCGCCTGCTGGGGCGGACGCGGCGCTGAAGCGCCGCTCTACCCTACCTCACCAACTCCAGCATCGGCTCGCGTACCACCTCACGCTCCGGCATGCGGCCCCACCTCATTACTTCCAGCATGATGGCCTTCTGCGCGTGCAGCCGGTTTTCAGCCTGCTGGAAAACGAACGAGCGCGGCGAGTCGATCACCTCGTCGGTAACTTCGTCCCCGCGATGTGCCGGAAGACAGTGCAGGAAGATGGCATCCGGCTTGGCGCGTGCGAACAAATCGGCATTGACCTGATAGGGCGCGAAAGCGCTCTTCCGAGCCGCGGTTTCCGCTTCCTGACCCATGCTCGCCCAGACATCGGTGTAAACCACGTCAGCATCGAAGGCAGCAATCTCCGGATCGTGGGTGAGGTGAGACTCGCCTCGGTTTCCAGGCAGCGCTCTTTTGTCCAGCCGATTGCGGCATCGTCAAGCTCATAACCTGGCGGAGTCGCAATCCAGATCGTCCGCGCCCAATTGCGCTCCCAGGAACATCAGCGAACGAGCGACGTTGTTGCCATCTCCGACATAGGCTATCTTCAGCCCCGCGACCCGGCCTTTCACTTCCAGCATGGTCATGTAATCCGCCATAGCCTGGCAGGGATGGCTGTAATCGGTCAGGCCATTGATGACCGGGATGCCGGCATGGCGCGCCATTTCGACCACGATTTCGTGGGCGAAGGTACGAATCATGATCGCCTGCACCATCCGCTCCAGGTTCTTGGCCACGTCATGTACGGATTCACGCTTGCCCAGGCTGATCTCTGCGGGCGAGAGATACAGCGCGTGCCCGCCTAACTGCTCGATGCCGACATCGAAGGTGACGCGGGTGCGCAGCGAGGGCTTTTCGAAGATCATGGCCAACGTCTTGCCCTTCAGCGCCGTCCGGTACACCTCGGGGTGGGCCTTAATCCGCGCGGCAAGGTGCAGCAACTGGCGTAGCTGTTGCGGGGTGAAGTCGCGGATGGAGAGAAAATCTTTCCCAGGCATGCTCACCTCCCGGCGCCGGCCAACGCGGGCCGGTGGGCTTCGGTGAACTGCTCGATCAAGCCGGGAATCGCGGGCTCGCCAAGCTCTTCGATCTCGTATCGCACGCGCACATGGGGCGCGTCGATATGGATGATCCGCGCCAAATCGATGGGCGTAGCGATCACCACCAGATCACAAGGTACGCGGCGAATGGTCTCCTCCAATTCGTGCCGCTGAGTATCGCTGTATCCCATAGCAGGCAGCACTCGCCACAAGTGCGGGTATCTGTCAAAAACCTTCTGGATGGAGCCGACCGCGTAGGGCCGCGGATCGATCAGCGCCGCCGCGTGGTAGCGGTTGGCGGCGACTACGCCCGCGCCGTATTGCATCTCGCCATGGGTGAGCGTCGGGCCGTCTTCGACCACGAGAACGGTCCGGCCAGGGATGGCATCGGGCCTGCTGACCGTCACTCGGCACGCGGTCTCGATGACCTTGGCCTTGGGATTGTGCAGTGCGATGTTCCGCCGGACCGTCTTGATGCCGTCCGGATCGGCGGTATCCACCTTATTGATGATGAGCACATCCGCGCTGCGGAAGTTGACTTCACCGGGATAGTAGCCGAGCTCGTGACCGGCGCGATGAGGATCGAGCACCACGATGGCCAGGTCCGGGTGATAGAACGATGTGTCATTGTTGCCGCCGTCCCAGAGAATCACGTCTCCTTCCTGTTCTGCCTGACTAAGAATGTCGTGGTAGTCCACTCCAGCGTAGACGGTGGTGCCGGCGACGATATGAGGTTCGTACTCCTCGCGCTCTTCGATGGTGCAGTTGTAGCGGTCGAGATCGGATAACGACGCGAAACGCTGCGCCCGCTCTTCGTTCAAATCGCCATAAGGCATGGGATGACGAACGATAACCGGATGCCAGCCCTGTTGGCGGAGCTGGGCAGCGATGCTGCGCGATACCGGGCTCTTGCCGCAACCGGTGCGCACCGCGCACACCGAGACCACCGGAACCTTGGCAGCGAGCTGGGTCCGCTCGGTAGCCAAGAGCCAGAAGTCGGCACCGGCAGAGACGGCCCGCGAGGCGCGATGCATCAGCTCGGGATACGCAATATCGCTATAGGCAAAAACCACCGCGTCAACCTTCCGATCGCGAATGATCTCCTCCATCCGGTCCTCTTCCAGTATGGGAATGCCGTCAGGATAAAGGTCACCGGCCAATTCGGCGGGATAACGGCGATCAGCAATGTCGGGGATTTGAGCGGCGGTGAAGGCTACGACGTGGAATTCGGGGCGGTTGCGAAACACTACGTTGAAATCATGAAAATCTCGTCCTGCAGCTCCAAGGATGAGGACTCGTAGCATAGCGCGTTGAAAGCGTCATTAGACCCATAATGTGGGGACACTTTTCTCCTCTTGCACCATGCTGGAACAAAAAGGAAATTTGCGCAGTGAGGGCGGTCACGTGAGCGTGAGACACGGATAACGTGACGCATTGTCGGCCTCGTCGTCGATTTCGAGGTCAGATCAGGTGTGATAGCCAAGACTTGATCCTGCACACCGTGCTGTCGGATGGGGCCGCTACGGTCAGGCGCCCTCTACTGGCGGACACCCTTCGGTGAGGGATTTTGAGCGCAATTGCCTGTTCTCGCCACTTGCGGCGGATGATGTTTGGAACCCAGATCTCGAACAGCGCGAGACCTGGGCACCCGAATACAAGTACCGTTGTTAACTACTGAGCCAGATAGCGTGCGGCGACAAAGCTGCCTTCGAAGCTCGATCCGGAGGCCGATCCGGTATTGCCTACAGCGACGATCTTGCCGTCGCTCTGCAACAGTACCGTATTGATAAACGACAACCTGCTGCTCAGCGTCGTGGTTACGATGCCATTGTTACCGAAGCTGGTGTCCAGTTGTCCGGTCGACGTGTAACGGGTCAGTCCAAACGAGGCGGAAGTGAACTGAGAGCCGCCTTCGATTCCATTGCCCGCCGCGCCACCCAGCACGATCTCGCCGTTGGATTGGATCGCTACTCCGAAGGGCGAGCCGAAGCGGAACGAACTACCAAATCCGGTGACGACACCGCCGCCGCCGCCAATGCCGCCTCCGGGATTGAAGGTCGTATCTATGCTGCCGTTGGCGTTGTAACGAACTGCTGCAAAGCCCATCTGATTTTCCGCGCCGTCCTGCGTAAAGGCAACTCCGCTGGTCGCGGTGCCGACGACAAGCAGCTTGCCGTTGCTTTGCAGCGCCGTGGCCGCAGCCGACGCTATGCACGACGACAATCCGGCGATGCCGTAGGTGGTGTTCAATGAGCCGGTGCCGGTATAACGCGAGATTCCGCCCGCAAACGGCGAAGGCAACAGCGGCGCTCCGAACAGTTCCGGCTGCGGAGCGATCCCGGTCGAAACTAGGATCGATCCGCCCGACTGAATCGTGATGCCAGTCGCGATGCTATTGGTCAGTGGCGCGAGTCCGTTGGTACCGAAGGTCGTGTCCAGCTGACCACTGCTGGTGAAGCGCGCCATCAGGCTGTTGCCCGCGATCACAATGCTGCCGTCCGGCTGCAAAGCCATCGGGATTATCGCGCCCACATCATTACTGATGAGACGTACGCTAGCGAAACCGGCGGTTCCGAAGGTCGTGTCCAGGCTGCCGTCGGAGTTGAAGCGCCCGATCGCCGTGCCCCCAAACCCCGACGAAAGCGCCAGAATCTGCTGGTTGGGCTGAATGATGACCGTCATCAGCGGCCCAAGTACGCCGAAGTCTTGGCTTACCACACCGTTCGTGCCGAAGCTGCTGTCGAGGGTGCCATTGGTGTTGAGGCGCACCATAACATCGTTCGGATTCGAGCCCACCATCACGACCTTGTCATCAGCTTGAATCGCCGCCCCGTTCAGCAGGTTTCCGCTGGCCTGCGAGAAGACGGTTGCGATGCCTCCAGTTCCATAGGTTGTATCCAGCATACCCGCCTGGCCGAACGCCAAGGTGGACGACGCAATGACCATAACCATCGCGATCGCCAGAAACCGAGGCGACCAGCGGATGCCAGGTTGAAACGGTGACCGCACAAAGTGGTTGATGCCCATAGACGGTTTCATAACATTCTCCTCAATTGCCGATTTGAACTCGCCGCTGGGTCCACAGCGGGTTGTAGCCTGAGTGTCAGCTCTTGGGAAGTAAACGCTGTGACGGGGGGTAGTTTGTCAGCGGGGTGTCACAATTTTGTGAAATCTTGGCGTTCGTACCGTAACGACGCCTCTCCTCGCCGGAGTGGGCGTTCTTTCGCACGATCGACCTTGCCCAGACAGGCCGATCAGAATATATAACTGTTGATAAATCGCCATTACGCTCAAAACCCCGAATCGGATGTCAGGCTGTGTCCGGCAAACGGAGCCTTGCTGACGCCGTCCGTAAGATCGAGTTCAAGCTATTGCAGATCAGACTATCAAGAGAACGCTTCACCACTTACCGTGACGAACTGGAAACTTGCCCGTCACCGATGGCGAGAGCGCACAACGCCAATGCAGGCACGTCACTTGGGGCGTGTGTTCAGCTTTTCCAGGGTGCTCTTTAAGTGCTCGAGTTTCTGTCCGGCCTCGCCCAATTTTCCTTCTGCGGTCAGACGCTGGTAGTCAGAAAGATCTTGGGCGGCTTGGCTGGCGAGGGCGTTGAACTCGGTCGCCGAAGGCGCTGTTCCGATGGAAACAGGTGCAGCCGCTGTCGGTTGCGCGTTTGCCCGGGCTGCTTCGAGCGTCGACGATCCGTTCCCGAACAGTGCTGCCAAGGCCGCATCGAAGGTTGGTGCATAGGCCAGCCGATCCTGCAGTGCGAGCACGACCAGACGCAACTCCGGCATGGGGCTGCGCTCGGCCTGCAGGTAAATCGGCTCCGCATACAAGAGTGTGCGCCCAATGGGGATGACCAACAGAGTGCCGCGGCGGACATGGGAGCCCTGTTGATTCCACAGCGTCAATTGACCGGAGAGCTGGGCGTTCTGATCGATGCGGGCCTCGATCTGAAGCGGTCCGTCGACCAGCCTGGTTTTGGGAAAGTCGTAAACCAGCGCGGTGCCGTAATTGGCTCCATCGCAGCGGGCTGCAATCCAGCCGATCAGATTGTTCCGATTGGCAGGGGTAAAGGGCAAAATCTCAACAAATTCTACGCCGGTTGTGCCTGGCAGCTTCATCAGAACGAAATGCGGCTGCATGGTCTGCGTCGTTTGCTGGCCCCCTTCGCCCATGGCCACTTCGGTGGCGACGTTCCACAGGTCCTCGCGGTTGTAGAAGACCTCCGGCTCGGTCATGTGGTAGAGGGAGTAGACCTCCGCCTGCATCTCCAGCAGGAGTTGCGGATAGCGCACGTGCTTTCGTAGTCCCGGCGGCATGGCGGAAGCAGGTTTAAAGAGACTGGGGAACATGCGGCTGTAGGTTGCGATGATGGGATCGTTGCTGTCGAAGACGTAGAAGGTGGTGGTTCCATCGTAGGCATCGACCACAACCTTCACGCTGTTACGCATGTAGTTGATGGGATTGTCGCCAAGACGGTAGTGAGTGGAATAGGGATAACTGTCGGAGGTGGTGAAGGCATCCAAAATCCACGACAGCCGGCCATCTTCGCCGAGTACGATGTACGGGTCCGTATCGAAAGTGAGAAACGGAGCCAGGGTGGAAACCCGGCGAAGAAGGTTACGCCGCATCAACAGCCGGCTTTGCTGATTCACATCGTCGCTGAACGGCAGCTTGCCAACATCTCCGCGATCCATCGCGATGAGGACGCGGCGCAGCCAGCCACCCAAAACTATGCCGCCGCTGCCCTGATATTCGGTGAAGCTGTTCGCCTGGCCCTCGGGATAGTTGAACTCTCTCTGCCGCGTCTTGACGTAAACATCGGTGTCGGTCAATTCACCAAAATAGATTTCCGGACGAGTGACTTTAAGGGATGGAATGGTGCTCTGGACGGGCATGTTGCTCAGCAGCAGGGTCGGCAATCCTTCCGTCGTGAAGCCGTTGACCCGATTCATGGTGATGCCGTAGCCGTGGGTATAGATCAGCTTCTCATTGATCCAGTTACGGCTGCTCTCCGGGAGTTTGTCGATATTTAATTCGCGGGCCGCGAGCATCACTTGCGTCAGTTGGCCGTCGATTACATAGCGGTCGATGTCGATATCAGGGAAGTCGTAGTAGGTACGGATCTCTTGTATCTGGCGCAGCGTGTCCTGAAGCGCGTGCCAGTCCCATAGACGGATGTTCTGCAGAGTAGCCTGGTTATTCGCCGGATCAGCCGCCCCGGGGCTCATCTCTGCGGGGAAGCGTTGTTGCGATACCTTATCCAAGTCATAAGCTTGCCGCGTCAGCTTGATATTGTTCGCGATATAGGGTGTCTCGCGAACCAGTTCGTTTGGCCGGACTATGAAGCTGCTGACATACCATCCGGTTATCTGGAGGAGCACATAACAGACGAGCGCGGGAACGATGGCTCCGATAAGCCAGCGGCCGCGCTTCATGCGGAAGGCATTGGCCGCGGCGATTGCCGCACCCAGCACAAGCGCCACACAGACGACCAGCAGGCCGGGGATGAAGATGTGCGCGTCCGTGTAAGTGACGCCGCCAAACACGGTGTGGTCCTGGGTCAATCGATCGAAGCGCCCCAGGTACACTTGCCATGCGATCACCAGCAGAACAAACGAAAACGTAATCGAGGGACCGCGCCAGGAAACCAGGTCAAAGCGGTTGGCGTATCCCTCCAGCGCCCGCGTGCCGCCACTCACCAGCAGGAAGAAAGCAGCAACCCCAAAGCTGAGGATCGCCATCGCCAGCAGCCAACCGGCGATCAACTGCCAGGCGGGAAGGACGAAGATGTAGAAATTGAGTGGCCTGCCGAAGATCGGGTCGATGAATCCAGCCGCGTGGGGCGCGTACCAGTAGAGCGCGAAGGTTTGCCAGTCCGCCATCATGACGCCGGCGACGGTGAAGGCTACGAAAATCGAGCCGCCGAGCGCCACCAGACGCAGGATCGATTCGACCGGCAATTTCACTACTCTGCCGCCGATAAGGATGGTGTGACCGCGCTCGTCAGCCACGAACTCGGTGCGTTTGAGAATCAGGAAGGTGCCGTAGACGAAGAGAAACGTTACGGCAGCGGACACGGCGAAGACCGCCCACTGCAGGCCCAGGGTCTTCCAGAACACGGTCACATAGCCTAGCGAGCCGAACCAAAGGCTATCGACGTAATACGACAACCAGGTGCGGCCCCCGAACGCCACAAGGACAATGAGAGCAAGGATGAGCCATAGCCAGCGGCGGCGCGGAGATGATAACCGGGGGGGTTGAATCACGTGCATGGGGCGACGAAATTGCGGCCGGTCGGGCTCTTCCACACAAGCCTCCATGCACCAGCATACTCGCTTCGACAGAGCATGATTGTTCTGAATGCTCAGTGAGCGCTGGTGGTTCCGGCAGCTATACTCATCGACAGCTTGTGAGGACAAAATCTATGGATGTGCGACCCCAGGCCGTAGGGTTGAGGGCCGGCGCCAATCGTATTGCTCCCATGTGTACAATACGTCCGCGGCGATAGCTATGGCGATTCAGTTTCGGTCCGAGACTCTGCTGTCGCGGTTCCAAAATCCCGGTGATGAGACCCACTCCGAGCGCAAGCTGCAGGTCCGGTTTGACCCCCTGCTGGGAATCACATCGCGAATTGCTGAAGGGGTGAAGTTGCCGCGGCGTACTGCCGGCGCCCAGTCCCCATTGCAGGAGTCTGATCCGAATTGCCCCTTCTGTGCAGACCGCATATATAAAGTGACTCCTCGCTTTGCCAGGGAAATTACGCCCGCCGGACGCATTCAGGTCGGGGACACCGTGGTATTTCCTAACTTGGTGCCGTACTCGAAGCATGCGGCCGTGGCAGTGTTCACAACCCGGCATTGGCTGGACGTTCGTGAGTTCACGCCCGCCCTCATCGCGGATAACCTGATGGCCTCGCTCGAATACATACGCGCTGTCTATGCGGCCGACCCGGATGCCCGGTTTTGTGCCTATAACGTCAATTATCTTTATCCGTCCGGAGGCTCTCTGCCCCATCCGCACAGTCAGGCATACCTTGATCCCTATCCGACTTCGATGATGCGAATGCAGCATGCCGCGGTTGAGGCCTACCGAGAGGCGAACGGCTCGGGTTTCTGGAGCGATCTAGTGGCAGAGGAAACTGCGCGCGCCCAACGCCTCATCTGCCGCGAAGGGCCGATTGTCTGGCTAACGCCTTTCGCACCGATTGGATTCAACGAAGTCCGAGCCATCCTATGCGAACGCCCAACCCTCCTCGACCTTTCATCAGCGGATGTTGAGGGGCTCGCGTCGGGAATCAGCCGCGTGCTCGCGTGGTATGACTCGATTGGCTACGACAGCTTCAATCTGGCGATGTATTCCGGTGAGCTGGGCAAGCCTGGCGCCGACGGCGTCAATCTGGCGATGATTACAAGGACAGCCATGACGCCGTTTTATCGCAGCGACGCGATGCACCTCGAACGGCTGCATTGGGAAGCGGCGCTCGATCGGACACCGGAGGATGTCGCTGCTGACGTCCGGAAATACTTCGTTAGTGAGAACTAGGGCGTTGAGCATCCCGTGGGGGGTTGAGATACAGAAACCGATAGCTATAGCCGCGGTGCAGCGAGACTCAGGACCCAATCTACGGTTTCGAGGAAAGAGGCGAGCGGGGAATGACGATTCTGCGCCGTCCGAACAACACAGCGTCGAGCGAGAATGCTCCCGGGCCAAGCAGTGCGACGGCAACAGCAATGATGATCAGGTTGAGGTCCAATCGATGACTGTGGGGTGAGTTGATTGCAGACGCAACCAACGAAAGACGGGTGATGCTCACCGCAAGAATAGCTGCGACCGCAGCCGCAAGCCGAGTCAAGAAGCCGATAATCAGGGACGCGCCGCTGGCCAGCGCGAGCAAGCAAAAAACGAAGGCAATGACGTTTGCGTCCCGTGCGTCAGATACAGACATAACAGCGTGGGCCACAAGGGTTACTCCGATAGCGGTTCGTAGCAGCAGCAGCCCCGCGCCCGGAGTTCTACCAGCGAATCCAGAATACAGCCTGGGCACGTCACCTCCTCCGATTCATCGGCGTTGACCGCCATCAGGAAGGCTAATGCCTGCGGACGCAAAAGAAATCCCTAAGCTTCGGAATCTTGTAGTAACACTTTTGCGGTATCAGCGAGGAAAGTCACAAGTGAATAATGCCGCGTTGGAGAGCGATGGCAACTGCTTGCGTACGGTCCTTAGCGCCGAGCTTCTCCATAATATGCTTGATGTGAACCTTCACGGTTTCTTCGGAGATGAACAACCGGTCGGCGATATCGCGGTTGCGATTGCCTCCGGCAATTTGTTGCAGCACCTCGATCTCTCGTGCGGTGAGGTCTTCGTCGGCGTAGTGCTCGGCCAAGTGCGCCGCAATCGTGGGCGGAATTCGTTTCTTGCCGGCATTGACCAGGCGAACAGCTTCGACCAAATCCTTCGGTGGCATACTCTTTAGGATGTAGCCTTGCGCACCTGCTCCCAGTGCGCGCTGGATTTCAACATCACCTTCCGAGGTTGTCACCATGATGATGCGCGCGGCCGGGAATTCACTTCGGATGGCCAGCATCGCATCAATGCCACTCTTATCCGGAAGTCTGACATCCATCAGCGTTATGTCGGGCCGGAGTTCGCGAAACCGTTCAAAAGCTTCCGTTCCAGTGGACGCCTCACCCACAATGCACATGTCCGGTTGACTATTGATCAGGGTGGAGATTCCCTCCCGCAACAGGGGATGGTCATCGACTGTCAGGACGCGAATACGAGTTGGCTCGCTCACCGGTTTCCCCTTACTCTCTGGGTGTTGGAACATCGCTCTTGGGTTTGGCGCCAAGCCAATTAGGCAGCCAACTCCAGGAAGATCTGGACATCGTGGTCCCGAACGCCACCCTGCCCGGTACAGTTAGCTGTACTTCAGTTCCAGCCCCTGGACGGCTCAAAACATTTAGCTTGGCGCCGATTTTCTCCGCGCGCTCGCGCATGTTCGAAAGTCCCCAATGTCCCTCGCGCCCGGTTTGAAGCACCTTCGGGTCAATGCCGCCCCCGTTATCCTGTACGGTGATCCCCAGCTTACGGTCGGAGTATTCGACTTCAACTTCAATGCTGGTGGCATTCGCGTGTCGGAATGCGTTGATAATTGCCTCGCGGGCGATGCGGTAGACCTCGTCGCGAATCACCGGATGCAATACTCTGGGCTCACCTTCCACAACCACCCCGAAGGCAACCGGCGTTTGAAAGGTAAATTCCTCATGGACGCGAGAAAGTACCTCTTCAAGATCGTTTGCTGCGGAATCGGAGGAACGCAGGCTCCGGATCGCGTTTCGTCCTTCTTCACTCACCTGCTTCATCAAATCAAGAACCCGCTGCACCAAAGGCTTGGCCGGCGAATCCGCTGGCAAACGGTCATTGGCTACGTCGAGTTGCATGTAAGCACTTACGAAGCCTTGCAATAGTGTGTCATGCAGGTCGCGCGCAATTCTCTCGCGTTCTGCGAGCCGCTCTTCCAGTCTCGTCTGCATACGTGCCGCGACCTGCCGGAGGCGAAGCCGAAACAGTGCCCAGAGCAGAAATACGAAGATGGCGCAGCAGAAGAGTCGAAACCATACGGTTTGATAATAGGCGGGCAAGACCGTGAGGGTCATTCTGGCGCCGGTGTCATTCCATACTCCATCGTTGTTGCTGGCGATGACGTGAAACCGATAGCTACCGGGCGCAAGCTCGCTATAGAAAGCTTGACGCCGACCTTGTGGATCCTGCCAGTCTTGATCGTATCCTTCCAATTGGTAGCGGAAGCGTACTTTTTGAGGAACCGCCAAGCTGAGGGCGGTGTAGTCGATCTCGAGGTCGCGCGTTAAAGGCGGGAGCCGCAAGTCTTGCGTAGATTCGTAAGTCTTATGGTCGGCGACGACCTGCTCAATATGCACGGGCGGTGCCACATCGTTGTGGTGCAGACGATTCGGATCAATCTCCTGCAGAATAGTCTGGTTTGCGAACCAAAGCTTGCCGTCAATCGAGCGGGAGGCAGTGGGGCGAAAATGGGTTACGCCCGTCTGCGCTCCGTCGAAGGCATCGAGCAGAAGTGCCTTAACCTGATATCCAGGTTGCTGCCACCAGGTTTCGATTTCCGATCGAGGGATCTCTATATATCCGCATGCAGCATCTAGCCACAAGGAACCGCGGTCGTCAGACAAAATCGTGTTGATAGAGTCGCAGGGTAGGCCGTTATGGGAGTCAAGCTTCTGCACGCGGTCCGCCTTGCTGCGAATTAAACCGTTTGCCGTTGCAACCCATAGCGAACCATCGGAATCGGCAAACAGATTATTGATGGCTCCCGAGCTTGGAGATTGAGCAGTCACGACCGTTTCTATCCGGCCTTGCCGGTATTGGACCACGTCGCCGTTTAGAAGTCCCAACCAGATGCCGCCGGCTGGATCAGGCGCCAGAGACTCTACACGCGGAATTCTCGGCGGAGAGATTTCTTCCTGGACAGCGAAATCGTGGATGCGAACAACCGCCGGCGTTGTTACCGCTGCCCAGATGTCGCGATCTGTATCTTCGGTAATTGCTACCACAACTCCTATGGGTTTACCGTCCGGCTGGTTGACCGGATGAAACCGGCCATGCTCGTAGATCGTCAAACCGCCATCAATTCCAACCCACAGGCGGCCGGAATGGTCTTGAAATAACGACGTTACGAGGCGGCCCGGCAGTCCCTGCGCCCGGGTTATTGCGGACAAGTTGCCTTGACGCCAGACATCGAGGGCTTCCACATTGGCAATCCAAACCGTGCCGTCGGAGGTGGCGAGGACAGACTGGGCCGCCTCGGCTGTCAGTCCCTCGCGTCTGGAAAAGGTCGCTACCGGTACATCGCGAAAGCGATCGATTCCCTTGGTTGTGACCACCCACAGGTCGCCCTCCCGGTCCTGATAGAAACCGGTGACGTCATCGCTGGAGAGGCCATCGGTGCTGCCAAAGCGGTCCACCTTGCTCTGATAAATCCGGAAGAGTTGATTGTTGTCGGTTCCAACCCACAGCCCGCCCTGGTGATCGATCAACAATGCGCTGACTTTTACGCTGCGGCCATCGAACCCGGGTACAACAAAATCCTTCCATGCGCCGCGTTCGAAGCGTTGCAACCCCAGTCCTTTCCCCGTCCAAGCAGTGCCCACCCAAAGCGCGCCGTCCGGTTCAGCGGCTATCGCACTCACTCCTTGCAGGCCTTTGGCTCGTTCCAGCTCGTGAGGAAGATAAGCATGGGCGTTCTCCGATACCGGACTCCATTCACAGATTCCAGTCGAGCTGCCGATCCACACATTGCCGGATGGGTCTCGCGCTATTGCCTGCGCATAAGTGAAGGGAATTTCGTCCGCAGGCCCGTAGCAACGTGCGGCGCCGGCAGCGTTGATTTTGCAAAGCCCGCCTTGCTGGTCTCTCACTCCAGAACGAACGATCCAGACCGTGCCTTGTGGGTCCTGCAAAATAGACTCAATGTAGCCTGCTGCGGCGGGGTAATCGACAAGGCGCCCATCCTTCCAGTGTGCCAGGCCTCGAACCGTGCCTATCCAGAGGCTGCCGTCGCTTGCGCCCAACAGTGCGGAAATCTTCCGGCTGGGAAGGCGCTTGCCTGCGGGCGGTATCCACGGAACGAAGCGCACCCCATCGAAGCGCATCAGACCAGCTTCCGTGCCGATCCAGAGATAGCCGTCCTTGGTCTGCGTAATTGCATGCGGAGTTCCGCTGAAGTCTCCGTCCTGAGTTCGCCAGGCAGTGTGCGCATATTGGGAAATTTGCCGGCTCGGGTCGAGCGCGGCCGCTGAAGCAAAAAGCAGTGCAGGCACGCACCCGAGCGCAAGCAACCGGATGACGAAATGCAGTTTCCCATTCACCCAGCCGAATGCAGGCATCTTGCTCATCTCATCATTCCGGGCCATGTTGGCGCGGTCTTTCAAGCCGTCGCGCAAGCTAGCCCGAAGTAAGTTTTGCGGTGGTATGCCAAGTATAGGCGGGCGCAGTCGCTTCGGGCAGAGAATCGTGCCGCAAAGTCTTGAATCGCAGGTTCTGGGAGGCTGAAAGAGTCGGAACAGCAGTCCCTCGCGGGCTGAAGCCGGTTCGGGATAGTAAAAATAAGCGGCTTGGACGCGGGCCTGAAGGCCCGCTCTACCGATGCTATGGGGAGGCGAGATTTTCAGCGCCTGCTAGTCCAACCTGCACGCTCGGCTTGGCGCCGGTATCTTCTTGCCGCGTCCAGAGTTGCGGCTGACTTACCCCATAGTGGTATCCCCGCACATCCCCCGCAGCGTTACCGAAAAAACCTCTTATCCCGTGATGTGCGTGGGGGAGCAACGGCCGCATAGTAGCGACATGAAAGCGATAGGCACGCAGCCGATGGAGAGCCGAGAACGGAATTCCCAACCGGTGATGGTCCGACCTGAACCGCGTGCCCGCCGAACCAATAAGGAGAAAGTCATGAAAAGAACGAAAACGATGGCGAGCCTGGCTGGTATTGCTCTTCTGGCGCTGATGCTTGGCAGACCCCTACTGGCACAGCAATCGCCTGACAACGTGCAGGGTAACTGGACGATTTACTCCACCAGTATCCAGACCGGCGAGACTGTCGTGAAGCACATCCAGATTGCGCAGTACGGCAATCGGATCACGGGATACTTCGAGGGTCCTGACCAGTCCGGTCCGATTGAAGGCGAGGTGAACGGGCATCACATCCGCTTCAGCACCGTGACCAGGAACGTCCTCAACTTCCACGGTCAGATCTTTGGCGACACCATGACGGGCGAGTATGGCCTCCACGGCAAGCATGCCGCGTGGCAAGCCACGCGCCCGTCAACGCCGGTCGCTGCCGTGCCGCCCGCCACCGGAGAGGTCTATACTTCGCAACCCGAGCTAGCTCCGCCTACGCCTCCGGCACCCGCTCCGGCACCCGAAGCTCAACCTGCGTCGTATTCCACGACCCAGGTCAGCTCGGGCCCGGCGCCCGCGTCGCTCGCGGCTAGCCAGCTCGACTCGCTGGTTGCGCCCATCGCGCTGTATCCCGATGCGCTGGTGGCGCAGGTGCTCGCAGCTTCTGAGAATCCGCAGCAGATCACCTACGCCGATGACTGGCTCGCACAGAACAAAAACCTGACGAGCACGGCGCTCGCGCAGGCTGTCGACCAGCAGCCCTGGGACCCCAGCGTCAAGGCTTTGACGCAGTTCCCGTCGGTGCTGGACAACCTGGCGCATAACCTCTCGTGGACGTCGAGCCTGGGGCAGGCATTCGCAAACCAGCAGGCCGACGTGATGGCCGCCGTGCAAGCGATGCGCGCCAAGGCGCAAGCGGCCGGGACGCTGCAGTCCACCAGTCAGATCACCGTCGCGCAACCATCTCCCAATACGATCGTGATTCAACCGGCGAATCCGCAGGTCGTCTACGTTCCGCAATACAACCCGGCTGTGGTTTACGGGGCGCCCGTGGTGGTGCCCTGGTATGTTGCGCCGCCGGTTCCGGTAGCTTCGGTTGGTCTCTACTTCGGCAGCGGCATCACGGTTGGAGCTGTGTTCGGAGGCGGCGGGTGGGGTGGAGGCTTCGGCTGGGGCTGGCACGCCTGGAATGTGAATTGGGGCGGCGGCTGGGGTGGTGGCGGCGGCTCGACCATCATCTATAACAACAACACCTACATCAACAACCACACGTGGAATAACACCAACTACAACGGCTATCGTCCGTGGGCGAATGGAGCGGCGGGCTCGCAGAACCACGCCTACTACGCCAACAACGGCACGTTCCATCCCAACGCGAACTACCATCCGGGCACCGACACCCATTATGGACCGAACGGCGCCTACCATCCGAATGGTTATTACGGTCCCGATGGTGGCTGGCATCCTGGCCCCGTCAACCATGCGGGGGGTGCGACCGGATCGGAAAACACGGGGTCCTACGGCGCCAACGGCACCTATCATCCCGTCGCTGGCTATAAGCCGGGTGAGGACACCCACTATGGACCGAACGGCGCCTACCATCCGAATGGCTACTACGGCCCCGACGGCGGTTGGCACGAAGACAAGCCCGGCACGAATCCCGCGAACCAGCCCAACGGCGGGAACAACGGCAATCATGGCCTGATTGGCGGCAACGGCGGCGCGCAGAATCCGAACGCCGGACAGAACCTCGCCGACGCCAGACCGGCCGGCGCCAACAACGGCACGCTGGGCGCGTCGCGCACCGCCGCTCCCGAGCCCACCCGCAGCAACAACGGCCAGCTCGGTCAACAGCGTAATGACAGCAATCGCCTCGGCGGAGCACAGCAAAGCCGTTCTCGCTGGAGCGGAGACGGCAACGCGAATCGCGCCGAAAGCAATCGCGGTCGCAACAGCATGGCTGGACGCCGCGCGCCGCAGCGGATGGCCCGAGAGCACGCGCCCGCTGAGCACCACTCCGGCGGCGGCGGCCGCCGTCGCTAGGCACGAGGCAATTCATCACCACGGATTTATGCAGAACTTAAGACAGTGAAGGAGATTGAAGATGAAAACCGCTAAGAATCATATCCGCATATGGAAACGCTCCGTCCTGGTCAGTGTGCTGGTTGTACTCAGCTTCGGACTTGCAGCCGGAGAGCTGGCGACCGAGGCGCTCGCCGCCGAAAAAACGACGCAGATTACGTTTGACACCCCATCCGCAGCCGGCGCTGCGCTGGTACAGGCAGCCAAGGATGACGACGAAATGGCCCTGTCCGGAATGTTGGGTGTCGACACCAAGACGCTGCTGTCCTCGGGAAATAAGCAAGAAGACCAGGCCGCACTGCAGGAGTTGGCTGCCAAGTACGGTCAGATGAATCGCTGGGTCGACATGAGCGACGGCACGCGCGTGCTCTACATCGGCGCTGACAACTTCGCATTTCCCGTTCCTCTCGCGCAAGACCCCTCGGGCCGGTGGTACTTCGACGGTATCGCCGGCGCGCAGGAGATCCGGGGGCGCGACATCGGCCGCAACGAACTGCTGGCTATTGATGCGTGCTACGCTCTCGGCAATGCGGAACAGGTGTACTTCGCCATGCATGCCAACGCGCCGGCATACGCGCAGCGCATAGTCAGCAGCAAGGGCAAGCACGACGGGCTGTACTGGCCAGCGTCGGCATCGACGACGCCCAGTCCGCTTGCGGCGCTGGACGACTTCGCAACATCGTCACTCGCTTCCGCCTCGCCTGAGCAACCATTTGTGATGGATGGCTATAGCTTCCGCATCCTGACCGCGCAGGGCGACGATGCTCCCGGCGGCGCGCGGAGCTATGTGACCAACGGCAAGCTGACCGGTGGCTTCGCGGTGCTGGCTACGCCGGTGAAGTACGCGGAGACGGGAATCACGACGTTCATGGTGGGCCCGGATGGCACCATTTACGAGCAGGACTTCGGTCCGGACACGGCCAAAGTCGCAGCTTCCATTCGGCAGTTCAATCCAACGGAGGATTGGTCGCCGGTTGAGTAGAGCCTTGGAAACCGGCAAGTCTCGTCACAGTCTGGCGACTGCTAACTGACACCCGCAATCAGAGCAGTCGCTAGTCTGCATGATCCGACCCCTTGTGGGCACCGTTGAACACCTGGGTTTCCTCATCGCACTGTATGTAATGTTTTCAGGTTACTACGACTGATCTGGTGCCGGGAGGGGGACTCGAACCCGGACCAGTTGCGGGAACCCATTTAGACGGTTTTCGCCCTTCTGACAACGGACATGGGCCGATTTTGCAGAAAAGCGCTGATAAGTGCGCTATTTATTTGCAAACCGCCATTGTAGGAGACGAAGCCCTTCTTCTTGAACGCATTCATAAATTTACTTACCCTTCCGCGGGTGGTACCAACCATCTCCGCGAGGGTTGCCTGGCTCACCTTCAGGGGGTTCTCCGGCTTTGATTCCTTGGTTATTTGTCCAAACAACAACAAAACCCGTGCCAGTCGCTTTTCGCTAAAATTGAAGAATTGATCCGCCAGGTCTTCCTCGACTCGAATAACTCTGGAAAGTAGATATTCATTAAGCAATGCGGCAAACTGAGGGTCACGCTTCAGCACGCGAAGCGACATCTCCTTCTGCAAGCGAGTGATATTGGAGGGCCCAATTGATCTTGCCGTGTACATCCGCAGCGATTGCCCTGCAAGACAGCCTTCGCCAAAAAAGCTGCCCCGCAGCAGGACGGCGATTATTGCTTTTTTGCGACGCGTCGCGGCCATCGTGAGCTTCACCGTGCCGCTCTGGATATAGAACACAGCATCGGCTCTGTCCCCTTGCGCAAAAATGATCTCATTGTCTCGGTAGGTCCGCGCAGTCATCCCATCCCCGAACTTTTTGCGGAAAACTGCGGAACTGAAACCGAGAGTTTGTTTCGCCATCTGTCTCCCTGGCACGATCAATTCACGTGAGTGCCATTCTCCCCATAAAGAAAGAGGCTAAATCATATGGCTCGGGAATCCGGCTCGGATGGTCAATATAGGTCATACACAATTGCACACAGTGCCCGAATGGTTAATCTCGGGCGAAACTGCTCTAACCGCGAGACTACGACGTACCCGTGGTCGAGATGCGGATGCTCGCGAATGTTGAATCGAACCTCACGGCCTTGAGTCCATCCGGATCTCGAGACTGCCGGAATGCCGAAGGCCGTCCAAGAGGTGCCGTTGCAGAATTCGGGCACGCCGGAGTTGTAGTTGATTTCGCCGGTCTTGGCCGTGGTGCAGCTTCCGGAATCGGTCGCCATATTCATGAGCGCGCCGCCGATGCCGCTGACATATTCATAAGTCAGAGCCGCGCGCCAGTCTGTGCCGTCGCAGACCAGAGCATAGGAGGGGTTTTCATTGACGAAGGTCGCCTGGCCCGCCGTCGAACACGAGCCGCCCAGCGTCTGGGCGGAGGCTGGATGACAGGCGAGGCAGAGGAGGAATATGAAGGAAAGCTGACGCGCGAGCGCGAAGGTGTGCGTGTGGGGTGTTAGGAATAAATTCCTAATTGTGCGGGTGAACCGGTCGATAGTTTCGGCCCACACATAACTCGCATCGGTTTCTTCCGCTCTCACTGCGTTTAGTCTCCCTGCTGAGCGCGATATGCGTCGAAGGACCGCACGAGCAGTTCATTGAGCTTAAGGTCGTGGCGGGCGGCGTAGGTCTTGAACGAGCGCCGAAAGTCGGCGGAGATCCGGAAATTGAGCGGCTGCAGCGCCCCCTGCCCTCCCCTCTCGTAATTCGTTTTCTCTGCGCTCACTGCATTCGCACAACCGGGCCGCGGCAGCGCGATCGCTTGCGGGGGCGCAAGCCCCGTGCGCGGCGGCATGTCGATGGCGGGAGCAGCCTTTCCCTTGACTGCGACCAATCCGGCAGAGAGTTCCGGTCTCTTGTTCATGCTGCTTCTTCCTTTCGTGCTTTCGTGCTTTTTGCCATGCGTTCTTGAATGAAGGCCCAGAGCGCGATCATTTCCTCGGCGCTGCGTCCCTTCGCGTCCGTTTCCTGAACCGTGCGGCCATCGATCATCGAACCGGCGTAATCGACGCGGTCATGCACGATCGCCTGCGCCACTGCGCCGTGGGCGGAAAGGGCTGCGATGGCCTGAACGGTCAGGCGGGTGTTCGGCTTTGCCTGGGTAACGACGAAGATGAAGGGTTTGTCTTCGGCCTGGATGAGTTCGACGGTGCTCCCGACGGCTCGAAGATCGTGCGGGCTGGGCCGGGTCGGAATGAGAACAAGATCGGCGGTTGCGACAACGGCCCGAATGGCATCGGTGATGGCGGGAGGCGTGTCTATGACGGCGACAGCGAAACCGGCCGTCTTCAGCGATGAAAGTTTTTCCGGAAGTTCCGCAATCGTCGTCGTCGCCAGCGATGGGGAGTCGCTCTCGCGGACGTTCCACCAGGCGGATAGTGAACCTTGCGGATCGGTGTCGATCAACACCGCGCGGCCGACACCAGCCGCCTCGGCGGCAATCGCCAGATGTGCGGCGAGCGTCGTCTTTCCGGCTCCGCCCTTCTGGCTTGCGAGCACAATAACGTGCATTTTGGCTTTCTGGCTGTAGTGATCCCGTGCTTTCCAGCAAAGCAGAGAGCACGAAAGCACGCAAGATAGAGATTTCTTGCTTTCGTGCTGGCACGATGTCGTGCTGATTCGATCGAGAAACGCCTTTGATGAAACAAGGAGAACGCACGAGCCAGAAAACACGAACTACCGAAAACGTGTTTTCGTGCTTTCGTGTTTGCACGAAGATCGCCTGACGGGCGGGCGAATCACTACGTTGTAGAGGAGTCGATCTGGCGTGCTAAGAGCGGGAGGCGGCGTGGCAGTTGCCCTTGGAGGGGTGCCTAGCATGACGCAGTATGGAGAGGAGCTAGGAGACGGATCGCAAAAAGCCCAGGGCAGGAATGAGAACGGCAGCAATTTTCGTGCTTTCGTGTTTTCGTGCTGAGGCGAGTGTTGCTGACGGCAATTCTTGCTCGCTTATTTGGCACCATTCGTTGTTGACGAATCCGCACGTCAGAGTCGGGCGACCGTTCAGACTGTAGCAAAGGCGCGCCAAGCGCCGCGCCCTGTAGCTTCCTTCACAATTTCCGCATCGACGAGTTGTTCCAGCAGGCTGAGCGCGCCTTGATGTGTGATGTTCAGACGCTCTGCCATGCCGCGTGCGGTTATAAGGGGTGCGCGAATGACGATGTTGACGGCTTCGGGCAGGTGCGACCGGGCGGTCCGCTTGAAGCTTGCGGTCTTTTCCTCGATGCGCAGAAGCCGGTCCAACTCATGACGACCGCTCTGCGCGGCCTCGGCAACGCATTCCAGAAAACCGACGAGCCATCGTATCCCCACGGCCGAACTCAATCGATGATGCCGGTAAGCCGTTGCGGACCAGAATGGCAGGCTGATTGGACGGCCGAAGCCTTTTTGTCGCCAGACGCACGCTCCGAGAAAGATGGCTTCCAGGGCCAAGGGCTCGGATTTTATATGAGTGTTCATCCAGTCCCGCGCGGCGACGGCCGCAGAAATCAGTTCAGGGATTTCAGAGCGAGCAAGAGAAGACGTTAGCCACGCCTCGACATCACCATCCAGAATTAGGTCTGACCGCCACTCGATAGAATTGACTGTTTCACGCACACCAGCTACATCGGCCAAAGGGCGCCAGGTCGTGAATTCGGCGAGGCGGCGCCACTGCCTTGCAAAGCGCAGCGCGGCCGCGATGGGCTGCTTTGAAGAAAACAGTTCGAACCCGTCGTCGGGCGCCGACATAGAAGGCTTGAGAATGCCTTTGCGTTTTGCATTCCTCTGCGCTCGCTTTGTACGGTCCTCTGCCCTCGCAAGCGCTCGGGCAACCGGGGGCTCGCGCAACCGGGCCGCCGGCATGTAGGCTCCTCTGAGTCCAGAGTCGAGCAGGGCCAACTCATTGGGATGAATCCATGAACTCACATGCGCCAGCCATCCTGCGGCTTCGGCGTAGGCTATTCTGGCTCGAATCCCTTCGGCGACAGCATCCGAAGCTGCCGCGATTGCGGCCTCCAGCCGCGCTACACTGTTTTGCGCTCGTGACAACGAAAGCAGGAGCGGATGGGCTAGGTCTGGCCCGTCAGATCTGTTCTTGAGCAGGGGAGGGGGCACGAACTCGCTGCCGTCGGTTCCTGGCCGACGAGTCCGCGATCGTTCTTCGCCTTCGTTCTGCAGGCCACTCATGGGTTTTATTGCTGTGTTGAAAGCCTCGCTATTTCAAAGACTAATGTTCAAGATGAAAGAAGACTAGAGGTTTTCTTTTGCATGAGAGGGATGTTTTAGGGCGATTTTCGTTCGGGGCTTCCCTGGGCTTCGGCCGCCCAGCTTTGTCAGTGCCGTGGGCGATCGCGACGATGTGCCATCATCGTTTTGGCGGGATTGAAAAGATTTAGCCACTTCTGCAAACGATCGTTTTCTCATAACTTCAGAATCAGTCACTGTCACTATTTTGGGAACTCAGCGTAACAATGAGCAAGATCAAAATACGCGCGAACGAACGTCTCGTCGGTTATGCGCGGGTCTCAAGAGAAGAGCAGGGGACGGACCCGCAAATCGACGAGTTGCGCGCTGCCGGTTGCGATCCATCAAGAGCACGCCTCCGGCGCGGACCGGAGTCGGCCAGTCTTGGCTCAATTGCTTTTTGAGATCAGGCCGGGCGACACCCTGGTGGTCGTTCGTCTTGATCGCTTGGCGCGGTCCGTGACTCACCTGTTGCAAGTGATCGAAGAACTCGAACGCAAGGGCGCTCATTTTCGCGCTCTTGGGGACCCCATCGACACGGCAACGCCGCAAGGCATGTTTTCGCTTCAGGTGCTCGGCGCGGTTGCACAACTTGAGCGCGCGCTGATTTCGGAACGCACGAAGGCAGGATTGAGGGCGGCACGGACGCGGGGACGTATCGGCGGCAATCCTGGCCTGCGCGCGCGCGATCCGACGGCTATTCGCGCCGCTCGCGAGGCTCGAAACAAGGTCCATCTAGAGCAAATCCTCGTGGATATTGATCGCTGGTTGCCAACCGTGCGTAAGCATAGACCCGAAAGGCCCTGGGGGGATGTGGTTCGTGTGCTCAATGCAGGTGGCATGAAGAAATGGACGGCAGAGCGGCTGCGGCGAACGGTCAAGCGATTGGCAATGGAAGGGATCGTGGAACGAACCCTCTTGGATCGGACGCCGCGGCGAAAACCTGACGACCGTCTGGTCGTGCTGGTGGCGGCTATTGCCGCCGCAAATCCAGATTTGACATCCCGGCAAATTGCGTCACAGCTGCAATCGATGCACGAACGAACCCCACGCGGCAGTACGCGTTGGCATCATTCGTCGGTGCGGACTTTACTGCGGCAGGCAGCACGTAATCCCCTCGACAAAGACCTCTAAGCCGTAAATTTCTGTTCCACTACTTCCCGAAGGCCATCATCATGATGGAATGGCAGGACAAAAGAGCACGGCAATCTCCGCAGTGTGCTGGGACGCACTCCGCGCCGTGGGGATCGGCGGACGGGCTGCGATTGGTCCGGTTGCGAGGTCCCTTGGCAAGGCGGTCTTGAAGGATGAGAACAATCCATGGCAGCCGAAGTGGCTTTTTTTGCAAAGGCTCTCGTGTTTGGCCATGTCAAGGGCGCTTATGTTCCCGATCGGGAACATTGCATGTCGTTGGGCCGGAAGTGAGATAAAGATTCCCGAGCGGTAATATTCAGGTTGACCAAGGCTAAAAATGCGCCTAATATTACCGTACGGTAACATTTATGGGGCTCATGTGAGATACACGGCAAAAGACATTGGCGGAATTGTTCGGAAGGCACGGAAAAGCCTTGGGGTTACGCAGAAGGCTCTGGCGCTGACGTCGGGGACGGGGCTGCGCTTTGTCATCGACCTTGAGAAGGGGAAGGAGACCTGCCAGCTCGGCAAGGTCCTGACCGTCCTGAATACGCTGGGGATCGGGATCTCGCTGGCACCGCCTTCAGTGCCGGAGAAAAAGGGGTAACCGATGGCGAAAACCCTCGATGTCTATCTTCACAGCGAACTCGTCGGCCACCTCATTCAGGATGATGGGGGCCAGATGGTCTTTGACTATGCGCAAAGCTGGCTGGAAAAACCGGGAGCCACGGCGTTGTCGCAATCGCTGCCGCTCAGGAAAGAGCGGTTCACGCGCAACGAATGCCGCGGCTTCTTCGCGGGCGTCCTGCCGGAAGAAAGCAAGCGGCAGATCATCGCAAAAAACTTAGGTATCAGCGCGCGCAACGATTACGCGATGCTGGAGCAAATAGGGGGCGAATGCGCGGGAGCCGTGACATTCGTCCCTTCGGGCGAGGTGTTGCCCGAGCGGAACTATCACTACAGGACACTTTCGGAAAAAGAGCTGGCGGGAATTCTCAAAGAGCTGCCGCGGCGGCCGCTGCTGGCAGGCGAGGAGGGTATCCGGCTCTCGCTGCCTGGAGCGCAAGACAAGATCGCCGTCCGAATTGAGGGCGATGAAGTTTCTCTGCCGTTGGGAGGGGCTCCGAGCACGCACATATTGAAGCCCGCGGTGGAACGTTTTCAGGGCGTGGTCTACAACGAAGCGGTCTGCATGAAACTGGCGGCGGCGGTGGGGCTTCCGGCCGCAAAGGTCGAGACCAGGAACGTGGAAGGAGTCGAGTATCTGCTGGTAGAGCGGTACGACAGAACGTTTCGGGACGGAGAAGGGGGAGCGCGAATCCTGGAGCGGCTTCATCAGGAGGATTTCTGTCAGGCGCAGGGGATCGTCTCGGAAATGAAATATCAGACGGAAGGGGGGCCGTCGTTGAAGCAAAGCTTTGGCTTGGTTCGGGGAGTTTCAAGCGCTCCGGTTCTTGACCTGCAACGCCTCCTCGACGCCGTGATTTACAACTATCTTGTCGGCAACAACGACGCCCACGGCAAGAACTTCTCGCTCCTGTACGAGAACGTGGGAACGGCAAACCAGACCATCAGGCTGGCCCCCCTCTACGATGTGGTCAGCACGATGTTCTATCCCGAGCTTAGCAAGAACATGGCGATGAAGATCGGGGGCGAGTATTCATCTGAGAAAGTGCTGCCGCGAGACTTCGAGAAGCTTGCGGAGGAAGCAGGCCTGGCAAAGCCGCTCGTCAAAAGCCGCGTGCCCGAACTTGCGGAATTGGTGATCGCGAACCTTGGAAAAGTCGAGACCGCGAATCCGGTGGCCGAAGGTGTCGCCGCGTTGATAAAGCAGCGGAGCGAGCGGGCACGGGACAGTTTTAAGGGTTGAGCGGCCATGCTTGCGCCTGATTAACTCGCTCAAAGAAGGCGATTGCGTAGTCATTATTCTTATCCTTGTGTAATGTGCTGAAGCATCCGGAAACAACAAGTTTATGGGCGAAGCGGTGTACGACTTGCACAGTCTCGGCTGGCACAGTTTTCAGCAGCTATGTCTGACAGTGACGAGGGAGATTCTCGGTCAAAATGTGGAATCGTTTCTTGATTCGAATGACGGCGGACAGGATGGTGCGTTTACCGGTACCTGGACCTCGCGTGGAAGCGAAGACATAAGCGGGCGATTCGTCATTCAGTGCAAATTCACGAACAAGAAGGACCACAATTTGCGCGCCTCTGATTTATCGGATGAGGCGAAAAAAGCCAAACGGCTCGTCAAGAAGGGGCTTTGTGATTGTTACATGCTGCTTACCAATGCCGGCCTTTCTGGCACGGAGGCAGAGAAGATCGAGGCCATATACAAGGGCGCGGGGGTCAGGGACGTGCTGATGCACGGTTCGACGTGGATCTGTCAGCAGATACAGGAGAGCAAGCGGCTGCGGATGCTGGTTCCACGCGTTTACGGTCTTGGAGATCTGAGCCAGATTCTGGACGAGCGCGCCTATTCTCAGGCACGGGCGCTTCTCGCTTCATTACGCGAGGACCTTTCGAAGATTGTCGTGACAGGCGCATACAAACGGGCGGCTGCGGCTCTTGACCAGCATGGATTTGTTCTCCTGATTGGCGAACCAGCCGCCGGGAAGACGACGATCGCGTCTCTGCTCGCGATGGCAGCCCTCGATCAATGGAATGCCTCAACCCTGAAGCTGGATGACCCGGCAAGGGTAGTGGATCACTGGAATCCCGATGAGCCGTCGCAGTTTTTCTGGGTCGATGACGCGTTCGGTATGAGCCAGTATGAATCGCAGTTGGTCCATGGCTGGAACCACAGATTGGCGCAGATCAAGGCGATGCTCAAGAAGGGCGCCAAGATCGTGATGACATCGCGCGACTATATCTACAATCGCGCGCGCAAGGATCTCAAGGAAGGGGCATTCCCGCTTATGCAGGAGAGCCAGGTTGTCATCGACGTTCATGACCTGACTCTCGATGAAAAGCGGCAGATCCTCTACAACCACATCAAACTCGGCCGGCAGCCGCAAGAATTTCGCGTTGAGATCAAGCCGTTTCTGGAGGGGGTCGCCGCGCACCATCGCTTCATCCCGGAAACCGCGCGGCGGCTGAGCGACCCTGTTTTCACCGAAGGGCTGACCGTCGCCAAATACTGGATCGATGAATTCGTGGAAAAGCAGGAGCAGCTCCTGCGGGAGGTGCTGCAGGGCCTCGACAGCGACAGCAAAGCGGCGCTTGGTCTCATCTACATGCGAAACGGCGAACTCGAAAGCCCCATCCAGCTTGAGGAATCTGAACGTCGCGCCCTGGAGCGCCTCGGCAGCAGTCTCGGCGGTTGCATCACCGCCCTCGAGTCACTCAATGGCAGTCTGGCGCAGCATGCGCATGTCGAAGGGGCGTCGATCTGGCGTTTCAAACATCCGACCGTTGGCGACGCGTTTGCGTCGCTGCTGGCCGGCAACCCCGAATTGCTGGAAATCTATCTTCAGGGCAGTTCAACGGAGGATCTGATCAACCAGGTGACGTGCGGAGATGTCGGGCTGGAACGAGCCGTCATAATCCCAAAGCTCCTCTTTCCGCTGATGCTGCGACGACTTGAGGAATTTTCAAAAAGCTCCGAATACAAATCGCCCCTGTACGCGGCCTGGGGCGCGAAGAGCCGTATCATGCGTTTTCTTGCGTGGCGCTGCTCAAAGGAGTTTCTATCCTTCTACATCGGGAAACATCCCGAGGTTCTGGACGCTGTGGCGGAACCCGGACTCATGTTGAGCGCAGTCTCGGAGGTGGACGTTGCCGTGCGCCTGCATGAATGGGGACTTTTGCCGGAGCCACAACGCCTTAAATTCCTCGAAACCGTGACCGGCTATGCTCTGCGGGGCGAAGATCTCTACGCATTAGGGGACCACGAGATCAGGTCGGTTTTTGAGAAGGCTGAATTTGAAGAATTTCGCAAACAGGTACGCGCAAAACTTGTCCCCCGCCTGGACGATGTTCGTCGGGAATGGCAGGCGAATCACAGTTCCGGCGAGTCAGCCGATGATTACATGCAGCCGCTGAAGGATTTGTTGAAAGCGCTCACCGACGAGTTCGCCGACGACGATGAGGTGAGGAAGATCGTCAAGGCGGAAACCAACCGCCTTGATTGCTGGATCGCCGAGCACTCGGAAGAAGATGCAGAGGACAAGCCGGGACGCACTCTGGGCGATGTCGCAACGCCGGACGAGTTTGATGACAATCGAAGCATTTTCGACGACGTCGACGCTTGAGCGCGGGTCGTCCGTAGGCTGCCTGCCTGCTCTTCACTGGGAACGAGTCGCTTGTATTGTGCGTGGACAGGATGGTCGGCGGCTCGATCCGAACCTCCATCGTCTGTGGGAGCAGTTAAAAAGTTAAGAACGACAAATGCCGATGCCCAAGCGGGACCGTCTGCGGAGGGTGCTAATCCTCTGCCAACAATTCGTGCGGAATCTTGCCTACTACCGCGTCGGGCGGCGGGAAGAATATCGCCAGGTCTGGAACTACTCAACAAATACGAAGAGCGCTAATTTCTGGACAGTTGCCAACGGCAATTTTATCGACATGTGTGTTTTGGAATGGTGCAAGCTATTTGCTGACAAGAGAGGAAACACTACTGGGGAAACATTGTGACCGACCGCACGGGCTTTAAGGCTGTTCTGCTTCGTCATCTTGAACTAGACGATGCTGGGTTCGAGGAGGTCATCGCGAGCATGGTGCGTTATCGGGACAAGTTTATCGCTCACCTAGATTCGGACTACGTGATGAATATCCCGAAGCTCGATATCCCTTTAAGAGCTGTGGAGTTTTATTATTCCTACGCTATCGAACAGGAAGCGACGCGCGGTGAGCTGGTGGAGTTCGATCCGGAACTGGCGGTGTTGTATCGGGCTTTCGAAAGGGAAGTCAAAGCAGCGTACGACCTTGCGCTGAGAGGACTCCTACGATCGAGGTAGCAACATGTTGACCAATTTCAAGTTCTTCGCTCTCGCCTATTTGAGCGATTGGTGGCAGTACGACAAGCACTTCGTCTCAGGTCTCCGCCGACATGGAAGCTCTCGCAGAGAACATCTCGTGGAAGCGGCTACGTACTATCAGGTCATCAGATCATTTTCTAAGAAGTGGGATGCCTCCCAAAGACTGGATAACGCCCTCAATGAAGTGGATGCAGCGCTTTCAAGTGTGAACAACATCATCACGCCCGCAAACGTTGATGCGGTGGTAACTGCTTTAGCGGGTCGGCTCGGGTCCGTTTACAAGAAGAAAAACAAAGCTCAGCAGCTTGTGTCCGCTGCTTCCAAGTTCTTGTGGATCTGCCGTCGATCACCAGTCGTCATTTATGACGGTAGAGCAGAAACATGCTTGACTGGAATGAACGCAACACCTGGAACGACCTATGCAAGTTTTCGGAATGCTTGGCAGACAGAATTTCCGAAGTACGAGATGCGAATACGTTTGGCTTGCCGTGACCTCAGCCGCAGCAGCGTCAGGAATTTTGCTCCCGACGGCACTACGAAAAGACGCTTTAACTCAGTGGTGCGTGCGAGATGGTTCCACGAAAGAGTATTCGATAAGTTTCTGTGGTGGAACGGAGGATAGATGTTTTGTTCTTTGTTGAATAGATGCTTGGGCCGTACCCAGAAACTATCGGTATGGAAGGTAGCAAGCCTTGTCGTTGGGGGGATTATAAGGGGGGATTCAGCGAAGCATTTGAAACCCCTCTTGTAGGGGGAGCCGCCTGATTTTGGTAGGCGTGGGGGTCTCCCACCCACCCCGGCTTTCCCCTGAGGGGAACGGGAAAGGGGGGTTCTGAATCCGCGACGGCGGCAAGTTTTACGTGGAAGCGGCCAGACTGCAACTTGGGCGGTGGTGCGGGCGGAGGGACTTGAACCCTCACAGGCCTTGTAAGCCCTGCGGATTTTCATACCGTCTACGGCTTTCGCCGCCCGCGCGTAGCGCCATCGGCGCAGAGTGCGGGTTTGCGGTCTGGACTATCCCTTCACCTTCTCCCGGTGCTCTGGGGCTTAGGTGCTGCCCGTCTAGTCTCTACACCTTCCCGGCGGAATGTTCCGTCCGGGCTTGGCTCGGGATTGCCATTGCAGGTTTCCCCGAATTTGGGCAGTTCTGCATCGCCGGTTTCCCGGCGAGCACTCAAGTTTTCCTTAAGTCCGCTGCGTCTGCCATTCCGCCACGCCCGCGTGGCTGTTAGCAAGTGTCTATGTTAGAGCAAGTCGCGGAAATTTACACTTCAGTCTCCCGATTCGGCAGGGGCAGTCGGATTCGGAACGCTTGGCCGGTTTCTGCGTCTTCTTCGGCTTGGGCCGCATGATGTTGATCGCGGCGGCGTCAAGGTTCGTCTTGATGTGCGCCGCATAGTATTTCTCGATCATCTCGACGCTGGTGCGGCAGTTCTTGGCGATCTGGTAGATGTCCGCGCCTTCCATGAGGCGCAGACAAATGTATGTGTGCCGCAAGCTGTAAGCCGTGCGCGGTCGGCCATCGCGGTCAAAGCGGAGATTTTCCTCTTCCAGAATCGTCTTGAAAAGTTCGCGCTGCCATTTCGGAAAAATGAGGTCGGTCGGTTTCGGCAGGCGCCATTCCTCTGAGTTCGGTTGCTGCGGTGTTGGGTTCATTCCCGTTGCTCGCTTCGTAGGCGCGAGAAGGACGGAGCCTGGCTTTCAGCCGCTCGAACGGACGCACGGCGCCATGCATGCTCTTGCAGTAGCCGACCCCTCGCTTGCCTCGTACCTCGATCTCAAGGATCGTTTGCTGGCTGGCCTCGTCTTCGACGATGGTCACGTCCCGAAATTGCAAGCGCCGCGCCTCATCGGGCCGAAGGCCGGTATTGGCGGAGAACAGCACATAGTCGTGAAGCTGTTCGCATTCCCATTTGAAGCGCTCCTGCTTCGGCTCGTGCGCGCGCTTTCGTGTCGCCTCGTAAAGCTGCTTGTATTCCTCCGGCGAGAACCACGCACGGTGCGAGATTTTCGGGGATGATCTGTAGGGCTCGGAGAGATCGGGAAGACGGTCAAGCCATCCCTGGCGCATCGCGGTTTTCAGCGTCTGGCGGAGCGTCACGATTTCCTGATGCATGGTGTTATAGGCGGGCGGCTTGCCGCGCTTGGCCACCGATTCCTCATAGCGGTGAATCCGGTATTCCTGAACCTTGCCGGAGGTGACTTCCGAAAGGCCGAGATGGCCGAAGAACGGGACTAAGTGGACAGTCGATCGCGAGTGCTGGCCTCTGACATAGATCTTGCTGCGCTGGCCTTGCGTCATGAGATCGTATTCACGCAAATATTGTTCGGAGGCTTCGCGGAAGGTTTTCTCGGTCTTGATTTCTCCGGAGCGGAGTTTGCCACGGAGCTGCAGATACCAGTCTTCAGCAATTTCTTTGGCTTTCGAGAGGCTCTCTTCCTTGGTGCTTATGCGGCGGTTCCTGCCGGCGAAGTAGCTGGAGCATTGCCACTGAGTGCTGTTCGGACGCTTGTAAACATGAACTTTGCCGCCGAGGATCGTATATTGTTCCGCCACGGGCGCATGTCCTCCAAGCCGGTCGAAAAGACCGAAATGTGTAAGACATGTGTAAGCTATGCCTGAAGCGCCGTTTTGTCAATAACTTATTGTTTTTGTTGTGTTTATTGTTGATGCTCGATGGCTATACTACGATTTTAAGTCCGCTGCGTCTGCCAATTCCGCCATCCCGGCCTGCGGCTGTCAATCATGTGCGTGTTGGTTACAGAACGAACTTCCGACTCAGGACACTAGTCCCTGCTTCGCTTGCGATGTTCCTTCAAAATGCAGAGGTCCATCACGACAAAGATGCCGGCGCGGCGCGCCTGCTCCGCCGCCTCTTCATGGATGACGCCCTCCTGCATCCAGATCGCCGGAGCCTTGATGGTAATCGCTTGCTCGACCACCTCCAGCACCGCTTCGGGCCGGCGAAAGATGTTAACGATGTCGATCTTCTCCGGCACATCCAGCAGTGACGCGTAAGCCTTCTCGCCCATCCAGTCGGTGATGTTCGGATTCACCGGGAAGATGCGATAGCCCTGCGACAGCATGTAATGCGAGACGCCGTAGCTGGGCCGCAGGGGCGAGTCGGTCAATCCAACCACCGCGATGGTCTTGGCAGTCTGCAGCAATTCCGAAATGCGAGCAGCTTCGCTGGAAGGCACGTGCTCTCCTGGAGTTCCAATATGATTTTAGCGGGTTCTGCGATTGAGGATTGGCAGACGGGCAGAAGAGGTTGAGAGCGTGCGTGGAGGGACAGTTCCCGGGGACAAGAAGCGGTCATCGGCACGCTGGACGGGCCGCTGAAAAGCTCAGAAAAGAAGATCCCTCGCCGACTATCCACCCCAACGAGCGCAAAACCGGCGCTCGTCGGGGGCCCCGGTTTCGTCGGCTCGTGATGAGAAAAATAGATAACTTCCAACGGCGCAGCTAAAGCTGCGCCCCTTCAACCGCCCGAAATGACCTTTCAGCTACCCTGTGGGGCCGTGCGCTTTCAAGACAACTGACGCCAACTGATAACCGACAACTGACAACAGTTCTACCCTTTGCCGCGAAACAGGAATACCAGCTCGATCACCAGAATGATGACGACGAGCACCTCCAGCACGAAGCCGCGGCTCTGGTGAAATTCGTCGATCAGGAAGCGGTAGAGATTTTCGGCCGTGTGCAGTTTTTCGTTGACCAGGTTTTTGTATTCCGGTACGCCGATCTTGGCTGCAGCCAGCCGGTACATCCGGGCGGAGTACATGTCGCTGACGAACTTGATGGCGGTCTCCGAGCGCTCGGCCAGCTCGGTGACTTCAACGGTGATGCTGTTGAGCCGCATGGCCTCGCTGCGCATCTTCCAGCGGCGCAGCATTCCGCCGCTGGTTTTCAGGGACGTGTATACGCCCGCCAGCTCACGCGTCAGCCAGTCGTCGTAATGGCGAAACTCCAGCAACTGCGAGTTGGCGTACTCGAGAATCTGAATCGAGCCTTCGGCGCCGGACGGCGTGTCGTACACTAACGCCGCGTTCCACCCCACCGTCACCAGATCATGGGGATAGTAGAAGAGGCTCGACTGGAACGCGTCTTCGTTGATGATGCGGGCCAGCGGAGTCGATTCGCCACGCAGCAGTTGGGCAATTTCCGCGGCGTGCTGGGCGAGCAAGTCACAGCCCTGGGGATTTCCCGGCACCTCACGCAACCGAAAAATGTAGTAATCCTCGTTGAGCCAGTCGGTGTAGGGCCGCACGATGGCAGGCGCGATCTTCTCCAGACGCGCGCGCACAATCTGCTGCGCCCGGCGCTCCAGTTCCGGGTTCGGCACCCATCGAGCCGCCAACTGGACCAGCGATTGCCAGTCGCTCTCAAACTCAAACTCCAGCAGCACGCTGATGACGCCGTAGTCGTAATACTTGAGCTGTGGGACCAGCTTTTCGCCGCCGGGCAACACGAGCGGGTCGAGAGCTCTCCACTACCGGAGGCTTCTCGAAGCGCACATATTCGGGAGTGGAATGCTTGAACGTGGGCGCCACGCGGCGCGCGCCCAGCATCTGGCGCAGCTCCTCGAGCCTGATCTCCTCGCACACATCGTGCAGGACCATGCTCAGGACTGAGCCTTTAAGGCACGCTGCCGTGCTGACGGCGACTGTTCTGCGATGGTCCGGCTCCATGCTGGAGATGATTCTACGTGAGCGAGGTCGTGTTGTTCGTCAGCCGGGGCGGCCGACCTCTGGTGCTTGACCGGGGAAGAAAAGCAGATCCCTCGCGCCATGAAGATGGCGCTGATGATGACAATTTGATGATGCGTGACTGCCAGCTTCAAAGTGAGACGCTATCCAAACTCAATCTGCAGGCGAACGCCGGTTGTGACAAACTGGAATCGACATGAGACCTTCAACGTCAGCGGTCCTGATCCTCGCGCTTGGGCTGTTCTTCACCACCAGCGGGCGAGCGCAGCACGCATCTCCCGATTCCGAGCTTGCGCCCGGCAACGCGCAACGGATCACTCCTGAAGAACTGGCCGGCATGCTGCAATCACCGCAGCGCCAGAAGCCGGTGGTGCTGAACGTTGGCCCTTCGATCCTGTACATGCAGGCGCACATTCCCGGCGCGGAGTACATCGGCGTCGCTTCGGACAAGGCAGGACTGGAGCGGCTGCGCGCGCGGGTGAAGCCGTTGCCGCGGAATACCTTCGTCGTGCTTTATTGTGGATGCTGTCCCTGGAGTCATTGCCCCAATGTGCGTCCCGCTTACCGTGAACTGGAGGCCATGGGCTTTTCCACTGTGAAGGTGCTTTATATCGCGGATAGCTTCGGGCGCGATTGGGTCGACAAGGGATATCCCACCATCAAGGGTCAGTGAATGTCCAACAGACGAATCGTTCTCATCCTTATCGCTATTGCCATCGCGGTCGCGGTGTATGAGGCGGGGCAGCACCAGGCGCGCAAGGGCGGCAGGCCGGGCGCGATCGGCGCGCCGGCGGCAGCGTTCTCGCTGCAAGATCTCTCCGGCAAGCCGCTGAACATCGCGGATTATCGCGGCAAAGTTGTGCTGCTTGATTTCTGGGCAACATGGTGTACGCCCTGCCGCGCCGAGATTCCGGAATTCGTCGAGTACCAGAACAAATATGGTGGGCAGGGACTGCAGGTCATCGGCATATCGATGGACGACGACATCACGCCGGTGCGCCAGTTCTATGCGCAGTTCAAGATGAACTATCCGGTCGCGGTGGGAAACGCGAATCTGGCGGAGAATTACGGCGGAATCCTGGGACTGCCGGTGACATTTCTGATCGATCGGCAGGGGCGCATCGCCGCCAAATACGTGGGTGCGGCCGACATGAATGACATGCGGCAGAAGCTGGAGTCGTTGCTGGCTGCGAAGTGAGAAGTGGGGCGTCGCTCTTAGAGCCGTTTAGGAATTACTCTAATCCAGTTGCTGCGGGTAGTGCGGCGCTTCAGCGCCGCGTCACCGCGCTGCCTCGTTTTAGGTTTTGCATTCCGCTGCATTTGGCAGCGGAATGCAAAACCCATCTTCTTGCGATGCCGCCGAACGCGGGCCTGAAGGCCCGCACTACCCGACTGCAGCAGAAACTAAGTCTCTCTTAGCCGGCTGCGGCGGCGGAGCGCTTATTCTCGGTCAGTGCGTGCTTCTTCAACGGCAGGACCAGCACAAATGCCAGCGCGGCGGCGGCGGTCGCGACAAAAATCGGATAGTGATAGTTCTGCGTCTCATCCACTAGAAGCGCAGCGACGGGCGGACCGATCAACGATCCGAGTCCGAAACCAGTGAACAGGATTCCCAGCAGTTCACCGAGCCTTTCGACCCCGAAGATCGAAGCGGTGACGGGGTTGTACATCGCAGCCAGGCCACCGTAGCCTAACCCCAATACCATAGCGAAGACCAGCATGGGCCAATACGAATCGGCGACCAGCCACGCAGCAAAGCTGGCCAGCGCGACACCGTAGGTCACGCGGTAAATTTCCAGAAGTCCGAAGCGAGCGGCCAGCGCGTTGAAGCCCAGGCGACCGGCAATGCTCGCGCCTCCGATGTAGCCGACCAACGCCGCACCCGCGACACGCGTGATGCCGATGCTGTCGGCAAACGGCGGCAGGTAGAGCATAGCGACGTAGACCGCGACCCGCCCGAACAGCAGGCTGGCGTAGAGGAAAAAGAAGGTACGTGTGCGCAGCGCGCCCGCGATACTGGCGCGGGTTTTCGCCATCGTCGCCGGCGGGCGAAACAGCAACGCGGCGCACAGCAGCAGAAGAACGGCGCTGGTCCAGGCGAACAGTGTGAAGGCGCTGCGCCAGCCGTAGCGATCCACCATTACGGCGGCGAGCGGTGCGACCACCAGCGTTCCGCAACCGACGCCACTCATGGCCGTCCCCACGGCGATTGGGCGATGCACCTTGAACCATTTGCCAACCGCGGCCATAGCCGGGATATAAATGCAGGCGACGGCGGCGCCCAGCCCAATCCCATAGGTGATGAATAGAAGCGGCAGCGAGTGGACCTGCGCGCTGAATAGGAGACCAGTGCCCATCAACAGAGCACCGACGAACATGAGCGGACGGGGGCCGAAGCGATCGGCGATCCTGCCGGTCAGCGGCGTCAGCGCACATGAGACCAGCGCTTCGGCAGAGAACAGTGCGATGATGAAGAAGTGGCGAGCGTGAAATTCCGCCGCCATCGGCTTCAGGAAGACGCCGAAGGAATACGTAACGCCGAAGCTGACGAATGATGCGAGAAAAGCCGCGGCAACGACCACCCAGGCGCGTGGTGAATCCAAAGCAGGTTCAGTTTGTAGCTTTTCGACCTGAAGCATGAGCGGGAAAGAAATCGCCATGCCAGTTCATCACAGATCGCCAGGTTGCAACAAGCGGGTTATATCGCGCCAAAAGTCGGAACAGCAGATCCCTCGCGGGCTGAAGCCCGCTCGAGATAAGGAAATAAGGGCCTAATTGGCACGACTGAAGTCGTGCCCTGACACAAAACTTTCGGAAACGGAGTTTTTCAGCGGCCTGGGAGAACAAGAGGGGCGAGTGGAGGCACCTGTTTTTCGAATGCAGTGCCAGCAACTCCGGCGAATAGCAGGTCCCTCCACTACGTGAGGCTGCGCGCTTCGCGAGCATCCTCACTTCGGTCGGGATGGCAAAGTGAAAAAGCCCCCGCGCGCTATAAAACGGCTTAAAAGAAGCTAGGTAGTTGCCAGGATTTCGCGGCAGGAAAATTCGCGCAAAAAAAAAGACCTGGAGCGCTCCCACTCCAGGTCTTTACTTCGTGATGTAGCATCGCCCAGCTAGCATCACGGGTCTCCGGGCCATCGGAGAGTTCGTTCGCGACATCGAGGATCTACCCCGCTATTGACGTTCATATCTATACGTGTCGGTCGCGATTACAAATTACTATTGCAAGAATGATGCCAACCGCTGGCTACCTTGAGGTGACTTCAAAATGCTTTCATTTCCAGTGACATACGAACATCAAGCCATGGCCGGGATAGGTTGCCGCCGTCCTAATTGTGGTTTCTGACTATCCGATCGGATAGTCTCAGCTATCCGTATAGTTTCGCCTGTTTTGTTCCACAGCTATTGTTTGCTGTATGTCCTCGCGCGAAAGAGTCGCCCTCAGCTACACTAGCTGCCGGAAAAGGAGGAGGACTTGGATTCGAGAGTGGTGGTAGTTTCGGGCCCATCCAAGGGCTCGGTGGCGAGAATGACCGGCGATCAGCTATCGGTGGGGCGCGATTCGGCCAACAATTTGTGCTTGCATGATCGTGCCGTATCGCGCCGCCACTTCACCATCAGCAAGACCGACGCGGCATTCCAACTCATCGATCTGGACAGCCACAATGGGACCTTCGTGAACGGCATACCGGTGCGCCGCAAGCTGCTGACGCACGGCGACACGCTACGCGTGGGTCGCTGCGAGCTGGTCTTCCTGATTACCGAAGATGAACGGCAGGGAATTCAGGCGGTGCAGTTCAAGGACGAGGAGCCCTTCGATCTGCTCACCACGACGACCGTGGGCGCGAACGCGTTGGCTTCGCATCCCACTGACGTCGGCCGCATGGCGCGCGACCTGAATGCGCTGTTCAAGATCGCGAACACTATTAATTCCATACGCGATCTTGAGCCGCTGCAGCAGAAATTGTTACAGCTCATCGGCGAAGTGGTGCCAGCGGATTCGGGAGCGATCGTAATTCTTCGCCAGGCCGATGAAGAGCCGACCTCCAGTTGTGTCTGGCAACGGCATCCCACCGCGTCTCCGCAAATACGCATCCGGCGCGAGGTTGTACAGCGCGCCTTGTGGGAGCGCGCGCCCATCCTCAACCGTCCCGCTCCCGACGCTTCCGACGCGGAGGAGGTGCTATGTGTGCCGCTGGTGGGAGTGGAGAAGACGGTCGGAGTTCTCTACATGTCCGCCGATGGGCCGGAGAGCAAGTTCGAAGACGCGCACGTACACTTTCTGCATTCCGTTGCCGGAATCGCCGCCGTCACGCTGGAGAACGTTTTGGCCACGGAAGCGCTGCGCAGCGAGAACCGCCGCCTGCAGGCCGAACTTGAGCTGGACGACGTGATCATCGGCGAAAGTAAGGCCATGCATCAGGTGCAGAAGTTCATTGCCCGGGTAGCAAAAAGCGATTCCACTGTGATGATCCGCGGGGAAAGCGGCACGGGCAAGGAACTGGTGGCGCGCGCGATTCATCGCAAGAGCTCACGGGCCGAGAAGCCGTTCGTCGCCATCAACTGCGCCGCCATTCCGGAGGCGCTGCTGGAAAGCGAGTTGTTCGGTCACGAGAAAGGCTCGTTTACCGGAGCGATTGCCACCAAGAAAGGCCGGCTGGAGATCGCCGAAGGGGGAACGATTTTTCTGGACGAGATCGGCGAGCTGGCGCCGCTGCTGCAAGCCAAGCTGTTGCGCGCCTTGCAGGAGCACGAGTTCGAGCGCGTCGGCGGAAATCGCACGTTGAAGCTTGACGCCCGCGTGATCGCCGCAACCAACAAGAACCTGGAAGAGGCCATCAAAGCGGGACAATTCCGGCAGGACCTCTATTACCGTTTGAATGTGGTCTCGGTGGTTGTACCGCCGCTGCGCGACCGTCCCGATGACATTCCGCTGCTGGCGATGTACTTTGCGGCAAAATACTCCGAGAGGTGCAAGCATCCGCTGAAGGGCATCTCCTCCGAGGCGCGTGGGATGCTCTTAAGCTATAGCTGGCCGGGCAATGTGCGCGAGTTGGAAAATGCCATCGAGCATGCCATCGTACTTGGCACCGGGGATGAAATTGTTGCCGACGACCTGCCCGAGGTCCTGCTGGAAGCCCAGCCCCCTGAAACCAGTACCGGGAAATATCACGATCAAATCAACGATCTGAAGAAGCGCATGATTGCCGACGCGGTGAAGCAGACCAGGGGCAACTATACCGAGGCGGCGAAGGTGCTTGGCGTTCACCCTAATTACCTGCACCGCCTGATCCGCAATCTCGACATCAAGTCTGAATTGAAACGGGAAAACGGGGAATAATCCGCTTCCCAGCTTCCGGACTTGACAGTTCCTTCTGTCGTGCTATGTTCCTAGGCAGAAACTGAGGAAGACTATGCCAGCAAACGGTCTCCGAATGGCTGTTGCGGTTGTGACCGGCTCGCTGATTCTTTTTGCGGGTTGCCAGCGGGGCGCGCGACCAAGCGGACCGCTGTACATCATGCTGACCTTCAACGGCGGCGCCTGCGAGCAGAATGGATCTATCGGTGTCATCGACATCAATCAGAACCAGGCGGTGGTCTACGAGGGTGCAGCCATCATCGACAAATTTCAGGTGCAATTTGCCGATTGTCCCTTTACCTCGTGTCCGGTGGACAGCCCCAACGGGACGCCTGTCAACGTTGGCTCTCCCAATGCGGCGGCCGCAGGCATGACCTTCAACTACACCGGCTTCAGCATCGACGATCACCCATGCAACAACGCCCGGCAACTGGGCGTGCGCGTGCGGCCGGTCAGGTAGCTGATAATTCTGAGTTATTCGCTTGACAGTTGCCGGGTTCGTGCTAGTGTTTCTATACAGTCTCACCAAGAGAGGAACCTATGACTTCACGTGCTTGGGTAGCTCTTGTAGTTCTCGTTCTTGTTGCCTTTGCGATCACACCTGGCCAACTGCTCAATGCGCAAACTTCGCAAACCATCACTCTCAGCTACAACGGTGGCGCCTGCCAGCAGAATGGCTCTTCCAGCCAGGTTACCGTAAGTCCGACGACGTCGGTAACTTACCAGCCCCAAAATCCCGGCAACCCATTTCAGGTCTCGTTCAGCTCCTGCCCTTTCGCTACGTGTCCGGTGACCGCCGCGACGGGCGCGCAAACGCCCACGGGCACGGGTACCTTTAACTACGCCAGCGTCACCATCAACGGTCAGACATGCAACAATCCGGGAGCTCTGGGATTGCGGGTCAAATAAGTCAGGGGTTATTCACGACAGATTGGAATTGGGCGTCCTGCTGCAGATTGGAAAAATTCGCCGTGTCGCGGATCATATTGCGCGAGTATCCGGCGTGCACAGCTTTGCTCAAGTAGGACAAGGCCTGCTCACGCTGGTTGAAATGGTTGTAAACCACGGCGGCAACAAACAGGACTTCACCATCGGAGGGCGCCAGCCTAAGCGCTTTTTCGGTATAGCTATACGCGTCCTTTTGATCGTCTAACATGGCGCTGTAGTTTCCGAGGTAAGCCAGAGCCTCCACGTCCTCCGGATTAATGCTTACTTGCGCATTGGCGATGGCTATCGCCTGGCGATAGTTCGCAGCCGATTCGTTGCGACGGTTTGGGCTCCAGTAGAGTGCGTCGGCCAGATTCCCCCACGTCATCCAATCGTGATTGTCGAGCTTCAGCGCCTGCTGCAGCGCCGCTATGGCCTGCGGAAACTGTTTCCTCAAGGTATAGGTGTAGCCGAGATTGCCATAAGCTTCCGCGCTGGGACGCAGAGCGATGGAACGATTAAAGGCGTCTATGGCTTGCGAATAGAGGCCTTCCCCAACATACGACGCTCCCAGGTTGAAATAGCCGAAGTAGTTTCCCGGGGCAAGCTCGGTGGATTTCAGAAATTCGCCGGCGGCGTCGGAATAGCGGTTCCGGTTGAAGTAGAAAACGCCCAGCCAATCGTAAACACCCCAGTACTTCGGCCGCAAAGCGATGGCCTGCTTGTAGGCGGATTCCGCGCCCGCAAGGTTGCCCATGCTGGTGTAGGCGTCGGCCAAACCGCGAAGCGTGTCTTCGTTTCCGGGCTCTGACTGTACGGCGCGGCGAAATTCCTCAACCGCCTTATCGTACTTTCCGGTTCCATCGTAAACGTTACCCAGGCAGATATGGCCCTCCACCAAATCCGGGTTCAGCGACAGCGCTTTCTGGCAATTGCTGGTGGCCTTTTCGACCCAATCGTTGCCCCGGTAGTAGCGCCGGAAGCCTTCCGCATAGGCGCCGCCCAGCGCCGCATAACCCAGGGCGTAGTTGGGATCGATCTTCACCGCCTGGGCGAAGGCGGCAACGGCATTGTCGAGGTCCTCCGGCTTGCTGAACTCCGCCAGATACCCGCGCCCTTGAATATAGGCTTCGTAAGCTGCAGGCTGGGTATTCTGCCGCACCGCCAGGTTCTGGCGTTCTTTTGCCCCGATCCTCGCCGGGAGCATGTCCAGAGTCTCGCCCACCACCTGGTCCTGCAATCCGAAGCTGTCGCTGGCGGCAACGGTAATGGTCCGCGCCGCCAATTGGCGATGGGTCTTGGCATCCACCAGATAGCTGTTGACGCGGATGGTCGGGCCATCGCGTTGCAAACTGCTCTCAATTACCAGGTCGGTGCCAAATTCCCGCCGCGCCTCATCTGCTGTTTTCACGCCCTTGTCGCGCAGGTCGCGCGACGAGACCACCTGGATGGAGTCGCTGTTGCTGGCTTGTTCCAGCTTCGCGGTCAGTGTCTCCATCAACCCGAGACCCAAGGCGTTGGTGGCGCTGTCCTGGCCGACGGTGTCGATGGGCAGCACGGCGAGAATCCTCTCGTGAGGTATCCAGAGCCGGTCGGCCACATAGCCAATCCCCACTCCCGCGAGCAAGATAGCGACCAGCGCGGCGACCACAGCGCGCTGGCGCCGCTGCTTGGTCAACCGCACCACGGTGCTGCGGCGCAGCGTATCGGTCGCGATCTGGTCGCCGGCCGCTAGACGGTTCAGGTCGGAGCACATCTCATCGGCTGACCGGTAACGGCGATCGCGGTCACGGTCCAGTGCCCGCATGATCACCGCCTCGAAAGCAGGCGCGATCTTGGGATTGAGCAGCGTCGGCCTGACCGGGTCGTAATGGAGGATGGCGTCGATGATCAGCGACGGCTGCTTGTCCGGGAAGGCGCGCTTGCCGGTGACCATCTCGTACAACACCGCGCCCGCGGCCCAGACGTCGGTAGCCTCGTTGGCCGGCTCGGCCCTCAGCAGCTCCGGCGCCATGTAGGGCAGGGTTCCGGTCACGGACATTTCGCTGGTCAGATTGCTGGTCTCGGCGCGCTCGTCCACCGGCTCCATGAGCTGTGCCAGCCCGAAGTCGAGGATCTTCAAACGGCCATCGCCGGTGAGGCGAATATTGCCGGGCTTGAGGTCGCGATGCAGCACCTGCTGGCGATGTGCCGCTGCCAGTCCGCTGAGCAACTGAATTCCAAGCTCCAAAGCTACGCTCAGCGGCAGCGGCTGCCCGCCTATCTTTTCGTCCAGGTTGATGCCTGGGATGTACTCCGTGACCAGGTAATCGAGGTCACCCTCCTGGCCGAAGTCGAACGCCATGGCGATGTTGGGATGGTTGAGCCGGCCGACGGCGAGAGCTTCCTTATGGAACTGCTCGCGGCGGTTGGCTTCGCTGAGGACCGTGCGCGGCAGAATCTTGACAGCCACATCGCGGCGCAGCTTCTCGTCATGGGCGCGAAACACAACGCCCATGCCCCCGGCCCCGATCTGTTCGATCAGACGGTAATGGCCCAGGACCTGGCCAATGCTGACGGATGGCGCTGAAATCGAATCGGCCATGATGGCGCGACGCCGGGAGTTGCGTCTACACGGGGCTGAAATGTGCTACGCACCAGTTTAGCCCACGCGCGCGACACGTGCGACGGTCTTCCGAGGAAACGCTAAAGGCAAATTGAATACGGCGGGACAAATGTCCCTAGTGAACCGAGTTAGAAACTCGTTTCATAAGTCGGGCCTTTGTGTCAGGGCACGGCTTCACAGGCCGCTGAAAGATTAGCCTCAAACGGCACGTTCGGTAGAGCGAGCCTTCAGGCTCGCGTCCAAGTTCTTTATTTTTGTTTATCCCGAGCGGGCTTCAGCCCGCTCGGGACCAGTTTTTCACACTTTTTTCAGCAGCCCCTTTTAGAGTGCCGCCGGCTGAAGCCGGCTCCCGACCTCATAAATAAAGGGCTTGGACGCGAACCTGAAGGTTCGCTCTACCTGGCCATGGCGAAATCCAGAGTTTTTCAGCGGCCTCTTCAGCCGTGCCGAAACGCGCCCAAGGAAACATGGCCTCCAGGCCCTGCGGTGGAAGTCGAGGTTCCCAGTGCGTTCGTAAAGGAATCTGTGATTCGCCGCATTAGTACTGCTCAAGCTTCTGAGCGGGTCGGGTGAGGGAACTGCGATTCAGCAAAGGCGGTGACACGCTCCAGCGCGGCTTGCATCTGCGCGTGGCAGGTTTCGAGCGCCGCGTCATCGGCATCGGGCGCGACGAAGATCTTGCGGGCAGCGCGCACGTAAATCCGCGAGAACGGTTTGGGAATCACCAGCGCGTCCCAGGTCTTCAACACCCAGGCCCGCTCGACGGCAACATAAAACGCGATGATGGGAGCGCCGCTCATCTTGGCCAGCAGCACCGGGCCTTTCTTGGCAACATAGCGCGGACCGCGCGGGCCGTCGATGGTGAAGGCCGCGGCGTGGCCGCTGGCCAGCAGACTGCTCATCTCGAGCAAAGCGCGCTGGCCACCGCGCGTGCTCGATCCGCGCACCGGGATGTATCGGAAGCGGCGGATGACGCGCGCGATGAATTCGCCGTCGAGGCTCTGGCTGGTCATCACCGTCAGTTGGCGATTGCGGTACAGCCAGGTCGCGGGCAGCACGCAGCGATGCCAGAACGGATAAATGCCGGGATAGATCTCGTCGAGGCTCTGGATCGAGCCTTCCTCAAAGCTGATGGCGTCGCGCAGCGTCCGGCCGATCAGCCATAGAAGCGCAGGAACAATCCACGAGACAAGCGTGAGCTGGATGCGCTGGAGCAGCGTGAAGCGTCGCTCAGCGCTGGAGGGTTCGGCCACGCGAGAATTCTAAACGTGAGTCCGTTGATCTGGTGTGTTTTCCTCAGTGTCCAAGCGCGGCGCGGTTCCCACCCAAGCGGTGTTTGCTTGCACCGCAGCAGGCCCGAAATCAGCCCTCGTCGGGAACACCGGGTCGGACGGGCAAGATCAGGCGCCGGTGGCGCGTTCGGCTGGGGCGCGGTTCTCAACCTGAGGTGTGAAAACGGCCAGCATGGAACAGAATTCACTGTCGTCCTTCAAAGACCTGAAGGACCCATCCGGTCCCGTCATTTTCTCTCTCACGGTTGTGGCGTACCCTGGCTGTCGATTCAAGCCCCGCCGTAGGTAGGATAATGCTAACTCCCGATCCTTCGGACTGGGCTGCCGATTCGGCGATTCCACATCCCGAGAATATTTTCGGCCGTATGCAGCTGCAATGTTGAACAGCGAGTCAGATTCCTCTGGAAGAATAGAGTGATACAGCTCGGAGTATTGAATTGACTCATCAAGTCGATCCGGAAAATCCAGAAGATAGAATCCTAACCACTCCTTGACGTACAAAGGCGCCTCGGGCCTCCGGTTCAGTTTCTCCAGGATCGCTATGGTCTCCTCGGTCTTTTTCATTACTCCGGCGATCGCCGCCCTTTTGACTGTCATGTCAACGTGGGTCGGATTCATTACGAGTGCCCTGTCTATCCAACAGGCCGCAGTTTTCGCGTTCTCCAGTTTCTTTGAATCGTCTTTCTCGAAATAGGTGCGATAGTAATGGAGGTTCGCGGCCCTGTTAACAATGTCCCAATCGGCGTTCCCAGCCTTAACGGCCTTGTCCGCTTCCTCCAGGAACCTGTTGGTGTCGTCGGAGTCAAGGAGCTTGTAGAGCTTGGCGGATTCTTCTTTATCCAGGTCAATCTCGTCGACGTCCTCAATGCCTGAGAGGATGCTGACGGGAAGATTCGTTAGAAATCGCTGGACCAGTAACCCCGCCTCCCGCGTGCCCTCGATTCGGCCGCGTTCAGCTCTGCTTGCAGCCAATAGGACGTTGAATATCAATTCTTGTTGGAAGAACATGAAAAAGAAGCCTAAGACCGAGTAGGTGGTCGCGAACGCTACCACTATCGCATATCCGTTCGGACCTCCGTCTGCTGCGAAGGCGACTAGTAGGTCTCTGATAGCGCCGGCCTTCACAACCGTGATACCGGTCAGTCCCCCCACCAGCCAATCCCTGACCTTACCTACAGTTCCCGCTTCCTCACCGTAGCTCGTAAACAAAAAGCCAATCAGACACCCAACTGCGAAGGATGCCAAGCTTAACGCAACAACCAGCACCAGGTGATGCCCGTCATACCCCGCGGCGATTCGCCACCATACCAGCGAAAGAAGGCCCACGACGACCCAAGCCCAATCGGACTTCAACCATTTCTGTGTCATTCAAAGGTGCCGCGCTATCGATGTTCTAAGATTGCATATGTGGGTGACTAGGCATCGCCGAAGACAATGCCTTACGACGGACGGACGACGATTTTGGGAACAACTATACACCCCCCCGGCACGTCTCCTGCGGCTTGAGCCGGGTACTGCGAGAGGGTGAGCCTAGCCACCGGCCAAATGTCGGGGCGAGCAGACGCGCAACCTGGCTCAAACCAGTGCTTGAACATACATATTTGGTGTTCAAACACGTATTTTGGCTATGAAGCGGTTACTTGGCCTTGGGGCCTTAGTTACCCCATTAAGTACCATGGCTTAAACGCCTGAAACTGCAGGTAGTTACAGGCGCAAGAATTGTTCCACGTGGAACAATTTAAAAACGAGTTCGCGAATCGTCGCCCGGTCCTTCAGGTTCACAGGTGGGAAAGAGATTCAGCCGGCGTACCTCAGCCAGCGGCGCAGTTCGGGTAGCGTCGGGCGCTTGCCGTACATCAGAATGCCGACGCGATAAATGCGCGCCGACAGGCTTAGCAAGCCGTAGATGGTCGCCACCATCAACCCGATGCATAGCGCGATCTGCCACATTGGCGGCTGCTCGATCAGGATGCGCACCAGCATCAGGATCGGCGCAAAGAAGGGCACGATGGAAAGCCAGAACGCCAGCGGCGAGTTGGGATGCTGGATGACCGCGTTCATCAGGAAGACGGCGAGGATGATGGGGATCATCGCCGGCCACTGCATCTGCTGCGCCTCCTGATCAGTGTTCACCATAGAGCCGATGGCGGCGTACATCGAGCTGTAGAGCAGATAGCCGAGCAAGAAAAATACTGCAAAGGCGATCATGCCGGCCACCGGCACATGGACTTCGCCCAGGAATGATTTTGCGGCGATCAATCCCGGCACCGAGAACAGCAACGCGAAGATGACCCACACCAGAATCTGCGTCAGGCCCACCGCGCCGACGCCGAGGATCTTGCCGGCCAGCAGTTCCTTCGACGTGACTGTCGAGAGCAGCACCTCCATGATTCGCGTGCTCTTTTCTTCGATGACCGAGCGCATCACCGCCATGCCGTAGATCAGCACCACGACGTAGAGCAGCATCACCATGGCAAACGCGGTGAAGAAAACCGTGGTGCCGCTTGCGCCCTCTTTGCCCTTTTCGATGCGGACCGTCTTCAGCGTTATGGGCGTGAGCAGGGAATCGATTTCCGCCGCGCTCATCCCTTTCTGTTGAAGATGCTGCTTGGTGACGGCGCTCTTGATGGAGTTGCGCAATTCAATCGACTGGCCGAAGTCCGCGGCCTCCTTGGTGCTGTACACAATTTTGTGATCGGCCAAAGCATCGTCGGTGAGCCAGAGGAAGCCGGTAATCTGGCCGCTCGCTCACTTGCTGGCGCAGGCGATCACGTTCAGTGTCGCCGGTGTCGGTGTCAACCTGAATCGAGTAGAGAACCGGCTTGCCGAAGTCTTCCTCGCCCTCGATGCCGGTGGTGGGCTTGGCGTTCGCGAGCTCCTTGCCAACCGCAACCGCCAGCGGAGCATTGTTGGCCACGATGGTGATGTGCCGCTCGCCGCCCGAGTTCATCTCCGCCAGCTTGGCGGGAATGAGCACGCTTCCGGCCATGAGCGCCGGCATCAGCACGGTGAAGATGATGAACGAGCGGGAGCGCACACGCTCCAGGTATTCGCGTTGCACCAGCGTCCACACGTTATGCATTTTTTCCCACCCGGTCGATAAAGATTTCTTCCAGCGAAGGCTCCAGCAGCTCGAAGCGGCTGATGCGCGCGCTCGCGGCCGCCATGCGCAGCAGCTCCTGGGCGTCAGCGCCCGGCTTCAGACGCGCCTCCACGTAGTTGCCATAATTGTTGAACGACTCCAGCAACTCGCAACTCTCCAGATGAGGATCGCCTTCGTACTGCATCTGCACGTGGTTTTTGCCGTAGCTGGCCTTGATCTTCGCCAGGTCGCCTTCGAGCACCGCGCGGCCATGATCGATAAGGCAAATCGAATCGCACAGCCGCTCGACCTGGTCCATGCGGTGCGTCGAAAACAGGATGGTCTTGCCCGCTTTTTTCAGCTCGATGAGGATGTCCTTCAGCATGACGGCGTTGCTGGGATCGAGTCCGGCGAAGGGCTCATCCATGATGATGAGATCGGGATCGTGCAGCAGCGCCGCCGCGAACTGGATCTTCTGTTGCATTCCCTTGGAGAGCTCTTCTACTTTCTTGCTGGTCCAGTCGCTCAGTTGCAGGCGCTCGCACCAGGCCAGCGAACGTTTGCGCGCCTCCGCTTCAGGGAGATTGTGCAGGCGCCCGAGAAAGACCAGGTGATCGAGCACGTGCATGCGCTTGTACAGGCCGCGCTCTTCCGGCAGATAGCCGATGCGGTGCAATTGCTCGCGATGGAAGGTTTCGCCGAACAGCTTTACCGAGCCCTCGTCGGGCATGGTGATGCCGATCATCATGCGGATGGTTGAGGTCTTGCCCGCACCGTTGGGGCCGAGCAGGCCATAGACGCTGCCCGCGCGAATGCTGAGCGAAAGATGATCGACGGCGACGAAGTGGTCGTAGCTTTTGCGGATGCCCTGCAGTTGGACGGCGTCAGCCGAGGGAGCAGTTTCAAGTTTCGAGTTGCGAGTTGCGATTGCAGCAGTATGCATGGGAGCAGCTTCAGAGCCAATTTCGAGATTCAAAACAGTTGCGAGTTTCGAGTTTCAAGTTTCAAGTGCGAGCACGGACATGTTCCCGATACCGCCCAGAATTTCCAATTGCAAGTCTGGAGTTCGAGTTGTAATACGGCCGGGGTTTCCATTCAGTTTCAGAATTCGGGTGGCGAATGTCAAATTGACAGCGAGCTGGCGGTACGCGTGAAAAGCGAAACTTCAAGGCTGTCCATAAATGCCGCGTCTTTGAATGCCTGGCGTCTTTGAAAGGGCACGGCTTCAGCCGTGCCGATAATTTTTGTGACGCTTGACGCTGGCCTAAAGGCCAGCTCTACCCGATCTCGAAACTCGAAACCGGAAGCTTGAAGCTTGAAACTCGAAACTTCGCCCATCACATCTGCAGAAAATTGCGAACGATCTGCTTGCCCTGGTCTGTGAGCACGCTTTCAGGATGGAACTGCACACCCTCAACCGCGAACTTGCGATGACGCAATCCCATGATGACGCGCGTCCCATCGCGGTCCTGGCACGTGGCCGAGATCTCCAATTCGCGCGGAAGAGTCTTTTCTTCGACGATGAGCGAGTGGTAACGCGTCGCGGTCATGGGCGAAGGGATGTCGCGGAAGATAGTTTTGCCGTCGTGCTCGACGGAGCTGGTCTTGCCGTGCATGAGGTTCGCCGCGCGCACCACGTTGCCGCCGAACGCCGCGCCGATGGCCTGATGACCGAGGCAAACGCCCAGCAGCGGCACGCGTCCGGCAAAGTGGCGGATGAGTTCGATGCTGATGCCGGCCTCGTGGGGCGTGCATGGGCCTGGGGAGATGACGATACGGTCGGCACCAAGCGATTCGATTTCGCTGATCGTGGTCTGATCATTGCGACGGACGACGACCTTTTCTCCGAACTCGCCCACGTACTGGACTAAGTTGTACGTAAAAGAATCGTAGTTATCCAGAACGAAGACCATGGGAGTAAGCGATCAAGGGGTGAGTGTCGGTGTGGCGATTATGGGAGCTGCAATCCTTTCTACTTCGCATTCGGGCACAGACTACGCAGGGCCCGTAATACGTTCCTCGGAACGGCAAGACGATCTAGTGTAGAGCCCGTGTCGTTTATCAAACGCACAGGGCAGAGGGCAACGCGGCAACTCCCTTCGATTCGTGTTACCTCGGCAAAACTCACGCGGACGGACTGGGGTTGGCCTAAGTGGTAACGCGTCGTTATCGCATAACCTCCAGTTCTAAAATTGGGTTCCGTGTCAACATCGTCCTTAAACACTGGTGTTAACGTGAATGTATAACCAGTGCCGTCAATTGAAACGAAATCATAGAGGAAATCGCTGCGGCCCAGGATATCGCTGCGGCCCAGAGCGAGTTCCGCGCTGCCTTTGTATGTTTGTCTCAGATAGTCATGCAAAATCTGCACGGGCTCAGCGCTCCGCTGCTGGCCGCCATACTGCCGCAGCAATTTCGCTACGTCCTTCTGGTGCATGACCGTCGCACAGCGCAAAGGCGTCCAGCCATCGTTGTCCTCGGCATTGACGTCGGCTTTGCTGACCAGCAGTAATTCCGCCACGTCCTTGTGGCCCGTGAACGCTGCATAGTGCAAGGGGGTCCGGCCGCCGTTGTCCTGGGCCTCCGCATCGGCCTTGCTGGCTAGCAGCAACGCGGCCACGCCCTTATTGCCACGGCTCGCCGCCAGGTGCAAAGGCGTTCTGCCCACGCTGTCCTTGCTGAAAACCAAATCAGGGTCAGCCTTGAGCAGCGCCTGAATCTTTGCCAAGTCGCCGTCCTTGACTGCGTCATGAATCTCGTCGCAGAAGGCTAGGGTGCTCCAAGCCAGCGCAACCAGCGCGGTCAACGTGAAGGCGGCGCGACCAGAAACTTGGGACTGGAAGAGTCGGCCAACGAAGGAGCGCATAATCATGGTTCCGGTCAGTTGCCGTACAGTGTATCCGGGAAAATGATGCGTCACAACAGAATGTGGTTTCGCGAACCAATCGCAATCTAATTCCTGAGATTTAGCCCCTCGCCATCTCACACGCCTTCAGCAATGCGCTCGCTTTGTTCATGCACTCCTGATGCTCCTTCTCCGGATCGGAGTCCGCCACGATGCCGGCACCCGCCTGAACATAAGCGCGCTTGCCGTGCAGAACCATCGTCCGGATGGCGATGCAGGAATCGAGATTGCCCGCGTGATCGGCATAGAGCACTGCGCCGCCATAGACGCCGCGGCGCACCGGCTCGAGTTCTTCGATGATCTCCATGGCGCGGACCTTGGGCGCGCCGCTCAGCGTGCCGGCGGGAAAGCATGCCGCCAGCGCGTCGAGCGCATCGAGATCGCGGCGCAACTGGCCTTCGAGTGCCGACACCAGGTGCATGACGTGCGAATACTTCTCGACGTACATCAGATCGCGAACTTTGACGCTGCCGTAGTCGCTGACGCGGCCCAGGTCATTGCGTCCGAGATCGACCAGCATGACGTGCTCGGCGCGCTCCTTCTCGTCGGTGCGCAACTGCTCGGTCAGGCGTTCGTCCTGGGCGGCATCGGCGCCGCGCTTGTGGGTGCCGGCGATGGGCCGGTATTCCAGCTTGCGGCCGGTCACGCGCACCAGCATCTCGGGCGACGCGCCGAGGACGTGCATGTCGTCGAGCTTGAGAAAGAACATGTACGGCGACGGATTGACCGTGCGCAGCGCGCGATAGATCTGGAAGGGCTCGGCCGGCGGCTTGAAGTCGAGACGCTGCGACAGCACCACCTGGAAGATGTCGCCGGCGGCGATGTAATCCTTGGCGCGGCGAACGCTGCGCAGGAAGTCGTCATGCGAGGTGCTGTTGTGGACCTTGATCGCCCTGGCCTTCGCCGCACCAGACCAGTACAGGTGCTGTCCGCGCAGCCCGCGCGCCAGCTTGTGCTCGAGCGCCGAGATGTCGGTGACGGCGCGGTCGTAGGCCTTGCGCGGGGATTCGGAGCGAACATCGGCGGCGGCGATGATGTGTACCTGATGGCGCAGATGATCGAAGGCCAGCAGCCGGTCGTAGAAGGTGAAGACGCAGTCGGGCAGATCGATATCGCGCTTCGCGCGCTCGGGCAGCCGCTCGAATTGCCGCACCATGTCATAGGCGAAATAGCCCACGCCGCCCGAGGTGAACGGCGGGAGATCGGGGATGTGAGCGGGCCGATGCTGGCGAAGCTCGTGGCGCAGCAACTCGACCACGCTGCCTTGCTCGCTGCGAACGGAAGTCGCGGTGCGAATCGTGAGCTCGCTGCCGCGGGCGGTGATCACGGTGCTGGGCTCGGCGCCGAGAAAAGTGTAGCGCCCGATCTTCTCGCCGCCTTCAACCGACTCCAGCAGGAAGGCGTACTTCTGCCGCGCCGCAATGCTGAGGAACGCGCCCACCGGGGTGAGCAGGTCCGCGCTCACCGTTTTGACGATCGGGATCAGCGTCGCGTCGCGACTGAGCTGGAGGAAGCTGCGGTAGTCAGGGGTGAGCATGGGAGTGCGACGCGCGATCCGCAGGGGCTTAAAGCCCCTTGAATTAGAGCAGTTCGGCACGGCTGAAGCCGTGCCCTGATACAAAGCACATTCACGAGACAGGTGGATTATACGGGGGAAACGGCGCGAGTGGCGTCAGAATGGACTTGCGCCTCGTGTAACTTATAAGTTACAGTGAGACTTGTGATCGAGATTCGCCGGTACGTTACGCGGGCGGGCAAGGACGTGATCGGCGAATGGTTGTCGCGATTGAAAGATGCACAGGCGCGTGCGCGGATTGCGGTCCGGATCGACCGCCTTTCGCTCGGCAACTTTGGAAATTGCAAGGCGCTGCGCGACGGTGTTTCGGAATTGCGGATCGACTGGGGACCGGGATATCGCGTTTACTACGCGATGCTGGGCAAGACGTGTGTCCTGCTTCTCTGCGGCGGCGACAAACGTAAACAATCGGCGGACATTGCTCAAGCGGCGCGCCATCTGCACGATTACAAGGAAAGGAACAAGCAATGAGACGCAAGGCCAGCATCTCCCATGATGAAGCGTTGCAGCGTGAGCTGCGTGACGATCCGGAATTCGCGGCCCAGTATCTGAAGGCCGCGATGGAGGAGGCGCACGAACCGGGCATTCTTCTGCTTGCACTGCGCCGCGTGGCTGAAGCCAGGGGCGGGTTGGCGAAGGTGGCGAAGTCGGCGGGCATCGAACGCGAAAGTCTCTACCGGGCGCTATCGCGCCGCGGCAATCCTCGGCTGTCAACCCTGGTTGCCGTAACCAAGGCCATGGGATTGAAGCTCACGGTGGAAGCGGCGTAGTTTCTAGAGCGGCGGCCCGGCTAATGGCGCGTCGATCGCCGTCCCCTACGTCCGCTTCCTCTCGGCCCACGGACGGTGCGATCTGATCCGCGCGGCCTGGCCTTGGTCTCGGGTGGTTTCTTTCGCCTCCTGGGAGACTTCCGTGGGCGAACAATTGGGTCGTCTTGGCCTTCCATACCGGGCATTGTCTCACTCTTAGTTGCGCCCCATCCTCGCCGCTGCATATACTTTGTAGGTTTGCCCTAAGATTGGACGCGCTGCCCTGGTGAGAGCGTCCAACCTCGTATTGCACGATCTTCCGCAGTCATTTCGGAGAATCTATCTATGGCTACCACGCAAATTCTGGAACAGGAAAGCAATCCCTGGGAACAACAGTCGTCGCGCTTCAATCTCGCGGCCGAAAAATTGCACCTCGATGAGGGGCTGTGGCGCGTGTTGCGCCAGCCCAATCGCGAAATCATCGTCCACATCCCGGTCAACATGGACAACGGGCAACTGGAGGTCTTCACCGGATATCGCGTGCAGCACTCCATCGCGCGCGGACCGGCCAAGGGCGGCGTGCGCTACTCTCCGGATGTGACGCTGGACGAGATACGCGCGCTGGCCAGCTGGATGACGTGGAAGTGCGCGGTGGTCAACATTCCCTTCGGCGGCGCCAAAGGCGGCGTCATCTGCGATCCCAAGAACATGTCGCGCGGCGAGCTGGAACGCATGACCCGGCGCTATACCTCCGAGCTGATCGAGTTCATCGGGCCGGAGAAAGACGTGCCTGCACCCGACGTCAACACCAACGAGCAAGTCATGGCGTGGATGATGGATACCTACTCCATGCACATGCGCCAGACCGTGACTGCGGTCGTGACAGGCAAGCCGCTGAACATGGGCGGATCGCGCGGACGGCGCGAGGCCACGGGCCGCGGCGTCATGATCATCTGCGATGAGTCGACCAAGAAGCTGGGCATGGCGCGCGAGAGCACGCGCGTCATCATTCAGGGATTCGGCAATGTGGGCTCGAATGCGGCGCTGCTGATGCACAACGCGGGATACAAGATTGTCGGCATCGGCGAATGGGACGGCGGACTGTACAACAGCAACGGAATCGACATTGCAGCGCTGTGGGAGTATCGCCAGAAGGAAGGCACCATCCACGGCTTCAAGGGCGCGGAACGGGCGAAGACGGCCGACTTGCTGGTTGCGGATTGCGAGATCCTGATTCCCGCAGCGACCGAGAACGTAATCACCTCAGCCAACGCGGACGAGGTGAAGGCGAAGATTCTCGTCGAAGGCGCCAATGGTCCGACCACCGCGGCGGCGGACGACATCCTCGCCGAGAAGCGCGTTTTCGTCATGCCCGACATTCTGGCCAATGCCGGCGGCGTCACCGCGTCCTACTTCGAGTGGGTGCAGGACCGGCAAGGCTACTTCTGGAAGGAATCGGTGGTGAACGAGCAGCTGGAGCACATCATGGTGTCGTCGTTCGAGGACGTGGTGCGCTACGCCGATACCCATCACGTGAACAATCGCATTGCGGCGTACATGCTGGCGATCGATCGGGTGGCGTACACGATCCGTCAACGCGGCATCTACGCGTAGTGATGTTGCGGTAAACATTGGGATGGAACTGGCTCCCGCGGAAGGGAGCCGTTTCATTTTGGGGAAAAAAATAATTTTCGTTCACAACCGTATAGCGCACCTCCTGTTGGGGCATAATAGCGTCCAAGTCATTGGGGGCCGGGGGAACATCTCTCCTTTTAGGATCCAACATGTCACGCCTGTATTTCTGCCTTCGTGTGATCGCACTCGCATTGGCCTTTCCGGCCATTTTGCTGTACATGCTGGCAGCTACGCTGGCGCGCTGCGTCAGGGGTTTTCGCAGCGGGCTGCGCACGCCGCTGCGCCTGTGGCTGAGCGTCGCCGACTGGGCGAAGGGAATTCCGATAGGGTACAGCTATTGGGAGCAGTACCAGGCGCCCATCATGCTGGACGAGATCGAAGTTCACCACGACGAATGAGGGCCCGAAGTTCCCCACGGCCCGGAGGGCCGTATGCCAAACGTCAGCCCAGCCCGGCAGGGCTGGGTAAGGAGGCGCGGCTCCCGATTCATCCGAACACGTATTTGGGATCGTAGGACGCACCCGATTTCTTCAAAGCGCCAGGAATTCTTCCTCGAAGGTCATTTCGTGTGGTGCTCACGCTGGGTGCGGATGTCGGCGCCGACCTTGTCGAGTTGCGAAACACTCACGCTGAAGGCCCCGTATCCGTTCTGCCATTGAAACGCAAACCCCTGTTGATGCATGAAGTGCGACGAGTTTGCTTTAAAGGTGTTGATTGCCGATGCTAACGGCATGGTGGCCGGCAGGAGAAAGAGGAGATGACTGTGGTTCGGCATTCCTCCCGTAGCGAGGAGCGGGATCTTATGTTCACGCGCGACAGAAGCGATAAAGGAATAGAGTCGTTTCTCGAATTCCGGTGGGATCAGGTTTTCTCTGTTTTTTATGCTGTAGACGGCGTGGATGTAATTGTTGGAATAGGAATGACTCATGCGCCGCACGTAGGATAGCAGTTTTGGTGCCGCGCCTCCGGCGCTCGGGAGTGGTTCCCATCCGGCTCCCAGCCCTGTGCAGTCGGGCTGGGCTGACGTTTAGCACACGGCCCTCGGGGCCGTGCGGAACGCTCGACTCCTCGCTGTGCTCGTCGGTCGCGATCACACCCTCGTTAGGTTGTGCAGCTTCCGCAAAGAAATCAGGGTTGTCCCGCCGTAGCTCTTTTCCCCGATTGCTTTCACTCTAACCAGTAGCGCATAATCGCCTTGTTAGAACGGCAAGCCGCGGTCGTCGTGTGCCTGCCTGGTGTCTGTGAATCTGCCGACCTACATCACGCTCACCCGCATCTTCAGCATTCCTGTGCTGATCTGGATTTTATCCAGCAGCCGCTTCAGCTCCACTAACGGCGAACGCGAGCTGCTCGCCTCCTTCGTTTTCATCGCCGCATCGGTGACCGACGCCATCGACGGCTATCTGGCGCGGCGGCGCGCGCAGGTCACCACCATGGGCATGCTGCTGGATCCGGTGGCCGACAAGCTGTTGATCGCGGCGGCGTTTATCACCCTGGTGCAGTTCAATCCGCGCGTCGTGCCCGCATGGATGGCGGTGATCATCATCGGGCGCGAGTTCCTGGTCAGCGGCCTACGCTCGATTGCCGCGTCCGAAGGATTCACCATCCAGGCCAGCGACCTGGGCAAGCTGAAGATGTTTGTGCAGATTTTCTGCGTGGTCGCGGCCATCGTCGATCATCACTGGGCCTACGTCTGGTTCTTGCCGGGCATTCCCATTCACCCTGTCGCCCTGGTGTCGATCTGGGTGATGGTCGGACTGTCGCTGTGGTCGGCGACCGACTACTTCGTCGCCTTCTGGAGGCGAATCGACCAGACGGCGGTGAAGCGCCGCCGCAGACGTTCCTTCGTGCTCAGCCGGCGTAGGAAACGCAACGATGTCCCCGCAACCTAAGTCGTTCCCTCGCGTGCAATCGGCACCTCCGGAATACTCTGCCTCAGAACGGGAGCTGCTTTTGCGGCTGGCGCATCGCTCGATTGAAGCGGCACTCGAAGACCGCAAGCTCGATGTGAGCCCGCCGAATCCGCACCTGGCTGAGTGCCGTGGGGCATTCACCACCTTGTATCTCGAAGGCAAATTGCGCGGCTGCATCGGGTATGTGTTTCCCTCGCAATCGCTGTACCAGACGGTGGCGGAGACGGCGCGCGCCGCCGCCTTCGATGATCCGCGCTTCGAGCCGGTCACCTTGGAGGAAGCACCGGGATTGAAGATCGAGATCAGCGTGCTCTCGCCATTGCGGCCCATTGCTCCAGAAGACGTTGTGGTCGGCAAACACGGATTGGTGGTGAACCAGGGCAGCCGGCGCGGGCTGTTATTGCCGCAGGTTCCCGTGGAGTGGGAGTGGGACCGCGAAACCTTCCTGGCGCAAACCTGTCTGAAGGCGGGATTGCCTACAGACGCGTGGCGCCGCGGCGCAGAGCTGCAGGCGTTCACCGCGGAGGTGTTTGGGGAGGAATAGCCGCGAGCTACGAGCTGATAGCTACGAGCTGCGAGCTACGAGTTGATAGCTACGAGCTGCGAGTTCGTCCTGTACCCCGAGCACGGGTTGTGTCAGGGCACGACTTTTAGTCGTGCCGATCGGACACCGAAGTATGCGGCGCGTTTAGCCCCTGGCACCCGCTGTTCAGGGGCTAAAGCCCGTGGGGGGAAATGATGCTTTTCGGCACGGCTGAAGCCGTTCCCTGACACAACCCTAGAGATTTGTGTAAACAGCTTTCCGACGCATGACGGTAGCTCGTAGCCCGAAGCTCGCGGCTCGAAGCTCCTTTCATCCGCGACCGCGGATCAGTTTTTCGAGTTTCAACCCGCGCGGAAATCGCGCACGTCCTCGCCCGTGCGCCAGAGCAGCGGCGGCTGCTGCCGGCGAAGTTCGGCCAGCTTCCGGTTGACCTCCTCCACATCCGCCTTCGACCAACTTACCGACGAGATCGCGATTTCGCCGCTCGGGTCAATGTAGAAGAGCGTGGGAACGTTCGTGAGGCCGTAAGCATTCGAGACGGCATAGTTCTTCGGATCGTCGAGTGCGACCGGGAAGGTGATGCCGAACTCCTTCATGAATGCGCGCGTGTCTTTCACCTTGTCCTGCGAGATGCCGAGGAAGGTCACCCGGCTGTCGCGATTGGCTTGGTACAGGCGCTCGAAGAAGGGAAACGCGTATTGGCAGATTGGGCAACTGACCTTGAAGAAAGCCAGAACCACAGGCCCGTGCTCGAGGGCCTCATCCAAAGACACCTGCCCGCCGTCGACCAGAGGAAGCGAAAACTTTGGCGCGCGCTGACCCGCGCTCAATGTAACCACAGGGCGAAACCTCCGACGAAAGAATCTTGCTAATGACATATAGATTCGTGAAGTATGCAATTGGATTTTAGCGCGGTGCCCATTTCAAATTGTCATCCCGAGCGGGGCCAAATCCGCACTTGCACTTGCTTATTCTCTGCCGACGCGCCACAATTGGGTTGTTCGATGCTTATCACAATGTTATGTGAGCACGTCGGACCGCGTGGAGGACTCGCGCGGTTCTCGTTTTTGCAGCGAGCGTGCCGGCGGAATCATCGAATAAGGTGAGTTGTAAGAAGCGTCAACTCGCAGCTTCAACATCCCCGTAGGTCGGGTCCGTCACGGCGGGCAGTGGATCTACTGGAGCCGCGAGTCAGCTTTCAACATCCCCGTTCCGGAGCGTGTTCCTCGCGCTGCCGGGACTGAAGGCAGAGACATAACGATGGCTACAGCAACGCTTACACAGGCGGAATATTGTCCGCTGGAAAATTATCTCGTTCTTCCCGATCATTCGATGGATGCACGTATTGCCCGGGCCAAAGCGATCCTGGGCGAGGAATGCGTCGTGCTCGGGCACCACTATCAACGCGACGAGGTGGTGCGTTTCGCCGATTATCGCGGCGATTCCTATCGCCTGTCGCAATTGGCGGCGCGTGCCAGCGGCAGCTACATCGTCTTCTGCGGCGTGCACTTCATGGCGGAAAGCGCGGACATTCTGGCGCGTCCCGGCCAGGCAGTCTTGCTGCCCGACCTGAACGCCGGCTGCTCGATGGCCGACATGGCCGAGATCACGCAGGTGGAAGACGCCTGGGAGCAGTTCGTGAATCTCGGGTTCACCGACGACGCAGGGCGCGGCATCACGCCCATCACCTACATGAATTCGACGGCCGCGATCAAGGCGTTCTGCGGCGAACGCGGCGGGCTGGTCTGCACCTCATCGAATGCCAAAGGCGCGTTCGAGTGGGCATTCCAGCGCAACGAAAAAATCTTCTTCCTGCCCGATCAGCATCTGGGCCGCAATACCGGATTTACGCGCGGCATTCCGCTCGACCAGATGGTGGTATGGGACCCGTATCAGTTGCAGGGCGGGCAGACGGCGGAGCGGTTGCGCAAAGCCAAAGTGATTCTGTGGAAGGGACACTGCTCCGTGCATCAGCGCTTTCTGCCCGAGCACGTTGACAAAGTGCGCGCGGCGTATCCCGGACATCCAGGTCATCGTGCATCCCGAGTGCCGCTGGGAAGTTTGCCAGAAGGCCGATGGAATCGGTTCGACCGATCACATCATCAAGCGGGTTGAGCAGGCGCCGCCGGGCTCGTCGTTCGCCATTGGCACGGAGATCCATCTGGTGAACCGGCTGGCGAAGGAGAATCCGGACAAGCGCGTCATCACGCTCGACGATTCCGGCTGCCTGTGCACGACCATGTTTCGCATCTCGCCGCAACACCTGTGCTGGGCGCTGGAAAACCTGGTGGAGGGCAACATCGTTAACCAGATCACGGTCAAAGAAAATATCAAGATGTGGGCGCGCGCGGCACTTGATAGGATGTTAGAAGTCCAGTGATTATTCGCAAACGTCCTCGTGAGAAGTTTCTGCGGCGGGTTCCGCGTTATTGGTCGGATCTGCGCGAGCACCGCCGCCGCGTCATGGAGCGCCTCCAGGTGCGCACTCTGACGAGAAAGATCGATATGCCGCGCACCTTTACCGTTGCCGAAGCCCACAGTCTGTTGCCGGTTCTGGAGTCGCTGCTGCGCTCCGCCATCGACGCCAAGACGCTGATCGAAAAGGTGGACGCCGAGCAGGAGGCGTTGGCCAGCCGCATCATCGTCAACGGCGGCACGCTGGTGGACATCGTCGCGGTAGCGCGACGCAAAGCCGAGCGCGAAAAAGCGATACAGCGCGCCAAGGACGCGGTCGCCGAAATCGATGCCACCGGAGTTCAGGTGAAAGACCTCGACGTCGGGCTGCTCGACTTTCCCTGCCTGGTCGGCGACGAGGTGATCCTGCTGTGCTGGAAGCTGGGCGAGAAGAAGATCACGCATTGGCACGGCATGCAGGAAGGCTTCGCCGGACGCAAGCCCATCGACGACCGCATCCTGCGCGGGCAGAAGAAGAGCAATTAGCCGTTAGCCATTAGCAATTAGCCTTGGCACAACAGCAAAATTTGTCATCTCTTAGGGCCCGAACAGGCGCTTTGTATCTGCCACGAAGGCGGAAGCGAGTGTTGCCACGAGAACTTGCTTCAGATGGCTGAAGTGAATTTACCAACGCGACGCCGAATGTAATTGAGGCTTCAATCCGGCGCTTTGTATCAGGGCACGATGGCGGAAGTAACTGATGTCTGAGCGAGTGCTTTGTATCAGGGCACGACTTCAGTCGTGCCGTAAAGCACTCCCAAGATTTCAGGGCTTTAGCCCCTGCGTATGTCCAAGCCCGTCCGCAATGCCGATGCCAACGAAATCCTGAGTCATTCGCGTACATTCTTCGTCACAACCAAAACAAGCATGGGACAAATGCTGCTGCAATCTGACCGCAATGCGATGCTGTTGATTGACGTTCTGCGGTCAAACGTTAGGGCAGGGAAGTTCACAGTGCACGACTTCGTGGTTATGCCGAATCACCTGCACGTCTTGATGACAGTTGGCGGAGACCTGAGCGTCGAACGGGCCATGCAGTTCATCAAGGGCAGATTTTCCTATCGGCTGAAAAAAGATACAGGTGAGGTTTGGCAGCGCGGCTTTTCGGAAGTACGGGTTGAAGAAAGGGCGAGCTTTTTGCAACATCGAGCTTATATTGCGCAAAATCCTATAGCGGAGGGATTGGCCAGTTCCGCGGATGAATTTCCGTACTGTTATTCTTATCTCGTGAAGCAGAAGGCGGCAGGGGCTAAAGCCCGGCAAGTTTCGTCCGCTATCGGCACGACTGAAGTCGTGCCCTGATACAAAGCGCGGCGGGCGGCCATTTCAAATTGCGATGATGTGTTTGCCCCGATACAAAGCCTGCCGTACTTCCGGTTTAACTTGATGCTGACGCAGACCCAGGCCGGCTTTACAAGTTTGAATGAAAATCGCTGACGTGGGCCTGAACGCCCGCTCTATTACTTTGATCAATGTCGCTGACGCGGGCCTGACAGGCCGCTCTACCACCAACGATGATCCAGCTCTCCTCCGCCGGTAAGCGCTTCGGCCCCAAACTTCTCTTCGAAAATCTTGACTGGCTCATCACCCCTGACGCCCGCGTCGGACTGGTCGGCGCGAATGGCACCGGTAAATCCACGCTGCTGAAAATTCTCGCCGGCCTCGAGACGCTCGACTACGGCTCGATCGTCTCCGCCAGGAACACGACCTTCGGCTATCTGCCGCAAGATGGGCTTCGTCTTGAAGGCCGCACCGTCTTCGATGAATGCATGTCGGTGTTCTCCAACCTGCGCGCGATCGAGCAGGAGATGACGGAGCTTGAGCATCAGATGGGCGAGCTCGACCACACCTCAAACGAATATTCGCAGGTCGCCGACCGCTATCAGCGCATCTCCGGCGAGTTTCGCGTGAAGGACGGCTACGCACTCGACTCGCAAGTGGGCACCGTGCTCGACGGTCTCGGTTTCAAAAAGGAAGATTGGACGCGCTACACCGAAGAGTTCTCCGGCGGATGGCAGATGCGCATCGCGCTGGCCAAGCTGTTGCTGGCGAGACCGAATCTGCTGCTGCTGGACGAGCCTACCAACCATCTCGATCTGGAGACGCGCAACTGGCTGGAGCAGTACCTGCTGCAATATCCGTTCGCCTACGTGCTCATCTCGCACGACCGCTACTTCCTCGACATCACCGTCGATCGCATCATCGAGATCTGGAACAAAGGCGTCCATTTCTACAGCGGCAATTACGAAAAATATCTGGCCCAGAAGCAGGAGCGCCGCGATTCGCTGGTCGCCGCATACAAGAACCAACGCGAGCGCATCGAGCAGCTCGACGCCTTCATCAATCGCTTCCGTTACCAGGCGACGAAGGCCAAGCAGGTGCAGAGCCGCATCAAGGAGCTGGAGAAGATCGAGCGCATCGAGATTCCGCCGGACGAGAAGACCATCCACTTCACCTTTCCGCAGCCGAAACCGAGCGGGCGGCTGGTGGTGGAGTCGAGCGGCGTGGCCAAGAGCTACGGGACGAAAGAAGTTTTTCGCGACGTGAATTTCACCATCCAGCGCGGCGACCGCATTGCCTTGGTGGGCGTGAACGGGGCAGGGAAGTCGACGCTGATCAAGTTGCTGACCGGCATCGAGCCCCTGACCGAAGGCACGCTGAAGCTGGGGCACAACGTCGAGCCGGATTATTTCGCGCAGGACCAGTACAAGGAGCTCGATCCCGCGCGGCGCATGCTCGACGACTTGTCCGATGTGGCGCCGCAGAAATCGATCACCGAGTTGCGCGGCGTGCTGGGGTGCTTCCTGTTTTCCGAGGACGACGTGTTCAAGCCCATCGGCGTGCTCTCCGGCGGCGAGCGCAACCGCTATGCGCTGGCGCGAATGCTGCTTCATCCCTCGAACTTCCTGCTGCTCGACGAGCCGACGAATCACCTCGACATGCGCGCTAAGGATGTGCTGCTGGAGGCGCTGGAGAAATATAACGGCACGGTGGTCTTCGTTTCTCATGACCGCTACTTCATCGACAAACTGGCGACGCGGGTCTTCGAGATCGGCAGCGGGCGCATCGAAGTTTTCCCCGGCAACTACGAAGATTACCTGTGGCGCAAGCAGCGGGAGCAAGCGGACGAGAGCGAAGCGGAGCAGGCAGCATGGACTCCCACATTGTCAGATGTGCCGGGATATGTTGCGCCCAAGCCTCCACCCCATCACGCCAACAACGGACGCGCTGGCGGGAAGAAGCGCATCAATCCCATCAAGCTGCGACAGATGCAGGAACGCCACGGGCAAATCGAAGCCGGTATCGCAGAGTTGGAAGTTGGCATTGCCGAATGCGAACGCGAGCTGCAATCGTTTGTCAGCGCAGAGGAGACGGCGAAGTGGACCGAGTTGCTGGCGAAGCGCCGCGAGGAGCTGGAGTCGCTGATGAGCGAATGGGAAAGCCTGGCGCAAGAGTTGGAGCAAGTAGCAACTAGCGACTAGCAACTAGTAATTAGTAATTAGCTGCGAGCCACGAGCCGCGGGCTACGAGCGAATCAGAGCATTTTTGCAGTTGCTGTAGCCTGCGACAGTTCGGGTAGAGCGGCGCTTTAGCGCCGCGTCAACGCTGCTTTTCTCATGAGGTTTGCGGTCCGCTGCAGAGCAGCGGACCGCAAACCCTAATCGGGAAGATGCGCGCAACGCGGGCCTGAAGGCCCGCTCTACCGGGGTATGGGAACTATGAAATTGCTATAGCCTACATGTTTGTCATCCCGAGCGGAGCGTCCGCGGGTTTTTCCGGCTCGTGTTTTGAGCCGGGCGGACGCGTAGTCGAGGGACCTGCTGTTTTTTCATACTTCATCGCAGAGCAAGAAAAACAGGTCCCTCCACTCAGGCTGAAGCCCCTCGGTCGGGATGACACTTCTGATTTTTCTTGGCGAAGCTGCCTATAGCTGGTTCACGATCCCGCACGCACCACGATTAGCTTGTCATCCCGAGCGGAGCGTTCGCGTGTTTTTCCGGCTCATGTTTTGAGCCGGGCGGACGCGTAGTCGAGGGACCTGCTGTTTTTTCATACTTCATCGCAGCGCAAGAAAAGCAGGTCCCTCCACTCGGGGCTGAAGCCCCTCGGTCGGGATGACACTGATTTTTTCTTAAATTAATTCTCCTGCGCCTTCATCTGCCCGCAGCGCAGATAGCGATTGTGCCAGCCCAGCGCTTCGCTCAGCAGATGGGGCGTGTGCCGCCCGTATGACAAACGCTCCGCGCGATTCAGATAATCCAGCAGCGCGGCTTTGTACTCCGGCGCAGCGCACTTCTCGATGATCAGGTGCGCGCGCTGCCGCGGCGAGAGTCCGCGCAGGTCGGCCAGTCCCTGCTCGGTCACGACCACCGACACGTCGTGCTCGGTGTGGTCCACGTGTGAAACCATCGGCACGATGGTCGAGATGCTGCCCTTCTGCGCCGTCGACGGCGCCATGAAGATCGAGAGATAGCCGTTGCGGGCGAAGTCGCCGGAGCCGCCGATGCCGTTCTGGATGCGCGATCCCATCACGTGCGTCGAGTTGACGTTGCCGTAGATGTCGGCCTCGATCATGCCGTTCATGGCGATGACGCCGAGCCGGCGGATGATCTCGGGATGGTTGGAGATTTCCTGCGGGCGCAGCACGATCTGCTTGCGATAGTTCGCCATGTCGGCGTTGACTTCGGTGAGCATCTCCGGGCTCAGCGAGAACGCGGTGGCCGATGCGGCCGTCAGCTTGCCCGACTTCAGCAGGCGAATCATGCCGTCCTGAATGACCTCGGTGTACGAGGTGAGCCCTTCGAACGGGCCTTCTTCCAGGCCGAAGAGCACGGCGTTGGCGATGTTGCCGACGCCCGATTGCAGCGGCAGCAGCGTCGCCGGCATGCGGCCCTTCTTCACCTCCCACGCGAGGAATTCCAGGATGTGTCCGGCGATGCGCTGCGAGGCCTCGTCGGGCGCCTTGAATGCGCTGTTGCGGTCGGGCGAGTCGGTCAGCACGACCGCGACGACCTTTTCCGGCGGCAACTCAAGATAGGGACTGCCGATGCGCTGGCCGGTATGCGTCAGTGGAATCGGCCCGCGGTTGGGCGGCGGCTGCGAGCCCGTAGTAGATGTCGTGCATGCCCTCCAGCGCCTCGGGCTGCCAGGAGTTGACCTCGATGATCACGCGCTCGGCCTGCTCGATCCACGTCTTGTTGTTGCCGAGCGATGAGCTCGGGACCAGCCGCCCGTCTTCCAGCACCGCGGTCACTTCGATCAGCGCGAGATCAAGCTTGCCGAGAAAGCCGTACCCCACAAACTGCGCGACATGGCTGAGATGGATGTCCATGTACTCCATCTCGCCGGCGTTGATGCGCTTGCGCGTTTCCGGATCGGACTGATACGGCAGCCGCAGATGAATGCCGCCGGCCATCGCCAGCGCGCCGTCGAGCTCGGGGCCGGTGGAGGCGCCGGTGAAGATGCTGACCTGAAACTTCTTGCCGCGCAGGTTGGCGTCGGCGATGCGGCGGGCCAGCGCCATCGGCACCGCCTTGGGATAGCCCGAGCCGGTGAATCCGCTCATGCCGATCTGGTGGCCGTGCTGGATGAGCGCGGCCGCTTCCTCGGCGCTCATAATGCGATTGGCCAGAGTGGAGTTCAGTACACGCGAGGGCGTGGAGACGACGGAGGTTGACATCAGTTTGCCTTTCCGCGATGTGATGGCCGGAGCCGGCCTGCCCTAACCATAAGGCTGTGAGCGAACCAGCGTCTGTGCGGCAGGTCACAAACGGCACGGCGAGCGACGGCGTGAGAGCATTTCACCCTTGGTATATAGGGTGAAGCACCGCCCTTCGACTCCGCTCAGGGCAGGCTTTCAGCGGTGCAATGGCAGGGTTGGAAGAGGAATCGGCTCTAGCCGATGCGGTAACAAAGCATTACCTCAGGCGCTAAAGCGCGCGTTAAAAGGCAACGGTCCGAAGTGCACGCCTGGAAGGCGTGCTCGACCCCTGCCCATGCACCAAGGGTGAAACCGCTGAGATTTTTCCGCGACGGCAACCCCGCTCGGCGCATCTCACCGGAGATGCCGCAACCCGAGTCAGGATTGATACAGCCGGCCCGAAGGGTAATCGTGCAGGGCCTGTCCTATGTGGAGGACATTGTCTACATCGGTCTCGGCATCCTGCTCACCATTGCTGCATTTACCTTGCTGGCGATTGCCTTCAAAACTTCGGTAGCCGCGCTGTGGCATCACCAGTTCCTCAACGAAGCCATCGATCTCCTGGACCGCATTCTGCTCATCTTGCTGGTGATCGAGTTGCTCTACACCGTGCAGGTTTCGTTTCGCGAGCATGGCCTGCTCGCCGAGCCATTCCTGGTGGTCGGCCTGATCGCCGTCATCCGAAGAATTTTGGTGCTCACCGCCGAGCTGCCCCAGATTGCCAACGCTGGCGAAAGCATCTTCCATCACGCAATCCTGGAGCTGGCGCTGCTGGCGTTGATGGTCTTGATTTTGGTGGGCTCGCTGATCCTGCTGCAGCGGCAAAGCCGAAACGACGGCGCCCGCGAGCCGAAACCCAACGCGTGAAGATGGGTGTGCGCTTTGTATCAGGGCACGACCTTGGTCGTGCCGATACGCACTTTATATTTGTCATCATGAGCCGGCTTTAGCCGGCGAGGGATCTGCTGTTCGCGACACCCGCCAGAGAATTAACGAATCCCCTATTCCAGCTTCTCCGGCTCCAGCGCAATATCTTTTTCGCCGGCGGCCTTCTTCTCCCAATACTTTCGAACCCACGCTTCCCAGCTTTTACCAGCAGCCGTATCGCGTCCGCTAAAAGCCAGGGCGGAGATGTCGGAATATGCGATGGAAACCTTCTGCGAAGAATCCTTCGGGATGAGACGGACGACAGATTCAGCCAGCGTGGCGTCGCTGCGCCGGTCGAAGATGTAGCCTTCCACGCGCCCTCCGTCTTTGCGCGTGATGGTCACATCGCCGCGATAGTCGAAGGCCTTCTCCAGCGCGTCGCGCAGCTCGGCTTCAGTGGCAAGCTCGGGCACCCAGCCCTCGATCGCCTCGCGCTGGCGGCCATCGACAACTTCAAGATGATCGGCGGTAAGGTTACGTTGTGGTTCGGACATGATCAACCCTTGGCGGTTCGTTCCTGGCTATTGACCGACGGTTGCTAGCATCAAGGCACAGCCTGTCACTACTGCGCTGCTGCGAATGCGCGGGGATCAAAGACGGTCTGGATCGAACTTATCCTCCCATCCTTTACCTGATACCACGAGCAGAAGAAAGTAGTCACCTTTGGCGTGACAAAGTCGTAGAGCAAGCAAACGTCGCCGCCATCCACAAAAACCTTCTTGATGTCGTATTTTCCGCGTTGTTGCTCCATCATTTTCAGAAAGTCATCGGGGCTGCGAAAAGCTTCGCCACCCGGCCCCTTCACGCGCACGCTGTCACTTAAGTAATTTCGAGCAGCAGCATAGTCCCTATTGTCCATCGCTTCGATGTAGCACATCACAGCTTCCCTTGGGCCCTGGACCATCGAAATCACCTCGCTCCAACTGAGATGCTGGTAGTTTACGACAGCGGGCCGACAACTCACGATGTCTTGCAGAGCGCAAGCTTCACGTTCGCAGGCAGCCGGAGCGCGATGAAATAATCTGCGGGATAGAGGTAGTCCTCTCCGGATTCGTCGATCACGCGCATCAAGCTCTGCTTGGCGGCGGACGCGTCCCGGATTACGGGATAAAGTTTTCTCCGCTCCAGAGAAGCCGGGTAGCCCTCATTGCGCACGCAAAGGACAAAGCTTTTGCCTTTAGTCTGCTTCCGCGAGGAGCCATTTGATTTTGAATTCTTTCTTGCCAATGCCATGCGCTTCATAGCAATGTAACTCTGCCATCACTCGCACGCCACTTCTAAGTTCGACGCGCGCCACACCTCTCCGTTTTCGCCAGGGGCCCCGGCCGTAGACCTTCCACAATCGCCTGCGCTCGCGAACGCCCGCCGCCGTCGCAATGATCTCGACCTGCTCGATCTCGCCGAGGACCTTGAAATACATTGCCGCATGGTAATCGGAGGCTCAACCTCACGACCCGCCGGCCGCTTTCATCCATTTGCGCAGGACGCTCTTGTCTGTCCAGCCGGACGACGTGCGTTTGACTTTGCCGTCGCTTCCAATCAGCACCAGCTTAGGCACGCCGTTGACGTGATAAGCCTGCCATACCGTGCCTTCGTTGTCGACCAGCGATGTGAGGTTGAGGTGATTGTCGCGCATATACGCGGCGGCGTCATCTTTTCCGCGAAAATGGATGGCGACGATAGAGATGCCTTTACTTTGGAAGTCGGGCGCCAACTTGTTCAGCAACGGAAGCTCGTGCTGGCAGATGCCGCAGGACGTCGCCCAGAACACCAGCAGCACCGGCTGGCCGCGATAGGATTCGAGATTGACCCAGGTGCCATAGGTCGTCGGCAGCGTGAACATGGGCGCAGGCCGATTCAGGTTGGCGTCCCGAGCTAAGTAGAGTCCCACAACGATAGTGCCCACCAACAACACAATTCCAAGACGCGATCGCTCTTCCATATGCTCGGCCTCTCCGCTTGCGGACCCATACCTGGCGTTCTACGGGCGATGGGAACGAGTGGGCAGCTCGGCCTCGGCGACGGTCCTTCCCGGTGCGACCCGCAGCTAGGGAAACTCTGATTAGGTCCGGTTTTGAAGGGGACGGCCTTCAGGCCGTCCGTAAATGCGAAATCACTGCGGCTTTAGCCACTGCGGGACTTCGCCGTGACTTCATCATAATCTCCCTGGTACAAGGGCGACCGCTGGACCGTTCGTGTCAGGACAAGAACTTCTCCGGCCGTCGCAGGCGGACGAGCAGCCCTCGACCAATAGAAGGCGACGCGGCGCAGCCGAGTCTTTCAGAATTGTGTCGGGCTTCCAGATTCTTGCGCGGCAGCAACGCCGGCGGCCTTCATTTGCGCACCTCTGCAGGTCAGCACCCACTGTGGCACGGTTTTTGTTGAAGAGATCTCTCAAAAACTGAACCCAAAGAAGCTTTTGCCGATGAGGACAATGTATCGCGCGGCTGGTCTCAAAGCCGGTCGGCAGTGCCGATGCAGCCGGAGCTGGAGAACACGCCTGAAACTGAGGCTTCGCGCATGAAGGATAGTGATCATCACGAGTTGAGCCGTCGTTATCACAGCGCCGACGGCAAGATACTGAACGTGAGGCGGGTTTCGTGGAAGCCATGCGCTGGTCGACGCAATAGCCTTAAGAACGAGCGAACGCTCATCGCTTCCATGCAGAAATCGAACTTGGCGCCGCTCTTATGTGTGGCCGTCGCTCTCACGCTGCTGGCTGGATGTGGCGGCTCTGCGGCCAGCCCCGCAGCTCAGACTCCGGCGCCATTGAGCGCGGCCGATCTCAACTTGATCTTCGTAGTGAGCGAGGATTTGGCGTTCAACTCCCCCGGCGACATCAACCCGCAAACCGCAAATCTCACCAATCGCGGATTGCAGCGTTCGCTGATGATGGCTTCGTTTCTGCAGCAGAACGTGCTGGGCGGCAACAATGTGAGCAGCATCTACGCGCTCACGCCGATGACTCACCCGCAAACCGCGAATAACTATCCGGACATGGTTTCCATGGAGACCATCCAGCAGTTCGCCATGCTGAATCAGATCACGCTGTCTTATTTGAGCTATGGCCCGGCTGCCGCCAACAGCTATCCCGTCAATGTCTCCTATTCGTCAGCGGCTCTCCCCAATAACGTTGACACCCCGCTTTTAGACTGCGCCACCACGGTATCCGGCGGCGCCTACAGTTGCCAGGGCCTCGATTTCAGGGACCTGGACGGCGCCAACGAAACCCTGCTAAGCGATCTCATCAAAGAGAACACCACCGGATTTTATGTTTTCTCGGCGCCCTGGGAAACCATTAGTACCCTGATGGCAAATATTAGCCAGCTGCAAAGTTACCAGCTGATACCTCCGGCGAGCTATGCCGGTCCCAACTATATCTACGCTATCTCGATAGTGCCGTCGGGAAGTGCGGGCCTGGTTACTTATAATACCAATATAGATCCGCCTTCTACCTATCCTGTCCTACCTGCCGGTGGAATTGTCAATTCGCCATGCATACCGGTAACTACCAACGCAGTTATGAATATCCAAGTGACGGGCGGTGTCGGAGGTGCGGTTGTTCCGGCCGGCATCAATACCAACGAGACGGTCTACTTCGTTCGCCACGCCGAGGCGCATCCCTACCAGTGGTGGGAAGACGGAAACTATGTAGGCGCCGGACAGTGGCGCGCGCTCGATATTCCCAATGCCTTACGCGGCAAAATCCATCCCAACCTGGTTTACTCCATCGATCCCGCGCAGGTTATTCCGGGCAGCAGCAGCGCGTTAGGTAGCTCTTATTCTTATGTCAGAACCAACACGACCGTGCTGCCGTACGCCATTGCCAACAATCTGCCCTACAACCTTGCGACGGATTTCGAGCTGATGGCTCAAAACGGGCCGCTTGCTACCGATGCCAGCAACTTTTTCTTTTTGGGCGGCCAGTTCACCAATCAGAGCCTGCTGGTGGGCTGGGAGCACGATCACATTCCTACAACCATTAATGCGCTGTTGTCGATGTACCACGGCGGCCAAGGTGCATCCACTTGGCCGGATACTGATTACGACACTGTATGGACGGTGAAGCTTGACGCCAACGGCAATGTTAGCGTCGACAACCTGACCTGCGAAGGTATCAGCTCCAATGACTTGCCCGCTACGTCGCCTCAGTTTTGAGTGTCGGTCGCAGACCATGCTAGGAGCAATGTTTCTGGTGACGAATATGACGATGGGAATCGGCAAGTTTGTAAAGTCCGCCTGGACGCATGCTCAGAGTTTTCCCAAAGACTGTCTATAAGGGACGCTATTGCGGCGAGCATGAAATGGTTGTGACAGTTGTGACAAAGGACGCACGGCTATGATGAGTAAACGTACCATTGCGCTTTCGCTATTCTTAACCATCACCCTGACGCTGCTCGCAGGCTGCGGCGGCAGCTCTAGTAGCCCTCAGTCATCAGCGCCGCCGACTCCCGCTGCGCTGAGCGCCAGCAACGTCAACCTGATCTTCGTGGTAAGTGAGGATTTGGCTTACCAGGCTCCCGGCGACATCAATAGCAGCACTGCCAACCTCACTAATCAGGGACTACAGCAGGCGCTCATGATGGCCGGCTACCTGCAACAGAAGGTCCTGGGGATGCAGAACGTGACCGAAATCTATGCCCTCGAACCCATGACCCATTTGCAAACGGCAAATAAGTACCCCGACATGGTAGCGCTCGAGACGATTCAGCAATTCGCCATGCTCAATCAAATCACTCTGTCCACCAGTGATCCGCAGGGTTCAGAATTTTATGCCGGCCAAAGCTACCCCATCAATGCATCCTATGCCTCAGGGCTCGCGCCCACCGGAGTTGCCGAGCCGGGGCCGGAGCAGTTCTGCGCGACCTGCCAAGGTCTGGATTTCCGCGATGCGGAAGGCGACAACGAAGCCCTGGTGACTGGTATCCTAAAGGCAAACGTACCGGGTTTCTATGTCTTCTCGGCGCCATGGGAAACCGTGAGCGCATTGATGGCGAACATCAACCAGCGCGAAGGTTATAACCTGAGCCTTCCGGCGAGCTATATCAGTCCCAACTATGTCTATGCGATTTCGATCACGCCGTCGGGAAGCGCCAGTCTATCCACCTACAACAGCTACCTGACCCCGCCTTCGACCTACCCGGTGCTGCCTCCGCCGCCGCTGGTCAGCGCTGCCTGTAACGCGCAGACGCGTTTCAGTATAGCCGTCACCGGCGGTCAGGGTGGCGCCGTAATTCCAGCGGGAACTAACACCAACGAAACTGTCTACATCATCCGCCACGCAGATGCGCATCCGTGGGCCTACTGGGACGACAACAACTATGTCGGCGCCGGACAATGGCGCGCGCTGGATCTGCCCAACGCGCTCCTCGGCAAAGTCAGTGTTGACCAGGTGTACTCCATCGACCCGGCTCAACCTGGCGAAGGTTCCCTAAGCCTTTCGGGTGACGCCGGCTATTCGTCGGTTGCGCCCGCCCTGACCGCCGTACCCTATGCTATCGCCAACAACTTGCCCTACAATCTGGTTACCGGCTTCGAGCTCTCCGATTCGAACGCCCCCCAATATACCAGTGACTTTTTCTTCAACGGAGGCCAATTCTCCAATCAGACGGTGCTGGTGGCATGGGCTTTCCAATTCATACAGCCAACCATCTATCAGCTACTCAAGACCTATAACGCCGACAACCAAGCTCCGCCTACCGGCGTGTGGCCGGGCACCGACTACGACACCATCTGGAAGGTGAAACTTGACGCCGTGGGCAACTTGACCGTGGACAACGCCATGTGCGAAGGCATCGACTCCGCGGCGCTGCCGGCCACGCCGCCGCAGTTCTGATGCCCGCGTCCAAGCAAGGCCGCGAACCTGGGGCAATGAGGAGACTCTGATAAAGTCCAAGTTTTGAAAGGGCACGGCTTCAGCCGTGCCGCAAGTGCCAATTCGCGCCTCTCTTGCGCGAATCGGGGTGGGAAGCGGAGTCCTGGATGAAGTGGAAAATTTGTTCGAGTCCCCTTTAGGGACGGCACGGTTCTCACACACGCTCTTTAGCCACTGCGGGACTTCGCCGTGACTTCATCATAATCTCCCTCGTACAAGGGCGACCGCTGGAGCGTTCGTGTCAGGACAAGAACTTCTCCGGCCGCCGCTGGCGGACGAGCATCCCTCCACTAATAGAAGGCCATGGCGATGCCGCTGAGTCTTTCAGAATTGTGACGGGCCTCCAGATTCTTGCGCGGTACGCAAGGCTAGGGAGCTTACAGGCTACGCACTTCGTATGTTTTCCTCAGTCTTGCCAAGAGCTAGACACGGTCGTCATGACCTATACCTCGACCCAGGATGCAACCTGCAGCGGCAAGAAGCAGGCGGGAAAAGTTATCGCCACTTCGCTTTGGCAGAAGCAAATGGATGTCGCCGTTCCACCAGGAAGTCGACGCGGGTACGTAGAGAAGTATGCCCGGCTCGAACCTGGGGCACGAGGTCGCGCACCAGACGGATACCTAGTCTGAGACGAAAATCCTCAGCCAAGCAAAGGAAGCTTGGCTGGGGCACCCTCAAGTTTGGAGTTGACACGGTTGGGTGGGCCACCCGCCTATGGCTGCTGTGTGAAGCAGTAAGCCAAGCCTGAGGAAAGGGGCACCCGGCATCCGGCGGTACTACCAGGCGTACCCGAAGCGCAACTGATACCGGCGCAGATCATAGGCCTTCTGCACGTTGAAGGTGAACCGCGTGCCTGCGGGGATACCGGTGGTTGCGCTCCCGTAAAAGTGGATCACGCCACTTGGTATCGGGCCGCAGTTAACCCAAAAGGTCATAGGGTCGCAAGTCAGCTTGAGGGCCGCGTCGAACTCTTCGAAGTCCGAGCCCCCTAGTACCTTCGCAGTGGCGTTGACGAAGCATTCTACGTCAGCGCCGCCTGTGGGGGCCGGGAAATCGAACGACATTGCGCTTGGGATGATGAAATGCAGTGGTCGTTTCGGTGGCATACCGCCGCACTCGGCCTCGAAGTTGGCCGTGTCGAAGTAGAGGTTCTTGTTGCTGGCGGCGAGTGGCGCCAAGAGCGGGTACTCTGCTTGCCCCAACTGATATCTGAGAGCCGCCTGGCCCTTGAGGGACGTATCATTTGCCAATGCTGTGGGCGAGAAGTCCACATAGGCGCTAAATGTCGACTGATATCCTGAGGCGACCAGATCGAACATGGTGCTATATCCGGGCAAGATTGAACCGCTGATCACGGGAAGGTTCTTAACCACCCAGCCTGCGGCCTTCCCGTTTGCGTATCGCTCGACGTTGATATAGCCCTCGCCATACAGCATGTTGAAATCAACGGATATTTGGCCGTAGTGTGAGTACATTTCCGGTGGGTTCGAACCTGTGAAACTGACTTGGGCGAACGACACGCCCGAGGTTACTTGACTCGCGTACGCAGGACTTAATGTGATAACTAGGAAAGCGAGAATACAAACTGCGTAACGGTGCCATAGGTTGTTTGCATAGCTAATCTTTGCGGTTTTCATAATGGCCTCCCTTTGGTCATAGGTTGTGGCGGCGATTGACCTCGAATAGTGAGGAGCAACTTCATTGCGGGAGCTACTCCTCACCACGGCTGGCGCTTAGCACCTGTCGCTAAGGCCAGAACCTCGACGCAGCTTCAGCGCGAGCTATAGCGCACGGCCAGGACACATCCGGGCGGCAAAGTTAGCTCGCGCTGCTGCGGACGCCGGCGCGGCGGCCTTTGCCGCAACATCACGGCCACCGCCAGCATGGGGTCGCAGCAAAGCATCGCGTTTTGACTGGAACCGGAGTCGGTCGCATCTTCGACCCCGCGGATGTCGCTGTCGGCGTCCTCGTCTGCCAACATCGGAATCAAAATCGCATCCGAAGTAGCTGCGTCCATTAGCAATGCTTGTGTCTTCATGGCAGCCTCCTGCGGGTCGTCGGAAATTCCGGGAACTTTTTAACTTCCGGAGGCAGGATGTTTGTCCCACCTCCGGAAGGTCCCCCCGAGAACGGGTCACCGAGGCTTTCTCAATTCCCCGCTCTCGTGCAGCAGAATGCACCGCTTTGCGGCGGCGTTCCATACTTAGCGGTTGATCTGTGGATGGATTCGGGATGATCGTCCAAGCCACTGAAAGCGTGAGGGCTGGCAGCGCGTGTCATTAAGTTGTCAATGCTGGCTGGAGGCAGGAAAGGAATATAATCGGGGCAGGATCGCTAATCCGAAGGCGGATTACCTTGAGCGCCGCGCAGCAACTTCTCCGCTTCGGGGTATTCGAGCTCAACCTCGACAGCGAAGAGCTGCGCAAGTCCGGCGTCGTAATCAAATTGGCGCCGCAGCCATTCAGGCTTCTCGTCATGCTGGCCAGCCGCGCCGGACAGGTTGTCACTCGCGACACCATTGAACAGGAACTTTGGGGTGGGCAGACCGAGGTCGACTTTGAGCACGGAATGCGGCAGTGCATCAACCAGATCAGGTCGGCGCTGGGCGACAACGCAGAGTGCCCGCTGTATGTCGAAACCGTTCCCCGCCAGGGCTATCGCTTCTTAGCGCCGCTGACCGCCCAAACGGTTCCGGCACCACCGCCGAAGGTGATGGAGTCAGCGTCGTCGGCGATGGAGCGCGCCATCGTCGATCGAGTGTTGGCACGAATAGCAAGAGCTTCAACGGTGCCGACTGGCCAGACTTCGGTGGACACACCGGCAACTACTCCTACGACGCCATCTCCAGCTCCGCAGGTCGAGCCCGCTGTCCCCACCTCCGGCCGCAGAATTCGGCTGGTTCTTTTGTTCGCGGCAGGGGCTGCAATCGCTGCAGTAGTCAGCATGTTTTATTGGTATCTGCACTGAGATGGAGTTATAGAACCCGGCAACCTGCAGCCGGCAAGAAGCAGGCGGGGAAAGTTATCGCCGCTTCCCTTTGGCAGAAGCAGAACCGCAAATGGATGTTGCCCTTCCACCAGGAAACTAAAGTTCCGGGTATGAGAGAAGTATGTCCGGCTGGAACGTTCCTCTGCCCAGGGCCTGCCCTGAGCTTGCCGAAGGGTTAGCGTCCAAAGCAAGGACGCGAACCTGGGGCACCAGGCCGGATTTCGTCTGGTGACAATCGAGAATAATCACTCCGGCGATCTGGGTGGGGCTGGACGCAACGACACTCGCGCGAGATTTCAAAACAACGGAATGCTCGCGCTCGACTTCAACGACAGCCGCGTCGATGTCCCCAAGCGAGACGGGTGTACTATCGTCTTCGAGGTCAAGGAGGAAATTCCGGTGAATACAAAAGGCAAAGGCGGGAAGCTGTGGTGTTTTGGGCTTCCAATCTTGACCTTGGCAGCCTGTATCTTTGCAGCGTCGTTGGCCCAAGCCCAAATGACTTCGGCGGGTATTGACTGCTCGCAGATTGGCGCCCTTCACCTGCTCGAGCAGGAGAACTTACGTGCCGGCCTGATACTCATGGAGTGCGGCATAATACCAAGGCCCGCTGCTGTCGGCTCAGGAGACGGAGTGACCGGAGACGAGCCTCAGCCACCCAACGTTCTGGTTAGCAACCGTAGCTGCTCCGCCGCCAGCACCTGTACGAAAAGCGAAAGCATGGTATGGCACAGCGCGAAGGCGGGCGACAACACCATCGTAGTCAATTACATTGACGACGTTGGGACTGAGTACTATTCTTCGTACTCGGGCACATCCTTCTCTACCGATGGCGGCGCCACCTTCACCGAAATTCTGCCCCCGCCGTTTGACACCGGCCATGGCACGAACTATGGCGATCCGATTGTTGTTTACAACTTGAAGCTGGGCCAGTGGTTCGCGGGCGACTTAGTAACCGGCTGCGGGAGTCTTGGCATCGGTCTGTGGACCTCTCCCGATGGCCAAAACTGGACTGCCGGAGTCTGCGCCCATAGCAGTAATGATGACCGTGAGTCGATGTGGGTAGACAACAACCCATTCAGTGCGAGGTACGGTCGAATGTATATCTCCTTCAATGACCACAATGTCGGAGGGGAGCTTTTCGTTACCTATTCGGACGATGGCGTGTCCTGGAGCACTCCGGTTCAACTCTCGTCTAGCTTTATTCGTGATGTGCAGCTCACTGGCACGCCTCCAGGTCCCGCGCCGCCGCAGGCGGGACATATCAGCACAGTGTTTGTTGCCGCCATGGATGAGGGTGGAGGCGGTCTCAATTCCCGCCAGAACATCATTTACCGCTCTCTCGACGGCGGCCTCGCCTGGAGCTCAGTCACCATGGGGACGCGATTTAGCCCGCCAGGTGACGGTCTCTGTTCTGCCAACAGCTACTTCGCACAGATGAATCCCATCTGGCGGTACATGGGATGGGGCGAGCCGGGGGTCGGTCCGAACGGCGTCATCCACTATGCCTACGCTGGCCAGGGAGCAATTTCCACTGGCGACATCCTCTATACTCGTTCCACCGATAACGGCAACACCTGGTCCACGCCGATCGTGCTCAACGACCCGGAGACCAACCAGTATCAGAGCCACTGGATGCCTTCACTCTCCGTCAGCTACAACCCGTCCGGCTTTCTGCAGACCGGCAAAGTGACGGTTTCTTGGTACGATCGGCGCGCAGCGACCTCCGCCTGCAACGTTCCCACCGATCCCGGATGCAGCTACCAGCGCTACGGCGTTCAATCGGCTGACAACGGCGTCACCTGGGGAGCGAATTTTGCGGTCAGCGACGTACTCATCCCGCAGCCAACCCAGAGCGACCCGCAAATCATGAACTGCTATGCGGGCGACTACGACTACAGCACGGCGCTGGGTTCAAATGCCTTCGTGACCTGGAACGACGGACGCGTCGCGGTTGGGGGCGTTCAAGTGCAGAACGTGGAATTTGCCGCGGTCCCAGAACCCTAGCGGGCGGGTGGCCGCGCTGATGCGGCGGCCGAAGGAGATGGCGCGGAAGTCGGGATTCTGGAGCAGATATGCGATGTAGGAGTCAATTACGCGGTTGAGGATGACGGCGGGGTCGAAGGTGGCGAGATTCTGGAACTGGCTTTCGACGATGGGCATGACGCTGATCTGCAGCAGGGAGCGGAAGTTTCCCACGCGACGCACGGCCACGGCGTCGATGATGGATTGCTTGTCGGGAAAGAAGCGGTAGAGCGCCCCGATGGAAAGATCGGCCTCGGCGGCGATGCGGGTGGTAGTGACCTCGTCCAGCGGCGTGTAGCGGAGCAGAGAGCTGGCCGCATCGATAATGCGCATACAGGTCTGGAAGCTGCGCGACTGCACCGGCGCACGACGAATCGGCGACGTGCGCTCAGAGTTGAGTTGGGAGTCGGTGGAGTCAGGAGGGGGCATGTGGGATTAGTGTAATCGAGAATAACGCGGGTGCCCCACTCATTCGCGGGTTTCGAATGAGTGGGTCCGTGAAGGGGAATAGCTGATCGTCGGCGGCCATTCCTGACAATTGACTCGCACCGCCCCTACTTGCTGGAACGCGTACGCGCGGAAACTGCTCCAGTCCCAATCCTCGGGCTTTTCCACCAGGCCGCGCTTCACCGGGCTCCGATGCAGGTAGCGCAATTTCTCAACCCGCTTTTGCGAAGTACAAACGTTGAAATTGTAGAAGCGCTTCTGCCAGATCGGACCCGTGACAGTGCGGGTGCCCCACTCATCCGCGGTCTTCGGATGAGTGGGTTGACGGTGGAGCAGCTTAGTGAATCGCTCCTCAATGACTTTCATTACGACGGAAGGATCGCCCACGTCCGGTTCGGTGATCAAGAGGTGAAAGTGCTCGGGCATCACCACGTACCCAATCACCACAAATCGATATCTCTGCTGTGCCCGCTCCAGGACGCGCAGCAGGAGATCGCGGCGCGCGCCCGTTCCCAGTTGGGGCCGCTGGTAGCAGCTACAGGTGATGAAATGGAGATCGTGTCCGCCGTACCAGCGCTCCAGACCCCTCGTCATACTCTGAGCTTAGTTATCGGTCCGACGGTGGTCGGTGATGAAATACACGGAGTCCGGTGATCTCCCAATCCCACTCATTCGAAAACCGCGAATGAGTGGGGCACCCGGCGACGACGGTTTTGCGTCGTCCATCCGCTCCCTGGGCCTATACTAATGTCTTTATGCCAACGGCGGGACGGAGCGGGGAACGGGCTTATTCTCGGCGGAGCGGTTTATCGAGACGGCTCGTCCGCTGGATCACGTACAACGTCGGCGTGGGATTGATTCCGCTTGGAGCGTCAATTGTCATCCATTGGCTCACCGGGAAACTAGATTTCCAGAACATCGCTGGTTCGCCAGAGCTCCTCTTCCTTACGCTGGTAGTTTGCGCGACGGCCATGGGTGACTTAAGCGAGACGGGATTGCAGCTCGGCTGGACGCTGTCGCACAGCATCTTTTTTTCCGGCCTCTTGCTGGGCCTGATCGCGTCGGCGATCTTGTACGGATGCTTACTTTATGAAGGCATCAGCGGCACCGCGACGCTCGCTAGGCTAAGGGCGCTACAGCTCTCCTTTGGCCTTGCTGTCGCCTTTTTGATTTTGAGCACCGTCGTCGAGGTGTACCTCGGACGCTTGGAGGCTTACGAATGACGGCGTTGTTCCGGGTCGCCTTCTGGATTGCAGTTGTTGCCATACTCTACGGCACCGCAGCCGCGCTGTTTGGCATCTTCACTGTCCTGAGAAATCGAGCGGAGTGGTATCAGAGTCAACGGGAGCGCCTTTTGGAGCGCAGGCGCGGGGTAGACCAGGAGCTTAGCCGGAGACGCCATGAATGAGAAACGCACGGTGATCAGAGATTTTCTTTATGTTGACCTCGATCGGCTCTATTCGTTGTATTCGCAGGCTTTTGAGGGGGTGGCGAATCAGATGATCGAGTCGTTCTCTAATCAGGCTGCGAACAAGGAGTCAGGAAAGGGACCAGTTCTGTCAGGGCGCACGATAGAGGATCAGGTTGTCGAGCTATCGACCCGGACCGAGATCAGGTGGTTGCACGACCACATGTATAACGCTCTGGAGGAAAGGCTAAGTCCACTGATGCTCGAGAACCCCAGTTTGACTTCCGCTGGCTACACAACGGCCCTTGCAAACAGCTTTCTTCTCAAGGTGCATGGAAGCGCTGAGATTCACGACTTTCAACGTCTCAAGCAATTGGTCGAACAATTTAACCAACTCGGTGAGGCCATTGCCTTTTCGCAGACACTTCCGGTGGCCGTCAAGGATTTAGCGAGGCACGTCGAATCGGAAATTGCACACCAAAAGGACGCGAATACTAGAGCAAAGCTGCGAGAACAACTGAAGACGCAAACTGATCCGAAGAAACTGGCGAAAGAGTCGGGTCTTTATCAAGACCCGACGCTGTTGAAGAACCTCAGGCTTTTCGTCGAGTTTTCCAATCCCGGCGGATTCGAGATCACACTCAAAACGCCAGACGGAGGTGGTTTTGCATTCAAGGGGGTTCTGGATCGGCGCTGGCTTCGCATGCCTCCGGACCTGCTGAGATCGCTGTACGGCAGCTCAATAGACATGCCAATCACGATGGTCGGCCAGGTGACCCATATACCCGGGCTGTCGCAGTCTAAGGAGACTAGTCCCCCTGCTCCGGCATCGGACAAGGCATCCATGAGGGATGGTTATCGTGGCATGTTTCAAGCGTCCAAAGAGATTGACCGAATATTCCTTGAGAGCGCATCCCAGGTCGAGATTGTTATGTGCCCCCTGGCCATATACCGTCAGCAGTTAGTGGGCGCAGGTGACCGCGGGCGGGGCTAACTCCAGCAACTGGTGCTGGTGCGCGCTCGTTCGCGGTTATCGAATGAGTGGGAGCGGGCCGGCGTAGCCGGCTTTGGAATCAATACAACCAGGCGGGTTCTATAAAAGGGGATGTCAAGAGAAAACACTTTTCGGCGGTGACCCGCCCAAGCGCATCGGCGTTCGCGTTTACGCAGCATACTTGAGGGTGCCCCGTCCAAGCTTCGTTGGCTTGGGCGGGGGTTTTCGTCGGAAGACCAAAAATTTTAGTGTGATGCTGCGCCGGTCTGTGCCGCCGGCTGAAGCCGGCTCAGAAGATTGACGCCACCGGCGCATCAGGGCACAAGGGGTCCGCTTGAATAATCGGGTCTTTTGAGGCAGGATACGGAGAATGAACAGGTCTTACGTGATCCAAACGCTGCGTCGGCACGAAAGGGAGCTAAGAGAGGCTGGCGTCGTGCATCTTCGGCTGTTTGGCTCGCTGGCGCGGAATGAAGGCTCCCAGCATTCCGATGTCGATCTGCTCGCTGAATTTGACAAGTCAAAGCGCCTGTCCTTGGTTACAGTCGGAAGCATCCAGAGCCGGCTGTCTGAGTTGCTGGGCGCGCAAGTGGATCTTTCATCGGCTGAATGGATGCGAGAGCCAATTCGGTCAAAGGCTTTGAGTGAGGCGATTCTTGCCTTTTAGGGACAATTCAACTCACCTGCGGGACATTCTTGAAGCCATTAATCATATTGAAGCTTTTCTAACCGGCATGAACTTGGAAGCTTACAAGGCAGACCTGCGAACAAAGTTCGCGGTCGAACGGCAGATGCAGGTCATCGCCGAAGCTGCCGCGAGGTTAGGGGATGAAGCGGACAGTGTAGCGCCCGGCCCTGACTGGAAAGGCTTTCGAGGCATGGGTAATATCCTGCGGCATGCCTACCATCGGATCGACGATGAGTTGATCTGGAATGCTGCAAAAGACGAATTGCCACGAATGAAAGAAGTGATTCTGGACGTCCTGAAGTCATCGGACGCCTAGATTCGTCCGGGCGGGTGGGGTGTTGCTGCGCGGGCGAAAAGCGGTTTCCGTTCGGCAAGCTCAGAGGGCGGGCAGCCCACCCAAGCGCATCGGCGTTCGCGTTTACGCAGCATACTTGAGGGTGCCCCGTCCAAGCTTCGTTTGCTTGGGCCGGGGGTTTTCGTCGGAAGACCAAAAATTTTAGTGTGATGCTGCGCCGGTCTGTGTCGCCGGCTGAAGCCGGCTCAGGGTTCAAGACACCAGCTCACCCAGGGCTTCCGCCCTGGGCTAACTTCAGTTCCGCCCTGACGGGCTCGGTCCCTTGCGATTCGTAGCGTCGATTCAAGGGAAAGCCGGTCAAATGTGACGACAAGGGACAGCAGGTCCCTCAGCACATTTCGCTTAGTGCCCCCAGGTTCGCGTCCTTCTTCTGGACGCTAACCTGGGACGGGTCTACCTCCTGCGCATATCGGCCAGCATGTGCTGGCGAAGAAGATAGTTGGCGCGGGTCTGATATCCCTTGCCGGGCCGTTTGAGCCACGCCACCACATCGGCGTCCGAGACGCAGCGAGACCGCCTGCTTCACCGGGCGATAGAAGCGGCCGCGTACCGCATCCTTCCACGCGCCGGGCGGAAGCTCCGGGATGTCGGAGGTGTCGATCTGATCGTCGGGGAGCGCGGCGAGGGCCTTCAGCTCGCGTGCCTGCCTGGCGGTGAGGCTGGCGAGTTCTGTCACCCGCGTCCTATTCGCCGTGCGCGTAGATGTGGCGCGATCGGGGTCCCCGTCACGTGCCGCTTTTGCGCGTGATGGGGTGAGGGTCCTGGGCGGGTGGGT
>CAWGFZ010000003.1:0-122967 GCA_963821995.1 uncultured Acidobacteriaceae bacterium | reverse complement strand
ACATGTGGCAGCCGGAGCAACCGTCCAGCCAGACAGTAGCCAGCTTCAACTTCTTCATGCCTGCGCTCCCTTTTCTGTGCCGGGCCAGCCTGGGGATAGCTGCCGCTCAGCGGGTCATCTCCTCGACCCCTTTCGCTTTTTCCGCCAGTGCGCCGGTAGGACACGCCTTCACGCATTTACCGCAATCGGTACAGGTGCTTGCGTCGCCCCATTTCCCGTTCAACTCAGCGACAATGCGGGCATGAATGCCGCGGCCTGCGATATCCCACACATTTGCGCCTTCGATTTCGGCGCAGGTACGCACGCAACGCGTGCATAAAATGCAGCGGTTGTGGTCGAGCACGAAGCGAGCATGGGATGCGTCCAGCGGCAGGCGGGGAAAGTTGTAGGCAAAACGCACGCTAGTAACGCCCATGGCGTACGCCATACCCTGCAATTCGCAATGCCCGTTAGCGACGCATACCGCGCAAACATGATTGCGTTCCACCAGCAGCAACTCGATGGTCATGCGCCGGTACGCGACAGCCGTGCCGAGTTGGTAATTACCGACATGCCGTCCTGTGCCGGCGTGGTGCAGGCGGGGAACAACCGATCGACACCGGAGATTTCCACCATGCACAGTCGGCACGCCCCGACGGGCGTGAGGCCCTCCAGGAAACACAGAGTTGGAATAGACTTCCCGTTGGCGCGCGCGGCGTCGAGGATCGTCTGACCCTCAGCGGCATTCACCAGCTCACCGTCAATGCGCAGCGAGATTTTCTTTTGCGGCAAGGTGAACTCCTGTTGCTTCGAAGGGGCGCATCTTCAGGTGTGCCAGCGCCACCTCATTTTCGTCCTTCCTGAGCGGGCTTCAGCCCACTCCAAGGCATTGCGAATCCGTTTTCTTTCGGCACATCTAAGGCTGCGCCCCCTCAAAACGCTTCTCCTACCTCGCCACCGCCACCCTTGCGTCGCAACGCAAACATCGGCAGCATTCTTCGTGCGCCTGCTCCGGCGACAAGCCAACTGATCTCCTCGAACGAGTTGGCGCGTTCCTTCGGGCAGCAGGCGGGAAGAATGTCGGCGGCTTTCGCTCGGCTCTTTGGGCGGCGTCGGTCATACGGCATGGACCGGAAGAGCATATCCCAACGTTGGCTTCCATTAGCTGCTCATCGATGGCGCGCGCGCCTGTTTTCCTATCCCATGGCGCCCGAACGTTGGAGGCTCCGGTTACCAAATCGCCGCCGGCAAAGAAATGCGGCCGGCTGGTCTCCAGCTTGAAACGGTTCACCTCGACAGTGCCGCTGTCCTTGATCTGCAGGCCCGAAGCTCTGGCGAAATCCAGATCGACGGTTTCGCCGACGGCCACGATCACCGAGTCGCAATCCAAGCGCTGCACCTGGTCGGTCAGAACCGGTTTGCGGCGGCCCGAGCGGTCGTACTCACCCAGGCGGGTATTCACCACTTCCAGGGCTCTGACTTTCCCTGCGCATCCCCGATGATCCGGTGGGGCGCCGACAAAAAAACGATTTTCGCTCCTTCTTCTTCAGCCGCCACCGTTTCCTCTTCGATGGCGGGCATGTCTTTGCGTTCGCGGCGATAAACCACGGTAACGCGCGCGCCCATGCGCAACGCAGTCCGGGCCGATCGATGGCCGCGTTGCCTCCGCCGATTACCACCACCTTGTCGCCCAGCCCCACGGGCTCGCCTTAGACGACAGACTCGAGGAAGGGGAAGGCGGGAAATACGCCTTTCAGTTCGGTTCCGGGCAGCGATATCACCCACGACTCTCTTCCAGGTTCCGATCGCCAGGCAAACCGCATCGAACTGCTCGTCCAGCTCGCTGAGCGATATGTCGACACCCACCCGCGTGTTCAAGACAAACTTCACGCCGAGCCGCTCGATCAGTTCGATTTCCCGGCGCAACACCGGCTTGGGCAGGCGATACTCGGGGAAAGCGAAGCGCAGCGTCCCACCGGGCTCCGGCAGGGGTCGAAAACCCTACATCGTGGCCAAACAGCGCAAGATAAAAGGCCGCGGTTAAACCTGCCGGGCCCGACGCCCCCATCGCGATCTTGCGTCCCGTCGTCTCCAGCTTGCGCGCCAGCACGCGCCGGACGGCATCTTCATATTGGTCGCCGAGCAGAATGTAGTCGGCGATAAAGCGATGTACCTCGCGCATGTTGACCGCGTCGTCCACGGTCTGGCGGCGGCAGCGATGGTCGCAAGGATGCTGGCATACCCGGCCCGTCGAGCAGGGCAGCAGGTTGTCCATGATGATGGACTCAAACGCCTCCTCCAGTTGTCCCTCCTTGTAGAGCTGCAGGAAGCGCGGGATATTCATGTGCAGCGGACAACTGTTTTCGCACGGCGCCAGCGCCAGTTCAGTGCACACGCCCGCAAACAACGGTGGGAGACGATGTGGTCCTCGAACTCCTGCCGGAAATGCCGCATGGTCGTCAGCACCGGATTGGGCGCGGTCTGTCCCAGCCCGCAGAGCGAGCAGTCGCGAATATAACGGCTCAGCTCGTCCAGTCGCTCGATATGCTCCATGCGGCCCGCCCCTTCGGTGATCCGGTTCAGGATCCGCAAGCACTTGTTCAATCCGACGCGGCATGGAATGCACTTGCCGCACGACTCGGAATTGGTGAACTCGACGAAATAGCGGGCGACGTCGACCATGCAGTTGTCTTCGTCCATTACCACCATGCCGCCCGAGCCCATGATGGATCCCAACCGCCCCAGGCTCTCGTAATCCACTGGCGTATCGAACATCTCGCTGGGAATGCAGCCGCCCGATGGTCCGCCGGTTTGCAACGCCTTCACGTTGTGCCCATCTGATCCGCCGCCACCGATGTCATAGATGAAGGTCTTGATGGGCGTACCCATGGGCATCTCGACCAGGCCGCTGTTGTGCACCTTGCCGACCAGAGAGAACACCTTGGTACCGGTACTCTTCTCGCTGCCGGTTTCAGCGAACCAAGCTGCTCCCCTGGTTATGATCGGCGCAATGTTGTACCAAGTCTCGACGTTGTTGATGTTGCTGGGCTTGTCCCACAGACCGCGCTGCGCGGGAAACGGCGGGCGCGGCCGAGGCCGTCCTGCTTCACCTTCCAGCGAGACGATGAGCGCGGTTTCTTCACCGCAGACGAATGCTCCCGCGCCTTCGACGAGCTCTATATCGAAGCTGAATCCGCGGCCGAGAATATTGTTTCCCAGCAATCCATAGTCGCGCGCCTGCTCAATGGCCCGGTTCAGCCGGCGCACCGCCAGCGGATATTCGGCGCGAACGTAGATGATTCCTTGTGTGGCGCCCATCGCGAATGCGCCGATGCTCATGCCCTCGAGCAGGGCATGCGGATCGCTTTCGATCTCATTGCGGTTCATGTACGCGCCGGGATCGCCTTCGTCCGCGTTGCAGATGATGAATTTCTGGTCGGCAACCGCTTTGCGCAGGAATTCCCATTTGTTGCCGGTCAGGAATCCAGCGCCGCCACGTCCCCGCAGCTTCGACGCCTTAATCTGCTCGATCACCGCGTCCGGCTTGTCATCGATAAGCGCCTTGTAGAGCGCCTGATATCCACCGACCGCGATGTACTCCTCGATATCATCGGGGTTGATCAGCCCGCAGTTGCGCAGCACGATCTTCTTCTGCCCTTTGAAGAACGGCACTTCATGCCAGGGCGGCACCTCGGGATAGCCGTGGCCGTAGCGGACGCTTCCGGTTACGTGGTCCCACTCCTCGACTTTGCAATACACCAGCTCGGGACTGACTCTTCCGGCGGCGATGTCATGAACAATCTGCCTGGCATGGTTAGCTTGCACCCGGCGCAGGATCAGCATCGGGCTGCCGGGAATGTGCACATTCACCAGCGGCTCCTCGCAGCATGCTCCAAAGCAGCCGACGGTGGTCAGATACAGACTGGTGCCGCTGTTCTCAATTGCCTCAAGAAAAGCGTGGTAGAGCGCCTCGGCTCCATTGCCGCGGCCACACGTGCCCATTCCGACCGCGACGCGAGGCATGTCCGGCAGCAACTTCGCCATCCCATACTCGCGTACGCTGTTAAAGACCCCAATGTCCTCGATGCGTGGCATTATTCAGTCTCATGCTCCAGCGAGCGGACTTCTCTCTGCAGACTGCGTTCGTTTACGTGCCCGCAGATGCGATGATTGATTTCGACTACGGGAGCCAGCGCGCACTGGCCGAAACAGGCCACCGTGCGCACCGTAAATTTCTTGTCGGCGGTGGTGAGCGTCAGCTTGTCGGCTTCGCCGGAGCCTTCTTCCTCGTCGATTCCCAGACCCAGCTCAAGCCGCAGGCTCTCCAGCAGGGCTCGCGAGTTACGGGTGTGGCAGGCGGTGCCGCGACAGATGCAGATCGTGTTCTCACCCTGTCGCTGCAGATTGAACAGCGCATAAAAGGTGGCCACGCTAAACAACCGCGATAGCGGAAGGTCGAGCCTTTCGGCAATATATCGCAGTGTCTCCGCGGAAAGGTACTTGTAGGGATTGTGCTCCTGCACGGCTTCCAGAATGCCGAGCAACTCTCCGGGCCGGCCGCTCTTTTGGGCGATGACCCCGTCAATGAAGGCTCGCTCGACGCTGTCGATAGCCACTTGGGCAGATGCCATTCTCTGCCTTCCTTTCGCGAATAGAGACAAGCGCGCGGACTTGCAGCGCCTTCTCCGCCTAATAACAGCGGCAGATAAGGTTCTGCCGCGAGGGGCTGGCAGTCCTGCGCTAGCGTCAGGATTTCACTTAGAGCAGCGGGAAAGCAGTGCCGCGCATCACGTCACGGAGTGCGTTTGTACTAAAGATGGGAAAACGTCGAAGTGGGAAAAGCTGAAGGCGCCGTCTTAGCGCGCGCCCTCACCAAAGATTTCTTTCATTTTGTTCAGCAGAGAACGGCTGACCGGCGCGTTTTCGACAGCCAGGGTGCTGTGCAGCTCCTGGAACAGTTCGCGTTGCCGTTTGGTAAGCTTCGTCGGCGTGTCGACTTTGACTTCCACGAACAGGTCGCCGCGTCCACGGCCATTCAATACGGGCACGCCTTTGTTCCTCAGCTTGAAATTTGCGCCAGTTTGCGTGCCTTCCGGAACTCTCAGTGCCTGTTGGCCCTCCAGCGTCGGTACCCGGATCTCCGCTCCCAAGGCCGCCTGGGAAATCGAGATCGGCACGACGCAGTATAGGTCCTTGCCCTCGCGCTGAAAGAACGAATGCTCCTTCACATGCAGGACGACGTAGAGATCGCCCGGAGGGCCGCCGTAGGTACCCGCTTCTCCTTCGTTCGAATACAGGATGCGCGCGCCTTCGTCGACTCCCGCCGGCACTTTCACCGTGACTGTCCGCTCGCGCACCACGCGAGCTTGACCGCGACACTGATTGCAGGGATCGACGATCAGCTTGCCCGAGCCGCCGCAAGTGCTGCAGGCGCGCGTAATCGAGAAAAATCCTTGCTGATAGCGCATCTGCCCGCGGCCGCCGCATGTGGTGCAGTTGATCGGCGACTTACCGGGAGCGACGCCGGTGCCCTTGCACTGCTCGCATTCTTCATGGCGGCGCACCTGCACTTGCTTGGTGACACCAAAAACCGCCTCCGCGAATTCCAGCGTGAGGTCTTCGCGCAATCGGCCCCACGCTGCGCCCGCGAGCGGCGCCGGCCGCCGCCCTGTCCGAACATATCGCCAAAGCCGAAAAGGTCGCCAAAGATGTCCTGGAAATCGTTAAACACGCTGGCATCGAAGCCGCCGAACCCGGGCCCTGTAGAGCCCAGGGTACGGCAGCTTCGATGCCAGCGTGTTTAACGATTTCCAGGACATCTTTGGCGACCTTTTCAGCCTTTTGGCGATATGTTCGGACAGGGCGGCGGCCGGCGCCGCTTCGGGGCGCAGCGTCCAGGCGTGTCCCCGCGAAGACCTCACGCTGGAATTCGCGGAGGCGAGGGGGGGTGTCACCAAGCAAGTGCAGGTGCGCCGCCATGAAGAATGCGGACAGTGCAAGGGCACCGGCGTCGCTCACCCTATCGCCGATCAACTGCACCACATGCGGCGGCCGCGGGCAGATGCGCTATCAGCAAGGATTTTTCTCGATTACGCGCGCCTGCAGGGCTTGGGGCGGCTGGGCAAGCTGATCGTCGATCCCTGCAATAGGTGTCACAGTAAGAGCTCGCGTGGTGCGCGAGCGGACAGTCACGGTGAAAGTGCCGGCGGGGATCGACGAAGGCGCGCGCATCCTGTATTCGAACGAAGGAGGAGAAGCGGTTACCTGAGGCGGCCCCTCCGGGCGATCTCTACGTCGTCCTGCACGTGAAGGAGCATTCGTTCTTTGAGCGCGAGGGCAAGGACCTATGTGCGTCGTGCCGAGTCTCGATTCCAGGCGGCGTTGGGAGCAAGAGATCAAGTCTAAGCGCTGGAAAGCCAAGACAGGCACTGAGAGATCCGGAAGGCACGCAGACTGGCGCAAATTTCAAGCTCAGGGACAAAGGCGTTCCCGTATTTGAATGGCCGTGGACGCAGCGGCCTGTTCGTGGAAGTCAAAGTCGACACGGCCGACGAAGCTTACCAAACGGCAACACGAAATGTTCCAGGAGCTCACAGCACCCTGGGTCTCAAAAGTGCGCCGGTCAGCCGTTCTCTGCTGAACAAAATGAAAGAATCTTTGTTGAGGGCGCGCACTTAGACGGCGCCTTCAGCTTTTCCCACTTCGACGTTTTCCCATCTTCAGTCGAACGCACTCCGTGACGTAATACGCAGCGCTCTTTCCAGCTGCTCTGAGTGAAATCCTGACGCTAGCGCAGGACTGCCGAGCCCCTCGCGGCAGAACCTTGTTTGCCACTGTTATAAGGCGGAGAAGGCGCTGCAAGTCCGCGCGCTTTTCTTATTCGCGAAAGGAAGGCAGAGAATGGCATCTGCCGAAGTGGCTATCGACAGCGTCGAGCGAGCCTTCATTGACGGGGTCATCGCCCAAAAGAGCAGCCGGCCCGGAGAGTTGCTCGGCATTCTGGAAGCCGTGCAGGAGCACAATCCCTACAAGTACCTTTCCGCGGAGACACTGCGATATATTGCCGAAAGGCTCGACCTTCCGCTATCGCGGTTGTTTAGCGTGGCCACCTTTTATGCGCTGTTCAATCTGCAGCCGACAGGTGAGAACACCGATCTGCATCTGTCGCGGCACCGCCTGCCACACCCGTAACTCGCGAGCCCTGCTGGAGAGCCTGCGGCTTGAGCTGGGTCTGGGAATCGACGAGGAAGAAGGCTCCGGCGAAGCCGACAAGCTGACGCTGACCACCGCCGACAAGAAATTTACGGTGCGCACGGTGGCCTGTTTCGGCCAGTGCGCGCTGGCTCCCGCTGGTCGAAATTGATCATCGCATCTGCGGGCACGTAAACGAACGCAGTCCGCAGAGAGAAGTCCGCTCGCTGGAGCATGAGACTGAATAATGCCACGCATCGAGGACATTGGGGTCTTTAACAGCGTACGCGAGTATGGGATGGCGAAGTTGCTCCGGACATGCCTCGCGTCGCGGTCGGAATGGGCACGTGTGGCCGCGGCAATGGAGCCGAGGCGCTCTACCACGCTTTTCTTTGAGGCAATTGAGAACAGCGGCACCAGTCTGTATCTGACCACCGTCGGCTGCTTTGGAGCATGCTGCGAGGAGCCGCTGGTGAATGTGCACATTCCCGGCAGCCCGATGCTGATCCTGCGCCGGGTGCAAGCTAACCATGCCAGGCAGATTGTTCACGACATCGCCGCCGGAAGAGTCAGTCCCGAGCTGGTGTATTGCAAAGTCGAGGAGTGGGACCCGTGACCGGAAGCGTCCGCTACGGCCACGGCTATCCCGAGGTGCCGCCCTGGCATGAAATGCCGTTCTTCAAAGGGCAGAAGAAGATCGTGCTGCGCAACTGCGGGCTGATCAACCCCGATGATATCGAGGAGTACATCGCGGTCGGCGGATATCAGGCGCTCTACAAGGCGCTCATCGATGACAAGCCGGACGCGGTGATCGAGCAGATTAAGGCGTCGAAGCTGCGGGGACGTGGCGGCGCTGGATTCCTGACCGGCAACAAATGGGAATTCCTGCGCAAAGCGGTTGCCGACCAGAAATTCATCATCTGCAACGCGGACGAAGGCGATCCCGGCGCGTACATGAACCGCAATGAGATCGAAAGCGATCCGCATGCCCTGCTCGAGGGCATGAGCATCGGCGCATTCGCGATGGGCGCCACACAAGGAATCATCTACGTTCGCGCCGAATATCCGCTGGCGGTGCGCCGGCTGAACCGGGCCATTGAGCAGGCGCGCGACTATGGATTGCTGGGAAACAATATTCTCGGCCGCGGATTCAGCTTCGATATAGAGCTCGTCGAAGGCGCGGGAGCATTCGTCTGCGGTGAAGAAACCGCGCTCATCGTCTCGCTGGAAGGTGAAGCAGGACGGCCTCGGCCGCGCCCGCCGTTTCCCGCGCAGCGCGGTCTGTGGGACAAGCCCAGCAACATCAACAACGTCGAGACTTGGTACAACATTGCGCCGATCATAACCAGGGGAGCAGCTTGGTTCGCTGAAACCGGCAGCGAGAAGAGTACCGGTACCAAGGTGTTCTCTCTGGTCGGCAAGGTGCACAACAGCGGCCTGGTCGAGATGCCCATGGGTACGCCCATCAAGACCTTCATCTATGACATCGGTGGCGGCGGATTAGATGGGCACAACGTGAAGGCGTTGCAAACCGGCGGACCATCGGGCGGCTGCATTCCCAGCGAGATGTTCGATACGCCAGTGGATTACGAGAGCCTGGGGCGGTTGGGATCCATCATGGGCTCGGGCGGCATGGTGGTAATGGACGAAGACAACTGCATGGTCGACGTCGCCCGCTATTTCGTCGAGTTCACCAATTCCGAGTCGTGCGGCAAGTGCATTCCATGCCGCGTCGGATTGAACAAGTGCTTGCGGATCCTGAACCGGATCACCGAAGGGGCGGGCCGCATGGAGCATATCGAGCGACTGGACGAGCTGAGCCGTTATATTCGCGACTGCTCGCTCTGTGGGCTGGGCCAGACCGCGCCCAATCCGGTGCTGACGACCATGCGGCATTTCCGGCAGGAGTTCGAGGACCACATCGTCTCCCACCGTTGTGTTGCGGGCGTGTGCACTGAACTGGCGCTGGCGCCGTGCGAAAACAGTTGTCCGCTGCACATGAATATCCCGCGCTTCCTGCAGCTCTACAAGGAGGGACAACTGGAGGAGGCGTTTGAGTCCATCATCATGGACAACCCGCTGCCCTGCTCGACGGGCCGGGTATGCCAGCATCCTTGCGACCATCGCTGCCGCCGCCAGACCGTGGACGACGCGGTCAACATGCGCGAGGTACATCGCTTTATCGCCGACTACATTCTGCTCGGCGACCACTTTGAAGATGCCGTCCGGCGCGTGCTGGCGCGCAAGCTGGAGCCGACGGGACGCAAGGTCGCGGTGGCCGGCGCCGGCCCGGCAGGTTTAACGGCGGCCTTCTATCTGGCGCTGTTTGGGCACCATGTGACGGTTTTCGATCCCCTGCCCGAGCCCGGTGGAATGATGCGCTTCGCTTTGCCCGAGTACCGCCTGCCGAAGCCGGTGTTGCGGCGAGAGCTGGACCTGATCGAGCGGCTCGGCGTGCACTTTGTCCTGAACACGCGAGTGGGAGGCGATCTATCGCCCAGCGACCTGGGTGAGCAATTCGACGCGGTTTTTCTGGCGGCTGGAACCTGGAGAGAGTCCGTGCTATCGCTGCCCGGTGCGGAACTGGCAGGCGTATTTCCCGCGCTCCCGCTCCTCGAGTCTATCGCCAAAGGCGAGCGCGTAGGGCTGGGCGACAAGGTGGTGGTAATCGGCGGAGGCAATGCGGCCATCGATTCGGCGCGGACCGCGTTGCGCATGGGCGCGCGCGTGACCGTGGTTTATCGCCGCGAGCGGAAAGACATGCCCGCGATTGAAGAAGAAACTGCGGCCGCCGAAGACGAAGGAGCGAAGATCGTGTTTTTGTCAGCGCCGCACCGGATTATCGGCGATGCCGCAGGGAAGGTCCGAGCCTTGGAAGTGGTGAAGACCCGCCTGGGCGAATACGACCGGTCGGGCCGTCGCAAACCGGTCCTCACCGACGAGGTGCAGCGCTTTGACTGCGACTCGGTGATCCTGGCCGTCGGCGAAACGGTCGATCCGGATTTTGCCAGAGCTTTGGGCCTGCAGATCAACCAGAGCGGCAACGTCGAGGTGAACCGTTTCAAGCTTGAAACCAGCCGGCCGCGCTTCTTCGCGGGTGGGGATTTGGTAACCGGAGCGTCGAACGTCTCGGGCGCGATGGCTTACGGCAAGCAGGCTGCGCAGGCCATCGATGAGCAGTTAATGGACAGCAAACGTTGGGAGATGCTCTTCCGGCCGATGACGTACGACCGGATGCCGCCGAAAGAGCCGAGCGAGAGCCGGCGTCATTCTTCGCGCCTGCTGCCCGCTAAGGAGCGTGTGAACTCGTACGAGGAGATCATACTCGGCTTGTCGGCTGAGCAAGCGCATGAAGAATGCTGCCGATGTTTGCGTTGCGACGCAAGGGTGCCGGTGGCGAGGTAGGAGAAGTGTTTTGAAGGGGCGCAGCTTTAGCTGCGCCGAAACGAAAGCTGATTCGCAATGTCCTTCGCGAGCGGGCTGATGCCCGCTCACGAAGGACGAAACTGAGCGCTGCCGCCGGCACACCTGAAGATGTGCCCCTTCGGAAGCAAACAGGAGTCTCATCTTGCCGCAGAAGAAAATCTCGCTGCGTATCGATGGCGAGCTGGTGAAGGCCGCCGAGGGGCAGACGATCCTGGAGGTTGCGCGGGCCAACGGGAAGTCCATTCCGACGCTTTGTTTCCTGGAGGGCCTCACGCCCGTCGGCGCGTGCCGTTTGTGCATGGTGGAAATCTCCGGTGTCGATCGCCTGTTCCCCGCCTGCACCACCCCGGTACAGGACGGCACGTCGGTAATCACTAACTCGGCACGGCTGGCGCGCTATCGGCGGATGACCGTCGAGTTGCTGCTGGTGGAGCGCAACCATGTTTGCGCAGTGTGCGTCGCCAACGGGCATTGTGAGTTGCAGGAGATGGCGTACTCGATGGGCGTCACCAGTGTGCGTTTCGCCTACAACTTCCCGCGCCTGCCGCTGGACGCATCCCATGCTCGCTTCGTGCTCGACCACAACCGCTGCATTTTATGCACGCGTTGCGTGCGTACCTGCGCCGAAATCGAAGGCGCAAATGTGTGGGATATCGCAGGCCGCGGCATTCATGCCCGCATTGTCGCTGAGTTGAACGGGAAATGGGGCGACGCAAGCACCTGTACCGATTGCGGTAAATGCGTGAAGGCGTGTCCTACCGGCGCACTGGCGGAAAAAGCGAAAGGGGTCGAGGAGATGACCCGCTCAGCGGCAGCTATCCCCAGGCTGGCCCGGCACAGAAAGGGAGCGCAGGCATGAAGAAGTTGAAGCTGGCTACTGTCTGGCTGGACGGTTGCTCCGGCTGCCACATGTCGCTGCTGGATCTCGACGGCGCGCTGATGCCTATCGTGCGCAAGGTGGACATCGTTTATGGGCCGCTGGTGGACGCGCAGGAGTTTCCCGAAGACGTTGATGTCACGCTGCTGGAGGGCGCCGTCAGCACGCAGGAGGATGTTGAGCATCTGCAGCAAATCAGGGCGCGTTCCAGAATATTGGTCTCACTGGGCGATTGTGCGGTTACCGGAAACGTCGCCGCGCTGCGTAATGTCGTTCCGGTCAAGAAACTGCTGCAGCGGATTTATGTGGAAGGCGCCGATGCAGGACCCTGCATCCCGCGCGAGGGATTGCCGCAACTCTCAAAGCTGGCTCGTCCGGCGCAGGACTTTGTGAAGGTCGATTTGTGCCTGCCCGGATGCCCGCCGCAGAGCAAGATTATCGCTGCGGTTCTGAACGGGTTGCTGGACGGCAGCAAGCCTGAGGTAAACCAGAAGATCAAGTTCGGGTGACAAGGGACTGCATACCACAACGGGCACTAAATTTCACCACGGAGGCACGGAGGACACGGAGGATTCTGAGGATTCTGAGGATCGGAACACGGAGGTTTTAATTTCAAAGCTCCGTGCTCTCCGTGGTGAATTCTAAGGAGCGCAGTCGAAGGACCTGTGTTCCACAGGAAGGAACATGAAGCGCATCACAATTGAGCCGGTAACCCGCATCGAAGGCCACGCCAAGATTACGATTCAGCTCGATGATGCCGGCAAAGTGACCGACACGAAATTCCAGGTGACGCAGCTCCGCGGATTCGAGAAATTTACCGAGGGCCGGCCGTTTTACGAAATGCCGGGGATCACCTCGCGCATCTGCGGCATCTGCCCCATCAGCCATCAACTGGCATCGGTGAAGGCGTGCGAGGCCATCATGGCCGTGCGCATCCCGCGCCCAGCGCAACTGCTGCGCGAGATCATCCATTGCGGGCAGGTGGTGCAATCGCATGCCCTCAGCTTCTTTTATCTTTCCGCGCCCGACTTCCTTCTGGGTATGGATTCCGATCCGGCCAAGCGAAATGTCGCAGGTCTCATCGAAGCCAATCCCGAGCTGGCGCGAGCCGGCATCGAGCTGCGAAAATTCGGGCAGCAGGTCATCGAAACCCTCGCCGGGGAACGCGTGCATCCTTCCTGGATCGTTCCCGGTGGACGTGAGGTCGCCGATGTCAGCGTCGGCGCGCGACAAGTTGTTAGCTGCGGCGCCGCAGGCGATGGCGACAACGGAGAAGACCCTGCGGCTGTTCCAGGACGCGCTTGGCTCCTTCGAAGAGGAGATCGCCAACTTCGGCTCCGCGCCAACGATGTACGCCGGGATGGTCGATGGCACCGGCAACATTCAGCTCTACGACGGCGAACTGCGTCTCCGCGCTCCGGATGGCAGCGTGGTTCACGATGGCATCGCTGCCGAACAGTATGCCCAGTTCATCGGCGAGGCCGCACTGAGCGACTCCTACCAGAAAGCCCCGTTCTACCGGCCACAAGGCTGGCCGGCGGGGATATATCGTGTGGGACCGCTCGCCCGCATCAACGTCGCCGAAGCCATGGGCACGCCGCGGGCCGATGCGGAGCTCAAAGACTTCCGGCAGCGCTTTGGCCGGATGGCGCACAGCTCATTCCTGTATCACTATGCGCGGCTGATCGAAATCCTGTACGCGCTGGAAGCCATGCAGGTGCTGTTGCACGAGTCGGACATCCTCGACGCCCGCGTCCGCGCGGAGGCCGGCGTGAACGCGCTGGAAGGCGTTGGGATGATTGAGGCGCCCCGCGGCACGCTCATCCACCACTACAAGGTCGATGAAGACGGAGCGATCACGTGGGCGAACCTGATCGTCGCCACCGGACACAACAATCGCGCCATCAGCGATGGCGTGCGGCAGGTGAGCGAGCACTTCATTCACGGTGACAAGCTGGAAGAAGGAATGCTGAACCGCGTCTCCGCCCTGGTTCGCGCTTACGATCCTTGCCTCAGTTGCTCGACCCACGCCATCGGAGTGCCCGCGCTTGACGTCAGCCTGATCAATTCTCGCGGAACTTTGTTGGATCGCGTTCGGAGCTATTGAAGCGTTTTCAGAGTTGCTATAGACGCCGTTGGGTGGAGCACGCCTTCAGGCGTGCGTAAAAGCGCACCACCCAGAAATCGGCTTCAGCCGCTGAGGTGAACGCCGCGAACGGATTACCCAGCGGCTGAAGCCGGCTTTGTTCGCACTTTCCTTTTCATGTACGCCTGAAGGCGTACTCCACCCGTCTACAGGCACTGCGAAAATGCTGTAACGTACGCCACCGTGGCAACGGCGTGCCAACCAGACCTTTCCGCCTTACCTGCCATGCTTTTCACCGGCTCGGTCGAGCCTTCGCTTTGTGCGATGGCTTTTTCGGTTTCGGCGTCGCCGGCGCTTCCGCTTTTGGCAGACCTGGAGATTGAGCTCCCAGCTCCGCCGGCGGTTCGCTGAGCACCTTCTTGAAGAAGCCGTAAGGAATCGTCCCGGTCAGCACGGCTTCGTTCCTCTCCTGGCGGATCTGCAGGCTGTCGAAGGCCGCCTTCACGTCCTTATCAGGACCGCCGGCATCCATGGAAATCTCCAGCGACTTAAACAGCGCAAGATAGGCATTCACCTGTTCAGTGAACTTCTGCGCGGCCGCATCGCTGGTCGTGATGACGTCGGCCCGCAGGCGGACCTCATTCAATGGACGCGCTGACGCTATAACGATGGAATCGCGCGGAAGCAAGGCGCTCCAGCCGCTGGGCAGCGGGAGCTCGCTACTAGTATCGTCAGCGCTCGCTCTCGGCGGCCGGGCGATGGTCCAGACTACGCTGCCTAGTGGCACCCGCCGGTAGTATTCGCTGACCAGCGGCGGCCCGGTGAAGGGCAGCGCCGCGCGCTTGTAGCGGTCGATCATGCCCTGGATCACCAGTGGATCATCGACGTTGGAAACGGCCGCGGTATCAACTCCCAGCAGTGCTACCCGCACCGTGCGGTTTTCCACCGGAACCACGTAGATGTCGTAGTCGCTGTAGCGCTCGACCTTCGCCGAGATTTTGCCTAGGTAAGCGCTGACGCGCGCGCTGTCGAAGTGTCCCTGAAGAATCTCGCTATAGCGAGTCTCTCCGGGCTGGCTTTTGCTGGTGGTTGCACCGTAGTGGATGGCGAAAGCGGCGCGCTCCAGATCGCGCTCGAATTCAAAACCGGTCTGCCGGACGAAATCCTCATATTGCGGATCTCGCTCTTTGGGAGGGTTCTTGCCGAGGCCGGTGAGCAGCCGGATGGGTTCAAAATTGATGTAGAGGACAGCGTCGGATTCAGGCAACAGCCGCACCGCATCGGGAGCAGCGCGGCGGCGCAGCAGAACCGCAGTCACGATTCCGCCGACAATCACCACCAGCGCGACGACGACCCACAACTGGTTTTTGCGGCTTCGCATCCGGGTGAGACTAGATCATACGGGAAAAATGAGACGTGCGGTCAACTGCGCCGGCCGGCTATTGGTAGTCGTTTTCGGCTGCCAGGTTCTCGAATCGCGTATAGCGTTTGACGAATGCCATCCTGAGCGTGTCGGTAGGACCGTTGCGTTGTTTGGCGACGATGATTTCGGCCATGCCGTCAAGGTCGGGATCGTCCTTCTTGTACATCTCCTCGCGAAAGATGAAGGCAACAACGTCGGCATCCTGCTCAATTGAGCCGGACTCGCGAAGGTCCGACAATTGCGGGCGATGATCGCCTCCGCGGCTTTCCGGAGCGCGGCTGAGCTGTGACAGCGCGACCACCGGAACGCGCAGCTCTTTTGCCAGCGCCTTCAACCCGCGCGAAATCGCCGAGACTTCCTGCGTGCGGTTTTCAAAGCGCTTGCCGCCGATCGGCACCGCCGACATGAGCTGTAGATAGTCGACGATGAGCAGGTCGAGTCCTTCCTGGCGTTTCAGCCGTCGCGCCTTGGCCCGCATTTCGCTGACGGAAATTCCCGGCGTGTCGTCGATGTAGAGCTTGGTCTGCATGAGCTGCTCCACCGCGCGAGTGAGTTTGCGCATGTCGTCTTTCGTCAGGAAGCCCTGGCGCAGGTTCTTCGAATCCACCTGAGCGCGCGACGCCATCATGCGCATCAGCAGCGCCTCACGCGACATTTCCAGCGAGAAGACGCCGACAACCTTGCCGTCCAGCACGGCCGCATTTTCGGCGATGTTCATGGCAAATGCCGTCTTGCCCACCGAGGGCCGCGCGGCGATGACGATCAGGTCCGAAGGCTGAAGACCGCTGGTCAGCTTGTCCAGCAGTGTGTAGTGCGTAGCCAGGCCGGTGATCTCCTGGCCGCGTGCGTACAGTTCCTCGAGCGAGCCGAACGAATTCTGGATGATGCCAGGGATGTTCATGAATCCCTGCTCGATGCGGTTCTCCGCGAGGTCGAAGATGGCCTGCTCGGCCTGGTTGACTATGTCTTCGGCTTCATCCGAGTGCTCGATGGCTTGGGAGATCGCCCTCTGGGCAATGTTGATCAGCCCGCGCAGCATCGCCTTATTCTTGACGATGCGGACGTAGTGCTCGATCGATGGCCGCTCCGGCACGCCATCGATGAGCGACGAAAGGTACGCCAGCCCGCCGATGGCCTCAACTTCCTTGTGGCGATCGAGCTCTTCCATCAGCGTGATCATGTCCACCGGACGGCCGGTCTCCTGCAGATCGCGCATGCGCGAGTAAATGCGGCGGTGCGCGTCGAGCGAGAAGTGGTCGGGGCCGATGTGCTCAGCAGCCTGATCGTACAGTGAGTTGTCGAGAAGAATTGCGCCCAGGATCGAGCGCTCAGCGTCAAGGCTGACGGGGAGCCCGCGCTCGAGACTGTAGTCGGTGGTGGCCATCGCGCTCCATCAATTTAGACATCGAGGGAGAAGCGCGGTCAATGACGAATAGGATTCAGCGGCGAAGCCGGAAGAGATTTCGTTCGAAAAGCTGTGGGCGGCTGTGCAAGACGGGGCATCAGCAGCGTGAAGCGCGGTGCGGCGGCTAACTGGTTGCCGCCGGCTCCTGCGGAATCACCGACACAAATTTGCCCATCGTGCCGCGATCTTTGAATTCGACCACGCCCGTAACTTTGGCGAATAGAGTATCGTCTTTGCCGCGGCCGACGTTGACGCCCGGCTTGATGCGGGTGCCGCGCTGGCGCACGATGATGGAGCCGCCGGGAATGAGCTGACCGCCGAACGATTTCACGCCCAGCCGCTGCGCGTTCGAATCGCGGCCATTTCGCGAACTGCCTAAACCTTTCTTGTGTGCCATTGCAATTTCCTCAAAATTCCGAACCGCAGAGCCTTCTGTCAGCGCACGACTTCACGGCCACTGAAAAAGTCTACTTCCGAAGGCTTTGTGTCAGGGCACGACTTCAGTCGTGCCGATCAGCCGTTCACTTTCCTGCCGAGCCGGCTTTAGCCGGCGGCACATGACGGACTTTTCATGCGTTACGCCGTCAGGTCATTGCCATCGACGTTGATGCCGGTGATCTTCACCGCGGTGTAAGGCTGGCGATGTCCATTCAGCTTCTTGTACTGCTTCTTGCGCTTGAAGTGGAAGACCAGTATCTTGTCGCCGCGGCCGTGCTCCACCACCTGTCCGGTAACGAACGCCTGCGACGGCTTGCTCAGCTCGCCCTCGGAGCCGGAAACCGCCAGCACCTCGTCGAACTGCACGTTCTCGCCGCCGGCCTGCGGCAGCTTCTCAATCTCGATTACGTCTCCGGGTGCGACGCGATACTGCTTTCCCCCGGCGCGGATCACCGCGTACATGGCAATGCCTCCGACAGTTAAACCTACGCCTCTACAACCGTGTCATCCCGAGCGAAGCGCTGCCCGATTTTGGCGGCGCGAGCCGAGGGACCTGCTTCTTCAAACTCAATTGTGCGCTTGCACTTTCCCCAGCCAGGAAGAAAATCTTCACCAGACCGAGTGGCCCGGCTTCCAACACGCAAAACCCGGCTGCGGGCGTCCCTGACGGGAGCTGGTAGTACAGGCAAACTATAGAAGTCTAGCGTGTTTGGGCGGGAGAGGTCAAACGGCGGTACTGATCTAATTCACGGAATTAGATCAGTACCCAAACGGCGATTGCACCACTGCAACATCATGATGTAGCCCGTTCACATGACATTCGCTAGAAAAGTGCGTTACGACATCGCCTCCCTCGCCAGACCGTCGCTAGACTAGCTGTGTGTCAGGGCACGACCTTCAGTCGTGCCGATACCGCTCCTGATTTTTGTTTGTCATCCCGAGCGGAGCGTCCGCCTGCTTTCTCCGGCTCGTTGTTGAGCCGGGCGGACGCGTAGTCGAGGGACCTGCTTTTCGTGCGCTGCGCGAAATTCTTGACCAAGGAAAACCCTGCAGTTCCCTTGTCGGCCTCGCAACCTCCGCGATCAGGTTGCCCTTCTCACACGTCTTCCGGCTCGGCATGGGCGTGCGAGCTCCGCAACGGCTCATGCACTTTAGGAACGGCCAGTCCCGCTTCCTCCGTCCGCCCAGGCTGAAACACGATCACGCGTTCAGCCTGCTTCCAGCAGCCCCACAGGACCGTACCGCGTTGCGGAGCGACCCAGGCGAAGTCGCAAACCGGATGCGGCGTGATTTCGACGTCAACAAGAGCGGCCGGGGTCAACTTGTTTCCGAACGGAGTTGCCACCACTGCCGGCCCGGAGATTTCAATCTCTGCGCCGGGTTCAATCTCGATGCTGAACACGGCGGCCCGGTCATCATCGAAGACTCGCGTGACACTCGCATCGCCGGGTTCGGCGCCATGCGGAGCCGCCCCACGCCTTAACTCACCGGCACGAGGCGACAGCTCCACCACAATATTCCGGAATGGTGTGTCGCCCAGGTTCTCGACGACATGCACCAGGCCCGCAGAGTTCAGCTCGCATTCGCCGTCGGCGTAGCTCAGCTGCTTTGGCTCTTCCTCACGTGCGGAGCTGATGATCTCCGCGCCGCTGGCGACGTACAGCAGATAATCATGCGGATGGCGATGGCACAGCGATCGCTCATGCGGCCCGATCTCCACGGCCAGCCCGCGCACGAATTCGTTGCCGAAGACGAGATGGTGCCGCGGCTCGTCTTCAATCTCGACCACGCGGCTGCAATCGTAATTTGGGTCCATCTGACTACCGGCCCTTAGAGGCCACTGGAACGATCGTCACTCACATACATATTGTTCGGGTAGAGCTGGCCTTTAGGCCAGCGTCCAAGCCCATCAAAATTTGTCATTCCGAGGAGGCCTTCAGGCCGAAGAAAGGCCTGCTTTTGATTTTGCGATAGGGTGAATTATTCCATGCAGGAACGGGCAAAAGCAGCAAGTTTCCGGAGGGCGACGCCGATTTCATGGAAGCCGCACAGCTGGGAGCCACGCATAATCAGCGCAGCGCCTACGACCAGGTCGCCGGAGGAATCCCCCGATGAAGTACGCGATAACCCTTCTAATCTGCTGCGCAGCTGCCTTCGCGCAAGCCCCGCAGGCTAAATCCTCACCCGGGAGATACCAACTGCTGGAGGTAACTATTCCGGGATGCGTGAACCCCGACTGCCCGATGGAGACCACAGCTCAAAAGCACACTGTTCTGCTCTTGGATACGAGCAGCGGTCAGGTCTGGGAATACTCTCTGGGCCTGGGCGCCGGCGCGAGCAATTTGCCCATACGCCTGTGGTCCTATTTCAAACAAGTTGCGGTTGATTGGGACGGAGGTGTCGAGCGCAAACAGCAGGACATGGCGGAAGCTGCGCTGAAGGCGACCGCTAAGAGCAACGCAGTTCAGCGGTGATTTTGATTAGCAGTCATTGCGGCTGCGAGGAATCCCGAATGAAGAACCTGGTCACGCTTCTAATCTGCTGCGCAGCGAGCCTTGCGCAGCAACCTAAGCCGCTGATCTTCGTCGTCGATCACGACAACTATGAAGTCGCAGCCGTCGCCGGTGCCGTTCAGGTTGGAGTTCGTCCCGCGCATTCGGAACAGGTGAAGGACCTGGTCGAGGAGTGTCCGGCCGTAACTATAACCACGGACCGGAACGCGGCAGACTATGTTGTGGATTGGACTCTAAAGACTTGGGGACAGACGTCGTGGAGTGGACACCAGAATGAGTTTGTCGTGTACGACAGGAAGGGAACCAGCATAGGCGCAGGCGAAACTCACCGCGCCTCGATGGCCGCAAAGGATATCTGCAGGATGATAGCGAAGCTTGCTCAGCGCTGAGTCTGATTAGCCGCCATCGCGGCGGCGAACCTTCCACGGCCCGGCGTGACTTTTCGGAAGGACTCGGCGATAGAGCCGGCGCCGAGGCTTGGCTGTTGGCGGGTCATCCATTCGTCGAACGCCGGGCTCGTTCGTCAGCTTCGCAGCTCCCGTCTTCATCGGGGGAATCTTCTTTCAGCAGCCTCTACTACCCCACCCGGCAAACCATCACCACGTCATTTTGATACGGACAATCCAGTCCCGGCACATCTCGCCGCTCCAGCACCACCCAGTTCACGTCAAACTCTCTTCGCAGCCGCTGAAAATCGGCCAATTGGAAATTTCTCCAGCCGCGCTGCGCCTCCACCTGCGTCTCCCACTGGCTCGCAAGCTGCGGAAACATGCTGACCGCGCCATTGTCGTGGATGCCCGCCAGCGTGCTGCGTTCCGCAATCGCGCGAAAGCCCTGCTCATCTTCGCCCGGCAGGTTCATGTAATCGGGAGGGAGTGCGAAGACGGCATCGCGCGGCGTGTGCTGGCGCGCCCAATCGAAGGCCTCGACCCACACGTTCTTCGGCACCCTGCCGGGCAATTGCAAATGTTCGCTGGCCGCAAACAGTTGCCGCTGGACCAAGAACATCAGCAGGCACAGCGGCGCGAAAACGGCAATCCATCGCCAGACGTGCGTTTTCAATATCGATTCCCCCAGAATTCCACCGAGCAGAATAAACAGCAGGATGAACACCAGGTGCAGGCATCGCATCGGCTGCAGCAGCGCGAGGCCAGTAAGCCGCGGGATGCATAGCAGCAACGCCACCGCAAAGAACACCAGTTCGAAAGCAATCAGTGCCCGGCTGATCGCCGTCACTTGCGGCAACCGATGCCCGCGGCCATATCGTGCCGTCCACCACAACAGCACCAGTGGAAGGAAAATCCCCAGCCATTCATACCACGGCCAGTTCACCACCAGAAAATAGGAATCGTTGGTGTGCAGCAGCCGGCGATACACGCCGGACGCGGGCTGAAGCGAGAGCGGGAACAGCGCAATCAGCATGGCCCCCACCGCTGCTGATTCATTACGCGGCGCGGAACGCCGCTCCTCAATGTAGAGAAAGAACAGGAACGCGACTCCGAATGCCGCCATCAGCGGATGAATAACCGCAATGATCGCGATCCCAATCCCTGCCCACCAACACCGGCGGCCCAAGGCTTCCGCGATTACCAGCATGATCCCTGCCGTCGAGAGATCGCGCGGCGTCAGATACTGGTCCATGATGTACAGCGCGGTCCCGGCGACGGGAATCGTCAGCAGCGCGGCGACGAGGCACACGCTTCCCCACGCCGCAATGTCGTCTTGAAACAAAATGCGCGCCACCCGCCAGCAGCCCAGCAGGAAGAGAAAAATGCAGCCGAAGTGCCACAGGAAAATCACCCAGTCGAAGGGCAGATGCGAGATGCGCACCGACGCCGCAATCACCTCGTCGAACAGCGTCATGTGCGCGTGCGACATGAAGAACTGATCGTTGAACGGGTAGAGCGACGGGTTCAGGTCCTTCTTGATGCCGGGCAGGTAGAGCTCGCCGTCCTCGGCCGCGGGGTGGTAGCCGTGGACCAGCACCGCGGCGATCGTGATCAGCAGCAGAAGAGCGATCTGCCTGCGGGTGACGCGTGACGTGGCTGGCCTAGGGTGACCCAGCTTCACCACTCCTGTTCAGTGCCGTTGTCGCTCCCATTATTTTTGTCATCCCGAGCGGAGCGTCCGCAATTCTTTTCCACCCGCATCCTTTGCGGGTGGGCGGACGCGTAGTCGAGGGACCTGCTTTTCGCTGCGCGAAATCGTCGCGTTTTCAGCGACCCTGAATTGCTCAAACGACATTCCCTCGCGGGCTAAAGCCCGCTCGGGATAACAATTTAGCGGCCCCATCGGCACGACTGAAGTCGTGCCCTGACACAAGCTTTCGTCGTGCCTGACACAGAGCGCTTTTGTCGCCGGAATCGACAGGAATTGGGAGTGCCTCAACCCGCTTCATTCGTCGGGGATATGTCATCACTCATGTCGCAGGCATTCCACCGGGTCCAGCCGCGCGGCGTTGTTGGCCGGGGTAATCCCAAACGTGATTCCGACCACGCACGAAACCACCAGCGCAATCACCGCCGAAAGCACCGACACCGGCACATGATGATTGGTGAAGAGCGCGATGGAAATCGGAATCCCGACCCCCACGGCCGTTCCTACCGAGCCGCCCAGCAGCGCGATCAGCACGGCTTCGAACAGAAATTGCAGCAGGATCTCGCGCCGGGTCGCGCCCACGGCTTTGCGCACTCCGATCTCGTGGATCCGCGTGTGCACCGTGGCCATCATGATGTTCATGATCCCGATGCCCGCGGCCACCAGCGTCACCGCGGCAAACAGCAGCAGCACCGTCGTAAACGCATTTGCGGTCCGGTTGGCCAGCTTCAGGATGTCCGTCAGGTTGTTCACATCGTAAACCGACTCCGGCCGGTGACGCGCTGCGATCACGGAATGTATCTCGTCCGTCGCTTCCGGAATGCCGGCGGCGTTCGCCATCGAGAAATAAATCTGGTTCACCCATGGCGTGCCGGTCATGGAGCGCGCCACGGTGTACGGGATCAGTACCGTGTCATCTTCGATCTCGGAGCGGCCCAGCGTGTCCACGCTTTCGCGGAAGGTGCCGACGATGACGAATGGCACCTCCTGGATCCTGATGGCCTGCCCCAGCGCGGCGTCGAGCGATCCGAAGCGGCTGCGCGCCAGGCTTTCCGTGATCAGCGCGACCTTGTTGGTGTTCTGCGAATCGGTCTGGTCGAAGAATCTTCCCGCGCCCACGATGATGCGCCGCACCTGCTGGTACTCGGGATCGACGCCCAGCACCAGGGTCTCCTGCTCCTTGCCGGGGCCGATGATCATCCGCTGATGGAGGTTCAGCACCGGCGACGCTTCCTTGATGCCCGGCACCTCCTGCTGGACTGCGCGCATATCGTCCACGGTGAGGTAATCGGCCGCGCCGGCGCCGGAAGCGGCGCTCGATACTCCGGAGTATTCCGCCCAGATCACGTTGGTTCCGACGTTCTCGATCTGCGCCATCACATAACGTTTTCCCGTCAGCGCAACCGTGACTACGAGGATCAATGCCGCCGTTCCCACCGCCATGCCGAGAGCGGTCATCACCGCCCGCATCTTGTCGGCGCGCAACGAGTCCATACCCATCGCCGTGATCTCGCGAAACACCAGCGCTCGGGAATAGTCAAAGCCGGTGCGGGACAACCGGGCGGCCGCTTTTTGCCGGATGCTCATTACCTGCCCATCACCATCAACGTTACTCCGATGCCCACCAACCCGATTCCGATCCAGCGCTGGCGCGAAACCCGCTCGCCGAGAAAGAAAATTCCGCCGACTGCGCCCACCAGATAGCTTAACGCCGTTACCGGAACCACGAAGCTGACATCCTCAAACGCCAGCAGCAGCAATAGAGAGAAGAATGCGACTGCCATCATCACAACGCCGATCCAGATCCACTTCACCCGCAGCGCGCGCCATAACAACTTCATCGCGTCGCCTGGGTGCAGCCGCTCCAGTTCGCCGGTTTCCTTCATGGCCCGGCCCAGGCACAACTCGCCGCCGGTGCCGACGACGATGATCAGAATGAACAGAATGTATTCCAGTATCACCGCGAGTTCCCGGTGCTGCGAGGATGGGTACCGCGAACGAACGACACGCCCAGGCAAATGACGGCGATTCCAGCCCAGTGCAGCGGCGACACCGACTCGTGCAGCACGAACACGCCCAGCAGCGCAATCGCCACATAGCCCAGCGCGGCTGCTGGCTGCACAAAGCTGTAGTCCGCCAGCGACAGCGCCAGCATGTAGGCCACGATAAAGGCGATCAGGCAGAAAATGCCCACCCAGATCGTCAGTGAACTGAAGACCCGCACCGACACCGCAGCGAGGGACGAGAGCGGCCAGAACCTGGCGGTCCCGAACTGCTTCATGCCCTTGGCAAGCAGCAGATTGCCCAGCGGACCGGCAACAACCATCACGGCAATCAGGAAATAGGTTTTCAGATGAAGGCGGTGCATCGCGAGCTTCACCAGTTATGGTACATGACGTTCTTGCTCACGCCTTCACGCCGGTTCCACGCCAGCTATTGTTGTTGCGCGAGCTGATCTCGACCTGTTCAAGCTTCGCCGCGGCAAACCAATCTTCCACTTCCTTGCGCGAAACATAAAACGCAGTCGGTGCGACGAGGTGGTCGAAGACGTTCCACAGATTCTCGGCGAACGAGTAGCCGGAGATGGCGCAGAGATAATCCGCATAGGGCAAGCCGCGTTTCAGTCGCGGACTGCGACTCGCCGGCGCGTAGACCAGCTTCAGCGCCGCATAGAGCGGCAACGCGATGAGGAACGAGATCGTCTGCGTCAGGAATTTCGGCAGCCGCGACGTCACATGAATGCGCACGGGATCGACCAGCAATTCGATCCAGCGATTCCCCTCCTTGCCATAGACCCAGATCGCAGCCCGCCCGCCGCTCTTCAGCTTGCTCACCACCGAGAGAAATCCCTGTTTGGGATCGGGCAGGTGGTGCAGCACTCCGATGCTGTATGCCAAATCGAACGGCTGGGCGAACGGCAGGTGATAGATGTCCGCCTGGATCACGTGCGCGTTGGGCAGATGGCGAGTGTTCTGATAAGCGGATTCCACCGCGTCCGACAGGTCAACGCCGATAACGTCGGCAGCTCCGAACTTTGCGGCCAGAAACAGATGCCGTCCCTTGCCGCATCCCGCATCCAGCACAACTTTATTGACGAATGCCGATTCATCCAGCGGCTTGATCCAGTCCAGGAACTCTGCGCGATCGGCAGGAGTCAGCTCGGTGTAGTGCGTCCACTCATAGCCGAATGCCGCCGCGGTCGCACGCTTGGCGGCGGAAAGCTCCGGTGGAAGAAAGCGCGGAATGCCTCGAATGATCGGGAAGCCGGCAGCGCATCCGCTACAAAGCAGACTGCCCTCCAGAATTTCGCCGCCCTCCTGGCGGCTACTATCGAGGCTGAAACCGGAAGCGCACTGCGGGCAAACGAGATACGTCAGCAGGCGCTGTTTCATTGCGCGGAGATGTGCGTGAGATAAGCAGTGTCAAGTTTGGTCAAGAGCAGGCTCGCTCGCTTTCGCAATGTTTCTATTGTGTTTATTATATAGAGCAGCGTGTGTGGCATTGTCGGTTTTACTCACCAGAATCGGCCCGTCGATCGCAGGTTAATCGAGGGCGCAACTTCCTGCCTGATTCACCGTGGACCCGACCAGCAGGGCGTTTTCCAGACTAACGACGTCTCCCTGGGCGCCGTCAGGCTCACCATCATCGACCTCATCTCCGGCGAGCAGCCGATGCACAGCGACGATGGCGATCTCACGCTCGTCTATAACGGCGAAGTCTATAACCATCGCGAACTGCGCAGCCAGTTGGAAGAGCGGGGACATCGTTTCACCAGCCATAGCGACACAGAAGTCGTGCTGCACGCGTTTCTGGAATGGGACACGGACTGCTTTCGCCGCATGCGCGGCATGTTTGCCCTGGCCATCTGGAGCGAGTCGCAGAAGCGCCTGGTGCTGGCGCGCGATCGCGTCGGCATCAAGCCGCTGTATTTCGCCCGCAAAGGCAGCAACATTCATTTCAGCTCGGAGCTGAAAGGCATTCTCTTTCACCCCGACATCGATCGCAATTTAAGCCTTGACGGCCTGAATTGCTACCTGCGCGTCAACTATGTTCCCTCGCCTCATACGCTGATCGAAGGCATCGAGAAGCTTCCTCCCGGACACTTCCTGACGTGGCACCGTGGCGTCACGAACGTTCAGCGCTATTGGCGATGCACGCCGGCTCGCCCGTCAACTCCCTGGACGCTCGATTCCGCCAAGGAGCAACTGGATTTTCTGCTCCGCGAATCGGTGAAGGAACATCTGGTTGCGGATGTTCCGGTCGGTCTGTGGGCCAGCGGCGGGCTGGATTCCTCGACCATCCTGCACTACGCAACCGAGCTGTCATCGCGACCGCTGAAGACTTTTTCCATCACCTTCAAGGGCCGCAGCTTCGATGAGGCCGCGTACATCAACGAGGTCGCAGCCTATTACGGCACCGACCATTCGGAGATCGACCTCAGCACCGACAGCGAATTGCAGCAGGCGATCCAGGAGCTGGTTTACTACCAGGACGAGCCAGGCGCCGATGCGGGCTGCCTGCCGGTTTGGTTTCTGGCCAAGATGAGCTCGCAGGACGTGACGGTGGCGTTGAGCGGCGAAGGCGCCGACGAACTCTTCGGCGGATATCTTACTTATCTTGCCGGTCGCTATGCCCAGTGGGCGAGACTAACTCCGGCACTGCTGCGCCGCGCTGCCATCGGCGCGTTGCGTTTCTGGCCGGTTTCGGACGAGAAGATCAGCTTCGAATACAAACTGAAACGCTTCCTGCGCGGATCGCTCCTGCCGCCCGATGAATCGCATATCTTCTGGAATGGCACGTTTTCTGAGGAAGAAAAGGCCGAGTTTCTGATTCCGTCCGATCCACGGCCGATGGCCGCGATCCTGCGCAACATGCCGGCGATTTCGGGCGTCAATCGCTACATGCGGTTCGATCAGGAATACTACTTGGCCGACGACATTCTCTATAAAGCCGATCGCATGAGCATGGCGCACTCGCTCGAGGTGCGTCCGCCGTTTCTGGACCATCGCATTGTCGAATTCGCGGCATCGCTGCCCAGCAACTTCAAGCTGCACGGTTCGACGCTGAAGTATCTCCTCAAGCAGCTCATGAACGGCAAGCTTCCGCCCGCCATTCTTGGGCGCAAGAAAGTGGGATTCGACATTCCGGCGCACGACTGGTTCCGCGGCGTGCTCAAGCCGTTGCTGCTGGATACGGTCACCGAGCAGGCAGTCAACGATACCGGCATCTTCCGTTGGGAAGGCATCCAATCCATCATTGAGCGCCACATGAAACGGCAGGACAGCCTGGGATATCACCTTTGGGGTCTGCTGATTCTCTTTCTATGGATCAAGCGGTGGAACATCCAGACGATCCCGGAACAGGAGCCGGCGTGGAACGCTTGTCAGCCTATCGACGCCCTGCCCGTAGACGCCGAACGTGTCGCAGCCCTTCCACGGCCCATGTAAGCCCGATCCATCATTCAAGGAGAATACAAACCGGCCATCGCCATGCAGATTGACGCTTCCCTAACCGTGCAAGAAAAAGCTGTGCACGAAAAACCAGAGTGTTTCGCTTCCGCGCCCGTCAGCAAGCCGGTTGCTCCGCGTTATCGCAATTGGACCATCTATCTCCTGCTGCTTGTAATCGCCAGTTCCATCTACATCACCGGCGTCATCTCGCCGCCCTATCTGCAGGACGACTCCGACGCGGTGCTGGCCCAAGCTGCGCGCACCATGCTCACCACCGGCGATTGGGTGACGCCTCGCTTGGACGGCATCCCCTACCTCGAAAAACCCGCGCTGCAGTACTGGATGATGACCGTCTCGTACAAGATCTTCGGGATTCACGATTGGGCTGCCCGCGTTCCTTACGCGCTGTTCGCTATCGCACTGTGCCTGCTGACGGCGGCCATGGGAATTTGGGCATTCGGCCAGAAAGCCGGCTTTTATGCGGGCCTGTGTATCGGGACCTGCGCCGGTCTGTACTTATTCACAAGGATTGTGATTCCCGACGTCGCACTCACCTTCACCATTGCGTTGGCGATGTGGGCGCTGCTGCGCGTGACGGACGAATCCGAACCGCATCCGCGATTGTGGGCGTTCCTGTTAGCCGCAAGCCTGGGGACAGGTTTGCTATTGAAGAGCCTGATCGGCGTCGTCTTTCCGGTCGGCGCAGCGGTTATCTACCTGTTCCTGACCAAGCAGCTATTTCAAGCGCGAACCTGGAAGCGGCTTCATCCCTTCAGCGGATTGATGATTATTCTGACGATTGCCGCTCCCTGGCATATTCTGGCGACGCTGCGCAATCCGCCATATTTCTCGCTGTCGCTGCACAGCGGTCCCGGCGAGTATCACGGCTTCCTGTGGTTCTTCTTCATCAACGAACAACTGCTGCGCTTCCTCAACCTGCGTTATCCGCGCGACTACAACACGGTCCCGCGCCTCTGGTTCTGGCTGTTTCACCTGATATGGCTGTTCCCATGGAGCGTTTACTTCCCGGCGGTCGCTAAGCTGTCATTTCGCCCGATTGACCGCGCCGGTCGCACGCGCTTGCTGGCACTGTGCTGGGTCGGCTTCATCCTGGTCTTCTTTACTTTCTCGACCACGCAAGAGTATTACTCCATGCCGGTCTATCCGGCGCTGGCGCTGTTGCTGGGCTCGGCAATGGCGATGGGCAGCACCTGGATTCGCCGTGGCACGCGGCTGCTGACCGTCCTGACTTGCTGCATGGCGGCGGGCGCTATCGCAATCTTGCTTGCTGTCCGGAACGTGCCCACGCCGGGGGACATCTTCAGCGCGCTAACCATGCATCCCTCGGCCTACACTTTGTCACTCGGACACATGGAAGACCTGACGCTGCAGTCGTTTGCCTATTTGCGCATCCCACTGCTGCTGGCGGCTGTGGCGTTTATCATTGGCGCGCTGGGCGCATTTCGCGCCAACGGAACGCGCGCGTTCCTGAGCGCTGCACTGATGATGATGGTGTTTTTCCAGGCTGCCCGGCTGGCGATGGTGAAGTTCGATCCTGACCTGTCATCCAAGCCGCTGGCCGAAGCGATCATGCGAGCGCCCGAGGGCAAGCTGATCGTCGATCGCCACTACTATGCTTTTTCCTCGATTTTCTTCTACACCAACCGCACGGCGCTGCTGTTGAACGGGCGGGTACTGAATCTTTCTTATGGCTCGTATGCGCCCGGCGCGCCCAACGTTTTCATCAACGATCCGCAATTCCGGGAACTTTGGCTCACTGCGGACCGATATTATCTGGTGGCGAACGATTTCGCTCTGCCCCGGCTGGAACGGTTGGTCGGCCGCGAGAAGCTCAATATCATTGCTCGCAGTGGCGGCAAGTTCGTAGCTACGAACCTTGCGCTTCCCGACGCGCAGTTGCCGCCTGAAGAGGAAACGCAGCTTCCCGCGATCCAAAATACCCAGCCGGTATCAATGCAGCGCTACTCTACGTTATCATTGTACGGTCAGCCGCTGGCTGAGCGTTGCAAGTGGTTTTCACAGGTTCTGGGTTTCATACGGGCCCCCCACGTTGCGCCGCTTTTGCGCGACATGGGATGGATACGTTCTGCAATCGTGCCGCAAACCCGGTATAGTCTTTTCGGTAGTACGTTTGCTGCATCAAACATGCCGCTACGAGTCAAAGCTCTGATTTCGCGGCAACTTCGCGCGAAATGGGTTGGGGCAGCGGCTTGTCAACGTGTTGCGCCTGCCGTGCGGAAATCTCGAAGCTGGGGTCCCCAGCTCGCGCCGCAGTTGCGCGAGATGGGGTGGGATGGCAGCAGTAGCATTCCAAAAGCCTCGCTACACTGTATGAGCCCTGAGGAGGATGCATGAGAATTGCAGTGCTGGGAGGGGACGGTTACTGCGGGTGGGCAACCGCATTGTATTTATCCAGCAAGGGACACCAGGTCGCAATTGTCGATAGTTTCGTCCGCCGGCAATGGGACTTCGATCTTGGCGTCCAAACGCTGACCCCGATCCGCTCGCTGCGCGACCGGTTGCAAGCCTGGAAGGACCTCACCGGCAATGTCATCGACGTGTTTGTCGGCGATATGACCGACTACGCGTTCCTCTCCGGCCATATCCGCGACTTCGAGCCTGACACCGTCATCCATTTCGCCGAGCAGCGCTCCGCGCCCTATTCCATGATCGACCGCGAGCATGCCACCTTCACCCAGGTAAACAATCTGGTGGGCACGCTGAACCTGCTCTTCGCGCTGCGCGAATTCGGCTCCGACTGCCATCTGGTGAAGCTGGGCACCATGGGCGAATACGGCACGCCCAACATCGACATCGAAGAAGGCTACATCCGTATCGAGCACAATGGCCGCACCGATTCGCTCCCCTTTCCCAAGCAGCCCGGCTCGTTCTATCACCTCTCCAAGGTGCACGACAGCCACAACATCATGTTCTGCTGCAAGGCCTGGGGATTGCGCGCCACCGATCTGAACCAGGGCGTTGTGTACGGCACCACGACCGACGAAACTGCGCTGGATGAAGCGCTGATCAATCGCTTCGATTACGACGAGATCTTCGGCACGGCCCTGAATCGCTTCTGTATCGAAGCTGCAGTCGGTCATCCCATCACGGTGTACGGCAAGGGCGGACAGACGCGCGGCTTCCTCGACATCCGCGACACCATTCGTTGCGTCGAAATCGCCTGCCTCAATCCGGCCGAGCCCGGCGAGTTCCGCGTCTTCAACCAGTTCACCGAGCAGTTCTCGGTACTGGAGCTGGCGCACATGGTGCAGACCGCGGCCAAGAAACTGGGCATCAAGGTCCAGATCGACCACCTGCCCGATCCGCGCGTCGAAGCCGAAACACATTATTACAATGCCCAGCACTCCAAGCTCATCGATCTTGGGCTGAAGCCGCACCTGCTCTCGGATTCGCTGCTCGATTCGCTGATCAGCATTGCCCTGAAGTACAGCGATCGCATCGACCAGTCGGTGTTTATGCCGCACGTGAACTGGCGCAATGCGAGCAACAGCCGCAACGGCAATGGCCGCCTGCGCATGCCGACCGTCCCATCGCTGATTTCATCGGGAGTGTAGCGGCACTCGGTCAGATTAAGTTCTCGGAAATGAAACGCGGACTTCGGTCCGCGTTTTGCTCTTGCAGCGGATTGTGCGCGGGAAGAATTGCTATCGAGATACTCTCCTTACGCCGGGTGCTCGGTTCACGAGTGATCCTGCAATCACAGCGGCCCATGTCTGCCCCTGGATCTTGGGCGCTTCCTGCGATCTGGATCTGCCGCTGGTGATTCGCTACCGTTTTCTCTTGGCCAGCTCCGCTTCGTATGCCGCCTGAAGCTTCTTCTGCATTGCAAAAATACGCGCAGATTTCCTCGGGCCCCGGGTCTTTTTTTTGGCGCTTGACTTCGGAAGATGCGTTTCGCGAAGTTCAGCCATAAATTCTGCCCTCAGCTTCGGTCCCCCTTCTTCCAGGACCTGAGCTAGAAACCTCAGCCTGGAGGCCGGCAAATACTTGTGCCCCCATGCATTCATCTCCATCAGAAGAGGAACCAATTCGATGCCTCTTTCCGTAAGACTGTAAATGGCTTTCTGTTTATGGCTGGCGTCATGAGACTTGACGATGATCCCTTGCTTGACAAGCCTTTGAAGACGATCGGCCAAAATATTCGACGCAATCCCTTCCAGAGACTTGGTCAGGAGCTCGCGAAAATGCCTTCGGTTCATGAACATGATGTCGCGGATGACGAGCAGAGTCCACTGATCGCCAAACGTTTCGACCATTCGGTTCATAACGCACTCTGACCTGTGATCTCCTGCGCACTCTGCCTCTATTCCGGTTTGGCGCTGCTTGCCTGAATGATTGTACAACTGGTTGCATTATGAAACCTAGTTGTGGTAGATAGTAATGCAACTAGTTGTTATATACAACCAGTTGCATAACGCTAACGGCACTATATCCCCCGAGGGTTCCTTCTTTTTCCCATAGAATTGTCCTTGCTAAAGTCCCATTTCCTGTAGATGTGCATCGGCTTTCCGCAATCAAACCTGGCAACGAATGCGATTCCAATAGTGCTTTCGTGTAGATCGCACTACACCGCGAGTAGTCCATCTCTGATTCCATTCATGCCGTAACTAAAGCTGAGGTTGGGCGGCCTGTAGCGGAAGTTGATGGCCGCTCAAATGCCTACATACACGCCATGCAGGGCGCCACAGGCTTCTGTTCTGCGTTGCACATTGGCTATTTAAACGCGCCGAGTAGGCACGCGGCGTGAATCGCCAGGATCGCGCATCTGCACGTACGGCTACCTGGACAGCCTGCGGCCTTGAAGTTTTTCTTGAGACGAACAAACCGACTGGTCGGCTGCACAGAAGAAGAGATGAATCTGATGTCAACAGCTCGGGGCTAAAACGAGAAACTTCCTCTGCCTGGCTGGAAGGCCAAGGCGGGAGAGACTCAGCGGTATCGCCAAGTAGGCGGAGCCGGCAGCAGTAACGCCTTCCGTCTCCAAGCCAATAACAAAACAACGAAACACTAGCCACTGCTTCCAAGGAGTTCCAGCATGACCACTCATTTCAAATCAACTCAGGAGGAGTTATGAATCGACTGCAGCTATGGAAAGTAGTAAGTATCGTAAGTGTCGTACTTCTTGCATGTGGTTTAGCAAGCGCTCAACACATCACCACCTTCGAGGCTCCGGGCGCAGGCACAAGCTCCGGGCAGGGCTCCTCGGGCATAAGTATCAACCTGGAGGGGGCGGTTCTGGGATTCTACGCTGACTCAAACAACGTGGTTCACACCTTCGTGTGCGTTTCGGGCTGCACATCGCCCCGCACCTTCACCACCTTCGAGGCTCCGGGCGCAGGCACAGCCGACATCGGTGCCAACTGTTTTGTCCCCCAGACTTGCCAGGGCACTTACGCTTTCAGCAACAACGCGCTTCGGGGTGATTGTGGGTTTCTACCGTGACTCCAGCAACGTGATTCATGGCTACGTGACCGCTCCGCCTTACAGGACCTTCACCACCTTGAACGAACCGGACGCGGGCACAGGCGCCAACCAGGGCACTTTCAGCGACGAGCATCAACCTGGAAGGGGGGATCTCCGGAAACTACATTGACGCGAGCGGTGTGTCTCACGGCTTCGTGACCGCCCCGCCTTACACCACCTACACCTCATACGATCCCACGGGCTCCGTAAACACGCTTCCCGCAGAGGTGCTCGGCATTAACGTGGAGGGGGCGCTCACGGGAACTTACTTTGACGCGAGCGGCGTGCTTCACAGTTACCTACGAGCTGCAAATGGGACAATCACCGAATTCAACGCGGCGGGCGCAGGCACGGGCTCCGGCCAGGGCACCGAGAGCTCAGGCATCAACGACCTGGGGATGATCATGGGACCTTACATTGATTCGAACGGCGTGTTTCACGGCTACGTGCGCGCTGCGAACGGCGACATCGCGACCTTCGACGTTCCGGGGGCGGGAACAGGCTCCGGCCAAGGCACCGAGCCTGAGGGCAACAACCTGTTCGGGGAGATTGTGGGAAATTACATCGACTCGAGCGGCGTGAATCACGGATTCGTGCGGAGTCCTTCCGGCGTCATCACCACCTTCGACGCTCCCGGGGCGTCAAGAAACCCCGCTCAGGAGGGCACGATTCCGACAACCCCCAACCTGTTTGGGGAGATCGCCGGATTCCTCCAGGACGCGAACGGGGTGTTTCACGGCTTCCTGCGGACGCCGTAGGCCCGCTCTGGGGTGAACAGGTATCACCAGTTGACGGTTAATTCTGCGGCACCGGCTGGCAACGACCGAGTCTCGCAACGCGAGACGGAAGGTGACAGCGCAGCGTTTCAGCGCTGGGTTGGCGTTCCATACGGATCCGAGTCCCTTCAGGGACGGCACAACCCAGCGGTGGTGCCCCATCCTAGTGTTCTTTTAGCTAGGATGGGGATTTTCGTTGGGGACCGCATAAGCTCCGCCGCCGGAACGAACCGAGTCTCGCAACGCGAGACGGAAGAAGATAGCCCAGCGTTTCAGCGCTGGGTTGGCGTTCCATACGGATCCGAGTCCCTTCAGGGACGGCACAAAGCGGTGCCGACTCGCATCGACCTCGCGCGTTGGTGACTACGAAATGAAAAGCCCCACCCGAGCAAACGAAGCTCGGATGGGGCACCTGTGATCTTTCAAGACGTTGTCCATTCGGTTGGAACCGGAGAAGCTGGTTGTGACGAGCAACTAGTACCTCTGGAGACCGAATGGACTATCACAAGAATGCCCCATGGACGGCGGTGAGTCGAGAGCGTCTTGCCCGTATGGTGATCGACGACGGCCTGACGGTAAGTGCAGCGGCTTTACGGTTCAGTGTGAGTGCTAAGACGGCAGCCAAGTGGGTGGGCCGGTATCGCCAGTGGGGGACTGCCGGCCTGACCGACCGCAGCTCGCGGCCGCACCACAGCCCGCGTCAGACCACTTCTTCCTTATTAGAAAGGGTTGTTGTTCTTCGCCGGGGGCACATGCCCGGCCACGAGATCGCACGCCGCACCGGTCTGAGTCCGGCCACCGTCAGCCGCGTCCTGCGCCGCGCCCGGCTGAGCCGCTGGCGCGATCTGAACCCGCCGCCTCCCATACAGCGCTATGAGCATCCCCGGCCCGGCGACCTGCTGCACCTGGATATCAAAGGCATGACGCGCTTTTCTGAAGTGGGCCGGCGGGGCGATGGCCGCCTGCGCGGCAAGCAGAAACATCCCGGCTTCCTGGCTTTGCATGTGGCCGTCGACGATCACTCGCGCCTGGCCTTTACCCAGATGCTGCCCGATCAAAAAGCCGAAACCACCGTCGCTTTCCTCGCCGCGGCCACCGACTTCTTCGCCACCCACGGCATCGGCGTGCGCGCTCTGCTCACCGACAACGGCTCCAGCTACCGCTCCCATCAGTTCCGTCAGGCTTGTCAGACGATGCACATCAAGCATCACCGTACCAGGCCCTATACCCCCAGAACCAACGGCAAGGCCGAGCGTTTCATTCAGACCGCCCTGCGCGAGTGGGCTTATGCTCAGCACTGGTCCGACTCCGAGCAAAGGGACGCCTATCTGCAGCCTTGGACCGACTACTACAACCGTGTCCGCCCCCATGGTAGCCTCAACTACAGGCCGCCCATCAGCCGCTCCGATTCCGGAACAACGTCTTGATCATCTACAGGCACCCCGTCCGTCGCCAAAAGAAAGGCTTGACGTCGCACTCTCGGCAAGTTCTCATACTGAGCAGATGCCGCGCGTTGGACAGAAGAAATCAGCGAAGACGAGGGTTAGTCCTGTCGCCAAAACCGTCACAGAATTCATCCATCTAGTCGAGACCATAAGAGACCCTTGGGATCAGGAACACCGCGATCCCATCGGCCTATGGTTTAGGGGCATTCGCAAGTCTAACTGGCCGCTCCTTCCGAAGCTTTACCGCCATCTGGATTTTGACGCTGCTGTGGGTGAGGCGGAGGACGACATTCGCGAGGATTTTATTCGAAGGGCCCCCAGCCTCAGCTCCTATCAGCCTAGCAATGCTTGGGAGTGGTACTTTCTAATGCAACACTATGGTGCGCCGACCCGCCTGCTGGACTGGACGGAAAACGGGCTGATGGGACTGTATTTTGCGGTAAAGGATAGCGAGAGCTTACAGGACGCTGCAGTGTGGCTGATAGATCCCTGGTGGCTAAACCAACAGGTGACGGGCAAAACCGAAGTACTGCCTCCAGGCTCTGCCGGCCTCGCTCAGGCGGACACCAAGAGATACCGACCGTGGTTGCCCGATAGATTTGATCCCAAGAAACACCTCAGAAAAAAACTTCCCATTGCGGTGTTTCCCAATTACTTTGATCGGCGTATCGCAGCACAGAGGTCATGCTTTACCATTCATGGCGTGCTTCGAGACCCGCTAGAAACAATCTTTCCAAGCGCTGACGACCATCTCGCCAAGATTACGATCCCAGCATACACAACCGAAAGCATCAAGGAGGAGCTGGACGAATTCGGTATTGACGAGGTTGCCATCTATCCGGATTTACAAGGCCTCGGCGTAAGCGTGAGCAATGCATTTATAGAGAAGCGCACGTTCTTACCGCACGAGGGTATATGCACCAGGCTTGGCCAGTCACAAATCCACGGCGTTGGAGTATTTGCGATTAAGAAAATCAAGAAGGGCACTGAACTTTTTCCTGAAGATAGCGACGAGATGAGATGGATAGACGCGGCTCTTCTCCCCAAACACAAACATCTTCGCCAATTTTATGACGCCTTCGCAGTCGAAAAAGACGGCAAGTACGGTTGCCCCCAGCACTTTAGCAGATTGACAATGTCATGGTATCTGAATGATCCAGCTCCCGGGACGACGCCGAATGTGCGCTGCGACGACAACTTCGAATTCTGGGCACTAAGGGATATCCAGAAGAACGAAGAGCTGACGGTCGATAGCGATACTTACAGTGAACACAACAAGAAGAAGGATCCCCGATTAGCGAAGGCCTCGAAAACCGCCAATGCGCGAAGTTGGCCACTCGCGGCGGACCGAATCCTATGCTCCAGCCCAACAGTCGCGGTTCCCGTCCCGAAATCCATAGCTCTTTCGGACATGTACTTTCGTAATTCCCCAGTGGTTGTAGTCGTCACAGATTTCTCCTCGACAACTTCGGTAACTTGATAATGGCTGCTCATCGTCTGCGGCCATCCGGGGTCCCCAATAACCGCCGGTTTTGCAGTTGTTGGGGTGAAGCATCAGGGGTTCCGGATGACCGCCGCTGGAGCCTGCCCCGAGCGCCGGGGTCCCCAATCCGCGCCGCATTTGCGCGAATTGGGGTGGAAGCAAAGTCGAGGGGCGGTGGTTGGGTTGGATTAGATTATGCGCCGCTTCAGGATTTGTCAGCATACGAAGGACAACGGCGGGCTTTGCGGCTCGCCCGCGATGCGACGGAAGAACTATTGCTACTTCCATCTGGAGGTGGTTCGCCGACGCCGGCGCATGGCGTACATGGCGAGAACGCGGCGGCTGCTGGCCGAAGCTAAGCTCTACGACGACAGGATTTTAGTTGTTAACTCGCATGTTATGAAGATTTTGAGCCCTTACTCGCGCGCAAACCCCCAGCCGTCAAGAATTTGCACCGAAGAGGGGGAGGGGGGTGAGCAGGTCAAGGTTGCTGGTTGCGCCGGGCGGAATCCACCTCCGACTATCGACGATCAACGAGCCCGTTTCACGGGATCATACGAACGACGCATCCTTGCCCGACGTAGGCCACCGCGTTCCCGCTGAGGCTCCCCAAGAAGTCGTAGCGGCTATCGACACGCTACTGTTAAGCCGAGCATTATTGGCCGCAACTTCTGCCGCCTTTGCACCGTCCAATCGCGTATGCCGACCCAAGCCGAAAAGGGAGACCACTTCCGTTCACTGCACTACCGCAATCACGCGTTCATTATTCCTAATCCCTGGGACCTAGGGACCGCCCGCATCCTCGCCTATTTAGGTTTCGAGGCGCTGGCCACAACCAGCATGGGGCTGGCGTTCTCGCTCGGCAAGCTCGATAACACCCTGGATCGGGACCGCGTCATCGAGCACGTGACGGCTATCGCATCCGCTACCGACCTTCCCGTCAGCGCCGATCTTGAGAACGGCTTCGGCGATGCTCCGGAGATCGCCGCAGAGACCATCCGGTTGGCAGCGGCAGCAGGCGCCGTAGGCGGTTCTATTGAGGATGCGACCGAGCGATCAGATGAACCTATCTACGACCTGGAGCTCGCGGTCGAGCGAGTGCGCGCTGCTGTGGAAGCGGCGCGTTCGTTGCCCTTCACTTTCACCTTGACCGCGCGTGCCGAGAACTACCTGCACGGTCGGCCGAACCTGACAGATACAATCGCTCGCTTGCAGGCCTACCAGGACGCCGGCGCCGATGTTCTCTACGCTCCCGGTCTGACCATCAGGGAGGACATCGTCGCGGTCGTAAGTTCGGTGGACCGTCCGGTGAACGTGGTGATGGGGCTGCGAGGCGTTCACTTGGGCCTGGCTGAACTTTCCCAGATGGGAGTAAAGCGCGTCAGCGTGGGCAGCACGCTTGCCCGCACCGCTCTGGGCGCGTTTCTTCGCGCCGCCCGGGAGATGCGGCAGCACGGCACCTTTGATTTTGCGAAAGATGCTGCCAGCCCACGCGAGATCGGCGCAATGTTGCAACCATAACCACTACTGCGCCGCAGTGTGCGGGCATTCTCTCCTCGTCATCCGTACCGGATTTCTTTTCCCGTGCTTCCTCTGTAAACTGATTGGAGTCCCTTTCAACCCCATGATTGCCCACATCCTCGAATTAGTCGGAGCCTGGATTGTCAGCGTCATCTCGGCGGCGGGTTATCCCGGTGTCATGCTGCTGATGGCCATCGAGTCGGCCTGCATTCCCCTGCCGTCGGAGATCATCATGCCGTTCTCCGGTTACCTGGTTTATACCGGGCGCTTTTCGCTGCTGGCGGTCGCGACCTTCGGCGCGCTGGGCTGCAATCTGGGGTCGGTGCTGGCCTACGAAATCGGTTACTTCGGCGGCCGTCCGCTGGTGGAGCGCTATGGCCGCTACGTCTTCCTCAGCCCGCGAGAGCTCGCCATCGCCGACCACTTCTTCGAGCGCCGCGGCGCCATTGCTGTGCTCATCGCGCGTCTGTTGCCGGTCATCCGCACGTTCATTGCGCTGCCGGCAGGCATCGCGCGCATGCCCCGGCTGAAGTTCCACATCTACACCTTCGTCGGATCCTGGCCGTGGTGCTTCGTGCTGGCTTATGTCGGCATGAGGCTGGGCGAGAAGTGGGAAACCGATCCCCGCCTGAAGATGTGGTTCCATCGGCTGGACGCCTTGATTCTCGCGGTGATCGTCGTGGCCGTGATTTATTTCGTCTGGTCGCACGGGCAGCATCGCGTGGGATCCGAATCCGCGGCAGAAGAAGTCGCCAAGTAACTACAAGCTATTTGCTAAATCGCTGGGGTTTGTATCAGGGCACGACTGCAAGTCGTGCCTTGACCCAAAGCGCTCGCAGGCGGGTTTCCAGCGGCTTCGTGAAGTCCTGTCCTGATACAAAGCGATTTACCGGATATGTTCTTTCCTATTCGACCGCGGCTGCGACAGGATCATCCGCGATGGCATCGATCAGTCCCATCCCGAGCGCCTGGGCAGCGTGAACCTTTTCCGCAGCCAGAAACATCCGCAATGCTTGCCCTTTTCCAACAAGCCGCGGCAGCCGCTGCGTTCCGCCCCATCCGGTGATCAGCCCCAGAGCGGCGCCGCGATGTCCGAACAGCGCGTGCGGCGCGGCGATTCGCCGGCTGCACGTCAGCGCGAGATCAAGTCCGCCGCCGAAGCAATAGCCTTCGACAGCGGCAATCGTTGGCCGAGGAAAGCCGGCGACCGCATTCATCAGCCGCTGGCCCATCTGCGCGAAGCGCAACGCCTCCGCACCGGTGAGCTCGGCGATTTCGTTGAGATCGGCTCCAGCCGAGAAGAACTGCGTATTGCCCGCAATCACGACGCGTGCTGGACGATCGTCCCCCAACCGCTCCATGGCCAACGTCAGCGCCTCGACGCGCGCTCGCGTCAGCCGGTTCATTCCGTCGGGCGAGATCAGCCGCAGCACCGCCGTCTGGCCGTGGCGTTGCAACTCGTAAAACCGTTCTTGCGTGGAGTTCACCCCAGCAGCCGGTGATCAGAAGATCTTCATGTGAATGGTCAGATACTTCTTCGGGTCCTGGCGAATGGCTTTCATCAGGTCGCGCATCTCGACCAGCAGGTCGTTGGCATTGTTGTAGAGCGCGGGATCGTGAATGAGCTTGCCGGCAGAGCCTTCGCCTTTGTCGAGCCGGTCGGCAATACTGTTGAGACGCGTGATGGTGTTGTCGATCTTCTGCGCCAGCGCCTCATCCTTCGCCAGCTTGCCCAACATGCCCTTGCCCGCATTGATATCGGCGACCAGTTGATTGCTGCTGGCCACCATCTTGTTGGCATTGTCATACAGCGCTGGATCTTTCAGGAACTTGCCCACCGTACCCTGGCCGCTGGTTGCCTCGTCGATGATCTTGTTGAGGTTGTCGATGGAAGCGTTGACTTTGTTGTAGAGCTCGTCGCTGTTGAGCAGCTTCCCAATGGATCCCTTGGGCGAATTCATCTCATCGGCAATCTGCTGCAACTGCGTCAGGGTGGCATTGGCGCGGTTGTACAGCGTCGGATCGTAGATGATCTTCCCAATGGAGCCCTGTCCGCTCTGGACGAAGGTCAAGATGTCGTTCAACTGCTTCACCAGCACATCCACGTTCTGCAGCGTGCCCTGGCTGGCGCGCACTACATCCTGAAGCTGCGACACCTGCTGCGTGGGCAGCACGTCGCCCGCCTCTAATGGCCCGCCCTTCGCGCCACGGCAGTCGAGATCGACGTAGACCTCGCCCAAAACTCCCGCCGTGGTCAACTGCGCCTGGCAATCGCTGTTCATGCTGCTGGCGTACCTGGTCGTGATCTTCATCGTCACTTCCACCGGCGTCAGGTGATACTTCGGGTTACTGACGACACCAATAGCGGTTACATTGCCGATGTCCACGCCTTCCAGGCGGACCGGCGCCCCCACGCGCACGCCCCCGGCGTTATCCACGTACGCGTAAACGATGATTTTCTTAGTGAACAGACCGGTCGTCCCGGTCATGAGAAAGATGAGAACGGCGAGCGTGATCAGCGCAATGACGACCGTGATTCCAACCCGAAGTTCAGCCCACCGGACCTGTTTTTCGCTTGGCACGCTGTCGTGATCGCCCCAACTTGGATGCACTTGCCCCGGCATAACGGCAAGCGCGGCCGATTGTACCTCTGAGAATTATGAATCATAACATTTGGTGGTGTCCTAAACTTGGGTTGATCGAAGTGGGACGCAGAAGCGTCGAGGAAGATCGTCGCAGGTCACTGACTCCAACTGCGACCCCGTGGGATGCCCAAGGTTCTCCTGCTGCCCTCCGCGCAAACAACAAGGAAATCAAGTCACCCCACGGGGTGCGCCCCTTACTGATTGTGATTCTTGCCGATTCCGTCAGATTAGTATGTCCCATGCCAGACAATGGACGTGCCATTTTGGTGAAATCCGGCTAGAAATGTGCTCAATTCCGTGGCTGCGTTCTGGCAATAGAGACGGGGTTTTTTCATTTTGTCATCCCGAACGTAGTGAGGCTGCTCGCGCGGCGAGCGGCTTCACGTAGTCGAGAGCCTGCCCTTGAGCTTGCCGAAACGTGCGCCAACCCAAATCGCATTTGTGCGCTACGTTCTATAACCTAATCTTATGAATTGCTTTGTATCAGGGCATGACTTCAGTCGTGCCGCAAGCAACTATAGTGAATTGGGCTTTAGCCCCTGCGCCCTGCGAAATTGTTGCAGGGCCCAAAGAGGGTGTGTGAGAACCAACTTTCTTCCTCCGCGGTGGAGTGCGACACACGCAAATTTGAACCCCGAAGCCGGGGCCCCCAGTTTGCGCCTCTTTTGCGCGAACTGGGGTGGAGGAGGGGTGGAATTGCAGTTAGCCCAGGACGGAGCAACCGGGGTCCCCAATTCGCGCCTCTCTTGCGCGAATTGGGGTGGGAAGCGGAGTCCTGGGTGAAGTGGAAAATTATCCGAGTCCCTTTAGGGACGACACAGTTCTCACACGCGCTCTAAAGGCCGAACTTAAGACGCGCTCCTCGGCACGACCAAGGTCGTGCCCTGATACAAACCGCGGCGCTTCATAGGACAGCTTTTCGTAGCTGCCCGCGGGCTCACCCAAGCAGGTAGCGCACCGGCGATGCCAGCGGATTCATCAGGCAAACGTCGGCGTGGATGTCTTCCGCTATTTCCAGCGGAGTGTAGCGATCGGCCTTCACCGTGAGAAAGCACGACATACAGATGCTCTCGGTTTCGGTGCGGCGAGTGAACGACTGAGGTAGATGGTTGGAGTCGGGGGTATTCATACAACACTCCATTCCAGCAAAGTACGGAAGCCGGTGCTTCCCCACCTGAGTCATTGCTGGCTGCTGATCTTGCCCCAAACATACTGTGCTGGGAAGCTGGTTTTCGGTGACGGTCGTCACGTCAGTGCACGTCAAATTACGCCTTTAGTCGTACTGCACTTAACCACCTCTCTGGCTGCTTCGCTTTGTGAGTCGCAGGAGCCGGCTCTACGGCCACAAAGGAACCCGACCGCAATGGTTCGGGTGTATAGTGTTTGGCACTCAGGACGCCAAATTGGAAGTCCTGGGTAATGCATACGGGCCCCCGGCTTCGATCCCCGGTACAAAATCTGCGATGAAGGAGATGGTCCGTGAAAACGTGGGTCGCTTCATTCACTTTGCTAGGCTTGATGGCCTTCGCAATCGTCGCGTCGCTTCCCGCCGCGGCTGACACTGTCTACGAGAATGGCCCAATCAACGGAAACGTCGATGCCTGGACCATTAACTTTGGGTTCGTCGTCAGCGACACCTTCACAATTTCCGGCGGCAATACCACCATCACCGGCGTTTCCTTTGGAGCGTGGCTGTTTCCAGGCGATACGCTCACCTCGGTGGAGGTAGACATCACTTCGTCGGAGAACGGTGGAATGAGCTACTTTAATCAGACTGTGAATTTCACCGGGGCGGGCTGCGCGCTGAACCAGTATGGCTATAACGTTTGCGATGAGACCGGTACGTTCAATGGACCTACTCTACAGAACGGCACCTACTGGTTGAATCTGGAGAACGCCAGTGTTCCCAGCGGCGATCCCGTGTACTGGGACGAAAACAGCGGGATAGGTTGTCATTCCGAAGGCTGCCCGTCGGAGCCTTCCGAGAATTCGGTAGGCACGATCCCTTCTGAATCGTTCAGCGTGCTGGGGACTCTCGCCAGCACCACCGGCACGACTCCGGAGCCGAGCAGCCTATTGTTATTTGCCTCCGGATTCGTTGGTGTGGCCGCCGTGTTGCGGCGGAGGCTGTTCTGATTACGGGTTGGCTCGGTTGACATCCTGCGAATCGACGAGGAGCAGGTCCCTCGACTGAAGCTGCGCCCCTTCAAGGCGTGAAAAGCCGCCGGCCACCGCTACAGCGCCAACTCGGCGCGAATTAAGTTGTCCTCCATATTCGCGAACATCTTGAATCCCAGCTTCGCGCACAAGCCGCGCATCTCGCGATTTTCCGGCAGCATGGTGGAGACCACCATCTTCAGTTTCTCCTCACGCGCCACCTGAATCAGCCGGCGATAAAGCTCGGTCCCGAGGCCCTTGTGCTGTGCCTCGTCAATGGCGACCGCGGCCAGTTCGGCTTCGTTGCGGCCATGCAGTTTGCTCATGCGGCCTACCGCCAGGATCTCCGGCTCGCCTGCTGCATCCGTGCGCTCCGCGACCAGCGCCATCTCGCGGTCGTAATCGATGAAGCAGACGCGCGTCAGCCGCTCGTGCGCGGTGCGCTGGGTCAGCTTCAGCGGCTGGAACTAGCGCAGGTAAACACTGCGCTCCGAGAGCTTCTGGTGGAACTTGATCATCGCCGGCTCGTCTTCCGGACGAATCGGCCGGATCGTCACCTGGCTGCCGTCCTTCATTGTCCACTCCCTGACCATCTGCATCGGATAAGGACGGATCGCCGTCCTCGGCAGCTTGTCTTCGCTCATCTCCAGGCCGTGCACCACCACGCGCGCATCCAGCGCCAGCAGCCGCTCGGGCGAGGCCAGCAGCGGATTGATGTCGATCTCCTTGATCCACGGCTGCTCGACGACCAGCTGGCTGAAGCGCACCAGCAGGTCCTCCAGCGCGGCAAGATCCACCGGCTTGCGCCCGCGAACGCCCTTCAATGCCTTGAAGATCTTGGTCTGCTCCATCATGCGCAGGGCCAGCGTGGAGTTCAGCGGCGGCAGCGCCAGCGCGCGGTCCTTGAAGACCTCGACCAGCTGTCCGCCGGTGCCGAACAGCATTACCGGGCCGAACTGCGAATCGAGGCTGCTGCCAATGATCAGCTCGTAGCCATCGAGCTTCGCCATCGGCTGCACGGTCACGCCCTGGAAGTGCTCGGCGCCGGCCTTTTCGGTGACCGACTGCTTGATTGCCTGGAAAGCCGACTTGACTCGCCTCGGCGTCGCGCAGGTTCAACTGCACCCCGCCCACGTCGGTCTTGTGGGTGATGGTGAGCGAGTACAGCTTCAGCACGACAGGATAGCCGATCTCGGCGGCGGCTTCGAGCGCCTCCTGCTTCGGTTACGGCGATCGCGTTTCGCACCGTCGGGATGCCGTAGGCCTCCAGCAGTTGCTTCGATTCGTACTCGGTCAGGATGGTGCGGCCCGACTGCCGCACTTCGCGGATGATGCGCTCGGCATTGCCGCGCTGCACCGCGGCATCGGCATGCTGCTGCATCACCGGAGTCTCGTAGATGCCTTTCAGGTTGTAGGCGTAGCGCCACATGTAATTGAAGGCGCGCACCGCGCTATCGGGGAATTGGAAGGTAGGAATGCCGGCCTGGTTCAGGATCTGCTCGCCGGCCGCTACTTCGGCGCCGCCCATCCAGCTCGCCAGCACCGGCTTGCCGAATCCCTTCGCGTAGGGTTTCAGCTTCTCGGCAATCTGCGTGGGATTGGTCATGTCCTGCGGCGTCAGGATGACCAGCATGCCGTCGATGCTGGGATCTTTGGCCGCGATCTCCAGCGACTTCGCGTAGCGCTCCGGCTCGGCGTCGCCCAGGATGTCGACCGGATTGTTGTGGCTCCATTGCGCGGGCAGAATGTCGTCGAAGGCTTTCATGGTCTGCGGCGGAAAGCTCGGCCAGTTCGCCGCCGCCGGCGACAAGCGCGTCGGTGGCCAGCACGCCCGGCCCGCCGGCGTTGGTCACGATGCACAGCCGCTTGCCGCGCGGCCGCGGCTGCTTGGCCAGCACATCGGACATGAAGAAGATGTCGGCAATGCTGTTGACGCGCAGAACGCCGGTGCGGCGGAAGGCCGCGTCCAGCACCTCGTCGCTGCCGGTCAGCGAGCCGGTATGCGAAGCCGCCGCTTTGGCGGCAGCCGCCGTGCGTCCAGCCTTGATCACGATGATCGGCTTGGTCAGCGAAACCTCGCGCGCGGCGGAGAGGAACGAGCGCGCGTCGCCGATCGACTCCATGTAAATCACGATGCTTTGGTGCGCGGATCGCTGCCGAAGTAATCGATCAGGTCGCCCCAGTTCACGTCCAGCATGGAGCCGATGGAAACGAAGCCGCTGAAGCCGACATTTTCGCGCAAGCTCCAGTCCAGAACGGCGGTGCACAGCGCGCCGCTCTGGCTGATGAAAGCGACGTTGCCCGGCCGGGCGACGCTGCGCGCGAAGGTCGCGTTCAGCCCGCGAATTGGGTTCATCACGCCCAGGCAGTTGGGGCCGATAAGCCGCATCTTGCCGCGAATGATCTCCGAGATCTGCCGCTCCAGCTCTTTGCCGTGCTCGCCGAACTCCTTGAAGCCCGCCGAGATCACGATCCCCGACGGAACGCCCAATTCCACCGCCTCAGCGATCAGCTCAGGCACGGTATCAGCGGGAGTGGTGACCACCACCAGATCGACCTTGTCGGGCAGGTCCTTGATGCTGGGATAGGCCTTGATGCCCAGCACGCTTGGCCGTTTGGCGTTGACCGGGAAAACGGTGCCGCCGAAGGGGCTGCTCAGCAGGTTCCACAAGACGGAGCGGCCTACGCTGCCGGTTCGCTCGGAGGCGCCGATCACGGCCACGCTCTTGGGCAGAAATAAAGTGTCAAGGGGATGGCTCTCGGAGCGGTAAACGTCGGAAGAAGGATCAGCTTTCAACGAACTGCTGAAAGGCGGTTTTGTTGCCGTAGTAGTCATGAGTCCTCACAAGTAGTGAAGTTCCAGTTTAAACTTTGCAACCATACGGCTGGTGCAAAAGTTGTCACGAAAACGCGTGATGCGGCTCACTAGGGTCCCTGAGTCAGAAGTTCGTTCTATCACCCAGAGCTTTGCATCAGGGCACGGCTTCAGAGGCCGCTGAAAAAGTCCATTTCGAAATGTTTTGAAGGGGCGCAGCTTTAGCCGCGCCGTTGCAAGTCCCTTATTTGTGTCATCCCGAGCGACGTGCCCTGATATAAAGCGACTTATGAGATAAGTTGTAACCGCGTGATCGGCAAATCCGGCGGCCCAATTTACCACCGAGACACGGAGAGCCGGAAAAACGCTGATCGGAGAGGACACCTGGCCTTTGGCGGTCTCGGTGCTCTCCGTGCCTCCATGTTGAACATGTGTCCTCCGTGGTGAAAACCCCACAACCCGGAATGCTACAATAAATCCTCCGCGAAACAATCTGCGGCGACGCGCCCTCTGAACGGACCCCACTTGGCCCAGCAGACGACCGAACCTCGCACCATCACCTACGCCGATTCCGGCGTCGACATCGAGCGCGCTAATCGCACCAAGCAGCGCATCAAGTATCTCGCGCAGAAGACCTTCAACCGCGGCGTGCTGAGCGAGATCGGTGGCTTCGGCGGCCTGTTCTCCATCGACAAGCGCAAGTACCCCGACCCGGTGCTGGTCTCCAGTGTCGATGGCGTCGGCACCAAGCTGAAAATCGCCTTCGAGATGAACCTGCACCACACCGTCGGCGCCGACCTGGTGAACCACTGCGTCAACGACATCGCTGTGCAGGGCGCCACGCCACTGTTCTTCATGGACTACTTCGCCACCAGCAAGCTGCGGCCTGAAGTTGCGGAGAAGGTGATCGCCGGCATTGCCGACGCTTGCAAGCACAACGGATGCGCGCTGATCGGCGGCGAAACCGCCGAGATGCCCGGCTTCTATGCCGAGGGCGAATACGACCTGGCCGGCTTCATCGTGGGCGTGGTCAATCGCGAGAAGGTCATCACCGGCAAAGCCGTCGAAGCCGGCGATGTGCTGGTCGGACTGGCTTCCACCGGCCTTCACACCAACGGCTATTCGCTGGCGCGCAAGCTGTTCTTCGAGGTCGCGAACTACACCCCGGATTCTTACGTGAATGAGATTAAAGGCAAGGTGGGCACCGAGTTAATGCGGCCGCACCGCAGCTACTGGCCCATCGTCCGGCGCATGATCGAAGCCGACGCCGTCTCCGCGATGGCCCACATCACCGGCGGCGGCATCACCGAGAATCTGCCGCGCGTGCTGCCCAAAGGCACCGGCGCCATCGTCGAGATCAATTCCTGGCCGGTGCCGCCCATCTTCGAGCACCTGCAGCGCATCGGCAACGTGCCGCAGGACGAGATGCTGCGCACCTTCAACATGGGCATCGGCATGGTCCTCGTTGTGCCCGCCAAGAAGTTCAAGAAAGTGCAAAGCCATCCTCGAGCGCTGCGGCGAGAAGGGCTACACCATTGGCCGCGTAGTGAAGGGCGATCGACGGGTTACCTACCAGTAAGCAGCGGCGACAGCTAACCTGCAATGAAGGTCGAGCAGCGCTATTCGCCAAGCCACGTCCCGTATGGTCGCAGCCGCTCGATATGGTCGCAAATGATCTTTACCGCCCCGGTGATTGGCACTGCCAGGATCAATCCCATCGGGCCCCAGAGCCATCCCCAGAACAGCAGCGCCAGAGTTACCGCCAGCGGGTTCAACCGCAGGCGCTTGCCAAGAATCTTGGGGTAGAGCACGTTCATTGCAAGCAGGTGCAGTCCCAATACGGTGGCGATGATGAGCGCCGCAGCTCCGGTCGTGAGATGACCCAAGTCTGCAACCAGGGGAGGAAGCAGCGCCAGCAGCACGCCGAGATACGGAATCAGGCTGAGGAAACCGCTGATCGCGCCCAGGAAGTAGAAATACGGCAGCCCCAGCAGGCCAAACACTGCGATGCTGCAACCGCTGAGCAACACTCCGATGATGAAGTTGCCGACGATAAACGAGCGAATCATGCGGGCGATGAGGCCGAGCATCACGTAGGCGGCATTCCGGTTCTCCATGCGGAACAGCATGACGGTGGCGGAACGCGCGTGGTCCTGCCAGCTCAGCATGAAAAACACCAGGAACGGGATGAACGTCAGCGCCAGCACCACCTCCGACACCGAGCTGGCATTCTTGCTGACCAGGTCCGTCCAACTGCTGGACTCCTTCACGGTGACGGTTTTCTTGTCCTCTTCCGTCGAGGGCAACACCGTCTCGGTGGTCTGCTGGATCTCTTCAGCTTGCTCACGGATCTTCAGGCCGAGTGCCTGGATCCTCGCTTTGTACTTAGGGAGCTCATGGGTGAACTCCAGCGCCCGGCTGTAAGACGCGTAGCTAGCGGCGCCGAGCGCGGCCACCAGCAGCAACGCCGCGATCATCGATCCCAAGGCACGCGGTATCTGCATGCGCGCCAGAAAATCCACGATGGGCGCGAGCACAAATGCCAGAAGAATTGAAATCAGCACGACAACCAGGATCAGCTTGGCGACGTAGATCAACGTCAGCACGGCTGCGCCGGCCAGGATCACAAGGGCCGCTGCCTGAATGTGCAGAACGCGCCCGCGCTCCAACTCGGCCACGGTGGAGCGATTCACGGTGACCTGAGGGATCTCCGCCGGACCGCGCGCGGCGTTGGCCTCCACGTCGGGGTCGCGCTCTTGCTGTTCCGGGGCCGGATTGTCCAGAAGCTGATCGGGCATTCTGCTAATGGTACTCGTAACCGTGAGATTCACGTCATGATACTTTTGCTGTACACGAATGGAAAACTCTCCCCTGGAAGCGGTTTCGGCGGCCCATCCCCGCATGCTGGGGCTGGACTTCGGCATGCGAAACCTGGGGATTGCCGTGAGCGATGAGCTTGGAGTGACCGCCCAGGGACTACCCACCTACCGGCGCAGCAACAAGAAGAATGACTTCGATCATCTGCGGCGCCTGATCCGCCGCTATGGCATTGCCGAGATCGTGCTGGGACTTCCACTGCGGATGAGCGGCGATGAGGGCGTACAAGCGGAAAAAGTGCGGGAGTTTGCCGCAGCACTACGACGGAAATTCAAACTGCCAGTGCATCTGTTCGACGAGCGGTTGACGTCGGTAGAGGCGAACCGCGTCCTGCGCGAAAGCGAGATGAGCATACGGCGTCGGGCCGAAGTAGTGGACCAGCTTGCGGCCGTGCTGATTCTGCAGTCGTTCCTCGAGTCGCGAAGGTCAGGGTCGAACGAAGAGTAGCCGTGCCGGAGCAGCGCCGGCAGCTATGAATTCATCTAAACTGTTTCTGAGTGGCACTCGCGCCGCCCAGGCAAAAACAGCAAGGCAAGAAGTTGGGCCCACAACCTGCTTTGATGCGGCACAAGGGCGAAGGCGCGAGCAAGCTAGAAGCGATCTCATAAGTCGCTGCGCCTTGTATCAGGGCACGACCTTTAGTCGTGCCGAAGGGCGGTAGCCAAAGATCCGGGCTTTAGCCCCTGCAAACGAGCCGCCTGGGGACTGAAGCCCGCGCGCTCTTCTCCGCTCGGGCGGCACGGCTGAAGCCGTGCCCTGATACAAATCGATTCATGAGATAAGTTGTAGTAACTCTTCGTGCGAAAACTTTTCATCCTCTTCTTCGTTCTGCTGCTGGCGTTTGCGGTGTGGTTCGGCTGGGCGGCGCTGCTACCTGACCGGCCGGCGCGGTCTACGTTTGTTCTTCTGCGTCCGGGCTGGAGCACCCGCCACATCGCGCGCGACCTGCAACAGCAGGGCGTGATCCGCAGCTCGGCGGCATTCCTGATGGTCCACTATGCCAAGGGACTGAAGCCGCTGAAGGCCGGCGAATACAAGTTCGACCAGCCGGCGAACGCGTTCGAGGTCTGGCGCCGTCTGGTGCAGGGCGATGTGTACGCCCGGACGCTGGTTGTGCCGGAAGGCTTCAACATGTACGACATCGCCGCTGCCGTGCAGCAGGCGGGACTCGGACCAGCTTCGGACTTCCTGACCGCGGCGCGCAGCGATCTGTTCCTGCTGCGCGGCATCGATCCTGACGCGCAATCGCTGGAGGGTTATCTCTTCCCTGACACCTATCAGTTCACGCGCATCGACACGGCGCATGACATTGCCGCAGCGATGGTGCGTCGCTTCCGGCAAGAGGCGCAGAAGATTGGGCTGTTAGGGAATGCCGACATGCACCGCATCGTGACCATGGCGTCGATTGTCGAAAAGGAGACGGCCGACCCCAACGAACGACCTACGGTGGCTGCGGTTTACTACAACCGGCTGAGCAAGAACATGCCCTTGGCCGCCGATCCCAGCGTTATTTATGCGGCGCTGCTCGCCGGTCGATATCGCGGCGCCATCTATCAATCCGACCTGCAGTTCGATTCGCCGTACAACACGTATCGCCACGCCGGACTTCCGCCGGGCCCCATCGCCAATCCGGGGTTGGCGTCGCTGGAAGCCGCCATGCATCCTGCGCGCACCGACTACCTGTACTTCGTGAGCGACAACAATGGTCACCATCGTTTCGCCCGCGACCTGGAGGAGCATGATCGTAATGTCGCGGCCTACCGCAGATCGCTGGCCGCCAGCCAATAGCGCCTGAGTCAGCGAAGCATTGTCGGGAATCTGCGTATACTACAGGTTTCGGCTCCCTTTCGGAAGACTGATATGCACCCATCCAGAGCAGTTATCGCTTTTGCCTTACTCGCTCTGCTTACCGGCGATACCGGCTGCCTCTTCCACACGCGCTCGGTAGAAATGCGAACTAGCACAGCCAAGCTGCAAACTGCCACCAGGCAGGAGTTGCTGGACCGGATCAATGCTGATGCCGCCAAGATCCAAACCCTGAATGCGACTGTCGATATCGCGACCTCTGTCGGCGGCGAGAAGAAAGGAACGGTCACGGAATACCAGGAGATTCGCGGCTTCATCCTGGTGAGGAAACCGAACACGCTGCGCATGATCGGTCTGTTCCCCATAGTACGCAACAAGGCGTTCGATATGGTGAGCGACGGCAAGGGGTTCAAGCTCTGGGTTCCGGCGAAGGACAAGTTCTATGTGGGCAGCGATCAGGTCGTCCATCCCGCGGCCAACACGCTAGAGAACCTGCGGCCGCAGGTGATCTACAACGCCTTGCTGCTACCGGACATTGATCCGCAAAATGACATTGCGGTGCTGGAGGACAGCACTGAGGTAATCTACGACTCGAAGAAAAAGAAGAACCTGGAACAGCCGGACTACGTGATCGATGTGATTCATCACGATCCGGACGATTGGTATCTAGCGCGGAAAATCGTATTCAACCGCACCAACCTGGTACCGGATCATCAGATCATTTATGACAAGAGCGGGGTCATCACCACCGACGTCACTTACCAGGTCTATCAGGACTACAACGGCATCAGGTTCCCGACCGTCATCCAGATCAACCGCCCGCGGGAGGAGTACTCCATTCGGCTGACCGTGGTGAAGCTCACCATCAACGAGCCCCTTCGCGACGACCAGTTCGCCCTGCCGCAGCCGCCCGGCTCGCAGTTGGTCGATCTCGATCAGCCGAACCAGGCAGCGCCGGCAACGGCTGCGCCTCAGTCCAGCAAATAAAGCTCCAGCCGCACAAGCGAACTGGAGCTGTGTGTTCGAGCCTGGTTCGGCCACCTGGTTGACCACAGAATCGCTATCGCCAACTGAGAACTGACAACCGACAACCGCTTCTTACCGCTTCGATTGTCCCCGCGCCAGCTTCTTCACTTTGCGTTTCTCGGATCCGCGCGCATAGCTGCGAGGCGCTTTCGGAGCGGATTTCTTGCGCGCTGCGCGCTTGACCTTTTTCCGTTCGATCTTGTCCGTGATGCTCTTGGTATTTGCCATGAACGATGCATTCCTCTTTGAATCACTTGAGAGTTAGTGTATCTAGAATGGGTGGAGCACGGCTTCACAAGCCGCTGAAAAACTCGCTCGGGATGACCAACATAAAATGCTTGCACGGCGCAGCTAAAGCTGCGCCCTTTCAAAACATGCCGAAACCAAGTTTCTTAGCGGCCGGTGAAGGGGTGCTCCACCCTATTTTGATTACGCTTTTTCTAACTGCGCGTACTTTTCGACCAGCTTTTTCAAACCGAATCTTGGAAATTGTACCGTAATCTTCGCGTCTTCCCCATCGCCCTCGCGCCGATACACCGTCCCCTCGCCGTACTTGGGATGGCGCACCCGCTGGCCGGGACGAAACCCGGTGCGTCCGCTGGGCGCAGAAACTTCAACCTGGGGCCGGGTGAACTTCTTTCCGCGCGAGGCGAAAAACTCTGCGATGTTATCGATAGAGTTGTACGTGGGCCCGCTGTACGAATTGCGCTGGGTTGAATTGCGGCGTCCATACTGCGGCCGCTGGTCCTCATCTTCGTAAGCGTAATGGCGGCTAGTCCCATAGTCGCTGCTCGTCTGCGACCCACGCCTAGGTGATCCCAGATCCTGCAACAGCTCCTCCGGAACTTCCTCCAAAAATCGCGACGGCACACTTGCCTCCGGCATGTCGGTACCATATCTGCGCCGGTAACGCGCTCGCGCCAGCACCAGCGTATCCATGGCGCGCGTCATTCCGACATAACAGAGCCGCCTCTCTTCTTCGATGTCGTCCGGCGCGAGCAGCGTGCGCGAGTGCGGAAACAGCCCCTCTTCCAAGCCGATCAGGAAGACCAGCGGGAACTCCAATCCTTTTGCCGAATGCAGCGTCATCAGCGTAACGCGCGCGTTCTCGTCGTAATCGTCAGCGTCGCTGACCAGCGCCGCGTGATCGAGGAACTCGCTCAGCGTCTCGCCGCGATCGCGCGAATCCATGGCCGCGTTCACCAGCTCGCGCAAGTTGTCGATGCGCGCCAGCGACTCCGGCGTGTCCTCCTGCTCCAGTTGCCTGATGTAGCCGGTACGATCCAACAGGAACTTCAGCAGCTCGGCAGTATTGGCCGGATCACCCGCAGCGCGGAAGCCCTCAACCCGCTCATCCCCTTCATCGGTGTCATCCCGAGCGGCGTCGGTGCCCTCATCACGAGTGTCATCCCGACCGGAGGCGGCCTTGTTTTGGCTGCCGGAGTGGAGGGACCGGCTGTTCGCCCCAGCTTCTTCGCTATCAAGTGTTTCGGGCAAGAACTCTGTCGCGTCATTACTCTCTTGAGTGTCATCCCGAGCGGCGCTGGCCTGTAGTTGGCCACCGTAGTCGAGTGACCTGCTGTCTGCCGCAGTGGCAGAAATCTCCTCGTTTTCGTCTTCAAACATCTCCGGCGAAAAATCGATGGCATGCTGCAACTCATCCGCAGCCGCAGCAGCTTCGTCCGGCGCCACAGCCGTTTCCGTCACGCGCTCACGAAACCTGCCCTGATGCATGGCACGCGCATCTTCGATCAGGTCACGAAAGTTGGTCAGCGACGCCAGCGCCCGCGCCGGCAGCAGCTTCTGGACGATTGCCTGGTTGATCGCGCTCCACATGGAAACGCCCGTCTCGAGCGCAATGCGCTCCGCCGTCTCCATGGTCGTCTTGCCGATGCCGCGGGTGGGCGTGTTGATCACTCGCTGCAGCGCAATCGAGTCATCCGGGTTGGCGATGACCTTCAGGTACGAAATCATGTCTTTGATCTCGGCACGCTCGTAGAAGCTGAACCCTCCCACAACGTGGTACTTCATCTGATAGCGGCGCATTGCCTCTTCCACCAGGCGGGACTGCGAGTTGGTGCGATACAAGATCGCCGCGCGCGGCGTCTCGCCATGTTCAGTCTGGGCTTGCCGCAGATACTTGGCGATGTAGTCCGCGGCGAACAGCGCCTCGTTCTCGCCGTCGGGAGCTTCGTAGTAGCCGATCTTTGCTCCGCCACGCCGGTCCGTCCACAGGTTCTTGCCCTTGCGCTTGACGTTTCGCGACACCACCGCCGACGCGGCCTGCAGAATATTCTGTGTCGAGCGGTAGTTCTGCTCCAGCCGAATGATGCGGGCTTCGGGAAAGTCCTGCTCGAATTCCAGGATGTTGCGGATGTCGGCGCCGCGCCAGGAGTAGATGCTCTGATCTTCGTCGCCAACCGCGCAGACATTATGCTCGCTGCCCGCCAGCATGCGCATGAGCTCGTATTGCGGGCGGTTCGTGTCCTGGTACTCATCCACCAGAATGTAGCGATAGCGGTGGTTGTAGCGCTCGCGCGTATCGCCCGATGCCTTCAGCACGCGCACCGCGTAAAGCAGTAGATCATCGAAGTCCAGCGCGTTCGCCTTGGCCAGCTCCTGCCGATACACCTCATAAATGTGGGCGATGCGCTCCGTCTGGGGATCGGCAGACTCCAGATAAACTTGCTGCGGATCGAGCATGTGGTTCTTGGCCCACGAAATCCTCCCCAGCACGCTGCTCGGCGTCACCTGCTTGGTGTCGATGCCGAGCCGCTTCATCGCCGTCTTCACCAGGTTCTGCTGATCGGTTTCGTCGTAGATGACGAAATCCTTGCGATGGCCTTGGCCGCCGATCTGCAGCGTCTCGATGTCGCGCCGCAGCAGACGCACGCAGAAGGAGTGAAACGTCGAGATCAGCGGCTTGGTCACCGAGCGCGTACCCACCAGCGACTCCACTCGGCCCGCCATCTCCGACGCGGCTTTGTTGGTGAAGGTGACGGCGAGAATCGAGCCGGGCTGCACGCCAATAGCGTCAATCAGGTGCGCGATGCGATAGGTGATGACGCGCGTCTTACCGCTGCCGGCGCCGGCCAGAATGAGCACCGGCCCATCGACGGCTTCCACCGCCTCGCGCTGCTGCGGATTGAGTTGGGACAAATACGAGGGCAATGTTCAGGCTACTCGAAACGAAATTATTCACCACGGAGGTACAGAGAGCATGGAAGGATTTTGTTCAAGACTTCATGTCCTCCGTGCCTCAGTGGTGAAACTGATCTGATTGGAATGACGCCGATCGTACGATCGCCATCAGTTCGGCTTGCCACCGACCGCCGGAGCTTCCATGGCCCGGCGCGCCTTGCACTCCTGGCAGGGACAATGCTCGCGCAGGTACTCCCACGAGAAGATGCCATGCTGGTGCCCGTCATTCCAGGCGAAGCTGATGGCGTACTTGCCAACGGGCTTTACCTCTGTCGGTCGCGCCGCCGCCTTGAACATCGGCAACTGGCCGGCAATAGGCTTGATGGGATCGCCCGGCTGGCGGCCGTCCTTCTCGCGCTCCTCATTGCACAGCGCGCACGGGCACGCGTTGCGCAGATACGGAAAGCTGTACACGCTTTGGTGCCCGTCCTTCCACTCGATCTCCATGCCGGTTCCGGTGGTGACGTTGACCTTGACGGATTTTGGATCGGCTGATTCCATAACATCTCGCCCGCGCAGCAACTGGAATGCGCTGTGAGCGCTTGGTTGTAGCGAGCTATTTCTAGTATCGCAGAAATCGTGCGGAACAGGGCTCACCCCTCCGCCACAAGTACCACTTTCCGATCCGTAGTGGCTTGAAGATTAGTTAAGGATGGGCGGTGATTGTCTGTCCGCCAAACACCTGGAGCGGGGCTAAAGCATTTTCATAGTTGCTATAGACGCCGCTGGGTGGAGCACGCCTTCAGGCGTGCACAAAAGCGCACCACTCAGGAATCGGCTTCAGCCGCTGAGGTAAACGCCGCAAACGGATTACCCCAGGGGCTAAAGCCCGGCTCAATTCCGAGTCTGCCTTTCATGTACGCCTGAAGGCGTACTCCACCCTTCTACAGGCACTATGAAAATGCTCTAACCCACCGCCAACGGCGCCTTGCGCTCGCGCAGCGATTCCACGATCACGTACAGCACCGGGATAAAGAACAAGTTCAGCCCGGTCGAGACAATCATGCCGCCGAATACCGTAGTCCCAACGGAGTGGCGGCTCTGCGCGCCCGCGCCCGTCGCGAACACCAGCGGCAGCACGCCAAGAATGAAAGCGAACGAAGTCATCAGGATGGGACGCAAACGAATGCGCGCGGCTTCAACCGCCGCCTCGCCGATCGAGAGCCCCTTGTGCCGCAATTGCTCCGCGAACTCGACAATCAGAATTCCGTTCTTCGACGCCAAGCCAATCAGCATCACCAGACCGATCTGGCAATACACGTCGTTCAACTGCCCGCGCGCGAGCTGCGCCAGTAATGCTCCCAGCATCGCCATCGGGACGCTGAGCAGAATGATGAACGGCAGCACCCAGCTCTCGTACTGCGCCGACAGCGTTAGATAAACCAGCAACAGCCCCAGTCCGAACAGCAGCGCCGACTGCTTGCCCGACTTGATCTCTTCCGCCGAAAGCCCCGACCACGTGTAGTTGAATCCCAGCGGCAGGTGCTGGGCAACTTGGTCCATCGCCTGAATCGCCTGCCCCGAACTATATCCCGGAGCGGCCGAGCCGTCGATCTCCGCCGAGCGGAACAGGTTGTAGTGCGTGATCACCTGCGGCGAAGCGGACTCGCTGATGTCCACCACGTTGTCCAGCGGGACCATCTGGTTGGTGTCGGAGCGCACATAGAATTCACGAATATCACGCGGCTGGCGGCGGAAATTCTGGTCGGCCTGAACGTAAACCCGGTAAGCGCGATTGTTGAAATCGAAGTCGTTCACGTAGGCCGAGCCAACGTAGACCTGCAGCGCATCGCTGATCTGCTGGATGGGCACTTGCAAGCTGCGCGCCTTCGCGCGGTCAATCCTGACCAGAAACTGTGGATCGTTCGCGGTAAACGAGCTGAACAGTCCGCTGAGGTCTTTGCGCGAGTTCCCTTCGCGCACCAGCTTTTGGGTTACGTCGTAGAGCTCCTGGACCGAGTTTCCGCCCTCGTCCTGCACCTCGAAGGTAAAGCCGCCAAAGCTGCTGATACCGGAGATGGACGGCGGCAGGAACGGGAAGGCCTGCACGTCGGTCAACTGGCTGAGCGGTCCGCGCAGGCGTTCGACGACAGCTGCCGCGGAATCCTGTTCGCTCCTGCGCTGGTCAACGTTCGCCAGGTTGAGAAAGATCATGCCTTTGTTTGAACCATTACCGGTAAAGCTGAACCCGATCACGCTGAAGGCGCCGACGATGTCCTTCTCCTTAGCGATCACTGCCTCCACCTGTCGCATCGCCTGCGAGGTGTACTCGGTGGAAGCGCCCTGCGGCGCCTGCACGGTGATCATGAACCACCCCTGATCTTCGTCGGGCACGAATCCGGTCGGAACAATTTTGTAGACCAGGTACGTCGCCGCCAGCCCGGCGAAGAAAACCACCAGGATTAGGTACCGCATGCGCAGGGCTTTCTTCGCGCTGTAAACGTAATAGCCGGTGGCGCGGTGGATGATGTGCTCCACGCCGCGGAAGAAGATGTTCTTCTTCCCGCTTTCCGGCTTCAGTAACAGCGCTGAAAGCGAGGGTGTAAAGGTCAGGGAGTTGAACGCCGAAATCGCAATTGAGAACGCGATGGTCAGCGAGAACTGCTTATAGAGCAGGCCCGTAGTTCCCGGAAAAAACGCGACGGGAACGAAGACGGCGACCAGCACCAGTGAAGTCGCGACCACCGCGCCCGTGACTTCGCCCATGGCTTCGGAGGCCGCTATGTGAGAGTCGATATGCTCCTCGCCCATGTGGCGCTTGATGTTTTCGATCACCACGATCGCATCGTCCACCACCAGTCCGGTGGCCAGCACGATGCCGAACAGCGTCAGTGTGTTGATGGAAAAATTGAGCAGCCGGATGAAGGCGAACGCTCCCACCAGCGAAACCGGAATCGTCACCGCCGGAATCATGGTGCTGCGCCAGTCCTGTAGGAAGACGAACATCACCAGCATGACGAAGAAGATCGCTTCGCCCAGCGTCTTCAGCACTTCGCGAATGGAATCGCCGACGAAGGTTGTGGTGTCGAACGCGACGGCATAGCGCAGCCCGGGCGGAAATCGCTTCGATAAGCGCGCCAGTTGAGAGCGGACCGCCTTGTCCACATCCAGCGCGTTGGCCGTCGGCAACTGCATTACGCCGATGCCGATGCCGTTATAGCCGTTGTAGCGCAGCTTACTGCTGTAGTCTTCGGCGCCAAGCTCGGCATGACCAACATCAGCCAGCCGAACCAGCGCCCCGTTGTTGCCCGGCTTCAGAATGATGTTGTTGAACTGCTCGACTTCGGTCAGCCGCCCCAGCGCGCGCACGCTGATCTGGTACATCTGGTTCTGGGTTGTCGGCTCGGCGCCTACCTGCCCGGACGCGATCTGCACGTTCTGCTGCTGCAGCGCAGAGACCACATCCGTTGCCGTCAGCCCGCGTGCCGCCAGCCGCTGCGGGTCGAGCCACAGGCGCATGGAGTATTTCCGCTCGCCGAAGATCTGCGCGTCAGCCACGCCGGGGATGCGTTTGAGCGCATCCTTGATGTAAATGTCAATGTAGTTGCTGATGAACTCTTCGCTATAGCGGTTGTTATCGCTGTAGAAGCCGGCCGCCATCACGAACGAGGTCGAGACCTTGTTGATGGTCACGCCGGTGCTCTTCACTTCATCGGGCAGCCGCCCCAGCACGCCCTGGACGCGGTTCTGCACGTCAACCGCGGCCAGATCTAGCGGGCGGGTGAGCTCAAACGTGACATTGATGCTGGAGCTGCCATCGTTGCCGCTGCTGGAAGTCATGTAGCGCATGCCTTCCACGCCGTTGATGGCCTCTTCCAGGATGATGGTTACCGACGACTCGACGGCGGTGGCGTTGGCGCCAACATAAAACGCGTTGACCGAGATTTGCGGCGGGGCAAGCTCAGGAAATTGCGCGATGGGCAGCAATGGAATGCAGACCGCACCCGCAATCACAATGAACAGCGAGGTGACGGTGGAGAAGACCGGACGCTTGATGAAGAAATCGGAGAACAACTATTGCCTCGATCGAAATATGCGTCGAATCTCTTGGCGTTCGAAGGGGCGCAGCTTCAGCCGTGCCCTGAGCGCTTTTTCTTTTACTTTGTCATCCCGGGCGCAGGCGGCCTTCCTTTGGCCGGCTCCGCTTCGCTCGGGATGACACACATAACGGATTTGCAAGGGCGCACCTATAAGGTGCACCCTTCAAACCACCCTACTGCTCAATCCGTATCGGCATACCCTCGGCGAGGTTCTGCGTCCCGGCAACGACCACCTGGTCGCCGCGCTTCAATCCGCTCAGCACTGCGTAATCGTTTCCCGTGATCTCACCAAGTTCGATCGGCACCTGATGCGCCACCAGCTTGCCATCTTCCTGGCGCGCGATGAAGGCGAAGAACTGTCCGCTCAGGCGCGTCACTGCGATCACCGGCACCGTCACACCGGAATGCGTGCTCCAGACAATGCGGGCGCGCACCAATTGCATGGCGCGCAGAACATCTGCCGCCTGGTCGGCCGGCGCCTTCACCAGCACCGATTGCGTGCCGGTATCGATCTGCGGCGAGATGAAATAAACATTGGTGCGCAGTAGCACCTTGCCGCTCTGATCGACCACTTCCACCGGCGCGCCCATCTTGATGTCGCGTGCGTGCTCCGCCGGAATCGGAATGTAAACCTCAAGGCCGGTGCGCTCGTCGATGGTGGTCAGCGGCGTGGTATTGGTGACGCGATCGCCCACGTGGACCGGAATGTCGCCCACGATGCCATCCGTCGGCGCGAAGACGCTGTAATACTTCAACTGGACCTGCGAGCCGGCGATCTGCGCATCCAGCGCCCTCACGTCGGCCATCGCGCCGTCATAGGTGGACTGCGCCTGCTCCAGGTCCTGCTTGCTGACCACGCCACTGGCTGCCAGCGCCTTGGTGCGTTCGTACTGCGCCTTGGCCCAGGCCAGCGCCGCTTCCTTGGAACGCTTCTGGGAGTCGTAGTTGGAAACCGCTGCCTGCTGCATTCGCGGATCGATCTCCAACAGCGTGTCGCCCTTGTGCACCAGTTGTCCGGAATGCACCTGGATGCCGAAGATCCATCCCTCGACGTCGGACATGATGGTGGCAGAGTGGCGCGACTTGATGGTCGCAACGTACTCCGACGTGTCGCCGATGGGCTGGTCCTGCACCGTCTCGACCTTCACCGGCATAGCGGGCGGCCCTTGCGGAGCGCTGGCAGCGGTGCGGTCGCAGGCGCTAAGGCCAAGCGCAATTATGATCGCGGAAAGAATCAGCGGCCCGCACCGGCGCGCCTTGCCACGCGAACCAACCCCGAGCACCCTGATTGCGTTCATAGAATTTCCATTTTGGCTGGCGTAACCAATGGATGTGACCGGTCCTTTATTGATGCTCCATTCTAGCCTGAGCTGCACATTTTGGGTGGAAGAGGCCAGGAAGATGAGACCAGTCGAGGCCTGGCGAGATGAGCCGCAAGTCGGACAGCCAAGCCGGCACACGCAAGTGCACCGTAGGTCATCTTGAACTCAGTCCCTCCTCTGTTGGGTGGAGCACCGCTTCAGCGGTGCATGGCAGAGTTCCGCAATCATTTCGGCTTCAGCCGCTGAGGTAACTGGTCAAGTTGGAAGGTGAGATTCGCCGAAGAATAGACATATTCTCCCGCGCTGTGCACCAAACCTGCCCGCACCGGGTTCTGATGGATGTAGCGGCGGAAGCTTTCGCATTCCGAAGCATCCCGCACCCTGCGATCAACAAAGCTCTTTTGCCAAACCGGGCCCCGCATGTTAAAGCGCTTCCCAGCCTCAAAAGAAAACCCGCACTTGACGAACTGCATTGTCCGTTCGAGGGTTGTCCCCTAGGGAACCGTAATCAGCAGATGCACATGGTTCGGCATTACAACAAACGCATGCAGCTTCAGCTTTCCAGCGTCGCGATAGCCAAAAAGCTGGCGGCAGAAGAGTTCTGCCATGCGATCGGATTGAAGAAGGTTGGTCTTGTTGTAGGTGCCGGCGGTCAGGAAGTAGGTGGCGCAACTGGTGGCGCCGCGATAAGGGATGGCCATAGTTACCTCAGCGGCTGAAGCCGAAGCTCTCTGAGGGTCTATGTCAATGCACCGCTGAAGCGGTGCTCCACCCATGCTACTCGATCTCCCGGAGGTATTGTCTGTGATCAAGGCGGGCAGACTTCAAACCGACCCAGTGCGAGTAACTGTCGGTTCCGTTGCGCGCTTGCGCCGGCTGCTTTATCGTGAATAGTTTGCCTTGAGCTCACATGACCGAACATCTCACCCACGCTGGATCGCCCTTTAAGAGCAAGGTCAAGACCGACTCTCCGCGCTTCGAGCGCAATCAGAAAGCAATGGCCGAGCTGGTGGGCCAGGTGCGCAACGAAGAAGAGATCATCCAGCAGGGCGGCGGCCAGAAGGCAATCGAGTCGCAACACAAGAAGGGACGGCTCACCGCGCGCGAGCGCATCGCGCTGCTGATCGATCCGGACATCGAGTTCTTCGAGCTCGGCTCGTTTGTCGCGTGGCGTATGTACGAGGAGTGGGGCGGCGCGCCGTCGGCCGGTGTCGTCACCGGGCTGGCGCGAGTTCACGGCCGGCTCGTGATGCTTATCGTGAACGATGCCACGGTGAAGGCGGGCGCGTTTTTCCCGATGACCGCGAAGAAGGTCATCCGCGCGCAGAACATCGCCATCGACAACCATATTCCGACGATTTATCTGGTCGATTCCGCTGGCGTGTTTCTGCCGCTGCAGGAAGATGTTTTCCCCGACACCGACGATTTTGGCCGCGTCTTCCGCAACAATGCGGTGATGTCGGCGATGGGCATTCCGCAGATTGCCGCGATCATGGGTATGTGCGTGGCCGGCGGGGCGTATCTGCCGCTGATGTGCGATCACATCCTGATGACCGAAGGCAGCGGACTGTTTCTCGCCGGACCGGCGCTGGTGCAGGCGGCGATCGGCGCGAAGTATTCCGCGGAAGAGTTGGGCGGCGCGAAGATGCACTCGCAGATCAGCGGTACGGTGGATTTTCGCGAGCCGAATGACGAATCGTGCCTCGCGCGCATTCGCCTGCTGGTGGACAAGATGGGCCAGCGCGAGCAGCGCGTCTTCGACCGCAAGCCGGCGGAGCAGCCGCTCTATCCTGCGGATGAGATTTACGGCATCTTCGATAGCGATCCCGCGCGGCAGTACGACATGAAAGAGATCATCGCTCGCATCGTCGATGGCAGCCAGTTCGGCGAGTACAAGGCCGAGTACGGCGAGACCGTGCTGTGCGGCTACGCGCGCATCGGCGGATTCGCCGTTGGTATTGTCGCCAATCAAAAGACCCACGTGCAGCAGGTTGACCACGCCGGCAATCGGCGGATGGAATTCGGCGGCGTCATCTATACCGAGTCGGCGGAGAAGGCGGCGCGCTTCATCATGGATTGCAATCAGAATCTGGTGCCGCTGATTTTTCTGCACGACGTCAACGGGTTTATGGTGGGCCGCGATGCGGAGTGGAGCGGCATCATTCGCGCCGGCGCGAAGATGGTGAATGCGGTGTCGAACTCGGTGGTGCCGAAGATCGCGGTCATCATTGGCGGCTCGTTCGGCGCGGGACATTACGCCATGTGCGGCAAAGCTTACGATCCTCGCTTCCTGTTTGCCTGGCCGACAGCGAAGTACGCAGTGATGGCCGGAGCATCGGCGGCAGGAACGCTGGTGGAGATCAAGATCAAGCAACTGGAGCGCGGCGGCAAGAAGCTGAGCGAAGAAGACAGGAAGAAGTTGTACGACGAGGTGAAGACGACCTACGACGAGCAGACGGACCCGCGCTACGGCGCCGCGCGATTGTGGATCGACAAGATCATCGACCCCGCGCAGACGCGCGCGGCAATCATCACCGCGCTGGAAGCGGCAGCGCTGAATCCCGATGTGCCGAAGTTCAGCGTGGGGGTGTTGCAGACGTAGGCGCGCGCAGCGCGCTTTAGTTGTCGGTTGCCGGTTGTCAGTTGGCAGTTTATGCTGCGCAGCATCCGGCCCGCGTCGGGTTACTTATGAAATCGCCAGCGATAGTCGTCGGAACCGTAGCTTTCGCAATCCTTTGCATTGTGTTAATCGCGTGCGGGGCACTACAGTGCTTCGCACCACAGACACTTAGCCTGGATTATTCATGAAGGTCCGGCGTTTTGAAGGGGCACGGCTTCAGCCGTGCCGTAGAGTGGGCTTCTTGGCTGTGGCTTTAGCCACGGAGGGACCTCGCTTTCGTAACAGACTGCGGAAATCTCCTCGGGGGCTAAAGCCCAGCGCGCTGGCGCGTCACGGCGCGGCTGAAGCCGCGCCCCTTCCATGGAGTCCCCGGCGTTCATGAATAATGCGGGTTAGGCAGCTTCAGAAGCGACTCCGACCAAAAGCTGATTGGTCTGCGAGTGCGGGTGGCAAGTTCTTTGAGGATTTAGCCGACCGCCAAGCGAAAGATCCTTCGCTTCTGTATCGGTTGGCGGGGCTATGTGTGATGGCGATCGGTCTTTACATGTTGAGCATGGCCGTGGCCCGCCTTTTGAGATAACCGGCGAGAGATCCGTCTTATCATAAGCGGGCGGCCTTCGTGAATGGCTTAGGACAGCCCGGAACGGACGGCGCTGTGTTAATGCCGGACAGGCCGAGTTCTGCTTTTCGGACGGACAGCAGGTCCCTCCGCTCCGGCTGAAGGCCGTCGGTCGGGATGACACGGTTAAGGAAGTGGTAGGCTCCTTGCTTTAGCTAGCTGCTGACTGCTAATTGCTAATGGCTGACGTTATCAAACTTGTCGAATGCCCGCGCGACGCCTGGCAAGGATTGCCGGGACAGATTCCGACCGGCGTCAAGGTCGAGTATCTGAAAGCGCTGATCGCGGCGGGATTCAAGCACATCGATGCGGTGTCGTTCGTGTCGCCGAAGGCGGTGCCGCAGATGGCCGACTCGGAGACGGTGCTGAGCGAACTCGATCCGCCCGACGATGTCGAGATCATCGGCATCGTGGTGAACGAGCGCGGAGCTGAGCGCGCCATTGCTACCGACGCGGTGCGAACCCTTGGATTTCCTTATTCGCTGTCGCCAACGTTTCTCAAGAACAATCAGAACCAGACCCTGGAAGAAAATCTGGACATGCTGGAGAAGGTCAAGGTAAAGGCCGACGAAGCTGGGCTTGATACCGTGGTTTATATTTCGATGGCGTTTGGCAATCCGTACGGCGACGTGTGGAATATCGAGGAGCTGATTGAAGGAGTGAGTTTGCTCGCCGACATGGATATGCAGGCAATTTCGCTGGCCGACACTGTGGGACTTGCGACTCCGCAGCAGATCGCGGATGTGCTCGGTCCGGTGCTGGAAAGATTCGACGGAGTTGAAATCGGCGTGCATCTGCACAGCCGTCCGGACGATGCCGCGGCAAAAGTTCTGGCGTCCTACGATGTGGGATGCCGCCGGTTTGACTCGGCCCTGGGTGGACTCGGAGGATGTCCGTTCGCGCAGGATGTGCTGGTGGGAAACATCCCGACGGAGAAATTGCTGCAAGCGCTCCGAAGCCGCGGGATAGAGCTGCCGCCGAGGAGGCCGCTCAATGACGTGCTGCGAATGGCAGAGGAAATCGGCGCAAGGTTCAGCGGCCCGAAGATGTAGGAGTAGTTGTTAGTGGCCAGTGGCTAGTGATTAGAACGGCTGGTTGCCAGTTATCGGTCGCCAGAACTCGTTACGTATCCGAGCACGCTTTGTATCAGGGCACGACTTTTAGTCGTGCCGAACGGGCGCAGAAATAAGTGGGCTTTAGCCCCTGCACTCGCTGGTCAGGGGCAGTGATGCTGAGGCCGTGCCCTGATACAAGCCTCTAAAACTTATGGAACAGATTTCCGGCGCACTACACTAGCATCAAACCCGATTTATGACAGAAGCACAGCGGTCGTACACAACTCTCACCCTCGCATTTGACGGCCCGATCGCGACCCTTACGCTGAACCGCCCTGACAAGCGCAACGCCATCAGCTACGAACTGATCGACGAATTGCTGCGCGCGCTTGGCGAGGTCGAGCAACGTCTAGCGCAGATCGTCATCTTTACTGGCGCCGGCAAGGCATTTTGCTCCGGGATGGACCTCGACAATCTGCGCGCGATTATCGGGCGCAGCGAGGCGGAGGCTCGCCTCGATTCCATGACCATGGCCGGACTGTTTCGCACGCTCTACGATTTCCCCAAGGTGACGATTGCGGCCATCAATGGCGTGGCGATCGCGGGTGGCTGCGGGCTGGCCACTCTTTGCGACTTTACGATTGCTTCCCGCGAGGCGAAGTTCGGCTACACTGAGGTACGGATCGGCTTTGTCCCCGCCATTGTTTCGACCTTTCTCATCCGGCAGATCGGCGACAAGCGGGCGCGCGATCTGCTGCTGAGCGGTCGCATCATCGGAGCGGAAGAGGCATTTCGCCTGGGTCTGGTGAATGAGGTGGTCGAGCCGGATAAACTGCTGGAGCGCGCACGCGAACTGGCCCAGAGCTTGTTGCAGAACAGCCCAGCATCCTTGCTGGCCACCAAGCGCCTGCTCAAGAGCTATTCGTCTCAGGCTTTGGATCAGCAGGTGGCGGCGGCGGTGGACGAAAACGCGCGCATCCGCGCGACCGAAGATTTTCGCGAGGGTGTGACATCGTTCCTGGAAAAACGTCCTCCGCGCTGGAGCGAGCACTAGAGCTCCGAGGAGATTTCCACTTCCGCCGGTGCTGTATTTTTCCGAAACGGGCAGGTGCCTGCTTCTGCAATCAACTCTAACCAGCAGGAATGCCCCGTCTCTTTGTTACAATGCCTTTCTTCGAGAATTTTGCTCGGAATGTTGAGCTGGGCTGCAAGCCAGCTGCGGCGATTGAGGCAAAGTCCGGCTTGCCGATGAGTTTGAAAGGCGAAGGCCCGTGGTGAGCGGGCAGAACCAGGGAAGAACAAGGGAGAAAATGATGACATTTCGTCTGCACATCTTGGCTGCCATCGCAGGTGCGATCTTGTTGATACCCACGCTGGCTCGCACCCAACAGCCGCCGGCCACGCAGGAGCAGCAAAAGCCCGCGGCCTCGGCGCAGGAACAACAGTCGGAGCCGCAGGAGAAAACTCCTGAGGGACCGGTTGAGCCGGTACTGAGCGGGCCTTATCCGGTGATGAGCAAGGCCGCCGAAGAGCGCGGGCGCCAGCTCTTCCAAATGTTCAATCACTCGCAGCCCAGCCAGATGTGGGCCTCGCTTTCCGAGGGCCTGCGGAAAATGTCCGGCAAAGAAGACAAGTTTTCGGACTACAACAAGAAGCTGCGCGAGAGGATGGGCCCGGAGACGCAGGTGCTCGACGAAAACATGGTCCCTTATCTTTTCGCTCCCGACACGGTGTATGCGCGCCTGTCGACCTTTTCCAACGTGAGGGTCCCGGTCATTTCCATGATTACCCTGAACCAGCGCGGCCAGATCGATATCTTCTCGCTTAACCCGATGCATGCCGTCGCCGAGGGCCGCTTCGCCGGCTACCAGGACACGGCCAAGCTCAAACTGCCGTTCAATGGCGAATGGCTGGTGTACCACGGCGGGCGTAACATCTTTGAGAATCCTTACGCGATCTCGGACGAAATGCGTTACTCCTTGGATTTCGTATATCTGAAAAACGGGCGGCTGTTTTCCGGAGCGGGCGGTGTCGGCAGCAAGAACGAGGATTATTACTGCTTCGGGCAGCCAATCTTGGCTCCAGCGGACGGCACTGTAGTCAAGGCGGTGTCCGGCTATAACGACAATCCTCCAGGCAAACCCACGGGCGATCCCGCGGACGGCAACATGATCATCATTTCGCATGGCAACGGCGAGGCTTCCATGATGAATCACCTGAAGCAGAACAGCCTGAAGGTGAAGGTGGATGACAAGGTGAAGCAGGGGGACGTGATTGCCGAGTGCGGCAACAGCGGCGCCGGCCCGATTCCTTACATTCATTACCAGCTGCAGCGGACCCCAGCGATGCCATTGCCCGCGCAGTTTGTCGATTACGCTGCCGATGGCAAGCCCGTCGCCTCGGGCGAGCCCAAGCGCGGAGAGATGGTGAAGAACGGCACGACGGCAACTGGCAGCATAGCCGCTCCAACGGCCGCAACGAGGTAGTTTCGCTTTGCAATGATCGAGCGGGCGCGGAGCGATTCTGCGCCCGTTTTTTATCTTAGGGAGGCTCTGATTAAGCCTCAGTTTTGAAAGGGCACGGCTTTCAGCCGTGCCTCAAGTTCAGCAAGATCAGTGAAGGCTTTAAAGCGGTTTAGTTAGTGCGGGCCTTCAGGCCCGCGTTCGGCTGCATTCGCAAGAGGATGGGGTTTGCATTCCGCTGCCAAATGCAGCGGAATGCAAAACCTAAAACGAGACGGCGCGTTGACGCGGCGCTGAAGCGCCGCACTACCCGTAGCACGGATTACAGCAATTCCTCAACGGCGCTAAGAGCTAAAAGCGTTTAGGGAAAAGCGAAAACCGGACACCTTGAAAATCAACGACAGGCCGGGGCATCGCGCATCTTCTGCCAAGGTATACGAAACCACGCTGCGCGTCCGCTATGTGGAGACCGATCAGATGGGCGTGGTCTACCACTCCAATTACATTATCTGGTTTGAAGTCGGCCGGGTGGAGATGCTGCGCCAGCTCGGTTTCACCTATAGCGAGATGGAGAAGCAGGATGGAACCCACCTTGCCGTCGTCGATCTGCGCTGCCGCTTCAAGACACCAGCGCGCTACGACGACCTGATCTCGATCCGCACCCGGCTGATGAACGTTCGCGAGTCGCTGGTGCACTTCGGCTATGAACTGCTGCGCGCCGCCGACCAGACGTTGCTGGCCGAGGGCGAGACCGTACATCTCGTGCTGGACAAAGACTTCAAGCGCGCGCGCCTGCCGGGAGAAGTATCTCGCGCCATTCCTGCAAGCGGCGGGGAAACAGTAGCGACGTTGTTCCGGTTGGTATGAGGGCACGACTTTTCGCCGGCTGCCCAAGAACTTGGGAAAGCGGATCCCTCGCCGACTAAAGTCGGCTCGTGATGACAGAATAAAGGGCTTGGAACGGAGCAGCTAAAGCTGTGCCCCTTCAAAACCGCTCGAATCGAGTCTTTTGCGGCCTGTGAAGCCGGGACCTTCCGCCTTCAGATTCCTCGTTTCCGGCGCGGTTGTGGCACACTGAACAGACATGCAGGCTCTTCATATCAACGGCAACGATCTAACTCTCGAGGACGTGCGGCAGGTTGTTTATGAGCGCCGGGCCGTCCTTTTGCAACCCGAGGCGCGGCTGGCGGTGGAGCGCGCCCGCGCTGTCGTGGAAGACATCGTCGCGCGCGAGCGCGTCGCCTACGCCGTGAACACCGGAGTCGGGCAGCTCGCCGACCTACACATCCCGCGCCAGGACGTGCTCAAGCTCCAGGTCAATCTGCTGCGCTCCCATTGTGCCGGGGTGGGCGAGCCGCTGGCCGCGGACATTACCCGCGCGATGATTTTGCTGCGCGCCAATTCACTGGCCAAGGGCTGCTCGGGAGTGCGCGCGCTGCTGATCGACTCGCTCTGCGAGATGCTGAATCGTGGCGTGTATCCGGTGATCCCGTCGCAGGGCAGCGTGGGCGCAAGCGGCGATCTGGCCCCGCTTGCCCATCTGGCGCTGCCCCTGATCGGCGAAGGTGAGGTGGTTTACGAAGGCAAACGCGTTCCCGCTGCCGAGGCCCTGAAGCGCGCCGACATCAAGCCGCTGGTGCTCGAGGCCAAAGAAGCCATCTCGCTGATCAACGGCACGCAAGGCATGCTCGCGATCGGCCTGATAGCCACCCTGCAGGCGGAAATTCTCGCCGACACCGCCGACGTCATAGGCGCGCTCACCCTCGACGCTCTGAAGGGCACCGACGTCGCTTTCGACGAACGCATTCAAAACGCGCGGCCGCACTGCGGGCAAATGTTGGTGGCGCAGAACCTGCGCCGCATGCTGGAGGGCAGCCTCATTCGCGAATCGCATCTCGCTTGCCAGAAGGTGCAGGACGCGTACTCACTGCGCTGCATGCCGCAAGTACACGGCGCGGTGCGCGACACGCTGGCGCATTGCCGCCAGGTCTTCGAGATCGAGATGAATTCCGCGGTGGATAACCCGCTGGTCTTTCCCGAAGAAAAGAAAGTCGGCGCGCCGCGGCGCAGCGTGGGTGCAAGCGTTCCCGGGGTCATTCTCTCCGGCGGCAACTTTCATGGCCAGCCGCTGGCTTTTGCCCTCGACTTCCTCGCCATCGCACTAAGCGCGCTGGCCGGCATTTCGGAACGCCGCCTGGAACGGCTGGTGAATCCTTCGCTCAACGAGGGGCTGCCGGCATTTCTTGCGCCCGGCGCGGGCCTGCATTCCGGCTTCATGATGCCGCAGGTTACCGCCGCAGCGCTGGTCAACGAGAACAAGGTGCTGTCGCATCCGGCGTCGGTCGATTCCATCACCACCTCCGGCAACAAGGAGGATTACGTTTCCATGGGCATGACCTCCGCCAACAAGCTGTTGCGGGTGGTGACCAACACGCGAAACGTACTCGCCATCGAAGCGCTGGCGGCGGCGCAGGCGCTCGATTTTCGCGCCCCGCTGGAGAGCAGCAAGCGCGCCGAAGCTGCCAAAGCCGCTATTCGCGCCGTTTCGCCGCCGGTCACGGAAGACCGCGTGTTCGCTGGTGATTTTGCAAAGCTTGCGGCCGTGATCGCGAGCGGCAACCTGGCGCAGGTGCTGCGCTAGCCCGCGCTACGCGGTAGTGGGTCAGTTTGAGGTCATCAGCATCACTTCAAAGCGGTGTCGTCCCGAGCGACGGCGGCCTGCCCCGCCTCGCAGAACTGATTCGGAATCTGAGCTGCGACGAAGCGGTCGATGCGGGCAATGATCTCTCCGGCCGGCGGCGTCACGGGCAGCACCATGGAAACCGCGGAGGTCGTCAGGAACGCATTCTGTTCGCCGTTCACCAGTGACTTCGTGATGGGATCTTCCACGACCTTGGCGACCTCGGCGCGAATCGCGTTCCCCGCCTCCGACCGCTGCAGAATGCCGATCACGGTAGGGCCACTCCAGCGATAGAACGCCGCCCGGCTGCACAACCGGCCGGCGACGCGCGCGGCAAAGTCGCACAGCACCTCATCGCCCACCGTGTAGCCGAATCGCGCATTGATGGCCTGCATCTTGCCCAGCACCGCGACCACCACAAAATGCGGCTCCGGCTCGTCGGCGGCCTCGTGGATCGCCACCTCCGCCGCGCTGCGTCCGGCAAAGCCGGTGACACGATCTACGTCGGTTTCGATGCCATGGTTCGCCAGCCGCTGTTGCGACGCGCTCAGTTCCTGCTTCAGCTTCCGCACGCTGCCCTGGCTCTCGTTGCGTTGCCGTGTCGCCTCGTCGCGCACGTTTTTCAGGCATTCACCCAGGCGCAGCCGTAGCTGGTAGATGTCCTCCAGCGCCGATGCCCGCTTGAGCTGACCGGCAATTGCCTCCAGGTTGGTTGCCGACATCTCGCTCCCCGCGCCCATCGACTTGATGGTCTGCGTCAGCATTGCCACCATGTTCTGCAGCTCGTTGCCCTGTCGGCGCGCCAGATTGCTCACAGCACGATTGTGCCGCTCCAGCGCGGTGCTGATCGCGGTCACTGCCTGCGAAAACTGCTCGCTTGACCCTTCCGGGCCGAAATGCTCGCGGATGCCCGCGACCTCGGCCTTGAAGCGCTCGCATTCCGCATGGTCGATGTCGATGGCATTCGCGGTGACCGTTTCCGCCAGCAGCTCCAGCATGCGCTGATACGCGTCGCTGCGCTGGCCGCCATCGCTGTAGGGCAAATCCAAGTACCGCTTGAGGGAGATCAAGTCCATAGCACGGGTGTTCTGTTGACTTCATCGGCCAGCCGGACGGAAGCCGTTAGCCGTTAGCCATCAGCTTTCAGCCGTCAGCCGTGAGCCGTGTGGTGTGTGCTGAAAAAGTCGATTCCGAAGGGTGACATCCGGTAAAGCCGGCCTTTTTAGACTGTAATGCAACCGGCGAGACGATTTCACGGTGGGACAAACTGCTCGAAAACCGACCAGATCAGCCGTGCAGCGGCAAGGCGAATTTAGCCAGGCGGCGTAAGCACCCGGTCGAGTGGGAAATTGGCCTGAGCCGCAGAGCGCCGACACCTTTTGCGGCACAGGCTGCTCCGCTGCAGCCGACCTGACGGCTGATGGCGGATAGCTGACAGCTGCCTCCCAACCCGCGCTGCGCCATTTCACCATGCCTCTGCGGCAGTTGGCTCTTTTTCCCCCACTACGCCCCCGGTTCGCCCTCAGCCACACCTCCGCAAGCCACGCCGCAGCAATAACTTAGCTTCAACTGAGCCGCCGTTCAATTTAGGCCGATGACGTGCACTTATTAGGATCGAGAAGTCACGGGGCCTGACTTCCGACAGTAGAAGCTTTATATCAGGAGATCGATCTCAATGAAGAAAGCAATGTTAGTAACGCTCGTGATCTTGGCCTTCGGGATGTTTGCGATGGCCCAGATCCAAGCCCCAACCTCCGACGTGTTGGGCGCTCACCTCAATTACGGCCGTGGTTGCGCCGGCTGTCACGCCCCGCACAGCGGCGAGCGCGGCAACGGTATCAACAATGGCGACACCACCAGCGGCCAAACGGCTCTGTGGGGCCAGAACGTTTTCGCCCTGTACGGCCAATCCTTTACCACTGGCGGCGGCCGCTACGTCCTGACCATTCCTAACGGCTGGAGCAGCACTGACCCGGTGTCCACTGATACCGCGACCTGCCTTAGCTGCCATGATGGCAACCTCGCCCAGGGCGCCATGATGAAGAACAAGGTCTATGAGACCGTGCCCAGCACTTACAGCAGCAACAACATTCCCACCCTGCTCGGCAATAGCGGCAACGGCGCTGGCGACCCCAGCTACCTTGCTGATCACCCGGTGGGCGACAACGCAATCATCGGCTGCGGCGGCTCGCACGACTGGGATTGCACCATCGCTTCCAACGGCCAGATCATCCCCGGCCCGAAGATGCTGGCCTTCATCCAGAACTACGGCTTCTTCGTCAGCCCCGCGACCTACCTCGATACGCCGACTGTACAGTGCACCACCTGCCACAACCAGCACCTGATGAACGTGGTAGCGGTGACCAACGACGGTGGCACCTGCAGCGGAAACCCCTCGGGTTGCAGCGGACTGCAGAGCGGCAACTACGCCACGATGTTCTTCATTCGTGCACCGTATAACCCGGCCAGCGGCACCGCCGGCTCGAACCAGGCGGCGCAATTCTGCCGTCAGTGCCATGGTGGCGAGTCCAACGAGTTGAACGGCTCGACGAGCATTCCGACCACCTTCTAACTTGTACTGCCTTGGGGAGAGAGCAATCTCTCTCCCCAGATCTTCGAGTGGGGAAAAAAGGGTGAGGATAATGAAGTACTTCTTTTCAATCTGCTTGGGGTCCCTTTTTGCCTTCGCAATGGCTTACGGCCAGGTAGCTTCCCATCAGCAATCGCAGCCGCAATCGCCAGCCCCGGCACAAGCCCAGTCGCAGTTCTCAGTGCCTTCTGCGTACCTTAGGCCCGCCGGTAAACCGGTGGCGCGGGTCAATGGCGTGGTGCTGACCGATGTTGATCTGGTGCGAGAAGAATATGTGATCTTCCCCTACGCCAAGCAGCACGATGGCAAGATCCCAGCTTCGTTTGAGCCCGACCTCCGCAAGGGCGCGCTGCAGATGATCATCTTCGAAGAACTGGTCTATCAGGATGCGGTCAAGCGTGGCATCACAGTTTCCCCGGAGAAGCTGAAGAAGGACGAAGCCGATTTCCGTAAGCAGTTCAGCACGTCCGCCGAGTACCAGCAGTATCTGCAAAGCGAGTTCAAGGGTAATGAGCAGGCGCTGAATGACAAGATCAAGCGCTCCTTGATTATCGATCAGGCGTTGAAGGGCGAGGTCGCCGCGAAATCTACCGTCTCGCTGGCCGAGCTGAAGGCTTATTACGACAAGAATCCCGGACGCTTTACCTATCCGGAATCGTTCGCCATCCAGACCATCAGCATCATGCCGCCAGGCAAGGCCACGCCGAAGCAATTGGAAGAAGCGAAGAAGCGCGCCGACGATGCCTACAAGCAGGCGAAGGCGACCAAGAACGCGGAGCAGTTTGGAATCCTGGCGGAGAAGATCTCCGATGACGACTACCGCGTGATGATGGGCGACCACAAATGGATCTCGCGCGACCAGATGCCGCCGCAGATGCTGGCGCCGGCGCTGAAGATGAAGGACGGCGAGATGAGCGATCTGATCCAGGTGGGACAGTTCTACGTCATCTTCCGCATGAACAAGCATGTTCCCGCCGGCAAAGTTCCCTTCGAGCAGGTGAAAGACAAGTTGCGCAAAGAACTCGAGAAGAACAAGACCGAGCAGATTCGCGCCGCGCTGGACAAGAAGCTGCGCCAGACCGCGAAGGTGGAAACGCTGTGAAGGCAGTGGCCAGTGGTCAGTTGCCAGTGGCCAGTGGTCAGTTGCCAGTGGTCAGTGTTGAATCAGTCGGTAGAGCTGGCCTTTAGGCCAGCGTCCAAGGCGTAAATCTAATCAGGGGCTTTAGCCCCTGAGGGACCAAGTTTGGCGCCAGTAGTCAGTGGTTAGTTTCGATCCAGATTCTAAGCTTAGGGACGATACGACCTGATTACTAAGTGCTAAATGCTAAGTGCTAATTGCTAGTAGTAATTGCCGATTTCCCCGGTGCTGTAAAGGTGGGTGGGTTTTGGGAAGGCAAAATTTTACTGCGCACATTTTTCTGATTGCGATACTGCTGTCTTCCGTACCCGCGTGGGCGCAAATCACAATCGGCGACGATCTCAGCCTGACCTCCACCGGCAGCATCTCTGCCGGCTACAACGGCAGTTATGGCAACCAGATCGCATCCAACCACGGTCTGACTGCCGGCGGCGCTGCCGCAATAAACGGCTTCTACTACAATCCTAATTTCCTGTCCTTCAGCATTGATCCCTACTTCAACCAGTCGCGCAGCAACTCTCAGTTTGCTTCGGTTACGGACGCAAGCGGAGTAGCGCTCTCGAGCTCCATTTTTGCCGGCAGCCACTTTCCCGGCTCGGTCACCTATCAGACCAATTACAACACCACGGGAAACTATGGAATACCCGGTATCGCCAGCCTGAATACGAATGGCAACAGCCAAGGTTTTGGGGTCGGCTGGGGCGCTTATGTCCCGGGATTGCCCACGCTGTCAGTTGGCTACCAGCAGGGCGATAGCAACTATTCTCTTTACGGCACCAACGAAAATGGCAGCTCCAATTTTCGCTCCTTCTACGCAAACTCAAGCTACAACATTGCCGGCTTTGGCTTGGGCGCCGGCATTGCCCACGGAACATCGAATGCTTTGATCCCAGGTGTCATCGTAGGCGGGCAGACTGCAAGCTCGAACTCCGACATTACCAGCTACGATTTTAACGTTTCACACGCACTTCCCTGGAACGGCACCTTCAACAGCACATTTAATCGCACCGATCTGGACTCGGACTACCTGGGCTATAGCTTTAATGGTGACATCGACGTGCTTACGTCGAACATCGGCCTGCATCCTACGCCCAAGCTAAGTTTTTCCTTGAGCGCCGACTATACCGACAATCTTAGCGGCTCGCTCTATGAGGCCATCGTTCCCGGTGCTTCCACCAGCACTTTGGCGGCGACAGGTCCGTCGACATCGACCAGCATAGGAGGCCTGCTGCCCAGCACTGAGGCGTCCTCTCATGCCTGGGACATGCTGTTCAACACCAGCTATTCCTTTGCCACCAATCTGCAAGTTCAAGGCCAATTCGAACGGAGAGAGCAAGACTACCTGGGAGAAAGCTACGGCTCCAACTTGTACGATGCGGGCGTCTTTTACACCCGCCAGATTGCAGGCGGTTACTTGGGCTCTTCCGCAAGCATCATTGACAGCACCGTCGACGGAAGTAGCCAAAACGAATTGGGCTTTATCGCTACTGCGAATTACACTCGCCGCATCGGCAATTGGCAATTTGGTGGATATTTCAACTACGCACAGAACGTGCAGACGTTTCTGATAACGTACGACACCTCGTACTATAACTTCTCCGGCAATATCGCCCGGCGCCTGGGACGCTGGTACCTGAGCGCCAGCGCCGGCGGCGGCAGGAGCGGTTTGACCGGAGTTTCCGGCAGCACCAGCAGCACCGAGAGCTTTACCGGCAGCGTCGGCAGGCGGAAGTTTGCTTTCACCGGAAGCTATGCGAAGTCCGACGGCAACTCGCTGGCCAGCGGCAGCGGGCTGCTTCCCACGCCGCTGCCGCCTATCGTGCCAAGCGCCCTGCTGGTGCTGTTTGGCGGTACGAGCTATTCCGTTACGGCTTCTGCCGCACCCTGGCGTAACTTCACTTCATCCTTCAGCTACGTCAAATCAGAAAATAATCTCGACAACCTTGGCCTCACTTCCTGGAATAACTACGAACAGGAGAACGCTTACCTCCAGTACCAGTTCCGGCAGCTCGGCCTAAATGGTGGATACACCCGGCTGGTCCAGGGCTTTAGCGCCTCAGGAACACCGCCGGCTGACTTCTCCTCGTTCTATATTGGTGTGTACCGATGGTTCAATTTCTTCTAAAGGAGCTAGCCGCAATAGTCGTCGTAGGGCCTTGCAAGCGGTCATCCCAAGCCAGCATGAGGCATGAATTACCATCAGCAGCGGAGTTGGGTCGGCGCCGGACCCATGTTTCGCAGTACTTCTGCACGCTTCTATTACTCTCATCGCTGCTGTTGCCGAGCGCTATTTTCGCCCGCAGCAAGCCTGCCAAGACCACCATCGAAGTTCCCCAACTGCTTCTGGAAGGCGGCCGCTCGCTGACCTATCAGCGCAGCTTTAGTTCCGATCGCGATGTCCGCCGCAAGCCCGGCTTCTTCACCCGCGTCTTCGACTTCGTGGTCGGCGCACCCGATCTGCACTTCCTGGTACGTCCCTACAGTGTGGTCGAGGATTCGCGCGGCCGCATCATCGTCACCGATCCCGGCGCGCAGGGCGTGCATATCTTCGATCCCGTGCAGCAGAAGTACAAGTTCATCGAGCGTAGCGACAAGGGCAAGGACCCGATGCTCACCCCGCAATGCGTCGCGGTCGACGACAAGGACAACATCTACGTCACCGATTCCGATTCGGGCAAGATATTCGTCTTCAATGCCGATGGAAAGTATCAGCGGGCGCTGGGCAGCCTGAAGGGCGGCGAAGGTTTCTTCAAGCGGCCCACGGGCATTGCGGTGGATTCAGCCGAGCAGCGCATTTACGTCACCGATACCTTGCGCAACAAGATCTACGTTCTCGACCTGAACGGCAGCGTCATGAAGTCCTTCGGGCAGGAAGGCGAAAAAGACGGCGATTTCAACTATCCCACCGAGCTGCGCTTTGCGGGCAAGGACCTGCTGGTGGTCGATGCCATGAACTTCCGCATTCAGGTGCTGGATCGCTCCGGGCAATTTCAATATGCCATCGGCAAGCTGGGCGATGATCCCGGCGCGATGTTTCGGCCGAAGGGAGTTGGCATCGATTCCGAGGGCCACCTGTACGTGGTCGAGGGCTCGCTGAATATGGTGCAGGTCTTCAACCGCGAGGGACGCCTGCTCTACTACTTCGGTCAGGAAGGCACCGGTTTCGGCGACTTTCGCTTGCCCAGCGGACTGTTCGTCGATGGCGACGATCGGGTCTTCGTCGTCGATTCCTACAACCATCGCGTGCAGGAATTTCAATATCGCGGATTGAAAGCGGCGAAAGGAGGAGCACAGTGAAACCCAGTCTCCTTCTTACTCTCGTCCTCAGTTTCGCTGTTCTCGCTTCCGCACAGACACAGCCGCAACATGCGGAGATCAAGGGCGACGTCATCGGTATGCACGATCTCTCGCCTGGCAGTCCGTCGTCCATCCAGGGCACACGTCGAGGCTCCTGCTCGTACTGCCACGTTCCGCACTCCGGCAACGGCAATCTCGCACCGCTGTGGAACCAGCAACTCTCAAAGGCAACTTACGAGACCTATAACAGCACCACGGAAAGCAACAAGGCCCACCAGCAAATGCCGCTGGGAAGCGACAGCGCACTATGCCTGAGCTGTCACGATGGCACAGTTGCCGTGGGCGACACCGTGCTGTTCGGCCAGATGCCAACCCGAGGGTCATGGCAGCAAGGCGACAACTTCGGTACCCATTTGCAGAGTTCGCATCCCTTCAGCCTGGTGAAGCCGCTGCAGGACAACATTGACCTGACCTCCGCCCTGGCGACGGCCGGTAACACCGCCGACAAGACGGGCGCGGTGCATCTCGTGAAAGGCACGGTGGAATGCACCTCGTGCCACAATCCGCACGTGCAGTCCATCGACAAGCTCTCGACCAACTTCCTGGTCCGCAACAGCTCCAACGGCCAGATGTGCATGGCCTGTCATGATCCCACGCGGACCAAGATGGGCGGCAAAAACCAGGCCAATCCGCTGGCGGGATGGGCGGTCAGCATACACGCGCTGGCCCAGAATAAGATTTCGGCGCAGGCGAAACTGGGCCCTTACGGTACGGTCGCGGGCAACGCCTGTGCCTCCTGCCACGCTCCGCATAATGCTGGCGGCCCGACGCGGCTGCTGCGCGGCACCAATGAAGCGGCGTGCTTCGCTTGCCACAGCGGCGGGTCCAACATTTCGCCCGCCGCACCGAATATTTACTCGGAATACAGCAAAATCGCGCATCCGCTGCCCAACGGCAATAATCAGCACGACATGGCGGAAAGCGTTGTGCTGAACAACAACCGTCACGCTACCTGCGTCGATTGCCACAACGGACACGGGTCGCAGCAGGTGACATCATTCAACACGCCGCCGCTGATTCGCGTCTCGCAGAGCGGCTCGCTGGGAGTCGCCGCCGATGGCATGACGACGGTCAGTCCTGCTGTGAATCAGTACGAGAACTGCCTGCGCTGCCACGGCTACAGTGCGGGGAAGGCCACCAATCAGGCGTTTGGATATACTCCGGCGCGCTCCGCCGCCGATGCCCTGAACATCATTCCGCAGATGAATACCAGCGCCAAGTCCAGCCATCCGGTGATGCACGCGCGCACCAGTTCGATGCCACAGCCCAGTTTGCTGACTACCATGCTCGACGTGAGCGGCAGCACCGCGCATGGCCGTACCATGGGCACGCAAATCTTCTGCACCGATTGCCACAACAGCGACGACAATCGCGAGTTCGGCGGCGCCGGCCCCAATGGCCCGCACGGATCGAAGTTCGGCCACATCCTGGAGCACGATTACGAGTACAGCCAGGCGCCCGCCGGGCCCGGCACGCAAGTCACGGTCAACCTGCATCCGCAGCCCGATCTCACTGTGAATGGCCCGTACGGTATGTGCGCCAAGTGCCACAACCTCAGCGTCGTGATGCAGAGTACCTCGTGGAAGTATCACAACAATCACGTGGCGAGCGACGGTTTCTCCTGCTCCACCTGCCACAACCCGCACGGCATGACCGCGACCAGTTCGAATCCCATGGGTTCGCGCATGGTCGACTTTGACCTCAATGTCGTCGGCCGTAACGGAGCGCTGCCGATCTCGTACAATCCGGGCTCGAACACTTGCGTGCTCATGTGCCACAACACGGCCCACGATCCCAGCGGCGCAGTCCGCAAGGTGACCGGAGCGCAACCAATTGCCGGGATGGTGAAGAAGTAATGAGGTGCGCGAACTTTTTTCCTTGCACAGTCGGATCCATTTGCTCCCTGGAAGGTGTCATCCCGAGCGAGCGCTGCGCGAGTCGAGAGCCTGCCCTGAGCTTGCCGAAGGGGACCTGCTGTTCGCCACAGTTGCCGACGTCCTTCAAGGTAAGTTAAACAGAGCAGCAACGTCTCCATAGTCGATGTCCAGCACCTCCATCGCGTCACCCGCTTCAACCCGCAGCATCCAGCCGCACTGGTACGATGCTGCGTCCGTTCGTGGGCTTGCGACAGTGCTGGCCTTCACTGGCGCAGCGGCCTACGAAGCTCTCCATCTTTCCGCGCTCGGGGACGAAAATATCTGGTCGCATCTGCGCACCGGCCTGTGGATTCTGCAGAGCCACTCGGCCCCCCGCACCGACCTGTTCTCGCAATTCCCATCGCTGCCCTGGATTGATTCCAGTTGGGCATTCGATGTCGTTGCTGCCGCCGCGCACCGCTGTTTCGGTCTGGCGGGATTGCCGCTCCTGCTGATGCTCTTGCAGGTCGCGATTGCCATTGCGCTGTTCATGCTGGCGCGCGCTGGCTCACGAAGATTCTGGCCCGCTCTACTGCTTTGTGCCGTTGCGCAGTTCAGCGTTGCTCCGATGCTTCCGCGTCCGGCCTTGTGCTCGCTCGTGCTGCTTACCTGCGAACTCGCCCTGTTGCTCTACGTTCGCCGCACTGGCAACGTCCGTGCGCTGTTCTGGCTGCCGCTGCTGTTGGTCATCTGGGCGAATCTCGACCGGCAATTTTCCTACGGACTGCTTGCCCTTGCGCTCTTCTGCATCGCCGCTGTCGCTGAGAACCTTGGCCGGTCCCGAGTTACATGGTTCGACACAGGCGCACCGGCCATCGGCCTTGGCAAGCTCGCGATGGCTGCCGGAGCATCGGTCGCGGCGACGTTCATTTCGCCGTACGGCTTTCGCCTGTACGAACTGCTATGGCAGAGTGCGACGAACTCGGCTGCGGACCGTTATTTCCCCCAGCTTCATTCCATGCGCTTCCGCCAGCCGCAAGACTACGTCCTCATGCTGCTGGCGATGGCGGCATTCTTCGCGCTTGGCCGCCGCCGCTCGCGCGATCTTTTCCTGATCTCGTTGCTGATTGTTTCTGCCGTGATCTCCTTCCGGTTTCAGCGCGAAGCATGGCTGGTGGTCGTTGTCTCCGTCGGCGTCATCGGCAACGCGATCGCGGGCAAACCTGCAATACCGTCACAAGATCTGCAGTCAACAACGCCAAAACGTGCGCGCAACCCTGAGATGTTGGCGACGGCTGCGTTGGTTCTCATCGTGTTCGTCGCGGTTGTCTTGCTGCTTCCTGGCAAAGCAGCGTTGATGGCAGAAGTTAGCAAGAACTTTCCCGTGCGGGCCTCCGACTACATCCGCCAGAACCATTTGCCGCAGCCGCTGTTCAATGCCTACGAATGGGGCGGCTTCCTCACCTGGTATCTGCCGGAATATCCCGTCTTCATCGATGGCCGCGCCGATATGTATGGCGATGCCATCAACGTCCCGTACTTTCAACTCATGCAGGCCGAGATTCCGCTCCAGTCGCACCCCGGCTTCGCCCAGTCGCAGACCATCCTGCTGCAAGCCGACTCGCCACTCGGCCAGGCGCTGAGCACGCTGCCCGCCTTCCGCGTCGCGTACAAAGATGCACAAGCCGTCGTGCTGGTGAGGGCTGAGTAGCGACTCCAGAGCGTACGTGAGAACCATGTCGCGCCGGGGGACTCGAACATTAGTGGTGACGAAAGCGAACGTTTCTCGCCGGGTGTCATCCTGACGGCGGGTAGTGGGTCGGTTTGGATTGCAATACTCGGGTACCCACGCATGTGTCATCCTGAAGCGCAGCCCGTATGTTCGCAGAACAGGCGGGCGAGTCGAAGGACCCCTATTATCAGTAGCTATAGGGGTTTCTCGACTCCGACGGCCAAATGCAGGCCGCCGTCGCTCGGGATAACACCGCTTGAACTGATGCTGATGATCTCCAACTGACCCACTACCTAATGCCGCTACGGCACTCGCCTCGCTCGAAACGTTATTATGATTCCGTGACCTCCGCGCCCCGCCGCTTTCCACCCAGCCAGAACCTGCTCTTCGATGCCGACGACACGCTGTGGGAAAACAACATCTACTTCGAGCGCGCGATCACCAACTTCATCTCCTTCCTGAACCATCATGAATACACCCCCGACCAGGTGCGCGAGGTGCTCTACGACGTCGAACGCGAGAACATTCGCGAGCACGGCTATGGCATGCACAGCTTCGCGCTGGCGCTGGTGAAATGTTTCGAGCAGTTGTCGGTTGAGCCGCTTACGCCCGCGCTTCACGAGACCATTCACGGCTTCGCCTATGCCATCGCCGAGCATCCCATGGAGGTGCTGCCGGAGGTGGCTGAAACGCTTGCCAATCTGGCGCAGCGCCATCGCCTGTTCCTGGTGACCAAGGGCAACTTTGCCGAGCAGACCGGCAAGGTTGAGCGCTCGGGGCTGAAACAGCACTTCACGGCCGTCGAAGTTGTGGGCGAGAAAAATACACGGGCTTACCAATCGATCGTGGACAAGTACGGTCTGGTGCGCGAGCAAACCTGGATGATCGGAAACAGTCCCAACTCCGACATTAACCCTGCACTCGAGGCCGGGCTGCATGCCGTCTTCGTGCCGCACCGCAACACCTGGATGCTGGAGCGCGGCGAGCTCCAGCCGAAGGTTGGCAATGGCAATCTGTTACAGGTCGCGAGCTTCGGTCATTTGCGGGATTACTTCTGATTTGGTGAGTGGCGCGAATCACAGCTAAACGACGAGGGAACCTGAGCCGATTGGAATTGAGAAATTGTCATTACGAGCGCCCGATTGGGCGCGAGGGATCTGCTTTCCGGGACGGGCCAAAAGCGGATCCCTCGCTCCTCCACCCCAACGCACGCAAGCCCGGCGCGCGCTGGGGCCCCGGATCCGCTCGTAATGACAATTTCGGGGCGGGACATCGTTCGGATGGCTCGCCTTTGTCACTATGATTTGCAATCCTCACTAGGCGTGCTCGATGTCCGCCTTCTGCTGGCCGAATGCGATTAGCTTCGTCAGGTCGGTCGTAGCGTCTAACTCGATGCCCAGCAGCTCCCGCAGCTTGCGCCGCAACTCGCTCTCGCCCGCGATTGGAAACTCCTCACGGATTTTTCCGCGGGTGACGATGAGCCGCATATTGCACAGCGTTATCCGTCCGTCCGGAGTTGCCCGGCTGCAGATCCAGTTCCTGGTGAAGTGCGACTCCGGTGAGCTCTGATGAAACCCGCACATCTTCTCATATTCGCCGAGCGAGTGGTGAACGTCGCGAAAGCGATAGAGCGGAACTTGTCCCTTGTCGTCCTTGCGAAGCAATTGCCATTCGTCGTCCGCCGGCAGGACCACGTACCGGTGCCCGTTGACCTGATCGGCGCCGCCGGCATGGAAGGCGATGGGATCGACGAACGAATCGCCGAAACCGACATCCACCAGCCACGGGTCGCCAAGCTCGACCTTCAGCAGCATGTGGTCGAATTCCGGGCCAAACCCGCCATCCTCGCGCCGCACCCGCGCCGACAACATGTGCACGCGAAACCCCAGCGCTCTTAGCAACTCGCTAAACGGGCCGTTCAGCTCATAGCAGAAACCGCCCCGCCGACGGGTGACGATCTTTTCATACATCAGCGGCGGGTCGAGGGTGATCGGCGTGCCGAAAAAGATATCCAGATTTTCAAACGGAACAGTGAAAAGATGTTGGCGATGCAGCGCACGCAAAGTTGCAGCCGAGGTCTGCCGCGGGCCGTCGTACTCGATGCGCCGCAGATAGGAGTCGACGTCCATGAGCCATTAGCGATTAGCTATTAGCAATTAGCGATTAGCTTTTGTCCTGCGGGACGTAGCGAATTCAATCCGCAGAGCCCATCGGGCAGGCCGTCGGTGCCCCGTCCTAGCCATCCGGTGGCTAGGGCGGGGCAGCTGCAGGCCGTCACAACGAAGCGCCCAGGCTAAGAGCTAAGAGCTAAAAGCTAATGGCTAATCGCTAATCGCTTCCTTCACACCGGCAACTCATCTTGCAGCCAAGACATCTCCTGCGGCTTCGGTTCTGCGGTCAAATCCAGCACCAGATTTTCCAGCACCAGGCGCTTGCTGGGCGGATTGGAGCGCAGCGCTAAATCGGCGCGCGCCACGCGGCGAATCGCGCTGGTTAATTCGCGCTTTGACTTGTAGCGGCGCGCCTGGCGAATAACGTCTTCGGCGGCGAATGGCGGAATGCGGAAGCCCTGCCACAGCGCCTGCCATAGCGCACGCGAATCACGGACGTTGCGTTCGAGGATCACCAGCATCTGGCGAAAGGTGCGCGACAGCATGTACAGATGCCCGATCGCCGCTTCCTCTCCGTCGCCGCTGCTGAGGATCGCATCCAGCACCGCCAGGGCGCGGCCGCGGTCGCGCGACGAGATGGCGTCGGTGAGCTCGTAAAACGATCGCTGCTTGGCGGCCAGCACCAGCGTCTCTACGTTTCCCAGCGTTATACAGCGCCGGTAATCTTCCTCAAGTTCCTTCATCGGCATGGCCAGCACGTCGCGGTATTCTTTAGGGGCGCCACGCTTCTTACTAACGTACAAGATAAGCTTTTCCAGCTCGTTGGCCAGCATCATCATGTCGCCGCCCAGCGAATCCACCAGCTCGCGCGCGGCGTCTGTCTCCAGCTTCACGCCCTCGGCGCTAGCAGTGGCGATGGCCCATTTCACGGCATCGCCTTCTTCCACGCGCGCAAACTCCAGCACGGCACAATACTCGCCCAGGGTATCGCGAATGCGCTGGTAGCGGTCCTTGTCCGTCAGGTCCATGCGGCGCGCGTCTGCCGGAATGCTAATGTAATCGGCAATGAAGACGAGCATCGCGTCGGGATTGGGGTTCTTGAAATACTCTTCGATGGCGGCAAATTCTTCGTCGTGCTTACCGCGTCCGTAGAGGTTCTTGATACCGCGAATGAAGAACACCTGGAAGGGCGACATCAGCGATGGCGTGCGCGCCTTGTCGAGCACCTGCTGCAGGTCCACCTCCGCCAGGTCCATCTCGTACAGACTCAGTTCCCGGACCTCGGCCGGCACCAGATGTTGCAGGATGGCCTCGCGGCAGCGTTTGCGGAAGAACGCCTCATCGCCGATGAAGACATAACCAGGCGCCAGCTTGCGCGCTTTCACATCGGCGACGAAGCGGTCGGAAGCCGCAAAGCTGCGCATCTAGTAGGCCTCCAGCATATTGGCCACGAGGGTCTTGGCGAACTTAGTCGCCATCCGCTGCAGAGCCGGGCTTGCCTCGTCGAAGAAACTGGCGACATTCACCGACTCCTGATACTGCTCGCGATACACGAAGTTAGGACGGCTCCAAAGTACCTTCCCATCTTTTGCTGTCAGACTGGCCTTCAGCGTAACCACAACCATAGACGAAGACACCCCCCCAGTGACCGAATCGTAAGTCAGCGGCGAGATGTAAAAATTGGTGACCGATCCCGACAGGGTCGCGTCAGCCGAGCCATCATTACTGGTCACCACCCGATAATTCGTGCGCTCTCGCAACTCGCGCACCACCGCCTCGCTGAAGATTTGTCCCACGCGATAGGTTAGGGAGGCGTTGTACATGCCCGGGAAGTAGAGCGTGTGCAGGTCGGAGGGAAGCCGCACAGCTTTTCCCTCGGTGCGGTATCCGCAGCCGCAGGCCAATAGCAGCAGCCCAGCCATCCCCACCAAGACAAGCCGCTGCCACCGGGTATGGCTGCTCACTGCACCGTTCCTCGGGGACGGGAAGCGATCATGTTCTCGGCGCACTCCACGGCGGTGAGTGCTGCAATTCGCAGGTTATCGGAAGCCGCCCACAGCCAGAAGCCCTTCGGAATTTGCGCATCCTGGCGAGCAAAGACCTGAACTTGCTCCTGGCCGGCGGCATTCACGTTGCTCGGGGATTCTTCCGCACCCTGCAATACATCGACATGCTCGCCGGAGATCGCGGCCGTCAGTTCTTCCAATTGCGCGGCGTTGTCCAGTTCAAGATAAAGCGAGAAGGCATGGCCGTGAAAGATAGGGGCCTGCAGCAGCATCAACGAAGGCACGGTGAGCCTGCCCTGCACGATGCTGCGGAAGTGGCGCTGAATGCGGGTTTCGACGGTGGCGAGCGACGGCAGAGAGTGCTCGCCATAACGATCCAGAAGATTGAACGCAACCTGCGCATCGAAGACGCCCTTGGGCAGTTGCTGGAACGAGAGCAGATTCACCGTCTGCTCATGCAGTTCGTCCATGCCGCGGCGGCCGTGCTCCGACGCCGGCTCGAAGACCGTGGCTACCGCGCGCTGAATGTTGCCGACACGTTGCGCCCGCAGCATGAGGAGCGCGAGCACGACGGCGGCGGGCTGTGCCACCACAACCGTCGCCTCGCCGAAATCGACTTGCGGCGCCGCGCCCAACTCTCGCTCGATCCACGGCGCGCGCAACCGGACTCCGGGCTGGCCTTCCAGCGCGTACGACAGATCGACAATGTCGCTGCCTGCATTGCGTGCCAACTTCCACGTATTGCGCGTGAAGGTCTCGTCGGAGGTGAAGAAGGTGAAATCCACGTTTTCCAGATGCTCGGGAAGCACGCTCTGGATGAAGGTTGGCTCGTCGCCTACAGCTTCGAGTTGTCCCAGCGATTCTTCATCGTCGAGCAGGCGAACGTCCTGCGCCGGGAAATTGCGGTCGCTGAGAACTTCCTTCAGCTCACGGCCCTTGAGAGTTGCGGCTCCGACGATGGCGACGCGGAAGAGTCCGCCCCAGTTTCCTCCATCGCCGCGTACCGCGGGAGCATTCTTGGCTTGATCGTTCATCAGGCGTGCGAAGCCTCATCCTGAGGCGGGGGTGGCGGCACCGTAGGCCGGCGGAACACAAACGATAACCGGGCGAGGACGCCGGAAAGAACATAGAGGAGCGCGATCGCGAACAGCACGTATTGCGAAGAGAACCAGATCAACGCAATTACGCCCCCGATAACAATCAGCAACCGGAAATTCTGCGGCTGGCGAAAGTTGATTCCCTTCAGGCTCAAGAAGCGCCACGTACTCACCATCAGGAACGCAATGGCAAAGACAAACACGCCCCAGCCGATCGAGAGCCACCAGACCTGCAGCGGATTGCCCTCCACCAGGTGCACGATGGCGGCCACCGTACCCGCTCCAGCCGGAATAGGCATTCCCACAAAATACTTGCGCCCCGGGCGGCCGGGATTCGAAGGCTGCGGATTGACCTGAATGTTGAAGCGCGCCAGCCGGGAAGCGCCCGCCAGCAGGAACACGAAGGTCGCAATGGCCCCAAGCTGGATGACGCGCAACCGCATATTGAGGTCGCCTTCCAGGGGCAGCATGCGGAAGCCCCACATCCACGCCAATACCGCCGGGGCGACGCCGAAGGCAATCACGTCGGCGAGGGAATCGAGCTCGCGACCAAAGGCGCTGGCCGTGTTCGTCAGGCGGGCAACACCGCCATCGAAGAAGTCCAGCACGATGGCAATGCCAATTGCCTTGGCGGCCAGATCGAAGTGCCACGGGTCGCTGACCGTTCCCTGGATCGCCTGTGAGATGGCGTAGTAACCCGCCGCCATGTTGCCGGCGGTAAACATCGAGGGCAGCAGATACAATCCCTTGCGCACCCGCCGAGGAGGGCGATCATCACGTGTTGGCAAGTGGTCGCTCATCGCACCGCCGCGACCTCGCGCAGCCGCGGCGTCACGGAAACGGGTTGTGTAACGGCCAGCACAGTGGAACCACCCTTCACGCGATCGCCTACCCTCACCTTCATCTCGGCAGCGGCCGGGAAGATTACGTCGGTACGCGAGCCGAACTTGATCAGCCCAACACGCTCGCCGCGTTCCAAGCGATCGCCAACCTTCTTGGTGAATACGATACGCCGCGCTAGCAGTCCAGCGATCTGCTTGAAGACGACCACGCCGGCATCGCCGCGAACAGTGACGATGTTCTGCTCGTTCCGGTCGGCCGACGCCGCCCCCATCGCGTTGCTGAACTGCCCCTTCTGGTAGCGAACCTCTTCGATTACGCCGCTCACCGGTGAGCGGTTTACGTGCACGTCGAAGACGCTCAGGAAGATGCTGATACGCGTACGCCTTTCGCCATTGACCTCGACAGCGGAGATGTCCGTTACCTTGCCGTCTGCCGGGGAGACGACCGCTCCCTGAACCGCGGGTATTCTGCGCTCCGGATCACGAAAAAACCAGAGAAAGAATGCAGCCAGCAGCAAAGGGACGGCAGCCAGCGCAGGTAGGGTGAGCCACGCCACCAACCCAGCCACCAAGACTAGCGCAAGCCCGTAATAAATGCCGTCACGAACCATGGAATAGTTTGATTATAGAGGGTGTATGGGGATGCGTTGCTAGGACCAGGGTTTGGGCACCGATCCAATCCGTTATATCAGTACCCAGGGAAGAAGCATTGAAGATCGCGAACGTTGGAGTTACTCGCCCGAATGGGAAGATTGTCAGCGGATCTCGACGCCGTTGCCGTTCTCAAACCGATCCGCGACTTAAGCACGGAAATAGCGTGCGCAGTACGACAACCTTCGCGAGCAACAGCGTCTTTAACTCTAGCGTCCCACGACCTCCCGCGCCAACTCATCCATTCGCTGCTGCACCTGCTGGAATTTCTCGCCGGTGGATGGGCCGGTAAAGCCCGCGAGAATTGCGCGCACATGGCCGGAGCGGTCAACATAAATTGATGTGGGAAAGGCGCCGAAGTTCACCAGTTGCGGCAGCGTCTTGGCAATCTGCCCCTGTTCGGTGGTTCCCGACAGCAGCAGCGGAAATGTGATTCCGAACTTGGCGCGATAGATGGCGATCTGCCGCAGATCGCGCGGCGTGTCATCGACGTATTCGTATGCAAGGCCGACGACTACAAGGCCCTGATCGTGGTACTTGCGATACAACTTCTCCAGCACCGGCGCTTCGTCATGGCAATTGGGACACCAGGTGCCGAAAATGTCGATGATCAGCGGCTTGCCTTTGAACTCTGGACTGTCCTGGTCCACGGTTTTGCCGGACTCGTCGATGCCATGAAATCGAAAGGTCTCGTCGGGATCTTTGACATGGGTCAGCGTCTCGGCCAGGCGATTCGGATCGACACTGGCGACGTCCCTGGTGCGATCGGCGGTGAACGACTCCAGCGCGACAATGCCTCCCTCCTGTCCCTGCAGAGTTCCGTCGGGCAGAAACTCACCGTCGAGGGCCATGTTGTGGATGCCGTCAAATCGGCTCAGGTGGAAATGCGTCTTGCCGTCATCGCCCGCGAAAACCGTTCCGTGCAGCAAGCCCGTGTCGCCGCTGACCGGCTCGATAATTCCACTCACCGGCACCTTGCCGTTGGCATCGGCGGTCTTCTGCTGCTGGAAAACCGCCAGCGTGTTCTTCTCCGCGCCGGTTTCCTCTGCCCAGTGGAACGCCCAGTCGCCGGTCAGCGTTTGTCCCGACCAAGGCTTGCCGGCCGCTGCGGCATGGTGAGGCACCAGTACGAGGGGAATGTGCACCATGCCTTTGCTGGTCTGGCGCGAGTACTCGCCTTCCATCTTCTGCGGCGAGGTCATGTGGACCGTCAGCACGCCGTCGTAGTAGTCCATGCGCAGCGTCAGCGTTCCGTCATTCCAGGACGCACTGCTGAACGGCTGCCGATCTGTGGCATTCACCAGCGTTGCCTGCAGCTTGCCTCCGGGCTCCGACTGCAGGTCGATGCCGAAGTCCACAGCGCCGGCCTTGCTCTCGATGGTGCCGTCCCACAGTCCGGTGGGAGCCTGGGGCTGGTTCTGAGCGGAAACACAAAGTGCCGGCAGCAAAGCGAAAAATAGGAGGACGCTGGATCGCAGAAACAGCAGAAAAGCTCGCACATTTAGCTCCAACACGGATGAATTCATCGGGTGCAAGTCAGGATACAGCAACAAAAGGGGATTGCGGCAGGCCGGGAGCGAATACACTTAACACGGGGCGGTCGAGATTGAACTCTTTTCCGTCGCGATACTGCGGTCAATGGCTACTAAACGACCATGTGGACGGCCCGGTATTTCTGTTCCAGGCTTTCCATCTGGTCCTTCAGGCGGAGCTTCAGCTTCTTCAGTCGCACTTCCTCGAGTTTTTCATCTTCAGAGAGATACTTCTTTTGAATCAATGAATCGAGGCGCTGAGCATATTGGGAGTGCTCGTCGGCCAGACGGCGAAACTCCTCATTGCTCGCCAGAAGCTGATCGCGTACCTGAGTTGCCATTCAGTAAACCTCCGGAAGACGTACATCCAAGACGCTAGCACAGGGCCTAAGCGGCTTCAAGCGGTTTTGTCACGGAACTGCAACAGAAATTTTCAGAAGCAAGGCATCCTCCAACGGCTGCCGGTAGTAGCCAGGCCGGCGTCCAATTTCGTTAAACCCCAATTTCTTATAGAGTTGGCGCGCGGCTGTGTTCGACTCCCTGACCTCCAGCAGCACCGAAGCAGCTCCCGCCAGCCGTGCGCTTTCCAGCAGTTCAGCGACCAGAGCAGTGCCCAGACCACGCCGGCGCTGTTCGCCGGCAATGACGACATTCTCGATTTCCCAGTCGTCGAAGTCGCACCGGCCGATGGCAAAGCCGCCGATGCCCTGATTACCGCCCGCGTCTTCCACAACCAATGCGATCCGCCGGGGCGATTCCGGCGCGAACAGCGCATCGTATTCGCGCTCGCCCCAATGCGCGGCGTTTTCGCTCTGTCGCTCCAGTGCGCGCATAAGCGAGAGATCTTCGGGAGTGGCTTGGCGGATGAGCAAGGAGATACAGCGCCATGTGAAGGGGCGCGGCTTCAGCCGCGAAATTACGAGCGCGCGTGGGTCCGGCTTTGGCCGCGGAGGGAACTCGCATCTGCTTGCGACAGCGAAGTCCCTCGGTGGCTAAAGCCAGACCGAAGACGGCGCCCTACGGCACAGCTAAAGCTGTGCCCCTTCAAAGCAGTTCGTCGGAGACTTTTTCAGCGGCCTGCTAAAGCCGCGCCCCTTCAGGCAAGATTCTACGATGGACCATCACGGCTTCGGCGCCGAGAAAATCTCCGCATCCGAACGGCGAATGTAGTTCACGTCAACGCCGGCGACATCGGCAGTCTCGCCCGCCAGCAGCTTGCGAATCCCAATGCGCCCGACTTCATCCGCCTGCACGGGCGGGACGAGCCTGACATTTCGGCCCGCGTCGCGCAGAAAGTCGCTTACAGATATGTCGGGCGTCAACCAATCCTCGTTGCTTTGCGGCGTCTGCGCGGCCAAACTCGCGAGCTTGATGATGTACTCGCGACTGACGGTGCCTCTACCAGGCTCAACGTTGTATTCGCCGGCATAAACCTCGCCGCGGCCGGCATCGAGAATCGCGGCGACCTTGCCTTCGCGCGCCCCACGCGTGACTGCGAGCGCCTCCAGCATCGAGACCGTAGCGAGTGGTTTCTGCAGCACTTCGCACAGCCCCTTCACTGTTGCCAGTCCCACGCGCAACCCGGTGAACGAGCCAGGACCCGAGACGGCCGCGAAGCCATCGAGTTGCGTCTTGTCGATTTGATTTTGCTGCAGCATGGAGGCGATTGTCGGCATCAAGCGCGCCGAGTAGGTGCCGCCTTCGAGCGCGGCGAGCTGCAGAACGTCGAAGCTTTCCGCGTCGCCGCGGCACAAGGCTACACTGCCGTTGCGCCCGGAGGTGTCGATGCCGAGGAGGAGCATGGTGGGACAATCTGAATTGTCATCGCGAGCGTAGCCAAAAATGCACGCACAATGAAATTGTCATCACGAGCGTAGCGAGGGATCTGTTGTCGTCGCGCAGAAAGCAGATCCCTCGCAGGCTTACGCCTGTTCGTGATGACAATTTCGTACTAGCAACGGCGCAAGGCAGAACTGAACCTCTTGAGGGTAACCAAAGCGCATGGTGCTCACACGCCCTTCGGCCCGTCCTCCACCAATTCCAGCAGCACGCCGCCGGCGCTGGAGGGATGCACGAACACATACAGATGCCCGCCTGCACCGACGTTGATTTCATCCGAAATGAGCCGCGTGCCGCTGGCTTTCAGCCGTTCGACGGTGCCGGAAAGATCGTCGACATGCAGCGCGACGTGGTGCAGTCCCTCGCCGCGCTTGGCCAGAAATTTGGCGATCGGCGAGTCGTCCGAGGTCGGCTCCAGCAGCTCGATGCGGCTCTCGCCAACGGGAACCATCGCCAGCCGCACCTTCTCGGCTTCGACCGTCTCCTCCGGCATCGGGTTCAGCCCCAGTTGTTCGTAAAATTTCATGGCTTGCGCCAGCGACTTCACAGCGATGCCGAGGTGATCAATTTGGCTCATACCGGCCTTCCCAATTCGTTAACGATTTCCTCGACTAAAGAATAAGGGTCGCGCTTGTGCTCGGCAACCTCGGCTGCATATCGCGCCGCTTCACCCTCTCTCAAATATTGCGAAACCACGCGTTCGAAGAGCGCATCGCGCAACATCTCCGCAATGCGCCCGCGCCAGTTTTCGATGCGCCGCGCGGTCGCTCGCTCGTTCTGCTCAAGATACGAGCGATACTTCTCAATGGCCTCCACGAGTTCTGCTACACCCGTTCCTTCGCTGGCCACGGTTTTGATGATGGGAGGCGTCCAGTCATCGCTGCGATTGTTCGGATTATCGGGCCCCCCGGCGCGCGTCGCTCTTGCGCGCGCTGGGGTGATCGTTTGCATGGCACGGATCTCGCGCTCCACGCGCTCGGCGCCTTCGCGGTCAGCCTTATTGATGACGAAGATGTCGGCGATCTCCATGATGCCGGCCTTGATGGTCTGCACATCGTCGCCCATGCCGGGCACGAGCACAACGATCGTCACATCCGCCAGCCGCACGATGTCGACCTCATCCTGGCCGACGCCAACCGTCTCGATCATGACGATGTCGCGGCCGCTGGCGTCCAGCACCGTCGCAACATCGGCTGTGGTGCTCGCCAATCCGCCCAGCGAGCCTCGCGTCGCCATGCTGCGGATGTAGATGCCGGGATCGGCGTGGTGAAACTGCATGCGAATACGGTCGCCGAGGATCGCACCGCCGCTGAACGGACTGGTGGGATCGACAGCGACGATGCCGACCGTCTTGGCCTGTTTGCGATAGACGCGGGCGATCTGATCGACCAGCGTGCTCTTGCCCGAGCCGGGAGCGCCGGTAAGACCGATGAGCAAAGCGTTGCCGCTGTGCGGGAACAGGGCTTTCAGCAGCGCGGTGGACTCGGGGGTGTGGTCTTCCACCGTCGAGATCGCCCGCGAGAGCGCGCGAATGTCGCCGGCGCGAATGCGGGAGACAAAGTCGGCGATGTCGTTCGCGGAGGTCACGGAATCCATGAGTCCATCAAAGGTCAGAAGATCTGCGGTTTGCGTCAGAGCACGACTTTCAGTCGTGCCGAACCAGTATTTGATTTGAACTTGTCATCCCGAGCGCCGCCGAGGGACCTGCTTTTTTCAACTTTGGCAATCAGAAAAAAGCCGCGGTAAAACGCGGAACAGCAGGTCCCTCGACTTCGCGTCCGCCGACCCGCAAAGAGCAGGTCTCGGAAGCTCGCCGACGCTTCGCTCGGGATGACAAAAACAATTGAAAGCGCGATACGGCACGGCTGAAGCCGTGCCCTGATACAAACCGAAGCCGCGTCCTAAAAAGCCAATCTATCGCTATCAGTCCTTCAATATCTGCCTTGCGATCACCAGCCGCTGGATTTCGCTGGTGCCTTCGCCGATGGTGCACAGCTTCACGTCGCGATAGAACTTCTCCGCCGGATAGTCCTTGATGAAGCCATAGCCGCCGTGAATCTGCACCGCTTCGTTGGCGGCTTTGACGGCAACTTCGCTGGTGTAGAGCTTCGCCATCGAAGACTCCAGCGTGGTCTTCATGCCGGCATCTTTCATGGTCGCAGCGCGGAACGTCAGCAGGCGGGCGGCATCGATCTCGGTCGCCAGGTCGGCCAGCTTGAATCCGATCGCCTGGAATTCGCTGATCGGCTTGCCGAACTGCTTGCGCTCCTTGGAATACTTCAGCGCCGATTCGTAAGCGCCTTGTGCCATGCCGAGCCCGAGCGCGGCGATCGAGATGCGTCCGCCATCGAGCGTCTTCATCGCGTCGACGAAACCTTGGCCCTCGTGGCCCAGTAGATTCTCGGCGGGAATTTCGCAGTCTTCGAAGATCAGCTCCGAAGTGTCACTGGCACGCAGTCCCAGCTTGTTTTCCTTCTTGCCGGCGCGAAATCCCTTGGTCCCTTTCTCGACCACGAAGGCGGACAGTCCATGGGTGTGCGCCGTCTTGTCGGTGACCGCAATCACCACGGCAACATCGGCGTAATGGCCGTTGGTGATGAAGGTCTTATTGCCGTTCAGCACCCAGCTTCTGCCCTTGCGCACGGCGGTGCAGCGCGCGCCACCCGCGTCGGAGCCGGAGCCAGGCTCAGTCAATCCCCACGCGCCGAAAAACTCGCCGGTTGCCAGCTTGGGAATGTACTTGCGCTTCTGCTCTTCATTGCCGGCAATGAAGATGTGGTTCGAGCACAGCGATGTGTGCGCGGCCACGGTGATGCCGACCGAACCATCGACGCGCGAGAGCTCCTCGACCGCGATCACGTATTCGATGTAGCCCATCCCGGCGCCGCCATACTCGACCGGGAAGATGGTGCCCATCAGCCCGAGCCTGCCGAGCTCTTTGAAGATTTCCAGCGGGAAGGTGCCCGGCTCATCCCACTTCATGACGTTGGGCGCAATCTCACGCTCGGCGAAATCGCGCACCATTTTTTTCAGTTGTAGCTGTTCATCCGAGAGCTGGAAATCCAAACAATCCTCCGGGCCGGGGCGCAAGGTGGAAACTAGCGGTTATAACACAATCGGAAGATGAAAACCGATTGGGTAGAGCGGCGCTTCAGCGCCGCGTCGGTTGCGGCTGTTTTCGCTAGGCTTCGGGGAGGGCGCTTGGACGCGGGCCTGAAGGCCCGCCCTGCCGATCCTGCCGCTTGAGGCAAATATTTCAGCCTTCAAAAATCTCGCCCTGATGCGATCCCAAGTGCCTGGTACATTTCGCGGATCGAAGTCCGTTCTTCCACTACTGATCCAGATTGCGTTCCCACAGCTTGATGCCGCCTAAAATCCCATCTTTGTTGGAGATGATTTCGGCATTCTTCGGGAGCTTGAGCGTGACTTTCGCCGCGTTGCCGCCGCCGATGTAAAGCCGGTCATAATAAAAGAGCCGGTGCAGCTGATCGATGGCTTCGCCCAGCCGCTTGTCCCATTTCTTGTGGCCTTCTTTATCGAGCGCGCGGCGTCCCAATACCTCTTCATAGGTCTTGCCGTTGCGGAATGGGTGATGTCCCATCTCCAGCGATGGGATGGGAACGCCGTCGAGGTACAACGCCGCGCCCATGCCGGTTCCGAGCGTGATCACCAGTTCGACCCCGGCGCCGCTCACCGCGCCCAATCCCTGCACCACGGCATCATTGGCCACGCGCACAGGCTTTCCCAACTCGCGCGACAGGTTCTCCGCCAGAGGATACTCGATCCACTTTTTATCCAGATTCGCCGCGGTATAAACCACGCCCTTCTTGATCACGCCGGGAAAGCCGACGGAGACGCGATCAAATTCGCCAAGCTGGCGGGCAAAGTCGACAATGATTCTTATGATGTTCCCGGGCGTGGGCGGATCCGGCGTCTTCGCCCGCAGCCGCTCGGTCAGCGGCTTGCCCGCCTCATCGAGCAGCATGGTCTTCACCCCGCTGCCGCCGATATCGACCGCCAGGGTGCGAACTCCTCGCTTGTGTTCTGGCGAAACCTCAGATGCCTTGCTCAGGCTCTTCTTTGTTGAAGAGGCGTCCCTGGCCATATTTTCATGCCTCGCGGTGACGTTATATAAAAACGCTGTTTCGCGACCGGTGCCGCCGCTCCTCCACCCCAGCAAGCGCAAAGGCAGCGCTAGCCGGGGACCCCGGCTCCGCGGCTCTGTCTTTTCTTACAACTTCTACCCGGCGCTTGCGCGCCGGGCTAACCCCATCCCGCCGCTGCGCGGCTGTCTTGTCGGGTTTCGAGCAGTTTGTGCGACCCCAAAATCTTGTTGCCGATCGCTGGACGGTCGCAGTCGCGATACAATGCCTAAATTTCCGTCAGTTCTTTCGTCACCGCCGTCAACACGGTGCAGCCGGTGGGCGTCACGACCACCATATCCTCAATGCGAATGCCGCCCTTGCCGGCAATGTACACTCCCGGCTCAATCGTGATTACCATTCCCGGCTGGAGCTGCTCGTCCTGGCCCTTGCCGAGACGCGGCGGCTCGTGAATCTCCAATCCCACGCCATGGCCGCAGGAATGAGTGAAGAAACGGTCGAGGCTGGCGCGCCGCAATACGCGACGCGCAGCCTGATCGACTTCGGCTGCCGCGGTGCCAGGCTTGACAGCGGCAATGGCTGCCAGTTGAGCCTCCAGTACAGCGTCGTACCAGCGGTGCTCTTCGCGGTTCACCCGGCCGATGTGCACGGTTCGAGTCATGTCTGAGCAGTAGCCGCTTAGCACGACTCCGGAATCGATGACCACAAAGCCGCGCCGCGGGATGGGCTGAGCCGTCGCGCGGCCATGAGGAAGTGCGCCGCGCTTGCCCGCGGCGACAATCGTGTCGAATGACATGCCTTCGGCGCCGGCCTTCCGTGCCGCGAACTCCAACTCCCCGGCGATCTCCAATTCGCGCACGCCCGGACGGAGCGACTGCAACGCATGTTGGTAAACCTCCGCGCCCAGTTTGGCCGCGCGGCCGATGAGGCGCAGCTCCTCAGCGTCTTTCACGATCCGCTGACGCATCACCATTCCCGTTGTCGGCTTCCACGCGGTTTTCTTGTGACCGAGTCGGCGCATTTCGGCTGCGGCTGCAACGGTGGTGCGATCGGCCTCAAAGCCGATGATGACCGATTTCTTATCGCCCATAAACTGGACAGCCGCGTTCAGCAGCGGTCCCTTGGCGATGACCACTCGTGCGCCTCGGACCTCCTCACGCGCCTGCGCGGTGTAGCGCCCGTCGGTGAAAAAGACCCGGCGCCCGTCGACGAAGAGCAGCAATCCGTTGCTGCCGGTATATCCGCAGAGGTAGCGCAGATTGGGCGGATCAATGATTAGGAAGCCGTCGAGGCGCTCGGCGTCGAGCGCTTGCTGAAACGTCTTCTGGCGTGACAGGTGGTCCATCGAAATTGCAGCCTTTTAGAACTGGGTCACCGTAATCGAATTCGTCGTCTGCAAGCTGGCTCGGTACGTATGGTGATGGCCAGCGTGATGCCCAACCGCATCCAGCCGAACATAATACGTTCCCGGCCCAGGGCTTGACCCAAAGGGAATGACTTGGCTGTTGCTGAGAGCGGGGATCTGGAAATGTTGATATCCCAGCGTCGTCGCCCGGTCGATCTGGTTCACCGCTACGATTACGACCGTCAAGTCAAAGTCCTCCGCCGTCTGATTGGAAACCACTGCCGAGCCGGTGATCCTATTGCCCTGCACTTTCGGCTCTTCCTGCCAGATCACCGCGAGGCCGACAATGACACGGATCGTCAGCTCCCGCCGGATTGTCATTCTGGGGATGCTGGAATCGGCGACCGCTACGGTGAAGCGGTATTCGCCGGGAGTGGTGGGCACACCCGAGATCCTGCCCGTGGGGGAATGCAGCCTCAACCCCGGCGGCAGATTGCCCGCGGCCACATGCCAGGTGTAGGGCTGCGTGCCGCCCCCAGCAACCAGCGGCATACTGTAGTTCTGTCCAAGAACCGCGCCTTCGGTAGAAGGTGCGTGGATCTGCAGCTCCTGGGAGCCCGCGCATCGGCCCGCAACCGTGATAAATAGAGCCACCGCCAGCAAGCATCTGCGCATGCAACCAGCTTACAGGGGTCGGCAGCGATACTCAAAGATGGGCCGTAATCCGGCGGAACCTGCCGGCTGTGTCGAAGCTCACTTACGGAAAGTTGCGCCAGAGTTTATGATCTTGTGTCTGGTTGCCGCTTCTTTCCTCCGCGGTGGAGCGTGACATGCGAAAAGTCCAACCCCGGAAGGGCGGAATGGCAGTTAGCCCAGGACGGAGCGCAGCCGGGTCCCGGATTCGCGCCGATGTTGCGCGGAATGGGGTGAGTAGCGGAGTCCTGGGTACGGTGGCAAATTATCCGAGTCCCTTCAGGGACGACACAGGTTCTCACGCGACCTGATACAAGGCGATTTATGAGGTAAGTACTAACGAGTTGAAATTATGTCCCCTTACCGCAAAATTCGAGTACTAGTTGCCAAACCTGGCCTCGACGGCCATGACCGCGGCGCCAAAGTGATTGCCCGCGCCCTGCGTGATGCCGGCATGGAGGTCATCTACACCGGCCTGCGCCAGACGCCCGAGATGGTGGTCACCGCGTCTCTGCAGGAGGACGTGGATGTCATTGGTCTGAGTATCCTCTCCGGCGCCCACAATGCTATCGTGCCGCGGGTGATGGAGCTGCTCGAGCAAAACCACATGGACGACGTGCTGGTGCTGGTGGGCGGCATTATTCCCGATCAGGATGTTGAAAGCCTGAAGCAGGGCGGCGTCGCTGCTGTGTTCCAGCCGGGAACGCCAATGGACTCGATCATCGAGTTCATCCGCGCCAACGTGAAGCCGCGAGGAGTCACGGCGAGCTGAAATCTGCACTTGGCATTTAGCATTTAGCACTTGGCAATTAGCATGTGGCATTCGGAGTACTAATTAGCCGTTGCGGTTCGGATTGCGAATGAGCCATTGCGGTTCATACTGGAAGATTGTCATCGCTCGTGATGACAATTCAGTTGTGGGTACATTTATTGCAGACAACCCCCGCTATACGCAAACCAGCGCGGCGGATTACGTTCACCCTACAGGGAAGGCAAATAATCTCGCGCTACATAATCCTCGCGATGTAAAACCTCGGCTTCTATGACGAGGCAACTCCTCTCTTCGAGGCAGGCATGCGATATCAAAAATTGTGCTTTCTGTCGATTGTGTTCTCATCCCTTTTTTGCGTGGCCCAGAACCCCGGCTCCGCCACTTCTCAATCCTCTGAATTTCCCAAAGAGATTCCCAGCTTCGATCTGACGGCGATGGACAAGACCGCCGATCCCTGCGTCGATTTTTATCAGTACGCCTGCGGGAATTGGATGAAGCAGAATCCCATTCCGGCGGACAAAGCCCGCTGGGGCCGCTTCGACCAACTGGCCGAACGCAATCTCTACGTGCTGCGCGACATCCTCGAGCAGGTCGAGGCGCCTGACAGCCATCGCAGCGCCATCCAGCAGAAGGTCGGCGACTACTACGCCGCGTGCATGGACGAGACCATCATCGAAAAGCGTGGCATCGAGCCTGTCATGCCTACTATGAATGCCATCGCGGCCATCAAGAACAAGCCGGAGCTGATGCAAGAGATCGGCGCCATGCATCGCGATGGTATCAACGTGCTGTTCAACTTCGGCCAGATGCCGGACATGCACGACTCGACCCAGACCATCGCCAACATTGATCAGGGCGGCCTGACGATGCCGGACCGCGACTACTACATCAAGGATGACGCGAAGTCAGTTGAGACGCGGCAGAAATATCTGGAGCACGTGCAGAAGTCGTTTGAGCTGGCGGGCGACAAGCCGGAGGCCGCCGCGGCCGAAGCCAAGACGGTGCTCGCTATCGAGACCGGTCTGGCCAAAGCCTCGATGGACCGCACCGTGCGCCGCGATCCCAAGACCCGCGACCACATGATGCAGGAAAAGGAAGTGGTGGCGCTCGCGCCCAATTTTGAGCTCACGGAATATTTCGCGGAGAGTAATACGCCGAAGTTCACCAGCCTGAATGTCAGCAATCCCGACTTCTTCAAGGCGGTCAACGAGCAGATCAGATCCACTTCGCTGGACGACTGGAAGACCTATCTACGCTGGCGCGCGCTGGACAGCTACTCGCCCGTGCTGTCCAAAGTTTTTGTGGATGAAAACTTCCAGTTCAACGGCGCCTACATGACCGGCCAGAAGGAGCTGGAGCCGCGCTGGAAGCGCTGTGTGCACTCCACCGACCGCGCTCTCGGCATGGCTCTGGGCGAGCTTTATGTTGACAAGACCTTCGGTCCCGAGGGCAAGGAACGCACGCTGAAGATGGTGCATGCCATCGAGCAGGCGATGCATCAGGATGTCGCCCAGCTCACCTGGATGTCCGACACGACCAAGCAGAAGGCCTACGAGAAGCTGAGCACCATCGTCAACAACATTGGATATCCCGACAAATGGCGCGACTACGGCACCGTGGTGGTCACGCGCGAAGATTACGCCGGCAATTTCACCCGGGCGAATGACTTTGAGGTGCAGCGGCAGCGTAACAAGATTTCTCATCCTACCGACAAGAAAGACTGGGGCATGACGCCGCCGACGGTGAACGCTTACTACCGCGGCAGCATGAACGACATCAACTTTCCCGCCGGCATTCTGCAGCCGCCGTTCTACAGCAACACCATGGATGATGCCGTGAATTACGGCGCCATCGGCGTCGTCATTGGTCACGAACTGACGCACGGCTTCGACGACCAGGGACGCAAGTTCGACGCCGACGGCAATTTGAAGGATTGGTGGACTCCGGCGGATGCGAAGGCATTCGAGGAGCGCGCCACTTGCACCGCCGATGAATATTCCAGCTTCGTCTCGGTGAAGGACGACAAGGGCGAAGTGCACCTGAATGGCCGGCTGACGCTGGGCGAGAACACTGCCGACAACGGCGGCCTGAAGCTGGCGTATATGGCGCTGACCAACATCATCGGCAACACGCCGGTGAAGCCCATCGACGGCTATACGCCGCAACAGCGCTTCTTCATTTCGTACGGCCAGATCTGGTGCCAGAATGTAACCGATCAGGAGGCGCGCAGGCTGGCAATCATCGATCCGCATTCGCCGGGGCGCTGGCGCGTCAGTGGCGTGGTGCAGAACTCAGCCGGATTCCAGGAGGCATTCGGCTGCAAACCCGGCCAGCCGATGGTGCGGGAGAATGCCTGCCGCGTGTGGTGAAGTGATCGTGCTGTGGGCCACGGATGGCTGCAAAAGTAATGCCCGCTAGTAAGGGTGGAAGGGCACGGCTTCAGCCGTGCCGAAAGTTCGCTCGGGAAAGCCGGCTTTAGCCTCGGCCACCGCGGCCAAAGCCGGCCATGGTCGTTATCCGATCTCGCCGGGCCGAAGCCCGGCGCATCCACCGTAGCGCAGGACATTTCTTTCGCAGCCATCAATAGACGCGAAATCGTAAGCCCAAGCACAATCGCCGTGATAAAGGTGTGCCAGGCGTGCTGGTAGATCGCAGTCCAGCAAAAAAGGGCTTGAGTGGGCCGAACTGCTGCCCGCATAATCAAAGGCCGACGTAAGGCCATTCATGGGGATTAGCTGGGTTCCAGAATTCTTCCGCGGCGCCGTTCAGGATCTGCGCGTGCGCCCGCGCGGAAACGTGCCCGCTCTCGACGTGCTGCGCAGCATCGCCATCCTCCTGGTTTTCACCGGCCACTATGCAGCTGAGTTCCAGGGTACGCCGCGGGTGCAGGCGCTGCCGGTGGTGCACTGGGGATGGACTGGAGTCGACCTATTTTTTGTGCTCAGCGGATTTCTGATCGGGGGCCAACTGTGGAAGGAGCTCAAGCGCGCCGGCCACATCCGGATTGGGCGTTTCCTGCTGCGCCGGGGCCTCCGCATCTGGCCGCTCTATTATGCTTTTGTTGTCTTTGTCGCTGCGGAAGGCCTGTTCGGACGCACCATGCGTGGGATGTGGTCTGACGCATGCTTCTTCTCGAATTACATCTACGGGCAAATTGGCGGCGGGTGGACGTTATCGACGGAAGAGCAGTTCTATATCCTCGCGCCAATCACGATTGCGCTGTTCGCGCGCATCATCAAGCCCAAACACCTTTGGATCTTGCCCGCCGCAGGCCTGCTTGGGCTCGTGGTGAATCGCGTCATCCTCCTGAGCTATTGGCAAGCTCAATATCTTGACGCCAGCTATATGCGCTTTGCGCTCATCACGCCCCTGTACACCCATGCCGACGGCTTAGGTGTCGGGCTGCTGCTGGCGTGGTTCGCGGTCTTTCGTCCTGAGCTGATTGCATCGAAACGCTTGCGGCTATCGGTTTGCGGTGGAATGCTCGTAGTGGGAACAGCACTGTACTATCTCAGCCATTACATATTCTGCTATACAACCCTGGGGTTGATCTTCGGCGCCGCCGCCTTGTGGGGCCTGGGGCTGCAACACACACCACGGCCGCTCGGCTGGCATGGCTTCTACATCATCAGCCGCCTCTCCTTTGGGATGTACCTGAATCAGTTTGGCCTGCTGGAGCGACTGAGCTCGCTGCTGCTGCCATTGCGTGTGAAGGGAGGCGAAGCTGCGTTCTGGATGCTCTACGTAGTTTGCGTGCTTGCGTCTATAGCCATAGCTTTCGTGACATTTCAAATGGTTGAGTGGCCGTTTCTCCAATTACGGGCGCGTTGGCTGGAATCGGCCAAGCGCATCCAGCCCGAACTCGCCACACAGGCGGCCGGAGGCGCTTGAGGTTGCATGCCGCAAACTGCGGCTGGAGATTACCGCGCGATAGGCGTTGCCAATGTCTGGTTGATCCCATGCGCCGGAAGACCTACACTGCAGCCAGGGCGGCTGGCAGCCGGTTGATAAGCTTGTGATCGCGAATTCCCCGGTAGAAATGCCTCTCCATCCCCTCTGGAAGAAACTCGAAGAATTGCATTCGTAGCTTCTCCTGACAAACGCTGCGTTATTGGCTGATCTCGAGATCGGTGACTTTCGTGCTTTGAAGGGGCACGGCTTCAGCCGTGCCGTACATTCGCCTTTGGCGATGGCTTTAGCCACTGACGGACCTCGCTGTTAAAGAAACTACGAGTTCCCTCAGCGGCTGAAGCCGGATTCCTTGGGTGGTGCTTACGGCACGCCTGAAGGCGTGCCCGTTCAAGACAGCGCACCGGTTGCCGTCATTGACCCCATGCGCCGCAAGGCGTTTGATTGCAGCCAGGGCGGCTGGCAGCCGGTCGAAGACCTTGTTATTGACAATTCACCGGTTGAGATTCCGCTCGATTTCTTTGTGGAAGAAGCTCGACGAGCTGCATTCATAGTCCGACTCCAATATCCATCTCAAGATTGTCATCACGAGCGCCAGCAGTTGACGCGAAGGATCTGCTATTCCGTGCTTCAGGCAAACAGCAGATCCCTCGGAGGCTGAAGCCTCCTCGTGATGACAAACAAGGGTTGCGTGGGGAAGCTCGACGCACTGCGGCCCTAGCCAGTCAGACCATCTCGTTTGAAAAATGCGGCTACAGAAATTCTGCTTCGTCCGCTACCATGCGGAATTCGTCATAAGCTCGCCGGGCTTTCATTATCGCTACGCCCTGCGATTGATGGCCCAAAAGCTCTACAATACGTCGGCGTGTAACAGCGCTATTCACTCCAACCACAATTTCTTTGAGCTGCAACGCCTCGCCAAACGTGTGGAAGTAATGATGACCAGATTTTTCATGCAGGTAGGCCCACATTCGCACCTCATTTTCATATCTCCAGTGCGAATACTTTGAATAAATCATCGCCCGAGCTGTGGTGCCATCCACCGCGCCGAACGACAACAAATCTTCGACGTACTCCACGCGCCAAGCCTTAATATCTTCGACATCGAATCCAAGACAGAGCCCCCGGTGGCACTCTGCGTAATGTGACCAGATGACGGGATTCGACCAACCGGCGCTAAAGCACACTAGGCCTTTGCCCGCCCCAAGCTGTTCCTTCGCCTTTAGCAGACCCGCGCGTAAGCGCGGATCGCTAAGATCAAATGGAAGCAGTTCGTAGGGATCATTCAGTTCCACGACTTGCGTGATCTTAAGCCGCCGCTCCCTCAGGGCTCTTAAGCCATACTTGCATGACAGGAATTTGTAGACACGCATGCGATGAGTCGGCTAGCTGCTAGTCGCTAGTTGCTTGTTATCCAATCTCGACCAACTCCGCAATCTTCGCTTGCCACTCCTTCGGGCCGCTCTCGTGGACCGAGTTGCCGTTCACATCGACGGCAACCATCACCGGCATGTCTTCGACTTCGAATTCGTAGATAGCTTCCATGCCGAGATCGCCGAAGGCCATGACGCGCGACTTCTTGATCGCCTTGGAGACGAGATATGCCGCGCCGCCGACGGCCATCAGGTAAACCGCCTTGTGATCGCGAATGGCTTCGATGGCTGCCGGGCCGCGCTCCGACTTGCCGACCATGCCGAGCAGTCCGGTCTCGCTCAGCATCTGGCGAGTGAATTTGTCCATACGGGTGGAGGTGGTGGGACCGGCGGGGCCGACGACTTCGCCGCGCACCGGATCGACCGGGCCAACGTAGTAGATGAAGCGATTGGTGAAATCAACCGGCAGCTTCTCTTTGCGGTTAAGCATGGCGGTCATGCGCTTGTGTGCGGCATCGCGGCCGGTCAGCAGTTTGCCGCTGAGCAGCAGCGCCTCGCCGGGCTGCCAAGTCGCGACTTCTTCGCGCGTGACGGTGTCGAGGTTGACCCGGCGCGCGCCCACGGGATCGTAAGTGAGCTTCGGCCAGTCTTCGAGCGACGGCGGCTTGAGCGCGACCGGACCGCTGCCATCGAGCACGAAATGGGCGTGGCGCGTGGCGGCGCAATTGGGGATCATCGCGATGGGCAGATTGGCGGCGTGGGTGGGATAGTCCTTCACCTTCACGTCGAGGACGGTCGTGAGTCCACCGAGTCCCTGCGCGCCGATGCCGAGCGCGTTGATCTTCTTATAGAGCTCGAGCCGCAGCTCCTCGGCGGTGTTCTTCGGACCGCGCGCGATCAGTTCCTGAATGTCGATCGGGTCCATCAGCGATTCCTTGGCCATCAGCATGGCCTTCTCGGCGGTGCCGCCGATGCCGATGCCGATGATGCCGGGCGGACACCAGCCCGCGCCCATGGTCGGAACCGTCTTGAGCACCCAATCGACGATGGAGTCGGATGGGTTCAGCATGGCGAACTTCGTCTTCGCTTCCGAGCCGCCACCCTTGGCGGCGACGATCACGTCCAGCTTGTCGCCGGGTACGATCGTCATGCTGATGACGGCGGGCGTGTTGTCCTTGGTGTTCTTGCGCGCACCGGCGGGATCGGCAAGGATGCTGGCGCGCAGCTTGTTGTCCCCATACAGGTAGGCGCGCCGCACGCCTTCGTTGACCATGTCCTCGACGCTCATGGTCGCGTCCCATCGCACATCCATGCCGACCTTCAGGAAGACGGTCACGATACCGGTGTCCTGGCAGATGGGGCGATGGCCTTCGGCGCACATGCGCGAGTTGATGAGCAATTGCGCGATGGCATCGCGCGCCGCCGGAGACTGCTCCTTCTCGTAAGCGCGCGCCATTGCCTGGATGAAATCGACGGGATGGTAATAGGAGATGTATTGCAGAGCGTCAGCCACGCTCTGGATGAGATCGTCTTGCTTGATGATGGTCATAAGAACCTGCTCAGAAGGAATTTCGGATTGCGGCGAGCAGCGAACAACAGAGGCGCGAGAAAGTTCGGTGACTCCGGATTTTCGGTGAAGCCGACGCCGCAAGCCAAAATTATAACGGTGTGGCGCACGCCGACTTGTGATCTGTGAACATGGTGGATGTTTAGGCCGAAGCGGATGCGCAGGGTTGACGGAATTTACGCCACCGTCCTGAATCAGAAGTTCGTGTCATTCGCGGGCGTTGTGTCAGGGCACGTCTTCAGACGTGCCGTATGGCTCATCATTGATTTGGGCTTCAGCCCCTGATGACTGACAGGGGCTAAAGCCCGGTCTTTACTGTCACGCGTTTTCGGCACGACTAAAGGTCGTGCCCTGACACAAACCGAGATCGGATTGGTGAGATAACTTCTCGAGTCGCCGGCCGCGGGGTCGCGCTCGTCACTCCGGCTGCAGCGCTGTAGGATGGGTATGCACTAATGGGAGCCCGACAATGAGACCTGCACTGGCAGATTTGGAGCCGAAGGAAATCTGGAAGCATTTCGATGCGCTGGCGGCGATTCCGCGCGCGTCGACGAAGGAAGCTGCAGCGCGCGACTACGTTTTGTCAATTGCCGCGAAGCACAAGCTGGAAGCCGTGCACGACCAGGTTGGCAATACCGTCATTCGCAAACCGGCGCATCCGGGACGCGAAAATGCGCCCATGGCTTTGCTGCAGGGCCATCTCGACATGGTTTGCGAAAAGAACGAAGGCACGGCGTTCAACTTCGACACCGATGCCATCAAAGTTCGGCGGGACGGCGATTGGCTGAAGGCTGAAGGGACGACCCTAGGGGCGGATAACGGCGTCGGAGTATCCGCTGCGCTCGCGGTGATGGAGAGCACCGATACTGCGCATGGGCCATTGGAGTTTGTATTCACCATCGACGAAGAATCCGGCTTGACCGGCGCGGCGGAGTTTCCCGGCGGAATGCTGAAGTCGAAATACTTCCTCAATCTCGACAACGAAGAGAAAGACACGATCTGCATTGGCTGTGCCGGCGGTGTGAAGACTACGGCGCGCCGCAAGATTACGCTGCGCCCGGCTACTGGCGACAGCGGCTGGCGAATCAAGATCTCGGGATTGAAGGGTGGCCACTCCGGCGTGGACATTCATCTGGGACGCGGCAACGCTCTGCGCGTTCTCGGCGGGCTGCTGCAAACCCTGCGCGACCGGCTGCCAATCGAGATTGCGAACCTCACCGGCGGCAGCGCGCAGAATGCGATTCCGCGTGAAGCGTCGGCCATCGTCGTGCTGGACGGCGCTCGTGAGCAGGAGCTGAGATCGGTCGTCTCGCAGGCGGAGGCAGACTACAAAGCCGACCTGGGCAGCTTCGATCCGGAGCTGCAGATCACAGTGGAAAAGGTCGAGCGGCCGGCGCATGTGATTGACGCGGCGGACGCAAAGAAGGCGATCGATTTGCTGGCCAGCTTGCATCATGGAGTGCTGGCCATGAGTCCCGACGTTCCCGGTCTGGTGCAGAATTCTACGAATTTGGCGATAGTGGCGACGAAGGGTGATGTCGTCGAGATCGTCACCAGCCAGCGCAGCGCGATTGAGAGCAGCAAGCAAGCCGCCGCTCGAATGGTAGAAACCGCATGCGCGCTCGCAGGTTTTGAAGTCGAACACAGCGGGAGCTATCCCGGCTGGAAGCCGGAGCCGACGAGCGACATCGTGCGCAAACTGCAGTCGGTGCACGAGAAGGTATTCGGCCACGAGGCCAAGCTGATCGCGATGCACGCTGGCCTGGAGTGCGGCGTGATCGGCGAAAAGTATCCTGGCATGCAGATGGCGTCGTTCGGGCCGACCATCGTGAACCCGCACAGCCCGGACGAGCGCGTGGAGATACCGTCAGTGGAAGGCTTCTGGAAGTACTTGAAGGCGGTGCTGGAGAGCATCTGAGGGGCGAACGTTCAGTCCCGGATCATGACAATAAGTCTTTCCGAGCGGCCAATTCTCTGTCCTTTATTATGTATATACATTTGTGTAGCATCCTGCTATGCTAACTTTGCGCGTTGCGGGGTTTGACTGGGATGAGGGCAATCGTGCGAAGTGCCAGAGGCACGGTGTTTCGATCGAGGAGATCGAGGTGCTGTTCATGGGCGATCTTCGCATTGCGCCCGATCCGAAACACTCGCAGGACGAGGACCGCCGGATTGCTGTGGGACGGACCCGCGCCGGGCGCCCCATATTCGTCGCCTTCACCTTGCGGGTTAAGAAGCGCCGCCGGTTGATTCGGCCGGTGATGGCCCGTTACATGCATGCGAAGGAGATCGCCGCTTATGAAAAGGAAAGTGCCGAGACTCAGGACTGATAAGCAAGCGGAAGCGTTTCTGGCGCAGGACCTGTCGAAGCTCGATTTTTCGCAGTTCAGACCGGCGCGGTTCGAATTTGAAAAGAAGGATGAACAGATCAACATGCGCGTGCCTCGCGCCTTGCTGGCGGCGCTCAAGGCCAGGGCAAAGGCGTGCGGCATTCCGTACACGAGATTGATCCGGGAAACGCTCGAACGCGCCATAACAACGCCAAGACTTTGACACGGATGCCCTAATGCTGCGCACTACGCTTCCAGTAATCAGCATGCTGATCCACGAATACAAGCGATTTGGCTACGTCGCCGAAGGAACCACATGCGTTTGCTGCTGAACTGGCTGTTGAGCGCGCTGAGCCTGCTGATTGTTTCGCGGTTCATGCCCGGGTTTTATGTGCACGGCTTCGGCGCTGCGTTGATTGCCGCGCTGGTCATCGGCCTCGTGAATGCCACGCTCGGGTTGTTTCTCAAGATCATCACCCTCCCACTGACATTCCTGACGCTCGGCATTTTCTGGTGGGTGATCAACGCCCTCATGCTGATGTTCGCCTCGGCGCTGCTGCGCCCGAACTTCATTGTGACCGGATTCATCCCGGCGTTTCTCGGAGCCGTCGTGCTCTCGCTGGTGAACATGCTGCTGAAGGCGTTAGCGCGCGATGTGCAGGGAAGGTGACCATCGCGATGGGGATCAGTCCTCACAACCTTCGCAACTGCCGCACCGTGTCGGAAATGTCGCCGATCTGAAAAAGGCGAATGCCGGCGACGCCAGCAGCTCCCGCCTGAAGACAATCACGAGCGTTGGTGAGATTCACGCCGCCCAACGCGAGCACGGCAAAATCGCGTCGCGCTGAACCGTGATCGCCAGTCGAGCAGGCCTCGCGCAAAACATCGAGTCCGATTCCACCCCGGCCCGCCTGCACTTTTTCGAAGATGGGCGCGAGCACAGCAAAATCAGTGCTCTGAGCCTCAGCCTCACGCACGTCGGAAATCGAATGGGCCGAGACGCCGATGAGCGGATCGCGATCGCTACAGGTCTTCCAAATTGCGCGAACCTCAGAAGCGGACAGATCGCCAGAAGGAAGATGGATGCCATCGGCCCCGCAGGCGAATGCAATATCGGTGCGGCTGTTGATCAGCAGTTTTGTCTCGTTCGAATTATCGCGGACGGCACGGACGGCCTCGCATGCCAGGCGTTCCACATCGCGGGGGGCAAGGTCCTTTTCGCGGAGCTGGATGTAGTCAATGCCGGCGCGCGCGGCATCGGCAATGCGGCGCAGCAAGCGCGTGCGCTGCGCGGCGCTGTCGCCAGCGAAACCTTTGCGATCGGTTATGTAGTAGAGCAGCATGCGGATTGATTGTATTCGGCGGATGCATGCCGAACGGGCGTGATCAGACGTTGAGGACGAGGACCTTGTGCTCCGGGCAGCGCGCCTGTGCCAGATCGATAAGCAGGGGGATCAAGTCGGGTCCTGACTTGGCATAGAAATAAAGCCCAGCGATTTCGCGTTCCTGCAGCGTCTTGTGGGGATAGAGCGTGTTCTCGATCTGGAGGGCGTGACGAGCGATGATCTCGTGCTTGCGCACTTCGGCCTGGGCGGCGCGCTTCTCCAGGCGATTCACCTGATACTGCATCTTGCTGGTGGCGCGCGCGGCGGCTTCGACCAAGGTCGGATCAAGCGTCCGCAGCGAACTGCTGACCCGCGACATGGATTCTTCGATGGCCTGCCTTGCCTGCTCGAAATTGTGCCGTAGCTCCGAGGGCAACGAGTGCGCCGCGAGGCAGTCGCGTAACTGACACTCGCCGTGAAAGAGCTCGGGCAGATCGACCTGATACTTGGTAAGCAGGCGCTCGATGCGCTGCGGAATCAAGGTTGCGCTCATGCGCGGCAGAATGGGAGTGATGCGCCCTAAGAGCTTCTGGTAAAGCACGCCGGCCTGCGCGAAATATGCGATCTCGGCCGGCCCGCCGACGTAGCCGAGAGTGGGCAGCAGGTAATCCTGCAGCACTGGCCGCAAGAGGACATTGGGGCTGAAATCCTGCGGCGCGGCGGCGATGCGCTGTTGCAACGCCTCCGGCGGCAAAGGCTGGCGCCCGATCTTGAACTGGCCATTGGCACGATGAATGGGGACGCGAGCGCCATCGACCACGGTGAACAGCGCAGTGGACTCGCCGGTCACCTTCACCTGCTCGTGATAGTTTGCCGCCTGCAATTCGCGGTTGCGCGCGAGTATGGCCTCGTCGAGTTCGGCGGCGCGCGCGATGGCGTCAACAAAGAGCGGCGCGGCAATGGCGTGCAGTTCGGCGTCGGCGGGATCGAGCAAAATGAGCCCATGCTCTCCAAAAATGCGGGTGTAGAGCTTGGCGTACGCGTTCGGGAACGTCTCGCCTTCGGCATAACTTTGGCGCAGATAATCGGCAGCCAGCGAGTCGCCCAGCAGTGCGGCGGCTGCGGCAACCGCGTCGTTCATACCGTCAGCGAAGTGGATAGTCGCGACCGGCGCTCCCTCGATACCCCGCGTGGGAGCGGCAAAGGGCGCGAGCTGCAGATCGGGCGTGAGCAGCAGCGCCTGATTCACTTCGGCCAGGTCGTGGTCCTCGCTGGCCAGCCAGAAGACCGGCACACAGTTGACGCCGAGCGCCTGGACCTGCTTCGCCAGGGCCAGCGCAGAAGCCACTTTGAAGAGCGCCAGCAGCGGTCCGCCGAACAGTCCTACCTGCTGGCCGGTGACGATGGCGAAGGCGCCGTCGCGCAGGCGTTCGATATTGCGCAACGTGACGGGCGATGCTCCCCAGGCGCGGTTCTGCTTTTCCAGAACGGCGGCCACGCGCGCCTGCCGCGCTAGGTCTCGCGGAACCGAGCCGGCAAATGCGGCCACGTGTTGCACGTCCGGCGGCGTGGGGAAAAACTTGCGGATTTCGGGCGAGTACGAAAGGAAGTCGCTGAAGATGCGCGTGGTGTGAGGAATGGACTGGAAAGGAATACAGTTGGGAATCACGAGATCGTCTCCCGACAGCCGTGTAGGGTACAGTCCATCTTCCGCATGTGAAACAAGTGTAGTGCTTTCTTTGGAATCTCGGGCGCGAAGGCCCGCGGCAAAGCATTTGGATGATTCTAGTGGCGCGGGGATGCAGCACTCGACCCGCAATTTGAGCTGTTTGAAGCGGCGACGCTTTAGACAATGACGTGAGTTTGCCGAACGGGTGCGCCGCCCTTTATTGTCGCCATCACGAGCCGACTTCATAGGGCGCTGAAAAACTCAGAGTTATGCCTTGTTCGAGTAGAGCTGGCCTTCAGGCCAGCGTCCAAGCCGTTCATTTTTTCTAATCTCGAGCGGGCTTCAGCCCGCGATGGATTGCCGTAGTATTAGCCAGTGCGCGTTACGGTGCTTCGCTACATCCGCGAACAACGGCTGTTGTGCGCGGGCGACCGCGTGGCCGTGGCAGTCTCGGGCGGCGCGGACTCGGTCGCACTCGTTCGCGTGCTGCTCGAGCTGCGCAGCGAGTTAGGAATTGTGCTCGCGGTCGCACACTTCAATCATGGATTGCGCGGGGAAGCCTCCGACGCGGACGGGGCGTTTGTAGCGGAGCTGGCGAAGGTGCATGAGCTGGAGTTCTTCGTCGCGCACGGCAGTGTTGTTGATCGCGCTGCCGTGGTCGGCCTCGAAGCCGCGGGACGCGAGTTGCGCTATCGCTGGTTCGCGCAGCTTGCCGCCGAGCAGCGCTTTGACCGCATCGCCACCGGACACACCTGCAACGATCAGGCGGAAACCGTGCTGCTGAAATTGCTGCGCGGTGCGGCGACACGAGGGCTTGCAGGGATTTACCCCACTGTCGCGGACGCGGGCAAGCTGGGTGCGGTTTCGATCGTGCGTCCGCTGCTGTGCGCTTCGCGCAGTGAAGTCGAGAAATACTTGAGCGCGATCGGCCAGAGTTGGCGCGAGGACGAGAGCAACCTCGACCGGCGCTTCCTGCGCAATCGCGTGCGCCACGAATTGCTGCCGCTGCTGACGCGCGAATACAACCCGAACCTGCTGCGCGTGCTGGCCGACCTGGCTGAGGTCGCGCGCAGCGAGGAAGAGTATTGGCGCGACATCGTGGCCCGCGAGGCGGCGCGAATGAGCACGCGGCAATTCAGCGTTGCGGGATTCTCGGAGCTGCCGATTGCACTGCAACGGCGTCTGCTCAAGCGCTTTGTGGAAGACGCCGGGCTGGCCGCCGATTTCGAACATGTGGAGAAGCTGCGTCGCTGCGCGCTGGGCGAGCGGCTGCGGGCCGAGTTGCCGGGCGGACATCTGGCCACGCGCGACGGAGCTGCGTTGCACTTGCGCGCGCCGTCGCAGCAAGCTGCGCAGGCGTATGAGTATCAGTATGTGTTGCCCATTCCCGGCGAGGTGCGAGTCCCGGAGCTGGGATGCGCGATTCGCGCGACCATCGTTGCCGGGGAATTTGCCCGCGAAGCGCCGGCCCACAAGTTGCTTGATCCCGACCTGCTTGGAGCAGAGTTGGTGGTGCGCAACTGGCGCCCGGGCGATCGCTTCCGCCCGGCGCATAGCCGCTCCGAGGAGAAGTTGAAGCGCTTGTTCGCCGAGAAGCGGATTCCGGCAGAGCAGCGGCCGTCATGGCCGGTGGCGTTGCATGATGGCGAGATCGTCTGGGTCGATGGATTCCCGGTCGCCCGCTCACACCAGTGTAGGGCCCGCGGTGCAGCGGTGATGATCGAGCGAATTCCGAAAGAGGCGGCGTGAAAGCTGCGAGGGTCCAGGGAGTAGCGCAGCTTCGCATGGTTCCCACTCCTTGGGAAAACGCGAATGAGTGGGGCACCTGCCGATGAACAATTCGGGGACTGGAATCCTATTTTCTGAAGGTGTTGTCTAGTAGTGCTGGTGCCATTCGCTCGCAGGTGGAATAGCTTCTCGTGATACCGGTGAACCGCAGATCCTTCGATTCCTCGGTCGCGGCGGCCTCGTCGCTCAGGAGGGACAACCTAAGAAAATGCGAACCGCAGATTCCCTTCGACAGGCTCAGGGCAGGCTTTCGACTCCGGCGCGCCCAACCACCCCGCCAAGCGCAAAACCGGCACTCGTCGGTGGCCCTGGGCGGGCGCGCCTCCGCTCAGGATGACAACCTTAGAGATTGGACGCGGTTGACGGCGCAGAGGCAACTAGCTTTGGATATGCGTGTTCTAACACGCAGGGTGCTACAGGCAACTGGAAATTCCACAACCTTGAAGGTGGGCCAAGGCGAGCTCACTTGCAGACGTATTAGAATGCCGCCATGCTGACCGATGACGACAAGAAGTGGATTGCAGCAGAGATATCCTCGCAGGTCTTCGCAAGCGAAGAGCGCAGCGCAGCACCTTTAGCCGGCTACGAACAGCGTATCGGGGCGCGGCTGGATCAGTACGCGGCCACCTTGATCGCCGGATTCCAAAAGTGGGCGCGACCAGTGGGCGACGATTCGCGCGTTCACGAAGCCGCGATGCGAACGATGGGTCTGGAATTGGAAGCTCTGCGGGGCCGTGTCGAAAACTCCGGCGCTTCCACCGCGAGTGATGCATGACCAGCACTCGCCCTATCCCCGATCCCGCCCCCTCTTCTGAACGTCTCTTCGAGGGCTTCGAGAACCTGATGCCGTTCCGGGTGAACGACATCCTGCTGGTCTCCAGCCTCTACGATTCTTTCATCCTGCGCGAAGACGGGCGGCTGAACGAGCTGTTGATCGGCGAGTCGCTGGAGTTGAATCTGCATCAGGTGCCGGGAATCACGCACGTCGCCAGCGGCGAAGAGGCGGTCGCGATGGCGCGCGACCAGCGTCGCTTCAATCTGATCGTCACTAATCTGCAAGTGGGCGACATGGACGCCGCGCGGCTGGCAGCCAAAATCAAGGACGCCGGTCTGGACGTTCCGGTGCTCGTCCTGGCCTACGACTATCGCGAGATCCAGAACTTCGTTGCCCGCAATCCGCAGACGGATATCGATCGTATCTTTCTGTGGCAGGGCAACGCGCGCATTCTGCTCTCGATGGTCAATTACATCGAGGACAAGCGCAACGTCCTGCATGACACCAAAGCCATGAGCGTGCCCGTCCTGCTCATGGTGGAAGATGACATCACGTACTACTCGCTCTTCTTGCCGGTAATTTATACCGAAATTATCAGCCAGTCGCGGCGGCTGTTGAGCGAGGCGCTGAACGTGGCGCATAAGCTGGTGCGCATGCGCGCGCGGCCGAAGATCCTGCTCTGCTCCAACTACGAAGAAGCCGAGCGCGAGGTGATGAAGTACCGCGAGTATCTGCTGGGCGTGATTTCGGATGTGGAGTTTCCGCGCGACGGCGAGCTCACCCCGCAGGCAGGTTTTGATCTGGCACGGACGATCCGCAACACGGTGCCCGATGTTCCTATCGTGCTCCAGTCCAGCCGCACGGAATTCATGGAGCGTGCTCACAAGGAAAAATTCTCGTTTCTGCAGAAGCGCTCGCCCACCTTGCTCGCTCACCTGCGGCGAATCCTGACCGAAGAAATGGGCTTCGGCGATTTTGTTTTTCGCCTTCCCGACGGCGTCACTGAGGTAGCGCGCGCAGCCGATCTGAATCAGTTGGAAACTTCGCTGGCGACCGTCCCCGAAGAGAGCCTGGCATTCCACGCCGAACGCAATCACTTCTCGCATTGGCTGATGGCGCGGACCGAGTTTGCGCTGGCGCAACGGTTGCGGCCACGCAAAGTCAGCGATTTCGGCACGCTGGAGGACCTGCGCCACGACCTGATCGAATCCATCGCCGACTATCGCCGCGAGCAAAGCCAGGCGCTGATCGGCGAATTCCATCCCGCAACCTTTCAGCCGGCCGAATCCTTCTTCCTCCAGATTGGCGGCGGCTCGCTGGGCGGCAAGGCGCGCGGCTTGGCGTTCATCCGCCACATTCTCCGGCAGCGCGGCGTGATGCGCAGCTTTCCCGGTATTCGCATCTGCGTTCCTCCGACGGTGGTGTTGACGACCGAGATCTTCGACCGTTTTCTCGCCGAGAACCACCTGCTCGACCTCGCCATCCACGGCACAGACGATACCGAAATCAGGGAGCGATTTCTTAAGGCGTCGTTCCCGATTTCGCTGCTGGACAGTTTGCTGGCGTTTCTGGAAGCGGTGCGTTATCCGCTGGCGGTGCGTTCCTCCAGCCTGCTCGAGGATTCGCAATACCAGCCTTTCTCCGGCGTTTACGAGACCTTCATGCTGGCCAATCAGCATCCCGATATTCAGGTGCGGCTGGAGCAACTGCTGGAGGCGATCAAGCTGGTCTACGCTTCCACCTTCAGCCAGCATGCGAAAGCGTATGTGCGCGCGACGCCCTATCGGCTGGAAGAAGAGAAGATGGCGGTGGTCCTGCAACGGGTGGTGGGAGCCGCTCACAGCAATCGCTTCTATCCGGATTTCTCAGGGGTGGTGCGTTCGCGGAATTTCTATCCCGTCGGAAACATCAAGGTTGCGGACGGCTTTGCCGCGGTTGCCATGGGCCTGGGGCGCGCCGTGGTCAGCGGAGGCAAATGCCTGACCTTCAGCCCGCGTCATCCACGGCATCTGGTGCAGTTCTCGTCGGTGGAAGACATGCTGGCGAATTCGCAGACCGAATTCTGGGCGCTGGAGCTCATGCCGTCAACCCATCTGGACGATGTAGACAGCGAGCTGCGCGAACTCTGCTTCAACCTTGGCGTCGCCGAGACCGATGGGACATTGCAACTGCTGGCCTCGACCTATTCCGCCGACAATCATGCGGTCTATGACGGGGTGAGCCGCAAAGGTCCGCGCATCGTCAGCTTCGCCCCAATACTGAAACATGGGATGTTTCCGCTGCCGCAAATGCTCGATCGGCTGATGGTAATTGGGGAAGAAGCTCTAGGCAGGCCGGTGGAGATCGAGTTCGCAGTACGTTTGCCGCACGACGGCAGCGAGGCGGCGGAGTTCGGGTTCCTGCAGCTGCGGCCGCTCGTACTCTCGCGCGAAGGCGAAGACATTCGCATCGACGATGTGGACCCGCAGCGGCTCGTATGCCAGAGTTCCATGGTACTGGGACATGGCCGGTTGCCGGACATTTGCGACTTGGTCGTGGTCGACGCGCATCGCTTCGAGCGCGCGCGCAGCCATGATGTGGCGCATAGCGTTGCCCACTTCAACGCCAAACTGGCGGACGCGAATGTCCCGTACTTGCTGATTGGTGTGGGCCGCTGGGGATCGACCGATCCCTGGCTTGGAATTCCCGTCGCCTGGGACCAGATCTCTGGCGCGCGCGTCATCGTGGAGTCGGGATTTCATGATTTCCGCGTCGCTCCCTCGCAAGGCAGCCACTTCTTCCAGAACCTCACCGCGTTTCAGATCGGCTATTTCACGGTCAATCCTGACGCCGGAGAAGGCTTCATCGATTGGCAATGGCTCGCCCAGCAAGCCGAAGTCGAAGAGCACGGCTGTGTGCGGCATCTGCGATTCGATTCGCCATTGGTCGTGGCCATGAACGGCAAGACCAGCCAGGGCATGATCTTCAAGCCTGAACCTCCGATCTGATGATCTGAGCGGGCGTTGCGCTGGACATGTTGCCAGGGCGCGCGTAACGTGAGATTCCGTTGCAGCACAAGCTGCGCCTGTGGAGGTGCTCATGTTCAAAGGATTCCGTGATTTCGTTTTGCGCGGCAATGTAGTGGATCTGGCGGTCGGCGTGGTGATCGGCGTCGCCTTCGGCACGGTGGTAAGCGCCTTCGTAAAAGACCTGCTGACGCCGGTGATTGCGGCGATTGTGAAAAGACCAGATTTCTCCGGATTCGCCTTCGAGTTCAATGGCGCAAAGTTTCTCTACGGCGATTTCATCAATGCGGTGATTGCGTTTCTGCTGGTCGCTGCGGCCGTGTATTACTTTGTCGTCCTGCCGGTGAACACGCTGATGAAGCGATTCGAGAGGCAAGCTTTGCCGACCAAGAAGAAATGTCCCGAGTGCCGGAGCGACATTCCGCTTGACGCGAAGCGCTGCGCCTTCTGCACGCAGGCAGTCGCCATGGAAGCGACTAGCTCCGCTTAACGCGCGCGATTGTGGGCCGCAGCCATGACTGTTGAGAGGAATTCTGCGCGTCGGCTTCACCCGTGAGATCTCTTGGTTTGGGGATGCGCCGCGCGAGCATGGCTCTGGCGTTTTCTGAACCTGGCTCGCAGACCTCTCCAGAGCGTTTTTCGCGCATACCAGACCGCCGCCGAGACCGCGAACCATGCCACGATGGCCGCAGCCAGCACCTCGGCTACGGGCAGGATTGGCAGCAACTGCCAAACGACAACTGCAAAGGCCATCAGGCCAATGCTTCCCGTCGCGGCGCCGGCGGCGTCCAGTCCGGCTACCTGATGCGCACGGAGTTGCTTTCCGGCTTCGGCTCGCGCCTTTCTTTCTTCGTGTTTTTCAACGAGAGTCGCGGCCGCTGGAAGGATTGCAGGCGCCGCAAGGAACAAGCCGCCTATTCCCGGGCCGTAATGTTTCGCGATGATGCCCGCCAATGCCGTTACCGCGCCTCCAAAGGCGAATCGGACGAGGTATTCTTGCGGCTTGGTGCGCCGGACGGCGTCGAAGTTCGTCTGGATCTTCATCGCTTCAGCCCAAGAACGCGAACCACAGGCCCAAAGCAACCCCTAGCCACAGCAGCAGTGCCGCACTGCTCACCGGCAATGCTGGCCATTTCCGCCGAAGCATCAGCCAGCTCGCAACCAGCGCGTAAATCAGGAAAGCAACAGCACCCAGGGTCATCGATCGCGCCTCGATGCTCGCATACACGGCGCCGCGCTCGTGAACCGTCAATGTCACTGTGGCAAGCGCCACCGACGGCGCAGCCCCAAACAAGCCGGCGAAAGTTTCAGGCTTCAGTACGTCGCCGATCACAGCAAAAGCAGACACCACGATGCCGCCAACGATGATTCGCAGAACGATATCCAGCACGCTCTCTCCTGCCCAGTTCCGGGGGATTTGCGTCTCGGTTTCAAGCGCCATCGGCCGGTTTGTAAGCTGCTCGTGGGTTAACAAAAACGCAACAAAGCACGTAGGATTCCGTTTCCCGGAAGAAGAGTTGTTCGCGGTCTGCTGTGGATATAGTCGATTCCGCAGAAGCTGCTGATTAAAAAAGACTTATGGCGCATCTAGCGCATCGAAATCAGCCTCGGAATGTGCTAAAATCATAGCTGTCTAGTAGGTTCCTAAACTGCTGAAATCTCGGCACTAAGAGCGTCTGGCGAGTTACTCTGCGCCGCGCCATCTAAGTGTGTCGATGCTCTCGTCCAAGAATGGAGCAAGATGCCCGCGAAAGACTCCCAGGCAGCCGCTGCGGCAGCGTCACAAGCTGACAAGCCGCTCGCGGCCATGAACGAAAAAGCTCCCCAGAAGAATGGCAAGAACGGCCATGCCGACGGGGACTACACTGCTGAATCCATCAAGGTCCTCGGCGGGATGGAAGCCGTGCGCAAGCGTCCGGCAATGTATATCGGATCGACTGGCGAGATGGGACTGCATCACCTTGTCTACGAAGTTGTCGACAACTCCGTCGATGAGGCCTTGGCCGGATTCGCTGATCGCATCGACGTAACCATTCACATCGATAACTCCATCACGGTCGTGGACAATGGCCGCGGCATTCCGGTTGGTGAGATGGATGTTGATGGCGAGCGTCTGCCCGCAGCTCAGGTCGTGATGACCATGCTGCACGCGGGCGGAAAATTCGACAGCTCGACCTACAAAGTTTCGGGCGGACTCCATGGCGTCGGCGTCTCCTGCGTCAACGCGCTGAGTCATCTGCTGGAGCTGGAAATCTGGCGCGACGGTTCGGTGTGGGAGCAGACCTATTCGAAGGGTGAGCCTACTTCCAAGCTGAAGAAAACCGGAACCACGAAGAAGCGCGGCACCAAAGTCCGCTTTGTTCCGGACAAAGAGATCTTCACCGCTACCGAGTACAACTACGACACCCTGGCGCAGCGCCTGCGCGAGCTCGCTTTCCTGAACAAGGGACTGCTGATCACGCTGACCGACGAGCGCACCACCGATCCCAAGACGGGCGAGCCCAAGAAGGCGGAGTTCAAGTACAACGGCGGCATCGCCGAGTTCATCAAGCACCTGAATCGCGGCAAGAGCGTGCTGCACGACAAGCCGATCTACATGTCAATGAAGCCGAGCGCGACGGCGTCGTCATGGAGATCGGGCTGCAGTACAACGACGGCTATTCGGAGACGGTTTTCAGCTTCGCCAACAACATCAACACCGTCGACGGCGGCACGCATCTGCAGGGCTTCCGCACCTCGCTGACTCGCACCATCAACTATGCCGGCCAGCAGCTTGGGCTGTTCAAGGACGTGAAGGAAAATCTCACCGGCGATGACGTGCGCGAAGGACTGGTGGCCGTCATCAGCGTCAAGCTGTCGCAACCGCAGTTCGAAGGCCAGACCAAAGGCAAGCTGAACTCCGATATCGCGGGCACGGTGCAGGCGTTCGTCAACGAACGTCTTGGCGCATTTTTCGATCAGAATCCGCCGGTCGCAAAGAAGATCATCAACAAGGCAATTGAAGCGGCACGCGCGCGCGAAGCGGCGCGAAAGGCGCGCGACCTGACGCGTCGCAAGGGCGCGCTCGATGGCGGAGGCTTGCCGGGCAAGCTGGCCGATTGCTCCGAGCGCCAGCCCGAGCGCTGCGAAGTTTATCTGGTCGAGGGCGAGAGCGCAGGCGGCACCGCCAAGCAGGGACGTGATCGCCGATTCCAGGCGATCCTGCCGCTGAAGGGCAAGATCCTGAATGTGGAGAAGGCGCGTTACGACAAGATGCTGGGCCACGAAGAAATTCGCGCCATGATTACCGCGCTCGGCACCGGCATCGGCAAGGATGATTTTGACATCTCGAAGCTGCGCTACGGCAAGATCATCCTGATGACCGACGCCGACGTTGACGGCTCACACATTCGCACCCTGCTGCTGACGTTCTTCTTCCGCCACATGCAGGAGCTGATCAAGCGCGGCAATGTGTATATTGCGCAACCACCGCTCTATCGCATCAAGAAGGGCAAGTTCGAGCAGTACATCAAGAACGACGCTGAGTTCGTGAAGGTGATGGTGAAGCGCGCGGCTGATGGCATCGTGGTGCGCTACGGCGAGGGCGCGGCTGCGCTCGAGGGCTCGCCGCTCACCAAATTCATGACCACCCTCAATGACTACATCGGTTTCTTCGACAAGGTCGACAAGCGCATCCGCGACGAGAAGATTACCGAAGTGTTGCCCCGGGCTGACCTGGTGAAGCGCGTCGATTTCGAGGGCGACAGCAGCACCCCGGCCAGGAAGATTGTCGCCCTGGAGAAGGCGCTGAAGGCAATCCAGAAAGAGCGCGGCATCAAGTGGATCGAGACCCACTTCGAAGAAGAGCACAGCCTCTGGGAGCTGAAGTTCGTCAACTCGCAAGGCGCCGAGCACACGATCAACTGGGAGCTGGCGTCGATGCCGGAATACCGCCAGATGATGTCGAAGTACAAGCAGATCGAGCAGTACATGCAGCCGCCGTACTTTATCGAGGCGGTAAAGAAGGACGGCGCCAACGGCAAGGAAGAGCTGAGCGACGCCGAGCGTGCCGATCTGGAGAAGGCCGAGCAGAAGAGTCCCAAGGTCTCCAAGCGCAAGTCGGAAGGCGAGACCGTCGAGAAGAATTCTCCGCGCGAGCTGTTCGATTATGTCCTGAACGAAGGCCGCAAGGATTACACCGTCCAGCGCTACAAAGGCCTGGGCGAGATGAGCTCGCAACAGCTCTGGGAGACCACCATGGACCCCGAGCGGCGCACGCTGCTGTCGGTGAAGCTGGAAGATATCACCGAGACCGAAACCATCTTCACCACGCTAATGGGCGAGGACGTCGAGGCCCGCCGCAAGTTCATTGAGGACAATGCGCTGGATGTGAAGAATTTGGATATCTAATTCCCCGGGCTTCGGATTGTTGGTCGGGGTTCTTCGCCGCTCCTACTCTGTGCAGGAGGGTTAAGACTTTCGGCTCCGAAGCGCTCACCAAGTTGTATAATGCATTTTCGCTTTTTCTTCGGCGGTTGGGCCTGTGTCAAGCAACGGCCATTACGATTTCGTTCCCACGGACGAGCAGCGCTGCGCCATCGAGCATGTGGATGGCCCGATGCTCGTTGTGGCCGGCGCGGGCACGGGCAAGACAACGGTCCTGGCGCACCGCATCGCCCATCTGATCAAGACTGAAGCCGCTCGCCCGGACGAAATCCTGGCGGTGACCTATACCCGCAACTCCGCCGCCGAATTGATTCGTCGCGTGGCGGCGATCGTCTATCCGAATCTTGACCAGCAGCCGTCGCTTTATCCGGAACTCAATCGTTCCAAGGCTGCAAAGAAGCTGCTCGCCAGTGGCTTGCAGGCGCATACATTTCATTCTTACTGCTACCGGCTGTTGCAGGATGCGGGCACCAATTTTCAACTGCTTGCCGACCAGGACCTCTTCATATTGCTGCGCCGGCGCATCGGCGAGATGAGGCTCGAGCACTACATCAAGGCGGCGACACCGGGAAAATTCCTGGAAGATCTGCTGAAGTTCTTTAGCAGTTGTCATGATGAGCTGCGCACCCCCGCCGATTACGACGCCTATGTTGCCAAGCTGGAACGCGGCGAAATTTCGCTGCCGCGCATGGCGAAATCGAAGGACGCGCAGTCGATGCCGGATGAGGAAGTGCTCGGGCGTTGCCGCGAGGTAGCGCGCGCATTCCGTTTTACTGAGGACTTGCTGCAGGCCGAAGGCCTCGGCACATTCGGCCACATCATTACCCGCGCCGTGGATGTGCTGACCCGCCGCAAATCGGTTCTGGAACGCCAACAGCGACGGGCGCGCTACATTCTGATCGACGAGTTCCAGGACTCGAACGTCGCGCAGATCAAGCTGACAAGCCTGCTGGCCGGCGCCACGGCGAACGTATTCGCGGTCGGCGATCCTGATCAGGCGATCTACCAGTTTCGCGGCGCAACCAGCGATGCGTTCGAGCAGTTCCTGCAGATCTTCGGACATGATCGCGTGAAGCGCGTTACCATGCCCGCGAACCGGCGTTCCACGCCGCCTGTCCTCAAATGTGCGTACCAGGCCATCAAGTGCAATCCGGAAATCGTGAGTGCTGGCAGGACCTGGGCACGGGAGCCGCTTACATGCGAGCGGCTAAGACAAGATCCGAGCCTCAGCGCAGCCCCGGCTGTGCAAGCCATAATCCACAACGGCGCCGAGCAGGAAGCCGGTTTCATTGCCGACACCATTGAGGCTATCCGGCGGCACGGTTCGGCGATGAAGCTGAGTAACATTGCCGTGCTCTATCGCAGTCACCACCATCGCAATCAAATCGTTGCTGAGTTAACTCATCGGGGCATTCCGGTGCGCGTTCGGGGAGCCGATCTGTTTCGCACTCCGGAACTGCGGGATGCCATGGCCGTACTCCGCATCCTGGATTCCTCGCATCCTGTGGCTCTCTTCCGCGTCGCAGCGCTGCCGCAGTTCGAGGTCGATGCGGAACGATTCCGCGCTGAATTGGCGCTGGCCGGAGAAAATCTCTCTGCTGAAGGATCGCTCGAAAATGTCCCCGGCGGCCTTGCCGTGATGGAGACCATTCGCGCGGCGCAATGCGAGTTGCTTGCCGCTAATAACCAAGTTTTCGCAGCCGTTGAGATCGCGCAACGCGCGTTCGGACTACCTGACTCGGTGCCGCTGCGGCGCTTGCGCGATTTCGCCGAGCGCTGGCGCGAGAAGCCCAAGCAGATCGTGGGCGATGGGACGCTGCATGAATTCCTGCAGTATGTGGCCGTGTTCTGCTACGAGGCGAAAGGCGCGCTGGTGGAAGAAACGGATGAGGACGATCCCGTCGCTGCTCTCGCACCCAACGAACTCGCCCCATCGCCGCAGCAGGACGCGGTGCAATTGATGACGGTGCACGCGGCGAAAGGTTTGGAGTTTCGCTGCGTGTTTGTCGTGCGGCTCGTCACGAGCTCGTTTCCGGGACAGTACAAGCAGTGTCTCGTGGAGTTCCCGCAGCAGTTGCGCAATCGCGGCGCAGCTGGCGAGAGCGATCCCAAGGTGCTGCACGAGCAGGAGGAACGCCGGCTGTTCTATGTCGCCATGACGCGCGCCATGGACGAGCTGTATCTCTGCGGCCCGCAATCGCGGCGCGGCAAGGACCCTATCCCTACGCGCTATCTGCGGGAGCTTGTTTCGCAAGGCAGGCCGGTACTGAAGGGCGCGATCGAGTCGCGACTGTTGGGGGAAACAGTTATCAAGCAGATTCACGCTGCCGCCGAGCCGTTGCCCTTGATATCGCAATGGACGAAGCTTCCGCCGCGCGAGGATGCTCGCCTGCTCAACTTGAGCGCCAGCGCCATCCAGTGGTATGAAAATTGTCCGCTCGCGTTCAAGCTGCGGTATGACTGGCGACTGCCCGAGGAGCCGACCGCTGCTCTGCAGTTCGGCAGCGCGATGCACCTGGCATTGAAGGCCTACTTCGACGGCGTTCGCGCCGGCCGAACGCCGGATGAGGAAACGGTCGTGGCCTGTTTCCTCGATGAGTTTGGCAAGGCCAAGATCGACGAGCCGCTGCAGCGCGAGCTTTACGTCAAGGATGGACGGGAACAACTGCTTGCCTTCTTGCGTTCGCAGTTTGCCCATCCCGTGGGCAAGGTTGTCGAAACGGAGCGGCGGTTCGCGATCGAAATTGGCGCGGCGCAGGTCAGGGGCAGGCTCGACCGTCTCGACAGTAGGGGCGATGGCGAGGTGGCAGTCTTCGACTACAAAACCGGCCGCGCGAAAACCCAGGAAGAGGCTGACGACAGCCTGCAGCTTTCGATTTATGCGCTCGGCGTCAAGGACCTCGGATATACAGCATCGTCTCTCGTCTTCATCAATCTGCAGAACGGCACGGCGGTGGAGTCGCAGCGCAGCCCTGAGCAACTCCGCGAGGCCGAAGATCTGGTTGCAACCATCGCGGCGAAAATCTCGGCCGGTGAATTCGAGCCCAAGCCGGGTGCGGGGTGCGCACGTTGCGCGTATCACACCATCTGCCCGGCGCACGAAGAGCCGCTGCCGCGCCCATTCGTGCAGCGCGCCGCGCCCGTGAACTGAGCGGGGGAAAGCCGATGATGCCGGTCAAGAACCGACCTTCCCGAGGAGATTTGAATCGGTTGGCGCTGCCGGGGAGGAATCGCGAAAAACCTTCGGCGTAAAAGCGAAGGGGACGCTTTCGCGTCCCCTTCGCCGGTCTACAGGCGGTTAGTGCTTCTTGGCCTTCTTTGCAGCCTTCTTAGCACCGCCCTTTTTTGCAGCCTTCTTAGTTGCCATTGTTCTATTCTCCCTTTCCATTTGTCATGGAATGTTGCGACATCACTTTCATCGCAATTTGTTAGTTGTATAGAGTCAATGAAAAAAATAGTCAAGCAAAAAACGCACGTCGAGTCCGCCCTCGGAGACGCAACGCACTGACAACTTCGCTGTTCGCTTCAAAAACTTCCCCATCGCGCCCGCAATCGCCTCAGCTCGGCAACTCTGCACGTGCAGAGAACCCGCATAAACACTGCTCATTTCATCATGCGCAAAATTGCGCCGCTCAGCGCGTCATGCCACGCGTGCGCCATCATCCCCGGACGGAGGCTCTTTCGCCACCACGCGAGTAACCCGAACATTAATCCATAAATTGCGATCAGAATCATCCGTGAGACACCTTCGTACCCGTGTGAGGCGCCGAAGATGGCAGCTGAAAGCAGCACCCCGGCGATCATCGAATCGGTAATGGCCGCGAGTTGCCGCTGCAAATAACCACGAAAGATGATTTCCTCGCAAAAACCTGCGGTGAAGCAAACGCAGAACCACAGCGCCAGTTCCAGCTTAGTCCCCGGCACAAGAAAGCCGAGTTGCCTGCGCATGCTTTCCAACCGGCCAGCCTGGTCGAGATGCATCAGCTTTGCGGTCACACCCAGCACGACCATCGCGCATCCCCAGAACGCGCCGGCATAGACAACGTCAAGGAAGAAATCCTCCCACGTTGCCCAGCGGCCGCCGATCAGATCGCGCAGTCGAAGGCGCTTTCGAATGCCGAGCAAGACGAAGCCCAGCAGGATCCACTCCCATGCCATGTCCAGAGATACTGCGGAACCTTACTGCCGGTTGCCGGA
>CAWGFZ010000002.1:0-1169537 GCA_963821995.1 uncultured Acidobacteriaceae bacterium | reverse complement strand
TGTAGCCGATGTAGGGCAGAGTGTTGTCCAGCACGGTGTAGGTGTCGTTCGCCGGATTGTAGGCATAGAGGGTGCGGTTCTCGTCGAACACCAGATCGTCGCCGCTGGTGGAGTGGCCGGTGGTGTAGTCATACGCCGCGGCGGTGAACCAGGCATAGGAATTGTTCTGCAGCCGTGTCCACTGCGGCGGCTGGTGATTCAGGTTCAGCGTCCAGTTGCTGTACATCAGTCCGGTGGGATCGGCGGCCGCAGCTCCGCCCCAGGTGAACAACTGGTTCAGCGGCGGGTTGTACACCAGCCCGGCATAGTCTTCGCGCGCGTTGGGGGTGAAGCGCGATCCATAGCCGCAGGAAGGCTGGCCGGCACTGCCATCGGGCGCAGGCGTCGATTCGAACAGCGGCCCGCCGTAGCCCGACTCCGAATAGGGATTGCTGACCTGATAGCCAACGCCGTTGTGCCACATGCCCTGGCCGCAGTTGTTCGTCCCCTTGCAGGCGCAGTCGGCGGGAACGTCGGTGTTGTCCACCGTCCAGTCGGGATCGGTGATGCGCACCGCGCTGGGGCCGTTGGCGCCCTCCAGGTTCAGCAGGTACATTTCGTTGCCCTGATAGTTGCCGTGGCCCGAAGTCCAGAGATAGTAGCGTTCGTTGCCGGTGTCGGCGGCGCCGCCGCCGTAAGCCACCATCTCTCCGCCGATGCAGTTGCTGAGGAAATCGAAGGCGTCAATCTCGCCTACATCCGGGTTGTAGTAGGTGTAGCCGGGACTGACGTTGCAGAAGTTGGAGTCGGGGCCCAGCGCCACCCAGCCGGTGCCGGCTGGAAGATTCACTTGTCCGGAGGCCGAGACCGTCAGCGTAACCGTCGCCGTCTGATTGCCCTGCGCGCTGGAGGCGGTCACGGTGATGGCATAGCTGCCATAGGGCGTGCCCGCGGCAACGTTCCCGCTCATCACCGAGCTGCCCGAGCCCGGCGCCGGAATGGTGCTGGGATTAAAGCTGACAGTGGTGCCCTGCGGCGCGCCCGCTGCAGAAAGGCTGATCGCACTGTTGAAGCCGTCGGCGGCGGTGGTGGTGATCGTGCCGGTCACCTGTCCGCCCGAACTCGCACTGCTCACCGCACTCGGCGCCGTCAAAGTGAAAGCCGGCGGATCGGCAACTGTCACGTTCAACCAAACCGTTGCATGCTGGATGATCCCGCCGCCCTGCGCGGTCACCGTGATGGGATAGCTGCCCAGCGCGGCCCCGCTCGGCACGGTGATCGTCATGATCGAGGTGCCCGCTCCCGGCGCCGGAATGGTGGCGGGATGGAAGCTGATGGTGGTGCCCGCCGGCCCTCCCGAAGCGGAGAGATTGATAGCGCTGTTGAAGGCGCCGATCAGCACCGTAAACACATCCGCCGTCGAATACTGGCCCTGACCCACACTGACTGTAGTCGGCGCCTGCAAAGCGAAGGTCGGCCCGGTTGAGACTTGGGTCACTCCCAAGAATGCAATGGGAGTAACGTCGCCGTTGTATTGGCTGAGCCCCATGGTCACAGTCAGTTGCGTCCCGGCCAGCGTCACCTGCTGAGGAACATTGTTAGTCGGCCATTGCGCCGCCGACCAGTTATTGCCCTGCATGTCGTAGAAGTAGGCCTGGTTGGTCAGCCCGCCGCTGACCGTGGCCAGCAGCGTGTTGCCATCGAAAAACTGGATCTGGCATTGCGTGAAGCATTGCTGGCTGCCGGCATCGCCCATGGCCAGCGACAGGCTGTAGGTACCCGGAGTGGGCAGGTTCACGTAGAAGCTGCCCGGCGTGCCGTTGGTTACGTAATTGATTCCGGCCAGGCGCGGGTCCAGCATGTTATTGCGGTCAGCCGCGGCAAACACCGCCGTGTAGGACCAGCCATAGGTCGTCAGATTCCCCGTCGTCGGAAAGACGGTTGTCAATAGGACATCGGTATCGCCCGGCGGATCGCTCACGAAGCCTTGCGAGCCGCGGAAATCGAAGCCCTGCGTCCACACCGAGGAGATCACCGAAAGCTGTAACGTGGCGTTCTGTTGAATCCCGCCGCCATTGCCCGTGACCGTGATCGGATAAGTCCCCAGCGCCGTGTTGGCGGCGACAGTGATGGTCATGGTCGAAGTGCCGCCGCCGGGCGCAGGAATGGTTTGCGGGTTGAAGCTCACAGTTACGCCCGCAGGCATCCCGGATGCGGCCAGACCGATCGAGCTGTCGAAACCATTCAGCGGCATGGTCATCGCCGTGGTGTTCCCGACAGAGCCTTGTGCCACGGCCAGAGCCGGCGGCGAAACCGTCAGAATGAAACTCGGCTGCGCCGCCGCGGTTACCGTCAGCGTGATGGTCGCGGTCTGCTGCACGCCGCCGCCGTTGCCGGTCACGGTGATGGGATAGGTTCCCGGCACTGTGCTGGCGCCCACGCTGAAGGTCACCGTCGATGAGCCCGCACCGGGCGCGGGAATGGGATTGGGATTGAAGCTCACCGTCGTGCCCGCGGGCGCGCCCGCAGCCGACAAGCTGATCGCACTGTTGAAACCGCCGCTGATGTTGGTGGTAACCGTCGAGCTACCCTGGTTGCCTTGGGTTACACTCAGCGATGCGGGCGCGGCCGAGAGCAGGAAATTCGGTGCCAGCGTGACCTGCGTTAGACCGAGAAAAGCGATCGGAGTTTGGTCGCCCGTGTCGTCGCTGGTTCCCACCACCACGGTCAGTCGCGTACCCGAAATCGCTACCTCGCGGCTGACGTTTTGGGTCGGCCATTGTGACGCTGACCAGAGATTCTCCTGCGCATCGTAAAAGTAACCCAGATTGATCGGCCCGGCAGCAACCGTACCGACAACGGTGTTGCCATCCAGGAACTGAATCTGGCACTGGACGCTGCACTCGGGATAGCCTTCGTCGCCCATGGCCAGCGACACGTTGTACGTACCGGACGCCGGCAAATCAACGTAGAAAACCCCGGGCGTACCATTCAAGGCATAGTTGATCCCTGCCAGCCGGGGATCGACTTGCGTGCTGCGATCGCGTCCCTGAAGGTTGTTGGTGTCTGTCCAACCGTAATTGGTGCCATTGAACGTTGTGGGATAGGCCGTGCTGGAGAGCACGTAAGTATCGCCGGGCGGATCGGTAACGTAATTGGAGCTGGCGCGGAAGTCAAAGCCTATATACCAGGCGGCGCTGGAGGTGACGGTCAGGGTCACGGTTGTGTTCTGCTGGATCCCGCCGCCATTGCCCGTTACGGTAATGGGATAGCTTCCCAAAGGCGTGCTCGCTCCCACCGTGATCGTCATCGTAGAGTTGCCCGAACCCGGCGCTGGTATGGTCTGGGGATTGAAGCTGACTGTTGTTCCCGATGGCCCGCCGGAAGCCGACAAGCTGACGGAGCTGTCGAAGCCGCCGCTGATGGTCGATGTGATCGTCGATGTACCTTGATTGCCCTGCTGAACCGTCAGAGAAGCCGGCGCAGCCATGAGCAAGAACTCTGGCGAGCTGGCTACGGTCAGAGTGACCGTGGTGTTTTGCTGGACGCCGGCGCCATTGCCAGTGATCGTGATGGGATAGGTTCCCGTCAGCGTGCTCGCTCCCACGGTTATCGTCATGGTCGAACTGCCGGCGCCCGGCGCAGGGATCGGATTGGGACTGAAGCTGACGGTCGTGCCCGACGGGATGCCCGCCGCCGACAAACTGATTGGACTGTCGAAGCCGCCGCTGATCGTCGTCGTGATCGTTGCCGTGCCCTGGTTGCCCTGGGCAATCGTGAGCGAAGTCGGCGACGCGGACAGGTTGAAGTTCGGCGTTAATCCAATCGCTTGTGCCACCCCCAGAAAAGCGATGGGAGTTAAGTCTCCCGTGCTCTGGTTGGTTCCGACCACCACTTTCAGTTGCGTGCCTTGCAGCGTCACCTCCTGGCTTATGTTGCTGGTTGGCCATTGCGCTGCCGACCAATTGTTTCCTTGCGCGTCATAGAAATAACCCAGATCTGTCAGACCTTCAGTGATTGTGGCCAGCACAGTGTTACCGTCCAGAAACTGGATCTGGCATTGCACCCAGCATTCGGGGTAGCCGGCGTCGCCCATTGCGAGGGACAGGTTATAGGTGCCAGCCGATGGCAGGTTCACCAAGAAAATTGCTGGTGAACCATTCGTGGCGTAGTTGATTCCCGCCAGCCTTGGATCGATTTGTGTGCTGCGATTACTCGCCTGGACAAGGTTGGTGTTTGCCCAACCGAAATCAGTTCCATTGAAGCTGGTGGGATAAGAGGTGCTGGCCAAAACGTAGGTGTCACCAGGAGGGTCGGTAACGTAATTGGACGTAGCGCGGAAGTCAAAGCCGATTGCCCACCCTCCTGCCGCAGTCACCGTAAGGGTTAGCGTGGTGTTCTGCTGCACTCCGCCGCCGTTGCCGGTAACGGTGATCGGATAGGTTCCCGTGGCCGTGCTCGCACCGACGGTAATCGTCATCGTCGAGTTGCCGGAGCCGGGGGCAGGGATCGGATTGGGATTGAAGTTGACGCTGGTTCCCGACGGCACACCCGAAGCTGACAAAGTAATGGCGCTATTGAACCCGCCGCTGATCGTCGACGTGATCGTCGATGTTCCTTGATTTCCCTGCTGGACGGTGACCGAAGTCGGGTTTGCCGAGAGCGTGAAGCTCGGCAGCTGTTGCTCCGTCACGGTCAAAGTGAGCGTCGTGCTCTGCTGCACTCCGCCACCGTTGCCGGTGATCGTGATCGGATAGGTTCCGGTCGCCGTGCTCGCACCGACGGTAATCGTCATCGTCGAGTTGCCTGAGCCGGGCGGAGGAATGGGGTTGGGGTTGAAAGTAACTGTTGTACCTGACGGCACGCCCGCAGTCGACAAAGTAATCGAGTTACTGAAGCCGTCGAGGACCGTGGAGGTGATGGTCGATGTGCCCTGATTGCCCTGCTGAACAGTGAGCGAAGCCGGCGTAGCCGAAAGCGCGAAGTTCGGCGACGGCGCGATCTCGAAGACGACACCTTCGCCGTCGGCTCCGCCATTGGCCGCCGTGCTATATAAGTTGCCGCTGGCGTCCAGCACCACGCCGCCGGAAGGATTGCTTCCATCGCTGCCGTTGGTGAAATCATGGAGCGAAGTCGCTGCCCAGGCGCCCGCGACCGGAATCAGCTCGAAAACGTTACCGACTCCATTAGCTCCGTCCTGGTAAGTGGTGCCGTAGACATTACCGGCGGAGTCCATCGTTAAGTCGTCATACGGTCCCGGTAAACTCCCGGAGCCAACAAAGCTGTACACCACGCCGAACGTCCAACTGCCACCTAATGGTGTCAGCTTGAAAACCGTGCCGCCGCCACCCGAGCCTCCGCTGGGAGTGGTGCCATAGAGATTGCCCGAGGGATCAAAGATCAGGCCGCCGTATGGGCTTGCTCCGTCGGTCCCGTTTTGAAAGGTGTATAGAACATTCTCCGTCCAGCCGGAAACTGAGGTCGCCAACTCAAAAACTGTCCCGCAGCCATAAGGGGCATTGCAGTTCAGATTGCCGCCTGTAGCCGCCGTGCCATAGAGGTCACCGGTACTGTCGAAGACAAGGCTGTCAAAGGGATTCCCTCCGCCACTGCCGCCGGCGAAGGTGTACAGGACACTCTCTGTCCAGCCCGACCCTGAGGGTGCCAACTTGTAGATCACTCCACAGCCAGACCCGTATTCGCAACTCCCCTCGCCGCCGCTGATCGTTGTGCCATAGATGTTGTCCGCTGCATCGAAAACGAGATCGCCATAGCCAGGATTAGCGCCATCGCTGCCTCCCGTGAACCGATAAATTACGGTTTCGTTCCAGGAGCAGAGTGCACTTACGCAGGCGCTTGCCGATGGCCTGAGACTGAAAACCGTGCCGCAGCCATTTCCACCGCAGCCGCTACCTCCGCCGTGGCGCGTCGTGCCGTACAGAATCCCGCTTGGCCCGATGATGACTCTGGCGTTGGGAGTGGAGCCGTCACTGCCGCCCCGAAAGGTGTAAAGCGGCGTGAGAAGCCAGCCCGATCCTTTGTACTCCAGTTTGAAGACAAGGCCGCAACCACCGCTGGCGGCGCAACTACCGCCGCTATAGCCCCCCGTAGCCACCGTGCCATAGAGGTTCCCGGCTCCATCCCTGGACAAACCTGCATAGGGGTTTGCTCCGCCGCCTCCGCCGGTGAAGGAGTGGAGGACGGTAAATGTCTGGGCATGCACCACTGGCGTTGAGAAGACGATGGATACAAACATGAGGGCCAGCGCCAGCGCGAACGTCGTCGCGAGTTGGCTGGTCCCGAATATCCGACGATTCTGAAAGCGACTCCGCATGATTGCTCTTTCCTTTGGCAACAGTAGATCGCACGCACGGCGATAAAACCGCTTACGTAGCGATTTACCCACAATTCGGAAATAAATTGCTAGGTATCTGGTCTGTTTTGAAGCATTTAACATCAAGAAAAAGCTGAACACGAGGAAGCGAAATGCAGCATATACACGGGCCCAAACCAAGTTCATGCTCCTGAGAGTTGCGGATGCGACGCCTGCTCAAACGGAGCGCATCTCGTGCCAAGACTTAGCTGCGGAGCCGCTATTGGTGGCCGAAACGGTCTAGCTGCTGGGCGATTGAGCTGTTGGTCGATAAATCGTGTCGCAAATACAGCACCAAACGCGAACAGCGACTGCGACTTTGGGGCTGTGTCGGCGGGAAACAGCGAATATGGTCATCAGCATTGGCCTAGCCGGCTATTAGACCTCAAGCCCGGGTGCTTATGCGGGAAAAATGGAAAACTTGTTCTACCGTTGTGCGAAAATGATTGCGCATCCCGTCGCCGCTGAAGCCCGTCTCCGAATAGGGATTGCTGGCCAAATATCCCGCGCCGTTATTACGGCAAACTCGGCGGTGAGCAGCATCACTTTCCGGCTTCGGAAGGATTGCCGGCATAGCGCTGATCGCATTTCTTCAGCCCTTGCGTTACCGACGTCCTGCCAAGGAGAATTTCCGACCATGGAGGCCGTACTCGTTCTGGCTTCTTCACGCTAAACCGGAAATCGCAACTGACTCGCGTATGCGCGGTTTCATTGCGAAAAGTGCCGTGTTGGAGGAATCCACCGTCCCAGATGAAAGCTTCCCCGAATTTCAGGTTAATGGGACGATAGTCCTTCAAACCGTAATCACTCTCGCACCACACCGTATTGCTATCGAAAACGTCGGTGAAGGGAAGATAACAGTTAATTTGATCGTAACGTCCGGTTACGTCCACATCGCGGTGAAACTCGCTGACGCCGCCTGAGCCAGCCAGATGAACGCGCATTTGCGGATGCGCGGAGTAGCTGATTTGCTTACCGAATTTCGGGGCAATCTGCTCCGCTATCCAGGCGTGATATAGCTTGTAGAAAGGCGAATCGTCGGGCAGGGTCTGCATCAACTTTCGCAGCGCTAGATTGTCCCCGTAAGACGCTTTATCTTTCCCCGTGTGCTGTGCCCAGGAAACATGCAGGTAATCCAATCGCGGAACTTTGAAAACGGTCGCCGCAAGAACTTTGTCGAACGGGTACTTGTCCGTTGCAAAGGAAATCACCTGAGCATACTTGAGCATAGCCAGCTAGGAGTAGTTGAACGTGCTCTCCGACTGCAAGGTCGTTCCACCGGTAAATTCCTGGAGGGACACTGATCCCGAAGGCTTACCCGGGCCTGTCGGCGTCACGACTTTTGTAAGGTCGATGTTGAAAGTATTCACTATGGTTTTACCGTCGGTGTCATAATGCGTTACCACGGATGAAACGGGCTTGCCGTTCTGCGATGTGGTGACGACTGTCTCTTCCAGGGTCCCGTCGCTGCGATAGACGTTCTTGGTTTGAGGAGCCGCGTTAGCAGCGCCGGCGGCCGGCGTTGTTGAAGCGCTTGCTGCTTTTGCCACAGTAGCCTGTGGCTGGGGCGCTGAGCTTGATTGTGCAGAAGGCTTATTCCACTGAGCGGCAACAGCCTGGTAGGCTATCGGAGTGGGTTTGGTGGCCGCCACCGGAAATGTTTGCGTCTGTTTGTTTGCAACCGTACCATTCTGATCGTAACTCACAGAGGTCGAGGAGAGGTGCTGTTCGGCACCGTCATAAACATCCACTTTGATACTGCCATTCACAATGCGGTTGTGATTGTCGAACTGCGCATTTGAGTAATCTGTGACGGTCTTGTTCGCGAGGACCCCACCCTGGAAGCGCCAGCACTGAGCGGTTGTCGGGACCGCTCCGGCAAACGAAATCACCGCATGCGATACGGGAGTCTGATCGGGGGCTTTCACGTCAATGTTGAGATCTCCGGAATCAATCTCGTTCCGGGCGTTATAAGTGAGACCGCTGTAATCGGCGGTCACATTTGATTTCAGCTGGTTGGAACCACTGGCCATATTGGCGGTTTGAATCTGACTTACACGTCCAAGTCCGTTTTCCACGAAGGACACCTGCGAGGTGGAGGAAACTGTCTGGTCGGGATTCTTTCTCGTAACCTTCATCTGGCCGCCGGTTACCTTCAAACCGACGAGCTGCGTTTCGGAGTAATCGAGTTCCGTTAACGAGTCAACAGTTTTGCCGTCTTTAGGGGAATAGTGGGTCAGAGAGCCGGAGGTAAATTTTTCGTTCTGGAAGACCATCGATCCCGAGGTGGTTGGCAGTCCCGTCACCGGGTCCTTGGTCGCGAGGCCAATATTTCCGGAACTGATCTTGCCCGCATCGGTCCATTGCAACGCGGAGAGATCCGCGTTAAGGATGCTATAAATCCCGTCGCCTTGCCGGTTATGGATTTGCATTTCCGCCTGCGTGGGTTTTCCTCCCGGCGCCAACTGAATGGTCGTTGAAGTAAGAGGCTGGCCATCAGGCGTGGCGGAGGAATGCAGGATCTGGCCTCCTGCGATGGAACCGTCGCTGGCAAACTGGGTCTGGTCAAAAGAGAGCTGGCTGACGGCTGCCTTCTGGATTCCGTCCGGACCGTAGGTGGTTACTACTCCATTCTTAAAAGCACCACCCGTTGCCGCTGGTTGCGAACCGGCGGCGGAAACAATGCCGTTAACATTACTTACCAGCGCCGCATGCGTGATACTGTCCGACACACTCATTTCCATTCCCCTTTTAACTCAGTTTCGAGACGACCTTGTTCACAACCATGCTCGTGTAGTTCTGTTTTTCCCATTTGTGCCACAGGAGAAGGCCGCCCTTCGCGCTATGCTTGCGCACGATTCCAGCAAGGTGATTTTCTGCCCATTCCGGCATCTTCGGTCCGTAATATCGTCCATCTCCTTGGATAATGGAAGCCCCGTAACATTTCAGAGCCTCCACTCCATGTTGCGCCGATGCCGTTCCGAATAACTCCACAGAGTTAAGAATGGGATCAAGCAGGAAATAAACCTTCCCCGAATAGTAGTTGCTGTCGCCCTCGGACCAGGAGAGTACTCCGTTGGCAAACCGGTAAGCCTCAACGGCTTTGTTGTTAATGGTGAAACCGCCGCTGATACTGAACCGGTCCGCGCTTCCGGCAAATTTTCCACTCGTTCTTACCGCGTATTCTCCCGTTACTCGGGCGAAATCGTCTGTCCTGGAGAACCTCTTGACCGTTGCCAGCAGAGACTCCCTTTCGGGATCGATCTCCTCCGCAGTGAAATTATTCCGCGCCGGAACCTGTTCCTGGTTGGTCCAAATCTTACCGACGATTCGCCGGTTGCCGTGCAGATCGATGTCGGGCCGTAAAAACCCGTTATATGCATTGCCCGGGCCAGCCTTCCACTTAATGCAACCCTCCTGGCAGAGGAATCTATGGATCCGCTCGCCATTGACGTAGAGGATGCTGTCAGCGCGACGTTTCTGGTTCCCGATAATTGTAAGAAGTAGCTCTTTTTGCCGTTCCAGATAAACGCCCGTCCAAGGGTAGAGCGCATTTCGGTAGATGTAGTCGATGGATCGATTGATCAGGCGTCGTTCAATCTGCAACCCTTTCTTTTCAAGCCAATCATCAAATTGGCGCGAGACACCTCCATTGCGCGATCCCCGCAGGGCAGCGAGAAGCGATCGTGCCGATTCCTTTTTCGTCAGTATCTCCGTAATAAACTGCTCGGTTTCGACAGAGCGCTGGTAAGTTCCCTTGCAGGCAACTTGGATCGCTCCCGAATCCCTGGAACCAAGCATCGCCTTCTCTTTATCGGTCAGATATGCAAAACGCGGCTCGGCAAGCGTTCCCAGCGGATCCTTCTCATAGCGTTCCTGCAACTCAGCATCAGTGCGGAGTTCGATCAAGAACTGGCTGGCACCGGTTTCGTCCTGCCAGGTATACGGGGACGGAATTTTGAAGGCATCAAACTCATCGAAAGCTTTCATCTCCTTCCGGCCGTACAAGCCAATCTCGCGTAAAGGGGATGACGGTGTAATGAGCCTTTGTCCCTCGCGGATCAGTCCGAGGTGTTTCGCCACCTCGGCGTCGGAAGGCTTCACATCCCGCGGCGAGAGATAGAAAGTGGAAATGCCTGTAATTCTTGGCTGAATTTCAGGATTGTGTAGTTCGCTCAGGCGATACTTCTCGATCAAGGGGGGAATGGTCGGGTATTTCGAACCAATATAGTGGGTAACCTCATAATCATCTCCGTAGATACCCTGAAGCCAGGTAACGAAATAGGAAAAATGATTATTAAGATAGCCCTGACGGCGGTAGCCCGATTCTCCAATCACGCCCACCTGCCAAAGAATAACGTGCAAGCTGGTGTCGAGGGCCCTCTGCCGTACCAGAGCGTCGGTAGCTTCATGCGTCTGAAGACCCGGATGCGCGGGATCCACGCCTAAATCCGCGCACAAGGTATCCAGTGCACTAACGCTCGCCCTCATGGTCGCTTTGTAGCCTTCACGCCGCGCAATTTTTATGGCCCTATGGGTGGAGAGAACGAAAACTCCAGGATGCCCGTAGAAGACGACGACAACCTTCAGCCCCTGCCGCACCCAGTAAAGCTGGGCTTCGGTCATCTGCATATAAGTCGTATATCTGAACTTATTTTCACCATACAGGACATACAGATCGAGTGCGTCGGGACGAATTTGTCTCAGCCAGACAATAGTTGCGGGATCGGCGACGCAAAACAATACCTTGTCTGCTGACTCGATCAGTTTCTGGTCCCCAAGCATGAACCCAACCGACTCGATTCCCGAACCCATGATGATGAGTTCTCCCTCGCGTGAATTCGGGGCGATCTCACCGGGTGGGACTTCGCTCACCTGTTTTCTCAAGGAGGCGATGCCGCGCGCTAGCTCGCGCCACGCGGCCTGATGCTCCTCGAAGGTTGGATATTTCTTCCGATCCATATTCTTATGGCCTGACTTCACATAATTGTGGCTATATATTTTAAGGCGACCGAAGCGCCAACCTTGAGCGGAAGCGGCTTGCCCTTGTACTGGTAGTTGGCGAGCGCCTGATAAGCTTTATACCAATCGGCCTGAGCGGGATATGCAGTCATGGCGCTCAGGGCAGCCGCGGCATCGGCCGGGGCCCAGCTCCATGCCTTCAGCGCGGCATCCTCGACCGTATTCTGCACAGACAGTACACCGGCTACCAACAGATTCTGCTGCGCGGCGGTTGCGCCCTGCTGAACATACATCCCAAAAGTGTTCCACCTGTTCTGGACCGGGATGCCAGAATTCTCCATATAGTTCAGCAGCATTCCGAGCGGCGCTGCCTGCTGCGGCGCTTCGCCCGAATAGTCCTCTTTGGCTTTTTCATACCACAGCTCCAGCAGCTTTTGCGCCCCTTCCATCGCACCTTCGGGAGCTGCCTCTTTCAGGATCTCGCTCAGAATCTCAGCTTTGTTTTCCCAGAGGCTCTCGCCCACACTCTGGACCAGATCAAGCAGGCCCTCGGGATCCACGGGCACGTCGGTATCAATGTCCACGTCGGTGTCAACATCTGTATCGACCACAGTATCGGTGTCAGTGTCAACTACATTATCGGTCACGTTATCGACCACAGTATCGGTGTCAGTATCAACAACCGTATCGACGTCCGTATCGATGTCCACATCGATATCAACATCAATATCCACGTCAACGTCGACAAAGACGAACAGCAGATCAAGGTCGACATCGACGTCCACATCAATGTCAACGTCTATGTCCACGTCGACGTCCACATCCACGTCAACGTCCACAACCGTATCGACGTCCGTGTCGACGTCCACATCTACGTCTACGTCAACGTCTATATCGACATCGACGTCTACATCGACATCTACGTCCACATCCACATCAACGTCAACATTGACCAGATCCGCATCGCCATCAGCAGCACTAAATTTGTCGGAAATCCAGTCGGACGCCTTGCTGAGATCGGTCTTGACCGCGCTTATCAGCTTGTCCCCGTTCTCTTCAATCGACTCGACAAGTTCGGCAAGATTCTGAGCCAAGGAAATGATGGTATGCAACTTGTCTACTAAATCGAGGGCCGTGTACACCTCATAGGCGAGATCGTAGCAATACATCCACCAGGCAAGCTTCGGAACTTCATAGGGCTGAATGATGACGTCGGTGCCGTTCAGCTTTCCCGTCATGAACAGTTCGTCCGTACCTTGAGTCCCACCGTGAAGGATCATGTCCTGCAAGACGAAATACACTGTCATTCCGGAAACGTCCGTGGCACCGGAGGACGACAGGACGCCCCACGACAACGTGAGCGGGAGTGCAGTTCCGAAAGTCGGCTGGCCGGATGCGGGATCCAGGGACTTCACCGGAAGGTACTGTACCGCTCCGTCGGCGGCAATAGTTAGCTCGCCATAGAGAGTATTCGGCAGGACCAACGGAAGGGAAGATTTTGGAGGATCCGGGGCATAGCAGTAGTAGGTCCCAATCCAGGCGCGCGGGTCGGTGTCGGCCCAATGCGTCACCGAGGCGAAGTTCGAATAATCGAACCCGGTTTGGTTGGCGGCGAACCATGTATTCAACAGGTCTTCCTGTTGCATAAGCGTTGTGTTGTTGATGATGATGTTATTGACTTGAAGCGCATTGGGGCTATACGGAAGTGCCTTGTAGGACTTGTAGAAGGCGAAGGCAGCCAGCGCTGCCGTCTCATTGGTCGAGTTGATGGTGAGAGTCTGGCCACCAGTTGTAACCGCGGTCGGGCCCGCGGGGGTGGCCGAACCGTCGAGTACGATCGAAGCCAACGGAAGTCCATCGGACTGCCTGGCAAATTCCAGGTATTGTAACCGCGGCGCTACCGCAAAAGGCTGCTGTGTGTTCGCCGGAACACTTCCGATTTTCGTGTAGGTCGGATATAAGCTCGACGGGTTGGACGCGGAAGCTCCTGACGGTATCTCATACGAAAAGATGTCTAATGCCTGGTCGTACTGATTGTCGATGAGTAATGGAGGTGACGGCATATTCCGCGGTCCTCGTCTTTCCTGAAATTCAAATCTCCGGCAGAAGCCGGCGGGTGTTCTTGATTTCGTGGGTTATCGAACAGATGTCCCGTGAGGCAAGGTGCTATTCTTCCGTTCTTTCACGGGCTTCCATTTTCGAGCGAGCGGCAATTTTGCACTTCCTCACTACTAAAAGCAAGTTAATTCGTGAAAAAGTATTCTTGGACCCGATCACAGCTCGTAGTGGCTGGCTGAGAGTGGTGCGGATTTTTATAGGAACCTCGATCGAAGGTCTATCGGTCGGAGGCTAAAAGTCACTATGAGAACTGACTGAAAGACTACATTTGACTTTGCATTCCTATAACTTCCGGCGTGCGGCAGCGACGACGATGCTTCTGTTTGGGCTGACGGTCTTCGCAACCCAAGCGGCGCCGGCACAGACTTACAAAGTGGTATACAACTCCCTGGCGGACAGGGCGGGGCGCTTCCATACACCGGCTTGACGATGGATCAACCAAAAATCTGTACGGCACAGCCTTTGGTATAGTCCCGGGTGGAAACCCCTACGGCACGGTTTTCCAGCTGAGGCGTACGTCGGCAGGCAAAAGCGCTCAAACTTATTGGCGAGAACAGGCCGAAGTCAAACGAGGCCGAAGTCAATCATTAAGTTAAGGCCGGAATTAGATTTACATGGTCGCGGATCTCGCGATCTGCGTCGCTGCCGCTCTCTGTGCAGAACAGCGACCGGAATTTACGCGATGAAGCCTACGCGCCGATCAATTGCAGAGCCTTTTCTTGTTCGTGCTCTCGAGGGGGCGCGGTCTCGAATGTGGCAGTGAGGGCCTGAGGTGGAGCATTGTCGACGGCGGCCGGTAGCTTCTGCTCAGATGAATTCCCCATTAGCGCCGACGCCGTTCTTACTTTGGGCTTCGCCTTGGCACGTGCAGCAGGCCTCGCAGTTTGCGGAATCATGGCGTTCGGCCGTTTGCGCCTTGCTGTTCGAGGCTTCGACGGCTCCTTCGATTGCATGGGCGGCGTCAGAACCGGCGCAGTTACGTTCTTGCTCGAGCGCAGCAACTCGGCATAGCTGGCGTCGACGAACTTCTCCAGATGCTCGGGATCGGGCAGAGCGCCGACATCACACGTGAAGCCGAAATAAGCAGTACCGTTGTAGCTCAGGATGGCGCAGTTGAACCCCATCTCGCCGCCGATGGGCACGTAGGGATACCATGACAGCATCTTGCGCCCCAGCAGATAGAGCGGCATCTGCGGGCCGGGAACGTTGGTGCAAATGAGGTTGCAGAGGCTTAGCGGAAGTTGGCTGGCAACCGGTCCAATGGCCGCCCAGACCGGCGTCGGGATGGTAGCGAAAAGGCCGCCGGCAAAACCAACGACCTCGGCGGCCCGGATTCGCTTGAGATATTCGGTGCGCTCACGCACGAAGGCAAACAGCTTCTGCGGATCGCGCATATCGAGCGGCACGGTCACCGGCAAGAACGAGAGGCGATTCCCCAACTCCTGCACGTCGCCATCGCCGCGCACGTTCACCGGAATCATGATTCTCGCCGAGCGGCCTTTCACGCGCACGCCGCGCAGTTCGGAGTAGCGGCGCAGGGCAGCCGCCATGATGGTGAGGATCACGTCATTTACGGTGCCGCCGCAGCGCTCACGAATGAGCTTGATGTCGGCCAGAGGCACCTCGGTCCAGCCGAACCTCTGCGGTCCGTGGCAGACGACGTTGAACGGCAGGCGCTCGGCGGGCGTGGCGATCTCCGGCACAATATTCATGAGATCGCTGACCCGTTCGCTGGGGCTGGCGACGAGCTGCTCGGCGATCTTCAATGCTTCCGATTGCAGAGTGAGCGCACCTTTCAGCGCCGAAGAATACGACTTCAGCAGGCCATCGAGAAATTGCGCCCCGCTGTCGCGTGGAGGCTCAGGAGCATTGACTACCGGCTTTGTATGCGGCACGGGCTGCGGAACCGGATTTGGGTCCATCAACACATTCATGATGCTGATGCCGGCGAGGCCGTCAGCCAGGCAATGATGAATGCGCGCGATCATGCCGGTGCGATTGCCTTCGAGCCCGCGCACCAGAGTGATGTCCCACAACGGCCGATGGCGGTCGAGATGCGTGCTCAGGATTTTTGACGCCACCGCCTTCAGCTTGTGCTCAGTGCCGTTGCGCAGCGTGACCTGCTGGATGTGATTGCGGATGTCGAAATTGGGATCGAATTGCCAACTGGGCAGACCGAAGTTGAACGGCGGAAAGGCCACCCGCTGCAGGTATCGCGGCACCAGCGGGAGCTTCGAGTCCACGAAATCACGGCACTTTTTCAGCGGAATCGGACCATCGAAGACGCTGACACCGGCGATGCTCAGCGGCTGGCCGGGGCGCTCGATATACAGGAAAAGCGCGTCTCCCCAGGAAAAAGAATCTTTGGGCTGCGACTCCGGCATAACGCCTCCTACCGCACAATCTGCGAACGCTGTCGCCAGTTTCATGATTGCGCCGTGATGACCGTACTCGCAGTGACGGGTGAACAAGTGAGAAGTGATGTGGCGGGGTGGCAAAGCCCACGCGGGAGCGGGCAAAAAAAGCGCTCCGGCCTGATCCGGAGCGCAGACTTGTCAACGTGGCAGTGCTAATCTCCCCCACCCGATCCCGCGCCCGCTGCACACGAAGCTGGCGCCGCAGGCAGAGCAACTACGGAAACTACGCTATAGCCCGCATCGAGCACGCCGCAATTCTGCTTGAGGCTTGTTGGTTTATAGGAAGCGTCATGCTGCAGCCTTATTTGCACGCTGTTGCTGATGCTGGCATTGCCGGCGATCACTCGCGGACAGGGAAAGCCCCACTTTGCTGACCACGACTCGTGCTTCTGATCGAGAACGTGCTTGGGATCCAGGTTGGCATATTGCTGGTAGACGGTGTGATCGAAGTCGACTCCCAGTGCCGCAGCCTTGCCCATCATCCAGCTCAAGGGAACGTCTGACAGTTGGCTGTCCGGATAGCCTCCGCCTACGTCGCAATGCACCCCGGTGAAATAAACCTGCTCGATTGTCTGACCCGCGGCCGGCGGCCCCGACCACAGCGAAGCCGGAAACTCGCGACGGCGCTCATCGATCGATAGCGCGTGATAGGCGTTCTTGATGTCCGGGTGCAGCTTGGTGTCAAGAAAGCCATAGCGCAACGGGTCAACGCCGCCGAAGATAGCCGGAATACCCAACGAGCCGACAGTGTCCCAGACCCCTACCATGGTGATCTGTGCGTCATCGATCGCATATCTCTGCGTTAGCTGCGCCAACGTCTGCTGACGCTTTGCAGGATCGTGTTCGCGATATGCCTGGAAGGCAAGGTTGGTCAGATTGTCGTCGACGTTCTGGGTAGGAAGCCCGCAAACGGCAATCATGCCGGCGAGACTGCGAGCCGTGTAAGCACCTCGACTGAAGCCAAACAGAAAAAGCGCGTCACCTTTCTCGTATAAGTGGGATATGCGCGTGTAGCCGTCCACGATTTTCTTGTCGAGGCCCTCGCCGAATGCTCCCCCTAAGAGCTTGAGCAGCGTATCACCGTCAGAGCCGACGCCGTCATCGTAGATCGGGCATTGGTCTGCGGTGAAGTTCATCGCCTTGAAGATTTTATAGACGTTGGTATTGGTAGCTTCGTCATTCCAGGTTCCGTCGGCACAGAAGATGATGCGTTTGGGCATAGCGTTTCCTCCTGAGATTGGTGCGCAACCATTTGGTTGGCAAGACTGATTTGCAAGGGAGCACCTTGGGAGCAGTAGGCGAACTATAGCATGATTTCACCGCGAGTTGGTGAGCCATTAAACAATGCTGTTCCGTTTCTGAAGGTTGTGCCTCGCGCAGAGTAATTGAACATTCTCTTCGGTCAAGGACGTGCCACCCTTTGACCATGGTAGGTCATGGTCAAAGGGGAGCTCGTCTGTGGCGCCGCACATGACGCAGCGTCCATATGGAATTATGTTATCGCTTGTAAGTTCAATGTGTCGTGCCGACATATGCGTCCGCACTCCTTCGAATCCTGACATAATCCGGGATCAAAGGATCTTCTTCCCGAAAGCTGACAGCGCCAACTCGACTGCCAGCTCCGCCGTCTGGTTGCGCTCGTCGAGCACCGGGTTCACTTCTACCATCTCGAAGCTCAGCATGCGGCCATGGTCGGCGATAATCTCCATCGCCAGATGCCCCTCGCGATAGGTAGCACCGCCCCAGACGGGCGTTCCGACGCCGGGCGCGTCTTCCGGATCGATCCAGTCGAGATCGAGCGAGACGTGGTACCCGATGGTGCCGCGGCCGGCGAGGCGCAGCGCTTCTTCCATCACCGAGCGCATGCCGCGCTCGTCGATATCGCGCATGGTGAACACATGCACGCCCGACTTGCGGATGTTGGCGCGCTCGTGCTCGTCCACGTCGCGGATGCCGACCAGGGCAACGTTCTCCGGAAGCACTTTCGGGCTGAATCCGTACAAGTCGCTTAGTGGGGAGTGAAAGAGGCCCATGATGGCGCCAAGCGGCATGCCGTGAACGTTGCCGCTGGGTGAGGTCTCGGGCGTGTTGATGTCGGTGTGGGCATCGATCCACAACAGCCCGATGCGCTGGTGCTTGCGGCGATAGAATTCGGCGACTCCGGAAACGGTACCCACAGCGATCGAGTGATCTCCGCCGAGAGTCAGGGGAATTTGCCCGGCTTCAAGGGTTTTGATTACCAGCTCCGCCTGAGCAGCGCACGTTTCCGTGATTTCATTGAGGTACTTGGCATTGGGATCGCCCTCCGGCCCGGTTTCCTTCATCGCGACGTGGACATTGCCGCCGTCCTCAACGTCGTAACCGAGCGCCTCGAGCTTGGCCTCAAGACCGGCAACGCGCATGGCGGAGGGTCCCATATCCACGCCGCGGCGCGACTGGCCGAGATCGAGCGGCACGCCGATGATGCGGATGTGCTTGGTCTCAATATTCTGAAGCGGTTTGGTGATGGGGCTGGTGGCCATGACGTTCTGGTCGGGTAGAGCCGGCCTTCAGGCCGGCGTCCCAGCATGCCTTCTAAATTTTGTCATCCTGAGCGGAGCGCCCGCCTTCTTTCCCGGCCGCTTCTTTTGCGGACGGGCCGGCGCGGAGTCGAAGGACCTGCTTTTCGTTCCAGCGGATTGTGCTGCTCAAGCGAATAGCAGGTCCCTCCACTCGCCGCTCCCGCGGCCCGGTCGGGATGACACTTCGACAATTTCCGCGGGCACAATTCACACGCAAAAGTCTCGACACTACCGTCACGGATACAGCCGGTGCAGCATCCGCGGGAAGGGAATCGTCTCCCGCACGTGTTCGAGGCCGCAGATCCACGCCACCGCGCGCTCGATACCCATGCCGAAGCCGGCGTGTGGCACGCCGCCAAACTTGCGCAGATCGAGATACCACTTGAACGCCTCTTCCGGCAATTCATGCTGGTGAATGCGCTCAACCAGCAGTTCATACGACGCCATACGCTGCGAGCCGCCGATGATCTCGCCGTAACCTTCGGGCGCGAGCACATCAACGCACAGCGCGAGATCCGGCCGCTCCGGATCGGGCTCCATGTAAAACGCCTTCACCGACGCGGGATAGCGATGGATCATCACGGGCCGATCGAATTGCGACGACAGGTATGTCTCATCCGGCGAGCCGAGATCGCCACCCCAGTCGAAACGATTTTCCACCAGTCCTTTGGCGTGCGCTTCCTGCAGCATCTTCACAGCATCGTCGTAGCTCACGCGCGGAAACGGCGTGTCGATCTTCTCCAGCTTGGCGATATCGCGGCCGATGGTCTCCAGTTCGGGCCGCCGGCGCTCCAGGCAGCGCTTCACGATGAAGGTGATGAACTCTTCGGCCAACTTCATCAGGTCGTCGAGCGTGGCGTACGCAACCTCCGGCTCTACCATCCAGAACTCGGTGAGATGACGACGAGTCTTCGATTTTTCGGCGCGAAAGGTAGGGCCGAAGCTGTAAACCTTGCCCAGCGCCATTGCCGTCGCTTCGATGTAGAGCTGGCCGGACTGCGTGAGAAACGCCTGCTCGTCGAAGTAGTTAACGGGGAAGAGCGTGGTGGTTCCTTCGCAGGCCGCGGGCGTCAGGATGGGCGGGTCGGTCAGCGTGAAGCCGCGATCGTCGAGAAAGTCGCGCGCTGCCTTGATGATCTCGGCGCGCACCCGCAGAATCGAGGCCTGACGCGGCGAGCGCAGCCAGAGGTGCCGGTGCTCCATCAGGAAATCGACACCGTGCTCCTTCGGCGTGATGGGATATGGATCGTCAGGATTGACGCGCTGTACCACTTGCGCGTCGCTGACGTCGATTTCGTAGCCGCCGGGTGCGCGCTTGTCGGCGCGAACCTTACCGGTAACGATGACACTGGATTCCTGCGTTAGCCCTTTGATGGCGTCGAACAGCTCTGGCGAGACGGCGTTCTTTGCGACCACGCCTTGAATGATGCCGCTGCCGTCGCGAAAAATGGGGAACAGCAGCTTGCCGCTTTCGCGCAGGTTATAAAGCCAGCCGCGAATGGTAACGGTCTGGCCCTCGTGCTGCCCGATCTCGCGAATGGTGGTGATGGGAGCTTCGGTTTGCAGTTTGATGGATGAGTTCATGACATTCGCAGACCATTAGTATGCACGCTGCGAACGGAAATGTCGCGCGGTCGGCGCCGGCCATTTTCAAGCCGATTGTCCGGCCGCCTCGGCCGAATTCACGGCCAGAATTCTGACCAGACCGGCTCAAACTCAGCAAAACGCAACCGCACATCGACCTGTGATCGCTGTCACGGCGGCACGTTCATTGGCCGAAGCACAATGCTCGCAGAGGTGCGTTATGCCAGTGCTCGTGATTGCTGTGGTGTTCTTTGCGATATTCCTGGTGATGGGCGTCATGGCTGTAACCGCAATGGTCGCCGAGCACCGCGGCCATCTCTTCAGTTGGACCTGGAGCGACCAACCCAAGCCCGGCCGCCGCTGATGCGGCCGGTTTAGCCCTGGCCTGGTCCGCGCCGAGCGCGATTAAACAGGTGGCCGACAAATCCGAACAGCAGGTCCCTCACCGAGTCGGTTCGGGATGACAAAAGTAAACGGCTTGGACGCTGGCCTGAAGGCCAGTTCTACCCGTACGACGCACCACGTCCAGTTTTTCAGCGGCCTGTGAAAGTCCTGGCCGCGCTCGAACGCGCGAAGGTCTCTTCCGCCATCCATCCCATTGCCGCCAAGTCCTGTCGCTACGGCTGCGTCGCTTCCTGGAAACTTTGACCCTGCCGCAGTAGTCTAATGAGCAGCGGGTATTGCCTCTGTCTCATTGTTCCCTAAACCGCTTTCTCTTCGCGGCTGTCGCGTGCCTGGTGCTTTCGGGCTTAGCGATGGCAGCCGATCACGCTGCCTTCTTGCCCAGGTCTTTCGCCGGATGGACGCAGACCGGCGTGCCGCGACTCACAACCGATCCGGCGCAGGCCGATGCTGCCTATCCCTCCGTGCTCAAAGAATACGGATTTGTCGATTCCGAAACGGCCACCTACACCCGCGATGACGGCCGCAAGCTGACGATCAAAGCCGCGCAGTTCAATGACGCGACGGGCGCTTACGGCGCATTTACCTTTTATCGCCAGCCGGTGATGAGGACGGAGGAGATCGGCAGCAAAGCCGCGTCGGCCAACAACCGCATCCTCTTCTTCCGCAGTAACGTGCTGGTAGACGCGAACTTCGATCGCGTTACGGAGATGTCCGCCGCCGAGTTGCGCGAGCTCGCAGGCATGCTGCCAGCGCTGAAGGGCTCGGCCGACAACCTGCCCACGCTGCCGCAGTATCTGCCGAAGAAAGACGCGACGGAAAATTCCGCCAAGTACATTCTCGGACCGCAGGCGCTACTCGCCGCCCAATCGCCGCTGACGGCTGAGCAGGTCGACTTCAGCAAGGAACCCGAGGTGCTGTCGCAAGACTATTCGTCGAAAGGCGGAGACCTGACGCTGACGTTGATCGATTATCCGACGCCGCAAATCGCGGGCGAACGGCTGCGGGCTCTGCAAGCCGCGGAGAAGACCGGCGCCGATTCGTTTCTCTTGCGTCGCACCGGGCCCATCCTCGAAGTCGTCAGCGGCGCCGTCGGCAGCGATGAGGCGCGGAATTTGCTTCACTCGGTGAACTACGAAGCCGAGGTCACGTGGGATGAAGCGACGAGCGTGAGCCCGCGCAACAACATCGGCAACTTGATCGTCGCAGTTTTCGCTCTCATCGGAATTATTCTGCTGATCTCGATCATCTTCGGCGTTTTCTTCGGCGGCATTCGCATTTTGGCCAAGCGTCTTTACCCCGATAAGGTGTTCGATCGTCCTGAGGAGATAGAGATCATCCAATTGCACCTGGAAGGCCCGAGAGATCGCTAATTCATTGATTTTGTGGGCTTTACTGTCAAAAGCCCGAAAATTGGGCAACTTTGAGCCTCCTGTTATCAACTCCCCAGATTTGTTGCAAACTGTTGAAAATACAGCAATTTAAGTCCGAAAATTTCCTTGACACGCTGCTTTCTTGAATCCTAGTATTTCTGCAGAAAGTTTTGACGGTCTAGCCTCCGTTGGAACTATTCTCCCTTGAAGAGAAGGCCGCCCAGTTGCCGGGTGGCCTTTTCGTTTGCTCTATCGCCTGTGGGAAAGCTGGTCGTGTTGTGAAAAACGCGGAGCATTCGTTGCGGAGCAATGAGAACACATCGGCTAATGCGACGCCGTCGCGGATTTTAGCGGCTCGCGCTGCCACACTGTTTTCTCGCATGACCTCCATCTGAAGTTCGCGAGGACAGTCCCGCTTGGCGGGACTGGGGCTTTACTCTTCCGGCGTTCTTGCTTAGGAGCGGCTAGAGCAGCGCTCAACAAGGGCCGCGGGAAAGCAATCACGGCTTCGCACTCAGCCCATAAAGTTTGATCGCATTGTCCCGCATCACCTTGCGCGCGATCTCGCTAGCCTGGGCGCGCGTGATCTCGCCGTCCTGCATCATGCCGGTGAGCGCGATGGCGAGCGCAGTTCTGCCCGCGGTCTCGGTCTGATATCCGGTCTCTTCCCAGTTCACCTGCGGCGTCAGCGGATAGAGATCGGTGCCGAACAGAACTTTGTCGGGATAGAACTCCAGCATGAAGCGAATGCTGGCTGCGATGTGGCGCGGTGAGGTCATCCAGGTTTGCTCGGAGAAGTCGGCGTAGACGTTGGGCTTCATCAGCAGATAAGGCACGAACTGCTCGAAGCCGCCAGCGCCACCGTGCAGCATGACGAAATTGGTCTTGCGCAGCGTGGGATCGTTGAAGACAGAATCCAGCAGCAGAGGATTTGCGCCTTCCATTTCGAAGTAGCCGCCGCATCCGCCGCCGGTGTGGAAGTGAACGGCCATACCCAGCCGTCCCGCCTCGCGCGCGATATAGCGGAAGAGATAATCCTGCAGAACCTTGTAATCGGCGTCGCTGGGAAGTGCGGCTTTGATGTATTGCGCGTAAATTCGCGACGCGTCGGCTTGGCTGGCTGGTTCGAAGTCGAGCGAGCGCAGATATGCGGCCTCGAACTTGATCGCCAACGCACCGTTTTTCTTCTCCCACTCGAGCACCGGTGTGACGACTTTCGAGGTGTATTCCGCCAGTGTTATGGGCAGAGCGGTGACGTTCAGTTGACGGAGATAGCGCTTCATCAGCAGCTCTTCGCGGTCGAAGAAGATCTTGCGATCGGGCGTTTGCGCCTTGAGCCCGGAGTTGTTCAGCGGGAACAGCAGCGTGTCGTCGAAGGCGACCCAGCGAAAGCGCGGCGGCTGCAGCCCGCGGCCAAGCACGATTCGGTTCGCCAGCTCGGTCTCGATGCCAAGCTGATCGAGCACCCAGTTGGGATAGTTGTCGCCCTCACGCTGCTTTACTTGCTCCTTGGCGGCCAGCAGTTCCTTGACGTGCTCCGGCTGGAAGTCGTTGTACTTGTAACCAAACATCGTTTGCCAGGCCTTGATGTAGACGGGATTGTCCTCGCGGAACATCAAGCCCGCCTCGGTCGGCTCCAGCGGATCGCAGGGGAGCGCGTCGTAATCGTCATCTTTCTCGCCGTTGGGACCGTTCAGCGCGGGCGGATGCGAGTGGTTGTCCATGGCCTTGATCCCGTTGATCTCGCGCATCAGTCCGGGATCCGGGGCCCCCGGCAGGTCCCGGTTTTGGACTTGCTGGGGTGGAGGATCCGGGGCCCCCGGCAAGTCCCGGTTTTGGACTTGCTGGGGTGGAGGATACGGCTGCAGCTGGTTCGTCTGCGAGTACATTGCCCCAGTCAGAAAAAAGACAACGAGGAGGATTTTCATCGCCTTGCCAGTGACGTTTTGAACGGTGACCATCGGAATTGCAGAAGTCTATCGCGTGGATCACCATCCCTCAACAGATTTGTCATTCCGAACGGAGCAAAGCGGAGTCGAGGAACCTTGGTCAAGCTTCGATGATGTATCGCCGAACAGCAGGTCCCTCGCGGGCTGAAGCCCGCTCGGGACGACAAGATTAAAGGCCTTATCGGCACGACCAAGGTCGTGCCCTGACACAAAGCTTTCAAGGCGGACTTCTTCAGCGGCCGGTAATGTCGTGCCGTCACAGGAAGCTTCTTCCGGCGGGCGGGTCGAGCAGTCCTTCTCTACTGCTCTGATATATTTCGTCATAGCCTTTCTCGCGCATGCCGATCTTCTCGTTCACGGAGTTTGCGAAGGAGCAGGTGCTGTCGGTGCAGGAATACTCCTTGCTCGCCGGGCGCTCGCTCAGCAACATCTTCGGACGTCCGCGCTACGTCTCCGATACGCTTATACAGGCCGACCTCATCGGGGTGGGCTCGCTCCCGATTGTAGTGCTGACCGGCTTTTTCACCGGCGCGGTGCTGGCGCTGCAAACCTCCAGCACGCTACAGCAGTTCGGATCGCTCGCGCTGACCGGGCAACTGGTTGCGCTCTCTATGGTGCGCGAGCTCGGCCCGGTGCTGACCGGCCTCATGGTCGCGGGCCGCAACGCCAGCGGCATGGCCAGCGAGCTCGGCTCCATGAAAGTGACCGAACAGATCGATGCCATGCGGGCGATGGGCGTAGACCCGTCCAAGAAGCTGGTGACTCCGCGCGTGGTCGCCAGCGTCATCATGCTGTTCTTTTTGAGCATCATCTCTGACCTGGTGGGCCTCACCGGCGGCTTCATGATCTCCTTCTTGCTGCTGGGACTGAATGCAAACCAGTACTGGACCACGGCTTACCAGACGCTGCGCTTCGGCGATGTGACCGAAGGGCTCTGCAAGCCGGTGCTGTTCGGCTTCATTATCGCCACGGTCGGGTGTTATTACGGGATGTCGGCCAAGGGCGGCACGCAAGGCGTTGGCCGCGCAACCACACAGGCCGTCGTGGCGGCATCCGTGCTCATCCTGGTCAGCGATTTTTTCCTCACTCGCCTGCTGATGGGCATCTTCCGATATTGAGATGACGATCCTCGCGCCGCCTCAGGAGCAACGCCAACCCTCGCTGTCGGAGTCGAGACAGCCGGCGATCCGCTTCGACAAAGTTGCCATCGCATTTGAGAATCCCGTGCTGGAGGGCATTTCCTTCGAGCTTCCTCACGGCGAGACGAAGATCCTGATGGGGGAGGCGGGAACCGGCAAGACGCTGACCCTGAAGTTGGCGCTAGGCTTGCTCAAACCTGACTTTGGCCGCATCACCGTGCTGGGCGAAGAAATTACCAGCATGCGCGAGCAAGACCTGTTCGCCTTGCGCCGCAATATTGGAATGGTATTTCAGGAGAGCGCCCTGTTCGATTCCCTCACGGTGGAGGAGAACGTTGCCTATCGGCTGATTGAAGAAACGGGAAGAGTTACAGAAGAGATCCACGCGCGCGTGCTCGAAGTCCTGCGCTTCGTCGAGCTGGAGCACACCGTCAAGCTGTTTCCCTCGGAGCTTTCCGGCGGCATGCGGCGGCGCGTCGCCATCGCGCGGGCAATCATCACGCAACCCAAAGTTGTGCTCTACGATTCACCCACCGGAGGGCTCGATCCGGTAACATCCAACACCATCATTGAGCTGATCGTGAAACAGCGTGATGTGTATCGCACCAGCTCGTTGCTGGTAACGAGCCGCTTGCAGGATGCCTTCACCATGGCCACCCGCCACTTCGATCGCGAGCAGAACAAGATGGTCGCAATTGGCGACGGTACGCCGAGCGACGTGCACACCACGTTCCTCATGCTGCACGGCGGTAAGGTCATCTTTGAGGGAACGGCCGCCGAACTTTTGCGCTCGAAGGATCCGTATATTCGGGAATATCTCAGTTAAGCCGGATTGGGATATGCACAATGGGCGGAGCATGCCTTTAGGGGCGTACAGAAAGCTCCACCCGGGTGCAACGACTGTCGTCGCAGCTAGTCTATAGTCTAGTCGCCCTGCTTCGCAGCGGCGGCGCGCATTTTTGCGAACTCGGCCATGCGCTCCTGCATGCGCGCCAGCCGGTCACGCTTTTCCGCCGTGCCCTCAATAACCTTCTGCAGGTTTTGCAGGAACTCCGGTGACTTCATCGTCTGCCGCATCTGGTCCAGGAATGGTTGAATCTTTGCGTAAACGAAGTACATCTCGCCCAACGTGTCTTCCGCCAGTTCAGGGTTGAGCGTGCCATGTACGATGAGGGACGCGACCGTCTCCCAATAGGTAAAGACCTGGCGAAGGTAGGCGTTCTCTTTACTGCCGAAGGCGCCGACAACTGCCATCAGCTCTTGAAAAGAAGACGGGTTGAAGTTGGCCACGAAATCCCGCGCCTGGCGCATAACGGCTTCACGGCGCAGATCGTAAAGTTTCAGAACAAGTTCAGCATCGTGATAAGTAGCTTGTGACATGTATCCTCCGGGACGAGCTAAGGTCTGGAAGAGCCGTCACAGCGACGGCTCTTCGATTGGTTGGACAGCTGACGGGATAATGGGCTTCGGCAGGGCTATGCCTTGGCGCATTCCGCCATCTTGGAGAATGCCTCTTTCGCGCGGCGCTCCATCTCTTCGGGAGCGACGTCTTCGATGTGCTGTCCCAAGGCCCAGCGATGCCCGAACGGATCGGTGATCTGGCCGTAGCGATCGCCCCAGAACTGATTGCCCAGGGGCATGTCCACCTTGGCGCCTTCAGCGACAGCTTGATTGAAGAGGCTGTCAACATCATTCTCGACATACAAATTCAGTACCACCGGGCTGCCGCCTAAAGTTTTGGGTGAGCCGCAACCAAAACCGGGGAAGACGTCGGCCAGCATCAGTCGCGCGCCGCCGACGCTCAACTCCGCGTGCATTACTTTTCCATCTGGGGTCTTGTGAATGCCATGAATTTCAGCTCCGAAGGCATTCTTGTAGAAGTCACAAGCTTTCACACCATCATCGACGATCAGATGGGCAATAATCGTCGCCTTCATCTCTCCTGCCATGTTTCACCCCTTTTCGTTGGAATGCCCGCCGGACGGCGGGGCAAATTAGACTCACAATTAACCTATTATGCTACGGCTTCGGGCTCCAATTCGCGCGAATAATCACATTTAACCGTGCTTTCATCCCCGGCTTTCTTCTTGCCGCGGCGTGACTCCGGGGTCCCCGGCGCACGCCGCTTTTGCGTGCGTTGGGGTGGGTTCGGCTCTTCCGGCTCCGTTCGCTTATTGTTGGGACAAACCAGGAAGCTGCCCGATTTCAGGTTCTTCTCCAGCAGATAAGGGCTGCCGCATTCCGGACACGCCTCGGGTATCGGCTTGTAAGCCGAGGTGAACCGGCACTTAGGGTAATTTGAGCAGCCGTAGAAGAGGTTGCCGCGGCGCGCCTTTTTCTCGGCGAGGTCGCCGGTCTTGCACGTGGGACACTTCATGCCAATGTAGTTCTGCTTTACCCACTTGCACTCGGGATAGCCGCTGCAGGAGATGAATTCGCCATAGCGGCCGTGCCGTAGCAGGAGATTACGTCCGCACTGCGGACATTTCTCGTCCAGCGGGATGTCCGGGACTTTCTTGCCCTGATCGAGCCGGCGCGTGGTCTTGCAATCGGGATAACCGGTGCAGGCCATGAACTGACCGAAGCGCCCGCGCTTGAGCACCATCGGACGGCCGCAGTTCTCGCAGTATTCTTCCTGCGTGGTTTCCTGCACGTCGGCGTTGTCCAGGTCCGGCAGGTCGACGGGATTTTCCTTAGTGAAGGTGCAGCTCCCGGAATCGCTCTTGTCGTAGGTGCTGCAGGCGTAAAACGAGCCGTGCTTGCCCCACTTGATGACCAGCGGCGAGCCGCACCGTTCGCACTTTTCGTCGGTCGGCTTTTCCATCCGCTTGACGTTCTCCATGTGCTTTTCAGCGTAGTGGAGCTCTTTTTCGAACTTCGTGTAGAACTCTTTCAGCGCATCGGTCCAGCGCTCCTTGCCGTCTTCGATCTCGTCCAGCTCTTCTTCGAGCCGCGCTGTGTACTGGGGATCGAAGATGTCCTTGAAGTTCTCGACCAGCAGGTCCGTGACAACCAGGCCAATCTCGGTCGGAATGAACTTCCCGCCTAATTTCTGCACGTACTGCCGCTCCTGTATGGTGCTGATGATGGCTGCGTAGGTGGAAGGCCGGCCGATGCCGCGCTCTTCCAATTCCTTCACCAGCGACGCCTCGTTGTAGCGCGGAGGCGGCTCCGTGAAATGCTGCTCCGGCTTCAGTCCCTTCAGCGTAAGCTTCTGCCCCTGAACCAGGACGGGCAGCTTGTGCTTGGTTGCCTCGTCTTCTTCGTCCTTGATGTCCTTCGACTCCTCGTAGACCTTCAGGAATCCTTCGAATTTCAACACCGAACCGGTCACGCGGAAGCGATAAACCGTGTCCCCGCTTTTGGCGTCGATGTCGACCGTCGTCTGATCGAAGATCGCCGGATTCATCTGCGAGGCGACAAATCGCTGCCAAATGAGCTTGTAGACCTTGTACTCGTCTTCCTGCAGGTACTGCTTCATGGCGTCGGGATGGTGCGAAACCGAGGTCGGCCGGATTGCCTCGTGCGCTTCCTGCGCCGCTTTTCTTGATTTATAGGTATTCGGCGACTCGGGCAGGAATTGCTGGCCGTAATCGCGGCCAATCAGCTCCCGAACTTCCGCCAGGGCGTCGTTCGATACCTGCGGCGAATCGGTTCGCATGTAGGTGATGAGGCCGACCGTGCCTTCTTCACCGATGTCGATGCCCTCATAGAGACGCTGGGCAATCATCATGGCGCGCTTCACGCTGAAGCGCAGCTTGCGCGAGGCGTCCTGCTGGAATTTGCTGGTGGTGAACGGCGCCGCCGGACTGCGCCGACGCTCGCGCGTTTCCACCGACGCGACGCTCCAGTCGGCCTTCTCTAGCGCGGTCCTGATCTTTTCGGCATCTTCGCCGTTGGAGATGGGCGTCTTCTCCTGGCCGATACCGATGAAGCGAGCGTCAAACGCCGGCGGCTTCTGGCCCTGCAGATGAGCGTCGATGGTCCAATACTCTTCCTTAGCGAAGGCCTTGATCTCGCGTTCACGCTCGACGATCAGGCGCAGAGCGACCGTCTGCACGCGACCGGCAGAGAGGCCGCGGCGGACCTTGTCCCACAACAGCGGCGAAATCTGGTAGCCGACCAGCCGGTCGAGCACGCGGCGTGTTTGCTGCGCGTCGACGAGATTGACGTCGATGTCGCGAGGATGCTGGAAGGCTTCCTGCACCGCGCGCTTGGTGATCTCGTTGAAGGTCACGCGGCGGATGGAGATCGGGTTCTTCTTCTTTTTCTTGCCGTCTATGCCGTCGCCTCCGAGCTCCTCGGCCAGATGGGCGGCGATGGCTTCGCCCTCGCGGTCTGGATCGGGCGCCAAATAGATGGCATTCGCCGATTTCGCCAGCTTCTTCAGCTTAGCAACGACTTTTTCCTTGCCCGGAATGACGACATACTCGGTCTCGAAATCGTTGTCCAAATCGACACCGAGAGACTTCTTGGGGAGATCTTTGATGTGCCCGAGCGAGGCTTCCACGTCGTAGCCTGCGCCAAGATATTTCTGGATGGTTTTCGCCTTCGCCGGCGATTCAACAATGACTAAACCTTTTGCCAATGGAACCTCAATGATTGCGGAATACGTTTATGAAGCTAGCACGGTGCGCCCGGTGGCGGCAAAACCGCATGTGGGGCGTTGCGAGACTTCAGCCGTGAGCTATCAGCCGTCAGCCATTAGCTGCGCATGACGAAATTCTTGGTTGGGCCGATAGCTGAGAGCCGACGGCTGACGGCCAGTTCTTTGCCTAAACCTACATCGCCTTTACGTAGTACTTTCCGGGAAGCGCCTTGACGCGGCCACTCAGTTCGAGCTCAAACAATGCCGCAAATATTTCCGAAGAGGACAAGTGCGCGCACAAGCGCTCTACCATCTGATCAAGGTGGGTCGATTCATCCGACTTCAGCAACCCCAGCACCCGCTTTTCGTGAGGCGACAACTCGACGCCCTGAAACAATGATGCCGCGGGCGCGGCTTCCGATGCAGCCTGTTCGCGCGGACCGAGCGCCAGGCGGAGCTCCGCCGGGAGCTGTTCCCACACATCTTCCCACGTGGCTACCAGAGCAGCGCCCTGTTTTATCAATGTGTTAGGGGCCCATGACATCTTATTAGTGACGTTCCCCGGCACGGCGAAGACTTCGCGGCCCTGCTCCAGGGCACAACGCGCCGTTACGCGCGTTCCGCTGTACTCATTGCCCTCGATTACCAACACGCCAAGGCCTATGCCACTGATGAGGCGGTTGCGGATGGGGAAATTCTGCGGTGCCGGAAATGTCCCCAGGGGAAATTCGCTGAGGACCGCGCCGCCGGAGTCCAAAATCTGTTTGGCGATCTTCTGGTTTTCCTTGGGATAGACCTCGTCTATGCCTGTGCCCCAGATAGCGACGGTTTGTCCACGAGCAGCGAGCGCGCCGCGATGCGCAGCGGTATCGACGCCGCGGGCCATCCCGCTGAAGATGACCAGACCGCGTGCTGCCAGATCGCACGCCAGCCGCTCGGCCATGCCGGTGCCGTACGGGGTCGGATGCCGGGTTCCGACCATGGCGATGCCGGGCTTGTCGGCGATCTCAGCATTCCCCTTGAAATAGAGCGCGAGCGGAGGATCGTAGATTTCCAGCAGCCGTTTGGGATATTCCGCATCGCCGGGAACGACGATGGCAGCGCCGGCCGCGCGGGCGCGGTCGTACTCCGCTGCAGCCAGTTCGAGCGACTTGCCCGACGAAATGCTCTGCGCGGCGCCGGCAGGCAAGCCGCAGGCCTCGAGCTCGGTGAGAGAAGCCGCGAAGAGCCGCTGCATTTCACCAAAGCGCTCGGCTAGTTTTCGTCCGCGGCCGGCGCCTACACCGGGAGTTAACGAGAGGGCGAGCCATTGCAGCTTGCGGGTGTGGGCGAGATCGCTTGCTGCGAGCGGAAGTTCAGATACATCGGCGTCCATAGGACCTCCGGAATGTACCTGAGAGACTTGCGCAGAGTAATCATCAACCGGGGGCGTGGTCAAGGACGGGCGTCACGCGTTACCGGTGACGCTCCGTAATCGAAGTCTGAAACCTGGCGGCGCGGATTTTGCTAGACTCGATTGTTCATGCTTGGCCTGCGCGTCTCCGCCATTTCCTTCCTCAACACTGCGCCGCTGATGTGGGACTTCGAGCACGGCGACGCCGGCCGGGAATTCGAGATCGCCTATACGATTCCGTCAGCCTGCGCCGCGGCGCTGGCGGCCAATGAGGCGGATATCGGCATCATTCCGGCCTTTGCGTACGCGGAGATCCCGAAGCTTGCGATTCTTCCCAATATCGCGATCGCCTCCAAGGACCGTGTGCGCTCGATTCTTCTGGTTAGCAAGAAGCCCATTGAGGAGGTGCGGACGGTCGCAGCCGACACTTCTTCGCGTACCTCGGTCGCTTTGTTGCAGGTCTTGTTCGCCAAGTTTTTCGGTGGCCCGCGGGAGCTGACGCCGCATGCGCCGAATGTCGACGAGATGCTGAAAGATCACGACGCGGCGCTGCTGATCGGCGATGCTGCGTTGCAGGTGCCGCAGGACGCTGGACATCATCTTTACGACCTGGCGCATTTGTGGCACGAAGCCACCGGCCGGCCATTTGTCTTCGCCTTTTGGGCGGTCCGGATGGACGCTCTGGCGCGGCAGGCGAAGGGAATGGATCTGACTCAGGTATTTCAACAGTCGCGCGATCACGGACTGGAGACAGGCAGCATTGATTCCATTGCGAAGGAATGGGCGCCGAAGCTACAACTCGGGGAGGCTGATATCTGCAGCTATCTCACGCAAAACATTGATTACTATCTGGATCGCGAGAACCACGCGGGATTGAAGTTGTTTTTGCAATACTCGCAGGAGATAGGCCTGATTACTGCCGTTCCTCACCTGCGATTCCTGGGCGCAGTGGCATTCGGCAGCGCACGAAAATAACGGTTCGAGTGGCAGCCCGCCAGGCCGGGTCTGTCCAATCCATTTCCCTCGATTGTGCTTCTAACCAGCTGGGAACTCTTGCAGGTAGCAGATGGAAGGGCCGATGCAGCTTGCCGCAGTCGCGTTAGCCAACAGAAGGTTCCTGCACTTGCTTTTTCGCCTGGGCGGTCCCGGGCTCATCGTGCTCGGCCTCATCGACAACTCTGCCATCCCGCTGCCTGGCAGCATGGATGCGGCAACGATTCTGCTGGCGGCGGCGCACAAAGAACCTTGGTGGTATTACGCCATCATGGCCACGGTTGGGGCCCTAATCGGCGGATACCTGACGTTCCGGCTGGGATATAAAGGCGGCAAGGAGACTCTGGATAGGAAGCTCTCCAAGAAACGCGCTGAACAGGCTGACCGGATCTTTCGCAAGTATGGCTTTTGGTCGGTTGCGGTGAGTGCCGTTTGTCCGCCGCCGATTCCGATTGTGCCTACGCTGATCGTCGCCGGCGCGCTCAAGTATCCGCGCAAGCTGTTTCTGACGGCATTGGCGTTGGGCCGCGGGGTGCGCTACACGGTCCTCGCCTACCTCGGACACATTTACGGGCGCCTCATCATTCGTTGGCTGGGGCAATATTACAAACCAATTCTGTATGCCGGGCTTTGCTTGGTTGTGTTGGGCGTCATTGCGGGAGTGATTTTCTGGCGTCAAAAAAGAGACAAGTCAAAATCCGAAGGCGACAAAGGTTCTGCACGCTCGCAGAGCAAGAATCCGCCGGCTCGAGTCGCATAAGGCATAGAGCAACCCAGAATTGGAATGCCGGGGAGGGCGGACCTTCAAGTCACTCGCGCCCATCTTCGGTGACTCCAAGGCAGAGCTCAAGGAGCGAGAGTTGCATCTGCAGCTCTCGCCCTATAGCTTGGCCATTTATCAAGTGCACGAGCAGTTCTTGTTTGGGGTATCGCGCTTTGGCGGTAGAGCGGGCCTTTGGGCCTGCGTCCCGCGTCGGGGGAACCTGCGAAATATACTCGGGTAGAGCGGGCCTGAAGGCACGCTCTACCCGGATTGCAAGAACAAGAAACCGATCTAAGGATTACTGCTCTTTTTTGGTTCCGCGCTTTTTCGTGGTAGAGCTTTTGGCAGCCGTGCCCGCCCAATCCGAAAGCGCCTGCCACTGGGAGCATTGACCACCGGACTGCTGCACGCAGACATCAAAGGCGTACACGGGATGAATCTCCCAGCCGGACATCCGGCTCGGATTGTCCTTCGCCGAAAAACCTTGTTCACCGCAAATCTTGTGGTCGGCATCGTACATCAGCTGGCCGGAGACCCGCACCATCATGGTCTTGCCGATTTTCTCCAGGTTCTCCGGGGTCCAGCTCGCCGGCCGGTAATGAGGGCTCATCTCAGCAGTGTTGCTCTGGCATTCATCGGTGACCCCCGTCTGCGGCACCAGCGCGATGTGGATGTCATTGTAGGCATCCCCCTTCGTCTCGCAATTCACGCTTTCGCCGCTGGTGACGTCGGCGTAATGGGCCTCGAAGATGTAGCCCACAAACTGCACTGCCGTGCCCTCACCCAATTTCACAAGATCGCCGCGGCTGGTGGGCATGTCCTCGCCCGACCATTTCAGGTATCCCGGCAAAGCCGCGACTTGCTGCTGTTTGCTCGCCAGGTCTTGCTGGGTAATGGTCTGATAGTTATCGCCGGCGCAGAAGTTGTTCTTGGTTTGGTTCTGCAGGGCAGTTCCATCTGCGCCCTTGCCGGAAATTCCGCAGGAACCATCGATCGGGTGCTTTACTTCAATGGATTTGAAGGGTTGGCACTTCATGGTGAACGTGCTCTTGGCAGACTTGCTCTGGGCAACTGCCAACGTGCAAAGCATGATGGGGACAGCCACTAACCAATGGCACTTCATACGCCCTCCTGATGGCAAAATGCCGCACGGTTCGTGCGGCGAAGCATGATTGTCGGCGAATATTCCGGCGGCGCGCTGCCGCGTCCCTGGGTTCCGACGCAGTATGCCGAGTCAAGCTGGCCGGTGGAACTACTATGGCCCTAGTACAGCTATCTCTCATATCACGAAACCGGCAGCCGTGCTACAGAGAATATTGGGAGTGCCGGGCAAATTATGATCGGGACGTGCAACATCCTACAACGATGATCAAGAACCTATTTGCATGGCGGTGTGCGAACGCAGTAAAGCAGGGCGCAATTATTCTGCTGTTGTTCGCGATCTTTGACTCTCCACGTCTGGCGTGGGCGCAAGCTAGTAGCGGGCCGAATTCAGCACCGTCTGCGGTCCCTAACCCTTACGACCCGGTTGCTGATCCCACGGCCGAAGTCGACGCCGGGCACGCGCGGTTCACCGTGTTGACTCCGCACTTGATCCGGATGGAATGGGCTGCAGACGGCAAGTTCGAAGATCATGCCTCGCTGGTGTTCCTTAATCGCAACCTGCCGGTGCCAAACTTTGGCGTGTCCAAGAGCAATCCACACGGTGTTGACGTCGTTACTGATTCTCTTCGGCTGCACTACGATCCGCGCGCCGGCAGCGATGGCCGATTCACCGCCGGCGATCTCTCGATCACGTTCACTTTGAACGGGAAGAAAGTCACGTGGCATCCAGGCATGCCGGACAGGGGCAACCTGTAGTCGATATCCCTTCGACAGACCGAAGCGCGGAGTTGACGATCATCGTGCGGCGAAATAGAGGACTGGCACAGAGACGCGCCGAACTCGATGATTTTGCCGGGACGATGACGCGCTTGCGCGAGGCGTACAATGCCCTGAACCAGACCTGGCCGATAGGCTGGTCTCCCGATCTTCTGGTCGATGCGATGCAGACCAGCGATCGGCTCAGCTACCATCCCGAACTTGCGGCAGAACAGATCGCGAGACTACACACAATTTTGCCGAAGCTGCCGTCGAGTATCGAGGAACTGGAAAGGAATTCGACCGAGCAGGAGCGGAAAGAGCTGGCCGAGCGGCTGAAGACCGAATTCAAGGCCAAGACCGCGAAACAAATCGGCGCCGATTACAAGGAGAAACTGATGCGCGCCAAAGCCGCTATTGCGGATGTGGTCAATAGCAATTAGCGATTAGCAATTAGCGGCTAAGGAAAACCCTTGCGCGAAATCTCAACACCAAAAATAAACCAATGCTGTTGCGGTCCGAATACTATTCTAGTTGCTGAATGCTAAAAGCTAATTGCTAATTGCAACGATGCCCTTCCGCAGGAACGCGAAAGGGCATGAGAAATTCCGGGCGTGGGCGCCGCCGCCGACTTAGTGCGCGAAGGCGCCAATCGCGGCCGCCTCGTCGTCCTTCACATCGAAGACGGTGTAGAGTTTGGTGATCTGCAACAAGTCATGCACCTTCTTGGTCAGGTGCAGCAGCTTCAACTCGCCGCCCTGGTTGCGAACGGAGGTAAAGGCGCTGACCAACTCGCCGATGCCGGAGCTGTCGATGTAGCTCACATCGCCCAGGTTCAGCAGGATTTTCTTCTGTCCCTTGCCCAGCAGGTCCTTGACGGTATCGCGCAGAACCACGCTGCCTTCGCCCAGTGTGATCCGTCCGCTCAAATCGACGATGGTGACGCCATCAACCTGCCGAGTACTCGCTTTCATGCTCACGTGGAAGCCTCCTGATGCTCCAGCGCATCGTGCTGGAGCCGCTTAATCAAACTGATTTCAGTGCCGGGATCCAGTTTGCGAAACCGGACCTCATCCATGAATGTCCGCATCAAGAATATGCCACGGCCCGATTGTTTCAAAAGATTTTCCGGGGCCAGCGGATCGGGTACCTCTTCGGGAATAAAACCTTTGCCTTCGTCGGTGATGGTGACAATCAACTCCTGCTGATTCCGCTCGAACGTGAGATTCACACGCTTGGCCGGGTCATACTGGTTGCCGTGCAGGATGGCATTGATCATGCCCTCGCGCACAGCCATGGAAAAGCCGCCTCGCGTGTCCTCGTCCAGGCCGGCTCGCGCCGCCATCTGGTCGGCCATCTCCTCGGCTTTGTTCACGCTCTCGAGCGTGGATTCCATGCGGTAGGAAACTCGTTGCGGCGCGGTCATTCAATCGCTCGTTGTGACGAGATTGGCTTCACATTCCCGGTCGCAGAACAAAATCTTCAGGAATGGAGCAGTTTGCCTGTTCGCGGCGGAGAAGTCAATCCGAGCGCGAACATCCGGGCGCGACTCGACAGCGCTCCGGGTTTAGATGTGGCGGACGAAGCGGCACAATCTGGAGTCAGCATCGCGGTTGTCGCGCAAGCGCAGATGTTCTAGGATTATAACGAACGTTCGACAGAATCGCCGGTTTCCAGCTATGTCCAGTTCCAGCGCCAGCCGTACTCCGCAGCCGGTTACAGTCCAGGATACGCGCTTCGACCGCCGCTTGGCCGAGATTCTCGACTATGCCACCGAAATCTTCGCCGATAAAGGTTACGAAGGCGCCTCCATGCGCGATCTGTCGCGTTTGAGCGGCATCTCGCTGGCCGGTCTTTATTATTACTTCGAATCCAAAGAGAAGCTGCTGTACTTCATCCAGCAACACACCTTTACCACCATCCTCGATCGCCTGCGCGAGCGGCTGGCAGCCAGTCAGGACCCGGAACAGCGCCTCCGCATCTTCGTTCAGAACCATGTGGAGTATTCCGTGGCCAAGCAGAAGGCCATGAAGGTGCTTTCGCACGAGGATGACGTGTTGAAGGATGTCTATGGCACGAAGCTGGCTGCCACTAAGCGAGATTATTACCGCATCTGCGTGGGCTTGGTGGAGGAGCTGGCGGGGACGGAAGGGTTGAAGTCCGGCGACGGCGGTGTCACTACCCGCACGGCGGTAATGGGCCTGTTCGGAATGTTGAACTGGCTATACACCTGGTACAAACCGCGCGTCGATCCGGATGCCGAGGTTCTGGCGCGACAGATCAGCGACATTTTCCTGCAGGGTGTTCGCGGCATGGCGGGTACGGAGAAGGCGAATCGCGGCGCAGCAGAGCGTTCCACGAAAAAGAATGCGCCCGCGCGCGCGGCGCCCAAGACCCGAACGTAACGACGCGAGCGTAGCAAGGAGAGGCACAGCAGCAATGGCCAGTACGACAGAACCGATGGCAACAGCCACAAAGGAACTGATTCGTTTTCGCGTCGAGTCGGGTGTCGCGGTGATCGAGCTTTGCGACCCGCCGGCCAATACCTACAGCTACGCTATGAATCGGCAGCTCGATGACGCGATCCTGCGGGCACGCATGGATGAAGCCGTGCACGTGATTGTGCTGACGGGAGCGGGAGAGAAGTTTTTCTGCGCCGGTGCCGACATCCAGATGCTGACAAAGGCGGATCCTACATTCAAGTACTACTTTTGCCTGCACGCAAACGAGACTTTGCTGCGGCTGGAAAACACTCCCAAGCTGGTGATTGCCGCGCTGAACGGGCATTGCGTGGGCGGCGGGTTGGAAGTGGCCATGGCGGCAGACCTGCGCGTGGCGCGCAAGAACGGAGGCAAGATCGGATTGCCAGAAGTGAACCTCGGGGTGCTGCCGGGCACCGGGGGCACGCAGCGCCTGTCGCGAATGGTCGGCAAGTCGAAAGCCATCGAGCTGATGGCGACGGGCAGGACCTTTTCCTTCGACAAGGCGAAAGAGCTAGGGCTGGTGAACGAGATTTTCGACGACGAGAACTTTACGGATCGGGTGATGGAATACGCTCGTCAATTCTGCCCGCCGAATAAAGCGGCGAAGGCGGTGGGGCGCATCAAGCGAGCGGTGCAGACCGGATGGGAGATTCCGCTGGAGGCTGGTCTGGCGCTGGAGCGCGAGAACCAGCAGTTGCTCTTCGAAAGTGAAGATGCCAAGGAAGGCTTGGCGGCGTACATCGAAAAGCGGCCGGCAACGTTCAAGGCGAAGTGAAGATAATGGCGCTGTGCTTAGGTCGGCGCTACAGAGCACGGGTAGAGCGGTCTTCAGGCCCGCGGCCAGTCCGTTGTTTCAAATGAGAGCCGGCTGTAGCCGGCGGCACAGAATGACTACAACCACACAAAACGCGTTCACCCGCATCGTCGGCTGCCCCGCTCGTTCGCGGGTTTCGAATGAGTGGGTTCCTGTTATATGACTCTGACCACCAATACGAGCTTCACCCGCATCGTTGTCGAGCTTCACCCGCCGGCCGCGCGCGTCGCGCTGAATAATCCGCCGCTCAACGTCATCGACATCCCAATGATGGAGGAGCTGCGCGCGACACTGGAGCAGATCGAGACCCGGCCGGAGATTAGCGCGATTGTGATTGCCGGCTCCGAGCGCGCCTTCTCCGTCGGCGTGGATATCGCCGCGCACACGCCCGACAACGTTCGCGAGATGCTGAGCCTGTTCCACAGCGTCATCCGCTCAGTGGTCAGCAGTCAAAAGTTGACCATTGCCAGCGTGCGCCGGCATTGTCTGGGTGGGGGCGCAGAGCTGGCGATGATGTGTGACGTCGTGTACGCCTCGCCGGATTCTGTCTGGGGATTTCCGGAGATCAAGCTGGCCTGCTATCCACCTGTGGCATGCGTGGCTTTGTCCGCCATTGTGGGACAGAAGCTAGCGGCGGAATTGGTGCTGACCGGACGAACTCTCACTGGCAACGAGGCTCTGGCTGCGGGATTGGTAAACGGATTGGCCGACGATCCGGAGACACTGGTTTCTGAGTGCCTGCAGCGGGTTGCGCAGTTGAGCCCGGCGGCGATCGCTGTAACCAAGAAAGCGCTCTATTCGTGGGAGGCGATTCACTTTGACAAAGGTCTGGCCCGCGCCGAGCAGATTTATCACGATGAACTGATGAAGACCGCCGACGCGCACGAAGGCATCGCGGCGTTTATGGAGCGGCGCAGGCCAAAGTGGGTGGGAAAGTGAGCGACGCCGGCAGACAGCTCGCAATCGACACCGATGGCGCGAGTTTCTTGTCGGCCATTATGGGGACTGTCGCCTGTATCGGATTCGCTGGAATCGAATGGTGGTCTTTAACCCGCTTGCTCACGGCGCGGTCCGGAGAGCTACACGGTACTAGCGCGTCGCCGGGATGGCAAAGCTATCTTGCCCTGGGCCTCGGAGTCTTGCTGATTTTCTCTAGGCGAAATCCTGCAGAGCCTCGCTTAGCGAGGCTGGGCCTGATTTGTATATTTGTCGTGCTCGCTTGCAAAATTGCTGCTTCACTATTGCACGCACCTGCCATAGAGCTCCGCTGGTTATCGATTTGTTCGGCGCTGCTCACGGCTCTCTTTTTCACGGGGATGGCGCTGTCTCTCATTAGGTGGCTTTGGAGAAAACTTCGGACAGCTAATTGGCAGGCCTAACAGCGCCGAATTTGTGGAGACAAAGGATATTTGATTGGACTACGAAATCACACCCGAGAACCTGAAGTCATTGCTGGAGTCCAACTCCGACATTGTGGTACTCGACTGTCGTGAGCCATGGGAATTTGGGACGGCAAAGATCGCCGGTAGCCGGCACATCCCCATGAACGAAATTCCGGCGCGCTTCCAGAGTGAGCTGGAACCGGAGAAACACATCGTCGTGGTTTGTCATCATGGCGTGCGCTCCATGAATGTCACGGTGTGGCTACGGCGGCAAGGTCTGGAAAAGGTGCAATCGTTGAGCGGCGGCATCGATCTTTGGGCAAGAATGATCGATCCCAGCGTGCCGCTGTACTGATTGCTGAAGGCGAACATATGAAAAAGGAACTGATCTCGCTCCGCGTCAACCGACGCACCTACGAACTGGCGATTGAGCCCAGCAAATTGCTGCTGGACGTGCTGCGTCAGGATCTCGATCTGACCGGCTCCAAGCGCGGCTGTGATGATTCGTCCTGCGGCGCCTGCACCGTGCAGGTGGACGGCATCCCCATGCTGTCCTGCACCATGCTGGCAGCGAGTTGTGAAGGGCATCAGATTACCACCGTCGAAGGCGTCGCCGACCATGGCGGGCTTGCTGCGCTACAGAAGGCTTACGGCGACTTCGGAGGCGCCCAGTGCGGTTTTTGCACGCCCGGGTTCATGATGACCGTGAGGTGGCTGCTGGCCAATAATCCCGATCCCAGCGAAGACGAGATTCGCGACGCACTCAGCAGCAACCTCTGCCGCTGCACCGGCTATTCGCAGATGTATCAGGCGATCCGCGCCGCGATCGATGCGGAGCAGAAGGGGATAAAGCAGGAGTTGGTGGAAGCGAAATAGCCGGTCGAAATTCTGGGGGGTGTCGTCCCCGAGGGACGCGGTCCTTTGTAATCGCTCATCCGGCGCTGAAGCGCTGGGCTCTCTTATTCCGCGCCCGAGGCGCTGCTCCGCTCGCCTGCGCGATTGGAATAGCTTAATTGGATGGGATGAATTCTTGCTTGCAAAGAACTAATTGCTAACTGCTAAAGGCTGATTTTTCATGACCGATTTTTCCATTATTGGCAAGCCTATCGCCATGGTCGATGCCGCAGGCAAGACCACCGGCGCCGGCAAGTACACTGACGACATCCACGTCCCCGGCATGCTGGTGGGCAAAATCCTGCATTCCCCCTATCCGCATGCGTGGATCAAGAGCATCGATACCTCGCGCGCCAAAGCGCTCGACGGCGTGGTTGCAGTGATCACCGGCGAAGACGCGCCCAATCCCTACGGCATTCTTCCTGTCGGACATGACGAGACGGCGCTGGCTGTGGGTAAAGTGCGCTACGTTGGCGATCACGTCGCATGCGTGGCCGCAATTAACGAAGAGATCGCCGAGCAAGCGCTGGAGCTAATCAATGTCGATTACGAGCCGCTGCCGGCATATTTCGATCCCGAAGAGTCGATGAAGGCGGAGACGGACCTCATCCACCAGAACCGCCCGCACAACCTCGAGAAGGATTATCACCACGTCTTCGGCGATCCCGACAAAGGCTTTGCCGAAGCCGATTACGTGCACGAGGCGCGCTACATGGCGAACGAAGTGACGCACGCTGCGATGGAGCCGCACTGCACGCTGGCGAGTTTCGAACTCGACCCGCACACTGGGGTACTTGGACGTCTGACGGTCTGGTCATCGACGCAGGTCCCGTATTACCTGCAGCACAAGCTCTCGCTGGTGCTGGAGATGCCGATGTCGCAGATCCGCGTGATCAAGCCACTGGTGGGCGGCGGCTTCGGCGGCAAGAGCGAGATCATTCCGCTGGAGATCATCGCGGCGGTGGCTGCACGCGCGGCCAAGGCGCCGGTAAAGATCACCTACACGCGTGAGGAAGTTTTCTGGGCGCACCGTGGGCGGCCGCGCACCATCGTCGATTTGAAAACGGGCGTGAAGAACGACGGTCGAGTGACGTCTGTGGCGTGCAAGGTCATTCAGGATGGGGGTGCGTACTGCTCCTACGGTGTGGTAACGATTCTGTACTCTGGCGCGCTGCTGGGCGCGCTGTACGACATTCCGAATATTCGCTACGACGGCTACCGCGTGCTGACCAACAAGCCGGCATGCGGCGCCATGCGCGGACACGGAACCGTGAACGTGCGCTTTGCCTTCGAGTCGCAGATGGACGAGATTGCCACCGCGCTCAAGCTCGATCCGGCGGAGATGCGCCGGGTGAACCTGCTGAAGCCGCCCACAGTGACGGTCAACGGACTACGCGTGCTCAGCTATGGGTTGCCGGAGTGTATCGATCAGGCGGTCACGCGCTCGGGTTGGAATGAACGCAAAGGCAAGATGCCCAAAGGACGCGGGCTGGGCATGGCATGCAGTCATTACGTGAGTGGTGCCGCCAACAGCATTATTCGTTCCGACATGCCGCACTCTACGGTGAATATCAAGATCGACCGCGACGGCGGGGTGGTGGTGTACACCGGCGCATCTGAGATCGGGCAGGGTTCAGACACGATGACCGCGCAGGTTGTCGCCGAAGTACTGGGCTGTGATCTGGCGCGGGTGAAGGTGATCGCCGCCGATACCGACCTGACGCCGATCGATCTGGGATCGTATTCCAGCCGAGTGACTTTCATGGCCGGCAATGCCGCTCTTCGCGCCGCAGAAGAGGTGAAGAAGAACATCGTCAGCGCGGCGGCGAAGCGCATGAACTGCGCGCCGGAGGACGTAATCATACGTGACGATCACGTGTATAAGCGCGCCGCGCTGGCCGGCGATCATGAGCCCTCAGCCGCGGAAATTCTGGAGGAGAAAGACGCGCCGCGGGGATACGTGGATGGGCAGATCCTTCGCGGATCGGTGTTGCAGACGCGCAAAAAAGAAGGCCCAAAAGAGCACATGAGCTTCGAGGAAGCTGTGGTCTCGGCCATTGATTTTCACGGCGCGCTGACGGGAACGGGATCGTATGCTCCGCCGATCGAGGCCCGCGGCGGCAAGCACAAAGGCGGAGGCGTTGGACCATCGCCGGCATATTCCTATTCGGCGCAGGTGGCCGAGGTGAGCGTGGATGAAGAAACCGGCGCAGTCACGGTCCATAAGATTTGGGCGGCGCACGACTGCGGGCGCGCGCTGAATCCTGTTGCCGTCGAAGGTCAGGTGATCGGCTCCGTCTGGATGGGCCTTGGCCAGGCTTTGGAAGAAGAAATGGTATGGAAAGACGGGTTGCTGATGAATCCCGGGTTGCTGGAATATCGCAGCCCGTCATCAGCGGAATCGCCCGAGATCGAGTGCATCATCGTGGAGAGTGTCGATCCCGAAGGACCGTTCGGAGCCAAGGAAGCCGGCGAAGGATCGCTGGCAGCCGCGATTCCGGCAATTTCAAACGCGATCTACCACGCTGTGGGAGTCCGACTGCGTGAGAGTCCGTTCACACCCGAACGAATTCTGGCGGCGCTGCGGGTGAAGAAAGGAATGAAACGGATTGAGATGACGGAGTCAGTCGATCCCACTGCGCCCGAGAAGTTTCGCGAACACGGCGGCTCGCTCTGGTTTCGTGGCAAAGGGCCCATGCGGCATGAACTAGACCCATCACGGCAAAGCGGGAGTGCAAATCCAGCGGGAGACGAGCTGTGAGTCTGCCGAGCTTCCAACTGTTGCGTCCCAAGAGCCTCAATGAAGCGGTTGCGCTACTCGCGAAGCATCATGGGGAAGTGAAGATTGTCGCGGGCGGAACTGATCTGCTGCCTTCGATGAAGCAGAAGCTATTCACGCCGCCATACGTCCTTGATTTGCGCGGCGTGGGCGAACTGAAGGGTGTTCGTCAGGCTGCGGGCGGCGGTGTCGAGATTGGCGCGCTGACGACGCTCAGCGCGATTGAGCACTCGTCGATGATCCGCAAAGATTACCGGGTGCTGTACGAGGCGGTGAAAACCGTGGCATCTCCGGTGTTGCGTAACATGGGGACGCTTGGAGGAAACATCTGCCTGGATACGCGCTGCCTGTGGTATAACCAGTCGCTGCTGTGGCGAAAGAGTTGCGGCTTTTGCCTGAAGAAAGATGGCGACTTGTGTCACGTTGCGCCGGGCGGAAATTTCTGCTGGGCGACATTCTCCGGCGATACGGCTCCGGCGCTGTTGTGTCTGGGCGCTGAGATCGAGATTGCCGGCCCTGACGCTGTAAGATATACCCCATTGTCGGAGTTTTATGTGAACGACGGCATCGTGTGTCTGCATCTGGCGCCGAACGAGATCGTTACGCGAGTACTTTTGCCGGAATCCTCGTCGGGATGGCGCGGCAGCTATCAAAAGCTGCGAGTACGGGGGAGCATCGATTATCCGTTGGCGGCAGTGGCCGTGGCACTGAAGATGAGTTCCGGGCGAGTGGAAGAGGCGCGCGTGGCGATTACGGCGGTGAATCCCGCGCCGCAACTGATCAAAGATGCAGACGCGCAACTCATTGGTACGCGACCAGGCGCAGAAGCCGCTGAGAAGATCGGCGATCTAGCGGCTCGGACGGCGAAGCCGCTGACTACGTCAGCACTGACGCCGGAATATCGGCGCGAGATGGTGAGAGTGTTTGCGAAGCGGGCCGTGATGCAGGCGGCAACGGCAGCGAATTAGCCCGTCGCCGTCGGGAACAGGTGAGCCCCTTCAGAATGTAGGGGTCCTTCGACTCGTCAGCGCGAATGAAGCGCTGACTCGCTCAGGATGACACACAATGAGCTCAATCGTTGATGACTATCCACTAAGCACTAACCACTAACCACTAACCACTGAATGATGATCACCGACTGTCACATCCACATCCAGCCAATTGAACTGTTCAAGCCCGAAGCGCTGGCGGTGATGAAGAAGTCACGCAAAGACTTCGATCGTGTGGCGGAGTACTGCCGCTCGCCCAAGGCGTTCCTTAAGCACCTTGACGACATCGGCATCGACCGCGCGGTGCTCATCAACTACGTTGCGCCGGAGGTGATCGGATTCACGCCGGCCGTCAACGAGTTTATTGCAAATTACGTTAAAGAAGATCCGAAGCGGTTGATCCCGTGCGGCAGCGTTCATCCGCGGCACACGACCAACGTGTTGGCTGACATGGAGCAGATCGTGCGGCTCGGCATCCGGCTGATTAAAATCCACCCGCCGCATCAGTTGCTCTATCCCAACGATTACGTGCACGGCGTCAAAGAGCTGGAGATCATCTATCGCGCCGCCGAAGCCAACGGCATTCCGGTGATGGTGCATACCGGCACATCGATTTTTCCTGGGGCGCGCAACAAGTACGGCGACCCAATGTATGTTGACGATGTCGCGGTCGATTTCCCCAGGCTGAAGATTTTGCTGGCGCACGGAGGGCGTCCACTGTGGATGGACACCGCGTTTTTCCTGGTGCGACGGCATCGCGAATGTTTATCTCGACATCAGCGGAATTCCGCCGAAGGCGCTGCTGAAGTATTTTCCCCGGCTGGAGGAGATCGCTCACAAGACGCTGTTCGGGACGGACTGGCCAGGGCCGGGCGTGCCCGAGATTGCGAAAAACCTGGCGGAGTTTCGCGCGCTCGCCATCAGCGACGCGGCGAAAGAGCAGATATCTAAGCAAGACAGCGGCGGGAATTTGGCCGTGAGAATCAGCAGTTAGTGACCGCCTGCCTATCCGGTCCTGCGGCCGATATCATTTGCGCCGGGACCTTCCACGCCCGCAGCCGCTTTGATTGCCTTCCACAGCTCGTCATGTCCCATTCGAGCCTTAGCTGAAAAGGGAACGATCGTCATGGTGCGACACGCCGAGCCGCTCGGTGAGCTTGTGCAGTGATGCGCGCAATTGATTCCCGGAGATGCGATCCGCCTTGGTGGCGACGATGACGAAGTTGCGGCCAACGTGCCGCAGCCAGTCGAGCAGCTGCAGATCCAGCTCCTGCGGAGGGATCGTAACGTCCACCAGCGTGATACACAGGGCCAGCGATTCGCGCGTCTCCAGATAGGGGTTGATGAAGTTGGCCCATTGCGCGGTCACTTCCTTGGGAACACGCGCGTATCCGTAGCCAGGCAAATCCGCGAAGACGAAGTCGGGATGCGGCTTGCCGGGACGGCGCACCTGGAAGAAGTTGATGGTCTGAGTGCGGCCAGGGGTGTTGCTGGTCTTGGCGATCTTGCTGCCTACAAGCGCATTAATCAGGCTGGACTTGCCAACGTTGGAGCGGCCCACAAAGGCAATTTCCGGCGCGTCCGGCGGGGGGAACTGTCTCGGGTCGGCAGCCGAGGTGATGAGGCGCGTCAGGACCTTCATGAGTTCAATATGGCTGCAGCGAAGGGAAAGTGCAAGTGGATTGCGGAGTGTCGAAAAGGAAAACGGGTTTCATCTCTTACCGTTGAGATTCGGGAACTTCGGAGATTGCGTTCCCATGCGGACTTGCAGTACGTTACGATAATTCAAACGGAGGCCAGCCAGGGTCGAGAGAGCACGAGGGGAAAATGGATTCAGTATCACCGGCTTCGGGGCAGTATGCGCACCGCCTAAACGAAGACAAGACCGTCGATTCCGTCTGCAAGCTGTGCCACCTGACGATAGCGCGCGCTTATCGGGAAGCTGACCTGTTCCCGTTGGAGCTCAGGCACGTCTGCCAGCCGTTTGAGAGACGGCAGGGTACCAGGATTGTGCATCAAGTGTTCACGTCGTAGCGATGTCAAATATATAAGGGCTTAGACGCTGGCCTGAAGGCCAGCTCTACCCGAACAATGTGTCACTCCGAACTGTTTCAGCGGCCTGTGAATCCGTGCCCTTTCAAAGCACGGTTCATACTATTTCCCAAACAGCTCTAAAAGGCCGGCTCTATCCTTATAAGACAACTTGGGAACTTTCCCGCCAGTAGTGATTCGCAGTACTTCTGAACAAGAAAAAACGGGGCGCCCGATTGAGGGTGCCCCGTCGGCTACATCGATGGGCAGCTTCACGAGTCTCGTCGAGAAGCTGCCGGACTTGTTAGTGGCAGTTCGGGAACTTCCAGCTGGAAATGTCGGTGCTCCAGCCGAAGGTACCGGTGGCCACGTAGTACTCCTGCGTGTAGATGAAGGTGCAGTTGTCAGAGGGGTCGATTTCCATGGTGCTGTAGTCGCCCCAACGATTGGCGGTATCTTCCTGAGAGCCACTACCAGACACCGAGATGACCTCAGGCGAAAGCGTGCCCAGGGCGTCGCTGTAGATGCGGCCGGCAACCGCGACGGAAGGATAGACGCTCGTGCTGGACTCGCTATAGCCGACCAATACGTCATCAACATTGTCGCGAGTGAGCGAACCCATCCAGCGGTAGTTGCTGTCGCCCGTGGTTCCAACGTAGGTGCCCTGCTGGAACACATTCAGCGAGGTGGCTGGGACGGTGTGCAGGTTGGCGGTGAACTCCATCCAGCGCACGCCGATAGAGGAGGTCGAGGCGTTCCACACGTCAAAGTTCACGTACCAGTGCTGCACGGGAGCGGGCACGGGAGGCGTGGCGGTGGCATTGGCTTGCGGCTGGTCTTCCCAATAAGCGAAGCGATACATCAGGCGATCGCCCAAGGAGTCTACGTCGTTACCCGAGCCCACATTCGGCTGGGGAACGCAGTCGCCACCATACTGTCCGTCGCAGGACGGGGTGTAGGGCGCGACGGAGACCAACTGGGAGTTGCCTAGACCGGTCATCGTTGCGCTGCCCGTGGACCAGTCGCTGACGTGCATGGAGTAAACGGAAAGATGGGAGTTGTCGACGTCACCCACGCTGCCGATGAAGAACTCGTCTTCGCTAGCAGGAGGCGGAACCGGCGAATCGCGGTCGGCCGGCAGCAAGCTGTCTTCGGTCTGGTCAAGCTGGAAGCAAATCTGCTCGGCGGTGCTGTCGCCCACCAACATCTTCTGGCGGTCATAGCCGCACATTACAGGACCCCGGAAACCGCTGCCGCCAGGACCGAAATTGTTCCAGTTCTGGAAGTAGCCATCGCTCGGCCCGCCGCTGGACCAGACGCCCCACTTCGGATAGTCGGGGAATCCGCTCGCCACAACGGGGAATTCGTAGGCGTACCAGAGGTTGTCGGAGAAAGTTGCGGTCTGCGAAATCGCGATACAGACTGCGTAGGGGGAAGCAAACACGTTCTGGGCCATGATCCAGCGCTGCGCGGCACGATCGAACTTCACGATGATGTCGCCATCGTTGTTGTTAGCGCACATCGAGCCCGGCAGCAGGTTATGCCAAATGGTGTTGCCGATGGTGCTGTCTTGTCCGTTGAGCTGGATGATAGCGCCCGTGGCCTTATTGAAATCGGCGTAGGAGACGTTGACCCACTGCACGACTTCGCTGGTGCCGACGGCCCCGGTGGTATCCGGCGGAGCGTCGGGAACACTGTAGTTCGGGAAGCCCACACCAACGCCCAAGACGTGATAGTTAAGGTTGAACTCCCCGCTCTGGGAGGCGATGCCGTGCTGCTCGACACGGTCAGGGGAAGGCGCCACGTACGGTTTGGGAATCTTGTGAACCGGGTTGGCGACGTGCAGTCCGTAAGGCGCAGGCTGCTCTCCGTAGGTTACATGCCCGGCAGCAAATGCCCTGGCATGCTGCAGGATGGGCTGCGATGAACCCTGCGCGGCGAACGTGGGCAGGGTACAAACAAAGAGGGCGGCCAAGGCGAGCATGGATACGCCCACAGTTTTACTTCTTGTCATTTAGTCCATTCTCCTTTTCGCATCGCCCCCGCAGCACCTTTGTGTCTGAGGCAGAGCGGTGTCGCAAACAGCAGGTTGAGTTTTCGACAGTGCGCAGTCGTGGCGTAGGGGCAGCGGGCTGCGCTAAGAGTCGCAATTCGAATGTGAATCAATGCCCTAGGCGGGTGCTAAGTTTGTATCACAGGCGGTATCCAGGATGCAACTATTAACTGCGTAGTAAAGGTCTGGTGTGCCGTTTTGGGAAGCGCTGCTGGTACTAGAGTGGCACATAGGTGCGAATACTCAATACGGGCGCGGCAATTCGCTGTTGCGCACGGACTTCGCCATCAAGACTCCACGAAAAGTAAAACGAAAGTTTCTTGGCGAAGGATGTGACGGTGCCGCTATGGAACGGGGCTCCGCGCGCAGCACGATGATCACGCGAGTAAGTGCCTCATCGGGCATGCAATCGGTGCCTATCGAATAGCTCGCAGGGCAAATGCGTGCCAATGCATCACGGCGTGTGTGTTTCCGAAATTTAGGACATGGCAGACCGCAATTGACAAAGGCAGCACGGGTCTTTAGCCTGATCGCACGAGGATTCGCCTTGATTGGACCTACAAGAGATCGTCGCGGCCAGCATCTGTTGCTTGGCCCGCTTGAGTTGGAAGTGATGGAAGTGGTCTGGAACCGCCAACGGTGCAGTGTGCGAGAGGTGGTGGAGAAGCTGAACAGCAGGCTGGCCTACACTACCGTCATGACTACGCTTGATCGGCTGTTCAAGAAGGGTCTGCTGGACCGCGAAAAATCCGAGCGCGCCTTCCTTTATTCTCCTGCGATGTCGAGTGAGGAGTGGGAACGCCGCCGCGCCGGAGACCTGGTGGCGGGATTTCTTGCCGGCCCGGAGCCATCGCGCGAACTGCTCCTGTCATCACTGGTGGATGCGGTCGGCCAGCATGACGCCATGCTGCTGGCTGAATTGGAAGAAAAGATCCGGAAGAAGCGGCGGGAACTTTCCAGGGTACCGAAATCATGAGTCTTCCTTACAGCCTGCGGTTGCTATGCCTGTGCTGGGCAACGTTTTTCATGGTTCACGTTGCGGTGGCGATGGTGGCGCGCGCGAGCGCGGGCACGGCGGTGCGCATTGCCGAACACATGAAGCCCAGCTCGGCTGCCCGCCTGCTGTTCGCGATCCGTGTGTCACCGCTGTTGCTGACTCTGATTGCCGTACTGGCGCTTTGTATCCCGAGCTACTTGTGGCTCGAGCCGGACGCCGTCGGAGAGCAAGTGGGCTTGTTGTGCATCCTGACTGCGGCATTGGGCGTTGTGCTTTGGGTGCCCGCTTTGGTGCGGGTGATTGGCGCGGTGCGCGGAACGGCTCGTTTTCTCGAGAGCTGCGAGCGGCATGGACGCAAGATCCACATTTCCGGCGAAGCCGCTCCTGCCCTGCTGCTCGCCGACCAAACTCCGGTGCTGGCGGTAGCGGGAGTACTGCGTCCGCAGCTGGTGATCTCGCAGCCGTTGATGTGCGGACTATCTGCCGAGGAGCGTGAGGCGGCACTGCGGCATGAGAGCGCGCACTGCGTCGCCGGCGACAATCTGAAGCGGTTTCTGATCCTGCTTGCGCCGGACGTGCTGCCCTTTGTTCGTTCGTTTGGCAAACTGGAACGAGCGTGGTCGAAGTTCACGGAATGGGCTGCCGACGATCAGGCCAGCGCGGGCGATCCCCAGCGGGCGCTGTCGCTGGCTGGGGCGCTGGTGCGCGTGGCGAAGATGGGATCGAAGCCGCGGCTGGGTTATCTCTCTTGCTCCTTGCTGGGCAGCGATCAGGAACTGTCACAGCGCGTGGACCGGCTACTGCGTCCGCAACCCAAGCCGGGCAAGCCGGTACGGGAACTGGTTTCGCTCTTGAGTAGCGTGGGTGCGTTGATCGGCTCGGCCGTCGTGGTGCTGCTGGCGTGGCCGAGTAGTTTGTCGCTCGTACACGAGGCGCTGGAGCGGTTGATCCACTAAACGCGAGCTTCCGGCCAGTAACCTTCGCCCTCGCGCAGCTTTCCCCATCCGCTGGACGGAACTCCCGCCACAATCTACGCGGGAAAGCAGCAGATTGTCAGCTCACAAGCTGGCCTAATCCGCCACGGCCATGTGCTCAGCGGGCCAATCTGCAACCACGGCTTCGCTGAGCGTGATCTCCTCAGCATAGCTCTGGTCGCGCAGGATGCGGGAGACAATCGCGGTGTGAAGGGCGTGACCGGCGCGGTCGGCCTTGACGTAACCCAGCACGCGCCTGCCAAACAGCGCCAAATCGCCGATCAGATCCAGCACCTTGTGACGGACGAATTCGTCGCGGAAGCGCAGCGGCGGGTTGTCGATACCGTCGCGCGTGAGCACTACGCAGTTCTCGCGTGACGCGCCGCGAATCAGGCCCATATTCAACATGGCGCGCTGCTGCTCCAGGAACCCGAAGGTGCGGGCCGCGGCAATGTCTTTGACATAGCTGCCATTGGAAAGCTCGACCTGGAAATGCTCGCTGCCAATCAGCGGATGAGGGAAGTCAATGGCGTAGCTGACGGAATAGCGCTCGGCGGGATAAACGCCGATGAACTTATTGCCCTCGCTGATTTCGCAGGGACGCAGAATCTTCAGATATACACGTTTGCGCCGCTGTTGCCGCAGGCCCGCGCCGGAGATCATGTGGATGAACGGCAGCGCGCTGCCGTCGAGAATGGGAACTTCGAGATTGTCCAGCTCGACGACGGCGTTATCAACACCCATGCCGACGAAGGCCGACAGCAGGTGCTCGGTAGTGGAGATCAGCACGCCTTTCTTCATCAAGCTGGTGGCGTAACTGACCTTGGCTACATTCCGGCCGACCGCCTCAACCTCAAAGCCATCAAGATCGACGCGGCGGAAGACGATGCCGGTTCCGGCGCTCGCAGGCAGGATGCGCAGGTGAACCGGCGCTCCGCTGTGCAGGCCAATGCCATCGCACTCGACCGGCTTCCGGATTGTACGTTCGTAAAGCAATCGAAGGGGACTAGTGGGAGCGCACTTGACAGACTACAGAAAGAACCAGCAGTTAAGTGTTGTATTTTCGCCACAGCTGTGTCGAGTTAACAGCCCCTGAGAGACGCTTCTGGCGCGGTTCATATCTTAATGAAAACACAATAGCTTAGCAGTCGAATCCCAATCCGTGACCGGCAATCTGGGCGCGAACTGACGGTTGCCGGATCAGATTCCCAGCTTCTTCACTTCCTCGTTGTAGTACTTGCGGTAGAGAATGTCCCATTCCTGCGAGCCCTCCAGGATGGTGCGGCGCTGGCTCTCGATCTTCTGCCGGGCTGCGGCGTCAATCCTGGCTTCCTGCGCCATCAGCATTTCCAGCACGCGTCGCGCTTCCAGCCGGATGCTGTTGCGGTCCTCAACGAACTCGACCTTTTCCATATCAGCCAAAGCATCCGCGACAGCATGTGCGAGCTTGTTGATCTTTTCGCGGGAGATTCTCATGGCTAACGACTCTTCGTGCGGGCCAGCAGGCCGCTGAAAACCCTACAACACTGCCTTGTACTTGCGCACCAGTTCGTTCTTTACCTTCTTGAACATCTCCTGATAATTTGCGCCGCTGCGCTGCATCTCGTCGGAGTAGGTGTCGAGAATGATGCGCACCTCGTCGTTGATGCGGTCTTCCAGCGTCAACTCCTCCAACAAGGCGGCGTTGACACGCTGCGTTACCAGCGCCTTGTCCGGCGTGTCGATGAACTCGCCTGCCACCAACTTGTTTGTGATTTCGCGGGCGAGATAGCCCACATATTCTTTCGAAAAGAGCATGCTGGTTGAAGCTGGTCAGGGAAACAGTAAAGTCTAACACAGGATTCTTTTTCATTGTGTCATTCCGAGCGGTGTGACGTTGCTTCGCGAAGCGGGCCGTCTCACGAACGGTCCGCCGGTTGCCCCGCTCATTCGCGGGCTTCGAATGAGTGGGAGATCATGGAACCTGCAACGGCTTGGTCACACTACCGCAAGCCTCAGTAACTATTCCGCGGCACTGGTGCCCCATCTGGTGCCCCAGGTGGTGCCCCAGGTTCGCCCCTCAGTTGGGCTAACCTGGGTCGCAAGCCCCAGTAACTACTCCGCGGCACTGGTGCCCCAGGTTCACGTCCTTCCTTTGGACGCTAACCTGGGCGCAAGCGCGGGTGCCCCAACTGGTGCCCCAGGTTCGCCCCTCAGTTGGGCTAACCTGGGTCACGCCGCGACCTCTTCCTCGTCCCTCCGCCTCACCCTCTTTCCAGTCATCCCGATCCGCTGGCTCACCGCCTCACGCTGAAATTTAGGCGGCGGTGGTGCTTCCGTGCGCTGCGCTCGCGCCAGCGGCCCGCCCAGGCTGCAGAAGAACGTGTCGATGAAGTTGCAGGGAAATTGTTCTTGCTTGTTATTCGAAGGCTGTCCGCTGTCTGACTGCGGTTCGTCTTTCGTAGCGCACGGCGTCTCGCATGGCGCGCCATCGGCTTTGCATTCCGCGATATCGCTTGCCGGCAGCGCTTCCGCAGCCTCTTCCTCTTCAACCTTCAGCTCAGGCGCGTCCTCGCCCAGCTCGTAATCCTGCTCAAAGCTGTCGTAGCCTCCGGCCACGGTGGCGCCATTCGCCTGGCTGAAGTCGGCGCCGTTGCGCAGGTTCGAGCTGGCGGTTTGCAGCGCGTAGAGCACCAGTCCGGCGCGTTTGTTGTCCAGTCGCTCGTCGAGCACCGCGTCGATGACCTGCATCAGCGCGATCTGAATAGCGTTGGCGTCCTCCAGAGGCGGCAGGCGCAGCGGCGCCACGGTCACGGTCAAACCGTATTCCATGGCCCGCTCGTGGGCGCGCTCAATTCGCATCCGCCGCCCGATCAAGGTCAAATGGAAGTAGCAATAGTTGCGGCCGCGCAGCGCCGGCGATCCGCAAAACTCGCCGTTGGTCTTGATGTGCTCGCACTGCCGCGCCCCTTTGCCTTGCCGCGCTTTCGTCTTGTATAGCCATGCCAGCATTGCTTCCGGATTGCGCATGTGCGCGGTAAGCAGTTCCTCGGCAGCATTCGCTGCATCTGGGTCGCGCCTTTCTTCCGGGTTAGGGATTTCGACTGGATAGTGCGTTCCTTCTGGATAATGCGTCTCTTGTGGATAATGCGTTTCTTGTGGGTTATGCATCTCTTCTGGGTTATGCATCTCTTCTGGATAATGCGTTCCTTCTGAACAATGCATCTCTTCTAGGTTATGCGATTGGTGTGGGTTAATGGGTTCCATAGTTTTTTCTCTTTTTCAGGGATGGCAGTTTCACAATCCCGATTTCGCTGTTCGCTGCTCGCTGCTCGCTTCTCGGTTCTCGCTCCTTCTGGCTACTAGCCACTAGCCACTAACAACTGACTTACCGGCCACTAGCCACTGGCCACTAGCCACCCCTCCCCCGTCCATCCCCGTAAATTATTGAAAACACAGGCGACCGTCTGCAAAATCTTGAACTCATGCGACTTGTTGCGAAAATCTTGAGCCCCAGAGACTTAGCAGCTTCGGCGAGAGCACAGGCGGATGAGAAGGCGGCGGGTGCAACTGACAACTGACAACCAACAACCGACAACTGTTTACCCTCAAACGCAAATAGGGTAGGAGCGCCAGGGCCAGGCGGATCCTACCCTAACCACTTAACTATCATTTGGACGGCAACTATCCGTCAAGTTACCAAAGTACAATCGAAGCTAATTGTACTTTCGTAACTTGACATGACCAGTGCTCATGATATGGGAATTTATCACTACGAGCTATGCCGTAAATGATTACGGCTCGTATCAGCACGCGACTTCGTAGGAGGCAAACTGGGCTGGCTACTGACCACTGACCACTGACCACTGACCACTGATTTAGTGTTTGATCGCCCACATCAACCATGCGGCGATGATCACTCCGCCGAGGAACAAAGCGAAGCAGTATGCTCCATAGCGAACCATGTCACGCGGGGTGTTGCGCTGCGTGATGCCAAACACAACCGACGCGCAGAGCGCGAAGAGCAGAGCGGCATTGAAATGCGACAGTGCGAAGGTCATGGTTTCTTGCCGATCGCGATGTGGTGAGCGTCGATGGCGGCGATGATGTTCAGCAGTCCGGCAACCACGATGTACTTCGTACCATAATCGGCTACCGCGCGATGGATATTGCCGATGCCCCAATCCATCGAGCGCGCCATAAAGTACAGCAACCCGGAACCGATATCGCCGATAAATCCCAGAATGTCGAGCAGGTCTCCGGTGTTGAACGAGTACACCTTGCCCTGCATCCCCAGCCCAACGAAGAACATGGTGAGGACGGCAGCCATCAGCAGCAACCCGCGAATCCAGCGCTGCTGAATGAAGTGGCCGAGTCCGGGGAAAAACCATCCCGCCAGCGGCGCAATCGTCGCCATGGAATTTGTCTGCGGCACGGCCTTGCCGGAGCGCGGCAGCGCAGCGCTGTTTTGCGGGTTCGCCATCAGATGAGCACCAACTCGTTCTGGATCCTGCCGGTCACTTCCGCCTTACCGTTGCCGGTCATCATATTGATCTCGCTGCGCACGCCGAACTCCGGCAGGTAAATCCCCGGCTCGACCGAGAAACAGGTATTGGGCAGGATCTCGCGATCGTCCTTGGTCTCCAGATTATCAAGATTTGCGCCGTTGCCGTGAATGTCGCTGGTGATGGAATGGCCGGTGCGATGAATGAAATACTTGCCCCAGCCTTTCGCGTCGATGAACTCGCGCACAGCTTTATCCACTTCCCAGCCGTGAATTTTCTTCTTGGCGTCGAAGGCCCGCTTCACCGCATTGATGCCGGTATCGCGCGCGCCGCGCACGATGTCGAAAATCTCGCGTTGCTTGTCGGTCGGAGTACCCACCGCTCCTGTCCACGTGATGTCGTAGTAAACCGAGTCGGGCTCCGCGCGTTTCGCCCAAATGTCCAGCAGCACGAAATCACCGTTCTTTATCGCCGCCGATGTCGCCGGCGCCGGCTCATAATGCGGATCGCCGCTGTGGGCGTTGACGCTGACGTTCGGCGGATCGCACGTTTCCAGGCCTTCGCGCCCAAACGCCTCCATGATCCACTGCTGCATTTCGAACTCGTGCGTGCCGCCGTTGCGCGCGCGCCGCCCGGCCTCGCGGAAAAATGCTGCGGTAATTTTGTCGATGGCCTCGCCGGCCTTGAAATGGGATGCGATCTGCGCTTCCGTCAGCGTCGCTTCAAAGCGCGCCACCAGGTTCGCCGAGCTGACGATCTCTTTTCCGAAACTGCGCACCAGCTCCAGCATGCCCGCATCAACCAGCGAAATGTACGGAATCTGATTGTTGGGCGAGTACTGCATCGTGACCCGGTGGTACGGCTTGAGCATGGCCTCGAGGTTCTGCCACAGCTCCTGCCACGCCGAATATTCCATCTTGCTGCCCGGCAGCGCATCCAGGTGATGACTCTCGATGCGATGCACCAGCTTTACCGGCTCGCCCTCGGCGGGAATGACGTAAAACCAGCGGCGGGTCACCAGCATATTGGCCGGCAAGCCGAGCACGCGGTAGGCAATGGGATCACGATGATGATGATCGTAGAACAGCCAGCACTCGTGACCGCCGTCACGCAGCGCAGCCTGAATTTCTGGGAGATTCATCGTCTGTCCATTGTAAATGAGAGCGGCTCTCACCACAGAGACACAGAGGCACAGAGGCAGTTAGCAGTTAGCAGTTAGCAATTAGCAATTAGAGCCGTTTAGGGATTACTGTGATCCAGTTGACAGGGGTAGTGCGGCGCTTCAGCGCCGCGTCGACGCGCGGCCTCGTTTTGGGTGTTGCATTCCGCTGCCGAATGCGGCGGAAATGCAACACCCATCTTCTTGCCCTGCAGCCGAACGCGGGCCTGAAGAGACTGTGTCGCAACCGGGAACTGGATTTTGCGGTGGAACAACACCGTCGAATCGCGCCAAAATCAGCCGCGCAGCGGCGGAATTGCAGTTAGCCCAGGGCGTAAGCCCTGGGTCAAGCGGGAAGAGATCCCGAGCCGCGCAGCGGCGACACCAGTTGCGACACAGTCTCTGAAGGCCCGCACTACCCGAAGTAACGCTGATTGCGCCACTCAGTTTGGTTTCAAGTTGATCGTAAAATCAGGTCCGTTGTTATGGACGACAGCGCGGAAGTCCGGGGGGAAGATCATTACCGTTACCGCGGGCGCGGCTTTGATCGTAATCGTGACGCGGACGCTCTTGCCATGGACCCGCATCTCGTAAGTTACGATTGCTATCGATGCAGGCGCCGGCAGATCGACCGTTAACCTCCCTGGATCGTTTCCCCTGAATCTCCGGGCGGCCATCTCGGGCGAGAACGCTCCCTCGGGCGCGGTGATGCTGGGTAGAGAGTCAGGCGGCTGGTGGACCCAAGCTGCCCCATTCTGGGCGGTACGGGATAGCAAGTCCAGAGGTTCATTCGTCATATTGGCGACCGCCACATGGACCTGCATAAGGTAACTCTCCTGCCAACAAAAAATTGATCAGAAGTGTATAGTTTGATCGCCCTGGTTGGCAATAATCTCACCGGCAGTCTTGGGCGGCTGTTTTCGTGCGCTCCGTCTTCTCCGTGGTGAATTAATCCGCAGCCGTCGCCGATCTCGCTTTCTTCTGCAACACTGTCTCGCGCGCTTCCCCCGGCAGCGTCTCACACGCCGTCCTCAAGACCAGTCGCGGGGCGCGCTCGCGAATGGTCATCAGGTACTCGACCGTCTGCTCGCGATTGAATTTCGCCGCCTCCCGCAACAGCCACCCGACTCCCTTCTGCACCATGTCATCCTCGCTGGCCAGCAACATTTCGGATATGCGCTGCACGTGCTCGAAATTCTTGTGCTGCCGGGTGCTGTGGATCAGGCTGACGGCCGCAGCCCGCTGATGCCAGCGGTGCTTCGATTTGGCCCAGCGCAACGGACGCGACAACAAGCTGGCATCGGCCGCGATGATCGGCCCGATAAGGCAATGCACCAGCCCGTCGTGATCGGCCCAGGTGCTGACCCGCTCCAGCCAGCTCTCGAAGAGCTTGAACTCCCGCTTGCCGAAATCGCCGACAATGCCCTGCAGCATCAGCACCGCGAACACTTTTTCTTCGAGCACGTTGCCGCGAAACATCTCGTCCGCCACCTGCAACAGATACTGCACATCGTTCTCGCCGAGAATTGTTCGCCGGAACCGCACTGCAACTTTTCGCAGCTCATGGGTGTACCAGCCGCGCGACCGGATCTCGTTTTTGAAGAACCACTCCACTTCTTCGGTATGCGGCGCAGAAGCTCCGTCCACCAGCACGCGCCGGATATGTTTGGCAATGTACGCAGGATTTTTCTTCATCAGCGTTAAGAAGTGGGATGCACCAACATCCAGATCCCCAGCGCAAGAATAATGCCTGCGACCATCAGCCGAAAGACATTCTGCGGAATGCGTTGCAGCATCCACTTTCCCGATAGCGTGCCCACGACTACGCCCAAGGCCGCAATCGCCGCCAGCGGCCACTGCGCAACCATCTGGCGGTATTGCAGCGCCGCATACACCGGCATGCGACAGAGATCCACCAGCAGCGCAATGGCGGTGGCTGTGGCCACGAAGGCATCGCGTTGCAACCCGAATCCCAGCAGCGCCGCCGAGCGAATGCCGCCCTGATTGCCGACCAGCCCGCCGAACATTCCCGAGAGCGCGCCGGCGACCCATGCCGATCGGCGCCCAAACCGCATGCGCGCGGCCAGCCCGCTGATGCCAGTGATGCCCGCGAACACCAGCAGCGCTCCCAGCACATAACCGAGGACTACGCTGCGCAGCCAGATGTGCAGCACCGCACCGATCAGCCCGCCAGCAGCGCTGGTGATGCCGAAGCTCCACAGAACGTGCCGATTCACGTGCTGGCGAATGACCGCGAAACGCAGCGCAGTGCCGATGAAGTGCGGAATCGAGACCACCGCGACCGCCAGCTTCGTCCCCATCCACGCCGCCAGCAGCGGCGTCAGGATGCTGCCGATGCCGAAGCCCGAGATCGCCGCAATCGCGCCCGCCACAATCCCAGCGCCGCCAGTCAGCCATGCATGGTTCATGCGGAGATTCCAGATTCTCGCCAATCACTGCGAGAAAGAGCGCCGATTTGCATCCGGATTACGTGTGCCGCAAGAGCGAGAAGAAATCGTTTGCGCCTTGCTTGTTCTTCCCCCCGCCGCCCCATGTCCAATAGAGAGCAAGGTAAGTATAGGTTTCGCCCTCGCCCGCAAAGCTATGCCCAGCGGCAAACAGTAGTTGAAAACCGTTGCGGATCGTGTAGTAGCCGCCCAGATCGAACATCGCGGCAGAACGTGGAGCGGTGGACGCCGCGCCTTCGGCCCCATGACTGAAGATCTCGCCGCCCAGGGTGAGCTTGTCATTGATCGTCCGCTGCAAGAGCCCTCCTGCGAACCCGTAGTTTTGGTAACCGGGAGCGCTGGCCACCACCGCTCCGCCGCCGCCATAACTGGTCCAGTTTCCCCAACTCTTCTGCACCCACAAGGGCAGCCGATACCAGGTCTTGCCCACGCCCAATCCGCGCGCAGCATTGCCGCTCGGCAGCTCGATAAAAGGGAATATGCCAATCTCGGGGCGCCGCTTGGTCTCTTTCACAAACCGGTATTTGGCTCCAAGTTCAATATCGCTGATTCCGAAGCTGATCGGGCCTCCGCCAGGAGAAAAGTTCGTCAACATCGGCACCACAATGTGTAACTGCAGGTTCGGCACGGCACCCCAATTCATCTCCCATGCGGGAAATTCCAGAGCAGTCCCGCCGGCGTGGGTTCCGTCGGAAAGTTCGAAGGCATAGGTTTCGAAATGACGGAAAGGAACGGGGTCGGGATCATCCGTCTGGAACGGCGGCCCGGCGAAGGCTGGCGTGCCGCTCCAGGCCAGCAGGAGAAATGCAGCTCCCAGCACCTGCTGAAGAAAACGCTTGCCGTAGGAGATAGAAATCACATTATTCCGTTCATGCTCAGTTGTGCTCTACCGGGCACGGGACCGCAATGCCATCGCGAGCTTGGTCGAGAATTATAGCTCTGCAGCATGAACCGTAAGCGAGGCTCTGATTAAACCTAAGTTTTGAAAGGGCACTGCTTCACAGGCCGCTGAAAAAGTCCATTTCCGAAGGCTTCGTGTCAGGGCTCAGTTTGAAATTCTCTTTTTGTAAGGGCCGCGCTTGGCTGGTTGTGGCATGTAGCTGTCCGCTACGTCGATCATCTCTTCCAAACTCCAGACATGATCGGTCAATCCGGCTTCGAGAGCAGGCGAAACCCGCAGGGTGCCATGAATCCTGACGAAGTTGCAATACATGAAGTGGAGTGCAACCGCGTACCCATGACTGTCTAGTTTCTTACTGAATCCGTTCGTTAAGCGGGTGAAGCGACGCATGTGCATCCGCATCGTGAGGTTCTGACGTTCCACGTAGCTGGTGCTGACGTGCTTTGGGTCTGGATTGCCGCTCACGACCTTCATGTCGCAGCCGATACAGGTCGCAGGCGAATATCGAGTCTCCGTTTCAAGGGATGCCCCATAAATCTTCTGCAACTGCGCATAATCGACATCCATACCGAACGCCTCTTCGACCGCATTCAGGTAAGCCTTATGCCCGTCTGTGGTGATCTGGAGACGCCCTACGACACGTTCTGCGCAGTCTTTCATGAAGTCCATCGCCCAATCTGCTCCGCGTCCGCCGACGAGATAAGAAACGACTAATTTCGTGTCAGCGTCAATGCCAACCCACGTCCAAACGTCTCCCCATCCGGTCTCCCTTTTGGCGGGTGTCACGTTCCGCGCTTTTGCTCCGACATATGCCCATATTTCGTCACATTGCAGACGGCGGACGCGCACGTTGCGCACGTGCTCATCGTGGTATTTCATGCACGCCGAGCCGAGATCGACAAGCAGCTTTGTGACGGTATTCCGCGCAACACCCGTCATCCGCGAAGTGGAACGGATGCTGTTGCCCTCAACTAAGGCCGCCACAACTCGGATGCGCTCTTCCTTGCTCAGCGTGTTCATAATGAACATTATGCTTGAGCAAACAAAAAGAGTCAAGCATTTTGAGCAATTTAATTTGCATACATTTATTTTCCATGCTAAGTTTTACTCAGCGCGTGAGGCGCTGAGTAAAGCTTTAGCGCCCCCCTACGTCCTCCGTGCGCGCCCTTGTTGACATAATGGCATAATGACTGGTCAAACTCTTAGCCCCATACGTGTATCTAAGCGAACGGTGGTGAAAGATGGATCTTAACGTGAGGGCTTTCCGCACTGTGCAGGAAGCTATTCGCGAGGATTTGCCTGCGCCAAACGCCAAGAAAGAAGCCTCGAAGAAGGGCGGGTTGGTCGGTGGCCCGTCGCGTGCTAGATCAATTAGCCGAGAACGAAGGGTCGAAATAGCGAGACTCGCCAGTCGCGCACGATGGAAGAAGGGCGGAAGCTAGAGTGGGATCATCTGGAGTCATTCAGAGGCCGACCGCTACCAGGGCGGAGGTGCGGCGAGATCGTAAGCCCCTTCCGGTCGATGTGCTGGAAGTAAAGCGCTGTGAATCTTGCGGCGAGATTATGATTTTTACTCCGATAGTCAAGTGCTCGCATTGTGGGGGAGTTCTCCGCTTGCGCTCCTATAGCTATAAGCGGGGCGATAAGTATTACGCCGAGTGCTTAACGCTAAATTTGCTGGCGAGAGGAAACAGCGAAGAAGAGGCCGTATCTCGTCTCCAAGAGCAGATGTTCGGATACGTCGAATCGGCTTTGAATGGAAGCTCGAAGGGTTTGGTACCTAGACCAGCTCCACTCGGTAGCTGGATTCGCTATTACATCCATCGGGCGAGGGATCGGGGTGCTGATCTTTTCCGTCGCCACCGCCATAGCGGCGATTTGGAGTTCGCGGAAATAGGTGTCAGAATAAGTTCCCACTGCTGACACCATGGGACAGCGACGATTCCCGCCACTCAAGCATCGAGAGGTAGTCGCAATCGTCATTGCCCTCGGATTCAATCTCGACAGAGAACACTCCACGCATTCTCAGTACGAACGACCGGCCGCCGAAGGACGGCCGCGCGCTTTGTGTACGGTTGACGATTACGATGATTTCGAGCAGAAAATGATAAAGAACATCATTTCCCAAATCGGATGCACCCGAGAAGAGTTCTACGGAGCTACCGCCCAGACCGCCAAGAAGATTCGCTAGCCCCCTAATTTCAAACTGAGCCACTACCAGGCTTCGTGTCAGGGCACGACCCTTCGACAGGCTCAGGGCAGGCTCTTGGTCGTGCCGATAAGGCCACTACCTTTGTCATCACGAGGCGGCTTTGGCCGCCGAGGGATCGCCAGCGGCTTATTCAGAGTTTCCTTCGCCAGCGACGTTTCGCGGACCAGCGTAACCAGGATGAGACTTATTTTCCGCCTGGTTTTCCACATCTTCCTCAGGCCCGACTCGCCGTCGCCAACGCATACAATAGAAGCAGCTCCTCAAGGTCTCGCATGCCGCAAACCGAATTCGTTCATCTTCACCTCCACACCGATTACTCCATGCTGGACGGCGCTTGCGAAATCGAGCGCCTGGTCACTCGCGTTAAAGAGCTCGAAATGCCCGCGGTCGCCATGACCGACCACGGCAACATCTTCGGCGCCGTGACCTTCGTCAATGCAGCCAAAGAGGCAGGCGTAAAACCGATCGTTGGCTGCGAGCTCTACATCTGCAAGAAGGAAGACCACCGCGCCGCGCCAGAAGGCGACAGTTACAATCACCTGATCGTGCTCGCCGAGAACGACCAGGGCTACCGCAATCTGGTCAAGATCGTTTCCGAGGCGTCGCTGCACGGTTTCTACTACAAGCCGCGCGTGAGCAAGAAGTTCCTCGCCGAGCACGCTCAAGGCCTCATTGGATTGTCCGCATGTCTGAAGGGCGAAGTCGCCGAGAACTTGACGGAAGGCAAGTACGATGCGGCGCGCCAGGCCGCGGCTACGTTCAACGACATCTTCGGCAAAGGCAATTTCTATCTCGAGATTCAGGACCAGGGTGTTCCCGACGAAAAGCGCATTCAGCCCAATTTGCTCAAGCTGGAGCAGGACCTCGGGCTGCCGCTCGTCGCCACCAATGACAGCCATTATCTCTGCGAAGACGATGCCCACGCGCAGGACGTGATGGTCTGCATCCAGACCGGCAAGTCAATCAACGACACCAACCGGCTCAAGTTCCATGGCAACCAGTTCTACGTGAAGAGCGCCGTCGAGATGGCGAAGGTGTTCTCGGGCTACGAGCGCGTGCTGGCGCGCACCATGCAGATCGCCGAGCGCTGCAATGTGCGGCTGGAAAAGGTACACGATCCGTTCCCGCAATTTGAAGTTCCGACGGGGTACTCGCTGCCTGATTATTTCGAGCATGTGGCGCGCGAAGGCTTCGCCAAACGACTCAACGTCTTGCGCGAGCTGCAAACGCTGGGCCGCCTGAAACATTCACTGGCGGATTACGAGAAGCGTCTCTCGCGCGAAATCGAAATGATCCGGCAGATGCAGTTCTCGGGATATTTCCTGATCGTCTGGGACTTCATTCGCTATGCCAAAGAGCGCAACATTCCCGTCGGTCCGGGGCGTGGATCGGCAGCCGGCTCGCTGGTGGCCTACGCGCTCGCGATTACCGATATCGATCCGCTGCAAAACGAGCTGCTCTTCGAGCGCTTCCTCAATCCCGAGCGCATCAGCCTGCCCGATATCGACATTGATTTCTGCATGAACCGTCGCGGCGAAGTGATCGAGTATGTCACGCAGAAATACGGACGCGATCAGGTCGCGCAGATCATCACCTTCGGCACCATGGCGGCGAAGGCGGCGCTCAAGGACTCCGGCCGCGCCATGGACATCCCTTACGCCGAAGTCGATCGCATCGGCAAGATGATTCCGTCAACGCTGAACATCACGCTCGACCAGGCACTGAAGGATTCGCCTTCGCTCGTCGCCGCGTATGAAAACGAGCCGCAGACCAAAGAGCTGATCGATACTGCGAAGAAGCTGGAGGGGCTCGTCCGCAACGCCGGAGTGCATGCCGCCGGCGTGGTGATCTCGCCCCAGCCGCTGACCGACCTTGTCCCGCTGCACCGCACCAAGAACGATGAAATCGTTACCGCCTACGATATGAAGGCGGTGGAGAAGCTGGGCCTGCTGAAGATGGATTTTCTCGGGCTCACCACCCTGACCATCATCGACGACGCGCTGCGGCTGATCGTGCAAACCCGCGCTGAGCAGTTGGATTTGCAAAAGCTGGCGCTCGATGATCAGGTGACGTACGAAAAAGTCTTCCACACGGGATTGACCTCCGGGGTCTTCCAGTTTGAATCGCACGGCATGCGCGATGTGCTGCGCCGCTACAAACCGACGGCAGTCGAAGACCTCACCGCATTGAACGCTCTTTACCGTCCCGGCCCGATCCAGGGCGGCATGATCGAAGACTTCATCGAGCGCAAGTGGGGACGCAAGAAAATCGAATACGAGCTGCCGGAGCTGGAGACCATCCTGAAAGAGACGCTCGGGGTCATCGTATATCAGGAGCAGGTGATGCAGATCGCCAACCGTCTGGCGGGCTACTCGCTGGGCGAAGCCGATCTGCTGCGCCGCGCCATGGGCAAGAAAGATCCCGAAGCCATGGCCAAGCAGCGCGAGCGTTTTGCTCGCGGCGCCTCGGAGCGCGGTTTCCCGCAACGGAAGGTTGAAAAACTATTTGACCTGATGGAGCAGTTCGCCGGCTACGGCTTCAACAAGTCGCATTCCGCCGCGTACGCGCTGCTCGCGTATCAGACGGCATACCTCAAGACGCATTATCCCGTCGAATTCATGGCCGCGCTGCTGACCTCCGTCTCCGGCAGCACCGACGACGTTGTGAAGTACATCAACGAATGTCGCGAAATGGGTATCGCCGTCGAGCCGCCCGACATCAATGTCAGCGACGCCTACTTCACTCCGCACGGCGATGCCATTCGCTTCGGCCTTGCCGCGGTCAAGAACGTCGGCCATAACGCCATCGAGTCGATTGTCGCCGCCCGCAAGAAGCACGGAGCATTCAAGTCGTTTTATCAGTTCTGCGAGAACGTTGATCTCCACTTGCTCAACAAGCGCGTCGTTGAATCGCTGATCAAGAGCGGCGCCATGGACGCCTTGGGCCGCCGCGCGCAATTGATGGCGGTGGTTGACAACGCGATGGAACACGCGCAGAAGACGCAAAAAGATGCCCAACTCGGCCAGCACGGGCTGTTCGGCGTCTTTCAGGAAGAAGAGCAAAATCACGCTGCCGAGAAGCCGCTGCCCAACACTCCCGATTGGGACGAGCACCAGCGTCTGGCTTTCGAGAAGGAGATTCTCGGCTTCTTCATCACTGGGCATCCGCTGGAAAAGTATCAGGACAAGCTGCTCGATTTCCACGCCCTGACCACCACAGAAATCTGCGAGTTGAAGTCCTCCACTGGCAAAGACGAGGTCCTGATCGGCGGCATGCTGAAAGCAATCCGCGTCGCCAAATCCAAGAAGGGCGACCTCTACGCGCAGGGCCAACTGGAAGACATGAACGGGTCGGTCGATGTGCTCTGCTTCGCCGAACCGTACCGTCGTCTCTCGGAACGGCTGAAGCTCACCGTGCCGGTCCTGATCAAAGGCGGCGTGCGCGTGGAAGAAGGCTCCAATCCCAAGCTCATGATCGGCGACATCACGCCGCTGGAAGAAGCGCAGCCGAAGCTGCCGACTCACCTGCGCATCAAAGTCACGCTGGAAGCCGCATCGCCGGCCACCATCGACGGGCTGCAGAGCCTGTGCCGCGAACGCAAAGGCGAGGCGCGGGTGCTCTTCGACCTGGAACGCAAAGCTGACTTCACAGTGGTAATGGAGGCGGAAGGCTATAATGTTCTGCCAGACCGCGCGTTCATCAGCCGGGTCGAAGAACTGTGCGGGCGCGGCAGCGTCCGCGTGCTCGATTGAGCAGGCCGCGGAACAAGCGCCTTCGGTGGTAGAGCTGGCCTTCAGGCCAGCGTCTAAGCCGTCGATATTAATCAGGGGCTTTAGCCCCGCAAAATCAACGCCGACTTATTCAGGCTCTCCTTAACTGACGGCTGAGAGCTGACAGCTGAATTCATCGTGTCCGACGAAACCGAGCTGTCGCAATCCGGAATGCTGTCCGCGCTCACCTTCTGGATTGGCGCTACTGAGGCGGTGTATTCGGCGGCAACTCAGCGAAACGATTCCCCAATGCAAGCTGCTTCCAAAGCACAAGAAGAACTGCAGCGGATCGAGGAGCAGATCCAGCAGTTGCAGAGCGCTGCCGGCGACAATCAGGAGGCGCAAAACCAACTGCAGGCGCTGCGCCAACGAGTGGAATCGCTCAAGCGCCATATGTCCGGCCAGCTCACGCCCTGGGAGCGCACCGAGTTGGCGCGCCATCCCAACCGTCCTTATCCGCTGGATTACATCGCGCGCATCTTCCCCGATTTCAGCGAAATACACGGCGACCGCGCCTTCCGCGACGATGCTGCGTTGATCTGCGGTATGGCCCGATTTCGCGGACGCGAAGTGCTGGTGCTGGGAACCCAGAAGGGTCGCGACACCAAACAGCGCGTGCATCGCAACTTCGGCCAGCCCAATCCCGAAGGCTATCGCAAGGCGCTGCGCGCCATGAAGTTTGCCGAGAAGTGGGGAAGGCCGGTCATCTCGCTCATCGACGTTGTCGGCGCCTATCCCGGACTCGGCGCGGAGGAGCGCGGACAAGCCGAGGCCATCGCCCGCAACCTGCGCGAGATGGCGCGGCTGCAAGTGCCGTTTATTGCGGTCATCACCGGCGAAGGCGGCAGCGGCGGCGCGCTGGCCATTGCCGTTGCCGATCGCGTGCTGATGCTGGAGAACAGCATGTATTCGGTGATTTCGCCCGAAGGCTGCGCCTCCATCATGTGGCGCGATTCCAATAAGAAAGCGGCGGCAGCCGAGGCGCTGCGCATCACCGCCAAAGACATTCTGGAACTCGGCATCTGCGACGAAGTCATCCCCGAACCGCCCGGCGGCGCGCACCACGACTACGACGCCGCAGCCAATGCCCTGGCCGACGCGCTGGAGAAGCATCTGGCTGAGTTGGAGAAGCTGCCCAAGAACGCGCTGCTGGATGCGCGTTATAACAAGTTCCGCAATATGGCGCAATACTTCCGGGTGGAAGCGCCAGCGGGCATATCGCCCGGTTAGGAATCCCTGGGTAAACTGGAAAATCATCGGAGCTTCAGGGACGGCACAGGTCGCGGCGGCACCGGCCCGCGAAACAGTCTCCAAGCGACGTCGCTATTCGACTTTCGTTGGCAGCGCGGATTCGAGGCTCTTCGCCACGGCGTCTGCGACGATGGCGTTGCCTGCGCGTGAATAATGCTCGTCGCCGAAGATGAAATCCTTCATGTACCAGCAACCGGCCTGATTCGCAGGACATGCCTCCTTCACCGCAAGAAACTCCGGAAACACGGTAATGAATCGAGCGCACTTGCCTGCGCACCAATCGCGCCACATGGTCACCTGCCGTGAATCGACGCTGTCATGCGCGACCTGTGCCGGCCAAGGATAAACCACCACGCTGACGGGAATGTCCCGCTCCCGCAGTTCCTTCCACAACGCCGTCATCTTCGATTCTTCTTTGCGCAGGCCGGCTTCGAGGCCAAGCGGCGCGTAGCCAATTTCATATGGCTCAGTATCGGAAACGGCACGGTAGGTCCATGCGGAGCGCGGCAGATCGAACAATTGTCCATGTCCCACATTGAGGTAGTAATGGCCGTGTTTGACCATTTGTCTCTCAAGCAAGTCAACCATCCCATTCGTGATGAGCAGGTGATCGATGATGAACTCCCGCAATGTGGTATACAAGCCGCCGTTGTGAACGATTTGTGCCGGACCTTCAACCGCCCCTGTCGGGCTCTTGTCCTGATAGAACGCGGCTTCATCCTGCGCGTCGGAGATATCGATGAAGACGATCGCCTCGTCGAACTTCACGCCCTTGGCGATCACTTGCCGCGCGACGTTGAGGTAGTTGGACGGAGCGTAGCTCTCGATGCCGCCGTTCAGAAATTCGTATTGCGGAAACTTTGCCGTGATCTGCCCGACGTACGTGTCCGGCCACGCGCTCATGCCTTCGGTGTAGGAATCGCCGAGCAGAAGAATTCGCGGCTCCTCGCTCGTAAGCGGAACCTGACGGATGTTCTCGTCGCGAAAGCCGAGGCTGTTGGTGGCGAAACGATACGAGTTCCTGCCCCAGTGCCGCTCACACGTGCAATTCGCTTGCAGCGAGTGATGCCGCACCACATCGGCCTTGAAACACGTGCCCGCCGCGCTAATGGCTGGGCGCGCTCGCAGAACGAAAGCGCTGTACGCCGCATCAAGCAGCAAGAAAAGAATCACGCAAACGACGATGGAAAAGGATAGCAGTAGGACGGCGCCCGGGCGGCGCGTCGGAATATTGTTCTGTTTAGGGGGAGAATTGCTCTGATACGACTTCACCGCGCCAGTTTTCAATATTTCCTTCTGTTCGGATTTTGGCTGATTGCGGGTTTCAGGTTACACGCCATCGTGCGGAGCAATCAAGACTGTGCGATCGATGAGGAGTCGTTAGGCTGTAACTGACAGCTGATAGCTGATAGCTGACGGCTTCTTTACCGCAACGCCTCCATGCACTCCTCCAGCGCCTCGCGCGAGGGCCGCGTGACGCTCTGCGGCAATGTGCCCAGCGGCTGATCGGTCATGTTGATCATGTCAAGGAAGTTCGGAGCGGTGGTGTTCAGATACAGCACGCCGGTCAGCACTTCCTCGGCATCATGCGATTCGATCAAGCGTGTCATCGCTCTAACCTTGTCCGTCGGATCGTAATCGTCTTCCAGCTTGCGCAGGCGCAAAAATGATCCGTCGTGCATGGTGACGTTGATTGTGGTGCCCCCGTCGTAGTCCACCTCAATCTCTTCGAAAAACGGAACGAAATCGACATCGTGCAGCGGCTCTTCGTGATCTTTCACGAACTTGTACGACTTGGTCGAGCCTTCGTGATCGTTGAAGGTGGTGCAGGGCGAGATCACGTCCAGCATCACCGTTCCGCGGTGTGCCAGCGCCGCCTTCAGCATGGTATGCAGTTGCCTCTTGTCGCCGGAAAATGAGCGCCCGACGAAGGTCGCGCCCAGCATGATCGCCAGCGCGCAGGTGTCGATCGGCGGCAGATCGTTGATGACGCCGGTCTTCAGCTTCGATCCCAGGTCTGCGGTCGCCGAAAACTGGCCTTTGGTCAGCCCGTAAACGCCGTTGTCCTCGATGATGTAAATCATCGGCAGATTGCGCCGCATCAGGTGAACGAACTGCCCGATGCCGATGGAAGCGGTATCGCCGTCGCCGCTCACGCCGAGGGCGACAATCTTCGAATTCGCCAGAACCGCGCCCGTCGCTACCGCAGGGCATGCGCCCGTGCACCGCGTTGAAGCTGTGCGAGCGCCCCATGAAATACGCCGGGCTCTTCGACGAGCAGCCGATGCCGGACACCTTGATGACGCGCTCCGGCTGTATGCCCATCTCGTAAAACGCGTCGATGATGCGCTCGGAAATCGCGTTGTGGCCGCAGCCGGCGCAGAGCGTGGTCTTGCCGCCGCGATAGTCCAACACGGTCAGTCCGATGCGATTGGTCTTCGGTTGGGGTTGCGGCGTAACCGTGGCCGGCATTACTTGCCCTCCTGCGAAATGATTTCGTCGGTAACCGAGCGCGCGTCGATGGGCAGCCCGTTGTAATGGCGAACGCTGCGCAGCTTGCCGATGTCCGGAACGGCGATATCCAGCTTCAGCAATTCCAGCATCTGAGCGTCGCGATTCTGATCCACAACGTACACCCGTTTGTGGCTGGCGATGAACTCATGCGTCTCCCGCGTGAATGGATACGCACGCAGGCGCAGGTAATCGGCCTGTACGCCATATTCCGTCTCTAACTGATCCAGCGTTTCCACCAGCGCATGATGCGAAGTTCCGTAGGCGATGATGCCAACCTCGTTGCCAGCATTGCGGACGATCTCCGGCCGGGGAACGAGCGTTCGCGCGGTCTCGAACTTTTTCGCCAGCCGATCCATGTTGTTGGCGTAATCGTCCGGCCGCTCGCTGTATTGCGACTTCTCGTTGTGACCGCTGCCGCGCGCGAACCACGCCGCTCCCGGATGGTCCGTACCCGGTAGCGTGCGATAGCCGATCCCATCGCCATCCACGTCCTTATATCGCGCAAATCCCCCAAGGCGATCGAGATCTTCGGCCGTCAGCACCTTGCCTCGATTCTGCGGCTTTTCGGGATACTGGAACGGCTCCGACATCCAGTTGTTCATCCCGAGATCGAGGTCGGACATGACGAAGACCGGCGTCTGCAGTTGCTCGGCCATATCGAACGCGTCGCTCGCCATCGCGAAGCATTCGGCCGGACTGCACGGGATCAGCATCGGATGCTTCGTGTCGCCATGGGAGAGCCGGGCGACAAACGATATGTCGCCTTGTGCGGTGCGGGTTGGCAATCCAGTTGACGGCCCAACGCGCTGAATGTCCCAGATCACGCCCGGAATCTCGACGTAATAACCGAGCCCGGCAAACTCCGCCATCAGCGAAATGCCCGGGCCGGCCGTCGCGGTCATCGATCGCGCACCCGCCCATCCCGCGCCCAGCACCATGCCGATAGCGGCCAGCTCGTCCTCAGCCTGCACGATGGCAAACGTCGCTTTGCCGTCGGGGCCAATGCGATATTCCTTCATGTAGTCGATCAGGCTTTCGACCAGCGATGACGACGGCGTGATCGGATACCACGTCACCACTGTGACTCCGGCAAACATCGCGCCCATTGCCGCCGCGGAGTTGCCATCGATGATGATCATGCCGCCGGTCTCGTTCATCCGCTCGACCGTGAACGGGTCGGCCTTGGTGAGCGAGGCCGCAGCGTAATCGTAACCGGCCTTGGCGGCATTCCAGTTCAGCTCAGCGGCCTTCACCTTTTTCGCGAACTGCTTGCGCACCGCCTTCTCAACTTCCGCCATGTCGAGGTTCAGCAGCTTCGCCACCACCCCGACGTACACCATGTTCTTGACCAGCTTGCGCAGCTTCGATTCGGGACAGACTGCGGCGGTGATCTTGTCGTACGGCACCGCGTAGAACGTCAGGTCGGAGCGCAGTTCGTTCAGCTTCAGCGGCTCGTCGTAGAGCGCGACCGCGCCCGGCGCCAGCGACATCACGTCTTCACGCGCGGTCTCGGGATTCATCGCCACCAGAAAATCGATTTCCTTCTTGCGCGCGATGTAGCCCTTCTTGCTGGCGCGGATGGTGTACCAGGTCGGCAAGCCGGCAATATTCGAGGGAAACATGTTCTTGCCGGAGACGGGCACGCCCATCTGGAAAATGGTGCGCAGCAGCACGGTGTTGGCGCTCTGCGAGCCCGATCCGTTTACGGTTGCGACCTGGATGCTGAAGTCGTTGACGACAGGCTCACGCGCGGCGCCCTGGTCGGCGCCGTGTACAGCAAATTCAGTTGTGGCCATCAACACCCCTTACTAGCTCGATGAGGACGGAGGGGACGAACGTTTCATTATAGGGCAGTTGGCAACGCGTTCTGCAGTTCGTACTTGCCGAGCAACCGCGACATCTGCGGTACAATCAGGCACGGTCTTTCGCGCAGTTTCTGACCCCCTTGGTTTGCGCGCAGACTTCGACTTTTGGGGAGAGCGAGATGGGTATGTTCAGGACGACGGGGCACCGCTTCAGCACGGCTGGACAACTGTTTTCGTATTTCTGGGGCAATAAACGCTGGTGGTTGACGCCGATCCTGATCACGCTGGCGGTGTTTGCGGTGTTGCTGATCCTGGCCCAGAGCACGGCAATTGCGCCGTTTATCTACTCGTTCTTCTAGGGGAAAACGTACGATGTTGATTCATTTCATAAGGCTACATTGGCGGACCATCCTGGCCGGCGTGGCCCTCGCCGTTGCGGTCTGGTTTTGCCTGCCCGCTTCGACTAGGGCGACGCTGTCCGCCGGCTGGAAGAAACTCGGCCATGCCATCGGCAACTTCCAGGCCCGCATCCTGCTCACCCTCATTTATTCGCTGCTGATCTTGCCATTCGGGCTGATCGTCCGCGTTTTTTCCGACTCCCTCCACATGAAGAAGCGCCCCGAGAAGTGGTTCGACCATCCGGCTGCCCCCAACACGCTGGAAGAGGCGCGACGCCAGGGCTGACATGAACATTCTGGGAATTTCCTGTTACTACCACGACGCCGCAGCCGCACTCTTGCAGGACGGCATGCTCATTGCCGCCGCCGAAGAGGAGCGCTTCAGCCGCATCAAGCACGACTTCGGCTTCCCCCATCATGCCATTAAGTTTTGCCTGGAGAGCGCCGGAATCCAGGCCGGCGATCTGGACTACGTTGTCTTTTACGAAAAGCCGTTCCGCAAGTTCGACCGCATCCTGATGAGCGTGCTGCAGACTTACCCGCAGTCGTACAAAGTTTTTCGCGAGTCGATGATCACCTGGATGATCGACAAGCTGTGGGTCGGCTCCAAGATCACCAACGAGCTGGGCATTCCAATTGACAAAGTGCTCTACAGCGAGCACCACATGTCGCACGCTGCCAGTGCGTTCTTGTGCTCGCCGTTTGAGGAAGCCGCGATCCTCACCGTCGATGGCGTGGGCGAGTGGGTGACGGGAACGTGGGGCGTCGGGCGCGGCAACCAAATCGACATCCGCAAGCAGATGATGTTTCCGCATTCGCTGGGACTGCTGTACTCGGCATTCACCGCGTTTCTCGGATTCGAGGTGAACGAAGGCGAGTACAAAGTGATGGGCATGGCGCCCTACGGGCAGCCGCGCTACGTCGAGAAAGTCTGGAAGATCATCCGCCAGGAGTCCGACGGGTCGTTTTCGCTCGACATGGATTATTTCTGCTTCCAGCATTCCACCGAGCGCACCTTCAACCGGAAATTCGAAGAACTGTTTGGCGAGCCACGCCCGCCCAAGACGTTGTTCTTCACGGAAGACTCCGGATTCCCGGAATACTTCGGCGAAGCGCCCTCGAACTTCCACGAGCTCTGCAAGCTGAACCAGCACTATGCCGACATCGCTGCCAGCATCCAGCAGGTGACGGAAGAAGTGCTGATCTCGATGGCGCGCCAGCTCTACAAAGAGACTGGCTTGAAGAACCTGTGCATCGCCGGCGGCGTCGGCCTGAACAGCGTCGCCAATCATCGCATCCTGCGCGAGACGCCGTTTGAGGATATCTTCATTCAGCCTTCGGCCGGAGACGGCGGCGGCGCACTGGGCGCAGCTCTTTGGGCCGACAACATGTTGCTCGGCAACAAGCGCCGTTTCCGCATGGATCACGCTTATTGGGGCAAGGGCTACTCCGATGCGGAGATTCAGCAGTTCCTGAGGGAGAACGGCATTCCTTATCAGCTTGTCGGCGACGATGACAAGCTGCTGGATTTGGCCGTCGAAGGCTTGCAGCAGGGCAATGTGATCGGCTGGTTCCAGGGCCGCTTCGAGTGGGGACCGCGCGCACTGGGTAACCGCAGCATCATCGCCGACGCGCGCAATCCGCGCATGAAGGACATCGTCAACACCAAGATCAAATTCCGCGAGCCATATCGCCCGTTCGCGCCCTCGGTTCTGGCCGAGCGCACGGAAGAATTCTTCGAGCTGCCCAACGCGATGGAGCATTATCCCGCGCGTTACATGCTGTACGTCGTGCCGGTTCGCAATTCCAAGCACAGCGTGCTGCCTGCCATCACCCACGTTGACGGCACTGGCCGTCTGCAGACCGTTTTCAAGGATGCCAGCCCGCGCTATCACGCGTTGATCGATCGTTTCGCGCAGGCGACCGGCGTTCCCGCGGTACTCAACACCTCGTTCAATCTGAAGGGTGAGCCCATCGTCAACACTCCCGCCAACGCCTTCAGCACTTTCTCGCGCAGCGAGATGGACATGCTGTTCCTGGGCAATTTCGTGGTCGAAAAGGAGCGGCTGCAACCCGTTCGGCATCAGCTCGAGGCGGAGCCCGTAGCAGCCAAGTGACGACATCTCGCAGGTGACAGGCGGTTACGAAACTACCGTTATCAATTTTGTGCTGGGATAGTCTGCAATAAACCAGCCGCAAAGCGGCGGGGTGAAGTTAGCCGGGGCCGTGAGAGCCAGACAGGAGACCCGTGTTTTCCCAGTCGTTTCCCATCAGTTCCGAAGGCGGTCACAACAGCTTCCAGAACAATGTTCCGGATCCCGTGACCTCAGGCAAGGAGCTTCCAACCTTCAAGTTCGCATTAGAGAAATCAGAAGGACGTGTGCTGGAGGGCAGCTACGGCAAGGAAGCCACCGTAGAGCAGTTGCCGATCTCGAAAGCTATTGCTGGGGTCTCCATGCGCATGGAGCCGGGCGTGATGCGCGAGCTGCACTGGCACGCTACCGCTGCGGAGTGGGCCTTTGTAACCGAGGGTGCGGTGCGCACCACCGTCATCGATCCGCAAGGCTGCGCCGAAACTAATGATTTCGCGCCGGGCGACATCTGGTATTTTCCGCGCGGTCATGGCCATGTCATCGAGACATTGGGCGATAAGCCGTGCCGCTTCATCCTGGTCTTCGATAATGGCTACTTCTCTGAGTTCGGTACCTTCAGCATCTCAGATTGGATTGGCCATGCTCCGAAGGAACTACTTGCCAAAAACTTCGGCCTGCCCGCCTCAACCTTCGATAGCTTTCCGAAGAAAGAAGTTTATTTCGCCAAGGGTAAGATTCCGCCTCCCGTTGCTGCTCCGCCGTTGCAAGGCTGGAAAAAACCTCCACTCACTCATAAGTACAGCCTGCTTTCCCAGAAGCCCTTTGCGACATTCAGTGGTGGTTTGGAGTGGCGAGTGGACGGATCTCAATTTCCTATTTCCACAACCATGACGGGCGTCGTGCTGGAGATGGAGGCCGGAGCTCTGCGTGAACTGCACTGGCATCCCAACGCCGCCGAGTGGCAGTACATTTTGAGCGGTCAATTCAACGTGACCCTGTTCGGCTCGCAAGGGCGCTGGCGCGAAGAAAAGCTGCGCCATGGCGACGTTGGTTACATCCCGCAGGGCTTTGGACACTCGATCGAGAACATAGGAAGCGACAAAGCACGCATCCTCATCGTCTTTAACAACGGTCACTACCAGACCATTGATTTGTCGCAGTGGATCGCCGGCAACCCGACCGATGTCCTCGCGACCAACTTTTCTCAGGATGCGTCAGTATTCAACAAGTTCCCCCGCAAGGATGTGTTTCTGACCAGATAGGTGGATCGAAATCAGGGTTGTTGAGTTTCGCGAGGGCACTGAGCGGTGTTCTACTTTCCCGTCCAGCACGCACGCCGCTTCTCCAGAAATGCCGAGATTCCTTCCTGCGCGTCGGCGGCGAGCGAATTCATGCTCATCACTTCTTTGGCATAGGCATAGGCTTTCGGCTGGTCGAGATCGATCTGCGTATAGAACGCCTGTTTGCCCAGCGCGACCGTCAGCGAACTAGCTTCGGCAATGCGCGCGGCCAGCTTGCGGCTCTGCTCCGCCAGTTCCGCGGCAGGAACGACCATGTTGATCAGTCCCCATTCCGCCGCCGTCACCGCGTCGATCATCTCGCCGGTCAGCAGCATCTGCAGCGCCCGTTTGCGTCCGACCGCGCGGCTGAGGGCAACCATCGGCGTGGTGCAGAAGAGTCCAATCTTTACGCCTGGAGTGGCAAACGCCGCCTGATCGGAGGCCACCGCCAAATCGCAGGTCGCCACCAATTGGCATCCGGCCGCGGTCGCAATGCCCTGCACCTCCGCGATCACCGGCTGCGGAATCGATTGCACGCGCGTCATCAGCTCGGTGCAGACATCGAACACCTGGCGATACTCATTGATGTCGCGTCCCACCATCTCGCTCAAATCGTGACCGGAGGAAAAGACTTTGCCCGCGGCCCGCAACAGCACCACGCGCAGGCTGCGATCGCGGCCAATTTCGTTCAGGCACTCAATCAGCTCCGTCATCAACTCCAGCGACAGACGCATTGCGCCGCTGCGGCCGGTTGAGCGTCACAATCGCAATCTGTCCTTCGGTGTCGAACAGGATGCTCTGGTATTTGGCAACTGTAGCGGTTCGCGATTCCGGCATCACGAAGCTCCTTCTCCTGCTGGCCGCGCTTGCTGGCGCAGCACGTTCTTGCGGATCTTGCCGGTCGATGTTTTGGGCAACGCACCAAAGTGTACCGCCTTCGGGCATTTGAAGTGTGCCAGGCGCTCGCGGCAGAATTCGATCAGCTCCTGCTCGCTGACGAAGGCATCTTCCTTGAGCAGCACGTAGGCATGCGGGACTTCGCCCCATTTTTCATCGTGCCGGGCAACAATCGCTGCCTCCAGCACGGCCGGATGCTCGTACAACACGCGCTCCACCTCAAGCGAGGAAATATTCTCGCCACCAGAGATGATGATGTCCTTGGCACGGTCGCGCACCTCGATGTAACCATCGGGGTGCATCACCGCCAGATCTCCGGAGTGAAACCAGCCGCCGCGAAATGCGGTCGCGGTGGCCTCGGGCTCGCGGTAATAGCCAAGCATTACGTTGTTGCCGCGCATCACCACCTCTCCCACGTGCAGTGCGTCAGCGGGCACGTCATGCATGTCTTCATCAACCACTCGCATGTCAGTTCCAAAGACCACATAAGGCACGCCCTGCCGCGACTTGAGCAACGCACGCTTTTCCAGCGGGTGATCATCCCAGTCCGTGTGCCAGGCACATACCGAGTGCGGCCCGTAAGTTTCCGTGAGCCCATAGACGTGCGTCAAATGGATACCAACCTCTTCCGCCGCCCGGATCACAGCCGGTGGCGGAGGCGCGGCTGCGATCACCATCTTGATTTCAGGGCGAAAATGGATGCCGTGCTGCGAGCAGTACTCACTCAGCGTCCGCACCACCACGGGCGCACCGCAGAGATGAGTGACGCCCTCGTCCTGGATTAACTTCACGGCACGTTCGGCGTTCACTTCGGACAGACAGATGTGCCGCGCTCCCACCGCCGTGATCGCCCAGGGGAAGCACCAGCCGTCGCAGTGGAACATGGGCAGCGTCCACAGGTAAACCGAGCGGTACGACAGTCCGTGTTCCACCACTTCTCCGATAGCGTTGAGGTATGCGCCGCGATGGGTGTACATCACGCCTTTGGGCACACCGGTGGTGCCGCTGGTGTAGTTGATGGAAATCACGTCCAGCTCATCCGGCGCGTGCGGCACGACGGGCTTGCTGCCTTCGCCAAGAAAATTCTCGTAATCAGAAACAATGCGCGCCACTTGCGGAATTTCCGCCTGACGCTCCAACAGCGGTGCGAGCAGATCGGGATCGCCCAGCAGGATTCTGGCGCCGCTGTGGTTCAGGATGGTGGCCAGTTCGCCCGCTTGCAGACGGATGTTGAGCGGCACCAGCACCGCGCCGATGAGCGGGACTGCGAAGTGCGCTTCCAGCGGCTGCACTCCGTTGCGCGCCAGCACGGCAACCCGGTCTGTTGGTGCAATACCGGCCTGCTGCAAAGCGGCGCCGAACGAGTGCACACGACGCTGCATCTCGCGGTAGGTGAAGCGCCGCTCGCCGTCGACGACGGCCGTGCAGTCGCAGTATGCAATAGCATTGCGGGAAAGAAACTCTAGAGGAGTAAGTGCGGAGAGCATAAAGACCGCCTGGGTGGTGAAAGTTGGCGGAAATTATATCCCAGAGGCGTTGGGCGGACTGTGATGCGCGACCCTGTTTCTCCTGCTTCCTGCAACTTTTCCCGATTATCCGGTTTCAAGACAAACGACCGGAGACGTGTTCATGGGCCAACGGCGGCGCGGCCATCGCAGCAAGATGAATCACGGATCGTGGCGCCTGCTCGCCGTACTGCTTCTTGTAATTCTCGGAACGGCGGACCTCTGTCCAGCAAAAAAGCACAAAAATTCCAACGCCATGGACGAGCAAAAGGGTGCACTACATGCGCTCGATCGCCTGACGTTTGGCCCGCGTCCGGGCGACGTCCAAGCCGTAGCTGCGACGGGAGTTGACAAGTGGATTGAGCTGGAGCTGCATCCTGAAAACATTGACGACAGCGCGATGCAGGCGCGGCTCACGAACTACCGTACGCTGCACATGAGCAGCCGCGAAATGCTGCTCGAGTTTCCGCCCAATCCGGAAGGCCAGCTCGCCAACGTGCTTCGCGACTTCTCGCAGTCCATCGCCGCGTTTTGGACCGACCTTGGCCCACTTGCTGAAGACACCGTGGTGGTGACGATGTCGGAGTTCGGACGCACTGCGCGCGAGAATGGCAATCGTGGAACCGACCACGGTCATGCCAATGTGATGTTCGTGCTCGGCGAGGCTGTCTCCCGTCACCTCGGCAACAACAACTTGAAATTTGTTTTCCCCGGCTTCAACAACTCGCAGGATGCGTTCCTGCGATATCTTTAGTGCGCAGTTACGCCGCACAGATCGGGTCTTCGCCTACCCTGACCGCTACGTCCCGCGTTCCACCGGTGATCGCGGGTACGGGTCTGGTTGTCAGAAGATGATGATGGCTACGATGCACGTGCTGATCAGCGTTAGAGGTTATTCGTCTTCCAGTTCCTTGCCGGGGTACTCGGCCGCATAATAAAACTCCAACTCCTTGTCCACCTTCGCCCAGAACGCCGCATCCCGAACGCCGGGTGAATCACTTTTCAACGCGTGATGGCGGGAGCTGGCTCTGAGCGTGAGCATCTTGTCGAGCGCATCCAGCAGGCCCCAGTCATCTGCTCTCCAGCTTCCAACTGGCTTTTCCTTATACGCCAGCATCTTCTTAAATAGGTCATCGGTCTTAATGTTGCGGAGGACGGGATATAGCTCCGCCCAGAGACGGGGAGTGTAGTCATCATCCACGAACCGTAGTGGCATTTCCATCACGAGATTCGACCGTAAACCCAGCGGCTGTCGAGGGCAAGATTATTCGTCGGTGCCTGTATCGAGACGATTCTCGCTTCGACCTTGCAATCACACACACATCTTGCGTCGTGCGGGATCGGCATTTTTCTGCTATCTTCGCGGCATGCAGGTGCCACCTCGGCGCGCTCAGCGGCGGCCCGGATGGCAACTGCGAGCAAGGCTGTGCTTTTGCGGAGCACACGAATGCTACTTCCGCGATCGTGAGTATCTGACCTGGCAATGAGTGAGAGACAGGGCTCGGAACCCATAGACAAGAATATAAACCCCGCCTTGACCTACTGTCTCCGGGACGAAGTTTGTCGATAGCCTTAAAACCGGAAGATGGAGATAAAGGCAGATCAAAATGAGGCGCTATCATCTGCCAGCAACGACAGCCTCAGTAGAACCCACCCTGACGCGAAGCGTTTTTGGTATAAAGAAAAAAATCAGCAACGCCCCGACCATCAAAACTCCCGCAATGATATACAGGGCAGCGGACCGATCCGACGAGACGAGTTTGGCCCATATTGGAATATTCGGCCCAACGTAGCCACCCAAGTTACCCACTGAGTTCACAATACCAATACCCGCTGCAGCGGCAGTTCCGGCCAAAAATGCGGACGGCAACGGCCAGAACAATGGCATGGAGCCAATCACTCCCAGAGTTCCTATCGACAAGAAGATTATGGCCAGCACAGGATTCGAGGCAAACACCCCGCTGAGAACCAAACCAATAGCTCCGGCGGTAACATTCCATACATAGTGCAATCGCCGCTCTCCCGTTTTGTCTGAATGATGGCTTAATATCACCATGCCGATGACGGCCACACCGTACGGTACGGCTGTGATCACGCCCACTCTGAAATAGCCCTTTATGCCGAACGCCTTCACGATTGTCGGTAACCAGAAAGCGATGCCGTACAAGCCAATCATCAAGGTGAAATAGATCGCGCATAACACCCATACTTTACCGCTTTTGAAAGCATCAATCAGCTTATGCTCAGTTTTACGCTCATCTTCTGCTATGAGGTTCTGGGCCAGTACTACTTTTTCTTCAGGCGTAAGCCACGTAGATTCCTCGATGCTGCTATTTAAGTAATAGACTACCCAGATGCCAACTATCATGGAGGGAATGCCTTCAGCTAAAAATAGCCACTGCCATCCCGCTAATCTCATCGCGCCTGAGAGAACATCCATGATCGAGCCGGATATTGGATTGCCGATTACTCCGGAAACCGCGATGGCGGCCACGAACCACGCGGTTCGCGTTGCCCGGAGTCGGGAGGGATACCACAAGGTTAGATAGAAAATGACCCCTGGGAAAAAACCGGCTTCCGCTATGCCCAGAAGAAAGCGCATTGTATAGAATGACCATGCGCCTCTTACAAAGATCATGCAAGCGGATATCACGCCCCAGGAAATCATGATGCGGGCAATCCACATGCGCGCCCCAAACTTCTTCAGGAGCACGTTGCTCGGAACTTCGAAAAAGAAATATCCTATAAAGAAGATACCAGCCCCGGTGGCGAAAGCTGCATCACTTAAAGACAAATCTTTAAGCATCTGCAGCTTTGCAAAGCCGACATTTACTCTGTCGAGATAGGCAAGAATATAGCAGAGAAAAAGGAATGGAATTAAACGCACATCAACCTTGTGGTACGTCTGCATCTCAAAAGCGGTGCCGGTTGTCATGATTGCTCACCTCCATTATCCGGAATGTCTCTCTTGCATAGAGAAGCGATGGTATTGACCTCACAAAGCAGAGACGGCTGCTTGGGATCTGCTGTTTTCAAGCAGATTCCCGGCGATCATTGGCAGCGAGTTCTCGAAAGGCATGGGGACCCACGCCTCTGAATTGCATGGTACACCGGGTTAGCAAAATCGCAAGGACAAGTTAGCCGTTTGCTTGTGTTCGACGTAGCGCTGAGCGAGTCACCCTCCGGTGTGCCCTGGCTCACTGACACGCTGCAGACTGTAGATGTGAAATTTCAACGGCAACCTTGCACAGAACTTTCGTGGCACCTACGAATCTGCTTCGATCCTTCTACTCTCGCACGTTCCGCGCCAGAGGATCTGCTTCTACACACAGGCGCTTGCTATCGACGGAGGTCATATGGGTAAACTCAGTTTTGTTGTGGCTGTACTGATGTTGCTGGGCTGCGGCGATGCTATAGCCCAATCGGCTGCCGGTGAGCGCTTCGATGGCAACTGGCTCACCAAGCTCACCTGCCCTGCAAAAGGGAACACCGAAGGCTACACCTGGCAGTTTGCCAGCGTTATCCAGAACAGCAATTTTCGAGGAGAGCGTGGCACAGCGGGGCAGCCCGGCTATCTGCTGATCGAAGGCAAGATCAAGGACGACGGCAGTGCCAAACTGTCGGCCAACGGCGTGGTCGTCTCCCGGCAATACGCCCGGGGGGTATTCACCCATCAAGGTGAGGACTATAGCTATGACATCAAGGCCCAATTTAAGCAGACAGAGGGGACGGGGACCAGAAATACAGGCCTCGGCATCGTAGGCCGTGCTTGCACCTTCGATTTTGTGAAGCAGCCAGCTGCGAACCCGGCTAGTGAACGCTGATAGGGAGTGATCTCCCAAACAATCCTCTCCCCAGGGGCGGCCTTCCCTCCGAGCGTCGGGCAACTCAACCGCCGCGGCTTTGTTGACTAGAAGCCGATGCGCAACCCGAACTCGGCTACGCGAGGAGCCCCTAGTCCATAGACGCCGGTTCCGATGCCGACGCGGTTCGAAATACGCTCCGACGGAACGGTGCCATTGATCGAGCCGGGAGTACCGGTGAGCAGTCCGCTCAAGGTATTCGGCGGCAGATCGAAGTTGGAAAAGTTGAACAGGTTGAAGATGCCCGCGCTGGGCTCGACTTCGATGATGTGGTCCCTAAGCGGAATCTTGCCGATCCAGCTCAGTTTCAGATCGAAGGCGCGCAGCCAGGCTAAACCCACCTCGCCCTGCGGCGCCAAAGCCACCGAGGGCGCAACCGCTCCCAATTGCTGCAATTCGGTCGCGGTGAAAAGGCCATTCGAGACTAGCACGTCGCCGGCCGGAGTTGGATTGTTTGCCACGGTACTGTTGTAGTTGTTGACGACGCCATTCAGGCCGCCGGCTGAGATACTGCGGCCGAACGATCCCACCGTCGTTCCCGGTATCAGACCCTCGCCGACACCGGAGCCGGTGAAGTCAGTCTGAAAAATTGTGCCCGGGGCCACAGCGCCATTGACGTACGGAACCACCAGCGACGTGGACAGCGGCGAATAGAAGTGGCTGATCACGCTGAGGCGGAAGCTCTTCGGCACATCTGCCACGAAGCCGAACGATATCTGGCTCGTGCGGTCCAGCAGCGATGGTCCGAAGAAGCGGCACGGGTCGGAATTGTCGACCGCGGCGATCACGAAGTCCTGGTCCGAGTTCGCCGCGACCGACGGATTCTGCCCGCCGCAGTTATCGAATCGCGACAGGCTGTAGGACGCCGTCAGGTTAAGCGCGTGGACGCCAGGCATGACGTTATGCATCTGCTGGGTCAACTTGACGTCCAGAGCGTTATACAGGGAACGTCCGGCGGGAACCAGGAATTCCATCCTGGGGGCCTTTGGATTCAACCCCCCGAAAGCGCAGCCATAAGGATTGGTTGCACCGCCAGTCACGTTACTGGTACAGGTGCCACCGAGATCGATCTGCGAGTCCAGTCCGTTAGCCGCGTACGAGGCTATGGTGGCTCCCGCGCCAATCGCGCACGGCACTCCCGCGGGCCCCGGCGGACAACCAAAGCTCGCGTTCGTGGTGTTGATCGCCCAGTTGGCCGCTGGCGCGTTGAAATAATTAACGTCTCCGCTGTGGTTCAGGTCAACGCTGAGCGGCAGTTGCGTCTCGACATTGCGGACGTAATCCACGCTGAGCACCAAGCCCGGCTTGAGTTCCCGCTGGATGCCACCGTTCATTTGCACGGAGCGCGGCGTGCGATAGTTGGGAGCGAACATACCCGAAACTGTGCCGCCGAAGTTGACTCCTTGCTGTAGCGCAGTGACGACATATCCGGGGTTCGGAGCACTCGGATTGAATGGTGTCTGTGCCTGGAACGCCTGCTGCAACTGTGCAATCGCGGCAGCCTCGTCACCGATGGCCCCACTGCACATCGCCTGAGTGGCGATCAGGCTGTAACCGGGCAGTGCCACTGGTGCGCCGCCATTACAAGCGACCGGATTTTGCAGGAACGCTCCCGTCGCCAGGCGTAATGGACGGTCAAACAGCACGTTGTTATAGATCACGTTCTCGAAGAACAGTCCGATGCCGGCGCGAATTGCGGTTTTGCCGTTGTTCCAGGGGTCCCACGCTATGCCCAATTGCGGTGCGAAGTTCAGATTCGGATTAGGAATGGGCGCACCTAGATTCGGGTAATTGGGCAGAATGTTGTTCAGTTGCGGGATGCCGGCCAGGTCGCTGTCGGTTCGACCCGTGTCCCGGTCATAGCGCAGGCCGTAATTGATCGTAAAGTTCGACAGCACGCGCCATGTATCGGACACATAGAGTCCGAGCCGGTTGTCAGGACCTAGTCCTCCGGCGGGAAAGCCAAAGGCAGGCTTCTCCGTCGAATATCCCTGGCCGTTTCCGAGAATGACTTGTGCGACGGGGTAATTCAGCGGGTTGGCCGCTCCACAAACTCCGTTCGTACAGAAATTTGCAATGGGGGTAGCGCTGGGGTCATACAGGATTCCGGGCGCCAATCCGTAGAAACTGGCGAACCCGCCGCCCTGTATGTGGTTGTACGAAACGCCATAGCGGATCATGTGACGGCCGATGGTTTTCGAGCCATCGTATTTGGTCTGCTTGTCGCTTTGCGGCGTGCTCTGCGGCGCCAACCAGTTCGGGCCAGTAGCAGGGCCCACGCCGCTGATCGAGGAGATGTTCACGTATAAGCCATTGCCCGGGAAATCCGAAAGCGGCAGGCCGCTGCCGATGGCCGCATCCGTGATTTCGTTCTGGAACTTCATATACCCGAACCGCAGGCTGTGACTGTACGAGCCGGTGGTGAAGTCTGCTCCCACAACCGACTGGCGAACGTAGTTCTTGTTGTCGTACGGCTGTAAAACATCGGGAAAGAAGGTTGCGATGGCCTTGATCTGCGAATAGCTGTAGCGGTAGAAGATGTTGGCGCCCTTCGGCCCCTTGTAGTCCACGCGTCCAATGGCGTCATTTTCTTTAAACGGAGACTGGAAGCCGCCCGAGAATGGCGCGAACGGAGCGCCGTACTCTACCGGTGAAAACTGGTGCTGGACGGTGTTTTCGCTATCGGCGAAGAAGAACAGTTTGTCCTTGATGATTGCGCCGCCGATGCGGCCGCCGTATTGATTGCGCTGGAAGCTGCTGTTCAATCCCGGAGGATGCGGCAGGGCCGCTCCCAGGTCGCTGCTGCGAAAATATCCGAACACCTCACCATGCAGCTGATTCGTCCCACTTCGCGTCGTAACGTTGACCACGCCGGAAGTGCTGAGATCGTTGGACAGATCCAAAGTCGATTGCGTTAGCTGGAATTCCTGGATCGCGCTTTGTGGAAGGCCGCCGGTAGTCGTGCCTACGGTTTCATCTGACATATCGACGCCGTCCACGTCGATGCGGGCCGTGCGTCCGAAGCGTCCGCCGAACGAGATTGACTCGTATCCGGCTTTGGTCGGGTCAAAGTTCGTGCCGTCCTGAATTTGCACCCCAGGCTCAAGTTGCGCGAGATCGAGGAAATTCCGCCCATTCACCGGAAGCTGATCGATCTGCTGCGCCGTCAACACGCCTTGCACGGAAGCCTGTTCGGTATTGACTCCCACGGCCGTCGCTTCCACATTGACGGTTTGATTTTCCGAGCCGATCCGCAACTTCAAGTTCGCAGTCGTAATATTTCCCACTCGAGCAGGTACGACCGTTTCCGCCGACTCGAAGCCTTTGGCTTCCACCCGAACCTTATAGTTGCCCGGGATGAGGCTGCCGGAGCTGTAGAAACCGCTGCCGTTGGTTACGAAGTCCCGCACTGTACCAGTCGCGGTTTCGGTGATGCTTACCTTAGCGCCAGGCAATGCGGCCCCGGAGGCATCGGTCACGGTTCCCTGAATCGAACCGGTCGAAACCGTGGACTGGCCTGCGAGGGAGTGAGCGGAGATCAGCAGCAGAAACGACAATCCTGCCGCCAAAGCGAACACTTTGCGGGTACCGCGCGTCAGCGAGGGCTTCATAAGTCGTCCTTTCAGGTCGGTAGAGAGAGAGAGATCGTGCCAACGGGATTCGGATACCCGATCCCCAGGCGAATCGAAGGCTTGCAGGTGGCAAACAGGCTGGCGTGGCGGGGCCGTCGGTCGCCTCGATCGGCTTCCGGAATAGAGCTGGGTTTGGCACTCGGAAACGAACATTTCGCCTTCCGACTGCTGCCAAGACGCTAATCTTGCTTTTTCAGAAAACCCTGGCCCGGCAGGTGCCCGCCTTTATAGCAAAGGCAGTTCAAAATTGCGACAAGAATTTTCGCCTGGAAATTTATGTTGAAATCTCGCCTCGTATTAGGGCACGCTTCAGCGACCAACTGTTAAAGGCACAACGGGCGGACCTGGCGGAGATTATTGCCTCGAAGAAGCCCACTAACTTTTTCGCGCCGCTCCATTCCACGCCTTAGCAACTGTGAAAATGCTTTAGGTAGTCGATGAGGCCTGATTGTTATGACGGCTATTCACGCCCCCGCTGGGTTGGGAAGATGCGAACCTGCCGGCGCTTTGTAAGGAATGCAAAACTCCACTGCAATAGCACGAAGAAGCGGTTAGCGAAGCCAATCAGAAAGTAGATGTGCACGACCGCCCAAACCATCCAGGCAGGAAATCCGGCAAAGCGCACAAAGCGCAGATCGGCGACCGCGTAAGTACGGCCGACGATGGCGAGATCGCCCTTATCCCAATACCAGAAAGGTGGCGGCGGTTTCAGGGCAAGCACGCGGCGGCGAATAAGTCGAGCGACGTATTGCCCTTCCTGAATTGCAGGCTGCGCGACGCCGGGCATCGCCATTGGTTCCTTTGCCTTGATGCCCAGCAGATTGCGCGACTGGGCGACAACGTGGGCAGTATCACCGATCGCAAAAACTTCCGGGTGACCGGGTATCGACAAATCGGAATTAACGATGACTCTCCCGGACTTGTCCGTGGCCGCGCCTAGCCAGCGTCCCGCAGGCGAGGCCAGCACGCCGGCGCTCCAGAGCACCGTGCTGGCGAAAATCCGTTGGCCCCCTGCAACGATGCCTTCGGCATCGACCACGGTGACCCGAGTGCTGGTGTGGACTTTGACACCAAGGTCCTCCAAGTGACGCTGTGCCTTGGCCGAAAGCGCTTCCGGATAAGTAGGCAGCACGCGCGACTCCGCCTCATATAACAGGACTAGCGCCGCGCGCGGATCAATGTGGCGGAAATCGCGCGCCAGAGCGATGCGCGACATCTCCGCCAGGGTGCTCGCCATTTCCACTCCGACCGTTCCGGCGCCCACCAGCACGAAGGTCAGCAACTGCTGGATGGCCTCCGGCGCGGCGTGACCGAGGGCGGCAAGTTCCTCCGCGCGCTCAAAAGCCAGCAGGACCTTTCCGCGGATCTGGTCAGCGTCCTCCAGCGACGCCAGGCCGGGAGCGATTTGCTGCCACTCGTCATGCCCAAAGTAGTTATATTGAATGCCGGTGGCGAGGATGAGGAAGTCGTACGGCAGATCATACTGAGGCAGGTGGACTCGCCGCGCCTGCGTATCGACACCCATGACCTCGTCCAGCAGCACCTCGACGTTGCGTTGGCGGCTGAGGATGGAGCGCAGCGGCCCGGCAATTTCGTCGGCGGAGAGTAAGCCCGTGGCAACTTGATACAACATGGGGCGAAAGAGATGGTAGTTGCGCCTGTCAATGAGCGTGATACTCACGGGAGCGCCGGCCAGTGCGCGCGTGGCATAAAGTCCGCCGAAACCGCCGCCAACAATCACCACGCGAGGGGGGTCTGCGGGCAAAACTGCCTCCAGAGGTGGACATTGTAACAGGGGCTAGTCGTTGTTCTCTTCGACATCGAGGATGTACTGGCCATCGGCAGAGATGGCGGCCAGCCGGGCTTTGCCGGTGGGTCTCATACCACCCCGCTCCAAATGAGAACAGGTCGGTGCGCGTATCGACATCCTTGGCAATGTGCGAAGAGCTTCAGGGCTTGGCAGGTTCCCCCGCACCAGCGCGGGGATCTTAAAACGTTGTCGCAGCCAGTCAGCATACAGATTATCAACGGACGGTCGCCGATCGACAGGGGCCGGCTCTCCACTAGTACCGTTCAGAGGTGAAACAAACTCGATGGTTCGCTGACTCTGTGCCCAGGCGAAGAGTCCCATTCGCGAACTCTCCGGTGCAGGTTAGCGCGGTTCCAGATTTGGTGTATCCAGGTAGAGCGGACCTTCAGGTCCGCGTCCAAGCCGCACCCCGAAGTCTGGGCTTTCCGCCCACTGCGCTGCAGTGGGCGGAAAGCCTGACGAAGAGAGCCCCCTCGACGCGGCGCTGAAGCGCCGCTCTACCCGACCTCGGGGTACAGCAATTCTGGAACCGCTCTAGCGCGCAGACCTGTACTCGGCTTTTGGCGTTCAGAGAAACCTTATGAATTTGCGCTGGAAAAAGACGGCTGCGGGTTTTCTCCGCTACAGGTGCGCACCGCGATAGTGCGAGGAATGCGGCCAAATGCGATGTTCTTGGCGCTGAGACTAGTTACTTGTCTGACGATAACGACTTGCTGGCGGAGGAAGGTGGCTTCGAACTCTGGGTTTCGTCTCGCGAGAATGCGTTAGAACATCATGCGTGAGGTCGCCAGGCCCCAGGCGTACAACAAGAGTCCTATCCTCCTTGCGTTTTGGCCTAACCATTCAAACCCAGTCCTCACAGAATTCGAGTGCCCCGTTTGCACCATCGAACACTAAATCCGCGCCGACAAGCACGCCGCAGGCGATCACACCCTGGGGCTGGCCCTCGACTGTGATCAGGGGCTTGAGCGTGGTTGGAATCGGCGCAATTATGTTCTGGGCCCAATCCAATGGGCCATAGGCTTTTTCAGAATCTAGTACCTGGACCAAACTCGTTGCCACGCCCATAGCCAGAAGTAGCAGGCCGATCCCGCAGGTCAATGATATTCCGTATTGCGCGTTGAACTCCGCGATTGCCTTGTGATCCGAACCAATGGTGAAGACGAGAGACGAGGCGACCGGGAGAAAGGACAAGCCCCAGTTCGCGAGTGTCATCCTTTCCGCTGTTGACGATTGGCCGTCGAAAAGGTTGTAGTTTGCAGTGAGCCATTGAGATGCCATCGACGTTATGATGTTGAGCTGACTTAGGAAACTATCTACGGGGTCCGGAGGCAATGCCTCGGGATAGGGAGTAATCTGCAAATTTTGGTACGCGGTTACGTCGCACAAGGCATCAGCAAGAGCATAGAAAACTGAAACTCCGGGCGTGAGGAACTGGGCTCCCGGAAACGGGAAGTCGCCCAGCAGTTTGCACCGCGCAGAAAGAGTTTGATTGCTGGCAATGGCGGGCCACGGGAAGCTCGCCGGATTGCTAAGCTGACTGACAATCGCCTGTGCGCTGGCGTCCGTGAACGGCGGATTGGCGTCGGGAAGGCCAAACGTCAGCTTATAGAGCAGGGTTGCCGGCACAGCCATCGTCAGACAGAAGAGGTCCAACATAGTCAGCGAATGATCGGAAATCTTCGAGTAAATCCAGCTAATGACAGGAATGTCAATCGGCTTGTTGAAAAGCGCCTGGAAACCTGCAAGAGCATTACCGGTCAACGAGATCAACGCTTCCACCACACTCTCGATCAGGTCCAGAAGAAGCATTACCGCTTTGTCGATGGCGTTGATAACATCGAAGATGACAACATCAGCGAAGTTCTTGGGGTCAGAGAAGATACTTTGCAGGTTGCTGATAGTCTGCATCTGAGCAGTGCGGTACGGGTCCTGGCTGAGATTCGCCTCAATGCTCGAGAATAGAGATTGCAGGAGACTGTCGCCTGATGTTCCGTCACCCATGGCTGCCGGGGGAAAAGTACCGCCCTGTCCCACATAGTTCAGCGTGTGCGTTTGTACGTAATTGGTGTGAGTTCCGTTTGATGATTGCGCATTTGAGACATTAGTCGGGTGAAGTGCGTCGCTGCCCATAGGATGGGCCGCAGCAGGGTACTGAACGGGGCTGGTGATGCTGGAAAAGGTTTGAGTTGGCGAGAATACCGACTCTGCTTGGCGGAATGCGTCTTGAATCTCAGCGACCAAATCGTTGAAATACGTCTTGAAAAGAGTTCCCGCATATACGGGAGAGTTCGGGTCGAAGTTCTCTTCCAGTTTGCTCATCAGACCATTGAGGGCGGTCTCGAGAACCATCTTGGTGTTGAGGACGTCGTGCCACTTAAAGAGCGACTTCAGCCAGTCAATGACCTCGTCGATGGCCCGCTCGATGTAGCGAAAGACTGCGGCCACGGCGTTCGCAACGTCGCGTGCGGTGTTGAGGACCAGTTGCAGGACCTGGCTCAGGCCGTTGGCGAGCTCCATCGTGAAGGAGACCACCTTATTGGCAACGTCCACCGTCACTTTGGTCACTTTGAGCGCGGCCGTTTTGATCGCGTGTTCGATGTCGCGACCGACGGAACACAAATCGTCCCAGAAATCGGTCGATCCCACGCCCGTCTGCGACAGCGCCACCTGCCATTGACTCGAAGTGCCGGTCGGGTTGAGGGGAATGGTGTAAATCTGGGTAATCGCCTGGGCGGCAGCGGGCGCATTCGCCTGATTATTCGCACCCTGCACCAGAGGTGTGGGCGAGCCGCTCCACTCCGGCTGGTTCTGCATCTGCGCGCCCAGCAGAGTGTTTCCGGCAGCATCAAAATCCGGCTTATCTGGAAGCGCGCCCGATTGCCCTGCGAGATAGTTGTTCACCGCCTGAGCGGGACAGATTGTGGGCGGGGATGAAAGGCCATCGGCGGTAAACGAGAACGTCGGTGTGTGGATATCGGCGGCAAAGAAGCCAAAGGTTATCTTGCCTGTCCGATCCGTCGTCAGTTGGACGGGCGCGCTCGGGGTGACGTTGTACAACGTGTTCCCCACCCAGATACCGACGGCCTCATCGGCCGTAACTCCAACCGGACAATTGGATTGGGGAACAGAATTCTCGTCCGTGATGGTCAGTTCCGTGAGATAGCGTGTCACGTATTCACAATCCGAATTAGTTCCTGCGGGCTTCAGCATAACCAGGTCGTTCCAGACACCGTTGGTCAGGTCCTCAGAGAGGACATTCACTTCGTATCCGTCGTCCAGCATGAACAAATCGGTGGAGGGAACATTCCCCGGCCCGTTTGCCAGGAACACGCAGTTGTTCCCCAGAGGGTGCCACTGGCCCCAGGTGAATGTCCCAGGCTCTGTCTGTGAGTCGGCCGTAAAGCGAATGATCCAGAGTGAGTTGTTCGTATCGCGAGCGAAAATCCGCCCCTCGGTGATGTACTTGGAAGACTGATTCGAGATCATGGCTACGGCGCTCAGCACGTTGCCGATCGGCGTCCCGGGCCCTGTCAGCGGAGTGATTACGTTAGTGCCGGTGGTTGTGTCTACCGTCAGGAACACGATCTGCCCGGAGGTGTCCAGGATCACCGCACAAAGGCCGATGACAGCCGAGGGAACCTGTGCAAAGGAGATGATGGTCGCGGGTGGCGTGGACAGAGCAGTTGGAACGAGTTCAGTCGGCGGCGATTTCAGGCCGTTTCCGACTTTGAATGCGTTGTAGAGACTGTTGTCCACTACACACCAAAGGTTCCACATTAGTGCATTAAGACCGGCATACTGGACCTTTGCTCCGGCAAGGGAGAACGGTGACTTGCTACCCTCCACCGCAACCGAAAATTGTTGGGGGGTCCATGCATCGTCCTGACGTTGGACCATAAGAAAATCCCCAGTGGTCGTGACGCCGTAGACCATAAGCGCATTATCCGTAAACGGCGGATAGGTCACCCCCAGGTTGCAGCAACCCTGGAATATTGGAGTACCCGCTGTCCAAACACCGCCCCAGGATTTACTGCGGTCGAGCATGGAACAGAACAAGTCTCCGTCCATGACATAGAATGCATATTGGTTCCCGTCCGAATGCAGCCCGGTGACGACCTCTGTGACGGTGTTGGATGTCGTAAGGCCCGGTAAACCCGTGGGGATCATCTGCCGGACCCAATTCTCTGAGTCATTGCGCCACACGGTTCCGCTGGCATCAAGACACCAGAAAGAGCCGTCGCTGCCGATCGAAATGTCGGCCACGGAATAAGGCGGGCCCGCAACGGTTGACCATGATCCGCCTGAGTAGCTTTGGATCTCAGGCGTGCTTCCCTGCTGCACCACCACGTACAAAGTTTGAAGGTTGAGCACCTCGAAGTCGCTAACTCCTTGAGGTGCCTGCGCGACCTTGTTCCACGACCGCGAAGCTGTATCGAAGAAATAGATTGCTCCCGAAGCCGCGCAGAGCACGAAGACGGACCCGTCAATGCCGGCCGAGATAAACGTGGGGGTATCGCCTGCGTCGAAGGCGCCGGTCATCGGTTCCCACACACCGGCCTCGGTGCTTACCATGACCGTCCGGTTCGAGATCGACCACAGCGAACCTGCGCTGCCTACAGGGGCCCCATCAATCGGAACCACGCCCGTATCCTGGAAGCTGCCGCTCGCGGAATCGTAGGTGAACAGATGGAGGTTGCCGTTCTCGTTCGTCACGGCGTAGATGGTCCCGTCTCGGCCCACCGAGATGCCGGACAGACCGCCTTCGCCTGGTACATTGCCGACCAGGTTCCAGTGGCCGGCGTTGCTCTGCCAGATGCTTTCTTCGATGTCCGTGATCCAGACGGTTCCGCTATTCGCGGCGGCGACGGACTGGGCTTCGGCCCCGATACCGAAAATATTCCAGCCGGAGCTGCTGAGGGGTTCACGCTGGAGGTGGCACAGCTCACCGCTGTCTTTTATGACGAGCGCCTCCGATTGTCCGTTCGCGTTCACAAACGTGGCCAGCGGGGTTGCTGCCGTGGGCGACGCCAGGATGGAATCCGAATGAATGAAATCTTCCGTCAGCTTGGTGTTGTACGTGAGCGTATAAGTCGACATTGAATCCCCCTTTTTATTGGAGCTTGGCTAAATGATCGAGTAGAACCGTCCGATTGGCCTCTGGATCGAAGATGGGGTGATCGATTGCCATGCGCGCTTGCGTAAGGATATTCGATACGTTCTTGGCGCCGCTGGCGTTATTTGAGTCTATCCTGTCCTTTTTTACCTGAGCGCAGAAGTGCGGCGGGGCGGAGCCGGTGACCGGCAACCATGGGTCTACGTTTCGTGACCGCCCAACCCTTACTCAAACTGCTGGCGGAACTCCGCCAGTTGCTGTTTGAGTTCACCGACCTCATTTTGCAACGCAGCGACCGCCTCTTCCAATCGGCTGACACGCTCATTGTCTGCAGAAGCACTCGACGGCGAGACCATTCTCGGCAACGCCAGCTCCCCTGCCGCGATCTCGCCGGAAAGCAGATGCCCATAACGGAATTCCTTTGTACCCGGCTGCCTGGGCAACACTACGACCAGAGGAGGCTCGCGTTGCATCAGTTTCTGCAGACTGGACTGCACCGCATCCAGATCCTCAAAGCGGTGCATGCGCTCCGTCCGCCCGCGCAACTCTCCCGGCGTCTGAGGCCCGCGCAACAGCAATACGCACAAGACAGCCGTTTCACCACGCGAGAAGTTGAAGGTCTCCTGCAGGCGGTGTTCGTACTTGGTTACACGGCTGTCGGCTCCGCTGACCGGACCCGCCAGACAGTGTTCGTGCAACCCATTCAACGCGTCCCGAACCGCGCCCTCCTCCAAATTCATGACCGGGTCGCGGTTATTCCTCTGGTTGCAGGCGTTCAGCAAGGCGTTCAGCGACAACGGATAATAGTCCGGAGTCGTGATGTCCTTCTCCACCAGCGCCCCCAACACGCGGGCCTCAATCTCGTTCAGTACGATGTCCATCGGCTTGAAGATGACGAGGGAAGAATAGCACTTAGGAACGCTAAACCAGCAGTGCAAGCAAGCCGACGGCTGCTTAATTCCGCAAGCCGTGATTCCTAAGCAGACAATTCGCGTTCGAAGGCGGCAGGTGGCGACCATATTACCGCAGATGATCTGTTGGAGGGAGTGCGCGCGCTGCGGACCTCGACAACCCTGGTGAAGAGGCGCCGAAGGAGCAAGCGGGGTTCCGGCTGAGGCGGGACGAGGGTGCATGACAGTTTCGCCAGACCTAAAACAACGTGAGACGATCTGCGGTCTGGGTGTAAGCTCGTGCCATGCTGTTCGCGAAGCGGCTTCGGGAAGGTGTCCGTCGTGGATAGATCACCGTCAGTGTTCGGATCTGGTCGCGGCCTCACGTGAGAGTAGGGGCACGATACCGCATGGAGGAGGGGGAGATCGAGATAGATTCGATCACACCTATAGGATTCCCCGACATAACTCCGGATCTGGCGCGTGCGTCGGGTTTTGCCGGAGTTATCGATCTTCTCAAGACCGCTCAACACGGCTCAGGACAGAACGTGTATCTTATCGAGTTTCACTACATTCCCCCTCGCCGAAACCGGGCCCGTGCGAGCTATGACCGCAGGAGTGGTCGGTCTCGCTAATGCGTACTCTCTGCACCGCCTCTCCCAGCATGCTGACCACACCGTGATCTGTACCACGTTTGCAGCACGAGCAGTAGTCAAGCATACCGCTGAGCAAACACTTAACTTAGGCCAAAAGCCAGATGGAGACCAACTGATATGGACTTAGGCATTGCAGCCAAGACCGCCATCGTCACCGGCGCGAGTGCCGGGATCGGACGTGCCATTGCGACGGAGTTTGCCCAAAATGGCGTGAATCTCGTCCTTGTTGCCCGTGGTGCCGAGCGGCTGTGGGTGACGGCCCAGGAAATTGGCGACCGATTCGGGGTCGAGGTGCTGCCCTTTGCAGCCGATGTGAGTAATCTTGGCGAACCAGATCGCGTGGTTGCATCCGCCATGGAGCGTTTCGGCAGAGTCGATATCATGGTCAACAACGCTGGACGAGCTTGTGCCGGCGGCATCATGGCTGCCTCTGAGGCGGAATGGGAAGAGATGACCGCGACGAAGTTGTCTGCCATGCGTCGATTTTGTCGTGCCGTCATTCCTCATATGCGCCAGCGCCATTGGGGGCGTATCGTTAACCTTTCTTCAATTGGTGGAATATATCCGAACTACCGGCTAATGGTCTCGCACGCACTTAGTGCAGCCATTAACAATCTGACACGTGGCATCGCACTTGAGGTCGCCAGCGACGGTATTCTGGTGAATGCTATTGGTGTAGGCGCAGTCCTGACCGACAACTGGGCGAGCAACATGCTTCCTGCTGTGCGCAGGGAGCGCCCGGAACTTGCGAGCCAGTCCGACGAGGCGATTGTGAAACTGCTTGGGCAGGAGATGACGCCCGTAGGCCGGTTTGGGCAACCGGAGGAGATTGCCGCGATTGCAGCTTTCCTCGCTTCCAATAGAAATGGGTTCATCACCGGTCACACCATCGAAGCTTCTGGAGGCGCTGACCGATTCATGTGAGGGTAAATTCAGGTGCTGGACGGAAACATGCGGATAGCCCTCCGATCTCCTCGAAGCGCGTTTACAACCAACTGCTCGACCACCCAGCCTGACCGGGGATGCAGGATCACGCAGAGCGGTATCAGTACATGGTGTTGCGCGGCGGCCGAGCGCATCGGACACGGCATGGATGTCGTGTATGAAGACCAGCCGTACCAACTGCTGCATGAGCTGGCGCAGCGCAATGTGATGATCGAGATCTGCCTGACCAGCAATGCCACCATTCTCGGCGTCGAGGGCAACCGGCATCCGCTCGGTGAGTATATGCGCGCGGGAGTTCCGGTGGCGCTGGCAACGGACGACGAGGGCGTATCGCGATCCGACATGACGCAGGAGTTTCTGCGAGGCGCGCTCGACCAAAACCTAACTTACGTGCAATTGAAAACCATGGTTCGTACGAGCCTGGAACATGCGTTCATCTCGGGCGCAAGTCTGTGGAGTGATGCCCGGACCTTTACGCCGGTCAAGGAATGCGCGTCCGATTTAACTCGGCCAGAGACTCCCTCCAAGAGCTGCCGCAGCTTCCTCGCCGCAAACCAGAAAGCCAATCTGCAGTGGATGCTGGAGTCGCAACTGTTCAGCTTTGAATCCCAGCCTTGGCCATCGGCGGAAGCGATGCAGCTTTCGCCAAGGCGATAATAGCGTATTGAGGAAGGGGCTTTTAACGTGACGGCTGAGGAAGTAAAACGATTGCTACGGCTGGAGCCGCTACCCGTCGAGGGCGGCTTCTTTCGTGAAACCTACCGTTCCCGCTGGCTGGTTTCGGCGGAATATCTGCCTGAGGGAATCCGCGGCTCGCGCTCCATCGGTACGGCGATCTACTACATGATCACTCCCGAGACCTTCTCCGCCCTGCATCGCCTGCCGACCACCGAGATCTTTCACTTCTACCTGGGTAGTCCGGTAGTCATGTTGCAGTTGCTGCAGGATGGAGGCTCGCGGATCATCACGCTCGGAAGCGATCTCGCTAGCGGCCATCAGCCACAAGTGGTGGTTCGCGGTGGGGTTTGGCAGGGAAGCCGGCTCGCGCCCGGCGGCGAGTTTGCCTTGCTGGGGACAACCATGTCTCCGGGCTTCGACTCAGCGGACTATGAGCATGGAAACCCCGATCAGTTAATCGCAGAGTATCCCAGCCAGGCGAAGATGATACGGTATGTGTCGGGTCGGTAGATAACCGGAAGGTCGGATCTTGTGCCAGCCGCTCGGCAGCGTTCACGTCTTCGTAGCCAGCCAGTCGGCTGTGCGTTCGCAGATTCTCACCTCCGCTGTGTGCGCTCAAAAGGCCTGCTTATGAAGTCCGCGCTGCCAAGGGCAACGCCCGCCCGCGCCGGCTCAAGGCGCGGGAACTGGAACTACTGGCCATTCGCTATGTACACGCCGTCTTCACCTTGCCGCGGGAGCTAGCAAGTCAAGTTGGCTTTCGCATTGTGTTCGGTTGGTGATCGCGAAGCATTCGCCGTTTGCGATTCTGGAAACCGGACTACCAATGTAGTCGGTGGAGAAAATCGGCGAATCGGGAGCGACGTGTTCCCGCGCTCACTTTTCTCTGGTCCGGTTCGTATAGCAAATGTCGCGAAAGTCCGGCCTTTTTCGCGTATTTCACGGGCAATGCGGCAGCAGTTCTCTGCAGTTAAGACTACGTGGCGGAGAGGGGGGGATTCGAACCCCCGATACAGCTTTTGACCGTATAACGGTTTAGCAAACCGCCGCCTTCAGCCACTCGGCCACCTCTCCGGCTATGGGCGGGAACTCGCTTCGCGAGCAGAACGATTATATCAGTTGCAAGCATTCGCACCGGCAATCGATGAGCGCTTGTTTTGAAATAGACCGGCCGCGACGTCATTGCGTCAGGTTTAGTGGTGACCTGCGGAGGAATAGGCGACTGAGGCGCAACCTTTGTCCATCTCGCGAGATATCGCGAAGCGACGAGTGGTTCGCAGCGAACCGCGACTGCGGTGCGATCGTTGTCCAAGTTTGGCGAGATCCGGACAAGCGACGAGTGGTTCAGCCAACTGCGCTGCGGCACAACTCTTGTCCATCCCGGCGAAACTTCGAGAACAACAAGGTCCGCAGCGAACTGCGACCCGGGGCGCAACTGTTGTCCATCCTGGCGGTAATCTCGCTCAAACCACAGTTGTCCGCAGCGAACTGCGAGCGAGGCGCGGCGTTTGGAGTTCATCAGTCCGCTGCCTGGCTTGTGTCCAGCGGCTCATATCGAAAGACATCCTCAAGCGGGACACCGAAGGCGCACGCGATTCTAAAGGCCACCTCTAGTGATGGCGAGTACTTATCGCCTTCGATCGCGATGACAGTCTGCCGGGTGACGCCGACTTTTTCAGCCAGTTGCTGTTGCGTCATCTCCGAGCACTGGAAGCGTAGCTTTCGAATGTTGTTGCGGATTTGCCCTCTGTGCATATCACAGGCCTTTCCGGTAATAGAACAATTGGGTAGTGAGCTTCGCCAGTTCGGCCAGCACCATGAAAAGCAGCATGAGGTTGACGACGAGAAATGGCGTGACGATGATTCGAGTGGGAGCGGCGTCGCGCACCAGAGCGCCTGCGATGACGCAAGCGATCACCATGAACGCTCCGGTCGCAAGCAGGAAGTATCCGTTGCGATACGCTTTTAACTCGATGAGGATGTCGCGTTCGTCCTTCGGCTCGACACCTGACTCGAGCGCCAGCACAATCTGATAGACCACCTGAATCACCACTATAGCCACCACGGTAAATACCAGTCGGCTGATGCTCCTGCCGCCGAAGTCGGGCTGAACGTCGCGCAAGGCGCGCGCAAAGTAGTAGCCGTAAACGACCACGGTCGCAAGCAAGGCACCGAGGATGCTCTTTTCCTGATATGAAAGGTCCATGTGATCTCTCCTTCGTGATGTCATCTGAAACGTACTAAAAGTAAGTTAAACATTACTAAATGTCAAGTATATTTTACTTTCACTCGGAGGAACAGATTTCGGCGATGTTCCCCCGCCCTCTAGCGCTTAAGATAAGTTGCTGATTTGAAGGAGGATACTTTGGGCGACCCGGAACTCGCTGTGAGGGTTAACAGTCGCGGTGCGCCGCGGCTTCGAGGCGGCCACCTCTGGGTGTATCGCTCGGATTTGGTCGCGAATGCGGATCTGCCACCCGGCTCTCTGGTTCGGCTTGAGGATGAGCGCGGCCGGCGGCTCGGGTCGGCTCTGTACAGCAGCGCCTCGCAAATTGCCATTCGGCTGCTAAGCGCGGAGCAGGTCTGCGAAGCGACTCTTCCCGACCTTCTGCAGCAGAGAATCGCGGATGCGGTTGAATTCCGCCGCGAGATAGCCGATGGCACGGATGCTTATCGAGTGATTTTCAGCGAAGCTGATCTTCTGCCCGGACTCATCGTCGATAAGTACAACGATGTTCTGTCACTGCAGGTGCTGACGCAGGCATTCGATCGCGACGATCTTCGCCGGCTTGTGCTTGAGTCGCTTGCGAAACACTTGCCGGGTGCGAGCATCGTAGAACGGGTTGACGCCCACATTCGTGAGTTGGAGCAGTTGCCCGCGCGAGAGTCGCAACTGCTGGTCGGCGAACGCTCCGCCACCGTCTTCACGCTCAACGGCGTGCGCTTTCACTTCGACGGGCTCAGCGGGCAAAAGACTGGAGCATTTCTCGATCAGCGGGAGAACTATGCTGCGGCGGCTGCATGCGCTAAGGGCGATGCTCTGGACGTGTTTACGTATCAGGGTGGATTCGCGCTTCATCTGGCGCGGATTTGTGACCGCGTCACCGCGGTGGACATCTCTCGCGCCGCACTTGAGGTCGCCGAAAAGAACGAGCAGCTTAACGGCCAGCATCATCGCTGCGGGGAGATCGAGTGGATAGAAGCTAACGCTTTCGACCTGCTCAAGGACTACGCTACTGCCGGCCGCCAGTACGATACGATCGTGCTCGACCCGCCGGCTTTCGCCAAAACCAAGCGCGCATTGCCTACTGCTCTGCGCGGATACAAGGAGCTCAATCTTCGTGCGCTCAAGATGCTTCGTCCCGATGGTACGCTTGTGGCTTGCTCTTGTTCCTTCCACGTGAGCGAAGCTGAATTCGCGGGAATGCTCGGCTCGGCTGCGGCCGATGCCGGCCGGCGGGTCCGCGTCTTGCAGCGGCTAGGCGCGTCGCGCGATCATCCTGTTCTGCTGAATGTGCCCGAAACCGCTTATCTGAAGTGTTTCCTCTGCCAGATTGTGAGCTGACGCGGGAATGCGCGCGTGAAACAGCCGCGCAGCGCGGCTCCATCGAACCGTGCATTCGCAACGGCACTAAAGAACGGCGTCGAAGGCGATATGATTGGGGTATAATCCTGCCCTGCAAACGATCGTATCGGGTGCAACCAAAAGCCTTGATTTCACCGGCAGGTCCTGTGTCGACGAGATCGAACTCCGCGGGCCGAGCCATGGGTAGTGGACCAGTTTTGGTGTTGAAGGATCAATCGAAGGGAGCGCCGATGTTACCGGACCGCCAGGAGGTTACCAGGCTGCTCCAGCAGGCGAGAGGCGGCAATCCCCAGGCGCTTGATCAGTTGATGCCGATTGTTTACGACGAGCTCCGCCGGCTGGCGTCGCGGTGTCTGCAATCCGAGAGACCGGGCCACACCCTGCGCGCGACGGCCCTGGTACACGAAGCCTATCTTCGCCTGCTGGACGCCGATATCGACTGGCACGACCGGGCGCATTTCTACGCCGTGGCGGCAAAAGTGGTTCGCCGCATTCTTGTGGAGTACGCCCGCGCCCATGGCCGTCAGAAGCGCGGCGGCGGCGAGGAAATGGTCCCGCTCGATGAGGCGGTAGTTGTCGGGCCACAAGCCGCATCAACCGTGCTGGAGCTGGACGAGGCGCTGCAACGGCTGGCGGTGTTCGATCCGCGCAAGAGCGAAATTATTCAACTGCTATTCTTCGGCGGCCTTACCTATGATGAGGCTGCCACTGCTCTCGATATCTCTCCGGCGACCATCCATCGCGAACTGAAACTCGCGAAAGCATGGCTACATCGGGAACTGGCGCACAGCCAAGCGTAGGGAGTTAGCAGCATGGACCCTGCCGAACGTTGGCGCGAGATCGAAGACTTGTTCTATTCGGCGCTGGACCTTGATCCCGACGAGCGGCCCGCGTTTCTTCTGGATGCCTGTCAGGGAAACACCGAGCTGCTGCAAGAGGTCCAGTCGCTACTTGACGCGGCCGAAAAGCCACTTGATTTTGTGCCCCACGCGGTCGCCAAAGTCGCTCACCAGATGAAGGCCGAAAATCGTACTCCCACGGGTCCTAACGGAGCCCCTTCAATCGATGTGCAGCCGAGGATCGCGATCGGCTCGCAATTAGCTCACTACAAGGTGATCTCCATGCTCGGAGCCGGCGGCATGGGCGAGGTTTATCTCGCAGAGGACCTGCTGCTGAAGCGCAAAGTTGCGCTCAAGATGCTTGCCCCGAAGCTGGTCAACGATAAGAGCGGGCTGCTACGCTTCGAGCAGGAAGCGCTTGCGGCCTCCGCTCTCAACCATCCCAATATCCTGACCATATACGAATTCGGGCAAGCCGACGGAGTGCACTTTATCGCCTCGGAGTACGTCGACGGGGTGACGCTTCGTCGCAAGCTCGAGACAGGCAATCTTGAGCTGATTGCTGCCGTCGATATCGCCATCCAGATTGCCAGCGCATTGGCAGCAGCGCACGCCAGCGGAATTGTTCATCGCGATATCAAACCGGAGAACGTCATTATCCGCAACGACGGCCTTGTCAAAGTTCTGGACTTTGGGATCGCGAAGCTCAACCGGATGCAGATCGGAATGGCAGTGCGTGCGACATTGTCAGGGCATGCGCTGGTGACGACTGAACCCGGAATCGTACGGGGCACGGCGCGTTACATGTCGCCGGAGCAGGCGCGCGGCGTCGCCGTTGATGCGCGCAGCGATATCTTCAGCCTGGGATCGGTCATGTATGAAATGCTCACCGGCAGGGTGGCTTTTGGAGGAGAGACGGCAAGCGATGTCATTGCTGAGATCCTGAAGGGTAACCCGACTCCGCCGGAAGAGCTTGCGCCGGAGGTTCCGGCTGACATTGCGCGCATCGTCGGCAAGGCTTTGCGCAAGGACCGTGAGACCCGTTACCAGTCCGTGGCCGACCTGCTGCTCGACCTGCGCGACTACAAGCAGGAGGCGGAATTTCAGGCCAAGTTGAAAGTGCCATCGCGGCCGCAACTCAAGAAATCAACGTCAGGTAGAGCGAAGGCCGCGCCTGCCGTGGCTTCGGATCAGTTGTCGCGCTCCCGTAGCTGGTGGTTGTGGCCCGCAGCGGTAGTTCTGATTGCCATCCTTACTATTGCTTACCTTGTTTTCACGCGAGTGCATACGCCGCCGGTGACGAGAGGACCGCGCAGCCTCGCCGTTCTCCCGTTCCGGAATCTCAATGGCGATCCGAAAACTGATTTTCTGGGATTTTCGCTGGCCAACGAGATCATCACCAAGCTCGACTACGTCAACTCGCTCACCGTACGGCCGTCGTCTTCTATTGACCGCTATCGCGATCAGGTGATCGATCCCAAGGAAGTTGCTGCCGATCTGAATGTCGACACGCTGCTGACAGGTACTTTCATTAAAGATGGCGACGACCTGAGGATTACGGCGCAGTTAGTAGACGTTAAGCCCGAGAAGATTCTCTGGCGAGAAGCTATTGATCTGAAGTATGACAAGCTGCTAGAGGTTCAGGACCGCGTCGCGCAGCAGATTATCAAGCAGCTCGAGTTGAAGCTATCGCCCGCCGAGACCGCAAATCTGAAGCCGGAGAAGCCGATCAGCACTGCCGCGTATGAGGACTATCTGCGCGGGATCGATCTGTATTCGCTGAACGATTTCGCGGCCGCCATACAGATGCTGCAGAAGGCGACCGCGCTGGAGCCCAATTATGCGCCGGCGTGGGCGCACCTGGGCCGCGCCTACACCACCAACGCCTCGCTTCAGTTCGGTGGCCGCGAGCAGTACGGCCTGGCCGAGGCAGCCTATGAGAAAGCCATACAGTTGAATCCGGGTTTGGCTGACCCGAAGATTTATCTCGCCAACCTCCTTACCGACACGGGCAGGGTCGAACAGGCGGTGCCGCTGTTGCGATCGGTCTTGCAAGAGAGTCCAAACAACGCAGAAGCGCATTGGGAACTCGGCTATGCCTATCGCTTTGCCGGCATGTTGCAGGAATCGGCAGCCGAGTCGGAGCAGGCGCGGCAGTACAACCCACAAGTGAAGATCAGCAGCTCTGCCATAAACAGCTACCTGTATTTGGGAGAGTACGACAAGTTCATGCAGAGTCTTCCGCCCAATGATTCCGCTTACATTCTCTTCTACCGCGGCCTTACCGAATACTACATGGACAATCACGAACAGGCGGCCAGGGACTTCGACCGTGCTTTCGACAAAGATCCGGCTTTGTTGCCTGCTAATGTCGGTAAGGCGATCAGCTACTCGGTCGCACACGAAAATGCGCAGGGGCTGGAGCTCCTGCGGCAGACGGAAGACAAAATTGAAGAGCGGGGCGTGAGCGACCCGGAGGGTATTTACAAGGTCGCGCAAGCTTTTGCTGTCCTCGGTGACAAAGCTTCCGCGCTGCACATGCTGCGACACAGCATCGGAGGCGGATTTTTCTGCTATCCCTACTTCGTGCGCGACCCGCTGCTGAAAAACCTGCGCAGTGAACCAGAATTCCAGGAGCTCATGAAGCAGGCGGAACGCCGGCATGAGCAATTCAAGAACACTTTCTTTGGCAATGCTACGCAGTAGAGATCCAGCCGGCAGCGGAGATAACGCGGACGGCTCGGCGTCGCTCCCGAGACTGGCAGACGTGTTTGCCGTTAGCTGTGTCCAGATCGCTTGCGCGTGAAGCCTGCGCGATAACCAGGCCGCATCTCTCGCAAACAGAATCTATCGTGCCGTCCTCGTACCATCGTCTCCGGAATTGCGCGGCGCGTTCGAACGAATCGCTCAACTTTGGGATCCCGTCCTCCGCTCGTAGTCTATCGAGAGATCCTTCTTCAGCGGGCAGCCATCCATTGCGAAAACAGACCGCAACCGCGTGGGTCCGGTTATCGGCGCCAAGTTTCAGGTTGATAGTGCGCACCATGTTCTTCACGGCTTGTCCGCTGGTTTGAAACAGTGTGGCAATGTCCCGGTTAGCGTACCCGTAGGAGATCAGCTCGAGTACTTTAAGTTCTTTGGAGGTCAGTATGCCTTTGCTCGGAACTTTCGTCTCCCCGCCAGATGTGTCGTCGTGCGATGGGAGAGCTTCTTTGGCCTTCATCGGCAACGCCTCGATTGGCAAGGGCAAAGGCGACCGCAGGCAGAGCGCCCAGGTGCCGGTTAGTTCGCCCTCATTTGTGCGGCTGTACACTACCCTGATAGCGCGTCGCCAAATGGCATGTCAATGTCCAAAAGTACCAAGCAGGATGACTCTTTGGTCGTACCTGAAGACTGGAGAGCGGGCGATCAGAGTTCCGCGACCATGGCAACTTGTCCGCGACCACGCTCCTTGGCCATATAGAGCGCGCGATCCGCGGCCAGGAGCAAGTCCGTAGCCGATTTCTGCCGCGACGCCGAAGCGCTGGCCACTCCCTGGCTCACGGTTACTTTGAATTGGCCCGTGTGTCCGTTGGTGAGGGAGAAGCTGCTCAGCATCTGCTGAAGCTTCTCGGCCAGACGTTGCGCGCCTGTAGAGTCGGTCTCGGGAAGCACCATGGCGAATTCGTCGCCTCCGTAGCGCGCCGCAAGATCAGAAGCGCGCGAGGCGACCTGCTCCACGAATGCCGCAACTGCCTTGAGCGCGGCATCGCCTTGCACGTGGCCAAACGAGTCGTTGAGCAGCTTGAAATCGTCGATGTCCAACAAAATTAGAGACAGGGGACGGTTTCCGCGTGCGGCGCGTGCCCACTCGGTTGCCAGCGCCTTGTCGAAGTGCCGTCGATTGGCGATGCCGGTGAGCGAATCAGTCATCGACAACCGCTCCAGCTCTGCCGTCCGCTGGTTCACCTCGCGCTCCAGGTTGCGGACCAATTCGTCGCGTTCCGATTCAGCCCGCTTGCGCGCCGTGATGTCTTCGATCACCGACATCAGGTAATCCGGATCGCCTTTCTCATCGCGCACTAGAGACACCGTGAAATTGACCCAAACCGTTCCGCCGCCGTTGCGCAGGAGGCGCTTTTCCACCGAATAGCTGGAGATCTCGTCCTGAAACAGGGCATTCGCCTGCACCCAATCCGCTTCCATGTCGTTCGGGTGCGAGATGTTGGCGAGAGTGAGATGACGCAGCTCGGCTTCGGAATATCCCAGGATTTGCCGGTACTTGCGATTCACGCGCAAATAGCCGCCGTTCAGCGACATGTGTGCGATCCCGACGGCTGATTGCTCGAATGTTGCCCGGAAGCGCTTTTCGGCTTCCTGCAGTGCTCGCTCTGCGCGCAGGCGTGCTGTAACGTCCACGGTCACGAACTGGATCAGAACCTGGTTGTTGCGGGTGGTCAGAGCTGCGGTGACGAAGGCATCCAGCAGCTCGCCATCGCTACCCTGTTGGCGGGTGTAAAACTTCAAGCTGCTGCCGTGGAATTGCAGTTGCCGGTAAAGCTCCTTGATTACGTCCGGCCCCAGATCGGGATGGGTCTGCAGGAGGTTGTGATGGATAAGTTCGTCCGGGGAGTACTTGAGCCGTCGGCAGAGACTCTGGTCGACCTCAACGTACTGAACCGTTCGTGGATCAACCAGAACGACCGATAAAGGGAGGCCATTTTCACTCGCAGCGAGAAAATTTCTTCCCTCCAGAGGCGCCACACTGGAGCTCGGAGCGTTTTGCTCGTTGTTAATCATATGGGCATATTCTCAGCATATACTCCACGCAATGCCCTCCAGCATGGCGGCAGCGGCACAACTAACCGGCGGTGTAGAGAAGATTACATGCAATCTATCGCCCAAAGCTAAACGACTGCGTGGATTCCCACGCGCATTTGGGAACAAACAGCTTAAAATGGACAAGGCGCTCAGCTTAAGCTATGCTGAGCCGGAAAGACGCTAGCGGAAACGCTTCTGCATTGCGCCTGCAAGCGCTCCTGCGGTCGAAACGAGCTGTGCCACTTCGCCAATGGCCGAAAAGATCACGCTGAACCCAGCGATGTCATCCGTCGGGGAAGCTGTTCCTCGCAGACTTCCGTTCGCGCCGATTTTCGACACAATTGTAGCCGAACCGCTGCCCGAGCCACCGCCGCCTTCGGTTCAGCCTGTTTCTGCTCCGCCGAAGCCATCTCCGTCGGAGAATCGCATAGGTTCGGTGCTGTTTCCCGCACCCAGCGATCAGACACCGGCGCCCCCGCAGACGTCCACGGACTGGCATTGGGCGACCGCGATCGTGTTGGTCGCGATGCTGGCAGTGTTAGCTTACGTCGCTCTTCAACTGAGGAACCAGCGTGAAGTTCTTGGCTCGGAGTTGGCCAGCTCGTCTTCACGTCTAGCTGCCGTGCTCGCCGACAACAGCAAGTTGGAACAGCGTCCCTGGGTAGGAATTGCCGAGGTGGTTCCACTGCCCTACGCAAGTGGGCCCGGCTTTTTCAATGTGGCCTTGCAAAATTCTGGCAGAACCCCAGCCCTGCAAACTCGCGTTTCGGCGTCGGCACAACTGACCGATTTGACAGGAGCGGCCACGGGAAGTGAATCGGTCCTGAATGTCACTCATACCGCCGGAACATTATTCCCGGGCAGCCAGGGAAAGGCATTGCTGGACTTTCATCTCTCCCAACCGGTGCTCCTTGCCTTGTACCGCGGGCAGGCTCGCCTGGTGCTTCACGTCACGGTCTCGTACGACGACATCTTCCGGAATTCGCACGTGACGCAGAATTGCTGGTCCTGGCAGCCGGCCTTGCGGCAGATGGAAAGCTGCAACGGCTACGACACCGTGAACTAGGACCTGTCAACTGATCCTCATAAGTCCCTTTGTATCAGGGCGCGACCTTGGTCGTGCCGAAAGCGTTGCTTTTTTGTTGTCATCCCGACCGAGCGCCGCGTGTTCGTCAGAACAAGCGGGGCGAGTGGAGGGACCCGCTTTTCGCCGGCAGCGATATCAATTCCGGGAACAGCAGATCCCTGTCAGATACACGTAGTTGCATGCGCGCCTGAGCATGAGCAATAGCTTTGTTGTAGATAGTCGGCCCAATCTCTTCCACGAAGTAGTCGAGCAACAAGCCCGCCGCGAGGTCCCCAATCGGCTCGGACATGTATGGCATCGGCACGGACCTGCTTCGGCAGCTCGATGGTGTTCATCTGCGATCCTCGTCGCGAGCTTACCTCATGCCGCGGTACTCCGCTGTGAACCGAACCTGAGAGTGCTGCGCTTGGTTTGACTTGCCCGTTCGTCTATGCGTAACGTTTTACTTTGTCACAATTACCCGGGGGAATGATGAAACGACATTTCGGCATTCTTTGCGCGCTTCTGCTGGCGGCTCTCTTGCCGCTTGTAGCGCAGAGCTCGCAGCCGATGCCCGCGGCAAGCGCGCAGTCGGCACAAACTAGTTCCATTAACCTTTCGTCCTACGAGAAGCACGTCAGCGTCAAGACCCTTCCGAATGGACTGACCGTGGTGTTGTGGCGGCGGCCGGAAGCGCCAGTGTTCTCGTTCTTCACCATGGTTGATGCCGGCTCCGCGCAGGATCCGCTTCATAAGACGGGCCTGGCGCACATGATGGAGCACATGGCATTCAAGGGCACACCCGATATCGGCACCACCGACTACGCCGCCGAGAAGCTTGCGCTTGAGAAAGTCGAGCAGACCTACGCCGCCTATGAAGCCGAGCGCGTCAAGCGTATCGGCCAGGACCCCCAAGAACTTGCGCAATTGAAGCAAGCGTGGCAGGACGCAGTCAAAGAAGCCGATAAGTACGTCATCAAGAATCAATTCGGCGAGGTGATTGAGGCGCACGGCGGAGTGGGAGTCAACGCTTTTACGAATTACGACGAGACCGCCTACATGTATTCGCTGCCCTCAAACCAGATCGAGCTGTGGGCGGCGCTCGAGTCTGATCGTATGGCGCATCCCGTGTTCCGCGAGTTTTACAAGGAACGCAGTGTCGTAATGGAGGAGCGGCGCATGCGCACCGACAGCCGTCCCACAGGGCGGCTGGTGGAGCAATTCCTGGGCACTGCCTTCATGGCCAACCCTTATCACCGGCCCACGATCGGCTACGCCTCGGACCTCGATAGCTTCTCTGCCACCGATGCCCAGGCCTTCTTCCATCATTATTACGTGCCAAGCAACATGGTGATCGGACTGGTCGGCGACCTCGATCCCACGCAAGTGTTTCCCATCATTGAGCGGTATTTTGACCAGATTCCCTCCGCGCCAAAGCCGGAGGAGCTGCACACCATTGAGCCGCCGCAAAATTCCGTACGCGAGGTCACTCTCCAGGATCCCTCGCAGCCGTTTTATCTCGAGGGCTATCACCGGCCAAGTTACCTTGCGCCCGACGATGTGGTTTACGACGCGATCTCCGACATCTTGTCGAACGGCCGCACTTCGCGCCTGTACCGCTCGCTGGTTCGCGATAAACGGATTGCTGCCTTTGCTGCCGGCTTTACCGGATTTCCCGGCAACAAGTATGCCCACCTGTTCGCCTTCTATGCTGTTCCAATCCCCGGTCACACGGTCGGCGAATTACAAAAGGCATTCGCCGAGGAGATTCAAAAGCTGAAGACGCAGGACGTAACTGACGACGAGCTGCAAATGTTCAAAACGCGCGCCAAGGCCGATTTGATCCGCAGCCTGGCCAGCGACGAGGGACTGGCGCAGAACCTGGCCATCTACCAGACGCGCTACGGCGACTGGCGTGAACTGTTTCGCTATCTCGATCGCGTCGATAAGGTGACGAAAGCGGACATTCGGCGCGTTGCCAATCAGGTGTTCCAGGACACGAACCGGACCGTCGGGATCATCGAGACACAGACAGCAGCGAACCAGCCCGGCGGGGGAGCACCCGCCAGCAAAGGAGCGGAATAATGAGCGCGCGTGGGTGGAGTGGCAAGGGATCGAGCGGCCAGGGGTGGAGGGACGGTAGAGCTGGCCTTCAGGCCAGCGTCCAAGCGCTTTGTTCTCTCTTTCGAGCCGGCTTCAGTCGGCGGCACAAGGCTCTTACCACCATCTTTTTGCTTCCCCTGCTGTGCGGCGTGTTGCTCGCGACGGCCAGCGCCCAACAACCCACTCCCTGGTACAAAGTCCAATCGCCGCCGCTGCCGGCGTTCACTCCGCCTGAGCCCACGCGCATCCAGCTTGCAAATGGCATGGTCGTCTTCCTCCAACCCGACCACGAGTTGCCGCTCATCACCGCGACGGCCCGCATTCGCGGCGGATCCATCTCGGAGCCGCCGGACAAGACCGGACTGACTGACATATACGCCGACGTGTGGCGCACTGGTGGGACGAAGACGAAAACCGGCGACCAGATGGATGACTTCCTGGAAGCACGCGCCGCCAAGATCGAAGCCGATAATCAGTCGGACTCCACCAGCCTCTCGCTCAACTGCCTGAAGGGCGATTTCGACGCGGTCTTCGAGCTGTATCTCGACATTCTGCACAACCCCGAGTTCCGCGAAGACAAGATCCAGCTTTCCAAACAGCAGGCGTACACCGCCATCGCGCGCCGTAACGACGAGGTTGGCGCAATCGTCCATCGGGAAAGTCTCATCATTGGGTATGGCAAGGACAATCCTTACGCTCGCGTTCCGGAGTTCGCGACTGTTGCTTCCGTCATGCGTCAGGATTTGCTGGACTGGCATCAGCGGTATGTCCATCCCAACAACATTATTTTCGGCATCACCGGCGACTTCGACGTCAAAGAGATGGAAGCCAAGCTGCGCGCCGCATTCGATTCTTGGGCCAAAGGCCCGGAGGCGCAGCAGCCGGAGATCAAGTTCACCGAACCTAAGCCCGGGCTGTATTTCGTTCGCAAGACGGACGTCAACCAGAGCACCATCAGCATGCTCGATCTCGGCATCGAGCGCAGCAATCCCGACTACTACGCTGCCAGCGTGATGAACGAGATCTTCGGCGGCGGCTTCTCTTCGCGGCTGTTCAATAATCTACGAACGGCTAGAGCTCTGGCCTACGCCGTGGGCGGCGGCATCGGCTACGGTTGGGATCACCCTGGGTTAACCGATATCCAGATGCAGACCAAGAGCAGCACCACGGTGGAGGGCATTGAAGGACTGGACGGCCAAATTGACAATCTGCTGAAGAACGCGGCCACGCCGGAAGAGCTCAAGCGCGCCAAGGATGACATCCTCAATTCGTTTGTGTTCCAGTTCGACACGCCCGACAAAGTGCTGCAAGAGAAGATGGCGTATGAGTTCTATCACTATCCGCTGAATTTCCTGGAGCGCTACCGCAGCGAAGTGGAGAAAGTGACGGCGGAGGATGTCGCGCGCGTCGCCCACAAATACATTCACAAAAACCAATTCGCGGTGCTGGTCGTAGGCAACGACTCCGGATTCGACAAGCCGCTCAGCACGATGGGACCGGTGCAGAACATCGACATTACCATTCCACCGCCGCCGGCCAGCCTGATGCAGCAGGGACCGGGCGAGCCATAACAGGTATGCGGCGTAGTTGGCGCTACTGCCTCACGAACATCACGGTCGTCTTATCTTCGTAGACCTTGCGGAACCGGGGATCCATTTCCAGCGCCGGGACCAGACCGTCCCGCCGGCGGAGCAATACCAGATACGCATCGTTGAGGTAAGTATTGTTGCGGTAGGACAGATCGCCGTTCTGCGTCTGCAACAGCAGTTCGTTGAGTTCGTCGCCGTAGAGGTCAGTGCGGCCATCGACCACGACGGGATATTGCGGCAAATAGAACGTCAGGAAACCGCCCCAGTCGAAGGTGTTGTACAGCGGACCCGGCACTCGATTGCGAATCACGAAGTTAGCGGCGTTCACCGGGAACATGCCGGTGATCGTGCGGTCCAGTCCGGCAGTGGTGAAGTCGGCTCCGCGCGCCAGCAGCAGCAATGCCACTGCGACCGTGGCAAAAATTCCCGCCAGCTCCACAGGCGTCTCAACGCGCTCACGCGTCGCCATCTCAAGTGGAGTGTCGGCGATGCACGCCGCAGCAGCTATGCAGAGGAACCATGAATCGCGCATAGTGCGGAATGCCAGTACGCACGCAAACACCAACAATGCCAGCTCAAATAAGCTGGTCCTCTTTTGCCACCCGACAGCAAAGAACGCGGCGCCTGCGAGCAGCAGCTCCGCGTAATTCTCATAACCACGAAAGCTCAGCGGCTGCAACTCCGTGATCATGGAGTAGATCAGCTTCGATCGCGAGTATTCCAGGATCACGCCGTACAAGTGATACGAGTACGGGCTGATGAGCGTCGCCAGAACGCAGCCGCCGAATACGGCAGTCACGGGACGCAGTGGAAGCGTGACGGGCCCGAGAAACTTGAGAGGCAATCCCAAATTATCGGCGAGCCTCTGCGTCGCATTGCAGGCAACGAACAACCCAACCACCGCCAGGCCGTAGATGAACTGGATATGCAGATTCGCCCACAGCAGAAAAACCAGCGGCAGCCAATACAGTAACCGCACGCGTCCGCTGCGCTGCGCTTCAAGAATGAGCGTCAGCGTAACGCACAGCAGTGCGATGGAGAAAAACACCGGCCGCGGCATCATCAAGAACAGGAAAGCGTAGCAGCATGCCGCTGCCAGAAAGCATGCCGGCCAGAACCTTCCCGACAATCGCCGCACCATCCAGTAGGCGCTAAACGCGACCACCAGCGTCAGCAGCGTTCCGTAGATTCCGATGCCGATCAGGCCGAACCACGCGTAGAAGCGCGACAGCAGGACTTCATAACCCCAACTATAGGCAGCCCAGGGGCGATTCGCGGCGCTGCGGGAAAGAATGCCTGTATGGGGAAAGGCGGCGTGTTGCACGATCCAGTCGCCGACCTTGAGATGCCACCAGACATCGAGGTCCAGGACCGAGAACTTCAGGTTGAACGCGACTACGCCGGCGAAGGTCAGCAATGCCGCCAGCGCAAGCAGCCGCAGCCAGCGCAGGCGCAACAGCGGCGCGAACTCTTCAAACACGCTCACTGCGCGGCTCCGGACGAGCTACTCCAGATCCTTAGTCCATTTCTGGTGATGAAGTCTTCCAGGTACTTTACCTGTTGCGGTCCGTACTGCGGGTCTTTGCGGACTAATGCAAGGCCGAGATTGCATTCCCGTTCTGCCTTGTCGTCCTGGCCGAGAATATGGTAACTCCCACATATCACAACATGCGCGTCACCGTTGAGCGGGTCCAGCTTGGAAGCCTGTTGAGCCAGCTCAAGCACAAGCGGTTCGTTCTGATCGCCCTCGTCGCCAATTTGCCTCGCCCGGAACAAAAGCTGGACAGCGACGATTGGGCCCACATCGAACGTTCCCTCATAAACTAAAACCGCGCTGCCGCCGAGTTTCGCGGTCGGCTTAATGTCCTTCAATGCGCGATGGACTTCGGCGCTCACACCACGGAACCCGACTCCGTTGACGGCGCTGATGCCCGCAATGAGGGTGCCAGTGAATGGAGTCTCCAACTGGTCCCATTGAATCTCGGAGATCCCCCTGCACGGAATACCGTAGTCGCTGTTGAGATTGTTGTACGAGCGTATATAGAAACAATTTGAAGGATGGGTCTTGTCAACGTAAGCCTTGACCATCTTCTGGGCCTGACCCCAATCGACATCCGAATGCGACAGATAGCGATATGTCTCGCCAGGGCCACCCCACAGCTCATTGCTGTAACAGAGGTAGTTCGGAAATGCATGTAGCGAGCTGATCGCCTGACATGCCAGTAGGGCCACCAGCGCGATCTTCGCCCATTTATGCTGACGGGCTATGTTCCACACGCCGGCAGCTGCGAAGATGGTGAGCAGCGGCAGCGCCGGCAGTAGGTGGCGAATGCCTATATTCAGCCCCGATCTCATGCAGAACGCGAGGAATAGGAGCGCCGGCAAGCCCACGAACAGCAACTCGCGGCGCTGCGCTTTCCAGAAGCGGATCGCAGTCGCCGAAATCAGCACCATCAGCCAGAACGGCAAGGTGAATTTGATGGAAGCCTCAACCGGAAAGTAGAACCAGTTGCTACTGCGATACAACTTGCCCAACAGGAACGATGATCTTCCAATCTCGGACTCGACCAGCACATCTTGCAATCCGACCAGGTATGCCTCGGGAAGAACGTGCCAGCTCTTGAGCTGCGGGATGATCTTGGTTGTAACCGTACCGTGGGCCATCGCTAGTCGCGGCGGGCTCCAGATGGCCGCGCTGCCGGGTCTGGCAGCATAGCGAAATCCGTACGCCGCCCAAAGTACCGTGAAGGAAATGGCGGCGACTACAACCAACGCGCCTGCGTAGCGCAGCAGTCTGCGGCCACGCTCCTGACCACCGAAGAAAATTACGTCTGCCATTAGAACGCTGGGAAGAATGACGGCCAGGGTGATGGTCGAATACTTCGAACAGGCCGCGAAACCTGTCGCCAGGCCTAGCGCCAATAAGCGGTTGACGTTCGATTCCGTCCCATAGCAGTAGAGCGCGTATGTCGCGAGGAGGAAACCGAGGCTCGCAGCCACGTCCGTGGTGATGAGGGCTCCGTTGGCCAGAACGTTCGGCTCAAATGCGATCAACACGCCGGCGATGATAGCGACCTGAAGTCCGAACATCTTCCGCGCAAAGAACCATGTGCTCACCAGTAAAAGGACGGGGAACAAGCACACAGTAAATCTTGCCGCAGTCAGCATCCTTTCCGGATTGGCAAATATGAATTGATGACCGGCAAGGAAATCGACAACCTTGGTGTTCTGCGCGCCGCAGGCTTGTGGAATCGGATCGTTGATGTGCATGAATTGCAGCGGCAGACCGGCGACAATCTTCACCAGCGGCGGGTGCTCGGGATTCCAGCCGAAGTCGTTGCACTGCCAATAGCGATAAGCCGCGTGCAGGTGATCGATCTCGTCAGAGGTAATGGACAGCTGCACAACGCTCGTCCACAACTGCGCGATCATTGCCAGCATGAGGCCGGCTAGAACCAGCCATTCGCGATAGCCGCGGTTGGGTCGCGGGATATTCGTCGACAGCTCCGGCGCATCCGGCTTTGTCCCAGTGACTTCCTCCGACACAGTGTTCGTGTTCACTTCGGTGGCTTTAGATTGGGATTGCACGTCTTTGGATTGCACGGTCATGAGCTACAAATTCGGCGGCGTGACGCCGATACCTGATCACCGGACGCCCCACCGCCCGGAAGATTCCCCAAACGCAAATTGCAGTTGTTGTGCCAAAGCAATGAGCTGCTAAGTCCTGATCTGTCTTCAAGGAACGCAGGAGTGGCAAGCTACACCTCGGCGTGTGATCGCGCCAAATCACACGGAGCATGCGGACAAAGACGCTCTCCGCGGCCACGGCCATCCCAGATTGCCGCAAGCTAAGTTGCTGAAGCGCAAGACCTACAGTCGCTCGGCTCGGCACTCGAAGTTTGGCACCTCGTGTGCCGTTATGTAATCAGTTCCTCTGCGCGGAGCGCGACTCACGTGTTCCAGGAACTTAGGGGTGAAAGAAAAATGGACAGTGGCTCAAACCCAGTTCCTCGCCAGAGCCAGCTCTGGAAACCTGCCCAGACCTACACCATGGCCGTCGTATGCCTGCTCATTGGGCTGCTGATCGGTTACTTCCTGCGCGGCTCGGCTACGCCGCCGGTCGCCGTAGCGCCGGAAGCGGCAGCACAACCGACCACCGGAGATCCTCACGCCGGCATGGGGCAGCAGCAAATGCCGACGCTCGACGAGATGAAGCAGATGGCCGACAAACAGGCCGGGCCCCTGCTAGCGAAACTGCAGAAGGATCCCAACAATGCCGACCTGCTCAACCAGATCGGCACCCTGTACCGCGCCACGCACCAGTTCAAGACAGCCATCGATTACTACCAGAAATCGCTGGCCATCAATCCTAAGAATGTTGGCGCCCGCACCGACATGGCATCCTGCATGTACTACCTCGGCGACGTTGATGGAGCGCTGGCGCAGTTGAACAAGTCGCTCACCTACGACCCGAAACACGCCGGCACGCTGATGAACATCGGCATCATCAAGTGGAAGGGCAAGAACGACGTGGATGGGGCTGTCGCCGCCTGGCAAAAAGTGCTGAAGCTGAATCCCGACTTCGAGAACAAGCAGATGGTCGAGCGGCTGATCGCGGAGGCCAAGGCAAAGCCCAAGCACGTGCAGATCACCGGGGTAAAGGGCTAGCGCCTGGCCAAGCACTCACAATCCAATTAGGGTTCGTCTCAGGGCACGACTTTCAAAGGCTGCTAAAAAAGTCGCCTCAAACGGCAGTTTGGGTAGAGCGAGCCTTCAGGCTCGCGTCCAAGTCATTTATTCTTGGTTATCCCGAGCGGGCTTCAGCCCGCGAGGGATCTGCCGTTCCGCGTTTTTCAGCAGCCTCCAGAGCCGGTTACGGCACGTCTAAAGTGTGTATGTGAGAACCGGGTCGTCCTCGGGGGACTCGAACAATTTCTCCCGCCGACCGAGCACTCTGCTCCTCCACCCCAATTCGCGCAAAGAGGCGCGCATTGGGATCTTCGGCCTTCGCTCCGTGCTGGGCTGTCATGACGCCGCGCCTACTCCGCCCCCAGTTCGTGCAAAGGCGGTGCGAATCGGGGACGCCGGTACGGCGCTCTCATTTTCGCGGTTCTTACTCCACCGGCAACCTCAAACTATAGTTCTCACGCAGACACTGAGGGGGTGTCCTGACACAAGACATCTGAGATTCCTTCCACCATTCTTGCAGCCAATCGCAGCCGATTGCGATACCATAGTCGCTCAGCCTGCACCGTGCGGTATCGGATGCAGGCTTACAGGGCCACCATGAAGGACTTCTACATCTGCGATTGCGCGCGCGTCGAGAACCAGACCATCACATCATTTTTCGTCGTTGCCGTTAAGCAGGTAAAGTCGAAGAAAAGCGGCGAGCTGTATCTGTCACTCGGGCTCGCCGACCGCAGTGGACAACTGCAGGCGAACATGTGGGACAACGTCGCGGACGCCATCTCCGCATTCGACCAGGACGATTTCGTCAAGGTGAAAGGCGTCGTTCACAAGTACAACGGGCGCTGGCAACTCACCATCCACAAGATGCGGAAGCTGGGAGAGTCGGAGATCGATTACTCCGACTATCTGCCCAAAACCTCGAAGGACGTGGAGCAGCTCTGGCAGACGCTTTGCAGCTTTATCGATACCTTCGAGAATCCCTGGCTCAAGTCGCTGCTGAAGGAGTTCTGTGCGGACGAGAAGCTGGTGGCAGCGTACAAGAACGCTCCTGCTGCCAAGTCACTGCATCATGCCTTTGTCGGCGGCCTGCTGGATCATGTCGTCTCGCTATTCACCATTTGCGATCTCGTGGCGCGCAACTACCCGCAGGTGAATCGCGATCTCCTGCTGAGCGGGGTGTTTCTGCACGACATTGGGAAACTCCACGAGCTCACCTATCAGCGCTCCATCGCGTACACGACGAAGGGTCAGCTCCTCGGGCATATGATCATCGAGCTGGAGATGCTGCACGAGAAGATCGCCCGCGTGCCGGGCTTTCCGGACGAGCTGAAGGTGCTGCTCGAGCACCTGATCATCAGCCATCACGGCGAGTACGAGTTTGGCTCGCCCAAGCTGCCGATGTTTCCTGAGGCGCTGATGCTGCACTACCTTGACGATCTCGATTCCAAAATGGAGAGTATGCGCGCGCAGTTCGAGCGCGAGGCGGAGCTCGACACGCCGTGGACGAGCTACAATCCGTCGCTCGCGCGTCCGTTGCTGAACACGAAGAAATTCCTGGAAAAGGGACTCGCCGCTGCGCGCACGATTGAGGTGGCCAAGGCTGCAGCGTCGGCAGCTCCGGCGACGGCGCCTGCTGCTGTGCAATCGAATTCCGATGGCGACGCCACTACCGAGAACAGCAGCGGGGACGAGCCGGTTGAGGCGCGTGTTGAGGAAGGGAATGTCGCAACCGGTGCTGCCGTTGTAGACGAAAAGCCCTTGCCTTCGGCATTCGAGGCTTTGCAGCGTAAGTTTGATTCCCATAAAGTGACTCCGGTACCCACCAAGGCCGATTGATTCAATGCTGGATTTCGCACGCTTCCAATGGCTCTCCTTCGATTGTTATGGCACGCTCATTGACTGGGAGTCAGGCATCCTCGCCTATCTTCAGCCGCTGCTGCGAAAAAAAGGCCGAGACCTGAGCGATGCTGAGATTCTCAGCTTGTATTCGGAGATCGAACCGTCCGAGCAGGGTGAGCAATATCGGAGTTACAGGGAAGTTCTGGCGGCTGTCGCGCGGCGTTTTGGACGCGAGATGAAGTTTGACGTCACTGAGGCTGAAGCTGTCGGGCTGGCTGAGTCGATACGCGATTGGGGGCCGTTCGCGGATGCGATTACGGGCTTACAGCGACTGCGTTCCCGCTACAAACTGGCGATTCTTTCCAACATCGACGACGACCTCTTCGCCTATTCCGCCCCGAAGCTGCAGCTCGCTTTCGATTGCGTGATGACCGCCCAGCAGGTACGCAGCTACAAACCGTCGCTGGACAACTTTGAAGGGCTGCTGCGAAAGCTTGGGATAGAGCGCGATCGCCTGCTGCATGTCGCCGAGAGCCTTTACCACGATGTGGGACCGGCGGGTTGCTTGGGGATTGCGACGGTTTGGATGAATCGAAGACAAGGGAAGGCTGCGGCTGCAACGAAGTTGACCGATGCGCAACCTGATCTGGAAGTGAGTACGCTGACCCAACTGGCGCAACTAGCTGCTAGCTCCGGGCCTCTAGCCTCTAGCTTTTAGCTCTCAGCAAGCCTGGCCGTGCAGATATCTTCGCTAGAGCTATTAAAACTTAGGAGAAATGTCCTGCACCACGGCAGCAGAAACGTCGTGCACAACGATGGAAGCGCCGGGCTTCGGCCCGGCGAAAACCGGATCCGACCGCTGGCGGCCTTAGCCGCGGTACCGGGGGCGAAGAGTCCGCTTTCTGGCGCGCACTCACGGCACGGCTGAAGAGGCTGCTGAAAAAGTTCGAAAAGCGGCTTCCTCGCGGGCTGAAGCCCGCTCGGAATGAGAAAAGTAAAACCGCCTAGACGCTGGCCTGAAGGCCAGCTCTACCACCCAAGGCACTTGTTCAACGTCTCCCTAACAGCTAACAGCTAGAGGCTCACGGTTAATCATCATGCGTTGACCGACACCGCATTCGGTCCGGGATTGGCCGGCGGCTGCAGGTTCGTGCCCACCTGCTGGAATTCCTGCTGCAACGTGCTGTAGAGCTGTTGCGCGCTGGACAGACTTCCCGATTGCAGCGCCTGCCCCAACTGCGTGAACAGCTGGTTGACGGAACTTTCCTGGCTGCTACTGCCTCCGCCACCGTGGTGATGATGGTGACCATGTGCCTGCGAGCTTTGACTCTGCATGTCCTGCTGAATGGTGCTGTAGTCCTGCTGCGCTGCCGATAAATTGCCCGACTGCAGGTCCTTGGAGAGCTGGGTGAAGGCCTGCGCAATCGGACTACTAGTCTGCGACGTGGAGGACGAACTCGACGTGGACTGCGGATTGAGCTGCTGCAAGCTGGCAAAATCGGATTGCGCCGCCGCCAGATTGCCCGACTGCAGGTCCGTCCCCAGTTGCTTAAACTCCTGCTGCATTTGCTGCATCTTGCCCTGCACGTACTGGCTGCCATAACTGAAGAGATTGCTGCTGGAAATTCCTGCTACTGACATTTCTGTCTCCTTATTCGTCGGAACGATTCGCCCTCCATCATTATCGGCACGACTCGACCCAACTTCAGTTGCTCTTGCCTGCTATGCAACAAGCGAATATGCAACATGCAAAACTCCGGCCAAACGAGCGACGATGACGCGTTCGCCAAAGTCCCACACTCGACAAGACTTAGAGGAACGCTCGTATCGGCGCGCTCGTGCAAGCGAGACAACCCGGCAACGCCTGCCCAGCGTAGACCGGCAAAATCTGCCGAGTTGTATGCCTCATAATCGTGGAATTGTCGAAGCCATCTGCGGCGCAGTTCGCAGCAGTAAGGGCGGCAAGCGATGTTACATCCCGTGTCCGCCGCCAGCGTAGATCCGCTGTCCGGTTACCCAGCGCGCCTGTTCTGAAGCCAGAAAGACGATAACGTCAGCGACATCCTCGGGCCGGCCAATCCTGCCCCGCGGAATTGTCGGCAGTATCTCGCGTTCCAGTTCTGCGGTGATCCACCCCGTCTGCACCGGTCCGAGCGACACGACATTAACGCTGATGCCGAACCTGCCAAGTTCGATCGCCGCGCTCCGGGTATAGCTTTCCAGGAAAACTTGCTGGCCCCGTATGTCACTTCCGAGGGGAAGCGCTCTGCGCCCGCTGTGCTCACGTTTACGACGCGGCCCCAGCGTGCTCCGCGTTCGACATGCCGGCGCGCAAACTCCGCCATCATCGCCGCCGGCTGCCGCGCCATTTTGCAGAACGATAACTTCGCTTCTTAGCGCCTGCCTTACAATACAAGGGATGTCAGTTTCCTCTAACCGGCCTTCCGCCGCGGAAGGTCTGCACTCCAAGTTGCTCTCATTGCAGGCGCAGCTTCGCTCTCTCGGACGCTTGCTGGTGGCTTATTCCGGTGGCGTCGATTCCGGTTTTCTGGCGTGGGCGGCCCATGGTGAACTGGGAAGCGGCATGATGGCTGTGCTGGCCGATTCTCCCAGCCTGGATCGGTCGCAGATGCGCGATGCCGTAGCTTTTGCCCAGGAGCACGGTATTCCACTGCACATCATCGAGACCAGCGAGTTGGAGCGTGACGAGTATCGGCGCAACGACTCGCAGCGATGTTTTTACTGTAAGGACGAGCTGTTCACCAGGATGGAAGACTACCGGCAGCGTGGCGGCTTCCACGCCATTGCCTACGGGGTAAACGTCGACGATCAGGGAGATTATCGGCCCGGACAAAATGCCGCCCGCCAGCACGGCGTGGTTGCGCCGCTGCTGAATGCGGGACTGACGAAGCAGGAGATTCGCCAACTGGCGCGAGAGGCCGGTCTGCGCTTGTGGGACAAGCCGGCTTCGGCGTGCCTGGCTTCACGCATCGAATACGGCCGGCCGGTCACTCGCGAGGCGCTGTCGGCGGTGGAGCGGGGAGAAGCGGAATTGCGCCGACTGGGGTTTCGGCAATTTCGCGTGCGTCACCACGGCGCGATTGTCCGCATCGAGATTGCGCGCGAGGAATTGGCCCGTGCCATGACGCTGGAGATGGCGGCGGAGTTGACGTCGATCTTTAAAGCGCTGGGATTCGCGTACGTCACCCTCGATCTGGAAGGATTTCGCTCCGGTTCGATGAATGCTGTGTTGCCGGGGGAAACTCTGCAAGCGGTGGTGACTCCGAAGGCGTAATCCGATTACTTACCTGTGCTGGACGATCGCACGCCAATCTAGCCGTTCCTAAGTTTATCGGCGGCACCGCATGCCCAACCCAAAGAAATCCACATCTCCATGAGATAATGAAACTTTATGTTTACATCTGAGAGGCGGTTTTTCACCTTGTTTCTGAAACGGTTGGCGGTAGTGTCGATGATGTTGTGCGTCGGTTGCTCGGCGCAGCAGAATTCGGGTAGCAATTCTTCAAACTCTTCCGGCAAGCTTGCGATACCACACGATACGAGCGAACGAGTCGAGCGACAAGTCCGGTCTTATTTCAACCTTCCGCCGGACGTGAATGTTGCGATCGGCACTCCTTCTCCCAGCGATTTCCCGAACTACGACCTGGTGTCCATCACGATGAGCCGCGATGCCAAGTCGGAAAGTGCCGATTTCCTGCTGTCCAAAGATGGAAAGACGCTGATCCGCATCACGAAGTTCGATCTGACCAAGAACCCGTATGTCGAGACGATGAATCAGATCAGCCTGCTGGACCGGCCAGTGCGGGGCAATCCCGACGCGAAGGTCACCATCGTCAACTTCGACGATTTCGAGTGTCCCTTCTGCGCCCGCATGCATACTACGCTGATGAACCAGGTCCTGCCGCAGTACCAGGACAAGGTGAAGATCGTCTACAAGGATTATCCGCTGCTGCAGATGCATCCTTGGGCGATGCACGCCGCTAACGACGCCAACTGCCTGGCCAAGCAGAGCGGCGCGGCTTATTGGGAGCTAGCCGATTATCTGCACGCTAACCAGCGCACGATCAATCCGTCTCAAGGTGTGAAAAACGCGTTTGATGAGATTGACAAGCAGACGATTGATTTCGGCAAGAAAAACGGAGTCGACGTCACTCAGTTGCAGGCATGCCTGAAGGCGCAGTCGGATACCGCGGTGAAGGCCTCAATGGCCGAAGGCGACAAGCTGGGTGTCAACGCCACGCCTACGCTGTTCATCAATGGAGAGCGACTGGAAGGGGCAATGAGTGCGGACGAGGTGAAGGCGGCCTTGAATAGTCAGCTTCTGGCGGCAGGAGTTCAGCCTCCAGTGTCGCAGGCGGCGTCTGGCACGCCCGCACATCAGGAAACGTCCGACAAGTAGCTGCACGCTGCTGTTATCACAGGTTTTGTTGTATACGATCGAGGCCCTGCGCCCGGCGGCTCCGAACCATTCTTCGCCTCTCAGGAGGACGTAGTTTGCAATTGACAGCTAAGGGGGTTATAAGTCTTGCCCTATTGACAATGTTGCCGTTGGTCGCAGTCTTCTTCGACCTGGGCTGTGCGAACAAGCAGGTCGGTAGCGACGTGATGGCGACGGTGAACGGCCGCAAGATCACGCGCATCGAAGTCCAGAAGTATTACGACAATCAGTTGGCCCAGGCTCCGCAGAAGCCCAGCGCGGAACAGGCCGACACTCTGCGCCTCAACATTCTGCGCGAACTCATCGACAACGAGATTCTCATGCAGCGCGCGGAAAAGCTGGGTCTGCTGGCCACCGACGAGGAAGTCAACGCCAAGCTGGCCGAAATCAAGGCGCCGTACACGCAAGAAGAGTTCGACAAGCGCCTGAAGGAGCGCCAGCTCACGCTCGACGATTTCAAGCGCGATTTGCGGCGCTCCATCACCATTGATAAGGTGCTGAACAAAGAAGTCACTTCGAAGATCAACATCTCTGACGATGACATCACGAGCTATTACACCCAGCACAAGGCCGAGTTCAACCTGATTGAGCCGCAGTACCATCTGGCGCAGATTCTGGTGACGACGCAGCCCAACCCGCAAGTGAAAAACATGAAGGCGCAAACCGAAGCCGAGGCCCGCAAGAAGATCCAGATGATCGACAACCGGTTGGAGAGCGGGGAAGACTTCGGCACACTCGCCATGACCTACTCCGAACAGCCGGAGACGGCGCAGAACGGCGGCGACCTGGGCTTCATACCGGAATCGTCGCTGAAGCAGGACAAAGCTGCGTACGATACGATCAACAAGCTGAGGCCAGGACAGTACACCGCGATCCTGCCGGTCGGCGATCCCAATAGTCATCAGATCTACGGCTATCGCATTGTGAAGCTGATCAGTAAAGAAGCTGCCGGACAACGCGAACTGAAAGATCCACGTGTGCAGCAGGCCATCCGCGAGCAACTGCGCGACCGCCGTGAACAACTCCTGAAGGCGGCTTATTACGAGACCATTCGCGATAAGGCTTCCGTCGACAACTACTTTGCGGAAGATATCCTGAAGAAGGCGGGGACAGAGAAGTAAGTCACACTTTCATCGGGCGTAAAGAAGAAGCCGGAGCTCATGAGCTCCGGCTTTTGGGTCTGTAGAGAATTGAGGACAGGTTCAACCGCTGGTTAGAACAGTCTCCGGCGGAGCATACCTGCGAGTCCAAGCATTCCAGACCCGAGCAGAAGGATGCTGCTAGGCTCCGGAGTCGTGCCGGTGGTGGTGGTGGTGGTGGTGGTGGTGCTAGTGCCCAGAACCGTGAACGACTCAGAAGGAATCGTTCCCACGGAGTTCTCCGAAGCCGATGACGGGCCGGAGTTCTCATCCCAGTAAACCGGGTCGCCGCTGGGTACGCTGGCGTTCTGCAGGTTCAGCCAGTAGGTGCCGCCGTTGAGGGACGGGCCACTGAAGCTGGTGTTTTCCGAGCAAACGTTGTAACCATAATTGTTCAACGTGCAAGAACCGGTGGTGAAGCTCACCGTGTCGTTGAAATAGCTGGTTCCGCTATTTTCGCCGGAGGTGATGGACAGTTCAGCCGAGGTCAGAGTGTCGCCGGGGAACAGCCACATGGCGAAGCTGGCACCGGTGATGGTGGCGCCACCCGCGCCCACGTTGAACGTGTCGCTGACGACGAAACCAAAGTTAATGGTCCAGGCGTCGGTGTTGCCGTTGGTGTTGCCGTTGCTGTAAATGGTGTCCGCCATGGCCGGAAGAGCAGCCAATGTCAGGCACACGGCGAGCAGCAAAGCGATACGAATTTTCAAGGAAGATCCTCCTTTGGATATGAGTTCAACAGCCTCGGCAACAGGCATCTGTTACCGGAAGAAACAGCCACGGTCCAATTGAACATCTCCACTGGCCAATGACCGAATGGCGATGTTCTCTCTCGCTGTGGGGGGAAGTCCCCCATTGGACGATGGGAGCAATGCCTTGGCTCGAAAAAGAAGAAATACAGCAGTTCTGGCGCCGCGAGGAGTCAAGGACCAGGAGACCGGCGCCAATTACTATGAGACGGGGCGATAAGCTCAACTGTCACATTGCATACCATGCCACAGCCCTACGTCTTAGCTATATAGACAAATGCCGCTGGTAAGTTATGCAATTCTGCTGCCGCCTTAACTTGCTGGAAATACGGGACGTCTGCCAGTTGTTGCTGCAAGTGCTTGCAACAAAGTTCGTAGCAATTTCCAGCATGCGATAGGTTATTCCCATAATGGGAAGCACACTCTATCGTCATGCTGAACTAGCTTTAGTAGTCGTGAGGAATGGTAGTTGGGTCGTATAGATCGGATGCTAGGGCGAATATTCCCATTTTGGGAAAAATTCCAACCTTCCTAGTTGGCTAAAGGAGGTTACTTCATGGGAAGCACTAGCGTTGAATCTATTGAATGTAGGTCAATTCGTCTTTGGAAGCTGACTCTGATAGTCGGGACGGCTGATCGTTGATAACTGAAGGCTGCGGCTGACACCTACTCGATGATGGCCAGTGTATCCCCTGGATTGACGGTTGAACCTTCGGCGACCAGTATCTTCCGGACCCTGCCGTCCTTAGGCGACTTCATCTCGTTCTGCATCTTCATCGCCTCCATGACGATCAACCCCTGGCCGGCCTTGACTTCGTCTTTCTCGGCGACCATGACGCGAATGATCTTGCCCGGCATGGGAGCTTTGACCTTCTGCGGACCGGCCTCGGCTCCGGCGATACTGCGGCGCGTACGAAGCGAGCGCGGATCCTGCACGTCCACGGCATAGCGGGCGCTGCCGATGACCATGTGCAACTCTCCCTGCAGCGAGCGCTCCCGCTTGATCTCGTAAGCTTTCCCGCTCACCAGAACGGACAGCACGTCGCGCGCGGTCAGGGCCGCATCCACCTCGATTTGCTGGCCGTCCACGTGGCACAGCCAGGTCTTCTCACCGCGAGTGAGTTCGACTTGATGAGTTTTGCCGTCAACCACAACGTCGTAAGTCATAAAAGCAGCGATTAGCAACTAGCAGTTAGCAGTTAGCTTAAGAACGCCTGCACCTTCGAGCAGCAGTGCGATCAAATAGGCCGCGGCATCAGCTACACATCTCATCCTTCGCGGAGCGCCTCGGCGCGCGCGGTTCGCTTCCAATTCGAAGGCGCGCCAGGCGCGACGCCATTGCCGTTCATTGGCGTATTCGCGCTTGCGCCTGAAAGCAACGCCGTCTTCGTTTCTGTACTTGCGAAAATCGCTGCACCGATGGCGGCGATGATTGGCCGCCGGGGATCGGTTTCGTTCGGCGGCTTTGTCAGCAGGCGGTCGAGAAATCCGGTGTCGAGATTTCCCGCCCTGAAGTCAGGGTCTTTCAGAATGCGGCGGAAGAGCGAAATGTTCGTCTTGATGCCTCCTACAAAATATTCATACAGCGCCCGCAGCAGCCGATTGATCGCCTGATTGCGATCTTCGCCGTATCCCACTAGCTTGGCCAACAAGGGATCGTACTCAATGGGAACCGTCCAGCCTTCGTACATACCGCTGTCGCGCCGGACGCCGGGCCCGGACGGCGACATGAGCCGGGTGATCTGTCCGGGCGATGGGAAATAATTGTTGTCGGGATCCTCGGCGTAGATGCGGCACTCGATAGCGTGGCCGCGCAGCTTGATGTCCTCCTGCGCGAACGGCAGCTTCTCGCCCGCAGCCACTCGCATCTGCAAATGGACCAGGTCGAGCCCGGTTACGAACTCCGTGACCGGATGCTCCACCTGCAGACGCGTATTCATCTCAAGAAAATAAAATTTGCGCTGCTGATCGACCAGGAACTCGACCGTGCCGGCGTTGTAATAATTCGCGGCTTTGGCGACGCGCACAGCGATCTCGCCCATGTGGCGGCGCATCTCGTCGTCAACGATCGGCGAGGGTGATTCTTCCAATACCTTTTGATGGCGCCGCTGTACCGAGCACTCGCGCTCGCCGAGGTAGACGACGTTTCCATGTTCGTCGCCGAAGATCTGCATCTCGACGTGGCGAGGGTCGACGATGAACTTTTCGATATAGACTTCGTTGTCGCCGAAGGCGCGCTGGGCCTCGCTGCGCGCGTTTTCATACGCGGAGTGCAGTTCGCTGGCCGAGGTAACCATCCGCATGCCCTTGCCCCCGCCGCCCGCGGCAGCTTTGAGCATGACGGGATAGCTAATCTGCTCCGCCAGTCTCTCCGCTGCGTCGAGGTCCAGACCTCGTTCCGAACCCGGCACGAAGGGCACGCCTGCGCGCTTCATGTTTTGCCGGGCACGCGTCTTGGAGCCCATCATCTCCATCGACTCTGGCGATGGCCCGATGAACTTTATCCCGGCATTGGCGCAGGCGCGGGCGAATCCGGCATTCTCGGACAAGAAGCCATATCCGGGATGGATGGCTTCGGCCTGGCTGCGGCGGGCGACATCGAGGATCTTCTCGATATTGAGATAGGATTCGCTCGCCGTCGCGGGCCCGATGTGGTAGGCGTAGTCGGCTTTGCGCACATGCAGCGCCTTGCGGTCCACATCCGAGAAGACGACGACCGACTCGATGCCCATCTCGCGGCAGGCGCGAATGATGCGCACGGCGATCTCGCCGCGGTTGGCGATCAGAACACGTTTGAACATGAAGCTGCCTTCAAAAGCCGGCCGGGGTTACGCATCAATAGCGGTGACAACCACGGAAGCTTGGATTGTACTGCATCGGTCACTGGGACACAGTACGCGCGTCACATAGGCTTGTGACTACGACCGAGGTCATTGGGGTGAGCAAGGTGATGGAAGGGGTAAGGTGGAAGCGCCGGGCCCCTCGGCTCCGCTCTGTCGAAAATCATCGATCTTGGGCACCCAAGAATTTTCATTTCCATCGGTGGCCGCAGGTCCATTCCGCATCCAGGACAGGTTTTCGGCCCGGCGAAATCGGGTACTGACTACGAGTTCATCAGCCTCCAGCAATGGCGCCGATGATCAGAAACGGCTCGGCGCCGGTAACGACTGGCTCGGGCAGCGGCGCGTCGGGCGAGTCATGCGACAGATCTTCCTCGCAGGCAAAGAACCGCAGAAACGGCCGGCGCTGATGCGTGACGTGATCGCGTATGGTTCCACAGAGCATCGGATATTCCGCTTCCAGAGCATCGAGCACCGAGCGCTGCGTGGCACGATCGCCGACCTCGAGCCTCACTTCCCCGGTGATCTTGGCCAGCGTTCGCAGATGCGGCGGAATCACCACGCGAATCATCATGTCAGCGTTTGCACCTCTACCGAAAGCACCGGCGGCAGATCATGGACGATAGCCGTCCAGTTGTCGCCTGCGTCGGGTGAAAGGTACACCTGCCCGCCGGTGGTGCCGAAGTAAATGCCGCAGGAGTCGAGTGCATCGACGGCCATCGCGTCGCGCAGAACGTTGACGTAGCAGTTCTGTTGCGGCAAGCCTTTGGTCAGCGCCTCCCACTCGTTGCCGCCGGTGCGGCTGCGGTACACGCGCAACTTACCCTCGAGCGGATAGTGCTCCGAATCGCTCTTGATGGGCACCACGTAAATCGTCTCCGGCTCGTGGGCGTGAACGTCGATGACGAAGCCGAAGTCCGTGGGCAGATTGCCGCTTACTTCTTTCCAGTTATCGCCGGCGTTGTCGCTGCGCATAACGTCCCAATGCTTCTGCATGAAGAGCACGCCCGGCCGCGACGGATGCATCGTGACATGATGAACGCAATGGCCGACCTCGGAATCCTGGTCGGGAAGGAACTGCGAGCGCAAGCCGCGGTTGATGGGCTTCCAACTCTTGCCGCCGTCATCGGTGCGGAACGCGCCGGCAGCGGAGATCGCGATGTAGATGCGGCCGGGATCGCTGGGATCGAGAATGACGGTGTGCAGACACATGCCGCCCGCTCCGGGCTGCCACTTCGGCCCAGTGCCATGGCCGCGCAAACCGGAAAGCTCGTGCCAGCTTGCGGCGCCATCGGTGGAGCGGAACAATGCCGCGTCCTCAATGCCGGCATAGACGGTATTGGGATCTGTAAGCGACGGCTCCAGATGCCAGACACGCTTAAACACCCAGGGTTTCTGCGTGCCATCGTAAAACTGGTGCGTGGTAAGGGGCGCGCCGGTTTCCGGGGATTCGTCGTACACGAACTTGTTACTTTCGCCGATGGGCCAGCCCTGGGGCGACGTGCCTGGCCCTCCGCCCGGAGTTTCCCACGTTTTGCCCCCGTCGCTCGAGCGCTGAATCACCTGTCCCGACCAACTGCTGTTTTGCGACGCGTAAATGCGATTGGGATCCGCCGGCGAGCCCTTCATGTGGTAGACCTCCCAACCGGCGAAGTGTGGCCCGCTGACGTCCCACTTTTCGCGTTTAGCGTCCGACTCCAGGATGAATGCGCCCTTGCGTGTGCCCGCCAATACCCGTACTCTGCTCATCGTCGCTCCTTATTAGCAATTAGCGATTAGCAACTAGCAATTAGCAACTAGCAATTAGCAATTAGCTAAAGCGGCAGAATGCAGTCAACCAACGAAGCGAGCAACTAAATGGCGCTAGATGTTGAGCGGTAATTGCTAGTTGCTAATTGCTAGTTGCTAATTGCTAATTGCTAATTGCTTCTACATCACCGGCGCTAGTGTTCCGTCCGACCATTTTCCAACCGGAATAACCCAGACATCGATTGGCTCAGCGTCTTTGAATTGCGGGTTCAGCATGACCGGCGAGTTGGGCACACCGTCGCCCCACGACGCAGGATCCATGTGAGGCGAGTAAATCATCACATGAGCGACGTTGCCTCCGTCCGCGGTCAGATATGCCCGCTTCGACATCATGTAGCTCATCGAACCCGGCTCCAGTGCGGGCAGCTCTTTGTTGTCGTAGGCCGCCTTGTTGGCTGCGATGATCTCGGCTTTCGATTTACCGGCAACAGCCATCTTCGTTCTTTCCAAAGTCACTGGCAGGATTGATCGCGCCGCTGGAGGATTGAAGCACACGGGTCCACGGAGCTTGGGATTCCAGAACGTCGGAGAGTCGTCCGGGGACATCCACGATCGCTCTACGACACAAACGAAACCGTTCTTGCCCTCAACCGCGGTCACGTAGCCATGCTCTCCCAGCACCATGACGGTCGCGTCGCGCGATATAGCATCAGGAGCCGCGCTGCGCGCCATCGCGATTTCGGCATCACGATCGTCGAGATAAAGATGGAGCGGAGCCATGCTGGTGTACTGCGCCTTGGAATCCGCAGCCGCTGCTCCACAAATTAAGCTCAGTACAACAACCAGCACTGAGATTCTTAATACGCTTGTCTTTGTCATGTTTCCGTTCACTGACTTCTCCTTCGCGGAACCTTCACCATTGCCAAGTACACGCGAAAATCAGGCCGCCCTCCCGCAGTTGACCAGCCATGGAATTCCAAACCGATCGGTCAGCATGCCGAAACGGATGGCCCAGAATGTCTCTTGAAGTGGCATGGTCACGCGCCCTTTTTCCGCAAGCGCGTAGAACACGCGTTCTGCTTCCTTCACTTCGCCGATATGCAAGCCGACCGCGAAGCCACGCGGTGGCTCGAATTGTCCCGGCGGAGCATCGCCACCCATCAGCCATTGCTCGCCGATTCTGAGGCTCGCGTGAAGGATTTTCTTGCGCCACTCAGCGGGCACATGATTTTCCGCCGGCGTGCCCTCATGCCGCATCATGGTGACGATCTCGCCGCCCAAATGTTCCTGATAGAAGAGGAACGCTTCTTCGCAATTACTGTTGAATGACAAATGTGGAATGAATTGCATAATGTATCAGTTCACGGCCACAGCCACTCGCCGGATTTGACCTGCAAGGGAGTGGAGTCACGCCTTTGCCAGCGTCTTCGAACTTCGGCTAGAAGCTCTTTGCGATGGCTTTGCAACTTCTCGATGAAAGCGCACGGCGCCCCTGTGTTCTCGTGCCGCGCGCCCCATATAAGCAACTCCAGAACCACCGGCGCCAGATCGATACCCTTGCCGGTGAGGCGATAGTTCACCCGCCGGCCATCGCCTGGTTCCCGCTCTGCCGCGATGATGTGCGCGGCCTGCAGCTTCTGCAGGCGATTAGCGAGAACATTGGTCGCAATACCTTCCCCGGAGCGTTGGAATTCCTTGAAGCTTCGGTAGCCGCGAATCATCATGTCGCGCACGATCAGCAGCGACCAGCGATCGCCAAGCACCTCGAGCGAGACGGCTGCCGGACAGCCCGAGCGACGCTTCGACCTCGGCCTATCCGGCATATTGCGGAGCAGGCTATCAGGATAACTTGCAAGATGCAAGTAAATGGCGAGCAGAATATCACGCGAAAATGCGGCTGGTCACGGCTGCGATTCGCGGTTCAGCAGGATGAGCTTGCCGCCGCTGCGCGCGAGCTGTCGATAACCCGTTTGCCGCATCACCGCCGGAATGTTGTCTTCCTCCGCCCAGACGAAAACGCGACGCGGTCCGTTCCACAGCGCGGCAAATGAGGCGTCGTCCTCAAAGATCGCAGGCGCGTCGGGAAAAAGGGAGCCGTAATCCAGGTCGCCCTCGGTGCGCGTATTGACGACGTGAATTGGCTGGCCAGTATAGAAGTTGATGGTGGAAGCGTCCTCGTACGTCCCGTACGAGACGATGATGTCGCCCGGGCGGAATTCTCTGTTGACGGCATCGGCCAGGTTCTTCGACGACAAGATGGGCGAGAACATCACCAGTCCCTGGTGCATGGCGAAAAGAACAAAGACCATCATGATGACGAGCGCATAGTTGCCGGCTGCCGGCGCGTTGCGGCGACGGAGCACGAGATTCGTCAGCGTGCCCGCGAGCAGCGCGATCCCGAAGATTGCCAGCGGAAGGCGAAAGAGTCCCAGGGCGCGTGGCGTCAAATCGAAGATGTGACCGAAGGCGAGCGCGTACTCGCTGGGATTTTTCTTTAGCAGATCGGCGAGGTCGCTGCCCGCAGCCACACTCTTGCTTTGCGAGAGCAAGAATATTGCGGCGGCGAAGATGACGAGGCCGACAATAGCCAATAAGAGCGCGCCGATCCGGCCGCTACGGCGCAACGTCAAATCCGGAGCAGATTCTTCTTCCTGCTGCAGCCATCCGCCGATCAATAGGGCAAGGGCAGGCAAAGCTGGAACGGCGTAGTACTCTTGCCGCGTGGAAAAGCTGAAGAACAACAGGACTACTCCGGCCCAGACGGCAAACAGCAACATCGCACGATGACGCCGATCCATCTTTCCACGAAGCTGGCTTAGGCGATGCGGAATCTGGCCGAGCGACTGCACAAGAAACGCCGACCACGGAAACAGCCACATGAACATCAGTGCCCAGAAAAGCGGCAGCGGGACGGTATCGTAATCGTGCGGTATTCGCTTGCCGAGATACCGCAGAAAATGCTCGTTGACGAAATAGAACCACAGAAACCCGCGCGCCTGACCAGCGGCAGGGTTTCGGATTGAGGCTGCGATGTGCCACGGTGCCGCAATCGCCAGCAGAACCAGTGTGCTGGAGATCAGGCGCATCCGCAGCAGGTGTTTCAGATTGCCCGTGAGGAGAAGGTAAATCGCAATTATCATTGCGGGGAAGGCGATCCCGATCAGCCCCTTGGTCAAAACATTCAGCGCGACGGTTGCTGCCAGCCCCCAGCACGAGGCGATCGATGGCGGCTCTTCGTCCAAAGTTCGCAGGAAGAAATCGAACCCCAAGGTGAGCCACAGCGGGATGAGCATGTCGGGAATCAGAATGCGCGTGAACAGATACGGGCCGATCGAAACTGCGAGCGCGATGCTCGCCCAGAAGCCGGCACGCTCGCCCAAGTTTCGCTTGCCGATGGCATAGGTCGCGAGCAAGAGCGCAAGCTCGGCGAGAATGAGCGGCAGTCGCGCCGCCCAGTCTTTCACGCCGAAAACTTTATAGCTGGCGGCCATGCCCCAATACAAAAGCGGAGCTTTTTCCAGATACCTGACGCCATCGATATACAGCGTCGTCCAGTCGTGCCGGAGAAGCATCTCGCGCGCAGCCTCCGCGTGGACCGAGTCGGCATCATCCAACAACGGCGGCGAGAAGAGTCCGGGGATGTAAATGACCGCCCAAAGCAGCGCTATCCAAATCCAGCCACGCTGCTGCTGCGAGCGGGAGTTGAGGAAAATTCGGCTGCTGGCGAGACTCGGCTGCGGGGCGGCTGGAGGCGTCATTGCGCGAGAGCTAGATTATAGGTTAATGCGTTGTCCCGAGCCTCAGCGGCCAGCGGCGTCTTTGTAGGACTAAGGCGCAAGAATTCGCACCTGCCAAGCAACACCTCCGCAACAACCGTGCTGCAATTGGGTTCACGACAATCGCCACTCGTCAATTTCAAAGCAGTAGAGGAAAAACTATTTATGAAGAAGCTTTACACACTTGCATTCGCCGCGGTGCTTACGTTGTCGATGTCCGCTTTCGCCCAGAGCGGAAGTTCCGGCAGCCAGTCGGACTCCAGCGGCAGTTCGAAAGCGCGATAATCCAGCCGCCAATTACACCGCTCCAAAAAATGTGATTGCCGGAACCTTGCACCGCTGCAACTCCAAGCTGGACCAGATGAGATGCGACGTTCTCCCGCAGCGCGCCGCTCAGCACGGCAAGAGCGGAGAAGCCAATCGCTCCCAGGATGTTGAACAGAAACACTACGCTCCACAGGCGCGCGGTGTCGGCAACGTGACGCCGTTCGCTCGGGATGAGTGCCACCGGATACAGAGTGTTCTCGGTGAATAGCTGGGCGCGCCCGATGATGACCGCGATGAAGCCGACTGGATAGAGTATGTAGGCGATAAACTGCTGTCCCGGCACATTGCCCAACGCGGCCATGCAGACGGCGACGCCAAGACCTGTCAGACCCATCGAGAGCCCGCCGGCAAAACCGGAGAATGCGGGGCACGGCTGGAGCGTCGCAGCTCACCGTGAGCATTTTTTTCGACGCCCTTGAAAATCTCATCGGCAGTGCGTCTTACCGATTCTTCAGTGGCAACTGGCATCCTGCTACGACTCCGCATTCCGCATTCCGCATTCCGCATTCCGGAGGTTAGATGCGGAGCAAGCCATGCGTTGTCGCAGTCGGGAATGCAACGGTACAACTCGGCTGACATTCGGGCCGCTTTGAAGTACGCGCCCGGGCCGACATGGCGACCAGTCAACCGCCAGGTGTTATCCTGATCGGAACCTTCTGCAATGAGGCTGTAACGCTTTCATGTCCGATCAAATTCCCGGCAATCCTCCATCGGAAGACGATTCCAGCGAGAACTTCGGCGATCTTCTTTCCCAATACGAGCGCAGCCACTCGCGCGCGGCTGATGATGGCGGCATACAGCTCGAAGGCACGGTGGTTGCCGTCAAGGATGACTCCGCGCTGCTCGACATCGGCTACAAGACCGAAGGCATTTTGCCGTTGACGGCGTTTCAGCCGGACGAAAGCGTAAAGCCGGGGGACAAGTTCGCAGTCACAGTTAAGGGCCGCGACCCTGAAGGTTATTACGAACTCACACGCTTCAAAGTGGCGAGGCCCAAAGACTGGGGCGCCCTGGAACGCGCCTTTGCCGAGAAGACGATGATCGTCGGGACGGTGACAGCGATGATCAAGGGAGGCTTCAGTGTCGATGTCGGGGTTCGCGCATTCATGCCGGCCTCGCGCAGTGGAGTGCGCGATGCCGCCGAGATGGAGAAGCTTGTCGGACAGGACATCCGCTGCAGGATCACCAAGCTCGATGTGACCGATGAGGACCTCGTCGTGGATCGCCGCGTTGTCATCGAGGAAGAGGAACGTTCGGCCAAAGAGCAGCGCTATGGTCAGGTGAGAGAAGGCGACATCGTCAGCGGCACGGTCCGCAATCTCGTGGACTACGGAGCGTTCGTCGATATCGGCGGCGTCGATGGCCTGCTGCATGTCGCCGATATCTCGTGGGGTCGCGTGAATCATCCTTCTGATGTTCTCTCGGTTGGCCAGGAGATCGAGGCCAGGGTGCTCAAGGTCGATGCCGAGAAGCAGCGCATTTCGCTTGGACTCAAGCAGCTTCAGCCGGATCCCTGGGACTCGGTTGCGGAGAAGTACAAGACTGGAGAACGCGTGCGCGGCACGGTCACTCGTCTGGCGGATTTCGGCGCGTTCGTCGAGTTGGAGCCGGGAGTCGAAGGGCTAGTGCACATCTCCGAGATGTCGTGGGCCAAGAAGGTGCGCAAGCCGAGCGATCTGGTGAAGCAGGGCGATACCGTGGAGGTGGTGATCCTCGGCGTAAAGCCTGGCGAGCAGCGGCTGTCGCTGGGCTTGAAACAGGCGCTCGGCGATCCCTGGAAAGATGTGCCACAGAAATTTCCCGTCGGCTCGGCAGTTGAAGGAGCGATCACCAGCATCACGAAATTTGGCGCATTCGTGCAGGTGATCGAAGGCGTTGAGGGCATGGTGCACGTTAGCGAGATCAGCGCGGAGAAACGGATCAATCATCCGCAGGAAGTGTTGAAGCTCGGCCAGACGGTGCGGGCGCAGGTGATCGCGATTGACTCCGAGCGGCGGCTGATGCGGTTGAGCATGAAGCAACTGGTGCCGACCAGCCTCGACGAGTACATTGCCGAACACAAGCAGGGTGACGTGGTGACTGGACGCGTGCTGGATGAGTCCGGTGGAAGTGCTCGCGTAGAGCTGGGTGAAGGCATCCAGGCGACCTGCGCGCTGATGGCGCAAGTACCAGTCCAGGAACAGAGCAAGCATGAAGGCAAAGCTGATCTGTTGTCGATCAGCTCCATGCTGCAGGCACGCTGGAAAGGTGCTGCGGGAGCGACGACGGCGAAGGTGGAAGCCATTCGCGCCGGACAGGTCTGCAGCTTCAGGATCACGAAGCTCGATCCCGATAGCAAGACGATTCAACTGGAGCTAGCGTGATCGTGCCGATCGGCGTGGTCCTGAAGGCCCACTCTACCAGCGGTACGCCAAAAAGAAACTAGCTTTCGCCGTCAACCCGCAATTACTTCAGAGCTGTGCTGCTCAACACAAGGGCGGAATTCTTGGACCCGAACGCGATGCAATTGCACACCGCGTGCCGGATCTCGGCTCGCCGGCCGACGTCGGGAACGTAATCCAGGTCGCAGTCGGGATCGGGGACTTCCAGGTTGATGGTCGGCGGAAGCTGGCCATGATGCATGGCGACCAAAGTGGCTGCGACTCCTGCGGCTCCGCAGGCGCCTTGCGGATGGCCAATCTGCGATTTCAGACTCGACATCGGCGTGCTGTAAACATTCTTTCCCAAAGCCAGCTTTAAGGCACGCGTTTCGATGCGATCATTAAGCTGCGTCGATGTGCCGTGCAAGTTGACATAGCCGACGTCATTAGTCGTGATGCCGGCGTCCTCCATCGCCATCTGAATGGCGCGGGCCGGCTCTTCGCCGCATTCCTGCAAACGTACGCGATGGAAGGCTTCGCAGGTTGAGCCGTAGCCGGTGATCTCAGCCAGAATGCGCGCGCCCCGCGCACGGGCGTGCTCGAAATCTTCGACCACGAACATCCACGAGCCCTCGGCCAGCACGAAGCCGTCACGATCGGCCGAGAATGGCCGCGAGGCGCGCTCCGGAGCCTGGTTCCAGGACGCGGTCATGATCTTCATCAGGGTGAATCCCTTCATGATGCCGGGCGCGATCGGCGCATCAACTCCTCCCACAAGCATCATGGGCAGAAAGCCGAACTGGATTTGGCGCAGCGCATATCCGAGGGCGTCGGTTGATGACGTGCATCCTGTGGTGATGACGTGACTCATGCCGCGCAGACCGAAGCGCATGCTGATCTCGCTGGAGAGCGTGCCCATGGTGCCGCTGGGAATGCAGAACAGGCTCACCTGTTTTACCCTGCCCGTGAGCCACAGCCGCACTTGCTCTTCGGAGAACTCCTGTGCGCCGCCGCCCGAGCCGAGCACCACGCCGATTTCGCGTTGCTGCGCGAGTGACAGATGCGCAGGATCAATGCCGGCATCGTGCAGCGCCTCGGTGGATGCCGCAAGCGCCAGCGGGACTGCGCGTGAAACATGCTTGCGCTCGCGCGCATCGACCCAGAGCAGTTCGTCGAAGCCTTGCACCTCACCCGCAATCTGCACCGGCAGATCGCTAGCGTCAAAGCTGGCGATACGCCGCACGCCGCTGGTGCCCGCCAGCACCGCGCGACAAAAAGCTTCGTTACCAATGCCGTTGGGGCTGACCACACCCATTCCGGTGATGACGACCCGACGTTTCATGAGCAGTAGTGAATAGCATAGGACATTTAGGAGTTGGCCGTTCAGGATGGCAGCCGGAATTCGGCTACGGGATTGTCTAGGAGATCATGCCGGCTTCGGACTCTGGAAGCCGATAGCCAGCCGCAAAATGGAAGATCGAGGCATTGCTCCCGATGGCACTGCACGTACCCGCGCCGCGGGCCATGATTGGGAGCTCGGTCAGGTGCGTCGTTGCCATTGACGCGGATCGCGGCTTGCGTGAAAACAGGCAAACACAAGCACGACGTCGACCTCAATGGTGAAAAAGAGCATATAGGGAAAGCGCCGCAAAAGAGCCCGGTGGGCATTCTTGAAGACGACGGGGAACTGCAAGGGGCTCGCGCTCATACGTACAGCCAGAGCGTCAACCTCCGCACGAAAAAGTCGCCCTAGTCCCGGCGCGTGGCCTTCATACCAGTCTTGCGCCTGGATTAATTCGGCGCGCGCGGCTTGCGAGAAAATAACATTGAAAGCTACGGGCAACGTTGCTCTAACTCGGCCTTCAACGTGGCCCAGCTGACGCCCTGGCGGCGATCTTTCTCCAGCGTAGCGAGGCGGCGGTCAAGTTCCGCTTGCTGCGCCGGGCTCAACGGCAGTTGCTGTTCCTCGAGACTGTCCCAAAGCTGCGCAATTAGCGCCAGCCGCTCGGGCGGCGACAGGCGTACAACCTCATCGCGGCTAAGTAATTCCATAGTTGAAGAGTACGCAAAAAAGCCCGCTAAAGCAAAGCTTACAGCTCCCCTACGGCGTTCCGTAAACCTTCTTGTACACCTCGGCGTTGCGCACGATGGCCTGCACGTATTCGCGGGTTTCGGTGAAGGGAATCGACTCGACGAACTCTTGCACGTCGCGGAAGCTGCCGGAAGAGCGCCAATCCTGCACGCGATCGGCGCCGGCGTTGTACGCCGCCAGCGCGTATTCCACCTGGCCTCCGAACTCGTCGATCATCTGGCGAAAATAGTGCGTGCCGAGCTCAATGTTCGTGGTCGGATCGAGCAGCGCGTCCGTGCTGTAGTGATGCAGGCCTTCCTTCTTCGCTTCGCCCTTGCCCGTCTTGGGGAGCAGTTGCATCAGGCCATAGGCGTTGGAATGTGACACGGCACTGGGATTGAACTCCGATTCCTGGCGGATGAGCGAGGCGACAAGATAGGGATCAAGCCCGTTCTCTTCCGAGTAGGTTCGCAGCGCGTCCCAGTAAGGACGCGGGAAAAGTCCCTGCCAATAGGGCGCGGGCAGCGCGTTAACGTCCATCGCGAAGTAGCCGCTGATGGCGCGCTTCAGTGCCTGCAATGCGCGATAGTATTCGCCGCCGCTGGTGTAGATGCGTGCGACCTCCAGCATCTCCCAGCACGGCCCGGTTGAGTTGCCGGCCTCCAGTTCGCGCACGGCAAGATCGGTCACGCCGGCGTTCTGCAGCAGCTTGGCACGGTTGTAGTGAAGATCGTCGTCCGGCGGAGTGGTGATCTGCGAGATGGGATCGAGCGTGGCCGCAGAAGGCACATGCTGCAAGGACGCAACCACGACCGCTGGAGCGGTGGGCAGCGTCGCCAGGCGGCGCCGTCCCAACACGCCGTAGTAGTAGTTGCGATAGCGCTCGCTCAGCTTCTGGTAATACGCACGCGCCAGTCCGTATTCGCGATCGTCTTCGGCCATGCGGCCGCGCCAATACATCGCATTGGGAACTTCGTTGGTGCCGGGATAAAACTCGACCTGCTCTTCGAAATATTTTTTCGCTTCATCGTGGCGGCGCTGCATGTACGTCAGCCACGCGCACTTCCAATGCGCGTACGCCGCTTTGTTGCCGTTGGGAAAGCGCTCGTGGATCTCGCGATAGTAATCGATGGCACGATCGTAGTCCTTGCGCAGCAGGTACATGTTGCCGGCGGTGAGCAGCGACGATTCCAGCCACGGCGACTTCGGCGTGGAAGCGCGCATGTGCTCCAGGATGTTGCTGAGCGATGCGTCATCATTGGCGTCGCGCGCGATCTCGACCTGCTGGTACCACTTCTCCGCGCTGGCCTCGCTGCCGTCGTCGGGAATCTGATCGAGCGCCTCGCGCGCGGCGCGGTTGTTGCCGTCATGGCGATAGGAGTTCGCGAGCTGAATCAGTCCTGCCGAGCGCTCGCTGGGCGGCGCGAAGTCAACGACATAGTGGTACTCGTCAATGGCCGCGCCATAGCGGCGTGCCTTGTAGAGCGCGTCTGCGCGTCGGAGATGCTGCGCATACGTAACCGGCGGCAGCGACTCCTCTTGTGGAATTTTCCTCAGATCGTTCTGCGCCTGATCGGCGAGATAACTGGTCGCATAATCGTAGTAGACGTGCTGCAACACTGCGGCGCCGTCGCGACCCTGTCCGTTTTGCACATACGCCTTGCCGAGAAAATATTCGGTTTCGACGCTAGCAGGCTCGCGGTGTGCCTCCAGCAGCTTGATAGCATCACTGGCACGATTCAGCGCCAGCAGCGCCTTTGCGTACGCGATCATCGCATCGTGATCGTAGAGCGAGTCCGGGAACCGCGTGCCGAAATCGCGCAAGTAGGCCAGCGACTCCTCGGAGTCATTGCTCAGCACATACGAGTTGCCCATGAAGAAGGCGACGTAGTCAGCGAGCTCGCCGATCTGCGGCTGCGCCTTCTGCAAGGCGGTAATTGCCGCGGGATACTGCGCGTCCAGATAATGCGCGTAGCCGATGGCGAACCACGCCAGCGCGCCGGCTTCCGTTCCGGCATGAGTGTGGGCGTAATTCTCCACTCCGGCGTACGCGGCGGGCGAGCGAAACTGCACCAGTTGCCGCGCCATGGGCCGCAAATCGCTCGACGCCACAAAGCTGCGCTTCATGCGATGCAGGCGGGCAGCCGTGACCTTCTTGCGATGATGCGAATGCGCGGCGATCTTCCTATGCGAAGCGCTCGTCTTGTGCGCAGTGCTCGTTTTGTGCGCGGCGCTGGCGGACTTCTTCTTTGTGGCGGATGAAGAAGATGTTTTCTTGTGCGCGGACGAAGTCGTGCTGTCCTGTGCGAACAACCCGCCCAGCGGCATGGCCAGCAGGCAAGCTAGAATGGCGACGAAAAAGCGACTCAATAACATCTCTGCAAGCAGTGTAGCGCGAATGCTCTCGGAAAATGCATGGCTATTCGTTTACAGAATCGATTCCCGGCGATAACATCCGAGCGGCTCCCGCGTCCGTATCATAAGTGGATGCAACAATCGGTGTGGCGCTGCTTTTGCTTTGAAGGGGCACGCCTTCAGGCGTGCCGCCTAACTGTAATCCGCGGAGTCCGGCTCCACCAGAGCGAAACGGCCGGGCGTCAACATCCCCGGTTAACTCAAATCCTCCCGTTCCCTATGTCTTCCCGAATAGGTACAATGGGCGAAGCAACTGCATTACCGGTCCAAAATCCTGAATCTGCATAAACATGGGAACCATCCAACCAAAGGTAGCTGAGCCGGCCGGCGATGAACTGGCCCTGGTTCATGCGGCTAAAGCGGGCGACATCGGCGCTTTCGAACAACTGGTTCGCCGCTATGACCGCAATGTGTTCCGGATCGCGCAGCACATCACGCAAAACCGCGAGGACGCGGAAGACGTGGTGCAGGACGCGTTCCTGAAGGCGTATCAGAACCTGGGCAATTTTCAGGAGCAGTCGAAGTTCTACACCTGGCTGGTGCGGATTGCGGTGAACGAAGCGCTGATGCGCCTGCGCCGGCGGCGTCCGGAACGGATGGTGTCGCTTGATGAAGACATCAAGACGGAAGAAGACTCCATGCCGCGCGAGGTTGCCGACTGGGCACCGAATCCGGAACAGCTTTATACGCAGGGAGAGCTGAAGGAGATTCTGGGCAAGACCATCCAGGGATTGCCGCCCAGCTTTCGCACCGTGTTTGTGCTGCGCGACGTTGAGGGCCTCTCCACCGAAGAAACGGCGGAAGCCCTGGATTTGAGTATTCCGGCGGTGAAGTCCCGATTGCTTCGCGCCCGATTGCAGTTGCGTGAACGTTTGAGCAAATACTTCAAAAATCGCACTGGTGGAGATGGCAAAAAGTGACCTGCTCTGATTTTCTGAAGGAGCTAACGGATTATCTTGACGAGTCGATGGACGCCCAAACCAAGGCGGAATTGGAAGACCATCTTCAGTGGTGCCACAACTGCTACGTCGTCTGCAACACAACCAAGATGACCATCGAGATCTACCGCGACTCCCAGCTGTACGAACTTCCCGACGACTTGCGCGGGCGATTGCGCAGCGCGATTCTGACCAAGTGCAAGGGCCACCACGACTCTTGTACGTAGCCAGCCCAATCTTCTTTTCTTGAGAAATTCCTGCAGGCTAGAGTAAGACAAGCTTCTGACTCACGGGTGGAGCGCCGCTTCACCTGGATTATTCATGGACAAGCTAACTTCCAACACAGTGTCATCCGGAGCGCAGCGCCCGCCCTGCTTTTCCCGACTCGCTTCTTTTGCGAGTCGGAGCGGGCGCGGAGTCGAAGGACCTGCTTTTCCTCTGTGGTGGCAGGCTGCCGGGACAAACTGCAGGTCCCTCCACGCGGGCTGAAGCCCTTGGCCGGGATGACAACGCAATAGGCTAACCCTGGCGGATGAATAATCCAGGTTTAGCAGTGCATTTGGGCAGATCCGCAAAAGTGAGAAAAATGTCAGGGGTTTAACCGCGATTCCCTACTCCTCCTCTTCCGTCACTTCGCCGCGTTCGGCCTTGGCGGCTGCGATGATCTTCTCCTGTTGCAGTGCGGGCACGAAATCGTAGTGGTGCATCTCCATAGCAAAGCTGCCGCGGCCCTGGGTCATCGAGGTCAAATCGGTGCCATAGGTCAGCATTTCCGACATGGGCACCTCGGCCTTCACGATGGTCTTGCCGCCCTTGTTGTCCATGCCCTGAATGCGTCCGCGACGGCTATTGAGGTCGCCCATGATGGAGCCGGCGAACTCGTCGGGAATGGTGATCTCGACGTTCATGATGGGCTCTAAGATGGTGGGCTTGGCCTGCTCCATGGCTTTGCGGAAGGCAATCCGGCCCGCGGTCTTGAATGAGAGTTCGTTGGAATCGACTTCGTGGTACGAGCCGTCGTACAGCACCACCCGAAAGTCCACAACGGGATATCCGGCAAGGAAACCGCGCTGTGCGGCTTCGACAATTCCTTTTTCAACGGCCGGGATGTAGTTCCTCGGAATCGCGCCGCCGAAGATTTCGTTGACGAACTCAAAATTTCCGCCGCGCGGCAGCGGCTCCATCTTGATCTTGCAATCTCCGAACTGGCCGTGCCCACCGCTCTGCTTCTTGTGACGCCCCTGCACATCGGCGCGCCCGCGAATCGTCTCGCGATAGGGAACTTTGGGCGCTTTCAGGTTGACTTCGGTGTGGTAGCGGTTCTTCAGTTTGGACACGACGACTTCGATGTGCTGCTGGCCGGTGCCGGCGATGAGGAATTCCTTGGTCTGCGGATCACGGAAGAAGCGCAGCATCGCGTCTTCCTCCATTAGCTTGTGAATACCGTTGCTCAGTTTGTCCTCGTCGGCGCGCGTCTTCGGCTCAATGGCAAAGGTGATGGCGGGCTCGGCAAACGTCACCTGCGGATATTCAATCGGCGATGCCTTGTCGCCGAGAGTGTCGCCGGTTAAGGTGTCGCGCAACTTCGCAACCGCGCCAACGTCTCCAGCGTGCAGCTCGTTGACGGGTACAGCGGTCTTGCCCTGCATGGCGGAAATGTGCGCGAACTTCTCGGCGCTGCCGCGGGTGAAGTTCTGCAAAGTAGCATCGTTCTTCAGCATCCCGGAGTAGACCTTAAAGAACGAAATGCGGCCGGCGAAGGGATCGCTGATGGTTTTGAAGACGTAAATGGAGAGCGGCTCGGTGTCGCCGACCTTGCGCCGCGCGGGCTCGCCATTGTTCGCCGTGGGAGCGGCACTCACCGTACCGCGCTCAACCGCAGTCGGCATGTAGTCGACGATGAAGTCCAGCACCTCGTCAGTACCGATATTGCCCAGCCCGGAGGCGAACAGCACGGGGAAGATCTTGTCTTCGCGGATGGCATTATGCAGACCGCTGACAATGTGCTCTTCGGCGATGGTGCCTTTGTCGAAGAACTCTTCCATCAGCGCGTCGTCACCTTCGGCAACCGACTCCACCAGACGCTCGTGCGCGGCTTTGGCTTGCTCTGCCATATCCGGCGGGATTGGTCCTGTCTTGGCTTTGCCGTTGCCCCCCATCTCGTATGTGTACGCCTGCATCTTCACCAGGTCGATCACGCCGCTGAAGCTTTTTTCCGATCCGATGGGCAGTTGCACCGGGACAACGGGGCGTCCGAAGCTCGAGGTGAGCGATTCCATCACGCGGCTGAAGTCGGCGCGCTCGCGATCCATGCGGGTGCAGACGATGGCGCGCGGCAACGCGAGCTTGTCGCAGTAATGCCAGATGCGCTCGGTGACCACCTCCACGCCGCTTACCGCATCGACCACCACTAGCGCGGCGTCGACGGCGGGCAGCGCCATCTCGGCTTCGTGGATGAACATGTTGAAGCCGGGCGTGTCGATCAGGTTGATCTTGGTCTTGCCCCACTCGACGAAGGCGGTCGCAGCCGAGATCGACATGGCGCGCGAGATTTCCTCTTCTTCGTAGTCGGTGGTGGTGTTGCCTTCATCCACGCGGCCCAGCCGCGAGGTTGCGCCAGCGGTGAACAGCATGGCCGAGGCCAGCGAGGTTTTGCCCGAATGCGAATGCCCAACCAGGGCGACATTGCGTATGTTTGCGCCTTCGTAATTCTTCACGTAGGACTCCTTGCGCGTGAAATGCGCGCTGATGAAAAACCCCGAGGTTGCCGGTGAGGCAAAAAGGCGGGGCACCGTGCTAGACCGGGCACGGTGAAGCTGTAACAAACTTGCAATGCTAGCACAGGCGCTTCGCGCGTCTCAAACTCGGGCTGGCCGTCCTGAACCGCATTGCGCCACAGTTGTATGATGTCTGGTTTTGCAGATCATCGGTTGAAAGGACCCGACCAATGCCTAAGTTTGTCATCGAACGCGAGGTCCCGGGCGCAGGGAAGTTATCGTCGCAGGAGCTGCGGAGCATCTCCCAAACTTCATGTGGCGTGTTGCGAAATTTGGGGCCGGAAATCCAGTGGCTGCACAGCTATGTCACGGACCACAAAATTTATTGCGTTTACATAGCTCCGGACGAGGAAACGATTCGCAAACATGCGCAGCAGGGTGGCTTCCCCGCTAACTACATCGCGAGAATCCGAACCACGATCGATCCGACAACGGCGGAGTAGCTCTCGAGGAGCGGCGGTTCACGCGATCTTCAGATCTTCCGCTCGCACCGTGAGATGAACTGCACGCCCAGCAATAAAGGTTTACCAGACGGTGAGTTTCACTTCGTCGAACCACTCGTGATAGCCCTGGCCGGTGGCATTATCATCAAGCTGATACTGCACTCCGAGGTTGTTGCCCCAGTCGAGGTTCTTCGCGGAATAGGTTGCGTTGATGGGATGTATCACGCCATCGACAACCAGCGTCACGTAATGATAGGTCTGAGCAGTATGATTCGTCTGGACATACCATTGGAGGTGATGCCAGGTGTTGGGAGTGAATCCATGGCATGGAATCGTGGTGTGGATCCAGTGGCCATGGAGCTCGTCCCAGACATCCCACCAGCCGGCGGCAATGTTGCACTGGCTGCCGATCATGTAGTTATAGCCATTTAGAAATTGGAAGGAATCATATTCCAGGGCCTGGGCTGCGGTACCGGCATTATTGTCCACCTGAATGTAGAAGTCCCATAGAAGGTTGGTCACGTTATTCATGGCGCCGAGCTTCTCGTAGAAGAGCGCGTTCTCCCAAACTCCGGAGTTGTAGAGTTCGGTGCTTGCGCCAGAGAGAGAAGGTTGCGACTGGAATTGCGCCATCCAGTACACGCCGTTGCCGCTGCCGCCGGAGCAACTCGACTGGTTACAGGAGTTCCAGCCCGGCATCTGTTCGATCTGGTTAAAGACGGTGGCGCCTGGGGGCGGCACGGGCAGTCCGCCAAACGCTTGCGCCATCGCCATCGACGCCATCAGACAAACTGCGATAAGGAGTGCTTGCTTCATAAATCCTCCAGGTGAATGTCGCAACTGGTGGCGCGCTTGGGGGACGGTGGCGCACGCGGCACCTGAGCACGCCAAGTATCGATTCAGCGGAAGTCAATCACCATAGGGGTAAGCACTTAGTAACCTTTGTAGAAAATGCATAGAAAGAATTCAGGCATGGATTACTAAAGTGAAAGACAGTTGTGAGGAGAACTGACTGACGTGTCCGGCGTGCGCATCGACAAATGGCTATGGGCGGCCAGGTTCTTCAAGACGCGCTCGCTGGCTGCGCGAGCGTGTGAGCTGGGCAGAATCCAGTTCAACCATCAGCCGGCCAAGCCAGCTCGCGAAGTAAAGACTGGCGATCTCCTGCACATCAAGACCGACAGTGGAGACTTTGACGTAAAGGTTCTGATGGTGAGCGAGGTGCGCGGCCCTGCCCCGGTTGCTCAGACCCTCTACCAGGAAACCGCGGAGAGCCGCGAGCTTCGGCTAAAACTGGCACAAGAGCGCAAGGCCACGAAGAGCTACTCGCCCGCACCCGAAACCAGGCCCTCCAAACGCGATCGCCGCAGGATCATTCAATTCCGCGGCGGGCGAGAGTAAAAGCTATTTCATAGATTGCTTCGTGTCAGGACACGTCTTCAGACGTGCCGATCTCGAACCATTTGACTTTGTCTCCCGAGCGGAGTGAGACTGCTCGCGCAGCGAGTAGCCTCACGTAGCCGAGGGACCTGCTTTTCCCCGGATTGCTAAACTGCATGCGAAAAGCAGGTCCTTCCGCTCGCCCCGCCTGTTCTCGCGAAGACGCGGGGCTCGGTTGACAAAGAAGTGAGGCGTTTCGTCACGATTGAAAAGCCTGCCCTGAGCTTGCCGAAGGGTCGTGCCCTGACACAAATCCAAGTCGGATTTATGAGATAGCTTCTAGTTTCGCCAACAGACTTCCCGTCAGGTCATTCATCCTTAGCTCACAATTCGCCCATCTTTTATCACCGCCATAGAAATTATTGATTGGCTCGACCCCCAGTAGTCAGAGGACACTCGTGCTCCAACGGAGACACGAATGGGGCTCAGCAGCGTTTCACTCTCCCGCCGCAGAATTGGCCAACCAACCTTCCTGATGTGCTCTCCCGAGCTGTATGACGTCCACTATGTGATCAATCCCTGGATGGAGGGCAACATACACCGCTCGTGCCGCCAGCAGGCCATGACGCAGTGGGAACAGTTGCGCCAGGCACTGGCGGAAATTTCCCGGGTGGAATTGCTTGCGCCGCAGTCCGGTTCGCCGGACATGGTGTTTACCGCCAATGCCGGTTTGGTGCACCAGGGAATGGTGGCCCTCAGCAGTTTTTTGCATCCCGAGCGGCAGGGCGAAGAGCCGCACTTCCGCAAATGGTTTGGTGATTCGGGATTCAGCGTATGCGAAATGCCGCGCTCCACACCCTTCGAAGGAGAAGGGGACGCGTTGTTCGACGCCGACGGTTTGTGCCTGTGGGCGGGACATGGAATCCGCACCCGGCAGTCCAGCCACCGGCGTTTGCGCCAGACCTGGAACATCGAGGTGGTCTCACTTCGCCTCATCGATCCTCGGTTTTACCATCTGGACACTTGCTTCTGTCCGTTGTTTGGCGGCTACGCCCTATACTTTCCCGCGGCCTTCGACGCCGCCTCACTGGCCAGGATCGAAGCGCATTATGCGGTGGAGCAGCGCATTCCGGTGAGCGAGGCCGATGCCTTGCGTTTTGCCTGCAATGCAATCAACGTCGGACGCACGATCCTTCTTAACGAGATCAGCGGCGGATTGCGCGACCAGTTGCAGTCTCTCGGCTTTCGGGTTGTGCAGGTAGGCTTGAGCGAGTTCCTGAAGGCGGGCGGCGCAGCGAAGTGCCTGGCCCTGCGTTTGAGCGAGATGGAAGTCACGCACCGGACGCAATGATCCGGGCGGATTCTGAGCGAAGCCTGTTTCAGTTCACTGCGAAGGCCAGGGGCTAAACACGCCGCTGAAAAAGTCCGAAGAGCATATCCCTTAACGACTGAGGTCGGTAAGGGATGACAAATTCAAAGGACTTGCAACGGCACAGCTAAAGCTGTGCCCCTTCAAAGCAGTTCGTCAGCGACTTTTTCAGCGGCCTGTAAAGCCGCACTCATTGTGACATTTACGGACGGCCTGAAGGCCGTCCCCTTCCATGCGGCAATCTGAACTCGCTCCTGGCTTGCTCCGTAGTACTCTTGTACCGTTCTTCGTGGCGCAAGCTATGCACAAATCCAAGCGGATTGCCGTTTACGCACTTCTCGTCGCCCTTCTGTTCTCCTCCATACTCGCCATCGCTCAGAAACCGCAAGTCCTGCCGCCGCCAACGCCGGAGAAGACTGCGCCGCCGCCTCCGCTGCCCGCGCAGGTGACGCCGCAGCTCACAAAGGAGGATGTGGAGGCGTTCTTCGACGGCTTTGTTCCGATCGAGCTGCAGCGTGACGATATCGCCGGTGCGGTCGTCACGCTGGTGAAAGACGGCCAGGTGCTCTTCGCCAAAGGCTATGGCTATGCCGACGTGAAAGAGCGAAAGCCGGTGACCGTCGATGCAACGCTGTTCCGGCCCGGTTCGATTTCCAAGACGTTCACGTGGACTGCGGTTATGCAGCTCTACGAGCAAGGCAAGATCGACCTCAATCGCGACGTGAATGACTACCTCGATTTCAGGATTCCGGCGACCTTTGGCAAGCCGATCACTATGAAGGACCTGATGACGCACACGCCAGGATTCGAGGAGACGCTGAAGGAACTGTTCGTCGCCAAGGCCACCGACATGCGCCCGCTGCAGGAGTATCTGCGTACTCATGTGCCGGATGAGATCTTCCCGCCCGGAACTACTCCCGCGTACTCGAATTACGGTGCCACATTGGCGGGATATATCGTGCAACGCGTCTCGGGAATGCCGTTCGACGATTACATCGAAAAGAACATCCTTGTGCCGCTCGGCATGACTCATACGACCTTTCGCCAGCCGCTGCCGGCGAACCTGAAGCCGCTGATGTCGCAGGGTTACAACAAGGCGTCGCAGCCGCCCAAAGACTTCGAATTTGTGCAGGCGTGGCCGGCGGGCAGCGTCTCGACCACTGCGGAAGACATGTCGCATTACATGATTGCGCACCTCGCGAACGGCCAATACAACGGCGCGCAGATCCTGAAGCCGGAGACGGCCCAGCTGATGCACTCGCGCTTGTTTGGTCTGGTGCCGTCGATGAACGGCATGGCTTACGGCTTTTATGAGGAGTCACGCAACGGACATCGCATCATTGGACACGCCGGCGACACCCAGTGGTTCCATAGCGACATGCACCTGCTGGTCGATGACAACATCGGCTTCTTCATCTCATACAACAGCCTCGGCAATCCCAGGTTTTCCGGGCGCTCGGCGCTGTGGCAGACCATTCTGGACCGCTATTTCCCCTACACGCCGCCGCCGGGCGAGCAAATGGCGAACGCCGCGCAGGATGCGAAGTCGGTGGCTGGAACTTACTGGTTGAGCCGCCGCTCGCAAACCAATATCGCTGCCGTGATCTCCGCGGTTAGTCAGGCAAAGGTCAGCGTCAACTCCGATGGCACCATCAGCGCCGATCAAGTGAAGGACTTCGCCGGCAATCCCAAGCACTTCAAGGAAATCGCGCCCATGATGTTTCGTGAGGTCCACGGTCAAAGCCGCTTGGCGTTCATTAAGGACTACTCCGGCCGGCAGAGCATACTCTCGGATTGGCCGATCTTCATCTATCAACGAGTGCCGCGTCTGAAGAGCCAGAACCTCAACATCGGAATTCTGATTTTCGCGGTCGTGATGTTTGTTCTGACGCTGCTTTTTTGGCCGCTGAATGCGATGCTGCGCTGGCACTACGGCTATCGCCCACCGCTTACTACCAGATACCGGCGGCTACGCTTTTGGATGCGCGGTATTTGCGCAATCGATGTGATCTTTGCGGCCGGCTTTGCAGCCTGGCTGGCATTCGCGGATGAAAACATCGCGCTCTTGGGCAGCCAATTCGATATAAAGCTGCACGCGTTGCAGGCCGTCGGGGTGCTGGGCGTACTGGGGACGTTTCTGGCAATCGAATATTGTTTGCGGTCGTGGAGCGAAGCAGGGCTGTGGTTCTGGACGAGGGTGTGGAACACGCTGCTGATGCTGGCCTGCGCAGGATTTGCCTTCTTCCTGCTGAACTGGCACATGCTGAATTTCAGGTTGAACTACTAGCTTCTGAACAACGCACACTCCGCTGTCGAGTAAGATAAGGTGGCGGAAAAATTACGTTTTCCCAGCCCGCTCCGGGCATCGCCTTACCAGTGATGGAAGTCACAGACCGCATGTGCGCTTTTTGGTCAGAATCATCACGGATGATTCATCGGCTTCAGGTACGCATGCTGACAGCGCTGCTTCTCGTCACCGCTGTCACGTTGAGCTCGGGCGCCGGGTTTGTCGCTATCCGCTGCTACGCTGCGAGCAAGACCGCCTGCCACATGGGCGCGCGGCCACGCACCATGCAAGCTTCTTCCGCCGCCACCGGCCGTTCCTCGCGTTGCTGCCCAAAGCAGCGAAGCTCCCACCCGAAAGAGCAGCCGCGTCTGGCCTCGTCCTCGGATTCGCACGACTGCTGCGCGATCAGCAGCCGTCCGTTGCGGTCATTCGCGTTCCTGGTCAGCTCCCGCACATCGGTTCCGCTGCGAACTTCTACCCAAGGACTGTTGGGCCCGGAGAGAGTTCCAACGGTGAGTGCGGCGGATGCATTGCCAGATGACTCTCCGCCCAGAGCAGTTTTTGATCAAAAGGCAGACCTCAGGATTTAGACCGCGCCGTCCGCCGATCCTTTGCGCGGCAGTGCATCGGCCCTGTCGCGCCTGATCATGGCGGCGACTCGCGTCGCCCGAACGAAATTCTGAGGAAACCATGAAATCGAAAGCTTTCGTTGTATTCAGTACGCTCGTAATTGCTCTAACGCTGATGGCGCAGAGCACGCCTTCCAACGCGCCTGCGGCTCCCGCAAACCAGGCGCAAGCCTGCGGTTGTTGTAATCACCAATCCGCCGACGGCAAGATGGCCTGCTGCGGTAAGGACGGCAGTTGCTGTGCTCAGCACGGCGACTGCTGCCAAGGCGGCGATTGCTGCAAAGGCAAAGATGGAAAAACCTGCTCCATGGCCTCGAAGGACAGCAGCGGCAAAATGAGCTGCTGTGCGCGAGGCAAGTGCTCCATGATGTCGGAGAAGAGCGGCGGCAAGTGCTGCGGTGGCAACATGTGCCAGCTCCCCAAGGCAACGGCGTAGCCGATCAACAAACATTGGCGAGTGGTATCCGCTCACAAGCCCCGGTTCATGCCGGGGCTTTTCGCTGGTGAGAGCCTGGCGGCACAAGGCCACGCGCCCACGGGCTGTGCTTTCCGTGTTATATTGACGCGCAGATGCTGTATTCGTTCTACTGGTGGCTGCACCACCACGCGCTTGCATTGGAAATCCTGCTCGTCGTGTTTAGCGGGTTCGTCGCCCTCTACGCCGACACCTTGCGGCATTTTCTCTCGCTACCTCCGCAGCGTCCGGGCACCTGGCTGCTGAAGGCGCGGCTGCTGTCGGTAAACTCGAAACTCTTCAACCTGTGCGAGTGTCATAACAACGCATTCGCAACCCTCGTTTATATAGCGCGCTCATTCGTTTTTGTCTTCCTGCTGATAGGGCTGTTTCTGGGAGGAGTTTTCCTGGAAGTGGTGTCCATCCGTTCCGCCATTCGCGCCGGAGGGGACGAGGCAGTTTACACGAGTTTCCACGCGAACCTCGACACTTCGCTGGCGCTGGTCTTTGTCGTGATTGTCTCTTGCCGCCTGCTGCTGCTGGGAGAGTTCCTCTACCGCCTGCGAAATTTTAAAGGCTACGATCATTACCTGATGGAACACGTGGCCGAACTGGAAGAGAAGCTGGCCGTGGCGGAAGATGCCGAGTCGACCTCGGTGCCGGACTGAACAGCTTTTGCGCACTTTGCGAACAGCCAACGCTGTCGGGTAGAGCGCCGCTTCGGCGCCGCGTCCGCTGCGGGTATTTTGCGAGGCTTTCCGCCCACAGCAGCGCAGTGGGCGGAAAGCCTGATCCTCGAGGGGACGGCTTGGACGTGAACCTGGAGGTCTGCTCTACCCAAACTGCCATTTGGGGTATTTTTGCCGCCGCCTGTGAACCCGTGCCCTTTCACCCTTACTAGCAGACGTTGCTTCTGCAGCCGCCCGTCCCATCCTAGATGACAACTGCCTGCCTTCGGGAGCATCCTTAAACTACGCTCTATGACGTATCGGTGTTCCGCGACGATCCAACAGCTTTGTCTTGCAGTCCTGCTATTGAGCCCTCTTTGCGCGCCGGCGCAGGAACACGCCGCGCCTTCCACTCCTCATGCCGTGCCGCAGAGTGCAGCGAATCCCAATGCTGCCGGACCGGTTTTGCCGCTCTATCGCGCGTTGCGGAGCGTGGGCCTCGATCCGCAGCAGGTCTTCGACATCCGCGAAGCCGACATCGATCGCGAGGACGTGCATCTGTCGCTCACCGACGGCACCATCGCATTCACTCAGGCCGTGGACGGCCACATCACCGGGGCGTTTTTCGTGGGCGATGGTGAAGTTCTGGTCCGCCCGCCCGACCGCATGGAACGCGCCTCGCTGGGACGGTTTATCAATGCCGGTGTGCTGGAGGAGCAGATCACCTCCGCCTATCTGCGCTTCAACGACGACACCGCCCGTGAGCTGCAGCCGTTTCTCCGGCCGCCGCAGGATGCTGCCGGTTTCTTCGCCCGCAATGACGCCGCGGCGCAATCGCTGGCCGAAATGGACGCGATGCGGCTGTGCATCTCGTTCACCAGCAACCCCGCCGCAACCGCTCCCGGCGAGGCGGCGCCGGTTCCCGACCGCCTGCTGCACGCGCGCGTTGCCGGTCAACACTACGGCGTCTTCGACGTCTTCTTCGACACCCGCAGTCCCGAGCAGGTCGTGGTCGGCAATGCGTCGCTGCACGGCGATCAGGTCTATTACGACCTGTGGATGAGCTTCGCCATGAGTTCGCTGCGTAAAACGCAGCTTTCGGACACGCGCTTTGGAGGTCCGACCGGCCCATTGTGGACGCCGCACGTCCTTAGCATTGCCAAGTACACCATCGACGCCACCATCGATCCTTCCCGCAGTTTGTCGGCGCAGGCGACGCTAGACGTAGATGTCAAGGAGGGCGGCACGCGCATCGTGCTGTTCGAGCTTTCGCGCTACCTGCAGTTGAAACAAGTAGAGTACGAAGGCAAACCGCTGGAGTTCATCCAGAACGAGGCCGTGGAGGGCAGCGAATTGTCGCGGCGGGGCAATGACACCATCGCCGTCGTTTTTCCTGCACCGCTGGAGGCGGGCGCGCACTTCGCATTGCGATTCAGCTACGCCGGGTCGGTGCTTTCCGATGCCGGAGGCGGACTGTTCTACGTGGGTGCGCGCGGCACCTGGTATCCCAATCGTGGTATCGCGATGGCGAACTACGATCTTACGTTTCATTTTCCGCAGCCGTGGTCGCTGATCGCGACCGGCAAACGCGTGTCCTTGGCGCACGAGGGAGACGGCTTCACCGGTCATTGGATCAGCGAGCAGCCGATCCCGATCGCCGGCTTCAACCTCGGAGAATACGTTCTCAGCTCATCCAAGGCGCTGAACATCGAGGTTGACGCTTACGCGGCGCGCGGCACCGAGTTCCAGAAATCAGCGCCGAGCGCGGCCAACACTTCGTCTCCGTTGCTGTCGCCGCATGCGCCCGGAACGGTCGAGCCTGTCCCGATGCCACCGCCGCTGCAGAACGCGGCCGACACCGGAGAATCGCTGGCCCAGCGCGCGGCAGAAACGCTCACCGCGCTGGCGCAGATGCTGGGGCCGTACCCGTTCAGCTCGCTCTCGCTCACGGAGAATCCCAGCCCGGAAAGCCAGGGCTGGCCGGGACTGATCTTTCTCTCCAGCTACGCCTACCTTCAGCCTGAGCAGTTGCGCGCCATGAATCTTTCGGCCGCCGACGCCGTGATTTACAGCGAAGTGATGATGCCCCACGAGCTGGCGCACCAGTGGTTCGGCGATCAGGTGTCGTGGGCCAGCTATCACGAGCAATGGCTGCTGGAGGCGCTGGCGAACTACTGCTCTCTGCTGCTGCTCGAGCGCTCGCGCCCTGCCGACGTGCAGATCGCGCTGGAGACCTATCGGCTGATCCTGGGCAGCAAGTCGCGCGAAGGGAGGCAACGAGTCGAAGCCGGTCCGGTGACGCTGGGCAGCCGGCTTTCCTCGTCGCACTTCCCCAATGGATACGAGATCATCACCTACGGGCGCGGGACCTGGCTGATGCACATGCTGCGCTGGATGCTGCGCGACGCTTCACGCACGGCGTCGAATCCGGCGGGCGATGACGAGGCTTTTCTCAGGCTGTTGCGGAACCTGGTCGTGCGCTATCAGGGCAAAGAGATCACCAATGCCGATTTCGAGCATTCGGTGGAAGACGTACTGCCAGAGTCTTTATGGTTCGAGAACCACAAGTCGCTCGATTGGTTCTTTGACGGCTGGGTAAACGGCACGGCTTTCCCTCAGCTTGAGTTGTCGGGAGTGAAGTTCTCCCGCTCGGGCGAGGGAAACACGGTCAGTGGAGTCATTCAGCAGAACTCTGCCGCGTTCGATCTGGTAACCAGCATTCCGATTTATGGGATCGCAACCGACCGGCAAATCTACATCGGCCGGGTCTTCGCCGAGGGTGCCGAAACACGCTTCAGTTTACCTGCTCCCGCAGGCATCAAGCAGGTGGTGCTCGATCCCTATCACACGGTCCTGACCGCGCCTTGAGGCGTGCTCCGCGGCGCTGGCTTCCATCCGCGCAAGCATGAAAATCCGTTGACAGCCAAAATTGCCGCGTGATAAAGTTCCTCCCGCACTGGTTCGATAAGCAGACCAATACAGGCGTGCGCAAGGCTCATTGTGGGGCGCCTGACGTACGCGACTCAGCCCCATCCGTAGCGCGAGGGGTAGTCGATAACGCAATTCTGATTCGTTCAATCTTGCCGTTGAGCTGTTAAGACTCGAGCGCCTCGCGGAGGTGGGACCTTGGCACAAGCTCCGTCGTCTCTCATTCACCCTTCACGTATTCCCAACCGCTGGATTCAGCTCATAGCCGGCGTCGTCGCCATGATGGCGGTGGCCAACCTGCAGTATGCCTGGACGCTCTTCACCAAGCCCATTCAAGCGCATCTGCACGTTTCGCTGGTTGCGGTGCAATGGACATTCACGTTGTTCATTGCTCTGGAGACGTGGCTGGTGCCGTTTGAAGGCTATTTGGTCGATCGCATCGGACCCCGCTTCATGCTGGGCATGGGCGCCATCATGGTTGCCTTGGGCTGGGTTGGCTCCGGATACGCCGAGAGCATCGGCAGCTTGTACTTCTGGTACAGCATTGGCGGTATCGGAGCCGGCATCGTCTATGGTGGAACGGTAGGCAACGCACTGAAGTGGTTTCCCGACCATCGCGGTCTGTGCGTCGGCTTCACGGCCGGAGCCTACGGCGTCGGGACGGCGACCACCATCGCTCCCATTGCCAACATGCTGAAAGCTTCCGGTTATCAGCACACCTTCATCGTCTGGGGATTTATCCAGGGCGCTGTGGTGCTGATCTCGGCGCTGTTCCTGGCGCGGCCACCGGAGGGCTGGGCGCCGCCCAACTGGAAGGAGAAGGCAGCGAAGATCAAAGCCAAGGTGAACACCTCCAGCGTCGACTTGACGCCATGGCAGATGCTGCACCAGCCATCCTTCTACATCATTTATCTGATGATGACGATGCTGGCATTTGGCGGGCTGGTAGTCACGGCGCAACTCAACCCCATGGCTGCTTCGTACCACGTCGACAAAATCGTCGTCGCCTTCGGGATGACTGCAGTGGTGCTTGCGATTACCGTCGACAGGCTACTCAACGGATTCACGCGTCCGTTCTGGGGATGGGTGTCGGACCACATCGGACGTGAGAATGCCATCTTCATCGCCTTCGTTCTGGAGGCAATGGCGGTGTATGCGCTCCTCCAATTGATCAACCGGCCGATATGGTTCGTGGTGCTCTCGGGCCTGTGTTTCTTCGCGTGGGGTAACATCTTCTCCTTGTTTCCATCGCTCACCGGCGATCTCTATGGAAGCAAATGGGCCACCACCAACTATGGCGTGGTTTACACCGCGAAAGGTGTAGCGGCAGCATTTGCCGGCCCAGGCGCGGCGTGGATCTTTGCCAAGACTGGTTCCTGGAGCAAGGTCTTCTGGGCCATGATTGTGTGCGATTTGGCGGCTGCCTTCATGGCGTTGCTCTGGCTGAAGCCGCTGGCAGTTCGCGCCGTCAGAGAATCCGACCGCGGACTGCGCGCGGCCGATGTGCAAACGGAAAAGCTCAGGACCGCGGTATAGCGGTGTCCCTCTGAGTGAGTTGCCGATCCCGTTTTGAAGGCGCGCGGCTTCACAGTTCTGAAGAAGTCGGAGTAACGGGGTGTTGGCCGTTTGGCCGCCAGAGTTGTAAGACCCCGGTGGCAGTGATTCCACCCTTCCTTTCGCAATCAGGGTGAAGACTTGGCTGGACTCTGCAACTTTGCCGATGACCTTCCGTCCTTGGCTATGCATCACACGCGACTGTGATGCCAATCATCGCCCGGCGTAAGCATCTTCGATAACTTGGGTGGAAGCTCGGGATCCTTCGCGCGAGCGATCGGCCGCGGCGAAGGCATTTCGCACACGCAGCTTATGAAAGGAGAAATCCTATGGCTGCATCCACCCTTGCTCCCCCGGAGCCGCCTGCGGTCCGGGAGAAATCCGCGCCGCTCGACGAGCCTCAGCCGCTTGGTCCTAAGGAAAGCCCTCGTTCTCTGCTGGCCGAGATCTTTCAGGGACACGAAGAATTTCTGGGCTGGACCCCGGACTGACTCGCGCCAGGGGCTCTCCACATTCGTCGGTGGCTCGCCTTCAGTCCGGCGTGTAGCCAAGCATGTCTTCGTGACCCTCGAAGATCGTCGCCAGCTTGGTGATCCGGAACAGTTCCTTCAGCCGCTGATTTAGATTGATGAGCTTCAGCGCGCAACCCTGCCGTTTGGCCGAAACGTAAAGCCCGACGATCGCTCCCAGCCCCGAGCTGTCCATGTGATTGACGTCGCTCAGATCCAGCACGATGGACTTGGCTTCGCCCATGAGACTGCGCACGGTGGACTGGAGCTGCGAAGATGTCGCCGAGCTGATTCTGCCGATGCAACGGACGGTCGTCTCGTCTGGATTCTTTACCGTTTCCATTTTTAAATCGGTGATGGGGGTGGGATTCGCAGCCATCGGGGAAACTCCTTCGTGGGAAAAATTTAAATTTGCTGGCGCAGTTTCACTGGCGCAGGCGCTATTTCATTGCCGCACGCCCGTATTGGGAAAGCAGCATATCACAAACCCTGGTCTCCTAGCCGAGTCCCGTGCTATCGAATATTCGACTAAGATTCGCCTGCGGCCCGCTACCAAAGCATGCGCACCGCTGCCTCCGCGGATTCCCGGAACGACACATTGAAATTACTCTGCCGGAGAAAGTCATTGCGGCTGAGCACTGCGTTGCTCATACTTGGCTGTTATTCATAAGAGGAGAGAAGATGCCAGACGACCTCGACCATTCTGACAGTTCACCAAGACAGCAAGTTCACCATCACTTTTGCGGAAACCTCTTCGGATGCGGCGAAGAAAACGGTACCGGATTGCTGCGCGAAGACATCAAGGATGCCGCCTGCACTTCGCGCGTGGCCGACCGCCTTCTGCACATGGATCAGATCAGCCAGGCGCGGCTCGACAGCTACTTGAGCGCGCGGGGGCATTCGCGGCGGCTGATGCTGCGCGCCAGCAGTTTCATGGGCGCACTGGCGACGGTCGGACCATGGTTCTCGAAGCTGGCATTCGCGGCAGACAGTCTCGAGGGCAAGGGCGGCGGCTCGAAGAAGAAGAATGATGACGAAGGTCGCGTACACGTGGTCGAGTGCAACGAGAAGACCGTGCATCTTGGCGTGTACGACACCACGCTCGAGCCTATCTTGAAGATCGACTCCGGCGACACCATCAGCTTCCCGAATACCTGGACGCATTTCCTGAACAAGATGCAGCCCGGCGTGCCCATCGACGAACTGGCGAAGATGCGCCTGAGCAATCCTGGCAAGGGTCCGCACTCCATCATCGGGCCGATTTACGTAAACGGTGCCGAACCGGGCGACGTGATCGAGGTCCGCTACAAGCGCATTCGTCCGCTCGACTGGGCCGGCGTCTTCAACAATCCGGGTTCGCTCGGAACCGGGCTACTGGCGAAGGATTTTCCTGACGGTCAGGTCAAATACGTCAAGCTTGATCTTGCCCAGATGACCGCGGCCTTCAATCGCGACATTCATGTGCCGCTGAAGCCGTTCCAGGGCACCTTGGGTGTAGCGCCTCCTGACGGCTTTTACCCGCCTTTGAGTCCGGGCGTTACCAGCTCGGTTCCGCCGGGACCGCATGCCGGCAATGTCGATTTGAACGAGATGGCCGAAGGCTCCACCATGTTCATCCCGGTGTGGAAGCCGGGCGCGCTGATCTTTACCGGCGATTCCCATGCCGTGCAGGGCGATGGTGAAATCTCATTGACCGCGCTGGAAACCGGCATGAAGGAATTGCGCATCCAGGTGGTGCTGCACAAGCAGAAGAATTTTGCCTGGCCGGTGGCGGAGACGGACACGCACTGGATCACGCTGGGTATGGACAAGGACCTGAACGTCGCCATGACGGTGGCCGCTCGCAATGCGATCGACTTCCTTGCCTCACGCGCCGATCTCACCAAGCTCGATGCCTACGGTCTGTGCAGCATCGCCATCAGCTTCCGGGTGACGCAGGTCGTCGATATCACGCGCGGCGTACACGCGTTGATCCCGAAGAGCCTGTTCGTGCCCGATCTGCGCAGCCAGATCAAGGTCGTCTAGTCGCGGAAGAAAATGACTTGTGACGCGGCGATCGCGAATGTCCGTTCACAGCTCGCGTATTCCGGGTGGAGCACGCCTTTTCAGGCGTGCATGACAGCCGATGAAATGAGAGTTGGGCTTCAGCCACTGAGGTAAGTCCTTACCCAAATGGCCTCATTGGCTGAAACCGATTTCTGATTGGGTGCGTTTTTATGCACGCCTGGAAGGCGTGCTCCACCCAACGCGTCTATAGCAACTATGAAAATTCCTACTTCAACGATTCCATGTCGATCACGAAGCGATACTTCACGTCACTGCGCAGCATCCGCTCGTAAGCCTCGTTGATCTTCTGGATCGAAATGATCTCGATATCGGCGGTAATGCCGTGCTTGCCGCAGAAATCCAGCATTTCCTGCGTTTCCGGAATACCTCCGATTCCCGACCCCGCAAGACTGCGTCGCCCCATGATGAGATTGAACGCCGCCACCGGCAGCGCATTCGGCGGGGCGCCGACCATCACCAGCGCGCCATCGCGCTTGAGCAGATTCAAATAGGCACTGATGTCGTGCTCCGCCGACACGGTGTCGATGATGAAATCGAAGCTGCGGAAGCGCTTGTCCATTTCGGCTTGGTCTCTTGACACCACGACCTCGTGCGCGCCCAGCCGCATCGCATCGTCTCTCTTGTTGGGCGAGGTGGTGAACAGGGTGACATCAGCACCGAAGGCGTTCGCCAGCTTCACGCCCATGTGCCCCAAGCCGCCAAGGCCGACCACTCCCACCTTTTGACCCTTATCAACTTTCCAGTGGCGCAGTGGCGAGTAGGTCGTAATGCCGGCGCACAGCAGCGGCGCGACGCCCGCCAGGTCTAAGTTGGTCGGTACCTTCAACACGTAGTTTTCGTCCACGACGATCTGCTTCGAATAGCCACCGTAGGTCACGCCTCCCAGGTGCGGGTCAGGACTGTTGTAGGTGAAGGTGGCCCCAACCTCGCAATAATTCTCCAGGCCGGCCTTGCAACTCTCGCACTCGCGGCAGGAGTCGACCATGCAGCCGACGGCAGCCAGATCGCCTTCCTTGAACTTGCGCACCTCGGCACCAACCTTGGTCACGCGGCCGACGATCTCATGACCGGGAACAGCGGGATAGGTCGTGGCCATGAAGTTTTCCCATTCATTGCGCACGGTGTGCAGGTCGGAGTGACACACGCCGCAATACTGGATTTCGATTTGCACATCGCTCGGGCCGGGCTCGCGACGGTCGAAGGAAAATGGCTGGAGCGGTGAAGTGGGCGAATTGGCTGCGTAACCGAGGGTCTTGATGCGTCCTGGCTGCTCTACCGAATGCTCGGGGGCGAGAACATCAACTGTATTTGCCATGAATGCTCCTCTGATGATTAAGGGAATTTTTTGTCCATGGAAACTCGGGCGCGTTCGCATGCGCGAGGGCGACGAGTTAACGATAACTCTACATTTGATTATCTACAGTGACGTTGGTCGCATCCACGTGATGATTTTCCGGCGGCGTATTACCGCCAGGGTGCCCCTCGCCCGAGATGGCTGGTTTCCGCCGGCTGCTGTAAGATTTTGTCATGGCAAAGAACCGCTCCCCGTTCGAGGTCGCATGTCCATGTTGCGGCGCGACCCTGAAGGTCGATCCCGAAGTGAAGGCCGTGATCGCGCACACGCCGAAACCTGTTCCCAAGACCTTCGAGGACCTGGAATCCGCCGCTCGCGCTATGAAAGATCAGGACAGCCGCAAGGAATCGATCTTCCGCCAATCGGTGGAAGCGCAAAAGCACCAGGGCGATCTGCTGGAGAAGAAATTCCAGGAGGCGCTCAAGCGCGCCAAAGAGACGCCGGATACGGGCAAGCCGCTGCGCGATTTCGATCTGGATTGAAAGAAGCAATCAGCAATTAGCAATTAGCAATTAGCTTTTAACCTATAGCAGGTCGCTAAAAGACTCGTTTGAAACGGGAGTTTGGGTAGAGCGGGCCTTCAGAGGGTGTGTGAGAACCAACTTTATTCCTCCGCGGTGGAGTGCGACACACGCAAATCGAACCCCGAAGGGGTGGAATTGCAGTTAGCCCATCAGGACGGAGCGAAGCGGAGTCCTGGGTGAAGTGGAGAATCTATTCGAGTCTCTTTAGGGACGACACAGTTCTCACACACGCTCTTCAGGCCCGCGTCTAACCCTTTTATATTTGTCATCCTGAGGCGGCTTTAGCCGCCAGGGATCTGCTGTTCCGACTTTTTCAGCAGCCTGTTAGCTCTTAGTGGAGGATCGAATGCTAAGAGTTAACAGCTAAGAGCCGAAAGCGAACGGCGAATAGCGGTTTGATCGTGACCACCTATCCTTCACCTCCCCTTCTTCTCGGCCATCGAGGGATGCGTCCGCTGGCGCGAACTGGCCTGGGCCGGCGTAAGCCGCATCAGCGCGAGAATACCCTCGCGGCTTTCGACTATGCCCTGCAGGAAGGCTGCGACGGCTTCGAGTTCGATGTGCGCTACACCCACGATCGCCGCTCGATCCTCTGCCACGATGCCAAGCTCCGGCGCAGGGAAGTTGCCCATCACGAGCACGCTGTGCTGGAGCGCCGCCATGGCAGCCCGCTGCCCTGCCTGGAGGAAGTACTGGCGCGCTTCGCTGCGACGGCGTTTCTCGACATCGAGCTGAAGGTCGCGGGCAATGAAGAGGAGATCGTTGCGGCAGTGCGGGCGCATCCGCCGCAGCGTGGTTTCGTGATCTCGTCTTTCTTGCCGGAAGTTCTGCTGCGCCTTCACGAGCTTGATCCAAGTCTGCCGCTCGGCTACGTGTGCAAAGTCCCGGAGCTCGCGAAGGCTTGGACGGAGCTGCCCATCGCCTGCTTCATTCCACATCATTCACTGGTTTCGCGACGGCTGGTCGAAGAGGTTCATCAGCGGCAGCTAACGGTCATGACCTGGACGGTCAATGCCGAACGAGACCTGCGGAGGCTTGCGTATTGGGGCGTTGACGGGCTCATCTCTGATAGTCCCAGGCTGCTGAGGCAGACGTTTCCATCCGCAATGAAAGCCAGCGCGAACTAGGCTGTAAGCGTTCGCAACCAGTTTGGTGCTTCTTCCTTTGCCCCGCGCGCGTCCACTCATTAAGATTGTTCCTGATGCCGACCACAGGCGAACGATTCGAGCGCGCTGTATCAATCATGGCCCGGCTGCGTGCTCCCGGCGGGTGCCCCTGGGACCGCGAACAGACCTTCGACACCATAAAGCCCTACACGCTCGAAGAAGCCTACGAGGTTGTCGAGGCAATCGACGCGCGCGATTGGGATGAACTGACCGGCGAGCTCGGCGATCTGCTCCTGCAGGTGCTGTTCTATGCGGAGATGGCGGCCGAGGACAAGCGCTTCTCTATCGATGACGTTCTCGATCGTCTTTCCAACAAGCTTATCGATCGTCATCCGCACGTTTTTGGCGACGTGAAGGCCGACACACCGGGCGAGGTCCTGCGCAACTGGCAGGCACTGAAAGCCGAGGAAAAGAAGAAACGTCAGAATCAGAATGAAGATGAATCCGGCGCTAATGCGAGCAAGCAAGACCATCCGGAGTCGGTGCTGGCCGGCGTCTCTTCGGCGATGCCGTCGCTGATGGAGACCTACAAAATCAGCTCGCGCGTGGCCCACGTCGGCTTCGACTGGCCGAACGTCGAGGGCCTGTTCGCCAAGCTGAACGAAGAGACTCAGGAATTGCGACGCAATCTCGAAGATTATCCCGCGCCGGGACCGCAGCCGGAATCAGCGGTGGGAGTAGCGGGCGCGCGCGGCACCAAGATTTCTCCCGAGCTGCGTGCGCGGCTTGAGGACGAGGTCGGCGACCTGCTGTTTGTGCTGGTAAACATCGCGCGTTATCTTTCGCTCGATCCCGAGTCGGCGCTGCGTGGGACCAATCGCAAATTCCGCCGCCGATTTCAGTACCTGGAGGACCGGCTGCGCGAGCAGGGCCGCAAGCCGGCGGAAGCTTCGCTCGACGAGATGGAGTCGCTATGGCAGGAATCCAAACGACAAGAGCAATAAGCAACGACAAAATCCAGTTACGCAACTGCACCGATGTGGAGGAATTTCGCACGTGCGTGGCGCTGCAGAAAGAAGTGTGGGGATTCGCCGATAACGAGCTGGTGCCGCTGCGCATCTTCTCGCTGGCCCCGAAAATCGGCGGCCAGGTGATTGGCGCGTGGAAAGGAGAAAGTCTCGCCGGCTTTGCGTTCTCCATTCCCGGAACGCGCAACGGGCATGCGTATCTGCATTCGCATATGCTGGCGGTGAAGAGCGAGTATCGCAACAGCGGCTTGGGCCGGCGGCTGAAGCTGTTCCAACGCGATGACGCCATCGCCCACGGCTACGAGCTGATCGAGTGGACCTTCGACCCGCTGGAGATCAAGAACGCATACTTCAACCTGGAGCGGCTGGGAGCGATCGCGCGCAGGTATAACATCAATCAGTACGGCATTACGTCATCGCCGTTGCAGGGATTTCTTCCTACCGATCGGCTGGTTGCGGAGTGGTGGCTTAGCTCCAAGCGCGTGGAGTCGCTGCTCGGCCAGGGCGAGCAGCAGGCGTTTCGGGAGGAGATGCGCGTCGAGGTGCCCGCCGAGATCTATGCCTGGAAGGCGGCAGCCGAGACGCGCCGAAAAGCCGCAGACGTGCAGTTGCACAATCGGGAGCAATTCCTGAAAGCGTTCGCGCAAGGATTGTCGTGCCTGCGTTATGGCCGCGCCGAAAACGGCGACGGAGTATTTGTGCTGGGACGGTGGGATGAGAGCTGGTCCTATGCGAGCTAGCGAGAGCAGCGAGCGAGCCGATTCTGTGCGAGGACGCGTCAACCAGCTGCCGGCGAAAAGCGGATCCGGAGCGTGCCATGCCCGCTGAACGGCTGCAGAAGATAATCGCGGCGGCCGGAATTGCCTCGCGGCGCAAGGCCGAAGAGCTGATCACCAGCGGATTGGTGTCGGTGAACGGGCAGATCGTGAGCGAACTGGGAACGAAGGCTGATCCTGAGTGCGACCACATTAAAGTGAACGGCAAGCTGTTGAGTGGCCCGGAGCGCCAGGTCTACCTGCTGCTCCACAAACCCAAGGGCTACGTGACCACGGTTACTGACCCGCAGGGCCGGCCTACGGTATTGGATTTAGTGGGCGGCATTGGAGCACGCGTGTATCCCGTCGGGCGGCTCGACTACCTCAGCGAAGGTCTGCTCCTGCTCACCAATGACGGCGAGCTGGCGCAGAGGTTGACGCATGCGTCGTCGCACGTAGCTAAGACATATCTGGTCAAGGTTAGTGGTAAACCGACCGACGAGCAGATCGAGAAGCTGCGAAGAGGCGTAATGCTGCGAGCGGAACGCACGCTGTTAAAGGTCCCAGAGGGCAGAACGCAGGCAGGACAGCGGCGACGGTCGGAAGCAGTACGAACCGCTCCGGCGCAAATTCGAGTGGTGCGCGAGGCGGCGAATCCCTGGTACGAGGTCACGCTGGTGGAAGGACGCAACCGGCAAATTCGCCGCATGTTCGAGGAGATCGGGCATCACGTCGAGAAAATCAAGCGTGTGCGCTACGGGCCGCTGGAGCTGGATGTCGAGCCGGGAAAGTTCCGGCATCTAATTAGCAGGGAAGTTCAGAAATTGCGAGCAGCAGTGCGGGGGCGCAAGGGGAAGCATGCCGGCGTTGCAAGCGGTACTTAGCATTTAGCACTTAGCACTTAGCACTTGGCAATTGGTGAATAAGCAGTTTTCCGTTGTTCGACGCGTGGCGATTGTGCCCTGACCTGAAGTCAAGTGTTCCAAGCCAAGGCTAAGTGCCAAGTGCTAATTGCTACGAGGATAGAATGACTGATTTCAAGAAGCTGGTTCCAGCGCACGTGCAAAAGCTGGCCACCTACAAGCCGGGCAAACCGTTGCGGCAGGCGGAATTGGAGACTGGTGTGCGTTGCATCAAGATGGCCTCCAACGAAAATCCATTTGGGCCTTCGCCATTGGCGATCGAGGCGATGAAGGTGGCAGCTCCGGAGGTGAATTTTTATCCCGATAACGGCGTCGTGGAACTGACGGCGCGGTTGGCCGAAATCCATGAGCTGGACCCCAGCCAGATTCTCGTTACCGCCGGTTCGACCACGGTGCTGGACATTCTTGCGCGCACGCTGCTCGGTCCGGGACTGAACGCGCTGACCAGCAAACTCTCGTTCATCGTGTATCCGATCGTTACCCATGCTACGGGAGCGCGGCTGATCGAAGTGCCGACGCTGAACGATGGCTACGACCTCGACGGTATTCTCGCGGCGGTCGATGGCAACACGCGTGTCGTCTATCTGTCGAATCCGAACAATCCCACCGGAACGGTGCTGGATGCGGAAGCCATAGATCGATTTATCGACCGTCTGCCGGCGCACGTGATCACCGTGCTTGATGAGGCGTATTACGACTTCGCCAGCTATTTCGCGGCCGAGCGTGGCTTTGACTACTCGCATTCGCCGGAGTATGTGCGTGCCGACAAGCCGGTGATCGTGTTACGAACATTCTCCAAAGCGCACGGACTTGCCGGGCTTCGTGTCGGCTACGGCATGGGGCCGGCAGAGCTGATGGGATATCTGGCGCGTATGAAACCAGCCTTCATGGTGTCGTCGCTGGGCGAGGCTGCTGCGTTAGCGGCACTGGCGGATGAGGCGCATGTGCGGCTTGCGGTGGAGAACAACGCAGCGCAGGCCAAGGTGCTGATGCCGGCGATTGCAGACATGGGCATTCGCGTGGTGCCGACCTGGGCGAACTTCTTCTTCTGCCAGGTTGGTGAAGAGACTGCGAGCCTTTGTCTGCTTCTGCAGGAGGGCGGAGTAATCGTTCGTCCCATGACCGGATCTTGGGGAGCGCCGGACGCGTTCCGCGTGACCATCGGAACGCCGCAGCAAAACCAGCAATTCTTAGAGGCGCTGAAGCAGGCGCGAACGCGGACTCCAGAACTGACGTAGCGTGCCGAAAAAGTCAATCCCGATCTGCCCTTGACCGGATCACGCTGTGCGGTGATTCACGCGTTTCCTTTGCCCTGAGCTTCGGTTGCGTACACGCCGTCGGAAGGCACGTTGCTGTCACCCGTCAGGTTGGGTTGCGAAGTTGCATCAGGGACCGCTTCCGTCACAGGCTCGGACGAGATTGTAGCTTCCCCCGTTTCCGCCGACTTCGGCGGTTGGGGCGCCACTTGCATCACTGGCTCTGCTTCGGTCGCGCGAGTTCCGTCGGCCGGCATGGAAGTTTCGCCCATTAAACTGTTCTGAGCCTCGTGCTCCGGCACAGCTTCCGTCACAGGCTCTTCTTCCGATGATGGGGCGGAACCTGCTGCATCAGGCGCAGCAGCGCCGAAGAGTTCGGCTTGCGGATCACCTAATTTTTCGAACTCTTCCGTGGTGGGCAATTCCGAGACATCGTTGAGCCCGAAGCGCAGCAGGAATTCCTTGGTGGTTTTGTAGAGAATCGGCCGGCCAATGACCTGCTTGCGCCCGGCCGTCGTGATCAGCTTGCGATCGAGCAAGGTTGCAATCACTCCGGCGGAATCGACGCCGCGAATCTCGCTTATCTCGGGGACCGTAATCGGCTGCTTGTAAGCGATGACGGACAACGTCTCCAATGCCTGCAGCGATAATCGCACCGGAGGTTTCAGGCTCTTGGCAAAGCTGACGACAACATCGTGGTGCTCGGGTTTTGTCGCCATGCGATAACCGCCCGCAATGTGGCGAATTTCCATGCCGCGATCGGCGGATGCGTACTCAGCAATGAGTTGCTCGATGACTTCATTCAGCCGTGCTTTGACGGCCTTGAGTTGCTCCTTCTCTTCCGCGGCGCCCTCAGCGTTCGACGGTGTCTTGCCTGCGGCGGATTGGGGCTGCAGCATCTGATTGGGATCAGAGCTAGACTGACCGACTGAGAGAGCAGTTGCCTCCGCGGAGGCATTGCCCTGTATTGCCGCGTCCGGAGCTTCCTCTGCTTCGGTGTAGGAGTCGTTCTCGTCTTCCGTGTCCCGATCTGCCGAAGGATCGTAAACCGTCTCATTCAACGCGAGCCGCGCTTCTTCCTCTGCGCGCAGCTCTGCCAATGTCGCGTCCTTCAGCAACACAGCAAGATCACCCAGCGTAACCGGTTCTTCGGTCGCGTAAATAATGGCTTCGAGTTTGGCTTTTAAGCTCATGAATCGTACGGCCCACTTGCTGGGCGTACAGACCAAGTCCTTGGCTCTTAGCTGCTAGCCTTTAGCTTTTGGCGTGCTGCTGGAGCGGGCTATCGCGCCACCAGGATCTTGCTAATAGCTAATAGCTAATGAGCTAATTCACTTCCAATCATCCTTCACCGCGTCGCCTTGCGCCATCAGGGCGTCGAAATTCGTGTGCTTCTTGAGCACGATCTCGCCGAACAGGTCGTCCTGACGCGCCAGCACTGCCTGCAAGCGTATCAGCTCTAATATTGCCAGAAACGCGCAGACCAGTGCCGCGCGTGTGCGCAAGCTGCGCAGCAATTGCTTCAGCCGCACCGGCCGATCCTCCAGGGCCAGCCTGCGCCGCACGAACTCGATCATCTGCGAAACGGTGACCGCTTCCTCATCCACATCGAAGGACGGCCGTTTGCGCGCCCGGTCCAGAATCTGCTGGAAGGTCTTCACCAAGTCAACGACATCAGCGGCCAGTTCCTGCTCTGTCCCCTCGGCATTGCGAAATTCCTTCAGCGCCGGGTTGGACCACACCGCCTCTTCGATCTGCTGCTTCTGCATCAGCATCTGCGCCGCGGTCTTGAAGCGCTCGTGCTCCAGCAGTCGATTCACCAGCTCAAGACGCGGATCGTCTTCTTCCGCAGGCCCAGCCGGGTCGTGCGGCAACAGCATCTTCGATTTGATATGGATGAGCAGCGACGCCGTGTAAATGAATTCGGCCGCAATATCCACGTCGAGCTGCTTCATCGTCTCGACATATTTCAGATACTGCTCCGTGATCCTGGCGATCGGAATGTCGTAGATGTCGATGTCCTGCTTGCGGATCAGGTCGAGCAGCAGGTCGAGCGGGCCTTCATACACTTGCCCGACTGTGACGGAGAACGGCGACTCGTTCGATTCTTTGCGCGAGACTGCCTGCGGCGCCGGTTGTGCGGTGGCGTCGGCGACAGGAGCGGCTTGTCGATCGTCCGTCATTTAACAACTAGGAACTTTCTCGGTGGCTCGGTGGTGAATCAGGGCTTCGCTGCGCTCTGCACTGGCGGCTCGTATGTGTGCGACATATTCGCCGCCTCGCGAGCCTCCACTATCGTCGCTTCGGCTACATCGCGCGCCTTGGCCGAGCCCGCTTCCAGAACATCCCAGGCGAGCTTCGGATCAGCTTCGTATTTATGGCGCCGCTCCTGAATCGGTGCGAGCACCTGCCATAAGCTGTCCGCCGCCCACTTCTTACACTCGATACAGCCGATTCCCGCCGACCGGCAGCCTTCGTAAACCTTCTCCATGGTTTCCGCGCTGCTGAAGATTTTGTGCAAATCGCCGACCGGGCACTTGTCGGGATCCCCGGGATCGCTCCGCCGGATGCGGGCGGGATCGGTCACCATCGTCTTCAGCTTCTGCCGCAAGGAAGCTTCCGGTTCGCTGAGCAAGATCGTGTTTCCGTACGACTTCGACATCTTGCGTCCGTCAGTGCCCGGCAGCTTCGCGGCAGGCGTCAACAGCGGCTGCGGTTCGGGAAAGACCATCTCACGCTGAGGATCGCGATCTCCCGGCCGAATTTTGCGCGGATAAAACTGGTGGAATCGCCGCGCTACCTCTCGCGTCAACTCCACGTGCGGAACCTGATCCTCGCCGACCGGTACGAAGTTCGCCTGGTAGATGAGAATGTCAGCCGCCTGCAACAGCGGATAACCCAGAAATCCGTACGTCCCCAGATCTTTGTCCTTCAGGTTTTCGCGCTGCTCCTTATAGCTTGGCACGCGCTCCAGCCAGCCGAGTGGAGTGATCATGCTGAACAACAAATGCAATTCCGCGTGCTGCGGCACATGCGACTGAATGAACAATGTGCTGCGCTCCGGATCGAGACCGGCGGCAAGATAATCCAGAATCACCTCAAGCGAGTTCTGCGTCACCGCGCGCGTATCAGCGTAATCGGTGGTCAGGGCGTGCCAATCGGCGATAAAGAAGAAGCACTCGTAATCGTCCTGCAGAGCAACCCAGTTGCGCAGCGCGCCAACATAGTTGCCCAGATGCAGCTTGCCAGTAGGTCGCATGCCACTCAGGATGCGGCCCTTTATTTCTCCCATGGGATCGCTCATCGAAAACCTAGGAATGCGCTCAGAAGCGCCTCGAAGAATGCCATGAACGGTGTAATCAGCATACCGATGATGTCGAGATGGACCAGCGGCAGGATGAACACCAGCACAATCAGTCCCGTATAACCAATCCGGTCATAGACGCGCAGCGCGTTGTAGGAAAGAAAATGGCGAATGACGTGGCTACCATCCAGCGGCGGCAACGGAATTAAATTGAACACCGCCAGAATTACATTGATCCACATCGCATCGTAGAACAGCTTGGCCAGCGGTTCGGCGACCCCCGTGGCGCGCGTTTGGTTGACATTCGCGATGTTGGAGCCATGCCAAATGATCGCCAGAATCACCACCGACAGGAACGCGGTGAGAAAGTTGCTGACCGGCCCGGCCACTGCGGTCAGGATGTCATCCTTAACCGGGTTCTTGAAGTTGCGAGGATCGACCGGCGTCGGCTTCGCCCATCCAAAGGGTGGAAAGCCCAGCACTATAAGGATAAGCGGCATGATGATGGTGCCAAACAGATCGATGTGTACCAGCGGATTCAGCGAAATCCGTCCCAACATCTTCGCCGTAGGGTCGCCCAGCCGGTTGGCCATCCAGGCGTGCGCCGACTCGTGCACACAAATGGCGAACAGCAGCACGATGACCTCGAAGAAGATGTCAACCGGATTAGCGTGGCCAAACATGTAGTTTTGACTTCGATACTACCACGCCAAAGCGATGCACCTGCATCGCCCCGAGGGCCTTGGTGCCTGGAGACTGCGGCGTGGATGGCGCCCTAAACACGCGTGCCACAATAGGAACATCGCTCAGCAATGCAATAGAAGCAATTGCCTGCCGCGTTTGGTCGCGAAACAATTCTGCTGTCGAAAAAAACAGGCGTCGCTGACGCTTTTCGCTAGCAGGCTGAAATGGCTGCGGCAAGATGCGCGCGCAAACCGTGCTCGATACCGGTAAAGGTTCTTTCCGCATTGTGGAAGCCATCGCCTCGCCAGACTGTCTGGTTATCGCCGACAATCAGCACCGCATTCTGGCTACACATTGGATGGAGCTCTGAAAGGCACAATCGCCGGACATTGGCCGGCGGTCTCAGCGAAGGCGAATGTGCTTACCGCGCGCGCAGAACGTGGTCAGCTGGAGCTTTACGATTTAGCCAATGCGCAGAAGCGAACCACGTATGACTTCGATACCCGCGTCGCTCTCTACAGCTTCAGCGAGGATGGCAAATGGCTGTTGGTTCTGACCGCCGACCAGGTGGTTTATGTGCTCGATGCCGTGAGGAGCACGCCTGCGGAGGCGATCAATTCGCTGAACTGACGCATCCGATTGGGGAGCTGCTGACGGTTCAGCCGGCAATCTCGTGCTCGTTCTCATCGGTCACTCGGCTGAACTCGGTGCTCAGCGCTCGCTCAACTTGTGGCGACCGTCTCTCGCCACGCGCCACGCGGCTGACGTAGGAGCGGTCAACCTTCAGTTGGCGGGCCACCCGGCTATACAGCCCACAGATCGATTGCACGTAACGATTGAGGAGGGAAATCTTGCGCTTCACTGCGCCGTTATCCTGCTGCGGAGTTATTCCATCGTCCTGCATGTATTGTTCGATGCTGAAATTCCGGTCGAGCGTTGCGCATTCGCAATCTGCGGCGGGGGAAGATTCGGCAGAGCCAGAATGTCCTGAGGTTGCAACGTCAGCGACGATGACAACTCCCTTGCAAGCACTGGCATCCGATAGCAAGCGTGGGCCAAGCAGCTGAAGTCGGTCCACCACAGTCCCTACCTGTTTTCAACGAGCGTCACCCAGAGCACTCAGCATGCCGTCTGCACCCGATCCCGGATCGCGCGTTTATAAGCCTGGACAGATGGTGCCGATCTCGGGCATCTACACAGCCATTCATCCGCTTCACCGGCCCGAGCATGACGTGGTGGCCATCCGCGGCGACGAGTTCCCGCCATGCAGGATCTGCAAGGGCGAAGTTCGGTTTCGTATTTTGAAGGTAGTTCCGCACATGACCCACGACTTCGATCTGGCCGGTCCCGGATGGCAGCTTCGTAGACCTCGCGCCAGGGCTGCCGGCCGCGGCACGAGTTGATCCCTTCGCCGGCGACACCGCCCGCCAGGTGAGTGTGCGGCAAGTCTGCCGCGCCACGTAAATCTTTCAAATTATGCTTCCTGCACACTGAACGATTCAGAGAAGAACGCCCGCCGGCCTTCCGCGCTGCGGCTTCCGTGCCGCGCCCTCCGTAATCGTCACTTGCGGAAACATTCGAAACCGCAGCATTTCATCAGAAACTGCTTTGGAATGGGAAATGCTCCCGTGACTGAGACGCAATCCATCCGGAGGGCCGTTTGGCTGACTACACAGCCATTTACTCGGTTGGCAATTCGCTGGCTCAGTATCTGGGCAATAGCTTCGTTTCAACCCCGTTACAGAAGCAATACCCCAGTGTGAAGTTTCAGCTGGTGTCCAGCTCGCAGATTGCCGAAGAAGACCAAACCAATCTTGATCAGGTCGTTACCGTCTTCCTCCATCGCATCACGCTTGACGAAAATTTTCGGTCAGCCACGCACATACAAGATGAGCCCAACAAAAGGGCGCTGCTTTATCTCAATCTGCATTATCTGATCACCTATTGGGGAACCGACCCGCAGGCCGAGCAAACGGTGCTGGGCTGGACCATGCAGCAGCTTCGCTCCGCCAGCGTCCTCGATAACTCGATTCTGACTCCAGCCGGCATTTGGGATCCAACCGAGAGCATTCAGTTCGTGCCCGCCGACCTCAGTCTCGAAGACATATTGAGGATATGGGATGCGCTGGGCCCGAAGTATCGTTTGAGCTTGTGCTACATCGCGCGGGTCGTGCGTATCGACGTCTCACGTCAGGTGTCGCCCGAGCCGCTCGTCATTGCCAATCGCTTCCAGTACCAGGACGAGGGAGCAGCGGTATGAAGGAAAACATCGACCGCCACGCTCTGGCCGGATTCCGCTGCGTGGACGCGGTCACCAACACTTCCATCACTGCTCCGCTCGCGGTGAGTGCACAGCCATTGACAGTGCATCGTAACCGCAGCGGAGTCTTCGCCGTGATGGACGCGCCAGGCATCAGCAGAAGTCAAACCCAGCCGCTCATTCCTGATCCTGCCGTCTGGCCAAAGCCGACGAGCTACGAAATCACCATTCAGGATCCCTCGCAACAGTTTCTGCCGCGTAAGGCCGACATCCAGGTTCCACAGCCGTTGCCCGCGCCCGTGACGCGTGGCACCACGCTGGCGCCGCCGCCCACCACTACTCCGCAGGGCACGACGACAGTGGCGCCGCCGGCCACTACGACTCCCACAAGTACGACGACACCTTCGCCCACGACAACGGCCCAGAGTGCAGCGTCCCAACTGCCGGCCCTGACCACGCCGCAAACCGTGGTCATGTATCCTTCGCCCGCCGGGGCGACTCCTCACAACTGGGCCGTCGTGCGCGCGTCGGTGGCAAACAATGCCACGCCTCCGCAGCCTCTGCCGGGAGCCGTCGTGCAGGTGCTCGGTGCCACCGGCGTCACCAATTCTCTAGGCGAAGCATTGCTGGCCGTGCCCGGTCCCGGCTTGCAGCCCAGTAGCAACAGTACCGGACCGGTTTTCGAAACCACTGCTACAGCTACAGTGACCGCATGGTGCGATAAGTCTCTACTTAAGAAACCGCCGGGCTGGATCTCGAATCCGGACGACATCCTAACGACTCTTTCGACGGGCCAGTGGCAGACCGCCTCACAACCCGGCGTCTTACTGGTCCCCGGCCAAACCACATTCGTCGCACTCACGATTTCCATGTGATTAAGGAGGCAGAATGCCCGAGTATTTAACGCCAGGTGTTTATGTCGAGGAAGTCAGTTTCCGGGCACCTTCCATTGAAGGTGTTGGAACCAGCACCACCGGTTTTGCCGGCGTAACCCTCACTGGCCCCACGGTCACCACGCCGGACACAAAGCTGCGCACTCCGGAATTGCTGACCAGCTTCGGAGATTTTCAAAACGTTTACGGCAGCTATAACAATCTCAAACTGTCGGGCAGCTGCTACACCAATTACATGGCAATGGCGGTGAAGGCCTTCTTCGACAATGGTGGGTCGCAGCTCTATGTGTCGCGGGTCTTTGCTCAGAACAGCCAGTCGGATGCCGGCATTGCCAGTAGCGGCGCTCCTGCCGCCGGAAACGTGACGGTTTCGGCCCGCTTTCCCGGGGCCAGCGGCAACCAGCAGGTCACAGTAGCGCTCAAGGCAGCGCGTACCCAGAATGTCAGCAATCTGCCGGTTGGATCTCTGGTTGCTTCGGCGGCCAACGTATCCTCGCTTGCCAATCCGGTTGCAACTACCGATGGCCAGATCGTCCTGAATGCTCCCCTGCCTTGGACTCCGGTTGCGAGAGTGCTGGTCGACTCCGAAGTAATGACCGTCACCGGCGCGGATATTACGAACACAAAACTCACGGTCACTCGCTCAGCGCCGGCGGCGCACAACGCGGGCGCAATCGTTACGGGACAGGTGGGATTCTTATTTGGGCCGCTCAACAGCGGCGGCCAACAGGTGACGATCAGCTCGGCGCCGCAAGCGGGCACCACGACTCCGCCTCCAACCACCACCGGCGCGGGACCGACGACGACCGCTGCTCCGACCACTACCCCGGCGCCTGCCACGGCAACTGCTCCCAGCAACGGCATTCCGGCGGTTCTGCAGATCGACGCAGAGACTTTCTTCGTCACTCAGGTGGATTCAACCGGCACAGTCTTGACCCTTGACCACAAAGCGCAAGCCAACCACACGGCCAACGCCCCGATATTTTCGCCGATCACCTTGTACGCCAACAGTAGTACTGGCCAGTTCCAGAGCGGCTCCTCGACTCTTCCGGCCACCACCCCGGCAGGCTTGTACGTACTCACCATGCAGGTGACGGCAAATACCGCCGCCGGCACCCCGGCCGTCTTCGACGGGCTCGGTTTCGATCCCGTACACCCCTATTATCTCGGCACGGTGTTGGCGGCCACTCCGCCGCGTCACGTTGACGCGCTGCAAAACCAGGTTGCGTTTGCCATCGGGACAAACCTGACGCAGAACCCTGCAACTGCGGCTACCAGCATATTCTCGGCCATCTTCCCCAACTGGGCGGGACCCAACTCGAACGCCTCGTTCACGTACACGCTGCAGGGTGGCAACGATGGCGCAGAGCCGGAATCCACCGACTTCGATGCCGCGCTGGCGATGTTCACCTCGCTCGAAGATATCGCCATTGTCGGCGCACCGGGCTCCGGCGCGTTCGATGAAAGTCAGGACATCATCAACAGCCTTATCACCCATGTCAGCCAGCAACGCGCTTATCGTGTTGCGGTGCTGGAGACGCCGCCCAATCAGCTCGCGTCTGACAACGAAGGTGTGCGCGCTGCAATTGACAGCAGCTACGCGGCACTCTATGTGCCATGGGTGTACACCCCGAATCCTCTCGCTACTGCGGGCTCGGCTATCTCCGCGGAGATTCCCGTTCCGCCCACCGGCTTCATGGCCGGCATCTGGGCACGCAGTGACGAGGAGAATGGTGTCTCGAAGGCGCCGGCTAACGAAGTAATCTTGGGAGCCTCGCGTCTGGAACGCGATATCAGCTTCGCCGAACAGGGGATTCTCAATCCTCTCGGCATCAACTGTCTGCGCTTCTTCCCCAATCGCGGATACCGGGTGTGGGGAGCGCGCACCACCAGTTCCGATACCGAGTTCATGTACTTGAACGTACGGCGCTACCTCATCTATCTCGAACATTCCATAGACAACAGTACGCAGTGGGCGGTTTTCGAGAACAACGGACCGGCGCTGTGGTCGCAGGTTAAGGAATCGATCGACTCGTTCCTGTATAGCGAATGGGCTGCCGGCAACTTGCTGGGAGACAACGCCACGCAGGCATATTTTGTGCGCTGTGACCGCACCACCATGACGCAGAACGATCTCGACAACGGCCGCATGATCTGCCTGATCGGTGTTGCCGTGTTGAAGCCGGCTGAGTTCGTCATTTTCCGTATCGGCCAGACTACAGCCTTGGGACAAAGTTAGCTGCTAAGCCTCGCATAGGAGAATCGCAATGGCTCGAAACGCGCCTCTACCTGCATATAACTACATCGTGCAGATCCAGCACTACGGACGTGATCCCAACGCGCCGTTGGGAGGTTTTTCCGACGTCTCGGGATTGGAGACGGACATTCACATCTCGGAATATCGCGACGGCAATGAAGCCGAGCCGCATGTCCGCAAGATTCCCGGCTCCCATAAAGTAGGCGACGTCACGCTGAAGCGAGGCGTGGTCGATTCTTCCGATCTGTGGAAGTGGATCACAGACACTCGCACCACCGGTGTCGCCGCGCAGCAGGATGTCGTCATCACCTTGCAGGACGAAACCGGTAAAGCGATGCAGCAGTGGAAGCTGCGCAACGTGGTGCCAATGAAATATACCGGCCCTACGCTGGCCGGCAAGGGCGGTGGCGACGTCGCCATGGAAGAGCTGGTGCTATCTGCCGAAGGCTACGAAATCTCCCCCGCCAGCTAGTAATCGTGCGGGGAAAGCATGCCAAGCTGTCGCAAGGGTGAGCCATGAGCCGCATTATGTTCGACTACGCCCGGCCGGTGGTCGAATCTGATCCCGCAAGAAACGACGTCGCCTGCTTTGTGGGATTGGCGCGCGCTACTGGCTCCGTTTTGCCTGCCGCCATCCAGGACTGGCTGCAAACTCACGGCTGGACTGACGGCCCCGCGGCCCGTTCCATCGGGCCGCCCTTCACGGACCTACCTTTGCCGCTGGAGAGCTACGCCGCTTTCACAGCGCTGTTCGATCCTGGTGGGTCACCTTCCAGCTACGGCACCGACTACATGGCCGCGGCCGTACGTTCCTTCTTCGCCCAGGGCGGAAGACGCTGTTACGTCGTCCGCATGGACGATCCGGTCGCGCCGCAGGATTATGTCCTACAAAGTGGGACTAGCGGAATTGCGGCGAAACTGGCCGAGGTTCTGAGCGGGCTCATGCCCGGCGATTACTACGGCTTGAATGATCGCCGCACCTGGCACGGTGTAGGACATCTTGGCGGATTGCCCGATGTTTCCTTCCTCGCCTTGCCGGACCTCCCGGTACTTTCCGCATCCGCTCCAAGTGCCGCATCGGGAGTGGTTGTGGTGCCGCCTGAGGGTTCCTCGCAGTTTGTGGAATGCTCGCCGCCATCGCCCGTCACTCCCGGACCGCCGTTGTATATCTCGCCGGCTCCGCGCTTGAGCGCCGACGATTACTACGGCAGGACGACGCAGCCTTGGGCCTGGGGTTTCAGCGTTCAGGCGGTCCTGAGCTTTCTCCTGGAAAACAACATTCGCGAGATTCAATTCGTCGCCGCTTTTCCGATGCCTCTCGACGTGAACGCCGCCAGTGCGGCTGAAAATGCTTCGAGCGCCACACTCGATCAGGACGTCCACAATGTCGTTAGCCATCTGATGCCGGAGAACATTCTGCCCGGCGCAAACGAGCCGCCGGCAAGTGCGGGCATGTCCACTGCATTCCTGCAACTGGCTTATCCCTGGCTGAAGACCAGCGGCTCCGGCGTGCTGAGCGAATCGCTGGAGTCTCCCGATGGCACTCTGGTCGGCATTCTCGCGCGCAATGCTCTGACGCGCGGCGCATTCATGGATGCGACGAAGATCATTCCGTCGGAAGTTTTCGACCTGTCGCCGTACCTATTGCCGCAGGAGATGTCCGTGCCAACCACGCTGACCTGGGGCAGCAACGGTTCGTCAAACGGCGCCGCAGCCAAGCCGCTGATTGTCCGCATGAGCCTCTTCGGCTTCACGCCTGCCGGGCTGCGGTTGCTTTCCGACGTTACGACATATCCCGGCGAAGCCTACAGGCCGGCGTGCATTCATCGCCTGGTATCGGTGATCTCGCGCGCGGCGCGGCAGTTGGGCGAACGAATCACCTTCCGGCAAAACGGGCCGGTGCTGTGGCGCAGAGTGGAGAGCTCGCTGGGCGCATTGATGACGCAGCTCTGGAATGCGAATGCCCTCGACGGTGACACCATTCAGGATGCTTTCCTGGTTCGCTGTGACGCCAGCACGATGACGCAGAACGATCTCGACAACGGTCGGCTCATTGCGCAAGTAACTTTCACGGCAGCCGCCACCATTGAATTGATCCGCGTCACGCTCGCGATCGAGACCAGCGGAGCCAGCGCTCAGGGCATTGCGGTCATGGCGGAGGCGAGCTGATGGCAATCGTTCCGCTGCACATATTCCGCTTTCAAGTCGAGGTCACCGGCGACTCGATCGCGCCCGGGGCGCCCGGCGACACCTCGCAAATGAGCTTCGCCGAGTGCACCGGCCTGGAAGCAACCATGGAGCCGAAGACGATCAAGGAGGGTGGCCGCAATTACGGCGCTGCGCAGCGCGCGGGCCTAATTACCTTCGCGACGGTAGTGCTGAAGCGTGGTGTCAGCACGGACCGCACCATGTGGCAACAGTTCAGCGCAGTCGCGGCCGGCCAGTACGCCCAACGCCTGCAAGTGAAGATCACGCTGCTTGACGGCAAGATGAACCCATTGATGGCTTGGCAACTTGCTCACGCCATGCCTGTGAAGTTCAAGTTCGCCGACCTGAACGGCAAAGGGACCGAGGTCGGTATTGAGGAATTGCACCTGGTGCATGAGGGCCTTTCCGCAGTTTAGGCGCTAATTCGATGAGTCAGCCCGATCCCAGCACGCAAACCAGCCCAGTCCTCCAAAAGGCGACCTTGAGTGCGCTTCCCGCGGTTCCCGGCACCCCGAAGATACCCGTGCAGTTCAATCCCGTTTCACTGGTTTACACGGTGGAGAATAAGTCGCAGCAGCAAAGCCGCGATCCCCAGCGGCGTCAGCATATCAGTCACTGCAACGCCAAGTTGACCATGGATCTGCAATTCGACACCACCGACACCGGAGTGGACGTGCGGACGTTCACGACCCCGGTTGCGGCTTTCATGGAATCTTCTGCGGCAGCAAACAAGCAGGGAAGCGGTACCAGTACAACCAACAAACCGGCGCCTCCGGTATTGAGCTTCGATTGGGGCGCCTATCACTTCCAGGGGTTCATGGAGTCGTTCAAGGAGACCATCGACTTCTTCTCGCCGAACGGAATTCCGCTGCGCGCGCTGGTGAGCATCGGGTTGGCGCGACAAGACGAAGTCTTCAGTAGCACTCCTCCCCCGGCACCGAGTCCGAGCCTTGTACCAACGCCGGGAAATGGCAGCGTGGCCGCCGCGGCGGCACAGGGCGGCGATCCCAACGCGACACGCGCGCTGTCCAGCGCCAACGGTGTGGAGAATCCGCGCTTCACTGGAGGAGCGCCGCTGTCCGTGGGCGGTGGGATCCAGTTGAATGGCCCGGTCGCATTCGTCGCGAGCGCGTCTGTCGGCGGCGGCATCGGCATCTCCGGCGGCCTCGGACTAAGTCTTTCGGCGGGCGCCGGCATATCGGCCGGAGCGGGCGCAGGATTCGGAATCGGCGGTGGAGTTTCTGGCGGTGCGGGATTTGGAATCGGTGGGGGCGTTTCCGCAGGCGCGGGAATTGGAATAGGCGGCGGCATTTCTGCCGGGGCAGGATTTGGCATCGGCACGAGTGCCTCGGCAAGCGTGGGAGTATCGGCGGGAGTGTCCCTCGGCGCGGGGATCAGCGTGTCGAGCGGCGCAGGCGCGCAGGTGACATTAGGTGCAGGTGGCGGCGCTTTGTTCGGATCGACCGCGTCGGCAGGAGTGCCCGCGACTATGGGCGCATTTGCGGGTCTTGAGGTCGGCCGAGCAACAGTCAGCACTACCGCTCAACTCGATCCGTTGCGCATGCTGCCGGCAACTGTGGGCGTCGACGTCAGCGTTGGAGCGAATGCCAGCTTCGGGCTGGGTGGAGTGGCCATGACGCCATCTGGTTTCTCGACCAACGTCAGCGCGACAGCCAGCCTCAGCGCCGGCGTCACTTTCGAAGGCGATTAGGAGCGATGCCGTATGGCGGTGAACATCGACGATCTGCAGGTGGAAACCCGGCCGGCTTCGCCTTCGCCGGGATCCCAAGCTCAACCTGCAGCCCAACAGGCACAGCCGCAACTCGATCTTAAGTCGGAGATGGAAAAGCATCGCGAGCGCGAGCTTCGTTTGCAGGCGGACTGAGCAATGCCGGAAACCCCCATTACCACCGATGCCGTATATTGTGCGATTCCAACCGTGCAGGTTGGAGGTCAGCTCAACGACAAAGTCACCACGCAACTGCTCGGCATGAAGATGTGCGAGCACGAAGCCGGTATGTCGAATCTGGAGCTGCGCTTCAGCAACTTTGGCTCGTTCCAAGGCGGCATCGCCGATCAGGTTTTCGAAGACGGCACCATTCTGAAGCTGGGCGCGGACGTTGTGGTTTACGCCGGACTAGTGACTGCGCCAACGGAAATCTTTCGCGGCAAGATCACGGCGCTGGAAGCGACATTCTCCTTCGAAGGACCACCGGAGCTAATCGTGCTCGCCGAAGATGCTCTCCAGGCCGCGCGTATGAATCGCCGCACGAAAACCTGGAGCAATGTTGCGCTTTCCGACATCGTGCAGCAGGTCGCAAGCGGGATCGGCCTGACGCCCGTCAGCACTGGTCTCGACACCACCGTCGGCACCGAACAGCAGCTCAACGAAAGCGATCTTTATTTTCTCCGCCGCCTGCTCGCACGCTACGATGCCGACCTGCAAGTCGTTGGCACCGAACTGCACGCCACGCCAAGAAGCCAGTCGCAGCGCAACACCATTGAGCTGGACATGAACAGCCAGCTGCACGAGGTGCGAATCATCGCCGACCTCGCGCACCAGGTCACCCAAGTTACCGCGACCGGCTGGGACTTCAAGCAGGGTCAGACAATCTCCGTTACCAGCCAAACCACTTCGCTTGGGCCCGGCTCCGGACAGACCGGCAGCTATTGGTTAGGACAGGCATGGGGCTCGCGGTCCGAACAGTTGGCGCAATATGCTGCCTTCGATCAATCGGACGCCCAGGCACTTGTGGATGCCGAATTTGCACAGCGCTCTCGCCGCTTTGTAGTAGCGCGCGGTGTGGCGGAAGGCAATCCCTCACTGCGGGTCGGTTCTTATCTCACGCTCACCGGTCTTGGCCCGCGATTCTCAAACACGTATTACACGACTGCCGCGGTCCATCGCTTCGATCCCGCCAAGGGCTACGCGACCGAGTTCACCGCGGAATGCGCTTACCTGGGGGCCGGCTCATGAGCTTGCTGCTGCACGACACAGTGATCGCGATGCTCGGGCCCGCGCTCTTTCTTGGCACCGTTGTCAATGTGCAGGATCCCGAGAACCGAAACCAGGTCCAGATACGCCTGTACAACGCGGATGGCATTGCTGGACAGGATGGGCCGATCTGGGCGCGAGTCGCAGTCCCGTTCGCTGGCGGCAATCGCGGCGCCTTCTTCATCCCCGATGTGGGCGACGAAGTGGTGATTGCATTTCTCGCCGGAGATCCGCGCGCACCGGTCGTACTGGGCAGCCTGTGGAACGGGCAGGATACGGCGCCGGACGCGATCGGCGGATCTGGGCAAAGCGTCGACCGCTGGACCATGACGGGCAAGGCCGGCACTCGCATCGGCATTGTGGAGCAGCCGGCCAGCAGTGCGACCATCAATCTGTCCACTCCCGGCGGCCTCGCCGGGACCTTCACGGATCAGGACGCTTCCATCCAGATTAACGATAGCTCGCAAACCACGATTCGCATCGACTCCAGCGGCATCACCATCAATGCGCCCACCGCGCAAGTACAGATCACGGCCGCCAGTGGGGTCACCGTCACCGCACCCCAGGTGAGCGTCAGCGCCGCCATGAGCACCTTCAGCGGAATCGTGCAGTGCCAAACCTTGATAGCCACTTCGGTCGTCGGAACCGCCTATTCCTTGGGAGCGGGCAACGTATGGTGAAACACGATATCAGCGTGCAGGGCGTCGACCTGAAGGGCACAGTGCAGAGCAAGCCCGTGCTGCTGCAGATGAATGATGACGACTTCCCTAACGCTTTTCTGCAGGACTTGAGCTCGATGCCTCCGCCCGCTCCCGGCGGTATCGCCGAGAGTGATCCGTGGGCGATAAACAAATCCTTCGCGCTTGCCAACTTCATCGGCAGAGCGCAACGGTCGAGCGCCAAGGCGCTGCCGGCTGCGCCCAGTACTCCGGTCACCTTGTACCAGCCCGTCACACGCGTGGTGCATCTGGCGCTTGTCCAGTTGGGTTGCGAGAGCCCGGGCTACCCGAGAGTAGATCCGCGGCGAGTGCTCTCGGCGGGATTGGTCATCCGCCAGGTTCCACTTAACGGCGGCCAGCCGGCGGCGTCGTGGGCGTGGATGCAAAACGCCAAACGGCAATTTGCCTGGGTGCCGCGCGACCTGAGCCATGCTGACGATGATCCGGACCCGACCAAGCGTCCGCAATTGCAATCCGGACGGCCCGACCTTGATCAATTGCTGGCTGCGCAAACACTATCGACAGCCATGGCGGAAAGCACGACGCCCGCGTTTGTGGCGGCACCGGACGTCTGCAATGCCGCCCAGCGGACGCTGGTTTACGCCCTGGTTCCCACCGCCAGCAGCGAAGCCGACACTCAGCACACACCTTCGGTGGGACAACTGGACCACAAGACCATCCGCCATATGCTGACCACGCTGCTGAAGGGCGGCCAGCACTCCGCTCCTTTTGCGGACCACTGCGTGGATTACCAGTACATGTCCGACATTTATGCGAAGTCGAAGAAGGCGACAGATTTTCAGACCTTCTCCGCGACCTTGCGCCTCCTGTACACCGCTTTCGGCGCTTTCGACACTTCCAACCCGCTTGCGGTCAAGCTGCTGAATGTGCTGGATGGTCATTACGTAACGATCAGAACCGACTCCGGAGATGTGCGTCAGCCGATGGGACAGTTTTATCAGGAAGCCGCAGCCAAGCTGATCGACTATGACCCCAACGCAAATCCCCCGTTGCCGGTCCCAGAGCTCAAGATGCCGTGCGCATGGGATTCCTTCAGCCATGCCGACGAGAAAGAGATCCTCAATGCGATGGCCCCGCTGCTGCAATCGCAGGGCAACGCAGCCGTGGCTCCGCAAGGCCGCTTTCAGGACGCAACCCGCCTGTATCGAGCGCGGCTGTTCTTTCGCATCAAGAGCGAAAATCCCAACTGCCCGCCAGAGCTGGTATGGAGTTGCTACAGCGACCCATTCCGCATCGGCGCGTGGTACGAGAGCAGCGGCCGCGTGGTTGCCCCAGTTCCGTTGCCCGATCCTTTCAACAAGAGCGCCTTGCAGCAGGCCAAGCCAACATCGTCATTTGCCGTGCCCGCAAGTTTGATGAATGCCATGAACGGCGCAAGCCTGACAAGCCTGTCGGCCGGAACTGCGCCCGCGTCCGGCGGGGGCGGGATTGGTATCACCTGGCTCTGCAGCTTCAGCATTCCGCTGATCACGATCTGCGCTTTCTTCGTGCTGAACATTTTTCTTTCGCTGTTGAACATCGTTTTCTTCTGGATGGCTTTCATCAAGATTTGCATTCCGATTCCGACGCCGAAGGACTGATGGCAACGAACTACCAAGATCCGATTTCCTGGCCCTTTCTGCCGGTTCCGCAGAACGGGCAACTGAGTTACACCAGCCTGGAGCAGAGCGTGAAGGATTCGATTCGTATCATCCTCACCACCCGCCCCGGCGAGCAGCTCATGCAGCCGTTCTTTGGTGCCGGGCTGCAGAACTTTCTGGATGAAGGCAATACCGTGGCGGTCCGGCGGGAGATTCAGTCGGCGATCGTTAACAGCCTGCAGACCTATGAGACGCGAATTGCGGTGGACCAGGTTGAGGTGGAGACCGTGCCCGGTGCGCCTTCGCAAATCCACATTGAGATTTATTACCGCCTGCTGCGCACCAATGGGGCGCAGCAAATCGGCGTGAGCATGACACAAGGATGGCCGAGTGCCGCTAATACCTCCAGCTCTTGACGATCGCTCTTATAGCGACCTGGTGCAGGACATGCTGGCCAGCATTCCGGCGCACACGCCGGAGTGGACGATCCAGCAGCCGGGCGATCCCGGCCGCACTCTGATCGAGCTGTTCGCGTGGCTAGCCGATTCCATTCTGTACCGCGCCAATCTGATTCCCGAGCGGCAGCGGCTGGCATTTCTGAAACTGCTCGGTTTGCCATTGCAACCGGCCGCAGCGGCGACCGGAATTGTCTCCGTATTTCAGGATTCTTCGGCAACCGCTGCGGTCACTGTTGCCACGGGCGCTTCCGTGTCCGGCCCGCCAAACTTCGAAACGCTTTCTGAGCTCGATGTGCTGCCCGTCACCGCGCAGGCGTATATCAAAGTACCTCTAAACCAGGCGCAGCAGACTGCGGCCATGCCTCTTCTGACTGGATTGCAGTCGCTCTACAACCTGGCCAATGTGCCCTCGGGCTACGCGACGACTCCTGTTTTCGCCAACAATCAGGCCGATCCCAATGGCGTGGACATCTACAACGGCACTATCGACCAGTGCCTGTGGATTGCTTTGGTCGTGCCCAAGCCTGCGAATCTGGCAAGCGTTCTCGCCAACCTCGGGGGAAAGAATGGACAGCGCATTCTGAGCCTCGGTTTCATTCCCGCGCTGGCAACGTCCGATCCCTTCAGCGATGTTCCACCGCAAACGGCCATTCCAGTCACCTGGCAAATCAGCGGCAACACCGCGCCGGGACAGCCGCTGGTCTATTACCCCTTGAGCGTCGCGAGCGACACGACGGCGGGTTTGACGACCGACGGCGTCGTTCAGCTTCTTTTGCCGCAGGCTGCGGATATCGGAGCGCCGCCGAACGATGTGCGCAGCGACACGCAGGCCGGGGTTGGCCCCAAACCGCCCCGTGTGGACGATCCCAATTTCGACAGCATGCTGGTCACCTGGATTCGCGTCAACGTGCAGAGTTCGTTGACGTTGAGTTGGGCCGGCATCAATGCGGTCGAGATCGACCAGCGTACCACCTACAACAATGTCATCGCCGGCGTGAGCGACGGCTCCGCCAATCAGCTGTTCACCCTGGCGCAGAGCCAGATCGATCCCAGCACATTCCAGCTCGATGTGGATATGCCGGGACTTGGGTTTCAGCTTTGGAACGCGGTCGACGATCTGGGCGTTCTGCAAGGACCGGTGCCCGCTTACGTGCTCGACCCTGAGGCTGGAACCGTGAGCTTTGGAAATCAGATGCAGGGCATGATTCCGCCGGTCAGCCGAAGGGTTCGCGCGCGGCTCATGCGCGCCGGGGGTGGGGCCGCGGGCAATCTCCCCGATGGGACGCTGAACGCGATCCAGGCATTCGATGTCTCCGGCAATCCCGTGACCGGCCTGACCGTACAACAGCCGTTCGCCACATCCGGCGGTGCGGATTCCGAAACGCTGGATCAGGCCGAGCAGCGCATCCCTGCCACTCTGCGTCACCAGGAACGCGCGGTCACCGCCGACGACTACAAGAACCTCGTGCAGGAGATGCCCGGCGGTACCGTCGCTCGCACTGAAGTCCTGCCGCTGTTCAAGCCGCAGACACGCGATACCGATGTGCCCGGCGTGGTCTCGGTGATGGTCATCCCGCCGAAATCAGACTTGCAGGCGCCTTGTCCGCGCGCCGATCGCGTGCTGCTGGACAACGTCTACTCGTACCTGAATCCGAAGACTCCGGTCGCGGCCGAGATGTACGTGATCGGCACAGAGTACGTCGATCTCGGGCTCAGCGTTGCCGTCGAGGTGCGCAATGGCTTCGGCCTGCTTCAAGTTGCGCAACAGGTGGAGCAAGCGTTGCGTGGTTACTTGTGGCCCATACCGCCGGGTGGCCAAAGCAATCAAGGTTGGCCGCTTGGCCGCACGGTGCGCAGCCTGGAGCTGGAGGTGATCATCAGCCAGGTTCCCGGCGTGTCAGAGGTCAACGCAGTTCAGCTATTTCTGCCGCAGTCAGATGGAAGCTATCAGCAGATTTCGCCGAACAGCGACGACAACGCAGAGCTGTCGCTCGAGAGCTGGCAGTTGCCGGAGGTGTTACAGGTGCTGGTGACGCCGGGTACGGACGGCTCAGGTGTAATGCCGGCACCGCTGACCCCGGCAGTGCAAACCGATAATACGGTCGCCGTTCCGGTTGTTCCGACGGTGTGTTGAGCGATTCAGATGGATGCGAACGGTCTCAATTTTTGGATGTTGAACCAGCAGGCGGATTGGGCTCTGTCGCCGCCTGGCTCTGCGAATACGAATGCCTCGTCGCTGGTTGAGAGCGTGGGGGTTGCTGATTCGCAGATCGTGCTGGAAACGCCATTCAGCGGTGCGACCCCGGCATTCGTGCTGGTCGATTCCGAGGTGATGATCGTTAGCGGCGCCGATTCAACCGGCCTTCAGCTTAACGTCAGCCGTGGCGCGCAAAACACCACAGCGACGAATCATCCGCCGGGTGCGCTGGTTTGGGTGCCGGTAGCGGTTCTGCAGGATGATGCCGCAGTCGACGACACGCAGCTTACGGTTACGCCAATTCAATCCACTGCAATTGCTCCGGGCGCGTTCGTGCAAATTGGAAATGAGACGCTGGCGGTCAGCCAAGTTCAGGGCGCCGGAACGCTGTTGAGCGTTACTCGCGGCGCGCTCGGCAGCACTCCGGCTGCGTACACGGCCGGTGCTCCAGTCTTCGCGCCCATCGCTTCCAACACTCTCTACTACTGCACCAAGACCAATCGCCTGCAACTGCTGAGCACGAGGCTCGGCAATCCGCCGCTGGAGTCCTATCCCGACGCTACGGATCTGGTTGAGAGCGCGCCCATGACGCGTGACAGCTTCGGTAATTACGCGCGCTGGGACCAGGTGAGTTTGCAGGTGGTAGCCGGAGGCAGCGAACCCGGCGAAGTTGCCATCTACACTCCGCCGACGGGCGAAAGCGTTACGGACCTTGCCATGGGCTACGATGGCATCCTCTACATCGCCGTGGCCGGAAATCTGGTGATGGTCGATCGCCAGGACCGCTGGCCAAACTTCACGCTCACCGTCCCAGGCTTCAACTTCTGGCGTTTGGCCGCGCTTCCCAATGGCGGCGTCCTGGCGCTCGACCGAACTGCGCCACAGCTCGGCACGGTGACTGGAGCTCCTCTGCAGACCGGCCCGGTCGATACTCCCGCGCCGGGCATCCTGCGCTCCTGCCAGGCAAATCCCAATCCGCCGCAGATGACGGCGCGATATCCGCTCCCATCTTCCGAGACCTTTGTTGCCCTCACGGCCATAGACCAACAGTTTGCGCTGCTGTCCTGGAAGGCGAATTCGGCTTCAAACACCGCTTCGTATCTGCGCCTGTTCGACTTCAACACCGGCCTCAGCATAGCTTCCACTCTGAGCGGGGTGCTCTGGCCGTATGGAGTTGCATGGGTGGGCGAGCTGCAGCTCGCCGTCCTCGCCACCGGATTGAACGAAGCGCTGCTGTTCGATCTTTCGGAAGCCGGCGCGACATTGATTCCCACCGGCTCGACGTATGTTCTGTCCGGCAACAATGCCGGCCCGTTTGCGCACAGTCTCACCCTGCCTCCCTACTATTCCGGCGGCAAGAAACTGGCGACCCCGATAGCGGTGAGCGGCGGAACGGCCGTGTTGACGCTGTCTTCGCTCGCGCCCGGCAGACATCCCATCCGCGCGCTGTACAACGGCGACGCGAACAATCCGGCCAGCACTTCCGCAGTCCTTGCGCAGACCGTAGGGGAGACGGCCGGCGCTGTCACTCTGAGTTCCTCGCAGAATCCTGCCCCGTCAGGACAGGTGGTGACATTTACCGCGCAGGTTTCGCCATCAACAGCAACCGGCAACGTGCAATTTCTTGACGGCGCAACGTCCTTGGCATCGGTGACGCTGAGCGGCGGGGTGGCCACGCTGGCTATCTCGATGCTGGCTGCGGGGATGCACTCGATCACGGCGGCCTACGCCGGAGATACCAATAATCCGGCGGCGACGTCTGCGGTGCTGGTCGAAACCATTACCCAGGCGCAATTCGCGGTAACTATAAGTTCGTCCCAGAATCCGTCAGTCTCAGGACAAGCTGTCACCTTCACTGCGCAGATTTCCCCCAGCGCCGCGACCGGCTACGTTCAGTTTCTCGACAGCAATCAGCTTTTTCCGCTGCTGCCGCTCTCGTTGAATTCAATGGCGGCATTTGGCTCGACCGATCCGCGCTCGCCAAGAATCATCGATAGCGGGAAGGCGCAGACCGTTTGGCACCGGTTATTCATCGAAGCGGTCTTGCCGCCGCGCACCTCCGTCGTGGTCTGGCTCACGGCTTCGGATTCGCCTTCGGGTGTCACCTCGCCTACAGCCAGCTGGTATCCGCACGCATTCGGCGATGCCGATATGTCTGCCTTGCCCCCGCAGACTCCGGAGGGAGTGTGGCTGTCGATTCCTGCCGAGGTGCCGTTTGCAAACCCGCTGCTCGGCGCTGATCCCGTGCCGAATCGCCAGGGCCTGTTCATGGTGCTGGTGCAGCGAGTCGGTCGTGCGGTGCGCAACCTGAGCGGAAGATTTCTCGGCATTCGCGTCGAGCTTCACGGCGACCGCCGCAGCACGCCCGAGCTTGCCGCTTTGCGCGCCTGGGCTTCACGTTTCTCCTACGTCGGGAACTACCTGCCGGAGCTGTATCGCGAAAACAAGTACGGTCCTGCCGCCGATCAGCCCGGCAACAGCACACGTCGCGATTTTCTCGAACGCTTCGTCGATATCTTCGAGGCGCAACTCACGCGCATCGAAGACCGCATTGCGAACTCGTACCTGCTCACACGCCCGGAGAGCACGCCGGATGCGGCGCTCGATTGGCTGGGCGGTTGGATCGGCATGAACTCCGCCGGCTATCCGCAAGACCGCCGGCGCGCGCGTCTGCTGGCATCGGCCAGACTTCATCGCAATCGCGGAACCGTGAAGGGCATCACCGAATCCCTGAACATCGCCACCGAAGGTCTCTGTTCGCGTGGCGCAGTGATCGTGATCGAGGATTTTCGTCTGCGTCACATCTTCGCCACCATCCTTGGCGCCGATCTGGATATTCAAAACGATCCTTTGCTGCCCGGCTTTTCCGGCAGCAGCAATTCCTTCGTTGGCGACACGCTTTTTCTGGGCAATCCCCGCGACCAGGCCGAGATCCTGGCATTGTTCTCTGCTCCTGAGACGGGAGCCGAACAGGCGGCCGTGCAGCAGTTCTACGACAGCCTGGCGAACCGCATGACCGTCTTCATCCACAACCAGGTGGAGACGGTCGACGTAAATCTCGTGACCAAGATCGTGCAACATGAGAAGCCTGCGCATGTGGCCGCGACTATCCGCATCGCAACCCAGCCATTCATGATCGGCCTGGCTTCTCTGCTGGGAGTCGACAGCTATCTTGCGCCGGAGCCACCGCGCGATCCGGTGGTGGTCGGCGGCAGCCAGATCGGCCGCTACAACCAGGTGATTCAGGCCCCCAGCCTCGATCCGCGATTGGAGATATAACGCAATGGCAACTCCGAGCGACAGCCTCAACCCACCGCCTGCGCCGCAGCGGGTGTATTACTCCACCGGGCGCATGCTGGGAGTGGAAGACTTTCAGGCCGACCAGGATTATCACCGCGGGCGGCTTGCGCGCGCCCTGGTGCAGCTCTACGGCACGGGAACGGTCTCCGGCCTGCTCGTACAGACCGACGGGAACAAGGATGTAACCCAACTGGAGCTGCAGGTCACGACAGGGATGGCCATCGATCGCGTGGGACGCATCATTGAGGTGCCGCGCACGGTATGCATTGTCCTGAACAACTGGCTCTCGCAGCAGATGCAGGCCTGGCAGAGCCAGATTACCAATCCAGTCGCCGGACAGCCTGCAATACCCGATCCCAACCTCGCTATTCAGGACGGCAAGAACCTGATGTGCGACGTCTTTGCGACATTCGTTCCCTGCACGCGCGGGCTTACGCCGTGCTTCGCCGCACAGGACGATTACGATGCCACCGATGCATTCTCCGCCAATCGCTGGCTCGATTCCTTCGCCATGCAATTGGTTTTGCGCACTGATATCAACCCGCCGCTGACCCCCGCCGATCCCTGGAAAACCAGCGGCACGTTGCCAGCCGCAGGTGCAACCGTCACCGCTCCCACTGAGGCGACTCTGCAGAATCTTTTGCTGAACGCGACGGCCGGAGCTGCCGCTGCGGCGGTTGAGTACCCGCCGGGCTTCGACACCACGTCGGTTTTTCTGGCGCGAGTTTTGATCGCAGCGACCAAGGGAACCCCAGGTCAACCTCCGACATACGATCTGACGCAAATCTCCATCGACAACAATTCCCGGCTGTTCATATATCCAGCAGCCCTGCTGGCGCGGCTGACCGGCCTCGGTTCGGGAACGGAGACGTAAGCTATGCCGACCAATTACACCTCAGGGAGCACGCGAGTTACCGTGACGCAGGATGCAACGGTTGTGCTGGACAGCCGCCGCACGCGGCCCATGTGGTTCGATGGACGCTTCATGGCGGCGCGTGATCTGGAGCGCGAGCAGAACTATTTCCTGCAAAGAGAATCGGACCTCGGGCAAGCCAGCGGCTTCGAAGGCATTCGCGGCCTTATGGTCGACCAGCTTGCGTCGAATGGGCAGACTGTCGCGCCCGGCGCCATTGTGATTCATGCCGGCGACGGAGTTACGCCCGCTGGGGAGTTGGTCTTTGTCGACGAAGACTTGACGATCCAACTTTCCGAGCTTCCTGAGCGGGACGACCTCGGCGTGCAGCTCACCCAGCCCACCGCTCCAAAACAATGCCCGCAGAAACGTACAGGTCTGTACATCGTCGTGTTGCAGCCGGTCGAATTCACGGCTGATCCGATTACCGCGTATCCAACTACGGTTCAGGGCCCTCGCTCCACGCACGACAGCGACATCGTCGAAGCCACCGCGGTTTCTTTGGTGCCATTTCCCAATCCACCGACCAGCTATTCCTCGTCACTTCAGCAGGCGGCGCTGGCGCGGCAGATCTTTCTTCTTGGCAATATTGGTAAGCTACCGGACTCGTTGCTTCCGCTGGCGGTCATCAGTCTGGAACGCGGCGTGGTTCAGTGGATCGACCCGTATCTGGTCCGGCGCGAAAACGGTACGCAAGCCATTCCTGTGGGCTTCGGACTGAACGATCAGGTTACCCAGCAGGCGTACCTGATGCAGTACGACATGCAGTTGCAGGCCGTGGTCGCCAGCCGACAGGCCAGTGGTCTGAAAGCGAATTTTGCGGCGACGGACTATTTCCTGGCGCTGCCGGCCGTGGGCCGCGTTCCCTTCGATGCCATCGATACCGCAAGTTTCTCGCATGTCTTCTTCCCGCAGGAAATGGATGTGCGGCTCAGCATCATTCCCAACGATGAGCTTGCGGCGTTGCTTCAGGAAGGTCTGGCACTGCCGGCGATCGATCTAACTTTGTCGCCGAATGCATACCAGAACATGACGGTGTTTGTGCTGATCCCGGTAGATCGCAATAGTTTCGCCACGCTAAAGAGTTCGCTGCCGCTGCTCACGCCCAATCCTACGTTGCCACAGGTGCTCGCGAACAGGTCGCCTTTGCAGTTGTTGCAGCTGTTTCAAGGCAGCGTGGCGATAACGCCTGTGCCTCCGGTTGCGAACAGCTCCTGGGCGAGCGCGATTGGCAGCCAGCAGTACGGCTGGTATCTCCGCTGGCGCGACGATGCACCTCTCAGCTTGTTTAAGACACCCGCGGCCGTGGTGACGCTGACCTCCTCGGCAAACCCTGCCACCGAAGGTGCGGCGGTGACTTTCACCGCACAAGTCCTGCCCGCCAGCGCAACCGGCAACGTGCAATTCAACGACGGCGCCACCTCATTGGGCACAGGAACGTTGAGCGGAGGCGTGGCCACACTGACCACGTCGAGCTTGTCCGCGGGCACTCACGTGATAACCGCACTCTACAGCTCGCCTACGCCGGGCAATGCACCAGCGACTTCCTTGCCACTAACGCAAACCATCGTCAAATCGACATCCACGGTAGCGCTCAGCTCTTCAGCAAATCCGTCGACGTCTGGTCAGAACGTCACATTAACAGCCACTGTCACGCCGAATACGGCGACCGGCACGGTAACGTTCTCCGGCCTCGGCACAGCCACTCTGGGCGGAGGCGTAGCCACGCTCGCGCACGTCTTCTCGACTGGCACGTTCACGATCACGGCGACTTACGGCGGTGACAACAACACCTCAGGAAGCACTTCGGCGCCGCTGACGCAGACGGTCGGGAAGGGAACTGCCAGCGTTGCGCTGACCTCATCAGTGAACCCATCGACGCTGGGCCAGGCAGTTGTTCTTACTGCCAAAGTCACGCCCTCGACCGCCACAGGCGTTGTGCAGTTCCTGGACGGCGCAACGTCCATAGGGACGGCGGCTTTGAGTGGTGGCGCAGCGACGCTGACGATTACGTCGTTAGCTGCCGGCACACACAGTCTTACGGCAACTTATCCGGGGGACGCGAATAATGGTGCGGCGAACTCGTCCGCGATAACCCAGACCGTCAACAAAGTCGTTTCCAGTGTTAGCGTAACGTCCTCGCTGAACCCGTCAATGCAGGGCCAGGCGGTGACGTTTGCGACGAAAGTCACGCCCAGCTCCGCCACCGGCAGCGTACAGTTCCTGGACGGAACAACGGCATTGGGTACGGCAACGCTGAGCGGCGGGGCGGCAGCGCTGACAACGTCCAATCTGGCGATCGGCACGCACCCCATCACCGCATCCTATTCGGGCGACAACAGCAACGCGGCCAGCGTTTCCACAGCCGTCACCCAAACCGTTGGCAAGGTGAGTTCAAGCGTTGCCTTGAGCTCTTCGGCAAATCCGTCCGGGCAAGGCCAGGCAGTGACATTCACCGCGAAGATCACCCCCACGTCAGGCACGGGCACGGTGAATTTTCTCGACGGCGCGACCTCCTTGGGCACCGAGACCGTGAGCGGCGGCGCGGCCACACTGACCACTTCCACCCTGGCAGCGGGCACGCATCCCATCACGGCGTCTTATTCAGGCGACAGCAATAACGCCACAGCAAACTCGGCGCCGCTGACGCAAACGGTGGCCAAGCAGGCGACAAGCGTGACGCTGGCATCCTCGGCCACGACTTCGAACCCCAAGGAGTCCGTGACCTTCACGGCCAAGGTCACTCCCAGCACCGCAACCGGCAGCGTGCAGTTCCTGGATGGTGCCACCGTGATTGGCACAGGAACGCTGACCGGCGGCGCTGCGACCTTGGCAATCGCCACTCTTTCGTCAGGCACACACACCATTACTGCCGCGTACGGCGGCGACGCCAGCAATGCGGCGAGCACGTCTCCGGCTGTGACCCAAATTGTCAAAGCGGTTTCCAGTGTCGCGTTGAGCTCGGCCCCTAACCCATCCATTCCGGGGCAGGCAGTGGTGTTCACGGCAAGAGTCACCCCCGCCACTGCCACTGGCAATCTCCAGTTTTTGGAAGGCACGGCAGTTCTGGGCACGGGCACCTTGAACGGCGGGACCGCGATGATGTCGATCTCGACATTGGCGGTTGGTGCGCACACTATCACCGCGAATTATGCAGGCGATGCGCAGAACGTCAGCAGCAGCTCCTCCGTGGTACACACGGTCAGTTCGCCCGTGATAGGCACCACAAAGCCGCCCGTTGTGGGGATCGTGGACAGACCGATCGCGGACAAAACCATTGTGGAGAAGGAAAACATCAAGTGAAGGGTCTCGGGTTTAAGAGGAATCAGTAATGCCCAGATGCAAACAATTCGTGCCATCGACGACTTTGAACCTGCAGGCGCTTCCGATCGCGACCCGTATAAGATTTCCGGGTGTGGCGGCGCCACTGCCGGCCCCCAGTAGCTCCCTCTTTCTGGCCAGTCGCAACAAGCGTCCGCTGTGGTTCGATGGCCGTTTTCTCGCCGCGGGCGATCTCCGGCGCGAGCAATATTACTTCTTGCGGCGGCAAGCATATCTCGGGCAGGCCGGCGGTTGCGGAATTGTGCACGGCCTCACCGTCGATCAGGGCACCAGCGGTCAAACCGCAACCAATGAGACGGTCGTGATTCGTGCCGGTGTCGGTGTTACTCCTTCCGGCGAGCTCGTCATGCTCTCCCAGGATTTGACCATTCAGCTAACGGATTTGCCTGACGAAGAAAATCTGGATGAGCAATTCGGGATCAGTGAGACTCCGCAGCAGCCCGCGCGCACACGGACGGGAATTTACATCATCGCGCTGCGGCCGGTGCAATTCACGGCCAATCCCATAACTTCTTATCCTGCAAGTCTAGGCACGACCCCCGTTTCTCGGGATGGCGACATTGCAGAGGCCACTGCCGTCTCGCTGATCCCGTATCCCAATCCAGTAAACAACTTCGACGGCTCGCTGCAGCAGTCAGTCCTGGCGCGACAGATTTTTCTCACCGGCAGCTCAATGTCGCTGCCCGATTCCTTGCTGCCGCTGGCCATGATCAGCCTCGACCGCAATGAGATTCAATGGATCGACATGTATCTGGTCCGGCGCGACACCGGACCCCAATCCAGCGCTGTGCACCTGGGACTGGCCGATCCAGCCACCCAGCAGGCCTACCTGATGCAGTACGACGCGCAGTTGAAAACCGTGGTCAGCAGCCTGCCCGCGAACACTCCCTTTAGCGCGAGCACCTACTTTCAGGCGCTGCCGCCTGCGGGCGCTGTGTCCGTCGCTTCCATCAACACGAGCAACCTCACACAGATATTTTTCCCACAGCAGACGAATGTGCGACTCAGTCTGGTTCCCGGTGATGAATTACCCGCGCTGATACAGGACTGCATGTCGCTGCCACCTATCGACCTGACACAGCCCGCGAGTTCGTTCGCCAATCTGTCGATCGTCATTCTGGTTCCGGTCGCGCGCAGCAACTTTGCAACCATGAAAGCCACTCTCCCAGATGCTCAGCTCAATGCTGCGCTGCTGCAGTTGCCGACCACCCGAACGTTGCTGCCAATCTTCCGGCTGCTACCGGGCAATTTGGGGCAACGTTTGTCTGCTGTAACCGCGAACGGATGGTCTGGGGCTTTGGGAGGTCTGACATACGCTTTCTATGTGCGTTTGCGCGATCAGCCGAATTTCGTGCCGTTGCCGACCGCGTCGTCGTGAACTGATCGCGGGTCGGTGGCGAGCAGTAACGGTTCGGCATGGGCCGAACTGGAGGAGCCACGAAGATGAGTGCAACTCGGATTCAAAACGCGGTGCCCGGCGAAACTCTCATCGGGGTTGAACCGGCATTGCTGGAGGAACAGCCGGATATCGGCTGGCTCCATCGGCTGTCGCTGTTCACCGGGCGCACATTGACTGCAACTGCTCTTCAGAGCGAGCAGGCGTACCGCGCGGGTCGGTTGGCGATTCTTGGCCAGTGCGTTACCCAGGGCGTTGTGAAGGGCCTGGAACTTGCCATGAATCTAAATGCGAGCTCTCCCACGTATCTCAACATACAAGTTGCTCCGGGATATGGAATCTCGGCGACGGGAGAAGATGTTGCTCTCCAGCGCACGCTGCAAACCACGCTGAGTCAACTTCAGGTTATCGACCCGCAATCGGGCTCTGTCATCGACACGTTTCCGAATTACTCCAAGAATGCTAGCAACACCGCGTATGCAGGCGTGCTTCTGCTGCAGCCAGTGACGGTGCAGGCAAGCGGCGCCCAATTGGATACCGGGCCGGCTCCGTTTATCGTCTCCGGAAACCTCAACGCTTCCTGCGATCAAGATCCCGACGAGTACGCCTTCCAGGACTGGCAGATCGTCGATGGCGTTCGTTTGGTGATGGTGGCCTGGCCTTTCACCCCAGCATCTTTGGCGTTGCCTTCCACCAGTCCCGCGTCCACTTGGAGAAACAGGCTCGCTTACACCGTCTTCAACGCGGAGATGACGCTGGGGCGAGACGCGCGATTGCCCTGGGACCTTCTCGGCGTTCCGGTTGCGTTGATCGGGTTCGATAATACCTGGACACCGCAGTTCGTGGACTGCTCCGCGGTCGCAAGGACCGGCGGACTGCTACGCACCCTCTACATGTCGCCGGCACAGCCGACAAATCCGATCGCTCTTTCGCCGATACAACCCGCTGTCGCGCAAGCCCGTGTTTTACAGCTAACCGAACAGCTCGGCGCCTTACCATCGCTGACGAATTTTCTGCAAGCTTTTGCCTTGCTTCCCCCGTGCGGCGTTTTGCCCGTATCGGTGATCGATTTTGTTAACCAGGTCGTTCTCTGGTTTCCTCCCAGTTGGATTCCAACGGTCACGCCGGTGTATCAGGAAGAACTGGAGTCGGCGCTGCTGGAGGGCATGACAGCCCAGCCGCTCGACGTCACCCAGCCTGAATCGGTTGAAGTGCTGGTGCCATTGCCTGACAAGCTCTACGATCCCGACATCCTCATGAAGGAGACTGTGGCCCCTGCGTTTCAAGATGCGGTCAATAGCGCCACGCAAGAACTCGAAGGAGATCTGCAACACCGCTATGCAATTCAGCAGGAAGCCAACGCGTTGTCGCAGGCGCTTAACGGAACAAACCCCGGTCCGCTCTACGACGTTGACGCGGGTCTCACATCAGGGGAGGTCGCTCTTCTGGGCCCGGTCTTCTCCGTTGGCGCGCACAACATCACAGCCGTTTATAGCGGCGATGCGAACAACCCGGGGAGTACTTCCGCGACGCTGGTGCAGACGGTGGTTGCGACTGCAGGAAACGTAGTGGTCAGTTCATCCGCGAATCCGTCAGTTTCCGGCCAAGCGGTGACCCTCACCGCGCATGTCTCACCTGGTTCCGCCACGGGCAGCGTGCAGTTCTCGGATGGCTCAACCGTATTAGGCACGGCACCGCTGACCAACGGAGTTGCATCGTTCACCACGTCCTCTCTGGCCGCGGGCAACCATTCCATCACGGCGGCCTACAGCGGCGATGCGAACAACGCCAAGAGCACTTCGGCCATGCTGGTGCAGACGGTCGCGTCAGCAGCCGCAGCAGTGACCATAGGCTCTTCTCTGAATCCGTCGGCGTCAGGTCAAGTCATCTTCTTGACTGCCACCGTTTTGCCCAATTCCGCCACCGGAACCATTCAATTCATGGATGGCACGACGGCGCTGGGGCCGCCGGTTCCTCTTAGCGGCGGAGTGGCGAGTTTGCCGTATGCGCCTGCCCGGAGCGAAAGCTTCGGCACAATGATCTCCAACGGCGCTTACATTTCCTGTGACTATCAAAAACTCATCACAGATGCGGCGACGACTTACACCATCACGAAGGACGGTAACGGGGTAACGCTGTCTCCGCCGCTGTTCCTGTTCAACAGCGCCGACATGGCTGACATGGCGCAGAATGGGATTCAGCACTTCATCAACCGGATCAACGCCAAGCTGGCGCAGGCCAACGATCTTCTGGATCTGGCGTTTCTCACGACCCAAAGCGACATCTACCGCATGCGCAATTCCCTTCTAGGGGCTTCCGATGCCACGGCGCTCGCAGTTTCACCGATCGTCGCGCAAATTGCTACCGGCGAATCGGCTGCCGTGACCGCGGCGAATCTCCAGAGCTATCTCAGCCAGTCGCTTACGACAAACGCGCCTATTCAACCGGCGACCCCAACAACTCCTTCACCGGCACCTGCTCCCGCCGCACCGGCGACCCCATCCACTGGCTCGGCACCCGTCGCTGTCAAGACTACCTTCAACATGCAAGCCATGCTTGTCAGGGCACCGGTGCAGGTGGGAACGGTGCCGCCGGCGCGGATTGTTCGTCAATCAACCACGGCCGGGCTGGGCGTGGCCAAGACACCCACGCAGGCTGCGCCGACGTCTTCCGGCACCCTGGTTTCTGCCGCCACGGAAAAGGCCAGCCCCATCTTGACCAGCAGAACGTTCGTGCAAGTGCAGCCGGGAACGGTAAGCCAGCCCGCCACTCCGAACGACGTGCTGGGACAATCTCCAATCGCGGGTGCCCAGCTCAACTTGCGAACTCTGACCATCGCGCAACGCATGGCAAATCCGCCGTCCCAGGACGCGCTGTTTTATGCCACGGGAAATAGGTTGGCCATAACGCAACTGCTCGCCGATTTGGAGATCACGATCGATGACATTCCGATTCTGGTCGATCAGTGGCCGCCCCCGCCAGCCACTCCGCCGGCCACCACCACAACTGGAGCGACACCGCCCATTACCGTCAATCCAACGTTTGTTGATTTCCGGACGAATTATGCTGCAGTGGCCTCGGCCATGCAGAGTCCGATGATCACTACCCTGTCCGGCAGTGACGCTGACGAAGCCGTCCTGTTCTCCACCAGCATTCGCGTACTGGAACAGCATTCGCAGCTCCTGCGCGCGGTGGAGGCCCGCATCGCGCTGTACAACGACTTCCTGACCGAATGCGCCACTGCCATCAGCAACATTCAGACCGATCTTCCGCAGGCGCAGACGCTGATCACGCAGTTGGGAAACTATGTTGCTCAGGCGCGCCAGGATGTGGCATTCACCACCGCACTGCTCAGCGATGAGGAGACAAGAGTAGCCAACGTGAACGCGCAGCGGGCCTACATTTTGCAAAACTATGTGCAGGCCGTGGTTTACACCCGTCCGCGCACCCAGCAGCCCGATAGCAATGTTCCCAGCCGACAGCTCGTGCCCGGCAACATCGTCAGTCCAGTGCCGGCCTGCTTGAAACAATCCGCAGCCATACCGCCGGAGTTGACCGAGGTTATCTCGCTCTTGCGTGAGGCGCCGGTGAACTGGCTGCCTCCGGTCGAGGCGCTGCTCAATCGGCTGGAACGCCCCAGCTTGTTACAGGACCTGGCTGTTGACGCACAAGCGCGCGCCACCATGGAGTTGGCATTGCCTCTGCGGACTTCATCGGCGGCATCCGAGCCCGGTGTTTACGCGCCGGTCATCTCGTACCTATACAGCAACAATCAACAGGCTTTCCGGACTCTGCAGACCCACCGGGCGGCGTTTCAACCGGCGCAGCTCGTAAACCTGAGCTGGGCGTTGCAGGTGCGGACGCTGCAGACCATTGCCGCAGCCGGTGATCTGCTCGCCTCCGAGGCCGTGCACATGGAGGTGGTCAACGCTACCTCACGCCTGATGCAGCAGATCTCCAGCGTTGCCACCTGTCTATACGTGCGCGCTTGCCAAGCGCAACCCATCGACCGCTTGGCATGGGCCGAATTCCTCAGCAGTGTGGGGCTCTCGATCCAGATGCAGAGCTTGGCTGTGTTGCCGAATTGGAATACTACCCAGGATTATGTGACGCGGCAGCAGACGCAGATGCTGGTCGACTGGCTCTTCCAGCAGATTGACACCACCATCCCCAACGCGGTGGCATTCATGAGTGATGTGGTGCGAGTCGCTATTCTGCTGGCCAGCGACGCGCCTGTGAACCAGGTAGTCGGCGGTGCGGTCACGCTTGCAACCACACCCGCGGTTGGCGGTGTAATCTCCCTTTCGCTGCCGTCCGATCGCATCGCTCACGGAAACTACGTGCAGCTTTACAGCTCGGGCGTCTTAACAGCACAAGCTGTAGTTACCGATCTGGACAGCGCCAGTGTACGCGCGACCGTTACCGACGTGTATCAGCCCGGGGTGGTGTTGCAGGCCAATGACGTGGCGCACTTCACCACCCAGGCGCCGCAAGCCGTGGCGCTGCGGGCGTTCGACAAGTGAAGACGATGAGTTACGGTGCTGGCTGGCAAATCGATGATCGCTATGCACGCCGGGTTCGGCGTGCGAGATTGTGCGTACCAGCGCATACTCCCGCCCGCCGCTTGGCCTTCACCATTGAGGAAGCGTTGCGGCTGACTTCCTTGCCGGGCGAAAACGAAGGCCGATGCTATTACTTCCGCTATCTACGGATAACAGGGCTGCCAGACGACGGCGACAGACAGATTTGGCTGCAACAATTCCACCGCATCCTAAACGAGCGGGCAGCACAGGCAGTTCATGGCGGCGACGCCCGCGCTGCCTATGCTGACGCCGTATTTTTTGCCGGCGAGCAGGAAGCGCTGGAATTGCTCTTGCATTGCGTGATCGCTCGCCGAGTCATGCGCGAGTGGTTTTGGCCAATGGTGATCGCCGATACCGCCGTCAATGAGTCTGGATCTATCGTCAGCAATCCAGCATCAAGGGCGAATTTGATTTGCGGCATCATCGAGAAGCTGCGGGCGCGTCCGGCTTCGTGGCTGGCAGTCGCAGCCGCCTTGTTTGCGACCGCCGCATGCGACGTCGTCCATCTGCTCGGCGCCATCCCTCCTGCCGTTGCTGAGAGTTGGGTCGCCGAGATGCGCAGCGGGGAAACAAAGCACGGCGCTGCAATCCCCATTTCCGCCGCGGCGGTGTCCTCGATTCATCGAGCGCTGCGCGTTTTCGGCTTCCGGAGTGCGCGTACGCTGTGGCTTGCCACTCTCTCTGTCATGTTTGAATCCCCAGCGGAAATTGCCGCCGGCACCGCTGTTTCGAGTGCGGAACGTACGCTTCAGCGGTTGTCCCTGGAAGTACAAAGCCCGGATGAGGCGATCTTGTCCACGCCACGCAGCGCTCCTTCGTCGGGCAACATAGTTGCATTGCCGGAAGAGCAGGGCGCAGCGGAAAATGGTTCATGCAGCGTTCGCGTCCCACCTCCTTCCGCTCGGGACACCTCGTCCTCGACGGCTCCGATGCTGCTCGCAACAAAGTTGCTGGGTGGAGCAGTTGCTCCCCAAAACTCTGTTACATGCGAAGGAATGGATGCACAATCAGGACCTCCAGCCGGTTCCACCGCCGCTCCCACCGTAATTGCGGGCGCTGAGGAATCTTCTGGCGCCCCACCCGCGCTTGCACGTGAACAGTCTTCGCAGCCTCTGGTCTCCACTGCAGGTCCGACGTTTATTACTGCTGCGCCAGATATCGCCTCTCCGTCAGGGCTGATCACGGCGCATTCCGCTGCTGGCGAAGATCGGCCGCTTCCATGCAATTCGAACCGTGCCGTAACTCGCTGGCATTGCGAAGGCCTACCGACAAGCGCTGCCGGATTCTTCTTCTTGCTGAACGTTCTGCGGCATCTCGGCATCGCTCAGGCGCTCGCCACAGGGCTTACTCAAGCCAGCCCCGATTTCCTTCCGAGGCTTCTGGTGCGTCTGGCAGCGCACGCACAGATCGCAGCCGACGATCCCATCCTGCTCTGGCTGGAGTCGCTGCTTATGGAAGAAACGCCAGGCAACGATCTGCTGCAGTGTGATCTCTCGTACTGGCCCGCCAATTTTCAGCCAGAATGCGACACTGCTTCTCTCGATTACATCATCCGGGCCTGGTATCTCGGCGTTCGTCGCTGGTGCTGGCGAGTAGCGCGCGTTCGAGTCCTCGATATCGTCACTCGGCCGGGCGTGTTCTCCGTCACCCGGACTGATTTGGACGTGTCGCTGCCGCTTGATGAAGCTGATGTACGCGTGAGGCTGGCCGGACTCGATCTTGATCCTGGCTGGCTGCCGTGGTTCGGGCGCGTGGTGCGTTTCCATTACTTAGAACGCGAGGAGTTTGATGCTTGACAGCCACATCATCGCTGAGCCGCTCGTCTCCGGCGCGATCTGCTCGCGGGCTTTGGCAGCATTGGCCGCTCTGTTGCCGGAAGGTGACACTTCGCAAGAAGCAGCGTTCTTGCGGGCGCGTGGCGCGGTCAGTTCTGAGAATCAGAATGGCTCTCACGACAATCCTGTCGACTGGGCCCTGGCAAGCCTGGGAAACCAGCTTGGCTTGCATCGTATCGAAATGATGGCTGTCGCATTGGCCGGGGCAGTCGAGATGGACCTGATGTGCGGTCGCGCTATCGCCCATTTGCAAGCCCCGATCGGTGGCTCACGACCAACGCTTGGACTGCTGGCAACAGCCTTCTCAGGACTCGACCCGGATGAGCCGGTGATCGAGCGAATTCTGACCGGTGCGGCTGCCGAATCAGGTTTGCTGCATCTGCTCAACGAAAGTGCGCCGCTGGCGGAGCGTGCGCTGGCCGTACCGATTGCGCTTTGTCTGGCGCTCGGCGGTCGCGATGCCGGTTGGCCAGCGACTTCTCTAGGTCTGGTCGGAATCCCTGAAACTCCACTGCCCTTTTCTGTGATAGCAGAGGCGCGCCGGCAAGCCCGCGCATTGGCTGCGGGATCAGGCAGTATGCTGATACTGCGCAGTGGCGCGTCGGCGGAAGCCAAAACGGTCGCGAGCGAAATAGCGTCTGCGTTGAAGCGCAGGCCCCTGTTCATCGAACTGGAGCGGTTGAGCAGTCAACCTAAGTCAGACTCCACGATTCGCGGTCTCGGGCCTCTGCTTCTGCTGCGCGAATTGCTGCCAGTTTTTTGTCTCGACCTCGGCCCCAGTGAACGCCGTAGCATTCCTTTCTTATCGGGATACTGGGGCCCGGCGCTAGTCGTCTGCGGCCGGGATGGCAGCATCGAAGCCCACGGTGAAAGTCCCACGATGTGGGACATCAGCGTGCCGCCGAGAGAAGAGAGAACGCAGCTTTGGCGGAAGGCGATCGCCGAGGACTCGCTCGCCGATCGTCTCGCCTCCGACTACCGGCACAGCAGCGGCCGCATCGCTCAACTTGGCCGGCTGGTACGGCAACGCTGTCTGCTGGAAGGTCGCGACGAACCCGCGTTTAGCGATATCGCCACTGCTTCGTGGACCGGCCAAGGTGCGGGATTTGAAACGCTGGCACAGGCCCTTCCCGACCTTATCCCGGATGAAGCGCTGGTAATGGGCTCGCAGCTAAGCGGTGAGTTGTCTCGACTGCTGCTGCGGTGCCGCCGCCGCGAGAGTCTCATCGAGGGTCTCGGCGCGTCCGCGCTGGCGCGCTACCGTCCCGGAGTGCGCGTCTTGTTTACCGGTCAGTCCGGGACCGGAAAAACTTTGGCAGCGGGCTGGCTGGCGACGCAACTTGGGCTTCCACTCTATCGTGCCGACCTCGCCGCAATCACCAGCAAGTACATCGGCGAAACCGAAAAGAACCTTGCTCAGCTGCTGGCGCATGCGGAAGAAGCTGGCGTAATCCTGCTGTTCGATGAGGCCGATTCTCTCTTCGGCAAGCGCACCGAAGTGAAAGAGTCGAATGATCGCTTCGCCAACGCCCAAACCAATTACCTGCTGCAGCGCATCGAGACCTTCGACGGCATCGCGCTGCTGACCAGCAACAGCCGCGCGCGCTTCGATCCGGCTTTTTGCCGGCGGCTTGACATGATCATCGAGTTCCCGCTGCCCGGCCCGGAAGAGCGCCGCCTGCTGTGGCTTTCGCATCTCGGAGCCCGTCACAAGGTCAGCCATCGGGAATTGAACCAACTTGCAGCCGCGGCAGATCTCGCCGGCGGCCACATTCGAAACGCGGTGCTCACCGCCGCGGTGCTGGCGCAGGCCAAGGGACGGCTGATCGAATATGGCGATGTATATGTCGGGTTGGCCGATGAATACCGCAAGCTCGGCCGGCAGACGCCGCCGGAATTGGTGAGGGCCAGCTAGATATGGGATTGGCTGTCGCCGCCGAGCCAAAGGCCAAGAAGAGCAAAGCCGAGGTGTCAGCAGAAGCAGCCAGCCCAGCTCCTTCCGCCTTTGCCTTGGAAGGAATCTATGGCGCACCGGCAGGCATGCCGGCGTTTCTTGCGCTCGGGCTACAACGCAAGCTGGCGGTCGGTGCAGTGGACGATCCTCTGGAGCGCGAGGCCGACCAGGTTGCCGATCGGGTAATGAGGTCGGTTGACCGTTCCGATTCCACCACGCCGCGTTTCCTGCGCGCGGGTACCGGGTACCAGGGCATTCAGCGCAAGTGCGCCTGCGGAGGCAGTTCCTCCGGCGAGTGTGAAGAGTGTCAGAAGAAGCGCGAAGAAGAACTCCCCGGCACTCCTCCGATTCGGCGCCGCGCCAGCGGCAATGGCAATGGCAACGGAAATGGCGCCGGCGGCGAGGCTCCTCCGATTGTTCATGAGGTGTTGCGCTCTCCGGGCAAGCCTCTCGACGATTCCATCCGTCCGCTGATGGAAGGCCACTTCGGCCGCGACTTCGGTGACGTGCGGGTGCACACCGATCCAATCGCGGCGAAGTCAGCAACAGCGGTGAACGCGCTGGCGTACACGGCGGGGGAGGATGTGGTGTTTGCATCCGGCCAATACACACCGCATTCGACTGCCGGCAAGCGACTGCTGGCGCACGAACTGACGCATGTCGTACAACAGCGCCGCGGCCCGGGATCATTCGATGCGGCCAGGATGGATGGGGAGGAGGGACAGCATCATTCGATCTCAATAGCGGATGACTCGGTCCAGAGGCAGCCACTGCCGCTTAGCTCACCGGCACCCGCTGCTGGAGTAACTCCTCCGCCGCCTCCGGTTCCTTCCGCTGGCGGTTCTGCTGCGACTCCTGCAGCACCGCCTGCCGGTCCCTTCGACTGGCGCAAGGCGATGAGCAGTGAGATTCGCCAAGGCCCAATCGGCGACGTCGTGATACCCATAGGCGACTGGACTTTCTTTGATGGCAAAAGTACGACAAAGGAGTGGAAGAAGGATTTTGGGAAGACTACGTTTCTGACCGTGCCTATACCCGATTTGCTGGCTAGCGTGGACATTGTGGGCAGCGGCGGAGCTCACGCTACCTTTACGGCCAGCTTCGGTCCATGCGTTCTGCGAAATATCAAGGTAGGCGTCAGTACCTCGGACTATTACCTATCTGTTTGGCCGGATGACAAGGTGATTTTACCGCTCTTAGGTACTGCCGGTAAGCTCTGGGTCCTCCGGCAAGATCTCGACGAATTCAGAGCGCTCGGAGATCTCGATGTACCGGCACATATCGGGGTAGATCTTGGTATCAACGGAAGCATTGAGGCCGCGGCAACGGCACTTGAACTTTTCAAAGTGGCAAGCATTGCGCTTGGGTTCAGGGCCAGTGCGAGCGCTGGCGCGGACCTTTCCTTTGGCGGTCCAATCGGCTTGTATTACCAAGGTGGTCATCTCACATTCAGATTCAACGCGGCGCTAGAAGCGCAATTGAACCTTGCACTTAATCTCATAGCCTTTGTTGAGGCCACGTTGCTGGGCTTCAATTGGACCGACACATGGGTGCTTTTCAATAAAGACCTCGGAAAGACCTGGCGAATAGGTGCACCCCTGGATGCTGGTTACGATAACGAACCGACAGTATCGATGGCGACCGACGAGGACGACCTTGACATTGTCCCTCTCCTGAAAGACCTGTTCGGGGCAGTTAAGGGGATGCAAGCTAAGCAGGAGGTGCAAGGCCCTAGCCCGGGCGTCCCGGAAATGCCCGTTCGACAAGCTCACGACCAATCAATCGGGGCTTCCAGGCATCCGGAACTCCTCAAAGGCCACGGCGCTTTTGCTCCCGGACGCGCAGGACGCGGTTTTACTCCTGCGGAGAACGACTCAGTCGACGACATCGGCTATGCGACCGGTGACCACAGCTACCCCGGCGTAATGGTTCCCGGAACTAAGACGATTGATCTCCGTACCAAGGCCGGCAAACGCGGTCAACCCAACTGGATTCCCGACCACCAGCCTCCCGACACTTTGCTAGAAGGCGGCGCGAGCCTGTCTTTCCATTTCTATCCGCATTCGCTATCGTCCGCGCAAATGCAAGGCGGTACTGTGCTCGCCTACAAAAAGAGTATGAAAAAGCTTCGAAATCGGGGTGACACCAACTGGTCGGAGGGGGTGCAGAGTGACTGGTTCTGGTAACGACTCTCCCCAAGACGCTGCCATCTGCGTGGAGAAACTCTTGAATGCCCTTGATCTGGCTGCCGCTGAGTTTCAATTTCCCGGCTGGGAATGCGGTGAACAGAATGCTGTTGTCGGAGCGATGCGTGCGTTCGGCTTTACGTTTCCTTCCGGCGCTGCCCTGCTGTTTGAGCAATTCGGTTATTCAATAAAAGAAGATGTTCTTCAGAGTCTGGCGTTCTGTTTTGCAACGTCCCCGGTCGCCGCTTGGATCAGCCCTGGGGAGGGTCCGATAGTGAATTTGCGGCCCAATGATCAGGGTGAGTTATGGCTCCCTTTTGGGGAAATTGAGATCGTAAGTCGAGGCCGCACTTTTGTCGTGCCGTTTTCTAAGAGCGAGCTTATCTCAGAGGGCTACATTGATGCCGACGCAAGTGCTCCAACCCCCGAGGCTCTTCTTTTCCGCATCTGTGATGTGGTTCCTCGAGAATGGCTTTTTTCCCGGCCCGAGCACCTAAAGCGAGTATTCCTCGACGAGCAGTCACGCTTTCGCTTTGCGATTGATTCCTGGCGGCATCCTTCGTTCGATGATTTATATGGGGACGCCGAAAGAAGGCCCAGCGGGGAACCAGACATTTGTGCAATGGCAGAGGCAATTTGTAGGAATCGACAGAGTGTAGAACTCACTGAGGTTCCAAACACTTCTTGGCGGGATCAATGCGGACGCAAGAAGAGTTAGCTGAGCAGAGGAAAACCCAATCGAAGTTAGTCATGGACTGGCTCTCCGAGACGGCTGAGGGCCCCGCCGTTTTCGCCGGAACTCTCCCTTCGCCTTGGAAGCACTCTGCGGCGAGCCGGCAGGCAGGCCGCGATGGCGTTGCTAGACCGTCAATCCGGTGCATGGAAGCGAGGTGCTGGCCGTGAACAGCGCCTCACATTCTCCGGCCAGTAATGGAAGATCTCAACCTTGAGCTAGGCGGCGGGGGCGGACTTGCAGTAACAAGCTTCAGCGCACCCCACTGTAAGTGCGAGAAGTCATGAAATCCAAGCGGGTACTTAGACCGGAACAAAACAGCACCAAGGCTGCGGAAGCGGGCCGGGGCAAACGGCTCGCGGCCTCGCGCCCTGCGGCGGGACTGCCGCTTTTTCTGAAAGGAGCGCAGCCCAAGCTCAAGGACATTCGGCAGGATGATGCATTCGAACAGCACGCCGACAAGATTGCCGACGACGCTGTGTCGGGGAACATCTATCCCGCCGCCGATGCGCCCGCTCCTTCGGGTGTGCGCCCTCCAGACACTGGAATTCCGGCGGCCGATTCGGGATCTCCGCTCGATTTCCAAGTCCGCCAGCGCGTAGAGCCTACGGTTGGCGCTGACCTGTCGCAGGTACGCGTGCACCAATCCGAAGCCGATCGCCAGATGGCGGACCGGCTGGGAGCCAGAGCATTCACCCACGGGCAGGACATCTGGATGGGCCCGCATGAGTCCAGTTCCGATCTGAAGCTGATGTCGCACGAAGCAGCCCACGTGGTGCAGCAGGACACGGCTTCCGCCGCGCCAGCTATCCAGAGGCAGCAGGCCCAGCCGGCCACGGCTGGAACGACGGACCAGATGGTCCTGTTCGTCAATAATCCGGGACTGGAAACGGATGCGAGCCTGCGCACCGTCCTCACAATGCTCAACCGCTATCGTCCCACCGTGGACATAGCAAGTGTCGAGTTCCGTGTCATGACGACTACGCCGAGCTATGTTGGCACCGGCCTGTTCGAGGAGGGACGTTCGCACTGGGAGGGCAACACACCAATCATCGAGCTCACCCAGGAAAAGTATGACACCATCGCCCAGCATTTTAGCGGCGCTGCGGCGATCAGCGACGTACATGACGTAACCCGTACGGTGGGCCATGAACTCTACCATCTCTACCGCGAGAAGACAGGTAACCAAGCCAATCCTATTGAACCCCTCTTTAAGGCCGAGGCAACTAGCCGCATGGAACAGATCCGGCAGAACTGGGTCAAATTTGCGCAGGATCCAGGCAGCCACAAGGAGCTCGGAATTCCTAAAGGTCAGGCGGTGACTAAATGGGAAGATATTCCAGCGGCGGAACGCAAGAAGATCGAAGAGGGCGCTACGGAGACCGCAGTCATTCAAGGTCTGTACGAGCGCACCGCTTATCTGGTGGAAGAGATTTACGTCAGAATCGAAGAACTTTCCTACCTTCGCGTGCAGCAGCAAGCTGAAGCCGGACCTAAGCGACCCTCCCAGGCTAGCGTCAGCCAGAATGCGAACCTTATCTATCGTATGAGCACGGCACTTGACCAGAGCGTCGGCACCGACTTCATGACGCCCGATTTGCTGCAGAAGACCAGAACGGCGATGCTGCAATACCTGCGCAATCGCTATCCGCATCGCGCTAACCCAAGTGTGGATTCGTATGAGGTCATCTTCTACTTGACTGCTAAGAGCAGCGGTCTGCCGCCCATTTACGACGACAACGGCGCTCTGATATCAGTGACGCCACCCGAGGCACGAGTGCCATGAAAACCGCTGTCACTGCCGAGCCGAAGTCGAAGAAGAGCAAGGCCGAAGTGTCGGCGGAAGCGGCCAGGCCAGCTCCTTCAAGGTTTGGCCTGAAAGCGATCGCTGGCGCGCCGGCAGGCATGCCGTTGTTTATGGGACTGGGTCTGCAGCGGAAGCTGGCAGTCGGAGCGGTAGACGATCCGCTGGAGCGCGAGGCGGATCAGGTCGCGGAGCAGGTGATGAGGCCGGTGGACCCTGCCAGTTTCGCCGTGCCGCGTTTCCTGCGCGGACGCGGCCAGTACGCGCGTGTTCAGCGCAAGTGCGCTTGCGAAGGCTCAGCATCGGGTGAGTGCGAAGAGTGTCGGAAGCGCGAAGAGGAACCTCCGGGCGCACCTGTGATTCGGCGCAGCGTCAGTGGAAACGGGAACAGCCAACTCGCCGGAAGCCCAGGCTCCGGCACTGGCCATCTCTCGACAACCTATTCTAGCGAGGCTCCCGCAACCCAGGCCCCCGCGATCGTGCACCGGGCGCTGCGCTCGCCCAGCCGGCCGCTGGACTCGTCCACGCTCGGCTTTATGCAAGCGCGGTTTGGCCGGGACTTCGGCGCAGTGAGGGTTCACACGGATGCTGATGCCGCTGCTTCCGCCGCAGCAATAGCAGCCAATGCATACACCGCCGGTAATGACATAGCCTTCGCCCAAGGACAGTACCTGCCGGAAACTGCCGCGGGCCAACGCCTGCTCGCTCACGAGCTAACGCATGTGCTGCAACAGACCAGCCGCAACCCATCTGGGTCAGGCTCGGCAGCAGAGGGCTCCGTGCAGCGGCAGCTCGCGGGCGGCCAAAGTTGCACCTCATGCCATCTGCCATCTCCGCCGCCATCGGGGTCCCCCGGTTCATTCGGGACTGGCGGTTTCGGTTCAGCGTACCCTCCTTTCTCCATGGGAGGTCCTGGGTTTGCTTCAATGCCACCGGTTGGGGTTACGGTAGGCGAATTGGGGTGGACCTGGATCTTCGACGGCGTGTACATGAGCACTGACCTCGAAGCCCTGAAGAGGCAACTGCGCCAAGTGGTAGCGAACCGAGGTCTGGGAGGTCTCGACGACTGGCACCGCGATCTTCACCAGCTGCACGGCCCATGCCCGTCGTGCCATACGTCAGGTGGAAGATTGGACGACATTAAGGACACCGAGAGGAGGACGGGTCCTGTCCCTGTCGAAGGCATTCTTATGGTAGAGGTCGATGCCTACTACCAGGTTGCAAATGAAGCCAAGGACTTCTTAGCTCAATTCGAGCGCAATGCCAAAGACACCGCCAAGCAAACTCTGGAGGCCAATCGTATACAAGCAAACCGCGAGGCCGCCCGGTATGGACTCAGTGTCGAAATCCTTACGCTCGATACCGAGTTTGGTCCCCTCGAAATCCCTAACTACCAGATGGAAGGGCCCAATGACGCCAGCAAAGGCTTGAAGGATGCGGCGAATATTCTGCTGCAGCGGCGGCAATCCGTCGACGACAAGATAAGTGCACGAGACTCGCACGTCACCTGCACGGACTACGGTACCTTCTACGACGATGCCTACTGGCCGCTGGATGACGAAGTCAAAAAGATGGAAGCGGATTACAAGGACCTGCAGTCGTATGTGACCGATCAGTACCCGATCCTCGGACGCTATTCGGAATTGGATGCGAGCCTCGATCCGCTGAAGACGATTGCGGCCAAAGGCGCCAGCCCCGAAACGGCAAACCTCATCGGTGCGCAGATCACGCAAACCTTGAGCGACATCGCCAAATCCAAGAAGGGCATTGATGACGGGAGCGTCAACGTCTGGCGCCTGGAGTCGATCATAGGCTTAACCGAACAGAGCATGGGAGTGACCTCGACGTCCATGGAAGGACGCCTGGTTAAGGACAAGTTCGATCACGAGAAGCCCGGCTTGCTGCAAGGCGTCGCCCTCGCGGTGCTCAACATCGCTGCTCTGCTCCTGGCCGGACCGACGGGCGGTCTGAGTCTGGTGGTTGCCGCCGGGGTCAACATTGCAGTCACCGCCAGCCACATTCAGGAATACATGATGCAGAAGGCTTTGGCAGGTTCCGCTCTGCAGAAGGAGCGCGCCCTCTCGCAGGAGGATCCCTCGCTGTTCTGGCTGGCGGTGGAAATTGTCGGAACAGTTTTTGATGTCGCCACTGCCGCATCGGCCATGTTGAAGGCGTTCCGCGCCCTGGCGCCGGTGGTAAAGGCTGCGGAGTCGGCCCAGAAAACTGAGAAGGCAGCCGAGAGCCTGGAGCTCGTCAGCAAGACCGCCGATGAAGTAGGCCTCGGGGGAAAGACGGGGAAAATTCTGGAACACATAAAGGCCGGTCCGGCCGCAGAAGAAGAGGTCATTAAGGACATAGCTAAAGGCGAAAAAGAAGCTGGAGAACTCAAGTCCCTGGCCAAGACCGCGGCTGAAGAAGAAGAAGTAGCGCAGAAGGCGGCGCAATCCGCCGAAGTCGCCGGTGGCGGAAAAGTGAGAGTGACCAAGACCGGCGACATCTGGAGCTGCGCATCACCGTGCAGGATGCTGCGAGACCGCTACGCCGCCCGCCTCGCGCGGCAGCCGGAGTGGGAGGCCAAGGTCGCCGACCTCGAGAAGCGAGCCGCACAAATCGCTCCCGGAGCCGAGGGCGATGCGGCTCGACAGACGCTCGCCAGGGAAGCAGCCAAGCTGGAGCAGGAGATTCGGACTACTGCCTTGCCCGGCGATTGGACGCCGGCGGTCAAAGACGATCCCAAGTTCTCCGAAATGGTGTCGAAGCGTGGCAGTGTCGCGCCCGAACTCGACCGTCATCCGCCAAACTGGTCTGGTAAGGAGGAAGCGAACTTCCGCTACGGAGCTGCTGCCAAACCGGAGCCGGGTTACACATGGGCCCTTAGCGAAGACGGTAGCCTGGTGTACCGGCGCACCGGCTTCCCGCCGGATCTTCCGCCGCGCCGTTTCAATCCCGCCACAGGCATCTTCGAGGAGGCCACCGCCGAAGGCGAGCAGGCCATCACCCGCGCTAAGTTTGTGCAAGGGGCGGACGCGACTGAGAAGCTGGAAGAGCTGACCAAAGCGCAAAAGGGACTCAAAGAGAAAATGGAGGGACTCTTTGAGAACCGTCGCAAACTGATGGCCGAGCGGGACCGTCTTGAGGAACTTGAGGCTGGCGGTAACATAAGCGATGCCGATAAGAAAGTGTTAAGCAAGCTTTATGCGGAAATCAACGAACAAAGCCGGCTGCTGGGAGAAAATGCAGCCGAAGCTGTAATGCGGAGCAAGGGAGGAGTCCGAGTTTACCCGCTCGCAAAAGCCTATTCCACCGCCGGGGACTTTGACCAGGTATGGAAAGTGGGTGACGAGTTCTACGTGATCGAGGCGAAAGGTGGAAGTAGTGGTTTGGGAACGCGTATGGTCGAAGGTGTGCGGGCTGAGCAAGGGACTGGTGAATACTTTGGCGGTATCGCCAAGAACATGGCGGAAAAAGGAGCGACTAAGGAGATTCGCCAACTCGGCGACCAACTCCTCCTGGCGCAGACCCAAGGCAAGGTGAAATACATGCTGGTGCGCGCTCCCATCGGAACCGAGAAAGGCGCAGCGGTTCTGAAGGACATTCAGGTTCGTCAGTTTGCGATCGCGGCCCCGTAGCTTGTCATCGGAAAGGTAACTTTGCGCAGGGATCCACTGCATGAACACCGTAGAGCGTCATAATGTCGATCGAGAACTGGCCGAGGAACGATACGAGGCCGCGGCTAACCTCCTCAATGTTTCATTGAACGTCCCTAAGCAGAACGTCACCTCGCTCGCGAATTTGCTCCGCGCATCGCGGATGTCCGCCGGCTTCTTGAGTGTCCTCGACTCCAGCGCTGCGGAACTGCGACGGTACATCTGCGACGGCGCTAAGGCGGCCGCCGGCATAGCACTCGCATCCTCCCAGACATCGGGCGAAGTTAAAGTAGATCTCGGGCCCGATCATCTCGTCCCGGTAAAGGCTGCCGGCCCCAATGACGCCTGCCACATAGCCATGTGGAGAACCGGATTTTATATGGGAGTAATCTGTGGGGACCTAGCGTCAGTGGATGTTCTTTGCGCGCTGCCCATCGACCTCCTTCGGCAATCAAGCACTAAAGGCGACGAATGTCTTTATCTCTTTGCCGATGCCTTGCAGCGCTTCTGGCGGCACGACACGGACGTCTCGCCGCGCCTGACTGCTGCCGTCGAAGCCACCGACCCTAAGAGCCTGCGCATTTCTCCGGAGGAGTTCATTCTCAACATCATGGTGCCCGAGATGGAATTGTTCTACCGTTTCTTGACGGGGGAAGTGGCTCCCTTCAACGAGACGCTCTTGTTCGCCTTGCAACGCCACAAGAAGTATTGGACTAAAGGAGATCGGAAGAAAGACTCCGATGGATATCTGGCACTTGGGCCGTTGGCAATCTGCGTTCTCGCATCGCGAACCGGTATTCCTATCGAGGTCCAATCCGATTACATTCCCGCTACCCTCCTGCGAGCTTGATCGCGAGGAACAGAAGACCTTTGTCTGCTGCAACCCATACCGCCTCTCGCAAAACGCTCACCATCGGCATGGCCACCTATGACGACTATGACGGCGTGTACTTCACTCTTCAGGGCATCCGGCTATTTCACCCCGAGATTGCCGGCGAGATTGAAATCATCGTGGTCGACAATCATCCCGATGGGGCCTGCGCCGGCGATCTGAAAGCGTTGGAGAACTGGGTTCCGGGTTATCGCTACATACCTTGCAACTGGGTGCAGGGCACTGCGGTTCGCGACGTGGTGTTTCGCGAAGCGAGAGGCGATTTCGTGCTGTGCGTGGATTGTCACGTGATGTTCGTTCCCGGTTCGCTCCGCAAGTTGCTGGACTACTTCGAGGCGCACCCTGACACGCCCGACCTGCTCCAGGGGCCGCTAGTCTACGACGACCTGCAAACCTTCTCCACGCACATGGAGCGCACGTGGTCGGCGGGCATGTACGGCGTCTGGGGCAGCGACCGGCGCGCAGCCGATCCTGCCGCGCCGCCGTTCGAGATCGGCCTGCAAGGTCTCGGAGTGTTCGGCTGCCGCAAATCGGTGTGGCCGGGACTGAATCCGCAACTGCGGGGATTCGGCGGCGAGGAGGGTTATATTCACGAGAAGTTCCGGCGCGCTGGTGGCCGCGTGCTTTGCCTTCCGTTCCTGCGTTGGATTCATCGCTTCGCGCGTCCCATGGGGGTCCCGTACACGAACACCTGGGAAGACCGGATTCGAAACTATCTGATCATTGCCGACGAGCTCGGGCAGGACCCGACGCCTGCGCTGGAGCACTTCCGCGGATATCTCGGACGCGAGAATGCCGACCGCATCATCGCCTCGGTGCGCGGCGAGTTCGGCAATCCCTTTGATTTCTTCTCCGCGATTTACTGCATCAATTTGCCGGAACAGACCATCCGCTGGCGGGAGGTGACGGCGCGCTTCGAGCGCCTGGGCATCACGGACCGGGTGCGGCGATTTGACGCAATTCGCAGCGAGCCCAATCACCACGTCGGGTGCGGTCTCTCGCACCGTGCTGTGGTGGCGCAGGCCAAGGCGCAGGGTCTGGAAAACGTGCTGGTTTTTGAAGACGACGTGCTCTTTACCAACGACGCGGTTCCCGCTCTGCGCACCGGTCTCGATGAGTTACGAGGACGATACTGGAAGTTTCTCTACCTGGGCGCGTGTCGCTGGAGGCGGGAGTTTCCGCTGCTGCCTGGGGCGCGGCGGCTGGCACAAGCCGGACCGGTCACCTGCGCGCATGCCTTGGCGTACCATAACTCGGTTTACGATCGCATTCTTCACGATGTGCCGGGCGATCCTCCCGGAATGGAGGGATGGCTGCAGACCCACCATGGCATCGATCAGTATTACGCCTTTAGTATTACGGAAGACAAATATCTATTGTCCCCCGTTATTGCCACGCAGGCCAACATCCTTCCCATGGAGAGCCCTGACGTACAGCAGCGATTGCTCCCCTAACGTGAGGTTTAGGCACGCCCTTTTAGTGATAGTCGCGTCGTGAAAAGACGCCTTCTACGCCGGATGCTGCTCCTGCCGGCACCGGGATTCCGGGTCAAATGACGATTCTGAAAATGTTTTTCAATTAGCGCGAAAGTGTGTTGAAAAACGGTTTTTCGGCGCTCATACTTTATCCCTCGCGCCGCTCCCCTGAAAGCTCGATCTATGCGTGCCGGGATTCGCATCTGGGTCATAGAAGAACGTGAAGGCTTGACCACGCGCATCCGGAGCGAATGCCCGGACCTGAGCGTGACTGCCATACGCCGGGAAAGAATCGCGCTGACATCGCAGCTTCCGCACCTGGCTGTGGTGGACGCCAGCGAGCACCCTTCGGCATGTTCGTCTGTGCGCGAGATGCGCAGCTATCATCCCGCGGTGCCCGTCCTGATCGTTTCACCAGCTTCTCCTCCGGAGTGCCTGCCTGAAGATTTTGATGACTTCGTCATCCAGCCATTCCAGCCCGGCGAGCTCAGAATGCGGCTGATACGTCTCTCGGGCGTGAACCCGGCGAGCACCGGTGCGACGGAAGAACAGAGGTCGATCGCGGAGATCCGCAGTAGGTACCGCATGGATGCGGTTATCGGCGAGAGTGCTGCGCTGCAGACAGCTATTCGTAAAGTGCCGCGCCTGGGCGGATCGGAAGCCAACGTTCTCATCACGGGCGAGACAGGCACGGGTAAAGAGCTGTTTGCGCGCGCCATCCATTACGCCAGCGGGCGGAACGCCCATCCGTTCCTGCCTGTGAACTGTGGAGCACTACCAGACAGTTTGTTCGAAAACGAGCTGTTCGGTCACGAAAAGGGCGCCTACACGGATGCTTCCTCGGCCGGCGTGGGATTGCTGGCGGTGGCAGAGGGAGGGTCGTTGTTTCTTGACGAGGTGGACTCTCTCAGTGTTACGAGCCAGGCCAAGCTGCTTCGCGTTTTGCAGGAGCGCGAATACCGGCCACTCGGCTCGCAGCGGCCGCTGCGGGCCAACGTGCGGATCATCGCGGCCGCCAATGCGCCGCTTGCTGAAAGGGTAGCGGCACGCGAATTCCGCGCCGACCTGTACTACCGGCTGAACGTGCTTGCTATCCGTTTGCCAGCGCTAGTGGAGCGCCGCGATGACATCCCAATTCTGGCCAGGCACTTCGTTGGCCGATTTGCCCGCGAATGCCATCGTCCCGCTCCAAAGCTAACCGCGGACGCATTCCGTCGCCTTATGGATTACGCGTGGCCGGGTAACATCCGCGAACTGGAGTCCGCTGTTCATCGCGCGGTGGTGCTTTCCGACGGGCCCGTTCTGGATGCGTCCTGTTTCGACCTGCCGGGGGCCGCTCCGGCTACGGCTTACAGAGATTCTTCACTGCCCATCAAGGACGCGGTGTACGAGTTTGAGCGTGAGTATCTGGCTGGCCTGCTCTCGCAGCAGGACGGCAACGTTACTCGAGCGGCAAAAGCTGCCGGCAAGGACCGTCGAAGTTTTCAGCGAATGCTGAGGCGGCACGGGATTGCCAGTCAGAGCGCCTTCGCCGGTTAGCTGTTCCATTTACCTTCCTCGCGTGCGGCAATTCTGCCGCGCCTGTCGGTTTGTCCATTGCCATCGCAGCAGTTAGGCGCTGGAAGCCGGCTTGCAGTTACCGCTTCGGGACACATCACTTTGCCGGACGCAGTCCTGAAAGCCGAGATAGACATTATCCGCTACCTGCTTGCGCACCAGGATGCGAGGGACACTATCGAGGGGATCGAGCAATGGTGGTTGCCGCGGTCGAGACAGTATGGTCTGGATGCCGTTTACGCCGCCCTGCAGAACTTACAGACGCGAGAGCTAATTGGGGTGTGGAAGTCGGCTTCAGCCAAGCCGGTCTATGGTCTGCGTTCGGCAGAAACCGAAATCATGGAGCATTACCTGCACACTTTGCCTAACGGCAAAAGTGAGCACTAGCCGTTGTAGGGAGCTCTGAACGTCAGACTAGCATGCGGAACGCCGGTGCGCCTCGGAGTTAAGCAAATCTAATGAGAGATATCGGGCTGGCTCCAGAAGTTGTCGATAGACCAAACCCCCGGCCCGGAAATGATCAGAAACAGCAAACAGCAGAGCATGGAAAAATCGGTTCGCGCATCGCTCACCATGTACCAGAATCCCTGATTCACGTGAGAGAGTTCAGGAATCTTCGTGGTCGCAATAGCCGTGGAGATCACCATCAACAGCGGAATGGCGGAAATCCGCGTCCATAAACCGATCAGTACCAGAATCCCGCAGACCATCTCGAAAGCTCCCACGAAGTGGGCCGTGAACAGTGGCGCTGGAAACCCGATGCGGGCGAATCGATGAACTCCCATGTTCGGATCGGCGTACTTCAGAAACCCTTGCGTAGCGAAGATCAAGCCGACCGCAAGGCGGAGCAATAGGATGCTTCGAATGCGCACAGGAACCAAGTCGATCCGTAGTTTCATCCGATTTCCCTTCCCGATTCTACGGCCGCGGGTCTATTGCTTCGGAGGTGATCGGCGGTCGTCTGGTTCAGCGAGTCTCCGTCGTCGAGCGCCTTCGACCACGTGTAATTGGCGCGCAAGGAAAGATCCTGGCTGAAGCGGTGATTCAGATTTAGTTCCAGTGCGATGTAGCTGCTGTCTCCCCCGGAAAACCAGGTCCAGGTGTTGGTCAGAGCGGGATTCGCCTTAGGAGTTCCAGCTGGAATGTAGTACGTGCCTGCGGGGACAGGTGCGCCGGCCAGGAACATCGTGGCTCGGCGTATGCGCCTGCAGAAGGATACCCATGTGGGCTCTCGATTGAGCCCACGGCGAAAACGATCAGAAGGCGAAACGACCGCCGATTGTCGGAGCAAAGTTGTTGTTGTGGAAATAGGGGACGCCGGGGCCATGAGGAATAGCGATGGCCAGACCGCCGTCCACGTAGGAATACGCAAGTCCGGCAAAAGCGTCGAAACGCGGGGTGAAGTGATGGTCCGCATAGAGCGACACCTCGTTGAGGTTGCCCGCGCAGGAACTGCGGAAACCGGCCGTGGGCGAGCAGGTGGGCGGAACCCGGAAGGTGTTCTGCCGCTGCTGATACCAGGCAAAAGTGATTTCGGTTTTGCTGTCGAAAGCGTATTTCGCGCCCGTCCACCAGATCTGCACCAGCTTTTCAGAATCAAGATTGTTGTCTTCGACTCCGCTCATGATATAACCGCCCTGGTCCGAGGCGCCAACGCCCAACGGGTTCGACGGGTTGTTCTGCCAGATGTATTCGTAGCCGGCAAAGAACTTGAACGGCTTCCACGTATACTTGGCAGCGGCCATAATGGCGTTGTTGTCGGTCACGATGCCATATACGGTGTTGGTGGTTGGGATCACATTGGCCCCCGTGATGGGGTTGGTATTGATGCTGTTGGTGGTCGACTGATATGGCTGCGTCGGACTCTGCGGCCCCAGCAAGGGGTTCAACACGCTGATCGCCTGGTTGTAATGTTGGTAGACGACGTCGGCGGAGAACTTGCCGTAGCCTCCGCCGAGGTCGAATCCAAAGGCGTTGTTATGCGCCGATTCCGGCGTACAAGTGGCCGCAGTCCAGGTTGAGGAGGCCGAGTAGCAGCCGCCAGTACCATCGGCGAATTTATACATCGCGCCGAAATGGACCGGGCCATAGGTGAGGCGATACTTTACGGCGTCGTCCCAACGGGAGTCCTCGGTGTCGCCGCCGCCGGCCATCGTGCCGTTATACCCGATGTACGAAAAGGCATAGGCGCCGCCGGCCGGATCGTAAATGAGCATCGCATCGGTACCGAGCGAGCGCTGACGACCGAAGGTCAGCGTGCCGAACAGCGTGGACGATACACCGCCATAGATTTCGTCATTGAAGGGTTGGCCCGCGCGCGCGCCGTCGATGGCGTACGTATAACTGGCCCTGGGGAGGCCGTTGTTGGCGGTCTGGGTGGCCGACGCGTTGGCCAGCAGGCCGGACTGCGGATTGATGCCACTGGAAGCGTTGAACACAACCGACCAGCCCTTGGCAAACTCTTCCTTGGCCTTGACGCCCAGACCCGTCTGCTGCAGGTTGTTCGGTGCGACGAGGAATCGACTTTGATAGCCGTTGCGGTTTACCAGAGATTCGCCTTCATAGTTATATCCGTTGTTCGGTAAGCCGTGGCTGACCCAGCCGAGGCCGGCGTCATACGCTCCGTACACGGTGATGCCGTGCCAGGTCAGCGTGCAATCGCTGGTGAGGAACTCGTGGCCGCTCGCGCAGGCGTCGGGGGTGCTCCGCTGCATGCCAATGTCGGCAGTCGCGTCCTGCCCGGCCGCCAGCACAATATCGCTGCGAAGCTGCTCACCGAAACCACTCTTCGAGACGCGGATCCTGTAGTTGCCAACAGGAAGAGCGACGAATTGATAGCGCCCAGACTGGTCGGTCTTGGTGGTGCGTGTCATGTTGGGGTCGGTGTTGGTTGCGGTCACAGAAGCCCCGGTCACGGCAGCGCCAGTCTGGTCCGTGACGCGGCCGGACAGATTCGCTGTCCCTTGGGCGGCCGCGGTCAGCGAACACAGGACGAAGACAGACAAACGCAAAACCCACGAGTAGCGGCACCTACCAGGCATCATCTCCTCCAGGCGGAAAGTCGAGCAGCCAGCAAACGCACTGGCTCATTACAAATAAATGGGGTTCACCGATTTAATCGAATTGAACCGTTAATGTCAATCGAATTTAATCTGGTAGGATGATCATCACTTCAGGTGGGTTTCGGCATTCCTCCCTCCATCACTGCAAAAAGAGACGTTCATAGTGTCGTCCGGCTCAGGACGCGCTCGCCTTAGCGAAACCTTTTCCGAATAAGTTCTGTCTGCAATGTGGCGGGTGATCATGCAGTCGAAGCTAGCGATCATGACCCTTCCATGGAGTGTGATTGCGCCGGACTGGAACGGTCGATTCGGTTTCCAACAATTTTTGGCACTCACTGGCAACGGCGCTGGTGAAGCTGACAGTTTCGCTGCCGATCGGATGTTGCAGTTATTTCGAAAGGCGACCGCTTTGTCTGGATTAAGAAGAAGCAATATTTTGACGTGTCGCTCAACCCAGATGTTCTTAGGAACCACCCGCGAAAGGCGGAGCGGTGATTAGAGCTGCTTTCGGATTGGTAAAACCAACTTTTCGGTTAAAACGGTTGACTTTCGATTGTTCAACGGAGCCCAGTCGATCGATAGAGGCGTCCTCAATGAAGGCATTGAGCCTCGGACCAAACATGGCTTTGATCGGAGAAAGCGTTCGGGTTTGTTCATCGATACCCTGCGTCATATGGTCACTGCTGATCCTCTGACGTTCGCGAGACTGACAGCGTAAAGAGCCAAGAAAACACAGAGAGAACCCCTAGTCGCTGCAACAACAACCGCCTACATTACTTCGTAGCCTTCGGTCCCTGCTTGATGATTTTCAGTTTGTACTCCTTGCCCTGTGGGTCTTGAACGTACAAGCGGTCCTTTTCCACAGCAAACTTGTGCTGCTCTGTGCGCTCTGTGGTGAAAAACCCGGGCAAACTGTCCACAATCGGACGATTCAGGTTACTGGCATCAAGTTCATCAGTATATTCCCCCACATTTTTAACAACGCCGTGACATTTTCCGGAAACATTGTCTGCAGAATTTCGTCTATCACGGCGTAGGTGCAGCCCGTCTTCGTTTATTGCGGATTCAACGCAGAACAGGTAGCTCACCATGGTGAAAGAGTCGGTGGACCCGGTCCTAGCCCAGGTTTCCCCGCCAATGACGCGCAGCGTTCCCGCCGGCTGGCGTGACCACACGTTTGAGTGGACGAAAACATGGCTGCGCGTGTGGGCAATCAGCTTTGTGCTGTGGACGGTGCTGGCTTTTCTCAGCGCCGCCGGGGCCCACGTCTATACAGCCTCGGTCGGCAGTCCCGAGAGCTGGACCCAACTGCTCGCCTGGAACATGACCATCTCTTTCGTATGGTCGTGGTTCACGCCGCCGGTATACGCGCTCTCGCGGCGATTCACCTTCGACCGCAGTAATTGGAAATTTGTCCTGCCACTGCACATCGTCGCCAGCATCCTGTTCGCTTTCGCCGGGGCATCGATCATCGTCTTGCTCGAGCCCTTCGTCACCTGGACGCCCGAAGCGCACGTGCCATTCTCCGCCCACATGCTGTCGCGCGCGTTTATGGACCTGCAGCGTTACTGGTACATCCTGCTCATCACGCAGGCGATTGGATATTACGGCAAGTATCGCGAGCGGGAGTTGCAATCGTCGCAACTGGAGGCGCAACTGGCGCATGCGCAGCTCGAAGTACTGAAGATTCAGCTTGAGCCGCACTTCCTGTTTAACACGCTGAATTCCATTGCGGCGCTGGCGCGCAACGACGGGCCGTCGGCGGAGAACATGACGCTGCAGTTGGCTGACCTGCTGCGCTCCTCGCTGGACGCGATGGGCGTGCACGAGGTGCCGCTCAGCCGCGAGCTCACGATTCTACAAAAGTACATCGACATTCAGCAGACGCGCTTCCAGGACCGGCTGCAGGTTGAGATGGACATCGCGCCCAACACGCTGCGCGCGCTGGTGCCCAACATGATCCTGCAGCCGCTGGTGGAGAACGCGATACGCCATGGCATTGGTCCGCGCCGTGCACCGGGCAAGGTTCGAATCGTCACGCGCCAGGTGTTCGACGAACTGTGGATCGAGATCTGCGACGACGGCCTCGGGTTCATGCGCTTCGGCGGCATCGTGCCGCCGGACGGCGTAGGGCTGCGCAACTCGCGCGCGCGCCTGCAGCAGCTTTACAACCACGATCACCGCCTGACCTTGGAAGATGCTCCCGGCGGCGGCTGCATCGTCAAGATTCACATCCCATACCGCACCTATTCTGAGGAGGTCAGTACCAGCGATGCCCATTCGAGTGTTGCTTAGCGACGATGAAGCCCTGGCGCGCGAACGCCTGCGCAGCCTGCTGGAAGAAGAAAGTGACTTGCAGATTGTGGCCGAGTGTGGCGACGGCAAATCCGCGGTCGCGACCATCAAGCGCGAGAAACCGGATCTCGTCTTCCTCGACATCCAGATGCCCGAGATCGACGGCTTCGGCGTCGTCTCCGCCCTTGGGGCAGAGCACATGCCACTCACCATCTTCGTCACCGCGTACGATCGCTACGCCATGAAGGCCTTCGAGGTGCACGCGCTCGACTACCTGCTCAAACCGGTAGCCAAGGAGCGCATGCAGGAGGCGCTCGATCACGCGCGCAAGCAACTGCAGAGCCCGTCTGAGGCCATGTTCCAGCACCGCGTCCTGAATCTGTTGGCCGAACTCGATTCACGGCAGAGCGCGCCGCAACGCATCGTCATCAAGTCCGACGGCGAAATCGTCTGCCTCAAGCCCAACGAGATTGACTGGGCTGAATCGGCGGGCAACTACGTTTGCCTGCATGTCAACGGCGTGACGCACATCCTGCGCGAGACCATCACCTCGCTGGAGTCGCGGCTGGGGCACCGCCAGTTCCTGCGCGTGCACCGCTCGACGCTGGTCAACGTCGATCGCATCAAGACGCTGCGGCCCGCGCTGTATGGGGATTATGCGATCCTGCTGCGCGACGGTACCAAGCTGACGTTGAGCCGCGGATTCCGGGAGAACGTGCTGAAGAGACTGGGGTCGGCCTAGAAAGGCCGCTGTTCGGTCTTTGCTTCTTAACGATTACTTCAGCCGACGCAACAGTTGGTTGTAGGCCTCGTGCGAGCCGATCCAGAACCAGTGAAAATCATTGTCTTCCCGCAGTGCGATCGCGCGATATGAGCGGCCTATGTCAACTGTCCATACTTCCCCTTTTTGTTGAAGGCCAAGGGAAGGATGAAATGGCTCCTTGGTGAAGAGTGCAAACTTCTTGTCGGCAAGCTCGCGAATGTGGGCGGGCAGCCGTTCGTAGCACTTCCAGAACGCGGGAAGGGCGAACGAGCGGAAGCTCACGCGCGGCGTGGATCTTCTGTAAGCGGGGCGGACTTTCCGGCGCGCACTTGCCGCCGGACAGATTCGAGCAATGCTGAACCGGCGCCGCCGGTCGAGAAGTCGCGTTCGAGCTCAGCGTCCCACACCTTTCGATCCCGATCAGCGACCCAGGTGGCGAGCTGAGCCTGCTCGTCCTCAGAAAGAGTTTCAATCGCGCGCTGTATCTCAGGCAGAGTCACGATTGGTATTGTACTGCTGATTGGCAGACCTGGGTGGGTGGCCCGCATCTCCGACTCGATCTTTCTATCTCTTATCAGGGAAATGTCGGTGGGTAAATGTCGGCGCCCAGGTCTCGCGCTTTTCGAGACCTGGGTGAGTACGACGCCTGATCGCGGGAAGTCGGCGCCTTCCGATACTTCAGCTCTCGCCCACTCCACAGCCGAAGGATCGCTGATGGCCTCCCGGGTCTCGAAACCGCGAGACCCAGGCCACCCGGCTATTCTGATTCTTATGCCAACAGCCTCCGGCGGAAACCGTAGCCGGCCATCAGCAACCCGGGGACGAGTACCAGCAAGGTACCCGGCTCAGGAGTATCAACCTGAAACGCCTCTTCGAAGTAAGGCAGTCCACTCCATGGTCCGGTGGCGCTGCCCGCCAGGTTATAGGCGATGTTGCCTTGCTGGTCGCCATAGGAGAAAAACCAGCCTTGTGACGAGTTGGGGTTCGGTTCCACAGCAACCAGCCAATAGGAGCCCGCACCCAGCCCGCAAGCGTTGCCGCTGCAGTTGAAAGTGACGAGTCCGCCGACAGAACTTATATTTCCGACCTGCGTCAATTGAGCGATGATGTTGCCGGGCAGTCCGCCGTTGTTCGATTCGAGGTAAACGTCTAATGGAGCGTTGACGCCCTCAATGAATTGCAGCGCGAGCTGCACATTCGACACGAAGCCCCCGCTGGCCAGCGTGAACGGGTTGGCGATTACCTCGTCGCTGTAGTTGCTGCCTTCCACCACGACGCCTTGGGTACTGTCATACTGGCCACTGGGTCCCAGGGTGCTGTAGAGACTGCTCCCTGCCATAGCGTTTAAGGAGCAAATCATGGTACCCATCAGGACTACCATCACGGCAATCCCAGTTTTGCGAAGTGCGCAGTTCATTGTTCGTCTCCTCCCTTTGCCTTAGTTCTTGCAGCTCTGCTCGTAGCCTTCATAGTCCACCCAGCCGGTGGAAGGTAGTGAAAGTTGCCGTATAGGTAGCCGTGGTTTGCGGTGCGGTAACCGTATGCGTGGTAGTGGTGGTGCCGTCCTCCCAATGAGTGAAGGTATAGACAGCGCCCGGCCAGGTTTGCGGCGTGGTCACACTCAACGTGCAGGAACTTCCCGGAGTCCAGGTCAGAGTGACCGGAGCTATGTAGGTTCCGGGCGCGCACCCGGTTCCGGCGGTGCTGACGGTAAGGCCGGAGGGCACAGTCGTGATTTCGACGTCGCCATTCGGGATGCTCGGCGCAAACGACACTCCCTTGAAGTTGGAATCGGACGGCGCTGCCGTAAGTTGCGTAAAAGTTGCTTGCCCGGTCGTGCATGAGCCGGCGCTTCCTCCCGGCGTGGTCGCCGACAGGCAATCGGTGATTCCATAAAGATAAGTCTGGTCAAGATCGGCGATAGTGTAATTGGTCGCGTAAAGGTCGACACTGCCATCACTGTTCACAACGCCGGTCAGACCATATAAGCCAGTCGTGCCGTCGGTGTTGGTGGAGCAGGTTGTGTCGCCTGACTTTGAGTTTGCGTTTTTCACCAGGTTCAATCCCTGGTAGAGGGTGTATTTCCAAGTCCAGGTTCCGCTTACGTTCACCCACTTCTGCAGGCCGCCGGCGCCGCACAGGCTGTAAGGCGATTCGTTGTCTGCCGAAGTATTTTTCGGGCTGCCGGTGTCCGCCACATACAAAACGGTCGAGCTGGCAAAGAAGTAATTCGACGGGCTTAGGTTGATGTATTCGCCCGAGACGTTGATCCCGTTGGTTTGCGCCGCAGTCAGTTTTACCCTGCCCGTTCCGCCGGCGTTGCCGAAACCGGATAACAGAGACGGGCCGTTTGGATTACCAGTTGGGCAATCGCCACCGGGAGCGGTTGCGCACGAGTACGTGGTGGTGTACGGAGGTGAGCCCATCGTGCCGATGTAGCTACGGTTGTATGCCCCTGCCTTGCTGTCCATCGAAACGTACAAAGTGTCGTTAGCGATCTGGACGGTCCGCGTGTCCTGGGACTCGTTAGTTCCACCGTCATCGCCGGTAATCGATGCGATGGCAGAGCTGCTGCCCAACATGGTAAAGAAAACTCCACCGGTCGTATCACTGCTGGTACCCTGGCCGGAAACGTAGATGTTCATTCCATCGGCGGTGTAGGTGCTGCGGGGATTGTTGGCGTTGAAGATGTTGTAAAGTGCGGTCGTGGAATTGATGTTACCGTTGGCATCAATCAACGCGACGACTCGTGGTATCGGCGTGTAGCTTTGCCCCGTCAGGCTGCCCGACTGGGCCAGTTCGCCACCGGGCGAGCCGTACGTGCTGGGATTCGCATTGAAGGTGTTGGCATTTACTCCGTAACCCATGATGGTCAGGTATTGGCCAGCGCCCGAAAGCTGCACCGTAGCCTCGGAAGAAGATCCGTATTCGGCGGAGACGGGAACGTTTCCACCAGAGGCGCTTTGCGGCAACGCCAGCGAGTTCACAAACGAGACGCTCGACGTGCCGATGGGCGTGTATTGAAACAACGTCATTAGGGATGCCTGATTGTCACCGTAACCGCCTACCGAACTGTTACCCGAACCGTTGCCGGTGCCGTTAGGGACGTTGGTGCATGTGCCTCCATGGACACCGCACCCTTCGACAGCGACAACCAGATTCCCAGGAGTGAACAACGGGTCGCTCTGCGCAAACGCCGGGACGGCCATCAGCAGCGCAACCGCGAAAGCGATGTTTCTGAATCGACCTTCGAGCATAGCGGGCTTTCCTTTGTAAGCGGGAGTTGTCAAACCTAACGAGTAGAGCACACGAAGGTAGGATCGGGAATTAAGTGACTGTTAATTTATGAGAGGCGGTTGTTGAAAAGGTCAAGAGTGTGCAAGCTCTTTCCCAATGATCGCCGAGTAAGAGGCAAAAGAGTTCCTTCTACCTCACTTACACTCCAGGCGGAAGACCAGCGGCCACGATTATGAGGATGCCCACCCAAGCTGGTTTGCTTGGGTGGAGGCTTTCAGGTTTGATCAGGCACAGCATTAGCGTGTGTATCCCGCTCCGCGCAGGGCGCTCTCGAAGCAGTGCATGAAGTGCGTCACGCTTTCGCTGGTGGCTAGCGGTCCCATCAGACCGATGCGGAAGACCTTGCCTGCCAGCGGTCCGAAACCACCTGCGATCTCGATGCCGTTTTCCTTAAGCAGAGTCGCGCGCACCTTCGCGTCGTCCACGCCTTTCGGCACCTTGGGCGTGTTCAGGTTCCAGATGCGATCTTCAGGCGCGACCAGCATCTCCAAGCCCAGCGCTTCAATCTTCTTTACGAACTCCAGATGCGCCTGGTGATGACGCTCCCAGCGGTTCTCAAGTCCTTCTTCTTCGATCAGCGCCAGCCCTTCGCGCAGCGCGTAGAACATGGTCGCCGATGCGGTGTGGTGATAGCGGTGTGACTCGACCAGGTAATCGGCGATCAGCTTGATGTCGAAGTACCAGGAGCGGTTAGGGGTGGTCCGCGCCCGCAGCCATTCCATGGCTCGCGGCGCGACGGTGATCGGCGCCAGTCCCGGAGGACAGCTCAAGCCCTTCTGCGAGCAGCTATAAGCGATGTCGATGCCGGTCTTGTCCACTTCCACCGGCATTGCGCCCAGCGAAGTAACGCAGTCGGCGATGACCAGTGCGCCCACTTCATGCGCAGCCTTGCAGATGGCTTCGCCGCGCTGGAACGCGCCGGCCGAGGTCTCCGCCTGCACGTAGGTCACGACCTGCGGCTTCTCGCGATGGATAAACTCCGCGGCTTCGGCATCGCCGAACACTTCGCCCCAGGGCTTCTCGAAGCGAACCACGTTACCGCCTTGCCTGCGGGCCATCTCCGTCTGGCGGTCGCAGAAGTAGCCGTTGGCGAAGATCGCAACCTTCGTTCCTTCTACAACGAAATTGCTGATCGCCGTCTCCATGCCGCCGCTGCCGGTAGCGGAGACGACGAAGGTCATCTCATTCTTGGTACCGAAGACGGTGCGCAGGAGTTTTTGAATCTCGGTGGAGATTTGAAAGAAATATGCGTCAAGGTGACCCACGATGGGCTGCGCCATCGCTTGATATACGCGCGGATGAACCTGGCCCGGGCCCGGCCCATACAACAAACGCGTGGGAGGATGAACAACGATGTCTTCCATAAGAGCGGTCGGTTCCGCAACAGTTGCCATAGGCGACTCCTTACGTAGTAATGGATGTTCTCAGTATATAGAGGACACTGCGAGGCCGGTGTGACGCACAACCAGCTTCGTGGTTCGCCGGCTTACCGGCGATAGTGACGGGCCGCGTTGCGCCTGAACTCCGGGCCGCGGCGGAGGGCTTATCTAACCCTTGACGAGGCTCTGATTAAGCCCCAGTCTTGAAAGGGCACGGCTTCAGCCGTGCCGCAGGCGAAACAAAATGAGGACGGGCTTCAGCCCCGGAGGGATCACCAGACACTTCTTCCGAGTTTCCTTAATGTAAACTCTTCGCGGAGTGAATCCGTTGTCCGCTGGGGCTCTGGCACCGTGCGTCTATCGAAAATCAGGAACTGCCTTGCTATCGCGCTCATGTCTTCTGCGATGCAGTCCGTCGCATCGGGAGCATCTTCTCAGGAGATCCACGGAACCGTAACGGATCCCAGCGGCGCAGTTGTCGCACGGGCGCACGTCGTGCTGCGAGTGCAGGGGCGGGACATTGGTCGCTCGACGCAGCCGGACGGGACGTTTGTCTTCAGCGGAGTTACGGCTGATTCGGGAACCATACTGGTGAGCGCGCCCGGTTTTGCAAGCAGCACGACGCCCTGGCATGCTGGACAAAATCAAATTTCAATCGCGCTGCAGGCCGCGGCAGTGCAGCAGAGCCTGGACGTCACGGCCACACGCACGTCGATTCTTCCCACCGGCGTTGACAACGTGGAGTCGCAACCCGACGCTGCGGTTGTCAGCGATCAGCAGTTGCAGCAATGGGGTCCGTTGACCACGGATGACAAGCTGCGCCTGGTTCCGGGATTCTCGTTGCTCCGTCGATCCGGAAGCCAGACGGCCAATCCTACATCGCAAGGAGTGTCCCTGCGCGGGTTGGGCGCAAGCGGAGCAAGCCGCGCGCTGGTGTTGGTGGATGGTACTCCCATCAACGATCCCTTCGGTGGTTGGGTTTACTGGGCGCGCGTGCCGCAGTCATCGCTGAGTGAGGTGCAGATCGTTCCCGGAGGCCTCTCGGCCTTGTATGGAAATGACGCCCTGGGCGGTGTGGTGAACCTTGAGACTCGCAGCGCGGTGCAGACCGCGGGAAATGTCGAGGTGTCCTACGGCAACGAGAACTCGCCCTTTGGCTCGGGATGGGGAGCGGTGCATTTTGGACAGTGGAATCTCTCGACCGCGGGCGAAGGATTCCGCACCGATGGTTATATCGACGTGCCGCGCGATCTGCGCGGGACGGTGGACACGCCGGTCAACCTCCAGTACGGCAGCGGAAACGTGAAGCTGGAGAGGCTGATTGGAGATCGTGGCCGCATTTTTGTGGACGGCAACCTCTACGGCGAAGACCGGCAGAACGGCACTCCGCTGCAGATCAACGACACAACGATTCGGCAATTAGCCTTTGGCACGGATTATGACAGTCCCGCTGCCGGCCTTTTCACGCTACGACTTTATGGTGGAACGCAGAACTATCACCAGACGTTCTCCTCGGTCCCGTTGAATCGCGACAGCGAATCGCTGACCGACGTTCAGAACATTCCGGTGCAGCAGATGGGGATGATCGGGCAATGGTCAAAGCAGATCTCCAACCGCGTGACGATGCTGGCGGGGCTGGACGGGACGTATGTACAAGGTGTCAGCCTGGAGACAACCTACTCGAGCGGCAGGCCCACGGCGGACCTGTCGAATGGAGGCACACAGGAGTCGCTGGGGCCGTTTCTGGAAGGAATTGTCCAGATCACACGGCGCTGGTCGGTGACCTTTGCCGCACGCGAAGACCTGTGGAGCAATTACGACGCGAGTTCCATTCGCATCCCGGTACATGGCTCGGAAACCCGAACTGATTATCCGTCACGCGGTCAGAACGCTTTCGATCCGCGAATAACAACCTCATATCGGTTGTCGGACCGCGTGGTTGCTTACGCCTCGGGCTATCGATCTTTTCGCGCGCCGACGCTGAACGAGCTTTATCGCTCGTATCGCGTGGGCGACACCGAGGTCATGGCCAATGCCTATTTGCAGGCGGAGCGCTTCTCCGGCGGTGAGGGCGGCCTGCGCACTACGATGCTGAACGATCGGGTATCAATCCACGGCAGCGTCTTCGGAGGGGTTGTCACCCATCCGGTGGAGAACGTCACATTAGCTTCCACTCCCACGCTGATCACGCAGATGCGGGAAAACCTGGGCAGTACGCAAACGCTAGGCTTTCAGCTAGGCACCGACATCCGCTTTACCAACCGCCTCAGCCTGAACGCCGGCTACCAATTCACCAACAGCGTAGTCGCGAGTTTTCCCGGCGATCCGACGCTGGTTGGCAAGCTGATTCCACTGGTGCCGCGGAGCATCTTCACCTTCGAGGGCACATGGGCCGCGCCCAAACGGTTTTTCCTGGCAGTGCAGGGCCGGGCCGAGAGCAACGAATTCGACGACGATCAGAACATGTTTGCGCTCGGCGGATGCTTCGTGCTCAGCGCCTCGTTGTCCCATCCATTGCCGAAGGGCTTCGACGTGTTCTTTCAGGGCGAGAACCTCACCAACGATCAGTACTTCATCGCCAAGACGCCCACGCCGAATGTGGGGCAGCCAATCCTTGGCCGTGTGGGCGTGCGCTGGCAAAGCAAGCGATGACGTGTAATGGCTTGAACTCCACCTTACGGACGGCGCTGGCAAGGCTCCGTTCGTCAGACACAGCCTGACCTCCGATTGGGGAATTTTGAGCGCAATGGCGATTTCTGTGCGCCGGGCTAAACCGGCACGAAGCAGAGAATGCAAGGCTCAGTTTTGAAAGGGCACGGCTTCAGCCGTGCCGCAAGTGAAACAAAATGAGCACGGGCTTTTAGCCCCTGAGGGATCACCAGCGACTTATTCAGGGTTTCCCTGAGCGAAGCTAAGCTCTACCGCGTTCAACCTTTCCCAGTGGATTCACCTACAAGCGCCCGGTGCCCTGAGGAATCTCAAACCGCCGCATCTTGTTGTACAGCGAGCTGCGCGGAATTCCGAGCTTCCTCGCCGTGCGTTCGATGGAGCCGCCCTCGTCCCGCAAGACTTGATGGATGTAAGCGCACTCCATCTGTTTCAGAGTGCCGCCCGCAATACTGACACGAGGCGCTTCCAGACCGGGGCCTTGCGGACAAACATGCTCCGGGAGAATTTCGCCGTTGCCGGCGAGCAGGACTGCACGCTCCAGCACATTGCGCAGCTCGCGAACGTTGCCAGGCCATGAGTACCGTTGCAGGGCCGTCATAGCAGAGCTGGAAATCGAAACCTCTTCTCCGCCGCGATTTCGCGCAATACTGCGCAGCATGTCTTCGGCAAGATAAGGTATGTCTTCTACTCGATCGCGCAACGATGGCACCTGAATGTAAACGATGTTGACGCGGAAGTAGAGATCGCTGCGAAATCGCTGCTGGCGTACCAACTCCAGAAGTTCGCGATGAGTGGCGGAGATGAGACGGATGTCAACCGCACGATCGCGAACGTCGCCCAGGCGGCGAAATAGACGGTCTTCCAGGACCTTGAGCAGCTTGGGCTGGACTTGCAAGTCAATGTCGCCGACTTCGTCCAGAAAAACCGTTCCGTGATTTGCCACTTCCAGCAATCCCTGCTTGGCACCCACAGCACCGGTGAAGGCGCCCTTTTCGTGCCCGAACAACTCCGACTCCAGCAGCTCGCGCGATAGTCCGGCGCAGTTCAAATCGAGAAACGGCCGGTGAGCGCGGGGACCATTGCGGTGAATCCAGTTGGCCAGTACGCCTTTGCCCGCGCCCGTCTCACCCTGCAACAGGATCGGGCTTTCGCTGGACAGCACGCGGCCGGCAATTTCCTGCAGGCGCCGAATGACGACACTTGTCCCAACGAACGGATCAAGCTTGTTACGCTGCTTCGGGGCGCAAATGGCGGCCGATGTTGCATGCTTCTTTTTCGCGAGCAGGCGCAGCAGGGCAGTGTGAAGTTCCGCCAGCTCGACCGGCTTCATGAAGACCTGGTCAGCACCGCTGCGTACGGCTCGCGTCAACGCATCCGTGCTCGCGGCCTGACCTGACAGCACCACTACGGGGACGCTGGGATTACTGGCTTTTGCTTGCCGCAGGAGCTGCGGAGCGTCGCCGTTCGGAAGGTAAAGATCCAGAACCAAAGCATCGGGACGGAAACGCTGAAACTGTAATTGCGCGTCCCGGCAATTGGCAGCCTCTGAAACAATATGCCCCTGGCTAGCCAGAAAATTGCAGACGCCGGAGCGCACAACGGCATCGACTTCGACGACGAGGACCCTATTTTTGCTCAAGCACTCACCTGCCTCATGGACATCAAGAGTGACTCGAGGGCCAGTATTTAAGAAAGCAAGAGAAGCGGCAGCAGAGGGTTTGCCACAGAAGTTTCGTCGAGATTGTCCATCACGGGAGTTGGATGGACTTAAACGCAATCAGCAAAGCTCGTGTAGCTATGGATAAATGCAATTCTCGAAACGAGCAGTGATGCAGGTCACAAGGAGAATGTTTTTCCAGCAAAAAAAAGCGGATCCCGAACAGGATCCGCTTGGAGAGTGGAGATCGATGCGTGCTTAGAGCAGGAAGTTAGTTGATTCCCGTGAATTGGACGTTGCCTTAACTCCTGAAATGTCGTTAAAGTACCGGTCAGTTTGTCACTATACCCCGCTCAGCAAGTCCGTTGCTTGTTGTGAATCGCCATTACGCTCAAGATCCCCCAATCGAACGTCACTCTGGGTCTGACCAGCGGAGTCTTGCTAACGCCGTCCGTAAGGTCGAGTTCAAGTCATTACAAATCAACCATGATCAAATTTTTTTATACTCGTAAACTGCATTGCAATTTCCCAGAGAAATTGTGGGTTGTTGGTGAGATAACGACGCCCCAGCCGCCGCGGTTCTTTCATCAGCCGATATAGCCATTGCAGCCCGGAGATTTTCATCCATGACGGAGCGTCTGCCAGCAGTCCGGCGTGGATGTCGAAGGCCGCACCCACCCCGATCATAAGGCACGCTTGCAGGCGGTCGATTATGCCGGCCATGAACCGCTCTTGTTTGGGCGTGCTCAGGCCGACCCAGATGATATCGAGACGCGCCTCGGCGAGGATGCTTACCAACCCATCTTCTTCCGCGGGCGTGTGTGGCCGGAACGGCGGCGTGTAGGTTCCAACGATTGCGATGCCGGGCACAAGCGCTTGCAATCGCTGTTCGAGCTTCCCGACGACGCCGGGTTTTCCTCCATAAAGGAAATGCCGGCAGCCGCGCTGGACGGACGAGCGGCACAGCTCCAGCATGAAGTCCGGACCATAAACGCGGCGCATCTCCCGATGGCCCTGCAGGCGCCCGACCCAGACGGTCGGCATACCGTCGGGCGTGCAGAGCAACGCGCGGTTCAGAATCGTACAGAAACCTGCGTCGCGCTGCGCCTCCATAATTCCGTGCACGCCTGTGACACAGATATAGCCTTTGCGATGCTCGTGCAGGAAATTCTCGCAGCGTCGCACCGCGTCCGGCATGTTGATGGCGCTGACGCCGACTCCGAGCACGTTCGCGCGAGGCGCGTTCGGGCGCTCAGGCGGAAGCACACTCGAGGGCATGTCGCAGGCGTCCGCTCTTGCCCAACTCATCCTCAATCCAGCGATACGTAACCTCGAGGCCCTTGCTCAGAGGAGTCGTGGGCTCCCAAGACAGTACTGCGCGCAGTCGCGAGTTATCGCTGTTACGGCCGCGCACGCCCTGCGGCCGGTTCAGAAGGTGCCGCTTCATCAGGTTCTTGCCGGCAATCGCGCAGATCGTATCGACCAGCTCATCCACGCTGACCATCTCTTCCGTTCCAAGATTCAGCGGCTCGCGGTGGTCGCTCGCCATCAGGCGCAGCAATCCATCAACGCAGTCGTCGATGAACATAAACGACCGGGTCTGGAGACCATCGCCCCACACTTCGATAGTGCCGTTGTTCTCCGCAAGCGTGACTTTACGACAGATCGCGGCGGGCGCTTTCTCTTTGCCGCCTTGGTACGTACCCAGCGGTCCATAGACATTGTGAAAACGCACAATACGGGTCTCGAAACCGTAGTCGTGCAGGAAATAATTGCAGAGCTGTTCCGTGAAAAGCTTCTCCCACCCGTAGCCGGGCTCAGGATCGGCAGGATACGCGTCCTCCTCCTTCAGCGGAGTCAGCTCCGCCACGTTCTGTTTGTAACCGGCGTAAACGCAGGCGGATGACGAGAAGAGATAGCGCTTTACGCCATTGACACGCGACGCCTCCAGCATGTGGGCATTGATGAGAATGTTGTTGCGCGCTATATCGGCGAGCTTGGCCGTGATGTAGCCGATGCCGCCCATGTCCGCGGCCAGGTTATAGACCTGGGTGATACGGCTGGTGGCTTGGAGAGCACTGTGCCAGGAGCGCAGGTCCAATAGTTCAAATTCGTCGGCTGCGCTGGGTTCGAATTCCGGCTCTTTAATGTCGACGCCGCGCACCCAGTAGCCCTCGTTCTTCAGGCGTTTTACAAGATGATGACCGATGAAGCCACCGGCCCCGGTGACCAGGACACGTGTTGCTGAATTCATGTAACGCCTCTGTTCTTTGGGGTGGATTAGGAATCGAGAAAGGAATGGAAGCTAGAAGGAATCCAGTAATCTCATAAATCGCTTTGTGTCGGGGCAAGTCTTCACAGGCCGCTGAAAAACTGGATTTCGAGCTGTCTGGAAAGGGCGCAGCTTCAGCTGCGCGGTCGCAGATCCCTCATTTGTGTCATCCCGAGCGACGAGCCCGCGAGCGGGGCCCCAGACAATTGCCGCCTCGATCTGCTGTTCCGACTTTTTCACCAGCCGGTGAAGTCGAGCCCTGACACGAACCCAAAATCGGATTTATGAGAAAAGTTCCAGGAGATTAGTGATTGGAATTCCGGGGTGTTTCCGGCGCGCGGCCCACGGGATCACTCAACGCCGAGAGCTTCTGCCGTCGCAAACGCAGCCGGCAGTTGAGATCGCTCATGTGCAAGCGCGAGCACTGCTGGTGGAAACTGTTCTGCTCTTCACGCGTCCGGCGCCGGCGCTCCTCGTGCTGCGCGCGGGCCCGAGCGCGCGCGAGCTGCTGTTGCATCAGCGACGGTGCCGGGGAGTCCGATGGATTGCTGTCACTGTCCTCAATCCGATTGGTGATAGTTAGACGTGGCACGGGCAGAAAGGCGTCGCTTGCTCGAAATTCCGATGCAGTATCCAAGAAACCGGTTTGAGCAGGCTTCGGCTGCCAGGAGCTTGTAGTTGCCGGTGGTGCGCGATTGGACTTCTTCGCCACAGGTGTTGCGAGTAGCTCGGGATCGTCATCAGGGAGGGCGTTTGGATTCAGGCGAGCTCCCGCTACATCCTGAACGTCGGCATTCAACTGACGATCGAGACAGAGGTTCACCGAGGCCTTCACCGCTGATCCGTCCGGGGACTCACGACAGAAATAATTGTCTGCGTCTTGTCGGTGTACGCGGTTCCGGCCAGGTTGCGCGCCGATTGCTTCTTGCGCGCAACATTCGGCCATGGCGGTGGACAGCAACAGCAGAATCCAAAATCGGCCGGAGGATGGCATTCGCCTTACTAGAACTGATCTCACAAATCCGGTTGGGGTTCGTGTCAGGGCACGACTTTCACAGGCCGCTGAAAAAGCCGGCGCGACGCATTGTTCGGGTAGAGCTGGCCTTCACCGGGGTGGTTGAGGCTAGCGTCCAAGGCCCTTTTGTATTTGTCAACCCGGGCCGACTTTAGTCGGCGAGGGATCTGCTGTCAGAAGTTTTTCAACCGCCTCTTTCAGTCGTGCCTGACACAGGCGATTTATGAGATAGCTAATAGAAAAATCCGGGCACTGTCGTTTAGTTCCGCAGCAATTGCTGGTAGATCTGCATCAGCAGCTCGTAATTCCTTGCCGCAGTGAAGTGCCGCAGGTACATCTGCCGGGCGGCGCGGCCGTACTCTTCCATTTCCTCGGGATGCTGCCAGGCCCAGCGGACTTGTTGCACGAGTTGGCTGAAATCATCGGGATCGAATAGCAATCCGGTGCGCCGATGGGACACGAGCTCGGGGATCGCGCCGATCCGTGACGCGATGGCGGGGACACCGCAGGCCGCGGCTTCCAGCAGGGCCATGCCGAACGGCTCGTACCATCGGCTGGGAAAGACCAGGAAGCGCGCACCGTTAATACGGGCGAGTACCTCCTGCGGGCTCACATTTCCCAGCATCTGGATCTTCGTTCCGCCGCCATGCGCTGCTGCTTGCACCTGGTGGTGAAGCGGACCTTCGCCGGCAATGAGCAGCGGAATTTCCGGCAGATGCTGCCAAGCTTCCACCAACTCCAGGACGCCTTTTTCGGCGCTGAGCCTGCCAAGGAAGAGCGCGAATTCGCCACGGCCGCTGCGCTGACCTGGATCGTGCGCGAGGAAGTTCGGTTGCAGATGGACCCTTGCGCCCGGAAGACCGGCGGCCACAAAGTAATCGCGGCAGAAGCGGCTCGGCGTTAGGTAGGCATGGACGCATCGCGCCCAGGTGGCCTGCATGCGGTGCGTGGTCAGCATGAGCGAGACAGCGGCCGTCTGGAGGCAGGAACCGCGGTAGCAGCGCCGGCGAACGCCCGCCAGCAGACTACGCCTGCATCGCTGGCAAATCTCTCCATCGGAAAACAATGTGCCCGCAGGACAGAAGAGGCGATAGTTGTGCAGCGTCTGAACTACAGGAATTCCGGCCGACTGGCACGCGTAATACGCAGCCGGGCTCACCAGCGGCAGGAAGTTATGGCAATGGGCGATGTGGGGGCGCTCAGTGCGAATCAGTTCGCGAATCTGGTTATAGGTCTCGCCGTTCCACGTCGTGCTCACGAACAATGAAGCCTTGCGTACGGCGCTGTAGTTTGCGATCTCGGCGTTGTCGCGGATATAGGTGACCACCCTATGCCCACGGCTGCGCAGGAGATCGATTTCCGCGCGTACAACTGCGTCCTCGCCGCCAGACTGCTGGTACCGGTTGTGAATTACAAGGACGCCAGGAGTCTGCATGTATCGCGGCCGGTTTGCCCGTCAAGCCATCGAGTCTCGCGGCCGATCATCTGGCGGAGCCAGAACTGGCGGGCGATGTTTCCGCTTGCAACTTTGCGCAGTAGCCGCTTGCCGCGATGCGCTTGTGACAGAAGCCTCAGGGTCGGCTGCGAATATGCGGTCCTGCCGAAGCGCCGCTGCACCAGCAGACGCTCCTCGGTGCGGCGTGCGAACTGCTTCAGGCTGACATTGTCTTGGTGCCAACGAAACGCGGCGATGAAGTACGGCACATAGTGGAACCTGAATCCCGCGTGAGCCAGCCGCGCGAAGTACTCGAAATCCATGCAGACTCGATAATCGCAATCCAGAAGAAACCCAGAGTCGATGATTCGCCGCCGGAAGAACGTAGATGTTGAAGGTATGTAACAACCAAAGTACATGAGCACATCGCGATCGAAGTCGTGTTCGACCTTGGAGCGGACGATCCTTCCGCTACTGTCAACGAATACACAGTCGCCATAGATGACGTCAGCTTCAGGATGTTCCTGCGCCGCGCGGGCAATGGCTGCGAGCCCGTCGGGAAGGTAATAGTCATCGGCGTTGAGCCAACCCACCAAGTCGCCCTTCGCGCGGCGAAAGCCTTTATTGATTGCGTCCGATTGCCCACCATCTGGCTCCGAAGTGCACTGCACGCCGGGGTAGCGCTGGACGATTGCCGATGTGCTATCGGTCGACCCGCCATCAACCACCACGTGTTCCACGGAGACGTCTTGCTGGTGCAAGACACTAAGGATCGCGTCTTCGATGAATCCGCCGGCGTTGAAGGACGGAGTGATGACGGAAAGTGCGGGAGTATCCATCAATGGGCGAGACGCAGTGAGCGGCGGGCGGCGACCGCGGCAGCGAGAATGAACGACATTAGTGTGGTCAATTGCAGCTCGGAATACGGCCACGGCGCAAAACCGAGCGTGATGACGAAGTGCGCGGTGAGATAGGCGAATCCAGCGGCGAAGAACGCCGGCTCGGCCGCGGTAGGAGATCTCGCGCGCCGAAGAAACCACCGTAGCAGCGCGAAGTGGAACCATAGATAAGACAGCAATCCCGCGATCCCATATTTGAGCCAGACATGCAGTGGTGCGTTGTGGACCATCACCGATTCCGTCTTCCAACTCCGGATGTGCCAAGTGGAGTAGGCGGTGCCCACACCGATTCCCATCAACGGCGACTGCTGCACCTGGTACCAGGCATCCATCAGGTCGTGCAGGTGATCGGCATTATCGGCGCTGAACTCCGAGTCATCGCGAGTGACGTCAAGGCTCTGGAGCCGGCTGGAGAATGACGCGCCGAGGATGCACGCGGCAACCGCCAGCACCCCGACAACGAGCAGAAGATTGCGCAAACGGTGACGCTTCTGGAAAACCAGCAAAAGCAACGTGCCGATTGCCAGCTCGCCCCAATAGGTACGGCGAAAACCCATCAAGACGATGAGGTAAGCGGATGCGGCCAGACCGCACCAGAGCAGTTTTTCCGAATCTCCGGCGGCATTCTCCTGGTAGGAAAATGCCAGCAGAGCGGTGAACACGATGCAAGACAACACCGGTCCATCGAAGATGGGGATGGCAACGCCCAGCAGGTTCTCGCGATAGCCCGCGCCGTAAAGGACGTAGAGCGCAGCAATTCGCACTGCCATGTACACCGCGAACAGGCGCACAGCGGACGCGACATCGGAGGTGCTGCGTAGCCATGACGACCAGACGAAGTACAAACCGATACCCAAAGCCAGGCCGCGCCAGTCGAAGAAGAAATTGTTGCCACCGTGGCTGCGGCCGTAGCAGATTGCCACAGCAATGCAAACGAGGAAGGCGATTCCGGGAAATACGGTGGCACGTGGGAAGCGCAGGAACTTCCAGCGTCGGCAAGCGGCAGGAGCCAGGACGTGGCAGAACGCCAGGGCAAGGATTGCCAGATCGACAAAACGAAAACCGCCGAGTGCTTTGGCGTAGACCAGGGATGTCTGGCCGACGCTCTCACGCACAAATTCCGGCACAAAGATAATCGAGAAAAGAGAGATAAACAGGACGCTGCGCAGCAGCGAAATTGGCCAGCTTCGCGGCGCAACCGCATACGTCACGCGGCATGAAATTGCCGGACAGGATGCGGTTGTCATGCTTCCCGCGCGAGCGTCATCGAGGGATACAGTGATCGCACCAAGTGCTCAAATTCGAAGTCGCACGCCCGGGCCCGCGCGCCGCGAGAGAGTGATTCCAGCCGCCCCGGAGTCGCAATCATCTCCAGCAGAGTGTCGGCCATATCGGAGGCAAGCTGGTCCGGACCGCGCCGGGCCGTCGCTATTGCCCGTCCGCAGGTTTCATTCACGATAAGACCGGGACCGCCCAAATCGGTAGAAATTACGGGAACGCCGTGGCCCAATGCCTCTAGCACGACCATACCTCCGGAATCCCGCAGGCTGGGGAATAACAACACATCGGCTGCAGCGTAATGTTCCGTCAGAGCTGCCCGAGGCAGCCAGCCGAGCCAGCACACCACATCCTGCAGGCCCAGTTTGCGGCTGAGGCTTTCGAGCCGCTTTCGCGCCGGCCCCTCGCCAATAACTGTTAAGCGCGGGCCGGCATGAGATTGGCGCACCAGATACGCCGCTTGCAGAGCGATATGCAGCCCTTTCCATTCCAGCAGACGTCCGACGTAGAGCAGCCGCAGTTCTCCGCTACGGCGTTGTCGTCTTGAGCACGGAGGCGGTGCCCGGACGCCAATGGCAAGCTGAACCCGGCATTTGTGGCGCCATCGGTGAGGAATCAGCTGTAGCGTGTCGCGGGTGACGAAAATGCGTTGGGCATGGGAGAATGTGCGCCGCATGAAGGGATCGATCCCAATGAGCAGGTTCGACAGATCGCGCAGCCGTTCGCGCCAGCGCTGGCCGCTGGAAAACCCGGCGCGAAGTTGCGGAGGAACGCTTTCTCCGCCGGACACTGGACCGAACCAGAAGGGGATGCCGAGTGTCCCCATGAAACTGGGGAGCCGTACGCTGACGTAGCTGACATGATGGACCACGTCAAAGTCGAGCCGGGGAAACAGGCGGCGAATGTGGCGGACGGCAAACCACTGCCAAACTATGTAGTAGAGTGCTTTGCTCAGGGCAGATCGCCGCATTGTTTGCGTCCAGCGAGGGAGATCATAGTAGACGAAAGTTAAAGTTTTAGTTGAAGCGAGGGACGCTTCCTCGATACTGCGGCAATTCGCGGCGCGCGTGATGACGGTGACTTGGTGCCCGAGACGCGCCAGTTCCGTAGCCCAGCTCCAGCCGACGCCCGGCTCCGAACCACGTCCAGGCTCACAAGCGTACGCCGAGAGCAGCACTCGCACCGGCTAGTCCAGTCCCACGGAGAGAACCTCCGTGGATTCGTTAGCGGTATCGATCTCGCTGGATGCGCAGGGCGGCTGCACAGCTTGTTGAAAAAATCGTTGAAACACACGGTTCGGGTGGAGCCGGCCTTTAGGCCAGCGTCCAAGCGTTTTCTCTTGCTCTGAGCCGGCTTCAGCCGGCGGCACAACGTGCTTTTCTGACTTTCTCCGCAAGCTGGGTAGTCGGAATCGTTTGGCGATACGCTTCGACAACACAGGAAGAACGGCCTGGGTCGCTTCCTGGATCATTTGTTCAGGCGAGAGCTTGGGATCAATGTAGATCACCCTGCGACGCCACGCCTTTAACTGCCTCATCCCTTCCGGCCCATGGGAAAGCTGGATCACTAGGTCGCACGGGCTCAGCCGGCGGGCGATGCGCAGTCTAAATCGATGCAGCGTTTGCAACCAGCTGTCAGCAGGTGCGCTCTCGTCAATGGTGCGAACCACGAGAGTGGAACGAATCCGGGCCGTCCAGACCTCGACCAGTTGCGCAAAGCATTGTGGCAGAGTTTTCCCCGGCGAAATCCAGCGTGTGCGACGAAATGCCGGCCCCAACTCGCAGACCAGCCCATCGGCAACTTGCGAGCACAGTTCGCTGGTTGCACCAGTAACGACGAGCGAAAGCCCCGTTGGGAAAATGATGCGGCGGAGAAGCCGCTGCGTCTCCCGCAGCTTCTGCAACACGCGCGGAACTGGCCGCTCAGTCGCAGGCGATCGCTGTAGCTCATGCAGAAGATTCGGTAGCTGACACTCCATCCAGTTCAGGTTCTGGTCGACAATTGCGCGCTGCAGGCGAAACGCAGTTTCTGGCTGCCACAAAGCTGCAAGCCGCTGCTGAGCTGGGGCCGGATCGCGGGCGAACATATGTCGCAATCGCTTGAGCTGGTGGAGAGAAATGGATTGCTTCAGGACCTTTTTGACAAGGTAATAAGCGAACTCGTCCGGTACAGAAGGAAGAAAGAAATTACGGTGTTTACGGCGAGCCGCAACCAGTTTGTCGGCAGCCAGCCACTCGCGCCCGTCACGGCGATAGTCGCTGTAGCAATCGACATCCAGGTACGCAACATGCCGGCCGGATTGGCGGCCGAGAACAAAGTAGCAGGCAGTGGTTTCGTGCTGAATAGCCTGAACCAGCGTTGCGCCCGCATCCCTTGCTGCCTCCGCCAGAAGTTGAGGAATGCGGCGCCAATCCCGACGCCGAAACATAATATCTAGGTCGCCGTGCGCCGCTTGCAAAGGGTCATGCCCGGTGAGCACACAGTAGGGCACTTGCGCCTCGTTCAGCCGGACAAGGACGCTCGCGAACAGGTCGCCACGGTCGCGACTTGCGCGAACGGCATGAGAAGAAATCAGTCGGGGCCGCCCGGGATGTCTGGCGATGACGGCGGTCGAGTTCGGACGCTGACGAAGCAGCAGTGCGACGGTGCTGGCGAGGTGTGGCGCGCGCCCGGGGTTCTGTTTGGCGCTATCCACCCAGGCCCGAGCAACGTAAGCGATTTCCAGCTTGCGGCATTGCTGCGGAGAAATGTCGAGAGCTCCGGCGAATTTCGCGAGCTGCTCGAAGTGAGCCGTCGGCCGTTCCCCAAACAGAAAACCCTGCATGTGCAGAAAGTGAAAAGCGTCCTGCAGCGGCAGTCCGCAGCTCTCCGCCTCTTCCCAATCGATGAGCGCCGCGGGACCATTCGTCCGTCGCCGGATGTTCCAGGGCACGAAGTCGCCATGCACCCAGCACGCAGGCAGCGATTGAACATCGGCTAATTCAGTCAGTGCCGATCCCATGAGCTGGAGGTCGGATTTGCTGGTGAACAACGACAGCGGTTCTTCATGCCAGAATGCCACCTGTTCGGCGAGGGTCGTCTGGTGATCAGGCAAAAGCAAAGAATGGAGCAGCGCAAAATATTCGGGGCGCAAGCGCCGGCTTCCCGATTTACCGGGCAGAAATTGCTGCGCGGCAATGCCGCGTGCGGTGTCCAGGTGCAGCAGACGCGGCGCGAAGGGATACTGCTCTTCCGCCAGAGCCAGTAGCACGCCTGCCTCCCGAACGATTGCGTCTTTGGCTCCGGGACATAGAGGAACCTTCACCACAGCGTGGCATGTGTGGCTCGCCTTGTCGATGAGGTGGACGACGGCCTTTTGTCGGAGACCGGGAGTTCCAACATAAATCACAGGAATTGGGTCGGCGCGCCGCTCCCAGCCAAGAGATCGCCAGTCAACCTGACCCAAACCGGGTATCTCCGTGGCGGAGACATTCGGGAAAGCTGAAAGTGCGCCCACGCGATTGAGGATTCGAACAGCCTTCCATTTGAGCCGGGAAGAGGCGCGATACGGCGTCCAATCGGCCAGTATTCCGGCGACGTCGGCGGTTGCGGGCATCAGCCAGCGCGGTTTGTTGCCGGGAATCACCAGGAAGTCCCGCGGGGGGGCGTGCGAGTCTCCCAGCAGCAGCGCAGCGACAAGCTGTCGGGTGATGTCACTAGTCTGCAAAAACGATGTCCCCTTCCGGCGCTTCCGACGTGGAGTTTTCGAGAATGGTGAGGACCGCATGGCTTACGCCTTGGGCCACTTCCGTCACGGGCGCGTCGGCATTGACCAGCAGCTTGTCACGCAGGAACTGAAACATCGCGAGATAGGCAAATCGCTGGCGCTGCGATTCGCCCAGCGAGACCTCGCGTTTTCTCCGCTGCACGACTTCCGCGCGCGCGTCCAACAGAATGCAGAGGTCGGGACGCGGGGCCAGCGATGCCAGCCACTTGGCGAAGCGAAAGGTGCTCGCCGGCAAGCGATAGCGGCGGGGATCGACCATCACATCGGGGTAATAGCGATCGGAGATCACCAGTCCACGATGATGCCGCGCGAACCTGGTTGCCAGCAGGTGTCCGTACCAGCAGTCCAGCAGCCAGTAAATGAGTTTTCCCACGGAGACGATCAGCGTCCGGGGAATTTGAGCGTGAGGATCGGTAACCGGCGCGCGGCTCAAGTTCTTGCGGAGAAACATCGGCCGAAAGTGAAACTGAGTGACGAATGAGAACGCCGGGGCGAGCTGATCCTTCACCCGCTCGATGACCGCCGATTTCCCCACGCCGTCGGGACCGAAGAAGGCAATCCAGAGCCCGCGAGGTGCATTCGAATCGCGGTTGCTATATAGGCTCATAATCTGCCGTAGATCACTACGCCCACCGCCGTTTGCAGAATGGCAGTGACGCCTTTGTCGCCAAACTCTTTTGTGCCGCTGACCGGGACGAAAAGGATGTCGCCGTCTTGAAGCTTGGGATCAGCGACCTGGTTGGCCAGAATGCGCTTGAGTGGTAGGTCGGATTCGCTTCGCCCGGAAGGCAGGTTGCGGATGAGTTTGGCGTCATAGCGCGCGGTCTTATTCATGCCCTGCGCCAGCGCGAGAGCCTGCAGCACTGTGACCGTGCCGTTGTTTTCGATGAGGTATCCGCCGGGCCGGCCGACATCGCCGACGACGTAAACCACGCCCGATCGTGCTACCTGAATGCGATCGCCTGGCCGAATGTCGACATCGGTATTGCTGGTTGGCGAATCCGGCAGTCGGAACGTGATGACTTGCTCACGATCCTTGCGCATCACGCTGACAGCTCTGGACGCGGCTGGGGTCAGGCCGCCGGCGACTGAGATGAAGTCCAGAACCGTGTGCTTTGCAACCCAGGGATAGACCCCGGGCGATTTAACTTCGCCGCCGACGGTGACGCCCTGGGTCGCGTATTCCAGGACGAAGACATCCACGTGCGGATCGCGGAGAATGTTCTTGCGCCGGAGGCGCTGCTCGATTGCGATCTGAGCCTGTTCCGCGGTCAATCCCTTCAGCGTGACTGCGCCGCCGACGGGCAGGGTGATTTCTCCGCGATCGTCGACGCGGAGCTTCTCGGAAAGCTCGGGCGTGTCGAAGACACGAACGTCGAGAAGATCACCGACATCGAGCAGAAGCTGCGCATCGGAGGTCGCCTCCGCAACGCGGGAATGGGATGATGGCGTGGGCACTGCAGGCAACGAACTGACAGCCCCGTGCGAAGGCGTTGCGGCGTCCGGCGATTGCGCGCTGGCGATCTGGGCGCCGGAAACCAGCAAGGCAATGAGGTAGATGAGTAGAGCAACTGCAACGCTGATGTAGCCCATTCGGAGGGTAGAGCGGCGCTTTAGCGCCGCGTTTGCGGGAAAGCAAAATTTTCCGGTCGCCGCGATTATGCTAATGATCGCGGCGACCGGAGCAGTAAGCTGGGACGCTGAGACGCCGATCGGAAGGTCGGCTCTACCGGGTCTCCGGTTACTGTGAAGCCGCTCTAATGCGCGGCTTGCCCGCACCATCGACCGGCAGTATTGCCGGGGCAGATTGGATTTAGCTATCGAGCGAACCTGTGGCTTTGCCGGCGATGTCATAAACGGTCTGACGGTAGTAGGAAGCGGCATACTTCCGGTCCACGCAATTGAGCACCACGCCAGAGGTGTTGACACTGGCGCGTTGCAGCAGATCCCGGCCCTGACGCAAAGCCTGATATGTGGTGACGCCGCAGCGTGCTACCAGCAGGGCGGCGTCAAGCTGCGCGCCAAGCACGACTGCGTCGGTGAACATGGAGGCGGGCGGAGTATCGAAGATGACCTGGTCGTAGCGGTCGCGCCAATATTCGAGCAAGTCAAGCATGCGTCGCGAGGCCAACGTCTCAGCCGGATACTGACAGGCCGCACCTGCAGGCATCAGGAACATATTAGGCACGAACTCGGCACGCAGCGTAGCTTCTTCGGGCGAGCAAAGTCCTGCGAGCAAAGCGCTCAAACCGGGTTCTCGCGGGATGGCAAAGATCTCGTGAATCGAGGGCTGGCGAAGGTCGGCGTCAACCAGAAGTACCTTCCATCCCTGCTGAGCGAGCACAATGGCACAATTCACTGCGGTCACGGTTTTGCCTTCGCGCGGCATGCAGCTGGTGACCGCGCAGGTGCGCGGCGGCGAGGAGTTGCCCGCTCGCAGGACGAGTGACGTGCGCAAGGAGCGGTACGCTTCCGCCGCTTGCGATTGCGGTTGATGCTGCGCGATCAGCATCAGTTCGCGAGAGAGCTGCGGCAGAGTGCCTCGGCGCGAAAGAGTACGCCCGGCGTTTACCATGCGAGGAATCTCCGCCAGCGTCCGTAAGCCGGTCACGGTTTCAACCTCGTCGGCGCTGCGAACAGTCGTATCCAGGGCCTCCAGGCCAACTGCCGAGAGCACACCGAGCACCAAGCCGCCGGCGAGCGCAAGCGCAATATCGAACCCGGGCCGAGGATCGACAGGTTCGGAAGGCACCTGGCCGGGCTCGACGACCCCGATGTTCGCCGATGCGAGCCCGGCAACAATGCCCGCCTGTTTCAATTTCAGCTCGAGCGTTTGGTAAAGGTCCTGCGCGGTTTCCACTTCGTGCTTCAGGATGGCGTATTGCGCTGCCCCCTGATTCAGGTCATAGGCTTTCTGCTTCTGCTCTTCGAATTTTGTCTGCAGCCTCTTCTCGGTATCGGCAGCGGCCAGGTAGTCGTTCTTGTAACGCTCGGCGAGGTTCTTCAGTTCAGCATCGATTGCCGTGTCAACCTGGGCCATTTGACTGCCCAGCTCCGCCAGCTTGGGATAGCCCTCGCCGAATTTCGTGCTCAGGCGAGCGTAGTCCACGCGTAGCTGGGCTTGCTGCGAGCGAAGGATCTGCAGCGTAGGTTCGGGGACAGTGGAGGCGATCAGTTCAGGATTGCCCGAACCGGCAATTCGATAACGCGCCTCCTTGAGGATGCGGTCCGCCTCGGCTGCCGTGAGCTGCTGGTTCAGGTCTTTCAGCTTGTCGGTCACGATGTTGTCGGTCTCGTCGACCCCAATCAACCCTCGTTGCTTCTGCAACGCGGCGAGTTTCTCCTGCGCCTGATTGGCTTTGAGCTTCAGGTCATCCATCTGCGCCGACAGCCAGTTGGAAACCTGCGTAATCGAGTCATAGCTGCTGCGGAAATTCCGCTCCGCGTAGCAGCTCACGATGGAGTTCACCACGTCGGCCGACAGGGTAGGATCTTTGGAGCGAAAGGCCACACTGATGATGTCGGTCTTGGGAACGATCTCGACTTTGAGCGCCTTGTGAAAGCGCAGCAACAACCTGTCGCGCGGCAGCGGCAGCAGCCTGGAAACGTCCGCTCCCGGCGGTTGAAGCCAGCGACCGGCGAAATCGCTCCTTTCGGTCAGCTTGCTTTGCTGCATGACGGCCAAGGCGACCGTGTTGCTCTCGAGCACCGCTACGGCGCTCTGCAATTGGATCGTCGGATCTGACGGGTTCATGATTCGAGATGCCTGCTCATCCAGGCCCATGGAGTTCGTTCCCGTGGGGCTGACCTCAATTCGTGCTTCTGCTTCGTATCGCGAGTCCTTGATCAAGATGTAGAGGCACGCGGCGAGGAGAAAGCCGGCAGTGAATCCCAGCATGAGATAGCGGCGCCGGCCCAGCATCCGCCAGAACTCGGGCAATACCAGACTGCCGTTGCCGGCCAGAGCACTGGCCTGGTACAGGCGCAAATCGGAGCGTTCCTGTTGGAGAGTTTCGGGATCGCCAGGCAAAATCATTGAACTTCCTGGTGTGGGGATGCGATTTACGCCGGCATGCCTGCCCCGCGCGCGGTCGCAACTGCAAAGGCGTGCGGCGCAACCGATGGGCTGCGCGGCGGCCGGCTCAGCGTTTCCATAGTGTGGAACGGACGTCCCACACTGTAGTACAAGAAACCGGCGGCAGCCATCTGGTTCGGGTTGAGGAGATTGCGGCCATCGACAATGATGGGAAGCTTCATTACGGCCCGGAGCTTTTCAAGGTCAAGCCGAGCGAACTGCGGCCAGTCGGTCAACAGCAACAAGGCGTCGGCATGAGCGGCGGCCTGATACTCATCGCTTGCATAGTCGATGATGCCCGGCGGCAGTAGCTGGCGCGCCTTCACCATGGCAGCAGGATCGAAGGCGCATATGCTCGCACCTTCTTTCAGCAATTGCTGAATGATGGCGATAGCCGGCGACTCGCGAACATCATCGGTGCCGCCTTTGAACGCCAGGCCGCAGACGCCAAGACGCTTGCCCCGCAAGGTCCATAAAGCACTGCGGACCTTTTGCACAAACCGATGGCGCTGCGACTGGTTGACACGCATGACTTCGGCCAGCAGCGAGAAATCAACTCCACACTGGGAGGCGACGGATTGGAAGGCGGACACGTCCTTGGGAAAACAGGAGCCACCGTAGCCGATTCCCGGGTGAAGGAACTCCGGACCGATGCGCCGATCGGAGCCGAGTCCGGCGCAAACTTGTTCGATATCGGCGCCCACCGCTTCCGCGAGATTGGCCAGCATGTTGATGTAGGAGATCTTCATCGCCAGAAAAGCATTGCAGGCATGCTTGATCAGCTCGGCGCTCCGGGCATTGGTGACGATCACGCGTACCGGGACCCGGGCCCGGACAGGGCGGGCAATCGCGTCCTTGCGCTGGCAGTAACTGCCCTCGGTCAGAGGACGATAGATGCTGTACAGCATGGCGGCGCTGAAGTCGTCGTCTACGCCCAGGACGATGCGATCGGGATAGAGGAAGTCGGTAACCGCCGAGCCTTCGCGCAGAAACTCAGGGTTGGAGGCGACGGAGAAGCGGCCGGGCTCTGCGCCATGCAGCATCAGCACGGTACGAATCGACTCGCAGGTGCGTACCGGAACGGTGCTCTTCTCGACGAGGAGCTTAGGTTCGGAGACGGCGGAGGCGATTTCAGAAGCGACGGCTTCAACGTAGGACAGATCGGGCTCGCCGCTATCGCCCTGGGGCGTGCCAACGGTTATGAATACCGCCTCCGATTCGCCCACAGCAGCGGTCAATGAGGCGGAGAATCGCAGGCGTTTTCCACGGTGCCGTTGCAAGAGCTGCGGGAGGTACTGCTCGTGGATGGGTACGTCGCCGCGCTCCAGTTCGGCGATCTTTTCCAGGTCGGCATCGACGGAGATCACCTCATGACCGATTTCTGCGAAACAGGCTGCGGAAACCAGACCGACGTAGCCACATCCGATCACCGCAATGCGCATATGTTCTCCAGCAACGAGATTGATCGCCTACACCCCGCGCGCGGCGAAGCGCACGGAATGCAGCAGGATGGCTATATCAAGGAACAGACTGCGGTAACGAACGTAGTAATGGTCATACTGGAGATTTTCGTGGATGGGATAGGCGCGCGCGGGACTGATCTGCCAAAGCCCGGTGATTCCGGGTGGCACGGACAATCGCTGTCCTTTCAACGAGGTGTGCTGTTCGACGATGAAAGGCATTTCGGGACGCGGCCCCACCAGCGACATCTGGCCGAGCAAGACGTTGATGGCCTGGGGAAGCTCATCGAGACTGGTGCGCCGCAGGAAACGTCCGAGGGGAGTGAGGCGGGGATCGTCTCCCGAGCCGGGCGAGACGGCATACTGCGGCGCATCGCTGTACATCGTCCGAAATTTGTACATCGCAAAATTGCGTCCCGCCTTGCCGACGCGTTGCTGGCGAAATAACACCGGGCCTGGCGAGGTCAACTTCACCAAAGCGGCAATCACCGGACCGAGGGCGGCGAGTGCGCTCAGCAAAGCCAAGGCGCCAAGCAGATCCAGCAGTCGCTTGCCGGTGTCATAGAGCACGCGACTGGTGCCGCCCGAAACATGGGCGAGCATGAGCCCATCGAGTTCGGCAAAATCGACCCAACCGCCGGGTTCGAGCACCTCAGCCGCTGCGAAATAGGTACTGATTCCCGCCTCGGCCAGCTTGGGGAGCAACGACCCTAGCGACTGCCGGCCGGCGACCGGCCCGGCAACAACCAGCACCGTCGCGTCCAGTTCTCGCAGCAATTGCAGGCTGATCGGACCGCGGACTGCTTTGGCGCAGTGCTTTCCCTGGTAGGACAAATCGTAGATCTCCGTCGTGTCCCCCTCCGGATCGTCATCCACAAATGCGACGGGATCGATGCCGAACTTTGGCGAGCGCAGGAGAGCGGAGTAGAGCCGGCGAGCCTCCGTGATGTTTCCGACAAGGATCGCCCGCCGGGCGCCATAGCCTGCAGCCCGCAGCGAGCGCAGAAGCTTGTGCATCTCCCACTTCTCCAGCGTGAGAGACAGCGGAACAGCGAAGGCGGCCAGCGAAAATCGCAGGCGCGATATCGGCTCGGCGCACAGATAAGCCGCGACCACTGCAAAGAAGAAAGCTTGTAGCGTGACGCGCAAGATGCGTTCGGTTTCACGAATGCCGAGAAGGCTCACCGAAGGCCGATACCCGCCGTGGCGCTCCAGCAAGAAAACCACCAGCAGGGCAAAACCGGCGGCGCACAGATACAGTTTCGAACCCGGTGATGGGGCGACACGCTGCCGGTCGAGCGCGCGATAAAGACCATCGCTCACGTTGAGAGCGGCGAACACCGCGGCAAAGTCCAGCACCTTTTCTGCGGCGGTGAGGAATGGAGCGAGCTGAAGGGTCCAGTCGGCGGAGACAAGCCGCGGAGCGTAGGTAGTCGCCAGGGATCGTGAGGAAGTGCTCATGGCAGCAGGAACGGCCTGCAGTTTTCTGTGGCGCTCGCTGGTGTGAACGGAGTAGCGCCTGCGGAATCGATTCGAGGCAGTTCGCGCAAGGCTTCGCCATCCTCAGTCCCAGGCTCGGACTCGCATGAGTACGAGCCGGTCACCGCGACATCTGGGGCTGAGGCCGCAACAGCTTCCAAGGTGCTATGGGTTTTGCGCTAACGTGCTACTTGTAAATGCAACTGCAATGCCAGGGTAGGGAGCTTTCAAGTGCAAGCTGTAACTTCTATCTGTCTATCAGCTTAAGCGAAGTACCTCAAGTTGCAGGGTGGTGCGATCACGGCGTCGCTGTCCATTCTTTGGACGCTGCACCGATCAAATGCTGAACAGAAGTCATGGAACGAGAGATTCGATCGCTCGCGGCTGCGCCGCAGGAAGCGCTCGGCAGGCGCGAATCCCGTTTAGGCCCTTGTGATAACATCGCCTGCCATGTCCCCCACCAGAACTCCCAAAGTTGTCGAGGTTGCTGCCTCGGACACGCCGCAGGACGTTGCGGCAAAGGTGGCTTCCAAGGCGAAACCTGTGCTGGTTGTGCTGGGCGAGTTTGACCCCGTGCTGGCCGCGCAGGTCCAGTCGCTCTGTGTTCGCACTGTCCTGCCGATTACTTCCGATGCCGATTCTGTGGTCCTCGACAACGGCGCGAAAACCGGCTGCTCCGCCGCGCTGGGCGAAACCATGATCGAACAGGACACGCCGCCTGTGCTGGTGGGTGTCAGCACCTCGGCGGATGAATACGATCCGAATCACACGTTCCTCATCCGCAATCCGGAGCAGGGAACTGACGGGCAGCAATGGATGTTTCAGTTAGCCTCCGCGATAGCGCGCAGCGACAAACCCGAACCCAAACCCAAACCTGTGGTGCTGATGATCGTCGGCGGCGGGGCTGACGAAAAGCTCGCGATCGTGCGCGCGGCGCGCCGTGGCTGGCCGATAGTTCTGATTACCGGAGCAAGTGGGGTGAGCGATGACATCCTGGCGGCTTCGCAGGCTGCCGCCGCCACCCCGCCCACTCCGATCCTGGATCCGGTGCTGCGCGAGATTGTGGAGACCGCCGCGCTCTATGACTTCAAGATCAATGGAGATATCGACGACCTGACGCGGATCCTATCGGCCCAACTGCACAGAAGCTCGGAAGGGCTGGATTCCGCCTGGAACTGGTACGACGATCTGGATAAGGCGGCCATTTGCATACAAGACTCTTTTAGCAACATGCAGAACTGGCTGCTGATACTCTCGGTCATCGCAACCTTGTTGGCGATTGCATGGAAGGTTTCACTGCCCTGGGGGTATCTTGGTCCCGAGGTCACCGCGTTTGCCGTGAAGTACGGGCCGGCATACCGGCTGCTGCTGAAGTGGGTCGTCATCCTGGTCCCCATCACAATTTCCGTGCTGACGGCAATGAACAACCGCTTCCGGGCGGGTAATAAATGGATCTTGTTCCGGGCCGCAGCCGAAGCCATCAAGCGGGAGATCTTCCGCTATCGGGCACAGGCGGGCGTCTATAGCGATGAGCAATGTAAGCAAAGCTCGCGCGATTCCAAACTCGCCTCGAAGGTGAAGGACATAACCGAGTCGCTGTTCAAAGGCGAGGTCAACAAGACGAACGTGGTGCGGAAGGAAAAGCAGCCCGCCGAGCGGGAGGACAAGCAGCTCGCCGGGCGCTCCTCATTTCTGACGGCGGACGACTACATCACCCAACGGGTCCAAGACCAGATCAACTATTTTTTGAAGAAGACACGGAAGCTGGATCGGCGGCTGCGGTTTATGCACACTGCCATCCTGATATTCGGGGCGGTGGGGACGTTCCTGGCTGCGATCGGAGTACCCATTTGGGTGGCCTTAACCACCACGGTGGCGACCGTGCTGACGACGAAACTTGAGATCGACCAGGTGGAAAATTCGCTGGTGCAGTACAACGTTGCTCTTACCAGCCTGCGCAATGTTGCCTCCTGGTGGAGTTCGCTTTCGCCATGGGAAAGAAGCCGTCGGCGAAATATCGATGTCCTGGTCGACCAGAGCGAGAAGATTCTGGAAGGCGAGATGGCAGGCTGGGTGCAGCAAATGCAATCGACCCTGGAGAAACTGACTGAGAGGGAAGACAAGAGAGGCGACACGCAAGCGAAATCGGCCGCAGCGTAAACTGCAGAATTGATGGATGTGGGGCGCGGGCCGCCGCATCAGAAGCCGTGCTACGAGCCACGAAAACCTTGGATTCGGATCCGGAGTTGCGACTTCGAGTAAGAATCAGCGCCCTCGAGGCGCGAACATCACCGCCAAGCCGATGTCCACAACAACAAAGAGGCCGACCGCATACACGTAATAGAGCATCCTGATCTTGGGCCAAAGCCACATGGGAAACCTGTCGGCGAACTTGTCGCCCCATGTGGTATCCAGCCTTGGAGGCAGCACAGCTTCTTCCGATTCTGGCTTCCAAAGAGCGGCAATCCAAGTCGCTCGCAGGTTGGAAAGCAGGAGGGCAGAAATAATAATTCTCATTACGCTGAACGGCGAGGACAGAGTATCAACCATGAACATCACAAATACCGCGGCGGCGGCAAACCGGCTACGTTCACGTACTCCCACTCCTCCGAAGTAATAAAACAGCCAGAGAAGGATGCCTGTGCCAGGCTGGCGCAAAGCAACGAGAACAATAAATGACAGTAGTCCAACCCCTGCGCAAACCCAGTAGCCCTGCGCCCCTAGGTAATCCACGTCTGTAGCAGTTTGAATTGTTGGCCAGAATAGGCTTTTGAGACGGCTTTCAGTGCGGGGAGTCGAATCCGACAAGCCGAGGGTCTGCATGCAAACCAAGCCTCAACCAGGATGTCTGTTTTGAACCTGAGCCTCCGACAATGTAGACCAAGGAATTCCGTTCGTCCCCCCGTTTTCGTCATTTTCGTCCAAGGGCCGGGGAAAGCGGCACGTCGGGGGAACACTAGCCCAGAAATAACACAATAGGCAGTGACATCATCAAATCGGCAGTATTTATGCGGGTTAATAGCTGAAGGCGCGGGCCGGAATTGAACCCTGAAGGCATGTTGAAAACAGGTAAGTTATTGATTCTAATAGTCGCTGGAAACGCTAAAAACGCACGTTCCGAAGGGCGCTAGCACAAATTAGCACAAAACAGCCACCAACCATCATGCTGACGGAAGCCGACCTCAGAATGCCCAGTCTCAACCTCAAGCGCGCGCATTGAGAAATGGAATGATGCGCAGAAGACGAACCAAGACCATGAAGCAGCGGTGTGAACCGCCAGCGAGCCGGTTGTGGAGTGCACTGATGACCGCCCCGGGACAGTGATGGCAGGCCACTTCTTGTCGCTGGCCGCCTTTCTCGTGGAGCGCACCCAGTATTGCTGTTTCTGTTTGCTGCGGCGATGACCATCTCGGGTCTCTTGCAGTTCTCCTGTGGCGTATATGCAATCTCCACGGGAGCGTGGGCACTTTCGACGGTCGATGCATCGCTCATCAGCGTGGACTCAGTGACGCGCAGGCGAGCGGGAGACCTGAAGTAGATGCATGCAACCCCCTCCAGCGCATCCTGCGCAGCTTCGTCTGTCATCCGCCGGGTAATGCCGCAGAAGTTTTACGCTGGAACGAACCTGATTTTCGATCGGCCCGACTGATCGCTCTTTTCTTCTTTTCTTGGAAAGTTGCCACACAGGCTCTCAAAGGGCGCACTAACCACGAGTCCAGACAGGCCACCCGACTGACCGATCATTTTGCGTTGATCGCCGGTGCGGCCGCTCGCGTTTGTTGGCGAATCGCTCCACGCCGGCAAAAATCGAATCGGGATCGAGATGCGCTTCCGCGATCACTCTCGCTTCCAGGCCGCCGGTCTCTAGGCATTGTCGAAGTCGCAGGTGAGGGAATACTCATCCGATTGGCAGAACGGCGGGTTTCCGTTACATCCGCTCACCCGCTGTCGATAAAATACATTATCGCGTTTAAACAACTCGGGCAGGGCGGTGAGCGATCTTGTACCTATTAGTAAAGAGAGGTTAACTCCTGCGCAGTACAGTCCAGCTCGCCGACGTACCCCCTGAGCTCGAATGGCTCGCTAACATCACCAATCCCAAAACCCGCCGCGCCTATAAGGTCGATGTCGAGGAGTTTGTCCGCTTCGCCGGTCTGCAAGATCCAGTCGGGCTGCGCACGGTGACGCGCGCACACGTCATTGCCTGGCGCAAGGCGCTAGAGATCCGTAATCTGACGCCCGCGAGCATCCGGCGCAAGCTTTCGGCGCTATCCTCGCTGTTTGATTATCTCTGCGAGCGCAATGCCATCGCCGGCAATCCGGTGGATGGCGTCAAGCGGCCGATGGCCTGCTTGCCGACGAGCATGACCATTGCTCTGCGCCGCCCTACAATTGTCTTTCAGCGTTCAACAGCGAAGAAGGACGCGAGTTTGTCGCACGATGGGCGGAGATGGGTTCTGTACCGGCCGACTGCCACTTGTTGGCTGTTGGTGGTAATTGCCATTGGCACTGCTGGCGCGTGGGCTCAGGATAACTACGAGATCCAGGTCTACGGATCGGACACGGTAGCTCCGCAGACGACCATGGTAGAGTTGCACAGCAACTTCACAGTGATCGGCTCAGAACCGGTTCCCGGCTCGAACAAAACCGCTGACGGCCTGTACCCCACCAACCACGCCGAGCATGAGACGGTTGAGATCACGACTGGATTGAACGACTGGTCGGAGTTGGGGGTTTACATCTTTACATCCGAGAAAAGTGGTTATGGCATTCAGTGGGTTGGCAGTCATATTCGTCCGCGCGTCCGCGCGCCTGATCGCTGGCACTGGCCCGTCGGCGCCAGCATTTCATTTGAGTTCGGATATCAACGTCCCGTGTTCGCCGGCGACACATGGACGCTGGAGATACGGCCGATCATCGACAAGCAATTTGGCCAGTGGTATCTGGCGACGAATCTCGCCTTAGATCGCTCCTTCCATGGCCAGAGCGTCAACCTCGGGCTCACCTTCGCTCCGGCGGGGAAGATCAGCTACGATTTCACGCGGGTTGTCTCTGCCGGCTTCGAGTACTACGCTGATTATGGCGAGTTCATCGACCCGGCTACGCTGCACAACCAGCAGCAGCAACTCTTCGCAGTCTCCGATCTCAACGTCTCTCCCAAGTGGGAAATTAACTTCGGCGTCGGCATGGGACCAACGTCATCGACCGATCGCCTGATCATCAAATGCATCCTGGGACGCCGCTTCGATTGGAGCCATGAGCATCCGGGAACTTCGGACAGCACGCAATGAGAGACGCGGTTAGCCGCCGTGAGTTCATAACCGCGACGGGGGCGGGAATCATTTCTGCCGCCTTCGGCGCGCGGGCGCTGAATTTATGGCAGCCGCAGCCCGATTATCGGCTAGAGATTGCGCCGCTGCGGCTGGAAATTGCACCGAAGAAGACGGTTGAGACCATCGCCTATAACGGCAAGGTGCCGGGACCGCTGATCCGCTGGCCGGAAAACAAGCCCATTCGGATTCAGGTGACGAACCGCTCCAGTATCCCCGAGATCGTGCATTGGCACGGTCTCTTCACGGAGCCTTATATGGACGGAGCGATGGAAGAAGGCTCACCGATGATCGCTCCAGGCGAGACCTTTCTCTATGACTTCATACCGCGGCCCGCCGGATTCCGCTGGTATCACTCGCATGCGTTTGCCGGACACAACCTGAAGCGCGGCCTCTACTCCGGACAATTCGGCTGCTTTCAGCTGGATGCGAAAAGCGAACCCGGCAATTTCGATCAGGAGCTCTTCCTCACGCTGCATGACTGGAACGCGTACATGGGCGGCGGTGGAGACACCTCGATGGACGCGCTCTATGACTACGCCACCATTAACGATCGCATGCTGGGATTTGCCGATCCGATCAGAGTGAAGGAAGGTCAGCGAGTGCTGGTGCATCTGCTGAATGCCAGTGCTACGGTGATGCACTGGATCGCGCTCTCCGGCCATGCAATGGAAGTTGTGGCGATGGACGGCAATCCCGTTCCCCGCCCAACGACCGTATCGGCGGTTCGTCTTGGTCCGGCGGAGCGCGCCGATCTGTTGATTGTGATGAACCATCCCGGCGTGTGGATCATGGGCGAAACGCGCAAGCAGCTGCGTTCAGCCGGAATGGGCGTTGTCTTCGAATACGCTAATCAGACGGGGGCTGCGAAATGGATCGATCCTGCGCCGACAACCTGGAACTATTTCCAGTTTGCCAATGTAGCCGGCGGAGGTCAGACGGAGGTTGCAGAGATTCCGATGGTGTTCGAATCGAAGTTCACCGGGCATGGAGACTTCGATCGCTGGATGATCAATGGCAAATCGTTTCCCCACACCGACACGATTCCGCTCACGCAAGGCACGCGTTACCGCCTGGTGATGACCAACCGCAGCATGGACGCGCACCCCATTCACCTGCATCGGCACACTTTCGAGGTGACGAATCTTGGCGACAAAAAGATGTTGGGACTCAGAAAAGACGTGCTCGTCATTGAGCCCGGGACGAATTCCACCGTTGACTTTACGGCAGACAATCCAGGGTCAACGCTATTCCACTGCCATCAGCAAACCCACATGGATTTTGGCTTCATGACTCTCTTTGCCTATCGCTGACCAATCTCCACGTGGTGCAGGGTCTGCCAACGTCTCCTGCGGCACCACCTCAACCCCTCAACCGACACGGGCCAGGCCGGGTGCATTAACCTAGAAGACAGTTTTTCGAGGCGGTCCAGCTAAATCCACGAGACCCTGTTGCAACGCCGATTGTGGCCCGGATGGACGAACTGTTTGCCGTCGACTCGGAAGCTCGCCGCCGAGGAATTGGTCTCGCTGGTCATGCTCTGCGTCAAGAAAGAGCCAAGCTCTCTTGGATGATATCCGTAGCAAGATCGAGGCAGCACAGTCCGTTGCACTGCCCTCCAGTGCACTCAGCAAGGCCTGCCAATACGCGCTCAGGCTGTGGAGGAAACTTGCACGGTTTCTGGAATATCCCGAACTTGAGCTGAGTAACAACCTGGCGGAAAATTCCATGCGTCCCGTGGCACTGGGCCGAAAGAACTGGATACACATCGGCAGTCCACAGGCGGGACCCAAGGTTGCGGCGATTCTGTCGGTCGCGGAGAGCTGTCGCAGGCTGAAACTCTCAGTGCGCGACTATTTGGCCGCGGTTCTCCCCGGGTTTGCCGATCTCCCGATCCAGCGCCTCCCTGACCTTACTCCCGCTGCGTGGGTCGCCCAGCATTCATAGACTCAAACGACCGAGATGTTAGCGTAAATGAGTTTCTCCTGGCTGTCCCCTCTCCGGCTTTGCGCCGGCACAAACGTAAACACCCCCGAAGTTCTTAGTTTCATCATTGAATCGGGAACCCGTTCTAGTTTCCTTTGGCTAGGGCGGGGCAAATCTCAAAAGATATGACCATCACCGAGGGCGGTGATGGAGATCACAGCCAAACAGTTCGTGCAGAAGAATACTTTTCTCCCATTAGCCAAATCACATGTGGGGGACAGAGGCACTCCATGTCTTCTTGCTTCGCCGCCCGCAAGGAGGTGGGTATGCGTGGGCTGTTGTTTCGTGCTGGTAACAGGTTTCTGCCGCTCCTCGTTCTAGCTCTGGTGATCGTTCCGTCGCGCCAAAGCTTCGCGATTCCTGCGTTCTCACGCCTATACGGCACCAGTTGCAGCACCTGCCACATTGACTTTCCCAAGCTGAACGATTTCGGTAAGGCCTTCAAAGACGCGGGCTTCAAGTTTCCCAAGGACGACGAATCGATGCTCAAGATTCCGCCGGTAATGCTGGGAGCGCCAGCCAACGCAGAGCTGTGGCCGAAAGCCATTTGGCCCGGAACCATCCCAGGCATCCCGCCGATCGGGCTGCGCATGAACAATTACTTCCAGTACACGGGAACCAGTAGCGGGAAGTTTGCCTCGCTCACCCCGGCGGGAACACTGCCGCCCTTTGTGCCCACCACAGACTTCGAGACTGGCTTCTTTAGTATCTTCACCGCCGGCAACTTCGGTAGCGACATAGCGTTCTGGGTTGACGACGATATCAGTGTGAGCGGAGCTAACGCGGCCGGCGAACTGGGCGATGGTTATCTCAGGTTCGTCAATATCGGCCGCCTGATCAGGCTACCAAAGAACTCTCTTAATTTTCGCGTCGGTCAGTTCGAGCTTGAATTGCCTTTCACCCAGGCCCGCAGTATTTGGATCAGTCCCTACGACATCTATTCGCAGGCCAATATTGGAGCGATGAACTCACTCGTTCCGCTGCAGCAATTTGTCAATAACGAATTCCAAATGGCAAATGTGGGGAAAGGTGTAGAGTTCAGCGGCGGACTGCACACTGGGGGCTACAACTATTCGATTGCGATCATCGATCAGAACACCAGCGGAGTTCCGCAAGACCAGAATCCCGGCAGCCCCTATATTCCCCAGGCAACGGGCAGCAACAATGGCGGCGTGGGCGTTGCCTCCGACGCAAACTTCAAGGACATCTACGCGAGCTTCAACTACCGCTTCAATCTGGAGCGTGATAAGGCAAGCCGCGAGGCCATCCAGGCTGCTGGTCCCACCGGCCCGCGCGATCACACTTACCTAAACTTCGGCACGTACTATTTTTACGGCCGTTCGGTGCAGCGGTTGCTGGGCGCCGCGCCTGACGGTACAGCGGCAATCGTCACCGCGCGTGAGCCGTTCTATCGAGTAGGCGGCAACATGACCTTCAATTACCGCTGCTGTTTGCAGTTTAATGCTCTCTATATGTTTGGGCACGACGAGAACCTACTGCCGATTGATGCCGCAGGCAATCTCATTCCGTTGCAAAACTTGAGTACATCTGTGCCCGTGGGTTTCATCCACAGCACGCCGGCGACTTTCAGCGGCGGCTTCGCGGATGTCGAATGGCTTGCTTATCCCTGGATGATGGTCCTAATGCGCTACGACGCGGTAAATTCGACGTCCGATCGAATTAATGGATTGCAAACCAACCCTTCTTTTACCGGCGCTCCATTCAATGCACCGTTCGCTTCGACGCGCAATCGTTTCACGCCGGGAGTACAATTCCTGATCCACGCCAACATCAAGGCGTCGTTTGAGTACGAATTCCGACCTTCGCAGACTGTCGTAATCGCGACCAATCCGCTGACCGGGTTGCCGATCGCATTGAATCCCTTCCACACCAATACAGCTGTGGCCGGGCTGGAATGGGTGTATTAAGTATTTCATTGTTGAGGATGTACAAACCGCCGAAAGGATTATCCATGATGCGCAGTTCTCTATTGACACTTTTGTTGATCGCCGCCGTAGCAGCCACCTGTGCCGCGGGCACAATCGAAGGCACGGTCTCGCCTGGAAAATCGGTCGTCTATGTAGACACTATCTCGGGCAAAACATTTCCCCCGCCATCGCAGCAGCCGGTCATGGACCAAAAAGGCCTCCAGTTCAACCCGCACGTCATGGTCATTCAGACGGGGACCACAGTCGAGTTTTTGAACAGCGACAATGTGCAACACAATGTCTTCTGGCCATCCATCAGCGGCAACAAGAAATTCGGCCACAACCTCGGAACCTGGCCGAAGGGCGATAAGCGGCCCTTCAAGTTCGACAACCCCGGCGTGGTGTCGTTGCTGTGCAACGTACACCCCGAGATGGCCGGCTATCTCGTTGTGAGCCCGACACCCTACTTTGCCGAGACCGATGCCAGCGGGCACTACAAGATCGACAACGTCCCTGATGGTAAGTACAACGTGGTTGCCTGGCACGAAGGCATGAAGCAGCAGAGCAAGTCTGTTGACGTTGCCGGCACAGGCAAAGCCGACTTCACGCTTTCGAAATAGAAGAGATCGGGGCGGGAGTGGCCCGCCCTGCTCCAGTGTTGGCAGCGCGCACTCGTTTCCATAGAGGGTTGATGTTACTCCGGTTCGCGAACAAGAAGGTCGATCGGGAATGGCTGAATACCAACTTCCCCTGCATGATGGCGTGCCCTGCGCACACGAATGCCGGCCGTTACGTCTCGCTCATCGCGGAGGGCAAGTTCGAAGAGGCATACCGCTATGCCCGCGATCCCAATCCCATGGCGAGCATCTGCGGACGCGTTTGCGCGCACCCATGTGAAACCGCGTGCAGACGCGGGCAGATCGATCGTCCGATCTCCATCCGCGCTCTCAAGCGCTTCCTGACCGAGCGGCACGGGCCCGAGTCGCGTCGTCCAATTGCGCCCAATACACGGCCGAGCGAGAAACTTCCCTACAAGGTCGCCATCATCGGCGGCGGGCCGGTCGGTCTCTCGGCTGCACATGATCTCGCGTTGATGGGTTACTCGGTCACAATCTTCGAGGCTTCCCCCGTCGCCGGAGGAATGCTGTACCTCGGGATCCCCGAGTATCGTTTGCCGCGAAGTGTTGTCGAGGCGCAGGTGCGCGAGATCCTCGACACTGGCGACATCACCTTGCGCCTGAATTCTGCCGCTGGACGCGACTTCACCGTCGGCGAGTTGCGGCGGCAGGGCTTTGATGCGGTGCTGATCGCGGTGGGCGCGCATCGCAGCCGCGACTTGTCGATACCGGGTGTCGATCTCGACGGCGTGCATCGCGGCATCGAGTTCCTGCTCAACGTAAATCTTGGCTACAAATTCACCATTGGCAAGAAGGTCTTGGTAATCGGGGGCGGCAACGTCGCCATGGACGTTGCTCGCTCCGCTGCACGCGAAGTGCTGCGCCAGCACGATGCGCCGGGAGAGATAACTCCATCGGAAGAGAACCTGCAAACCGTCGCCGGGCACGAGATGATGGACATTTCGCTGTCGGCGCTGCGCATGGGCGCTCGCGAAGTCGGCCTAGTATGCCTTGAACAGCGTCATGAAATGCCTGCGGCGTTGGAGGAAATCGAAGAGGCGGAGACTGAAGGCATCATTATGCATCCCGGATTTGGGCCGAAGCGCGTCCTCGGCCGCGACGGCAAAGTCGTCGGCCTCGAATGCCTGAAGACGATGCGGGTCTTCGACGAGAAACACCGCTTCAGTCCTGCCTTCTACGAAAACAGCGAAACCCAATTCGAGTGCGACACCATCATTCTTTCTATTGGTCAAGCGCCCAATCTAGACTTCCTGCGGCCTGAGGACGGCGTCGAGGTCTCGCCTCGCGGGCTGATCAACGTACACCGCGACACATTGATGACCTCCGCCCCCGGCGTATTCGCCGGTGGAGACTGTGCCTTCGGCCCACGACTTATCATTGACAGTGTCGGCGATGGAAAGCGCGCAGCGGTTGGCATCGACGAATACCTGCGCGGGTGTAAGCATCCCGAGCCACAAATCGAGGTGCAGGTACTAGACCGCTGGCAGATGGCCGTCGACTACATGAACATTCACCGCCAGGCCATTCCCATGCTGCCGCTCGACCGCCGGACGGGCATGACGGAGGTCGAGCTTGTCTACACCGAACAGGAAGCCATGGCCGAGGCGCAGCGCTGCCTGAAGTGCTACATCAACACGATTCTCGAAGGCAGCGAGCAGGATGGCACCGACTGCGTGCTTTGCGGCGGCTGCGTCGATGTTTGTCCTGAGAATTGTCTGGAATTAGTTTCGCTGGATCGCATTCAGTTTGACACCAACGCCATCGATGCAATCGCAAATCGGCCGGAAGCCTTCAGTTTCGAGTTGGAAGATATACAGCCGGACGAATTAGGCAGCAGTACGGGAACTGCGATGTTGAAGGACGAGACCCGCTGCATCCGCTGCGGCCTGTGTGCGCTGCGGTGTCCTGCCAACACCATAACTATGGAGGCGTACCACTTCATCGTGGCTGAACCGACTGGGCTCATCACCATTCAGAGCTTTGACGGACCCAAGGCGGCCGATGGGGCCACCAAAGCATGACCACAACGAGGCACTATGTCTGACGAGCCTAAATCAACGACTCCGCCCGATAGTCCAGAGGAAATGAGCCGGCGGAATTTCTTTGTCAAGCTGGGCGTTGGCTCGGTGGTAGTGGGAGCCTTGGGCACGACAGCCTTCTCTTATCAGTACCTGTCGCCCAATGTCCTGTATGAGCCGTCGCCGATTGTCGACGCCGGAAAGCCGGACCATTATCCGCCGGATTCGGTCACGCTCGATCCGCAGACCGCGATTTATGTGGTGCGCACGGAAGAAGGTTTCTTCGCGCTCTCGGCTATCTGCACCCATCTCGGTTGCCTGACGGCTTACAAGCCGGAGCTCGGCATCATTGCCTGCCCCTGCCACGGCAGCAAGTTCAAAACCGATGGGGTGAAGATCGAGGGACCGGCTCCGCGGCCGCTACCCTGGCTGCGCATGTGGCTAAGCGATGATGGCAACCTCATGGTTGACCGCTCCAATGCGATCGCAATCAAGCAACTGGTGAGGGTCTGATCATGGCGAATACCCTCGATCAACTGGTCGATCAAGTACGCGAGAACCGCATCTGGCGCTCCATCTTCCGCAGCGGAACCGGCGAGAGCAACCTGCACCGCGCGTTGTTCGTGCAGCAAAACGTCTTCTTACACCTGTTTTCCATCAAAGCGCGCAAGCGCACGCTGGAATTCAGTGCGACGTGGTACCTCGGTGCGCTGACGTTTGGAACATTTCTGATTCTGGTCATCACCGGCGTTCTGCTAATGCTCTACTACCATCCCTCGGTTCCGCAGGCTTATGCCGACATGAAGGACCTGCAGTTTGTGGTTTCCTCCGGCGTATTCCTGCGCAACCTGCATCGCTGGTCGGCGCACGCCATGGTTTTCCTGGTGTTCGCGCACATGTTCAAGGTCTTCTATCGCGGAGCCTATCGTCCGCCCCGCGAATTCAACTGGGTGATTGGAGTGGTTCTGCTTCTGGTGACGCTGCTTCTCAGCTATACCGGTTACCTGCTGCCGTGGGACCAGCTTGCGTACTGGGCGGTTACGGTTGGCAGCAACATTGCCTCCGCCGTTCCTCTCATGGGGAGCAAGATTCGCTTCCTGATGCTGGGAGGAACAGCCGTCAATGCAAATGCATTGCTTCGCTTCTATGTTCTGCACTGCGTGATCTTGCCGTTTGCTGCCATTCTGTTGATAGCCATCCACTTCTGGCGGATCCGCAAAGACGGCGGAATTCATGCCGGCGAACCTACGACGGAGGTGAAGAGCAAATGAGCGATCCCAAGGACTTCGTTGCCGTCCTGGACTCCGATGCCCGCAGGACACCCCGGCGCATTGCCTTCATCACCAAGCGCACCTCACCGCAGGTGCATGTCAAAGATGAAGACCGGGTGATGACCTACCCCGAAGTTTTCTTTCGGGTCGCAGTCGCGATCGAAGTTCTGGCGATTGCGCTGGTTATCACATCGCTGCTGTGGGACGCACCCCTGGAAGGGCTTGCCGATCCCATGCACACCCCCAATCCGGCCAAGGCACCTTGGTATTTTCTGGGTCTCCAGGAGTTGCTGCATTACTTCCCGCCCGTGGTCGCGGGAGTTCTCATACCTAGCCTGGTAGTCATGGCCCTCATCGTCATTCCGTACTTCAACATCAACATCGAAGCCGAAGGCCTTTGGCTGCACGGCAAAGCCAGAAAGCTGCGGATCTTGGGTATCGTGGTCGTGGTGTTCTGCATTTTCCTTGCGGTCTTCGATGTCTGGGTCGCCCTGGTGCCGACGATCATCGTCGCGGCGTTCATGTTGCTGGCCGCGCGAACCGATCCGCAGACGGCGCAAGGGTTTCGACAATGGCTGGTGCGGAAGTCGCTTTCCTTCTGGATCATGACTTGGTTCCTAGTCGAGCTTTTTGTGTTGACCGCCATTGGAACGTTCTTCCGCGGCCCGGGATGGTCCTGGGTCCTGCCCTGGAGGGCGTGAGCGGCGATGAAGAACAAATTGAAGTCGGTATGGCAGTTCTTCTTCGGCGACAGCGCTCGCGCTTTCGGCTCGGCGAGCCTCATTCTGCTGGTGTTGCTCGCCATCTCACCCGCCAAGAATCATTTCAGCCAGTGGCGTCATTATCAGAAGCAATACTTAAATCTCATTCGCGGACGCGCCGATGCGGTTACGTTAGAGCGCCATTTCCATGCCGGCATTGAACAGATCTGGATTCCCGAGCAGCAAGTGACGGACCGCTGCATGACTTGCCACCTGGGGTTGAAGGAAGCCAGCCTTGCCGACGTCAAGGCGGTGGCATTTCGCAGGCACCCGGTCATTCCGCACTCGCTTACTGAGTTTGGCTGCACCACCTGCCATCGCGGACAGGGGGTCGCGACAACGGTGGGAGAAGCGCACAACGCCACCGAGCAGTGGGAGCAGCCTCTATTGCCCGCGAAGTACATCGAAGCCGGCTGCGGGCAGTGCCATCTGGAGAAACAAACGGCCACACCGTTCCTGAATCAAGGGCGAGAACTCATCTCCACCTATGGGTGCCCGCACTGCCACACCATCAAACGCGGCGACGGCACGTACATCATGCCCGACGATGACCCTCCTTCGCTGCAACACATTGCCGACAAGACCACGCGCGAATGGATCTATGCCTGGGTCAAAGATCCCCAGGCTTATGCCGGCACCGCAACCATGCCGAATTATCACTTCAGCGACGACAACGCGCGGGACATTTCCGCATTCGTGATCGCGCAGAGCACGCCGCTCGAACCGCCGATCGCTCCGTTGCAAGCCGATGCCAACGCGGCACAAGATCCCGCGGCGGGCACCACGCTTTACGGGGAATCCTTCTGCGCGTCGTGTCATGCCATGCAAAACGCTGCTGGGATGATGGTGGGAGGCAATGTCGGTCCTGAACTCACTGGTATCGGCACTAAGGCAAAACCGGAATGGCTGCAGGACTGGGTGGCCAATCCCAATCACTACGACCCGGGAACGATGATGCCGCACTACCGCTTCGACGCTAAGCAAGTGGCCACATTGGTCGGCTTTCTGGAGTCGAAGACGGAACCCGACTTTGTAGCCAACGTGCATCTCGAACCTGCTACGCCGGGACGAATCGAGCACGGCAAGAAGCTCGTACTGGAGAACGGCTGTGCCAGTTGCCATGAGATCAATGACATCAAGAAGCCGGAAAATTTCGCGCCTGAGCTGAGCCGCATCGGTAGCAAGCCGCTCTCGCAACTGCTGTTCGTTGAAGGCGTCGAGCGCACTCTCCCTGGCTACGTGGCGGCGAAAGTGCGCAACCCGCGCGCCTTCGGGCCCTCGCTGAAGATGCCGCAGTTCAACTTAACGCCGCAGCAGATCGATGCCATCACCACCGCATTGCTGGCGCAGACCGACCGGTCGCAAACCCAGCCACCCGGCATGCGCATTGCCTCCGAGCAGCAAACGAAGTACGAGCCGGCGGGGCACGCCGGCCAGCTCATGCGTGATCTGCGCTGCTTCAGGTGCCACATGATCAACGGACATGGCGGCGACATGGCGCCCGACCTCACCTGGGAAGGGACTGCCGTGAAGCGAGAGTGGCTGACGCAATTTCTGAAAAATCCTGAGACGCTGCGGCCTGCTTTAATTCGCCGCATGCCGAAGTTCAACCTCAGCGATGCGGAGATCAACACGCTCGCCGACTACATCTTGACCGTATATCAGACGCCCGACTTCGACCGCGATTCGCTGCCCGTTTCCGAGTTCACACCAGCCGTGGTCGAGCAGGGGCGGCAGCTCTTTTACTCCAAGTTCGCCTGCCAGTCTTGCCACATTGCCGACTTTGCCAAAGATAAGGGTTATATTGGTCCGGCTCTCGCAGGCACCGGCAAGCGCTTCAATGCAGCGTGGGTTTACCACTGGCTCAAAGATCCTCAGGCGCTGCGGCAAGGTACGATCGAACCCAACCAGCACATGACCGATGACGAGGCACGCTCGTTGACCGCATTCCTGATGGCGCTCAACTCCACCGGCTCCAAGGAGGCGATGAAGAAATGAAACATGCCCTCATCGCTTTTTGCGCTCTCGCGCTGGCGACCAGTGGGTGCTCGCGCAAGAGCAAGCAGCCAGCCTCTCTTGCACCTACCGCCAAAGGAAATGCCATTGTCGAATCCAGCGGCGGCAAGCAGATTGGCTACGCCGGAATGCTGCTGGATCAGCCGGTTGTTGTGCAAGTGAATGATGCTTCCGGGAACGGCATTGCCGGTGCTGCCGTGTATTTCAGTGGCCCAGCGGGTGTCACCTTTACGCCGGCTTCGGTGTTGACCGATTCCAGCGGGCAGGTCAGCAGCACGGTCTCGCTCGGCCAGCAAGCCGGGCGCTACAAAATTGCCGCCAGTACGAGAGATGCGTCCGGGAAAAACCTGGAAGTCGCATTGGACGAAATCGCCCTCGGCTATCAGCAAACGCTGGGAGCGCGGCTCAACGCGCAGTATTGCATTCGCTGTCACGACCCAGAATCGACGCCGCTGCGAGTCTCGAACATGGACAATCTGTCGGTGAAGCCGCATCCTTTCACCGACGGCGACACGCTCAACAATATTAGCGACGCCGACCTGGTTGCCATCATCAGCCACGGCGGTCCGGCATTGAACAAATCGGCAGAGATGCCGCCTTGGGGATACACGCTGTCCAAAAGCGATATAGCTGCGCTGGTGGCGTACATTCGTGCAGTTGTTGATCCGCCATATGAAGCCGGTGGACTCACCTACGCCCAGAAATAAGTGCGGCTTCTGAACTTGCGTGAGTGCGAGTTGCTGTTATGAAGTTGGTGCAAAGCATTGCGGTTCTGATGGTCGCGCTGGCGGCGATTACTCCTCTGCGCGCGCAAGTTGTCACCCCGGTGGAGTTGCCCGATCCCAAGGCGCAACACCTCCAGCAGCGCCACCTCAAAACCTTAATGGCGATAGGCGCGGAGATAGAGGCGCATAAGTTTCCTTATCCCTTCTACTTCAGCCGCGTTCTCGATGTCGACCTTCCCAAGATGCAGTTGGCCGACCAGCGTTCCATCCGGTTCGACGTTTATCAGGGTCAAACCGTACTAGAGATCACCGGCAACTACTACGCAGCCTATTCTGCAGACCGAATGGACTCCTATGCGCGATTGAAGGAAACGTTCCAGCAGGTAGTCATGCCATTGCTGCAAGTGGAGGCCCCGCGATTCCCAGACGATTCCGAGTTCTCTGCGTTTGCCATCGAGGTATCCCACCACGTACGGCGGAAGGTCATGGGCGTTAGCTCCGAGATACCTGAAAACGTCACCGTCATCATTCCGGTTCCAGTTGCTCAGAAACTTGTGGATGCGAAGAACGACGATCAGAAACAGGCTGCTATTCTGGACGCAAAAGTGTTTCTGAACGGTCAGCCATTTTCTCTTTGGTTGCAGGAGGGCGCTCCTAGCGAGGAGTGGAAAGAGAGAAATGCGCCCGAACCCACTAGGAAACAACCCGTGGAAACTGCCAGCGCAGCTCCCAATGCCCCGGCATCGAACAATCCCACCGTCGCCGCCAGCTTGATGAAAACCGCACCTACGCCCATGCGGATCTTCACCCCGCAGGAGTTATCCAATCTCCAGCGTCAGAACGACGACGCGATCTCCCGTATGACCAAGGACCTTGACAAGGAGGCCCACTTCTTGCCTTACGCGGTACCCAGCTTCATCGGATTTCGCCAGGGGGCGTACCTGCAGCTCTCCATCTCCACTCATCTGGAGACCGCTGCCGGAACCTCCCGCTACAAATTGGCGGCGCTGGCTTTTGACGATCACGTGTCTCATCTGGTGCGGCCCTTGCTGAATTACTTCCCGCAAGACCCGGATTTTGATGGGGTGGATTTCAGTAGCCTGGTCCACGTTGCTGACGGCTCCAGTACGTTGGCGGTTGAGTTCTTCTTTCCCTTCCGGATGATGCGTTGCTTCGCCAACTATGACTGTACCGGCCAGCAACTGCTCGACTCTGGGACCATTGTGATTAACGGAGAACGTTCTGCCCTTGACCTCCAAATCGCGGAGGGGAAGAACTAAAGCCATAACCTTGGCTTTCTTTTGTGCGGTTTGTGCGGTAACGAATCGGCGGGAGACCGCAAGCTCTCTTAGACGAGGCCACGACCAACACCATTCGCATCGGCACGTAGGCCACCAGCGAGGGCTCCTCGGCGAGCCGGGTGGCACTCTCGCCCAACTGCAAGTATTGTCATCGCCGGATGGTGCAGTGAGTGCGTCACATTCCCATCCCTGCAGTTGTGGAAATATAGACAGATCCGCAACTTTGGAAAAAACGCGCACCTTAGGTGAACTGACAGTGCCTGAATCCGATCCAACCGAAATTACAGCAATGGCTTCTCGGCTGATCGCCTCGCAACGCGACGAAGGCGAACTGCGCGCCATGCGATTTGCCATGCGGATCTCGCTCGCCTTCGGCGTGTTGATGCTGGCAGGCAAGATCACGGCTTACTTGATGACGGGCTCGGCGGCCATCCTGTCGGATGCGGCGGAGTCGGTGATTCATGTTGTCGCCGTGGCGTTCGCGGCCTTTAGCCTGCGGCTTAGCACCAAGCCAGCAAAGCCGAGTTTCCTGTACGGTTATGAGCGCATCACGTTTTTCTCCGCCGGATTTGAAGGCGCGATGATCGTGCTGGCAGCTATCTTCATTCTGTACGCCGCCATCGAGAAATGGTTGACCGGCCTGCGACTGGAAAACTTGGGGGCGGGTACACTCCTGGTGCTGACGGCAGGCATGCTCAACGCCGGATTGGGGTGGTACCTGATAAGGACGGGGCGGCGAAGTCACTCGCTCATTCTTGAGGCGAACGGCAAGCACGTGATCACCGACAGTTGGACCAGCTTCGGCGTAGTGGCCGGGCTGGGGCTGGTGATGCTGACCAAGTGGAGGCCCTTCGATCCTCTGCTGGCGATTGCTGTGGCGATCAACATTCTGTGGGCAGGTGGGCACCTAGTGTGGCACTCGGCTGTAGGACTGTTGGACCACTCCGACCCAAGAGTTGGAAGAGAAATACGGGATAAGCTGGATGCCATCTGCAGTGAGCTGGGCTTGCAATATCACGGTGTGCGCTACCGTACCACGGGGTATCGACAGCTGATCGAGGTGCACCTGCTGTTCCCGCAAGCGATGCCGGTTGGCGAGGCGCATCGGCTGGCGACGCTGCTCGAAGAACGTTTGCCGCCGGAGCTCAGCCTGCCGGCGGAAGTGTTCACCCATCTGGAATCGGCTGAAGACCACGCGGCCGTGCACGCGAAAGAACACTACACAGGAAAGCCGGAGTAAACACCGCTTCAGGTCTGATGCTGTTCGGTGTTCTTTCTTTCAGGGCTGGACACGCCGCGCGCTTCGGAGCCTCATCACAAACGGGGGTCCGCGTTCTTAGAAGTTGGAAGCGTGTTGGCGGCCTCGCACCGCTTGCGAGCGGATGACAGGCAACACGGAAGTATCATCGGCGGTCAAACGGCGACCAAGCCTATTCTCCCTGCAGGCGCTTCGACGCTGGCTGCGGACTCGACCCGTCAACCGTGTACTTCCTCTGACGCTTACGACCGAAGAAGCCCTGCCGATCGCACGCGCGGTGGCCCGAGCCAGTGAGGCGAGCCCGGCGCTGGGCCCCGCGCACCCCGATACCCTGGCGAGCCGCCAGATCCCTATCAGCCGTAGCTGCTTTGATACAGCCCCCGCCCGTGTTTCTTCACTACGTGACAAACGGGATTATCACGTGCTGAGGACAGCGCCAAGGGCGGCTCGCGACCATCGGGGAGATTTTGCGGTTTCCGACGGGTTACGCCGGGATAGCAGAAGATATTCATCAGCAGCGCATCAGAGCTGTTGACGCAATCCAGTTCTCTCCGGATGCGGTCGCCGGGACGAGGAAGCCTTCGCGAAGCCGCATAGCATTTCTTCAGTCGCCGGCTCCATTCGGCCGAGGCGCAGATCCGCCGGTAAGAGGCAAGAAGAAAATTGCCATGGGCTCCGTCGATCTCGTAATACAACACGCTGGGGACTGTACCGTAAGTAGATTCGTGCGGCACATCTTCTGCTAACAGAAGGTTATGGGCGCTGAGCTCGCGCCGGAGCTCGCCGGCTGACAGCGGTCCCATGTTTCCCTCCCACGGATGCTTCGGTCACTTTCAATCACCCAAGAAGGCTCCTTCACCTTCTGCCGTTTCAAGACGCCGGCGGGTCCGTCCCGGGTGGTGGCTTGGGCCCACTTCTGTAGCTGGGCATCTGGGCCAGTCGGATTCGGTGTTCGACGGCCGGCTTTTCGATGGTAACTACAAATTCCATGCCGGGCCCGGGGCGCGGCACCAAGCTGTCACCACGGAAGGCGGAAATGGCCAAGGCGACCGCCTCAAAGAGGGATTCGGCTTGCACCTGGGCGGCATGCAATCGTCCGTCGGAGTCGGTGAACGACACCTTGCAGAGGGCCATCGGCATGCTGCGGATTATACCCAAGATTATTCACTTGACAAAGGGTAACGAGTTGGATAAGATGTATCCATGATGCTCGTTAATCCTTTCCTTTCTTTAGTTTCTTCGGGGTTTCAATCGGCCCCGATTGGAGCATCTTTCGCAAGTCGCGCTTTATTCCAGCAACCAGCTTGCGAGTCGGAATTCGCTGCAATGGTGATTTCGGTTTACGAGGTGCTGCCATGACTCTCCCCGAAGTGAATCAGCTTTACGGAACTGATGATCGCTGCCGCGAACTGTTGGAGCGGCTTCGCTGGCCTGAAGGTGTCACTTGCCCGCGCTGCGAAGACACCCGCGTGTCGCGACTGAAGACTTATGCCCGCTATGAGTGTGTCGGCTGTGAGTACCAGTTCACGGCGACTAGTGGAACGATCTTCCATGACTCTCATCTGCCGCTGCCGATCTGGTTTCTTGCAACCCTGCTCCTCTGTGAAGCCAAGAAAGGGATGAGCGCACATCAACTGAAGCGTACTATCTGGGGACTGCACAAAGGCTCTTACAAAACTGCATGGTATCTTTGTCATCGCATCCGTGCTGCCATGAAACAGGTTGATGCTCCGATGCTGGACGGCACTGTCGAAATGGACGAAACCTACGTTGGTGGACGCAGACTCGGACAGGGATGTAAAGTCGGCAAAGAAAATAAAGAAGTAGTGATTGGAATTCGCCAGCGCAGCGGAGAATTGCGCTTCTTTCATGCGTCCGACGCCAAGAGCGGGACGCTGGCAAAATACATCCGAGAAAACGTCAGCACAGATGTCGATGTTCTCGTCACCGATGAATATAGTGCCTATCCTAAGGCTATGATTAATTCCGGCATCCACGGCTCTCGGCATGAAACCGTTAACCATAGCGCGAAAGAATACGTGCGAGTTGGAACGGACATCCACACGAACACGGTTGAGTCCGCATTCAGTTTGCTGAAGCGCGGCATCATGGGAAGCTGGCACAAGATCAGCGCCAAGCATCTGCAAGCCTACTTGGACGAAATGACCTTCCGCTTTGACCGCAGAAATCGCTCCGATCTGTTTATCGATACCTTGCGCCATATGGTTACCGCCGACCCGTTGACCTTTGAACAATTGACTGCCGCTTAGCCGAAGAATAGTGATTCTAAAGCGGCTTTCCTGAATTGCCAGTCTTTGACTAGCTCCCCATGTACAACAAACACGCATTCCATTTCATCATCAAGGGTTACAGTAGCCCCTACAATCTCTTTGTCATTTTCATCAGAGGCAACTATTCTGTCCCCCTCAACGCTAAATATAACCGTGCGCCTAAGACCATCACTCTCTTGGCGAGACGCAGAGAATGATTTGCTAGTCGAATTAAAGAAGAATCCATTGGCATACCCAAACTCGCTGTCTTTTTCTCGCACTTCCTGACGAGTGCCAACATCGTCCTTCACCTCCAATCGCAAACGTTCAAACATCGCGTGAACCGAACACTTGCGGCGCTCCTCTACCCAATTAAGGTTTTCCATACTTCTCCTAGTACCGCCTAACTAAGGCTTTACTTTCTACCCACTTCCTGAATTCTGGCAACTTGTTACTAAATTCGTTGATGCTAAAGTCGTATTCTGTCTCAGTCAGTTGCCTGAACAGTATGTCCATCCAATACGTGATTACTCTTAACTGCTCCTCCCAGAGCACGGTCTGGCCAGCATCAAGAACACGGACGCATCTTTCCTCGTTGTCTCCAGATTGGTCTATGGAAAAGACATCAATACCGTCTCCAACATACTGCCCGTCGTATTGTTTTGCTTCCGAAATGAAGCGTACAGCATAGAACCGCGCCTGATTGACGCTGACCAACCCCGGTACTGCCTTGAATCTTCCAAGTAGAGACCGAGCCAATGGGGAATCTGCATAACCGATTACCTCGCATTGTGTAATGTTCAGTACTCTAGACGGGGTTGTCATCAGTAATTGCGGTCGTTCTCCGTCCAGCCAATAACCGAACAGCGTAAAGAACTGCTCTTTCTTGGCGAGTACCTTGGAAGCGCACTCCTTAAGCAGTCGTGCAATATCTTTATGGGTAAGAGTGGCGTCATCTGGAAGGCTAACCCCTAATTCGGAAAAGAAATCCAGGAATGTATCGTGGTTTCCTGAGTAAGCTGAAATGGCGTGCCCATTTTGCCATTTGGCCGACCTCAATTTACGCTCAGGAAAAGTGTAGTTCGTTCCGGTTACTTGGCGGTCAGCACCAATCACAAGGCCATCTCTACACACAAAGCCAACCGCCATCGTCATGCGCAGCTCCCTTGCCGCGAGACGCCTTGTTGCAGGCAACACCCGACGTTGCGGCTTCGCGCTAATCATAGCACGAACCCTTCGTCAAGTGAACTATCTTGGATATAATCCGCAGCATGCCGATGGCCCTGTGCAAGGTGTCGTTCACCGACCCCGACGGACTGTTGCATGCCGCCCAGGTGCAAGCCGAATCCCTCTATGAGATCGGGCATGCCCACGGAAGAAACGAGAGTAAAGAGCCCTGTTCGCCGACCAAAGGGGATCATGGCTACCGCGCGACCCACACGGCGGTGTCGGCTGCGGCGTGTCGAGCGCCGGAGCGTTGGCTTGCTTCAAAAGCTGGAGTCTGATTCCGGGCACTCACTGCGGATGTCCGCACGTCGAGTTCCCGTGATGTAAGCACGTGGGTTCCGGCGAATCGAATATCGGCGACTGACTTGGTGGACGTCGCTACCCGAATGCCGTCTACTTCGCCGTAATTAATGGTGACGGCCAGGTTCTTGATCCACAGTGATGGGCCCTTGGCGGGAGAGCCTTGCATTCGCCGAATGGCGAAGTCTGCCGCATCGACCCAGGCTCTGCCGCGGATCAACTCCGTCGCCTCGCGTTTCGGCATCAACTGCAAAACATAACAATCATGGCCATCGATCGTTTCATGGCCCAGTAGCGCAAAGTCATAATTCCGCGTGGAAACCTCGTGCTCTTCGGCATGGGTCGCCATTTGCGACTCGTGATCGAGCACCTTGCGAACAATGCTCTCGCCGCGGCTGCTGCCTTCTGATTTGAGAATGGTATAGTCCTTGGCCGCTGGCGGAACGAAGTTTACCTGGGCTACGACACTGGAACTGGGGTTCTGGTTTCCCAAGGCAGAGAGCTGATACTCACGCGTCACCACGTACGCCGTGTCCTGTTGACGCGACTCGACTTGCGCTTGCTCCATGCGGCTGACGATGCCAGCCAATGGGAGCGTTGGCGATTGTCCTTGAGAAAGCACCGGAGTTGCCACCCCAAAAGCGAAAAGAAGAAATGCAATCCGTGTTGGTGACAGGGCCCGCATACTGGCTAACCGCAAGTTCTCGGTTATTTTGTTTAGAAGCAAACTGGTCGCCGATTGATGCCAGCTAAAACATTCGTCGTGCTCATCCATAAATTCAACAGCTTGCGCCCGGCTCAACATCGCTTTCATCCTTTTCATGACATTCCCCCTAGTTGGTTGAACGCGCACGCAGTACATTTCGTGCCGTCGCGGTTCGGCAATTCACTGCCCTGTTCTTACGGGCTGCGTGCTTATCGCTTCCCATGGCGGTACTATGCGACAATTACGCCAGAACCCACATCACGAGATAGCAGGTTTTTTCACTAACGCTGCCGGGGATGCGTGGACATACCACTACCGGGTAAGACAGAAGCCACCCGTGGATGCGCCAGGACGTAACGGAAGGCGAGGAATGGTGATCGATCGCAGAGATTGTGGCGCTAGCCGCGAGCAACCAGCGCCACGGTTATGGGTGGACTTGGAACCTTGGTCCACCGTGTTCGTTCCTACTGACCGGTCCCAGTGAGCGTGATCAACTGCGTCGCCGGATTGCGATTCAGTGAATTGTCCTTCCCTTCAGCGGTGCCTTGAATCAGACCCGTCCGGGTAGGATCGAAGCTGATGCTCAGGTTGCAGCTTGTGCCCGGCGCCAGCGAGAAGGTGCTGGTGCAATCCGGGGGCGTGCCGGAGCCTGCTACCTGCTCGAAGTTTGGCGGCATGCTAAACCCGCCTTCGAGGGCGTTCAATTGCTGATTACCCACATTCTCCGCTGTGATCGACAGCGGGTTGGAGGTTTGATTTACCGGAGTCGCGGGGAAATTCAGCGCCGGCGCCTGCGAGCGTTGGAGCTCCAGCACCTGGTTGTGGTTAGTATCCGCGAGGAAGAGATCGCCCGCGCCATCCAGAGCGACGCCGCCTGGATAAGAGGTTGTGTCCAACGTGACCGGAGACCCGCCGCCGGCCGGGATCTCCTCCACACCATCGCTCACTGTGATAAACAGGTTGCCTGCAGCATCGACAGCGACAGCCAACGGATCAGCGAGCCCCGAAGCGACGGTGGTCTGGGCGTCGCCGTTGGTAGGGATTTTGACCAAGCGTGCGTTCCCGCTATCCGCAACGAAGAGGTTGCCGGAAGAATCCAGGGCCATACCCCAGGGAGCGTTCAATCCCGATCCTAGAGAGAGTTGGGTGCCACTAGCAGCCAAAACCTCCAGCACCTGGTTGTGGCAGAGGTCCGGCATGAACACATTGCCCACGCCATCCACCGCAATACCGTATGGGCAAACCCCTGTGGCCACGGTGCTCGCGGAGCCGCTGGGAGTGATCTTCAGCACCTGCGTGCTGCCCATGTCGGCGACGATGAGATTACCCGCCCCATCCACCGCTACCGCTGTCCCCTCCGACAGACCGGAGTACAGAACATTCTGGCTGCCGCCGGAGTTCGCGGGCACCTCGACCAAGTCGTGAGTATTCACGATGAATAGATCGCCGGCCGCGTCCATCGCCACGCCATTGGGCGACCCGAGGCTGGCTACATTCTCCGGAGTGGCTGGGTCAAAGGCAATCTGCGGTCCTTGCCCGACGCCATACAACATGGTCGACGCCGCCAAAGTACCATCGGGTCTCGTGATCTGGAGAACGCCGGCACGGAGTCCAGGGTACTTGGGCGAGAATTTTACGCTGACGGTGCAAGTCGAACCCGCCGTCAGCGACTCGGGGCAGGTGCTGCCGGTCACGGTGAAGTCGAGGCTCGTCTGGCTCGAACCCTGGTTCAGTGTTCTTATCTGGCCTAAGTTACCGCTCGCCGTCACGGCATAGGTCAGGGTTATAGTTTCACCGCAATTTGAGCTGCAGGTGTCAACGGAGCCGAAGTTCGCCGATATCGTCGATCCCTTCAACAGTTGGTTGGTGGTAGGGTTTGACACGAAAAGATCGCCAGCTCCATCCGCCGCAATCGCAGTCGAGGCCAGTCCGGAATCAATGGTAAACTGCGGGCCAGCCTTCGCCTGAACCTCTACGACGCGATTGTTGCCCGTGTCCGCGATGAAGAGGTTGCCATTTCCATCCACTGCCAGGCTGGTAGGACCATTGAAGCTCACTCCGATGGACCTCAGATTGTTACTTTCGACCTCATACACCTGATTGCTGTTGGCACGCGTAAGGAAGACATCGCCCTGTTTGTCCGCGGCGATTCCCGATGGGGACGGGAAGTTGCTAACTAAGACGCTAAAGCCTCCGGCGGCCGGAATCTCGTCCACCTGCCCAGCGCCGACATCCGCGACGTAAACATTGCCATTTCCATCCACAGCCACCTGCGTAGGATTAGTGAATTCGCTGCTAAGCGTGGTCTGCGCTCCGGAGGGCGTAATCTTCACGAGGGAAACGTTAGTCGTGGCATAAACGTTCCCGGATCCATCTACCGCTATGCCGTTGGGAGAGAGGCCAGTGGCGATGACAGACTGCGTTCCGCCAGGGGTTATCTTCGTTATCCCTCCGTTGTTATTGGGTATGTAGATGTTTCCTGCGGCATCGGCTGCCATTTGCCGAGCATTGAATCCAGTAGCTACCACCGTGCTCGGAGGTTGAGCAAGGCTCAGGCTTGCTTGCCCATAGAGCACGGCTGGCAGCGAGATCACCAGAGCCATAGCCAGCACCGGGGGCTTCAAGGTAAGCGAAGCGATATGCTTCAAGGTTGTTGTTAGTTGACGACTTACCTGCGAGATGTATTTTGCTTGGGTTTTCATGATCTGCCTTACCGTCCTCAATTCTTAGAATTACGAATGGAAGCAAAAGACTTGGGCCCGCGACGCACTTACTGGGGTCCATACAGCCGCTTCTACCGCTCCCATCCGCTAGAGCTACTATGCGAGTACACAGCAGAATGCACATCACGAGATAAGAGGCTTTTTAGCTACCACGGCAGGCTAAATAGGCAGGTAATGAAATAGGAAAGTGCGGTTCTACCACGAGAGGTAAAATGCGACGGTACCACGATCAGGTGAGCTAAGGAGTTAGCCAAGAAATGACGGCGGGTTGATAGAGTTAGGGTCTGGAGGATACCGACGAACGAGGAATAATGACTTTGCGCCGTCCAAAGAGCGCCGAGTCCAGCGAGATTGCGCCGGGCCCCAGGAGCGCAATGGCGACTGCAACCACAATCATATTGAGGTCCAACGGATGACTGCGGAGTGAACCAACCGAGCTCGAAGTCAGAGAAAGAAGTGTGGCACTCGCAACCAGAGTAGCGGCGATTGCGGCAACTATCCGCGTCAAGAAGCCGACGATCAGAGAGGCGCCGCTTACGAGCGCGAGCAGGCAATATGTGAGTCTTGGATCCTGCGCGCCGGAAAGACAAGGCACCGCTTGGGCGACGAGAGTCGCACCAATCGCCACTCGCAACAGCAGCAACCCAGTGCCCGGGGCTCTAGCCGGAAATCCGGAATACAACCTTGACACGTCCCCTCCTCAGAACCGACGGCGTCAACCGTCTCTGAGAAGGCTATCGCCTCCGGAAGCAAAAAGAATCCCTAAGCCTTGGAATCTTCTTGTAACACTTTTGTGGTATCCGCTTTAGCGAGGCAAATCACAAATGAATGATACCGCGTTTAAGGGCAATGGCAACTGCTTGCGTCCGATCGCTTGGCTCCCAATTTCTCCATGATGTGTTTAATGTGAACCTTGACGGTCTCCTCGGAGATGAACAATCGATCGGCAATATCGCGGTTGCGATTGCCTCCGGAAATCTGCTGCAGGACCTCAATCTCGCGTGCGGTGAGGTCTTCGTCGGCATAATGCTCGGCCAGGTGTGCCGCGATCGCAGCTGGAATGCGTTTTTTCCCCGCGTGGACTGTGCGGACAGCTTCCACCAAGTCCTTGGGTGGCATGCTCTTCAGGATGTAGCCTTGCGCGCCTGCAGCAAGCGCCCGCTGGATTTCCACGTCACCTTCGGAAGTCGTCAGCATGATGACGCGGGCATTCGGGAACTCACTGCGAATGGACATCATGGCGTCGATGCCATTCTTATCTGGAAGCCTGACATCCATCAGGGTTATGTCAGGTCGAAGCTGGCGAAACCGCTCCAAAGCCTCCGCTCCACTGGAGGCCTCGCCCACGATGCACATGTCGGGTTGACTATTGATAAGCGTGGAGATTCCTTCCCGCAACAGCGGATGATCATCTACGGTCAGGACGCGAATACGCGTTTGCTCGCTCACTGGTTCCCTCACTCCCTGGGCGCTGAAATATCGTTTTTGGGCTTGGCGCCAAACCAACGGATCAGCCATCTCCCGAAAGGCTTGGACGTCGAGGATACGAACGCTACCTTGCCCGGTACGTAGAGTTGCACCTCTGTTCCACCGCCGGGACGGCTCAAAACGTCTAGCTTGGCGCCAATCTTCTCCGCTCGCTCCCGCATATTCGAAAGGCCCCAGTGTCCTTCGCGACCGGTTTGAAGCACCTTCGAGTCGATGCCGCACCCGTTGTCGCGTACGGTAATTCCCAGCCTGCGGATGCCGTACTCGATTTCAACTTCAATGCTGGTGGCGTTCGCGTGGCGGAATGCGTTGATGATTGCCTCACGGGCGATGCGGCAAGCTTCCTCGCGAATTACTGGGTACAGCTGTCTGTGCTTGCCTTCCATACCGGAAGTCCACTGGCGATTGGGCAGGTAATTCCTCCTGGACGCGCAAAAGCACCTGATCAAGATCGTTCCCGTCAGAACCAGAGGAGCGCAGGCTGCGTATGGCATTTCGTCCTTCTTCGCTTACCTGCTTCATCAAATCCAGAACGCGCTGCACCAGTGGCTTTGCCGGCGAATCCGGCGGCAGACGGTCGTTGGCAACGTCCAGTTGCATGTAAGCGCTGACAAAACCTTGCAGAAGAGTGTCATGCAGGTCGCGAGCAATCCGTTCGCGTTCCGCAAGACGTTCCTCCAGCCTCGCCTGCATGCCTGCCGCAACCTGCCGGAGGCGAAGCCTGTAAAGCGCCCAGAGCAGAAACGCGAAGATGACGCAACACAACAGTCGAAACGATATGGTTTGGTAGTAAGCCGGCAAAACAGTGAAGCCCATTGTCGCACCAGTCTCATTCCATACCCCGTCGTTGTTGCTGGCGATAACGTGAAATCGATAGGCGCCCGGAGCAAGATCACTGTAGAAAGCTTGACGCCTGCCCTGTGGGTCCTGCCAATCGGCATCGCGGCCTTCCAGTTGGTAGCGAAATCGGACTTTTTGCGGAACCGCCAAGCTCAGGGCGGTGTAGTCAATTTCAAGGTCCCGCGTCAGGGGAGGGAGGCGTAATTCTCCCGTGTTCTCGTAGGCTTTGTGGTCGGCAATGACCTGCTCAATGTGCACGGGAGGCGGCACAGCGTTGAGGTGGAGATGAGCTGGATCGATTTCCTGCACAACATTCTGATTTGCGAACCAGAGCTTGCCATCGATGGAGCGAGCAGCCGTCGGGCGGAAGTGCGTTACGCCCGTCTGAGCTCCGTCGAATGCATCCAGCACTCGAGTCTTGAGCTGGTAGCCGGGTTGCCTTGACCAGGTTTCCAGTTCCGAGCGATCGACCGCGATGTACCCACATGCCGCATCTAGCCACAAAGAACCTCGGTCATCGGCCACGACAGCGTTGATAGGGTCGCAGGGGAGACCGTTGCGGGAACCCAGCCTCTCGGTTCGGCCCGCCTTCCAGCGAATTAATTCGTCTCCGGTGGCACTCCACACCGAACCGTCCGAATCGACAAGCAGATTATTGATTGCACCTGATGTTGGAGAACGAGCAGTCATCGCCGTTTCTATTTGGCCTTGACGGTATCGAGCCAGGTCGCCGTTTACAAGTCCCAACCAGATGCCGCCGGCTGAGTCAGGCGCCAGGGTCTCCACGCGTCGAACTCTCGGCGGAGCAATTTCTTCCTGGACAGTGAAATCGTGAATGCGAAGAAGAGCCGGAGTTGTTACCGCGACCCAGATGTCGTGATTCGTCTCTTCGGTGATTGCTACGACAACTCCCAGGGGTTTACCGTTCGCCTTATTGACGGGTCGAAATTGGCCTCCGTCATAGACTGTTAAACCGCCGTCGATGCCCACCCACAGCCGGTCGGAATGATCTTGAAATAGCGACGTGACGAGATGCCCTGGCAATCCCTTCCCTTCGGATATCGCGGACAATTGACCTTGCCGCCAGGAATCTAGAGCTTGCCTGTTCGCAATCCATACCGTTCCGTCGTGTGCGGCGAGAACAGACTGGGTCCCCTCGGAGGTCAGGTCCTTCCCGTCTGGAAAAGGTCGCCACAGGCATATCGCGAAAGCGGTCGATACCGTTTGTCGTAACAACCCACACGTCGCCCTCTCGATCCTGATAGAAGCCGTTGACGTCATCACTGGAGAGGCCATCGGAGCTGCCAAAGCGATCTACCTTATCCTTATAAATCCGGAACAGTTGGTTATTATCGGTTCCAACCCAAAGTCCCCCATCACGATCGATTAGTAAGGCGCTGACTTTTGTGCTGGCGCCGTCGAAACCGGGCACCGCGAAATCTTTCCATCCTCCCCGTTCGAATCGTTGCAGTCCCAGTCCCCTTCCTGTCCATGCGGTGCCAACCCAGAGCGCCCCGCTCGGTTCGGCGACTATGGCACTTACTCCTTGGAGGCCTTTAGCTCGTTCCAATTCCTTGGGAAGATAAGCCTGGGCTTTCTCGGAGACAGGATTCCATTGACAGATGCCAGTCGAGCTGCCGACCCATAGATTACCCGATGGATCGCGGGCGATTGCCTGAGCGTACGCGAAGGGAATTCCATCCGACGGACCGTAGCAGCGCACTGCGCCTGAATCGGCGATCCTGCACAGCCCGCCTTTCTGATCTTGCACTCCGGACCGAACGATCCAGACCGTGCCTTGTGGATCCTGCAGAATCGACTCGATGAAGCCTGCGACGTCGGGATAGTCGAGAGACTACCGTCCTTCCAATGGGCCAGGCCGCGAAAGGTTCCGATCCAGAGGCTGCCGTCATTGGCGCCCAAAAGTGAGGAGATCTTGCGACTGGGAAGATGTTTGCCGGCGGGTGCTACCCAGGGTACAAAGCGAACACCATCGAAGCGCACCAGACCAGTTTCTGTGCCGATCCAGAGATATCCGTCCTTAGTCTGAGTAATTGCGTGAGGGGTCCCGCTGAAGTCTCCATCCTGAATACGCCAGGCGGTGTGCGCGTATTGTGAGATTTGGCGGCTGGGATTAAGCGCGCCCGCTGCAGCACAGAGCAGCGCAAGGGCCAGCCAGAATTCAAAGGCCCGCAGGAGCAGATGTAGTGCGCCTTTTCCCCAACCCGGCACCGGCATTGTGCTCACATCATTCCAGCCATTAGCGGCCGCGTGCTGAGCCGCCGCTCATCGCTTAGGACAAAGCTTTTGGGTCTCTACGTTAAGTATAGGCGGGTAGCTCAATTCTCGCGCGGGCGAGTCGTCACTGCCGTTCCATTTTGGTCCGCCTCGCTTTACGGCGGTGATTCCCCAACCAGAGTAGCGTCGGACTTACCCCATAGTGGTATCTGCGAACATCCCCGGCCGCGTTAGCAAAAAAGCCACTTATCCCGTGATGTGCGTTCGCATGCCAAGGCCGCATAGTACCAGCATGAAAGCGATAAGCACGCAGCCGAGAAAAGGCGAGAACGGAAGCGTGTATTCAGCGACATGGCTGAACCGAAGTCCAGCGAAAAAAGGAGAACATCATGAAAACGAAATTAGTCCCATACCTCGGCTTGGCCTTGCTTGGTTTGGCTCTCAGCGCAACCCAAGCCGCCGCACAACTGCAATGGAGCCCCGCTCAGTCATATGACACGGGACAAGATACCGCCATCGCCACGCATCCTTCGGGACTGGTTTTGGAATTTCACCGAACCCACGTGTATGGCGGTCTTACCCTCTGGTACCGCGTGGGCAGGGTAGAGGGAAACACTGTGACCTGGGGAAGAAGCCAAAGCTTACCCGGTTCAGGAACCTGGCCTAACGTGGCAATCACCCGCGAAGGCTACGTTCTCTACGTCTGGTCGACTTACGCGTACAAAACCAATTCTAACCTGAAGTACATGGTGGGGAAGATTGACCCCAAGGGGGACGTTAACCAGTCCATAACATGGTTGACTTACGAGCAAAGGTTTGATTCAGGATTTCACAGTTCGACTGTGGTGAATGACAACGGGGTGATCGTGGAAGTGCATGAATCGGGCAGCGGCGGCAAGGGCCTCTATTACCGGGTCGGGCACCTTGCTGATCCAGCAACGGGTAACTTTAACATCGTGTGGGACTCCGGCAACTACGGACAGCACTACGATGATGGAATTAATCCAGATATAGCGCTCAACAACCGCAACGAAGTGGTGGAGGTGCATCAGGTAACGGGAGAAGCCTTCTTGCACTATCACCGCGGAGTTGTCCTGAGCGGAGGCGTCATCGATTTTCGGCCGTCAAAGCGGTACGACAACAACGGACAGCGACCTGCGGTGGCGCTTACGGACAGCGGACTTGTGGCGGCACTCAGCGGATCTGGGGCAATTTACGCAAGAACCGGGACGTTGAGCTTCTCGAACCCGAGCGTGATCGATTGGTCGGTTTTCGACAAAATCAGTGATACGGGCACATATCCCGCGGTAGCGACTAATGGAAGTTTTGCCGTCGGAACCTGGACAGAGTACTTCAGTTTGGAGGGTGAACTTTATTTCTCAGTAGCGAAAATCCCGTAAGTCATTTTCAAGCGGATGACAGATCGTTCACCGTGCTGATGAGCGTGTCTGAATCATTGCCGGCAAGGTGAATCTGGGTTCTTGAATTCCGCCGAATGGAAGGTCTCACTGTGGCAGTTTTGTTGCTCGTGCAGGTCCTTCTTATGACAGATGAGATACGCGGTGATCCTCTAAGGGAACAATGACGAGTTCCGGAGACTCAAGATTAAGAGAAAGGAAGGGATGAAATAACATGAACACACTTCGCAAACTGGCTCTAGTCTTCAGATCGGGTCCGACGAAGTATCTGTTAGTTATGGGGCTGACAGTGGCCGCAGCTTGCACGTTCGCGGCGGCCTTGGAGACGACCCCACCAACCAACATTACTAGCTGTGGCACGGTCATCAAAACACCGGGTTACTATGTAGTCCGACAGGATCTTCAAAGCACTTCCAGGACCGTGGATTGCATACAGATCGCCGTACCTAGCGTCAATCTGGATCTTGGAGCCAACTTGACTGGTCCTGGAACCGACGATGTCTCAGCTGCAGGAATCAGCGTTCTGAACAGCGCCAAGGGTGTGCAGGTGTTCCTTGGCAATGTAACTGTCCAAGGCTTCGGCATCGGCATCAAGGTCGCAGGTTCTGGAGTCACCATTTCGGGCAGGGCCGGCAACAGTGAATTGCCATTCACCGTGCAGAATAACGCCGCCCAAGGAATCTTGATTAGCAACGCTTCGACGGTGCTGATTGATGGGTTGATCAGTGAGAATAATGGCGGGGCTGGCCTGGAACTGTCAGGTGCCTCGGGGGTCATCGTGCAAGGCTCCCCTGCTCTGACATCGAATGGAAAGTATGGGGTGTGGGTGCATTCTTCGAGTGGAAACCAGTTTTTTGACTTTACTATCGCGGGTAACCAGGGGGGCGGAATCTACGTGGGAGAATCCAGTCCCGCAGGACCGGGTCGGGGGCCTCTCCAACGCTTCGATGCGCCCGGCAATCCCGGCGGCACTGGGCTTGGCCCGGCACCAATCCACATCGGAACAAGTAACGACGGCGGCAGCCAGAACAACGTGTTTTTCGGCGGGGCTCTGGAATTCAACCTAGGTGTGGGAGTCACCATCGGCCAGGGGGATGATTTCAACGTTGTTACCTACGTGAGCGGGAGCAATGACGAGGGTGACGACGCGGTCGACCTGAACGGGGACTGCACCCACAATAGCTGGCAGTTCAATAAATTCACCACCGTGTCTCCTGCCTGCATTCAATAGAAGGTAGTGAAGGATTGCGCTCACATTCGGGCTCAGGCGGCGGATCGGCCACCTGAGCCCAGCGCTTTAGGCCTTGTAGGTTAAGTATAAGTGGGTGCTTTCGAATTAACCGAAAGAATCTAGCGCACTGAAGCCTCCGGCAGCCACGCCCCCACTACAGCTTGTCCCTCCGACTTGCCTTGCTGCGCATTCGGCGCACAGCTTCCAATCGTGACAAGGGGCGTCTGACTTACCTCATAGTAGTATCTGCGAACATACCCAGCCGCGTTAGCAAAAAAGCCACCTATCCCGTGATGTGCGTTCGCACGCCAAGGCCGCATAGTATCACCATGAAAGCGATAAGCACGCAGCCGGTGGATAGCCAAACCGATTTGCTGAACGGAGACCGATCACCACTAACGCGTGGCGCACAACTCATGGAGAACGTCACGAAAAGGAACAAAGCGATTGCAACCCTGGTTGGCATTGCTCTCCTGGCGCTGATGTTTGGCACAACACCCCTGTTGGCCCAGCAGCCGCCAGACAACATTCAGGGCGATTGGACGATCTACTCCACCAACGTCGAGAACGGTGAGACGGTCGTAAAGCACATTCAGATCACACAATATGGCAACCGGATCACCGGATACTTCGAAGGTCCCGATCAGGCAGGGCCGATCACTGGAGAGGTGAATGGACACCATATCCGATTCAGTACGGTAACCCGGACGGTTCTCAACTTCCACGGACAGATATTTGGTGACAACATGACGGGCGAGTATGGGATCCACGGCAAGCATGCTCCGTGGCAGGCGGTGCGTCCCTCCACGACCTCAGTAGCAGCTCCACCGGCGACTGGAGTCGTCTATGCTTCGCAGCCCGAACTAGCACCCTCGACACCGCCGGCATCCGCGCCGGCACCCGTAGCTCAACCTGCGTCGTATTCCACGCCGCAGGTCAGCGCGGGCCCGACGCCCGCGACGCTTTCGGCTAGCCAGCTGGACTCGCTGGTTGCGCCCATCGCGCTGTATCCCGACTCGCTGGTGGCGCAGTTGCTTGCGGCGTCGGAGAATCCGCAGCAGGTCGCGTATGCCGATGACTGGCTCGCGCAGAACAAGAACCTCACCGGCACCGCGCTCACGCAGGCCGTGGACCAGCAGCCGTGGGACCCGAGCGTCAAGGCGCTGACGCAGTTTCCTTCGGTGCTGGACAACCTGGCGCATAACCTCTCGTGGACGTCGAGCCTGGGGCAGGCATTCGCGAATCAGCAGGCGGATGTGATGGCCGCCGTGCAAGCCATGCGCGCCAGGGCGCAAGCCGCGGGGACGCTCCAGTCCAACTCTCAGATCACGGTCACCCAGCCGGCGCCGAACACCGTCGTGATTCAGCCGGCCAATCCGCAGGTCGTCTATGTGCCGCAGTACAATCCCGCGATCGTCTACGGCGCGCCCGTGGTGGTGCCGTGGTATGTGGCGCCGCCGCTGCCTGTTGCTTCGGTTGGTCTCTACTTCGGTAACGGCATCACCGTGGGCGCGGTGTTTGCCGGCGGCGGGTGGGGCGGCGGTTTCGGCTGGGGCTGGCACGCCTGGAACGTGAATTGGGGCGGTGGTGGCGGCTCGACCATCATCTACAACAACAACACCTACATCAACAATCACACCTGGAACAACAACAACTACAACGGCTATCGTCCCTGGGCCAACGGAGCAGCCGGCTCGCAGAATCACGCCTACTACGCCAACAACGGCACGTTCCATCCTGACGCGAACTACCATCCGGGCACGGACACGCACTATGGCCCGAACGGCGCCTACCATCCCAATGGCTACTACGGCCCTGATGGCGGCTGGCACCCTGGACCCGTCAACCATGCGGGCGGAGCAACGGGATCAGAAAACACCGCGTACTACGGCGCCAACGGCACGTATCATCCCGTCGCTGGCTGTAAGCCGGGCGAGGACACGCACTACGGACCGAACGGCGCAGACCATCCGAACGGATATTACGGTCCCGATGGCGGCTGGCACGAAGACAAACCTGGCACCAATCCGGCTGATCAGCCAAACGGTGGCAACAACGGCAACCACGGATTGATTGGCGGCAACGGCGGCGTGCAGAATCCCAACGCCGGCCAGACGCAGGCTGGTTTGGGAGCGAAACCCAACAGCGGCAGCAATGGAGTGCAGCACCCGGCCCAACCGAACAACCGTGACAGTCAATCATTTTCTGCGCAGAACCACTCCGGCTTCAGCGGAGATGGAGCTGATAGCCGTGCTGAGAGCAATCGCGGCCGCAGCAGCATGGCGGCGAATCGCCCGCCACAGCGGATGGCCAGGGAGCAGCACGCGCCGGCCGAACATCATTCCGGTGGAGGCGGCGGGGGACGCCGTCGCTAAGTTCCGAGCAATTCATGATCACTCACTCATAGAGAATCACGATCCTGGAAGGAGATTCAAAATGCTGCCGTCTGCCTGCTTTGAGGCTCGGTGGCTGAGTGGGTCTCCCAGCACCTTTAATCCTCACTGAATACCTGCATAGTAGTAGCCGCTTAGTCCTCCACCGCAGTAGGTAGTTGTCGCCGGTCAGCGTTAGCGAAAAAGCCTCTTATCTAGTGATGTGAAGGCCGGGGTAAACACCGCATAGTACACGCATGCAAGGCCGAATCGGATCAGCAAGATCTGGGAATTCAATACCACGGCATTTGCAAAAGGCACGATTTTTCGACGGAGGATCCAATGCAAAAGATACGCGCAGTTACAGCCGTGGTCAGCCTGACGGTCTTGATCGTCTCAATGCAGTTATTTTCCGCCGCCCATAGCAGCGCCGTCCGCACTCCCAGTCGGCACAGCATTCGCAGGTTCACGAGCTATTGCCAGAAATGGTTTGTGACTCTGGTTTTGAGGATGGCGGTCCAGTGCCCGCCCGTGGCAATTGCCATCATGTCTTACCATACGGTGAAGTACTACTGGACGAAGGCCAAGCTGATCGCAAACATTTATGGTCTCACCGGGAATAGCTGTCCCTCGCGGCGTCTCGCTGTCCGTACCCTGCCGCAAGCGAAATTGTCTAGCTTTGGGCATCGGGGCTGACAACCACATCAGGTACATTCATCACGCCGGTGCGCGTGTTGACGGCGTGATATGAAGTTTGGACCTCTGATGCTCAAGCACCTGCGGAAGAATTGGATCCGCATGCTCAGCACAGTGCTGGCGACGTCGGTATGCATTTTCCTGTTCTGCACGCTTCAGACGGTCATCGAGGCTGTGAACTTCGGCCCCGCACAGCGGCAACTCGAAGCGGCTCATAACTCGACACTACGTCAGCCTCGCATACATCTTGCCGCTAAATTACAAGGCGGAGGTTGCTGCCATTCCCGGCGTTACCGTCATTGCCGGCTTCCCCAACTTCAGACTGTCGCCGCAGATCACGGCGATTGGCATCGGTATCGCGCTCGTGTTGGGGCTGGTCGCCGGCTTCTTTCCGGCTTTAACAGCATATCGCGCGAGGATTGTAGACATGTTGCGGCAGATACGACGGAGTGGGACGTGCTTTGACGATGCCTCTTGACACAATTGCCACTTAGGAGCCATTGTTCACAAAAGCGACGGAGACTACCTTGAAAGCACCATAACGTCCAATCAGGGACCCGCCGAGGTCCAGACAAGAGCTGGCCGGATCCTCCGAAGTCGATCCGAATGATGATCGGTCCCGCCTGGGATGAAAGTCGATCGTATGCACGATCCGATTCTCGAAATCGCACACGTGTTATTTATCGATACTGTGGCGTATTCCACATTTCCGGCAGACCGCCAGCGCCTGGCCGTCCGCATCTTGCAGGACGCCATTTCTTGCACCAGCGATTACGTTCGCTCCCGAGACAATGAACAGTTGATTGTGCTACCCACAGGCGATGGAGCGGCCTTGGTTTTCTTTCGCGATGCCGAGGCTCCAGCCCGTTGCGCCTTGGATCTGGCTACGTGCTTCCGGAAGGAAAGCGCGTTTCAAGTACGAATGGGCATCCACACCGGGCCGGTGTACCGCATCGCCGACATCAATGCCAACCGCAATGTCACGGGTGGGGGAATCAACCTGGCCCAACGCGTTATGGAACTAGCCGATGCTGGGCACATCCTGGTATCGAAGGCTGTGGCTGACATCCTGGGAGAGGTGAGTATATGGCGGGAGTGCCTGCACGATCTGGGCCGAGCTGAAGTGAAGCATGGTTTGTGGTTACACGTATTCAATCTGTACAGCGAGACCGCTGGAAATCCCCATGCGCCATCGCGGCTCAGTTCGGCGCCTGCCGTTCTCCCGGTGTCGCATTCCCCCAAAGCAACCAGTTCGGATCCTGAGCCCGCCGGGAACGTGCACGGCGACCGCATCAGGGTTCTCAGTGTGGACGATCATCCACTTTTGCGTGAAGGAATTGCGACTCTGATAAACAACCAGCCAGATATGCGCGTCGTGAGTGAAGCATCCAGTGGGGAAGAAGCGTTGGAACGATTTCGAGTGGTTCACCCCGACGTTACCCTCATGGATGTCAGACTGCCGGATATGAATGGCATCGATGCGCTGATCGCGATCCGGAAGGAGTTTCCCAACGCGCGAATTCTGATGGTCACAACATCCGAAGGCACAGTCGAGATTCAGCGTGCGCTGGCATCAGGAGCCCGAGGGTACATGCTGAAGAGTATGCCGCCGAGAGATCTGGTTGAGTCCATTCGGCGGGTATACGCGGGGAAGAAGAGTATCCCATCGGCCATCGCGGCACATCTGGCGGAACACTACAGTGACGAAGCCCTTACCGCACGCGAGGTCGAGGTGTTGCAGCAGGTGGCAGCCGGAAGTCGTAACAAGAAGACTGCCGAACGATTGCTGATTTCCGAAGAAGCCGTCAAAGTTCATATCAGGCACATTATGGAGAAGCTGGGAGCCAGCGATCGGGCCCAGGCGGTTGCCATTGGCATCAAGCGTGGAATCATTCACTTGTGAACAAGAACCGGTTCTGCGGCAGGCGAGCACAAGACCCCTGCCGTGTGCCTATCTTGCGGACTTTGGCCCCGCAAATCTCGTAAGTAGGTGATACATGGCCTCCGCCGCGCCTGATTCGTTGAAGCAGGTCCTCTTGTCGCTCGGGTTCACTGATGACCAGAATGCGAGCCTGTCGAACCTTGCACAAGAAATGGAAATCCTGAATTTCAACCCTGGCGACGTCCTCATGCGCGAGGGCGATCCTGGAGACAGCCTGTATCTCGTTCTGTACGGAACCGTTGACGTGAATGCTCAGAATAGGTTCCTGGCGCGTCTCGGTTCCGGGGAGATGATAGGAGAGCTGTCACTATTAACCGGCGAGCCTCGCTCGGCGACGGTCAGCGCCATCGAACCGGTTCGTGTGGCGAGACTATCACGGGGTCGATTCGAAGGTTGGGCGGAATCTCTCCCGGACGCGGCCCGGCAGCTATCGGCGATCATGCTGGAGCGTCTTTACAAGGTGCGGCTTGCATTTGCCCTGCACCGGAACGAGCTCTTTGCGGCGCTAGAGCCCGCGGTCCTGCGCGATCTGGAATCCGAGCTTAAGCTTGTGACTCTGGCGAGCGGACAAGTGCTGTATCACGAGGGAGACCCGGGCGATACCCTCGCCGTTGTTGTGGATGGCCGCCTGCGTGTGTCCGCTGCCAATTTACAAGGCGAAGAATACCAGGCAGAAGTTGGACGTGGTGAAACCGTCGGCGAGATGGCGTTAGTGACCGGTCAGCTACGCAGCGCGACGGTTACCGCCATTCGTGACAGTAACGTAGCTTTGCTCTGTCGCGCCGCCTATGAGCGTCTTCTAGCGAAGTATCCACTTGCGATCTCGCAAATCGTCACGGGTAGCCTGGTGACGAAGTTGCAAAACATGAGCGAAGGCCTGCCGCGTCGGCCGGTACTCTCGACTATCGCGCTGATTCCTGCCGACCGCAACGTACCGCTCGACCCCTTCACGGTTCAGCTCACGGCCGGCTTTGCACGTATCGGCAAGACCCTGCTGCTTTCAAGTACTTCGGTTGAGCGGCTGCTGGGAAAAGAAGGCGCGGCCCAGCTTAAGGTGGATCATGGCGGGCACGTCACTCTGGTCGAGTGGCTCCAAAAACAGGAACTGGAACATGACTATGTCATTTATCAGCTCGATCCGGATCCCAGCGAATGGAGTCGACGCTGTATTCGCCAGGCTGACCGCGTCCTAATCGTAGGCGATGCGTCAGGCAGCGGTGCGCGCTCCGAATTGGAGCGCCTTGTGCTTCCCGAGCAGCGCCCAAGGCTTGCCTTGCTGCAGAAGTCGACAGAGCCTTCCGGCACGGCAGCATGGATCGCTAATCGCCAGTTGGAGGGTCATCATCACGTGCGGCTCGACCACCCCGCGGATTACGACCGCCTGGTTCGTTTTCTGACTGGAAGAGCCGTTGGGCTTACGTTGGGCGGTGGATTTGCCCGCGGACTGGCACACCTGGGCGTGATTCGCGCCATGCGAGAACTCGGCATTCCCATTGACGCGATTGGCGGCGCCAGCATGGGCAGTATCGTCGGCGCAATGTGGGACCAAGGCTGGAGCGAGGACCGCATTCTGGCCGAAACCCGCGCCGGCTGCGAGAACTTGTTCAATGATCTGACACTCCCTTTCATTGCGTTTAAGACAGGGAAGAAGTTCGCTGGTTTCATCTCGTCCGTATTCGGCGAGCGTCGAATCGAAGATCTGTTCTTGCCTTACTTCTGCGTCTCAGCGAATCTCAATCGCGCGGAGGCAGCCGTGCATCGGCTCGGTTCCCTTGCCAAAGCAGTCCTCGCCTCTGCTCGCGGGCCTGTCATTTTCCCGCCGGTTGTATACGACGGAGAACTGCACGTGGACGGTGGAGTCCTGAATAATGTGCCGGTCGACGTGATGAAGTCGTTTGTCAACGGTGGCATCGTGATCGGGGTTGATGCTTCACCGCCGCACGAACTGAGCCTGGTCGAAGACTATGGCAGCCACGTGGACGGCTGGAAGGTCGTGAAGAGCTACATCAGCCCGTTCGCCAGGAAGCGGGCTCAGGTCCCTCATCTCATGCTTGTGCTCTTGCGAACCATCGAATGTGGCGGCTTGTTGCATAAACAGACGATTGTGCGCTTCGCTGATCTCTACCTGCGGCCCCCGTTGCTGCAGTTCATGCGCAGCGACTTTCATGCGGCGGCAGAAATCGCCCAGATCGGATACGACTACGCCAGTAAGGAAATTCAAGCATGGCTCAGAACCGGCACTGGCCGCGCAGTTCAGGACCTCAGCTCGGCTGTTCACAGGTGACATGAGACAATTTGTCGCTTGTTCGGCGCAAGCGATTCAAATCACTTGGTCAAATTTGCCGACAGTACGCCAACCGCCAGGGCAGTAACGTGATCGCGAATGAATAGCAAGCGGCACGATTAGGTGGACTGCGTGCGTCCAACCAGTCGCTATCACCTCGCCTCCAGGCGTATGCGGATGGGGTCCCGCGGTCGCAGCGTAAGGCTAGGAACGGGTAGCACCGGCGCTTCGTCCACCGACACGAGCTGATACATGCGAGCTATATTTGCGAGGATCAGGGCGGCTTCAGTCGTTGCGAACGATGCCCCGATGCACAGCCTCTGACCGCCACCAAAAGGAAAATAGGCGAACCGGGGCAGCTTCTGACAGGCGCTGGTGCTCCAACGGTCAGGATCAAACTTCTCCGGCTCGGGGAAAAACCTTGGGTCTCGATGCATGATCCACTGGCTCATCACAACGTTGGCTCGAGCAGGAATCCAGTATCCTTCCAATTCGAAGGCGGCGATCGCCGTACGGGCCATGGTCCAGGCCGGAGGATATAACCGCATCGTTTCCTTGATGACGTTTTCCAGGAAGGTAAGCGACGGGATCTCGGAAACGCTTGGCAACCTGCCTGCCAGCACGCGGTCCACTTCGTGCCGAAGCTTTTCTTGCGCTCCGGCATTCTGGGACAGCAAATATAACGCGTATGAAAGCGCCAGCGCGGTCGTCTCGTGACCCGCCAGCAGGAAGGTCATCACCTCGTCTCGCAGTTGCTCGTCCGTCATCCAGCTGCCATCCTCATCACGAGCTTGCATGAGGATAGAGAGCAAGTCGCGCGATGTCCCTTGGTCACTGCTCCGGCGCTGATGGATGATCTCGTACACGGCGGCGTTCATCTCGTCCACAGCACGACGCACGTCCCGCATTCCGGATAATGGAAGGTACTGGAAAAAGTGGGGCAGGAGCAATCTCCAGCCGGTGCTGTTTACCAGCACAGTGTTGAGAGACCGCGCAATCTTGTCTGTTTCTATCGACTCTATCTCGAAAAGCGCTCGCATGACTACGCGCAGAGTGAGGCTCATCATTTCCTGATGGATATCCGTCACCGTGCCACCCTTCCATGAAGCGAGCGCCTGCTCAGCGGAGTCGGTCATGCAGTTGCTGTAAGCGGAGATGCGATCGCGTGAAAAGGCCGGTTGAATGAGCCGGCGCTGCCGTTTCCAGGCGTCCCCTTCAGCGGTGAACAACCCGTCGCCCAGCAACCAGCGGCTTTTCCGCACGTAAGGATCTTTCAGAAAGTTCTGCGGATTCCGCACCAGCACGTACTCGATCAGATCGGGCCGATTCAGAAAATAAACGTGGCGCCATGCGGAGCGGTAGTAAAAAATGTCGCCATACTGGTCAGCCCACCTTCTGAAGGTATCCAGCGGTGCCCGACCCGCGAGGGGGATGTTACCGATCAGAAAGTGAGGCTTTGGTCCCGGAGGGCGCAGCATACGAGTTGCAACCAAGTTTAGCAGCTCAATTCGAAGCCCATGAGGAGGGGGTAGCCGTCGGACTGGCCCCGTCGTCGCCTCCGGTAATGGTATACAGCGAGGCGTAGGTCCACGTGCCGTCGCCTGAGCGTGTTAGCTTGAACACGTTACCGCTTCCAAAACCCCAAAGAGTTGGTGCCCTAGAGATCGCCGGCGCTGTCCAGAACGAGGCCAGAGGTACTGCCTTCACCACCGAAATCATAAACCACGGTGTAGGTTAGGGCAGCGGACACAATTGCGCTTGATGTAGAATCAACTCGTATCCTGGGACATTTCTGTGCAGGCCGAACCATTGCTGTCACTTGCCGCAACGGTAGCTGGCGAGCACCGTACGGACGACGTTCTGGCCACTGTCGTCCGGGGTCTCGCCCGTCAGCTTGGAGTTGCGCTAGCGCGGATTTGGCTTCTTTCTCCTGGCGATCTGTGTGATTCCTGTTTCCTCCGTGCCCAATGCCCTGATCAGGTGCAATGTCTTCACTTGGCAGCTAGTGCTGGATCTCCGCTCCATTCCGCTGGCGAGGACTGGTCATTTCTTCAGGGCCATTTTCGCCGAATACCACTGGGGCACGGCAAGGTTGGGCGGATCGGCAACACTGGACAATCGGTTCTTGTCGGCGATTTGGCTCCAAAAAGCGAATGGTTCATACGTCAGGATTGGGCCGCGCTAGAGCAGATTCGTGGATTTGCAGGCCATGCCCTGGTTCACAGAGGCAAGATCCTTGGCGTTTTAGGTGTCTTTACTCGCGAACCTCTCTACGAGCAGGACTTCGCGTGGCTGAAAATGTTCGCCGACCAGGCGGCGGTTGCCATTGCAAACGCCCGGGCTTTTGAGGACCTCGTGTGCGCCGAAGCCGCGCAACGGGAACGGGAGTTACAACTGCACGAGCTCCGCCTCCGGCAAGTGGCGGGTTACATGCAAGCCAAGCTGGAAGAGCGTCTCGAGGAGCGGGAGCGGATTGCCCGAGACCTGCACGACACCCTGCTGCAGGGATTTCTCAGTGCGTACATGCAACTGGATGTCGCCAATGACCGTTTGCCTGCCGACTCGCTGGCGAAACCTCTGGTGCAGCACGTTCTCGATCTGATGAAGCAGGTTAGTGAGGAGGGCCGAAACGCGATCCGCAGCCTGCGCTCGCCGCATCCTGCGTGCGATGGTTTGGAAGAAAAGCTTTCCGGAATTCGCGAAGAGTTTTCCCTCCAGGAACAGGTTGATTTCCGAGTTGTCGTAGAGGGAAAGCCTATTGCGCTACATCCGCTCATTCGCGAGGAGGTTTACCGCATTGCCCGTGAAGCCGTGATCAACGCATTTCGCCATTCCGAGGCGGGCCGGATTGAAGTTGAAATCAAGTATGCTGCGCGAAGCCTGCGCGTCATGGTGCGCGACAATGGCTGTGGTGTCGATCCAAAGGTGCTCCGGACCGGACGCGAAGGACACTGGGGTCTATCGAACATGCGGGAGCGAGCGGAGAGAATCGGCGCCAGGTTCGCAGTCCTGTCCCGTGCCGGTGCAGGGACCGAGGTGGAGCTGTCGGTGCCCGGCAAAGTAGCCTTCGAAACTGTGTCTTCGCAGGGCTGGTGGAAGCGGCTGACCAGGTCGTCACCAGCAAAAACCGCGGCTGATGTTCCTCCGAGCAGAGAGTGAGCGAGGACGATGAACGAACCAGTACGTATGCAGCCCGCTGACTCTCGCTGCGACCATTGTGGCCGTGGCTTCTGCTCTCCTGGGTCCCGGGGCTTTTTCGCTGGATGCCCGCTTCTTTGGACTGCGCAAAGTCATCATCCCCCGGCCGCCCGCCGCGCCTAAGCCATAATCTGTCGGCTAACCGTTCCGTCATCTTTACATCTTTAGATTTTCATTCCATCCATCTTTACTGACTGACCGTGAGCAAATTATCCCTCACGCCGGTCGTGGTAGTAGAGGTACTCCTGACAAGGGGTATGCCGGTGAGTACCAGACCGTGGTATCGAAAAAACGCTAGATCTCGTGATGCGCTTCGGCGTCAAGTCCCGCATGATGCTTCCATGACAGACAGAAAGAGCCCAGATGGCCTCGCATTAAACATCCTGAGGCGCACCTCTCTGCAGGAGATTGCCTGGTTATGATTTCCTTAGCGCAACGTAACCTGCTTCACGACAAGGTACGATTGACCGTGACCCTGACCGGGATCGTGTTCGCCGTAGTTCTGATTGTTATCGAGTTGGGATTGTACGTGGGCTTTACCCAAACCACATCGTGCCTGATCGATCACTCCGGCGCGGACCTTTGGGTGACCTCCAAGCACGTGCCTTACCTCGAGCTCGGAACGCCTTTCAACGAACGCAAGCTTTACCAGGTGAAAGCCGTGTCCGGCGTTGCCGATGCAGAGAAGTTCATCAATAGCTGGACGCGATGGAACCGGCTCGACGGCGCTCAGGAGACAGTTCAGGTCGTGGGCTTTAATCCGGATGCCGATCTGGGTGGCCCTTGGAATGTGGTGGAGGGAAGCATCCGAGATTTGAAGACCCCTGATGGCGTCATGGTGGACGAGGTCTACAAGAAGAAACTGGGGGTGAGCCGGATTGGCGAGGTGTTCGAGATCAACGGACACCGGGCGCGGGTGGTTGGCTTCACCCGTGGAATACGTGCTTTCACTACTGATCCCTATGTCTTTACCAGCTTCCGGCATGCCCAGGATTTCGCCCCGCTGCGGGACGACCAGACTACCTACATACTGGTCAAGACCGAGCCCGGCGCCAATGTGGACGAAGTCCGCACAAACATATTGGCCCGGGTGAAGGATGTAGACGTACTCACCAGCGCGGAGTTCAGCCGAACCACGCAGAGGTATTGGACGTTGACTACTGGCGCCGGCATCGCCATTCTGCTGGCGGCGGTGCTGGGATTGATCGTGGGATTCGTGGTGGTGGCACAGACCATCTACGCCACCACTATGGATCACTTGAAGGAATTCGGCACGCTAAAGGCGATGGGTGCACCGAACAGTTATGTATACAAAGTGATCCTGATACAGGCGGCGGTCGGCGGGGTAATAGGATACGCGCTGGGGATGATCATCAGCGGCTTCGTAGTGCGTTTCGCTCAGCCCGCCGGGGCGCCCATCCTGATGAATGGGTGGATGGCAATCTCGATATTCCTGCTGACGCTGTTCATGTGTGCCGGAGCAGCGCTGGTTTCCATTAACAAGGTGACTCGGCTTGATCCTGCGATGGTTTTCAAAGGATAAGACCCGCATTAGGAGACGCGATGAAGGCTGCAATCATAGTACGAGACGTGACCAAGACTTACGCGGAGGGCGGTGCCAGCGTTGCCGCCCTGGGTGGCGTGGACCTGGAAATTCACTCCGGCGAGATAGTGATGTTAGTGGGACCCTCAGGTAGCGGCAAGACCACGCTACTGTCGATCATGGGCTGCATTCTTCAAGCCTCTTCCGGAAGCATTCGAATCGCCGGCCAGGAAGTCGGCCACCTTCGCGAAAATGAGCTACCTCGCGTTCGCTTGGATCACATCGGCTTCGTGTTCCAGGGCTTCAATCTCTTTCCTACCCTGACTGCAGGGGAGAATATTGAGCTTATGCTCGACCTGAAGGGCGTTCGCGGACCTCAGGCGCACAAGCTCGCCTACGAACTGCTGGACCGAGTGGGATTGGCCGGCAAGTTCGACGTGGTCCCCGCCAACCTCAGCGGCGGGCAAAAGCAGCGCGTCGCGATCGCCCGGGCGCTGGCCGGCGACCCTAAGATCATTCTGGCCGACGAGCCCACGGCCGCGCTCGATTCACATACCGGGCGGACCATCATGGAGATGATGCGCGATCTGGCGCATGAGCGCGGACGGGCGGTGCTCATCGTTACCCACGATCCTCGAGTGCTCGAGTTCGCTGATCGAACAATCAGGATTGAAGACGGAATGATTGTCAACAGTTCGCCCGAGCTGTCGGTTCCCGTTGAGTTGCTGGCTCAAAACTTCCACCAGCCTGCTCACACCTGGATCCAATAACAGCGCAGCGCTTTCCCCCTGAATCTCGCTTTCAATTTTGCGCGCTTTGGCGGTTCCAAGCGGCATGGAAGTACGTTTTACTAGCCCTCAACCGGGCCGCAATTTCTTCAATGCCGCACCGCTAACCTTCGGCGCACTGCATCGACAGCTTCTCCATAACTACATAGTGGTATCAGGGAAGCCCCAAGTGAAGGTATCCCCTATGTCTGCTCAGTGGTAGCAAAAAAGCATTCTATTTCGTGATGTGCGTTCTGTCTCGATCCAGCATAGTACCGGCATGGAATACAAGAAGTGCCCAAGCGGTATCGAGGTCAATGCCGGACCAACGAAGGGTAAGAAGGAGGAACGTGCTTCCCTCGTACATCGCCGGGTGACAATCGCTGGAGACTCCCAGCAATGCGCCGCGGGCAAGGTTCGTCTCCTCGATGCCATCGTGGCGTCTGCGGACGGGCTTAGCTTGTTCGGAATGCGCTATAGGCCATATTGGATCATGTCCGACGTTGCCGCCCTGTCAGCACTGGCCTATGCCTGGGCTTTTTCCAAACGCTTCCCCAGCGTGTCCGGCGTAGGTTTGGGGCTTGCCGTACTTATCGCTTTGATAGTTTACAAGCTTGTCTTGGAGGTGAAAGCGGCACTCGGAAATTCGGCAGCGCGCTCGTTTCTCCAAGATTGTCTTCAGGTCATACTCCCATGTTTCCTGGTCGTAAGCTTCCTATTTAGGCAGCCGCTAAGTCTGACCTTTGCGTTCCTGGGAACGCTATTGCCGTTGTACGGCTGCCTTGCTCGCATCGGGTGCTTCCTCGGTGGTTGCTGCTATGGGAAGCCATCTACCAAAGGCGTCCTCTATCCCAAGTCAGTTTTTGAATCGACCGGTCATGGCTGCAGAAGGTACTCTCCCAGCCCTGACCCGGCTATCCGTGTGTTTCCCATACAACTCGCTGAAGCGGCTGCGCAGGCAACGCTTTTTGCGACATTGGCAACATTGCTCTGGCACGTACCAAGCACAGCTCGGTCTATCTTTTGGCTGTATCTCTCACTGTACTCAATCGTTCGGTTCGTGCTCGATTTCTATCGCACCACCAGCGCACGACCGAGATACGGCCGCTTTTCCGAAGCACAGTTGGTATGCGTAGCGGTACAAGTTGTTGTCGTTGGCGTCCTGTTACAACGATAGGTCGGGAGGCTACTCGCATTTGGGTTGCGGGCGAATGGAGTTTTCTACTGACTCCCGACCGGGCAGCAATTTCTTCAATCCCGCAACGTGGCTTCCGGCGCACGGCATCGACTCCTTCACTCCTTCTCCATAACCACATCGTGGCATGTGGGAAGGCACAAGTTTGGGTATCCCTTGATATCTGCGTAGTGGTAGTGAAAAAGCCTCCTATCTCGTGATGTGCGTTCTGTCACGGTCCTCCATAGTAGCTGCACGACAGACAGAAGAAGCGCAGGCGGGTATCGCAGTGACCGTGGGACCGCTGGGCGTTTCGGTACTGAGCAAACTTCGAATGGAGATCACTGTGATCAAGAAACTGGCAATTCTTTGTGCAGTCACCCTCACCGTTCTAACAATATCAATGAGGCTGTTTTCGTCGGCGCGACATAACGCCAACAACCCGGGCCCGCAGTCCACAGATTTGGCCTACGTCGTTGCCGGACCAGGAATGATCGAGCCCGTTTCCGAGAACATCAAGGTAGGCTCGGAGATGAGCGGCAAACTGAAGTCGGTGAAAGTAGAGGAAGGCGACTCCATCCGCGCAGGCCAGGTGCTGGCGGTGCTGGAGAACGACGACTACCGTGCTGAACTTGCCTCCTCTGCGGCGGAAGTGCAAGCCAAAGAGGCGACACTGCGCAAGGTGGTGAATGGATCCCGGGCTCAGGAGCGGTCGGAGGCCTTGGCGGGCGTTCGCGCAGTCGAGGCGGTAGTGAAGAATGCCCAAGCTGAATTGCAGCGACGCCAAGAACTGTATGACAGCGGAGTGATCTCGCGTGAGGAGTTAGATCACTACACCCGCGAGTACGACGTCGCGAAGGAGGAGTACCAGGAGAAATCTGACCGCTATTCACTGGTGAACACTGCTACTCGGGAAGAAGATGTTGCGTTCGCCCGGGCAGATGTGCAACTGGCGCAGGCGCACCTAGCCGAAGCCCAAGCCAGGTACGACAAGACCTTCATCAAGTCTCCGATCAACGGGATCGTTCTCCGCAAGCATCATCGCAACGGAGAAAGCGTTTCCAACTCTGCCACCACGCCTGACCCAGTCCTGACCATCGGCAACACCGAAATGCTGCGCGTGCGCGTGGACGTCGACGAATCCGACGTGAACAAAGTGCGGATGGGTCAGAAGGCCTGGGTCACAGCGGATGCCTTCGGCAAACAGAAGTTCAGCGGGCACGTCGTGCGCATCGGCGAACTGCTCGGCCCCAAAACCATCCGCACCGATGAACCTACCGAACGCGTGGATCGGAAATTCCTGGAGGTCCTGGTGGAGTTGGATCCCGCAGCAAACTTGCCCGTGGGCCTTCGCGTGGACACGTTCATTCTATCCGGTTGCGAACAGTCCGCTGCGCTCCGGTAAGTGGCTACATTCCCGGCGGGCGGTGCTTAGCGATTTGCAGAAAGTCATTGGCAAGGTTTCGACTGACGACAGATCGCAACTAGATGAAATCGATTTTCGCATGCTGAGAATTCCGTAGACCGATGTGCGGATTGCGTCTCTGTCCTTTGAAGTCTAGTCAACGTAGCCTTTGCCGATTCCGCAAAACAATTAGACGTGCCGCTGACAATCCCCTGAGATTCCTCCCGAGCGACGTTCAATCCGGAATGTTGACTGTGAATTGCTGATAACAGGGCTTCGCGTGAACTGGGTCTCTAACTCCCCGGTGGTCGGCAAACAGAAAGCCATGCGGTTGTGTCGCAGATTGCCTTTACTCTGACACCTTGGTAGTTTGAGTCTATGAACGCTGGGCGACCCACGCAGCGGGAGTCAGGTCGGGAGGCGCTGGATAGGGAGATCGGCAAACCCGGGCAGAACCGCGGTCAAGTAGTCGCGCACTGGGAGTTTCAACCTGCGGCAGCTTTCCACGACCGAGAGAATCGCCGCAACCTTAGGTCCCGCCTGTGGACCACCGATATGTATCCAGTTCTTCCGGCCCAGAGCCACCGGACGCATTGAGTTTTCCGCAAGGTTATTGCTCAGCTCAAGTTCCGGATATTCCAGGAATCGTGTAAGTTTGCTCCACAGCGTGAGCGCATATTGGCAGGCCTTGCTGAGTGCACTGGAGGGCAATGCCACGGACTGTGCCGCCTCGATCTTGCTACGGATATCATTCAACAGACGCTTGGCTCGTTCTTGACGGAGCGCATGACGCCCGGTGAGACCAATTACTCTGCGGCGAGCTTCCGCGTCGACGGCAAACAGTTCGTCCATTCGGGCCACAATCGCTGTTGCAACAAGGTCTCGTGGATTTAGCTGCACCGCCTCGAAAAACTTTCTTCTAGCATGAGCCCGACAAGCCGCATGTACCATTCCGGTTCCGCCGATCTGATCGTAGGCGGTATAGCCGTCCGTTTGGAGAATGCCTTCGAACTGTCCCAGAAACCGCTTCGGTCCATCGCGTCCGCGGCTTAGACGAAAGTCGAACACTACGCTTCCTCCGGGTCGTCCGTATTGCCATAAATAGGCTTGATGGTTCTTCCCCCGGCCCTCGTGCATCTGCACGTCGACCGGGGTTTCGTCCGCCTGAATGTAACTTCCGCTAATTAATTCTCGCCTCATCGCGGCGACCATAGGGATCAGCAACTCGCCGACTTTCAGGACCCAGCCGTCCAACGTGGCTCGGCTGATTGCCAAGCCGAGGTCTCTTTCCAAAATCATGCTCTGCCGATGTAGGGGCGTGTGATTGCAATATTTGCCGATGACCGTGTCGATGACGATGCGGTCGCTCGCCAGGCACTTCTCGATGATCCGTGGTGGCAGCGGAGCTGAGACTACTCCGAGTTCCTCACAAGACCGGCAAGCCCGTTTCTCTCGGTTCGTGACCAGCACGAAGTACCTCGCCGGCTCCACATCCAGCCGGGAGCTCTCCTCGTAGCCGATCACTATGGTTTCTCTGCCACAGCGCTTGCATACGCGCTGATCCCGTGTGCAAGGCAGGATCCGCTCTACGCGAGGAAGGTTCGCAGGCAATTCCTGGCGGCCGGGATGCTTGCAGGATCTGTTCATCGAGCGCCGCACCGGTGCGCGCTCACTCTCACCAGGCGCCATCACTTCACTGACGACGGGCTCAAGCGCGAACAATTCCATTTGTCCGTGGAAAAGCTTTTCGCCACACGCTCCATACTTCTCGATGCGCATCAGCCGCAGCTGCTCTTCCAGCACCAGAATCTTCAACTCCGCGTACTGCAACCGGTTCCTCAGTTGCGCGATAAGTTCTAGATCGGCTGGTGCCGAAGGAATGGGAGCCTCACTCACAATGGGCTACTGATTTAGCAGAGTCGACCGCGACGTGCAAGCGGTCTATGCGGCGGCATTTCCTTCTGGCGGGGCCTTCCGGTACCATCGCTTGTGTTTGAGTCGATCATCAGTTGGAACTTCGCGGTTGCATTCCCCGCAGATTGCGGGGCCGAATTGAAGTATGCCGTAGCCGCAATTGTGGATCAGCCACCAGGTCGCGTCACACTCCCCGCCGAAGGCGAGGGCTGAATTGAAGGTGCGGACCCCGAGCAGTCGATGTCTGTGGCGAGTTTGTTACACTCCCCGCCGAACACGGGGCCGAATTGAAGGTGCCAAACCAGAACTGTGCCGTTGCCGTCAGCGCCGGGGTTACACTCCATGCCGCCGGGGCGAGTCGATGTGGCGGCGGATCGACATTGCCGGACTGGTCAGCGCTTCGCATCAGGTGGTTCACGGCGTGTACTTCTTTGCTGTCCGCTCGCGTTGACGGGACTGCTTAGCAGCTTCGGAAATGGTCTTGCAGGTAAACAATGTATCCAACATACATTTTGTTCGGCCCGAAGGATAAAGATTACCGGTTTTGACAACATGGTCGGGGCGAAAGGTCGGCCCCAGGTTATAAAGCACGCAGTTGCGAATCTGGCCTTTGGGTATTTCAGGTATTGCGGTGTGCATATCGGGTACAATTCGGTAATTGGCGATGTGCGCTATGCCTTGCAAGTGTCCACTATATCGCCAGGCGAGATAATTGGGCGGCGTTTTGGGCCATCCGCCCCCCTCTGAAGGGTGGAAATAACATCTCTTATGTTCGACGATGTCAATCCAAGAAATCTTCCAGCCTTGAGGTGTGGCATCTCTCAGTGCGACTGTAAAAACCCAATTGGAATCCACTTGTTGCATCGTAGCTGTGCCCTCCAGATAACTCAACAACTGTTCAATCCAATGGCGTTCACTGAAGCTACTGCGGAGTCTTACATTTGACGCAATGCTTGCGACGTCTGACCAAGAAAGCCAGAGCACAGGAATCCCAAGGACACGCTTCTGCAACACCGACAGGCCTGCGTAGCTCCAGTCGGTGAGCATTACTAAGGACTTGAACCCTGGCCCAGCTCTGCGAATCCGTTTGGCGTACCTCTCCAGCTGAGCAAGTCTAGGATGCTGCCATCCACGCTTTGCCTCGACAATAAGATGAAACTTAGTGGGGCTTCTCAATTCAATATCTGTGTAACCCTTGGTGCTTTGCCATCGCTGCAACTCGATTTGCACATTTGAAGAGCGGTAGTTCTGAGGCACGGTCTTGCTCACAAAACGGAGCATAAATCCTGGACACGCCCACAATGTCCAGCCGAGCGCACGAGTCATATCGTTTTCTTGGCGGCCCATCAGCTCGAATACAGTACCAATGTGCCTGCCAAGCAGGTTCAGCGTCCCCATGAGTTAAGCCCCGCTCTACCTACTTCTTCCTCGCCGCCCACCGTGCCTTCATCAACCGTGACAGTTTCTTCCTCATAGCAGGACTCATCGGCTTCCGACCAGACGCTTTCTTCTGGGCCGGTTTGGCCTGTTTTGCGCTGCTTCCGCCCTTCTGTTTTGCCCACCTTGCCCGTTGTGCGGCAGCAATCTTGGCCCGGGCGGCTGCACTCATGGTGAAACGTTTTGGTTTGGGCGTTTGTGCTGGCTGGTTTGACTTTGGTGGACGCCCACGACGGGCTGCGGATTGGCCGGATTCCAGGGCTGCGATTGCCTGGTCAAGTCGGGAGCGTTGTTGCTTAAGTTGTGCCACGATGCTGGTTGTGTCCATGGTGTCCTCTTAACGGATAAATGCTTATTTCTTAGCACTGGCGTTTGAAACCTAATGATTTCTAACCAACAACAAATAAGGAGCGAAGAGAACTGCGAAAAAGCGACAGCTAGCACGGTCCCCAGCCGACCCGCCTCAGCAGGTAATCCGCAATCCTTCAGACTACCGCCTCACGCCAGGTCGAACTTCAATTCCCCGAGTTTTTCCACGCTGCAAGCAATCTTGTCGCCAGCCTTGAGCCAGTCCCATTTCTCCTTCCGCGTGGCCACCCCGTTGGCAACTCCGTTGAAGATCACTCCTCCCGGGGTGCCGGTGTAAATGATGTCTCCTGAACGAAGAGGAATGCGTGCCGAGGTATAGCTGATGATCTGACGGCAGTTGAAGATCATGTCGTTGGTGTTCGACGACTGACGTGTACCGCCATTGACCCGGCATTCCAAATTCAGATTGTCGGGATCCACTTGCTCAGCGGTGATGAAGTACGGACCCAAGGGGGCGAAGCCGTCTGAAGTCTTCCCGACCATCCACTGGCCGCCGGTTTCGAACTGCAAGTCGCGGGCACTGAAATCATTGCCGGTCGCGTATCCGGCAACGTAGGCCAGAGCATCCTTTTCGCTGACATCGCGCGCCTCTTTGCCCATTACGATGACCAGTTCGATCTCGTAATCGAATTTCTTAGCTACAGCCGAAGGCAACTTGATGGTGCCGCCGTTTTGTAGCAACGAGTTGTTGTACTTGTTGAAAAGCACCGGTTGCTTGGGAATGGGAAGTTTAATTTCTTCGGCGTGCTTGCGATAGTTCAAGCCTACACACACGATCTTCTCCGGACGGGTGACCAGCGGTCCATACTTTATGGCTTCCTCTTTCAAGAATGCCTTCTTCGCAGCGGCGGACTTCATGGCGGCTTCCACGACCGCTTGTACGCTGGCACCCTCCTCGTTCTGCAGCATATCGTCGAGGGTGGCGGGAGAGTAGATTTTCAAGATCTCCGCCGCCTGCTTCACGTCGAGGATGCCCTTGCTGGTCTTAGCACCAAGGCGGTACTCCCCATAACGGCGCATGGTCAGCAGCGTCAGCCCTTGCGCCATCCCTTTCTTCGCTGGGCCTGTCATTTTGCTTTCCGCGCTCACTCTCTTCAACCCGCCTACGGCTGCCATCGCGCCGATCGCGGCCGCCTCTTTCAAGAAAGTCCTGCGGTTCGGTTTCATGGACGAAACTCCTTTTCATTCTTGCTCGCAAGGTCCCTCGGCAGTAAGGCTGTCCTTTTCAATGGGCATAATCGGTTCCTTCACACGCGTCAGCCGTTCCCGCCCGCAATGGTATCACTCTTGGTTCAGCTCGTCATAAGTTCGCCATTGCACATACTGGCCCGTTTATTCCTTTACGGCTTGAGCCAAGGCTTCCCACACGATTTCGGTCAACATCTGGTCGGCCCTGGCCTCTAGGAGGTTGATGGCGGCGGTAAGGAGAGGGAAGCGCACGCCGGGCATTGCGCTCAATTTGCTGTGGCGCGGCTGAGGTTGCCTTCTGGAGACGTGTCGGGCAAAACCAGATAGGAACGCCGTGGCGAGGAGTTTCGGGACTCGCGTTGGGACAGAACGGAAGCATGCGCCGAACGTAGGCCCACCTGAGGAAAATATTTGTGCGCTGGAGTCGGTAAAGAGTATATAGTGTCGGGCTGTTGGGAGCTAATACGAAAATTCCGGTTTAGGCGCTCTAGCTAAGCACGATATAGCAATTGTATCTGCGACGCGGAGCCGTGTGCTGCGTTGGAACCTCGGCCTTACGGACATCCCGGCTTAGTACGCATTTCATTTTATGGCGACTAGGCGCAGAGAAGAAGTTCTCAATGTGTTACTGGCGCAGAATACCCGAGCACGATGCGGCTGGACGAAGTGCAGAGGCAGTATCCGCCGCGCCGAGGCCGAGGAGGCCCAGATCAAAGCCCAGCAGTAGGAGATCGAGAACCTGAGACAGCAACTGCAGACTGCAAAACGCGAGTTTGCAGGAACGACTGTGGCAGTTGGAGAAGCTGGTGAAATCGCAGTTACAGACGGTTGCTCAGAGGTAAGAGCCGCTAACTCCGGCACGGGCAACCCTAATCCTTTGTCTCTTCCAGCAACATTTGCCGCCCAACCGCCTCGACCTTGGCCACCGCCGTTTCTGGATCACTGGCACCCACCGCTACTTCCAGCAAGGCCATGGCGTAACGTTTGGCGAACGACCACGACCAGAACACCAGCCAATCCAACAGGGCCTCGGTCGGCACAGAGTCCAGAATCGGTAGAGCGTTGCGGAACCGAAGCTCTCCGTCGGCAAAGTCCATTTCCATCGCTCCCGAAAACAGCGAGTAGTTGATACGGCATAACGCTTCGGCCATGGGCAGCCGCTGGTAATCAGGAACGTAGATGGGGAAAGAAATCAGGCAGCGGAGCATCCGGTCATCTTGCGAAATTCGTAACCGGCACCCAATCAGGCCACAGCTAATGTACGTGGTTAGGTCTTCACCATCGGGTTGAGGAACAATGCCGTGCCGGGCCAGAATAGCCTCCACACGTTCGAGCAAGGTCAAGTCGGTCATATACAGCCTCCTGCATGGGACAGCATCGGACTTAGAGGGTGGTATCAGGCCCGGATACCGGATGGGCCGTTGGTTGCTGTACTTGAGGGAGGAACTATGCCAACAGTTTGGGACCGTTTTGGAAGGCTGATCGGCACCGTTCGGGATTTAGGGAACGGCGATGCCAATACCTATGACAACAAGGGGCAGCCGCTCGGTCAGGTACGCAAGAACGGAACCTATGAGGTGCGGGGAAATAAGATCAGTGATACCCGGGATGCCGGATTGACCTTTGGCGAGAAGAAGTAGAGAAAAGTCCGAAAAAAGTGGGGACCGGTACGCGTTTGGTGGATGCCGGTCGAGGGCAACCTGAAGCCATTTCTGTAAGGGCGATGCTTGGGGGTAGCCTGTCACACAAACGTACTCAATCTTTGCTGAACGGCTTAGTTTGGGCTTCTTTTTTCTTTGCCTTGGCTATTTTCACGCTGACGAGAGTCTTTCGTGCTAGGTGCAACTCCGACAGCAAGGCTCCACTTTCTCGGCAGCAGGGCTTTCCCGGCAGAGCGCCACAAGTTGGGCATTGAACGGCTTGTGCTCTGTCGTTCATAGGAAGAGTCTAAGTCCAAGTGCAGCAGTCAGGCCGACACGGATTACTTGTGTAACGGCGATTTATCGCCACTTGAGGCCTTGACACCAATGTGACCCAAGTCACTGACAGGACTTGGCCTTCCATGTAACTTTCCATCGAACCACGTTTCGCCTCTCCGAAGAGCAGTCCCCGCCGCTGAAACGCACACCCCCTGAGGCGAATGCCCCCAGTTCTTGGAGAGAAAATGTATGAACCGCACCGTTAACCTTCTGCTACTCACAGCCATATTCCTGACTATGGCGACGACCGCCTTTGGTGACACAGCGGAGGATTTCTTCAATAGCGGTCGCGTCAAGGCAGCCAAAGCCGACTTACAGAGTGCCCCCAACACCACCAAAGAGTGGCTAAGGGACGCCGAAGCCGGCTTGGACGGGGCGATCGCGGACTATACCAAAGCCATCGAACTCAAACCGGACTTTGCGGACGCCTACTACAATCGCGGCCTTGCGAAGCAAGCCAAAGTCTACATCTTCGGTGGTCGAGTCTGGACAGAAAGAGGCGGCTTGGACGGGGCGATCGCGGACTATACCAAAGCCATCGATCTCAAACCGGACTTTGCGGACGCCTACTACAATCGCGGCCTTGCGGAGCAAGCCAGTGCCGACGTCGCGAACGCCACGGGCCTTCTATTCCGGCCTGGCAAGGGGAAGGAAGCCAAAGGCGACGTGGCGGGAGCCATCGCGGACTATACCAAAGCTATCGAACTCAAACCGGACTTTGCGGACGCCTACTACAATCGCGGCCTCGCGAAGCAAGCCGAAGGCGACTTGGACGGAGCCCGCATTGACTGCACCAAAGCCATTGAACTCAAACACAAGATAATAGTGAATCCAAAAGACGGGTTGACCTACGTTTGGATCGAGCCGGGCACTTTCAGGATGGGATACTACCAGCTTGCGCAGACCAGCCTCCCACTGGGCTTCTGGCTTACCACGATCGCGACGCCGACGCACCAGGTGACGTTTACGAAAGGATATTGGATCGGCCAAACGGTCGTGACGCAGGAGGCTTACCAAAAGGTGACGGGAGCAAACCCGAGTCATTTCGAGGAACCGAAGCTGCCTGTAGAGATGGTCAATTGGAACGAATCCCAGAGCTACTGTCAGGCGGTGGGGATGCGCTTGCCGACCGAAGCGGAATGGGAGTATGCGGCACGGGCGGGAAGCACGTTAGCAATCCGTTATGGCGATATCGCTCAGATCAAGGGCGTCGGTAACGAGCCTCGCGTCATAAAGGGCTCTTACGGGAAGAGGACCCAGGTGATGCAGAAACTGCCCAACGCATGGGGCTTGTACGACATATTCGGTAATGTTTTCCAATGGATAGCGAGCTATTACAACGTTCAAAATCCGCCCAGTAGCGAAACCGATCCGCAAGGTGTCGCAACAACCGTTCGCGGGTTCCCCATGGTCGTGCTCGGGGGTACGAGGTGGATCAGTGGTGGTGGAAACTACCGCGTACCGGCCCGCATGGGCTTCAAACCGGAGGAAGCTGGCCGCAGCCTCGGCTTCCGTTGTGTGGGAACTTGATTTCCGTTTCCCCTCTTGCCTTCTATTTTCTTTAGGTCTTGCGGATCAGCTTCCTGTACATCGCAGCCGAACGGGGCTCCGCGGCAGAAGAATAACCTGCGGGTTCCAATTACCAGGGCCGGGCAGGACGAAACGCTCGTTTTGGATTTCGTTTTTTGGGGGATTACAGTGGTGGAGACTCATCATTCTTTTTTTGCCTCGGCGCTGTTGTGTGCGCTCCTTCCGGCCGCATTCGTGGCAGCCCGCGGACAAACTACATCGTCGTCAGATGCAAAGCTACCGCTCCGAGCGGCACTGGTTCTCACGCCGGAATTCTGCTCGACCGTGATACAGCAGAATCGCGAAAAGTTTAAGGTTGGGAAAGCCGCTTGCGCGGACCTTGAGCCAGCCCTCAAAGGCACTTTTTCCAGCTTGACTCGCGTGGCGGAGGCCACATCGTCAGGGGATGTGCAAATTATGTTGCTGCCAAGATTCGTTACCGCCGGTGCGACAACGACATTGGGCCTTTCCAAACGCATGATGGTTGTTTCATTGGAGTGGACCGTGAGAGACCTATCGGGCAAAACAGTTTGGCTCGAGACGGTGCAGGGCTCCGCAAAGGACTTCAACTGGAAGCGGATGGTCGAGGATTCGGTGAAGGATGCGGCCAAGCAATCGGCGAGCAAAATGTCCTCCGCACCGGAGTTACGCAAGTTCACCCAGTAGGCCGGGGTGCGCCACCGTTCAGGATGCCGGCTGCCCGACCCATCTGCCTGGAAAACGACGACGGCAAGAACTGGCTCGCGGCGGCCATTTTCCAAGATGCGGCCCAGCCCTATCGTTTCTTGGAAAACGTTACTGTTCGCCGATAGTTGATGTAACCAGACGTGGGTGTTGAAAAACTCGATCGTGGAACTTGCGTCGAAAACTCTTCGCGCTAGCTAGGATGCCCTATATAACGATTTTCTCCCGCCAGGGATTCACTTCCGGTCACCCGTTTTTCCGCGAAACGGACTTTTTCAACACCCACAGGCCATCGGCTTAACCTCTATGGGAATCCACCGTGAACCGCTATGAAATAGGACGTCTGCCCTGTCCATGGATGGATACTCGAATTCCACGCAATCGAGCACCGACTGCTTGGACAACCCTACCCGAGCGGGATTCTGGCTTACATAGTATTTCAACCTACAATGAGCCATGCTTTCGGCCTTTCCGTGCCCATACTTCTTATGTAGCTGTTCGGTAGCGGTTTTCAGGTTCGGCATTGGTGGCCGATACGGCTTCAGTTTAAACTCCTGCAGCACCTTGTCCCATTTGTCGTATTTGAATATGGAATCCCTAAAGAACAAGGTTCAGACGCTTTACTTCGGCGGCAGGCACAACGGCTTCACCGTTTACGACAAGCGCGCTGAACGGATGAACCATTACAAGACACTCAAACTTTGGGCCACAAAATCCCAAAATCAAGCACCAATGCCCACCTTCAAGGAATTATATGGATTTAGCCAAAATAGCATTCTGACGGGCATCGAGCGCAAATTTGGAAACGGCAAAGTCCCCGGTGAACTGTCGACACTCGGTTTGCTGCTTGCGAATGCTTTAACCTTCAATCCGTTTGACAACATCATGTTTTGTCCTGAATCCATCGATGAGCCGCCCATTGATGCTCTTGGGCTGAGGCTTTACCGCAAGGTTATTACCTGGAACCACGATGTCCGTGAATATGGGTTCGATGGAGCTTACAAACGGCTTTCACGGTTCGCGAACGGCAACGTTACCCGTGAATGGGCTGAAATCAGCGCCGCCGCCGGTATTAACCAGGTGGCGGATCCGCCGGTGACGACCGAAATCCTTCTTAATTTGTATCGCAATGGAATTAATCGCCAACTTGGAGGTATTACATGAACATCCACGGTGCCCAACAAGAAAAGAAACGACGGGGATATTGCTATTGGGAATTCGCAACGGTGTCGGATAGCGAGCTGCATGAACGGGAAAATTCTTTGCGCTGCGAATTGGCCGAGCCGCAACGCGAACTACGGGCCGTCCGTCGTGAGATCAAGCGTCGGCAAGCAATCAAACAGGGCAAACAGTCGCTGGCGTGGATTTTAGAACCTACCGATATGGTGGCATTGAAGTGCGTTGCTGTGGAGGAGCCTACAACCGCGGCACCTGATTGTGATGAAAAGGTTCTTACCGGCGGACAACAGCCGCCGGAATTGGGCCAGTGAGCAGCCCTACAAACAGCCTCACAACTGTTCGCACATGACTGCGAACTATAAGGAGAAAGCAATGAAACAGAGCCTGGCTAAGACGACAGATGGCAAGTTGAAGTTCACTGGCGGCGTATATAAAGGTCCTCCAGTATGCGAAGCTCCGAGTGAATATTTGCTTTGGCTTCGCTTTACTTACCGGGAGTTTGTACACGAGTTTGACCTTGCGTTGCGTGAGCGCGGAGTGTTGCCTGGGCCAACCGTGGCTCGTGGCGAGGAGGTAATCGTTGCGGGAAAGCACGCTTTGGCCCAAAGTATCGCCCTGAATGCGGCGGAACTGAGTTGGAAATGAATGAAGTTAACGCTGCGGCAGACGCACTTTTGGAATTGGATCAAGAAGTTTAACTAGCGAGGTAAATTATGGACGCACTACTTAATGTAAAACAGGCCGCAGAAGTTCTGAACCTGAGCGAGTGGATGGTGCGGCATCTACTCAAAACCAAGCAGCTTGCAAAGATAAAGGTTGGAACCCGTGTACTTATTGAGGCAAAGGAGCTTCACCGCTTTATCGAATCTAACAAGCAATAGTCATAACCCATGGGGGTACTAGCAACAAGTTGGTACCCCCGACTACTTAATCCCTCGTAAAGTTTCTCTGGCCGCACCACCTCGAACTCTGGTAGACCGGACAACGGTAACGAAAGGCAAGCCAACGTATCCCATGTCCGTGTACCAACGCAAAGGAAGTAAAATCTGGCGGTTTAACTTCTGGTGGAATGGCCAGCACATCGAGGAGTCCACACGTCAGTCGAATAAACGGGTTGCACAACAACTAGAGTCCGCCCGCAAAACCGAGCTGGCGATGGCTAAGGTTGGCATCGTGAAACCAAAGGTGCCACCGGCGTTCGATTTGGCCATGAATCAGTTTCTATCTTGGTCAAAGCAGCAGCACGCAGCACACCCTGCTACAACCAAGAGATATGGCACCAGTAGCAAGGCGCTTCTTGCGTTCTTCGGTAAAATCCGACTGGATCACCTCCGTGTGGATAACGTCAATGCATTCATCCAGCAGCGTCTGTCTGGGAAGAGCAAACGGACAAAACGGAAGCTATCCCCCGCCGCAATCAACCGTGAACTCGCCGCCGGAAAGGCCATGTTCAATTGGTTTATCAAATCCGAAGCGGTAGCGAAGAATCCGTTCTGCCTGGTGAAACTCTTGCCCGAACCCAACGAGGCATTCACAATCATCACCTACGAGGAGAAGGAAAAGTACCCGTTGGCAGCCTCGCAGCCGCTCCGAGACATCGCCACCATTGTGCTTGAAACGGGAATGCGACCGGAGGAGGTCTATCGGATCCGGCGTGAGAACGTTTACCTTGACGACGAGTATTTGTTCAACCCGAATGGGAAGACCAAAGCCGCCAAGCGGACGCATAATCAACCAATGCGGTATCTGTGAAATGTAACGAACCTTCATCGTGGAAAGCCTCCACCGCAATAACAAAAGGCAAACCGGCGCATTGTGGCTTGTCCCAATAGGCCTTCTGCAGTTTCGAATAGAGAGCACTGCCGAAACGGATCGGTAATTCATTCCGGACATATTCTGGTAATTCCGTCTCGTCTAGGTCTTCAATCTTTTTGCCGTATTTGGCAATGACTCCGGAAGTGGAAGCGTTAACGGTCGTTGCCTCCACTCCTGCACGTACCCCTCCTAACTCCACGAGAAAATCTGGATTAGGAAAGCTTCGGTCAATGGTGTATCCGGACCGGCTGAAGTAAGCGTGGAGGTAGAGCTCAAAAAACCGTGTGTCAAACCCCGTGGTCTGAAATTGCTCGACGAAATTACCGTCGGGGTCCTTGAACGTCTTAAAGACGTCCTCCAACATCATTCGTGCAGCGATTGAAGTTTCAGAGGTGCGGATCCCTGCGAAAGACGGGTGCAGCTTCTCCTCTGGTACGGCCAAGTCGAAAAGTCTTTTTGTCCCACTCATCTTTCCTCTCAGAGGGTCCTGTTTCGGTGCTCGCGATCCAAACAGAACCTAGCCTAAGGAAATGCTACTGGATGCCTGTCGGTAGAAATGATAAATACATTCTCTTTCGCTGGCCGGTGCGTGTGGCGCGCGGCCTGCTCCGGGTTTCGCTCGGATTCTTCTTTCTCTCCAAGTTGTGCAGCCGCGCCGGCATTCGCCTACTGCTGTTCACCCTCACCATCGCGCGTGATATCGGCGCGAAATCTTAGCGATATCTCGATGCTGGAAGAAGGTGTTTGCCAGCTCCTGCAGGCCGATGGGACGCTGAACGATGATCTCGAACTCGGCGGCCGCATCACGCTCCTGCTGGTCCCGGTGGACCCCACCTATCCCTGCGTAAGCCTGCTGAACATTTCTGAGGTCTCGGACCATACCGCCGATGGCCCCAGCGGGTACGTCGATCGCCGCGTGCAGATCGACGCCTGGGGACGCTCCTATCAAGCCGTACGCGACATCCAGGAGCGCATCGCCCAGGTCCTAGAAGCCTTCACCGGCGCGCTGCCCGACAGCGACCACACCTTCGTCATGGCCATCATGCGCGTGACGATCCGCGACGACTGCGACTCCGCAGCCCGCATTTACCGCCGTTCCGGCGACTACATGATCACCTTCCTGCAGCAGTAAGCGGAAGCACTTCCCCCCCGAGGGCCGCGAGTTGCGGGGGCGACTGCGGGCAACGGTTCCAGCTTCACGCCGACGGACAACCTCTCCAATTCTTACGTGCAGGACGACAGGGCCGGTGGCAATTTTGGAGCAAATGGGACTTGGCTCACCCGTATCGAGCAAGCACAATTACCGGTGGCGCCACCACCATAAGTACTACCTCCACCGGGACCGTAAGGACCCTCACGATTCTCGAGGTCGCAGGACTGGCTCCCTCGCCGGTTGATGTCAAGAATCAAGCTGGCCACCTATAGTGGAGGGTCGTGCAACAGCGCGGTCACCACAACCAACGCGAACGATCTGGTACTGAATTTCTGCATTGACAACAGCAGCTCGACGAATTGGACAGCAGCACTCGCACCATGATTTTTCCGGAGCAGTACGCGCGCGCCCGAATGCAGGCGGATTCAGCGACTTGCAGGTATTTGCTTGAGCAATTGGGCAACCTTTGAACGCGCGCAGCGCCATTCACACAGCTTGTTTGTGCTTCGAGGGCATCCGTAACCCAGGGCGAGCGTTCCCTCGGGAGCGTTAGCTCTTCGGCACATCTGGCCGATTCCACCATCCTCCGCCCAGCGACTGAAATAGCGCGGCAGTATCGAGATAACGGTTGGCTTGGGCTTGTGCAAGATTGATTACCGCCTGCTGATACATCTGCTCGGCGTTCAGCAGTGCCAGATAGTTCGCGTAGCCGGCGTGAACCTGCTTGGAAGCAAGGTCGAGCGTGACTGCCGCGGCGTCTTTGGCTGCTGCCGCGGCTTTTAGAGAATCGGCGTCCTCTTTCAGAGCGTGCAGTGTGTCCGCAACATTCTGAAAGGCGGTCAAGACCGCGCTGCGGTATTGCTCATTTGCCTGGACGTACGCGTCCCGAGCGGCGCGCTCGCGGTGCATCAGCGTGCCTCCCTGAAAGACCGGCTGCGTAACTCCGGCAGCTAAGTCCCAAAAACCGGTTCCTGCCGCAAAAATGTTTGCTGCGCCAATCGCGGCACCGCCCGTATCTGCTGTAAGAGCGAAGCTCGGCAGCCGGTTGGCGCGTGCTACGCCGATCTGAGCGCTGGCAGAATGCAGATTTTCCTCAGCCTGCCGCACATCGGGTCGCTGGTCCACCAGCTGCGAGGGCAGGCTCAGCGGCAGCTCCTGCGGCAATTGCAGAGCGGAGAGCTCGAACGTTTCCGGCAGATCCTGGTTAGGAAGGCCGCCTGACAGTGCTACCAGCAGATCGCGGTTCTGCTCCAATTGCTTCATCAGAGGCGGCAGCGTGGCGGCGACCTGCGCCAGTTGCGATTCCTGTGCCGCCACATCCAGCCGGCTCACGTAGCCCTTGGCGTACTGGTTGCGCAGGATCTCAAGCATGTTGGTGTTAATGGTGATGAGTTCATGAGTGGCCGCGATCTGCGCGCGCAGCGACGCCTCTTGAATCGCGGCGGCAGCAATATTAGAGCTTAGGGTTATGTGCGTGGCCGCCAACGCGAAGCGTGACTGTTGCGCCTGCGCTTTCAGCGATTCCACCGTCCTGCGGTTCAGACCGAAGACATCGGGAACGAATGACACGCTGACCTGCGGAGTGTAAAGGCTATATAGAAAGACGTTGGCATTGGGCACGGGTGAGAGTTGGTTCGAGGTCTTCGACCGCTGTGCGGTGAACCCTGCCGAGGCGCTCGGATAATAAGCTCCGCGCTGCGCAAGCACGTTCTCTCTCGCCACGATCAGCGCCGCTTGCGCCGCCTTGAGGTCCGGATTGGCCTTGAGCGAACGCTCAATCAGATCGTCGAGCGGCTTGGAGTGAAACAGCGTCCACCACTCTCCCGGGATGTCCTGCCCCTGAACGATGTGCTGCTGCTCTCCACCTGCAATGCCGGGTGTGCTGGTGGTGGTCGTGATCGTATCAGGCGTATAGCCTCCGACTTGCGGTGCGGGTGGCTTCTTGAAGTTAGGGCCTACGGCGCAGCCCGCGGTGAACAGCAACAGAAGTGCTGCGATAGTGATGCGCGATTTAGAAAGTAGCGGCATACAGATCAATCATCAGGGCCTGCGACTCATTGACGTACCGCTGATCGACGCCGTGTTTCCGGGCTTGACGTTTGCGAAGGCACCGACGACTGCGGGGTTAGCATCGCGGTGTCGTAGGTTCTGTACCGGAGGCGCGGAGTAAGTGAGGGCACTTCGCGCTTGAACGGGAAGGGCAGAGCCGACCGTTCCGCTTTGCGCCCGTTCTACGGCTCCGCGAGCGGATCTGTTCGCATCTGGCTGGTGAAGCCTCGCCGGCTGCGAGGGCGACGCCTGCGTTGCATGCGTCGTGGATCGGCCAGATAGTCCATCTGCTTGAACAGCACCCCCTGGCGCGCGACGGGCGAGGTCGTGCCGCGATCCTGTGGGAGCAGCACGCTTCTCACTGGTGTGCGGTTTTGGAAGCTGTGCTTTGAATGCGGGCGGCTTCGCAAGCGAGTTGTGGCCAGCCCCACGACTGGCACTGGCCCTGTTCGATGGTTGCAATGCTGCGGCATGATCCGCGCTATAGGCCGCCCCGCACATAGCTGCGCCGCAAACGAGCGCCAGTAAGAAAAGCCAGCGCGAGGTCATTTCAACTCCTCCGGCACGCGATGGTTTTCCTCGCCGAGGAAAATCATTCTCAGCGCGGGCACCGCAATGAGCAGCATGAACGGGCCAACGAACATGCCGCCGACAATCACAGTAGCCAGCGGACGCTGCACCTGGCTGCCGATTCCTGTCGAGATTGCCGCAGGCAAGAGACCGATACACGCCGAGAGCGCCGTCATCAGCAGGGGCCGCATGCGCGTGGAAGCGGCACGGTACATAGCCTCGACTGGCGCAAACCCGTGCGTCCGTTCCTGGTTGTAGAACGTGATCATCAGAATGCCGTCCATCACCGACACACCGAACAGCGAGACAAATCCAATCGCCGCGGAGATGCTGAAGTTCAGGCCGAAGACGAACAACGCCAGCACGCCGCCGGCGACGGCGAATGGAATTCCCGCCAGCGCGAGAAGGCAATCGCGAAAGTTGTTGAACAAGCTGTAGAGCGCGCCGGCAATCAGGATGAAGCTGATGGGCACGATGACCTCGAGTCGCTTTTTCGCTTCTTGCAGGTCTCCGAACTCGCCGGCCCAAACCAGCCGGTAGCCCGGCGGAAGTTTGACGTTCTTCGCGATTCGGTCTTGCGCCTCCTCGACCGTGCTGCCGAGGTCGCGACCACGAACGCTGAACTTCACCGGGATGAAGCGCTGAACGCTCTCGTGATAAATCCACGCCGCGCCGGTGTCCAGCGAGATGGTCGCCAGTTCCCTGAGTGGTATGTAGGCGTTCGCCCCACTCGGGCTCTGATAGGCAACTTTGATATTGTGAATCGCTTCGATATTGTTGCGATACTCGGGCGTGTAGCGCACGACCAGATCGAACTGCCGTTCGCCTTCGAGGACCTCGGTCGCAACCGCTCCACCCATGGCCGCCTGGACCACCGAATTCACATCGCCGGAGTTGAGGCCATACCGCGCGGCCTTTGCCCGGTCGACTTTGATGTTCAGGTTGGGCTGACCGAGCACGGGGAAGATACCTAAGTCGGTGACGCCCCGCACCTGGCTCATCTGATCGCGGACCTGTTCAGCCAATTGCGTCAGCATTTCGAGATTCGGGCCGACGATCTTGACCGAGTTCACTCCTTTGACGCCCGAGATTCCCTCCTCAATGTTGTCCTCGATGTACTGCGAGAAATTGAAAACTACGCCAGGCAGCTCATTGTTGAACTCGGCTTGAATCTGGTCGGTCAGTTTTTCCTTCGTCAGTCGGTGCGGCCATTGGTCAAAAGGTTTGAGCGGAGCAAACAATTCGACATTCGAGAAAGGCGCGGCATCGCTGCCGTCGTCAGGACGACCATGCTGGGAAACCACCGTTTTGACTTCCGGGTGTCGCAGCAGAATCTCGCGCATCTTTCGTGTGGCGGCCTCGCCGTCCTGCAGCGAGAGCGTGATTGGCATGGAAGCGCGAATCCAGAAGTTACCTTCTTCCAGATGCGGCAGGAATTCGCTGCCCAGCCGCGACGCGGCAAGGGCGCAAATTCCGAGGAATACCACGCTGAGGACGACCGTCAGCGGCCGGTGATTCAGCGCGAAGCGGAGCGACGGATTATACACACGGTGTAGCAACCGGACGACGATCGTTTCCTTCTCCTGGACGTGCTGCGGCAACAGGATCGAGGCGATCACCGGTGTGATGGTGAAGGTTGCAATAAGCGCCCCGGCAAGTGCGTAGCCGTAAGTGCGGGCCATGGGGCCGAAGATCTGGCCCTCGACGCCCTGCATGGTAAACAGCGGCACGAAGCCGGCCACAGTGATGAGAGCAGAGAATAGAACCGCCTTATCAACCTGGACTGAGCTGATCAGAATCAGCCGCAGGCGGTCCGTCCAACCATGAGCAGGTGCGGGCTGTTCAGCACCACGGGTCGGATCGGGTCCCCAGGCACCCTGCGAAAGCCGTTGCAGCAGACCCTGCCGTTCTTCCGGGCTGCGTTGAAAATTGCGAAAGATGTTCTCGACCAGGATCACCGCCGAATCGACGATGATGCCGAAATCCACCGCCCCGACGGACAGCAGGTTAGCGCTCTCACCCATAATCACCAGCAGAATCGTGGCGAAGAAGAGCGCGAAGGGAATGTTGATGCCAACGATGATTGCGCTACGAAGATTTCCGAGAAAAATCCATTGGATGAGAAAGACCAGCAGGCATCCGAAAATCAGGTTGTGCAGCACGGTGTGCGTCGTGAGGGCGATTAGCGACGAACGGTCGTAGAACGGAACAACTCTGACTCCGGGCGGAAGACTACCATCATGATTTAGCTTTTGGATGGCTTCCTTGACCTTGGGAATCATGTCGGCGGTTTTCTCCGTGCGTCGCTGCACGACGATTGCCCCCACAACATCATCTTGTTCGTCGCGGCCCAGAATGCCGAGACGCGGTCTGTAGCCAACCGAGACCTTCCCAACATCCTTCACCAACACCGGAACGCCGTTTTCCTGGTTTAGAACGACATTCTCGATGTCTTCAACTTTGTAACCCTGCGTCAGGTCGTCTGCCCCACCGTCGTCAATCAAACCAACCCCACGGATGTTGATCGACTGCTGGCCAATGCGAATTTCACGCCCGCCGACGTTGATGTTGGCGTTGCCCAGTGCCGTCAGAATCTGCGGTACGGTAACGTCGTAAGCCTCAAGCTTGTGGGGGTCTACCTCGACCTGAAACTCCTTGGTTGGCCCTCCCCAACTATTTATGGCAGCGATGCCAGGAATCGTCAGCAGCCGGCGAGCTACGATCCAGTCCTGCACGGTACGGAGGTTCGTTATTCCGAAGTGGGGCGGACCGATAACTTGATAGCGATAGATCTCTCCCGTCGAACTGTTCGCCTGAATTGTGGGTACCAGACCTCCGGGTAGGTTGACGTTCTGCTGCATCGCCACCGACGCCTGGCTGTAAGCGAAAAAGTAATCCACTCCGTACTTGAAGGTGACCCGGACAAAGGACAGACCATAGAACGATGTCGAACGGATGACATCGATGCCAGGAGTGGAGTAAAGGCCAATCTCAATGGGCCGCGTGTAGTACCGTTCCATCTCTTCAGCGGACAGGCCCGGCGCCTGCGCCGTGATTTCAAGGATCACCGGTGTGGGATTGGGATACGCCTCGATGTTGAGCATCTTGAAGGCGATGAACCCAGCGCCTGCAAACAACAGCAGACCCAGCAGCACAATGGCGCGACGGCTCAGACAAAATGCGATGAGAGACTTGAACATGGCGAGTTAGCTTGTCCGATCTAGTCTGATGGCGGGGTCTCCAGCATGTTGCTGATGAATACGGCGCCTTCCGTGACGGCCAACTCTCCTGGCTTTAGGCCATCGAGGATCTGCACCTGGCCATCGCTGCGCAATCCGGTCTTAACGACTCGTTGCGTGAACCGGTGACGGTCGGTGGTCACCCAGGCGGTCATGGTCCCGTCGGCTTCGCGAACCACCCCATCGGCAGGCAATGCTGTGGACTCGACTGGCTGTTGCACGCGAATCATGAAGTTCGCCAGCATCCCAGGACGCAGCTCATTCTTCGGATCGCGTATCTCAGAACGGATTGTCATTCGATGTGTATCAGGATCGACGCTGGCATAGATCTTCGAAATCGTGCCCTCGAATACGCGATCGGGATAGGCCATTACCTTGACGGCAACCGGCTGGCCCAAATGGAAGAGCGGGATGTCGCTTTCCACCACATCGGCGAGCATCCACTTCACCGATACATTGGCGACCGTGTAGGGCGCCGGCGAGTTCCCAGGCTGCACCAACAGTCCCACAGGCGCGTTGAATGCCGTGATCTGGCCGGAGATGGGGCTGCGCACTACAAGCGCCGGATCGATTTTGCGCGAGGCGATCATCTGATCGATTTCGGCATCAGTCTTGCCAAACACCAGAACCGCATCCCGCACGGCCTTGAGCGCGCCCTCGGCCGTTTGTTGATCGGACGTCGCCTGCTCCAACTCGCGGAGGGAGACGCCGTTGGTTTGGCTGAGATCTTTTGCGCGAGCCAATTCCTTGTTGGTCAGCTCCAGGGTTGCCGCGGCGCCAATAAGCGTTGACTCGGCCTGGATCAAGTCCGGGCTCTCAATCGTGTAAAGAGGCTGTCCCTTCCGAACCTCGTTGCCCAATTCCACCAGGCCCTGCATGATCTTTCCCTGATACGACGGGAAGACCTGGACGGACAGATCATCGGCAAAGCTGATGGTTCCGACGGTCTCCTTCTCAACTGGAAAGAGATAGGAACCGACCGGCTGGACCTTGATCGCGTTTAGTTGGTCCGGCGAGAGTTCGACCGAATTTGCGGGATCGTGTCCCGCCGCGGCAGCTCTGCTGGCTATCGTGCTTTCGCCCAGGGTTGCATGTGAGGTCAGGACGAATGTCGCGAGAAGGATGAGCACGCCCGCGACCGCGATGACGGCCGTAATTTCCTTAGCTTTCATCGGACGCTTCATGCAATTTGCCTGCTATTCATCTGATTTTCTTCGTGCCACCCGGCCGCGGCTCGCACTACGGCGTGGCGCCCGCCTCACGTGTTTCGCCGCAGGACCGATCAGGCCACGGATGCCATTGACCACCACGGCAACGTAAAACAGCATTGCGAGTGCTGCGATCACGCCAAGTAAATAGCCGTTCACCGTGTCCAATTTCACAAAGCTCAATCACGCCAAGTAAATAGCCGTTCACCGTGTCCAATTTCACAAAGCTCAATATTGCGATCGACTGCTGTTGCCTCTCATGCTGTGGACGACATGGCGGCGCTGGCGGCGTGAAGGAAAAAGACCCTGTGGGTTCTATAATTCGAAAACGGATGATACGGGAGGGGCTCAAACGGCGGATGCGACCAATATTTTGGTCGCAAGCTGAATGCTACCTAGCCAATCATTCGATTAGAAAGTTCGAGAATGGGCTCCGCGCCTAAGTCAGTCTTGTCTTCCACTTACGTCAGGCAATCTTCCGGCCAAAATCGTTTGATTGGCTTCAACAACCGGCCACCAAAACGAGATAATTGCAACATTCCCGAAAGATTCAGATTTCGTGTCGACTGGCTGTGGGATCGGCGAAACCGGACGCCCGTCCTGATCGCCAGCGCAGCTATCGTGGCCGCCATTGCCGTCGTAGATTGGTGGACAAAACCGTACTTCTCGCTTGGGTTTCTCTATCTGTTTCCCATCATGATGGCCGCGGGATTTCTCCCCAGATGGGCGACCGTTGGCTTGGGAGTTGCCTGTGCACTTCTCAGCGAGCGCTTCAGCAATCTCGATCCGGCGGATTTCCACATACGCTTGTCGTTCGAAGCCCTGGCACTATGCGGATGCGGGCTGTTAACGGCCGAAGTCCTTCGCAACCGCCGTCTGACCCTGGAATCGCAAGAGCGTATGCGGGTCCTGGTCGAAACCAGCCCGGCGGCAATCGTCACCATTGACCAGCATGGCTTTATCGAACTGGCCAACCAGGCGGCTGCGGAGATGATGCTGCCGCGCGAGGGAAATCTGATCGGCCAGCCCATTGCCGCATTCTTTCCCGAACTTCATCACGCCTTGCGTCCGGAGGAGGGCCCGCAGTTCCGCGCTTCAATGCAGTGCCGGGGCCATCGTGGAAATGGCGAGTCATTCCTCGCCGAGGTTTGGTTTTCTTCTTACCGCGAGGGCAACATTCCCAAAGTTGCGGCAATCGTTGCCGACGTGAGCGAAGAGCAAGGCCCCGCCACAGGTTTGCCGGATCTGGTGACGGAGAGGGTTGTGCTGAACCCACGCGAATTGGAAGTTCTGCGGCTGGTGGTCCAGGGACTGGCCAACAAGGAAATCGCAGCGCGTATGGCGATTTCCGAAAGCGCCGTCAAGAATACCCTTCAGCAATTGTTTGCCAAGACCGAGGTGCGAACTCGCAGCCAACTGGTCCGCGTCGCCTTGGAACAATACCGTGACCTGCTGTAACGCTGCCTGAGCCCGCCGCACGAGATTTGCCACGTTCCGCGATGAGTCCTTATTGCAAGCCGCTAGCCTTGCAAGGCCGCCGTTCCGATGTTCACCGCTGAAGGGTCATCGCCGCAGAAACACATGTCTTTGGGCAAGCTGATAGTCGGCTCGCCCAGCTTGCCCAATCAGGCACTTACAGGTGTCGATTCCTGAGGGTGATTGGGCAAGCCGTAGAAGGCCCGCTGAGCCGTTCCCTTGCTTAGCTGGAGCCTCTGGCACACCTGCGACCAGGACCGTCCTTCGGAGCGCAATGCCGCCACGCTGGCAGCATCAACCTGAGCACGGGGCCGTCCGAACTTTTTCCCCTTGGCCCTCGCATTCCGCAGCCCAGCTCTGACGCGCTCCTGGATGAGCGACCTTTCAAACTCTGCCATCGCGCCGATGATTTGGAACATCAGGCGCCCAGATGGAGTGCTGAGATCCAGGTTGTCGCGGGAACTGACGAACGCAACTCCGTATGCGTTCAGATCAGCGAGGGCGTTTACAAGGTGCTTCAGAGATCGGCCGTAGCGATCGATCTTCCAAACCAGCACGGCATCGAACGCCCGTCGGTGCGCGTCTGCTGCTAGCCGATTCAACTCAGGGCGTGATTCCTTCGAGCCGCTTATGCCCTGATCGACATATTCCCCGGACACGGTCCACCCGCGGCGGGCAGCATATTCCCGGAGTTCCGAGAGTTGCATCTCCGGGTCTTGTCCGTTGAGAGTGCTGACGCGGGCATATAGTGCGACGCGGGTGATTGTGAACGGCAGTTCTTGAGTGCGCTGGGATGGGGTGCTACGTTTGCTTACAGCCATGGGTGCCTCCTCGTTAGGTGCCCTGGTTAGCGTCGTGTCGGTGTTCGTGCACTGGCACGGCGCGCTCGTGTTTAGGACGCTTTCTTTCGACCACGCCCTTTCCTGAAATTTGCTTCTTTGTACTTTCGAACCCGCTCCACGTCACGAGCGCTCCAAAGGCGCACTTCGACTCCGCCTTGAGAGACCCGCTTGGGTTCCGGAATGCGACCCTCACGAAGCCATGTGAGCAGTGTGGCCTTGCCGATGCCAACCAGTTTTGCAACTTCGAGTGTCGCGTAAGTCGCCATTACAAATATGGTATATTCGTATTTAGGATTTGTCAAGACCTAAGAAGTCCTTGGGCTCCCGTTTTTCTTGGGAGAACTGGAATTTGGCACACTTCGACGAGTGCTGACCACCGACATCTCGCTGGTTTGGGTCCGTGAGAGGCAATGGCGCTGGCGGATTGCGCAATACACTTGACGCCTCGTGACAGCAATCGGCGGGTTCCTCCTGTCTATTGCGCAGCAGCACTTTTGATCCCCGGTCCGAAGACATCTGGGTTCTCGATAATTTGATCGGCGATTTTTCGGTCATACCTAATCACGAGCACACGATAGCCCAGATCGTCGAGCCGGGTGCGTTGCTCCATATCCTTCTCTTGTTGCGCTGGCTCATCGTGGCTTGGCCCATCGATAAAGACAGCAACACCCTTCAGCCCATCGCGTTCGTAATAAAAATCTGCCTCGCAGTAGACCCCCTCTTCCGGGCGGTACTGGGCGCGATCTGGCAGCCGACGTTTGCTTTCATAGAGCCGCCGCAAAAATTCAGCTTCCAAGTTTGACTTCGAATCGTGTTTCTCCATGAGCCATTTGTATTGATCTTCGTAGGAACGGCCTTTGGCAATACGCGACGTGATCGAGGACTGGACGGCGAGTAGGTAGTCGCGAATCAAGAAGCGATCAAGCTTGGGGTGATCGGTCTGGTTCGAATAGCTAAGGAGACAACGATAGCACGCGCGGCTGCAAGACTCAGGTTGTGCTAGGTCTCCGCCGCTGACCGGATCGAAATGACAAATTCGAGGAGCCTCGCGGGCGACTTTGGATAGAGCCTCGGGCTCCTGCAACAGTTTTGGCCAGACACCGTTGCCTCCTTCTGCAGCCTCCCAGAAGAGAATCCGCCGCTCTTCGGCTTCGCCGATTCGAGTGACTGCGATTTCCTGCTCTTCGAGTTGAAATAAAACCTGCATTCCACGCTGCAACGCATAGCTGACGCTTGCGAGAAAATCTTCGCTACGGTCCTTGAATGGAGACGTGTCGAGCTTAAGAAGCAATAGGTTGCGCGTGTCGTGCACAAACGGCTGCACTCCGGTTATCACTTGCGAACTCTCGATGTCTTGCGGTCCTTCCTCACCGGGCTTCTTAGCCCAATAGCCTGTAGTGGTCTCTAGTGTGAAGCCCTTGTGCTCTGAACGGCGCCAACGACGATTCACTCGCCAGAGGCTCGCTTGTGGTGCAATGACAATGTCCGCAAGCAAATCGGTGCCCGATATAGCCGTGCGACCCTGCTCGACCGTTCCTTGTCCGTCAGCTCCGGTTGCAAAGCGATATTGCAGCGCGAGGTCGTAGCCCTCCCTCGTGCGCTCTTCTTCGTCGCACGTGATGCGCTCGACCCGCTTGCCTCTGACAGTGGTCATTTCAAACAGCGTTGGCACGAATTCGCTCGTGTCAGCGTTGAATGTGGTCTTGCAGTGGTCACAAACATCCACCGAAACGTTCTCGTGGAAGAAGCCACACATAACGCAGAACTTGGCTCTTCGCAATCGCCCTTCGATGCCGCTGATGGGCAGGACGCAACGAATCAGGCGATACTTCCGACCCTCGTGGTAGAGGATGTTCCGTGGACCGAATTCACTCAGACCAAGGAATCGCGGTCTGTCCACTATGTGAGTGGCGCTCTCAGTCTCCAGCAATGCGCGCAATGGGAGCCGCGGGAAGTTGTAGCCCGGCAGAAAAGCTTCCGAGGCCAAATACCTGTACGGATAGAAATCTGATTCGGTCTGACCGGCTTGAATTCAGGAGTAGTGCGATCTCGTGTTTTGCTTCTGCCTCTGCTGCTGCAGCTCGCTTTTGTTTCTCTTTCGGCGCCGTCGGATCATCAATAATGGTTCGAGCCTGATTCCGCTGCATCACCGCATTGCTATAGAGCTCCCGCCATCGTTCAAATACGCTGTTGAATCGTTCGCCGGCATCCTTCAATGTCCGTTCAAGCCAGGTTGCCGTGTACCACGCGGCATTCGCAATCTCCTCGCCACACGCTGCGAGTATGGCTTCGCACTCGGCTTTGAGAGTGCTCAGTTTCGAATCAGAAAGCGTGGTGTTGTACTGGATATTCGCCTGCAATGGGAATCCGGACGCATTCAGGTTCAGAACATCGGTCATGCTGCTACCGAGCGATGCCCATGTGTGGGCGAGCCATACAGAATGAATGTGCGCTCGCACCAGTTCCTCGTTCCCGAGCTCCAAGCGGGGAGGAGCGACGGCACCCGCGACCATAAGGGCCGGCTGGCGGAAAAAATACTGGTCGTGCGAGCTGCCTTCGCTGCAGAATGCGACGACGAGGGCCGGTTGGCCGTTGCGTCCGGCGCGGCCACTGCGCTGCGCGTAGTTCGCAGGGGTCGGCGGCACGTTGCGCAAATGCACCATGTTCAGCTCGCGAATGTCGATTCCGAGTTCCATTGTTGGGGAGCAGAAGAGGGCCGACAATTCGCCGCCCCGAAACTGAACTTCGCGCTGTTCTCGAATGTCGGCGGGAATCTGCCCGGTATGGGCTCCACCCTCGATGCCGGTCATCAGACGCGCCGTTTCACGATAAAGCTGCGCGAAGAAGACATTGGCCTGACGCTCGAAATCTTGATCCCGCCCCGAGCGCATCCACCGGGTACGGATGGGATCTGGATCGGGTGGCTTACCAGAACCCTTCGTCCATCGGATCGAATTGGCCAACAACTGAATTGAGGGTTTCTTTGCGTGGGTTTTTGTCAGCAGCAGGAAGTTGCCTTTCAGTACCTTCACAAGCGATTCGATGAACGGCGGCCACTCACCGGACGGTATATCAGCCGCCAAATCCCAGGTGTGCCGCGACCTAAGATATCTTCCCAGGAGGGAGTTCTCTGTCAGGTTGCGGTCGCGGAAAGCTTCTGGTCCAGCAGTACCCGGCAACACGAACAAGGTGCTCTGGCGAATGATATCGTCGTTGTCAAAAGCCCACGGATCACGAAGGCTCTGCTGGACGCGCTGACGCAGCTCCCATTCCTCCGCCGGATCCAACACCCGGGCATCAACTGCCATCTCTTTGCGGAGGTGGTCCAAGAAAGTGTGGACAGCCTTATATCGGGTGTCTGGTGACGAAGCTTGAAGCACCGGATGAGCCGCCCAGAGCGGTTCATTGCCGCATAACTCCTTCAGACCCGGATACTCGATACCCAGTAGGCCGCATTGCTCCAGGTTGGGCTGAATTACTCGCCACCCTCTCCGCAAGTCTTCGTAGAGTCGGTATTCGAGCAAGCGCATCATGGCGCGCTCGTTCGTGGTTTTACCAGGATGAACGTCGGATGCAGCCTTAGCGTATGCCTCTTGCTTTAGGTTCAGAGCTTTGAAAACAGCAGGCGTAAGCTGCGCATGATCGAGTGTTCCAGCATCGTTCAACGCCTTGTAAACAGCGGATCGGATAAGTGCGACCTGGATGAAGTCGTTGAAGTGCCCGGCTTGCAGAGATGCGTCCTGCCGGTTATCGGTAAAACTTAACAGTTTGCGTGCCTGCTCGCTGACATTCGCATCCGAACGCAACTGCACAATGGCGGACCCGCTCACTAACGTCGTCGCAGTGGATCGGCCCGTATGGCTGAGCCGGGTGAGCTTGCGAAAGTCATTCTTCTCGCGACGGTCGAAAGCGACGCCGCAGCGGAGGCAGATCAGGAACGGCGTCGGCTGAAACCAGACTTTCGAGCCCTCGGTGCCGGTTGCCGCCGCTTCGCCGTTCGGCCGCACCATGAATGCGCGCGGGACGTGCGGTTTGAAATCGCGCTTGATTCCAGTCTTTCTCTGCTCCCACCAGTGATCGGGCAAGTCACCCTCCCGATTCTGGTCCCAAAGATCCGATTGGTTCTCCAAATCGCGGTTCAGTGCGGCATAGCCGGGCACAACTGAGGCGTCTTCGTCCTCGGCGTAGAAGATCGGCGTACGCGGAGTCAACTGTTGCGACAGTTCGCCTCGCAAATCCACCATGTAATATTCCTGGCCACATTCACGACAGAACACGAGCGGATACAGCAGCTTGTCGCCATGCTCATCACCCGCGTAATACTGTCCTTCCAAAGAGAGCCGCCGCTCAGATGGGGGTTCCAAGGTGGCATAGACGGTCCCGCCAGCCGCAAGGAACTGGTGCAGGCGGAAGGCAAACAACGGCTCCCCACTCTCATTGATCAGCTTATTGCCGACTTCGAGCATGCCCTTAAGCTTCGTATTACAGATCTCCCGCGAAAGGCCACTGGCATTGCTGAGTGCATCTAGCCCCTGAACGTAGGTGATTGGCGATTTTCGGACTAAGCGGCCATCTTCCTCTGCCAGTCCGAAGGCATTCTCCATCCACGAGGCTAAGCCGTCTTTTACGAATTCTGGGAGCGTGCTCGGCGTTGGGGCTTCAGCAGCAGCCCGCAGTGAAGCTCCGTCAGCAGGAACAGGTGCTTGGATCGCCCGTTGTAAGGTCTCATCCACCACATTTTCTGGGTTCACTTCACTGCCGAAGAGCTTGATCTCGGGCAGCTGCAGGTTGCTCATGGCAAGACGGACGCGGCCCACCGGACACTGACCCTTACTACGGAGAGTAGGCGAATCCTGGCGGCCAGGATAGATGGTGATTCTCACTGGATCTTCCCGGCAAAGCGGAACCCAGAGAAGCACATCACCAGATTGAACAGCGCCCATGACCGACTGTGCCGGCGGGCTAAAGCAGACGGAGTCTTGTTCAACTTTGTTCTGTACGACTTTAGACATACGTTCGCAACGCGGCGTGCAACGGCAACCCAGGGCGACCGCTTTGACCTGGCGAGTTTGGCCGCCATCCTGGGGCATAACTCGCTTCGGATGATTGAGAAGTATGTTCACCCGACGGCAGAGCACCAGCGCGCGCTCATGCAGAAATACGACGCGATTCTACAGGCCGAAGATCAGCAGATTCAGGGCAGCGACGGGGTGGCGGTCAATTGAACAACGAAGCAAAATTAGCATGACACCTTTCGTGCCACCCCCCACCCGGATTTAGCCCTGTTTTCGCCGATTGAGGCCGAACGAGCACGAACTAAGAAAGCGAGTTAAAGACAGTGGATTCAGGCAACTGCAAGAAAAGGCTGGAGGCGCGGGCCGGAATCGAACCGGCGCATAAAGGTTTTGCAGACCTCTCCCTTACCACTTGGGTACCGCGCCACACTCCCTAACACTTGCGCCGATAAGACACATCACTTGATCTTTGTTGTGATTCTCACGATGTTTGACTCGTTCCTAACGGCCCAGCTGGTTTCGCCCGAGTCCGAAACGTCCGGCCCCCAGACCACGTCTTCGGTTGTAGCTACCTCCTCTCCGTCGACAACGAGAATCTGCTTCTCGTCTCGGCTGGCGTGCCAGGCCACATGCCTACCGTTGGGAGAAAAGGCCTGGGGATAAACACTGTCGAACTTCATTCCAAATGGCTTTCCGTCGAGGTAATAGGACCAATTCGTCTTGCCCGAGCCGACCGAAGCGGCATAGCCCAAGTGTTTGCCATCATCCGTAAACCGGATTCCCCAGACATTGCCGTAGGGTCCGAACCTGGTTCTGTCGGCGATGACGTACACTGTAGACTTTTTGCTCCCGGCAGGCTCAGAGTCTGCGGCGTAGGCCAGGTGTTTGCCGTCATGGCTTAGGACGGGTCTGGATGATGACCAGAAGTTCGGGAAGGTCATTGTATCGGCGGGCTTTCCATTAAGGGCCACTCGCCACGACGCCCCTTTGCCGGGTGGATGCTCCCACCATACAGCCACAGGCGCGTCCTCGGCGACGGTAAACGAATAGGCGAGAATGGAAGCGGCATCTTCGAAGCCGGAAAAGACGAGAAGCCGGTAATCGCCGCCTCCCCAGATGTTCTGGAGATATGAGGCCACGGGTTGCCCGTCTTTGTAGATCGTCCAGCCATTGGCATCCTGCACGAGTTCCTGAAGGCTGGTGTTGCCCCCGTAATGCACCGAGGTAAACATGGACATGTTGGGCCCGTTGACGAATGCCCGGAACATCATCGAGCTCTTCACCTTGGGCTGGTCGAAGGTTGCCGACAACTTTCCATCGACCACCAGATACATGCGGCCGTTTTGCATGGAAAGAAACGCCAGGTGTTTTCCGTCCCTACTGAATTCGGGAAAGCTGACGTCGTCGTAGCGACCTACCTCCTGCCCATCTTCATATAGTACGATCGACCCGGCTGTGATCACGTTACCGTTCTGGGATTCTGGTTCGGCGCCGTAAGCTGCCCAATGCGCTCCATCCTTGCTGAACTCAAGGTAGCCCTCGCTCCGCAGCGGAGTGGGGATCGCCCGGTTGTCGGCAGATAGGATGATCTTGCCGCCGTTGACAGCCCAGAAGAATAGCCTGTCCGCAGGGGAGAACCTAGGAGTTGAGCAGCGAAAAAACTGCTGGCCAGGGACGCCGTCCAAGACGATCCGCTGCGCTCCCGACGGCCCGGAGACGTAGGCGTAGTGCTTACCATCGTCGGAAAAGACCAGACTATCTTTGTCAAAGCCGGACGAGGGAGTGAGGAGCACCGAGCGAACCAGGCTCGAGCTGCCTATGACCCCCGAGTAGATGGGAGCCGGCGGCTGAACCACTGCCATGACCTGTTTGTATGATTTACATGAGCTGATGAATGCAATGGAAAGGCTCGCGAACACCGGGAACAAGAGCCGGATCGGCAGAGGGTTTCTCTTTTCGGGCAGGCGATCCGAAGCCGAGTTTGCGCGGAATAAAAGTGGCGGCTTATCTCCGGTAATGTTCGATGGAGACCTCTGCGAAGACGTGCCAGGCGAAACCGAGTTCATTCGGAATCTCCTTCTTGACCTCGGAAACGACGCCATTCTACGCCCATGTCGCCTGCTCGCAACATTGCGAAACAAATTTTCATCCGGAGCGTGCCCAGCGGTCTGAGACCCACGCCAGAGCCGCCAAAATTGCCCGCTGTTCCCCTACAGGGTTCTGCCGGCGAAATCCAGAGCTTAGGCGAGTACTCCATCCGGCCATGTACAATCCCTAGGCGGCTGCTCACCGTTGTCACGCAATTTGGGATTGTGAATCAGGCATGAACATACTTGAGTTCACCGGGCTAGTCGGTCTGGGTTCCCTGCTCGCCGGATTTCTGGGCGCCCTCACCGGGTTGGGCGGCGGCGTGGTTATTGTGCCCATGCTGACGCTGCTGTTTCACGTCAATATCCGTTACGCCATCGGGGCGTCGCTGGTGTCGGTGATTGCCACCTCGTCGGGCGCGGCTGCCGCCTATGTGCGTGAAGGCTATTCCAACATCCGCATCGGCATGTTTCTGGAGACAGCCACGACAGTCGGCGCGCTTGCCGGGGCGGCGATTGCACTGCACGTGCCCGGCAGCGCCATCGCTATCATCTTCGGCCTGGTGTTGTTGTACTCAGCGTATCTGTCCAGCCGGCACCGGGTGGAGCATGGGCCTCATATGCAGTCGTCGGAGCTGGCGAAGAAGCTGAGACTACCCGGTTCTTATCCCACTGCGGAAGGAAGGCTGGATTATGCTGTCACGGGGGTGCCCGCCGGATACACCATGATGTTCGGTGCGGGCGTGCTCTCGGGATTGCTGGGCATCGGTTCGGGCGCAGTGAAGGTGCTGGCGATGGATCACGCAATGAAAATTCCCTTCAAAGTTTCGACCACCACCAGCAACTTCATGATCGGGGTTACCGCGGCGGCCAGTGCCGGACTGTACCTGAACCGCGGATATGTTGATCCCGGAATGGCCATGCCGGTGATGCTGGGCGTGCTTTTGGGATCGATGATCGGCGCCAGGCTGCTGGTGAAGGCCAAGGTGAAGGCGCTGCGCTATCTGTTTGCCGCGGTGATTGTTGCATTGGGCATTGAGATGATCTTCAACGGGGCCACGGGACGCTTATGAACGAGCCTAGGGATGCGATGGCGAAGCCGGCAGGGTGGGATGATCAGCGGGTCGAGGTGATCATCGGCACGCTGCTGCGCACCGGCGTGATCATTGCGGCAGCGGTCGTGCTCGCCGGCGGGGTGCTGTTCCTGGCGCGGCACGGACACGACCGCATCGACTACAAGACGTTCCATAGTGAACCGGAGAGCCTGAGGTTACCGAGCGAAATCGTCCATAGGGCATTGGGCATCAGCGGGCAAGCGATCATCCAGCTCGGATTGCTCCTGCTGATAGCGACGCCGGTGGCGCGGGTGGCGTTTTCGGTGGCGGCCTTTGCCGGCGAACACGATCATCTGTATGTTTTCGTGACATTGATCGTGCTGGCAGTTCTGTTGTACAGCTTGTTGGCGTCGAGCTGACCGGCTGCAGCGCTGCCGGTCGCGAATTCATCGCAAAGGGAGGGAGGAATGGCGGGAGTGAATCTGGCGGACGCGCGCCGCGTGATGGCGGCAGCGGAGAAGAAAGCGGAGGAGATCGGTCAGCCGATGAACATCGCGGTTGCCGATGAGGGCGGCAACCTGGTGTCCCACATTCGGATGGACGGCGCCTGGATCGGCAGCATCGACATTTCCATCAAGAAGGCGTACACCTCGCGCGCTTTCGACATCGCGACCAAAGACCTGGCAACGCACTCGCAGTCGGGCGGACAGTTCTTCGGCATCCATGTTTCGAACGATTGCAAGATCATGATCTTTGCCGGAGGCGTTCCGCTAAAGCGCGGCGACAAAGTGGTGGGCGCGATCGGCGTCAGCGGCGGCTCGGGCGAACAGGACCACGCGGTCGCCGAAGCGGGCGCCGCCGCCTTCTAGCCAGGCTCGCAGGTCTAAGATCCGGTCTCATCATTGTTGATGGCGTAATTGTGCCTCATCTCTATCCACCTATAATCAACCCATGGTAGTCGCCGAGAAAAATCTCCAGCAGAAGTTGGAAGCTGTGCGCGACAAGATCCGCTATCACGAGCACCGCTACTACGTTCTCGACGATCCCGAAATCAGCGACGCCGAATTTGATCGCCTGATGAACGAGCTGAAGGCGCTGGAAGCCGCACATCCCGAGCTGATCACGCCCGACTCACCTACGCAGCGCGTCGGCGGCAAGCCGCGCGAAGGCTTCGTCAAGGTTGCGCACTCGTCGCCCATGCTCTCGCTCGACAACACCTACAACGAGCAGGAGCTGCGCGATTGGGAGCGGCGCGTCCACGAGCTCACCGGCGAGTCGCGGGTGGATTACGTGTGCGAACTGAAGCTGGATGGCATGTCGCTGGCGGTGCGCTATAAAGATGCCAAGCTGGCGCTGGCCATCACGCGCGGCGACGGCACGGTGGGCGAGGATGTCACGCTGAACGTACGGACGGTGCGCAGTGTTCCGCTGTCGATTCTCGCCCCAGGCGCTCAAGCAAGCCGCACCTGCCGCCGAATTTCGAAGTGCGGGGCGAGCTGCTGATGCCGCTCAGCGCCTTCCAACGGATGAACGAGGAGCGTGAGCAGCAGGGCCTGCCGAAGTTCGCCAATCCCCGCAACGCAACCGCCGGCACCGTACGCGTGCTGGAGCCGAACATAACCGCTTCCCGCCGGCTCGACTTCTTCTCCTACTTCCTGCTGGCGAATGGGCACACGATCTTCGATCGCCACTCCGACGCGCTGCAGGCGCTGCAGGCGGTCGGTTTTAAAGTGAATCCGAATCATCGTCTCGTGCACAATCTCGACCAGGTGGGGGCGTTCATCAACGAGTGGGAAACCAAGCGCGACAGCCTGGCCTACGAGATCGACGGAATCGTGGTGAAAGTCGATCGCATTGCCCTGCAGGAAGAACTTGGTTTCACCGGCAAAGCGCCGCGCTGGGCGATTGCCTACAAATTCACGGCCCGCTCGGCAGAGACGCAGATCGAAGACATCCAGGTGCAGGTCGGCCGCACCGGCAAGCTCACGCCGGTCGCATGGCTGAAGCCCGTGCCCATCGGCGGCACCACGGTCAGCCGCGCCACACTGCACAACATGGACGAGATCGACCGCCTGGGCGTGCGCATCGGCGATTGGGTGCAGGTGGAGCGCGGCGGCGACGTTATTCCGAAGGTCGTGAAGGTGCTGGAGGACAAGCCACGCGGCCATCGAGCATTTTCACATGCCGGAGCGCTGCCCGGTTTGCGGTGGACACGTGGTCCGCGCCGAAGGTGAAGCCGACCATCGCTGCGTCAACGCCAATTGCCCAGCCAAGCTGCGCGAGAGCATTCGCCATTTCGCCTCGCGCGGGGTGATGAACATCGAAGGCATGGGCGACGCGCTGGTCAATCAACTGGTCGAGACAGGGATGGTCAAAGACGTCGCCGACATTTACGACCTGACCGAAGAAAAGCTGCTCAAGCTGGAACGGATGGGCAAGAAGTCGGCGCAGAACATCCTGAGCGAAATCGAGAACTCGAAGAAGCTGCCGCTGGAGCGCGTGATCTACGGGCTGGGGATTCGCTTTGTCGGCGAGCGCACGGCGCAATTTCTGGCCGAGCATTTCGGCTCGATCGACGCGCTGATGAAGGCCAGCGAAGAAGAGTTGCAGCAGGTGAATGAGATCGGGCCGCGCGTGTCGGCGGCAATTCGCGAGTTCTTCGACGAGCCGAAGAATGTGGCGCTGGTCGAGCGGCTAAGGAAAGCGGGGCTGAAGTTCACAGGCCAGAAGAAGCAACGCGCGACGACGCTCGCCGGCAAGACATTTGTGCTCACCGGAACGCTGGAGCGCTACACGCGCGACGAAGCCAAGAAGCTGATCGAAGATGCTGGCGGCAAGGTTGTCGGATCGGTCAGCAAGAAGACCGACTACGTCGTGGCGGGCGCGGAGGCCGGATCGAAGCTGGACAAAGCGCGCGAGTTGGGCGTTGCGGTGATTGGGGAAAAGGAGATGGAGGATTTGGCGAAAGGCTAGGCGGCACGATTAGCCCAGAATTCAATCGGGGAAATCGACAAGTTCCCGCGGAGTCTGACCTTTACTGCCGAGCTGTATATCCATCCTTGCTCACCCAGCGCTAATCTTACCGCCTCGTGCAGGTCTATATCGAACTTCATCGTTCCACTTCGAGAGCGGCGTGGCAGGCCACCATACCGTCTGCTCTGGGAGCTCTGTCTCCGGATTAAACCACTGTTTTCCTGGAGTTGGCTTTCCGCACTTATGGCCGTGGTAAACTTGAGCCAAAGCTCTTTTGAAGCTCTCGGTCTCTTGGTGACACCTTAACTCGCGCGAAGATCATCGTGGCGATGTGGAGGTCAGAGCTGTTGTTACATTTCGCGGTGTATGTTAGACGATCGGCTAGCGTGGCCTGCGCGGGTACCGGGTATCCATCGCGAACTCACTTTGCTGTACCTCAAGCCGCAGGCTTCCATCAATATCGAGGTCGGCTCCGAAACTGACCGTTGCGTCATCCTTGAGGCTCTGGTCCAACCGTTGTCGACGGGATTAGCAGGGAGATAATTGAACTCAATCCGCCCAAGGACACGTCGCTCGGCCGCCACGCGCCCAATTTTAAAAAGCACGACAGCGGCAAGAACAAGTACGAACACGAAGAGCGCCAGCACGAATTGTTCAGGCCTAGCGAGATGAACTATCCGTGCCGACAACCAAGTTCCCACAGCGATAATAGCCGCAACCGCCCCTGGCCAAAGTCCGATCCATTGGAGCAAACCACGGCCCGCCGCAATGTTTTTGTAGACTCCCCATACCTTGTGAGCACGGTCGGCGAGCTGATTTCCCATGTGCAAAAGCATAGACCTGCCGTTCAGGGAATCACAAATACAGCCTTTGTCGCCATCGCTCTACGCGAAGAGCCGTGTTACTCGGTGCGATCAGCGCACGAAAGTACAATTACCGCGGTTGTACTTTCGTAACTTTCACGCAACTGGCGCAAGAGGTACGCTGATAAGTTGGGCTTAGTGTCCAGCCACGAGCCAGTGTCCGCCCGGAGTGGAACCGCTCGGCGAATATGATCTTTGACAATTCGGAATCGGAGCAGCGCAGGTGCTGCCTCCGGCGAAGCTGGAATTCCGGTAATTGCCCGAACTGATCGCCGTTGGCCTGCAAGTATCTTGGTCGATGCAAGATGTTGGAAACAATAAGTTGGTTTGGTGTAGCCTAATATTCTCAATATCTTAGGAACGACTGTTGCAAGCTGTTGATTATAAGGTTGTTAGCTCCATTACTATCCCTAATGTTATCAATATTTTGCGAGCAAAATATTGATAACAAAGATTTAAGCATATGGGGGGAGGGGGGTATCCACTCTGCGGCCGACGTGGCGTCAACAATGCACCCGAATCGGCGTCGCAGAGACGCTACGCCAGGTAAGGATTCGCTTCCGCCTCGGGCGTGGTGATTCCTTCCGGCAACGCTCCGCCGTTGTACTCCGCCATGCGATTCTTCCACTTGAGGAATTCCGTGATGGTTTGCGGCTCGATGCGCACCTCGACGCGGCGCAGGCTGGCGAGCAGAAGGTTCATCTCCTTCATCAGGCCGATGTGAGAGCGCAAGTCGATCCTGCCCGGCTTGACCATGAGCTGCACGTCGCGGCCTTTCGACTCGAGCAGGCCCCAGTGCGTGGGCAGTTCGTGGGGCGCAATCATTCCAGCGGGCGCCATGTAGAAGCGCTTGCTGCCAAGAGCCTCCTCGGGATTCGCCCGGCACGATTTGTGGGCGTCGGCGAGGAAGTCGCTGCGCGAGACCTTGCACTCGACCAGCACCGACTGACATGACGCCTTCCAGCCGATGACGTCGGGAACTTCGCCGGTGGCGCAGTACTGCTCGGAGAGCACGATGCCGCATCCATACCTGTGGCGCAGCCAGTCGGCAGCGAGCGCAACCAGCCTGGCATGCTTCTTCTCGCAGGATGTTTTCGGCACGAGTATGTTGTAACCCGAAAGAGACGTGGCGGGGAGTGACTGCTGATGGACAGCAAGCTCCCACGGTGGAAGCACCGGGCTTCAGAGCGGGTGTGAGAACGGTGGCGTCCCTAAAGGGACTCAGTGGCTGAAGCCCGTTTTCCGATATGAAATTTCGGCACGGCTGAACAGGCTGCTGAAAAAATCTGAAAAGCGGATCCTTCGCGGGCTGAAGCCCGCTCGGGATGACAAAAGCAAAGGGCCTATCGGCACGACCAGGGTCGTGCCCTGACACAAAGCCCACGGCTAAAGTCTGTCAATGGTCGCATCCGATTTCGCCGGGGAAATGGACTTTTTCAGCGGCCTGTGAAGCCGTGTCCTTCCACCTTTCTTGCCGAGTTTTGCGGGGGTCGGCGTCCTACCATCGGGCGTAGCGGCATTTCGTGTAACATCGAAGATTCGCATGGGCGGGATGATCCAAGCTGAGGATGTTCGCAAGACGTACCGCATCGGCAAAGTGGAGGTGCAGGCTTTGCGCGGGGTTTCGCTGCAGGTGGAAAAGGGCGAATTTGTTACCATCGTCGGTCCCTCCGGCAGCGGCAAATCGACGCTCTTCTACATTCTTGGCGGGCTGACGCACGCCGACTCCGGGCGCGTCCTCATCGACGGCGTGGACTTCACCGCCATGTCGGACGCGGGGCGCACCCGCCTGCGCCGCCACAAAATCGGCTTCGTGTTCCAGAAATTCAATCTGCTGCCGACGCTCACGGCTGAAGATAACATCGAAATTGCGCGCGACATCGCGCACCGGCAGAACGGCGCCGCCGACCGCGAACGTGTGGAGCGCATCACGCGCCTGCTCGGGATTAACCAGCGCCTGAACCACCGGCCGGCAGAGATGAGCGGCGGCGAGCAGCAGCGAGTGGCATTGGCGCGCGCTCTGATCAATGAACCCGCCATCGTGCTGGCGGACGAGCCTACCGGCAATCTCGATTCCGAGAATTCTGAAATCGTGCTGCAGATGCTGCGCCGCTCCAATCGGGAGCTGGGGCAAACGGTCCTGATGATCACGCACAATCCTGAGGCGGCCACTTACGGCGACCGCATCATCCACATGCGCGACGGCTCAATCGTGCCGCCGGAAAAAGATCCGCAATGGAGCCACGCTCATGACTGAAGACATGCGCACGCCCATCCTGCCCGGCAAAGGCGCATCGGATTACGAGCGCTATCTGCGCACCGACGAACTGCTGGCATTGCAGAAGCCGCTTGAGGAGATGCTGCATCCCGACGAGCTGACCTTCCAGGTGACGCACCAGGCGTCGGAGTTGTTGATGAAAGGCGCGGCTTGGGAGCTGGAGCGCGCGCGGCATTGCATCCTCGAAGGAGACTACAAGAACGTGGCGCGGCTGCTGCGCCGGGCCAACAAGATGCTCGTGCATCCGCTGCGAATGCTGGCGCTGCTCGAAACCATCACGCCGTACGAGTACCACGTCATCCGCGCCGGTCTTGGACACGGCAGCGGACTCGACTCGCCGGGATTTCTCGCGCTGCTGCACATTGCGCCGCGGCTGGGTGAGGCGTTCTTCGAGCAGGTGAGCAAAGCCGGGCTGAGCGTCGAGGAGTTATATCGGCGGCACCAGGAATTCTTCGAGCTGCATGAGATTGCCGAAGAGCTGCTCGATTACGACGAGCACATCCAGCTCTTCCGCTACGCGCACCTGAAGCTGGCGCAGCGCATCATCGGCGGAGGAGTTGTCGGGACGATGGGAACGCCGGTTGAAGTGCTGAAGCAGCGGATGGAGTTTCCGCTCTATCGGGCGCTGTGGGACGTGCGCAATGAGATCACCTCGCGAGTGAACGCCGAACATGCAACCGGGCACGGCGGAGTGTACTGAAGGAGACTGTTATCTCTTATCTAAACCAATCCGCCAGGCGAAGCCCCAGTCTTGCCGAATTTCGAGCTTCCTAGTGGCGCCTCGGGACCATCGCAAGCTGCGCCTTGTATCAGGGCACGACCTTTAGTCGTGTCATCATCGTGCTGAAGGAATGACGGCTTTTAGCTGCTGCAAACAGGGGCTGAAGCCCCACATCGTCAACCACGCTCATACAGCACGTCTGAAGACGTGCCCTGATACAAATCGGTTATTGGAACTACCTTTACAAGCTTCGGTCATTTGCCCGGCCCTTCGCGCATTCGCTATAATCGGAGTTCCCGAGCGGGAGTAACTCAGTGGTAGAGTGCGACCTTGCCAAGGTCGAAGTCGCGGGTTCAAATCCCGTCTCCCGCTCCAACAGATGCCGCCCTCGCAACCAGCACCCCAGGCAAACCCGGGCAAGAGCGGTGCTTGCCGGGGAGCGCGCTTTCGCGAGGGTTTTTTGCATAAGCTGACGAGGGCGCGGTCGCCAAGTGGTAAGGCCGAGGTCTGCAAAACCTCTATCGGCGGTTCGATTCCGCCCCGCGCCTCCAACAACAGTTGTCGGTTGTTAGTGGCCGGTTGTCAGTTAGTCTCATTCGCGCCCCGACTGGTTTCTTAGTAAACATCGCCCGCGCGATGAGGTCCCTCGCCACGCTCGGGATTTCGCCTGCAGGCTCCCGCTTCCGAAGCCATTTCTGCTGAGCGATGAAGAGCGCCGCGACGTGCTGCCATCCCCACGCGAAAACCGGGCGTGTCGGGATCCCCGGCTTCGCTCACGCCCTGCAAGACGGCTCAGTATGGTATGCGATCGATCCCAGTGATGAATGTGATGCCTGAAACCGCCATCCCAGAGAGTCGGTTATCGTTCGTGACAAAGAGATCAGTTCTGGCAGCAGCCGCGCAGGCTAGTTGAATGGCGTCTGCGGGCCGAATCCGCTCACGAGAGCGAATTTCCGCATACTGCTTCGCCGCCTCCACCTCAAATGCAATTAGTTCGACGGGGGCGTTGATAAAAAAATTGAGGTAACTCTTCTCCAGAACAGAATTACCCGTCTCCCTTGGCTTGGTAAGTGCCTCTCCGAGGGTAAGATAGCTGGTTAGCAGCTCGTCTCTACGCGCCACCATTCGCTGCCGGAACTCGATCACCCGGGCTGACCATTCCACGTTGTGCTCAAACAGGTAAATGAAGAGATTGGTATCCCAAAAGACGCGTGCCATGGCATTACCAAGATTCGCGGCGAATTCGCGGGTCCATCAAGAGTGCAAACAAATATGGGTAATCCATCAGATCCTTGATCTCGGTTGTGCTGGTGAGAGGACAACGAGCAATCGCCTTGTCGACTTGAGTTCGCGTCAGTTTTCGATTGATGCGTCGTCCATCGCGAAAGAACCAAATCCCCGTTCTTTCCACGGCATACGTAAACGGCAGCCGCGTGGCCGTTTTAAACTCCTCTCCTTGATGGCCCTCGATTCGATGCCAGACTGATTCCGAAAGGTCCTCCGCTGGGGCGTCCTGTCGGCCCTCCAAAGGTGATAGCGGTAAATCTTCCGAACGGAGACGTTCGATAAAACGGTCGCCCGGTTCACGCTGCCACAACTGCTTGCCAACCCCCAACATCAACAAAACGGGATCATTCGTCTCGCGGGGCTGTTGTTTAGCCGTGCTCCTGGATTCCAATTTGGTCATAGAAAATAGAAGCCTCCTTATCTCCTTATCCATCCTATAGAGAAAGAAGGAGGACAGTCAAGCCTGGGATCCGGCTCCCAGCGCGGACAGTCCTTAGTGTGCGTTTCAGCTGCGCGAGTGACGTTCGTCACTGCCAGATGTGCGCTGCATCCGGCACACTGGGCTGTGTTCATGCAAGCCTTCGCCATCATCAACAACCGTAAGCGCGCTGTCATCGCGCTGATCCATTCCGTCGTCTTCCTTGGCGTGGCGGGGGTGCAGTTGGCGATCTCGCATGCCGCGCCGTTTTCAGCGCGGGGCGAGAAAGTGGTAGGCGGAATTGTGCTGCTGGCGATCTATATGATCGTCACCGCGGTGCTGGTTATCCTGATGGGCTTTTCGCGCTGCACCAAAGAGCGGCTTTACTTCGCCTTCTGTGCCGCCAGCGCAGCCTTCGGACTGGTCAGGATCGTGATGGGAGATCCTGTACTGCACGCCAATGTTCTGCGCGTACTGCTGCTGTTCTGTGCGGTGGTAATCGGGACTGGAATCCTGCGCACGCATTCGGCAGCGGCAGTGTCGCGCGAAGTGGAAGCGCAGTAGCGCCATCCAAGTCACTGCGCGGCCACCGGCGCCGCCGCTTCTATCCCGAACGTTCCCGGCGTTTTATCCGGCTGCCGCTTGATGTTCTGTGCCGCCCAGCAAATCGGCAGCCTCTTTCGCACCTTGTTTTGCGGCAAGCTCCGCCGCCGTCAAACCATCATCGTTCCTGATGGAGCGGTCCGCCCCTGCATCGAGCAGCGCCTGCACCATCTCGAGATTGTTGTGCGCGGCGGCCGATTGCAGCGCGGTAAATCCGCCCTGCTGCTGGACGTTAGGATTGGCTCCAGCGGCGAGCACCAGCTTTGCGATAGCTGCTTCGCGCGAGGCGGCTGCGCTATGGATCACCGCGATGCGGTTCGGCGACACCGCATTGGCGTCCGCGGCGGCCGCGAGTAGCATCTGCGCCGCCTCCAACTGCCGGAAGAAGCAAGCCAGATGCAAAGCAGTAAAGCCGTCGGGGCTCGGGGAATTCACCTGCGTTGCGTCTTGTGTCAGCAAGGCTTGCAGCCTGGGAAGATCGCCGACGGCAGCGGCCTCGTACAGGTCAAGATCGCCTGCGGCGTCGCGCAGCAGGTCAGCAATCTCCGTCCGGTTCTGATAGATGGCCATCATCAGGGCCGAAATACCTGCATTACTTCGCGCCCGCGCCAAATCGGGAGTGCTCTCGAGCAGCGCGGCAACGGCGTCTTTGTCGTTAACCTGAATCGCGGTGAAGATCTCTTTGCTGCTCATCGTAATTGGCCTTGCACTCAATGTTTCTGAGGTACAAAAACTTAGCCGTGCCGGACTGCGGCCCGCATCAACTGACGCACTATGGGGCGGTGGCAACAGCGGCGCCGGTCCAGGGCAATTGCGCCAGGCAAGTACCGGCCATGACTTCGCAATTGGCGCGGGCGCGGTCGCCGACCTGGCTGAACCAGCCTGATGCCTGCATCTGCTGCGCCGCAGTCGGCCAATCCTGATTGTTGATGGCAGCGATAGCCTGCTTGAATTTGGAGAAGCCTCCCAGCCCGAGATTGAAGATCATGTCGGCGACCACCACCTGCCGATCGTCAGAGAGCGCGTCGAAGTTTGGGATCACCGTCTGCGCATCCTGAATGGCCTGGTTGAGCGACTGGCTGAAGAGCGTGCCGATCTGGTCATCGGTGAGTAACTGCGCGCCGGAGCGCACCGCGTTGTAATCGAGGCCGAGAGCTTCGATGGCCGCTTGCGCGCCCGCAACATCAAGATTGAAACCTATACCGACAGTGGGATGGCCCATAGTGTCGATATAGGTCGTGTTGCGAGTGCCTTCCCAATGACTAGTCCAAGCTTGTGCCTTAGTTACATCCATATGAAATTCTCCGGTCCCTGATAAGGATTATGCCGGTTATTCCAGCAGCGCGAGTGTAGATACTAAGCAATAGTCAGCTCACACGTCAGAGTGTTGCCTGAGCCAGTCTTGCGATAGCTAACATTTTGCGGCCCGGCTAGTTTGAGTATGGCTGCGACAGCCGGTTTGGCGAAGTCCGTGTTCACGTCGGTAAGGACGATATCTTTCAGATCAGCGAGAAGTAGGTTCCAGTCTTCGGGGATCTTTGCCGTGCCCAGAAAATCGGCGAGACGATGGAGATCGTCACATAGATCCATAAAGCGCTGCGTAGCCAGAGCGAAATAGTTCAGCAAAATTGTTATGCCGGAGTCGCTTTCACGCCAGATGGCCGAGGCGCCTGATCCATTCCAGTCGCCGGCGCTGCGCCGGTCGGCGATAGTTTCACCTGTGGCAGCTTTGTTCCACTGTTGCCACAAGGAATAATTCAGACGCGTTGCATAGTCGAGGTTCAGCAACTGTATGGCAGCGTCACGGAAGACTTGCCAGTTTGTTTCATCCACAGACTGATCTTGCGGAGGGTGGTTGCCCTGATAGGAAGAGCAAGTCAACTTGCCATAAGCGGAAGAATCGAGAATGCAGTTAAGGTTCAAGGTATTGGCGGAGTGAGCAGAAATAAAGTCCTGAATGTCTTTCGCTGCGGCGGCTGCTTGCGGCGAAGAAAGATATCTGGCGACGGCCGCGATGTGCCCAGCCTCCTGCGGGTTCTTGGTTGCGCTTAGCTCAATCTCAAGCTGGACGTCGGCTGGCTTATCGCTGGTAGCGGCAGCGACAAAGTGGATCCGCGTCTTGCTCAGGACGCCTTTTATGTCCTTGTCGTTCTCGTCGCCGACGTCGAAGTGGAAGCGAAGATTTCCTGTATCGGTGACTACCGTGCTGCTGTTCTGAAAATACTTATCGACATCGGCGGCATGAAAAAGATTGAAGAAGGTAACCGCGATGGTAAAGGAGCGGCTGCTTTGATCGGTGACACCGGCGCCGGCCTCAAGGACGAGACCGCCGGCGCCCACCGCTGACTTAAGATTGCCGGCGCAGAAATACTGCCAGCTATTGTTCTGCAGGTTTAGAGTTCCCAGGTTTACCTTATACTGAAACAGCATGGTGGTACTGCGCTGGGCATCCCAGGTGTCTTTCAGGCTAGCGCCATCCTTTACTTCATTATGCATCCAGTCGTCAAACTTGGTATTTAGCTTCTGCTCCAGGTCTTTAGCCTGCGCGGAAACCTTCGCGCCATAGCCATGAGTCAGCTTGTCGAACGTATCCTCCAGCTTGCCGGGGTCCACCATGATGCTGGATGAGCCGGTAAAGTTAATTTGCGCGGCAACTCCCACGCTGACGCTGCCGTCGTTCTTGCTGGCACGCATGAGATAGAGAAACGCGTTAGAAGTATCAAGTTTCTGCACGATGGCGGCGAAGTCGTCGCTGTGAGTGTAGTCGAGAGTGCCGGTGGCCCCAAGAGGGGCAACACCGGAAGGCAACGACAGCGTAGTTCCGCTTAAGGTTTTACGGATGAGAGCAGTGACTACACTGGGGGCAGCGAAATTGTAATTTCCTATGCCATAGCTCAAGGCCAGATTACAGTCAAAAGTACCGTGGAAGTTTACCTGGGCGAGGTCGCCGGCCGACATGTCGTTAGCGCAACCAGGCTGAAAGGGAAAGACAAACTTCTCGAAGCTTTCCTGGATAGCGCTCTTCAGAGTAGTTCCATTGGCAACTCTATGGGCGAAAACTATACTGGCTGCGGTACTGCCTTTGACGTTGCCCGCGATCCCGATTGCACCTGCAGTGCCGGAGCCGCTGACGTTCCCATCGATCTGGAAGGAGACGGAGATCTTCACATAGCAGAAGCCGGCATAGGTTGCCGCTGGAAGGCAAGAGTTGGTGATGGCGTCAACCTGGGCGAGATAGCTGATGACCACGCCGCTGGGCACGACGTCAAGCTCACATTTAACTGTGGGAGTGAGTCCGAAGCCGATGCCGGTCTTCGTCTTCCAACTCGCGTTATCGGAGAGGTTGAAGGTGAGCTTGGTGCCCGCGGGTACGTTCTCAACCGGCTCGAGCCAGTGCGGCAGGATTTCGCCGGCAAACAAGAACGCGGGTTTGGCTTGGTCCTCCAGCAGACTCCTGAGATGGCTGGCGCTCGACAGGTCAGAGACTTTGACTGCGAGATCAAGTGAGGGAGTTTGAGCAGCGTTCATGTGGTGCCTCCGAAGAAAACTCCAGCCGAGCCGCTACAGCAGGCTTCCGGGATAGGTCCGCAGCCCGAGTTGTTCGTCTTTGTCGGGAACAAGGACCGTAAAGTATGTCTGGCAAAAGAGACAAGAAGTATGGCTAATCTGGAATTGCGTGTCAACAATGTCAATGGTCTTGCTACGGAAATCATCTTAGTTCGTGGTGCAGTTGCCACCAGGCAGAACCGACGGCTCCCTACAAGCTACTGCATTACAGATCCATATATTCAGGATGGTAGTCCTTCCAGATGCCGGTGGCGGGCGCGATCTGGCGGATGGGAACATCTTCCGCGTGTTTGGCGGTGCGTACCCATTCCCAGGCGCGCAGAATCTCCGACGCGTCGAAGTAGCGGGTCTCGGCTTCGAGGACCGCCGCGCCCGCAGTCAGGATGGCTAGGATCTCCTCCCACTTGTCGGCGCCTACGATGGCCATGCGAGCGATGCGGTCCGTGTGCTTTTGCAGGAAGCGCAGCTCGTCCCAGCGCGCTTTGAGCTCTGCGCCGTGCATTTGCGAAAGGTCGGCGAGGATGCCGATGGGCTTGTGCTTGCGCTCGCGCAGCAGGAATTCGATTTGCGGCTCGAAAGCCTTGATGTCGTCGTCGGTTAGCTTGCCGGTGATTTTGAAGCCGAATACTCCGCCGGAACTCTCTTTGAGTCGTTCGATCATGAAACGCTCCTGCAGAAGAAGCAGTATAGCGCGGCGTGCGTGTCGCCGCTCTGCACCAGGTTCATTTCCGCTCCGCGGCCAACGTCAGCCGAATCGCTTCCTCCAGCGGCACGCGCGGGCGCCACCCGGTTTCGCGGCGGATGCGGCTAGTGTCGTAGCGGCGATCCTGGAGTGCCCGGCGGAGTTGATGGCGCGACAGGCGAGTGTCGCCCATCGAGATCAACGGGCGCAAGACTTCGGCGAAGGGTGATGCCAGATAGAGCGGCCACGCGGAGGAGAATCGCGTTGTGGAGTGATCGGCTGCGCGCTTGATTTCGTGATAGCGAGCCAGCGTGAGGTCGTCATCGTCGATGATGTTGAACTGACGCAGCCCAGAGCCGGGGGTTGCTGCCGCTCGCGTGGCATCAACCAGGTTCTCGACATAGTTCAGCGGAATGCGGTTCTGCGGGTTGCCGAAGACAACCTCGATTTTTCCGAGCCGAAATCCCAGGATGCCGATGGGCAATTGCCGGCCCGGGCCGAAGACGATTCCCGGCCGGAGGATGACAGTAGGCAGACCGATTTGTTGGGCCCACGACGCAACCATGCGATCAGCGGCGATTTTCGATTCGGCATAGGGATCGCGCAGCTCGGGATGCGGATCAAGAGGAGTGTCTTCGTCGATGCGCTCGCCCGCTTCAACCGGGCCGTAGACTGCCAGCGAACTGAGATACACAAGCTGTGCGATACCATGCTGCACGCAGGCGGCGAGCAGGCGCTCGGTTCCGGCGACGTTGGCGTCGAAGTAGTCGCGGGGCTTGCCGGGCGAGCCGACCTTCGCGGCCAGATGATAAACAACCTCCGCACCTTCCACAGCGTGAGATATCGCTTGGGCGTCGCTGAGATCGCCGCGCAGGATTTCGGCGCCGGAGGAAGCGAGCGCATCGGCACGCGGCGACGGCCGCGCGACCACGCATACGCGGTCGCCCTGCGCCAGCAGAGCGCGCACCAGAAAACGCCCGACAAATCCTGTACCGCCAGTCACGCAAATGCGCATGCAATTCGTCGCAAGAATTTCGTCCCGGCCTCGCGCGTGCAGCCGTCGCGGAAGAGCAACGACGGACGGAATGCTTGCGCAGCCAATGCCACGGCCGTTCCGCGCTTCGGGATCACAACTGTAACCCAGTGGCCAAGCTACTGCACGTGCCTGTGACCTGGCTCACTGCAATGCGCGCCATGCGGGGCGACGATATCCGTATGCCCACAGTTCTCGCTGAATCGATTGCGCAGGTCATCGCCAACTTTGCCGAGCTGAGGCGGCGCGCGCAGCCGCTCGGTCCGAGGAAGGTTGCTGTCATAGCCGCGGATGACGAGGTCGCGCTCAGCGCAGCCGACGGCGCTTTACGGCTCGGTATCGCTGTCCCGGTGCTGATCGGCAACGAGGAGAAGATTCGCGCCAAGGCGCAGTCGCTGGGACTAACCGATTTGCCGGCGCAGGCAGAGATCGTCAACACGAATGAGGCCGCGAGCGCTGGCGTGCGAATGGCGCGCCGCGGTGAAGTCGATGTTCTGCTCAAAGGCCATCTGCGCACCGACGAACTCCTCCGCGCCGTGCTCGACAAGGAAACCGGCATCCGCACCGGACGGCTGCTGAGCGATGTGCTGTTGTACGAGGACACGCTTGCGGGTGCGACCAGGCTAGTCGGCATTACCGACGGCGGGCTGAATGTCGCGCCCACCATCGAGCAGAAGAAACAGATCGTCGAGAACGCGGTCGAGGTCATGCGCTGCCTCGGTCTGAGGCGGCCGAAGATCGCGATCATGAGCGCGACCGAAGCGGTGAGCGAGTCGCTGCCGTCGAGCGTCGATGCCAGGCGGCTGACGGAGATGGGCGAGCGCGGCGAGTTCGGCGACGCAGAAGTTTTTGGACCGCTGGCGCTCGACTGCGCACTGCTGGAATCGGCGGCGCGGGCCAAGGGCATCGCGCATGCGATCGCCGGACACGCCGACTGCATGGTGGTACCGAACATCGAAGCGGGCAATCTGCTGGGCAAGTCGGTGAAGTATCTGGGCGGCTCGGCGTGCGCACATGTGGTCGTGGGCGCGCGCGTTCCCATCCTGATTCCATCGCGCGTGGAGAGCGCCGACGACAAGATCAATTCCATCGCGCTGGGGGTGATCTTTGCCGCCAGATGAGCTGAAAGTCCTCGCCATCAATCCGGGATCGACTTCGACAAAGTTCGCGCTGTATATCAACGACGCGCCGGTGCTGATGAAAAATCTGCGGCACTCCGAGGTCGAGCTTGCGGACTTTCGCGGATGCTGCATCCTCGATCAGCGGCAGTTTCGCAGCGGTCAGATTGAAACCGCGCTGCGCGATGCGGGACACGACACCAGCGAGCTGGATGCCGTCGTCGGACGCGGAGGTCTGCTGCCGCCGCTGGCCAGTGGAACCTATTTGGTGAACGACGACATGCTGGAGGAGCTGCGGTTGGCGAAGCGCGGCGACCATGCGTCGAACCTGGGCGCCTTTCTGGCCAAGGCGCTGGCGCGCAAGGCGGGAGCGCCGGCGTACATTGTCGATCCGGTCAGCGTGGACGAGTGGCCGGGGCACGCGCGGATTTCTGGGTCGGCGTTGCTGCAACGGCAGTGCCTGTCACATGCGTTGAACTCCAAGGCCGTGGCGAAGCGCTACGCACGCGAATGTGGCCGAACTTACGAGTCGCTGCGACTGATCGTAGCCCACCTGGGCAGCGGAATCTCGGTTTCGGCGCACGCAGAGGGACGCATGATCGACGTGACCAACTCGCGCGAGGAGGGCGCGTTTTCCACCGAGCGCGCGGGCGGTGTGCCGGCGATGCAACTGGTCGAGTTGTGCTTCAGCGGCCGCTACACGCAACGCGAAGTGGAGGCGGCGCTGTTTCGCGAGGGCGGACTGTATTCATATCTGGGCACGAAGGACCTGGTCGAGGTTGAGCAGCGAATCGATAGCGGCGCAGCGCACGCGAAGCTGGTGTTCGGCGCGATGGTGTATCAGATCGCGAAGGAGATTGGCGCGATGGCCGCGGTGCTGCAGGGACGCGTGGATGCGCTGCTGGTCACCGGCGGCATGGCGCACTCGCAGCTTTTGTTATCGGCGCTTGAGGCGTACGTGGGCTGGATTGCCGCCATGGTGCGCTATCCGGGCGAAGACGAATTGCGGGCCCTGGCAGAGGGCGCACTGCGCGTGCTGCGCGGCGAAGAAGAAGCCTGCGTGATGGCTATGGAAGTCGCGGCAATGCAGTAGAACAAAAACTTCTCACCACAGAGACGGGTAGAGCGGCGCTTAAGCGCCGCGTCCGATGCGATTTTTGTCCAAGGCTTTCCGCCCACTGCAGCGCAGTGTGCGGAAAGCCTAATCATATGGGCAAAGGCTGGACGCGGACCTGAAGGTCCGCTCTACCCAAACTGGCCACTTGCGGCGAGTTCTCAGGCAGCCTCTGTCGCATTTGCAGCGGCCTCTGAACGGTATCCTGAAACCACCCGAAATTGAATTTTTGGGATTAGTTCTCGGGACGTTAATTCGCCGGCGCAGGCGTTTTACTCAGGTGAAATGTCCGCCCCTGTTCGACAACGAGCTGATCGTTCAACCGCGTGTCGCTTGCCTCGATTGCGCCGACCGGCAGCTCCAAGACACAACTCGTGCGCCAGCTCAGGCCGGCGATGCGGAACGGCCCGAGCTTCGGCCACAGACCACGCACCCGCAGGTGACGGTCGAGCGCGATCACATCGATGGAAAAGCGCATGCCGAAGGTATGAATCCCGGATGACGGATCGATGAAGAGTCCGCCTCCGGGATCCAGACGTTTGTCGCCGAGCAGTCCGATGGCCCGGGCCAGCGCGTTTTCGGCGACGCGAATGTGCATGCCCAGCACGGTCTTTCTGGTCAGGTTAACGATGCGGATTTGACGCGCTTCCAGCATGGCTTGCGCCCAGCTGGAATTATGCATGTTTTTTCCGCCGCAGGACGACAAGTCCCAGCAGCACTACGGCCACAGCCGCTGCCAGTACGCGAATCACACTAACAGTGTCCATTGCTCTCCCTCCCTCGTTGGTTTCGGTCACGCCTACTTGAAAATGCTCGACAGGTTCTTCGAGATCAGAATGATTGCCGGTCCCAGCAGCACAATAAAAATGCTGGGAAAGATAAACAGGACAAGGGGAAAAATCAGCTTTACCGGGATTTTGGCGGCCAGCTCCTCGGCTTGCTGGCGACGCTTCTGGCGCACACTGTCGGCGAAGACCCTCAGCGCCCGCACCAGCGGCGTGCCGAAGCGGTCGGTCTGCGCCAGCATGTGAACGAAGTTCTTCACCGTATCGACCTTGGTTCGCACGGCCATGCTTTGCCACGCCTCGATGCGCGGCTTGCCGGCGCGCTGCTCGAAGTTGATGTGGATGAACTCTTCGGAAATTTCCGGCTGGCTGAGGGCGAGCTCCTGTCCGGCGCGCAGTAACGCCTGATCGATGCCGAGTCCAGCATCAACGCAGACCACCATGAGGTCGAGCGCATCAGGCAGGCCGCGGCGAATGCGGTCGCGGCGGACGCGGGTACGGTGATCGACCCAGATGTCGGGCGCGAGATACGCCGCCGTCATAAGCATCACGATCCAGAAAAACGGGTTCCCGCGAACGAAGGTGCCGGCGATGATGGCCAAGGCCGGCCCGAGCAGTCGGATGCCGAAGTAGGTGTCCACCGCGGAGCTGCCGCGCAGTCCGGCGGCCAGCAGCTTCTGGCGCAACTTCTCATCCTGCTCGAAGCCGAGCTGGGTGCGCAGAAACCGCAGCACCTTGAGCAGCACGCTGTGCGCGGGACTCTGCGCGTCCGCGGACGCATTGTCCAGACGCAGGGAACTGCGGGTCACGCGGGTCAGCCATCTCTGCGCTTGTGGAGCCGGCCTCAGCAGAAAAAGCGCGAGGGCTGCAACCGCGCAGAAGACCGTCGCCATCAGGCTGATCACGAAAGCCGGGCCCATGCCGCTCACAGCTTTACCCTCACGATGTGGCGAATGGCAAGGCCGCCAACCACCATCAGACCGAGGCCGGTGTAGATCAGCTTGCGGCCGGTGGCGTCGTCGATGAGCACACGAGTGTAGCCGTGGTTGGCAAAGCTGAGCAGGAAGAACATGGCGATGGGCAGCAGCGAGAGGATCCAGCCGGTGAAGCGTCCCTGAGCGGCGTAAATGCGAATCTCGCCTTCAACCCGCAGGCGCTCGCGGATCACCGCCGTGGTGCGCTCCAGCACCTCAACCAGATTGCCGCCGGTCTCCTTTTGCAGCAGAATAGCGGTGATGAGGAAGTGCAGCTCGGGAAGAGGAATTCTGTGCGCCAACTGGGCCAGCGCTTCGCGCAGTGGCAAGCCGAAGTTCTGCTGCCGGTAAACTTCGCGAAATTCGCTGCGCAACGGCTCTGCCGCTTCCTCGCTGACGATGTCGATGGCCGCCGTCAACGAGTGGCCGGCGCGCAGCGCGCGGCTCATCAAGTCGATGGCGTCGGGAAGATGGCGATTGAACTCTTTCAGCCGGCGCGCTCGCTGATAGCGCAGCACCAGAAACGGCGTGACCGCCAGCACTGTGCCAGGCAGCAAAGCCAGTCCGGCGCTGGCGAACTCGTAATAGCCGATGGCGAAGCCACCGATGCCCAACGCGACGCTGGTGACTAGAACGCCAGTGACGCTCCAGAAACTTTCCGCCTGCACGATGAGCTGCTGGATGGCGGCGACGGGACGGCAACGCCGGAGCAGCGCGTCGAGCCAGGGGATTTCGCTGAAGCGGGTCTGCTTGACGATGCCGTCGGCGGCGTCCAGCAACCCACTGCAGGCGGGCCCGTCATGCAGACGCGTGATGCGTACGTCGATGACGCGCTCAGCCGCCGTGGGACGCGTCACCACCAGAAAGGTGCCGAAGGTCAGCGCTAGAACCAGCACGAAGACCAACCAGATCAGAAACATGGTTGCTCCTCGGGTTTCACCACCGAGAACACCTTGCGGCTTCGCTCCGGGCAGGCTCCGAGCACGGAGAAGAGTTTTGTAGAAATCGAGTCCGTGGAGTATTGCGGCGCCTCGCGAATAGTAAAGAAAGTTTCACCACAGAGATACCCTTCGACTACGCTCAGGGCGGGCTCCGACACAGAGAAGGATTTCTTGGATTCATTCTCTGCGCCGCCGTATGCTCGCTGCATCGCTACACCTCCTCAGAAAAATCGAGGAGGTTGGTGTCGAGCGGCAATCCCGCGGTTTGCAGCTTCTCGGAGAACTTGGGCACGATGCCGGTGGCGTAGAAACGACCCAGCACTTTGCCTTGCGGGCTCAGGCTGCGCTTCTGAAAAAGGAAGATGTCCTGCATGCTGATCACATCGGCGCTGGTGCCGGTGATTTCGGAAATATGGGTGACGCGGCGCGAGCCGTCGCTCATGCGCGAGACTTGCACGATGACTTGAATGGCGGCGGCGATCTGCTGCCGCAGTGCGCTCTCCGGCAAGTTGAGATTGGCCATCATCGCCATGGTCTCGATGCGCGCGATGGCGTCGCGCGGGCTGTTGGCGTGGATGGTAGTGATGGAGCCGTCGTGGCCGGTGTTCATAGCCTGGAGCATGTCCAGCGCTTCCTCGCCGCGCACCTCGCCGACAATGATGCGGTCGGGACGCATGCGCAGGGCATTGATCAGCAGCTCGCGCTGACGAACTCCCCCCTTGCCTTCGAGGTTCGGCGGACGGCACTCCAGCCGCACCACGTGCCCCTGTTTCAGCTGCAGTTCAGCCGAATCTTCGATGGTGACGATGCGCTCGCGCGGCGAGATGAATCCGGAGAGAACATTGAGCAGCGTGGTCTTGCCGGCGCCCGTGCCGCCGGAAACGACCACGTTCATGCGCGCCTTTACCGCCTTCTCCAGCACGCCAAGCATTACCGGGGTCAGCTCGCGATAGGCGCAGCAGGTCGGCCGCGGTCAGCGGATTCGCGCCGAAGCGGCGAATGGAGAGGATCGGCCCGTCGATGGCCAGTGGCGGAATGATGGCGTTGACGCGCGAGCCGTCGGGCAGGCGGGCATCGACCATAGGCGAGGACTCGTCCACGCGGCGACCGACCTTCGAGACGATCTTCTCGATGATGTGCATCAGGTGGTGGTCGTCCTTGAACACGACGTTGGTTTTTTCCAGCACGCCGCTGCGCTCGACGTACACCATCTCGGAGGTGTTGACCAGAATGTCGCTGACGGTCGGGTCCTGCAGCAGCGGCTCCAGCGGGCCCAGCCCGAAGACCTCGTCCATCACCTCGTTGGCCAGGCGGGTGCGCTCGCTGGCACTGAACGGCACGCCGTGCTCGCCCACCAGCTGCAGCACGACGGTGAGCAGTTGCTGGCGCCCGCGAGTGTCTTCCAGATACAGCAGTTTCTCCAGATCGACCTTGTCGATGAGCTCGCGATGTACCGCCGACTTGACTTCCTGCTGGGCGCGCGCCAGCAGCGGATTGCCATTACGCAGCGCCTCGGCGTTGCTGCGATCAGAGGCGAATGGGATGGCGCCTTCAGCCATGAATGCACTCCGACACTGTGCCAGCCGCAATTCGTCGGGTAGGCGACAAGCGGGTCGAGACGGAGCCGCGGAGCCGGGGTCCCCGTTTCGCGCTGCTCTTGCGCGAAATGGAGTGGAGGAGCGGCGACAGCAGGCCTTCAGGCCTGCGTCCAGCGCACAAAAAAAAGCGTCGCTTGCGCCGCCGCCATCGGTAGGTTTCGGCGGCGCAAGCAGACGACATCGCGCCAGCGAACGCAGGCCTGAAAGCCCGCTCTGGGCCTGTCGCAAGGATCACGAAAAGCAAACCCGATCTAACCTCGCTCAATTCCAAAACGTGAACCTCCGCTTGGGCTCGGCCGTCTCCGCCGCCACTTGGTGCGGCACCAGGCTGGCAGCCCACTTTTTCATCTGCACTGCGAACTCTGACTTGCGGTCAGGCAGGATGGGATTGCCGGTGTTCATGGCGCGAATCAGATCGGATGACGCGTTGGGGATGGTGATGGCGACCGGCTGCCGGATCGCCTTCTCGATCTGCTCCAGCGAGAGCGAGCCTTCCGATGAGTAGCGGTTGATGACGACCTTCAACTTGCTGAGCGGCACATTGCTCTGCAGCAGGCGCTCGATGTAGCGCGTCAGATCGCGCAGCGCGGGCACGTCGGGAGTGGCGATGAGGTAAAGCTCGTCGCAACAGTCGATGGTCGCCAGACTCAGGCTGTGTACGCCGTGCGGACAGTCGATCACCACAAACTGATAGTTCTGCCCCAGGAAGCGGATCGCGCGCTGGATGTCTTCCATGGCAACGTTGGCGGAATCGTCGAAGACGTCGGGCGAGGGCAGGATGTCGAGGCAACTGGAATGGTGAATGACGAAGCCGTCGAGCAGGATCTCGTCCAGCCGCGCGATGTTGCGCACCAGTTCGTAGAAGTGATAATTGGCCTCGTCTTCGCCGAGATACAGCGAGACATGTCCCAGCCGGCGATGCTCGTCGAGGATGAGCGTGCGCTTGCCGTACTGCCGCACCAGGAAACACCCAAGATGCACGGCCAGAGTCGTGGTGCCTGCGCCGCCGCGCGCGCCGAGCAATGCCAGAATTCTTCCCGACGGCTTGGTCTGGATGTTTCTGCGCGCGCTCAACCTGGTGCGCAGCCGGTCGAGGGCTTCGGATACCTGCTCGGCATCGACCGGCTTGGTCAGATATTCGCCGCAGCCGGCGCGCATGGCTTCCAACATTAGCGCTGGGTCGGCCTTGGCGCAGACGGCAATCAGGCTGCCATGCCCATGCAGCGTCTGCTGCAAACCATTAGCGGCTGCCACGGCGGCGGAGCGGTCGCGATCGAAATCGATGACGCAAACCGAAACTTCGGCGCGCTGCAGCTTCTGCAGCAGAAGCGGATCGGCGTCGGAGTGGGAGTACTCGTGCAGCTCGCCGGCAAAGCTGCCGTTCTTGCGCGTCACCGCCTGCTGCACCGCGGCCACGGTCTCGGCATCGGCGCACAGCGTTGCCGCACAGAGACCGGTGACTGCACCTTCCTTCAGTTGCTCGCTAATCACGTCATGCTCTCCCCAGCTTGCATCACCCAGCATTCCGTCCTCAGTTCTTCGGCAAATTCTGGTCAAATCCCTTGGGCTGCAGGAACGGCACAGCCATGGCCGGCGCTGCCGGCGGCGGCAAGCCGGGCCCACGCAGCGTCTCCACGATCTTTGGCGTAACGATTACCGCTAGCTCCATGGTCGAGCGGTTCAGGCTCTTGGAGCGGAAGAGTTGTCCCAGGATGGGTATGTCGCCGATGCCGGGCATCTTGCTCAGCGTGTCGGTTGTGCGATTGTCGAGAATACCGGAGATGCCAAAGGTCTCGCCGTCTTTGAGCTCGATCTCGGTCTCGGCGCGCCGGGTGGACAGGGCCGGCAGCGAATAACCGGCAATCACTACTTCGTTGGTGTAGTCGAGTGCGCTGACCTCGGGCGCGACCTTCAGCCGTATCGTGCCGTCGGAGTTTACGTATGGCGTGAACTCCAGCTTTACGCCGTAGGGCCGGAACTGCACCGTCACCGTGGGAACGCTGCCGGCGCCGCCGGGCTGCACGATGGGATAGGGAAACTCGCCGCCGGCGAGAAATCGCGCGGTCTTGCCGTGCAGGGTTGTCAGCTTGGGCTCGGCCAGAATTTCCAACACGCCTTTGGTCTGCAGGTCGCGGATGGTGGTTCCCACATTGTGAGCGAAGTTGAAGTAGAACAGGTTGAGGAAGTCGCTGACGCTCGCCGCGTTCGTTCCATTCTGCGTCTGGAAACTCGGGGGGCTGAACTGCTCGGTCGTAGTCGAACCGCTGTTATTTCCTAAGCTGAAAATGTTGATCCCAAAAGCATTCAGCTTGGAGCGATCGATCTCGACGAAGCGCACCTGCAACTCCACCTGTGGCCAATGCGGAGGATCGACGACCAGCGAATTGACCACATCTTTCGAGTAAACCGCGGCCAGCCTGCCGGCCTCATCCGCCGCAGCATCGCTGTCCACCACGCCGGTGAGATGAATCCTGCCTTGCTGTGCCTCGACCGTGACGTGATCGCCAGGCAGCGCCTGCGCCAGCGACTCGCGCAGGCCGGCGACATCGACATCCGCCAGCACCGTGTACATCTGCGGCTGGCCCTCGCTGATCCAGAGCGCCAGGCTGCTGGTTCCGGCGGTACGGGCGGTGATGACCACTTCCAGCGGCGTAACCGTCAGCGCGTCCAGTACCGCCGGATTGCTGACGTAGACACGGCGCAGACGTTCCGGCAGCTCGAAGAAGAACGAACGGCCTACCACCAGATGCAGCGTCCGGGAATCGTCAGCGTTTGCGGAAGCGGAGTCGGCGGCGGCCGTCGCGGCGGACTTCAATGCCAAGGGCGCGACGTGCTGCTGCGTAATCGTGGGGCCGGCATCTGCCGGCCCCTGCGCGGGCGCTGCGCCTGGCTGGACCGGAGTCGCAGGCAGCAATTGCGCCGCAGACGAAGAAGCGGCTGGAACTGCAGGCATCTGCGCCGCTATGGTTGACCCCAGCAGCACCGCAACTACGGCCGCGAAAAGCCATCTGCCGTTATGCCGAAAGCTTGATCTCCACCCAGTCATGTCGTCACTCAAAGCTCTTGCTCGTGCGTTTGTCGCCGACAATGGTTTCAACCGTGTACGCTTCTCCTATCGGCGAACGGTGATGGGCCGTTACTGCGGAGCTGGCGGCCGGCGGCGTATCGCCGGCCAACTGTGCCATCTGCACCGGCCTGGCCAGGACTTTGGTGTGATCGGCGCTGTTGCGCAGCACGAACTGAATGCTGCCCTGCGTGCTGGCCAATACCAGCTTCTGCGCGTCTTCCGGCGTTAGCAGCAGCGTGACCACGTTGACGGTTTCCGGCTTGCCTGCAGGATCAGCCTCCAGCTTCTGGCCGACGGTCAATACCTCGACGTCCTGCAGAACGATCTGCGTCTCCGGCGTGGGCATGCGATCGGAGCGGAGCGTGACCAGCACATCCACGTGCGATCCGGGAAAGAGAAATCCAGCCACACCCACAATCTCGTCCGACTTCACCGAAGTAGCACGCATGCCTTCGGGAATCTTCGTCGTCAACCCGATGCCCGAACCCGGAGCGGCCAGGTAGCTGTCCAGAATCGGCGCCGAGGGAGCGACGGGATAGATCACCGCGCGCCCGGCGAGATCGCCGGGCTGGGTGAACGCGTTGGGCAACGGCACCGGTGACGGCCAGTCGGTCAGGATCAGGTCTTCGGGCTTCAGCATCTCTCCCGCCTGCAAGGGGCGCGAGGACGCAACATAGCGCTGCAGGCTGGAACGGCTGTTGGCCCGGGGGATGAGTTTTCGGCTTAGGAAAAAGGTGACGCCGCCGGAGAGCAGCAGCGCGATCAGCAAGGCAAGAAGTACGCGACGGGAGGTCATCATTTCATCTCAGCAAGACGCCACACAGCGACGAGCCGGCGCCGGCGGCAATGGCTAGGCCGTAGGGCAGACGCAGGGTGCGCGGGTTGGCAAGGTTGAGGTTGGGGTGAGGCCGCAGACCGCCGGCGCCGTGATGCGCGATCAGCCGGCCGGTGTTGGCGAAGGTCTCCTTCAGCCGGTGATGCAGCAGCGCGAGCACGACCGCGAACACGCCGCCCAGCAGCGCCGTTCCCAGCAGAATGCTGGCCACTGCGCTGAATCCGGCGAGACAACAGACCGCGGTAATCAGCTTTACGTCGCCTGCGCCCATGCCCCCGGCGAGATAGAACAGCAGGAAGATGGAGCCCGCGATTACGCCGCCCGCGCCGGCTGTGCCCAGCGCACGCCAGCCTCCCAGCCAGCCGTGCAGCGCCAGGCCGACCAACATGCCCCCGCCGGTAAGCCAGTTGGGAATGCGCCGGGTGCGAATATCGGACACCGCGCCCGCTGCGGCGCAGAGAAATGCCGTGAGCGCGTAAACCGTTTCCGTGGTCAAAGCCAAGCCCTGCATGGTGTCTCGCGTGCGCCGCTTGCTGCCGGCGCCCGCCGCAACTGGCTCACCCCCTTTTGCAAGCCGTTGCGGACAAGCGCCGTGCAAGCCGGCCAGCGTTACCGAAATCCGCCACGACTGAGACGGTCTTCGGCGCTGGTAAGTTGCGCCCGGGGATTTTTCTTGGGCAGCTACTGATCACTATCGGCGCCGCGCCCAGATTGTTCAGGCCGTCGTCCCAGGCGATGCCGGCGGCCGAGCGTCGCCGTGGCTTCTATGCCACCGCGCTGCTGAGTTTGCTGCCGACGGCGCTGAATGCGTTGCTGATGTTGGTGGCCAGCGTGCTCATCCCCGCCACCGCCGCCAACGCGATGATTGCCGCCACTAGGGCATATTCGATCAGGTCCTGACCGGACTCCTCCCGTAGCAGATTGCGAACTACTTTCATGTGTGACCTTCCTCCCTGCGAATCGCCGGACAGATGGTTTTGTCCTGAGCTTCTGCAGCTACAAAGTACTGTCAGATACTGCTATCGGCAGGACGAGAAGATTCAGTAGGGAGGCGCTGGAGAAAAGTAAAACCGAGCGGGACCGAAGTGGGAAAAGAAGCGGCATGGCGAAGGCAGACACAGCAGTCGCTGTGCGCGCCGGTTCTCAGGCTTGTCTTCGTGGCGTGGAAATATGGGTGGAGCTCACCTTTAGTTAGGTGTGCATTATGAGACTCCGTGTGTCGCACCGCGCTCTCGGGGCATGAGTAATCTCACTGATGACCTCAACGCAATGCGGAGCTTCTAAATTAGAAAGCTCCGCCGCCTCCACCACCGAAGCCGCCACCGCTGAATCCGCCTCCGCCACCGAATCCGCCACCGCCCCAGCCGGAGCCGGTGCTGCTGGCGCGTGGCGAGGTGACGAACGCCTGATGAGCGTCCATGGCCATGGCATGCATTGAGGCGGCGAAGAAGATGGGGTTGAAACCAACGTAAGGCGTCGGGCCAACGTACCAGGTTGGGGGATTCTGCACGATTCCCTGGAATGCCTTCGCCCAGCGATTTTCGATGCCCAGCGCCATGGCGTACGGCAGGAATTTCTCGAACGTGTCCATCGGCATGCGCTTCAGTCGGTCAGCGTCAACCCGGTTGATGAACTCCTGAAAACCGAGGATCTCGACTTTGGTGCGAACACCCTTTAGCGACTTCGCAGTCATGATGCGCGCGAACAGGAAGACGATGATCAGGGCGACAATCGCAGAGGCAATCAGGATCCCGACGGAATCCAGAATGCTCGCCCAGCCGAGCAGCTGCACGATGATGAACGGCAGGACGGTGAAGACCACTCCGGCCAGCACGTAGGCATGCGCCGAGTCAGGATCGACGGTGTACAAGCCTTTGCTCTTGAGCTCGGCCAGAATGTCTTCCTTGATGGTCGGGATCGCGACATAGAACTGGTTGCGCAAGTCAGAGAGCCGGATCTGGGTTGCGCCGGCGGGAAACATGTGTTTCAGCATCACGCGCTCGTGCGCCTCCAGCGAGCTCCAACTGCCTTCCGGTTTTAGCGAGTGGAAGGTGTAATCGCGATGCGAGAACACCAGCGTCTTCGATTCCGTCTCCTCGATCTTGATATAGCCGCGCACGGCGAGATCGACGATGGTTGAAGTGATATCGCGCGGGTGCACGGCGTCGTCCATCAGCGATCCCACCTCGGCTGGCGTCATGTCCTTGGGCGGCTCATACATCGGAGCGACGGAAATGTCGGGCTTGGGATCGCGGCCCTTGGTCCACCAGAAGAAGAACATCACGATGAGCGCCCACAACGGCAGCAGCACAATGATATTGCTGCGGAGGAACCAGAGCGCGAAGGTCAGCTTGCTCGGCTCGGTGAGCACGCCTTTGCTGATGTAAACGTCGGCGGTGAGACCTTCCCGCATGTAAAGCGGAGTATCGGTCTGTATCGACACCGCATTTCCATTGACCACAACGCTCGCGTTGCGCGCCTCCGAACCATAGACGCCGGTAAAGGCCTGAGCGCGCAGGTTGCCGACTGCATTCGGGGGGAACAGGACGATCGAGATGGCGTGGTCGATGGGAACCGGCCAGTCGTTACCGGTCACGTTCCAGTAGAGCTCATCGTGGTCATCAAACCAGCGAATCGCATTCCTGACCGTGTAGGTGATGTTGACGGCTTTGGTCGTATTTACTGCATCCGGGATGTAGATCTTCAGGTGCCGATAGTCGCCTTGGACGTTGGAATCGTACTTCAGCTTCTTGCCCTGATCATCCGTAACGCTGCGGACGTTGAGTAACAGGGTATAGTTGGTGCCGCTCGGTCCCGGATACTGGATGGGAATGTCGCGGTAGATGCCGTGATATTGGCCATCGAAGTAGAGCACGATGTGCTCGGTGACCGCCAGGTCGCCATAGTTCGAGACCGTCATGTTGCTGGCGAAATTCGTGACCCGCCACTCGCGAGCGAAGGCGGGGAGGACTAGGAGCGCGAGGAGCGCGAGGAGTGCGACGGTTCGGAAATAGCACTTAGCATTTAGCATTTGCGATCAGCAACTAGCAACTAGCAACTAGCAACTAGCCAAAACAAGTTTTCACTGGCCCTTCCCGGCTCGATTGAAACCTTGGCTTTTCAAGTATGCCCGCATATATTCGACTAGCTGTCGAGACGCGATACTAATTGCTAGCAGCTAATTGCTAGTTGCTTCTTCAAAACTTCACCGCGACCGGCTCGCGTTGGCCGGGCTCCTTAACGTCGAAGAACTGTCTCTGCTGGAAGTTGAACATGCTGGCAATGATGTTGCTCGGGAAGCTCTGGATCTTCGTATTGAAGTCGCGGACCACGGCGTTGTAATAACGCCGCGCGTTCTGGATGGTGTCTTCCAGTTCGTTGAGCGTGCCTTGCAGCGACTGGAACTGCTCGGAGGCGCGCAATTGCGGATACGCCTCAGCCACGGCCAGGAGTCCGCGCAGCGCGTAGGTCAGCTGGCCTTCAGCTTCGCTCTTTTCCGCCGGAGTCGTCGCCGCCATGGCCGCACTACGGAACTTCGCAACGTTCTCGAACGTTCCCTTTTCGTGCGCGGCATAACCTTTCACGGTTTCTACCAGGTTTGGGATCAGGTCATAGCGTCGCTTCAGCTGCACGTCGATGTCGGACCATGCATTGTCAGCGCGCACGCGCAGTTGCACCAGGCTGTTGTATATGCCGATGGTCGAGGACGCAATGACCACCAGCAGGAAAACGATGACGCCGAGAATAATCCAACCAATCATCTATGGCCTCCAAACGCCGCCGATAACAGGGGACGAGCGGAAGGTATCACAGGTGCGATTGCAGAGGCAATTGCGTCAGATGCGCCTTTAACGTGAACGCATGCGCTGGGCGCAAGGTTGGCGTTACGATGAGAGCTTAACGAAGCCGGCTTCGGCCGGGAGCCGTGAACTTTATCATTCGCGACCATGGGACTGGCAATATCGGTTCCGTTGTTGTGCCCGTCACCAAGTGGGCAGCGGGTATCAAGAATTGCGTTCAGGAGCGTAAAATAAGGGGTTTGGCTGGCTGCCGCATCTCCTTTGAGTGGCCGGCATCTACTAAGAATCACCAGAAATTTCCCACCTACTGAGAGGAAGCACTTATGGCTACGACTACGACTCCGGCGCGCGAAGGTACGCGCCATGCGGCGACGGTGAGCACTCCGCGTGTTCCGGCCAAGTTCACCAATGAGCCCTCCGTCGATTTCAGCAATCCTGAGAATACCCGGCGGATGCGGGCGGCGATCGAGAAGGTCCGCAACGAGCTCGACCGCGAATACGACCTGGTCATCGGCGGCCGGCGGGTGAAGACCGCCGAGAAAACGCGGTCGATCAATCCCGCCAAGCCTGCGGAAGTTGTTGGCGAGTTCTCGACGGCAGGCGCTGCCGAGGTTGAACCGGCGATGCAGGCGGCACTGAAGGCGTTCGAAACCTGGAAATTCGCATCGGTCGAGGAGCGCACCAACCTGCTCTTCCGGGTTGCGCATCTGCTGCACGAGCGCAAGTTCGAATTGATGGCATGGATGGTCTTCGAGGTCGGGAAGAACTGGGCCGAGGCCGACGGCGACATCGCCGAGCTGATCGATTTCACCAACTTTTATGCACTGGAGGCGCTGCGCCTGTCGAAGTCTGGGTCGCCGGTACAACTGCTCGGAGAGCGCGACTGGCTGCGCTACATTCCACTTGGAGTGGGCGCGGTGATTTCGCCGTGGAATTTTCCCAGCGCCATCATGGGCGGCATGACGCTGGCGTCGATCGTCTGTGGCAATACCGTGATCCTCAAGCCGTCCGGCGACTCGCCGACAATTGCAGCCAAATTTTTCGAGATTCTGGAAGAAGCGGGCTTGCCAGACGGTGTGGTGAACTTCTGCCCCGGCCACGGCAACAGCTTCGGCAACGCCGTCGTCGAACATCCCAAGACCCGCTATATCGCGTTCACCGGCTCGAAGGAAGTGGGGTTGCACATCAACCAGCGCGCAGCCGTGCAACAGCCGGGACAGATCTGGATCAAGCGCACGGTACTGGAGATGGGCGGCAAGGACTCGATCATCGTCGATGCCGACGCCGATCTCGACGCTGCGGTCGAAGGCGTTGCTGTGTCGGCCTTCGGTTTCAGCGGGCAGAAATGTTCGGCTTGTTCGCGCGCCATCATCGACGACCGCATCTACGACAAGTTTCTTCAGCGCCTGAAAGAGCGCGTCGAGAAGATCACGGTCGGCGATCCGGCGCTGAATCCGGACATGGGCCCAGTAGTTAATGAGAAATCGATGAAGTCGATTTTGGGCTATGTCGAAAAAGGAATCGCCGAAGGCGGCCGGCTGATCACGGGCGGCGAGCGTGCTACGGGTGCGGGCGACGGATATTTCATTCAGCCGACGGTGATTGCCGATGTCGATCCGATGGGGACCATCTCGCAGCAGGAGATCTTTGGCCCGGTGCTGGCGGTGATCAAGTCGCAGGGTTTCGAGGACGCACTGCAGATCGCCAACAATACGGAGTTCGGCTTGACCGGCGCGGTGTACACCTCGTCGGATGACAAGATCGAGGCGGCCAAGCAGCAGTTCCACGTGGGCAACTTGTACATCAATCGCAAGTGCACCGGAGCAATGGTGGGCGCGCATCCCTTCGGCGGCTTCAATATGTCGGGGACCGACTCCAAAGCCGGCGGCCCGGACTATTTGCTGCTGTTTACCCAGGCGAAGTCGATTGGAGAGAAGATCACGAAGTAGTGGCTAGTGACCAGTGGCCAGAATCTGCGGCCGGGGCAAGTTGCTCCGGCCGTTTTTTCGCCAAGGGGGACGCTCAAAGTCCTATTTCGGATGCGCGATGATGGAGAGTATGACGTACTCTTCCCCTTCGATCTTGAAATAGAAGCGCCAGCCTCTGGTCACCCTGCCTTGCCACACGTCCATATTCTCGCTGTATTTCTTAGCGTGCAGAGAGGGGTGCCGGAGATTGACAAGTAGAAAGCGCAATTGTTTTGCGAACGCTTTCCGGACGGCGACCGGCAAATCCGCATAGTCCTTGTCAGCCCTCTCCGTGAAACGCAACTTCATGGCCGGCGCTTTTTCGCGTGGCGCTTCGCGCGTTTCTCGAGCGCTTTAATCGCATCCTTTTCGTTGCTGTATGGGCCGTGGGTTCGGCCCCGCCTGAGGTCCTCAAGTCCTTCCGCAAGATGACGGTCAATAAGGCTCTTGGGGGTGAAGGTAATTTTCCCATCTTCTACGCTGGCCTCAAGAAGGTCCCCAATTTCCACACGGACTTGTTCACGGATGTGTTGCGGGATCACAATCTGAAATTTATTTTTTACCGCGACGATGCCCATGCCGGAGGCCTACAGTTCAACTGTTAAACAGTACAACTTCGCCATGGCGTGCGTCAATTACCTCGAACCGGCAGGGAAGATGCTTGAATAGGGATCATAGGTTGTCACCGCGCGGCGCTTCACTTTTCGCTATAGTATGACTTCGAACCATGACAGGCGAAGTCACTCGCGCTGCGGTTGCCCCATCCGGGCCAACCACCTCGTTGATTTACGACGATTGGTATCCCGCGATCCGCGCGTCGGCGATTTCCGGCAAGCGAATGGCGAAGGCCATGCTGCTGGGAATTCCGTTGGTGCTCGGCCGCAAGTCGGACGGGCGCTACTTCGCCCTGCGCGACTCCTGTCCCCACCGCGGCATTCCGTTGTCGTATGGATGGTTCGATGGCGCGCAGGTGACCTGCAAGTATCACGGCTGGGCGTTTGAGCCGGTATCGGGACAGTGTCAAGAGATTCCGTCGCTCACCTCGCGCGACAAGCTCGATCCGTGCAAGATCTACGCCACAGCTTTTCCCTGCGAAGAGCGCGATGGTCACGTCTGGGTCTATGTCCCACAGAGTGGTAAGGGAAAAATTCGTGCCGACGACCTGGCAGAATTGTCGCCCGTTCCCGAAGTGCCGAAGTTCAGCGCGCGCTTTCGCTCGGCGTACCTTACCGCCGATCTGCCTTGCAACATCGACCACGGCATCATCGGACTGATGGATCCGGCGCATGGGCCCTTTGTGCATCAGGCATGGTGGTGGCGCTCGCGCGCTAGCATTCACGAGAAGGAGAAACACTTCGAGCCGATTGAAGGCGGATTTCGCATGACCGCGCATCAACCATCGGCGAATAGCGCGCCTTACAAACTGCTCGGGGTTTACGGGCAGCCGATCTCTACGACTATCGATTTCGTCCTGCCAAACCGGCGCTACGAGATTATTCGTTGCGGCGAGAAGTGGTTCGCCAGCCTGACCACGGTGACGCCTACCATCGAGAACCATTGCCGCATTGACGTATGCGCGGCGTGGAACGTGTTCATGAGTGTGCCATTTCTGACCCCGATTGCAAAGTTCTTCGGACGGCGATTTGTCGCGCAGGACCAGCTCACCATGGCCCAGCAGGCCGAAGGGCTCAAGTACAATCCCAGCCTGATGCTGATCGACGATGCTGATCGCCCGGCAAAGTGGTATTTCGAATTGAAGCAGGCGCGACTGGAATCACAGGCGAGCGGCAAACCGATGCAAAATCCCATGGACGGGCCAGTCACCTTGCATTGGAGAAGTTAAGAAGCGTCATGTTGTGCAACTTTGGTCGCGAGGCCGGTTGCGGTTGCTGGGCGCTTGTGCGACAGTGAAGGTTCGCAACAAGCGCGCAGAAAAAAGTTGCCATCGCAGGGCAACGAAGTTTGCCAATCGGCTATCGCACCCGAGTAGAAACGTAAAGACGATGCGGTCCAGCCCGCGCGCCAGAATTGAGGATTCATACCACAATGGCAAAGAAAGCCAAGGTCGTAACGTTTGAAGAAGCGGTTGCCTGGCTGCGCGAGCACGGATTCGAAGTGCTGGATGCGCCGGGAGCGGCAAAACGTGTGTTCGTACAGAAGTATCACTGCTCGGCGGCAATCGAGCGCACCGAGGACGGCGGCGTGAAGATATTTGCCTATCCCGGTTATCTCATCAACGGAGAGATCTCCAAGCTGGTAGACCAGGGCTATCAAAAGGTATTGAAGACGAGTAAGGCTGTTTATCCCGCCACCGCCGACCACCTGAAGGCGTTGCACGACTTCTCCGAAGAGCTGAAAGAGGCGGTCGGCGGCATCAGCCTTTACAACGAAAGTCTGGGTACGGTCAGCGAGGCCTACCAGTACGATCGCGTGCGCGATCGCGATCTGCCGCAATCGGAGCGACCCCGGCGGCCGTGGCAAAGGCGCGCCGCTCCGGTGAAGGCACTCCGCTGATGTCTGTCGGCCAGCCTGGGTTGCAACCACGCGATTACAAATAGTTGCTCTTCGCCTGTAAACCCCTTGCGAACATTTCCTATCCAAGTAGCTAGGACGGCATAGGGATCGTCCTCCGGTTTACTCTAGGGAGGAGCACAAGTTTATGAAGCGAATTGGAATTCTTGTTGGCTCGTTGTTGCTGGGCGGGTGCATGATGTGGGCACAGAACAACAACGCCAGCACGAGTAGCGGCGCCAGCCACAACAACACTGCGCAAAACAACACCATCGCCCAGAACAACGATCCAAACCAGGATCAGTCGGCAGAACAGCAGAACAAGAATGCCGCGGCACAGGATGCGAATGCAGCAGACGCCGAAAAGCAGAGTGCCAAGGAAGCCGGCACGAATAGCGGCTCCGAGCACGACACAGTGCTCGCTCGGCTGGACGATGCGGCTAAAGATCTCAATCAGCTGCTGGCAGCTCCCGACAATGGCATTCCCGATCCAGTCTTCTCCAAGGCCAAGTGCGTAGCCGTGGTTCCTTCGCTGGTCAAGGGCGGCTTCATCTTTGGCGCCGAGCACGGGCGTGGTGTCGCCTCATGCCGCCTACCTAATGGCAGCTGGAGCGCTCCCGCGTTCTTCGTGATGACGGGCGGTAGCTGGGGCGCACAGATCGGCGTGGAAGGCGTGGACCTGACCATGCTGATCATGAATGACAACGGCATGAACCAGTTGCTGAGTGCCAAGTTCAAAATCGGGGGTGCGTTGAGCGCTGCGGCCGGTCCGGTTGGCCGCCAGGCAGCCGCCGGCACCAGTTGGAAGATGAACGCGGAGGTCCTGACTTACTCGCGTTCGCACGGTCTGTTTGCGGGTATTACGCTCAACGGCACTGTCATTAAGACCGACGAGGACGGGATGCGCGCGTATTATGGACGCACTATCGGCTTCCGCCCAGTGCTGACCGGCCAGGCGAAAGACCCGCTGGGGCATAAGGACCTGTTTGCAGCCGCCCTGCGGCGTGACCGCAGTGAAGTGAACGCGCAGGCGCATTGATCGATTTGGGGCATGGCAGGGGAGTGATGGAATGGCGGTGAGCTTCGGCTCACCGCTTTGTTTTTGTCCGCCCAGGAGCGGACGTCGAAGCGCGTCTTCGGACGAATATTTGAATGGTCGTCGCTGGCAGGAGCGACGTCACACACTAGTGGCAGGGGCCGACCGTGAGAATCTGCTCAAAATATGCGCAAATGCGCTATGCTTATATGCAGGAGTCGCTATGCTCGATAATCTGTTTCAACCCATGCACCTGCTGGTGATCCTGTTCATCGCCTTGCTGGTGTTCGGCCCCAAGAAGCTGCCTGAACTCGGAAAGGGACTGGGCGAAGGAATTCGGAGCTTTCGCGAGTCCATGAACCCCAAGGACCCGGCGGCCCCGCCGAAAGAAGAAGAGAAGAAAGCTTAACTCTTCGGAGGTCTGTCGCTTACTCGTGAGCGCGGCCCGGCTCGCGTTTGCTGACCATGCCCGATATCCTCTTCATCCTGGTGCTGGCCTTAGTAATCTTCGGTCCCAAGAAGCTGCCTGAGATCGCCCGCCAGTTGGCAAAGTTCGTGGCGCAGTTTCGCATGATGCGCGACGATCTGAAGCGCCAGCTCGAAAGCGAGCTGCTGAAGATCGAACTGGAAGAAAAACAGAAGCCGATCTCGCCTCCCAGCAAACAATTACAGCCTGCCCCTCAGTCCTCGCACCCCGAAGCATTACCGGAGAGCTCCCAGTCCTGAATCGCAGAACAGTTGATCAATAAGTACGCCGGAATAGCCGTCTTCGATGGTCACTGCAGCGGCATTGGTTACGGCGCAAAGTAGCCTGTGATGTCCAGAAGCAAGTTCATCGGATTCGAGGCATACGCGTCGGTGGCGCCGTCGAGCGTGGGCACCAGCGCCATATTGGAGGTTATGGCGCCATCGTAGGCGTTCAGAGTCGAAGCGTTCGGTTCATCTTCGCCGTCGGGCCAAAGCGTCAGAAAGCCAAGCATGCCGCTCGGCAACGCTGTCGCGTTCAGCACGTAAGCGGAGGCGCCGGCCGGAACGCCGCAAGGACTTTCGGCGATACCAACGATCAGTTCACCCTGGAACGCTCCCTGGCCGGGAGCGCGCGTGTCCAGGGCGCGGCAAGGCGACAGGTAGTACAGCGATATGGGATTCGGTCCGGATGAAGCCGGCGCGAAGTAGCCGTTGATATCGACTAGAAGATCAGTGTCGTTGCCGGCGGGATAGACGTTGATGTAGCCCCCGCTACCGGCGGGAACGATAGCCGCGTTGGCAACCACTGTACCGGTGGGTGCGTTAAGCGTGGAGACATTGGGCTGGGGCTGTCCCGAAGGCCAGGCGGTGAGATATCCGAGAACCTGTCCGTTTGCCGGCAGGGCTGTGAAGGTGAGCGAGTAGGCCTGCGCGGTGCTCGGAATGTCACACGTGCTCTGAAGGACCGGAAATTCGCGCGTCTGGCCATTGGTGAGGCGCGGGCCGCCGAGAGGCCCGACCGGCTGGCGCGTATCCACCACGCGGCAGGGCACGAGAGGGAAGAATGCCAGCGTCGAACTGCCCGCCGCGGTGAAGTATCCGTCGACGTCGAGAATGACGTCCGTGGTATCTGTGGCGAAGACGCTGACCGACTGGCCCACTCCGGCGAAGACCACCGCCGCATCGGCCTTGGTCCGGCCATCGAAGGAATTCATGGTAGAGATATTGGGCCGATTCAATCCCGTGGGCCAGACGGTAAGGTAGCCAAGGGGCCCGTGAGGCACGATGGTCACGTTCAGGGCATAAGCGGCGGCGGTGGTGGGGATGTTGCAGGCGCCTTGCGGGAGCGGAAAGTCGCGTTGCGTGCCACCAGCAAGCGATGGGCCGCCGAAAGTGCCGGGAGCACCGCGCGTATCGACCACCCGGCACGGCGTCATAGCAACGAATTGCAATCCGGAGGAACCTTGCGTGATGGCCACGTCGTCGAGGTACAGATAGGTCGGATTGCCGTCGCCGTTCTCGTGAACATTGAAATAGAGCTCGATCGTCTGACCTTCATAAGGAGTGAGGTCGAAGCTCATGTAGTTCCAGCTTTGCGCGTTAGAGGCGGTCTTGAAGATCTGCGCCAGTTCGTTGCCATTGCTGTCGCGGATCTGGGCTTCCTGCCAGGCATATTGCACGCTGTCAGTGGTCGCGGGCCAATACCAAAACCCGAGGTTGGGGCTTTGCGCGTCGGTGGGCACGGTAATGGTCTGGTAGATCCACGAGTCGCCATTCGGGACCGGCGGGCCGGTTGCTCCCAGAATCGCGCTGAAGCTGCCGCTGTGGGGTTGCAAGGTTGATGCGGACGGCACGAGCGCACCGCCGGCCGTCCAGCAGTCCAGAGAGCCGGTCTCGAATCCTCCGTTAGACAATGTGTACGGAGCGCAAGTGACCGGCAAAGTTCCTATGCCGGTCAGAGTCGCGGTTTGTGGGCTCCCCGGCCCGTTATCGGTGACGGTCAAAGTTCCGCTGCGGACGCCGGTGGCCGTCGGCTGGAAGGTGACATTGATGTTGCAGGTGGAATGAGCCGGAACAGAACTGCCGCAGTTGTTGGTCTGCAGATAATCGCCGCCGATGCTGATGCTGCTGATGGTGAGCGCAACTGACTGATTGTTGGTGAGCACGATCTGCTGCGGCGGACTGGTGGTATCGACGTTCTGCAGCCCGAAGTTAAGGCTGTTGGGATACAAGCCGACAGAGCTTCCGCTGGGGCAGCCGGGGAACTGAAAGTTCACGATGCGCGTGTTCCAGTTGAAGGCGCCGTTTGTCAGCTCGTATTCCTGCGTGTACCAGAAGGTGCAATCGTCGGCGGGATCGACCGTCATGGAGCTGTAATCACCCCACCGCGACACGTTGGGAGTCTGCGCCCCGCTGCCCACCATGACCATGGTCTCCGACTCGAGTTCACCCGCCGGGTCAGTGGGCACGCGGCCGGCAAAGGCGATTGAGGGATAAACATTATCGCTGGAGACGCTGTAGCCGAGAGCGATGTCGCCTGCGCCATCCATGGCGATGCTGCCCATCCAGCGATAATTCGAGTCGGGAGCGTAGGTGCCCTGCTGAGCGACCACGGGCGTGGTGTTCGGCGACTGAATCTCATACCAGCGCACTCCGCCGCTGCCGTTGACCGCAACCGAGTGATTGACCACCAGCGACTCGTGATCGCCGAAGTTGCGGTAGGCGAGACGATACATCAGCCGGTCGGCAAGCGAGTCCAGCGTGTTGCTGACCAGCGGCTGTGGCACACATTCCTGGCCGCCGTTGCAAAGCGGCGTGAAAGGTGCGACGTCAATGACGGTTGGGCCGGTGAAGGTGGAGTTTGCGGGATCGCTGAAGTCAACGTGAAACTTGAACAGGTTCAGCGTGTCGGCACCGAAGTTCATCATGTAATCGGGCGAACCGGCAGGCGGAGCCGTGGTGCCGTCAATGTCCGCGGGTAAGAGGCCGCCGATGGACGAGTTCTGCTGGAAGCAGATCTGCGTGGCCGGCAGTCCGGAGAGCATGGCCGTGCGATCGTAGGCGCAGGCGTCGGAGCCGACGAACTGGTCGCCGTTAAACATGTTGAAGGTCTCGTAATAGCCGTCAGCCCAGACGCCCATCTTCGGGTAATCGTCGAAATAGTTGTATTCGAAGGCGTAGCGATACCACGCGCCGGTCGCGTCCGAAGTGACGGAGACGGCCACGCATTGTAGGTAGGGGCTGCTTGAGACCGACATCTGTCCCATCACCCAGCGGTTGGCCAGCTTGTCATAGACAACGATTGGGTCGCCATCGTTGTTGACTTCGCAGCCTCCACCGAATCCCGACCACAACGAGTTTCCCGGAGCCGGGCCGGCGAGCAGCCCTCCGCTGCTTTTGTCGAAGACCGCAAAATAGGTGTTCACCCACTGAACGTATTGGGTCGCGCCAACCGCGCCATTGGTGTCCGGCGGCACGTACTCGACGGTGAAGCCGTATTGCCCATCACCAATGCCTTCGAAGCTCAGGCCGATCTGCGGGGAGAGTCTTCGGGTGGTGAGCTGGCGAACCGGGTCCTCCGTTAACGGCTTGAGTCCCTCCGGAAGCCGAATCCTGCGCGCGGGCTCGGCCTCGAGCTTGCCGTGACGAACCGGATGGGCATTGCGAATCAACTCGGCGAGCGGCGGCGAGACGTCATGGTGCACGTCGGGCCGGATAGTGGTGGGGCGTTGGTTCGTCTGCGCGAACGCAGCGATCGTAAATGCGCCCCATACCAGCAGAATCGAGACGGTCAGGGGAAAGAATCTCGCCTTCGGCATGCTCGTGTTCTCCCGATCTGGGACGGCTCGGCAATTGCGAGCCGCAACACTTAGATCGGAAGGACTAGGAGCAGTCGATAGGCAAAAACGGATTAGAAGTGATTAATTTGAAAGGATTTCGTGCGGAATTTTGCGCGGCTCGGGGAAATCTGGTTAGCAACACGACAATGGCCGCATTGTGCCGCCGGCTCAGAAGGGAATCGCGCTACGGCCGCGTCTCACCGCCGCCGTAAGGATTCATCTCGGTTGGCTCATTGGCTTCCGACCAGGCGCTCTTCTGGTCATTGCGGCCGGAATACTTGTCGTAAACCACGACGTGCAGCACGGGCTGCCGCTCTTCAATGGGATCGACCATTCCCTGCGCTTGCAGCGGGAGGAGGTAATTACGGATCCACTCGTACTGCTCATAGGTTAGGCCGCGACGTGACATATCGAAGGTGACGCCGGTGAGATGAGTGGAAGCCGTGTCGCCAACCTCAGGCGCGGCAAAGCGGTTCCAGCGGCGAAGGCGATGCTGCTGCTCGACCGTCCGCACCAGCGAGTTGATTTGTATCGACGACTGGAACTGGGTGTAGTAGGCCTGGCTGAAATCCTGGAGGAAGTCGCGCGTCCAAGGCCGGCAATAGCGGCGGTTGTCCGGGAGGTCAGGCGCGAACTTCAGCGCATCGGTTTCGGGGACGGGTACAAGCTCCTGGGAAAGTTCGTAACGTGTGAGTTCGTATTCGTCAGCGATGCGTGGCAGTTGCAGCCGGTCAAGCTCTTCGTTCTCGCGCACCAACATCTCATGCGAGCCGGGAAACATCGGCGTCCAGCGGCCAAGTCCCACCTGGTAACGACCGTGGCGCTTAGGAACGGCGGTCTTCAGGACCGGTCGCTGACCGTGATGCAACCTGGCATGACTAACGGCATTGCTGGCTGCAGAGGCCGGAATGCCGAGGAGCAGCCCGATCGCAAAGAACAGCAGTGCGCGGCCGAAGGGACGCTGCGGCCTGTGGCTTGCGAACTGCGATCCGATCCTGCCCGAAAAGAAGCTGAGTAGTGGCGACAAAAGCATATCCGCGTGGGAGCAGCTACCAACAATAATGAATCAGCACAACCGACAGCAAGAAATATTACAACATAGGAACGAGAACTGGCCAAGGACTTTCGTCTCAGCGGGATAACACAAAAGGGTCACGAGTGCAGGAACCGGAACAGAGCTTCGGCCTGGATGTTCAGCTCTCTCGCCGGTAGATCATCTCCGTCACCGTGAAATCATCGGTCAGCGGCACGTTGCCGCGGAAGTCGGTCACTGCCTGCTCAATCGCAACCAGGCCGAGATGGCAGCAGCTCTCCAGCCTCTCGGTTCCGAAAAACTCACCCTGCACGTTCTCCGCTTCCGTGACCCCGTCGGTGACCAGCAGCAGGCGATCATCAGGTTTCAGTTGATGGCGCGCCGCCTGAAACTCCGCTCCCGGCACCAGCCCGACAGGTAGGTTGCCCTCCTCGATCCGAATGATTTTTCCATTCGAAACCAACAGTGGCGGCACATGCCCGCAGTTGATGAGTTCCAGTTCGCCGTCGCCGCCCAGACGCGCGATCACCAGTGTCGCGTACTTCTGGCCTCCGATTTTTTCGCACAGGAAGCGATTTACCGCGGCGATCATCTCCGGCAGCGGGGAATTGCGCGACAACTGCGAATACAACATGCCCTGCAGAATCGAAGCCACCACTGCTGCCGATACGCCCTTCCCGGAAACGTCGGCCACGATCAGCGACAGGCGTTCATTGGTGTAAACCAGGTCGAAAAAGTCGCCGCCGATGTCTTTGCAGGCATAGCTGACGGCGTTGACCTTCGCGAACGGCACATCCGGCACCGTCACCCTCATCAATCCCTGCTGGATGTCGGCCGCGATCTCCAGTTCCTGCTTGTAGCGTTTAGCTGCATCCTCCGCCTGTACCAGGGCGGCGTTTTCTACCAGCGTCGCGGCGCCGTTGGCGATCGTGCGCAGGATGTCGTGGCTCACCGTCGAAAGCTTGCCGGACAGGAAATGAGCGTCAAGATAAAGCACGCCCTGCACATCGCTCTCTGCCGGCTTGCCGTCGTCTCTCACATTTTCCTGAATCGCGGTCTTGCGCAATGGAATGCAGATTACGCTGTGCAAGTTGTGGGCGACTACGCTCTCGCGGCCCGCCAGCTTGCCCGTGTCGTCGGTGTCGGTGACCAGAAATTCCGACGCGCTGTTGGCCGCGTCGCGCAACACCGAACGCGAGATGTTGCTGTCATCCTCGATCCTGGTGCCGTTCTTGTCGCGGCCTGCCGCCAGGCGAAGCTCGCCGTCGGGTTGTCGCAGGAACACGAACCCCCGCTCCGCCCGCGTCAGCCGCAGTGCCGCTTCAAGTAACGCATTAAGGACATCCTCCAAGACGCCGCTGGTATTTAGCTTACGTGCCGCTTCCAGGAAGACGTTCAGCATCTCCAGGTCGGAACCGGCGCCGCTTGCCGGCTTCCAGGTCGAGAACTGGCTGAGGAACTGCTGCGCCGCGCTGGAGGGCGAACGGTCGGGGCTGAAGAGCACATACGATCCGCCCTGCACTCCAAACTCGAGGTGATCGTTGCGTCCCAGCTTGCGCCGGTTGACCCGCTCGCCGTTTACGAAGGTTCCGTGGCGGCTGCCCTGGTCCACAAGGTAGGTGCCGTCCATCTCGCGGATGAAGTGGGCGTGTTCGCGCGAGACGCGCGGGTCGGCCATCACCAGATCGCGGTCGGTGCGCCGGCCGATGGTAAAGGGAAAATGATCGAGCACGATGGTGCGCCGCTCGTTACCCTCCACCAGCACCAGCACCAGCGGATCGCCGGTGGACGAGGTGTCGGGTCTGCGCACCCACATGCCAGTTGCGCTCATCAGGCGTTCTCCTCAGTCCTTGTGGGCCATGCGGATTTGTAGGTAGAACTATATTCTATCTGCGCGAGAGCATCCACTGCTGTCGCGTCGTCGCCGGTTGCAATGCTGAGCAGTCCATTTTCCCGGCTGCAAATTGCGGCTTTCGGGGTACACTGTTGCCGGCTTTATAACCAACCGTTACTTCACGTTGCGAGGACAAACGCATGTCAGCGCGAATCCGTATGGCTCTTCTCATCGTCTGCGCCGCCCTTACGATTCCCTGGGCGGCGGCACAAGTCCCACAGCTTCAGCCCTTTTCAGCCGACATGCAGATCAACTCCAGCCATGGCGCGGGCGGACGCGAAATGTCGGGCAAGATCTATATCACCCGCGAACACATGCGCATGGACATGAGCGGCGCACGCACTGGCAGCATGATCACCAACTTCGCCACCAAAACCGTTGACATCCTCATGCCCGAGCAGCATATGTATATGGAGACGCGGGCCGATGCCGCGCAGGGGCGCCGTCCCGGCATGGCACCTGACATCAAACCGTTCGCCGATCCCAACGACCCGTGCGCCAGCAGGCAAGGCTTCACTTGCAAAAACCTGGGAGCAGAACAGGTCAATGGCCGCAGTTGCGATCATTGGCAGATAACCGACAAGAACGGCAAGGTCAGCAACGTCTGGGTTGACCGCAAGCTGCATTTCCCGATCAAGAGCGTCAACGATGACTCGACTTGGGAGCTGACCAACATCCAGGAAGGCGAGCCTGCCGCCAGCCTGTTCGAAATACCGGCCGGTTATCAGCGGATGGATATGGGCAGCATGATGCAGGGAATGCGTCCGCCGCAACAGTGAGCTGCATTGGATGCGACGAGCTGTTCTCTCCCGGTCCATTGTTTCGTCGGAGCGCGCTCCCGGCGTGCCATGATCTCTTGCGTCACGAGCCGTTAATGTCTGCCGCACCCACTGCCGGTTTGGCCGCGACCCCGCAATCCAGTGTTTGGGGGTGTCACCTTGCTCCGGCTCTGGCGAAGTACGGCCTTGTGCTCAGCGCCGCCTTCATCGCCATCGCATGCATCAGGATCGCGTCTACTTACACCCAGCTCAGCCTCACCATCGACGAGCCGGTGCATCTAGCCGCGGGCGTCGAATACCTGGCCAATCACTCCTACACCGTCGATATCGAGCATCCACCGCTTTCGCGTGCTGCCGAGGCTCTCGGTCCTTATCTCGCCGGCGCTCGTCCCATTCATCTCTCCGACGCGCACGCGCAGGGTCAGGCTATCCTGGTGCTTTCCGGGAATTACGATCGTACTATCTTCCTGATGCGTTCAGGCAACCTTGCATTCTTCCTGCTCGCATGTGTCGTAGTCTTTTGCTGGTCGTCATACGCGTACGGCAGAGCTGTCGCAGTTTTGGCCACGGCGCTATTCACCTCCTTGCCGACGATCCTGGCTGACGCCAGCCTCGCCACCACCGACCTCGCTTTGGGTGCGACCGCAGGAGCCGCGTTTCTCGCCGGTATATGGTGGGCCGAAAAAGCGACATGGGCGCGAGGATTGCTCTTTGGATTCTGCGGCGCGCTCGCTCTGCTATCGAAAACTACGGCACTCGGCTACGTGCCGTTCTCTCTCGCCCTGGCACTCGGCTGCTACGTGCTGGTGAGGCGCCCGGGATGGCGCCCGCTGTGGCAATTGGCGCGCGATCGCGTTGCGACTTTTCTGCTGGCTGCCGTTACCGCGGCGCTGTTGGTCTGGGCGGGATACTGGTTTTCCTTCGGGCCGGTGCCAAGAATCGGCATGAGCTTACCCGCTCCTGAGTACTTCAACGGCATCATCTTCGTCCTCGGGCATGACAAGCTTGGTCATGGCGCATTCCTCTTAGGCCAGTATCGGACGACCGGCTGGTGGTATTACTTCCCGATTGCGCTACTGGTGAAAACGCCGATCCCTTTCCTCATTCTGGTGGCCATCGGAATCGCGGCATGCCTTCGCCATCGTAAGGAAGTGCGATATCTGCTGCCGCTCGCTTTCACTCTCGGGATACTGCTGCCTGCGATGGCCAGCCGCATCGACATCGGCATCCGCCACATCGAGCCGATCTATCTTGGGCTATCCATTATTGCCGCCCTCGGCCTGATGCAGCTCTTGCAGCTTCGCCGCTTCCGCCTCGCCTCGACCGCGGCGGCGCTTGTCCTGGTGGGATGGCTGGCGGTTTCGGTCGCACTGCAGCATCCCGATTACCTGGCATACTTCAACGCCTTCGCCGGCAAGCACCCGGAAAATGTTCTGGTCGATTCCAACTACGACTGGGGCCAGGACCTGAAGTTGCTTGGGGAGCACCTGCGCCAAATGGGCGTGCAGCATGTGGCGCTGGCCTCGCTGGATGGTGCAGGTGGTGCGGTTCATCTGCAATCGTGGTATGGATTGCCGACGGTTTCCGACGTCAGTGATTCGCAGCCGGCTCCCGGCTGGAACGTGATCAGCGCGACCTACGACAAGTCCTACCGGCTGCAACTGAACGGCGTCCCGATCGGCTCAAAGGCATGGTATGACCGCGTGCCGCCAACCCAGCGCTTCGGACCGTACTTCCTCTTTTACGTCCCTGAGGGCGGCCAGGCGCAATCCCCACCCGCAGTGCCGGCAGGTGCGCACTGATGGTTAAACCGGCGTTAGGCGAGGCCTCAAATCGCGGCCAGGATGAGCCACTTTCTTCAACTAGTTCTCCGCGGCCCTCCCTCTGGGACAAATGGATCGCTCCCTTCCTTGACAAGTATTGCTTCCTGCTCTGCTTGTGCATGGTGGGCATCGCTTGTGCCCGCATCATCTCTACGTACAGTGCATTGAGCCTCACTTCGGATGAAACTTTCCACTTCGCCAATGGTATTGAATACTTGCAAAACCGCAGTTTCAGTGGGGACTTGGAGAATCCTCCTGTCGCCCGCGCGGTGGAAGCGCTCGGACCCTACCTGCTCCTCCGAGCACGGCCAATTCCGAGGACCGATCCGCGGCGAGAGGCGGTGGCGATAATTGCCAGTACTAGCCGCGTCGACGATTGCATACGCTTGCTTCGATTGGGGGTCCTGCCGTTCTTCTTACTGGCTTGCCTGGTAGTTGCGTACTGGTCGGGACGTGCCTTCGGCAAGCCCATTGCCGTATTAGCGACTGGCCTCTTCACCTTATTGCCTACGACCCTGGCAGATGCCGGGTTAGCCGCCACCGACATGGCATTGGGAGCCACTGTAGGCGCCTCTTTTCTGGCGGCGCTTTTGTGGGCGGAAAAGCCTACGTCGCCCAGGGCCCTGCTGCTGGGCGCGTGTAGCGGTTTGGCTGTTATGTCGAAGTTCACCGCGATAGGTTATGTGCCGCTGTCTATGGCTCTAGCGCTGGCATGTTATTTGGCCGTACGCCGTCCCGATTGGAAAACATTGCGCCAACTCGCGCGGCAGCGCGCTGGGTCACTGCTTCTCGCTGCTGGAACCACAGCGCTGTTGGTATGGGCCGCGTATGCCTTCTCTTTCGGGGACGTGCGGTTAATTCACGGCAGGATCTTTTCTCTGCCCGCGCCCGAATTCTTTATCGGCCTCCAAATCGTACGGGGTCATGTCCGCGCTGGACATCCAGCCTTCCTACTCGGCAAAACCAGCAGCCAAGGATGGTGGTATTACTATCCAGTCGCGCTCCTGGTAAAGCTGCCAATTGCCTTCCTTATCATGTCGGCGGTAGGAATCTACGTTTGCATTGAAGAACGCAGGCGTTCCGCGTATCTATGTGTCCTGGCCTTCTGCGCCGCAATCCTTCTGCCGGCGATGAGCGGTTCCATCGACATAGGTATTCGCCACATTGAGCCGATTAACATTGGTCTTTCCATCATCGCGGCGCTGGGTTTAGCGCACCTGCTGCGAACCCTTCGGCCGCAGTTCATTGCGGCCCTGACGGCAACGGCGCTGGTGGTGTGGATGACGGTCTCGGTGGCTGTTTACCATCCCGACTACCTGGCGTACTTTAACGCCTTCGCTGGACGACACCCGGGTAATGTGCTGACGGATTCCAACTATGATTGGGGACAAGAGCTGATCTCGCTTTCCAAACGCTTGCGCCAGTTGCACGCCGAGAAGCTTTCGTTGGCCTGTTTTGACGGGATTCAGGATCACGAGCACTCTGAGGCGTGGTACGGACTGCCTCCCATCCAGGATGTAGACGCGCGGGTTGCTTCACCTGGGTGGACGGCAATCTGCCCCACCATTGACAAGGCTTATCGGTTCCAAATGTTGCCCAATGCACCTGGACTCGTCCCTTGGTACGATCAAGTTGCACCGGTGGAGTATGTCGGTTCGCTGCCGCTCTACTACGTTCCTCCGGGCAGCCGGCTGGGACTTTCATCTGGAAGTGGCTCGCCGGACACTGGATCGAACTCTGTAGCGCCGTTGCCGGCAGAGACCCATACGCCCACAGAAATTCCGCGGTGAACGGACTGCGACCTGGCTTGCTTTCGCGAAACCTTTACCTAATTCCGGGTTCTTATGGCTTAGACGCTGGCCTGAAGGCCAGCTCTACCTTTAGATCGAAGGAGAGAACGGCCCGGTGAAGACGCAAGCTAAGCTTTACACGGCATTATTTCTTTTCGCGATATTGTTCGTGGTATGCACGCTCGGCCAGGACAGCGGCGATCCTCCTGATCGGGTCGCCCGGCTAAGTTATATGGAGAACGCAGTGTCGTTCGAGCCCGCTGGCGAAAATGACTGGGCCCAGGCAACGCTGAACTATCCCATGACTACCGGCGATCGTCTCTGGACGGATGTCAACGCCCGTGCCGAGCTTGAGACTGGCAACGTGGCCATTCGCATGTCGCAGCAGACCGATCTCACTACCACCAATCTCACCGACCAGTTGATGCAGTTTGGCCTGGCGCAGGGAGTCTTGCGCGTGCAGGTTTACAATCTGCAACCCGACCACACGATTGAGGTCGACACTCCCAGCGCCGCCATCACTATCGTGCAGGCGGGCAGCTACCGCGTCGAAGTCTATCCCGATCAGAACATGGCGGTGCTGGTCGTCAACACCGGCGAAGCCCAGCTCACGGGAAACGATCTCAACCAGACCGTCGAGGCCGGCCAGGCGGTGCAGTTGACCGGCACGAATCCAGTGCAACTGCAATGGATCGCGGTTCCCGGGCCGGATGCCTTCGATCAGTGGTCCAGCCAGCGCGACCAGAAGTATCTTCGCGCTCAGGCGCGGCAGTACGTGAGCCCCGAAGTTCCCGGCTATTACGATCTGGATGGTTATGGCAGTTGGGACACCGTGCCGGAGTATGGCGCTATCTGGTATCCCACAACTGTGGCGGCGGGATGGGTGCCTTATCGCTTCGGCCGTTGGGCCTGGGTTGAGCCCTGGGGATGGACCTGGGTTGACGACGCGCCCTGGGGATTCGCGCCGTTCCACTACGGCCGCTGGGTGCAAGTCGGTCTACGCTGGGGATGGCTGCCCGGTCCTATTGCCGTCGCTCCCATCTACGGTCCCGCATTCGTTGCCTTCGTTGGCGGTCCGGGATTCTCCATCGCCGTCGGCGCGGGCGGCGTCGCAGCATGGTTCCCGCTCGGCCCCGGTGAGCCGTTCTTCCCCTGGTATCACTACAGCCCTATGTACCTGCGGCAGATCAACGTAACCAACGTTCGCAACATGAACGTTGCGAATATCACGAACGTCAATGTCAATAACATCCACTACCGCTATCAGACCGTAGCCACCACTGCGGTCTCGGTCAACGCGTTCCGCAACGCCGAACCGGTGACCGCGCGCAATCTGGTGCGAGTGAATCCGCAGGAGATCGCCCGGGCACAGGTGATCCCGCATCCCGACGTCAATCCCACGCCGCGCGCAATTCTCGCCGGCACGCAGTCCGTGCGCCCACCCGTGTCAGCGCAGCGGCCGGCAATCGTGCAGCATCCGCCAGTGCGCGCGACAGAGGCGGCGCGCAATGCTGCTCCATCCCGTCCCCCTGAAGCGACGCGTCCTGCCGAGCCAAATCGTCCGGCTCCTGAGAATGAGTCGCGCGCAGCCACTCCGGCGTCCGTCCCGCGGCCGCCCAGCGGAGTCTCGCACACGAATCCGCCCCTGGTGGCGCGAACTCCCGCGCCAGCGCCGAGGCTGTCGTACCAGCAGAAGGCGCCAGCCATGGCCGAGCATCCTGGGCGTCCACTGGAGCCGCAACAGCGCGACAACATTCGACAAGGCAGGCCGGCAGGACCGATGCGTGATCAGGAGGTCCCGTCCCATGCCAGCTCAGCGCGGCCGCCAGCGCGAGACACTTCGCACCACTGAGTCGCGTTGCTGCGTAATATAGGGAAGACCGAATTGGCGGAAGGCGCTCAGGGAGGCATCCCTCCGGATTGCCGCCGTACGTCTCCATTTGTATTTCATGTCGGACTCGGCATAACCTAGTGCCAGCTTCCAAAGGAGCGCTTCTTATGCCCAGCCGTCTCGGTGGGTTCCTGACGTGCTTCCTGCTGTTGCTCCTGATTGTGCCGCCTCTGCATGCCAGTAGCGGCGATCAGGTGCACTTTGGCCAGAGGATCACCGTTGACGAAAACCAGGATGCCGGAGACCTGGTTTGCATCGGCTGCTCGATTCGGGTAGAAGGCAGTTGCGGCGACGTGGTCGCCATCGGCGGCAGCATCGTCGTTGACGGGCAGGTGCGCGGCGACGCAGTAGCGGTCGGTGGCGGGATCCGCATGGGCGAAAGCGGCTCGGTTCGCGGCGATGTCGTCACCGTCGGCGGCAGGCTCTGGCGCCTCCCGACTTCGACCGTCGGTGGCACCGTCAGTACGCAATCGGGCGCAGTTATATTCGCCGGTCTGCTGATTGGCACTTTCTTGCCCGTGATCCTGATCGTCGCTCTGATCGTCTGGCTGATCAACCGTAGCCGCAGGCACGCGCCCATCCGAGCCTAGCTGGTATGTTCCAAGAGCGACAGCACATCAACCTGCAAAGTTTGGGCCGGTTGTCAGCAACGTTCGGTATGTCGCGTGCTATCGCCGGCAAGGCTGCTAATCCGACGTTCCGGATATAATTGGGCCACGCTTCCGTCTGAATTGGAACTCCCGTCGCCCCCGGCCCGAATACCTGTTTAGGGGCTAGAGAGCGAAGTTGCCAGCCGCACCGCCAATCCGTCAGCAGAAGAAGCGTAGCCGTACGCCCGCCATCGTGGCGCTCTCCATTTGCGTGTTCTTTTTGTTTGCCGTCATCCTGGCGCAAGCCACCTTCAAGCTGACCTTCCTGCAGCCGGACACCAGCGAAGAGACGATCATCTTTGCCTCGGTCTCGGCGCTGATTTTCCTGCTTTTCGTAGCGCTGACCTTCGTGCTCATCCGCACGCTGCTGCGGCTCTACGCTGAGCGCAAGACGGGCGTCCTCGGCTCAAGATTTCGCAGCCAGATGGTCCTGGGCGCGCTGCTGCTGTCGCTCGGCCCGGTCATCTTTCTATTTCTGTTCTCCTACGGACTGATCAACCGCTCCATCGAGAAATGGTTCTCGCGGCCCGCCGAAGATGTCGAATACCGTACCAACGTCATCACTTCGCTCCTCACCGAATATGCGCAGGCCAATGCCCGGGTTGAAGCGCAGCGTCTTGCGTCGACACCCGATGCGCAGAAGTCGTTCCACACCGGCAATTTCAGTTTCTTGATGGACGAGTTCCGCCGCAGTGAGATTACGCTGCAGGGTGGCTTCGCCTTCGCACTGGTTGATGATCAGGCCGAAGCCAGCTTCCACGCGCCTGAAGGCTGGCCGCTGCTTCGCCGGCATCTGCCTCCGCGGGCAGCGCCCAACCAGGCAACGCCGTTTGATCTGCTCGGCCAAATGTATGTGCTGGGCCGCACGCCAGTTGGCGATCATGGCGAGATTCTGGTGGCCATGCCGCTGCCGGAAAACTACTTCAGCGTGCTGCGGGACATCGAGCACAGCCAGGAACAATACCGTGAATTGCGGGTGCAACGGCGGCGGCTGCGCCGCACCTATCTCGGCCTCCTGCTCCTGCTGACCGTAGGCGTGCTGTTCGCCTCGATGTGGCTGGCGCTTTTTCTTTCCAAGACGGTCACGCGTCCGCTCGTTGCTTTGGCCGAAGCGACACACGAGATCTCGCGTGGGCGCCTCGACTATCGCGTAGACGTGAAGGCGGGCAGCGAGATTGGCAAGCTGGTGGAGTCCTTCAACCGCATGGCGGCGGACCTGGAGGCCAGCCGCAGCAGCATTGAAGCCTCGCGTCACGATCTGGCGGAGATGAACGCCCAGCTCGAGCAGCGCACGCGCCACATCGAAACCATCCTGGAGAGCGTGCCGTCGGGAGTACTTTCGCTGGATGCGTCGCGGCGCATCACGCATTGCAACGGTGCGCTTCGTCGTCTCTTGCGCCTGGATGAGAATTCGCCCACTGCGGCGCAGACGTTGCACGACCTCTTCCCGCAGGAGGCCGTCAACTATCTGGAGCACATGCTGCGCAAGGCCGACCGTATGGGCACCACTACCAGCCAGATGGAGACCGCAACGGCTCATGCCAAGTTGAATGTCGCCGTGACCGTCGCCGCGTTGGATCCGCTTTTACAGCGCTCGCCCCAAGGCAGGCAGCGCACCGGTTACGTCGTCGTGCTGGAAGACCTCACCGACATCCTGCACGCCCAAAAGCAGGCTGCCTGGCGCGAAGTGGCGCAACGCATTGCGCACGAGATCAAGAACCCGCTGACGCCGCTGGCGCTGGGGGCCGAGCGCATTCGCCGCCATCTGGAGCGGGCGAACCCTCCCGACCCATCCTCGCTGAAAATAATCCGGCAATGTGCCGCTACCATCAGTTCTTCAGTGGAAACGGTGCGCAAGCTGGTGGACGAGTTCTCGACTTTGGCGCGATTTCCCGCTGCTAAGCCACAGCCCTCCGACATCAATGCCATTGTGAAAGAAGCGCTGATGATGTTCGACGGAAGGCTCGACGGCATTCGCGTACAGCAGTTTCTCTCGCCCGATCTGCCGCCGGTGCAGGCCGATCCCGAAGCCATGAAGCGCGTCATCGCCAACCTGGTGGACAATGCCGCCGAGGCGCTGGAGGATTCGCTGCTGAAAGAGATCCTCATCTCCACCACCCTGACGCAGGAGCATGAGTCGGTCGAGATCATCGTCGCCGATACCGGACACGGTGTTACCCCTGACGTGAAGGAAAAGCTCTTTCTGCCATACTTCTCAACCAAGGACCGGGGGACGGGCCTGGGCCTTGCCATCGTGGGCCGCATTATCGAAGATCATCACGGCTCCATCCGCGTGCAGGAGAACTCACCCGTTGGCACCCGATTCATTGTAGAGTTGCCTGTGGCCCAGGAAGTGGCGGCTGAGAGCGCAATGGCCGATTAAGGCGGCGCTCCATCCTGGATCGCCTGATCTCCGATCATCAGCATGCATACTGTTCTGATTGTCGATGACGAGTCGCAGATCCGCAGCATGCTCGAGGGCGTGCTGGAGGAGGAGGGATATAAGACCCTGCTCGCCTCCAGCGGCGAGGAATGCCTGGAGCTCCTGCGTCATAAATCCGCCGATGTCGTACTGCTCGACATATGGCTGCCAGGCGTGGATGGACTCGACGTGCTGGCGACGCTAGTAGAGCGCGAAGACCACCCCGAGGTGGTCATGATCTCCGGCCACGGCAATATCGAGACGGCAGTGCGAGCCACCAAGCTGGGGGCCTTCGATTTTCTGGAGAAGCCGCTCTCCATCGAGCGCACGCTCATCGTTCTAAAGAATGCCATCGAAGCCAAGCGGCTGCGCAGTGAGAACCTCGAGTTCAAGAAGCAGTTTCAGGCCCGCAGCGTCATCGTCGGGGACAGTATTCCCATGAAGGCGTTGCGTCAGCAGATCGCGCTCATGGCTCCGACCAACGGCCGGGTGCTGATCTACGGCGAGTCCGGAACTGGCAAAGAACTGGCGGCCCGCGCGCTGCACGCGCAGAGCCTGCGCAAGGAGGCGATGTTTGTCGAGGTGAATTGTGCCGCCATTCCTGAAGACCTGATCGAGAGCGAACTCTTCGGCCATCGCAAAGGAGCGTTTTCCGGGGCGGCCGCGGACAAGGAAGGAAAATTTCAGAAGGCCGATGGCGGCACGCTCTTTCTCGACGAAGTTGGCGACATGAGCCTCAAGACCCAGTCAAAGGTGCTGCGCACGCTCGACGAAGGGCGGTTCGCGCCGGTCGGCGACGAAGAGCCGATTACGGTGGATGCACGCGTTATCGCCGCGACTAACAAAGATCTGGAAGACGAAATCTCGAAAGGCAATTTTCGCGAAGATCTCTTTTACCGGCTAAACGTTATTCCCTTCTACGTTCCGCCGCTGCGCGAGCGCAAGGAAGACATTCCGCTGCTGGCGCGGCATTTTCTGCGCGAGTTCTCGCAAACCTATCGCCAGCGCCCCAAGGAAATTGCGGCCGAAGCGCTTGACGTCCTGACGCGTTACTCCTGGCCCGGCAATGTTCGGGAGCTGCGCAACCTCATCGAGCGCATCGTGATTATGAATCCTTCGGTCAGCAAACTAGAGCGCAAGCACCTGCCCACGCTGGTCTATCGCGAGGGTGGACGCCGTACGCTAGGCGATTTCTCCAGCCTCCATCAGGCGCGCGCCGCCTATGAACGCGACTACATCCTGAAGAAGCTCGACGAGAACCATGGCAGCGTCAGCCGCACCGCCGAAGTTCTCGGCCTCGAGCGCAGCCACATGTATCGCAAGATGAAGGCGCTGGGCATTGCCGTCAAGGAATGAGCGCGGGGCATCCAATTGTTGTGGAGCCGCCCATTGTTGCGGAGCCGCCTACGGCTGTTAATCCCGTAACCGATCCTTTAAAGTAGCGGCCTGCAAGACTGCCGCAAAGGCGGCGGATAATAAAAGCAAGGAGGTCCGAACCGGACAGCCATCCCGGCCGTCGCCATGGAGCTGCTGGAGGGCCAGAGCCTCGACGAGAAGATCGACGGCCACGCGCTGCCACTCGACAAGATCCTCGGCATAGGCCGGCAATGTAGGAGGCTCTAGCTAATCCGATGCACGGGCAATCGACGGCAACACCGGTCGAAGCTTGTCGGTTCCCATTTCAACAAGTTTCTATGGTGAAGAAAACATCAGCCTTAACTAGCTGCGGTTGCGAACATTTCCGCGTGATGGGACTCAGTCGAGATCCTGACTATTCCGTTTCGGCACTGCGAGTCCCGATTCTTATGCCCCCTGTTTACTATTGACTCGACAAGTTCTAATGCATGCGCATATCCCCGGTCTCTGGGAGAGGTATAAAATGTCGAGTTCAAGCGCTGCTGTTCGGAGGTGTGAGTTGAGCGGCCGAAGACTTTCGACTGGTAGCCAGCGCCCTCGCCGGCTTCAAATGTCCAAGCCGCCACCAGGTAATGGCGGTACGGTTTTCGACGCCAAGTCCTTTCTCTCGAGAGCTGGGTTGGGCAGAACAGTTGTCCGTTTGAAAAAAGGCGGGGTGGCCTACGCGCAAGGCGACCCTGCCGACGCGGTTTTTTACGTGCAGACGGGCCGACTGAGAGTAACTGTCACCTCCGCGAACGGAAAGGAAGGGACGCTTGCCTTGGTGGGTGCAGGGCAGTTCTTGGGGGAGAACTGCATGGTGTCACCTCATCGTCTTCGACTCGAGACTGCCACCGCAATGACCGAGTGTGCACTGCTCAAAATTGGCAAACCGGAGATGGTCCGCGTACTTTGCCAGGAGCAGGAATTGTCGGACGTGTTCATCTCCTTTCTTCTCGCACGGAACGATCGCATCCAGGCGGACTTGGTTGACCACCTTTTCAATTCAAGCGAAAAACGGCTGGCGAGGATTTTGTTACTGCTGGCACAGGTCGGCAAGGAAAGCAAACCCGAGACGGTGGTTCCTACGATCAGCCAGGAAATGTTGGCTCAGATGATTGGCACCAGCCGACCCCGGGTGAGTTCTTTTATGAATCACTTCAGAAAACTGGGGTTCATCGAGTATAACGGCGAGATTCGGGTTCACAACTCCCTTTTCAATATCTTTCTGCAGGAATAGCGCTGCGCGGCGTACGGCGCAGGGAACCACGGAACGCCCGGAACTGGGGCGGGTGGGGTGAGCGCGCGGTGACTGTGATTATTATTGTGCCCTATGTTCCGTTCTTAACAGACAAGGTTCAGCGTATTCAGATAGGTTTGACAAAGAAGTGGTTTTAACCTCCTCTTCTTTCAGGTTCCCTGAACTAAGTCAGCCCATCTGAAGTTTTCCCTCTTAGGCACCGCGACCCCAAGGAGGTTGCTATGACAGGTAATTTGAGGAAACTGATTGTTGGCGGCGTGCTGCTCGGCCTGAGTGGGGTATGCATGGCACAGCGCGGAGTTGCAAAACCCGCTCCCAACGCCAAAACGTGGGCTGCGACTGCGAACCTCGCAGCTGCGACCGCGAACACCGCATCGGAGACCGCGAACACGGCAGCTGAAACCGCGAAGACGGCAGCTGCGACCGCGAGAACGGTAGCTGCGACCGCGAACACCGCATCTGCGACCGCGAACACGGCAGCTGCGACCGCGAATACGGCAGCTGAGACCGCAAGAACGGTAGCTGCGACCGCGAAAACGGCATCGGCAAACGCGAGAACGGTAGCTGCGAACGCGAACGCGGCATCTGAGACCGCCGACGCGGTAGCTGTGGACGCGAACACCGTGGCTGCGAATGCGAGAACCGTAGCTGCGACCGCGAACACCGCATCTGAGACCGCGCAAACCGTAGCTGCGAACGCGAACACGGTAGCTGCGAACGCGAAAACGGTAGCTGCGAACGCCAACTCGGTAGCTGCGACCGCCAACACGGCAGCTGCGGTAGAGTCAGATCCGCTGGCGAACCCCATTGGCCAGATGCCCCCTAGCGTGAAGCCGCCCATCGCTGTGGAGCCGCCTACTACGCCCCCTGGCGTGAGGCCGTTCCCTATCGTTAATGAGCCGCCTACTACGCCCCCTAGCGCGAAGCCACCTATTGTTGTGGAGCCGCCTATTGTTGCGGAGCCGCCTACGGCTGTTAATCCCGCAACCGATCCTTTAAAGTAGCGGTCTGCAAGACTGCCGCAAAAGCGGCGAATAATAAAAGCAAGGAAGTCCGAACCGGACAGCCATCCCGGCTGCCGAGTTCGGACTCGTTTTGTTGCCGTCCGGCGTCACCCTTGGCTGCGTCCTTCCGATTCCGGATTACTCAAGTATTGTTGTTCGCAATTACCATGGCATACTTGCGGAGACTTAGAGCATTTTTGCACTTACTGTAGTCTGTGACGGCTCGGGTAGAGCGGCGCTTTAGCGCCGCGTCAACGCGGCTTTACTCGTGAGGTTTGCGGTCCGCTGCTTTGCAGCGGACCGCAAACCCTATTCGGGAGGATGCGCGCAACGCGGGCCTGAAGGCCCGCTCTACCGGGGTACAGGAACTATGAAATTGCTATAGGCGGCAAGCGGTTAGGGCATCTATGCCTGGGGCCCAGCTCAGGCAAAATAGCCGCGCGCGGATTGGCCGCAGACTTCGCTGGCGCGAATCGTTTCTTGCTGAAGCCTGGTTAGTAAACTGCCAGGATTTCCGGTTTTCGGCCTGGAGCGGCAATAAAGCGCCGCTCTACCTTCTGCCTCTACTTAGCCTTCGGTGCGAAGGTCAAGCCCAATCCCGTCGTGAGCAGCACGTCGTTGTTCTTTGTTCCTGCCACCGGCTTGCTGTTGTAAAGGTCGCCGAAATTCAGGTTCCAGGTCAGCGCACGGTACAGCTTGCCTACCAGTCCTAGGTTGAAGGCCCCGCGATAGTTCTCGGTTTGGTTCAGGGAAGGGAAGAAATTGAAGTCCTGTATGACCGTGGTATTGGGCGTGAACCTGTGGACGAACTCGTCGCCAATGATCGCGTTCACCAGGTTGTAGGTGACGCCGGTGGAGTAGTTCTCGTAGGTGTAGCCAAAGCCGCCCAGCAGATCAAGAGTCGTGGTCTTGGTCGCGATTGCGTGATAACCGAGGCCGCCACCGGGACTAATGCGTTGGTTGAGGTCCTGGGATTCGTCGTACCCTCCGGCAAACAGGCCAAAGGCGAACATCTTCCTGGTCAGGTTGCGATCGTAGCGGATGAAACCTCCCAAAGCGTTGGCTGCGGTGAAACTTACTCCGTTGCTCGCACTCGACGAATAGACTGAGAATGCCTGTATGGTCCATTTGTCGTTTGTAGTTGGACGTGCAGCGTCGAAACTCGATGCCAGGTTAGTGGTGTCGGAGTTGCCTCTCGCCAGCGCCAGACCGACATTGCCGCCGCCAGCCCATCCCTCCAGTATTCCGGGGTGCAGGGATTTTTCGTAGGCTGTCTGGTCGGACGGCGAACGGATCCCAGCAACCGCTGCCATAGGAATTGTCTGCGTCCCGGACGTGGTACTGACATTGACCTCCGAGTGCTCTGCGCTTACCGCGCCGGAAACAATCTGCTTGTCGGTGCGCGTCACCACCATTGGCCGCTCGGACGAGAACTCCGCAATCGCGTCCCAGTCAATGGTGACGGTACCGGCGTGTTCCGTCTTTATCGTTAACTTTTTGTTGCTCACCTTCAGGATTGTGCCCGTGAGACGATCCCCATTCTTAAGGGTCACTTCTTCCGCATAGAGAACCGAACAGCAGCAAATTAAGAGGGCAGAGATACCGATCTTGATCATGTTGGGAGCTCTCTTTCGTTGAAGTAGTCAAGGCTAAAGGTAACCCCAGCACCGCAATGAGGCGAGGTTAAACGGCGCAGATTTTTCTAATGCTTAGTGGCCCGTGTCACGGTGATCTCCGCCTCCGCCGATTTCTTCGGATCGGCTTGGCTGGTGGTGAGCAGGTGATAGGTCCCCGGGGTCTTGGGCGCGACGTAGACCGCGATCGATGAAACCTTCCCGCCTTCGGCTTTGGCGCCGTGGGTGACAATCTGGCCGCCGTCATCGCCTTCCTGCACCGTCCAACTCACGTGCATATCATCCGTGCCGCTAACCACGGCAGAGAAATCCAAGCTCTGACCCGCGACCACCTTCGCGTTTGCGGGCGAGATAGTAATGTCAACATTCCGGACCGTAGCCGCGCTCTTTCCGGGCGACGAGGAGCGCAGCATCCAAACAGCCGCGACAGCGCCGGCCACTAGCAGGACCACAACCAGGATTTCCAGCACTGGCAGACGCGACTTCCGCGCCGGAAGCTGGCCGCGCGAGGGAGTTTTCCTGGCGACAGGAGCAACAGCGTCTTTCTTACTCGTACGATCTTCCCGGACTGCATGGCCGCTACTCATTGCGTAGCCGCCGAAAGACGGGGTGGGAATATCAGCCGCTCCGAGTTCCATCGGAGGACTATTGGAATCCAGTTCCAGGCCACATGAATCGTAGAGTACTTCTGCGGGACTCTGCGACTTAGCGGGCTGTGGAGTCGGCCCCGCGGGCGCAGCCGCAGGTGCAACTGAAGCTACTGCCGGGGTGCCGCTTTCCTGAGTCGGCGTGCTCGCCTCATGCGGCTCTGGGACGGAAGCCGGTTCCGTAACCGGCTCGGCAACGGGCCGCAACACTCGAGCGGGCTCGGCTGTCACCGGCGGCTGCATATCCACGGTCGAGGCAACGCTCAATATCGCGCTAGGAGTGGCGGAAACAGCGGTTGCAGACGCCTTTTTCTGCCGGAGAACCGCGCCGCAGTTCCAGCAAAATTTATCGCCACTCTGCGCGCTTTCGCCGCAGGCTGTACAGAACATCGGCACACCTTCACTGTTGCGTTTGCTGTTGCGTTAGCAGGACCACGTCGGTATTGGCACGTCCTCGCGCTGTCGCCAGCCGCTTGTTCTTCCAGTCGTAGTCGTAGCCATAGATTTGCAGCTCGTTGAAATTAGTAACTGGAGTTGCCTTTGTGCCCCCGATCGGCTGCATGACGATATTGGACACTCCCTTGGCGGTGACGGGATAGTACAGCGACTGTCCGTCGCCCGAATACTGGAAGAAATTGGAGATGCCCAGTACCGGCGGAAAGCTCTTGACCGGCAATCCTCCTGGCGTGGGGATAATGTCGATTGCGGCCCTGAAGTTGACGCCGGCGCCCTCGGTTGTCAAAGCCGCGATTTGCTTGCCATCGGGTGAGTAGACGCCAAAATCGGTAACTTTGTCGCCAACCTGCTTGGCGTCACCCCCATTGAGCGGCATTTGCATCAGCAGCTTCTTGCCTTTGTCGAAGCTGGTGTACAAAAACGATTTGCTGTCGGGTGAGCAGGACGGGTTCTGGTCAACTTTCCCCTTGGTCACGCCAGCTATCGAACCGCTTTGCAAATCGAGCCGATAAACATTGATGGCTTTGGTGTCTTTGTTCGGCATCCAGAACAGCGCCGTTTTGCCGTCGCGGCACACCGACAAGCCTCCCATCGGCAGATGTTCCTGGAAGATGATGCTGCGATTGCTCCCATCGGCATTCATCAGGGCGATGTGGCCGTCGTAATCCATCGCGACCAATCGCCCGTCAGGCATCCAGCCGACGCCCACCTCGCCTCGGTTGTCGATCTCCTTTGCCGAAGCGCTGCCATTGGGATCGGAGTTCATCGTGTATATCCCGGCTTCGGGCGTGAGCTGGATGGCGACCAGTCGCTTGCCATCACGAGTAACCGCAAGCGTGAGATTGCTGTAGGAGTTGAGATCGTTGGTTATGCGATGCAGGGTGCCGGCGGCAATCGCAATCTCCCCCACCTGGCCGTTCCAGTCGCTGGAGACATCATGAAAAATGAGAATCAGATGCTGGTTGTCAGGCATCCACGTCGGCTTTTGTAGGATGGCCGTGCCGGCGTAAACGGTCTTTTCTTTGCCGTTTTGCGGATCGAGCAGCACAACACGTCCCAGGTTCTTGCTGCCGGGATCGAGTACAGTTGCGGCGATCTGTTTTCCATCCGGCGACCACGCCGGGTCGGAGTAGCCCGGCAGCGGAAGCTTGGAGAGCGTTCGCTCGTTGGTTCCATCAGCGTGCGCGATGATCAGTGTCGAGCTAGCATCGACCGTGGCATTGCGCAGATAGACCATCTGCTGGCCATCGGGCGCGAAGCTGACTGCGCTGTCCACGTCCTCCACCAGTTTGCGCGGCGTGCCGCCCAGCACCGGAATCTGGTACAGAAAACCAAGGCCGGGATGCTCCGGCTCGATACGCACGAAATCAAGAAAATTGCCATCCGGCGAAAACGTCAGCCCGTTGAACTGCGCCTCCGTGGGCGCCAGGATTTGCGCGTTGCTGCCGGTGGCGATGTGGTGCATCCACAGGCTGCGCTGGCCCTGTCCGGAATCGACGACGTTGACCACATATTTGCCATCAGCAGAGATTGTCGCCATGACCACGCGGCCCGAGTTTGTCAGCTTCTCCATGCTCATGTTCTGGAACGGAATCGGACCGCTATCTCCGCGCCAGCGGACGAAGCGCGTGTAGAGGCCATAGACGCCAATGGCAATCATGACCAGGCTGATGGCCATCACCAACGTAGCGCCGCTGCGCCGATGTTTTGCCACTTCGGACGCGCGCGTGCCGGAGTCACGCGATGCAGTTGGAGCAACAGCGGGAAGGGAACTGGACGAAGCCGCCGCGATGCCTACTCGCGAACCGTGTCCCGAGCTGTCGCGCTTCAGGCGCTTCAGATCGGCCCGCATCTCGGCTGCGCTCTGATAGCGCAGGTCGCGGTCTTTCTCCAAAGCTTTGTCGATGATCTCTTCCAGCTTCAGTGGAAGCGCCGGATTCAGTTCGGCAGGCGGCCGGGGATTGCGATCGAGAATTCCCTGAAAGATGACGGCCGAGGTGTTGCCTTCAAATGGAATCCTGCCCGTGGCCATCTCATAAACAATGCACCCCAGTGAGAACAGATCGCTGCGGCCGTCGAGCTCCTCGCCGCGGGCCTGCTCGGGCGACATGTACGCGACCGTGCCCACCGCAGTTCCCGGCGAGGTCAACATCACCGGCGAGGCCGTTGGAGCATTGCCGGCGAAGGTTTCCATCGCCGCGCGACGGTCGGAGGTCAGCTTGGCAAGCCCAAAATCCAGAATCTTCGCCTGTCCGCGCGTGGTAACAAAGATGTTCGCGGGCTTGAGATCGCGATGCACAATGCCCTTGCTGTGCGCGACATCCAGGGCATCCGTGATCTGAATGCCTATGTCGAGGATCTTGTCGAGTGGCAGCGCGTGGCCGTCGATCTTCTCGTCGAGGCTCTGGCCCTCCAGCAGCTCCATGGCGATGAAGCTCTGGCCATCGCACTCTTCGATGGCGTATATGGTGCAGATGTTTGGATGGTTCAGGGCCGAGGCGGCACGGGCCTCTTGTTTGAAGCGCTCCAGCGCGCTCGGATCCTGTTCCAGTTCGCGCGGCAGGAACTTTAGCGCGACATGCCGACCCAACCGGCTGTCTTCGGCCTCGTACACTACACCCATGCCGCCCGAACCCAACTTCCGGACGATGGTGTAGTGCAGCAGGGTCTTCCCGGCCAGGGTTTCCAAGATTAACTCTCCAGTTATCTGACTTTATTGGCCGCGGGAGGGTAGCGTCAAGAACGCCGCTAGTGGGATTATTGCAAGCGAGAGAGCTAAGCGCAGCGGCAGGATCGATACTGTATATCTTCTCTGGTTGGAGAGAGAGATGCCGGAGGGCGTCGAGGACATCGAACTGTTGATCGGTGTCTATTCGTCGGAGGCAGGAGCGAACGCAGCAATCGAGCGAGTGAAAAACCAGCCCGGGTTTGTTGGTTTTGACGAAGGTTTTCGCGCCCACCCCTACAAACTCAATACCGATTCGTGGGCTCAAGGATTCAAGATCGTCAAGTGAGTTCAAAACAGCCCACTACCAGACGCCGGCACCGCAGCCGATCTCCGTGCCTGTCACTGCACAAACATGCAATCGCCGTATGAGTAAAACCGATACTTCTCACGCACCGCGTGCTCATACGCGTGCAGCACACGCTCGCGCCCGGCGAAAGCTGAGATCAGCAGCAGCAGCGTCGATTTGGGCAGATGAAAGTTGGTCAGCATCGCACCGACGACCTGGAAGTGAAATCCCGGATAAATGAAGATGTCGGCTTCTCCCGATTGGGCAGTGATGCGTGTTTCCATTGCATCCGGGGTGCCCCGCTCAAGCCGATTTTGCTTGGGCGGGGAGGTTTGGCGCGCCGCATACTCCAGCGTCCGGACGGTTGTCGTTCCCACCGCAACGATTCTTCGCCCGGCATCACGCGCACGCTGAATGCGCTCGGCCGCATCGCGCGAAATCTCAAACCACTCTGAATGCAGCTTGTTGTTCTCGACCACCTCTTCCCTGACCGGCTGAAATGTCCCCAGCCCGACATGCAGCGTGATCTCAGCCGTCTCGATCCCGCGTGCTCGTATACGCTCCAGGATTTCGGGCGTGAAATGCAGGCCGGCAGTTGGAGCTGCAACCGAGCCGGGCGTGTTCGCATATACCGTCTGATACTGCTCGCGGTCTTGAGCGGTGTCCGGACGGTCGATATACGGCGGCAGCGGGATGTGTCCGAGTCGATTCAGTGCGCCGAAGAAGTCCTCCACTGCATCGAAGCGCAGATGCCGTTCGCCGAAGCTGCCCCGCCAGATGATTTCCGCAGCCAGTTCGTGCGACGCCTCATCGGCATCGCGCCCGAAATAAATGCGCTCTCCAATGCCCAGCTTGCGGCCGGGATGCACCAGCGCCTCCCATTCCATTGGCGACCCGGAGAGCTGTTTTGTAAGCAGCACCTCGACCTTGCCGCGTAGAAAATCCTTTGCCGCCGGATTCCTCTGCGAAATCCGCTGAGCGCGCGCGCCGCTGCGATGGCCATAAAGCCGGGCTGGCAATACCTTCGTATTGTTTAAGACCAGCAGATCGTCGGGCCGCAGCAGATCGGGAAAATCGCGGAATTGGCGGTTTTCCAGCAGGTCGCGCCCGCGATCGAGATGCAGCAGGCGGGCAGCTGCACGGTCCGGCAGCGGGTGCTTCGCGATCAGTTCTTCCGGAAGGTGGTAATCGAACTCCGAGACCAGCACAACGTTATTTTCTCCCAATCCGGACGCCAGAGCGTGAGATCGATGAACGGCTGATTACGATAGTGCATGCGTCACACCTTCATGTTTATCTTCCCTTTGCGCCCGCCAAAAGCTGCGGTACGATACAGCCATCAGCTTACTTGCCCAGTTGGCATATCCAGGCGATTACATGAAAACGGAGCAGCAGCATCGGGAAGAGATTGTCCGCTTCGGCAAATTGTTGCACCAGACCGGACTGATTGCTGCAACCGACGGCAACCTGTCCGTGCGTCTGGAGAATGGCACCATTCTTTGTACGCCGACGCTTATGAGCAAAGGTCTGTTGGAGCCGGATGATCTCGTCATCGTTAGTCCCCAGGGGCAGAAGCTCCGCGGTCCACGCGACGTTTCCAGCGAAATCGCCATGCACCTGCTGATTTACGCCCGGCGGCCGGATGTCGGTGCGGTGGTGCACGCCCATCCGCCGACCGCAACCGGATTTGCCGCGGCGGGAATGGCGCTGGACCGCGCTTTATGCGCCGAACTGGTTGCAACCCTCGGATCCGTGCCGCTGGCGAAATACGAGACTCCGGGCACACCCGAGTTGGCAGAGGCGCTGGCGCCGCTGGTCTCCGATCACGATGCCATCCTTATGGCGAACCACGGCGTTGTAACCTACGGTATCGATCTTCGCACCGCCTACATGAACATGGAAACCGTGGAACACTTCGCCAAAATCGCCCTGGTGACGCACCTGCTCGGCAGGCAGCAACCGCTCAGCGATAGCCATGTGGAGAAGTTGCGCGAGATACGGTCGAAATATCTGGCCCACAATCATGCCCTGGCCGGGACGGAAGACTGAACTGTTCGCGCTTCGGTTACACGCGATGGTGTGTTGGTTGGGAACTGCGAGTCGTGAACTACGGTAGAGCGAACCCTTAGACCCTGCCCTGAGCTGGTTTCTTGCTGGAACGGTGCACCGCAATCCTCCACTTTCCGCTGGACCCCCGGTGTCCAGTAACGGACACTTTTATCCAAGCAGGGACATGAGCCCTCTCCATCGGCGGCGCTGATGCTTCGCAACCAGATGTAATCAGGAAAGTTATTCATGTCGCAGAATGGTTTCCGGCTTGCACAAAGGAATACGTAATGGATATCGCCCGTCCCGAACTTAAGCGCCAGAAGCGCCGCCGACGCGTCCTCTGGTCAATCGCTGCGCTGGTGGTGCTGGTTGGCGTTACCGTCGGAATATCGCGCCTGAAGCCGGCAGCGCCTAGCGTAGATCGCAGCACGATTTGGACTGATACCGTGAAGCGCGGCAACATGCTGCGCCAGGTGCGCGGCCTCGGTTCGCTCATCCCGAGTCACGAAGATGTTCGCCAGATTCCCGCAGAGACCGAAGCTACTGTCATTCGCATCGACAAACTTCCCGGCTCGCAGGTGCAGGCCAATACAGTGCTGGTGGAAATGAGCAATCCTCAACTCGAGCAGGAGGCCCTCGACGCGCAACTGCAGGTGAAGGCGGCCGAGGCTGAGTACGCCAGCCTGAAAGTGAAGCTGCAGAGCGACCTGATGAATCAGCGGGCCGATGCAGCGACCGTGAACGCCAACTACAGCGAGGCCCAACGCCAGGCGCAGACAGACCAGTCTCTCTACGAGTTGGGTGTGATCTCTGGATTGGCTGCGAAAGCTTCTGAAGGCAAAGCGCAGGAGACCGACACCCGTCACAAGATTGAAGACGAGCGGCTGAAGATTAACGAGGATGCCATCAATTCCCAATTGGCGGTGCAGCAGGCGAAGGTCGATGAAATGCGCGCGCTTGCGGAACTGAAGCAGACGCAGTTGCAGCGGCTTAAAGTGCAGGCCGGAGTGGACGGCGTGCTGGTCGAGTTGCCGCTGCAGGTGGGGCAGCACGTTCTGCCGGGAACCGAACTGGCGAAGATCGTCCAACCGAACCATCTGATGGCTGAGCTGAAGATTCCGGAAACCCAAGCTCGTGACGTGCAAATCGGCGAGCCGGCTTCTGTCGACACACATAACGGCGTGATCGCGGGTGAAGTCAGCCGCGTCGATCCCGCGGTGCAGAACGGCACCGTCACTGTGGACGTGAAGCTGACTGGTGAGCTGCCCAAGGGCGCGCGTCCGGACTTAAGCGTGGATGGCACCATCGACCTCGAGAAGCTGGACAACGTGCTTTACGTCGGCCGCCCGGCATTCGGACAGGAGAACAGCACGATTTCCATGTTCAAGCTGGATCCGTCAGGTAATGGCGCCAGCCGTGTCCAGGTCAAGACCGGCCGCGCATCGGTGAACCAGATTGAGATTGATTCCGGATTGAAAGAGGGCGACACCGTGATTCTGTCGGACATGTCGCGCTGGGACAACACGGATCGGGTGCGGCTGGAATAAGGCAGCAATTAGCAGTTAGCAATTAGCGATTAGCTCTTGGTTCTTGGCTTGTAGCTCTGCCCTTAGTCAATGGAAGAGTTCCCCCTCGGCAGTGGAGTGCGACAGCTACGAACCGAGCGCCGGAGGCGCGGAACAGAAGTTAGCCCAGTACGGAGCGTAGCGGAGTGCTGGGTAGGCGCACATTTTAAGATTTGAGCCCCTTAGGGGCGGCACATGCGGCCAGGTTGGAAGGAAGATCGTCGAGGGCACGTAACTCATCACGGGCTTGCTAAGAGCTAACAGCCAAAAGCCCACGATTGGACAATCACATGACCGAAGCAGCAATCCCGCTGATTGAAATCGAGAATCTGACCAAGGTCTTCTACACCGATGAGGTCGAAACCCATGCGCTTTCCGGCGTACACCTGACCGTGCGCAAGGGCGAGTACGTCGCGATGTCCGGCCCATCAGGCTGCGGCAAGTCGACGTTGCTTTCCATCATCGGGCTGCTCGATACGCCCACAGCCGGTAACTACAGGCTGAATGGCTCGCCGGTGGAGAACCTTGACTTCGGTGATCGATCCCGCATCCGCAACCGCGAGATCGGCTTCATCTTTCAGAGTTTTAACCTGATCGGCGATCTCACGGTTTACGAAAACGTCGAGCTGCCGCTCACGTATCGCGACGGCATGCCCGGGGCGGAGCGCAAGCGGCGCGTGCTTGACTCGCTCGAGCGCGTCGGCATGGCGCATCGCCTGCGGCACTATCCGTCGCAGCTCTCCGGTGGTCAGCAGCAGCGCGTCGCTGTAGCCCGCGCCTTGGCCGGATCGCCGTCGATTCTGCTGGCCGACGAGCCTACCGGAAATCTCGACTCGCGCAACGGTGAAGCCGTGATGGAGTTGCTGCAGAAGCTGCACCGCGAGGGCGCGACCATCTGCATGGTCACGCACGATCCACGCTTTGCGGCGCACGCTCAGCGCGAAGTTCACCTGTTTGACGGAAAAGTGGTTGCTGAAGAAGAGCTGCGCCGGCTCATGCAGGAGGCGCAGTAAAGCAGCGATTAGCTCTTAGCTTCGAGCCTCTAGCTTCGAGCTCCTAGCTTTTAGGCTTTTATTAAGCATAGCTCCCCCTTCAGCAACTCTTGCGAAGAGCGAAGAGTTACAACCTCGAGGCTATTAGAAGCTAGAAGCTAGAAGCTCGAAGCTAACTGCTAATTGCTAACTGCCCTTTTATGACTGGACTCTTACAAGACCTTCGTTACGCCTTTCGCCAGCTGCGCAAGAATCCCGGCTTCACGGGTGTGACCGTGCTTACGCTGGCGCTCGGCATTGGCGTGAATGCGGCAATGTTTGCAGTGATCGATGCCGTGCTGCTTCGCCCGCTGCCGTTTCCGCAGCCGAATCAGATCGTCCAGATGAGCGAAGCCCGACCGCAGGACTTCGCTGCTTCTTCGTCGGCTCTGCCGGACATCCGCGACTGGCGCGCGCAGAGCCACTCCTTCCAGGATATCGGCTGGTACACGGAGGGCCTTCGCAGCGTCGACGTTCCTGGCTTCTCCGATTTCATTCCGGTGATTGCCAGCAGCTCCAACCTGCTATCTACCTTGCAGGTCGAGCCTGCGTTGGGACGCAGTTTCGTTCCCGAAGACGACCAGCCCGGCCACGGCGATGTTGTGCTGATCAACTCCGTGGCATGGGAAAAATTCTTCAACGAAAACCCGCAGGCCGTTGGAGGCTCGCTCAAGCTTGGCAACAAGGTCTATACAGTCATCGGCATAATGCCGGCGGGCTTCGAATTTCCATCGGTCGGGGATGGGCCGGTGGTTTGGATGCCGCTCGTGCCCAGTAAAGAATATGAAGCCCGGGATTCGCGCGCGTTGACCGCGATTGGCCGGCTGAAAGATGGGGTGTCGCCTGCCTCGGCCGCAGCCGAGCTGAGCGGCATTCAGACGAACATCGCAAAAGCGTACCCCGCTTTACAACTGGACAGGCGAGTCATCGTGAAACGCTATCGCGACGTGCTCACCGGCAACGTGCGTCCGGCGCTGCTGGCGTTACAGTTCGCCGTGCTGGCGGTGTGGTTGATCGCGTGCGCTAACGTTGCCAGCCTGCTGCTTTCCCGCACTAGTGGACGGCGCCGGGAAATCGCGATTCGCAGCGCTATCGGGGCTGATCGCTCGCGGCTGGTGCGGCAATTCCTCACCGAAAGCCTCGTGCTGGCATTTACCGGAGCAGCCATCGGACTGGCACTGGCGTACGGCTGCGTTCGCGCGTTGAAGTTTTATCTCGATTTGTACGTTCCGCTCTCCAGCCACATCCATATTGACGTTCGAGTAGTTGCGGCGCTGGTGGGATTTTCCGTCCTGTCGGCATTGTTCTTTGGCTTGGTGCCTGCGCTCCAGGCATCGCGCGCTCCGGCGCAGGAGGCGCTGCGTGAAGGAACTCCAAGCGCCGGTGCGGGCCGCCGTCAGAAACATGTTCGCGATGCGCTGGTGGTCGGTGAAATCGCGCTGTCTTTGCTCTTGTTGATTTCCGCTGGCTTGCTACTGCGTAGTCTGTTGGCTCTGCGCAACCTGCCGCTGGGATTCATTCCGGATAATGTCGTGACAACGGCGATCTTCCTGCCGCAAACCAACGGCGGTATGGTGGGACAGTCGGGCAAATATGCGGGAAAAGACATCTCGCAGGTTTTCTACCAGCCCTTGCTGGAGCGGCTGAGCCACATTCCTGGCGTAGGTTCCGCCGCGCTTACAACGATCCTTCCGTTATCGCCCAACTTCCAGTCCGGCGGATCGTTTCAAATCGTCGGCCGTCCGAAGGATCCTGCCAACAAGCCCGTTGCTTCCATGCGTGCTGTCAGTCCCAGCTATTTTTCGACACTTGGGATTCGATTGCTGCGGGGGCGTCTGTTCAGCGACGGCGACGGACCGCAAGGCTCGGCAGCCGCCGTTGTGAACCAGGCACTCGTCCGAAAATATTTTCACGATGAGAATCCGCTCGGACAGCAGTTGAAGATCAGCGACACTGGTCCGCACGGTACGGTCACTATCGTCGGCGTTGTCGAGGATACGCACCAGACCGCAATGTCAGACGAAGCCCAGCCGGAGATCGACGTCTCCTACCTGCAGCTCGGGCCGAACGATGAGCTGACGCCTTACATTCTTGCATCCTTCTCCAACCTGGCGCTGCGTACGCACGTTGCGCCGTCGGCTGTGATTCCGAGCCTGCGAACTACCTTGCGGCAGTTCGATCCGGACCTCGCCGTGATGGACATTCGCACCATGCAGGATGTGGTCGATACCTCTTTGGGCAGCCAGGCGCTCGCCGTGCGCCTGCTGTGGATTTTTGCCGGCGCTGCGCTGCTGATTGCTATTGCGGGGATATACGGCCTGCTTGCCTATAACGTCAGCCAGCGCACGCGCGACCTCGGAGTGCGGATGGCGCTGGGGGCGTCGCGCTCGAATGTGATCGCTTTGGTACTGCGGCAGGCAGTTATTTTGCTGGCTATCGGAGTGGGCATCGGTATAGCGGCCGCTGTTTCTGCGGGAACTGTTTTGCGCAGCTTCTTGTATGGAGTTGTGCCTTATGATGCGGCGACTATTGTCGCCGTTTGCGTGGTATTGCTGGGCTGCGGCTTGATCGCCAGCTATATTCCGGCTCGTCGTGCGTCGCGCATCGATCCGGTGAAGGCGCTGCGGTGGGAGTGAGAAGAGCCGCCGTTAGCACTTAGCACTTAGCATTTAGCAGTTAGCCAAAGCGCCAGGAACACACAGTGGTTTTGCTAAATGCTAAATGCTAAATGCTAAATGCTGTTCTTCCAAATCATGATCCAACTCAAAAACGTCGAACGCAGTTACAAGACCGGAGCGGGGCAGACGTGGGTGCTGCGCCGCATCGACCTGACCATCAACGAGGGCGAATTCGTCACCATAATGGGGCCCTCCGGGGCAGGGAAGTCGTCACTGCTTAACGTGCTGGCTCTGCTCGACGATCAGTGGTCGGGGGAGTATTGGTTTGGAGAGCAGCCCGTCCACTTGATGAAGCGCAAAGACCGTGCGGAACTGGCCAAGCGCAAAATCGGCATGGTCTTCCAGAGCTATCACCTGCTGGATGATTTGACGGTGCAGGAGAACATCGATCTGCCTCTGTCGTACAAGGACATCCCGCGCGCTCAGCGGCAAGGTATGGTGGCAGAGACGCTGGACCATTTCCAGATTGTCGCCAAGAAAGATCTGTATCCCAACCAGCTTTCCGGCGGACAACAGCAACTGGTTGGCGTGGCTCGTGCCGTGATTCACCGACCTGCACTGCTGCTGGCAGATGAACCCACAGGAAACCTTCATTCCAGTCAGGCGAAAGAAATCATGGAATTGTTCACCAAATTAAATCGTGAGGGCACAACCATCGTTCAGGTGACGCATTCGGAGGTGAACGCCTCCTACGGTTCACGCGTCATCCAGATGCGCGACGGCTGGCTGGTGGGCGATACGGCGAACCCTGCGCTGGCCCAAAGCGGGGAGGCCGTCCGTTCATGATGGCCCGGTCTGCGGGTTGCCAGTTTCTCGTTCTTGTCCTTTCTGCTCTGCTGGTGCGCGCGCAGGCTCAGCAGGAAATGCCGAATGCACCGGCGCCGCGGCCCAAAACGGTTTCCACCGATCAGGCTGACGCGTTGGCAATTCGCACCCCACCGAGGCTGGCGATTCCGCATTCGGACAATCCGTTGGCTGCGTATGGGCCAAGCCGGGTGCCGAAGCCAAATCTTTCCAACTCCGCACGCCTGGAACAACTCATTCGCGACGGCAAGCTGTACATCTCGTTGCAGGATGCCATCGATCTCGGGCTGGAAAACAATCTCGACTTGGCGATCGCGCGCTACAACCTGCCCATTGCCGACACCGATATCCTGCGCACCAAGGCCGGAGGCTTCTTCCGCGGCGTCAACACCGGCGTTGTGCAAGGCACTCCCGGCGGAGGCGTGGGCGGCTTCGGGACCGGCGCTCCTAGCGGCGGCGGAGCCGGTGGAACCGCAGTCGGCGCTGGCGGCGCCGGCGCCGGCGCGTCAGGATTAGTGCAATCGACGCTGGGCATCGGAGCTCCTGTTTCGTCTTACGATCCGATCATAAGTGGGATCAGCAGCCTGGAACACAGCACCACGCCGTTGGCCAACCTGCAGCTTTACGGTGTGCCGCAGTTGCAGCTCAACACCGGAATTGTCGATTTGAATTACAGCCAGGCGTTCCCGACGGGTACGAGCTTCAGTCTGGAAGTAGACAACAACAGGCAAGCGACCAACAGTATCTTCAGCAGTCTTACGCCGCAATTGGGCACGTACTATCGTTTCACCGTACAACAGCAATTGCTGGCGGGATTCGGCACCGGTCCCAACCTGCGCTACCTGCGCATCGCGAAAAACAACAAGAAGATTTCCGATATCGCTTTCAAGATGCAGGTTATTGCGACGATTACGCAAATCGCAAACATCTATTGGGACCTGGTCAGCGCCTATCAGGCGGAGAAGGTCACGGAGCAGTCGTTCGCGTTTGCGCAGCAGAGCCTGGAGAGCGCCAAGAAGCAACTGCAGTTGGAAGCGATTCCCGCCATGGACGTGATGCGCGCCGAAGCTGAAGTTTCGCGCCGCGATCAGGACCTCACGGTGGCCAAGACCACTCTTCAGTTGCAGGAGTCGCTGATCAAGAATGCACTTACCAGAAATCTGGACGACCCGACGCTGGAGTCGATGCCGGTGGTTCCCACCGACCGTCTGGATTCCATTCAGTTGGTTCCCGAACGCCCGACGCAGGAGTTGATCGCGCAGGCTCTGGTAGACCGTCCGGAACTGGCCGAATCGACCTTCGATCTCAACAATCGCGACATCACCCGCAAGGCCGCCGCCAATGCCTTGCTCCCGATTCTTACCCTGGTCGGTTTCTACGGCGGAACCGGACTGGCGGGTGATCTGAATCCGTTTTATTACACAACCAACGGCACTACCTCGCCGACAAATTGGTGGGGCAGCTTTCAGGACGCGTTCAACAACACAGCGCCCGATTACCTGGTCGGCCTGAACCTGAACATCCCGATTCGCAATCGCGTCGCGAAGGCCGATCAGTACCGATCGGAGCTGGAGTATCGTCAAGCAGAGCTGCGCGAGCAGCAACTGCGCAAACAAATTCGCATCGAAGTGCGCAACGCCGAGTATGCTCTGGAGCAGGGCCGAGCGCGCGTGGATGCCGCTCGGCAAGCCCGCGACCTGGCGGAGAAGACGTTTACCATCATGCAGAAAGAGCAAACGCTGGGCGCAGGATCGAGCTTCCAGACGCTGGCCGCCCAGCGCGACCTCGCGCTTGCCGAACTGGACCTGGTGAATGCCAGCACGGCGTATCAGAAGTCGAAGCTCGAATTGCAGCGCGCCACCGGGACGACATTGGAAGAAAACAACATTCAACTGCAGAATGCGGTCGATGGGACCGCACGTTAAGGAAGGGACCTTGCCGCGCACACAGGGTCAAGCGAACCCGGCGACAGCAAAGGGCGCCAATGAGGCGCGAGAGCGCCAGCGCACCGGCCGTATTCTGGCGGCAGACGATCAGCCTCACATCCTGGAAGCACTTGAGCTGCTGTTGCGCCCCGCCGGATTCGAAGTCGATACCGCGAACTCGCCGGCGGCTGTTCGCGAAGATCTGGCAAGCGAATTCTACGACGCCGTTCTCATCGACCTGAATTACACGCGCGACACTACTTCCGGCCAGGAGGGTCTGGACCTGCTTTCCGAAATCGTTGCCTTCGACAGCAGTATCCCGGTCATCGTTATGACGGCATGGGGAAATGTCGGACTTGCGGTCGAGGCCATGCGGCGCGGCGCGCGTGACTTCATCCAGAAGCCTTGGGAAAACGAGCGGCTGCTGGCGATCTTGCGCACGCAGGTCGAGCTGCACCGCGCCCTGCAGCGGACGCAACAACTGGAAGCCGAAGCGCGATTGTTGCGCGCCGAAGGCCGGCCGGAATTCATCGCCGAGGCTCCTTCCATGCAGCCGGTGCTGCAGACGATGGCCCGCATCGGGCCATCCGATGCCAACGTGCTGATTACCGGCGAACACGGCACGGGCAAAGAAGTGGTCGCACAGACCCTGCACGCGCTGTCGCCGCGTGCGTCGATGCCCCTAGTTGCCGTCAACACCGGCGCGCTGCCGGAAGGCACCTTCGAGAGCGAGCTGTTCGGCCACGTGAAGGGTGCATTTACCGATGCGCGCATGGATCGTATCGGACGCTTCGAACTCGCCGATAACGGCACCATCTTTCTGGACGAAATCGGCAACGTGCCCATTCGCCAGCAGGCGAAACTGCTGCGTGTGCTCGAAACGGGTGAGATCGAGCGCGTTGGCTCGTCGCGTACCAAACGCATCGATGTCCGTGTGATCTCGGCGACGAACACGAGTTTGCAGGAAGCCATTGCGGCTGGTCAGTTTCGCGAAGACTTGCTCTTCCGCCTGAACACCGTCGAGATACCCATTCCTCCGCTGCGCGACAGGCGCGCGGACATTCCGCTGCTTGCCGCATACTTTCTGAAGCGGTATGCTGCGCGTTATCGTGCCCCCGTAACCGGATTTGCCGCACCGGCCATGCAAGCCATGATGCAGTACGCCTGGCCGGGGAATGTGCGCGAACTGGAGCACACCTTGGAGCGCGCCGTGTTGATGTGCCAAGGCAGCGAGATCCAGGTTTCGGACCTGGGCCTCAATGTCCAGCAGCGGCAACAGGGACTGAATCTGGAAGAGCTCAGCATTGAGGAAGTTGAAGGCATTCTGGTGCGCAAGGCGCTCCAGCGCTTCCATGGGAATGTGAGCCAGGCGGCGGAGGCGCTGGGCCTAAGTCGTGGCGCGCTCTATCGCCGGATGGAACGCTATGGACTCTAGTTCAGGCGACGAGCTTGGACCTTCTCCGCCACCGCTCGCGCCAGCAGATCACAGCAAGTTCGGCTCCGCGGTTCCAGCCAACCCAAAACCGGCTTCGCAGAGGCGTCGCGCGGCTGAAACACACTCGCGCAGAGCTTCACGATTCAGACTTCTCTATGAAAAGCGCATCGTCCTGTTTGCCATTTTGGCGGCGCTGCCGGGCGTGGCTTTCGGCACCATTCTCATTTGGACCCATGACTGGAGTCGCGATACCAAGATCTCTTTGACCGTACTCGAGCTGTTTCTCTGGCTCGTGCTTACGCTCGCCCTGCTCGACCAGATCGTGCGCCCGTTGCAAACGCTGACCAACGTCGTCGGGGCCCTGCGCGAGGAGGACTACTCATTTCGAGCACGCGGAGCAGCTCCGAACGATGCCCTCGGAGAATTGGCGCTCGAGATCAACTCGCTTGCCGATATTCTGACCGAACAGCGGGTGCAGACGATCGAGGCGACCGCGCTGCTGCGGCGCGTGGTCGAGGAGATCGACGCGCCGCTGTTCACCTTCGATCCCCATCACGTCCTGCGGCTGGTGAACGCCGCCGCCGAAAGGCTGCTGCAACAGCCGGCAGCGCGCTTGCTCGGGAGAACTGCCGACGAACTGGAGCTGAATGCCTGTTTCGAAGCTCCTAACGAGACGCTTGTGGCGCTCCCGTATTCGGCGCCGAACGCGCGCTGGATGGTTCGCAAGCGGTCGTTCCGCCAGAACGGAGTTCCGCATACCTTGATCGTGCTGTCCGATGTAAGCCGTGCGCTGCGCGAGGAAGAACGTAGTGCGTGGCAGCGGCTGATCCGGGTTCTCGGACATGAGCTGAATAACTCTCTGGCGCCGATCATTTCGATTGCCGGAAGTTTGTCGTCGCGGCTGCCATTGCCAGAGCTTCCCGAGGCGCAGAATGCCGATTTCCAGCGCGGATTGGGCATCATCGAGGCGCGCACAGCATCGCTGCATCGTTTTCTGCAGTCGTATCGCAGATTGGCGCAGATGCCGTCGCCAACACTTAAGCCAGTCGAATTGCGGCGCTCATCGAGCGCGTGGCCCAGCTGGAGACGAGGCTGAAGGTGGAAATCGCGCCGAACGGCGACCTCGTTCTGATGCTGGATCCAGACCTTATTGAGCAGATGCTGATCAATCTGGTGCGCAATGCGGTGGATGCGGCGCTTGAGCAGGCGCAGTCCGCCAACGCAGGTGAGCCGGTCCCGCCCAAAGTTACCATGCTCTGGGAACGGTTCGATCAGAAGGTCGCGGTGACGGTGGAAGACAACGGAATCGGGCTGCTTAATCCCAGCAATGCCTTTGTGCCGTTCTACACCACAAAGCCGGGAGGCTCGGGAATTGGTTTGGTGTTGTCACAACAGATTGCCGAAGCGCATGGAGGCTCCATCGAACTGGCGAACCGGCCCGATATTCGTGGCTGCCGCGTAAAGGTGACGTTGCCGTACCGAACTTCATAACCGATCACAGTCAGTGCTGGCTCCCAGGATTGTCTGCCGCCGCTGGTTTCGTACCTTCGGCTGCTGGTTTCTTATCGAGGTATTGCACGATCATTGTGATTCTTCGGTTCGCCGGATCAGCAGGATCCTTGGCGTTGCGCGGCTGCTGATCGGCGAAACCTCGGACTTGCGCCACCTGGTCGACGCGCAAGCCGTGCTGCCTGCATCAAGCGCCGGCTCGCATTGGCGCGATCTGCCGAAAGCTCCCAGTTGGTATAGTTGGCGCGGCCAGCGAAGGGTTGCGAATCCGTGTGTCCCTCAATTGAAACCTTGTTAGGAATCTTCCCCAGCTGCTCGGCGATAGTTATCAACAGTTCGCGGCCATTGCCGTTGGGATCGGTTTGGCCACTCTCGAAGAAAGTTCCGCTCCGCGATTCCAGCATTTCAATACGCAAGCCCTCGGCTGTGACGGTTAGTTCGATATGGTCCTTCAGCTTGTCGAAATTGGTGACTTGGCGAATAGCTTTCTCCAGCTCGGCTTTAACTTTGTCAAGGTTCTCTTTCTTGGCCTCCGGTGCTGCGGCTGATGGCGATTTCGTAGTTCCGGTCAGCTTTCCCGTTCCGGCCGGGTCTTTGAAGTAGCCGCTGACTGCCTGCTGGATCTGCTGGCTGGAGTTCATCAGCCAGAGCACGATGAAGAGCGCCATCAGTGCAGTTACAAAATCCGCATAGGCTACTTTCCACGCACCACCGTGATGGCCGCCATGGCCGCCTTTGCGCTTGATGACGATCGGCTGGGCATTTGCGGGCATTCCAATTTGCCTATGACGATGCGCCGACCGGTTCCGCCGCAGCGGGTTCCGCTTCGGGCGCCGATGTGGCGGCTGCAGCCGGCGATTGCTTGCAGTGCTGTTCGAACTCAGAGAAGCTGGGGCGCAGATGCGCCGGCACTGCGCGACGTCCGATCTCTACCGCCAGCAGCGGCGATGTGCCTTTCATGAACGCGATCATGGTAACGCGCAGGACGTGCAGGTATTCATGCTGCTCATGCGAAAGCTTGGCCAGATTTGAGGCAATCGGGCCGACAAAGCCATAGCACATCAGAATCCCCAGAAAGGTACCGACAAGTGCCGCAGCGACTTTCTTGCCGATCTCCTCCGGAGGGCCGCCGAGCGCGCTCATGGTCATAACCACGCCAAGCACGGCCGCCACAATGCCAAGGCCGGGCAGCGAGTCGGCGACACTACTCAGTGCGCCCACCGACTGTTCCGACTGGTGGGAATGGACGTCCATATCGGCCTCAATCATCTGGTCCATATCGAAGGCATCGACGCCGCCCATCAGCACCATGCGCATGGTGTCGCAAACAAAATCCCGCGTGTGATGGTCTTTCAGGAAGTCAGGATAATCGGCGAAGAACTTACCCTCGGCCGGCGCCTCGATATCGTTTTCGACGGAGTTCGGCCCCTCACGCCGGATTTTGTTGAACAGGTCGTACATCATCTTGAGCGAGTCGAGATACCGCTTTTTGCTGAACTTCGATCCCTTGAGTACCTGCATGATCCCGCCGGCCACGGCTTTCAACGTATACAGGGGATTTGCGACCAGCAGCGTCCCCAGCGCAGCCCCGCAAATGATGATGGCTTCCGACGGCTGCATCAGCACGCGTACCGGGCCGTGCTCCATCATGAAGCCGCCAATTACCGCGCCCAGCACTACCAGTATTCCGATGATGGCAAACATGCTCTTTGCGGCTTCCTAAGATGCCTCGGGAACCTGTCTCGTGAACCGCAGCACGCCGCTCCGGACATCGGCTTTGCTGCATGCGGTTCACGGCGAGACCAGGGACATGCGTCTCCATCTCTTCTATCGGCGGGGCAGGAAAAAATCTTGCGTGCCGGCTGATGGTTTCAGGGCCCCGGCACGAGGAAAGCGATTGTCCAACCTAAAACCATTTTCAGAGTTAACGTTGTCCTGTGAGTTCGGGTGGAGCTGGCCTCCAGGCAAGCGTCAAAGATCGCTCACGGCAGCAATATTGTTGGGCAGCAGCCGAGGCGGCGCTACCACCCGAGCACATGCAAACACAGCGTGTGCTCGGGGGCCCCGGTCTGAAGCACTGCTCTACCGGACCACGCTAGGTTGTTGGTTTGCGGCGCGGCCTCTGCTTGGCGGAAATGCAGCGGACGATAAGTTTTCCTCTTCCCTCGATGGGCAGCGGCGTCTTGCCCTGTGCGAAGGAGGCGACGATCAGCGCTTCAACCTCTGGACGAGCTAAGGTCGCTGCCGCCTCTAGAATGACGTAGCGATTTTGTTTGCCAGTGCCGAACAGAATTCCGTGCGGATCAGCAAGAGTGGCGCCGTTAAGAAAGCAGAGCCGTGCCCCATTCGCGTCTGCGGCCATAGAAAGCATGCAGTCGGAGGGACGTTCGCTCGGGCAGTAGCCAATGACGAGGAAGTTGTAATTGTCGTATAGCAGCTCATTGGCTGTGGGCAGCCGTTTGCGTAATGCCTTGCGGAGGGCGCGAATCAAAGCCTGGTTTTTCGCGTCAAATTTGTCGATGAAGCTCTTTAGCTGTTCTTCGGCATCGGGCGATGCTGCTCGGACCGGCTTCATGGCAGCTTTCATGGCGCCGCACTTCGGTGCAAGAGCCTAACACAAAATTAAGGCATCACTGCCATCGCGCGTCTCAACCATCCTTCCGATTGCTGACCCTCAGCCACAGTCACGGCCTGAGTTGCGACGTCAGTCGCTGCCGCTGACCTTTTCTTCCGGGTCGGCGAGGCGCATTTTGGGAAGTTCACCGGGAACCCGCATACGGCCGAGCCAGGCAGCAAACCGTGGCCTGGCGGCATTTACAAGAATCAAGCGCGGCGACTTGGCAGGCCGCAAAACACGATCGAAGATTGCGTCAGAGAAGCGCACTGCGGCCAACAACAGAAAGGTCAGGATCAAATCGCCGGCCAACACGGCACGCGAAAGTCCGGCGGATCTCAACCAGAGCATGACAGCGGCGATGAATGCCAGCCAGCCCGCAACTGCCGATTTTGCGAGCGCGTAACCCAGCCGTAACGATGCAGCGGAGCGCCTGCGATAGAGGCCCAGGACGGCGAGCGCGGCCAGGTTGGTCAGCATTGCGATGCCGCAGAGCGCGACGAACTGCGACGGCTGCAGTCTGCCCAGGTTCAATTGCAGGGCGAGCGAGAGCGACAGCACGATGACGCACGCGTCGAGAAGAACGGCGCCTGCAGCAGTAGCGAAGCGCCGCAGCACACGGGGCAGAACGAAGGCCCACACGTTTGTTCGCGAAAGGTATTCATCCGGGAGCTTCAGGCGCGCTAGGTGCAGCCAGAACAAGCCCACGCCGAGCAGGAACAGTCCCAGAACGATCCAGGCAGAGGAAGCCGAGGAGCGTTCCAGGAAGACGGCTACCATCCCACTCAGTGCGCCGAATCCGTAAAGCAGCAACACCGCGCCGCGCTCGCTGATGCCGAGGACCACGAGACGATGCGAGCTATGGTCCCGTGCACCCGCGGAGATCGCCCGGCCGTTGATGCGGCGCGTCACGCTCACCAGCACCGTGTCGAGTACCGGTATCAGCAGAACCATTGCGGGAACAAACCGCGTGAGGGACGTCAGACCCGGGCTAGCGTCCAAAGCAAGGGCGCGAACCTGGGGCACCGTGCTTATGTGGCTGACGGCCAGCACGGAGGCACAGGCGAGATAGAACCCAATCGCCAGGCTGCCGGTATCGCCCATGAAGATCTTTGCCGGCTTAAAGTTGAAGACCAGAAAACCGCCGATCGCCCCGACAAAGATGAGCGTCAGCAGCCGCAGATGAGCGTCCGGTGTCAGAAGCGAGATCGCGATGCCGGCGATGACCGCGATTCCGGCCGTTAAGCCGTCCATATTATCCAACAGGTTAAAGGCGTTGGTGATGCCGACGATCCAGGCCAGCGTGAAACCAACGTTCAGCCAAGGCGTGCCGCTCAGGGGATAGACCACTCCCATCGAAGCGGCTAGAGCGGCGATGAGCAACTCCACCGCGAGCCTGGTTGCCGGTTTCCAGGAGCGGAGGTCGTCACAGAAACCAATCGCGCCGATCAGAGCTGTGAGGCAGGCCAGCGCCAACAGTCGCTGGTGTAGCTGTAACGATGCGACGGCCAGAAAGGCGAGTACGATGGCAACTCCGCCGAATTGGGCGACGGGCTGGCGATGCCAGCGGTCAGCGCGCGGCTGCAAGACACAGCCGCGGCGCCTGCACAGGACGATGGTCGCAGCCGTCAGCAGTACCGATATCAGCGACGCAGCCAAAGGCAGAAGAATGAGACCAGGATTTGCCGTTACCCACTTCATAAGAAGGCCGATGCCGCCGTCATGGCGGTTCGCGACTGGTGCGGACCTGAACCCGGCTCAGCCCCGTACATCTGGTACGAAGTCGCCGCACAGAGTACACAAGAAGGGTGACAGTTAGCAATAGAAATCTGGTCGGTTAGGGAGTGTGGACCACTAAGGTCCTCTTTAGTTCCTCTTTGGGATCTGCCAGAAGCGGCCATGAGACAGTGATGTTATGCTCTGAGTTGAAGCAGCAGTTCCCGGGCGACAACACGGGTTTGCTTCGAGGGCAAAGGGATGCGTTGTTTGGTGACTGGTGGTGCGGGTTTCATTGGCTCTCATCTCTCCGAGCGGCTGCTGCGCCTGGGCCATGAAGTGCTGAGCATCGATGATCTGTCCACGGGAAGCGTCGAGAACATCCTGTCGTTTCGCTCCCATCCCGGCTACGAATTCCACGGCGATTCAATCTTCAACCGCCGGCTCATGGCCGAGCTTGTGGACCTGGTGGACATCATCTTCCATCTCGCCGCCGCGGTCGGGGTGAGGCGGATCGTTGAGTATCCGGTACAGACAATTGAAACGAATGTACGCGGTACCGAGGTTGTGCTAGAACTCGCGGCGAAGAAAAAACGCCGTACTCTGATCGCATCCACGTCGGAAGTTTATGGAAAGGCCAACAAGCTTCCGTTCTCCGAGACCGACGATCTCGTGCTCGGCAGTACCTACAACAATCGTTGGGCGTACGCCTGCTCCAAGGCGATCGACGAGTTCCTGGCCCTGGCTTATTTCCGCGAGCACAAGCTGCCGGTCACGATCGTGCGGTTTTTCAATACCGTCGGACCTCGCCAGACGGGACAATACGGAATGGTGGTGCCTACCTTCGTCCGCCAGGCATTGCTGCAGCAGCCGCTCACCGTATTTGGCGACGGCGAACAAGCGCGCTGCTTCGCTCATGTTGACGATGTGATCGACGGCCTGCTGGCGGTTGCTGCCGACGACCGCACTGCCGGTGAAATATTCAATCTGGGCAATACGGAAGAAATCACGATCGAAGACCTGGCGCGGCGCATCATCGCCGTGACCGGCTCATCCAGCACAATTTGTCACATTCCCTACGCCGAAGCCTATGCTCCCGGCTTTGAAGATATGGCGCGCCGCGTCCCCGACATTTCCAAGGCCGAGCGCTGGCTGAATTATCGGCCGAAGCATTCTCTGGATGACATCCTGCGCGACGTCATCGCCTACGTGAGTAAACAGCTCAGCAAGAAGCGCGCCCTTTTTGTATCGGCGGCCAATCAGTAGAGCAGGCAATTGAAGGGCAAGAACGTTTCTACGGATCACCTGCATGTTGGCAACAAGAATGCCGGGGTCAAAAGCCCCAATCCAAGCAATTCCACTCAAGCGCGGACTGGGTCGAAATCAGCACGGCGCTATTCTTTGTCGTACACGGCGGTGTAGCTAAATGTCTTGCCGTCGGCAGTGTTCCCTTTGATCGTGACCGCGCGGCTCTTGCCATCGGCTGCGAGCTCAATGCGGCCGGTGCTGGTGACCTTGCCATCTTTCTTGTTGGTCAACTCCATGGTGCGATCATTGATCTTCTTGTAGGCGCGGGTGGTCGCGGAAGAATCTCCCGTGACCGGATAGTCCTTGCCGTCGAACTTGCCCGTCCACTCGGTTTGGACCGATTTGCCATTGGCCGTAATCCCATCGGTCGTCACTTTTACCTCATCGCCCGCCGGCGCGTAGACCACCGTCATGTTTTTGGTTGATCCCGGAGAAAACTTCGACTTGGCTTCATTGAGTTTCCAGGTGCCCATGTTGGGGTTGCTGGCGTAGCACACCGCTACTCCGCACAGAGACAGGGCCAGAGTTAATGCGATTTGTCTCAATTTCACGTGGTCTCCTTGAGTGACTTCTAAGTTGCCGGGGAATTGTAGTCTGCGATGGCAGGGTAGGCAAACTGGGCATGTCAGACAGTGAAGGACTTTGGACGATCCTGCCCTAAGCGATGCCCAGATTGAACGTCATTGCGGGGTAATCGTCATTGCTCTCGGCAGCGGCTTCATCCTCTCCCCCATCGCGAGGCCAGGCAGGGGCGCGAGCTTCAACATTGAAGACTAGAGAGCACTACTTCCTTCAAATGTGAGCAACCAACTCTAGTTGTCGCAGTTCTACGGCCGCGACGCCCGTCACGCTGCGAACGATGTTGCCGATTGTCCTGGCCTGACCCGGACTGACAACACCTCCCTTGACGGACACGCATCCGCCCTCCGCTGCTACCTCGAACTGCAGGTTAGCCGTGGCCGGATCCATCGCCAGGATCGCCTTGACGTGGCTAGCCAGGGCAAGGTCGTCAATGGCCCTTTGGGTATCCGGAGTGGACTCAAAACACTTTAGCTGCGAAGCAGAACAGATAACCGAGCAGGCTTCTTGCACACTGATTTGTTCCAGGTTAAGCACGAGGTCGTAAAGCGAGGCATCCGTCCAATCCAAGTCATAAAGAAACTTGGTCCACCTGCGCCTGTCCTCGTCTACCTTTTTGATGTAGGCAACGGCTTCGTTGCAATTGCACCCTAGTCGGTTCTGCACTTGGTCGATGCGGAACTGCATGCGAGCAATGATGCGGGTTCGCAGGACGCGAGGTCCCTTGCCGAGCAGCAAGTGGGCGGCAAGGCCATGGTAGATGACTTTCCCAGTCCGAGCTTCCTCAGCAAGTGCAGCTTGAATGAACGCGAGGTAGCGGTATCTTGTTTGGGGAGATTGGCCGAGAAAGCTTGGCGGCTTTTCGATAGCGGTCCGCAGATCGTCCTGCGACACGCCCCACACCTCGGCTTTCTGGACAATTTGGTCGCGATCGATGCAGCGGTAGCCGAGCCTCTGCGCGACACCCTCGGCGACCATCTTGCCGCCACTGAAGGATCCCCGGGATATGGTGATGATGGGCATGAGAACCTCCTTTGTGCCTGCGCGAGCGGCGCGATGTGGATGGACTAATCGCTTTACACGAGGAACAAATCCATACTGCTCCTGATACCACAGCCGCCCTGGCATAAACGGTGATGGGGCTCACCGTTGACGGTGCGTGGCAGATAGGGCCCGGAGCAAGTCCGGTGGACGCGTGAGGTGACCCTGATCGTCGCCAGAGGTACTTTCCTCCAGGGGAGAAGCTGGAGGGAAGGTTGGTTTCCTTCTTCGTTCGCCCCCGCCACCTCGGTAGGCTTGGAAGGGCCGTTTGTCTTGTCCAAAGTCCAGTTGAACTCAGGCTCGGGCATCGCGTGCCGCACGCAGATTAATGCCTAGCTGCTGGCACTTCTTGTAAAGATGACTCCGCTCGAGTCCGAGCGCCTTGGCTGTATTCGTAATGTGATGATGCTGCCGCTGCAATGCAGCCAGAATCGCCTCACGCTCGCAGCCGGCAACTTGTTCGGAAAGCGTTCCGCGACAATCGCGCGCTGAACTTGTTTCGGCTTGACTCTTCGGGTGCGGAAGAGCGAGTTCCACCGTTGCCGCGTCCACGATCCCCGACGTCGCCAGCAGAAGCAGCCGCTCGACAATGTTGCGGAGTTCGCGCACGTTACCTGGCCACGCATAGCTCTTCAACAGTTCGATTGCGTCACTCGTGAACGGAACAGGCTTCCAGCCATTCTGCACGCACACCTGCGCTGCGAAATGTTCTACCAGCATGGGAACGTCATCGCTGCGCTGGCGTAACGGCGGTAGCGTAACCGGGAAGACCACGATCCGGTGGTACAGGTCCTGACGAAATTTTCCCTGCTCGACGAGTTGCGCCAAGTGGCGATGCGTCGCCACTAACACCCGCACATCGACAGTGAGAGGTTTGTCGCTGCCGATTCGCTCCACCTCGCCTTCTTCCAAGACCCGCAGCAGCTTGGCTTGCATGTTGAGGGGCATATCGCCGATTTCGTCGAGCAGGAGCGTGCCGCGATGCGCCTGTTCAAATTTGCCGACGTGCCGCTGTATCGCCCCGGTAAAAGCGCCTTTTTCGTGACCGAAGAGTTCCGACTCGATCAGCTCCGGCGGCACTGCGGCGCAGTTCAGCGTGACAAACGGCCCTTGCGCGCGAGGACTTTTCTCATGCAGGGTCCGCGCAGCCAGTTCCTTGCCGGTGCCGGTTTCGCCATAGATGCAGATGCGCGTCTCGCTGGCGGCAACGCGCTCCAGTTGCGTCATCACCTGGGCCATAGCGTTGCTTTTCCAGACGATCTGGTGCTTGCCGATGCGACGGCGGAGCTCGCGATTCTCGTTCTCCAGACGTTTCAGCTTGAGAGCATTCTCGACCGTCAGCAGAAGTTTGTCGCTTGAGATCGGCTTTTCAAGGAAATCGAGCGCGCCCAAGCGTGTCGCGCGCACTGCCATTTCAATGTGCGCCTGTCCTGACATCATCACTACGGGAGTTGTGACGCCGTTGGTGCGCAGCTCTTCCAGCAACGCGAGGCCGTCCCGGCCGGGCATCACCACGTCCGAGAGGATCAGATCAAAAGGCTGGCCCTTCGCCAGCTCCAGCGCGCGCGCCGCGTTGTCGCAAACCGTCGCCTCGTGTCCCGCCAGCCGAAACGCGCGCGCCAGCGAAGCCAGCGTATTGGCTTCATCATCGACGATCAGAATGTCCGCTTTGGTGCTCACGCGTTTGCCGCCTTTGCCGCATTCCACGGCAGCTCAACCACGAACACCGATCCGCTGCCGGGATTGCTTTCGACGCGAACTGTACCCTTGTGATCGCTCACTACCGACTGCACGATGGCAAGTCCCAGCCCGGTGCCGTGCTGCTTGGTGGTGTAGTAGGGCGTGAATAAACGCGCGCACTCTTCTGCGGTCATCCCCGTTCCGGTATCAGCGATCCGAACCTCAATCACGTTGCCCTTTCGCCCGGCTTCAATCGTTAACACGCCCCCATTCGGCATGGCGTCCATTGCATTCAGGACAAGATTCGACAGAGCGCGATGGAGCAGGTCAGGATCGGCAGATATGAGAAGAGGCTCGTTCGCGATCCGGCAATGAAACGCGATGGGCGGCTGATGCTGCACCAGCGTCGGTTCGTACAAAGCCACGATTTTGCGCAGCAGTTCCACGATGTCGACCTCTTGCAGTTGGGGTTTCGGCATCTTCGAAAAATCGCTGAACCGGGCGATGATGTTCTTCAGGTTCGCAATCTCTGCCATTAAAGTCCCGGTGCCTTCGCGGAAGATCTCGTCGAATTCCGAAGCCGGCAAAGTGCGCGCCTTGATCAGATTTTCTACCGTTAACTGCAACGGGAACAGGGGATTTTTTAACTCATGCGCCAAGCGCCTTGCCAGTTCCCGCCAGGCGGCAACACGCTCGCTCTGCACCAGCCGCTCCCGCTGCTCCGATAATTGCTGCGTCATGTGATTGAAGCTGGCAGCCAGTGCCCCAACTTCGTCCCTGGAGGTAATCTTGACCTGCGTATTCCAGTTGCCTGCTGCTACTTCCGTTGCGGCGGCGGCGAGTTGCTCAATCGGGCGCGAGATGCGCGAGGTGATCCACAGGCTCGCCGCAATCGCCAGCAGAATGCTTATCCCAGCCACGCCATAGCCGATCGCGCGTATATGTTGTTGCAGCTCGACCAAGCCTCGCCGCGAGTTGGCCACTATCACCACGGCCAGGACCGATCCGTCCGGTGCTTGCAGCGGCATCGCCGTCGCGTCCACACTGTCCTCGCGCCGCTCGGTAATATAGATTACCGATCTCGCTTCTTTGCCTGACGAACGAGCTTCGTCAATCAGAAATTGATAGCGCGCAGGCTGCGCGATCTCGCCCGCCGTGCCCACGAGCTGGCGACCGTCGAAGCTTGACGTGAGCACCGGGTAGAGAAGCACAAGCGTATCCGTCGGCGTCGCCAGGTTAGCAAGGAAGCCGCGATCGAGCCGCTTGCCCCCAAGCACGAACAGCGGAGGCTGAGAATCCCGCACTGCACGTAAGGCGAAGAGTCCTACTTCGCTGCTGCCATCGGGCAATTCTTCGCGCTTCAGGAAAGTCGGCCGGTTGCCGGCGGAGTGCAGGTCCTCCTTGTAACCAAAGCGCGCCGGCCACTGCGCCGACGAAATAATGCTTCCGTCAGCCGAGAGGATCTCGAGAAAGTCCAACTGATAGTCCAGCGCAAGCGTCGCCGCTTCATTCACGTAAGGAGAAGCGTCGCCGCCCGTCTGCATCAACTCGAAGGCAATCCGGGCCAGGCGATCGCTGGCTGCCAGGCGGTCTACGCGTGCCGCCACATCTTGGGCATGTCCGTCAAACTCGCGCCGGAATTGATCGACCAGCGCAGCCGTATGCTTCTGGTCGGCCTCGGTAAAAGCCTGGCGAGTTCGAAGCGAAACGACCCAGGCAACTGCCGCCACCGCGAGTACCACAGTGAGCGAGAAGACCAGCAGCAGTCTCTGACGGAGGCTCACTTCGCGTCCTCCAAAGAGACGTTGGCGACGAGCGGTATGCCATCAGGAGCCAGGACCAGGTTGTGCACGCGCCCGCTCACTCCATAAGCTCGCGGCAGGTATAACAGCGGTACCACAGTGTGGGATTGCAGAAAGCTACGCTCGCTGCGGTACAGAGCAGACGGGTCGGTGCCTTCGTCACGCGGCGTGCCGCCGAAATCCTCGATGGTCTCGCGCAGCACCGAGGCCGCATCGGCTGCCTCCACATGCACCAGACGGAGAGCCAGTTCGGCATCCGGATTGGCCGCCTGCGAGACCACTCGAACGTTCCAGCCAGCGTCACGCAAATTCAAGGCCAGACGCTCCGCTACGAGCTGCAGCACTGGGCTCGTGCTGTCCACGCTGAGCCGTAGCGGAATGTGCTGCGTTCCCTGGAGTTCGTGCGACCGCGAAAGACTTGCAGCCGCCGGAAAAAGGAACGCATAGCCGCTCAGCGCGTTGGGCAGCAAGCTTGCGGTTACTTCGCCTTGCTTCTGGAAAATCACATTGAACAACGCCCCACGGTCCACCGCCAGAGCGATGGATTCCCGCAGGTGCTCGTCGGGAAGCCGCTGCTCCGACACGGTCAGAGCCAGCAAGTCAGAAGGCCGGGCGGATATGGCCACTGGCATGTGGTCCTGCTGTGCTTGGCGCAACAGCTCAGGTGGAACTTCCACCAGGTCGGCCTTACCGATGGTGAAATCCAGCCCCTGCTGGCGCACAGAACGGTTTCCATAGATTTCGATCGCATCTACGAACGGCCTGCCCTGCCATGCATCGTCGACCGCCGACAGGAAAACAATTCCGTTGGAGTTGGCGACGAACCGGAAAGGCCCAGTGCCGTCTGGATGCCCGCTCGCATCTTGACGAGTGATGGCATATAAGCTGCGCGCTAGCTCCGCAGGGAGTCCCGGCATAGGCGAATCGCTGGTGAGAATGACCGAGTCGCCAAGCGCGCGCACGCGCCAGGCACAATGCGTGCAGTTTTGCGCGAGCGACATCGCCACCGCGTCGGAGGTTAGCGGCGAGCCGTCGTGGAAGCGAACACCAGGCCGCAAATGAAATTCCCAGCGATGGTTCGCGCTTTGCGAATCCCAGCTCACCGCGAGACCCGGCACAACTTCACCGGCGGTATTCACCTGAGTGAGCGTGTCGAACAGAAGTGTGCGCGCGATTGCATCCGGAGCTGTGAGCGGATCAGACCGGGTTTCGATGCGCAGCGTTCCGCCGTACCGCGGACGGGTCCGCGCCGCCGCCGGCGCAACCAGCGCGACCAGCGCGACCAGAAGACTAGCGACTGCAAACCACCGAAACACTGTACGCCTCATAACCGGATCCCAGCGGCTTTCCTACAATTGCGAGCGCCGACGTCCCATCCGCTGCGGGCCACAGCGCCATAATGCTTCCGTCGAAGTTCACCGCCGCGCTCGCAGGCGTCACCTCCCGGCCCGAAACCTCGTAGGCGCGGATGGAATCCGTCGCAGCCCATCCTGCCGCCGAAGCGAGGACCTGGCTTCCCGACCCGCATTCGGAGTGCACCGCCGCGATGTCGCTGCCCCAATCGCGGGCGCCGATCAGCAATTTGTGCGAGCCGGATTCCAGAATGTGCACCGCGCCATTCATATCGGCGAGTAGAAACGCGGTGCTGCCCGTGCGCACCAATTCCGCCGCCGAGTAGAACGGAGGAAGTTTCGGTCCAAAGCCCGGTACCATCACGCCGGTAAAAAAATTTCGATTGGAGTTATAGAAGGTTTTCTGCGAGGCGATCGGCCACGGGTCGTCGCTGTCGTGGCACGCTAGAGTCAGGGCCCAGCTCTCGCCGCCTTTTGTCGCAGTGCATGCGACGCCCGGCAGGTAAGCGTCGAAAAGGTGATCGTTCGCCGGGGCAATACGTCCTCGCAAATCGCGCGGGAATGGCTGCGAGTGTGCGACTTCGTAACTCTGGGCAAGCTGCCAGCTTCCACCTGCCGGGATGTACAGCTTGATGTGCTCCGGTTCGAGCACGATCATATGCTGCTCGCCGCCTGTGCCAAGCATTGCCACATCGAGCATCGGATCAGCCTGCGAGTAGAGGAGGTTGGTGCGCAAGCTGATCGTCGGCCCCGACCTCGCCGCGCCACTAGCGCCCGCTCCGGATACCGGCAACATTGCAACCTTTGTCTCCGAGCCCTCTTGAACCTCGGCAACCCACAGCCAGCCCTGCAGGTTCTGCGACAACGTGACGCGCACGTCGCAGTCGGAATCTTTGGCACGCACAACGATCCCGGCTGATCGCAGCTCGCGCTCCAGCGCTCGCCGAATTACCGGGACATCGTCACTGGAAATCGAAGACTGGTTGTTGACCACCAGGGTGATGGTGCCGGGACCCGTGAGCACTGCGATTTGCCTGACGAGGTCTGCGGAGGGCGAATCCCAGATATTCACCGAGTGGGCCGAAGGAATATACAACAGGGCGATTATCGCAATCAGCAGCCGATTGTAGGAGGTCATCCGCTGTGGCAAATTATATCCCGGTGCTCTCATGACGACCTCGTGGTTGTTGCTAAGAACGTGAAGGCGCCCCACCCAAGCCGGTTTTGCTTGGGTGGGGATTTTCATCGATCACCGCGACTGCCCCGGAGCCGGATCGATATCATCGGCATAAGGCGTCATGCCCGGCTTCGCTCCCAATCCGCGGAAGACATCGCTGGCGAAGAAGTACTTGCCGTCGGCCGGAACCATCATCACCTGGATCTTGTCCGATAGCTTCTCGGCAACGATCTTGTTGATCAGCAGCGGCGTCTCGCGCAGCACCGCGGCTTCGCTGCGCATGCGCTCGGCATCGGCGGCGGCTGTCACGCGAATACGCTTGGCTTCGGCGTCAGCCAGCAGGTCGCGCCGCTGCACTTCAGCCTTGCTGTCGATCACCTTGGCTTGTGCTGCAGCCTCGGCGTTCTGGATGGTCGCTTCCTTGCGCGCCTCCGCCTCCAGCTTCGACTGCTCGATCTGCTTCTCTTTCAGCGGCAGCGTATACTGCATGGCATCGGATTCGCCCTTTGCCTCCACCACCCTGGCCTGTGCCTCACCTTCAGCGGCCTTTACCTTCCGCACCTTTTCCGCCTCCGCCTCAAGCTCGGCAATCCGCACCTGCTTCTGCTGAATGTCGGTCTGAATGTTGAGCTGATCGTCCTGCTGCTCCTTCAGCAGAAGCTCTTCCAGCCCCTTGGCATACTCCGCCGGAAGCTGAATGTCGCGCAGCATGACTTCTTTCACAATGAGACCGTCAGCTCCCAGCTTACGCGTGATGACCTCGGCTGCGTGCTGACGCACCTCCTCGCGACGCGAACTGAAGATCTCGCGCACGGTGTAGTTTGGGGCAAGCTCACGCCAGGCACTGGCTACAACCGGGGGAACGATTTCCGTTTCAACGGGCTGAGGCAAATGCGACTGCACATAATCGAGCCGACGCGGATCGAGCTGGTAGCGCACTGTGATCGCCAGCCCGATACTGAGGCCCTCCTTGGACTGCACATTCAGGACGCCGGCCTTCGAACCAGGCTCTGGCTTCTTGCCATCCTCGACTACGCCGGTCGTGAAAAGCTTGTCGCGCAGATCGAACAATTGCACTTCCTCAACCAAGGGCACGACGAAATGCAGGCCGGGATAGAGCGTCCCCGGTTCGGTGCCGCGGGTTTCACTGATCCGCACGCCTGCCGTGCCGCTGGGCACCACGGCGATGCTCAGCGCCATCAGCATGGGCGCCCATCCCAGCGCCACTAGCGCCGCAGTCATTCGCCAGCGAACGGGCTGCGGCGGAACTGCGCCCTCCACTCCGCGCGCCATGGCTCGCTTGTACTGGACCATGAGCCACAAGTCGTAGGCTACGATGGAAACTCCCGCGACGAACAGGCCTACACCAATCGTCATCAGCAGATACTTGAACGCAAGCATGTCCTTCCTCCTTTTTGTTTACCGCACTCGCCCCGAACCACTTTTTTTCGCAGAGTCCGGCCGCGGAGCGAAGAACAGCCGGAATAACCCGCCGACAAGCAGTTCCTCCAGAAGCACCGCACACGCAAGGGAGAGAACCAAACCTCCGATGGTCATCAATGCTGTTGCAGCGCCTTGCACAACGCACCTCCACTTGACCTACTGTCCGGCCACCACGGTCGTCGTCGGCGTCACCGCGTTCTGCGCCATCGCGACCACCGTCTCTGCTGTGCTGGCGCCGAACACCGCGGCCGTCTGCGCGTCACGCTCACCGCGGATTTCCACCGCATCGCCCACCTTCACGATCGAGAAGAGTTCCTCCAGGTCACGCTTCGCCATGCGGATGCAGCCATGGGAAGCCGACTTGCCGATGGACTGCGGCGCATTGGTTCCGTGAATCCCGTATCCCTTGCGGTCAAGACCCATCCAGCGGTTGCCGAGCGGGTTGCGTGGCCCGGGTGCGATTACTTTGCCTTCGTGGTAATAGGTGGGATCGAGGACGCGAGCCACGATACGGAAGCTGCCAGTAGGACTGGGCGTGCTCTCTTTGCCGACGGCTACGGGATAGACCTTCTTCACCTGTCCGTCCTCAATCAGCGCGAGCCGATGATCGGGAAGGCTGATCAGCAGAAGCCGTTTGTCGGCGACCTGCGCGTATGCCGGAAAGCTCAACAGGAAGAGGATTGCGAATATCAGTCTGGCTTGTTCCGCGTGGCGCTTTGTGCTGCTTGAGTTCCGCATTTCGTTCCCCTCGCAACCGCTTGCGCCGTGCGAGAGTGCAAGAGCGTCACCACACTTCAATTGAAGAAAATACGGGAGTTAACAAAGACGAGAAGATCAGGCGCGTGTCAGGAGAAACACAGTGTGTCAGGCAGGATACAACCTGTCGGTGCGCGCAACGACGTACTAAATATGCGCAGCGCTAACGTCGGGCCTCTTGTTACCCATATTCCACTTATTGCCGCAGCAACATTGCCATTCGCGGAAACACGAAGTGGCCGGCGGCGTCATCGATGACGTTGATCTGGCAAGTGTAGAAACCTGGCTTCAACTCAGAGAGCGGCACGTCGAGCTGAAACACTGCGGCATGACGGCTCGGAATGGCGACTTCGCGAATTTCCGTTAGCGAGGTCTCATACGCTTTCACATCGCCCTTGAAGAACGCGACATTACTTAGCAGCCGAACTGCGTTTTTCGTCTCGCCGCTAGACTGCCCACCGCCCTGCGGTTTCCGGCCAGCCGCAACGTTCTCGGAATTACTTCGACTGCGCGCCGGATCATAGACCTCGTAGTACAGGTACAAGTGCTGACCGCTGGAGAACACGCGCGTCACGCTGGGCACGATTTGCGAACCGTTGCGGATGAGCGGATCGTTGGGATTTTCGTGTTTGCCCGCAGGCTGAAGCTGGCTGGCCATGATGATTGAGCTCATCTTCAGCGGCGTCGACTTGAGATCGGGAATCGCGAAATCGGTTTCAAACGCTCCCATCTGCCCGTTTTCGTTTTCCCGCACGACAATTTTCAGGTGATAATTCCCGGGCGGCAAAGTCAGACCAGTGTCATACTGAACATTCTTTCGCTGCACTTCATTCGCGGCATTGACGGCCAGCTTGACCGTATCGCGAATACCGCCTGCCGGGAGTTTCTTCTCGTCCGTTACCAGTCCCAGCACATCCAACGTTGCCTTGTCCTGATCGCGATTGCGGCTGAACGGAATGGCCGAGCCGGGCACGATGAGCGAGATCGGCACATAGTATCGGTTGTCACTCATGCGGAAATATCCGGTTGCGAGATACAGCGGCAGATCGGTGTTCGGCAGGTCCGACGCGAGTTCTTCCTGAAGCTGACGCTCGCGGTCTTCTTTGTTCGAATGCCGGAAGTCGGCTGCAGCGTAATAACCTTTGCGATATTCCAGCTTCATTCCCGGCCGGTTCACCCGCACGGCAATGTGACGGAACTTGCCATCGCGCGCGCTATTCGTGCTGCGGTAACCCAGCAGGTAATACATCTGCATATCCTGCTGCACGCCGCGAAAGACGCGGCTGAAGTCGTTGGAGTCGAGATAGGCGCGGCCGCCGGTGTCGACCGAGAGCGAGACCAGCGTCTCCTGCGTGGTGAAGTTGGAATTCAAATCGTCGAGCGTCGATTGGCCATTGTAGGGCGAGACGCCGCGCAGGCTGGCGTTCTGCGCCGCGCCGCCGGGAGGCAGCGCCTGCAGGCCGCGAATGTCCATGGTGTAGATGGCCATGTTCGCCAGAACGGCGGCGTTGGTCGCGGAGCGCAACTCCGACTGGTTCTCGATGCCGGTGCGGTCCATGCCGCTGGAAAAATAAATGAGCGCCTTTTCCTGCGGAACGCTGGCGACTTGTAGCGCGACGCTGCGGATCGCTTCCAGTCGGCGGTCGGTGTTGAAGATGTTGTATTCCGTGTCGTCAACGGTGAAGGAATTCGCGTTGTCGGCAGTCCCTTCGGTGGTGCCGACGCTGCCTTCCTCGAAGCCTGCGCCCGCGCCGAGATTGAAGTCCTGCAGGGCCTTCTTGAGCTGTGCGCGATCGGAGGTGAAATCCTGGTTCAGGGTAATGCTGCTGCCGAGCGACACAACCGCGACCAGATCGGCCGGCTGCATTTGCTTATCGACGTAGTTCTGCGCCGCCTCGGCGGAACGCTCGATCTCGTCGGGTTGCATGGCCGAGAGATCAAAGAACAGGATGATGAGCCGACGATCCTTGATGGCCTGCGCCTGCTCGGAGAGCAGAGAATTCTCAGGCAAAGCGCTGGCTTTTTTCGGCGCGGTGCCTAACAGGTCGACCTGCTGGGTCGCCGCCGCAACCGACGGTGGCGTGTTCTCCATGTTCTCGATATCGAAAGTCGAGACCTTCTGCGGCTTGTTGTCTTCGAGAATGGTGAAGTCTTCAGGCTTTAGGTCACGAACCAGATTTCCGTTGCGGTCACGAACCGAGACATTTACCAGCACCAGTTCGGCTTGCGCTTTGAAGGTGTAGCCGGTCTGCTGAGCCAGCGCCAGATCGGGACAAAGCAATGCGCAGACAACCGCGATGGCCGCCAGCTTGTGCAGCAGAAGTTTTCCGATTCGACTCATATCGTTGCTACCGCCAATAAACTCGCATCCAATCAGTCCGGGTAGAGCTGGCCTTCAGGCCAGCGTCCAGGTCGCATATTTTTGTCGTCCCGAGCCGACTTTAGTCGGCGAGGGTCCGCATCTCCGAGGAAAACGACGGAACAGGTTGCCGATTGTGCCGCCGGCTGAAGCCGGCTCACTGCGGAAACAAGTCGCTTAGACGCTGGCCTGAAGGCCAGCTCTACCCGAATTGCCATTGGAATCCACTCCTTCCACAGCCCTTGAAGCCGCACCCTTTACCTCGCAAACGCAAATCTCAAAACCTGAACCTCGCCGTCATCAGCAGCGAGCGCATAGCGCCTACCGACGTCACTCGTCCGAACGTGGGCGAGTTCACAACCGTATCGATGGCCGCGTAGTCAGGATGATTGAAAACATTCGTGGCTGATGCCCGCAGTTCGAGCATGCGCGTCTCCTTCAGCGGAAACTCCTTCGTCATGGCCATGTCAAACTGGACCTCGCCGGGTCCTTCGATGCTGTTGCGCCGCGCGTTACCGTATTGTCCCGTCGGCGGAATTACGAACGCGCCCACGTTAAACCACTCCTCGAGACTCGGATTCGACAAGCTGATCGGCTCGCCGGTCAGGTTGGGCCGCAGGGTTCCGTTCACGCCGCTGTTCACATTACCGAAGCCGCCGAGAATCCGCGGCGTAAAAGGAAACCCCGAGGCGATGGTCCAGTCGCCGCTCCATTGCCAATCGCCAAGCACGCCGCGCACAATCCCTGGCGAAGATAGCCATCGCTTCTCATGACCGAAGGGCAGTTCGATCAGGTAATCGCCGGTGAACTTATTGCGCTGATCGAAGCTGGAGAGCCCATACTCGGCCTTGAGGTTCATCGGATTCTGCGCAACCAGCGTCTGTCCGGTGACGGTACCCGTCGGACTGACCAACGCAGATCCGGCGCCAATGGTCGATGCATCGTCCAGCGACTTCGACCAGGTGTACGTGCCGCCTAGAGAAATGGCGTGAGCCAGCCGCTTGCGCAGGCGCACCGTGCCAGCGTTGGCATTAGAATCCGCGACCGAATCCTCATAGTAAAAGGCCGGCACGGCAGGATTCAGCAACCCTACCGGCGTTCGATTCGGCGCATCCAGCAGGTCGAGATGTGTTCCCTTGGTGCCGGTGTAATCCAGGTTCAGCACCAGAGTTGGAGTGATGGTTTGCTGGATGTCGAGATTCCAGATCTGCACGTACCCGAGCGGGTAATTCGGGTTTACGGCGTAGTTGTTTGTGATGGTGTTCACCGGCGGCGCGGGAAACCCGTTTGCCAGAGTCAAGTGATTGGTTAGCGATTCAACGTTGGTCTGGGTGAACGAGAACGGCGGCTGGAAAGCCAGGTCCTGCGCGATGTTCGCATAGGCAGTGGTGTTGTAGTTGATCCCGTATCCGGCGCGCACCACCGTGTTCTGCTGCGCCTTCCACGCAATGCCCACACGCGGCGCGAAGTCGTGATGATTGGGATTGATCAGCGTGGCCGGGTAAAACGTACCCGTCAGCGGCCCAACCTGGCCGGGCAGCACCGGAGCTACGGCAGCGAGTCCGGGCGCGATGTCGAGATTGACCAATTGATTCGCCGTCTCGCTATAGGGCGAAACGTATTCGTATCGCAGACCGACATTGAAGCTGAGATTGCTGCGCGCACGCCATTCATCCTGCGCATAAAGGTCCCAGGAATTGCCGCGGAAGTGATAGCCCGAAGGATTGGTTCCGTATTGCACGGACGTTTGTTGCGGCAGGCCGAGCAGGAAATCAGCGAAGTCGAAGCCCGTGCCCGCAACCGGCACGCCGTTCACCGCCTCGGCAGTGTTCAGTCCAGTGAAGACAAAGCTGCCGCGCGGATTGCTCGCGGTCCTGGTATTGAGCTCTATGCGCCGGAAATCTCCGCCCCAGCGAAGCGTGTGTTTCCTGTGGACATATAACATCTGGTCGGTGAACGAGACCGTCTGATTGCGGTTGGACACCGGCACCGTGTCCTGCACGCTTCCGAAGTTGGTGAACGAAAGATTGGGCAGACCCCAGTTAGCCGGGTTCTGCGAGACTCCGTTGATGCCGAGCAGACCAGTGACATCGCTGTTGAACGCGTAGAGGTTCTGCGTGTCGATGGTGCTGAGGTTGTACTCGACCCGAAAGGTATTGACGAGCCGGCCGAAGCTGCGCACGTAGCCCACAGGCGCGTCCCAGCCGTGCGTGATCGTCTGCCCGCCGACGCTGGGAAACGAGTTGGTGAGCGTCTGGTGGGCCTCGGAGTAGTGGAAACCGAAGGTCAGATTATTCTGCGGTCCGCGAAAACGTCCTGGACCGCGCGCCGATGCGGCCCCGAGCGCCTGATTCAAGCGAATGTTGAGATTGTTGGTGTCGTCCTTGGCCGCGGTGACGAAACGAAAATTCTGCACCGTCCCCGGCAGGTTCGGCAGCGGAATGTAATTTAGCAGGCCTGCGGCGGCCGGGCTGATCATGTTCTGCGGAATCGTGTCATTGGCGAACGGCATGCCGGTGACGGGATCGTAAATCACCACGGGCTTTCCGTTCACCAGCGTCTGCGAGAAGTTGCCGCTGCGCTCGGCCGGCGTGGGAACGTTCGAGTAATAGCTGTAAGGCGCGTCGCCGAGCGTGCCGTTGTAGTGGAAAAAGAAGAACGTCTTCGATCCGCTGTAGAAATGCGGAATGATAAGCGGCCCGCCGAAGGCGGCTCCAAATCTCTGCTGCAAATAGGCAGGATTGGGCGATGGTCCGCCGGCGAGCGCAAACGGCGGGGCATTCAACGCGGCATCATTCGCGGAATAATAGACCGTACCGTGAATCTGGTTCCTGGATCCTCGGCCCCCGAATCGGCCGCCGCCACCCCCGCCCCCACCGCGTCCGCCAAACCCTCCAGGTCCGCCGAATCCGCCGCCCATTCCTCCGCCCGGCGCGCCGGGAGTGCCTCCCATGGGGTTATCTCCGAAACGCGAACGCAACTCGTCAGGACCCATTCCGGCGAGAGTCGGCGAATTTGTACCCGTCACGGTCACCGACTCCGTGGCTATGGTCGGCGGAACGCCCGGAACCGGCATGCCTGGGGGCGCAACGGAATCGCCGCCGGCACTCTGCTCCGTTCCGGTTTCGCCCTGAAAGACCGAAAGCCCCTGGAATCCGCGATTCCCCGCCCCATTTCCCCCGGCTCGAGCTTGCGGGTTGCTCTGCGTCGATTCTGCGCGCGAGAGCAGCACCAGTTCCAGATCGACGCGCGCGTTCGGATTTGACGAGCCGACGTTCACATGTGCATTTGCCGTGGCGAATGCCGACATCTGCGCCCTGACATCGTATTCGCCATCGCCAGGTAGCTGGAGCTTGTAGCTGCCGTCGGGCTGCGTCCAGGCAACAACCTTCTGCCTGGTGCCGCGATTCTCCGCCGTTACCGTTGCGCCAGGAACAGGAGTCTTGCCCGACCGCACCACGCCTTGCAGGCTTCGCACCTGAGCAGTAGGAAGCCGCGCCTGGCCCCGGCAAAAGCAGGAATAGAACAGTACCAGGGCGATGATCGAAACCAAGACAGGCCCCCTGTTCAGCGCAGACTCATCCCGGGCTGCGAACGAAATGAGAAGAAACCGCATAAGCGTTTTTGTAGTTAGTCGTCGGCACCGTACCGGCGCTTAAAGTCCGGCTTAAGGTGGGTCTTCCGTCAGCTGTCGCCCTAGAATATGTTCATCAGGATCGGCAGCCGAGTTCCACAAGCAGAACCACTGTAAGCGATCGTCAACGGGAAGATCTTCGAATTGTTGACACTAGGCCGGATCGGCAAGCCCGTCAACAATGCAAACTTGGACAGGATGCTGACGTCAACAGGGCTACTGTGGCGCACAGGTTGCAACGACGCATGCTTGCGTTGGAAACTTGCGCATTGTTCGCCGCCCATTGGCGGCTAAAAAAGAAGGGGCCACTTGGGGTTGGGACACCAACACACTCGCTCTACACGGCATCCAGTGAAGGAAGTGCGCGAGCGATTCCCCAAAAAGGCTGCAAAGGAGTCAGCAAATGAGTGAAACCGTGAAGCTGAAGGCCACCGATGGCTTCGAGTTGAGCGCGTATGTGGCGCGGCCGGCGGGCAAGCCGATCGCCGGATTAATTGTGCTGCAGGAGGCGTTCGGAGTGAACGCGCACATCCGCTCCGTTACCGACGGTTTCGCGGGCGACGGATTTCTCGCCATTGCGCCGGCGCTCTTCGACCGCATTGAGCCGGGCGTGGAATTGGGCTATTCAGGCGAGGACCTGCAGAAAGGCATCTCGCTGGCGAGGCAGATTAATCCCGACAACGCCGTGAGTGACATGGCCGCAGCGCTGGAATTGCTGCGAAGCGAATCTGCCGGGCATTGCGCAGCGATCGGCTACTGCATGGGCGGGACCATGGCATGGCTTGCGGCAACGCGTCTGGAGCTGTGTGCCGCCGTCGGCTACTACGGTGGAAGCATTGCGCGCTTCGCCGGGGAGCATCCTGGCTGCCCGGTGATGCTGCATTTCGGAAAACTCGACAAGCACATCCCGAAAGAAGACGTCGACAAGGTGCAGGCGGCGCATCCCGAGGTGCAGATTTTCTGGTATGAAGCCGAGCACGGCTTCAACTGCAACGAGCGTCCCAGCTACAACCCCGATGCTGCAAAGCTTGCGCGCGAGCGATCAGTGAGCTTTGTGAAGGAACATTGTGGCGGCCAGTGAGCGAGGCCAGCCGAAAAATTGGTTTCACAGGCTGCCGAACAAGTCGAACAGCAGATCCCTCGCGGGCTGAAGCCGGCTCGGGATGACAATTATAAAGGGCTCATCGGCACAACCAAGGTCGTGCCCTGACACAAAGCTTTCGGAAACGGAGTTCTTCAGCGGCCTGTGAAGCCGTGCCCTTTCAAAGACGCAGAATTTGTCCAGAAGAGCTTGGGCATACATGCTAGATCACGACCGTCTCGTGATACTCGCCGTAGACGTGCCGCATGGCGTCGGAGATTTCGCCGACGGTGGCATCGGCCTCGACGGCTTCGACGATCACGGGCATGAGATTGCCCGTTCCCTTGGCGGTTTCTTCTACGCGCTTCACCGCAGCCTGCCACTTTGTCTGATCGCGCCTGGCCCGCAGCGCGCGCACCCGCTCCACCTGCTTGCGCTCCAGCGCCTCGTCGATGTGCAGCAGCGGAATCGGCTTCTCTTCGTCCAAATGGAACGAATTCACGCCGACTACAACCGCCTGCTTGTCGTCGACCGCCTTCTGATACTCATAGGCCGCGTTCTGGATCTCCTGCTGCACGAAGCCGCGCTCGATCGCCTTCAACATGCCGCCCATGGCGTCGATCTTCTCCAGATAGCCGAGGGCGTTGCTTTCGATCTGGTTGGTGAGCGCCTCGACATAATACGAGCCTGCCAGAGGATCGATAGTCTGCGGCGCTCCGGATTCGTAGGCGATGATCTGCTGAGTGCGCAGCGCGATGCGCGCCGACTGCTCCGTCGGCAACGCCAGCGCCTCGTCAAACGAGTTGGTATGCAGCGACTGAGTTCCACCCAGCACCGCCGACATCGCCTGCAATGCGGTGCGGACGATATTGTTCTCCGGCTGCTGCGCCGTCAGGGTTGAACCCGCGGTCTGGGTGTGGAAGCGCAGCATCTGCGATTTGGGATTCTTGGCGGCGAAATGGTCGCGCATGATGCGCGCCCACATTCGGCGCGCCGCGCGGAACTTCGCCACCTCTTCCAGAAAATTGCTGTGCGAGTTGAAGAAGAACGAAAGTCGCGGAGCGAACTTGTCCACATCCAACCCGGCATCGATCGCCGCCTGAACGTAAGTCATGCCGTTGGCCAGCGTGAACGCGACTTCCTGAACCGCGGTGCAGCCCGCTTCGCGCATGTGGTAGCCGGAAATGGAGATGGTATTCCACTCGGGCACATGCTGGTTGGCGTAGGAGAAGATGTCGGTGATGATGCGCATTGCCTGCGCGGGCGGATAAATGTAGGTGCCGCGCGCGATGTATTCCTTCAGCACATCGTTCTGTACCGTGCCCGCCAGCTTGCTCACCTCACGGCCAGTACGCCGCGCAGTCACGATGTAAAGCGAGAGAAGAATTGCCGCGGTCGCATTGATCGTCATCGAAGTGGAGATCTTCTCCAGGTTGATGCCGTCGAACAGGCGCATCATGTCTTCGATGGAGTCGATGGCCACGCCCACCTTGCCGACCTCGCCCATGGCGAGCGCGTTGTCGGAGTCGAGCCCGATCTGCGTAGGAAGATCAAAAGCCACGCTCAGGCCGGTGGTGCCCTGGCTCAGCAGGTACTTGTAGCGCCGGTTGGATTCGTCGGCGTCGCCCATGCCGGCGTACTGCCGCATCGTCCACAGACGCCCACGGTACATCGTGGCCTGCACCCCGCGCGTGTAGGGAAACTGTCCCGGATATCCGACATCGCGGTCATAGTCCGAGCCCTCGAGGTCGCTCGCGGTGTAGAGCGGATGAACGGTGATGTGGGAGGAAGTTTCCTGGGTTTCAGCAGGCTTGGTAGCGACGGCACTCTTATCTTTTGTTGTGGCCATGGGGGTCGGGCCTCGCTTTACGGGATAGCTCAATTATGTGCCGGGCGTCGGCGAGTAACTATGACCTGCGTCACAATGCAAGTTTCGAGTTTCAAGTTGCGCCTTCGCAGGTAACCTCCGAAACCTGAAACTGGAAACTTTGAAACTGACACTCAACTATCTTTTCCGCGATCTCCAGAAGGAAGTCACGCCGAAGTAGCCAAACAACAGCGCAAATGTGCTCGCCAGCAGCATCTTTCCGACAGATCCATTGGCGGCCAAGTGACGATGATATTCGCGAACAGCCGCTGCTGCTCCCACAAGCGCAAGTGCCAGGAAGAAAAGACCCGTCACTTCCAGCCAGAGCACGTGCAACACGCGGCTGACGTTACGTACGGTGATGGTGCTGGCTTTGTAGGCCGCCCTGACCAGACGACTTTCGCCGCCCTTTCGTCCGGCAACGCGTAGCAGCGCGCGTCCTTGAGTGCCCAAATCGCGGGATGGCAAACGAACCTCGCGCGCAAAACTGCGCCACTCCAACCCATCATTCTAGCAGTGAGACTGTCGTGGTTCTTGCTCTGGTGTATCGGCAGGTTCCTTGCAGTCACTTACTGAGCTTTGCAGACTATAGTGACGAAGCCGTGAAATTATCATCACGAGCCGACGAAACCGGGGCACTCGACAAGCGCCGGCTTTGCGCTTGTCGGGGTGGATATACTCGCGAGGGACCTGCTTTCCTGGCGAGTGGCAGAAAAGCAGGTCCCTCGCGCCCATGAATGGGGCGCTCGTGACGACAATTCGAAAACGCGACCGGTTGTTCGGCAACCACTCAAGTCACAATGATCTGCAATCCTCAATAGTTTGCCGGACGGCAAAACTTACTCGTAAGTCGCGGCATCTATTTAGATAAAGAGGCGGGGTTCGTCCGCACACGAACGCTTCCACGTTCGGCCAATGTGTGCGAACATTCATTAAGGACAGCCCGCGAAAGGCTCAGGTGACATCGTGGATAAGCGACTGAAAAGCATGATCAACGAGTTGGGTGACGCCATCAACAACTCGCTTTCCGATTCCGAGCAGATCGCGGAGGTGATCTCGCGTATCAAGGCCGACGGCTATGATGTGTTCGTCGTGCTGGAGGCGACTATCGGATTCAATGAGAGCGAAGAGGAGGAGGAAAGTGCTGTCGCGGAGAAGCCGGCGGCGCGCCGTCGTACGTCCTCAGAGTTCAAATTGACATCGCAGGACCTCAAGTTTCTCAAGTCGCTTCGCATCGCGGCAGAGGAAGGCAATTGAGCGGGTGAGGTGTCGGTCGCGCGTTCTCTAGGCCTCAACGGGTCCCGGTCCCAAATATACGTGTTCCAACCATCATGGTCGTTGACGCCGTAGCGGAGTTGTGCGCTTGAGGAACTTCAGCCGATGAGAGACACCCTGGGAGTCTTGCTGGCCGGCGGGGCGGGCGAGCGTCTATACCCGCTGACCCGCGACCGCGCCAAACCGGCAGTTACCTTCGGTGGCATCTACCGCATCATCGACATCGCTCTTTCCAACTGCATCAACTCCGACCTGCGGCGGATTTATATCCTGACGCAATATAAGGCGCTCTCGCTCAATCGCCATATCCGCGAAGGCTGGAGCAACATCGTGGGCCGCGAGCTGGGCGAGTTTATCGAGATTCTGCCGCCCATGAAGCGGGTCAGCGAAAACTGGTACATGGGCACCGCGGACGCGGTTTATCAGAATATCTATTCGATCGGCTCGGAACAGCCTAAACACGTGCTGATCCTTTCCGGTGATCACATCTACAAGATGAATTACGACCGGATGCTGCAGCAGCACAAGGACTCGGGCGCCGACGTCACCATTGCGACCATCCTCATCGATCCATCGGAGGCCAAACAGTTCGGTGTGGTGGAAATCGATCGCACCGGGCGGGTGGTGGGCTTTCAGGAGAAGCCGGAGGATACCGACCTGCGATCGCCTTACAATCCGCGAATGATTTCGGCTTCGATGGGCGTTTACCTGTTCAATACCGATGTGCTCATTCCCGTATTGCTGAAGGACGCCGAAGACGCTGAGTCGAGTCACGACTTCGGTCACAACGTGCTGCCCAGGATGGCTGGCGATTACAAGGTCTATTCCTTCAATTTCATCGACGAGAACAAGAAGGAAGCGCTGTATTGGCGCGATGTGGGAACGCTGGAAGCCTACTACGAAGCCAATATGGATCTGGTCTCCGTCGCACCGGTCTTTAATCTGTACGATGCCGCCTGGCCGATACGCACCCACATGCGGCAATATCCGCCGGCCAAGTTCGTGTTCAACGATCCGGGCCGCACGGGTGAAGCTCACGACTCGATTGTGTCGATGGGTTGCATCATCTCCGGCGGCACGGTTCGCGAAAGCGTTCTGTCTCCGGATGTGCGGGTCAACTCGTATGCCCAAGTGGACACCAGCATCCTGTGTTCGCACGTGAATGTCGGCCGGCATTGCCGGATTCGCAAGGTCATTATCGACCGCGATGTGCACATCCCCGAAGGTACGGTGATTGGCTATGATACGGAAGCCGACCGGCAGAAGTATCACGTGACCGACAGCGGAATCACTGTAGTCACGCGCGATTACTCGCTGTTCGAAAATCCCGTCACGGTGGACTACTTTACGTCAGAGTAGCCATCCACGATTTCTCCCTTACAATCTGATAGGCCGTGGCCGTAATGCGCGCGTTTTGTGCTCCGGCGTCGCGGCAAAAGACTAAGGGAAGCTCTGATTTGTCACACTGAAGTCCGTCGGCGGCTAAAGCCGACTTGATTTCGTGGCATTTACGGACGGCCTGAAGGCCATTCCCTTCGGGAGTGCTACCTCATCTGAGGCTTCCTAGGATTGCGGCGAATGTCGCTAAGGGAAAGGATCTGCATTGAAGTGGAGTAGCAAACTGCTCGCGCTGGTGTGGATTTGCTTTGTGATGCGCGGCTGTTTCTACTCTGCGCTGCTGCCCGTGTGGGAAGGCTATGACGAGCCGTTCCACTTCGCCTTCATCGAGTACGTAGTTGCGCACAGGGGATTGCCTGTCCCGAGCACGCCGGTCTCGCGTGAGGTCGAGGAATCTCTGCACCTGCTGCCCCTGTCCTGGGAGCAGCGGCTGCATGCCTTGACGCGGCCGGTCTACACCGAAGACGCGTACTGGCGGTTGTCGCCGGCGGAGCGCGAGGCGCTGCAGCAACAGGTGTTTGCCATGCCCCGGGAGTGGGCCAGGCAACCAGGTACAAGCCCCGCCTTGTATGAAGCGCAGCAGGCGCCTCTCTACTACTGGCTGATGGCCGGTCCTCTGAGCCTGGCCTCGCAGTGGTCGCTGCCCGCCCGCGTACTAGTCATCCGTATTCTGAGCGTGCTGATCGCTTCTTTGTGCATTCCTTTTGGCTATGCGGCGGCCAGAAGATTCTTCAGCGACGACGCGCAGGCAATCGGGATTGTTGCCGTGATTACCTGCATGCCCGAACTCATGATCGACATCTGCCGGGTAGGCAACGACAGCCTCGCCATCGCGTTGTACTCGCTGCTGACGCTGGTTCTGCTGTTGGCGGTCAGCCCGCTAGGCCGGAAGTGGTTTGCGGTTGCCGGCGTTGTTCTCGGCCTTGGTCTTGCTACGAAGGCTTATTTCCTGTTCGCCATTCCTGCTTTTCTTGCCGTCGCCTTGTGGTCGTCGCTCCGGCACAAAGATGAGCGGACGCTCATCGTGCGCAATGCCGCACTGGGCCTTCTGCTGGCCGCGCTCATCAGCTTCGGCGTGTACTGGCGCAATCAACTGGTAACCGGCAGTTGGTCGGGCGAGCAGGATGCCGTAGTTGCGGGGCACCGCTCCCTATGGCAGTTGCTGATGACGGTGCGGCACGTGAACTGGTACAGCGGCATCAACTCAATACTCATTTCACACGTATGGTACGGCGGTTGGAGCTTTCTGAGCTTGGACAAGCAGGTCTATCAGCTCTCCACGGTCGTGATGGCAGCAGCGATCTTCGGAGTCGCAAAAATCTTCTTCAAGCAGAAAGCGGAGCGGGGACGATTGATTGTCCCTTTCAGCCTGTATCTTTTCTTCTGGGTCGGGTTGCTGTGCAGCATCCTGGCGATCTTTATCGCCCAGGGCATATCGGCCTCTTGCGGATGGTATCTGTATGCGGTGATAGTCCCGGAAATCCTGTTGCTGGCTGGTGGACTGATGGCGATTACTCCTCGGCGTTGGCAGTGGGGAGTGCTCCCGGCGTTGGTTTCCGCTTTTGTAGCGATCGATCTATACAGCGTGCACGCGCTGCTTATGCCGTATTACACCGGCATTATTTTCCATTTGGGAAGCAGCTACACCGTGCGTCCGGTGAAGCTGGTGCAGCTTGTGCGTGCCGGTCCGCATTGGCTGTTGGAGCGGCTGACGGCGAACCGGCCGGCTTCACTGCATCTATGGGGAATGGCGGTGCTTTTTCTCGCCTACTACATCGCCACCCTTGCCACGGTCGTGATCAGTTGCGCAGTCACAGGGCGCGATCCTAAGAGCACAGTGGTGGATTACCGGCAGGGAAACGATCGACGCGCGGCGCAGTTGGCCATTACAGCATTTTTAGAGTACCTGTAGACGGGTGGTGGAGTACGCCTTCAGGCGTACATCGAAAGGAAAGTGCGAACGAAGCCGGCCTTAGCCGCTGGGGTGATCCGTTGGCGGCGTTTACCTCAGCGGCTGAAGCCGATTTCTGAGTGGTGAGCTTTTATGCACGCCTGAAGGCGCGCTCCACCCAACGGCGTCTATAGCAACTATGAAAATGCTTTAGCCGATCATCCGCGACTTGACGGCTACGGCGCCGATACACCACAGCAGCGCGTCCTCCACATGTTCGCGAAGAAAATGGCTGCTGAAGATCTTGCTTAACGGTGCGCGTTCGGTGAGCCGAGCCGTCAGCTCCGTCAGCAGACCCTGATAGCGATCGGGCATGTGCAGCTTGGTGGCGCGCACCAGGTCATCGCAGAGCAGCAGGCACTCGAGGACGACGCCGTCGGGATCGGCATCCTGGGAATTGATGAGGTGTAACGCTTCCGCGACGTCGCAGAAGGTTTCGATTTCCTGCGGAGCCGGGCCAAGCTTTGCCAGCTCAGTATCCAGCGCCAGCGCCTGCGTGCCAAGCTCCGGACGCGAGAAGAACAGGATACGGTCATCGGCGGTCACGGGACGTTCATTGTCGCCGCCGACAGCCAACAGCGTATAGAACTGCGGGCCATCGTGGCCGCCGTCCAGACGAAAGCCGACGACCACGAGCTCTTCATGGTGTGCCTGCGACGGCGGCAAGATGGGCAGCTGCGCCATGTGGAAATACTACATCGTCAGCACGCGATTTTGCGCAACGGGGCAGTGTCTCAGTTTGAGTGCCACTGACAGGAGCGGGTTCGCGAAGGCGTGCATGGCGATTGCAGAGCTGAGACAATGCTGTGAAGCGCGACTTCTTGCGTTTTCCGGCGTTTCTTCTTTTGCAGCTTCTACCAGGAGGAATGACCAAAGTGAGGAAATCACTCGCTACTATTGTGTTCAGTTTGCTGCTGGCGCTGGGGGCCGCGCAAGCTCAGGTTGTGGTGAGAATCGGGCCGCCGCCACCACCGCCGCGCGAAGTTGTTCCGGTTGCTCCCAGCGCGCGTTATGTCTGGATACCCGGACATTATCGCTATAACGGACGCGCTTATGCGTGGATGCCCGGGCATTACGTGATTCCACCCCGCCGCCATGCAGTGTGGATACCGGGACGTTGGGTGCCGCGACGTGGCGGTTATGTTTGGGCCCGCGGATATTGGCGGTAGGGCGCTCGCTCACGACGGGCGTGCGGGAATTCAAGCCTTTGTGATCGTGGGTCAGTTTGAGATCATCAGCATCAGTTCAAGCGGTGTCATCCCGAGTGACGGCGGCCTGCATTTGGCCGTCGGAGTCGAGGGATCCTTATAGCTGCTGATAATAGGGGTCCTTCGACTTCGCCCGCCTGTTCTGCGAACATGCAGGCTGCGCTCAGGATGACACATACGTGGGTACCCCACTGCCCATCAGGGGATCTGGTTTCCCGCAACCGCGTTGTGGGCAGTATCATCTACTGAGCACACATGGGAAATACCTTCAAGACGGCATTATTGCTTACGGCGTTGACCCTGTTTCTGCTGTTCATGGGGGAGATCTTCGGCGGCCAACGGGGATTGGTGCTGGCTTTTGGTTTGGCCGTCGTCATGAATTTCGTCTCCTATTTCTTCAGCGACAAGATAGCCCTCAAGATGTACCGGGCGCAGCCGGTCACGCGCGAGCAGTTGCCGCGCGTCTACGCCATCGTTGAGCGGCTGGCGCAGAAGATGGGCATTCCGATGCCGAAGATCTACGTCATTCCCGCGGATTCGCCCAATGCCTTCGCTACCGGCCGCAACCCGAACCACGCTTCGGTTGCGGTGACGGAAGGCATTTTGAATCTGCTGACGGATGAGGAATTGGAGGGCGTGCTGGCCCACGAACTGGGACATGTGAGGAACCGGGATATCCTGATCAGCTCGGTGGCGGCGACGCTCGCCGGCGCCATTACCATGCTGGCGCGCATGGGATACTGGGCATCGCTCTTCGGCGGCATGGGCGATCGCGAGGAGGGCGAGCGCGGCGGCGGATTCGTGGCGCTGCTGATGCTGATCCTGGCTCCTATCGCTGCTACCCTCATTCAGTTGGCGGTATCGCGCTCGCGCGAGTATCAGGCAGACGCTACCGGCGCCCAGCTTACCGGAAATCCTTACGCGCTGGCCAGCGCGCTGAAGAAACTGGACGCCTACTCGAAGCGCCTCCCGTTGCAGGCTTCGCCCTCGACGGCGCATCTGTTCATCGTTGCGCCGATGCTAGGCGGGATGAGCTTTGCGAATTTGTTCTCGACCCATCCGCCCATCGCCAAAAGGATTGAGCGGCTGACCGGGCGCCCCGCCGAACTGGATTACTGAGGTTCGTGTGCCGGATTTTCGTCGAACGAGTCGCGGGCTATTTTTGAAAGGGCACGGCTTCAGCCGTGGCTGAAAGCCTTCGCCCGAGGCAGTACTGTCCGAAGTTCATCCAGAATCGTGGCGACCAAGAATTGTCATCACGAGTGAAGCCAGGGATCTGCTGTTTCGCCCGAGGCGGAGCGATGTGTTTGTCCGGCAGGAAAGCAGATTCCTTGCTCGGCTCGTAATGACAATCCTCTAATTCGCGGCGGCAATGCATAACTTGGAACGATCCACTCCTCGGAGAAATGAGAAAATTGCCGGACGATAAGTGCAATGTCTTGCACATAAATTCCATTTCTAACAATTAAATGTCTTATTTTTCTGTACCTTGCATGGCAACAATTTGGATGCAAAATTGCGGTACCCTGTTTCGGAAGAGTTTACCCCCGCGCTGACGGGAGGATCCTTACTTGATGCGTAGACCGGTTTGCCTCTTGCTCGCGCTCGTTGTCCTTAGCTTCGCCACTGCGGCGTCGGCGCAGAACCTGCTGGCTAATGTCAGTTCGGGAGACGGTGATTTCAACGGCTGGCTGGCCTCCGTTCCGACCAGCTTTGCCAGCATTTGCAACGCCGTTGGGTGTGCCGGCGGGAACAGCGCGCTCAATTTTGCTCCCAATGCCGGCGTCCAAATGTCTGGAGATGCCGCTCCGGGTCCGGCAGAAGACAATTTAACCTCGTTCTACCTGAGCGATCCGGCGGGCACCGCTAAGAACTATGTTTCCGTCACCTTCGACAGCGCGTCGGTCAACCTCGCCAACTTCGGGGCTTCGCTGGGCTGGCAGGATTACGAAGTCAGTGGCTACAGCAGCGAAAATCAGCTACTGGCCACGATGCATGACAATCGGGGATTCGGGTTGAACAATATAGTGGTCGCCACGGACCAAGGCAGCGTTCCCGAGCCGGGAAGCATCGTCCTGTTTGCAACCGGAGCGCTGGCACTTGCAGGTGCAGCGCGGCGGAAGCTGAGCATCTGAGCTGCGGAATTAGGGCCGCCTCCGTGTTGCATCCGCTGTTTGGCGGTGGAGCGGGGCGTCAGGCCCACGTTTCGCCCCGCAATATTCGATGGTTCGGGAGCTGAACTGAGAGAGTTCAGCGCCCGAACGTTTTTTCGCCGCCGCGGGACGCAGGCCTGAAGGCTTGCTCTACCTGCCGTCCTAGCCCTGCGAATTCCCGCTGATCCTCTTGCCGAATGCTTTAAGCGGAAAGCGCATGCCTTCATACAGGATCTTGCGGCTGAACTTCGATTTTCCCGCTTCGCGCTCATAGAACACGATGGGAAATTCGCGGAACGATGTCCCGCGCCGGTGCAGATTGAACTTCATCTCCATGAGGAAGGCGTAGCCCTCGGAGCGAATGGAGTCGAGATCGATTCGCCGCAGCACGTCAGTCTGGTAGCCCACGAAGCCGGCCGTCATATCGTGCACCGGAACTCCGGTAAACATCCGCGCATAGAGATTCGCGCCAAAGCTGAGGAAGCGCCGGCGAATGTCCCAATTCTCCGCGCCGCCGCCTTTGACGTAGCGCGAGCCGATGACGACCGGATTGGTCTTGAGCAGATCGATCATGCGCGGCAACAGCTCGGGAGGATGCGACAGGTCGGCATCCGACTGGATGACATAATCGGCAAGATTCTCGCGCAGCACTTTCTTGATGCCATCGCGACAGGCGGAGCCGTATCCGCCCTTGCCCGGCCGCGCCAGCAGGTGAACGTCAGGATCGGTGGCCTGGATGCGGCGGATCTCGTCGGCGGTTCCATCCGGCGAGTTGTCATCGACGAACAGGATCGGTTCCTTGCCCGCAGCTTTGCGGATGCGGCCGACGAGGGTGGCGATGTTGTCGCTTTCGTTGTAGGTGGGAATGATGAGCATCGGTCCGAATTTCGCGATTTCAGAGTACCATGCAGCTCGCTAACGGCGGCTGCGTTCGCGTCAGCCCGCTCGCATTCGCGCCGGACCGAATCTGTCTGTGCCGTGTCATCCTGAGCGGAGCGTCCGAGCAGTTTTTCCGACCGGCGATTTTGCCGGTCGGCGGACGCGAAGTCGAGGAGCCTGCCCCGAGCGCTGGGGATGACACAATCAAAATGGGCGCGCGAAGGCACGGCTGAAAGCCTGCCCGGAGCGCAGTCGAAGGGCCGTGCCCTTCCACCATTTCTTTTCCGACTTGAATAGCCACGGCTCGCATCATCGCTTCCACTTGCTCTTGCGGTGTTGTTTCTGTTTGAATTCAGGGAGCCGATAGCCACTGTGGGAGCAGCCGCCTGCCGAACCAACTCTTCGCCTGCAAGTCCATTGACAAGCTGATTTCCGAATCAGAAGAACCCGAGCACCGGCTCAAGAAGAGCCTGGGGCCGTGGTCGCTGACCGGACTCGGCATCGGCGCGGTCATCGGCTCCGGCATTTTCACCGTTATCGGAACCGCCATCGCCGGACAGAAGTTCGATACTGCCTCCGTCCTCAACACTCCGCTGGCCGATTACATCATGCATCACTCGGCCACGCTGGGACGCCCGGGAGCTGGCCCGGCGCTGGCGCTCTCGCTGGTTCTGGTCGCGATTGTCTGCGCCTTCACCGGACTTTGCTATGCCGAGCTGGCGTCGATGATTCCCATCGCCGGCAGCGCCTACACCTACACCTATGCGACCATGGGCGAGCTGATCGCGTGGATCATCGGCTGGGACCTGATCCTTGAATACGCCGTCAGCAACATGGCGGTCAGCGTGGGCTTTGCCGCGCACATGGCGGCCACGTTCGAGTGGTTCGGCTGGCACCCGGCGCTGCGCTGGATAACACCGGCATATTTGCCGGGCGGGCTCACCGATCTTCAAGGCAAAGTTTTGTACACGCCGGGATGGCACTTCGGCTTCAACGTCCCCGCGTTTCTTATCGTGATGCTGCTCACGGTGGTGTTGGTGCGCGGCATCCGCGAATCGGCTGAGACCAACAACATCATGGTGCTGCTGAAGATCGCGGCCATTCTGGCGTTTGTATTTGTCGGACTGCGCTTTATTCACCCCACCAACTATCAGCCCTTCGTGCCCGAAGGCTGGTCGGGCGTGCTGACCGGCGGCTCCATCATTTTCTTCACCTATATCGGCTTCGATTCGGTTTCCACTGCGGCAGAAGAGGCGCGCAATCCGCAACGCGATATTCCTTTCGGCATCATCACCACGCTTGTGGTCTGCACGGTTTTATATATCGCGGTTGCGGTGGTGCTGACCGGGCTTGTGCCCTGGCGTTCGCTGATCGACGACGCGGCGCCGGTAGTCAACAGCATGAGCATGCTGGCGGGGACGACGAAGTCGGCACTGCTGCATTGGACGGAGTTGGCGGTGCTCTTTGGCGCGATGATGGGCATGATCTCGTCGCTGCTGGTGTTTCAGCTTGGGCAGGCGCGGGTGTGGTTCTCGATGTCGCGCGACGGGCTGCTGCCGAAGATGTTCAGCAACGTGCATCCGCGCTTCCGCACGCCGGCGGTAGCCACGTGGATCGCAGGATTTCTGGTCGGCATTCCTGGCGGCATTCTCGACATCGGCACGCTTGTCGGATTTGTCGAACATCGGGACGCTGTTTGCATTCGTGCTGGTTTCCCTCGGCGTGATCATTCTGCGCTATAAGCAGCCGGATCGGCGTCGTGGTTTTCGTGCGCCGGGTGGGCTGGCGGCGCCGATCCTGAGCGTGCTCTTTTGCGTGCTGCTGATGGCGGGCTTGCCGATCCTGACGTGGCTGCGCTTCTTCGGATGGCTGCTGATCGGCATGTCCGTGTACTGGCTTTACAGCCGCCATCGCAGCGAATTCAGCGCGCGCAATGCAAAGCCGGTGTTAGAGGCCGTGCCCAAGCGGTGACCCCGAAACCGCATCAATGTTTCCTTGTGTCATGCTGAGCGCACATGGGCCTGCGCCACACCCATGAAGATGAAAATTCACCACGGAAGCACGGAGATCACGGAGAAGAGTCTGGAATAAACAGGGCCTCAGTGTTCTCCGTGTCTCCGTGGTGAGTGATTTTCGACGGAGCGGAGCGCTTCGCTCCGCTCGGGATGACACCCGGGGAGAAGATTTCTTCCTGAGGACCGGCACGCCTCGATGAATTCTGACCTGTCAAACAATTTCATCGCGTCGCTCCCCAAAACCGAGCTGCACCTGCATCTCGAGGGTTCGGTCGATCCTCCCACATTGTCAGAGTTGAGCCGGCGTCATCCTACACCGCTGCCGACCACGAACAATCGCTATAGAGATATCGAAGACAGCGGGCGCGTTTTCACCGAAGATGAGGCCCGCGAGCTGTATCAATACAAGCATTTCACCGGATTCTTGTGGGCCTTTAAGGCCGTTACGGAGCGGCTGCGCACGGCTGAGGACTACGAGCTGGTCACCTATCGCATGATGCACAAGCTGCATGCGCAGAACGTGGTTCACGCCGAGGCGTACATCTCGGCCGGCGTCGTGCAGTGGCGGGGACAAGAGTTCGCGCCATTGTTCGAAGGCGCCGAGTGTGGACGCAAACGCGGCGAGCGCGACTTCGGAATCTCGCTGTATTGGATTCTGGACGCCGTTCGACACTTCGGAGTGGACGAGGCGCAGCGCGTCGTGGACGAAGCGATCAAACTAAAGTCCCACAATGTGGTAGGAATTGGAATCGGCGGCGATGAGCGCCGCGCCGGGCCGGAGCAGTTTCGGGAAGTGTACGGGCACGCCGCCAATCATGGGCTGCGTCTTACCGTGCATGCGGGCGAGACGGTTGGCGCGGAGTCAATATGGGGTGCGCTGCGCGAGCTGAAGCCCGACCGCATTGGCCACGGCCTGCACGCGATCGACGATCCTGAGTTGGTGCGGTACCTGGCTGAGAAACAAATTCCCGTCGAGGTCTGCATCACCAGCAACGTGATGACGGGTTGTTGCGGCAGGCTGGAAGATCATCCCGTGCGGAAACTGTTTGACGCCGGCGCGCTGGTGGTGCTGAACACGGATGATCCCGACATGTTCCACACAACATTGGTCAACGAATATCAGATCGCGGCCGACATTTTCGGCTTCAGCGACGAGGAGCTGCGCCAGTTGGCGCGAAACTCGATTCGCGCATCGTTCTTGCCTGAAGAGCGCAAACAAGAGCTGCTGGCACATAGCGCGCTTGCATAACGGATATGCGACAACGGATGGCATCATAGGGGTCCCTTCGACAAGCTCAGGGCAGGCTCGTCGACTCCGGGGCGCAAACCAAGCGCACCTCCGCTCAGGATGACACCGTCCAAGCCAGTTACTCGCGCGTGCGATCTCTCTTCTTAAGATGGCGAGTTTGCGGGCGGGAGTTTGCGGCTGGCTGGCGGCTCCGCCGCCAACTGCACTCCTCCCAAAGACATCACACAGTCGTGCACATTCTCGACTCGCGCACCGCCCGGATCCTTGCCACGATTTGTGTGTTTATTGCGGTAGCGGCTTTTCTTTACGGCATCCGCGATACCCTGGTCGTTTTCCTCTTCGCCATATTTTTTGCCTACCTGCTGGAGCCGCTGGTATCGCGAATCGAAGCTACTCGCCTGGCGCGGCACTCACGCGGGCTGGCGATCGTGGAAGCTTATCTATGCCTGGTTGTAGGTCTGGGCGGAACCGGTTTTCTCCTCGGGCCGAGCCTGTTGCGTGACAGCCGCCACCTTGGGCAATCGCTTCCGTCGCTGCTCGACAATTTGGGCAGCGGGAAGATCGTCTGGCAGGTGGGCAGCAAACACGGGTGGAGCTATGAAACGCAGGTGCAGTTGGCGCACTTGATGGAGGCACACCGCGCCGAGATCCTTGGCTGGATTGCACACCTGGGAGCCCAGGTGGCGCAGTTTCTCACCAATATCGTGTGGCTGGCGCTGATCCCGATATTGGCGATTTTCTTTCTGCATGACGGCCGGGAGTTCGCACAAAACTTCATCGGCGTCTTCGATCGCGGCGCCGAGCGGCGTTTGCTGCGGAGCATTCTCAACGACCTCGACCGCTTACTGGCACGCTTTATCTTCGCCCAGATTCTGGTGGGGGCATGCTCGTTCTGCGCTTACGCGCTGGTGTTGACGGTCATGAGATTTCCTTATGCACTGGCGCTGGCCCTGGCCGGCGGGATCATGGAATTCATCCCCGTGGTCGGTCCTCTGGTGGCCGCCGGCGCCATTCTCGGCGTGGGATTCCTGAGCGCCTATTCACCGCTGTGGGCCGTGCTCATCTTTCTGGCGACATGGCGGGTTTCGCTGGACTACGGGCTGACGCCGCGCATCATGGGCCATGGCCTGGAATTGCATCCGCTGGTGGCGATCGCCGCCGTGCTGATGGGCGCGGAACTGGGAGGAATCCTGGGCGTCTACCTCTCGATCCCGATTGCGGCAACGTTGCGGGTGATCTGGAACAACTGGAAGTATTACTCGTCAGGATTGCCACAGAATTCGCAAGCGAAAAAGCCGGTGGAGGTTTCGCCGCGCGGGCGTGCGGTGCGTTGAATTGTCTTAGCCCGTTGAGAAATGGTTTGTCCGGGCACGGCTTTAACAGGCGGCTGAAAAACACGAATCCGGGCCAGTTCGGGTAGAGCGGCGCTTCAGCGCCGCGTCCGTCGCCGATGATCTTGGCAGGTTTTCCGCCCGCTGCTGCGCAGCAGCGGGCGGAAAAACCTAATCTTTGGGGGCAGCTTGGACGCGGGCTTGAAGGCCCGCTCTACCGGTCTGGCGCACAAAACGAATTTTTCAGCGACCGGTGAAAGTCGTCCCCCTCACATGCGACTTTCTTCGAACGCGCTCTACTCGCCGGCGACCGTCATGCCATCGATGCGAAGCGTGGGCGATGCGATGGAACTGCGAAATTCCAGATCGTTGCCGATCTCCGAGATGTTGAAGAACATGTCCTTCAGATTGCCGGCGACGGTGATTTCTTCGACCGGGAATGTGAGTTCGCCGTTCTGAATCCAAAGGCCACCGGCGCCGCGGGAGAAATCGCCGGTGACCAGATTTACGCCGAAGCCCAGGAACTCGGTGACGAAGAGTCCTTCTTTGATGTCGGCGATGATTTGCTGCGCAGATTTCGCGCCGGGCTGCAGGAAGAAATTGCCCGGGCCGATGCCGGGGGTTCCGGCCAGTCCGCGCGAGGCGTTGCCGGTGGTTGCGAGGCCGAGTTTTTTCGCGGTGTAAGTATTCAGCAGATAGGACTTCAAAACGCCGTTCTCGATGACGGTGGTTTTGCGGCTGGGCACGCCTTCGGAATCGAATGGGCTGGTGCCGAAGCCGCCGCGCATGGTGCCGTCGTCGATCACGTTGATGTTGTCGCCGGCGATTTTCTCGTTGAGCTTGCCGGTGAGGAATGATGCTCCGCGGTAGATCGAATCGCCGTTCACGGCTTCGAAGATGTGGCCGACCAGCGCGCCGGCGATGGTGTGCTCGAAGACAATGGGAACCTTGGCGGTCTTAACCTTGCGCGCGCCCAGACGCCGTAGCGTTCTCTTTGCGGCGATCTGGCCGACCTCTTCGGCCGGCTCGAGCTTCTTCAGCGAATTCGCGACCGAGTACCAGTAATCGCGCTGCATCGCCGAGCCTTCCACCTGCGCGATGGGCACGGCAGAAACCGAGCAGTAGGAGCGCTGATAGTCGCCAATGAATCCGTGCGAATTGGCCAGGACCTTGTAGCCGATCGCCGCATCGAACGTACCGCCTTCGGAGTTGGTGATTCGCGGATCGACGTCGAGAGCAGCTTTTTCGGCGCGACGTGCGTAGTCGATGCGATCGGCAGTGGAAAGGGAATAGACGTCGTCGTAATAGAGATCGAGATCGCCTTCGAGCTTGCCCAATTGCGACGGTTCGGGAATTCCGGCGAAAGGGTCTTCGCTGGTGACCTTCGCCAGCGCCAGCGCGCAATCCACCATCTGCTTGACGCCTGCCGGCGTCAGATCGCTGGAGTAGGTGCTGGCAGCGCGCTGTCCAAAGAAGACGCGCACGCCGATGCCCTTCGAGCCCGATTCCTTCAGGGTCTCGACTTCGCCGAGACGGACGACAGTGGAAAATTCGCTGCCGTCCATGGCGACGGCCTCCGCAGCAGTGGCGCCGCCTTGCATGGCGAGGCGTACGACATCGGCGGCGATTTGCTTAAGGTCGGTTGAGGCGGGTTGGGTCGAAGTGGGGCCTTCTGCGATAGAGGTATTCATTTCGAATCAGTAGTCCTATTTTGTAAGAGTGCTACATTGTGGCACGTCGATGTGCATTGGCCACTCTGATCCGCAGCCGTGTGCTTGGCGGCGAAAAATATCGGGTTGTCATCCCGAGCAGAGGCGACCTGTCGTTGGTCGCCGCAGTCGAGGGATCTGCGGTCCGCTCGCCCAGTCTGCCCAGATCAGGGAACCGCAGATCCTTCGACTCCGCGCCCGCCCGATTCGCAAGACAGCGAATCGGAAAAACACCACGGGCGCTACGCTCAGGATGACAATTCTGGATAAGGCGATCAGGGATGGCCCGTTCTAGCCTTCCCTGAGCTTGTCGAAGGGACCCCTATATGGCTCAAAGATTGTTCGCACTATAGCGGTCCCTCGACTCGGACTGAAGTCCTCGCTCGGGATGCCACATGGTAGAGCATCTTCACCCGCCGGTCCCGCCGACGGTCAGCCGGTCAACCTTTAGCGTCGGAATACCCACTCCCACTGGCACCGACTGCCCGTCTTTGCCGCAGGTGCCGACGCCTTCGTCGAGTTGCAGATCGCTGCCTACCATGGAGACCTTGGTCAGCACGTCGGGGCCATTGCCGATCAACGTAGCGTTCTTCAGCGGCGAAGTGACCTTGCCGTTTTCGATGAGATACGCCTCAGACGCCGAGAACACGAATTTGCCATTCGTGATGTCCACCTGTCCGCCGCCGAAGTTCACCGCATACACGCCATATTTCACGGAGCGAATGATGTCTTCGGGCGAATCCTGTCCTGCGAGCATGTAGGTGTTCGTCATGCGCGGCATGGGGATGTGCTGATAACTCTCGCGGCGGCCGTTGCCAGTATTCGGAATTCCCATCAGCCGCGACGACAGCTTGTCCGAGAGATAGCCCTTCAGAATTCCGTTCTCGATCAGCACGGTGTTCTCGGTCGGATTGCCTTCGTCATCGACGTTCAGCGAGCCGCGCCGGCCGGGCATGGTGCCGTTATCGACGACGGTGCATTTGTCGCTGGCGACGCGGCGGCCGAGCATTCCGGAAAAAGCAGAAGTTTTCTTGCGATTGAAATCGGCTTCCAGACCGTGACCGATCGCCTCATGCAGCAGAATTCCCGGCCATCCCGGACCGAGCACCACTTCCATCTCGCCGGCCGGGGCTTCGCGCGCGTCGAGCTGAATAATGGCTTGCCGTGCCGCTTCTTTAGCGAAGTGCTCGGGCGAGGCATCGCCCTCGAAGTAATCGAGCGAGACGCGTCCGCCGCCGCCGGCAGTGCCGCGCGCGGAACCGGCAACCTGCGATTTGGCGATGCAAAAGACGCTCATGCGCGCTAGTGGCTGCGCATCCTCGGCGAAGCTGCCGTCGGAGCCGATGACCAGAATCTTGCGCAACTCGTCGGCGTAGCTGACGCGCACTTCATGAATCCGAGGATCGTAGTCGCGCGCGGCGCGATCGGCACGCTGGACAAGATCAACCTTGGCCAACACGTCGGCTTCGACCGACGGCAGCGGCACAGGATAGAGATTGTGCGCCGGCTTGTCCGTCAATCCCACGACCGGCTGCTTCGCCGGACCGCTGGCGATAAGGGCCGCAGTCCGCGCCGCGTGCAGGATGCGCTCCTGCGAGAGATCGTCGGTGTAGGCGTAACCGGTGCGCTCGCCGGAGAGCACGCGCACGCCGCAGCCAACCGAAATGCCTTGCGTCGCCGACTTCACCATGCTTTCGTCGAGCGAAACCGACGTGGAAGTCTGGTATTCGAAGTAGAGATCGGCAAAATCGCCACCGGCGGACAGCGCCGCGGCGAGATAGCGCTCGACGTCGGCTTGCGCCAGGCCGTAGCGCTCAAAGAAGAACTTCTTGTCCATACTCACTCTTGATTGGATGCTCGGCGGCGGGCGAAGACGCTAAGGAGCAAAGGCATTGACAGCGTCAACGGCGGGCTGTTCCCGAAACCGCAGTCCAATTTTGTATTATCACACAGGGGTGTGCTTTACGGTGCTGGATCGGCGGGGGGCAATGCGTTAGCTTGGGGTGGGGAAACACGGGGTCTGCGAATGCCGGGGATTTCGGCTCAGCATCTTTCCGCTCTGCTGGAGCAGTTTCTCGCCGACGCGCCAGAAGCCGTCGCGATTGAAGACGGCGCAGTGCTATTTGACTTCAGCACGGCAAGGTATTCCGTCTCCGGCGAAGGCAAGTGCGTCCTGCACATGTGGTCGGAGGAGCGCAACGCCGTCCGGCGAGTGCTGGATGTGGAAGTCAACGACCGATCTTTGCACCTGGTGGTGCTGCGCTTCGGGCAATCGCGGCCGAATCTGCTGGAGATAACTGCCGAACGCGATCGCCGCACCGGGACCTCGAAGCGCACCGCGCGAGCTGGTTACCAGGCGTTACTGGAGCGCATGCTGCGGCGGGAATATCCAGGATTCAAGCTGGAACAGCTAAGCATCAGCGCTGATCTGGAGCACTCCTTCAGTCCGGTGTACACGCGCGGCTTGCTGCGAGCGGGGCAATCGGCGTTCGCCGTGCTCGGCGTCAACGACGAGGAGACACAGTCATCGGTGGACGCCGCGCTGACCTTCGCCATCCTGTGGATGGACTATGAGCGCCAGCATCTGAACGGACGCACGCTGGTGGAGGGATTGAAGCTTTTCCTGCCGCCCGGGCGATCGGAGATTGTCCGCCAACGCGCCGCCAATCTGGATCACGATCTGGCGAAATGGCAGCTCTACGAACTGGAGGAACGCTCGGAGATCTGTGAAGCAATTGATGTAGGCGACAGCGGCAACATCATCAGCCGGCTCACACGCGCAGTTGATGTGCAGGCGGCCGCGGATCGATTTGCCGCTTCCATCGCGCGCGTGCGTGAGCTGGCGCCGGCTGCCGACGTCACCATTGAGTCAGCCTCGGAGATTGTCTTCCGCCTGTATGGTCTGGAGTTCGCGCGCGCACACATGATGGCGGTTCCCGGTTCGTTCCGAAACCAGGAGTCGATTACATTTGGCGTCGGTGCGGCCGAATATGTCCTGGACGAGAGCAATCGGGGAATCTTCGCTGAACTTGTGCAACGCATCGTCGAGCAGCGCCACCCCGCCGGTTCCCACACGAACTTGTTCTTCCGCCTCGCTCCCGAGCGATGGCTGGAGAGCTTGACCACGCGCGAGATCGGCAAGGTAGATGAGAGACTCGACGGCAGCTTCGTCTACTCGCAAGTACCGGCATTTGCCGCCAGCGACCGCGCCATGCTGGACGTGCTCACTTGTACCCTCGAGGGCAGGCTCGCCGTACTGGAGTTGAAGGCCAACGAGGACATCCATCTGCCGCTGCAGGGATTGGATTATTGGGGGCGCGTCCGCTGGCATCAGCAGCATGGCGAGTTCACGCGCAACGGCTATTTCGCCGGCCGCGAGATCTCGAGCGCGCCGCCGCTGTTGTATCTGGTGGTACCGGCGCTGCGAACCCATCCCGCTACGGATACTCTGCTGCGTCACCTTTCACCACGCGTAGAGTGGACGCTGCTGCAGATCGATGAGCGTTGGCGCGAGGGAGTGCGAGTGGTGAACCGCAAACATCCCCCAAGGGCGATGGGCTCGGTCTGATCTAAGGACCTGTTCGCCTACTTCTTTTCTTTCGCATCGGACATTGCCGTGTCGGGTTCGTCCTTGAGCTCGGTCTGTACAAGGTGAATCTCACTGGCGCCGACGTTCTCTATCGCATGCTTTACCGGCCCGCGCCACGTTGCTGTACCGGCTTTACTCTCTACCACTTGAGTTTTCCCATCGGGAGAAGTGACCCTTGTCTTGGCATCGGTCACGTAGTAGACGACGTTTGCCGGGTGGGAATGCATGGCAACCTTCTGCCCCGGTGGTATATGGACGTCAAGGACGCGTACGTGGGCATTGTCGAGGATAACTTTGTGGGTCTCTGGTCCTCCTGCCACTGTGGTTACATCCTGCGCCACGGCCGCTGAGATGACAAAACACAGGAAACATGTGAAGAACACCCATGAACGACACATCTTCGCCTCCCGAAACACGCATTCAATGACGGCTGTTTCTACACTACGACCTCGGGTCTGTCAAGCATAAGCCCGGCGCGCGGCGCTCAGTTGAACGCTGGCATCCTATACAATCGAGCTTCCCTTCCTATTCCTATGATGAACCGGATGATCGTTGCCAACCTGGTGCACCGCCCGTTTCGCACTGCGATCAGCATTGTTGCTGTGGCCGTAGAAGTGACGCTGATCCTGCTGATCGTGGGCATCATGCTGGGCATTCTGAACGACAGCAAGACCCGGCAGGCGGGAATCGGTGCTGACATTATGGTGCAGCCGCCCGGCTCGTCGCTGCTGATGGGCGTAAGCGGCGCGCCGGTTTCGGTGAAGATTGCGGACAAGATTGCCGCCCTGCCGCACGTTGCCGCGGCGGCTCCGGTGATAACGCAAATCACAACGGCGGGAACGGTGGAGATAATCGACGGCATCGATTTGAAATCGTTCGATGCTGTCAGCGGAGGCTTCCATTATCTGTCGGGTGGGCCGTTCCAGGGGCCGTACGACATGATTATCGATGACCTCGAAGCTGCGTCCAAGCGCCTCAAAGTGGGCCAGACGATCACGGACCTGAACCATCAGTTTCGCATTTGCGGCATCGTTGAGCACGGCAAAGGCGCGCGTAAGTTCGTGCCAATCACCACACTGCAGGACCTGATCGGCGCCATCGGCAAAGCGACAATTTTTTACGTCAAGCTGGACGATCCCAACAACGCCGACCAGGTGGTGAAAGCCATCAAGAGCATTCCCGGTATGCAGCAATTTGGGGTGCATTCCATCAAGGAATATCTCAGCTTGATGACCTCGACCAGCATTCCCGGACTGAGCACGGTCATCGACGTGGTGATCGGTATCGCGATGATCATCGGCTTTATCGTGATCTTCCAGGCGATGTACACGGCCGTGATGGAACGCACGCGCGAGATCGGAATCCTAAAGTCGCTGGGTGCGGGCAAGCTCTACATCGTGAACGTGGTGCTGCGCGAGACGCTGCTGATCGCGATCGGAGGGATCATTCTGGGGATCATCATCAGCTACTGCGCGCGCGTGGGATTGCGAACGAAATTCCAGACGTTGCCCGTGATGATTACTTACGTCTGGCTGATCAAGGCCGCGATTATCGCGCTGGTCGGATCGCTCTTGGGCGCGTTCTATCCGGCGATCAAAGCGGCGCAGAAAGATCCAATCGACGCGTTGGCGTATGAATGAGGGTAGAGCGGGCCTTCAGGCCCGCGTCCCGCAGGCAAAGATGTCGTGGCTTTAGCCACTGCGGTCCTCGTTGTAAGTCTCAACAGATGTTGGCTTTTCGGCTGAAGACCTTGCGGGAACATCAGGACGGCGATTGCGCCGGCTGAAGCCGGCTCAGTAAAGGGAAATAAACCGCCAGACGCTGGCCTGAAGGCCAGCTCTACCCGACCGCCGCAGTTCCCAAGCCCGACGGCCTCACCGGCTGTACTGGTTCTGCTTCTTCTCCGCGTGGCGTTCCAGGCCAAGTTGAATAAGGCGGTCGATCAGCTCGGAGTAGGGAATTCCCGTCGCCGCCCACAACTTGGGATACATGCTGATCGAAGTGAAACCGGGCATCGTGTTGATCTCGTTCACGTACATTTTGCCGCTGCGCGGGTCCATCAGTAAATCCACGCGCGCCAGGCCAGAGCAGTCAACCGCCTGAAAAGCCGCAATCGCGAGCCGCTGCACTTCCTTCTGCTGCGGCTTGCTGAGCTTTGCCGGGATGATCAGCTCTGAGCCTTCCTCCAGATACTTCGCGTTGTAGTCGTAGAATTCTTTGATCGGCACAACCTCGCCGGGCAGCGATGCGATGGGCTTGTCGTTGCCCAGCACGGAGCACTCGATCTCGCGCGCTTTGCGCTTGCCGCCGACGCCCTGCTCGACGATCAGCTTGCGATCGAAGCGCGAAGCCTCGTCCAGCGCGGGGCCGAGCTCACTTGAGCCGTGGACCTTGCTGATCCCCAACGACGATCCAAGATTCGCCGGTTTCACGAAGGCCGGATACTTCAACGCACTTTCGATTTGTTTGCGGACTTTTTTCGGCTGCGCGCGCCAGTCGCTACGCAGGACCGTTACGTGTTTCACGATGGGCAGATGGGCATCGCGAAAAAGTCGCTTCATGACGTCTTTGTCCATGCCCGCAGCAGAACCGAGCACGCCCGCGCCGACGTAAGCGATGTCGGCCAGCTCAAGCAGACCCTGGATGGTGCCATCTTCGCCGAAGGTGCCGTGCAACACGGGAAAGATGATGTCAACTTCGACGGGATTAACGGCGGCGCGCATCTCGTGAGCTGCGGTTTCGAAGGGAACGAGCGCGGAATGATCCTCAGTCGGCATCGGCGGCACAACCACGCCTTCGCCGCGCGCGATAACGGCGGCGGCCGAGGTAGCATCGGGATCGCCCGCGCGCAGATGACATGGTTCGGCCGCATCGTGTGCTTCGCCCTTCAGCAGGCGCTCGGCATGAGCGGCCGTCACCCAGCGGCCGTCTTTGGTGATGCCGACAGGGACAACTTCATACTTGCTCTTATCGATTGCATTCAGGACCGAAGCCGCCGATAAAAGCGAGACCTCGTGCTCGCCGCTGCGGCCGCCAAACAGCACGCCGACCCGGAGTTTCTTCATGCATCGATCTTAGCGCCACGACGCAGGAGTCAGGGGTAATCAGCCGGAGACCTGAGCAAATTTTTCAAGGGCTAAGAAAGATTGTGATGCGGCGGACGGAGAGGTAGAGCGAGGCTTTAGGCTCGCGTCAGAGTGACGAAAAATGCGCGAGGCTTTAGAGGGTGTGTGAGAACTGTGTCGTCCCTAAAGGGACTCGAATAGATTCTCCACTTCACCCAGGACTCCGCTTCCCACCCCAATTCGCGCAAGAGAGGCGCGAATTGGGGGCCCCGGCTTCGGGGTTCGATTTGCGTGTGTCGCACTCCACCGCGGAAGAATAAAGTTGGTTCTCACACACCCTCTTTAGCCCCGGAGCAGCTTTTTACAGGGGCTAAAAGCTCAACGCTTGAGTCGTTGCCGGCTCGGCACGACCTAAGAGGCTGCTGAAAAAGTCAGGAATTCCGGAGTGCTGCCGGCTGGCGCCGGCTCCGATCTCGGAGATAAAGCGCTTGGACGCGGACCCTTCGGCAAGCTCAGAGCAGGCTCTGAAGGTCCGCTCTACCCGATCCAGCCGTAGGATCGAGTTTGTCAGCGGCCACTAAACGCATGCTCTGATACAAACCTCGCTTTGCTACACTCGCAAAGTGAGAAGAATCCGCGCGAACGCCTGGATCTTCGCCTGTCTGTCAGGCGTGCTTCAGGTGCTGATCTTCCCCAACTTTTCCATTTACCTGCTCGGCTGGATCGCACTCGCTCCGCTCATCTATGCCATCCTCAAATGCCGCGAGCAGGACGTGACCGTGGTGCTCGCCGAAGGCGGATTATTTCTCGCCCCGGCGACCCCATGGCAGGGATTTCTGTTGGGATATGTGAGCGGCATCATCTGGTATCTGGGAAGTTGTTATTGGGTCTACCACGTGATGCATCTATACGGCGGCTTGAATCCGGTCACGTCCGCCGTGCTGCTTTTGATGTTTGCCTTGTATCTCGGCCTCTATCACGGGCTATTCGGGTTTCTGCTCGCCGTGATTGCCGCCCGCCGCAACGGATTCAGCCTGCGTGCGTTGGTATTCACGCCGTTTGTCTGGGTCGCGGTCGAACTGGCGCGCACCTACATCACCGGATTTCCCTGGGACCTGCTGGGCACCACGCAGATCGACAACATCCCGCTCGCGCGGGTCGCGACCGTGACCGGCGTGTATGGAATTTCATTCGAGATCGCGTTGGTGAACACGGCAGTGGCAGCGGCGTTTCTTGTGCCCTACGCGCGGCGCAAGGTGATGCTGACCGCAGCTCTGGTAGCAGCCATTGTCTTGCATGCTGGAAAACTGGAGAAGCCCGGCGCGCTGCCCACCGAGCACGGCGCAACGCTGGTGCAGGTGAACATTCCGATTCTGCAGACGGACTGGTCGCTCGACTACTTTCAGCAGACGCTGCGGTCGTTGCAGGCGCTCAGCGTGCGTCCACAGAGCGAGAAGCCTGGGACGCCCGGGCTCATCATCTGGCCGGAATCGCCGGCGCCATTCTGGGTGACCGATCTGCACTTGCGCAGCACGCTGGCTAACATTGCGCGCGCCACCGATTCCTACATCATCGCAGGGTCGATCGGCATTGAGCACACCGGTGAGCCAAACCGGCGGCCGGAGATTTACAACTCGGCGGCGGTGATCGCTCCCAACGGCGCATGGACGGGCCGCTATGACAAGATCCATCTGGTGCCATTCGGCGAATACGTGCCGTTCCAGACACTGATCGGCTTTGCCCATGCGCTCACGCGCGAGGTGGGAACGTTTGCGCGCGGCAATCAGCGCGTCCCGCTGACGCTCGGGAGCATGAAAATCGGCACGTTCATTTGCTACGAGTCGATCTTCCCGGACGAGGTGCGGCACTTCGCCAAGAACGGCGGCGAGGTGTTCGTCAACATTTCCAACGATAGCTGGTTCGGCGACACCGGCGCACCGCGGCAGCACCTGAACATGGCGAGAATGCGCGCGGTGGAAAACAATCGCTGGCTGCTGCGCGACACCAACAGCGGCATTACCGCGATAATCGATCCGTATGGTCGCATCACCGCCGAAGCGCCGCGCAATGAGCGCGTGGCGCTGCAAGGCTCATTTGCGCTGGAGGAATCGACTACGTTCTACACTCGTCACGGCGATTGGTTCCCGATTTTGTGTGCGATAATCACGGTGTTGGGGCTGGTGTTGCGGTACTTTGTGCCTGCGGCAAGGCCGCAAGCAGCAATTAGCACTTAGCATTTAGCTTGGACTCGTTCATCACCTCTGCTCAAATCCAAATCAACGCCAAGTGCAAATGCTAAGTGCTAAGTGCTAAGTGCCAACTGAAACTAGAAGGACGATTCGAAACACATGGTCGAAGAACTAGAACAGGAATATTCCGCGCTGCGCGACAAGGTGCACGATCTTCAGGAGTATCTTTGACGCGCCCAAGCTGCGCGAAAAGCTGGGCGAAATCGAAAAACAGACAGCCGATCCCACGCTCTGGTCGAATCCCGAAAAATCCCAGCACATAATGCGCGAGAAGAAGCGCCTGGAGAGCGCGCTGGCCACGCACGACGAGCTGGTGCGCCGCTCCGCTGATATCAACGCGTATTTCGATTTGGCGCATGAAGGCGAGGAGGTCTCGGCCGAGCTGCGCCGGGAAGTCGACGAACTTCGTACGCTGGTGGACAAGCTCGAGACCGAAACGCTGCTGTCTGGCGAGAACGACGACCGCAATGCAATCGTCACGATCCATCCCGGCGCCGGCGGCACCGAGTCGCAGGATTGGGCCGAGATGCTGATGCGCATGTACCTCCGCTGGGCCGAGCGTCAGGGATTTCAGACCTCACTGTATGAATATCAGCCGGGCGATGAGGCGGGCATCAAGTCGGCAACTTTTGGCGTGAATGGCCAGTACGCTTACGGCCTGCTGACCAGCGAGATCGGCGTGCATCGACTGGTGCGCATCTCGCCCTTCGACCAGGCCAAGCGCCGGCACACATCGTTTGCCAGCGTGTTTGTCTCGCCGGAGATCGACGAGAGCATCCAGATCGACATCAAGCCGGAAGACATTCGCATCGACACCTATCGCTCGGGCGGCAAGGGCGGACAACACGTCAACACTACGGATTCTGCGGTGCGTATCACGCACATTCCGACGGGAATTGTTGTCGCCTGCCAGAACGAGCGCTCGCAGCACAAGAACCGCGAGAAGGCCATGAGCATCTTGCGGTCGCGGCTATATGAGTACGAACTGGAGAAGAAGCGCGCGGAGACCAAGCTGGTCGAAGACTCCAAGCTCGACATCGACTTCGGCTCGCAGATCCGCTCGTACGTGCTGCAGCCGTATCGGATGGTCAAAGATCTGCGCACGCGCGTCGAAATCGGGGATGTGGACCGCGTGCTGGATGGGGATCTGAACGAGCTGATACGGGCGTATCTGCTGGCGAGAAGGAAAGAGCAGCGAGCGTAGTCCGAAACCGAAGGTCAAACCTACTTTAGTCAGTCGCTCACAATTCAGCTTTTCCCAGGGATTAGGTAGGCTCCCGGAATTCGGGTATCTAGAGTTGCCAAGACCGCGCCGTGCGCCTTGGCGAGTTGTAGCAGATGACCGTCGGTGACTTGCTTAGGGTGCTTGACCCAGACGGGAATTTGCGCGATGTCCTGATCATCAGGAATAAACGCAAATTTTTCTGCGTGTCGCGCCTTTATCCGTATCAGTAGGGCACGTGCTTCAGAGGTGGCGAACCCATAGCGCGCACTCTGCGCTACGACCCGCACGAAGCCGAGCTCCGTGATCGAACATGTGGCCAACTCGAGATGTGTCTCGGCGTCTAAGCTGTTTATCCAGCCGGCAACCCGCTCATGAAACTCGTGGTCGATAATGCCAAACGCCACAAGCGCATTCACGTCGAGGAGACATTTCATGGGAAATCCGAGAGTATCTCCTCCACTTCCTTACTAGTCAGGACAGGGGCACCTGGGCCCAGCGTCAGTGCCGGGAACCCGGTGAGCGGATCGATAACGATTTTTCCTTTGGTTTTGCGCTTCTTCGTGGGGGTTAGAACGATATTGCCCTTTTCGACCTTGGCATCCAGCGGGTCGCCCGGCTGCAATCCGAGGCGCCGGCGAATTGGACCGGGGAGTACAACCTGACCTTTGGTGGAAACCTTGGTCTGCATGGTAAGACGATCTTACTACGACTTAAAGTCGCTACTGTGACTCATCCATCAACTGCTTTAAATATTGCTGCCAGAAGATGGCCCAGGTGTGGGTGCCGTGGCCGTGCGTCTGGTCGGAGGCAGGGATCAGGACGAACTGGCCTTTCTTCACCTTCTTGATCTCTTGTTCTGCGATGCCCAGCTCCGGCGGGTTGATGAAGTCGTCGGCGGAATTGACGAACATCACTGGCGCGGTAATCGTTCCCAGGCGTGCCGACGGGTCGTAGTCGCGCGAGGCCTCAAAGGCGTAGAGCAGATCATTGGCGTCGAAACCCGCCATCATCTTCTTGACAGAATCATCCACGTATTTGTCCGCCGCCTCTCGCGTGGGAAGGTTCTTCTGCATCGCAAGCGGCGCACTGGTAGCGATCACGAAAATGTCTGAGGCGATCTTCAACCCCTCACGCGGCTGAGTGGTGTAGTCGCCGTTCTTCCACTCCGGATCCTGGCGGACGCCGTCGATGATCATCTTTCGCCAAACGCGATTGCGTCCCGCGATCTCGACCGGCAGACACGCCAGCGGCATCAGCGCGTCCATGAAATCGGGATAGCTCTCGCCCCAAATCCACGAGTGCATGCAGCCCATGGATGTGCCCATGACGAGCCGCAGGTGATTGACTCCGAGTCCCTGGGTCAGCAGCTCATGCTGCGCCAGAACCATATCGTCATAGTCATAGTGCGGGAAGCGCGCGTGCATCCCGTCGCTGGGCTTGCTCGATTTGCCGTGGCCGACGTTGTCCGGCAGGATCACGAAATACCGGCTGACATCGAGAAGCTGGCCCGGCCCGAACAGGACGCCGGCGAATTGCGGAGCGAGAAACTGCCGGCCCGACCCGGTGGTGCCGTGCAGGATGAGAACCGCGTTCGTCACTCGCCCGTTGCCATCGCGCACGGGTTTGCCGAAGGTGTAGTAATGCATGCGCACCTCGGCTAACTGCTCGCCCGACTTGAAGTGGAAGTCGTGCAGCGTGTAATCGCCTTCTTGCGGCGTTAGCTTGGCTTGTGGCGGCTGGGTTGTTTGTGCGGCACATAGGCCGGCCAGCAAGAGCGATGCGAGCAGAATGAAGTATCGGAAGCGTCGGTTCATGGCGGTCGCGATTATATCGGACAAGGCCAAAAAAACTGGTGACAAGAAATCTCTTGGCGTCCTGTCGCCTTTAGTGAATAATGCTCGCCCAAAGCATTTAACCAATCCCGAGGGCAGAACATGGCAAGCAAGCGTTCTCTGCTGTTGGTCGTGGTGTTGCTTCTGGCGGCGAGCTTCGGCTCGGCGCAGACCTTTCGTGGGACTATCCTGGGCACGGTCACGGACACCTCAGGCGCGGTTATCTCCGGCGCCACCGTCAAGGCACACAACGTGGATACCGGCCTGGAGCGCACCACGCAAACCAGCGCGGACGGCACCTACAACCTTCCTGAGCTGCCCATTGGGAAATACGACGTTACCATCTCGCAAAGCGGATTCGACACCGTCGTCAACAAAGCGATAGCGGTGAACGTCGCGACCCAGAGCCGCGTTGACGCCGTGCTGAAGCCCGGACAGGTGGCGCAGCAGGTCGAAGTCACGGGCGAGGTGCCGCAGGTCGATACCACCAACGACGAGTTGGGCGGCATCATCACCGCCAAGACGATCGAGAGCGTTCCGATTAACGGCCGCGACTACACCAAGCTGATCTATCTCAATCCCGGCGTGGCCGGCTCGCCGGACCAGATCAGCGACTCGCCCGGCTCCTTCGGCGAGTTCTCGATGAACGGTTCGCGCGGCCGCTCGAACAACTATCTGCTCGACGGCTCCGACATGAACGATGGCTATCGCAACGATCCCGCCATCAATGAGGCGGGGGTGTTTGGCGATCCCGCGACCATTCTGCCGATCGACGCGATTGCCGAGCTGCACGTGCTGTCGAATTATGAAGCGGAGTATGGCCGCAACAGCGGGGCGGTGGTCAACATCGTGACCAAGAGCGGCACCAACAACTGGCATGGATCGCTGATGGAGTACTGGCGCAGCGGCGAATTGGGCGCGCGCAATTACTTCAACCTTGATAGTCAGCCCAAGAATCCATTCCTGAACAACCAGTTTGGCGGAGCGCTGGGCGGGCCGATTGTGAAGGACAAAGCGTTCTTCTTCGTCGATTATGAAGGCCAGCGCGAGAGCGGCGCGCAAGCCGGCCTGAGCTGCGTGCCCGATCAGGCCGCGATCAACCAGGCGATGGCTATTGCTGCAACCAACGGCGTTCCACTCAGCCAGCCCGTGCTCAGCTTGCTGGCCCGCAATCCCTGGCCAACGCCCAATATTGGAGGAGCCACCGCCAACGTTGACGGCACCTGCAACCCGCCATCGCCGGGAGCGGCTGCCGACAACCTCGCGACCTCGACGCGCTTCAGCAACAACGTAGACAGCGTGATCGGCAAGCTCGACTACAACCCCAGCACAAACAACAACATTACCGGTCGCTATTACTTCGGCAACAGCAATCAGAGCTTCCCGTTTGCGCAGTTAGCGGGCGGGCTGCTGCCCGGCTTTAATACCGTGACGCCGACGCGCGTGCAACTGGCATCGATGTCGTGGGTGAAGGTCATCAATACGTCGCAGGTAAACGAGGCGCGCTTCGGCTGGAACCGATTCGCCGAAGGCTTCTTCCCCGAAGACCAGGATTTCAATCCGGCGACAATCGGCCTCGACACCGGCGTGTCGTCCTTCAACTACGGCCTGCCGCTGATTGCCGTCGGCAGCTTTGCCAAACTCGGCGCGACGGCCAGCGTGCCGCGCGACCGTGTCGATACCAACTGGCAATTCATCGACAACTACTCGTGGAAGATTGGGCGGCATGACCTGAAGTTTGGATATGAATTCCGCCGGACGTCGATCAACATCGTGCAGGATTCGAATTTCCGCGGCAAGTTGAGCTTCACCGACCTGACTTCATTCCTGGAAGGCCTGCCATCCGGTGGCAGTCAGGCCGCCGGCTACACCGGCCGGGATGAGTATCAGAACAGTCATGGACTGTTCATTCAGGACGGATTTCGCTGGACTTCGCGGCTGACGGTGAACCTCGGCTTGCGCTGGGATTATTTCGGCGTAGCGGGCGAGAAGAACAATCTCTTTTACCAGCTCACGCCGGCCAATGGCGGCACCCTGGTGCAGGTCGGAGGGCCGGGCGGCCCATCGCAACTCTACAATCCTGACTGGAAGAATTTCGCGCCGCGCGTGTCGTTTGCCTGGGGCATGACCGGGAAGGGAACTACGGTCTTTCGCGCCGGCTACGGCATCTTCTACGACGCCTTTTCGCAGGACATGTTCCTGGGGCACATTCCCTACAACTGCACATTTTGTCCCGGTCCGGCCTACACCGGAGTTGGAGCCGCGCCGATTACGTTCTTCACCGCGACCACGGGACCGATCACGGCGGGCGCGCCGGTGTACGTGAACGGTTCGCCTTTGAGCAGTTTCTTCGGCGTCGATCCCAACATCCGGACGCCGTACGTGCAGAACTGGAACGTGAACATTCAGCAGGCCTTCGGCAACAAGGCGACGCTGGAGTTGGGCTACGTGGGATCGAAAGGCACGCGGCTGTTCCGCTTCCGCGACATCAATCAGCCGAGCCAGGCGCAGATCACGGCCGCCGACACTGCGGCGTGCGTGGCGCCCTACGTGTATCCCAACTGTCCCATCCCCGGCTTCGATTACGCGAGCAACGTGCCGCGTACCGCGTATTCCAATTTCTTTTACGTGAACCAGGAGGAGTCCAGCGCATTCTCCATCTACAACGCGTTGCAGGCCACATTCCGCACCAACGCGTGGCATGGGATTTCCACGCAGGCGAACTTTACCTGGTCGCACTCCATCGATAACGCCAGCGATCTGGAAGATTTCATCCCCAACGCTTCGCAGCCGAACAATAGCCTCGATCCCGACGCCGAGCGCGGCAACTCCAATTTCGACATCCGCCGCCGCTTCAGCCAATACCTGCTGTACCAGTTCCCCAGCTGGGCCGGCTCGCTTTCCAAACTGAAGAACGGATGGGGAATCGATGGAACGCTCACGCTGCAGGATGGGCAGCCGTTCACCCTGAACTACAACTTCGAAGGCGATTACTCAGGATCGGGGGAAGGCTTCGACCGTCCCGATATTGTCGGGCCGATCCAGTACGGTGCGGCGCCGGCGACGTTTCTGAATCTGGCGAATTTCGCTGTGCCCTGTACCTTCGGGAATACCACGGCGATCACCAGCAACGGCGATAGCAATTGCCTGACGGGAACGCGACACTTTGGAGATCTCCCGCGTAACTTCCTGATTGGGCCGCCATTCAAGGAGTTCAACCTCTCCATCTTCAAGGACACGAAAATTACCGAACGCGCCAACCTGCAACTGCGGGCTGAGTTCTTCAATGTCCTCAACCATCCCAACTTCGCCAATCCCGAGCTGCCGAACTTCATCGCCGATCCTGGCGTGAACGGTATCGGCGCCAACGGGCGCGGCGTCGGCTACTATGCGCTGACGGCAACGGGCGACGTGGGAATTGGAAATCCGTTTCTGGGCGGCGGCGGACCAAGGGGAATACAGTTTGCGGCGAAGGTGATGTTCTAGAGAGCTGGCTAACGGAGTCACTTCAAGCAGCACTCGGGTAGAGCTGGCCTTCAGGCCAACGTGACCGAAGGACAGGCAGAGCGGGCCTTTAGGCTTGCGTCAAGGCCGATAAGAAAATTCTGGGCCTTAGGCCCGCCCTACGGCTCATCGTGAAGTGCCGGGTACGGTGAACTCGATGCCGCGGTCTTCGTTGTCGCGCTTGGTCGCGGGTAGGTTGAGCTCCGAGAGCGCGACTCTCTTCGCGCGCGATTCGTCAAAGATCCAAAGCGTCCGGCCTACGATCGCGTAATTCTGCACTTCCTGGGTGTGGCCGTCGCGATAGACCAGCACCGTCTCGGCGTGAATTTCCGTGGTCTTGCCCTGGTTCTGCTCTGAGCGCAATTGATTGACTTCGCCCTGCAGTTGATTGATTTGATCCTGCGTCTGGGTGTTTTGCGGGTAGTTGCTGTACTGGTCAGGACTCACGTAAACGTAGGACGGATAGTTCGTGGCGGGATTGCTTGCGTAGGTGTCGGAGGGATAGTAGGTGTCCGAGTCGTCCCATCCCCAATCCCAGGGATACCAACCTAAGCCGCCCCAGGCTCCCCAGCCCCACCAGGGATAACCCCAACCGCCGCGATAGGGGTAGCCGCGCCAGCCGTAGCCGTAGCCGCGACCGTTCCAACCGTAACCATAGCCGCCGTAGCCGCGGTTCCAATAGCCGCCGCGAGCGCCATAGCTCGGGACGCGTGCATAGGCGCCGTATCCGCGGTAGGTGCCGGAATAGCCGCTGCGATAGGCGCCGGAGTAACCGCCGTGGAAACCGCCGCCGTGGAAGCCGCCACCGCCACCGCCACCGCCTCCGTGTCCGCCGCCGCCTCTCTGTCCCCAGGCCGGGAGCGTGAGCAGAGCACATAACATCGCACTCAATACCCAGCGCTTCATAACACCATTATCCCCTATTTTTGAGACGCCGGAAGGGGCAAAAAGTACCGTCAAAACCTATTTGGGAATTGCCGCGGGAGCGCAACGGAACCCGCGTTTTTCTTTGGTCACGCGGCGCGCAGGATAGGGTGGGTGCGTCACCTCGGGCGCTGAAGCGCGACTTTGTTTATGGCTGGATCCCTGCACGCCTGAAAACGCTGCTGAAAAAGTCGGAACAACAGATCCCTCGCGGGCTGAAGCCCGCTCGGGATGGCGAAAATAAACGGCTTGGACGCGAGCCTGAAGGCTCGCTCTTCCCAAACTGCCGTTTGAGGCGAGTTTTTCAGCGGCCTTTGAAGGCGTGCTCCACCATTGGACGTTGAGCCCATGGTTGCCAATCGGCTGTGACGGCGCTACTTCGCTGCGGCTTTCGCTGCTTTCTTTGCGGATTTCGCGTGCGTCGCCGGCGCAGGATGGGCGGCTTTCAGCTTGCCATTGCGAATCGCCAGTCGCAAAGCTTCCCAGTCTTTCTCTGTCTGATTGGCATAGGCAATAGCGAAGCGCGACATGGCCAGATCGCACTTGTCAGCGGTGCCAAGATATCCCGACAGCGCGCAGGGATCGCCGGATCGTGCGTGGCCTTTGGCGAGCAGTTCACCCGCCATGCGCGCGTACTGCGTGAGCCCGTTGCCCAGCAGGATGCTGGTATCGATGCTGGCCTTGTGGTCGCGCAACTGGCGAACTATGTAGTGGCGGCCATCGATCGTCGTCCATCCCAGGAAGATGTCCGACTGCATCTGCATGGCGCGCTGGCCCTCCACGACGCGTTCGCCCTGGTGTGCGGGCGTGCGCCCGGGCGGCAGATACGGCGCATACGACGACAGCGGTTCTTCTTTGATCTGCAGGAAGATCGGGTCGGACACGGCCCCGGCGAACATAAGCAGCACGTAATCGCGCGTGCCCACGCTGCCCGTGCCGACGACGCGGAAGACCACATCCTGGGTTACGTATTGCGAGAAGAAGAACGCGCGTTCCGGCGACAGTGTCTTCACATACTCGTCGAGCGACGCGATGACCTTGCTGGCCTCAGGCTGATGAATGTGGAATTGCATTGGCCGCTGCTCGCGAAAGCGGTGTTTGCCCTTGCTGAGGACGGTCAGCTTCTCCAGATTATGCAGGGGCGTGGCGCGCTCGGCCTTGCGCAGGACCGACTTCACCGGCGCCTCGACGCGATGCGTCTGGAAGCGCGCCAGATCAACCACCGGCATTTCTGAAAAGCTGCGCATACATTCGCGGTAGCGCTCCACAAACGCCACTACTGCGGCCTTGCATTGCTTGTCGGAGTTGCCGGCCTCGCGACCGGCGAGCACCAAACTGGCCGACATGCGCTTGACGTCCCACTCCCACGGGCCGACCACAGTCTCGTCGAAATCGTTGATGTCGAAGATCAGGCGCCCATCAGGCGCTTCGAAAGCGCCGAGGTTCTGCACGTGGGCGTCGCCGCAGATTTGCGTCAGCAAGCCAGTAGTCGGCAGGGGAGCAAGGTCGGCGGCCATCAGCGGCACCGCGCCGCGAAAGAAGCCGAAGGGCGAGGCCGCCATGTGCTCGTACTTGATGGGCAACAGATGCTGCAGACGGTCGCGATTGTTTTCCTGCAATAAAGCAATGACGTCGGCGGTGCGCTGCTTCGGATCCCATTCGCCCTGTTGGGGTCGCCCGACTTGGTTGCGCAGCGCCCGCCCGAATGTGCGCCGCTCCTCACGAGTTTTGTACGGCGGGGAATTGGTGGTCATTCCGCGAAAGGAGCATGATACAGGGCAACGGCGCGGTTGTCTTTAGCCGTTAGCCGTCAGCCGGTGCCCCAGGTTCGCGTCCTTTCCTTGGACGCTAACCTGGGCGAAGGAGGATTGCCAGCAAACCCAGGTTAGCCCAACCGAAGGGCGAACCTGGGGCACCACGGCACCACGGCCCTTCGACTTGTGACCTTGTCGCCGAATGAGTTCGAGCGCAGTGCGAAAATTGAAAGGCTGAGAGCTAACAGCTAACAGCTAAAAGCTAGGAGCTATATGAAAATCGCATTTCTTGGTTTAGGAAACATGGGAACGCACATGGCGCGGCATCTGGTTCGCGCCGGACACGAGGTGACGGTGTGGAACCGCACCATCGCCAAGGCTGAGGCGTTACAGGCCGAGGGCGCGAAGGCCGCTCACTCGCCCGCCGACGCCGTGAAGCAAGCGGAAATCCTGGTCACCATGCTGGCCAATGATGAGGCTGTAGAGTCGGCCGTGCTCGATTCCGGCGTGTTGGGCAACCTGCCGAAGGATGCAACTCACATTTCGATGAGCACGATCAGCGTGCCACTGTCACAGAGACTGGCCGAGGAGCACGGCAAGCGCGGTCAGCATTACATCGCCGCGCCGGTTTTTGGCCGGCCGGAGGCCGCCGAGGCAGGGAAGTTGTTTGTCGTGACCGCCGGCCAGAAGTCTGTCGTGGAGAAGTGCAAACCGGTGCTGGAGTCCTTGGGTCAGCGTGTGTTCGTCATCGGCGACAAGCCCGAGATGGCCAATGTGGTCAAACTCAGCGGCAATTTTCTGATCGCGTCAGTGATCGAATCGGTGGCCGAGGCCGTGGCCCTGGTGCGCAAGTACGGCATTGAGCCGCATGAATACATCGAGTTTCTGACCAACTCGCTCTTCGCCGCGCCCGTGTACAAGACCTACGGCGGGCTCATCGCCGATGCCCACCACGAGAAAGTCGGTTTCGCCCTACGCCTTGGCTTGAAAGACGTGCGCCTGGCGATTGCCGCCGCCGAGAACGTCGATGCGCCTTTGCCGGTCGCCAGCCTGGTACACGACCACATGCTCACCGCAATCGGCCGAGGTTTCGGCAAACAGGACTGGAGCGTGCTGGGCAAGCTCGCGGCGCAAAACGCGGGATTGGAGTAAGGGTGGCCATTTTTCTTCCGGGCATGGTTTTGCAGTTCATCAATAAACGCCAACGCTAAGAGCTAAGGAAGGTCTGATTAAGTCGTAATGAAATTCCTCAGCGGCTAAAGCCGAATTGATTTCGAAGCGTTTACGGACGGCCTGAAGAGGGTGTGTGAGAACCAACTTTCTTCCTCCGCGGTGGAGCGCGACACACGCAAAATGGAACCCCGAAGCCGGGCCCCCAATTCGCGCCGCCTTTGCGCGAATTGGGGTGGGAAGCGGAGTCCTGGGTGAAGTGGAAAATCTATCCCAGTCCCTTTAGGGACGGCACAGTTCTCACACGCGCTCTGAAGGCCGTCCCCTTCAAGACGAAGGGTTAATCAGAGCATCCCTGAGAGCGAAAAGCGAAAAGCGACTCAGCTTCGCCGCGCGAATCCGCGATGCGCGGAACACCGCTCTGATTGCGGTTTTCCCCAGATTCCCACAACTGAATCGTGATTCAATTTCGCGCCTTCAACCCGTGCGGTGCGGATGAAAGGCGCGAAAATATTGGCGAAATGGAAAGACTCGAATCGGTCATTGGCGGGACTGCACAAAATTCTGGCAGCGGCCTGTGGACGAGCTGCACTCGATTGAAAACAGGGAAGATACAGCCGCGAAATTTTCGTTGACTTGGTCCGCAGGAAGAGTAAAAACACACTCGTTCTTTGACGGTTTTCAAGTTTTTCGCAAGCGGGCAGCTAGCTTCCTCGGCGCGCACGCGAGGAGGAACCGGCAAGTCCGGCACCTGCTGCAAGGCATTGTCCGGCGTCTCATGACGCAGGCAAAGAGCTGGCAACAGTCGATGGCTAGCGGCTGACGAGCGAAGACGGAAGACAGGTCAAGAGCAAGACGGAATCCCGAGACGTTGAACGGTTACCCGGCTCGGAGCGAGTACGCGGTCCAGCAGAGCAAGTTACGCCAGCTACGCAAGTAGCCGGTGAGCCCGCCAGCAGGATACGGCGTCACCCGCTCGCCGGAGATCACCGGTCAAATACGCGCTCGGGATTTCCTTTTTGGAGCGGTCAGCAATCAGCAGTCAGCACTCAGCAGTCAGCCATTGGCGATCAAAGCGCTAGTTCCAACGCGCAACCGCTCGCGGAACTCCTTGACGGTCCTGGAAGAGGTGCCATCCGAAAAACCTGAACGCGACATCTGCGGCTGACTGCTGACTGCTGCTGACTGCTGCTGACTGCTGCTGACTGCTGCTGACTGCTGCTGACTGCTGGCTGCTACCCGCTGCTTATCCCTTTTCTGCCGCCACGCGTCCCGCCGCGCAGCGCGCCCACAGCAAAATTCTTTGCTTCCCGTGACCACGCCAGAAATCCATTGCTCCGCATTGCGATTCCAAGCATATAATGCCGGTAGAAGCACCCCGGCAGGTGCGCTTCAAGAGTGGGGATTGGAGTTTTCCATGAAGTCGCGTGCTCTGGCAGCGGCCATTGCGGTATTGCTGGCCGCCGGACTTTCGCTTCCGGCGCTGGCGCAAGACAACCCAACGTCGCAGACGTCAAGTTCCTCTGATCAGCAGACTGCAAGCGCGCTGAGCCAAAGCGGCAGTCCGGTTGACAGCACCGCGGCGACCGCTCCCACCGCGAATGCTCCCAAAGAGACTCACGACAAGGGCAAGAACGATATCGACGACATCGGCAATCGCAAGGTGGGCTCGACCGGCAAGAGCCTGGGCGACTGGTACTCCATCGACACCGACGTGAAGCTGGGCAAGCAGTACGCCATGATGGTCGAGTCGAGCGCGCGCATGATCCAGGACCCCGAGATCACGGAGTACGTGAATCGCATTGGGCAGAACCTGGTGCGCAATTCCGATGCGAAGGTGCCGTTCACGATCAGAGTGGTGGATTCCGACGACATCAATGCCTTCGCCCTGCCCGGCGGATTCTTCTACGTCAACACCGGCCTGATTCTGGCGGCGGACAACGAAGCCGAGCTAGCTGGCGTGATGGCGCATGAGATCTCACACGTCGTCCTTCGCCATGCCACGCGCGAGATGACGCGCGCCAACTATGTCAGCCTGTCCACCGTTCCGCTGATGTTTGTGATCAACAGTTGGGGCTTGTATGAGGCGGTGAATGCCGCCATGAGCCTGGCGCTGCCAGTCACGTTCATGAAGTTCTCGCGCGACTTTGAAGCGCAAGCTGACTACTTCGGCCTGCAATATATGTACAAGGCGGGCTACGATCCGCAGGCGTTTATCTCGTTCTTCGAAAAAATCAAGGCGCTGGAGAAGCAAAAGCCGGGAACGCTGGCCAAGGCCTTCGCCACGCATCCGCAGACGCCGGACCGCATTCTGAAAAGCCAGGAAGAGATTCGCGAGATCCTGCCGCCACGGCCGGAATACATCGTCGATACATCGGAGTTTGAACTGGTGAAAGCACGCCTCGCAGCCTTCGAGGAACGCAAGAAGGCGATTCCGGAAAACCCGAACAAGCCGACGCTGCGCCGCACCGAGACCGCCGACAAGGGCAACAAGGGAGGCAGCGACGGCGACGATCGTCCGACGTTGCAGCGGCGTGACGATGACTACGCGTCTGTTGCGCGCACAACCCCGTTCTAGTTGAATAATCTGCCATGATTCCGGCGGCTTCTGGCCGGTTTTGTTTGCGCCGGAGGGCAACGGCATGCCCCAATCGATGAGGAGGCCGGAGGGTCTGCGTGAGAACTGTGCTGTTCACTAACGGGTGGAGCACGCCTTTCAGGTGTGCAGCATGCAGCGATAAAACAGCTCGCGCTTTAGCGCCTGAGGTAATTGCTTGTGGACCTCAGCAGCTTAAAGCCGGTCTCCTTCCAGCATCCTGATTGCACCGCTGAAGCGGTGCTCCACCCCGCGCTTCGGGCCAGTAATCACTGGACAAGACGGCGGCAAAAGGCAATCTCGCGGCCAGCAGCCAGCTCCGGAATGCGGGACTGTTCTTCATCATGTGTCAGCTTCCCGGCTAGGGGAATGCGCGCGACTCCTCAAGCTCAGGTTCGAGCCGGCGCTGGATCAACCGCCTCAGTTAACTCGAAGACCGGGTGGTTTGCCGCGATTGCGGCGAAGGCCTGCGTGCCGGAGCCGGCCGGAACCGGGAAGTATCGCTGTACGGTGGTCTTGAAGCGATCGAGATAGGCCTTCAGCAGTTCCGGGCGTTCGGCCTCGGGCACCATGCGAACTCGAAAGCCCTGCCGATAGCTTCCTTTCTTGAGCGCAACGTCTCCGGCAGCTTGCGCGTTGCGTACCCACTGCGTGTATCCGCGTGGAGCAACCAGGAAACGCTTGCCGTCAATCTCAAGCAGATCGATGGGCGTGGAATACAGCTTGCCCGACTTGCGGCCGCGCACCTCGACCAGGTAGTTGTGCTTTAGGCCGAAGCCCAGGCCAACCAGAAATCCGAAGATGCGGTTGAAGGCGCGCTCGCTGGCGCCCGGCTGTCGGAAGGCGGGTGCGGCGTCTTTGCTTTGCATGGGCGGTATTGTATGCCGTGGCGCAATCGCCGACGCCGACGGGGCATGCGGTCGTCCTCGCAGAGATTTCCTTTGTGTTTGCACTGCTGCTCTGATATGGTGCGCGGCGAACAGAGGCAGCTTGGCGGCATCGCCCCTAAGAGTGCGCATGACGTATTGTCCGAATTGCGGCAGCACGAATCCCGAGAATGCGGCCTTTTGCGCCAACTGTGGCAAGCAGTTGAACGACTCAAGCACCGCGCCGCAGCCGGTGCGCGCATCGGAGTACACGACCTCTGCGGCCTCGGCCGGGGCACTGGACGAAAACATCGCGGGAATGCTGGCCTACTTCACCTTCATCCCGGCGATTATTTTTCTTCTGGTTGAGCCCTATCGCCGCAATCGCTTTGTGCGTTTTCACTGCTTGCAATGCATTTTCCTGGCGATTGCGTTCGCCCTCATCGACGTAATCCTGTCGATATTCACCAACGTCTTCTTCCACATTATTCCGCTGCTAGGGTCGCTGGTGGGTCTGCTCTGGCCGCTGTGGGGACTGGCAGAGCTGGCCATCTGGTTGCTGCTCGTCGTCAAGGCGTATCAGCACGCGATCTTCAAGCTGCCCGTGGTAGGCGACCTGGCCGAGAAGTACGCGATCGCCTGATGCGGCACTCCTGAATCATGCTGCTAACAGGCATACTAATTCCGGCTGGATGCTTTCCTGCCGATGGCGCAGATCCATCCTTTGTTGGAGATCTCGAAGACCTGAACATCCTCGCAATCCGCATTGGCCAAGAGTTCGCGATGTTCATCGGCGCTCAGCAGCGTCATGCCGCTTAGGGGCAGATACTTTTCCGCGATGACCGCTGTCATCGACTTCGCGCCCTTATAGATTTCCGCGACCAGGACGAGCGTGCCGCCCGGCTTCAGCACACGATGAACCTCGCGCATGTCGGCCGGCAAGGCGGGCCACCAGAAATGGGTCTCCACTCCGGCGATCAGGTCGAATGTGTCATCGGCAAATGGCAACTGCGAAACGGACGCTTCGCGAATCTCCACGCGACCTTTGTCGATCCACTCTTTGTTCACCTTCCTGGCCACCCCGACGGCGTCCGGCGAATAGTCGATGCCGAAGACCTTGCCCTCGGAGGCCATCGCCGCGAGTTTGCTCACCGTCCTGCCACCGCCGCAACCGACGTCGAGCACGATGTCTTGCTTTTGCACGGCAACGTGAGATAGTCCCCAGTCGGTGACCTTCGAATGCCGCGAGTTCATGTTCGCCAGAACGAACCGGCCTAACAGCCCTCTCGGTTTCTGGCATTGCCCTACCCGCTTGTTGCCGGTAGTCACAGACACCCCTTCGACCAAGTGCCGCCTCGCCTACCCGGCTGCGGTGGAGGTTTGACGATCGCGCCGCCCGCCAAGCTGCAATCCAATCCAGCAGCTCCAAAAACAGGACGCGAACCTGGGGCACCAGGCTACAGTGGCCATTGCTTCGTAGCCGGTCTGATCTTCTACTGCGCCGCCGGCTTGACTGCGGCAGTTGATGGCGGCGTGGTCCGGGTATAGGTAACGGTCATCGCCGGTTTCAGCGATCTCGCGTCCGCTCCCATCTCCATGGTCATGACAAAAGAGTCAGGCTTCCAATCGGAGTAAGTGAAGCGCGTGACCGTCTTCTGCCCGTGCATTTCGCTCTCCATGGTGCTGACCAGTTTGTCGCCCTCCCACTTGCTGGTGCCGCTAGCGTCACATCCGCCGGGAAGAGTGTTGTCACACCAGACGACGCGATAAGCCTGCGCCTTCGAATCCCACCAGAGCACGCCCGAGCCTCTGAAATTCATGTTCATGAGGCCGCTGGAGCGATAGGTCTCCAGCAGCGACATGCCTCCCGGCCCGGGCAACATTCTTGCCATGCCTTGGCCAGTGCCGCCCTTCGGCATCATGGGATTCGGATCGGCCTTCTCACTGACCGTCCAGTAGCCCCACATCATGTTGATGAGCTTTGTCATCTGCGGAGCCGGTTTGGGCATGGGCATCGAGCCCGCTTTCGCCGCCGGCTTGGCCTCGTTCGGCTTGGCTGACATTGCGTTGTCCTGTGCCATCGCCCAGCCCATGGCGAGCAGTAAGAGCACAAGCACAGCGTTGACAATCCGATTCATTGTTCCTCCCGAAGATAAAATCCTGCGGCAAGAATCTTATACGAGTGGGCGGCCGGAGAGTAGGCGCCGTTGGTTCGCGTCGGTGGGCCGTGCGAGCGCAACCAGCGAAATCTGCCCAAAGGGCTGTCTAACCTGTGCTATGGTTTTAGAAGGTTAGGAGAAAAAATGCGGGACACGCAACGCATTCTCGATCACTACGAAGGTGTTTTAGACGGCGACGCCTGGCATGGCGATGCCATCTGGCCCACGCTCGACCGCATCTCACCACAGCAGGCCGCGGCGCGACCTGTTCCGGCAGCGCATACGATATGGGAGATCGTTATGCACATGACGTTCTGGGAGAACGTAGGGGCACAGCGCCTCTCAGGGGCGCGCGCGGGATTGGTCGAGGAGCTGAACTTTCCCGCGATGCCCGATCCCTCGGACGAGAGTTGGAGCAAGACGCTGGATGAGTTTCGCGCTTCGAACGAGAGATTCCGTCAGGCACTGCGGCGTTTTGATCCGGCAAAGCTCGACGATTTGTCCGCGGCTGGGAAGCGCACGTTTTATGGCGAGGCGCACGGCGTGATCGAACATCACGTTTATCATCTGGGCCAGATTGCGCTACTGAAGAAAGCGGCGATTAGCTTGTCAAATTGTTGCCTTCGCCGATTGCTGTGAGCGTCCCGCGCGTTTGTAATTCCGCATCACGGGTGCTACCATCCGGACTCGCGAGCTTTTTAAAAACGGCCGGTGGCGCGCGCTCGATGGCGCCTGCCGGCGTGGCGAGGAGGCCATCATGTCAGATCGCGACGGCAGCAGTTTTCTCTGGTTTTTGGCGGGTTTGGGCATAGGAGCGGCGGTCGGAATTCTGTACGCTCCCAAAGCGGGCGACGAGTTACGCCAGCAGCTTCGCGATGTCGCCGAAGATAGCCGCGACACGGTAAAAGAGCGCGCCCGCCAGGCGCGTGAGCAGGCCGGCAGTTGGGCGGAAAAAGGACGCGATTACCTGAACCAGCAGAAAGATCAGATTCGCTCCGCGGTTGAAGCTGGACGGCAGGCTTATCGCGAAGCCACCAGCGAAGACGTTCCAGGCACAACGCCCACCCCGTAGCCGGCCGGCAGGCTGAAGAGAGCGGATTCATGATGCGCTCACCGAGTGAATGCCGTTGTGCTTCGGGGCCGTACCCGCCGGGGTTTCGGCCCGCATACAACCCCCACATTACAATCGCAGCATCAGACCATTTCCTGGGTGCCCTTTGCTATGGATGAAAAACTTATCGCCATATTCATCATTGTGACTGCGGCAGCGGTTGTGCTGCAGATGTTAATCCTCCTGGCGATGTACCTGACCACGCGGAAGCTAGGCGCGCGAGTGGAAGCGCTTGCCGACCGGGTTGAGGACACGGCCGCCGTAATCCAGACGCGTGTGCTTCCGGTGATCGACAACGCCAAAGCCATCCAGCACGAGGTGAAGACGTTCCTGGAGACCACTCGTCCCAAGATCGAGAACGTGATCTCCGACCTGAGTCACATCAGCACCACCGCGCGGGGCACGGTCGAGCGCCTGGACGCTACCGTCAATGACGTCGTGGACCGCGTTCGCCTGCAGGTGATTCGCGGTGATGAGATGTTGACGCGCACTATGGACCGCGTGGAGGAGACTTCCGAGAAGGTACAGCACTCGGTGATGACGCCGGTGCGGCAGGTCTCGGGGATCGTCCACGCCATCAGCACGGGCGTGGGCACGTATTTCAACCAGCAGAGACGGCGCCGCAACGGCGGCCAATCGGACGAGATGTTTATTTGAGGGATTAGGGGCCGAGGGCTTGGGGTTAGAACTGGCCACGAGCTGACAAAGGATCCCCCCGACAAGAAACCAGAACGGAGCCGAATGATAGGATTCGGTGTCTTCTTCTTAATTCTAGTATTCGCAGCCCTCGTAAGTATCTGTGGCGAACTTGCTATGAGGGTACGCGTTAGCAGAAGAGCGTCTGATAAGTGGGCATGGTGGAGGCGCGGCGGCGACGAGGTGGCTGCTGCATACGAACAGCTCTTTCCGAACAGCTTTTTGCCACGTTACAGGCGATGCCTTTTCTGGACTTTCTTGGCGCTAGCCTCAGGCGTACTCTTGTCCATCCTCTGGAAGTCGAAGTAGCCTACTGCCCTTGTACCCCCTAACCCTGGTCCCTAACCCCTCAAACGATCCACCCTCCACCAACGACGATATCGCCATCGTAGAAAACCACCGACTGGCCGGGCGTGATGGCGCGCTGCGGCTGGTCGAATGTGACCAGCACTTCGTCATCGCCGCGCTTCTCCAGGACGGCCTCGGCCGGCTCATGGCGATGGCGGATCTTCGCCTGAACGCGCATGGGAGCACGTAGATCGTCGATGGCGATCCAATTCACGCGCTTCGCACGCAGAGTGCGCGAGAACAGCTCATCATCGCGGCCGACGACCACTTCGCGCGTGTCGCCGCGAATCTCGAGAACGTACAGCGGCGAGCCCGTCGCAACGCCAAGCCCCTTGCGCTGGCCGACCGTAAAGTTGTGAATGCCGGTGTGGGTGCCGACTACCTCGCCGGCCGCGGTCACGAGTTCACCTGCGCTGTCGGGCATCTCGGTGCTCTGTTCATCGAGATAGGCGTCGATGAACTGCTTATAATCGCCGCCGGGGATGAAGCAGATCTCTTGTGAGTCGGGCTTCTCGAACAGACGCAGGCCGGCGCGCTTGGCCTCCTCGCGCACCTCGGGCTTGCGCATTTCGCCGAGCGGAAATAGTGTGCGGCTCAGTTGCTCCTGAGTGAGGCCGAACAGGAAATAGGTCTGGTCCTTGCCGCGATCGGCAGGACGCTTCAATACCCAGCGGCCGCTGGCCTCGTCAAATTCGTTGCGCGCGTAGTGTCCGGTGGCGAGCAGGTCAGCGCCGATCTGGCGCGCCGTGATCAGCAACTGATCGAACTTCAGGTGGTTGTTGCACAGGCTGCACGGGATGGGCGTCCGCCCGGCAAGATACTCCGCGACGAAGGGCCGCACCACATCCTGCTCGAAGCGCTCCTCCTGATTCACGACGTAGTAGGGAATGCCGAGCGTCTCGGCGACACGGCGCGCGTCGTAAACATCGTCGATGGAGCAACAGCGGCCGTGTACCGCCTCCGGCATGCCGTTGCGCCCGGCCAGCCGCCGCTGGTTCCAGAGCTGCAGCGTGAGTCCCACAATGTGGTAGCCTTGCTGACACAACATCGCCGCCACGGTGGAGGAGTCCACACCGCCCGACATGGCCACGGCGATATTCTTGGAATTCGGCATTTAGCAATTAGCCTTTAGCGAACCCCTTAGGGCAGGCACCTTCAGCGGTGATCGATTTGTATCAGGGCACGGCTTTCAGCCGTGCCGTACCTGCCCTAGGATTTCGTGGGCTTTAGAGGGTGTGTGAGAACCAACTTTATTCCTCCGCGGTGGAGTGCGACACACGCAAATCGAACCCCGGAGGGGTGGAATTGCAGTTAGCCCAGGACCGAGCGAAGCGGAGTCCTGGGTGAGGTGGAAAATTTATTCGAGTCCCTTTAGGGACGGCACAGTTCTCACACACCCTCTTTAGCGCCTGAGAACTCCTCTCCGGCTATTGAAAGCCGCAAGAAATGTCCTGTACTACGGTGGAAGCGCCGGGCTTCAGCCCGGCGAAATCGGGAACCAGGGCTTACGTCCTGGGCTATTATTGTTCAGCCCTACGGGCTGGTTTTTCGTTAGTCTAAGGCATCTTTTCCCAGCACAGAGGTCGAGAATCGAGTTCTCACGCAGCCTCTGAAGTCGTGCCCTTCCACCTTTTCACGCGTGCGCCCCTTTATACACGGGAGAGAGCTCGCGCAATCGCGACACTACTTCCGGCACCAACTGCAACGCGAACTCCACGTCCTCGGCCGTGTTCTGCTTGCCCAGGCTGAAGCGAATGCTGCCGCGGGCACGATCCGGCGACAACCCCATTGCAGTGAGGACATGCGAAGGCTCAATCGCTCCCGACGAACATGCCGCGCCGGTCGAGACCGACAGGCCTTTCAGGTCGAGCGCGATGACCATCGCTTCGCCTTCAATGCAGTCGAAGCTAATGTTTGCGGTGTTTGGCGTGCGCGACACACCGCCGCCATTCACGGCCACTTGCTCGACGTTTTCCAGAATCGTGTTCTGGAGGCGATCGCGCAGCGTTGCTATGCGCGCGACGCTGCCATCTTCGAAGCCTAAGCGCGCAATCTCCGCTGCCTTGCCGAGACCGACGATGCCCGGCAGGTTCTCGGTTCCGGCGCGGCGCGAGCGCTCGTGCCGTCCACCATAGAACAGCGGCTGCAACAGAGTTCCCTTGCGCGCAAATAACGCGCCAGTGCCCTGCGGTCCATGAAATTTGTGCGCCGAAATCGTCAGCAGATCGCAACCGATCTCCTTCACATCGATCGAAACTTTGCCAGCCGCCTGCACGGCGTCGGTATGGAAGTACACATCGGCTTCGGCAGCGATCTTGCCGATCTCGTTCACCGCCTGCAACACGCCGGTTTCGTTGTTGGCGAACATGATGCTGATCAGCTTTGTCTCCGGACGTAGGGCCCGGCGAACATCATCCGGATCGACCAGTCCGCGGCCATCGACCGGCAGGTACGTCACCGCGCACCCCACCTCTTGCAGCCGGTGGCACGAGTTGAGCACGGCATGGTGCTCGCTGGCCGAGGTGACGATGTGATCGCCCGGCTTGGCCAGCCCAAACAGCGCAAGGTTATCGCCCTCGGTGCCGCCGCTGGTAAACACGAGCTCCGCCGGCCGGCAGTTCATCAGATCGGCAACCTGCTCGCGCGCACGCTCGACCGCCGCGCGCGCCTGCTGTCCCTGCTGATGGATGGACGAGGCGTTACCAAAACTCGCGCCGAAGTAGGGAAGCATGGCCTCCAGCACTTCGGGGAGAAGAGGAGTTGTCGCGTTGTTGTCGAGATACACCCTACGCATGGCTACCTTCTATTTTAGTTGATTGGATTTCAAATGGGCTTGGGCCGATTCAGCGCGGAGGTGGTTTCAACTTGAGGCAGGCGCCAGCGTTGAGGCTGTGCCGAAAACGAATCTCTTTGTTTGTCATCCTGAGCGCAGCGTCCGCCGCCAAACCGGCGGCCTCCCTCGGGATGACAACCACGGAAAACAGAGGATCGCAGAAGGCGGATCTACTGGAAGAATTCCGTCATTTGCGGTGCGGAGCCGGCGCCGTTGGGAATCGTTGTCACGCCCAGCGCGGTCATGCTGAGGCCGAGCAGGCTGCGATGATCGTACTGCATCGTGCCCTGGTAACCGGGCTTAACGTGCGTTCCAAGGATGATCGTTGCGATGCGGCCGCCGCCGTTGTTGTTATCATTTCGCGATTCGTCAATCGTGATCATCAGCAACCCACTTTGCTGAAACTGGCTGTTGGTCAGCAACTGCGGCAGGTTTTGCGAGAGCCAAGTGTCTGCGGCGGCAACTCTGACGGTGACGTCGCAGTCCTGGCCGCCTCCCGCACTTTCAGCATCTCACCTTGCCGAGGGTGCTACATGGCCGGCGAGCGTTCCAAGGCCCTGGCAAGTTGTGTCGCTCTGCTTCTTGCGTCCAGTGTGGCGATGTTTCTGATCACGTTAGCGTGTGGCGGCGGATCCTCCTCCGGCAACTCGTCTTCTGCTGCGACTGGCAATTCGAGTGGAACTCCGGGCAGCGGTGGTGGCGGCTCCGGCGGTAGTGGCGGCTCCGGCGGCAGTGGAGCGGCTATGGGCCACTGAGCCGGCAAGAATTTGTCACGGCCTCGACGGCGCTGCTCTACAATCGTGCATATCGGGGACCGCTTTCCTGTCGTGAAATCCGCAAAGAAAAAACCGAAAGAGAACAACGGCCAGAAGACCGTCTCGAACGCGACGCTCAAGCTGCGCCTGCTGAAGCGGCTGAAGTGTACGTTGAAGTACGAGAAGCTGGCGTGGCAAACGGGCGCGAAGCTGGTGGCCGGCGTCGATGAAGTGGGACGGGGATCGCTGTTCGGCCCCGTGGTCGCGGCCTCTGTGATCCTCGACCCGCGCTACCGCATTCGCGGGCTGCGCGATTCCAAGCTGCTGGACCGTGAGACGCGCGAGAGACTTGCGCCCCGCATCCGCGAGCACGCACTGGCCTGGGCGATCGCTGCGGTCGATGTCGCCACCATCGACCAGATCAACATCTACTGGGCCTCGAAGCGCGCCATGGAAGAAGCCGTCGCGATGCTGGAGCTTCGGCCCGACCACCTGCTGATCGACGCGCTGCGCCTCAGTTGCGAGTGTGCGCAGACGCCGATCATTCACGGCGACGCACTGTCGGCTTCCATCGCGGCGGCGTCGATTATCGCGAAGGTTGAGCGTGACGCGATGGTCAGCGCCTGGGACCCGGTATTTCCGGAATACGGGCTGGCCTCCAACAAGGGCTACAGCACGCCCAAGCATCTGAAGATGCTGCGCGAGAAAGGACCTACGCCATTGCATCGACTGTCGTTCGCGCCGGTGTGGACCTCGTCGGCACCGCAGGAGGTGCTGGAGTTCATGCGGGAAGACGACAGCGGCGATTCGCAGGAGAGCGCGCAGTTGGACGTGCTGCCCCAAGAATGATGGTCGCGGTTTCGCCGACGAGCGGTGCGGCGAGTGGCTGTGGTACCGAACAAAGTTTGTGAAATTAGATCAATACTACGCCCCCATGCGACTGACGTAACGCGGTGCGTCTGTTACAATCGAACTCGCGCGAAGCTACAGACGCGCAGGAGAAGTAACGCGGGTCTCCGCTAACCCGATCAAGACAATAGCGGGGTCGTAGTGCAGTTGGTTAGAACGCTGCCATGTCACTGGCAGCTTTTATTTTCTTGACTTTAGGTGTCATGGGCTCCATGGGAACACGGTCAGCCACTTCATCGCAAGTCAATCTCCTCAAGAAAGTCAAGGTCAACCGTCGCTGGCAAAAGTGCCGGCTGGCATCTGATGCACGTAATCGCATTCGCTGGGATTACGTGCTCGTCGACGGCAAGCCTGAGCTGCATCGCGAAGGCGTCTACGTGTTGGACTACCGCACAGGGAAAGTTCGCCACACGGAGTCTGTCGGATCGGACGGCGTGAAGGCCCTTGATGCTGCCCGCCGCAAGCGACTGGAGCTCGACGCGATCGCCGCAGGCATCGTCGCGAAAGAAGAACCTGGCGACTCACAGCTCACGTTACGCAAAGCAGTCGATGGTTATCTGAACATCATTCAGGCAAACAAGGAAGAGCGCACGTATCGCGCTTACCGTCCTGTACTGAGTCAGTTCTGTGAAGTATGTCGTAAGACGAGACTGGCAGATGTTGGCCGACAAGACCTCATCGACTACAACATCTGGTGTGCAAGGCAGCCGGGAAGGAACGGCACCGGCGAAAGCGGCGTCACGCGCTACCACAAGTTGACGATCATCGTCCAGATGCTGAAGCACTACGGAATTCCCAGCCCGCTGCGTCGTGCTGACTGGCCGAAGCGTGATCGCTCAAACCGCACTCCCTACCAAGACGAGTCGCTCCGTGCTCTGCTCGACCAGATCCCATACCGCGATCAGGTCCGTTATCGTTTCTACTTGATGTCGGGCTTCCGCGACCAGGAGGGAGTCCACATCACATGGCGGGACGTCAACTTCGACAAGCGGACCGTTGCCGTGACCGCAAAGCTGCACTGGGGCTTCAAGCCCAAAGGCCATGAAGAGAGAGTTGTCACCGTCAGCGACGAGATGGTGGAGATGCTCAAGGCATGGAAGCCCAAGAACGCCAGACCCGACGACCTGCTTTTCCCTACCAGCACGGGTCATCCCGACACAGGTATGCACGAGCGACTGAAGAACTACGCCTGGAAGCTCCGGATGAACTGCGGCCATTGCATACATCACCAGGAGCTGAAGGACGGGACACGCAAGGTCAACCGCTGCGCGGAAGGCCCGTATTGCTCGAAGTGGGATATGCACAAGTTCCGGCACACCTGGGCCACCAAGATGCTGCGCGGCGGCACCGACGTCGAGAGCTTGCGGATGATGCTCGGTCACAAAGACCTTGCGACCACCATGCGGTATCTGCACGCGCTCGGCCTCGACAGCGTGTTGCAAGGGATGCGGGCCAAAGGAATCTTCAATGGCTGGGGAGTTCAGGCGGCAGCAGCAGCCGCGCGCTGAGCCGAGGCGAGAACATGTACACGCTTGGGGATCTGGGCCTCCAGCCAGTCGGCGATCTGGTCGGGGTCGAACTTGATCGACGACCGTAGGTGGAAATACGGCAGCTCGCCGGCCTTGACGGCGTCGTAGATCGAGCGACGCGAAACGCCGAGCAACTTGGCCAGCTCGGTGGGGTCGATGGCACGATTAAGGGAACGAAGATAGGCAACTAAACCCAAGATTATCCTCCTGAATTTACTTTCTCACGTAAGCCGCGCGCACCAAAGATTACTTCGGTACGATGTACCCAAGGACGATGTACTTTCGGTATCTTGCGTCCTGACGCCGCGTTCAATAGCCTGACCATGTCCGCGAAATGAGCCGTACTTTCGATCAGCCGGCGGGTTGTGCTGCGGGGCAAAGCGTTAAATATGCGCTTGATGTGAAATATCTGCGGCTGGCTCATGGGGATTCAACCGACCCCTTCGTTATGGGCTCCCGTTGACGTGGGCTTAACTGTCGCACGGCTGCTTGTATGAGCGCCCCCTGTCGGGTTCATGGTCCTCGCCTCCGGTGATACAGGGCACACTCCGGGCGCTCCCAATGGATCTATTACCCACCGGGGACGATTATCGCTGCACCTGCATTCCAAGGTACTGTTCCGAGAACAACTAGGCGGCGGGGCCCTGCGTTAGCGGGGTGCCGCGTTCGATTGAATATTCAACCTGTCTCGTCCCTTGTGATCATCCATCGCTGGAGATCTTTCACGGTATCGCGTGCTTATCACTGAGGTCTTTTTGCTTGTCCTGCTAGAGGACGATCCATTGGGACCAGGACGCGCGCCCGATTGCCGGATCTACTACCGGCCCGTTGCCTGGTGAGACCAGCTCAATGCTGGGACCTCATTTCGCTTCACGATCTTGGCGCTGCCCTCGTCCCGCTTGGCAGGCTTTTATCAGCGCCTTCCGACCCGATGTGTATCGGTAGGGATTATGTCTGCAGCCCGTTGTTTTCAGGAAAAGGGGTGCTGCGAACCAACCCGGCGGCCCCGAGGGGCTCGCCACCTTGGACTTACACGGTGAGATCACCAATGCCTTTGGCCTCTTCGGCAGCGGCCATCAGTGCCTCATACAACCATCATCCACAAGACATGGTTTGCACCAAAGGTGGCATTCTCTGAGCACTCAGCAACCTTGTTTCTGTGGGAGCCAGCAGACGTGTACGCCCTAAGGTGTTGCAGCTTGGTTCAGAAGCCAGTCCCACGCACGTCTGACCCCGTGCTGAGGTACGAAAGCGGCCGCTCGGGGAAAGGTAAGCCGGCAACGAATTTGACAAATTGACAAATTCTTCGTTTCGTTGCCGCCGCTATGTCCGCTATGTCTGGCGAGGTCCTGCGCTGGTCATTTTTCTTATGCCTGGGGAATCCGGTCGAAGGTGAACGCGATGCCGACTGCTGGCGCTCCTGCCCTAACTGTCTCTACGGCGCGAAGTAGCTGGAGATGTCCAGGATTAATTGCGTCGGGTTGGAAACATAGGCGTCGGTCGAACCATTCACGTTCGGCACGATGGCCATGTTCGACGTTACCGCGCCATCGTAGGCGTTCAGCGTGGAGACGACCGGCCGGCCAGGGCAGCCCGAGCCTTGGCAGTCCGGCCATAACGTCAGAAATCCCAAAGCACCGCTGGGCACCACCGTCGCGTTGAAGACATACGCTTGCGAGCCGCTGGGCGGAGCGCACGAACTGCCGACGACATTTACCGTACGCTCACCACTGAACGGTTGCCCGTTGCCGACCTTACGGCTGTCATACAAGCGGCAAGGCACCACCGGATACAGCGATAGCCCACCCTGTTCCGGCGCCGCGAAGTAGCCGTTGACGTCCATGACCACATCGGTGCTGTTGGAGCCATAGACGTAGATATCGCCATTGGTTGGATCCGCCGCAACGATCGCCGCGTTCGCCACAGCGGTCGCCGTCGGATTGTTGAGTGTGGAAACCACCGGCAGCGTGCCATCCGGCCAAACCGCCAGAAAATACAGCGGCTGACCAGCGGGATTAGGCGCCACCGTCACGTTGAACGAGTACGCCTGCGGTTGCGTGGGCAGTCCCTGGAAGCAGGGGCTGGACAGGATCGGCAACTCACGCGGCGTTTCCGCTGGCAGGAACGGCGGTCCTAAACCTTGCGGCTTGCTCGAGTCGCGGGTATCGACCACGCGGCAAGGTGTCAGGGGATAGAACTGCAAGCTCCCTGACGTCGCGGGTGCAAAGTAGCCGTCGATGTCGAGAACAACGTCGGTGGTATTGGAGACATACACGCTGACGGCGCCCGAGGTCCCGGCGGGGACGATGGCGGCGTTAGCCTTGGTGCTGCCGTCATATGAGTTCATGGTGGACACGTAGGGCTGAATTTCACCTTCAGGCCAGATGGTCAGATATCCCAGCACTCCATGCGGCACTACGGTGGCGTTCAAGGAATAGCTGGCGGCGCTGGTAGGAATGCCGCAGTTGCCGAGTTGCGGAATCGTGAAGTTGCGCGATGTGCCGCCCTGAATTGGCCCTCCAGTTTGGCGAGTATCCACCAAGCGACAGGGCGTCACCGGAACAAATTGAATAGGCCCAATGACCTGGAAGTCCGTGTTGCTGGTCAACACGCCGCCTGGAGTTGTAACTTGGACCGTGCCAGTGGTTGCGCCAGTGGGCACGGCGGTGGTGATTTCGGAACCTGTATTAGAGTTGATCGTTGCCGGTATGCCGTTGAAAGTGACGCTGGTCGCGCCCGCCAGATTCGTGCCAAGGATCGTGACAGGTGCTCCTGAGCTGCCGGAGGTGGGACTTGTTTCCACGAACTGGCCAAGCCCCACAGACAGCTTGAATACCGTTCCACAGGCCGCATATCCGTTGTTGGTGCAGTTGCCGCTCCCGCCGTAGGTCGTAGTTCCATAGAAATTCCCGTCAGTGGCTTGCAGAAGTCCTCCAAGAGGTAGCCAACCATCCGCGCCGTCGAAGCTGTGTAGTGTACTCAGCGTTCCGTCCGGAGTCATCTTGAAGACCGTGCCGCACCCAAGAGAACAGGTGCTGCCCCCAAATCCCATTGTCCCATAGAAGTTACCGTCAGTGGCTTGCACCAGAGCTCCGTTCGGTTCTTGGCCGTCCGTAAAGTCAAAGAGGTGCAGGGTCGTCAGAGTTCCGTCTGGGGTAATCTTGAAAACCGCGCCGTATGCAATCCCGCCACTGGACGTCGCTCCGTAGAGGTTCCCGTCGCTGCCTTGGACGAGAGGGCCGACCGGGAAATCGCCTTCGCTATGTACGAAGCTATGCAGCGAAGTGAAAGTTCCACTCGGGGTGATTTTGAAGACCGTGCCACAACCGCCGTTGTCAATAGAGGTCGCCACCACGGTTCGTCACCCCGTAAAAGTTGCCATCCGCAGCTTGCACCAATTCGCCGGAGGGTCCAGCCCCGTCTGTGCCGCCGGTGAAATCATAAAGGTCAGTTTCGACCCAGCCACCGGGTGCCAGCTTACACACTGAACCATACCCGTGCGTACCGGCACCGTACCCATAGAAGTTGCCGTCGCTTGCCTGAATGAACTGGTTACATTGTGCCGGGCTGACCCCGTTTAAGACGGTGAGCACACCTCCGGGAGTAAGTTGGAAAAAAAGGGGAGGCCCATAGCCGTTTCCGCTACCGGCGGTAAATCCGTAGAAGTTTCCGTCGGAGGCGAGCATCATGAAAATCGGAAAAAAGCCATCAGCGCAGTTGGGCAGAGAGCAAAAACTGTAGATGGTATTCAACGTACCGTCTGGCGTGATGCTAAAAACTGTGCCGCATCCGTACTCGCCAGACTCAGAGGTGCAAATAGGAGCAGCGTTACCGCCAGAGCCGGTTGTTCCATAGAAATTTCCATTCGGATGTTGGATGAGAGCTCCGCCGGGAGTGCCGTCGCCGGTTTGCTGCCAGTTCGGATATGCTCCGTTAGTAATGTTGAAGCTGACCAGGCTGGTGAACGCCTGCGCAGACGAGGCAATCGCCGTTGCGGCGCAAAACACCACGACGACGCAAGCCATCGTTGAAAAGCTAAATTTCCCCATCGGCAGATGTTGCGCAGTGCTCATGATGTCCTCCCGACAAATCTTCCCTGGGATCGGCTGCGATGGCCCATCGAAATCGCTTCCTCGGCTTCGACTAGCGGAATGCATTGCTGGAGCGGGCAATGCCCCGACTGTTGTCAGCTCGATCAGTCCGGCTGTGGGCGCTGCGGATGGAAGCGAATGTTAGCACCGCTGTGGCGTCAGTCAAGCGCTTTTCGCACTTTTCGCGGCGGGACGGCGATTCCCATTCAGGGGATGAGAATGGATATTAGTACCTTCCTCAGCTTGCCCTGATTCTGGTCTTGTACTTCGGATTTCTCAGCATACGCCGAATCAAGTTCGCGTCCCAATGCTCATTTCGGCGACATTTAATGCCCCGAGCGATCAACAGACGTGCGATGCGTTTGACCGGTATGTCCTGGTTTACGAACATGGAAAAAATCTCGCGCACGAGTACCACCTCATTATCTGGCCCCAGAGTGTAGGTGACCCGCTCTGTTGTTAGGGATTTCCGTTCCCCGTCCTGAAGAACCATTTTTTGGTTTGCCGTTGGAATCTATAATAGGTACGGGAGTTTCACACAAGCGGGCCATTTTTAGTGTTGCCATACCAGCGAATCCCCGGACAATGCCACTGGGCCAGGCCGGCCCGGATTCCGGGGGTTTCGCCCGCTCCGTTTCGCTCATCAACGTGTGCATCGACAATTAGGCGCGGCAACAGGGCGCGCCCGCTTCGGCCGGTGATGGACCATACTAGGCACGCGACCAGGCGATTTCTTTGCCGTCAGAGCCGAATCGCAGCAGGAAGCCACGCCGTCTAAAGAGCACCATGGATCTCGACGTTTTTCTCGAATATTTCGACAAGGTGCAGCAGCGCACGATGCGGGTGGTTCGCTGCATTCCCGCCGATAAGCTGGATTGGTCCTACCGTGAAGGCAAATTCACGCTGGGGGACTTGGTGCGCCACATGGGGGCCATCGAACGCTATATGTTTGCCGAGACGATCCAAGGTAAGCCTAGCCTTTACAGCGGATGCGGCAAAGAGCTTGCCGATGGTCTGGATGTGGTTGTCCGCTTCAAGGAGACGATGGATCGCGAGACCGTGAAGATCATTCGCTCGCTCGGCCCGGAAGGCATCGCGCGCAAATGCACGACGCCGGACGGCGCATCCATCACGGTGTGGAAGTGGCTGCGCCTGATGGTGGAGCACGAAATTCATCATCGCGGCCAGATCTATCTCTATCTCGCTCTGCTCAACGTACCCACTCCGCCCCTGTACGGTCTTACCTCGGAGCAGCTGACCGAGCGCAGCGCGCGGGCGTAGCGCCTTGCCTCAACTTTGCTTTGTATCGGCCGCGTCGGCGCGTCCCACCCGGTCAACGCCAGCCCTGAAAAGGCTGGCGTCGGCGGTTCAACTCCGTCCCTGGCCACCAAAATCACCTATCTTCAACAAGTTACGCCTCGTTGTTAATCCGACACATCTGGCCGATTGCGTTATAAATCGAGGATCTTCGATATTCGTAATCCTCTGTGTCCGTTGGGGTTAATGAGTGGTAGAGCACAGACCAGAAGGGCTTGGCGTCTGCCACTTAACGAAAGTTCAGCCTAGGGCTAAGTCGCCATGAAGTCGATCTTTGCGAACGCACGAATACCTTAGGGTTGATGAATGGCGATTCGAAAGTGTGGAATCGACTTAGCCAGCGCGTGGCATTTTGAAGCGATATTTGTTGATTTTGAACCGCTTGATTTTCGAATCGAGGGTTCGCGCCGGCAGCCCTAGTTTCGCTGCGGCGCCCGACGGGCCTGAGACCTGTCCATCAGATTCCGCTAGTGCGGCCTCAATCATTTCCTTCTCTTGACGCGCGAGGACGCGATTCAGAGTACTCGGCCGGCTGCGCGCCACTGGGAGTTCGCGTCGAAGCCAGGTTTCGTCCACACAAAAGGTCTCGCCATCGCACAATATGATGGCGCGCTCAATTACGTTCTGCAGTTCACGAATGTTTCCAGGCCAGCCGTATGCTTGTAATAATCGAAGACTCTTCTTGTCGATCATTCCGAATTTCTTTCCAGCTTTCTTACTGAAACGGTCAATGAAGTACTCCACCAGCAATGGAATGTCAGCTACACGTTCTCGTAACGGCGGCACCTCGATAGGGACGACATTCAGTCTGTATAAAAGGTCCTCGCGGAACTTGCCTTCGGCGACGAGCGTGTTCAAATCACGATGAGTGGCTGCGATTACCCTGACGTCTATAGGAATGGCTTTATTGCTCCCCACGCGTTCGATCTCGCGCTCCTGCAACACTCGTAACAGGGCGACTTGGATCTCGGGAGGCAGGTCGCCGACTTCGTCCAGAAAAATTGTTCCTCCGTTTGCGGCTTCGAAACGTCCTAGGCGTCGTTGGGTTGCGCCTGTGAAAGCGCCCTTCTCGTGACCGAACAATTCGGAAGCAATCAGCGATTGTGGAATTGCAGCGCAATTCACACCGATGAACGCGCGATCCGCGCGATTGGATCGTTTGTGGATGCTGCGGGCTATCAACTCCTTTCCTGTACCGGTTTCGCCGAGAATCAAGACTGTCGAATCGGAAGAAGCTAGCTTAGCGATTTGGCCTAACACTTTCCGAAGCGCATCCGAGGAGCCAACGATGTCCTCAAACATGGAGTCACGATCGATTTGCTCTCGTAATGCCAGGTTTTCATTCCGTGTCCTTTCCTCCGCTCGGACGCGGTCATCGATGTCAGTTCCAGTTGCATACCAGCGGGTCACTTGGCCCTGATCGTTTCGGAAAGGGTTATAACGAATAAGGAACCAACGATATTGGCCGTCTTTCCCACGAGCCCGCTGTTCAATTTCAAACGGAGCCCCGCGGCCGAGAGCAGTCTTGCGTTCCTCGCGTAATCTCTCCAAGTCGTCGGCGTGAAAGATCCGTTCGCGAAAAAGCGGAGCAATCACATCTTCCGCGGTCAGACCGGTGTAGTCGAGCGTCGCTTGGTTGGCGTAGATGGGGGCGCCCGAGGGATCCTGAACGACAATCGCCTGCGGTATCAGGTCGGTGATACGCCGGAGTTCGCGTTCGTCTTCTCGTAGCTTCGCTTCTATTTCCTTGAGAGTTTCGATATCAGTGCATGTTCCATACCACCTAACAATCTTGCCAGTCTCCTCTCGTAGTGCCTCAACTCTCATGAGAAACCAGCGAAAAACTCCATCATGGCGACGGAGACGGGCTTCCATTTCACCTGGTTCACCCGATGCCAACTGCCCCTTGCACTTCTCCAGCAGCGGGGCTCGATCTTCTGGGTGGATAGCAACTTGCCAACCCGAACCACGGGACTCTTCAGGGGAAAGTCCTGTGTACTCGTGCCAGCGTCTGTTAAGGAACTCGATCGAACCATCCGGCAGCATGCACCAAGCCAGGGCCGGGATCGTGTCGATCACCTGCCTTAGTTTGCTTTCCGAATTCTTTAATTCCTCCAACGCTTTCTGGAGTGTCTCTTGGGAACGCTGGCGTGTCAACTGAAGCCATCGGGCGATTATAAAGCGTTGCATCGCTTCCTGATCAAAAAGGAATTCCTGATGAATCAGGACGGCGTGACCGTGCAAGTACAACTGACACAGGCTATTGCAAATGGCCTGTGGCTTGCATTAGCCATCGCGCTTCCGGAGCCGATGAGCATGACGCTGCGGATTGAACGATTCAAAGATCGAATTCGGCTCAGCGGCGAATTGCGAATTGCGCATCTGGAGCAAGTCAAAAGCGAGACGGAGGGATGTGAATCGCCTGTCGTCCTGGATTTAGAGGAAGTCGATCTCGTCGATCTCGAAGGAGTTTGTTTTCTTAATGCATGTGAGGCGAAGGGGATTTCAGTACTTCACTGTTCGCCTTACATCCGGGAATGGATGCTGCAGGAGCGAATCCGAGGGATGAGGTAGGCGTAATGAATGCGTTGCTGGATCTCGCCATAACGGCACATGGTGGTTTGGATCGCTGGGACCAGGTGACTTCTATCAAGGTCGACACCTCTATCACTGGAGCCATTTGGTACGTCAAAGGACGGGTAGATGTGTTGAAGCACGTTGTCATTAACGCAGAGACAAAACGGGAGCGGCTCACGATGGAGTTTCCGGGCAAAATAAGCGAACGATCTTTGAGCCAGACCGCGTAGTTGTACAGACCGCCCAAGACGAGGCCATCACCGCGCGCGATGATCCAAAGAAGTCATTCGAAGGTCAAACGTTCGAAACTCCGTGGGACGATGTGGATGTTGCGTACTTCAGTGGGGAAGCGATGTGGACTTACCTGACCATTCCATTTATGTACGCGCAGCCAGGCTTTGAGACAGAGGAGCTATCACCGATTCAATCAGACGGCGAGACCTGGAGGCGGCTCAAGGTAACCGTTGCCCGACAATGTCAGAAGTCATACACGCACGCAGATTTCCTGTTTCGGTCCCGACGGCCTTCTGAGGCGCCATGACTATACCGTCGATATTCTTGGCGGAGCAAAGGCTTTGAATTACGCATCCGATTACCGCAACGTTGATGGGATTGTCTTTCCTGCCACGCGCCGAGTTGTAGCTTACGAGGGTGACTACCAGCCGGTGAGAGAGCCTGTTCTGGTCGCAATCGATATGAAAGAAATAAGTCTTCTTTAGAGGCGCGGCTGCGTCAGCCAGGCATGGCTTGAGCGACAAAGCTGCAGGGAGGAAATTATGTCGGAGACTCTCCAAGAAAAAAATAAGGCGCTTTTGGTTAAAGGATTTGACGTCCTGTTCAACAAGCGCGACTTCACAGAGGCGGGAAAGTTGTGGTCGCCCAACTATATCCAACACAGCGGCCACATTCCGCCCGGAAGAGATGGGCTCTTCGGGCTTGTCAAGGCATTCCCAGCGGACACCAAGTGGGATCACGGCATGATCATGGCGGAGGGCGACTTTGTGATGGTCCACAGCCGGTACTCGAACGGAGACGGTTCGGCGCTCATTGTTGTGGACATCATGAGGATGAAGGACGGAATTTTCATGGAACATTGGGACGTCACGGAGGGAGCTGTCACAGAAGCTGAATCGAGGAGCAAACGTCCGATGTTCGGAGATTCGTGGCCAAAGCTCAGCTTCAAAGAGAGCAAGCTGAGCAGTGCCTGGTGAGGTTTCCATTTCAAGGGAACAAGTCGAACCCTTTCATCTGCCCACAACAGTTCTATGCGGAGGAAGCACATGGCTCTTATCGATCAGCATCAATCCACGACAAATCACCCACTCACCAAAGAAGAAGCGCGCGCAATCGTCGCGCCTCTCTACGAGGCCCTCAATGAACCGCTGAAAAAAGATGTCTCAGTGTTGCTTGCTCAAGCCACTAATCCCGACTACCGCTCGTGTTCGACCTTGACAGACTGCCTCGATCGCGAAGGCCTCGCCGAGATATTCAAGGCAATGGGCAAGATGGTTCCGAACCTGCGGTGGACGATTCAGGACGTATGGGCTACCGAAGACCGGATTGTGGTGCTCGGCGAGGCCAGCGGCACGCCAACGGGAAACTTTTTCGGCGTCGAGCCGACCGGTAGGAGCTTTAGAACAATCTCCCTTGATATTTTCACCGTAAAAAACGGCAAGTTGTCGTCCGCTTACCACGTCGAAAATTGGATGGGAGCGATTGCTCAAGTGAAAGGCGAGTAAATGGATACGAAGGATTCTCTTCTAAACTGGGAAGTATTCGTGACACCCGGCATACCCATCGTCACTCGCGACCGGCCGCCGGACATAGGGGAGACATTTTTTCAGGCGATGGCGTCAACTCTCATCTACGGGAACAAAGACGCTGTACTCGTCGACGCCTATCTGACAACCAAACAGACCAGTGCCTTGGCAGATTGGGTCGCGTCAAAAGGCAAAAACCTGACGACCATCTACATTACACACGGTCATGGCGACCATTGGTTCGGAGTTGGCGCTCTTCTTGAGCGATTTCCCAACGCTCAGGTGGTGGCAACACACAACACCATTCAAGTAATGCGCCAAAACGCCTCGCCGCAGGCGCTTGATGGCGCGTGGAAGCCAGGATTTCCCGGTCAGATTCCGGACAAGTTGGTGATTGCGGAAGAGCTCAAAGGAAATTTCATCGATCTGGAAGGCCATCAATTGATCGCTGTGGAACTGGGTCATACCGATACAGACTATACGACCTGTTTGCATGTTCCTTCGATCGGACTGGTGGTTGCAGGCGACGCGGTGTACAACGACGTTCACCTTTATCTTGCCGAGTCGACTCCGCAGAAGCGACAGGAGTGGATTGCCGCACTCGACAAGATTGAGTCGCTCAAACCACGCGCGGTTGTGGCTTCCCATAAGCGACCGGAGAACGAAGACAATCCCAGAATTATCGGAGAGACGCGGCAGTACATTCGCGACTTCGATCGCTTGGCGCAGACGACAAACACCGCGCAAGAGCTCTACGTAACGATGCTGAAGCTCTATCCGAATCGAGTGAATCCTGGCTGGGCGCTGTGGAGTTCGGCGCGCGCGGTGAAACCATAAATGGGACCAATGGTCCCTGCAAATAAGAAAGGAAACGTCGAGATGTCGAATAGCGCAATTGCCGCGCCTACACAATTCCTCCAAACCAACAAAGAAAAATACGCCTATAGGCGTTTCGGCAAAAAGTCTAAATATCCGTTGCTCTTCATGCAGCACTTCACGGGCACCCTCGATAACTGGGATCCAGCCGTAACGGACGCACTGGCCGCGAACCACGACATCATCCTCTTCGACAATGCCGGTGTGGGCGGTTCTACGGGCAAAGTGCCTACGACAATGGCGGGGATGGCGGAACACGCCGCTGCGTTTCTCGGTACGCTCGGGATCGAGACATGTGATGTTCTGGGATTTTCTCTTGGCGGGGTAATCGCTCAGCAGATGGCGCTGGACAATTCCAAAGTGTTTCGCAAGATGATCCTCGTCGGAACGGCCCCACGCGGCGGTGAGGATATCATGCACCTCGAAAAGCCGAGCCTCGCGAAATTCCTTCACGATACGACTCTCAAGGGATACGAGGTACTGCAGAAGATCTTTTTTCCGCCGACAGACACGAGCCAGGCGGCTGGCAAGGAATTCATCGGACGACTCATGCAGCGTAAGCAAGATCGGGACCCGATAGCGGGACCCGAGGTCGCGCAGGCGCAGATGGCCGCATTTCGCGAATGGGAGAAATATTCAGGCAGTCGATTCGCTGACTTGAAGCGGATTCAGCAGCCAACGCTCGTGGTCAATGGAATCCATGACGAGATGATCCCTGTCGCAAACTCCTACTGGTTAAGCGAGAACCTGCCCAATGCGGTTCTGCTGACCTACCCAGACGCGGGCCACGGGTCGCTGTTCCAGTGGCACGAGTCCTTCACGCGCCAGGCAGAGGCATTTCTTATCGCAGATTCGCCCTACGCACCGTACTAAGGCGGATTCGTTTGAACCATTGAAAATTTCGTTAGTCGATGCAAAAGGAGACTACGGATGAGCAACTACTCGCACCAGACTGTGCCGACTCAGTTCGTCGAGGCCGGCGATATTCCTTTTGCCTATCGACGATTCGGCAGAGCCGGCAGCGTTCCACTTGTTTTTCTGGAGTACTTCAACTCCAACATGGATAGCTGGGACCCAACGGTCACAAACAGCCTGGCAGCGGATCATGAGGTGATTTTGTTTGACAACGCAGGCGTCGGAGCTTCGGGCGGAAACACGCCGGACCGGGTTGAGAAGATGGCGGACCATTGTTTTACATTCTGCCGGGCGCTCGGGCTGAAGGCGGTTAACATCGTGGGCTTCTCGCTGGGTGGGATGATTGCTCAACAGCTGGCTCTCGATCATCCCCAATTTGTCCAGCGTCTCATCTTGTTGGGAACGGGCCCGCGCGGAGGTGAAGGTATGGCCTTCACAGAGCTAACGCCAGAGGAACAAGCGGATCCAGTTGCGTTCCTGTTAGGCGCGGTCTTCGCTCCTTCCGACACCAGCCAGGCGGCTGGTCGCGAGTACATTGAGAGACTCGAGTCTCGCAAGGAAGATCGGGACCGCCCGGTGTCGAGGGACTCGGCGGTTGCGCAGCTTGCCGCCATCAGAGAATGGGGAGCCATCCCAGAAAAAGGCCGTTACACCACATTGAAAGACATCACGCAGCCGACGCTGATCGTTCACGGGAATAAAGACATTGTCGTTGCGCCGATCAATGCGTTGATTTTGGCTGAGCACCTGCCAAACGCACAGTTGATTGTGTATTCCGATTCGAGTCATGGAGCCCAATATCAGCACGCGCGAACATTCCTGCAGCATGTGCGGTTGTTCCTGGACGGACGGGACACTACAGCCGAAATGGAGAGGACACCTCTCGAGGCTTCTGTCACGCGGTCGTAGTTGCGGAAATGATGAACGTGGTCTGTGTTACGACAACAGTTTCGGAAGCCTAAACCAATGGGAGGTTAAGTGACCGCTGTCCTACGACCGAACGTGGTGTTGTCGTCATAGGCGGCATCCATGATCAGGTGCAAGGGCGCTGGCAGGGGGCCAATGCCGGCCAGCAATTGGCGGCCTTCCACCGCGTCGGAAGCTTGGCCGGGAGAGAGAGCGAAGGTTATGGCGGTGCGAGCATTCGCGGCAACCATATGAATCTTGGTGGTCCATCCGCCGCGGGATTTGCCAATGGCTTGGGGACCGTTTTTTTTAACGCGCCGGTTCCGTCAGGATGCACTTTCACGCTGGTGGAATCCAGGCTGACGGATTCAATGCGGATGCGCACGAACTGTTCGCGCTGCAATTGCTCAAACACCACATCCAGCACACCACTCTTGGACCAGCGGTTCATGCGGGTGTAGATGGTGTGCCAGGGACCGAAGCGTTTGGGCAATCCGCGCCACTTGCAGCCGTGCTCGGCGACATAGAGCAGAGCGTTGAGAAACTGTAGGTTCGTCACCCGTACGTTTCCGCGCTGACGGGGAAGACTGGGGGCAATACGCTGGTACTGCTCCGCGGTGATCTCCATGCAACGCAGCATAGCACGGAATTATGATTTAGTGTTAACACGCCCTAGTGCGGTTTCGATGATTTCCTTCGCCTGCCGAGCGAGGACACGATTAAGCGTACTCACGCGGCTACGGGCATGTCCGAATGCCCGAGACACCGGCAACCCAGAAAAATGCATCAAGGTGAACTGGCTTACTACATAAGGCTGGCGAAGCAGAGGAACGTCGAAAAGTTAGACCTGCTGCTTTTTCAATTCGCTAAGGCGGGGAAACCTTCCCGACTGATACTCAGCAAAGAGCCTGGCAATGTCCTGCTTCGAGTCTCCTATAAATGGGCCATAGGATACGATTAGGTCTCCTTGGGGTTGTCCCGCATATAACACCAGCCGCGCTTCGAATTCGCCGGCGACCACACGCAACACGCTCGTACCGACGTCAGTCGACCGATCGAGCCAGCCGATCTGCCCACTGTTCAGCTCGGTGTCGGCGATTCGAACCGAACCATCAATGACAAATGCAAAGCCGTTGTAGGATGCAGCTATATCCAACTCGGCCGAGGCGTGTGGCTCTAAATTGATCTCGACCATCGTGACCGGTACATGGTTTCGCATGCCTGACTGAAGGCCGGCCGAGGAACCGCTATAAACTCGGATCTCAGCGCCTTTTTCGCGGCGTACAGGAACCTCATTGACATTGATCGTTTGAAAATCGGGGGCAATCCAGCGTTTGTTCTTAGGTAAAGTAAGCCATAGCTGAAGTAGGCGGGCCTTTCCTTTGGTCCTGACGTCTTCGCTATGAATAATGCCGTTGCCCGCGGTCATCCACTGCACTTCGCCAGCGTTGAGTGTGCCGCCCTCATCCGGTCAAAGATCGCACCGTCGAGAATAAGCGTCACAGTTTCAAACCCTGCATGCGGGTGAGGACCACCAACTGGCCGGTCGCCAATGTCAAGATGATCGTCCATCAACAAGATGAAGGGATCGTTCATCTCAAAGTTCTCGGGAGACACGACAGGTGCAGCTAGATGTCCCGGACCGACGAATCCAGGTGCCGCTGGAGGAACGTTAACCACGCGGCTGATACTGCGTTGTTGCGACATGTCTTCTCCTTACTGAAACCAATTTCCGTCACTCCAAACGCTTGCTGAACGGAGTGCCCTATCGCCGATCATGCACTTAGCACGCAAGTACCGTTCCTCTCATACTGCGACGCAATTTATGCCTGCGTCGCAGCCTTCGCGCTGAAGATGCCCTTGAAACTTTCGCGGTACTGCAGGAAGACCAGAATCCACAACACGCAAGCGACCAGAGCCGGCGCGATGGTGCGGGGTGACATCGTCAGGTGAAACGCCAGGATGTTGTAGAGCTCCGCAGCCAGCAGTGTCAGCGCAAGTGGCACGAAAAAGCCGAAGAGCAACAGCAGCCCACCGAGAACCTGCCCCGCGAAGAAGAACGCGGCAAAGTGCGATGCGACGATGACGCCGAAAAACTGGAGCGCCAGCGGATTCGTGGGCGGCGGTTGGTGGATAAAGTTGAGAAATCCGTTCAACCCAAAGACTGTAAAGATCAGGCCCAGTAAATAGCGAGCAACAATTGAAGTAGCTTTCATGTGTGTCCTCTCTTAGAAGGTCTGCGCGTGCGTCTGCACGGCTTGCAGGTGTGGTGCGAGAAATGTGTTCCGGTCCTTCCCCTGGTTCAGCGCGCTGGTCCCACCTGCAGTGAGGAAGGTCGCGTCCGTCACGCCAAGAAAACCAAATACGGACCGCAGATACGGCTCCACGAAATTGAACGAGGCCATCCGCGTCTGGGCGTCGTAGATCCCACCCGTTGCGATGATGAAGGTTGCCTTCTTGCCGGTGATCAGGCCCTTCGGCCCTTTCTCACTGTAGGAAAAGGTCCTGCCCACGCGGGCAATCTGGTCAATCCAGAGCTTGAGAACCGAAGGCACGCCAAAGTTATGCATTGGTACTCCGATGACGTACTCATCGGCCTGCTCCAATTCGGCGAGCAGCGAGTCGGAGAGCGAGAGCAATTCCTTCTGGTGCGGAGTGCGGGACTGTTCCGGCGTATAGACGGCACCGACCCATTCCGCATTGATTGGCGGCATGGCCGTTGCGTTGAGGTCTCGGTCAATGACCTTTCCGTCCGGGTGCGCAGCCTTCCATTGAGTGACGAACGCAGTGGTTAGTTCGCGAGAGACTGACCGGCCGTAAACTGGGCTGGAATCAATATGAAGCAGCGTCAACATTGAGAACTCCTCCTGCACGACATATGATGAATAAGCGACATATGTCGATTCAGGAAAATAAACAAGTGTCGCTTTAGTCCGTAAAGGCGTATGCTTTCATCAATATAGAAATGGCCCAGCTTCTCCAACCCGAGACAGAAACGACGGATCCGCGCATCCTGCGGAGCCGCCGCATGCTCATGGAAGCGCTGGCCAGGCTTTTAATTAAAAAGGAGTTCGAAGACGTCTCCGTGCAGGAGATCGCTGACGAGGCTACGTTGAACCGGGCTACCTTTTACTTGCACTATGCGGACAAGAACGCGTTGCTGCACGCCATGACGGAATCCCGCTTTCGCGATCTGATCCAGCGCCGGGCCATAACTTTTACCGATTGCAACGGAGCATTGCGCGCGATCGCACTCGGCGTGTGCGACTATCTTGCGGAGAGCACTGGTTGTCCCACCCAGTTGTCGCGGATGGCGCTCGAAGGCTCGATCATTCCTATCGTTGAGGATATGTTCAAGGAAGGACTTGCCCATCATGGAATGGTTCCCGGTGCGGACGCGTCGCTTCCCGCGACCACCGCTGCCTGGGCCGTTTTTGGAGCCGCACGCCGCTGGTTCCAGACTCCCAATCGCATCCCGGCGGAAGAGATGGCAGCCAGGATTGAAACCATGGTGAGCCCGATTCTTTTTGGCGCCTCACAATAGCAGAGCGGAGAACAACCAGTATCGGGCGGTATCATCGTGTAGGAGAGATGATTTCGGCGTCTTGCCTCTGCCTTGTCGCGACACAGGCCGGGCGATCGCTGTTTCGCCGCATCAGAATCTTCCAATTCTTTGCACTGATCAGTTCTTTTTCGGTGGGTTTCGATGGGTTTGATAAGTCCGGAGCCCTTATCTTTAACAATGCGCCGTGCGCGCCCTTAGATTTCCAGGAGCACGCAAGAGCCAGCGGTGTGGTAAGACAGTCACTCACTCTCGAACTCAAAGGGTCGCCCTTAGGGCCTGAAGATTCTGCGATTTCCTCCGTAACTAACAAGTCCTTTCGTATACCCATTGCGCATCCAATCCTGAGTTTGAGAAGCTTCTCCAGAATATCCGGGGGGTGGCTTGATAGAGGAGGATGAATGGCGCAGGTATGGTTAGTCACCGGCAGCTCTCGTGGTCTGGGTCGTGCAATTGTTGAAGCGGGCCTCGCTGCGGGCAATAAAGTGTTGGCGACAGCTCGGGACATTAAGTCGCTGGCTGATCTGTCGGAACGATATGGAGATCAGGTCAAGCTCTTCGCAATGGGTGTGACCGATGAAGCAGCAGCAGCAAACGCGGTAATGGCGGCGGTCGATGTATTTGGCTCGCTGGATGTGGTCATTAACAATGCGGGATATGGCAATCTTTCGTCCGTCGAAGACACGCCTCTATCGGAATTCCGGGCACAGATCGAAACGAACCTCTTTGGAACGATTATTGTGACGAAGGCAGCTCTTAGGTATTTTCGCGAAAAGAAAGCTGGCCAGTTCATTCAGTTTTCATCGGTGGGCGGAAGGATTGGCCCTCCGGGACGTGGGCCTTATTCGGCGGCGAAGTGGGGTGTCGAAGGCCTCTCCGAGGTGCTTTCGCGCGAAGTGGCACCGCTCGGCATCAAGGTCACCATCGTTGAACCCGGTGGCTTTCGCACAGACTTCGCGGGCAGTTCCACCCAACTTAGCGAAGGTCATCCTGAATACGATTCGACGGTTGGAGCTACCGCAAGATTTCAGCGGAACTACAACGGCAAGCAGCCTGGTGATCCCAAAAAGGCAGCTCAGGCGATCGTCCAGTTGACGCAAGAACGGAACCCTCCGTTGCGACTCTTACTCGGCAGCGATGCGTACGCCGCCGCGGAGAAGAATGATCTTGCGCGATTAGAGGAAGCACGAATTTGGAAGACACTCAGCGTCTCCACCGATTTTGAGACGAAGTGAAGAAGCGGCAAATATTAAGCAGGAGAAGCCCAAGCGCGCCAAGGCGGAGAAACATGGCGTGGGTACATCCAAGCCGGTAGATGGTGTGGCACATTGCTGAATAGCCGGCCATCGACAAGGCTTATCTGGAAGCGCGCACTCTCGCTTTCCATCAACTTCTGGCATTTCCCGAGCGATGCCCACGGATGACCTGGTCGACCAATTCTTCGCCGAACCGTCTGGTAAACGAGCCCGAGCCCAATAAGAAGCGATAATAGATCGCGCCAAAGATCGCGTCGTTCAGCAGGTCAGGTTCTGTATCTGATCGCAATTCGCCTGCATTCTTGCCCCGCTGCAGATCGGCGATGGTAGCGGTCCGCCGAGGACTAACCCATCGGTCGAAGAACGCCTGACGTATAGCCGGCTCGCTCTGGCCCTCGGCGATAAGCCCGGCGACGATCTTGCCGAACGGCCCGCTGAACGCATCGATCAAGCTCCGCACTCGAAACTGCAGAGACTCTTCCGCAGTCAGGTCCGATGGCTTCTCGAGGTTGGGGGCCATTCGCTCGCAGAGCATGGCCAGCACCAAGGTCGCCTTGGTCGGCCACCATTTATAAAGGGTGGGCTTGCCGACCTTGGCCCGCTTGGCAACCTCTTCCATGGTCAAGTCGCGGACGGACTTTTGCTGAAGCAGGCTGTAGACCGCATCCATGATAACGGCATGCGACGTTGCCCTTTCGCTTGGTGGCCGCCCTTTCCGTGGAGGGCGGCGCACGTTTTTCTTCATGAAAGCAAGTTTTAATAGAACGGAACGTAAAGTCAATTGACATCTCCGCTGGCGTGAGTTAATGTAAAACGTAACGTAACGTTAAGTAAATGGTCAATCGGTTTTTGGCTGACTCAAACCGACATCAACGGCAAAAGGAGATTGCAATATGAATCAAGTACGCCCCTACGACCCCCTCACTTCGCAAAACGCCGCTGTCATCCTCGTCGATCATCAGATCGGCCTGATGAGTGGCGTTCGCGATTATTCGATCGGTATGCTCAAGCACAACGTCGTGGCACTGGCGAAAGCGGCGAAGGCTCTAAAATTGCCGATCGTCGTGACCACGACAGCGCGCGACAGTATGTGGGGACCGACCATCCCCGAGCTTGTGGAGGCTTTGCCGGGCGTGGAGATCATCGACCGGTCTTCGGTCAACGCCTACGACGATGCGCGCGTCTCGCGCGCCATCGAGGCGACAGGCCGAAAGAAGCTCATCTTCGCCGGCCTCTCTCTGGAAGTGTGCGCAGCTCTCCCCGCCATGACCGCCGTCAGCAAGGGGTTCGACTCGTATGTACCCGTGGACGCATGCGGAACTTTCGGCGAGACCAAGCACCAAGCCGGGATTTTGCGAATGGTCCAAGCCGGCGTAGTGGTGTCGGACTATTGCACGTTGATGGTGGAGATTCTCAAAGACAATCTCGTGCCAGAAGCCGGCCCCGTTTATGAAGCCATGGATATGGATTGGGCCAAGCTCGTCGGTCAAATCTCCGCCGTGTACGCGAAGAAATAGCCCGACGCGTTCAAACGATGGACGCCGCCATCGCATCCCCACAAATAAGGGGAGGACGGCTTATCGATTGAGAGCCCGCCCTTAACGCAAGTTCATTTTTCGCTTCGGCTGATTGCTGGTGAGAAAAAAAGCCCGTCGAACTCGTTTCTGTCTGGCTGCTGCACTTGCAGTAAGTGCAGCAGCCACGACCACTTGGGCGCAGTCTACCGGTGCGCAAATTTCGGAAGTGACGAATACTATAGTCCGCCGGCTACGGCGGAAAACTCAAGGCCGGTTTATCAACTGGATCGCAGTGAGGAGGACTGGAGCGGTTTGTGTCGCCACGCGAGCGGGCGTGACGACTTTTGGGACCCACTCAAGTGCAACGGGCTTGGACGGCCTTTCTGGTACGTCTCCTTCGGTGCAGAATTACGTGGTTCGTATGAGGTCTACCGCAACTACAACTGGGGCAGCGGACCACAGGATCGCAACGGCTACTACCTCAACCGACTAATTAGCCACGGGGACTTTCACCTTGGTCCATCGGTTCGTATCTTTGCGGAACTCCAGAGTGGTCTTGAGTTCGGTCGCAATGGGGGCCCCAGGCCCGCGATCGATGAGGACAAACTTGACGTCAGCCAACTGTTTCTCGAACTGAGATCGTCAACGCAACAGGACAAGCTTCCAATCGAGGTCCGCGTCGGCCGCCAAAACCTTAACCACGGCGACGGCAGCCTTGTTTCGATACGCGACCTAAACGTCCGTCGGCCTTTTGACGGGATCAAGCTGATCCTACGGCCACAAGAGTGGCGCATCGATATCTTTGCCGCGAAACCTGTAGTGACCAGCCCTGGATTCTTCGATGACGCTCCCGATCACACCCAAACGTTCTGGGGAATCTGGGCCACCGACACGAAGGAACAATCGTTCGTCCGACAACTAGACTTTTATTACCTCGGGCTGGACCGTAAGGATGCTCAGTTTGACCAAGGGACTGCTCGCGAGCGAAGGAACACGCTGGGAGTCAGAGCTCACGAGACGGCGAGTAAATTAGCCTTCATCCAAGAAGGAGATTTACAGTTAGGAACTTTCGGATCGGGGCGACTGCTGGTGGTTTGATGGTCGAGCGGACTACCGTCGCGATTTACAAACAGTGTTGGCGTCCCACTGCGGACTAATTGTGGACGATGGTCGCGTAAGTACTCTTCGAGCAATGGTACAAGCGACCGTGGGAGGATACCGCGCACCTGCCTGCCGATCTTAGCTTCGTCCTCGCGGAACCAAAATTGCCAGAATTGTTGCTGTGAGCCATCCTGCAATGCCCGGACTACCCATTCCTCCCTTGCAACGTGAGTCATGGTGGGCAGCTCGGCATAGAACAAGTTATCGGCTTGGGGCATGCCGAGCCGACACTCGCGTATATTGCGCTGGCGCCAGGCAAGCGTGAGCAAGAACCTGACCAGTAATTCGTCATGCACAAGCCAGGAAGTCCGGACCGACTTCTTGGACGTGCGCTCCCGGATTTCCTTCAAGCGTTCGGGCACTGCGCAGAGCTGGTCGTAGGCCAGGCATTTTTGCGCCTTTCGTTGTTTGCGTTCGGACTCCGGGTCCTCGGGTAGCTCGGCGAACAGCTCGCCAAACCACTTCCAGTCGCGATCCTTGTACTTCGGATGATACCGAACTCCCGAATACAACATCGCGAGCTTGCGCAGTGATTCGGAGGAAACCTTCCGATGATTGAGCGACCAGTCAACGAAGGCTTCCATGATGTCCGCAGTCAGCAGATCCATCAACCCGCCGATGTTGCTGTTGCCAGAGACATTCTTGGCGAACCCGTAGAGACGGCAGATGCATCTTTCCAGAAGTCTGGCGCTTACGGGGCGAAGACGACCGCGTTGGGGGCGTCCTTTAGCAAACCGGGCTTGTTTCCAATGCAGCAGTTCCAACACCTCGCCTCGCAGCGGCTCAGGCATGTCAGAGATTTTGATGCCGTAATAGCTTGGCTGAGGGTGCAGGTTCAGCTTTGGAAACAGGCGCTCGAGGCCGGCATCCACAATTGTCTTGCGAAACCAGCTTTTTGCCATCCGCACGGTTTTGTACTGGCGACCGCGGCGGATCATTGTCTCGCCCCAGCTCTGAAGATCCGCGTCAGAGAAATTGGCCGGTTGTTTTCCATTGACCATTGCGAACCGCACCAGGCTGCTCGGGACGGGTGCCTTCTTCAAGGCAGCGACGACCGGCTTCCAGGAATCGACAATTGCAGTGTCGCCGGATAACCAGCCGAACTTGCCTGCATGACGGAGCAGCTGCCGTGCATGATGACAGTAAGACCGAACGGACTTGATTGAGTAACGCCGATGCCGCAACCACTCGGCAAACGAGTCGGTGTCAAATAGTTTTTCTATCGGCAAGTTAGTCACGGGAACATTAGCGACTTCCGAGAAGCGAATCGCCACTGTGCCGTACATCGAAGTCTTTTCTTTTTTCAACGCCAAAGTTTTGACTGCCTCCAGCAAGTCTTGGACTGTAAGCAGCTTTGGGCGGGAGCTAACGACGAAAGGCGAAGGAAGCTGAAGCTGGGCAGCAGTTTCACTGCCAATCACGACAGAACATGAAGACATCTATTGTTTTCTCCTAGTGAAGCCACATCTGTTTCGCTGATATATTTGTAGGTAAAGTGCTCAGAACCGTGAGGGTAGGCGTAGTTGGGTGACAGGTGATGAAGAGTGGCGAGGAAGCAGCGCGCTACAACGAAAAACTACGAAGCCCGAGATGCCTTTTGCAGGCTGTTTTCCAAGAAGGCTTCAAGATCAATCGACAAGAACTTCGCGCGGCCCGGAAGGTCACGGGACTTCAGGTATCCGCGCTTCACCCGATCTTGGATGGCGCGAATCGACACGCCGAAAATTTCGGCGACGTGGTGTAGTGTGTAGAGGGCTCTGAGTGGCAGGCCCTTATGGGCGAGAATGGTTTCCAGAAGGGGATATTTTGATGCTTTGGGCGTATCGGTGGGCATGGGTCAAGGGCTCCTTTGTCTCGTCAGAGAGTTAGTGAGAATTCGACTCTGGTCAGACGGGTTATGCGAGATGGGTGGGTTGATATAGCCGTCGAACAACGGGTAATCAGAAGCCTTGCCCCTGACTACCCGACCTGTTCGCGCGCGGCAGGGAAACCGCCGGATTCATCGCGGATTCACTGCCCTGCTGAATGCGAGAATGAGAATATGCCTGGAGACCGAGGACGAATGTCGCCTGCTTTCGAGAAAATAGAAGCTGGGGACTAGCGTCCTCGGCACCAAGAGATCAGAACAAGGATGCCTCCCCTGTTCTATTCGGCATCCGATTCAGCAGTGAAGTCCCACATGCGGAGTACACCGAGCGGGTCTGCCAGCATTGATAAGAGCGGGAGTTTGCTCTTGAGCTGCTTCTGGGCATCCGTGAGTTTCCGAAATTCCCGACGGATAAGGGCGTGTGAAAGATACTCTCCGCATTCGCATTGACAAAATTGCGCGCCAGCGCGTGCCAATATTGAAGCGGCAAAATCGTCGGTTCTGATGGAGGGCCACAAACGTAAAACTGCCTCATCTCCACACTAAAGCACCACTGCCGTTTTTTCTGGCTACTTGCGGTGTGCAGGTAAGCAGCTTTCCTGAAGTGAAATCCAAGTAGTGTCCACGATGCATTAGCACCCTCAACGACGGGACGCAATAGATCGAAGCAGGAGAGGAGAAAAAAGGGTGTCAGAGGCCCCGCGGCAGATGACAATGGGCTCTCATCGAGCGGATGGCCACGCGGCCCCTGAACGTCAATCGTTGTACGCACTGATCAGTTCCGATGTCGGTGATGGGCGTCACATTGCTCTTCAACGGGAACCCAGACGGATGCATAAACTGCGTGCATTCCACTGCGCCCGGCGTTCCTGGTGATCAGCCGCCGCATCCGGACCGAGGTTTTGTAGCTTTCGGGCAGTTCCGGAACGATCAGTTCCAGCCTATGTTCACGCCAGTCCCATTGTGGGTGAACCATGCTTCGTCAAATACTCCGCTGATTGGATGCTGCTCTGAGTGGGACGTAATCGGTCCGGAGCAGGGGTATTGAAGAAGGGCAGCGCTCGGCTGCTGCTTGCCGCCCGATGAATTGCGGGTCGGGGCCCATGAGTAAAACAGTTTGCGCTCGCTAGTAATGCTATAGAGGTGGCCGATCAGCGGCATCGGCCCTACGGCGTGATCTCCCACGCGACACCGTAACCATCTGCGCCGCCGGCCGAGGCCGTGCCGTAGAGGTTGCCGCTGCTGTCAAATACCGCATTTCCATATGGAAATGCTCCACCGGTGCCGCCGGTAAAGGCATGTATCGAGGAGTACGTCCAACCGCTGCCTGATTGCGTCAGTTTGAAAATGCTGCCGAAATTGTTTGCCCCGTCGCACAATGTCGTGCCATAAAGATTACCCGCCATGTCCGGAGCGAGAGCGCCCCAGGGCCCACAATCGGCGCCACCGGCAAAGCTGTAAATCAGAGAATAGGTCCAGCTGCCGCCGGACGGTGTGAGCTTGAAAACCGTACCGCCACCACCGGAGCCGCCGTTGCTGGTGGCGCCGTAGAGCACGCCCGACGAACCAAGTGTCAGGCCGGCGGTGGGATAGCCGCCATCATTCCCATTCAGAAAGCTATAGAGAACACTCTCAGTCCAGCCAGATCCTGATGAGTACGTCATCTTGAAAACCGTCCCTGCGTTTCCTGTTCCGCCCGCTGTTGTGGTGCCATAGAGATTGCCAGAACTGTCGAACAGCACGCCGCTAAAAGGAGTCGCTCCATCGCTGCCAGAGAAGCTGTGCAGAACGCTCTCCGTCCAGCCGTCACCTGAAGGCATTAATTCGTAAACTGTACCCAAACCAGAATTACCACCTCCAGCCGTGCTGCCGTAGATATCACCTGCCTGGAAGATGAGATTGCCATATCCGGGATAAGCCCCGTCGCCGCCATTCAAGAAGGAGTAAAGGACGGTTTCTTGCCAAGGGCAGAGGACCGCTACGCAGGCCGTGGCTGAGGGTCGCAGATTGAAGACCGTGCCGCTTCCGCTGGTGCCGCCGTATATCGTTGTACCGTAAAGGCTGCCGTTGGGACCTACGATTACCCCCGCTTCTGGATTAGCTCCGTTACTTGCGTTGCTGAATGTGTACACTGGGTTGATCGTCCAACCAGAACCTCTATGGGTCAGCTTGTAGACAGCACCATATCCCACAGTAGAAGGCGTGAGCACATACCCGTGACCCACGCTGCTGGCGTCCAAGTAGGTTCCTGTGATTTCTCCGGCCGTGTTGATGCCGAAACCAACCGTCCCCTGGAACATCCCCGTACCTGCGCCGGGAGCGTCCAAGCTGGCAATCGTCCCGTTTGTCGCACGCAGGAAGCCGTGTACAACTGCGTTTGCATCAGCGTACGTTCCGGCAACTACTGCCGAGGCGTTGATGCTGAAGCCGCCGGTACCTTGGATCATGCCCGCACCGGTACCCGCACCCGGCGCATCAAACGGAGTTATGACGCCATTCGCAGTGCGTACAAAGCCGTGACGGACACAGTTCGGATCTGTGTAGTTTCCGGCAACGTCCCCCGCATCATCGATACTGATGGCTTCGGTGCCAGACCCGAATCCCGATCCCCCGCTAGGTGCGGCTCCCTTCGACGCAGAAGGCGGCGGATTTCCCGGACACCCGCTGCCGGGCACATCAAAGGTAGTTATCGTTCCGTTAGCAGCCCGGATATACCCGTGATAAACATAGTTTTCGTCCTGGAACGACCCGGCGATCATCCCGGCCGTGTTGATGCTTACGGCCTTGGTTCCCTGACCGTAGCCCGTGCCCGCACCTGGAGCATCGAACGTCGTTATCCCGCCGCTTGGAGCTCTCACAAACGCATGGTAGGCGAGGTTGCTATCCCTGTATGCCCCGGTGATGTCACCTGCCGCATCAATGCCAATTGCGACGGTTCCCGCGTGCCCGGTCATGTTCGCACCTGGAACATCGAAAGTAGTAATTGAACCACTCGCAGCACGGACGAAGCCGTGGTAGACGTTGTTGGAGTCGGCATAGTATCCCGCCACTGTGTCAGCCGAGTTGAGACTAATGGCAAAGGTCCCTTGATCGTTCCCAGTACCGGCACCCGGAGCGTCGAATTCAGTTATCGTGCCGTTGGCTGTGCGCAGGAAACCGTGGGCCACGTTGCCGGTCGTCGAGTAGGTTCCGGTCACATCGCCCGCCGTGTTGATGTAGAAGGGCGCTGTTCCTTCATACGCGTCCGTGCCTGCGCCCGGGGCATCGAAAGTGGTAAAGGTCGAAGCTGGCGCAAATGGGACCGTGCCATAGAGATTTCCTGCCTGATCTATAGTGAGGCCCGAGTGGGGGTTTGCTCCGTCCGCCCCGCCGGTGAAGTTGTGAAGTATCTGGAACGTTTGCGCCTGCGACGCCGGGCTTGCGAGGACCATCAGCACAAACACGAATGCCAGCGCCAGCGCGACACTAACCCCGTTCATGCCGAAGGTCTCTTGCGATTGCCATTTGGCGTTCCCTTTCGAATGTTGAAGTGTGTGCGACGCGCCGCCGCAGAACAGCCTGCATTCAGGCCCAGAGGGGCGCCTCACGCGAAGCATCGAAGGCCAGATGCACCGCTGTTTACGAAGATTTGAGTCCTGGGAATCCCGAACGGAAATGCTGCAATGACCCGCGCTAGGGCCGGAGAAGAAACAACGTCATGAGTCGGCCAGGGAGTACCACACCTGGAAAATTGTGCCCAGGATTAAAGCGGGAGCGCAACGGATTCTTAAACAATGATCCTGTGGGATGCGAAACAGCTTGCCTCGTGCAAAAAGGAAAGTCAAGCAAATACGTGGATATCGGGGAAATCAACAATGGGACGCACTCGGGCTGGCCCGAAGCAATCCCCGGCTTCATGCGGGGTAGGATTGCAAGGCAAGTGCGAGCCGCCTTCCTAGCGTCCGGAAGTACGGCGTCACGCTTGGCTCGGGTGTAGCGCCGTGCTCTCAAGCCTCTTCATTTCGGCTGCGCAGTCCCGAATCCTCTTGATAGTGCAACGTCGCTCACTCGCCGAGCGCATCAACAGTTTGCCGAGTGGGCTCGTGATTACATCGCTGCGATTGAGACAGAGGGCGATCCGGCTGGTACCCAGCGAAGGCTGGTCGAACAGGCAGAGCTGATCAGAGAATTGATGGCAAAGATCGCCGAACTGAAACGCGTGCGATTCCGGAAGTCTGATCTCCACATTGACGTCCGGCTACCTGGCCTTCGCCCGCCCAAAAAGTAGAATCGGTGATGCCACACCGCCGTAGCAACACTCCCGCCCGTTCCCACCCTGGACCTGTCCACACTGCGGCTTCGTTCACCAGCCGGCCGACATCCGCCGCGTCGACTTCGATCATCTCCGATGACAGGGCTGCGGCGAGATCTTCGAATCGAAGCCCGACAGTAAAAGCGAAGGGGGGCTGTGACGCTCCCCATTTGCAGACGGCCATCAGGCATCGGCATTCTCCAGCGTAGTTTCCATTGAAAGGCCCGGATCAAAGGTAATCGCGCATTTGAATTTCCCGAAGAACAACTCCCGGAAGCAACAGCCGTTGACCAGTGGAAGCAGAAGCATTTACCATACGCATTGCGGGGGTGGTGGTGAAGCTGGTTATCACGTCGCCCTGTCACGGCGAAGGCCGCGGGTTCGAGTCCCGTCCACCCCGCCAGATTCCCTCCTGAATCACTTCCACTTGGAGCCCACAAGCAGTAGCCATGGCAACACCCTATCGCGGCAATTTCATGGGCTCCCTGGGCTCCACAAGAGACGGTTTTTTGGTGTTTTCCAGTACTTTTAGGGTACTATCCGCATTTTATGCACAAGCTTATAACTTCTTCATGAGTAGCTATTTACTAGACAACTCCCGTATTTTCAGATACCTGCCAAAGTGGCATGGAGACTTCGCTGCCCTGTCACGGCAGAGGCCGCGGGTTCGAGTCCCGTCGACCCCGCCATCATTCCAAAGGATTTATGGAATGATGGTTTGAGAATCCCGATCCACAATCCGATCCACAAATCACTGAACCGCAGCTGAAGTCATGAGCGCCCCAAGGAATTGCCCTTGAGCCGCCCGTGCTTCATCGCTGTCCTCTTGCGTGTAAAGGTCGAGCGTGGCCTGGATTTTCGAGTGCCGGAGAATCCCCTGCACCGTTTTCGGTTCGACCTTCGCCTTGTTCACCAGCCAGTTGCTCAAGGAGTGGCGGAGATTGTGAAGGCCGAACCGCTGGCCGTCTGCGATGGTGACCCCGGCCTTGATTGCCGCCGGCCGCAAGTAGTCAGCAACGAATGACGAAGCGTACAGGGGCTTCTTCCCGCTTTCGCGAAACGACGGGAACACAAAATCCGTTCCCTTCGCATAAGGGGTATGTTCATGCCATTCCCGCAGATGGTGGGCTAGTATCGGATGGAGTGGAACATAGCCGTCCGACGCATCCGTCTTCGTTTCCCGGTCCGCTCCCTTCGGCCACCGCTTCGATACGCGGATTTTGCTCTCGCCCCTTAGGATGTCATCCCAGCGCAGCGACAGAATCTCCGATGCCCGCAGAGCCGTAGCAGCGCAGGTCAGCACCAGCGCGAAGTGCAACGCGTTGGTAAGGGATTTGAGGATGGCGAAGGTCTGGGCCGGAGTGATGACGATGGCCCGGTAGTTGGTCTTCGACCGGGTCTCGACATGCTCGACCGGATTCACCCTGACCAGCCCGTGCAGGATGCCGACCTTGTAGACCCGAAGCATGATGCCCCGGATCTTTGAGATCGTTGTCCATGCCAGGCCCTTATCGTTACCGTCGTGTAGCGACTTGAGCCAGCGTTGCAGCTCAAGCGGCTTTATGTCCTCAGCTATTTCCGCTCCCCAGCGGTAGCACAGGTAGTCGCGGACATAGTGCCCGACGATCGGAATGGTGTTAACGGACTTCGGGCGAATCGCGTCCGTCCCGAAGTCGGCCTTGAGGTAATGCTCGGCAAGAGCGCTAAACCGGATGCGCGTGTCTGCGGATTCGTCATTGATGCGAACATGCAGGCCAAGCCGATCCACTTCGCGCCACGCATCCTTCTCCTTCGTGAAGTCCCGAACAGATCCGACGGGCAAGGTAAGCTCCGACCGTCTGCCATCCGGCTGTGTGTGGCGATAGCCTTTCGCCGCGAATTTCTTGGATTGCGCCCCCGCGCATCTTGCCCGATATCTAGTGTCTGTGGGCAAGTCAATCTTCGACTCGCCCACAACACGTAATCAGGGACTTACACGCGACGATTTCTGAGGGTGATTGGGCAAGCGTGGAACCCCGCTGAGCAGTTGGATTGCTTAGCTTCATCCCTCTGGCGCATCTGCGCCCGGTTTGCATCGCGCCTAGCTCCGTTACTTGGCTTTCTTGCCGGCCTCCGAGCCACGGCTTAGTTCGCAGCAGATTTGGATGCCGGAGACTCACCGACGCAAAGATCATCGCGGATCATTCTCGCCAGCTCAGCTACTGGACATCGCTGACCTTCCCCTGTTTGAAGGTGACTTTCATGTCGGGGTAAACGTAAATCTTTTTCGTACCCAGATCGACAATGTTCTTGGGCTGCCCAAGTGCTGCGGTGACCTGATCGACCGTCTGTCCCTGCGACACCGTGACCGGCGCCGCCGAAGAAGCGGAAGCCGCTGCCGTGGCTGCACCCGGCGCGCCCGGAGCCACCTCCTGGGCCACTTCGGTTTCGGCCTGGTCGGCCTGCTGCGACTCCTGCTTGATGGTATCGGCGACGTTCTGCTCCGGAGGAGGGGCAGAGGCGACGAAGTCCGATTGCGTGGGCTTAGCCTGTGCCGACGGCGGCGCAGTGGGCAGTCCGCCTTGTCCCTGCTTGGATTGCAGATCGCCCATGCCCTGGTCGATGGTCTGGCGCATGTGGTTCTGCATCTCCTGCAAATCGGCGAAGGCCACTGAGACCTGGGCTGCCTTATGACATTCGTTTCCTCCCTTGCTGCACAAGACAGTCGCGGTGGCGGCGCTGGCGTCGGCCGGCGGCGCCGAGTTCACTTCCAGCACATCGCCCTGACTGATCCCACATTCGGCACCGCTGGAATCCGTCACGTCCAGATTGCTGCCGGCAATGAATACGTGCGTCTGATTGTCACTCAGCATCCGGGCAATGCTGCTGGAAGCGGGATCGACATCCTGCTTCGCAGCCGTTTGCTGCGCTTCCTGGTTTTCCAATGCGATCTGCCGCTTCACTTCGTCGGCGACCATCGCCTTCACCTCGGGCGACATGGCAGCCTGTTGCGCAGCCGCCGCGCCGGCGGCTTGGGCGTTGGCATCAGCCTGCGCCTGATAGGCCTGGGCCAGAGATTGCGAAATCAGGTAATCGGTCAGCCAGAAGGAAGCGCTGGCATAGACAGGATACGGCGTCCACCACGCGCCGTAGTACCCATACCACGGCGCTCCACCCCATCCCCAGCCCGCATAGACAATGGGTGCAGGCCACGGATTGTAAGCCCATCCGTAGTATGCCGGGCCCCAATAGTAAGCCGGCGCATATACGTTGACCGGATAGCCACGGTAGTAATAGCCGCGATAATAAGCGTTGTAGGCACGGCCGTGATAATAGTAGCTGCGGCGCGCGAAATCATGGCCGCGATAATGATAGCCGCGCTCGACATATCCATGCCCGCCACGCATGGCCACCACGCGTGAACCGTCGGCGCGCCGCACCGAGACCTCTCGGCTTCCATTCAGGCCATGATGGATGTCCATATTTCGCTTGGCATCGTGGACATCGCTGCGCTGGCCATTGGCGCGGGTGCGCACCGAGCTGCCGTTGGCTGCATGCATCTCGTGACCACCCCTGGGAGCGGCTGCGCCGGCGTGCGGAGCATTTGCGTTGACGCGATTTGCACCGGCGTGCGAAGCATTTGCGTTGCCGCGACTTGCACCGGCGTTCCCAGCGCCGCGATTAGTAGCTGAGGCCGAAGCGCCATGCGCTCCACCTGCGGTTGTCGCTCCGTGACCACCCGCAGTCGTCGCGCCATGACTCGCCGTCGTGGCACCGTGAGGGCTGCTGGTGGTCACGCCACGGCTTGCCGTCGTCGCGCCGTGAGGGCTGCTGGTCGTCACGCCATGGCTTGCCGTCGTGGCGCCATGAGGGCTGCTGGTCGTCGGACCATGGGATGCGCCGCTCGTCGTTGGACCATGTGACCCGCTGGTGGTGGGACCGTGCGATGCGCCGCCGGTGCCGGGACCGTGCGACGCTCCTCCCGATGGACGACCGGCGCTTGCCGCCGGGTGAGATGCCGCCGGGTGAGATGCCGCCGGCGCCGACTTCTTGTCGCCAGCCCAAGCGAAGTAGACACCGATCAAAACCACCAGTACTACTGCCGGATACCGAACCGATTTAACTGTGTGACTCCATGAGTTGTACAAAGCAATCTCCTGTTCTTCCTGCTCCGTTACACTGCAACGAAAACATAGGTCTACTGAACATCGGTAACCTTGTTGTTGATAAACGTCACTTTGATGTCGGGGTAAACATCGATCTCCTTAGTGCCCAGCTTGATGACCTTCGAGGGCTGACCCAAAATGGCCACCACCACGTCTTTGGTCTGTCCCTTTTCAATGGTCTTAGGCGCTGCCGGGGGAGCGTCGGGCGGAGGGGGTGGTGGCGCGAGTGGCGCCATCGCCGGTTGCTGGTCGGCTGGCGCAGCCGGTCCAGCCGCCTGCTTTGCCGCGCCGCCCGAGCCGGATGGCTGCTTTGCATCGCCGCCCGAGCCACCGGAATCGTCCGACGGCGCAACCTTGATCACTTCGGCAACCGTGCTCATGAACGCATCGGCCGATGGCACCGAGCCTTTCGGGAACGGAAACTTGAGCATCGCATAATAACGGACGTCGTTGAAAGGATCGCTCAACAGCTTAAAGACAATACCGTCGTCCTGGGCTTCGATCCCGGTCACCCAGAACTTCTCGCCAGTGACGAAGGTCCGCTGATCCACATTAGGCACCGTCGCTGCTACGGATGAGACTCCTGGCACAAACGCACAGAACCTACACTTCCTCGCCGCGTTAAAGACACCCTGGGAGATCTTTCCATTTTTGTAAGTGTTCTGCGGCTCGACGCTCGTCGTCGTGGTGTACATCAGCAGATTGTCTTTCTCCAGCACCAACACCGCTCCCGCCGTCACAATGTCGCTTCTGTCGGCGGTAGCTTTCGTGAGCGGGTACTGCGCTACGAGCTTCTGCTGGATACTGGCCGCGTCCTGGGCGTTCAACGCCTCGCACGAAAATAAAACCGCCACACTAAGAATCGCGGTAACGACCGTCCGGAAAGACATCATGGCCTTCGTCCTCGATCTACCAAGATTTGGGAAGGCTGCACACCGAACCTAAGCCACGCCAGCCGACGGAGCGTGCCCAAGGTGAACTGATCGAAAACGGGGTCGAAGTGGACGACCGCTCGACAGCTAAGAACGTGATCTCGGATATTGCAGCGGTTGTGCATTGTGCCTTTTTCGGCAATTGGAAGCAAGCTATTTCTTGTTTTCCGCTTATCCAAAACTACTCCCGGTTTTGGATAATATACCTTTGAAGAAACGAGTGGAACAGCTCTCTCGCTCGATCATCCCCACGGCGCGAGGCTCGTTAAAGAAAACTGTCGGCAAATAAATGGCAGAGCGAGTGCCGCAGGATGGCAGCCAGATTATCCGCCCGAATTCTAGAAGACTACCGGTGAAATTTCGCCGATTGTGAATCCGAATTCTCTCGCTGTAAATAGCATTTTTAGGTGATGGCTTAAAGGTGTGTCATTATTCTCTCGCGGCACCCCATTTAGAGCCAGCCGATAGCTCCACGCGCCTGTAATTCCGGGACGCCAAGCCGCACCGTCGATGCCAGCTGCCACTATTGACCGCTCGCAGAACCACGGCTAACATTCGCGCAACGGATGATCGCATGCTAGGCGATACCATTTCGCACTACCGCCTCCTGGAAAAGCTAGGCTCCGGAGGAATGGGGGTAGTGTACGCGGCCGAAGACTTGAAGCTTGGCCGCAAGGTAGCTCTTAAGTTTCTGAGCAGCCATTATTCGCGTGATCATGTGGCACTGGCGCGTTTCGAACGTGAGGCGCGCGCGGCATCGGCCCTCAATCATCCCAACATCTGCACGATCTATGAGATCGACGAGTTTGACGGCCAGCGCTTCATGGCGATGGAGCTGCTGAAGGGCATGACGCTGAAGGACTGGATCCTTCACAAAGTTATGCCGCTGGATGAGTTGCTGGACTTCGCCTGTCAGGTGCTTGCCGGAATCGAGGCAGCTCATGCCGAGGGAATCATTCATCGCGACATCAAGCCGGCCAACATCTTTGTCACCACACACGGCTACTTGAAGCTGCTGGACTTCGGCTTGGCTAAGCTTGGCGCGGAACATCGCGGAGCCATGGAAACCGCGGCAGGCACGACAATGGCCGCCGAGTTGGTCGCCAGGGAAGACCTCACCATGCCCGGATCGGCCATGGGCACCGTAGCGTACATGTCGCCGGAGCAGGCGCTAGGAGAGCCGCTAGACGCCCGCACCGATCTGTTTTCCTTCGGCGCAGTCCTTTATCAGATGGCGACTGGCCGATTGCCATTCGCCGGCAATACTTCTATCGGAACTATCGACGCTATCCTGCATAAAGTTCCTTCGCCAGTCACCAGCCTGAATCCTGGAATGCCTCCGGAGCTGCAAAGTGTCGTCATCAAGGCGCTGGAAAAGGACCTACATCTGCGCTATCAGTCCGCGAAGGACCTGCGAGTCGATTTGCAACGTATCAGACGCGATGCGCAGTCCTCTCCGTCTGCAATCACGGCAGATTCTGCCTCGAGGGGAAAGCTCATACGGCTCGCGCCTCCCAGCTCTAAACCGGACACTGTGCTGGGAGAATTACCTGCTCGAAAGCGCGCGCACAGATCTCTTGCGTATGGCAGCGCCTTGCTGGTGATTCTCGTACTAGCAGGGCTCGCGGCGTGGTGGCGCATTGCAGCCCGCGCCGCATCGCCTGCTCACCTGACGATCCACGCTCCTGCGGGAGCACAGATCCTGATTGACGGCAAGCCTTCAAGTTCGGTAGGAACAGACGGAACCGCGCTGCTGCCAATCGCACCGGGCGAGCACCTGCTGCAACTGAATCTGCAAAACTATCAGCCCTATTCAACCAGTATTGTCGTTAAAGGCGGTGAGTCGAGGGGCCTCACTGCCGCGTTGAAAGCCGTGCCACCTCCGCCGGCTGCGCCTCCGGCCATCGCAACTGGAAAGCTGGCGGTAACCAGCAACGTCGTCGGAGCCGACATTCTTGTAGACGGGCAGCTCAAGGGATTTACGGCCAGTGGCAACCTCACAAGTCTCGATCTGGACGAGGGCGCTCACAAAGTACAGCTCAAGAAAGCAGGCTACAAGGATTCTGCCGAGCAGGATGTCGAGATCCACGCCAGGCAGCAAGACCAGCTCTCCTTCAAGCTGGAAAAATCCAACGAAGCGGCGGCGGCGCCTCCAGTCGCGTACCTGATCATCAGGTCCAATCCCGGGGCCGAAATCCGGGTTGACGAAGCGGTTTCCGGCATCGTGGACAACAACGGCATCCTGCCAGTGAAAGTCACTCCGGGGGAGCACCTGGTGGAGGCCAGCTTGAGTGGGCATGAGCCATTTTCCACGAATGTAACTCTCAAGACCGCCGGCAAGACTTATCTGGTTGCTGAATTGAAAGCTTCACCTCCGTCTGTCGTCACGTTTACGGCCAAGGAGCCAAAGATCACGGCGGGGCAGGCCTCTACGCTCAACTGGATAACGCAGAATGCGACCGAGGTCCGCATCGAGCCGGGGGTTGGCTTGGTCCCTTCGGAGGGCAGCAGGGATGTTTCGCCCATGAAAGCAACCACGTACGTGCTGACGGCAAAAGGCAATGGCGGAAGCGCGAGCGGCAAGACATCGATTGCCGTCGATCCTGATCCCGAGGACGCGCAAGGCATCAATGAAACGCTGGCCCGCTTCAAGGGAGCCTACGATTCTATGGATATCCACGGCTTGCAGCTGGAGTGGCCCTCGTTGACCCAAACTCAGGCTGACGCGATGAAGACCACCTTCCTGGGGCTTACCTCGGTCAGGTTGAACGACGACTGCTCAGGTTCTCCCGTCATCAGCGGCGACAGTGCGCAGTGGTCGTGTACGGAGACCATCTCCTATTTCATCAAAGGTGCGCGGCAGATTCCGGATGCCCGCAACACAGTCGTCTTCCACTTCAAGCGGGAGGGAAAGAAATGGTATGTGGTCCGTCGCGAACGAGCGCACTAAACCGAGCTGAACGGTGAGCTCCGACTTCGCCAAGCTTCGCAGCATGTCGCGCGCACGTCGTGAAGACGCCCGCGTCGACCGGAAAAGTCGGCCTTTTTCCCTTACTTCAGGAGCAATGCAGCAGAATTTCTCCGCAGCCGAGACTATGTGGCGGAGGGAGGTGAATTCGCGAATTCTTGGTACGCCTTTTGTTGCCCTACTATGTTCAACGTCTTAAGCTAAACAACACCGAAGCCGTGATTAGCCCGCTCGACTTGCTTGGGAACGCACAAGAATAACCCGTTGTTTGGTTCTAGTATGATCCGCACGGCACGACAGGGTTTTTTCTATGATCTCCCTGATAGCGACGAGGAGAAACCTAACCCTAGGGTGACTGCCGGAGACCAAACTCCGCGACGGTGCCCGCTACTGTATTCTTCCGTGTTGCTGATTCTCATCGTCGAAGGACGTGCTTATGAGCCCAAGAACATGTTCTGGAGGCCGAGAAAGACTTGTTTTTCTGTGCCTGATTCTGGCTCAGGGGGCACACTCCATCGAGGAGTATCTGACCCGCCTGTATGCGGTATTCCCGCCTGCTCGTTTTGTGAGCAGCCTAATCAGCCACAATCTCGCAGTAGGTTTTCTGTTCGCAAATGCCGCTCTTGTTACGTTCGGCCTGTGGTGCTGGGCTGTTCCTGTGCGCTCACACTGGCCTGTAGCTCGCGGACTAGTGTGGTTCTGGACGCTCATGGAGCTGGGTAATGGCGTCGGGCACTTGTTCCTTGCCTTATCGCACAGAGGCTACTTCCCTGGCGTTGCGACAGCTCCATTCCTGCTGTTCTTCGCTGGCTGGCTCGCGGTTCTCCAGGCTCGTCGAGCGAGTTGATCTTCGGTCTCACCTTCCTAGTGAGCCGTCCCACCTCGTGCGTCCAAGCTGAATCCTCGTTACCATGGACGGCGCTGTGCTGGGCAACTCGTCGAAAGGAAGGATTAGCTGGTTAATATCGTTAATATCGCCATGTCGTAAGTGGTGCGACTAACAGCAAACTTGGGATAGGTTACGACCTGGCCTGATATCACTCGCTATCTGCGATAGCTAAGTTCCAGGTGCTCGTGATTCAAGCACAACGGTGGTGGAAGCCACGGGGTGGCGGAGGGCTCCAAAATAAAGCGGTACTTGGGGCTCAGGTTGATCTGCCAACGCCGTCGGGGCAGGCTAGGAAGGGATGCCTGGCGGGCCGAGTATTTCGAGCCCGAACTCTGCCGCGGCTGCCATGATTCGGTCGCGGCCCGGCAGCGGAACGTTCGCCGGCGGAATCGTGTGTGCCGCCGCTGGCTCGCTCAGCGCACGCATGAACCTTTCGAACCCGGCAGGCTCGGTGACCACAAGACTACGCGCTCGTGGCGACGTGACTGTGAAGGTGTGCGGGATGTCTCGCGGACCATATACGAACGACCCGGTCGATGCCTTGATGATACTGCCCCCAACCCAGAAGGTTAATTCCCCCTCGATGACATAGAACCACTCATCTTCTCGGTGATGAACATGAATCGGCGGTCCGGAGCCCTCCGGAGCCAGATGCTCAATCACCGTCACGCGCCCGGCGGTCGTTTCACCGCTGGCTTTAACGATAGCCAGAGCGCCGAAGAACCAAAGAGCCTCTCCTTCTCCTTGTCTCAGGGCGATAGGGTTCACAGCTGGTTTTGCAGGGGTGGCCATAGTTCCTCCGGTCCATTGCGGATTCTATCGCGAGATCGTATGTTGCGATAGGGTCCTACTGTCATCCAGCCGGGCCGCTACTTAACAGGCGGGGGCACGGCCAGCGTCATGCCATGACGGCGGAAGACCTCCACCATTTTCGCGCGATCGGGCGGACCGCCGGCCGCGGCGTTGATTACTTCAGCAGCTTCCCGGAAATACGCCGGGCCCATGATCGCCGGGGATATGACCGCGAGCTGTTTCACATCCTCGTTGCCAAGATTATCGAAGCGATGCACCGCGCCCCGGGGGATGCACAGCGCCTGTCCGGGACCAACCTCGATGGCGGTGCCGTCAACCGTCCAGGTAAGAACGCCCTCGATACCGTAAAGGATCTCTTCGTAGGCATCGTTCTTGTGGGCCGGCGCCGCCAGCTTCTCCCCAGCCGGGACGGAAAACTCGAACACCGAGACGCTTTCGTTGGAATCTTCGCCGGTAAGCAGGAATCGGATCCCTAGCGGCCCAATCTTGATGGTCTCTTCGGTAGTGGTTCGTTTTGGATTTCCACAGGGTTGAACGCCGAAGCGGACGGCGTAAACTGGAGGCATGAGCAAGAAAACCACGCCCCGTGTTATCCCCGCAAATCACTTCGTCGCTGAGTCCCTAGAAGAAGAGGCAGATCGCCTGCCCCCCAGTAAGAAAGTTGAAGCCGACGCACTTCGGGAAGCCGCACGGCAGTTCCGCTCCCGTCCCACCACGAAGCTGATACGGGTGTGGGAGGAAAGCGAGGATGCCAACCAAGCCGCCTTCCGCGTCGTGCGAGAGGCTACTGAGGGGCGCTAGGCTTCGGTGCTGGCAGGTACATCGTCAACTGTACCGGCGTCTTCCCGTACATCTCTGCCATCTTGTCTCGCAATTCCCGCATGCTGTGGCAGGTCTTCGCAACCCCGATCAGTGTATAGATGTGCTGAACGAGTTTTCGTAATCCATATTGAGCGTTAAGCCACTGGTGCCAATTGCGTCCATGTTGCGGCTGTGGCTTGTTGTCTTTTAGCCATTTGCAGACATCCGCATCAAGGTAGCTGTAGACGAGTTCTGTTACAAGATGGCCCCAATATTTAGGACGCTGAGTTACTGAGCCCTTCCAATTTGTGAGACGCCCAAATTCCTGCCACAACTCATCTGGGAAGGTCTTCTCCCAATCGCGCATTTCTTCGGCCAAGAATGCCCTCAGCTTAACCTGAAGCGCATCCACGGCACGGTCGTACTGATACCCAGTTGCCTCGTCAATTAGCGCGATCAAACCAACCTTCGCGCATCCTGCTAGGAACATGCTGGCCTTAACCGCGATCTCGCGCTGGCGGTCAGTTTGTAGTGCGCCCTCACTCAGTGCGCGGACGTAGGCGCGGCATATCTCCAAGAATGTTTCTGCCGAATACCCCTGTACGCGCTTATTGACCACCTCTTTGATTTCAAACTCGACTGCCAGCCCGGACAGGTCGGCAGGAACATAATCTCTTAGGCCTTCGACCCCGAGATAACTCTCAATGTTTCCCCCGCCCTTTGGTTTCCCATGTTGCTCAGTCAGCACCCCGGTCGCACCAGTCCTACTTATGACGCGAGTGCCGTTGTCGAGCACATAGACCGGCAGCTCGACATCCCCCAATTGCAGGACGCCCCAATATTTCGCCTCGGGTATTCGCGGCTTGTCCCCGGGCATGTAAACAGGCGGATAGGCTGGATTCTCGATAAACTCAGCCGCTGTCAATTCGATTCCCCGGGCTTCCGCCAATTTCAATAGTTCACCTTGCCACTTTGCCGGTATTCGCCCAGTCTTACCCCAATGCTGCACGGTCGTTTGTCCCTTGCCGATGAGGGCAGCGAGGGCCGACTGACCGCCAAACTTCTGAATGACCTTTTGCGCTGCATTCATAAAAGCCTCCGGTACTCTTATATCAAAATAATTGTTGACACGCAACAAGTATTTTGGTATACATATCAATATATTCGCAGCCCGGGGAAGTCAATCTATGAATCTCCTAGCGACCGAAAAGCGATGTCAAGTTGTTGCAGCCCTAGTAGAAGGTGTCGGAATCAACGCTATCTCCCGCATGACTGGGGTATCAAAATGCGCAATCCTAAAACTGCTGGCCGACATCGGCGAAGCCTGCGCCGAGTACCACGATAAGAATGTGCGCCGCGTCCGCGTCCATCGGCTGCAATGCGATGAAATCTGGCAATTCATCGGCGCGAAGAGAAAGAACGTCACTCCCGAACAAGAGATCGCAGGATGGGGCGACGCCTGGACGTGGGTCGGCATTGACGCCGATACCAAGCTGATCGTTTCGTACTTCGTTGGCGACCGCGACAAAGGTGCGGCCACGGAATTCATTCACGACTGCGCCGAGCGCATCATCGGACGCCCGCAGATCACTACAGATGCGCTGCGCCACTACGCAAACGCTATCGAAGATGCTTTTGGCGCGGATGCCGATTACGCGATGTTGCACAAGCTCTACGGCGCACCGACACCCGACGAATCGCGGTATAGCCCTGCAACCTGCATAGGAGCGGATATGAAAGTTGTGAGCGGTAATCCCGACCCAAAGCACGTAAGCACGTCTTACGTGGAACGTCAGAACCTCACCATGCGGATGCACATGCGCCGCTTCACTCGCCTAACAAACGGCTTCTCCAAGAAGTTCGATAATCACGTCTACGCCGTGGCCCTGCACTTTATGCATTACAACTTCTGCCGCGTGCATCAGACGCTCCGCATCACGCCAGCCATGGCCGCTGGCCTCACCGATCACGTATGGAGTATTGAGGAGCTGTGCGCGCTGCTACCGAAGCCCGTTGTCTCGGAATCGCATATCGAACGCGAGATGCTCCGCAAGGCTTTGGGCGAGTAAGGGTTTTCCACAATTACACACAACCCTTTGTGGAAGATGACGTTATACCACTAGGTATGTACAAAACCTTCGCTTTTTGTGCTATAGTTGCCCTGAATTTCAAAAGCCGCCCTTGGACAAGGCGGCCTGAGAAATTCGGACTTTGGAGATGTACGATGTGGAACTTGAGCAGTCCCACCGTAGCAAACCCTGCAGCCAAAGTCAAGGGCGAAAGTGTGCCCTGAAAACGCTCCTGTACCGGATTGGTACAGATGCCCCATCTCGCGCGATGTAGCGAGCATTACGCGAGCTGGCCTGTCCGTGACTTTGGCAGTGGGACACCGCATGGCCCACGGAAAGGTACAGACCCGTATATGGCTCTTTACAAGTACGCTCAGTTCCTCACAGCGCGGGATGGCAACGCCTTTGACATAATTCACGAACCTGGCACTGCCACCCCATTCTCCGGCCTCTATCGCTGCACCCACTGCGGACACGAGGTTGTTTCTACTTACAGCCATCCGCTGCCTCCGCAGAACCACCATCAGCACTCGATGAACCGAGGCGCGATTCGGTGGCAACTGATTGTGACTCACGCCCAAGCCTAGAGGCATCGACGTGAAGTTGCATCGCATCAACCGACTCCTGTGGGTATCTGTCCCACAGGAGTTTGGCTATGCGCGGCATCGTCTCGGCAACGCCGACCAGCTTGCTTGCCGGTATCCGCTCCTGCATAAACTCCAAAACGGCTTTGACGTGTTCATCGACTATCATTTCCATTGCTTTGTCTCCTGTGGAAATCGAAAACAAACCATTGCCGTCTCTTCCGATGCGTTGACTCTGGTTGTACGCTCTTGCATAATCGCCGCCTTTCAACCAAGTTATCCCACATTGCTTCCCGTCAGTCGAGGAAGAGGTCGAGACCGGATCGTGTACGGATAGTCGGCGGATCCGGAAGTTCAAGACGCCTCCAATCTCAGTTGGGCAAAATCTCCATTGCACAAGTAATCCGGGCAGGAGATGCGACTTTCGGATTATCTTGCGCTATCGCCCGATTACATCAGCTATCAGGAACGTCGTCCGGGTTTTGGCGCGCGACTGATATTAGACGCGCCTCAACAACCAGGCCTCGGAAGATAAGAAACCCCGGCTGCGACTTTCCTGTCGAGTCAGCGGGGCATCCGAGACAGGGCGCATGGAGCGCTACGGCGCGATCTCGAAGACCACGCCACATTGATAGTTGAAGCCTGAGTCGCAGCGAGATCCGGTGTTACCGCCAGCATAGGTCGTGCCGTAGAGATTTCCACTGGAGTCCATCACCAGCCCGTCCAACGGATTAGCCCCATCGCTACCACCGGTGAAATCGTGCAGCGACGTGTAGGTCCAGCCGCTGTTTCCAGGCGTCAGCTTGAAAACCGAACCCTTTTCGTAAGCGCCTTCGCGAAAGGTGGTGCCGTAGAGACTGCCGCTTGCGTCCAGCAGCAACTTGCCTTCCGGGCCAGCCCTGCCGCTGCCTCCGCCGCTTAAGGTGTAAAGAGTGTCGAAGATCCATCCCGAGCCACGCGGTAGTGTCCTAAAGGTGCGTTGATGAAAAAGGGGCTGCTCGCGTTGTCCTCCACAGCCCCCTCTTGGCTTCCACGGAGAAATATGCGTTCCACAGGGCATTAAACGGTTGCGCGGAGGGCGTAAACTGTGGGGTGTGACAAAGAAGACACCCAAACGCGAACGCCAACTGGTTTTTAAACGGGCGCCAAGCGCAAACTTGGTTGCTTGTATCTGCGGGCGCTGTCGCTGGGCGGTTTCGGTCAAATACAGTGGAGCGCAAACGCCTGAGCAGGCCGCACAATCAGTCTTCGATGCCCATGACTGCGCAGAGTTTGCTCCCCGCGAGGATTCCAGCCGGTAGCGACGGTGCCTATCCTCGGGGTCAAGTGATCCTTGACGCGGATGGGAACGTCTACAAAACAACCACAGCCGGAGGATTGACTGTTGGCAGTTACTATCAGAACCTCGGCTGCGGCGTGGTCTGGGAGATCACGCCGTAAGATGTGGTTGTGTGCTGACCTTAGGTGGGGAGAAACGTATGATGCGTGGCGATAGAGTGTGGATCAAAGTGCTCGCGAATTTGCCGGATACGAACGCTGAACGAAGTTTATGATCCGAAGGGGCCAATCCATACCCCGCAGGGCAAGACCGTTTTGCAGGGCGGCCCTTACACGGATTTGAAAGGGTCATGCGTTATGTGCGCCGCTTTGAATCCCCGTAAAATCACCATTGATCTGATCCTTGCCGAAGGCGATCTCGTGGCTGTGAGGTCGACCTGGACTGGGAAATATAGCGGCACCTACAGGGGGATGCCGGTCACTGGAAAAGACGTCGAAGTCATCTATACGAACGCGTACCGCATCGTCGGAGGCAGGATCCTCGAGAATTGGGTTGGGGCGGATCGACTCGCTTTGGCAGAGCAGCTCGGGATGAAGCTAGTCCCGGCGACCACGCCAAATTAGCTCCACCATAGGTACGCTAGCTTCAATTTCTTTGGCTGCGTCGGGCGTGGAGGCCGGTGAGGTGCAGCTGTTACTCGAAGAGAAGAGGCGGGAGTAGGGGTAGCGGGGAATATTCTCATCACGGGTTGGAACGCAGGCAACTTGAATATCTCGCCAGGCTGCCTGCTACACTATGTCGATAATCTCTCCGAAAAGGATACACATGGACATTGAAAGCGTAGTGGCACAACTTAGACAAGAAGCTAGCCGTATCGAAAGGGCAATTGCGGCTCTTGTGGGGCTAGGTTCACAACCAGCAAGGCGGGGCCGTCCACCGACGGGAAGGAAGGGTGTGCAAGCCAGAGGACCGAAGCGTCGCACCATGAGTGCATCGGCAAGGGCCAGAATAGCTGCTGCTAAGAAAGCATGGTGGGCAAAGCAGAAGGGCAAGGCTGCCCCAAAGAAGGCAGCACCACACCAGAAGAAAGCCTCTGGTCGCAAGCCTATGAGCCCTGCGGCCCGGAAGAGACTGTCGGCGTTGATGAAGGCACGGTGGGCGGAGAAGAAGAAGGGGTAAAGGCGGAACTGGGGTTAGGGCGGTCAGGCCTCTGGGGGCAGGCATGAGTTCATGTCGGCTATGTGGCGACGTTCGCAATATCAAGCTGGGTTTGGTAGCCAGGAACGTTCCGGGTGTCAGCGGTACCACCATGTTGCATGCTCTGGCGCAAGGAGAGTCGAATCCGGAACGGTTAGCTGATATGGCGAAGATGCAACTGCGCCGGGAGCTGCCCGCGTTGCTAGTAAGTATCCTCCGGCAGAGCCGGAGGCTTTACGGTTGCTGGCCCCTCAAAGGGGCCTGATCGCAACCGATGAAAGTCAAAACCGACACGTTGCGAGGTGCCAGTTCTTGGGATGGTCCTTAGCAGCGGCGGGGGTGAAGCACACTCCCGAAAATGTCAAACTTTTACTGCCTCCCCGGCAGGGCCGGGGGGTCTCCCAACGGACTAGCCTTAGACGGCTACCTACCGCCGCACCAACGCTTCTTGCTGGGCGAGATGCTGGACGAGTTGAGCTACAGCCAGAACAAGATTGCGCGGCTGGAGGCCGAGATCGAGCTGCAGATGCAGCCTTTCCAGAAAGCGCTGCAGGCATGGATGAGCATGCCCGGCATCAAACAAAGGGTTGCGTGGACGCTGGTGGCTGAGATCGGTCCCGACATGCAGGCTTTTCCATCGGCGGCGCATCTAGCCAGTTGGGTCGGAGTTTGTCCAGGCAATCATGAGAGCGCTGGGAAACGCCAGAGCGGGAAGAGCCGCAAGGGGAACCGCTGAACTCGTCATGCTCTCTGCGAGGCCGCTTGGGCCGCGACGAAAACCAAGAACACTTATCTTGCGGCACAGTTTCGTCGCCTGGCAGCAGCACGCGGAATGAAGCGAGCCGTCATTGCCGTGGCGCACACCATTCTCACGACTGGCTATCACCTGCTGCAGCGCGGAACTGTCTACGCAGACTTGGGTCCGAACTACTTCGATCAACGCCACAAGCTACGTACCACCAAGCGCCTGGTGAAAAGACTTGAGGCTCTCGGTCACAAAGTTGTACTCGACTCACCCTTGTCTTCAGCCCTGACTCCGGCAGGAACCTGAGTCTTCGTCGAGGGGACATTTTCAAGGGAGGCCATGTCGTACCCTAACCGGGTGTCGTGATCGCATGGTGGGGGTGCGTTTCGCGCGGGCAAGGTCAGCAGAGCCAGATTATTTCTCCGTCCTTTTTGAGGCCGGACCAGCGAATCTCCAAGCAGCGCGCGGCCTCATAACCACTGCGTCCTTGGACAGCATCGAGCGCGCTTTGCAAGAGCGACGCCCCACCGATTCCGTACAGCTCTATGGCAATCTCGCATGCGCGATTGGATTCTATTCGAGGGGCCGTATCTAATGTCGGCCGAAGCTGCGCACCAATGAGGTTAAGCTCTGCAAACATCGCTTGTAGCTTGTCGTGACTGGCGGTCACTCTCTCCGGCTTGGTTTGTGTCGTTGTTTTTCCGAATAGTCTGCGGAACAAGTTCACACGAATGTCCTTTTTGACTTCAATAACGGCATCATTGTACGCGTATCTCGCCTCGGTCCTCGATGATGTTGCGGGTAATGAGCGCACTCAATCCCAAACGCTCATCCAACTCGCGTACCAAGATCAACCTGTGGCGCTAACTGACCACCGAACGGTGGCCCAATCTTCGGGGCCGCGTCAGCGACCCCGACCAGCCGCTTCGAGCGGCTCACAATCTAAAGCCCCCGGCTCTGCTGGGGGATACTTACTAAGCTGTGTAGCCGATTTCTTGATTGACACTTTTTTGTGCATGCCCGAAAGGCGTGCTCCACTCATGGCGGTCCCCCGAAGTTTTGAAAATGCTTTAACCTACAGATATGTCCGCCGCTGTGGAGCAGGCGCTGGCGCTGATTCGCGATCGCCGTCCCGATTCGATCGACAAAGCGCTGGCCTTGCTGCAGAACACCGTTTACTCCTTCAGCATGAAAGTCTGCGGCCATCCCCAGGATGCCGAAGACACCATGCAGGAAGTTCTGCTCAAGTCGATTCCGCATTTGGAGAACTTCGACAGCCCACGTGCGCTCGCCGTCTGGTTGTACAAGGTCGCGCACAATCGCTGCATCAGCAACCGGCGCGGCGAGAAGAACTCCGTGGCAAAGAATATCTCGCTCGACGAGCTGATGCCCGACGGCCGCGAATTGGCCGAGTTGCTGAGCAGAGCGCCCAGTCCTGAGGTCGCCGCGCTCAATCGCGAAACTGCCGAACATCTGAAGCAGGCCATACTGGCTGTGCCTCCGGCGTATCGCATGGTCCTTGTCCTGCACGACATGGAGGAACTGAGCACAGCCGAAGTCGCGCAGATCACGGGCTTGCGCGAAGGCACGGTACGGGTTCGGCTGCATCGCGCGCGATTGCTCGTCCGCCGCTATCTCGCAGATCTTGCCAAGGGCGTTGCGCCCGGCAGCATCGAACTGCACGCCGCTGCTGAAGAGGCGCGGCCACAGCGCTGCCGTCGTCTGTTTGCTGCGCTTTCCGATTACATGGATGGTGTTGTGGACGACGCTGTCTGCGAGGAGATGGACCGACACATCAACCAGTGCGAGCCCTGCCAGGCTTTTCTCGCCAGCCTGAAGCAGGCGGTAATCCAATGGCGCGCCTATGCGCCGCAATGCGATTGGCGGCGCGCAGACGAACTGCGTCAGGAGTTGGTGCTGAAATACCAGCAGGCGGTTGCCGGTTTAGATAAGGCGCGAAGTCATTTTATGCGGTGAACAGGCGCTCGCTGGGATCGTGGAGTCCTGACTCGGTGCTCACCAGCACGCCCACAATCTTTTTCACGGCGTCGTCGCAAAGCCGGATCGTCTGCGCGTCGTTGGTAAGAAACGCGGCGTTCTGAATCACCGTCAAGGCATTGCGGAGGTGCTGATTCAGGTACACTCCCGCTTCCCGGTGCCTCTGCTCCGTGCGATGGAGGTTAATCTCTGCCCGAATAGCTCGGGAGCTGAAGTACATGGCGGTGAGGGCGTTCAACAAATTGACGACCATCATCGAGAGCAGAAGCCATCGGCGATTGGGATGATAGAGCCAGAGGGAGAGTGAACCGCGCAAGATCCTGATGCACAGCAGTTCCGCCAACGCACTAAAGGCGAAAACAGAAATTCCGACCGTATATGATCTTTGGTTCATGGTTTGGCACCTCCCAACGCCTTCACCAACAGCGAGTCGCAGTAGGCCAGACATCTCCAGACCCGTCGGGCGCATCAACTGGTCGCCACCGCCGCGTGCCCTGTGTTGACCATCCCCAATTAATGTGCGGTCGCCTGCTGGTCATCCGGCGCACTTGGACTGCAGGTCTTGGCAAGCTCCTTTGCACTCTCCACCTCGAGGGCGGGCAGTTCATTCACTGTCGAGGCCGCCTTGGTCACAGTCGTGTCGAGCGTGATGATCGTGGGCTTGCCACTGATTTCCATTTCATGTCCTACGTAGCGGCTTAGCTTGGCGGTATTGCCGGTCAGCCGCGTGACCGTCCCATCTTTCCAAACCACGTAGTAGTGGGTTGTGATGTTCTGAAGGCAGCCCTGGACGACGGGCGGATCGGTGGGGCCTTGCACGTGGTCCAGCGCGGGATAGCCATCTTGCGCCTGCAGCCGGAGCGCGCAGCCAAGCAGCACAAACGTAAATATCAGTGTTCTGCGCATAAAGCCTCTATTGCAGACGTGATGCGCGGCGTGCAATAAAGATGCACGATTGGCAACACGGCAGATGCAATTTTGCCGTGGTTACCAACCTCTACCGGGACCGAGTAGATCGAACTCAGATCAAGACTGCACCACTGCTTCGCATCACTACGTCTCAGAGACTCGAACGCTCGTACCCGCGCGGAGTGCGACAACCTGAGTCCCAAACTCATGCTGCAGCGCGCCCGTAGCCTCGAAACCGGTGCAGTGACACGGAGCGACCAGCTCGACGCAGAAGGGACGCAAATCCTCCACCGTTGCCTTGATGCGCTCCACCGATGCCCGGAACAGATGCAGACCTCCGATCACCGCGGCAATGCGGCTTATTCCGGTCAATTCTCTGGCATAGTTCAGCGTGTTGATCAGCCCCGAATGACCACAGCCGGTGATGACCACCCATCCCCGGCGGGTTTCAATCAGCAGCGCTTGATCGTCAACCAGCGGATCGGGCCGGGTGCAATTTTCGTCCAGGAAGAACGGATCGGGTATGTCTTCGTAGGGAATTCGCCGGGGGATCGCCCCGGTCACGATAATTCCGGGAGCAAGTTCAGTAGGGCGCGACGATTCGACAAGATCAGCCGGTCGCGAAAGCAGCGCTTGTCGCGACGCCGCGGGCATGCCCTTGGCGCGGTGAGGCGGCGTTTTCTCCCGTTGGTACTTGTCGTTCAAGGCAGCGGGATGAAAATAGGTCTTGCCGCGAAATCCCGCGGCCATCAGCTCGGCGATGCCGCCGGTGTGATCGTTGTGGCCATGGCTGATGACCAGGGCTTCGGCAGCCGCAACATCAATTCCAAGCAGGCACGCATTTTGGCGAAGCGTACGCCCCTGGCCGGTATCGCTGAGGATGCGATGTTCATCAGCTTCAATCCACAGCGCAAGTCCCCACTCACCAGCGGCCTCGAAGGTGCCGGCGGTGTTTTCCACAATCGCGGTGATGCTCAAATTCTGAATCATGTCTGAATCGGCATTGTATGACGCCGCCGGCGAAGAATTCACTACCCTTCGGCCGCGCTCAGGGCGAGCTATGGCGGTTTAGGAAATAGTATGAACCATGCTTTGAAAGGGCACCGCTTTAGCCGTGCCGATCCCGGCCGCAAACCCGCGGCCTTTAGGCCCTGAAGAGCGCCCGCAGCGGCTAAAGCCGATGTGGTTGAGGTTTTTGGCGGCACGCCTGAAGGCGAGCCCTTTCAAAACGGACCACACTATTTCCTAAACCGCTCTATGGCACCGAAATCACGGAGAACACTCCGGCAGAAACAGGAACCCCTCTGTGTCTCCGTGCCTCTGGGGTGGAATTTCCCGTTCAAATTCCTATTTTGGGAATCCATGCCGCACCGTGCACGTTGTCCTGTAACGGTGTCCGCCGTCACTGCGTTTCTCCATGTGGGCCGATGTAATGGCTTGTCGAGCCAGGCTCGGCCACATGGGAGATGGAAATGATTTCGGCCACGGTTACTCTTACTCAGCCTCAAGGTGCTCATCGCCAATTCGTAGCTACCAGCGGTACCGGACACCACTTGCTCATCGACGATGCAGCCGGCAACACCGGCGCAAAGCCCATCGAGCTTGTCGCCATCGCGCTGGCGGGATGTACCGCCTTCGACGTCATCAACATCCTGCGCAAGAAGCGCCAGCAGGTCACCGGCTATGAGGTCAAGGTCGAGGCTGAGCAGGCGCCGACTCCTCCACAGGTCTTTACTGCGGTTCGCGTTCACCACGTCATCAGCGGCGTCGATGTTTCGCCGCAGGCCGTGGAAGATGCCATCCGCCTCTCGGAAGAGAAGTACTGCTCCGTCGGCGCCATGGTGAAGACGAGCGCTGAGCTCCAAACCAGCTTCGAAATTGTGCGGGCCACGGAAGCGATCCTGGTTGAGGCGTAAAGATGCGGGCGTCCTCCAATCAACAAACGTGCGCAAACCACGGCGGAAGGACACGGCTTTACCGGCTACAACGGAACTCGCCCGTGGAATGCTCTGTGTCAGGGCACGACTTTACAGGCCGCGGAAAAGACTCGCCCGTCGTGGGGTGCTTTGTGTCACGGCACGACTTTACAGGCCGCCGGAAAACTCGCCTGCGCGCTTTGTATCAGGGCACGACTTCAGTCGTGCCGACAAGTCCTTCATTCTTCTCGTACCGAGCGGGCGAACCGGGGCCCCCGGCAAGCGCCGCCTTTGCGCTTGCTGGGGCAGAGTTCAGCCCGCGAGGGATCTGCTTTTCCGACTTTTTCAGCAGCCTCTTCAGTCGTGCCGACAAGCAGCGTACTCGCACGGTTTGCACGGCTCATCTGTGCTCGAACTCTTCGAAGAGCGCATAATCATTGTGGAGGCATCTTATGCCGGCTTGGCTGGCATTAGTCATCTTTGTTGTAGCGTACGTGGTGCTCACGCAGTGGGTGCTTCCAAAGCTGGGTGTGCCCACCTGACGCACGGCCACGCGACCCGTTGGGTCTCGCGAAAAGCAGAGCGCGTGCGGAACAACGTCATCGGAAGGGAAACCTCGTGCGCAAGAGCACTAAATCCGCATTTATCCTTATCGCGGCGCTGACCCTTGCCTTCGCGGCCGCGACAGCGCAGACAGCACAATCCGCGCTCCCGCCCGGAAGCCCGCAGCTCATGAATCCGGAAGAACTGGTCAGGACGCTGCGAGCCGCCGCGGGCGAGAAACCGCTCATTCTCAATGTAGGGCCCTCGATGCTCTACATGCAGGCGCACATTCCCGGGTCGGAGTACATCGGGCCGGGTTCCAGCGCGCAGGGTCTGGCTTCTCTGCGCGACCGCGTCAAAGCGCTGCCCCACAACACGCAAATCGTGCTCTACTGCGGCTGCTGTCCCTGGGATCACTGTCCCAATGTCGCGCCCGCCTACAACGAGCTGCATAAACTAGGCTTCATGCGAGTGAAGGTCCTCTACATCCCCAACAACCTCGGCGCGGACTGGGTGTACAAGGGCTACCCGACTATCCGCGGCCAGTAGCACAGTACGGCCCTGAGCGATGCAGCTATGACTGAGCCATGCAGCAACACTTTCTCTTCCATGAGCCGCGACGATCTCCTGCGGGCGCTGGAGATGTTCGCCAAACATTGGCTGGCGCACGATGGCTGCTGGTTTCTCGCCGCCGAAGAGCGTCTCGGGATGGACGCGGCGATCGAACTCGATGAGCGCGCCTGGGAGCGCTTCGCGGCCGCCGAGGCCAAGCGCATCATGGCCACCTTCAACATTGCGCAAGACGGCGGTCTCGCCGCGTTGGAGAAAGCGCTCGGCTTGCGCATGTACAGCCTCATCAATGCCCAGCGGGTGGAATGGTCCGGCGATCGCCAGCGCCTGCGCTTTGTAATGGACGTTTGCCGGGTGCAGGAAACTCGCAGGCGCAAAGGCCTGCCGGATTTTCCCTGCAAGAGCGTAGGCACCATCGAATTCACAACCTTTGCCCGCACCATCGACCCGCGCATCCGCACCACCTGCCTTCATTGCCCTCCCGACACTGAGGACGGCAAGTACTGCGGCTGGGAATTCAACATCGATAAAACCGAGTAGAGCGCGTTTCAAAATACTTCCCGTCAGGCTTTGTATCAGGGCACGACTTCAGAGGCCGATGAAAAAGTCGCCTCAAACGGCAGTTTGGGTAGAGCGAGCCTTCAGGCTCGCGTCCAAGGCGCTCATTTTCGGCTATCCCGAGCGGGTTTCAGGCCCGCGAGCGACCCGCTTTCCCGACTTTTTCAGCGGCCTGTCTTAGTCCGCGTGAAGACTTGAATCTCCAATTTTGTGGTGGGAAAAGAAGGCCCACGCTTAGGCATTGTCCCAGCCCGGAGGGCGGAATAATGATAGCTCAGGACGGAGCCTAGCCGGGGCCCCCAATTCGCGCCTCCTTTGCGCGAAACTGGGGTGGGTAGCGGAGTCCTGGTAGCGTGGCAAATTGTCCGAGTCCCTTCAGGGACGGCACCTCTTCCCCGTGCCGAACGGCGCCTCAAGAAAACATGGCTTTTGACCCCAGGTGAAAATCAAAGGTCCCTGCTGGCTTGCGCAAAACGAATCCCTTCCCTTCCGCCCGTGTTTAACCACAGCAGGCAATGCAGCGGCCGATCCCCAACGCGATCCGGGTTTTCATACTCGCGCTTCTGTCTCTTATTCCCATAACCGCCTCGCGAGCGACGACAGTCATCGCCTTGCGTAGCCGTTATCGCGTGGTGCTGGCGGCCGACAGCCGCGCCATCTACAGCGTCAGCGGCGCCGTCAGCGAGTGCAAGCTGTTCGAGATGGGCGACGTTTACGCCACGGTTTCCGGCTTCGCTCATCATGGCCGGGCGTATCGGGCAACGGACGCAGTGAAGGACGGTTTCGCTGCGCCGGGAACTTTCCAGCGGCACATCGCAAGTACAGCCTTTCTTCTGCAGAGCCGGGTGCAGAGATTTCTCGCCAATCTCGAGCGCGGCAATCCTGCCGAATATCGTTCGTTGATGCGGCGCACTGCTGGGCCGGCAGATTTTGTACAGCTTGCGGTGGCGCAAACCAACCAGGGTCAACCCATGCTGGGCATCGTTGAGCTGCAGCGCGCCGGCGCGAATAGCTTTCGCACAAAGACCATGGTCTGTCCCGGCAACTGCAGCCGCAGCGACGCTATTTATTACCTCGGCTATTGGGAGCGCATCAAGCCCTATGTGGATGACGCGGGGCCGCGGACGATCGCGTCGGCTGCTTCCATCGACCGGCTCATCCATATGGAAATCGCCGCGCATCCCGGCGAAGTCGGTGGGCCGATCAACATCCTGGAACTCACCAGCTCGGGCGCGCGCTGGCTCGAGGACGGCGGGAACTGCTCGTTGCCGGGCGTGAGCTGGTAGCGCCTCCCGCCTGGCGCGGTCACATCTGCCGCGCCGCCCCACGCGCTACAATTGTGGCGACCAATGCGAGGGCGAAATCATGATCAACTATCCTATGGAGCGTCCGCTGGCGGAAGTCGATCCCGACATCGCGCAGGCCATCGAGAACGAAGAACGGCGTCAGCATGAAGGGCTGGAGCTGATCGCGTCGGAGAACTTCGTCAGCGAAGCCGTGCTGGAGGCGGCGGGCTCGGTCTTCACCAACAAGTACGCGGAAGGCTATCCCGGCAAGCGCTATTACGGCGGATGCGAGTTCACCGACGTGGTGGAGAACCTGGCGCGCGATCGCGCAAAGCAGCTCTTCGGCGCCGAGCACGCCAACGTGCAGCCGCACTCGGGATCGACGGCCAACATGGCCGCGTACGCTGCGGTCATTCAGCCAGGCGACACCGTGCTGGGCTTGAACCTGGCGCACGGCGGCCACCTGACGCACGGACATCCGCTGAACTTCTCCGGCAAGACCTACAAGATCGTTCCCTATGGCGTGACCCGCGAAACCGAGACCATCGATTACGACGACCTGGAGCAGATTGCCGAGCGCGAGCGGCCAAAGCTGATCATCGGCGGCGGCAGCGCGTATCCCCGCATCATCGACTTCGTCCGCATGCGGCAGATTGCCGACAAAGTGGGCGCCATCTATCTCGTCGACATGGCGCACTTCGCCGGACTGGTTGCCGGTGGCGCGCACCCTTCGCCGGTGCCGCACGCGCAGATCGTCACCTCAACCACGCACAAGACGCTGCGCGGGCCGCGCGCGGGATTGATTCTCTCAATGTCCCAGTACGCGGCGCCCATCGACAAAGTTGTATTTCCCGGCGTGCAGGGCGGCCCGCTGGTACACATTATCGCGGCCAAAGCGGTCTGCTTCCATGAGGCCATGCAGCCGAACTTCAAGGACTACGCGAAGCAGATCGTAGCCAATGCCAAGGTGCTGGCGCAGACCCTAGCCGACGAAGGCTTCCACGTCGTCTCCGGCGGCACCGACACGCACCTGATGCTGGTGAACGTTTTCGCCAAAGGCATGCTGGGCTCGGAAGCCGAGAACGCGCTGCACGAGGCCGGCATCACCGTCAACAAGAACGCCATTCCCTTCGACACCAATCCCCCGCTGAAGCCGAGCGGCATCCGCATCGGCAGTCCCGCGCTTACTACGCGCGGCATGAAAGAAGCCGAGATGCGGCAGGTGGGCAAGTGGATCTCCGAGGTGCTGCATAACCGCACCGATAAGAACCTGCTGGCGCGGGTCAGAAGGGAAGTGCTGGAACTGGCGGAAGCCTTTCCGCTGTATGCGAGCCGCAGGGCGAAGCATGCAGAGGCGGTGAGGACGTAAGGAGCCGCCTTCATTCGAAAATCATCACTTATTGCAATTTCACTCGATTAGCGCGATTCATCTTTGACGGTGTCATCCTGAGCGGAGTGAGCCGTCAGGCGAACGGAGTCGAAAGGACCAGCATCCGCTCTGTACCCACGAGCGATTCGCCCTGAATTTCACCGTTGCGCAAGCAACGATCTGGCACGCTGCAACTCGGGACGATCGGAGTTTGAGTCGGCACAGTTCTTGAGCAACTGGGCGTAGTATTGCGAAGCTTCTACCGGCTGATTGCTGAGTTCGGCCGCGCGCGCCGCACCCGCCAGTCCGTTAAAGCGATTGGGATCGATCTTCATGGAGCGCTGATACTCGGCCAGCGCCTGCTGCGAACGATTCATCTCCAGTAGCATGGTGGCGAGCATCTCGCGCGCGGGTAGCTCGACCTCACCCTTGCCGATAGCATCCTGCTTGTCGGCCACTTTGCGCAGCAGAGCGATGGCCTCGTCGTTCTTGCCCTCCGCGAAATACATCCATGCGGTCGCCTCGTCGCGATTGGTGTCCATTGACTCCAGGGCAAATGGTTTGTCGCTCGTGCGCGTCGCCACCATCATGGCATCGTATTGTTTCACCGCGTCTTCCGCAGCTTTTGCGTCGCGCAGATGTCCTGCGCCCACAGCGCGCGCCCAATAGGAGTTGGCCTTCTGGTAGGGCTGAGCTTCGGCGGGTGGAGTCAGCTCTTCAGCAGCTTTCCAGTCGCGCGTTTCCAGCGCGTAGGTTGCCGGAAACTCGATGCGCATTTTGTCGAGATATCCGCTCCGGCTCGCATCCATGTCTGTCTCCCGGACGGTTGCTAACTCCTCGACAATGGCTTTGGCCTTGCGGTCATCACCGATCTGCAAATACGCATACAGCAGGAAATCCATGGAGTGGACCTTGTGCTCGGCGCCCATGTGCATGCCCGTGTTGTTGTGTTCGACTGCGGCGATCGCCGCCAGGTTCGACTGGATGTCCTCCTGCCACAAGCCCAGCCGCGCAAAGATGTGCGAGGGCATGTGCAGCGCATGCGGCGAAGCGGGTGCAATCTTCGCATAAACGCGCGCCGCTGGCAGGCCCTCTGCGGCAAACTGCGGGTTATCGCAGGCATGGATGAGGTAGTGCGCAGCGCCAGGATGGTCCGGGTCCTCTTGGAAAACCGTGCTTAGAATCTGAATCGCCTCCTTGCGATTGTGGAAGGTCGTATCGTTGCCGGGTTCGGAGCCGAGCAGCGAAAGCGCGTAAAATACCGCGGCTTCGTGATCATTGGGATTGTCGCGATAGACCACCTGCATGCCGCGAGAATAGGCCTCGGTGTTCTTCTCGAAGTCGCGCTTGGAGCCGCCGGCGTAGAAGTCGTAAATGGCCTGAATGTATTCGCGCTCGCGCGGCGTGCGCGCGCCCAACGATAGCGCTTTTTGCGACAGCTCCAGCCCTTGCTTCATGTCGGCGGCGCTGGGACGGTCCCAGAGCTGATGGTACAAGCTCATCGCCTGTCCCCAGTACGCCATGGCGCAGTGGGGATCGGCAGCCGCAACCGCCTTGAACTGCTGGTCGGCGACCTCGTACCAGAACGAATGCAGCAGCGCCACGCCACGCTCGAAGCTGGCCTGCTGACTGGCGGCGCACGACGGGATGGGAAACGATACCTTGCCAAGCTTGGCATTGGGATCGTATGGATGGTGCTCGTCGGCCAGCAGAGGTTGAGATGCAAGGGTCAAGGCTACGAGAACGATAAAGAGACGCGCTTTCATCGGACCACCCCATGTGATTGCAGCTACGACGAGTGTAACTCGGATGGGTGAGCCGGAAAACGTTTTGCGTTAGGCTGGCGCCTCACTCCGCTCCGGACGACAAATTGGCTCGTGCTCAGCTTCCTCCAGTAATGCTTGCACGGTTTTCCAAAGCAAAGCAGTCAATCAACCTTGTCATCCTGAGCGGAGTGAGCCGCCAGGCGATCGCAGTCGAAGGACCAACATATCGGCATCCGCTCCGTGCCCACTTGTTACACTACCCTGTGCGCGTTGCCATCGACATTCGCCGCATCACCGAGTTCGGCGTGGGGACGTACACGCGCAATGCCATCCGCACTCTGGCGCGGCTCGATCACGAGAACGAATACTTCCTCATCGGCATTCCCGACAAGATCGGCCCGCGCGGCAAAATTGGCGATATCGGGCCGCTGCCGCCGAACTTCGTCACCGTTCCCGGCCAGGCCAATGAGCTGTCAGTCACGGGCTACCTCGAGCTGCATCGCATCCTGAAGGAAACTCACTGCGACCTATTGCACGTGCCGCATCTTTTCTGGAAGCCGCAGGGCATTCCTTGTCCGTACATCGTCACCGTCCACGATCTGCTCGACTACATGTATCGCGTCAACAGCCAGTCGAGCGTGAAGCGCAGCCTGCATTTTCAATTCACCAAACGGGTGCTGCATCATGCCGCGCGCATCCTGGCTGTCTCCAATTTTTCCAAGGCCGATACGGTCAGGCTCTTTCATGTGCCGCCGGAAAAAATCGAGGTCATCTACAACGCCATCGACGACAGCTTTCGCCAAGGGCATGCCACCGACGCCGAGCGGCAATTTATCGCCGAGCGTTATCAGGTGAACACGCCCTTCCTGCTTTACGCCGGACGCATCAGCCCGCACAAAAACGTGGTGCGCATCATCGAAGCATTCGCCGCGCTCAAGGGCGAGCTCAACAAGGAAGGGAAGTTCGAAGACCTGAAGCTGATCATCATCGGCGACGAGGTGTCGAAGCACCCCGACCTGCGGCGGGCGTGCGTCAAGGCGGGCGTGCAGAACGATGTCCGCTTCCTCGGCTTCGTTCCCATCGATGTGCTGCGCATCTTCTACGACCAAGCGAAGATCTTCGTCTTCCCTTCACTCTATGAAGGCTTCGGGCTGCCGCCGCTGGAAGCGATGGCCTTCGCCACTCCCGTCGTGACCAGCAACACCTCGTCGATTCCTGAGGTGGTTGGCAACGCCGCTGTCATGGTCAACCCGGAGAACGTCTTTGAGATCATGCGGGCGCTGCATCGCGCGCTGCTCGATCAGGCCCTACGCGAGAAGCTGAAGGCGCGCGGTATCGAGCAAGCGGCGAAATTCTCATGGCAGGCGAGCGTCCTGCGCATGCTGGAGATTTATCGCGAAGTGGCGAAGCAGAGCACCACGAGCGTTCCGGTCGCAGCGCCAAAATGAGCAGAGATTCCGGCAGCGCAAGCGTCCCGCGAGGGATCCGCTGTTCCGACTTTTTCAGCGGCCTCTGACGTCGTGCCCTGATACAAACCGCTGCGATTTATGAGATAGCTTATAGCAAGATTTTCTCACCTTACATCAAAACTGCAGTGTTGCCACTCTGCCGGCGCGCCGCAAACGCCTCACTCAAATCAGCCCGGCAGCAGACATCAACTGGCCCTCCGACTGCTTCTAAGAAGTTAAGCAGTTTCCGGGGCCGATCTCATGCGGGTCTTCTCAGCACGTCCGTTCACTGTACTCTGCGCCTCCTGTTTGTTGCTGCCGTTCACCTGCAGCGGCCAATCGCGGCCCCTAACCGTGGACGAAATCCTCGCGCGCATGCAGCAGGCCGAGAGCAACTCGCGACAAGTGATCGCGTACACCGTCACGCGCGAGTATCAGCTTTCGGCCGCCGGCCAACAGCAACCCAACTCCGACGTCATCGCGGAAGTTAACTACATCTCCAGCGCAGCAAAAGATTTCAGCATCACGAAGTCGGAAGGCAGCGAGCGTGGCGCGGGCATCGTGCGCAAGGTACTTGACCATGAAACACAAATGGCCAGCCATCCCGAGCTGCACACCATCAACCCGGCCAACTACGATTTGGCGCTGCTGGGGCAGGAGCCGCTTGACGGCCACCTGTGCTACATCCTGCAGCTTAAGCCCAGACGCGCGGCGGTCGAGTTAATTGAGGGCAAGGCGTGGGTCGATGCCGATGATTTTTCAGTCCGCAGAATTCAGGGACGCACCGCGAAGACTCCATCGTTGTGGATCAAGAATTTGATCCTCACCATCAACTTCGGCCAGGTGAATGGCGTCTGGGTACAGACGGCGACACAGGCCGTTGCCGATGTGCGCTTCGCCGGACCGCACGTGCTCACGTCGCACGAGCTCGATGTCCGCCGCGCGACGCTCAACGCCCAAGTACAGCCTCCGGCGCGAGCCCACCAGCGCCGCAACAGCCGCGCCGTCCCAGCCGACGCTGCCATGTGGGTCGCGCGGTAGACCTTCCCGCAATGCGCTTCGCATTCGCGCAGCGAATGATGCCGTTCAAGCAGTTCCAGGAATAATTTGGCAGATATAGTTGCGATTTGTATCCGGGCACAACTTTTACAGGCTGTCCAGAATGTCGCTGTGGAGCGCTGTGTGTCAAAGGGACAGGACGTCGCAGGCCGCTGAAAAGGTCCGTTTCCGAAAGCTCTGTGTCAGGGCACGACCTTGGTCGTGCCGATAAGCCTTTACATTTGTGGTCACGAGCCGACTTTAGTCGGCGAGGGACCTGCTGTCGCAAGTTTTTCAGAAGTTCTTCTAATCGTGCCGGAGACTGTAGCCAAATGCCCTGCAAACAAGCTGCTCAGGGCTGAAGAGTGTGTGTGAGAACCAACTTTCCTCCTCCGCGGTCGAGTGCGACATACGCAAATCGAACCCCGGGCCGGAGCCCCCAGTTCGCGCCTCTTTTGCGCGAACTGGGGTGGAGGAGGGGTGGAATTGCAGTTAGCCCATCAGGACGGAGCGAAGCGTCGTGGGTGAGGTGGAAAATTTGTTCGAGTCCCTTTAGGGATGACACAGTTCTCACACACGCTCTGAAGCCCATCCTCTTACCCGAATCGGGCGGCAGGGCTGAAGCCGTGCCCTGATACAAACCGATCAAAAGTAAGTTGGAGTGAATCGAACAAGAGAAATACCGGATCAGCGGCGAGGGAGAACAGTACTCGGTCTGCCGACGATCAATACGCCGGGGTCAATCCCAGAATGTGCGAATGAACTTCGCAGATGTCCAGAGCGTCGGACTGGTCTTTCCCAACAAGCCAATTCGGATAAGCGCAGTGCAGGTGGAAGGCTCTCTCGTTCATGGCATCATTCCAGAGTCTTTCCAAAGCGAGAGTTCCTGCCTTATTGCCTTCCTCCCAGAGAATCGCGACCATCTCTCCGAACACGGTGAGCCCCCGGTCTTTGCTCCTGGCAGCTTGCTTGGCGCCGATCAAAAGTCTGCCCACGGAGGCGGCGAACAACTCGGGGTCAGGAGTTCCGTCCACCATAAACGACGACAGCATTTCTGCGGCATCGAACATCGCGAAGCGGCCTTCCCGCGCGTAGTCGCGAACATCAACTCCCAGCCGCCTTAGCGTGTCGGTCAACTGTTGACGGTGGTCGGCGGTGCAGACAATCAGGACCGAATTGCCTATCAGCAAGCCGGAACAAATGACGCCGCAAAGCCGGTCAATCAGCGCTTCATGGGTATCGTAAAACTGTACGGAATGAACCGGCGCAGTGCTGGCCATAATTTCCCCCACATCACCTATCTACAGGATAACCGGAACGTCAATTTAGATGCTATTGCTGTCGATTTTGTAGCCCAGCATCGACGGTTTGCTGTGAGCTAGTAGCTCGTCGCTCGCAGCTCGCCCCTTTTCTTGTAGCTGCCGGGCCTGTAAGCCGAATTCTGTCTGCCGCTCCTTCTCCCGGCAGGTTCTGGGTGCCCCACTGATTCGCGTCATTTGCGAATGAGTGGGATACCATTGCCCCTGACAAGACAAAGAGCGGCATGACGGTCATTCCTCTGGGACGCGCATTACTGCGCGGCTCTAGCGACCTACCCGGAAGTTGTGACGCACCGAGCCGGCACGTCTCCGCCGTTCTTTCACCCCAGCAAGCGCAAAACCGGCGCTCGCCGGGGACCCCGCTCGAACCGCCAGTAATGCTAATCGCGCTGGCTTGTCTGGAGCGAAAGAACGGCGGTGTCCTTCCCTATTTGGTCTTGCTCCGTGTGGGGTTTGCCCTGCCACCGTCATTGCTGACGGCGCGGTGCGCTCTTACCGCACCTTTTCACCCTTACCCCGCCCAACCACCTCAACGCGCCGCCGGCTTTGAAGGGATGCGGCTTCCACCGCGCCGGCAGTCGATTCGTAATCAGCTTCGCAGGTTGCTGGAAACCCGATTTGTATCAGGGCACGACTTTAGTCGCGCCGGTAAGCCGTTTACTTTTATCCGTCGCGGACTTCAGTCCGCGACTACGCCAGCTCGACCGCGCGCTGGGGTGGTCAGGCGGGGCGGTATGTTTTCTGTGGCACTTTCCGTCAACGGCCCTTTGAGGGCCGCCGCCCGGACGTTATCCGGCACACCGCTCTGTGGAGTTCGGACTTTCCTCTGCGGATTTGCGCCCGCAGCGACCGTCCGGCCCAGCAGCTAACAAGGTAATTATAGATGGTCGTCAGGACGGCCCAGCTGTTCGATGCATCGCGTATTACTTGGCTGCGTTAGGTAGCGTACGAATTTCGAGAGCATCCGGCTATGTTTTCAGTTACTTGGTTCGTGCGCTAGCCTCTCCAACTAAGTACTATGGCTTTGAGCACCTTATCGCGGTTGGCAATGGCCGTCGCGTAGTCAGGTTTGAGCCGAAGAGCCTCGTTATAGTCGCGCAGCGCGCCCTGCAGATCGCCCCTCTCTCGGGCAAGACCTCGGTTGTTAAAGGCGTCCGCGTAGTCGGGCCTAAGGCGGATGGCTTCATTGTAATCCTCGATCGCGTGTTTCAGGTCGCCTTTCCTGTGGAGCGCAACACCCCGGTTGTTGAGCACCTCGCTCTGGCGGGGGCTGAGGCGCAGGGCCTCATTGTAATCCGCGATCGCGCCGTCAAGGTCTCGTTTGTCAGCGCGTGCATTGCCGCGGTTGTTGAAGGCCTCAGCGAGGTCGGGTTTTAGTCGGATCGCGTTGCTGTAAAAGCGAATCTGCTCATCGACATCAACGGCGTTGAAACCCCGCTCGAACCATTGCTGTGCCGTCAGCTCTTCTTCCGCAACCGTCGGAGCCGCCGCCGCTTCTTTCTTTTGCTCTTGCGCCGCCTGCCGGGCGGGAAGAGATGCCGGTTGCGGCACCGAATCCAGCGCAATATTCAGAAAGCGGTCGCGCAGGCGTTCCATGGCTGCCAGGAAATAATCCGCCGGAACATTCAGCGCGTTGTAGTGCTTGAGTGGGGAAAGCGTGCCCGTGAGCTGACTGGCAATGGTTGGGGTCCCAAAGTCGAACCCTTCCAGCATGAGCGGCACGATATTGCGCCGGCTCTCGAGTGCCGTTTCAATCTCACGCCGCAGCCAGTCGCCCGGCTCACCGCAGCGCTCCAGTGCCGACGGGGTCAATATGACAAGAAAATGTGCTCGCGCCCTGATATTTTCGAGGATGACGGTTTCGAAGTCGCCGCTGGCGATGCCGCTGTAGTCAAAAAAGACATCGTAGCCGTGTTGCGTAAGGTTCTGGAAGATCGCCAGCGCCCAAGGAACATTGGTGCGGCGGTAGCTGATGAAGACGGTTTTCTCGACGCGTTGCATACCGCACCAGGAGCTCCAGAGAGGGATGGAACAGACTATAGCAAAGCGCCGGTTCTGCGCGTAGGCATTTTCAACCGTGTTAAACTTGGGGGTTTGCCCACCGTTCATGGTTCGTCCTTGAGCCTTGAGCTCTGATCTTTGATCGTGGGCGACGTGCGTCGGGCACCCACGGCTCGACGCGAAAAGAGCCATCCTCATGCCCGATACCATGCTTGCCGTTGTAAAGCCGAAGCCCGCACCGGGCACGGAAATTCGTGAAGTTCCCAAGCCGGAGTTTGGCCGGACCGACGTCCTCGTCAAGGTCAAGGTCGCTTCCATCTGCGGCACCGACCTGCACATTTATCAGTGGGACCAATGGGCGCAGCGCCGCATTCATCCGCCGCTGATTCCGGGCCACGAGTTCTGCGGCACGGTGGAAGCCGTCGGCGACGAAGTTACCAGCGTGCAGGAAGGCGACTTCGTCTCCGCCGAAATGCATGTGGCCTGCGGCAAGTGCCTGCAATGCCGCACCGGCGAGGCGCACATCTGCCAGCATGTGAAGATCATCGGCGTCGACGAGAACGGCGCCTTCGCCGAGTACGTGGTCATCCCGGAGTCGAACATCTGGAAGCTCGATCCCTCCATCCCGCTCGAGTACGCCAGCATTCTCGATCCGCTGGGCAACGCAGTTCATACCGTTCTGGCCGGTGACATCGCGGCCAAGAGCGTCGCCATTACCGGATGCGGGCCCATCGGGCTGTTCTCCATCGCGGTGGCGCGCGCTTGCGGAGCCACGCAGATCTTCGCGCTGGAAGTGAACGAGCATCGCCGCAAAATTGCGCAGCAGATGAAACCGGATTTCGTGCTTGACCCGACCAAGGACGACGTCTATCAGATCGTGATGGACAACACCGGCGGCACCGGCGTTGATGTTGTGCTGGAGATGGCCGGACGAACAGAGGCGATCCGAACAGGATTCAAAATCCTGCGTCTCGGCGGCCGCATGTCCCTCCTCGGAATCCCCTCCAAACCAGTGGAACTCAATCTTGCCGAAGAAGTCATCTTCAAGGGCGCAACCGTGCAGGGCATCAACGGCCGCCGCATGTACCAGACGTGGTATCAGATGACCGCACTGCTCAAGGCCGGCAAGCTCGACCTGCATCCCGTGATCACCAATCGAATTGCCATGAAGGATTTCGCCTCAGGAATGGAACTGCTGAAGACCGGCGAGGCCAGCAAGATTCTGGTGTATCCCAACGGCACGCGATAGTTTCCAAATTGATCAGCGGCCATTCAATTTTGTGTTTGTCATCCTGAGCGAAGGCGGCCTGATTTTGGTCGCCGGAGTTGAAGGACCCCTATAACAACTAGAGACCCAGAGCTAGCCACCTCATCGCCACCCCGTCGTAACCTACCTTTTATCTTCATTGCAATCCGGAGTCGTCGCGGATTCCGTTTGCCGGCTCACTCGGCAATCAGAACAACGCCGTGGTTAGTGGAGGCGTCGCGTTGCGGTTCCAGCGCGGCGAGGATTACCCGCAGACGACAAGTAGTGCTGATCCAGGGCTTGACGAACCAGGGTCTTGATCACCGCCTGGCGGCTGACGTTCAATTCCTCGGCAGCCTTGTCCAGTTCTTCCAACATCGGGGCGGAGAAGTCAACGTTGACACGCTGAATCGGAGGCATCATGCGGCCACGATTCGTGAAGAAACGAGAAACGTCTTTACCCTTTTCTGCGAGCCGCGCAATTGCTTCGGCCGAGATTGGCTTACTTGATTTACGTGTATTCCTCATAAAGCTCTTGCTCCCGCCGAGTGGCTTTCCAGAGAGTGACAAGGTGGCAATATTCTCCTTCCTCATCTTCCCGCATCTCGAAGATCACCGTGTAGAGCCGTTCTCCCACCCATCCTATCGCGCGGTTTTGTTCGGGTACGCTGGATCGGCGGTCAAGATAATACGGATGAGAGAAGATTTCGTGCACCTCTTCGAAGCCGATGCCCCGCTGCGCATTCGCCCTCAGCCGTCCGCTTCTTGCGACCATCAAACTCGAATCGCATCGGTATAACTGTTATACCATGTCGGCGCTTGCCAAGACTCGCTCGGTGTCATCGCTCTCCCCAGCATTCACCAGATGGCGGCAATGTTGGTGCTCCTCGAAAGGCGATAGAATATCCAGTCGCACTCGGAGACATTCATGGCAACTGCAACGCGCACCAACCCGCTCTCATTCCTTACCGATCAACTGAACGAACTCAAGCAGAAGGGCACCTACTTCAAGCTGCGCGTGCTCGATGACGAGCAGGCGCCGGTCTGCACTTTCGACGGCAAGAGGGTCATCAACCTCGCGTCCAATAACTATCTCGGGCTGACCACGCATCCCAAGCTGCGCGAAGCCGCGCTGGAGGCGACGAAGAAGTTCGGCGTCGGCTCGGGCGCGGTGCGTACCATCGCCGGCACCATGAAGATCCACATGGAGCTGGAAGAGAAGATTGCGCGCTTCAAGAATGTCGAAGCCTGCGTGGTGTTTCAGTCGGGATTCACCGCCAATGCGGGCACGGTCTCGGCGATCCTCGGCAAAGAAGATTTCATCATCTCCGACGAACTGAACCACGCCAGCATCATCGATGGCGCACGGCTCTCGCGCGCCAAGATCAAGGTCTTTCGCCACAAGGACGCCGCGCACGCCGAAGAGCTGCTGAATGAAGTGAAGAACGAACCCGGACACAAGCTGCTGATCACCGACGGCGTCTTCTCCATGGACGGCGACATTGGGGCGCTGCCGCAGCTGACTGCGCTGGCCGAGAAGTATGGCGCGATCATGATGGTGGACGATGCCCATGCCTCGGGCGTGCTGGGACGCAACGGGCGCGGCACCGTCGACCACTTTCATCTGCACGGGCGCGTGGATATCCAGGTGGGCACGCTGTCCAAGGCCATCGGCGCGCTCGGCGGCTACATCTGCGGCACGCGCGATCTCATCGAGTTTCTCTACCATCGCGGCCGTCCGTTCCTGTTCTCGACCTCGCATCCGCCGTCCGTTGCGGCCACCTGCATCGCGGCGTTCGATGTGCTGGAGCAGGAGCCGGAGCGCATCGAGAAGCTGTGGGTGAACACGCGCTACTGGAAGCAGGAGCTGGGCGCGCTTGGCTTCAACATTGGCGGCGTGAACACGCCGGCCAGCGAGACGCCGATCACGCCGATCATCATCGGCGATGGCAAGCTGACGATGGACTTCTCGCGCGAACTGTTCAAGGAAGGCGTGATGGGAACCGGCATCGCGTTCCCGACGGTGCCGGAAGGCAAAGCGCGCATCCGCACGATCATGACCGCGACGCACACCCAGGACGAGCTTGATCAGGCGCTGGAGACGCTAAAACTGGTTGGGAAGAGAATGGGAATACTCGGGTAAGAACCGTGGGTCCCACTCATCCGAAGACCGCGGACGAGTGGGCGGCGTAGGTGACGTAGCCGCTCGCATTCATGAGCTTTGCAAGGGATGCGCCTTCAGGCGCGCCGCTGCCAAGCCTCAAGATGTGTCATTCCGACCGCAGCCAAGCGGAGCGGAGGAACCTGCTATTGGACGACATCACGACACTGCGGCGGGAACAGCAGGTCCCCTTCGGCAAGCTCAGGGCAGGCTCTCGGCTGCGTTCGGTCGCCCGGCGACCTCACTTCGCTCGGGATGACACGCGAGATGTATCGGCTATTGCGTCCCATTGGGAATCAGGGCGGAGCTCCCAAGCTACTCCCCTTCAGTGCCCGTGTCCTTTGGCCTTCTGCTGGGACTGGTGGACGCTGGCTCCGCTTGCACTCGTCGCCGCTGTGCTGGCGGTTCCGTACTTCTTGACTCACGATTTTGGACTGATTGCTTTCGCCCTGCAGCGTGGCTTCGCTCTCGTCTGTCACCAGCGGCCAGAGCGTTGCTTCTGGATCCTGGGGGCGCCGGTCGCCGTCTGTGCGCGCTGCCTCGGTATCTACATGGGAGTGACGATTGGCCCTCTGCTCCGCACCTCGCGCAATGTTGCGCTGCGGCTGCTTGGCATCGCCGCCGCACTCAACCTGCTGGACGCTCTGACTGAACTTGCCGGCTTGCACGGCAACTGGAAGCTGGGGCGCTTCGTGCTGGGATTCGCGCTCGGTACCGCAGCGGCCCTGCTGGTTTCCGCCTCCTGTGGAAAAAGCGTCGGCCGTATGGGTCTTCGCCGCGTCAGCCCGCCCAAAAATTACAATTTTCGGAAATTGTTTTAGAGCAACCCAGCAGAGACTCACCGGCATCTAATTGCGGCGGTTGCACTATATCCCCGCGAAAACCGGGCTGTTTTCGTATCTTTCGTATCTAAGGTCGTCCTCCCGGATTGCTGTTGCATTACTAAGAAAATTTTCGGGTGCTCGCGGAATGGTTTATAGTTACCCAACTGCGGTCACAGCAAGCTAGCCCGCGAAGTTACTTACCAATCGCGAATACTAGAAGGTCTACGATGCTGCTGGATGATCGCCACGATCGCCAACGCCCTGTTAATGCTGTGCCCCACCTTGCCGGTAAAGCCCCTGTGATTTCCCAGCCTGACGGAGACTCCTATCGTGAAGAGAAATAGCTCCACTTCATCAACCGCTTCGGCGCCGGTCGTTGCGCTGGAACCTGCGACACGTCCGGGCAACGGCCACGCCACGGCTACGGCTGTTGCCGAGCCGACCACAGCCGACCTGAGTGCAGTGCTCGCCAGCCTGCAACGCATGCAGCAGGGCGATTTTTCGGTGCGCCTGCCGGGCTCGTGGACGGGACTGCCGGGCAAGATCGCGGATACGTTCAATGACATCATCGCTGCCAATGAACAGATGGCGCTCGAGCTGAAAAGAGTTGGACAGGCGGTCGGCAAGGAAGGCCGGACCCGCGAGCGCACGCGCTTCCGAACGTTGAAGGGCGCGTGGGGCGAGATGGAAGTTTCCATCAACACGCTGGTTGACGACTTGCTGCGGCCCACGACGGAGGTCACGGGAGCGATCGCCGCCGTCGCGCAGGGCAACTTGAACCAGACCGTGCGACTCGACGTGGATGGCCGGCCGCTGGAAGGCGAATTCCTGCGCTCGGCGAACATCGTGAACACGATGATTCAGCAGTTAAGCGTGTTCACGTCGGAGGTGACGCGCGTGGCCCGCGAGGTCGGCACCGACGGCAAGCTCGGCGGCCAGGCGGTGGTGCCCGGCGTGGCCGGAACATGGAAGGACCTGACGGATTCGGTCAACTCCATGGCCAGCAACTTGACCAGCCAGGTGCGAAACATCGCCGAGGTCGCGACCGCCGTAGCCAGCGGCGACTTGTCGCGCAAAATTACGGTCGACGTGCGCGGCGAAATTCTGCAGCTCAAAGAAGCCATTAATACGATGGTCGATCAGCTCCGCTCGTTCGCGTCGGAAGTGACGCGCGTGGCCCGCGAGGTGGGCACCGACGGCAAGCTCGGTGGCCAGGCGGTGGTGCCTGGCGTGGCCGGGACGTGGAAGGACCTTACCGACTCGGTGAACGCGATGGCCGGCAACCTGACGGCACAGGTGCGCAACATCGCCGAGGTGACGACCGCCGTCGCCCGCGGCGACCTGTCGCGCAAAATCACGGTCGATGTGAAGGGAGAAATTCTCGAACTCAAAGAAACTATCAACACGATGGTCGACCAGCTCAACGCGTTCGCCGGAGAAGTGACGCGCGTGGCGCGCGAGGTCGGCACCGAAGGCAAACTCGGCGGCCAGGCCAACGTGCCCGGTGTCGCCGGAACCTGGAAAGATCTCACCGACAACGTCAACTTCATGGCCTCGAACCTGACGGGCCAGGTTCGCAACATCGCCGAAGTCGCGACGGCCATCGCCAACGGCGACCTCTCGCGCAAGATCACCGTCGATGTGCGCGGCGAAATCCTGCAGCTCAAAGAAACGCTGAACACGATGGTCGATCAGCTCAACCGCTTTGCCGGCGAAGTGACGCGCGTGGCGCGCGAGGTCGGAACCGAAGGCCGCCTCGGCGGTCAGGCGAACGTGCCCGGCGTGGCCGGCACGTGGAAGGACTTGACCGATTCGGTCAACTCGATGGCCGGCAACCTTACCGGGCAGGTGCGCAATATCGCCGAAGTTACGACCGCCGTGGCGCGCGGCGACCTATCGCGCAAGATCACGGTGGACGTGAAGGGCGAAATTCTGGAGCTGAAGAACACCATCAACACCATGGTCGACCAGCTCAACGCCTTCGCCAGCGAAGTGACGCGCGTGGCCCGCGAGGTGGGAACCGAAGGCAAGCTTGCCGGTCAGGCGCAGGTGCCGGGCGTGGCCGGCACGTGGAAGGACCTTACCGATAACGTCAACTTCATGGCCGGCAACTTGACGGCGCAGGTGCGCAACATCGCCGAGGTGGCAACGGCTGTGGCCCGCGGCGACTTGTCGCGCAAGATCACGGTGGACGTGAAAGGCGAAATTCTCGAGCTGAAGGACACGATTAATACGATGGTCGATCAGCTCCGCGCGTTCGCGTCGGAAGTGACGCGCGTGGCCCGCGAGGTCGGCACCGACGGCAAGCTCGGCGGCCAGGCTGCGGTGCCCGGTGTTGCGGGTACGTGGAAGGATTTGACGGACTCCGTGAACTCGATGGCCAGCAACCTGACCGGTCAGGTGCGCAACATCGCAGAAGTGGCGACGGCCATTGCCAGCGGCGACTTGTCGAAGAAGATCACGGTGAACGTCAGCGGCGAAATTCTGCTGCTGAAAGAAACCATCAACACCATGGTCGACCAGCTCAACGCGTTTGCGGGCGAAGTGACCCGCGTGGCCCGCGAGGTCGGCTCCGAAGGCCGATTGGGCGGTCAGGCGAACGTTCCCGGTGTTGCCGGGACGTGGAAGGACTTGACCGACTCGGTGAATTCGATGGCCGGAAATCTCACCGGCCAGGTGCGCAACATCGCCGAAGTCACGACGGCTGTGGCTCGCGGCGACCTCTCGCGCAAGATCACGGTGGACGTGAAGGGAGAAATTCTGGAGCTGAAGAACACCATCAACACCATGGTCGATCAGCTCAACGCGTTTGCCGGCGAAGTGACGCGCGTGGCCCGAGAGGTCGGAACCGATGGCAAGCTCGGCGGTCAGGCCGAGGTGCCCGGCGTTGCCGGCACGTGGAAGGACTTGACCGACAACGTGAACTTCATGGCCTCAAACCTGACTGGTCAGGTGCGCAACATCGCCGAGGTCGCGACGGCAATCGCGAACGGCGATTTGTCGAAGAAGATCACGGTCGATGTCCGCGGCGAGATTTTGCAGCTCAAAGAAACGCTGAACACGATGGTCGAGCAGTTGCGCTCGTTCGCCGCCGAAGTGACGCGTGTGGCTCGCGAGGTGGGAACCGACGGGCGTCTTGGCGGTCAGGCGAACGTGCCGGGCGTGGCGGGAACGTGGAAGGACCTTACGGACTCGGTTAACGCCATGGCCGGAAACCTGACAGCGCAGGTGCGCAACATCGCCGAAGTCACGACGGCCGTGGCCCGCGGCGACCTGTCGCGCAAGATCACCGTCGATGTGAAGGGCGAGATTCTGGAGCTGAAGAACACCATCAACACCATGGTCGATCAGCTCAACGCGTTTGCGGCCGAGGTGACGCGCGTGGCCCGCGAGGTCGGAACCGACGGCAAGCTCGGCGGCCAGGCGCAGGTACCGGGCGTCGCCGGCACGTGGAAGGACTTGACGGACAACGTTAACGTTATGGCCGTGAACCTCACCGAGCAGGTGCGCGGCATCGTGAAGGTGGTGACCGCGGTCGCCAACGGCGTGCTCACCCAGAAGCTGACGGTGAACGCGAAGGGCGAGGTCGCGGCGCTCGCCGACACCATCAACAACATGACCGACACGCTGGCGACGTTTGCCGATCAGGTGACGACCGTCGCGCGCGAAGTCGGCGTGGAAGGGCGTCTCGGCGGACAGGCCAATGTGCCCGGTGCGGCCGGTACGTGGAAGGACCTGGTCGATAACGTCAACCTGCTCGCCGACAACCTGACGAACCAGGTACGCGCGATCGCAGAAGTCGCAACCGCCGTCACCAAGGGCGACCTGACGCGATCGATTCAGGTGGAAGCGCGCGGCGAAGTTGCCGAGCTCAAAGACAACATCAACACCATGATCAACAACCTGCGCCTCACCACCGAGCGCAACACCGAGCAGGATTGGCTGAAGACCAACCTGGCGCGCTTCACCGGCATGTTGCAAGGTCAGCGCGAGTTGACCACGGTAGGTCGCATGCTGCTTTCGGAGTTGGCGCCGCTGGTGAACGCGCAGCAGGGACTGATCTATCAGACCGACGCGGAAGAGTCGGAGACGATGGTCCTGCTGTCGGCTTTTGCCAATGCGCCGGACGGCCATCTGGAACGAGTGAAGATTGGCGAAGGGCTGGTGGGACAGTGCGCGGCGGAGAAGCGACGCATGCTGATTACCGATCTGCCGCCGGATCGCACCGTTCCGATCCGCAGCGGACTGTTCGAGGCGGTGCCGCGCAACGTGATCGTGCTGCCGGTGCTGTTCGAAGACCAGGTGAAAGCCGTCATCGAGCTGGCCACATTGAGCTCATTCACGGCTTCCCATCTCGCCTTCCTGGAGCAGCTCACGTCCAGCATCGGCATCGTGCTGAACAGTATTGAAGCCACGATGCAGACGGAAGCGCTGTTGAAGCAGTCGCAGCAGTTGGCGACGGAGCTGCAATCGCAACAGAAAGAGTTGCAGCAAACCAACGAGCAGCTGGCGCAGAAAGCGCAGCAGCTGGCCGAACAGAACGTCGAAGTCGAGCGCAAGAACCAGGAGATCGAGCAGGCGCGCCGCGCGTTGGAAGAGAAAGCCAAGGAGCTGGCGCTCACCTCAAAGTACAAGTCCGAATTTCTTGCCAACATGTCGCACGAGCTGCGCACGCCGCTCAACAGCATTCTGGTGCTGGGCCAGCAGCTCGCCGACAATCCCGAAGGCAACCTCACGGGCAAGCAGACGGAATTTGCCCGCACCATTCACGGAGCGGGAACCGATCTGCTCAACCTGATCAGCGACATTCTCGACCTGTCGAAGATCGAATCCGGCACGGTGTCGGTGGAAGCCGAAGAGGTCTTCTTCGCCGGCCTGCTGGAGATGGTGGGGCGGCCGTTCCGTCACGAAGCCGAAAACAAGAAGCTGTCATTCGAGGCGCACACCGATCCGCATCTCGGCCGCAGCCTGGTGACCGACTCGAAGCGCCTGCAGCAGGTGTTGAAGAACCTGCTCTCCAACGCATTCAAGTTCACCGATCAGGGCGGGGTGCGGCTCTCGGTGTACGAAGCGGAGAGCGGATGGAGCGACGGTCACCCGATCCTCAGCAACGCCGGATCGGTGGTCGCCTTCGAAGTGGCCGACAGCGGCATCGGCATTCCGCAAGAGAAGCAGAAGATCATCTTCGAGGCCTTCCAGCAGGCGGATGCCGGCACCAGCCGCAAGTACGGAGGCACGGGCTTGGGACTGGCCATCAGCCGCGAGCTTTCCACGCTGCTGGGCGGCGAAATTCAACTGCGCAGCACGCCTGGCAAAGGCAGCACGTTTACCTTGTACCTGCCGCAGACCTACGTTGGAGCCGCGGGCGCAGCCGTCACCAAGGAAGCGACGAGCGCTGCCGCAAGCGCCGCACTGCAACTCACCAAGGCAGCCGTTGTCGAGCGCCCGACGGAGCAGATCGAAGACGATCGCAACAATCTGCAGCCGGGCGACGCGGTGCTGCTGATGGTCGAAGATGATTCGCATTATGGCCGCGTCTTGCGCGATCTGGCGCACGACAAAGGCTTCAAGGTGATCGTCGCCATGCGCGGCGCAGAAGCGCTGGCGCTGGCGCGTGAGTATCATCCCACCGCCGTTTCGCTGGATGTCTTCCTGCCTGACATGCTGGGCTGGACCGTGCTCAACCACCTGAAGCAGGATCCCTCGACGCGACACATCCCGGTGCAGATGCTCACCATGGACGAGGACCGTCACCACGGATTGTCGCGCGGCGCGTTCTCGTTCGTCACCAAGCCGACCACAACCGAGGGCCTCGACGCCGCGCTGCTGCGGATCAAGGAATACTCGGCGCCACGGCGCAAGCGGCTGCTGATCGTCGAGGACAATCCTGCCGAGCAATTGAGCGTGAAGGAACTGCTGGGCTACGACGACATCGATGTGCAGGTCGTCGCTACTGGTGCGGAAGCGCTGGAACTGATGAAGCACGAGAGCTTCGATTGCGCCGTGCTCGACCTGCGTCTGCCTGACATGAGCGGTTTCGAAGTTCTGGAGCAACTCCGCGACGATCCCACCCTGAGCGACCTGCCGGTGGTCGTCTTCACCGGCAAGCAGTTGTCGCCGGAAGAGGACGCTCGCCTGCATACCCTGGCGCGAAGCGTGGTGGTGAAGGACGTCGAATCGCCGGAGCGGCTGCTCGACGAAACCGCGTTGTTCCTGCATCGCGTGGTGGCCGATTTGCCGGCGGAGAAGCAGAATATGCTGGACCGTCTGCATCGTTCCGACGAGGCGCTGGTCGGCAAGCGAGTGCTCGTGGTCGATGATGACGTGCGCAACATCTTCGCACTCAGCAGTGTTCTAGAACGGCGTGGGATGAATGTGCTGACCGCGTCGACCGGCCGCGAAGCGATTGCCACGCTGGAATCGACGCCCGACGTGGCCATCGTGCTTATGGACATCATGATGCCGGAGATGGATGGCTACGAGACGATGCAGGTCATCCGGCAGAATCCGGCGTTCCGGCGTTTGCCGATCGTCGCGCTCACGGCGAAGGCCATGAAGGGCGATCGCGAGAAGTGCCTGGAGGCGGGAGCGTCAGAGTACCTGGCCAAGCCGGTGAACACGGACCAGTTACTCTCGGCGTTGCGCATGTGGCTGCACAGGTAAGGGAAATTTATGGCGGCGACGACCTGGAAAAAATTAGCCTTGGATAACGACAACTCACCAATCCCGATTGATGCCAGTGAGAAGGTCAACATCCTGATGGTGGATGACCAACCTTCGAAGCTGCTCAGCTATGAAGTCATCCTGGGCGATCTCGGGGAAAACCTGATCAAAGCCACGTCGGCGACGGAGGCGCTGCAGCATCTTCTGAAGAAAGATGTCGCGGTGGTGCTCACCGACGTCAGCATGCCCGATATCGATGGCTTCGACATGGCGGAGATGATTCGCCAGCATCCGCGTTTTCAGAAGACGGCGATCATTTTCATCTCCGGAGTTCACCTCACCGATGTGGACCGGGTGAAGGGATACCGGCAGGGCGCGGTCGATTACATCACCGTGCCCGTGGTTCCCGAGTTGCTGCGGGCCAAGGTGAGCATCTTCGCCGAACTGCATCGCAACCGAAGGCAATTGGAAATCCTGAACCGGCAACTGGAACAGCGCGTTGCCGAGCGCACCGAGGAACTGCGGCAGCGCGCCGACCTTCTGGAGCTGGCGTCCGAAGCCATCATGGTCTGCGATCTGAACGGCGTCGTCCAATTGTGGAATGCAGGCGCGGAGGAGCTGTACGGCTGGCGCCGCGACGAGGCGATCGGCAAGAACGTCCACGAACTGCTGCGCACCCGCTCGGCACATGCGAACGGCAATTGGCACGCCGAACTGCTGGCGGCGGGACGATGGGAGGGAAATCTCATTCACCAGACCCGCGACGGGCGTGAACTTGTCGTCGCCAGCCGGCAGGCGCTGAAGACCGATGCAGAAGGCAATCCCGGCGGCGCGGTGCTGGAGATCAATCGCGACATCACCGCGACTTTACAAACCGAAGAAGCGCTGCGCCGAGCCGAGCGACTGGCGGCCATGGGACGCGTGGCCGGCATCATCGCTCACGAAATCAACAATCCGCTGGAAGCCATCATCAACGCGTTTTACCTGCTACGCGATCACCCCTCGCTTGACAACCAAGCCCGCGTCTATGCCCGCTTGGGCGAAGAAGAACTGCTGCGGGTGGCGCATATCGTGCGGCAGACGTTAGGCTTTTACCGTGACTCGCAACATCCCACCGCGGTTTCAGTGCCGGAGATTCTGGACAACGTTTTGGAGCTGCACGGCCGGCATCTGCAGGTCAATCGCATAAAGGTGGAGAAGTTGTATCGCGCGCCCGGCATCGTGTTTGGATTTCCCGGCGAGTTGAAACAGGTGTTCCTGAACCTCATCGGGAACGCGGTGCAGGCGATGCCCGAGGGAGGGCGGCTGCGGATCCGGGTTCACGAACGCACCCATCCGGCCACGCAACTTCGCGGGCTGGCTGTGTCCATCTGCGACACCGGTATGGGCGTGAAGCGCGAAGACGCCAAGCGGCTCTTTGAACCGTTCTTCAGCACCAAGTCGGCCAAGGGTACAGGACTGGGGTTGTGGATCAGCAAAGGCATTCTGCAGAAATATGACGGCACCATCCACTTCCGCAGCCTGCGTACATCCAGTGGAAGCGGTACCTGCTTCCGCGTGTTTGTGCCGGAACAGGTCTCAGCCAATTCGTTGAAACCTGCTGCCGCCTCCGCTCACTCCGCAGGCCGGGCGAATGGAGGCAGCGTTGCCTGAAGCAAAGTTTGTCATCCTTTGCGTCGATGATGAAGCCATCCCGCTGGCGCTACGAAAAAGCGTGCTGGAGAAGTCCGGCTACCGCGTGGTACCGGCAAGCTCCGGCGCGGAGGCGCTGGAGATTATGGAGCGCGAAACGGTCGACCTGGTCTTGACCGACCTGCTGATGCCCGGCATGAGCGGCACGGAATTGGCCACGCGAGTCAAACAGCGCTGGTCCGGAATTCCAGTGGTCCTGTTCTCCGGAGTAAACGAAGTTCCGCAGGACGCCACGTGCGCCGACCTGTTTGTCAGCAAGGTGGAGGGGCCGGCGTTCATGTGCGAAAAGATCCTGGAGATGCTGCAGAAAGCGCGCAAGGCCGTCGTCTGATCAGTGCGGATTCAGGGTCCACAGATACAGCGCAGCATAGGCTCTCCATGGCCGCCAACGTTCCGCGCGGATTTCCAGTTCGCGCGAGCTGCTCAACTGCAAAGCCCGCATCAGTCCGACATCACCTGAAGGAAACGCGTCCGGTTCTCCCAGGGCTCGCATAGCCACGTATTGCGCGGTCCACTTCCCGACGCCCGGAATTTCCGCCATCCGACGCAAAAAAGCATCGCAGTCGGTCACCGCCTCGAAATTGATTTCGCCATCGCAGACGGCACGCGCCAAAGATCGAATGGCCTCGGCGCGCGAGGCAGGCAATCCAATTGCGGTGACATTGGCGTCGGCGAGAACGTCGGGGCGCGGAAACGCATGACTGAGGCCGTTGGGTGCGGCAAGCGCGTGGCCGAAAGTTCGCACCAGCCGTCCCGCCAAAGTTGTCGCGCCTTTCACCGTGACCTGCTGGCCGAGGATCGCTCGCGTCGCCAGCTCGAAACCGTCCCAACATCCCGGCACGCGCAAACCGGGTCTGGCCTCAAGCTGGCGGCGCAGCGCGGAGTCGGTGCGCAAGCGCGCGGCGATGGCCTGCCAATCCGCATTCAGGTCAAACATCCTGCGGATGCGCTCGATGATCAGAAACAGCGCCTGAGGATCAGGGAACTGAATGCGCACGTTCACTGTCTCGGGCTGCTGATCGAGCGAGACCTCGAGGTATCCCTCGCGGTCGTTCAAGCAGATCGAGCGGCGATAGCTGCCTTGCTCGACAATCTCGACACCCGGAGTTGCGCGCGCCGCCAGAAACTCGAGCATGGCTTCCCACTGATACGGCGGCCGAAAGCGAAGACGGAACGAATACTGATTCTCCGGCAACGCCGCAGTTTGCCGGGCCAGCCGCCGGATTTGCGTAGGAGTGCGGTGATAGGTGGCGCGAATAGCGGCATTGAAGCGGCGCGCACAGCCGAAGCCGGATGCCTGCGCGACATGGGCCATGGGCAGCCGAGTCTCGTCAATCAGCTTTTTTGCGAAATGCAAACGGCGAGTATTTGCTACCGCGCTGGGCGTAGCGCCGAGATGTTTCAGGAACAGCCGGCGCAGATGGCGTGATCCCACTCCCAGACGCTCGGCGAGCAGTTCCACTCCACCCTCCTCCAGGCCGCTGTCGCCGATGAGGCGCAAAGCGCGGGCCACGGTGTTCGACGTTCCCAGCCACGCCGGCGTTCCCGGTGAACATTCCGGCCGGCAGCGCAGACACGGGCGGAAACCTGCCTCCGCTGCGGCCGCTGCCGTCGCGAAGTAACGGCAATTCTTTTCCTTCGCCGTGGGAGCGGGGCAGATGGAGCGGCAATACACGCCACTGCCGCGGACGCCGATAAAGAACTTGCCATCAAATCGCGCGTCCCGCGACAGCCGTGCCCGGGAACACACCCGCCAGTCCAGAGTCATATCGTGCACAGCGCTAGCCTAATTCATTTTGCGGCATGAATTGGACGTTTTCGGACCACGTTCTATGCGCCACCAGACGCCACCAGACATCGACGTCCGAAAACGTCCATCGGCACAGGCAAGAACGTCCGAAAACGTCCATTTCACTCACTGCCGACGATCTATGTTGAGACATATGGTGGGACCGCGTAAGCACAGCATCCCTGCCTGCGCGACGCCGGGTCAGCCACTGTGGGGCGGAACGAATCAACTACCAACCGAGGAGGAGAAAATCATGAAGCTCAAGAGTTCAACTTGCCTGATCGCAATCGTGTTGTTTGCCGCGGTGGCTGCCCCACTCGCAAGCGCACAAACTTCGCCCGACAATCACCAGGCTCAGTATCGCGTGTTCAATCTGGGCGCGCCGCTGGGAGGGTCGTTCAGCAATGCCGCGGGAGTAAACGATCCCGGCTGGACGGCCGGCGATTCCAATCTCACCGGCGACAATACCGAGCACGCCGTGCTCTGGCTGTACGGATTTCCCATCGACCTGGGCACGCTAGGAGGTCCCAACAGCGCTGTGCTGTGGCCCGGAGTGAATAACGAAGGCGAAGTTGTGGGCGTGTCTGATACCGATATGACCGATCCTTACGGCGAAACCTGGAGTTGCGGGGCGTTCCTGCTGCCGTCGCATAACGGGCACACCTGCGTCGGCTTCGTGTGGGAGTGGGGCAGGATGACGGCGCTGCCCACGCTGGGCGGCAACAATGGATTCGCAACCAACGCGAATGATCTCGGGCAAATCGCGGGATGGGCGGAGAACACGGTGCACGATCCTACCTGCGTTCCGCCGCAGGTGCTGCAGTTCGAAGCGGTGATCTGGGGGCCGCGCGACGGCGAGATGCGGCAACTGCCTCCTTATCCCGGCGATCCGGATGGCGCGGCGACGGGCATCAACAATAATGGTCAGGCCATCGGCATCTCCGGCATTTGCCAGAACGCCGTCGGCAACCAGAGCGCGCTGCACGCGCTGCTGTGGCAAAACGGCACGCCGATCAATCTGGGGAATCTCGGCGGCACGGCCTGGAACACGCCGATGGCGATCAACAACCAGGGACAGATTGTCGGATTCTCCGATCTCACTGGCGATCAGGGCGGCGCCAATCCTAACTTCCACGCCTTCCTGTGGGTGCGGCCCGGACCTATGCACGACCTGGGTACTTTGCAGGGCGATGCGATCAGCGAAGCTTTAGGAATCAATGCCCAAGGCCAGATTGTGGGAGTTTCGTACGCGTCGGGTTTCAACAATCCTCGGGCGTTTATCTATCAGAACGGTCGGATGACCGATCTGAACACGCTGGCGCCCAACTCGCCACTCTATTTGCAGGTCGGGGGCGATATCAATGATGCTGGGGCGATTGTCGGCCAGGGTTGTGTTCCCGGAGCATGCTCGGCAACAAGTCCGGCTCTGGCCTTCATCGCCGTGCCCAATGGCGATGGAACCTACCGCGTTTCGACTGCGGCTGCGACCAACATGCGACCGTGAATAGCATTGTTTTGTCGTGTCATCCCGAGCGCAGTCGAGGGACCTGCTTTCATTCGAAGCACCAGAAATCCTTCCCATCGGGCGAACAGCAGGTCCTTCGACTGCGCGTCCGCCCGTGCCCGGGGCCCCCAGCACTCGCCGCTGCGAGTGTTGGGGTGGAGCGGCAAAACAGCCGGTCGGAAAACCTTTGCGGACGCTCCGCTCAGGATGATGCGACGAATTGCTAGTCTCAGTTTGTAGCTCGTAGCTAGTCGCTCGCAGCTAGCTGCTGCTTATTCCCCCGGCAAAATGATCTTTTCCAAATACTCAATCGGCAACGGCCCTTGATCGAGAGCGCGGTCGTGGAACTCTTCCAGCGTGAAGCTGCTACCTTTCGCCGCCTGATATTTCTTGCGCAGCGACCACCACTGGCGAGTGCCGACAAAGTATGTCGGCAACTGGGTTGAGCTGAGTTTGGCGCGAACCAACTTGCCATCGGCTTCGGCTTGCGTTTGGAAGCACTCTTTCGTCATCAGGTCGAGCGCCTGCTGATCGGTCATGTTCATGGTTTGCAGGCGAATGTCGAGGATGCTGTTGGCGACCGCGCGCAGCCAGATTTTCGAGTCGCACCAGCTTGAACTTCGGGCTGAAATCGTCGAAGCCGGCCTGGGTCATGACATCGGCGCCGTATTCGGCCCAGCCTTCGATGTACGGCCCATTGCCGAAGAGGTTGCGGAGCACACGTCGCGTTGGCGGCTGCACGTCATCGGCGTGCTCGAACTGCACGTAGTGGCCAGGCAGCGCCTCATGGATGGTGAGCCATTGCAGCGCGTAATTGTTGTACTCGCGCAGCTTGCTCTCGACCTTCGCCGCAGGCATCTTGGGATCGATAGGCGTCACCCAATATTGCGCCTCGGCATTGGGCTCCAGCGGCGGCGGCCCGTGAAAGCCGGCCACCGAATAGATGCCGCGCTCGAACTCCGGCGTCGGTATCACCTTCAGGTTGTCGCGCCTGCTGAGGGTGACAATCTTCTTGTCGATGATGAACTGCCTGATCTGAACGACATCGGCCTTTACCACTTCAAACAGCTGATCGGGCTTGGGATGCTCGTCGCTGATCTTGTTCAGCACCGCGCCGATGATTTTGTTCTCGCGCTCCCGTGCGGGCAGGCCAGCGTAATCGTCCTGGCCGGGATACATCTGCTTGTAAAGCGGCAGCGCGATTTCAAGCATCCCGGCGCGCACCTGCTTAAGCTGAGCTTCGGCGTCGGCAAGCAACTGGTCGGGCGTGATGGAAGTCTCCATCACGTAACGGAACTTCGGCGCATACCACTCCGCGCCCAGCCGCCAGGTGCGGCCGTTGGTCGGCTGCTTCGCCAAGTGGTCGTTCATCCACGAGTTGAAATCGTTAAGCGCCTGCCGGGCTGCGGGCGCGACTTTGTCGTACTGCGCCTTCAGCGGCGAGCCCGCGGGAATGTCGGCGGCGACTGTATCGAGCAAATTGAGGTTGCCCTCGTTTTCCCCGACGGCGGTCGAGATGAAGATGGGGTCGGCGTCGGTCAGTTCCGTCTTCGCCTGATCGAGGAAGCGCGGAATCTGGCCAATGCGCGAGATGACATCGCCGACGCGGACCTCCTGCGTGTCGTAGTTCTGGGTGAGCGGCAGGAACAATCCGTTGCCGATCAGCTCGACGTAGACCGTGGGATTGTGCCGGTAGCTTTGGATTTTCTCCAGCTCCAGCAGGTTGAGCGCGATCTGATCGTCGATGAGGCGGAAGTCGGCGGCGTCCTGGGCACCAAGCATGGCGATGGGCGTCTCTTTCTGGAATCGCGCGCGCCACTCGCTATAGAACCTGACCTGCGCTGCCATCGCCTGCGGGCTGACGTCGTCGAGTTGCGCGTCGAGGGCGATGGTCTTGCCGGTCTTGGGGTCGGTGTGCTTGTGATAGCCGGCCTGCGACGCGCTCACCGGAGACAGCGCCAGCGAGTCCTTCACGAAACGGTCGGTCATTTCGGCGAATTTGACGCTAGTGGCTGTCATGTCGGGTGGCAGTTTCTTTTGCAGGTTGCCTTGCTGGGCTGTGAGTAGAACGGATACGAGCGAAAGAAAAATAAGAATGCGCAAAAAATGTTTCATGGCGCCTCGAAGAGAGAAACTCCAAGCCGCGCCAGTATAAACCTTGGATTGATCTATGGCTGTGTCATGGCGCGTGTCTCCCACTCATTCGAACAGCGCGAATGAGTTGGGCACCCCGGCTTCACAGGCCGCTGAAAAAGCCGATTTTGAGATGCCTTGAAGGGGCGCAGCTTCATCTGCGCCGTTACAAATCCCTCATTGTGTCATCCCGAGCGACGAGCCCGCTTCGGGCGAGGAGCCGAGGGATCTGCTTTTCGCGCGCAGTGGTAGCAATTCCGGCGAACAGCAGTTCCTTCGACTAGGTGAGGCTGCTTGGCGAAGCGAGCATCCTCACTCCGCTCGGGATGACACACATATAGAACTTGGACACCGGGCTGAAAGCCTGCCCTGAGCGGAACCGAAGGGCCCGGCGCTTCGACCATCGGAACTACGTGTCGGATGAGACGCGCCGTTTTCCCCAAACGAAATAGGCCGCGCTTAAGGCCAGCAGCCATGGCACGCCCGATTCCAGCGTCACTCGCATGCCCTCCACCCACCAGGTGGAAATGATGATGGCCAGCACGGCCGTTCCGCCGAGAATCGTGGTGAACGGAAAGAACGGCATACGCGGAGCCGGCAAAGCTCCGGATGTTCTTACGGGTACGGTCGCACTATTATTTCTTACTGGTAAGATTGATCTCTTCGATCTTGCTGATAAGATTGCCTCATCGTTTTTTGCCGATAAGATTACATGGTCATTTCTTACTGGTAAGAAATAACTCCGTCCCTGCGGATACTGCTTGCGGAATCCCAGGTGAGTAACGAAGATCATCATCCAGACGAACAAGCCGCCGAACAGCGCAATCCCGAACATGTAGACATACGCCGAGCCGGGAAACGAGATGGCCAGCAGCGTCGCCAGCGCGAGTCCTGCGGTGGACGCGGCCAGCGCCGCGATCGGCGTGCCTTGTTTCGAAACGGCTCCCAGCGCCTTCGGCGCATAGCCGGCGCGCGCCAGCGAGAAGACCATCCGCGTGCACAAGTACAGGTCGCAATTCATTCCCGAGAGCGCGGCGGTCAGAACTACAAAATTAATGATGTGCGCCGCTGCTGGCACGTGCATGATGTCGAAGACGCGCACGAAGGGGCTGACGGTGATGCTCGCGCCGGGCTGAATATGCGTCCAGGGGATGACGCCGACCAGAATCACGATTGCGCCGACGTAGAAGATGACCAGGCGCAGCAGCATGGTGCGCATGGCGCGCGGGACGGCGACCTCGGGGTTCTTGGCTTCGCCCGCGGTCACGGCCACGACCTCGGTCCCGATAAAACTGAAGATGACGAAGGCCAGCGCCTGCCACACGCCCAGCCAGCCGCGCGGCAAAAAGCCGCCATAGGCGCGGAAGTTCTCCAGCCCAATCGGCCGCTGCTGATGGATGCCGAGCAGGATCGCCGCGCCGAGCGCGATGAAAACCACAATCGCGCTTACCTTGATCATCGAGAACCAGTACTCGAATGTGCCGAAGGCGCCCACGCTGCGCGCGTTCACATAAACCAGCGCGGCGGAATAGAAGACGACCCACGCCCATACCGGCGTGTTCGGAAACCACCATCGCGTGTAGATGGCCGCGGCCACGGCCTCGCCGCCCACGGCGATTGATTGCGCCGCCCAGTAGGTGTAGCGCACCACGAAGCCGGCCCACGGCGAAATGTAGATATCGGCATAGACGCCGAAAGAGCCGGCGGTGGGATGCGCCACCGCCATCTCGGAGAGGCAGTACATCAGCAACAGCGCAATCACCGAAGCGAAAATGTAGCTGAGGATGACGCCCGGCCCGGCGGTGCGCACGGCGAGCGCGCTGCCCAGAAACAGTCCGGTGCCGATGGCGCCGCCGATGGCGATCATGCCGATCTGGCGCTCTGTGAGCTGGCGCGCCAAACCATGCTCATTGGCGATGGCCTGATCGGTTGGCAGAGTGACGGGATCGGCAGACATCAGGCGGTCGCCTTAATAGCGTTGTGCACGAATTCGCCGCTGAGCTCGGCCAGACGATCGAGGTCTTCGCGATTGTTGAACAAGTGGCAGGCAACGCGGACGCCGCCGACGCCCGAGGTGTAGCGCAGCGAGACCAGGACTTTGCGTTGCTGCAGGAACTTGATCAGCTCGAAGTTTTCTTCCGGCGTGCCGACGGTGAAGCTCACGATGCCCGAGCGATTACGGCGATCCAGCGGCGTGACGATGGAAATTCCCTGCTGCTGCAGCGCATCGATCAGGTAGTCGGTCAACGCGAGAATGTGCTCTCCGACGTTATCAATGCCGACCTCGTTGATGAGCGCGACGGATTCAGCCAAGCCAATCGCACCGGGATAATTTGCCGTTCCGCCGGTTTCCCAACGCCGGGCTGTGTTGATGAAGTCATAGTCGCGGACGGGCTTGATGTCTGGCGTGCGGAAGTAGGTTCCCCAATCGTCCTCCGGTTCGATCACGGAAAGATAGCCCGCCAGCGGCAGCTGTACTCGTGCGCGGAATTCGGGACTCAAATACAAAAAGCCGCAGCCGAAGGGCGCCATCAGCCACTTGTGCCCGCCGCAGGCAATGGCATCCACGGGAGTGGTTTGCACGTCGAAGGGAATCGCGCCGATCTGCTGTACGGCATCGACGATGAGAAAAACGCCGCGCTCGCGGCACAGCCTGGAGAGCGCCGGCAGGTCGCAGCGGAAGCCGTTGCTCCACTGCACCGAGCTGATACTGACGACGCGCGTGACAGCCGTGATGGCCGCCGCGATCTCTTCGATCAGGATCTCGCCATTGCGGTTGCCGACGGTATGAATTTCGATGCCGGACTGCTCGCGCTTCTGCACCCAAGGGAGCGCGACCTCCATGAACTCCAGGTCGCAGATCACGACTCGCTCTCCGGGTTTCAGCGGAATGGTATTCGCGACCAATGTCAAGCCATGAGTTGTGCTCTCGACCAGGGCGATATCGTCCTCGCCGGCGTTGATGAGCTTCGCCAGTTGCGGACGCGCTGCCGACCGCATGGCATCCATGTCAAGATGATGCTGGGTTGACGAGCCCGACGGGCAATATGCCGCCATATCGAGGAAGGTGCGTAGTTTTTCGATGGCTCGCTGCGGCGCCAGGCTTACGCACGCGGAATCGAGAAACACCAGCTGCTGGAGCGCGGGAAATTGGCTGCGAATATCGTCGAGAGTCATAGGGAATCGGGTTCGGCCATTGTACCGAAGCCCGGCATCGCAATCGCGAAATTATGCATGACGTACTGGCTTGTAGACAAGGAACGTTGGAAGTGATCGCGACTCGAACATGCTGGTTGGGATTCTTCCTTTCCCACCCACCTATCGTTGATCTCCTTCCCAAACCCAATTCCCGATCGGAAACGGATGACGTTAGGATTGTGCAAGCGCCTGCAAGAACATGGAATAGGTCAGGGGTGGCTGAAACTACTATTTATTTCTAGGGGAACATTTGGGTCCGGGTCAGCGGCGGCTTGCCGATTCCCCGCAGGAACTCAGCCCCGCTCGATGCCCCTCGGAATGGCGCCGAGCCCGAAGGCGAGAATGAAACGCGCAACTCCGCTCGTGCTGTCGCTTCTGTTGTCCCTTGGATCCACTTCTCAAGGCCAAAATCTGGAAGTTCAAACTTCCTCTCCAGTGCCGACACTCCAGAGTGGAACCCCGGTGCGGCTTCGGCTGAACGAGACACTTTCGTCTTACAGCGTCACCGTCGGCCAAACTATCGGATTCGAGGTTTTGGACAGCGTAAAGGTCGGCGAGGTCACAGTGATAGCCAAGGGAGCTCCAGCTTGGGGCACCGTGTCCGAAGCGCGCTCCAGCCGAAGCCTGGGGCGTGGCGGCAAGATGGATATCAACATCGACGCCGTTCGTCTGGTTGACGGCGAAAGGGCGGCCCTCAGGGCGGTGAGAAATACCAAGGGCAGGGGCAACGTCGGCGCTATGGCAGGGCTGGTCGCAACCAGCATAGTTTTCTGGCCAACGGTGTTCTTCCTGTTCATGCACGGCGAGGACAGCACCATCCCGGAAGGAACCGAGATCACTGCGTACATCAATGGTGATGTGCCACTGGACATCCCGAAATTTATGATACCGCCGGCTGAGTCGACACCTTTGTTCACCGCGAAAGGTCTGCCCATTCGGAGGACTGCGATTCGCGAGACTCCAAATCAGACAGTCGCCGAAGAAGATCCGCTCGTCATGGTGGACTTCACCTCTGTACCCACGGGCGCGGACATTACGATAGACGGCAACTATGTCGGGAGCACACCCTCTTCAATAGCAATCGCCACCGGCGAGCACACGATTAGGCTTGCAAAGCCTGACTATAGTCCGTATGAGCGAACGATGACGGTGACGCGGGGCCACCCAAAGGTCGCCGCATACTTGGAGGTTCAAAAAGTCAGCCTGAGCTTAGGCCGTCACAAGTGACCTACGGCGTCACGGGCTGCGGCGCGTTCTTGGGCGTTGACAGGTATCCGGTGATAGAGTCCTTGTTGGCGCTGAAGACCACCAACTCGTAGAGCATGTGATCGCGCCCGGTATAGAACTGCAGCGGTTCGGCCACCGTGCGGTCTTTCTTCTCAATGGTTTTGTCGTCAGCGATTACGTCCAGCGAGAACCGGCTCTTCTTGGCATTGACCTTCTTCAACTCCAGGCTCACGGTTGAGACCGGCGTGCGCTTGCCTTTGCGCAGCGTGAAGTCGTAGTAATTGCGATCGCCCTTGTGCTTCAGGATCTCCAGTTCGGACGCGTTGTGCGCCACCAATCCGCTCTGTACGCCCAGGTCGCCGATCGTCTTTTCCAACTTTGCATTGGTCGCTGCCAGATCGGTCTGCGTCTTCTGGATGTCGGTCTTCGCAGAACCAACATCAGTTTTGACGTTGCTGACTTCACCGCTGACGTCGGCAATCTGCTTGCCCTGTTGGCTTTGCTGCGCGGCCAGTTTCGCAGCCGCGGCCTTCTGCTCGCGTTCCAGTTCGGCGGTGCGCGCGGCCAATTGCTGCTTCGTCATCCCGACTTCCGAGCTGAGCTGCTCCTTGAATTCCGAAGACGTGGCGTGCAGCCGTTTGCCAAGATCGTCCTGCGCTGTCTCCAGCGCGACCTGCTTCTGCTCCAGCGTCAAAATGCGCGTCCGCATGTCGTACATCAGGTAAAGCGAGGCGAGAACGTAAATCGCCGCCGCGGCCATGAACACCCACTTCAATATGGAGCTTCTTTCCTCGGGCAACGGTTGCCGTTCGGGTTCGGGGTGAGCGATCGGAGATTCTTCGGGGAACATCACACATCCTTTCTACTTGTAATTGTCGGGGAGCGGAAAACGGCTGTCAATCGCGATGTCCGGGTAGTGGGCGAGTGTCTAACCGCCGCCCGAAGCCTACGGCCTGTGCAATACGGAATTGTCATCACGAGCGAAACCGGGCTCCCGGTGTACCCCGGGTTTGTGTGCGCCGGGGTGGAGGAGCGAGGGATCTGCTGTCTTGTCCCTCACCGGAAGGCAGATTCCTCGCGCCAAATGGCGCTCGTAATAACAATTCTTCAACTTCTTGACCGGTTGCCGAGAGTTGCAGTTCTGTAGGCTACTCACAACGAGGTGCCGAGTACCACGCTTTCTTCCTCCATTCCGGTCCAATGGTTCCACGAAGCCTTCTATGGCCGAACCTGACGTACGCCTGGCGCACAATTTTTCTTGGCCTTTCTGCCGGTCATCTGGTAGTTTCGCTCAAACGCCATGGCTGAGCTGCGGATCGAATCGCCCCGGTCAAGTTCCTCCGATCGTTTCCACGCGATGGGCGCCGGCTTTCTCGGCTGGACACTCGACGCCTTCGACTTCTTCGTCGTCATCTTCCTTTTCGACACGCTGGCCGCGCACTTTCACGTTTCCAAGGCAGCCATCGTGCTCAGCGTTACGCTTACGCTGGTCATGCGCCCGGTGGGCGCGCTGATCTTCGGCATGCTGTCTGACCGCTATGGCCGCCGCGGTCCGCTGATGGTTAACGTGATTTACTTCGCGACCATCGAGGTAATGTGCGGATTCGCGCCCAACTTCACCGTGTTTCTCATCCTGCGAATGCTGTTCGGCATCGGCATGGGCGGCGAGTGGGGCGTAGGCGCGTCACTGGTCATGGAGCATGCGCCGGTGCGCTGGCGCGGCGTACTTTCCGGCATCCTGCAAAGCGGATATCCCATCGGCTATCTGCTGGCGGCGGTGGCGGCACGAGTCATCCTGCCCAACCTGGGCTGGCGCGCGATGTTCTGGGTGGGCGGCATTCCGGCGCTGCTGGCGCTTTATATTCGAACCAAGGTCCCGGAATCCGAAGCCTGGGAGCAGCACCGCGTCGCGCGCACCATCGACGGGCCGCGGATTGCTTTGCAGAACTGGCGGTTATCGCTGTACATGATCCTGCTGATGTTCCTGATGAACTGCCTGTCGCACGGCACCCAGGATCTTTATCCCGACTTCCTGAAGCACGGCCACGGGATTGCGCCCAATACCGTCGCCTATATCACCATGTTCTATAACGTGGGTGCGGTCGTGGGCGCGATCATCTTTGGCCTGCTTTCGGAGCGCATCGGACGGCGCTATAGCATGCTAACCGCGTTGGTTGTCGCAGTGGCAATCATTCCGGCATGGGCCTTCGGCAGTTCACTGATGGTACTGGCGGTCGGCGCGTTTCTCATGCAGGTGGGCGTGCAGGGCGCATGGGGAATCATTCCCGTGCATCTGAACGAACTGTCGCCGGACTCGGTGCGCGGATTGCTGCCGGGATTCACCTACCAAATTGGAATTCTCTTTGCCGCTTCAACGCCGAGCATCGAGTTCGCGCTGCGCGATCGTCTCGGCTATGCCTGGGCGCTTACCGCGTTTGAGCTGATGGTGATGGCTGCTCTTTCGCTGGTTCTGATCTTCGGTCGCGAGAAGCGCGGCCGCAGCTTCCTGCGCGAGTCGCGAGAAACCGCAGCCTGATTCTGCGCTGGTAGAGCAATTTCAAAGTTGATGCACTCTAACGTGCGGTAGAGCGACGCTTCAGAGGCGGTTGCGAAACTCTGTCCGCCGTTGCGTCGGTGGAAAAAATCCCAATGGCCGAGCGCCGTAGGCGCGGGATCATGACAGCCCAGCACGGAGCCGGAGGCGGAGTGCCTATCAAGAATCGACTTACGTACTGCAGGGTCTTCATAGATGTCGGCGCTCAAATTCCGTGTGAGCAACTCTTCCCTTGAACCGTAACCCAGCATAGTCACCAGGGCCGAATTCGCGTCTAACAGAGTTCCATCCGGTGTTGATCGAAAAATACCGTAGGTGGCGTTCTCGAATAGCTTGCGGTATTTCTCTTCCGAGTCTTGCTGCGCTTTTTCTGCCCGCTTGCGGTCCGAGATGTCGAGAAAAGTGACCACTGCACCGACGAGGTCCGCAGCTTTTGTACAAGGGATAAGACCAGTACTCAGCAGGGAAGCTGGTGCCGTCGGCACGCCACAGCACTTCATCAGTAACGTGACTAGGCTTGCCTTGGCGCACAGTAGATAGATTCCGCACTCTTGCTGCTTGTAGAAACTCCCGTCGGGCTGCGTGTGGTGCATGAGTGCATCCATATTTTTTCCATGCAGGTCTTCAGGAGCCGAGTGGCCAAGCAGTTTTACGCATGCTGCATTACAAAAGGTGCAGTTTCCCTGTAGATCGAGGCCATAAATTGCTTCCGCGGAAGAGTTCAACAGCAGCAAATACTTTGCATCGCTCTCCTGAAGCGACTCTTCGGCTTTCTTCGAATCCGTAATATCGACCCCAACGCCGATCATGTGGGGTGATCCATTGCGGAGCATTACGCCGTGCGAATCGATCCAGCGGGTAGTTCCATCCGGCCGCACCAGTAGATATTGCGCCGCGAATTCTCCGCCCGCCTTGACTTTTTGGATTGCCTCGTCGACTCTGGCCCGGTCCTCAGGATGAATCCTTGGAGCAGCATCCTCGAGCCGGCCGGAAAATGTATCCCGCGTGAATCCGAACTGGCGGTAAGTTTCCTCTGACCAGATCACCGTGTTGGCCGCTACATTCCCGTCCCAAATCCAATTCGCAGGCCGGCTTTTGCCGAGAATTACGAGATTGGGTGTCGTCGCATTAACCGATGCGCTTAGACCTCGTCTGATTCGAACTACATGAATTGCATATCCCGCAGCAATCAGCAGCGCAACGGCTGCGGCATAAACGAACCAGCGCCGCCTCGACTTCTGGTCTGACGGCGTGACGAATTTCAGTTCTGGAACACGGCCGACCTCTGCCTGCTGAGCGGCGGCAGGGTAGCGGTTTATCTCATAGACTGGCGCACTGGTCGTCCCAGAGTGGGTTTGCGCTGGGAATATATCAGGCCTTTTTCGGAGAAATATAATCAGGTTTCAAACAATCATACCGGGGATGCAGTCCGTTCTCTATCCTGACGCGCCCGGAGGGTTGGTGGTTCCGGGCGATCCGGGTATTCCCAATACGATTTCTCCGGCCAAGTGGAACAACTTCGCACCCCGACTAGGGCTCGCGTACTCTCCGGCCTTTGAACACGGAATCCTAAACAAAATCTTCGGCAGCGGTGGCAAGAGTAGCATTCGCGCCAGCTACGGCGTGTTCTATACGGCCTTTTTTGGCTTGTCGGCAGGCATCATGTATGCCGTCCCGCCATTCGGGTACAGCTACTTGAGTCCCGCTCCGCCGCTCTTTGCAACTCCGTTCATAAATGCCAGCAACGGGGCGGTAAATGTAAATCCGTTTTCCTTAACTTTCCCCCTACATAACGTTTCTGCCAATAATCCGGACACATCGTTCAACTTTGCAAGCGTTGTCCCCATATCGGCCGATCCCTATTTCTATTACCGCAACAGTGTCCCATATACCGAGAACTACATGTTCTCTTTCGAGCGGCAGATCACTGCTAGCACACTGCTAACCGTGAGTTATGTCGGAAACGAGGGCCATCACATACTGATGCTGTTACCTACGAATCCGGGCAATGCCGCTCTTTGTCTAAGTCTCAGTCAACCCAGTGAGGTGGTGCCAGGAGGTCCCACATGCGGACCTTTCAGCGAAGACAATGTCTACACCAGTCGGACGGGGCAGGTCTACAATGGAACCAGGGTCGGTCTAGGTTCCAACTACGGAGAAGATACGGCCCAGGAGACCATAGGTAATTCGGGCTACAACGCCTTGGAAGCCACCCTTCGCTATGTGGGGAACCGGTCTAGTGTTCTGCTCGGGTATACCTATAGCAAATGTATCGACCAAGGATCGAATCTCGGCGAGGAACTGAACCCGTCGATCCTTCGCAACTCGCGGCATTTGTGCCTTCGACGTTAAGCACAGTTTTGTCGGGAGTTACACCAGTGAGCTTCCTGTTGTCCAGCTTTTCAGAACAGATAATCGGCTGACTGGCGGATGGAGCTTTTCGGGTATCGTTCGCCTGGGTACTGGCTTGCCAGTTCCGTTGTACGACGACTCTGATAATTCACTGCTTGGCATTTTTGGAAACGGGGTCAACAATAATCTGTTGGATACACCCAATTACAACGGCGGTCCTTTGGATATCAACACCAATCCTCGCAACGGCCGGCCGGAGTTTAATACGTCGGCATTTAGTTCCGAGGCGCTGGGACAGTTAGGGAATGCGCCGCGTCGCTTCTTCTACGGTCCCGGGCTGGAGAACGTCGACATGACGATCGCAAAGGTGATCAGGCTTACCGAATCGAAAGCACTTGAATTTCGCATAGAAGCATTTAACGTTTTCAACCATGCTCAGTTCTTCGGTCCTGCAACCGTGGATGGGGAGATCAATGATCCCCATTTCGGTGAAGTCGTGAGTGCGGATGCTCCCCGGCTGCTGCAACTCGCCGCGAAATTAATGTTCTAAGTGCGCTGCTCGCGAAATAAGCACAGCCAGGGCAAGTAAGCACAAACCACGGCAGCAACTTGCCAATGGACACCGCAAGTAGAGCTAAGTCGGCCCAAGCGTCACTGCTTCTTGTTGGCCTCGTTGATAAGCTGGGCGACCTTGGAATCCGTCCCCACCGGCTCAACCAGGATGACCTGATTGGGATTCAGGTACATGCGATCAGGGCCGTGCAGCTCCTTGCCGCGCTTGATCAGCACGTTCGACACCTGCTTGGTGTCCGGATCGGTCTTGCTCACGATGTAGAAGACGTCCGTCAGGACCGGATTCGGCGTGCCCCAGCCGGTCAGCTTCCCGTAGTAAACGGTGTTGTTGATCAACACCACGGCCTGATATGGCGTTGAGAAGGTGACGGGAGAGGATTCGGCGCTTCCCGACGGCGAGCATCCCGCGCTGATCAGCAGGGTGAGACAAACCGCAACCAGCACGCCCGCAAGCTGCAGACGCATCTTTTCAGTGGAAATGGAAGAGATCATGATTCCTGAGTTCCTTGGATTGTCAACCCTCTTTCGGCGAAAGAAGGGAGGACGAACCCGGATTGGTTGGGCCGAACCGGGTCCGTCTTCTGGGAGAACTATACTACCGAAACAGCTGGCGGCGAAGCCCAAATCCAGCACCCAGGAGCGCTTCAAAGCATAAGCTGCACTTCCACGTAGTGGTTCGCAACTGAGCCACTACCTACCTCTGGTGTGTATTGATGGGTATGATTGCCGATTTTTCTTCTGCGAGGGCGTTCGCACAGATTTGTAACTCTGGCTCGCGATGAACTCCTCGAATGCCTGCGGGCTTGAAATTTGACGGATGAGATTTTGCCGCTCCTGGCTGCTCATCTTGCGGCGGAGTATTTCCGAATTCAATCCAGGATTCCACTCGTTACCTCAGTTGAACTCGGTCGCCTTGTACAGCAGGTCATGCAATCCGACGATCTGGCAGTCGATGCCGTTCTCGTCCATCAGTTCGCGCAATTGCTTTTTGCAATTGGCGCAGGGCGCGACGCAGTACTTCGCGCCGGTGGCGCGAATCTGTTCAGCCTTCAACCGGCCGCCAACCAGCATGCCGTAGGGCTTGATCTCATCAATCGAAACCGTTTCGCGCCGCCACCGCAGCAAATGTTGTCGCGGCGGTTGGGAGTCATCTCTACGTAGTCGCTGCAAAACGCCTTCAGGAGTTCGCGCGGTTGCTCCACGATCCAGCCGGGACGCGCAAGATTACAGGGATCGTGATAGGTCACGCGCTCTGTGACTGCCCCCGGCTTCAGCTTTAGCCTGCCCGCTTTCCACGCGCCGTATGTGTACTCCATGATGTTGACGACCGGCAGCGCATCTCGGCCCCCGCAGAATGTCGGATAGAAGAACTTGGCGACACGCGAGGCGTGGCCGCATTCCCCGATCAGTAGCTTACGCGCGCCCAGGCGTTGCGCTTCCGCCTGGATCTTATGAACCACGTGCTCCAGAATTTGATCGTTGTAGAACAGTCCGTAATTGATACCGTCGAAGTACCCGGTGCCGATCGTCCAGGTATCGCCGGTCGCGCGAAACACCACGGCATTGCCCATGAGCGTTTCGGCTTCCATGAGGAAATCCGAGACCGCAGGAAGAAATAGATATTCCGCGCCCGGTTGATCGATCGGGAAGGACACGTCAAGCCCGAGTCCGTCCTTAATCTCTTCGGACAGAAATTTCAGCGTGTCCAACAGCGCAGGAACAGGAACAGCAGAGGTGTTGCCGGATACCCCAGCCAATTGTTCACGCACGCTCACCGCCAGCGCGCGCGGTACGATTCCGATTTCTGACAGAATGTAACGTCCCAGATGGGTGAGCAGAGCGTGATCGATCCCCAGCGGGCACTCGAAGTGGCAGCGCCGGCAAGCTGTACAGTTGTAAAAGGCGTCGGCCATTTCCTGGATCGCCTGGTCGCCCAGCCCGGCATCACCCAGAAGGCGCGCGCGCAACATCCCGGACATAGTGAAATGCCGGCGATATACCGCCAGCAGCAACTCGGAGCGGTAGCAGGGAACGTCCGTCGCATCGCCGGTCGCCAGATAGATCTGGCACTTCACGGAGCAGCGCGCACATTTGGCGCTGATCCGGACGTAATTGGTCCAGCGCTACCCGGTAATTCGTGTGTTTCAGGATTGCGGCGAATGCCTGAAGAAAGCGCCGTGGACGGTCGCTTAGGTTACTGACCTCGACATGGTAGCGAACTGGCAGCTATTGCTTGCGGATCACCTCGGGCTTCTTGACTGAAACGAACGCCTCCCGGCGCTCTTCCGTAGTCAACTGCTGCATGCGTCCTCTCGTCTGCCACGTTTGCGAAACCGGCCACTAAGGAACAAATCCCGCACAATCTGGGCCACATGCCTGCAACCCAAACCGCTACTCCCCTAAGAAAAAGCCTACCTTTGCTGGGCTTTTCGCGCTTGTGACGCCCATCACCGCTCAGAGTCAACTTCATCACCCATCTGCGAGATCAGGCCAGATGGGTCAAGATTCGGGACCGCAATTACAGTCAGTGGATTGGGCGTGAGGAACTGTTCGAGCGGACGGGTGTGTATTTTGCCAATTTGGTGTTCCCAGAAAAGCATGCGTTATTCCGATGGCCCTAGCTGATGTTATAACCGGCTTATACCCGATGCTCTTTGGGGTAGAGACCGAGACTCGCGGCAATCAGGCTGCCCGGCCGGCGGCAATCATTGGCCTCTTCGTGATGCCTATCAGGCTGGTGCTGGCAGTGTATCTTCCGCACAAGATTGCAGTCGCTGATCGGCCATGCTACAGTCACAGTTTAGGGTGGTATCTTTACGAGAGGTTAACCGGGATTCGGGCGGTTAGCTCAGTTGGTTAGAGCGTCTCGCTTACACCGAGAAGGCCGCAGGTTCGAGTCCTGCACTGCCCACCAAGTTGACCATACGGATAAAATTTCTGCCCTGCTGCCAAGCTTTTGTTTTTGACAATCGCATGTGTCATCAAAGAGTCCCGGCCAGTGACCGAGGCTTTTCATTTCAACAAAACTCGCCTACCGATTTCCGACAGATTACTTTCGCATTGAGGGAGCTACTCTGGTAGGGTTAGTATCAACCTGCCGGCAATTCTCCTATCGCTTGCCCCAAGGTACAATAGCTAAAGAAAGGAAAACATGGACATTGAAAACATAGTCAATCAGCTCAAGCAAGAACGTGCTCGTATCGACCAGGCTATCTCGGCTCTGGATGAAAGCAGTCAACTCGCAACCCGCCGTGGCCGCCCACCGAAGGCAACCCAGACCTCACAACCCGCCGGACCGAAACGCCGCACCATGAGTGCAGCGGCCCGCGCGAAGATAGCTGCCGCCCAGCGAGCAAGGTGGGCAAAGCAGAAGGGACAATCTGGCACAAAGCAGACGGCTACTGCTCAGAAGAAGTCTGCTGGTCGTCCTGGTATGAGTGCGGCTGCTCGGAAGAGACTGTCGGCCTTGATGAAGGCCCGGTGGGCAGCGCGGAAAAAAACCGCGTGAAAGCTCCCGCCCTCCGGCTTGGCTAGATCCTGCCTAAGACTTCGTTCACCACTCGTTGGGCGTCCTGGTTAGGGCGTCCGACGAGTTCCAGCCCCTCCGTTCAGCCGAACACCGTGTTATGGCCTGTAATCTCTTCAAGCACAGCTTTGCGCGATGCCGTAGAGCGGCAGCTACAGCATTTTCATAGTGCCTGCAGGCGGGTGGAGTACGCCTTCAGGCGTACATCAAAAGGAAAGTGCGAACCGAGCCGGCTTTAGCCGCTGGGGTGATCCGTTTGCGGCGTTCATCTCAGCGGCTGAAGCCGATTTCTGAGTGGTGCGCTTTTATGCACGCCTGAAGACGTGCTCCACCCAACGCGTCTATAGCAACTATGAAAGTGCTTTAGCATCTGAGGATGCATCTTCTCCATAATTCCTATTGTTGCTTTTTCAGGGATTTTGCCGCTTCCACTGGCAGTGCAACGGTGTTCAGGAACGAGTATTTTTTGGGACGAAAACGATCTAAGAACGCGACGTTCTCAGAAAAAGTTTCTATGACTGAAGAGCCCTTTCGGAGCACCGTATTCGAGGAGTGGAAACACATTCGGAAGATATGAGTTGAGTTAGACAGAAGGAAAGTTTCGCCTTTCAACTCTATAACAGTTGTCAGGCCCGTCTGAATGTCTTCCTGCATGGAGCGGATCTGGCTACCTTTTCATGGCCCAGGACCGAAATACGTGCCCCGGATTATCCGGACTCCCGCCACCACAAGAGAGTCATCCTCTTTGCGTGAATTCCACCAGCAACTGCAGACGCTCGCGCGCGTGTCCGCTGTCGATGGCATACGCGGCCAGGGGCACCGCTTCGGACATGCGATCGACATGACCCGCGGCCACCAGCGCTGCCGCCGCGTTCAGCAACACCACATCGCGGCGGCAGGAACGCTCGCCATCGAGCACTGACGTGATAATGGCCGCGTTCTGCTCGGCGTCTCCGCCGGCAATCTGCTCGAGCGGCGCGCGCTGCAGGCCGAAGTCCTCCGGCGCTACTTCGTATACGTGCACCTGACTGTTGCGCACCTCGGCAATCTTGCTCGGCCCGGTGATGGTGATCTCGTCGAGGCCGTCGCGTCCGTGAACCACCACAGCACGTCGCACGCCGAGTTCGCTGAGCGCCTCCGCCAGCTTCTCCACCAGATCGGCAGAATACACCCCGACCACCTGCGCTGAAGCTTTTGCAGGATTGGTCAGCGGACCCAACAAATTGAATACCGTGCGCAGGCGCAATTCGCGGCGGGCGGGTTGCACATACTTCATCGCTGTGTGCATGGCAGGGGCATACAGAAACGCGATGCCCGTCTCACGCAGGCAAGCGGCAATCCGCGCCGGCGGCAAGCCGATATCCACGCCCAGCGCCTCCATCACGTCGGCCGAGCCGCACTTGGAGCTGATGCTGCGATTGCCATGCTTGGCCACGCGCACGCCCGCACCGGCAATCGTCAAGGCCGTGGCGGTAGAAATGTTGAAGGTGCCGCTAGTGTCGCCGCCGGTGCCGCAAGTATCGACCAGAGCATCGCGTTCGGTGCCACTGAGATCGAGGGCCTCGCCGTGCTCGCTTTTCAGCGGTGTTGCCTCTTCGCGGATCGCCTGAGCGAAGCCGACAATCTCCTCCACCGTTTCGCCCTTCATGTGCAGCGCAACCAGCAACGCTCCAATCTGCGCGTCAGTGGCCTGTCCGCGCAGGATCTCCGACATCGCCTCGTGCGCCTCCGCACGAGTGAGAGAAGAACCGTGATTGGCAACCTTGTGGAGAGCGTCGAGGATCATGCGTGCCGTTAGCTTACCACTGGCTGCGCAATGGGCTGCGATCGACAGCGGGACCGTGCGATATTGATAAGCGTGAAAGTTATCGGGCCACTGCGGAAGGAGATCGCATACGCCGCCTCATTGCTGCGCGCGGGCAAGCTGGTCGCCTTCCCCACCGAAACCGTGTACGGACTCGGCGCGAACGCGCTGGATGCGAAGGCGGCCGCGCGCATCTTTGAAGCGAAGGGAAGGCCGAGTACCAGCCCAATCATCGTCCACGTCAGCAGCATGGAAATGGCGCGAATGGTTGCGACGGAGTGGCCGGCAGCCGCTCAGGATCTGGCGCAGAAGTTCTGGCCGGGGCCGCTTACTCTGGTCGTGAAGAAGCAGGCGGCGATTCCGCCCATTGTCACTGCCGGATTGGACACTGTGGGAATTCGCATGCCGTCGCATCCGGTAGCGCTGGCGCTGATTGAATCAGCACACCTACCCGTCGCCGCACCCAGCGCGAACCGTTTCACCCAGCTTTCGCCGACAACGGCGGAACACGTTCGGCAGGGATTAGGCGATCGCGTGGACTACATCCTGGACGGCGGTCCGTGCGCGGTAGGGATTGAATCGACGGTGCTCTCGTTAGCCGGAGCCACCCCGGTTTTGCTGCGACCGGGTGGAATTTCTCGAGAGGATATTGAGGCAGTGATTGGGCCTGTTACGCGACGAACGGAAGCTGCTGGCGAAGCTCATCCCGCGCCTGGGATGCATCCGCGACACTACAGTCCGCGAACGAAACTCCTGCTGGTGCGCGATGGCGAGCCGCCGGACAAGGGCACTGGTGCCTACCTACAGTTGCACCATCCTCCCGAACGAGAGGTGAAAGAGGTTGTTCTGATGTCGCAGGACGCAGCCGATTATGCGACCCAACTTTATCGCACCTTGCACGAGCTGGACACAGGTAACTATGACTGGATTGCCGTGGATACTCCGGAAGATACGCCTGAGTGGGAGGCCGTGCTGGATCGTCTGAGGCGAGCTGCCGCGACCATTACGGAGGCTCTGATTAAGCCCCAGCTTTGAAAGGGCAGGGCTTCAGCTCACACATGCTCTTTAGCCCCTGAGGAATGACTTATTCAGAGTTTCCTTAAGTGAAAGATGAAGTGACGCTTCGAACCTGCATGTTACAGTCGAAATCTTCAGATTCCTTCTATCTGCCGCATTGACCTCCTCGCCCTCCAATTCGCGTCAGCAACAAACGTCCTCGGGGCTGCTGCGGCAGGTCGGTGTCTTCGATGCGACCATGATCGTGATGGGCGGCATTGTCGGCGCCGGCATCTTCATCAACCCCTACGTCGTCGCGCTGCAGCTACACACTCCATTTCTCATTCTGGGCGTCTGGATCGCGGGGGGAGTCCTCGCGCTGCTGGGCGCTTTTGTATATGCCGAGTTGGCTGCTCGTCGGCCGGCGGTTGGCGGCCAATACGCCTACTTGCGCGAAGCCTTCCATCCAGTTGTCGGCTTTTTGTACGGATGGGTGTTGCTGCTGGTCATCCAGACCGGCGGCATGGCGGCGGTGACGGTGACTTTCGCGCGCTACCTGCTCGAACTCACCGACTGGCGAATTTCAGAGCGTGTGCTCGTCGTACTTACCATGCTCGTGCTGACGATTGTCAATTGCCTCGGCGTGAAACTGGGCAGCCGTATGCAGAGCGTGCTCATGCTACTGAAGATCGCCGCCATTGTGGGTCTCATCGCCGCGGGATTGTTCCTGGTCCGCGCGCCACATCCCTTGCTGCATCCGCTGCTGGATCGGCCGCCGTCCCTGGACTTAGTGACAGCGATCGGTGCCGCGATGGTTCCGGTGCTTTTTGCGTACGGCGGATGGCAAACCACGAACTTCATCGCGGAAGAAGTGAAGGACCCGGCACGGAATCTTTCGCGCGCGCTGGTGCTGGGCGTAGCGGGAGTCATCGTGCTTTACGTCGGCGTGAACTTCGTATGCGTGCGTACGCTCGGGCCGCAAGCTCTCGCGGATACGCGTGTTCCCGCGACCGCCGTCATGCACGCCACCATGGGCGATGCCGGTGCCCGACTCATCGCATTGGGCATTGCGGTTTCGACACTGGGATTTCTGAGCCAGTCCGTGCTGACCGCGCCACGCGTGTACTTCGCCATGGCCCGCGATGGCCTATTTTTTCGAAGCGTGGCCAGGGTCACTCAACGCACCCATGTTCCAGCCGTAGCCATCGTTCTGCAGAGCGCGTGGACCATCGTGGTCGCGCTCTCCGGCCGCTATGAGCAGATACTCAATTACGTGGTCTCGATGGACTTCCTATTTTTTGGATTGACCGGTGCCAGCTTGTTCGTCTTCCGCAGGCGAGAAGCTAAGGTTGGCAGCGAGCGGCAACTGGTGTACCGTGCTCCCGGCCACCCATTCACCACCAGGATATTCGTGCTGGTTTCATGGCTGGTTGTGGTCAACACCATATACAAATATCCGAAGAACAGTTTGCTTGGCGTCTTCATTTTGCTGCTGGGGATTCCGGTGTATGCCTTCTGGGCCCGCCGCCGGAAAACTCTGGAAGAGGGGATTTGATGCCATTGCGCACACACAGCGCTTCGCCCTACATGCAGTTTGCCAAGCTGCGGTCCGGGGCAAAGTACAACCTGGCGGCCAGCGGAGTCATGGGATATCCGCTGGCAGGACTGCCGGTCCGGCTTGAGGACCTGGAGATCAATGGTCCCACACTCTACGGCTATGATCCGCTGCTGGAGCGCTTGGCCCGGCTCAATGCCGTATCGAAAGATTGCGTGGCGACGGCGGCGGGAACCTCGATGGCCAATCACCTTGCGTTCGCCGCAACCCTGGAACCAGGCGACGAAGCGCTGGTGGAGTCGCCCACGTACGAGCTGCTGGTCACCACGCTGGAATATCTCGGTGTGAACGTGCGGCACTTTGAGCGCCGATTGGAAGACGGTTTCCGCGTGGATCCCGACGATCTAGAGCGCAAGCTCACGCCGCAGACGCGGATGATCGTCCTCACCAATCTGCATAATCCTACGAGTGTCTTGATTGACGACGCTTCTTTGCGAGCAGTCGGCGAGCTGGCGGAGAAGCACGGTGCTTATGTGCTGGTCGATGAAGTCTATTTGGAAGCGCTCTACGACCAGCGCCCACGGCCGGCGGTTCATCTAGGCGAGCACTTTCTGGTGACGAGCAGTCTGACGAAGGCTTACGGATTAAGCGGTGTGCGTTGCGGATGGGTGCTGGCGAATCTTGAGCTGGTACAGCGGATGAGGCTTATCAACGATCTGTACGGCGTTTACGCCCCAACTGTAGCGGACCAGTTAAGCGTGATCGCGCTCGATAATCTGGAGCGCGTCGCCGCTCGCGCACGGCAGTTGCTGCAGACGAATCGCCCTGCTCTGGACGACTTCCTACGCTCGCGAGACGACCTCGAATATGTTCGTCCGGAGTTCGGCACGATTGCTTTTCCCAGGCTGCTGGGTGGCACGGTTGAGGAATTAGATCGCCTCCTGCGCGAAAAGTACGAGGCCAGTATTGTTCCCGGCAAATACTTCGGAATGCCGCAACATTTTCGGATAGGCATCGGTGGCGATCCCGCAATGACTCGGCAAGGCCTGCAGCGCCTCGCATCTGCACTCGACGAAATGCGCCGGCATTGAGCGGATTATTTTCTGCGCCAGAAGCGTTTGTCCGAAGATTCTCGATATTCCCGCCGGCGAGGGTTGTTGCGGTCCCAGCTAAATGCTCCCTTGCGCAGTGTGCAGTCTGGCAGCCCGCCGTTTGCTGAGGGCACCACGCTGACGATGTCGAAGCGGCACGACGGCCGATTCTCCCCCGGTAAACGCCGCAAATATTGTCTCGCAACCGAGATGATGAGCCGCTGTTTCTTGTAAGTGACGGCTGTGGAAGGCGGCGCGAAGCTGGTATCCGTTCGGGTCTTGACCTCGATGAAACAGAGCACGCCGTCGTCCCAGCCGATCAGGTCGATCTCACCGCGATTATTGGGGACGCGAAAGTTGGTTGCGACAATGCGGTAGCCCAGCCGTTTCAGATAGAAATATGCTTCGGTCTCGCCGCGCTGGCCAAGCATCAGATGGCTGGATTTGCGGGAGGGCATACGCGCAGCCAAGTTCTGCAATGCGCGCACCACCGTTTGAGTTATCCAGCCCATGGGTATCAACTCTACATTTGGCTTGCGCAGAAGCTTGTGATAGGCATCACGCAAGCGGGGTGCGTGTCACTCCGCGCACAGGGGCTTCGGTTTTGTGCGCTATACTGCACTGCAAACTGCATGAGGAGAATCTCCGTTTTGCCGCGCCTGATCATTCGCTCGTCTGATATTCATGCTGCAGGTTGTTTCGCGCTGGACGCAATTCACAAAGGCACTCGCGTGCTGGAATATACGGGTGAGCGCATCAGCAAGGCCCAAGGGGACGATCGCTACGAAGGTCGTCCATTCACGTATCTTTTCGGAGTTGGAGACGGGGATGTCGTCATTGACGGGCATGGAATGGCGATGTTCGTAAACCACTCGTGCGATCCGAACTGCGAAACCGAAGAAGAAGACGGACGGGTTTACATCGAGAGCATAAAAGACATCGCTCCCGGCGAGGAGCTCACCTACGACTACTACCTTTACGACGGAGACGATGACGCACCCTGTTCTTGCGGCAGCAAGCAGTGCCGCGGCAGCATGTATTCTCCCGAGGAGCTGAAGAAAAAACGCCGGGCTGAGGCACGTAAGGAGAATCGGGCGGAGCCGCTAAACAAAAAGAAAAAACGATCTGATGGCCGGCACGGGTAGAGCGGCGCTTCCGACCGGGGCCCCCAGCACACGCCGTATTTGCGTGTGCTGGGGTGTAGCGCCGCGTCCCATGCGGCTGTTTTGCCTGATCTTCTGGGATCGGCTTGGACGCGGACCTGAAGGTCCGCTCTACCAGACTGCCATTCAGGCGACTTTTCGCCAGTCCGCAATCCGTCTTCCCGGTGCCTCCGTGTCGCTGCGGTGAATCGCTTTCGGCTTTCCGCATCCACACCTTCGCACCGTATAATCAAGTTTTCCCTCCATGAGTTATCAGGTTCTCGCGCGCAAATACCGGCCCCAAAGGTTCTCCGATGTGATTGGGCAGGACCACGTCACCCGGACTTTGCAAAATGCCATCGAACAGGGACGTATCGCGCACGGCTACATCTTCAGCGGACACCGCGGCATCGGGAAGACGACCATCGCCCGCATTGTGGCGATGGCCCTGAACTGCCAGTCGCAGGACCATCCTGTACCCGAGCCCTGCGGCGTTTGCGATTCCTGTCGAGAAATCCGCGCCGGCAACTCCGTGGATGTGATCGAGATCGACGCGGCCACCAATCGCGGCATCGACGAAATCCGCGAGCTGCGCGAGGCGGCACGCTATCGGCCGGCGCGCGATCGCTTCAAGATCTACATTCTTGACGAAGCCCACCAGATTACGGACGCGGCATTCAATGCGCTGCTCAAGACGCTGGAAGAGCCGCCCAGCCACATCGTATTCATGATGGCGACAACGCAGCCGGAGGACATTCCCCAGACCATCCGCTCGCGCTGCCAGCACTTCAGTTTTCACGCCGTCCGCTTCGACGATATTGTGGCGCAGTTGCGCGACATCGCCAGGCAGGAGGAAATCGAGGCCGATGATGACGCGCTGGCGATGCTGGCCGAGGTCGGCGATGGCTCCATGCGCGACGCCCTCAGCATCATGGACCAGGCCATCGCCTGCTGTGGCAACCGGCTGAGCGCCGACCTGGTGCGCGGATTGGTGGGGACGATTGCGTCTGGTGTGCTGGAGGAGATGATGGACGCGGTGGCGCGGAATTCCAGCGAGGACGTTCTGCGCACCATCGACCGGCTGCTGGTGGAGGGACAAAGCCCACAGCACTTCGCCAGGCAAATGCTGCGATTCCTGCGCAATGCGCTGGTCGCGAAGGTTGCGGGCGGCGATTCGCCGGTACTGCAAATCTCCGCCGACGAGCGGGCGCGCGTGGCGCGCGTGGCCGAGCGCTTCAGCGAAGAGGATCTTTCGCGATTCATGCACATCATGCTGCGCACACATTCTGAGCTGGGCTATAAGCAGGAGCAGCGTTTCCACCTTGAGATCGGACTGCTGAAGCTGGTGCACGCGCAGCGGCTGTTGCCGTTGGAAGAGTTGCTCAGCGGCGACATCAGGCCAGGCGCTGCTCGTTCCTCGGTGGCGACGGCGCGCCCGGCGACTCTGCCGTCGCGAGGCAATCATGCTGAAGTCTCATCATCACGCGCTCCGGCGGCATCGCCGTTTGCGCGGCCATCTCCTTTTGAAGCTGACAGGCTGCGCAAGAGTGAGCCCAAAGCAGAAGCTGCGGATCTCGTTCGGCAAACGCCACCTGCGCGGATGAGCGGCGAAGCGTCTTCTCCTCAAGTTGCTTCATCGCACGAGAGTCTGGCAGCAGAAGGCGCTGTGGCGACAGCCGTCGCCGTTGAACCGGAATTGGCAGTGTCAGTCCCCGGTGGCGAGCTCTCCGCGGAGAGCGTGCGCAACGCTGTGCTGGCCGCGCTGGAGGATGCCGGACAGCACGTACTTGCGCACAATCTGGAAGAGGGCGAGTGGTCGGTGCGCGGCGGTGAAGTTGCGGTGAAGGTTGGAATGTCGCAGGTGTTGATCGATGTGGCGCTGGGTGCTGAGCCGAAGCGTGTTGTGCAGACCGCGCTCAGCCAGAGCTTCGGCCGTCCGCTGAAGTTCAAGATGGTGAGCGGCGGAACAGACGTCGCAACGAAGAACGAAGTGCCGCCTCGTTCGGCGAACGGCGCCGGCGCTCGCGCCCGCGCCATGGCCGATCCTATCGTCCAGCGCATGCAGGAGAAGTTTGGCGCGGAGATTCGCACCGTCATCGACCACAAAGGCAGTGGCTAGTGGCCAGGGATCAGTGGCCAGCCGAAGCAGGTGCTGAATGGCAACCAGCCACTGACCACTAGCCACTTTCTTAGAGGCAATATGGGTGGATTCAATTTGCAAGAGATGCTGGCGCAGGCGCGGCAGCAAGCCGAGAAGCTGCAGGAAAAGATGCAGCAGATCACCATCGAAGCCTCGTCGGGCGGCGGCAGCGTGACCGTGCGCATGAGCGGACAGAAGCAACTCCTGAGCATAGCTATCGAGCCGGAAGTCGTGAAGTCCGGCGACATTGAGATGCTGCAGGACCTGGTGATTGCCGCGGTGAATGAAGCTTCGCGCAAAGTAGACGAGGCGCTGAAGTCCAGCCTGGGCGGGATGCTCGGGGGTATGGGTTTGCCGGGGCTGTGAGCCGCGGAGCTCGCATGCATTGCTTGGATTTCTTTCTTACCACGGAGAACACGGAGCGCACGGAGAAAAATAAGAAAAGTCCGTGCTCTCCGTGCCGCCGTGGTGAAATCGGGTTCTAAAAGGCAGAATCGTGTCCAGATTTGCCGAGCCGATGGCTCGACTCATTGAAGAATTGAAGAAGCTGCCGGGCGTGGGCAGCAAGACGGCGCAGCGCTTCGCTTTTCACATCCTGCGCGCCAGCGACGACGACGCCGAGCTGCTGGCCGGAGCGATCCGAGACGTGAAGGCCAGCCTTCACCTGTGCTCCATCTGCAACAACATCACCGACGTCGATCCTTGCGTTTATTGCTCGAGTGCGACACGTAACCAGCGGCTGGTATGCGTGGTCGAGGAGCCGACGAACATCGCAGCCATCGAAAAGACGCGCCACTACAATGGCGTTTATCACGTGCTGCACGGCGCGTTGTCGCCGCTGCACGGCGTCGGCCCGGGGCAGTTGCGCATTGACAATTTGGCAAGGCGAGTTGAGCAGGGCAACGTCGACGAGCTGATTCTTGCGACCAATCCGACGATCGAAGGCGAGGCGACAGCGACCTACCTCTCGCAGTTGTTGCGGTCGTCGGGCGTGAAGGTGACGCGGATCGCCACCGGCGTTCCCGTCGGCAGCGATATCGAGTATGCCGACGAGGTCACGATGCAGAAGGCGATGGAAGGAAGGCGGGAGCTGTAGATTGGGCCGCTGCTTACCTGTTGCCGGAATGTTGCCAATTTTTTACAACTTGACAACGCTTTCCTGCTTCACCCCTGGATGCGTACGGGATTAAGCTATTGTTCATAGGGTGCCCGGGGTGATGCATGCGGATCTCCTGTCTCGTCCTCCTTATGACCGCGGCCCTGCTTGCGATTGCACAGCAACCGGCGCCGCCGCCGGCCGATCGCTCAGGCACGGTGGAGATCCCTGTTCAGCTCAGCCACGATCTTCGGGCAGATAAAGCTCACATTGGCAATGTGGTGGAATTCAGGACGCTGGAAGCTGTGCTGGTCAGCAAGGAGGTAGTTCCCGCCGATGCCCGGCTATACGGCCGCGTGATTAGTGTTGAGCCCAAACACGGTGACAAGCCCTCCTGGCTGGCGGTGCTGGTGGAACGCGCTGACTGGAAACGGCACAGCTTGCCGCTGCAGGCCGTCATCACGGCTCAGATCGTCTTGTCCCAGCAGCCGAGCCACGTCGCACCCCTCTCGGACAGCTCGCCGCATATGCGGACACCGACGCGCGAGAACACTCGTGAAGCGTTGGCCGACGGCGGGCCTGAACTTACCAATGTGATCAAGCCGCCTCTGGACGCGGGCGAAACATCGCAGCAGTCCACTGCGCCGGCGTATCCCACTCTGCACCAGGACGTTCACATCTTCCGTGATAAGAGCGGAATCACATATCTGGTCTGTGCTGACTCGAATGTGAAACTGCCGGGAGGCCTGTTGCTCATGCTTCGAAACGAACCGGTCCGTGCCACGACTCCAGTGGAAGCCGCTGCGCACTAACCTGGCAACCCGTTTCGGCAGTGTGCAATCGCTGATATAGCCAGCCATTATTTATTTGCAGTGGTTTTCGCCAAATATCCGTTGATCGCGTCTTCCCATTCGTTGCCGGCTTTTTCATCTCCCTTGGCGAAGTGCTGGACGTGCTCGTTGGCCTCGGGAATCAGCGCGGTTCGTTCGTAGACCACGGTCACGCCCGTCTTCTGCGCACTGTCGCGCGTGAGATGTATGTCGATCAGCGTGGCCATCGCATCGTTCAACACATACGCGTACTGAATGTGTCCGGCGGCAAGGTCAAAAGCCGTATTGACCCAGATGCTGGAATGCTCGCCGTGCTCGACGCGAAAAATCATGCCTTGCTGGTCGTGCGCAGGATTGGGATAGACAAACTGCGGGTTCCAGTCCGGCGACCACTTGCGTTCCTCGTTGGCGCCGAACAGGGGCGCCGTCTGCTCAAAAGGCGCGTTGGCGACGAAGTGGAACTCGGTCCGCGTGTGTGTGAGTGCGGCGCCGGAAGAAGCCGGCTCTTGCGAAGCTGCGTCAGACTGCAACGCGAATCCGATCAGCAGTCCCAAAGCCGCGAGTGCAAGATTGGTTTTCACGATTGCTCCTTGAGTTGATGACTGTCTTTGGCTCGGAGGGTGAGTCCGTAAATGCTGCGCAGCTGCTCAATCTCCTTGAGCGTCTGCGGCGAGAATGGCGCTTTGCCTTCGAAGGCGTGGAGGACGATTCCTTCCAGCAGATCGCCCAGCGTTAGGTCTTTCAGCTCGGCCAGAGCTTTGAGCACCTTCAGCAGGCGCTTCTCCATGCGGACGCCGGTCTGAACGCGCTCGACGACGATGGGGTGGGTAGCATGTTGGATCATGGTAGAAGAATACCATAGTATATTGGTAACAATATACACAGAGCGCATTAAGGCAGGAAGAGGTAGCGCCCGATCCATTTCGGAGCGCGACAAATTGTCGCGCTCGTCACCGGCCGGATGGAGATTGAACTAGCTCTTTAACCTTGCCAGCAAGTCTGCTGGATGGACTGGTTTTGCCAGGATCTCGAACTCGTGTCCCTGAGAGCGCGCATTCTCCAGCAGGTCGGCGGTTGCGGCTTGTCCGGAGAAGAGCAGGATCTTGCAGTTTGGCAGGAAGCTGCGAATGTTGATGGCCGCCTCAATCCCGTTCATATCCGGCATGATGACATCACTGATGATCAAATCGGGCCGCAGCGTGCGCGCGCTTTCTACTGCCGCGGTTCCGGTGTAGACCGCGGAGGCGTCATAGCCGTTGAGGTCGAGAATTTTGGCCAGAGTGTCGGCGATGACCTGTTCGTCATCCACCACCAGAACTCTGGGTTTTCTGCCCAGGTGCATGCGATCACTCCTTCGAACTAAGGAAGCCGAACTGCCGATTATAGCGGAGGACGTACCTGGGGATGTCCGGGAACTGCCCAGGCTTGTCAGATGCAAAAACTATCCTGTGCGACGCAAGACTGGGGTCGAATCTCCACGATTTGGCTGGCTTTCTGAGATTTTAGCCGGTGAAGGTGCAACTGAGCTGCCGGTCGTGTCCGGCGGGTCATGTCATTTCGCGACAACGGTTTGTGCGGCCGCTCACAACAGGTCAGTGACCCATATCACCGCCTCAATGGTTGCCAAATTTGTACATTGGTTTTGGCGAAAGGGCCAGCCGCCCAGGTCCTGACGTGGGGCGGAGACCAGATCAACGAACGGAGATCGCAATCATGGCATACGTTATTACTGATACTTGCACCAAAGATGAGCTCTGCGTCGAAGCTTGTCCCACCGACTGCATCCACCCCAAGAAGGACGAAGATGGTTTCACAGAAGCGACGCAGCTTTATGTTGATCCCGAGGGCTGCATCGATTGCGGCGCTTGCATTCCGGTTTGCCCGACCAATTCGGTTTTTGTAGCGGAAGAGGTGCCTGCCGACAAGCAGGAGTTCATCGCGAAGAACGCTGCCTATTACGGCAAGTAAAGAAGTTCGGCTGGCGCTCGCACGCAGTCGCGTCCTTAGAGTCGCGCCTCAGCACCTCAGGCGCGAGCTCGGCGCGGTCCAGGCACGGACGTGGCGCTCTGTAACACGTGCGCTCCTTGCAAGCTCGCAGCGTGACGCATAACTGCAAGAACAAAAGGCGCGGCTCCGGCTGTGCCTTTTTCATTGTCAGAGTACTGCCGGATAAAGCCGATGGGCCGCCATCCGCATCTCACAATGCATGTACGTGAGAACGAGCGTCCTGGCGCTGGCAGTAACCGCTATCCCGCTTTGTTTTGCAGGATGTAATGCCTGCGTAAACCGGCCTTCCAGTCCCGAACAAGTGCGGCAACAGACGGCCGCAGCCACCGCCGAATTGAAGGAGAACGCGAAAGCCGTAGCGGAAGGCATCCGCGAGGGCCTGACCCGCCCCAGCCCCGACAAGCCGGTGAACGTCAACAGCGCTTCCAAGGCGCAACTGATGAGCTTGCCGGGAATGGATGGAGCGTCGGCGGACCGCATCATCGCCGGCCGTCCCTATGCCAGCGAACACGAGCTTCTGGAGCGGCACATTCTCTCCCGCGAGGAATACAACAACATCGCCGACAGCATCACGGTAAAGAGAAGGTAGTCGCGCTCACACGGGCAGGGAAGGCCCGCCGCATGTTGTCCTCCGATCCCCCCGGCGATTTACCCGAGAAGCGCGTTTGCTTCGCCGTGCTAGAGTAGATGTCGCCAGCACCCCACTCCTGCATTCTTCACGAGAAATGGCCGACCTACCGAGGAATAGTGTGTCCGCACCTGCCGCCGCCGCTATCGCGGAGAAGACGGCGCCGGCTGCGGAACCGGCGGCGGGCGCTCAGCTTCGTCGTTCGTTTGGGGTGCGCGACGGAGTGGCGCTGATCGTTTCGAATGTTGTCGGTGTCGGCATTTTCACCACGCCGGCAATGATTGCCAAGCTGGTGCCGCGGCCGGGCACGATCCTGGCGCTATGGATCGCCGGCGGTGCGCTGGCGTTAGCCGGGGCGCTGTCGTATGCGCAATTGGCCAGGATGTGGCCATGGGCGGGCGGTGAATACGTTTATCTTTCCAAAGCCTATGGCCCCACTGCCGGTTTCCTGTCCGGCTGGACATCCCTGATCGCAGGCTTCTCTGGGCCAGTCGCCGCCAATGCTGTGGCGCTGGTGAGTTATCTTGGCCATTATTTTCCGTCGCTGGATTCGAGTCGAACCTACATTGCGATCAATTTCTACCTTGGCGCGTTCACGTTGTCGCCGCGTAACCTGACGGCGATCTCCGTCATTGTTGTGTTCACCGTATTGCATGCTTGCAATATTGGCGCGGGCAAGATCGCGCAGAATGCTCTCGCGTTCGGGATCGTCGCGTTCGTGCTTGCCTTCTGTGTGCTTGGCTTCGCGTTGGGGACAGGGTCGTGGTCGCACCTGCATTCGTCCGGCGTAACCGTCCGTCCGATGAACTGGCTTCTGGTGTTCATCCCCATCATGTTCAGCTATAGCGGCTGGAATGCCGCCGCCTACGTGACCGAGGAGATGCGCGATTCCCGGCGGACGATCGGCCGCGCGCTGCTCACCGGAACGTTTATTGTGATCGGGTTGTATGTGGTGCTGAACGCGCTGTACCTGTACGCTGTTCCGCCAGCCCAGATGCGGGAGGCGCTGAACGTCGGGGATATTGCCGCTCATGCGCTGTTTGGAACAGGCCGGAATTTCGTGACGCCGGTGATTATCGTCGCGCTGCTCGGCGCCATCAGCGCCATGACGATTGCCGGGCCACGGGTGTACTTCGCGATGTCGAGGGACAAGGCGTTCATTCCCGGGTTCGCCCGCATCAGTCCGCGATTCGGAACGCCCGCGCTGGCCATCGCTCTGCAGGCCGCGTGGAGCATCGTGCTGGTGATGGCGGGCAGCTTTGAGCAGATCCTCAATTACACCGGCTTTACAATCCTTCTTTGCTCGGGCGCTGCTGTTGCGGGACTGTTTGTCGTAAGACGGCAGGAATTACACGATCAACCGCGACTATGGCTGAAGATGCTGGCTCCGGCCGCCTTTGTGCTGCCCTGCGCCGCCATCGTAGTCAACACGATTTGGGGCGCGCCCAAGACGGCGCTGATCGGCTCGGTGCTGATTGCCGCCGGCCTACCGGTGTTCTATTGGTGCAGGAAGGGTGGCGCGAGTGGGCAGACGTGACCTGATGGTCAGCACGGGTAGAGCAGCGCTTTAGCGCCGCATCCGCCGCGTCCATTTTACGAGGCTTTCCGCCCACTGCAGCGCAGTGGGCGGAAAGCCTGATTTTCGAGGGACGGCTTGGACGCGAACCTGAAGGTTCGCTCTACCCAAACTGACATTTGAGGCGACTTTTTCAGCAGGCTGTGAAAGTCGTGCCCCTGGCACAAAGCGGCGCGACTAATTCTCATCAAGCGGTAAGACAGGAGATGACAGCTTCGTGACAGCGACAGAAGCCAAGCAGCCGCCGCGGCTCGCGGTGCAGGCCTTCTGGCTCACGGCGTCGAAGTTGGTTGCCGCGGCGCTGAACATCGCGTTGCCAGTGCTGCTGGTACGCCTGATGCCGCAAACCGAATACGGCATCTTCAAACAGGCCTTTCTGTTCGTTTCCACCACAACCGCCATCGCAACCTTCGGCGTCGGCATGAGCGCCTATTACTTCATGCCGCGGCATCCGGAGCGTGGCGGGCAGATCGCGCTCAACATCCTGGTTTACAACTTCGTGGCGGGATGGATTCCGCTCATCGCGGTCGCATTGTATCCGCAGGCATTGCGTTTTCTCTTTCGTTCCGACGCGCTGGTGCCGCTGGCGCTCCTGCTGGGATTCCTGGTACTGACGACGCTGACCTCCAGCCTGGTGCAGCAGATTCCGGTCGCCCTGCAGGATGTGCGCTATTCGACCATCTTCATCGTGGGAACGCAGATCGTGCGCGTGTTGCTGTTTGCCACAGCCGCGCTTTGGTTTCGCTCGGTGAAGAGCCTGCTGATCGCGGCCCTGCTGAACCAGTTGCTGTCGATTGCGGTGTTGTTCTGGTATCTGGACGAGCGCTTCCCGCGCTTCTGGATGCACTTCGATTGGCAGTTCTTCAAGGAGCAGCTTGCCTATGCGCTGCCGTATGGCGCGGTGGGAATGCTGTGGGTGATCCAGAAAGATCTGGACAACTATTTTGTCAGCCATTCGCTCGGGCCGAAGGACTTCGCCATTTACGCCGTGGGATGGGTAGATGTGCCGCTGCTGACGCTGGCGCTGGAGTCGGTGGTCTCGGTGATGATCGTGCGCATCAGCAGCCTGCAGAAGGAAGATCGCAAGGCCGACATCCGCTATGTCACCGCGTCGGCCACCAATCAACTGGCGGCAATTCAGTTTCCGCTGTTCGCCATGCTGTTCGTCGCCGGGCACGACCTGATCGTGCTGCTGTACACCAGGACGTATGAAGCCAGCGCGAACATCTTCCTGGTAAGTCTCGTATTGCTGCTGTTGGGCGTGTTTCTGCTCGATCCCATCATTCGGGCCTATAGCGAAGTCCGGAATTTTCTGCTGGTGGTGCGCATCGGCATTTTCATTGCGTTGTTCTGTACGCTCGGCCCTGCCATTCGCCACTTCGGAATGATTGGCGCGGCGGTGAGCACCGTCGGCTGGCAGTTGATTGAGCGCATTCTGATTGCGTGGCGTGCGATAGGGGTGGTGGACGCCAGCGCGCGTGACATAAAGCTATACAAAGATCTCTTCAAAGTCACCGGTGTCACGGTGGCCGCCGGACTATTCGCATACGCCATTCGCGATCTCATCGCTCCGAGACTGTTGATCCCGCGCATTCTCGCGGTAGGCGTTTGCGTCGCTGCGATTTACCTGCCCGCAGTGTTCGTGTTGCGTCTGCCGGGATGGGACATGCTCACGAAGGAGCGAATCGTGTCCTTCGCGCAATCGGCCTGGGGACGGCTGCGCGGGGCGAATGAGTAAGTGTGCCGCCGGCTGAAGCCGGCTCGGAGAAACAAGGAACAGGTTTAGACGCGGGCCTGATGGCCCGCTCTACCCGAACTGCCTCTTGTAAGACAGCTATCTGACGCGACAGCGTCACTCCGTAGGCCGCTCCCGCAGAATTGCCGCCGCGGTCTCGGAGCTTACCGGCGAGTAGTACACCTCCTTGAAGGTATACGACTTCGCTTTGGTGCCGATGATGGGCAGGATTTCCAGATGCCAGTGGTAATCGTCTTCGATGGTCTTCCAGAAGCCGAGTGTTTCCGAGCGATGCAGCGTGTTGGGCGAGGTGTGCAGCACTATGTGGAAGCCGTCGGCAATGGTGCGAATGCGGAACAAGCGTTCGCCGCAGCAGTGCGGCAAAATCGCGCATCGCCCCTGACTTCAGCGCGGTGCGCTCGAAAAGAGCTTCGTGGTTGCGCGGCGCAATCCAGGTTTCATACGGCACGCGCGGCGCATACGGGCAGGTGGCCAGATATTCGCCGCGCACCTCCACCACGCGAATCTTCTGCTCCTGTTCCTGGTGCAGAATGTCACAAAAGACGCAACGCTCCTTCACGCGATAGTGTTCGCGTGCGGCGCGCAGTTCGTAGAGCACCCGCCGAGGCACGAACGTCGTGGCCACAATCTCCGAGGTCGGATGATCGAACTCCTGGCCGGACATGCTGCCGAAATTCTTGAACACGCTGATGTATTTGAAGCGGACGTCGCCTTTTAAGTCCTGGATGCGCTTTCCGCAAAGCGCAAGGTACTCCTCGATCTCGCGGTCGTCGGCATTCCAGAGATGGCGGTCGTGACGCGCGTTTTCCACCAGCACTTCGTGCGCTCCAACCGGCCGCATGGTGTCATAAATTCCGTACCCGGAGCGTGACGGCTCGCCGTCAATGCCGTAGAGCGGATGCGGATGCACCACTGCTCGTGCCGACCACGGACTCCCGTTCACGGTTGGCGAGGTGGCGACGACCTGCAAGGGCAAACCAGACTCTGGGCAAAACGGGCAAAGCGAGCCCGACGACAAAGCCGGCTCGGGTTCGTCACCGCAGATGACCCAGGAGCGCGTAATGGGATCTTTGCGCAGTTCCATCACACCTACTCTACGTCGCCAGCCCTCAGGGTGGGAAGGGGCTTTATTACACAGAGCGTGGAGCGATTCCCGAAAGCGAGCACTTCGAGCGTGGCGATCGGGGCCTCGAGAAGTTCTCCGTCGTACAGACCCCAGCGATTACGAGATAGATTGTAAAATGAGTAGTGGTGACGCCCAATATCCGCCTCATCGCTATCGATATCGATGGCACACTGCTCGATAGCCAGTCCCAGATTTCGCCGGCCAATCTGGATGCCCTGCAACGCGCGCACAGTGCGGGCGTTGAGATTGTCCTGGTGACCGGACGGCGGCACAAATTTGCGCTGCCGGTGGCGCAACTGCTCGGTTTTGATGTCTGGATTATCAGCTCCAATGGCGCGGTCACACGCTCTGCGCTCGGCGAATCGTTTCATCGCGATTTGATGCCGCGGGCAACGGCGGTGAAAATCTGCCGCCATATGCGCGACTTCCGCGATCACATGGTGATCACCTTCGATCGCGAGGGCATGGGCGCCATCGTCTGCGAAAATCATGAGCATCTGTACGGCGTCATCCAGCGCTGGATGGAAAAGAACGCTCCCTACATCGAGTATGTCAGCCCGATCGAGAAGGCGCTGCTGGAAGATCCCATCCAGACGATGTTTTGCGGACCGGTGGAGATGATGCAGCGGGCGCAGCAGCAACTGTTGACGGCCGAATTCGCTGATGAGGTTACTGTGCTGAGGACGCAATACGACCATCGCGATCTGACCATTGTCGATATTCTGAATGCCGGCTGCTCCAAGGGACACGCGGTGGAGCGCTGGGCAGCTTATCGCGGCATTTCGCGTGACGAGGTGATGGCCATCGGCGACAATTACAATGACATCGAGATGCTGGCCTACGCCGGGCATCCGGTGATCATGGGCAATGCGTCTGACGAGCTAAAGCAGAATGGCTGGACTGTGACCCTGCATAATGACGAGAGCGGCGTGGCCGCGGCCATCGAGCAGGTTTTGGATGCAAATGCGGCGAGGGTGAATGCATAGGCCCGTCGTCAATATGTTTGTGGTGCGCCAGGACAACTGGCGAGTTAGTGGCTAGTGGTCAGTGGCTAGTGATTAGTAATCCGCGCCATCTGTTCTTGCTAACCACTAGTCTCTAGCCAGTGGGTTGTGAGGTGAGGTCGTGGAGTTCTGGTTGTGAAAAAGCTGGCTTTGCGCCGCGGTCTAGCGAGCTGTTTCGTGCTGTTCGCACTCTCGTTCGCATGGCAACTGCATGCCGCCGAGTTGGCGAACCTGCGCAATGGGTTCAGCTTGCGCCACGAGCGTCATGAGGTTATCGGCACGACCACCCGCCTCTACATGAGCACCAATCCGGCAGATGGCTACGTCGATGTGCCGACGGCCGAGATTGAAAGCTTTGAGCCAGCACCTCCCGATCCACAGGACGCATCGGCACGTCCATCGAAGCCGCAGGATCTGAAGACGCTTGTAAGCGCCGCCAGCAATCAGCACCAGGTCGACGCCGACTTCATTGCCAGCGTGATCAAGGCCGAGAGCGCCAACAATCCGCGCGCCGTTTCGCCCGAAGGCGCGCAGGGATTGATGCAGCTCATGCCGGGTACCGCCAACAAGCTGGGCGTGAAGAACAGCTTCGATGCAGCAGAAAACGTGGATGGCGGGGTGCGATACCTGCGCGAACTGCTGCTGCTGTACAACAACGACATGGTCAAGGCGCTGGCAGCGTACAATGCCGGTCCGCAGCGGGTGCAGCAGTATCACGGGTTGCCGCCCTATCGCGAGACCTATGCTTATGTCGCGCGAGTCATCAAGGATTACAACCGCAAGAAACAGGCCGAGCGCAAGCAGCCATCCAAGGCGAAAACCGTTGGCTCTCGGCATGCGACGCCGGCCGAGCGCACGAACTCCAAGCTTGCAGCAAACACGTCCAAGCCTCATAGCAGCGGAGATGAAGCCGGCGCAACCTCGATCACCAGATAGTTAAGTGCACGTTGTCCGCCCACTCGTTATTACCCCTGGCACTGGCATTGACATCGAGCTGACATTGCGCGCCGATAGCGGTTCCGTTTGACCTCGCTCACCCGCTCATTTACCTTGACGCTTAAGCCTCGGGGCGAACCTGAATCCTGTTCTATGACTAGAAAGCGCATCCTGGTCTTCGGCATCGTTCTGCTCGCGCTCTGCCTGCTGGTGTATCTGCAGGTGCGGGCGTGGAAGACCTTCGACTGGGCGATGTTCTGGAGCCGTACCGAGCACGTGAACTGGCTCTACATTTTCTACGGCCTGGTGCTCACCTATATTGCCTATGCACTGCGCGCGGTGCGCTGGCGCATTTTCCTGAACCCGGTCCGCAAGACGACGGCCGCACGACTGCTTGCGCCGCAGTACTTAGGCTTTGCTGCCCTGGCGCTGCTGGGTCGCGCCGGCGAGATGATTCGGCCCTATATCATTGCCAAGAAGGAACGCCTTACTTTCACTTCACAGGTCGCAGTGTGGGGGGTGGAGCGCATATTCGATATGGGCGCCTTCGCAGTGATGCTGGCGGTGAGCTTTCTCTCCCCTGACCTGCGCGGACTCGCGTTCTACCGGCAATTGCGGGAAGCGTCGTTCGTGCTGATTGGACTTATCGTCGTGATGATCGTGGGACTCGTCATCGTGCGCCGCTCCGGAGAGCGCGTTGCGGAATTCCTGCATGACCGCATTGTTGGCTTCGCTCCCAAAGTCGCACACCATGTGCGCGACAAGATCATGTCGTTCAGCCGCGGGCTGGAGACTATTCAAGATGTCGGCTCCGCGCTCCAGTTAGTGGGAATTTCACTGTTCATGTGGATGCTGATCGCGTACGACTACTACGCGATTACCCATGCGTACCCTGGCGAGCTGCAGAAATTGACGCTGCCGCACGAAATCGTTCTGATGGGCTCCAGCATGGTCGGCTCGATGTTGCAGTTGCCGGCCGTGGGCGGTGGCTCGCAGTTGGCCACAATCAGCATGTTGAGCGGCGGCTTTCATGTGGAACATGAACTTGCGGTGAGCTGCGGCATGATGCTGTGGGCGATTACCTTTATGTCGGTGATTCCTGTCGGGTTGGCGATTGCGCGGCACGAGCATGTGTCGATCCGCGCCGTTGCCGAAGCGGAAGAGAAAGAAGCCGCACTGGCAGAGTGAAGTTGCTGGAAGAGCTGTTGCCGATGGCTCGCGCGAACGCCTCCGATTGCTCATGCTCGCAGCTGTCGTCGTTGTGGCGATTTTCCCCTGTTACAATCGAAGCGTGGAAGTTGTCCCGTTCTCCCATCAATGAAGTGCCCGTTCTGCGGCTTTGAAAACGACAAAGTGGTCGATTCGCGCGAGAGCAAAGAAGGCGAATCGATTCGCCGGCGCCGCGAATGTCTGAAGTGCGAGAAGCGCTTCACCACCTACGAGCGCATCGACGAAATTCCTTACATGGTGGTGAAGAAGGACGGCCGGCGGGAGAAGTTTGAGCGGCAAAAAGTGCTCAACGGCCTGTTGCGCGCCTGCGAGAAGCGGCCCGTCTCCATGGGCAAGCTGGAGCAGATCGTCAACGACGCCGAAGGTTTCGTAGTCGAGTCATCGGAGCGCGAGCGCAAGACCAGCGAGATCGGCGAGCTGATCATGAACCGCCTGCGGCGGATTGACAAAGTAGCGTATGTGCGCTTCGCTTCGGTTTATCTCGATTTCAAAGATGTGCAGGAGTTCATGTCCGAGCTGAAGGACTTGCTGGACACAAAAGAGAGTCCCGCGGCCGAAAGCAAAATCGGGGGACTGAAGTTTTCGGCGATAGAAGAACTCATGGCACACAAAATCACTCTGATTCCCGGCGACGGCATCGGCCCTGAAGTGGTCAGCGCCGCCGTCCGCATCCTGGAAGCCACCGGCGTCAAGTTCGAATGGGAGAGCTTCGCCGCCGGCGCCGAAGCCTACGAGAAATATCACGAGTACATTCCCAAGGAGCTCGTCGACTCCATCGAGCGCACCCACGTCGGCCTGAAAGGGCCGGTCACGACGCCGATCGGCGGCGGCTTTTCCAGCATCAACGTCGCGCTGCGCAGGCAGTTCGAGCTGTTTGCCAACTTCCGGCCGATCCGCAATCTTGCCGGCCGTGCCGACGCGCTATCCCGGCGTCGATCTCATCGTCATCCGCGAAAACACCGAGGGCCTCTACTCCGGCATCGAGCACGAAGTCGTTCCCGGCGTGGTCGAAAGCCTGAAGATCATCACCGAAAAAGCCTCCACCCGCATCGCGCACTTCGCCTTCGAGTATGCGCGGCGGATGAAGCGCAAGAAGATCCACGCCATCCACAAGGCCAACATCATGAAGCTGTCCGACGGCCTGTTCATTCGCTGCTCGCGCAACGTGTCGCAAGGACTATCCGGAGATCACCTACGGCGAGCACATCGTGGACAACACCTGCATGCAACTGGTGATGAACCCGTACCAGTACGACATGCTGCTGCTGGAAAACCTTTACGGCGACATCATCTCCGATCTGTGCGCGGCTTTCGTCGGCGGCCTTGGGCTGGTGCCGGGCGCAAACTTCGGCACGAGATTGCGCCATCTTCGAAGCGGTACACGGCTCGGCGCCCGATATCGCCGGCAAGGACATCGCCAATCCCACGGCGGTGCTGCGCTCCGGCATTCTGATGCTGCGCCACCTCGGCGAAGAGAACGCGGCCAACCACATTCGTCTGGCGCTGGAAAAGGTGTACGGCGAGAAGAAGCACTCACGCGCGACGTCGGCGGCACGGCCGGCACCAGCGAATTTGCCGACGCCATGGTGGAGGCGCTGCACACCATCCCGGCACCCAAACCGGAGCTGCAGGAAGTGGAGATGTAGGAAATTCACGATGCCTCGACTGCCCTCGCGGCAGGAACGAAAATTCACCACCCTTCGGCTACGCTCAGGGCGGGCTAAGGCACAGAGATCGCGGAGAAGATCTTTGATAAAGACCGAACTCCGTGTCCTCAGTGTCTCAGTGGTGAAATTGATTTCCGGCCGGTTGCTAATCGCTCGTCGCATCCTGTAACGTTTCGCACGTGGACCATCCCTGCTATCGTTGTCAAGCCGAGATACCGGAGGGCGTTGCCTTCTGTCCGCATTGCGGCGCACCGCAGATCCGAGTGGCCGCATCCGAGGGTGAGTCACCCGTCCTGCCGCCGGGAATAGATACTCCCGGAACCGTCATTACTCCTACTCCACAGCCTGGTCCGCAACCATACGGCTGGACGCAACCCGGTGTGCCTTACCCGCCGCAGTCGATTACAATCCGCTGGGACTTGGCCTGGAAAGGCGCGTTGCTGTGCGGAGTTGGAGCCGCGGTTCTTACGGCGATCCCGTTCATATCCATGGGCTGTTGCCTCTGGATGCTGGGAGCGGGCGCGCTTGCCGTTGCCATTTACCGCAGTCGCGTACCGGGAACGCCGGTTACTCCTGGCATGGGAATGAGGATTGGCGCGCTAACCGGGGTCTTCGGATTCGCCGTGAATGCCGTCGTGTCTACCATTTCTTTTGTGAAGCTGCGGGCCAACGGCAACTTTCGCCAGGCGATGCAAGAGCAGATGCAGAAACAGATGTCGAGCAACCAGGACCCCAAGGTGCAGGAGATGATGCAGCGCATGCTCGACTGGATGACGACTCCACAGGGCGCAGCCACGCTAATCGTGATCATGTTGGTGATTATGGCAATCGTCTTTGTTCTATTTACCGCCGCCGGCGGAGCGCTCGGGGCGTCAATGATGGGCAGCCGGCGTGAATTCCGCTAGCCGGCTGAGCTTATCACAGCTTCCTGTGCCGCCCATCACGCGCCGTTCGGTTATGGCTGTTAATCGACTCGCGTGTGTGGGAAACTTGTCGCATGATCGGTAAAAGGACGCTTCGGTTCGTGCGGATAACTCCCCTCCTCGCCAAGTGCGGATACTGCAACACCGAGTTTTCAGGGAGTGAGGGAGATATTCGCCAACAATTCGAGTCGCATAAATGCGAGCCCAAGGATTTCGCCCAGGATACCGCAGGAATCACGAGGGAAGCGACAGAGGACACGTAGTCTCAGCGGGCTGACATTTCCCAATCCTGCAGGGTCAGTAAAGCGGCATTTGCCCCAGCGCTTGCGCTTTGCGTATGATGCGAGCGGCATGTCCAAGCTCTCCGCATACTCCTCGAATCTGAAGGAAAAATCGCAAATTCTTTCCGGCTCAGAAATTGAGCGAACGCTAGTCAGGCTGGCACACGAGATTGTCGAGAAAAACAATGGCGTCGGTAACCTGGGACTGGTGGGAATCATGCGTCGCGGCGTTCCGCTGGCGCAACGGCTGGCCAAGATCCTGGGGCGAATCGAAAAGACGCAGGTCCCGGTGGGCACGCTGGATATCACACTCTACCGGGACGATCTCTCCACTGTCGGTCCCCGGCCCGAAGTACGAAAGAGCCGGATGGAATTCCCCATCCAGGACAAAGACATCGTGCTGGTGGACGATGTTCTCTACACCGGCCGCACGGCGCGCGCCGCGCTGGATGCGCTCTTCGATCACGGACGGCCGCGGCGCATCCAGTTGTGTGTGCTCATCGACCGCGGTCATCGCGAACTGCCCATCGAAGCCAGTTTCGTCGGTCGCAAGATCCAGACCCGGGCCAATGAGTTCATCGAAGTCAGGCTGCAGGAGAGCGACGAGGCGGACAAGGTGCTGTTGATGGAGCAGGTCCCGGACGGACAATGAAGCCCCTCGGCTCGCTGCTGAGCATCGACCAGCTAACGACGGAGCAGATCGAAGCCATTCTGGCGCTGGCGCGACGCATGGACCCGAACCGTCCCACGCGCCGGTTGCATGGCAAGCGGGTGGTGTTGCTCTTCTATGAGCCTTCAACGCGTACCCGCACCTCCTTCGAATTTGCCGCCAAATGCCTGGGCGCGATGACGACGCTCGTCACCACCACTTCCTCCAGCATCGAGAAAGGCGAATCGCTGATCGACACTGGCTGGACGGTGCAGTGCATCGGCGCCGACGTAATCGTGATGCGGCATCCCAACAGTGGCTCGGCGCACTTGCTGGCGCGCTACATGCCTGTGCCGGTGGTGAACGCGGGGGACGGTATGCATCAACATCCGTCGCAGGCGCTGCTGGACGCGCTCACGATTCTGGACCACAAGAAACGGCTGCGCGGGCTGCGGGTGGTGATTGTCGGCGACGTGTACCACAGCCGCGTGGCACGCTCCAATGCCGAATTGCTGTCGCGCTTCGGCGCCGAGGTGATCTTCTGCGGCCCGCCCGATTTCGTCCCCGAGATAGCGGCGACGCTGGCGCCGGGTGTGGTCGTCAGCTATGACTTGAATGCGTCTTTGCAGGGAGCCGACGTTGTCATGGCGCTGCGGGTACAAAAAGAGCGCCTGCAGGGAAGGCGTCACAGGGTTCAGGATTACATCGCGCACTATCAGGTCACACCGCAGCGCATGATGCTGGCCAAGCCGGATGCCATCCTGATGCATCCCGGCCCGGTGATCCGCGGCATGGAGCTGGCCAGCGAAGTCGCCGATGGGCCGCAATCATGCATTCATGAACAGGTGCGCAACGGAGTGAAGACGCGCATGGCGATACTAGCGATGATTCTGGGGACGCAGAGCTAATTATGGAATCTCTGCTCATTCAGCACGGACGCGTGATCGACCCGGCCAGTGGCATTGATGATGAAATGGATGTGCTGCTGCGGGACGGGCGTGTCGCGGCCGTGGCTGCGCCGGGCAAGCTGCGCGGCCAGGCGAAGCGGACGTTTAACGCGCATGGAGCAATCGTCGCGCCCGGTTTCATTGATCTGCATGTGCATCTGCGCGAGCCCGGACAGGCACACAAGGAGACGATCGCAACGGGAACGGCCGCAGCCGCTGCTGGTGGTTTTACCTCAGTCTGCGCGATGCCCAACACGGTGCCGGTCAACGACTCGCCGGAAATCACGCGCTGGATGCGCTCGCCGGAGCGTGGCGCGCTGGTCAACGTGTTTCCCATTGCAGCGGCAACCATCGGCAGTGCTGGCGAGAAGCTCACGAATTTCGCTGCGCTCAAGCGAGCTGGCGCGGTCGCGGTGAGCGACGACGGGAAGCCAATCCTGGGCGACAGGGTGATGCGGAACGCTTTGCGCGCAGCGGCACGGCTCAAGATGCCAGTGGTACAGCACGCAGAAGACACTCGCGCGACGGTTGGATGTTCGATGAATTACAGCGCGACATCTTTCCGCCTGGGCGTGCACGGCATGCCAAATTCCGCCGAGTCCAGCATAGTCGAACGCGATATTGCGCTCGCGCGTGAGACGAAGGGACATCTGCACGTCGCGCATCTCTCCACCCGAGAAGCGCTGGAAGCCGTGCGTAGTGCCAAGAAAGCAAAGCTGCGCGTTACCGCAGAAGTCACGCCGCATCACCTGACGCTGCTCGATCGGGATGTTGGCGAGTTCAACACGCACTACAAGATGAATCCGCCTCTCCGCTCGGCGGCCGACCGCGAAGCGCTGATTGAGGGAATTGCGGATGGCACTGTCGATGCGATCGCGACCGACCACGCGCCACATGCCTTCCACGAAAAGCAGGTCGAGTTCGAGCGCGCTGCCTTCGGCGTTACAGGGCTGGAGACAGCGCTTCCGATCGCGATAACCGTGCTGCATCATCACTTCCAACTGCCGCTCTGGCGAATTGTGGAGCTGCTGGCAACGAATCCGGCAAGGATCTTCCGTTTCACGGGAAGGGGCACGCTAGCTCAAGGTGCACACGCCGACGTGACCATTTTCGACACGAAGGCGAAATGGACCTTCGATGCCTCACAATCGTTGTCGAAATCGAAAAACACTCCCTTCGATGGATGGAGTTTTATGGGACGCGCGGTGCTGACCATCGTCGGCGGGCGCGTCGTTTACGGTTCATGAAGTCGTCAGCAGCGTTAAGTGCAATCGCCTGCAGCCGGATTTATTCTTTTATTACGCCGGGGTGGAGCACGCCTTTCAGGTGCTGCTGTCCCAACCTTTCCCTGCACCGCTGAAGCGGTGCTCCACCCTAAACTTCAGGGTGTGAACTTAAACACCACCCCACAACCGCCCGTGCAGGTGGTGTTTCCTCCGGCGGAGGCGGTGCCGTAGAAGTTCCCATCCGCATCCTGCACCAGATTGCTATACGGGGCTGCGCCATCGCTGCCGCCGGTAAAGTCGTACAGCTCGGTATAGGTCCAACCGCCGCCGGAAGGGCTCAGCTTGAAGATGGTGCCGCAACCGTCAGCAGGGCAGACTCCATTGGGATTAATACCGCCGGTGATGGTGGTGCCGTAGAGATTGCCGGCGCTATCCATGAAGAGCTGGCCGGCCGGGCCTCCGCCGTAGTTCAGAAATGTGTAAATTGCGTGGTATTGCCAGCCGCCGCTGCTGTGCGTCAGCGTAAACACAGAACCCTTCTGCGTCCCATAGCCTTGGTACTCTCCCTGGGTGTCGCCGTAGAAGGTGCCGCTGGCATCGGTGATCATGGTGGCTGTGGGCATTGCTCCGCCGCCGCAGATTTGCTGGAGGATGTTCTCGGTCCACTCGGAGCCATTGGGAGTCAACTGAAAGACGATGCCGAAGAGGCAGTCTCCGTAATTGCTGGTGGTGCCATAAATATTGCCTGCGCTGTCAAAGGTCACACCGCCGACCGGGTAACCTCCGTCCGCGCCATATTGATATCCGGTGAAGCTATAAAGGGTCTTCTGCGTCCAACCTCCGCTGGAGGGTGATAACTCGTAGACCGTTCCGCAGGGGAAACATCCCTCACCGCCGCCGGTGCGATCGTATCCACCGCCATCGTAAGCTGTGCCGTAGAGATTGCCGGCACTGTCAAAAGTCACCTCGCTCTCGGGCCAGACTCCATCGGTGATGTCAAATCTAAGAAGAATGCTTTCCAGCCACGGGCAGGTTGCGCCCGGGCAGGCGGTGGGCGGAGGCTGCAAATTGAAAACCGTGCCGCAACCGCCAGTGCAATCCTCGCTTCCTCCAGCTTTGGTGGTGCCATAGAGTGTGTGGTTGGGACCGACCACCACTCGCGCCAGCGGTGTGTTGCCGTCCGGCGCGGATTGGAAGACGTACAGGGGACTAAATATCCAGCCCGATCCAGCCTGCTTCAGTTCGAAGACCGTTCCCCGCCCGGTTCCGCCACTACTGGCCGTCCCGTAAAGAGTTGCACTCCCGGCCATCGTCAGACCCGCCATAGGAATGGCTCCATCCCGACCGCCAGTAAAACTGTGCAGCACCGTCAGGGTCTGCGCCTGCGCTTCCATCTGGGTTGCGAGAACGATCATCAGCAATCCCAGAGCTAACGCTGCCATCGTTGCGCATAGCTCAATCCGAAGGGGATTGCGACTGTGCTGTCTGCGATCCATAGCTATCCTCCAGTTGCAGCCATAAGGGTGCGGGGCTGCACTTTGTTTCAAATTCCGCATTGCGGGATATTTCATGCCGGGTAAGCTCTACCGTCGATCAAGCCTGTTCATGGCGTGATCTCCCAGATGACACCGTCATTGTCAGTCCCTGACCTCGAGGCTGTGCCATAGAGATTTCCATTCGCATCGACCGCCACGCCGCCAATGGGATACGCACCAGTGTCACCCTGGAAGTCATACAGGTCGGTACAGGTCCAGTTGTTGCCGTAGCGGGTCGCCTTGAAGACGGAACCACCGCCGAAGGCGCCGTCCGCATAGGTTGTGCCGTAAATATTCCCCTCCGCGTCCATGGTGAGCGCGCTCTCAGGTCCATAGCCGCCCGCAATGCCGACAAAGCTGCAAAGGGTCTGGAAAATCCATCCGCCGCCGGACGGCGAAAGCTCGAAGATGGTGCCGCCTTGGCCGCTGCCTCCAGCGCTGGTCGAGCCGTAGAGATTGCCTGCCTGATCGAAGATCAAGCCGCCAAACGGATCCGATCCATCGTCACCGCCAGTGAAGCTGTAGAGGGTGGTCTCTGTCCAACCCGAAGGCGAAGGAGTCAGTTCAAAGACGATTCCATGCTCGCCACCATTTGCTACGCCGTACAGATTGCCGGCGTTGTCAAAGATGAGCCCCGCGGTAAAGAAGTAGCCCAGGTCGTGGTCGGTTTGCGTCCAACTTCCTCCCGAGGGCGAGAGTTCGTAAACCGCACTGTATTGGGTGGTTCCGTACAGGTTCCCTGAACTGTCGAAGACGACGTTGCTGACGGGAAACTCGCCGCCGGACTGAGGGTTGAACTCATACACGATTGACTCCGGCCAGGGACAAAGCGCCGACGTGCACGCCGTGGGCGGTGGTTGCAGCCGAAAAACAACTCCGCAGGTGCTCTCCCCATCGCATCCCAGAATCCCTCCATTTTCGGTGGTGCCATAAATACTGCCATCCGGTGCAATGGTCAGACCGCCGTAGTCGAGAGGATCGGCGCCATCGCCGCCGCTTCCGTTCCAGTCAAATTCGTGAATCGGGTTGAAGCTCCACCCGGAACCGGCATGCTTCAGTTGAAACACCACGCCATCACCGTGAGTACCTCCGTATTCGGTTGTACCGTACAAGTTTCCAGCCCGGTCGAAGATGAGCGTGCTGGTGGGAAGGCTGCCGTCCGAACGGGTAAAGTTGTGAAGGACGGTATAGGTCTGCGCCGATGCCGGTGTGGCGGCTAAGGCCGTCAGCAAAAGCATTGCGGCCGGCAGTAGGCGAAACTCCCTTGCGAAAGATCGATGTGCTTGCGAATACGTCATAACCAATGCCCCCTTTTGAAGCTTGCAAATTTCCCATGTCAGGCGCTCGAACCCGCTATGCCACAATGTGGGACTCACTGTATTGGCTGCACGGACGCTGTATCCCACAATGTAGTACTCTGACAGGCGAGGACCCATCCCGCCTGGGTCAAGCTCTGGGGCGTGAACTCGAAGACCACGCCATCGCCATTTGCACCGCCGCCGCTGGTCGTGCCGTAGAGATTGCCGCTGGAGTCCATTACCAGGTTGCTGTGCGGATAAGCGCCATCGCTACCGCCGGTGAAGTCATAGAGTTCGGTGTAGGTCCAGCCACCACTGGAGGGACTAAGTTCGAAGATAGTTCCGCAACCGCTAGAGCATTGGCCCAGCGGATTGCTGCCGCCCTCAACCGTCGTGCCGTAAAGGTTGCCGGCTCCGTCCATGAGCAACTCACCGGCCGGACCTCCGCCGTTGTAGTTGAAGTTGTAGATCGCGGTATAAACCCAACTTCCGCCGTTTTGCGTCAGCGAGAACACTGAGGGTTGCCGCAGACCATATGGCGTATCGCCTGTGCCGGCGCCATAAAAGGCGCTGGAGCCGTCGAATAGCAGACTTGAAGTAGGCGATGGCGCCGTGGAGCATAGTTGCTGCAGGATGTTCTCATCCCAATTCGAGCCATTGGGTGTCAGCTGATAGACAATGCCGAAATTGCAATCTCCACCCATGTTAGTATCGCCATAAAGATTGCCGGCATTGTCGAAGGTCACGCCACCTATGGGATTCTGGCCGTCGTCGTACTCGGCACCGTTAAAGCTATAAAGCAGCTTCAGCGTCCAACCGCCGCCGGACGGAACCAACTCATAGACCGCGCCGCAATCGCCTGAGCAGCCGTTGCCGCCTCCAGCAAGGCGCTCGCCGCCCGCGTAAGTCGTGCCATAGAGGTTACCGGCGCTGTCGAAGGTGACTTCACTTGCCGGGAAGGCCAGAAGCCCGAAACGTTCGATGACGGTTTCGATCCACGGGCACAGAGCGCTGGTGCAAGCGGTAGGCTGAGGTTGCAGATTGAAAACCGTGCCGCAACCGCCGCTGCAATCGCTCTCGTTGCCGCCGTTCTCGGTGGTGCCGTAGAGCGTGCCGTTCGGCCCGAAGACAACGCGGGCAACCGGATGGGCCCCGTCCGTTCCCCCCGAGAAGCTGTACAACGGACTGAGGACCCATCCGGAACTCGAATGTTTCAGCTTGAAGACCGCGCCGTTGCCGGTACTATTCCCGCCGTTCTCGGTTGTGCCATAGAGATTCCCGGCAGCATCCAAGGTCAAACCCGCCATCGGCTTGGCTCCATCCATTCCGCCGGTGAAGTCGTGGAGAACGGTAAGCGTCTGTGCGTGTACTTGAGTCGCGATTGCGATCATCAGGAAGGCCAAAATCAACGCCGCCAGAGTGACCAGCAAGTCAACGTTCCAACCGCGACCTTGTTCCTTAGCCATGACCATTCTCCTGTTCGGAAATTCGGGTTCTAGCCTGCACTGTCCCACAGTGTGGTAGACGGCGTTGAGTCTCTAACACCCCACTATGTGGGATGTTGACCTCAGGCATATCTTTTTCCCTCGAAATGACCCTCAAATAGACTTTTTCAGCGGCCTGTAAAGTCGTGTCCTGACACAAAGCGCTCGTTTTATGCAACGAACTTCTGATTCGGGACACTAGCCACTAGCCACTGGTTTTACGGCGTTATCTCGAACACCACGCCGTAGCCGCCGGTGCCGCCGATGCTTGTAGTGCCGTAGAGATTTCCGCTGCTATCAAATACCAGGCGACACCGCGGTGACGCTCCGTCACTGCCGCCGGTGAAGTCGTGCAGCGAGCTATAAGTCCAGCCGCCGCTGGAGGGCACCAGCTTGAAGACGTTGCCCCACCCATAGCGGCCGTCAAGATAAGTTGTGCCGTACAGGTTGCCAGCGCTGTCTATGACGAGGTCGTCATACGGCCCACCGCTCCCGGAAAAGCTGTAGATGGTCTGGAATGTCCAGCCGCCGTCCGAGGGCGAAATTTCGAAGACGGTGCCGCCGCCATTGACGCCGCCGGTGGTCGTTGTTCCATAGAGATTTCCCGTCGGCATCCGCGAATCACGCCGCCGTACGGCGTGCTGCCGTCATTGCCGTCGGTGAACTGGTACAGCGTGTTCTCCGACCATCCCGATCCTGAAGGCACCAGTTGAAATACCGTGCCGCAGCAGCCGTCCTCACCGTATCCCCACTCTGAGGTCGTGCCATACAAGTTGCCTTGGTTATCGAAGACCACGCCACTCTCCGGCGCTCCGCCGTCGCCTCGGCCCACGAACGTGTGAATCGCTTGTTCGTTCCCCGAAGGTGAGATCTCCCACACCACACCGTAGACCGTGCCTCCGTTCGCACCGGTGCCATACAAGTTTCCTTGCGCGTCGAAAACCGTACTGTTAAGCGGGTAGGCGCCGTCGGGATCGAAAGTGAAAAGGTGGAGCAGGTCTTCGGTCCAGGGACTGAAGGGCGTGGCCGGCCGCGTGGGCGGAGGTCGAAGGCTGTAGACGGTGCCACAGCCGTAATATCCGCCGCCGACCTGGCAGTAGGGATCCTGATTGCCGCCGCCGGAAATCGTGGTGCCGTAGACAATACCTTCCGGTCCGATGACGATGCTGGAATCCGGACCGGCTCCATCATTCGCTCCTTTACCCTTGAAGCTATAGAGCGGACTTAGCACCCAGCCCGTACCTCTGTGCGTCAGCTTGAACGCAGTGCCGTAGCCCAGGCCACCGGAATAGGCGGTGCCGTAAATGTTGCCGCCGCTATCCAGCGTCACGCCCGCATGCGGATTGCCCCCGTCATTGCTCCCGCTGAAGTTGTAGAGCACTTGGAATTGGCCGTGGGCCGGGGTCGCGGCAATCAGGACAGCGAACAAGGCGAGCGTCAGCGTAAGAACTGCTGTCGATCTCTGACCGCGGCAACTCCAGCTCTCACTTTGTTTCAGGCGCGCCATGATGATCTCCTCTCCTGCGAAACGATTGTCTTCCATTTTCTTGATCTGCAATACCACATTGTGGGATAGCGACGAACCGCCTGTCGACAACTGCCAACTCTATCGAGTTATCTCCCGAATAACGCCATATCCATAGCTTCCGCCTGCGGCCAGCCGTTCTAGCCAAACGAAGGCGAGAATGGGGCACCCCGGGATTCATCCTTAACTGCGGCAATGCTCAGTGCTGAGGGTCGCCAGTTACGCCTGCGAGCTCCCAAACCACGCCGCAGCCATAGTCGCTGCAGCCGCTACCCATGTTGCCGCCTCCCTCCGTTGTGCCGTAGAGGTTGCCGCTGGCGTCGAACGCCACGGGGCCGTTTGGATCCGCGCCATAGCTATCGTTAAAGTCGTAGAGATCGATGGGCGTGCAGGTTTGATTGCAATTCGGCGGCACCTCGAAGACCCAACCGTAACCATACGCACCACCCCCTCCGCATACTCCATATAAGTTGCCGTCCGGGCCCAGCGTCACCCCCGCCCAGGGGTTGCACGAACTAAAGCCGTAAACCACAGACAAAGTAAAGCCAGTTGACGCGCTAAGCTCAAACACGGTGCCGCCACCATTGGGTCCCGCATCTTCGGAGGTGCCATAGAGGTTGCCGGACCGGTCCATCGTTAAAGTGCCATACGGAGACATTCCCGTACTCGTGTTCAGCTCTACCAGGGTGTGCTCTGTCCAGGTTCCGTTCGAGGGCGTCAGTTGGTAAACAACTCCCACCCCGCCACTTCCACCTATTGCAGTGGTTCCATAAAGGTTTCCCGCGGTATCGAAGATCACACCCGAATACGGCATACAACCAGCAGGGTCCCCGGGAAAATTGTAGAGAACGCTCTCCGTCCAGCCGTCTCCCGATGGCGCCAGTTCCCAAACCACCCCGCAGTCAGAAGTGCCGTGCGATTCTGTTGTGCCATACATGTTTCCGGCTTGATCGAAGGTTACGTTGCCGAAACCCGGATACCCACCGTCACCTAAGTTTCCGGTAAAGCCATGAAGTATGGTTTCGTTCCAATAGCAGATTGCCGTCTTACAGGCTGTGGCCGGCGGCCTGACTTCGAACACCGTCCCCACTCCATAGCCGCCTTCCCCGGTTGTGCCATAGAGAGCGCCGCTGGGGCCGAACACCACTCCCGCTAAGGGGTAAGCCCCGTCCGGCCCATCGTCTCCCCCGGCGAAGTTATAGAGAGGATCCAAAGTCCAACCCGAACCCCTCTGCGTCAGCTTGAACACTGAGCCGAACCGATTGCCGTATCCCGCCGTCGTTCCGTAGAGTGTCCCTGGACCGCCGACGGTCACGCCGGCGTAGGGGTTCCCTCCGTCTAAACCGCCGGTGAAGTAGTGAAGGACGCTATAGGTCTGGGCCTGGGCCGCGGGAGCGGCGACTGTGGTTATCACTAACATTCCCGCACAAGCGGCGATTGCCAGGCGAAACATAGCCACGAAGAATCGATAGTGTTCTGAGCGCGTCATAACTTCCCTCCATACTCGATTCAAATATCTTGGTCGCTCGACCTCTAAGTCCCACGATGTTGGAGTACTCTCTTGCCGACAACTGACAACCGGCAAGTGACAACTGCTTTACGGTGTGAGCTCCCAAACCGTGCCGTCACCGTTATTGCCGCCGCCGGCCGTCGTGCCATAGATGTTGCCGCTCGCGTCCAGAACAACCCCAGCCCACGGATAAGCGCCGTCCGAGCCACCTCGGAAGGCATGTAACACGGTGTAGTTCCAGCCACCCTGCGTAGGCGTCAGCTCGAAAACGCTGCCGTACGAGCTGCCATCGCACTCCGTCACTCCATATAGGTTGCCGGCTGAATCGGCGGTCAAAGGCGCCGGCGGACCGCAATTGGCCTCGCCGCTGAAACTCAAGATGGTGTTGAAGGTTCCTAAGCCGGGTACGAGTTGAAACACTATTCCGGCATCATTTGTGCCGCCGCCCAGAGTAGTCCCTTCCAGGTTGCCGGACGAATCGAGTACCACGCCTGTCGGATACTGACCTACGGATGGACCAGGGAACGTATAGAGGCTAGTGAGGGTCCAGCTCGAACCAGAGTGGACGAGTTGGTACACCGTGCCGTACCCGTAATAGGAGAACCCGGAGCCAGAGGTGAATTCGGTCGTGCTATACAGATTGCCGGAAGCGTCGATCGCCAAAGGCATGTTGGGCGCGGCGCCCTCTTGCCCGCTGAAGGTGTAGAGATTTGTCTTTGTCCAACTGCCTCCTGAGGGCGTCAACTTATACACGGTTCCCCAGCCCTGACACAAGTCATCCGCAGTTACGCCAAGAATATTACCTTCGCCATCGGACATGATGTTCGCGGGATCGCAACCATCGCTGCCTCCCTGAAATCGGTAGACGAAGCTTTCTTCCCACGGACAGGAAAATGAGGGGCAAAAGGTCGCTGGCGGTCGAAGGACAAACAGTGTCCCCAGTCCAACTCCCCCACCCGAGCGAGTACTCCCGACCAGGGTTCCGTCAGGAGCCAGCACCATTGCCTGGGGAGCAGCGCCATCCGCTGGACTTTGATAAAAGTTGTAGAGCACCGAAAATACCCAACCGCCGTTCCTTCGCGAAAGCTTGAACGCGGTCCCTGCATCATTGCTTCCGCCTTCAGAAGCGGTTCCATAGATGTTTCCAGCGCTATCCAAGGTGACGTGGGCCACGGGAAATGAACCGTCAGGTCCCGAGAAGGCATGCAGCACCGTGAAGGTCTGCGCCTGCACCGTCCTAGGTATCACAAGCAAGAGAAAAAGGGCGGCCGTAATCGCCAGCCCAACGGTTACTGCATTCCGATTTTGTTCTGAGCACGTCATGACAATTCTCCCTTGCGAACCGATTGCACCGTTTTCTAATGCATCGATTCTTAACTCCCACATTGTGGGATGTTCTCCAGTACCTGTCTGACCACTGGCAACTGGCCACTGACAACTGCCTTACGGCGTGATCTCCCACACCGTGCCCCAGTTATAGGCTCCGCCGCCACCGGCCGTTCCATAGAGATTGCCCTGTGCGTCCAGCACCAGGCCTCCGATGGGGTAACTGCCACCATCCCCGGCTGCGAATTCGTAGAGCAGGGTGTAGGTCCAGCCGCCACTCGAGGGGGTGAGCTTGAACACCAACCCCACATTGTTCGATCCCAGCTGGAAGGCTGTACCGTACAGGTTACCGGCGCTGTCTCTAACTACACCGGCAAGGGGACCACCATGCTCCGTGACGCCGGGGAGGGAGTATCCCCCGGAGATCGTCCATCCGCCGCCCGAGGGACTCAATTCAAAAACGGTGCCGCCCTGATTCGGGTATTCACCCCCGAACTCCGTGGTGCCATACAGATTGCCGGCTGGATCGAAGATCAAGGTGCCCCGGGGAAAATATCCGCCGCCGTTGTCGGATACGAATGAGAGCAGCGTATTCAAGGTCGAACCCGAACCAGAAGGTGTCAGCTCAAAAATCGTGCCGCCGCCACCCACGCCATTGGCCTCCGCCGGTCCATAGAAATTTCCTGCCCCGTCGGGGGTCAGCCCGGCCACCGGATTTGCCCCATCATTGCCGCCGTTGAAGATGTACGGCACACTTTCTGTCCAGCCGCCATTCGAGTGTGTCAACTTGAAGATCGTGCCACACCAGTTGTCCCCGTAATAGCAGTTGGTTGTGTAGACGCCGCCTGAGTAAGTAGTTCCGTAAATGTTCCCTGCCTGGTCAAAAGTAACCGGGCCGAACGGAAAGGCGCCATCGTTGGCGCCGCCGGTGAAGCGATAGAGCACGGTTTCCGTCCATGGACAGAGCGCGCTGTTGCAAGCTGTAGGTTGCGGCGTCAGCCTGAAGACGGTTCCACATCCGTAGTCGTACTGTCCGTTGCTCGGGCAGTACGATCCACCATAACTCGTTGTGCCGTAGAGAGCGCCATCGGGACCGAAGACGACGCCGGCGTAGGGATTTGCGCCATCGCTACCTCCGGTGAACTTGTACAGAGGAGTCAGGATCCAGCCTTGCCCTGTAGGCTTCATCTTGAAGACCGTGCCGCATTGGCTGCCGCAGGGTTGCTCGTAACCGTAGGTGGTTCCATAGAGATTTCCAGCCGCATCCATCATCAATCCACCTTCCGGGCTACCGCCGTCGGCTCCGCCAGTGAAAGTGTGAATGACGGTGTAGGTCTGTGCGTGCATAGCGACTGTTGTCGCAAATAGGATGAAAAGACAGGCCGTTACCACCGGCCCAAGGGTTACTGCACGCCGATCTTGTTGCAAGCGCGTCATAAACTATTGCTCCGCAAACCGATAATGTTTTCTGTCCAACTCTTGGTTGAGTCCCACATTGTGGGATATCACACCAGCAGCTTGTCTGGCCACTGGCCACAGCCTTACGGCGAGATCTCCCACACCGTGCCACATCCTTGGAAAGTGCAGTAATTCGTTCCGCCCGCAGCGGCGGTGCCGTAGATATTGCCACTGGCATCGACAACTACGCCCCCGTAGGGAAACGCGCCATCGGCACCGCCGGTAAACGCATAAAGCTGTGTGTAAGTCCAGCCGCCGGCGGAGGGCGTCAGTTCGTACACAAAACCGCAACCATAGGGATCGTTACAGCCGTCGTCCCCTCCAACCTCGGCGGTGCCGTACAGATTGCCGGCCGCGTCCCTGGCTAATGGACTATAGAAAGCGAACAGGCCCCCGAAGTACTGACTGTAGAGCTGGGTGAAGTTCCAATTGCCGTTCGAAGGACTTAGCTCGAAAACCCCGTTGGTAACCTCGAGGAAGGAGCCGTAGAGATTGCCGGCAGGATCGAAGATGACTCCTCCGAAAGGGGTAGAGTCCTCACCGGCGAAGTTGTAGAGGATGTTCGCGTTCCATCCTGAACCTGATGGCGTGAGCTGGAAAATCGTGCCGCATCCGTCCCCGCCGGCCCCGCAACCTCCGCCAAGCTCCGTCGTTCCGTACAGGTTGCCGCTTTCGTCAAAGACGAGAGCGCTCGTGGGACTGCCGCCGTCATCGCCGCCGGCAAAGGCGTGAATTGTCGACTCCGTCCAGCCGGAACCGGAAGGCGAGACCTGATAAGCTACGCCCCAATGGTTTGCTCCTCCCTGGTAGGCAGTGCCATAGAGATTGCCGGCTCCATCAAGCACAACTCCAGCCCAGGGATCGTTGCCGCCATTGCCCCCGGGGAAGCGGTAAAGCACGGTTTCGTTCCACGGGCACAGAAATGAACTGCAGATGTTAGGCGGCGGCTGTAAGTGGAAAACGGTGCCACAACCAATCCTCCCCCAGTTGTCTGTGCAGTCCCCTTCGGTTCCACCGTCATTGGTTGTGCCGTAGAGCGTGCCGTCGGGCGCAATGGTGAGGCTTCCGACCGGATTGGCGCCGTCTGGTGCTCCGGTAAACCCATAGAGCGGATAGAAGACCCAGCCGTCTGCTCCGTGCTTTAACTTGAACACGGTTCCACAGCCCACCCCTGGGTAAATACCGCACCCGCTGTGTGCTCCGTAGGTCGCGATGCCATATAGGTTCCCCGAGTGATCCATGACCAGGGTGGAATAGGGCCCAGACCCGTCAGTGCCGCCGGTGAATTCGTGCAGCACGGTAAAGGTCTGCGCCTGCGCCGCAATGGCCGTCACAACCAGAATGAAGATGCCAGCTGTGATTGCCAGTCCAAAGATTCTTGAACTCGGATTTTGTTCTGGGCGCGTCATGACCATCTCCTCTACGAACTGATAGCGGTTTTTCTGATGCTTCACTCTTCAGCTCCCACGTTGTGGGATAGGTAAGTCTGCTGCTCTGGCAACTGGCACGACAACTGCCTTACGGTGTGATCTCCCACACCACACCGTTGTTGCCCATTCCCGATTGCGAAGCCGTGCCGTAGAGATTGCCATTGGTATCCACGGCCACTCCGCCTATCGGAAACAGGCCAAGACCGCTCTGGAAGTCGAAGAGATCGGTGCAGGTCCAGCTATCTCCGTAGCGGGTTGCCTTGAAGACCATGCCATCAAAGAAGGCGCCGTCCCCATAGGTCGTGCCGTAAAGATTTCCCGCTGCATCCATGGTCAGCGCGCTCTCAGGCCCGTAATAACCCACCTCGCTGTTGCCGAAGCTGCACAGGGTGGTCAGCGCCCATCCGCCGCCGTATGGCGAGAGTTCGAAGATTGTGCCGCCTCCACCACTGCCGCCATAGTTGGTCGAGCCATAAAGATTACCCGCGCTGTCGAAGATCAAGCCTCCGAAGGGATAGGCTCCGTCGTTACCGCCGGTGAAGTTGTAGAGGATCGTCTTTGTCCAGCCAGAGCCGGAGGGCGTAAGCTCGAAAACAACTCCGAAATCGTATGTGCCGCCCAAAATAGCGACGCCGTACAAATTGCCGGCATTGTCGAAAATCAGCCCTGCCTCCGTCGAAGCATCCAAGCTGTAAGAGTGTTGGGTCCAATTTCCGCCCGACGGTGTAAGTTCATACAGGTAGGTGTCTTCGTATCCGTAGCGAATACCCGCGGTTCCGTAGAGATTGCCCGCAGCATCGAAGATGACATTACCATCCGGCCACTCGGTGCCGGATTGCGGATTGAATTCATAGATAGTCGTTAGCAGCCAGGAACAGAGCGCGGTGGTGCAGGCGGTCGGTGGCGGTTGCAGCCGGAAAACGGTTCCGCAGTAGCCGTTGATATTGCACCCTTCGATCCCTCCGTAGTTGGTGGTGCCATAAATCGTGCCGTCGGGCGCAAGCGTCAATCCGCCGTAATCGATGGGATTGCCTCCATCGTTGAGGTTGAACTCGTGGATTGGGGTGTAGATCCACCCGCCAGAGGCAGTGTGTTTGAGCTGAAAAACCACACCCTCGTCGTGGGCACCGCCATTTGCGGTCGTTCCATACAGATTTCCCGCACGGTCGAAGATCAGTGTGCTCGTGGGATAGCTGCCATCGCTACCGTTGAAGTAGTGCAGGACAGTGTAGGTCTGCGCCTGCGCGGCGATCGCTGTCGCAAACCAAATGAAAATCCCGGCGGTAATTGTCAGTCCAACGTTCACTGCATTCCGACTTTGTTCTGAGCACGTCATGACTATTCTCCAGTGCCAATTGATTGCACAAGTTCTCTAACGCATCGCCTCGTAAATCCCACATTGTGGGATACTACGGTGACCGCGCGCCCCGTTGGAACCACCTTGAAATGAGTACAGCGTGCTCTTGCTCCAAGTGCCGTTGCCGTTAGGGGTGAGCTTGAAGATGGTGCCGCAACCGCTATAAGCACCGTGGCTGCAAGGTCCAGTGCCGCCGGTCCACGTCGAGCCATAGATGTTGCCAGCCTGATCGAAAACGACCTCGGATTCGGGCCAGGCCCCGTCGGCGTATGAGGCAAAGCTATAGAGGATGGTCTCTCTCCACTCGCAAAGAAAGCTGGCGCAAAAAGTTGGCGGAGGCTGCAGTTTGAACATGGTGCCGCAACCTCTGCTGCCGATCTCGCAAGAGCCGGTCCCACCGTAGACCGTGGTGCCGTATAGGGCGCCATCCGGCCCAATGATGACGCGGCTCATCGGATTCGCTCCGTCGGGAACGCCGGTGAATTTGTAGATCGGCGTTTCGACCCAGCCCGAGCCGCTGGGTACGGTCTTAAAGACCGTGCCGCAACTTGCGTCACAATTGGCGAGATTACCGCCGTACTCGGTCGTGCCATACAGGTTTGTCCCGCCTGCGGTTAAGCCTGGGACGGGACCCGAACCGTCGGGCGAGCTGGTGAAAGTGTGCAGGACGTTTAATGTCTGTGCCTGGGCGGGAGGAGATGACAGGGTGAGGGCAACGGCTACCAGTCCGGACAGTACGGCGGTACGAGAATTCTTCGAGTACATTGACTTTGTCTCCTCATACGCTCCAAGGCCGTCTGGCGAGCTTCCGATTCTCCACAAACGGAGCACCGGACTGCCCCCTCGCACGACCGGCGCTCCGCTCTTGGGGACGAACTCGGGCCGACCATTCGGCTCGCGGGGGTAACTGTTGCGCCGTGTCGGTCGCAAGTCAACTTAATTTCACATTACGGTTCAAGTTGTTGAATCGCAGACGTTTACGAGAACCTGTGCGGCCGTCTCATAACTTTCCCTTTTGTCAGGGTGCATCTTTGGGAGCCAATGTCGTGCCGTAGCGCCCGCTCGGCTGTACTGGCGGCGTCCGCGCTGCCAGGGGGCACGGAACTAGGATTGTTGTGCGCGGTCCAGGGACCCGCGCGACAGCCGCTCAGGAGACCGGCGCTGCAAAAATCGCAATCCTTGAGTTGTCCCACCAACGCAAGTAGCATGGCCTTCATGAAGTTTGCTCAACGCCTGCCAGGCGCGTGCATGCTATTTGCAATCGTCGCCGGTGCATTGCCGGCGAATGCTCAAGTGACGGCTCAAGGGAAGGCCGATGCCGAGAAGCCGCCGGCAATATCGATCGGCGGAGAGCCGGTCGTCATGCTGAAGCGGCCTGCGGTTACGGACCCGAGCAAGCCGCAATTTCTGGGAGCCACCATTCTGCCGGGCCGGGGCATGGCCGTCCTGCAAATCAAGGCCTACATTCCCGGCAAGGGCGAGATCGATCTGCTGAATGCACCTCCGTTGCCGGAAGCCGAGCAATTGCTGGACAAGGGCGACGACGAATTCGGTAACCAGATGTTCAAGATTGGTGGCGCTATTCTGTTGCCGTTTGCCAATCGCATTCGTGGCGATGTCGCGCCGGATGGCAAGACGATTACGGCGATGGTTGCGGGCAAAAAGGTCACCCTGCCGGCAAATTGGAGCGGCAATAATCCTGGAGCCGAGAGACATGCGATTCACGGCCTGATGCGGCGCTCAAAATTTCAGGATGTCATTGTGAGGAACGGAACCGAAGACTCGGCGGTGACTGCCACATTGCAGGCGGGAAATTTCGACGGCCACTGGCTGTCGGATACCGATGTCGAGGTCGAAACCACTCTCAGTCACGACGCATTCGAGATGACCGTGACGACGAAAAACGTCGGCACGCGGCCGCTGCCAATCGGCATCGGCTGGCATCCATATTTCGTTCTGCCCAGCGGCGATCGCGCGCAAGTCCGATTGCATCTTCCGAGCGAAACCCGTGCCCTCATGAACAATTATGACGATTCGTTTACTACCGGCCAGCGCGTATCGGTGAAGGGAACGGCTTACGATTTCTCGGCGCCTGACGGGCGAGCGCTCGACAATCAGTACCTGGACGACAACTTCTCCAATCTGATCCGCGACAAGCAGGCAAGGACGGTTTCCGAGATCGTCGATCCGGCGGCGAAATACGGATTGCGGCTGATAACGCTTTCGCCGCAGATCAAGTCCATCCAGGTATATGCTCCGTCTGCACCCCAGAGCGCCAACAGCGGGCGCGCTGGGGGCCCCGGTCCGCAAAAGAATTTTGTTGCCATCGAGCCGCAATTCAATTTACCTGATCCATACAACAAGAATTGGGGAACAACGGACACCGGCATGGTGCTGCTCCAGCCCGGGCAGTCGGTTTCGTGGAGCGTCCGCCTGGAGCTATTCACGCCGAATCCGGGGTAGTGGGTCGGTTGAGCTGGAATGGAAGAGTAGGTGAGCCATGCATCGTCTGGCCGTGAAGACGCACAAGAAGCGCGAAGTCATTGATATTACGCAGAAGCTGGAAGCGATCCTCTGGAAGCATTACGCCGACAAGACCGGCATCTGCCAGCTCAATCTGCTGCACACCACTGCGGCGCTCACCACCTGCGATCTCGATCCCGGCACCGACCTCGACATGCTCGATGCTTTCGACATTATGGTGCCCAAGCTGGACTATCGCCACGAGCACAATCCCGAGCATGTGCCCGATCACATTCTGTCGGCGATCATCGGGACTTCAGTGAGTTTGCCGATCGAAGCCGGCCTGCTGTTGCTGGGCACCTGGCAGCGCGTCGTGCTGATGGAATTCGATGGGCCGCGGGAGAGGGAATTGGTGATGTCGCTGGTGGAGACGGTGTAGGCGTGGCTGAGGTCAAGAGAAAGAAGCCGGCAATTGGCAGGTCTGGGGGAAAGCCCAGGAAGCCTGTCGAAACGCTCGACCAATACCTTGCCCAAGTTCCCGCAGCCGTACGCAGCAGATTTGCCGAGTTGCGCGCCATAGTTCGCTCCGCTGTTCCGGCAGAGGCGAAGGAAATCATCAGCTATCGCATTCCAGCGTTTGAGCGGGACGGCGTGCTGGTTTGGTTTGCGGCGTTCTCCAATCACTGCAGTTTATTTCCGACGGCCTCGGTGATCGAGACTTTCAGAGACGAACTGAAACACTTCTCCACATCCAAAGGCACCGTGCATTTTCGGTTAGATAAACCGCTGCCGACCGCGCTGATTAAGAAATTAGTGAAAGCTCGGGTAAAAGAGAAACAGCTCAAGGACCGTAGTCAGCCATCGGAGTGAATCGAACTCGCGATGCCGCTGGCGGAAGCGGTGCAGCCGGAGCGGCTCTTCATTCCGCGCTCAGGAACTTCTACAAGCTACCTCATAGATCGTTACGGGTCGTGCCCTGATACAAAGCCATGCATGAGATAACTTGTAGTTAGAGGAGAATTCCTATGAATGCCGCTGTGGTTCTTACCTTCCATGCTCCGCCCCGCTATACCACATTTGCCGATCCCGTTGCCTCGGACAACGAAGTGCTGGTCACGGTGAGCGCTGCCGGCCTTCATCCCGTGGTGAAGCTGCTGGCCAGCGGCAGTCACTACGGCGGTGCGGGCGAGCTGCCATTCATCCCCGGCCTCGATGGTGTGGGGCAGCTCGAAGACGGCAGCCGGGTTTATTTCGGCATGTCGAGAAGCCCGTTCGGTACCTTAGCCGAGCGTTGTGTCACCGCCCGCGCGAGGTGCCTGGCCATTCCGGACAATCTTGAAGATGTCACCGTCGCCGCCGTGATAAACCCCGGAATGTCATCATGGGGAGCTCTGACGGGACGGGCGCAATTCGTCTCCGGAGAGAGCGTCTTGATACTGGGAGCGACCGGCGTTGCCGGGCAACTGGCCGTACAAGTCGCAAAACGACTGGGCGCCAGACGAGTGGTCGCCGCCGGGCGCAATCCGGACGTGCTCCAGGGACTCCCGCAACTGGGCGCCGACGCTGTCATTTCGCTGAAGCAGGAGCCTCAAGCTCTGGTCGCCTCATTCCGGGAGGAATGGGCCAAGGACAAGATCGATGTTGTGCTGGATTACGTCTGGGGCAATCCGGCAGAGAGACTGCTGGAAGCAATTTCGCAAAAGGGATTGCAGCGCGCGGCGTCGCGGATTCGCTATGTGCAGATCGGAGCCAGCGCGGCTCCGAGCATCTCGCTGGCGGCGGACACTCTGCGCAGCTCGGGTCTGGAGCTGATTGGAAGTGGTGCCGGCAGCGTGTCTCTACAGAAGGTTTTTCAATCCGTAGCCGAGTTTCTCAAAGAAGCCGCAAGAGAGCCCTTTCAGATAAAAACCCATGCCGCTGCGTTGCGAGAGGTTGAGACTTTGTGGAACCTTCCTGACAGAGGAGCGCGGATAGTCTTCCAACCCTGACATGGTAGAGCGACGCTTTTAGAACGGGGTACGGTGGCTCCAATACTGCTCAGGAAGCAGTGGTTCAACAGGATGGACTAGGAGGTCACGGCTGCGACGGCGGTGCGAGCCTGAAGCCGGAGGGCCGAGGAGATTTGACTAGGTGGTGGATCGCGAGGCGGCGCACCAGGCCTTGGCGGCATGCAGATGCCGTTGGCGGTCCAGCAACTGCCGTTGGCAGCTCGCAGCCGCTGTCTGCATGGTCGCGAGTTCGTGGCGAAGGCGAAGCAGATTGGCGCGATAGCGGGCGAGCTCATCGCGAAGCGCACTGTTCTCGCTGCGCTGTAGCCGGCCATCGAGAAAAACGCCGACCGATTTCAGAGTGCTTTCAACTTGCAGCAGCGCCGCGACCTCCTCATCGCTGCCGAGAACCGGTGCTCCCGAGAAGCGCGCGAAGAAGCGGCCGAAGCGGTCATTTGCCTGCCGCAGTAACTCCAGACCGGCCTGATGGGCTATGCACTCCATTCGCTTTTGTAACCTCCGTCCGGGACAGCGGCGCCAGCCACCGGTGCGGTCGCGGGATCGGGGAGCGGCTGCAGGACGCGCTTGGCGTGCGTCCAGCAATCGCGCACCTCAGACATATAGCGGATCTGCTGTCGCATGAGATCGCTGGAGCCGCGTATCTGCGCCTCCAGCAGTTTGGCGCGGACCAGATTGTAAAACTGTTCGAACTGGCGCGCCGCACTGCCGCCGCGCTCGAAATCGAGCGTGCCTTGCAGTTGCTGCAATACGATTAAGGCGTGACCGATCTCGCTAGAGCGCGCCTCAACATCGCCGCGGCCCATCGCCGCCAGAGCGCGGCGCATGTCCTGGATGGCCGAGTCAAAAAGCAGGATGACCAATTCGATGGGATGGGCTCCGCGCGCCGCACTGTCCTGATAAATTTTCCGCGCATCTATGATGGTTTTCATTCGCTCTAAGCCGTGCTGTTGCTGCTGCTCGGGGGAGCGTCGGGTAAGCTGGCCAGTTGTTCCGACGCTTCCTGCATCTGCAACGGATATTGAATCAACAACGTGTCGAGATTCTGGTACTGAGTGCTCAACTGCTGCTGCACTTCGGTCATGTTGGCTTCGAAGTCATTGATCTGATCGGTCAAGTCATCGCTGGTCTGGTTCAGGCCGTTGATATCGGCCGCCACCGGTCCCTCGGTGGGATCAGTCAACTGCGTCATTTCCTTATTGGCGATTTCTCCCCAGCCGGAGGTTCCCTGGAAGAAACTTTGCACATCGGAATAGTCGCTGCTGAGCGCACTGCTGAGAGTGCTGGTGTCGATTTGCAAGGTGCCATCGTTTTGCATTTCGATGCCCATCGATTGCAAATTGGTATATTGCCCGGCGCCGCTGACCGCAGTGGAAATCATGTCCAGCAAGCTGCTCTGCAAGCTTTGCAGCATGCTGTCGCCGGCGAGCACGCCTTCGTTGCCGTTGGAATCCAGCGTGTACTGGCTGTTTATGGAGCCGATCACCGTGTTGTAGTCATTGACGAAGTTCTGGACGGCGGTCGTTGCCTGCGTAGTGTCGGGCTCGACGCTGATCATTACCGGAGTGCTGGGATCAGCGGCTCCCAGGCTTAGCGTGACGCCGGGAATCGCTTCCGTAACGGTATTGCTGCCGCTGTCGACCGGAACGCCGTCGACGGTCAGTTGCGCATCGACCCCAGCCGCAGTGGTAAAGGTGGTGGCGGAACTGGTGACGGTCAGATTGCCGGCCGCTCCTGAGGTATTGCTGGCCAGCACCAGGCGCGAGCCGACCGAGTCGGTTACTACGCTGGCGGTGACGCCGTAGCCTCCCTGATTGATGTAATCCGCCGCGTTCTGCAGCGTAGTGTCGCTGGAGGGAATGTCGATGGTGTCCGTGCTGGTGGGATCGTTAGGATTACCGTACGCGACGCTGATTTGCGCGCCCGCCAGCGAAGTGTTCGCCGGAATGTAAGCGGAATAGCTGCTGGAAGTGGTGGCCAGGTTGGTGACGGTGACGGTATGGGTGCCGGGAGTTGCGCTAGTAGCGGCCGCCGCGGAGACGACCGTGGAATCGCTGGAGCCGGTGGTCAATTGGCTGAGCGCGCCATCGAAATCCTGCAAGACGTTGACATCGCTGGCCAGCGCGGTCAACTGGCTGTCGATGGTGGTCAGCGCGCTGACCTGCGAGCTGATGGTGGACTGCTGCGTCTGCATCTGGGTTTCCGGCTCTTCTTCCACCTGCATCAGTTCGTCGACCACGCTGTTGACATCGATGCCCGTAGTCTTACCGCTGAAGGCGTCATTGACCTGGCTGAGGATGTCGCCGAGAGCGCTGCTGTAGCCAGCGCTGAATGTAGCCATATTGGGGATTGGCTCCTTTCCTGAAGCTCGTTAGCAATTCGATGGCCGCTCAGGTTCCTAAGAGCTATGCAGCTAAAGAGCTAAAAGCTAATTGCGTTGCAGAGAAGGGGGACCCGAAGGCCCCACCTTCTCCCCCGTGCAACTTGAAGCCTTGGGCCGCGCCGGCGGCCATTTCTGCCCCGCCCGCGCCGCCTAGTCCAACTACTGGAGCAGCTTGAGCACGTTCTGCTGTACCTGGTTCGCCTGCGCCAGTGCTGAGATACCGGTCTGGCTCAGGATCTGATACTTGGTCAAGTTCGCTACCGTTTGGGTGATGTCGGCGGCCTGAATACCGTCCTCAGCTGACGACAGGTTCTGGGTCTGGGTGCTGATGACGTTGTTGGCCGCATTCAGTCGGTTGACGCCGGCGCCGATCGAGCCGCGCAACGCCGCTACCTGCGAAATGGCGTTGTTGATGTCGGTCAGCGCTGTCTCCGAAGAGGTCGCGGTCTGCAGATTGTCGTTGGCGAGGCTGATGCCGTTCATGTTGCTGCTGTTGAACTGTCCGAGATTGACGCCGATGGTGCTGCTGCCGGCGCGCCGTCGAGTCGCTCAGGAAGACATTCATGGTGCTGGAGTTGGTGGTGTTGCCCATCGGCTGGGTGTCGGCCGCGGCGAAGGTGGGAGCGGTGCCGTCGATCTTAAAGCCGGTGAGCGTCTCCGCGATCGGGTTAGCCTCAGTGCTCCCCAAGCCGGTATCGGTGATGATCAGCGCGCCGCCATCGAGCGCCGCCTTGAGGCCGGTGTTGGTGGTATTGGTATTGATGTCGTTGATGAGCTCGGCCATGGTCGTATCGCTGGCGCTGGTGGTATAGGCCGCGCCGGTGTGCGGGGTGATGGTTAACGTGCCGGCGATGGTGGAAGCCAGGGTTGCGGTGGTGGTGGCGCTGGTTATCTGGTTGTATTGGAACTGATGATTAGCTCCAACATAGAAGCTGCCGGTGGTGGTGTTCGCCTCCAGCGCCGTCGCCGCCGTGGTGCCACGGTTCTCACTATCCGTAATCATGAGGTGGCCGGTGCTGTCCAACGTTGCTACCAGGCCCGTCCCCGAGTTGTTGATGTCGTTGATCACAGCGCCGACGGTGGTGTCGCTCGCACTGGTGGTGTAAATGTTGGTGGGAGTGGAACCAGCAGTCTCAATCTTCAGGGTGCCGCTTACCGCAGTCTGCAGACCGGCGGCAGTGCCCAAATTGTCGTCAATCTGGTTATAGTTGGCGCTTCCCCCGGTGAAAATCGCCGATCCGTTGTAGGTTGTGCTTTGCCCGATGCTGTCGATTTCCGACTTAATGGACTGGAATTCGGCATCGAGCGCTTCGCGCTGCGAACCATCGTTGACCGTACCGTTGGCCGACTCGGTGGCCAGGGTCACCGCCCGGTTCAGCAGGTCAGTTACTTGGGACAGGGCGCCGTCGGCCACTTGCAGCTTTCCGACGCCTTCATTGGCATTCAGCGCCGACTGGGTCAGCGCCGTGACGTTGGCTTGTAATCCATCCACAATTGCCAGGCCGGCAGCGTCGTCCGCGCCGGTGTTGATACGCGAGCCCGAAGCCAATTGCTCCAGGGTCTGGTTCAGATTGGTTTGGGTGATCGATAACTGGTTTTCCGCGGCAAGGGCTGGAATGTTATTCAGAATACTGATTGCCATGGGACAGCTCCTCTCTCATGGTTCCACCTTGCCCGAGCTCGCCTGGAGTTCGTTCCCGCAGGTGCACTGCCGGGGTTTCGTGACCGGCGGAACCTTTGCGTTCACTAACCCTATCGGCCCATCGGCAAGCACCTTTAACCCGGAGCAGACATTCGCTTCGCTTATGTGGAGCCGCGCATGTGGCGCTCCAGCGAGGATTAGAAGGATCTAAGTAATGGGTAGCCTGGTTGCTCGGCTTTTAGCTCTTAGCCTTTAGCTCTTAGCGAGCGGGAGTGCAGGAGCTGACGGTTGCTAAGAGCCAACAGCTCCATCAAGCCCCCGGCAAATTTTGCCGATGCTTTTCCTGATTCAAGCCCCCGGCGGAGGAGTCCGCATGATCCAACTCACCCGCCTCAACAGCTCACGCCTGGCGCTCAACTGCGACCTCATCAAGTATGTCGAGGAGGCGCCGGATACCGTGATTACGTTGTTGAGCGGAGAAAAACTGGTGGTGCGCGAGAGTACGGAGCAGGTAATCGAGCGAGTACGGGCCTTTCGCCGCTCCGTCCTGACCGCCGGCGAGAAGGCGGTAGGCTGCGGGGTCACGGGGGAGCCTGCGTCGATAGAGTGCGAAGGGCCCGAGCGTGGATAAGAGCAGCTTTGTAGGGCTGACACTCGGGCTGGGCGGCATCGTCGTCGGGCTTCTGCTGGAGGGCGGCAAGCTGACGCAGGTGCTGCAACCCACGGCAGCCATCATCGTGTTTGGGGGGACGATGGGCGCGGTGCTGCTGCAGTATCCCATGCCGGTTGTCGCCTCCGCATTCCGCCAGCTGGCGCAGGTCTTCTTGGAGCCTAAACTGGATCCGCAGTTCACCGTGCAGCAACTGGTGGCCTTCGCCAACAAGGCGCGGCGCCATGGCATGATCTCGCTGGACGACGAATTGCCCGGCATCGGCGATCCCTTCCTGAAGAAATCGCTAATGCTGGCGGTCGACGGCACCGAGCCGCAGGAGTTGCGCAAGATGATGCAGTTGGAACTCGAAAACCAGGCCGAGCACGAGGACAACATCCCCAAGGTATTCGAGTCGGCGGGAGGATTTGCCCCCACCATCGGCATCATCGGCGCGGTGCTGGGGCTGATCCAGGTGATGCAGCATCTGGACAACATCAACGAAGTGGGCAAGGGCATCGCGGTGGCTTTCGTTGCCACCGTCTACGGCGTTGGCTCGGCAAATCTGTTTTTTCTGCCCAGCTCGGGCAAGCTGCGCCTGCGCATTCGTGAAGAGCAGATACTCCGCGAAATGACCGTGGAAGGTGTGGTTTCCATCCTTGAAGGAATGAATCCGCGAATGCTGGAGGCGAAGTTGATCAGCTTTCTGCGCGAATCTCCGAAACAGGCAGCCACGTCGGCGCCGCGGAGCGTCTTGCCATGAGAGACCGTCGCCGCCGCCCAGCTGCACAGGTGAATCACGAACGCTGGCTGGTCTCCTATGCGGACTTTGTTACGTTGTTGTTCGCGTTCTTCGTTGTGCTGTACGCTTCCGCGCAGATCGACAAACAACGGGCGACGCGCCTGTCAGACGCGATCAACTCTGCCTTCCAGCAGCTCGGCATCTTCGAGCGAGACAATCACAAGCCGGGCGAGGTCCAGCCGAAGATCTCATTGCCCAGTTCGATCGATGCGGCGCAGGACCTGTCGCACTGGGCGCCCGACGGCAAGAATCAGCTGGGCGCGGACCAGAAGAGGGAAGAGTTCAACATTATTCGCAGCCAGCTGGAGCAAGCGCTGGCGAGCGAAATCAAGCGCAACGAGGTCGCGCTGCACATGGAGCCGGAGGGCCTGGTTGTGAGTCTGCGCGAGATCGGGTTCTTCGACAGCGCCTCGGTTGCGGTCAAGCCGGGTGCGGAAGCGGCTTTTGACCGCGTTGCCAAAATCCTGCAAGAGCATTCTTTTGCGATTCGGATCGAAGGCCACACGGACAATGTGCCGATCCACACCACGCAGTTCGCGTCGAATTGGGAGTTGTCCACCGCGCGCGCTACCAGCCTGGTGAAGGTGCTGGTTGAGCAGCATGGCGTCGCTGCCCAGCGACTGTCCGCCGCCGGCTACGCCGAGTTCCATCCCGCGGCCAGCAATGACACGGCCAAGGGACGACAGCTCAACCGGAGGGTCGATGTGGTGATTTTGACGAATCCAGCGGGAGCTGGTACCCATCCAAAGTAGTCGTTCAGAGGATTTCGGATTTAGCGTAGTCCGGGTAGAGCGGCGCTTCAGCGCCGGGTTAGCTGCGCCCTGAGAAGGCCGCTGGAGTCGTGATGGTCATAGACATGGCCATCACGACTCCAGCCTGCAGTGGCCAGTCCTTGACGCCAGCCTGAAGGCCGGCTCTACCCGTACTCGCTGCAGGTCAACTAAGATATCCAATTCAAGTCACCGCCTGACGGCGATCATCCTATAATGTCGCCGCATCAGAACCACTTACGCCGCGAAGGCGCAACCTAGCAGAGCTGATACAGGAGAACTACCATGGCAGAAAAAGAAGCGAAGATTTGTGCTCATGAGCCGTGCCTGTGCACGGTTCCCGACGGCGAAAAATACTGCAGTAACATCTGCCGGGATGCGGGCAGCCACGAAGTCGAGATCGCGTGCGAGTGCGGCCACCCGGCATGCGCGGACAGCGTGTAGCCACTCACGGCGAAGTTTCATTCGCCGTCTGACAATTTTCAGACATTGACTCGGATTGCGCGACATCGGCCCGCAACGGCGACCGCCAGTCGTTGGCGGAGCTGTGTCCCGCCCCAACGAATCGGTTGTGCGGTTGACGGCGGGGCTCGTCTCAATTCGATTGACACCCGCGGCAGCGGTGAAGGAAAATTCTGGCACTTTGTTTGCCGAGCCTCGAACTGCCTTGCTGCCACTCCCAAAAGAGTCTTCAGCATCGACATCCAGCGCCTGTCGTTAGTCGCCGCTCGGAAACGGGCCAAGCAGTTACTGTCGCGCACAGTGAATCGCGATCTCACCAAATTGCAGCCAACTTGAGGAGTTCACTTTGACAAAGAAATCCCTGCTCGCCGTCGCCATGTTCCTGATTGCCCCCTGCATTTCGCAGGCACAGACGCTCACCAACCTCAGAAACCCTCCACCGGACGGAGCGGGCATCGTTTTTCAGTTGACGGATGGCACCGTTCTGGCGCAAGGAAACCAAGGCCAGGACTGGTGGAAGCTGACTCCGGACATTACCGGAAGCTACGTGAATGGCACCTGGACACAGGTGGCCAGCCTGGCGTCCGACTACGACCCTTACGCCTTCGCATCGGCCACGCTGGCCGATGGGCGGGTCTTGATTGAGGGCGGCGAATATAACTTCGGCGTGTTCTCCTTCACCAATTTGGGCGCGGTTTACGATCCCGCAGCCGACACCTGGACGCCGCTCACTCCGCCCACCGGATGGGAGTACATTGGCGATTCGCCATCGGCCGTGCTACCCAATGGACACTTCCTCATCGGACGCAAGTTTGACACCGAGATGGCAGAACTTGATCCCACGACCATGACCTGGACCGCCATGGGATCCTTGGGTAAGGCGGACTGGTTCGCCGAGGAAGGCTGGACGCTGATGCCTGACGGCACCATTCTCACGTGGGATGTGCTGGACAATCCTAATTCCGAGCGCTATCTGCCCTCAGAGCAGACGTGGATTTCTGACGGCAGCACCATCGCGAACCTGCAAGGCCCGCCGGAGGTGGGCTGCATTCAATACGGTGGCGGAGAGTACTGCCCACCCGGAGAAACCGGCCCAGGCATTCTGATGACCAACGGGAAGGTATTCGCCACGGGCGCGACCCACGAAGGGGCATCGTCGGCACACACCTCCGTTTACACTCCTGGAGCCACCTCCAACGATCCTGGCACCTGGACTCCGGGACCAGATTTTCCCAACGGCGACCAGGCCGGCGATAACTTCGCCGTACTGCTGACCAATGGCCGCGTGCTGGTGGAGGGTAACTCGGGAACGCTCTACGAATATGACGGGACGAACCTGAATCCAACGGAGCGCACCTACGGGGGCAGCATGATGGTTCTGCCGACGGGACAGGTGCTGTTCAACGGCTCGCAGGTTTATACCAGCACCGGGAGTTACCTACAGATCTGGGCGCCGGTGATTACGAATTGTCCGGCGACGGTGACGCGCGGGAACAGCTACGTCGTCTTCGGACGGGAGTTCAACGGCTGGTCGCAGGCGGCGTCATTCGGCGACGAGTTTGAGACGGCAACGAACTATCCGCTGGTGCGCATCACCAATAACGCGACGGGTCACGTCTTCTACGCCAAGACGCACAATCACAGCACCATGGCGGTGGCCACGCGCAATATACCCACGTACACGCATTTCGATGTGCCCGCGGGGATGGAGACGGGCGCCAGCACGTTGGTCGTTGTGGCCAACGGCATTCCGTCGAACGTAATTAGTATTACGGTGCAATAGTTGGAGGATTTGGTTTGGGTGGAGCACGCTTTTCAGGAGTGCAGAATGCAGCTATGAAACAATTCGAGCTTTAGCGGCTGAGGTAATGCTTTTTTGACCTCAGGCGGCTAAAGCCGGTCTCCTTCGAGCATGCTGAATGCACCGCTGAAGCGGTGCTCCACCCAGTGTCGCCGCTCTACGGCTCAATGCTTTCCCATTTCCAACGTGGGCTTACGCCCACGCCCAACCCCATTTCGCCGCTGCGCGGCTGGTTTCATCGGTTTTTCACGAATCTTTCCGCCGCGAAACTTTTTTTCCGGTTGCGACGCCGCCTTTTAAGCCCAGAGCTTCCACCGTCGGGAAGACATTTCTTTTGCAGTTCGTCCCTGGGTTAATCTGGTCGCATGGACATTCTCCATCGGCTGTTCGAGCAACACTTTGGCTCGCCTGCCGAAAGCGCACAGCCGGTGCAGGGGAAGCTCGGAGCGTCCGGGCGCAAGATCATCCGCCTCAGAAATCAGCAGCACAGCGCCATCGGCATCCTGTATCCGGTGCGGGAGGAGAATGTTGCCTTCATCGAGTTCTCGCGCCATTTTCGGCGGCACGGATTAGCTGTGCCGGAGATTTATGGCGAGGACCTGGATCGCGGTGCGTACCTCGAAGAGGACCTCGGTGACATAACCCTGTTCCAGTTCCTGGGAAAGAATCGCAAAGGCCAGGAGATCGCTCCGCAGGTGATCGAGGTGTATCGGCGCGTGGTTTCCATCCTGCCGCGCTTTCAGGTGGAGGCGAGCCGGGACTTGAATTACAGCGTCTGCTATCCGCGCGGGAGCTTCGACCGGCAATCCATTGCGTGGGACCTCAACTACTTCAAGTATCACTTTCTGATGCTGGCGGGCATTTCCATCAACGAACAGGCGCTGGAGGATGATTTCAGCCGGCTGATGCAATTCCTGCTCGAAGCCGATCGCAACTATTTTTTGTATCGCGATTTTCAGTCGCGCAACGTCATGCTGCGCGACGGTGAACCGCATTTTCTGGACTATCAGGGCGGGCGAAAGGGAGCGCTGCAGTACGACATCGGGTCGCTGCTGTTCGATGCCAAGGCCGATCTTCCGCCCGAGCTGCGGCAGGAACTGCTGGATCATTATTTCGACCGGCTGGCGGATTTCATCGCGCTCGATCGCGCGACTTTTCTGCGTTACTACTACGCGTTTGTTTACGTTCGCATTATGCAGGCGCTGGGCGCATACGGTTTTCGCGGATTCTACGAGGGCAAGCCGCTTTTTCTGCAGAGCGTTCCATACGCGTTGAAGAATCTGCGCTGGCTGTTGAGCAATGTTGAGCTGCCGATTGCTCTGCCGGCGCTGACTCGCGCCTTCGGCGACATCGCGCATTCGGAGAGGCTGCGTGGCATTGCGGCGGAAAGCGAGAAGCTGACGGTGCGGATTACGAGCTTTTCCTTTCATGGTGGAGTTCCGAGAGACGAGAGCGGACACGGTGGGGGATTCATCTTCGACACACGCAGCTTGCCGAATCCGGGAAGGGAAGAACGGTTCAAAGCAGCAACCGGCAAAGATGCTTCGGTAATCGATTACCTGCAAAAAGAAGAGACGGTGCGGCAGTTTCTGAGCAACGCAACATCGCTGGTGGATGCGGCAGTGGAGAATTACCAGCAGCGCGGATTTAAGAACCTGATGGTTTCGTTCGGATGCACCGGCGGCCAGCATCGGTCGGTTTATATGGCGGAACAACTGGCCAAGCATCTTCGCGCGCGCAACGGCCTGGAGGTTGTCGTGAAGCACCGCGAGTTGGAGAACCTTACTTGATCCGCGCGATGATTTTGGCTGCGGGACTGGGAACGCGCTTGCGGCCGCTGACCGATGATCGCCCGAAGGCGCTGGTGGAAATCAATGGCCGCACGCTGCTCGAAATCACACTTGCCCGCCTGCAGAGTTTCGGGATCCGCGAGGTGATCGTCAACGTGCATCACTTCGCCGACATGATCGCCGATTACCTGCGGACGCACGACAATTTCGGAATGCGCATCGAGATCTCGCGCGAAGACGTCTTGCTCGACACCGGCGGCGGACTAAAGCAGGCGGGTTGGTTTTTTCTCGAAGGCGGCGAGGAGTCATTTGTAGTACATAATGTGGACGTTATAGGCACAATTGATATCGAGCGAATGGTTACTGTGCATAACGACAGTGGCGCGCTGGCCACGCTCGCGGTACAGGAGCGGGAAACCTCTCGCTACCTATTGTTTGACCAGAAGCTTCAGCTTTGCGGCCGGCAATCGCGCGAAGGCAATCCCGAAGTCGTTCGTCCAGCGGCCTCGCTGCAGCCGCTTGCGTTCTGCGGTATCCACGTGATCTCTCGCCGGATTTTTTCGCTGCTCACAGAAGAAGGAGAGTTCCCGATCGTCCCGGCATATTTGCGTCTGGCCAGCCAAGGGGAGAAGATCATGGGATTTCGCGCGGATGAGTATTCGTGGCGCGATCTCGGGAGGCTGGAGAGTGTGAGACAGGTCAACGAGGAATACAAAAAGGGTGTGGTCGAGCCGGGATCCTGACCGCGGCAGGTGTCGCCGCTCTGCGGCTCCGTGCTGGGCTGTCATGACTCCGCGCCTACGGCGCTCGGCCATTGCGGTTTGTTCCACCGATGCATCTTCGAACGGAGTTTCGTAACAGCCTTTTGGACCCCGGGCTAAAGCTGTTCCAGAATTGCTGTACCCCGGAGGTCGGGTAGAGCGGCGCTTCAGCGCCGCGTCGAGGGGGGCTCTCTTCGTCAGCCCAGACTTCGGGGTGCGGCTTGGACGCGGACCTGAAGGTCCGCTCTACCTGGATACACCAAATCTGGAACGGCTTTAAAGCATTTTCAACCTTGGTATATAGGGTGGGGCACCGCTTCAGCGGTGCAATGACAAGGTTGTGAGAGGTTATCGGCTTTAGCCGCTGAGGTAGTAAAGCATTACCTCAGGCGCTAAAGCGCGCGTCAAAAGGCAACCGCCTTATAGTGCACGCCTGGAAGGCGTGCTCCACCCTCGGCTATACACCAAATGTGAAACTGCTCTAACTTCATGCCGCCCCTGCGCAGATTGTTTGTTCGTGCTTCAGCGGTGTTTCTTCCATAAAGTCCATTACTACTCTAAGCGTCCTCTGCTCTTATGGCTCAGGTTGGGACGCAAACTCGACGTTCTGCACCTGAACGCCCTGAACTGCGACCCGCCCATCCGTCCAGGTAACAAACGCGCTGCCGTTCAAGGCCGTCGCGTAGTCATAGTCGCCGTCATAACAAGCGGGGAAATCGGGATCTTCCTGGGCGGGCTGCGGAATGATAATGTCGCTGATCTCGATGTTTGCTCCCCAGGTCTGGCCGTTGTCCGACGACTGAACGCCAAAGCGCTGATAGTTGCATCCTGGATCGCCAACGTTGTTGCAAGGGCTGGTGGCCTGACGGCGATCGTACCAGGAGACTGTGACATCCTGCGGCTGGCGGAATGCGCCCGGGCTGTAGTTGACCGACAGCGACGGCATCCAGTGGCTTTGGTATTGATTCGTCTCAGGATCGTTCAGCACGATGGGCGCCGACCAGGTATTGCCGTTGTCGGTCGAGCGAGTGTAATAGATGTCGCCAGTCGAAATTGCGCCCTGGCCCGCGTACGCATAGTGGACCACGCCGTCCGGACCAACGCCGGGCTGTCCCCAACCCTGATATCGCCAGATGGGATTCATCTTGGCGAAGAAGCTGCCGGAAGAGCAGAGACCATCGCCCGGCGGATTGAACGGCTGACCGACCATGATTTCGGTCCAGCTCACACCGCCATCGGCGGAGCGGAAGATGATGTTCTGCCGCTGACTGAGACCGCCGGCGCCCTCATCCATCGCGGCAAGAAAGACGGTGCTGGTGTAGCTGGCGTTCGGAGCCGGTGGTCCCGGAGGCGTGCCGGTGAGCTGGACATCGCGAATGAAGGTAGTGGTCAACTGCGCGGGGGTGCTCCAGTTGACGCCGTCGTCGGAGTGAGTGACGAAAAGAGCTCCACTGCCCACAGCAAAGTTGTTGAAGGAAACATACATGCGGCCGTACTTCGCGCTATACGGATTGTTGTCCACCCAGGTGGACGGGCGATCGTCGTCGTCGCCGTTGTGAGCACAGGAGGCGGTGGACCAGTTCTGGCCATCGGGAGAACTCCAGAAGCCGATGCCCATACCACCGCAGCCAGTCACCAGATCGCCCCCGAACCACAAGCCGAGCTTCTGGTTGTAAACCAGCAGCGGATCGCCATAGTTCGTTCCATGTCCTGAAAGGAACGGCGCGGGCTGAATCTCTGTAAAGGTGGCGCCTCCATCGGTAGAAAACGACGTACCGGAAAAGCTCGTTCCATTGCCGTCGTTGTAGTTGACGACCACCGTGTTGTCTCCGGCGCGAGTGCTGTGCCACACCATGCTTGTGCTCTTGGTGCAACTCGTCGGGTCGGAGCAGCTACGGTTGCTGACCAGAACGTTGGGAGGCTGAGGAGCGTCGTTATCAGCTTGGCGGGCTGCGGTGGGGCGGCCGCCTTGTATTACTCCGCACTCGATCAGGACCAGCCCGGCGCGCAGGTTTTGTTGCTGTAACAGATGAAGAGCGGGTATTTGGGAGCAGTCGATGTCTGCGGATGTCATCTGCGCCAACGCAGGTTGCTGCAAAACGCACAGCGCCGATATGAGTAGGGCAAGCGAAAGATAGCGAACGTCGCGATTGGTCTGCATGTGTGTCCTTCCTGTGTGTCCGGAATCCAGCTTCACTGAAGCGCCGCTCCAGAGTCTATATGAGAACCTGTTGCCGTCCCTCAACCATTGTCCCTCTACCCCGACAAGCGATAGAGTCGAGATTTCGGGTCTCTCACGCACACTTTCTACTCGCAAAGAAAAAAAGAGGGCAACGTATGTTGCCCTCCGCGATAACGTTCAAGGGTCCAATTACGGTTCGGGTGGGGCGGCGAAGAACACATTCTGCACCTGAACGCCTCCAACCGAAATGCGTCCGTCGGTCCAAGTCGTGAAGGCATTGCCGTTCAAAGCGGTCGAATAGTCATAGTCGCCGGCATAGCAGCTCTGAATGTAGGGATCATCCTGTGCCGGTTCCGGCTCGACTGGGCTGATCGCAATGTTCGATCCCCAGCTGGCGCCATTGTCGGAGGACTGAACGGCGTAGCGCTGGTACATGCATCCCGGGTCGGTGACAGTAACGCAGGAGGTGGTGGCCTGGCGGCGATCGTACCAGGTAGCGGTCACATCCTGCGGTTGGGTGAAAGCGCCCGGGCTGTAGTTGACCGACAGCGACGGCATCCAGTGACTCTGATACTGATTGGTCTCAGGGTCATTGAGCAGGACGGGCGTAGACCAGGTCTGGCCGTTGTCAAGCGAACGCGTGAAGTAGATGTCGCCAGTCGAAAGTGCACCTTTGGTAGCGTAGTCATACATGACCACGCCGTTGGGACCAACCGCGGGCTGTCCCCACCCCATGTGCCGAATGATGGTACTCATGTAGGCAAAATAGCCGCAGGTACCGTCGCCAGGGGGGTTGAAACGCGAACCCACCATGACTTCGGTCCAGGTGAGACCACCATCATAGGAATGGAACATGATGTTCTGGCGAGTGCTAAGACCGCCTCCGCCCTCATCCATGGCAGCAAGAAACACCGCGCTGGTATAGGTGGCATTCGGTGCCGGCGGTCCCGGAGGTGCGCCGGTGAGCTGGACGTCACGCAAGAAGCTGGTGGTCAACTGGACCGGGGTGCTCCAGGTTTGGCCATCGTCAGAATGGCTGACGAACAAAGCGCCATCATCAATAGAAAAGTTGTTGAACGAAACGTACATGCGGCCGTACTTGGCGCTGAAGGGATTGTTATCGACCCACATGGAGGGGCGATCACTGTCGTCGTTGCTGGCCGGGCAACCCGCAACGGTCCAGTTTTGGCCGTCAGGAGAACTCCACACGCCGACGCCAAAACCGCCGCAGCCGGTCACCAAATCGCCAGCGAAGAACTTGCCCAGCTTCTGGTTGTAAACCACAAGCGGATCGCCGTAGTTGGTGCCGTGCCCGGAAGCGAACGGCGGCGGCAGAATCTGGGTGAAGGTAGCTCCGCCATCGAGGGAGTACGACGTACCGGAATAGTTAGACCCGTTCTGGTAATCGTCGTTGTAATTGACGACTATGGTCTGGCTGCCAGCGGAGGTGTTCTGCCACACCATGCTTTCGCTGTGGGTGCAGGAGCTGCCGGAACTGCAGGTCCGGTCGCTGACCTGAACGTTAGGAGGCTGAGGCGCAGATTCCTCTTCCGCGCGGCCAGGCTCGGGTCTGCCGCCCTGCACAACTCCGCATTGAATAAGCGTCAGGCCGGCACGCATATTGTCCTGCATTGTCAGATGGCGCGCGGCAATCTGCGAGCAGGGGATACCTGTGGTTGTCTGTTGGGCTTGAGCAATCCCTGGCGCAAGAATGCACCCAACCAGTAACAGAACCGGAAGTGCATACCAGAGCATTTTGCGGCTGTGGTTCATGTTATTTCTCTCCTCTCTCCGTGGACTTACCTTGGCCCGGAGCTTCAGGCTCCGTACTGGAAGCCGACACTGGAACCTTCGAGGCGAAATACGTCTCGTCCATCCAGACATCGGTTCTTTTCTTCAAAGCTTGCAACTTCTCCCGCATTTCTTCGTTCTGCAACTTCTTCTCGATTTGCGGCGACATATCGCTCAGACTGCGCCGGCCGCGAGAAACCAACTGCATCAAGACCAGCCCGCCGGAAGTGTCCGCCAACTCGGTCCACTCACCCACTTTCTGCATTGCGAAGGCCGGTTTCTCCATTACTGCCGGCATCTCTCCCCGCTGGAACTTCAGCGGAGCGTTATCGAACGTGACGCTCTGCGGGTCCTTCACCACCTTCTTAGGATCAGTACCTGAGGCATAAGCCTGACGGATCGCGTCGGCGAGCGCGTGGGCATCCTGCGGATTCACGCCTGTGTCGTGGTCCGGTGCTTTTTTCCAGATGAAGACGCGGCGCAGTTCAACCACGTCATAGTCATCCAGGTGAGCGTTGTAATAGGCGCTGATCTGGTCCGGGGTGGGCTTGGCTTCAGCTTTAAGCTTGGCGAATTCCGCATTGGACAGAATCTGCGTGCGGTCGATTGCCATCAGCCGGACCACCTCGGGCGAAGATTCCAGATGGTCAGCAACCGCCTGCTGCGAAAGGATGAAGAGCGATGCGAATTTTTCGCCCAATTGCTTCCGGCTCATATCAGCCGGTCCCTGCTGCGCCTCCAGATCCGCGATCATCTGTTCGAATTGTGCCTGGGTGATCTGCTTGTCGCCGACCTTCAGGATGACATGATCAGCTGAGGACGATCCGGTTGAGGGGTTCTGCGCTACGCTGGCTGGAGTTATGGAAGCGATGGCAACGATAAAGGGTATTGCGAGTCTGATAGAAACAAGGTCCCTGAACAATTGATCAGCCTTTCGCCCCAGGACGCGGAAATTGGCGGGTGCAACATGGGGCAGTTCGCACGAGCGAAGTCTCCTGGAGGGAATGTAAGTGAGATGTCCGTGCAGGCTTGATTCCACTGGGAGCTTGCGGTTTCGTGGCCCAAACCGCCGGAACTACATGTGATAGTAGACTACGTATCGGTTTCCAGCAACACAAAAGTCGCGGTGACAATGTAAAACTTTGCGCATAAGTGGAGTCGGTTTACCACCGCAAATCGACAGCTTCGCAGGACTTTGCAACGGCAGAGGGGAGCGGCAATTCGGACGGGCGTCCGAAGAATACGTTGCGGAGTGACGAATGCCCCGCCCTGGCCAAAAACAGGCCAGAACGGGACACCCACGGTTGAGGGTTTCGGCGCCGCGTGGAAGCGCGCTCTTCGGCAAGCTCAGGCAGGCTCCGAACGTCTCATCTGCCCGGGGTTGAACCGCGTCCGCGCTGTCACAGTGCGGCCACTCGCCGCTGCACCAGCAGGAAGTAAATCGCCATCAGGATTAGCAACAGGCCGTTGGCGCTCAGGACGAGCGGTGCGCTGAAGACCGGGACCAGCCATCCCGAAACCAGATTTCCCATGGGCATTCCGCCGCGAAAGGCGCAGTTGTAAACGCTCATCACGCGGCCGCGCATTTCGTTGGTGGTGATCAACTGCACCAGCGAGGTCACGGTGGCGAAGACGGCCATCATGGATGCGCCCACCACCACCAGCATTCCGTAGCTCAGTGGCAGCATTGGCGAGCGCGCAAACACCGCAATCCCTGCGCCCAGGACCATAAGCATGGTGATGGCGAAACGCCCTTTGTGGCGCATGTTGCCCAGCGTCGCGACCGTCAGCGATCCGCAGATGGAGCCGATACCCATCATCGAAAGCAGATTGCCGTACGTCTCCGGACCGCGATGGAAGATGTCCTTGACGAACACCGGAAGGTAAGTGCGCATGGGCATGCTCAGGGCCGTCATGCAGAACGCCAGGATGGTGAGGGCTTCCATCGAGCCCATCCGGCGAACGAACTTGATGCCTTCCTTCAGGCTGGTGAACATTGATTCGGTTGTGCTCGCCGGGAAAAAGCGCGTGCGGATCATTAGCAGGGAAATGACCGGTGCGAGAAACGAGACCGCGTTCAGCCCGAAGCACCAGGTCTCACCGAGTTTCGCCAGCGCCTGACCGGCAAGCGCGGGGCCGATGGTCACCGCCAGATTGAACTGGATGGAATTCAGCGCGATCGCGTTGGGCATGTCGTCGCGCTCGACCAGGGTCGGGATGAGCGCCGAATAAGCCGGACCACCGAAGGCCTGCGCGAATCCGGAGACGAACGAGAGGCACAGAATCTGCCAGACGTGAACCAGGTGGTATGCCACCAGAAACGTGAGAATGGCCGCGCTGGTCATCTGCACGTATTGCGAGGCCAGCAGGACCTTGCGGCGCTCGATGCGATCGGCAACCACGCCGCCGATGAGGGAAAACAGAAAGATGGGAATGCCGCCGAGAAACTGGTCGAGCGCCAGCAGAAAGGCCGAATGGCTGAGGCGGTAAATGAGCCAGCCCTGGGCGACGATCTGCATCCAGGTGCCGATGCTGGAGGTGCAGGCGCCGACCCACATCAGCCGGAAATCGCGATAGTGAAATGCCTTGAAGATCCTGCGAAAGGTCGAGTCGGCCATAGCTCCGCGTTGACGGCGAACCTCTATCTTCGCACGGCGAAGCGTTACCGGCTGAATCGTCAGTGGCCAGTGGTCAGTGGTCAGAGGTCAGTGGTCAGTGGTCAGAGAAGAAAACCCCACTCATTCGAAAAGCGCGAATGAGTGGGGCATCCGGCTGGATCACAATTACATTTTTGTCATGGCACTGGCACTGGCGACGCACTGCCATTTGCCGTTCGCCATCTTCATCCAGGTATCGACCCAGTTTTCCTTCTGGTCGACCTGCTTGCCGTTCGACGTACCTTTGCCTTGCCATGATCCGGTCGCAATCGCCGTATTGCCGTGAACGGTCACCTTGATGTCGCTGACTTCGTTCACTTGCCACTTCGCGTTCTTCATTCTGTCGACAACCTGCGTCTTGGTGTAAAGGCTGCCGTCGCTGTCGAGCTCGACAAAGCTGTCGGCCAGGTTAGCGGCGATCGCGTCAATGTTGCCCGCCTTCGAGTTCGAGGCCCACTGCTGCTCCATCTGCGTGATCGCCTGCGCGACGCCGCCTGTCTTGGTTTCCTTGGTCTCCTTAGCCATTTGCGCCTGAACCGCCAGCGCCAGAACTATTACGCCAAACAACACCAGCATCTTTTTCATGGGGGATATCCTTTCCATTTCCCTGGAATGCAGGGTTGGTTGAATCAGTTTGAACGTTTATTGAACGGATGGCGGCATTGTACATCCGGGGCAGGCAAGCAAGGTGGGATATACAGGCTGCTAAGAAACTCTTGCGCCAGTTTCTGTCGTCGGCTGAATCCGACTCAGGAAAGGAAATAAACGGCTGATCGGCACGATTGATGAGGGAGCGTGATGTTTCAGGGTACAGTTCGGCGGGAATTGCTCTAGAATCGGTTGGCAATTATGAGTCCTCGCAAGCGTTCACCGAGAGATAAGGCGGTGCCGGAGCAGGCGGAGACCTGGATCGCCGACACGGTCCATGGAGAGGTGCGGAGGCGCATCGCCGAAAATAAGCGTACACACGGCACATCTTTGAGTCTCCCCGCCTGCGGACTAGGCAAAGTGCCCCCCGAGGTCGGCGAACTGGTCTGGCTGGAGTCTTTAAACCTAGAGGGTAACAGCGGCCTGACTGATCTCTCGCAGCTGGCCGGCCTTTCGACCCTGCGAGCGCTTGGTGTCTCGAATACGCAGGTTAGCGACCTGATGCCGCTGGCTGGCCTTTCGACCCTGCGAGCGCTTGATGTCTCGAATACGCAGGTAACCGACCTGATGCCACTGGCCGGCCTATCGGCCCTGCAGGAGCTTGATATTTCGAACACGCAGGTCAGCGACCTGACGCCGCTGGCCCGCCTGTCTGCCCTTCGGTACCTTGATGTCAGGAGTACGAAGGTCGTCGACGTGTCGCCGCTGGCTGGGCTGTCCGCCTTGCGGGAGCTTGATGTCTCGTTCACGCAGGTCAGCGACCTGGCGCCGCTGGCCGGCCTGTTGGCCCTGCGCGAGCTTCATGTTCCGGGAACGCATGTCTCCGACCTGACGCCGCTGGCCCAGCTGTCTGTCCTACAGGAGTTCAACGCCTGGGGCACGCAGGTCGCTGACCTGACGCCGCTCGCTGGGCTCCGCACCTTGCAAAGTCTGAGCATTTCGAACACTCGCGTCACTGATCTAGTTTCACTGGCCGGGCTATTCGCCCTGCAGGAGCTTTACTTTTGGGGCACGAGGGTGGCCGACCTTGCACCGCTGTCCGGCCTGCTGGCACTGCATTCCTTGAATGCGTCGCGCACGCAGATAGTGGATCTAGCACCCCTGGCCAACCTCCCTGTCCTGCATGCGGTTGACATCTCAGATACCCAGGTCAGCGACCTGTCGCCGCTGGCCGGCCTGTCCACACTGCAAACGCTCGATGTCGCAGGAACGCAGGTTAGCGACCTGACGCCGCTGGCCGGCCTGTTGGCCCTGCGGGATCTTCTTGCATATGGCACCCAAGTCAGCGACTTAGCGCCGCTGGGCCACCACTCGGCTCTGGTGGGGCTCCATATTGCTCATACTAAGGTCCGCGATCTCTCGCCGCTCATAGGCCTCCTCCGTCGTGGCTTGCCGGTATCGTTGGACCCGGGCCAAACTTGGGGCCTCGGAGACATCAACGGCATCAACGTCGGCGACTGTCCGCTTACCAATCCACCGCCGGAGATTGTGAAGCAGGGCAATGAGGCAATCCTCAACTACTTTGCCGAGCGGGAGGCGGGCGGAGTTGATCATCTTTACGAAGCCAAAATGCTGATCCTGGGCGAAGGTGGTGCTGGGAAGACCAGCCTGCTTCGGCGTTTGTATCAGCCCGGTCAGTCCCTGCCAACGGAAAGTGAGACGACCAGGGGTATCGACATCTCCAGTCGGGAATTCAAGATGAAGGACGGACGGCCCTTCCGCCTGAATGTCTGGGACTTTGGCGGACAACAGATCTACCACGCCACCCACCAGTTCTTCCTAACCCGCCGCTCCCTGTATGTTCTCCTCGATGACACTCGCAAAGACTACAAGTCGGTATCCGATGAGTACTTCAGGTATTGGCTGGAGTTGATTGAGGTATTTGGTGGGCACAGCCCGACGTTGATCTTCCAGAACGAGAAGGATGGCCGCAGCAAGGCCATTGACATCGGCGGCATCAGACAGCGGTACGACAACGTGAAGGAACTCTATGCCGGCGACCTGGCAAAAGACGATGCCGCCGAGAAAGTGCGCGATGGCATCGAGTTCTACGCGAGCCAGCTTAAACATATCGGCGATGAAGTGCCCGCTCGCTGGCTCAAGGTGCGGTCCGATATCGAGCAGCTCGCCGAGAAAGAACCTTACGTTCCGGTGGAGAGGTATTTCGAGATTTACCGCAACCACATTGAGTTTGACGAGAAGAAAGCGCTGCAACTGAGCCAGTACCTGCATGACCTGGGCGTCTTTCTGCACTTTCAGGATGACGCTTTGCTCAAGCGTATCGTCATTCTGCAGAACGAGTGGGCTACCGAAGCCGTGTTTCGCGTCCTGGACGACGAAAACGTTAAGAAAGCGCTGGGCCGCTTTACGCATGAGGATTGCGAACGGCTGTGGAACGATCCTGCGCATGCTCGTATGCATCCGGAGCTGCTGGCGCTGATGCAAAACTTCGAGCTTTGCTACAAGCTACCCGACATTAAGCCGGCGACGTGGCTCGTCCCGCAGTTGTTGCCTCCTGCGAAGCCCAAAGAGCTTGCCGAGTGGAGCAAGCCCGAAGACCTGGTACTGCGATACAAGTATGACTTTTTGCCCAACGGGATGGTCAGCCGTTTGACGGTGAGGCTGCATCGCTTTGTGCGCAACCCGGAGATGGCTTGGGTTACCGGCGTGCTGTTTGAGCGCGAGACGACGGCCGTGCTGGGGCAGATACTGGAAAAAGGGAACGAGATCGAACTACGGGCGCGCGGGCCAGAGAGCTAAGGCGTTGCTCAGCGTCATCGCTGCCGATCTGGATGCGTTGAATGATTCGTTTCAGGGGCTGAAGGACAAAGTCGATAAGCGCATACCGTGCAATTGCAAAGCTTGCCGCTTCGCCACATTTCCTGAGTTTTTCGGCCAGAAGCAACTGCTCTATCGCAAGGAACACAACAGACTGAAGGTGGAATGCCCGCGCAGCTTTGAGGAAGTTGGAGTGCTGGAGTTATTGGACGGCGTGAAGTTCGACAAGCTGCCGGGCTGGGCAAACGAAGTTCCCGGTGGTCCCACGCTGCGCACGATTCGCATTTTTCTTGCTTCGTCCTCCGAGCTACGGGAAGACCGGGACGAGTTTGACCTCTACTTTCGCCAGCAGAACGACAAGAACATCAAGGAAGGTTTTTATCTTGAGATTGTGCGCTGGGAGAATTTTCTCGACGCGATGTCGGAAACTCGCCTGCAGAACGAGTACAACAAAGCTGTTCGCGCTTGCGACGTTTTTGTTTCCTTGTTCTTTACCAAAACTGGCAAGTTTACCGAGGAAGAGTTTGATGTCGCGCACCAGCAGTTCAAGAGTACCGGGAAACCACTCATCTATACGTTCTTTAAGAATGCTGACATCAAGACCGGCAGCGCACGCAGGCAGGACCTAAATTCCCTGTGGGCGTTTCAGGAAAAGCTCGAGAAGCTTGGGCACTTTTGCACCCGCTACGACAACGTCGAGCATCTGAAGCTCCAGTTCCGCGATCAGCTAGACAAACTGCTGGCCCAACGCGACGGCGCACTTCGGACAGCCGGGTCTCAGGATTAGGCGTTGGGAGCGCCTGTGTCGGCTTGGCTTGGTTACCTCACGGCAGGGCCTTAGTTACGACACTAAGATGGTTGGTTATAAGTCGTTAGGCAGCAATCACTTACGGGCACAAAAATTGTTCCACGTGGAACAATTTTTCGAGGGCTGAGATGCCCTTAATTTGCCGGAGCAAGGCCAACCTCTCTGGCTATGGCGGAGTCTTTAAGCTAAAAAAGGTGGGATCCAATTGGACGTTCGGTACGAACGGCTGCGGCGTGGTGTTCGAGATCACGCCCTAACAGCAGCAGTCAGGGAAGAAAACCCCACTCATTCGAAAAGCGCGAATGAGTGGGGCACCCATGTTTTGAGCTCGTAGCTCGTGGCTCGCAGCTCTTAGCTAATTGCTAATTGCTAATTGCTGCCTTTAGTACATTCCGCCCATGCCGCCGCCGCCGTGAGGCATCGCCGGTTCCTTCTTCTCTTCCGGAAGCTCGGCTACCAGGGCTTCGGTGGTGAGCATCAGGGCCGCGATCGAGCCGGCATTCTGCAGCGCGGTGCGCGTGACCTTGGTCGGGTCGATGACGCCGGCCTTCACCAGGTCTTCGAACTGATTGGTCTGCGCGTTGTAGCCGAAGTTGGGGTCTTTCGACTCCTTGATCTTGCCGACCACAATAGCACCCTCTTCGCCGGCGTTCTCCACGATCTGGCGCAGCGGCTCTTCCAGCGCGCGGCGCACGATGTTGCCGCCGATCTTCTCGTCGCCTTCCAGCTTCAGCGCGTCCACGGCACCCTGGCAGCGCATCAGCGCAACCCCGCCGCCGGGAACGATGCCTTCCTCCACCGCAGCGCGGGTGGCATGCATCGCGTCCTCAACGCGGGCTTTCTTCTCCTTCATCTCGGTCTCGGTGGCAGCACCCACCTTGATGACGGCAACGCCGCCCACCAGCTTCGCCAGCCGCTCCTGCAACTTCTCGCGGTCGTAGTCGCTGGTGGTCTTGTCGATCTGGCCGCGGATTTCCTTCACCCGGCCTTCGATCTCGGTCTGTTTGCCCTTGCCTTCGACGATGGTCGTGTTGTCCTTGTCGATGGTGATCTTCTTGGCCTGGCCGAGGTCCGCGATCTGCACGTTCTCCAGCTTGATGCCGAGATCTTCGGTGATGGCCTTGCCACCGGTGAGAATCGCGATGTCCTGCAGCATGGCCTTGCGGCGATCGCCGAAGCCCGGGGCCTTCACGGCCGCGACATTCAACGTGCCGCGCAGTTTGTTGACGACCAAGGTCGCCAGCGCTTCGCCTTCCACGTCCTCAGCGATGATCACCAGCGGCCGTCCGCCCTTGGCGATCTGCTCCAGCAGCGGCAGCAGGTCCTTCATCGACGAAATTTTCTTCTCGTGAATCAGGATGTAGGCATTCTCCAGCACCGCTTCCATGCGCTCCGGATCGGTGACGAAGTAGGGCGACAGATAGCCGCGGTCGAACTGCATGCCTTCGACGACCTCGAGCTGGGTCTCCATCGTCTTGGCTTCTTCCACGGTGATGACGCCGTCCTTGCCGACCTTCTTCATCGCTTCGGCAATGATGCGGCCGATGGTCTCGTCATTGTTGGCGGAGATGGTGCCGACCTGCGCGATCATCTCGCCGGAAACCTTCTGCGAGAACTTGTCGAGCGCGCCGGGGTTGCGGTTGCCTTCGTTGTCCACCGTGCCACAAATCGCAGTCACGGCCTTCTCGATGCCGCGCTTCATCGCCATCGGGTTCGCGCCCGCAGCAACCGTCTTCACGCCTTCGCGGTAAATGGACTGCGCCAGAACGGTCGCGGTGGTGGTGCCGTCGCCGGCCACGTCGGAGGTCTTGGAAGCGACCTCACGCACCATCTGCGCGCCCATGTTCTCCAGCGGGTCCTTCAGCTCGATTTCCTTGGCTACGGTGACGCCGTCTTTGGTGATGAGCGGCGAACCGAATTTCTTCTCGATCACGACGTTGCGGCCCTTGGGACCGAGCGTGACCTTTACCGCATCAGCCAGAACATTCACGCCGCGAAGAATCGACTGGCGCGACTCTTCGCCATGCAGAATCTGCTTTGCCATTTTTCTCTCCTGGTGGTCAATGGCCAGTGGCTAGTGACTAGCTAATCTCTCGACTGGTCTGACCTGATTTCTTGAACTTCAAATTTGTGATTGCACTGCTGTCAGTTGCGGGCCGTCGCCAGTCGCTTGTTCTAGCCACTGACCACTAGCCACTAACTACTTCTTCGCCGCGTGTTCCTTCGGCTTGCTTGCGCCTTCCAGGATGCCGAGCACTTCTTCCTCGCGCATGATCAGGAAGTCTTCGCCGTCAATCTTGATTTCGGTTCCGGCATACTTGCCGAACAGGATGCGATCGCCTTCCTTTACGTCCAGCGGGAAGGTCTCGCCTTTATCGTTGGTCTTGCCGCGGCCCACAGAAATCACTTCGCCCTCTTGCGGCTTGTCTTTTGCGCTGTCGGGGATGATGATTCCGCCTTTCGTGGTTTCCGCCTCTTCAACCCGGCGAACCACGATGCGGTCGTGCAGGGGAGTTAGCTTTGTAGCCATGCTTCGAACTCCTTTCAGTTTGTCGAACTCAGTTGGATTCCGTTACTCATTGCCAGCGTCATCGCGATATTCTGCGCTGCGCGCCGGCTCACTTCATGAAACTGGTAGTTGAGATTGAAGGACTTAGCGCTGTTAGCACTCACGACCTACGAGTGCTAATATACCGGAACCCGACCGCCGCTGTCAAGCCCAGCCGAGCGGATAGCCGCGACCGCAGCGGATGCCACCACCCAAGCAAAACCAGCTTGGGGCGCCCTTCGGGTTGGTAGGACGGGGCACTCGCCGACGACTTGTTTCGAAGGGATCGGCGGGTGCCCCATCCTTCTCCCCTTCTGTTGGGGAGAGGATGGGCCCCGATGCGGATGGGAATGCCGCTACGGTTGAAGGTTACCGGGAACCCGATTGCGTTTGGTGGTATGCCCGTCAGCATTGACAGCTCGGGGCCCACCCTCTCCCCAAAAGAAGGGGAGAAGGATGGGGCACCCGATCTTCCTGGGTGACGGTCGGTGTGGTTGAAAGGGTGGGCCACCTGTGATCTTTCAAGACGTTGTCCATTCGGTTGGAACCGGAGAAGCTGGTTGTGACGAGCAACTAGTACCTCTGGAGACCGAATGGACTATCACAAGAATGCCCCATGGACGGCGGTGAGTCGAGAGCGTCTTGCCCGTATGGTGATCGACGACGGCCTGACGGTAAGTGCAGCGGCTTTACGGTTCAGTGTGAGTGCTAAGACGGCAGCCAAGTGGGTGGGCCGGTATCGCCAGTGGGGGACTGCCGGCCTGACCGACCGCAGCTCGCGGCCGCACCACAGCCCGCGTCAGACCACTTCTTCCTTATTAGAAAGGGTTGTTGTTCTTCGCCGGGGGCACATGCCCGGCCACGAGATCGCACGCCGCACCGGTCTGAGTCCGGCCACCGTCAGCCGCGTCCTGCGCCGCGCCCGGCTGAGCCGCTGGCGCGATCTGAACCCGCCGCCTCCCATACAGCGCTATGAGCATCCCCGGCCCGGCGACCTGCTGCACCTGGATATCAAAGGCATGACGCGCTTTTCTGAAGTGGGCCGGCGGGGCGATGGCCGCCTGCGCGGCAAGCAGAAACATCCCGGCTTCCTGGCTTTGCATGTGGCCGTCGACGATCACTCGCGCCTGGCCTTTACCCAGATGCTGCCCGATCAAAAAGCCGAAACCACCGTCGCTTTCCTCGCCGCGGCCACCGACTTCTTCGCCACCCACGGCATCGGCGTGCGCGCTCTGCTCACCGACAACGGCTCCAGCTACCGCTCCCATCAGTTCCGTCAGGCTTGTCAGACGATGCACATCAAGCATCACCGTACCAGGCCCTATACCCCCAGAACCAACGGCAAGGCCGAGCGTTTCATTCAGACCGCCCTGCGCGAGTGGGCTTATGCTCAGCACTGGTCCGACTCCGAGCAAAGGGACGCCTATCTGCAGCCTTGGACCGACTACTACAACCGTGTCCGCCCCCATGGTAGCCTCAACTACAGGCCGCCCATCAGCCGCTCCGATTCCGGAACAACGTCTTGATCATCTACAGCCACCCAACTGGCCGTCCAGATGTAAGATTTGTGATTAATAAGGAGACACGATGAAGAGGTCACTCATACTTCTTGTCCTTCTACTTACCGCAGCAGCGTATGCTGCTGATACACTGCACATCGCCGCTATCCATAAGGCCTCGCGGGACGATGAGAAGACCTATCATACGTCCTTTAACCAGAACATTATCACCGGCACCGTGGGCAATCGGCGATACACGCTGGAGCAGCTCGCGTCCTGGGGCTACTACCACTTCCAAGTCGGTTCCGACTATGAAATCGTAAAGGCCAACGACAAGACGATCACGGTGAAGATCCAGGACAAGAAAGGGCACGAATCAAAAGAAAGTCTGAATGTGGTTACGGAAGAAGAAGTTCAATAAGTCAAGGAAGAACCCATGAGGCGGGTGACCCATCCTTTCGTTCGAATCCACAACTCTCCCTACAATTCGGGTGTGTGAGATTCGGGTGCCCCATCCTCGTCGCCATCCTTTGGCGACAGGGTGGGCCGCGGTGCAAGAGCAGACTGCCGCAAATTCCCGGTATCCCGCGTAAACTCCTGCGCATCTACTCCCTGTTCGGCGTCCGCTTCATCAATTATTCAACTCGACTGGCGAACTTTGCAGTTCCCATAACGCACGTTCCGGCAGCATAATCGTTCTGGTCAGGTGTGATTGTGCCCGTCCCCCGTCCCCGTCGACGCTTTGCGGCCCTCCCACGGAGAACCATGCTGGCCCTCTTCGCCGCCGTTTTGTGCGCTGCGTCATTCAGCGCCGCCCAGACTTCCGCGCCCGCTTCGTCCGCAGCGACGCAACCGCCATCAGCGCCCGGGGACTCGCAGCAAGCACCTTCAGCTCAAACCGGTGCCACGCTTTCGCCTTCCGACCATCCCGATGCTGCCAGCGTCGGCGTTCCCACAGCAGCGGAAGTCGAGGCCGCTGGCGCTCACGACACCACCGCCGAACCTGATCCTGCTTCCGGCTCACCCGCTCCCAAACCCGCTCCCGTCCGGACCGCTACGCCTCCGGCGAACGGCTCGGTGCAGGCCGGCACTCTGCCTCCAAAATACGATGTCACCCAAATCGGCCAGCGCAATGTCGGCAGCGGCGTCGACTTCTATTCGCTCGACCGCGAGATCGCCTTGGGCCGGCAACTTTCGCAACAGGTGGAATCCAGCGCGCGGCTGGTGACCGATCCTGTCATCACTGAGTACATCAACCGCATTGGCCAGAACCTGGTTCGCAACTCGGATGCGCGCGTGCCCTTCACCATCAAGGTACTCGACACCAGCGAAGTCAACGCCTTCGCGCTGCCCGGCGGCTTCTTCTATGTGAACAGCGGCCTGATTCTCGCCGCCGACAACGAAGCCGAGCTTGCCGGAGTGATGGCACACGAAATCGCCCACGTCTGCGCCCGCCACGCCACCAAGAACATGACCCGCGCCCAGATCTGGAACATGGCGTCAATCCCTCTGATCTTCATCGGCGGCCCGGTCGCTTACGTCCTCAGCGACGTCGCCGGACTGGCCGTGCCGCTCGGCTTCCTCAAGTTCTCGCGCGATGCCGAACGTGAAGCCGATCTGCTTGGCCTCGAATACGACTACGCCACCGGATACGATCCCCAGGCCTTCGTGCAGTTCTTCGAGAAGCTGAACGTCGAGAAGAAGAAGCAGAACATGGTGGCCAAGGCATTCGCCACTCATCCCATGAACGTCGAGCGCATCGAGGCGGCGCAGGATGAAATCCGCAAGTACCTGCCCGATCGCCCTGAATACGTCGTTGACACCAGCGAGTTCCAGGACGTGAAGGCGCGGCTGATGACCTGGGAGAACGGACGGCGTCTCGGCAGCCGCAAGGAAGAGGCCGGTCGTCCCGTCCTGCTGAAGCGAACCAGCGAGACGACCGACACCGCCTCCGGAACATCAACCTCCGATTCCGGCAATGCCTCCGATCAGAAGGACGATGGCCGTCCCACCCTGAAGCGCAACCCCAGCAGCTCGGATTGAAACGTATTCGGCTGTGTGGACGCCCAGCTTTGAAGGGGCGCGGCTTCAGCCGCGCCGATAGTGGCCTCCTCTCGTTTGTCATCACGAAGCCGCGCGAAAGGAGCGAAGCGACTGAGCGCGGCTGAGGGATCTGCTTTTCGGCTGGTCGCCTCAAAGCAGATTCCTCGCGCCAAAATCGGCGCTCGTAATGAACGTCGTTCGCATGACTTTCCCTGTCACGATAATTAGCGACGCTCAATAAATTTCTCCGCGTTTGCAGCCCCACCCCAACCTGCCTAGAATGTCGGCATGAAGATGTCGCGCATCCTGGTCATCCTCCTGCCTGTGATCCTGATCTCCGCCAGCCTCGCCGCCGGCGACAAGAAGGACGAGCCACAATCTTCAGTGGACTTTGTTGTATTGAAGGACGACAACGGCAAGCCGGTACGGAATGCCGCCCTGGTGCTGCATCCCGTGGGAGTGCACGGGAAGCAGGCCAAGAGCGGATTCGAGTTGAAGACCGACGCCGACGGCAAGACCCACTTCGACGGCATTCCCTACGGTAAGTGGCGGGTGCAGGTCATCGCTCCCGGTTTTCAAACCTTCGGCGACGACTACAGTATTGATCAGGCCGCGCAGGACATTACGATCCGTCTAAAGCGTCCGCAGGGCCAGTATTCGATCTACGAGAAACACGATGGCGAGGGCAGCTCATCTCCGCCAAAGCAGTAGAGTTGTTGCAGGGGCTAAAGCCCTAATCGAAGGATGGAGCCACTCGGCACGACTGAAAGTCGTGCCCTGACACAACCAAGAACTATTTATGAGATGATCTCTAGCTGCTAGAGCCATCTAGTTGCTAATTGCTAGTTGCTAATTGCTAGTTGCTGCTTATGATCGAGGCCCGCGCCCTATGGACCGACAAAGATCGCTTCCTTGGTGAGGCCGGCAGCGGCCACGCGCTCGTCACCGACGCCGGCAGCGAGAAGTCGGCCAACAGTCCGGTGGAGCTGGTGCTGATCGCGCTTTGCGCTTGTACCGCGAGCGACGTGGTCAGCATTCTGCGCAAGAAGCGCGAGCCCTTCACCAGCCTGGAAGTGCGCGCGCACGGCGATCGCGCCGACGACTTCCCCAAGGTCTATACTTCCATCCGCCTGACTTACATCGTCGGCGGCAACGTCACTCACAAAGCCATGGAAGACGCGGTGCGACTATCGGAGGAGAAATACTGTTCCGTTTCCGCCATGCTGGAAAAAACGGCAAAGATCGACGTCGCAATCGAGTACCGTGATGCTGCGCGCGCAGCCGTTCCGCCCACCAAATGACCCGCGCCTCCAGGCTCCTTTTCGTCCCCATTTTTCTTTTGCAGGCTGGCTTTTTTCTGTTTGTCTCGCTGCACCGCCTCATCGACGGCGATGAAGGTTTTTATCTTCTGGCCTCGCGCCTGGTGATGCAGCACAAGGCGCCGTATCTGGATTTCTTCTACACCCAGGCGCCGCTGCTGCCGTACGTGTACGGCCTGTGGTTTAAGTTCGCGGGGATCTCCTGGTTATCGGCCCGCACATTTGCCGCCCTGCAAACGGCCGTCCTCGGCGGACTGATTTACCAGCACGTTTGCCGTGAAACTCAGAAGTGGATCGCCGCCGTCTGCGCCGTGCTGCTGTTTGCATCCAGCAGTTTCATTTTCGGCTGGTACCCGATCGCAAAAACCTTCTCGCTGGCGGTGCTCTTTCTGTTCCTGGCATACGTCATTCTGGCGCGGACCTCGTCCTCTTCCTCGGGTTGGTGGATTGCGGCAGCCGGTTTCTGCTTCGGCCTCAGCGTCGATACTCGCTCGTACGTCGTCGCAGTCGCTCCCGTATTCGTATGGTGGATACTTCGTCAGGGCCGCAGCCAACGATTAGCCCGCATGTTATGGCTCGCACTCGGCTTCGTCGTCGGCATCGTTCCCTCGCTGGTGCTGTTTTTCGCCTCGCCTCGCGTCTACTTGTTCAACAATCTGGGATTCCATGCCATGCGCTCAGGCACCGGCCTGGTGGGAGAGTGGCAAGGCAAACTGCAAGTGCTCCAGGAAACTTTTGCCAGCCCCGTTACCGGATTTCAATTCAGCGTCCTTGTTCTGACCTGCGTCGCTATGATTGTGCTTCGCAGGAAACGCGACGCGTCACTGCTGGCGTTCCTGATCGCGCTGGTCCTCGGGGTCATCTCGATTCTTCCCACGCCAACGTTGGGGCAGTACTTCGCTATGATCGTTCCGTTTCTGATTGTGGCTGCCGTTTGCGCCGTGACCGGCTTTCTTGTCGCCTTGCAAACTCAGCGTGCGACCCGCATTGCTGCCGCGGTGTGTGCGGTTATGCTGGTCAGCTTTGTCATCGCCGGCGCTCCCGGATTCAAGCGCTTCCTGCATACCGGCTATCAGGTTCCGGGCATCATCAGTCCGGCGGATGCGCCCAACTGGACACTCGCGCAGGTGACGGCCGTCTCCAAAGCGCTCGACCAATTCGCTTCGCCTGGCGAACCGGTGGCGAGCTTCTGGCCAGGGTATATCTTTGCGTCACGGGCGAATCCGTTTCCCGGATATGAAAACAACTTCGGAATCTATATTGCCGGGCGGCTGACTCCGGAACAGCGGAAAAAGTATCATGTGCTCACCCCTGACGAGATTTACCGGCAGTTCGCCTTCCACCAGCCACGGCTGGCTGTCATCGGCAATCAGGGCCCGCGGAGCGGCGGTCCGCCAGCCTGGTCCGCCGAGAACATGGCAAAGCGCGCCGGCTATCGTCTGGTGCGCACCGTCGGCGACACCGTGATTTACGAATGCTGCGCCGGGCCGGTATTTCCGTAGCACCGATCTTCGCAATTGTGCTACAAGCTATCTCCAATAATGTGTCAGCGATCATTTCGACCATGACGCGTACTTGCCGACTGCTATTCATCCCTATTTTTCTGTTGCAGGCTTGCTTTTTTCTATTCGTCTCGCAGCACCGCCTCATCGACGGCGACGAGGGTTTCTATCTCCTGGCTTCGCGCCTGGTGATGCAGCACAAAGCGCCGTATCTGGATTTCTTCTACACCCAGGCCCCGCTGCTGCCGTATGTGTACGGCCTGTGGTTCAAGTTTGCCGGGATCTCCTGGACGTCGGCGCGCGTTTTTTCAGCGCTACTCACCGCCGTGCTCGGCGGACTGATCTACGAGCACGTCTGTCGCGAGACGGACAAATGGCTCGCCGGCCTGTCCGCCGTGGTCCTGTTCGCATCCAGCAGCCTGGTTTTCGCCTGGTTTCCCATCGTGAAGACCTTCCCGTTGGCGACGCCGTTTCTGTTCTTTACGTATGTCATTTTGGCAAGATTGCGGCCGTCTTCCTCGATCTGGTGGCTCGCCGGCGCCGGTTTCGCCTTTGGCATCAGCGTCGATACTCGCTCCTACGTTGTGGGAGTCCTTCCCGTGTTGGCTTGGTGGACATTTCGCCAGAGCCACAGCCAACGATTCGCTCGCCTGCTGTGGTTTGCCGTTGGCTTCATCGTCGGCATCGTACCGTCTCTCATCCTGTTCTTCGCATCGCCCGACGCTTACCTCTTCAACAATCTCGGCTATCACGCGCTGCGCTCCAAGGCCGGCTTGATCGGCCTCTGGCAGGACAAGCTGATGGTTCTGCTGGCGACCTTCGGCGGGCGCTTTACCGGCTTTCAGTTCAGCGTGCTGACCCTCACCTGCGTCGCCATGCTCGTCGTGCGGCGCTTCCGCCGCGACTCATCGCTCCTGGCCTTCCTGATCGCTCTCATCCTCGGAGCGGTTTCTCTTCTGCCCACGCCCGCTTCCATGCAGTACTTCTCGATGATCATGCCCTTCCTGATCGTCGCCGCGGTCTCGATGGTGGGCGATTACCTCGGCAGCCTGCATTCGCATCGTGAGCTTCGCATCGCGCGGGCGGCCTGCGCGGCCTTGATGATCGCATACATGGCATTCGCGATTCCCAGCTTCCGGAAATATCTCTTCACCGGCGACGGCGTTCCCGGTCTTGAGAATTGGGCCGATGCGCCCAACTGGACCGTCAAGCAGGTGAACAATGTTTCCGAAGCCATCGACCAACTCGCCGCGCCCGGGGAGAAAGTTGTTAGCTTCTGGCCCGGATATCTCTTCACCTCACGCGCTGAACCGTACCCCGGCTTTGAAAATGACTTCGGAATGTTCGTCGCCGGCCGGCTGGAGCCGCAGAAGCGTCGCAAGTACCATCTGGTTTCGAATGTCGAGATCAATTCAGATTTTTCGCACCACGGGCCTCGTCTTGTCGTGGTGGGAAATCAGGGGCCGGGGAGCGGTGGTCCCGAGTATAACGCCTGCGTGCGGATGTTGACTGTCTATGGCTATAACCTGGTGCGGATGGTGGGTCACACTGCGATTTTTGAATGTTGTTCTGGACCGTGATCCACGTTACAGACACTTCTGGGCCGCACAGACTATTTTCATGAACTGTGCCAGGGCTTGCGTCCTGCCTCTGAGCGACGCAAGAAAATTTATTCGGCAGGCAGGTCAGTTCAGATCCCGAATCGCATGGCTTCGCCAGGGTTTTCTTCGCCACCATCGCACGCGACAAGAAAGACCCGCACTGCTCTCGTGCTGGTCGGCTTAACTTGCCTGGCCCTGGTAGTCTTTTCGCGATCGCCCGACCTGCTGCTTACGGCGCGTTTCTTTGCGGAAGATGGGCAGATCTTCTATCAGCAGGCCCACGAACTCGGGTTCGTCCACTCCATTCTTCTCCCGTATGCGGGATATCTTCACCTCTTTCCCCGTCTCGTTGCCGGTTTATCGCTATGGCTTCCGCTGTTTTACGTTCCACTGTTCTTTAATGTGGTCGCGCTTACAGTCCATTGTCTAACCGCCGTGTACATTTGCAGCCCGCGAATGCGGAACATAGGTCCTCTCCCACTGCGGTTGATTGTGGCTTTCCTCTACCTCGGCCTTCCTCATATAGGCGAGGTCTGGGGCAAACTGACGAACTCGCAATGGCAAATGGCGGTGTTGAGCCTGCTGATTCTTATCGCTGCGCCGCCGCAAGGCCGCCTCGGAACCTGGTTCGATAGAGTTGCTCTCGCCATTGGAGCGCTGACCGGACCTTTCTGTATTTTGCTGCTCCCTATCGCGGCCCTGGTCGCGATCTATCGACGCAGCTCGCGAACCATTACCCAGCTCGCCATTGTTGGTCTGGGGGCCGCGGTGCAGGCCGTTGCGCTGCTACTAAAAGGCAGACCCACGGAAACGGCGAAATTGGGCGCCAGCTTTTCCCTGTTAGGCAAGCTCCTGGTCCGCTGGCTTTTTCTTGGCATGTTGCCAAGTCTGGCCAGGGTTCCGGATTTCCTGCGCGACATTGTCGGCTGGTGGGTATTCGACGCCTGCCTGGCAGTTGGGGCTCTCGCCGTCCTGGCATGGATCTTCGGAAAAAGTGGCCTTGAGATGCGCTGCGTGCTCCTCTTTGGGGCAATCGTCACCGCAGCGTCACTTGCTTCCCCCAAAATCGTGAGCTGGGGCGAGCAATGGCCGACAATGCTGCTGGGAGCGGGGGAACGGTATTGGTTTATCCCCCGACTGGTGCTGGCAGTAGCAGTTCTATGGAGCGCGGTGCAGCCTTTCTGCAAATGGGCGCGAGTCGCCGGCGCCGCCGCATTGTTGGCGATATTCATTTGTTGTGCAGAAGGTTGGCATATCGAGCAGTGGAATGGCATTCACTTCCGTACTTACGCCCACGTGTTTAACGCACTGCCGGTGGGCGCACAGCTAAGGCTGCCCATCGATCCTCCTCCGAGTTGGACACTGTCCCTTACTAAGAAGCCGCTCGATAGGATGTCTTACGATGTGGCGTTCATGGACGGCGAGATCTTAGGAGTGGATGATTGGCGAAATCGGCTTCATGTCGAATTACCAGATGAGAGATCTGCCTTTCTGACGGGAGACGTCCTTTGGGTAAATGGAGCCTCGCTTGGGGGGCGGGGAAGCGTGATGGCTCCTGTGCACGTTGCCGTTCGCGACGGCGCTCTACTAGAGGGATGGGCCATTTTGGCCACCGACGCCGAATTTAGGCCGATGGACGAAATGTATGCCATCGTTTCAAGTCGAGTGGTTAAGGGCAATCGGCTGCCGCTCGCTGGTAGTTACCGGAAGAAACGACTGGACGACGCCATGTACTTGCTCTTCCTACCCTCCCGCGTTCTGGGTCCTGGCCTGCAGCAGGTCACGCTCGTGGGGTATTCGCGAAGCGATAACCGACTGCGTACTTTCGGACACCGCCTGTATATCTATGGCGACTAGATCTGCTCGCGCAGTGATGCTCCAGGTGTCGCTTCAAGCCGTCACTCCGGCTGCCTTATTTTGAAGCAACCCCCCGAGGTCACCGGTCCTCCCATTTCGTGTTCCCGTTTGACTTGGCGCCGAGCGCTCGTACTCGTCGTATAATCGACAGGTTTGCCTATGACCACGACTCAGACTGAATTGCGCCTGGCCCAGCGCATGTCGCGCCTCGGGACCGAGACTGCCTTCGAGGTGCTGGTTCGCGCCCGCGCCCTCGAGCGGCAGGGGAAAAACATCATTCACCTCGAGATCGGCGAGCCCGACATGGACACGCCCGCCAATGTGGTCGAAGCTGGCGTGGACGCGCTGCGCAAGGGCTACACCCATTACGGCCCGGCCGCCGGTTTGCCTGAACTGCGCGAGGCCCTTGCCGCCGAGGTTGGCGCGTCGCGCGGCATCAAGGTCAGTCCCGACGAGGTGGTGGTCGTGCCCGGCGGCAAGCCCATCATCTTCTTTTCGATTCTGGCGCTTGTCGATAAAGGCGATGAAGTCATCTATCCCAACCCCGGCTTCCCCATTTACGAGTCGATGATCAACTTCGTCAGCGGACGGCCCGTGCCCATTCGGCTGCGCGAGGAGCGCGACTTCCGCCTCGATGTAGACGAGTTGGCGAGCCTCATCACCGAGCGCACTAAGCTCATCATCCTGAATTCGCCGCATAACCCGACCGGCGGCATCATCACCAAAAAAGATGTGGAGGACATCGCGCGCGCCATCGGCGATCGCGACATCATGGTGCTGAGCGACGAAATCTACAGCCGCCTGCAATTTGAGGGCGAGCCCCACAGTATCGCCTCGGTCGACGGTTTCAAAGATCGCACCATCATTCTGTCGGGCTTCTCCAAAACCTACTCGATGACGGGATGGCGGCTCGGCTACGGCGTCATGCGGGCTGATCTGGCCAGCGCAGTTCGCGCGTCTGGCGACTAACTCCACCTCATGCACGGCGACCTTCACGCAGATCGCCGGCATCCAGGCCGTTCGCGGCGATCAGAGCGAGCCCGAGAAGATGCGCCGCGAATTTCAGCGCCGGCGCGACGTCTTCGTCGGCGGATTGAACCAGATCAAAGGTTTCTCCTGCCGCATGCCGCAGGGCGCGTTCTACACTTTCCCGAACATCACGCGCGACCGCTTGGCCATCGAAGAAACTGGCCGACGCGCTGCTCGAAGATGTGGGCGTGGCGGGATTGTCCGGAACCGCATTCGGCGCGTACGGCGAGGGCCACATGCGCTTCAGCACCGCCAACTCGATCGCCAATTTGCAGGAAGCGCTGAACCGGATTGAGAGCTGGACGAAGAAGAATCTGTAGGCAAGAAGGCCCGCGGCTTTTATTGCTGCCCGCAAAAAAATGTCTGTAGATACGGTGGAAGGCACGGCCTTAGCCGTGCCGGTAGCGCGTAATTAAGCGGGCTTTAGCCCCGGTCCACCACGGCTAAAGCCACTCTTTCAGGCGTTCAATTTCGCCGTGCTGAAGCCCGGCGCTTCCACTCGGTACGAGCCGAATCAAGATTGATGCCCGACCATAAATTCCGCGTCTTTGCCACCGCCGACATCGGCGACGCCGCCTTCCAGCGCCTGCGCGAGCGCGGCTACGAAGTGGAAGTCTATCCGCATCCCGAGCCACCGCCCAAGAGCCTCATCCTCGAGAAAGTCCGCAGCGGCATCGACGGCCTCATCACCACCCTGCGCGATCCTATCGACGCGGAAGTTTTCGAAGCCGGGAAGGGAACACTTAAGGTCGTGGCGCAGGACGCTGTTGGCTTTGACAATATCGATCGCGCCGCCGCCAATCGCTGCAAAATCCCCTTTGCTAACACCCCCGACGTCCTCACCGAGGCCACGGCCGAGTTCGCGTTTTTCGCGCTCGCCGCTCTGGCTCGCAAGCTCTGGCCCGCTGAGCACCTGCTGCGCGAAAACAAATGGGGCTACTGGCATCCCTACCTGCCATTTCTCGGCGACGAGGTCACTGGCAAGACCATCGGCATCATCGGCACCGGGCGCATCGGACAAGCCGTCATCAAAAAGTGCGTCGGCTTCGACATGAACATCTTGTGCTATGAAGCGCTGGGGCCAAACCAAAAATTCGCCACGGCCATACAAGAGGAGATGGATCTGCGCCACAACCACGGCCTGCAGAACGAGCCCACCTTCATCAAGTATGTCCCGCTCGACGAAGCGCTCGGCCAGAGTGACTTCATCAGCATTCATGTGCCGCTGCTGCTCCCCGGCGAGAGCGACAGTCCCACCTATCACCTGATCAACGAGCAGACGCTGCGCACCATGAAGCCGACCGCGTTCCTGGTGAACACCTCGCGCGGTCCGGTCGTGGACGAGCAGGCGCTGGCCAAAGCGCTCAAGGAAAAATGGATTGCCGGAGCCGCGCTGGATGTCTACGAGAAGGAGCCGCTGCCGCCCGACTCTCCGCTGCGCGATCCCGAGATCGAAGACCGCTGCCGTCTCTATCCGCACTTCGCCAGTGCCGCGCGAATCACGCGGCTCTCGGTCGATCCCAATCGCGGCACGGCGGGTCGCTGCGTGCAGGCGCTCATCGATGTGCTGGAGCAAAACTACGGCGGCGACATAACGAAGATGCCGTACGTGGTGAATAAGGAAGCGTTCCGGTAGGGAAGCCGCTTTTCGCTATTAGCTCTTCGCTTTTCGCCAGTCCTGACGGCGATGAAAATGGCAGGAATCAGCGAAGGGAAACAAGCAATTAGCGATTAGTAATGAGCAGTTAACAATTAGTGTCTTGTAACTAAAGTTCGAAGCATAAGTAGAACGCTTATTGCTGATGGCGAATTGCTGATGGCTAATTGCTAATTGCTAATTGCTAATTGCTAATTCCTAATGGCTTCTCCACCATCGCCGACACCAGCGAATGGAAAATCTTCGCGCCGTCGGTCATCCCGAGTTCCGGTTCGCTGGCGCGCTCCGGATGCGGCATCATGCCCAGCACATTCCGCCCCTCATTGCAGATTCCGGCGATGTTTTCCAGCGAGCCATTGGGATTGGCTTCGGCCGTGATCTCGCCGGTGGACGTCGTGTAGCGAAAAACGATGCGGTCCTGATCTTTCAGTTCGGCCAGCGTGCGCTCGTCGCAGAAGTAGTTGCCGTCCATGTGCCCAATAGGAATTTGCAGCACGTCACCTTTGCTGAGTTGCTGCGTGTACGGCGTGTTGGTGCTCTCGACGCGTATGTACACTGGCTTGCAAACGTACTTCAGCCCGGCATTGCGCATCAGTGCGCCTGGCAGCAGCCCGGCCTCGCACAGGATTTGGAATCCGTTGCAGAGTCCCAGGACCAGCCCGCCGGCGGCGGCGAAGCGCCGCACCGATTCCATCACCGGCGAAAACTTCGCGATCGCCCCGGTGCGCAGATAATCGCCATAGGCGAAGCCGCCGGGCACGATAATCGCATCGCAGCCTTTGAGGTCAGGAGAGTCGTGCCAGAGGAATGTCACGGGCTGCCGCGCCACCTGCTCGATGACCCAGTAAGCATCGTGGTCGCAGTTCGATCCGGGGAAGACAATGACGCCGAAGTTCATAAGGAAGCGATTAGCAATTAGCAGTTAGCAACTAGCCAGGCCGCAATTCCAGCATCGAAATTGCCAACGCTGACTGCCGATTGCTGACTGCTTCCTTCCCGAGTGTAGCATGGGTTTTGCGCCGGTCCGGAGCGGCGCGCATCGAAAGAGTAATGCCGTTCTCCCGTCACATCACGCTCACCGGAGAGGCGCTGCGGCGCTGGTTTGTGGCGCAGTGCTACAACTCCATTGCCGTCGGCGCGCTGTGGTGGGTGGGGCTCTCGTATCTGCATGTTCCCTTCGCGCCGATGTGGGCAATCATCGCGGCGGCGCTGCAATTCATTCCGCATTTTGGGCCGGTGGTGGCGTTCTTCGGTCCGGCACTGACCGCCCTCATCGCGCAGGGTTTCGAAGGCTTTCTGTATGTGCTGATCCTGTACGGCGTGGTGATCGTGACCGACGGACTCCTGCTGCAGCCGCTGATCATGCGTCGCACCGCGCGCGTGCCGATATGGGCGTCGCTGATCATGCCCATCCTTCTCAGCCTCTTCTTCGGCTTCTGGGGATTGCTGCTGGCCGCGCCGCTGCTGGCTGTAATCTTCGCCTACCGCGCACACCTGAAGACGCGGGCCGTTCCGCTGCGCCGCCAGACGCCGCCGGGACAGGTGATTACGGGCGGACAACTGATTTCGCCCGGAGAGCCGCTGGGACGTGTTCCGCCGCAGGAATAGAGCCATTCTTGAAGAAGTGCACCTTCAGCACATCCAGCGCGATGTCTACTTGGCATCCTCAGCTGGATTCGGATCAACATTCCGCGGAACCGGAAGGGTACCAATGTTGACGTGTTTTCCGTCGGGGGATATGGATATCTTAGAAGCGGGCGGACGTGGTTCCGGCGTTTGATCACTGGACGGGGATTCGTCGCCCCTGACCGTCAGTCAGGTTGGCTTGGTTTGACCATCTGTGTTTCCTCCTTTGCCGTCCTTGCTTTTGTCCCCGTTTGGCTGCCCGGGCTCATGATCAGGGGGGGCAGCTATATTCCTTGTTCCAGAGACGCCCTTCGCAATCGCAAACCCCGAAATGGCAGAAAGAATGGGCAGTCCCGCTTCCGCAGTTATAGTCTTGGTCAGCAACAGGAGGGTCAGAAGAATGATGAGCACAAGCGCGACAAGCACCTGAAGGTAGGCTCCCCAAAAATCGTTTAGCCGTTGCAGAAATTCCACGTAAGAGGCGGCGAAATAACGTGGAATATTAGCGCGGACGTTGGACTCTTTTAAGAACTCAAGAATTTCGTGTTTGAGAGACGACTCTACCCACGAGCTCCGGATCTTGGAACGATATAAATACAGCGCGAGCCCTACGACAGCGGCGATCGCGACAGTACCCACCAAACAGACGAGAACGCACGCCCAAAATATTTGCGCCTGGTCCAGTCCTTGCTGCGGAGGTAATCCCTGTTGCATACGCACCTCGCTTCAGAAGAACAGTCTCGGGGCGGAAGTATACTTTCAAGCTATTCAGAAGGGAATCTTCATTCTCAAATACGATAATTAGTCCGGCCCAATTCGGGAATCCCAGCAGCGTTCGGGCTGAACCGGCCTCACGGGCGCTGCGGTTGGCCCCCAGCCAGGAACTTCCCTCACGGTGCAACCACTACACCCGCCTACGCCTCATCCGCTCCCTTTCGGCCGCAGCGCCTTGTCATATATCCACAGCAGAATAGCCGTCAGCACGCCGATGCCGACGATTACCCACCACATCATTGCCGGCTCGTGCTTCACCTCGCCGAAGTAGTGGATGAGAAATCCGCCGACCGGCCCGCCGATGAGCGAGCCGATGCCCAGCGGCAGAAACGCGAATCCCATGTACGTCCCCTGTTGCCCCGATGGCGCCAGCCGCGAGATGTATTCGTAATAACGCGGCGACTGCGTGATCTCGCCGAGGGCGACCGCAATCAGCGTGAGCACCACCCCCACGACGGTCGGGCGCAGAATCAGAATCACCCACGCCAGCGCGGTGATCAGTGTGCCCAGAATGATTGCGTTGAAAGCATGCATGCGTTGGGTAAGAAGATTGATTGCAACCGTCAGCGTGATGACCACCAGCGGCCCAGTCGCCAGCAGCAGCTCGGTATTGGCGCGCGGATTGATGTAGTTGTGGACATACAGCGGCAGCGTGATGAACAGTTGCCAGTAAACAATCCAGTAGCCGGTGAAGATCAGCAGAAAAAGCATGAAGCGCGGATTGGTGACGACCGTCCAGAAATTTCGGCCGGCTTGCGCCAGACTCGTGGTCTCGACTTCATCGTGCTGGCGCGGCTCGCGGAAGAAGACCAGCACCGCGATGAACATCAGGAAGACGCTCAGCGCGGCGACGCGAAACACGTTTTCCACGCTGACGTGCTGATGCACGTAGGAGGCGACAATGGGCCCGAAGAAGCCGCCGATATTCACCAGCGTGTAGTAGATGGAGTAGCCGATGGAGCGAACGTTTTCTTTCGAGGCGCGCGCGGTGGTGCCCACCACGCTCGGCTTGACCAACGCGACTCCCAGCGCCGGCAGCGCAAGCACAAATGTCACCAGCACGACCAGCGGGACGTGGTCGCGGATCGGCGCCAGCCACGGCGCAGCCAGCGATCCCAGCAGGAAATACGCGCAGCTCAGGATCAGGTAGGCCAGCGAGAGCGCGCGGCGAAAGCCCATGCGGTCGGCCAGCGTCCCGCCGAAGACGGGCAGGAACCATACCAGCCCGCCGAAGAATCCGGTGAGCGTGCCCGTCTGCTCGATGGGGAAATGCAGAGTTTCATGCAGATATCGCGCCAGCGATGCGAACGCCGCGTAATAGGAGAGCCGCTCAAAGAGCTCGCTGAGGTTGGCAACCCAGAAGGGCCGCTCGAATCCGGTGCGAATGTCGCGCCATCGCTGGGCAAGAGTCATGTTCAGTGGTCAGTTGCCAGTTGTCAGTTTGCCAGCGCCCGAATACGTAGCAGAAGCTCCGGCGCCTTGTATCAGGGCATGACTTTAGTCGTGCCGAACAAGTGCAGTGAAGTTAAGGGCTTTAGCCCCTGCACCGCGCCAAGTGCAGGGCCTAAAAACCGCAGCTAAAATGCTCTTCGGCACGACTGAAAGTCGTGCCCTGACACAATCCATAAGCGATTGATGGCTTGTAATCACCTTCTCGCCAGCCACTCTCTAATCTGTTCCGCCGCCATTCCCGCCACGCGAACCACTTTATTGCGGCTGCTTAGCCCGGCGGCTATGGTAACCGACGAACGCGGCACATTCAAAAGCTTTGCCAGAAACGCAATGCAAGCCTCATTCGCGCGACCCTCGATCGCCGGCGCAGTGAGCGCCAGCTTCAGGGCATCGCCCACTTCGCCGATGATTGCATCCTTCTTCGCGCGCGGTTGCACCTTTACCTGGAACGTGGCACCCGCGGGCGTGTCGCGAATCGGGATCATGAGGAATTCGCTCTGAGCTTTTTAGCTGTTAGCTCTTAGCTCGGAGCTAGAAGCTCTCTTCTTACGGCTTCGCTCGCTCGCCAAAAATGGCCGTTCCAATCCTCACACACGTCGAGCCTTCCTCGAGGGCAACTTCAAAGTCGTGCGACATGCCCATGGAAAGCACATCAAGACTGACGGATGCCAGATTGCGCTCGGCGAGCCGGTCGCGCAATTCCCGCAATTGGCGAAAATACGGGCGTGCGCCTCCGGGATCTTCGGTGAACGGCGGCACCGTCATCAGCCCGCGAAGGCGCAGATGAGGCCAGGCGGACGCGCCTTCGAGTACGCGCTCCAGCTCCGGCGCGTCCGGCGCGATGCCGCTCTTGGCCTGCTCGCCGCCGATGTTGATCTCAATCAGAATATCCAGAATCTTCGCGGCTTGCTTTGCTGCGGCATTCAGCCGCTCTGCCAGTTTTGCCGAATCCAACGAATCGATCGCATGAAAGATCTCTGCTGCCTTCGCAGCTTTGTTCGATTGCAGATGTCCGATCATGTGAAACTCGGCATGCTCCAACCGAGTCAGCGACGCAAGCTTATCCTCGAACTCCTGCACGCGATTCTCGCCGAACAGCCGGTGACCAGCGTTGTAGGCTGCGACGATTCGCTCTGGCGGCGCGGTTTTTGTGACCGCCATCAGCGCCACGTCCTCGGGATTTCTGCCCGCGCGCTGGGCAGCGCGCGCGATGCGCTGGTGAACGGCGGCAAGGTTGTCGGCGATGGTCACGGAAGCAGCTATTGTATTCTGCGCGACGGCAAACATCTGAGGGGTGTAGCATGATCGGCAATTCGTAAGGAAAGCTGGCATTAACTCTTCTTGAAGGGGACGGCCTTTAGGGGGTGTATGAGAACCAATTTTATTCCTCCGCGGTGGAGTGCGACCCACGCAAATCGAACCCCGAAGGGGTGGAATTGCAGTTAGCCCAGGACGGAGCAACCGGGGTCCCCGATTCGCGCCTCTCTTGCGCGAATTGGGGTGGGAAGCGGAGTCCTGGGTGAGGTGGAAAATTTGTTCGAGTCCCTTTAGGGACGGCAGAGTTCTCACACGCGCTCTTTAGGCCGTCCGTAAAAGCGAAATCAATTCGGCTTTAGCCGCTGGGCGGTTCGTTAGGAGTTAGTCAGAGCTTCCTTAGACTATGACACCGGATAGTAAAGATCGTCTGCGGCGCATCGAAAGCCGTCAAAACGCGCGCGTGAAGGAGCTGCGCCGCGCCTTCGCCGAAGCCGCGCCCAACCAGCAAGGTGAGGTTGCCGTCGAAGGCATGCACTTGGTGGAAGAAGCCATCCGCAGCGGCCTGCGCCTGAGCACCGTCTTCTTCAGCGAATCGGCGCGCGAGCGCGCGCATCGATTGCTGCCCCAGCTCTCGGCGCAGACCGAAGCTTTGCTGCTGCCCGACAGCGTATTTGCCAGCGCCGTTCCCAGCGAAACGCCACAAGGCGTGGCGGCGCTGGTGCGAGTAAAGTCCTTCACCTTGGACAATATCTTGGCCGCGCAGCCTGCGCTGTTGGTGATTACCGCCGGGCTGCAAGATCCGGGAAACCTGGGAACGATCGCCCGCTCCGCGGAAGCTTTCGGAGTGACTGGCCTGCTGCTCGGCGAGCGAACCGTGAGTCCGTGGAACTGGAAGGCAGTGCGCGCCTCAGCCGGATCGCTGTTCCGCCTGCCAACCGCCAAAGTTGATATTGCGAATGCGCTGCCGGCGATCAAGGGTTGCGGCGTGCGCGTTCTGGCTACTTCATCGCACAAGGGAACGATGATTTCCGATGCGAACCTGCGAGGCCCTGTGGCATTTGTCGTGGGCAACGAAGGCGGGGGCGTTCCGAAAGATGTGGTGGCGCAGGCGGACGAAGTGGTTGTCATCCCGCAATCGTCCAAAGTGGAGTCGCTGAACGCCGCCATCGCCGCATCGATTCTTCTCTACGAGGCGGTAAGGCAGAGGACGGATGATTTACCACTGAGATCACAGAGAAGAGAAGAATAGAATTGGTTTTTGCAATAAGCGAAGGAGTTCTGGTGACTGATCTGGTGGAATGTCCCTCCCGAGCCCAAGACGAACCTCGCTACCTTTACGCTCCGCTCACGAATGACATTATTGCAGCGGCCCCCGAAGTCCACCGGCAGCTAGGCCCAGGCTTGCTCGAATCCACCTATCATGCGTGTGTCTGCCGGGAACTTGCGATCCGAGGAATAGATTTTCGAGGTGAAGTCGCGCTACCGGTCGAATACAAGGGCATTCACCTGGATTGTGGATACAGGATGGACTTAGTAATTGCCGACAAAATAGCCGTCGAACTTAAATCGGTCGAGAAAATACTGCCCATTCATGAGGCGCAGCTTCTAACCTACTTGCGCCTGAGTCATCTCCGAGTCGGTCTCCTGATTAACTTCAATGTTCGAATGCTGCGGCAAGGAATTATACGAAGAATTCTTTAATCTCAGTGCTCTCTGTGTTCTCTGTGGTGAATTAGATCTTGAGCTTGTTCCAGAACAATCCGTCGGCCGACGAAGCCATCGACAAGTCTCGCCCGTTGGCCGATCGCATGCGCCCGCGCACGCTCGACGAGTTCGTCGGCCAGGAGCACCTCCTGGGGCCGGGCAAGGCGCTGCGCGTGCAGATCGAGCGCGACGACACCGGCTCGCTCATCTTCTGGGGACCTCCTGGCGTTGGCAAGACCACGCTGGGCAAGATCATCGCGCGCATGACGCACGCCGACTTCATCGAGTTCTCTGCCGTCCTCAGCGGGATCAAGGAAATCAAGCAAGTAATGGCCGATGCCGAGCGCGCGCGGCAATACGGCACGCGCACCATCATCTTCGTCGATGAAGTGCATCGCTTCAACAAAGCGCAGCAGGACGCGTTTCTGCCCTACGTTGAGAAGGGCAGCATCCGCTTCATCGGTGCGACCACCGAGAATCCGTCATTTGAGGTGATCGCGCCGCTGCTCTCGCGCTGCCGCGTTTACCTGCTGAAGGCGTTGACGGAGGAGCAGATCGTGGCCCTGCTCAAGCGCGCAGTGCAGGACGAAGATCGCGGCCTGGGCGACCTGCACCTCGATGCCGACGAAAACGTCCTGCGCAAGATTGCCGCCTACTCGAGCGGCGATGCCAGAAGTGCCTACAACGTGTTGGAGGTTGCGGCCACGCTGGCCACCGAGCCGGCAAAGGGCGGCCGGCGCGAGATCACGGATGCGATCATCACCGACGCGTTGCAGAAGCGCGTGCTGATGTACGACAAGGCCGGCGAAGAGCATTACAACCTCATCTCAGCCCTGCACAAGAGCGTCCGCAACAGCGATGCCGACGCTGCGCTCTACTGGCTGGCGCGCATGCTCGAAGCCGGCGAGGACCGGCTGTACATCGCGCGACGCGTGGTTCGCATGGCGGTGGAAGACATCGGGCTGGCCGATCCGAATGCCCTCGGCATCACGCTGGCCGCCCGCGATGCGTTCGATTTTCTCGGCATTCCGGAAGGCGATCTGGCGCTGGCGCAGGCCATCGTTTATCTTTGCGCCGCGCCCAAATCCAACGCTGTTTATCTCGCCTATGGCGCGGCCTTGGAAGATGTCGAGCGCACGGCGCAGGATCCGGTGCCGCTGCACCTGCGCAACGCGCCGACTGGATTGATGAAGGCGTTCGGCTACGGTGAGGGATATCAGTACGCCCACAATCTGGAAGCAAAGGTCGCCGACATGCAGTGCCTGCCCGACAACCTCAAAGACCGTGTCTACTACCATCCGACGGAAGAGGGAATCGAGAAGCGGATCAAGGCCAGGCTGGAGGATATCAAGAAGATCAGCAGAGCGGGTAACGGCTGAGTTCACTTCCGGAGTACGCTGTTCCACTCAGCCGGGCGGAGAGTATTCCCTGCGTGCAGCTCATCGTGCAATTGCACTACTTTCTGGTGAAGGACGGCGCTGAGCTGTTTCCGGTCCCCGTCTGCTACCGTAGGCTCGCCAAACACAATCCTTGCGCGGATCGGTTTCTTGCCCAGTAGATTCAGCACGTGCGGCATGAGCGTCATGTCGCCCCACCAGCAGACTTCGCGGGCGGGATCGCCGTCTTCCAGTTCGTAACTGATTGCGCACGGCGTGATCAGCGCACCAGTATCGACGGCGGGCTGCAGCATGGTTGAATGAAAGCGCAGAACGCCCTGTCCATCCGTAGTGGTGCCTTCCGGAAAGAGAACGACTGGAACGCCGTCCTTCAGAATGTCGCCGACGCTGACGTTGGCGCGCGCCGCGTCGGTCCTGTCGTGGCGTCGCACAAACACGCTTCCCGACCAGCGCGTATAGCGTCCGAAGACGGGCCATCGCTCGACCTCGGCTTTCGACACGAACACGCAAGGCACGGCGGCACTGTAGGCGAGAATGTCGAGATAGCTTACGTGATTGCTGACGATGAGCCCGCTGGTGGGCGGCCTTCCCTCAACTTGTAGATGCGCGTTGATGGCATGCAAACCACGGGCACAGGTTTCGTGCAGCCACTCGGCGCCTTGCGCGCGCGAAGCGTTGCGCGGCAGCTTGCGATGTCGCCAAAGCCCGGAGAAAGCCACAGCCGTGAGTGCAAGGGACCGCCGTGTCTTTCGCAGTTGGGGAGCGAGAAGCTGTTCCATGGGCGAATTCGATCGTCGCAAGGCTATATAGACCGCTGAAAAAGCCCGCGTGATGCCTCCTTCAGGGAGAGCTGGCCTCCAGGCCAGCGTCCAAGCCTTTTACGTTTGTCGCCCCCAGCCGACCTCAGTCGGCGAAGCACCTGCTGTTCCGACTCTTTCAGCGGCCTGTATAGCTGGAGTTTACAGAATCGATGCCGGCCACAACAGAGCAGGGCGAATCGAGTTCAGCTTGCCGACTGAAGAGGTGTGTGGTGCAAGAAGTTGACTGAGGTGATTTGTAGAACCGCGAAGACTCACGCTTGTGATTGGGTCACGCGCGAGAATAGTCCCTTGGGCATGCGCGCCAGGTCCAGCAAAGTGAGGAAGTCTATGGTGCCGAACTCCGCGTCCACAGCGGGTGGGCCGCAAACCTGCGCGCCAACGGTGAGATAAGCCCGGAGCAGCTTGGGGATTGTCGCATTTGCATTCTCCGGCGCTGCGGTCGCGCTGAGGTCACAGGCAAACGCGGGCTGCGGTTTAGTCTGCAGTTCCGCCGGCGTGAGAAAATTTTTCATCTTGTTATAAACCGCGGCGCCGACGGCGGGATCCTGCGAGGTCAGCGAACTGCAGCCGATCAGATAGCGGCAGCCTCGCTGAATGGCGTATTGGGCAATCGCCTTCCACAGCAGCATCAGTACCTGTGTGTTGCGGTGGTCATGGTGAATGCAGGCGCGGCCCAACTCCAGCACCTGGCCACGCAGGTGCTCGAAGGACGCAAAACTAAACTCGCGCTCGCTGTAATAACCAAGATTGCGACCTGCGGTGTCCCCAGTTTGCAAGCGGTAGGTTCCCACCACGCGACGTGAATAAGCGCACTGCACAATCAGGTGATCGACCACGGCGTCGAAAGGATCGAAGTCGTGTCCGCTGGCGTGCGCCGACTGCAGACCTTCGCGCAGTTCCAGGTTAAAGACTTCGTAGCGCAGCCGCAGCGCCGCGCGGAACTCGTGCGAGTTGCCGGCCAGTTTCACCATGTACGCTGCCGGCAGGCGCACGGCCGCAGGTGCCGGGCTGGGTCGGCCAATCCGGCTGCGTACCGTGGTTGCGGCAGCGCCGGCCAAGGCTGAAGCACTCATGTAGCAATGCTGCGCCTACCGGCATGAATGGGTGTTTACGGCCGGTTGAAAAAGCTGCGAATCCGCATCCCGGAACCAAACTGGGCAATTCCTTGGATTCAATAGCTTGCCGCTATAAGCTGCGATTATCACCGCCATAAAAACATTGGATTTCCTCCTTGCCGCCCGCACCGCTATCCTATGAGGTGGACTCGGGACTCTCGTTCTCCGCCACACGCTTTCCTGATCAATGTCCAGTAGTGGTTCCGATTTCTTTCTCCGGAATACTCCCGGCTCCGCGTGCGAAACGGCGGAAGTACGGGCAGCCCTTCCGCAGTCATTAACGCAAGATTTGACCGCCAGCCTCGGCCGCGAGGCGTAAAGGAGAATTTGAATGGCTGATACCAAGCCTGATCCCAAGAAGGTCCTGGATTTCGTAAAGGAACATAATGTGCAAATCCTCGACCTGCGCTTTACCGATCTTCCCGGACTGTGGCACCACGTTTCCTACCCCATCAACCAACTGAGCGAGGATTCGTTCGAGGAAGGCTTCGGCATGGACGGCTCGTCCATCCGCGGCTGGGCAGCCATTCACGAGAGCGACATGCTGCTCATCCCCGATGCCAACAAGTACATGCTCGATCCCTTTACCGAAGTTCCTACGCTGGTCATGGTCTGCGACGTGATCGATCCCGTGACCAAGCAGCGTTACGATCGCGATCCGCGTTACATCGCCAAGAAAGCCGAGATGTATCTGGCCTCAACCGGTATTGCCGATACCGCTTACTTTGGCGCCGAAGCCGAGTTCTTCATCTTCGACAATGTGCGCTTCGACCAGAACGAGCACGAGGGTTACTACTTCATCGACGCCGAAGAGGGCCGCTGGAATTCAGGACGCGTAGAGAACAACCTGGGCTATCGGCCACGCTACAAGGAAGGCTATTTCCCGGTTTCGCCAACCGATCACTATCAGGACCTGCGCAGCGAGATGGCGATGACCATGCAGAGTTGCGGCCTGGTCGTCGAGTGCCACCATCATGAAGTCGCGACCGGCGGCCAGACCGAGATCGATCTGAAGTTCGACTCGCTCATCAAGTCGGCCGACTCGATGATGCTCTACAAGTACATCGTGAAGAACGTCGCCAACCAGTACGGCAAGACCGTGACCTTCATGCCTAAGCCGCTCTTCCAGGACAACGGCAGCGGCATGCATACCCACCAGTCGCTGTGGAAGGAGGGCAAGCCGCTGTTCGCGGGCGATGGCTATGCCGGCTTCTCGCAGCTCGGGCTGTGGTACATCGGCGGACTCATCAAGCATGGACCCGCGCTGTCGGCGATCATCGCGCCCACAACCAATTCCTACAAGCGGCTTGTGCCGGGCTTCGAGGCCCCGGTCAATCTCGCATACTCGCGTCGCAATCGTTCGGCGGCATGTCGTATTCCGATGTATTCGGCGTCGCCGAAGGCCAAGCGTGTCGAGTTCCGTCCGCCCGATCCGAGTTGCAATCCGTATCTTGCCTTCTCGGCGATGCTGATGGCTGGACTCGACGGCATCGAGAACAAGATCGATCCCGGTCAGCCGCTGGACAAGGATATTTACGATTTGGGTCCGGAGGAGTTGGCGAAGGTTCCGTCGATGCCGGGCTCGCTGGAAGCGGCGCTCGATCATCTGGCGAAAGACTACCAGTTCCTGCTCAAGGGCGATGTCTTCACGGAAGAGATGCTGAACACCTACATCGATTACAAGCGGGAGAAGGAAGTGAACGCGATGCGCCTGCGTCCTCATCCCTACGAGTTCCAGATGTATTACGACATCTAGAGCTCGCAGGTTGAGGATGTTGCCAGTTGTGCTCCTGCCGTTCGACATCGGGCGGTAGGCCAACCTTTTTGTCTGGTACCAAGAACCGCGCGTGTGACTGCCCTTATTTGACGTGGATCCATTGCGGGAACGAAATTGATTCAGATCCATCCTTGGGAACGAGGTGGACAAAAACACATGCAATCGCAATTCGTCTGGGGTATGCGAATTCTTGGGCGCCCGGGCCTTGCTGAGTCACAGTTGCGCTCCATTCCGAGTTGGGCGGGCAAGCCTTCCTTCCCATCCCGCCCGGCCTCATGCGGACGCTCGCAACCTGATCCAAGTGCTCACCTGTGATCACGAGCTCGTTCGCCAGATTGCACCTGACGCGCGGAAAGGCTGACTATATTTGGCTTCGGACCAGGAACATTTCCGGGGCCAGACTCCGGCGTGGCTAGCTTGACGCTGAAATCATTGTCGCTTGGCACAAAGACGTTACAACTGTAGGAAACACCATCATGGACCACATTTAGATTGCCGGAGACTTGAGAATCAGAATTTCGCGTGATGGGCACCTGCAAAAGCCCCGGATTTAGCTGATAGCTCGCCGGAAGAAGGCTTCCTTGAGGCACATCCTTGAAGTGAGCAACGGCACCAAGACTCAAATAGCTGCTGACCACAACTGCGCGCGAGAGCGACTCCTTTTTCCAACTGACATTTATGAACACTTCGTTATTATGGGGAGTTGCCCAGCAACTCAGACCTTGATGGCCCTGCATGCAGGCTGCCCAAGCATTCACCACAGATTCAGCAACCGTCTTTTGCATCAGAAACTCCGCCGCACGACCTGACTCTGCGTAGGACGACGTTGAACAATACCGGGATTGCCACTCGCGGAACTTCTGCGCTCTCTGGGAATTAGAGGTTGAGCTCGCACCGCCAACATCAAGTCCAAACAGGCCGTACGAAAACCCGAGTGAGCCGCTCTCGCCGGACGCTTGCGCCTGTTGCAGAAGGCTTTGTGCCTGCTCGTATGTCGATGAGCACAGCTGTGCATACGTGGCCCGACTCCGGGCCTGCGACGTAGCCTTCGAATACTCGTTGTAGAAGCCCTGGGTAAGAATATCCCTGCATGTATCCTGAGCTCTTATTGGCCGGACAAAGCACAGCGCCAACAGAGAAGCTGAAATCCAGACGCGATTCGTCGTCACCATGTCGAGCCTTTGTGCGACAGCTGGCGAGTATACATCGGGCCTTTGTAAAGCTCACGATTATATCGCGACAGTCCATCAAGTCGACACGAGTGGCAACTGCATCGGAGCTCTTCACCGAAAGTCGTGCCGACACAAAGCGTTCCTCGCACGGGTATTTTGGCGACTTGTAAGAGGTCGCCCTGATACGTTCCACTCCGGTCCTACGCTTCGCCCTCGCTTGACACCATTCCTCCCCGGCGCTATAAGCAAAATGTCTGGCAGTAGGGAAGCGCGGTGAAATTCCGCCACTGCCCCGCAACTGTAAGCGCGGAGGTCCGACCAGCAAGCCACTGGGGCGCGAGCCTTGGGAAGGCGGTTCAGGACCGATGAGGCGCGAGTCAGGATTCCGGCCAGACACTTACCTGGTTTCCGAGGTGGCCTCGATGGGAGGGCCACTCGGTGTCTTGACGACCCGCTCGCCGGGTCATCCGGAAGAGATTTAGCACGAGCTTTCCCGTCCATTCGTGACTTGTGCGCGGGAGAAGTATGTCTCAGCAGTGGGTGAGCAGGTTCTGGTGCTGCGTTCTGTTTTTGTTCTCGCTGGGCGCGCAGGCGTGGGCGGTGCGCTGGGAGCGCGACGATACCGGCCGCTCCGTGGCTGTGCCGGACCATGTTCATCGCGTTGTCTCGCTGGCGCCCAGCATCACCGATACGGTTTACGCGCTGGGCGCAGCCGGCGATCTGGCCGGCATCACCGATTACACCATCTATCCGCCGCAGGCTGCCCACGAGAAACCGAGCGTGGGCGCCATCGTGAATCCCTCGCTGGAGCGCATTGTCGATCTTCACCCTGATCTGGTATTGGCACTGCCGGCGTTCAACGGCAGCGCAACCATCGCCGGAATTCAGCGTCTTGGCATCCCGGTATTTCTCTTTACCACGGTCAGCATTGCGGATATTTACCGCAACGTAGAAGACCTCGGCCGTCTGCTGGGACGCGAGCCAGAGGCGGCGTCGCTGGTCGCGCAATTGCGAGGGCGAGAGGAAGGCAGTCGTAGGCAATCGCAAGGTAAAAGCAAGCCTCACGTCCTGCTGGTTTATTCCATCGACCCGCTCATCACCGCGGGCAGGAAAGCTTTTATCACGGAGATGATCGAAGCGGCCGGCGCGCAATCGGTCACTGACGACATCAATCAGGACTGGCTGCAGATGAGCCTTGAAGCGATGCTGCCGCGCAATCCGGATTATATTCTGCTGATGAAGAGCGGGGCTGCAACGCTCGGAGAAATGCGGCAACGCGCCGGATGGAAATCGTTGCGAGCAGTGCAACGCGGCCGTGTAATCGAGATTGATGATCGCATCGAGATTCCGGCTCCGGTGGCGTTCGATGCGCTGGAGGATTTGGCCCGCAAGATACACGCTGTGCAACCTCGATGAGTTTGCGCGAAACCATAACCCAATCACCGAATGCACGGGAAGCGCGGTGAAATTCCGCCACTGCCCCGCAACTGTAATGGACAAAGTAAGCGACGATCGACTGCCACTGCGCGTAGCGGGAAGGTGATCGTCGGGTCCCGAGTCAGGAGACCGGTCCGGTGAGCAACGCAGAGCACTTCCGAGGGGGAGTTTATGCAACGCATCCTGGCCATCGTCTGTTTCTTTGTACTTTCACTTCCTGCCTGGGCGGCTGAGCCGGTCATTTCCGGAACGGTCACCGATTCTCTTGGCGCCGTCGTTCCCGGAGCCACCGTTACGCTAATCCATCGCGGCAAGAATCTGGCGACGACCACCAGCGACTCTGCCGGAAAATTCCATTTCAACATCGAACAGACTGGCCGCTATGTGGTCCGCGCCGAAGCCAAGACCTTCGCTGCCTCCACCAGCGACGAGATCTTCGCCGAGCCCGGTCACACGGTCGATGTCCGGCTTACGCTCTCGCCCTCCGCAGTCGCGCAGAACATCGTGGTGACGGCGACCGCCATTCCCACTCCTGAGGCGCAGACGGGAACCTCGATCAGCATCATCGACAACACCGATCTTGCGACGAGGATTGATTTGGCAGATTCGCTGCGTGAAGAACTGGGCGCGCTGGTTGTGCAGGAGGGGCAGATGGGCGCGTTGACATCGGTCTTCGTGCGCGGCGGCCCCAGCGACGCCAACAAAGTCATGCTGGACGGTATCGCGCTGAACGATATCGGAGGCGGCGTTGATTTCTCTTATCTGCAAGCCGATGGCATCGAGCGCGTTGAATTCCAGCGCGGTCCCAACAGCGCGCTGTACGGCTCCGATGCGCTGGCCAGCGTGGTCAGCATGAGCACCGAACGCGGCAATACACCTTTACCGTTGTTCAGCTACGCCGCCGATGGCGGGACCTTCGGCACCTATCATCAGGACGGCAGCGTCGGCGGTTATTGGAAGCGCCTGGATTATTTCGGCGACTACTCCGGCTTCGGCACGCAGAACGACGTTCCGAATAGCCAGTATCATCGCGACGTTTATCTTGCCAATCTCGGCTTTCAGATCGCGCCGAATACTACGTTGCGTGTGACAGCGAGGCGACTGGCGGCCGGCTTCAACAGCTCGAACGCAGTCGATGCCTACGGGATTCCCGATGACGCGGCGACCAATGAGCACGATACTGATTTCGGCGCCACGCTGGAGAATCGCGCCGCCCGGGATCGTTGGCACAGCTTGCTGCAATACGGCGGCATACGCCTGCGCCAGGCGGATAACGATTACGCACCCACCGGTATTCCATGGGACCCATACGGCCTCGGTTACCCTTCCTATTACTTGGGATTGCCTCTCACTCAGCGTGGTGCAAACGGATATGTCATCACTCCCGCGGAGATTGCTCAGATTGATCCGTCGTTGCCGTTTCCCGGTCAGGCGGTCTATCAATATGCTGGCAACTACCCAGAGTTGTCTTCCTACTTCACCAATACTGATTTCGTTTACGCGCAGAGCGACTACCGTTTCAGCGAGAAGCTGACGGCGCTATTTGCCTTCCGCTATACGAACGAGCGCGGCTTCACCTACAACCCGTTCACCGCCACCGAATCCACCGGGCGCAACAATTTCAGCTACATGATGGGCATTCAGGGCGGCCTTTGGAACCGGCTGTTCTACTCGCTGGGCGGCGGCATCGAAGACAATGCGGTCTTCGGCGTGGCGGGCACGCCTCGCGCGTCGCTCGCTTATTACCTGAAGCGGCCGGGGAGCAGCGGCATCCTCAGCGGCACGCGGCTGACCTTTAACTTCGCCAAGGGCGTCCTGGAGCCCAGTATTTATTACCAGAACAACTCGCTGTATGGTCTGCTCAGCAATACGTCGATCGTTCCTGACGGTCCGCAACTTATCGCGCAGTATCACATCCATCCGTTCCTTTCGGAGGACTCGCGGACTTACGACGGCGGAGTGGAGCAACAGCTTTTGGGCGGCAAGGCGCGCCTTTCGGTGGTGTACTTTCACAACGAGTTCACCAATCAGGCTGAATACGTTGACCCGCAATATCTGGTGCAGCTCGGCGTGCCCGCAGCCGTGGCCCAGGCGCTTGGCTTTAACGGAGCGGCAGTTAATACTCTGGACTACCGCGCGCAGGGTGCGGAGGTCGGGTTTCAGTATCGCGTGAATCATAAGCTGAATCTGCGAAGCGGCTGGACGTACACTGATGCTGTGGTGCAGCAGTCGTTTGCCAGCAGCGCGTTGCAGCCGGCCATCAATCCGCTGTTTCCGAACATCCTGATCGGCGCTTACTCGCCGCTGGTCGGCGCTCGGCCATTTCGCATTGCGCCCAACACCGGATATGCCAGTGCCGATTGGAGCGCCGGACACTGGTTCGTCTCGGCAGTCGGCACGTTCGTTTCGCGCCGCGATGACAGCACGTTCCTGAGCGACACCGAATTCGGCAACACCCTGCTGCTGCCGAATCGCAACCTCGATCCTGCCTATCAGAGAATCGACTTGTACGGCAGCTATCGGCTCACCAAGCGCCTTGCCGCGTACACCTCGCTGCAGAATCTTCTGAATGAGCATTATCAGGAAGTCTACGGATATCCGGCGCTTCCTTTCACCATTCGCACCGGCATGAGGTTCACCTTCGGAGGCGAGTCGTGGAAGCTGAATTGAGAAGCCGGGAATCGACGTCCAGCGACACCGAAGCCGCGGCTTCGCTGGGCGACCCGGCCTCACAGGCGCAGCCGATGACTGCGGTCGCGCGCGCGTCGGGCATTCGCGGCAGAATCTCCAGCAGCACGTTGAACTTGATCTTGCTTCTCGTGCTTGTGCTCACCATTATTCTCGCGACGGGAGTGGGGGCCGTGCGGCTGCCGATCTCGGACGTGCTGCGCGCATTTCTGCATCCTTCGCGAGTGAACGAAGCCACGGAGATCATCTTGGGACTGCGCCTTCCTCGCGTGCTCGCGGCGGCATTGGTGGGAGCTGCGCTGTCGGCCACGGGCGTCTTGTTTCAGGGACTCTTTCGCAATCCGCTGGCCGATCCGTTCGTCTTGGGAACATCCGGCGGCGCGGCGCTAGGTGGCGCAGTCGGCGTCTTCCTTGTTCCGTCGCTTTCCTTCGCGGGATTCGGCGCGACCGCGGTGCTGGCATTCTGCGGTTCCGTGCTGACGATGATTATCGTGTGGTATCTCGCCCGGTCCGGAGGCCGCTTCGCCATGGAGACCCTGCTGCTCGCGGGATTCGCGATTGGCACCATGTTAAACGCCGGAACGGTTGTCTTCGAGTTGCGCGAAGAAGCGTCCAATGCCGGCCTGCGCGTGCTGGCAAGCTGGCTGCATGGGCAGATCAACATTCCAACCTGGAGTCAGATTGGACTAATCGCTCCAATGGTCATGATCGCGATTCTGCTCGGATTGCCGGTAGCGGGACGGCTTAACACGCTGTCGCTGGGCGATGAGTACGCGGCCCAACTCGGCGTCAGCCTTCGCGGAGTTCGCATCGCCACCGTCGCGCTGGGGTGTTTGCTCACCGCTGCCGCTGTTTCGCTCGGCGGACTCATTGGTTTTGTGGGGCTGCTGGTGCCGCATCTGCTGCGTATTCTGATCGGTCCTAACCACGTCCGGCTCTTGCCGGCGGCCGCTTTGGGCGGAGCAACGTTCCTGATTCTGGCCGACAGTTTTTCTCGTGCCGCTTTTTCACCGACGGAAATTCCCGTCGGCGTCTTCACCGCATTTCTGGGTGGGCCGGCATTTCTTTATCTGTTGAACCATCGCACGCGGGAGAGTAGCCGATGAGCGCTGGCATTCTCGAATTCCGCGATGTGTCGTTCTCGCGCGGTTCCCGAATGCTGCTAGACCGCATGTCCTTCTGCATCGAGACGCAAGACATGGTCGCGCTGCTCGGACCCAATGGAGTCGGCAAGACGACGCTGCTGAAGCTTGCCTCCCGATTGCTGCAGCCGGCATCCGGTGACATTCTGTTGCAAGGAAGGCGGCTAGAAGAGTGGCCGCGTCGGAGGTTGCCGTGCTGCGTGGCACTGGTTCCACAGGAACTAGAAATTCCCTTCGACTTTCCCGTCGAGGAGATTGTCGCTCAAGGGCGGGTGCCGTACCTGCCGCTGTTCGGAGTCGGAGACGCGCAGGACCGTGAAGCTGTGGAAGCTGCCATGGAAGCAGTCGATATCACCGGCTTGCGCCATCGTTTTTTCTCGGAGCTATCGGGCGGCGAGCGCCAACGCGTAAAGATTGCCATCGGACTGGCACAGCAGCCGAAGCTCATGCTGCTCGATGAGCCGACGCAGAACCTCGACATTGGCCGGCAGATCGAACTCATGGCATTGCTGCGTAAATTGAATCGAGGCCGCCTCACGATTCTGGCCGCCGTCCACGACTTGAAGTTGATTGCGCAGAACTTCTCGTCTGTAATTTTGTTAACTCCCGAGCCGGCGTGGATCGCCGGTCCTGCGGCCGAGATTTTGCGGCCAGATTTGCTGCAACGGGCCTTTTCCGTCCCTCAGTCTGCGCTGGCTCCGTACTGTGTCGCGCCTGGGTCGGATGGGCTGGCACAGATCTTGTGAGAAGTTGAGAAGGGAAGAAAGTTATGACAAGCATTGCCACGAAGAAAGGTGACACCGGGCAGACCGGCCTGATCGGCGGTCACCGGGTTTCAAAATCGTCGCTGCGGGTGGAAGCTTACGGCACGGTTGACGAACTGAACTCGGTCATGGGCTTCGCGCGCTCCATCTGTGAGGATGCGGACCTGCGCGAACGTACGAAGCGAATCCAGCAGGAGCTGTTTAAGGTCGGCTCCGCGCTGGCCACCCCACCGGAAAATCGCAAAGGCGAGCCTCCGCTGAATGCTGCCATGGTTGATGCGCTCACGGCCCAGGTGAACGAACTGGAAGCCATCGAAGGGATGCTCTCCGACTGGACAATCCCCGGAGAGCACAGTGCGGCTGCGGCCTACGATGTGGCCCGGACGGTATGCCGTCGGGCGGAGCGCTGTGTGGTGCGGCTCAGCGAAGCCGGCGAGGAAGTCGAGCCACACGCGATCGCGTATCTCAACCGGCTCTCTGATTTACTTTGGCTGTTCGGTCGCAAGCTGGAGTTGCAGGCCGGTGTCAGCGGCTCACTGCGCGACGCCAATGCGAAGGGCGGACCGCACTGGTCGCGGGCATGGTAACGGCGTGAACCTCGCATTCACCGGGCGAGGGGTGATTCTTCATTTCCTCCCACCGCTCGATTCATTTAGAATTCTCTGCTACACCAACCGCGCTCTGCGGGGCCCTACAATCCTTTCTGTCGAACCGGGCGATCTGCCCGTGGAGGTCTCATCATGAAATTGACTCCTGGAAAACTCACGGGCATGAAGAATGTCTCCAACGAACGCGGTGTGATTGCCGCGGCCGCCATGGACCAGCGCGGCTCGCTGAAGAAAGCCCTTGGCGCGGATGCCACTGATTCCCATCTGGAAGAGTTCAAGACGTACGTCACCGAAGTCCTGACTCAATATGCGAGCGCGATCCTGCTTGATCCCGAGTGGGGATTGCCCGCCGCGAAACGCCGCGCCAAAGGCTCGGGGCTGCTGCTGGCGTACGAGAAGACCGGCTACGACAAGCAGCTTCCCGGCCGTCTGCCTGACCTGCTCGATCTGTGGTCGGCCAAACGCCTGAAGGAAGCTGGCGCCGATTGCGTCAAGATCCTGCTCTATTACTCGCCTTATGACGATCAGAAGATCAACGAACACAAGCACGCGTGGACGGAGCGCATCGGCGATGAGTGCCGGGCCAACGACATCCCGTTCTTCCTCGAGCTCATAGGCTACAAAGAAGGCATGGACGAAAAAGGCGCCGAGTTCGCCAAGCTGAAGCCGGGGGTAGTGGCGACGTCAATGGCGGAATTCTCCAAGGACCGTTATGGCGTCGACGTGCTGAAAGTCGAAATCCCGATCAACATGCAGTTTGTCGAAGGCGCGCGGTCGTTTAAAGGAACGAAAGTTTACAGCAAGAAGGAAGCGCTCGATCACTATCGCGCGGCAGCCGGCGCGACCAGAAAGCCCTTCATTTATCTGTCGGCCGGTGTCAGCAATTCCGAGTTTATCGAGGACCTGGAGTTCGCCGCCGAAGCCGGTGTGAAGTTCAACGGCGTGCTGTGCGGACGGGCGACCTGGAAGGACGGCATCCCGATCTATGCGCAACAGGGCGGCAAGGCATTTGAAGCCTGGCTGAAGGATCAGGGCGTGCGGAACATCCAAAACGTGAACAACGCGCTCAAGGCCGCGACCCCGTGGTACAGCATCTACGAAGTGGAAGAGGCGGTGGCAACACGGTAGCCTTTGTTGGTCAGTTGTTACCCGGCGCTGACGCGGTTTGCGCCAGGCATGCTTTCCATCCTCCCGAGCGGGTCGTCTCATTTCGTCTGTCATCCCGGCCGAGCCCCGCCTGTTCCTAAGAACACGCGGGGTGAGTGGAGGGACCTGCTTTTCGCGTCCAGTGGTAGCAAATCCGGCGAACAGCAGGTCCCTCGACTGCGTGCCCGTGCGCTTGTGTGGGCAGCCCGCCTCCCCCATAGCGGGGAGTTCGCAGTGGAGAATCATGGTCGCGGTGGGTGACCGAATAGATGGATGGTGGGGCCAGCGAGCCGCCACCTAACGATTCCGATCAAGACGGGTCCTCGATGCCGATTTCGCAAACAGCAACCCCAGAGTCAAAAGCCAAGGCGCTGGGGAATAAGGAAAGTCAAAAACCAGGCGCATACCGCGTCACCGCCGCAGTGTGCCTTGACAACCCCAACCTCGTTATAGACGGGATGACACCGCTTGGCGCGAGATGCCGAGCTCGGCCCATCACTGAACGGTTGACCAGCTAAGAACTTATATATCAGTGGATTACGCATGCCAACCCGGCTGCTTGCAATGACATCAGACTACCAATGCACACCTTTCGTCGGTCGATTCCCGGCAGGAACAAACGTGATTGATCGCAGAGAAGGTCAACGAGTGCCCTCGAGCGCTACCACAACCTTCCCGAAATGGCAACGGAAAAACGCGAGTTCCCAACTCGTGGGTTGACTCTTTCTCCTTGCGGTCAATAGACTTACATACATCCTGTCAGGAGGACCAACTTAAACGATGAGAGGTGTCTAAATGTTACGAGTACTAAGCCCGGTTGCGGCGACATTGCTGTTCGCCACCGCGCTGGGTGCGGCACCCGGTAATAGCACACCGGATTCGCGAAAAGGGACCCCAGGACAGACTCAGGAAGCTAAGCCAACCCGCACCGGAAAGGCACAGGTCGGGAAGGCCTCGTGGTACGGACGCATTTTCCAGTGGCATAAGACCGCCAGTGGCGAGCCGTACGACATGTATCAATTCACCGCAGCCCACCGGACTCTACCGCTGGGATCCTGGGTCAAGGTCACAGATCTGAAGACTGATCGCTCGGTCGTCGTCCGCATTAACGATCGCGGACCCGTCGCCCGCGGCCGGATCATTGACCTGTCCTACGGCGCAGCCAAGATGCTCGCCATGAGTGGCGTGGATCGTGTACGCCTCGATGTTCTCCAAACCCCCGAGGAGGTGGCGGAGAACCTCGGCCCACAATAACTCGCTGCTTCAACTGCGGTAAACTGGGAGCCGGTGCTGGCACCATCCAGAGATCGGCTCATCGTGGCGCTTGACGTCCCCGGCGCCACCCAGGCCCGCCGTGTCGTCCAGTCCATTGGCGAGGCTGCAACCACATATAAGATCGGCAAGCAGCTGTTCACGGCTGAAGGCCCGCAGTTCGTGCGCGAGCTGGTTGCGTCGGGCCGTAAGGTTTTTCTGGATCTAAAGTTCCACGACATCCCCAATACGGTCGCTGGCGCTGTGCGCGCGGCAGCCGAGTTGGGTGTCAGCATGTTGACTGTGCATGCTTCGGGCGGCAGCAAAATGCTGAAGTCCGCCGTTGAAGCCGCAGCACAGTCCGGCTCCAAGCCGCTCGTGCTCGCGGTAACCGTCCTCACCAGCTTCTCCGACGCTGATCTCCAGGAAGTCGGCTTCTGTGGCGATGTCCTCAGCCAGGCGTTGCGGCTGGGAGCGCTCGCCCGTGCGGCAGGTTGCGGAGGACTGGTTTCGTCGGCCAAAGAGGTTCGTGAATTGCGGCGCGAACTTGGCGAGGGCTTCGCCATCGTCACGCCTGGGGTCCGTCCTGCCGGTTCAGCCGCAGGCGACCAGGCTCGAGTGGTCACGCCGCGCGACGCCATCGCCGCTGGGGCGACCCACCTCGTCATTGGCCGGCCCATCCTCGATGCTCCCGATCCGGCAAAGGCCGCGGTCGCGATACTTGAGGAAATCGAGGCCGCGAGCGTGCCGGCGTAAGCAGCCGTGACCAGGGTGCCCACTTATTCCTGCCTTTGGAATGAGTGGGTGACGCAAGCAGCCATACCATCTCGCGCGCGCATCTCACCCTTCGCGACCATCGATGCGTCTCCTTCACTTCATCCTGCCCGTAGTGCTACTTGCCAGCTTCTGTACTGCTGCTGCCTCTGATCTCCGCCAGGTTGGCATGATCAACATCCCCGGACCGCCGGGCTTTGCCGGACTTGGTTTCGCCAATGGAATGTTGCTGCTGGCGCATCCCGGCGCATCTGCCGTCGATGTCTTCGATCCGGTGCGCCGCCGCGTAATCGCGCAGATCGTAGGCCTGCAATCGCCGCGCGCGGTGGTCTTCGACGATGCGGCGGGCCGAGTTTACATCTCCGATCACGGCAGCAACTCGATTGTGGTGGTCTCCAGCGACGGCTGGAAGGTGCTCGACTCCATCGCGCTGCCCAGCTCGCCAGACGGGCTCCTGCTGGTCGGGAACAATCTGTGCTGGGCTGACCCAGCTACCGGAACAGTCTCGCTGCTCGATCTGCATACCAAGCAGGACGTCGCGAGGGCCGAAGTCGGTGGCCCGCCGCGCACGCTCGTCCTCGACACTGCCCGGAACCTTATCTTCGCCACCGTGCAGGATCTGCATGAGGTGGTCGCGCTGGATCCTCAACTGAAGATCGTCAAGCGCTTCGGACTGAACGGCTCGCAGCCGACCGGGCTGGATTACGATCCCCAGCATCGGGAGCTGTACGTTTCAGTGCGAGGAGCCGTGCTGGCCATCAATGCCGATACCGGCGCAGAGATCTCTCGCGTCGAGGCGCCCGAGGGCGTGGACGCCCTTTGGCTCGATCCCGACTCGCAAACGCTCTACGCCGCCAGCGAAGGCTGGCTGCTGGTGATGAATGCAAATGGCCGGCTCAGCCTGAAGGAGAAGATTGCCGCCGAGGTCAAGGGCCACTCGGTGGCCTACGATCCGGCGAAGCAACTGGTGCTTGTCCCCGGCGGAAGCGAAGGCAAGTCCAGGCTGCTGATCCTCCGGCCAATGAATCCGAACGCGCCGCAAGACGCGCGCACCCAGGTCCGATAACCCCTCGGCTCCAACGGTTTCCTTGATGTCTTTTAGGGAAACTCCGAATAAGTCGCTGATGATCCCTCAGGGGCTAAAGAGCGTGCTCATTCTTGGTTCACTTGTGACACGGCTGAAGAGGCCGCTGAAAAACTCGGAAAGCAGATCCCTCGGCGACTAAAGTCGGCTCGTGATGACAAATATAAAGGGCTTATCGGCACGACCAAGAGCCTGCCCCTGAGCCTGTGGAAGGGTCGTGCCCTGACACAAAGCTTTCGGAAACGGAGCTTTTCAGCGGCCTGTGAAGCCGTGCCCTTTCAAAACCGAGGCTTAATCAGGATGATGCCACGCTGAAGCAGGCTCCGCCCTCGCGTTCCAGTCCAATTTCGGACAGGTCACACCAGCAGCGGACATTGGCGCGAACACTGGCTCGGTCCATAAGTCACAACCTATTGTGACTGTGGAGGTTAGTGCGCCGCAGCTTGGCTGCGCGCTTGCTCATGGAACTCACAGCCCATGGATGCTTTGCTGAAAGACCTGCGCTTCGCATTCCGCAGCCTGTGGAAGAGCCCAGGTTTCACTCTGGTGGCCGTGCTGACGCTCGCTCTCGGCATTGGCGCAAACACGGCCATCTTCAGCCTGGTGAACGCGGTGCTTCTGCGTCCGTTACCCTATCCGGAGCCGAATCGCCTGCTGTTTATCAATGAGGCCCAACCACAACTGGCGAATGACGCGGGGTTCTCGGTTCCCGATGCCGAGGACGTTGAGCGGCAAGCGCATTCTTTTGAAAACTTCGGATGGTACTTTTCCACCGGCAGCGTCTATGGACATGAGGGCCGGGGCGAGCGGATCAGAATTACCTACACAAGTCATGGTGTGCTTCCGGCGCTCGGCGTTCATCCCATCCTGGGCAACGCATTCTCCGCAGCCGATGATGTAGCCGGCGCCGGGCACACCGCGCTGATCACATATTCGTTCTGGCAATCGCGGTTTGCGAGCGATCCTAATGTGGTCGGCCGCGCCATTACTATCGACGGCAGACCGTTCACGGTCGCCGGCGTTTTGCCCAGCAGCTTTTGGTTCCCGCGCGGAGGTGCAGTGTGGCTGCCAAGTGGCGCTTGGCCTTATCCGCGGGTGCGTGCCGACCATTGGGGAATGTACGGCATCGCCCGGCTTAGGCCCGGTGTAACGATATAAGCGGCGCGGGCGGAACTGGATGCGATCGCCTCCCGCCTGAAGCAGCAATATCCGGCTTCCAATGCTCTGGTGACCTTTGTTGCTGCTCCGCTTTATAACCGGATAGTCGGCCAGACCAGGACTGCGCTACTGGTGCTGCTGTCGGCGGTAGGGTTCGTTCTCCTGATTGCGTGCGTCAACGTGGCGAACCTGCTGCTGGCGCGGGCCACGGCGCGGCAGCGCGAGATGGCGATTCGACATGCGCTGGGCGCGTCGCTGGGTCGCATCGTCCGCCAGTTGTTGACCGAGAGCATTCTGCTGTCGCTGATCGGCGGCGCGGCAGGGTTGTTGCTGGCGCGTGCGACCTTTGGACTGATTTTGAGCATGGGTGGCGATCGCCTGCCGCGCACGGGAGCAGCCCTCGACTCGACCGTCCTGTGGTTCACACTTGGTATTTCGGTGCTGGCGGGAACCATCTTTGGACTGCTGCCGGCGCTGCGTTCGGCGCAACCCTCGCCGGTTGCCGACTTGCGCGATGGCGGAACTTTTACCGGTGGGCGCAGGCACACACGCCTGCGGGTTGCGCTGATGTTCGCGGAGGTGACCCTGTCGGTGGTGTTGCTGGTCGCCGCCGGTCTGCTGATTAAAAGCTTCAGCCTGTTGCGCGGCGTCGATCCCGGTTTCAATCCGCATAAACTGCTCCTGGTCGGAATCTCGCTCCCGCACGGTTCATATCATAGCGACATCGATAAGCTAGTCTTCTCGCGGCGCGCCATCGAGCAGGTGGCGACCATTCCAGGCGTAAAGAGCGTCGGCGTCGCGCGCTCCCTGCCGCTTGACGGAGACGACTGGGGAACATGGTTTTGGGCCGAAGGCGAAGCTCGTCCTGCGCCCGGCCATTTCCCGCTGGTTTACATGGCCTGGGTGAGCCCGAGATACTTCCAGACGCTGGACGTGCCACTGCTGGCGGGCCGCTACTTCTCCGAAGCTGATAACCAGCAATCGGAGAAAGTCGCGATTATCAACGCGACCTTTGCCCGCCGCCATTGGCCTCACCAAGACCCGATCGGCAAGCACGTGTATTTTCCCTTGGGCAATCCTGCCACGCGGACGGTCGTTGGGGTTGTCGGCTCCATCAAGAACGATGGGCTGAATGCCGCGCCGCACGAGCAGCTCTTCATTCCTTATGCCCAGCCAGTGGACGCCTTTCACTCCCCGATTATTCCTTTTGAAGCGCTGCTCTGCCGCACCGAAGTCGCACCCCTCAGCCTGGCTGAGGCGGTGAAGCAGAAGCTGCACGAGGTCGATCCCGGGGTTGCCGTCTCTTCCATCAACACCATGGACGAAGAGTTGGACGACTCCGTCTCTAACCGGCGATTCTCCATGTTGCTGCTGGGACTTTTTTCAGCTTTGGCGCTCCTGCTGGCCGCGGTCGGCATCTACGGAGTGATTTCGTTCTCCGTCAGCCAGCGCACGCACGAGATCGGCATTCGCATGGCTCTTGGCGCGCAAGCAGGAGTGGTGCAGTGGATGGTGCTGCGCTCGGCACTGCAAACAGTGATCCTGGCGATCATCGCCGGAGTCGCGGTTTCGCTGGCGGTTGCGCGCGGGCTCTCCAGCTTGCTGTTCGGTGTCCACAATGGCGACCCGGAAGTGCTTACGCTGGTCACCGCAGTTCTGATCGGGGTGGGCTTGCTGGCGGCATTCCTGCCGGCGAGGCGCGCAGCCAAGGTCGATCCCATGACGGCGTTACGCTGCGAATAAGCTGATTCAGCGCTGTCTGGGAGATTGCGAAGGTGGATGAGCCGGCACGCCCATTCGGGTTGCGCAAGCTCGAAACTTACGCCAGGTAGGCGCGGGCCATGGGCCGCCACCACGGCCAATCGTGATAGCTGCGATCGCCCCACACGTACAGCTCGTGCCGAATGCCGCTCCCGCGCATGATGCCCGCCATGCGCTCGTTGTCGTTCCAGCACATGTCCCATTCGCCGGTCGAGAGCACGGTGCGCATGTGGTTGTAGCGCCATCCATCGGTGCATTTGGCCAGGTAATCGGGAGGATTGTTGAAGTACGCGTCTTCGCTATACCAGCCGTTGAGGAAGCGCTTAATGTCGAATGACCCGCCCATGGTGACGCACTCGGTGACCTTGTCGGGATGCCGGAAAGCGAAGTTCAGCGCATGATAGGCGCCGAAGCTGCATCCGGTGACGATGGTGCGCGGATTCCAATTCTTGTTCCACATCAGCGGGAGAACGTCGTTGAGGAGGTAGCGCTCGTAGGCGAGATGGCGCTGCACGCGCCAGTACGGGTGCGCGGATTTGTTGTACCAGCTCTCCAGATCTACGCTGTCAACACAATAAATTTGCAGCCGGCCGGAGTCGAGCCGGTCGGCAAGCGCGTCGATCATCTTGTTATCTTCATATTCGAAGAAGCGTCCCATGGACGTGGGAAAGACGAGGACCTTCGGGCCGTCGTGCCCGAAGACAAGTAGTTCCATATCGCGTTGCAGGTCGCGCGACCACCAACGGTGGAATTCACGATTCACGTTGTGTATGCCTCTGACGGCGGCCTCTTCAGTCCGCCACACTTCCGCTCGCAATGCTCGAGGAAAACCCCAATTCTACAAGATGATGGGTTCACACATCTTCACCTCGGCTTCGGACACATCTAACTCTTGAGCCGCAGCACCGGCATACCTTACATTTCCAATACACTGAGAATGCCGATCACAACCGACATGCCCGATATCCCTGCCGCTGTCGCGGGCGACCTCAAATCCCGCCTGCGTCTGCATCCGCAATTTGTCTCCAAGCTTGAGGAGGAGAAGCACGACTTCATCGTCTATCTGCCGCCGATGTATGATGAGCAGCCTGACCGCCGCTTCCCCGTGCTCTACATGCAGGACGGGCAGAATCTCTTCGATCCTGAGACCTCGTTCGTCAAAGGCAATCACTGGCGCATGGGCGAGACCGCTGACGCGTTGATCGCCGCCGGCGAGATCGAACCACTGATCATTGTCGGCGTCTACAACAGGGGCGAGCATCGCATCGACGAATACACGCCGGTGGAGGACAAACGCTTGGGCGGCGGGCAAGCCGACGTCTATGGCCAGATGCTGGTCGAGGAGCTGAAGCCGTTCGTCGATCGCGCGTATCGCACGCTTCCCGGTGAGGCCAACTGCGGCCTCGGCGGCTCGTCGCTGGGCGGGCTGGTGACGCTCTATCTCGGACTACGCTACACCTGGCTCTTCAGCAAGCTGGCCGTGATGTCTCCCTCGCTGTGGTGGCGCAGCCGCGCGATCCTGAAAACCGTGGCGCAGATCAAGCGCAAATCCAATCTCAAAATTTGGCTCGATATAGGAACCAACGAAGGTCGCCGCGCACTCACCGACGCCCACGAGCTAAACAGGATGCTGGTGAAGAAGGGATGGACGCCAGGCCAGGATCTTTCCTATCTCGAAGTCCCCGGCGCCGAGCACACCGAGTTCGCCTGGGCCGCGAGAGTCGCGCCGATGTTGAAGTTTTTGTTCCCGGCGAGGTGATGCATAGAAATTATCCGCACCAAAGGTAAACATACCGGAGTGTCGCCGGCTGAAGCCGGCTCGGAGTGCACATAACCAGCTTCCCCGCGGCTTCCGCCCTGGGCTAATTGCAGTTTCACCCCCGCGGGGTTCAATTTTCGTGGATCACAGTCCAACGCGGAGGAACAAAGTTGCTTTTGTCACGCAGACTCAGAAGGTCGCGCCCTCGCACGAAACGAGAATGTTTCTTAAGACAGCTGGATCACGTGCGGCAATCGCTAACTGCCAATGGCTGACTGCTGATTGCTGACTGCTGATTGCTGACTGCTGACTGCTAATTGCTGTCCTTTGACGTCCATTCGGGCTGGAAGACCATGCGGTCGGTGGCCCAGAAGTTGGCCAGCGAGCAACTGCCGATGGCGAACAGGTTGGAGAGCATGTACTGCAGGTGCAGCGTGCCGACCAGAAGTCGCATGAGGAGCAAGTTGCCGACGATAGCGATCATTCCCGTCGTGAAATTGAAGCGCAGCAAGCGGCCGAAGAATCCCGAATGGCCTTCCCGCCGGTCCGCCCAGGTGAAGTGCTCATGCCAGAGGAAGTTGTGTAGCACCGCGCCCTCGACGGCGAGTGCCGTCGCCAGCAGATAGTTGAAATGGAATACCGTTTTGAAGAGAAAAAGGAAGCACAGTTGCGCGCCGATCCCGATGGCGCCCACCATGTGGAACTTCAGCAGCCGCCGCAACAGGCAAGCCCAGCGTTCTGTTGAGGTTTTGAAGGTCACGGAAGACGCTCTTCGCGATAGAGTTGCACGGTGTGCGTCACGGCAGCGTAAAGGAACATGATAGCCATCCCGATGATTGCAATTACGGCTCCAACGTCGAACAGCAGGTACTTTTGTCCCGCGATGTGCGCCCATGGCCCGCGCACGTACAGCGCAATATTTCCGGCCGCCAGGATGATCCGAATCTCGGTCGGCCCAAGATTGAAAAACGAAAGATGAAAGCTTCCCAGCGTGTACGTCGCCAGGTAAACCTCAATCGCCAGCGACAGAAAAGCGACCAGCAAAGCGAGCGCAACAATCGGCGTCATGTAGCCTGACAGCGCCAATCCTGCCATCAACACCGTCGAACCAACTGCGTCGATTATGTGATCGAGATAGAACCCATAGCGCGGCCGCTGGCGATTGCGAAAGCGCGCGAGTGTCCCATCAAGGCTGTCGCCGAACCAGTTTATCGCGAGAAACAGTATGGCCCACAACAGCCAGACTGGGTGGAAGCGCGACAGGGCATAACTCACTCCCACCATGAGCTGCGCCAAGAAGCCTAACAGAGTCAGGTGGTCGGAGCCAACCCATGCCGGCATGTGGGCGGCAAACCAAGCCAGCACCCGTTTCTCGGCAGCCGTAACAAAGCTGACCTGAACTCGTGTAGCGTTCTTGAAGGAGGCTGTTTTGTCGGCCACGGAACCTGGGGGTTGGGGCATATTGTGCCGAGCACGGAAGCTTATCAGGCTGCTGAAAAAGTCGGAAGCGGATTGCGCGCCGAGTAGAGCCGGCTCAGACGCTGGCCGGAAAAGCCTGTGTTGCGACCTGGTGCCGCCGCTCCGCGGCTCGCTCTTTTTCCCACTTGTACGCGGGCTTACGCCCACGCCTAACTCAAATGTTGCCGCTGCGCGGCTGGGTTCCTTGGTTTTCGAGCATTTTGTTCCGCCACAAAATCTCTTTTCCGGTCGCGACGCAGTCTCAGACGGCCAGCTCTACCCGAACAACGTATCACGCCGACTTGTTCAGCAAGCCTGCTACAGCACCGCTGTTTCGTGCAACAACTCGCCCTTGGCGAAACGCGCAGGGCTGAGCACTTCGACATTATCAATGACGCTGGTTTTGCCGTAAAGGATGAGGTCGGCGACCATCCTGCCCGTAGCGGGCGCATGCATCGCGCCGTGGCCGCTGAATCCGTTGGCGCAGAAGAAGCCCGGCAGCTCCGCGACAGGCCCGATAATCGCGTGGTGGTCCGGCGACATCTCGTACAGGCCAGCCCAGGCCCGCTTGGGATTGACCGCCAAGTTCTCGAAGCAGGGCACACGATCAGCCGCCAGTGTTAGTACCTTCTCGATGAACGACGGCTCGAAATCCATCTTGAAGCCCGTCGTCTCCTGGGGATCGTTCCACGCCAGCAGAAATCCCAGACTCTCGGGCCGGAAATGGAAGCCCGTGGACATGTCAACCACCATCGGCACTTCATGCGAGACGCCGTCGAACGGCTCCGTAGGAATCAGCATGCGCCGCATCGGTTCCACCGGCAGTTGCACTCCGGCGAGCGCTGCCACGCCCGCGGCCCATGGCCCGGCGGCATTCACAACCGTCCGCGTGCTGACCGGGCCGCGCATTGTCTCGACGCCGGTGATGCCGTTTTCATTGTGGTGAACCGCGGTAACTTCGGCCGAACGCCACAATGTCGCGCCCTGCTCACAGGCACGCGCGGTGAAGCCGACCATCACGCTGTAGGGATCGACGAAGCCGTCGGTGGGGCAAAAGCTTCCGCCCAGAACGTCGTCGGAGCGCAGTTGCGGAACGATTGCCACGATCTCATCGCGCGCGAGCATTCGCGCCTGCTTCAGTCCCAGAGACTTCTGCAGCGCCTGATTGGTTTCGAGATACTCCAGATGTGCAGGCTTGCTCGCGACGAACAGGTAGCCCTGGCCGCGATAGCCGGAGGGATGTCCCAGCCGCTCTTCAAATGCGGCATAAAACGGAATCGAGTACAGCGACATCTGGATGTTCGGCTTGGTGGCGAACTGTGCGCGCACGCCGCCCATGCTCTTGCCGGTGGATCCCTTGCCCTGATGAGATTCGCGCTCGACGATAAGCACGTTGCGGCAACCGGCTTCCGTCAGGTGCCACGCGATGCTGGCGCCAACAATTCCGCCGCCGATGATGACCACTTCGGCTGTCTGCATTCTCTTCGCCTCGACGGCAAATATTCTATGCGGTTGGAATTGCCGGTGCTGTGACAGCCACGCATTTCAGCAGCATGCAGGTGACGTCGTCATGTTGGGGAGCGTTGCCAGCGAAGCGGTCGAGATCGATCATGATGCTGCTGAGCAGTGCCGTGGGCGTCAGCATCACGCCTGCATTGAGCATGGCAACCAGGCGTTCCTCACCGTATTCCTGCTGCGCGTTGTTCTCGGCTTCCACCACGCCGTCGGTGAAGATCACCAGCCAATCTCCCGGTTGCAGCGTGACCGTGGCCGATTCGTAAGGAGCATCCTCCATGATGCCGAGCGGCACGCCGCCAACCTGCAAACGCTCGATGACTCCGCCCTGCCGCCGCAGCATCGGAGCGTTGTGACCTGCATTCAAATAGGTCAGCAAGCGCGTCGCCGGCGAGTACTCCGCGAGAAATGCCGTGGTGAAGCGCCGGCCGTTCTGACTGTTGCTGCACGCGTAGCGATTGATCCGCCCCACTAGTTCTGTCAGCGTTCCGGACGTGCTGGACAGCGTCTTAAGGCTGGCCTGGAAGGTCGCCATCAGCATGGCTGCGGGAATGCTTTTGCCTGCGACGTCGGCGATTGCGACCAGATACGTGTCGTCCTGCCCGCCGGGATAGCGGCGCGCGAAGACATCGTAGTAATCCCCGGCCACGGTGTTCGCCGGGCGAGTCGCAAAGGCGATCTCGAGTCCCGGAATCTGAGGAGGAACTGCGGGCAGCAGCCACGCCTGAATTTCCTTGGCGATTTGCAGATCGCGCTTCATCACCACGCGATCGCCAACCTCCATCACCAGCAGCGCAAACATCAGCAGTGCGCCCCAGAAGTGGCCGTCGAGGACAAGAAGCTGCGCGTGGCCGTTGCCGCCGCTATTGACTTCGCCGCTTGGCCCTAGCATCAGCACAATGGCGATGAGCAGCAGCACGCGACGGGCGGGCGTGAGCTTCTCCAAAAACGCCCAGAAGAACTGCACCACCACGTTGAGGAAGTGCTTGCCCCTGCCGACGCCGGGCGTGCGCGTGGAGTCGACTTCCTGTGAGTAGAGCCGGTAGCTGGAGCGCGCATCGACGCGAAACTGCGACCACAACTCGCTGACTGCCATGCCCTCAGTCACGCGCTGCCAGAAGCGATCGATCCGGGCCATTAACCCATGCACACCTTTCTCGAAATCGTTCCTGGGTGCGCCAGGACGTGCGGGTTGGGCACCATAGACCATGAATGCAGACCGATTATAGAGTGAAGAAGAGGCGCGCACTGTGAACGCGGCGAATCGGATGTGCGCGCTACGGGAGTTTACTGCACGCGCTCGGGCCGTACCTGCTCGTCCAGGAACGCGACCGACTGCACTCCGGTAACTTCGAAGCGCTTGCGGCAGCGAGGGTTTTTGCAGGCCACAAGATCGTCCCTGCGCACCATGTAGGAACGCGCCTTGGCGAAGCGGGCGCGGTCGCGCTCGTCGGCGCGGGGCGGCAACTGGCGGCGTTTGGTGCGCACATACCAACCGAGATCGTACTCGGCAGACTGACGACAGTGGGGGCAGTTGAGGGTCGCCCGCTTGGTTTCCTGCCGCTCCTCGTAAAAGTCGCGCTCTTCCATGCCTGCCCTCCGTGTGCAGCGGTGGCGCTCGCCGCTTCTTATCAGCATTAGAACACAATTGCGGCGATGGCAAGGGCCCGGGTTGCGGTCTCCACAGCGGCACGGGCTACGATGCCGCGGCGTTGGACGATCCCAAGAAATTTCAGCTTGAATGATTGCTGTCAGAGCACGATTTCATAGGTTGCTAGAGAATCTTCCGTAGAGCGCTTTTCGTAGGCACGGCTTTTGAGTTGTGCCAACGCGGATCTTTTCCGATGTGTCATCCTGAGCGGAGCGTCCGCTTGTTCTTTGCCGACCCGCTTCTTGCGGGTCGGGCGGCCGCGAAGTCGAAGGACCTGCTGTTCGCTCATGACGAACATTGCGGTTGTTCGTCGGACGGCAGGTCCCTCGACTCGGCCGCAAAACCAGCGGCCGCGCTCGGGATGACCACCAAGAAGAAAACAGATGAGTAACGGGCACAGTTAAAGCTGCGCCCCTTTAGTACACCGCAAAACGGACCGTTCAGCGGCTTATTCAGGCGCGTGCAACACAAAAGGCCCAGTGAGGAGGTCGCTGGGCCTAGCCTGTCTGCTGAAGAAACCGCACGCAGGATGCTATGAGGAGAAATATGATCTGCGTTCGCTTGCCATCGTAAAACTTAGCCGGTGGCCGGTTTCACTGCTGTTGCGATGACTGCATATTGCCACCACGCCGTTGCGCAGCAAATCCCCTGATAGCGTTATCCCCGTGCCGCTTTAGTAGCAACCAGCATGCAACCAGCAATTAGCAATTAGCGATTAGCAATTACCAATTAATGCCTGCAAAGGGAAATGTCCCTGATTCAAAGCGCAGCGCAGCGGGCTCCGCGCGCGGCGGAACAGTTACACTTTCAGCGATGCCCCGCAGCACCATCCTGGAATATCTGGACAACTTTCGCCGGCACGCGCGCGAGCCCGCCTACGTTCATCGGCGCGGCTATCGCACCGAGCGCTGGAGCTACGGCGAGGTCTTGTCGACGGCCAACCGCTTTGCGCGCGAACTGGCGTCCCGCGGCATCGGCAAAGACGACAAGATTCTGATCTGGGGCGAGAACTGCGCCGAATGGGTTGCGGCGTTCTTCGGGTGCCTGCTGCGCGGCGCCATCGTCGTTCCCATCGACAGGATTTCCTTGCCGGACTTTGCGCAACGTGTGGCTGAGCAAGTTGATGCGAAACTGTGCGTCGGCTCGGCGCAGAATCAGGTTCCCGGCATTCCATCAATTTCGTTAGAAAACTTGCGAGATGTGGTTTCGGCGCATTCCGACGCGCCCATAACGCCGCCGCAGCTCTCGCGCGACGACATCGTCCAGATCGTCTTCACCTCCGGCACCACCGCCGAACCGCGCGGCGTGGTCATCTCGCACGGCAACATTCTCGCCAACCTGGAGCCGCTGGAGCGCGAGATCGGCAAGTATCTCAAGTACGAGCGCATCTTTCATCCGCTGCGCTTCCTGAACCTGCTGCCGCTCAGCCACGTCTTCGGACAATTTCTGGGAATCTTCTTGCCGCAGTTGCTGGCCGCAACCGTCATCTTTCAGGACAGTCTCAACCCGGCCGAAGTCCTGCAGGTGATCAAGAAAGAGCGTGTCTCGGTCATGGTCGCGGTGCCGCGATTGCTGGAGTCGCTGCAGGAAAAAATCGTCCGCGACCTGGAACTGGAGGGACGGCAGGAACGGTTCCAGCGCCAGTTCGCGGCCGCCACGGACGAGCACTTCGTAAAGCGCTGGTGGCGCTTCCGCCGCATTCACCATCGCTTCGGCTGGAAGTTCTGGGCCTTCATCTCCGGCGGCGCGGCGCTGGATGCCGCCACGGAAGAGTTCTGGCGGCGGCTGAGTTTTGTGGTGATTCAAGGTTACGGCCTCACCGAGACCACCTCGCTCATCTCGCTCAATCATCCCTTCCACACCGGCCGCCACTCCATCGGCAAGGTGCTGGAGGGGCGCGAAATCAAGCTCGATCCCAGCGGCGAAATCCTGGTGCGCGGCGCCAATGTCGCCGCCGGATATTGGCAGGGCAGGGAACTGAAGCCGGTGCTCAACCAGGAGGGTTGGTTTCACACCGGCGACATCGGCGAGCTCGATGCCGAAGGGAATCTTTACTTCAAAGGCCGGAAGAAGAACGTTATCGTCACCCGCGAGGGTATGAAGGTTTATCCCGAGGACCTTGAGGCTGCGCTGCGCGCCCAGCCCGAAGTTCGCGACTGCGTCGTGGTTGGGCTGGAGCAGGCGGGCAATGCCGAGGCTTGCGCGGTTTTGCTGCTGCGAGATTCCATGACCCGACAAGTCCAAAATCCGGACTCGGGGACGGCGAATAATCACGAAGATCCGCAAGACGTCGTGAAGCGCGCTAATCAGCACCTCGCCGATTACCAGCAGATCCGCCGCTGGCTGGTCTGGCCCGGCGAGGACTTCCCGCGCACGCCCACGCAGAAGCCGAAGACGGCTGTCATCCAGGCTGCGGCGGAAAAGCATTTCGCTGCGGGCGATGGTGGCGGCGCATCGCAGAGCGCGCTCGGCGATCTCATTTCGCGAATCACCGGGCGCAAGATCGAAGCAGGCGCGGTCGCGCCGGATGCTCGGCTCGACGGCGATCTCAACCTCAATTCCATGGACCGCGTGGAGCTGATGAGCGCGCTCGAAGACCGCTACCAGGTTGATTTGCAGCAGGCGGACTTCACCAAGGTCAACACCGTCGGCGATCTGGAGCGCCTGCTGCGCCAGCCGCAGGCGCGGCCGCTGGGCGGATACCGCTATCCGCGATGGGCGCAGCGCTGGCCGATTACCTGGATTCGCGAGTTCATCTACTACCTGCTGAGCTGCCCGGCGACCATGATCATGGCGCACCCCAAGATCGTTGGCCGCGAGAACCTGCGCGGCGTTGACGGCCCGTTGCTGATCAGTTGCAATCACGTGACCTACATCGATGTCGGCTTTGCGCTGATGGCGCTGCCGCCCCGCCTGCGCCGCAAGCTGGCCGTCGGCATGCTCGGCGAGTTGCTGTGGGAGATGTGGCGCCCGCCGCAAAACTGGAACCCGTTTCTGCGGCTGTCCTACAAAGTGGGATACTACCTCGTTGTGGCACTCTTCAATGTTTTTCCGCTGCCGCAACGCTCCGGCGTGCGCGAGAGCTTTGCCTATGCGGGCGAGTGTGTCGATCGCGGATACAGCGTGCTCGTCTATCCCGAAGGCCAGCGCACGCTCGACGGCAAGCCGGTGCCGTTTCGCTCGGGATTCGGCCTGCTAGCCTCGCGGCTGAATATTCCAGTGCTCCCGTTGCGGATTGACGGTCTGTGGGAAATCAAGATGAAGGGTCACAGGATCGCGCGTCCCGGAGAGTTGAAGGTAGTAATCGGCAAACCCATGCGCTTCCCGCCCGACACCCCGCCGGAGGAGATAACGAAACAGGTGGAAGAGGTTACGTGGGGGATGTGACTCGAGAGAAGGCAACCGATTGATCTACTGTCCGTACACCGATGAGGAACTCAGCCTCGACCAAACTACCCCTGAGCACATCATCCCATTGGCTCTCGGAGGAATGGATCGAATCGAAATTCCAGTTTGCAGCAAATTCAACTCCACGGTGGGGAGCAAGGTGGACGGCAAATTAGCGAATGACTTCCTGGTCATAACAAAACGTGATAGGTACGACGTACGAGGACATAGCGGCAAAGAGCCGATTTTTGTCGTGAAGAACTCATGGCACCCAGATACAGGGCGGCCTTTGCAAGTTTCTCTGTGCCAAAGGGAAGGGCTCAAATTTTGGTCACCCTTGGAGAGGCGATTTCTCACTGAGGATAGGCCCAGCACTATACCTATTCGGATAGATCTGGACGCCGATATTGCACTGAGGTTCGTTGCGAAGGTCGCCTTGTCCGCCGGTTATTTTGTTTACGGAGATTTATTCAGGCGCGACGTTAAGCACCAGAGTTCAGGGACATTATGAACCATCGACCGCCCGAGATCGGAGAGGCGATTTACAAAATGGAGGCCCTAGTGGACGACAGGTTCTCGACGGACAAGAGTGGGCAGCTGCAAATTTTCCGAGTAATGTGTCGTGCCGTGGAGCCATACTCGCTGATCGGTCTAGTTCCCGGACCAGGACGATTTACTGTCTTCGTTGGAATCCTCGGAGACTACATGGGAATGATTAGCGTCCCTGCGGACACTAGCAGCTTCCCCGACAAGGATATTTTTCATTGGGGCCACGTCATAGTCTTAGACCGCCTAGGCCCAACTAGGCTTTCGTTCAGGAATGCCTTGGAGAAGATGGCCGGCCGACGTGCTTGACTCACCAGTCGCAGGAAGATACGCCGCGCAGCTACGGATCGGGATGCGACGGCGGAGAAGGATTGTCGACGTCGTAGGATTTCGGCGGCAGCAGGAACTGCAGTCCGAAATATCCCACAAAGTAGGGGTGGTTTGGAGTAGGCGCGGCCGGCGTGCGTCCGGCCATCCAGAGCAGCACGATGGGCCGATGGATACGATAACGTCCGCCGAGCGCTAGTGTCGGCTGACTCGCGTACGGATTGTAGGTGTTCTGGGAATAGAATTCCGCGTCGAGCTCCATCTTGGGTGTGAACTCGTGGCCGACGACGAGGCCGGTCAGCCAGCCGCTTGGGCCGTTGTGCACGAAGTCATAGCCCAATTCGAAATTCAGATCGACCCAGCCAAGCTTTCGGGAGAACTCCACCGGTAGCAGGAAAGAGTCGCTCTGCGGAGTGATGCCGCGACGCACGGAATCATTGGGATTGTTCACGAAGCCTTGCGGGAAGGTCGAGACCGACCAGCCGTGTTCGCCCGCATCATAGAAGCGCCACTTGACTCCGAAGTTCGACTGGCCGAGGCCGAATTTGGCCGCGACGGGAAGGTCGTGAACCCTCAGCCAGGCATTCTCGTAGGTGAGCTGGATGCGCTCGCCGACTCCGAAGTTGATATCCACATCGGGAGTGTGCGTCACCGACTGATTGCTGTAGAGAAACGGCATGTATCCCAGGTTGATCTCCCAGTTGCGCGGACCGGGAGTTCCGGGATCGTTGGTGTAAAAAGGCGGACCGCCTTGAGCGACAGCCAGGCTGGCCGAAAGGAGAATTCCGGCTAATAAGAGGAACGTGCGAAACATGAATATCAACGGGACTTGATGACAACTCAGAATAAATCAGGTGCGATCATCGAAGGACTGGTCGAAGCTCCAAAAGATGCTGGTGCGTGTGCCTTCGAGCCTCAGCCGTCAGCAATTTGCGGGTGCTAGACTGAGTCGGTGATCGCGGAAATCATCGCCATCGGTTCGGAGATGCTGACTCCGTACCGCCAGGACACGAACTCCCTTTTTCTTACCGAACGGCTCAACGAGCTGGGAATCAGCGTCGCCTTCAAGAGCGTAGTTGGCGACAATCTCGATCACCTGATCTCCGCGGCGCGCACTGCTCTCGCGCGTGCGGACCTCGTTATCTTCATGGGCGGACTCGGACCGACGCAGGACGATCTGACGCGCGAGGCGGTCGCCGCGGCACTGGGAATCGAATTGAAGCGCGATCATAACCTGCTGGCGGAAATGTACAAGCGCTTTGCCGAGCGGCGCCTGCAGATGCCGCCAAACAACGCGCAGCAGGCGGACATTCTCGAGGGTGCGATCGTGCTGCCGAACGCTAAAGGCACCGCGCCCGGACAATGGCTGGAGACGGAGTTCGAAGGCAGGCCGCGAATCATCGCGCTCATTCCCGGTCCTCCGCACGAAGTTCACACCATGTGGGACACGGAATGCGCGCCTCTGCTGCGCGAGAAAGCGCCACCGGCCGCAATGGCGTCGCGCGTCTTGAAAGTCGCGATGATGGGCGAGTCGGCCGTCGATGGGCGCGCCGCTCCCATCTACAAGAAGCACCCTGAGGTCGAGACTACGGTGCTCGCCGCTCAGGGGCAAGTGGAGTTTCATCTGCGCGCGACCGCTGCGACCAGAGATGAAGCGCAAGCCGCGGTGGACAAGCTGGCCGGCGAATTGGAGGACGAGTTCGATGACGCTGTCTTCTCGGCGCACGGGGAATCGCTGGAGGAGATCGTCAGCTATTACCTGCAGATGCGTAATGCCAAGCTGGCGGTCGCCGAATCGTGTACCGGCGGGATGATCGCCGAGCGCATCACGTCGGTTGCCGGCAGCTCGCGCTCATTTCTCGGCGGAGCGGTGGTGTATTCCAACGAGCTGAAGACGCTGTTTGCCGACGTTCCGCCGCTGATGATTGAAGCGCACGGCGCGGTCAGCAAGGAGGTCGCGCTGGCGCTGGCGGAAAATATTCGCGAGCTGTGCAATGCTGATATCGGCGTGGGCGTCACTGGCATCGCCGGACCCGGCGGCGGCACCGAAGAAAAGCCTGTGGGACTGGTTTACGTAGCCGTGACCAACGGTCACAAACACGATGTGGTGCAGCGACGCTTCTTTGGCGATCGCGAGCGCGTGCGCCGCTGGGCGAGCCAGCAGGCTCTCGATATGGTGCGGAGAATGTTGATGTGAAGAAGAAGCAATTAGCAACTAGCAACTAGCCGAAGACCGAAAAATTAGTTGTGGGTGCCCCGTTCTAGCCATCTTTTGGCTAGGCCGGGGCAGTGGCGGCAACCGTCTCGACTGCCCCGCCCTGGCCAAACGAAGGCCAGAATGGGGCACCCACGTTTTTTCTTCCGAGTCACCTTTTGTTCCGAGCTATGCGATTATTCATTGCGCTTGATATCGACGCCGAGATTCGCCAGCGCATCCGTGAGTTTCGCGAGCAAATGCGGGCGCTCGCGCCCGATGTGCGCTGGGTCGGTCCTGAGAGCTTTCATGTGACGCTTCAATTCCTGGGCGAAACGGAAAAGCTTGACGACATTCGCGGCGCGTTACAGCAGGTGAGGAATGCACCAGTGACATTGTCATTTCGGGGAAGCGGATTTTTCCCAACGCCCAAGTCGCCGCGCATCTTCTGGGTGGGAATCGAGCCGGACGAATCGCTGCAACAATTGGCGAACTCGATTACCGCGGCAGTGAAGCCGCTCGGGTTTGAGCCCGACCGCGGTCCCTACAAGCCGCACCTGACGCTGGCCCGCTCCGGCAGCGGCCGGCCCAGGCCGGTTCGCGGAGAACATTTTGCGGCCGGACTGATCGGGTTGCGCATGAAGCTCGAGACCGTTCCGCAATCGGACTTCGGTACAATGACGGCGCGCGAGTTCTGCCTCTACCAAAGCAAGCTGTCGCCGAAGGGCGCGCAGTACACGAAATTGGAGCGCTATGCGCTGGAATAGCGGATGTGTTCAGCGTTGGGAGCGGTGCTTGTTTGGTGGAGCACGCCCTTCACAGCCTGCTAAGAAACTGGTCGTGGTGCGTTGTTCGGGTAGAGCTGGCCTTCAGGCCAGCGCCTGAGCCGTTCCTTTTTGTTGTCCCGAGCCGGCGTTAGCCCGCGAGGGATCTGCTGTTCCGACTTTTTCAGCAGCCTGCAAAGGCGTGCTCTACCCGTCGAAACATTTTGCGTGACCAATTCGCCTAGGTAATGCTATTGGCCAAACTTGTTCTCATCATCGTTGTCGTCTCGTATCTTCTCGGGTCGATACCCTTCGGCTATCTGCTGGTGCGCATCTTTCGCGGCGTGGATGTGCGCAAGACGGGCAGCGGCAACATCGGGGCGACCAACGTTGCCCGCACCGGCTCGAAGGGGCTGGCCATCGCCACCCTGCTGCTGGATGCGCTGAAGGGCTACGCCGCGGTCATGTTCGCGTTCTGGATGGCGAGCAGGCAGCGCTTCGAAGGCCCGGTTCCCGTCAGCCTCTATGACCGTACTTCAGAGACCATGAGCAGCCAGACGATTTTTCTGCTGGCGGCGCTGGCGGCCTTCGTCGCCATTCTGGGGCACATGTTCACGATCTGGCTGCGTTTCAAGGGCGGCAAAGGAGTAGCAGCGGCGGCGGGTTCGTTCGTCGCACTGGCGCCGCGCGCCATGCTGGTCGTGCTGGTGCTGTTTGTTGTGATCGTGGCGTTGACACGGTACGTGTCACTGGGCAGCATCGTTGCGGGCGCGGCTTTTCCGCTGTGCGTGTGGTGGTTGAATCCGGCGGAGCGCAACACCGCGCCGATACTGTTGCTCATCGCTGCATCGTCGCTGTTGATCATCTTCCGCCACAAAGACAATATCCGGCGACTTCTGGCGGGCACGGAAAACCGCTTGCGTTAGGACGGCTGGAGATTTTGCCGAAAGGGTGGAAACCGCTTTAGCGGTGCAGTCTGGCCAGAGAAGGAATCGGCTTTTAGCCGCTGAGGTAACCGTGAGCGAGATTGCGGTCATTGGCGCGGGGGCGTGGGGCACGGCAATCTCGATCGTGCTGGGCCGCAAGAAAACGCATCAGGTGCGGCTGTGGGCGCACGAGCGCGAGGTGCGCGACAGTATCACGGCGACGCGGGTAAACGAGCTCTTCCTGCCAGGAATTTCCGTTCCGCAAACCGTCATCTGCAGCAATGACTTCGAGGAGGCGCTGCGAGGCGCGGAGATCGTGGTCAGCGTCATGCCGTCGCACCACACGCGACGCGTCTTTGAAGCCATGCGGCCGCACCTGCGGCCGGAGATGCTGTTCGTCAGCGCAACCAAAGGCATTGAAAATGATTCGCTGTTGCGCATGACTGCGGTCATCGCCGAGGTGCTGAGTAAAGGCTCGGATGGATTCCGTCCCCGCATTGGCGCGCTCAGCGGGCCGAGTTTTGCAAAAGAAGTCGCCAAGGGCGATCCGACGGCAATCACGATCGCGTCAACTGATCGGGAGCTTGCGGTGACGGTTCAGCATGAGTTCAGCGATCCGCGTTTTCGTGTGTACACCAACGACGACGTCGTTGGGGTCGAGCTCGGAGGCGCGCTCAAGAACATCATCGCTATCGCGGCAGGTGTGCTGTTCGGACAAAATCTGGGACACAACACGGTGGCCGCACTGATCACGCGCGGTCTTGCCGAGATGACACGCCTGGTGGTCGCCTGCGGCGGGAAGCCTGCGACGATGGCGGGACTGGCCGGTCTGGGCGATCTAGTGCTTACGTGCACCGGCGGGCTCTCGCGTAACCGCTCCGTGGGCGTTGAACTGGGGCGCGGACGCAAGCTGGCCGATATCATCGCAGGCATGCACGGCATGGTTGCCGAGGGTGTGCTCACCACGAATGCGGCGGTGGGATTGGCGCGGCAGGCGGGCGTGGAGATGCCGATTACCGAGCAGATGCATGCCATTCTTCAGCAGGGCAAATCGGTGCAGGACGCTATCCGCGACCTGATGGGGCGTCCGTCGACCAGCGAGGCAGGTATTATTAGCGGCTAGGAATTGAACATTTCTTGGCGGGCATCATTGTGTGTCGAAACATGCGGCTTTCTTCTGCCCACCAACATCTAAGAACACTCTGATGGCCCTTGCACCAGGAGTGCAGGCACTTATCCGACGAAACATGGAACGAACGAAAAGCAGCTTGGGTTGGAGGGACTGCCACCTTCATCGGATTTGTTTTTCCGCAATCGTGATCTTGTCCAGTTGCGTGGCATCGGCGCAAACGCAGAGCCCGGATCTTACCTCCTTGCCTTCGGCCGAGCAGGTCATCCAGCGCAACCAGGACCCATTCAGTGGCTCGATACCACAGGGCAAGGCGACAGGAGAAGTCATCGACCTTACGGTGGAAGACGCGCTGGATCGTGCACTGAAATACAACCTCGGCTTGTACTTGAGCGACCGCGCGACGGAACAGACGCGGGCGGCGCGGCTACGCACACTAAGCGATCTGCTCCCGGTAGTGAATGGAAGCTTCTCCGAGCAGGCGGAGCGCCTGAACCTGAAGGCGTTTGGATTGAGCCTTCCGGGTTTTCCGAGCGCGGTTAACTTCGGGCTGACTACGCTCGCGGCCGCCGGGACCTGGACACCGTTGGATCTGCATTCCATCAGCAATCTTCATGCTGCTTCACAGGACGTAAAGGCCGCGCAGTTCACTTACCGCGATGCGCGTGACACGGTCGTACTCGCGGTGGGCGCCAATTATCTGCTCACCATCGCCAACGAGTCGCGCGTGACCGCGACGGAAGCCGAACTGAAGTCTGCCCAGGCGCTGTATCAGTTGGCGGTAGATCAGGAAAATGCCGGTCTTGCGCCGCAGATTGATACCTTGCGGGCGCGGGTACAGTTGCAGACGCAGCAGTCGCTGCTCATTCAGGCGCAAAACGATTTGGAGAAACAGCGCATCGCGCTGGCGCGCGTTATTGGTCTTCCAATGCAGCAGAAATTCCGGCTGGTGAATCGCGTGCCGTACCATCCCATCGCGGAGATGGAGCTGCAGAGTGCCTTCGAGCTCGCACTGCGCACGCGTCCCGACTACCAGGCAGCATTGGCCTCTCTGCGCGCTGCACAGTACAGCCGGGATGCGGCATGGCAGCAACGGGTTCCAAACATCGGTTTCTCGGTGGATTACGGTGTGCTCGGCTACCATCTTGATTCCCTGTCGCCGAGCTGGACGGCCGCAGCCACCCTCAACATTCCGATCTTCGAAGGCGGCAGAATCGAAGCCGACCTGCAGCAGGCGGATTCGGTGCTCAAACAACGGCAGGCGCAGGTCGATAATCTCCGCGCCGCCATCGAGCAGGACATCGAGGACGCACTGCTGGACATCAAGGCCGCGGCGCAGCAGGTCGACGTCGCCAAGATTGGGCTGGATTATGCGCAGCAGACGCTGGAGCAATCGCAGGACCGCTTTTCTGCCGGAGTCACCAACAACGTCGAGGTGATCCAGGCGCAGCAGCAACTGGCATCGGCGAACGAACAGTACATCGCCAGCTTGTACGGCTTCAATATCGCAAAGGTGCTGCTGGCGCGGGCCATCGGTAATGCCGAGCAGGCGGTGAAGCAGTATTTGTCGGAGCCTGGCAGTGTCGAGCCTGGGCCTCCGGGAACGCAGCCCAATGCTCCGGCTCCGGCGCCACAAAGCACTCCCAACCCACCGCCGAATGCGGCGAGCGGCATCGGGTCGGTGCAGGTGGCACCGGTGGTACAATCGCGGGCCGCGTTGGATGCTGTCAGCACGCAGGAGCATCTCAGAGGCGTCGTTCCGTCCGCTGCCGGTCATCAGCCATAATTGCAAACACAGTGGAGAACAGATGAGTCCACCCACAACTGAGCCGAACGAAATCGAACGCGCTGAGACAACGCCGGAAAACCATGACGAGCACCATGACCCGGAAGCTCGCCATCCCGAGGAAGACCGGCGCAGGTTCTTCCAGAAGCATCCTGCCGCCAAGCCGATCGTGTTCCTGGTAGCAATCGTGGCGATTGTGCTGATCGGCTGGTTCTGGTGGGAGAGCCGGCAGTGGGAAGATACCGATGACGCGGAGATTGACGGCCACATTTATCCCATCAGCGCCCGCGTCAGCGGCCACGTCATCAAGGTGAACTTCGATGATGGCTGGGTTGTTCGTAAGGGCGATGTGCTCGTCGTCACCGATCCCACCGACTACCAGGTTGCGCTGGAGCGTGCGCGCGCCGATTATCAGGACGCACAAGCGCAAGCCGAAGCGGCGCGCTATGGAGTGCCGGTTTCCAGCGTAGGGTCCGTCAGCCAGATCCGTTCAGCGAGTGCAGACATGGCATCGGCAAGGGCCGGAGTGGCCGCCGCGCAGAAGGAAGCGGAAGCGGCCCAGGCGCAGATACAAGAGGCCGAAGCCGACGCGAAAAAGCTCAATACCGATGTGCTGCGCTATCAGCAACTGCTTGGCAAGAAGGAGATCTCACAACAGCAGTTCGACGCGGCGATTGCGGCGGCCACGGCCGCGAACGCCACGGTCGAAGCCCGCCAAGCCTCACTGCTGGCGGCAAATGCTCAGGTGAAGCAGGCGCAATCACGAGTGGAGCAGGCGCAAGCTGAGATCAAAAACGCGCAAATCACTCCCAAAACGGTCGCAGCCACACAGGCGAAAGCCGCTTCTGCCGACGCGCAAGCGCTGCGCTCCAAGGCCGCGCTCGATCAGGCGCAGTTGAATCTTTCCTACACCACGGTTGTTGCGCCAGTCGATGGCGTGGTCGGAAAGCGTTCCGTGCAGGTGGGATCGAATGTCGCCATCGGCCAGGATCTAATGGCGATTGTTCCACTCAACGACGTTTGGGCTACGGCAAACTTCAAGGAAACGCAACTTGCCCACATGTGTCCGGGACAGTACGTGAAGGTGAAAGTGGATACCTATGGCGGACGCAAGTGGGACGCCCACGTTTCCAACATCGGCGGTGCAACCGGAGCTAAGTTCAGCCTGTTGCCGCCGGAGAACGCCACCGGCAACTATGTGAAAGTGGTGCAGCGTATCCCCGTGCGCATCGACTTCGACGGCCACGGGAAACCGGACTTCAACAAGGATGGCCTGTTGCGTCCGGGCATGTCGGTCGAGCCCGATGTCCGCGTCTCTGGGCCATGCAAGGATCGCTGAGACGATTTGGCAAACTGATCAGCTCCTTATGGGGCCTCAGGATGGGGCCTCAGGTCTCCGCCAGACGCCAAAATGTGCGCCCAGCCTCACCCATAGAGTTGTAGTTTCCCTCCACCTGAGTTCAAATTGTGATTAATATTTTGGTGAAATTCTGTAATACTCTGGTTGGCCAAGGCGCAATAATCTGTACATATGCATTTCGAGACTCTACCGAACCTGATCGCGCTTTCGATCCTTGTTCTGGTATTTTGGGCGATTTCGCGGAAAGCAACCGGTTTTCTGGTGGAGACTTGGCTGGTTGGCTGGTTTCTGGTCCTGCTACACTTTGTGGCTGAATCTGTCGCAGTGGGCGATGGATTGGGCCGGCTAAGCCAGGCGGTAAGCCTGGACGCACTGATTCTGACCGGCGTTGTCTTTCTGATTTCCGTCTCCGCGATTGCTACAAACCGGCGCCGCCAACTGGAATTGGCGCTGGTCATCGGTTTGCCGTCCGTGGCGTATGTCGACGGCCTGATCTATGGAGTTGCGAATCCAGTCTATTACTACGGATTTGTAGCGGTTGGCGCTTTAGCTCCGTTGCTGTTCTTCCTGCGTTACAACCAGCGAGGCCGCGCGTACGCCACTGGCGTGGTGGTGGCAATTCTGCTGGTTACCGCAGTCATGTCATGGGCGGTTGCGACCGGCAAGCCGGATTTAGGGATGACCATTCTGCTTGCCAGCCTGTATTTTGCCGCCGGAATTCTCTATTGGCGGCATCACACACGCAACAGCGCTGGTGTTCTCACTGCCGTAATCGGATTTTTCCTGTGGGGCGCGGTCTTTCCCACCGCGGTTTTGCTGGAACTTTTTGTGCCTTCGGCGAAGGTTGAATCCGAAGTCTGGAACATCCCCAAATACCTTGTCGCCGTAGGCATGATTCTCACCCTGCTGGAGGACCAGATCGCGCGCAGCACGTATCTAGCCTGCCACGACGCGCTCACTGAACTGCCGAACCGGCGGCTCTTGGAAGACCGCCTCGATCAGGCCTTGGCACAGGCCGACCGCAATGGAAGCAAGGTAGCTGTATTTGTGCTCGACCTCGACCGCTTCAAAGAAGTGAACGATACCTTTGGGCACAGAATGGGAGATGTTGCCTTGCGCAAGGTCGTTGCGCGGCTTTCCAGTCGTGTTCGCGCCAGCGATACCTTGGCGCGCTCCGGCGGTGACGAGTTCACAGTCATCAGCCACGTGATCAGCAGCGATGGCGCTGGAGTCTTGCTGCAGGCACTGGAATCGGCCCTCGCGGAGCCAATCCTGGTCGAAGGCAAAATGATCAGTGTCGGGGTCAGCATCGGGGTGGCAATCTATCCAGACGATGGCCGGAACGCTGATATGCTGTATGCGACTGCCGATCGCGCCATGTACCTCGTCAAGCGTGCGGCGCGCAACTCCCTCGCTGTGGGCGGAATTCAGCAATTCCCATCCAGCCACACCTCCATCGTATAAGCGATCTACCTGGGTAACTTCCAAAACTCCGCGTTAGTGTTCAGCAATAACCTAGCGGAACGGCGCCTTTCAAATTGCCAGAAATGAGATGTTAGTACCACTTTGATGGTTAGCCACGTAAGTGCAATGGAGTAAGTGACTTCCCTTATGTGCGCAAGATCTTGCTGCTGTCATTCTTGGCATCGTCACCGACCAACTGAGTATAAAAGTACTTATCATGTTCCTAACGTGGAATGGCAATTGCACAACCAGACTGTACTCCGTCTGCTGCCTCGCTCTGGCCTATAACTTAGGCAGCCGACTGAGACAACTTTGAGCACCTTGGGGCTGAGGGGACTATGAAAAAGGTTGCAGTTGCGCTATTCGTCGTGTTCGCTACGGCCTTGGCCGCTTATGCCAGTGATTGCCAATCGACAACCTATGACCAGTACTTGGGTTCCGGGTTCAATTGTGGCATCAACGACCAGACCTATGCCAACTTCGGCTATACCGGCACGTCGAATCCGCCGGGATTCTCCATGCCGGCCGGCAGCATTGCCGTAACGCCGATTACGACCCCGAACAATCCCGGACTCCAGTTCTCCGCCGGTTGGAGTGCCAACACCATCACCGGAATTTTGGAACAGACGTCGACGTTCGATTATTCCGTGACCAGTGTCTCGCCCATCACCGATTTGAGCCTGTCGATCGCCGGCGTCGGCTTTAGCGGCACGGGCCTGGTCACTCTGGATGAGACCGCTTGCCTCGGCGCTATGCTGCCGGCTTGCAGTGGCGGCACCATCGTCACCTTGTCCGTTTACGATAGCAGTGGTGGCCAGCAGCTCTATAACCAGGTGAATTTTTCGGGCGTGAACTTGGTTTCAATTGCCGAAGGTCTCCAGGTGCAGTCGGGCACCAACGGAGGGGCGGAGGTTTCGATCATCACCAATCAGTTCAGTGAAACCTCAACCACTCCGGAGCCGGGTACGCTGAGCATGTTCGGAGCCGGAGTGCTCGCAGTCGCCGGCTTCGCGCGCCGCAAGTTCAAGATCTAGTCCGCCTTCTCGCCTGTGGAAGCCGAAAGCCGGAGCGCAAACTCCGGCTTTTTCGTTGGTGCCGAGCCTTTCTCGTCGGCGGTATGTTAGCTTAGAGCCATTTCAAGTTGACGTATTCTATGCACGGGTAGAGCGGCGCTAAGACGCCGACCCTTCGGCTCCGCTCAGGGCAGGCTCTGAAGGTTGGCACGAGCGGGTCTGTGGTAACCCTGAAAGCGCTCTAGTTTTTCCAGGAGGAAAACTTGAACAGGTGGGCTCTTTCGATGTTTTGCTGCATGCTGGCGGGGTGCATACTCCCGTCGGCAAGCAGCCAGGAGGTTCCTTCTCCGGCGCAACAGTTTTATGGGATGTGGTACACCTATCCGCTCGGCAATCCCAACACCGATTCCATTCGCCACGAGTTCCGCCACAATCCCGCAACCGGCAAGGATGAAATGATCGTAAGCCGGATCTGCGCCGGCGATTACCACACCGTCATCGCGCGTGCGGTTTCGCCGATCGAAATCACCGAGAACACCGTTCGCATTCTGAAGAACGCCTCCGACTCGCAGGCGGGCGAAGGCAATTCGGTATGCCGCGTCAGCATTGAAGAAGCGCTGCTCAGCTACTCGTTCTCCGATGAGGGCGCTCACGTCACCATCACTAATCCCGGCGGCAATCCTGACATTATGGAACTGGCGCGCCAGGACGCCGCCAGCGAGGCGATTCTGCCGACGAGCTTCTATGGCACCTGGTTGCTTCCGGTGCAGGAAACGAAGGACAGCCGCATCCAGCTCCGGCTGGTGTTCTACAACAGCGCCGACAGCAATCGCGGCACGGTGCGGCAAATTGCCTCCTGCTCAAAGGGAGCCGATTCGCTGCTCTCGCAGGTCGATTCTCCTATCAGCCTCGGCAAAGACGAGATCACGATTTTGGAAAGCGCTTCGCATCAGGCACAGAATGGCCCCTTCGTTTGCAACGCCAGCCTCACTGCCGGCACGCTGCACTACACGCTCTCGGCCAACGGCTCGATCATGACGTTGACCAAAGGCGGGCAGAAGCCGCTTGTCCTCACGCGCGAACGCTAGCCGGTCTAAACTATTGCCGATGCGTTTTACCCGCCTTTGTTCGGCCTTGGTGTTTCTGCTGGTGCTCGCGGCCGCTGCTCCCGTGCTTCACCGCCAGCTTCAGGCGCAGCAGTTCACCCAGCGTCTGGTCCTTAAGGACGGCTCCTATCAGGCGGTGGTGAAGTACGAAGTGCAGGGCGACCGCGTTCACTACCTCAGCGCGGAACGCTATGAGTGGGAGGACCTGCCGTCTAGCCTGGTCGATTGGGACGCCACGAAGAAATACAACGATGCTCTCGGCAGCGGCAAGGTGCGAATCAAAATTGCCGAGACGCCAGAGGAAAAAGAAGAGCACGAGAAGGAAGAAGCGAACTCGCCCGAGGTGGCTCCCGAAGTGCGTCTGCCGGGCAGCGGCGGCGTCTTCCTGTTGGACCAATTTCAGGGCAAGCCGGAACTGGCGGAGATCCTCCAGAACGGCAGCGAACTGAATAAAAATGCGGGTAAGAAAAGCGTGCTGCGTAGCGCCATCGGAGGCCCCGGCAAACAGGATTTCGAGATCAAGGGCCAGCACGCGCAGATTCAATCGCACGTCCCGCGCCCCACAATCTATATCGATATCGACACCGGGCCGCAAGGCAGCGCCTCGCCGGCTGACCGTTTTCGCCTGGTTCGCACCATCGAGAAGAAAGACGTGCGCGTGATCAGCAACGTGAAAGTAAGCCTGAAGGGCAAGGCCAGCGAACAGCTGAGCTTCGTTCCCTCCGAGGTCACCAGGCTTGGAACGGGCGATTGGATCAAGGTGATGCCGAGCCAGGATTTGACTCCTGGCGAATATGCCGTTGTCGAGATGCTGACACCGGAAGAGATGAACCTCTATGTCTGGGACTTTGGCGTCAATCCGGACGCTCCCGCCAATCCGAACACCTGGCGACCCGTGCCCGCAAAGCAGTAGACGGACTGCATAAGAGCAATTTCAAATTTGTTGTAGTCCAGCGCACGGGTAGAGCAGCGTTTTAGCGCCGCGTTGCCAGGAATAGTAAAACATTCCGGACTCAGCGATCATTACCGTGATCGCTGAGACCGGTTCAATGTTGCGGGGGCTTAGACGCCGACCCTTCGGCTGCGCTCAGGGCAGGCTCTGAAGGTCGTCTCTACCACGCCTACGCCACCCTCGAACTTCTTGGGCATATTGGCCAACCCGCGGCAAGAACTTAGGAAAAACCGCATGTTCGTGGAAGCCATCCTAATCCATCGCACACTACTATGAAGACGCTCGACGCAAGAAGCAAGTAAACAGACGATGTCCGCGGGCGGATTAACTTGGGAGAGGGCCATCCGCCTGCGGACATGAGTGTCGGTTCACCGCTGCCGCAGCCTTCAGGAATCTCTGGATCGCCGCAGAGGTGGACGGGTGCTCAGGAGCTCCTGGTGAAGATGGCGGAATGGACGGGGTTCGGTAACAACACGGAACGGTGGTTATCTGGCAGCGAATCTGCTGGGCTAACCTGCGAAGATCGGAGACAGTGGTTCCGAGTGCCCGTGGAGCTTCCTCTACGAATCAGCGCCTTCGAGGAGCCCGGCGGAGTCCGGGTGTTCTCGGCCACCTGCATCAATTTCAGCGAGAACGGCTTGGCATTCGAGAGCTGCGCTGAGCTCCAGGTCGGCGAAGTTGTTCTGCTCGAATTGCTGGTAGCAGGAGACCGGCTGGACCACGACCGCTCCCTCATCCAGATCGTGTATCGCGAGGACGCAACTTACGGCGCCACCTTCGTAAGACCCTTGGGTTCGTAATCGGCGTTTCCGGCCCTTCCGTTCAGCGCAGCCTCAACCTCATCAACGCCGATCGAAGCCGTCGCCTAATCCGACGACACCCATCCCGGCGGCGGCAATGTTGTTGCGACCCGATTGTTTCACCTGATACATGACCTCATCGGCGCGCTGCACGATCGCCTGCGAAGTCGTGCCGTCGTGGGGATAACTTGCAATGCCGATGCTGGCCGTCAGCCGCAGGGATAAACCCTCCTCGCGAAGCCAACGCGTATTCCGGAACGTTGCCACCAGGCGCCGCGCTACCAGGATCGCAGCTTGCTTGTCCGTTTGCGGCAGCAGGACCACGAACTCATCTCCTCCGTAACGGAAGGCGGCATCCACCAGGCGCAGGTGTGTGCGCAGAATTCCTCCGAACTGGCCGAGAAGCTTGCTGCCCGCAGGATGGCCATAGGCATCATTCACGTTCTTGAAATGGTCGAGATCGAGGAACAGCACACTGAACTCGTAGCCGAAACGTTGCGATCGCGGCACTTCGTCGGAGAGAACGGTTGCGAGATGGCGCGCATTGTATAGCCCCGTGCAATCGTCAGTGATGCTGAGCTCCTGAATGCGCTGCATCGCGCGCGCGTTTTCGATGGCGATGGCGGCATAGTCGGCCAGCGCCTGCAACAGCATCTCGCCGCGCTGATAAATCTGCATGTCGGGATTCACCAGTTGAATGAGCGCCAGGCTTTTGCCGCTGGTGCGTACCGGCACGCAGATCACCGAGCACGACCCCGCGAAAGAGTAATCCTTGCTCGCGGGGTCGATTCTGGGATCGGCGTTCACGTCTCGAATCACCAGCGGCTTGGCTTCATTGATGACCCAGCGCGCCAGCGTCTCACCCGTCTTCAACTTCAGCGCGTTTATACTGTCCCACCCCTCGCCGGCGGAGGCCGTGTAGTAGGTTTCTCCGCTGCTCTCATCGAGCATCAACAGCGCCCAGGTGGTTGGCTTGAAGTAGGCTGCCGTCTTGTCCAGGATGGTTTGCAGCACCTTTTCCAGATCGAGCGACGAAGTCAGCGCCTTGGCCACATCATGAAAGATCTGCAACTCGTAGGATTGCTGGTCCCGGTTGGTCATCGGCGACGACATGCATTTGCCCTTACTGCGACGACACACTTACCCACTCACCCAAGAACCTGGGCTGTATGAAGATCGGAGCGAAGCTCAGAAAGGGGTCTTATTCTCTCCATTATCTTAACCGGAAATTGGTCTCCTCGGCTCTCAATTCAGCAACAAAACCCAATGCTCGGCTTCCCACAATCGGAAATTGCTCGCGCCACCCAGGTCCTCGCCTCGCTGCAGAACGGTGTCGTTTGACAGTGATATGGCCACTTCTTATGATTCGGCTGAAAAGCGTAAGCTTGTCCGCATAGGCTTTTGGGCAGGTAGCAACGTGGGATCATTCGGCGAACATCTCCGGCGCGAGCGCGAAATGCGGGGTATCTCGCTGGACGAGATCGTCGCCACCACCAAGATCGGCAGGCGCTTACTGCAGGCGCTCGAGGATGAGCAGTTCGATCTGCTGCCGGGAGGAATCTTCAACAAAGCGTATGTTCGCGCCTACGCCAAGTGCATCGGCATGAATGAGGAAGATGCGGTAGCCGAATACCTCGAGGCGTCCAACGATGTTGCTCCCGATCCTCGCCGCATCGCGCAGCAACATGCTTCCATCCATGCCAGCCAGCCCGCGTCCCGATCCAGATTTCCGGTGTTGCCGGTACTGATTTTGCTGGTGGTAGCGGCCGGAGGTATCGGTGGCTGGAAAATTTATTTGCAGCACGAGTCTGAGCGGGAGAAACAGAAGGCTGCGGCGGACACCGGCATTCCGTCCAAACAATCGCCGCCTCAAGCAGCCGAGGCTCCAGCGGCTAATAAACCGGTATCCAGGACTGCACCCGTCATGCCACAGGACGGGCGGGCATCCGCGCCGCAAAGCGCCGCTCCGAGCAAACCTGCCAGCAGCAATGTCACGCAGCCAGCCGTAACACCGGTTCGGGATCAGGGCACATCGGCAACGGAACCAGCGGGCACTCCCTTTGAACTGACCGTCCGCGCCAAAGACAACGCCTGGGTTTCCATCAAGGCCGATGGCAAGTACGTAGTCCGCGGCATCATCCGTCCTCCTGAGGTGAAGACCATCAAGGCGGTCGATCAGGTGATTTTCTACACCGGCAACGCCGGCGCTATCGAAATGTCATTTAACGGTAAAGACGTTCCCGTGATGGGCGGACCAAACCAGGAGCAGGTGCTGGTTTTCAATTCGCACGGTTTGCAGCCTGCTGCGGCATCCCGGGCGGCCGCACAATGAAACCTGCCGCTCCAGCCCACGTGAAAAATATCGGCGAGGGTGTTGTCCGTATTGAGTCCGATGCCCTGCGTGCGCTGGCAGATCGTCTCGCTGGTCCAATGGCGGCCAGCTTCAACCGCGCGGTTGAGCTGCTCTACGGTTGCGCCGGTCGCATCGTGGTCACCGGCATGGGCAAGAGCGGATTGATCGCTCGCAAGATCGCCGCCACGCTTAACTCGACCGGCAGCCCCGCCCTGTTCCTTCATCCTGCCGAAGCTCTGCACGGTGACTTAGGCATGTTAGTGCGCGGCGATGTCGTCCTGGCACTTTCTGCGAGCGGCGAAACCGGCGAAATCCTGCAACTGCTCGCAACTGTCAAGCGCCTGGGCGTCCCGGTCATCGCGATGACGTGCGACGAGCTGCACTCTGCGTCGAACGCGGCACCAAGCATCTCAAGCCTCGCGCAGGCTGCCGATGTTGCGCTGGATTGCTCGGTCGCGCACGAAGCCTGCTCGCTCGGTCTGGCTCCCACGGCATCAACGACCACCATGCTCGCGCTCGGCGACGCGTTGGCAGTGGCATTGTCCGAGCGCCGCGGATTCAAGGAAGAAGATTTCGCCAACCTCCATCCCGGAGGCAAGCTGGGCAAGCGCTTCGCTCGCGTCTCGTCGCTGATGCATAGCCGCGATGCGGTGCCGCGCGTCTCGCCGGAAACTCCCATGGCGCAGGCAATCTACGAGATGTCGCGTAAGGGCTTGGGCATGACAACTGTGGTGGAAGGCGGGAAGCTGGTTGGGCTCATCAGCGATGGCGACCTGCGTCGGCTACTCGAGCATCATGGCAAAGAGGTATTCGACCTGACTGCCGGGCAGTGCATGACGCGCTCGCCGAAAGTCGTCGCACCGGAACTATTTGCCATCGCCGCGCTGGACATCATGGAGCAGAAGAAGATCACGTCGTTGCCGGTCGTTGATGAAAGCGGCAGCCTGCTGGGTGTTTTACATCTCCATGATCTCTGGGGAACGCAGATGCTGTGACCGCGCAGTCTCTACTGCTTGTGGCTCTCCTTCAGCTTTCGCGATTTCGCCTCTACTCCCTTCGCCAGCTTCTCTTTGTAGGCTTCCAGCTTCTTCGCGACCTCACCGTCATACAGTCCGATCATCTGTGCGGCTAAAATCCCTGCATTCATTGCGCCGGGCTTGCCGATGGCAACCGTCGCTACCGGAATTCCAGCCGGCATCTGCACCATCGCCAAGAGCGAGTCCAGGCCCAGCAACGCGGTAGAAGGAATCGGCACGGCAATCACCGGCAGCGTAGTCTCGGCGGCAATCACTCCCGCCAGGTGCGCTGCCCCACCCGCGCCCGCGATCACGACCTTGACGCCGCGCGCCTTCAACCCGCGCGAATATCCGCTGGTCCGCGCCGGCGAGCGGTGCGCCGAGGTGATGTCGATCTCGTGCGGAATTCCGAACTCGACGAGCGCCTTCGCGGCCTCATTCATGATCTCCAGGTCGGAGTCGCTGCCCATCACAATGGAAACTAGAGGAGAGTTGTTCATATAGGCCAAATGTAGATGCGTTGGAATTTTATCGCGTTTGCGCGAGCGCCACAGTTCGGCTGTATTCCGGGCTGAGGAACGATGTCGCAACCGCGAAAGCGCATGTTGCCATGCGACAAACTGCCCGAAAACCGAGCAAACTAGCCGCGCAGCGGCGGCATGGGGTTTAGCCCGGCGCGCAAGCGCCGGAAGCAGGTGATAAAGGCGACTGAGCCGCGGAGCGGCGACACGACTTGCGACCCCGGCTCGGAACAATTGTCGGCAATAAAGAGCCCCTCCGATGAACAGGGGCGAGTTGCGCATCGGAGGGGTAGCCGTTGTTACACGACCATTCTCAGGGTTGTACTCACCCGAACCCAGCACTCCCACGAAAGTTGCTGCATGAAAAAATCAGTTCCCGGAATCCGATACCACGCAGACCCGCCAAATTGCGCCATCTCACGACGGCCAAAAACGTCCATCCGGTCGTCTCCGTTCACGTCCTGTTCCGCGCTCCGGAATGGAACGCCGTCCATTTACTGCACGGCCGCAAGATCAATCCAGGTGGAACCAGCATTGCTACGGCTCCATCGGTGTGAATTTGTGGTAAGTAAGTAATGGGGCCGATGTGGAAATGTTTACGTCGAACGCACGCTCGGCCTCCCGGCGCAAATCAGTTGAGAACCCCGGCATCCCTGTTGACGAACTGTGCGACTTTCGTTGCTGAGACGCCAGTTTTCAGTTGAATTTGCGGAACGAAAGTCCCTAGTATGTAGCAGCCGTCAGCGTTGGGACGGCCAGGAAGGTTCGACGAAGCAGGCCAGCGGTTCCGATATGACCGCAATTAAAACTTTTGGGGAATTTCCCATGTTGAAGCGTTCGCCATTTGCGGCCCTATCCTTCTTGGTGCTATCAGCTTGCTTTGCGGCTTCGGCGGCGACGATCTCCACCCATCCCACAGTCACTCACAAGCGCAAATCGTCGCACCGCGTGACCGAGTCTGCATCCGCGCAACGGAAGATGTCTCGCCTGCGGCACAGCAGCGCGACCGTTGCTCGCCGCAACCGCTCCAGCCACGTCGTTGTCTCGCACCGGCATCGGTATTACGAGCGCTTCTATGCCAGCTCGTTCGCCAACGATCAGGTCGAGGGCGACATCACGGCCGGCGAGGATCCCATTGTCCGCGCGGCGGCGGTGGAAGCTCTGGGCAACATGAACGGGACCATCGTGGCCGTCGATCCCGACAGCGGCCGCATTCTGGCGATGGTCAACCAGAAGCTCGCGCTGTCGGCCGGAGCGCAACCCTGCTCCACTATCAAAGTCGCCGTGGCGTTGGCCGCGTTAAGCGAAAACGTCATCACCAAGGACACCGAGGTCCCGCTCACGAGATACTGGAAGATGGACCTGACCACCGCGCTGGCGCACTCCAACAACGCGTACTTTGAAGCGGTTGGGCGCAAGCTGGGATTCGAAAAGGTCAACTACTACGCGCACCAGTTCGGACTGGGCGAGTTGGCCGGCTGGAATATTCCCAACGAACAGCTTGGACGCTTTCCTGACACTGAGCTCGATGCCAGGTTAGGCGGCGTGGGCAAGATGTGCTCGTTCGGCGAAAGCATCTCGCTGACTCCATTGCAACTGGCTGCGCTCATGGGCGCCATCGCAAATGGCGGCACGCTCTACTACCTCCAGCACCCGACCACGCCCGAGGAGATTGCGAACTTCACTCCCAAGGCGAAGCGCAAGCTGGACATCGGCCCTCTCATCCCCGAGATTTCGGAAGGTATGTCAGGCGCGGTAGAGTACGGAACCGCGCGACTGTTGCGCACCAACTTCATCGAGGAGCCGATCCTCGGCAAGACCGGGACCTGCTCAAAGGACGGCACCCGCTTCGGCTGGTTCGGTTCGTTCGCCAACACGCAGTACGGGCGCATTGTCACCGTGGTCTTCCTCGAGGGCGGACGGCCAACTTTTGGGCCCAAGGCCGCAGAACTTGCCGGTATCATGTACCGCAATCTCTACGATCACGATTTCTTTGCCGTGAAGGCGCCGGCGACCGCCACGCAGGGCGCAAGCTTCATCGCACCTGGCGTTCCGCACTAGATCAGGCTATCGTTTCTGACCACAGCATTTTGAATCGGGACTGAGCATCCCTCACGCGCGCACCTCTGCTGCTAAACGAATAATTACAACTCCGGCCCGGCCAAAACCCGCCCTCAATAAGGCATCTAGGCTTGTATGTCCGAGAAGGTGCGGTGCGTTCCATATCCCACATGCCGAAGGACGATGCGCGCGACCTGTCGGAGCGCGTGAAGAACCTGATTCTCGGCACAAGATTGGCTGTCGCGCGCAGCGAAGCCAAATCAAACAGGCCAGGGAATTAGTCGGCCAACGGAAGTCAGGCCCGCTTGGAGGAAGCGTGTGGACGAACTCTCGCTGATCGTCTCGCGCTGCGCCCGTCATCTCGCTGGAGAACAACAATCTCTCTCGCAACGCTCATTTTGCAAAGGGCGATCCCGATTGCGCTTGCAATTGCTTGAGCGCGTCCTGCAAACGCGCCTTGGCGGCCTTATCTTGCGTGGTATTGAACTGCTCATTCAGCCATTTCAGCATGGCTGCCCGTGAAACATGCGGCGACGTATTCTCCGCATCGCCAATCCGCGATTCCGTGTTGTCGGTGGTTACCAGGTAATCGAAGCTCTGGTTCGATCCGTCAGGCTCGCGCAGGTATCCCGTATTCAGGTCGTAAACTCCCAGCAGCCGGTAATGCACCGTCACCGAGTACTTGCCATGATCGGAAGCCGGAGGCACATCGACGGTGTATCGCGCCACCACGTCGATCTGGGTGAAGTCGGGGTTCGATTTGTACCAGACCAGCGGCTGAAACTTCGCCCACGCTTGCGGATCAAGCCGGTCGCCCTCGTAATCCAGGCGGCAATACCGCGAGACCAGTTCCTTCGTCTGTGCGGGTTGGGTATCCTCTTCCGTACGATTTGTCGGCACAGGGAATTGTGCACTGGCAAAAACCGGCAGGACGACTGACATCGCCACCGCCAGCAGAATACTGCGACTTCGTGACACGTTGTCGGCTCCTCAGGCAGGAAATTGTCTGGAATGAGTATACAAATTCGAAGCTCAAGGCGAACCGAAGACGAGAGGAAACGACAGCGGATGGACGGTCGCGCGAAGCGCTCACGCCGCCGAAAACCAGCCCACTACCCGGACTCGGCTGCAAGAACGCCCCGAATCAAATGCTATAATTTTCGTTGCTGCGGTGGGTGTAGTTCAGTGGTAGAACTCCGGACTGTGGCTCCGGCTGTCGTGGGTTCGAATCCCACCACCCACCCCAAGATTCAATCTCCGGATTCTCCCGCCATTACTGCGACAAGCGCAGCAGGACTTTCGACGCGATTGTTTGGAAGGCTGTCGTCAGTTCGGCAGTGCACGTCGAAGACGGGCAATCAGGCACAACCAGGAACAAACCCGCCGGCAGGCTTGAATTGTAAACCGCGCCTGTGTAATTGCCTGGACCGTTGGGATCGTTCGCCACGGTTGACAGGAATGCCTCCGTGGCTGTGCTTCCGCTGACGCTGCTGCCCAAGCCAATAACGTAAAAGTACGTAGGAACGGGGTTTTCGGAGCGCATGGCATTGGCGGTGTAAATAGCGCGCCATTGCGCCTCGGCGGTGACATTGGCGCGAGTGAAGCTTTCCGACGCCTGGTTCTGCTGCGAGTAGAACTGGGTCACACCCTGGCAACGCTGGCTGGAGCTGTAAGGAGGATTGCCGGCACATGTACCGTAATCGGTGCCGCTAGTAGTACAACCGTTAGTGCCTCTTCCGACGCTCGACCCAGAGTAGCTCGAGCTGTAGTCGTTCGTACTCTGGTCGTTGTCGCTAGGATTAAAGAAATCGACGGTAGTGCCCGAGTCATATCCTCCATAGTTGTAGAACCCGCTGTTGGGAATTGAAGGGGAACAGGTAAAGGTGTCCTGGATGGTATTCATCAATCCATCCGTGAAATAAACTACGACCTTGGTGTACGCGGTCCCGGCTGGAGTTGCGACGCTGTCGTTCTGATGGTCCGCCATTGACATGGGAGGACCATAGCTTGTGTTGTAAGAAGAAGCTGTCCCGGCGCCGGTGCCGAAGGTGCCGCCCGAAAAATTCAGAGCAGCAACGGCAGTATCAATCGGTGTCAGGAAATTCGTGGTCATGGGCACGTCTACCGTCGCGTTGCTGGAAAAGCTAATCATTGCGATGTTGTCGGTTCCTACTTGGAAATTTTGAATGAAGGTTGGAACTGCGGATTGCAGCGCCGTCCCGCCGCCGTCGGTCGACATCGAGCCAGAGCGGTCCAGAACAATCGTCATGATCAGGTTGCTACGCGTGGATGTGGCCGTATCACTCACGTTCCAATGTGCGAACGGGTGTAAATAGGCCATGAAGGCCGTGTTTACGCTTGCGGTGGCGGTTAGCGTCAGGCTCACTGTCGAACCACTGCATGTGGAAGCTTGAGGGCACCAGGTCCAAGAAAGTGCCGGCGTGCTGGAGCCGAAATTCGCCTGAAACATATCGGTAGCCAAAGCCTGAGCCGACGTTGTCCCCAGCGAATAATTCTTAATGCCGGTAAGCACAGCGGAATCGACGGCGCTGGAGAGTTTCGCTTTGGTGACGTAGATTATCCCCATATCGACCGCGAGGGCGGTAAACAGGAGCATCAATGGCAAAGCCAGCGCGAACCAGATAATGATTTGGCCATCTTCTCGATGCAGAAAAGTCTTTCGCATATCTTTATCTCTAATAGTAACTGACGCTATATAGCTGCGACGGTAATAAGTTGGTATTGTGCAGTAAGCTGCCGATGGGAGTGATGGGGCTGAATTTATAATATACTTCGGTAATGTATACGGTGGAGCTAGGACTGGTCGTCAGCACGGTTTGGACGGTAGTGGGAATGGTGGCCGAGCCGCAGCTCGTTGGCGGCGGATAGCAGCCGATTTTGCTGGTGGCTGAGTTACACGTGGTGGACTGTGCTTGCCCCGTAACCTTATAAGTACCGGAGCTAGTGCCGGCAGTGACGGAGGTAACAATCACGCATCCTGAGCTGCTCATATTCAAATCGGAATCGGTCATCACGGCCGCAGCCGTGCTTGGCAGCGCGGTTGCACGTGAGGCCATGCTGGAACCTTCTCCCGACAAATTGTCTATTACCTCCGCGGCATAGACAGCCCGGCTGTAATCAACAATGCCAAAAAAAAGAATCGCGAGCACCGGTACTACCAGCGCTGTCTCTAGTAATGCTTGCCCGGATTTATTCCGCATTAAAGTTTTCATTGCGTCCTCTCTAGCTGGATGGCGGCGCAAAAGTTTCATTCCTGAACGTGGAACTGACGGTGAACGTGTAAGGACTAAGGTATTGTGGGAAGATCAGGGGCTTCCATGTGTACGTAGCCGCTATTTGTACCGTATCTCCCGGACCGCCGGCATTGTTGGTGCCGCTGCCGGCATAGCTGGGACAGCTTCCTTGAATACAGGTCACGGAAACGGTCGGCTTAAGACCGAAAGAATAATTGGTAACGACTTGCAGGATTTGATTCAGGCGGTCGGACGGCCCACTGACGAAGCAGTTCGAACCGTTAGACCCGCCTGTCCCGCAATTGCCGGTAATGGCGTATCGGCCGGCTTGGCGGACGGCATTTTGCAGCGTCAGTTGGGAGAAAAACATGAACCCGAACTCAAACACCGCGCAAAGCGCAACAACAAAAACCGTGGCTGACAGGGCAAATTCGAGGAGGGACTGTCCAGCATCCTCCCTTTGGGCCCTGAGGAATCTTAGTTGGTACATACGTACTAGTCCTCAAGATCAGCTCCGAAGGGGCGGGCTGGGGTTTATTAGTGAGAATATCTTCTCAATAATGATTGAGAACGTCAATAGCTTTCTTGTGCCATAATGCTCCAAAATTAAAGTGTACTGTAGGTATCATCTTCTTAGGGTTGATATCCGGCAATTGCAAGACGGGCTATTCAGGTCGGTTATGCAACCTTTGAATAGCCTATTTAGGCCATATAACTGGCCCAATAATGGTGTTTTATTCGTGGCTGGGCTCAAGGTTATTGCCGGATCTTAGCTCTGGTACCCTGTGGCTTTGCGCTTGCAACTCTTCCACGGCTCCCCAGAAAAGTTCGGCTGGGGTTCGGTGTGTTTCCCAATTCGGGAATCCGCGACCGTGGCATCCGCTCTCAGTCCGGTTTCCCTTTTGACGAAAAGCCAACCTGGTGTAGAGTGTTGCTGTTTCACCACTCTCGCTCTCTTTGGCCAGCCACTGCAAGAGAGCGATTGCGCCGCTCCCACCGCCAGACCCGGTTTGCGACTGCCGACTCAAAGGAGTTCCCATGCCGTTTCGCCGCCGTCTTCGTATCTCGTTTGGACTGTTGACGATTCTCACCGCTCTGATTCTCATCCCGCGCGACGTGAAAGCGGGCGTTGGATTTCAGCCGGTTTCCCAGGAAGAGTTGAAGATGACCAGCGATCCCGCCGCGCCCGGCGCCCCGGCCATCATTCTCTTCCGCGAAGTCGATCGGGACGACAATGGACGCACCAGCCACGAGGACAATTACGTCCGCATCAAGATCCTCACCGAGGCTGGCCGAAAGTATGCCGATGTCGAGATCCCTTTTGCCAAAGACATTCGCGACCTATCCAACGTTCGGGCCAGGTCCATCGCCCCGGACGGTACAATTACGAACTTTGAGGGCAAGCTATTTGAGAAGACTATCGTCAAGGCACGAGGTATTAATTTTCGCGCCAAGGTCTTCACCTTACCTAATGTTCAGGTAGGCGGTATTATTGAGTACTACTACACCTACGATCTTCCAGAGCATTTTATCTTTGATTCGCACTGGATACTTAGCGAAGAACTGTTCACTCGCGACGCCAAGTTCTCGTTGAAGGGCTTTAATCCGCGATACGGGCAGGTTTCTATTCGCTGGACGTGGAGCAGCTTGCCGCCGGGAACGAATCCTCCCGCCGAAAGCCCCGATCACGTTATTCGGCTTGAGGCGCACAATATTCCGGCCTTCCAGACCGAAGATTACATGCCGCCCCTGAACGAACTTAAGTCAAGGGTGGACTTTATCTATAGCCTCGAGCCTCCGGAGCGCGACAAAGATAAGTTCTGGGCTCAGGTAGATAAAAAGCGTTACGAGCAGCTCGAGTCATTCCTTGGGAAGTATAGTTCTTTACAGTCGGCTGTAGCTCAGATTGTTTCTCCGTCTGATGATCCGGAAGTAAAGCTGAGGAAGATTTACGCTCGCGTGCAGCAGCTCCGAAATACTTCTTACGAAGTTCACAAGACCGAAGCAGAAGCAAAGCGCGAAAACCCGAAAGAAATTAAGAATGTCGAGGACATTTGGAAAAATGGCTATGGCAGTGGCGGCCAGTTGACCTGGCTCTACCTGGCGCTGGTACGCGCGGCAGGCTTTGAAGCTTATGGAGTCTGGGTGGCCGACCGTGAGCACTATTTCTTCGACCCCAGTCAGATGGATGCTTCCCGGCTGGACGCCAATGCAGTGCTGGTGAAGGTGAATGGGAAGGATATCTATTGCGACCCCGGGTCTGCCTTTGCTCCCTTTGGCTTCTTGCCATGGTACGAGACGGGAGTGCAAGGACTACGCCTGGACAAAGAGGGCGGAACCTGGATCCGCACCCCGCTGCCTGATAGTTCTTTGTCTCAAGTCATACGTAAGGCCGACCTCAAGTTATCCGACGATGGTGACTTGACAGGAAAGCTTACGGTCACCTACTCAGGTCTGGAGGCGATCCGCAAACGAATTGAAGAGAGACATGCAGACGACGAGCATCACAAGGAATATCTCGAGCACCTGGTCAAAGAGTATATTCCTGCTGGGGGCGAGATAGAACTGGAGAAGCAGCCCGACTGGAACAGCTCTTCGCTGGAGATGACCGCGGAATTCAAGATCAAGATTCCCGGCTGGGCGTCCAGTGCAGGGAAACATGTTCTCGTCCCGATAGGACTGTTCGCCGCACCGGAAAAAGGTTTGTTCGAACATGCGAACCGGATTTACCCGGTCTACTTCGAATTTCCCATGCAGAAGATAGACGACATACGAATCGAGCTTCCCAGCGGATGGAAATTCGGCAACCTGCCGGCTCCACAGAATCAAGGTGGCGACGCGGTGTCATATAGTCTCAAGACAGCAATGGACAAGAGCACCCTGCGCATTACGCGGACATTGCGGCTCAATGTGTTGATAGTGTCCGTGCAACAGTATTCGGTGTTACGAGGTTTCTTTCAGATGGTGAGGACGGCAGATGAAGCCCAGGTCATGGTTGAGCCGCAAGTTGCTACGGCGAGCAATTAGCCGCACAGCGCTAGTTGCGGTCGCGGCGCTTGCTTGTTTTGGGTTCTTCGTTGCGGCTGCGCGCGCCAGTGATGAAGCTCCGCAATGGATGCATGCAGTGGTTGACGTTCCCTTGCCCCCGCACGACGAAGAAACCAATGCCGTGCTGCTCTATGACGAGAAGGATGTTAGCATCGCACCTTCCGGTAATTTGAGGACATCGGTAAGGCGGGCCTACAAAATCCTGAGGCCTGGCGGGCGCAGCTATGGGGAAGTAGCGATTTTTATTACGCCTCGCCGCAAGGTCCTCGCTCTGCGCGCCTGGTGTATTCCGCAAACCGGGAAAGACTACGTCGTCAAAGACAAGGAAGCCGCAGAGATGTCAGCTCCGGGCATACCCGGCGCTGAAATGCTCACTGACGTCAAGGCGCGCGTAATCCATATACCAGCGGCCGAGCCCGGCAACATCGTCGGCTACGAATACGAAACTGAGGAACAGCCCCTGATCCTGCAGGATGTCTGGGACTTTCAGGGCGAAGCTCCCGTACGGGAGTCCCACTACACGCTCGAACTTCCCTCGGGCTGGACTTACCTGAGCAAGTGGGCGAATTTCTCGCAGGTTCAACCCGTCGACAACGGTAACAATCGCTGGCAATGGTCGGTTTCGGATGTCAGTGGAATCCGCAGGGAAGTCGATATGCCGCCCGTGCGGGGTGTCGCCGGTCAAATGGTCTTGTACTTTGTTCCGCCTGGAGAATCTGCCGCCAACGCATTTACCAGTTGGACGCAAATGGGCGGATGGTATCGCAATCTGACATCGGCGCGCCTGGATGCGCCGTCAGGCCTGAAACAGACAGTCGCCACTCTGACTGCCTCCGCCACAGCGACATTGGGCAAGATGCAAGCCATCGCGGAATATGTACAGCACAATGTGCGCTACGTCGCAATCGAGCTTGGAATTGGAGGCTATCAGCCCCATGCCGCAAGCGAAACTTTTACCCATGGCTATGGCGATTGCAAAGACAAAGCGACTCTCACCATCGCCATGCTGCGCGAGATTGGCGTCGAATCCTATTACGTCATCATCAACTCCCAGCGCGGTGCCGTTGATCCGGACATGCCGGCATACGTTGGGGCCTTCAACCACGCGATTGTTGCTGTTCGTTTGCCTGACGCTGTCACCAACTCCTCGCTGGTTGCGGTGGTGCAGCACCCGAAATATGGCAGGCTCCTCTTCTTCGATCCTACGAATGAGTTGACGCCCTTCGGCGAAATCGGAAGCTACCTGCAAGCCAGCTGGGGGCTGCTGGTTACGCCGGACGGAGGCGAACTTTATCAGTTGCCGACGCAGCCGCCGGAGATGAATGGCATCAAGCGCACCGCCAAGCTGACCCTCGATTCCAGCGGCACTTTGAAGGGGGAAGTGGCGGAGGTGCGCATCGGCGATAGGGCGTGGAGGGAGCGCAGAGAGTTGGACGAGCTACGTAATGACCACGATCGCATTAAGCCAATCGAGAGCCTTCTGGCAGGCTCCCTGTCGAGTTTCCACATCATCAAAGCGACAATTACGAACATCCAGCAGACCGACCTGCCGTTCGCCTTCAATTACTCCTTTGAAGCGCCAAATTACGCCAAGACCGCGGGCGGTCTCATCCTGGTTCGTCCGCGCGTGATCGGTGTGAAAACCAGGGAGATCGCCAAGCCGAAGCACCCGCGCCAGTATCCATTTGAGTTTGGCGGTGTCGTCATGGATGTCGACAGTTTCGATATCACGATACCTCCGGGATATCAGGTGGACGATGTGCCCGCGCCCGCGAATGCTGATTACGCGTTTGCCAGCTACCACTCCAAAATCGAGGTGCAGGGAGACACGATCCACTACAGCCGCACCTACGAAATCAAAGAGGTGAGCGTGCCCGTGGAGCAGGCTGAGAAAGTAAAAAGCTTTTATCAGCTGATCGCGGCCGACGAACGCAGCATGGTGGTTTTGAAGTCGCTGGCGAAGTAGGAACGCGGCCTGACGCTCACCTGGCCGCTACGCTGCCCAATGGCGCATGGGCCAGGTCCATCCAGCGCTCGCCAACGCCTTTGACGAAGGTGATCGACGCCATGCGGACGAAGCGCGAGCCGGAATAATTGCGCCAGCGCTCGCGAGCGATTTCCACCACCTTGCAGGCTTCCTCCACCTTGTCCATCTTGGCAATCGTCAGGTGCGGCATATAAGGCCACGGCTCGTCACAATGCAGCGCTCCGCAATTCAGTTTGTCATGCAGCTCGCGCATGCGATAGGCGCCGCGTGCGACCCGCAGGAAGACCGTGGGCGTGATCGGCACGAACGTCTCGACATCCCCCATGGTGACTTCGAAGGGGACAGCCGATTGGCAGACCTGCGACAGCAAGTCAATCGCTTCTGATTCGGTGCCGCTGAGCGTGCGCGGCGGCAGGATGGTCACGTGCGCGTCCGCGTGGGTATGCGCGGGATGGAGGTCGCGGCGCAACTCCTCGACGAAAATTCCCACTGGACTGCGCACGTACGCAACCGCAGCGTAAACCAAGCCAGGCATGAACTTCCTATTATAGCGACGCGTGCAGGTCAGGTGCGCCTGCGGGAATCGTGCCGAAAAGTCGCGCGTCGTGACGCGCACTCTAGCAAGACGCAGTTTCGCCCGGAGCGCATCAGATTTGCCGGTTGCCGAATTGACACGGCGACCATCGCCGACGAGGCCATCCGTGCCCGCCGTGCATCTTCTCAAATCTAAAGGAGGATTGTGGCTGGCTCACGCGGGCGAAACTGCACGAGAGACCGGCGATTTCCATTGCCAGTCGTGCAACCCAGTCGTTCATGTCACGAAGGGAAAGAAGATCCCAGAGTGCCCGAATGATTTCGGTGCCGGTGTGACTTTGGTCATTTTCCCGTCCTCTGCCTTCGAGTTCAATTGTCCGTAACGACTAAGTGCTAGAGTATGGGGAAAGCTCCCATGCTCTAAGGTCTAATGGAGCCGTTGATGCAGCATCGTTCTTCTTCTAGTCCAAAACTTCAACTTGTACTCGGCACGGGCGCATTCGCGCTTTGCTTTGCCGTCTTCGGTTCCATGTCGGCGATGATGCCGATCATCAGCAAGCACATGGCCCTGACGCCGGTGCAAAAGAGCGTTGCAATCGCCATCCCCGTGCTACTGGGCTCGCTTGGCCGCATTCCTCTGGGAATTCTGACCGATCGCTTCGGTGGCCGCATCGTCTTTAGTTTGGTGATGTTGTTCTCCATCGTGCCGGCGTTTCTGTTGGGCGGCGTCAGCAGCTACGCGCAACTGCTCACCTATGGGTTCTTTATCGGTGTAGCGCTGGCCAGCTTTTCGGTGGGAGTGGCGTTCGTCAATGGATGGTACCCGCCCGAGCGCCAGGGTTTCGCCCTGGGAGTTTACGGCGCCGGCAATATCGGTCAGTCGTTGGCAGCTTATGGCTCGCCGGTTTTGGCAGCGGCGATTGGCTTCAAATGGGGGTTCTGGACGTTTGGCTTGTTGCTTTCCATCTGGCTGGTGATCTTCGTGGCGATGGCGCGCAACGCACCCAACCGCGGGCCTGCCAAATCTCTCGCTGAGATCGTCCGTCCCTTGAGCGATAACCGCAGTTGGATCCTGAGCCTCTATTACTTTTTGACATTCGGTGGCTTCGTGGCCATGGCAGTTTACCTTCCAACATTGCTCACGGAGGTCTTCAGGCTCACACCCCAGGACGCGGGCTTCCGCACCGCAGGTTTTGTGGTGCTGGCAACTTTAATGCGGCCGGTCGGCGGTATGCTGGCCGACAAAGTGAGCGGGCGCACAATCCTGACGTGGGTGTTCCCCGCGACGGCGGTCATGGCGATCTTCCTGGCCTGTCCTCTGATGTCAACCTTCACCATCGGAGCGCTCGGGATGGCGGCTGCGATTGGGCTGGGCAATGGCGCAGTCTTCAAGCTGGTGCCGGAGTACTTCCCCAAATCCGTGGGCGGAGTAACTGGACTGGTGGGTGCCGCGGGAGGACTGGGTGGCTTTTTCCCTCCGCTGATATTGGGCGTGATCCGACAGCAGACCGGATCGTTTACACTGGGATTTGCCCTGCTAAGTGGATTTGCCCTGGTTTGTCTGGTGGTTCTGCTACGAGCTTCGTCCATGCGCAAGCTGGCAGTCGCACCTGGTTGTTGATTTATGCATTCCCTCAAGCCAATCAATCTTTGCCCGCGCGGTTCTGATACGGCGCACGCGTTGGCATGGGGGCTGATCGTCGCTGCCGGGCTCATCGGCGGCATCGTGGTTGGTAGCCGGGGCCTTAGAGATTTTGATCCCGCGTTGGTTTCGTATGCGGGAGCGACGGTGTTTGCGGGCTTCGGTCTTGGCTATCGGTATGCGATGTGGTTGCGGCGGCCGCCGACACGGCTGTACTGGTTTCGAGGTTGGCAGATTTTCCTGCAGCCGACAAAATTACCGGCGAACCTGGCGCGACTTGTCCGAATTTTCTGGAACAACGTGCTGCTGCAGCGGTTCATCGAGAAGCGCTCGAAAACGCGCTGGACGGCACACTGGTTTCTGGCATGGGGGTGCCTGATCGCGGCCGCTGTTACGTTTCCATTGTCGTTCGGATGGATTCGCTTCGAAACCGCTCCTGATAATCAGCAAATCTATCGCGCCTTCGTTTTCGGCATTCACGTCGGCAGTTTTCCGCTTGATAGCCTCATTGCGCCTTTGGCGTTCAACATCCTCGATATCTGTGCCGTGATGGTGCTCATCGGGGTTTTTGTCGCGATGTGGCGACGCGGCCGCGATCGCGGCGCGATGAGCGTGCAGCAGTTTTCCAATGACCTGCTGCCGCTGATCTTGCTGTTCGCAATTTCAATCACGGGGCTGTTTCTTACGGCGTCCACCCACCTGATGCGCGGCCTGCATTACGTGTTTCTGTCGCAGTTGCACGCAGTGACCGTGATCTTCACATTGCTCTATCTGCCGTTCGGGAAATTCTTCCATATCTTTCAGCGGCCTGCGCAACTCGGCGTCGACTTCTATAAGCGTGCCGGCGAGCAGAGTGGTCCGGCACTGTGCGCTCGCTGCGGGCAGCCGTTCGCGTCGCAACTGCAAGTGGATGACTTGAAAGCAGTCCAACGTGCGCTCAGCGTTCGCTACCAGATGCAGGACGGAAAGCATTATCAGGATGTGTGTCCGCAGTGTCGCCGCAAGAATCTGGCTCTCACCCAGGATGCGTTATGGCGAACGCCGCAAGCTGAACTCGAACTATTCGAAGGGCTGTGATTCATGGCGAAACTTCCCGTTGAAGTTCCGGAGTTGGTAAAGCAATTCGGTCCCACGCTCAATCGCGTGCCCGCGGGCGGATGGGTTGCCAGCGAAGAAGAAGACAGGATGGTCAAGACCCACTGCTGTTTTTGCGGACAGCAGTGCGGCATTCAGTTGCGCGTCCGCGATAACAAAGTTGTGGGCTGGGAGCCGTGGGAAGATTTTCCTTTCAACTTGGGCAAGCTATGTCCCAAAGGCGTGAAACGCTACATGCAGGACGAGCATCCTGATCGGCTCAAGCATCCCTTGCAGCGTGTAGAAGGCAGAGGCTTCGAACCCATCAATTGGGAGGCCGCGCTCAGCCGGGTGGTCGGCGAGATCCAAAGAATTCAGCAAACCTATGGCAACGATGCCTTCGCGTTGTTGACGGGCGCCTCGTTAACCAACGAAAAAGCTTACCTGATGGGCAAGTTTGCGCGAGTTGCGCTGCGCACAGCAAACATCGATTACAACGGCCGGCTCTGCATGGTCTCGGCCGGCGCCGCGTCTAAAAAGGTCTTCGGCATTGATCGCAGTGCGAATCCCTGGTCCGACATTCCCAAAGCAAAGGTAATTCTCGCAGCCGGCGCTAATGTAGCAGAATGTGCTCCCATCACCACCGACTATCTCTGGCAAGCGCGGGAGAACGGCGCCAAGCTGATCATCCTCGATCCGCGACTCACCCCGATCGCCCGCAACGCGGATCTGTATATCCCGGTGCGCTCCGGCGGCGACATTGGCGTATTTAACGGAATGGTGCACGTCATGATCGAGCGTGGCTGGATCGATCGCGACTTCATCGCGCAGCACACGACGGGCTTTGAGGCGCTGGCCGCAGCGGTCAAGAAGTACACTCCCGAGTATTCGTCGAAGATTGCCGGAGTTCCTGCGGAGATGATCGTTCGCGCGGCTGAGATGTGGGGGCCGGCACCGACCAGCTTCCTGCTGCATGCTCGCGGCATCGAGCACCACAGCAAGGGTGTAGACAACTGCATCGCGGCGATGAACCTGGTCGTCGCCAGCGGACGAATCGGCCGCGAAGGTTGCGGCTACGCCATGATTACCGGCCAGGGAAATGGTCAGGGCGCGCGTGAGCAAGGTCAGAAGTGCGATCAACTTCCTGGCGCTCGCGACATCTCCAATCCTGAGCACCGCAAGTACATTGCCGGAATCTGGGGCGTGCCGGAAGAATCGATCCCGGGCAAGGGTCTGTCCGCTGTTCCTCTCGTCGAAGCCATTCACGACGGCAAGATCAAAGGCCTGATTTCCATCTGCTTCAATCCCACTGTCTCTCTGCCCGACGCCAACTTCACTCGTGCTGCGCTGGAGAAGCTCGAGTTCTACGTCAACATCGACTTCTTCCTCTCCGAGACCGCGTGCTATGCAGACATCGTGCTGCCCGGATCGCTGATGGAAGAAGATGAAGGCACCACGACCAATGTCGAGGGCCGCGTCATCCGCCATCGCAAGGTGGTGAACCCGCCCGGCGAGGCGCGCGAGGACTGGAAGATCATCTGCGAGATCGCCAGCCGCTTGGGCCAGGGCGAGAAGTTCAACTACAACTCTCCGCGCGACATTTTCGACGAACTGCGCGTCGCATCCAAGGGCGGCGTCTCTGACTATTACGGCATCACCTGGGAGCGGATCGAGAACGAGTACGGGATCTTCTGGCCTTGTCCGGAGGTGGGACATCCGGGTACGCCGAGGTTGTATGAAGGCGGCAAGTTTGGGCATCCTGACGGCAAGGCGCACTTCATCCCGATCGAGTGGCGGCCTTCGGCGGAAATGCCGGACGACGAGTATCCCATCATCCTGACCACCGGTCGCGTGGTTTCCCACTTCCTATCAGGCACGCAGACCCGCCGCATCGGCGGACTCGTCGACCAGTATTCGCAGCCGATGTGCGAAATGCATCCTCGGCTGGCGGAGAAGCTTGGAATCCAGGACGGCGACTTCGTCAAAGTTGAGAGCCGCCGTGGACAAGTAGTCGTACATGCCAAGTTGGTGAAGACCATTCGGCCCGACACCGTCTTCATCCCTTATCACTGGCCGCTTGACCGCTCGGCCAACAACATGACTATCCGCGCCATCGATCCAGTCTCGAACATTCCCGAGTTCAAGATTTGTGCAGTCCGCGTGAGCAAGGCCGAGCAGCCCACCGACGCGATCGCTCAGCTTGAAGTACAGGCCGGAGGGATTCGTTGAGCGAGCGCGCCTTCTATATCGACTACTCGCGCTGCATCGGCTGCGAGTCGTGCGTGCAGGCCTGCGCCGAATGCGACACCCACCGTGGCGTGTCGATGATTCACCTGGAGACCATCCAACGGCGCGAGAGTGTGCAAACCGCGCCGCAAGTGTGCATGCATTGCGACGACCCGATCTGTGCCCGCGTGTGCCCGGCGGATGCCATTAAGAAGACGCCGGACGGCGTGGTGCAGAGCTCGCTGAAGCCGCGCTGCATCGGCTGTTCCAATTGCGTGCTGTCGTGTCCCTTCGGCGTGCCTAAGTACCAGGTCGAAATCGACCAGATGATGAAATGCGACATGTGCTACGACCGCACCAGTGTGGACAAGAAGCCGATGTGCGCCACGGTCTGTCCTTCAGGTGCCCTGACGTTTGCCACTGCTGAAGAGATCCAGCGCTCGAGACGGGGCATCGCCATCAACAGTTGGAAATTCGGCAACGAAGAAGTGCGAACCAAAGTTTTCGTGATGGTGCCGCGCGAGGTAGAGCGCGTGAATGTGGAGTTGGTGCAAATTTCGGCGACGCCCTCTGCGCTGCCCGAGGATCCTTATGACGTGGCACTCATGTTGGAGGGCATGCGATGAAGAATCCGCCTCATATCTGAAGACGAAGGCTGTGCAGGTTGTAAGGCCTCCAAAACGCCACAGTGGCGCCAGGATTTTCCCATCGAGTGGGAAGGCGACCATTATGTAACCCGCCGCGAGATGGTGAAATTTCTCACCCTCGGCTCGTCGCTGCTGGCGGTGGCGAACTGGGCGACTGCGCTGGCCAGCCGGTTCCTGCATCGCGGCTCCCATGCCGAACGCTATATCGGCTCAGCGGCATCACTGGAGAAAACCGGCTCGATGCTGTTCCGTTATCCCACAGACGAAGATCCATGCATTGCGGTCCGCACTCCGGAAGGCAAGCTGGTTGCGTATTCGCAGGTATGCACGCACCTTTCCTGCGCCGTGGTTTATGACAAGGCCGAGAATGGGTTCTTCTGCCCGTGCCATCACGGCTTGTTCAATCTCGCCGGACAACCGATCGCCGGCCCGCCAACTCGCCCGCTGTCGCGCGTTACGCTGGAACAGCGTGGAGACGGGATCTACGCCACCGGGATGGAAGCGTCATGAGCCTTCGACGACAAGGGACTACATTGTTCGCGGCAATTCTTGCGCTGGTTGCCTCAGCTGTGGTCTTGCAGTTGTGGCTGTTAACTGTCTCCATGGAAGCGTTGCTCAGTGGTCAATATAAGACGCTTGTTCCCGCGGCTGCCGGTTCGACTTTGTTATTGGCAGTTAACGCCGGTCTGCTGCGCTACGTCTTCCGCTTCGACCAAGATGTGCGTGGAAAATGAGAATCCCATCTGGCCTGGCGAGGTCGCGAACTGTGCAATTTTGCCCTTCCGGGCAGGCGCGTCGGCCGGGATTTTGCGCGATGTGGGTTGGATAATGGAGTCGGACATTGAACCTACTTTCCGAGGTTATTTCCAACCGCTTGTGCCGAACCATGGCACCCCTGGGTCGAGATTGGACGATTCAACGAGGATGTCCCGAAGAAGGGTCCACAAGCTTGTGACGTTGCTGGCATTCCTTCTATTTCACTGCGGGAACGTACCCGGACACGATTGAGATCACGAGCTTCGATCACCAGGTAACCGAGAACGCCTGCCGCCGTTGCCACCAGAACATCACCGCGGCCGTCGACGGTAATGTCGTGCACGGCAAGGCTGAAGGTCGCGCGTCACGACTTCGGTTCGCGGGTTCTGCAGCACACCGGGAACCTGAAGCTGGTGATGGAAGTCATGGGCCAGAAGGACGTCAAAACAGCGATGAAATATCAGCACCCTGAGCACGAGCTCGTGCGAAAGGCGTTAAACGAAACCAACGTGGCGGCAAGCTCTGCTGCGTGATTCTACGGCACACTTTACGGCACACCGCCCAGAGGCAGTTTGACAACAACCTGTAAGTGATTGAAAAGATGGTGAGCGCGGAAGGAATCGAACCTTCAACCTACTGATTAAGAGTTTTCCGTTTTGCAGGGCGCTATCCATTCTGAATTCAAGCACTTACCTTAGACGAAGCCCGCACGGAAGCACGCGATCTTGGTATCAGAAAAACTCGATTTGGTGCACACCGGCTCGAAGCGTATGGCACACTTACGGCACACTTGCACGACAAAAGGGCACGATTGCAGACAGCTGTCGTGGTGCACTTGGTGGAAGTGGTTTAGAATCAGTGAAGGACTAGAGTCGGGGCGTAGCGCAGCCTGGTAGCGCACCTGCCTTGGGCGCAGGGGGTCGGAGGTTCAAATCCTCTCGCCCCGACCAATTGCAAAACCAGATGCTTAGGCGGTATTCCTTCCGGGATGGAAATCTAAGGCAGGGGCCAAGCTCACCTCATTTCGCACTCCGTTACTGTCTCAGTCGAGAATTGTCCATCGCAGCTTCTCAGCGAATCGCCACTACCTATAAGGGGCTCGCGCACCCTCTGACCGATCGGTGCCGCTACGGGTCAAAGTCGCGGAAGCCTCACCCAAACAAATCCGGCTTGGGCGCTGCCCGGTGCCCTTACCACTCGCGAGCGTGAACACTGTCACAGCGGTCTGGGCACGCAAACAAACATCATTCCAAGGCGCGCCCAATTCGTGATGAACCCCATAATCATAGGTTCCACCATCTTCGGCTACATGGGTGCCGCGATCAATCGCCTTCGCTGCCCCCCAACTCCCCAAAAGCCCTTGCTGTTGGCAAGGGAAGTGACCTTCAACCGGCGAGCAACAATTTCACATTGGCTACAGAAAACGCCGAAAAGGAATTGGCGCGACTAGCTCTGTCAAACCGCTTACAATACGTTCCTTTGCCAGGCTTTCGGTCGTTCCCAGCGGTAGGTTAGGCCAGTTTGCGACGCTCGCGCACGTATTTGGCGAGTGCGTCAGCCCAGGCGGTGCAGTTGTCGGTGGTCAGTTGGAAGTCGGCGCCCGAGATCGGTTTGCCGCCGCGGCGCAGCACGATAACAGTCGGCACCTCGCTGAGTTCGTTCTGCAACCACGCGATCGCCTCCTGCTGGTCATGGGAGGACGCTTCCTCGCCGAGCAGAATGTAATCGAAGTCTTGGATGTCGCGGGTTGCCAACAGACCGTCCATGCCCAGCACGGTAGAGACATTGAGGCCCATGCTCATGAACAGGCGCTCGCGCGGGGCAAGAGTGGAGGTGTCGAAGCAAATGTAGAGGGCTCGCTCAGTAGCCATGTGTTCCCTTATCTGCTGCAAGGGCGAAACGAACGTCGACAAATCACAAACGGCGCTTTTGCAAATGCCCCTGCGGCGGAGGAGACATCCGCAATGCTGCCTCCGCTTTCATTAATCGGTGCTAATCACGATCCAGCCCACCACAAGGCTGAAACGCTAATTTTCCACAACGCGGTCTTACGAGGTCTTGCGAGCTGGGAGCGAAGAGCAAAGCCTCAATCCGCGCCCACTTCGGTGGGTCATGGCAGGGGCAGGAGCGCTGGCGAGACGTTTCCGGGACGGTATACCTCCGTCCTCTTTTGTTGCTTCAGCCCACACTGTACGCCAACAGCCAGGATTACGGTAGGGCACTTGGAGGTCAAGCCGCTTGGCACCAGTGTTTCCAGAACAACCGGCACTTATAGGCTATAACGAGCGAGAGAATCGGTATCGGCAGTCATGAAGCCTTCGACAGGCTCATGCACCTGTTCCGCTCGGCCCATGCCCGCGGGCCTCCGCGTGGCTCAATCGGTCACAATGTTTCCCCACGGCAGGGTGTTGTTGAATGTGCCGCCGGGGACTTGGAAGATGGTGTCATACGTGGACGAATGGAAGTAAAGCGTTCCGGTGTAAGCGAGTTGTCCGGAGCCCTGGAACTGGGGCGAGGCCGTATCGCTGTGATCCTGGAACATGAGGAGGCCGCGAATCGTTCCTCGCGAATCGGAAGTGTCATTGGCGGTATCCCGGTACGTTCCCTGAGCAGCATAGGCAATATCAACGCCGTTTCCAGCAGACTTCCACCGGAGTCGTGCCTTTTCGCCATGGCTATTTGCTTCGTTGCTGCACGGCTCTGACCCATGTTCGTCATTCATTCAGTAAATTGTCGGGTCGAGCCGCGCAAAACATTGCAAGATACTTCAGACCCGCTTCAGACGCAGAGTGCAACCGGTGGCGGCAAAATGCTCACGCACCGGCTCGATGGCTTGCGCGGCAACTTTGCGTGCGTCTTGACGGGGTATGTTGTAGCCGATAAGGATCGCCGTAAAATCCAGGGTTAATCTCCGAAGCAAGTTCGCATCGGCGATCTGACATGTGTTGAGATCTTCCATTTTGCTGCCTCACCTTTAACCCGTAGAGTATGGAATTTTGTCCAATACAGGGACGCCGCGGGGTCATCTCCCCGATGGCCAGTGTAGTTTGTGGATACCTGGCGATCTTTCAGAATCAATGCAAGTCTTGCAGATTCTTATCGGCGATTCGCCACTTGGACAAGCATGGGTCCGGGACGGGCGCGGCCGGAGACAGGATGCGCGCGGCTGGTCGGATACGCGCATCCCCTGCTCCGGCCGATCTTCTTCACTGTGCCGCGGAGGCGGCGCTGCCGTAGCAAAGCTGGGGCGTCTTGAGAGGACGCGCCTGCTCGCGATAGTTGCTGGGCGATACTCCGACGATTTTGCTGAACACCGTCGTGAAGTGGCCCTGGCTGGAGAATCCCAGATCATAGGCAATGTCAGCCAGGTTGTTGCGGGTTTCCTTCAGCATCTGCAACGCGCGTTCCACGCGGCGACGCAGCACAAACTGATGGGGCGATAATCCGGTCGATTCCTTGAAGGCACGCGCGAAATGGCAGGGGCCCATCTGCAGCAGGTTGGCCATCTCGGCGAGCGTTAAGTTGCGCGACAGGTTTTCGCTTATGAATTCCGTGACCTGTCTCAACTTGTACGGAGGAAGTCCGCCGCGGTAATGTGCCATTCGGGCCGGGCCGGCGGAGTGATTGCTCAACAACGCTGTGGCAAAAGACAGACCCATATATTCTCCAAACAGCCTGCCTGAAGGACACCCGACCAGGAGTTCGTTATAAAGTGTGAGCGCGATGTAACGAAGCTGCTCGTCTTGCGCGCCCCACAACTGCTGAACCTCGAACGGCCCGCTGTTCGCCAGTTCGTCACCAACCCACATCACAAACTTCGGAGCCACCTCCAGCGCCAGGAACTCGAACTCGCCGGTGGAAGCGCGCGCGGGCAGGTCGCCGGGACCGGTAAGGAATATCGAGCCCGGCTTAAAGGTAACATTGAAAGCACGTTGCCCGAGGGTGGCACCGTATTTCGTCGGGTACGAGCCGTTCAGGCCCACGACGCACAAGTAGGATGTGGTGCTTGCCTCGGGACGCTCTGAGGCCCCGAGACAATAGTGTTCAAGCTTGATTCCCAGCCACGGAGCGTTGGCGGAATCCAGATGCGGCTCGGCGCAGTCCACCAGAGGAGCGGGACGCTGCGCTACGCGATCGTAAATGCTTATTCTTCCAGTCGCCATACTTCCCCTTATTGGCACATGGGATACATGGCCGGCCAAAGACTGAAATTTCGGCGAATCTTGGGCTTTTGTTTTATTTGGCTACTTCTGGGAATCAGTAGCACAAGTTTCGCTAATCAGTTCGAACGTTAATGTTTGCTGTTCACTCCGGGAAACGCTCGCCTGGGAGAGAGCGCGGGGCTCGAAAGGCGGGAGCGTTTTTCGAAATGCCAGCGAGTAGGGGCGCCTTCAGTACCTATTAAATTCTCAACAGTGATGACAATATACTCCATATGTCAATATCGCTGGAATGACACTTTATGGGGAATTTTAGACCAAGGTACTAGTACTTCCGTATGATGCCGTATTCATAGTACCATGGCGCGAGTTGGCGTTTGACTTCCCAACGCCAGCAGAATCTCTCTCTCTCTCTATGCATATGTAAACAAATGGTTAATCTGATTCGCAGAGAGCTCATTGCGAAGTCCCCGAGGCTGCTGTACCTACCCTCTCGAACAGTACGGTTGTTCCATCATCGTAATTCACCTTCCACCCTGGATTGTGCAGGAGCAGATAAGCAAGGGGTTCTTTTCTCCGGTACAGAACATAACGAATCTGGTATTTGTCGAAGATCTCCATGGAATGACTTACTCCCATCGCGTCGAGATAATCGCCAAAAATGCCGCGATGATCGAAGATGTCGACCCGTGAGTCCACAAATATGGGAATCTGTCGCACGTTCCAAATCAGGTAACCACCCCAGAGGTAATCGTTGAAGACGCGGCCGTTCGGCTTGAACTGCTGCAGATACGGCACAGCCTTGACGGGGTATTCCTTGATCGTGTTTTCCGTCAGGTACTGCGACGAGGGAAAGTGCCAGACGCAACCTCCCACCAGGACAGCGATGATGAGCGCATTCAGCAGGGGCTTGTCGATCTCGCGCCGATAATTCGGCATTGCGTTCATCTCCAGCGCCAGCAGCGGAGTGAGAACGATCGCCGCCAGGAACATGAATCGGCTATAGGTGAAGCTGGCATAAAAACCGAACAGCACGAAACCAACTTCATCGAGCCGCCACTGCCGCTTGCGAGCCAGAGCCAGTAACAACGTAATCGCCATCATGCCGAAGACGATCTTGCCGCGCGCCGCGTGGAAGTCCAGGCTCTGCCATTCGCTCACGTGGCTGATGTTCATCTTTTGCTGAAAAGCGAGATCGAAGGGATACAGCGCCAAGTGATAGGTGTAGGGATTCACGAATAGTGCCATCAGGCTGAGCGCAATAACGGCGATCCACTTCTTCAGTTGCGGTCGCGTCCACCGTGTGGCGGTGATGCGGCCCCATTGTCCAGCGATCAGTCCCGAGCCGGTGAAGACGCAGAGGAAGACCATTCCGATCAGCCAGGAGCCATGGAAGTTCACCCACAGCAGAAATAACGGGGGCAGAAACCAGGTGTAGTCCTTGCCTTCCTTATATAGCTGCAGGATCACCAACTCCGCGACGAGGCAGATCCAGCCGAACAACAATGTTCGCGGCCCGAATGAAATCGTCGCCAGAACGGCGGCGAACCACGAGGCGACAAATGCGGCCTTCACATTGGCTGACGTGCGCGCCGCGAGATAGAAGACGCCCATGAGAATGGTTTCGACGCAGAACAGCAGGACCAGGAAAAGGCCGCGCATTCCCATTGCCCGCCAGGCAAAGTAATACGGAAGCTCGCTCAGCCACGCTTCGTTGACCCACGATGCTCCGCCGGCAGTGAAAGAGTACATGTCAGTGCGAACGACGGCATGGTGTTGCACAAAATACTCGGCGTTGCGCAGGTGCCACCAGATATCGGGATCGGCGATGCTGCGATTGGCAAAGCCATAGACGGTTGCTGCCATGACCACCCCGAGCATGACAGGAAAACTGAATATCCTTTTCCAGAGACATTCAAAACCGGCGGCCGTTATTGTCGTGGATGCGACCGGTGCAACGAAGACATCCTCCGTCAAAACTGGATCAATTGACGTCGCCATAAATCAGTGTTTCTCCCGGCAAAGTAGTAGAGAACCTGCAGAAAAACCCGGAACGACCGAACATCACGGGCTCACCCTAACACAGCCAGAACCAACTGCAACATGCACGGGGGAGTTAATGCACCGTTTATGAAAGCGCGCGCAAGATCGTGGAATAGAAGAAAGGGCAGCGCGGCTATGCTCGTTTTGCTCAGCCGCTACGGGAGTTCAGGGCGGCACAGCAATGGAGGATATTGCATGAAGTACATCGCCACCATGAAGAACCTGCTTCGCGACGAGTCCGGTCAGGACCTGATCGAGTATGCCCTCGTGGCTGCTCTGATCGCACTGGGCGCCATCACCGCCATGAAAGGCTTGGCAAATGGTATCAGCACCGCGTTCAGCACGATCTCCAGCGATCTGTCAAGCGCCGTCGCATAGCTAGAGGAGTAACCACTGGCAGGGTCGACCTCCGCGTTATCCCTGCTTTCTACAGGGGCGGTTGTGCGGCCGGACCTCAGAGGCCGTCCGCACAACCGGGTTTTTTGAAGATTTTCAAGGCAGCAAGTTGTAACCGGTCTTCAAAGTACCGGGCAGTACAAAGTTTCACAGGCTCTTACCGCATTGTTTGACCAACAGATACCCGAGGCAGTTGAGTACAACCGCCGGCCACTGATTGGATCTGCGGCAAGAAGCCAGCAGGAGCCCCTTACGTGCCGGTGTTTCAGAATGATGTTTTATTTTCCGGTTTGTCGGTGGCGTGCGCCAGCATCGGTGCAGTGACTGATGTGCGCACGCGCCGGATTCCCAACCGGCTTACCGGACCCTCGATTCTGGTCGCGCTCATCCTTCATTTAATTCTCGGTGGCTGGCACTCCACGGCTACCGCAGCGCTGGCCTGTCTAATCGGCGGCGCCATTTTCCTTATATTTTTCCTGGCCGGTGGAATGGGCGCGGGCGACGTCAAACTCATGGCCGCGGTCTGCTGCCTGGCCGGGATCACTCACGTTGCCGAGATTCTCGTAGCTACCGCCCTGATGGGTGGAGTTTTCGCCATCATCCTCGCACTGTCGCGCCACCGCCTGAAAGAGACGCTGGCGAATATCGGAGTGCTGGCTATCCATCACGGAACCAGTGGACTCCAGCCCCATTCGGACATCAACGTCAACAACGCGGAGAGACTTCGCCTGCCTTATGGCATCGCCATAGCGGCCGGAACGGGGATTTGTTTCTGCAGTGTATTGCTGAGATAAGACTATGAACCCAAAACGGCTCATCTTTGCTCTTACCGTCGCCCTGCTGCTGTCAGGTTCGGCAACGTTCGTCATCAATCGCAAGCTGGGAAGCCGCGCGACGGCGGTTGTTCCCACCCAGAAGTACGTTGCCGCGGCGCAAGCGATTCAATCCGGCGAGGTACTGAAACCCGATGCATTGAAGCTGGTGGACTGGCCGACCGCAGTACCGTTGACAGGGGGCTTCAGCAAGATTGAAGACGTCACGGGACGCGCCGTCATCTATCCGCTGTCCGCCGGTCAACTCTTGCTGGCGACCGAGTTGGCAGCGCCGGGCTCGGGGATCGGATTGACTGTGAAGATTCCTCAAGGTATGCGGGGGATTTCGGTACGTTCGGACGAAGTTGTGGGCGTGGCCGGCTTCCTGTTTCCTGGATCGCACGTGGATATTCTGGTCACGCTTCGCAGTGACAAGACTACAACGCAGACTGTTCTGCAGGACGTGGAAGTATTGACCGCAGGACAGAACGTTGAGCCGGACCCGCAAGGCAAGCCGCAAACGGTGAGTGTGGTTACCCTGCTGCTTTCGCCGCAAGATGCCGAGAAGCTGGTGCTGGCGACCACGCAAGGCGGCATCGAGTTTGTTCTCCGCAACGGCGCTGATCACGGGCAGGCGAAGGTTTTCCCAGTCCAAGTCGCATCGCTTTCCGGCAACGCAGAACCGACGGTACAACGTGTCGCCCCGCACGTATCGCGTCCGGTGAGAGAGCCATACGTGGTGGAAACCATCATGGGCGACAAACATGTTACCGCGAAATTCGAGTGATCTCATGGACAAACGTAGCATAAAACGTTGCACACAAATTCTCACCGTCAGCTTATCGCTGCTGTTAATGGTTGGTAGGTTGGCGGGCCAGGATTCCATGGAAGCTGCGGCAGCTTCAGCAGCTTCGGCTCCGACAACGGCCGCTGGAGCTGCCGCGGCCACTCTTCCTGGAATGCCTTCCCTCGCAGTTCCGTCGGGTGCGCAAGGCCCGCCCGCACCCGCGGAAACCCACTCGGCCTATCCTCATCGCGAGGCCCGGGTCCGCTCCGCCAACGCGCAGCCGATGGCGGCGCAGACAATTAAGCTGCCCCAGAGCGGCGAGACGCTCCACGTTATCGTGGGACGCTCAATGTTCGTCAACACGCCGGAGCGGCTGCGGCGCGTGTATATCAGCAACCCCACCGTGATCGAATCGATGACCCCCTCCCCGCATGACATCGTGATCACCGCCAAGATTGCCGGCACCAGCAGCATCATTCTGTGGGACGAAGCGGGCGAGTCGAAGGTGTTCACCGTCATGGCGGATGTGGACATTGCCGGCCTTCGCGAGTCTCTCTCGCAGGCGCTACCCGCCGATCGGTTCAATGTAGAGGTCGAGCAGGACAGGTTGTTTCTGGCCGGAGTAGTGGGAAGTGATGCAGAAGCTGATATTGCTGCGAGATTGGCCGCCTCATATTCCAAAGACGTCGTCAACTCTCTGATTGTCGACCCACGCCATCGCCCACAGGTACGCTTACAAGTTCGATTTGCAGAACTCGACCGCTCCAAACTGAATGCTTTCGGTATCAACTTTATAGGACTGAACGGCCAGAACGCCGGCCTGGGCAGCACGGAACAGTTCTCTCCCTTTAGTTTCCAGCCTGGCAGCGGCAGCAACCTGATTCAGACTTCAGACTTCCTGAACCTGTTCTTCTTCAATTTCAAGAATGGAATTGGAGCGAGTCTGAAAGACCTGGAAAGCAAAGGCATTCTCGAGATATTGGCCGAACCTACCCTAATGACCCTCGACGGCCAACCGGCAAAATTCCTGGCCGGCGGCGAATTCCCATTCCCCATGGTTCAGCCGGGAAGCGCGGGAGGAACGGCCACGGTCACCATCCAATTCCGGCAGTTCGGAGTGAAGATGGACTTTACTCCCTTTGTCAATGCTGACGGAACGATAAGGCTGAAGATCGATCCCGAAGTCAGCTCTTTGGACTATAGCAATGTGGTGGTTATTGCGGGATATACCGTACCTTCGCTGACAACCCGCAAGGCTGACACCATGGTTGAGTTGCGCGATGGTCAGACCTTCGGCATCAGCGGTATCCTCGATCGCCGCACTACCGACAGTCTGAACAAAATGCCAGGGATTGGCGACGTACCTATTCTGGGACAGCTATTTCGGTCCAAGAGCCTCAACCATTCGGTCATGGAGTTGGTGGTAGTGGTCACGCCGACAATTGTCGACCCACTTTCCAGTGAGGAACCGCCTCCGGCCAATCCGAAATGGGTTGTGCCGCCGGGTACGTTAGGTAATTTCGATAAGAATCTGCCCAAGAGCTATAACGAAAAGCAGTAAAGCTGGAAAAGGGAAGTAGGAGAATAGTGACTGTAGAAGCATCCAGTAACGGCCAAGCCGGTCTTCGAGTGATGACTGTCTGTGCCAACCCGGAGACGGTAGAACGGGTGAAGACCGCTACTGGGCGGGAGCACGGGACGTTCGTCGGCGCGCTGCCAAGCTATTCTCTCCACGAAGGGGAGCTGCAGACGGTGTTGAAGCTGCAGAGCGCCGAAGTTGGAGTATGCGTCATTGACTTCGACGACGACCGGGCGCTGGCCGCACAGGCAGCGAACTCGATCCACATGCGCGGGCGCACCGTTGTCATGGCCCTTTCGGAGCAGTCCGATCCCAACCTGATCGTGGAAGCGATGCGGGCCGGCTGCAGCGAGTATCTTTCCAAGCCGCTCACCGTCGAGCAAGTTTGCGAATCGCTCAACCGCCTTTGCGGGAAGATGCAGGAAGTTCGCGACGTGAGCACGTCCGGCAAGATTCTGGCATTCCTCGGCTGCCGTGGAGGAGCCGGCACGACTACGCTGGCGGTCCACGTTTCGTCTTACATTGCAAAACTCCATGGCAAAAAGACCCTGGTTGTAGATCAACATCAGCATCTTGGCCATGTGGCTCTGTATCTGGGACAGGACCAGGCCTTCTATGACTTCTTCGAACTGGTGCGCAACGTCAACCGCCTTGACCAGACGCTGCTGAACGGATTTGTAGCTCATCACGAGGGCGGGCTGGACATTCTGCCCGGCCCCAATTCGCTGAATGGGCACATTGACGTGTCTTTCGACGCCGTCGAACGGTCGATCCATTTCCTGGCGGAGGTCTACGAATATGTAGTGATCGATTGCGCTCCGGGTTTGAGCGATCTGAATCTCATCACGGTTGATACCTGCGACCAGCTGTACCTGGTGGCTACTCCCGACGTTCCGGCGCTGCGCGACTTATCCAGGTACATAGACCGGCTGCTGCAATGCAACGTATCGCCTCCGAAGATGCGGGTAGTAATCAATCGCTATGATTCCAACGCGGCGGTCAGCCTGGACCAGATTGAGAAAGCCATCGGCCAGCCGGTCTCGTTCGCGATCCCGAACAACTACGGGGAATTAATGCGGGCCATGAATACCGGCACGCTGATTTCGCCTGAACGCAGGACCGAGTTCAGCTCGCAACTTCGCAAGTGGGTTTCCGGGTTGGTTCCCACAAAAGCCAGCAACAACGAGGATGAGCCGAAGCGCAGGTTTGCTTTATGGAGATGATGTGAATTCACGCGTTCTCATGGACGAGAGGAGGTTGCATGGCTGAGGCCGTTACAGCTTCGATGCCCGGCACTCGCGGCGGCGGTGTTATGCCCACTACAGCCAAGCCACTTCTCGGACGGGCACAGCAGGAGGTGAAGTCGGCTGTCCACCAGGAGCTCATCCGTAAGCTCGACCTGGAAAAGCTGCTGTTCATGCAGGACGTGCGGGCCCGCCAGACTCTGCTGACCATTATTCTTCCGCTGGTCAGCGAACAGGGAATTCCGTTCAGCGCCAGCGAACGCGATCGGATCGCCAACGAAGTACTGGACGAAGTATTCGGGCTTGGCCCGCTGGAGCCGCTGCTGCAGGACCCCACCGTCAACGACATCCTGGTGAATACCCACGAGGCGGTGTATGTGGAGCGCGGCGGAATTCTGGAGAAAACCAACGTCTCGTTCAAGGACAATACCCATCTGATGCACATCATTGACAAGATCGTGTCGACCGTCGGCCGTCGCGTCGACGAGTCATCACCCATGGTGGATGCACGCTTGAAGGATGGTTCGCGCGTCAACGTCATTATTCCGCCGCTGGCGGTTGATGGTCCCATTCTGTCCATTCGCCGTTTCGGTACCACCCCGCTCACGGCAGAGGACCTGCTGAGCTATCGCGCCTTTACGCCGCAAATGCTGGATCTGCTCCAGAAGGCGGTGAGAGCCCGGCTGAATATCGTGATCTCCGGAGGAACCGGTGCCGGCAAAACCACCCTGCTGAACGTTCTGTCCGGCTTCATTTCAGAACGCGAGCGCATCGTCACCATCGAAGATTCGGCCGAACTCAAGCTGAAGCAGGAACACGTGGTCCGGCTGGAGTGCCGTCCTCCGAACATCGAAGGTAGAGGAGCCGTTCGTCAGCGCGAGCTGGTTATCAACGCCTTGCGCATGCGCCCCGACCGCATCGTAGTGGGCGAGGTCCGCGGCGAAGAAGCGCTGGACATGCTGCAGGCCATGAACACGGGCCACGACGGCTCCATCACCACGATTCACGCCAATAACCCCCGCGATGCTCTGTCCCGTATCGAGACCATGGCCATGATGGCCAATCTGAATCTGCCGGAGAAGGCGGTGCGGCAGCAGATCGCGGCCGCAATCCACGTGATCGTGCAAATCTCGCGTATGAGCGACGGCACACGCCGCGTTACCCACGTCACCGAAATCACCGGTTCCAGCGGCGACATGGTCAGCATGCAAGACATTTTCCTGTTTGAGAAGCGTGGCCTTGGGCCCAACGGCAAAGTACTCGGCAGGTTCTATGCCACCGGCATCGTCCCGAAGTTTGCAGAGAAGCTGAAGGCGTCGGGCATTCCGATACCGATGAACCTGTTGGACATGTCTGAGGAGGTTTAGGCATGGGCATCACAGGCGCTGTTTTGATATCGGCAATATTCGTGTCCATTGAGGCGGTAATGCTCTGGGTTGCCATCAGCTCCTTGGGTAACACCGAGGACATATAAGCATAAGGTCAATCGAATGTTCCTCATCGTCACGGTCTTCGGAAGCATACTGGCGCTGACCTTTCTGGCCGTCTGGTTGTTGACGCGTCCGACAGCGTCGGACCGTGCCATTGAGGGACGGGTCGCGGTCATTCAGTCAACTGCCAGCGCGAATGTCTTCATGTCGGATGGCATGCAGGAGTTCTTCAAGCGCACTCGGCTGAGCGACATTGATTGGCTGGACCAGCTTCTGAAGGGCTGGAGCCTGGCCCACAGCATCGAGCTGCTTATCATGCAGGCGGAGAGCTCGTGGAGCGTGCCCATGGTCCTTACCGGCACGATCCTTTCCGGGTTTTTTGGTTTTGCGGTGTCATTCTACTTCATTCCCGAGCCGGCGATCTGCCTGGTATTTGCGATCCTGTTCTCGAGCCTGCCGTTCTTCGTGCTGCAATTCAAACGCATGCGCCGTATGCGGCGTTTCAATCAAAACTTGCCCGACGCGGTCGAGCTCATCTGCCGGGCATTGCGCGCGGGACACTCGCTGAGTGCAGCCATCGAGATCGCCGGACAGGAAACAGCCGAGCCGGTGCGCACCGAATTCCGCGAAGTTTACCGGCAGCAGAATTTCGGGCTGCCGCAGCGCGATGCGCTCCTGCAACTGGCGCGCCGGGTGCCTTCGGAGGACCTGCAGTTCGTGGTGACTGCCATGCTCCTGCAAAGAGAAACAGGCGGCAACCTGGTCGACATTCTCGAGCGCACGGTGCATGTGGTCCGGGAACGCATCCGCATTCAGGGTGAAGTGCGGATCTACACCGCTCAGGGCCGCCTTACCGGCGTAATTCTGTCGGTGTTGCCGATTGCCATGTTTTTCCTGATGAACCTGGCCAACCATGGCTACGCGACCGTGCTCATCGAGGACCCGCTTGGCCGCAAGCTGATTTACATAGGGCTCGGCCTGATGATCACGGGCGGACTCATCATTCGCAAGATCGTAGATGTGAAGGTATAACCATGCATCCCTTGCTGCAGATCAGTCTGGTCGCGACCGCCTTCTGTGCGAATGCGCTGGTCATCATCTTGCTGATGACGCGACCCTCGCGGCAAGCCAAACGAATTCTGGACCTCACGCGCGACCGTGGCGCCAACCAGTTGGAAGAGAGAAAGAAGAAAGTCACGCTGCACGGTTTGCTGGAAGTGGTCCGCGGGCTGCGCACGCGCCTGGGACTTCGTGAAGATACGAAGCTGCGCCAACGCTTTCTGGCCGCGGGTTTGCGGTCGCAGGGTGATGCCGACATTTATTTCGGCATTCGGCTCTTGTTACCGCTGGCCGCGCTGGTTGGGGCCAGCTTCATTCCGTCGAATACAACCTTCTGGATGATGGGACTTACCGGCGCAGGCTACATGGCGCCCGACATGGTGCTTACCGAGCTGATCCGCAGACGCCGCGAAAAGATCCGGCTGGGTATGCCGGACGCCGTCGACCTTTTGGTTATCTGCGTGGAAGCCGGCCTCGGCCTCGACCAGGCAATACTGCGCTCTGGACAGGAACTGGCGCTGAGCCACCCTCACATTGCCGAGGAGTTTCAGCAGATCAATCTGGAACAGCGTGCGGGAAGAACGCGCCTGGACGCGTGGAACGGCATGGCGGACCGCACCAAGCTGGAAGTTATTCGTGCGTTCACCAGCATGCTGGCGCAGACCGATCGGTTTGGCACACCGGTATCGAAGGCGCTGACTGCCTTTTCGGATAGTTTGCGCACCAAACGCCGGCAACAGGCGGAAGAATTGGCCGCGAAGACCACGGTGAAACTCGTGTTTCCCCTGGTGCTGTTTATTTTCCCAAGCATCTTCATCGTTCTGCTGGGGCCGGCGCTGATCACGATCGTCAAGAGTCTGGGCACAGTTTTTGCGAAGTAGGGCTGCATCATTCTAAGGAAGAAGGGAGAAACCATGGACACCGTCACTTTGATTCGAGTGATTGCGGGAGTTTTGTTCGTAATCGTCCTAGGTGTGCTGATCATTCGGCGGCGCCGGATGGCATGAGCAACGGGGGAGGAGACAATGGGGCAATTTCGTCAAGTGGAGGTTGCTAACGCAACCCGAGGCACGGTGCTGGGAAAGGAAGTCCGCATTGCGGACACCGCCGTATCGCGGCTTGTGGGTTTGCTGGGCAACTCAGACTTACCGTCGGGATCCGGTTTGCTGATAGAGCCATCCTCAGGGGTGCATACCTTCGGCATGCGTTTTCCGATCGACGTCGTCGCTTTGGACAGGAGGCTTCGGGTGCGGGGGGTTTGGGAGAACCTTGGTCCTTTCCGGGTCGCTGCCGTGAGCTTCCGAACCCACAAGGTGCTGGAACTGCCTGTGGGCGCCATTCGCGAAAGCCAAACGCAGGTGAATGATCAACTGATATTGCAGACACCGCGCGCGGTGGCTGGCAACGGCAATAACAAGAACGCCGAAGCTTAACGGTCGGTGCGAAATTAACGAGTAACAACAGACCACAAGGGTGATTAAAGGAGAGGGATATGACAATGGCAACGATTTGGATTCGCGTCATCGCGGGTTTTCTGTCTGGTATCGCAGCCGGCGTTTTGATCATGCGCGCGATGTACAAGAAGGAAAAGAGCGCCGTTTAAAGCGATGCAACCAATCGCTACCGGCAGCGCAGCAGACGTCAAGTTCAACGTGGCGTAGCAGGTTGAGATGCGAACTCATCCCGAGGGTGCAATAGCAGGTCCGGCCGGACAGGGCGGCTTCTGCGCAGCAGCGTCGTGCAAAGGCGCCCAGTGGCTGTTGCTGGCGGTCATCGTCATCAGCACGCTGTTACTCGCGGTGCGCCTCGTCGTGAACACCAGTGTCACGGACGATCCGGCGCAGGCCCGCGTAGCGGAGCGAGTGCTGAACGGCGAACGCCCGCATGTGGATTTTTTCTATGCCTACACGGGCGGACAGGCGTATCTGGATGCGCTGGCGTTACGTATCTTCGGGGACCGCGTCTCGTCGCTGCGGCTGATGCTGCTGCTGTTCTACGTGGCATGGATGCCATCGTTCTGGTACATCGCGCGGAAAGTCAGTTCGCCCCTAGCCGCGGCGCTGCTCACGCTGCTGGCTGCAGTGTGGAGTGTGCCAGTCTTTCCCAGTCCGATGGGCTCATGGTACGGCATGTACTTCGCGACCTTCGGTACTGCCGCACTCTTCCGGTATATCGAAACCCGACGTTCGCGCTGGGTTTTTCTGGCCGGAGTACTCGCCGGTCTGTCATTCCTGGCGAAGGTCTCGGGACTGTACTTCTTGTTAGCTGCGGTACTATTCCTGCTCTATGACGAGCAGAACGTGCAGGACGAGGTACAGTTCGCGGACACCAGTGTCCCCGACACCGCATACTCGGTAGCGCTCACCATAGTGCTGATCGCACTCGACGTGGTTCTACTGCGCCTCTTGCATTCCAGGGCCAATGCAACCGAGGTTTACCACTTCGCCATACCAGGCATCGCCTTGACCTTCCTGCTGATCGCGCGAGAGTGGGGCATGCCGCGCTTTCCGGTACCGGTGCGGCTGTGGCAAATTGCCGGACGCTTGCTGCCGCTGCTGCTGGGAACGCTGCTGCCCGTCATCATCTTTCTTGCGCCCTACATCAGCAGTGGAACCGTGAAGGCATGGTTCCGCGGCTCCCTCGTATGGCCGGCGGTGAACTGGCAGGCCGCATTTCACGCGGCAATTCACCCAGTCGGCGCGATGTGCGCCATCCCGCTGATAGCGATGTTGGGATTCCAGTCGATGCTGCGGTCCCAGGGCGCGCGGCGCATCGCCTTCCTTGTGACCTGCCTGCTGGCGGCGCTGTTACTGGACAAGGCGCTGACGAATCCGGCGTTTGCGCGCTGGATTTGGGTCTCGGCGGCGACGGCGATTCCGCTTACCACCATGATCGGCGTGTTACTGCTGCTTGGCCGCAGGGGCATGGCGCAAACCAAGGAGCGTTCGCAGCTCATGCTGTTGATCGCGGTTGCCGGACTTTGCAGCGTCGTTCAATTTCCATTTTCGGTTCCGGTGTACTTCTGCTGCGTCGCGCCGTTGGGAATTCTGGCCTATATCGGCCTGGCCGAGATGGTGAGCCAAGAGCATCGCCTGGTGTTGCTCCTGCCGGTCGCCGGATTTTACCTGGCTTTTCTGACGCTGCTTATTCTGCCTAATCGGATCGATAAAACAGGTTTTTCACTAACTCCGGCACAGACGAGTGTTACTGCCCCTCAATCCTCGGGAACCGTCACTCACCAAATGGGAGCGAGCGAGCCATGAGCACGAGCGGCGCCACACACTTTGACCTCCGCGGACCGGGTCCCCGGCCTCCCGCATTGCCGTTAGGATTGGAATCAAAATTCCTGCCGGTGAAGCCGGACATAGAGATCTTGCCTCCGGCGCGTCCGCGAGCCCTTACCGAGCAAAACTCCCATGAAGTCCATGTAGCCCTGGCAGCGATCATCGCCGTGGTGCTCTACGGGCTAATCTACTTTGCCATTCGACCAATCGTCTTTCCTAGAGGGAGTCCGGCTTTCTCGGACCTATATCGTGCCGGGCGAATGGTGAATGCGGGGCAGGGAGCACAGGTGTATGACCCGGTCGCGCAAAGGCGATTCGATGCGCGATTGCAAACCCTATCGGGACGGCCCGAGCATCGACTGGCAAGCACGCCCCTTAACGTAGCGCCTACCATACTCGCAATATTCGCGCCGCTGTCACTGCTCAGCTATCGCCATGCCGACTTGCTCTGGTACGTGGTGAACGTCGGTATGCTGGCATGTATCCCGTTCGTATTGCGGCGAAGAGTAGGCCGCAGCGACAAGCTGATGGTGTCGGACCTGCTGGCGCCGACGGTATTCCTCCCGGCCCTCCTAGCGCTGGTTGAAGGCGAACCGTCGATTCTAATGTTGCTGCTGTTTACGATGGCGTTTGTGGAACTGCGCGAGAATCGCGATTTCCGGGCTGGAGGCCTGCTAGCGCTGGCAGCATTCAAGCCGGAGTTGGTGCTGCCGTTGGTGCTGGCGTTGCTGCTGGCAAAGAGATGGAAGGCGGTTTCGGGGTTCGCCGTCGCAGGTCTGGCATTTTCCGCGACATCGCTGCTGCTCGTGAGATGGCAAGGACTTGCCGGCTTCGCCCGCACTTTCTGGATGGCCAACCCCTCGCCGGCATCGCTGGGCAGGTCAGGTGTCAGCGACATGCCCAGCGTACAAGGCATGATGTACCGGCTCTTCGAGAATCAGTTGAGCGGTTACAACATACGAGTCATCGCTCTCGCATTGAGTCTTGGACTGGTGCTGATCGCGGCAATTTACCTGCGCAATCATCTCAGTGAGCAGCTGGGCTTCTCTGCGATGCTTGCAGCCACACTTTTGACGAGCTATAACTGTCACCTCTGCGATTCTTCTCTGCTGCTTCTGCCGATCTTCCTGACCATCAGCTACGCCGGCGGGCGCCAGATGACGCCGGCCAAGAAGCGTTTGCGGCATACGCTCGCGTGTCTCTTCATCGCGCCAGTGGTTTCGTTCTCAATGGGAGTAACTGTGGTGATTCTGTTCCTGGCGACGATCGCTCTGGGAGCACAACAGGTGCTGGAGCTGCGGCGCGGGTTTGCCGGCGTGTTGCTTTCGCGGCCCGCGTATGCGCCTCGACATCTGGTCGTAAGCTGACGTCGTAATCGCCACGCTTCTTTCTTATTCGTCATTCACTCACTACAATGAAGTTCGTTTAGGCGAAGGAGCGAAGAATGGCGCAAGTGAAGATCACGGTCCGCAATAATGGGCCGCTGCGGGTGGAAGCGCCCGAGGGCGCAGTGGAGTTGGTGGATGCCGACGGGAACCCGTACGACTTGACCGGCAAAACAGCATTTTCTCTCTGTCGCTGCGGCGGGTCGGTCAATAAACCATTCTGTGACGGCACTCATTCGCGGATTGGTTTTCAGGGAGCGGAACGGGCAGTCGCCGAAGCGCAAAAGCAAGAAATGCCCGGACAGGAGCCACCGAAGAGTTCATAAGGCTTCCATACGGCCACTTGGAGTAAGTCAGTGACCGGAGCCCGAGCGCCCGTGATCGCGATAGCGCCCTAGCGCGTCGGTGATGACCGGGAGGGCATTTCGCACGGGCAGGATTTCGTCCACTTCCACCGCTTTCTTCTCCAACAGCTTGTAGTCGAGAAAGAAGCGCCGCAGCATCGCCAGACGATGCTCGGGCATTTCCTGCGCTTCCTTGTACTCGTTGAACTCCGGGTCTTTCGTCGCCACCGAAATGATCTTGTGGTCCCGCTTGCCGGAATCGATCATGGTCATTAGGCCGATCGCGCGCGCGTCGATCAGGGTCAATGGCACCACGCCTTCCTGGCAGAGCACCAGGACATCGAGGGGATCGCCATCTTCGGCCAGAGTTTGCGGGATGAAACCGTAGTTGGCGGGATAGTAGACCGCGGAGTAGAGTACGCGGTCGAGCTTGATGAGCCCGCTCTGCTTGTCAAGCTCGTATTTCACGTTAGAGCCGAACGGGATCTCAACGACCGCGCGAAACTCCAGCGGAACCCGGTCACCGGGAGAGATGTCGTGCCAGGCGTGAGTCATCGGTGTCTGCCGCCAGAGGTATTTTAGCGGAAACGAGGTACTGCGATCTTACTGGCGAGACGCGAGCACGAATTCGGTACAGCGACCGTTCGGCACCTGCGCCTGCTAGGTTACGCTCCGCAGCTCTCGGCCAAGCTTACCGGCGCAGAAGAAAGGGCGCGAAAGCACTTTGCTCCGCGCCTGTGGAAATCTCGGACTGCCGTTTTCGCCTTCAATAGCGATGCGGCAGTTCCTGCTCAACTTCTACCGAGCTGGTCAAAGAGCCAATCAGGTAGCTCACCACGATAACGCCCACCACAGCGATCGTAACCAGATCCATGTGGCACCCCCTCACCCCGGCGGCTGGCGCCGGCCATGTTCGACAAGATTCTTCCGTTGCCTGCAAAGACCTCACTGCAACAGAAGTTGTGCATTGTTTGTAGCACGGTTTTGGTGACGCTGCACCATAAATCGGCTGAGGTCGAGCGATTTTTGCTGCCCGGCCGGGAAGGGGCCATATTTGTGCCAGTTTGGGTAGCCGCGCGTGCGATCGCCAAGCTACCGCTATTTGCGGGTAACCGGGGATTCTGGTAAATCGCGGTCGCGAAAGGATACAAAGTCATGCCGCAGAAAGTCGTGCACAGGAAGTGGAAATACGATCCTCATCCGAGTATTCGCTACGCGCAGTCGATCCTCGCCGATATGAAGAAGAAGACCGGACACTCGCTCGAGGAATGGCTGCTCCTGGTCGAAAAACAAGGTCCTGCCGGAGAGAAAGAACGCGCGGCATGGCTGAAGAAAGAACACGGCCTGGGCAGCAATTATGCCGGCTGGATTGCCGGCCGGTTCGCAGGCAAGGGCGAAGCTGACGCAGACGCGAATGGGTATCTGAAGCACGCAGCCGACTACGTCGAAAAGATGTACGCCGGCCCGAAGGAGCATCTGCGCGCGATCTATGACGAGATCCTGAGTTTCGCCAAGACGCTCGGACGTGACATTCGAGTGTCACCGTGTCAGACGATGGTTCCCATCTACCGCAATCACGTGATCGCGCAGATTAAGCCCACCACGCGCACGCGCATCGATTTCGGCTTGGCGCTGCGTGACACCAGGACGCCGAAGCGACTAATCGACACGGGAGGATTCGCGAAAAAAGATCGCATCACCCATCGCATCGAGATAACCAGCATGGACGAGTTCGATGACGAGGGGAAGCGCTGGATGAGAACGGCGTACGAGATGGATGAGTAAGGGCGCTAGGCTAGTGGCCGCTCGGCTGGGGAGCGTGATGATGGTGTCCGAACAATTTGCGGCGGAAGTCAGGCCAGAATTCAGGGGCCAGGTTCACGAAGCCATTATCGGCGACATCGATCGAATAATGCATGAAGTTCGCCTGCGCGCTACGGCTCGCAGGAGGGTAGTACAGGTTCGAGAAGCCCGCGCTCATTGCACTGCCCAGGACGTTATCGAAGTTGAATCCGTTGCCGCCGCTGTCCTTGCGAATCACCAGCGCGCGGCTGATTGCATAGCCGACTCGATACAGCAAACCGTGACCGCTGCCCAGGCGACGGTAGCGCGGGTCTTCGTGAAAGAGGGAAGCGACCGCAAAGTCTCCGAAGAAATTCTGCGTCGCAATGTCCGCGAGCGACGCGCCGAAGCGCTGCCCAAAGCCGGCTGCGTCCGTTCCATACTTGGGATCGGTGTTGGTGGCCTGCGAAAACAACGCATTAAACGTGCCGGCGCCGAAGGTCAGCGGGCTGACAGTCTCGTGTGCGAAATTGTTCCATTTGTCGCGCGCGGTGGGTATCGGTGGCAGCTGCACGTTCGACGAAGAATCTACCCGAGATGACTTGCCGTCCGCTGCGTGCGACGGACCAGAATCCTGCGCATGGAGCGAGGCGCAGAGACAAACTACCACAAATACTGCTGTTTGCAAGTATCGGGGCATTGCGTCACTCCCGCAACGGTAATCGCTTTTCCTTGTACGCCGTTCCTACGCTGATGTTCCGGAACCTGGCGGGCGCGGCTCCGTGTCCTGTGCCCATCACCTGTTGCGGCTGTCCTTTGCCACAGTTGGGAGTGCCCCACAGCGTCCACTGGTCGTGCGAGCAGATGGCGTCCATAGAATTCCAGAACTCCGTGGTGATGCCGGAGTACGACGGATTTTTCAGCATCCGCCGGCGCTTGCCGGCAACAATCTCCCAACCGATCTCGCAGCCAAACTGAAAGTTGTAACGCTTGTCATCAATCGACCAGGAGCGGTTCGTCTCCATTAGGATGCCGAGATCGGTCGACGCGATGAGATCCTCCAACGTCATGGGCGAGGTGCTTGGCAAGATACTGACGTTGGTCATGCGGACAATCGGCAACCGGTTCCAGCCTTCCGCTCGCAAACATCCGCCACTGCGCTGCGCGCCAATCGCGGCAGCCGTATCCCGCGATGTCAGATATCCGGTGAACAATCCGTTCGTAATGATCGGCGTGCATTGCGCTGCGACACCTTCGTCATCGTAAGCGAAGGTGCCCAGTCCGGGGCCGTGAGTCTCGGTGGCATCTGCAACCACGTTCACGATCTCGCTGCCGTACTTCAGTGTGCGCAGCTTGTCGAGGGTCAGGAACGACGTACCGGCAAAATTCGCTTCCATGCCCAGCACGCGATCAAGCTCGATGGGATGGCCGATGGACTCGTGAATCTGCAGCGACAGCTGCGATGAATCCAGAATGATGTCAAATGTGCCCTCTGGACACTGCTCGGCCGAATGTAGCGCGACCGCCTGCTCCGCTGTCTCCTGCGCGTGCTCCAGCAACTTTAGCTCGCCGATGAGCTCGTAGCCTTTGTTTTGAAACTGCCCGCCGAAGGAGTTGGGATACGATCGCTTCTGGATTCCCATGCCTTCGTAGGAATGCGCCGCGTATCCTGCGCCCGAAGTGGTAATCGTCTGGTGAATTTCCGAGCCCTCGGTAGAAAAGAACCATTGCTCATAGCGGCGGAAGTTCATGTTCGTCTCCGCCAGCGTCACGCCCTTTACCTTGCGCAGTTCTTCGTCAATCGCAAACAGCAACTCAAGGTTCTTCTCGATTGGTATGGCGAAAGGATCGATCCGGCATGGCGACTTCCACTCTGCCTTGACCGCGGGTTCAGGAACGAGGCTCAACTCCTGCGACTTCACCGTCGCCGACGCTTTGGCAATCTCGACCGCTCGCGCTGCACAGCTCTCGACGCCGTGGCGCGAAAGATCATCCGTAGCCGTGAAGCCGAACGCGCCATCGGCAATAACGCGAATGCCGATGCCGAGCGATTCGCTGTCCGACGCAGCGCCGATCCTGCTGTTCTTCGTCGCCAGCGCGCGACTGCGCTCGTCCACGATGCGCGCTTCCGCCAGCGACGCACCGCGCAGCTTTGCGGTTTCCAGGGCCCAGGAGGCAATCTGTTTCATCACCGGATCCTTGAATCAAAGATGATATCGTGATTCCTCCAGCCGATGAATGTCGCCATCAAGACCGTCATCCTGAAAGAAGGTATGCCCAGCGTGGAACAGGCGCGCGCGCGATTAGCCGGCGAGATACAGATCGCGCGGCAAAGCGGCCTTAGGGTGCTGAAGATTGTGCACGGCTACGGCTCAACCGGCGCAGGCGGAGATTTGCGCATCGCTCTGCAGGCGACCTTACGCCAGATGGCAGACAGGCGCGAGATCCGCGACTGCATCTACGGCGAGAACTGGCGCACCTCCGACGAGCGAACCTGGACGCTGCTGAAGCAGATGCCCGAACTCAAGAACGATAGCGATCTGGGCAGGCGCAACAAGGGTATAACGCTAGTGCTGCTCTGAGCGCCGGCGCCGTGTAGGAATAAACCGCTCGGCGTTCGGGGAAAATGTTAGAGCGCTTGCTCCGCCTGATCGAACAGTTCGCTCAGCACCAGGCGAATCGGAGTTCCGGGCACGACAAGTACTGCGTTCTCCGGCTCCTGGAATCCCGTGCGGCTGCACACATATGCGCGGCGCATTGCGGGATCCAGGATCCAGACATGTTGCACGCCAAAATTGAGGTAGTCGTCCACCCGCTCTCTCATGCTGCGCAGGGTATCGTCTTTCGAGAGCACTTCAATCAGAATTAGCGGCGGCACGGTGATGATCGGCTCGCGAGGCTGATCGGCGCGGAGAATTGTCACGTCCGGGATTCGGAAGCGCGAAGCTGCGACCTGAACTCGCTGCTCCACTGCCGGCACCGCGTTCCATTCCTTCTTGTTCGCCCAGAAGAATGCAGCGATAGCGGTTTGCAGCAGCGCGTGCTCAATCTCTCCCAAGTTTCTCTCCCGCAGCTCTCCATCAATGTAGTCGCAGTCGGGGCGATAGCTCGTCGCCAGATACTCCTCCACCGAGACCAAACTTGTGGTCGACATAAACAAAACCTTCCCCAGCTATTATGCTCCGTTCGCAAGCGGCGGCAAACCAGCGCCTTCGAACGCTACTGCGTGATTGCACCGCACGCGATCCGGTCGCCGGAGTTCCCGGAGGGATCGGTCTTATAGTCGTCGGCCTTGGCGTGGATCACAATTGCCGTGCCGCCATTGGCGAACAGCGAATTCGGCTCCATGCCGGTTCCGAGTGTGACGTCCTCGTCCTTGACGGTCGCCTTCGCGGTGCCATTATTCTTGACGGTGAAGTTCCTCATGTCGCCGGCATGATGGCCCTGAGGATTGTCGAAGCCGTGCTGTTTGCCGGTGGGATTGAAGTGCGGGCCGGCGGACTTAAAGTCGGGCGGATCGCACTTGGCGTTCTGATGAAAGTGCACCGCATGCTCGCCGGGCGGCAGGTCTTTCAGGTCGAGTTTCACTTCGACGCCAGTCCCCTTCGCCTCGATCGTTGCCTTTCCTACGTCGTTCCCCCTGGTATCTTTCAACTCCACCGTTTTCTTTTTCACCGCCTTGGTTTGCGCGGACCCGGATGCGATGCAAACACTCAGGGCGGCAGTAACAACCAGCGCGCGAATTACGAGTTGGTAGCTCATAGCTTGGGAGTTCTATCACAAAGGGAGCGTCCCTGGCCGATTTTCTGGCAGTATTTCACTCTGCCGTACAAACCACCTGACGCCGTCAGGGTGCTTTCAGATCCTAATACGACCCTCGCATCGCTCCAGGCTTCTCGGGCGGGGCGAGGTGAGTGCTGGTCATCTGGTATTCTTTTCGGTTTGCCTCTCACAGTGGAGGCTACTCTTCTTATTGGAAAGGCGCGGAATTGGCGGTTGATCCTGTAATCCTGGTCCACGGCGGCGCGTGGGCCATTCCTCAAGACATGGTTGACGCCCACCTGCGCGGCGTGCAGGCTGCTGCGGAACAGGGTTGGGACGTATTGCGACGTGGCGGCAGCTCGCTCGACGCGACGGAAGCGGCGGTGATCGCGATGGAAGAGGACGAGACCTTCGATGCCGGCCGCGGCTCGTTCCTCAACATGGATGGGCGGGTGCAACTCGACGCGCTCATCATGGACGGCGCCACGCTGCGCGCCGGCGGCGTCGGTTGCGTCGAGCACATCCGCAACCCCATTCGCGCGGCCAAGAAGATCCTCGACTGAAAGCCCGCATGTGTATTTCGTCGGCACCGGCGCCGAGCGCTTCGCGCAGGAGCACGGCATCGAGCTGTGCTCGAATGACGAACTGGTCATCGACGCGCGAGGTGGAGCGGCTGCGCGAGGCCAAGAAGCAAGCCTACCTGAAGATGCCGGACGAGTTCGGGCCCACTCGCTCGCACGACACCGTAGGCGCGGTGGCGCTGGATACGAACGGCGATATTGCCGCCGCGACTTCAACCGGCGGCACGCTGAACAAAGCTCCGGGACGCGTGGGCGACTCGTCGCTGATCGGCTGCGGTTGCTACGCCGATAATCGCAGCGCCGCGGTATCGACCACGGGATGGGGCGAGCCGATGATGAAGCTGGTTCTAGCCAAGTGGACGGCCGACCGCGTGGAAGCTGGACAGGCTCCGCAAGAGGCCGCGCAGCAGGCGCTGTACTATCTGAAAGCGCGGCTCAAAGGACATGGCGGAATCATCATTGTCGATGCGCGCGGCCGCATCGGCATCGCGCATAACACGCCGCGAATGGCATGGGCGGTGGGCACGAAGCAGGGAATGAAGATGGGGATTGCGGTAGAGAGCTGACGCCCTCGAAACGGTTTTGCGGCCGCACCCAAGGACACAACATGACCAACATGGTCACGTTCGCTATAATGCGCTCATGCGGACAGTGAACATCAGCGATCTCAAAGCCCGTCTTAGCGCTCACATCCAGATGGTACGGGATGGAGAAGAGGTACTGGTCTGCGACCGTAACCAGCCAGTGGCCCGAATTGTTCCCATTCGTCTTGACGAATTCTCGGAGCAGGAGCGGCGTCTGATTGCTCGTGGAGTGATGACACCGCCGCTACGAAAACGGAGGGCGTCAGATTCCTTGCCTGAGCCTCAGGGCAATGTCCCAGATGAGGTGATGAAAGAGATATGGCGTCAAGAACGGGAAGGCCGCTAGAACGGCCTTCCGCCTTTTGGGACGCGAGTGCACTGGTTCCCCTCTGCGTGCGTCAGGCAAGCACGGCACAAGCCTCGGGGTGGTACAGGGCCTACGAAGTCGTGATCTGGTGGGCAACTCCGGTAGAGATTGCCAGCGCACTGGCAAGGCTGTTGCGAATAAGGCATCTCGATGCTGGCCAGTGGCGGAAGGCCCTGAAATCAATTGCACAGTTGGCGGAGACTTGGGCTGTAATCCCGCCCAGTGCTGCCGTCCGAGGCAGGGCGATTGAGCTTGTCGAGCATTATGATTTGCGTGCAGGAGATGCGCTGCAATTGGCTGCGGCCCTCGAATGGTGCGAAGGCATGCCACGGGGACGCAGATTTTTGACCGCTGATGACAAGCTGCGCGATGCCGCCATGCTCAGCGGCTTTGATGCTTAGCGGAAGCCTCACAACCAACCAAGTATTCAAACTTCCTTACCATCGACTTCCCATCTGAGGTGACGCCATGCATAGGTCCAAAGGCAAGAACCAACCTGCCGACGCCACGCGCTGCGTTCATTCGGGCGAAGAGCGCCATGGACAAAACGCGCCCCTGACCACGCCCATCGTGCAGGCGTCCGTATTCGCCGTGGCCGATGTCGAGGGCCTGCGTCGCTATGCCAAGGGCGACAGCGGCATGTATTTGTACTCGCGTTACAGCAATCCAACCATCACTGCCGCGGAGCAAAAAATTGCCGAGCTCGAAGGCGCGGAAGCGGCGATTGCAACTGCAAGCGGCATGGCGGCGGAGTTCGTTGCCGTGCTGGCCGCCTGCCGAGCGGGCGACGAAATTGTGTCCATGCTCGACGTGTACGGCGGCACGGTCAAGCTGTTCGAGCAGGTACTCCCACGCTGTGGGATTACGGTGCGCTTCGTTCCCTACCACGACATCGGGAACGCCGCTCGCTACTTCAGCCGCAAGACGCGCATGTTGTTCCTGGAATCGCCCACCAATCCCACGCTGCGCTGCGTCGATCTGGCGCAGTTATGCGAACTGGGACGCAAGCGCAAGGTGTGTGTTGTGGTTGACAATACGTTTGCCACGCCCATGCTTCAGAAACCGCTCGCGCTGGGTGCGGACATCGTCATCCATTCGGCCACCAAGTACCTTGGCGGACACAGTGACCTGACCGCCGGCGTGCTCGCCGGATCGAAGAAATGGATGGAACTGGCGCGGCCGATGATGATCCTGACCGGCGGATGCCTCGATCCTGGCGCCGCTTATCTGCTGCTGCGCGGCTTGAAGACGCTGGACGTTCGCGTGGAGCGGGCATGCCGAAATGCGGCGCAGATTGCGGCGATGCTGCGGCAACATGCAAAAATCGCACGCGTGTATTACCCCGGGCTGGAGGATAACGCCTGTCACGAGATCGCCCGCAGGCAGATGAAAGATTTCGGGATGATGGTCTCGTTTGACCTGCGTGGCGGCGGCGCGGCGGCTGAGCGCTTCATCGACAATCTCAAGCTCTGGTATCTGGCGGCAAGCCTTGGCGGTGTGGAATCCACCGTGTCGTATCCCGTACTCACATCGCACACCGGCCTGAACGCCCGGCAGTTGGAATTGCTAGGGGTCTCACCGGCGACAGTCAGGCTTTCGGTAGGCATCGAGGCGGCAAGCGACCTGCTGGCTGACTTGCAGGCCGCTCTGGCGCGCGCTTGATTTTTTGCGTTATTGAGACATCGCCGTCGAGCTACTTTTCGCGATATAGTCGGGCGTCAACGATGGCTAGTCAGTATGTAAACGACTGAAGCTCGTTCATGCCATAGTTCACATATCCCGACCGAAGGCTGGCGTGCAGCGCAATGTACAAGGGACTAACGGTGAAAGAAGTGGAGAAGCTAAATCCGTTGATGGTTTCCTGCAGGTTGCCCTGGACATCGTAAACGTAGATGGTGCTGCCGCTGGGCGCCGAGCTTGAATTGGGCTGAGCGACCAAGAACAGCTTGTGGATCGAATCGAACTCGACATCGGCGCCACTGTAAAACTGCTGTCCACCTGATCCTGGTAGCGTCACGGTGAAACCGGTCTGTGTGCTGAGGTTGTAAAACTCAACGCCGGCGTCATCTTCGGTATCGGTACAGAAGATGCCGTCTGCTGAGTCGATGGCCATTCCGTTAACAAAGCCAAATCCGATCCCCTCAAACTCTGTAAACGAGCCCGCAGTGAGATCAACCACGCCGATGACGGGCCGGCGACCAAAAGCTCCAGTCCCTCCCCCCAGCAGCGCCTGGTTCGTCGCGCTATCGTACGCGATCGGCGGAGGCACGCTGCCAAAATTAGTGGAGTCCGTGATCATGACGATTGGGCCGAAGGTATTCTGGGCCACGTTGGAACTGAATACCCAAGGGATGAACTGCCCGCTATTATCGTAGGCGAACACAGCGACATTCGGGACTCCCTGGCTGTGGGTCACGCCCATGATGATGTGCTGCGCGCCGACGGGCGGGGTCCAAACGCCGGTAATGCGGTTGGTGTTGAGAGGATTCAGCACATTGAATGTGCGGCTGTTGACGTACAGCGTGCCTACGTGCTCGTGTTCGAACAGCCCAACACTGTTGCCGACGACGCCCCACGTGATGAAGTCGTCTTGGGAGTGGGATGGGTCGGTGAGCTCGACGACGCTGATGATATTCCCTGTCGTTTGGTCAAACGTCTCCACCGCGGCCAGCACATCGCCGTTGGGGAGGCTCTTGGCCTCACTCAGCAAGCCTTCGGTGCCGTTCTGATCGATATCGAAGCCGAAGATTTGCCCGCCAAACTGGCTGTGAACGAAGGTCGAGCCTGCTCCGGCCGGGGCGGTCGGCTGGGATTCGTCGGTTTGCCCGAAAGCTATTGCGCCACAGAAAACCACTAGGGCTAAACAGAATGATTGGAAACTAGTAATTGTACAAAACCGCGAGATCTTATTTCGAAGAGAAGCCAGCTTCGCGCTAGCGCCCCCTGTTGCTGGACGCGAGATGGCCGTCGCGTTCTCTCTGTAGCGCATTTTCCTTGTCTCCCTCGGATGGTGTTCCCGAAAAATATCCCGTTACCTCGGGATTGCCCTGATGCTAAGCCAGAGGCGCGCTCGTTATGTCTCAGGTTTGTCAAAGATTTGTCAAAGGCGGTGGTGTCTCAGTTTGAAATTGTGGGGAGCCGATGAAGGTAGAGCGGGCCTTCAGGCCCGCGCCGTAAGTTGCCGAAAAAAATCCGAGTGCCTTTAGGCACGGCACAAGCCGCGTGCCAAGCAGCACGTGCCGCCCCTCTGGGGCTCCGGTTCGAAAGGGGAGTATCGTTGACGCGAACCCTTCGGCAAGCTCAGGGCAGGCTCTAAAGGTTCGCTCTACCGTAGTTCACAACTCGCACTTCAAACTGAGACACCACCTCAAAGGCTTGTAGATTGCTAATTTATTGGCTGGGCGGTTACAATCAATACTTGCCCATTCAGCTTGGGAATCCTTCTGGAGTAGCTCATGGCACAAGTTTGTGAAATCTGCGGCAAGAAGCCGCAGTCGGGAAACAACATCAGTCACGCGCACAACGTCACGCGGCGGCGCTGGAACGTTAACCTGCGGCCGGTACACGCCAAGGTTGCCGGTGGCAGCCGGCGGATGCGCGTTTGCGCCAGTTGCCTGCGCAGCGGCAAAGTGCAAAAAGCTTAGCCTGCGTTTTGATTTGCGATATTCGAACCCTCTCCGTGCGGAGAGGTTTTCTTTTGCATAGAAGAAGCGCCTTCCCTTCTTCCGACGGGCGGTTTGCGTTATCTCCGCAACCGCCAGACTAACTATTTGACCTGGTAGAAAACCGTTCGCAGATACCTTTGTGGTACGAACTCGGGGCACAAGCCCGCGAGTGATTCGGTGCTACCGACGATGAGGCTGCCATCTCGCGCCAGGCAGCGGGCAAGGTTGCGGAACAGGCGAGCGCGATCCGGCTCGGAAAAATAAATCGCGAGATTCCGGCACAGAATGATGTCGAAGGGGACAGGAAACGAGAACGCCTCCAGCAGGTTCATCTTGCGGAAGGTGGCGAGCGCGCGAATCTCATCGCGAATCTTCCACTCGCTGCCTTCCCGCGTGAAGTGTTTGTCGGCGGCAGCGACCGGCAGTCCGCGTTGTGCCTCGAGTTCGCTGAAATGTCCGCGGCTGGCGGCGGCAATCGCGCGGTTGGAGATGTCGGTCCCCAGAATGCGAATGTCGTAGCCGCTGAAGCTGCCCAGCAATTCTTTCAAAACCATCCCAACGGTATAGACCTCCTGGCCGGTCGAGCAGGCCGCGCTCCAGATGCGCATGGGAATCGGCCGGACTGCGAGCGCGCTGCGGCGGTCGATAAGCTCCGGCAGCAGCTTGTACCGAAGGAGCTCGAAGGGCGCAGTGTCGCGAAAAAACGAAGTTTCGTTGGTCGTGATCGCGTCGACAACTTTGCTGCGCAGGGCGTCGGAGACGTCCGCCTTCAGTTTGTAAAACAGTTCGGAGAAGCCGCTGGCCCCGGTTTCGCGCAGCAATCCGCCCAGCCGCGCCTCCAGCAGGTACGCTTTCGACTGGTCGAGAACGATGCCGCAGGTCTGCTGAACATAGCGGGACCAGATCGCGACCTCGTCTGCAGTAATGGTCACGCTCACGTCTGGGCTCCGCGGACCAGAGTTGCGATACGCTCGGCCATCCCGCTCAGCGGAACGACGCAATCCACCGCGCCCGCCTCAATCGCCGCTTTCGGCATTCCGAAGACCACGCAACTGGCTTCGTCCTGTGCGATCACCGTCGAGCCCCCCTGCTTCAGCAGGCGTACTCCGGTAGCGCCATCGTCGCCCATCCCGGTCAGGATGACGCCCAGAGCTTTGCCGGGAAAATGATTTGCCACCGAGCGAAACAGGTAGTTCACGGACGGCCGGCAGCTATTCTCGGGAGAATCGTCGGAGAGTTGCAACAGCCGCGCGCCGCCGGCTGCGGGAATGAGCCGCATCTGCTTTCCTCCGGGAGCGATATATGCGTGGTTGGCGGCAATCGGCTGGTTGTGCGCCGCCTCGCTGACAGCCACGGCGCTGTGTGCGGAGAGGTTGGTTGCCAGCAATTGGGTGAAGATAGGCGGCATGTGTTGCACGATCACGATCGGCACTCCCAGATCCCCGGGCAGAGCAGAAAAGATGGTTGCCAGCGCATTCGGCCCGCCGGTGGAGACGCCGATCACCACCATTTCAGGTTTTTGGCATGGCGCTGCTGTCGCAAGAATCCTGCCCGGAATCTGCGGCGTTGGAGTTCTCGGGACCGGCGGCTTCGGTTCCGGCCCCTGCCACGGGTTGATGCCGGAGCGCAGCAAATTCTGCACGTCCAGACGGTGAGCCAATGCGCGCAGCCTGGGCGCCAGCTCCTCGCGAATCGAACGAAAATTCTCTTCTGCGGTCGCGTCTGTCGGCTTGGTGATGAAGTCGAAGGCTCCGTTTTGCAGCGCCTGCAAGGTCGACTTGCCGCCGCTGACGGTCAGGCTGCTGATCACCAGCACCTTCACGTCGATTGCGCCTTGGCGCAGCGCCTTCATCACCTCGATGCCGTTCATGCCCGGCATCTCGATGTCCAGCGTCACCAGGTCGGGCCGTAGCTCGCGGACCTTGTCGGGAACCAGCGCGCCGTTCGCCACACCGCCTACGACTTCAACCTCGGGCAGCGAGCGCAGCGCTTCACTCAGCACACGCCGATACACGGCCGAATCGTCAACCACCAGCACCCTGACAGGCATGCGACCTCACCGGCACGCCGTCGTTGTAGCCGACGTTCTGTCCCCGGGCTTGAGGATGGGGTCATGGTCGAGCAACGTCACCAGCCCGCCGGGGCAACGATAAACGCCGCGCAATGCGGTCTCCTGAAGGGCTCCGAGGTTCGACGGCGGCGGCGACATCGTTTCTTTTTGCAGGAAAACCGTGTCATCCACGCGGTCTACCAACAGTCCCACCAGTTCGCCTTGGGAATCGACCATCAGGATCCGGCTATCCGGTCCGCGCGCGGCCTCGCCCAACTCCAGCCGCATGCGAAGATCGATGACGGTAACGATCCGTCCGCGCAGGTTGCGAATGCCGACGATAGAGGGCGGCGCATGGTGTACCGGGGTGACGCTGCCCATCTGCACCACTTCCTGGATCTGCGCCGCCGGAATCCCAAACATCGCATCGCCCAGTCGGAACACCGAAACCAGAAGTGTGTCTTCGCTGCATGCTTCATTCGACATGATGAACTCATCCTTATACGCTGAACTGCGCCACCAGCACCTTCAACTGCTCTGACAACCGCGACAGCTCCGTCGCGCTCGACTGCACCTGCGCTCCACCTTCGCGGATGCCGGCCGTGGCGCTGTTCACCGTCGCAATGTCGCTGGCAATGGAGCGCGACACGCTGGCGGTTTGGGCAACCTGATCGTTGACCTCGCGCACCACCGCCGTGGCCTGGGCAATCTCGCCGGCAACGTTCTTGGTCACCGTGGCTTGCTCTTCGATAGCGGCGGCCGTGCTGGCCACCGTGTTGCCGATCTCCTTGATCACGCCGGTGATGGTTTCGATGGTCTGCACCGCGCCCGTGGTTGAAGTCTGCACCCCGGCAATCTTCGCCTTGATGTCCTCGGTAGCTTCCGAAGTCTGCTTGGCCAGTTCCTTGATCTCGTTGGCGACGACGGCGAAACCTTTGCCCGCCGTGCCCGCGCGCGCCGCTTCGATGGTTGCGTTCAGGGCCAGCAGGTTGGTTTGCGCCGAAATGTCGGTGATGGTCTCGGTGACCTTGCCAATGTCCTGCGCCGCGCGGCCAAGCTGCGCCATGATGGTGGAGATGGTTTGCGCCTGCGCCATCGCTTTCTCGCTAATCACCCGCGCTTTCTCGGAATTCGAGGCGATCTCGGCCACGGTCGAACTCATCTGCTCGGTGGCGCCGGCGACGGAAGTCAGATTGGCGCTAGCTTTCTCCATCAAGGTGGAGACCGAAGTAGTAGTGGCACAGGATTCTTCGGCCGCTGCCGCCACCGTGGATGACCTCTCCGCCATCGCATTCACGCCCTGCCTAGTCTGGGTGCAAGCGGCGGTGAGTTGGGTGGCAGAAGAGGCGACGGTCTGCACGTCGTTGGAAATCTCGCGCAGCAGCTTGCGCAGCTGTTCTGACATGGTCTGCACCGAGCGGCCCAGGTCGCCCACCTCGTCTTTTCGCGCCAGATACTCGGGCCTGACGTCGCGACTGATGTCTCCTTCGCTGACACGGCCCAGGAATCTGGTTGCCGCGATGATAGGCTGGCTGATGCTGCGGGTGACGAGCGTGCCGGCGAGGATGCAGGAAACGATGCTCCCAAGCACCAGCAGGGAAAGGATCCAAGCCATGCGGGACTCAATGCGGTCATGCTCGACAGCGGCCTGGGCAGTGAGAATTTTCCGGTAGTCTATGTATTCCTGCAGAGAGGCCTCCGTGGCATTCTGGTGCTCACGTCCGGCGGACAATGCCAGATGGGTAGCTTCCTCGTTTTTGCCCCGCATTGCCAGATCGACGATCTGATTGTCAACCGAACGCCATCCTCCGATCTGCGCCACAATCCTGGCCATCCGCCGCTTGGCCTCCTCGCCATCGGCGGAAGCATTGAGTTCCTGCAGCTTCTTACGGTAACTAACACGAAGATCGTCCAGTTTTTTCCCGTACTCTACTCTTCGTTGCGGAGCCGGCTGAACAGCTATCTGGAGGATGGTTTCCCCGACTGACACCAAGTCAGTCAAGACGTTTTGCGCCATGGCGGCTTTAGATCGTTGCTGTGCGCGACGATCTGCGGCCTGGTTCGTAGTCGTAATGCCCCACCAGCCGATAATTGCCATCAGCAGCATCAGCATCGCGCACGTGCCGAAGCCCGCAGCCAGCCGCTTTCCGATTCGCATGTCCGTAAAGCTCATCATTTCCCTATTCCTCAAAGCCACGAGGCAGAGCCGGTAAGTCTATCGCCGGAAGCCGAACCGCCGCCCTGGGCTCACATGCTGAACTGGGCGACCAGCACCTTCAACTGCTCCGACAGCCGGGACAGCTCGGTTGCACTTGACTGCACCTGCGCTCCACCTTCGCGGATGCCGGCCGTGGCGCTGTTCACCGTCGCTATGTCGCTGGCAATGGAGCGCGACACGCTGGCGGTTTGGGCAACCTGATCGTTGACCTCGCGCACCACCGCCGTGGCCTGGGCAATCTCGCCGGCAACGTTCTTGGTCACCGTGGCTTGCTCCTCGATCGCCGCCGCCGTGCTGGCCACCGTGTTGCCGATCTCCTTGATCACCCCCGTGATCGTCTCGATCGTCTGCACTGCGCCGGTGGTCGAGTTCTGCACCCCGGCAATCTTCGCCTTGATGTCTTCCGTCGCTTCCGAAGTCTGCTTGGCCAGCTCTTTGATTTCGTTGGCGACAACCGCGAAGCCCTTGCCAGCCGTTCCGGCGCGTGCCGCTTCGATTGTCGCGTTCAGCGCCAGCAGGTTGGTCTGCGCCGAGATGTCGGTGATTGTCTCGGTGACCTTGCCGATCTCCTGCGCCGCGCGTCCCAGCTCGGACATGATGGTCGAGATGGTCTGCGCCTGCGCCATCGCTTTCTCGCTGATGACGCGAGCTTTTTCGGAGTTAGAGGCGATCTCGGCCACCGTCGAGCTCATCTGCTCAGTCGCTCCGGCGACCGAGGTCAAGTTGGCGCTGGCTTTCTCCATCGAAGTCGAGACCGAAGTCGTCGTCGCGCACGATTCTTCCGCCGCTGCAGCGACTGTGGACGACTTCTCCGCCATTGCCTTCACGCCCTGCGCCGTCTGGGTGGAAGCGGCGCTCAGTTGGGTAGCGGAAGAGGCCACCGTCTGCACGCCATTGGAGATCTCGCGCAGCAGCTTGCGCAGGTTTTCGGACATGGCCAGCGCCGCGTGGGCGAGATCTCCGATTTCGTCCTGGCGGGCCAGGTTCTCGGCACTCGGGTTCTGGCTGAGGTCGCCCTCACTCACCCGCTTGAAGAAGGCGGTTGCGATATGCAGGGGTGTGCTGATGCTGTTGGATACGATGATGGTGAAGGCAACTCCGATGGCGATCGCCAGAGCCAGCAGCGCCAGGGTAATGTTGCGCGCTCGCTCATAGGTGGAGGCAGCTCTCTGGGCGGCAACATCGGCGCCTCGATTGGACTGCACAACCACCTTCTCAATCGCGTCGTGCATAGCTTCCATCAGAGGTTGCTGAGCGATAGCCAAACGGCGAGCTTCCTCTTGTTTGCCCGCCTGCCGTAACGAGAGGATCTGGTTATGAAGACCGACGCACTTCTGCAGCGCCTCCTCAAACTGCTTGTAGAGGTTGCGATCCTCTTCGCTGGCGACAGCTTCGAACCTCTCGTGCCCCTGGTTCATGTCCTGCACCAGCTTTTGCAGGGCTGAGTCCAACTTCTGGCGATATTGGGAAATCTCCTCTTGTGGGGAGACGAGCAGCCACAATAGCTCGGTACCGCGAGTCACATTGACGTCATTGCGAACCAATTCGAGATAACGCATCTCGAACATGCGTTGCTCGGCGATCTCCGAGGTCGCCCGGTTCATGGCTGCCATTTGCATTACCGCGAAGGCAACCACCGCGGAAATAATGACCAGCAGCACGCCGAAGGCAATGGAGAGCTTCTTCTTGGTCGACAGATTGCTGTATCCGAACATGTTCTTTCCTCACTCCGTCTAACTTGGGTCCCTGTTGCGGCGCTCCCGCCGCGGTTAATTCGAGGATGCGTACGCTCCGCGACCGTCAGTTCGAGGATGCGTCGGCTCGCTCCTCGTGGCTCGCGCCGTTAAAGACGGGGATGATCATCTTGAACCAGAGCTTATCGCCCCCAAAGCGATTGCGAACCGCCATCTCGTGCTGCCACTGCGCGATGAAGGTCATGTGATGTTTATTGGTGTAGCCGGCGCTCGGGCCCAAGGCGACAACCTGGCCTCTGCGTCCCGTCGTCCAGAATCCAGGTACCGCCGGAACCACCAGGCCATTGCTGGTGTCATTCGTCACTTGCTCGAGGAAGTAGCCGCTGCCGCCCACCATCCAGGGGCCCAGATGTTTGCCGGCCAGATAATCCATGTGGTACTCCTGGCCGGAGTGGTAGTTGGTGGCGCCATCGGTCGTGTGAAAGTCGTACATGAGCTTCGCCGAAGCTTCCCAGCCGGACTTCGGCAGATAGCTGAGCGCCACGACCGGTTCGAAGGTGTAGTAGTTCGCGCCTATGCTGACGCGGGGATCGCTCTTCTGGTAGGGACCGGAAGGCAGGTCAATATCCAAACCTGTTATCACGTGCCACGTGGCCCGGTGCCAGGCCAGAACGAAGGGATCGACATCGACGTCGCCCACGTTGGCGCTGCTGGCCCGGCCGTTGAAATTCATGGATTGATATACGACCGGAACGATAACGTGCATCCCGTAGTCGGCGCCGAAAAGCTTCCAGTGCGTCAGGTAGATAAAGCGCAGAGCGTCAAACGTGGCGTCGACTTGAGGCGTCGCCCCATTCAACAACACATTTCGTCCGGAACCGCTCTTGAGCTGACCGGTGTAATAACCAAAGTAGTTGATGTAGTAGAAGCCGGGAGGAGGCGCTGCCCCGGCAAACCAGCTCTCCGCCCCGTTGGGGTACTGGTCGCCACCTTCTTTGGCCCATGCGGTGGAGGAGATGACAGCAACAGCAACGACGATTACAAGCACTACGTTCTTCATGGAGTTTCCCCTGAAAAAATGCCTTTCTTGTCCCTCAATAACCGGCGTTTGCTACTGCGATTGCATTGTTCTGCGGTGTGGCCGCGAGCAGGCTGTGTACGCGGCCCATCAGAGCATCGCGGTCCAGCTTGATCTGGTAATCATCGACCCCAGCGCTGCGCCCTTGAGCTAAGTCCTCGTCGGAAGCGAGCGAGCTCACCGCAATCACCGGCAGCTTCGCCACCCGGCTGTCGGAGCGGATGTGGCGCGTCAGGTCGAGGCCGTTCATGTTGGGCATCTCGATGTCGGTGACCACCAGCTTCACCTTCTCCGGACTCTGTTGCAGCACGTTCCAGGCGATCGCGCCATCGGGAGCTTCGAGCACGCTGTAGCCGTCTTCCTCTAGAAATCGCCGGAGCTGCGCGCGGAAGAAATCCGAGTCCTCGGCCAGCAGGATGGTGGCTTTGCTGCTGTCGTCAGCCGCCGCCGCGCAGCGCTGGTTCGAAGCCTTAGTGCCCCACTCGGGATAAACCGCGTCTACCAGTTCGACCAGGTCGGCAATCAGCGTGGTATGCCCGCGAATGATGGCCGAGCCGGCAATGCCATTCTGCCGATGCGTGGAGCTGTCGATGGCGGAGCTGGCATCGGCGACGTCGACCGGCATCGCGCCCAACAGCCCAACCTCGCGGCCATAGATGTTGGAGACGATGACCGCCAGGTCTCTCGCCCCCGAAATTTGTGCCACGTGTGCTGTGTCCGACAGGGTCACCAGCGGCAGCGACTGATCACGGTACTGCATGGTGCGGCGGCCGCCGGCCATCTCTACCTGCTCGGGCTTGATGCGCTCGATGCGGCGCACCGCGCCCAGCGAGATGGCGCAGTGCTCCTCGGGAGCGTTGCGGAACAGCAGCAGGGAATGGCTGTTCTGCTCGGCTTCGACTTCCTTGCCCGCCGCGTCTTCCTGTTCTTTCGCTCGCGGAGTGGCCGACACCGAAGTGAGCTCGGCCTTGGATGCCATTCCAGCGGCGTCGATGATCAGCGCCACCGCGCCATCGCCCAGGATGGTTGCTCCCGCGTATTCCCGCGACTCTTTGAGATGATGCCCCAGCGGTTTCACTACGATCTCCTCGGTGTTGTGAAACGCCTGCACCACCAGCGCGTACTGGAACATGCCGGTGGTGATGACCGCGATTTCCAGCGCGCTGGTCTCGTTGCGGCGGCGTTCGCGGGTGTGGCGGGTGATGGTCGGGGCGGGAGCGACTTCGACCGCCGGTCCTCCGTCATCGGAGTAGTGTTGCGACCGACGGTCGGCGAGCCGCACGCGCCGGTCGAGTTCGCGCCGGCCGGTGTTGGGGTCGATGTAGCTGGGCAGCACACCGAGAAATTCATCCAGCCGCACCAAGGGAAGAATGCGATCGCGCAGCAGCAGCACTTTGGTTTCGCCGATCACCTCGATGCGGCTCTTGGTTTCCTCCGGCCGCACCCGCAGCAACTCCTCGACGTTGATTTGCGGGATGGCAAAACGCTCGCCTTCAGCAGAGACGATGAGCGCGGGGATGATAGTCAATGTCAGCGGCAGCTTGATACGGAACAGGGACCCTTGTCCGGGAATGGAGTTGATCTCGAGCTGTCCGCCGAGGCGGTCGAGATTGCTTTTGACCACGTCCATGCCGACGCCGCGGCCGGAAACATCGGAGACCTTTTCCGCAGTCGACAATCCCGGCAGCAGGATGAGGGCGGTCTGCTCCTGCGCGCTCATGCCCTTCAACTGCTCAGGAGTGATCAGTCCCTTGGCCAGCGCGGCCTGGGCGACACGCTTGCTGTCGATGCCTTTGCCGTCATCGGCGATCTCGATGACCACCTGCCCGGCCTCATGCCGGGCCTCGATGCGCAATGTACCCGCCGGATCTTTGCCGGCGCGCTTGCGATCGGCGCGCGTTTCAATGCCATGATCGATGGCATTGCGCACCATGTGTGTCAGCGGGTCAGACAGGCCCTCGACCAGACTGCGATCGAGCGCTACTTCCTTGCCGCGAATATCCAGCCGCACCTCCTTGCCCAGGCTGTTGGACAGATCGCGAACCACCCGCGGCAGCTTGCCGAAGACGTTCTCGATGGGCTGCAGCCGGGTGCGCATGATAGCGTCCTGAATCTCTGACGTGACCTGGCTGAGCCGCTGCCCGGCAGAGTTCAGCATGCGATGGTTGTTCTTCACAATCGCGGCCTGAAACTGATTGCGGCTGAGCACCAGCTCGCCCGCAAGGTTCATCAGCGTGTCGAGCAATCCAACGTTGACGCGCAGAGTGTCTTCGGCCACAGGCGGGGAGCCGCCGCCCTGCGTTGCAGGACGTGATTCGGGATGAGGGGCGGGATGAGGACTCGCTTCGGCGGGCGCATTCGCCGGCGATGTCGGCTCCGCGGCTCGTGGCTGCGCTGTGGCTGTTGGTGCGCCGGCTGGAGGAACGCCTGGCTGCTCAACAGTGGCACACCGCTGCTCGGCTTGTGGCGCTGTAATCTCGGCAGCAACAAGCTTGTCTTCGGTTGTCACTGGAGCGAACTGCACCTTCACTTGCGGTGACGGCAGTCCGGCCAACTCGCCGATGGCTGCCGGCAGGGTTAACGTCGCAAGCACGATAGACAGCGGCAGACGTTTGCCGATGACATCGTCCAATCCGCCGACGGCGGTGAAGTCGAGCGTCACATCCAGGATCTCGCCGCAATCCTCCAGGTGATGGAAGAGCTGCAGGACGTTCCTGCCCTGCCGTTCGACATCGTGGATGAGGTCGTATTCAAGCACATAAACGAAGCAGCCGGACCTCCGCGCCCGCTCCACATCAATCTCCGCTAACTGGATCACCGAGCCTTGCGGCGTCTGTAAAGCGACAGGCTTCGTTACACTCGCCTTATCCGTGTCCGGCAAATAAGAGGCAGCAAGATTTACCAGCCCTTGCAGTTCCAGCGAGGTATCAGCCTGTTCGCTGTCGGCCGGCGAGTTCACCATCTCCCGCAGCTTGTCAAAGGCGGCGAGCAGAACGTTGGTGACCTCGGCGTTGGGCCGTATGCTGGTGCGAGCGCAGCATGTCGAGCACACTCTCAGCCTTGTGCGCCAGCTCCTTGACTTTGTTGAGTCCGAGAAAGCCGCTGCATCCCTTGATGGAGTGGGCCGCGCGGAAGACCTTGTTCACCAATTCGGCGTCAGCGGCATCCCCCGCCTGCTCGATGGCGAGCAAGTCGGCTTCGATAGTGGCCAGGTGCTCGCGTGACTCGGTGATGAAGCCTTGCAGGAGCTCATCGTCCACGACAAGAGCTTCGTCAGTCATGGTCGGGCTCCACGCCGGCGCGTCCGCTGATGTTGAGCCGCGAAACCAGCCGCATGCTGCGCATCAGCCGCATGATCTCCGGCGCGGTGTTGATGACCGACAGCTTGCCATTCTTCTGCGACAGCGTATTGCTGGCCGCGATCAGCAAGCCAATGCCGCTGGAATCGACGATGCGCGTCTCGGCCAGGTCGAAGATGATCTGCTGCGCGCCTTTTTCCACTTCCGCTTTCAGCGCCTGCTGCAGCTCCGGCACCAGCACTACTGTGAGCCCGCCGTTCACTGCCAGGCGGCAACCCTCCTCGGTATGTTCCATGCGATAGCTCGACATTGCCGCTACCTGCCTTCCTTCACGGTGTTGATCCACAAAGTCACTTGATTGCCGCGCCGGTTGAAAGCGATCCGCTGGGCGTAAATGCTGGCCACCAGCAGCCCGCGTCCATTGACCGCATTCTGCGCGGGCAAGCCATCCTGGCGCTTGCGCTGCCAGTCGAAGCCCGGGCCTTCATCGGCCACACGCAGGCAAATCGCCCGCTTGCCGATTCGCATCGCAAATGTCACCTTGCCGTCCGGCAGTCCCTGATTGCCGTGCAGGATGGCATTGTTGAGGCATTCGCGAGCCAGAATCTCGACGGCAAACTGCATCCGTTTCAGTTGGCGCCGCTCCAGCAGCGACCGAATCTGTTCGCACAGAGGCTCAATTGCCGACAACGACGACGGAATCGACAAACACAATTCATTTTCATCGCGCCTTTGCGGCTTCTTAAACATCGATCCCCATCAGCAGCACGTCGTCTTCGCAACTTCCCGACGCGCGGTAGTCGTTCACGGTGCCGCGCACGGCGTCTTCCAGGGAACAAGTTTTCCAGTAACCCAGCACATCGAGCAGTCCGCCAACACCGCCCTCGCGCGTGTCGGTGGTCTCGATGAGCCCGTCGGAGTAAAGGAAGAGGCGATCGCCGGCGGCCAGCGCGAGCTCACGGCAGTCGAAGACGGCGTCCGGAAAGGCGCCAACCACATCGCCCTCCGACCAGACAATGTCCGGCAGCACTGAATCTCTGCGCACCACGATGGCAGGCGGATGGCCGGCGTTCACCAACTGCACCCTGCTCGCGGCACGGTTCAGCCGCGCATAGATGATGGTGAAGAAGACGCCCTGCGGGAGGATCCGCAGCAGGGCGCTGTTGACCAGGTGCAGCACCTCGCGCGGAGAATTCACCGCGTTTGAGTATTCGCACAGCAGGGTTTTCAGCGCCGCGGTCCAGAACGATGCGCCGAGATCATGTCCACTGGCGTCAGCGACGACGTAATCGACCACTTCGGAGCTGAGCGGGATGACATCATAGAAATCACCGCCCGCCTTCAGAACCTGCGTGAACGAAACATTGAAGCGCGCCTCCGGAATGTCTTCAGGACGAGGCATGAATGCCTCTTGCGCCGCTGCCAGCTTCTGGATTCGCTGCGCCTGCAACTCAACCAGCGACTCGTAGGCCCGCTTCAGACGAATGTGGGTGCGCACACGAGCGATGACTTCACGCACCGCCAGCGGCTTGGTGATGTAGTCGACGCCGCCGGCGTCGAAGCCGGCAACCTTGATCGCCAGCTCCTCATGGCCGGAGATGAAGATCACCGGCACCTGTCCCATGCCGGGCTCGTTTTGCAGATTGCGGCAGATTTCAATTCCGCTGGCATCGGGCAGTGCCACATCCAGCAGGATCAGGTCGGGATGTTGTTCGCGGATTTCGCGCAACGCGCTTTCGCCGTCATCGGCGATGCAAGTGCGAAATCCGATCTGCGCCAGCGCGCCTTGGATGATGTGGCTGGTGACGCGGTCATTGTCGGCCACCAGCACCAGCGGACGGCGGTCCTGCGCTGCCGGCCGAAACAGCGCGACCGGTAATTGCACAGCATCGGCGCGTTTCCATGTGGTTGCGGTCTGCGCTTCGTGCGTCACCTTTGCCCCGGAGGTCGGCTATTCTGTGCGCCCGTACGGGCACAGTGAGTGCATCGGCAGCAGGACAGACAACTTGAGAGGCGGAGACGACGATGGCGAGGTGTTCGGGAGGATTTCTACTTTTCGTGCGCGGGTAGTTTCGTCACTTACAAATTAAAGCCCCGGCCTAGGCCAAAACATGGCCTAGAACGGGGCACCCAGATCCTTGGGGAGCGTCAACAGCAACAAATCACTGCCAATACCCTTTCACCACAGAGATCACAGAGCACACAGAGAAGAACTTAAACGGCTCTGTGGGCTCGGTGTACTCCGCGGTGAAAAGTCTATCTTTCTGTCGTCACTGCAGCAGCCCGAAGACCGCGACGCCGGTCTGCGTTCCCACGAACACTTTGCCGTTGGCGATCATCGGGGTGATGAACTTGTTGCCAGGGCCGAACTGGTCGCGCGATCCCGCCTGGTTGCTGTTGTACAACTGGTTCGCCAGATTGGTGGCGTCGAAGGCGTACAACACGGCAGGATCGCTGTTCGATATCGCCCAGACGATTGCATTGGAGGTCTGGTTCGCCGAGACGGTTGGGGTGGTTCCCGGATACGGGAATTGAACGCTCGTCTGCGATGTCGGAGTGGTCGAGAGCATGGCGTTGGAGATGGTGAAGGCCTTCAGGTTGTCGCCCACATCGCCGTAATAGACGACGTTATTGAAGTATGCCGGGCTAGACCAGACGCCGCCGGGCAACGCGCCATCGATTTCCTGATAGATCGCGTCGTCATTATTTGGATTGAATTTGCCCATGTTGTCGCGGTTGACAACGTAGATGTTGGTGTCCTTGCCCGCGCCTACGGCGAGATGATGCACTCCTCCGTTGTTGTCGTAGAGGTCGGGCAGGACGATCGCTCCACCGGAACCGAGGTCTTCATCGTTGTTCGATTCCTGCACCGTGTTGTACATATTGAAGTAGTCGGCCACGGCCAGCGTGCCGCCGGAGGTCGAGAGCTTCATGAAAGCATTGCCGTAGTCGCCGTTGATGGGAAAGCCTTGCGAGTTCAGCGTGGTGTCGAACAGACCGTTGGCATCCAGGAAATAGATGTTGCCGGTGGAATCAGCCGCCAGGCCTTCGCCTGTCATCCAGACGGAGCCCTCGTACCCATTGGGCGTGACATCGATGACAGAGGTTTGCGCCAGAGTGCGCGAGTTGTAGGCCATGATCCAGCCGGTGTAAGGCCGCGCGTCACAATGCGAAGTGAAAGAGATATAGAGTATGCTGCCGTACTCCAGAATCGCGGCGCGTTCGGCATACTGCGCGGGATTAAAGATGACGTAGCCGCCCTGGCTGCCATCGCCCGTGCCCGGATACATGGCTGTGATCTCCACCGGACCGCCGTACAGCTCGGCACCGGTGGAGAGATCGAGCGCATGCAGCCGCTGGTGGTAGTGGCCTGAGGAGTCCTTGGTCATGGCCACAAAGTACATGGCGCCGTCACCGTTCGGCCCGTTTCCTTTATCGATGACCGGAGTGTCGGTGATGCCGATGGTGGGTGAAATCTGGCCGCAGCCACGATCATCGCTGGGCGATTCTCCGGATTCCAGCGCCGACACGTGCCAGAACTGCCGTCCGGAATTGGCGCTGAATGCGTAAATGCTGTCGTTTTCGGTTACAACATAGACCGTGTCATTCAAACTGCCGCCTATGGATTCCTTGTTGACGAACAGCGGCTGGGCATCGACGAGGCCATCAACCGTAAAGAAGTTGATTTTGCCAAATGTGTTGTAGTTGACGTTGCTGGGCGTGAGCGTGGTTTCCTGCAGGGTCGATCCCTGGCGAAAGACGTTGTAATGATAGGTGAGGACGTCGGTGGGATACTGGATGGGCAATCCGCCGCCCGGCGCGCTACTGGGAGCAGGGTTGGCGTTTGGGGTTGAGCTGGCAGCAGGCGTTGAGGTCGCAGGGCCGGACGCGCATGCCGTGGTTCCCGCACAGCATAACAGTCCAAGCCCTATGAGTACGAAAAACGTCAATCTGGCTGGATTTCGCATGTTTCACCCCACAAACAGAGATGCTCCATGCTAAAGGGGGGATTTGCGATGTGCAAGCCGGCAGATGGGAATTTTACGGCGACTGGCTCATGTCGCTCTGGCCGAAATACGTCATTGCGGTCCTTGCCATCATGCGCATATTTACAATTGGGGAACGTTCTCATATGCTGAGTTCGGTGCTACCGTAAAGGCACTGGTTCGGGCCGATCGATGTCAACGCTGGAACCGGGGCAGAGATCATGCAAGTCGCCGTTGAGCTATCGAACTGGCAACTGGCCGTTTTGGTCGTGCTCCCGTCGTTGGTGAGTCTCGCGGCATGGCTCAACAACAACAGTCGCCTTGGAGACCTGAATGGGAACTTGCTACAGTTCCGCAGCGAGGTCAATCAACGTTTTCTGGAAATCGATCAGCGCTTCCGCGACGTGAACCAGCGGCTTGATGTCCTCACCGGCATCGTGAACGATATTGACAAGCGGGTGACGCGGGTCGAAGCCCGTCTGCACATGGAGTAAACTCAGACGTTCGGCCCGCTCGCCCGAATTGCCCAAGGATTTCCTTACTACTTAATGACCGTCTGCCCGCCGCTAAGGCGTTCGGTTGGGTGCGATTCTGCCGTTTCTGGAATAAACTGTAAACATCGCTTCATAGTCAGAAAGAGCCTCCACGGAATGGCATCCAACGGTTTCTATAGTAATTCCTCGCGCTTCGGCAACATGCGCTCGCTGTTCAGCGTGTTCTCCAGCGATCTGGCGATCGACCTGGGGACGGCGAACACGCTGGTCTACGCGCGCGGCAAAGGCATCGTGGTGAACGAGCCTTCCATCGTCGCCATCAACAAGAACACCGGTGAAGTAGAAGCCGTCGGCAAAGAGGCCAAAGAGATGCTGGGCCGCACGCCGGGCAACATCGTCGCCATCAAGCCGATGAAGGATGGCGTCATCGCTGACTTCAAAGTCACCGAGAAGATGCTGAACTACTTCATCCAGAAGGCGCACAACCGCAAGATGCTGGTGCATCCGCGCATCGTGATTGGCGTGCCTTCCGAGATCACGCAGGTGGAAAAGCGCGCGGTGATGGATTCGGCTTATCGCGCTAAGGCCAGCGAAGTTCACCTGGTCGAGCAGGCGATGGTTGCCGCAATCGGCGCGGGCCTGCCGATCACTGAACCCAGCGGCAACATGGTGGTCGATATCGGTGGCGGCACGACCGACATCGCAGTGATCTCGTTGAGCGGCATTGTCTATTCGCGCTCGGTGCGCATGGCGGGTAATCAGATGGACGAAGCCATCATGAATTACCTGAAGCGCAAGTACAACCTGCTGATCGGCGAGCGCACGGCGGAGCAGATCAAGATCGAGATCGGCTCGGCGTATCCGCTGGAGAAGCCGCTGACGATGGAGATCAAGGGCCGTAATCTGATCGAAGGCGTGCCGAAGACGATCACCATCGACGACAGTGAGATTCGCGATTCGCTGACCGAGTGCGTTTCCACCATCATGAATGCGATTCGCGTGGCCCTGGAGCGCACGCCGCCGGAGTTGTCAGCCGATATCAGCGACCGCGGCATTGTGCTGACCGGAGGAGGCGCGTTGCTGAAGAATCTCGACAAACGCATCCGCGAAGAAACCGGATTGCCGGTCTCCATCGCCGACGACCCATTGTGCAGCGTGGTTCTGGGCACGGGGAAAATGTTGAGCGACTTCAAGCTGCTGCGGAAGATATCGATTGATTAGCTGTAAGCGGAAAGCTTCAAGCCGCGAGCAGGGAGTCGCTTCGAGTCGGCCAACGACGCCTGAATCACGAAATTGTCATCACGAGCGGAGCCCGAAGGGCGGAGCGAGGGATCTGTTGTCGGTCGCTGAGGATAGCAGTTGAGGTGCAGAAGGAGCCAAGTGCGCTGGAACCTTGCCGTTGCCGGCCTGATTCTCGTCTGGGCTGTTTCTGCATCGGCACAGAAACTGGACGTGAGGATAGTTGATCGACAGGATAAGGAAGATCAGTATGATTACGCTGCTGTTTACAACAACGTGGCAGTGGGAAAATCCTTCAAGGTTCATGGTGCCACGTTCACACTAGAGCTTCCCGATGGCCGACTAGCAATTGTCAATTGCGAAAGCAAATTTGCGGAGCATATGGCTGGTCACGTAGGTAATCGGAGGAGTTGCCGCATGCCTGTTGTGGATAATATTCAAGCTGACTTCCATGGGGACAATGCAAAGTTGATTTGGCCCGTCAGCCTCGATGGTAAGAAGATGCAATCGGAAACATACAAAATTCTGGGCATCTTGGACAAGCCGAAGAATAACTAGGATCGCGGGGCGGGGAATAACGATTGAGGGCCAAGAAAAGCAGTTCCCTCGCTCCGCTCGTGATGACAATTTCGTAACGCGGACGGCGTTAGGCAGAGTCGCACCGCAACCCGGCGCCCTGCTCGTTAGGCATTAGTGGCGCCGGCCTTGCCAGCCCGGCATCAGTATGGAAACCTTTCTTGGCCGCTATCGCAATTTGATCGTTCTGGCGGCCATCCTGTTCGCCCAGATCATCGGCTTGGCATTGCAGGTGCGCCGTCCGACCCAAGAGGGCGAAACGCGCCTGATTCGCCTGTGGGCGGTGTCAGCGGTCAGTCCCTTCGAAAGCGCCGCCATCCACAGCCAGAGCTGGGTAAAGAATCTGTGGACCACCTACATCTACCTTCACGGCGTCCGGCGAGAAAATCGCGAACTGCGAGCGCAGCTTGAGCAGATGAAGATCGAACAGACGCGGTTGAGCGAAGACGCGCGTATGGCGCGGCGCATCCAGGCGCTGCTCGCTTTCAAGGAGCAATACGTTGACTCGACCATAGCCGCGCAGGTGATCGGCACCAGCGGCAGCGATCAGTCGCGCGTGTTGTACATCGACAAAGGCTCAAACGACGGTATCGCGGCTGACATGGCTGTGATCACGCCCGGTGGAATTGTCGGCAAGATCGTTCAGGTCTTCCCCGACTCGTCGCAGGTGCTGCCCATCAACGATCAGTTCAGCGGAGTCGGGGCCGCGCTGAAGGACTCGCGGCTGCAAGGAATTCTGAAGGGCACGCCCAGCGGAGCGACCACGCTGCAATACATCATGAGCGACGAGACGGTGAAGCCCGGCGAAGACGTGATTACCAGCGGCGGCGACCGCATCTTTCCCAAGGGATTGCCGGTCGGCAAGGTCATTGCTGTCGAACCCGGCAAGGACCTGTTCCTCAACATTCGTGTGATTCCGTCGGCCCAGCTCGACCAACTGGAAGAAGTGTTGGTGGTCACGAAGATGACGGAGAAGATGCCCGACACCAAGGATCTTGGCCCGCTGCGCGCCTCCGACATCCTGGCCGAGCGCCTGCCCAGCGTTCCCAACAAAGCTGAAGTTGATGCCGCCGGAAATGCGAAGCCCGCAGGTGCAGCCGGAGCTGCTGCTGCAACCACCGCGGCGAGCACGAACAGACCTCCTCAGGGTTCTCCGGCGATAACACCGGTGAAACCCGCAACCACGACAACAACCAACATCAAGCCGACGCCGGCGGCCGCAACTACGCCTCATGCGAACACTCCGGGCACGGCTGCTGGCACAAATGGAACACTGCGACCCAAGCCGGTGATCCCGCCGCAGGACCGCGCGACCGCGGTGAAGGCGCGGACCGAGAGCGGCACCGCACAGAGCAGCGATACCGCATCGCAGAAGAAACCTAACGTGGCTACGGCAGAGGCCGCGGATGCCGCCACAGCGAGCGCGCCGAAGCCGAAACCTTCCGCTGAACTGAAGCCCGGCGCGGCACCCGAGCAGCCTCCGACAGCTTCTTCCGGAGCCACTCCGCAGCAGTGAGTACCCGTGTTATGCCCTTCCGTGGAAGCGTCACATCCCGCGAGCAGATTTCGGTTTACGAGTTCAGTTGGGCAGCGGTTTTTTTAATTCCGCTGGCAGCCGTTCTCATCCAGATCTTCATACCGGTTAAGCTGCGGTTCCTGCCCATCGTCGATCTTCCGTTCCTGGTGACCATCTTCTTTGCCACTGCCCGGCGCAACCCCATCAGCGGCAGCCTTACGGGGTGCTGCATCGGCATATTGCAGGACTTGTTCGCCGGACCGAACCATCCTCTGGGGATGAACGGCATTGCCCTGACCGTCGTCGGATACCTGGCTTCGTCGCTGGGAGCGAAGATCGACGTCGAGAATCCCGGCTCGCGATTTCTGATCACGTTCTTCTTCTTTGTGGTGAACGAAGGCGTGTATTTCGGGGTCGCGCGCGGTTTGCTGCGGCAGGGCCTGCAGTGGAGCTGGAGCCACATTGCCGTCTCGGCCCTGGCGAACGCGGTGGTCGGCATCTTCGTCTATAAGTTTCTGGATAGATTCAAGGAGCGATAGCAAAGGCCGGTTTTCTTCGCATGCCGCTCGGCCCGGCTGAAAGAGCTCGCTGAAAAAGTCGGAACAGCGGTCCCTCGACGGCTTGGGGCCGCCTCGTGAGGAAAGAAAAAACGCCTTATCGGCATGACTAAATAGGCCGCTGAAAGAGTCGAAAGCAGGTCCCTCGACTCCTTGCCCGCAGCGGGCTCGTCGCTCGGGATGACACATTGAAAGGAGCTACAACGGCGCAGCTAAAGCTGCACCCCTTCAAAACATCCCAACAAGGACTTCTTCAGCGGCCTCTGAAGCCGCCTCGGGATGACAAAAATAATGGCCTTATCGGCACGACCAAGAGCCTGCCCTGAGCCTGCCGAAGGGTCATGCCCTGACACAAAGCTCCGCAGACGAGTTTTTTAGGAGTCGTGCCTTTGCGAAATGGAATCCCGTGCGACGGCGGTAGATGTAGCCAAAGTTGTACTAGCTGCGCAGAGTCCGGCTGTTTTCTTCCTGTTCTGGACGCAGAATCGGAATACAATACAGTTGATCTCCGGTCTCTCCATTGGCATCCAATACGCCGGTTTTGAGCGGGATTGCGCTCACTCGCCGTCCCTGCCAGCGACATGGGGCCATCTGTAAGACCTGGAAAGCGTTAGTTCCCGATGTTAGGTCGCGACGAAAAAGTCTCTCAGCTTCGTCTCACCGCAGTTCAATACATTCTGCTGGGAGTTTTTTTAATTCTCGCGTTCGGCCTCTGGCGGTTGCAGGTCGCGCGCAGCGACTACTACAACAGCCTCGCGGAGCAAAATCGCGTCAAGCAGGTTCCCATCCTTGCGCCGCGCGGCAAAATTCTGGATCGCGAAGGCCGCATCATCGTCGACAACTATCCGTCCTTCTCTGTGCTCCTGTTGCGCGATCAGAACCGCAACATCATGGCCGACGCCGACAAGATCGCGGCCGGCCTGCACATGCCTCCCGATGAACTGCGCACCCGTCTGAAGCGGATGGTCGCCGTGCCCGGATACCAGCCGCTGTTCCTGAAGGACGACATCACCCCGGACGAGCTGGCCTTTATCGAATCGCATCGCGCCGAACTGCCCGAGCTGGAAACGATCACCGTGCATCGCCGCCTGTATCCGCGCAACGGTTTCATGGCGCACGTGATCGGCTACGTTGGCCAGGTCAGCGAAGACATGCTGAACCAGCCGCAATGGGAGCTGTATAACCCCGGCGATATCGTCGGCATGTCGGGAGTCGAGCAGTACTACAACGATATCCTGATGGGCAAGAACGGTTCGCGGCAGGTGATGGTCAACAGCCGCGGTAAGGAAGTTGGGACGCTCAGCGATGTGCCCGCGGTTCCTGGCAAGCAGCTCAAGCTCACCATCGATCTTGATTTGCAAATCGCCGCTGAAGAAGCGCTGGAAGGGAAGCCCGGTGCGATCGTCGCCATGGATCCGCGCAACGGCGAAATTCTGGCGATGGTCAGCCGCCCGGCATTCGATCCCAATGAGTTTGCGGTGCGCATCACGCGCAACGAATGGAACGCGCTGGTCACCGATCCCGGCAAGCCGCTGCTGAACAAAGCCATCCAGGCGCAACTCGCGCCCGGCTCGGTCTTCAAGATCATCATGGCCACGGCGGGATTACAGGAACACATTGCGCAGGACCTGGTGATCACTTGCGGCGGCGGAAAGACCTTCTACGGACGCTTCTTCAAGTGCTGGATCTCCTCGACCCACGGATCGCATGGCACCGTCGGTATCAGCAAGGCGATCTATCAGTCTTGTGATTCGTATTTTTATACGCTCGCCGAAAAGCTCGGGATCGAGCGCATTGCCAAGTACGCCACCATGCTTGGTCTGGGACAAAAGAGCGGTATCGATCTGCCGCAGGAAGTCTCGGGCGTGATGCCGTCGGAGGAGTGGAAGATCAAGAACTTCAAGCAGAAGTGGTACGCGGGCGAGACGATCTCAGTCGGCATCGGTCAGGGCGCAGTCGCCACCACGCCAATTCAGCTTGCCCGAGCCATCGGCGCGATTACCAGCGACGGAGTGCTGGTGCACCCCCACGTTGCCTTCCCGGATCAGTTTCCGCCCGGGTTCAAGCAGGTGTCTACGTACAGCGACAAAGTAAGATTCCCGCTCGACGAAGACAATTGGACGATCATCACCGATGCCATGGCAAACGTGGTTTCGCCCATGGGAACCGCGCCCAGCGCGCGCCTGCCGGGAATTGATTTCGCCGGCAAGACCGGCAGCGCGCAGACCGTCTCCAACCAGCTCAAGGCCAAGATGAGCGCGAAAGAGAAATCCGAGTTCAAAGACAACGGCTGGTTTGTCGGCGTCACGCCGCGGCGCAATCCCGAGATCGTCGTCGCCTGCCTGTTCGAGGGCGGCGAGCACGGAGCGCTGGCTGGTCGCGTGGCAGCGAAAGTGATCGCGGCCTATGTTGCCAAACAGCGTCGGATCCAGACCAACGTCGCGAAAGCTAACGAGCCTGCCACGAGCAGGCAGGCTGAGGTTGCTGCGGTGTGGCATGAGGGCGATGCCAAGAATCCCGACAAGCTGCAAGCCGGACGCTTCGCGGTCCCCACCGGCTCTTCTGTCAAACCGGTGAGCGCCGCGCCGGGCGTGGATTCAGGCGAGAAGCCGCTTCGGCCCGCCGACCTGGAAGCCACCGAGACCCACACCGATATGGCGCAACCGCAGCAGTCTGTCGCCGATCCAAAACCGGCTGGGCTTAGCGACGAGCCCGCGCCGCTATCTCCCGCAAAGAAGAAAAACGAATTGCCCACTCCGGCCGCAGCGCCGCCGGCGGTTGCCGTTCCCGCGAGGCAGCCGTGAGCCGTTACGTTTCCTACCGCGACTTCGATTGGGTGCTGCTGGCGCTGGTACTGCTCATCTGCGCGCTGGGTGTGGTGGAGATCTACAGCGCAACTTTGAGCACGAAGTTTGTCGGCGTGCACCTGAAGCAGGTGTATTGGATCATCGCTGGCGTGTCTTTGATGTTCATCGTCAGCGTGCTGAACTACCAGGCGCTGCTGGAGCGCGTGCCGCTGCTGTATCTGATCTCGATCGGCTCCCTGGTGGCGGTCGCTGTCTTCGGCAAGAAATACCTCGGCGCGCGCCGCTGGGTGCAGATGGGATCGTTCCACTTCCAGCCGTCGGAGTGGGTCAAGCTGGTCTTGATACTCGCGATGGCGAAGTACTTCGCCGACCAGAAAACGGAATGCACGGCGCAGGACATTGTGAAGGCGGGCGCGCTGGTGGGCGTGCCCATGTTGATGGTGCTGGCGCAGCCCGATCTCGGCACTGCCCTGACTTACCTGCCCATCGCCATCATGGGATTGTTCCTGGGCGGAATGAAGGCCAGGCACGCTATGGTGATCGTGGTGATCGGAGCGCTGCTGGCGCCGGTGGCGTGGCACGTCCTGAAGCCTTACCAGCGCGACCGTCTGACCAGCTTCATGCAGCCGGAGGCGGATTCACAAGGCCGCGGCTATCAGGTGCTTCAGTCGCTGGTGGCCGTCGGATCGGGCGGCATATTCGGCAAGGGGACGGCGCACGGCAGTCAGACGCAGGGACAGTTCCTGCCGGTGCCGCATACCGACTTCATCTTCGCCGCCTTTGCCGAGGAGCACGGCTTCATAGGCGCGATGGCGGTACTCCTGCTATACTTCATTGTACTGATGCGTCTGATTCAGAACGCTCAGACGGCCCCCGACCGGGCTGGAGCCTTCGTCGTCATGGGTGTGGTTGCGGTTCTCGCATTCCACCTGCTCGTCAACGTGGGAATGGTAGTCGGATTCATGCCGGTCACGGGTATCCCCTTACCACTCATGAGTTACGGGGGATCATCGGTACTGTTCATGTTCCTGGCGTTAGGTATTGTGATGAATATCCGCATGCGCCGGTTCGTGAACTAACCACCAAAGGATTGGTTGTTGAGTGCGCCATCGGGCGCGAGGCAAACCACGGCTACATTCGCCGGGAAGCTGGGCAGACGAAAACCTGGTTTCCGAAGAATGGTGCGAGATTACGACCGCCCTCACGGACGAGGGCATAACCGGCCGGAGAAGAGGCCGGACAGGATTGCAGAGCACGTTGTTCAGGGCGGGAAACGGCCCCTCAGCAACAGCCCCATCAAGCGCAAAATCGGCGCTTGCCGGGGACCCCGGTAAGCCAATCTTGCTGGGGAAGGTACGCTGAGTGTGACGCCACAAACTCTGTTCGACGCGCTTGATACGGTGCTTAAGATTCCACAAAGTGTTGCTGTTCGAATCAGGTCACGGTTGCGCCCGGGCGAATGTCCCGGTGCGTCTTCCGCCTAGCTGCCCGTAACCGATTCTGTCCTTCCGTTCTGCGTCCGGCCAAACCGGAGCACCCATGAACAAAGAACTCTATGTGTCTTCCACGCCCCACGAAACCAAGGTGGCGCTGGTGGAAGACGATCAGCTTGCCGAAGTCTTCTTCGAGCGCGAAAACGAATACACCCTAGCCGGATCCATCTACAAGGGCCGCGTAACGCGCGTACTGCCCGGCATGCAATCGGCGTTCGTCGATATTGGACTGGAGCGCGACGCATTCCTCTACGTCTCCGATTTCCTCGAGCTGACCGGCGATGAGGATGAGGTAGAAGAATTCGGCGAGATTCCCGCGCCGCGCGGGGCGATCGAGTTTGGCAAGTCCCCGGCGCTGCCGGCGGCGCAAACAACCCAGACTCAAGCGGGGCTCGCCCAACCTGAGACCGAGGAAGAGGAATCGGAATCCTCAGTCGACGAGATCTCGGAGACGGAAGAGCCGGAAGCAGAATCGGAAACTGCAGCCGACGAGCGCGAAGGTGGAGACGGAGCTCGCCGCTGGCGCGGTCGCCGCCGCCGCCGTGGTGGACGTCGTGGCCGCGGATTCGAGCAGGAAGAGCGCAGCGAGCCACAATCGCAGGCGCAGCCCCAGCTCCAGCCCCAATCCCAATCCCAATCCAACGACGCGCCAGTTGAGACTTCTCAGCCGCGTCCGGCAGCGCAGCCGCGCGCCGAGTACGGGCCGCCCGCGGGATACGCGCCGATGATCCTTCCCGGAGAATCGATTTCCAAGTATCGCAATCTGGCTCAGCCGGTAGCGGCGCCCGAGCCGGGAGGCGAGTCGGACCAGATCGCAGCCGCTGCGGCGGAACAGCTCAATCCAGTAGAGGAAAACGCGAACGCAGCTCTGCAGGAAGTGGAGTCGGAGATCGTCGAGGAAGCCACGCATCTTGATCAGGGCTACGCCGTCAGCGCTCCCGAGCAGCCACAGGCAGCTTCTAGCGCCCAAGACGGGGCTGCATCTGCAGACACCGAGCCGGGGAATGTAGCCGCCGATGAGGATCAACCGCCGCAGCGCGGCAGGGGCCGCTGGTGGAGATCACGTCGTCGCGGCGGCGAGGAGCGCGTGCCGCCAAGTACGCAGTCAAAAGCAGCTCAGGAAGACGCGATTGCCGAGGTAGCACTGTCGGAATCCGCCGCAAGCCCGACGGCCGAAAGCGCGACGCAGAACCAAACTGAGACGCCCGAGCAGACGCCGTTGCAGGAGACCTCTGGGCGGCGCGAGGCGCAATCTTTCGCTGCCGAGCAGCAGAAAGAACAAGCCGAATCCGAGCCTGAAGCTGAATCTCAGACTGGGCACGAGGTCGACACTCCTGGCGGCAATTTCGAACTCGCCGTTCCCGAGCAGCACGCCGCCCCATCGGTTGCGCCTAAAGGCCGCACCCTTGAGCACGAAGTCATTGAAGAGGAAGAAGCGGATTTCCAGCCCATGCCGGACGACTTGAGCGCGCTGCGCGAGGTCGCGGGCGATGAGGAGCTCGTGCTGGAAGAAGAGACCCTGGACGCCAACGGCTTCTCCGAGCGTTGGGTGCCTCAGATCGAGGATGTGGACGAGGATGAAGTCGTCGCTGCCGAGGAGCGCGGCGAGAAGATCTACGAAGCAGAAGAAGAGGAAGAGGAGAACGGCGAGCAAGAAGAGACTGCCGAGCGCGCCGAGCTACGCACCGCCGCTCCCACCGCCGGATATCAGCAGCGCAGCCAGCAGCGTCCCGGCTACGAGCGCCGTGGCTATCGCGATGTATCGTCGCGGAGGTCCGCGCCGCAACTTCCGCAGCCGTCCCAACAACAGCCGCAATCAGCCGCTCATCACCGACCTGCTGAAGGAAGGCCAGGAAGTGCTGATCCAGATTGCTAAGGAGCCGATCGGCAAGAAGGGCGCGCGCATCACCAGTCATATTGCGCTGCCCGGCCGCTTCCTGGTTTACATGCCGACGGTGAACCACGTTGGCGTGTCGCGCAAGATCGCCTCCGATGAGGAGCGCCAGCGCCTGAAGCGCATCGTCACCAGCGAGCGCGAAAACGGCTTGGGCGGGTTCATCGTCCGCACCGCCGCGGCAAACATTAAGGAAGAAGATCTGCGCGCCGACATTCGCTTCCTCAAGCATCTGTGGGCGGAGATCAAGAACCGCGCTGAGAACAGTAAGTCGCCGGCGCTGATCTATCACGACCTCAACCTGGTGGAGCGCGTGCTGCGCGACCAGGTCAATGCCGACTTCTCGCAAATCTGGGTCGATACGGAAGACGAGTACGAGCGCGTGGTGCGCTTCGCCAACCGCTTCCAGCCGTCGCTGGTGCGCCGCATCAAGCTCTACACCAAAGACACGCCGCTGTTCGAGCAGTTCGGCATCCAGGAAGAGATCAACCGCTCGCTCAAGTCGAAGGTGTGGCTGAAGAGCGGCGGGCACATCGTCATCAACCAGACGGAAGCGCTGGTGGCCATCGACGTCAACACCGGCAAGTTTGTCGGCAAGACGCAACGGCTGGAAGACACCATCGTGAAGGTCAACGTCGACGCTATCAAGGAAATCGTGCGGCAGATTCGGCTGCGCGATCTGGGCGGCATCATCGTCATTGACTTCATCGACATGGACGAGCGCAAGAATCGGCAGAAGGTGATGGTGGCGCTGGAAGAGGCGCTGCGCAACGATCGCGCGCCCTCGAAGGTGCTCCAGTTCAACGATTTTGGATTGGTGGCCATCACCCGCAAACGAGTGAAGCAGTCGCTGGAGCGCACGCTCGGCGAGCCTTGCCCATATTGCACGGGCGCGGGATTTGTGAAGTCAGTGCCGACGGTGGCCAACGAGCTCTACATCGAGATGCGCAAGATGGCCAAGGTCCACGACATGGATGACATCACCCTGCGCGTCAACCCCGAAGTCGCGAAGTATCTCAAGGCCAACAACGGCAAGCTCATCACCGAACTGGAAGATCTGACGGGCAAGACCGTGCTGGTAAAGAGCGACCCCGCACTGCACCAGGAGATGTTCGATATTCACTAAACCAGTAGCTAGTGATTAGTGGTTAGTGACTAGAACGTGAAATCGGGCGCCCCATTCAAGGCCTTCCGTTGGCCTTGAGTGGGGATTCTTGTTGATATAGCCGAACCCCCGCTCAAGCTCCACTCTAGCCTGGATTATTCATGAAGGTCCGGCGTTTCGAAGGGGCACGGCTTCAGCCGTGCCGTAGAGTGGGCTTCTTGGCTGTGGCTTTAGCCACGGAGGGACCTCGCTTTCGTAGCTGACTGCGGAAATCTCCTCGGGGGCTAAAGCCCAGCGCGCTGGCGCGTCACGGCGCGGCTGAAGCCGCGCCCTTTCCATGGAGTCCCCGGCGTTCATGAATAATGCGGGCTAGCATTAAGAGCTTTCGCGTCCGAATTTGCTTGACATTATAACTATCCAGGTATTAACTGCTTCAATTCAGTCAATAGTGTCTTTTCTCCCCGGAATCTTCACCTATGACTGAATCGGCCTCAGTCTAGTATCCCTAAATGCCAGACCGTTATCGTGGCTGTCTTACAAGGGACGGTGCCATAGCTCCCCAAGGGTGATCGTAATTTCGACGTAAGATCACCGACAACGCTAGCAATATTGCGGATGTTAATCGAAGTTTGGCAGTGGCTCAGGAGCTCGAGTCGGCTGTTGCCAGATCCATTAACGGCAATTTCAGCTTAATAGGCGCCACCACGACTGTAGAAGTGACCGGGAAACCTAGGTATAGCGTAAAGCCAGGAGAAACTCAGATGAAGACTTATTGGCTAATCCTTTTAGTGGCATTCACCTTCGTGTCTTTAGTGGTTAATGCGCAGACGGGTGGATGCGGCGACCCGCGGGCGCAAATTTGTAATCCGGGACAATACGCAAATATCAGCGGCAACCAAACTGTTTGTCTTGCGTGCACGGGAAACACGGTGGGCAACGGCTGTACGCTGAGCTGCAGCGCGTGCGGCGCAGGAACTGTGCCCAACTCCGACCACAGCAGCTGCGTCGTACAGGTCGTACAAGGTGGATGCGGGGATCCGCGGGCGCAAGTTTGTAATCCGGGACAATACGCAAATACGAGCGGCAACCAACTTGTTTGTCTTGCGTGCACGGGAAACACGGTCGGCAACGGCTGTACGCGGAGCTGCAGCGCGTGCGGCACAGGAACAGTAGCAAATGCGGGCCATAGCAGTTGCGTAAACTTGCCTGGCTGTGACCCTCGGCAGTTTAGTTGTAGTCCGGGACAATACGTCGATACAAGTGGCAACCAGCCTCAATGCCTCGCTTGCAGCGGCAACACGATCTCAGACGGCTGTACGCGAAGCTGCAGCGACTGCGGCGCAGGCAAGATCGCGAATTCCGACCACACCAACTGCAGCGAGTGCGGCGCAGGAAAGATCGCAAATTCCGGCCAGAGCAGCTGCAGCGAGTGCGGCGCAGGAAAGATTGCAAATTCCGACCATACCAGCTGCAGCGAGTGCGGCGCAGGAAAGATCGCAAATTCCGATCACACCAGCTGCAGCGACTGCGCCTCAGGAAAGGTCCCCAACTCCGATCACAGCAGCTGTGTCGTGGCATGGTCACCTCACTCGAAGCCGTTCGATCTGGTTTGGGACACCAAGAACCTGGACTACAATAATCTTCCCTTGAATCCACAGTGGGCTTACCAGTTGCAGAATCCCGGCCAACTGCCGGATTTCAGCTCGATTTGCGGCTCCGCTTTCAGCGGCGGCAACAACGAAAACACCAGCACCCTCGCCAACAATTGCACTTCACAGCCTACGAAACTTGACGTTGATACTGGGGAATTTCAGGGGGTTGGCGGACTTTGTAGCGGCGTGATAAACGGGCACCTGACCTGGATGAAAGCAACCTACATCGGCTCTGTACTTTGGGACAGTTGGTCCGGAGATCCAGCTTGGGATGAACCAGATACTTGGTGGAAGGATGGGGACTTCAACTTACTCTTACAGGACCCCTCTCCCAGCCAAAAGGGCTACGGTAACGGCTACACAAATTTGAACTGGTCCAACAGCGGCTTATTCGGTATAGAGCTCGAGTTTAACGACTCGGAAAGCATTAACAATGCCGGCGGACCGTGGTGGAATCAACTGCGGAACAGCGATATTACCAGCAGTAGCCCTACCAGCAGCACCGGTCAGATGTTCAACAATTTGGGGGGCGGTCTACCGGGGGTGGTTACAGGAATTATTGGCATCGATGGTGTCCATGGCGGCTACACCGAGTCCCACCCTGTATTCTCGCTCGCCTTAAACACTCAGCAAACCGTGAACCCAGACAATACCCTGACCGAAAACTGGGTCTACTTCCTGCAAACCCAAGGTAACGGAGGTGGCTGCAGCGAGGCTTACTACACCTGGACTGAACCAAATAACACCTTCTATATCCAGTTGCCGTGGCCCGACGGGGCAACCAGCGTACAGGGCACCGCAGGACAGTCCTGGGGCTGGCAATCGGGCGCGCAGCCGCAGACATCGGGACTGTTATCCCAGGATCCGGGATTTACCTTAATCAAGATCCAAATGCCAAGCAGCAGCTATCCCGGCACGGATGGCCAGTTCACGCTGGTGTACAGCTTCCCTGCAGACAAGAAGGCCCGCGATGTAGCTAAGGGGCCGGCGCCCAGTCCCGGATCAGGCCAGAAACCGGCCAGTTCCACGCCAAAAGAAAATGAGGACGCGTTCAATGTAACGGACCTGGCAGCTCGCATAGCTGACCCTGCTGTTCGGGCGAAATTTATAGCTGACGCAAAGCAGGCGCTTGCGCCACTTACAACGGTCAAGCCTCCGGTGACGCACGGTACATCAATTCCGATCAATTTCGACACGCCGCTTAAGGTCGAACCGCGACCCCCCGCTGACAGCGGAAAAATTACGGCGCTCCAGACTTCTCCCGACACGGCTAACCAAAAGATTCATGCGGCCATAAAGAAACTGATGGATACCTACGGATCGCAAATGCAGGCCGCTCCGCCGGCCAAGAAGTGACCTGTCGGGCGGGCGGCCCAGCCAACCACCTTCAGGGTGCCCCATCCGAGCCTCTTTTTGCTCGGGTGGGGTTTTTCGTCAGAGACTGCATTCCCGCAAGGGGTATGCTTCGCTCGTGCCCTGGGGACTGAATCGTTTATCAAGACCCGTGATCTCCACTTTGTGACCTGGTATCGTTGCTAGCGCCGACAATATATAGTTATCGTGCTTCCTGCCGAACCCGAGATGCTTTAGTGCGTGTTCAACAAAGCTGTCTGGCCGCCGGAGCTCCGAGGTTGATAACAACATCCCAGCGAGCAAAGACCTCGCGCTTAGAGCGTTTCCCGAATTGCTGTACCCCGAGGTCGGGTAGAGCGGCGCTTCAGCGCCGCGTCGAGGGGGGCTCTCTTCGTCAGGCTTTCCGCCCACTGCAGCGCGGTGGGCGGAAAGCCCAGACTTCGGGGTGCGGCTTGGACGCGGACCTGAAGGTCCGCTCTACCTGGATACAGCAAATCTGGAACCGCTCTAGAGCCTGGACCACCGAAAAGCAAGAGAGACCTTCCGATATGTTCAAGATCAGTGTTTGCGGCCTCTTAATTTGCTGCTGTTCGGTTCTCTATGCGGAAGAAGTGACCCTTAAGAATGGGGATCGTCTCACGGGCACAATCCTGAAGGTGAGCGATAAGAAGTTAACGATAAGGACGGAACACGCCAGTACCGTCACCATTGACTGGGACGCGGTTACGGGAGTTCTCATCCGAGCGGCCAATGGTGGTGACTCGCACCGACAAGCGGATTGTTTCCGGCGCGGTAAGCGCAGAGCACTCGGAGGTCACGGTCAGTACCACGTCCGGGACGCCGGGTGCCCACTCATTCGCGGGTTTCGAATGAGTGGGAGGGCGAAAGAAGTGTCGCCGGCTGAAGCCGGCTCTACTTTGAAAACAGTCGACGTGACGCGGCGCTGAAGCGCCGCTCTACCCTACCGCCGCTCTACCCTACCGCCGCCCTGCCCTACCGCCGCTCTACCCTATCGCGACGGTTGCAGGTGCGCGTCGACGCGGGACAGCAGGAGTAGGGGCCGCGCTCGCCTCCGCAGTTTCCATCAGGAGCCGCAGGGCGCGGTTCACCGATTCGGAGTCTGGAAACACGCGAGCCAGTTCCGGTTCGATCACCGGCTCTGAGCAGGCTCGAAGCAAGCCGGCTTGGGCGCCGGCATAACTAGCGATGGCAAGCTAGTGAAGATTGTCTTTCCAGTGTTTGGCCAGGCACTCCGCGACCGACGTCGCCAAGGCTGAGCTTGCATTCTGATACTGGCTCTGCTTCGTGCAGGTATAGCTGAAAACTACGTCCTTGGACTTGGCGTCCACAATAGTCATGGCAACTTCGTTATAGGAGCGAGTGTCATAGTTACCCTGACCAAGCTTGGACAATATTCCTTCAAGGATGGAGCCATTCTTGTCCCTGGCCTGAAACTGGGCAGTATAGTCGGCCTGCGCCGGGTCCACGGTGACGGTGACAGGCACCTTTTTCTTCTGCAGCGCAGCCGAAAAATAGGCGGAAAAGGAATAGTCGGGATCGAGATAAATCTTTTTCTTGTTCTGGGCGGCGACAACGGATGGAAGGGCCAACAAGAGGCCTAGAGCTACAACTCGCCGCAGATGCATGGGAATACTCCCGGTTTGAAATGGCGAGATTGTATCTCAACTCCGGTCTGACTGGGGCGGTTGGTCCAGCATTTCGCATGAAATTCGAACCGTGAAAGGCCATTTCACTCCGGCTTCGCGCATAGCAGGCTCGGCGGCGCTTGTCGGGGTAGCGGTAGGTTGGCTCGTGGCACGAAGGTACAATTACTCCCACTTGTACCTTCGTAACTTGACGAATTTCGATTCTGGCTTAGGCTGGTAAGTTGGGCTTCGTGTCCGACGCGGCTGGTGTGGTTGCAGAGAGATGCACCGGTGCCGGGCGGAGTTCTTTGAAAAAACAGTTGCCAGTTGCCAGTTGTCAGGCGGGGAGTGGTCGAAGTCAACGATTGCGTCGCCTGCTTGCGATGACTTTCGCCAGGATTTTGACCTAAGTCCTAGCGGCTCAAGATTTTGGCGTTTAGGTGGTTAAGATTCAAGATTTTGCGGACGCTCGCTCGTATTTTCAATAATTTACGAGCGAAAAGGGGAGGGGGGTATAGGTATACCCCGACGGGTGGCCGGCTAGTGGTCAGGTTTGCGGAAAGCGTTTTGCCTGGGGCACCACGCAGCGTTCCCTATCTAACAGGTACGTCCTCAGACTTAAGTGGGTCGTAGCCGCCCACCACGAGAGGTTTCGCATCCGGGCGAGGGGTGAAGTCATCCACTACGGCTGGTGTTAACGTCTTCCGGCAGGAGGAAGTATGTTGAAGTTCACGGCCGCAACCGCAGTCGCTGGAGTTCTTGCTCTCGGGCTTCTCACGCTGAACGTTGCTGGGAAACCGGCCTCCATGGGCGGATTCTGGCAGGTCGACCCTCACCACTCCGAGGTGCAACTGATCAGCGACGGGACCACCGATTACGGGAAAACGAAAATCAACTACACCGTCGGCTTCGCCCGAGTCAGCGGCGGGTTGACGCTCGACGACGCTGAACCCGCCAATTCGAAGCTGGATTTACACATTTACCCGGCTAACTCCATGGCGCCTGCCATCGACGAAAATGGAAAGCTCAAAGCCGATTGGCTGGCGGACTTCGCCAACCACACCCTGGTGTGTTTTCACTCCAAGAAGGTCGTCCGGACGGCTGACGGCAAGCTGCAAGCCACCGGCGATCTGGTGCTGACTCGCGTGGACCGCAATGTGGAGATCAACCCGGGCGAGGATTATTCCGGACCCGTGTATGGCCCGCCGATTGTCCACCGCGTTTCTCGGGAAGCCACGTTTGTTTTCGATCTCACGCCAGCGGGTGAGAGTGGGCAAAAGGAGGCTGCGCTTAGGACGTCAGGATCCACCAGCGTGGCGCGCGAAGGATTCCCGCAGTTGGTGCGGGCAGTGGTGAGCACCTACTGGCCGCCGCTGGTGATGGACGAAAACTGCGAGAATCCAGCCGGCGTGAGTGAAGCTTATCGCGGCTTCCGGTGCACGGGAACGTTCATGGAAGCCTCCGGACTTCCGCCGGCGCCGACGCAGATCGGAGAGGATTACCCCGCCGCTTCGAACTTCAATGCAGTTGTGGGGAATCAGGTGAACATTGTGGTTAACTTGCGTTTGACGGCGAAGGCTTCTCGGGCATCAGCGGCGGGCATGTAAGCGCGCCTTCAGGCCGACGCTCGCGACGAGGGAGGGGAATTCGTGCGTCAAAAAGTCTCGGGATAGATTAGCTACGGAGTCTGTTCCTGCGGTGGTTGGGTCGCGCCAAATGTAAGGCGAGCCGGCGACGCTTTGCTGCCGGGTGTTCTTCGGCGCCGGCTTGCACTTTATACTCTCGACATCATGCGCGATGGCTACACCGATGTGCCTGGGGGCAAGCTCGCCAACGTCGTTACCTACCTGGAAATGCGCAAGCCGCCCGCGCAGGCGACTCCGACAATGCCGAGGCAACCTCATCCCGCAATGCCCTCGCGACCGAGTCCCACAATGTCGGACTTCCCGATTGGAGGCGCTGAGCGGCGAGAGTTCGCGATTGGTCGCGTTCAGCAGCCGGATCTGGAATGGTATCGCCGGCTTTTTCGCGAGATCGGTGAGCCGTGGCTGTGGTTCAGCCGGCTGCGCATGCCGGACAGCGAGTTGCGAGCCATCCTTCACGATCCGGCGGTGGACGTGTTTGCGCTCGCGTATGAAGGACGCGACCATGGTCTGCTGGAGTTTGACCGCCGCAATTTTCCCGACATCGAAGTGGCGTTCTTCGGAGTGACGTCCGCACTCATTGGCAAAGGTGCAGGATGCGCGCTTCTGGCGTACGGACTGGCGTTGGAGTGGGAGCACCATCCGCAACGCATCTTTCTGCACACCTGCACGGCCGATCATCCGGCAGCGCTGCCGTTCTACAGGAAGTTCGGCTTTGTGGCTTACAAACGCGCAATCGAGATTGCCGACGACCCGCGCCTGACCGGAGAAGTGCCTCCCAGCGCCGCGCCGCATATTCCGATCATTGGACGCGCTAAGGAGGCATCGGAGCCGGCAGGTTGAGGCTCGGCTGCGGGTGCGAAGGAGATTCTCAGCTGCTCTTCTTCAGCAGGATTGCCGCCAGCACGCCGACGGCGGCGGCCAGCAGCCACTCGATGCGCCAGACTTGGACGGCTTGCCAGTCGGCCAGCGTCAGCGCTTTATACATGACGCCGGTCAGCGCGGCGGCGACGATGCACACGATGGCGAGCGAGAAAAATACGACTGACGCGGCGGAAAGCGTTGAGGCTGGACGCGAACTGCGCTCGGGAAAATGGCTGTGCGCGTCGGCGGCTGTGGCCTGCGTGCCGCCGCGGAGATCGCGCTGGCTGCCGCAGACATGGCAGAAGTGCGCGCCCGAGACATAATCGCCTCCGCAACGCCAGCATAGCGATGGATTTGTAGACGAAACCACCAGGCGCATGACCTCCGGATTCGGTGGACGCCAGTAGTCTTGACTGCTGCTTCCGGCGGGCTGCGGCATATGTGGTTCTCCTACGGTGGCCAATGCACGCCGGGAACCAAAGTTGTGTTAGTCAGAACTACCATGGAATGAATGGGATGTGGCGAGGCTTGGGCAAGCGCGCACCAACTGTGGCCGAGCAGAAATTGCCCGCGACGGGTAAAGATGGGGACGCGAAGACGCCGGACCGGCTATCTGCGAATAGGCATCGCGATCACTTTGGGGTCATTGTCAGCCCCGCGGTCAGGACCGTGCTTACCGTGGCTCTCCCAATAACTCAGGAGCAGCAGGTCGCTGGAGGTGAACTCAATGGTTTGCGGGCGGCGATGGGCGCCGGTGAAAACGTAGCGATCCAGAAGCGCGTGCAGCCGCGTAACGCTGATTCCAATCGCGCCTGCGGCTTCTATCTCGCTGTAGGAGTCCTTGGCCATACGAATCAACTTTGGGCGCATATCGGTTCCTTTTACATCGTTTGTACCTGCTTTCGGTATAGTTGCGGAATCGGGTAAACTTCCCATAAGCCTGTCGCGATGAAACCTTACCAGTCTCTGATGTTTTCTTGGTGCCTCTTTTGTGGCTTGTTGGCAGCAGGCCTGTTATGCCATGCCGCAACCGATTTGCCGACTCGAGCCGACAACGACGCCAACACGCGGAAAGGCTTTGACCACTTCTACAATCTCGAATACGACAAGGCGATCCACGACTTCGAAGCTGCGCAGCAGGCACATCCCGAAGATCCTTTCGCCGTCAATCATGTGCTGGCTGCGGTCACCTTCAAGGAGCTGTATCGCATTGGTGCGCTCGATACCGAGGCGTACGCCGCGGACAACTTTCTGACCAAGAAACTGGCCGCTCCGCTCGATCTTGAGGCCCGCGACCGGATTGTGCACCTTACGGCGCAGGCTCTGTCGCTGGAGCAGGCGGAGTTGAGCAAAGATCCTGACAATGTGGACGCGTTGTACGCACGCGGCGCAACTCGCGCTTTGCAATCGACCTATATGGGCATCGCCAACCATGCGTGGTTCGCGGCATTGCGCAACGCTGTGGCGGCGCGGCGCGATAACGAGCATGTGCTGGAACTTGATCCCAAGTACGTTGATGCCAAAGTTGTCGTCGGCACGCATCTCTACATCATCGGTTCGTTGAGCTGGCCGGTGAAGGTTGCGGCGTCGGTCGCGGGCCTGAGCGGAAACAAGCAGAAGGGCCTGGATTATCTGCGGCAGGCCACGCATAGCGATCATGTGGAAGTTGCCACCGACGCGCGGATCGTGCTGGCGCTATTCCTGCGGCGCGAGCAGAAGTATGCCGAGGCGGTCGCGGTGGTCAACGGAATGCAGAACGAGTATCCACGCAATTTCCTGATGGCGACCGAATACGCGCACCTGTTGAATGCCGCCGGTCATGGGCCAGACGCCATCGCGGCCTATCGCAAGGTGCTCGCCGGATGCCGCAGCAATTCGTATAACCAGTGCCGCATTGAGATCCCGGCTTATGGATTGGGTGAAGCGCTGCGCGGCCAGAACGACTTCGCCGGTGCAGCCGATGCCTACGAGCTTGCGGCCAGCAGTGCTAAAGATCCCGACTTCCGGCAGCGCGCGACCTTGGCTGCCGGCGAGATGTATGACGCGTTGCGGCAACGCGCCACGGCGTTGCAGAAGTACCGAGCCGTGATTGCAGAGAACTCCGCTTCCAACTCCGCCGATGTGGCTCGCCACTACCTGAAGCAGGCGTACACCAGTCCTTAGATTCAGGTTCAGCCAGTGCACTCGAGGTGCGCTGGCCAAATCGGAACCGGCGTACATGCTAGGGACAGAGTTGAATGTTCGCACCGAGTAATCAGCCCGTGGAGCAGCAAGCTTTCGCCGAAAAACTGGAGACCGAGCGACTGCTGTTGCGCCGTTATCAGGGCGGCGACGCAGCCGGCATCGTCGAATTGGTGCGGGAGAACCGGGTGCTGCTGGTTCGGGAGTTCGCACGGACCGCAAGCCTGGCGACGGTTGACGATGCGCAGGCGTTCATCGCAGAAAAAGATGACCAATGGAACTCTGGGAAAACATTCTGCTACGGCATTTGGCTTAAGCGGACAAGCCAGCAAATTGGGCAGATTCAGATCAAGAATATCGCCTGGGACATACCCTCGGCAGAGTTGGGCTATTTCACCGGAGCGGCGTGGCAACGACAAGGTTACGCGAGCGAGAGCATTCGCCACATTCTACTGCTGGCTTTCGCGGGGCTGAACTTTCAGAGGATCTTTCTCCGCATCCTTCCGTCGAACGCTGAGAGTCTCGCGCTGGCGAAGAAGCTAGGATTCCAGGAAGAAGGCCTAAACCGCAATGCATTCCGCTGCGGCTTCGGCGACTTGCACGACGTGCGGATTTTGTCTTTGACTCCGGGGGATTATCAGCGACAAGCTGCGGCCGGAGCCGATCACAGTTGAAACCAAGTCGCTTTTAGTAATCTCCCTTTCCGCCTCAAATCGGACACCTTGTTCGCCAGTGAACATCAACCGTCATTCATTCCGTCGCTCTTCAGCGCCTTACCTCATTCTTTTCCAGCGGATAGCCGCGCTGCGCCCTGGCACGGTATGTGCTCTTCCCAATGTCACGCCGAGCGAGCGACGGCATCGCCCGCGACTGCATGCTTATGACGAATCTGGCTTACGACCTTAGGTACGGATTGCGGGCGCTGCGCAAAAGTCCGGGATTTACAGCCGTCGCGCTTCTGGTGCTCGCGTTGGGCATTGGTGCAAACACGGCGATCTTCAGCGTGGTAAATGCCGTGCTGTTGCGCCCGTTGCCGTTCGACCAGCCCAACCGTCTGGTGCAGCTCTATCACATTCCGCCGCCAGCGAGCTTTCCAGGCATCCCGCTGTTCACGGTCTCACCCGCAAACTTCCTCGACTGGCGTGCGCAGGCGCACAGCTTCGAAGGTATGTCGGCTTACGGGTACGGTCGTTACACCCTGACCGGCAAGGGCGAGCCGGAGGCGATTCGCACCGTTGCGGTAACGTACGGCTTCTTCTCGATCATGCACGAGCAGCCGCTGCTCGGCCGCACATTCGCCGAGGGTGAAGATCAGGCGGGCCGCGATCACGAAGTGATCCTAAGCTATGACTTCTGGCGCACTCATTTCGGCGAGAACCCCGACATCGTCGGAAAGAACATTCAGCTGAACGACCAGGCTTACGCAGTTATTGGCGTAATGCGGCCCGGTTTCGAATTTCCCATCTATCCGGGTTACAGTCCGCAGATATGGAAGCCGCAGAACTGGACGGCGCAGGAACGCGCCGTCCGCGACAATCACAACTACGGCGTGATTGCGAGATTGAAGCCTGGCGTCAGCTTGCAGCAGGCGAAGGCTGAACTGAATACCATCTCCGAGCGCCTGGCGCAGGAGTATCCGAAAGACGACAAAGGCTGGGGCGCAACCGCAATCCCGGTACGCGACGACCTGGTCGGGGATGTGCGGCCGGCATTACTGATCCTGCTGGGCGCAGTCGCCTTCGTTCTATTGATTGCGTGCGCCAACGTGGCCAACCTGGTGCTGGCAAAAACGTTGTCGCGGCGGAAGGAAGTCGCAATCCGCGCCGCGCTGGGGGCCAGCCGCAGGCGGTTGTTACAACAGGTACTGTCCGAGACCTTGCTATTGGCCATTGCCGGCGGCGCGCTCGGGCTCGTGTTCGCACATTTTGGCACCATGCTGATCGTGAAACTTCTTGCCGGTCAGTTGCCACGGGAGCAGGGCATTGGACTGGATGGATGGGTCCTGGCATTTACCTTCATGATTTCCTTGTTGACCGGGACCTTTGCGGGATTGATACCGGCACTGCGCTTGACGAAAGCCGATGTCAGCGACGCGCTGAAACAAAGTGCGGGCCGTAGCGCGTCCGAGTCTGGCGGAAGCCGTACGCGCAGCGTGCTGGTGGTCGGCGAAGTGGCGCTTTCGCTGATGCTGCTCATCGGCGCCGGCCTGCTGATTCGCAGCCTATGGATGCTGCGCAGCGTCAATCCCGGCTTCGATCCCGAACACGTGTTGACCATGAATTTGTCGGTGCCATCCACAAAATTCGCACAGCCCCAGCAACAGAGTGCTTTCTTTGACCGGGTCCTGCGGCGCGTCCGCGCTCTGCCGGGCGTGCAGGCGGCCGGCGTCATCGACTCGTTGCCGCTCACCGGCAACGGCTCGCATCAGCCGGTACAAGCCGAAGGACAGCCGGTGGTCCCCATGGCCGATCAGCCCGAAGTGGATGTGCACATGGTCAGCACCGGATACATGAGCGCAATGCGCATCCCGCTGCTGCGTGGGCGCGACTTCAATGACTCCGATGTCGCCGGTCGTCCCGGAGCCGTGCTGATCAGCCAGTCCATGGCAAAGCAGTTCTGGCCGAAGGAAGATCCGATCGGCAAACACATCAAGCTATATTTCTTTCCCGAGTTCGCACCGGTGGTAGTTGGCGTAGTCGGCGACGTAAAAGACGATGCTCTGAGCCAGACGCGCTCCGCCTCGGCACTGTACCTGCCGCTTGCGCAACTCACGTCCGGCGGAGGAGGCCCGTTCCAATCTTTTGGAATGATGCTCACGGCACGCACCAACGTCGATCCGCTGAGCACCGTTTCCGCGATCACCAATGCGGTGCATGAGATCGATCCGGAAATCCCGGTGCTGGATGTGAAGACAATGCAAGAGACGGTGGACGAATCGCTATCGCAGCAGCGCTTCACCATGTGGTTACTGGCTGCATTCGCCGGACTGGCCTTGCTGCTGGCCGCGGTGGGAATCTATAGTGTGCTGTCCTACGCAATGCGGCGGCGCGTGCGCGAGATCGGCATTCGCATGGCGCTGGGAGCGCAGATCGGCGACGTGCTACGCATGGTGCTGGTCGAAGGCATGAAGCCGACGCTGATCGGGGTCGCCATTGGAATTGCGGGCGCGCTGGCGCTGGGACGCGTGCTGGCCAGCGTAATCTACGGCGTAAGCGCGCGCGATCTCGCCACATTCTGCACGGTTGCCGTTGTGATGACCGGAGTGGGATTGCTCGCCAGCACGCTGCCCGCGTATCGCGCGACACGAGTTGATCCTGTCAACACGCTGCGCGAGGAGTAGCAAGGCGAGATGGTGACGCTTCATTCGTTCGTGGTTTTTTCATGGTGGGCGATGCCGCTCACAACCCAACTACAAGTTACCTGAAAGATGGCTTTGTATCAGGGCTCGACCCTTCGGCAAGCTCAGGGCAGGCTTTCACAGGTCGCTGAAAAACTCCGTTTCCGAAAGCTTTGTGTCAGCGCACGACCTTGGTCGTGCCGATAAGCCCTTTATATTTGTCATCACGAGCCGACTTTAGTCGGCGACGGATCTGCTGTTCCGACTTTTTCAGCGGCCTCTTTAGTCGTGCCGAAAGGAAGGCATAATGAGTTGGGCTCTAGCCCCTGCTCCCGCGAAGTTGTTGCAGCGCCTAAGGGCCGAGTTTAAAGCGCACTGTTCGGCACGACTGAAGTCGTGCCCTGATACCAACCATAGCGATTGACGAGATAGGTTGTAGGTAACAGTCTCCACAGCAACGCTGAGGCTCATGCATTTCCGCTATATTTCGCCCCAGCGGAACTTTCGCCGCGCCGACCGCATCCACATAAATCTGAACAGTTGTCGCTGGGAACGGAATGGCTGAGACCTTACAGTTCGTGGTGCGGTACGGATATGCGCTGCTCTTTTTTTGGGTGCTGATAGAGCAGGGCGGACTGCCCATTCCGGCGACGCCGCTGCTGCTGGCCGCCGGAGCGCTCACCGGACAGGGCCGCATGAGCCTGGCTCTGGTGATACTGGCCGCGACCGCCGGATGCTTCGCTGCCGACATCTTCTGGTACCAGGTGGGCAAGCGGCGCGGCGCGGTGGTGCTGAACCTGCTTTGCCGCATCGCGCTGGAACCGGACTCCTGCGTCCGCCGCACTGAAAGCACCTTTAGCCAGTGGGGTGCACGCACGCTGCTCATCTGCAAATTCATTCCCGGACTGAACACCGCAGCTCCTGCGCTGGCGGGCATGGTGAACGAGCCGTGTGCCCGCTTCATCGTCTTCGATGTGCTGGGCGCGCTGCTGTGGACGACGGCATACTCGCTGCTCGGCTTTCTCTTCAGCAAGCAACTAGACCGCATCGCCGCCGACGCGCACCTGGTCGGCGGGTGGCTGCTGATGATGTTCGCCAGCATCGTTATCGCCTACGTGATCTATCGCTGGATGGAGCGGGAGCGTTTTCTGCGACAGGTGAAGGGCGACCGCATCACGCCCGACGAATTGAAGCATCAACTGGAATCCGGCGAGCGGCCGTTCATCGTCGATCTTCGCCATCCTCTGGATCTGCTCACCGATCCGCGCACGCTGCCGGGTGCGCTGCAAATTGCGCCCGAGGAACTGGAAGCGCGGCGCGGCGAGATCACGCGCGACGGCGAGATCGTTCTCTTCTGCACTTGACCCAACGAGGCGACCAGCGCCCGGGTGGCGCTGCAACTGCGAAAACTTGGCGTGCAACGCGTGCGGCCCCTGCTGGGCGGTTTTCACGAATGGAAGAAGCTCGGTTTTCCGCTGGAGGACATTCCCGAGGAAGCGCCGGCGCGCCATACCCGCCTCGCAGCCGAAGGTCCGGCGTAAGACAGTTGTCAGCTGCCGCGTCCAATGGAGAGCGACGCGTTCTCGGCACCGCTGAACTGCGTGAGAATCCAGCACTGAGGCGGAGGTTAGGGGAGCACCGCCCTTCGGCAGGCTCAGGGCAGGCTTTCAGCGGTGCAATCAGAACGCTGGCAGGAGTTGGCTTTAGCCGCTGAGGGTCGAGAGCATTACCTCAGGCGCTAAATAGCGAATTGTTTTATTGCTGCATCCTACACGCCTGAAGAGGCCGCTAAAAAACTCCGAAAAGCGGATTCCTCACGGGCTGAAGAGCGCGTGTGAGAACTGTGTCGTCCCTAAAGGGACTCGGATAGATTTTCCACTTCACCCAGGACTCCGCTTCCCACCCCAATTCGCGCAAGAGAGGCGCGAATTGGGGACCCCGGTTGCTCCGTCCTGGGCTAACTGCAATTCCACCCCTTCGGGGTTCGATTTGCGTGTGTCGCACACCACCGCGGAGGAATAAAGCTGGTTCTGACACACCCTCTGAAGGCCGCTCGGAATGACGAATATAGAGAGCTTATCGACACGACTGAAGTCGTGCCCTGACACAAACCACTCCACGGGCGAGTCGGCCTATGTAAGGCGTGCTCAACCCTGCTATCGCTTCCGCTTCCGGATCAGCAAATCGAAACTGACCACTCCGTTTTCGTCGCGCAGCCCCTGCACAGTGTATTCGCTGTTGATGTTGTATTCGAACTGGATGATCTCCTGGCCCGAGCGGGCAAGGTCGGTGACGTAGGTGAGCGTGATGTTATTCGTTACCTGCTGTTCGACGGTGAGACGCGCGTAAGGATCATTCTCCGGGCCGCCGAACGCCGGATTGATGCGAATCGAACTTACCCCAAACAGCTTGGAGACGCGGTTGGTGACCGCCTGATTGATGGCCGAGGAGAGCAGCGCCCCGGAAGCACTCTCGGCAAATCCCGGCGCCGGCGCGCCGCCGCCCAGCGTGTTCTCCGTCTGCGTGGTCCCGAATGCCAGCAGCGAGATGATGTCATCGCTCGAGAGCGGCGGATCGGAGCGGTAGGTGGTGTTGAGCCGCTCCATCGTTCCATGCAGGCCGATGGTGATGTCGTAGTCCCGGACGCGAGTCGTAGCTTCCACGTCCAACACCGGATCGATGCGCACCGGATTGAGAAAAGAGATATCGCCGCGTTCGAGATGGTACTTGGTGCCGCCGAGCTTGATGTCGCCTTCGGCGACGTTCACTCGGCCTAGCAGCACAGGACGCGCTGCCGTGCCACGCAGGCGCAGATCAACATCACCCGAGAGCTTGGCCAGCGAGGTTTGCACCGTCAACTCGGGGGCGGAGTAAATCCGGACATCCAGATGGAGATTGTTAAGCGGTGAGTTCGGGTTGGGGACGCTCGGCGGCGCCGTCGCCTGCGACAGCAGATATTGCAGATCGGAGGTTGGAATCTGCGCGAAACGCGTGACCGTGATGTTGCCGGTGAGCGTGGAGTTTTGCAGAGTGCCGATCAGGTGGAGCGACTGGTCCGAGGTAACGCTGACGCCGGAGTAGCGGAAACGAATGTCGTTGCCCTCGGCGGTGATATTGAAGTTCACATTCTGACCGTAGGTGACGAAGCCGCCCAGCTTCACATGACCGCCGCCCATGCGTCCGGTCAGGTTCTCGATTTGCAGCCGACGTTGGTTGAAGAGCAGCGTTCCGTTCAGATCCTGCAATCCCGCGGGCGAATCGATGATCGACAAGCCGGCGTGGGCGACCTCGACCTTGCCCGCGATGACCGGGTCCGACGCCGTCCCGCCGATCTTGAGATCGACATTGGCCAGACCGTAAGAGTTGACATCGGGATCGATCATTTCCGCGATCTTCAGATTGAGCGAGCCATTGGCCGCAAGATTCAGCGGATGGTCATCGGCGAAGCTTGCCGTGCCCGCCAGGGTGAAACGGGTGTCCTGGCTCACGAGTGTGCAATGCTGCACACTCACTACTGCATTCGCCAGGCTGAGCTCGACTGCGCCGTCGCTCCTGATCGGGACGTGCTCGACCTCGACGGAAAACTGCTGGATGCTCAAATTGCCTGCGAGCGAATGAGGCTGCTTGAGCGGGCCACTCAGATGCGCTTCTCCATCGAGCGAGGCCTGGCGCGTGACCTGGTTGCGCATTCGCTCCGGCAGGAAGGGATCGACATCGAGATTCGCGAAACGAAGCGTCGCCTGCGCCGGCATGTTGCCCTGCAGGTTCACGCTCGCATCGAGGGTGAGGCTTGCCTTGGGAAAATTCGAGCGAGCGGTCAGCGTGAGCTGTGTCCCGCGTGTGATCGCGTCGGCCGCGAAGTTGCCGATCTTGTCGCCGTTGAGGACGAGATTGGCAATTTGGAAGTGTCCGTTGATGACCGGCTGGTCCAGCGTACCCGAACCTTTTACGGTGAAGTCGGCAACACCAGCGGATTGAAGGTGCGGCCTCTGCACTTGGGGAATTTCGGCGAGGTCGATGCCGTGGCCGGTCAAGTCGAGTTTCAGGTCCTGGTTGCGGAAATTGTAGGCAGCCGAGCCCGACAAGTTTCCTCGCGCAGCTTCGAGATGAATGTCCTGAAGCTGCACGGCGTGATTGCCGAAACTGAATTTCGCTGCGAGAGCGCGAATCCGCCGGCCATGCGCCTGGCCGTCGGTGAGCGAAACCTGTCCCTGCCCGTGCGGGTCGGCCGGCGTTCCCGCAGCGCGGAGCGTGAAGTTGAGACTTCCGGTGAGCGGATAATCGGTTGCGGCGGCGCGCTGCAGCTCAGCAATGTCCCCATTGTGTAGCGCGGCCTGGAGCTGAAATTGCGAATCCGGCGTGAAATCGCCGCGCTCGAGCGTGGCCGCGCCGTCGAGATTAAGCTGCGCACCCGCCTCATGGATGACGGCGTGGTGCAGCGCGAGCTCCGATTGCGAGTACTGGATATCGCCGGCGAACTGGTCGATGTGGATTCGCCTCGGCGGCTCGGCGGGCGGGGGCGGTGGAGGCGCAGGATTCGAGGCCGCGCGGAACCACGACTTCCGCTTTGCGGGCGGTTGCGGTGGGGGAACGGGAGCGAAAGACGCCGGCGTATAGATATAGGTGAAGTCGGTGGCTTGCAGATGTCCTGCAATCTCGGGGGCGCGCAGCCTGCCATTCAACGTGCCCTTGAAGCTGGTCGCGCCGGCCAGCTCGACCGGAAGCGGCGCGGCTGCCATGGCCGTCAGCATCGGCTGAAATTCTGTCAGGCTTGTCGTGTTGAGGTTGAGCTTCAGGTCGGCCGAAATGGTCGAGAGTGTGCCAGTGGCATCAACATGCGAGTGCGGTGTGGTGAGATCGAGGGCAGCGAGCTCGGTGCGGCCCGAGTGCACGCTGTATCGACCGCGCAGGCTGCCGCTGATCGGCAGCTGATTGCCGGACGCCTGCGCTGGAGCTGTGATGTCGAGTGCAAGGTCGGCGACCGCGTCCGGGAATGAACCCTTCCATGCCAGGCCGACGGAGCCGCTGACACTTCCCACAGGCTTCAGTTTGTCCAGCGGCAGCGCGCGCGTCGAGATCATGCGCGCCAGCTCGTTCAGCGAGAGATCGCGAAGGCGAAGCCGCGCCGAGCCTTGTTGCGGGTGGGCGATGTTGGTGGCGGAAGTGCGGTCGGGCCGTGAGCCTTCGCGTGCGCGCTTGCGAGGCTTGGCAACTGGCTCCGCTCTCACCGCCGCACTCGTCGCCGGCGCGATCGACAGGATGTTCCGAATATCGGCATCGCCGGTCACCACTCCGCCGAGGATTCGTCCGGCAATTCGCGTCAGCGTAAGACGATCGCCCGCAATAGAAAAGTTCGAGTCGAGATTGGCTTTGCGAATTGCAGTGCCGTCGTCCAAATAATCCAGATCGCGCAGGGCGATGCGCCCCGTGGACGCGACGCTCGCACCCTCGGAATAGCTTGCCGATCCGTCCAGCAACAGCGTTCCCGCACGAAGCTGCGGCGCGCGCGCGATAGCTCCCAACTGGGCGACATCAATCGCGCTGCTATACGTGACCTGTAGCTGCGGATTATCGAAGTTGGTGATGGTGCCGGCCAGTTGCAGCGACGACGCTTGCGATGTCAGCTTAAGCGATTTGATGTCGGCTGAGTTGTGCTCGAGCGTGAAGTGCAGATCGGCTTGCGCGGGCACATCGCGGTAGCCGGCGTATTGCACGTCCATCTTGCCGACCTGCACGCTTCCGTCATAGCGCCTGGCGAACGCGTCATGACTCATCGCGGCGGCAATGTCGTTGGCCTCAAAATTCAACGGCAGCTTGCGGTCATTCACCAACAGCATGCCGTCGCGAAGATCGGCGCGCGCGATCGCCAGCTTGAACAGTTGCTGCACGGCTGCTTTGCGGCTTTGCGACTTGATCTTCGGCTCCGGGACGTTGGTCGTGCCGTCGGGATAGATGATGAGGTGAACGACCGGTCGCTGGAGGTGCACTTGCTCCAGATTGAAGCGGCGTTCGACAAGAGAAATGATGTGCAGCCGCACCAACGCATGGTCCACGTGGGCGAGCGGTAGTTCGCCGGCCGGCTCCAGTCCGTGGATCGTCAAGTCGTTGGCCTCGAAAGCCAGACGCGACAGGTTCCAATGGAACGAGGCCATCTCGACCCGTCCGCCGCTGACCTCGTGTAGGTTCGTAATTAGTCTTCTGCGGACGAGGTCCTCGAAGCTGGGACTGCGCAAATACCACGCGAGTCCGACGAATACCGCGAGCAATGCGGCCCCGACCGCAGCGCCGATCCAGAGGCGCTTGTGCCCGTGCGTCGAGTTCGCATTATCGGCCATTCTCAGTTCACGCCGCCGGCGCTGCCTTCGTCGGTCGGAGCATTGATTCCCGATATTGCAACCGTGCTGTGAATCTCCGCTTGTTGCCGCAAATTATGCAGCCAGGCATCCAGCATCTCGTCAATGCGCTCCTGCGTTAGCAGTTCACGGATCCTCGGCTGCACCTGGTCCAGAGGAATCGCCTCGCTGCCGTTGGCCTGCAGGTCGGGCAGCAACTGGCTCTTGTAATAGCGCTCCACTTCATCGTCTTGAATGTGCACATCGGGACGCAGGCGAACATCAACGAAGTTCATCACCTGAACTTCGGTGCGCAGGTGCGCCTTTACGATTGGCTCGGTCAGTCCATAACTGGCCAGCAGGCGTTGCCAGGCGGCCTCCTCGTTTCCGTTGGGCACTTGGGAGCGCAGTTTGGCAATGTCCTGCCGCAATGCGTCTTCAGGGGGCTGCATGTAACCTGCGTCACCCATCTGCGTCTTCAGCAGCAGGCGATCGATCAGGTGCTGCAAGGCAATGATGCGATCGGCTTCCGTTACGTGACCGAGAGGCTTCTGCTGCATAAAAGCTTCGAAGGCGACGGCTTCGTCCCAGTCGCTGCGAAGGATGGGTTGGCGATTGACGCTGGCCACGACGCCATCGATCACTTCACCCGCCAGCGCGGGTACGGCTGCAAGCAGAAGCAAGCCCAAAGAAATCGTGAAATGCAAGGTTCGTCTCATCAGAATGTTTGTCCAATACTGAAAAATACGTTGACGCGCCGCAGCGCGGATGTTTGATCCTGGTCCTGAGTCGGGTACCGCGTCGGGTTCAGCGAGTAACCGAGGTCGAAGCGCACCGGGCCCACCGGCGTTTTGTAGCGCAGTCCCAGCCCGATGTCCTGCTGGTTGTAGCTGAAGTTGCAGGCTGTCTTCGAATCGGGCGTAGAGCAGTCGGCGATCGACGGCTGATGCAACCGCAGCACGCCAGTAAAGATATGACTGGCGGTGTCGAAAACGTTGCCCATATCGTGAAAGAAAACGAATCCCAGATTATTGCCGACGTACGGCAGCATCACGGGAGGCGTGCGCAGCTCCAAATTGTTGACGAACAAGCCCTGCCCGCCGATCGGATATCCGGTTGACGTGTCGCGGGGGCCGGCCTGGTTGATGGAAAAACCGCGCAGTGAGTTGCTGCCGCCGGCAAAGAACAGTTCGGGCAGCGGAATCTGGGTGGCCTCCGCGGGAATCGTAGTCGGGGAGAGATCTTTGAGGTTGATGAAATTGTTCGTACCGTATGGCTTCTCGATACCGATCTGCGTCTGCCGGGCGAAAACCCAATTCTTCTTGAACTTGTAATAGGTGGAGTTGGTAAGCAGGACGCGACCGAAGTTGGTCTGCGATCCTAGCGCGCCGGTCGCCAGCCCCAGGTTTAGCGCGTTGTAGGAGCCTTGGGTGGGATTGATGGGATCGTCGCGCCGGTCGCGCACGCCGGTAAATGTCGGCATGGCGATAAACACCGGTTTCGAGTACAGTGCGATCAGCGTGGGGTCGATCACCAGGCTGTTGGGATCGACGGCCACGCGCTGGAAGCTGAGGCCGTATAGGAAAGTCGTATAGCGGTTGAAGCGCTGCTCCGCCTGCACTGCCCCCTCCACGCGCTGCGACGCGAAGGTATTCACGTCGGCGGTGTTGTCGTACAGCCCACTGACGATGAACCGCCAGTTTTCGCGATGGAACAGCCGCGGCGCATCGTACGTTACCAGCCCACGGCGGGTGAGCAGGCCGATCCTGCCGCGGATACTGAAGGTCTGGTCTTTCCCAAACAGGTTGAGCCGGGTGATCTCCAGCACTGCGTTTGGGCTGATGCCGGTACTGCCCTGCGGATTACTGGTGGTCGGGACGTTGCCAGTGGCAAACTCGACGCCGCCTCCGTAACGGAACGTCCACCGCCGCGCTTCGTGGATGTTGAAGAGAACGTCTTTCGTCGGCTGCTGCCCTTCGGGATTCTGCACCGCCATATCGACTTCGTTGAACAAGCCCAGAGAGTACAACCGCCGCTGGGAATCGATCATGCGGTTCTGGCTGAGCGGGTCTTCGGGGTGAATCCGCATCTGCCGATTCACAATGTAAGGACGCGTGTAGTTCAGCCCGGTTATCACTACCTGGTCTACGAAGACCTGCTGGCCTTCCGTGATCTTGTAAACCACGTTCATTCGCGAGGGCTGGCCGGGAACCGGAGTCGCCGACGACTCGAATTGCACGTTGGGGAAACCGCGATCGTAGTAGTAGTAGGTGAGCGCGTCGCGATCGTTCACGATGTTCGCTTCGCTGAACGGCTGTCCTTTGAGATTGCTCAGCCGCTCTTCCAAAGGTTCCTTGGTAAAGCTATTGGCCCCTTCGATGGTCAGGTTACTTACTATCGTCTGCGGGCCTTCGTCAATCTTGATCGCCACCTGCATCTCATTGCTCTTGCCCTCGTAATTGTCCTGCAGCACTGGATCAACTTTAACGTCGAGAAATCCGTTGGCCAGGTAGAGGTACTTGATGGTGGCGACGTCCTGCGTCAACAGTCGCTGACTGAAGTGGCCGCTGGGCAGCATCAGGCTAGCAGGCTGTATCGCCATGCGCTCGTGGATCAGACGGGTGTCGAAATACTTATTGCCTTCGATCTTCACCGACACCAGCTTGTGGCGCACGCCCGGATCGATGACATAAACGATGTTCAGGTGGTTCGCATCGGGCACAGGATGCCGGTGCACGCTGACCTGGGCATCGAAGTAGCCGCGCGTTTGCAGGTAGTTCTGCAGATTGCGCCGGCCCTCGTTCAGCAGGTCGTCGTCAACCGAGTTTTCCTGATAGACCGGAACCAGCCGCCTGAGCTGTCCCTTGCTGATGCCGTCGCCCTCGGTGGTGATATTCACCGTCGGCCCCTGCTCCACCTGGAAGACGTAGTCGAGCTGCTTGGTCTCGGGATCATATTGGCGGCTGACCAGCGAGACCTGCGCCTCGAGATGCGCATTCTTCTGGTAATACTTACGCAGGCGCTCCAGCGCGCGCGTAACGTGCTCGGCATTGACTTTGTCGCCGGCCTTGAGCTTGGTGAGGCTGCGCCCCTGGCCGGGCGCAATGCCGGTATCGCCTTCGATGGTGACCTTACCAACGCGCGCCTGCGGCCCGGGTGTAGCTTCGAAGCGGATCGCCATCTGGCCGTCCTGCGGGTTGGGCTCCAGGTGGTACTTGATCGTCGCCTCGTAGTAGCCGTTATCCGCGAAGATCTTCTTCATCCGCTGAATCGAGCTGACGACTTTGTCTTCGCTGAACACGTCTCCCAGATCGAGCTGGCTGGCGGCGACCAGTTGCGGAGCCTTCGGGCCGGTCTTTTGCGGTGTTCCTTCAACGCTGATGGCGCCGTTGAAGTAGTTCTCCGTCACCTCGAAGACCAGCGACACCCCATTGTGCGCTCCAGGTTCGGCTTCCACCTGCAGGGTCGCGAAGCGCCCGGTGGCGTAGAGCGCGTCAATGCTGGCGCGCAGCTTCTCGCGCTCGAGCGGCTCGTTGGTCTTTTGGACCACGAGTGAGCGCAGCGCCGTACTATCTTTCGCGGAGACGCCGTGAAACTCGATGCCGGTGACGGTCTTGCCTTCGTACTTCGCCAGCGTATCGAAGTGCGCGCCTGTGCTGGACTGCCCCGCGCCGGCCGCCGGCGGTGCCGTGCTCTGTCCCAGCGCGGGCAGAGTGAGGACGGCGCAGAAAACAAGCAGCGTGCACAATGATGGCGTGATCGGAATCCTCAAACTCAGCCCTTCGGCGCACCCGCTATCCGGCGGAGTTCATTGCCGCGGGTGTGCCAAGTCGTTCTTGCCCGCGGCCGCCGGTCTCGAATGACCTGCGATCGTGGTGATCTATGCGTTCCAACCCTGGGGAGGTGCGATGATTGTGGAGTTCCTATAATAAACAATGACGGCCCAAACACGCAGGTTTCCGCGTTCGGAGGTTACTGGTTGCCATTCGACGATCGCTATTCCCGGCAAATTCTGTTTCCACCCATCGGCGAGATCGGCCAACACCGTCTGGCCGCCGCTCGCATTGCCATCGTGGGATGTGGCGCGACCGGCTCGGCGCTGTTGTCGCTTCTGGCCCGCGCCGGCGTGGGATATATCCGCATCATCGACCGCGATTATGTCGAACCCAGCAACCTGCAACGTCAGGTGCTGTTCGATGAAAGCGACGCGGCCGAGTCCCTCCCCAAGGCGATTGCCGCCGCGCGCAAGGTCGCGGCTTTCAACTCGCAGATTACGATCGAGCCGCACGCTGCCGATCTGACGCCGGACAATATCGAAGACCTGCTCAGCGATGTCGAGATCATTCTCGACGGCACCGATAATTTCGAAACGCGATACCTGATCAATGACTTTGCGGTCAGCAGAAATATGCCGTGGATTTACGCGGCGGGAGTTGCCAGCTATGCGGTCACGATGACGATCCTGCCGGTCGAGACCGCATGTCTGGCATGCGTTTTTCCCGATTCGCCGCGCGGCATCGTTGAGACCTGCGACACCTCGGGCATTCTGAATTCCGCGGTGAATTTTGTGGCGTCGATCGCGGCGACCGAAGCCATGAAACTGGTGGTCGGCGCGCGCGACAAGCTTCGCCGCACGCTGCTGTCGTACGACGTATGGACGAACGACTACGCCTCGGTTCGCACTGACAAACCTCGCGATGGCTGCCGCGCCTGCCAACAGCGCGATTTTGTTCATCTCGCTGGCGAAGGACGCCCCCACATCTCGCTCTGCGGGCGTAACTCGGTGCAGATTCACGAGCGCGAGCGGCCCATCGACTTCGCCGAGATTACGCGCCGGCTCGAGCCGCACGGCCCGGTGCGGCACAACGAATTCATTCTGAAGTTTTGGCGCGATGCTTACGAACTGACGCTCTTTCCCGACGGCCGCGCGATTATCAAAGGCACAACCGACACCGCGATTGCGCGAAGTTTGTATGCGCGATTTGTGGGGTCGTGAACGCGGCTTAATGTCAAGGGCGGAGGCTGCTCGCTTCGCGAACAGCCTCACTCCGCTCCTAATGGCAAACACGCAAACTTGTCATTCCAGTTTCAACCCGCCCTCGCGGGTCAAATGCTCGGGATGACAAAATAAGAGAGAGTTCGTGATCGGCACGGCTGAAGCCGTGCCCGGATACAAAGCTCACCAGAAAGAACTTTCTAGCAGCCTGCAAAGCCGTGCCCATTTCAAAGACACGCGGAGTTAATTCCGCGAATCTGCGTGCGCCCACTACCCGCGCACCGTCTCCACTTCGCGCAGGCGGGCGGCCTTGCCGCGCAGGGCGCGCAGGTAATACAACTTGGCGCGGCGGACGTGCGCCGAACGCAGCACATCAACTTTATCGATGACCTTGGAGTTGAGTGGGAAGATGCGCTCCACGCCCTGGCCAAAGCTCATCTTGCGCACGGTGAAGCTGGGCTGCGCGCCCTTGGATTTGGCGATAACGATTCCCTCAAACGCCTGCAAGCGTTCCTTGTCGCCTTCCTTGATCTTCACGTGCACGCGAATGGTGTCGCCGGGCTTGAAGTCGGGAAGATCGGTGCGCCGCGTCTTGGCAAGCAGCCGGTCAATGATTTGCGAATTCGACATTGTGTTCCTTTCGAAGAAGCAACTAGCAACTAGCAATTAGCTCCTGCCATTAGCTCTTAGCAACCAGCCAACGATCGTCACCTTCGATTGCTAATTGCTAATAGCTAATAGCCTTTATTCGCGCTCGATCTCTGCGAGCAGTTTGTGATCCAGTTCGCTCAACCTAGAGCCGCGCAACAGGTCCGGACGATTCTGCTGCGTCTTGCGCAAGGCAGTAGCGCGGCGCCATCTCCGAATCTCTTCGTGGTTGCCGTTCACGAGCACCTCGGGAACTTTCATCCCGCGAAACTCCGCCGGCCGCGTGTAATGCGGGTAATCCAGCAACCCGCCCGATGCACACGTCGAACTCGGCGGCTCGCCCGGCAGCTTGGGCGAGATTTCCGTCGCTGCCCCGGTAAAAGACTCCTGCTGCGATGAGGCCGCATTGCCCAGCGCTCCCGGAACCAGCCGCGTCATTGTATCGACAATGACGGCCGCAGCCAACTCGCCTCCACTCAGCACGAAATCGCCGATCGAAATTTCGCGGTCCGCCAAATGCTCGCTCACGCGCTCATCCACGCCCTCATATCGGCCGCAGATCAGCACAATGCGTTCGCAGCTCATCATCTCCTGAGCGACCGCCTGCGTGAACAGCAGCCCCTGCGGCGATAACAGCACGACAGTTTCGCGCGCGCCATCCTGAACGCGCTGCTCGCGCACTGCAATCCCCAACGACTCCACACAATCAAAGATCGGCTCCGGCTTCAGCACCATGCCTTCGCCGCCGCCGAATGGCCGGTCGTCCACGGTGCGATGACGATTATGCGTAAACGAGCGCAGATCGTGGATCGCAATTTCAGTGAGCCCGGCCTCGCGCGCCCGGCGCACGATGCCATAATCCAGCGGCCCGCGAAAAAAGTCCGGAAAAATCGTTAGGATCTCGACCTTCATTTCGCGTGCCACGACCAGTCGTAGAAGCGTCCATTCAAGTTGCCATCCCGCAGCGCACCCATAAGAAACCGGGGTGCCCGTTCTGGCCTTCTTTGGCCAGGGTGGGGCAAGGTCAACCGCGGCACTGCCCCGCCCTAGCCAAACGATGGCTAGACCGGGGCACCCAAGTTGAGATTTTCGACGGAGCGGAGATGCGGAGTGGAGCTATCAACTGGGGCCTCAATAGCCTCACTTTCACTCTCCTCGTTCCCGCGTCCGTCTGACCTCTTCGGCTTCCATCTTCTGCTGCCGTTTCTCTTCGTCGCTCAGCGGCGCATCCGCATCCAGCAGCCCTTCGGGCAATTCCATATCGATGCGGCCAGCCGGCAGATCCAACTTCGTCACGAATTCTCGCGCGTATGGGACAAGCACCTCGTTCGCCGTCCCTTCGCAGCCACCCTTGCGCGGAACGCAGACCGGCAGCTTGACAACCAGCAGCGGAGCCTCACCCGCTCCGAACTGCACCTCCGTCACCCGGCCGAGGAACCGCTGCCCACCTTCGATCCAAACATCGCAGCCGACGATCTCGCTAACATAATTCGCGCCTTCTTCCAACTCGGCGCGCTCCTCGCGCGGAATCTGCAATTCCCACCCGGCGAAACGTTCAGCGTCGCTGATGCTATCGACGCCAGCGAACTTCAGCACCACGCCGCCCTTATGGAACCAGTGCTCCTCAAGCTCAAGTTCGCGACGGCTGCCGTCCGGCGCCAGTCCCGACAATTTCCGGCGCTGCTCGAAGCGCTCCGGAAAGTCGGTGTGTAGCTCGGCCAGCACTTCGCCGCGCCGGCCCTGCGGCTTCAGCACGCGCGCGACGGTAATGTACTCGCCGGCTATTCCACAATCTCCAATTGGTAGCGCTTGCGCGTCCGCAAGCTTGCCGCGTGCAGAATGGTGCGCAGGCTGCGCGCCGTGCGGCCATGACGGCCAATCACGCGCCCCACATCGTCTTCCGCGACAACCAGCTCGAGCACCGTCTGCCCGTGTTCCTCAAATGGCTCGACCGTGACCTCTTCGGGGGCGTTGACTATCGCCTTCGCCAAATACTCGATCAGCCTGACCACGTCCGGCTTGCCATCTGACATTGTGGGACTCCTGGGTTACGACAACTCGGCTGCGGCGGGCGCTTCCGGCGAAGCCGACGTCTCGGTTTGAGGAGCCGGTGGCGCGGCGGCCGAGGCCTTGTCGACCAGCTTCCTCACGCGGTCGGACAATTGCGCGCCCTTGCCGGTCCAGTAATCAATCCGCTCGCGCTTCAGTTCAACGCTGGCGGGATTGGTGCGGGGGTTATACGTGCCCACCACTTCCACCGAGCGGCCATCGCGCGCCCGGTCCTTCTCGATGACCACGATGCGGTAGTACGGCTGCTTACGCGCGCCGCGGCGCGACAAACGAATCATCAACACAGAGAATAGTTTCCTTTCCAGCGATTACGCTGTGAACCAGAGTTGCGCCTTTCTCGCTTAGGCGAAGCAGAGCGCATGTGCGAGACGGCAAACTTCCTCAGGCGTAGATGACGGGCCGCCAAGCTTGGCTCTTGCCTGGCGGTTGGGTGCTCCAGCGATCTTCCAGCCCGCCAGGCGCAGGATTCGCGCACGTCGGAAACCGCGGCGTCGCTACCACACCCCAACGAGCGCAGCTCAGGCGCTCATCGGACCTCACGTACCTTGAGGCAACAACACTTCGATTATTGCGGATGCAGGGTGATTTTGGCAAGGCGGACGAGGGATCTTTAGATTCGCGCGTTGGCTGACGCCCACGCCTAACCCCATTTCGCCTGCGCGGCTGGTTTGGTGGGTTTTCAAACCGTTTGCGCCGCCATAAAGGTTCACTACCAGTTACGACACAGTCTCTTTAGGCCCGCGTTGCAAGCGAGAAAAGAGTTCCGAGTGCCTTCAAGCACTCCACAACAGCCGTGCCGCCCCTGCCGGGGCTCTCTTTCGAAGAGGGCTGCCTTGACGCGAACCTAAAGATTCGCTCTACCGGGCCTGCCTTACTGTCGCCCCTTTCGTGTTCGCTCACGGCCCGAGCCTGAAGGTTCGCCTTTATCGACGCCCACAAGTCGCGATTGAAATTAAGGTATGACCGAGGATCTTGCTGGTTGCTGGTTGCTGACATCTGACAGCTATTTACACACCTCTATGCCGCGCTCGATGGCCGTGCCTTCCTCGTAGTCGTTCCAGGTCTCGATCATGAGGAACGGCAGCGGACGCTGCTGATCGTAGTAGCGGCGGAAAAGCCGCATCGAGTCAGTGAAGGTGCGCCCACAGCGGTATGACATTTTACGGTCCTGGCTCCAGCTTGCCTTGGAGTCGTTGAATCCCGGCCACGCCGCACCAATGGCAATCTTGTTCGGATACTGCGACGCCATTGTCTTGTAAAACGTGTCGAGATACTGCTCGCCCCAGTTGCTGCCGTCGGGCTGCCAACCCTCTTTGCCGGGATTGATCCAGGCGTAGAAGCCATCGAAGTCGTTCGCCAGTTGCGGATGAATGTCCTTCATGATCAGCAGCGGCGGATTCTCCCACGAGCCGACCGTCTGCCGCACGCGGCCCCAGTCGGTGTGACCGCCCTTGGGGAAAATGAGAATCAGCGGGCGACCATCGTACTGCAGGTACGCTTCGCGCGGAGCCACCGCGTGTGAGCCGATATAGCGATCGTAGGCATATTTCAGATCGCTGATCACGGCATCCGTCTCGCTTGCCGGATCGGCGTCGTCCTCGTCGTACATGATGGCGACTTTGAAGCTGTTTTCCGCTGCCACCTGCTGCATCAGAAAGTAGGCATTGTCCTCGAACTGATGGTGCTGTCCGTACCAGTTGACGACGAAGGCCCCGATGCCGAGCTGCTTGGCCTGCTCCACTTGTTTGGCGAGCGCCACCCGGTCCTGCGACGAATAGCCGACGTTGATGTGACCCGGCTGTCCAAACCACGGCAGGTAAGCAGCCAGCATTGTGGGCTCGCTCGAGGCGCCGACGAAGCTGTTGGCGGCCAGCGCCGAGCGAACGTCGGTGCGATGACATCCTGACGTGAAAAGCAAAATTGCGACGACGGCAGCGACAGCGGCTAAGGGAAAGTGGGTTTTTGATTCGAACATGGGACTATGTTTAGGGAAGCTCTGATTAAGTACTCGCTTTGAAAGGGACGGTCTCCAGACCGTCCGTAAGTTGCGCGAAATGATTCCGGCTTTAGCCGCTGCGGGTCTGGCTACCACTTTAATCAGAGCCTCCTTAGACCGAACAGGTTGGATGTAATTCTTGCCCGGAACGTTGGAAACGGCGGTTCGGCTGCGCCACGGCCAATATCGTCGTAGGCACGCCACGACGCATGTTGCATAACCACGGCCACAATTTGCATCCAATTTCAGGCGATACGTGGAGGCTGAATGGAACGTCACTGCCTGCCCGGGCGACCCTATCCTTTGGGCGCCACCTGGGATGGGACGGGGGTCAACTTTGCACTTTATTCGGAAAACGCTACCAAGGTCGAGCTCTGCCTGTTCGAACACCGCGTCCGCCGCGAGTCCGAACGCATTCAACTCACCGAGCAGACCGCGTTTATCTGGCACTGCTACATTCCCGGATTGCAGCCGGGACAGCTTTACGGCTATCGCGTTTATGGTCCATGGGATCCCGCGCGTGGGCTGCGCTTCAATGCTGCCAAGCTGCTCATCGATCCTTACGCCAAAGCTGTAGCGGGGCACATCGACTGGCAAAAGCCGATCTTCCCGTATCGCTTCGGGGGCGACAATGCCGACATGAACATCGACCGTCGCGACAGCGCCTCAGGCATGCCGAAGAGCGTAGTGGTCAATCCGTTTTTCGACTGGGAGCAGGACTACTGTCCTCGCACGCCGCTCAGCAACTCCATCATCTACGAACTGCACGTACGCGGCTTCAGCATCCTCAACGAACGAATCCGCAAAGACCTGCGCGGAACCTATGCCGGCCTGGCGTCCTCGCCGGCCCTGAAGTATCTGAAGCAGCTTGGCATTACCGCCGTCGAGCTGATGCCAGTCCACCACTTTGTGCACGACAAAGCTCTCGTCGATCGCGGACTGCGAAATTATTGGGGCTACAACACGCTCAGCTATTTCAGTCCGGAATCCGGATACTCCTGCGCGGGCGACCAGGGCACACAAGTTGCCGAGTTCAAGGCAATGGTGAAGGCCCTGCATCGCGAAGGCATCGAGGTCATCCTCGACGTGGTGTACAACCACACCGCTGAAGGCAATCAGCTCGGCCCCATGCTCAGCTTCAAAGGCATCGACAATCCGACGTATTACAAACTGGTTGCCGAGAATCCGCGCTACTACATGGATTACACCGGTACCGGCAACAGTCTCAACGTGCGGCATCCGCAGGTGCTCAAGCTGATTATGGACAGCCTGCGTTATTGGGTGCTGGATATGCACGTTGATGGCTTCCGCTTCGATCTGGCGGCGGCGCTGGCGCGCGAGTTGCACGACGTCGATCGCCTGGCCGCGTTTTTCGACATCATTCACCAGGACCCGGTGATCTCGCAGGTCAAGCTGATCGCTGAGCCTTGGGACGTGGGCAGCGGCGGCTATCAGGTTGGCAATTTCCCCGTGCTGTGGGCGGAGTGGAACGGAAAATATCGCGACACCGTGCGGCGTTACTGGAAGGGCGATGAAGGCCAGGTCTCGCGACTTAGGCTACCGGCTGACCGGCAGCAGCGATCTTTATCAGCACGACGGCCGACGTCCTTACGCCAGCATTAACTTCGTTACCGCACATGATGGCTTCACGCTGGAGGACCTGGTCAGCTACAACGAGAAGCACAACGAGGCCAACGGCGAAGACAATCGCGATGGCACGAACGACAACCACAGCTGGAACATGGGCGTCGAAGGCCCCACAGACGATCCGCAGATTCTCGCCGCGCGCGAGCGCCAAAAGCGCAATTTGCTAGCGACCCTGTTCCTCTCCCAAGGCGTGCCGATGCTCTGCGGCGGCGATGAGATCGGCCGCACCCAGCACGGCAACAACAACGCCTATTGCCAGGACAACGAGATCAGTTGGTATGACTGGAAACTGGATGAGCGGCGTATGAAGCTGCTGGAGTTTACCCGCCGACTGATCAAGTTCCGCAAGGACCACCTGAACTTCCGCCGGCGCAAGTTCTTCCAGGACCGCAGCGTGTATCAGGCCACGTCTAAGAACATCGTGTGGTATGGCACGGACGGCCACGAAATGACCCAGGAGGAGTGGAACAGCGGCTGGGTGCGAAGCCTCGGCGTCATGCTCAACGGCGAGACGCTTGACGAAACCGACGAAATGGGCGAGCCGCTCAGCGACGATTCGTTCCTGATTCTGCTGAACTCCTGTCCTGATGAGGTGAAGTACTCGCTTCCGCCATCGCCGGAAAAACGCGGCTGGAAGCTGCTGATGAATACTTACAACCTGGAAAATCCCTTCCAAGAAGAGGTAGTGGAGGGATCGCTCGACGTGGCAGGCCGGTCGGTGGTCGTACTGCGCGAGCTTCTGCCCGAGGAGGTAAGACACACGGAATCGGAGATGACGAAATTGCAGGAGCCGGTGGAATCCGCCTCCCTCGAACCGCAGCCCGGGCCAGAAGAGGATGTGGCCGTTTTGGCGGATTAGAGAAGGGATCGCGGGTTAATCTGTAATCTGTGCTTCGAAAATCTGTCCTCCGACGCCTTCTCAAGCAGACCATCGCGGTTGTCGCTGGCAATGTGCTTTACTTCTTTGTCCTGATGCCGCACTTGCCGCCTGCCGGACGCCACCGTCCGGACCGGCTCGACCTTGGACTGCTCGTAGACTTCTGGGTGTGCGTGGTGCTGTACGGGATCGTCGAACTCTTCGACCGCAAGAGAAGGACGAGGAACTGACAAAGGCGGAAGGGCACAGCTTTACTGGCCGCTGAGAAAGTCCGTCTGCTGGCAGGACACGGTAGAGCGGGCCTTCAGGCCCGCGTCTCAAGCGGCTCTTATACGAGGCCGTCCGCCCACTGCGGCGCAGTGGGCGGACAGCCTGATCCTCAAGGGCGGCTCGGACGCGAACCTGAAGATTCGCTCTACCAGACCTGATGCCCGCTTCCACCCCTTCACGCTGACAGGCGTCGCCTCCCGACCGGCTATTCCACCGGCAGCACGAATTCGAAACTGTCGCTACCCACCGGAACCAACACTCGCGCGAGACGCCCTTTCTTGCCCTTGCCTACCCCAGCCGTCTCCGACAGCTTGTTCAGCGGGTAGTACAGAACGCCCATGACGTTCGTGCGCGGCGGGATTGTGTTTGCCAGGAACGCCCAGCGCTCCACCGCGTCCGGCGCGGTTTGCGCCCGCAACTGTTCCAGCGGATCGGTACCTTGCGCCTCCTGGCTGCGGAAGCGGCATGCCTGATCGCACTCTATCGGGCGCGGCGCTTCTTCATCGCCGCCCAAAACGCCGGGCGTGTCGGTGTAAAGAACGTTGCTGCCGCTCGGCGGGGCAGTATTGCCGCGTGCGGCCATCGCCTGCATCATCTCCAGCAGTTTCGGGCTAGCCATCTCGCTGGTAATCGGCGGCTCGGGTTCGGCACCTCCTATCGCGCCTACGCCCATCCTCGCCATGTTGTACGGTTTGCGCATTCTTTTGGCGAGCTCAGCTCCAGAGACCGCGTCCAACTCGTGTCCTGCTACAGCATCTTCAACAACAATGTCGTCCGGCTTCACGGTGACCGAGCTTCGGCCCGCGTTGTACACCCGCACCTTTAGCGCCATGAATTTGTGATTGAGGGCAGAATGCGCCGCGGCCACCACGATGTACTGCTTGCCCACATCGAATTGATAAACGATTCCATTTACGTAAAACGCTCCCCGCGTATGAGGTGAGTCGGTTACAGCAAGGCCTGAATTCTGAGCGAGTAAGCCACAGCCCAGCAGCATTATAGAAATGCAGTAGCGCATGAATCCTCCGGTTTGGTTGCAGGGGAGCCTAGTATTCAATCGGCCAAGCTGCGTCGCACCATGAGGGTTCGTCGTCCGGCCCGAGTGCCCAAAACGGAACGGTTACAGTTCGCTCCCGTTCCACTTCACTGAATCATCTACGCTCCGGTGCTACACTTCTCGGTGGCGAAGGTCAGGCTGAGTTCCGATGACGTCGCGAACGGCGAAAGCGCTGCTCCTGGAACGCTGTACCTCGTTGGAACACCCATCGGCAACCTGGAAGACATCACCCTGCGCGCGCTGCGGGTCCTGAAGGAAGTTGACCTGATCGCCTGCGAGGACACGCGCCAGACTGCCAAGCTGCTGAATCATTACGGCATCGACAAGCCGACAGTCAGCTATCACGAGCACAACGAGCTCACTCGCGCCGCCGAGTTGGTGGTACACCTGGAGAGCGGCGACAACGTCGCGGTGGTGAGCGACGCGGGCATGCCCGGCGTCAGCGATCCCGGATACCGGCTGGTGGCACTGGCCATTCGCCATCACATTGGTGTTGTGCCGATCCCGGGCGCCTCGGCATTTCTCTCGGCGCTGGTCGCCAGTGGTTTGCCTACCGATTCCTTCCGCTTCGGCGGCTTCCTTGCCGCCAAGGCCGGCGCACGCCGAAGCGCGCTGGAAGCCATTCGCAATTCCCCGCGCACCCAAATCTTCTACGAGGCGCCGCACCGAATTGTGGAGAGCCTGCGCGATGTTGTGGGCGTCCTTGGTCCCGAGCGGCACGTGGTGATTGCACGCGAGGTCACGAAGCTGCACGAGGAGTTCCTTCGCGGGCGCGCGGGTGACGTTCTGAAGGGTCTGGAGCAACGTGGCGAGGTGCGCGGAGAGATCACGCTGCTCATCGGAAAGACCGACGACGTGCCCCATCCAGTGCCCGGTCCCAGCGTTGCGAAGCGCGTAAGGGAGTTGGTCGCGTCGGAAAAGATTGACGAGAAAGCTGCTCTCAAGCAGGCTGCTAGGGAATTCGGCCTCTCCAAGAGCGCTGCCTACCGCGAATTGCAACGTAGCAAGCCGTAAGCCAGCGCGCGATAGATTTGACAATCGCGTTGCCACTGCTCAACAATAACGGGCAAGTTCGAAAGTGGTTGGGCCGCAACGGTCTCTAACGGCTTCGGTGTCCCGATCCAGCCTTGCCCGTCCAGGGGAATAGCATGGCCAAGATACTTTGCGTAGATGATGAACCTAAGATCGTGACCTTGAAGTGTGCCATCCTGGAGGCCGCCGGACACCAGGTCACTCCTTCGACCTCAGCCCACGACGCTATCGAAAAAATCGAGCACAATCGCTACGACGCGGTCGTCACCGACTGGCGTCTGGGCGATGCCAATGGGCGAGCCATTGTCCAGGCAGCCAAGTCGCACTCCACAATGCCCGTTGTGGTGGTCTCAGGATATGTTGCCGAGGCCTTCCAGGCTGCTGAGCCGCTGGCCGACCTGTATCTGGAAAAACCCGTCAATCCCGAAGAGCTGGTCACGATTGTCAACGAGTTGCTGAAGACGGGAGATCACGCAGCGCGGTAGCTTCGTCACCGCTGTAGCGATTTCAGGTCTACTGCAGTAGGCAGCCCGGCGTTCAAGCTCCTTCTAGGTTGGTGTGCTGCGGCGGGCGCTTCGCGTCAACGTACCGGATCTTCTCCTTGATCTTGCTGGTAGACAATACGAGGTGATTCGGACATATGCAGGCACCCCACTTGGCCACATTTTACAAGTTGCCCAAGAAAGAAAAAACCCCAGAACTGGGGTTTTTCTCGATGTGCGCTCTTTCGACGATGGCCGCCGGCTAGTGGATGGTTGCAGTTCGCGTACCCATCGCTATTCTTTCCCTCAGGTCCGCAGCAGAAGCTCTGTTACTTGAATCGGGTAACGAGACGGCAGCCGTGGCCTGCGCCAGAATCCGGTGATGCACTATGAAAAGCGCCAGTTCCAAGCGGTCTGACACTCCGATCTTGTCGAAGATGTTCCGCAGCGAGTTCTTGACCACCTGTTCGCTCGTACAGAGCTGAAACGCGATCTCCCGGTTCTTATAGCCTTGCACCACGGCAGCGATGATCCGCAACTCCCGTTCGGAGAGGCGCTTGCGCACCCGGTCGCCGACCAGGTCCTCGTTCAGATCCATCTCCGTTGAGTTGGGACCCTGCAGGAACGACTGGCCTTGCGCCAGCCGCCTGACCGCATCGATTACCAGATTTCCGCTCGCCGAACGATAGATTGCGCCCTGCACTCCCATTCGCATGACGTTGGCGGCATTTTCCGTGTTATCGCAGATCATCAAAATGGCGGTCTGCCTGCGTTGTGCAATCTGCTGGACTTCCGGAAGGTATGACAGGAAACCAGTCGAGAGGATGAGCACTCGCGGCCGGAGCTTGTCCAACGCCACCAGCAACTGCTCCGGTGCCACTGGCTGCCCGATGATGCGCAGGTCCTCTTCCACTGCAAGTAATTTTGCGATCCCAGCTCTGTAGATTGCTTGATGGTCACCGATGATGACATTGATCATGGATGTATTTGTAGCTGCTCCATTTAGTTTGGCGAGGGGGACTCACGCCGTGCAAGCGACGCTGCACCTTAGTACCTGGGGGTTACGTCACCAAGACGTAGTTATACCACTGTAGGGGGCCATGGCAATAGCTCTTTCGTTCAATAAAAATGCGCCGTTTCGGCAACAACGAACAATTCGGGACGAAAAATCGATTCGGGACGGGACTTGGGGCATGTTCGCTCCTCCGGGCTGGAGGAGTGGTGCCAGGTTGGCGCCAATTGAAGCGGCTGGGCCCTAATTTTGGGTAAACATCCCGGCGATTCCGTACCCCATGACCAGCGCCGCTAAGGAAGCGGCTCCCACGATACGCCAGATATAGTTGCGTGCGTGGCTCTCGACGTCGAGGCGTTCGCGGACGGTCTCCCGCAGCGAGTGCTTCAACTCGCCGACCGAGTTGTGAATGCGCCGCCGCTCTTCGGCGGCCTGTTGCTCCAAAATTTCCGTGGGAAGTTGGCTTTCTGCTTCAGCATTCATAACTGTGTTTTGGCCTCCGTTTGTAACCAGATCCGGTCTTCCTTCAGAACCTTGATGGTGCGCTCCGGCTTCAGTCCCTTTTCCTTGAGCTGACGCCACGCCAGATATGCCGCCGCGGCACCGATGATTCCGTAGAGCATGCCCACAATCAGGAACGACACCGTATAGCTCCACGGCGCGGGCGAGAATGCCGCCGCGACAATTGAGATCAGGAAGCCCGTGAGCACCAGCCACGCCGTCGCCAGCAGCATAATGCCAATGATCAATACCGGCAAGGCCATCTTCCACGCCTGCAACTTCTCATGCAGCTCAGACCGCAACATCCCTATCCGGGTCGCGGCAAAATCCTGCAAATCCTGCTTCAGATCTTCGATCACCTCAGCAATTGATTTCGTACCTCCGTTAGTCATGGCTCGACCTCCAGACTCGCAGCATTACTCCTACTACAAAAGCCGCGCCCGCACTCGCGGCAATCACTTGCAAGGGCCGCTGCGGCCGCCAATCACCAGCGTCCTCCAGCCGTTGCTGGGCGTTGTGCCGCAAAGCTCCAAGCCGATGCCCGGCGTGACGGCGAAATTCCCGCAACCTTCCATTAGCGCGACCGCGAATGGTTGAGGTGTATACCGAAGCTTTGTCCGCCAGTTCCAACAAGCCCATCTCCGCGGCGTCGCGCCACTCGGTAGCTCTCGCCTCGGCTGAATCCCGCAGATCGGCCATGGACGCGGCAGTGTTGTCGCTGACCAGGTATATCCGCGACCGTAGCCGGTCAAACTGCCGTGGTATTTGCCGCACTCCGCTTACCGCGGTGCCCACGCCGCGGCCGATCGCTGCCGCTGACCGGTTTAACGCCGGACTATTCGCCGGCTGTGCGGTTTCCGGCAGCGCCGGCTGCTGATCTTTGCTATGCGCCTGCGTTAGCGAATCGCCCACTCGCGGGGCATCGGGCTCTTGCGCATGCCACTGATTGTCGGTGCGTACAGCTTCAGCCATTCCATCCCCCAGAATGCTTTTGGACAAGGGCCAGCTTGCCTGTTAAGTAGGATGACCGGCATCGGTATGGTGTTTGACCGGGGAAGCGGAAAATCTGGAACTTTTTTGCCCTATTTTGGTGCACAAATGAGCTTCAGTGGGTGGGGTTGGCAACGCAGTTTCCTGAGGTCCTAGGCCTCGTCAGCGCTCACCGGCTGCTTGTATTATCGAGAGGTTGGCGACCACTCTGACATCGTCCCGCATTGAAACGCGGCCCAACTGGGCTGAAGTCTCTCTGTCTGCCCTGCGCCACAATTTTCGCGTCGTGCAGCAGCATGTAGGCGCGGGCGTTTCAATCTGCGCTGTTGTGAAGTGCAATGCCTATGGTCACGGGGTGGAAGAGTGTGCTCCCGCTCTGGAAGAGGCCGGCGCGAAGTGGTTCGGCGTTACCTCGACTGACGAAGGCATCGTCCTGCGCGCGTGCGGAATCACCGGCCGCATCCTCGTGCTGTGCGGCTTGTATCCGGGCGAAGAAGAAGAGGCCCTGCGGCATTCTTTGACGCCAGCGGTGTTTCGCTTGCAGCAGGCGCAGGACCTCGCGCGAGCTGCCGCACGCATCAAGCTGTCGCATCGCGCCGCCATTCATCTCAAGATCGATACCGGCATGGCCCGCCTCGGTCTGCCGATCGCAGAACTGAATTCGTTCGCCGAAGGCGTGAAGCGCCTGCCGGAAATTGAACTCGAGGGCGTGTTCAGTCATCTCGCTTCCTCTGAAGTGCTGGATGACGCCGACACCGCGCGCCAGATTCAACGCTACGAACAGGCGTTGCGGACGCTGGCAACGCACGGTCTGCATCCTCCGCTGCGTCACCTGGCCAACAGCGGTGCGGTGCAAGCGCGGCCAAACACCTTCCACAACTTCGTGCGTCCCGGACTCTTGTTGTATGGCTACGGATATCCATTGAGCCGTCGCGATAGCGGGGCGGTCAGCGATGTTCCGGCGCTGCCGCTACAGCCGGTGCTGTCCTGGAAGACGCACATCCTTGGCCTGCGCGATGTGCCCGCGGGCCAGGCTCTGGGATACGGCGGCGCCTACGTCACGCCGGCTCCGTCGCGCATTGCTGCAGTCTCGGTCGGATACGGCGATGGACTGTCGCGCAGGGTTTCAGCCCGCAATGGCCATAGCCCGGAGAAGTGCGGCATCGACCCCGCAGTCGGTCGCGGCGAAGTTCTGGTGCGCGGCCAGCGTGCGCCGATTGTTGGTCGCATCTCGATGGATCTCACGTTAATCGACGTAACCCAGATCGCCGGAGCTGCGATTGAGGATGAAGTCGTGCTGATTGGCCGCAGTGGCGATGAGCGGATCACCGCGTGGGACCTGGCGCGTTGCTCCGATACGGTGGTCTACGAGACGCTGTGCAATCTCTCCAAGCGCGTGCCCCGCCGGCATGCGGAGTAAGCGCGCAAAGCCACTCATCATTTCAGCGACTGCAGATAGGCTACGACGGCTTCGGCATCGGCGCGGTTCATCTTGTATGCCGGCATGGGAGGCCGCGCCGGTTGCCCGTTGGGCGCAAGGCCGGTCATGAAGAACTGTACCGCTTTCTGGGTGTCCCAGCCGGGAAGACCGGCGATGTTGGGCGCGGTGTCGGCCCAGACGGGAAAGGGAACCAGCGGCCCAAACTCCAGCTTTTTGCCTTGCAGCCACTTGTCCATCACGAAGCCGCCCATTGGATTGAACGGAGTATGGCAATCGCCGCATTGGCCGATGGCCTTCACCAGATACTCGCCGCGCGCAATCTGCGCCCCCGATTTGCCCGGGCCTGACGCCGCTGAACTGCCAATAACGACGAGAAAGCACAACACCACAGCCACGCCTGCTGCAAAGCCAACATTTTTCATCTCTGCCTCCTCAAGAAGCTGAATCGTTCAGTCTCGAACCGCGCTGCCAGGGAAACTCTGAATAAGCCGCAAGGGGCTAAAGCCCGCGCTCATTTTGCTTCACTTGCGGCACGGCTGCAAGCCGTGCCCTTTCAAAACTGACGCTTAATCGGAGCCTCCCTAAGTTTCAACGGCGACCCAAACCCTACAATATTCGCACATCCTCATTCGTCTACAGCAGTGAATGAAGACGGCAGCGAGCCTGGAACGCATGGTGATCGAACAGGACCGGCGAATTTCCGAGGTCGTCGAGCGGGAGCAATCCAGGCTGCGCAACTTCATCCGCCGCCGTGTGCCCGATTCGCGTGACGCCGAAGACATCCTGCAGGACGTGTTCTACGAACTGGTGGAAGCGAACCGCTTGCTGATGCCGATCGAGCACGTTACCGGGTGGCTATTTCGTGTGGCGCGCAATCGCATCACCGATCTCTTTCGCAAGAAGAAACCGGAGAGCTTCAGCGATGCGGACGCGGTGGACGAGGACGGCGAGTTGCTGCACTTCGAAGACCTGTTGCCTTCACCCGATGCCGGACCGGAGGCGCTTTACGCGCGCAGTGTGTTGCTCGATGAGTTGGAGTTAGCGCTCGACGAGTTGCCGGAGGAACAGCGAGAGGTCTTTATCGCACACGAATTTGAGGGACGCAGCTTCAAGCAGATCGCGGCCGACACCGGCGTGAGCGTGAATACGCTGCTCTCGCGCAAGCGCTACGCCGTGCTGCATCTGCGCGAGCGGCTGCAAAACATCTACAACGCGTTTAGGAACAAGTAAGGACACAGACATGAATGTAGAAATGATTACGCGCAGGCTGACGGAAGGGATTACCAAAGGAATCATGATCGCAATCGCGTTCGTGATTTTTATCGCCATCGGCGGCTGGGTTGTGCTGTGGCTATGGAACTGGCTGCTGCCGCCGCTCTTCGGCTGGAATATGATCACGTTCTGGCAAGCTCTTGGACTTCTACTATTGTGCCGCATTCTCTTCGGCAGGCTTGGCGTACGCAGTTCGCATCGCGCCGGGTTTCGGCGGCGTATGTTCGAGCGCTGGGAGAGAATGACGCCGGAAGAGCGGGAAAAATTCCGCGAAGGTGTGCGAGGGCGCTGCGGTCATTGGGGTGAGGCTGCCCCTTCGGAGTCCAAATAGAAGGTGACCAACCACGACAGGAATTCATCAGCGCATTTTCACCTTCGGCATGGTTCGGTAGAGCGGCGCTTCAGCGCCGCGTCGGCCGGGCAGAAGAAAATAGCTGGAGTCGTGATGGTCATGGCATGACCATCACGACTCCAGCCCAGCATTACCGATCTCGGACGCCGGCCTGAAGGCCGGCTCTACCCGTACTATGAAAATGTTCAGCGCTGGCGCGGTGGAATTTCCTCAAAGGTGTTCAGCTGTGCGAGCGTGTTCCGCAGCACTTTGGCCGAACGCTGCAATTTCTGCGCCTCGTCATTGGTGAGCTGCAGATGCAGTACTTTTGCGATGCCATCGCGGTTCACGATTGACGGCAGGCTGAGGCAGAGATCGGAAATTCCGTAAGCGCCACTCACCAGACTGGAAACCGAGAGCACCGTATTCTGATCCCGCAGGATGGCTTCGATGATGCGCATGATGCCGGCGGCCACCGCATAGTATGTGGCGCGCTTGCGGGCGATGATGTGATACGCGGCATCGCGGGTTTGCTCGAAAATCGCATCCAGCGCCTTCCAATCGCAACTGCATCCCTGCGCCGTGCAAAAATCCTCCAGACGCATGCCTGCAATGTTGGCCAGCGACCACACCGGCACTTCGCTGTCGCCGTGCTCGCCAATGATGAACGCCTGGATGCTGCGCGGATCGACGCCGAAGTGCTGGCTCAACATGTAACGGAATCGGGCCGTGTCGAGGATTGTGCCGGAGCCAATCACGCGGTGTGGCGGCAATCCGGAGAGACGCAAAGAGGTGTACGTGAGCACGTCTACAGGGTTGGTTGCGATCAGCAGAATGCAGTCACGGTTGTGCTCGACGATGCGGGGAACGACGTCGGCAAAGATGGAAGCATTGCGCTGTAGCAGGTCGAGGCGGGTTTCACCGGGCTCCTGATTCGCGCCAGCGGCAATGACAACCACCGCAGCGCCGGCGCAGTCCTCGTAGTCCCCAGCCCAGATGCGGGTGGGATGAGCGAAAGGAACAGCATGGTTCAGGTCCATGGCTTCGCCTTCCGCCTTGGCGTGGTTCTTGTCGATGAGCACAATCTCCGCCGCCAGCCCGCTCAACAACAGCGCGTACCCAAGCGTGGCTCCGACATTGCCCAGGCCGACCACCGCGACGCGCGTGGGCGCGTTTCCATTCATTGTCTGCTCCTTGTGCGCTCCTTCTGCGGCAAAATTCTCGCTACAAGCTGACTCGCGAAGTGGCAGCGCTTTGTATCGGGCACGAGTTCACAGCTTGCTGAAGAAAGTCCGCTTCCGAAAGCTTTGTGTCAGGGCACGACTTCAGTCGTGCCGGAGAACGCGTTCCAAAATCCAGCCTTTAGGCCCTGTAACAAATATTGGGGCGCAGGGGCTAAAGCCCAATCCGTTATGGCTCTCTTGCGGCACGACTAACCGGCCGCTGAAAAGTCGGGAAAAGCAAATCCCTCGCGACTGAATCGGCTCGTGATGACGAATATAAAGGCCTATCGGCACGACCAAGGTCGTGCCCTGACACGAAACCTTCGGAAAAGGACTTTTCAGCGGCCTGTAAAGTCGTGCCCTGATACAAAGCGATTAATGTGTTTAGATGCTCGGAAGCCTTATATGCGATTCGCTCAAGGTGAGCCGGCAGCGAGCCCATGCGCGGAAAGCGTCAGCTTTGGCGCGAGAAAAAGCGTTTCAACTTTCGCGCTGCACGACGAATTCGGGCACCCAGAGCAGGACACGCTTGATCTCGGAATCAGGGAAGGTGCAGATGGACTGCCGGGCTTTGTTGGCGAAGTCGCTGGCCCGCGCGTAGGCCGCATCAATCGAGCCGTGACGGTTCAGGATGGCCACGATGTCGGCCGGGGTAATGCCGTTGAAGCCACCATTGCTCAGCACCGATGCAATCACCGAGCGCTCTTCGAAATTGCAGTGTTCCAGCGCATGCAGCACCGCCAGAGTGGCTTTGCCTTCACGCAGGTCGCTGGCCACCGGCTTGCCCAGAACCTCTTCTGACGCGGTGAGGTCCAGTACGTCATCGACAATTTGAAAGGCCATGCCGAGATTGCGGCCATATTCTGCAAGACGTTGCTGGTCGGCATCGCTGGCCGCGGCCAGAATTCCACCCAGCTTCATGCAAACCGAAAACAGGCACGCGGTTTTGCGATGGATCAACTCGTCATATTCCGGGATCGAAATGGCTTTGCCCAGACGCTCGATCTGCAGCAACTCGCCTTCGACCATGGCCTGCGTGAGTTCGATGAGCGTGTCGAGGATTGCGAAGTTTCGCTCCTGCAGCGCGATCTTGAACGCCTGCATGTAGAGCCAGTCGCCGGCGAGGACGCACTTCGCGTTGCCCCATTGCGTGTTGGCCGCGGGCCGGCCGCGGCGCGTCTCGGCTTCGTCGATGATGTCGTCGTGGACCAGGGTTGCGGTGTGAATGATCTCAACTACGGCGCCCAACTTGATTGCGCCGTGGCCGCTGTAGTTCATCAGCTTGGCGGAAAGCAACAGCAGCGCGGGCCGTAGGCGCTTGCCGCCGCCTGCCCGCAGATACTCGCCGATTTCGCTGATGGCCCGCACGCCGGAAACGGTGTCGCGGCCGAACTCGCGCTCGATGGCGGCGAGATCGTCGTGCAACAGATCAAAAACCTCCTTGGCGTTGCGGATAACGGAATTCAAGCGTCGTTCGCCTCCACTCCTGTCGCGTCGTTCGCAAGTATGACGAAAAGCTTTTCACCACGGAAGCACTGAGGTCACGGAATTTTTTGATAGAACGGAGTTTTTCACTAGGACGGAGTTTTGGAATTAGGCAAGCAATTCCAAATCAAAAAGAAAAACTCCGTGAACTCCGTGCTTCCGTGGTGAATTCTCTGCCCCTTAATTGCTGCGGTAGTTTACGAACTGCATGTCGATGCCGAAATCGTGTTGCTTGAGCATGGCGATAATTTCCTGCAGTGTATCGCGGTCCTTGCCACTGACGCGAACCAAATCGCCCTGGATCGCGGCCTGCACTTTCTTCTTCGAGTTCTTGATCAGCTTGACGATGTCGCGCGCCTTCTCGATGGGAATGCCTTGCTGCATGGTGATGCGCTGGCGCACGGTGGATCCGGCGGCCGGTTCGATTGTCCCATAAATCAGCGCCTTCAACGGCACACTGCGCTTCACCAGCTTGCTCTGCAGAACGTCGTTGACGGCCTTCAGCTTGAACTCGTCGGCCGAGCTGAGCACCAGCGCCTCTTTGCCTTCCAGTTGGATGTCGGACTTCGAATCCTTCAGGTCGTAGCGGGTGTGGACCTCTTTCAACGCCTGCTGGATTGCGTTCGAGACCTCCTGCAGCTCGACCTTGCTGACGATGTCGAATGATTCAGCCATACACGTCAGTGTAACAAGAGAAGCGGATGCGGCTGCAATGCCGGAGGTCCGGCGCACGATCCGGCGAGCGATGGTAGCACTTTACTCTGGTTTTTCGAGATGGAAGAAATTGCGGAAGTTTTGCGTAGTTTGCTGTCCGATTTCCTCCATCGTGAGATCGCGCAGCTCTGCGATCTTGCAGGCGACCTCGACAACAAACGCCGGTTCGTTGCGCTTGCCGCGATAGGGAATTGGCGCAAGATACGGCGAATCGGTCTCGATGAAGATGCGATCCAGCGGCGTCAGCATTGCAGCATCTCGGATATTCTGCGCCTTCGGATAGGTGATGTTGCCGGCGAAGGAGAGAATGAATCCCAAGTCGAGCGCCGCACGCGCGTGATCGACCGTACCGGTGAAGCAGTGGAGCACCCCTGCGAGGCCGCTCGCAGCCCAATACTCGCGAAGCAGACGGAAGAGATCATCCCAGGCGTTTTCGCTGTTGTCGGATGGGCGACAGTGGATGACGATGGGCAATTTCGCCGCGCGCGCCATCTCCATCTGCTGAATGAAGACGCGCTGCTGCACGTCTCGCGGTGAATGGTCGTAGAAGTAATCGAGACCGATTTCGCCCCACGCGATGACTTTGGGATCGCGAGCGAGGCTTTCCAGTTCGTCGAAGTCTGATTGTTTAGCAAGCGCGGCTTCATGCGGATGTATGCCGACCGTCGCATAAACCGAGTCGAATTGCCGCGCGAGCTTGATGGCGCAATCGAGCGTGCCAGTGCCCGGACCATCGCCATTGCCGATAGCGAGCAGCGTGGTGACACCGGCGTCTCTGGCGCGAGCGAAAACGTCGGCGCGGTCGGCGTCGAAGCGCTTGTTTTCCAGATGACAATGCGAGTCGGTGAACATGAAATGTCTTGCTACAGCCTAACGCATAAATCTTTGTATCAGAGCACGGCTTTCAGCCGTGCCGAACAAGAACATCTTTTCACGGTGTCATCCCGAGCGCAGTCGAGGGACCTGCGGTTTGACGGAGTTGGTATCGCTGCGTGCGAACAGCAGGTCCCTCCGCTCGCCCCGCCTGTTCTTGCGAACAGGCAGGCCTCGGTCGGGATGACACACAAAAAGCGACGCTTGCGGCACGACCAAGGTCGTGCCCTGACACAAAGCCTTCGGAAACGGACTTCTTCAGTGGGCCGTGAAGTCGCGCCTTGACACAAAGTTCTCCACGGTGAGTTTTTCGGCAGCCGATGAGTCCTGCCGCGATACGACCCGAACCACCTGTGAGACGGTATCGGTTGAGGCGTCGCCAGCGCGGGGCGGATTTCCTTCGGCGTCCGGGAACGATAGAATGTTAGCGAGGGTGGCTCGGCTTCCGCTTCTATGTCCTTAACCAAAGCCCAAGCGCTGGAGATGTATCGTTCCCATGACCTGATCGGCATCGGCATGGAAGCCGATGCGGTGCGCCGCAAGCTGCATCCCGAGGGCGTGGTCACGTACATCATCGATCGAAATATTAACTACACAAACTTCTGCACCGAGTACTGCACCTTCTGCGCGTTCTATCGGCCGTTGAAGGGCAAGCTGGCCAAAGAAGGCTACATCCTCGATTTCGCAACCATCTACGACAAGGTGCGGGAGACGGTTGAGCTGGGCGGTACTGGCGTCCTGCTGCAAGGCGGGCTGCATCCTGACTTGAAGATTGAATGGTACGAAGCATTGTTGAGCGGTCTGAAGCAGCGCTTCCCGCAGGTGCATCTGCATTGCTTCTCCGCGTCGGAGATCATCTGTATCGCCGAGGTGAGCGGGCTCACGATCGAAGACACGGTCCGCCGGCTGCGCGATGCCGGTCTGGATTCCATTCCCGGCGGCGGCGCCGAGATTCTGGACGACGAAGTTCGCTACAAGATCGCGCGGCTGAAATGCCTGACCAACGACTGGCTCAATGTTCATCGCACCGCGCACAAGCTCGGCATGAGGACCACGGCCACCATGATGTTCGGCGTGGGCGAGACCTACGAGCATCGCATCAATCATTTCCAGGCGATCTACGATTTGCAGGAAGAGACAGGCGGGTTCACTGCGTTTATTCCGTGGTCATTCCAGCCGCAGAACACCGCGCTCGGCGGCCGCGGATGGGACGAAGCCACCGCAGTTGAATATCTGAAGACGCTGGCAATCGCGCGAATTTTCCTGAGCAATTTCGAGAATGTGCAGTCGAGCTGGGTCACGCAGGGCCTGAAGGTTTGCCAGACCGGGCTGCGATTTGGCGGCAATGATGTCGGTTCGGTGATGATCGAAGAGAACGTTGTGCGCGCCGCCGGCGTGCGCAACTGCACCACGGAAGAAGAACTGCGCCGCATCATCCGCGATGCCGGATTCCGTCCGGCGCAGCGGGATACGCTATATACCAAGTTCTTCCTCAATTAGAAGCCATCCAGCCATTACATGAAATGCCGCGAGTCAGGGCACGTCTTTAGACGTGCCGCCAAAGCTGTCGCGGGCTGAAGCCCGCTCGGATAAAAAATGAAGGTGCCCTTATCGGCACGACCGAAGTCGTGCCCTGACACGAACCCTTCGGAAATGGAACTTTTTAGGGGTTTGCAAAGCCGTGCCCTGACATGAGACTTTCGGAAATGGAACTTTTCAGGGGTTTGCAAAGCCGTGCTCTGACACAGGCTTTCGGAAATAGAACTTTGCAGCCGCTTGCAAGGTGGTGCCCTGGCACGAGGCACTCCCCAATCGCATTCTGAGCAGCTTAGAGAAGCGCTAATTCTGACGCCCGGAACTCCGTGGCTCCGGTAGTGTTCCTCGCTGCTATACTTTTTCCCGCGCTAGCGTCTCTGCTTTGCGAATCGCGGCTTCGTGCAGATCGTAGGCTTCCAGAGCTTTGCGCGCGGCGTCGCGGGCCATGCTGGTGCTCATCTTGCGCTCGGCCTCGGCGAAGAGGTCCTCCGCGTCTTCGTGAGTGTTGTAGGCGTCGTCATCGGCTTCTTTAATCCGCTTGACTGCAGCCAGGATTCTGGCATCGGTGATCTTAGCCGCTCCATCGCTCTTGCCTTTCGATTTGCTTCGCCGTTGCTTGCCATCGTCGTCTTCGGAGACAAGCTGGTTGTAGGCGATCTTTAGTTCGTCGCTCCAGGTGAGCTTTACCTTCATCTCGAGATCGTCGAGCGCGGCGCGCGCTTCATCGGCGATGGCTCGCACTCGCTTCTTTTCCAAAAGCCATTTCCACACGCCCCATTGCATGCCTTGCGTCATGATGGCGCGGGCATCTTCCACAGCGGCGATTTTCTTCATCGTGGGCCTCGAAGAAGCAGCCGGCCCCAAAGCATGTGCCGGCAGTTTTCGTTTGATAACATTCCATCCTAAAACGGCGGTAGCGGATTTCATGTTGCGATTGCGGACGCTCTGCGGCCTGGTTCCCGATTTGGGATATCAGCGGGCGAAGCCGAAGATAAGAACTAAGGAAGGTCCGATTGGGTCGTGATGAAATCCCTCAGCGGCTTGCCGAATTGATTTCGAAGCGTTAACGGACGGCCTGAAGGCCGTCCCCTTCAAGACGAAGGGTTAATCAGAGCATCCCTTGCGGATTCGTTTGGTTATACGGATGATATCCGCGCTCGCCAGGAATAGTTCGGCAGAACTAATGTATCGGATATTTTTATGCGCTTTACTATTGCTCGCCGTGACGTTTGCACCGGCGCTGCAAACATCTTGGACGAGTGCGACCCCGGCGCAGGGCTACACGCTTACGGTAATTGTCGAGGGGGTAAACGAGCGGGACGGGAACATCGGCATGCTGGTCTTCAACTCGCCGAAGGGATGGGCCGAGGACATCAATTCAGCCTTCCGCGATGCGGTTGTGCCGGCGCATCCCGGCACGGTGACGCTTATGGTGCCTAATTTGCCCGCGGGCGAGTACGCTGTCGCCGTGGTGCATGATGTAAACAAGAACCGCAAACTCGATCGCAACTGGATGAAGAAACCGACTGAACAGTGGGGACTGTCGAACAATCCTCACGCCGTCCTGAAAACGCCGGCGTATGAGAAATGCACCTTCATGCTGAAGGGCGATAAGGAGATCCACATCACGATGCAGCAATAGCGGAAGACGCTTGGCAAACGGGCCATGTTGCGCCGCAAGCTTCGGCGCATCTCTTGTTAATATAAGTGATGCCGCTTGCATGCCCTTGCTGACCGACAGCGCGCCCGCCAGAATTCGTCGCCAAAGTTGTGGGGCCCAGTTTCCGCGGGACGCGAATCAATGTCCGGCGTGCGGCCGAATCGCGCCCGCCCGCTCCGCAGCCCAAAGAACCCGCCCGTAAGCCTAAGCTAGACCATGCATGTTTACACCATAAGAATCCAGAACGTCATGCAAGGTCACGATACCTACCAGCTTGTGCACATCAGCACGACTCACCACCGGCAGGATTTCAATCTGGTTTACGCCCATGCGCTCCAGCGCCAAATCCAGCCCCTGGTCGGGATGAACGTGCGGAAAAACCCGTCCCTTCACGATCTCACCTAGCTGCTTGGAGGCATCTTCCGCCGCCTCTCGTTCGACCGTCGGGAGGTTGACGACGCCAACCACGCCTCGTCGGTCGGTCACCAGACTGGTCCGGAATTCGCTTTCACGGACCCGTTGCAGGGCTTCCCCAACCGTGATCTCGGCAGGCAGCGACTCGGTTGCAGTGCGCATGACTCGGGTTACCTGGTGCTCACGATGCCGCTGCCGCGTCGCTTCCGTAGGCAGGTGTATGCCATCCTGTATGGCCAGGGCTTCGTAGATGGGCTGCCGCTGCAACCGTGAGGAAATAAAAAAACTCACCAGATTGGAAATCATCAGTGGGACGATGACCGCATAATCGTGTGTGGTCTCGAAAATCATCAGCACCGAAGTCATTGGGGTGCGAATGACGCCCGCGAAAACCGCGCCCATTCCGACCAGTGCGTAGGCGCCGGGCCTCGCGGTGTAGGCGGGCAATAGATGATGTGCCACGGTGCCCACGGCGCCTCCCAACATGGCGCCGATGAACAGGGCGGGGCCGAAAATACCGCCCGCGTTGCCCGAAGCGTAACTGGTGGTCACGGCTAGAAGCTTCAGCACCACCAACAGAACCATGAGCTTGAACGCCATCCGTCCATTCAAGACATCGCCGACATAACCGTAACCAACGCCCAGGACTTGCGGCACAAACCATCCCATCACCCCCACCAACAGACCGCCCGCTAGCGGCTGGAACCAGACGGTCTTTTGGGGGAAGCGCAGGAAGCGCTCCCGCATGCCCAGCAGGAGTTTGGTGAAGGCCACAGAAACCAGACCGCCGGCCACGCCCAGCACCGCGTAGATGGCAAGTTCCAGCGGATGCACCAGTTCGTATTGCGGGACCTTGAATAAAGGGTTATTGCCGAGTAAGAGGCGGAGCACGATCCAGGAGGTAGCGGAGGCCAACACCACCGAGCCCAGCACCGGCGCGTGGAGGTCGCCCACAATCTCCTCCAGTGCAAACAGTACTGCCGCCAGCGGCGTGTTAAACGCGGCCGCAATGGCCGCCGCCGCCCCTACCGGCAGAAGCGCCTTCACTTTTTCGGGCCGCAATCCCAGGAAGCGGCCGAGCACGGAGGCAATGCCTCCGCCAACTTGAACGGAAGGTCCCTCGCGGCCTAGCGGAATTCCGCTGGCCAGGGTTGCCGAGGTGCAAAAGAACTTTCCCAGCACGGTGCGCAGGGTGATGCGGCCTTCGCGGGCGTACAGTGCCTCCTTGGTTTGCGGCACTCCGCTGCCTCGCGCGTTAGGAAAATAGCGGAACAGCAAGTACCCGATGCCTAATGAGCCTGCGACCGGGAACGCCACCCGTCGCCACCGATCACTGCCCGCCGGATACAGCCGCATCCCCTCGCGTTCTGTCAGCAGAATGAAAGCGACGACCGCCAGGCCTGTCAATGCGCCGATCACCAGCGCCAGAAACAGGAACACCTGATCTTCACGCTGCTGCAACCTGGCCGCGAAATATAACCGCGGCGCTCTCCACCAACTTACGCTCGTCTTCTGGCCGCTCTTGCTCATCCTCGTGGCGTGACCTCCCAAGATCATACCTCTCGGAGCGCTTTTGCGGGGCGAAAGAAAGAGATTGGAGGCGCGACGCGTACCCGGAGAAAACGGCCTTGCGTGTGATGGGCGAGTGGCCGTTGCTGCCGGTGGTGCATCGTGCCAATGTGCAGCATCTGTTGGGAGTGGTTTCGCTCGGCGCCGTCGTGCTCTCGGCGATCTCCAGTGCCGTCATCGAGCGCTGGTTTTTGGGCGACGAGTCGCTGTTTCGCGTGCCCGCTTATCATCTGGAGCACTGGGGCGAGCTGGGCGCTTATGCCAGCCTGGGAGTCATCGGCGGATTCGCCTCGCTGATCTTCGTCAAGTACATTGCCTATCTGCGTCCCAAGCTCCGCCGTTATCCGGCGTGGACGCAGTACTTCCAGCCGGCGGCTGCGGGCCTGCTGATCGGGTTTATCGGAATCAAGTTCTCGCAGGTGATGGGCGCGGGCTACGGATACATCGACCAGGCAATGCACGAGCAGTACACCTGGCAGATTCTTGCCATCCTCGGTGGGCTGAAGATCCTGGCCACCGGACTTTCGTTCAGCAGCGGCACGCCCGGCGGACTGTTCGCGCCGACGCTGTTCATGGGAGCCATGATCGGCGGCGCGGTGGGCATGGCGGAGCGGGCGGACGCATCGCGTCCTCCACGCGCAGCAAAGGCACCTCGCGTTCTTCTTCCAGCGACGGCAGGTCCAGACCATCCTGGCTCGACAGCAAGTCGAAAATCGGCGTCGGCTGGAAGGTGCGGGAGATGAAATAGGCGATGGTGTTGGCTGAAGGCAGAGTACGGGGTTGAGATCTTGAATGTGCAGCAACTGGCCAATCTCCTATGACGATCGACGCTCTCGCTACCGATAGCTTGACTAGTCCTCATAAGTCGGCCAGTGTTCACCGATGGCCCGGCGCGGGCGGTTGCCGGTTCAGCCGGTTCAAGGTCTAATCGGAAGTCAAATGTTGCTAAACAGGCCTTATCGCAAGCTATCCAAATCAATGGCCGCTCACCATGGCGGCTGCGCTGTTCACGCGAGAATCCAGCTCCAGCTTGCGGCCCTGCTGGCTGAAGCGCGGCAGGTCCATCAATCCCCATTTGTTCAGCTTGAACTGAAGGGAAGTGGCCAGGACGCCGAGGCCGTACTTCACGCTCCGGCGGAAGTTGATGGACGATGCCTCGGCGAAATACTTCGTCGGGCACGACACCTCGCCGATGCGAAATCCGAAGTGTACGCACTGCGCCAGCATCTGATTGTCGAAGACAAAATCAGGCGAGTTTTCCATCAGGGGCAACGTGGTGAGGACTTTGCTGCTGAAGGCGCGATATCCGGTGTGATACTCGGAGAGCTTGACGCCGAGGAAGAGATTTTCGAAGGCAGTGAGGAAGCGGTTAGAAATGTACTTGTACAGCGGCATTCCGCCGCGCAGGGCTTGCCCGCCGATGATGCGCGAACCCAGCACCACGTCGTAAACGTCGTAGGCCACCATGCTGGCCATCGCGGTGATGAGCAGTGGCGTGTACTGGTAATCGGGATGCACCATGATGACTACGTCAGCGCCGGCGGCGAGCGCCTGGCGATAGCAGGTCTGCTGGTTCGCGCCATAGCCGTAGTTTTTGTCGTGGACGAAAACCAGCAGCCCCAGCTTGCGGGCGACTTCCACCGTGTTGTCCTTGCTGTAGTCGTCCACCAAAATGCGGATGTCGACCAGCTCCGGTATCTCCTGCACCGTCGCCAGCAGCGTATGTTCCGCGTTGTAGGCCGGCATTACGACGGCCACTCGTTTCCCGTTGATCATGAGCGTGGTCCCTAAGGAACAGATAACATAATAACGCGCAGGGCGGCGTTGCGGGCACCCGCGAGAGGCCCTGTTAGTTTGAGGAAGTCGGGGCTTCGCGTTGTACGCTATCCAGACGCACTCGCTCGTCGCTGGCAGCAACTACTCCTGGGAGTCTCTCTCACGTAAGGCTAAGCGTTCAAACTCGTCCTCGAATCTCTGGAGTGCGCGATAAACGCCGTCGGTGCGCTCTCGCATTTCGAGTGACCCAGCTATGCCCTTGAGTCTCGGGTGCGGCTTATAAATCGCGGAATGTTCAACTTCCCAGAAGAGCCCCGTCAGCATCGGCACTACCTGGTATTCACCCCGAACTCTATTGCTCGCGTCTGCACAGTAACCGTAGTATGTGTAGGCCAAGAGATCGCCATTCTCAGCGCGGACAGGATCGGGATGCCACGACGGGAATTGTTCGCGGAGCACCTGATCGATTTCGCTTAAGCGTCCCCGAGGAAAGGCGAGAACGCGGACACCAGCCAAATCAGTTAGCGTTGACAGCGTATAAAGCTCGGGCCGGTCGGGGTCGAATGCTCTACTTTCCTGATGGCGGCGAAGGGCATCAAGAGCGCTGTCGCATTCTTTGATCCGCGATGTGACATCCAGACGTTCGGGTCCCTTCAAGGTGCGGAGTATCGGGAGAGTGTAGTACCTGATTTCCGCTTCAAGTTGCTCAGCCACTCGGCGGACGTCGGGCAAGAGATCAAAATATTCTTCTCGTAGTCGGTCCTCGATTGTACGACCGATCATTAACCGAGGGCTTTCTCGAGTTCGCGTCTTACGGCATCAGGCAGAGGGGAGTTGAAATAGAATCGCCAGCCGTTTCTGTCGCCATTTTCCCGAATGCGCCTTTCAAGTTCGCTTTCGTCGTTGTCGTCAACAAACTCCACGCTGAAGGCCTTCTTGGCTTGGCGGTTGAAGTAAAGCATGCGGTTGAAGTTGTAGGCGTATCCAGCCTGTCTTAGCAGATCTTTTTTCATGGCTACCGGCCCTCAACCTTCGGGACCTCAAAAGCAATTATACGAGGATGGTTTTCGAGCTGCCAGGCAGACAATGGCGCAGGCTAAGACTACAGATAAAGCAGCTTCAGGAGTTTCCCTTCTGCTAATCTGAAAAGCTCTCGATGCTGCACGCTCTTGTCCTCGTCGCTGCAGTTTGCTCGCTGCTGGCGATTGCCGGAACCGCTTACTTCACGATGTCGATGTGGGCCGCGCACCGCTTTCGAGCGGAGCCCAGCCCGACGGTCGATTCCGCCTTCGCGCCTCCGGTCAGCATCCTGAAGTCGCTAAAAGGCGTGGACGCGCACATGTACGCCGCCTTTCGCAGCCATTGCGTGCTTGACTATCCCGAGTACGAAGTATTGTTCGGAGTGCAGGAGCTGGATGATCCGGCGCTGCGGGTCGTCGAGCAACTGCGCCAGGAGTTTCCGCTGCAGAAGCTGCAAGTCGTCCACTGCCCCGGGGTGCTCGGCCTGAACGGCAAGGTCAGCACGCTGGCGCAGATGCTGCCGCAAGCGCGCTATGAGTACGTGATCATTAACGACAGCGACATCATCGTGCCGCGCGATTATCTGTGGCGCGTGCTTGCACCATTCGCGCTCGAAGATGTCGGCATGGTGACCGCGCTCTATCGCGCCGTCGGTGGCAATACGCTCGGCGCAAAGCTTGAGACGCTAGGACTGAGCACGGACTTCGCCGGCGGAGTGCTGGTCGCGCGCGCCATCGAGGGCGAGATACGTTTTGCGCTGGGTGCGACGGTCGCAACCACCAAGACCGTACTACGCGCGATCGGGGGCGTCGAGCCGCTGGCCGACTATCTTGCCGACGATTACGAGCTCGGGGCGCGGACCGCCGCGGCGGGGTACAAGGTCGAGCTCGCGGATACGGTTGTCGAGACTGCCTTGCCCGACTACAGCTTTCACCAATTCTGGGCGCATCAGGTGCGCTGGGCGCGGAACGTCAAAGACCGGCGTCCCGCGCAATATTTCGGGTTGATCGCAACGTTTGGGCTGGTCTGGGCGATATTGGCGGCAGTGATCGATCCATTCGCCTGGTGGACGTGGCTGGTCTTGGTGGTGACAGCGCTCGCCCGGTTCGCGTCGGCGTTATACGTAGGCGGCGAGGTGGTGCAGGATTCACGCGTTGTGCAAAATCTCTGGCTCATTCCCCTGCGCGACGCTATCGCCCTGCTGATCTGGATCGCCAGCTTCTCCGGCAATACCGTGGAGTGGCGCGGCATGCGTTTCCGATTGCGAAATGGCAAACTGGAGAAGCCGCACTCGCCGGATAGTCCAGTGGCGAGGTAGTATCGATTTTCCCAATGACGACATCTCTCTTAAGGCCTAAGATGAAGCCCGTCGATCCTCATCCGTTCGGCAAGACCAGCCAGACTCCACCTACTGTGCCGAGAGCAGTACCATTCCTACTTCTTTCATCCGTGCTTGCCGGGTATAATGTGTTCCACCGTGAGCCGTACGCGCTATGAGGAATTTCGGTTGTCTCTGCTGGGATGTGCGTTCCGGCGCCCAGCCTGGCTCTGCGCTGCTGGTTTCGCCACTCCACGGCTGTTCACGCGCCACAGTTTTTTAAACAGCTGAAGATCTGGGATCCGGTGCATTTGTTGCAAACGGCCTAAGACCACTATGTTATGACGACCCAACCGGTCACCTCTTTCCAAACCGCAACCTTGCTGATCTACTCCGACGCGGAGGCAGTGCAGGTCCTTGCATTATCTGACTTTCAGTCAGAGTGGAAAGCTCTAGCCAGTAAATGTCCCTGGGGCACCGCGCTGCAGGCGCCGGAATACGTATGTACCTGGTACCCGTGCTATGAGGAACTCTATCGGCCTTTAGTCCTCGTCCGTTTCGCTCCCGATGGAGAGATGGATGGACTGATGGCCCTTGCCGTCGAGCGAACTAGCGGCAAACTGACGTTCGCAGGTGCGCATCAAGCCGAGTACCAGGTGTGGCTGGCGTTGCCGGGCGAACAAAGTTTTATCGCGCAAGCCCTGCAGCGGTTACGGCAACTTGGTTTCGGCTCCCTCACTTTCACCTATCTTCCGCCTGGCGTCCCGTTAGAGTGGTTGAAGGACGGGTGGAGTCGCAAAAGCGCAATTCGGGTTGAACCAAAACCGCTTCTTGCAGTGGACAATGCCGACCCGATACGCGAGGCGCTTCGTGAGAAAAGAACCCGGCGGCGGCTGGAAAAGCTCCAGGTCGACGAACCCCTGAGCTTCGTGGAGCTGCGGACGCGGGATGAACTCGAAGCCTACTATGACGACATCATAGCTTTCTACGACTTCCGGATAGGCGCCGTTCATGGGACGTGCCCTTTCCGCGAGGACCCCAGAAAACGCCCCTTCTATAGAGAGCTGATGGGTCGAGAGGGATTGCTGCATGTCGCCGTTATGAAGGTAGGACAGCAGCTAGTTGCCGCGCATGTTGGCATCCGCAATGGGGATGAAGTAACCCTGTTCTTCGTTGCCCACTCGCCATTTTTTGCCATGTACTCTCCAGTAAAGCTACATACTTTGCAACTTGGATTACTGCTCCATGAAGAAGGTTTCTCTAGTTTGGACCTTACTCCCGGAGCCGACGCATATAAGAAAGACCGCGCGAACCGATATGAGGACGCTTATGTTTTGACCATATTTCTAAGCAAGAAAGCAACCGCTCGACACAGTATTGCGGCGAGTATGCGGCGCGTGGCCAAGGCGACGGCCCTTACCTTGCGTTTAGACCGGACAAAGATCCTGCGTTGGCGGTCCTCCGCGGGCAGAGCCGCCAGTAGTCCGATTCGCTCACTGCAGTCCTTATTCAGCTCTATTATGGGCCGAATTTGGAGTTCGACTGAGATGCGACTCTATCGCATGGAAACGAAGAATGTCGTTAGCGGCCCTATGGATGACGGAGTGCAGCGAGATAGTTTGCGGGACTTGCTATGCTACGAGCCCGTCGACCGGAGCTGTAGCTCGAAGCAAGACTTCCTACGTGAGGCTATGTCCAAAATCGAATCTGGAGCTCACGCCTACTCTATTAGCGATAAAGATGTGCTGGTCAACTACGGATGGCTTGCCCCAAACGGCAAGGTTTTCATTACTGAGGTGCAACACGAATATGAATACCCGCCGCACTCGGTGGTGATACAGAATGTTTGCACCCATCCATCTTTTCGGAGGCAGGGTTTTTGCATGCGGTTGCTGGGCCAGATGCTGGGCGACGCAGCGGCAATGAAGAGCGTGGAATTCGTCTATGTCGCCGTTGCTGCCCACAACCGGGCAGCCCTGCGGACGGTAGAAAAAGCTGGTTTCGAGTACCAAAACAGTCTGATTCGGCAGGCACGATTTGGCAGGTCCAAACTCTCAGTTGCAATCAACGACACTGACCCGCTCACATCCAGACGACCAGCCCGCTTGTCAGCCTACTCGTGACGCCTATTAGAGGCCGCTGAAAAAGTGTCAACACCAGATTCCTCGCGGGCCAAGGCCCGCTCCTAATGACAAAGACGCAAACAAAGGACTTAGCGTTACGCCATTGGGAGCTTGTCATTCCGGTTTCAACCCCGCAACGCGGGGTCGAATGCTCGGGATGACCAGGAATGAACGACTTGGACGCGAGCCTGAAGGCTCGCTCTACCCAAACTGCCGTTGGAGGCCAGTTTTTCAGCGGCCTGTATTAGTCGTCAGTCGTGAGCTTGCGGCACTTCGTGCAGGAAATCCAGCGATCGCTCGAGCGGCTTGATGCGTCCCTCGGCATCGAGTACGTACAACTCGCCGCGCCAGGAAAATTTTCGTCCCGCGAAGCTCGCCGCCCAGCTGCAGAATCCCAGCAGGTCGCGCACGGGGTAGAGCCAGCACAGCCACAAACTGCGCCGGTCGCGCACAACTCCCCAACCCACAATCACGGCCATCAGCATGCGGTTGAGCCAGGCCATCGCCAACAGCAACAGGCCGATGCGAAGCTTGTTGGGGTGACCGGCTGCGAGCAGGAGGGTGAGCAGCCCGAAGGGCACGGCATAGGTCAGCCCGGAGCCGACGTGTCCCCAGGGACGCGAGAAGCGCGTGCTCTTCATCCAGCGCAATTGATCGCCGAAGGTGCGGCGCAGCGTCCGCACCGCGAGCACGTGTCCGACCTTGTAGTGTGAGAGCACGACTTTGTACCTGGCCTCGGCGATCAGATTGCCGAGCACGAAATCGTCGGAGTAGAAATCGGCGGTTTCGCGCACGCCGCCAATCGCCTCCAAGGCGTCGCGGCGCACCGCCATCGCTGCGCCCAGTGCGAACCTCATGCCCTCAACCATGTCGGCCACCAGCACGCCTGCGGGCATCTCGACGGACATGCCCAGCGCCTCCAGTTGCGACCACATGCCGCTGGCCGGAATGCCGGAATACAGGCAGGTCACCAGCCCCACCTTCGGATCCAGGAGCGGCGGAATTACGTTGCGCAGAAAGTCGCGACCAACCAGGACGTCGCTATCGCTGATGACGATGTAGTCGTTGCCGGCGCGCGCCATCATCGCTGCCAACGAGAACACCTTGGCATTGGGCCAGGACGGGTCACCCGAGATGACCACCTCCGTCCGCACGCCGGGATATTTGTGGCAAAGTCTCTCGACCACCCGCAGCGCCTCATTGTCGCGGCTGCGCGCGCCGAAGATGATCTCGAAGTTCGGATACTCCTGGCGGAAGAAGCTTTCCAGCGTTTTTTCGAGTTGGGGCTCCAGACCGTGTACCGGCTTCAGAATGCTTACCGGAGGCAAGTCCTGCAAGGGGAAGGCCAGCGCACGATCGCGGGCGCGTCGTGAGCGTAACGCGTAGCGACATGCCGCGACCACGACCATCCCGAAAAAGATGGTGGAGGTGAACGAACCGAACAGCGCCAAGTACCAGAACAGGTGCCGCAAGGGATACAGTACATGACCGGCGCTTGCCACCGTCAGGAATGTCGCTAGCATAGGGGCGAGTTTATTGTACAGGTTGCGTCTAGGAAGCGTTCGCAAATGCCGCCAGTGCCGCCTGACCCAGGCTGATTCCGCCGTCATTCGGCGGCACGGCGTGGTTGGTCCAGACCGTCAGCTTGTGACTGAGTAGGTCGTGCACGTCGCGCAACAGAAGCTCATTTTGGAAAACGCCGCCGGAAAGCACGACCGTATCGATGTGCAGCGTTTCGCCAAGCGTCTTTACCGCATCGCATAATCCTCGCGCCATGCCGCGCTGAAATGCGCGGGCAATGTCGTGTGGATTGCCCCCGCGCAGGCGAGCCTCAGCAACACTCAGCAGCAACGGGCGAAAATCCAGCTCGGCATTTTCGAAGGGCAAGGGGTAGGCTTCCAGGGACTGGCTCTTCAACGCCAGAGCTTCTACCCACATTGCGGCCTGGCCCTCAAAGGTTATGCCGCGAGTGAATCCGAGTAGGGCTGCCGCCGTATCGAAGAGCCGTCCGATGGAGGTCGTCGTGAAGCAGCGCACATTCTTGCGGACGAGCTCCATAGCGTGCTCGTAGCGGACGGGAAAGTTGAACGGCTCGGCGTGCAGGTCAGACATGGCGTCAATCTGCGCCAGAAATCCCGCAGCGGCCTGCACCGGATGCTGCGCCGCGGCGTCTCCGCCTGCCAGCTTTGCCGGCCGCAGGTGTGCCACGCGCTCGAAGCCGTCGCGCACGCTTCCTGCAAAGAACTCGCCACCCCAGATGCTACCGTCGTCGCCGTATCCGGTGCCGTCGAAACTCACGCCCAGCACGCGGCGGTCCCACTCGCCACGCTCGGCAAGCACGGAGGCAACATGCGCGCGATGATGCTGGACGGACAGTTTCGCGGCGGCGCGCAACTCAGCGGCATAGGTGCTCGACAGGTATTGCGGGTGAGCATCGTGCACGACCAGCAGCTCATCCCAGCTCACCTCGTACATCGATGTGAGATCGCGGATCGTCTCCTGAAAAGCCTGATAGGCCTGGTAGTGGTCGAGATCGCCGATGTGCTGGCTGACGAAGGCGAGGCCATCAACGACCAGCGTGATCGCATTCTTCAGGTCCGCGCCGAGCGCGAGCAATGGACGCTGAATCGGCAGCTTGGCCACTGCGCCGGGAGCATAGCCGCGCGAGCGCCGGAGAATCGCGGGTCCGAATGCGCCGACGCGCGCCACCGAATCGTCGACCCGGCGCGCGATAGGACGCTCGCCCACCAGGAAGGCATCCGCCACTTCGGCGAGGCGCTCGAAGGCATCGTCGTCCTCGTAGGCAATCGGCTCGCTCGAGCGGTTCGCACTGGTCATAACCAGCACGTCAGGCGCGCTCGCGGCAAACAGCAGGTGATGCAGAGGCGTGTAGGGAAGCATCACGCCGAGCTCGTCGTTGTCGGGAGCGACGCCCGCGAGCGTGACCTTTGCCGAGGCCAGAACAATCGGGCGCGCGACCGAAGTCAACAGCTCTTGCGCCTCGGGCGAAAGCTCGACGATGGTTCGCGCCGCGTCAACGTCCCTGACCATGACCGCGAAGGGCTTTTCCTTGCGGAACTTTCTTTCGCGCAGCGCGCCGACTGCCGTAGCATTGCGAGCGTCGCATGCCAGGTGATAGCCGCCCAGCCCTTTCACGGCGACGATCTGTCCTTGGCGAAGAAGCTCCACGGTGCGCTGGACGGCGGCGTCATCACTTTGAGTCGAGCGCTCTGGATAGCGGGTGGCCCACTCATTCGCGCTTTTCGAATGAGTGGGAGAGCCATCGCGCAGCAAGTAGTGCGGACCGCAGTTCGGACACGCGACCGGCTGGGCGTGAAAGCGTCGCTTGCGCGGATCGTGATACTCCGCGTCGCAATACGCATCGAGCGGCCAGCGCTGCATGGTCGTGTTGGGACGATCGTACGGAAGCGCGAGGATCACGGTGTAGCGCGGGCCGCAGTCGGTGCAGTTGATGTACGGATACTGATAGCGAGGATTGCCGGGATCGAACAGCTCGCGCAAGCAGGCAGTGCAAACCGGAAGGTCGGGCGAGATGCGGACCGTCGGCTTGTCGCGGCGTTCGCTTTCGTGGATGGAGAATTCTTCCAGACCGCGGGGCTCGATCGACAGCACTTCGACTTCAGCGATGGCGGCAGCCGGCGGGGCTTCGGTCCGTATGGCTTCGATGAAGGCCAGCAGTTGCAGCTCGGGACCTTCGGCATGGATCGCCACGCCTTCTTCGCCATTGAGCACCCAGCCGGTAAGCCCGTACTGGTGCGCCAGGCGGTAGACGAACGGCCGGAAGCCGACTCCCTGGACGACGCCGCGCACGCGAATGGAACGCGCAGACTTCATGGCGCTGTGACCCCAGCGGCTTCGGAGGCGCGAATTGGGCGGCTGATTCGCACGGAACTTCTGCTTCGCCCATGTTACATCCCGCAGTGGCACGGCCAGTGCGGTTCCGGAGTAGTTGCATCACGGCTTTGAAAGGGCACGGCTTTCAGCCGTGCCGGTAGGATGGCGACGGAGCCACCTTTAGGCGCTGAGGGACGCCTTCCCCTCAGCGGCTGAAGCCGCCCTGTTCGGGCTCGATTTCCGGCACGCCTGAAGGCGTGCCCCTTCAACGCTGGGAGACGAAAGCGCTTTAGCCATCCAAAATGCGAGCCAGGTCCTGGTGACGTCGTTACGACCATCCAAGATGCGAGCGCGGTCCTGGTGACTTCGTTACGCCGCTTTTGCGGCAGGACCTTGCTCGCTCCGCTGCGCAGAGCCTGATACGCAGCGGTGCGCGACCCGCAAACTAATTGTGTTTCAGTTTTCAAAGAACAGGGCCGAACATTGCCTGGGCCTGCTCGTTGTTCGCGATCGTATTTGCACCGTCGTGCGTTTTGATCGCAAAACAAAAGGCACCGGAGGAAGCTACGTCTAGCTTGTTCCGGCGCCACGTTCAGAGTAGCACAGCTTAGCTAGTTGTCAATCAGACGTTCGTGCCATGCAGCGCAAAGAGATCTAAAGTCCCGTGACCGGACGGAAGTGAACGCCGAGGAAGTATGCCCAGAGCAGAATGGCGAGGATGCCTTTCCAGAAGCTTAGGTGTAGGAAGCCGATGGTGAAAAGCCAGGCGGCAATCCACAAGATGGGACCGAATGTATGCTGCTCGACTTTGATTTTCTGCATACGCTCACCGTTGTTGGTTGTTTCCTGTGCCATGGGTGCTGGCCTCCAGGGTAGGTTCAACGACCATTCAATCCTGAAAGCGCTCAGTCGTCAGTGACGGGTGCAGCGAGGTGATAGATAGAATCGCGGAAACCCGTGCCGCCGCCCTGCGGCTCGAGGTTTTCCCACTTAACGGGGACTGCCGTCCCCGCCTAACTTCATGGTGCTGCTGCGCGGCTGGTTTCATTGCAGATTCGGCCAGTTTTTCCCCGCTCCTTCCGACATGTCGTAGCACCGAGCTCCAGCTCGGCGGTACTGGCGGCGTCCGCGCCGCCAGCGTGCCAACCTCGACAAAACTGCGGAGTATTTTGTGCGCGGGCCGGAGACCCGCGCGCCAGCCGGTCAGGAGACCGGCGCTACGACGCCGGCCTGAAGGCCTGCTCTATCTGGACACCAGCGACTCGTAAAACTCTTCCAACTGCCCGATGGTCTTTCCCACCTCGAAGTTCTCCACGCAGCGCTGGAAGCCTTTGTCGCCCATGCTGGCGCGCAGCGGTTCGTTGCGCAAAAGCTCGATCAGCGGCCGGGCGAACGCTTCGGGCGAACGCTCTTGGACCAGATAGCCGGTTTCGCCGTCAATGATGGCGTCGCGATTGCCGCCGACATCGATGGCCACCGACGGCAGGCCGGCGGCCATGTACTCCATGATGGCGTTGGAGAATCCTTCGCTGAAAGAAGTGAGGCAGCCGATCGACATGCGCACCAGATAATCCATGACGTTGCCTTCGCCTTGGGTGAAGAAAACACGCTCGCGGATGCCGAGCTCGGAGGCGAGATCACAAAGCTGCTGATACAATCCGCCGCGGCCAACCAAAAGAAATACCGCATCCTCAATTTCGCCGGCGACAATCTTTGCTGCGCGCAGGAACAGCTCGTGGTCCTTGACCGGCCGCAAATTGGCGACGATGCCCACGACGCGGGCGCTCGGAGGAATCCCCAGACGATCGGCGGCGGATGGATTGCCCAAACCGCGACTGAACTTCGTCATGTCCACGCCCTGATAGACCACGGCGACGCGGTCGGGCGCGAGGCCCTCGGTCTCGACGGCGATGCGCTTGGCTTCGAGCGAATTCGCCATGATGGCATCGGTGCGAAGGTTCAGTAGGCGAAACATTATCCGCAGCCGCGGCGTGTACCAGTAGCCGGTGTTCAGGCGGCTGGTGATCACGATGCGATCGGAGCCCAGCGAGGTCAGCACCGCGAACGTACCCGTCTTGTTCATGTAGGCGTGAACGATCTGGATGCGATGCTGCCGCGCATACTGGCGAAAGCGGCGCGCCTGAATCAGGCCACTGACGGAGTTGACGCTGGCCGTAGGGAAGAGCGCGATGTTGCAGACGCCTTCGAGGCTTCGCAGTTGCGGACTGTCTTCCAGGCAGATGACGTGAACCTCGAAGCGGTCTTTGTCGAGGCGGCGGGCGGTCCCGACCACCTGCCGCTCGGTGCCGGCGTCGAGTCCTACAGTGTCAGACAAGAGGCAGACGCGGATGCGATTGCCGCCCGCGTCTACGCCGGCTGCGGAGCTGCTCGCCATTGCGGAGGTTTTCCCTTGCTGATGCGCACCAGGTTGCGGTTGACCGTGCCGGCCGAGCGCAAGAATTCGAGCGTGGCCTGGTCGTACCACTGCAGCGGCCCGTAGCGCTGCGGATTGGAATTGAGCTCGAGGTGCAGAACGCCGCCCTCGCGCAGACGCGACATCGCATCCGCGACGAAAAACTGCCACTCCGCCGCGCTCCATTCGTCGGGCTGCTGATGGCGGTTGAAGCAGATCCAGAACGCGGTGATCAGGTCGAACTGGGAGAAGGGAAGTGGCATTGTCATGGGCGTGAAGCGCTCGATGAGCAGCGGCGAAACCCGATCGGCGCAGGACAGCGCCGCCAGCATCTCGCTATAGACCCGCGCTTCCACCTCCGTCAGCACGGTTGCGGGCGCGTCGATCCCGTAGCAGTCGTGGCCGCACGCCGATGATGCCGCCAGGAAATATCCCGGACCGCAGCCGATATCCAGGATCCGCAACGGCTTCGAGCGGTGCAGCCCGAGGCCGCCGACGCGATCGACGTTGAACGGAATCCAGAAGCTGTAGTCAGTGTACTTGGCGGCGCAGACGGGATCGCGCTCCAGCACGCCGGCCATTTCTTCGGCGAGGCGATCGATGCGGGCAAGATCGGCGGTTTCGCAGATTCGCGAAGTAAGGCGGCACAGGGCCAGCGAACGATAGCGGCAGAGCCTTCCCCAGGTGCGCGCCGCCTGAGCGCGGTCGGGAGAACTGCGGGAAATCAGCGAGCGGGCAAGCAATCCCAGCAAAGAAGGCGGCTGGGAATGGGCGCGCGCTTCGCTCATGCAGCCGGTTCCGGTTCGCTGGCCAGCGCCTTCATCTCTTTGTAGTCTCGGGCAACGGCCATCTGCAGCGCCATCGAGAGACCCAGGATCGCATACAGGATGCCGCCGTAGGCGATACTCAAGAAAAATGCGCCTATGGCAGACATCAAGATTGCGATCTGCACAAACATAGCGGCGCGCCGGACCATGGCTTTCGGATAGCGGTCGCGTATGGGCGAAAGCCCTCGATAAGCACGCCAGAACGCCATCACGTATAACACCAGGCCGATGATACCGCATTCGCTGGAGAGCTCAGTGTAGGAGTTGTGGGTGTAGTGCCATACGCCCCTCTGCCCCTTCGCCGCTGCGTCCTTGGCCTCGGCGTCCATGAATTCTCCTGGACCGACACCAAACAAGGGATGCTCAAACGTCAACACCAGACTGCGGGTCAGCAGCTCCTTTCTAAATGCCGCCGACTCCGCGGCCTCCTCCGAAGCGGCCGACTTAGCTTGGAAATAGGTGGTGAATCGCTCCATGATTTTGGGCGGCAGCAGAACCGTGGCGCACACGATGAGGATGAGTCCGCCGCCGAGGATGATGGCCCGCTGCTTGGCGGTGGCGAAAATCAGGAAGAATACCATGCCTATGCCGAATGCCAGCAGTCCCGAACGTGAACCGGTCCGGGCAGCGCTGGCCAGCACCGGAACTACCATGCAGATCAGCGCGATTTTCATGATGCCGCGCTTGCGGGATGCGGAGAACCAGAGAAACGGCAAACCGACAATCAGGAAGAGAGCAAGGAAATTGGCATCCGAGAGAGTATCACTGCCCGAACCCAGTCCCAGGCGATTGCTGCCCGCCCTGCCGCCGCCAATCACCAGCGACAGCACGCCGACCGCACCCATGGCCAGTGCTATGGTGAACATCACGCGGTAACAGTCATCCGTGGTGCGTATGAAGGCGGCCATGAAGAACAGCAGAGCGAGCGCCTGCAAGGCGAGCACAAATTGATCGTAGGCCCCTCCTCGCCACACCGCGAAAGGCACGCAAAGCGCTACCCACGCGGTGAAAGCGGTCATCAGTCTGCCCACGTCGGAGCGGAAGATGGTCTTCGAAGTGCTGGTCATGATCATGCCAATCAGCAGCAGGGGCTGCAACAGCACCCCGGTGTGAAGGGCGGGGACCATCTCCGGAATACGGCTGCAATAGAAGAACAGGTAAATCAGCAGCAGATAGTGAAACGGCTTGTAGAACTCGATTTTCTGGGCCTTGCGCAGGCCGAGCTTGCGCGGCGGCGGAAGCGTGACTTCAGGCTCCAGCACCGCGGCTTCCGGCGTGGCATAGTCGTCCAGCACTACAGGGTCATTCATCCTTTGGATCGCAGACAGATTCACTGATTCACTCCATCGGCTCGTAATTGCATTGAAAGTTCCTTAACGACTCGGGCGGGATTGCCCACAGCGACCACCTGCGCCGCCACCGGCCGGACAACAACCGAACCGGCGCCGATAGTGGTACCTGAGCCAATGTCAGCCATTATGATGGAAGAAGCACCAATCCAGCAATCAGAACCTATCGCAATCGGCTGGAATTGTCCCTCAGTGGAACCACTGATCCGTCCTTGGGAATCGCGGCTGTGTTGCTGACGGCCGCTCAAAACTTGCACCTGCGATGCAATCTGCGTGCGGTCCCCGATGGAGCAGCTTCCCAGAATGCAGTAGGAGCCGATGTACACCCCGCGTCCCAGCACGGCGTCGGCATGGGCGAAGAACGATCCGAACGAGATACGGCTGTAGAGCGAGCACTGCTTCAGCGTGAGCTTGTAGTAGGCGATGCGGAGGTAATCGCCGAGAACGCCTGGCGCCGACGCGACCGCATGTGCCCCGATGGTAAACGTCGCGGCAAAGCGGCCGAATCCGGCCAGCGTCGCCCAGGGCAGCGCCAGCAGCAGAAAAAGCCCGTTTAGAGCAGCCTTGACGATGCGTTTCATGCAGCGGAGTGCGGGTGAGCGGGAGAGGTCGCCAGCCAGTATAGCATCGAGGCAATTCTCTTACGACCGATCTCATAAGACAGGGTGAGAGGAACGGCTTCACGAGCCGCTGGAAAGTGCGTTTCCGAAAGCGTTCTGTCAGGGCACGACCTCACGGGCTGCTGAAAACTTGCTCTGGAGCGCCTTGTATCAGGACAGCGACTTCACAACCGCTGAAAAACTCTCCGATCAGCGCTTTGTATCAGGGCACGACTTCACAGGCCGCTGAAAAAGTCCGTTTCCGAAGGCTTTGTGTCAGGGCACGACCTTGGTCGTGCCAATAAGGCCTTTATATTTGTTCATCACGAGCCGACTTTAGTCGGCGAGGGATCTGCTTTTCCGACTTTTTCAGCGGCCTCTTCAGTCGCGCCGTAGAACAAGGCGATTTGTAATAAGTTGTAGCAGAAATCACGGAGTCATTCTGCGGGCAGCGTCGGCTCACTTTTTTGTTATGCTGCCCATCGGACAAACTGCGGAAGATTTTTTATTCATGCGCGTCCTATATTTCTCCCCGCGAATCTGCTGGCCCATACTGTCAGGCGCGCACTTGCGCGACTTCTATTTCGCACGCCATCTCGCGCGGAACGCGCAGCTCACGTATATCGGGCTGGTCAATGAAGACGGCACGGAGCAAGCCGAGCTGCTGCGGCAGCAACTCGCGAACGATGCTCAGGTGATCGCCTTGCGCCGCGACGCGGCTTACCGCCCGGCCAACATCCTCCGCGGACTCATCGGCCCCACGCCGCTCAACGTGCTGAACTTCACGTCGCCGCGCGTGCTCTCTGAACTCGACGGCATTCTGCGCCGGCAAAGCTTCGACACCATCCAGATCGAGAGCATGCACCTGATCGCCTACGCTCGGCGCATCCGTCAGATCGCGCCGCGGAGCCGGTTAATCCTCGACTGGCACAACATCGAATCGGAAATCCTTGCCCGGTACGGCGAGAACGAGCGCAACCCGCTGCGCGGCTTCTACGCCCGGCGCACCTCCGCGCTCTCGCGCAATGTTGAAGACGAACTTCTGCGGCTGTGCGACGCGCACACGGTTTGCAGCGAACGCGAACGCGAGGTGCTTCTGCGGCGCGTGCCCGAAGCGCGCATCGAAGTTGCGGGCAACGGCGTGGATTGCGATTTTTTCGCCGCCCCCGGATCGCAAGAATCTGCGCGCCGCGACGTGCTCTTCATCGGACGCATGGACTACCACGCCAACATCGATGCCGCGCTGTATTTCGTAAAAAATATCTGGCCGCTGATACACGCGCGTCGGCCGGAGCTGCGGCTGGTGATCGCGGGAGCGCAACCCGCGCCGGCGATCGTCGCATTGCGCGAGCAAGGCATCACCGTCACCGGCACGGTTGCCGACGTTCGTCCGTTCTACCGCAGCGCACTGGTTTCGGTTGTGCCGCTGAGGGTCGGCGGCGGGACGCGGCTCAAGGTGCTGGAGGCTATGGCCGCGGGAACGCCTGTTGTTTCCACGACGCTTGGCGCCGAAGGACTGGCAGTGACGCTGGGCAAGGACATTCTGCTCGCCAACACACCACAAGCCTTCGCCGACGCGGTGGTTTCGTTACAGGCAGACAGCGAGCAATGGCGAGAACTGGCCACGAACGCTCGCCAGTTGGTGCAGGCTAGATACGACTGGTCGGTGATCGGCGACGTGCTGTTTCGGCTGCACGAGCAGTTGGCGGGCTAGACCGCGCTCCTGCGTCCAGCAGAGGAAGGATCGGTAGAGCGGCGCTTTAGCGCCGCGTCCCGCGCGCTTTCTGAATTTTGCCGGATGTTCAGGCAAACGCGAGCCTGAAGGCTCGCTCTACCAGGTCACGATCGGAAAGAATAGCCTGAACGCCCAGACAAACGGCTCCTGCTACATTCCCGTGCCGCTAGTCATCTTCGATTCTGGTGCGGGTGTCCGCTCGGCCACCGACGGCCTGTACGACACATCCTTCCACAACGAGGCCGGCGGCACGAAGTACACGCGCACCGCCGCCAACGATGCCGCCATCAGCACCACAAACGTGCGTATCGGCGAGGTCAGCTTCTTCAGCTTCCATCCATCGGGGACAGCGACATCGGCGGCTGCGAGTCCGTAGAACACGACCTGCGCCCATGCCGCCACGGCCCGCCAGTGCGGCGGCAAACCAATCGTCGCCAGCGCCGCTGCGATCATGCAGTAGGGGATCACGATGCGCCCGTACTTCGCCGACAGGAAATGCAGCCGCATCCGGTTACGCCCGCTCAGCAGCTCCGGCATGATCTTCAGCATCTGGTAGAGGCCCGCTTGCAGCCGCACCTTGCGCCGGAATTCCGACTGCAGCACGGTCGGAAAGTCATACATTGTGGCACTCGGCTCCAGCAGGATGCGATAGCCCTTAAAGAAGGAGACCAGCGGCTCATAGACATCGTCGAGCAGCGCGCCCGGCGGCAGCGGTACCCAGAGCGAGCGCCGCATCGCGGCAAACGCGCCGCTGTAGCCGAAGGTCGAATCGATGCGCGTCATGCGCTGGCGAATCCATAGCTCATAGCGCCAGTAGAGGCTGGTGGTCGTTTCCTCGTGCGTTTCGCCCTGCACGATGATGGTCTGCGGGCTCACCGAGCCGACCTTAGGATCGCCGAAGCAGGCGATGACGTTGCGCAGGCAGTCGGGATCGAGCGTTTGGCGCACGTCGTTGAGCACGAGGATTTCGCCGGAAACCAGCGGCACCGCCGCGTTCAGCGCCGCAGCTTTTCCGCCGCGCGGCACGCGCAGGAATTTCACGCCTTCCTTGCCGAAGCTGCGGGCGATCTCGTCGGTGCGGTCAGTCGAACCGTCGGAGACGACGAGGATCTCCATCAGCTCGCGGGGATAATTCTGCGCGAAGATGGTCTTGAGCTTGCGCTCGAGGAATTTTTCGCCGTTGTAAACCGCGATGACAATCGAGACCGTCCGCAGCTTGTCGTCCTTGTGGACGGGATTGTTCGCGCGCTTCGCCAGCCAATTCAGTAGCATCGGATAGCCGATGAGCGCATATACCGCGACCGCGCCGGACAGCAGAAAAATCGTGACGCAGAAGATCTGGACCGGGGACATCATCGCAGCTAACAAGATACAGGAACGGTCCAACTGCGTGCCGGGTTAACGCTGCCGACTGGTGCGAGTTCTGGCGATCATGGCACAGACTTGTGACGCCGGGTCGTCAGCATCGCCTGCCTGAACTTCTCAACCCGCTTTCACGTATGCTCAGCCTAAACCCGTCACAACGGAGGCCTCATGGCATCGCTCAACAAGAACGCCAGAGTCGCAGGGCTCCTGTACATTTTGTTTTCAGCGATTGGCGTCGTACGCCTCATGTACATTCCCAAAACGCTGTTTGTGCATGGGGACGCGGCAGCGACGGTCAACAATATCGTGGCTCACGAGTTGCTCTTTCGCTTTGGCATTGTCAGCCAGTTGGTCGCCGCGGCCGGGTGGATCTTCGTCACGCTGGCCCTCTATCGCCTGCTCAAGGGAGTGGACCAGGGCCTCGCGGTGCTCATGGTGATTCTAGGCAGCATCATGGTCACGCCCATTTTCTTCATCAACAGCGTGAACGACGCTGCCGCCCTGCTGTTCGCCCGCGGCGCGGATTTCCTGTCGGTCATCGACCAGCCGCAGCGTGACGCGCTCGCCAGGATGTTCCTCAACCTGCATCACCAGCTTGATCTAGCCAACGCGGTTTTTTGGGGCCTGTGGCTGTTTCCGCTGGGCCTGCTGGTGTACCGATCGCGCTTCCTGCCGCGCTTCCTTGGCGTCTGGCTGATGCTGGGTTGCTTCGGCTGGCTGGCGTTCAGCTTTACTGGCATAGTTTTCCCCAGCTACGAAGACACGGTCAATAACATCACTCAACCTGCCACGCTGGGAGAACTGGTCTTCATGCTGTGGCTCCTCGTCATGGGCGCGAGGGAGCCCAAAGAGCAGCACCTGGCCACAGCGAAATCCTGAAGATCTCTGCCTTCAGAACAGACTCCGATGCTGTCGCGGAGAGCGATGCGCGTCAGCGCATCTGGACGAGCACGGCAACGTCGAACTTTGAATAGTACTTCTTCACGTCGCTGGCGCCGTACTTCTCGCGGAACTTCTCCACCACAGAGGAGACCTGTGCGGGATCAGTGATAGGAACTGCCTTGAACTCGGCTCCTGCGCGGCGCGCATCGATCCGAATCGTCGGGTCCTTGAGGACGTTCTGGTACCACTGAGTATCCGACCCCTGCACCGGCAGCAGGTAAAGCTCGTCGCCTTCCAACACGAACCAGACCGGCCTCGAAATCGGCCGCCCTGACTTTCTGCCGGTCACAGTGATTTTGATTTGGCGATATCGGGAAAGGCGGTCCCTCAGAGCATCTAAAGCATCCTTCCGCGCTGGCATATGCACCTCCCGTCCTGACTCTTAGCTTCGTCGATCATACTCGGTCCGGTGATTCGGAATCCCGCTCATTCGAAAACCGCAAATGTGTGGGGCACCTGGATTCACTTACGATATTCCTCGTCGCTGACCTGTTCCATCCAGTCGACCACCTTGCCGTCTTTCCGTTCCTGAATGGCGATGTGTGTCATGGCTGTGGTCGGTGTAGCTCCGTGCCAGTGCGTCTCGCCAGGCGAGAACCAGACCACATCGCCGGGCCGGATCTCCTCGATCGGCCCGCCTTCGCGCTGGGCCCAGCCGCAGCCGGCGGTGACAATGAGAGTCTGGCCGAGCGGATGCGTGTGCCACGCGGTTCGCGCGCCCGGCTCGAAGGTCACGCTGGCTCCCTGAACCAGTGCCGGGTCGGGCGCTTGAAAAAGGGGATCGATGCGTACTGTTCCGGTGAACCAGTCCGACGGCCCTTTCGCCGAAGGTTGCGAGCCAACTTTCTTGATTTCCATTTTCTGAACTCCTTCAGTTACAACTTGATCTTTCAACGGCCTTACTCACCGCCGCCATTGCGCTTTCTGATTTTTTGCCTGCTGACAAATACGTGGTAAGTGACGGCGTCCCACGCGTTGTGAATGCCGATGAAGAGCAGTAGGAGGGCCGACGCGGCGACGCAGAAGAGCGACCCACCACTATTCAAGCGGGCCGCGTATGCCGATGCCGCTAGGGCTGCGTACGCCGCGAAGGGCAGAAGAACATGACACAGCCAGTCCTCAAACTCAGGCTTGTACAAGGTTTGCGCCCGCATACGCCAAGCCACGATGAGCTCGTACACCATGCCGGTGAGCCCAACTAACCCCCAAAGAACTGCGGCACTGGCCATCCGGTGCCACGGAGCGCTTTGGATCGCTGACAGCAGTAGTACGGCGCCAAAATGAACCACGGTCGGCGTACCAAACGCACTGCCGGCCTGAGCCGAACCCTCGCTGACTGGCAGCTCGGCCATAAGGGCTATGACGACAAACTGCAATCCGATCAAAGCGCCGGCGGATGACCCGACGATGACGTAGAAGTTCGCCCATCCGGATAGTTCTGCCATGTCCACACCTTGTCGCCCGCAGCGGCGGTGAACGACCGCCAGTGATATTCAAGCCTTGGTGAATCGGCGTCAAGACACATGGCTATTCCGCTAGCCAGCTCCATTCAATTGTGGGGCGGAATTGTTCGAACGATGGCGTGGGCGGGCGGGTCAGGCGGCTGGGACCTGGAGTGGGACGGGTGGCCCTCGATAAGGACGAAGGCTTTGTCAAGGTATAGTTTTCTTGGGCGGCGCGCTAGCGCCGCTGCTTTGTGGTTCGGCGAAAGAGACGTTGTGGAGTAAGTGCTGAACTCTCGCGCTGAATCACCACTCGGTGGAAAATCGCTCCACCAACCATCGATACGGCCTCGAATTTCGGCCCATGATTCTTCTATGCGAACATCCAGCCGTCGCCGGCGGTGCGAAAGTGGAAAACCGCTTTCTGGTTTTCCAAGCGCGCAGCGCGTCTTTTGCACCGCTCCGCTGGATGCGAGAGCGCCCAATCAAGGTCGCGGCCTATTCGCCGGAGCGAATGGTCAGGGCCACCCGCGGGCTGCTCTCGATACGAACGATCTCGGGATATGCCGTGTGGGTGCGCATCATCCAGTAGAGTCGTACGGCTAATCGGCGGGTGGCCCATCCTTTCGTTCGAGTCCACTACCGGCCGTACAATGCGGGTGCCCCATCCTCGTCGCCATCCTTTGGCGACAGGGTGGGCCGCCGCACCCGCTCAGAAGATTCCCTCTTTCTCCAGCTCCTGCACTACCACCTGGACCACCGCGTTAATGGCCGGGTGCCCCACTCATTCCTGGGCTTGGAATGAGTGGGACCGGGTTAGACCGTCACCGCCTGCTTCACCGGCGCCGTGCCGAAGCGAATCGCCTTCGCCAGCAGGATGGTTTCCACCCCGCGCAGCGCCTCGAGTACCGACGCGGGAACGTCGCCATCGACCTGGACCACGGCAACCGCCGACGAGCCGGCCTCGCTGCGGCCCAGCGAGAAGTTGGCGATGTTGACGTTGTGCTGCCCGAGTACCGTGCCGACCCGGCCGATGACTCCGGGCACATCGAGGTTACGCAGGTAGATGACATTGCCTTCCAGCGTCGCTTCAACGTGAATGCCGTCGATCTCCAACAGGTGTGGCTTGCCGCCCGGCTGCACGCAGCCGGCAACGGTGTTCTGCTGTTGGCCGCTCTTGAAGGTCATGCGCAGCACGTTGGCGGCAGCGCCACTGGCTTCGCGCACCTTGCGCTCCGTGAGCCGGATGCCACGGTCCTCAGCCATGGACGCGGCATTCACCAGGTTCGCCCGTTCGTGCGCATGCGCAATCTGATTGAGCGCGCCGGCCACGGCAGCATTGCGGATCAGCGCCGTCTTCCAATCGGCGATCTCGCCCGTGTAGCTGAGGCCGATCTCCTCCACGCCGCCTTCGCCCGACTGCGCCAGGAACGTCCCCAGCCGCTCGCCCAACGCGATGTAGGGCAGCATCTGCTGATACTCTTCCTCGCTGATCGATGGCACGTTGACCGCGTTCTGGATCACGCCCTTCAGCAGGTATTCGCGAACCTGCAGTGCGATCTGCACGCCCACCGCTTCCTGCGCTTCGTTGGTCGAACCGGCAATGTGCGGCGTCAGGATCACGTTGGGCAGTGTCATCAGCGGCGAGTCTTTCAGCGGCTCGTGGCTGTAGACATCCAGCGCAGCGCCGCCAAGCTGGCCTGACTGCAACGCCTCGACCACAGCGGTTTCATTCAGCAACTCGCCGCGAGCGCAGTTCACCAGCCGCACGCCTTTTTTCATCTTGCCCAGCGCGTCGGCATTGATCATGCCTTGCGTCTGCGGTGTGAGACCGACGTGCAGCGTGATGTAGTCGGATTGCGCATAGAGCTCATCCAGCGGCACCATGCTCACGTTCCACTGTTGCGCCAGGCTGGGCGCGACGTAGGGATCGTGGGCGACGACCTTCATCCCGAACGCCTGTGCGCGCCGCGAGACCTCGACGCCGACGCGGCCGAGGCCGACCACACCCAACGTCTTGCCGCGGAGTTCGGTGCCTTGCAGCGTCTTCTTCTCCCATTTGCCGGCCTTCATGGTCGAGTCGGCGCGCGTGAGGAAGCGTGCCATCGACAGCATCAAGCCGAAAGTGTGCTCGGCAACGGCCACCGCATTGCCGCCGGGAGTGTTCATCACGACGATGCCGCGTTTGGTCGCCGCATCGAGATCGACGTTGTCCACACCCACTCCCGCGCGCCCGATGACGCGCAGTTTGGGGGCTTTTTCCATCATGGCTGCATCGACGAAGGTCGCCGAGCGAACGATGATGGCATCCGCGTTCGTCAGTTCACCGGCCAGCTTCTCCTTGTCGGGAGCGACGACCGTCCAGTCGGGATGCTCGCCGAAAACCTTCAACGCGGAGGGAGAGACTTTATCAGCGATTACGATTTTCATGCTTTCACCGCCTCGGCGAATTGCCCTGCAAAGACTTCCTGCACAGCGCGAACGCCGGCGCCCAATTCGAAGTTGTGGGACGGCGCAACCTTGAGCAGCACCTGCTCCAGCGCGCCGATAATCCCGATCGCGTCAAGATAGTCGTAGTAGCCGAGATGCGCGATGCGGAAGAGCTGGCCCTTCATCTCGCCCTGGCCATTGGCGACCACCATGGCGAAGCGCTCGCGGAATTCCTTCACAATCGCGCTGGAGTCCACCCCCTTCGGCGGCAGGACCGCGGTTACAGCGGCCGCCGGACAAGTTGGTGCGAAGAGGCCAAGTCCGAGCGCCTGCACGCCGGCGCGAACCATCGCCGCAGAGGTTTCGGCGTTGTGAATGAGATTATCGCGGCCATCGGCGAGATTGCCGTTCCCGCCGCGACGAATGTAGTCGAGGGCCGCGGACAAGCCGACGACCAGCGCAACCGCCGGCGTGAAGGCTGCTTCGCCCTTCGCCTGCGCCTTGCGCTCCTTGCGGAGGTCGAAGTAATACCGCGGCTGCTTGGCGGTTTCCATGCGCTGCCACGCGCGCTCGCTTACGCTGAGATACGCCAGGCCGGGAGGAATCATAACGGCTTTCTGCGAGCCGCCGATGAGGATGTCGATGCCCCAGTTATCCACCTCGAAGTGCGTGGTGCCGAGTCCGGTGATGGCGTCAACTACCAGCAGCGTGTCGGTGCCCTTCAGCATCGACGCGATGGCCTTTACATCATGGCGCGCGCCGGTGGAGGTTTCGGTCGCCTGCATGAAGAGCGCGGTTGCGCCGTCGAGCCGCGCGCCCACCTCGGCGAGGTCGAATGTCTCGCCGTAGGGAGCGGTGATCAGCTCCACATTGCAGTGGAATGCTTTTGCCAGATCGCGCCAACGCTCGCCGAACTTGCCGGCGCTGAGGACGACCACCTTGTCGCCCGGCGATGTCAGATTCGAAACCGCGGCTTCCATCGCGCCGCTGCCGGAGGAGGTGAGGATGAGAACGTCGTTGCTGGTGCCGATGAACGTCTTCAAATCGGCAAGAGTACGGGAGAAGATTTCCTTGAATTCCGCTGTGCGGTGATGCATGTCCGCCGCTGCGATAGCGTTTTGCGCGGCCGGAAGTAGAGGAGTCGGACCGGGAGTAAATAGTCGGGTCTTTCGTAGCATAGCGATACTCCTGCTGGTAAATTGCCGGCGTTGCAAAGCCGACAGATAACTATAGAACTCGGCGCGCAGGGAGGCTACCTCAGGTTGACGCGGCGTGTGTGGCGCGGGTCACGAGAGCGTGTGACAGAAAGAGCGGTCGTCACCGGGAATCCGGCAGAAATCTCGCGGTGCCGGAGAAGCACGCGAAGTTGTGGCCGGCGGATGGCTGTTGCGCGATAATAACGCAGGGGAGAGGTGAAATCTGTATGAGCGACAAAGCTGCTGCGTTGCTGAGAGAGGCCCTGGCTTTGCCGGCGGAAGAGAGGGCTGATCTGGCAACTTCTCTGATTGACAGCCTCGACGATGCCGCTGACGCTGACGTTGAAGCGGCGTGGCAGGAAGAAATTGCGCGCCGGCTTGAGGACGTTCGAGCAGGCAGAGCGAGAATGGTCACGTGGGATGAGGTTCGAAGCAGAGCTCGCGCCGTTTTCAATGAAAAAGCCGGTTGAGTTTGTCTCCGCCGCCCAGGATGAGTATCTGGCCGTCCTGACGTGGTATCTGGAGCGAAGCACGTCCGCAGCCGCTCGATTCGAAGCTGAGGTCGAGACTGCGTTGGAGAGAATTCAGGAAGCGCCGACGCGGTGGCCCAATACATGGGGTGCAGAAGGTTTCTACTTCATCGATTTCCCTTTGCGGTTGTCTACGAAGAATCTGAGTTCGTCATTCGAATACTTGCCGTCGCACATCTCCACCGGAAACCCGCCCACTGGCAACACCGCCAATAGTCATTCCTAATGAATTCGATCGCCCGCCAACTGAAACGCATCGCATATGCAGCGCGAAAAACGTACTCCCCTATAATTGCCCCATGAGCCTGACCGAACGCGTGCAAAAAGACATGGTCGCCGCGATGCGCGGCAAAGAAGAGCTGCGTCTCTCAACCCTGCGCATGATGAAGGCGGCGCTGCAGAACAAACGCATCGAAAAACGCGCCGATCTCGACGAGAAAGAAGAGCTGCAGGTCTTCAGCACTATGATCAAGCAGCGCAAAGACTCGATCGAGCAGTTCACCAAAGGCGGCCGTCTTGAACTTGCGCAGAAGGAATCCGACGAGATCGCGATCATCGAGGCCTATATGCCAAAGGCTGCGGGCGAGGAGGAGATTGTCGCCGCCGTCCGCGCCGTCGTCGCCGAAATGGGTTCTCCCACAATGAAGGACATAGGCGTGGTGATGAAGAACGTGATGGCGAAATTCGGTGGTACGCGCGTGGACGGCAAACTGGTCAGCGAAGCCGTGAAGAAGGAATTGTCGAAGGGCCGCTAGGCTAACAAGAATTTTTCACCACCGAGGACACAGGGCGCACAGAGAAGAATCTGTAGGAATGCGGCCGCGCCAAAGAAAACGTTGGGGGCCGGCAAACATCGATGTGTGACTCAAATCACCGCCACGCTCTCCCATGCAGAGATAACATCCCGCCCCATTCCGAAACAAACCGGAAATTCCGGATTAAAAAGGCGGAGAAAAAACGGAGTCAAACCTGCTCAAATATCCAGATTGACTCTGCGCCACGAAATGCTGAGGTTTCGCTCGCTGCAAGCAAGTTCCAAGGAGGAACTCATGGCCAAGAAGCTTGTGATGGTTTTGTTGGGCGCCGCGCTTTTTTGCGGAGGCATGGCGGTCGGGCAGAGGCCGATCGAGAACATCAGCCCGCGTAATCACCCGGATCTAGCTGCCGCGCAGCGGCTGTCGGCGCAGGCCTTCGACAGGATTGTGGCCGCGCAGCAGGCCCACGGGTACCAGTTGGGTGGCCACGCGCAGAAAGCCAGGGAGCTGCTTTTGCAGGTCAACCAAGAGCTCAGACTGGCTGCCGATTGGGCCAATGGGAATCGCAGATAAGCGTCAAGGCCCTAAGCCGTCAGCCATTAGCTGTTCTAGTTTCAACTTGATCTGACATTTGATAAACTCGCGCGACCAGCGCGGAGGAGAATGCCATCCCAAAACTCTTTTCTATAGTCTCTTCTCTGTGTCCTCTTTCCGGCGTCTGTGGCGAAAAATTAATGTCTTCGCGATGACGGTCCCGGCCGGTCGGGCGCGGGCGCAATGGGAATGGGAGGAAGGGCGTCGGCCTCAATTTCGAGGCGCGTGCGCGGCGTATTGTGCAGCAGAAAGTCGCACAGCACGCGGTTGAACTCGTCGGGCACTTCTTCATACGGCAGGTGTCCGGCGCCGTGGAACATCACCAGCGCGCTATTTCTCAAATGCCGCTGCATCTGATGAATGGACGACGGATACACGGCGCGATCGCGCGAGCCCCAGAGCAGCAGGGTGGGGAAGCCGCTGACTTCATCGAGCGCGCTGCCGATCGCCGCCAGATCTTCGCGCCACGACCGCAGGATGCGCACCAGGTGCTCGAAACTGCCCGGCGCCTCGAGCCCTTCGGTATAACCCTCGAACGTGCCCGGCGGAATGCGCGCGGGATCGCCATACAACGCTTTGAAGTATCGCCTGGCGATGATGGGCAGGCGCGGCTGAACGTGCACGACATACATACCGCCGAGCGTGGTTGCCAGAAGACGCGTCAGAACTTTTCCGTGGCTCGACCAGGGATTGATGGGCGAGACCAGCACCAGCCGGCGAATGCGATGCAAACGGTCCGTGCGTGAGGCAATCGCCGTCATAATCAGGCTCAGCCCGCCGCCGCGCGATGAGCCCAACACGTCGGCGTTCTCGATGCCGAGCTCTTCCATGAAGCGCAGAACGCCTTCGGCGTCGTCCCGGAGGGTACGCTCGTTGGCGGTCGTCCGCTGCGAAAAACCGCAGCCCGGCAAATCCATAGCGTAAACGGAGAAGTGCTTCGCGAGCGGCTCCATGTTGAATCGCCAGGAAAACGAATATCCCATGAAGCCATGAATCAGCAGCAGCGGCGGCCCGGAGCCGGCAAACCAATATCGCCACGTGGTGCCGTCGATGTTGACGCGCCGCTCCTCGGCGCCCGGTATGCGCGCGATTGGCGGGACGTTTGCGTCCGATTCCGGCTGCGTAATTTTGATCTTGGCAACCAAACCATCCCTGCCCGAATCTAGTTGAGCGATATCGCCTCTGTCGCTTCGGGGGAGCCGCAACTCCCCCATTTTTCTACCTGCAAAACAGAGTACCACTGCGTTGCCGCGAACGGAAAAGCGCATGCGACAGCGACTGTGATCGCCATCACGTCATTGTGGCCACGAAGTCCCCGCTCCTTCTCAGCGTTATAATTATGGCTTCGTCCAGGAGATCCCATCATGACGACCGGAAGTAATGGCAACGGCACGCCTGTCCCAAAGCCGCGCGCCGAATGGATCGCGAAGCGGCGCTCAGCCGCCCCAACAGACGCGAAAGCGGCGTCTGCCGGGGACGCCGGTAATAACGCAGCCCGCAGCGGCGACACCAACATGTCGCAGATGCATTTTGCGCGCAAGGGCCTGATCACGGAAGAGATGCTCTTTGTCGCCGAGCGCGAACAGCTCGCGCCGGAGCTGGTGCGCGACGAAGTTGCCGCCGGCCACATGATCATCCCCGCCAACGTCAATCATCCTGAGCTGGAGCCGATGTGCATCGGCGTGGCCTCGAAGTGCAAGATCAACTCCAACATCGGCAACTCGGCGGTCACCTCCAACGTCGATGAGGAGCTGAAGAAGCTGCACACCTCGGTCCACTACGGCGCCGACACGGTGATGGACCTCTCCACCGGCGGCGACATCCACGAAATCCGCGAAGCCATTCTGCGGCACTCGCCGGTGCCGATCGGCACCGTGCCGATCTACGAAGCGGTCGCGCGCGTGAAGCGCATCGAGGACCTGAACGCCGACATCATGCTCGAGGTCATCGAGGAGCAGGCCGAGCAGGGCGTGGATTACATGACCATCCACGCCGGCGTGCTGATCCAGTATCTGCCGCTGATCACCAAGCGCATCACCGGCATCGTCAGCCGCGGCGGCGCGATTCTGGCGCAGTGGATGGCGCATCACCACAAGCAGAATTTCCTCTACGAGCGCTTCGACGACATCACCAAGATCTTGGCCAAGTACGACGTCAGCTACTCGCTGGGCGACGGCCTGCGTCCCGGCTGCATTGCCGACGCCAGCGACGAGGCGCAGTTCGCCGAGCTGAAGACTCTGGGCGAGCTGACCAAGAAAGCCTGGGAGCGCGATGTGCAGGTGATGATCGAGGGCCCCGGCCACGTTCCGCTCGACAAGATCAAGGAGCAGGTGGAGAAGGAAGTGGAGTTGTGCTACGGCGCGCCGTTCTACACGCTGGGGCCGCTGGTGATCGACATCGCGCCCGGCTACGACCACATCACCTCCGCCATCGGCGCGGCGATGATCGGCTGGTACGGCGCGGCGATGCTCTGCTACGTCACGCCCAAGGAGCACCTCGGCCTGCCCAACGACAAGGACGTGAAGGACGGCATCATCGCCTACAAGATTGCGGCCCACGCCGCCGACGTGGCGCGGCATCGTCCCGGCGTGCAGGACCGCGACGACGCCATCAGCTACGCGCGCTACACCTTCGATTGGGACAAGCAGTTCGCACTGTCGCTCGATCCCGAAACCGCGCGCGCCATGCACGACGAGACCCTGCCCGACGAGTACTACAAAGAAGCGGCGTTCTGCTCGATGTGCGGCCCGAAGTTCTGCTCCATGAACTACTCCGCCAAGGTGGACGAGTACAACAGGCAGGTGCACGGCGTGGAGAAGAAGGATTATTCCGAGCTGATGAACAAGCTGGTGGCGATTAAGTAGGCAGCAATTAGCGATTAGCAACTAGTGAGGCCGCGCGCAGCGCGGCCTTTAACTTAGGACGTTCCTTTGCGGCGGGCCATACTGACGGCTCTTCGTACTGAACACGCAGTGAACCAGAATCTTGCTGTAGGGTCGGCCACGGCAACTAACCATACTTCTGGAATGAGCAGCGGTCGGTGATTCCAGTCACCGCAAGGAGTGTCGCCGCTCTGCGGCTTAATTCTACTTTTTGCAGGCGTGCGGGGACTTCCGTCCCCGCCTAAATTCATCCCGCCGCTCTGCGGCTGTTTTCATCCGCCTGAGTAGGCGCAGTGGCCTCTTTCAGGAGGTATCGTCAGCCGCGCAACCGTCGTCGCCCGCCCATCACCCGGCCCGCAAACCAACAGTTGACGCCGCTTGGCTCTTGCGGGTTGAATGAATCGATCTCTCAGGGAGCGGCCGCCGCAAAGCCATGGGCATTCCGCCTCGCACTTACGGAGCGCTGCAGGTAAAGGTACGCGAGTCGCTGGTGACGCGCGCCCTCGTCTTGCCCATCCAGCAGTTCATCCACATCCAGGGCATCAGCAGCATCGTGTTGCTCGCGGCCGCGGTCGTTGCGCTGGTCTGGGCCAATTCGCCGTGGCACGAGTCCTACCATCACGTGTGGGAGATGGAGCTGTCGCTGTCGCGTCTGCAACTGCCGGTGCACGCCTGGATCAACGACGCGCTGATGGCGATTTTCTTCTTCCTCGTCGGCATGGAGATCAAGCACGAGATTGTGCATGGCGAACTCGCCGATTTCCGCCGCGCGGCTTTGCCCATCTTCGGCGCGCTCGGCGGCATGGTCGTTCCCGCGCTTCTCTTCGCCACGCTCAACCACGGCCACGCCGGCCAGCATGGTTGGGGCATTCCCATGGCAACCGACATCGCCTTCTCGCTGGGCGTTCTCGGGATGGTGAAAGGCATACCGTCGGAGCTGAAAATCTTCCTCCTCACGCTTGCGATTGCCGATGATATCGGCGCCATCATCGTCATCGCGGTTTTCTATAGTGAGTCGCTGGATCGCGCCGCGCTGCTCGCAGGGCTTGTCATCTTAGCGATTATCGCGCTCACTTTGAAAATTGGGATCTCTCCGCCCGTGGTGTACTTCGTACTCGCCGTCGCCTTCTGGATCGCGATCCTGCGCTCTGGGATTCACGCGACCATCGCAGGCGTAATTCTGGGATTCATGGTGCCGACGACCGCACCCTTGTCGCTGGAGCAGTTTCAAGATATTGCGGAGGACATGTCGACACGCTTTCGCGATGCCATGGCCGCCGGCGACGAGCAAAGCGCCAAGAACCTGCTGGGCTGCTTCGATGCGCTGCTGAACAACACTGAGTCGGCATCGGAAAGGCTGACCCGGCTGTTAAACGATTGGGTATCGTTCCTGGTCCTGCCGCTGTTCGCATTGGCCAATGCAGGCGTAACCTTTTCCGGCGGCGCTTGGCGCGAGTTGGTGAGCAGCCGCATTGCATGGGGAATCATGCTCGGATTAGTCGTGGGCAAACCGTTGGGCATTATCGCTTGCGCGAAGCTGGGCGAAGTCACAGGCCTGGCGCAGGTGCCGAAGGCCGTGACCTGGAGACAACTCGCTGCAGTCGGAGTTCTCGCCGGCATCGGCTTTACGGTTTCCATCTTCATCAGCTCACTGGCGTTCGACAACCCCGCTCATCTGACGGAGGCTAAGACCGCCGTGCTCTGCGCTTCAGCCGTGGGAGGTCTGCTGGGCTACATCACTTTGCGAAATGCCGAGACGACCGCGAGGGTTGCTGGTGCTGGTAGCGATGCGGAATGAGCTTTAGGTTCGCGAATCTCTTTGTAGTGTGTCATCCTGAGCGGAGCGTCCGCCGGTTTTTGCCGACCCGCTTTAGTTGCGGGTCGCGCGGACGCGGAGTCGAAGGACCTGCTGTTCGCCGGATTTGATAGCGCTGCATGCGAAAAGCAGGTCCCTCCACTTACTCCGCTTGTTCTCGCGAACACGCGGGCTCGGTCGGGATGACCAACAAAAAGTGACGCGCTTCGACTGTAAGTCATGCCCTGATACACGTCGAACCATCGTCGCAACGAGAGGAAAACACATATGCGTTGGCGAATCTCAGCGCTCGTAGTCAGCCTCCTGCTCGCTGCCAGTTTCGTGGCCTGCAGCAAGAAAAATCAAAGCCAAACCCAAAATCAGCAGCCGGCGACCACGGCCGGTGAAACTGCCTCAGCCCAAGGCAATCAGCCTGCGGGCAACATGAGCCAGTCTCAGACCTCGGCAGCTCCGCCACAGCAACAGTCCGGAGCGCCTGCACAGCAAGCCGCGCCCGCTCCGCAGGCGACTGCGCCTCCTCCACAGCCGCCTCCGCCAATCGTGATTCCCGCAGGCAGCAGCATCGTTTTCCGCATAGGTCGGGCTATCGATACCAAGACGGTCGATGTTGGCGACCGCTTCTCTGGAACCCTCGCGCAGCCCATTGCGGTGAATGGCGCAGTCGTCGTCCCGACCGGAGCGAGGGTTTCGGGCACGGTGGTCACTTCCAAATCGCCCGGCAAATTCAAGGGCGAGGGCGAGTTGTCAATTCGCCTGACGTCCATCGACGTGGGCGGCGCCCCGACGAGAATTCAGACCTCGACTTATCGGCAGGTGGTGCAGGGTAAGGGCAAGCGCACCGCCGCAATGACCGGAGGCGGCACGGGCGCCGGCATGCTCATTGGCGGCCTCGCGGGGGGCGGCAAAGGCGCGCTGATCGGCGGCTTGCTCGGCGCGGGCGCGGGCGGCGTAGCCTCGGCCAAGACCGGCAACAAAGAAGTTGAAATCCCGGCCGAGTCCGTAGTCACTTTCAAGCTGCGGAAGCCGATCACTGTCCAGCAGTGAACCGATGACGCAGGCCAAGAGCAATATGGGCAGTAACGGGCGGAGCACGCCTTCATAGGCCGCTGAAAAGGTCCGTTTCCGAAGGCCTTGTGTCAGGGCACGACCCTTCGACAGGCTCAGGGCAGGCTCTTGGTCGTGCCGAAGAGGCACTATTTTTGTTATCTGGAGGCGGCTTTGGCCGCCGCGGGATCGGCTTTTCCCAATTCTCCAGCGGCCTGTTCAGGCGTGCAGAATACGGCCATCAAACAGTTCGCGCTTCAGCGCCCAACTTAGGCTGCGTCGCGCTGACCAATCGCGTTGCGGACCTTGCTGCGCATGGCTTCGCTCCAGTCGCTCAGGCCATGTGCTGTCCAGCAGTGCTCCTCGACGCGCTGCACGATCTCGTCATCGGTCTCGCCGCTCGTCTCCCAGCCGCAGTCGGAGTTGCCCATATCGGCGCAGCGAAACGTCCCGTTCGTACCCCCTTGGCTGGTGTTCATCGAATACGCACTGGCGCTGGTGCGACGCGACAGATCGGCCTGATCGTCACCCTCACTTGGCCGCTTATTGGTGGTCGCCCTTTTGCTTTCGCGTTGCGATGCGGCTGTCATGTCGTCGCCGGGGTTGCCTTGCATCTGGCCGGCGCGCGTGCCCTCGGGATCGTTCGTGCGCACGGCGCGCCGCTCATCCGTGGTTTCTCCCCAACCTGCCGTTCCCGTCGCGGGAGCCGATGGATTGATGCCGCCATCGCGCGATCTTAGGTTGGGGTTGGTGCCGGGAGAGTTCTTCGCATTCTGCTTCGCCATCACTCGCCTCCTGATGAGCGAGATGCGGCGAGCACGGCGCGGGGTGGGCTGAAACCGGGCGTGGAGTCAGCGACGCGCAAGTGCTGCCCATAAACCCGATTCGGGTTTGTGTCAGGGCACGACCTTCAGTCGTGCCGAACAGCCTAACCGGCTGTGGGCTTTAGCCCCTATCCAGCGCCCCTCATGGGCTAGAGCGTTTCCCGAATTGCTGTACCCCGAGGTCGGGTAGAGCGGCGCTTCAGCGCCGCGTCGAGGGGGCTCTCTTCGTCAGGCTTTCCGCCCACTGCAGCGCAGTGGGCGGAAAGCCCAGACTTCGGGGTGCGGCTTGGACGCGGACCTGAAGGTCCGCTCTACCTGGATACACCAAATCTGGAACCGCTCTAAAGCCCAAATCGTGGCGAGCTGTTAGGGCACGTCTGAAGACGTGCCCTGACACATAGCGATATGAGATCGCTTTAGAAGTGCGCCTTCTTATCAGCGGAGCGCTTCGCTTGCAGAGCGGAAGATCTAGTTGCGCCGATTCGCGCGCAGCGGGTCGCTTTATGTTTTCAAGGCTGATCCAGCGTGCAAACTGCGAACTTCCTCTTACTTCGCGGCGGTCTTCGTCCGCCGTTCCTTGGCCCAGCCTTTTTTCGTCACCTGGCGGCCACGCGCAACTGCCAACGAATCTTCGGGAACGTCTTCGGTAATGCAGGACGCCGCGCCCACATAAGCTCCGCGCCCGATGCGGACCGGCGCAACCAGCGTCGCGTCACTGCCGATGAAAGCGCCCTCGTCGATTACCGTCTTGTGCTTCTTGACGCCGTCATAATTGCAGGTAATCGTCCCCGCACCAACGTTCACGCCCTCCCCGATTTCCGCGTCGCCAAGATAAGTGAGGTGGTTGGCTTTCGATCCTTTGCCCAGCCGCGTCTTCTTGGTCTCAACGAAATTCCCGACGTGCGCGTCCTCGCCGATATCACTGCCCGGCCGCAGATGCGAATACGGCCCCAGTTGCGCGCCGCTGCGCACGATGGAATCTTCCAGAATGCATCCGGGGCGAATGAGCACCTTGTCGCCGATCTCGCAATTCGTAATTACGGAGTACGAGCGGATGCGGCAATCGGCGCCGATCTTGGTCTTGCCGATGAGTTGCACGAATGGCTCAATCACCGTATCCCGCCCGACCTCGACAGCCGCATCGATGTCGCAGGTTTCAGGACGAAAGATGGTCGTGCCCGCCAGCATCAACTCGCGCGCTTTCCTGGCGCGAAGCTGTGCATCCAGTTGCGCCAGTTCCATGCGCGTGTTGACGCCCAGCACCTCGTCAGGATTTTGTGCGCGCAACGCCACCACCTTCTGCTTGGCTTTGCGCAGCAGTTCGGCAACGTCGGTCAGGTAGTACTCCTGATGCGCATTGTCGGTGCGCAACTTGCCGATCTGCGCATAAAGCGGCTCTGTGGCAAAGGCGTAAATTCCGGAGTTGATCTCACACTTCTGCGCTTCTTTGCCGCGCAGTGCCTTCTGCTCGACAATGCGATCGACCTCGTCGCTCTCTTTGCCCTTGATCACTTTGCGGAAGATGCGTCCGTATCCGGTGGGATCGGGAACTTCGGCGGTGAGGATGGTCATCGCGGCGGCATGCGCGATGTGGAAGTCGCGGAGGCTCGCGATCGTCTGCGGCGCAATGAGCGGCACGTCGCCGGAGAGCACCAGCACATGCTGGAAGGGTTGCAGGGCTTCGCGGGCTTGCATCATCGCGTGCCCGGTTCCGCGCTGCTCGGTTTGCAGCACGAAGCCGATGCCGGTGGCCTCAAGCGCCGCGCGCACCCTTTCGGCTTCGTGTCCGATGATGGCGAAGATGTTCTGCGCAGACACGACCTGCGTAGCTGCCGCGACCACATACGCCAACAGCGGCTTTCCGCCGATTTCGTGCAGCACTTTGGGATGGCGCGATTTCAGCCGCGTGCCCTTGCCTGCGGCGAGGATCGCGATAGCGAATGTCGGTTGCTGCTTTGCGGCGTTTTTGGCGCGGGAAGTGGTTGGCATGGGTTCGAATTCTATTTCACCACAGAGGCACAGAGGCACAGAGAAGTCGGTAGTGGGTCAGTTTGGATTGCAATACTCGGGTACCCACGCATGTGTCATCCTGAGCGCAGCCCGCATGTTCGCAGAACCGGCGGGCGAAGTCGAAGGACCCCTACCATCAGCAGCTATAGAGGTCGCTCGACTCCGACGTCCAAATGCAGCCGCCCTCGCTCGGGATGACACCGCTTTGAACTGATGCTGATGATCTCAAACTGACCCACTACCGAGAAGTCGAAGTCTGATTTCTTGTGCGATCCCGCTAACGGCGCTCTCGATCTCTTTTTCCGTGTGCTCTGTGCCTCTGTGGTGAAGAGATTCTTACGGCTCGTGGTGCAGTGCGGCTACCGGCGAGCTGAGCTGCTCCATCGTAATCCGCAGCAGGTCTTGCGCTACGCGCTGCGTGTTATGGCGGGCGATCAATCCGTCGGCGCGAAGCTCCTCGATCAAATAATCGCCCAGCACAGGTTTCACGCCCAACGCCTCGATCGGTTGCACGTCGGCCTCGATCTGCGACTGCCCCTGCTCCGCGTATTTGGCCGCCAGCTCGGGCGATGCCGGTGCGCGATTCACCAGAGCATAATCGAAAAATTCCCGCCGGGCATGTTTATAGAGAGCGCGAATGTGATCGGAGGCGGTCAGGCCCAGGCTCTCATTGGCCTGCGTCATCAGGTTACAGACGAACACCTTCACGGCCGGCGCGGCCGCGATTGCCTTGGAGACATCGCGCACCAGCAGGTTCGGCACCAGGCTGGTGAACAACGAACCCGGTCCAATCGTGATCAGCTCGGCGCTCTCGATCGCCTCCATCGAAGTCGGCAGCGGTTTCGCATTCGCCGGCGCCATGCGCAGTTCGACGATTCGCCGGTCGCTGGCCGTGATATTGGTTTCGCCTCGGACCACCGAACCGTCGTCCATGATCGCGTAGAGCTGCGCGTTGCTGGTCGTCGCAGGATAGATGTGGCCGCGCGTGGCCAAGATGGTGGACGAATACTTGATCGCCTGGCTGAAATCGCCGGTAATGGCGGTCATGGCCGAGAGAAACAGATTACCGAAGCTATGGCCGCCGACTCCTTCGCCTGCGGGAAAGCGATAGCGAAACAGGCGCGAGAGCATCGCCTCTTCTTCCGACAGCGCCACGATGCAATTACGCACGTCGCCCGGCGCGGGCAGATTCAGCTCCCTGCGGAGCCGTCCGCTGGAGCCGCCGTCGTCGCTGACGGTGACGATCGCCGACAAATCTGCGATGTACGCTAACAGCTTGTCTGCAGCTGCTTCGCTGGAAGATCTAACGTAACGCTTTAAGCCATGGAGGAGGGTGGAAAGTCCGTTACCTCCTCCCATGGCGACAACTCTGAGTGCACGCGGCTCGGCCGAAGTGTAGTGGGTGTCCATGGGATTCGGGCTGAACTCAATAATGCCACTTCTCAGGCCCGATGCCTAAGTCGGTACTGGTGTCAGGATAGAGCAGTTCGGTGAATCTGGGATCGTCTGCCAGGTTCTTGAAATCGGAGTCGTTGCGCGCCTGGAAGCGGTTCGCCGGGTTCAGCCGTATCGCCTCGCCGAGATTGCTGATCGCTTCGGGAAAGCGGCCGGTCAGGCAGTTCAGGGCCGCCATGCCGTACCACACGAAGTCGAGCTTAGGATATTTCTTGCCGAGCTGATCAAAGTTCTCCCGGGCCGTCACGTAGTCGCCCAGGTTCATCAGCGACACGGCATAATCAAATTGCTCCTCAGGCGTCTTGAACGTGTTCAATGCCCGGCTCATCTGCTGGTTGCAACTGTTCAGGTGCACAGAGGCGCGGTCGGCCAGTTCGGGACTGGGTCCGGCAACCACTTTCTCGAAAAAAACCTTGGCCTTGTCGTATTTGTGCGCTTGCAGCGCCTTAAGTCCGGCCTCGTAGTTTTGCACAGCCTGTGCAAAACGTGGGTCTTCCGAAACTCTTGTCGGCTTGGTTCCGCGGCCTGAATGATCGGAATTTGTTGGAGGCATCGACAAAACCTTTTTTTTGTTGCTTTTGGAAGTCTTGCTACTGGCGTCTTCTGTCGCTCTGTTCTTCATGCGGTAAGCTTCCCGGGCTGGTTCACGACCGAAGACTGCGGCTTCCTGTGGAAAAACATCCGAATCTCTTGCGAGTCTGTTGCGCAGAGTTATAACCGCAACCCGGAACATTCGTCAACTCACGTGCTCGGAGCAGTGCCTTCGCACCGCTAACCCTGCTTCCCCACAGCCTCCAAATCGATCGACTTCCACTCTCCCTTTATGATGCCATTTCGAATCTGAGCCGGAGTTTTGCCCAGCTTTGTTTGCTCGTAGGCGTAGAACACCTCTTTCATACAAAGTGCGCAGTGGCCGCCGTGCGTGCTCTCGAAGCAAGTGTGCAGACTGCTGTGCCCCATGCGTTCGCAATAGCAATAGCACGGCAACTGGTAAATCACGCCGGGAATCTTGGCCGCCAGCTCATACGCGCGCACCTGGTAGGCGAGCTGGAAAGCGTCTCCGTGCCACTGGTCTTTTGGCAGGATGGGCAGCGCGTCGCCCGGCTTGAGCGCCGAGGTGTTATACGCCGGCACATGGTCACCCTGCGCCAGGCAAACCACTCCCAGCGCAATGATCAACATCAGCAGAGCGGGTTTTCTCATGCGTTGCATTGTAACCAACCTCGGGCAACAGCGCACAAACCCCCCGGAAAACTGCGGGTGCGCGCGACTCGGCAGAAATCCGCGCCATACTGCGTCCCGCGAAACTATAATGGTCGGTTGGCGTCTAACCAATAATATGAGTTCTCACCTTGGCCCCGAAAGTCCAGGCGGGCCTTCTTGTCCAATTCGTAATGAGCAAACGGAAACTGCTTCGGCCGGTCCGTCACCGCATCGCCGGCTGATGATTTCGGGGTGGCTGCGCGATATTATCATCTCGCTCGCCGTCTCTGCATTCTTCATCATCTTCCTCTACCAGCCAGTGAAAGTAGAAGGCACCAGCATGATGCCCACTCTGCAGGACCAGGAGCGGGTTTTCATCAACAAGTTCGTCTACAAGCTGGAACCTATTGAGCGCGGCGATGTGGTGGTGTTTCGCTATCCGCGCGACCCCTCCAAGAGCTACATCAAGCGCGTAATTGCCGTGGCCGGCGACCGCGTCCGCATCGAGGCGGGTGTCGTCTTCGTCAACGGGCATCGCTTGTTCGAGGCCTACCTTCCACGCATGTACGAAGACGTTCGCTTCTACCCCGAGATCGTCGTGCCTCCGCACAGCTACTTCGTCCTGGGAGATCACCGCAATCTCTCCAACGACAGCCGGGATTTCGGCCCTGTTGATGAGAGCTTCATCTACGGCAAAGCTGTTTTCGGCTATTGGCCCGTTGCGAAGCTGGGGACGTTGCGCTAGAGCGTTTCCCGAATTGCTGTACCACAAGGTCGGCTAGAGCGGCGCTTCAGCGCCGCGTCGAGGGGGCCCTCTTCGTCAGCCCAGACTTCGGGGCGCGGCTTGGACGCGGACCTGAAGCTCCGCTCTACCTGGATACACCAAATCTGGAACCGCGCTAGCCTGCTCTTCGCGCCGACTGGCGGAGTCCGGTAACGACGGATAAAACAGAAAAATGAGAAAGCCACTTTGTGCTGCCGCGTTGGTTGCGAGTCGGGCGGGCGCGGAGTCGATGGATCCCTATTTTGCCCCCCAATAGTGGTCCTTCGACTCGGGCGGGCAAAATCGGCCCACGCTCGCTCAGGATGACAAGACGGGAGATGACTGCTGATTGCTGATAGCTCTTGCGTTCCCACCAGTGTAGTGCGTTCATTGAACTCGTGACCTATCCAAGCACGGGCTGTGTCAGGGCACGACCTTAGGTCGTGCCGAACGCACGCAGAAATATGTGGGCTTTAGCCCCTGCGCCCGCTGTTCAGGGGCTAAAGCCCAAGGGAAAGTGACGCTTTTCGGCACGGCTGAAGCCGTGCCCTGACACAAACCTCGAAAAACTTATGTGAGCCGATTTCCGACGCACTACACTAGCTCTCGACTAATGTGGCGCGGTAATTCACGCGGCGCGGCGGGTGACAGGCGATGGCGAATGAAGAGCATCTGGCAATCCTGAAAAAGGGAGTTGCTGCCTGGAATGAGTGGAGAGATCAGCATCCGGACATAAGACCGGGCCTTCGTGGGGCGAACCTCAGCGAGGCGGACCTCAGCGGGGCGAACCTCGCCGTGGCGGACCTCAGTGGGGCGAACCTCAGCGAGGCGAGCCTCCGCGTGGCGCACCTCAGCGAGGCGAACCTCAGCCGGGCGAACCTCGGCCAGGGCGAACCTCAGCGGGGCGAATCTCGGCGAGGCGCACCTCTACGGCGAGGCGGACCTTTTCGCGGTGAACCTCAGTGGGGCGAACCTCAACGGGGCGAACCTCAGCAAGGCGATTCTCGTCGTGGCGAACCTCAGCGGGGCAAACTCAGGGAGACCGACTTCAGCGAAGCCACGTTCGGTTCGACCCTCTTTGCCGATGTCGATCTGAGCACGGCCAAAGGACTGGAGACCGTGCGCCACTTTGGGCCGTCCACGATCGGCGTTGATACGATCTATCAGCTCCCAGGGCAAAATCCCGGATGTCTTCCTGCGCGGCGCGGGCTTTCCGGACGACCTCATCGGATACATCAAGTCGATCGCAGGTGCGATACAGTTCTACTCCTGCTTCATCAGCTATTCGGGCAAGGACCAGGAGTTCGCTGACCGTCTGTACGCGGACTTACAAAATAACGGCGTGCGCTGCTGGTTTGCCCCGCACCATCTTCAACCGGGCAAAAAGCTGCACGAGCAGATTGACGAAGCCATCCGAATGTATGACAAGCTGCTCCTGATCCTGTCGCCAGACAGCATGAACAGTGAGTGGGTCAAGACAGAAATCGCAAAGGCAAGGAAGCGGGAGGTTTGTGAGGGCAAGAGGATGCTGTTTCCCCTGAGCCTCGTGTCTTTTGAGATTCTCCGCGACTGGGAATGCTTTGATGCCGACACCGGCAAGGATTCGGCGCGCGAGATACGCGAGTACTACATCCCGAATGATTTTGCCGACTGGAAGAACCACGACTCGTATCAAAAGGCATTCGACCGCTTGCTGAAGGCCCTGAAGTCGCCGGATGCAGGAGCGAAATCCGCGGCAACGGCTAAGGACTGATTGCTGATTGCTGACTGCCCGCCTCCAGACTCCGGCCATCGGTGAAATAATCATACGGGTGAGGCGCTCATGAAAGCCGCAGTCTTAGCCGCTCCAGCCAACATCACGCAGAGGCCTCTGCGAATCGAAGACATCCCCAAGCCAAAGCTCGAGCCCGGTCATGTGTTGCTGAAGGTCCGCGCGTGCGGTGTGTGCCGCACCGATCTGCATATCGTCGAAGGCGAGCTTCCGCCGCGGCTGCCGCACGTGATTCCCGGCCACCAGATTGTCGGCGACGTTATCGATGGCGCGACTGCAGATTCTCCGTTGGGAAGTCGCGTCGGCGTCTCCTGGATTGGCGGCACCGACGGCACATGCTGGTACTGCAAGCATGGGATGGAAAACATCTGCGACTCGCCGACATTCACCGGCTACAGCGTGAACGGCGGCTATGCGGAATTCGCGCTGGCGCGCGCTGATTTCGTCTTCCCGCTGCCGCCGGAGCTGGACGATCTGCACGCCGCGCCGCTACTGTGCGCTGGCATTATCGGCTTCCGCAGCCTGCGCGTCGCCGGAGTGCAGCAGGGCGAGCGCGTAGGGTTGTTCGGGTTTGGCGCCTCAGCGCATCTTGCCATCGAAGTGCTTCATGCCTGGAAGTGTGACGTTTACGTTGCAACCCGCGGAGACTCGCATCGCAAGCTGGCGGAATCGCTCGGAGCAAAGTGGGTGGGAACGGAAAACGATAAGCCGCCGGTGGAACTCGATCGCGCGGTGACCTTCGCGCCCAGCGGTGATGTCGTGATCGCGGCGCTCTCCAGCCTGCGCAAGGGCGGGGTGGTGGCCATCAATGCCATTCACCTCGACCGCATGCCGCAATTCGACTATGACACGCTGCTGTGGGGCGAGCGCCAAATCCGCAGCGTCGCCAACATGACCCGCGCTGACGCCCGCGACTTTCTCAAGCTTGCCGCCGAGATTAATCTTCGTCCTAAGGTCACGTCGTTTTCGCTTGCTCAGGCGAACGAGGCACTGCTTGCGGTGAAGAATGATGCGATCGACGGCGCTGCGGTGATTCTGCCGTAGGGGGTTTCGCGGCGATGTCTACAACAGTTTGCCGAGAGCCTTATCCCCTGACCTGCACCCGGGAAAACGTCAGGATGACGCGGCTGGAGGTGGGTTGACCAAACGCAGTCGCCGGATTGAACCTGGTGAAGATCAGCATGTTCTTCAGTTGAGGAAGAATCGCCTGCGCCTCTTCGGGCGCGGAGAGAATGCGGTAGTCCAGTACCCGGCCATCCGGTCCCACGTAAGCTTCCACTATTAGCGAATCCGCATTTGCCATGCCCATACTCAGCTCGAAGGGCGTGGACTTTAGCTCGGCCGGAGTGTAAAGCACGGTCGGCACGTCATTGGACGCGCGCACCTGGGCGGGATAGAGGAAGCTGATGAGAACGCCAAAGACAATCAGCGTGGTAATCAGGCCGGCGGTAGCCGGAACCATGATGGCGTCGAAGGCATTTTCCCAACGCACGCGCAGCCGCTCCCATCGCGAGCGGCGGGAGTTCGCCAGCTCCCGCGAAAGCGCAACGCGCAGCCTTAACGCCAGGTCCTGGGGCGCGGTCTTTCTGCCCAGAGAAGCTACCAACGACTGCGTCCGCTGTACCGAGGCGAAGTGCTGAGCGCATTCCACGCAACCGCGCAGGTGTTCATCCATCTGCGACATCTGGCTGCGCGTCACTGCGCCATCCAGATACGACGACATGAGCCCCTTGGCAATCGAGCACGTCATGGCAGAACCTCAAGTTTGCGGCCGCTGAAGCCGCGGCGTCGGTTCTCCCGCGCTTCGCCCAGCTCCATTCCGAACGCGGGCAAATGCCGCTCCAGCCGTTTGCGCAGCGCCTCGCGTCCCCGTACCAGCCGCGACTTCACCGTGCCCAGCGAAGTCTGCATCACCTCAGCGATCTGCTCGTAGGACAGCTCTTCCAGGTCGCGCAGGACTACGGTCGTGCGATACGGCTCGGGCAGCGCCTTCAGCTCAGTTTCCACGCGCGCGCGCAGCTCGTCGTCGCAAACGTTCTGCAGCGGCGATTTGCCGTCGTCCACCAGCATGTCTTTCATGCTGGAGGTGCAGACCTGCTCGTGGTGTTCGAGGCCGGATTCGATCGAAGTCTCGTGAAACTTGTGGCGAAACCACCAGCGCCGCCGGTTTGACGCCTCATGGATGGCGATGCGGTAGATCCACGTCTTCAGGCTGCAATTACCGTGGAAACTCTTGATCCCGCGAAAAACTTTGATGAAAACTTCCTGGGCGGTATCGGCGGCGTCGGACGGATCGTCCAGAATCCGGTACACCAGGCTATATACGGGCTGGTTGTAGTGGGCGATGAGCCAGGAAAAAGCGGCCTCTGATCCGGCCTTCAGCTCGGACACAATGCCGGCTTCTTCAGTGCGGACTCCAATCGCACTTGCGAGGTCACTCAATGTTATTGCTCCCGCCAAGGGCGGCACCTCAATAATAAACAGTTTCGGGAACCTACAACAACCCAAATCGCGACCAGCGGCGCAATCCGGAATCCCCGGCACCAGCGCGCTCGATCACACGCACTAATCCCTACGACCTACTGTGAATAGACTCCAGTCAGCCCCGAAATGTTCCCGGGAATGGATGGTGTTGAAGTCGCACCGGCCGGCGAAATCGGCGATCCGGTGCGGCCGGGGGCTGCTGAAAAAGTCGGCGTGCTACGTCGCTCAACTAGAGCGGACCTTTAGAGCCTGCCCTGAGCGAAGTCGAAGGGTCCGCGTCCAAGCCGACCTCCACAGATCAGGTTTTCCGCCCACCGCTAAGGCAGTGGGCGAACGGAGCATAATCGGCGCGAAGGACGCGGGCCTGAAGGCCCGCTCTACCGATCCAGCCCGACAAATCGAGTTTTCAGCAGCCTGTCTGGCCAAGCCAGGCTTTACTGCTCCTTAGCGATCGGCGCCGATCCACCAGCATTGCCGGAACTGGAAGCCTGAGCTCTCGACCTCGGTGCCGGCTTCTTCTTATGCGCCGTTTTCTTCGGCGGCTCGGTGTCGTCCACCACTACCTTCTTCGGAGGAGCAGCCGCCGCAGTCTGCTGCTGCTGCAGATTGCGCACCTGCGTGCGCAACTGGTTCAGCTCCGACTGTGTCGCCGCAGTCAGCCCCTCCAGCTCGTCACCCAGGCTGCGCCGCACCGAATCCATCATGCCAAGCTGCTGCGCCAGCACGTCATAGTCGTTACGCGGCCCGAATGCCCCGGCCGACTCGGTCAAGGAGGCAAACACATCGTAAAGAGCATTCAGATTGCGATACAGCTTAAACTCCGCATCGACATTTTGCGGCGCATTGCGAACATTGTCGATCAGGCTGGGCAACGCGCTCGTCAGGTTGCGCTGCACCGCATCAGCATTGGCCTGGGCCTGCTGCTTGGAGCCGGCGTCCGCCTTCCACTTCTCAATCCGCAGGTGGCCCAGATCGATATTGGCTTGCGCGGCGGAGGCTTGCAGCCTGTCCAGGTCCGAGAAGATCGGAGCCGTCGGGAAGTTTCCCGCTGCTGGTGCGCTGGCCGCGTAAGCGGGAGCCGCTGCCGATTGCCCAAACATCATTGAGCCGATGGAAAAGACGAATACGAGATGCAGAAGGGTTTTCATCCTGCTTCACCTGGAACACTTTACGGGGAGATTGACGACGAGGCGGAACTCCAGTTTAACAAGAAATGCACAGCTTGGTTGGATGCAGCGACTGGATTGCGGGGCGTGCTCTTTCGATGTGGTTCGTGTCAGGGCACGACCTTACAGGCCGCTGAAAAACTCCACACACGCTCTGAAGACCAAAATCGTGGTGAGCCGTGACGGCACGACTGAAGACCTGCCCTGACACGAAGCTATGATGGCATAGCTTCGTGAAAGTCCATTCTGGGCCGTAGGAGCAGGATCGAACAGGCGCAAGGCGGCCTGCAAAATGCCGAATCGCGCTTCAAGAAAATAGTAACGGGTTTTTGCTAGGAACTTTGCTGCGCGAACGTCTTCTCGCGCTGGACGTAATGTCGCTGATAGTAATCGCGATACTGGCCGCTGCGCACGTCATCCAGCCACGGTTGATTCTCGCGATACCACGCGATCGTCTCGGCCAAACCTTTGTCGAACGTAACCTGCGGAGACCATCCCAATTCCCGGCACAGCTTCTCGCAATTGATGGCATATCGCAGATCGTGTCCGGGGCGGTCGGTGACGAACTGGATCAGCTCCTCGGAGCGGCCGAGTGCGTTCAGGATCAGCTTCACCACATCGAGGTTCTGCATCTCGCAACCGCCGCCAATGTTGTACACCTCGCCGTCGCGGCCATGCTGCAGCACAGTTTCGAGCGCGCTGCAGTGATCGCTGACGTGGATCCAGTCGCGCACGTTCGCGCCCTTGCCATAAACCGGCAACTTCTGCCCGGCCATCGCCTGCGCGATCATCAGCGGAATGAATTTTTCGGGGAACTGATACGGTCCGTAGTTATTCGAGCAGCGCGTCACAATGCCGTGGAACTTATAGGTATGCACATACGCCAGCACCAGCAGATCCGACGCCGCTTTGGTCGCCGAGTACGGACTATTCGGCTGCAGCGGAGTCTCCTCCGTGAACTGGCCGTCGTCACCGAGGCTGCCGTAAACCTCGTCGGTGCTGACGTGCACAAACCGTGGGACGCCGGCTTCGCGGCAGGCTTGCAGCAGGTTGTAAGTGCCATCAACGTTGGTGCGCACAAACGCCGACGCGTCTTCAATGCTGCGGTCGACGTGGCTTTCGGCTGCGAAGTGAATCACCGCATCGCAGCCTCGCACCACCTCGAGCACTCCGCGGTCGCAGATGTCCATCTGCACAAAGTCACAGCGGCCGTCGCTCAACTCCGGCTCAAGGTTCTTCAGGTTGCCCGCGTAAGTCAGCTTGTCGAGAACGATCAGCTTCCAGTCGGGATGCCGTGCGACGGTCTGATGAACGAAGTTGGAACCGATGAATCCTGCCCCGCCGGTGACTAAGAGCTTCATGCGCCACGCACCTGTGCCGCTTCTTCCGTCCCGCGCAATACTTTTTCGCGGACCATGTTGCTGGCGTGCCAGAGCGATTCGAATGTTCCGGCGTCGGTCCACCAGCCCTCGAGCAGACTATGGTTCAGCGTGCCTTCCGCGATGTAGCTGTTGTTCACGTCGGTGATCTCGTACTCGCCGCGGCCGGAGGGTTTCAGGCGCCGAATGCGATCGAACACCGTGGCGTCGTAGAAGTAAACGCCGATGACCGCGAACGACGAAAGTGGCTTCTTGGGCTTCTCTTCGATGCGAATAATCCGTCCGCTTTCGAAGACCGGCACGCCGAAACGCTCAGGATCGGTCACTTCTTTCAGCATCACCATCGCGCCCTCATCGAGGCGCTCAAACTTGGCCGCGGCCTCGCGAATGTCGCCCTCGATGATGTTGTCGCCCAGCACTACGCAGATCCGGTCGCCCTTGGCCCATGGCTCGGCAAGGCGCAAGGCGTCGGCGATACCGGCTTCGCCCTCCTGATAAGCGAAGCTGAGCTGTTGCAGTCCGAACTCTTTGCCGTTCTGCAGCAGGCGCAGAAAATCGCCCGCGTTATGGCCGCCGGTGACGATCAGAATGTCGCGGATGCCGGCGTCCACCAGAATCTGCAGCGGGTAAAAGATCATCGGTTTGTCGTACACCGGCAGCAAGTGCTTGTTGGTGACGCGGGTCAGCGGATACAGACGCGAGCCGATGCCGCCCGCCAGGACTATGCCCTTCATAGGTCTCCATTCATCTGACTCACGGGTAGAGCGGCCCTTCAGGGCCGCGTCATGAGCTGTAATTGTGTTTGTTCAGGAGCTGAGGTCGGCGACCTCTATTCCCGAACAAACTTTCTCCGCATGAGACGCAAGCTTAAAGGCTTGCTCTACCCAATCAATTTAGAGGGGATGAGCTGTTCAGCAACGTGTTAAGGCCAATTATCCGCGAACCGCATCTTGCAAGGCAAGCCTGAGTTGCTTGCGCCAGTCCGGCATCAGGATGCCGAATTTGTGCGTAATCATCGCGTTCGAGAGCACCGAATTCTGCGGCCGGCGCGCGGGTAACGGATACTCCGGCGTGGTAATTGCGGTCACTTTCCTGCACTTCAATGGAGCGCCATACTCACCGGCTTTGTCAGGCCAGTGGACAGCGGCGTACTCGTCCAGGATCGCCTGCGCGAATCCTGCCCAGGACGTCGACCCCGCGGCCGTGAGATGGAAGATCCCGCTCTCCGGCCACAATCCGATCGCGCTGTTGTACTCGAGCGCGCGCGCGAGAACGATCGCCGTCGACTCAGCCAGCATACGGGCCCAAGTCGGCGCGCCGAACTGATCGCCCACGATACGCAGCTCGTCTTTTTCCTTCGCCAGGCGAATAATGGTGCGCAGGAAATTCTTGCCGCGAATGTCATACACCCACGTCGTCCGCAGAATCACGTAGTCACAGCCGCTGGCCACAATGGCCTGATCGCCTGCGAGCTTGGTTTGCCCGTAAACACAAAGTGGCCCACTTGCATCTCGTTCCTCGTAAGGCCCGGCCTTGTTGCCTTCATAAACGTAATCGGTGGAGTAATGGACCAAGAGGGCGCCGTTGCGCGCGCATTCTTCGGCGAGCTTGGCGGGGGCGCCGACGTTAATGGCGCGTGCCAACTCCGGCTCGCTCTCCGCCTTATCCACCGCGGTATAGGCCGCAGAGTTCACAACGATGTCCGGTGCAAACTCGCGCACCGCGCGTTCGAGCGCTTTCGGATCGGTCAAGTCGACCTGTTCAATGTCGATGGCCAGCAGCTCACCCAAGGGTGCGAGCGTGCGCTGCAGATGCCAGCCAACCTGCCCGTTAGCGCCGGTTACGAGCAGCCGGAGGCTCATGGCTGGTACCTCGGCAACTGATCGTGAGCGATCTGGGCCAGAGGAAGGTAACGCCTGTCTTTCTCCGAGAGCACCGGCTCGGAGGTCTGCCAATCGACGCCAATGTCGGGATCGTTCCACAGCACTCCGCGATCATCGCTGGCTTCGAAGTAGTCGCTGCATTTGTAGAGGAAATCAGCGGTCTCCGAGCGCACCACAAATCCGTGCGCGAATCCCTTGGGGACGTAGATCTGCGCGTGATTTTCACCCGAGAGCGCCACGCCCACCCACTTGCCGAAATTCGGTGAGCCGAGGCGGACATCGACGGCGATGTCCAGCACTTCGCCACGCGCCACGCGGCACAGCTTGGCCTGCGGTTGTCGAAGCTGATAATGCAGCCCGCGCAGCACGCCGCGCGAGGAATGCGAGTGATTGTCTTGCACAAAGGTCTCGTGGATGCCGGCCTCGGCCAGCACGTTCTGCCGGTAAGTTTCCAGGAAGAAGCCGCGCGGGTCTGCGAAAACGCGTGGCTTGATGAGCAGCACTCCGGGAAGCGAAGTTTCAATGATCTGCAAGTTTCTGTTCTCGGCTATTGCGGTTGGGGGCATGGGATTGATTGGTCGCGTCGGTTCTGACTTGCTCGCGGACGATTATAATGCCTTGTTCCTTCGCATCTATGCGCTGCTCTGCGATCGTCGTCACACACAACTCCGGCGCTGTCATTGCAGCCTGTCTGCGGGGGCTCGCGGGCGAGGAGTGCGAGATCGTGGTTGTCGATAACGCGTCGGCCGATGAGACCGTGCGACGGGTCGAAGAATTCGCCGAAGCGAATCCCGTTCGCTTGATTCGCAATCAGCAAAACCTCGGCTTCGGGGCCGCGGTTAATCAGGGTGCGCGCGAGGCACGCGGCGAGGTTCTGTTGCTCCTGAATCCGGATGCCGTTGCTGAACCCGGAGCTGTCGCGGCCCTGCTCGACTGCATGAAAAACAGCGGCGCTGCCGCCGCGGGAGGCGCGCTAGTCGAGAGCGACGGACAGCCTGCGCGCGGATTTGCCTTTCGCAAGCTGGCGACTGTCGCGCCGCTGGCTTTCGAGGCGCTTCTGCTGAATCAGATTTGGCCGCGAAATCCAGTAAACCGCCGCTATCGCTGCCTCGACGCCGATTATTCGCAGCCGCAGGAAGTTGAGCAACCCGCTGCGGCATGTTTAGCAGTTAGTCGCACAATGTGGGGCAAGGTCGGCGGTTTCGACAAGCAGTTCTTTCCCGTCTGGTTCGAAGATGTTGATCTTTGCAAGCGACTGCTGGAGCAGGGCGGTCGAATTGTTTATTGTCCCGACGCCCGATTTCAGCACGCCGGCGCACACAGCGTGGGACAGCTCTCGTTCGGCGATAAGCAGCGATTTTGGTACGGCAACATGCTGCGCTATGCGCGAAAACATTTTCCGCAGGCCGAAGTTGCGGTTCTTCGCGTCGCGATCGTAGCGGGCATGCTGCTGCGATCAGTTGGGACAATTCTGGGCGCGCGGCAGGCGCCTCTGCGCGAGGCTCTTAGCGCCTATTGGCGGGTGATTCGAATAGCCGTCTCCGGGAAAAAATGAGAGCGGCGCACCGATGCGCCGCTTCACCGGTCAGAGATTCACGAGGGGCGGTTAGGATTAGGTGACTGCCCGGAACACTGTCGCACCGAGGATCAGCGTAAGGATCACGCCGATGAGAAAGATGGCGAACAGGATCTTGGCAATCATCGCAAAGCCGGCGGCGATGCCCGTAAATCCAAGCACCCCGAAGATCACGGCCAGGACAGCGCAGATTAGCGTCCACTTCAGCATGTTCAAGTAGATGTCGGTTTGTGTTGACGGGTTGGTTAGCCTGGGTATTCCTGGGACGATGCAGTCGCCCTATTGTCCGGCTGCAGCACGGTCGGCGAACAGCAACGCTTGCGCCTGCGTGATCTGGCCGGCTGGGATGGAGGGATCCGCAGCCCGAAGCTTTCTGAGGGCCGGAACTTTGTCACTACCAGTGACAAGCCATAGAATCCGGCGCGAACGATTGATGGCAGGATAAGTCAGCGTCATGCGGCGGCGGCCCTGATATACGCCGGTGATCGCGACCTCCGCGTCGGTGACGTTCAGCACAGGATCGTTCGGAATCAGCGAGGCGGTGTGGCCATCGGGCCCGAGGCCGAGATGCGCCAGGTCGAGCACCGGCGGCGCACCCGCAACCGACTCCAGAGTACGCGCGTACTGTTGGGCCGCTGCGTCGAGATCGGGCAACTCAACCGGCATGGGGTAGAGATGTTCGGGCGCAAGCGGAGCATGTTCCAGCAGACTCGCGCGCAGGTGTGTGAGGTTGCGGTCAGGATCACCGGCGAGCGCGACACGCTCGTCGATCTGGAAGACATGAACCTTCGACCACGGGACCTGCTCGTTCGCCAGTTCGCGCAGCATGAGCCACGGGGTGCGGCCTCCGCTCACCGCCATGATGAAGCGGCCGCGCTGGCGGACAGCCTCCCACGCGTCGGTTGCGATGGTGGCTGCCGCTTTCTTCGCCACGGCGGCGGCATCGGGTAGGATTTCAACCTGCATCGCGTCTATTTCTGGCCAGCGCTTTTCTCCAAATGTCCGCCGAACTCGTAGCGCATTGCCGAGAGCAGCTTGTCGGCGAAGTCGGCCAGACCGCGCGAGCTGAAGCGCTCGTACAGCGCGCTGCTCAGGACCGGCGTCGGCACGCCTTCGTCGATGCTGGCCTTGATGGTCCAGCGTCCTTCACCCGAATCCGAAACGCGCCCGGCAAATTTAGCGAGCTGCGGATCTTCGAGCAGCGCTGCCGCGGTCAAATCCAGCAGCCAGGAAGCAATGACGCTCCCGCGCCGCCACACCTCGGCGACATCGGGAAGGTTGAAGTCGTACATGTAATGCTCGGGATCGCGCAGCGGCGTGGTCTCGGCGTCAATCTCGCCTTTGTGCTTGCCTACGTTGGCGGACTTCAGAACGTTCATTCCCTCGGCAAACGCCGCCATGATTCCGTATTCGATGCCGTTGTGCACCATCTTGACGAAATGGCCGCCGCCATTGGGGCCGCAGTGCAGGTAGCCTTCTTCCGCGGTGCCGCCAACCTTCTCGCGGCCGGGCGTGCGCTCGATGTTGCCCCTGCCGGGCGCCAGCGCTTTGAAGATGGGATCGAGATGCTCGACCGCCGCATCCGGCCCGCCGATCATCATGCAGTAGCCGCGCTCCAATCCCCAGACGCCGCCGCTGGTGCCGACATCGACGTAGTGAATGCCCTTAGGCGCTAGCTCTTTGGCGCGGCGAATGTCGTCAATGTAATAGGAATTGCCGCCGTCGATCAGAATGTCGCCGGACTCGAGGTGAGGCAGGATGCCGGCGATGGTCTCATCCACCGCAGCCGCGGGAACCATCAGCCAGACCGCCCGCGGCTTGTTCAACTTCTGCGCGAAGTCTTGCAGCGATGATGCGCCGGTTGCCTTTTCTTTGGCCAGCTCCTCGACGGCTTTGGGGAACACGTCGAAGACGACGCCTTCGTGTCCCGCTTTCATCACGCGGCGCACCATGTTTGCGCCCATGCGTCCCAGACCTATCATTCCGAGTTGCATTGCTTGCTCCTGTAAAAAGCCGTTTTCAACACGGAGCACACAGAGCGCATGGAGAAATCAAAATCAAATCTTTGTTCCGTGAGCTCCGTGTCTCCGTGGTGAAATGGATTTCTGCGTTTCTATGCGCCCTGCGTCAGCACCATGCTCTTGGACTCGATCACCTGCATCAGCTCGTTCCAGGAATCGGAGAACGCTTGCGCGCCTTCCCGCTGTAATTGCTCCGCGCGCGCAAGCACGTCGATGCCCTGCTTCGCAAACTGAGCCAGCACTTCTTCGCAGTCGCCGCCGTCGGGCGAAAGAATTGCTCCCACCTCACCGTGATCGGCCATCGCCTTCAGTGTCGCCTCCGGCATCGTGTTAACCGTATCCGGCGCCGCCAGAGCCTTGATGTAAAGAATGTCGGAGGCGCGCGGGTCTTTCGTCCCGGTGCTGGCCCATAGCAGGCGCTGGGGATTGTATCCCGCATCAGCGATCGCCTTCCACCGCGGCGTGGCCATCAGCTCACAATATGCTTTGTAGGTCCGCTGCGCGATCGCGATGCCGAGCTTGTCGCGCAGATGGTCTGGAACTTTGTCCTTCACGGCAACATCCCAACGGCTGATGAACACCGACGCGACGGAGCCGACCTTGGTGTGCAATCCTGCGGCAATACGGCGCTCGATACCTCGCACATAGGCATCCGCTGCCGCAAGATACTGCTCGCGCGAAAACAGTAGCGTCACATTCACCGATATGCCGGAGAAGATTGCTTCTTCAATGGCTGGCAGTCCTTGCGGCGTTCCGGGAATCTTGATGAAGAGGTTGGGCCGACCGGCACGAGCGTACAGTTCCTTCGCAGCGGCCAGAGAGCTGGCCGTGTCATAGGCCAGCAACGGCGAGACCTCAAGCGACACCCAGCCATCCACGCCCTTCGTCTGCTCATGTACGGGATGGAAGAGATCGGCCGCGCGCGTCAGGTCTTCCAGCGCCAGCTCGAAGAACAGCGCCTCGCCGGATTTTCCTTCGCTCAGCTTCTGCTGGATCGCGGGATCGTAAGTGGAGCTTTTCTTGATGGCCTGGTCGAAGATGGTCGGGTTAGACGTGAGGCCAGTGACCGACAGCTCGTCGATATAGCGCTGCAACGTACCGCTGTTCAGCAGGTCGCGCGTAATATTGTCCAGCCAGAGACTCTGGCCCAAGTCATGCAGAATCTGCGTCGCCTTCATTCTTCACCTCGAACTGGTAACTGTTGAAGTTATCAGCCTGCCAGCCCCGGCTTCAACCGGCGCACGAACGCAAGCATTCTCCGGCGAGCACGCAAAGGATACGGAACGCTTATATGCGAGCATGCACGCGAGTTTCTCACTCCAGCTTTTGCGGCCGTGCGGGGCGAATAAACGCGAGCGACTGGGGACAGATGTGCGCGCGTTGCGCGATGTCAATCTTCTTTGGATCGGAGCTGGCAGCCACGAGCAGCCCGCATGCAGGGCAATAGCGAGTAATCAACTTCGGGCTCGCTGCTTGGCGTTTCGGATTGCCCATATACACTTCGATGCCGCAACGCGCACGAGAGGCCAATTTTCAGAGTGATTGAGTGGGGAGCTTCTACTGTATGGCCATGGGAAGCAAGCGCCAAGTTACGCCATAAGGTGCGGCTCACGTCCGAGTTTTGACGCCGACATCCAAACGGCGGGCATTGTAAGCGCGACAGCCGTTTCCAAGGTTGTGCTGAGTGATGCTTCAGATCCCGACTGCAGAAGCCAACGCGATTAATTTTTCATGAATCCCGAGGACGAACGATTGACGGGCCTCGACACGTGCTCTACGATCCCACACTTATGAGCGAGGAAGATTTGGATCAACTACAACGGCAATACAAAGACGCAGTCGAACAGTGGGTAAACGCCATCCGTGCGGAAGAGGCGCTGGCCACCGAAAACCACTCGGAAACCGCGATGGAGGTCTGGGACCGGGCCGACTTTGCGGTCCAGGATGCGGAGAAGCAGGCCCGAGAAGCTCGCGAAGCTTACAAAGAAGGGCTGAGACAGTTACACTACGGAATCTAAGATCTGCGGTAAACTTGCGACTGCCTTGAAAACCCGCGCATCCGAGGCCGTAGTATGATCCCGGTTACGCCGCCCGCTAAGGTAGAAGTCGATTCCAGCCGAAGGTACATCTCCGTCAACGACAGCGCGTGCGAGCTGCTCGGCTACAGCCGCGAGGAATTGCTCAGCATGCGGATCGACGACATCAGCTTTCCCTCCGGCGCTCACGCGCGTCCTATGTATGCTCAATTCGTGAAGGACGGAGCCATGCGAGGCATTTATGCCTTACAGCGCAAGTCCGGAGAAGTGATTCGCATCCGCTTCGAATCGAAGGTTGAGCAAGGCCGTTCCTTGGCGGTGTGGACCCACTACGAGGTCTTGGAAGTGCCGGAACTGTCGTAGCTGAGACGCAGCGCTAGAGCGTTTCCCGAATTGCTGTACCCCGAGGTCGGGTAGAGCGGCGCTTCAGCGCCGCGTCGAGGGGGCTCTCTTCGTCAGGCTTTCCGCCCACTGCAGCGCAGTGGGCGGAAAGCCCAGACTTCGGGGTGCGGCTTGGACGCGGACCTGAAGGTCCGCTCTACCTGGATACACCAAATCTGGAACCGCGCTAGATAGACATTCACTTCTCGCGGTCATCCGGCGCGCATGAAAAAAGCCGGAGTCGAGGCTCCGGCTTTAGGCAACTTGCGATGGGGGTTAGAGGCCGATCTTGCGGCGTGCGAAGGCAAGCAGTCCCGCAGCGCCGCTCCCGAAGAGCAGAATGCTGCTGGGTTCAGGCGTAGTGCCGCCGGAGCCGCCGACCAACGTAAACGAGCCGCCATCGGTGAAGGCAAGCGAACCATCGCCGGAAGGAACGGTATTGGTCAGCTCCATCTCCAGGGTATAACCACCGCTGGAGGGGCCAATTGCGCCGAAGCTCAGTGACCCGGTGATTACCTGGTAGGAGCCGCATTCACCGCAACTCACGATGGTGTAGTCCCCAACCACGGTGTTATTGAGCAGGACATCCACCGTTTCGTTGACGCCGAGATAGTTCTGGATGGTGAAATCGTACATCAGGCCGGTCACCGAACTGAGACCGGTGGTGGTGAAGTTGCTGGAGATCACGTAGTCACCCGCTGTCCACATGTAAGCGGTCTGGCCGCCGGCGGGAATGTATCCGCAACCGTTGGTGGCGCTGCAATAGTAGTCTCCGGCGGTTGGGAACGGGACTTCGACGTTGTCGGCGAACGCGGCTCCCGCCAGGAGCAGACAAACCGCCGACACTAAGGCCAGGACGAACAACCGTTTCCTCATCCGAAACCCTCCTTTGCTGAATGGGAGCCGAACGCCCGTCAGACCCGAGGGAGCGATGCTGAACCGTGGCCTGGCGAGAGTTCAGATGCTACTTCCGACAATCATCGTGCAATTTGGTGTCCGAGCTAAATCACTGAAAACATTATCTGATGACAAGCGGCCAGTGCACATTCCTGCAGAAATGTCCAATTTACTTACCCTCGCCGCAAGGAGAGCAGCCGATTGGGCAGTATAGACGACATCCGATCGAAGGACACCCCCTGGAGCGCAAGCCAGCCCGACACCGCTCACCAATTCCGTGTGTTAGATTACATCTTCGATTCTCAATTCAATTGCGAAGCGGATGGTTTTCCCGGCCCCAGCACGCGCCGCTTTTGCGGGTGCTGGGGTGGTGAACTGCGTCTGCAGTGCGGCGCCCCGCCGTGACTCATTCGGGTGGCGTGAAGCGGCCTGGCCAGAAGCTTCGAGAGAAAACGCATTGACGATCGCCCGCTACATCGTCCTGGCGGTGGCCGCCATCCCGGGCATTTACTACCTGCTGGCTATCTACAGCGCCGCGCATTACTTCCGCGTGGCGCGGCGCGAGAACCCGCCCAACCGGGACTTCACGCCGCCCATCAGTTGCCTCAAGCCTATCCGCGGGTTGGACGAAGATGCGTACGAAAATTACGCCAGCTTCTGCCGCCAGGATTATCCCGAGTACGAAATTCTGTTCTGCGTCGATCGTGACGATCCGGCGCTGCCGGTGCTGGAGCAACTGGTCGCCGATTTTCCCGAGCGCAAGATTCGTCTCTTGTTCGGCTCGGGGCGCAACGCCATCAATGACAAGATCGCGCGGCTGGTGCGTCTGGTGAGCGAGGCGCAGCACGACCTGCTGGTCATCACCGACGGCGATATCCGCGTTGGGCCGGACTACCTGCGCGCCGTGGCGCATCCGTTTCGCGACCCCAAGGTCGGCGGCGCAACGGTGCTGTACGTCTCCACCGAAGAAACGACATTCGTACAGGAGCTGCAGTCAGTCGGCATGATCTCCGATTTCTTCCCCGGCATACTTGTCGCCTGGCAGCTCGATGGCGTGAAGTTCATGTTCGGGCAGTCGATCATCACGACGAAGCAGCGCATCGCGGGCTTCGGCGGCTACGAAACCATAGAGAACCGGCCGGCGGACGACCTGAACGTCGGAAGGCTGGTGGCGGCGCAGGCTGAGGTCAAGCTGCTGCCGTACATGGTTAAGACGGTCGCAGATTTTCACTCGCTGAAGGACCTGTTCTACAAGCGCGTGCGCTGGATGACGGTAATGCGGCTGGTGCGGCGACGCGGCCATCAGGGTCTGATCTTCACCTGGGGATTGATCTGGGCGCTGACTGCCGTTGCCGTGCATCCGACGTGGCCGGTCGCCATCGGGTATCTTGGCAGCTATATCGTACTACGAGCTATTTTGACGTGGCTGGTGGGAATTCACGGTATGCGGCAGAAGGGAATGTGGCCGAAGATGCTGCTGATCCCCTTGTGGGACCTGGTGGCGTTTCTGATCTGGGTTGCCAGCTTCGGGCGCAAGACCATACGGTGGCGCGGGTACGAGTATTACATTCGGGACGGGATTCTGGTGCCCGTGAATCCGGGGGGCGTGCCGTTTGGCAAGTAGCCGCGAGCCGTGAGCTTCGAGCCGCGAGCTAGGTTTCAGGTTTCGAGTTTCCAGTTTGGAGTGTGGAGAAGAACACGGGTGGAGCACGCCTTTACAGGCCGCTGAAAAACTCCGAAAAGCGGATTCCTCACGGGCTGAAGAGGGTGTGTGAGAACCGACTTTCTTCCTCCGCGGTGGAGCGCGACACACGCAAATTGAACCCCGGAGGGGTGGAATTGCAGTTAGCCCAGGACGGAGCGAAGCGGAGTCCTGGGTGAAGTGGAAAATTATCCGAGTCCCTTTAGGGACGGCAGAGTTCTCACACGCGCTCTAAAGCCCGCGTCGGAATGACAAATATAGAGAGCTTATCGCCACGACCAAGGTCGTGCCCTGACACAAAGCTTTCGGAAACGAGCTTTTTCAGTGGCCTGTGAAGGCGTGCTGCACTCTGCATGTTTGGGAAATCGTCGGCCGAAAACGTGCAGCCATACCGGAAGTTCGAAACTTGAAACTGAAAAACTTGAAACTTGAAACTCGAAACCTGACTCTTGGCTCGAAGCTCGAAGCTCGAAGCTTACAAATGACTAATCACAAAGCAAGAATCGCAATCGCGGGCGCGGGAATCTATGGCGCGACCACGGCCATCCGGCTAGCGGAGCAGGGCCACAGCGTCGAGATGTTCGATCCGCTCGGCATTCTCAACGCCGCGTCGGGGATCAACCAGTTCCGCATTCATTCCGGATATCACTATCCGCGCAGCCCGGAGACCATCGCGGAGACGATGGGCGCGCGGGCGGAATTTCTCGCCAGCTTCGCGCCCGCAATCGTGCGCAACAGCCGGCATTACTACGCTATCCCGCACGACGGCTCGCAGACGCCGCCGGAGCTGTTCGAACGCGTCATGGCCGAGCACAACATTCCCTTGCGCGCTTGCCGGCCGGAGTGGATGAACTTTGACTTCATCCACAAATGTTACGAAGTTGACGAGCACATCTACGATCCCGAAATCCTGCGCGAAATCCTGACGAAGCAAATTCAGGCGCTCGACATCAAACTTCATCCGCGGGAGTTCACCCAGGCCATGCGGCCTGAGCACGATTTCGTAGTTTGGGCGACGTATGGGCTGGGGCCGTCGCGCGGGTTGTTTCCGCGGGTGAAATATCAGGTCGCAGAGAAGATCCTGATTCAGTTGCCGCCCCAGTTGCAGCACATTGCGCTGGTGGTGGTGGACGGGCCGTTCACCGCCTTCGATCCTTACGGCAGCTCGGAGCGCTCGATGTGGGGCTCGGCGAAACACAGCAATCATTGGACGACGACCGATCCCGATGAGCCGATCCCAGAGCAGTATCGTCCGCTGCTGAATGGGCCCCGCTTTGAGCCGATCGCGTGGTCGCGCCACGAGGCAATGCTAAAGGACGCGGCGCTCGCGGTACCGGCAGCGGCCGAGGCGACGTATCTCGGTTCACGCCTCACTATTCGCGTGGTCGAGAACAATCCTAAAGAAGATCGTCGCACGCTATACGTGCAGGAGACCGCGCCGGGCGAGATTCATATCTTCTCCGGCAAGGTGGTGAGCGCGGTGAAGGCGGCCCGGCTGGTCAGCGAACGTATCGCCCAGGCGGGCAACGCTGCACAGCCTGCGTGAGAGCTGTGCCGCCCTTCGGGACTCACACAAGAATTTCCAGCTTACCGATCTGTGACAACGCCGACCGCATCGAGGTTTCTTGCGACGCCCTCCCCCGCGGCGGTTTGACGCCACTTCGGTCTCGCTGAAAACCCGCCGCTGCGGGGCACGGAAATCCAACTGTTCCCGAGCGGATTGCGTGTTACAACACATTTGCTACTTTTTGGCCCCCTGCCGCATCCAATCCCTGGAGAAAAAACATGATCACCGTCAGGCCTTCAGCCGAGCGCGGCCACGCCAACCACGGCTGGCTCGACACACATTTCAGTTTCTCCTTTGCCGAGTATTACGATCCCCGGCATATGGGATTTCGCGATCTGCGTGTCATCAACGAGGACCGCATCAGCCCTGGGCGCGGCTTCGGCATGCACCCGCACCGCGATATGGAGATCCTCACCTACGTTATTGACGGCGAGCTGAGCCACCGCGACAGCATGGGACGCGGCGCCACCCTCAAGCGCAATGACGTGCAACGGATGTCGGCGGGCACCGGCGTCATGCACAGCGAGGTGAACCAATCTGACAAGCCGGTACACCTGTTGCAGATCTGGATCCTTCCCCAGGTTGAAGGGTTGAAGCCGAGCTACGAAGACCGGACGTTTTCAGCGGAGGAGAAGTACAACCAGCTGCGGCTGATCGCCTCGCACGATGGCCGCGACGGTTCCACCACCATCAATCAGGACGCCAGCGTCTATGCCACGGTCCTGGACAGTGGGAAGTCGGTAGAGCTTGACATGGAACCAGACCGCCACGGATGGGTGCAGTTGATCAGCGGTGAAGTCGATGTGAACGGCACCAGGCTGACGAAAGGCGATGGCGCAGCAGTCAGCGGGGAGGAACACCTGCGGATAGCAAGCACGAGCGGCAACGGCGCAGCCGAGTTTCTGGTCTTCTCCCTCGCGTAAGCGCACGCCAAGCAACGCACAAGTCAGGCGCGGGCGGTTCGGGTGCGATTCAGCCCACTTGCGCAGAACAACGCCGCCACCACGAACAGCGGTCCGGCTATGGTGAGGATCCAATTGGGGTGGCGCAGGTTGGAAAGCGCGTACCAAAGCGCGGCGGCGCCGAAGAACACCGTTCCGATCCAATCCCATTTCCAGGCCAGCAGCAAAACCAGCCCAAGCACCAAGCTGGGAATGAGGTGAATCAGCAACGCCGCAGCCACGCGCCAGAAGCCGTGGAATTCATCGAACACGTCAAGCGCAAAAAGGCTGAGGAAGATGATGAAGGCGATGCAAAGCAGGCGCGGCGCCCAGTACAAAATGCGAGCGGCAGGCGAGGCCATTAACCCTCCACCCAGCTAACAGCATCCGATTGCGCTTTACATCACTAGCGACGGCCGGCGGAAGGTCATCCGCGGATGCCGCGTGCGCACCATCGCGATCGTGCGAACTCGCTCATAGGCGCCATGTAGGTCCTGGCTCAACATCCGCACCACTTTCAGGCAGACGCTCCGGTTTTCCCGCAAGAACTTCACCAGCTCTTTTCTGCGGACGAAGACTACCTTCGCGTTGTCCAGCAGTTCGGCGGTCACTTCATAGGGAGTATTGGACAGGGCAGCACCCAGCCCTAGCACCTCTCCCGGGCCAGCCACTCGCAGCGTGAGCCGCTTTCCATTGTCGGAGCAGATTGAAAGCTTGGCGCGCCCGTCACATAGAATGAAAATGCCGCGCACCGGCCGGCCTTCGGCGAAAAGAATGGCGCCTCGGGGATAGGAGGCGAGAGACTTTATCTCGTCGAACGCCTTCGACGACTCCGCGGGCATGTCGCAAAAAAGGCGATCGGGTCGGAAATCGCAGTTCCAGCAACTCGACTGATTCGTGCTCTCCATATGCAGGTAATACTTCTCTACAGGTAACGGGCGCAGTGACTGCAGTCACCCGTTTCCGTGACTTTATTCACAATCAGGACAGAATATTGTTTTCGCTTGCGCTAAGAAGCTGGTACGCGGTACCTTGCGCAGCGCAGCAGACGGGAACAGCCGGTGCGTGGAAGCCGGTTTCGAGAGGGAACACTTCAACCTTGAGCGCGCAGAAGTGTGCTCAACAGTGCCTATTGGGTAATTGCCATCGCCTTCAGCGCTGCCTTGTTGCGAATCAGCAGCGTTGAACCCTTGGCCTGCACGATCTGCCGCTTTTTCAGGTCGGCAAACAGGCGGGTCACCGTCTCCCGCGAGGTGCCGATCATCTGCGCGATCTCTTCGTGCGTCAGCGCCAGCTTTACCCGTGGCTCGTTTTTCGCCGCTTCTCCGTTGCGCGTGCTCCATTCCAGAAGCAGCTTCGCCAACTTTTCCCCGGCGGAATGGGACAATCCGAGCGAGCGGATTTCGCGACACGCGGAGTTGTACTTATCGCTCAGTTGCTCCGCCACGCGCAGGCAAGCTTCGCTGTGCTCCTTCAGGAAGCGCAGGAAGTCATCCCGCTTGACGAAGTTAACCTGGCAAGGATCCACGGTCTCGGCGGTCAACTCATAGGGCTTGCTGCTGACCGTAGCGCTCAGTCCCAATACTTCTCCCGGCTCGGCGATTTTCAGGATCAGCGTCTTTCCATCGGTCGAGCAGATGGAGAGCTTTACCCGGCCCTTGCACAAAACGAAGATGCCACGCGGCGTCTGGCCTTCCACGAACAGCACCGCGCCTTTGGGATAGGCAGTAGCATACTTAATGGCTTCGAAAGCATCTAGGGCGGCTGGCGGGAGATCGCAGAAGATGTGTTCTGCCCGCATCTTGCATGCCAGGCAACTTTCTATGATGTCTAATCCGTATGGTGTAAGCACGACGACCCCCTCAACATTGCATCGTATCCCCGTGTTTTTCGGCCGGAGCGCGTGCGAGTAGCTCCGAGGGGCCAAGAACGTCGGTGTCGCGCTGAATTTGGCATCGCGCACACTGCCGAGTGCCGGCGCTCACCTGCCATGGTGATGTCACCGAAATCGCGTGCAACGTTGAAAATAGAGGCTTTGCCCGCGAAATTATGCAGCTTTCGGCATTCCAGGCTCTGCTCCAGATACATTCCAGCGGAACACCGATGATGTACATCGAACAAGTACATTCGTCACAATCGACTGTGATCTCTCAGGGTTTGGGCCCAGCGCCGGCTTCTATGGCGCGCGACGTTGAGAGCTGACTGCAAGTTCGCTGTAGCCGCAAAACTTCATGCGAGAATAGAACGCATTAGGCATTTTGCCGCAGTTTGATGTCTAAGCCGCCACCTTCTCCTGTGTCTAATACCGCGCAAGACCGTGAATCACTGGGGCAAGCGCGTAGCGGCCAGGATTTTGTCTTCATTCAAGCCTTTTCACGGAGCCTTTTCTTGTGGGAATCGACCCAAACGCGGCAGCGATTTAGCGCCAATCACAGGAGTTAAGCTGAGTTGAACAAGGACGGGGACGAATGGGCCAGATCGGGCAATTCAGGCGGTGTTGGTGGACTGCGGGCCCGGGGTTGCCCGCGAAATGCGGACGGGCGGAATCGCACCCCGTTTCTGGGAATCCAAGAAAGGTTTAAGGGAGCAGAACGCAGAACGGAATCATGAGCATGAAAACGACTCTTTATGCCGGAACACCTTCGCAACTAGAAACCGAATGCCTCGTTGTGGCTGTCGTGGACGAAGCGGCGGACAACAACAACGGCGACAAATCCAAACACAATCCCCAAATTCAGACCGACGACAAAGCGGTGCTCGATGCCGCGGCCGATCTCATAGCCTCCGGCGAAGTTACGGGCAAGATGCTGGAGACGACGCTGCTTCACAAACCGCAGGGCCTGAAGGCCAAGCGCTTGCTGCTGATTGGTGGCGGTAAGGCGAAGAAATTCTCCTCCGCTGAGCTGCGCAAGCTGGCCGGCGCGGCGGTGCGCAATATCAAGGCGAAAAATTTGAAGAGCTTCGCCTTTGTCCTCCCCGCCGGCGTTGATGATGCCGCAAAAGTCATCGTTGAAGGCGCGCTGGTCGGCAACTTCGACCCCAATTACTACCAGAGCGATCGCGAGGACAAGAAGATCGAAGAGCTGGTGATCGTCGCCAGCGGCGACCAGAAGTCGCTGGAAGCGGCGCTGGAGCAGGGCCGCATCATCGGCGAGGCGCAGAACTTCACGCGCGATCTGGTCAACGAGCCGGGCAATCGCATGACGCCGACCGTCCTCGCTGAGCGCGCGCAGAAGATGTGCGAGGAAGTTGGCCTGAAGTGCGAAATCTACGGCGGCGAGAAGATCCGCGAGTTGAAGATGGGCGCATTCTGGAGCGTGGCGCAGGGCTCCGACGAAGATCCCAAGCTGATCGTCATGCGCTACGAGCCCCCGGGCGCGCCGGAGAAGCCGGTGCTGGGACTGGTGGGGAAGGGAATTACCTTCGACAGCGGCGGCATCTCCATCAAGCCCGCTGACGGCATGGAGAAGATGAAGTACGACATGGCGGGCGGCGCGGCGATGATCGGCGCCATGCGCGCCATTGCGCAGCTCAAGCCGAACGTGCGTGTCATCGGCATTGTGTGCGCCAGCGAGAACATGCCGTCGGGCAAGGCGCAGAAGCCGGGGGACGTGCAGATTGCCATGTCGGGCAAGTCGATCGAGATCATCAACACCGATGCCGAAGGACGGCTGGTGCTGGCCGACGGACTCAATTACGCGCGTCAGCTCGGCTGCACTCACCTGATCGACGCGGCCACGCTGACCGGGGCGTGCGTGGTGGCGCTGGGCATGGTCAACGCCGGCGTCTTCGCCAACGATGATGACTTCTACGAACGCTTCAGCCGCTCGCTGCAGAGATCGGGCGAGAAGATGTGGCGGCTGCCGGTGGATGACGAGTACCGCGAGATGATCAAGTCCGACATCGCCGACATCAAGAACACCGGCGGACGCTGGGGCGGCGCAGTGACGGCGGCGATGTTCCTGAAGGAGTTTGTCGGCGACACGCCGTGGATGCATCTCGACATCGCCGGCGTCGCGTGGATGGAAGACAACAAGCCGTGGATCGCCAAGGGGCCGTCCGGCATTGCCGTGCGCTCGCTGGTGGAGTTTGCGCAGGACATGGCGAGAGATGGCAGCGACGGCGGTGACATCGCCGGAACCGATTCCGCGCAGAAGCGGTCAGAGAGAGGGGTGGGATTGTAGAGTCGGGATGACACGATGAATGAAGAGGGCGCAGCTTGCAAATGAACGCCTTCGCCAAAATCCGCGGAGGGGATGATATTCATGCGAAGAATGCTAAAGCATTACGTCCATGTAAAATAAATCGTTGCCCCCGGCGAGTAGCGAGGCGCCCGCCGCGCCCATCCGCTTCGATTCCCCGACAATTGGGCACGAACACCGCGATACATCGCGACAAATTTCTGTGCAGGAGAAAACATGGCCAAGATCGCAAAGACCGCAGACCGCAAGAAAGTAATGGATACCGCGAAGAGCACCGACTGTCCCAAGTGCGGCAAGCCGACCCGCGTGGTCAAGCGCGTGAAAGACCGCGAGCGCAACATTCCCGGTGGAATGTACATCTCGTGCTCGGCGTGCGAGTTTTACGAAAAGTTGTGAGCGGGTATTCTGGGCAACGGCAACAAGGCGTAAGCTCATCTTCTCAACAGCCTGATCAGGAGGTGACACGAATGCGTGCCAGTGACCAGAACCGCGGTGATGAAGACGCCGGCAAAGGAGCAGTCGAGCAAGACCGTCGCGATGAGGAAACGAACGTCTCGTTTGCGGGCCAGATTGGCCATCGCGATCAGGACCCTCTGTTGAAGTCTGCCAACAGCGATTTCCCCGAACCTGGCCAGAATGAAGAGCACACGGGTGAGCCGCACACTGAGAATGAACTGGATCGTGACACGGAAGGATGCAAGCCGGAGCAGAATCCTGGACTTCGCCAGAAGAGTAAAGACGACCCACAGGCGGCCTGACGACCCGCGCTCGAGTCCTGAGACCACTCCCTCAGTGCTAACATCGAGTTCCTATGCCAAGCGAGACAGCCATCCTGGGCGGCGGATGCTTCTGGTGTGTGGAAGCCGCCATCAAGCAGCTTCAGGGAGTCGAATCCGTGCGCTCGGGATACATGGGCGGCCACGTCGCGAATCCCACGTATCAGCAGGTGTGTTCGGGCAAGAGCGGACACGTTGAAGTCGCCGAGATTACCTTCGATCCCGCCGTCATCAGCTACGATGACCTGCTGCATGTTTTCTTCACGCTGCACGATCCGACCACTTTGAACCGGCAAGGCAACGATGTCGGGGAGCAATATCGATCGGTGATCTTCTATCGCGACCAAGCGCAGAAAAAGGCCGCCGAAGAAGTCATCGCTGAGCTGACGCGGGACAAGGTATTCGACAACCCGATTGTCACCGCGGTCGAACCCGCCTCTACCTTCTATGTCGCCGAGGATTATCACCAGGGCTACTTCGCCAACAATTCCATGCAGCCGTACTGCATGTTTGTGGTTGCGCCCAAGGTAAAGAAGATCCGCGAGAAATATGCGCAGCGGCTGAAAGCGTAACCACTGTTTTCACCACAGAGACACAAGAGTTACGACTTCAGGACCTCTGTGTTCTCTGTGGTGAAGCTCGCTCTCCACACCAGATATAATAAGAAGTTTCGGCAGCCCATTCGGAACGAATCTGTGGGGATGGATAGCGTGTCCCATCCGGCTGCCGAATTCTGGGCCATGGCGAACGAAAGTATCACGGTACGCGGAGCGCGCGTCCACAACCTGAAGAACATCGATTTCGAGATTCCGCACAACCAGATGACGGTAGTGACCGGCGTTTCGGGTTCGGGAAAATCTTCGCTCGCTTTCGATACCATTTACGCCGAGGGCCAGCGCCGCTATGTGGAGTCGCTCTCGGCCTACGCTCGCCAGTTTCTGGAGCGCATCGAGAAGCCGGACGTCGATGTAATCGATGGCATCGCACCTGCCGTCGCCATTCGCCAGAGGAACACCACGCGCAATCCGCGCTCGACGGTCGCGACCGCAACCGAAATTTACGACTACCTTCGCCTGCTGTACGCGCGCGTGGGCCGCACCTACTGCATCAATTGCGGCGAGGAAGTGAAGAAGGACACGGTTGATGAAGTTGCCGACCGCGTCCTTGCGCTCGGTGAAGGCGCCAACCCCACCGCACCAACGGCAGGCGCGTCGGGTGTGCGTGTGCAGGTATTCTTTCCCTTGCAGCCGCCGCCGAAAGCGGCCGCGCCGGAAAAATCGAAGGGCCGCCGCCCTGCGAAGAAGAAAGCCGCGAAGTCGCCGGCTGACGATTCTCATCTGAAGGAACGGCTGTTCGAGCTGCGCAAGCGCGGCTACAACCGCCTTTACCAGAACGGACAGATTTTCGAGTTTTCCACGCCCGAATCGCTGCTCGACCTCAATTTCGCCGAGCCGATTCTCGTGCTCATCGACCGCATCTCGGTTTCGCCTGAGGCGCGCTTGCGCATTGTCGACGCTGTCGAGCAGGGCTATCGCGAAGCAGGCGAGGTGCTGTTCGAGACGGCTCCGCACGACGACGAGCCTGCCGAGCGCCTGCGGTTTTCGCAGCGCTTCGAATGCAAGCGGTGCAACATACGCTATGAAGAGCCGGAGCCGCGCCTGTTCTCGTTCAACAATCCCTTCGGCGCGTGTCCGCGGTGCCAGGGATTCGGCAACACCATCGATTTCGATCTCAACCTCGTCATTCCCAACAAGACGCTGACGCTGGCCGAAGGCGCAATCGAGCCCTGGACCAAGCCCAAGTACAAGCCGCTTGCCACCGAGATGCGGCGTTACGCGCGCGCCGCCGGCATCCCGCTCGACGTTCCCTGGCAAGACCTGACGGCCGAGCAGCAGAGCTTCATCGTCAGCGGCGATGGCAAGTTTTGGGGGGTGCGCGGCTTCTTCGAGCACCTCGAACGCAAGAAGTACAAGCTGCACGTGCGCGTGTTTCTCAGCCGGTACCGCGGCTATTCGGTCTGTTCCGATTGCGGCGGCCTGCGGCTGCGCCGCGAAGCGCGCCAGGTAAAGATCGCCGGCAAAGACATCTGCCAGGTAACGGCGATGACCGTCGAGCAAGCCACGCACTTCTTCTCGCAACTGCAGCTATCGCGGCAGGAAGCCGATATCGCAGGCAAGCTGCTGGAGGAGATCAACGATCGCTTGCGCTACCTCAACGAAGTTGGGCTGGAATATCTCACGCTCGACCGCCTGGCCTCGACGCTTTCGGGCGGCGAAGCGCAACGCATTCAGCTTGCGACCTCGTTAGGATCGCGTTTGGTCGGCACGCTGTATGTGCTCGACGAGCCGTCCATCGGCCTGCACAGCCGCGACACCGAGCGGCTGACGGCGATTCTTCACGATCTGCGCAATCTCGGCAACACCATCCTCGTGGTCGAGCACGATGCTGAGATCATGCGTTCCGCGGACCGCATCCTCGACCTTGGACCCGGCGCGGGCGAAAACGGAGGCCGCGTGATTGCCAGCGGCACCTATGACGAAATCCGCCACAATCCGGCTTCGCTTACCGGGCGCTATCTCAATGGCGAGCTACGAATACAGCCTCCCGCGGCGCGCCGGACTATTGGCCGCAGAAAAATCGAGCTCATCGGCGCAAGAGCGCACAATCTGAAAAAGGTGAACGTCGAAATTCCGCTGGGGATGTTGGTCGGCATCACCGGCGTCTCGGGCTCGGGCAAGTCGACATTGGTCCACGATGTGCTCTACAGCGCGCTGGCCGCAGAAAAAGGGCAAGTCACGGGTGGTCCGCACGCGCAACTCGAGCGCCTGGAAGGCGCGGAATGGATCGACGAGGTCGTGCTCGTCGATCAGTCGCCAATTGGCCGAACGCCCCGCTCCAATCCGGTTACCTACATCAAGGCCTTCGACGCCATCCGCGATGCATTTGCCTCGCTTCCGGAGAGCCACAGGCGTGGCTACACGACAGGCTTTTTCTCCTTCAATATTCCGGGCGGTCGCTGCGAGGTCTGCCAGGGCGATGGCACCGTAACCGTGGAGATGCAGTTTCTTGCCGATGTTGAACTGGTCTGCGAGGAGTGCAAGGGAACGCGCTATAAGCCGGAAATCCTCGAAATTCGCTATCGCGGCAAGAACATCCACGATGTACTTGACCTCACCGTGAAAGAGGCGCTGCACTTCTTCTCCGGCGTGCCGAAAATTGTGGAGAAACTGCGCGTGCTGGACGAAGTTGGATTGGGCTATCTGCGGCTGGGACAGTCGGCGACGACGCTCTCCGGCGGCGAGGCGCAACGCATGAAGCTGGCCGCGCACTTGCAACCCCGGCTGCGCGACATCGGCCGGCCCAGAAGCGAGCAGCGGCACCCGCGCATGCTGTACATCTTCGACGAGCCCACCACCGGGCTGCACTTCGACGATGTCAGTAAGCTGCTGGCGGCGTTCCGCCGTCTAATCGAAGCAGGTGGATCGATCGTGGTCATTGAGCATAACCTTGATGTGATCAAGACGGCGGATTGGGTCATCGACCTTGGTCCCGAGGGCGGGGAACGAGGCGGCGAAGTGGTGGCCGTCGGTACGCCGGAGGCGATCGCCGCCGCGCCCAACTCGTACACGGGAAAGTGGCTGGCGCGTGTATTACCGCATGATGGGCACGCGGCATCGTGAATGGGCGGGAGTGTTGGTGCATCGAGCCGTGGCGCATTGGGGCATTTGGCGAATTCGGTCCTTGAAAGGGCACGGCTTCAGCCGCGCCGTGAGAGCGCGCGACGCAATTGGCCTTTAGGCCCTGAGGGCAGTCCTCAGCGGCTAAAGGGGTGTGTGAGAACCAACTTTCTTCCTCCGCGGTGGAGTGCGACATACGCAAATCGAACCCCGGAGGGGTGGAATTGCAGTTAGCCCAGGACGGAGCAACCGGGGTCCCCGATTCGCGCCTCCTTGCGCGAATTGGGGTGGGAAGCGGAGTCCTGGGTGAGGTGGAAAATTTGTTCGAGTCCCTTTAGGGACGGCACAGTTCTCACACACGCTCTAACCGGATTTTGTGTTTTGCTTTAGCGGCACGCCTGAAGGCGTGCCCCTTCAAAACAAGGTTACGCGGATTGGGAAATTTGGCGCTGTCATGAACCTCGATAGAGTGCCGTGTTGGCTATTGGCTGCCTCTCTGGTGTTCGCGGCGAGTGCGAGTTGCGCCTACGGCCAGGAAAGCAAGCCTACCATTCGTCATCACCACGTCGAAGAGACAGCTCCCGAAGATCCCAACCAGGCAGCTATTGCACAGGCTGAAACGGCGATGCAGCGCAATGATTTCGCCACGGCCGAGCCGTTGCTGCAGAAAGTTGCCGCTGCCAAGCCTGATGACTATCGCGCCTGGTTCGACCTCGGCTATGTCTACAACGCAACCGGTCGCCGCACCGAAGCTATCGATGCGTGTCGCAAAGCGGTCGCAGCCAAGCCCGATGTCTTTGAGTCGAACCTGAACCTCGGACTGATTCTGGCCAAGCAAGGCGACAACGCCGAAGCGGCCAGGTATCTGAAATCCGCGACCCAACTGAAACCGACGTCGAACCCTGAGACGGCACTGGCTCGAGCCTGGCTAGCGCTCGGTCGCGTGGAAGAAACATCTGAGCCGCAACAGTCACTTGCCGCATACAGCGAAGCTGCCAAGCTCAGCCCCAAAGATCCCGAGCCACATGTGGACGCCGCAGCCCTGCTGCGAAAGCAAAACAACCTGGACGCCGCGGCCAGCGAATATCGAACTGCGGCGGAACTCGATGCGAGCTCCAATTCCAATTCCAATTCCAAAGACGCGCTCTCGAGTCTGGCAGATGTATACGTTGTCCAGAAAAAATACTCCGAGGCCGAGGCTGTCCTTCGCAAACTGCTCACGTCTGATCCGCAGAGCCATTGGGCGCGAATGCAACTTGGCCAGGTGTTGCTGGCCGAAGGTAAGAACGAAGAAGCCGCGCACGAGTTTCAGGCCGCATTGCAGGCGAATCCAGGCGACGCCCATGCCGCACTCGATCTGGGCACTCTGTATGTGAAAGCGGGCAAGGATGCCGACGCCGAGGCGCAGTTTCGCGTCGCCGTCGCAAAGCTGCCACAGGATGCCGAGGCTCACTACGAATTGGGATTGTTGCTGACGCACGAGAAGAAATATCCCGAGTCGCAGCAGCAACTGCTGCTGGCGGTAAAGTTGAAGCCAGATTTGGCGGATGCGTACTTCAGTCTCGCGGTGGCGGCAGCGCAGAATAAGAACTACACGCTGGCGCTGCAGGCGCTGGATGCCCGGGCGAAGTTCCTGCCGGAAATTCCAGGGACATATTTTCTCCGCGCCACCACCTTTGACAACTTGAAAGCTAAGCCCCAGGCGGTGGAATATTATCAACGGTTCCTGGCTTCCGCGGGTGATAAATTTCCGGACCAGGAGTGGCAGGCTCGGCATCGGCTGATCGCGCTCGATCCGCAACACGCCGACAAGTACCGGGTGAAGAACTGATATGCGCGCGTTTGCTCTGGCCGCAGGCATACTGACGCTCGTCGCTGCCGTGGCGCTCGCGGCCGGCGATACCGCGACCATGCTCAAGGCACGGGCGGACGCCGCCCATGGTGGCGAGCAGGCCAAACTCTGCCTGGAATATGCGCGCATGCAATTGGAGAGCTCCAACGCGCTGTTTACCGACGGGCAGGTCGACAAAGCGCAGGCCGAAATCCAGGAGGTGGTTGAATATTCGCGCAAGGGCGCCGATGCCGCCTCGGCTTCCGGCAAGCAGTTGAAGGAAACTGAAATCAAGCTGCGCAAGCTGGCCGAACGAATGCACGACATCGCCGAATCGTTGGCTTTTGAGGACCGCCCGCCGGTCCGCCATGCCATCGATGTCATTCAGCAGATCCGCACCGACTTGATGGTCAAGATGTGGGGACCAGAAGCCGAGCCGAAAGGCAAGTCATGACACGTTCCTGGATCCGTTCCGTATTCCTGCTCGTGGCTTGTTATGTTCTCCTCGCCGGTAACGGCGTGGCCCAGCGCCGCGACCCGCTGAACGAAAAAGAAATCGACGAGATGCGCGAGACGGCCGACTGGCCGGACAAGCGCCTTGAGCTGATGGTGAACTTCGCCCGCGAGCGCATGAATGCCATCGAGCAATTGCAGGCGAACGGCAAGACGGCCAAGGACCGGCCGATGCAGATTCACGACCTGCTGGAGGACTTCACCGCGCTGCTGGATGAGATGGAGGACAACATCGAGATGTACGCGTCGCATAAAGCCGATATGCGGAAGGGACTCACGCTCCTGATCGAGGCGAACAGCGAGTGGCAATTGAAGTTGCGACGCTTGAAAGAGCAGTCGCCGCCGGAGGAGTTGGACCGTTATTCCTTCGTGCTGGCGAATGCCAACGAGGCCTTGCAAGATACGGCGGACGACACGCGCAAGGAGCTGCAGGAGCAAAACGAACTGGCCAAACAGAAGAAGCTGACGAAGGTCTATTCCGAGCGTCGCGACTGAACCCAAAAATACAGAAGGCCGCCAAATTTCCCCCTGTGGCGGCCTTCGTTAGATTGTTCGCAACAGAAACTACGCCATCAAGATTAGCAGACTGATTAAGCGGAACTCAATAGCACGAAAACCTTAGTACCTGCCTCGCCACGGCGCAACATCGCCGCTCGTGTTCGTTCATCGTGCAATCGTGCTAGGTTAATAACAACTTGCGCGACAATCTTCAGCACATGTTTCAGCAGATTTACCGCGAGCTCCGTCCGCGAGCTCCGATGCCTGAATTTCGCGTGGAGTTCTACGCCTTTGCCAACATCAACAACACCATTCGACTACGGCAGGATACAGCGCACGTTCGCATCTCGGATTTGCTGGAAGGTGCACCGGACAGCGTCATGGAAGCGGTCGCGCACATCCTGCTCGCCAAGATTTATCGCAAGCCGATACAGCCGCTGCATTCCACGCGTTATCGCCGTTACGTCTCCAGTCACGTGATGACGGCGAAGGCGCACCTGCTGCGGCAGGTCCGCGGGCGCAAGCAAATCCAATCGCCTCGCGGCTATTTTTACGATCTGGACGCGATCTTCGAGGAACTCAATCAGCGGTTTTTCTACGGCTTGCTGGCGCGCCCGCAGATGACGTGGAGCCGCCTTCGCGCGCGCAACAGCCTGGCGCATTACGACCCGGCGCATAATGCGATTGTCGTCAGCCGCATCTTCGATCATCCCTCGGTGCCGTGCTACGCGGTGGAGTACATCGTGTACCACGAGATGCTGCATTTGAAGCATCCGGTCAAGCTGCGCGGCAGCCGCCGCTGCGTGCATGGCCCGGAGTTCCAGGCGGAGGAGAAGTTGTTTCCGCAACTGGAACAAGCCAAGCTCTTCCTCAGAAGGCTGTAGCGGCTCCCGCTGTCTGAAACTCAGCGACAAGCGATCACCGCGTCAGCTACACTGACCTAACAACGCCATGGCATGGTTCAAACGTGAATCCGTCCCACTCGACACCTCGGGCGAGAAGCGGGTAAAGACCGAGGGTCTATGGGTGAAGTGTGATCGTTGCCGCCAGATCATCTGGAAGAAGGACCTCGACCAGAACTTCAACGTCTGTCCGAAGTGCGACCGGCATTTTCGCATCGACGCGCGCACTCGGCTTGCCTATCTGCTGGACGATGGCGAGTACACAACAGAAGACAACAACATTGTCTCCACTGATCCCCTGAAATTTACCGATTTGAAGCCCTACGCCGACAGGCTTAAGCGCTCGCAGCAGGAAACCGGCTTGAACGATGCCGTGATCAACGCGCGTGGCAAACTCGACGGGAAACCGGTGGTCGTCAGCGCGATGGAGTACTCGTTCGTCGGTGGCTCGATGGGGACGGTTGTAGGCGAGATGATTACGCGTGCGGTGGAGAAGGCGACCACGGAAAAACTCCCGCTGATTGTCGTCTCCGCTTCCGGTGGCGCCCGCATGATGGAAGGGGTGATCAGCCTGATGCAAATGGCCAAGATTTCCTCCGCGCTGGCGCGTATGGACGATGCCAAGGTGCCGTATATCTCGGTAATGACCGATCCCACCACGGGCGGCGTGACGGCGTCATTCGCCATGCTGGGCGATCTGAACATCGCCGAACCGGAAGCGCTCATCGGCTTCGCCGGACCGCGCGTCATCGAACAGACCATCCGTCAGAAGCTGCCGGAGGGTTTTCAACGCAGCGAATTTCTGCTGGAACACGGAATGCTGGACGCGGTAGTGCGCCGCCACGAGTTGAAGGCGTACATCTCACGTGCGCTGGATTTCATGAAGACGCCGGCGTAGGAGACTAGCCACTGACCACTAGTGGGCAACGCCCTGTTTTGATATTCTCCCCACAAGCCTTCTTGGTTTCAGCCTCGGCCTGTGCTTATGAAAATTCTTATCCTTACGATCGATGACGAACTGGCGCTGCTGCGGCAGCGTGTTCTGCAATCCGCCGGGCACGATGTTGAGGCGCTCACCAGCGAGAAGCAGGTGCTGGAGGCAGCAGAGAAAGGAGCACCGTTCGATGTAGCACTGATCTGTCATCATTTGCCGCACGCTACTGCACGCAAGGTCGTCCGGCTCTTCCGCGATGGCAAGTGCCAGGGCAAGTTGGTTTACATCGCGCACATCTACGGCGAATGGCCGGAAGTTGAAGCCGATCGCTACGTGGTCGGCGCCGACGGACCGGACGCACTGCTCCGCATCATCGCAGAAACCGCTTCGCAAACCGCTGGTCAGCCTGCCTGAGTAGGAATTAACAGAGCGTTTCCGCGCCAATCGTTTGCAGCTGTTGTCAATTCGTGCAGGAAAACTTGCAAATATCAGCCAGAACTATGATATGAATGTACACCGCGTTCAGGGCGACTAATGCAGCACTGAACGCGCTTGCTCCGCCAACCCTTCCATAGCCAATCTTTATCCATTTGGGCCACCAACAATTCGATTTCACGTTGTGGAGAGTGACCAATGAAGCCGATGCTACTGTTTCTTGCCGCGCTCCTTGCCGTTACGGCCGCGTACGCACAATCGCCCTACGTGACCATCACGGGTAACTCGATAGCCTATTTCCAGCAGCCATTTGCCCCCGAGGAGTTCCCGTCGCTACCCTCAGACGAGGTTTACATCTGGGGCCAGCCCAGCGTGCAGTGCTCCTATTTCAACGCGCTCAGCACGAATGGTGAGCCGCTCATTTATTTCTATGTGCCGGCGCAAACCACGGTCGCGGTGTTGATCGATTCCACCAACGACGTTGCAAACGATATTCCGGTCAACCAGCACATGGCCTGTATCGAGCAAACCATCGATTACCTGTTGCAGCGCAACATGAATCTGCTGATCGTGGTTGCTAATACTCCGCCGTGGACGCAGTGGAACCCCTGCTTGAATGGCGGCCAGGGAGGCAACAATTCGCCCATCTACCTGCAAATGATTGAGGCGTACAACGCCGCCTATGCGGACCCGAACACCGGCCTGCAGGCGCTCTATCCCAATAACGTCCGTGTCGCGGACGTCTACACACCGGCTGCACTGCCCGACGGCTGGGCTAATCCTGAACTCATGACCGGCCCATGCGGAATACATCCCGGCCCTCAGTGGATCTGGACCACCAGTTGGGCGCATTTCACGCCAGCCTTTGACCAGTTGGTAATCGAGGCGGTTAACGGACAATGGTGAACAGGTGACGGGTCAGCTCCTGCCGGCCCTCGAACCGTGCCAGGCTGACCCACCGCCTCCCTGTTCTTAATAGGTATTCGCAAGTCGCGCTTTTGTGGCATCATGAGTACTAGCAAAACGAATATGACCGCCTTTTCCAGAATTTCGATTTCCGCTCATCTCATATACCGCCCGGCCGCGGAGCTTCATTCCTGCTGGCGGCGAACATCCCTGTAGCTCCGCGATTGCTCCCTTGTTTTCACTCCGATAAACTCAAGACTTTGTGGTCCGCAGCCGCAGGCTGCTCATAGGTTCATCATCATGGCTGAAACGATTCATGTGAAATTGCCCGACGGCAGCGTCAAAGACGTGCCCCGCGGGACCTCCGCCCTCGACATCGCCAGGAGCATCAGTCCGCGCCTGGCCGACGCCGCGCTGGCCGCGCAGATCAAACCGATTTCGCCGAATGGCAGCGGCAACGGTCATCATCCTCCTGCTGAGGGCACTGGCGCGGCGGCTGCGCCCGCGAAGAACAACGCGCAACTGGTCGATCTCGCGCGCCCGCTGGAGCAGGATGCGGAATTGCGTATCCTCACCGATCGCGATCCTGAAGCGCTCGAGGTCTATCGCCATTCTTCGGCGCACTTGATGGCTGCCGCGGTGCTGGAACTGTTTCCGGAGACCAAGCTCGGCCACGGCCCGGCAACCGAATCCGGCTTCTTCTACGATTTCTATCGCGAGAAGCCGTTCACGCCGGAAGACCTCGAGGCCATCGAAAAGAAGATGCAGGAGCTGGTGAAGCAGGACCTGCCCTACGCGCGCGAATTTCTGCCGCGCCAGGAAGGCCTCGAGCGCTTCCAGTCGGAAGGCGACTTCATGAAGTGCCACTTCATCGAGCAGTTCACCGCGCCCGACGAGAAAATCTCCATCTACAAGACGGGTAAGTTTACCGACTTCTGCCGCGGGCCGCACATCCCGTCCACCGGGCGCATCAAGGCGTTCAAGCTGCTCAGCATCGCCGGCGCGTATTGGCTCGGCGACGAGAAGAACCCGCAACTCCAGCGCATCTACGGCACGTCGTTTTTCTCGAAGAAAGATCTCGACGACTATCTGCATAAGCTGGAGGAAGCCAAGAAGCGCGACCATCGCGTGATCGGCAAGCAGCTCGACCTGTTCTCCATTCAGGAGCTGGCCGGGCCGGGGCTCATCTTCTGGCATCCCAAGGGCGGCCTCATCCGCAAAGAGATGGAAGACTGGATGCGCAATGAGTACCTGAAGCGCGGCTACTCGCTAGTCTCCACGCCGCACGTGGCGCGCGTCGATCTGTGGAAGACCTCGGGCCACGAGGGCTACTACGCCGACAACATGTTCACGCCCATGGAACTGGACGACGCCGATTATCGCATGAAGCCGATGAACTGTCCGTTCCACATCCTCATCTACAAGGACTCGCTGAAGTCGTATCGCGATCTTCCCGTACGGCTGGGCGAGCTAGGGACGGTTTATCGGTACGAGCGTTCCGGCGTGATGCACGGCCTGCTGCGCGTGCGCGGCTTCACCCAGGACGACGCGCACATCTTCTGCATGCCCGAACAGATTGAAGACGAGATCAGCGGTTGCATGGATTTCGCCCTCGCCACGCTGCACACCTACGGCTTCGAGCAATATCAGGTCGAGCTTTCCACCTGGGACCCCAACGATCGCAAGAACTTTATCGGCAGCGAAGAGCAGTGGGTACTGGCCGAGACTTCGCTCAAGAACGTTCTCGAACGCCGCAACATCCCGTACAAACTCATCCCCGGCGAAGCGGCGTTTTACGGGCCCAAGATCGATATCAAGCTGGTCGACGCGATTGGCCGCTTGTGGCAGCTCTCCACTGTGCAATTCGACTTCAATTTGCCGGAGCGGTTCGGGTTGGAATACGTCGGCGAGGACGGCAAGCGCCATCAGCCGCTGATGGTGCACCGCGCACTCTACGGCTCCGAAGAGCGCTTCTTCGGCGTGCTCATCGAGCACTACGCGGGAGCGTTCCCTGTGTGGCTATCGCCGACGCAGGTGGTCGTCATCCCCATCGGCGAAAAGCACCACGCCTACGCCAACGAAGTCGGCGAGAAGCTGAAAGCCGCCGGAGTGCGCGTGCATGTCGATCTGCGCAACGAAAAAATGAACGCCAAAATCCGCGAGCACGCAATGCAGAAGGTGCCATTCCAACTCGTCGTAGGCGACAAAGAAGCCGAGGCGGGCGAGGTGAACGTGCGTGTCCGCGGCCAGGAGAAGGCGGAAGGGTCGGTGAAGGTGGAGGCGTTCGTGGAACGGGTAAAGGAGTTGATAACGACGAAATCAGCAACGCTATAAGCAGTTCAAAGTTAGCAACTCTGAGCGAGGGCTCCGAGGGGCGAGAAAATGTCGCCCCTTTTCCTTTGTTGTCCCGCGGTGTATTCTGTACGTAGCAAGGACCCGAAGCGTTGCAGTACGGACCCGGAAGGCTCTTGCAATTCCATGCTGTCTCCGTCTTTCGAGACCAGAGGCACTGAGGAGTTACAAATGAACGTTACACCGATGACGTCCACACCAAAGGGCGTCTCTTTCATGGTGCACCGCCTCGGAACTGAGGTGGGTCCTCTCAAGCAAGTCAGAGAACTTCTCATCAATGCCTTCGAGGCAATTGAAGCCTACAAGAAGGAAAACCCAGACGACACATCCTTTCAAGGTCAGGTCGAGGTTTGCGCGGATCCGTTATTCCTGAAGTCTGAGGGAGTGCGAAAGGCAGCATTCTGCGACAACGGCATCGGCATGGACCTCGTAGAACTGCGGCGCTACTTCAACACACTCGCCGAGTCAGGAAAGCGTCAGTCAATCGAGGAGAATTTCGGGGTCGGGGCGAAAATCTCAACGGCTGCTTGGAACCCTTATGGCGTTGAAATCCGGTCATGGAAGAGGGGGAGGGGGTACATTGTCCGAATCGTGCACGACCCGAAGACGGATCAGTATGGTCTCGAACAATTTCCCATGCCGGATGGCACGTACCCGGATTATCTGGACCTCGCGCAAATAGAGGACTCGGAGGACTACCGATCGCCCATCATCTCCGACCACGGAACGATGGTTGTACTCCTTGGAAAGGAACTGCAACACGACACCACGCTAGCGCCCGACAGCAGAGAGGTCACACATCGGGACTACTGGTTTCAGCACGTGGCAAACAAGCAGTTCTACCAGATCCCACATGGAATCAGCCTTCGCTCTAGCCTTGCCCTTGTTGATGGGAAACCGCACACAAGAACGATTGAGGGTTATTCAACAGTTTTGGAGGAGTTCAAACTCGAAAAGGGGTACGTTGAACTTTCTGATGCAAGGGCTTATTGGTGGGTACTCGACGAGAATCGCAGCGTTGAACTCTACCGCAAGAGGCCCTACTACAGCGCGTTTAGCGGCACGAAGAAACAGGGCCATGTCGCTGCGCTATTCCGTAACGAACTGTTCGATTTCACATCGCACGATGCAGCGATTCCTCTGCTGCAGAAATTCGGAATTGTGGCGGGGTATAACCATGCAGTGATTTATGTGGAGCCGAGCCATTCACTGGCCGTGAGCGCCAATCTGACGCGCACAAGCTTGGTGCTGCCGGATGGAACCGACCTGCCTTGGAATCGTTGGGCGAGCGAGTTCTACGAAAAAATGCCGCAGGAACTCGCAGATTATGTTGAGAACCACCAGTCGGTGTCGAGCAAGAGCGAAGCTGAATACGTAGTTGAACAAATTAAGAAATACCAGGAGTTCTTACGCGTTAAGACTTACCGCCCGGTTAAGAACGGTACTGAAACAGGCGAAACGGACGGAAACGACGGCGACTCAAAACAAGGCTCCGGTCGAGGCTCGGGTTCTGGCGTGCCGGCAAACGGCTCCCACTCTCGGCGACCGTCAGTTCACATCAAGAAGGGCCCAGGTCAGACTGACATTGCGGAGCTTCTCCTGAATTCCACGCCGCAATGGAATTGGGTCTCAGAATCAGAGGCGTCACACCTCAAGTCGCGGGCGGCGAGCTTTGTTGTTGAACGGAATTTCCTGGAAGTTAACCAGGATTTTAGCGTGTTCCAAGAGCTCATCCAGCACGGTACTGACCTGATAACCCCCGACCGTCGTGACTTCTATCGAGCTCGTGTGGAGGAGGCGGCAAAACGACTATACCTTACTCAACTCGTATGGACCGTGCTCTCGGCAGTAGCTTCTTTTCGTCACCGGGAGGGATGGCGAGGTGAGGGTTTCGAAAAGCTCATCAGCAGCGAAGCGCTTACCGCGGCCGTTTTGCCCCGCGTCTACCTGCTGAATGACATGAAGCGTTACGTGAAGGGAATACCCAACATCAAGCGCGACCTGCTTGAATCCGCCGTGGTGGAAGACTCCTAAGCGTCCTGCGACTCGGCGTCCCCACCCTCTCGCTAAGACGACAAGGGTGGGGTACCCGGCGTGGCAATTCAGCCGCAGCGGCGGTTTGGCTAAAGCCATGATGCGCGGCGGCCTTGCGGTTGGGCGGCAAGCAGCCGCTTCGGAAGATGACATCACAATGGCGGTGACGAATGAGCGTGGATGAAAATGAATGGAACCTTCGAGCCGAGAAACTGTTTGAGCGTGCTGGAGACGTTCATAGACACGATAAGGATGTTTGGGAGAAACAAATTGCACTTGGCAACGCCAAGCTCGAGATCGAAGCACACGAGCTCACAAAACAACAGATTCACTTGAGCGCTCGGGCAAACGATCTCACTGAAAAACTCATCGCCAGCAACGATGAGGCGAGTAAACAAAACGAAAAGAACGCAAAAGCACTGAGTGATGCAACTCAAAAGCTGGCTAACTCGACAAACTGGCTGAAATGGGCGACTTGGGCTTTAGTTCTCTTTGCTGCTGGTCAAGTCGCCATTGCTCTTATCGCGTGCCTAAAGCGGAATTGAACACCCACAAAGGTCCCCAGGGGAATCCGCCTTTGACTCCTCGTCGCGACCATCCGTCTCCCTTTGCGATTGACCATCTACCCATATCAGTGATATGGTTTTCCATATGAAGACAACCCTCAACGTGGACGATACCGTCATGGCCCAGCTCAAGCGCGAGGCCGCGCGGCAAGGGCGGACCATGTCGGAACTGGTGGAGACGGCATTACGTAACCTGTTCCGGGCGCAGAAGAAGACCGCCGATTTACCGCCCTTGCCGGTCTTCCACAGCGGCGGCGCTCTGGTTGATATTGCAGATCGGGACGCGTTGTACCAGGCGATGGAAGGCAGATAGGCATTGGTCCTCGTCGATACCAATGTCCTGGTCTATGCTGCCGACGCCGATTCTCCATTCCATGCCGCGGCGCGCGCGTGGCTTGAGCACCAACGCCGCAGGCCAGAGGCCTGGTACACCAGTTGGCCGGTCCTGTACGAGTTTCTGCGAGTGACCACTCATCCACGGGTGATGAGACAGCCATGGAGCATACAGCAATCCTGGGAATTCGTTTCGAACCTGCTCGAGTCGCCGGGATTGGCTGTGCTTGTCCCCACCTCACGGCACGCCGAAGTGGCCGGACAAGTTTTTGCGGAGCTTCCTCACCTGGCCGGCAACCTCCTCCATGACTCCCATACTGCTATCCTCATGCGCGAACATGGCATTCGCCGGATTTGCACCCGGGACACCGACTTCCATCGATTTCCCTTTGTCGAGGTGATCGATCCAGTGACCCAATGAAGACTGCGGCGGCGGACGAACAGATGGCGCTACGAGCGGCCCAAGTTGGCTTACTCATGGTAAGATACGTCCATGGAAAAGGTTACCGTCTCATCTATTGCCAACTTAGAGTTGGACTGGATGGGCCGCGCGACCGTTTAGGATCGAACTATACACACTCCGCAATATCGCCGTTCTGCTCGGATCGCGCTGACGAAAAATCAGCTCATTTTTTCTCTTTGGGCGGGAAGTGCTTGAACATTTTGTCGATGGCTTTGCTCATCAGCTTGTCTTCTTTGATGGGATCGTTATGGAATGCGCCGCTCGCATAACCGCGAAAGACCACCGTTTTGGTTGCAGGATTCATCATGTCCACCAATAGATCGCCGGTCTGGATTTCCCTCATCGTGCTCACCGCATAGCCGGGGCCCATGTCTCCCCAGCCAAAACCCCAACCGGGACCCCAACCCCATCCCCAGCCGGGACCCCAGCCCCAGCCGAAACTACTGTCGTAATAGGTATCGACTTGTTTCGGACCTTGCTCCACTGTGGCCTGATAGGCAACGATCAGGTCCGGCTTGGCGGATGACGCCAAGGTCAGGCCTTTCGACTGCAGTACGGCGTTCAGCTGATCCTTGATGTGCTGGTCTTCGAGCTTATCGGGCAACTCGCCTTTATTGTGGCCCCACGCATAAGTCTTGTACTTCGAGAAGTCGACACCATGCGCGTATTCCACGCTCACCTTCTGGGCGAAGGCAGCAGAACTCAGGGTCATCGCCAAAACACAAACCAGCGCGGAGGCCTTCATGGAACTCCTTTCAGATCACGTTAGTCGCCGGAAATTTTAGCAGAAGTCGCCTTGGAAATTTTAGCAGATTGAAAAACGAGCGGGCGCTGGTCTCCGTAAGAAGCGCCGCATCGTAGGCAGATGGGCCTGAGTCCGGATGGATGTTCTGCGCCAAGGACGGTGTCGCGGCAATCATCGACCTGGAGCAAGACCTGAACCCCAGGCACAGGGCGCTGCTGTGCCACAGGTCGCAACGTTCCCAAGCTGCTTGGGTTTTACCGCCTTTGCAAATAAGAAGCATTAGAACCAAGCAGCGGCTGCAGGAAGCATGATCACAGAGCGCCTCCTCATGCCTCTGCGACATCCTTTCCATGGGCTGCCTCTGCCATGCCTTTGATCTTGCTGGCGCGGAATGCCACCCCAAAGGCTTCGTGCAGCATTTGCCAATCTTCTTCCCTGACCATGCCGATCTGCTGCTTGCAGCGAACCACTGCGTCTAGTTCTCTGCCTGACTTGCGAAAGATCTGGTACAGCGGTTCCAGCTTCTGCCATTTCTTAATATCGTCAACTTCGGTCCAGGCTCGCACCTCGGGATCGCCATGAAGCCGGCTAAATACGAAGTTGGAACGGCCTTGTTTGATCAGCCGCTCACAAAATTGGTCGAAGGAATATGGCCGGGTCATGGTCGTGACCGCGCGGGCGTTGTACACGACGCGAAAATCATGCTTGTGTAAGCGATACGCCAGCTCGATGTCCTCACACCCGAATCGGAATACGGGGTTGAAAATTCCATGCTGCAAGAGAAACCTCCGCTTGCAGGAAGAACGGCCTCCCCAGAAGTAGGAAAACCCAAGGACCTGCCCATGCTGAATATCGACATACGAAAATAAGAAGCGGCCAACCCGGGTGGCGAAGTGCATAACCGGGTCAGCGGCCACTTCCGGCGCGAGCGCGGTGTAACCCAGGACCGCAAAGTTGTCCTGGGGATAGGCGCGATGGACCTTGCCGTGCTCTTGCAGAAGCTCCGGGCTGGCAACATCGTCATCGTCGAGCAGGAGAACGATCTCTCCCTGGGACAAAAACAGAGCATGGTTGCGAGCGCTGGCCAAACCAGAATTGCGCTGATAGGCATAACGGAGGCGCAGGCGCGATTCGAAGCCGATGGCGACCTCGCGGGTGTCATCCGTCGACCCGTCGTCCAGCACGATGACCTCGAATTGGCCCGCATTCAGCGTCTGCCGGCAGAGGCTTTCCAGGGTGTTGCGCAGCAGAACCGCGCGGTTGTAAGTGCAAACCAGAACGCTACACCCCACGGGTTTCACTGTAATGGACATCTAGGCAAACGACTCCACAATGTAGAACGCCTGTTCAGGTGTTAAGTGAGGGCGGGCGGCCAAATACTTCTTCATCTGCACGTCGGCCTCCGCGTGGACGTAGTTGGCAACTGGCTTGCGCAATTTATGGCTGACCGGAAGCGCATCCACGATACCCATTTTCAGGTTCGCGGCGTCCATCGCCAGCGGCCAGGTGAAGTCGTATCCCCAACCCATGGGCGAGGTGACATCAAAGGGCTTCAAGAGTGGCAAGGCATCGGTCCGCACCGAGAAGAGGGGGCCGATTTCGACGTAGCGCGTCTGACGAGCGGTAATACCGTCCAACTGCTCCACGAATCGGTGATCGATGTAGCTATCATGCGTCCGGGCGGGCTGCGCCAGGGCAAAGTCGTACTTGCCCACGCACGCCAGATAGCGGTCAAGGAAAAATGCCGGCAGTTCGATGTCGTCGTCGGTAACGATCACGTAGTTATAGTCGCCAAGGTTGGCCCTGCCCAGCACTCGATTCAGGATGACGAACTTCGGTTCGCCCGAGGACAGCGCTTCCACTACCGGCAGCGCTGGGCGGCTCTGGCCGATGGCGACCCATTGCTGCTCCACCGTCCATTCCGCGCTGGCAGCGAGGCTCTGTGCAATGCTGTCGGCGAGATTCGCGACATCGGCCAGCACAATCCCGACGACCAGGACCCTGCCTTGTGTGTTCATGCCGAAGCCACCGTAGTGGAAGCCACCTCGCTGGCCAACACCCGCTCTAGAATCTTGCGGACCGCATCCTCCGAAAAATTTCTCTCGATATGCAGCGCGGCGGCCCGCTGGAGAGAAGTCCACAGCGCCTCATCGTTATAGAGGCGAACCACGGCCGCGGCAAACGCGCCAGCGTCTTCCGCGATCAGGGCATGCACGCCGTCGACCAGTTGCATCCCTTCCGCCCCAACGGGGGTGGTAACCACGGGCAACCCCAAGCTCATGGCTTGGCCCACCTTGCCTTTCATTCCGGCGCCATAGCGCAACGGGGCGACAAAAATCCTGCTTGCCTCGAAATGCGGGTCTGGATCGGGGACCCATCCCACGACGTCGACGTTGGCGCCAGCCAACTGCCTTATGCACTCCGGCGCCTTGCTGCCGAGAATGGTAAAGCGTACATCCGGAATCTGCTCGAGGACCTGGGGAAAGATCTCCCGCACAAACCACACCACCGCGTCAACGTTGGGTTCGTGATCGTACCCCCCGATGAAAACTAAACCTTTTCGCAAGCGCCAGGGCGTGGACGAAATCCGGATGGAATGAACATTAGGAACGACCTCGACCACGGTCTCCGGCCAGGTCTGCAAGATCATCTGTTTTTCAGTCTCGGTTATGGCCAAGGCCTTGTCGGTGAGGGTGAATCCCAGCGTCTCCAGTTGCAAGTACGATGCTGCCACTTTCGCCTGGTGCGGATCGCCACTCAGCTCGGCGGCCCGGCGATACCGTACGTGGTGCAGGTCCACGCTGTCATAAATCACCTCAGCATAGGGCGCGTAGGCACGGACGGGAGGAAGATAGGTAGCGGCGGTCTCTGGCCGGGAGAGCACTACCACGCTGTAGCCGCTGCCCCGCTGTTGGAGATGGGCGCGAATTTCTGCGTAGCCCACTAACACCGCTATGGCAAGCGTCTTCAGTGCTTCGATATGTCTCTTGTCGTTTTCCAGCCTGTTCGAGGCGAAGGTAACAGGGAATCCGAAGCCGGCAAGCAATCGCAGCAGGCCGAACATCCGAACCGACCCCGAATCCATGTCTGGGGCAGGGACGCATTCATCGATGACCAGTATTCTGCGAGCGCCGTCGCGAGCTCGCACAAGGAGTGCGGCGCGCTTAGAGGGATCGCTGGGAGCGGGCGTGCACGGCTGCGGCGGCGGAATTCTGCGCCCTTCGCCGGCCCCGTACTTCAGGAAATGAGCCAGTGGGTTCATCCCACTCGCGGCCACATCGGGATTCTGTGCGAGATAGAGCCGGCCGCTGAACTTGGGGCCCGGTTCGCGGCCTTCCCTGAAACCTTCGAGCAGATAATGCACCAGTGGGTCGGCGCCGCTAGCCGCCACATCCGGATTGTTCTGCACGTAATAGGCCGCATCGAAATACGGATTAGGCTTGCGCCCCTCGCGCGCGCCGCAAGCCAGATAGTGAAGCAGAGGGTTGACCCCGGCATCCGCCACATCGGGGTATTCTGCCAGGTAGAACGCGGGATCGAAGATGCCGCTATCCAAGAGCAGGCGCGCCACTTTGCGTTGCCGCAACCGGCGTGGCAATTGCAGCGTCAATGCCCAGTACGCAACCTGCAAGCCTTTCTGGAAAAGTTTGGCGGGCCTCGGGAACGCCGAGCTCAGGCTGCGCAATGGCTTGGTGATCTTCCACGACAAAGAGCCTAGCTTGGTGTTGGCCGACGATAGCCTTGCCTTTAAGGCTGCTATGCGAGCCTGGGCCTGCTCTGCCTCTCGGACGATCTGTCGGTCTCGCGCCGTGACCTCATGCTGGAGCATGGCAATCTGCTGGTCCCTTGCGGTCACGCCTCGGGTAAGAGTGTCGATTTGTTCCTGCCGCGCTGCCAACTGACCGTCTTGGGTAGCCACTGCCTGCTGCAGGCTGGCGATCTCCGTCACCATCGAGAGCATGCCACTCGATGTTTTGTCGGTAGGAATTACCGAGTGGAGCCGGCCCGTGGCCGCCGTCTGAAAGTCGGCTTCCTGTTGCAGCCAGGCGTGCAGGCTTGACTCCGAAACGCTGAACTTAAACTCCTGGCAGAGTGCTTCAATGACGGCGATGGCGGACGGCAGGTGGTCGGCGATGGGCATGCCGGAAGTCAGCGACCAAAGTACTCCGCGCGTCACCACCCATCCGAGAGGTACATCCCTGTCAGCGCACCATTCCAAGTCGATGGCAGCGAATTCTTTGCCCGACTCAAGCACATTGAAAGGAGTACAGTCCAGGAAGTCACCGGGAACCACATAGGAAGTGAGCGACGGGAGCTGCCCCGTGAAGTCAGCGATGTCGGCGGCGCCAACGCGGGCGTGCCGCAACAGGTATTCCATCCATGGTCGCAACGCCTCGACCACAGGTTTCAGCTCGCCAGATTGCGCCCTGGCCCGGAGCAGCCTCCAGGTAATCTGGCGGCCCGGCCGGTAGTCGGATTCTGGCAGACGATGGTTGATCGTCGTGCCTTCCAGGACGATCGAACGGTCGCCATTCGCGGGGAGCAAGTGCTCCTTCAAAACTTTGATTTGTGGGCCGTCACGGACAAATCTGGTTTGGGTAGCAAACTGCGGCGCGCGATAGTACGAAAAGGCCATCGCCAGCTCGCCTGCCGGCACCGCCAGCTCGCCTTCGGGGGCGGCTACGACCAGGAAAGAGTTACTGAGGTCGCCCAGCAGCCCGTTCTCCGCCACCGCCGCGAAAGCGAGCGCTTCGTCGAAGCCGCGGTAGGGAGAGCCCGAGTAATCGCGGGCCTGGGAGCGAACGATCAAATCGATCGCATCGAAGTGCGCGTCCGTCAAGGCGTCTTCCGCCAGCACCACGGACGGCAACTTGTAATCCGGAAATGGGTAGTAAAAGTAGGTGCTGGGCATGCCGGCCGCGGCTAATTGGGCGACGAGTTCCTGGCGTCCGAAGGTACGCGGGGTGCGTGCGCCATACATGTCCTGGATCCCGAAGTAGGGAACTCCGACATGGTCCTCGCCGCATCCGTTGAAGTACTTCAGCCCCAGTTTGTTCTCGATGGCGACGACGACCCGCCCTCCGGCAGCGCGGAACCGAGACACGGAGCGCAAATAATCCTGAAAAGGATTCTGGCCGGGGGAGAACATAGCAGCGTATTCCAGAACGCCGATCAGCAGCACCCAGTCAAACTTATCTTCGCTGTCAAAACGTAAGAGATCGTCCACCACGACGCGAACATTGGGCAGCTCGCGGCTGCGCTCCGCCGCCACCCGAGCCCGAGTCAGGCTGCCTTCGACCGCGACCACGTTGGCGCCCATTTCGCCCAGGTAGCGCGTGACGGCTCCGCAGCCACATCCCAGCTCCAGGACCTTGTCGCCCGCACGGATGCCCAGCGGACGCACCAGGCAATGGCGGGCGCGGCTGAGATGATATTCGCTGGGCCAATCCTTAATGGCGCCAGCTAACTCAGGAGAAAATGTACGGCGGTCCTTCGCCTGCGAAACGACGGTAAGAAGATACGCCTCCGCCATTTCCCCATCTGAGTACGCGAACTCATTAAATGTCGCCCGATGGAATAGGTGAAGTTGCTCGTCCCAGGTATAGTTCATTCCAAGGTTTCGCTTGACACTGAGCGCCAGCGGCACTCGCTAGCGGATGAATACAGACGGCATGCCTATGACCAGATGGCTCAATTTTAACTGATGTTCTTCCTTTCTCACCATGAATGCCGTCGATGGTCCCGTCAGCCTGTGGCTGGCAACAATCCTGTTGTATCATTGCTGTATTACCGAAGTTCGGCATCCTGCCGCAGATCTCCCTCAGCGGCGCAGGATCTCGATCACAGAGTTCATGTCCATTGGCCAATCCGCTAGCTACAATACAGAGCCCAACTCCCAGGATTGAACCGCCCAGCCCCGCGGATAAGCCTCGGAACCGCGCTTGGCTATGGCTTGCGGGTTTGTTGGTGCTGGTTTTGCTCCTGTCCAATCTCGAATTGCTGAGCGGCAAAGCGGTTCCCAGGTGGGATTCCGCGGACTTCTTCGGTCCGGTGTTTTCCCTAATTTCCGATCACATTCGAGCGCACCGGCTGCTGATGTGGGACCCGTGGACTTCGGGTGGCACGCCAGACTTCGCGGAGCCGGAGATAGGGGCGATTTCTCCGCTCCTGTTGCTTACGGCGGCGCTGTTTCCGCAGCCCCAAACTCTCTACATCGTCTATTGGATGCTGATTTGGATTGCTGCCGGGCTGGGCATGATGGTATTGGCCAGGCACCTGCGCTGCCCACCCTGGGGAGCAGTGATCGCGGCGCTGGGCTTTGTCGCATGCGGTTTCTTTTTCGGGCATGCGCAACACATCACGTCTCTATTCAGCCTGGCGTGTCTGCCTTGGATTTGCTGGCGCTTCGATGATGCTCTCTTGCGAAAGCGCTATTGGAGCGCAATCGAAGCGGGTGTGCTCTATGGCTTGTCCGCTGTAGGGGGCTACCCAATGTTCACGATTCTGACGCCAGGGTTCCTGGGGCTGTGGGCAGTGGGAAGAGTCTTCTTCCATGACGACGCCACCGCGTCGCCATCGCACACCCGGGAAAAGAGTGGACGGCGTATCCTGTGGGCCGGTGCAACTCTGCTGCTCGTCGGGACTATTAGCGGACTGATCTTCTTTGCTCCTTACCGGGCTGCCTTAATTGAACGTCATGGATACAGCGATCGCGTAGGCGTGAGATCGCGAATCGAAGCCATCAGCTCTGGAATTCTGCCGGTGGGAGCGATCAGCACCTTAGCCAGTCCCTACCTTTCGGTTCTCAACTTCCCCGGCCTGCCCCACGCCCTGTGGCCGGAAAGCGACACCTCGATGACTGGCATCTACTGCGGTGCAGTCGTCACGATGCTGGGGCTCCTGGCTCTTCTGCGCCGGTCGCGATGGCGGTGGTGGCTGGGGGGGGTGACCGCGTTTTTCCTTTGCGCTTCGCTGGGAAACCAACTTCCGCTTCGCGGCTGGCTCTATGACTTCGTTCCGCCTACCCGGTACTTTCGCAACGCGTCATTGTTTACTGCCTATAGCATTTTCCTGTTGTGTCTGCTGGCCGCATTGGCGGCTCGCGACTTCGAGCAAGATGCAGATGGAAGAGAGCTGGAGGTCAAGAAGTTTCTAGTCTTAAGTGTAATAGGGGCAATTGCCGCCTTCATGGCCTTCGGCGTTTTGGTGCACCGGTTTGCGGAGCCGCCGTTCCGGTTCCACCTGGCCGTCCTTCATCTATTCATAGCTTGGCTTGGGGTCGCGCTGTGTGCGCTGCTTCTGGCTCTGCGGGTCGTGACCCTGCGGCGTTGTGCGCAGATGCTGGTTGCCGTCGCCGTGCTCGATGCCGCTATGGCCATTTTGGTGTCAGCCCCCCTGATGTACACTCCGGGCCTGCGCGTGTGGTGGCAGTTGATGAACCAGAAGCACGTGGCGAGTTTGGACCTGACCTCTCGCGGACTATACCGCCAGCTTCACGTGCCCGAAGAATTTCCCTGGTCGGGTTATCCCAATAATCGCAACGTGGTCGTGAAAGTTCCGGTTCTTGACAGCTTCGCGCCCATGTCGAATCGTTTCGAACTTTTCCCCCCGCGCCACGTCCAAAACAGGCGTCTCAACGGCGATCCGATCCTGCCGAGCTTTGCGCTGGGCGAGAACCGCATCTGGTTCTCGGAAGAAGCTGCACAATTAGCGCCCACCGACGCAGCCTACGCTCAGTTTAAGGACGCTTTGGAGAGAGACAAGCGCCCCACACTGATCGTGCACACGCCGGAGCAGATGTATTCGATGTTCGATAAGCCGGCAGCATCGGTCCAGGACCCCGGCGCGGACCAGATCGCTGCCAGTTTGTCCCGCGTGGGATCTGCGTCGATAGCGAAGATCGATCTCGTAAGCTATCGGCCCAATGCGCTTGAGTTTCGTTTCGATGCTCCTAACCAGGGATGGTTGATGGTTACGGACCGATGGGCGCCGGGCTGGACGGTGGAAATCAATGGCAAGCCTGCACCTGTCTACGGGGCTGACTTCCTGTTTCGCGCGGTGCCAGTCGATGCAGGTATGAACACAGTAAAGTTTAGATATCGTCCGCGCGGGTGGCTGCCATCCTTAATTGTGAGCTGGGGAACGCTGGTGCTGTTTCTGATCGCGGGTTTGGCACGCAAGATATACTCTCCATAGATGACCGTTGCTCCCACAGAGCACAATCTGCGATCATGAACCGGCGTCTCAGCCTGAGGTCCGACGTGGTACTGAATTGTTTCCCGAGATCTCTCCCGCAGAATGTTTTCAATGCAATCAAAGGCTGCGAGCATGGCATTCAGGATGGATCCCTAGCGCCACGGAACGCCCCGGATGGGGAGCGGTGGTCGAAGTCTAGCGGGCTCCGGAAATAATAAATAATCCTCAAGTATGGCCGAGACAACAACATACAATCGATATTCTTGGTTGCTTGCCGCCTGCGTGATTGCTGTCGTGGTACTGGCCGGGAACTGGCCACTGCTTATTGGCAGGGCGGCGCCGGCATGGGCGGGAAGTAACTACTATGGCCCTCTTTTTTCTCTAGTCGCCGACCACGCCAAAGCCGGGAAGCTGTTTCTATGGAACCCGTGGATGAATGGTGGGACGCCTGACTTTGCTGATCCACAAGAGGGCGCAGTTTCCCCGATTCTCCTGCTCTTTGCCATAGTATTTAAGGACTCACTCACCGGATACATAGTCTACTGGATGACAGCCTGGATATTTGGCGGTCTGGGGATGCTGCTCTTATGCCGGCATCTCAAGTGTCCGCCTTGGGGCGGACTCATCGCCGCGCTCGGCTTCGTGGCTTGTGGATATTACACGGGACATGCTCAGCACATGAGCTTCCTATATGTCTTTTCCTACATACCATGGATCGTGTGGCGATTTGACGAAGCCATTGTCCGCAGATCTTATTGGACCATGGTCCAAACTGGCGTGCTATGGGGATTGTCGGGACTGGGGGGCTACCCTGCTCTAGTTATCCTGGATCCCATGTTTCTGGTGTTGTGGGCAATTGGCAGGATATGGCTCACGCCCGATGAGCTCGAAGCTTACTCGCCTGCCGAGCAAAAAAAGCTGGCGCTGTTTTCCCTTGCCGGCCTATGCTTGCTGGGCATTATAGGGGCCGCGATTATGAGTCCCTCCTACCTTGCGTTAGTGAAGTTCGCTAAAGGGTATAGCTTCCGCACCGCCGCTCTCGACCGGCATCGCGCCCTCACAGAAGAGGTTTTGCCTCCTCAAGCTTTGGGCACGTTTGCGAGTCCCTATCTGTATCTTCTGAACTGGCCGGGGCAGGGCATTTGGCCAGAATCCGACATTTCCATGTGCAACATTTATATGGGGGTGTTGGTTGTCTCGCTGGCCGCGATGGCGCTGACTAAGTTGACTAAGTGGCGGCTGTGGCTTGGACTGATCGTGCTGTTGTCTTTTGCTTGCGCGGTAGGTATTCACTCGCCCGTTCGGGGTTGGCTCTATGCTCTGGTACCCCCTACGCGCTATTTTCGTCACTCCTCGCTGTTCAGCGCCTATGGGATTTTGGGGTGCTGCGTTCTTGCTGCCGTGGGAGCGCGAAATTTGGACATAGCTCGCCTAGCTCAGCACTGGCGAGAGCGGCGGCGGTTTCTTGCTGCCGGGCTCTGCGTTGCTATCGCAGCCGGCTTGGCTTATGTCTGGATATTGCGCGTCCCCAACACCCTCCACTTCAACCCCAGGAACCCGACCATACTATTTGCCGTTTTGTGGCTTTCTGTGGTTGTGGTCTTATTCCTGTGGGCGAAGCATATGATCTCCGGTAAATTGCTGCCGGTTGCGTTAGTTCTGATAGCTATTGTAGATGCGGGTTCGACGCTCCATGCCTCGCGAAAGACCATATACTCTGCCGAATATCTTTCTTGGTGGAACTTGATAAAGGCGAGGCATGTTCAGAGTTTGGATTTGACTCCTAATGGTTTTACCCGCACCCTTTATCCTTCCGCTGAGTTGGGCGCATATGAGGACGACGTTCGTAATATTGTGGTCAAGCAAGAAGCATTTACCGGCGATACCGGGCTGAGAAATCAGTTCTTTCCTGCGTATGTCCACGATCCGGTTCTGAGCCAGCTTGTGGTTGGGTCGCAACGGATCTGGTTTTCGGACCACCCGGTATGGGTACAACCGACCGCCGGCAGCTTTGCCGCTTACGTGAAGGCCAGCCACTCACTTGGTGTTCCGCCCCTGGTACTCCACACGGTGGCGGACATGCTGAAGTCTTCTGACCTGACGGTATCTCGGTCCCAGGCAGAGAATGACCAATGGATTCAATTGGTCCAGCCTGTATCGCGAGCCCAAGTGGATTTGATTGAATATCACCCCAATAGTTTGTCCTTCCGCTACGATGCAGAACGTGATGGGTGGTTACTAATAACCGATCGCTGGGCGCCAAGCTGGAAGGCTAAGGTAAACGGGCGCCGGACAGAGGTTGTTGGCGCCAACTTTCTGTTTCGCGCGGTCCCTGTTGCCCGCGGGGAGAACATAGTTCAGTTTAAGTATGCTCCGGTCGGCTACGTGCCAATGGTGGTGCTGAGCTGGAGCATTTTATCAATTTTTTCCATAAGCGAATTGTTTCGCTGTGGCGTTTTCAAGCGCGCATCGCTACTAAACAACAGAAGACAGCGGTACCAAAAGATTCCTGAGCACTAGCCGCTGCGGGCTGCACATCCCGCCGGATGAGTTGCGGCGCGAAGCGCATGGCCGCCGTGCCCAGTGGCTGATTGTTCCGGTGCAAAGCCCTTCGCAGGCCGCCGTCGAGTGGCAGGTATTTCGACTTGGCGTCTAGGATGGGCTGGCGTTCCGTCTCGCGAGGCTGGGCAAAAAATTGGGCACAGCCGAAGAAGTACAGGAAAATCTGGCGACGCTGCGCGAGATGCCGCTGCGCGAAGCCGAACAACGAGGATCGTTGCCGCGGATCATTCATGGCGATTCGATCGCGGAGGCAGCAGTCTGTCACAATCCCCCAGCGCCTCACAGCAGAATTCGACGTCCCACGTTTACTTCCACCCGGCTCTGTAGAATATTGCGGTTTACGAGGTTTGCCATGCGTAACGCCTTCGCCCGCTACTCGATTCCATCACTTCTTTTCACTCTCATTACCGTATCGATCGCGCCAGCAGCCGAGCGCGTGGTCGATCTCACAGCCAAGGACGGCGCCAAGCTGAAGGCGACCTATTTTGCCGCGGGCAAGCCTGGTCCCGGCGTTCTGTTGCTGCATCAGTGCAATCGCGACCGAAAAGTTTGGGACGGACTGGCGCAGCAGCTCAACGCCGCGGGAATCAACGTCCTCACGCTCGATTATCGTGGTTTCGGCGAAAGTGCCGGCGTGCCTCATGAAAAGGCCACGCCCCAGCAAACGTCGGAATTGCTGGCGAAGTGGCCGGGCGACATCGACGTTGCCTATGATTACCTGGTGTCGCAGCCAGGCGTTGAGCGTGGTGCCATCGGCCTGGGGGGCGCCAGTTGCGGAGTCAATAATGCGATGCAGGCCGCAATTCGGCACCCGGAGGTGCGTTCCCTGGTGCTGCTGTCGGGTAATGCGAATTACGACGGACGTCAGTACCTGAGGCGCGACAAGACAGCTCCGGTCTTCTTTGCCTACGCCGCCGATGACCCCTATCCTTCGGCGGCGTTTGCGATCCAGTGGCTCTACAGCCTTACCGCCGATCCCGGCAAGAAGCTGGTGCACTATCCCAACGGCGGACATGGCTCCGACATTTTCCACGCGCATCCGGAACTCATGACGGCGATCACCGATTGGTATGTAACGACGCTGATCAAAACGCCGGGCAAGGCTCCGGCCACGAACGAGGCTGTCGCGCTGCCACCGGAGATATATGTGCTGGACACGATCGACCAGCCGGGCGGCTCGGCGAAGATTGAAGCCCAGCTGGAGCAAGCTCGTCAGCACGATCCCAAGGCCACTCTGTTCGACGAGCAGTTGGTCAACTTCATGGGATACGAGCACATGCAGGCAGGGGATGTTAAAGGCGCTATCGAGATTTTGAAGCTGAATGCCGTGGCCTATCCCAACTCCCCCAACGTTTATGACAGCCTGGGCGATGTGTATTTAGCCGATGGGCAGGGAGATCTGGCACGGCAGAACTCCAAGAAGGCGCTGGCACTGCTGCCGTCTGACACTACCGACAATCAGCAGCGCAAAGATGGGATCAAGGCTAGTGCGGAGAGTAAGCTGCAGCAGCTCGACGACGAACCGTAATAGACCTGTGGGGATTGGAGCGGGAGACGGGGATCGAACCTGCGACCAACGGCTTGGGAAGCCGTGACTCTACCACTGAGTTACTCCCGCTCTACGACTTGCAAAGCGTCGCTGCACCGATTCGAGACACGTATCCAGCAGGTGATCGCTAAGAACTTGTTATCGATTTATAGCAAGAAATATCACTAATTAGCCCGCTGGTTCTTCTGCAATGAGTCAGGCCGATTGAGATGAAATTGTGATACTTCAGGACAGACAGTTGAGCCGAGGTTTGTTGGTCTGAGGTAAAATCTGTTCGCGCGAGGTGGTGTTATGGCAGCTATCAACGGTCGCCGCGTACTCTGGGGCGCCTTGGCCGGAGGCGTCGTATGGACCATCTGGAGCATGGTAGTCAATCTGGCTGTACTGGTTCCGCACTACGCAGCCGCCCAACAGTCGGGGGCCATGCGGGCGCAGCCGCGCTATCCCTTCTTCGTCGGTCAGTGGATCGTGATGCTGTTCGTGCTCGCCTACATCATTGCCTGGCTCTACGCTTCCGCCCGCGCGACCCAGGGCGCCGGACCCAAAACCGCGGTGCAGATCGGTCTTTTCGTGGGATTCGCGGCTGGCTTTCCAAGCAACTTCGCGATGGCGACGTGGGCTCCGTTTCCTCGCGTCCTTCCCCTGTGGTGGATGCTGGAACTCTGGTTCGGGGCCATTCTGGCTTCGCTGGTAGCGGGCTGGCTGTACCGCGATCAGTAGCCAGCAATTAGTAGTCAGTGGGCCTTGGCCGTGGTGTCCTGCTCACAACAGGCAAGTGGCTTGCCAACCATCCGCGAGTCATCGTCTGTGGTTGAGAATCAAAATGCGGAGTGCCCCACTTCCGGGGTTCTTCTCTCAACGTGCGCCAGCGTTGAATCGCGCTTTCTGCGGATGTGCTTGTCTTGAGGGTGCAATCGCCGTAAGCGACTGGATTATGGGGAGGTTGTGAGGTAGTTCGAAAAAACCGTACCAAGAGTTCGAATCCACCTCCCTCCGCCACGTAGTCTCAAGTGCAGAGAAACTCTGGTTCCTTGGTCCTGAAATGCGCGAAAAGGCCGGACTTTTTATTCCGCCATTCCAGCAACGTCCTTGCCTTCGGTGATAGAACGAGAATCAACAATGGGGTCGAATCTTGACCACCGCAGTGGAGTGCCGTGCTCGGCGTCCCTACCTTTCCCAAAGTCGAGTCCCTGCAAAACGATGCCTCTCGTTTTCATGACCAGGGGTGAGCGCGAAGGGCGATCATCGAAGTTTTATCCCGGCGCACTGTAACCATGATTTCGTCCTTGGACCTGGCAGCTATCAGCTGTCAGCCATAATACCGCTTGTCGTCATCTCGAGCGCGGGTGCCTCTACCATGGTGCCACAAACCACCTCACAAATAGCGGGGAAAGGCGCACTTGAGCCTCGTACCACTCGACTTGCTGAAGGTTTTGTGAAAGCGACCGCAACATTGTGGAATCAAGGCAGGCGCGGCATAGCTTATGGTCATGTTGTTCAAGTCATACCAGAGTTTCAGGTGCCACATATCAACGGGGGATATTGCATGAAGTACATCGCCACTATGAAGAACCTGCTTTGCGACGAATCCGGTCAGGACCTGATCGAGTATGCCCTCGTGGCTGCTCTGATCGCACTGGGTGCCATCACCGCCATGAAGGGCCTGGCAAATGGCATCAGCACCGCGTTCAGCACGATCTCCAGCGATCTAAGCAGCGCAGTCGCATAGGGAACACTCAGTTCGTCTTGGCGTAGTTTGGCCAACCACAACCTCGGCTGTGTGGCGGAACGGCCACCCAGCCGATTTTTGTACTAGCGGAATGGGTTAACTTCCAGACTACTGTCAGCAGATGAAAGTGAGCCCGCCAGAACACACGTGAGAAGTCGATGCAATCCGCGGTCGAGGTTGTGAGGCAAGCTAGAGTCGAGAACGCCCAGGAGCTTGATCCCAGCCCGCAAACCACCAGCCCTGCCGAAGCCAGCCACCATACACCCCCTACGGAAAGACCGCGCCCATCAGAGTGGCCGAACTTGCCGAGCAGCCGCCAGACGGGGAAGAAACTGGCCATTGCATTCGCCCTTCTGCTCGCTACATTGCTGGGGATGGGCTATCTCACGCTCCATCACCTGGGCCGTGTGTATGCGAGCTTGCAAGAAACATTGAACGCGAGATTGGAGAAGCTGCAACTGGCGCAAGAGGGCCTGCGGTGTTCCAGCGAGAATAGCCGAATCACCATGCAACTTTTCCTGGTGAAGGACAAAGAGGCAGCCGGTCCACTACTGGCACGAAGGGCCGAAAACAGCAACAAGATATCATCTGCAATTGCACGCATTGAGCACCTTTGTGTCTCTGACCAAGAGAAGAAGCTTCTCCAAGCGGTGGAAGAGAACAGAGCTTCCTATGTTGGCAGTTATCAACGTGCGCTGCAGCTGCTGCTCGCCAACAACGCCCGCGAAGCCGCTCAGGAACTCATGGTTCAGGAAACTACGCCTGCACTTTTCAGGTACCACCTGGCTTGGGATGCCTTCCTGGGATTTCAGCTTGAACAGTGCAGAGCGGAGAGCGAGCACAGCAAATATCAGTACGCTACTATCCGTCTCATTGCCATAGCTTTGATCCTGCTGGCGGGCTTGGTGGGGGTCACGATCGCAGTGACCGCAACCCGAACCGTTACGTCGGTCATCTCATTTCGGATTCGGATGCAGAATGAAATCCGCACGCTCAATAAGGAACTGGAACAGAGAGTCAGCCGGCGTACCCGAGACCTCGTGGTTACGGAGGAGCAGTTGCGGGGCTCTCTGACAGAATTACAGGAATACACTACTCGGGTTGAAGCCCTGAACGAGCTTGTGGAATTGCTCCAGTCTTGCCTGACTTTGGCCGAAGCCTACCAGCAGGCCTCGCTGGCGCTGAAACACTTTTATCCCGCCGGGGCACTCCTAATGCTGAACCCGTCCCGCAATCTGCTCGATGTTACCGCCAGTTGGGGGACTCCGTTCAGCAAGCAGGGTCCCTTTTCGCCAGATAACTGCTGGGCACTCCGCAAAGGACGCCTACACGAGGTGCATCCGGACAATTTCAGTCTGCTATGCAATCACATCGAGCAGGGGACTGCCGGCGGGTTCTTGTGTATTCCAATGGTGGCCCACGGGGAAGCCCTGGGAGTCTTGAGCGTCCGGATTTCGACCGGATGCGATACGGTGGTGGATGCCCACTCCCTGCAATGTGGCCGAGAGTTGGCAGTCAGTTTAACTGACCAAATGTCCCTGGCTTTCGCCAATCTTATGTTGCGCGAGACCTTGAAACATCAATCCGTACGCGATCCTCTCACGGGTCTGTTCAACCGTCGGCACATGGAAGAAGCGCTGGAACGGGAGCTAAGTCGTGCGACTAGAAACGGACAGCCTGTGGCCGTGTTGATGGCCGATATCGACCATTTCAAGGAGTTTAATGATGCGTTCGGACATGAAGCCGGAGATGTCGCGTTGCGAGACCTGGGTTCGCTACTACGCTCCGAGGTTCGCGGCGGAGACATCGCCTGCCGCTATGGAGGTGAGGAATTTCTGTTGATCCTGACCGACAGCGATTTGCATACCGCCTGCGAACGCGCCAGAAAACTAATGGAACAGGTCAGGAACATGCACGTCCGTCATGGCGGCGAGACACTTCGCAGGATCACGCTCTCTGTGGGCGTAGCCTGTTTCCCTCAACATGGAACCGTGGCCCCTCAGATTATCAGGGCGGCAGACGAGGCTTTGTACAAGGCAAAAGCAGACGGACGCGACCGAGTCATACATGCCGAAGTTTTCGCTCACGGCTGCGAACAGACCGCTGAAAAACTCGATTTCGAACTGTTTTGAAGGGCGCGGCCCTTCGGCTCCGCTCATGACCGGCTTTTAGCTGCGCCGTGAAAGTCATTTTATTATTGAGATAGCCTCCATTCCATGTCGTGCCATAGATGTTCCCTGATTGATCGAAGCTGAGGTCACCTTGGGGATTCTCCCCAGCGCCCCCGGGGAAACTGTGAATCACTGTTTCATCCCAGGGGGGACAGCGTTAAGCTCGATGGCCTCAAGTGGAAAACCGTGCCGTAGCCGCCCTGTCCTCCTTCGACCGTAGTGCTATACAGAGTTCCGTCACGGCCAATGCTCACCCCGGCATACGGGCTAGCGCCGTCACTACCACCCGTAAATACGTAGAGCGGAGTCAAAACCCAAGCAGAACCGGAATGCGTAAGCTCAAAGACTGAGCCGTGAATAGCAAACGTCGTCCCATAGAGATTGCCGGCGCTATCGATGGTCACCCCAGCTTCAGGGCGTCCACCATCCCATCCGCCAGTAAAGTTGTGAATCACGCTGTATGTCTGCGCTGCGACGTGAGTGTCAGAATCAGAATTGTTAGCAGGGCGGTGACTGCCGTATTCGCCGGACTCCAGCTCATCCGGATGATTGGACTGTGAGAATGTACTCTGCTGTGCATTGGCTTCACCTCCTGCCTTCTGCGTGTGGGAGATGACTCCCGAAGGTTCAAGCTGACGTTGAAAGTCGCGCAATCCGGCTCGTTATCGTAAACGATACGCGGCGACCGATCACGCGATGTTATGCCGAATACAGCAAAATGCGGAGTGCCGAGACTCGCCGCTACGGCGAGATCTGCCAGACCGTACCCTGAGATTCTCCGCACTGGCCAGTTGTGCCGTAGAGGTTGCCGTTCGCATCCACTTCCACATCCCGGAAATCCAGGCCGTTGAAACCTATCAAGGGCTCGTGGTAGCCGGGGGGGGACTTGAATACCGCGCTCGTCCAAAACTGTTCCCCGTTGTAGTAGTAATCCAGGTAAGCATCGAACGTGCCGTACAGGGTCCCGGCTGTGTCCAAGGTTATGCCTTCGAAGACGGCAAAGCAGTCGCCTGGACCACCACACCACCCTTCAGTATCGGCGATGACATTGAAGTTCCAATTGTTACCGGATGGCGTTAATGCAAATATTCTTCCGTAGGTCACGTCGAAGCACCAACCGCTGTCATAGCTGTCATAGCAATCTTGCTCGACGTACGTATCCAGCCCATACAGGGTACCGAATCTCTGCTGGAATAGTTGTGGACTTTGATCACACAGAAACTCACAGGGCGGAAAGGTTTCTAGAATGTTTTCCTGCCACTGACCGTCAGTCTGGATTAATTGAAAGATGACACTCCCGGAGCTACCATAAGTAGTTGTGCCAGAGAGTTTGCCGTCTTGCCCTATGACGAGCGAGTTAGGTTGCGAGCCGTCGGGCGGCCATCCTTGAAAGCTATAGATAACGGTTTCCGTCCAGCCGCTGTTGGACGGTGTCAGTTCGTAGACAGCCCCCAGCCCGTATATCCCCCCGTAGGTTGTTATTCCATACAGATTGCCGGCGTTGTCGAAGACCAGATTGCCAGTCGGCTGCCAGCCGTCAGGATTGCCCTGAAATTCATAAATCACGGTCTGGTCCCAGCTGCACAGGGATGTGAGGCAGGCTGTCGGCGGCGGCTGCAGCCGGTAAACCAAACCGCAGGCCTGATTTCCTGAGCTTCCGCAATTTTGCAGACCGGCATTAGCGACGCCATACAATGCGCCTTCGGGCCCGATGATTGGCGGCGGTCCGCCGATGTTGTAAAGAGGCGTAAAGATCCAACTCCCGTGATTTTCCGCCAGTTCATAAGTTTCAGAAGCAGTTCCGTACAGGTTTCCTGCCCGGTCAATCGCCAAGCCCGGCGACGGCGATCCCTGGCTTTCCGTGAAGTTGTAGATGATATTGAAGTTGTCTACGTCATGCACGCATTCCGGTGGTGCCTGTGTGGTGCCATTGCCCAGAATGGTGAAGGACTCCGAAGGAATCGTGCCAACCTCATTTTCATCCGCTTGCGAGGGGCAGCCTGTGCCCGTGCAGCCGACGCCGCTGTTCTCGTCCCAGTAAGCCGGATCGCCGCTGGGAACGCTGGCATTCTGCAGGTTCACCCAGTACGTACCGGCGTTCAGGGTCGGGCCACTGAAGCTCGCCGTCTCGGTGCAAACGTTGTAGCCGTACTCGTTGACAGTGCAGCTTCCCTGCGTGAAGTTAACTGTCTGATCGAAATAACTGGTGCCACTGAACGGGCTCGAGGTGATGGACAGCTCAGCCGAGGTCAGGGTATCGCCGGGAGAGAGCCAGGCGCCGAAAGACATGCCGGTGACCTCGGTTCCGTTATTCGCCAAGTAGAAGGTGTCGCCAACGATGAAGCCGAAATCGATGGTCCAGGCGTCGGTGTTGCCGTTGATTGGCCCGTTGTCGTAAATGTCGCTGCTGTCGCGCGGCCCCGGACGGCTCTTCGCACGCGCGGCAGGGTTGAGTGGCGCCGGCCGCTTGGCCGGAGGCGCCAGGTGCGAGGCGAACTGCGGCATCTTCGCCGCCTGCACTGCTGTCGGTGGAACCGAATTCTGGGCCCAGGCTGGAACGATGGTTACTGCCACCACTGACGCAGCGATTATCGCCAGCGAGATTGCGCGGAACACTGAACTGGGAAATTGCGCTTGCCCGTGCATCGGCTTGTCCTCCTTGCCATGGGGTCGAATTGAAATGAACCTCAGGGACAGTCGCATTCGGACGTCCGGAAGAAGGAAGATCGAAGGTCTTGTTCCTCGCCGCGTGGCGTGATCGGAGCTGGGTGGGAAAAAGGCCGGCAAATCCTTTTCCGCACGCATTTAACCCCGACGGCGCCGCTTTGTCAGTGATCCCTGCCGTTCCGGAATGTGATAGCCGGAAACGCCGAAGGGGCATACAAAGTCGTTTCTCCGCGGATCGGGTCACGGAAAAGAGTCCGCCTTCGCAGCCGGTTAGTTGTGGAAATTTCCCACTTGGCGGATGACGCTAGTGACGGGCCACCCGGAAGTTGGCCTGGGTTTCGGGCTATTAGCGATTTCGGAGCGCGTGGCTGTGCCATGGAGGCGGGTAACCGTCAGGTCTTGTTGCTGTTCAAGCAGGGTGATCCATTTCCGGCAGCGGCAGCGTTTAAAGAAGCGATCGGAGTGGTGCGGACAATCAGCGGAGTGACGAACAAAAAACCTGCGTTTCCAAGGGTCGGTCTCCCGAAGCGGCGGTACAAAACCCTTCTAGCGCGAAACGCGGTACAAATCAAGTACAATTCGAAATTGTCGTTGTAAGCACCTTAATATCAGTTAGTTTAAATGGTGCGAAAGGGGGGACTCGAACCCCCACGGTTTTACCCGCCAGATCCTAAGTCTGGTGCGTCTGCCAATTCCGCCACTTTCGCAATTTTTGGAATCACGCACCGTCAAGTTTAGCAGCCTTGCAGAGCATTTCCCAAGCCTCTGGAGAGCCTCACACCGATCACGGTCCTAAGCGTAAAGAAAGTCCGCAGCGAGGACATTTTGTTCACATTTCCGTGACAACTCACGGTACGGCGAACTGCTATATATTTCGTGCGCGCCGGTGCTCAAGCCGCAAGCCAGGGATGGAAACTTGTATGGGACGACATACCGCGGCGGATCGCACAACGTTGGTATCGTCTACAGAATTACTACCAGCGGCGCGATGAAGGCATTGCACGATTTGGATTATCAGCCTGACGGGGCGCTTCCCGCTGCAGCGCTGGTCCAGGCCAGCAATGGGCTCTTTTACGGCACAGCTTCCAACGGCGGGGGAAGCGCGGGTACGGTCTTCATAGCCACCTCGTTCGGTCAGTACATCCCGATATACGAGTTTGGCTTTGGCGACGATGGCGGTTCCCCGGCTCTCGGTCCGACGGTGAAAACCGCAGAGTAAACAGAACGGGGCCGATGGCTGGCAGCAGCGCGGCCCATGCCCGCTCTTCGGAGGGTCGCCGGAGCCCTTTGTAGAGTAAGGGTGGGTTCTTGAGCAGAAACCGAGCCGTGTCCTATTTCAACGCTCGCATACGCCGAGTCTCCTGGCGGTTGGAACCCGCTCCTGTTCGCTCGTTGTTCTGGTTCAGCAATCTTCCCTCTCAAGCTCCGGGATGACCATCGAAATTGGCTACCTCACGGGAATCTTTGAACGCCGCTTACGGTGTGATTTCCCAGACTACGCCGTCGCCAGTTGCACTACCGGCGTAGGCCATGCCGCAGAGATTGCCGGTCGCGTCGAAGTCCAGCCGCGCCGCTGCCAGCCAGGTAGGGCGAACAACGGTTACAGAGATAGAAGATGACGGATGGCTGGAACCAATCGGGGTTACCGTGTTCTAAAGAGCCGTAGACGGGCAACTCAGGAAAAGTCGCCCGGAACTGCACGAGTTGCCAGGTTCCGGCTCGAGAATTGCCATTCAGTCCACCGCTTTCGTCAGGCCGTTACTGTCGCGTAACTACTTTTGCTTTTCATTCGGTTTTATTACCACGTCGAACCTACAAGATTATGAACTTTTGCCGTCCTAAGTCCGTCTCAATAACAACGGCTAGTCCTGAAGGAAGTGTGTCCCCGCATGCCTGATGAAATTCAAGAATCCGACCCGGTTGATGCCCAGGTTTCGTACTCGGCTCCAGCGCCTCGGCGGCCGGTAGTGTTCAGGACCTTCGTGGGTCCATGCGGGGTGCGCGCCGGGTGGAAGGTCCTGATGTTTTTCCTGATCTTTGCCGCGCTGGGTTTTTGTTTCCGGCCCATGGTTAAGGCGTTGGCCAAGTTGGATCCCAATTCGCCCATCTCTCCCCAAGGAGCGCTGGTGGATGAATTCTTCGGGATGGCAGCGGTGCTGATCGCAACAGCCGTAATGGCGAAATGGATCGACAAAAGACCCTTGGGCTACTTCGGAATGCCGGTGCGGAGGGTCTTTCGCTCCACTTTCTGGATGGGAGCGGCGATTGGACTTGGCGCGCTGGCGATACAACTTGAAGTGATGCACCTTGGCGGCTGGTTCGATTTTGGCACGCTGCAACTTCACGGCACTGCCATCGTGAACTACGGCCTGTTGTGGGCGCTGGCGTTCTTCTGCGTGGGCGTGACCGAGGAGGGTGCGCTGCGCGGCTATGTGCAGCGCGTCGCCACTGACGGCCTCAGCCGGCTGCCGGGAGGCTGGAGCTTCTGGACTGCGGCGGTATTGTTCTCTCTCACGTTCGGCGCAGGGCATCTCTCCAATCCGGGCGAGAACAAGCTTGGCATTGTGATGGTCTTTGTGGATGGCATGGCCATGTGTTTCAGCCTGTGGCGCACGGGAGACTTGTGGTTCGCGATTGGCAACCACGCGGCTTGGGATTGGGGCGAAACCTTTCTTTTCGGCACGCCGAACAGCGGTTTCCACGGGGAACACGCGCTGATGAGACCGTCATTTCACGGGCCAAGGCTGCTGGCCGGAGGCACCGATGGACCCGAAGGCAGCGTGCTGGCACTGCTGTCGGAGGCGATATTCATCGTGATGATCGCGGGTCTTTATCGTCGCCGAAGATACTCGCTGTTGCAGGACGCAGAACCTGGTAAGGCGACGACTGATCTCATATAAATGTGGGCAGGCCACCGTGGCTAAAGCCACCTCTGGTCGCATCCGATTTCGCCGGGCTGAAGCCCCGGCGCTGCCACCGTAGTACAGGACGCTCCCGGAGTGCAGAATATACCGCGCAGTGCAGGACACGCGGGCGGGACAAAAACACACGCACGTCAACAGCGCTCACACATCCTGACGTTACACCGCCTGCGCTTCCGGTTGGGGGGGAACTGCCGATAGGATAGTTTCATCCAAGATTGCGAACCATCGCGCATGAAGCAGCAGCGTCAAGCCCCCATCTCCCACAATGTCGCAGTGGTAATGATAGCCTCGGTTGCCGCGGTGTGGGGCTTGGGATTTCCCATGACCCGTTTGGCGCTGGAGGGCGGGATTTCCGTGGGCGCGCTGATGACGATGCGCTTCCTGCTGGCCGGCATTGTGATGTTCGCCATCATCCGCGCGAAGCGCATCGCGATGGTGCGACAAGGACTGCTCGACGGGGTGTGGCTGGGCCTGGTGCTCGCTGCGCTTTTCTGGCTGCAGACCGATGGTATGCGCTTTACCACGACGGCGAAATCCGGCTTCATCACCGGGCTATACGTGCTGTTCACTCCGCTGATTGCCGCGGCGATTGGGCAGCGCATCAAGATGACGTCGGCGATGGGTGCGGTGATCGCGACGGTTGGACTTTATTTGCTCGTGCATCTGCCCGGCGGTTGGTGGGCGGGATGGAACCGCGGCGACGTCGAGACCCTGCTTTGCGCGGTCCTCTGCGCTGTCCACATTGTAATGATGGGCGCGTTCGCGCGCCGCACGGACGCATGGCTGCTGGCGGGAATGCAGGTTGTGGTCGCGGGGACCATTTCCGTTGTTGTGACTGCGGCCTTGCCCGCACCGTTCGGGTTTCAGGACCTTGCCCAGACATTACCGCGGATCATCGTGTTTGGGCCGACGATTTATCTGGCGCTGTTCTCTACGGTCTTCGCGTTTTGGGGACAGGCGATGGCGCAAACCCAGCTTGGTCCGGCAGAGGCCGCGGTGCTGTTCTGCATCGAACCGGTCACGGCAGCGATCCTGAGCGTTCTCTGGCTGAAGGAGTCGATGACGTTGCAGCAAGCGATTGGCGGGGCGCTGATTGTCGTGGCGATGATCGTTTCCGAGGCGCTGCCGTATATGTTTCGCGCAATTACTGTGCCGGACACGAGGCCGTAGAAGAGCCGCTATTCGCTATTCGCTATTCGCTATTCGCTTTTCGCAATCGGAGCTGCAGTTTTCTTGAGCGTCTCATGGCCCTGCTCATCCTGAAAGATGAAATCCGGAGTGCCCCATTCTGGGTTTTTTTTGGCCTGGGTGGGCAAGCTGAATCGCTCCACTGCCCCACCCTAAAGGATGGCTAGAACGGGGCACCCTAGGTGAGATTTTCGACGGAGTGAAGGTTACTGATTTGGTTCGCCATTTGTTCGCTTACGGACGGGCTCGAACATGTGCGAAGATGGAAATGGTTTGGGATTGTGCTGCAATTGTTATGTGATTTTACTGTCGCGACGAGGTGAGATCTGCATCGTATCTCTCGCAAGCGTGCGGTTCGAGGAGTGATGGTGGCGACGAAGGCACTCCCGCGTCCCGGTTTGCAGGCACACCGCGAGTCGTTAAGCCTGAAATTTTCTGATCTGGTTTCACGTCTGGCGGACGCGATCGGCCGCAAGCTGATCGCCTACGTGGCGGGCGTAAGGGACGTGCGCGCGGTGGAACGATGGATGGCGGGTGGCCAGCCCTACGGCGATGCCGAGGCGCGCCTGCGGCTGACATTCCAGGTGGTCCGCACGCTGCTTGAGCACGATCCGCGCGAAGTGGTGCAGGCCTGGCTGATGGGCGTCAATCCTGAGCTGGGCGATCGCGTTCCTCTGCGGCTGCTGCGCGAAGGCGACCTGGCCGTCGTCGCTCCCGAGGTGATGGCGGCGGCTCGGGCGTATATAGCCGGGGGCTAGAATCTTGGCGCTCGAAACCCGAACTCCTACCGAAAAAATTCACCGCGTTGCGCGCTATCCCGATGCGTGGCAGCTTCCCGACTGGTCGCGCGCGAAGGACGGCACCTTCGGCAATCGGTTCGATGATCCCGAGAGCGAGTACCGCGTGCTCTATGCCTCCAGCCAGCAGGTTTCGTGCTTTGTGGAAACGCTGGCGCGCTTCCGACCGGACCTGGCGCTGCTGGAAGAGTTGAAGGAAATCGAAGGCGAGGACGACTTTCTGCCGGCGGCAACGGTTCCGTTGAAGTGGTGCGGCAATCGCGTGATCGGAACGGCTTCGGCGGATGGACAGTATGGCGACATCTGCGGCGCGGAATGGATTGCGCTGCTGCGGCGACGGCTGGCCTCCGAGTGCCTGCGGCTGGGGTTTCCCGACCTGGATGCGGCGGCGCTGCAAAGTTCTTCGCCGCGCATGCTGACGCAACTGGTGTCGCGCGTTGTCTATGACATGAGCCTGCCGGGAATCTTTTTCCGATCGCGTTACGGTCACAACCTGGAAAACTGGGCGCTCTTTGAGCCGTGCCGTATACGCGATATGCGATCAGTTCGCGTCAGCGCCGACGATCCGTCACTGACAGAGGCCCTGCGCATTCTGGGATTGAAATTCGGGGAGAAATAAGAACGACACGGATGGCATTTCATTGTTGATTGTCATCCCAACCGAGCCCGCTTTAGCGGGCGCGTGGAGGGACCTGGTTTCCTCGCGCACACAGCAGGTCCCTCGACTACGCTCGGGATGACACAATAAAAATAAATGCGCGATCGGCACGACTAAAGACAGGGCGCTGAAAAACTCGAAAGCAGATCCCTCGCCGACTAAAGTCGGCTCGGGATGACAATATAAACGGCTTGGACGCTGTCCTGAAGGCCAGCTTACCCGAACAACACATCACACCGACTTTTTCAGCGGCATGTAAAGAGTCGTGCCATTACTTTCCGATGCAGAACGACCTGAAGATCAGGTTCAGGATGTCGTCGGCCGTGGTTGCGCCGGTGATGTCGTCGAGCGGACGCAACGCGCTGTAGAGGTCGAGCAGGATCATCTCGTGCGGGATGTTGCGGGGAAGGGCAGAGGCGGCGCGGTCAAGCGCGGCAATGGCGTCGGTGACGAGCTGCTTCTGGCGCACGTTGGTGAGGAAGGCCGTCTCACGCTGCGCACCGGCATCGCCGGCAATCAGGTGCAGAATCTTCGCTCGCAATTCGGCGATGCCTTCGCCAGTCAGAGCCGATGTGGCAACACAAGGCGGGGAGTGAAGAGTCGCCGGCAGATTCGGAGATTCTCGCGGCGCGACACTGGAGCGCATCTCGGGTGCGAGATCGATTTTATTCAGCACCAGAATGCGATGACTGCCCTGGCTCCTGGCCAGCAGGTCGGTCTCGGGGCTCGGCCCTGGTGCGCTCATTTGCGCCCACCATTCGGGAGTACTGGCGTCCAGTACGATCAGCACCACATCGGCATCGGCCAGGGCTTCCATGGATTTGCGAACTCCGATGCTCTCGGCTTCATCGAGCGCGCTGCGAATGCCAGCGGTATCGACGAGCGTTACCGGAATGCCGCCGATGGCGACCGTTTCGCTTACCAGATCGCGCGTGGTGCCCGGAGCGGCGGTTACGATGGCGCGCTCACGTTCGACGAGACGATTAAAGAGACTCGATTTGCCCACGTTTGGACGGCCCACGATCGCCAGCGTCAGACCTTCATGTACAACCTTGCCGAAGGCGAAGCTCGCCGCGAGTTCTTCCAGCGGCGCGCGTAAGGCAGCGACGCGGGACAGGATCTGTTGGTCGGTGATCACTGCGACATCGTCCTCCGCAAAGTCAACGCCGGCTTCCAGGGTGGCAATCAGCTCGACCAGTTTCTGCTTGATGGCCTGAACCCGCTTGGATAATGCGCCTTCGAGTTGCCGCGCCGCGACCTGCGCCTGGTAAAGGGTTTGCGAGTCGATGAGGTCGCGAACCGCTTCGGCCTGCGCCAGGTCGATGCGGCCGTTGAGGAAAGCTCGCATAGTGAACTCGCCGGGTTCGGCCAGGCGCGCGCCCGCGGCCAGCGCCATCTCCACTACATGCCGCAAAATGACTGGCGAGCCGTGACATGAGATCTCGACGACATCGTCAGTCGTGTAGGAGTGCGGTTTGGCGAAGAAGGTGACGACAATCTCGTCCAGGCGTTCTCCGGTGGCCGGCTCGATCAACTCGCCGAAATGCGCGCGGCCGGGTTCCAGATCGTGCGCGAGGCGAAGCATACGAAGCGCAATCTGGCGCGCGTCGGGGCCCGAGATGCGCACCACGCCAATGCCGCCGCGTCCCGGAGGCGTGGCAATGGCGACGATGGTGTCGTCGAGGTGCATGGAACGATTGTAGCGGTGCTGAACTGCCCCGCCCTAGCCAAAGGATGGCTAGAACGGGGCACCCACGGTGAGATTTTCGACGCTGCGGCGGCTCTGGCGAAAAGCGAGAAGCGAGAAGCGAAAAGCGTCTTATCTTCTGCGTGACATCGGCGGAGCGGGCGGCTTGCCTTTGTAGTCCTTGGGATAGACGACGACGTGGCGTTGGGCGGCCTCGCCGGCGCTTTCAGTGCGCAGGTCGTCGAGATCGCGCATCGCCAGGTGGAGAATACGGCGCTCGCGCGACGACATGGGAGCGAAGGCGTAAGGCATGCTGGTCTCGCGCACGCGCTCGGCGGCAACGTCGGCTGCCAGGCGCAGCTCCTGTAAGCGCGCCGAACGAAAGTTGTTGCAATCGAAGCTGATTTTTTCGTGCTCGTCAGGCGTGAGCCGCAGCATCTCCTGCGCAATCTGCTCGAAGGCCCGCAGCAGTTCGCCGCCATTTTCCAGTACCAGAGGGCTGTCCGCGCCGGAAAGCTCCACCAGGATTTCCGGACGCTCCCATTCGCGCTCGGAGCCGACCGGCGGGTCGACAGTGATCTTGTAGCGCAGGCGGAAGTCTCCCGCAGAGAAGGTCGTATTCAGCAGTTCGCTGATTTTTTTGGCTGCGGCGATTTTGTCGGGAATGGGCATGTTGGTAGTTTCGAGTTTCGAGTTTCAAGTTTCCAGTCGGGGAGGCCGCGTATCGGTGCAAAACTTGAAACCCGAAACTGGAAACTTGAAACTGCTATTTCGTTGCCTTCTTCCGCGCGCGCTTTTCCATCTCGGCGCGCATCTCGCGCCCGAGGCTGCTGCGGTTCATGATGTACTGCTGAACGATACCGATAATGTTGCCCACAATCCAATAGACGCTCAAGCCCGATGGCAGATTGAAGCTGAACCAGCCGATCATCAGCGGCATCATCAGGGTCATCATCTGCTGCTGCTTGGGATCCATGCCGGAGGTGGGCGTCATCTTCTGCATGAGATAGGTGCTGACCACAATGAGCACCGGCATGATGTACAGCTTGTCGGGCGAGGACAGGTCGTGCAGCCAGAGAAATGGCGCCTGGCGCAGCTCGATGGCGCTGGCCAGCATGGTGTAAAACGCCCACAGAATCGGCATCTGAATGATCAGCGGCAAACAGCCGCCAGCCGGATTCACGCCCTCGCGTTTGTAGAGCTCGCCGATCTCCGCGTTCATCTCCTGGCGCTTGGGATCGCGCATCGGCAGCTTTTTATAACGCTCCTGAATGGCCTTCATCTGCGGCTGCAGCTTCTGCATCTTCAGCGCCGATTTCATGCTCGTGATGCGCAGCGGCAGCAACGCCACGTTAATGATGATGGTCAGGATGATGATGGCCACGCCCCAGTTGCTGGCCATGTGGTCGTGCGTCCACTTCAGCCACAGGAACAGCGGACGCGCCACCACGTGGAAGAAGCCGAAATCCACCACATCGCGCAGGTCCGGGCCATCCATCTGCCCGGGCGCGGTATTGGAGCGCACCGACTCCAGCACGTTCAGCGCCTTGGGACCGACGAACAGCCGCTCCTTGGTGAGGCCGCCCATGTCGCCCACGGCCGCGCCCAGCACGTCGTAGTGAACCACTTCGTTGGGATTGGGATGCTTCGGGTCCTTCGGCACCGTGATGGAGTTGTGCAGTGTGACCATGGCCGCTGTGTCGGGGTTCCCGGGCAGAAAGATGGCGGCAAAGAACTGGTCCTGCGGACCGCCCCAGTTGAACGGCCCGCGGAGCGTGTTTCCGTTGCTAACCTTCTTGGCGGCGATACGCTCCACTTTGCCGTCGGCGATGTACTCGATCTTTTGCGAGGCGTACGACGCGGGAGTTGCTTCATCGCCCAGCGCTGCCGGCCAAGTGGGGAAGGCAGCAACGTGTTTACCGGCCTGCCTGACTTCCGTTTCAACCGAGATGACGTAAGTTTCACCGAATATGAAACTCTTGCGTACTTCCGTGTCGCCGTTTGCGTACTCGTAATCCAACTCGCCGGGAGCGCTGATGCTGCCGGTCGAGCTCGGCACATACAAGCCTGAGTTGATCTGGTTGCGCAGATTTTCGTCGTAGGTGTAGAGGCTGAGCGGCAGCCCGAATTTCGCTGCCGCATCTTTGTTGACCAGGTCGAGCGGATTGCCCTCGTCGTCCTTGTATTTCTTCAGGACCCACGACTTCACCTGCGCGCCGCGGTTGGTGAAGACGATACGGTAGAAGTTGTTCTCGACCGTGGTCTCAACTTCGCCGCTGGCCGTCTTGGAGACAACGGTTGTTTTGGTCTCGGCGGCCGCGTGCTTCTTATGCTGAGTTTTGGTGGGCGCAGTCTCGGTTTCAGGCTGTTTGGCGGCCTCGCTGGGCTGCGTGGTTTCGGTGGGAACTGGCTTCGGCTGTTCTGCCGGATTTTTCTTGAACAGGAAGACTTGGCCGAGGATGATCAGCGCAAAGACGACCGCGAAGATCATCATCATGCGCTTGTCGCCGCCGCCGGGTTCCTGCTGGGGATTGCGATATTCAGCCAAGGTCTAAGTTTCCGTTCAAGCAGTTCGAGGGGTCTCTCATCGGAGCCGCTGTTCAGGGCACGACTTCGACTGCGCTTAGGGCAGGCTTCAGTCGTGCCCAGCGTGAAAGATTCGGCTTTAGCCACAGGGTGATGCTCGCAGGGCTAAAGCCCGGAGTCGCGTTTCTTCGCACGTAAGACGTGCCCTGATCAGCGAAAGTCCTACGCGATGACCCGTCGCCAAGCCGTCCGCAATCAAATCTTCCAGTCCGCCCGCGGCACGGGATCGTATCCCGCGCGCGCGAAAGGATGACAGCGCAACAACCGTGCCGCGGCTAATAATGTTCCGCGCAGCGCGCCGTGCAATTTGACCGATTCCAACGCGTATTCCGAACACGTGGGCACGAAGCGGCAGGAATGCGGCAGCGCGGGCGAAACAAATCGCTTATACATTCGCAAAGCGAATTCGAGCACCTGCTTCATCATTCTTCACTCTTCATTCGGGGACATCCTCGCGCGCTGTGCCGCCAGGCGCAGACCGCGGCCGACCTCGCTGACCAAATCCACAAACGGCATGAGCAGAACTGCTTTGCGAGGATTGAAGACGATATCGACCGGCGCCTCGCAGGCCGATGACGACAATCGCACCGCTTCTCTCATTCGGCGCTTGATGCGGTTACGCTCCACCGATCCGCCCAGCACCTTGCCCACCGTCAAGCCCACACGCGGGCCGGCTTCGGACGGGGATTGCGATTGACGGCGCAGGAAGAACACGGTCATGTTTCCCGTGAACTGCCTGCGTCCATTTTGATACACCCGCTGAAAGTCGGCATGCTTGAGCAGGCGCTTCGACTTCCCACCCCGGCGCGCCAAAGGCGGGCGCGGTGGGGACCCCGATTTGGGGAACCTGTTGCCGGCGGACTCGTTACCAGACATTCAGCGCTGACCGCTGCGCCGGAAACCTTATGCTGCAGCGCTGGCGGCGACCTCTACAATTCCGTGGAAAATCTGCGGTGGCGCAGGATGCGATACCGCGGCTACTCGCGAAAGCCCGGCTTCACCGAGACGCGCTTGCGTCCCTTGGCGCGACGGCGCGAAAGCACCGCCTGGCCGCTCTTGGTCTTCATACGAGAACGAAATCCGTGCGTCTTTGAGCGGCGACGACGGTTGGGTTGGAATGTGCGCTTCGGCATGCGAAAACGGCGCTCCTCACTGGCGAAAAATTGAAACGAGCAAACAAAAAGTATAACGGTCGGTGGGCCTTACTGGCAACTTGCCGCGCGTGCCTTGGTACAGGCTCAATTGGAAATTAGGTTCCGATAGATCTGGCCACGGGGTCCAATATCCGCCACGAAGAGCGTCTCCCCGTCGAACTCAAAGAGCACCCGATACGACCCGACCCGGGCGCATCTCTTCGTGCTGGATGTTAAGGGCTTTGAAAGACGGGGATCCAACGGATTCTCGGCTATGGCCTCAAGCTTAGCCTTGATACGTGTTTTTGTGGGCTTGTCTAATGAACTCAGGTATTTGAACGCAGTGCCCGCGAGTTGTATCTTGAGCGGCAATCATCTAGACCTGAGACAGATCGTAGACGTCTCCTCTGATCCTCTGTTCGTTCGCAGTGGCAAACGTCTGTTCGACTTTATCCGCGTTAAGGATCAGGTCGAACCACTCTGCCATCTCAAAGAACTGATCTGCATGACTGCGCAGCGCAGTAACAGGTCCTGCTATCAGAGAGTTGTTAAGTAGTCGCCTGCGTCTTGCTTCTTCGTAGACACTGTTTAACGACATGCCCAATCGCATTAGGGTGTCGATTGATTCCTGTATTCTTGCAGGAGTAAGAGTTTCATTGGCGGTCGGCTCGGGCACAACTTTGCCAGCGAGAATGTCGTCTGTCTCCGCAAAAAACTTGGCTGCACGTGAGTTGATCTTCCACAGCCAATAGGACATTTTGATATTCTGGCCGTGGGCTTTAACCCTTTTTACGGCCATCGAAAGCCGTGCCGCCAAGGAAAGGCTTTCGTACAGGTCGGCCTGCCAAGCGTCGCTCTCAAAGTTAGTTAGAACCGCTGCTGCGGTGCCCACAGGACGTTCTCCGGACCGAGGATATCGTGCGCAAAGGTATAGAACGGCACATCTGGTTAGACGCTCCAGCGTATAGGACAGCTGCAGCCGGGTCAATAACAGTTTAGCAAATCTGATTAGATTCGCTTAATTTGTACTATGCGCGTCATCGCCGGACACTATCGCAGCCGACCGTTACATTCCTTGCCGGGACTGGACATTCGTCCCACCAGCGATCGCTTGCGCGGAACTTTGTTTGACGTGCTCGCGTCGACGCGCGAGCTGACGGGCAGCGTCTGGCTTGATCTGTTCGCGGGCACCGGTGCGGTCGGCATCGAGGCCATCAGCCGCGGAGCGCGTGAGGTTTACCTCGTGGAGTCAGCGAAGAAGCACGCGCGGCTGCTGCGTGAAAACCTGGCTGCACTCGGGATTACCACCGGCTTCGAAGTGCACGAGCGGGAGGTCTCGAAGGCGCTGCCGCTGATGGAGACTACAGGCGTGGTCTGCGATTTCTGCTTTCTTGATCCACCGTACCGCATGCGCGGTACCTACGAGCAAACCTTGGGCTACTTGTCGCGTTCGCGATTGTTGGAACCGGCAAGCATTGTCATCGCAGAGCACGAGAAACGATTTGACCTTGAGGAGCGGTTTGGAAGTCTCATTCGATATCGGCGGATTGACCAGGGAGATGCTTCGTTGAGTTTCTACCAGCTTGGATAGATCTTGCGAGTCAAGGACGTGCTGTCCGATGAACAACCAGTAATCTTCCTCATAATCGAACAGCAGATCCTTCGACTACGTTAGGGCTACTCGCTTTGCGAGCAGCCTCACTCCGCTCAGGATGACAAAATGAAAAAGCGTTCGTGATCGGCACGGCGAAAGAGGCCGCTGAAAAACTCGAAAAGCAGGTCCCTCGGCTCCTCGCCCAAAAAACACCCCAGTCGATTGCACCGCTGAAGCGGCGCTCCACCCCAACCTCCACTTCAGGGCGCCCTGGCCCAATATCATTTTGGATCGCGGAGGGACAACTCACCTGCCGGTATAGCTCACGCGCCAGATGGAGTTCGAGCCGTCATCGGTTATCAGCAGGGAACCGTCGGGTGCGACGGTCACGCCGACTGGCCGTCCCCAGACCTCGCCACCGGGAAGCACGAAGCCGGTGACGAAGTCTGCGTACTCGCCGCTGGCGTGGCCGGTCTGATGCAGCGGCACGCGAATCACTTCATAGCCGGTGCGGGAGCTTCGGTTCCACGATCCATGCTGGGAAGAGAAGATGTCGCCGGAATACTCGGCGGGGAACTGCTTGCCCTCGTAAAACGTCATTTCCAGTGAGGCGTTGTGCGGCTGAAGCAGCACGTCCGGCACGATGACCTTGTCTTTCGGCCCGGGATGTTTGTCCTTCAGGCGCGGATCGGGATTACCTCCGATGTAGTAATACGGCCAGCCGTAGAAGCCGCCCGCGGTAACGTGGGTGATGTAGTCGGGCACGAGGTTGTCGCCCAAACCGTCGCGCTCATTCACCGAGCACCACAGTTCGCCGGTTTTGGGATTGATGGCCAGCCCGCCGCCGGCATTGCGAATTCCGTAGGCGTAGACGCGCGCGCCAGAGCCATCAGGATTCATCACCAGAATGTCGGCCCGGTCCTTCTCGTCCGGATGGGTATCGGGGTCGTCGACATTTGAGGCCGATCCCACGGCGACGAACAACTGCTTGCCGTCAGGCGAGAAGACGAGATCGCGCGTCCAATGGCCTTCGCCGTGAGGCAGTTTGGCCAAATGCTCCGGTTTGCCGGTCGCCCTCAGATCGCCATTGTGATACGGCACGCGCAGCACGGCGTCGGTGTCGCCGATGTAAACGTATTGCGGGTCCGGGCCCGGTGGATAGAAGGCGATGCCGTACGGCTCTGTCAGACCGGTGACAAAAACGGAACTCTGCTGCGGCTTGCCGCCGGCGGTGATGCCGCGAAAGATCTTGATGTCTCCGTCGTGACTCTCGGCCACAAAGAAATCGCCGTTGGGAGCGGTGACGATCTTGCGCGGCACGCGCACGTCTGTGGTGTACAGCTCGACCTTGAAACCCGCGGGCGCTTGCGGCCACGCATCCTTGGGACGCTCCACCATATTCGGCCCGTTAGCCGCCGATTTAGTGGCATAGGGGGCGGGCAAATCTTGCGGCGTGATCTTGCGCACGGTGCCCGGTTTCTCGTAGCGGTAATCGGTGAAAGGAGCTTGGGGCGGCGGCGCGGATGCGGGATTCTGCGCGCAAGCAGAGCCGAATAAAAGCAGCGAACAAAGAAGCGTCTGGAGAGAAAAAGGTGCGTGATTCATTAGCGCCTCGGGGACATATGAACCATGAGATTCGGATTTTAGCCGAGCCGATGCAGCGACAAAAATTCTGCGTCAAGGTGGAAGCGCCGGGCGGTTCGGCACGCGCTGTCGAAAATCGTCGATTGTGGGCGCCCCGTTCCAGCCATCCTTTGGCTGGGGCGGGGCAGTGCAGCGATCCCGAGTTGCCCCACCCTGGCCAAATGAAGGCCAGAATGGGGCACCCCAGGATTTCATTTCCATCGTGTGGTCACAGCTGTGCCGCCCCTCCGGGGCTCACGATCAGAAAATCAATCCTTTTCCGCGGGCTTACGCCCACGGCTGACACAAATGCCGCCCTGCGGGCTCTGCTGATGTTAGCTCCCATCGCTGACTAGTGGCTGCTGACTGCTGAGTGCTGACTACTAATTGCTAGCTGCTAATTCCCAGCCACTCGTCCAGCTTGGCCAGCGGGAGGCGCAGGCCGAGGAAGAATTGGCCGAAGGCAGCGTACTCGGCGCTGACCTGGTCGAAGCGCATCTCGTAAATCAGCTTTTTGAAAACCAGCGGCTCGGGGGCGAACAGGTCGACGCCCCACTCCCAGTCGTCGAAGCCGATGGAGCCGGTGATGATCTGCTGCACCTTGCCTGCATACCGCCTGCCGACCGCGCCATGCTCTTCCATCTGCCGCTGGCGTTCCTCGATAGGCAGCGTGTACCAGTTTTTCTCCTCGCCGCGCTTGCGGTCCATGGGATAGAAGCACAAGTAGCGGCTGTCGGGAATTTTGGGATAGAGCCGCGGCCGCATGGCCTGGCGCTGCCGCTCCATCGTGTCTTCGATTTCTTTATTCCATTCTTCCGAGAACGGCGCGACGCCGCGTTCGACGAGCTGGCGATAAAGCTTCACGCTGGAGTCGTAGAGCCCGAGCTCGATGACCGAGAGATAGGAGTGCATCGGCTCCAGGAATTCCTGCAGCGCTATGCGGTCTAGGGCAAGCTCGGCACCGTTGAGCTCGTCAAAGGAATCGCGGAAGTGCACCAGCATCAGGTCGGCCTTGTGCCCCAGCATGGAGTACGCGGCGCTCTGGCCCGCTTCTTCAGGCTTTGTGAACGCAGATACAGCTTCGCGCGCGATCTCCTGCTGACGTGAGCGGCTGAGCTTGCGCCACTCCGGCCAGCGAAAGCGAAACATCTGATGAAGCACGCTCAACCCTTCGAGAGTGAGCGGGACCGCGTGCAATTCCGTCGAGAGCACGGGATTCGTAGTAGCCATGAGCAACCCCAGGTGAAAGGATACAGCGCTGACCTGATTGTAAAGGATAGCCTCAGGCGCGCCGATGTTCGATGTATGACGGCATTTCCCCTCGGCGGCGATCTATGGGTATTGGCCGCGATCGCGCTATTTTCGCTGCTATTCGGCTGGATCTTTCGCACGCGGCTGAAGCACAACGTCGCAGCGCGCGTGCTTCGATTGGCGCTTGCCATCCAGGAGGCGGCGCAGGAGCAGAGGTTCAGCATCCGCGCCGATGACAGCGTGAACGACGAGCTCGCACCGCTGGGCGCGGCATTGAACGCGATGTTGAGCACGTTCGACCGGCGCGAGCACGACGACAAACAACGGATTGCCGCACTGGAAAGGGAATTGGCGCAGCGGGAAGAAACACAACGCCAGTTGGCCAAGGCGAAGGAAGATGCCGACGTGGCCAATCGCATTAAGAGCGAATTTCTGGCCAACATGAGCCACGAAATCCGCACGCCTATGAATGGCGTGATCGGCATGACCGAGCTGGCGCTGGAGACCAATCTCACGCCCGAGCAGCGCGAATATCTTTCCACGGTCAAGCTCTCGGCCGAATCGCTGCTGTCGATCATCAACGACATTCTCGACTTCTCGAAGATCGAAGTAGGACGGCTGGAACTGGATTCATTCGAGTTCAACATCCACGAATCCGTGGGCGCGACGCTCAAGGGGGTTGCGATCCGCGCGCACCAGAAGGGATTGGAGCTGGTATACGACATCCGGCCCTCGGTGCCGGACGTGCTGGTTGGCGACGGGCACCGGCTGCGCCAGATATTGCTGAACCTGGTAGCGAATGCCATCAAGTTCACCGATCGCGGGGAAGTCGTCGTCACGCTGGATACTGCGGTCGAGCGTGGGCCCGACATGATTGAGATCGTAGTTCGCGACACGGGAATCGGAATCCCACCGGAAAAACAGCAATTGATCTTCGAGGCCTTCTCGCAGGCCGAGGCTTCGCACGAGCGGCGTTTTGGCGGAACAGGCTTGGGGCTGGCCATCAGTTCGCGGCTGGTGCGGCTAATGGGCGGCGAAATCAGCGTCCAGAGCGAGCCTGGCTATGGGAGCGAATTTCATGTGCTGCTGCCTTTTCCTGCCGGACCGCCTGACAGCCTGGCCATCCCGGAATGCCTGAAGGGGGTGACGACGCTGATCGTGGACGATAACCTGACGCAGCGCAAAATTCTGACCGCCATGCTTGGCCAGTGGGGTATGAAGCCGGATGCGGCGGAGAGCGCGATGCGCGGCCTGTCAGCCATGGAAGCTGCGGCCAGTTGTGGCAACTCCTATAGGCTGGTCTTGATCGACGCCAACATGCCGGAGATGGACGGATTTCAACTGGCAGAGACCATCAAGCGCAATCCCAAGCTGGCGGGCGCGACCATACTCATGTTGAGCCTCGGCCTGCGTTCGGACGACATCAGCCGCTGCCGGCAACTGGGCGTTTCAGCCTATGTGATCAAGCCGATTCGCCGCAGCGAGCTGCTCAACGTGGTTGTGCGAGTGTTGAAGGACCAGGGATCGTTTGCGGCAGCGGCCCGCGAACCAGAAGCTTGGGAAGTGGAGCGGCGCAATCGTCTGCGCGTCCTCGCGGCCGAGGACAATCGCGTGAACCAGCGCTTGCTGGCGCGGCTGCTGGAGAAGGAGGGACACAGCGTTACGCTGGTTGAGGATGGCGAGGCCGCAGTCGCGCGCAGTGGCGAGAGCGACTTCGACGTTATCCTGATGGATGTGCAGATGCCGGTGCTGGACGGCATGGAGGCCACACGCTGCATTCGCAATCGCGAGCAGGAAACGGGCAAGCACGTGCCGATCATTGCGCTGACGGCGCACGCAATGAAGGGTGACCGCGAACGGTGCCTCGAGGCTGGAATGGATGCCTACGTGGCCAAGCCGGTGCAGAAGCAGGAGCTGTTACATGTCATCTACCAGTACAGCGCACATGCACCCGCGCATCGGCTGGCAGCAGTGAGCGCGCCCGTGACCATTGATGCGGCAGTGTTTGACATTGCCCGGGCGCTGGAACGCAGCGCCGGAGATGAGCAAATTCTCGGCCAGTTATGCGAGCTGTTTCTGCACGATGCCTATGTGTTGCCGCCCATGATCCTGCGCAGCCTGGAGAACCGGGAGCGCGAAGCCATTGGCCGCGCGGCACACAAGCTGAAGATGTCAGCGGGCGCGATATGCGCGTCGCGCGCCTATTACGCCGCCGATCGACTGCAAGAAGAAAGTCACGGCCAGGATCAGGCTACTATTGCCGCCTCCGTAGCAACGTTGCGGCAAGAGTTGGAGAGCCTCTGTAGTGCGATCCAGAAGTATTTCGCGTCCCGGATAGGTAGTTACGAGACGACAAAAATGAAGCCTGATTCTGCAGCACTGCCGAGTTCAGCTAGCAATCTCGCAGCGCCATTCTGCCTGTAATTTCCCTCTGCATCTTTGTGTTATCAGCGAACTTAGCGGATTTGCGCGCAAATTCATCATCTTTGAACCCGGCGTGGAATCTAATTACCTGACCAGCTTACGAGGGCTGTGTGCGCAGTATGCAGCAGCGTAACCATCAACCTGAATCGGAGATCATGTCAGAAAAGACGACAACAGCGAAGAAGCGCTACATTTTTGCGAGCGATTTTGACCAGACGTTGAGCTTCAACGACTCAGGCTACGTTCTGGCTGAACTGTTGGGAATTTCGACGAGCGAGTTCGAGCGCAAGACGACCGGGATGAGCAAGCTCAACATGGTGCAGCAGGGAGGGGAACTGGCATATCTCCTGTTGCACGATCCTGAGTTCCGTTCTCGCGTGCGGCGCGAGCATCTCTACGAGGCCGGCAAGCGCGTGCGGTTGAAGCCCAATATTGATGCGCTGTATAACTTTCTGTCGGAGGAGGTCGAGGGGTATCACTTCGACTTTTACGTCATCTCGGCCGCGCCGGTGGAGGTAATCTGTTCGGCGCTAGAGGGAATAGTTCCGCCCGATCACATCTATGGCACGGAGTTCGAGTACAACTCGACGGGCGAGATTGAGCGCATCAAGCAGGTGACAGCCGGCTATGGCAAGGTGGCAGTTATCGACCAGTTGCTGGAGAAGCTGAAGACCGGCCCTGACCGCATTATCTATGTCGGCGACGGCAGCTCCGATATCCACGTCATGCTGCACGTCAACCGGCGAGATGGCTTTACCATCGCCGTCTCAGAGAACAAGTACCTGGCGCCGATCGCGAAACGATCGGTGATCAGCGATAGTGCCCTGGCCATTCTTGTACCTATTTTGGAAGAGGTGATTGGCTGGAACACGGCAAGCATCCGCGAGCTGTTCGAGACTAAGGGCCTGCTAATACAGCAATGGGATAAGGTACAGACGGACGTGCTTACCATTGTCCCTATTACGGAGTCGGAAGAAGAAGAAATGACGGTGACGCTGGAGTGAAGCGTGCACCGCGGAGCTAAGAAAACTCTGAACAAGTCGCTGGTAATCCCTCAGGGGCTAAAGCCGTGCGCTTTCAATACCAGGACTTAATCAGGGCCTTCCTAACCATCTACGGCGTAATCTCATAGATAACGCCGTCGCCATTGGCGCCACCGGCCTCGGTTGTGCCGTAGAGATTTCCGCTGGAATCGATAATCACGCCGCCGAAGGGCTCAGCGCCGTCGGTTCCACCGGTGAAGTCGTAAAGGTCAGTGTAAGTCCAGCTTCCACTGGAGAATGTCAGCTTAAATACGTTGCCTGCGCCAAAGGCTCCGTCCTCAACTGTGGTGCCGTAGAGATTGCCGGCCGTATCCATTACCAGACTATTTGCAGGCCCAGCACTACCGGTGAATGAATAGAGCACGGTCAGTGTCCAGTGACCGCCGGAGGATGTGAGTTCGAACACTGTGCCACCACCGCCCGAACCGCCTACCGTAGTTGCGCCGTATAGGTTACCCTGACTATCAAGCACCAACCCCGCAGCAGGATTCTCGCCGTCGCTTTCATTCTCAAAGCTATAGAGAACGCTCTCAGACCAGCCCGATCCTGATGGCGTCAGTTGGTAAATGGCCCCGTCGGAGTGTGCACCTCCATAATAGGTTGTGCCGTCGAGGTTGCCGCTTGGGTCAAAGATAGTGCCGGCCAGAGGATACTCTCCGTCGCTGCCACTAAATCGATGAAGGTCATTCTTCGTCCAACCGCTACCAGACTGCGTCAGCTCAAATACCGTTCCCGATGAGCCAAACTGCAGGTAGTCGAAGCTGGTGCCGTAAAGGTTTCCCGACTGGTCGAAGATAAGTCTTCCTATTGGATAGGCCCCGTTACTGCCGCCGGTGAAGCGGTAAACTACAGTCTCCGTCCATGGACAAAGTGCAGCCTTGCAAACGGAAACTCCCGGGGTCAGATTGAAAATTGTGCCGCAACCGGCGTACTCATAGATCTCGGCGCAAGAGCCGCCTCCTCCGGCCGCAGTGGAGCCGTAGAGAGTTCCGTTCGCCGCGACCACCGGGGCCGTCACCGGGCCGGCGCCGTCATTACCTCCGGCGAAGCTATAGAGAGGACTTAGTATCCAGGCAGAGTTCTTGTGCGTCAGCTTGAAAGCCGTGCCGTAAGCTGTCCCGCCGGCGGAGGCCGTTCCATACAGATTGCCGGCGCGATCCATCGCCAAGCCGGCGACCGGTTGGGAGCCATCCTGCCCGCCGGCAAAATTATGTAACACTGTAAAGGTCTGAGCGTGTGTGGCAGGAACGGCGAAGGCTAGCATCGAACACAACATCACCCTTGCTATAAGCGATGTTGGATGAATGGTAGTGGCATACAGCTTGAGGGGAGCCATAAAATACTCTCGCTTCCGTAACACTTGAATTACATTTGTGACTTCGGCCAAGGGATGGATGAACCCACGCGAGCGAATCGTGGGTCCATCCTGGGCGACGACTGTCTTACTACTGCGATCCGGTAGTGAAGGTTTGAGGGGAATACGCAGCCATATTGCCTAAGGCATCCGTGGTCAGCGTGACGTAGTAATAAACGGTGTTTGGCTGCAGCCCTGTTAGGGTTACCGTCGCGTCGTAGATGTTGGGTATTCCCTGGCCAAGCGCCCCGGAGTCAGGGTAGTCCGTTGTAGGCTGCGACACGCTGGCATAGTTTGCCTGCAGCATCTGCAGGAACCCAAAGTTGGGATAAGGTTGCATGCAATTTGGCGGCTGCGGATCGTTGGTGTTGCAGGTACCGGGAGGGGTAAGCCCGTAATACACCGTCAAGGTCGTGTTCGGCTTAAATAGATTGACGTAGAACCTAACGGTCGTACCGTTTACCGTGGGCGGATCCAGGTTGGGGGTGATGGTCGGCTGATTGCCACCTGTCCCTGGCGTCCATAGGAACTGCACGGGAGTAGTGTAGTCTTGCCACCCTCCGTCATAGGGATTCGCAGCCGGCAGCACAGTCTCGACCGGCGGCGAGCTGCCATCCGGGTTGACGCCCGATCTCCAGCGCACGTAGTCAAAGCTCCACTTATAGACCTGGTTGAACTCCTTCACCGAGTATGTCCAGCCACTATCGCCTCCGGCCGTCTGGCCTTGGGCGCTATCCCAGACGTGGTAGAAGAGATCGTCGCCTTCGGTCAAATAGGTAGTGTTGTTGGTCTTATACCAGTACCAGGCGAATGCCGTCGCTATAAGATCATTCAACTCGGTCCCATCGAACAGGTCGCCCGCAACGAGACTAGGCTTTTCGGGTACGTCATAGGCGCCGTAGGCAAAGGTGTGCGTCGAGGCAATATACTGTGTGGCTTCCTCCCAATCCAGGGTCTTCTTGATTTCCAGAGGTATGCGCGCATCCGGGGTGTTACCCTCGGCGAGGTCAAGCTCATAGTAGGTGATCAACGCCTCCATCGCCAGCCCGACCGTGAACGGATGTATGTCATACTCCTGCTGATTTGGATTTGTGAGACTCAGGTTGTAACTTTGATCCAGATAACCCAACATGACATCGACCGCGCGCAGCATGAACGCGGTGTCGCGTGGCGTGCCGACGATCTCGTTGGCCAGGCGATCGTCCATCATGTAAGCGCTTACGCGAATGCTTTCGGCGTAGGCGCTTCCGCTGTATTCAAGATCGTAAGCTTCATTGGTGGCCAGGATATTGACCGCATTTTGAGCGGTAGAATCGCCGGTCCGGAGGTAGTACATTTCCAACCCAAACGGGAATTGATTGGCTTCAACAACAAATCCCCCGGCAGTGCCGATGGCTGTGTCCTTGTACGGCTCTGACGCCAACTCGGAACAACGCTCCCACTCATTCGGATCGGTAGATTTGTACCGGTCCAAGAGGTAGTAATCATAGTCGGAGATCTGCTGATAGACACGGCCACCGTCATAGTTCCAGGCTTCAAAGTAAATCGAGGAAGGAATATCAAACCATCCCAAGAAGTTGCCGTTGTCGAGACTCCACCACGGATTGGTGTCAGTATTGTTGGTGCACCAGAAGTCAGCATTGTCAGTTCCTGCCGGAGCGCTGAAGTTAATCATATTAGTTTCCCAGGTGCTTCGGCCGGGAATGGCGGGAAAAGTGGTGGGCGGCGTTGCCGTGAACGAAGCCGTAGGCAGGACCGTAAAATTGTAGGTCATGTTAACGGGACTGCCGGAGTCGTTTCCACCTACCTGTCCCTGGAAGGTGCCGAGGTACTGATAATGGCCCGGCACAGCTTGGGAATTGGCCCTTATTCGAACGGTAGTGTTCGAAGTGTACACGGCGCCGTTCGAGCAGGCTTCGTTCGTAGGGTTGTAGTCTCCATCCCAGCCCTGGGGAGGCGGATTGGAAGGCGCATCTAGGCCGCACAAGAATTGGGCCGTGATGCTGTTGTTAGTGACAATTTGGCCTGTATCCAGATTAGTGATGGTATAGCTCGTCATGAGTACAATGGCATTCGGCGATCCGCTCAAAAGGTTCGTCTGGGTCACCACATACAAGTCATTACATTCGCGGGAACTCTTTGAGGTGGGCGTGCAAGCCGGCGATTGCGTAGGATCGCCCTGATAGACATTCTGACCGCCGACAGGCCACATGCTGAATACCAGAGTGCCGTTAGGATTGGTGGGCTGGTCGCCAATGTTGAGAGGCATATAGGTCCCGCCGCATCCCGCAAGCGGCGGCGAGCCACACGGCGGAGTTGCCGGCCCGGGATAGGTTGCCCAAATAGTACATTCGGCCTGGAAGACGTTGCAACGGCCTGCTGCCACAACGCTGGCCACGTAGTAACCCCAAGTGGGATAAGGACTATAAGCCGGAAAATGATCCACGACTACCATGTGGTGGTAAGTGAAATCATTCTGGACAATCCGGCGAGCAGGAGAATTGTTGTTGCCGTTATAGTCGAGATCGGTCTCGATGACGACGATAGAGTTCCCCGGGTGGACCGTAGTCCACTGAAAAGTGACCGAGTAACCGTTAACGGTGTCGTAGGTTGGACTGATACTGGCCGAGACGCTGGTGGGTATGATTTCGCCAGGATCTACCGTGGCGGATAACGGCGCGATCAACAGACCGGCGAGAAACAAACCGAGCAAGGGGAGAGTGAATCTATGGTGACGTAAAACCGCGGCGCGGATGCCGGGGAGAGCGATGAACCCGGGCGTCATCTTTACAACCTCCGTTCCTTACCACGACTTGAATATTTTGATTGGCCCTGCGAATAGAAATTGTGCGCCGCTTCGCGTCAAGAAACAAGCTTTTTTTTGTTAACTTTGTGACAGGTAAGGCGTTCGCCGGCCGCTGAAGAAGTAGGGACAGCAGATCCCTCGGCGGCTACACTCTGCCCCAACAAGCGCAAAAGCGGCGCTTCTGCCGGGCCCCCGGGTTCGCCCGAATCGGGATGAAAAAAATAAGGGGTTGCAAGGACGCAGCTACTGATGGCTGCAGATGCACTGTCCGCTGGTAAGGGTGGAAGGGCACGGCTTCACAGGCCGGTGAAAAGGTCGGGAAAGCGGATCCCTCTCGGGCTAAAGGCCGCCTCGGGATGACAAAATGAATGGTGGCCTTTTCGGCACGACCAAGGTCGTGCCCTGATACCAAGCGCCCCGCAGGCAAGTTTTTCCGCGCCGTGCGAAGCCGCGCTCCCTCAAAGCAGGAGTCAACAGAGCCAGATGGCTGTCATTTCCGCAGTGCCAAAAACCTCGCCGGCAAGCAGCCATCACGTCTGCAAGTGATTGCACTCACTGCCCATTTGCCCATCCCGCGAGAAGATCATAAGGGAAGAGGTACATGCTCCTCTCAAGCAGCCGGATTCGAGAACATCGCGCGACACACCTTACTCTCCGAGGTATCCAGTATGCGTCCCTGCTGTTTGGTCAAGGTGTCGTTGTGCTGTGTCTTGGTGCGATTGCGAGCGCCGGCGACTCGCCCACCAACGCTATTTCATTGGACAACTGGAGCGGTTGGGCAGTCGGTCTGGTGATCACGATCATCGTCGCGGTCTTGGCGCGGACACGCCTCAAAGCGGCGGACAGAGAGATAGCCGGGCTCAGGGAGTTGGTGGGCCATGTCGAGCACGAACGCGACATGGCGCAGAAAGAGCTGGTGAGGCGATTGGGAGAAGAGCGCGAGTTGGCCAAGGAGAAGATGCAGTTCGAATCGCAATTGTCGGATTACGAAAAATACGCTTCGCTGGCGCAGCTCGCACTGGGAGCGGCGCACGAAATCAACAACCCGCTGTTGGGAATCATGTCGCATCTGGAGCTGGAACGGCGGGAGGCGGACGATGAGCGCCGCGAGGAGATCGACCAGTGCATTGCAGGAGCAAAGCGAGTCTCGCAGGCGGTTCGCGGGTTGCTGGATTACGCGCGTCCCGGGCCATTGATGCTGAGCCGAATCAACCTGCGCTGGCTGGCCGATGAGACCTTGAAGTTCGTGCAGCACCAACCCATGTTCCGCCACATCGAGTTGCGCAATTGTATTCTGCCAGACATGCCGAGCATCAGCGCCGACGCTAATCAGATTTCGCAGATTCTCATGAACCTGCTGCTGAATGCGGCGCAGGCGACCGCGCCCGGGGGAAAGATCACGATTCTCGCCGAGAAAGCAAAGTTCGCCGATGTCATCGAACTGCGCGTGTGTGACACTGGCAGTGGAATTCCGGCAGACATTTTGCCGCATATCTTCGAGCCATTCTTCACCACCAAGCGTGGCCAGGGAACCGGGCTGGGATTGAGCATCACGCAAAGCTACGTGCGCAGCCATGGCGGAGACATACAGGTGGAGAGCATCGCCGGTTGCGGCACGACCGTCCGAGTCACGTTGCCGATGCGGCAGGCGGGCAAGGGCGTGGAGCACATGGAGGGGGTGATCGCGTAACCGTGGGACGCTCGATTCTTATCGTTGACGACGAGGTGCTGACGCTGCGCACCATTGGCCGGGCGCTGGAAGGCGAAGGCTATGACGTGCTGTCGGCCACCAGCGGCGAAGATGCGCTCGGAATATTTGCCGAACAGAAACCGGCGCTGGCGTTGCTGGACGTAGTGTTGCCGGGGATCAACGGCATCGAAGTCTTACGCCAAGTGAAGAAGCTCTCGCCCGCGTCGATTGTGGTGATGATGAGCGCGTATCACATGGTCGATCGCGCTGTGGAAGCCATGAAGCTGGGAGCGTATGACTACCTGATCAAGCCGTTCCATCTAGCCGACATGGTCAACACCATCCAGCGTGCCGGAAGAGATGCTGGCGCTGCGGGTGCGCGTTCGCGATACGGTGGAGAGCGCGAAGGGACGATACGACTTCGGCCGCGTGGTGACGCAAAGTCCGGCGATGCGCGAGGTGCTGGAGATGGCGCGGCGCGCGGCCGAGAGCGAGCACACCACCATTCTGATTCAGGGCGAGAGCGGAACCGGAAAAGAAGTACTGGCGAAGGCGATCCATTACGACAGTCCGCGCGCGCAAGCGCCGCATGATTGGATTGAACTGCGCGGCGCTGCCCGACACGCTGCTGGAAAGCGAGTTGTTCGGCTATGAGCAGGGTGCATTCACCGACGCGCGGCGCCGCAAGGAAGGGCTGATCGAGAAGGCATCAACGGCGGCACGCTGTTTCTGGACGAGATCGGCAATACGTCGGCCAGCCTGCAGGCCAAGCTGCTGCGCGTGCTGGAGGACGGCAGCTTCATTCGCCTCGGCGGGACCAAGCCGATTCAGGTGGATGTGCGGATCATCGCGGCGACCAACAAGATCCTGAAGGAAGCGGTCAGCCAAGGCGAGTTTCGCGAGGACCTGTATTATCGCCTCAACGTGGTGCCGCTGTTCATTCCCCCGCTGCGCGAACGCCGGGAAGACATTCTGCCGCTGGCGCTGGACATCATGCAGTTCTTCAATAAAGAGCTGAAAAAGAGCTTCGTCGGCTTTACGCCCGCGGCCGCTGAGTTGCTGCAGCAATATCCCTGGCCGGGTAATATCCGCGAATTGCGCAATGTCATCGAGCGCACCATGATTCTGTCCTCCGAAACCGAGATCGACGCAGAAGGTCTGCCGGAGGAGTTGCGCGACTATCACGACGAACCGGAGCACGAAGAGCTGCTTTCCTCACTCGATCTTTCTCCGACCGGCGATCAGTTCGTCTCACTGAAGGAACTGGAAGACCGCTACATCCGCGACGTATTGCATGCCACCGGGCAGAACAAGACGCACGCCGCGCGGATTCTCGGCATTCATCCTACCTCGCTGTTGCGGCGGCTAAAGAAGGCGCAGGAGGTCATCTAAGCAAATCTACATCCCCGCCACGCGTCCCCCCGTGACGACAAAGTGATGGGCATATGGCACTGCCTGAACCGCCTGATTACCTGCCCTGTACGTCCTTCTGTCCGGCAAGATGGTAGGTGATGCCGTTCCACTCGTATTTATAAACGGTGTAGTTCACCAATCCGTTGGTGAGCGATCGAGGCACGCGCACCATGACAGCGCCATTCAGGGCATCGGCTTGCGCACTAGCGAATTCCGTATCGCAGAATCCGCTCCCATCCGGAGTTTTTTCCGACGACCATACTTTTGAAAACTGGGACTCAGAAAGCTGGTGGAAGACCGTGATCGTCAGGCAGTTGTTCTCACCTGCGTAGGTAACCAGCATCACGTCGTGGTGTTCTGCCAAACCTTCCACATCCAGGCCGGCAATGCGCGAATCGTCTTCCTTCTCGTCAGTAACCTGCGACGCTTGTCGCCAAAGTCTGTGGACAGTCGACGGATCCAGCCCGGTCGCCTTCGCCCACTTCGCCACATCGGCACGATGCACTTGCTTCCAGTTCTGAGCAAGCGCAGCAGGAACAAACAACAAAGCACAAGCGAGAATCAGGAGCGCACGCATGGCGGAATCTGAAGAGCAGGACCATCCCTGGACTACAGCTATCTCATAAATGGGTAATCGATTTACGAGACAACCTCCACGGAATTTCAGATACAGTGTAGTCCAGAGGGCGGTGAAGTGAGCGCTTCAGGCCGTCGCCAGGTGAATCGCCTACGGACCTCGGCGAACCTGGAGCCGCGCGTTTGCGTATCCCAATCAGATGGCGGACCGGGCCTTCGCTATACTTTGGAGGCAATTTGCCTGACCGGTCAGCCGTTGGAAAAATTAGATTAGACTTACTGAGCTTTGTAGAACCTAGTGACGAAGCCCCGGAATTGTCATCACGAGCCGGCGAACCCGGGGCCCCCGACAAGCGCCGGTTTTGCGCTTGTTGGGGTGGCTGTACTCGGCGCGGGATCTGCTTTCCTGGCGAGTGGCAGAAAAGCGGATCCCTCGCGCCCAAAAGCGGTGCGCTGGTGATGACAATTCGAAAATACGGCCGGTGTAGGCAACCACGCCACGTCACAATAATTTGCGATTCTCACCAGAAGGGATATCATGCAGCGTCGTTGCGCCCTGTTTTTGTTTCTCCTCTCCGCTTTTGCACTGGCGGCCCAAACAAGCATTGCTCCCTTGCCGGCTACGCCCAAGCATCCTGTGGTGGATGAATACCACGGGGTCAAAGTCACCGACAATTATCAGTGGCTGGAGAACGGCAAGAGTCCGCAAGTGGTGGCGTGGACGCAGGCGGAAAATGAGCACGCCCGCGCCATGCTGGACGATCTGCCGATTCACGCCGAGATCCAGCAGTTTCTGAAGAACCTGGCCAATGCCAGCTCGCCGGCTTTCTACGATCTGGAGATGCGCGGCAGCATGCTGTTCGCCATGAACGCGCAGCCTCATCAGCAGCAGGACATGCTGGTCACGCTGCGCTCGCCCGACGATCTTGCTTCGAAGCACGTGGTGCTCGATCCGGCGCAACTCGATCCCACCAACTCCACCGCCATTCAGTTTTATGTGCCGTCGCAGGACGGCAGCAAGGTCGCGGTGTCGCTGGCGCAGGGTGGAACGGAATCGGGCACGGTGCACGTTTACGAAGTGGCAAGCGGGCAGGCGCTGCCTGACGTGGTTCCGCACGTGACCGCCATAGGCGGCGGCAGCGTCGTGTGGAAGCAGGATGGCAGCGGCTTCTACTACACGCACTATCCGAAGCCTGGGGAGCGTCCGCCGCAGGATTGGAATTTCTACCAGCAGATCTACTTTCACAAGCTGGGCGCGCCCGCGACACAAGACACCTACGTCATCGGCAAGGATTGGCCGCGCATCGCCGAGAGCGGGTTGACCTCCAGCGAGGACGGCAAGTATCTGCTGGCGACGGTGGAGAACGGAGACGGCGGCGATTACGAACATTTTCTCTGCGGGCCGGACGGCAAATGGACGCAGATTACCCAGTTTTCTGACGGCGTGAAGGCCATCGCCATCGGCCCTGATTCGCTCTACATGATGTCGCGCAAGGATGCGCCGCGCGGCAAAATTCTGCGTGTGCCGCTCGCGTCGCCGGAACTAAGGAACGCAAAGGTGATCGTGCCGCAAAGCTCGGCGGTCATTCAGGATTTCCGCTTCTCATTGGCCGGCGTGCAGCCCAGTTTTGTTCCTACCTCGACGCGGCTCTACATCACTGAGCTTATCGGCGGACCAACCGAGATTCACATCTTCGATCATGATGGCCGCGATCTCGGCGTCGTTCCCACCGAACCCGTTTCTACGGTGACGCAGATCCTGCCGCTCCAAGGCGATGAGATTCTCTTCGGCAACATCAGCTTTGTCGATCCCATGGCGTGGTTCGGTTACGATCCCTCAACCAAGAAAGTGACCGTCACCGCGATGCGCGAGAGCTCGCCGGTCAGCTTCGCCGGTGTCGAGGTGGTGCGCAAATTCGCCACTTCGAAGGATGGAACCAAGGTCCCGATCAACATCCTTCTGCGCAAAGGCACCAAACTGAACGGACAGAATCCGGCGGTCCTCACCGGCTACGGCGGATTCGGCCTGAGCATGACGCCGTTCTTCGATCCCTCCCTTGTCGCGTGGCTGGATGCGGGCGGTGTTTTCGCCATCGGCAACCTGCGCGGCGGCGGCGAGTTCGGCGAGGAGTGGCACCAGCAGGGCATGCTCACGCACAAGCAGAATGTCTTCGAGGACTTCATCGCCTGCGCCGAGTATCTGATCAAGGATGGATACACCAATCCCTCGAAGCTGGGCATTGAGGGCGGCAGTAACGGCGGCTTGCTGATGGGCGCGGTGCTGACCCAGCGGCCGGACCTGTTCCGCGCCGTCGTCTCCGTCGCCGGACTGTACGATATGCTGCGCTATGAAACCACGCAGAACGGCCAATACAACGTCACCGAGTACGGCTCGGTAGAGAACCCTGAGCAGTTCAAGGCACTGTATGCGTATTCGCCCTATCACCATGTGCAGGATGGAGTGAAATATCCCAGCGTGTTGTTGGTTGTCGGCGAGAACGATCCGCGAGTGTCGCCGTGGCATTCGCGAAAATTTGCGGCAGCGTTGCAGGCGGCGACGACGTCGAAGAATCCGGTGCTGCTGATCAGCTTCTCCAATGCCGGACATGGCGGCATCGGCTCCGCCGAAGACCAGCGGATTGCCATGGATACTTATATGCTGGAGTTTATGTATGACCAGCTTGCCGTGAAGTGGGTGGCGCCAAAGATGTCGCAATAGTGAGGTATCGCGCACGCGCGTCGAATGAAGCGCAGCGTCTTTGAAACGGCACGGCGAACAGCAGGTCCCTCCACTCGCGCGCTGAAGCGCGCTCGGTCGGGATGACAAAGCAAAAAAGACAAAACGTTACAAGAATAGGAAGAGTGATGATCGTCGAAATGCGCACCTATAAACTGAAACCGGGCGTGCGTTCCCAGTTCCTCGAAATCTTCCGCACCAAGTCGATGCCCGCGCACGCCGAAATCGGGATGAAGATCGCAGGTCCGTTTCTATCGATCGATGATCCCGACACCTTCTTTTTTATGCGCGGCTTTCCCGACCTCGAATCCCGCGAGCCAATGAAGGCGAAGTTCTACGAAGGTGAGCTCTGGAAGCGCGAACTGGAAAATCTGCTGATGCCGATGATCGAGAAATACGACGTCGTGCTCGTCGATGATCCGGATGATCGCATCCAGTGGGAGGTGGCATAGGAGGCCGCTGAAAAAACTCGAAAAGCAGGCGTGCTCCAGCCTTTTGGTTTGCGCTAATCCTGAAGATGCCCTGAAGCTGCGCCTTCAAATCCTCCTTCCGCATACTGTTGCTCGTAACGGCTACACAGTTGACTTGCCGTCGCCTTTCGCACTACTGCAAAGTGCGACGGTAGCCTGCAAAACGCAGTAGTTGAGCCCTCCCTAATTAGAACCTGCCCGCTAACTTGCTCAGAATCAACGCCTGATTTGGGAAGCAGCATTGCCCTCGACGTGCACGTACTAAAGACGGAGCGCGATGCCAAGGTGATCGGCCTCCTATAAGCGAACGCACGCTTTTCACCAGCTCGCGCTCCAACTCCGCGCCACGCTCTTTGTTTCGCGATAGCGGAGTCGGCAAGGAGGGCCTATGTCGATCTTGTTCGTATTACTCACGTTCTTATTGATTCTCACCGTGATGTATTTCCGCCGTCCGGAAGCCGCGTCCAACGCGGTGCAAGTGGCGCCCGCGAAACAGATCGCGCCGCTGCTCATGGCTAGGCAAGGCAGCTTCGAGGTGCCGCAGGATTACTCCTTCCATCCCGGCCATACCTGGGTGACGGATGAAGGCAGGCAGAATGCCCGCGTCGGCATCGACAGTTTTGCCGCCAACCTGCTGGGCAAGGTCGATTCCATCGAGATTGCCGATTTGAATCGGTGGGTGCGGCAAGGACAGCCGCTGTGCACCGTAACTCGCGAAGGCCGGAGCGTGAGTTTTCTGTCTCCGGTGGAAGGCGTACTCGTCTCCATCAACCATGAAGTCGTGAAGAATCCCAACCTGATTACCGAAGATCCCTACAAGAACGGATGGCTGGGCGTGATCAAAGCGCCCGAGCTGGCGCTGAATTGTAAGAACCTGTTGCAGGCAACATTTGTCCTGCCGTGGATGCAGAACAGCCTGGCGCGCATCGCCGGGATGGTGCAGCAACTGAATCCCGCATTGGCCCAGGACGGCGGTCTGCCGATCAAAGGGCTGCTCTTTCAGGTCGATGCCAATGTGCAGCAGCAATTGGCACGAGAATTTTTCCTGACGTAGCCAACGCGGGACCAGACGGGAGGACATCATGGCACAAGAAAAAGCATTACTCATCGACATCAAGCGCTGCATCGGCTGCATGAGCTGCGAGACCGCATGCAAGCAACTGCACGGATTCAGCACCGACCCGGAACCAACTCTTTCTGACACCGCGTTCACCGTGGTGGAGCCGCGCGGCGACAAGTTTGTTCGCAAGCTGTGCATGCATTGCGAAGATCCGGCGTGCGCGTCGGCGTGTCCGGTTGGAGCCATTGGCAAGACGCCGCTCGGCCCCGTGGTTTACAACGCGGACAAGTGCATCGGCTGCCGCTATTGCATGTTGGCTTGCCCCTATCAGGTGCCGCGGTATCAGTGGAGCAAGCTGGCGCCGTTCGTGAAGAAATGCGATCTGTGCGTCGATCGCATCCGCGCCGGCAAACCGACTGCGTGCGCGGAAGCTTGCCCGGTGCAGGCGACCATCTTCGGGAATCGCGACGCGCTCATTAACGAAGCCTGGACGCGCATCCGTAGCGATGCGTCGTATGTCCCGCACATTTACGGCGTCGAGGAACTTGGCGGCGGCAGTGTGCTGTTCGTCTCCGATGTGCCCTTCGAGAAGCTGGGATTCAAACCTGCGCCGAGCGGCAATCAGCCGATGCCGACGCTCACCAGCAGTGCGCTGGGCGATTCGCCCAAGGTCGTCATCATGGGCGGAACAATTCTTTCCGCGTTGTATTGGGTTACGCAACGGCGGCGTGAGGTTGCGCTGGCTGAGGCGGAAGAGAAAGCTGCCATCACCAGAATCAAAGGGGAAAGGAGCTAAACCATGCTCGCGCGAATTAAATCTGAAATTACTTTGTGGCGCGTCATAGTAGCCATCATATTTGTTGTCGGAATGTATGCGACTTATATCCGGTTCTTCGAGGGATTTCGCGCCAGCACCAATCTGAGCGATCAGATGCCGTGGGGCCTATGGGTCGGCCTCGGCACACTTTGCGGCGTAGGTCTGTCGGCAGCGGGCTTCGGCATCAGCGCCGCGGTTTATCTGCTGGGGATGGAGCGCTATCGGCCGATCCTGCGCTCGGCGATCCTGATCTCGTTCCTCGGATATCTGACGGTCTGCGTCGGCTATCTGTACGAAATCGGCTTGCCATGGCGCTTCTGGCATCCCATCGTGATGTGGAACCACCGCTCGGTGCTGTTCGATGTTTGCGTCTGCATCATGACCTACACCACGGTGCTGGCATTTGAGTTCGCGCCGGCGCTGATCGAAAAGCTGCCGTGGAGGCCTTTCCGCGAAACCGTGTTGCACTATCACCATAGGATCCTGATCGGCGTGGTGCTGGCCGGCGTGCTGCTGTCCTCGATGCATCAGTCCTATCTCGGCGGGCTGTTCCTGATTGCGCGCGGCAAGCTGCATCCGCTGTGGTATTCGCCTTACATGCATGCGATGTTCTACCTCTCGGCGATTCCCGCTGGTCTGGCGCTGACCATCATGGCCATCTACCTCAGCATGCGGTCGCTGAACGTGCGCGTCGATGCGACCATCCTGAGCGACTGCGGGCGCATGGTGCAGTTGCTGCTGATCGTCTATGCCTTCTTCAAGATGCTGGACCTCGCCGCGAACCAGGCCTTTGGCTATGCCTTCCAGCGCACGCCGGAAGCCGGCTACTTCTGGCTGGAGGTGCTGCTGTTCCTGGCCATACCGATCACCTTGCTCAGCTTCGAGAGCGTGCGTAACAACCTCGAGAAGCTGTACTGGAGCTGCGCCATTGTAGTCGCGGGATTCATGGTTGACCGGCTGAACGTGTCGATCAATTCGCTGCAGACGGCGATGGGCACGCACTATGTGCCCAAGTGGAGCGAGCTGGCGTCCAGCGTGCTCGTGATTGCCGCCGGAGTGATGGCTTTCCGGTATGCGGTGATCTACCTCGACATACTGCCGAAGACGGCTCCAGCTCCCAAGCCGGTGCAGCGCTGGATCTCGAACTCCGGTCTGGCTGCGCACGCGTAAAGGCATGCTGTGCATTCTCTCCGTCGAGCGCCCCACTCATTCCGGTTTTCGAATGAGTGGGGATCGTTGCACTCTGTTCGCGCCGTTGACCATGTCATCTGGGCACGATGTTGAACTTGATGGAGATTTTAGGAGTCTGTTCCGGCGGGCGGGACGAAGTTGGTGCTTCCACAGTTTTCTTGAAATCAACAAAGCCCTCTTTCCTCACTAGAACGTGGTACCTTCCAGGTGGTACCGGAAACATAAGGGACTGAGCCGCACCGGGACGCGTTTGAATCTTCCCCTGACATCTCCCGTCGAGATAAACCTCGGCCTCTAAGGCTGAGGTGTTCGGAGACCATATGTAAATTACGCGGCGATTTGCCAGCGTATTGGGATACGTAGGAGAGCACTGGATTGTCGGAGATACTTGATGGACTGGTACCATAATTCGGTCTTGACCGGCTTGGAAGCCCTCCTTCGTCACTCTTACCGCCATAACGTAGCCTGCGGCCGCCGCAGCCGGAGCACGCCAATAAACGTGATAACCGCCGCTCTTGTTGGTGAGGCCTGTACCCTGATTAGGGTTGGTGCCCGAGAAAGCACCGCCGCTGGCGCTTACCGTGACCGTAGCATCTGGAATCGCGTTGCCGGCTGCATCGGTGGCGGCCACGATGATTTCTGCCAGTCCCTCAGGCGCGATTGCCGGTGGATTGCTATGCGCCTTGAGATTGATTGGTGCCAGCGGGGTTGGCTTCTCAGAGACAGTAAGGTCTACGCGCGACCCGGTTTGAACTTGCTGGCCGGGACTTGGCGATTGGCCCACTACCGTGCCGGAGGTGACATCCGCTCTTGGTTGCTTCCTAGTGGTGCCTAAAGCCAAACTATCGTTCTGAAGTTGAGTTTGCGCCTGCGGCAGCGACTTTCCGCGAAGGTCAGGGACTTGCACCGGCGGGTGAGTGACCGCTTCGGAAACCAGCAAATCAATCCCGGTGCCGCTGGCCACTTCTGAGCCCGCAGCAGGCATAACCCGCAGGACTATGTTTGGCTCTCGGTCGGACCTGCGCTCATGGGTTATGGTGCCGATTACGAGATGCCGATGGGCCAGAGCTTGCCTCGCCGAATCAAGGGAGATTCCAGCGATGGCCGGAACCACAACCACGGCCGTTTCGGGGCGCCGCGAAAGTACCAGATCGATGGCCGTTTGGCTCTCCACTTCGCTTCCCGGCAAGGGAGTTTGACTGAGAACCGTATCCGGATCTTTAGTTTTGTCTACCTTGTTGGTTCTGTGGCCGACGACCAAGTTGAGGCCCTGCAGTTTGGCAACAGCATCGCCCAGGGAGGTTCCAATCAGGTCGGGAACTGCGACCCGATGAGGCCGCTGCGATAAGACCAGACTAACCGCTGTTCCGCTCTTCGCGGCTGTTCCCGCCGAAGGTGACTGGCCCAGTACGGTATCGGGCTCTTTGGCTGCGTCCTCGCGGGTTATTTTCTGACCCACGACCAGGTTGAGGGCTTGCAATTTCGAGGTAGCATCGGCCAGAGCGATTCCGTTCAGATCAGGAACAACAACTGTAGGCTTTGGCCGAAAGATGTATGCCACAACGGCAATGGCTACGATAAGCGCCAACCAAGCTGTGACCACGGCTGGCCGCTTCCACCATGGAGTTGGCGGCGGAGGCGGTGTAGGCCGTGGTGACGGTTCGCGCGCTGGCTGCACTGGCGGAGCGTCCCCGCCTTGCACCGGCACAGGTTGCGGAACCGGGTCAGTCGGCGCCTCGACGTAAGAACGCAGCGCTTTAATGAGCACCTGGACGTCGGAGCGCCAACTCGTGCCCCTTATTTCCATTCCGTTGCGATAAGCCAATTCCTGCAGATCGCCGGGCAATTCTTCGAGGCGTGGCATTCGTGCGCCATGCACCAGGACCGGGACGACCGGAATGCTGCGCTTGAGCGCAGACGCAGTTTCCAGGCGAACGAAGTCCGAGGGATTGTCCAGCCGCCGTTTGCCGGTCTCGTCTTCATCTTGTAGCCAATTCCTGCCGATGATGGCCAGCAGCACCCGGCATTTAGCGACACTGTTGTCGATGACCTTGCGGAAATCCTCGCCCAGCCCGATAGTCGCAACATCCATGAACACCGACTGCTCCCCGAAGGCCGCAACCAGGTCATCGAACAGACGCCCGGCTTCCCCTTCGGCGTCCTCTCGGCGATAGCTAATGAAGATCCGCACAGAAATGCCCTCGATAGTGAGGAGTGCTGGGAACGTACAACGGTTTGCTCCTCAGGTCAAGCAAGTTTCTGATCGTGGCGCGCGGCATCCTGCGCGTCGATCCCACCATCCGGCCGTGCATTCCGCCGCAAACCGCATCATTGCGTGAAGCTCCGTCTGGCCCTTGCGCATCTCACCACTGCACTCAGCGGCGGGAGTGTCCCACGCGCGCGGTGCAGTTCGTGCAGATCAACCTGCATAAGGCGCTGAGGTCGGTCTTCCGCAATCCCGGCCCGGCAAAGGCGCCCTGGCAACTGAAGGTGATGATGAATATTCCCGGATGGCAGCGCGCGACGGGGCGAGTGCTTGGCCTGGGAATACGGCCTGAGCACGTTCGGACTGCAGCCAAGCGGCCGGCTTGCCGGGGACAGCTTCTCGCGAAAATTGCCATTGCTGCGGGATTGCTGGCCGGCGGAGCGATTCTCGCCGCCCGCCTGATCGGTAACTCCCGCAAGCGCAGGTACGCCTGAAGGTACGTTCCTGACGCTTAATTTTGACTGCGCCTTCACTGACATTTTGCCTCCTGGTCTGGTAAAAGTTTGGATGGAGGCAATCTTGACGGAATTCATAAAGCGGCTGTTCTCTCTCATACTTCTCGCCGCGCTGTTTGCGCCGGCGGCATTCGCAGGCAACAAGGAAGATCCCCATGAGTTGCTGGCGAAAACCTTTCAGCAAGCTAACATCTGGTCGCAAGGCCCGGTGAAGCTGGTGGCCAAGGTCCGCATGCCCACTGGGCAGACCGGCAACGAATTGACGTTGGACTACACGGTCTCGTGGGCCGGGCCTGACAAGTGGCGCGCGGAGTGGAGCGCACCCGGGCTGCAGCAAATCACGGTGCTCAACAACGGCAAGTTGTCCTACATCACGAATCAGCCCGTGCCGCTGGTGCGCGCCATCGAGTTTGAAGAGGCCATCGCCGCGCTCGACGGAGGCACCCCCGCGGGCCCCTACCCGTATCCGCCGCTGGATTATCAGAAGGCGAAGATCGATGTTTCCAAGAAGAAGATCGACGGGGCCGACGCCCGGTGCCTGGCCTTTGGCCAGCCGGCGACAACCCTCTGCATCGACAATGCAACCGGTCACCTGCTCAGCAGCGAGGGCGACCTCGGTACCTTCGAATACAGCAGCTATACCGCGGTAGGGAGCAATAGTTATCCGCAGTCGGTGAAGGTGAGCTATGTCAAGAACCCGATGGAAAACGGCAGCTTGACGGTAACGCGCGGCGAAAAATTTCCCGACGCGCTGTTCCTTGCGCCCGACAAGAGCACGACCATTGATTTTGCGTCCTGTGCCGATGTGGACAAGAACTTCACCGCTCCCCACCTCGGGAAGCCCATTAAGCCCAAGATGCCCGAGGCTGCCAAGAAGGACAAGAAGTACGGAATGGTCTGGGTGCTTGCCATAGTTGGCAAAGACGGTGCGGTACAGAAGACCATCGTTCTTGGCGGCGATCCCGCCTTGAAAGACGCGGCTGCCGAGGCCGTGCAGCAAGCCAAGTTCACTCCCTATGTGCGCTGCGGGCAGGCGGTGGAATTTCAAGACGTAGTGGTGGTGCCGTTCGCGCCGCCGGAGAAACCACCGGAAGTGCCTAACGTGCCGGCAAGATAGTGGCTAGTGGTCAGTTGGAGTTGTCGTGATTTGTGAGTAAAAGTCCCACCCAAGCAAAAGAGGCTTGCGTGGGGCGCCCTCGGGTTTTCCCGACGCAAGATTCAACGCATTTGGACGGGCCCGCCGAACCTGGGACACACTGGCGGCGTTAGTAGGCGCCCGTGACGTGGTGCGGCATTGTTTACGTTATTGCCTGTTCGCAACAGTAATAAGTCAGTTTCGGTCAGCCAGATTACAACGGTAGAGCCATCTTCTTCAGAAGTTCAATGTAACCCGGGTTCTGGTGCAGGCCTTTGAACAGCCTATCGGATTTGAGATATGGCAAGCCGGAGTCGTGCTGTTGGTAGGCTCGCTCCAGCCACTCAACTGCTTTGTCCATCTCCCCGCGATATGCATAAACTTCAGCGATCTGAAAGGCCCCAGTGCTACCGTGGAGGGTAATGAGTTTTCTCAACGCAGCTTCCGAAGCCTGTCGACGGCCCAGCGAGTGATAAGCCATGGCCTCCCCAGCCAACTTCAACCCTTCGTGAGGTTCCTGCTGCATTTCCGGCAAGGCGTCTTGCGGGCGGCCCCGCGCCAGTAAGATCTGGCCTCGGACGAAGTGAACGTATCCCTGCTGGGGGTCTAGCTGCAGAGCTTTCTGCAATACGGTGTCGGCCTCGTCGTACTGCCCGGTTTGGTAAAGGTCGTTCCCCAGAAATAGATAACAGAAAGAACATAGCGTATCTACTGCCGTTGCTTGTTTCCATAGCTCGATTGCTTTGTCCAGCCGGCCCCGCAGTTCTTCCAAGCCCGCGCGAGTGCCGAGCACATCGGCACTTCCCGGTTCCAGCGCCGTCGCCTTGTCCAAGGCAGCTTGAGCGCCTTCCCAATCGAGGTCGTAACTCAAGCGCAGACTCGCTAAGGCGAGGTATCCGTCGGCCGAGTTCGGGTCCAGAGCGATAGCCTGCTCCGCGTCTGCGCGCGCCCGTCGGGCTCCTGCGCTCAGGTCCATGAAGCTGTCAAAAGCCATGGCGGCAAATATGTCTGAGCGCAGCGCCCAGGCGGGCGAGAAATTCGCATCCAGCTTGATCGCCTGGTCGGCATAGGCCAGCGCCTTGTCGTAGTTGGCCTTATCCGATCCTCGATTCAAGAAATACGCAGCCTGCAAATAGGCCTGGTAGGCGGCGGGATTGACGGGCCGCGCCGGGGCAGGGTTTGCGTTAGCGCCGAGCAGCTTGATTTGCAGTGCCTGAGTGACCGCACGCGCGATTTCGTCCTGCACCGCGAAGATGTCTTTGAGATCCGTGTTGTATTCTTCTGACCAAAGCTGAAAGCCATCATTCACTTTCGTGAGCTCGGCTGTAATCCGGACATGACTACCTTCCTGGCGCACGCTGCCCTCGAGGATGTTGGCGACATTCAGCTTCTGTCCCACAGCTCGTAAGTCTTCATTCTTGCCTTTGAACTGAAAGGCGGAGGAACGGCCAGCCACCTTCAAGCCCGGCACTTTGGCAAGTGCGTTCGTCAGTTCCTGGGCGAGTCCGTCGGAGAAATACTCCTGATCTTTTCCCGGACTCATGTCGGCGAAGGGCAGCACCGCAATGGACGCCTCATCCACTCCGCCAGGGTGTGAGCCGGCTCGGCTCCGCCAGAAGTATCCTCCTACTCCTGCGAGAAGCAGGACAAGGAGCAACAATCCTGCCCATTTGCCTCGACTGATGCTCGCGAGTGGGGCAGTTCCGCTTGCGCTTGTCCTGCTCCGCATCAAGCGATCGGTTTCAAATCCGCGATGCAATCGCTGCAAGTCGGCCCGCATCTCCGCCGCACTCTGGTAGCGCAGCTTGCGATCTTTCTCCAGCGCCTTGCGAGATGATTGCTTCTAATTCCGGTGGCAGATCGGGATTCAGCCTTAGAGCTGAGACAGGTTGGCGGTTCAATATGGCGTCAACGATGATGGAAGACGTCTCACCGCGAAACGCGGGTACCCCGGTGGTCATTTCATACAGTACGGCGCCGAAGGAAAACAGGTCGGTGCGCGCGTCCAGCTCTTTGCCAAAGACCTGCTCCGGAGACATGTACCCTACGGTGCCGAGGGGCGATCCTTGAGTGGTAAGTTGGGTGGACTGATTGGCTGTCTCCACCGCGGGGTCGGGCTGGGTAATTTTGGCCAAGCCAAAATCGAGTATCTTGGCGTGACCGCGTTCGGTAACAAAGATGTTTGCCGGCTTGATGTCTCGATGAACAATGCCCTTGCTGTGTGCCGCATCCAGCGCGTCGGCAATTTCGGTGCCCAGATCGATCAGCAGCTCCATCTCCAACGGCTGGCCCGCGATGCGGTGCTTCAGGGTCATGCCATCAAGAAATTCCATGGCGATGAAGGCTTGCCCGCGTTGATCGTCTATCTCGTAAATTGTGCAGATGTTGGGATGATTCAGCGCAGAAGCCGCTTGTGCCTCGCGCTGGAAGCGTGCCAGCGCTTGTGAATCTTTGGCTACATCGTCAGGCAAGAACTTCAAGGCGACAAAGCGACGCAGCTTTATGTCTTCGGCCTTGTAGACCACGCCCATGCCGCCGCCGCCGAGGTTCGCGACAATGCGGTAATGGGAGATGGTTTGGCCAATCACTAGCGCCGAATCTTAGGGCTAAAGAGTGGGGTAAGTCAATGAAACAAGAAGCAGCTAGCTCGTGCTGGCGGACGATCACTGGCGTAACATCGCCATATCATAAGCAAGCTTATGGCAGGTTACGAAAGTACAACGACGTTGATTGTACTTTCGTAACTTGACGGCTAGTCTCCGTCACCGCATAGTTAAGTTGTTAGGGTAGGATCCGCCTGCACCCCGGCGCTCCTGCCCTATTTGTGTTTTGGAGAAAAGACAGTTGTCTACAACCCAGTTGTCAGTTGTCAGACGGAGCGAAAAGTGAAGAGCGATCAGCGGAAAGCAAATCGGTTGTCAACTGTCGCTTCCGAGCAGCAACAGATCGCAAGGTATTCAAAACAGGAGCTTTGCACGTGCGGCTAAGCCCAATGAATGGAATACTTTACGCGGCTGGCTGCAAGGTATTCAAAACATGGAAGATGGCATGCATCCCAAGTCCTTTCATCCCAATACTTTGCGATTTCGCCTTTGTAAGCTCCTGTAGTGCAAGACCTTATTTTCAGGAATATTCACTTGACACAAACTCTGATATGATTCGGCTGCCGTGACAGGGGCAGATTTTGGCTTGGAGGGTTTGCGGTGCGGCGACTTACGTGATAGTGTGATGTATATGTCACACTTTACGGAAGCGTCGGGCATCGGCAGGCCCAGTGGACTTATAATCCAACAACTCTTGACGGGGTTTTGAGGGTTCGACTCCCTCCGCTTCCGCTCTTGATTTTATACCACATCTCAGGCATTGTGGGTTCCTTCTTGCATTCACAGCGGAGGCGGTGCTATCGTTGCGACGTGATATTAAAGTCACGCTTGCAATCAGCCGAAATGTCTCTTGGACGCTACCCCCAGAGAAGTGCTCATATGCAAACGCGATGATGAAAGCGAGCCCTTCTCGGAATGGCTCTCTTCTCTCGACCGTATGACACGTGCGCGCGTTCGGAGTCGGATTGATAACGTCGAAGAAGGGAACTTAGGCAAACACAAGAGCGTAGGCGAAGGAGTTGTCGAACTGATATTAGATTTTAGCCACGGCCCAGGATACCGCATCTATATAGGGCAAGTTGGTAATGAGGTGCATCTGATTTCTGGTGGTTCTAAGAAAACCCAAGATCAAGACATCAAAGACGCACAAGATTTCTGGAGGGAGCATGACTAGGAACACACGCCCATATCGTGAAGCCCTCTTGGAGGCTCTAGCCGATCCGGCTGAAGCTGCCGCCTATCTCAGTGTTGCTCTTGAAGACTCTCCAGAGATGTTTCGTAAGGCCTGCCTGAACGTGATTCAGGCACGTAAGGTTGCCAAGGTTGCGAGAGAAGTCGGAGTGTCAAGAGAGAGCCTTTATCGCTCTTTTGCCGCGACTGGAAATCCAAGTCAAGAGACCGTCGATTCAGTATTGGCCGCCCTCGATTTGGAATATGCTGGCATCAGACCCAAGCTGGGGTCTACTTCTGGCGATGACCCCAGTCCAACTAGAGAGGTTGTAGCTGGCTATCGGAGAAGCCGCCGAACTCGCCGAGCCCGCGTTCGTTCCGACCAACAACTAACCCTATCGTATGGGCCTCCCGCTGAACGTAGTGCGTACCAACATGTCGCATTAGCGACCAGCACCGCAGAAGTAGCGGTGACCAAGACTAGATCATCCTCAACTCTTGGGGGTGGACTGGGTCTCGCCCAGATTCAACAGACAAATTTGGGTGCGGCAGCTAATCGAGGCCTTGATATACCCGACATCTCGGCTCTAGCACCAATACAAATCTTGCCATACATCGACCGCAGTTCTTTTGCATATGGAGGGCTAAGGCCGTGACAGAAGACACCCCAAAGAAGGGCATCGACTACAAGCGAGACGAAGACTTCTTTTCTGGATATGCAAACAACGTGTATGTAGAAAGCACCCTTTGGGACGTAAAGTTGAATTTTGGTCAAACGGACACGTTTCTAGGACCAAATGTCGTTGTTCAGCACACTGCTATAACACTGCCGTGGTCATACGCTAAAATCCTCATTTACCTATTGCAAACACATTTGGCCCATAGAGAAAGCGAGGATGGACACGTTCCAGTCCCCAAGAATTTGCTCGCTCCCCCACCAACCGAAATACCTAAAGAGGGTACAGAGCATCTAAAGCATCCTGAAGATAGCTTGGCGGCAGTACAGAAATTGTGGAAAGAGTTTCTCGCGGCCAATCCCGAGCTAGAAAAGTGAAAACCGACAAAGGACAATTCGACACAGTGCTTTCGCAGATGCTTAAGAGCCCGCCGAAGAAGGAATCAGAGATAAAGGCCCCAAAGAAGCAGCCTAAAATGGTTCCTCGACAGGATCGGCAATCAGATCGCTGAACCGCAACGGCTCGACTCGACACAGGCGGCGCACTGTTTCTATGAACACGTCCGCATCGTTGCGCCGGTCAAACCTGTATTCAAACTCTCGCAGATACCTGAAAAGATGTTTTCCTGAGAGCTTGTGAAACTGCCCTATGATTCCGCGCTTGAGCAGTGAGAACGCGGATTCGATACCGTTCGTTGTCACGTCGCCGCGAACGTATTCGCCGATTATGTGATTCACAGTTTCGTGAGTAGCAGGGTGTCCCGCAAGGGCAAACGGGTAGATGTTTGCCTGATCGGTCATGATACGTTCGGTTTCCGGCCCAACATGCTCGGAGATGAACCCCTTGACGGTAGCCAGTTTGCCATTTGGGATATGGCGCAATCGGAGATGGCCCCCGCGTTGAACTGCACCCATGACCGTTTGTTTCTGTTTCTTCCCGTAGTAGACACCCTTACCCTTCTGCTTTCCGCCGACATAAGTTTCGTCGATTTCGACGATGCCGCCGAGCGGTTGAGGATTGCTCTCCTGCATCGCCTCACGAATGCGATGGTTCAGATACCATGCGGTTTTGTATCCGCCGATGCCGAGATCGCGCTGTAGCTGCATCGCGGAGATGCCCTTTTTGGCGTTCAGGATTAGCCCGATGGCGTGGAACCAAACTATGAGCGGAAGATGCGAGTCGGCGAACAGGGTGCCCGCCGTGGGAGAGAATTGCTGATGGCAGGTTTTCTCAAGGCAGAGATAGAACCAGGGGCGCTTGTTCTTGGACGTGGATCCGCGGCGCACCTTCTTGACGTTCGTGCTGCCACACGTCGGGCAGCGCACTATGCCGTCCGGCCAGCGCATCTGCTCCACATACTCAAGGCACTGTTCTTCCGTGGAAAACTTTATGTTGATTTCGCGGATATTGACGGGCTTGGAGTGCTTTCGTGTGGCCATGTATTCATATTACACAAACACCCAATTTGTGTCAAGTGAATATTCCTGTTTATTTTTGAGGGGGTATACCCTATGAGCGTTTCCATCTGCGAGCACATCAAGCCGAGCGGCAACCGCTGTGGCTCGCCTGCAATGCGAGGCCAGACTAAGTGTTTCTACCACGCGAGCCTTGAGCACCGCCTTCCGGCTATTCGTAACATGTTCCTTGACTATGACAAGAACGCACCGCCGGGAGTGTGGACATTCCGCGAATTTCCAGTCCCGGTTCTGGAGGATGCGGTGGGCATTCAGATCGGCTTCATGCAGGCGCTGCATGGCGTCACCAATGGCAACCTTGATCCACGCAAGGCCAAGCTGGTCCTTTCGGCCCTGCACGGCGCCCGCATGAACCTGCAGCAACTAGAAGCCTGCTTCAACGCCTGCGCGAAGGGCGCGGCCGGCAAGAAGACGAAGAAGCAGCCGGCGAGCGTGAAAGAGTCAACTCCGATTTCGCGGAAGCAACGACACGGTATCCTTTAATCATGGATCGTGAAGTTTCTGAAAGCTTCTCCTTTGACGTAGTGGTAATCGGCGCGGGGCCGACTGGCCTGGCTTGCGGCATCGACGTCAAGCGTGCCGGCCTGACGGTCACCAACATCGACAAAGGCTGCCTGGTCAACTCGCTGTTCAACTATCCCAGCAACATGACGTTCTTCACCACGCCCGAGCTGCTGGAGATCGGCGACATTCCATTTTCCAGTCCGAACCAGAAGCCCACGCGGCAGGAGGCGCTGGAGTATTACCGCAAGGTCGCCGAGCACTACCATCTCGACGTGCGGCAGTACGAGCCGGTGCAGAAGATCGAGGGCAGCGACAACAACTTCGTCGTCCACACCACCAACCTGCACGGCCACCGCCGCGAATATCACGCACGCAAGCTGATCCTCGCCACCGGCTACTACGACCGGCCCAACTACATGAATATTCCCGGCGAGGACCTGCCCAAGGTCATGCACTACTACCGCGAGCCGCATCCATTCTTCGGGCTGGATGTGCTCATCATCGGCGGCAAGAACTCGGCTGCCATCGCAGCACTGGAGCTGTGGCGGCATGGAGCGCGCGTGACGCTGGCGCATCGCGGGCCGGGGATTGGGCCGACGGTGAAGTATTGGATCAAGCCCGACATCGAGAACCGCATCAAGGCCGGACAGGTGAAGGCCTACTTCAACGCGCGCGTGCGCGAGATCACGCTGGAGCACGTTGTGCTCGATACGCCTGACGGCGAAGTGACGCTGGCGAACGATTATGTTTTTGCGCTGACGGGTTATCATCCCGACTTCGAATTTCTGTGTTCGCTGGGGATCAAGCTGAGCGGCGAGGCCGACAAGCGGCCCATCGTCGATCCGCAGTCGCTGGAGAGCAATGTGCCGGGAATCTATCTGGCGGGCGTGATCGTCGCCGGCATGAGGACGAGCGAGATCTTCATCGAGAACGGACGCTTTCATGGCCAGTTAATCGCCGCCGACTTGAAGCACAAATTACGCACGCAGGCGGTAACGGCGTGAGCCACGCGCTTTCATTGCAACCCCCTGCTGCGTGTGCTACTTTCGAGGATGTTCAGAGGTACGTTTTGCGCGCACAAGTGCCCGCTGGGCTGAACCGCAAAGAGGCCGAGATTTACTCCCGCCTCGATCCGGAGCGGTTGCCCCACCACATCGCCATCATCATGGACGGAAATGGCCGCTGGGCCAAACGCCGCCATCTGCCTCGTATCGCGGGACACCGCTCGGGCGTGGCCGCCGTGCGCTCCACCGTCGAGACCGCCGCGCGCATCCGTATCCCCGCGCTCACGCTGTACTCGTTCTCCGCCGAAAACTGGAAGCGCCCCAAGGGCGAAGTCGAGTTCCTGATGAACCTGCTGCGCCGCTACCTGAAGATGGAGCTGCCCACGCTGATGGAGAACAACATCCGGCTGCAATACATCGGCCGGCAGCAGGAGCTTCCGCAGGAAGTGCAGGAGCGCATGTCGTGGGCGCGCGAGATGACCGAGCGCAACACCGGCATGGTGCTGACGCTGGCGCTCAACTACGGCTCGCGCACCGAGCTGGTCGATTGCTTCAACGCGCTCGTGCGTGAAGCCTCGCGCAACGGCGGCATCGAGCACCTGAAGATCGACGAGCGCTCGATCGCGCGCCATCTTTATACCAACGGGCTGCCCGAGCTCGACCTCGTCATCCGCACCAGCGGCGAAATGCGCCTGTCGAACTTCCTCTTGTGGCAGGTCGCCTACGCCGAGATCTACGTCACCGAGACGCTGTGGCCCGACTTCCGCGGCACCCAATTGCTGGAAGCCATCGAGGCCTTTCAGAAGCGCGAGCGCCGCTTCGGAGGACTGGTCGGCGACAACGGAAATCATTCGTGAAGCGCGTCCTCACCGCGGTCATCCTGATTCCAATTGTGGTGGTGGCGCTGTTCCGGGCGCCGCTGTGGCTGTTCACGCTGCTGGTGCTGGGCGTGGCGTTGCTGGCGGCGCGAGAATACTTCGACATCGCAGAGAAGACGGGATTCAGACCGATGCGGGCGGTCGGATACTTATTCCTCATCGGTGAGTTTGGGACGTTTCTGATTTGTTCGATTTACGTCGATCTACTCGCCTACGTGAAACCCTTCAACTTCATGATGGGGTTCGGCATCGTCGCGCTTGTCCTGATTCCACTTGCTAGCCCATTCGCATTCCTGGTGTGGGGCATGAGCCGCGATCCGCTATCGCAAACCTTGCCGGACGCCTCCGTTTCATTCACGGTATACCCGTACATTGGCGCAACGCTCATTTGTCTGCCACTCCTTCGAGCCTTCCCGCGCAGTGCGACATTTGTTTTGTTCCTGATGTTGATCGTATGGGCTGGTGATATTGCTGCACTGTACGTTGGCCGAGCCATCGGAGAGCACAAGCTAGCGCCACGGATCAGTCCCGGTAAAACGCGAGAAGGGGGCGCGGCTTCATATTCGGCGCCATTGTCGTGGCCTTTTTGTTGTTTCACTTCTCGAATCCCATTCAGCATTTTCTTGCCCAAGCTCATCTTAGTCCCTCGTCCAAATCGGTGTTCTACTCCGCTTCCGCGGGCAATCTTCGTTGCGAATCGCCCCATCGTGGGAAGTCCTGCTGTTCGCGATTTGCGTAAATGTCGCCGCGCAACTCGGTGATCTCGTGGAGTCTGCGCTGAAGCGTGGCGCGGGCGTGAAGGATTCCGGATCGCTGCTGCCCGGGCACGGCGGCGTCCTCGATCGTATCGATGCACTGCTCTTCGCCTTGCCAGTGGGATTGATCTTCTATGTCGCGGGAATGGGCCGCTATTTCTCCTAACCGCCGCACGCACCTTAGCCACTTATTCTCCGAATCGTTTCGGTAGAGCGGACCTTCAGGGCCTGCCCTGACCGAAGCCGAATGCTCCGCGTCCGGAAGCCGCGCCTCCGGAACTGGATGACAAATTTTGGCGAGGGGGCGGGTGCGGCACGACAGAAAGTAGTGCCCTGATACAAATCGTTCGACCGCTGACTGTTTCAGCCGCCTGTGAAGCGCCTGCTCAGCATTGCAGTCGAGCCACCCACGAAGATTGTGGAAGTGGCGGGCCTTCGACTGCGGCGCTTCAGCGCCGCGTCAAAGCGTGGCCCTCGTTTTGGGTTTTGCATTCCGCTGCCAAATGCGGCGGAATGCAAAACCCATCTTCTTGCGCTACAGCCGAACGCGGGGCCTGAAGGCCCGCACTACCCGATTACAGTAATGACTAAACCGCTGCAGGCTCGGTGCAAAGGCTCCGGCGCACAGCAAAACTCCTGCCGCCCCATCCCGCGGCGGGAGTCAGAAGCTCGGCGGTAATGACTCAGCCCTTTACTGCGACTGGCCCTGCGTCACCGAATCGACATGGAGCTGGTTGGTTTCGCTGTCGAACTGGAACTTGATCGTTACGTTCTGGTTATCGTAGTTCTTCAGCTTCCCCGGGTTTGCCACCTGATATTCCACGTTGTTGCTGGTGAACTTCTTCCCGCTGTCGCTCACCATGCCGGTCATCATGTGGTGCGGCATAGTGTTCGAACCGTTCACACTATCCGCTGCCGCCTGGTTGTCTTCCTGCTGCAGGTGCTTGTTAGTCTGGTCATTATTTTGACTTTGGGCAAACGCCAGAGCCGGAATCGACAACGCAATTGCCAAAAGAGCCGTCATCAACTTGTTCATGCCTCACTCCTTGTCACCTGTTATTACCTGCCGCCATCGCCTTGCTGGCAGGCGCATTCATATGATTTGACGGCATTTCGACGACCGGGGTTTGCTCAACAACGAGGAGACGCGCAAATTCCGTCGATTTCGGTTCGTGGGTCGATATTAGCGTTGAATAACGAGGGACGGTAGAGCGGACCTTCAGGTCCGCGTCCAAGCTCCTACCCCCGAAGTTTAGGCTTTGCGCCCACTGCGTTACAGTGGGCGGAAGGCCTTACGTAAACAAGTCTGGGTGGACGCGGTGCTGAAGCGCCGCTCTGCCGGACTTGGGGAAACAGAAAGAAGAAGGGAACTCGCCACCTCACGAAGCCAGGCCGCACTACTCGAACAGCACCAGAATCTGGTTTGGCCTAACCGCATCGCCCGGTTTCACTTCGATGGATTTCACCGTCCCCGCCGCCAGGGCGGTAATCTTGATCTCCATCTTCATGGCTTCCAGCACCAGCAGCAGCTCATCGGCTTCTACCCGCTGACCCGGACTCGCCTGCAGACGGATTACCACTCCCGCCAGAGGACTGCGGCACACCTTGCTTTCGTCAAAATTAGAAGCGACTCGGGCGGCGGGCAGAACCGACGACTGAACCGCCGACAGGCCAGCCGCGGAAGGATCGAGCCTCCCCGGCTCGTCGGCTTCTTCCACCTCTACTTCGTATGGCGTGCCATCAACAACGATCTTTAGTTTCAAAGGTCAGTTTTCTGCCCGTGGAGACACCAGGCGATACAGGCGCGATTAATGTCCGCGCTGAACCATATTATGCGACTCGCAGATCATGTGCCGGCCCTCATCCATCCAGGCATTCGAGTGCGACGGCAATTCGGCGCTTACCCTCACCGACACAATGCGGACCGGTTTTCCAACAATCGCCTTTGCCGCTTCCCCAATCACCGCTACGATTTCAGGTGTGATAGCAGCATGCGTGCCTGCAGCGGGGATGCGAACGGGATGTCCCATATCAGCCTCCTGAGTGTTTAGGGAGGTTCTGATTAAGTCACAGCGAAGTCCTCAGCGGCTAAAGCCGCAATGATTTTGCGGTTTTTACGGACGGCCTAAAGGCCGTCCCCTTCAAACCAGACTTAACTTCAAACCAGACCTTTTCAGAGCCTCCTTAGAGCGGAATCAACCCATGCTTCTTGGGTGGCCGAAATTCGCGTTTGGTATGCAATGCCTCCAGAGCCTGCACCAGGTAGCGCCGTGTCTGCGCCGGTTCAACCACGTCGTCCACCAGCCGCCGGCCGGCCGCTACAAAAGGATTGGCGAAGGTACTGCGGTAAAGCTCGATCAGCTCGTTCCGCTTCTGCTGCGGGTTCTCGGCTGATTCGATCTCCCTGCGGAACACGATTTCCGCTGCTCCCTCGGCACCCATCACGGCAATCTCAGCTCCCGGCCACGCGATCACCCGGTCGGCTCCCAGATCTTTGCAGCACATGGCGATGTAAGCGCCGCCATAGGCCTTGCGCAACACCACCGTCAGTTTCGGCACGGTCGCCGCCGAGTAGGCAAACAGCACCTTCGCACCGTGCCGGATGATGCCGCCGTATTCCTGATCGACGCCCGGAAGAAATCCGGGAACGTCCACCAACGTCAGCAAAGGAATATTGAAGGCATTGCAGAAGCGCACGAACCGCGCGACCTTGTCCGACGCGTCGATGTCGAGCACGCCCGCCAGCATTGCGGGCTGGCTGGCCACGACGCCAATCGACCGCCCTTGCAGGCGAGCAAAGCCGACTACAACATTGGCGGCGAATCCCGGCTGTATCTCGAAGAAGTCATGACGATCAACCACCCGCTTGATCACCTCGCGCACGTCATAGGCAATCTTGGGATCGGCAGGGACAATGTCGTTCAGCTCCGGATCATCCTCTAGCGGTTCCAGGCACGGAACCATCGGCGCATCTTCGAGGTTGTTCGAAGGCAGGAAGCTCAGCAGCCGTCGGCATAGCAACAATGCGCCCTCGTCGTCCTCGGCGATAAGATGGACCACGCCCGAGCGATTCATCTGCGCTGCCGGCCCGCCCAACTGGTCCGCGCTCACCACTTCGCCGGTCACCTGCTTGATCACCTGCGGACCAGTGATGAACATCTGCGCCCGCCGCGTCTGGATGATGAAGTCGCAAAGTGCCGGGCTGTACGAGGCACCGCCGGCGCAGGGGCCGCAAATGATCGCGATCTGCGGGACCATGCCCGAGAGCATCACGTTCTGATAGAAAACCTTCGCGTAGCCCGCGAGGCTGTCGATGCCTTCCTGCACGCGCGCCCCACCGGAATCATTAATGAAGACGAACGGGCTGCCGGTTTTGAGGGCCAACTGCATCATGTCGACGATCTTCGAGCAGTGGACTTCGCCGGCTGCTCCGCCCAGAACGGTGAAGTCCTGGCTGGCGAGGTGCACGGTGCGGCCATCGACGGCCGCGCACCCGGTGATCACCCCGTCGGCTGGCACTTCCTTGCCCTCCATGCCAAAAAGCGTGGCGCGATGCTGGGCGAAGATCCCGATTTCCTGGAAGCTCTCGTGGTCCACGAGCTTCGCGATGCGCTCTCGCGCAGTCAGCTTGCCGGAGGCGTGCTGCTTAGCGATGCGGTCTTTCCCGCCGCCGAGCGCGAGGTGCTCTCGCTTCTGGTGCAGGTTCTCAATGCGAGCTTCGCTGGTATTTTGCGCCGGTGCGACGGCTTCGGTTGACATGAATACTTCTCCCGCCGGGCGGAAAGACTACACAAACAATCTACTCTCGCCGCCCGCCGATTGGATGTGATGTGCGGTCAAGCTACATGTGATATCCGCCGTTCACGTTCAACTCCTGGCCGGTAATGTAATCGCCGTCAGCAGCCAGGAACGCGGCGGCTTTGGCAATCTCCTCCGGAGTCGCAAAGCGTCCGAGAGGGATTTTCGCCTTGATCTGCGCAGCGATTTCTTCCGGGATCGCGTCCACCATTTCGGTCGAGGTGAATCCCGGCGCAATCGCGTTGGCAGTCACGTTGAACTTGGCCATCTCCAGTGCCAGCGTCTTGGTAAAGGCGATGATGCCGCCCTTGCTGGCCGAGTAATTGGCCTGGCCGAAAGCGCCCATCTGTCCGACCACCGAGCTGATGTTGATGATGCGCCCAAAGCGCTGATTGATCATCGCCGGCACCGCTGCGCTGGTGCAGTAGAAGGTCCCGTTCAGGTTGACGTTGATCACCGCGGCCCAGTCATCGTCGGTCATCTTGCGCATGCTGCGGTCGCGCGTGATGCCCGCGTTGTTCACCAGAATGTCGAGCCGTTGCCACTTGTCCAGCACCTGTTTGACGATGCGCGTAGCCTCACCCTTCTTGGCCACGTCGCCTTGCGCCAGCAGGCACTCGACCCCGAAAGCGCGAATCTCTTCGGCTGCGGCTTCCGCCTGCTTGGCGTCGGAGCGGAAGTTGAGCGCGATGTTCGCCCCGCAGGCCGCCAGCTCAAGCGCAATTGCGCGCCCGATGCCACGTGAGGCCCCGGTCACCAGGGCCACTCTTCCGGCGAGGCTCGATCGCCGGCTTCCATTGCCGTTGCCATTTCCAATCACGTTTACCATCTCATAACTCCTATCGTCGGAACTGACGCTGAGAACTGCAGGATCAATGCGCATAACTACATAACCGCCCACCGCGCCGGCGCCGAAGCCGGGCGCGAACACCAGCATCGGGCGATCGATTCTTCTCTCCACCACAGCGTCATGGACGGCCAGAAGAATGCTCGCCGAAGAGGTGTTGCCGACGCGCTCGATGTTGAAAAAAATCCGCTCGCCCGGAATTCCCGCGGCCTCCGAAAGCGTGAGCACCATGTTCTTGTTCGCTTGGTGAGGCACCACCAGGTCGATGGCCTCGATCAGAGATCCGCCGGTCCCGCTGGGATTCGGCAGTTGCGCCAGCTCCGCCGTCATCTGCTTCAGATAACGAGTCACCAGCGCCTTCACCTCCGGCCCGTAAACCGTGATGTTGTTGTCGAACTCCGGATTCGGCCAGATGATCGAGTTGACCTCCGACCATGGCCCGCTGGCGTAGGTCTGGAACACCTCGATGTCGGAAGCCGATCCCTCCGGCGCAGGCGCAATCACCATGGCCGCCGCGCCGTCGCCGAAGATCATGCGCGAGGTGCGCACCGTCCCGATCTTGTCAGAGAACTTCTCGGCGCACACCAGTAGTACCGGCCGTTCAATTTCCTGCAGAAGCCGGATCGCCTCCGCAATTCCGTATGGCATACCCGCGCAGGCGGCGATGATGTCGCACGAAGTGTGCGTCTGCAGCAGCCCCAGCTCGCCGGAGAGCCACGTCGCAACCGATGGAATCAGCCTTGTACTCGTGCAACTGCAGAACAGGACAGCACCGATCTCCGCCGGCTTCCGTCCCGACTTCAGCATCGCCCGCGTTGCCACCAGCAGCGACATTTCCTCCAGCGACATCTCGGTGTAACAGCGTGCCTCGATTCCCGTCTTGCTCGGAAATCTCCGCCGCGGTCATGCGCGACCAGCAATACGCGTGATTGCGAATCAAGTCGTCATTGCTGCACGTTACCTCACCCTCATACGCGGCGATGGCCTCGATTCGTGGCAGCACCGCGAACTGCTTGTTTACTTCTACCGGAGGATAGGGCTTGATCGGTTCACTCAGCGCCAGCGTCTCGATCGTCGCCGGACGCCGCGGCTGCTCGCGCACACGCGGTCCCGGAGATTCGCTTTTCTTCACCCGCTGGATGAACTGGAACACTTCCGGCGACTGCGGGTAGAACGCGATTACGTAATCATCGTCTTTGAGCTCGCCAATCGGTTGTTGCTCGCTCGTTCCGGGCGCCCACGGATACTGGTTGTGCAGGATCATGCTCTGCCGCCTCAGCGCCTCCATCTCGGGCACCGAATGCAGACAGTCGATGACCTCGTCGTAGCTGTAAAGCCGGTAATCGGGATCGTAGGTAAGCAAGTGACGGGTGAGATTTTTCGGATTCGCCAGCGCCTCCGCCACCGTCGGGCGGATCGGCCGCAGCTCGCTGCCGGAGCTCAGCCTGTTCTTCAGCACATGCGCCAGCATGGCAAAACAACCGTCTTCCCACTCCTGGTCCCAACGCGCCGGCAGCGCCTCGTAGGCCGCCTCGATCACCTTGACCGCCGCACTCTCGTCGTGCGGTTTGTAGACCGGCAGAAACACGTCTTCCCGATGCTTCGGCAGATCTCCCCAGCGAATCGGGCGCTTCTCGTACATGGTGAGCGTGTAGCGGTTCACCCAAAAACGATTCAGCACCAGATCGCGTACCAGTTCGTAGCGGCTGCTGTATTCGCCGGCTCGCAGCCGATCGACGATCTCCGCGTCGGTCGGCGCTTTTTCGCCAAAATCACGCCGTATAACCGCGGCGAACTGCTTCAGGGTCTTGAAGACGGAAAAGTCCAGCTCGGGAAAAAAATTCCCCGGAAATACAATCCGTCCATGAGAATTAATGATGAAAGGCTTTAGCTGCATAAACCGCTTACCTGAACTTTCCTTAACGGGCTCTGATCAATCCGCAGTTTCTGCAAGGGCACGGGCTTCACAGGCCGCTGAAAAATTCTGGATTCCACCATGGTCAGGTAGAGCGAACCTTCAGGTTCGCGTTCAAGCCCTTCACTTGCGGGATCCGGAGCCGGCTTCAGCCGGCGGCACTCCGGAATTCCCGAGTTTTTCAGCCTCCGCTGACGGACTGCGCCATGAATTGATCAGAACCGATTTCGCTGGGCCGCTGAAAAGTAGTGCGGCCATTCGTTAATTACCGCGGAGACGAACCTTGGGGAAACCCCGATATGTTTCTGGGCGCAATTCTAGATTGGGAATGCACACTGTCCCCGTGATCAAGGCCACTCTGACGCGCCACTGACACCCCACTGGCCGTGACCGCACCCCGCACATAAATAGTACAGGATATGCCGCCACCAGTTTGCGCGAATTGGGGCGGGTAGCGGAGTCCGGGTAAGGTAACAATAAGAAGTTTCTTGCAAAGCGCGTTCTATGCCGCGGCTCTCTGCACTCCTGCGGCGCACTGATGTTTGCGTTCCTTCCCGGCCAGTTCCTCCTCATCACCGGACTGCGCGACCACCGCCAGGCACTGATTACAAATCGAAATGATGATCTCTTCCTCTTCAAAAATACGTCGCGTGAATGGATACGGGGCCGTAATCATTGCTGTACTCCTGAAAACAATTCGAATGTCGTTGCATTATGAATTCGAGGACACGGACGCTTGCTTACGTCCGCAACTGATGTCGATCACACGGGGCGTGCTTGCTGATTAGTTAGACGGATGTGCGGACGGGATAGTCGCACGCCTCGGATAAATATCCGTTGAAAAATCTCAGGTGCGAGTACTAAGGCGAGAACCCTACGGAGGCTCTGATTAAGCCCCAGTTTTGAAAGGGCACGGCTTCACAGGCCGCTGAAAAACTCGATTTCGGCAGTCTCACTCGCGCCCGGAGCGCGGAGCCAGCCAGCCGTTAATGTGCGGCCAGGTGTACTTGGCTGCGCCGCTTCCGGCCATGATCCCGATATGACCGCCGGCGATGCGGAACAGCTCTTTGTCCGTGCTGCTCACCTTTGCCATGATCGGCTCCGATTGGCAGGCCGGCGTAATGTGATCACCCTCGGCAATCACGGTGAGCAGGTTCGCGCGGATCTGGCTAAGGTCAACCCGCTGCCCGCGAATCACCAGCTCGCCCTTCATCAACTTGTCATTGCGGTACAGATCGACGATGAGCTGCCGGAACGCGCCGCCCGCAAGTGGCACATTGTCCGTCACCCAGGTGTTCATTGCGTGCCACGCTTCCACCACGCGAGCATCGTCCAGATTGTCCCACAGCTTCAGGTAATTGCTGACGTAATTCTCCACTGGCTTCAGCGCCTTGGCGCCGTAATCGATCATTTCGCCCGGCATGTTGCCGAACGCGCCCAGCACCTTGTCGATATCGAAGTAGCGCTCGTCCACCCACTTCGCGAACGTCAGCGCATCCTTGTTGGAGAAATCCAGCGGCGCCGTGAGCAGGATGAGGTTGCGCAAGCCGTCGTCCGGTCGCAGCGCGGAGTAAATCGACGTGAGGATTGCGCCGATGCACCACCCCAGCAGGCTGAATTCTTCCGAGCCGGAGATCGTCTTCATCTTCCGGATGGCCCGCGGCATGTAATCCAGCGTGTAATCGTCGAACTTCAGGTTCTTGTCTTCCGGCCCGGGCGCGCCCCAATCCAGCAGATAAACCTCGTATCCCTGCCTCACCATGTATTCGACGAAGCTGTGGCCGGGACGAAGATCGAGGATGTACGGCCGGTTCATCAGCGCGAACACCAGCAACAGCGGCACCGGATGACGCTTCTCGGCGGCAACGACTGGCTCGTAACGATACAGCTTGGCCTTGTTCAGCGCCCACACCAACTCCTTGGGAGTTTGCGCGATCCGCGCCTTCGTCGTCATTAGCTTGGTCAGAGTTTGCAGCCGATCGGCGGTCTGTGTGAAAGGGTCGGTCATCACCGGCGCTTCTGCCATTCCTATTTCTTCCCCCTGTTCGCCTGTCTGGAGCGTCCGGTTTTCTTCGATGGGGTTGCGTGCTTGGCGGCTGCAGCCTGATGCGTCACTGCGGACGCGTTCGCGACGCGCGTAGAAGCCGCGGATTTCGCATTGGCCGCACGCATCTCGTCGAGCTTGGCATCCATGTCGTCAAGCTTCATCTCGATGTTGGTCATGCGTTCGGCGATGGAAATAATGTCGGCACGCGACGGCATCGCCAATTGCTCCAGCGTCTTGAGCATGGCTTTTTCCAGCGCTTCGCGGAACGGAGCCGACGCCGTCAGATAAGTGTCGAGCATAGCGCCCGTGGCTTGCGCATAAGCTTCGGTGTTGACCATGTTGACCATGGACTTCGACCAGGCGTCGAGATATGCGTCGCGCATGCCGCGCCACGGCTCCATGGGATCAAATGGTTTCTTGTTGTTCGCTTCGTCCGCCATCCTCGTCCTTCTGCTACGACGATACACCTGGAGACAGGCGCGCAGCTAATTGTCCCGAAGTTCATTAATCGTGGCTTTGTATCAGGACACGGTTCACAGGCTGCCGAAAAAGTCGGCGGGTTGCGTTGTTCGGTAGAGCTGGCCTTTAGGCCAGCGTCTAAGGCCTTTCTATTGGCCATCCCGAGCGGGCTTTAGCCCGCCAGGGATCTGCTAATTCACGAACGGCTCAGTCGCCGCATCCAGAATCGAACTCTGCGCCTCGATCACGGTGTTCGCGCCGCGCTCGAACGAATCGACGATGGTCGAAACCGGGTTGTTGCCGATCTGCTTCTTGGCGGCTTCGCAAACCGCCTTATTTTGCGTTGCGGCAAACGCCAGCACCTTCTTCTGCGCTTCCACGGAACGGGTCACCGTGGTCTGCAACGCAGCGGTTGCGCTCTCGGTGATCTTGCCATAGGCATCGGCGCGTTGCTTGGCGATCTCGGTGACGGCTTCGGTCTGCTCCACCACCAGGTCAATCGCGCTCTTCTGCGTTTCAACTGCCGTCTGAACGGCTTGCCCGACGACATCGAAGAAGAACGTGGGCGGAGCCACCGGCAGGTAGGTGAACGCCTTCTTCCAGGCGCCGATCCAGGCTTCGGTCTGTTCGGCCGCAGCGTCCAGCGCGCTCTTCTGCAACTCAGCTACGCGGGTCACGCTGTTCAGGTACACGGGGGTGAAAACATCGGTGATGTGACTGGCTTGTTTGTGGGCGGCGGCGCCATTCACGGGCGAAGCCTTCTTGCTTGACTTGGAGGTATTGGGCATGATCTGCTCCTTCTGAAAGATGAAGATAATCATGTTGCGTTTTATGCTGCACTGCAACATAAGATGATTGTCGCCGTTTCCGGGTCGCCTGTCAAGCGAAAATGAAAAATAAAAACCAGCCGCTGGTCATCAAGAAATACGAGAACCGGCGGCTCTATAACACCTTGACCAGCCAGTACATCAACCAGGAGCAGGTGGCGCAACTGGTGCGCGAGGGCTGCGACGTGCGCGTCATCGATGCTGCCAGCGGCGAGGACATTACTCGACTCATCCTCGCGCAGATTGTGCTGGACGACGCCAAGACCCCGGATTCAGCCTTCCCCCTCGACGTGCTGCGGCAAATGATCGTGGCTTCCGGCAAGGCCACGCAGGAAAATGCCCTGCGTTACATGAAGGCGATGATGGAGATGTACCAGAACGCTTACCGCGCCATTCCGTCACCCCTGAACCCGCTGCAGTTCATGCCGAATATGTGGGGACAGAGCAAACCGCCGGCTCCTGTTGCAAATGATGCTGCATCGCCGCGGACCCAGGGCTCCGAGGTGACGGAGCTGCGGCATAGAATTGAGGAGTTGGAGAGCGCGCTTTCGCGGCAGAAACCGGCGAAAAAAGCGCCGAGGAAGAAACCGTCTCGCCGCAAGTCTTGACGCACTGCAGCGAACGAACTACTCTGAGTGGCGGCAGACGGCAGCACAATTCCGAAATGACCGCTCCGCATCGATCACCAGCCCTCCGCGACGCGTCTAACTGCCAGGAGCATCAATGCCTCAGTCCGAAAACGCTGTGAGCAGTCCAACCGCTGAGCCGGCCGAAGCCACACCCGCAACCAGCATTCCCCAAACAGTTGAACCATCCGACGATCTTCCCGTTATTCACGAAAGCCGCAAGGCGAAGCTTGAGAGCGGCCTGCGTGGCAAAGTCGTGGTCATCACCGGTGCCGGCGCCGGAATTGGTCGAGCTACGGCGATGCGCTTTGCCCAGGAAGGCGCGCGGATCGCAGCCTGGGACATCTCGCCGGAGGCAGGTCTACAGTTGGAGTCGGCCATTCGGCGGGCGGGCGGCGAGAGCTGCTTTCAGGCGGTGAATGTCACCAGTGCGGCCGACATCGAATCGGCTACGCAGAACGTTCTCGATCGCTGGCAGCGGGTCGACGTGCTGATCAACAACGCGGGCATCGTTCGCGACGCGCAGTTGGTGAAGTGGAACGGCAACGGCCCTGAATCCATCATGTCGGAAGAGGTGTGGGATTCGGTGATCAACGTCAATCTGAAAGGCGTTTTCCTCGCCACCCGCGCGCTGGTACCGCACATGATCAGAAACCGCTCCGGTGTGATCCTGTCGGCGGCATCGGTGGTCGGCCTGCTGGGAAATTTCGGCCAGACGAATTATGTGGCCTCGAAGGCGGGAGTCATCGGCATGACGCGCACCTGGGCGCGCGAACTGGGCCGGTATAACATCCGCGTGAATGCGGTCGCTCCCGGATTCATCGCCACCGATATGATCAGAGTGATGCCGCAAAACATTCTGCAGGCGATGATCGCGCGCACTCCGCTGGGCCGTGTGGGCACGCCGGAAGATGTGGCGAATACCTATGCCTGGCTGGCTTCCGATCAGGCGAGCTTCATCCACGGCGCAGTAATTTCCGTCGACGGCGGCGTGGTGATCGGGACCTAGAAGGCTTTGAAGGGGCGCAGCTTTAGCTGCGCCGATGCGCTCTTTCCCATCATAGTGTCATCCTCGGGATGACACTATGAATAAAGAGACTCGTGATCTGTATCAGCCCGCCTAATGCGTGCTGCGCGCAATCATCTATCCTGAAGGCGACTAATCATGAACATCAAAACCGTTGGTGTAATTGGTGCGGGCACGATGGGCAACGGCATCGCTCACGTGTTCGCCAAAGGCGGTTATTCGGTTGTGCTGCTCGACGTGGAGCAGCGCTACCTCGACCGCGGTCTGGAAACCATCAAGAAAAACCTCGAGCGTGAAGTCAGCAAGGCCAAGCTCACCTCCGACGAACGCGACCAGGCCCTGGCGCGAATCCGGCCGCTGACCGACCGCAAAGCGCTTGCCGAATGTGACTTCATCATCGAGGCCGCCAGCGAGCGCTTTGAGATCAAGTCTGAGCTTTTCTCCGATCTCGACGCGCTTTGCCGGCCCGAAGTCATCCTGAGTTCCAACACCTCATCCATCTCCATCACGAAACTTGCGGCAACCACCAAGCGTCCCGACAAAGTCATCGGCATGCATTTCTTCAATCCCGTGCCAGTGATGAAGCTGGTGGAGGTAATCCGCGGCCTGGCGACATCCGACGAGACTTTCGCGACGGTGAAGGCCCTGGCCGAGAAGCTGGAGAAGACTCCCGTCGAGGTGAACGACGCGCCCGGCTTCGTCTCCAACCGCGTGCTCATGCCGCTGCTGAACGAAGCCATGTACGCGGTCATGGAAGGCGTGGCCACGCCGCCAGCCGTTGACGACGTTTTCAAGCTGGGCATGGCGCATCCCATGGGGCCGCTCACATTGGCTGACTTCATCGGACTGGATGTCTGCCTCGACATCATGCGCGTGATGCACTCCGGCCTCGGCGATCCCAAGTATCGCCCGTGCCCGTTGCTGATCAAGATGGTCGATGCCGGCTGGCTCGGCCGCAAATCCGGCCGCGGCTTCTATCAGTACTAGAACTTGTCTCAATAAACTGCTTTGCATCAGGCACGACACATCCTGTTTTTATTTTGATTGTCCCGAGCCAACCTTAGTCGGCGAGGGATCGAGTTCTGATACAAAACCGAAATTGCACCAGCACTCCCAACACGGCGAAATCCTGGCCGGCGGCAAACGCCTCGAGACCTTATGGGTTGGGCATAGGCACGCGGACCGGCCGGTGATCGTCATACTCCATGAGGGTCTCGGCTCCATTGCGGCATGGAAGCAGTTCCCGCGCATGCTCGCCGAGCGCACCGGTTGCAAAGTGCTGCTCTATTCGCGCTACGGGCACGGCAATTCGGAAAAGCTGATGGAGAAGCGGCCAGTCACCTTCATGCACCACGAGGGCGAAGTTGTCCTGCCGGAACTGCTGCACAAGCTCAGCATCGAACGGCCGATCCTCCTCGGCCACAGCGATGGCGGATCGATCGCCCTGATCTTCGCGGGAAAATTTCCGGACCGCTGCGCAGCACTCATTCTGGAAGCCCCGCACCTCTTCGTCGAAGATCTCAGCGTCGCCAGCATAACTGAGGCCAAGGTGAACTATGAGACGACGAATCTGCGGCACAAGCTGTCGCGCTATCACGCCCACGTCGACGCGACGTTCTGGGGATGGAACGATATCTGGCTCGATCCGCAGTTTCGCTCGTGGAACATCGAAGAGTATCTGCCGCGGATTCGCTGCCCCATCCTGTGCTTCCAGGGCGAGCAAGATCAATACGGCACCATCGCGCAGGTGAAGGCCATTCAAGCGCGAGTTCCCGGAACTGAGATCGTGATGCTGCCCCACTGCAAGCACTCACCCCATCGCGACCAGCCGGAGCTGACGTTGCAGTGCATCGCGGCCTTCGTACAGCGGGTGACGCGCTAGAAGGTCACCCGTATCCCAATTTGCGCCGCAAACGGAATTCCCACCGTCGTTCCCGGTCCAAAGAAATCTCCCAGCGCGCCCTCGGGTATCTCGAGTTGATTCAGGCTAGTGATGGGCGTGGTTGTGGTGCAGCTTGGGTTGGTGCAGATGCTGGTGACATTGGTAATCCCGGTGACTGGATTTGGCACCATCTGGGACGGCGGCACCGGAAGCTGCACAACATTGACCGCGTAGTTGGCGCCGGGATTGTTGCGGTTGAAGATGTTGAAGAACTCAACGAATGGCAGAATGTTCCAGCGCTCGCCTATCTTGAAAGGACGCGTGACCCGCAGGTCCGACTGGATGTAAGGCGTGCCGCGGAATTCGTCGAGGCTTGTGTACACTCCATTTACATAAATGCGGCCGGTGTTGTCCGCGTTGGTGATGGTGATGGGGCGGGCGCTCTCGAACTGATTGATACTGGTCAATTCGAATCCGCCAGGAATGCGCACTGTGCCGGCCAGCACGAAGCGGTTGGTAACGTTTTCGCCAGATGGTCCGTAGTCTCCGGGTCCGAAAGCATTCAGCTGCCCGTTCGCCTGTTGGCAGACGCCATCGACATAATCAAACAGTTCGCCCAGCAGGCAGCCCCATGTGTCCGCCCGGGAAAGCGTGTAGTTCGCGACCAGACTGAAGCGCTTCATATTGCCCGCCAGATGCAGCATCAGCGCGTTGTACTTGGAGCGGTTGTCAGACTCGAACACATTGACGTTGGGCACCACATTCGCCTGGTCCGTGGCATAGTTTGGGTCCGACGTCGGAATGAGTGGAGTGAATAGGTTGGTGCCGCTGCTATAGGGGAAGGCGCGGTAGCCGTGAACGCCATCCTCGTATACATAATCGGCGCTCATCAGCCATTGATCGTTGAAAGCGTGCTGCACACCGCCGGTAACATGAATGGAGTAGGGCGTTTTGTAAGGTGAGCCCACCACATTTCCCGTGGCCCCGCTGCCGCCCATCAGGCAGCCGGAGCCGGTAAGCGCATAACTGCCCGGGCCTCCAGTCAGGGTGCACGGTCCGGTGGTGAAGTTCGAGCTGTTGACAGCCTGGAATGCAGTCGCCCATCCGTTCTGTGCCAGATCGTCGTAGAACATGCCGAAGCCGGCACGAATCACAGTTTTCTCGCTGTTGCCGGGAGAGTAAGCGATCCCAAGGCGAGGCGCGAACTGCGCATGGTCATCGTGGGGCAGGCTGGTCACAACCGGAATCTGCAACGCCTGCATGGTTATGTAGGCGGCGTTGTCGGCTTCACTTCGGCCCGAAGCCAGGAACAGCCCCCAAGTCGACTGCCAACGCAATCCATAGTTGACCGTGAGGTTGCGGGAGACTTTCCAGGAGTCCTCGGCGTAGAGCGCGAGACGCTGAACATTCTGCGAAAAGTTGCCGTCGCTGGCAGGAGTGTAAGTGCAGGTTGAGCCGTCCGAAGCGGTGAAGTTGACACACTGTGGGGTGAAGGTTCCGAACACGCCCGGGTTCTGTATGTAATAGGTTGGGTTATTGACGTACGCGGCAAGAGTCTCTGCCGTCGACGCAAACGCACCACTAAGCACGGGCTCGTGAATGAAGTCGACTCCGAACTTGAGCGCATGACTTCCGGCGACATGGCTCAGGTCGTAGCGAAACTGGTACTTCTCCTGATTACGCAGGTCGGGGAAAAGAGTGATGGGAGTGGCGAACTGATTGTCCCCGAAGGTTTCGAATCCGGAAATCGTCAAGCGCTGTGGAGCTGAAAGGGAACGCCAGCGCAAATCCCAAATCTGAGTTCCGAGTCTGGGTTAGATGCAACAAGCTGGCATCGAGTACCAGATTACCCACCGTGTTGGAATTGAAGGTGTAGGTATTGCTGAGCGCTACATTCCAGTAATTGTTGTGCGTAAGCAGACCAGTTGACGGCAATGTGCCCTGCTCCACCAAGGCGTTGTTCGTGACATAGCTGTCTTCCGAGGTACGCAGGAACCAACTCGATTTTGACGATTGTGCCCAATCAAACCGTACCGTACCCATGTAGTCGCGAAAAGGAATCGCAACGAAGGCGGGGGTGGCGATAGAAGGAACGCCGGTGATCAATCCCATTGAGGCCAGTTGCGCGAGCGCGTTAAATTGCGTCATGCTGGCGGGGCTGTAGGCGACGCTCGCATCCTCGTGCACGGCCTCGAATGAGGTGAAGAACCAAACCTTGTTTTTTACGATGGGCCCGCCAAGAGTGCCAACATAGTTCTGGCGGGAGAACGGCTGCTTGGGATTGTGCACGCAAACCCCGTCGCTGCATGTTTCCGCCGGATTCTCAATCGGAAAGCGAGCGTTGAGCGCGGAAGCGCGCTCGTAGAAAGCGCCGTCGCCGTGCCAATCGTTGGTCCCGTGCTTGGTGGTGATCACGACCGACCCGGCAGTCGTCCATCCGGTATCCGCATCTTCATTCGAGGTGCGCACGGCAAATTCCTGGAGGCCGTCGGGCGAGAAATTCTGCAGAAAGCCCCCAATCCAGTCGTCGGAGTTGTCGGCGCCGTCAACCGACAGTTCGTTGTTCAAGCCGGAGCTTCCGCCGGTGGAGACGGCGGTTATGCGCGCCTTGGTTGGATCGGAAGGCTCGACCGGCTCAGTTCCGGGTACGAGATAAGCGATGTTGGCGAAGCTGCGTGCCGGGAGCGGCATGGATTCCAGGTCTTTGCTGCCAACTACGCCGCCACGCACCGCGCTCGAGGTGTCAACTGTTTCAGTCGTAATTGAGGAAGGGTTTCCCTGCACATTCACCGTCTCATGCGCGCCTGCGGGTTTGAGCGTAATCATGATGTCGCGCACCACACTGACTGCGGCGATTTACATCCGCTGCGGCCTCCGCGAAACCTTTGGCCGTAACCGTTACGTGATAGGAGCCGGGCAGAAGGCCGTCAATGCGAAATTCTCCCTGATCATTTGCCGTTGTCGAGCGGGTGATGGAGGCACCTGTTCCTGTTAACCGGATCTACGACCTGTGCACCCGCCACCCGCGCGCCGCTCTCGTCCTGCACCTCTCCCCGAAGCGAGCCGGTGGAATTTTGCGCGCGAAGCACGGTTGGCACAATCAGGAGAGCGAGTGCAAGCAGCAATGTTCGACTGAATAAGTGCAGGAAAAATGAGCGCATGACGTCCATGACTCCAGGCTGGCGACATAGCCAAACGCCAGACCAATAAAATTGTTGCAGCTAAGGCTATCTGCACTTTCCAGGTACTACCATTGCTAGTAGTAAGCTTCCATAGCGGCTTTATCACATTCCCAGCTACAAACAGCCGCACTTTGTGTCAGGGCAGGACTTTCAGGCGAGCCATAACCGAATCTCTTTCTGGCGTGTCATCCTGAGCGGAGCGTCCGCCTGCCTTTGCCGACCCGCGACTTCCGGGGTCCCCAAGCAGCGCCGGCTTTGCGCGTGCTGGGGTGGAGGAGCGGCGACACCACTCACAGCCCCCGGTGATTTCCCTCACTGTCACTCGGTTCGCCGCATCTCATACTGGAGAAGGTCTCCCCGCAGGAACCCGATCACAACGAGCACACAATCTTCGGCAACGATGGGGAGCCTGAGAGAAGGAACTATGCCTGAGAATGCCGCACCTCTCAGCGAAGAACGCATTGCCTACCTGGAGAATCTCGTCCAGCAGGCCCGGACCGCTGCCGCTGCCTTCAGGCAGTACACGCAAGCCGACGTCGATCGCATCGTCAAGCCAATGGTTTTGGCAGGGCTGGCGAAGGCGCAATATCTCGCGACTCTGGCCGCCGAAGAGACGCGCATGGGCGTGCTGGAAGACAAGACCTTGAAGAACATGGTGGCGACGGAGTTTGTCTACAACTATGTCCGCGACAAACGTACCGTGGGCGTCATCCGGGAAGATCCGGAGCGCGGGATGGTCGAGCTGGCTGAGCCTATCGGCGTCGTCTTCTCCCTGACGCCGATTACGAATCCCACCTCGACCGTGCTCTTCAAGTGCATCATGGCGATCAAGACGCGGAATGCGATGATCTTCAGCCCGCATCCCAACGCGTGGCGCTGCTGCTCTGAGGCCGTGAAGATCATGTACGAAGCGGCCGTCAAGAACGGCGCGCCGGAAGGCGTCTTCACCTGCCTGGAATCGCACACGCTGCAGGACAATGCCTACCTCATGCACCACAAGGACGTCGGCCTCATCGACGCTACCGGCGGCCCGGGCGCAGTGAAGGCCGCATACAGTTCGGGCAAGCCGGCGCTGGGCGTCGGTCCCGGCAATACGCCTGTATATCTCGAGAAGACGGCCGATCTCGACATGGCCGTGGTCGACATCATCACCTCGAAGACCTTCGATAACGGAACTATCTGCGCCTCCGAGCAGACGGTGGTGATCGACGATGAAATCTACGACCGCGTGTTGCGTAAGTTTGCCGAGCTGGGCGCGCACATCTGCAACGAAAAGGAAACCGAGTTGCTCGGGCGCACCGTCATCGATCCCGCAACCGGCTACATGCAGCCGATGGCGGTAGGCCAGAGGGCCAGCGACATCGCGCGCCTAGTCGGCCTCAAGGTCAAGCCGAACACGAAACTCTTGATCGCTCCCATCAAAGGTGTTGGTCGCGAGTATCCGCTTTCGGCCGAAAAGCTGTTCCCTGTGCTTGCCGTATATCGCGCCACCACGACGGAAGAAGCGCTGAAGGTGTGCGTGGAGGTAAATCACCTCGGCGGATTGGGACATACGGCCGTCGTCTTCTCCAACAACGACGCGGTGGTGCAGCAATTCGGCGAGCTGATGAATGCCGGCCGCATCATCGTGAATTCGCCGGGCTCGATCGGCGCGCTGGGCGGCGTTTACAACGACATGGTGCCCACGTTTTCCTTTGGCTGCGGCACCGGCGGCGGCAACAGCACCACCGACAACGTCAACGTCTATCACTACATCAACATCAAGCGCATGGCGCGAAGGACACAGGCGCATATGTGGTTCCGAATTCCCAGCCAGATCTACTTCAACCGCAACGCCGTGGAGAACCTGCGCAACTTCCCGTCACGTTCCACGGTGGTCATCACCAATCCGGCGCTGGAGCAGATCGGACTCGCCGATATCGTCCGCCGCGCATTGCCGCCGGACACGCCGGTGAAGGTAACCATCATTCCCGACGCCGAACCCGACGTGAAGATCGTCGCCCAGGGCGTCGAGGCGCTCCATCATTACAAGGCCGACCAGATCATCGCCCTCGGTGGCGGATCGGTCATCGACGCGGCGAAGATCATGAAGCTGAAATACGAATCGCCGCAGGCCGATCTGGAAGAGCTGGCCGCGCCCTTCCTCGATATCCGCAAGCGTGTGGTGCGGTTCCCAGAGGGCAAGGTCAACCATGCGCGGCTGATCGCGATTTCCACCACCAGCGGAACCGGCAGCGAAGTCACACCCTTCGCGGTGATGACCGACAAGACGCGCGGCGTCAAAGTCACGCTCGCCGATTACTCACTCACGCCCGATGTGGCGATTGTCGATCCGCAATTTGTCATGTCGATGCCGAAAAGCCTCGTCGTCGATACCGGCGTCGATTGCCTCACCCACGCGCTCGAAGCTGCCGTTTCGATTTATGCGTCGCCGTACACCGACCCGAATGCCATGCAGGCAATCCGGCTGGTGTTCAGGTATCTGCCGGTGTCGTATGAGAATCCCGGCAACGAAGAAGCGCGCACCATGATGCATAACGCCGCCTGCATCGCGGCAATTGCCTTCGCCAACGCGTCGGTGGGCGTGAATCACGCGCTCGCACATGCCTTCGGCGCAAAGTTTGGCGTGGCGCACGGCCGTGCCAATGCGCTGATGTTGCCGCATGTGATCGCCTTCAACGCCGGCGTGCCGACGAAGTTCATGCCGTCGCCGAACCAGAAGGCCTATGTTGCGCATAAGAAGTACGCCTCCATTGCCGATCTGCTTGCTCTCGGCGGCCACACCGTCGATGAGAAAGTAGCGAAGCTGATCGCCGCAGTCGAACAACTGCTGGACCGGCTGGGCGTCCCGCGCTCCATCGCGGATCTCGGCATCTCGAAAGACGACTTCGAGCGCGCATTGCCGGATCTGGCAAAGAACGCGTTCGACGATCCCTCCTGGCGCTCCAATCCCCGCATGCCGCTGATCAGCGAATTGGTCGAGTTGTATTGGGCGGCCTATCGCGGTCGCAGCGCGCTGAAAGCAACCGAAACGGAGTCTGAGAAGGTCGAAGCAGCGTACGTGTGACGGCGATCGTATTTCCAACGGGAGCGGGCATCAGACACTGTGTCGCAAGTCGTAAAGACTTCTGACTGTGGCACCGATCTGCGTAAGTGTACACATTCATGTACACTAGAGATCGGAGGCTTGGTATGGCTGCGCTCAAAGTTGGCGTCCGTGAATTCAGGGAGAGGATTGCAACCTTCCTTGAGTCCGATACTCCCGTTGCGGTTTCTCGTCGTGGTGAGACACTCGGTGTCTACGTCCCAACGCGCCGTAAGCGCGCCAAATCTGCCGAGCTTTCCGAACTCAAAGCCGCGGCTGATCGTTTGGCCCAGGCCCTGTCGGATGTAGATGAGGAAGAGTTCGTAGCTGAGTTCAAAGAGCGGCGCCGACGCGGCAAAACGCCGAAGAGCTGAGATGATTGTTCTCGACGCGAACATCCTCGTTCGCGCCGTCCTGGGAAGGCGGGTCCGCCAACTCCTTGAGACCTATGCGGTCCAGGGATTTCGCTTCGTTGCGCCGGACGTTGCTTTCGACGATGCTCAGAAACATCTTCCACCTTTGCTGATGAAATACGGTAAGCCCGCGGTCGATGTTCCGGCATCTTTGGAATATCTGCGCCAGCTTATTGAGCCCATCGATCGTGAACTCTATGGCGAATTCGAAGCCGAGGCACGAGAACGGCTGCGCGGTCGCGATGAGAGTGACTGGCCCGTATTGGCAATCGCGCTGGGGTTGGATCTCAATGTCTGGAGCGAGGACCAGGATTTCTTCGGCACCGGCGTTGCGGTGTGGACGACAGATCGCATTGAGATTTTTCTGAAATCACGGCAGCAAAAAAACCAAGCCGAACAGGAATAGGTCCCCGCAGATCAAGCAGGCGTGCGGTACTCGCAACTCGCGACCGAGCCGCGCAGCGGCGGCAATTGTGTTAGGCGAGGTCGTAAGCCCGCGCTCAACTGGAAAACGCCCGAGCCGCGGAGCCGGGCCCCCATCGAGCGCCGCATTTGCGCTTGATGTGGTGGAGGAGCGGCGACCCCCGTCGCGAGTCATGGTTGCACTTCGTCGCGGACAAGAAAATCCACCAGCGCGTTCAGCGACGCCCGCACGTCGGTGATCGCATCTTGCATTGCGTCAAGATGGCTCTTCAAAGCAACCGTGACTTCGGCCAGCGAGTGTCGATGGCTCGCATCCAGCGTCAGAAACAATGGCAACGCCTGCTGGTCGAAGGTACGGCTGCGCGACGCCAGTTCGGCCAGGCTGTGTGTCAGCACGCCGGCGTGTAAATTGTCGCTGAAACCCAACTGCTGCAGCCGCTGCGCTATTCGAGGCTGCAGTTCGACAATGTACTCAGTTTCAGAATCCGCCATTCTTCCTCCGACGACTCATCTTAATTAAACCGATGCGGCCGAATCTTCTCTGTTTGTCATCCTGAGCGAAGTCGAAGGAGGAAGACAGTTGGCGTTCACCGGACAACCGCCCCCGCCACTCGGCCGCAAAGAACGGCGTCCTCACTCGGGGCGACACCCCCAATGCAAACGCGTTGAATTCTCCCCTTCAATTGACTACTCTTGGGCCATATGAGCCAGACCACTTCCACCACTCGCAGTTATGGATTCTTCCTCAACGGCAACTGGAGCACCCACGGGCGCGAATCGGTGATCACCGCGCCTTACGATCATAGCGCCCTGGCGGTGGTGTGCGAGGCCGAGCGCGACGACGTCGAAACCGCCATCGAGTCGGCGGTACAGGCATTCGCGGTCACACGCAAGATGTCGTCGCACCATCGCGCCCAGGTCTTGCGCGAGATCGCCGACACCATCGCCGACCGCCGCGAAGAATTTGCCCGCACCATCTGCCACGAGGCCGCAAAGCCTATCAAGACCGCACGCAGCGAGGTCGATCGCGCCATCAGCACCTTCCAGATTGCGGCCGAGGAGGCGACGCGCATCTACGGCGAGTACCTTCCGCTCGACACCACCGAGTCCACCGCCGGGCGCTGGGGACTGGTCAAACGCTTTCCGCTGGGGCCGGTATTCGCGATCACGCCGTTTAACTTCCCACTGAATCTGGTGGCGCACAAGGTGGCCCCGGCTATTGCGGCCGGCTGCCCAATCATCCTCAAGCCCGCGCCGCAGACGCCGTTGTCGTCGCTCATGCTTGCGGAAATTGTGGACAACACCGCCTGGCCCGACGGCGCGCTCGCCGTCATGCCGATGTCCAACGAGAACGCCGCCCTCATCGTTGCCGACGATCGGATCAAGCTGCTGACCTTTACTGGCAGCGCCGCGGTGGGCTGGCAGCTCAAGAACCACGCCGGCAAGAAGCGCGTCACGCTCGAACTGGGCGGCAATGCCGGCGTGGTCGTGCATAGCGACGCCGATTTGCAATACGCCGCGCACCGCTGTGTCGCCGGCGGCTTCTCTTATGGCGGGCAGACTTGCATCTCGGTGCAGCGCATCCTGGTGCACGAGCCGGTATTCGAAAAATTTACTCACCTGTTGGTGGACAGCGTCCGCAAGCTGAAATGCGGCGATCCCATGCAGGAATCCACCGATGTTCCGCCGCTCATTCGCGAGCAGGACGCCGTGCGCGTCTTGGAATGGATCGACGAAGCCGTGCGCGCGGGAGCGAAGCTGCTGTGCGGAGGGGCGCGTAAAGGCTCCCTGGTCGAGCCCACCGTGCTCACCGGGACGAATCCGAACTTGCGCGTCAACTGCGCTGAGATTTTCGGCCCCGTGGTTACCGTCGAGCCGTATGAAAGATTCGAAGAAGCGGTCACCGCCGTCAACAATTCCGATTACGGACTGCAGGCCGGCGTCATGACGCGCGACGCGGTGCTCATCCAGATGGCCTTTGAAGAGCTTGAAGTCGGCAGCGTGATCGTGGGCGATGTTCCTACGTTTCGCGTGGACCAGATGCCTTACGGTGGCGTGAAGGACTCGGGCTTGGGCCGCGAGGGACTGCGCTACTCCATCGACGACATGACCGAGCGCAAGCTAATGGTGATGGCGCTACGGTGAAAGTCGCCATCCAGGGAGAGCTCGGCTCATTCAGCCACGAAGCTGCGGGGAAGATGCTGAAGCACCCGAGCGTGGTTCCATGCGCGCGCTCGGCGGAGGTGTTCGACCGCGTCGAGAGCGGCTCCGTCGAAGCCGCGGTCATTCCCATCGAGAACTCGCTCGCCGGATCGGTCGCCGAACATTTCGACCTGCTGCTCAGCCGCGATGTCTTCGTCCACGCCGAGTTCCATCTCCGCGTGCGGCACAACTTGATTGCTCCTCGCGGCGTCAGCCTCGAACGGGTGCGGCGCGTGTTTTCCCATCCGGTGGCGCTGGACCAGTGCCGCAAGTTTTTCCGCGATCATCCCAGGATCGAGATGGTGCCGTTTTACGATACGGCGGGAAGTGTGCGTCATATCATCGCGGAACAGCTTAAAGACTCCGCAGCCATTGCCGCGAAGCAGGCGGCACAGCAATATGGCGGGCGCATTCTGCTGGCCGGTATCGAAGACGATCAACAGAATTACACCCGCTTTCTGCTGATCAGGAAATCTAAAAAGATCGCGCGAGGCGCGGACAAGACGTCGATCGCGTTTGCGTTGAGAAACACGCCGGGCGCGCTATTCAAAGCGCTGAGCGTCTTTGCGCTGCGCGACATCAGTTTGAGCAAGATCGAATCGCGTCCCATGCGGGGCCACCCTTGGGAGTACATCTTCTTCGTCGATCTGCTGGTAGGCGACAATGAGGCGGCGCGCAATGCGCTGCGCCATCTTGCCGAAATCGCCGAATTTGTGAAGATGCTGGGGGTGTACCCGGCGATGCCGAGTACGGCGCGTTAGCTCCAGCGAATATCGAACAGGTCTGGCTCTAACTAAGCGACGCAGCGGCCGAGCGGAGCTGCAGGTGCCGGCATCCTGCTTTGAAGGGGCGCGGCTTCAGCCGCGCCGTTACCTATTTCTTTCTTGGGTGTCATCCCGAGCGAGGCCACCTTGCGGCCGAGTCGAGGGACCTGCTGTCCCATGAACAACCAGCAATCTTCCCTCATCTCGCGAACAGCAGGTCCTTCGACTGCGCGTCCGCCCGACCGGCAAAACAGCCGGTCGGAAAAACTGCGCGGACGCTACGCTCAGGATGACACTTCGAAAAATGACTAACCGGCGGACACTGAATTGCAAGACGAAAAAACAAGAGGGTCATCGGCAGATCGCCCTTTCTTCGTGCCTGAAAGTGACCCCAGGTTAGCCCAAAAGGACGGGGGGCACACATAATACTTACCCCACCGGCACGGTTTGCAAGACCTGCTCGCGGACTTCCTCATCCTGCTTCACCTCGGCGTGTGAGCTGGGCAGGGCAAACTCCAGCAACTCCTCAATGGTATTCACATAATGCATATTCAGCCCCTGGAGCTGCTCCGGCGTCAGGTCCTCCTCCACATTCTGCCTGTTCTCGGCCGGCAGAATGATGTCGGTTACGCCGGCACGCTTCGCCGCCAGCGTCTTCTCTTTGATGCCGCCGATGGGCAGCACATTGCCACTCAGCGTGATCTCGCCGGTCATGGCCAGGAGCGGCCGTATCGGTCGCTCCGTCAGCAGCGAAACCAGCGCCGTCACCATGGTCACGCCCGCGGAAGGCCCATCCTTCGGGATTGCTCCCGCCGGCACGTGGATGTGGACATCTTGATCGGCGAAGAAACCTTCATCGATGCCAAGCTCCTTCGCATGCGACCTCACCCAAGTCATTGCCGCCTGCATCGACTCCTGCATCACCTGACCGAGTTGTCCGGTCATGGTGAAGCCGCCTTTACCCTTCATTTTGCTGGCTTCGACGAAGAGCACGTCGCCGCCGGTCGGCGTCCATGCCAAACCGACCGCCACCCCCGCGCGCTTGGTGCGCTCGGCGATTTCGCCCTCGGTGCGGATCTTCATGCCGCCCAGCATGTCATGCTGCTGCACCAGTTCAGGCGTCACCCGCATCTTGTCGGTCTTGCCTTCGGCGATGCGGCGCGCCTGCTTGCGGCAGATGGTGCCGATCGTCCTCTCCAGGTTGCGCACCCCCGCTTCGCGCGTGTAGTGGCGGATGATGAACCCGATCGTCTCCTCGGGAAACTCAATCTGGTCGCCATTGATTCCGTTCTCTTCGATCTGACGCGGAATCAAGTACTGGAAGGCAATGTGGACCTTTTCTTCTTCCGTATAGCCTTGCAGCTCAATGATCTCCATGCGGTCGCGCAGCGGCTCGGCAACCGGATCGAGCATGTTGGCCGTGGTGATGAACAACACCTTCGACAAGTCGAACGGCACGTCGAGGTAGTTGTCGCGGAAGCTGAAGTTCTGCTCGGGATCGAGCGCCTCCAGCAGTGCCGATCCCGGATCGCCGCGGAAATCCCGCCCAACCTTGTCGATTTCGTCAAGCATGAAGACCGGATCGTTGGTCTCGGCGCGACGAATTCCCTGCATGATCTGTCCCGGCAGAGCGCCGATATACGTGCGGCGATGGCCGCGGACTTCGGCTTCATCGTGCACGCCGCCCAGCGACAGGCGCACGAACTTCCGTCCCAGCGCGCGCGCAATCGACTTGCCCAGCGACGTCTTGCCCACGCCCGGAGGTCCGACAAAGCACAGGATTGGGCCCTTCATGCTCGGCTTCAGCCGGCGCACGGAGAGGTAATCCAGAATGCGGTTCTTCACCTTTTCCAGATCGTAATGGTCGGAGTCGAGGATCTCTTTCGCCTTCGGGATATCGACTTCGACACCCGAAGACTTCTGCCACGGCAGAATCGCCAGCCACTCGATGTAATTGCGCGTGAGGCCGTAATCGGCAGCCATCGGCGACATGCGCGCCAGGCGGCCGAGTTCTTTCAGCGCCTCTTTCTTTACGTCGTCCGGCATGCCGGCAGCTTCAATCTTTTGCCGCAACTCTTCGGCGTCGCGCGTGGTTTCATCCTGCTCTCCCAACTCCTTCTGGATGGCCTTCATCTGCTCCCGCAGATAGTACTCGCGCTGCGTTTGCTGCACGCGGTCCTGCACTTCGCTCTGGATCTTGTTGCGGAGCTGCTGCACCTCCAGTTCCTTCGCCAGGTGCTGATTGATCTTCTCCAGCCGCACGCGAACGTCCGGCGTCTCCAGCACGTCCTGCTTGTCGCGCGTGGAGAGCGAGGGCAGGGAAGAGGCGGCGAAATCGACCATGCGTCCGGCATCATCGATATTGCCGGCCACGGTGGACAGTTCGTCCGACAGCGTCGGCGAGCCGGCCACGATTTGCTGGAACAGCGTCAGCACGTTGCGCTGCAAGGCCTCAATCTCGGAGTTCTTCGGGGTCGGTAGTTCGGCGATCGTCTCGACCGTGGCGCGCATGAACGGCGTCAACTGGGCGTAGTCGGTCACCCGTACTCGCTCCAGGCCCTCGGCAAAGACGAACAGGCTCTGGTTAGGCATGCGCACGACCTTGTGCACAATCGCCAGCGTGCCCACCGAGAACAAATCCGTCGGCTGCGGGCTGTCCACCCGCGCTTCGCGCTGCGCCACCACCACGATGGTCTTGTCGTCGCCCAGCGAGTTAATTAACTGCACCGAACTTTCGCGTCCCACCGTCAGCGGAAGCACCGCGTGCGGGAATAGAACGGTGTCGCGTACCGGCAGCACCGGAAGCGTCCGGGCTTGTTCAGAATCGTCACGCAGCTCGGGGTCACTTCGTCCTAAATCTTTATTATCCTTAGACATATGATTCCTTGAGTGTCTTATACTCAACGTTTAGATGCCTGCTATCTGCAAAGGATGCAGCCCGTTGCAGGCAAAACGGCGCTGCCGAAAAAGCGCAGATCCGTCGCCCACCAAACAAGCCGCTGAAAAGTCCGTTTTCGAAGGGTTTGTATCAGGGCACGACCCCGGTCGTGCCGATAAGCCCTTTATATTTGCCATCCCGAGCGGGTCAGCCCGCGAGGGATCTGCCTCCCCGACGTTTTCAGCAGCCTCTAAAGTCGGGTCGGGCGCCGCACATTCGCGTTTTTCGAATGTGTAGGATTCATCCGGAGTATCGGCATCTTCGGTCAGCTTCTCAAAACCGGCGAACGGAACAGTCCTTATCGCAGCGGCGCAAGGATTGTAGTGAAGGGCGCTGCCGCTAACAAGTGCGATCGCTTACTACATGGCCGGTGACGGCGCGGGCCCGGAATCGGCCGTGTTCTGCTCGCCGCTGATTTCCGCGAAGCTGAACTGTTTGCTGATGGCGTCGTGGACTTTTCCGTCGATCTCAACGTATGGGTATACGAAGTAGTTCAGCGGCGGTCCCGCCTGACTGGGTGAAAGCGTGAGGTCGCGCCCGGTCGAGAACTGCACCCGATTGGCATCTACGCTGCCGAAGAAATAATCCGCCTTCTCCTTGGCTTTCCAGGCTTCTGAGATATCCACCGGCACCCATCCAATGTTGCGGGCAAAAAACTCGGCCCAGCAGTGATAACCGGCGATGTCGGCCTTGTCTTTGTTATCGGGCAGCGGGAAGCCGATGTCGAAGCGCGCCGGAATATCGTCGGCGCGCACCATACCGATGAATACCGAATGGAAGTCGGTGCAGTTGCCATGCTTGGAATCGCACGCCCAGACGGCGTCGCCGCGCCCCCAGCCGGTGCCGCTCTTGTCGTAACTCATGGTGTTGAAGACGTAATCGTAGGCAGCCTTGCTTTTGGCGATGGTGCCTGGCCGGCTGCCGGTTACCTTGTCGGCGAGTTCCTTGATCTGGCCATCGGTCGGGATGAGCTTGTCCGGCTGCACATAGCGCTGCATGGTGGCCATCACCAGACCGGGCCGCGTGTCTTTGGGCTCCAACTGAGCGTAGTCGCCGCGCGAATACTCATGCCGCGTCACCTCGTACTCCAGGCTGAACTCGGCAGTGGATGGTGCTGGATGGGGGATTTCGGCATACAGGATCTGATTGCCGTATTCCGGCTCCTCGCCCATGTGCGTGACGACCGGAGATTTGACGTTGACCAGCCGCACCGTCTGGTGTTCGTCCGTGTGCGCCACCGGTACCCAGATGCGCACCAGCTTCGCGTCCTTGGGAATGTCCTTGACGACAAAGGAGTAGGTGAAAACGAATTTGCGGGACGGCGGGCTGAATTTCTGCTTCGCAGGAGTCGCGGTTTGCCCGAAAACAACCTGCAGGCAAGAACAGGTGAACAGCAGAGACGAGAGGACGCGTAGCTTCACTCTGAGCTCCTGCGCAGATTGGATGTAAATCGCGCGCCAGTGGCACAACAAAATTTCACTTCGCGAGTCTAGCTCAGCTAACTGCGGGGACGCTAGCGAATCTTGCCGCCAGAAAAAATCCTGCGGCAATAGCTGCGAAGACGAGACCGCATGCCAGCGTGATCAGCGGCACGGCAAAGAAGCGGCGGTTCCAACTGGCGCCAATTCGGGCGTCAGTGGAACTCTGAGGATCGTAGCGGATGGCATGCCGGCTGCCGACAGGAAACTTTGCAGCTCGGCGGGCCACGTCCTCATAGTTGCGGCTCTCGAAGCTGGTCAGCTCGGCGATGACCGGCTGGCCGTCAACCACGTAAACAATTTGCAGTTTGGCGGCGTAGAGCTGTTCGTGCTTCGCCGCCGGTTCCGCTATAACCTGGCTGCGGATGACCTGAGCCTGCCGCACCGGCCAGGAGCGCACGACGCGAATCTGTCCCCAGAACAAGGGCAGGCTGACGATGACGAACAATGCGGAGACGATGAAGCAGGCTACACCGAGGAATTGCAGTACGCCGCGTGTTTGGCCGGTCACCATCTCGTCTGTGATCCTGAGTAGGCCCAGGTTAGCGTCCAACTGAGGGACGCGAACCTGGGGCACAACAATAAATGTATCTGTAAATATATCTGTGCCCCAGGTTCGGCCTTCTTTTGGCCTAACCTGGGTTCAGTCAGGTTCGGCCTTTCTTTTGGCCTAACCTGGGTTCACGTTAACTCGGGCTCAGGAAGATCCTCGGCGGACCGCCGAGCTTCTCCCGCTCGCGATCCCGAGCCGTCCATTCCGATTCGATCTCGACGATCCCGATCTCGCGGTATGCATAATGCCGGAAGCTGCTCCACTTCCATTCTCCCGGTTCCGTTACCAGTCCGCGCTTCACGGGATTCCGGTGCAGGTAGCGTAGTTTCACAGAGAACTCGTGCGCGTTCCTGACATTGCGGTCGTGATAACGTTTCTCCCAGAACGACCCACTGTCTTCTTTGTGCCCCAGGTTCGCGTCCCGGTTTTGGACGCTAACCTGGGATTGAGTCAGGTTCGCGTCCCGGTTTTGGACGCTAACCTGGGTTTGAGTCAGGTTCGCGTCCCGGTTTTGGACGCTAACCTGGGATTGAGTCAGGTTCGCGTCCCGGTTTTGGACGCTAACCTGGGATTGAGTCAGGTTCGCGTCCCGGTTTTGGACGCTAACCTGGGTTGCATGCTTCCCTCGCAGCCGTTTTGCAAACGACAACTTCAGGTAATGCAGTGCATCGGCCAACGTGCCACGCTCCGGCTCGCTGATCAGCAGGTGAACATGTTCAGGCATGACGACGTTTCCATACACCCGCATTGGAAAGCGGCGGCGCATATCCTCCAAACAAATTTCGAAGAGACGGTAGACTGCGCCATTCACGAACTTAGGTTGCCGATGACGACAACTGAAGGTAATGAAGTGCGACTGTCCGGAGTCGTGGAAGCGAACAAGGCCGCGAGGCATGACGGGAAATTACAACATTGCGGGCTTAAAACGCAGTGATAAACCCAGGTTAGGTCAAAGGAAGACCGACCCTGATTGAACCCAGGTTAGGCCAAAAGAAGGCCGAACCTGGGGCACAACCCTTTGCACAACCCTTTGGAAGAGAGAACATACATTCCTCAATGGCCCAGACCGGCCCAGTCAATCGGCTTCAATGAGGATCGCCGGTTGAACCGCGGCAACTCAGGACCAAGAGCGTTCCAACGACAATGATTACCAATGCGGAAGATTTTGTCATCGCTATGGGGCTTTAGCTCCACGACCAACCTCATCTCGACCGCTCCAACTCACTAGTGTCTTCCTCCACCCGTTTCATGCGCAACAGGATTCGTCCAAGGTATCCCAAATACACTACCCATGCGACGATGTAAGCGGCTTTCAAAAACATGATCGAGTTCATTGCGCGACTCCTTTCAGCGCCATCTGGGCGTGAGCGGATTCCAATGCCTGCTCCTGTGTCTGCAACTTGTAGCGCAGCCAGACGAACAGAATTCCCAGAACGGTGAATGCGGCAAGGTTGATGAGGAACACGTGCAACATTGCCGGGGCGAGCCCGGAGTTAGCGCCGCCCCCCATTACCGGCGAGGGATGCTGGGTGCGAAACCAGCGGATCGACATGTAAACGATGGGCACGTCGGCAAAGCCGAAGATGGCGAACGCCGCGGCCAGCACCTGCGTCTGACCGCCGGCGGAAAAGCGCCGCAGGACAAGATAGCTGACATAGATCAGCCACAGCACCAGCGTCGTCGTGAGCCGCGCGTCCCACGTCCACCAGATGCCCCACACCGGACGCGCCCAGATGGGACCGGTGATGAGCACAACCGTGCAGAACACAACGCCCACCTCGGCCGACGCGGCCGCCAGCGCATCACTGCCCGCGCTGCGCCTCCACAGATACCCGACCGAAGCCACGAAGTTGATGAAGAAACAGATCCCCGCCACCCACGCCGAGGGCACGTGATAGTAGAAGATGCGCTGCACGTCGCCCATGGTCCGCTCGGTGGGCGCGACCGCCAGCGCCAGATAGCTGGTGAATGCCAGCAACACCAACACCAGAGGAACCGAAATCAATGCGAGTTTTTTCATGTTATCTTTCGCTATTCGCCACAAGGCTGTCTCACGAATTGCTTTGTATCAGGGCACGACTTTAGTCGTGCCGAAAAATTCAAGCTAAAACTCGGGCTCTAGCCCCTGCATCAGCATCTCAGGGGCTAAAGCCCATATTCATTGGCCGTCTTCCTGCGGCACGACTGAAATCGTGCCCTGATACAAAGCTGCTCCAATTGATCAGTTCTACTCACTCTTGGCTGGAGTCTACCCGATTCAACTCTAGCGAAGGGCGAAGAGCGAAAGGCGAACAGCGATTCATTCTGCATTTAATACCGTTTCAAACAGAAGCAGGCAGATGGCGGTAAAGACCAGATCGTAAACCGCCAGCAGCTTGATCCAGAAATCGGGCGAGGCCTCGCCGGTGAGGATAGACGTAGTCGCATCAACCATGCCGAGCAGCGCCGGTATGGAGATCGGGAAGAGAATCAGCGGCAGCATGATCTCGCGGCTGCGCGTGCGAATGGAGAGTGCCGCGAAGAACGTTCCATTCACCACCAGCGCCCAGGTTCCGAGCAATGCCACCACGATCAACTGCCAGACGGGACCGACCGAGCGCAGCTCGTAAAAAACGACGAACAGCGGGGCCATCAAAGCTTCGAGCACAACTACAAAGACGAAATTGCCGATGGCTTTCGCCAGAAACAGTGCATTTGGCGGCGCCGGCGAGACGCGATAGGCGTCGAGGACCTGATTGCGCAGCTCGCGCGCCCAGGTCTGATTCAGTGCGACGACGGCGGCGAACAGGAATGCCACCCAGATCAGGCCGCCGGCAATCTGGCGCGATTCCTCCGCCGTAGGATTGAAGGCGAAGCTGAAGATCACGACCACCAGCAGCGCGAAGAACAGCATGGAATTGATGGCGTCCTTCGAACGCCATTCCATGCGCAGGTCCTTGAGCAGGGTGGCGCGCGTGACTGAGAGCGTGGTCATCGCACCAACCTCGCTGTGGCATCCGCTGACACTGCCGCGCGCGCCACTTCTTCGCGCCTGACGATCTGGCCCGCTGACATATGAACAAATTCGTCGGCAACAGCCTCCATCAGCACCGCCTGGTGCGTGACCACGAAGATTGTCTTGCCCCGATCGCGCACTCGTCCGAGCACGGCCGCCATTTCGTGCGCGGAGTGAACATCGACATTGGAAAACGGCTCGTCCAACAGCATCAGTTCGGGATCGTGCAGCACGGCACGCGCCAGCGACAGCCGCTGTCGCATGCCCTGCGAATACTGGCCGACGCGCCGCGACAGATCGGGATCGAGCCCGACCATTTGCATGGCGCTGCGGCCGACACTGTCGTCATGAATGTCGTAGAGACCGGCGAAGTAGCGTAGGTTTTCCATGCCGCTGAGCTCGTCGTAAAGCAGCGGCGCGTGTCCCATGTAACCGACGCGACGCGCAACCTCACGCACCCGCTTTGAGCCCAACAAAGTGAAGCTGCCTTGGCTCGGCTCCATCAGGCCGGCGATGACGCGCAACAGCGTGCTCTTGCCCGCGCCGTTGTCGCCCAGAATGACGTACAACCGGCCGGGCGCGAAGCTGGCCGAGATTCCGCGCAGGGCGGCAAATCGCCCAAAAAACTTTACGAGACTATCCAGGACGACAACAGGCGGAGAGGATGGTGCGGTTGCGATCAAAAGTTTCTTATCTGAAGCGTGATTATTCTAACCTCGCCGGTTAAAGGGCTGCCTTCTGCGCCGCCGGAGCAGCATCCGGCTGACCGGGCTGCTTAGGCGCGTACTTTGAAGCGCACTTAGCCTGAATATTCGTGGCGTGGAAGACCCCGTCGCGTCCGAACCTGCCCTCTGCTAAAGCTTGCGCGTTATCTTTGAATGTGTCAGGCGGAGCTTCCGTGCCGTTATAAACCACGGGCAACGTGCGATTTTCTTCTACCAGTTGAAATTCCATGTGCGTGCCCTGGCGCTTGATCGTTCCCGGCGCAACATTGCCGGCCACCCGCAGCCGCTTGCTGTAGGCACCGTTCCCCATGCCGTTTAATTCCTTGATGGTCACGTAGTAGCTCTTGCTGTCCTGCACGCCGGTGTAGGCAAGGTAGCCAAGTGCAACCAGGATGACGGCCATCACCGCGCCGAAGCGCAAGTATCTGCGTCCTTGTTCAGACATGGAATTTAACCCCTAATCTTGACGGCCTGGAGGCCGCGCCGGATGCAATAAGAATAACGCCAGGGCAGACACCGCGCCATGTAACTTTAGTCAAAGAGCGGCAGCGGAAAGCCAACGTATTCTAGAGTGATGTTACGCCGCACCCTTCGACTCATCGCGCTTGGCAAGGCTTTCGCGCACGAGTTCGATGAGTTCTGGAGGCGGAAGTGGCTTGGGCCGGAAGATCACCTGCAGTCCGTGATAGTCCACTTCCGCTTCGGCCAGGCCGCTGAGCACAATCACTGCGACCCAGTTGTTGGACGCCCGAAGCTGGCGAACCAGGTCCAATCCGCTGCTGTCCGGCATGAGATGATCGGTTACCACCACGCCGATGTGATCGCGCAGCACACGAACGGTCGCCAGCGCGCTCGCGACGGTTGTGGCGAGCGAAACCTGAAATCCTGCATTGCGCAGGACAGCTTCGCGAACAGCCAATTGCGTTGGATTGTCGTCGACGAGTAAAACCTGATTCACGCCACAAGTCCGGACGATCGATGTTGATCTGCCGCTGGTGCACGAACGCTGCACACGGCAGCTTGTTCGCGGCCTTTATGGTAACTGCTTTCGCGGCAGCGTGCAAAATGAGGCCAACCGAGAATCCAAACAGCCAAAAACTCGACCGCCGCTGTCGCGGTTGCTTCGGCAATTCTCCAGAGCCCGCTGAAACCGCTTTGATGTCGTTCGAACCAGCTCCGGAAACTGTTCACAGAAACGGCCGATTCGTCTAAGCTGCGCTCCCGCGCCCACAGATTTCTTCCGTTGCCCGGAACCAATCCTGTTCCGGCGAGCCGCCGCGTCCCCCGCGTTCCAGATACAGTTGATACGCCCGGAAGCGGATCTGCTCCTCAACGTTGCTGGCCGGCTGAGTTCCGCTGGTGACTTCCGGCGCGACGGTCACGGAGTGCACCAAAGAACCATTTCCATCCTCCACGTGTGTGCCGTTGCTCGGCTTCTGCGTGGCTTTGCGGTTGCGTTTCTTTGGCGTGGCGTTTTCCTGGTCGCGTGGTGCTTTCGGCATCGTACTTGACTCCTAAAACCCTGTAAAATTTACACCGCCGGAATCAATCTGATCGCGGCTGGTATCCTTCTACTATAAACAATTCCGCCCCAATTGTGGGCCGCTTTGTGCCAATATCTTGCTATTTTCCTGAATCTGGACACGCCTACTGGCGCTCGTCTCATTGTGGGCTAAATCGCTATCTTTCGAACACTTAAGTGGGTCAAATAAAGTGCCGTGCCGCATTGCCCGGAACCAAGTTAGACACAGTCACGTAAAACAGTTTGACGGGCCCCGCGGCTCGCATTCGCCACCGAGACACAGAAGCCACGGAAGGCCACCGAGTCCGGTCTTTTCGTGCCTATTTGGTGATTTTCAGCCGCCCAGGAGCGTGCGCCTGCCATGATGTTCTTCGAAATTATCCGCCAGATGTTGCGTACGCTTTGGGCGCACAAGCTCCGCTCGTTCCTCACCATGTTTGGCATTGCCTGGGGCGTGGGGTCGCTGCTGTTGCTGGTTGGACTGGGCGAAGGCTTCCGCTCCGGCAATCGCCGCGAGATGAACTCACTGGGCGAAGACATCATGTACCTGTTCCCGGGCCGCGCGCCCGCGGTGGAAGGGAACATGAGTTCAGCTCGCGCCTACAACCTCACCGAGCAGGATTACCACGACATCGCTACGGAAGCTCCTCATGTGCGTGTCGCAGCCCCGGTTCTGTCGCGCATGGACATTCGCGAGGTCAGCGACTACAGCAACACCAATGGCGAGGTCAGCGGCGTTCCGCCCCACTACGAGAAGATCCGCTATTTGCCCATGGCCGCCGGGCGCTGGCTTAACCAGGATGACGAATCGCAGAAGCGTTTGGTCGCCGTGCTCGGCGACGAAATGCTGAAGAACCTCTTTCCCGGCCGTCCGGCTGTCGGCAATACCATTCTGCTGAACGGTATTCGCTTCGAGGTAATCGGAGTGGTGCAGCGCGTCGGTCATGGCGATGACAATTCCACCAACAATCGTCTTTTCCTGCCTTACAGCACCATGCGCGAGTTCTTTCCGCTCACCAAGGACGGCCAGGAAACTGCCGTTTCCTTCATCAACTATCGTCCGCGAATTCGCCAGGAACATGCCCTGGCGCGCGAGGAAGTGCGCAAGATCATCGCTCGCAATCACGGCTTCGACTGGCATGACGAGGACGCTTTCGAGGATTGGGACACCATCAAGAACTCCGAAACCGTGGCCAAGATCTTCGATGCCATGGACATTTTTCTGGGCGGCGTTGGTCTGGTGACGCTGACCCTGGGCGCCATCGGCATCATCAACATCATGCTGGTTGCGGTCAGCGAGCGCACGCGCGAGATCGGCTTGCGCAAAGCCGTAGGCGCAACCAACCGCAACATCCTGATGCAGTTTTTTCTGGAAGGCGCGTTTCTCACCCTGCTCAGCGGTGCTATCGGGATGGGCGGCGCCTGGCTGCTGATGTACAGTATGCGCGGCATGGGGCAGGTCCCCGGATTCGATCCACCGACTATGTCATTCCTCTCCGCCATGCTCGCCATCGGCACGCTGGCGGCCGCTGGAATCATTGCGGGACTCTATCCCGCGCGCAAGGCTGCCATGTTGCAGCCGGTTGACGCCTTGAGGCAGGAGTAGATGTTCGCGGCCAGCGTAAACGACGTTGTGAGAGCGTCCGTGGAGGGTTTTGATAGTGGCTGGAGCGCTTGGTAACAGGGCACGAGTTTACGCGTGCCGAGACTGCGTCGTTTTGTCGTTCTCGAGCCGGCTTTAGCCGGCGAGTCGCTCATTCACGGTGATTTCATGGTTCGTGATCTTTTATCGCAAGCTTACAGTGCCATGCGCTACAACCGGCGTCGCACCACTCTGACCATGCTCGGCATGGCTTGGGGAATCGCCACCGTGGTCCTGCTGCTGGCCTACGGCGCGGGATTCGGTCGCGCCATCGACGTCATCTTCGCCAACTGGGGCACGCGCATCATCGGCGTCTTTCCCGGGCGCACCTCGCAGCAGGCCGGCGGGCAAAAGGCCGGAACCCAGATCAAGTTCACCATCGAAGATGTTGACCGCATCGTCGCTGCCGCCCCGCTGGTGAATCGCATCACGCCGCTCGAGCAGAAGACGGTCAGCGTGCAGCGCGACGTTCGTACCTACGATCTTCCCATCAACGGCGTTTATCCCAATATGTTCCGGATTCTGGCGCTGAATCTTGCCGAGGGCCGCTTGCTCAACGAGGATGACGAAGCCTCGCGCGCCCGCGTTGCCGTCATCAGCTCCGATGCCAAGCTCAAGCTCTTCTCCGGCGAATACGCGCTGGGACAGAACATTCGCATCCAGGGCATCAGCTACAAGGTCGTCGGCGTTCTCACGCCGCACATGCAGGAGGGCGACGACAGCGTCAACAAAGTCATCTACATCCCTTACAGCACCATGAGCGACTTCAAGGACACGCATTACCTTGATGGCATCTGGCTGTCCTATGAAGGCAACGATTACGAACTGGTGGAGAAGCAGGTGCGCGGCGCCATGGCGCAGCAATACAACTTCAAGCCCGACGACAAGCGCGCGGTCTTCGTCTACAACATGATGAAGCAGTTGAAGCAGTTCGAGATCATCACCACCGGGCTGAAGATCCTGCTCGGATTCATCGGCACGTTGACGCTGGGCATCGGCGGCGTCGGCCTGATGAACATCATGCTGGTCTCGGTCACCCAGCGCACGCGCGAAATCGGCGTGGAGAAGGCGCTCGGCGGCCGCCGTCGCGACATCCTCTTCCAGTTCCTGGCTGAGGCGCTGGCCATCACCTTCGCCGGCGGCATCGCAGGAATCCTGCTGGCTTATGCCGTCTCGATTGGAGTGGGCCGCATCACCTTCTACAGCGCGGTCGCCAAGAACGCCGAGGCCGCCGACATCCGCCTCATCATCGATCCTTCGACGGTCGTCGTCGCCACTGTCATTCTGACCCTCGTCGGCCTGATCAGCGGAATGCTGCCGGCAATCAAAGCCTCGCGCCTCGATCCAATCGAAGCGCTGCGGTACGAGTGAAGTAGTCCTCAGCTGGGTGCCCCAGGTCTCGCGCAGTTCGAGACTTGGGACTCCCTGCCAGTAAACCATCCCCACTGTGCCCTCCGTCACAGAGAAGATGAAGCTTCTGCAACCGACTGTTTTTCCCGTGTTGATGCTTCGCCCGGGTCTCGAAACCCGCGAGACCCGGGGCACCCGGCGGAAACGGGGCACCCAAGGTGAGATTTTCAACCCCACGCGCTGCCCGTGTTGCGCTCCGTTACGATTGGTTAAGTCTTGTTGCCAAACCCTCCTGCGCCGAATCCGTCGGGTTCTCACCAACGTCCAACTAGTACGGAATCGAGGTAAGAACCTATGCAACGAGTGCTGCTGTTTACTCTGTTATTCGCATTACCCCTGACAATGGCGGCTCAATCTTCGCCGGCATCGCAGCCGGCCCTTGCGCCCGCAACTGACCAGGTGCTGACCAGCAATGGTCCGGTCACGCTTGACTACAAGACCGCACCCGCGCAAGCGACTAATCCGGTGGAAGGCAAAATCGCATTGGCGGTGCGGCATCAATTGCTCATGCTGCCGTACTACTCGATGTTCGACGATCTGGAGTACAGCGTTCAGGGACGAACGGTCACCTTGACCGGCGATGTCACCAGTTTCCATTCCGAAACGCGCATGGACGCCGAAAAGGCGGTGAAGCGGATCGAGGGAGTCGAGAAGGTAGTCAACAATATTCGCGTGCTGCCGCCGGCGCCTTTTGACGAGCAGACCCGCGCCCGCGTCCTGGGAGCGCTGGCACGGACTGGCGGCCTGTCGCGCTATCTGTGGCCGTCGGCACCCAGCATTCGCATCGTCGTCGCCAATCAACGCGTAACGTTAAAGGGATACGTCAACAGCGAAGGCGACAAGAACCTGGCCACCATCGCCGCCAATCAGGTGCGCGATGTATTCCAGGTCACGAACGACTTGCAAGTCGTAAGATGACCCTCTGGTGCCCGAGGTCCGCGTCTTAGCCAGTGCTATTTAGCCAGTGCCCCAAGGTTCGCGTCGTAGCTGGTGCCCCAGGTTCGCGTCCTTCTTTCGGACGCTAACCTGGGCTGCAACGGTCGCACTTCCGCCCGCTTCATGATTCCCCGCTTCATCGCACCACTAATCGGCCTTGGCAATACTGCCGATCATCCTACATGTGGCGCGCGTCGCGGGGTTCGTCATGGTCCGGGGCTAGTGTAGTGCGTCACTGAAATTGTGACTTATCCGAGTACGGGTTGTATCAGGGCACGACTTTAGTCGTGCCGAACGGGCGCAGAAATATGTGGGCTTTAGCCCCTGCACCCATCAGTTCAGGGGCTAAAGCCCAAGGGAAAATGATGCTTTTCGGCACGGCTGAAGCCGTGCCCTGATACAAACCTCGAAAACTTATGTGAACAGATTTCCGACGCACTACACTAGATTGCCATCTGATACATTGTCCCGCACCGCGACGACGGTCACCAGACTCTTCATGTTCAGGGCGTCCAGCTTCGTCAAGATCGCCGCCGCGACGGCCTTCGCGCTCGGCCTCACCACAATTTTCCAGGTGGTGAAGGCTGTCTGGTTCCCACGCCTGTCAATGTGGCAATCGCATACGCTCACCATTATCTACTGCGGTGTCGCCGTCTTGCTGTTCAGCATGGCAGCCCTGTGGCGCCGGCAGACGGACGCATCCGAGCTCCGGCATGCAGAAAGGAATTTCGACATTATGGTTCAGCATTTGCCGGGCTTGGCCTGCATCATTGACCCCAACGGCAAACTGCTTCGCTGGAACTCCCGCTTTGAATCGGTCCTCGGCTACTCCTCCGAGGAACTGAAGGGAATTCATGCCCCCGAAACGCTGGCAGAAGAACACCGCCAAGCTGTGCCCGCGCGCTGGGAAAGGATCCGGAAGACCGGCCATGCCGACACGGAGGGAGCCTGGCTTAGCAAAAGCGGCGAGCGAATTCCTTGTTATCTCACCGGCATCCGCGTCTTCATCCGCAAGCAGCCATGTATTCTGAGCGTCGGCGTGGACATCCGCGAACAGAAGCTAGCTGAGGAAGCGCTGCGCAAGAGCGAGGAGCAATACCGCCGCCTGCTTACCAATCTTCCCGACGTTATCTGGACCATCGACGCCCAGGGCAGAAATATCTTCATCAGTGGGACGATACAGCAACTGTTGGGATACACCCCGGAGGAGGTCTTGGGTGGCGATTTGGGCTTACGTCTGGGCCGTATTCATCCTGATGACATCGAGGCGGCCCAAAGGGCTTTCCGTGCGCTCTTTATTGAAAACCGCATCTTCGACGTGGAGTATCGCGCGCGCCACAAGGACGGGCACTGGGTTTGGGTGCGCAACCGCGCCGTACGGACCTTCCAGCAGGACGGTGTACTCTGCGCCGATGGCATCCTTCGCGACATCAGCGCACGCAAACAGGCCGAGCAGCTCAACTCCCAGCTTGCCGCCATCGTGAAGTCATCCGGCGAAGCCATCATCGGAAAAAACGCCGACGGGACCATCGTTTCCTGGAACCCTGCTGCCGAGAAAATGTTCGGCTACTCGGAGGAGGAAGCTATTGGGCTACACATTTCTGCGCTGGTTCCTCCCGAGCGGCTCCATGAAGTGCCCGAGGTGCTTGCCAAAATCGCACAAGGCGAACGGGTGGGACACTTCGATTCGGTATGCCGGCGAAAGGATGGCAGCGGAATTGACGTATCGCTTGCCATTTCTCCGATCACCGACAAGGCAGGAGTGTTGCTGGGCATCTCCACCATGGCTCATGACATCACCGCCCGCAAAGCGGCGGAAGCCGCCCTGCGGCTCTCGGGGCAGCAGTTGGCGTTGCGCAACCAGATCTTCAATATCTTCCTGACCGCGCCCAACCACAGCGTCTATCGCGAAATTTTACAGGTAGTACTGAACGCTTCGCAGAGCACCAATGGTCTGTTGGGATGTATTGCCGACGATGGCGCGCTGCTGCTGGCCTCCACAACCGAGTCAGCAGAAACCCCTCCCGCGAAGGACGATGCCGCGCGAATTGCTCCCGCGCTTTGGGACGGCATTTGGGGCAAGGCGCTCATCGAGAAGCGCTCCTTCTACGACAATGTTCCCGTCGCCATTCCCGGCAGCTACGGCCCTGTCACGCGGGCCATCGCGGTTCCGGTTCTTTATCAGGAGTCGGTGATCGGCCTTCTCGTCGCCGCAAACAAAGCTACCGATTACACCGACGGTGACCAGCGCGTGCTGGAGTATATCGCCATCTATCTTGCTCCAGTGCTCTCCGCTCGGCTGCAGAAAGAGGCCCACGAGAGCGCGCGGCAACGGGCCGAGGCCGAACTCATCAAGGCCAAGGAACTGGCCGAACAAGCCAATCGCGCCAAGACCGAATTTCTGGCCAATATCAGCCACGAGCTGCGCACCCCGATGAACGGCATTCTGGGCATGAGCGATCTCGCCCTCGACACCCCGCTCGACGCTGAGCAGCGCGAGTACCTGCTGACCATTCAGTCCTCTGGCAATGCTCTGCTGCGCCTTATCAACGATCTTCTGGATTTCACCAGGACCGAGTCCGGCCAACTCGCGGTCGAGGAGGTCAGCTTTAATCTTCAGGAGACGGTCCGTCAGACCCTACGCCCGCTGCGATTCCAGGCCGAGCAGATGGGCTTGAAGTTTCTCTCAGACATGGATACGGACCTGCCGGAGACGGTCATCGGCGATCCTCAGCGGCTGCGCCAGGTGCTCATCAACGTCGTCGGCAACGCCATCAAGTTCACCCTTGAGGGCAGCATCGCCGTCCGCACCATTTGTACTTCGCGCGTCGGCGGCCGGGCAGAACTTCTTTTCCAGATATCCGACACCGGTATCGGGATATCACCCGAGAAGCATGCAGCCATCTTCGAAGGTTTCACCCAGACCGACGGCAGCTTAACTCGCAAGTACGGTGGCACCGGGCTGGGCCTCGCAATTGCCTCCAGGCTCGTCAGTCTGATGAACGGAAAGATCTGGGTGGAGAGCCAGCCCGGCAAGGGCAGCATTTTCTGTTTCACCGTGCAGATGCAATTGCCTTCGACTGCCGGCTACGCCGCATTCGAGCACCTGGAGCACCCTGCGCTACCCAGGGCTACACAAATCTCACAGTGTCTGTAGATGGGTGGAGTACGCTCTCACAGGCCGCCGAAAACTCGCCTTCACGTCTAGATCGGGTAGAGCGAGCCTTCAGGCGCGCGTCCAAGCCTTCATTCTCGGTTCTCCCGAGCGGGCTTTAGCCCGATAGGGATCCGCTTTCCCGAGTTTTTCAGCGGCCTCTGAAAGGCGTGCTCCAGCCTTGGCTCTACGCCAACCTGATCTGGTCTCACGCCTGGTTCTCACTGTGCCAGCATTCGATTAGCCAGTTCCTGTGCCCGCGGATAATCCGACGTAATGTCTTTTGCCTTCTGCTCGGCCCATTGCGTTTCAATCTTGTGCCCAGCTTGTTTGAGCGCCTGCGCCAGCAACAGGTAGCCGATGTCGGAAGGGTGGACCCGTACCGCCTCGTAGTAGGCATGAATCGCGTCCGGGAGATTGCCCATCTTCTGCGATACCAGTCCCAGATCCAGCCATGCGGAGAAGTCGTCCGGCTTGAGCGCCAGCGCCGAGTCCAGGCTCTGTTTCGCCAGGCTGAATTCGCCCAGATCGCGATAAGCATGCCCCAGGTTCGTGAATGCCACGGCCCGCATCGCGGCGTTCTGATACACGGCATTCTGCGTTTCCGCGATCACCTGGTTATATTGCGCGATCGCCTCCCGGAGTTTGCCATCGCGCTGATTATGCACCGCCAGAAACATCAGCGTCCGAGGGTACGTGGGATAGAACGCCGCCGCGCGCAGGAAGTGTCGATAAGCCTCGTCAGGCCGGTCGGCGGCCAGCAGAGCTTCGCCCAGATTGTCTTCCGCTTCATAGTTTCCGCTGGTCACCTGCGCCGTGTGCGTCCACAGTGCGATATCGTCGCCCCAATATCCAATCTGCCGATGGGTGACCACAGCCAGCACCAGCAGGATCGAACAGCCGGCAACCGGCAGCCACGCAGACGACACTCCTCGCCGCTGGGTATCCGATCGTGAGGTTCTTGCGTGAACGGCAGTTGCGTCCGCCACTCCGTAACCCACCATGATGAACAGCCCGATGAACGGCAGATACGCGTAGCGATCGGCCATCGCTTGCCGTCCCACTTGCACCAACCCGATCATCGGCACCAGCGTTCCCAGGAACCAGAGCCATCCCACCAACAGATACCGTCGCTTCCGCAACCGCACTACGAGAGCTGAAATCGCAATCAAGACCAGCACCGCCAGCGCCGCTTGCCACGCCTGCAGCGAATTTCCCGGGTGCGGATACATCGGCGCCAGCTGCGATGGCCAGAACGCCTTCCCGATATATCGCGCGTACGACACCACGGCATTCTCCATGCGCACCAGCAGCGTGTAGTCGGGATTGAATCCGCCGCCCTGCCGTTGCGCCTTCACCGTCAGGACTGCGCTGCCGGCACTTAGCCCCAGCAGCGGAAGCTTCTCCAGCAGCAGCCACGAAAAACTTCGCGCGGGAGCGCGCTCTGCCGGGCCATTAGCCGATGGCTGAGCTGCAAACATTCGCTGCAGCGGCCAGTAATCCCACAGCAGCAGGACGAAGGGGAGCGTGATCACCTGCGGTTTGGCCATCAGAGCCAGCGCAAACAGAAACGCCACCGCCAGGTAGCGATACCATCGCGGCCGCCGCGCATACCAGGTCCATGCGCCTAGCGTCAGCAGGAAAAACATCATGCTCAGCAGGTTCTTGCGCTCGGCAATCCAAGCCACGGTCTCGGCATTAATCGGATGCAAGGCGAACAGCGCGGCCACCATCAGGCTCGGCCACGCGCGGCCCGTCGCACGCCTCAGCACAAGGAAGAGCAGCACAACGTTAATGACGTGCAGCAGCAGATTCACAGCGTGATGTCCGGCAGGTTTCAGGCCGAAGATACGGCAATCCAGCATGTGCGAATACCACGTCACAGGATGCCAGTTCGCCGCCTCATAGCTCGTCATCGCCCACTTGAATGCCCACCTGAGATTGCCGCGATAGAGACCGTATTTCACGTGATCGTTGTCGGTGACGTAAACGCCGTCGTCGTAATTCACAAACGGGTGATGGCGGACCGGCGAGTAAAGCGCAGCCGTAACGACCATGAGGAGCAGCAATGCCGTCAGAGGCTTCCACCACGCCACCGGCTCACCGCTCACCGGCCGCCTCACAGAAGCTGTTTCGACGGCGAGAGGAGCGGCCGTCGCAGGCAACTCCGCTCCCGCGCTCATTAACGCTGCCGACGCGCTATCGTCGACTGACTGCATTTGCTGGGCCGAGGGGCCATGACCGGGAAAGAAGAGCACCGCTGAATTTTATACGACGTGCATGATCGAAAATTCGTTTCCGAAAGCTTTGTATCAGGCCACGGCTTCACAGGCTGCTGAAAAGGTCGCCGTGATGCGTTGTTCGGGTAGAGCTGGCCTTCAGGCCAGCGTCTACGTCCCTTATATTTGTCATCCCGAGCTGACTTTAGTCGGCGAGCGATCTGCTGTTCCGATTTTCAGCGGCCTCGTCCAGCCGAACGGCGAGCCAAGAAAACATGGCCATACTATCCCGGCAAAAAGAAAACACCGGCAATGTCGGCCGGTGTTCGTGCGCAGGGAATAGCTTTATGACGACTTCTTCCGCGGCACCTTCGCGCCCGTTTTGCGTGCTTCGCTCAGGCCGATGGCGATCGCCTGTTTGCGGCTCTTCACTTTGCTCCGTCCACCTGACTTCAACTTGCCATGCTTATATTCGTGCATCGCCTTGTGGACCTTGTCTTGCGCCTTGCGGCCATACTTGCGATGTCCGCTGTTGCCGGAACTGGGACGCGATTTTCTCGAGCTCGACCGCGACGTTCCGCGGTGCGATGACGAACTGGACTTCCGACGACCGGAACTTGACTTTCCTGATGCTGTCATAGGATCTAGCCTCCTGCAGGGTGTGACGCCAACTCGCACGGCAGAGGTTGTGTGCTGGAGCTTGCGTGCACGCGCACGTAACCGCGCAATCCGTCGCTGGTTTGACCGCCTGAATGCAATTCAGTAGGCTGTGAAAGTTGCTCCTCGAGTCCTCATGGATACTGCTGAAATGTCCACTTTGCGCGTCGCCGAAGACATCACCGAACTGGTCGGCGACACCCCAATTCTTCACCTGCGCAAGATCACTTCACCCGGCTACGCCGACCTTTACGCCAAGCTCGAATACCTCAATCCGGGTGGCAGCATCAAAGATCGCGCCGCATTGGGAATGATCACCAGGGCCGAGCGCGCTGGCAGGTTGCGCCCCGGCGCCACCATCTTCGAAGCGACCGCGGGAAATACCGGCGTTGGTCTGGCGCTAATCGCCGGCGGTCGCGGTTACAAAACTGTGCTCGCCGTGCCTGAAGGTTTTTCGCAGGAAAAGGTCACGCTCATGGAGGCGCTCGGCGCTGAGGTGATTCGCACCTCTCGCGCTGGCGGCATGCAGGAGGCCATCGACTACGTCACCGAACGCGCTGCCCGCACGCCAAACTCCTTTATCGCGGGCCAATTCGCAAATCAGGACAACCCCGATTTTCATTATGAGACTACCGCGCGCGAGTTCTACCAGCAGCTCGGCGGTCACATCGATGCCATTGTCATTGGCTGTGGCACCGGCGGCACTTTTACCGGAGTGGCGCGCTACTTGAAGGAGCGCAATCCGAAAACGCTGGCGATTGCGGTAGAAACCCAGGGTTCGGTGCTGGGCGGCGGCCCCAAGGGCGAGCACGAGGTGGAGGGCATCGGCGCAAGCTTCGTCCCCAAGACCTTCGACGGTTCGCTCGCCGACGAAATCATCGCCGTCTGCGATCGCGATGCCTTCGACATGGTAAAGAGGCTGGCTGCTGAGGAAGGCGTGCTTGCCGGCTCGAGCGCCGGCGCGAATGTTTTTGCGGCGATTGTCATCGCGCAGCGGTTAGGTCCCGGCAAACGCGTGGCGACCATCATCCCCGATTCCGCCGAGCGCTATCTGTCGAAGGACATCTTCCACTTCAACGACAAGGAACAGTCGACGTAGGCTCACCGCTTAACCCTTCAATGTGTCATCCCGAGCGAGGAGCCCGCGACCGGTCCCCGACAAGCGCCACTGGTTGCGCTGTTGGGCGAGGAGTCGAGGGACCTGCATTCGGTTCACAGGCCGCCAAAAAACTCATGCGAGAAAAGGCTTGTATCAGGGCACGACTTTCAGTCGTGCCGATAAGCGGCTTTTTAACTCTCTGAGCCGGCTTTAACCGGCGGCACACGATGTCCGAAAGAGAATTTTCCGCGGCCGATCTAGTCAGCGAGGGAACGGACGGCCGCTGCGTTACTCTCCCGGCTCAAATCTGTATCCTACCCAAGGCTCGGTCAGAATGTACCGGGGCGAGCTCGCGTCGGACTCCAACTTCTTTCGCAATTGGCCCACGAACACCCTCAGATACTCATTTTGCTCCACACTGTTGCTTCCCCACACGGCAGTCAGGATGGAGCGATGGGTCAGCACCTTTCGTGGATGTTGCGCCATGTAGAGCAGCACATCGAACTCTTTCGGCGTGAGGTGCACGTCGCGCCCGGCCACGCTGACCGAATGTGCGTCCAGGTCGATCTGAAAATCGCCGCTTTCGATTCTGCTTGGCGCCTCGGGGCTGGGGCGCGAGCGCCGCAGCGCCGCGCGCACTCTGGCGAGCAGCTCCCCCGTGCTGAACGGCTTCGTGATGTAGTCGTCCGCGCCGGAATCGAGCGCCGCAATCTTGCTGCGCTCTTCGCCTCTTACCGAGAGCACAAGGATGGGTACCTGCGAAGTCGCCCGCAGCCGCCGGCACAGCTCGATCCCATCCATATTCGGCATTCCGAGGTCGGTGATCACCAGGTCCGCCGCAAAGTCTCTCATGATCTCCAGCGCCGTTTCGCCGTCATTAGCCACACGGATCTCGTAGCCTTGCGCGTTCAAGCTGGTGCGCAGCACGCGCGTGATCTGCGGCTCATCATCTACAACCACGATGTGGGGACGAGAAGGCATAGCAAATCAGTTTCAAGTTTCGAGTTTCAAGTCTGCCGCATCGGGAATCCATTAACGATCAGGACGAGTTCGGAATGTTTTCATGATAACGGCTCACTCGAAACTCGAAACTTGAAACTGCCTTCCTCAATTCACCTGCTGCTTCACAATGTGCACGTCCACCGCTGGCGCGTCGCGTAAGAAGCGATGCACTGCCGACAAGAACAGATATCTACGCCAGCCGCTGGTGGCCGAGTGTCCAAAGATCACCTGCGTGATGTGCTTTTCCCGCACAAACTCCGCCATCGCATGTGCAACTTCTTTGCCCTTCAACCGTATCACCTGCGCTCCCAGATTCTCCGCAAACCGGAAATTCGCCTGCAATGACCGCTGCCGTTCCGGGTCATCCTGGTCGGCGCCGATATCCACATAGACCACGAACCACTCGCCGTTCACCGCCTGCGCCATGCGCGAAGCACGTGCGATGAGATATTGCGCCACCGGATTCGAGCTGACGCCAACCGCGATGCGCTCCCGGACCTGCAACTCGCGACTGGGATCGATCTCCGTCTGGATATACGGTTCCAGGCTGCGATCGACGACTTGCGCCACGTGTCGAAGCGCAATCTCGCGCAGTGCGATCAGGTTGCTGGGCCGAAAGAAGCTGCCGAGCGCCCGGTCAACCCGCTCCATAGGATAGATGTCGCCACGGCGCATGCGCGTCTGCAGCGCCTCCGGCGTGACGTCGGAGAGCACGATTTCATCCACGCGCTTCAATACCCAGTCGGGAACCGTCTCGCGTACCACGATGCCCGTGATTTTGTGCACCAGCGGGGTCACGCTTTCCAGGTGCTGCACGTTCATGGTGGAGAGCACGTCGATCTTATTGTCCAGCAGCTCGAATACATCCTCGTACCGCTTGTGATGTTTGCTGCCGTCGATGTTGGTGTGCGCCAGCTCATCCACCAGAACCACCTGCGGATGCCGCGCCAGAATGGCATCCACATCCATCTCTTCGAAAATCGTGCCTTTGTAGTTGAGCTGCTTGCGGGGCACGGTTTCCAACCGGCCGGCCAGATCTTTTGTCGCCTTGCGCCCATGGCTCTCAATGACGCCGACGACAACGTCTTCGCCGCGGCTTTTCCGGCGAATGGCCTCGCTCAACATCGAATAGGTCTTGCCGACGCCCGGCGCATATCCCAGAAACAACTTGAACACCCCCGCTTTCTTTTCGGGAGTGGTCACCTCCAGCCATTGTTCCGGGGTCTTTTGCATGAGCCATCATTCTGCGGCAGCGGACGCGAAATGTCGATTCGGTACAATCGTGCCGTGAATGACGAAGCTCGCACCGCTACGAATCTGAGGTTGCGTCCGCCGAATGCATTTTCGGCAAAACGTCTGCGCGCCCTGGCCTACCATTACGCGGTTGCAATGGGGACGGTCGCGCTCGTGGTCGCTGTCTACGTTCGCTTGCCGGTGGTCCCAACCACGGTGGCGCTGACTTTGCTGCTGGTTGTGCTGGGTGTGGCCAGCCGCTGGGGATTGACCGTCGCTACCACGACCGCCATTGTCGCCACCCTCGCCTTCAATTACTACTTCCTGCCACCGGTCCGCACCTTCACCATCGCCGATCCTCAGAACTGGATTGCGCTGCTGGCCTTTCTCACCAGCGCCATACTCGCCAGCCGCCTTTCCGAACGCGCCCGGCGAGAGGCCGAAAACGCCAACCGCCGGCGCAAGGAAGTGGAGCGGCTCTACCTGCTCAGCCAGCAACTGCTGGCCACCGAAAACGTAATGCAGTTGCTCAACAACATTCCTCATTACATCCGCGACGCTTTCGGATTGCAAGGCGCAGCCATGTACCTGCCCAAGCGCAAACAGGTGTATCGCACCGGGCTGCGTCATCCCGAACTCAGCGAAGAGCAACTGGAGGCGGTCAGCGGCCGTGGTGAGATCGTCGTCGATGAACAGCAGCAGTTGTGCTTTGTGCCGCTGCGGGTCGGCGTGCGTGCGGTGGGTAGTCTCGGACTCGCGGGCGGCGTGCTTTCGCGCGAGACGCTGGAGGCGGTCGGGAGCCTCATCGCAATTTCCATCGAGCACGCCGGCGCCGTCGAGACCCTCACGCGGGCCGAAGCTACCCGCGAGAGCGAGAGGCTGCGCTCCGCCCTGCTCGACAGCGTGACCCACGAGTTTCGGACCCCGCTCACTGCTATCAAAGTCTCTGTCACCACGCTGCTCTCTCCCGATCCGGTCAGTCCGGAAGCCGCGCAGGAGCTGCTGACCATCATTAACGAAGAAACCGATCGCCTCAATCGCCTGGTTGGGGAAGCCGCGGAGATGGCGCAGCTCGATGCCCAGCAGGTCGAACTGCGGCGCGAGCCTTACTCCGTCGACAAAGTTTTTCAGTCTGCACTGGAACGCGCGAAGCAGGTGTTATGCGGCCGCGAAGTAAAACTGGTGGTTCCGGAGAACTTGCCGCCGGTCCGGGTCGACTTGGAGCGCATTGCCGAAGTGCTGGTGCAGCTTCTGGAAAATGCAGCCAAATACTCGCCTGCGGGCACTCCTATCACCATAAGCGCCGAGCAAACAGGCAAGAACGTAACCATCAGCGTGGCGGACCGCGGGCCCGGCATCGATGATCTGGAACAGTCGCTGATCTTTGAGAAGTTCTATCGCGGACGCGATCAACGCTACCGGGTGCAGGGAACCGGCATGGGCTTAGCCATCGCCAAAGCTATCGTCGAGGCCCATGGCGGAGGTCTTGGCGTGACCTCACAAGCGGGAAGCGGATCGGTGTTTTACTTCACCGTACCCGTCGGCGGCTAACCAGCCGACCATGCAGGCGTGGTGGACAGCCGCAGGTCGGGTAGAGCGGGCCTTCAGGCCCGCGTCTGAGCCATTTTAATCTTTGTAATCACGAGCGGGCTTCAGCACCAGGAAAGCCTCCGGCCCTAGTCCAGCCTCACCAAAAACACGCTGCCTTCCCTGACGTGGGTTTTGCTGGCGACCTCTTCGGCTTTGCGCTTGTCATCGCCGGCGGGACGGATGCGGACCCATTCCCCCGTCGGCCCGGTGAACTGGATGACGTTCGCGCTCTCGTATCGGTCCTGCAGCTTCTGTTTCAGCTGGCGGGCTTCATGTTCGCTGTGGAAGGCGCCGATCTGGACGCACCAGCGTCCGCCATCAAAGATCGGAGCGGGCGTGGAGAGCACTTCCAGCCTGACCTCCGCCGTACCCGGTCGCCAGACATCAACGGCTTTGGCCGCGGCCAGCGACAGATCGACGATGCGGTCTTCGACGAACGGCCCACGGTCGGTTATGCGCACCACGGCCGCGCGTCCGTTGCTGAGATTCGTGACGCGGATAACCGAGTTCAGCGGCAGCGTGCGGTGTGCCGCGGTCATGGCGTTCTGGTTGTAAATCTCGCCGTTGGCGCCGCGACGATTGTGATAAGGAGGGCCGTACCAGCTCGCCATCCCGGTCTCCACGTAGATCGGTTTCTTGTGAGGAACGCTGGGCGCCGGCTCCGGTTCAGTCTTCGCCGTTGCCGGAGGCGCGGGCTCAGGTGGCTGGATCGTAGGTGGAGGAGGTACAGGCTGGCTACGAGCGGTCTTGTGCCCCCCGCAGGCCGAGAGCAAAAGCATGGCAATGGCGGCGAATCCGACCAGAGCGAGTCGCGAACGCAAGAAGGGCTGGTGGAACTGCGGGGCGCGGTGGAAAAGCCGGGCTTCTGCCATGCCGAAAGGCAGCACAAATAACGTGGGCTTTAGGCGGTTCGAGAGAACGCCGCATCTGTGGTGGGAAGAGAACGCCCAAGCTACGGCAAGATCCAGCCCGAAGGGCGGAACAACATTAGCCCAGGGCGTAAGCTCTGGGTCAGCGTGGAAAGAACTCCGAGTTCCTTTAGGGACGGCACATTTCTCACGCAGACTCTTGGACCCGCGCATACCAGGGTCGGCGCCGCCAATCACCGTTTCTTCTGCTTGCCGGAGTCCATGTGGTCCGCCGCCTGGGCCAGCTTCTCGCTGGCGATGCGCAGCGTATTGCTGGAGTGCTGGCGAATTGCGGGCACCAGCTCGTCGTTGATGTACTTGAGCAGCAGCTGCGTTTCTTCCTCGATGCGTGCCGAGGCGTCGCCCAGCATATCGTCGAGCCGCTCCCCGGCCGTCTGGAAAGGACGGCTGGCGTTCTTCTTCTTCTCGGTCACGGAACTCCACCTTGCAGTGCGGTAATCGTCAGGCAGGAGAATTATGCGGTCAATCGCCGCGCCGGTCAATTGGCAAGACAGATGCCGGGGAAGGCTGTCAGCCTTCGGGCGACTACCGAGCCGCTAACTGCCAACCGGCCACTGGCAACTGCTTCACTTCACTACTTTCATTCGCGACCAGTCGTAATCGAAGTGGCGTCCGCAATCCAGACAGACAACATAGATCCCGGTCTCGGACGGCGTAACCCGGTCCCATTCCTGTTCGTTGGGCGTTTTCCTGGAGGGAATCGCCGAGAACGGCAGCGACATATGGCGATGACGGCAGCCTACGGGAAGCAATTGCAGCAAACGGTTCCACATCACGGCACCCAATTTAGCTATCGGCTATCGGCGATCAGTAATCAGCATTCAGCCAAAGAAAGACGTTTATCCGATGGCATAATTTGCGGCCAGGAGCGCATGGCTTCGACCACTCTCGACATCACCCCCGTCAGCACCGCCCGAGGCTGGCCACTGACCGCTGATTGCTGACCACAGATTCTCGCCGCCAGCCAAGCCAGTCAACAACGATTACCTTAGAACAGGCGTCGGCAATCCATTTCCGGACTGCCGGCCCTCAATCCCTTTGCGGGAAACTACACTCGCGCGGCAGCCACTGTTGTGTGCGTCTCGCCGGCAGTTGTCGACGTGCTCTCCTTGGCTTCGCCGTTGGCCTTCTGGCCCGGCTTGCGAATGTCGATGCCGCCCTTGAAGTAGGCACCGTCCTCGATGCTGATGCGCTGCGCCACGACGTCGCCGGTCAGCGAGCCTTCGCCGCGAATATCGACGCGGTCGCTGGCTGTCATATTGCCGCGCACCTTGCCCAGCACGACAATCTCGCGCGCGGAGATGTTGGCCGCGACCACACCATTACGTCCCACGGTGACGCGGTTGCCGGGCAGCGTGATGGAACCTTCCACCCTGCCGTCGATGTAGAGCGACTCGGAGCCGGTGACTTCACCCTTAATGACCAGCGACTTGCCTAGCGTGGCCTGCTCTTGCGTGTTCAGCGGCGCGCTGGAGGGGCGCGGAGCGTTGCTCATCGGCTCGGCGGGCGGCACAAACGAGCGCTGCGGCTCGGGACTGGGGGTGGGGTTGGAGGTCGGGGCATTCGTTGGTTTCCACATGTTCGGTTTAAATCCTTTCCAAGAAATGATTGCTTGCTGACCATCGACAGTTGAGAGTTCGCCTGTCGAGGGACTGGTTTGCCAAACCCAACTCCACAGCTCTGTTTGGAGGGCCAGCTGGTTTGGTGCGGCTGTTTTCGGCCCGTTTCAGCTTGGCTGCGCTTCCACGGTCCGGCTGCGACACGATTACAGCTACCATACAGCGACTTCGCGGATGAGGGAATAGCCTTACGTAATTTTTCGTCCGAACCCAGTAACAAACCGTGAACGTATTACGGCGAATGAATTAGACAACGATATCGGGATACCGGGAGCGGTCCTTAAGGAGGCTCCGATTAGCCCATCAGTTCTGAGAGGGCACGGCTTCAGGGACCGCTGAAAACGTGGATTTCGAGGCGTTTTGAGGGGCGCAGCTTTTACAGACCGCTGAAAAAGTCGGCTTCCGAAAGCTTTGTGTCAGGGCACGACCTCGGTCGTGCCGATAAGCCCTTTATACTTGCCATCCGGAGCCGGCTTCAGCCGGCGGCACAGGGTCGCGATGCAGTTTCTTTAGCCCTGAGGGATCACCAGCGACTTGTCCAGAGTTTCCCTAACGACTAACCAGCACTTCGCGGATATTGTCGCGCCCAAGAAAGAACTTGATAGAACCGTAATCGCGAAACAGGTTCTCCACATGCCGGTTGTTAAAGACCCGTTGCAGGCGAAAGCCGCTGACCGGCTGAAGTTCCAGCGTGTCCTTCGACATGATGTTGTAGCGGTAAAAGGGAGCATCGGCGCCCGCGTCCTTGGTGTGGAAGAAGGCCAGCAGTGACCCCGCGGGCCTCATCGCAACCTGAATGCGTTCGATCACCGGCTTTACCAGCGGCTCGGGAAGAAAGTCGGCGAGGTCCCAAAACATCACTGCATCGAATTCCTCGCGCCCGAAAGTGAGGTTATCCACCAGAAACCTCTCGATATCGACGGTCACGCCTCCATCGCCGTTGGCGATGAGGAGAGACTTGTCATTCGAGAGCCGCAACACATCTTCCTGGTGGAAGCGATGGCCAAGACCGGTCATGAACGTGATGTTGGCCGGTGAGGTCGCTCCCAAGTCGAGGATCTTCAGCCCTTGCTCGCGTGAAATCGAGCGGATGAATTCGGTGAAGCCGGTAGAGCGACGGCTGATCCTCTGTCCGGAGACCGCGTCGGCAGACTGCCGTCCGGAGCCAAATAGTTTTTGGAAGATGCCCGGAGCCACAGGCACATTGTAGGGGCAGAGTGCCTAAGCAGCAATCGATTCGTGCATCACAACCGCGGAAGTCGGCACAGGGCGCATCCCAGGACGACGATGCGCCCCGAAATCACATCTTCTTCGAATCGAGCAGTGAGGGCTGCGCACTGGCAGGAGCGGCAGCGCTGCTGGCTTGCAACGGCGAAGCACTGGCGGCCGGCGGTTTGGCTTCCACCTTGGGCGCGGGTTCGGGCTTCTGAATGTCGATTCCGCCCTTGAAAAATGCGCCGTCCTCGATGGAGATGCGCATGGTCGAGATATCGCCGCACAACGAAGCGCTTTTGCGTAGGTCCACACGGTCGGTGGCATGGATATCGCCATCCACGCGGCCATGCAGAATGACGTTTCGGGCTTCGATGTTGGCCCGAACCCGGCCGTTGGGGCCGACGGTGAGACTCTGGCCGCGCAGCGAGATGGAGCCTTCTACTTCGCCGTCGACAATAAGATCTTCGCTGCCGGAAAGCTCGCCTTTTACCACGACGGACTTGCCGATGGTGGCTACCTCGCCAGTGTGCATAGTATCGCTCCGTAGGGGTTCGGTCGGACGTGAGGGCGCAGTCATGGCCGGAGTCGATGACGAGCTGGGAACAGCCGGCTCGTTGGGCAGGTATTCGTCTTCCTTACGCTTCCACATAGTATGAGTCTCCGTCGAGGCGCCGCAACGCCGGCCAGCAGCGTTGGTGCGCATCGTCAAGGTACAGGTTAACCGTTCGCAAAGAGGATACTCAACCGCCCGCAGCGGCGCAAACCGTTTCTGCGGCGGAAGATGAATTTGGGATTACAGGCACTATGTCTTGACAATCCCGTCACGCAGGATATCTTTCGCTTCCCTTATAATTGACTGCCTTCATCTCTCGCCATACGCATAAGCGAATCTCATCGGCGGGAGCAAGCAGGACGTATGACTGATATTTTGGCGATTGTCGGCCGGGAAATTCTGGATTCCCGCGGAAATCCTACGGTTGAAGCCGATGTGATTCTAGGCAGCGGAGCGAGCGGCCGGGCTGCGGTGCCCAGCGGAGCCTCCACCGGCGAGCACGAAGCGCTGGAGCTGCGCGACGGCGACAAGAGCCGCTACTTGGGCAAGGGCGTGCTCAAGGCGGTCGACAATATCAACAAGGTGATTGCGCCCGAACTCGAGGGCATGGATGCCAGCGAGCAGCGCGAGCTGGACAACGCCATGATCGCGCTCGACGGCACGCCGACCAAGAGCAAGCTGGGCGCGAACGCGATTCTTGGCCGTCTCGATGGCGGCTGCTCGCGCCATGGCCGACCACCTGGGCATCGAGCTGTACCAATATCTCGGCGGATCCACCGCCAGCCTGCTGCCCACGCCGCATGATGAACATCCTGAACGGCGGCGCCCACGCCGACAACAACGTTGATTTCCAGGAATTCCTGATCATGCCGGTCGGCGCGACATGCGTTCAGCGAAGCGCTGCGCTGGGGCGTCGAGACGTTCCATGTGCTGAAGGGCGTGTTGAAGAAGCGCGGCTACAACACCGCCGTTGGCGACGAAGGCGGCTTTGCGCCCTCGCTGAAGTCGAACGCCGAAGCCATCGAGGTGATCCTGGAAGCCATCACGCAGGCGGGATACAAGCCGGGCGAGCAGATTGCCATCGCGCTCGATCCCGCGGCCAGCGAGTTCTACGACAGCGCAAAGAAGAAATACGTCTTCAAGAAGTCTGACAAGAGCGAGCACTCCAGCGAACAGATGGTGAAGTTCTGGGCGGACTGGGTGCGGCAGTATCCCATCGTGTCGCTCGAAGACGCTTTCGCCGAGGACGATTGGGAAGGCTGGAAACTGCAGACCGACGAACTGGGCGGCAAGATTCAGCTGGTCGGCGACGACATCTTCGTGACCAATATCGAGATCTTCCAGCGCGGGATCGACGCCGGCATCGCGAACTCGATTCTGATCAAGCTGAACCAGATCGGCTCGGTCAGCGAAACGCTGGACGCCATCAATCTGGCGCGGCAGAACGGCTATACCGCTGTCATTTCGCACCGCTCGGGCGAGACGGAAGATACCTTCATCGCCGATTTCGCCGTCGCCACCGGCGCGGGCCAGATCAAGACCGGCTCGGCCTCGCGCACCGATCGCATCGCCAAATACAACCAGTTGCTGCGCATCGAAGAAGAACTCGGCCCGGCCGCAAGGTTTCTGGGATTGAAGGCGCTGAACTATCACGGAGAACTGGCGAAGAAAGCGAAAGCATAATAGGGGCTAGGGATCGGGTGTTAGGGACTAGGGATCAGTTCCTAGTTTCTGGTCTTCGGGCTTCCAGTTTCGCAATCGGGCACCCGCAGCTTGTCATCCCGACCGGAGCAAAGCGGAGTGGAGGGACCTGCTGTTCAGCCTGCTCCTTGGGAAATCAGCACCGGTTCCGCTTGAGGATCCGACGGGCAGCGGATGCCACAAATGGATTTTGCGCCTCGCCGATTTCGCAACAGGCACGGTTCACGGCCTCGGTTACTTTCTCGGGCGAGCGGGGCGCCAGGTCTTCCCGCGAGGCATCGCTAAGAACCCGACTTCGCGATCGTTTCGTCCGCCGTGCGAGCCGCTCTGCTTTATGCGGGGTGACCATCATTCTTAGCGGATGCCCCTCTTTGGGAATCAAATCCGTTTCTTTAATCATCATCGTGACCTTTTGCGTGGTCAACCCAGGACTGCGGTGTATAGCCATGTTCCGCAGTTCACGAATCTCATGGAATCGGGCCTTCTTTTGAGCATACCCGCAGTGAACCGCAAGATACTCGATAATGCTCCACAAATCCTCGTCGAGCCTACGCCTTCTTGCTTCGGGAACCAAATCTCTTATTCGGGCTTCGAACTCGCAACCCGCGATAGCGCCTGCCAAATACAGATCAATCTCCAGCAGGAATCGCGCCTGTTTCAAGGGCAGATAGTCGGAAAAATAGGACGTCAGAGTGTTCTTCGCGTGTCGCTGCCGAATCCAGTAATCTTCGTCGTGTGCCTTACGGTAGATCAGTTGGGTCTTCAAGTTTGAGGCAGGCGAATAAGCTAACTGATAAAAAACCCAAACTGCCCGATCTGCGGTGCAAACATTCTCTGACTCCAGAAAGCGACGCCCCCATTCCCGTAGCTCTTCGCAATATTTCAAGTAGTGCTGTATCGGCGCGCATGGCGGTACCTGCAGCATCGCCATGATCGGCGGACTGTAGACGCCAAAGCCTCCTGGATAGACGCAGCTCAAAAGTACGGAAACAACTTCCATTCTGGAGAGACGGGCAAATAGTTTTTGGACGATGCTCTCCTTCCAGCCAGGCTTGGCACATTGGGATTCGTGCAACGAGATTCCGGGGCCGTCCCAATTCTCCTTTGGCACGCGCCAGTAATATCCGTAGACGGTCTTACCCTGCTCGAAAATCTTGTCCAAATCGCTGGGTTGAAGGTATCTGCTCGCGTCAGTGCGGAGTTCCTGCCAGAGAGGTTCGAGCGAATCGGGATCGAACTCTCTACCGTGTGTCGCTACCTTGCAGGCCTCGCGATAAGCGTCCTCCGTGGAGCACTGCCTAAGCACCGCTTCAAAGTCGATGTTCTTCGGCATTACTGATGCCTCCATCATCGGTAGGGTCCCTGGGCAAAATCTATCCAAGACTGCATTGTTAAAAGTCTGCCGACGGCGCTAATCGCAAGCGCTCTACGGCTTATATGCTGGCCGTCCTGCGAATTGAGAATGTATATTGCTAGCAGCTTAAAGGAAGAGCCTTCTTTGTAAATGCTAATGCCCACGCCTCCCAAACCTCTCATCCTCATCATCCTCGACGGCTGGGGCTATGCTCCGCCCTCCGAATGCCAACGCCATCTCGCTGGCGCGCAAGCCCAACTACGATCGGCTGCTCGCCGAGTATCCCAACACGCTCATCCACACCAGCGGCCGCTACGTCGGGCTGCCCACCGGCCAGATGGGCAACAGCGAGGTCGGGCACCTCAACATCGGCGCCGGCCGCGTGGTGTACATGGACATCACCAAGATCGATCTCATGATCGAGAACGGTGACGTTCTTCTCCAATCCCGCGCTGCTGGATGCAATGGCAACTGCCCGTAGAGGCGGGCGCCGGCTGCATCTGTTCGGATTGCTTTCTGATGGCGGCGTCCACTCGCACCAGAATCATCTTTACGCGCTCCTGCGGATGGCTAAACAGAACGGCGTGGAGCGCGTCTTCGTGCACTGCTTCATGGATGGCCGCGACACGCTGCCCACCAACGGCGCCGGCTACATCGAGCAGTTGCAGCAGAAGATGCGCGAATACGGCATCGGCAAGATCGCCACAGTCAGCGGCCGCTACTACGCCATGGACCGCGACCGCCGCTGGGAGCGCGAAAAGAAGGCATTCGACGCCATGGTTTACGGCCAGGGCGAGGCCCCCTACTCCCTGGATCCGGTGCAGGGCGTGAAGGAATCTTACAACCGCGGCATCACCGACGAATTCATCCTGCCATTTGTTGTCATCGACGAACGCGACGAGGCGGTGGCCAATATTCGCGACGGCGACGTCTGTATCAACTTCAATTTCCGCGCTGACCGTGCGCGGCAGATCACGCGCTGCCTCTGCCGCAACAGCCACTTCACCCCGCAGGATGGCCGCGAACTGGAAGGCGCCGACGACCTCGATCGAATCATCCCCCGCAACCGCGTGCCCACAGATCTGCATCTACGTCTGCATGACGCAGTACGACAAACATTTCACCCTGCCCGTGGTCTCGCCGCCGGAATCGCTGACCAACATCCTGGCCAACGTTATGGCCGACCGCCATCTGCGCAATCTGCGCGTCGCCGAGACCGAGAAGTATGCGCACGTGACATATTTCTTCAACGGCGGCGTGGAGAAGCCGTTTCCCGGCGAGGAGCGCGTGATGGTGCCGTCGCCGAAGGTCGCGACCTATGATCTGAAGCCGGAGATGTCGGCGCAGGGCATTGCCGACGCGGTGATGAAGGCAATCAGCGACAACACATTCGACGTGATGGTGGTGAACTTCGCCAACGCCGACATGGTGGGACATTCCGGCAAGATTCCGCCGACCATCGCCGCAGTGGAGACGGTCGATGGCTGCCTGGGCCAGATCTATAGCGCGCTGCGCCAGCGCGGAGGAGCGATGATCGTCACCGCCGACCACGGCAATGCCGAGCAGATGATCGATCCTGAGACCGGCGGCCCGCAGACCGCGCACACCACCAATCCGGTTCCGTTTATCGTTGTTGAGGAGCACGCAGTCACATCGCCAAATTTCAAAGGCGATCCGCGCCGCTTCACTTTGCGACCCGACGGCGCGCTGCAGGACATCGCGCCGACCATGCTGGCGATTCTCGGCGTCCCGCAGCCGAAAGAGATGACGGGGCGGGATCTGCGGGTGATGGCAACCAGCGATTAGCAACTAGCTACGAGCTGCATGCTTCACTTCAGAGCTTCAGAGCTTCGGCAATGTATTTCGTAAAATCGCCTTGTGTCAGGGCACGGCTTCCAGAGGCCGCTGAAAAGGTGCGCGTGATACGTTGTTCGGGTAGAGCTGGCCTTCAGGCCAGCGTCTAGGCCTCCTGTTTTGGCCGTCCCGAGCCGGCTTCAGCCGGCGAGGGGCCTGCTTTCGCGCAATTTCTAGCAGCCGGCTCCAGCCGCGCCGATAACACGGTTATTTTTCTCATTCCGGATGGGCTTTAGCCCGTGCGGAACAGCACAGAGGTTTGCTCGTTTCGAATTGGCGGCATCGCAATTCGAGTCCTTGACAGCTCGTGCCGCGCTTTCGCTAAGTGCTAACTGCTAATTGCTAACTGCTTCTTCATGAAACTTCTCATCATCCTTCATCACCGCTTCGATCTCTGGCAGGCGCCGCCATGGTTTGCCGAGCGGCTGCGGCGCGACTTTCCACAAATCGAAGTGCTTCATCTTTCCGACTACGGCCGCGTCAATGAAGAAATCGCGGATGCCGGCATTGCCATCGCGTGGTCACTGCGCGGCGAGCAGATCAGGGCAGCACGAAACCTGAAGTGGATCCATTCGACAGCTACCGCCGTTCACTTTCTGATGAGCCCGGAGTTGCGCTCGAGCGACATTGTTGTCACCAACGCTCGCGACGTGCACGGGCCCGTCGTTGCCGAACACGCCATGGCGCTGGTGTTTGCGATGGCCAAGCGGCTGCCGCAGGCCATGCGATATCAGCAACAGAAGCATTGGGCGCAGGACGACCTGTGGAACACGACACCTCGCCCGCACGAAATCAAAGGCGCAACCATCGCCATCGTCGGACTGGGCGGCATCGGCCGGCCTTTGGCAAAGATGGCCAGTTCCCTCGGTATGCGTGTAATCGGGGTGCGCGAACATCCTGAGCGCAGGTGCGATGGCGTTGAGGAGATGTACGGGTTCGACCAGCTTGACCACGCTCTGCGGCAAGCCGATTTTGTTGTGCTGGCGGTGCCCGTTACTCCGAAGACGCAACCCCTGATGAACGCCATCCGATTGGCTTGCCTGAAGCCGGATGCATACTTAATTAACGTGGGGCGCGGCGTGCTGGTGGATGAGGAAGCGCTCGTGCGAGCTCTGCGCGCGAAGAGCTTTGCCGGCGCAGCGCTGGACGTCACCACCGAGGAACCGCTTCCGCCGGAGTCGCCATTGTGGGACCTTGAGAATGTCTTCATTACCCCGCACATCGCCGGGCTCACCGAGCACATGTGGGAGCGGCACTACGAGGCCTTCACCCAAAATCTGCGCCGCTTTCTCAAAGGCGAGCCATTATTGTGGGTGGTTGATAAGCAGAAGGAGTACTGAGCGACTGGCAGCTAGCAACTAGTGTAGTGCGTCGGAAATCTGTTCACATAAGTTTTCGAGGTTTGTATCAGGGCACGGCTTCAGCCGTGCCGAAAAGCATCATTTTCCCTTGGGCTTTAGCCCCTGAACTGTGGGTGCAGGGGCTAAAGCCCACGTATTTCTGCGCCCGTTCGGCACGACTAAAGTCGTGCCCTGATACAACCCGTACTCGGATAAGTCAGGATTTTAGCGACGCACTACACCAGCAGGAGTCTCTTACGACTCGCTTGCGGAACCACAAATTCTTGCAATGCACGGCGTCCTCACGGCCGATGCTGACGCCTGATAGCTGTTAGAATTTTTCTATTCCCATGCCCACCCGCAAGCTATCAGGCTCCGAAGTTCGCCGCATGTTTCTGGACTACTTCGTCTCCAAGGGACACAAGGAAGTTCACTCCTCGTCGCTCGTTCCGGCCAACGATCCCACGCTGCTGTTCACCAACGCCGGCATGAACCAGTTCAAGGACGTCTTCCTCGGCATCGAGAAGCGCGACTACAACAAGGCCACCTCGTCGCAGAAGTGCGTGCGCGCCGGCGGCAAGCACAACGACCTGGAGAACGTGGGCTTCACCAATCGCCACCACACCTTCTTCGAGATGCTGGGCAACTTCAGCTTTGGCGACTACTTCAAGAAGGAGGCCATCGCCTACGCCTGGGAGCTGGTCACCTCGCCGGAGTGGTACGGCATCGAGAAGGACAAGCTGTACGTCACCATCTTCAAGGGTGAGCAGGGAATTGCTCGCGATGACGAGGCCTACGAGCACTGGCGCGCGACTTTAGAAAAAGACGGTGTCCCGCTGGATCGCATCCACGAGATGGGCATGAAGGACAACTTCTGGATGATGGGCGACACCGGCCCCTGCGGCCCGTGCAGCGAGATCCATTACGACATGGGCCCGGAGGCGAGCGACGCCGGCCACACCGACTGCGCAGTTCGGTTGCGAGTGCGGCCGCTACGTCGAAATCTGGAACCTGGTCTTCATGCAGTTCGACAAGCAGCCCGACGGCGAGATGCGGCCGCTGCCCAAGCCGTCCATCGACACCGGCGCCGGCCTGGAGCGCGTGACCGCGGTGATGCAGGGCGTGATCTCGAATTACGACACCGACCTGTTTACGCCGCTGATCAAGCGCGCGGCCGAGTTGACGGACGTCGCTTGAGTACTGAGAGAAAAAAGAAGACGTTGAGAGACGCATAAGCAGGCGGCATCGCTGCGCGTGATCGCCGACCACGCGCGTGCGTCAACGTTTCTCATTTCCGATGGCGTGCTGCCTGGACACGAATGCGCCGCGGTTACTGTGCTGCGGAAGATCATCCGACGCGCGATTCGGCATGGGCGGTTGCTCGGGACGGAGAGCCGTTCCTTTTTGAGATGGTCATTCGCCGTTCGCGATCTTATGAAGGACGCGTATCCCGAGCTAGTCGAGAGCGCGAATCGCGTCGCGGAGACGATCAAGGGCGAAGAGACGCGTTTTGCGCACATCGCTGGATATGGGCCTTGAAGCTCTGAAGGCCACGCTATTGATATGTTGCAGCCGATTACTTCGCTCCGGATAGCTGAATACCGGATCGGGCGCGCGCGATCGCCTGAGACGAGTCGCATAAGAGTTACGAGGCTGTATGACAGCTTGTTCCCCATCGAGGACACGCGGGGAGGACTGGCAGCAGATCCGAACGCTATTTTGGTTGCTTCGCGAAGACATCGAACTGACACTGCCTGGAGAATTTGCATTTTTCCTCTACGACTCCCTGGGATTTCCATCAGACTTCACTGCCGACACCTGCCGAGATCTTGGAATCGGGTTTGACCAGCAAGGATACGACGCTGCAATGGAGGAGCAGCGGCGACGAGCCCGGCGTCCTGGAAGGGGCGGGAAAGCAGGTGGCGGCCAGATCTCTGCATGCATTGGCGGAAGGTAGAAGTCCATATGAGCGATGTTCCTGGCGTCCAGGATTCGGCACGGGGACCGGTTTCATTGTCCTTTGTCGGATACAACTTGCTGCGACATCGGTCTAGCGGTCGTATACATCGGCCACGACATAAATATCGAAGGCCCCTTTAGCGGAAGGGCCATTTACAACCGCGTACCCGAGGCTTTTTTCGGGGCGACTTTCATATTGTTCTCGAAGAAACTCCCTTCTACGCGACGGCAGGGGGACAAGTCGGCGACCGCGGTGTCCTTTGGTCGGAGAATGGCAATAGGGTTATCGCGGACGTTCTCGGATGCGAAGCCCCCATACGCGGAGTAAATGTCCTCGCAATAAGACCACGACAGGGCGTCTTTGGCCCTGACTCGATCAAGGCAGGCGATCAGGTCATAGGTGAGGTTGACGGCAATTACCGAGAAGGCATAATGCGCAACCACACCGGCACGCACTTGCTCCACGCTGCGCTGCGCAATGTGCTGGGCACGCATGTGAAGCAGGCGGGCTCGCTGGTCGATCCCGGCCACCTGCGCTTCGACTTCTCGCACTTCGCCTCGCTCGACGACGAGGAGCTGCAGGACATCGAAGACCTCGCCAACAAGGAGGTCCTGCGCAACGATCGCGTCGAGGTCATCGAGGACGTGCCCATCGACGTCGCCGTCAACGAGTACAAGGCGATGGCGCTCTTCGGCGAGAAGTACGGCGACCGCGTGCGCGTCATCCGCATCGGCGACTTCTCCACCGAGCTGTGCGGCGGCACGCACACCGCTGCCACCGGCGAGATCGGGCTGATCAAGATTCTGAAAGAGGGCAGCGTTTCCAGCGGCGTGCGGCGGCTGGAGGCCGTCACCGGCGAAGGCTCGCTGCGCCACTTCCGCAAAGACCATCAGCTGGAGAATGTTGTTTCGACTCTCGTTCGCGGCGGTGACGAATCTCCCGCCGACGCGTTGAAGCGCGAACTGGAGCGCCGCGAAGACGAACTGAAGAAGCTGCGCAAGGAACTGGAGCAGGCGCGGATGAAGTCGGCTGCGTCGTCGGTGTCGTCGGCGACAGAGAACGTGCGCGAGGTGAAGGGCGTGAAAGTTCTGGCTACGCGCGCCGACAACCTGGAGCGCCCGCAACTGCGCACGCTCATCGACAACCTGCGCAACAAGCTGGGATCGGGCGTGGTCGTGCTCGGCTCGGTCAGCGACGGCAAGGTCGCGCTCATCGTCGGCGTCACCAAAGACCTGACCGCGCGCGTGCAGGCTGGAAAGATCATCTCCGAGGTTGCGAAGAAAGTTGGCGGCTCCGGCGGCGGCCGTCCCGACATGGCCGAGGCCGGCGGCAAAGATCCCGCCGCGCTCGATTCGGCGCTGGCCGCGAGCTACGGAGTCGTGGAGAGCATGTTGCAGTGATGCCCCACCCTTGCCCAAACTCCCCCAATGCTGTCATCCCGACCGGAGCGAAGCGGAGCGGAGGGATCTGCGGTTACGACGAGCTGTGACGCCCGGCACAGCGTCAGCCAATAACGACTGCCAGCATCGGTACATGAGAGAGCATCGCTATGCTGTTTACATAATGACGAGCCGTACGCACGTGTTCTACGTAGGCGTGACGAACGACATTGTACGGCGTGTACGCGAGCACAAGCAGCGAGTTCATGAGGGATTCACGGCACGCTACAACATTGACCGGTTAGTGTGGTACGAGGTATGGCAAAGCATCCAGAAGGCAATCGCCCGCGAGAAGCGAATCAAACCCTGGCGACGGGAGAAGAAGATTCGCCTCATTGAGTCGCTAAATCCGACATGGCAAGATCTTTCGGAGGAATGGGGAAAGCCGATTCAGCCGCCACAGAGGACCGCGGATCCGTCCACTTCGCTTCGCTCCGGTCGGGATGACAATGCGAGGAGCTCCGGTAGGGGATGACAGCTTCAAGTGACAGCACGTAGTTGCCCTGCTTCTCCGTGCGCTTCGGTGTCTCTGTGGTTCAAAGAGCATTCATTCTCCTCCGTGGGCTCCGTGTTCTCCGTGGGGAATACGCCAAAAAAACTTTGACCGCAACGTACGGGACGACGCGCGTATCCAATCGGGTATAGAGTGTCCTTCGAGGGCCGGAAGCAGAGGAAAGTTCGCCTTGAGCGGAACAAAAAAGACTGCATCCGGATGTCCTCGATAACCCTCTAAAGCCTATAAGGTGGTTACCATGGCAATTGGCGAAACGACCTACGTAAACAGCGTCCGCGAGCAACTACTGGCGGGACGCGCGCGGTTGGCCGATGTGCTGGTCGGCAGGCAGCGGCAACAATTCGAGCACCTTTTCAGGCAAGTCGACGAGGCTTTGCAGCGCATCGAGCAGGGTACGTTCGGCATTTGCGAAGAGTGCCATACCGACATCGGCGAAGATTGGCTGCGCGAGGATCCGCTCACCACGGTCTGCCTCGAGCACATGACGCCCAAGCAGCAGCGCGCGCTGGAGTACGATCTGGAACTGGCGGCGCAGATCCAAAAGGGCCTGCTGCCGCCGCGCGACCTGGCGTTCGCGGGATGGGAGATCGCGTACCACTACCAGCCAGCGGGCGTGGTTAGCGGCGACTATTGCGACGTAATCCGCGAAAACGGCCACTTGTATTTCATCATGGCCGACGTCTCGGGCAAGGGAGTGGCTGCTGCGATGCTGGCCTCGAACCTGCGGGCTGTATTTCGCTCGCTCATTCCGCTCGGTCTCAGCGTGGAGGAATTCATGATCCGCGCCAATCGCCTCTTCCGCGAAAGCGCGCTGCCCTCGCAATACGCCACAACGGTGTTTGGAAGGACCTCAACCCAAGGCGACTTGGAATTAGTCAATGTGGGACATCCGCCGGCATTGCTCCTTGGTGAGAACCAAATTAGCCGGTACGAGAGCACCTGCCATCCGTTGGGCATCTTCTCCGATGACACAGTATGCGTCACTCGCGCACAAATGCTGCCGGGCGAGACGCTGGTGCTTTACACCGATGGAATCTGCGAAGCGGCCAACGAGCGTGACCAGGAGTACGGCGTCGAAGCCGTGGAACGGTTCATTCGCGAGCAGCGTTTGCGGTCTCCTGACGCACTGGTGAATGCTTTAAAGCAAGACGTGGCTGCATTCCGCGGGCGTGCCGAACGTACCGATGACGAAACGCTATTGGCCATACAATACGCGCCCAAAGCCGCGTGAGTATGAGCATTGCGCAGTGAGGAGCTGCCTAACCGCGTTTGCGGCGACGCTCGGCTTTAGAGTCGTAGGCGGGATCGTAGTCGACTCGCCCTGCCAGTTCAATGACCCTCATCTGCGCCATTCTCCTGCGTCTAGCAGGACTGGATGCCTTCCAGAGATCAAATTGCATCTGCAGGTTCATCCAGAGCTCTGGCGATGTTCCAAGAGCATCGGACAACTTCAGCGCCATGGGTGCAGAAACCCCGGCGCTGCCGTTCAGCAGACGCGAGAGAGTTACACGTGAAACGCCCAGCTTTTTAGCGAATACCGTCACCGGCATGTTCCCGAGGTGTTCGCGCAGGACTTCGCCGGGATGGGCGGGATTGTGCATCTGCATTCGATTGACTCCTTAGTGGTAATCCCGATAGTCGACCAGGATGGCATCTCGGCCCTCAAAGGCGAAGGTCAGACGCCAGTTCCCGCTGACTTGCACAGCCCAATGACCGGTCAGGTGACCAGTTAACGGATGCAGCCTCCAACCTGGCGACGCCATATCGCTTGGTGCTATGGAGGCGTTAAGTCGCGTCAGTTGCAATCGCAAGCGCTTAGCGTGTGCTGGCTGAATACCCTTCTTCGATCCTGTCCTGAAAAACAGTTCCAGTCCGCGGTGCCGGAAACTCCTGATCACTTGTAGATTGTATCGTTACACGTTACGGAAGGAAAGCGGCAATTCGTTTGGGAACGGAGGGGCAGTGACTATGATAGTTGTTGAAAGATCTTGGTGCCGAAGAAAGGATTTGGAACTAAGGTGGTTTCCCTTAATGCTAATAGTGATAGACATTGATCATTATGGTGCAGTTACTTGCATCAGATGCTTACTGCTGCAACTATGCAGTGCCATGAGTTCTCGCAGCATTCGAACCGCCAATCCTCGGAGCGCTTGCAGCCTCTTTGTCCCTGGCAGCAACATGTAAGCTGCAATGAAGCGACGACAAGGTCTCATCGAATCCCCGCTGGACTGGTTCCTAAGCGCTAACCCCGTGCCCCCTCCGGCGATTCCCGTTATCGCGGAACGCGGTGGCACCCAGCTGAAAACACCGAAGCCGGTAATCGTGGTCGATACCCGCGAGCAAAACCCGTTCGACTTCTCCCGATTTACAGGCTGGTTCGGCGGAATTGAACGCCGGGCGTTGAAGCTGGGGGACTACTCCATTGCTGGGCTGGAGGATGTCTGTGTGGTAGAGCGCAAAGACTTGGCGGACCTCGTGCGCTCGTTCACGGTTGAGCGACCTGTGTTTGTCCAGCGCCTCCGGCGAATGTCTCGCTATCCGCATCGGCTGCTGGTGGTGACAGCGGCCCTGAGCCAGATCAAATCACCGTACGCCCATTGTTCCGCCAAACCGAATCAGGTTATGCAATCGCTCATGGCCGTGCTCGTCGGCTTGCAGGTGCCATTCCTGTCCACGGAAACACATCAGCTGGGCGAGGAACTGATTGCCTCTTACTTGTATCAGGTCCACCTTTACAGCTGGCTGGACGCGAACGGCTTTGGTCCGAGGCTCAGTGATGACGATCTCTGACACTGCTCGCAGGTAGCGTCTGCGTATGGATTGGCGTTCTCCAACCTGCTCCGTTTCAGGTACGATCATGGAACCGGGAATCTGCTCGCAAGATAGCAAGATACGACAGACATTCCCAAGAAACTAACAGCCCTCACGTGTTGCGGTGATCTTCGATCCAGCTCGTTCACTCCGCTCCGAGCGCGAGGGTGATTGGGCAAGCTGTAGAATGCTCGTTGCGCCGATCCCTTGCTCAGCTTGAGCCGATGGCATACCTGCGACCGCGACAGGACACTGGACCGAGTTTGCAACGCTTGCATGCCAAGCGCTCTCGAGCGCTTGATGGCAGGAGCGCAGCCGTTGTATCTTCTTGCACTCCAGTCCGCGGTGTCGTGACTGAGGAAGCAATAAACGGGTGAGCCCAACGGTTTGCTCTTGTCCCCCATCCGCTTGCGCCTCGTCGAGTGCCCGGAGGTGATTTTCGATGTCTAGTTGGCGTCGTTTTCCTGTCATCTACGAAATCAATGCATGGGTGTGGCTCGCAGAATTGGGCCGCAAGTACAGCCGCCGCACGACGTTTGCGGATGTGCCGGAGCCCGAAATCCAGCGCCTCGTGGATTTTCGTTTCGACGCGGTGTGGTTGATGGGGGCTTGGCAACGGAGTCCCGCCGCGCGCTCCATCGCCCGGCAGCATGACGGCCTGCGGTCGGAATACCACAGGGTTTTGCCGGATTTCGAGGAGCGCGACGTCGTCGGCTCGCCCTACGCCATTCACACTTACACGGCCGACACCGAGCTGGGTGGAGACGAAGGTCTGGCCGCCTTCCGCGAACGCCTGCACAACGCGGGAATGCAGCTTATGCTGGATTTTGTTGCCAACGACATGGCGAGCGATACGCCATGGGTATCCAGCCATCCCCATCGCTTCGTGAGAGGCAGCTCCCAGGAGTTGCAAGACCGGGCCGGCGATTACTTCGCCAGCGGAGAGCCTGACCGGCAGATCGTTCTCGCCCACGGCCGCGACCCCAACTTCCCCAGCTGGACCGACACCGTACAACTGGACTATCGCCGGGCGGACACGCGGCAAGCCATGACGAAGACCTTGTGCGATATTGCGACGCGCTGCGACGGCGTTCGATGCGACATGGCCATGCTGGTCAACAACGATATCTTTCTGCGTACCTGGGGAGGTGAGCTGGAAGCTGCCTGTTCCGGAGAGGAGTTCTGGACGGAAGCGATCAGGCAAGTGAAAGGACAGAATCCGGGTTTTCTGATGGTCGCGGAGGCCTACTGGGACCTTGAGTACCGCATGCAGCAACTGGGCTTCGACTATGTCTACGACAAGCGTCTGTACGATCGGATCCGCAAGGGCGACCCACTCTTGATTCGCGCCCACCTGGAAGCGTCGTTCGACTACCAGAGTCATCTTTTGCGCTTCCTTGAAAACCATGATGAACCCCGCGCTGCTTCGGTACTCGGAACCCAGCGCAGTCGCGCGAACTCAACCTTTGCGCTCAGCCTGCCCGGAGCGCGACTGGTGCACGAAGGCCAAATAGAAGGGTGGACGGTGAGGGTGCCAGTGCAGCTTGGCAGGCGCCCCGCAGAATCCACCGACGAGGCGCTTGCGCTCCACTACAGAAAGCTTTTGCAGGCCTTGTCGGCCGATGTCTTTCACCAGGGCGAATGGAAGCTCCTGACTCCGCAGCGCGTTTCCGGTGACAACTCGAGCCACCAGAACTTCATAGCTTTCGTCTGGGTCGCGGAGGACGATTGGCGATTGGTTGCGGCGAATCTCTCGGCTTCGCGTTCGCAATGTTATTTGCCGCTGGAGCTTCCCCAGCTGCAAGACGCTTCGTGGAGCTTTCGCGATATGCTCAGCGACGCCGTGTATGTACGCGAAGCGGACAATGTAAAGGCACCCGGCTTCTACCTCGATGTCCCGGGGTATGGCTATCACCTGTTTGAGCTGCGGCCGAGCACCGTTCCTGCCGGTTTCACGCGCAAATGCAGTTTCCGCGAGCACAAGGAGCCGGGGTACGGAATTGCTCTCTCGCCCGCCGGGGACATGCTGGCACTTGCCGGCGCGAGAAGCAAGAGCATATGGCTGGTCAAAACGGGCGATTGCACGGCGGCGAAACAGTTGCTGGGGCACGATCGCGAGGTGGGTTGCGTGGCCTGGTCGCACGACGGAAGCTTCGTGGCCTCCGGCTCCGACGACACGACCATACGCTTATGGGACCCCAAGGACGGCAGGCTGCTGCACGTGCTGCGCGGGCATGAGCATAACGTCATTACCCTGGCATGTTCACCGGATGGCCGTACCCTGGTTTCCGGCGGCTTCGATCGCCAGGTGATCTTGTGGGATGCGCGCAGCGGCGAGAAGATCGCGATTCTGGGGACGCACGATGATGCCGTGAATTCGGTCGCCTATTCTCCGGACGGGAAGAGTATCGCGGCGGCTTCGGGTGACCAGAAAATTGCCATCTGGGATGCGCAGACGCGCGAACTCCGGCACCTGCTTACCGGACGACATTGGTTCAGTAGTATCTCCTGGGCGCCGGATGGCAAAGCACTAGCCGCGGGAACCGGAGGCGGGACCATAGAGCTGTGGCAGGTGGACGGCGAGCGTCCGGCGGTCATCCGTGAAGGCCACACCGCCAGAGTGTTGTGCGTCGCCTTCGGCGCGGATGGACGGCTGCTCGCCTCGAAGGCCGCCGACGGCACGGTCCGCATCTGGAAGAGCGACACGTGGGAGGAAGTTGGCGTGCTGGAGGAGGGCGGCACATATCTTTCCGGCCTCGCGTTTCACCCTAAGAAGCCGATCCTGGTTACCCGCGACGACGCCAACGATGTCATTCGCATCTGGCACGTAGAGCTGGGGGCGCTGCAACAGGCCGCCCCGCTCAGCGAGTCGGTCCAGTACGCGGCCGCAAAGATCGCGCTGGTGGGTGACACCGGCGTAGGCAAGACAGGACTGGGCTGGCGCCTGGCCAAGGGAGGTTTCATCGAACACTCCTCGACCCATGGCGAGCAGTTCTGGGTGGTGCGCGATCTTTGTATGCGCCGGCCGGATGGCACAGAATGCGAGGCCGTGCTGTGGGACTTCGCCGGCCAACCGGATTACCGCCTGATCCACGCTCTTTTCCTGGACGATGTCGACTTGGCGATCATCGTCTTTGACGCAACCAACCACGAGCAGACCCTTAAGGGCGTCGAGTACTGGATACAACAGCTATCCGGTCCGAAAAACAAGAAGAAGATACTTGTCGCGCAGCGGGTGGACCGTGGAGATATGGTCCTGGCGCGGTCGGAGATGGAAGAGTTCTGCAGCCAGCACGGCATCGCCGGCGGCTACTTCTCGGTCAGCGCGAAGACGGGAAGCGGAATTCCAGAACTCAAGATCCGAATCATCGAGCAAATTGCCTGGGACCAGATGACGCCCAGCATAACCACCGCGACATTCAAGCGCATTAAGGAGTATGTGCTTGCGCTGAAAGAGTCTCCCCGGAAAGGTACGAACGGCGAAAGTGGCTTGCTGGTCCGGCATGCGGACCTGCGCTGCGAGCTGCAGCAGCAGGACCCGGCCTTCCAGTTCAGCGAGGGCGAAATGGGGAAGGCCGTCGAGCACCTCGCCAGTCACGGTTATGTGCGTATTCTACGGAGCACATCGGGGCAGGAGAGTATCCTGCTCGTCCCGGACCTGTTGCGGAACCTGGCGTCATCATTTGTGCTGGAGGCGCGCCGCAACCCGGCAGAACTTGGCGCCCTCGACGAAGCCAAACTGTTGCGCGGCGAATATAGCTTCCCAGAACTTGCTACCCTGGGGCCGTACGAGCGTGAACTTCTGTTGCAGGCTGTAACTGCGCTCTTTCTCGGACATAACATCTGCTTCCGGGAGACCATCGGCAAGCAAACATTGCTGGTTTTTCCGGCGCTGATCAACCAGAAGCGTCCGGTGGTGCTGACCCAGGACACCGAAGACGACGTTTCCTACCTCGTGACCGGGCCGTTGGAGAACGTTTACGCCTCGCTGGTCGTGCGGCTTGGCTATACCAGCTTCTTCACACATACCGATCATTGGCAAAACCAGGCGCAGTACGAGATGAATCCCGGCGATATCTGCGGCTTCCGCCAGATTGCCGAGCACGAAGGGGAAGTCGAATTCATCCTCTACTATGGAAAGACAACCCCGGTGTACACCCGCAAACTTTTCGAAGGACTGTTCGAGACTTTTCTGCGCGGCCGCAATGTCAAGGTGGAGAAGTACCCGCCTGTGGTGTGTTCAGGCCCCGAGCACCATCGGCAGCAAAGAGTCACGGTCATAAGCATGATGAAGGCGGGGGACAAATTCCTCTTCTGCCCGAAATGCGCAGCCAAAACCGTGCTGCCCCAGGTTATGGACATCGCGCCGCCGCCGGCGGACAAGGCTGAAGTGGAACGGCAAACCAGGATTGCGGGTGACCGGACCTCGTATGAGAGCAGGGTGGCGCGACTGAAGGCGATCGTCAGCGATCGCCCCACCCGGCCGAGTTGCTTTGTCAGCTATGCCTGGGGCGATCCTGCTCACAAGCGCTGGGTGACGGCATTGGCCAAGGACCTGCAAAATGCCAGCGTCGATGTTCACCTGGACGAGTGGGACAATTGGAAGATCGGAGACGGCATACCGCGCTTCGTCGCCACCATCGAGCAATGTGACTTCGTTGCCGTGGTGGGAACACCGTCCTACAAGGTGAAGTATCAGAACAAAGGCAGCCAGCAGGGAACTATCGTCGCGGCGGAAATGGACATTATCGCGGCGCGCATGATGGGGACCGAGCAGCAAAAAAAGAGTGTCTTGCCGCTGCTGCGCCAGGGCGAAGAGCAGGCGTCGTTCCCGCCCCACCTGTTTGCCCGCGTGTATGCCGATTTTCGCGACGATGAGACATACTTCGATAGGCTCTTCAGTCTGTTGCTGACCATGTACGGGGTGCCTCCGTTTTCCCCGCAGCTGGCCGATCTGGAACAATCGCGCTCGACTGCCGATCGCCTTTCCCGAATGTCTTAGTGCATTCAGGTAGGCCTCAATGAAGTCTTCCGGCACGCTGGCATGGTACTGATCGAGCCTACGCCTAAACAGTAGATACGGCTTTGACCAGCGGGAACTTGGTCGCATGTTCTAGCGAGGCACGACTTCTAAGAAAGAAACCGACTCCTGTCGCGCAACTTGAAGTTTTCCAGCTGTTTGCAAGGGACCGGAGGAAGGTGTACCGCTCTACGCCGCGCACACCGCAGTCTCTTCGCGAAGCCGAGTGGACCGAAGTTGCCCTGAAACGCTTGCTGTCGTTCGCCCGCGCCTCCCCGCCCTCCAGGTACAAACAGGAAGGTTTATCATGGCTCCATAGCAAGAGGGACAACATGGCTTCGCTTTCCGTTCTTGACGAAGAGGGCATCATGATTGGCTGTGCGAACCCGATCTTCATCATCTCTGACAGTGGCCGTAAGAACGGCGCCGAAATCGTCTTTGAAGTGTTCGAGATCGACGCGAGCGCCTTGCGGACGAGGTTGGGGAAGTCTGACCAGTATGGCATTGATCCCCGTCACCCGATCTTTTCAGCCAAACTCACGTCCCTGGAGCCCTGCATAAGCACCCACCCTAGTCTTACCTTGATGCGCGATAAACCCGCGCTCCGGGGAGTCCTAACGATTGTGAGCAGTTGATCGGATAAGCAAGTCCCCGCCGGTAATCGGATTCTGCAACATGCTGATTTATCGATTGCTGTAGCCGTGCATATTGTCGTTCCGAAAATCATGAGTTTTTGGGCGAGGACAGGAGACCGGCCTGCCTTATACTGCTTTCACTATCTATCCTGGATTTCAGATAAACACTGCTTACCGATGGCTACCGCCGCCTTCCCGAAACCTGACGCCCGCGGGGTTTTTGCCCAGCGCGACTTTCGCACGCTCTGGCTGGCCCAGTTTGTCTCCGTGTTTGGAGATTTTCTGGCGCTCTTCGGGGTCATTAGCCTGATCACCTTTCGCTGGCATGGCACGGCCGCCCAGGTCACTTACCTGTTGATCGCGTACATGTTGCCGCTGGCCATCGCCAGTCCGATAGCGGGCGTCTTTGTGGACCGCTGGCGGGTGAAGCAGGTAATGGTCTCGAGCGATCTGCTTCGCGGTGGGCTGGTACTGCTCTTGCCGTGGGTCACGGATCTGGTGCAGTTGTGCGCCATCTTCATCGCGCTGAGCGTGGTTTCCAGCTTTTTTGCCCCAGCCCAGTCGGTGGCTCTGCGCACGCTGGTGGCAAAAGAGAAGCTGCTGGCGGCCAATGCGTTGATGTCGCAGGCGTTCTACACCGTGCGTCTGCTCTCGCCAGTGGTGGCCGGCGCGCTGGTGGCCTGGCTCACCGAGAAGTCCTGCTTCTACCTTGACGCCTTCAGCTTCTTTTTCTCCGCCGCCATGATTGGTTCGCTCCTGATCAAACGCGACCCGGCACCCGGCACGAATACGATAAAAGGATTTTTCGACCAGCTCACCAGCGGCAATCGCTTCATCTTCACCCATCCCTCACTGGCCTTTGTGATTACCTCGATGGTCAGCGCCATGTTCGTGATGAGCTGCCTCAGCCCGCTGTTCTCGATCTACGTGCGGGACATCCTGCACTCGGGCGTTTTCCTATATGGGGTCGTGAGCTCGGCGGTAGGCGTGGGGCTGATCGTAGGTACCATGACGGTGAACCGTTTCGGCCGCGAGCGGTCGAAGAAGAGCATTGTTCTGGCCGGATTGATGGCCTGCGCGGCGGGGGTGGCGCTGCTGGGAATTTTCCGTGCGATTCCCGCGGCGGTGGCGACCACTTTCACCATGGGGTTTGGTATCAGTTTCGTCGTCGTTGCGGCGCAAACCGCTCCTGCAGCAAGAGACGCCACCCGCGATGCTCGGCCGCGTCAGCTCCAGCTATATGTCGGTGTTCTCTCTAGCGCAGGTGTTGGGACTCCTGCTCTCCGGTCATCTGGCGGTATGGTTCGGCATCCGCGCCGTGTTTCTGCTGTGCGCCGCGGCCTTAGCGCTGATTGTGGCAGTCGGACTGACCCAGCACAAACCAGCGGCGATTTCCTTGGACACCTCCAACTGAAAACACAGGTTCTGCTCGGCTTCTGCGACCACACCTGAGCGTGAATGCCGGCTGGGTTCGCGCCTGGTTGTACGCCGCGACAGCAGTGCCAATCACTACGGCATCCATCTGACACCGCAGGTTGAATCATGGGAATGGAATTGTCGTTCTAAAAGATGAGGGCACCGCCGGGAGCGCCCAGTCTCCTTCGTCGCAATCTGCGAACGAATCTCTACTTCTGATTCTGATAGACGGTGATGGTTGGCTTCTTCTGCACCAGCGGCAGAGCTGCGCCCACTGCGGATGGCTGCTGCGCTGCCGCTCCCGCCTCAGCCGCCTTGGCCTGCGGCGTGGCCGCTGCCTTGACGGCCTGCGGGTCGTGCAGAATCTGCACGTTGTCGGAGGCACGGACCATCGGTACCAGCCCATTGTCAGTCACGAAATAAAGGAGGCCCTTGCCGTCGGGATCGTACTTCGGCACCACGCATTGCGAGGCATCGACATTGGCGTTGCAATCGATGCGGATGGGCTTGGCGTTGGCCCCAATCTGAATTTTGTTAAACACTAGATTGCTGCCCTTGAAGTTGTCCTGCGCGGTGTTGATGTCGCTGACCACCGGCATGATGGCGGCACGAAGGCCCAGACTGGATGGCGTGCCGCGAGGCTTGTCATCGGCGGTGAAAACCTGCAGACGAGTGGTTGGAGTAATGCTGTCGAACTTGTCTTTGGCGATGCTAAATTGGACTTCACAGGGCTTGGAAAAATCCTGACAATTCAATTCGTCAGCTTGCAAGGAAAGGTGCTTGTCGTTGGTCAATTTGACCTTATCGCCCTGCTGGAGATTGACCATCTTGAGCCGTAGCGTCCAGGCATTGTGGGCGCCGAAATCAAGGTCATTCCAGGAAAGCGTGGGATTGTCCCAGACAAAAGGATTGCTGCAATCGGGCTCGGTGCAGCTGTTCAGCATGCCTCTGCCTACGAAAAGTCCACCGGCATGATCGGGGTCAACGATCCTGATCACCAGATCGTCCTGCCTCAAATCGTGTAGCACGGGGCACACCCAGCGAGCTCCGAAGGCGCGGCAGCCGACGGCCAAGGGCGTGATGCCGGTGGAAGTATCGAGCAGCACGACGGGCCGCGTGCCCCAGACGCTTCTGTTGGCATCGGTAATGACCTGCAACGGCGCATTGGCTGTTGACTGTGTGGCCGGCGATTGAGAGCCGGGAGTATCGGCAACAGTGATGCACAGTTGGTCCATGACTTGGTTGTCAACGGTGGATATCGCTGAATCAGTCCAGCGAGCGACGGCAATTTTGGCCACCGCTTGCTTGAGGTGCGCGAGGGCGGGCAAAATGTCGCCGCAATTCGTGCTGCAATACCAATGAACGCCGGAAATGATGACCTCCGGCCCGGCATTCGGATCATTGGCCGGCGCTGGTACGAAACTGTTGGTGACGTCAATTACCCCACGCGGCGACTGCAACAAGATGTTGGGGAAGCGGTTGGCAAAGGTTATGCCGTCAAGATTCATGACAAAGGTAGTGGAGCTGACCGGCATCCAGGTGTTCAGGCTGAGGGCGCTGGTTTCCAGAATGCCGCCGCTGCCGGTGATTCCGGTGCCGGCGATAGCGCGGCCGAAATTGTCGCGCGCGCGTTGCAGATAGCGGCCGTTGACGTTAATCATCTCCTCTTTATCCAGGGCCGCCTGCGATTGATCGAGGCTGACCGTCACCATCACCGGCGCCGTGGTTGCAGTGGAGTCATATTCCATGGGCGAGTACATGATTTTCAGCACGCAGCCTTTGGGGCAGCGGGAGCTGCTGGAATTGGAAGGTGCGGGAAACGGCTTTGCTTCAGACCAGACGAGCGTGGTCGCGTTGGCGGCCTTTGCCGCGTTGCTGTTTTCGGCGTGCGAGTCGGACGGCGGCGTCATGGAAGGGTTCTTGGTCCAGGTGACAACGGGAGGAGAAATTGCTCCGGTGTTGTTGCAGGACCGAGGAACGGCGATGAGGGCGTAAACGCTTCTGACTCCAGGAGCAATAGAGTCATCGCCCAAGCTTATGCCGTAGAGCCAGCCAACCGTGTTCTCGCCGATTCCGTAACCGGTGATATAGGACGACTGGCTTAAGGCCTGGGTAATTTGCAAATGGTCGCGGTTATAGGAGGCGTTGAGTCCGAAGCTGAAAAACGAAAGCAGAGCACCCAATCCAAACTTGGTTTCACGGTACTTCTCGTCCATGACATTGACGGCGGCATTGCGGGGATACATGTCCACGACGTAAGGCTTGCTGTCGCCCTGGCCGCAGGCTAGGGGATAAAGAATGTTGAGCAACTGGTGCTTGCGGTCGCGAGGCACGATGTTGGTGTCGAATTCGACCAGGTACAAGGTGTCATCAGGATTATTGCCCTGGTTCAGGGTCTCGACTAGCCGCGCCAGCCGCTCCCAAAGCAGCGTGATTTGATTGTCCATTTGCTTGGTGGCGGGAAAGTTGGGCGAATAATTGCTGGGTCCGGAAGGCAGTGCCGGTGTAACCGACGGCAGAGCGGGCGCGCTGGTGGGCATGCTCGGGGCAATGGAGGTGAAGCTGGGATTAACGGTGAGCGACTTGGAGAGCGTGTTTTGTACGTCGGTGAGCTGAGAGTTGATGGAGTTCAGATTGTCCGTGGCCACGGTCACCTGCTGGTTGGCTGCTGCCGTCTGCGCAGCCGTGGGATTGGTGAGCGAGTCCAATGCTTTTTGCGCTTCGCCCGCCTGTTTTTGCGCGGTCACCTGCGCTGCCAGAAGTTGCGACTGCTGCTGCACGAGTTGGTTCTGAAAAGTAGCATAGTTCGAGGCCAGAGCGCTCTGCTGAGCGGCGACATTGTTCTGAATGCCGGCGCTGGCGCTGTATTGCATTTGTAGCTGAAAGACCTGCTGCAGCGCGTCTAAGGCGCTGGCATTGGGCTGATTGGGATTCAGGGTGAGGGCCGCAATCTGCGTGGTAGCTACGTCTTGAAACAGCCCATCCAGCAGAGGATAGACGCGGGAGTATTCCAGAATCTTGGGAGCTCCTATCTCGACTTCCGCACCCCGCTTCTGGGCGAAGCCATAAACCGGCGTGAGGACTAACAGCGGCAGAAGGAAAGCGATTGCGGCATGGCGGTGGCGACTACTTGGTTGGCTTGCGAACCGTAAGCTCCGGCCAGTGAGCATACACAGCGATTTTCTTGGCATCCCGGTGCTCCAATCCCTGAGAAAACGAAGTGGTCGCATCCCGCTCGCTGACGGCTCGCAAAAACAGCAGTCGAGAAGCGGGCAGACTTTCCCTGCTGTTTGGGTGACGTAGCACTATACACCCAAAATTTCCGGCTAATGCAATTCATCGGTTCCGCGCTGTTAGCCGGCAAACCAGAAGTTCTTCGGCAGATTAGTCCTGGGAGTCGAGTACTGGGAGCTGGTGTTTTTTAAACTGCGACTTGAAGTTACCCACTAATGGACAATTTCTTGATCAGCGCAGTGGCGGGCCACTGAATTGTGAAGGGAAGCGCGAGCGCAGTTGTGTCGAGCCACTCCGTTTGCTAGTTTGGCGTAGATGCCGCCGCCTGTGCCCGAACAACTCAGCCGGACCATTGAGACTCTCTACCGATCGGAGTCGGGCCGGGTTCTGGCGACGCTGGTGCGCCTCCTCGGAGATCTGGATCTCGCCGAAGAGGCCATGCATGAGGCATTCGCCGCCGCTCTGGAGTCTTGGCCTCGGACTGGTATTCCGGACAAGCCGCGCCCCTGGCTGATTTCAACGGCGCGCTTCAGGGCCATAGACGTTATGCGCCGGCGCGCGCGCTTCGATGGAGCACAGAGAGGTCTTGTTGCCCACATGGAAGCGCGCATCAACGAAGCTTCCCCCGATGACGAGGAGATCGAAGACGATCGCCTCCGTCTGATCTTCACCTGCTGCCATCCCGCTCTGCCTCCGGAGGGACAGGTTGCGCTCACCCTGCGTGAGGTTTGCGGGCTGACCACCGAGGAGATAGCCAAGGCCTTCCTCACCACTCCGCGTACACTGGCGCAGCGCATTGTGCGCGCCAAGGCAAAGATTCGCGAGGCGAAGATTCCCTACGAGGTGCCGACGCCGCAGGAATTGCCGCAGCGGCTGGACGCGGTGCTTCAGGTCATCTATCTCGTCTTTAACGAGGGTTATTCGGCTGCGGCGGGAGCGGAGGTAACGCGGGCCGAGCTGACCGGCGAGGCGATTCGACTGGGCCGGCTGCTGGCCGAACTCCAGCCAGAGCCGGAAGTGCTTGGGCTGCTTTCCCTGATGTTGCTACAGGAATCCCGCCGTGCCGCGAGAACCTCTCCGACCGGAGAGCTGATTTTGCTGGAGCACCAGGATCGCTCGCTCTGGAACCGGGAGCAGATCGCGGAGGGAGTGGCATTGCTGGAGAAAGCCCTGAACTCCCGCCGCTTCGGCTCCTACACACTGCAGGCTGCGATTGCGGCCGTTCATGCGGAGGCGGAATCGGTCGCTGCGACCGACTGGCGGCAGATTGTCGCGCTTTACGACCAATTGGTACGAATTCAGCCTTCGCCGGTTGTAGAGCTCAATCGTGCCGTGGCCATTGCCATGCGCGATGGTCCAGAGGCCGGCCTGGCGCAGATCGACGCCGTCCTCGAAGCATGGCGAGTTGGCAAATTATTACCTGGCGCATTCCGCCCGCGCCGATATGTACCGCAGGCTCGGCAGGACCGCTGAGGCCCGGTCAGCTTACGAGAAAGCTCTGGCCCTGACCCAACAGGAACCAGAGCGGCAATTCCTCGCGAGGCGGCTCGAGGAATTAGAGTAAGAACAGTTCGGCTATGTCGGCAGAGCCGGGCTTGAATCTCCGCCGGAGAGCTTCGCTCTTGCCAGTTCGGTAAAATACTGTTTCGCAGCCTCGACGAAGTCGCCGCTGAGTACCCACCGGGCTCGGTTGAACCAAGTGGTCGGCTGGCGAGTGATGCGATCGATGCTCGGCTTGAGAAACCTGCTATCCGACTGATGCAGCCTCACGAAGTCCTCCCAGTCAGCCTCGAAGTCCCTAAACATCGTTTTCGTCACCGATCCGGCTTCCCCGTAATCCTTGGGCATATACCAAGAGGTCAGGACGTAGAGCTTTGCGTATATCTCTTTGCCCTTATCCGCCATAAAGCGGCTGGGGCCAATCACGAGGAAGCATCGGTATGCAAAATAGAATTTATCCAGCTGCTCCTGAGACGGCAGCGCCCATCCCTCTTTAGATAGTTTCGCAAAAAGTCTCTTCTGTACGGCCCTCCGGAGGTCGCCATTCGCCGCGAAGAAAAGTCTGAAGAAAAGGTTTCGCTCGATGACTTGCCGCGCATCGATGTACCCATTGTGCAAGCCATCCTCGAATTCGCCCCTTTTCCTCTCGAACAGGAGTCCGTACCTATCGAACACTAGCTGCTGGAGCCGCAGGTTGAGCGTCTCATTTGAATACCGATCCGCAGTGATCACGGCTGTTTGCAGATTCGTCGCTTCGGAAATAGCTTCGATCAGCTTAAGCTTGTCTTCATCCTTTGCTTGAGACGTCGAATTGAACGTTATAACTTTTAGCAGTACTTCCTTGCCTTCGAAGGGAGTGCCCTTGCTATCAAGTGGCTGCTCTTCGTATATCCGACTCAGCGTATACGCAGTCTGGCCGCCGTTGATGATTTGGGGGTTCCGAACGTTTAGCTGCGCCTTGTTCCTTTGCCCTATTCGCTCGTTAAGGTTTGTCTCATCCGAAAGCATTGTGATGCCATTGTTGTAAAGGGCAAACTCATTTTTTCCTTTTCGTAGCACCGTTGCTCTTATGGCGGCATTCACCTTTGCGCCCTCGAGCTCGAGGTAGCTGCGCGGGTTGTACTTTAGGATGGAATTCTTGTACTTGTTGAAAGTCCTCGCTATCTCTAGGGTGGGGACAAATAGGGCGGTGATATCGCACTCGCCGAATCGCGTATCTACAGTGTAACTGATTTTACTACCTGCGTTCTTGTTGCTAAGGTCGAGGTGAACCGTTAAATCCGGATCATTGAAGTACGCCCCAGAGATGACCGGAAAGACCAGTTCTTGATAGCATCTTTCGTAGTCGAACACTTCACAGGGTAGTCCTCCGACCACCCTCGACAGCTTGCTCGGCGCGGCGTCGACGTTCGCCAGCAAAATTACCCTGTACCTATAGCGTGCGATATCCTCAATCGAACTAACCTCACGCTGCATCTGAAGGATCTTGCCGTTATATGGATTGCCGTTCTCGTCCTCAGTATGACCTTCTAGGACTCGGGTAATGTCCATCGCGAGCAACTCCTGTAGTGTGAGCTTCTTGCTTGCGAAGGTCGCTTCCGTGGTCCGGAATTTCGACTGGATGAAATAGACCGTTCTGCCGTCTTCCTGGATAAAGTAGCCGTCGATGCCGCCGTCGTAGGCGCCGTCGGTAATAAAATGCTCTCTTTCCTTAAAGTCGAGAAGGCCGAACAGCACCTTCAGGTAGAGGTGAATGAACGCGCGCGCACGCTCCTGATTCTGTTGCTCGGCGTCGGCCGTACCAGCGATATAACGTGACGTGAACCCCGCGGGTATGGCCTCTTGCCTAATCTGGTCGAGGATCTTCAGCATCGTCGCGTACTTTCCCATAATGTGCCCTGCTCGATTTTTCCCGCGTAGAGAGCAAAAGCCGGGTGCCCCGCTCATTCGCGGGTTTCGAATGAGTGGGACCGCGAGGCGGAATACGTTACTCTGAACGGCCATTCCTGACAATTCACTTTCACCAAGCCTTCTTCGCCGCAAGCATACGCCCGGAAACTGCTCCATTTCCACTCTCCGGGCGCTGTTACCAGACCGCGCTTTACAGGATTGCGGTGCATGTAGCGCAGCTTCTCGATGCGTTTTTCCGTACTGCATACATTGAAGTCGTAGAAACGCTTTTGCCAGATTGGGCCAGCGATAATACGGGTGCCCCACTCATCCGCGGTTTTCGGATGAGTGGGTTCACGGTGAAGCAGCTTGGTGAATCGCTCTTTCACGACTTTCATCACAACGGAAGGGTCTCCTACCTCCGGTTCCGTTATCAGAAGATGGAAATGTTCGGGCATCACCACGTAGCCGATTACGACGAAGCGATACTTTTGCCGGGCGCGTTCCAAGACACGCAGAAACAGATCACGGCGCTCGCCGCTGTCAAGCTCCGGACGACGCCGATAACAACTGCAGGTTATGAAGTGCAGGTCATGCCCACCATACCAGCGCTCCAAACCTCTCGTCATGCCCCGAAAGTATTGGGGGCAGATCATTCCCGTCTGTGATGGGACGTACCGAAGGCTGTGACTCGCGGAACCCACTCATTCGAACCCCGCGAATGAGTGGGGCACCCGACTGTCCTCGGCGATGTAGGTCCAAATCTCGGCGAGGTCCTCCAGCGCCTTCGGGCGTATTACAACCGGCGGCATTTCATTTAGAGTCGGCTTTGCGGGACGCGGCGAGCTTACGGCCTTGCCGCTTCATTTCCGCCACGCTCCACGCGCGCGGCGGACCGCTTTCCAGACCTTCGCGGATGTCGCGCCGAAGCCGTTCGAGTTGAAGAGCGTGCAGCTCGTTCTGCGTCTCCATGAGGCGCAGGGCTTCGCGCACTACCTCGCTGGCGGAGTTGTAGCGCCCGGATTCGACTTTCTGGCGAACCAGCTTTTCGAGTTGCGGAGTCAGATTGATATTGAGTGTCAAGGTGGTTCCGTCCGTTCAGCTTTCAAGGTAATTGCCATTGGCAAAGATTGTCAATCATTGGCGATAATGTAGAGTGTCGCGCTTGCTCAGGCCTCGAAAACCGCCAGACCTGGGCCGCCCGCCAACAGTAACCCGAGCGGCAATTCCTGCAAGACCGGATTCGGCAGCTGAAATAAAATTTCGACGACCTGTCGAATTCAATGCGGCCGTTCGACTATAGGGTGAAGGCCGGACAATCGGCACGCAACATTCAAGGAGAAAACAATGCGTTTCATGATGATCATGTATCCGAAAAGCTACCAAACCGCAAAACCCGGTACGGTCCCCGACTTCAAAGATATGGAGAGCAATGGGGAAATACAACGAGGAACTAGGGAAGGCCGGCGTGCTGCTTGGGCTCGACGGGCTGACCCCGCCCGCGACAATGAGCGCGCGCGTCACCTTCAAAGGCGGAAAATCGACCGTTACCGACGGCCCGTTTACCGAAGCGAAGGAAGTGGTCGGCGGCTACTGGATCATCCAGGTGAAGTCGCGCGAAGAGGCGCTCGAATGGGCCTCGCGCATCCCCGGAAAGGATGACGAAACGGTCGAGGTCCGCCGGTTTTTTGACTTAAGTGACTTCCCTGAGGACATTCAGAAGAAGATCGCGGAGCGGTTCGCCGAGGGCGGCGATAAGCCGGGCCAGCAGTAGAAAACTCTCCGCGCTTTGTCGATTTCGCGATGCGTCACAACGCTTCTATAGCCGCCACCGGAGAAGGGAGAAATCATGCCGCAGTATTTAGTTGCTGTCTACCACCCCGACGACTACGACCCATCCGTCGAAACCGAAGCGATGATCGAAAACATCCACGCGCTCAACCGCGAAATGATCGCTGCCGGCGTCAGGAAGCTCGCCTGCGGCATTTCCCCGGCCGGCAAAGCAAAGTCGCTGCGGGCGCGGCCGGATGGTACGGTGCTCGTCACCGACGGGCCGTACACCGAGACCAAGGAGCACATGGGTGGTTTCTGGATACTGGAAGCCGCCAATATGGACGAGGCGCTGGCGTGGGCGCGCAAGGGCGCCGTCGCGTGCCGGGCCTCGGGCGAGGTGCGCGAACTTCTTTTCGCTCCGGACCCGAAGGGAGCAACCAAATAGTCTGGCCGCCGCGATCTTCGGAATATGCGCCGTCTTGACCAACTCATATGAGCAATCAACTCACTCGTCGCGATTTCGCTATCCGCACCGCCGGCTTTGGTCTGGCTATGGGACTCGCGCCTGCTGCTACGCTGGCGCAGGCTGAGCAGGCCTCGCGCTCAGAAACTTCGCCGGCGGTCGCGGACCCATATTCCGTTGTCGATCCGGAACTTCTTCCTGTGCTCAAGCAGTTCCCTGCCTTTGACCTCTCAGCGGAGATGGTCGGCAAGTTCCGGCAATTGCCCGGCATGCCCCCGTTACCTGCTCCCGCGCCGCAGCCCGTGGAGCGGCATATCCCCGGGCCGCCAGGAGCACCCGAGGTTCGTCTTTGGGTCGTTGATCCTGCGCCGTCGGAGAAGGGCAAGCCGTTGTTGCTTCACATGCATGGCGGCGGCTTCATGATGACCAACCCCATGTTGATGCCCCAGCTCCAGGAGATCGCGACGGATTGCCATTGCGTCGTCGTCTCGGTCGACTACCGGCTGGCTCCGGAGACGCGCTATCCCGGCTCGCTTGAGGACAATTACGCCGCGCTGAAATGGGCCCACGCCCATGCGGCGGAGCTCGGCATTGATCGCTCCAGGATTGCCGTGGGCGGTGAGAGCGCGGGCGGCGGCCACGCAGCGAGCCTTGCGATTCACGCGCGCGACCGCAACGAAGTTCCCATCGTCTTCCAGCTGCTCATCTACCCCCAGCTGGACGACCGAACGGGCAGCTCCCGCCCAATGCCGACCGCCATTGGCCACTTTATGTGGACTGCGAGTGCCAATCGTTTTGCCTGGAGCTCGCTGCTCGGTGTTCCAGCGGGTTCGTCCAAGGTGCCGGTAGCTGCCGTACCCGCCCGGGTAGCCAGCGTCGCCGGCCTACCGCCTGCCTGGATCGGTGTCGGTTCCATTGACCTGTTCGTTGAAGAAGACATGGAGTACGCGCACCGGCTCATCCACGCCGGAATCGCAACCGAGCTTCTGGTCGTACCTGGTGCCTTCCACGGATTCGATCTCCTCGTGCCGGACGCCGCAATCTCCAAACAATTTAGCGCGAGTTGGAAGTCTGCGCTGCGCAAAGCATTCGCCACCGGCAAAGCTGCTTAGCCCGCATTTCTCGCGAAAATGGTAGAGCTGACCTTTAGGTCAGCGTCACGCATGCGATTTTATTGCTCATTGCGGGCTTCAGCCCGCACCAATCGCATTGCGAGGTTTGACCATGTGCGTTTGGCGCCGGAACCCGGTAGCGCCGGCTGAAGCCGGCTCAGGAACCAGGGAAGACGCGGCTGGGCGCCGGCCTGAAGGCCGGCTCTACCATCCTGCCGCTCTCCGCTTGTGAGCAAATTCGGGTTAGCACAGAAGCTGGAACTGTCGCGGCGGAGTGCGGGGCAGTGAGGAAATTTTCCCTGGACGATCTGTCGAATTGCGGTCCGGCCATTCGTCTATACGGTGAAGGTAGGGCAATCGGCCAGCCTTAAGAGCGATCAAATGGCGGTCGCGGCTACCACCGTATTCGCGATCCATGGCGGGTTGACAGAAAAGGCCCACTTTCAGGAGGAAAACAATGCTCTAAGAAAATTAGCGCAATCGCGATCAAAGGATTCGCACTGCTTGTGGTGCTCGGAACGGTGTACCGGGCGACGGCACAGGATGCCACGACACATTATCCGAAGATGGCCCCGGTCGACCAATACCTCATGACGGATCAGGCTGCGGAAATAGCCCTGGCGCGCAGTGCAGCACCGGAGTCCATTTCACGCGATGCAGAGGTCCTGGTGCTTGGACGTCATGGTTTCGAAACCGCGGTCAAAGGCACGAACGGCTTCGTCTGTATCGTGGGACGCTCGTGGACATCCGCTGCGGATGCTGACTTCTGGGATCCGAAAGTGCGGGTTCCCATGTGTGTTAACGGGGCAGCCGCGCGTTCCTACCTTCTGCGCGTCACCAAAGAGACCGAGTGGGGACTGGCGGGACGCACGCCGGCACAGATGAATGAGGCCATCTCGGCTGCCATCGCCAAAAAAGAACTGCCGCCGATGGAGCCTGGGGCCATGTGCTACATGATGTCCAAGGAAGGATACGGCGGCGACAGCAGCCCCCACTGGCCTTCCCACCTCATGTTTTTCTTTACGGATGCCAACCTCGCCAGCTGGGGAGCGAATCTGCCAGGTTCGCCTGTCGTTGGTCTGAGCGACCCCGTGGCGGAGCACCTGACGCAATTCGTGATTCCTGTACAACGCTGGTCAGACGGAACGGAAGCTCTTCCGGCGCCTCACGTCCATCCATAAACCTGCGTTCCAGGAGACTTCATGCTGCTCGAACACGAACTCACAGCGAGAGGACGCTAAGCCCCGGGATACGCTGGAAGTCGCGGAGATTCACGGTCAGCACCTTGTAGCCGAGAGCAAGGGCAGTAGCTCCGATCACCAGGTCTCCGAAGGGGATCACCACACCCAGGCTCTGCTGCTCGCCGTCCAGCTTGCCCGCCAGCAACGCGGTTTCTTTCGTGTAGGGATAGACTGCCAGATCGGTCAGCAATTCGCTGAGGAACGCCTCGCGGCGTCGGCGTATCTCCGGGGTTTGGGCGCGATAGATGCCGTGAACCAGTTCCGTCAGGCCGACGGCTGAAAGCGCCGCCTCCTGGTCGCCCGTGGCCTGCACGACCTTCTCGATGAGCTGCTCAACCGCATCGCCGCGCCGCTCCGCTGCAATGACCACGCTGGAGTCAAGGATCAGTCCCATGCCGGAGGATTCAACGGTTCGCGGTGGCTGTTAACCGCAGCTTCGAGATCGCGGGCGAAGTCCCCATCGAGTGTGGCCGTCGAAGCATGTTCTTTGGCCAGACGCAAAGATTCGGAAAGCAGCCGGACGTGGGGCGCGGCGGGGCGAACCACGGCCACAGGCAGCTTGCCGGTTTTGCTCTCGATCACGACCTCCGAACCAGCACGCACACGGTCGAGCAGGCTGGTGAAGTCGCGGGCGGCTTCTTCCTCCGAGATGTGGATCACGCGGTCGGCCATGGCGCGATTATACCGTGACTCCACTCCTGACGGATGGCTTGGAGCCGGGTGGGGCGCCCGCCGTTCCGGACCCGAGGGCATATCAGCCGCGTAAAACTAGTTGTGTTCGTAGCAACTGAAAATGTCCGCTTTTTGTAGCACGTGAAATGTCCGGTTTGTTGGTTTTGCTTTTGCCATTTAAATAGCCGCGTAAAACTAGTTGTTGCGTGGCGATGTGATCAGAGGCACACTAGCCCCGTGATGACCTTGGCCTCCCGGGTCTCGAACCCCGCGAGACCCGGGGCACCCATATTTCCGGTAGATCGTAACGATATGAAAACCAAGAGAGGGCGGCATACGTGGGCCACCCGTCCTGGGGAGCGAATCTGCCGGGTTCGCCTGTCGTTGGTCTGAGCGACCCCGTGGTGGAGCACCTGACGCAATTCGTGATTCCTGTACAACGCTGGTCAGACGGAACCCAGGTTGGCGAAGCCGCCGAGCATCATCATTGATCCCACACATTCGAAAGTCGCGAATGAGTGGGGCACCCGGCGATTAAGCGGGAACGTACGTCAACCTGATCACGTCCTCGGTAATTCGATCGCTGGCAACAAGGCGGAGCGGCGGGCGAGGGCCGGTGAAGAATGGCTTGCCGCCACCAAGCACGACGGGGCGGAGGTAAAGTCGATACTCATCAATCAGACCAAGGTTGGTTAGGCTTCCTGCCAAGTCTGGTCCGGCAACATCAATCTCCCCAACCAGCTGAGCCTTCAGCCCACGGATCGCCGCCTCCATGTCACCCTCGACCAGTGTGGCGTTGGGCCCGACCGACTTCAACGTGCGCGACACAACCCATTTCTGCTTGCTCTGCCACACCCGAGCGAAGTCGCGATCCTGCGCGTCCCAATCAGGAAGATCTTCGTCCCAATAACGCATGATCTCGTACGTGCGGCGGCCGTAGAGGAGGCCCGTCAGGCCGCGCACCAGCTCGATGAAGTGACGAGAGAGCGCGGGATCGGGTGGTCCGATTTTCATGTGGTCGACGTAGCCATCCAAGGACTGGCTCAAGCCATAGACAAGTTTTGCCATGGTACAAAATCTCCGCAACAGGTTCTTCAGAGTATAAACATTCGGGTGCCCCACTCATTCCTGCTTTTGGAATGAGTGGGAGTGCAAGTAGGTCGATCGACTCCTGATCCCGCACATTCGAAACCCGAATGTGTGGGGCACGCGGCAGTCAGTTTATCGCTAAACCGCTTTGACCGTGGGCCACGAGTAGGCAGCAGCTTTTGTGGCGGCGTAATTTGCGTCGAGGGCCGGTTCCATGAGTAACAGAGCGGCAATGCGGCGGACCATAAGAGTGAATTCGCGGACTTCATCTTTCGTTATGGGCCTTCCGAGAACATCGTCTTCGCGATAGCTGAGCCATTTTTTAAGGACGAGGTACCCTCCTAAGGTATATTCCCAGGCTGCTTTCGGCACGGTTGCCCAGTGGCTCTCAGCGTTCAAGTAAACATCCACGGCCTGTTGACCCCAGATTGTTAGCACGCTGCCCAGGGACAAGCCGAGTTCCTTTGCGCCTTCAGCGATGGCATCCTTCTCTCCGACGGTGAAGTCGCGCTCGAGGACGAGGCCGGACCCGGGCATGACGATCTGTTCATTCTCAATATTCTGCGTATGGCCCCAACCAGCCTTGACCGCAAGGCTGAGGCCGGAAGGACCGGTGATTCGCCCGAGCACATTGAGTTCTTTTCGTGGTTTTCCGCTGGTTATTCCGAGGGGGGACTTCTCAACGTCGAGGATCTTCCCGAGCGTTACCCCAAGCTGGGCGGAGTCCTCCAACTGCTTAAGCGTGTTTGGCAACGGAATACGCGGCAGGTCCCCTCGAAGCCCGGAGTTGTTCTCCGAAAGATAGGTGGGGGAGTAAGTGATCGCTAGAGCGTGGAGCCACACGATCCTGCTAAGGTCGGCGTGCGTATTTGGATCGTCTTCGGTAAGAGCCGATAGATACTCACGTGCGCCGGATGAAAGATTGGCGGTGGAGGTTGGGTCACTCGGTAAATCGTAAAGTGTCGTTTGAGCGGTATCGACACCTGAAATCGGTGCGGGTGAACTGGCAAGTCGTAAGGGTATCGCCACTGCATTAGGACGAAGGAGGTGGTAATCGGGCAGAGCGGAGGTTAGGAATGTGAGTTTTCCCTCGCGGGGCCGCTCAGAGAATCTCCTGACCACGAAGAACGATTCGCCGGTAGCGCGCTTGGCCAGGAGTTCCGGTCGTGGCTCGTTCCAGAGGGGTCTGACAGAGCTGTAGTAGGCCCAGCGGTCGTCCATTGGGTATAGGGCGTAGCGGACGATATTCTGCTCGTCGAACTTACCGCCCTTTTGTAACTTGGCTCGCGTCTTTTCTGCGTTGAACCGGCCGGCGTTCCTAGCGAGGCTTGAACCCAGCGCGGAGTAACTGGTCCAATCCAGGGCTGTGTCGAAATACTCTTGCATTCGGTTTTGGATTTCTTCTTTTGAATGGCTCATGAGGCCGCCGCGGCGCATCTCCGCGAGTCCGCTAATTGGCTCGATTTCTGCCAGTTCGGCTATCGTGGGCCATGAAAGGTATTCAGCTTCCGTCGTTATCGGACGAAATGCGTATCGATTCTCGGGTTCCGGGTCAACACCCAGGTATTGCTGGCTAAAGTCGCCCTCATACTCCAGCGTCTTGAGTAACGCTGTGCGTTTGTCTGCGCCCCAGAAATCCCGATATCGAACAACAGCCTTAGGGCCGGATTCGTTGAGCTTGGCGAATAGGCCGACAGCGGTTCCGAGCTTGATGCCCGCCTTGTTGTACTCGGTTGAAAACACGCTTGGGTCGGGCTTGCCATCTGGCGTGCGTTTGCCGGTTTCACGGCTGTCGCCATTGAGGCAATCAATCCAGGCATACTGAAATTCTTCACAGAAACGCTGGCGTAGGACTACGAACGACGGGTCGCTGAGGTAAGAGTAGCTGGAAATGTAGCAGACGATTCCGCGCTTGGTCTTCTCAGCGATTCGCCGCTCTGCCAGTCGCAGGAATCTGACGTATAGCTCGTCAAGGTTGTACTTGCGAATGTTCCAGATTGAGCGAAGCCCATTTTTATAGGGCTTCACGAGACCTTCTTCCTCTTCAGGGCTTACACCGTCAAAAGCGTAATAAGGTGGATTCCCGAGGACGACGAGGATTTTCTTGTCACGTTTGACCAGTTCTGCGGCGTCTCGCTCCTCTTCAAGTTCCGACCAAAAAAAGCTGGTCTTGGGCCCGGTCGGGTTCCATCCGGTAAGGGCGTTGGTGAGATACACACCAACGCGCTCATGGAGGTCCTCGGAAAGGGGCGCGCCGATGTCCTGGAGGAGAAGACCCAACTGGAGATGAGATACGACAAACGGAGCTGGGACGATCTCGAAACCGAATACGCGTTCCATTGCGGCGGTCTTAATATCGTCCGCAGTCAGCGCGTCGCCGCCTTCCTCCTCCAACCGCGCTTGAATCAAGCGGAGAACTTCGACGAGGAATGCACCGGTACCGCAACATGGATCGAGCACGAATACGTCCGGGTTGGAGAACCCTCCGGTTACTTTCATTTCCTCCCGGAGCACCTGGTCGATGCGCGTGACCATATACTTGACGACCTCAGGAGGCGTGAACCAAACGCCGTAACGCTTGCGTAGCACCGGGTCATAAGCGGCCAGAAAGGGCTCGTAGAAATACTGAACGGCGTGTTTCTCCTCAAAATTTGCGAAGAATTGCTCCCGATCCACACGGTTGAGAGCGGCCTCTGTCCAGTTGAGTATCTCCTCGAGGCCAAGATCCTTGAGCTTCGTTGGCGTGGCGAGGTGTTCGAACAAAGTTTTGATCGCAGGCACGTGCAGAGACCATGCCGCCTCGTGCCAGTTGAATTTTTCCTTCAGTTTCGCGTTGGGCCGCTTACTCCATAAAACCCAGGCGGAAAACACTCCATAGAACAGTGTCTGCACAAGGGAGGAACGGAAGAAGTGCTCACCTTCCTCTCCGGTGAACTTCAGGCCGAGGGCTTGCTCTAACGCTGAGCGCACGGCCATAAGACCGGGAAGGCTGGCCTTTTTGTCTATGCGGGCTTTGGATTCGCGTGCGTAAGAAGCCAGGAACCAAGCGACCTCCTTAGGGGCGGTAAGCGGAGCTTTTTGAAGCAGAACCCGTAGGAGGTACTCCTGCAGGAACGCGCCCAAATCGTCCGTAAGGGCTTGGGGATGTTTAACGGCCTTCCAGAAGTTGGATTCGTTGTCAGCGATAGTGAAGCTCTCGAGCTCTTTGGGTTTGCCATCAACCCGGATCACGATCACAAACTGGCGCAGTGTGGTGACAAGGACGAGGCCGTATTTGTCTATATATTTTTGAACCTGCGCGCTCTCGGCGATCGCATGCGCATCATCGCTTGGGGGCTTCACCTCGATCACGCCACGTGAGGGTATGAGCCCATCGGCAAGCGGGTCGAGCACACTGGACTTCTGATCCGCGGTAATGAGCGCACCATCCGGAAGGCCGGCTCCGATGCTGTGAGGGTGAATGATGCAACGGACACGTGGCTTGAGCTTCTTTCCGAGGGCGTTGAAGAGGTTGGCGAGCGCCGGATAGTAAGAAGTCTCTTGAACGCCCACGCCACTGGCGTGGGTGTCGCGGACATCCCTGAGGAAGGCGAGGATTGGGTCGGTTTCGTGCAAAGGCCATTATAGTGAGAGTGCGCATTAAGGCGGGTGAAACCTGTGAGGTGTCAGATCAGATAACCGTGTCGGCTCCAGCCGCGAGGCGGAGAGCGGCCATTCCTGACAATTCACTTTTACCAAGCCCTCTTCGCCGCAAGCATACGTGCGGAAGCTGCTCCATTTCCACTCTTCGGGTTTTTCTGCCAGACATCGCTTCACCGGGTTGCGGTGCATCTACCACCCCAACGAACGCAAAAACGGCGCTCGTCGGGGACCCCGGTTAGCGTAGCTTCTCGATGCGCTTTTCCGTACTGCACACATTGAAGTCGTAGAAACGCTTTTGCCAGATCGGGCCCGTGCGCATGCCGCCGTGGTGAAGCAGCTTGGTGAATCGCTCCTTGACCACTTTCATCACCACAGAAGGATTTCCCACCTCCGGCTCGGTTATCAGAAGATGGAAATGTTCGGGCATTACCACGTAGCCGATTACGACGAAGCGATACTTTTGCCGAGCGCGCTCCAGGACACGCAGAAACAAGTCACGGCGCTTCCTCGATTCGCGCCCGGGGTCCCCGACGAGCCCCGGGTTTGGACTTGGCGGGGTGGATTGGTGCAGGTCGTGCCCACCATACCAGCGCTGCAAACCTCTCGTCATGCCCCGAAAGTATCGGGGGCAGATCATGCCCGTCTGTGATGGGGACTGCCGAGGGCTGTGACTCGCCGGAACCCACTCATTCGAACCCCGCGAATGAGTGGGGCACCTGTGATCTTTCAAGACGTTGTCCATTCGGTTGGAACCGGAGAAGCTGGTTGTGACGAGCAACTAGTACCTCTGGAGACCGAATGGACTATCACAAGAATGCCCCATGGACGGCGGTGAGTCGAGAGCGTCTTGCCCGTATGGTGATCGACGACGGCCTGACGGTAAGTGCAGCGGCTTTACGGTTCAGTGTGAGTGCTAAGACGGCAGCCAAGTGGGTGGGCCGGTATCGCCAGTGGGGGACTGCCGGCCTGACCGACCGCAGCTCGCGGCCGCACCACAGCCCGCGTCAGACCACTTCTTCCTTATTAGAAAGGGTTGTTGTTCTTCGCCGGGGGCACATGCCCGGCCACGAGATCGCACGCCGCACCGGTCTGAGTCCGGCCACCGTCAGCCGCGTCCTGCGCCGCGCCCGGCTGAGCCGCTGGCGCGATCTGAACCCGCCGCCTCCCCTACAGCGCTATGAGCATCCCCGGCCCGGCGACCTGCTGCACCTGGATATCAAAGGCATGACGCGCTTTTCTGAAGTGGGCCGGCGGGGCGATGGCCGCCTGCGCGGCAAGCAGAAACATCCCGGCTTCCTGGCTTTGCATGTGGCCGTCGACGATCACTCGCGCCTGGCCTTTACCCAGATGCTGCCCGATCAAAAAGCCGAAACCACCGTCGCTTTCCTCGCCGCGGCCACCGACTTCTTCGCCACCCACGGCATCGGCGTGCGCGCTCTGCTCACCGACAACGGCTCCAGCTACCGCTCCCATCAGTTCCGTCAGGCTTGTCAGACGATGCACATCAAGCATCACCGTACCAGGCCCTATACCCCCAGAACCAACGGCAAGGCCGAGCGTTTCATTCAGACCGCCCTGCGCGAGTGGGCTTATGCTCAGCACTGGTCCGACTCCGAGCAAAGGGACGCCTATCTGCAGCCTTGGACCGACTACTACAACCGTGTCCGCCCCCATGGTAGCCTCAACTACAGGCCGCCCATCAGCCGCTCCGATTCCGGAACAACGTCTTGATCATCTACAGGCACCCGCGCGCTGGTTGTTATTTACTGTCAGTGATGTCATACACGCTCTACAGCGCCGGTGTCGAAAAAAGGAATTTCGATGTGAGAATCGTGGACGAGGCATCGTCAGAGTTCGCGCTGGTGCTGCGCTTCTTGGTGCCGAAGAAGGGACTCGAACCCCCACACCCTTGCGGGTACATGGACCTGAACCATGCGCGTCTGCCAATTCCGCCACTTCGGCACGGGTGGATGCGAGAAGAACTCGCTGTTCAGGAGCAAGACGATTGTACAGGCGGGAAACGGGAATTCGCAATCGGCGGATCGCGATTCGCCTTTCGCTCTTCGCCAGAGGGCGTGCGCAGCCACTCACCAATCGAACAGCCAGCAACGAAAAGCAAGAAGGGAAGAGCGAACAGCGAGAAGCGGCCTCTCTCAACTTGCTGCGGCGTCGGCCTCGGCGGCGCCTTGTGCGCCGTATTCCTTCAGCTTGTTGTGCAGCGTCTTGAGGCTGATGCCTAAGATTTCGGCGGCGCGCGTCTTGTTGTTGTTTGTGGCTTCGAGAGTTTTCAGGATGAGCAGGCGCTCGGCTTCGTCGACCGTAGTGCCGACTCCCAAACGCACGGCATTGGCCTCTTGCACCGGAGCGCGCGGAATAACCTGACCGAACCCCGGCGGCAAGTGCTTGGTCTCGATCACCGATCCGTCACACATGATGACCGCCCGCTCCAGCGTATTGCGCAATTCGCGCACATTGCCCGGCCAGGCGTAGGACTGAAACGCGCTCGCCACCGGCTCGCTAATGGCGGCCACCTTGCGGTTGTGCTTCTGGTTCATCTCGGCCAGCAGAGCCTCAACCAGGGCGGCCATATCTTCCTTGTGTTCGCGCAGCGGAGGAAGCTGAATATTAAAGACATTCAGGCGATAGAAGAGATCGTTGCGCAACTCGCCTTTGGCGACGGCTTCTTCCGGAACTTTGTTGGTCGCGGTGAGGACGCGCACATCCACCGCGGTTTCGCTCTTGCTGCCCAAGCGGCGTAGCTTGCGGTCTTCCAGCACGCGCAGCAGTTTGGCCTGAGTAGCGATGGGCATTTCGCCGATCTCGTCCAACAGTAAGGTGCCGCCTTCGGCAAGTTCGAAACATCCGATGCGGCGCTCCAGCGCGCCGGTGAACGCGCCCTTTTCGTGGCCGAAGATTTCGCTCTCGATCAGGGTCTCGGGGATGGCGGCGCAATTAATGGCAACGAATGGTTTCCCCTTGCGTGGGCTCAGCGAGTGGATGGTGCGCGCCACTAACTCCTTGCCGGTGCCGCTTTCGCCGGTGATGAGCACCGAGGCGGTGCTGGGCGCAACCATTTCGATCAGACGAAACACCTCCTGCATACGTTTGGATGGGCCCACGAGCGAGCCCAGCACGCCGATGTCGCGCAGCTTGCGCCGGCTCGCTTCCAGTTCGCGCTCGGTGCCCCGCAAGCGCAAAGCGTTCTGCAGAATGTTGCGCAGACGCGTGGGATTCACCGGCTTCTCGATGAAATCGAAGGCCCCGGATTTCATTGCACTGACTGCCGCGTCGATGCTGCCTTGCGCGGTGAGCAGGATGACTGCGACCTGATGAGGCTGCGCAGTAATATGCTCGAGCAGTTGCATGCCATCCATGCGCGGCATGCGCAGGTCGGTAATTACGATGCCCGGATTCCAGCGCTCAACCGTTTCCAGAGCTTCGACCCCGTCACTGGCGGTCTCGGCATCATAGCCCCAGGCACGCACGAGCTCGGCCAATCCGGTCCGCTCATTCTCCTCATCTTCAACGATTAGAATTTTTTCCTGGGTCATAACAGAAAGTGCCTCGCGCCTGCGACCGATGCATTGGTGTTGCCGAATTTAATACGGACCTTTGCACGCGAAGCAGCCGCGGGCCAAATCGTTTGATGCCGCCGGCAAAGAGGGCGCTTCGGAGCTTGCCAATAAGGTACCATTTCTGAGCCATTTTTGCGGGAGAGCCCCAGATTGCCGAAGCCAAGCCGAAGCCCCTGCCGCTGCCTTACAATGTTCTCAGCAAGGAGAGTTGTGATGACACGTGTTATAGCAATCGCTGCTTTCGTGCTGACCGCTGTCTTCGTTGGCTTCGGTTCGGCCGGCCATCCGGTTTCGTGGTCGGCGACCGATTTCATTTTGCTGCAGGCGTCCTCCGCTCCCGCCGGCGCTAACCAGCAGTCGGACGTGATCCCGGTGCAATTGTCGAAGTCGCTGGACTCGAGAAAGCTCAAGGCCGGCGATCCGATAGAGGCGAAGATCACGGTCGAGCTGCGCGCGCCGGATGGCACCATCATCCCGCGTGGCTCCCGCGTTACGGGTCACGTGACTGAGGCGTCATCGCGAGCCAAAGGAGATGCTCAGTCGTCGCTGGGCATCGTGTTTGACCAATTCGTCTTGAAGGACGGCAAGAGCATTCCGCTGAAAGCGAATATTCAAGCAGTGGGGCCGCCCCCGAATTTTGCACCGGGGCCCACGGCAATGGGCAGCCCATCGCCGACTCCGACTACCGGAGCTCACGGGCCAATGGGTGGAGCAGCTCCTCCTGGCGGGCTCGCCCCGCCACCGTCGAGTTTTCCTGGATCTGCGTCTGGAGGCCCGCAACCATCTCCCTCATCGCGAGGCCAACAAACTTCGGGAGAACTCCCGCTTGATACCACTGGAGTTGTGGGCATACACGGCCTGGAGATGGGCCCGAGCTCGACGCTGACTTCCGGCGGCAAACAGGTGAAGCTGGAGTCGGGAAGCCAGATACTCCTGCGGGTACAAAATCAGTAAACAGTGGTGCGGCAGGAAGTAAGAGATTGACGATGAATGTTTTGTTAATCTCGGCTGTTGCGGTACAATGGCGTGCTGTTGCGAAGCAGGTCCATCCCTGCACTTGTACAAACCGAGCTGGGTTCCATTTTGCTCACGGTAGTGTTGAGTTCCGGAGGATAAGAATGTCTTCTCGTATAGGAGTCCCGAGACAACGTATTGCGATAACGATTGCGTTCGCTGTTATGTTGTGCCTAGGGGGCACGTTTGCCGCGGCGCAAGTTGCGATCCAGCCGCAGGCTGAAGTTTACGCTGGATATTCCTGGCTGCATCCAGCCGGGCATTATGACTACGGCCAGCCGACCACGGACCATACCGATGGTGTGGATGAGTCCATCGTCTGGTACCTTCCCTTCCAACATAATCTGGGTGTCCTGCTCGACGGCAGCGAGCACTGGGGCGTACCTAATCAGTCAATTGATTACGCCTTGGCTGGGTTGCAGTACAAGTACCATAGCGACACCTTCTCCCCATTCTTCCGGATTTTTGCCGGGGCGATCAAACAAGACGCGCCTACCTATATCGCCCAGTGGAATGCGGCGCTGGGAGCGGGCGGCGGTTTCGATTTGAACGTCTGGCACGGGTCAATCGGAGGCCACGATCCCAGTCTGGCGATCCGCGTTGCCCAGGTTGATTACATCTACAGCAACTACAATCAGATTTTCCAGGTCTCGTCGAAACAGTGGAACAGCATCCGCCTTTCGGCCGGCCTGGTGTTTGGATTGGGCAATTACTACGTGCCTTCGATGACGGCGACTTGTACAGTTCAGCCGGCAGGAGTGACAGAGGGCGAACCGGTCACGGTGACGGCAACGGCGACCAACTTCAATCCAAAGCATACGGTCGTTTACGCGTGGACAAGCACTGGCGGCAAGCTGGACGCCACCGACAAGCAGTCCGCCCGGATCGATACCACAGGCGTAGCGGCCGGCAGCTATACCGCTAGCGCCAGCGTCAGCGATCCCAAGACGAGGAAGAGCGTCTCGGCGACTTGCTCGGCCAGCTTCACGGTGAAGGCGAAGCCGATGAATCCGCCGCAGGCGAGCTGCTCAACCAACCCGAGCACGGTGCAGTCGGGTAGCCCGTCGACCATCACGGCTACAGCGACCAGCCCGGATAACGCCCAGATCAGCAGCTACTCGTACACCACGACCGCCGGCAGGATCAGCGGCACCGGTACGACGGCAACTTTGGATACGGCTGGCTTGAGCGCTGGTCCGGTAACGGTAACGGTCACGGCCACCGACGCCCGCAATCTGTCGGGTAACGGCACCTGCACGGTGAACGTGGAAGTGCCGCCGCCGCCGGCGACCTGCAGCAAGGCCGCTTCCATCCAGTTCCCGGATCTGAAGAGACCGTGGCGCGTGGATAACACTGCGAAGGCCATCTTGGACGACATTGCCAGCCGTCTGAAGTCGGATCCCAACGCCAAGATCGAAATCGTCGGTTACGCCGACGGCGATAAGGCGCCGATGGAAGGCAAGGGCAAGAAGCGTCATGCGATGAACCTGGCAGCGCAGCGTGCAGTGAACGCGAAGGCTTACCTGGTGCAGCAGCAGGGCATTGATCCCAGCCGGATCAGCGTCCTCCAGGGTACCGGCCAGCAGAAGGTGGCCGATATCATCTGGGTGCCGCAGGGAGCTGACGAGAGCAAGTGCGCCGATCTGCAGAACACAACGGCGGTTGACGAATCGGTGGTGAAGCCGAGCGAGAACGCCTATCCGAAACCAAAGCCGGCGGCTGCTCCGGTGCACCATCACAAGAAGGCTGCCGCCAAGCCAGCGGCGACACCGCAACAATAACGTTCCTTGGCTGGAACTCTGTGCCGGTGAGAGCGCAAAGCTCTCACCGGTTTTTTCGTCCAGCCGCCATAACGGGAAAGGAACCTTACGCGGCGCTGTTTGCAACGGCAGACGGCACGTGCTGCATCCTGTCTCATAGCAACTTCTGAAGTCGAGAAGGGCCGCTGTTTCGGCAGTTTTTTGTAGCCATTTCGTAACCACTAGAGTGGCACTTAAGAGGCTTGAGGCTTAGTGATTTGCCGGCTGGCCTGCCGGGCGGCGCACGCTATGATGGAGGAGACGTCAAAATCATTTTCTTGGGCTCAGGCATATGCGCAGAACTGCTTTCACCTGGTTCAAATTTCTCTTCTGTTTCGTTCTTCTCTCTACCGTCGGGATGATGGCTTCCGATTGGCGGCTGATCGGACCGGAGGGCGGTGACGTCCGCAGTCTCGCCTACGACCCGGCGAATCCGAGCCACATTCTGCTCGGCACCAGCGCCGGACAGATGTTCCAGTCGCAGGACGGCGGAGCATCCTGGTCGGTGTTCGCACACCTCGGCCCGGAAGACGATTACGTTCTCGACCACATCATCTTCGGTCCTGCACACCCGGCAACGATCTACGTTGCGGGCTGGAGTCTGTTCAACGCCAATGAAGGGGACGTATTTCGCTCCGACGATGCGGGCCGCACCTGGCGCGCTTTGCCCGGCGTCCACGGCAAATCAATTCGCGCCATGGTGATGGCCCCGAGCGATCCGAATCTTCTGGTAATCGGCGCGCTCGACGGTGTCTTCCGCTCACGCGATGGCGGTCAGACGTGGGAGCGCATCTCGCCGGAGAACCACGCCGAGATCAAGAACATCGAGTCGCTGGCGATCGATCCCCAGGACCCGAACATAATCTATGCGGGCACGTGGCATCTGCCGTGGAAGACCGACGATGGCGGTGCGACCTGGCATAGCATCAGCAAAGGCATTGCCTTCGACTCCGACATGTTCAGCATCATCGTCGATCCCAAGACTCCTTCCGTGGTTTACGCCAGCGCCTGCTCGGGAATGTACAAGAGTCTCAACAAGGCCGAATACTTTCATCGCCTCTCTCTGGCCTTGCCACACTGGGCGACGCGCACTCGGGTGTTGAAGCAGGACCCGCAACGGCCGTCGATCGTGTATGCCGGAACCACGGGCGGTCTGTGGAAGACACTGGATGGTGGCGATAAGTGGAAGCTGGTGACCGATAATTCCGTCATCGTCAACGATGTATTGATCGATCCCCGCAATCCCGACCACGTGCTGGTGGCAACCGACCGCGGCGGCGTCCTGGCCAGCCAGGACGGCTTCGCTCATTACGAAACTTCCAACCGCGGGTTCGCGCATCGCGTGGTCGGCGGCGTGGTGGTCGATAACAAGAACCCCAACAAAATTTACGTGGGCGTGGTTAACGATAAGGACCTGGGCGGCTTCTTCTTCTCCGACGATGGCGGGCTGAACTGGAGGCAATCGAACCGCGGCCTCGATGATCGCGACATCCTGAGCCTCCAGCAGGTCGCCGACGGCGACATCTTCGCCGGCACCAACCACGGGATTTTCTATCTGAGCTCGGTCGAGGAAGAGTGGCATCCGGCAACCATGATTCGCGGGCCTCTGCCGGCGCCAGAGGAGAAAACCGCAGCTGAATCGCGGCCCAAGGTCCATAAGTCTTCGGCTTCGCGCTCAAGAAGCGCGGCCGCAACGCACAGGACGGTTCTGGTGGAGCATCCGATTCCACTGGAGGAGACACCACGCATTCGGGCCTTTGAAGTTTCTGGCGATACTTGGTACGCGGCCACCAACCAAGGCCTGTTCGTAAGCGTCGACCGTGGCCGTAAGTGGTACGGCACCATGATCGAAGGCGAGAACGACTTCATCGCCATCAACCGCTTCCCCGACAACACGCTGAGCCTGATAACTCCCAAGCGCGCATTCCTGTCGCATGATGAAGGGAAATCATGGGCTGCCATCATCTACCCGCAGTACGTGACCGGGCTCTACAACCTGACGCTGGTGCCAGATGGCTCGTTGTGGCTGGCCACGCGCGAAGGCGCGCTGCACTCGACCGATGGCGGCAACACCTGGGAGCATGTCCTCGGTGGACTGCCGGCGCGCAATGTCCTTGCCGTCAGGGGCGACCCAGCCGGGCAACGGCTGCTGGCTACGGCGCTCTATGCCCATACCGTTTACGAGAGCAAGGATAACGGCCAAAGCTGGCAGCACACGCCGGATGCCGGTGTGTCTATTCGAGCGGCCTTGGATTACCAGGGCAGATTGCTGGCAGAGTCTTCCTACAACGGTTTGTTGCTGCAGCAATCCAGTGAGGGCGGAGCTTCTTCTGAAGCTGCAAAGGCAGGTCCGGGGTCCGAAGCTGCCAATCGCCAGTAATTCAGAGCTACCGTTGTAGACTAAAAGGGGAAGGCGAAGAGCCTTCCCTGGTTCCTTTCTAATCGTTTTCTAATCTGGGCAAAACTGCGACCCGAGTGTCATTCCCGTATCGGACATTTCGCCACCAACCCATCCCGCGCGGGGAATCATAGCAACCCTGTTTTGTTTCTTTACCTTTGCGGGGAAGCGGTGATTCTTCAGTTCCAAACTGAAACCTAAGCCTGCTCGATCTTAAGAAGAGCGGGGCTCAAGTGCCTTGTTATCAGCACTCAGCTGCGCCCATACTTTTGGTCAAGTGCGTGCTATTCCAATCAGCGTCTGCGAATGCAATAACTCAGAACGGCTGCGGAGATGAAAACACTGGGCAAAGGTGAAGCGCGGATTTCCAATTCGGTAGAAGCGGTAATCGATTCAGGTAATGGCAGCGGGCATTCGGAAGCGATCGTCTCCTCCTGCGGTGCAGGCCAGGGGCGTGGCTTGGAAGCGCTACGTCCCTGGCGGCTGCAGTGCCGCGATTGCGAGGAGCTATTGCACGAGCTTTCCAACCTGATTACCGGAGTCCTGACGAGTGCAAAGCTGCTGGCGTGGAAGCTGCCGCCGTACAGCCATCTGAAGCGCTCGGTGCGAGAGCTGGAGCGGAATGCGCTGCGCGGCAGCGAGTTACTGAACCGGCTGACGCGGCGGCTTGCGACCGACCACCATGAAGCTGATGAAGCCGACGTTCCAGACCCGGCCAGAAGGTGAAACCGCAAAGCTTGCGGGCCGGCGCTTCCGGAGAAGCGCAACCATTCCCCGGCAAGCTCACAACGAGGTGTGAGCCATGCACTAGCAGCTTTTTCCCGAAAAGGGATGATGTAACTAGGCTGGAACCAGCCGTGCCGGTCGTCCTTCACCGGCGTCAGGGGGCACTTACGTGATTGCAGCAGAAGCAGTTCCGGCGAATGAACAGAGGGTTGAAACCAACCTGTTGAACCTGTTGGTTGTGGAAGACGAGCGATCCGTGCGGGAGTGCTGTCGTGATGTCGCACGTTCCTTGGGGTTTAGCACCCAGACCGCGGAAACGCGGGATGAAGCCTCGCGACTGCTGGAAGGCGGCAACGCTGATGTCATCCTGCTGGATCTCCGATTGCCCGGCGGCAACGGTCTCGAGCTTCTGCGGGACATCAAACAGCAATTGCCGGAAGCGGTAACTATCGTGATGACCGGCTTTGCCAGCGTGCAGTCGGCGGTGCAGGCCATGAAGCTCGGCGCCTATGACTACATCACCAAACCTTTCAACTATGACGAACTGCGTCTGGAACTGGAACGGGTCACCAATCACCTGAGGCTTACCGCCGAGAACCGGCTGCTGCGCGAGCAATTGCGGTCTAAGCTGGGCTTTGGCCAGCTCGTAGGCCACTCGCCGGAGATGGAGAAGCTGTACCGCATCATCGCCAAGGCAGCCCACAGTACCCATCCGGTGCTGATCCTGGGCGAGAGCGGCACCGGGAAAGAGCTGGTGGCGCGCTCTATTCACTACGCTGGGCCGTTCAAGGACAAGCCGTTTATTCCTGTTGACTGCGGGTCGCTGGTGCCCAGCCTGATCGAAAGCGAACTCTTCGGCTATGTGCGCGGAGCTTTCACCGGCGCCGTGCGATCGAAAGAAGGATTGCTGGCCACGGCCGAAGGCGGCACGATCTTCCTGGACGAAGTGGGCGAGCTGCCCGTGGACCTGCAAGCCAAGTTGCTGCGGGCAATTCAGGAGAAGGAGATCCGGCCGGTCGGCGGTACGCGGTCGATGCCGATCAACGTGCGCATCCTTGCCGCCACCAATCGCGATCTCGACGCCGCCGTGAGTCAGGGAACTTTTCGTCGCGACCTTTACTTCCGGCTCAACGTTCTTACCTTGCGGATTCCGCCCCTGCGCGAGCGCAAGCAGGACATCCCGCTGCTGATCGGCAACTTCCTGGAACGGATCAACAAGACAACGGAGATCCAGCACAGCATTGCCGACGATGCTTTGCGGCTGTTGTTGAATTATGACTGGCCGGGCAATGTCCGCGAGCTGGAAAACTCGATTGAGCGCGCCTGCACGACGTGTTCTCTGCCCACCATTCACGTCGCCGACTTGCCCACGCAGGTACGCGACGCCGAGGCGCAGGCAGCGCCGGCGGAGGAGGCGCGCAACGGAGCCGCGATAACTTCGCTGGAGCAATTGGAAAAACAGGCTATTCTGCATGCCATTCAGGTGCTGGACGGCGACAAGCTGGAGGCGGCGCGCCGGCTGGGCATCGGAAAAACCACCCTCTATCGCAAACTGAAGGAATACAACTCGGCAATCTGAGCTGCTGCTGAAGGTCTGAAAGCCTCGCCTGTAAGCGAAGTGACGGCACTTCGCGCGGGCAGAGGGTGAAGTGCGCTCTGACATTTCGAGAGAAAGGAACGCCATGATTCTGCTACTGACCACGTCCTCGCGCGGCAGGGAGTGCGCCGCCGCGCTGGAGCAGGGCACGGGACACAAAACCGATGTGGCGACATCGGTGCCGCAGGCATTGAACCGGATGGAAGCCAGGGAATACGATGCCCTGGCCATCGACCAGTCCTTGCTGGAGGCGGACTTTCGCGCGCTGGACAGGCTGCTGAACCGCTGCGGGATCGCCATGCCGCTCTACATCAACCTCGCCCTGCACAGCGCCGATCGCGTGGTGCGCGAGGTGCAGGTGGCGCTGCGCCGCTCGCAGAAGGAAAAGCTGATGGCCACGCGGGCCGCCGAGCGGGTGCTGCGCAACCAGTTGCGCGGCGAGCTTACCGGCATTCTGTTGAATTCCGAACTGGCGCTGCGCCAGGGCCCGCTCTCTCCGGAAGTCGCCGAGAAGATCAAGTCGGTTCGCGATCTGGCCGAGAAGATGCGGTCGAAGCTGGAAATTGCGTAACGATCTGTCAATGTCCCCGGCGCCGGTAGCGCTGGCCTCGAATGCAGCGCAGCGGGACAGACAACTTCAAAGTGGCCCACTACTCCAAAAGCGTCGGCTGCTTGACGTTGCCGACGGCCGCGCAATATGCCTGCGCGGGCTAGGTCGCGAAACAGCAAAGATCCGGCTGGGAAGTTAGTAGTGATCGGGCTGCGAGTAGCAGTGATCCGGCTGCCAGGGAACCGGTCGATCTTTGACACTGTTTAGAAGCGCCTGCTAGTATGATTCGTCGATCCCGCCTTGCAGCCGTCCCCGTCGTCTAGCCCGGCCTAGGACATCGCCCTTTCACGGCGGTAACACGGGTTCAAATCCCGTCGGGGACGCCAAACTTAAGTAATCGGACATGAACGCCTCTAACTGACTGAACAAGCACTGCTTATCGGGGTTCAAAATTCCATCCGTTTGGGAGTACCTCAGACCCTCCGGAAACAGGACTCTTTGAAACATCTGGCGCTGTTCCACAATCCCCGCATCCATGCCGTCGATACATCTAGCAGCACATTCTGGGAGAAGGTCCAAAAGAGTACCGACCGGGTTTCTTCTGAACCGAGGTGGCCAAGCCATGCTTCCAATCCCTCGCACTGGTCGTCGGCTTCTTGCTTCATCTCCTCATATGTCGGTTTGTCGATGATCCCCTTCAGCAGGGCCTTTACGAGACTCTTCTTGAGTTCCCGTTGCTCCTGCAACTCCGCCTTCGCCTTGCGTATCGATGCCGCCCGTTCCACGGCACTGGCGTTCCACGCCTTTTCCAACGCGGGTAGAAACTTGGTGACGAAATCTGGAGTGGCTCGCAGTCGCTGCAGAAACTCCGCGAACTCCGCCTCTAGCTTGCTAACTGGCATGTTCTTGACTGCCCGGCATCCTGCGGTTCGACACCAGTAATACGAGTATTTTTTTTCGCCCCTGCTCTTGACGTTTCCACCCGTTAGAGGCTGTCCACAACCGTCGCATAGCAGCGTGACGCGCAAAGGAAATTGGGGATGCCTGCGCGAATGCGGTGCTGCGGTGGGTTTTTTCCCAGACAGAATCATCTGCACAACGCGGAAAGTCCGTTCGGGCACAATTGGACGCCACAGGCCTTGCTTTTCGCCATATTTCTTTGATCGCTGCAGACCGATATAGACAGGATTCTTTAGAAGCTCCGCAAACGGCAATGTCCGCTGTTTCTGTGCACTACGCTTGAGTTCAGTTCATCGCTTAGCCTGGATTATTCATGAAGGTCCGGCGTTTCGAAGGGGCACGGCTTCAGCCGTGCCGTAGAGTGGGCTTCTTGGCTGTGGCTTTAGCCACGGAGGGACCTCGCTTTCGTAACAGACTGCGGAAATCTTCTCGGGGGCTAAAGCCCAGCGCGCTGGCGGGTCACGGCGCGGCTGAAGCCGCGCCCCTTCCATGGAGTCCCCGGCGTTCATGAATAATGCGGATTAGGCAGTCGCGGCTTGACTTACTTGAGGCCGTGGGCTATGAAAGACAGGTACAACCTGCATAAAGGGTGAAGGAGTTCACCCATAACCGCTGTCCCGCCTTGGACAGATGATGACTCCTGACGAGGGAAACTTGTCGCAGAGTCATCTCTCTCCGGCAAGCTTTCCCAAGACATCAAGTAGGACCGACATTCCATGGCGAATGTGAGCGTGCTCGCATAACGTGATGAGCTGCGCGGCGAAAGAACGGAAACCTTTCAGCGTGCAATTCACGCTTTCGCTCGGGTCTGATCATGAGCTCTGTCAAAAGTGAGGACAGTTCATGAAAATCGTGGTGATCTCCGATATCCATGCGAATCTCGAGGCGCTCATGGCGCTACCCGAATGGGGAGATGAGCTTTGGGTGTTAGGCGATCTGGTCGATTACGGCCCAGATCCGCGCGAGGTCGTGTCCCTCCTTCGATCTCGCGCGGAAATTGTCATCCGTGGCAATCACGACCACGCCGTTGGATTTGAAGATGATCCGAGATGCAATCCCCGATTCCGGAAAATGGCACTGGAAACGCGAGAGGCAATGGAACTGCTCGGTATTGCGATCGGCAACGCTGGCTATACAGTGGGGCGGAACATCGCGATCCTTAAGTTGGGAACGGAGACGAAGAACGGAGAGAACCAGGTTGCGTGACGACCACATCACGTTGAACGCGAGCCAGCGCCAGCACCTGCTGATCACGTGCAAACACATTGACAAGCTGCTGGGCGATGTGGAGGCGACGCTCAATGCAGCCGCATCGAAAACCGTCTTCCCGAACTACGTCAACGACATTACAGCCGTACAACGAAAAACCGTTGAAGACTACATTGCGAGGGTTCGCGGCCAGCTTCTGCAAGTGTTAGCCGGGCAGTCACTGGCTCCGGAGAAGCCCCGCGTCTCCGTCGTCCATTCCATTCACGTCAATCTCACGTTCGTGGATATCGCCATTGCCGAACTTGCACCGCACTACATGCGCGGCTATGGCCCGGTTTCTGAGAAGGGCGCCGCCGATCTGAACGGGATCGTCGCCGAGTTGCAGTCCGCGATCAAGGAGTTGACCCGCTTCGTGCTCCAGCCCCACGTCGGCGACCTGCGCGAAAGGGTTGAGAAGCTGGCGAAGGAAGGCTGGAACGTTGCGGGTTTGCAAACCTTGGCGGAGATTATCGACCGTCACGCATTCACGGAATTTCGCCCGACGATAACCATGCTGCTCGATCGCGCCGAAGATACGGCGCTCGAAATCGCGGTCTTTGGACGAGTCAGCAGCGGGAAGTCTTCACTGCTGAATCATGTGATTGGCGCCGATCTGCTGCCGGTAGGGGTTACGCCCATCACGGCGGTGCCGACGCGGATAAGCTACGGGCAGAAGCCACTGGTTAGGGTCTGGCAGGAAGGTCTCGGAGTTTCCGAGCATAGCATTGACGAGCTGCCATCGTTTGTCGATGAACGACTAAATCCAGAGAACCGGAAGCGGGTGGGCAGGATTCTGGTGTTGTACCCTTCGGAGCGCCTGCGCGAAGGCATCATCTTTGTGGACACGCCCGGTGTCGGGTCGCTGGCGACGCGTGGGGCAGCGGAGACGCTCTCGTATCTGCCACGCTGCGATGCCGGTATCGTGCTGGTGGACGCTGGTTCAACGCTCACACCGGACGACCTGAAAATCATCAGCGCGTTGACCCAGGCCGGCACTGCCGCGACCGTGCTTGTCAGCAAAGCGGATCTTCTTTCTCCCGCCGACCTGGCGCAACAGATCGCTTATGTGAAGCGGCAATTGCAGAGCGAGTTTACCGCCGAGCTGCCTGTCCGGGCTGTAAGCGTGATACCAAGCCATGCGGAGTTACTGGAGCAGTGGTTCGCCGAAGAGCTCTCGCCCTTGTACGAACGCAAACAGAACCTGCTTCAGGAGTCGCTGGCGAGAAAAACCCTAATGCTGGCAAGTGCAGTGCGTTGCGCTCTGGACACACAAGTTTCTTATCACAGCCCGGAGGGCGACGATCGCGTGCAATTGGAAGAAATCGATCTTGAGCTGCGGCGCAGTGCCGGCCATCTGCAAACGTTTCAAGCGGAGTTACGGCGCACAAAGGATGAGATCCCCCAGCTCCGTTCCTTCATCATGCAGAAGGCGGCCGAAACGGTTGCCGATCTCTGGGACAGAGAGCAGGAGGTGGACTGCGCTGAAGTGCTGCGAAACACGGCAGCCGAAGTGGCTCTCGAGTTGGCCGGCGAGGTCCGCACAAAACTGTCGCGGGTAAAAGAGATGCTGCAACACGAGCTATCGAAAGCAGCAACTTTACTGCGATCGAGAGATGTGACGAGCGAGGAGGATTTGCAGATACTGGCTGAGATGCCAGTTTTTCACATGAACCGACAGAGCCAGTTTGTCAATCGGTCAATTTTCGGAAAGTTGGGCAGGTGGTTCCTGCTGCGCGCAGCAAGGAGCATCCTGCAATCGTATGAAGGCGGGTTAAACGAGGCGCTGCAGAGCTTTTCTCGCTTGTTGTACTCGTGGGGGATCGATGCAGGCTCGGATCTGGAGCGCCGTTTTGACAGCATTGCCAATCGATACCGCGCCCAATTAGAGCGGCTCCTGCTCGATCGGAAGCGGACCACCATCGATCCCGACCAGGTCAGGTCGGACCTGGAAAAACTGTCCAAGATGTTCGTTGCCGAGATACTTGCGACGAACGATCAAGCAATGGCTTCCTGAATTTATGCCTGAGTTAGAGAGGAACGTAGATTTTGCTGAAATATATCGCGGTTGGTGTGGGCGGATTTCTTGGAGCAACAGCCCGGTACGCGCTCGGAGCTTACATCGGAAGCCGCTATGGCGTCCGCTTTCCCTTGGGTACGTTCGTCATCAACGTGAGTGGCTCATTCCTGATCGGATTGATCCTGACCTTGCTGGCGAGGACGACCGCGAGCGCCTATTGGCGATATCTGATCCCCATTGGGTTCATCGGCGCGTATACGACTTTTTCGACATTCGAGTATGAGACTCTCCGTGCCATACAGGATGGTCAGGTTATGACGGGAGTACTCAACGTAGGACTGAGCCTGGTGATTGGATTTATAGCTGTTTGGGCGGGGGCATTCCTAGGACGGGTACTAGTATGAAGGAACAGTTTGTCCCCGTAGCTCCAGATACTTCGATTGTTCAGGCGCTCGCCCGCGGAGTCTGCCCTATTTGCACCGTAATGCGAAGCCTTCAGAACATGATGGTCGAGACTCCCCGCCGCTATCCCGCCACTACTCTGTGCAACTTTCACGCCTGGTCGCTCGCTCACGCCTCGCCTGCGAGGGAGGCGGTACCCGTTTTGCGCGCCATGCTTGAGCAGTCCTCAGCGCGATCCGATTCTGACTCGATGGAGCTCCACCCTTGTCACTGGTGTGTAACGATTCGCGAGCACGAGAACGAAAAGTTGGCCGAATACTCGCGAGAGCTAAAACACGAGAGGTTTCGAAACTGGGTAACGCAGTTCGGTACCTTATGTCTTCTCCACGGCCGCAGGTTAATGAAGGTACTTCCTCCGGAGCATGCTCAGGCAGTCCGCCAGATGCTGACCAGTAATCAGGATGAGCTTGCAAGGCAGTTGACGGAATTTGAGACCCGGATCAAGCGAGGAGACACAGGGGGTGGCGGCGTTCTCGGCCACATGACCGAGTTTCTGGTATCGCAGCGCGGCCTTACGCGATAGGAGGGCAAATGCTAAACACGGGACCCGCTAAGAAGGTGACCGTTTACGTGATGGAAGGCCAAACCTATCACGGCACGGCTTGCTATGCCGCAATTCTTGACTACCTGTTCTTCCGCGGTATTTCGGATGCAACCGTCGTGCGAGGGGTCGCTGGTTTCGGTACCGATCACAAACTGCACACCAGCCGACTGGTTGACCTTTCCGACCAGATGCCAATCAAAATCGAGTTTCTTGAAAGCCCTGACCGGGTGCAAGAGGTCCTGCCCAAGCTGGCAGAGATGGCCTGCCACGGCATTATCGAGGTTCACGATACGAACGTTATACGACCTATTCCTCCGGGCAAGAAGTCGCAGCCGGAAACCCAACCCGCCAAGCTACAGGCGCAGGCCAAAATGATGCGGATATTGATCGGGGAGCACGACAAGTGGAATGGCAAACCCCTGCACCAAGCTCTGGTACAGGCTTTCCGGGCGAATGACATAGCCGGCGTCACGGTTTATCGGGGCATACTCGGCTACGGCGCGAATCGGCGCATGCACAAAGATTCAACTTTGAACCTGTCGCACGACGCTCCGATCCTGCTAACCGTTGTCGATAGCGAAGAGAAGCTGCGCACACTCATCCCTGTCCTTGACCAGATGGTGCTGCAAGGCCTGGTAGTGCTTTCCGATGTCGACATTATCAAGTACTCCCATGCACAGCCGTTGCCGGACGAAGAGGAGGCGCAGAGATGAAACTTGAGGGTAAGGCCAAGATGCTTCGTATTCACTTCGGCGAGGATGACCAATGGGAAGGCAAGCCGCTGTATGAAGCTATCGTGGAGCGCTGTCGCAAGTTGGACATCGCCGGAGCGACCGTGTATCGAGGAATTCGAGGGATATGGCGCGAGCACGATGATTCGCCGATCTCATCATGCTGCACTTCTCGGCCGACGCTCCGATTCTGGTGCAGATCATTGATACGGCAGAGAACATCCAGCGGCTTATTCCGGTGCTGGATGAAATGGTGCAGGAGGGATTGATCGCAATGTCGGATGTGGAAGTGATCAAGTACGTGCACCAGGAAGGGCGGAGATCCCAGCCGTGACGGCGCATTCGAACGCGGTCTGCCGGCTCCGGCCAGAACCAGGCCTGATGCTCGGCGAGCATCTTCGGCCGCGCTGAAGAACTGGAACACTTACGTCAGCGCCTGGCGCAACGGCGCTCATTCCTGTTGCACGGACCAGCGGGCGTTGGCAAGACGCTGCTATTATCCGCGGCGCTGCCGGATTGTCCAGACATTCTCTACAGTCGCAGCAATCCAACGCCGCAGGCGCTGTTCCGGAATTTGGCGGAATTGCTTCTGGCCGCACGGCATCCGGTATTCGCAAAATCTTTCTCCAACGGATCAGCGTCTCTACAGGCTAAAAGCGCCATGTCGCTTAAGGGACTGGTCAGAGACGCTCTCCGTAACTCCAAGTATATCGTCGTGCTCGATCACCTCATGCGGCCGTCCCAGGCGTTGGCCGCATCGATTCGTGAACTGATGCTGAACTGTTCGGTGCCCGTCGTCGCGGTTGCGCGTTCGGCGCACATGGAGGATGTGGGATTTGTACTGCCGCTGTTCGCTGATCGGAGTGACAAGTTTGTCCTGCGAAACTTCGATCCGGAGGTGGCGGAGCAATTTGCGGCAACCTTCGCACGGAAAGAAGGTTTGGAGGCCGACAATCTGGGGCAGTTTCTGGCGAGAGTGGTCGAGTACAGTGACGGCAAACCCTGGGGCCATGCTGAAGATGATTCGATTAGGACGCGATCCCAAGTATTTTCACGAGAACCAAATCAAGATCACACCGCTTTATATCGACTACAAAATTTCGACGATAAGCGAATGATCGGGTTTCGTGAACGTTGCCGCAGTGAGCCGCAGATGCAAAACGTAGAAAACATACCCGCGTCGAATCCGGCCCAACAAACGGCGCCATCGGACGCGCAGGCGCTCTCCCGTCTGGCCCAAATCGCCGCGGGCTTGGGCGAGCGCCCGACTGCTGAGGACATCGGTCAGCTTGTCTCCAGAATCAACGAAGGGCGTTTCTTCGTAGCCTGTGTGGGTCAGTTCAAACGTGGCAAATCTACCTTGCTGGACGCCCTGGTAGGGGAAGAGATACTTCCCACCGGAGTCGTGCCAGTCACGACCGTTCCCACGGTGCTGCGCTATGGAACGCAGAGGACGGCGCGGGTTTTGATCGACGGCAAGTCCAAGACGATTCATCCCGAGGATCTCGGCCAGTATGTCTCCGAGGAACTGAATCCGGAGAACAGGAAGCGAGTGGAAGGCGTTGAGGCATTCCTCACCTCGCCCTTGCTGGCTTCGGGAATGTGCCTGGTGGATACTCCCGGCATCGGATCTGTGTTTTCTGGCAACACCGAAACCACAAAGGATTTCATCCCGCAGATCGACGCCGCCATTCTGGTCGTCGGCGCCGACCCTCCGATCTCCGGTGAAGAACTGGCGCTGATCGAAGCGGTAGGGGCCAATGTGGACCACATCTTTGTCGTGCTTAACAAGATGGACCGGGTGTCGCTACACGAACGGCAGCAGGCGGCGGCCTTTGCGACAAAGATGCTGGCGACGCGCCTGAACAAACCTGTGGAACGCATTTACGAAGTGAGCGCGCTCAACCGGTTGAAGCGTTCCGGCAACAATGACGATTGGGAGGCGCTGACAGAAGACTTGCAGCGACTAGCCAGCAAGTCAGGGCAGGACATGACCCGGTCAGCCGCCGAGCGCGGGGTGCGTCGGTTCTCTGATTCCGTGCGGCGCTCGGTTGAGGAGCGCGTTCGTGCGCTAACTGAACCAATTGCCAATTCGGAGCAGCGTATTGCCCATCTTCGCCAGACGGTCAGCCAGGCCGAACAATCGCTGCGTGATCTCGGAGCGCTGTTTTCTGCCGAGCAGATGCGGCTTTCCAATGTTCTCCTGGCGCGACGCAAGCAATTCTTACGCGAGGTGTTCCCCGCCGCCTTCCAGGAATTGCAGCAGGAAATACGCTCGGTGAATACGACCTTCGGCCCCGCACTGCGGAGAGAACTGATGGTGATCGCCCAAGGCGTTGCGAGACGGCACGTGATGCCTTGGCTGGACGGCGAAGAGACCCATGCTGAAGAACTCTATACTTCGGTCACGCAGCGCTTCGTGAATCTTGTGAACGGACTGCTGCAAAGGATTTCCGAGGAGCAGTCCGCTGATTTCGCTCATTTACCCAAGTCGCTGGATGCCGGGCAGGGTTTTCGCACGCGGTCACGTTTTTACTTCCAAGACATGATCACCATCGCGCAACCGGCTTCCCCGCTGCTGTATTGCACAGATGTCGCAATGGGGGTACTTCACATCCGGCGCTGGTTCCGAAAAGATGCGGAACGTTTTCTGGAGACGCTACTGGACACCAATGCTTCCCGCGTCCAAGGGGACGCGGAGCAGCGCGTAGTGGACAGCCGGCTTCGACTCGAATCCGATGTGCGGAAGCTACTCCGGGAGGTCAGCGCGACAGCCGAGCAAGCCCTAACCAATGCCAGAGAGGTGATGGCGGCCGGTACAAACGCGGTCGCCAGCGAACTCGAGCGGCTGCGCAAGTTGCATGAAGAACTCAACACTCTTGCCGGCACGTCCTAGGCAAAGCCCGCCTTTTCTCAAGTAGCCTGACGAGCTGGAGTCTGACCGCAGGCAAAATGGACGAACTTCTCGGCTTCCCGTGGCGCTTCCACCCAACCCAGAGAAGCTCCTGCGCGAATCGGATCGCAAACAGCACGCACCGCCCCCGGCTGCAAGGCATAAATAGCTTGCTGAATCAGCTTCACCGATTGGACTGCTTCAGCGAACAACACCCGCAGCCTGGCGTAGCCGTCTCCCTCACTCTCAGACGGAATCTGGAAGTCATAGTGCTGGTAGCCTGAATAAGGACAGGCGCGGCGCAAATCGTTATTTTGTCCCGAGGCACGGCCTACTGGCCCGACCAGGTTCAAATCGCGGGCATCATCCGCGTCAATAGCGCCGACATCCTCAAGGCGGTCGAGAAAGCTGCTGCTGTAGCGCAGGCGGTCTTCCAGCTCCAACAGCTCCGATTTCGTTTTTTGGACAGCCGCGAGCAGGTCCGTACATGCTTGCTTATCGAAATCGCGACTCAGTCCGCCGGGAACGTTAAGCCCAAAAAGATAGCGATGTCCGCTGAATACACAGGAAACCCTTAGCAACTGCTCCTCGATGATGGCAGCGTGCGCGGCGGAAACGGCCAGCGCCGTGGATTCGCAGATGGCCGCGATCGCACCGGCATGGTGACGCAGGCGCTCCAATTCGCACAGTACCACTCGAAGTTGCTGCGCGCGCGGGAGGATTGCATCCAAGGTCTACAGCCAGAACGACGGGAACCTGTTCGTGGTCGGGCAGTAGCAGAGTAGTTGGAGCGCTTCAGCAATGTTGCAGCTGCGGCCCGAGCAGCATGGCGCTGTGGAGGCCGCTCTGCTTTAGCAGACTTGTCCGCCTGTAGATCGCAAACGTCCCAGAATATTGCGACTGCTCCGAAGCGCCGGGCCACGCACAACTCTACTCTTGACGAAGCAGGTCAGCCGGATCGAGATGCAGGGCGCGCCGCACCGGCCCAGCTACAGAAAGCGCGCTGGTAAGCAGCATCGTAAATACGACAGCAGTAAGTACAAATGGGTCCCGTGCCGATGCCTGGTAGACAACGTGCTTGAGTACCCGGCTCGCGGCGACCCCGAGCAGCAACCCAATGACTGACCCGCTGGCGAGCAGGATCAGCATACGACCGAGCGCAGCCGAGAGAACCTGCTTCGCCTGGGCACCGAGAGCGACTCGAATGCTCAGTTCGCGGGTTCGTTTGCTGATGGTGTAGGAGGCGAGCCCGAAGGTACCGGTGATCGACAGCAGTAATCCGAACGCGCCGATCAGGCCTAGGGCGACTGTAGCCGTCTGGGCGGGAATGAGCTCGGGGGCAAGCTGGCTGCTCCAGTCGCCCGACTCGATGATCGGAACCGCAGGGTCGAGGTCGCGGAGCACTTTGCGAACCGTGGCCACCATATCGGCCGAGTCGCGCCGGCTCCGGATGACGAGAGATGTATTATTAGTGATTGCCTCCTGGGCGATCGGCACGAACTCTGCGGCTTGGGGCTCTTCACTGAGATCGGAGTATTTTCCATCTGCCACAATGCCCACGATCTGAACCGACACAATCTGGAGCGGGCCGTCCGAGACGTTCTTGAATGTGCCGAGCTTGAAATAGCGACCGACAGCGTGCTCGCTGTGAAACAGGCGCCGGGCAAACTCCTGATTCACAATAGCAACCCGAGGCGTTTTCGCAGTGTCGGTAAAGCTTACATCGCGTCCCTCGAGCAGGGGTGTTCCAGCCGCGGTCAAATATCCCGGCGAGATGTCATAACGGTAAGCGAGAAAAGCCACGTTCGAGGGTCTGAAATCGGTAGTTTGTTGAGAAAATACCCCAGTATAAAGGTTACTGGAGAGGGGGGTGCCATTGGCGTAGCCCGCCGCTTCCACGCCCGGGAGCTGCGATACTTTCTCCAGGAGCTGGCGCTGAAAATGACCAGCGTCGGCGTTCGAATAGCCACCCTGGCTGAGATCGAAATTTGTCAGCAGAGCATTCTTCGGATTGAAGCCCAGGTTCACGGTCAGCGCTTTGCCCAGGCCACGCAACGACACAAAAGCCGCGGTGACGGTGACCAAGCAAAGCGCCATCTGTGCTGCCAGCAGGACATCGCGCAGCGCCCAGCGGCACCCGGCAGAAGATTGGCTTCCGCCGCTCTTGATAGCATCGTTCGGATCGGTCTTGAAGATCTGCCGCAGCGGTATCACCCCAAACAGGATGCCGGCGAGAACCGAGATCAGCACCGCTATCAAGATCAACGATGGCTGCGGCATCACGGAGAACCTCACTGGAAGTGAGGTGGGCGGACGCCAGGCAGACAGCGCGGTGAGGGCCATCCACGTTAAACCGCAGGCGGCTGCGCCACCAAGAATCGAAATCACAAGCGCCTCGACCAGCACCTGGCGGGTTACGCGCCAACGGCTCGATCCAATGGCCATGCGGATGGCAATCTCGCGAGTGCGGTCTGCCGTACGCGCTGCGAACAGGCCGCCGAGATTGGCGCAGGCGGCGAGCAGAACGATACCTGCCAGGCCCATCAGGCCAGCCAGAAAACCGCGCACCGCCCCTCCGCCGTAGTCGCCTATCAGTCCAGGGCGACTCAGCTTGAATCCCAGCTTCTCTTCCTCCTTAGGGTACTGGCGCTTGAGGCGGGCGGCGATGGTGTTGAGGTTGGCTTGAACCTGGGCCAATGTGACCCCTTCCTTGATGCGCACAATCGACAGGACAGTTTCAGTGCCACGCAACTCAAGAAAGTCGATCCCTGACAGCGACGCTTCATTCGCCAGCGAAACGAAAACGTCGGGCTGCAACCATCTTTCGGTCCCGTAGAAGCCTTCCGGCGTGACGCCGACAATGGTGTACGGATGCTTGTTGATGCGGACCGTCTTTCCCACAATATTGGGGTCTGCGCCAAAATAACTCTTCCATGCCGGCCAGGAAAGCACGGCAGCTTGTGAGGCGCCCGGGCGTTGGTCATCGGCGCGCTGCAGCAGACGGCCGAGGAACGGCTTGATGGCGGCCACCTCGAAGTATTGCCCGCTTACGTAGTATCCCAGGACTGGCCGCGCAACCCCGTCGGCCTCTAGGCCGAGACCGCTTGGATCAAAAGCGGCAACCGCGGAAAACACCGTATTGTCATCGCGCACGTCGCGCACTTCGGGATAGGAAAAGACCGGATAGGGCTGGTCCGTGTGCGCGAGCGTCATCACCCGGTCTGGATGCGGCACATCCAGCGGTCGCAGGATCAAAGCCTGTAGTACCCCGAAAACGATGACATTGGCGGCGATCCCCAGCGCCAGGATGAGGACGGCAGTGACGGCAAAGCCGGGCGAGCGGCGCATCTGGCGAACGGCAAACCTCAAATCCTGCAACAGGGTGTGCACATCGTCCTCCAGTGCCTCAGAGAATCACATAGTCCAAGCGCAACTGCAGAGCCACGCCGCCAACTGGGTAAATTCTTGCAATCAAACGTTTCGGGACGCTCGACGAACGATCTTCAGCCAGGTGATTGTCCAGCTTTAGCGGAATACGTCCACCCTTGAACACTGGTCGGCAGGCGGGGCTGCGAAGCGCTCCGGCCCTTGATATTGATCTATTTACTCTTCTTCTCCAAATCCTTCAGTTCTATGAGGGACGGAATGTATTCAACGAAGTCCTTGGGGCATGCGTCGCTGGCGCTGCGAAAAAGAGCGAGGGCTTCGGGGCGTTCGCCACGCAGAGCGCGATACTCTCCAACGTAGAAGCTATATTCACACTTTTGATCGCTGTCACTACCGGCTGCCCGCAAAACCTCCTCCGGCGCGCTTTGGCCAAGATAGAGTTGGATCACGGGGCCAGGCCAGTTCGACAAATTCAAGGCTGCTGCATTGGTTTTCAGTTCATCTTTCCCATCCGTTCCCGCCTTCGCGCGCGACAGATAGAGCCAGATAACGCGGTAGGGATCGGTCGGATCAAGCTGCAAGTACCGGCTGAAATCGTGTTGCGCCTCAGAGTAGTGACCAGCATAGAGATTTGCCAGTCCCCGATTCAGAAGCGCCAGCGGAGTGTTGGGATTCAGGCGAAGGACCTCGTTGAAGCTCTGAATCGCCTGCTCGTAATCGCCTTTAGCGAAGTAAGCCGCACCCTCATTGAACGCCACTGCCAATTGTGAATCGTGGTCGTTGTCGTCGCCGAGTGAGACAGCGGGTTTGCCGGCCAATCTCTCGGCGATATGATGACCCAGACGATCAGCAAATTGTCCGGATGTGTTCATCAAAACGACCACCGCATAATCGGCTTTGGGATTGAAGAATGCGAAGCTGCTGTATCCGCCTGTTCCGCCGTTGTGCCAGTAGCTGCCGGTAGCGGCTACGTACAGCCACGCAAGCGCAATACGCATGCCAGGCAAGGCGTCGGCGCGAAGCTCATGAGATTGGGCAAGCGCCGCCGGGAGTGTCTTACCACTCGGCGTCCGGGTGGCCGCGGAAGGCAGCTTGTCCGGATGCAGGTTGGCCTGCAAGTACGTAAGCATGTCGTCGGCGGTTGAACGAATCGCTCCCGCCCCGGCCAATGCATCCAGGTCCCAGGCATGGGCAGGATGGTGCGCAGCATCGTGGCCTGTGATGAACCTGAGCTGCTGTTCGGCCGAAAGCGCGACCACTGTATCCTTCATCCCAAGTGGGCCGGTAATCTCATTCTGAAGCAACTCGGAATACGAAACGTCAGCACGGTCAACCAAGGCCTGCCCGAGAAGTCCAAAACCAAGGTTGCTATAAAGGAAGGTGGCGTCCGCTGGCTTCACAACTCCGTGCTTTGCCAGGAACGCGTACAGATTTGCCGGTCGATAGTCGGCATACGGATTGCTATTGTCAGCGGGGTGGAAGTTGTCCGGCATTCGCGGCAATCCCGAATGCTGCGTAGCCAAGTCAAGCAACGTGATTTCGCTGCCGGCGGGTTTGGCTACGGTTCCGGCGGGCAATAATTCGCGTACCGGTTCATCGAATTTCACTTTCCCTTGTTGGACCATCTGTGCCAGCAACAGTCCGGTAAAGGTCTTGGTAATGGAACCAATTTCAAAGATTGAGTCCGGCTTGGCGGTTCCATAGGCAAGAACCCGCCTTTCACCGTGGTCAACAATCCCGATAGTCACACCCGCCCCTGTCGATGGGCCGAGTGCCCCGCTGGTGAGCGCCTGCGCCAGGTCCTTGCTCAAGACAGCCTGCAACTGGGCCGCCGGCACCGGAGCCATGGCGGCATCGTAGGTGGGAGGCGGAGCAGGCGGAAGTGAACTCGCGGCCGCTTGTCTTTCGAAGTTCAAGGGCAACGGCTGCCCTTGAGTCCATGTGCCGGTGAGTGTCTTGCCGTCGCCGGATAGGGTTCCACTCCAGTGGCCACTTACAACCGGAACATCGAAAGAGAAGTTGTTCCCTTCAAGAAGGATGTGCGCGCACTCGAGTCCCATTGCGCCCTGGTCCAGGCTATCGAGGGAACAAGACTCCTTGCCGGACGCATCACTCTTGACCTGTAACTGTATGCGTAGCGATTGCGAGCCAGCCGTTAGCGTCCCCAGCCATATCCCGTCCACCACAGAGGGTTTGGCCGCCGCAACAAACGTGTCACGGCTGAAATTCAGAGACATAGGCGTGCCCTGGTTCCAGGTACCGGTCAGCACTGCACCCTGCTTGTCAACAGTTCCCTCCCAGGTACCATTCACAGCAGGAACGGTGAAGCTTAGAGATTGCCCGTCGAAACGAAAATCAGAGCACGCAATATTTAGCGCGCCTTGGTCGGGACTATCCAGGCTTCCGCTCAAGGCGCCGTCAGCGCCGGTCTTCAGGTGCAATTTCAGATGCAGAGGACCGAGCGATCCTACATAGTCGCCGGCGATACTTGGCTTTTGCTGTGCGAAGACCAATGGGAAAGTAAAGACCAGCCAACCGCAAAAGAGTGTCAGCCACATCGAGCGTCGTACTTGCATTATGACTCCTGTTCGAGTGCGTCGAGGGCGCCATCGGTCTTGCTGGGATGAATGTAAGCCGACCACGCGTGGCCCCTCATGCAACTTTTAGTCTCATCATTTGTAGGGTCAAACACGTCTATGAAGAAGTAAAAGGCCGTCGCCCGACCGGTCTCATCCGCAATATCTCCGGCCACAATAAATCAGCTGCAACGGCGGTGGAGTTTGATCTCTGGAATTGGTTCTAACGGTTAGGGTCCCTGAGGCGTAGGTTCCACTGAACCCGATTTCTATACCGACGACGCATTGACCGCCATAAGCAGGAAGTGTGCTGGGGCAGCTATTGCTCACAATGACAAAGGGTGGGGTAACTTCAATGCTGGATATCGCGAGAGCTATCGGCTGGTAGTTCGTTACCGTTACCTGACAAGGAGGCGAAAAGTAGATTTCCTGATTGCACGGTTCGTTGCCCTGACCAAGCTGTGCGGTCAGCAAAGCATCCGGCTCTTCCATATAGGTCAATGGAGATGAAGCAACTCCCCCCGTAGTATCAATGGTTAATGTCCATTGATAGGCAGGCTCAACCTGGGCTGCGAGCTGGACTGTGAGAGTGCACTGGTCACCCCCGGGTAAAGTGGTTCCGCATGTGGTGCTATAAACCTGGAAGGGTCCGCCAGCGGGATAGATCCCGATGCTCTCGATCGTGATACTGCCCGAACCGAGGTTATGGAGAGTGAAAACCGTATTGTAGTCAAAGAGGTCCGCTGCCATGCCAAAATTGCCGCCGTTCGGAGACGTAAGAAGTACCCCAGCGGAAGGTATTGGTTGCGAGACTTCCAGGAAAGTCGCTCCGCCTGGCGACGCGTTAGGGATGGCTGTTTGAGTAACGGCGAGCACTGAGGCTAGACACACAAAAAGCAGCAGGGAAAGACATTTCATACTTCCTCCTTGGCTAGCTGTGTTTCGGAAACTCAGCAGGAGCGTTTGCTGGTCCTACCGACACCCACAAGTCTGGCCAAGCGTTGCTTCTTAGGATCTCGACCGAACGCAAGCCCAAACGGCCCCGGCACGCTCGAGTGTGCACCCGAGCGACCAAACCTACGGCGAACAGTTGTGAGCCCCTAGGTCTTGCTAACTCTATAAGTTAGGCACCTGAATGGGTTCGGGGCTCCCAAACCGGCGTGAGATGCGGGGATCGGATTGCCGTCTGAAGGCAACCGATTGGTTGACCGCTCCAACCGAATGGTTGCAGCAGAAGGCGTCGCTGCAGTTATGACCGGCGACCGGTCAATCGAACGAACAGTGGGACAACCTACTATGCTTCGATATTCAGTTCGAAGCTGCGAGCAAGCCGGTGCAGATAGTTAGGATGGATTCCGAGCAGTCTTGCCGCTTCGGGATAATTGCCTTTCGCTTGTTCGAGAGCGTCGACGATCAGGCTCCGCTTGAGACGGTTTATGGAGTCGTAATACTTGCCGCGGCTACGCTCCGATCCCTGCCACTCCAGCAGCATCGCAGGCAAGTCCTCGGGGAGAATCAGTTCGGTGGATCCCATCACTACCGCGTGCTCGATGGAGTTTTCCAGTTCCCGAACGTTGCCCGGCCAGTCGTAAGCCATCAGAAGAGCCCGCGCCTCGGGAGAGATTCCCTTGACCTGGCGATTGGTGCACCTCTGCGCGTACATGGTGGCGAAATAAGAGGCGAGTAACGGAATATCTTCGCGTCGCTCGCGCACTGGAGGAACAGCAATGGAAACCACGTTAAGCCGGTAGAAAAGATCGGGCCGCAATTCGCCTTTCTTCACCGCCGCTTTCAGGTTCTTGTTGGTTGCCGCGATCGCCCGGGCGCCAAACTTGATTCGCTCCGTACCACCCAGGCGCTCAAACTCCTTGAATTGCAGTGCGCGCAGCAGTTTTGCCTGCAGAGGGGGAGCCAGTTCCCCCACCTCATCGAAGAAGATGCTTCCATCTTTGGCCGCTTCCAGCTTGCCGCGTTTGCTGGCGACCGCTCCGGTGAAGGCGCCTTTCTCATAACCAAATAGTTCGCTTTCCAGCAGCGCCTCAGGAATGGCCGCACAGTTGATCGGCACGAAGGGCTTGTCGCGGCGGGTGCTGTTCTGGTGGATAGCAATCGCGACCAACTCCTTTCCGCTCCCGCTTTCGCCATGTACAAGAACGGTCGCATCACTTTGCGCAATCTTTTGAATCAACTCTTTCAGATGGCAAATCGCCCTACTCTCACCCACCATGGTATGGGCCGGCACTCTTAATTCTCCCTGAAGCCTGCTGTTCTCAGCATGCAGGGCCTCCAAAGTCAAAACATTCTCTAACGTCACTGCCGCAACTCCCGCGACAGAGCTCAGGAGGTGGATATTATCTTCGGGAAAACTGTTTGCACTGGAGCCTACAAGGTAAATTGCTCCAAGAACGTTCTGCAGCGCTACGAGCGGAACGCACAACACCGATTCGCCCGGGCCACTGGATGGGGGAAAATCAGCCACCACCGCCACGCGCTCGCACAGAGAACGAATCACAATCTCCTTACGGATATTCAGCTTAAGATGCGCCGAACCTTGGCGTCGCCAGGTAACTATAGAACTGGGATCCTCGTCGATGCGAGGAACAAGGAGAACCGCGGCAGCGTCGGCAGGAACAACTTCCGCGATAAACTCCAGGAGATGATTCTGCAGCGACACAGGATCGCGAAATGAGTTAATCGTCTTGGCGATCTTGAACAGAACATTGAGATCGCGCGCCATCCTGCCGACATCGATAGCGGCTTGTGAAGCTGACAGCTCGTCGTCAGCCGATCGGATCGTCTTTAGCATGGGCCGGCATCCTGTAATGAAGATTTTCTTGCAGTTCGTGCTTCGCTGGTAGAGACATGCGAGGCGAGAAAAACCTCACTCGCCAGCGAGCTGCGCGCCGACGCGTCCAGCCGCGCTCGTCCAGAATGCCTGGCGAGCCAAGATCCTGAATTCGAACCAACCCCCTTCGCGCGGCGTGCCTGAGCAAGAACAATCCATCGAAGGCGAGTTCATTGCAAGCGACTTGACACGACAGCATATTCAACCCTGGCCTGGTTGTAAACCGGAAGTTCGGGATCGGCGTCCTTCCAGAGGTTGAGAAAGTCTCCATAGGCAGCCTTCGCCTTGGTCATATCGCCAGAGAGCGCGTAAGCGCGAGCCAAGCCAAGCCGCGAGAGCGCTCCCCAGGGGAAATTCCCAACCAGCCCGTAGTGATCTGTAAACTTCTGAAACTCGAGGGCTGCTGCTTTGCCATCGTGCAGCATCAAATAGGCCTCACCGCGAAGGTAAATCGGGCATAAGAGCACAGCGACCTGGGCAGGTTCCCCGAGTTCGATGGGGCGTGTGTCTTCAAGCAATTCGATGGCGTGACGAGGGTCTTTGCGCTGCAAAGCGATGGCAGCCCGGATGGTAGGTAGCCAGTATCGCTGTACCATGGAGTCGAGGGGAAAAGCCTTGTCGAGTTCGGCCGCCAGGTTTTCCGCCCGGGCAATGTCGCCCGCTCGCGCGAATGTTAGTGCCGCCATCGCCTGCACGTCGCGGTTTACCGCTATTGTTAGCGCCGCATCAGCGTCAGAACGGGCCTGCGTTCGATTTCCGGATTCTACCTCGCGCAACCCCGCCGCTGCGCCGTAGGTAGCTGCCGTCTCCTTCGCGTCATTGTCCTGGGCTGACTCCATGGCTCGACGAGTCAGTTCGCGCGCACTGTTCAGCCTTCCGTGCCAGCCCTCGGTGTCGGCCTGCGACGCCCGCATTGTGTCTTCTATACCGGGCTTTCCACCAGCCGCTGCCGCCAATGCGGCCATCTGGGCCGTATCGTTCTTCAGAAAAGCCAGCAGATAGCGGCCGTTGAGCAAGACCTCTTTGGCAACACTGTGTTGCTCGGCCTGTCTGTAGGCGCCTTCCGCATCATCTAACCGGTTCAGGCTCGAATAGGCGACCCCAAGATTGTTGTAGTTGGTCGCATAATTCGGATCGAGCTGCATTGCTCTACGCGCTTCCTCCAGCGCCCTGTCCCAGTTCCCGAGAGCACTTGAAATGAAAAACAGATTCATGCACGGCACGACGTCCCTGGGATAGCTTTCCTGCCACAGCTCGTTGACGCCCGAGGCTTTTTCTAACTCCCCCGTGGCGAACAGATAATAGGACGACTCGATATCCAACCTTTCCCGCTCGCTGACTTTTTGCCTTAGCGCGAAGGCCTTGCGGGCATTATCTGCCGCGCGTCCAGCCTGGTCCAGATTGTTGTAGGAAACCGCCAGGTGTACAAAGGCTTCGGCAAAATTCGGATCGAGTTCCACAGCTCGCTTGAAGAACGGCAGAGCTGCCGTGTCATCTTGTGAATTTCTGCCCTGACTATAAGCTTGCAGCGCCTCAAGCGATGGCGTCGTTGCTTCCGCCAGCGGCGTGGCATACTTTTCCACTGACGCCAGAGATTCTCCGAGTTTGCGGCGCAAGTTGATCCCGGCCTTATCCAGGGCCTTGAGTACCGCCTCTTTTCCGTTGGCTTGCTCCTGGGCCTCCGCCAGCACATCACCAGTGTTGCAGTTGATCGCCTTCAGCCCAATAACGTACTGCTTGCCCAGACTTGCGATCGAGCCGTTGAGAACGGCCTTGCTGCTGGTGCGCTGGCAGACTTCTCGCGCGACCTCAGGCGTTAGCGCGTCACCCGCGTGACGGCCCATGAGCTTCAGGGTCCGATTCACCTTGTCCGAGGAGATCAGTTCGAGAAATGGCGACTGCTCCAACTGAATGGCTAAGCCCTGCTTCAGCGTGTCATCGAAAACAGGGTCACCGGTCTTGTTATCGAAGTCGGCGAGTACGATGGTGTCTTTGTCCGTAAACGCAGGTGCCTTGTGCAAGCGAGAGCGCCAGTAGACTCCACCGCCGATCATAACCACCAACAGCAATCCAAGAATTGGCATTTTCCAGGCGAACGTAGGCCGGGTTGGCGGTCTCCGACCGCCAGCCTGTTTGAGTCGTGCCGCTGGCGGTGTCGTTTCGTCTGCAAGTTCAAGTAGCTTATCCCGCATCTCCGAGGCGCGCTGAAAGCGCAGGTCGCGATCCTTTTCGAGCGCGCGATTAACAATGTGTCCTAACTTTGCCGGCAAGTCAGAATTCAAGTCTTCAAGCCCGACTGGGGTTTCATGAAGCACGGCATCGAACAACAGCGCAGGTGTCTCTCCGCGAAAGGGACGCGTTCCGGAGGCCATTTCGTAGAGCACCACGCCAAGGGAAAACAGGTCCGTCCGAGCGTCCAGTTGCTCACCTCTGATGTGTTCGGGAGACATATAAGCAGCCGTACCGATGGCGACTCCGGTTCGGGTGAGCTTCAATAGCATCGAAACATCTGCAGGCGCCGCATGTCGATCATCCTTGCCAGCGGTGTCGCTACTCTGAACCAGTTTGGCTAAGCCGAAATCCAGAATCTTGACCACACCGCTGGAAGTGACGAAGAGATTTGCTGGCTTGATGTCGCGGTGAATGATGCCATTTTCATGAGCTGCCTGAAGTCCGTTGCAGACCTGCACCGCAATGTCGAGCAGTTTGTCGAGGGGCAGGTGAGAGATCGGTCCAGCTGCGGCGGTGGCCGGCGAGGATAGCAGGTCTCTCACAGTTTGACCTGCCAGCAGCTCCATGGCGATGAACGGCTGGCCTTCATGTTTTCCTAGTTCGTAGATCGAACAAATGTTAGGGTGATTCAGCGAAGAGGCGAGGCACGCTTCTCGTTCCAGACCCAGCAGCGCTTTCTTATCCGCGCTGAACTCCTCCGGCAGGAACTTCAAGGCCACAGTGCGTCCTAGCGACAGATCCTCAGCCTTATAGATGACGCCCATGCCGCCTCCACCCAGCCTTTGCAGGACGCGGTAATGGGAGACTCGCTGTCCAATCAGGGTATCGTGCTGGAGGTACAGCGTCTTATCCTCCTGATCTGCGCGCGGAGAGGCCTCGTCGTCGCTGCCCGACGACATCCATTGCACCGGAACCATGAAGCGATAGCCACGGCGAGCGACGGTTGCTATGTATTTCGGATTGTCCGGTGAATCGCCCAGGATGCGCCGTAGTCTCTTGATGGCGGCATTAATGCCAAGGTCGAACTCGACGACCGTGTCATTCGGCCATAGTTGTTTTTGCAAATCTTCGCGGGTGACGATCTCGCCCGCGTGCTCGATAAGAGCTAACAACAGGCGAAACGACTGTTCCTGAAGGAGGGTCGTTTTGCCCTCCGAGCGCAGCTCGCCAGACCTGACATCGAGTTCAAAGGGCCCGAAGCTGACGCGGCCCAGGATTTTTGGCGTCATGGCGCGAGGTGTGTGCCAAGAGTCTACTACCAATCACTTCCGGACGACCATACCGGCGAGGACTGAGCGGCCTCGGTTTTCTGGTCGAAAGCTCCTAAGTCGCTCAGAATGTGTCCATTATAGGTATGACGCCGCTCACAGCCGTCTCTCCAAGGACCGAACCCAATCTGTGCTCATGCCGGCTCATGCGCAGCGCAGTTTCGCGGTCCAGTTCGGCGATACAACGATCAAGCCGGCCTGCTGTGCGCTGACCGCGTAAATCTTCTTACACGGGAGCAACGAAAGAAATCGAAAACCACAGCAACCTGTGGCTCGGCGTGCCCCGGCCGCCTGCCAATGGAGCTGACTGTAACGCTTTTTGTAATGTTGCAGTTAACCTGTGTCACTCACAGGTCACTCACAGGTCATCGCTGGAACATTGCAGTCGGGAATTGTTTGCGGCAGATTCAGAGACCTAACAAAGAAAAGAGGGCAGGAGGAACTTGTGAGCAAGACAAAACTTTTAGCATTAGCGGTGCTTCTATCCTTTGCTTTAGGGACCCATTGCAGGGCATTCGCTCAGGAAGAGCGCACTTCGGAGCAAGCAACTCAAACCGAATCGTCAACCTCGACGGAGCAGCAGATCGAGTCTCAGATCTTCAAGCCAGAGGGCACGGTGATTGTCCCTGAAAGCAGCGTCGTACGTGCGGAAGATGCCGGTGTGCGCGCGCACACCAACCTCCTAATTTTCGTTCCCGAAGGCCATCCGCTGGCTTCCATCAACCCGGACGACACCTTTGCTGAAACACCAGCATCGCTGGGTTGCGTGTACCAGGTTGGCCCGATCTATTCGGGATGCAATCCGGCCAACGGGGGCACTAAACATCCCACCGGTGGCTGGGGCGCAATTGCTTTGGTGGATGCCTATAACAATCCAGATGCGGCTCCTGATCTGTCAACTTTCTCGAGCCACTTTGGCTTGCCTGCCGCCACTTTCACCAAGGTCTATGCCAATACCAGCTTCGGATCGCTGAATGGCCTGACGGCCAGTTGCAGCGGCGCTCCGGCCGACAACGCTGACTGGGGACTGGAGGAGGACCTGGACATCCAGTGGGCTCACGCCATGGCGCCCAGCGCGCATATCTTCCTGGTCGAAGCCTGCAGCAACAGCTACACAGACCTGTTATTTGCCGAGCAGGTGGCGGGTATCAAGGTGACCAGCGCCGGCGGTGGCGACGTCTCCAATAGTTGGGGGAGTGGAGAGTTCTCCACTGAGGTGAATGAGGACAAATACTTCTACCGCTACTACTGGCAAGGAACCGTCTATTTTGCAAGCGCGGGCGACTCCGGATGGGGTGCTACGTACCCCAGTTCCTCCCCTTGGATCGTCTCCGCGGGTGGTACCACGGTCAACCGCGACCCAAATGGCAATTTTCTGAGTGAGAGCTGCTGGTCGGGTTCGGGCGGCGGTGTCAGCGACTATGAACTCTGGCAAAACCCGCCCAGTATCTCTAACGGGATGGGACCGTGGTCCGACTTTCAGTATGAGCTGTTCGGAGAAGGACCCCGCACCACGCCCGACATCGCGTTTGACGCGGACCCGAACAGCGGTGTCTATGTCTATGACAGCTACGGCTACGGCGGCTGGGTTGTTGTGGGCGGAACCAGTGTGGCTTCGCCTTCGCTGGCCGGCATCGTTAACAACGCCAACAACCAGCTAGGCCAGGCTTCTCCGGGAGGCAGCCACTACCATACCGGAGAAAACAATCTTCTCTATAGTCAACTCAACGCGTTAACGGCATATTCCACTAACTTCTACGATGTCACCGCGGGATCGAACGGTTCCGGCCACAACGCCGGTCCCGGCTATGACCAATGCACTGGCATTGGAACTCCCCGTGGCAAACTCGGGAAGTAGCCTCCTCCACCATGAGCGCACCCAGGCAAAGTAAGTGTCGAGTCCCAGGACGCTTTGCTTGGGTAGGTGGTGAGGGTCGGCGACGCGGCGAAGTTGCTCTCACCCTTCGATTAATTGCCGCCAACGACTATGACCAAAGGAGGTCGTCGTGAAGAAGGTAAGGTCGCTATTGGTATTAATAGCCGTTGCTTTCTTGATTGTTTGTGAACGGCCCGCTTCAGCAACTAATTCTCAATCAGGCGCTGACTCGTATTCTGCACCCGTGCAAGCCGTCACCGTGACAACCAGTGGCTGGAAGCGCGTGACTGTGCAGACTCTGCCTGGATCACGCTGCGTCATGCCCAACGAATCAGGAGATCCTCTAGTCGCGTTTGCCGACGCCAATGGCGAGATTGACCTGTACGTGATGGCAATGGACAATGCACAGCCGGAGGTGAATACCAGTCTTTCCTGCACCAGCGGTCAGACGGTCCAGACCTTCCCACTGACCTATCGACTCGGGGACAGCTCAACTGTGCCCGACGTACCACTGGGAGGGACCGCGCCTGCGCAGAAATCGCCGGAATCCCTGAATACACAGGTGCAGGCCGCGACTGCCCGGCTCGGCTTCGACCCGCGAACAGCAGACATCGACGTTCTTGCTGCAAATGGTTTGCCTGCGAGACCAAATGCTCCGAGTGATTCCAGCGCCTATCTCAGCTGGTTGGATGTTGCTACTTCGCCGGCCACTAGAGTCGTGCGGCAGGGTGTGCCGACGGACATTTACATTGGCCACAGCCCTACTGATACGGGCGGCCCTGCATCCTCGAGCAACCCTGGAGAGGAGTGCAACGGGTGCGGTGACTATTACGCAAATACGGGCAACTGGGCGGGATACGAGGGCAATGGGGGCCAGGGGACGTTCGGCCTGATCAGCGCCCAATGGAACATGCCTTCGGCAGCCGCACAGATGCCGGCCGGCACGTTCTATGCCGCGGCCTGGGTTGGTATCGACGGCGGATTAAGCCATCCTCCTTTCCCTCCCCGGTCCAATGACATTCTTCAAACCGGCACAATGACTCAAATCACCAGCAATGGCCATATGGAGACGGGCGTGTTCTGGATTTGGTATGAGTGGCTCCCTCAGCCGTCGTATCTCGCGTTCTATACGGCTCCTTATAACAGTGATTGGTGCGAGGTCTTCAAGTTCTTTACCAATGGGAGAGCCGCGGGCGAATGGTATTGCCACGATGCGACGAGCGGTCAAACCGAAAATTCTTGGACATACGTCGATTCCACATTGATCTCATCTACAGGCGAGTGGATCGTTGAAAGACCCAATATTAATGGCAATGAGCCGCCGCTGGTAAACTTTGGCACTATCGAGTTTATCAATGCTTGGGCCCAGACCACAACCGGCGTTTGGTTTCCCTACTCGCAATTAGGCGGACCTTGGGCACTGTACGACATCACAATGGTAGGTCTCCAAGGTACCGATGCCAAGACGGCCAATCCGACCTACTTAAATTTCGACTTCGTCTATAAGCATTCCCAATGAAGTGTTCAGCTCTTGTTCAAGTGTATAACCGGGTGCTCCACCCGTTTAAATTCTTTTGCGAAAGGGCGAGGCAGGACTCACTGACGGTGGTCTCCCATTCTTTGCTCTCAAGTACAGGCGCAAAAGGATGGGGCACCAGGCAAATCGTCGCGCAAAGTTGAAAAGGAGAATTTTCATGGCAAACCCGAGGCCATATGCGAGTGAAATTCCAGCGCTGAAGCGATTGGCGGCAACTGCCGCGCTGGCGATCCTTACATCAATCTTGTTTGTGCCTATCACTTGGGCAGCTACCCGAGAAACGGTGCTGCACAACTTCGGCGATGGCGCCAACGATGGGCAAATTCCCCTTGCCGGCTTGATAATCGATGCCGCCGGCAACCTCTACGGTACTACGTTGTATGGAGGCACTGACGACATCGGGACAGTGTTCGAGTTGACGCCCGAAGCGGACGGAAGCTGGACGGAGAAGGTGCTGCATAGCTTCAAGTTCAAAAACTTCAACGAAACGGACGGGGCTAATCCCGAGGCGGGCCTGATCTTCGATCGCGCCGGCAACCTCTACGGCACCACCAGTCAGGGCGGCATTCACAACAACTGCTACTACGGTACCTGCGGAACGGTTTTCGAGTTATCGCCCAACCAGGACGGAAGCTGGACGGAGAAGGTGCTGCATAGCTTCAACAACACGGACGGGGCCAATCCCGAGGCGGGCCTGATCTTCGATACCGCCGGCAACCTCTACGGTACAACCGACCAGGGCGGCACTTACGGCTTCGGGACAGCGTTCGAGTTGACGCCCCAGGGTGACGGGGGCTGGACGGAGAAGGTGCTGCATAGCTTCAACTTCAACGAAACGGACGGGGCCAATCCCGAGGCGGGCCTGATCTTCGATCGCGCCGGCAACCTGTACGGCACTACAAACGGGAGCGGATCTGGCAGCGTAGGGACTGTGTTCGAATTGACGCCCCGGGCTGATGGGAGCTGGAAGGAGAAGGTGCTGTACAGCTTCGATGGCTCGGACGGGTCCAACCCCGAGGCCGGCCTGATCCTCGGTGCTGCTGGCGATCTTTACGGCACCACCTCTTCGGGCGGCTCTGACAACCTCGGGACGGTGTTCAAGTTAACTCCCAATGCCGACGGGGACTGGACGGAGAAAGTGCTGTATAGCTTCAACGAAACGGACGGGGCTTATCCCGAGGCTGGCCTGATCTTCGATGCCAGCGGCAATCTCTACGGCACGACGGTCGGGGGCGGCACTAACAACGACGGGACCGTGTTTGAGTTGACGTCCGAAGGCGGTGGGAGCTGGACGGAAAAGGTGCTACACAACTTCAACGGCTCGGACGGGTTCGGTCCCTACGCTGCCCTGATCTTTGACACTGCCGGCAATCTGTACGGCACGAACAGTGGGGGCGGTACCCACAATGACGGGACGGCGTTCGAGTTAACACCTTAGGCCGGAGTGATGCGTAAGTTCAACTGGTGGCGGGTATCCCATCCCTTCAAGGCTTTCTCGCGAAACGGTGAGAGGCAACAAACCTGCGAATGGTGTACCGGCGAACGAACCGGAACTGGTGAGGTCAGCTATGTGGCGAAGTTGCCCTCACCTTTCGATCAGTTGTCACAAACCAATGCTCAAACGAGGTCAGTATGCCGAAGAAAAGTTTCTCGCTAGTTCGCGAGATTGCCGTTTGGGGCACTTCCAGGACCAGGCAAGCCGGCGAGCACCCTGACAGTTCCTGCGCCAGACGCTCAGAATCGTTCACGTCTTCGTATCCAGCCAATCGGCTGTACACAGCCTGACGCAACAGATCAGCCATCGGCAATTGCGTTTTTCCCTCGTGAGTCGGTCAAGCGCTCCGTAATGAGTTGGCTTACGCGGTTCTGATCGGATGCTTACGGTCTCGGAACATCATCCGCAAGCGGAAGTCAAGTTGGCTTTAGCGCTGTGTTCGGTTGGTGATCGCGAAGCATTCGCCATTTGCGATTCTTGAAAGCGGACTACCAAGGTAGGCTCTGGAGAAAATCGGCGAATTGGAAGCAAGGGGTTCCCGCGTTCACTTTTCTCTGGTCCGGTTCTTGTAGCAAATATCACGAAAGTCCGGCCTTTTTCGCGTATTTCAGGACCGAAGAAGCACAGTTTCTCTGCAGTTGAGACTACGTGGCGGTGGACGCAGTCTGGTGCGAACCATTCTCCGGGCAAAATTCCCTACTAACAGGGAAATTTAACGGGAATATTTCTCAATTTCGTGGGTCCTGACGGGGCTGGTATCGCTTGTAAGACCCATGCTGCCCGTGGGCTACGGCCGGATTACGCCGGCTGAGCGAAAAAATTAACAGGGACATTTTCGAGGGCTATCAGGGAGATTAAATCAGACCATCAGGGAATTAATTGTGCATGCGGGAATTCTGCTGTCAGGACGCCATTAAGTCTTGGCTAGCAACTCCGGGTGCGCGACCAACGAACCGCGACTGCAGAAACACAGCGCTTCTTGGAGGACTCCGTCGAGACTGCAGCGTAGCAATTCGATGTTTTGGAACAGGAAATCGCGACCGCCGTCGGGACAGTATCGCTCGGGACTTTAATAGATGTCACATCCGGCCAGACCGTCAAACGATGCCAACGACCGGGCACAGGGTCAATCCGCAAGGTTCTGGGTTGTTAGTGCGCGACTTTGCCGGCTATCTGTTCCGGTGGTGCTAGTTCGCCCTTTGTCACAAGACGGGTCAGAACATTCTTGGTGATCTCAGGTGCGTATGCCGCGGAGCTTCTTTCAGATGCTCCCGTCACATCATTTTGTCAACGTGTCAGCAAACCCCAGAGCACATATGATCCCTTACAGCAACCATCAACAGCAGCCACATGCCGAAACCTTCCCGAATCCAGAAGCCATGAAAGGCCTGGCAGGGCTTCATGAGTTATCCTCCACCGACGACTGTCACTGGGCGGGCAGCCAGTCCAGTTAAAAGGGGAGCCGTTTTGTGGACTAACTCTAACTCGTTTCTAAAATCTGGTCAAAATTGAACACATATGGAATGCTATGGAATGCAAAGGCCGGGGCCCGAAGAGGCTTAATCGGGATTTGCCTAAAGCCGTATCCTCCGCAGAGCTGCCCCTTTTCACCACTATAGAAAAGAGCGTGCCGCTGCAGTTTCGCAACGGCACGCAATCAGAGGCACATACTTCGACTGGCCATATGACATCATCCCAGCGCCGAACTACGCCTCCGCAACTATCTCATCGCTCAGACGCCAGCCGGGGCCATCACGTTGCTGCGGGCTGGTCTCTTCCTGCGGCGGGTCGCCCGGCTAACTTTCCGGGGTTCCACGCGGCGCTTGGTTACGGTATCGATCACTGCCTTTTCCGCATCGACAATGCTCTTGACGCTTTGCCGGGTCATCTCCGGCCAATTGATGAACGGCGGCGGGGAAAGCATATCCATCGTCTTTCCGAGGGCCTTGACTTGGGCATTCGTCTGGCTGCCGGCGATGTCCATCAGCCTCTTCTGGGCTTCGATGAAGGAATCCGTGGCCTCGCGCGCGAGTTCAGGAATCTTCGTCTTCTTGACCGGCTTCTTGGCTGCGCCGTCCTTGCCGCTCGTCGCTTTGCTCATCTCCTCCGATACCACGTCCAGGAACTTCTTCTGAGTACGAACGAAGGTGTCGAAGCTGTCGCGGGCGAGTTCGATCAGGCCCTCCGGATCATACGGCCTGCCGGCCTTGATCGCGTTCAGCCAAGTGTGCGTCTGCTTGTCCGCCGTCTTTAGGAAATCCTGCTGCATGTTGACGAAGGTGTCGAAACTGCGCTGCATCAGGTCCGTCACGGCCACTGCAGCCGTATACCGGCCAACGCGCTCCTTCACCCCCTTGGTGACGATTTCGTATTCCTTCTGCGCCAGGTTCAGCAGTAGCTTCTGCCCTTCGATGAAGTTGGACACACCTTCACTGGCAACTTCGGTCAGAATCGATGCCGGACGGAAGGCGGGATCTTGCAAGCGCTCGCGCAGGAAGTTCATGGCTCTGGCGTTCTGGCTCATTGCCAAGTCCACCAGGATGCGCTGCGTTGCAACCAAGTTCTCTACGCCCTGCTGCACCCATCCGGACAGCAGGGAAACAAAAGATGCCTCACGCGACGGATGAGTAATAGGCTCGTGCTTAATTGGTCTTGGCATAATAACCTCCGTTATGCTGCACTGCAGCATTCAAGAAAACTATAGTATTAACTATACTGTTTGTCAATATAAAAGCGTGATTATGTGCGCCGCAGCAAGGGGCGAGACTGGTCGCGCCAAGCGGAATAGTCGACAAGGTGCGGAAACCGCAGACTTTATGACTCCTCCGCCAGAGAATCTTCGCCCTCTCCCGGGCACACTCCCGAGGCCCCCGAGGCAGTAACGCCACACGCAAAGATTGTCGCGGGGCGAAAGGGTAGGAGAAACCGAGCTGTGATGCAAAAGCTATACCGCATTGGTTCTCGTCTTGCACCGGCTATTTGCCGCTCTGTGGCGAAACCGGTTGGGTTCGAGCCGGCTCACCTTGCGAAGTGGAACAGCAAACAAATCGTCGCAATCGCGCCAATGCTAACGATGATCAGGTGGGCAGACTTGATTTGGGGCGAGACGGCTGGGCGGAAGGCCACGAGTAAACCCATCATCGTCGCAATCGCCACCAGCGGGCCACCAACGAAGACCCCGAGCGCCACGGACGCTGTGGAACCTTGTCCCCAGTCTTCCAGGCGGCGTTGAAGCAAAAGATTTGCCAGCAACGCCAGTCCGCCCACAAGGCTGGGCAGGCAGAGGACAATCGTCACAGTAAGACTGAGGACGCCCTTGACCCGCATGGTATCCCGCCTCCCAGCCCGGGATTATAGCGCTACGCGGGGCAGCCTAAGCAAATGCGCTGAGAGTGACCTCAAAATGTGGCTACGACTTTGTGGGAATGAAAAGTGCGGCAGAATCCTGTGAGACTTGCGCACTTAATTCGATCCGCCCAACTACTGACGCTCCGCGCAACAGCGTCAAACCGTTTGGGGGCGTTCAAGCCGAGAACACAGAAGGGTGGTTAGCTCTCCTCTATGACATTGCCACAGTGGGGGCACAACCGGCAGTGATTTCTATCAATCTGTAACTGGCTCTCAGGCACCTGGCAGGTGAGGCGCGGCCCGTGTCGGCGCCAGGCTTTGCGGAAGTCTTCAGGTAGACAGATCTACCGGAGTTCAGCAACCCCGCTGCGATCAGCACAGCCTCACATCCCAGCCGCGTGCCGCGCATCCTTCCATTCCGTCGGCAGCCCCAGCGCAACGATCCACTTTTCCAGATACCCATGGTCGAGTGAGTCCCAGCGCATTCTGAGGATTCCGGCAACGTCCTCGATGTGCCTTTGCGATTGTGCCAGCTTTGCCCACTCGAGCTTTGCAACAACTACGTCCTCGGCGCTCGCGGCAAAAATAGCGAAGCCCTGCAGAAGGACCTGTTTGCGACGGCCGAACTCCTCTTCGCTGAAGGGGCGGGACTTTCGAAAGATCAGGTCGATCTTCCAGCCTGTTAACAAGTCAATCACGTTAAACAAAGATTGCCGCTTCTGAGCTTCCAATGCCGTATCCAAGTCCACATAGTATTCAGAGCTTGGCAAGAGTTGGATGAAGGTCTGCAATCGCGCCGGAGTTGCTTCTATGATCAGGTCAATGTCCTGGCTGCTGCGTGGAACACCATAGTAGGCGCTGGCAAAGGATCCCGTAAGCATGTACGGGATGCCGGCTTGGTCTAGCGCCGCGGTGATCCGGCGAAAGACTTCAGCGACGCTCATCGCAGCCGCGCTGGTACCGCCCCGGGCTGGAATGCCAAGCGGAAGAGTTCGCGCACAACCTCGGTGTCCGGCCATTCGGGGTGCTCTTGCCGAATTCGCGCTTTTTGCAATTCCCTGACAAAAAGACTCATTTCCAGGGCCATCAGCAGCCGCTGTTCTCCCGTCATTGCCCGTTGAACTTGCCATTGCACAGCTTGGGCGGACGGGGTGGTGTCGCTGATGGGCACGTCAAAATGGTAGCACGCCTTGATACGCTGTCGTCGTTTACAGTCTCTTCGATAGTGGGCTTAGCCCACTGCAGTCTCTTCCACTACAAGGTGAGCCTGAAGGAGCGATTGGTTTCCAATACAAGATGAGCCTGGAGCAGGTGGCATGCTGAGGATTGACGACCAGCGTGCACGAAGCAGAGAAGCTGAATTTGGATCAGATCGGGGCTTTTCTAAAGGCCAGCGAAGACATCCGGTTCGAAGGCAATAATCGTATCCGGGCTGCTGGACAATTGCAGTCCCAGATTCGTTCCGGCTTGCATGGTGGCCGGCAGCGTCAGCAGTGCGACTGCTACCAACGCTAAAAACAGTAGCCGGTATTTGTCAGCCATGACATGTACCTCCAAGTCACGTCGGAGGATCATTCAGCTGTGTACTAATGGCTCCAGCGAGGCCGCAGGCTCCAAGCAAAAAGCGCCGTGAAAAGCATGAAAAGCAGCTCTAACTCTGACCCTTGCTTCAAATGCTCGCTGCCTGCGCAACTCTTGCAAGTGGGGCTAACTTGGGACGCAGTAGCGCCTCGGCCAACGTCATTCTTCACGGGTACCTTGGCAACAAGGGAAGTGCTTCTCAAGACTGATAATTTCTGCAACCGGTTGCAATCATTTGCAATTCGGCAGGTTCAGCGGCTGCCAATAGCAAAGCCTGATCCGCCGCCGATTTGAGGCTCGAAGCCATGTCGGTTTTGGCTTTGTGTTCGGATTGTGATCGCCAGCCTTTTGCCGTTTGGAATCCGGATTATGCAGAGATTTCCAGCCATTCTTAAAGGCCACAGGCTTTCTTTTGCAGTCGAGACTTGCTGCGTAGGGGAGTGGATTCGAAGTCTCGGTATGGTTTTAGAAAGCGCGACGCAAGCTGCGATGCATCAGTCACTTACCCCCGATTGCCCCGTCAAGACAAGCACATCCGGAGAAACGAACCCCGGCGACGTAGGCCTCACAGGCTTCGCGCTGGGCCTGCAGGGAGTTGAAGGACTGCTCCAGTCCTTCCTCGGACTACTTGCGAGTGCAGATGGCACAACGCACGCGGGATCGAGCAGCGGCCGTCATTGGGCAGACCTCGCTTTCCGGCTCTGCTTCAGGCCGAAGAGCAGCGGACCTGACCAGCGCGTGCCGGTGATCTCACGCGCTATTTCGGAAAGGCTCTCATAGCGTTTGCCTCGATATTCAAATCCTTCGTCGGCCACCAGGACCTCGTGCATCTCGCCCTGCCATTGCCGAAGCAGCTTGGTGCCGGTCTTAAGCTGTGGTAGGAGCGCCAGCGGAGATTTCCGACTCTGCTCCAACTCCGCAGTCAGCTTCTGCAGACGTTTGCGGGTGGCGGGTTTCAGGCCATCATAGGCCTGTTCCTGCAGACGGTTACCGAAGAAGTCCACGTCCTCCGTTTTTTTGAAGAAGCTCCGCTCGAAAAAGCCGAGATGCTCTTCAATATCGTGAAGGACAAGATGCGCTCCCGTCTGAACACGGAAGTGGCACCTGCCGGCGCCGCACGAAAAGCCAAAACGCCGTGCTGTCGCCAGTCCGACCGAGACGGTACTAACCTGTACCGGAACGGGAAATGTATGACCGAGCTTGTCCCGTGGAGTGAGTTGGAGACTGCCGAGCCATCGCGCCAACGGGGTCCCCAGGTATGCTCCATGCGGGCCGAAGGGAGGCAAAGGTCGAATTCTGTCGCCGTGCACGTCGCCCGTTGCGCAGGCGATGGAAACAGACTGCCTCCCCCAGATTCCTTTTGTTATCGCCCACCCGCCGGGTGCACGGCCCGGGACCAATTACATCCCAAACCGATGGCTTGGCGACCATATGAGAACCTCCTCGACGGAGAACTGAATCAAGCAACCGCGCTCAGGGTGTTCTAACTGCCCGGTCATGGAGTGAAGAGATGCACGAGTGGTCCAGCGACCGCCCTCATGATGTACTGGTCCCCGCCGACCATCTATCGGGGTGATCGGCGCACCCCGAGTCGTCGCGCAAGAACTTTCAGGGTTTGAAGGTGTATGAAGCTCCCACTAAGGGGACGGGATCGCTGCGCATACCTACGTTGTTCATCTGAAACAGGCCATTGGCATACAGCAGGAAATTGAGCTTCGCGAACGGCTTCCACTTCAAACCGATACTGAAGTCATTCACCGTATAAGACGCATTCAACCTCTCCACAGCTCGCGGGTTAGCATTATTAAACAGCGATTGCGGAAAAGTTGGGAATAGCACAGACGTAGTGGTCTGCACTAAAACGGGCGAATTCTGAAACTGACTTCCCAGAATATCAGCAGCTACCGTAACCCGCTGAAATATCTTCATGTCTGCCCCGAAGTCATACTGGAATCCACCCGGAAGCCTGGTGGAATTGCTTCCCGTAGGCGTAGTTGCCGCCGGAATGAGCACCGTACTGGTGTTCCATATATAACCAAGGCGGGCATGCGGCGATATCTTCCATTGATAGGACACAACAGCGTAGGGGTTAAACCCGTATGCTCCCGAGCCCAAATAATTTTGGGCATCGCCGGTAGGCAGACGGAGAAACATCCCCGATGCGAAATGAAACCGTTCTCCTTTATAGAGTTCATACTTTCCGTTAAGGAGCACATCTCCCACCCCACTCGCGATGCCAGCAACGTGACCTGAGGAAACTGGGATCGTACTAGTCGTTGGAGGAGTCGGCACATAGTTAATAAAATATTCAGTTCCGCTGGTCTGGCCCACTCCAATAGAAACGCGGTTGATCGGAACAACAACTGAGACATCTAGACGATCCGTCAGACCATACGTGCCCACAATAACGTATTGGTCCAACTTAAAGCTGATCCGATCAACCACCGCCGTGTATTGGACCGTTGTCGGACTATCGGCTGGACCACTATGCGATGAGTACACAAAAGGAACCGCACCCATGTTGATTCCATCAATGGCATTGAAGCTAAACTGCTGGAAGCTGAACCCCACAAACAGTCTCTTCTTTCCGAGGGTCTGAGGACGATCGGTAAGAATCGGACCAAGATTTTCCAGCGGTACATCTTCGTTCAGCGATTTGTCGAATACGAATACGACGCCCGTAGCAGAACTTGGCAATGGTAACTGGGTCAGCTGCGCCGCGAAACTAGCATTGAACACGGACGCAGGTTGTCCGTTGCTCGTACCCGGAGCCTGAGTGTGAGTAGCAAAGGGTATGGCGCAGACCAGGGGACCGCTAGAGGTTGTTGGGCAGTTGATCTGCGCGAGCGCACTCAGCCCTGCTATCTGATACAGCACTAGGAACAGCATGGTTCTCTTCTTCATCGTGCTCCTCGACAGAACCTGTCCTTCCGGCGAATCTACTTGGTCTTTGGTTGGTCCCGTGCCTAGTGGCCCACATTGACCGGCACGACGGCGTAGTAGGTGGCGCCATCACTCCCTGTACCCTCCACCAGTACGCTGTAGGACCCCAACAGAGCCCCTTGACCAGCCGATCCAGTGGATGATGATGTCGCAGTGAATCCGCCGCCGCAACCGACTCCCTGCATTAAAGCGATCAGCGTCAGTAGCAGCAGCAGGGACTGTAAGATTGTCTTCCTCGAAAACTTTCTATGGCGAAGCGGTCCAATCAGCACGAAGGCCGGCATTGCCAGCCAGATGGCCATCAAGATGCCGTTGGACCTTCGGAGCATGGCGGTGTTCTGAATGCCGCTAACTGTGAGCTGAGTAGAAGACATCGATGTCGCTGGATTTGCAAGTTGTAATGACGCCGGGCTGAACGTACATCCAAGCCCGACCATGGCGGGCGCCACTCCAGGGGGGTCGATCGTCTGGTTTTCTCCTGCAGTATTCAGGCCCGAACCAATCACTTTCGCACACTGTAAAGAATTCAACGTTACACCTGTCGCTCCTGCAAACATCACGGTAGTCATTCCGGAGCCTCCGATGCCCTGAAGAAAACTGACCGGTGGTGTCGCGTAATTAATGACGCTCACGGTAAATGTTGCTGAATGCATCAGCGTTCCTACTACGGCGTCTGTTGCCGTAACCGTCACCGTATAGACCCCAACACTGGCACATGAGCTTCCACTGGATGGACAGGTGTTGATAGCCACGGCTACGGTGTTGGAAGAACCAAAACCAAGCGCGGAAGAGCTAAGACTGCAAAAATTGCTATTTTGGGGGGCTGGAGTGACCGAGCAGGCCACATTCAATCCGTCTCCAAAGCCGTAAAGCGGAGTTGCGGAAACGCTCATCGGAGTTCCGCCGCTGGTCGTCTGTCCCAGTTGTGTAAACAGGTTTGACGCATTCGTAAGCGTCTGCATCACTATGATCGGAGTGGAAGATGCAGGTGACGGCGTCAGGCTGAAGTCTTCCACCGTTTGCGTCGTCGATGCTGAGTTGCCGGTAAAATTCGTATCGCCGCTGTAGGTCGCCGTGATCTGGTCTGCGCCCGATGGCAATGAGGTAACCGTTACCGAGCATTGTGTATTTCCGTTGGCGAGTTGACAGCTTAGTTGGGACAGACCATTGCCACTAAACGACACGGTGCCGGTTGGGAGCGTAGTACCAGGAAATTTCGGGAATATCGTGGCAGTAAATGTAACGGGCTCCGTCGATACCGACGATGGGCTCGGAGACGACCACTAGCCTAACGGTCGTCGGTGTCTGGTTGACCGTTTGAGTGGCCGTGCCATTGCTGTTCTGGAAATTGTTGTCCCCGCTGTAAGCGGCGGTAATCGCGAGGGGACTTCCCGATGGTGACGGCGCGGCGAAGATGTAGGAGCATTGGGCCGTTCCGTTGGACGCCAGTGGAACCTGGCTGCACAGCGTCGTCATACCCTGGGCGAACGTTACTGTCCCCGTCGGGATGACCGAGCCGGGGAACATTGGCGTTACAGTTGCTGTAAAGCGGACATTCTGATTCACATCCGATGGATTTGGAGCAGATACCAATGCTGTCGTGGTCGGCGACTTATTGACCGTCTGAGCGAGCGGCTGGCTGGGACTGCCCACAAAATTGTTGTCCCCGCTGTAAGTGGCTGTAATGCTCAATGGACTCCCGGAAGGCGTCGGCGCCGTGAATATGTATTGACATTGTGCTGTGCCATTTGGCAACAGCGTGACCTGATTGCAAAGGGTGTTCGTGCCCTGGGTGAACGTTACTTTGCCCGTAGGGATCGTCTGACCGGAATACAGAGGTGTTACTGTCGCCGTGAAAACAACTGTTTGATTCACATCTGAGGGATTTGGAGCAGATACCAGTACCGTTGTCGTGGGAGTGGCGTTGACCGTTTGAGCTAGTGGCTGACTGGGACTGCCCACAAAATTGTTGTCCCCACTGTAAGTCGCTGTAACATTCAACGGACTACCCGGCGCCAAGAATACATAAGAGCACTGCGCTGTTCCGTTGGGCGCAAGCTGAACCTGGCAGAGCGTCGCCGTTCCCTGGGTAAACGTCACTGTCCCCGAAGGAATCGTCTGACCGGAATACTGGGGTGTTACTGTCGCCGTGAAAACAACCGCCTGATTGACAAACGACGGATTTGGAGCAGACACCAGTACCGTCGTCGTTGGAGTCTTGTCGACCGTCTGAGCTAGTGGCTGACTGGGACTGCCCACAAAATTGTTGTCCCCACTGTAAGTCGCTGTAACATTCAACGGACTACCCGGCGCCAAGAATACATAAGAGCACTGCGCTGTTCCGTTGGGCGCAAGCTGAACCTGGCAGAGCGTCGCCGTTCCCTGGGTAAACGTCACTGTCCCCGAAGGAATCGTCTGACCGGAATACTGGGGTGTTACTGTCGCCGTGAAAACAACCGCCTGATTGACAAACGACGGATTTGGAGCAGACACCAGTACGGTCGTCGTTTGAGTCTTGTTGACCGTCTGAGCTAGTGGCGGACTGGGACTGCCCACAAAATTGTTGTCCCCACTGTAAGTCGCTGTAACGTTCAACGGACTACCCGGCGCCAAGAATACATAAGAGCACTGCGCTGTTCCGTCGGATGCCAGTGGTACCTGATTGCACAGCGTCGTCGTACCCTGGGTAAACGTTACTGTTCCCCCCGGTTTTGTCGGCCCGGAATACTGGGGGGTCACGGTGGCTGTGAAAACAACTGCCTGATTCACATCCGACGGATTTGGTGCAGATATGAGCACAGTTGTCGTCGGCGTAATGCGGACCTGCTGAGAGACCATTCCACCGCCCGGCAGGTAGGTGGAGTCGCCACTGTAACTCACACTGACGGTATCAGTCCCCAAAGGCAGGGACTGGGTCACACAGGTGGCTGCGCCGCTGTCCAGAGTTACAGCACTCGGGCACTCGGGAATCGTCGTACCGCTGTTGTAGGTAAACGTCACCGTTCCAGTGGGGATACCACCGCTGCCGCTCACTACGGCTGTGAGTGTCACGGTTTGGTTCACGTCAGAGGGGCTCGGCGCTGCCGTTACAGTCGTGGTGCTCATCAGCTTCACCGCTTGCGTCAGCGTGCCGCTACTGCTTGAGTAGGTTGAATCCCCGCTGTAAATCGCCTCAATGGAATGCTGGCCCAAAGTTAGCGATGAGGTTATGCAAGTTCCCGCTCCATTAATCAGCATCACCGGACCCGGGCAATCGGATATCGAGTTACCGTTATCCAGAAACGTTACCGTTCCCGTGGGTGTACCCATGGAACCGGTCACGGTTGCTGTAAAGGTGACTGGATTTCCTAACTGTGATGGGTTCTGTGATGAAGTGACGGCCGTCTGGCTGGCGATGGTATTCGACAGCTCCATCCATTGGATTCCGTTCTGTCCTGCGGCGGCAGCAACGTCCAGGTTCACATACCAGTGCTGCCGGGGCGCCGGTGGAGCAGAGCAACTAGGAAATGTGACCGAAGCAATTTGTGTGCTCCAATCGGCCGAAGCATTGCTCTGGTAGTACTCTGTCGAGTACCAGAACGTGCAATTGTCGGCGGGATCGACACGCATGGCGCTGTATCCGCCCCAAGGGCTGGCTGTTTGCGAGCCAGTGCCGGCAAGAACCGTCAGTTCACTTTCCAAACTACCCGCCAGATCGGTCCCCATGCGACCGGCGATAGCAATCGACGGAAACATCGACGTGCTGGAGACGCTATATCCCAAGAGAATGTCGTTGGCGCGATCGCCGGCGACCGAGCCCATCCATCGCCAGTTGGTATCGGGAGCCAACGTGCCTTGCTGGAATACCGATAACTGGGTTGCCGTGATCGGGTCGAAGGTCCCGTTGTCGCTGTAGTAAGCAAAGCGATACATCAACCGGTCGCCCAGCGACTGGAGCAGGTTAGGCACGCTCTCTTGCGGGACGCAATTGCCGCTGTAGCTTCCAGCGCAGGCGGGGGTAAAGGTAGAGATAGGGATCAGTTGTGAGTTTCCGCCGCCAGTGATCGTGGCATTACCGGTTGCCCAATCGTTGATATGCATGGAGTACACCGACAAGTGGGAATTGTCATCATTCGCTCCCACGCTGCCGATGAAAAACTCGTCCTGGGCCGCGGGTGGTAGCGTCGACGGAGAATCAAGATCAGCCGGCAGTAGACTGCTGTCCGTGCCCGTCAACTGGAAGCAGATCTGTTCCGCGGTGCTGTCGCCGTTGATCATCTTCGTTCTGTCATAACCGCAGACCTGCGCGCCCACGAAGCCGCTGCCGTTCGGGCCCAGGTTGTTCATAGCCTGGAAGTAGCCGGTTGGCCAGGCGCCCCACTTGGGATAGTCCGGCCAGCCATTTCCCGGCACGGAAAACTCGTACGCATACCAAAGGTTGTCAGAGAAAGTGGCTGTCTGAGATATCGCGACGCAAACCGCATAGGGAGCGACAAATACGTTCTGCGTCATCAGCCAGCGGTGGGCTGCGGTGTCCCACTCCACGATCGGAGAGCCATCGTTGTTGGTCGCGCACGCCGATCCGGGCATCAGGTCTTGCCAGATCGTATTGCCCGGAGTGAAGTTCAGCCCGTTCACCGGAATAATTGCACCGGTAGATTTGTTGAAGTCCGCATAGGAGGTATTTACCCACTGCACCACTTCAGTGTCGCCAACTGCTATGTTCGTGTCGGGATTCGGCGCAGAAACGGTGTAGCCGGGGAAGCCATTGCCAAGTCCGCTAAAACTTAAGCCCAAGCTATAGCTCGGTGATTGACCATCCTGCCGCAGTTTTCCGCCCGAACTCTTCACTCCTGAGCGCGCACTCGTAGTCTGGGACGCCGCGCCGGCGTAGGAAGACGAATACTGGCCGCTAGCCTGAACACGGTTGCTCCGTTGTCCTGAAGATGGCGAAGCCGCGAAGTAGGCAGCATGACCCGTCGTCGGCACAACTTGCGAATCACCTGCGCCCGCCGCGCCCGCAAAAGACGACGTCGCGGGCGAAGCCGGACGGGTATTCGACGTTGTCGACTGCCCAGAGGCCAAGCTCGAAATGCCGAAGATACAGGTGGTTAGAAGTATAAGAGCGCTAAAGACAGACCAATCCAGACAGAAACGGCGGTGGCGCACCATTTGGCCCTCCCAGAGTGAGGCAGGAGATTGGACACCTCGGGAGCAGAGTGTCAAATTTCCTGATCTTGTCTGATGGCCGGAAAGCTAGCAGCCTATGCTGGTTTAGTCAAGAACAAAATACCGAATTCGGCATCTTTGCTATTTCAAGTTGGGGATGGATTGTTGTGAAGATAGTTTATAAACCCTGATAGTCACGCAGCAGGATCTATTCAATCTACCGCGCAGTGCAAGCTGTTGCTACTTGAAATTGGCGGCAAAACACGACACGAAAGTGTGGGTTGGGCAGGGTAGAAGGATCGTTATTGTACACTTTGTCCGCTCATATACCATCTTCCATTAGCCTTCTTGAATTGAAATAAGATGGTATGAGCTGGTCGCTTTTCGCGCTTGTTATCTACCGTATGGGCCTTTGTTTCGACACAAGTCCACTGAGCCGTATCGCCGGAGATGGAAGGTTCACCTTGGCAGGCTTCAGTTACACCCAAGGCCTTATCGGTGTTGAATTCCTCCTTTATGAATTTCAATTTCTTGTCTGGAATGGTCGGCCAGAAGATCTTAAACGCATCGGGAGTCATGTCTTGATAAGCTGCCTTGTACTGTTCGAGGACCTCTTTAACGGCCTGGGCTTCACCAGTATCAATTTTGACTACCGGCGGCTCGACAACTGTTGGTGTTATCTTGGGTTGAACGACGATAACCTGGCTTGCGCTATATTTCCCCCCGGCTCCGCTAGCGAGCAGAGTATAAGTCGTCGTGCTTGTTGGAGAAACAGATCGACTACCGCTCGGGGAGACGGAATGACCATCAATGGATACATCGGTGGCATTCTCGGTTTGCCACCTCAGCGTCGCGGTCTCGCCTTCGTGAATGGTCTCCTGACTTGCCGTGAATTCAGCCGTGGGAGCAGGCGAGGGCGCAGCAGGCGGAGCGACCGGAGGCGGAGGTGGCTCAGACCTGGTCACAGGCAGAGCCGGGAGTATCTTGAGCTCTGCGGTTACGGTTTTCGAATTTCCAGCTTGCAGATTGACAGTCGTCGACCACGCCTCGTATCCCTGTAGCTCCACCTGCACGCTGTGTATGCCGGGGTTGACTTTCATCGACGCAAAGCCGCGGGGGTCTACGTTTCTCACAACATTGTCAACCCTAATCGAAGCCCCAGGCTTGGCGCGAATGACGAGGTCGGCATCCGTCGCAACAATCGCGGCCGTAGCTTTCTTCAGTGTGAACGCTAGTTGCTTCTCCTTTCCCTTCGCTGAGACATCTACTCGCTGCGGCAAAGAATCTTCATAACCTGTTTTCTTTAGAAGTATGGCATGAGAACCTTCGCTTAAATGAAGTGTCAGCTTCTTGGTATTTCCGAAGGAGTCCTCAAAGTTGCCGTCGACAAACGCGCTCGCCCCATCGACATTGCTGGTGATCACCACTGGCCAGGTTGATGGAGGCACAGGCGGTGGCGGAGGCGGCGGCGGTGGAGTCAGAGCAGCCGTAATGATTGGCCGCTCACCACCCTGCACTGTAATGTTTTGTGACCAGGGCTGATAGCCGTTTTCCGTGACTTGCACACTATGCTTGCCCGGCTTCACTTTGAACGAAGTACCGTCCGCGGATTCCACTCCGGTCGACACCGCGCCATCAATCGCGATTTCGGCGCCGTGAGGTGCCTTGACGACCAGGTAACTTGGCCGTGATATCCACCACAGCAACAATCCCACGCCTAGTATCACCACGGCCGCAGCGACAGCGCTCAGCAACACCCATGGTTTCTTTGATCGCGGCGGCGCCGCCTCGGACCATACCGGCTGTGGTTGTACTGTCGGCTCTTGCAGGATGGGTGGTCGCGCCGTCGCGGCTTTGGTTGGCGCCGCTGGGGCAAACACTTTGGTCGCCTCAGCGCTGTCCGCCGGTGGGACTAGCTTCGCGGGCTCAGCCTGGGAGCCGACAAACATCTGGGTTGCCGCAGCGGCAGTGGCCTCACGCTTGGAGGTTCTCGCCGCAGCTTGCGCCTGCAATTGCAGATCGCGAAATTCCGCAGATTGTTGATACGAGGCAGGTAGCGAGCTGAGGAATTCTATAGCGCTCGCCGCCGCACCCTCTGCCACGAAACTCTTGCCTTTAGCGATTGCCACTTGCAGCTCGCGCCGATAAGCTTCCTGCCGCCCCCTCGCTTGGTGCAGCAGAATCCTCAAATCCTCGCTCGGAACTCGTTCAACTGCCTTCTCCAGGACCTGAACCGCTTCTTCGAAGTGCTGTTCCGCCACTAGTTGCTGCGCCCTTTGCCTTGCCTCCTCGATATGCTTCTGCTGCTCGTGCTTGGCTTGCTGATCGCGGGCGAAGCGAAGCAGTTCATCCACACCTGAGGATTCAACGAACCGCACCTGAGCCGTCTCGAGTATCCGGATGGCGTCGGCATAACGGCCAAGGCGGATCGCATCGTTGGCTTGTTGCAGGCAGGTCGCCTTATCCGCCTCGGCCAGCTCCTTGGCCAGGCGTTCCCGCAGCATCGTGCGGAACGACTCCAGACGCGAGTTCCCGGCCGCACGCTCTAAGGCTGCCTCAATCGTAACCAGAGCCTCTTGCGTTTGCCCGCCATCCAACAACTGCTCGGCCGCGGCGATCTGCGCGCGCACCAAGTCCCTTTGCGCAGCGATGGCAAGCTGCGCGTCTGCCAACTCTTTGAGCCTCACCAGGTTGGGCTCGGCGGGAAACTCCTGAAGCCCTTCCGACGACTTGGCTGAAGCGGCCGCATAATCATCGCGATCGATAGCTTGCTGAACTTCGTGGTTGATCTGTTCAATCCGCCGGCGGTGCTTTTCCCGCTTATGTTGCACTGCGAGCTTGTCCAGCAATGCGCGCAACTGCGGCGCCGAAGCATCCAGTTGCTGAGCTTCTTTCAGTAAGTCCAGCGCATCGGTGAATCTTCGTTCCGCCATGTGTTTGCGCGCTTCATCGAGCACACTGTCAAGTTTCTTCTGGCGCTCTCTTTCCTCCAGATCACGCGTAATTGCCCGGCGTATGGCTTTGATTTTGCTGTCATTCGGACGATAGGAAAATGCCGCCTCAATCGCACTATGGGCGGCATCCAGATCACCGGAGCGCTGCGCCGCCTCCGCTTGTGCAATCGCCTTCCGAACCACCTCGGCCTCGGCTTTGGCGTGCTGGATCACCGCCTTCAACGCTTGCAGCTCTTGGCTGTCGCCCAATTCGATTGCTTCTTTCACGAAAGCCAACGAGGTATCGAAATCCTCCCGCGCCAACGCTTCGTCGGCCTGCTTCGTAAGCTGTACAACGCGCTCCGCGCTTAACTGCGACTGCAGCTTCGACCTCACCACGCCCAATCTTCTTGCCACCGCGGTATTCTGGCGGTCAAGTCTGTGCGCTCTGAGCAGATACTCCTGCGCCTGCACCAGGTCATTGCTCTGCTGCAGAAGATCAGCCTTGTCCAAGTACTCCGCAATCGACGTTTGCTTCAGCCCGTCCTGCACCTCAACCAGGGCGGCCGCAAAAGCTTCCGCTGAGGCAAAGCGCTGGTCGCGGTTCTTGGACAATGCTTTGAAAGTGATAGCTTCGAGTTCAGATGGGTAGCTGACCCCAAATTGCCGAAACGGTGGAGGCTCTTCCGAGATGATTTTCGCCAGCGTCGATTGCGTGCTCTCACCTTCGAATGGAAGGGCGTAGGTCAGGAGCTGATAAAGAACCACTCCGGTTGCATATACGTCGGTACGGGTATCAATTCCCTTGTCGCTAAAATATTCCGGCGGCATGTAATACAGGCTGCCAACGAACTGTCCTGTACGGGTCAGACCCTGATCGCCAAGCCGGGCGATGCCAAAATCCACGATCTTAACCCCGCCATCATTTAGGACCATAATGTTGGCAGGCTTAATGTCGCGATGAATGATGCCGCGGTGGTGGGCGTAACTCAGCCCCTGGCAAACCTCGATGACAACATTGAGCTTATCCAGCAAGCTCATCGGATGCCGGGTGCGCAAAAGCGCCTCGAGGCTGCTTCCTTCCAGGTATTGCATCACTAGGAAGGGACGGCCCTGGTGCTCGCCTAACTCATAGACAGTGACGATATTCGGATGCTGGAGACTGGCAGTGGACTTGGCCTCGCGATAAAAGCGCTCGAGAAAGTCACCACTTTCGTGGACATCGACATTCATCATCTTGATCGCGACCAACCGATCAAGGTAGGGATCTTTGGCAAGGTACACGACACCCATGCCGCCACGGCCAATGGTGTCGACCACATCGTATTTGCCAATCTTTATGCCTTTGCCGGTGGTGGCCATTGCTAGTTCACTGTTGCGGCGCAAGCGTCGTGGCACAACTCAGCGGCGCGATGACATAGCTCCGAGCCGCCATTATTTTGGGCGAGCACGCCTCGCCCAAGGCACGCACGGCAAAAGGGATTCTCTCGCGTAAACCGAGTATATGTTGCCGCCATTGTGTACGAAAATCGATGCAGTAGCAAGCGTTATGAAAGCCTTAGGAACGCGGGCCTGTCAGCCACGATTCACGCGATATGCCGGTACTCAACCTGCCGGCGCCTGCTCGCTATACGGCTCGCCCGAATGGACTAGGAAGAGACTGCCCCGGGGATCGTAACTATCTGTAGAAAAAGTCTTTAGCCGATTCAAAATGTCTTTCGCCAATACTGAGCCAGCCACGGCCCATGCGCGCGCCCAGCCTCGCCGCTAAGAACCTTCCTTCGCGGCAGAACGAGCATCATCAGTTTGCGGCAGGGCGGCCACTTGCAAATCAGCCAAACCGTTATAGACTTTAGCATCGCTGAATCAGAATTCGACTATGCCGACCAATGCTCCGAGGTTTGCCGCCTCCTTGGCAATTCCGCGTGTCGCTGTCGAAAGCTCCGTAATGGGCTGGCGAAGAGTCGAATTCTCGGAAGCCTTTAAAATCGGCCGCGCTGACGAGTGCGAGGTTTGCATAAAGGATGAGCATGTCAGCCGCACTCATGCCGAGGTGCGGTTGGAAAGCGGCTCCTGGTGGATTCGCGATCTGAACAGCACCAACGGCTTGTATCTCACAGGCCAACGCGTCTCATCCGTCCAGATCACCGGGCCGATCACGATAAAACTGGGAATTGAGGGACCTGAAGTTGGCTTCGATCTCATTCAGCCCTACCCTGTACCAGCACCTGCTCCTCCTGCTTCGGACAAGCTGCCACTCGACAACGAAGCCGTTGTCGCGCATTACATCGAACACTATTTCGGCACGGCGGCAGCCCAAGAGCCTGTAGGCGAGCACACCATGTACGTCCGCCAGGCCTTTGCGCACGTGCAGACCAAGCAGAAGCGAAAGTACGGATATCTTTTTGCCGCCGTGCTTCTTTGCGCTATTTTGGCAGGAGCCTATGCCCTATACGAGCACCAGCAAATCATGAAACAACGGGCGACGGCCGAAGATCTTTTCTATGCCATGAAGTCGCTCGACGTAGACATGGCCAGCCTGGAAAAAACCGTACTCACTTCCAACAATCAGCAGGCTATAGACGTGATCCACCGCGATCAGGCTCGGCGAAGAGAGATGCAGCGGAGCTACGATCAGTTCCTGACAAGTCTCCACGTTTACGATCCCAAGATGACCGAGCAGCAACGGCTCATCATGCGGGTTGCGCGCGTCTTTGGAGAGTGTGAACTGGATATGCCGGCCGACTTCATGGCAGAGGTAACAAGATATATCAAGCTGTGGCAGTCGTCGGGGCGGTTCGCAAAGGCGATTGACACCGCGAAAGAGAATGGCTATATCGCCCCTATTTCGCAAGAACTGCTGGACCAGGGATTGCCTCCTCAGTTCTTTTATTTGGCCATGCAGGAAAGCAACTTCGATCCTTACATTAGCGGTCCGATGACAAGGAAGGGCATCGCCAAAGGCATGTGGCAATTTATACCTGAGACAGCGGTCAAGTACGGGTTGCGCCTGGGACCGCTAGCCGACTTGCGGCGTCCCGACCCGGCCGATGATCGACATCATTGGGACAAGGAAACCAAGGCGGCGGCCGCATACATAAGAGACCTGTACGGCACCGACGCACAGGCGTCCGGCTTGCTGGTCATGGCCTGTTATAACTGGGGCGAAGATCAGGTCTTGCCTCTGGTTCGCGGCATGCCTCCCAATCCACGCGAGCGAAACTTCTGGCAGTTGCTCGCCAAGTATCGTGACAAGATTCCCCAGCAGACCTACGACTACGTTTTTTATATCGTGTCAGCCGCGGTGATTGGAGAGAATCCCCGGCTCTTTGGTTTCGATTTCGATAATCCGCTGGCCGATCCCCAGAACAGACACACGGCCCGTTCACTTGACCATGATCCGCTGGAGCAACATCCTTTGGCGGTAAGCCCCACCATCCCACCAGCCACGGATGGCGTGCGTGCAGTTATGTCCAGGTTTGAGAGACAGCCCGCGTCGTGCGTGTATAACTGTGGCGATGTCCAACTTGCACTGACCAGTCGGCGGCAGGTAAATGTTCCATGAAGCTCGCGATTCAGGCAGCAGCAAAGACGGATGTTGGTCTTGTGCGCACCAACAATGAGGACAACTTCGGCTACGATCTTCGGCAGGGAATATTCGTCGTTTGCGACGGTATGGGTGGTCAAGCCGCGGGCGAGGTGGCAAGCAAGGCTGCCGTTGAAACGGTGCTCAGCTACTTCACGCGCGATCTCCGCGACAGCAAGACCCGCGTTCTTGGCCGGGGATTCGAGGAAGTATCGAAACGCGCGAACCGGCTGGCAAATGCGATTCAGTTGGCGAATCAGGCTATTCGTCGAATGGCTGAGCAAAATGCAGAGCGCACGGGCATGGGTTCAACCATCGTCGCCGTCAGCGTAGAAGGCAAGCAGTTTTCCATCGCCAATGTAGGCGACAGCCGCGCCTATCTTATACGCGGACAGACCATCCAGCAGTTGACCAGCGATCACTCGCTGGTCATGGAACAGGTCAGGCGCGGAATCATCAGCATGGAAGAGGCCGAACACTCGAAGCTGCAGAATGTCATTGTTCGCGCTCTCGGCTCCGACGAAAGCGTCGAACCCGATCTTCAGGATCGGGAATTCGGGTTGGGCGACATCTTGCTTTTGTGTAGCGATGGTCTCTCGCGCTACGTGAAAGAGCCGGCGATCATCGAGATTCTCGCTCAGGCGCCATCGCTGGAGGTCGCTTGCGAACAGCTAATTCAGTTGGCTAAGAACGGCAACAGTGACGACAACATCACCTGCCTGCTGCTTCGCGCGTCTGAACCGTGGTGGCGCAGGCGCTTGGTCTTGAAGTTTGGTACTACTGTCCTACCTTAGGCGTGCAGCCTAAGGAACCTAATGATCCTCGCGAGAAGAGAGTGTTTGCACTTCCGGCATTGATCATGAATCTCAACGTTTGTTGACTGGCGGTCTGGTTGCCGACCTGCAGTTTGACCGGTACATCGAAATAGTAGTTCGGTCCGCGGGGTTGTCCGTTCTCTCCTGCGTCCGCCACAAATTGAAATATTGAGAGCGGACCACTCTTACTGACCGGGGGAAGAGATTCGATGTTGAGTTGAATCTTGTCCTCCGGGTCGCCTTTCCAGGCAAATTCCTTGGGAGTATTGAAGGAACTTAGGCTTTGGGTTGCTGTCATCAGCCTGAAATTCTGGACGCCTTCGCTGGGAAGCGCCGTAATCGTGTAGCGCAACTGCAAAGTCTTACCGTCAGGATAAAGCGCTTGCTGGATCTCCTTTGCCTTCTTGTAGAACGATTGGTAGCGGGGATTTGGATTCGGCGGCGCTGGGTGCTGGTCGAGTAAACCGCCCGACTTAAACACGTTTTGCAGCTCATCGAACGCACTGCCACCGTTGGGAAAATCTTGTCCCAGTCGGATGAGCGCGCTGCAGACATCCTGTGCGCCCGGCGGCTGTTGAGGCTGTGGAGGCTCGAGAGCTTTGACCGGCCGGATGAGTAATGCCTCCACGGCCCTATTCGCAGCCGAATCGGTTCCCTGGTTTTCGGCCACCATTTGGCTAACCAATTCGGTGGCCGCTCTCTGCTTGTCTGCGCACTCCTTCCGCTGGGTTTCCCAGTCGGCGCCGACAGGCGTACTGTGAAGCTTGTCGAGGCAATCGCTAAGCGCAAAAAGTGCGTCGGCATACGGTTTGTTCATCGGCCCCGTGACCTTGCTCTCGCATCCCGCCGACGGAACCAGTGCCGTCGCCGCGGTAAATGCATTGGCAACATCTTTGTCAATCCCCTTGTTTTCGGAAGTGACGCACAGCACCATCAGGAGCGCCGAACGACCGCCTGCCACCAGCCCCACGTCCGCTGGCCCCTTGAAACCTAGAAACCTTGCAGCAGCAAGAAATTCCAACCACTCATTAATGAACGCTTTCTGGTAACGGTCGCGTACCGTGGCTACGTATGCTCTTGCGTCGGTGGCAGCTTGCGTACTCGCGCCCAATACCCATGCCTCGCCGCTAAGGTAGTGCTCGGGCATCGACAACGCCACCATCATGGCAGCCCAACCCGGCTTGGTGAATTGTGCCGGCACACGATGGTCATCGCGTACAGCAGCGTCGGCATAGGTCGCATTGAAATCAATATCGCCGCCGCCTTTCGCGGCCGCCTCCGCCAGCATTGCTTGATACATTCGCTGATCCGGCGGAAAACGATTCAGATAAGTTCGCGCAGAACCTACCGCGCGCTCATCGGGCGGATACGCCAAGCACGCGGAAGCATTGGCAGGCTTCAGGTCATTGGCGTAGCGGTCAAATTGCCTGTTGGCGAGGTCCTGCTGCTGAGCTGTGGCGTTCTGATGAGCCGGCCAGCTTGCATAAAGATGGGTGGCGAAATGCACGTCGTCTTTCGCATGCCTCGTTTCACTGGTCGTCATCAGGTAGGTTTTGAGGGTGCTGTACGCCTTGTCATACTCCTGCTGGTTGCTGGCGCCGGAATACGGCTGATAAGCGAGTTGCGTCAGCGACGATGCCATCGAGGCTCGCGTCGGACCCAAAAGGAGCCGATTCAGGCCGCGCGCATAGGCGCCGCATACTTGCGAGTACAGCTCATCGCCGGAGTATAGTCCCCACCGCAATCTCAGCGGCGCACCATCGCGATCGTAGTTGCCCAACGTGTCCAGCAATTGTCCGGTCGCTTCCAGCCGCTCAAGATCAGACAAGGATGGCGCCTGACCGGCTGGGGGTTCGCTAAAGGTAGCGGCTTGCGCTTCTCTTACTTGCGAAAGCAGCGCCCGGTTTCCGAAGTACGAGACGACAAAACCGATCAGGCACACGACAGCGACAACAGCCACACAGACCAGCAGAATGCGGCGCAGCAGACTCACCTGAGTACTAAAGCCGCTAGTGGCCAAGGCCACCCGATCCTTAACGATGACATCATTGAATAGCTGCGTCAGGAAAACCCACTGTGGTACTTTTCGCGATCCCGCCACCCGTGCAGGCGTGGGTGCTTGCCTCTGCCTGGCCTCATCGGAAGTGAAAATACGAGTAGCGCCGCCCTCGAAACCCGCCTCCGCTGAGCGGGCCTGAGGAGTTGCTTGTACCAGTTCTTCCACTATGACCGGCCGGACACCCGAGAAATAGAAGCCGCGAAGAAAGGGATTGACGGACAGATGACTGGGACGCGCCAGCTCCACCAGAAACTGCACCATCAGCGTGCGCAGCTTCCGCAGTTCGCGAGGGAACTCGTATATGCCGGGCAGTTTGTCGCCCTCACGCTCACGGCTTAGCAGGTCCATCCGCTTCTCGGCGAGCGAGTAAAATAACTCATCGAAGGCCTTGGTCAGACGTCTAGTCTCTTCTTCCGCATACACACCACCCGCAGCCGGCCGCACCGGCAAGGTGGCGCCCAACACTTGCGCGGCTTCTTCCTTCGTCAGACCGCGGGCGAAGTCTTCAAAGAAGGACAGCCTGTCTACCTTCGTGAAGAGCACATATACCGGAAAGCTTATAGTGAGTAATTGTGAGACGTTTTGTAGTCTTACTGCCAGCTTTCGCGCGGTTGAAATCATGCTCTCGCTCGCACCGGAGCGCAGAAATTCCGCACAATCGCAGCAGACGATGGCCGCCCGCGGAGCTTGCTGGCCTTTGCCAAAAGCGGCCGAGACTCTTCTCGGCTGGACCAGCTTGATGAGCCGCTTCCAGCGTCCCGGCTCTGTCATCAGGCCGCCTGCTGGGTCTACAAAAACCGCCTCTCGCGTGTACCAGACGTTGGAAACTCGCGTAGGCACGATATTGGCATCCTGAAAGGCCTGCCCGGCAAGAAGTTCAGGATCGAGCGCGGAATGAACGATGGTCGTTGTCTTGGTGGAACCGGACTCGCCAAGAAGGAATACAACGGGCAGACTTGCGATAGTCGTACCGCGTCCCAGCGTCGAGCTTTTCAGCCGGCGAACCGCTTCGTGGACCAGCAAGTCGATGTCGGCAGTTCCTCCTCCGGGAGCAGCGCCTTCCTCAACTATTTGCGCTTTCTTGGTTTTATGGTGAAACCACAGGAAGATCCCCGCCGCAATCACTCCGATGATGGCCAGTCCACCTCGCAACAGCCAGACATCCGAGCCCTTTACAGGCAACCACATGCCCAGAAACCAGACCAGAACCAGGTATGCCGCCAGTAACCCGCCGGTCACCCAGTAAACCATGAAGCCCCCTATTTTCATCAACTACCGGCCGAAGAGAATCTAAGACGCGGCTGAAATCAGTAATAGCTTGAATATGCCAAAGAACATCACCGCCAGTACTGTGCTGCCGATGGCTGCAATGGCCAGCCTCCGGAGCCAGGGATCCGAATGAGTCAGACGAACTGCTTCGGAGGGAATCGCGCCTCGCGGGGACAGTGCGCCGGAAGGACCTCGTACACGTCGTATCTTCTCCTGGATACTCGCCATAATGCCCCGCAAGTCGCCGCCCGCCGCATAACGGCCCTTGAAGCCCAGCAGCAAGCAAAGGTAATAAACCTCAAGCAGATCGGTAGCTTCAAGCGAATCGCTGCGACTTAAGGTCTTTTGCAGTTCCTGAAAAAACAGTTCCCCGCCCAATTGATGGTTATAGAGTTCAGCTTGCAGTGGTAGGCGGGCCCAATCGGCAAAGGCGGGATTCCGGCAGGTTAGCGCCGATTCATCCAGGAAAGCTACCAGCGCGAACGTCGCTTGCTTGACATCCTCGGGACTGTAGCCGCCGCTGCGCGCCTCCTGCTCCGAAACTCTCAGCGCCTGCTTGATGTGTTGACGAAATGCGTCGGCATTGGGTACGTCTTGCCGGTTATATCGAAGACGGACGATGGCGGTGAATATCTCCTGGAAGGCCAGAGCGAGATTCCAGCCGCGGCGATCCAGACCGGGACTTGAACCGCGGTAGCTACCCAGCGGCGACGCATCTCGTGAAGACATGGGATTCAGACCTCCAGCAAAACAATGAGCTCTAATTCAGGCGATGGCAACTCACCGGGGACGTAGACGCCGACGTTACGTGTCTGCAGAATATGTTCCCAACAGGGGCCACTCCGGCTAATGGTGAAGTACTGACTATCGACTTTGGCGGCAATGGCCGAAGGTGGCACTTGCATGTGGCTTAGAGTGAGACCAGGCAGTGCCCGCTTCACCAGCTCGGGAACAAACTTCGACGAGCATACTTTGACGAATTGCCCGGTGCGCGATATCAGATCCGCTTCGCCGACCTGCGCACGGATACCGAGCACCCAGCGCGAGTGCCCGAAGCAACGTTGATCTTTCACTTCACCTTGATAGAAATACCGCTCCGTCGCGTTTAGCGGAATCGAGATAGTCAGGGAGGGAACTACCACTTCCAGTAGCTTCCGAATATGATCGTCCAGCAATTGGAAACCTGGCCCCGGATCGCGATGGTCGTAGGCAGGCAACGTTCGAGGATGCGTATCCAGCCCAAACGTGCAAAGTGCGCCGGCCAGGCGCGACATTTCACGAAATAGCTCTTCCGGGTGGCCGTGCTTTGATAGCAGCAGATGTCGCAGCGCGGTCAGGCCGGAATTGATGGCATGCAGGAACCAGAACTGCGACACATGTCTTGCCGACATTCCGGCCTGAAATTTGGCTGCCGAATGTTGCTGCTCCTCCGACACGACTGAACTTTTTTCTTCTAGGATCCCAACCAATCGGTGCAGCATGTCAGTCAAATGCTGGCTCGCATTGATCCGCATACAGGGAGCCACAAACGACGGATCGAAAGCGAAATGACCCGAGCCGTCGCGCACCACGCGAGCCAGGGGCAATCTTAACGTCGTTTCGCTCTCGCCAGCTTCCACGTCCAAACGGATGTTCTTGTAGCCGAGGCCGACCGGCTTTTCGTCGCGGCCGGTGTTCTCGTCGTGCAGCACTTTGGCCACACGGTTATAGCGGATGTTTCCGCCAGACGAATTTTCCAGGCTGCAATTCTGACCATCGGAGACCAAGCCGGGCACTGCCAGCGACACGACTAGCTCTGTAGCAGTGGGAGAAAATTGGTCCGCGATGTTGCAGGGCGCGGGCAAAGGGTCGGGGTCCGGCATATCGAATGCCAGCCCATCGTCAAACATGCCCCGCCCCTGTAGAAGTGATACTGTCCCATTTCGGATCGCATCAGCGTCGAGCTGGTAGTCGGCAAAGCCGTAGGCATCCCTCCAGAGAGCTGCGGTGGCAAAATGCACCGCCTCTTCGAAGTACCGGTTCTGCGCCTGGAAGTGCTGTGGGGCCAAGTACATGCCCTCTTCCCACACGACTTTAGACAGCAACTTCATGCCGGGTCATCCTTATGCATCATGGAGAAACGCCATTCTCTCGCGAACTGGTTCTTTTGAGAATAGGAATTTTATGAATGCGCCGTCGCCAGCACCGAGTTACTACTTTACTACCGGAGCATTGCGGTGTAGCTTGTAGACATTGCGAGACATCGAAGCCCAACGGCTTTTCTGAATAGAGCCGGAGACCGGGCGTGGGTTCAGGGAACCCAGCCGCGTTCATCCCGATGTCCATCAGCCAGGACGTGACGTTTACCGAAAAATACGAGATCCTCGAGCCCCTTACCCGCGGCCGGGTAGAGAGCTTTGTCGTGCTTAACGTCGCTGCCAATGAGCGGGTCGTCGCTCACATCTTCGACTGCCCCGAGCGCAAACCCCAGCAGCCAACGGTGCAATGGGTTCTGGAGTCTTTTCGTGCCATCGCTCCCGCCCCGGCCGGGAAGGTAATTGATACCGGAGAATACTACGAGGGCACTACCTACGCCTATTTGGTCACCAGGCTTCCTTCCGACGAACATCTACGGGAATGGGTGAAGGCCTACGAAGCGGGGCAAATGGCTGGGGTCATCGCCGAACCAGCCACCGCGCCAATGCCAGTGTCAGAGATCACAAAAGCCGAAGGGCCGCCTGCAAGCGATCAAGAAACTCTCGGCGGATCGGACCAACCCCAAGGGATTACTCAAGCTTTCGAAGCCCTGCGACTCGGCCTCGCCCCCGAACCAACCGCTAAGCCAGGCGCGGTAAGTGCCATTCGCCCTCCGGCGGGTGACGCAGCCTTCGGCCGGGACCTCCGCCAAGGCACCGCGTTAGTCGAGCCCGGCAAGAGCGCAGAGGAGCCAGGCGAGTTCACCAAGCACTTCCTCCAGGCAGTCAATGGGAACCAGCGGCCAGTACCAAGCGTCTCTTCAGAATCCCATGCCAGAGGCGGTCTGGTCTCCGAACCAACTCCCGCCAACGTCTTTAGCAATATTCCGGCCCCGGCCGGCACGGTGCCTGACGACGGCTCAGGCACCCAAGTATTCGATTCGCGCGCCGCATCAAAAAGTGAGCCGCGTAAGGACACCGGTCTTGTCGCCTTCGACTGTGTCTTTCCCGCCACAACGGTTGGCATCGAGAGAGGAGAAAGCAGATCGGGACCGTCAAGCGGCGAGTTCACCAAGTTCTATCGCGGGCCGTTCGACGGCGATCGTGCCCAAGGAACTCCGGAGATTCGGGTGCCGCCCCCGACCCCGGCTAAGAAGAGTGAGTTCACGCAACTGTTTGGCGCAGCCGGCGCACCCGTCTCATCCAAGCCCTCGGGAAATTCTGGTCCAGCCAGCGATCCTGGCTCGGTTACCCATATCCTCAAAGAGTGGGGCGGCCAGTCGGAAAAATCGTCCTCCGGAGTGGCGGCAAGTACAACTCCCGGGCCGGGCTCCGAGACTTACGCCCGCAGGTCGAATCAGGGAGACGCCAATGAACCATCGTTTTACGATTCGCGGCGTGCTACGAGCACTGACCCGTTGTCTTCCGGTCCGTCTCTAAGGCGTGACACGCCTGCTGTCGAAACCAAGCTTGGCGAAGGGTTTTCTTCGGAAGCGGATTCAGCAGGCGCCACTCGGGTCTTTTCGTCGCCGGAGCCGGAGCCAACGCCGGCCCGATCAACCCTGCCTGCCGGCAACAGCGAATACACCCGAATCATTTCCGGTGGTATGAGAAGTCCTGTCCCCGCGACCGAACCGGTCATGGCGACTCCGCCTGGACAGCCATTACCGGCGCAGGCAGGTGTGCCAAACTTGCCGGTCAGCCTATCTCCCGCACCGGTGCCGAACGTTCCACCGATACCGCAACCCCGCGCTCCACAAATGACGGTTCCACCCCCCGTCGCGATTCCCCCTGTTCCGAAACCGCCGAGCGTTGGTTTAGGCTCCGTAGCTCCCAAGCCCACACCGATTCCCTGGGCAATGATTTTCGTCTTCAACGGATTGTTCCTTCTGGCCGTCGCCCTGGTGCTGTACTTTGTGCTCAAGCGCTGAGATAACCTGCTTCGCAGCACTTTCTATGGCCTCGCGTCGACATTACTATTAGTATTTCGAATGCGTCCCTAGCACGCGGGAATACAATTCTGGAGGGAATGGCATGCCTTATGTCTCACAGAACTATGATCATAATTCGGCAGCACGGATAGGGACGTGGGTAGGAGCGCCTCCATATTATGGTCAGTGCGTTTCGTACGTGAAGGCGGTGGTACCAACATTGCCCCAGACTAGCTTGTGGAAAAAAGGCGCGCTGGTAAAAGGCAATGCCGCAGTCCGCGCCGGCACGGTGATTGCGACCTTCGACGCAAGTGGACGCTATTGCGGGCACGCGGCGATCTACGAGGGCCAGACACCCCAGGGCCTGAATGTTATCGACCAGTGGATAACGCCTCCAGCCCAACCGATCCATAGGCGTATGGTCCGATTCGGAGCGCACGGAAACTCAAACAATGGCGACAACTTCTACGTGGTTGAATAGCTTTGTTCTCGGCGCTGCACTTGTGCTCGCGGGAACGGCCTGCGCACAAGAGGCAAGTTGTCCGTCATACGAAGCTAAGAAGCCGCTTACGAGCGTTGTGGTGTTCGATGGCCCGCCGGAGGAGATGGCAGACCTGATGCCGGATGTTTCAAAAGGCAGCGGCAGCAACGCGTACGCATCGTGGGATGTAGGGTATATATATGACGCCGGCCGCACTCTGTTTCTGGTTTGCCGATACGGGAGCACTCAACCGTCCGGCACTATAACGGTAACGCTTAAGGTTGAGAAGAGAGTAGCGCAATGCGTTTATCGAAGCCACAGCGGTAAACCAGCCGAGGCGAGATGCAAATGATCTAGGTGCGGGAACTCCGTTGGTTTGCTGGGTGCCTGAGTCACTGCGCACTTCCGTCGCGCGAGACACATCGCTAATGCTACCAGTCGTCACGCCATTTCCGGCAGCAGGATCAATAGCTCCAGCTTTGGGTTGGGGAAATCATCGGGCACGTAAGCCGCGAGATTGCGGGCTCGCGTGACCGCCTCCCATGCCGCACCTGATTGGTTCAGGCTGAAGTACTGATAGTTCAGTTTTACCGGCAGCGCGCTAGGCGGGCTGGGCAGATGCGTGAGCTGGATTCCCGGCAAAGCCTGCTTGATGAGGTGCTCGATGTGAGTGGCCGAGCAGACCTTCACCAGCCGGGGCACGTCGCGAATCATCGCCTCCTCGCCGGTTTCGGCGCTCGCCGCCAGATACAGTCCTCGTATTTCGCAGGTACTTCTCGTTGTCGAGCGCGGTGGCGTAAATCGACGTCTTCACACGCTTGAGCGGCAGTGACACCAGGTTTGTCGGCACGACCGTTTCCAACATCGCGCGCAGCTTCTCATCCAACTCGGAAAACATCGGCCCCAACGAATCATGGGCGTACAGCGGAAGGTCGCGCGGGCGGATCTTGGGCGAGAAAGTGGTCAGCGATCCCGCCAAAGAAATCATCGCGGAGTAGAGCTCTTCAGGATGACTACTGCTGCTCTGGAAAAGATGGCTGAAGATTGGGAAGTGCGAGTTGATGGTATACAGCAACCAGAAGTTGGCAATGTCGGACGCGGTGAAGTCCGCCAGGCTCTGGTTTTTCTGCCTGCGCAGGCCAGCGAGCTGGCTGCTCCTGGCCGACAAAATCTCGATCAATCCGCGGAGCAACCCCAGAAGATATTCATTGCCGCGAATGTTGATGAGCGGAGGAATGAATCGGGGATTGAGCCGGAACGTGCCGGCTTCTGTCCGCTCGACATTGGCGATCGGCAAAGCGGAGAATCCTTCACGGTTCTCGTTCTCCGCCAGCAGCCGCAGATTCTTGCGGGCAATTTGCAGCTCTTTGTCGCCCGTCCCGGTGTTTTCGTCGCGGAAAATCGTTCCCTCCACCGAGTATCGGCTGCTGCCATTCGGTCCGCGGGCAACGTTCAAGCCGCGTGGACGATGATCGGGCACCGTAAGGTAGATATCCAGGCCCTTGACCTCACCCTCAAACACCTCGGCCAACGCCTTCGACGGCGGCGGAGGGTCGGCGTCAGGAATGTCGAACAGCAGGCCATCGGGAAATATACCTGCGGCGCGCGAAACCATAAGCTGCCCTTCGGCAAGCGTCTCCTGGTTTAGCGTGAGTTTGGTGAAGCCCCGGGCACAGAACTTCAGGGCCTGCAACCGAAAATTCAGCGTGTCCTCAAGAAAACGGTCTTGTGCCTGCAAATGCTGTGGAGTGAGAAAGGTGCCCTTGGTCCAGATGACAGGCTGCAGTTGCTTCATGGGTATCCGTCTGCAACGAACAATAGCAAGTCTGCACATCAGAAGCAAAGGGGAAGCGCAAGTGCGCAGGACGTAGCTGGCTTGTTTTCCATCCTGGCCGAGTGCGGCAGATGCTTCGTACGCAAAACGCTTGAGCCAGAATCGTCGTTGTTATTGCAGATCGTGGGGTGATCCTTGCACGCGGCCAGAATGGACTTTTGCCGTCTGCGCGGCATATTGTTAGCTCATCGAACCTCAACTAAGCAGATGAAACTGAGCGGCGTCAGCTCTTCTGTCTACGTCGCGCGGGTCCGAGAGGAGCAAAGCATGACGCGACCCTTCAATTTTGGTGAGATCAAGCTCCACGCTGGAGATCCCGGGTCGGCCGCGACTCCGAAGGAGGACACACCTTTCCGCATAGCCTTGCTGGGCGATTTCGGCAGTCACAGTATTCATGGTGCAGGTCACAATGACATTGCGGGTCGTCGTGCCGTACTCATTGACCGCGACAACTTCAACGAGGTGCTCGCACGATGGGGCGCTGGTATTAGCTTGCCTCTTAGCGGACCCGCGCCGCTCACTTTGCAGTTCTCCGAACTTGATGATTTTCACCCGGACCGGTTGTTGGAGCACGCGGAAATATTTCACCGGCTGCGAGACGTTCGCCTTCGGCTCCAGAATCCCAGCACTTTTGCTGTGGCTGCAGAGGAGTTGGGCGTGAGCGTTGGAGCGTCGCCAAAAGGAAAGACGAGAGTAACTGCGGTCACTGCAGATTCAGTGGTGACCAACACACTGCGAACTGGTTCGGGCGGTTTGTTGGATGAAATTGTGGAGCAGAGTCAGCATGGCGCCGCTGCGGTTCGGCCGTCTCGCGCGCCAGACGAGTTGCAACAGTTTGTGCGACAAGTGACAGCGCAGCACACGGTCGCGACAGCCGATCCGCGTCAAGCTGAGTTGCTCGGAGTAATCGATCTCGCCCTCAGTGCTCAGATGCGGGCTTTGTTGCATGTGCCTGCATTCCAGGCGATAGAGGCTGCCTGGCGCGCAGTTTTCTTTCTGGTACGCCGGATTGAGACCGGCCCTCAGCTCAAGCTGTACCTCATCGACATCTCCAAAGAGGAATTGGCGTCTGATTTGATGTCATCGCCGGACGTAAGCGCCACCGCAGCTTACAGTCTGTTAGTTGAAAAAGCCGTAGGCACTCCGGGTACGGAGCCTTGGGCGCTGATTATCGGCAACTACATTTTCGGTCCGGACCGCGCGGAAACAGAATTGTTGGGGCGCCTCGGCAAGATCGCAAAGGCAGCCGGTGTCCCGTTCATCGCCGCCGCGAGTGCGCGCTTTCTGGGGTGCCAGTCACTGGCAAACACGCCGCATCCACGAGATTGGAAGCTGAATCCGGATACCGAAGGCACAGCTGCGTGGGCTGCATTGCGCTCACTTCCCGAAGCGTCGTCGATAGGACTAGCGATTCCGAGATTTATGCTGCGCCTCCCCTACGGAAAGAAAACTAATCCTATCGAGGCGTTCGATTTCGAGGAGATGCCGGATGCTGCTGCGCATCAAGATTATCTGTGGGGTAATCCGGCTTTTGCGTGTGCGCTGTTGCTGGCGCAGTCGTTCAGCGAATATGGGTGGGAGATGCGTCCGGGTATGCAGGCCGAGATCGATGGCCTGCCACTGCATGTTTACCAGCAGGACGGCGAGTCTGAGTTGAAGCCGTGCGCGGAAGCGCTGCTGACGGAAGAGGCGGCAGAACGAATTCTGGAGTACGGGATAATGCCGCTGGTCTGGATGAAGGGCCGCGATGCGGTGCGGGTGGTGCGATTTCAGTCAATTGCTGAGCCGTTGCGGGCGCTATCCGGAAAATGGCAAAAGTAAGATGCTGCCGTTTGGGCGAGGCACTTAGCGCCGAGGAATCGTGCACTCACCTAAGGATCATCTTGCAGATTGTTCAGGAAAATCTCCGCCCCTGCGACCCAGTCTCCATCGTAAACAACCTTGCTACCCGAGCAGTCCTTTGTCCCGCAACAGCTCTTCTGTCCGTTCGACGCTTGGGATTAATACCACGTCCGATCTGGCTCGTCCTGCCCAACGGGCAGCCTCGTCCTCGCTGATCTTGATGCCAATCAAGAACTCTACGAGCTCGTCGTGTGTGGTCACCCGCACGGTTTGGGTGTTCAGCTTGCCATGGTAAGGTTGGAAGTCGACGGCGAAGTGCGGACCCATGGTGTCAGAACCGCGGTTCGCTTGAATGCGGATGTTGCCGATCAGCTTCTTCATGCTGAATCTTCGATGCTTCCGAAAACCAGAGGCCAATACGACCTCTGCCGAGCCTAATGTCTCGAACCTGGTACCACCGCAACTATACGCGGGTGAACTAACGGTTTTCCAGCGTTTACGTAAGACCAGCGTCTGCCATGAACATCAAGAACAAACAGGCTGATCCACTTCAATACAGCAAGAATCCGCGTTCTATGAGCTTGCGAACGGCTTCCAGACATTCCTTCTGCACCTGTTCGGGAGGTGCATTTACTTTGGCGGTAAAGTCGCCGATAAGCTCTCGCAGCGTGCGCGTGCCGTCGCACCCGCTGAGGAACTCGGCCACGATCGGCTGCAATCCCAGAAACAGGTGGAATCCTTTCGCCAGCCGCAAGGTTAGCGATTCCCGTTTCCATCCGCTTTCCACCTGCTGGAAGACCTGTTCCAATCGCACGTTCTCCGAAAGCCTTGGTTTCAGCTCCAGCAACTGCGCGTCTTCGCTGTGCGACTGGAGAAAATCCCGCGTAGCGAACGTCTGTAGAATCAAATCTCCCAGCGGCTCCTTAGGCGTGTCTTGTACCTCTTCGAAGAATGTCCAGTTGGAGCCTGAGCGACGGCGCAAGATGACCATTCCACCGTTGATCGACTCGACCTTGCGCTCGCGATAATAGCTCATGTAGCTGTCATAAAGCTGGGGGTCGCGCGCCGACGATGAAGTAGTCGAGCGGATGTGTTCCTGAGCGTATTCTCCGGGATCCTCAGCATACCCTTTCATGACCCAGGCATCGCACCCCGCTCCCTCAAACCATTCCGCGAGTCGCTCCTGCCAGGGCTGGCCTTCGATTTGGGCCCATTCGCAGAGCATCTCGAAATACCCGTCTTCGTTAAGATAAGAGGGCGCCTGGCGTACGAGTTGACGACAGAGTTGGTCGAGGTCCAGAGGATTATTGCAGAACAGGTATTGGTTTGCCGGCGCGATAAAAAACGGCGGGTTGGACACGACAAGATCGAACTTACGACCTGCAACTGGTTCAAATCCATTGCCCAGAACACATTCGATGTTCCCGATGCCGTTCAACCAGGCATTGAATGCAGCGAAGTCCACTGCACGTGGATTCAGGTCTGCGGCAACCACCGTTTTACTATGGGCCGACGCAAGCAGCGCCTGAATGCCGGTACCGGTACCCAGGTCCAGGGTCGCGCGGGAGGGTCGCCGCACCGTGAAGCGCGCGAGCAGCCTGCTGGTAGGATTGGGCCACAAAACCAGGTCAGAGTCTTCTGAGTCGATCTTGCTCGTATGATCGGCTGCGAAAATGAACCGATCGGTAGGAAACAGCATAACCTCAGGACATAATGCGCTGCCCTGCTGGCGCAGCAGTCCGCATTGCAGCGCCAGCGAAATAAACCATCCTGGCACATAGCTTTCGGCCAGGGAAGCCGGCTGCGGTATTCCAATCCAAAACCAGCGCACTAAGGTATTGATACAGCTAGGCTCGCAAGTAAGGTCTTGCAGCCGCGCGAAGTTGCGCAGGCGGCTTGAAGGAAGATCCGTCAAACCAAGCTCCTGGCGCAGATTCTTCTCGGTGTAGCCCGCTCCGGCCAGGAAGCTGCGAAGGCGTTCGGCGTCGTCCGCGGAGGCTAAGCGAAGTAAAGAGCGTTGGTAACCGATGGAAGCGCTCACGATCCCTCTATATAACCACGGTGCAGCATTGCTGGAAAACGGTGCGAGAATACCACACTTCGGGCGAGATCCAGTCCTCGACAAGAGCATTTTGCCGCCGGTGTTGCATGCTGCGACAGTACCTGTCGCGACCGGGCAGCAAGAAACAGGGAAAATTTCGTCCCCCGATGTGCTTGACAACGACAAAAATAGCGTGATACTAAGAGCCACTGCTTTAATGAACACGCGGAGAGCGGGAGCAGGTCGCAAAGGGAGAGGCGGCGCTCTCGATTCTTGGGGCGGCCTTGAGGAGCCAGCCTCCCAATAGCTGTAACTGTCTATTCATCAGCGGGCGCGTGAACTCGTCGATTCTCCCGGGAAAAGGACAATTCTATGGCCAGAGCAAGCGCACAGCACAAGCTGGATCGAGTGCGTCCTCCGCGCGTCCAGATCACCTATGACGTCGAAATCGGGGGCGCAATCGAGCTCAAAGAACTGCCATTTGTAGTGGGGGTCTTGGGAGATTTCACCGGTAATCCCTCGCAGCCGCTACCCAAGCTCAAGGATCGCAAGTTCGTGGAGGTCAATCCCGACAACTTCGATTCCGTGCTGGAAGGCATGAAGCCCCACCTTTCCTTCGCCGTGGAGAACAAGCTAAGTGACGAACCCGACGCCCCCAATTTGAAGATCGATTTGCAGTTCAAGAAGATGGAGGACTTCGAGCCGGGCAATGTGGCCAAGCAGGTGAAGCCTTTGAAAGAGTTGCTTGATCTGCGGACGCGCTTGGCAGATTTGCGAGGTACTCTGCAGGGCAACGATAAGCTTGAGGAGTTGTTGCTGGATGCCGTCGGTAACACAGAGAAGTTGGACAAGCTGAAGCAGGAAATGGGGACAGGGGAGGAGAAACCTAATGGCTAATCCAGCGGCAGCACAAAAATCAGAAGCTACGGCGGCGCAACCTCAGGTAGAGGAAAAAGGGCTACTCGATCAGATTGTGGAGCAGGGCCGCTTCGGAGCGGACGTTCAGGCACGGGACCGCGGCAAGAACTTGGTTAAGGAGTTCGTAGCCCAGGTCCTGGATGGCTCGATGACGGTCGCCAAGGACGCGGAGATGATGATTAACGCGCGCATTGCGCAGATTGATCATCTTCTGTCGCTCCAGTTGAATGAGGTGCTGCACCATCCCGCATTCCAGAAATTGGAAGGCACCTGGCGCGGCCTCAAGTACCTCATGGACCATAGCGAAACGGGTGTGGGCCTGAAGATCAGGGTCCTGAACGTCACCAAGAAGGAGCTGTTGCGAGACATTGAGAAGGCGCCGGAGTTCGACCAGAGCGCGCTCTTTAAGAAAGTGTACGAGGAGGAATATGGCGTGTTCGGCGGCGCTCCCTTTGGAACACTGATTGGCGACTACCAGTTTGGCAAGCATCCCGAGGACATGGCGCTGCTGGAGGGCATCTCCCACGTGGCGGCGCAAGCGCACGCCCCGTTCATCAGCGCCACTGCTCCGGACCTGCTTAACCTCGAGAGCTTCACTTCACTCGATGCTCCACGCGACTTGGCAAAGATTTTTGACAGCACCGAATACGCCAAATGGAAGTCGTTCCGGCAGAGCGAGGACTCCAGGTATGTAGGTCTTTGTCTGCCAAGGACTTTGGCGCGACTTCCTTACGGCAGGGATACCAAGCCGATTGATGAGTTCAGCTACGAGGAACATGTCGATGGCACGGAGCATGACAAGTATCTTTGGATGAATGCAGCCTTTTCACTGGCTACAAGGATGACCAATTCCTACTCCCTGTACGGGATGTGCGTGGCCATGCGCGGCGTCGAGGGTGGAGGATTGGTGGAGGGTCTTCCGACGCACAACTTCTACACGGATGAGGGCGACCTGGCACTGAAGTGTCCCACCGAGATTCCTATCACCGACCGCAGAGAGAAGGAGCTTGCAGACCTCGGTTTCATTCCCTTGGTTCACTGCAAGGATACGGATTACGCCGCCTTTTTTAGCGCGCAGAGCTGTCAAAAAGCGAAGCTCTGGGACACCGACAGCGCCAATGCTAATGCCCGCCTTTCGACGCAACTGCCCTACATTATGGCTTGCTCTCGTTTCGCCCACTATCTGAAGGCGATGATGCGTGACAAGATTGGCAGCTTTATGTCGCGGGAAGAGGCCGAGGTCTTCTTGAATCGGTGGATAACCCGTTACGTGACTCCGGATGATTCGGCATCACCGGCCGCTAAAGCCGAGCGGCCTTTGCGGGAGGCGCGGATTGATGTGTCTGAAGTACCAGGAAAGCCCGGCGTTTACAGGGCTGTAGCCTTCCTGCGCCCCCACTTTCAGTTGGACGAGCTTACCGTCTCGCTGCGACTGGTTGCAGAACTTCCGGCTCCGGCCAAGTAAGCGACGTGGCCGGATAAGTGGGCTAGGCGAGTCGTTCAGTACGCCGAGCCATAAAGATTCCCCTCAATTGGCTCCACTTCGGAGAAAGGAGATGTCGCAATGGCGGTAAATGCGTATTTGAAAATTGATGGCCGACCGGGCGCCAGCACCAGCAAACAGGACTACATTGACATCCTGTCATTCAGCTTTGGCGCCTCGCAATCGCATGTCATTGGTCCCGGATCTGCGGGCGCCGAGGCGCGTGTAGGACGGGCCGATGTGCAGAACATCACGATTATGAAGGCTCTCGACAAGACTTCGCCCCTGCTGTTTGACGACTGCGTTACAGGCAATGTTTTGAAGACGGTAGACATTATTTATGACAAGCCGATGGGCGACCAGCAGGAAGATTATTTCAAGATCCACGCGGAAAACGCCCTGATTACCAACATCTCGCACACGGGATCGGATTCAAATCCGATGGAATCGATCTCGTTTGCTTTTGAGAAGGTGAAGGTAAGCTACAACCCGGAAGAGGGTGGCAAACTGAAGGGCTTTATTGACAAGGGCTTCGACTTGATGAAATTGAAGCCCTGGTAAGTTGATGTCGAAGAACCAGGGAATGGGAGCCCGGTGAATCCCAGGGAACTGTTCGATGCAGGCAAAGTGCGGGAAGCGGAACAGCAACTTACCGCCTATCTCCGCGATCACCCTACCGACGTAGGGCAACGCACTTTCCTGTTCGAACTGCTTTGCTTCTCGGGAAACTATGACCGCGCCGAGAAGCAACTCAGTGTGCTGGCGCAAGGCGGGACCCGGGCGGAAATGGGTGCCGTCCTTTATTACGCGGCGCTGCACGCGGAGAAAACGCGACACGAGGTTTTTGAAAAGCAGCAGTTTTCCAAGGACCTTGCGGTTGCATCTCCCGACGGCACCTTGAACGGCCAGCCCTTTCAATCCCTGCGCGACGCGGATCCTGAACTGGGTGCTCGCTTGGAAGTGTTTGCTGCGGGAGCATATCTCTGGATTCCATTTGAACATCTTGCTTCCGTCGAAATGGAGCCTCCGCGAAGACTGCGGGACACACTGTGGAGGCCGGCAATCGTTCGCACGGGGCCGTCTTTTGAGGGCGCCGAATTGGGCGAAGTACTAATTCCGGCCATATACCCATTTTCCTGGAAGCACCCCGATGAAAACGTCTGGCTCGGTCGCGCCACCGACTGGGCTGCCGATGATGAGGGGCACGAATATCCCGCAGGCCAGAAAATCTGGCTAGTTGATGGGGAGGAAACTCCTTTCCTCGAAATTCGCTCCCTTGAGTTCTCAGGCAAGCAAGCGGCGAGCCACGCTGCGACTGATTGACGCTGACAATCCATGCCACTTCGCGAAGATCTTTTGACTCCCATTGCCGGCGAGAACCCAAGCGGTACCGATCTCCGCTACGATACCGAGCTTCTGCTCTACGACAAAATCAAAGAGGCGCGCCGCGAGGACGACGAGCTTGAGCAAGGCGACTGGCAGCACGAGCGTAAGGTTGCCGATTTCTCTCTGGTCAGCGATCTGACCCAGGAAGCGCTGGCGACCAAAACCAAGGATCTTCAACTGGCAGCGTGGCTGACGGAAGCGCTGCTTCATACCGAAAGATATGCTGGTCTTAAGGAGGGGTTAGAGATTTGCCGCTTTCTGGTCGATACATTCTGGAATGGTCTCTACCCTCCATTGGAAGACGGTGACCCAGAATTACGTGCCGGGCCTTTGGAGTGGATGGGAACAGCCCTCGAAGTTCCGTTGAAGTCCACTCCGCTGGTTGCGGCCGGATACGACTGGTTTAAATCCAAAGAGTGCAAATTAGTTGGGTACGAAGACCAGGCGCAGACCGACCTCGCAAAGAAGAACCGGGCCAAGCTGCTGGCGCAGGGAAAGCTCGCTCCCGAGATCTTTGATAAGGCTTTTGCGGAAACTCCAAAGGACTTTTATGTGAAGTCGGAGAAAGATCTGGACGGCTGCTTGAGTGCCTTAAAGGCCCTCGATGACTCGTGTACGGCAAAATTCGGGCCTGCTGCTCCATCATTTGGCAGGCTAAAGGTCGCTCTGGAAGAAGTTCGCCATACCGTCCATTCGCTGCTTCAGAAAAAGCGCGAGACAGAACCGGACCCAGTGGAAGAAGTGGCAGTTGCGGAAACCGCTGATTCCAACCTTGGGGTTCCGGCGAGCAGTACAGCTAGTGCCACCGTCGCGGCGCTTGTCATTCCATTTGGCAACTCTGAGCCACCAGAGCGCAGGGAAACGATCGCCGCGATCGCGCATGCTGCCGCTATATTGCGCAAGCGGGAACCGCATAGCCCGGCGGCTTACCTGTTGATGAGAGGCTTGCGCTGGGGTGAGCTGCGAGCGTCGCCCCAGCTTTCTGATCCGGCGCTACTGGAAGCTCCACCGACGGAACTTCGGCAGCACGTGAAGCGGTTGGCGCTCAACAAGAAATGGAATGAGCTGCTGGAAACTGCGGAACAAGCAATGTCTTTACCGTGCAGCCGGGCGTGGCTGGATTTGCAGCGTTTAGTGGTTGCGGCCTGCACAGCGCTGGGCAGTGAATACGAGCCGATCGCCGCGGCGATTCGGTCCGAACTGAGAAGCCTTTTGTACGACTTACCTCGTCTTTTGGACGTCAACCTGCTCGATGACACGCCTGCTGCAAACACCGAGACTAAGGCTTGGCTTACAGAACTATTAGCAATGCCGGCTGCCCAGGCAGTTGCAGCTCAGGACGGAACTGGCGAAGGAGTATTGGGCAATAATCATGCAACTCCATCGTGGCTGGAGAAGGCTGCCGATCCCTATGTTCTAGCTCAAGAGGCCGTAAAGGCAGGCAATCCGCAGAAAGCCTTCGAAATCATGCAGGCAGAGATCGCCCGGCAGCGATCGGGAAGGGGCCGCTTTCAGCGCACCTTACAGCTCGTTCAACTCTGCGTCGAAGCCGGCAATCAGGCCATTGCACAGCCATTGATCGATGATCTTGCTGCTGCCGTTGAGGCGCATAAGTTGGACGATTGGGAAGATAGCGAAATGGTTGCGGACGTATTGGCCACCATTATGAGAATCAGCAAAAGAGCGCAGGACAGCGCCAGCGAACGCCAAAAGTTGTTCGAGCGCATTTGCCGGCTCGACCCAGCTCGGGCGCTGCGCACAGGATAACAGCAATGTCACGACCCCAGGGCGAGGCCACGGTAACGCTTTCCGTGCTGGATCGCCTGCTCGATCACGAACCAAACAGCCGGGTGGAAGCGCCACTGAGCCGCAGCCACTCCGTGCGCCTGTTGCGAGCTGCGGTCCGTCGCGATTTGGAATGGTTGCTGAACACCCGTCGCAATTTTCGGGAGCCCGATGAATCATTGAAAGAACTCAATCGCTCGCTTTACATTTACGGACTTCCAGACTTCTCCACTTATAGCATGGCCTCCACAGCGGATCAGACTAAGCTGCTCCGCCACCTTCTCGCGGCGATCAAGCTGTTTGAACCGAGGTTGGCCAACGTGCGGATCGTCCCATTGCAAGCTCCCACCGTTGGCCTCCAGCAGTTGCGGCTGCGAATTGAAGCCATGCTGTTGATGGACCCGGCTCCGGAACCTGTGTCTTTCGACACGGTCATTGAATTGAGAAGCGGGGCATGCCGGTTGAAGGGGGACGCGGATGCGAGATGATCTGCTTCTCTACTATGAACGGGAGCTGGATTATATTCGCAAGATGGCGGTGCAGTTTTCCGAGAAGCACCCCAAAGTCGCCTCTCGCCTGGTACTTGAGCCTACAAAGTGCGATGACCCACACGTCGAGCGGCTGCTCGAGGCATTCGCCTTTCTAACCGCGCGGGTGCACCTCAAGATAGACGACGAATCTCCCGAAATTAGCGAAGCATTACTGAGTGTCGTCTATCCGCAGCTTGTTCGTCCGATTCCCGCGATGTCGATCGTCGAGTTTCAGTTGCGACCCCGAAAAAGGAAAGTTGACCAGCGCCTTGCCAATAAGCCGCAATTCGGTATTGCGTTCACGGCCAGTCGGCGGCGTCCCCTGCAGCTTTCAGACATGTTATGACACAACCTTGTGGCCAGTCTCCGTCACCGCTGCGGAGTGGAAGGCACCTAGCAGGCTACAACCTGCCGTGAAGACCAGCGATTGCTCTGGTGCGGTGCGGGTGGAAGTGCGCTGTGCTCCCGGCGTCACCTTTCAGGAGCTGAACATTGAGCACCTCCGCTTTTATCTCGACGGCGAGAGTGGCTTCATCAACTCACTGTACGAACTCCTCTTCAGCAAGCTGAACGATATCCTGGTTCGTGATCCCACTCCCGGTTCGAAAGTGCCTGCGATTCACTTGCGTGCCGAGTCGTTAAAGGCCGTGGGATTCGCGGAGAGCGAAGGCATGATGCCGTATTCCCACCGCTCTTTCGTGGGACATCACCTGCTGATGGAGTATTTTTCCTTTCCGGAGAAATTTTTCTTCGTTGACTTGACCGGTCTCGGACCGGTCTGGGCCTCGGGTCCCAAGCAGGCGGTTGAGTTCATCTTCCTGATATCCGACGTCGACAGAGAAGAACGGCGACAACGGCTGGAACTGGAGCTCACCAAGAAAACCTTCCGGCTGGGTTGCACGCCGGTGGTGAACTTGTTTACCCAAGTGGCTGAGCCGATTCAGCTAAGCCATCGCCGATACGAATATCCGGTAGTTCCCGATGTGCGGCGTCCCTACGCAACCGAAGTCTTTTCGGTGGACGAGGTCGCGTGCATCAACACCGCCAAACAGCAAACCGCGATCTATGAGTCCTTCTATAGCCTGCGGCATTCGGCTCGCGCTGGAAAGCAGCAATGCTTTTGGCTGGCACGAAGACGCCCCTCGGTACGGCCGAATGACGAGGGAACAGACATCTTTTTGTCCCTAGTCGATTTGTCGATGCAGCTGGTGAATCCTGACGGCAATATTCTCTCCATTCGCACCTCTTGCACCAACCGGGACCTGCCCTCTCGTCTTCCTTTTGGCAATGAGGCGGGCGATTTCGAACTGGAGGGGGCCGCGTCGATCAAGAGCATTGTGGCGCTGCGCAAGCCAACACCAACCGTTCGCCCGCAATTGGGCAAGGGTTCGTTGTGGCGACTTATCTCTCATCTTTCGCTCAACTATCTTTCTCTGGTTCAGGAAGGAACAGAGGCGCTGAAGCAGATTCTGCGGTTGTATGACCTCGGCCAGTCGGCCTATTCCCAGAATGTGGTCGACAGTATTCTGGGAGTTAAGAGTAGTCCTCACTTTGCCCGCGTGTCGTCGGAAAACAGCATTACCTTTGCTCGCGGGACCAAGGTTGAGTTGCAGCTCGATGAGGAACGCTTTGTCGGGAGCGGAGCTTTTCTATTTGCCAGTGTGTTGGAGCGGTTTTTTGCCTTGAGCGCCTCGATGAACAGCTTTACCCAATTGCTTGTAACCACTCCTCAAAGAAAGGGGACGCTGCACGAATGGCCACCGCGAGCCGGACGGAAGATCCTGGTATGAAGCACTCGCAGATGGAGCAAATCCTGCAAGAGGACGCTTGCTCGTTTGAATTCTTTCAGGCGGTGATGCTGCTGCAGCGCCTTCATCCCAACTCCCAGCCAGTCGGACGCTTTTCCAATCCTGAGGACGAAGCTGTTCATTTCAGCGCTAACAACCAATTAGCTTTCCCCGCCAGCCAGGTTCAGGAGATTCGTTACCGGGACGATGCTCCGCCGCTGATGAAGGTAAACTTCATGGGTCTTACCGGACCGATGGGAGTTCTGCCATATTGTTATGGCGAAAAGATTCTCGAACGTCTCAAGGCCAAGGACGATACCTTACAATCGTTTCTCGACATCTTCAATCATCGCCTTATATCTTTCTTCTACCGGGCATGGGAAAAATACCGCTTTCCGGTTACTTATTATCTGGGTGACGAAGATCTGTTTACCCGGCATTTGTTTGACCTGATCGGCCTGGGCACGCGCGGACTTCAGAAACGGCAAGCCGTCCCTGACGACGCTTTCCTACACTATGTGGCCCTGCTGGGAGAACAATCACGCTCGCCTGCCGCCTTGGAGGCGATTCTGCGCGACTATTTCGAAGTCCCAGTCGAGATTGAGCAGTTTACCGGGGCGTGGCACCGTCTGGATCCCGGCACACAATGCTGCATGGAAGAGCACAATGACGTTTCGCAACAATTAGGGAAGGGGGCGGTTGTTGGGGACGAGATTTGGGACCCGCGGTTCGGGGTGCGAATCAAGCTGGGGCCGTTGCCCCTGTTGCGATATCGCGATTTCCTTCCCGACGGCAGTGCTTTCGAACCGCTGCGAGCGATTACCAAGTTTTTCTCCAATAACGAGCTTGATTTCGAGCTTCAGCTTGTTCTCAAGCAGGATGAAGTACCGGTATGCGAGGTGGGCCTCGAAGGCGACGGACCGCCGCAGCTGGGCTGGGTCACATGGCTGAAATCGAAACCTCTTGACCGTAGCCCTGAAGATACCATTCTCAGGTTGTAGCGGAGACCTATATGGGCCTGAATCTAAAATCGCTGATCGGCAAATTAAACGACACTGCACGCTCAACCCTCGAAGCGGCTGCCGGATTGTGTCTGTCCCGTACGCATTACGATATCGAGATTGAGCATTACCTGATGAAGCTGCTGGACGTGGCCGATAGCGACTTCAGTCGTATCACGCAGCACTTCGGAGTTGACAAATCAAGGCTCACTGGCGAATTGACTCGAAGCCTGGACAAGCTGAAGTCCGGCAATGCAAGAACCCCTGCCCTCAGTCCGACTCTGCTGAAAATGTTGACCGAGGCCTGGACGATTGGTTCCATCGATTTCAACGCAGGAGAGATTCGCACCGGTTTCACAGTTCTGGCCTTAATCACTGAGGGGGAACTGGCTCGGCTGATGCGGGAAATCAGCCGGGAGTTCCAGAAGATCCAGGCCGACGCTCTCCGCCAGGATTTTTTATCCATCGTCGCCGGATCTCACGAGGAAGAGCTCGAATCAGTCACGGAAGCGGCGGGCGAGACGGCTCCGTCACGTTTCAAAGGGGGCAAGACTCCGAATCTTGATCAATACACGGTAAATCTCACCGAGGCCGCCAAACGTGGGAAAGTCGATCCCGTACTGGGGCGAGATTTCGAGATTCGTCAAATCATCGACATTTTGACGCGGCGGCGGCAGAACAATCCCATTCTGACAGGCGAGGCGGGAGTGGGCAAGACGGCTGTGGTGGAGGGTTTCGCCATTCGCGTTGCCCAGGGCGATGTTCCTCCGCCGTTAAAGAACGTTACCATTCGGACGCTCGATCTCGCCTTGTTGCAGGCTGGGGCAGGGGTGAAAGGTGAGTTCGAAAACAGATTAAAAGGGCTGATCGAAGAGGTTAAGGCCTCGCCGACGCCTATCGTTCTCTTTATCGATGAGGCCCATACGATGATCGGGGCCGGCGGCCAGGCTGGCCAGGGCGATGCTGCCAACTTGTTAAAGCCGGCGCTGGCCCGTGGCGAGTTGCGCACGATCGCAGCTACAACCTGGTCCGAGTACAAAAAATATTTCGAAAAAGATGCCGCTCTCGCGCGGCGCTTCCAGGTGGTGAAAGTCGAAGAACCAACCGAGCCCCAGTGCATGGTGATGATGCGCGGCATTGTAGACTCGCTCGAGAAGCACCATAAGGTACGCATCCTGGATGAAGCGGTTGCGGCAGGTGTGCGTCTGTCGCACCGTTACCTGGCCGGCAGGCAACTGCCGGACAAAGCGGTTAGCGTGCTGGATACCGCTTGCGCACGGCTATCGTTGGGACAGAATACGACTCCGCCCGCCATTGAAGATGCGCTTCGGCAGATCGACGACTGCGAAGTACAGCAACGCATCCTGCAACGCGAAGCTGCTGTCGGTGTGGACCATAAAGAACGACTGTCGGACCTTGCTAAGAAGAAGGCCCATCTCCAGTCTCATCTGGCATCGCTGCAGGAGCGGTGGGAGAAGGAGCGAGACCTTGTGTCTCGAATCCGCGATATACGGATAAAGCTGGAAAGTGGCTCCCCGGTTAACGGAGATGGCGCTGCCGCTTCGTCAACCGCCGTCGCTCAGGCGCCGAGCTCTCCTGTCAGCTTCGGGACCACGACCTCGGCTGTTGCTGCCGCAACGGCCGCAGTTGCGCAAGTCGAGCCCAGCCCAGCCGAGTTGCGAGCCCAGCTCGCTGCATTGGAAAATGATCTGTCTGCCCTGCAGGGCGAGGCGGGCCTGATTCGCGTATGTGTGGATGCGCAAATCGTCGGCGAGGTCATCTCGGCCTGGACAGGTATTCCAGTCGGCAAGATGATGAAAGATGAGATTGCAACCATTCTGTTGCTGCAAGAGATGCTGGGCAATCGCGTAATCGGGCAATCCCACGCGCTTGATGTAATCAGTCAGCGGATTCAAACCTCTCGCGCCAGTCTGGACGATCCCAACAAACCGGTTGGCGTCTTCATGCTGGTTGGACCAAGCGGCGTTGGCAAAACTGAGACCGCGCTGGCTCTTTCCGATCTTCTTTACGGCGGGGAGCACAACATGGTTACCATCAACATGTCGGAATTTCAGGAGGCTCATACCGTCTCGACGTTGAAGGGCTCGCCTCCGGGATATGTCGGTTATGGCGAAGGCGGCGTTTTGACCGAGGCCGTGCGCCGGCGTCCATATTCGGTAGTACTGCTGGATGAGGTTGAGAAAGCTCATCCCGATGTGCTGGAGCTCTTCTATCAGGTCTTTGATAAGGGAATGATGGAAGACGGCGAGGGCCGGCAAATTGACTTCAAGAACAACATCATCATCTTGACCACCAACGCCTGCACGGACCAGATGATGAAACTATGCGCCGATCCGGAGACTGCGCCTACGCCGCAAGCTTTGGTTCAGACGCTGAAGCCCGAGTTGAACAAGATCTTTAAGCCTGCGTTTCTAGGTCGCATGGTTGTCGTGCCGTATTACCCAATACGGGATGAAGCTTTGAAGAAGATCATTGTGCTTAAGCTGAACAAAATCCAACGGCGAATCCAGGAGAACCACAAGATTGCTCTGACGTATGACGAGGCGCTGATAAACGAGGTCGCCCATCGTTGTACCGAGGTCGAGAGCGGCGCCCGCAACGTGGACAATATTCTGACGAATTCGCTTCTACCCGACATCTCGCGGCAGATCCTGGGACGTATGGCGGAAGGGGAAAAAATGACTGCGATTCATGTGGGCATTGACCCGAACGGGAACTTTGCGTACGCATAGCCCGTTATTAAGGCGTTTTGAGTTTTGGGCGTTTAGGCGGGTTGCGGGGAGGATGCTCAGTGGCGGGAGGTCGCACACCAGGCTCGACGGGATTGGGCGGGAAGGATGTTCACGCTGCAGTTGGGCCGGTGGGCTCCCTCAAGGATCGGCCTTCTTTGGGAGCGAACCAGGTGAGCAGGATCATCGTAGTTTACGATCCAACAACGTCCCGCGGGAGGCTGTTCGCTTTAGGCGGCGACGGTTCCACGGCCCTCGAGGCTGATGTAGTCGTAGGAGGCGGCCATACCACTCCCACAGGCGTATTTCATGCTTCTTACTGGGAAAAAGATCACGTCTCAACGAAGTATGGATCGTTTGCGAATACTCCGTGGAGTCGAGCATCCTTTGGCTGGAATGCGTTTGGTCCCTATCAGCTTCATATCCGGGAATTAGAGAATCGAGGAATTTACATACACGGTACAATCGGTCCATCGTGGAACCCATTCACAACGCTCAATAGCCTTTTGAGCCCGACTTCTCATGGCTGTGTCAGGATGTCGAATCATGACGACATTCGTTTGCATGAGCTGTTGCCTAGTCCCGCGGGAACGACCGTTACTATTAGTGCCGATCAAGCCGATGTGCCCAAACCGAAGGCGAAACCGTGAGTCCCCGTGTGTGGACCATTTACGCGATCCTGCAAGTCCTTGGGGAGATATGTTCCTGGACGTGGCCGCAGGCATCCTCTTTTGTTGGGCCGTATCTGTGGGCAGGAAGCGCTCTTTTCCTGTTTCCGGGAAATGTTGCAAGCAGTTGGCTCATTCACACTTTGTTGTGGACAAGCTCGCTGTCGACGCTGCAGTTGCGATTGACCCAGGTGCCGATGGAAATAGCGATCAACGCGGGCATGTGGTTATCCGTATCTTGTCTGTGGAGAGTCCGGAAGCGATCCGTCGGAACAACCGAGAAGCGAGACGAATCCAGTTAACAGTAACCTCATGGCCTACACGCAAGAAAATCATCTAATCGGAATTCAAACTCCGCTGGGAGAGGACGTCTTGCTCTTGCAGGACCTCACCGGCTATGAGGGTATTTCCCGCCTGTTTCGATTTCACCTCAGCCTGGCATCCGAGAAGGATTCCATCTCCTTTAAGGACATCGTCGGCCAGAACGTCACCATTCGGATTACCCTGGTCGACAACACTCCGCGCTACATCAACGGATTCGTGAGCCGATTCTCGCAGAGCGGTTCGGACCTTAGGTTTACTCACTATCAGATGGAAGTCGTACCATGGCTGTGGTTTCTTACGCGCATCGCCGATTGCCGCATCTTTCAGGAAAAGACCATTCCTGAGATCATCGAAGCGGTTTTCAAAAGCCGGGGCTTTAGCGACTACAAGCTATGCTTGACTTCCACTTACGACCAGCGTGAGTACTGCGTCCAATATCGCGAGACTGACTTTAATTTCGTCTCCCGTCTGATGGAGCAGTACGGCATCTTTTACTTTTTTGAGCATGAAAACGGCAAACATACCCTGGTCCTCGCCGATTCCGATAGCATCTACCAGCCTTGTCCGAACCAGGCAATTGCACACTACAGCATGACAGCCGGCGATGTAAGTGACGACATCGTCACCGGATGGCAGATGGAGCAGGAGTTGCGCACCGGCAAATATTCACTCAATGATTACAACTTTGAGACTCCCAACACTGATCTTGCCGCCGATGTGAGTACGCTGGTCAACGTCGGCCCCAACAATAAGTTTGAAATCTACGACTATCCGGGGGAATATCTTAATTACTCACAGGGCAAAACGGTGGCCGGCGTCCGTATGCAGGAAGAGGAGGCCACGCATCTCGTGGTTAGCGGATCAAGTGATTGCCGCGCCTTTGTCTCCGGCTATAGATTCAGCCTCCAGGACCACTATCGCGCGGACATGAACGACTCCTACGTGCTTACTGAGGTGCAGCACGTAGCGTCGGTCGGTAGTGCCTACAGCCTGGGTGATGCGGGCAGTGGCGAGCACTACTCGAATCATTTCACCTGCATTCCCGCTACCGTCCTTTTCCGTCCTGCTCGCATTACGCCCAAGCCATTTGTCCAGGGCCCGCAGACGGCATTGGTCGTGGGTAAGACGGGCGAAGAGATTTGGGTGGACCAATACGGCCGCATCAAGGTGCAATTCTACTGGGACCGCTTAGGACAGAAGGATGAGAACAGTTCCTGCTGGATTCGGGTGTCGCAGCCCTGGGCGGGCAAGAATTGGGGGTCGGTTTGGATTCCGCGTATGGGCCAGGAAGTAGTGGTCGACTTTCTGGAAGGCGATCCTGACCGCCCGATCATCACGGGTCGAGTTTATAACGCGGAACAGATGATGCCCTATACCTTTCCCGGTCATGAGACTGTCAGCACGTTCATGTCCCGCAGTTCGAAGGGCGGTAGCAAGGACAACTATAACGAGATCCGCTTTGAAGATAAGAAGGACAATGAGCAGATCTTCATTAATGCCGAAAAAGATATGGACCTGCGGGTGGAGAACGATTCACGCGAATACGTGGGGAGCAATCGCCACCTGATCGTGCACAAGGAGCAGCACGAGTTAGTCGAAGCCGACAAGCATGCACACGTAAAGGGAGACCACAAAGAAGCTGTCGACGGTAACATGTCGCTTAAGGTCGGCGGCGATGTAAAAGAACAAGTGGGCGGCGGAGTGTCGCTGCAGGTCGGCCAGTCGATGAACGAGAAGATTGGACAGACTTGGGCGGCGGAAGCAGGTCAAACCATACACATCAAAGCGGGGATGACGCTGGTTCTCGAAGCCGGGATGCAGCTTTCGCTGAAAGGGCCGGGGGGATTTGTGGATATCGGTCCATCTGGTGTTACCATCCAGGGCACCTTGGTTCTGATCAACAGTGGCGGGGCGGCGGCTTCAGGACCTGGAGCCAGTCCGCAGTCGCCCGATGCGCCCAAGGACCCCGACACCGCTGACGACGGCTCGAAGTTTGGCAAGTTGAGTTAGGAACGAAAAAGTATGCCTCCAGCGGCCCGCATAACGGATCCGACTACGCACGGCGCACCGCTTGCGCCGGGCCCCGGCAGTCCGGACGTCCTCATCGGCAATCTACCTGCCTGGCGGGCCTTGATTGATCAGCATGCATGCCCGGCGGTCAGCATCTCGGGCGCAGATGGCGTGGGATCGGTTGTGATGGGAAGCCCGACCGTTCTCATCAACGGCCAAATGGCATGCCGACAACTTGATATCGTAGTGGAGAAGCCGGGGCTGGCGATGGGGCCAATGAACCCTATCGTCATGGGCTGCCCCACAGTAATAATTGGGGAAAGTGGAGCGGGCGCTCCAGTGGGAGCGTCCGGGCCTCCAGTCTCCGCGGCGTCCCTCGCTACGCTTGCTATCAATGCGATGATCGGGATTACCGGTCAGGGGAGAGCCCTTTTGATGGCCGCGCAGACCGGCGCGCCGTTTTGACAGCTTTGACCGGACGACTAGGGCCTCGGTCGAGGCCTGCACGCAGATGAGGGGATCGACGTGGGACCTGCAGCATGATTGTTTCCCTGGAAATAAAGTCGGGACCGTCGGCGGGAAAAGGCGTTCGGTTGCAATCCGGGCAATCCATCCGGGTGGGCCGCACGCAAAACTCCGACTTCGTGATTCCGGGAGACAGCCACCTTTCCGGCCTTCACTTCGCAATTGAGCTGGATGCGGCCGCTTGCCACCTGAGAGATCTGAACAGCCGCAACGGGACCCTGGTGAATGGCCAGAGGGTCAACGAAGCGATTTTGCAAAGCGGCGACACGATTGTCGCAGGCGACACCGCCTTTGCGGTAGCGGTTTATGTGGATACGCCGACGCCTTCTGAGCCGATCGCCACTCTGAGGCCGGACGCTACGCCACAGGAGCGATTGCTGGCGCTGTTGCGCAACGATTATCAGCCGGTGTACGCGATCCTGGATGCCGCTCGCGACATCAGGATCTTGGTGCTGTTGATGCAGTCGAAAGAGGAGCATCAATCGCTGTATGAGGGAGTGCAGGGCGCGAAGCTCTCGCAGGTCGCGCCCTATCTGGTCAGGCTGGAGAAGGACTCGCTGCTGCTCGGGTCGCTGTTGCTGGAAGGCTGGGGCAAGAGTTGGGGAGTTTACCTAACCTGTGGCACCGAATTTTCTGAGCTGCGGCGGCATCTGCGGCGATTTCTTGAAGTGCAACTGCCCGACGGCAAGCAGGTTTATTTTCGTTTCTATGATCCGCGGGTACTGCGCGTCTATTTGGGGACCTGTACCGCTGGGGAGACAAACCAGTTCTTCGGGCCGGTCAAATACTATCTGATGGAGGCGGAAGAGCCGGACACGCTGCTGCAGTTTGCAAACATCGGTCGTGGAACGGACAAGAAGGCAGTTGGGTTGTCGGCTGCAACCGGGGAGGGGAAGCGCTCCGCATCATCGCCTGGAGTGCCAACAATGACATGGATCAAGCCGACGTCAGGCCAGCAAGGGTAGAGAAGCCATGTGGACGATTCGCCAGGACCAAGTCGAGAGGCTCAAACAAGACCGTCGGCAGAAATTTGAAGACGAGATGGTTCCGCGCCTGACGAAGCTGTTTCCTCAGACGGTAAAGAGGCTCGACGAGTCGGTCTTGCGAGAGGCCATCCGCTATGGCATCGAAAGGGCGCGTGGGTACGGCATTGTGCGGCGACGAGACGTGGCGCGGTACATCGCTGTGATGTTCATGTTCGGCTCTCGTTTCGACCAAAGGATAGCGTCGGGACCATTGTCTGTCGCCCTGCGTGACCCTCGGCTCCGAAGTTCCAGAGCGCGCGCGGACGCTCTTTGCAAAGCAGCGGTATGGGCAATTAGGAGCAGCACCGCCAGAACCGGCAAGAAGCCGTGCTGGTGACCGCCATGGATTAGGATTTCGAGCTGTTTTTCACGCTTCGGTGATTGATGTCTCCCTCCGAAAGGATCTCATTGTATGCCCGTGTTCCTGGTCCCGTTGGCCGCGGTAGCGGGAGAGGCCCTTCTGGAGGTGGCCGCCGAAGCCGTAGTAGAGGCGGGTGCCGAAGCCGCAGTAGAGGCGGGCGCCGAAGCTGTGGCAGAAGAATCGGCTGCGGAGGGGGAGGCGATACTGAGTGAGAGTGGTGAGGGGCTTGGCGATGGCGAGGTCGATGGGGTCGAGGAGGGCTGTCCGGACGAAGGGGGTGGAGGAGACGAGGGTGGCGGCGGTGATGACGAGGGCGGCGGCGGTGATGACGACGAGGGCGGTGGAGATGATGACGACGGGGACGATGATGACGACGGGGACGATGATGACGATGAGGGCGGCGGCAAGAATTATAAGAGACTTTCTAAAGGAGAAATCAAGAAGCTCCAGGACAATGACATCGACCCTCATGATCTTAAACCGAAGCAGGGCGGTTCCCGATATGATCTTTTTAAGGACGAAAACGGTGATATTCACGTTATGAACAAAGACGGTACAGGCGAGCCGGATCCCACCGGCTACAATATCAACGACTTTGACTAAGAATGATACGGGTGCGCAGTTGTGAAAACGCAGGTTCGTGTCTTATTCAGCGTAATGGATTTCGAAGGCCCAGCCGACCTCGTCACCAAGGTTCTTGGCATCCTGCCCACGAAGACCTGGCGAAAGGGGGATCCCACTCCGAAGGCGGGGCATAGCGAAAAGGAAAACGGTTGGAGCGTCGATTCTGGAAAAGCTCCAGCCGATCAGTTGCGTGACATCGTTCGCCGACTGGTTGCCAGCCTGAAGGGATCCAGGGCGGGTCTCGCAGCACTTGGGAAGAACTGTTATGTGGAGCTCTCCCTGGTGTTGTACATATACGGAGACGAGCGTCCTGCACTTCATCTCGACGCTGATACGGTCGCAAGGTTGGGCGAGTTTGGTGCCCATGTTGACGTTGATCTCTATTTTCTGTGAGAGGGCTCGGGAGCTGCCGACATTCGGAGAGCCTTGCGATCTTTCCAACTCACCGGCTGCACCGGGTTTTTGGTTATGCTGGGGTAGGCTTCTCGTCACGGTAGATAATTGCTTCTGAAATCTGACCTCGACGGCTAAAATTGGCGAGTAAGTCCCTGCCAACCGATATGCCGAGGTGCTGAAATGCCCGACCCGCACCGACTCGAGCGCGAACTTTGCGAACTGCTTTCCCGGCCGCATTACTCGTCCCTGTTCTACCACCGGAACCTGTTTCGCAATCCGAAAGACGATCCAGATACGCCACAGAGCCTGGCGGCAAGAACTACTGCCTGGATCATGCAGAACAATCCTTTCCATGATCCCGTTACCGTGCAGGAATCAAGAGGTGGCGGACTGGAGTTGTACCGGGTGTATGACGGTATCAGCCACCAAACCGCATTAACCCTTGGTCGTTCGTGGATTGAACGGCCGGTAATTGAAAGCGTCTGGGCTGCGACGGCGAAATGGGAGCGCCAGTCGCGGGAGAGCATGTTCATGGAATTTCTGCGTTCTGCCAACTTCATTCATCAGCAGTGGAATAGCATGACCGACGTTGCGTGTATGCAGGTCCCTGCGGGTACATTCCTGGTCGTGATCAGAGGTAAGGGTAACTGGAAGGCAATGCTCTCGAAACCCGGCAAGCCGCTGACGCCCAACATCAGGAGCGCAGCAGATGTTATGGATCTACATGGCAGCATGCCAATTCCCGGCACCTACCAATGCGTCGTGCCGCTGTATAACGATATGTGGGTCAGAAAGGTTCCGAAGCTAACACCAACATGGCCACTTATGTCGTAAAGCGAGTGGGCCGAGCATGAGGCGCTGATTAAACTGAGGTATGTCGATCGGGGATCATAATCGGGACAGGTTTAAAGGAGTGCTCGGTGGGCGCCACATTTTCTCAAGTCGATGGTTGAGGCGGGATTATTTGAGCGAGAACGAACAGAATGCGCTGGGCTCAAGTAAAACTTCGACAGAAGGAGCAGTGTACACTCACATGGGCGAACCGCGTAGATCCTCGATCCCTTTCAGGACGGACTTTAGGTCCGATCCGCCGCTCCAAAAGCGGTTGCGAATGGTTACCACATCAAACTCAGTCTGGGTGCGGAAATCGGGAGCAAAAGTCACCGCTTTGATTGGATCTTCCCAGAATAGTTTTTCGTACATCGCGTTCATTTCCGCTGCTGAGCTAATTGTGTTCTGGATATCATCATAGGTTTCAATTGGGCTCCAACGAAGGCTATATGCATTTGCGTGGACCACCCCGTCACCTTCATTTTCGCTTGCAACACTGTGGCGCACCGTATATTCCTTTTGGCCCGTGACCCGGGTGCAAACTTATTCATCCACGGTACGCAGAGCCTCCAGTATCTCCGACTCTGCAAGAACGCAGCTGGATCGTTTTGCTAGATCCAGTATGGCCTTCACGATTTGGGGTGTGCTCGGAAGACCTCGATTATTGAGATAGCAGACAACATTGGAGGCGCCCGACATTGGGCCCACCTCGATCTCCTGCGTTCTGCCGACCCATGCAGCCGGCACTCCCGAATAAACCCGGTCGGCCAGCCATGCATGACCTTTCTTTTGCGCCTTGATGACCGCGGAGGCATGAACTCCCGTGGCCGTGCGAAAGGCGTCGCGTCCAACGATAGGCATATTGATCGGCATCGGCATTCCGGTTGCTGACGCGACTATTTGTACGTAATCCGGCAAGCGCGAAAGATCGTCGTCACGCACGCCCAGGAGCTTGAGGTTGACCAGAAGTTGCTCGATTGGTGTGTTGCCTACGCGCTCGCCGATTCCAAGTGCTGTGCCGTGCACCCGGGTAGCACCGGCCTCGATCGCCGCCAGACTATTGGCCAGATCCAGGCCACGATCACGATGGCCGTGCCAGTCAATGCCCACGTCTGTACCCAGTTCCTCGACCAATGCTTTCACCCAGGTGACGAGGTTCCACACACCTTGCGGAACTGCCGCGCCGCAGGTGTCGCACAGGCAAAGACGTTTAGCTCCAACCTCTATCGCTGCCGTCAGCAGAACGCGCAGGTGCTCTGGAGAAGCGCGGACCGTATCTTCCGTGACGTACATGACCTCCAGCCCCTCACGGACTGCAAACCGAATAGCCTCCCGCGTGTGACGGACGATGTCGGTCAACTCCCACTCTTCGGCGTATTGGCGGATGGGGCTGCTACCGATAAAGACGCAGGCTTCAATTGGCACACCGGTCAGTTGCGTGACCTCGGCGATGGGTTGAATGTCGACCATCAGCGTTCGAGCGGCGCAGTTGGCCCGGATACGCAGGTGCTGCTCGGAGATCTCGCGGCAGAGGCGCAGGACGGCGTCATGCTGGTGCACCCCTGCGCCAGGCAAGCCGACGTCAGCCGTCTCGATGCCCAGGCTTTCCATCAGGTGGAGCAGTTCGACTTTGGTCTCCAGCGGAGGATCGGTGACGGATGGGCTTTGCAGGCCGTCGCGGAGCGTCTCGTCGTCCAGCATGACATGACGGGGATAACGCGCTCTTCGCGGGCCGGCCAGCGCCCAATCGTGAATAAGGCTGCTTTCTTCGCCTGGGTTCATGGTGTCCTCCCAATCAGGAGGTGATGCTTTGCGCCCGTCCGAATTCATGGGCTCGCCGGATAAGATCGTCTGCCCCTTTCGCGTCCCCTTTGCTGCGTCGGATTACGGCGAGATGGAACAGGCTGCTCACTTCGCCCACAGCCTCATCGAGACTGCGCTGGAACTCGCGCTCGGCGGCCTCGGCTTCGCCCCGCCGCTCATGAATTACGCCGATGTGGTAGTGCGCCATCAAATACTCGGGCGTAAGTGCGATGGACTGTTTGAAATGATTGGCGGCTTCTTCCAGTTCGCCGGCATGAAACAACGACACCGCCAGCCGATAGTGTGCGGCGTTATAGTTTGGATCAAGCTCCAGGCAGCGACGGAAGGCACGGATAGCTTCCGGCATGTTGCAACGGTGATACCACGCAACCCCAAGATCGTAATGCGCCAAGATAAAAGTGGGAGCTGCTGCCACGGCTTTCTGATAGCGCTCGATAGCCAAATCGATCGTGCCTTGATGAAAGTAGAACGTGCCTAACATGTGGTTGGCGAGCACATGGTTCGGGTCGGCCTGCAACAGGTGCTCGAGTTCCTGACGAGCTTCGCGGCTGCGGCCGTCCCGTTCTTCCGCCAGCGCCAGGAGAAGCCGATGGTCGAGGTAAGCATCGCGCAGGAATAATCCGCATTCGGCACAGAATTTGTCCCTCTCCCCGGCTGGCCGGCCGCAGCGGGAACAACGCAGCTTGAGCTGCGGTGTTGTGTTCTGTGCAGTAGATTTCGCAGCCTTTGGAGCCGAGATTTTTTTTCTCCTAGCAGGTTTCACCGTGTGCATAACCAGCGCCTCCTCTATTCCTCTATTTGCCGCTAGCATCTTCCGGTCGTGTCGGATCCAGAGTGCACTCCAGGCACAGCCTGCTGGAGGGTTTGAATCCTTGGCTCCTGAAGAATCCCAACAGTCCGAAGTGGTCCCAGGAAACTTCCGTCCGCAAGACGGTAATTCGCAGGGCGCCTAGATTGAGGCGCAACTGTCGCATCAGCGCCTTACCGACATTTTTTCCGCGAATGCCGGGGTCCACCGAAATCGCGTCGATGGACGCGGATGGCTCCACCACGCCGTATTCGCCGTAGTAAAGCGATCCAATGACGAAGCCCACAACTCGGCCATCCACTTCCGCCACCAGTGAGATCTGCAGGGCCGCCTGGTTTATGGCCCGCTGCAGCATAAGCTCGAAGTAGCGGGGACGGCGGCGCCCGCTCGCCGCAGCGTCGATTGCGACCACGGCATTCACGTCGTCCGCGCGCATGGCGCGCACCAGTACTGCATCCGTCTCCAGCGTCCCTATTTCTTCCATGTCCTGTGTCGCCATGGTTTTCCTCCCAACTCGCGCTACGTGGCGCCCCCAAGAAATTGTCCTGCATCTACGCGCAGAATCTGGCCGGTAATACGACTTGCGCCCGGACCGCACAAAAAAAGCACGGCAGAGGCAACGTCGGAAACCTCGAGCAGGCTTCCCGTCAGGCTTTCCGCTTCCGCAGCCTTGCGGGCGGCTTCCGGCAAAGCTTCTGTCAGGGGCGTGCGTACCCATCCCGGCTCGATCACATTCACCAGAATTCCGAAGCGGCCGGTTTCGCGGGCGACGCTCTTGGCCAGTCCGAGCAGTCCTGCCTTACTTGCCGAGTAGGCCGAGGTGCCAAACTTCCCTCGCGATCCGTTGATGGATCCGATCAAGACCACGCGACCGCCCTGTCCCTGGCGCATCAGGGGAATCGTATGCCGCAACAGCAAAAAGGCACCGCGCAAATTGATCGCCTGGATCATGTCCCAATCTTCCACTGCCAGCTTCCACACGACGGCCTCGCGCGATATCCCAGCCGCGTGAATCACCAGATCGAGCCGCCCATTCTGCTGGAAGAACTGCTGCACGGCGGAGGCGACGGAATCATCACTGCGCACATCGCAAGCCAGCCAGGGAATTTCACTGCCGGGCGGCGGCGCGAGGTCAAGAGAAGTTGCGATCGCGCCAGCTTCCTGCAAACTGCGAATGATCGCGCTGCCGATTCCTCCCGAACCGCCGGTGACGACCGCCGTCTTGCCCGCCAGTTCGTCGCGGCCAGTCATGCCGGCACCTCCGCATGGGGGGCCAGCATGCGATGTCGATACGCTCCCCACAGGGCCGCGCCCAGCGCGCCGGCGTAGATGGAGTTGGGGTGGGTGCGGATCTCCACGTCCAAACCATCCTCCCGCGACTTTTCCTGCAGAGCCTGCGCCAGGCCGGTGTCCGCTGAAAGACCACCCGTGATCGCCACCGGCCCATGCACATCGATCGCGCGCAGCAGCTTGGTGAAGCGGCCCGCCATGGAAAGATGAATGCCTTTCAGAATGTCGGGCGTGGAGATTCCGCGGCTGACCATATTGATCACATCCGTCTCGGCCAGCACCGCGCAGATGCTGCTGACCGACTGGGGATTGCCGGCGCGGCACGACAGAGGTCCTATGTCCTCTAAGGCGATGCCGAGGTAGCGCGCGACATTCTCCAGAAACTGGCCGGAGCCGGAAGCGCATTGGCCGGTCATACGATGGCTGATCACGCGGCTGCGCTCGTCAATGCGCATGGCGCGCGCATGCAGGGCTCCGACGTCGAGAACGGCGCGAACCTCCGGCATAAGGAAGATGGCGCCGCGAGCGTGGGTGGTCATGCCGTAGAAATGTCCTCGACGAAAATCCACCAACTCACCTTCGCCGGTGCTAGCCACATAGCAAACGTCTCCGGTGGCTACGCCGGCAGCGCTCAGAGCTGCCTGATAACCGTCATTCACCACCTTGCGCAACTCGCGGCGGCGGATGCGCTCGGTGAGCAGCGCAAGCGTTTCGCTCGCGCCGTCAGGCGACGTCAGCATTACCGCGATTTTCACGGCGCTGGACCCGACATCGACGCCGGCGGTAATTTGGCCGTCAACCGACCGAACGCTCGACGATATCGCCATGGCTGTCATGCGTTGCCCTGTGCGGTGCGCCGGGCGAACAAAGCTGCGCCCAGAGCGCCGGTGTAGATGGAATCGGCGGAAATGTTCAGTGTCCGGTCGCCATAATTCTCTTGCACTAATTTCCGCAGGGCGCTGACGGCCGCAGGATTGCGAGCTACTCCGCCGGTGAAGGTAAACTCATCCGCGACGCCTCCGGAGCGCGCCAGCAGCGACATGGCGCGCAGGATGATGGCTCGATGCAGCCCCGCGAGGATGTCCTCGCGCTTCTGACCGAGCGACAGCCGCTCCCGCAACTCGGCCCCAGCGAACACCGTGCACGTGCTGTTGATCCTGACCTGGGATTGGCTCTGCATCGCGAGCGGCCCCAGTTCGTGCAATCCCAAATTCATCTCGTCCGCAATGTAGCCGAGATAACGTCCGCATCCGGCGGCGCATAATCTTTGCATGCGCTCGCGCGTCAACCGCTGATTTCGAGTAGTTCCATTATACTTGCTGGCGTCAACAAAATAACCATCGGCCGACGTCGCCGGCTCGGCGCGCGCCTCGCGCGCGCGTAGGTGTGACCCCAAAGGTTAACGCGGGGCCGGAACCTAAACTGCCGGAGTTTCAATGCCGCGTGTTTGGCGGTGACCCCGTAGCTGAACCGCGCGGCAGGCGGCCGGCGGCCGCAGCAGCAAGGTCAGCAGCAGCGTTCGCCGCGAACGCCCGAGCTCCAGCGTTCGCCCCCAACCGGAATCGTGCCCTTTCCGTTTTGGGGTGGTCTCTTTGGGACCTGTTTATGGGTGGCACCCATTTGTCGCCATCGACGTCGGTCAGCAGCCGCAGCGCGGCCCAGGCGGCGCTAGCGGGTCGCTGTGCGCGGGTCGGTCTGCTGACCGAGCTCGGCGTGTCGGCGCCCGCCTCACGCGCGCGCGGGAATTAATATAAGCACCATTAAGATGAACGCGCCCGGTCATGATGCCCTCCTGATCCAAAAATCTTCCGATTCGGCCTGGCAGCGGCGTCCGAACTGGCTTCGACGTGGATGTTTGTTCTGGCGCTGAATAAACCTGGCTTCATAATTACCCATGCCAACCCCTACAGAGAGACGCTGCTCACGCGACGTCGACCTTCGGGAAGTCGATGTCGGTCAGCGCGACGTTGTTGGTGTAGTTGGTCAACACGTTGATGGCCACGTTCGCGATGATCTCGATGACGTGCGCTTCTCCGAGACCGGCCGAACGCACGACGGCAAGATCCCCGTCCGAGACCTGCCCGCGCGTCGATGACGCGGCGCGCAAAGGAGGCGATGGCATCGTCGATCGCGGTTTCGTCCTTGCGCCGCCAGCGCCGCGCCCTCGCGCGCGAGGATTCGGCGCGAGCGGGTTAACGCGGGAAGCTGCTCAACTGTGCCTTGATAGTCGTCATGATCGTGTCCTCTGACGAATCATGACGATGCACGCCAACCGCTTCGATTTCGCCCGTGAATCCCAGAAATCTTAGGAATCAATCAGCCGGACTCGGTATCATATCGCGCGCGACGCGAAGATGCGCTCGCCGAATCGACAGCAACGGTAACGAACGAATATCCGTCGAGTCGCCAGCTATGCCAAGCCTCCTAAGATGGAACGAACGTAACGTCACGGGCTTTGGGTTACGTACCCGCCACTGGCGCGAATAGCGATTTGTGGATGTCGTGCTTGTTGGGGGTTGCGACGCTTGGACCAAACTTGCGGCGAACATCCGGGGTCGCCGATGACACTCGATGCCGTCGCATAGACCAACGCGAGTTGCCCCACGGCCGCGACGATATTTGGTAGGTGCTTACCCTACTCGCTTGGTGATCTGGTACGGACAATCCTCGGAACGCACGATCGACGTAGGTATGGGCCATTTGAATAATTGTTCCCTGGGATCCCTTTGGGCCACGTAGCTTCCCCTTCTCGATGTCGCGCCGTCGATCCTTGCCGAAAACCTCGTTACCTGCGAAGCATCGACTGGCCAGGCTCGATCGCCGCGATACCATATGAGACCAGGCGAGCCATCGTGGTAAGGCCGCTTTACGCCGGCACGATCGGCGACTTCTCCTTGCGCAGAGCGCGAATGAACTGGGCGTCGGTCTTCAGATGCGCGGTTACGAGTTCGGGCGGTGTGAGCGCAAGCCATTGGTCGAGCGACACGTCGGCATAATAGTCGCTCTTGAAGATCTCCAAAAACCGCAGCGTGGTTTTGCCGGTGTTCTCGACGTAGTGCCCCATGGCGAACGGCACATAGCCCACATCGTTAGCGCGGAAATCGAAGGTACGGGCCTGGCCCGAGGCCGCGAACACGCCCATCCGGGCCTGGCCGTCGATATAGTACTGCCACTCGTCGGTGTTCGGATGCCAGTGCATTTCGCGCAGCCCACCCGGCTCGACCTCGATCAGCGCCGCGGCGATGGTCTTAGAGACTGGGAACACCTTGGTGTCGGTGATCCGCACTGTGCCGCTCTTCGCCCGGATCGGAGTTTGCGCCGTCATACGGTGGCTGAAGCTTCGCGTCACTTCGGTCGTGCCGGCGATCTTGTCGGAGGCAAGCGGCCCGGGTACTGGAGCGGGAAAAATATAAAGCTCGCTCGGGTCGGGCGCGTTGGCGAATGCCGAGGCAGCAACCCCGAAATTCTTCGCCAATACATCGGGCGGCGTGTGCTTAATCCAGTCGCTGAGAAGAAAGGTGTTGTCCTCGTCGAAATCGCCGTCATCGAACACCAGCAGAAATTCACAGCCGTCCGGATTGAGGCCTTGTATCGAATGCGGAATGCCGGGCGGGAAGTACCATAGGTCGCCGACGCCGACATCATCCACGAAATTCCGTCCATCGGCGTCGATCGCGGTGATGCGCGCCCTACCAGTGAGCATGTAGGACCATTCGGCGGCCTTGTGCCAATGCAGCTCGCGGACTCCACCGGCGTTCAATCGCATATTTACGCCTGCGATGTTCTTCGAGATACCGAGTTCACGCACTGTCACCTGCCGCGTCCAGCCGCCGCTTTCGAGTCGCATATGTGAATCGTCGAACGAAAAGCGCAGGTTTGGCAACGTGCCATGATCGGTGGCAGGCGGCGAAATGATGTCCGGGTTCTGCTGCATGCGGCCTGGATTCTTTGGGCCCGGATTGCTTCCGCCGCGGTCGGGTCGCCGGGGCTCGAGCACCTGTTCGTCACTCTGTGCGTGAGCTAGCGTCGTCGCGGTCAGCATGCTTCCTGCCGCGGTTGCGGCCAACATGACTCGGCGGGAAATCCGATTTTCTGCAAGACTCATGAGCATCCTCCCTGGGGCGCCCGGCTCGGGCCTGATTTGCACATTGTGCATCCAACTCGCGGTCTCAACCCTTCTTATCCGCTGCGGCGAAGCCGCGTGTTCTGGTGCCGAAATGACGCATCGCGAGCCGACCTTAGCAGGCCGCGGGGCCAATGCCCTTACCCGTGTTCAGGGCTGTGTCGTGCGATGATCTGGTCAGCGATGGCGTTCAGATCCTTTCCCACATACTAGGGCTGGGCGGCGGTATCCAAGACATCGTTGTTGACGCGCCGCAGCGGCGCCGACGATCCCGGCAAGGGCGGGACGGCGACCGATATAATCACGATCACTCATAGGGCGACTCCGTTCGAAAGTGTCAGCTGCGCGCGCGCGTCCGCGCGTTGCGCGCGGATGCTGCTAAAGCGCAGTGCTCAACTGGTTAGCCGCTGTCTTGTGTCGAGCGATGAGTTGATCGGCAACGTCATTCAAGTCTTCGCCGACGATCTGCGGCTGGGGGCCGACTCCCAAAACGTCATTGCCGACGCGCTTGATAAGTGCTGCTTCCCAGCCGGCTGCCACGGCGCCAAGCGTGTCCCATGTATGGCAAGCGATAAGACAGAGTTGAGAGGGCGTAACGCCGAGCTCTCTCTCAACATACGCGTAAACCTGCGGTGCGGGCTTATGGCGTTTTACGGTGTCTGCGCTAAAGCACCGCTCGAAAAGATCGACAATGCCGCCATGTTCGAGCTGGCGAGTTTGTACCTCAAGCAGATTGTTCGTGAGAGTGAACAGCCGGAAACCTGCGGCGCGCAGCTTGTATAATGCTACCCGCACATCCGGGTGTGGCGGCATCGTCGAAAATTTTTCTCTAAGCTCATTCTTGTCGGCATCACTAATTCTGATCCCGTGGGTGTCCGCCAACATCTTCATCACGGCCGAACCGATATCGGTGAATGGAACGTAGGAATTGGCCACAGTCAGAGCCGCTGAATACATGATTAAGTTAGCGAACCAGAGGCGCATGGCGCTCTTGTGCCCGAAGATGCGTTCGAAAGTCGGTTCCATCGTTTGAAGATCGAGAAGTGTTTCATTGACGTCAAAGACGATCAGAGGAAAGGCAGTCATGTTGTTTAGCCTCCGGTTTGTTGCAGCTTTGTTGGAGTTGCCGCACACCGTCTTTCTAAATATTCGGACGAGCCGCGGAGCCGGTTACGGCATCGAGTATTATTTCGACGACCAATTCTGGGGCGATAACCAGTGGTGCATGATCGATCTCTCCCGATCGAGTTTGCGCACCCATCCGTCGCGCCAAAAACAGCTGTGTAGCCGGGTTGATCATCCGATCTTCTTGAGCAATCAGGTACCAGGAGGGCTTTGTCCTCCACGCCGGCGGCGGCGCCTTTCCCTGAATACACGCAAGCGCGATAGGACGCTGCGTTACTGCGAGGAGCGAGGCCTCCTCGGGTGAAGCGTGCTGACAAAAGGCGGTGCCAAATCGGTCCTCGGGCATCCACAGGAAACCATGCCGATCGGGAGCCAGTTGGGGCACCTCCGGATGCGGCTTTTCGCGATAAAACACCTCGCCGAGGTATAGGAACCGCCAGGACCTTCAGGCCCCTGGATTGCAGCGGCTTGATGACTTGAGCCCAGCTAGAGCCGTCGGCCCAGGCGCCGTGCACGAGTACAACATTGGCTGTTGTGTTGGATCCGCTCATGCTCGTTCGCACCTCTCACTGCTTACCGTCAGATAGCGCTTGTCCCTGATTGCGAAGTCTCGAAGTGCGTGACTATGTCTTATGCCTTTCAAGGTCGCTGATTCACTCTGTACGCTTCCTTCGTGATTGAGCTTATCCCCTTGAGAAGGCCGGATCTGGTCATGCATCGATGAGATGGTTCGTCATTGTCGCCTCGCTGGGGATGCCCCAGCGCGGTTGAGACTGCCTACGGATTCTGACTTAGAGCGCGCGAGAAAACCGCGGATCGCCGCAGCGATTTCGTCGCAGTGCGTCTCAAGCGCAAAGTGCCCGGTGTCTAAGAAGCGCACTTCCGCGCCTGGAATGTCACGCTTGAAAGCCTTCGCGCCGGCGGGCAAGAAGAACGGGTCGTTCTTGCCCCAAACAGCCAAGAACGGCGGTTTGTGCTTACGGAAATGGGCTTGGAATTGCGGGTACAGCGCGACGTTGTTCTTATAGTCGCCGAAAAGATCGAGCTGAATTTCATCCACACCGGGAGGCGCCAAATAGAAGTTGTCGAGCGAAAATCCGTCCGACGAAACCAAGGTCGTATCGGGGACGCCGTGCGTGTACTGCCAGATTGTTGTTTCGGGAGAGAGGAAAGCACGGAGTGCCTTCCGGTTCGCCTCCGAGGCTTCCATCCAGTAGGCCCGGATCGGGTTCCAACCGTCGCTCAACCCCTCCTCATAGGCGTTGCCGTTCTGCGAAATGATTGCGGTGATCCGTTCAGGAAACTCGAGCGCCATCCGCAGACCGACCGGTGCTCCATAGTCGAAAATATAGATGGCGAAGCGCTCAAGCTTGATCGCCTCTGTAAAACGCGCTATCGTCCAAGCCAAATTATCGAACGTGTACTGAAACCGGCCGTCGGTCGGCATTGCGGATTGTCCAAAACCTGGAAGATCCGGGGCGATCAGCCTGAACCGATCAGCAAGCTGAGGCATGAGATCGCGAAACATATGGCTTGCGGTCGGAAAGCCGTGGAGCAACAGGATTGCGGGAGCGCTGGGGCGACCCGCCTCCCTGTAGAATATTTCGAGGCCGCCTGCGGTTATCCGCCGATAAGCTATCTTGGTCATTTACTTGCTCCTCTATCCCTGATTGATGACCGAGAGAGGCGGATGTTGCGCGACTTTTTCAGTGCGCAGTCCAACCGCCGTCGACGGGTAACGCAATGCCCGTAATTGAGGCAGCCGCGTCGGACGCGAGGAAAACCGACAGCGCGCCTAGTTCTTCAACAGTGGCAAAGCGCTTGTTAGGCTGCTGTGCAAGCAGCACATCCCGGATCACTTTTTCACGCTGGATGTTATGCGCCTTGGCTTGACCATCAACCTGCGCCTCAACCAGCGGCGTATAGACGTAGCCGGGACAAATGGCATTGCAGGTGATGCTGTGTTCAGCAGTCTCCAACGCCGTGACCTTGGTCAGCCCGACAATCCCATGCTTGGCGGCAACATAAGCTGACTTGTATGGCGACGCTACCAAACCGTGCGCCGACGCAATGTTGATGATGCGACCCCACTTGTTGGCGAGCATCGAAGGGAGCGCCAATCGGGTGGTATGAAAGGCCGAGGACAGATCGATGGCGAGGATTGCGTCCCACTTCTCCGGTGGGAAATCCTGCAACGGGGCCACATGCTGGATGCCCGCATTGTTAACCAGGATGTCGAGCCGGCCGGACGTTTGTAGGGTCTTTTCGATCATTTCGCGGATCGCTGCGGGCTTCGACATGTCCGCCGGCGAGAAGGTCACCCGCACCTTGAAGTCCGCAGCAATCTTCGCCTGCACATCGGCGGCCTCTTCCGGCTTGCCGAAGCCGTTGAGAACGATTTCTGAACCGGCTGCGGCTAAGGCCCGGGCGATGCCCAAGCCGATCCCACTCGTGGAACCCGTAACCAGCGAAACCTTGCCCGCAAGTCCCTCTCCAATATGGATATTTTTCGGCCTGACGGCGATGTTCATGACAAGCCTATCTCTCGAGAACAATATTGCTGTTCTCTTTCCATCAATCTGCCGGAGGCAAGGCCTGCAACACCAATGCCTATTGGCTACTGATTTGATACATTTCAGCTATGGCGTACGTCAGCTCGGAACTGCTATAAGCGGCATGAAGACACTACTTTCGCGCAGAAGCTGCCATTCGTTCACTCGCGTGAATGTTCGTGAAATGGCCTGCGTCGGCGAGCGCCGGATCCGCTGACACGATCGAGCCCTTGAGCTGCGCTAGCGCGGAGTGCCGGTATGGAAATGCATCAAGTCCGCTATTTTCTTGCGGTCGCACAGGAATTGAACTTCTCGCGTGCGGCTGAAAAGTGCAACGTTTCGCAGCCCTCACTATCGCGTGCGATTCAACAGTTGGAGGGAGAGCTTGGCGGTCCTCTTTTCCACCGTGAACGCCATCTTACGCATCTTACCGACCTCGGTGAAATGGTTCGACCTCACCTGGAAACCGTCTATGAGGGGGCCGTCAAGGCAAAGCGTCTGTCTCAAGATCTCAGTCAACTGAGGAGAGTGCCCCTCAAGCTTGGAATCATGAGCACAATATCACCGGACGAGATTGTCGATCTTATTGGCGCGCTCAAGATGCGGCACGACGGACTTGAGCTACGCTTGTGTGATGCAAACGCCAGGGACTTGCGCGAGCGTCTGCTTGCCGGCGAACTGGAGGCCGTTATCTACGCGCTACCGGGCGAAGAATTCGATGAGCGCGCCCACGTGATGCCGCTGTTCCAAGAACAGATGGTTATCGTGATTAATCGCGATCATCGGCTTGCGGGCGAGCGTGGTTTTCCCGTCAAAGAATTGGACGGCGAATGTTATATACATCGGATGAACTGCGAGTTTGCCGGTTACGCCGACCATATCCTCCAGGAAAAAGGCGTGACATGCACGCCGACCTACTGGAGTGAACGCGACGATTGGACCTTAGCTATGGTTGCGGCGGGACTCGGCTTTGCCTTCATGCCCGAAAATGCCGCTAGGCATCCTGGCGTTGTCGCATTGCCCGTAATCGAGCCCGAGTTCTGGCGAAAAGTGAATCTGGTCACTGTCAGGGGCCGACCCTATTCGCCGGCTGTGGGCGCGTTGGTGCGGGAAGCTATGCGGAAAAAATGGTTTGGCAGCAAAGCGATTGCCGCATGTTTGGCTGAAGAAAATCCGGCGATCACAACCAAAGGCTCGAATCGAGTCGCTGGCCAGTATCGCCGCAGGTAAGCACGGCTCAGTCTGCGGTGCCAATTGATCAGCTTTTCATCGCGGCGATCATGTCGGCAATCATCATCCGTTTGCGGAAATCGGGATCGATGAAACGCGCTCTGATGAGCCCGTCGCGGCCGACAACAAAGGTGGCCGGGATCGGGAGCGTCCATGAACTGTTTCCCTGAAAGGTCGGAAGATCTAGGTGGCCTTTCATCATGTTCTGTATCTCCGCACCGACCCAGATAGTGAGATTCAGCGAGAGAGCGTATCCGTTGTCCGCATCAGTAAGGATGGGAAACGGCACATTAGACTGCGATTTGAGGTCCGCCACGAATTTCTGCCTGTCCGGCATGACGGCGATGATCTGGCCTGCATCGGCAGTCAGCTCCTTATGCGCCTGTACCAGCGCATTGATGTTAATGCGGCAATAAGGACACCAATGGCCGCGATGAAAGGTCACTGCGACAGGTCCCCGGTTCAGGATCTCGTCGAGGCTGACCATCTGCGCGGTTTCATCGGGCAGAAGGAATGGGGGCATCGGCTCGCCGATCTGCGGAGCCGACTCGCCCGCTCCATATTGATGAAGCCGCGTTACGAGCCGATCCACTGCAGCGGCAAATTCCGGTTGATCTCGCCTCGCTGTCTCAGCAAAGGTGCGAAGCTGCTCGCGCAAAGATACGTCCAGGTCGCGCACGCGCGTGAACGCATCGTCCAGGCTCTTTGTCTCGATTTTCGCGATCATGGCTCTAAGTTCGGAACGGCAGCCTTCTGGGTCGTGGTCGCAGCGCTGCGCCCTTCCGCCACTCTGACGTCAGTGTGTCGGCGTCGACGCCTCTTGACGAGTGATTCACGGGCTTCTCCTTCGGAAACCATATTCCTGGCTTCGATCAGCATGTAAGGGCAATGAACAACGGCCGGCCCGATTGCGAAAATAGCCATTCGGTATTTACGTTTCGCGGAGCACCGAATCATTCTGGTCGCCGATGCACACTCGCATTATCAGCAGCAGGTGAAGCAAGCCATGTTCGCGCACCTAATTCAGCTTTTTGGCTTCTCTCTTCGCGTTCGCCCTGACAGCATCGTCGCCGGCACTAGCAGGTGATAAGGTAGACAATGCTACGCAAAGTGTTCGGCGAAGCTCCAATCAATTCCAACTCGCCCGATGTAAGCCGCGAAACAGTGAGGATCGCGCCCGCTCGGCGTCGAACGAATACCACGCGCATCCGCCCGACATCGTAGGACATCATAGCCAGAAGGTTCATAGCTAGGAGCTATAGAATTCATAGCCAAACGGCTCTTTCATTTTGTCGCAGATTCTTCGATGCTTTCGCGAAGATGATGTCTAATTAAGATGTTCGTCGGCGCCGGCCTTAAGGCAAAGTACGTCGCGTTTCGCTGCGCCGACGACTACACCGAGAGCTTCGACGTGGCCACCGCGCTGCACGGAGAGGGTAGGATCGGAGAGTCGATCGTTATGTCCACCGAGCCTATCACTACCGTTACCCATGCCGATGCCGGCAATACGTGCCACTCATTCCAGCGCTCCCAATTTTGTTCGATTCTGCCACCCAAGCAGACTTTTTCCGACGCTGGGCTGCTCCTACGCGAGTTTTCGCATCGGATTAATAATGAGTTTACTTCGGCTATCAGCGTGCTTTCCATTGCCGCGGCGCGCTCCGCCAATGAGGAGGTAAAAGCTGCGCTCGGCGCCGTTCAGGATCAGCTGCACAACTACGCAAAAGTGCACCATGCCTTACAGATGCCGGAGCATAGTTTTCGCATCGACACGGCTGCATACCTCCGCCAGTTATGCGGGGCGATCAGCCGTTCGAAATTCGATTGCAAGGGCATCGAGCTCATACTCGTAGAGCGCCCATTCCTGATGGATTCCGAGCGATGCTGGCGGTTTGGTCTGATCGTGTCGGAGCTAATCACAAATGCAGCCCGCCACGCATTTCGTGACTGCGGTGGCTCGGTACGGGTGGAACTGCTGCCGTCAACGTCGCTCATCGAATGTCGCGTGACGGACAACGGCACGGGCGAGGCACCGGTCTTTCCAGGCCGCGGCCTCAAGATTGTTCAGGGGCTCGTCAAGAGCCTTGGCGGCACGATCGAGCAGCACTTTGGACAGCAAGGGTCAACGTCGATTTTGATTTGTCCGTTGAGCGCCTAGGTAAACCAATCTGATAATGAGTGACCTCCAGCGCTAAGAGAGTCCAGCAGATGGCAATGAAGTAGTTCTTCCAAACAACTCCCGAGACCTTGATGGGGACGAAGTCGGGAGGACCATCGATGACAAATCCCCGAAAGGAAACCGCAATGTCCCGCATTCCGACCCCTATCACGATCGACACCGCTCCTGCTGCCTCGCGGCCAATGCTCGAAGGTGTCAAGAAGCAACTTGGCGTCGTGCCGAACATGTTTCGCCTCATCTCCAACAGCCCCGCGGCGCTCGAAAGCTATCTTGGCTTGTCCGACACACTAAGCAAGGGTACGCTGCCTGCGGCGACGCGAGAGCGCATTGCGCTTGCCGTCGCCGAGGTCAACGGCTGCAGTTATTGTCTGTCCGCACACACCTATCTCGGCAAGAACCTCGCCAAGCTCGACGACGCCGAAATCGCCGCCAATCGCAACGGCGCCTCCAACGACCCCAAGGCCGACGCTGCCATACGCTTCGCCATCAAGGTTGTACGAGAGCACGGCCATGTCAGCGAAGACGATCTCCAGGCTGTCAAATCTGCCGGTTATGACGATGCGCAGGTGATCGAGATCGTGCTCCACGTGGCGCTCAACACCTGGACGAATTACATCAACGAGGTCGCCAAGACCGATATCGACTTTCCCGTTGTCACCGCTCGCAAGGCGGCGTGACGGACGAGCACAATGGCGAGCTCTACATCGCAAGCAACGTGAAGCGCGTCTATAAGGAATCAGTCACTGCCACCCGCTGACTGGGAGCGATAGGCCTTTTGTCCTTCTTGGGGGCCACGCTCACTTCGTCAGAGAGAGATGCGCTGCTGACACTAGATCGCGTTTTTAGAACCTTGAGCCTATCAACCAGTCATGAAGCTTCTCTCGGTCAATGTCAGTCTGCCCAAGGACGTCGCACACCGCGGCAAAACGGTGACGACCGGTATCTTTAAGGAACCGGTGAGCGCACGCGTGCGAGTCGGCGCGCTCGGCCTCGATGGCGACGGCCAAGCGGATCGCAGTGTGCATGGTGGAGCCGACAAGGCCGTCTATGCCTATCCCCACCAGCACTACAGCTTTTGGAAGGCAGAGCTCCGGCGTCGCGACTTGCCTTTCGGCCAGTTTGGGGAAAACTTCACCATCGCCGGCCTCGGCGAAGATTCGACCCGGGTGGGCGACCTATTCCGAATTGGCACGGCTCTGTTCCAGGTCACCCAGCCGCGTATCCCTTGCTACAAGCTGGCAATACGCGTGGCCGAGGGATTCGACTTCCCGGCGCGCTTTCAGGCGAGCGGTCGCCTGGGTTTTTACTTCAGGGTACTCGACGAGGGTAATGTCGGCGCCGGCGACACCGTTGAGCTGATTGACAGTGATGACAGGTCCGTGACGATCGCCGAGTGCGTTGAGACCTATCTCAACTACATGCACGAGCCGGAACGGCTGACGCGCATCCTCGCATCGCGCGGCCTGTCGTACGGTTGGCGCGGCTATCTCGAGGAGGCCTTGCGCAAGGCCGAGCCCGGCATCGGCTCCACTGGCTGGACGGGGTTCCGTCCTTTCGTGGTCGACCGTAAGATAGCGGAAAGCGAGGACATCACTTCGTTCTATCTCGTGCCAGCGGACAGCAGGCCACTGCCAGCCTTCAGGCCCGGTCAGTATCTCACGTTCAGGCTCAACATCCCAGGTCATGCAAGGCCCGTCACGCGCACCTACTCGCTTTCCAGCAGCACGCGTTCCGACCACTACCGCATCACCGTAAAGCGCGAGACCGCTCCGCCAAGTCGACCCGACCTGCCGCACGGCCTATCGTCCAACTACCTCCACGACGGAGTCGAGCCCGGAGCCAGGCTGTGCGTCAAGGCGCCAAGCGGCAATTTCCACCTCGACCCGCGAGAGCCCGGGCCGGTCGCACTGCTCAGCGCCGGGGTCGGGGTCACCCCGATGGTCAGTATGCTGGAGGCAATCGTTGAGGCTAGCTCGAGCCGGCAGATCTGGTTCATCCACGGCGCCCGCAACCGGCGCAAGCACATCATGGGCGCCTTCGCTCGTCGCATCGCCGCCGAGCACGACAATGTCCGCCTCCACATCTGCTATAGCCGCCCCGATCCCGAGGATGTGCTGGGCAAAGACTATGATAGCGCGGGCCATGTCACTGTCGACCTGATCCAGCACCTCCTGCCTCGCGGCGATTTCGACTTTTATCTTTGCGGCCCGGCGCGGTTCATAAAGACCCTGTACGACGGGCTGCTGGCCTGGTCTGTCCCGAAGGCTCGAATCCACTACGAGTTCTTCGGGCCGGCTACGGTCCTGAAACCAAGCAGACCACGAGCTCACAAGACGGCGGCCTCCAGCGGTGCCGACACGATCGACGTGTCGTTTGCTAGATCTGGCCTGACGGTGGCGTGGGATTCTTCAGTCGAGAGCCTTCTCGACCTTGCCGAAACTCACGGGCTGCGACCGGACTTCAGTTGCCGGTCGGGTATCTGCCACACCTGCATGTGTAGGCTTATCGATGGTGATGTCGAATACTCCCTGCACATCGCTGACGAGCCCGATTCCGGTCAGGTGCTCATCTGCTGCTCCCGGCCACGCAGTAGCGTCGTCCTCGATCTGTAGCCAACGGAGGTCGGGATTCTCCGCTTCAATGCACCGAAGCGTGTACTCAGGACCTCACCTCGCCGGCATACTTGCAAGAAGCGCGGCGTCGCGCCGACGGGTATCCGGTCATTGTATGGTCGAACCGCTACGGCATCGCATTGCGCCGAAGCTCAATCGGAAAGGTCCAGGTTCAGGATGGGGACACTCGTTTTTGCAATCGCGCTGGCGTTCGTGCTCGGCTTTGCCGTCCATCGGGCGAGCGTCTGCACGGTCCGCGCGGTCGCGGAGATCATGAGTTCGCGCAGCGGCAGCATTCTGCTGAGCATCGGCAAGTCGATGCTGTGGGTTTGGGCGCTCATGATCCCGGTATTCGCCTTCATGCCGGCGGCTGGCATCGGACTCGCCGGCTGGTCGCTGACCGGCACCGCCGTCCTCGGCGGGTTCCTGTTCGGCATGGGGGCGGCGATGAATGGCGGGTGCGCTTATTCCACCATGGCGCGGTTTGTCGACGGCGATGGCAAGATGCTGGCGACGATCATCGGATTTGCAGTCGGCGTCTTTTGCTTCGTCACGCTCGCGAAATGGGGATGGTTGACGCGACCTACTCCCGCGCCGGCCTTGGTCGGATCGCTGCTCGCCGGGAAATGGGCATGGGTCTGGGCGGGGGCGCTGGCGTGTGTATTTGTGGCCTGGGCCCTCTACGAGATTTTGCGGCTGTGGCTGACGCGGCCGGCGGACACGCGTTTCATCGAACTCATCCTCGCTCCGCACTATCGTTTGTCCACGGCCGCGGCGCTGGTCGGCTTGTCCGGCGCGCTGCTGTTCCTGCTGTGCGGCCCGATCGGCTACACGGCGACCTTCGACCTCATCATCCAAGGCGCACTTGGGGCGCTAGACTGGCCAAGCGCCGTGCGCACGGTCCTGATGCTCGCCGTGATGGCTGGGATGCTGTTCTCCACACTCCAACGCGGCACTTTTCGCGTCGATTGGCGGCCGCGATTTTCGTGGCTGCTGAACTTGAGCGCCGGCGTCTTCCTGGGGCTCGGCACGGCGCTAGCGCCGGGTGGCAACGACGCGCTCGTGCTCTACGGCATCCCGATCTTGTCGCCCCACGCGGTGCCCACCTTCACCGCCCTCGTGCTCGGGGTCGTGCTCGGATTGATCGTAATGCGTCGGTGGTTCGGGATCGAAGCACGCGTCAAGTGCCGGAACGACATTTTCATTGCCGACACGTGGAGTCGACCCATTTCCGTCGGCAAGGCGGCCTGGTCGGGTGAATAAATCGTATCGAAGCTGCGTGTCATCAACCACGTTCCTGAGCTTGTACCGGATGCACACTACCTGGCGGCTGATCAGTAGTGGGCTACCTTGAATAAGGCACGTTATTTCTGCGAGCGGATATTCTCCATTGCGGCATGAAGAGTAAGACTATCGATGCTATGATGCATCTCCTTTAGAGCCTTACTGACTGTGCGAAGAGTTATGTCAGAAAATCGGTCGCCGTGGGCATGCTCGTCGACGACTGACTGGCACTCTGCTATTGCAATTGAGATTTTTTTCAAAAATTCCTTCGCTGCAATCGGAAGAGGTTGACCAGCTTTGGCAGCCGCATCGATCGATGCCGAAATTCGTTTTATTTCATAGAGCTTTGCGATGATTCCGTCTCTAGTCTTCTTCTCGTATTCGTCCTGATTAGCAGGCATCGCTTGCCTCCCAATTTCCAGCACGCCCACGATATCACCAATTTCCCAACGGCGATTTGTCACGCCAGCGGCCACAGCGGGCGTGGTCCGCAGCGTCTTATGGATGCGAACGAAATTGTAGTACATCGCGAATAATGCGACCGGGTGCGTGTGATTTTCGATCTTCTTTGAGAAGGCATTGGTTAGCCGAGTAACCCGGCGAGTGTGCTGCGGCCATCTAGGTCGCCACCGACGAAGGCTTGGATCGACTGCCTACCCAGCTACCGCGCCCTCGTTTAGTGGATTTCGAAATGGCCGCCGTCGATATCTTCAACGAGGGTCTGCTCATGGCTCCCGTATCCACCATTCCGCGGTTACTGGCGCGGCATGGGCTGAAGTTCAATAACATTGATATCGCCGATCATCGTGATCCGTTTGTATCGGGTGTGGGGCATTGGTCGAGGAAATCTGGCGGGCATAACTGTCTGGATTGCATCTATACCCTTATAAGGCTGGTTTCACTCGCGGCCATTCTTCCACGGGGACGAGAGGGCTAAACTTGAAGTGGTCGCGCGCCGTCTTGACGAAAGCGGCGACGTTGGCGGACGCGATCCGTCGCGATGGATAAAGTGCGCTCACCGGCAACGGCGGTGGCGCGAATTTCTGGAGAAGGAGAACTAGGCGGCCAGCGACCACAGAATCTCTGACTTGGTAAGAGAGGGTGCGCGTTATCCCGATACCGGCCTCGGCTGCGGTGATGGCCGCGTCGGCACTATTCACAGCGAGACGTGGCTCCACTCGTACCGACTTCTCGTTGGCGTTGAAGCGCCATTCATTCGTGGCGTCGATGCTCTCGAACGCGATGATGTCATGACTGGCAAGCGCTGCTGGGGTGCTCGGAGTGCCCCGCTCCTTGAGATAGGCGGGGTTGGCGACCAATACGCGGCTGACCTCACCTAGTTTCACCGCGATCAAGCTGCTGTCAGCGAGCTCGCCGATCCGGATTGCGACATCAATGCCTTCGTCCACGAGGTTGACGTTGCGATCCGACACAGTCAATCGGATCGACAGACTGCGGTGTTCACTCAAGATGCGGTTGACGATTGGCAGCACATGCAGGCGGCCAAACAAAATAGGCGCCGCGACCTTCATCTCGCCTCGGGGTTCTGCATTTTCGCCGCGGACCCTCCGCTCGGCTCCGTCGATGTCCTCTAAGATCTGTTGGCAGCTTTCAAGGTAGACCGCACCGCGCTCGGTAAGCCGGAGCGACCTCGTCGTCCGGGTGAGGAGCATCAGACCGAGCTGATCTTCGAGCTGGGCGATCGATCGGGTGACGACCGAGGGCGAAAGCCGCAGCCGTCGAGCAGCTTCGGCGAAGCTGCCCAACCTTGCGACGGCGACGAAGGTGCGCATGGCGTCGAGGCGGTCCATCCATCATTGCTGAAACAGCAATAAAGACTTGTCAACTCCCCGGATTATCGCCAGCGCCGGATGATCGTAGGTAGTTCGAGACACCGGCGCCGCCGGACCAAACCACGGAGAAACTCCATGTCCCGTATCACCATTCCCGCCCGCGAGGCTGCTCCCGCCGCCTCCAAGCCCTTACTCGACGCGGTTGAGAAGCAACTAGGCGTCGTCCCGAACCTGTTTCGCCTGGTGGGGCTCAGCCCCGCGGCCCTACAAGGCTTCCTCGGCTTAAACGGCGCTCTCGGCAAGGCGCTCGACGTGAGGACCCGCGAGCGGATCGCTTTGGGCGTCGCCCAGATTAACGGTTGTGACTATTGTCTTTCGGCCCACAGCTATCTTGGCCTAAACCTCGCTAAAATCGACGCCGCGGAGATCGCCCTGAATCGCCAGGGCGCATCTTCCGACGCCAAGGCGAATGCCGCCGTGGCGTTTGCGGCGAAGGTCGTCAAATTGCGTGGCAAGATCGTCGACGCCGATCTGCAAGCGGTCCGTGCTGCCGGTTTCACCGACGCACAGATCGTGGAGATCGTCGCCGTGGTGGCCGAGAACGTCTTTACGAACTTCGTCAACATCGTCGCGCAGACTGAAATTGATTTTCCGGTCGTGCGCGCGTCCGAAGCCGCGTGACTTGCTTCCGTCGGCGGCATCCGCAGCCGACGGAGCCTTATCGAAACTCGGAGTGCGCCGTCATGACCTACAAATTCCTCGACATAGCCTCCACGCCCAGCGTTCGCGCCGCGCAAGCCGCGAACGGCAGCCGAGAAATGTGGGAGCGGTTCAAGGGCCATCGGGCGTTCGACCGCTTTACTGACAATGAGGCAGCGTTTATCGCAGCACGAGACAGCTTCTACATGGCCACCGTTTCAGAGACGGGTTGGCCCTATGTGCAGCACCGCGGCGGTCCGCTCGGCTTCCTCACGGTTCTCGATGAAACGACGCTAGGCTTTGCCGACTTTCGCGGCAACCGGCAGTACATCAGCCTTGGTAACATCGCAGCCGATGATCGTGTCGCGCTGATCCTGATGGACTATCCGAACCGCACGCGTCTCAAGATTTTGGCGCACATGGAAGCGCGCGACCTCGGCGCTGAGCCTAATCTCGCCGCGCGTCTAGCTCTTCCCGGCTACAAGGGAAAACCCGAACGGGCGTTCCTGCTGCACCTTGAAACCTTCGATTGGAACTGCCCCCAGCACATCACCCCGCGCTTCACGGCCGCGGAAATCGAGGCTGCTGTGGCGCCGCTGCGGGCTCGCATTGCCGCGCTCGAGGCAGAGAACCAAACGCTACGTGCTCAGACGAGCGCTGTCTTACAGGAGACCGACCATGAGCAATACGACAGAATATCGACCGCCCTTACCGCCATTCATGCGGGAGACCGCGATTGAGAAGATTCGCAAGGCGGAAGACGCCTGGAACACTCGGGATCCGGCCAAGGTGGCGCTTGCCTATACGATGGACAGCCGTTGGCGGAACCGAAGCGAGTTCCTGCAAGGCCGTCAGGCGATCATCGAATTCCTAACCAGCAAATGGCAGTCAGAATTGGAATACAGGCTCATCAAAGAGCTATGGGCCTTCAACGGCGATCGCATTGCGGTACGCTTTGCTTATGAATGGCACGATGCCCAAGGCGGGTGGTTTCGGGCGTACGGCAACGAGAACTGGGCCTTCGACGAAAACGGCCTAATGCGTGAGCGACACGCCAGCATCAACGATGTGCCAATCCACGAACGCGAGCGTAAATTTTTGTGGGATCGGTCCGGACCGCGCCCGGCGGATCATCCGTCACTCAGCGACCTCGGCCTTTGAGGAGAGTAAGGAGGTGTCGTCAGGCGCGTTCCTAAGCTTGTATGGGATGCACCCTACCTGGCGGTCAATCAGGCATAGTCGGCGGGGTCCATCGGCTTCCTGGGTAATAGGGTGGGCAGATAATGTCCTACGCCAGAACGGCTCTCGTCTTTGCGGGCGGTGGCAGTTTGGGAGTGCGCGAGCTAATGCACGCTGCCGGTCAGCGCAGATTTTGTCGTGCGCATCGAATCATAGCAGGCTGGGCAATTCAGCCAAACTGGAAACTGTGTAGTCCGGCCCGTAGCCCAGCATTTCGGCATTGGCCCGTAGCAGACGATACATCTGCGCAGGCAAGACAGGGTCTACGGGCACGCCCGCGGCGCCGCCGCGCCGAATCCAAGCAACGTTGAAGCCGAAACGCTTGGCACCGGTGACATCGAAGCTGTTGGAGGATACGAACATCACTTCATCGGCCTTGAATCCGAGGGCTTTCTCTGCGAGAGCATAGCAATCCGGATGAGGCTTGAACTTTCTTGCTCCGTCCACACTGATGGTAGCGTCAAGGTAAGCATTGAGGCCGGAATTCCTCACAAGCGCTGAGAGCATGGCAATACTGCCGTTTGACAAGATGGCTAGTTTGTAACCACCGAGACCCTTCAATTTGCCGAGCGATTCCTTGGCTTCTGGGTAGGGATCCAAGTCGAGATATTTATCGAACAACGGTTTAGTGATTTTTTCACTTGGCTCGATTCCGACAGCGCGCAGCGCAAATTCGAGGGACGCGTGCGTGAGAAAAGTAAAGTCACGATATTCCTGCAACGAAGTCTGCAGCCAAGTATATTCAAGCTGTTTGAGACGCCAAATCTGGGTTATGAGATCGCCTCTACCGGGACAAAGCTCCTCGGTCTTCGCGTAGACCGAGTGCACATCATAGAGCGTCCCGTAGGCATCAAAAACCAACGCTTTGATCGTCATGCTCGCGCATCCCTGTGTTGATTTGATTTATGTCCCTTAAGCGCGTCCCACTTTCGAGGCCCTAGAGATCCGGGCATCCGGCGCGATCTCTACGCTGTTCGTGTCATACCGGATAACCAAGCGCTTTGGCCGCAAATCCACCAAATGTGGATAGCAGCCGGTCGCGCCAAGACCAGACCGCATCATCCTTGAGCAGCAGCGGAAATGAGCTGATGCATCGCGCCCATTGGAAACAGCCGAACACGGCATAATCGGCGTAGGCCGGTATCTCACCGCCCAAATAGGGCTGCGCTGCGAGCACGGTGCGAATGGGGTCCAAGGTCTTCCGGAAGGCCAGCACATTCGTCTCGCGATCGGCGCTGACCGCTTCCAGCACCGCGCCTAAGCGCTTTTCCCGCGTCTCGCGGAAGTAAGCGCGGTCTTTCTCGTCGAGGTGCGCGAGAATGTCGGTCACAATCAACCGCAAAATCCCGCCGACTAAAACACCATCCGCCCAGGCGTTGACAAACCGCGTGACCGCGCGCCCCCCGTCGCCACGAAACAGCGACGGCCGATCTGCATAGGCGTCCTCGAGATAGGTCGCAATTGTCCAGGAATCGGAAACGACTTCATCGCCGTCGATCAGCACCGGCACACGGCCTTGCCCGGAGAACGCGATCGCGTCCTTGTCCGTGAATCGCCACGGGATCGTATCGAACGGCAGGCCCTTGTGCATGAGCGCCAACTTGGTGCGCCAGCAGTAAGGGCTGAAACGGCGTTCCGGTTCCGCTCCGGCGAGATCGTAGAGTTGCAGCCCCATTACGAACGCCCCCTTAGCGTCCGACTGTGATCGCCGTCTGTCCGAAAAGGATGCGCTTGGATTCCTCCGTGACCGTCGGCTGCGTGTTGATCTCTTTTGCCTTGTCATAGGCGCGTACAACTGCCGACCTCGCCTTGATGCTCTCAAACCATCGCTTTAGGTGTGGAAAGTCCTCCAACTTCTGTCCTTGGCGTTCGTAGGGAACAATCCAAGGGTAAGTCGCCATGTCGGCGATGGAGTACTCGCCCGCAATGAATTCGCGATCGGCAAGGCGCTTATTGAGGACGCCGTAGAGGCGGTTCGTCTCATTGACGTATCTGTCGATCGCATAGGGGATCTTTGTTGGCGCGTACTGGCTGAAATGATGGTTTTGACCAGCCATCGGACCGAGCCCGCCCACTTGCCAGAACAGCCACTGCATGACCTCGACTTTGCGGCGAAAGTCGGCGCGAATGAACTTTCCGGTCTTCTCGGCCAGATAAAGCAGGATGGCGCCCGATTCGAACACCGGGATCGGTTTACCGCCGTCCTTTGGCTCGCGATCGACAATCGCCGGAATGCGATTGTTGGGCGAGATCGCAAGGAACTCTGGTTTGAACTGATCGCCTTTACTGATGTTCACCGGAATGATCGTGTACGGAAGGCCGGCCTCTTCGAGAAAAATCGTGATCTTGTGGCCATTGGGCGTGGTCCAGTAATACAGGTCGATCATCGGTCATGGTCCCTTGGTGGGAATTCAGTCGAGAAGGGCAAGTGCGGGCCGCGCGACGCCTTCGAGTAACGCCCGTTCCGGCTTCGAGCGGGCGAGAACCCGAATGCCAAGCAGGACGCCGAGCAGCAGGCGGGCGAGATCTTTTGCGACGCGATTCCTTGGGACGGCTCCTTGGGCTTGCGCCGTTTTGATCGATCGGTAAAAAAACGCCTCGATCTCGGCAAGGCGGTCGGCGATGAGGGCGCCCAGCTCCCTGTCGTGCGGCGCCACCTCAAGCGCCGAATTGATCAGAAAACAGCCTCGCCGTTCGCGGTCGTTCACCGAACGCTCGATAATCTCCTCGATGAAACGGCGGACGGCCTGTTTTGGCGGCAGCGAGTTTTCAAGCCGCTTGATCAGCGCCCGCGCCGAATGATCGAGATAGTGTTCAAGCGCCTGCACGAACAGCGCGTGCTTGTCGCCGTAAGCATTGTAAAGGCTCGGCGCCGAGATCCCCATTTTGTCGGCAAGATCGCGCACCGACGTCGCCTCATAGCCGCGATGCCAGAAACACTCCATCGCCGCCTCCAGGGCGGTCACTTCGTCAAATTCCCTCGGCCGCGCCATTTTACCTTCCTGCTGGTCTTGGCGTGCGATCGTTACGCTGGGCTCTAATTGACATTATGTATCGCTTGATACAAAATGTCCAGGCTTGGCGCAGCGGCCCTGCGAGGTCGCTCGATCGCCACTTTGCGGTGATGGCGGAGGAACGGACATGAGAGTTCTGATCGAAGGCGCATGGCGCGATGAGGAGCTTCCCCCAGGAGGTTGGTCGCGCCGAGCTGACAGCCGATTCCGCGACCGCATCACGGCGGACGGCTCGTCGGATTCGTATGACTGAGGCAGACGCCGCGCCCTTCAAGAATCTTGAGCCGATCCCTGACCGAAGGTGCAGGAATTGCTCAAAGCGACTTGATAGACCTTCATCGTCACGTAGACACTGACCGAACAGGAGGCCAGACATGTCCTTGAAAGAGCAACTCGCCGAATACCGAGCTGGCTGGTACCAGCGCGTTCCGGCCGAACGCCAAGCCATTATGCAGCGTCACATCGACCAACTGCGAAGCGGCGCTATCGCCCGCAATATCTTGAAAGTTGGTGACCACGCGCCGGCAATTGTGCTGGAGAACGCCAAGGGAGCGACCGTAGACGTCGGCACGCTGCTCAAGAAGGGTCCCGTGATCGTCACCTTTTATCGCGGTGGCTGGTGTCCTTACTGCAACCTCGAACTGAAGGCATATCAGGAGATTCTTCCGGAGATCGTGGCAGCGGGGGCTTCGCTCGTTGCGATCAGCCCCGAGAAGCCCGACGACACGGTATCGACCGCGGAGAAGAATGCGCTCACCTTCGAAGTCCTCAGCGATGTGGGCCAGAACGTGGGACGAGCATTCGGCTTGGTCTACGAATTCACCGAAGAACTCAAGAGTGCCTACCACGGGTTCAATTTGGATATCCCGGCCCGCAATGGGACGCCGGGCGAATGGGCGCTGCCAGTATCAGCGACCTACGTCATCGACCGTGATGGCTCGATCATCTATGCGTACACGGATGTCGACTATCGCGACCGCGCCGATCCCCGTGATGTTCTACAAGTCCTTACGAAAACGGCCATCGCGGCATGAACGAGATTAGCTTGCATCCCAAAAGCGGAAAACCAGTCTAGGCAGAATTGGACAGAGCGCCGACACAGCGAGGGCCGATCATGTCCCATGCCGCCCAAAAGACGGCTTTCGTCTTTGCTGGCGGTGGCAGTTTGGGTGCCGTTCAAGTCGGCATGTTGCGCGAGCTGATGCACGCCGGGGTCAGCGCAGATTTTGTCGTGGGCTCGTCCGTGGGAGCGATGAACGCGGCTTACTTCGCAGGCGCTCCCAATGCTGCGGGAGTCGACAAGCTGGAAAAGATTTGGCGCGGACTGCGGCGACATGATGTGTTTCCTCTTAGCCTCCGCAGCGTGCTTGGATTCATGGGCGGTGCGGACAATTTGATCGATCCCTCCAATCTGAGGAGGCTCATCGCGCACCATATTCCGTTTCAAAATCTCGAGAATGCGCCGATCCCGGTGCATGTTGTTGCCACGAATCTTGGCGGCGCCGCAGTATGTCTGTCATCGGGCCCCGCGGTCGAAGCGATTCTCGCCAGCGCCGCGATCCCGGCAGCGTTTCCATCGGTTCGCGTCGGCGAACATGATCTCATTGATGGCGCCGTCGGGAGCAACACGCCTATAATCACCGCAGCCAATCTCGGCGCCGCCCGTATTATCGCTCTCCCAACAGGATTTGCTTGCGCCCTCCACGAGCCGCCGAAGGGAGCAATCGCGCGAGCCTTGCATGCGATCACACTGCTTATCGCTCATCAGATGGTGCGTGATTTGAGGGAGCTTGTCGGGAAAGTCGATGTTTTCACCGTACCCAGTCTGTGCCCCCTCGACGCCTCTCCTTACGATTTCTCTCGCGCCGGCCAATTGATCGAACAAGCTGCGGAGAACACGCGGAAATGGATAGAAGGAGGCGGTCTGTCCCGGCGTGAAATTCCGGATACTTTGTTGCCGCATTCACATTGAATTGTCCGGTTGCAAGGTCGTGCTCGACGTGCTGCCGGGAATCGTCAAAAATGGAGCGCCATCTAGTCTCGCGTTCCTCTTCTTTGTCCATTGATCCCGCGCGCGCGTGCGAGGCGGAGCCGAGCGACGCGCTCCGCCAGCAGAGCGACCCGCGTCGAAATGCGGAATCCGGTTCGGGGCGCGGCGCCGTCGCCACTTCCAATGGGTGCCACCCATAAACAGGTCCCAGAGAGACCACCCCCAAAACGGAAAGGGCACGATTCCGGTTCGGGGCGAACGATGGAGCTCGGGCGTTCGCGGCGATCGATCATGCGGCCGCCGCGGCGCCGGCGAGCGCCGCCTGCGAGGTACGGGGTCAACGCCAAACAGGCGGCATTGAAAGAACGGCGGTTTAGGCGCGGGCGCGTTCCTCCTCTTTATCCATTGCCTCGCGCGCACGAGGGCCGCGCCGGCATGAGCGCGGTCGACAGCGCGACCTGCTGGGGCCGACTGGGCGGCGCTGTGGCTGCTGGCCGCCGTCGCTCCTTCGTTTTAGT
>CAWGFZ010000001.1:87500-310748 GCA_963821995.1 uncultured Acidobacteriaceae bacterium | reverse complement strand
CGGTGCGCCTTTTACGCTTGCGAGCTATATGGTCGAAGGCGGCGGCTCGCGGCATTACGTGGAAGTCAAGAAGCTGATGTACAACTCGCCCGTGCTATGGGACGAGCTGATGGCCAAGCAGGTTGACGTGCTCGCCGAATACGCGGCTGAGCAGGTGCGCTCGGGCGCCGACGCGCTGCAGATCTTCGATAGCTGGGTCGGTTGCCTAAGCGTGGAAGATTATCGTCGTTATGTCCTGGTTCCGACGACGCAACTGGTGCAGCGGCTGCAGCGCGAAACCAAAGTCCCGATCATCTACTTCGGCACCGATAGCGCAAGCCTGCTGCCCTCGATGGCCGAGACGGGCGCGGAGGTGATCGGACTCGACTGGCGGATCCCGCTCAACGAGGGCTGGCACACTGTGGGACATAACCATGCAGTGCAGGGAAATCTCGATCCTGTTGTGCTGTTCGCATCGTGGCGAGAGGTGAGGCAACGCGCCGAACACGTCCTGCGCCTGGCCGACGGGCGGCCGGGCCACATTTTCAACCTCGGTCACGGCATACTGCCTAACACTCCGGTCGAAAACGTTAAAGAGCTGGCGCAATTTGTGCACGAGTTTACCGCCGCAGCCGTCCCCGCGAGGAAGTCATGACCAGGCAGGCAGTCCTTCTCATTGCCCATGGCAGTCCGGAGCGCGTGGAAGACATTCCCGAATTTCTCAGCAACATTTCGCGCGGCCGTCCCATGTCCGACAATGTAGTACGTGAGGTCCAGCACCGTTATTCGCTCATCGGCAGCTCGCCGCTAACGCGAATCACGCAGGCACAGGCCGACGGTGTGGCGACGGAGCTGAACACACCGGCTTATGTCGGTATGCGCAACTGGCATCCCTTCATCGCCGATACGTTGCGGCAGATGGCTGCGGATGGAGTGGAGCAGACAGTGGCGATCTGTCTTGCGCCGCACAATTCCCGCACTAGCGTCGGACTTTACAAGCAAGTGCTCTTCGGAGCAGGCGCGCCGTTCGCCATTGATTTCGTCGAGGAGTGGCACGACCATCCACTGCTGATCGAAGCCTTCGCCGACAAGCTTCGCAGCGGCTGGAGCAATGCCTGCCGGCAACACGGTTCGAGCTTGCCGGTGCTCTTCACTGCGCACAGCGTGCCGCAGCGCACCATCGCCGAGGGCGATCCGTACGAAGCGCAAACGCGCGAGACCGCAGCGCTCGTGGCCGCGAGGGTCCCGGAGATCGGACCGTGGAACTTTGCATTTCAAAGCCAGGGCATGTCGGGCGGCGAATGGCTGGGTCCCACAGTGGAGGACACCATCACGCGCCTTCGCGATCAGAGCCACAGCGGCGTCTTCGTCCAACCGATCGGCTTTGTCTGCGATCACGTCGAAATCCTCTTCGATGTCGATATTCTCTTCCGCCAGTTCGCGCAAGAGCGCGGCCTGAACTTGTACCGCGCTGATTCGCTGAACGATTCCCCACTGTTTATCCGGGCAGTTGCTGATTTGGCACGAAGCCGCCTCGCCTCTTTCCATGCGGGTTGCGACCAGGCCCTGGCGTCTGAGAAGATCACATGAACACACCTGCATGAAGCGAATCGCCATCATTGGTGGGGGCATTTCCGGTCTCAGCACTGCGTTTTATCTGGAGAAAGCACGTGCTTCCGGAGCCGAACTGGAATACCGGCTGTTCGAGAGCGGACAGCGGCCCGGCGGCTGTCTTTCCTCCGACCAGGTTGAGGGCTGCCTCGTCGAGGCGGGTCCCGATTCCTTTCTTACCGAGAAGCCTTGGGCGGCCACGCTCTGCAAAGAACTGGGCCTGGGCGATCAACTGATTGGATCGAACGATGCCCAGCGCAAGACCTACATTGTGGTACATGGTCGATTGATCGTTATGCCGGATGGGCTGCTGTTTATGGTTCCCACGCGGCTGCTTCCCACCGCTTTGTCGCGGCTTTTTTCCTGGAGCACGAAGGTCCGCATGGCGCAGGAGCTGCTGCATCCTCCTCGTCCCATGCAGGAGGACGAAACGGTAGCGCAATTGGTGGAGCGTCACTTTGGGGCCGAGGTGGTTGATCGCCTTGCCGACCCACTCCTGTCGGGGGTGTATGGCGGCGACGCGGGCCAGTTGAGCGCGCGCGCGGTGCTGCCGCGCTTTGTCGAGATGGAGGAGAAGTATGGCAGCTTGAGCCGCGCCATGCTGGCGGCGCACAGGAAGATGATCGAATTGTCGAAAAGTCAGCCGCCGCGGCCGCTGTTCACTTCGCTCAAAGACGGTATGCAGCAAATGGTGGACGCGATTATCGCCGGGATCGATCCCGAGGCCGTACTTCTACGCCGGCACGTGCGCCGCATCTATCCGGAAAATGGAGGCTGGCGAGTCTCCCTGGAGATGAGTGAAGACGAAAGGTACGACGCTGTGGTAATCGCGGCGCCGGCAAACGTCGCAGGTGAGTTGCTCGATCCGGTGGATCGCGAACTGGCGCGGGTCCTGCTGGAGATCACCTACAGCTCGTCGGTGACGGTTACGCTGGGGTATTACAAAGAGCAGCTCGCGCATCTGCCGCCCGGATTCGGCTTTCTCGTGCCGCGCAGCGAGGGCAGACGCATGCTGGCTTGCACCTTCGTACATAACAAATTCCCGCATCGCGCGCCGCCCGAGAAGGGCATTCTGCGGTGTTTTCTCGGCGGAGCCCGCGATTCGGCGGTGCTTGAGCTCAGTGACGAGGAGATACTCGAAGTGGTGCAGCGCGAGCTCCGCGAGATTGTCAAACTCGATTGCCGTCCCATGTTCTCGCGCGTCTACCGTTGGCGAGAAGCCATGGCGCAGTACGAACCCGGTCACCTGGCTCGAGTGGCAGAGATCGAGAAGCGCGTTGTAGCCATTCCCGGACTGGCGCTCGCAGGAAATGCCTATCATGGAATCGGTGTACCCGACTGCATCCGATCGGGCATGCAAGCTGCGACTGCGGTGGCACAGTACACGCCTGAGTCACAACCGGCGCGAAGCTGATTCCTTGCAGTCTAGTGTGTTCGGGATTGCGGCCGCCCCCAATTACTCAAGACGCCGCTTCGCAGAAGTGCGAGCGCGCACTTCCAAGACAGCCGATCCGATGAGGGCCACAGAGCCGGCGAGAATCGCAACCGGAATGGCGACGTGCCTGTAAGCGTTCGTCATGTCGATCTTGCTTCCGCTTAGCAGTCCATAAACGACCGTCCCGATAATGCCCAGGAACAGGCCGGCGCCCATGCCTCCTGCGGTGAACAGCAGCGTAGTGAACAGCACGCGAAGGGTCGAGGTGAAGACGATGGAAATTCGGCTCCGATGACGGGCAGGCATGGCGGCGGAGTACGACATATCCTTACGATTTTATCGGGAGCACTGCCAGGCTGTCAGGTTCCGGGATGCGAGCTGGCGACCGAATCAGGTTGAGATGTGACGTTCACCGAGGATCCAGAGGATTGGACTTTCGATCATTTTCGACCTGCCGGTGAAATTGCTGCCTCAACGTCCCGCAGTGAGTCTCCGCTAGTTCGTTTCGTAGACGTTCACTCTCATCAAAGGTAGCAGTCTGCGCATTCCAGACATACGCTTCAATCTTGCAGGTCTGCAGTTCGCCAGATTCATCCGTTTGCCAGTGAGTTGCATAAACTGCATCTTTAGCAACCAGCAGGTCTGTTGCCTCGCCATTGCGCACAGAAGCACCGCTTAGAAAGCCGGGCGCTATGACCCTCCCCTTTGTATCGCGGAACTTCACCACGACTGGAGCCCCTCGCTGCAACCGGAGAACCGCAACATCCGAGGTATATGCGCCCATGTGGCAATACTCTACCAATGCTATCGGAATCCTATCGATGCTTATCTCTCCGGTTTCGGCCACCTCGATCCCCCTGTTGTCGTTAGGACAGTCCTGCAATTCTGCGCCCAGAGCCGTCTCGATTTGTTTCGTGAGCGTATTCCAACCGGCGGCCGACCCCGCCCTGCTGGTCGTCTGCAAGGGATGCAGAAGTACGACCAGCAGCAACGGAGTAATTATTGAAGCTGGCGCTCTTCCCAGGGCGATCACACTGCGCCGCCACCCGCATGCTTAATCATTCCGGTATCCTCCAAGGCAGGCAAGATATAACACAAAACGAGGGCGAGAGCGGATGTGTCGTGCTGGTAACGCCTTATTGAGGCAGCCTCCTCGCGGGCAGCGGCATGGAGGTGCTGCGGCTGCGGGCTGCGTTACAATCAAGTATTCATGTCGACTACATCCCAAGCTGTGACTCGCACGCCCGCCGAAGTGGTGCGAATGGCGCCCGTGACCCAGGCGGGCAATGGAATTTGCTACTCGGTCATGGGGGAAGTCTCGGCCGGCATCTCCGATCTGGAGCGCATGGTGAATGCTGTGCCGCGCACGATTGCAGCGGCGCTCAACCGCAAAGCTTACTACTTCGTGCCGCTCACTTTGAATATGGGCGACGAGACGATGATCGCCGACCGCTACGACGTGCAACTCTCCGACAGCGCCGTTTGCCATCGCAACCAGACGCTGGGCGACTCGCAATGCGTCTTCATCTCCACCCGCCTGATGGAAGATAGCTTCGCCATTGCCTTCGAGTTCTTCATCAATGTGGCACACAATTTTGTGGATCGCGCCGGCGTCTCGCAGGAGTTCGCCGATCTCGTCTGGAAGCAGGTAGAAAGCCGGGTGCGCGGCGAGACCTCGCTGGACGCATATGAGCTAAGAAAAGTTGCGACCGCGGATGGCCCCGAAGCCGAGAAGGCCCGTCACGAATACCTGCTCGCGGCCTTTGCCGATGCCATCGCCGTGTACATGCTGTCGCTCTTTCTCGACGTGGATTACCAGGACCTGCGCGAACGCGACTATCCGCTGCTGGCCCCTGATGCGCTTGGGGAACGCCTTCGCAAGATCTACGAACTGTTCCCGCCCAATCCGGGATATGAGTTTGCGGTGCACCGCAGGAGAAGGCAGTAAAGCGGTGGCCAGTGGCTAGTGACTAGTGGTTAGTAAAAACTGATGGCGCACGGTTACTAATCACTAGCCCCTGACCACTAGCCACTAACGCATGATTGCTCACCTTCGCGGCCGACTCATCTCGAAACATCCCAACCAGGCCATCGTCGAGGCCGGCGGCGTCGGCTACGACGTCACCATCACGGTGCCGACTTTTTCTGAGCTGCCTTCCACCGGCGCTGAGGTTGCGCTGCACATCCACACTCATGTGCGCGAAGATGCGCTCGCGCTCTACGGATTCTTGCGTGCCGAAGAGAAGCAACTCTTTGAGAAGCTCATCACGGTCAGCGGCATCGGGCCAAAGCTGGCGATAACCATCCTGAGCGGCATGGCTGCCAACGATATGGTGGGCGCCATTCGCAGCAATGACTTTGCCCGCCTGACGAAGATTCCAGGCATCGGCCGCAAGACTGCCGAGCGCATGTGTGTGGAGCTGCGTGACAAGCTGGAGGGTTTCGGCGCGCCGCAACCGGTCGTCGCACACTCCGTGGTTGAAGAGGATGTGATCTCCGCGCTGACGAATCTTGGCTACCAACGCGCGTTGGCGGAAAAAGCGGTCCAGCGCGCGGTACAATCCGCCGGGCAGGAGAATTTCGATGCGATTTTCCGCTCGGCGCTTGGCTCACTCTCGAAATAGATAGCGGATTTCTCCGTGCTCTCCGTGTCCTCCGTGGCGATAGGTGTTCTTCTCACCGGCGTTCCGGCGGAAGCGAACTAGCGATGGAAGCTCGCACGGCGGCCATCAACGAGTCACGATCACTGAACTCGAGCGGATTGAGCGTCGGATGAAAGATCACCGTCGCCGTCCCCGGCCACAGCGCAAACCGCGTCTTGGGCCAGCTCTCGTAGGTTCCAAGTATTGTGACCGGCACGACGGGCACGCCCGAGTCCATGGCGAGATGAAATGGCCCCTTCTTGAACGGGAGGAGCCGGCCATCGCTGCTGCGAGTGCCTTCGGGAAAAATCACCATATGCAGGCCGCGTTGTAGGACCCGGATTGCCGCCTGCGCGCTTTGGATCGCGGCGTCCGGGCCGCCCCGCTCCACAGCCACCAACTCGGCTAGCCTCATACCCGTCCCGAGCACCGGCGTGCGAAAGAGTTCCTTCTTCACCAGCACCGAGCAGCGACCAGGAATCACCGGAATCAGGACGGGCGGATCGAGATTGGAAACGTGATTCGACAGGAAGATGTAACTGCGCCCCGGCTGCAAATGCTCGCGGCCGCGCACGTCGATCTTCACGCCAATCAGCAGCACGCCCCATCTTGCCAGGCCCGTGGCGATGTAGTAGAGCGGATCCGCATTGCCGGTCAAAGCGGCGTAGAGCACGAGTGCCGGGCCGACAATCAGGATTAGGATTCCCCAGAAGCAAAGCAGAGCGACGGCGCGGATCAATGCGCGCTCCCGGTTTCGTCATCTCCGTGGATCCACGCCGTGCGATGTGCACGCTGCTCGGCCGTTACGGTGGCGAGATTTTGCAGTTCGTAGGTCTGCTGCTCGATCGCGGCGAGCCGCAGCTCGACATTGCGTTTGCCGCGCCGATTCTGCAGCTCAAGCCGGACGGTGCTGCCGGGCTGCAGACGCGCCAGTTCGTCATCCAGATCGGCATCGGCGGGTTTGCCGTTGACCGCAGTGACGCGATCTCCGATCAGAATGCCGAGGCGCTGAGCATCGCTGTTGGGTTCGATCTGGGCGACTTCCGGCGCGCCGCCAAGGCTAGTGGTGATAGTGAAGCCGGGAGTCGCAACCTGCGTCTTCGAGGCAACCACGTGCAGACCGGCGAACTGAAAGAAATCGTCGTAGGGCAGTTCCTTCACGCCCGCAACGTAGTCGCGGAAAAAATCGGCAAAGCTCCGGCCCGCGACCGCCTCCGCTGCCTGCTCGACTCCCGCCGAATCGGGAAAGAAACGATGCTGCTTCGCATAATGCTCGTTCATCCACTGGAACAAGTCGCGCAACGATTTTGTGCCGTCGGTCATCTGCCGAATGCGCAGGTCAAGCAGAATTCCCAGCAGCTCTCCTTTGTTGTAATAGCTGATGCTGCGCTCCGGAGAGCGATAGAAGGCGTGGCCTTCAAACCACGCATCAAGACTCGATTCCTCCGCCGACTGCCAGATTCGGGCGGGACGACGCTGTAATTCCGCGATATTGTCGGCAACCCGCCGCAGATACTCCTGCTCGTCAATGACTCCCGCGCGTGCCAGCAGCATGTCGCTGACGGTGCTGGTGACGCCTTCGCTGAACCAAAGAGCATGAGTGTCTTGCTCGCGCTGATAATTGATCGGTTCCAGCGACTGTGGGCGGATCCGCTTCACATTCCACAGATGAAAAAATTCGTGCGCGCTGACGCCGGCCACCGGCAGCAAGCTGCTGCGCAGCCGCTCGGCATTGAGGTCGATTGCCGTGCCGTATGCGTGCTCCATACCACCGCCGCCGGGTCCGCGGAGAAAGTGGTAGAGGAACGTGTACTCGTCATAGGGCCGGTCCTGCATCCAGTCAACTGCGGCATGCGTGATTTTGGCCAGAAGCTGGTCCAGTTTTGCCATGTTGTAGTCGGCTGGATTGCCGTCTACCACAACGTGGTATATAGCGCCGTCCTGCTGAAAGCTCGATTGCTGAAAGACACCCAACTCTGCCGGGCTGTCCGCCAGCTCGTCATAACTTTGGGCGATTCCGATTGCCTGATCAACCTTGCCCGGCTCTGCGCTGCCGAGGACGTGCACATCGCGTAACTCCCACATTGTGGGAACGTCGAGCAGGCGAATACTACACGCCTGGGAACGAAGCGCCGGCGAGTACATGAGCACCATGGCCCAATTGAAGAAACCGTGCTCACGGTTCAGCATGCTTCCGAAAGGACCTGGGCTCTCGAGGTGAACGTCGTAGCTGATAACGATGCACCCTGGCGGCGCACTCATCTGCCACTCGCTGGTTGTGCGGTTGACCACCGTCACAGCCGCGCCGGAAGCATCCTGCGCGCGAAGGTTCTCCACATTCGCTGAGAAATCACGGACCTGGTAGAGAGCATTCCACACCGGCATATCGAACGTGCGCACGCCATCACCCTGCGGCAACCGGATCGACACATGCGCCAGGTGATTTGCGGGGTCGGCGAGCGATATAAAGTATTCGGTCGGCTCAGCCTGTGGATTAACGGGCGAGGGGCAGGTAACGGGCGTGAGCGCACACGCGGCGCAAGCGAAGATAACAACGGCGGCGAAGCTGAAGACGACGTGCGTGAGGAATGCGGTCCGAGAGCGGCTCAAGCAGTGGTCGCGACCTCATGGAGAGATTTGATCTTCGCCGGCAGTTTTTCATAGATTCCACCAAAGCCGCCGTTGGAGAGTATGACCACCACATCGCCGGGCCGAAGCTGGGGTGAAATGGTATGGACGATCCCATCGGCATTCTTGAGCAACTGCGCCGGCTTGCGGCGCGATTTGAGATCAGCGACCACCGCTGCCGGATCGAGCCGCTCGTGCTCGGGAATCGCTTCCGACTGGAAAACGTCCGCCAGCACCACCTGGTCGGCGACAGACAGGCTTTCTGCCAGTTCGTGCTGAAAGACTTTGCGACGCAGCGTGTTGGAGCGCGGTTCCAGAACGGCCCAGAGTCGCTGCCCCGGATAGAGCGTGCGCACAGCCTGGAGCGTCTGCGCTATGGCGGTGGGATGGTGCGCAAAATCGTCAATGATGGTGATGCCGTGGACCTCGGCCTTGATTTCGAGACGGCGCTTTACGCTGCGGAAGTCCCGCAGCGCTGCGCCAACCGTCTCCGGGGCTACGCCGTAGTTTGCGGCCATCGCCGCGGCAGCCGTGGCGTTCAAAACGTTGTATTCGCCGGCGAGAGCGAAATTGAACTCGCCCCAGACTTTTCCGTCGTGCAGCACGCGCCACGCCGTGTTGCTGGAGGCGTACGCAAGGTCGGCGATTCGCCAGTTCGACTTTTCGCCGAAGCCATAGCGCTCGACCCGGCAAAAAGCGCGACTGACGCAAGCGTCGACGTTGGCGTGGCCATCCCAGGCGATCAGCAATCCCCGGCGCGGAATTAAGTTCACCAGCCGCTTGAATGCAGTTTTCACTTCGTCAAGATTCTTGTAGATGTCGGCGTGATCGAACTCGACGGATGTGAGGATCACCGCGTCCGGAAAGTAATGCAGAAACTTCGGCCCTTTATCGAAGAAAGCTGTGTCATATTCGTCGCCCTCGAGGATGAACTCAGGTCCCGAACCCAGCGCGAAGGAGCTGCCAAAGTTTTCCGGAATGCCGCCGATGAGGAGGCTGGGATTGCGTCCGGCATAATGAAAGATCCAAGCCAGCATCGAGGAGGTGGTTGTCTTGCCGTGCGTTCCGGCGACAACCAGGCGCTCCTTGCCGGCGAGAAACTCGTCGTGGAGCACCTGCGGCATTGATTGAAGCGGTAGGCACTGATCAAGCACGAACTCCAGCTCGACATTGCCGCGCGAGATGGCATTACCAACTACGACCAGGTCAGGTCTCGGCTGGAGGTTGGCTTCGCTGAACGGCTGCGCCACCAGAATGCCAATTCCCGCGAGAAACTCCGACATTGGGGGATATGCCGCATTGTCAGACCCAGTAACATGAAAGCCGCGCTGCTTCAGCATGCCAGCCAGCGATGCCATGGCTGTGCCGCAGATGCCGATCAGGTGAATGTGCCGAGTATGCAAACCAGTTTCCTCGCCGGGCTGAAGCCCGCTCCTGCTGATGCATCAACTCTGAACTTGCCCAGCCCGGCTCATCTTGTCCATAGCAGCAGCGCCTTGATGCTGCACAGCCGGTCCGTAGCTGAGCGTTACTGTCTTGCTAACCGCCAATTTAGCCTGAACACCGAAAGGCAAGGTGATGCTGCCGCTTGAGACATGGCCGGACTTGAGACCAAATGCAATCGGAATGCGCAAGTCCTGCAACATTCGCATTACGATTTGCTGCAGAGGGTAGTCGAGATTGCCGGATGCGCCACAATCGATCATCTCGCCAAAGACGATTCCCCGCACGCCATCAAATTTCCCTGCGAGCTTCAACTGCATCAGCATACGATCGATGCGGTAGGGGCGTTCGGCACGGTCCTCGATGAAGAGGAGCGTGCCCTGGGTACGAATTTCGTACGGGGTGCCGAGCGAGGCGCAGAGCAGCGAGAGGCAGCCGCCGTAGAGCATGCCCTCTGCAGTTCCTTCCGCCAGAGGCTCGACTTCGTCGGTGCTGAACTCGCGCTGGTAAGCACGGCCCGACGAAAGGGCTGCGCGCCAGCTCGACTCGTCAAAGCCGCCGGGCCGGGCAAGATCACCTGCCACCATGGGCGCATGAAACGTCGCCAGGCTGGCAGCATCGCAGATGTAAGTGAGCAAAGTGGTGACGTCGCTGCAGCCGGCGAATATCTTTGGGTTGCTGCGAATCAGTTCTAAATCAAGATACGGCAGCAAATAATTGCAACCATAGCCGCCACGGGCGCAGAGTATCGCTTTCACCTCAGGCCGGGCGAACATCTCATGCAGTTCGTCCACGCGGCGTTGCACCGATCCCGCAAAATACAATTCCCGCTCAAAGCTTGAGGGCAGATAAAACGGCTGATATCCCAACCGCAGCAGTTCGGCGCAGCCGGCTTCGAAATCGTCGCGAACAAAGCCGCTGGCGGGAGCGATGATGCCGACGGTGTCGCCGGGTTGGAGTTTAGGAGGAAGTGTTCGCGGTGCCTGTGATAGCGCCATAAAATGCAACGCCGAACTGCCATGTTAAATGAAAATCTCGCCGCGGCAGAGCAACGTGGCTGGTCCGGTGAGAAAAACTTCATTCGTCCATTCCACCGTCTGAATGCCGCCGGGAGCGCGCACGTGCAACGGCGACGTCGCCTTGCCTGCGTGGATAGCCGCGACCGCCGACGCGCACGATCCCGTGCCGGACGACATGGTCTCGCCGACACCACGTTCGCAAAAGCGCACCTCAATTTCGCCGGGGTCGAGAACCTTAACCAACTCTACGTTCATGCCGTACTTGAAGTCGTGATGCTTGGAAATCTGCTCGGCCACGGCTTGCCAGCCGAGTTCGAACTCCGGGACGAAGACGACGTAATGCGGATTGCCCATGGAAACGGGCGTGCCGCAAATCTCGCCGTAGGTGAACTTGATGGAGAAGTCGTCGCCCACTTCCGGCGCGCCCATGGAACTGCGAAATTCAAAGTTGTTGCCGTCACGGGCTTTGAGTTCGCAAGTCTTGAGCCCGGCGCCAGTGCGAATTACCACTGAGCTGCGATTATTCTCCGCGCAATACCACGCTGCGACGCAGCGCGTGCCATTGCCGGAAATCTCCGCCTCGGAGCCGTCGGCGTTCAGCAGACGAACGCGAAGGTCAGCATCGTTCGCCGGCAGGACCCATTCCACCCCATCGGCGCCAATCCCATTGTGGCGATCGCAGATTCGGCGGGTGAAGCCGTAGATGTCACTGGGCGCGCCGGCAAAATCGATGATCAGGAAATCATTGCCGCAGGCGGTCGCTTTGACAAATGGGACGCTGGACATATCAGGTCGCGCTGGGCGGATTGTAGCAAAGCGGAGAGCGGCCGAATATTGGCGGAAGAGTGACCGTGCCGTAACCATTCCGCTGCACGGTGGCCGCGAAATCGGGCCGCCATGGTTCCTCAAAATCCCTCGGCAACTGGGTATCAGCAACGAAGAGTTTCTCGAATTGCGGTAGCGCTAGTTTGGCTGGTAGAGAATGCAGCTGGACTGGCCGGGCGCGGTGATCGAAACCAACTCCGTAAGTTCCTCACGGTGATGCTGGACTGCTACCGAGACGGGATCTCCTTTGCACGCGATGATGTAATCGGCATGATGCGCCGGGTCGAGCAGGGCCCACTCCCAGTCGGGATGCTCAGCCTCGGAGATGACATGCCGCAGAGGAACGCCCGCCAGGCGCAACGCGTCAGGATGCTCGGCTTCGTACATCAGCAGAGTCGCCGAATGTGGTAGGTGCGCCAGAGCGCCGGCCAGGCCTTGTTCCAGCGCCACACGGCCGCGCGAGTTGACTTCGGCCTCCCGCAGCGTGATCGGAGTTTCCGCATACGCTGAGATGTAGCTGGCAGCGATGATCGCGATCACAGCAAGGCAGGGCAGCAGACGAATGAAGCCTGACCCCAGGACCCGCGCGAGACAGCCACACAGAATAGAGATAAAGACTGCAAAGACGGGCAGCAGTTCCAGTCCGTAACGCACGTTGTAGTACGAAAACGGATACCAGGCCGGAATGTAAATGGGCACGCTGCCATAAGCGATTGAGAGCGCGTAAAACGGCAGCGGCAGCCACAGCAACAGAAGAATCCCGAATTGCCGAAATCGCCAGATCGCCAGTGCTGTCCCCAGCACAGCCAGAACAAAAAGCAGCCGGCCCCAGAAGGCCGTGCCCACATTCAGTTGGGCTGCTTTCAGGAAGTACAACGCCGCGGTGAATAGATGATGCTGCCCGGGATACGGCGGTGTTCCTTGCGCTGTGCTGCGCAACGCGATCGCCTTAGCTGAGTACGGCCCGGTCGCAAAATCAAGAGCGTCTCCCGATACAGCCCAGGTGTAGATAAGCCAGTAAGTGGGGACGAGCGCGTTGAGCAGGAGAACTTCGGCGAGCGATTTAGTGGCGGAGCGTCGCAGACGCGGATCGCTGACGCGGCGAAGCCAGCGCCATGCGGCCCAAGTCAGGATGACCCCGAGGACCGCAGCGGCGAACCAGCCGTCATAGCGCGTCAGCGCGGCTCCGGCCATACAGATGCCACCGTATTGCATTGCGCGGCGCGGCTTAAGCTGAGCAGGTTGCACCATCGAATCCGCAGGCGGCGGCGAGGTGGCGCGAAGGAACTCGTCAAGATAAACCAGCGACCAGATGAAGAAGGCGAGGAAAATCGGCTCGTTCATTGCGGTCGTTTGCAGGTAGAGCAAGTTCGGATTGAGGGCGTAAATGGCGGCGGCGAGGTAAGCAGCAAGTTGGCCGGCGCGGGCGCTCACCAGGCGGAAGACACCAAGCGTTCCGAGCACGAATGCCACCATGCCGGGGATGGCTCCCGCCACGCCACTTTGCCAAAGTATATTGACCCATACGAATGGCAGCATGGCCACGTGCTGCAGCGGAAGCCAAACCGTTCCTAACTGCCCATAGGATTGCAGCGGATGGCGGTTATCGACTACCCGGCGTGCGATGTTCAGGTGGGCAGCGGCATCGCCGTAGAGCAGAATCTGCTGATGAATGTAGTAGTACAGCAGTGCGGCGATGGACAGCGCCGCCAGCAGCAGGGTGAAACGCGCTTCGCCGCGCTGCTGAATGAGATGGTGGCGAATCGCTGCGTGTCCGTTGCGCTCGGTGGCAGGATTTTTCTTGGCCCTTCCCTCCACCCTCACGTCTAAGGCCACTTCTGTGCTCCGTGAACAATATTCAGCACCAACAAACGTTCGGCTGAGGTTTGGTAGATAACAATGTACGGCAGCGGAGCAAGCACGAGTTCTCTTGTTCCTGCCACTCGTCCGGAACGGCCGCTATTTGGCATGGAAGTAAGGTTTTGGATTGCTTCGTAGATGTTTCGGATCACCCGGTTCGCTGTGAGAGGGCCACGATCGCGCTGGATGTATTCGGAAATTGTCTTCAGGTCCGCGAGGGCATGAGCTGACCAGTCAACTGGCATTCAGGAACATTCACGACTTTCGATCCATCGGTGCACTTCGTCGTTCGCAACAACTTGACCGCCCTCTGCTGCCGTTATGCTGGCATTTACCTTTTGTTCCAGCCACTCGTTATAGCTAAGAAGATTATTAACGGCTTCTTGCACGAGATCGTTCTTATCGCGTCGCATCTTAAGCGCGAGTTCGTCCAGCCTGGCTTCGGTTTCGGGCGTGATGCGCAGTCCCATGTAGAAAAGTCTAGCGCGCCTGAGCACTAAATGGAAGAAGAGGGTCCGGAGAGTGCCAACTCTCACAAATTACGACCACGCCGGTCCTCCGATCCAGAAACTAGTCCAGATGTGTCAGCTCGCGGAAGATGGTGAAGCGCTCGTCGATTTCGTCGCGGGTGAGCGACTGCAGCCGCTCGGTGCCGAAACGCTCGACGGCAAACGATCCCATAACACTGCCGTAGAACATCGCGTGCTTCAACACGCGGCGATTCACTTCGCCCTGTGATGCGACATACCCCATGAAGCCGCCGGCGAAGCTGTCGCCGGCGCCGGTGGGATCGCGCACTTCATCCAGCGGCATAGCCGGGGCGCGGAAGGGATGATGTCCGCCGGCAAATTCGCCGTCGCGGAAGAAAATGGTTGCGCCGTACTCGCCATGCTTGATGACGAGCGCGCGCGGGCCCATGTCCATCACACTACGCGCGGCACGCGGCAGGCTGTTGTCGCCGGCCAGCATTTTGGCTTCGCCATCGTTGATCAGCAGCACATCGACCCGCTGCAGCATCTTCTCCAGATTGGCGCGATGGCCGCTGATCCAGTAGTTCATGGTGTCGCCGCCGACGAGCCGCGCATGGGGCATGGCGTCGCGCACCCGCATTTGCAAGGCAGGATCGATGTTTGCCAGGAAGAGGAATTCCGAATCGTTGTATTCGACCGGAATGGACGGCGCAAAAGTCTCAAACACGTTCAGCTCGGTATTCAGCGTTTTGGCTTCGTTCAGGTTGTCGCCATATTCGCCGGTCCAGTGGAAGGTTTTCCCTTTGGCGTGCTGAATGCCACGCGTGTCGATGCCGCGCTTGTTCATGACGGCTTCATTGGCGGGCGTGAAATCCTCGCCAACAACGCCTACTACTCTGACATCGGTGAAGTAACTGGCGGAAAGAGAAAAGTAAGTAGCTGCGCCGCCCAGAATTTTCTGGCGCTCGCCGTAAGGAGTTTTCAGGGTATCGAATGCAACGGAGCCAACCACCAGGATGGACAAGAGCTATGTTCCCACTTTCTGTTCGGAATCGAAATACTTGCCAACCAGCAGCCGCAAGCGCGCCAGGGTGGCCGCCGGCACCACATCTCGCGAGGTGATGATCGCGTTCTTCAGCGCGGAACCGCATTTACAGCTACGATTCCTCGGCATAGCGGCGACAGCTTCACGCACCACGGTGCAGGCGTGCTCGGCATTCTTCAGCAGCACGGCGATGATTTGCTCAACGCTGACGGTATCGTGTTCCTCATGCCAGCAGTCGTAATCGGTGACCATGGCCACGGTCGCGTAGCAGATTTCCGCCTCGCGTGCGAGCCGGGCCTCGGTGACGTTGGTCATGCCGATGACGTCGCATCCCCAGCTGCGATACAGGTTGGACTCGGCTTTGGTGGAGAACTGCGGACCTTCCATGTTTAAGTACGTACCGCGCGGCTTGACGTTGACTCCGGCGCGTCTGCATGCATCAACGGCAATCGCGGCCGACTCAGCGCAAACCGGCTCTGCAAAGCCGACGTGCGCTACCAGCCCGTCGCCGAAAAATGTATCGATGCGATGACGGGTGCGATCGATGAACTGATCGGGGATCACGAAATCCAGAGGATGATGTTCTTCTTTCAGCGACCCCACAGCGGAAAGCGAGATGATGCGTTCCACACCCAGCTGTTTGAAGCCGTGAATGTTGGCGCGGTAGTTGATGTCGGTCGGGCTGAAGCGGTGGCCGCGTCCATGCCGAGCGAGGAAGGCGACCCTGCGGCCTTGCAGCGTACCTAGCACATAGTCATCGGAAGGCGCGCCGAACGAGGTGTGCAAGAAAATCTCCTGCACGTCGGTAAGCCCCGGCATTCTATAGAGCCCGCTGCCGCCAATAATGCCGATCTCGACCTGCTGTAATTTATGGTCCATAGCTAGATTGGCAAGCTCACGATTATACAGGGCTGATCGGCTGCCGACCTGCGCCACCTGCCCAAGGGCTGGGAGACGTGGAGGTAGTGGATCAGTCTGGTTTTCCACAGGCTCGCTTTAGCACCGTGCTTGTGCATGATGTTCCAGACTGACCCACTACCGACGTGGTAAGCTATTGGGCAGCGAGAATCAAAGACCGCATCATGCTCATCGATACCCAGCAGCATGTTCGCGCTTCCTTTGGCCAGAGCCGGTGCCTACGCCGGTATTCCTGTTGTTGTTGTCGCTAGCCTTGTCTCCGCTTCCCTGAAAAAGAAATTAACTTCGGATCGCCGGCAAAGCTGCCAGCATCTTTTGGAGAAAGTCGATGAAGATAGCTAATGACGTTACCGAATTGATTGGGCGTACCCCGCTGGTCCGCCTGAACAAAGTTACCGACGCCGCGCGCGCGACCGTGGTCGCGAAGCTGGAGAGCATGAACCCGTGCAGCAGCGTAAAAGACCGCATCGGCGTGAGCATGATCAACGAAGCGGAGCGCGAGGGCAGGATTACTCCCGGCAAGACCATCCTGATCGAGCCCACCAGCGGCAACACCGGTATCGGTCTGGCGTTTGTGGCAGCGGTGAAGGGCTACAAGCTGATCCTGACCATGCCGGAGACCATGAGCACGGAGCGGCGCGTGCTGCTGCGTGCGTTTGGCGCAGATATCGTGCTCACGCCCGGCCCGAAAGGCATGAAGGGCGCCATTGCCAAAGCCAACGAGATTCTGGCAGAAACGCCCAACGGCTTCATGCCGCAGCAGTTCGATAACCCTGCGAATCCCAAGATCCACCGTGAGACAACCGGCCCGGAGATTTGGGAGGACACGGACGGTAAGGCTGACATTCTGGTATCGGGGATTGGCACGGGCGGTACGCTGACCGGAGTATGCGAGTACATCAAGCCGAAGAAGCCGTCGTTCAAAGCCATCGCCGTTGAACCGTCGGAAAGTCCTGTACTCTCCGGCGGGCAGCCGGGTCCGCATAAGATCCAGGGAATCGGGGCGGGATTCATTCCCAGCATCCTGCGCACCGACTACATCGATGAAGTGATCCAGGTGACGGGCGACGAGTCGATTGCGATGGCGCGCCGTCTGGCCAGCGAGGAAGGATTGCTGGTGGGCATCTCGTCGGGCGCGGCCGTGGTAGGCAGCTTTGCGCGTCGCTGAGCGCGAGGAGAATGCGGGCAAGCTCATCGTGGTGGTGTTGCCCGATTACGGCGAGCGCTACCTCAGCAGCGTTCTGTTCCAGCAACTGCGTGATGAGGCGCTGGCGCTGCCGACGGCGGAGGTCACGGTGTGAGCATGTTCGGGTGCATGCGCGAAGACATCGCCGCGGTGCTGGACCGCGATCCCGCGGCGAAGTCGGGGCTGGAGGTGGTGCTGCTCTACTCCGGGCTGCACGCGCTGTGGGCATATCGCTTTCATCATTGGCTGTGGATGCACAATTGGCGATTTCTGGCGCGCTTTCTGTCGCAAGTGGCGCGTCTGATCACGGGAATCGAAATCCATCCCGGAGCTGAAATTGGCCGCCGCTTCTTTGTCGATCACGGTATGGGGGTGGTCATCGGCGAGACGACGATTGTGGGCGATGATGTGACGCTGTTCCAGGGGGTGACCCTGGGCGGCACGGGCAAGCAGCAAGGCAAGCGTCACCCCACGCTGCGCAACAATGTGGTTGTCGGTGCGGGCGCGCGCGTGCTGGGCAACATCACCATTGGAGAGAATAGCCGTGTCGGCGCCGGTTCGGTGGTGCTGCGCGACGTGCCGGACAATTCCACGGTCGTGGGCGTGCCCGGTCACATCGTTTTGCGCCGCGGGAAACGCGTGGTGATCATCGATCCTAAGCAGATCAACGATCCGCTGTCGGAGGCGCTAGCGGCCGTGGCGAATGAAGTGAAGAAACTGAAGGAAGAAGTTCGCGAGCTGCAGGGACGACAGTTCGTGCCGGCCGACGGCGACGACAGGCTACAGGCGATTATCGAGATTGATTACCAGATTTGAAGGGTAGAGCGGCGCTTCAACGCCGCGTCCATTGCGTCTGGTTGGCTAGCCTAGCGTTCCCGCCGCTGCTACGCAGTGGGCGGAAAGGCTAATCTCTTGGGGCGGATTAGACGCTGGCCTATTCAGGCCCGCGTTCCGGAAGGATTGGTAGAGCTGGCCTTTAGAGCGCGTGTGAGAACTGTGTCGTCCCTAAAGGGACTCGGATAGATTTTCCACTTCACCCAGGACTCCGCTTCCCACCCCAATTCGCGCAAAAGAGGCGCGAACCGGGGGCCCCGGCTTCGGGGTTCGATTTGCGTGTGCCGCACTCCACCGCGGAGGAATAAAGTTGGTTCTCACACACCCTCCCCCGCACATTTTCGTCGCCCGGACGCGAGCCTGAAGGCTCGCTCTACCTATCCTTCGGCCGCGGCCCAGTCTCTAAAGGCCAGCTCTACCCGAACAACGGATCGGGGCAAGTTTTTCAGCGGCCTCTGAAGGCGTGCCCCACACGTTATCCGCTGCCCATCAGTACGTGCGATCATCCCAGACGGTTGCGCTGCCCCACTGGTGGTCAACGTCTTCCGCCTTGACGATGAAGTGATGCACTCCCATCGAGGTCGAGACCCACTGCTGGAACGACGATCCGCCGTGCAAGGTATAGACCAGAGTTCCGTCGAGGTAGATCTGATACTCGATGATCTGCCCGTTCGGACTTGACGCCTGCGCCTGGAGATTGGTCGCCGGTCCGGCATGCTCTCCGTTGTAGGGAGTATTAATGGTGACCGTGGGTTGTCCGCCCGTGATGGTATAAACCGCCGATGCCGACATCTGGTTCTTAATGCTGGGCTTGCCCACAGCCTGAACGAATACGTAGTAGGTTCCGGGGGCAAAATTGAACGGAGCCAGGTTGAGCGAAGTCGTGCCTACGCTGTAGTCGCCCAGCGACATCAGGTTCTGGCCATCGGCCGAGATGTAAGCAACGTAGTGATCGAGTGTGGAATCGCTGGCAACGTTCCAGTTCAGCGTGCTGCCGGTGACACTCGCCGAAACGGTCAGGCAGTTATCGATGCCGGTCTGAATCTCGGTGCCTTCTTCGTAATCATGCCAGGTCACGACCTGGACGGCATCCAGGCGATCAGTGTAACTGGCAACCGCGGCCCAGGAGTCCAGCCAGGTCTTGCCGCATAGCTGCTGGATGTGACGGCCGCCGGGAGGCGCCCAGCTTGCCACCACGTCGTTAAAGCCCTTCCACGTCGAGGCCCAGTTCTTCTTGGACTGATGCTGGCTGGCGATCTGCAGGAAGTATTGCGTGTAATCGAGACCCTCATAACCCTGTTGCAGCGGATCTTTCGGCGACAGCCAGCCGTACGCCCCGATGGTGTACTGGTTGGTGAAGGCTCCGGCGTTCTCAAAGATCCATTCCAGATCGGAGTTCTGGCTCTCGATTGTCGCCCAGTTGATGTTGTAGGCTTCCATCCCGAACTGGGTCACGATGGTTTTGCCGTCGCTGTTCTTGATGGCCGCGGGTGAGCTGAAATAGCCGTGCGAACGCGCGAAGGCGATGATGTTCAGCAGCGCCTGTGTGGCTGAACAACTCGGATAGCAGGAGAACCACTCGACGGCTCCCTGGTCGATCATCAAGGCAAACTTGAGTTGATTTTGCTGCTCCAACTGCGGCTTCAGGATTTCGGTCGCCCCCTCTTCGTAGCTTCCCGGGCCATACCAATCGACCAGAACGCCGTCGAAGCCGCGACTGGTCAGGTCGGCAATTTCTTTAGTCACCTGGTTGCGGATCCTGCGAGCTATAACCAATATTGGGATGAGTGCCGTGCACCCAGTAGGGAATATACGTCGTATAGATCTTCGCGCCCTGCTGCGATGCGGAGAGCAGGGTGTGAACGTCGACCTTGCTGACATTGCTGGCCGCCAAATCGCCGTTATCAACGCATTGGCCATTGGTCACGGTCGTGATTTCGCATCCCGGAAAGGAATTGGCTGCCGCAGTGTTATTGGTGGTCTGTGCGGTGAGCGTGGTGTTGGGAACGATCTGCTGATACTGGCTGGCGGAAAGTGGAATTGTGGCGATCAGACTGAGAACAAACAACGAAACAGCGCAAGTCTTGAACATCAGGCACTCCGAACGCGTCCGGTCTATGCGACCGAACATAGATATGGGCCCTGGTACAGAAACTTGGGAGTGAAACTATGAGAGTGTAGGCGGCTGCGGGTACTAAGACATACCCGCTAATTCCCTCAACTGTGGAAGCTTTTTGTACTTAGTGCCGAGATGACCAAGGGGGGAATCCCACGGCTAAACCATTTTCAAAATTGACGTGGTATTCCGTGCCTAACGGCACGCGTTTTCACGCGGTTTGTTCCGCCGGTGCAAGGAGGAACCGAGTTTCGTAACAGCCTCTTAAGCGCCACTCTCCCCGAGCCACCCGAAAGCTGCCCCGTACGATGAGACAATCCTGGGCGGCAACTGCAAGGGCAGTTGTTGTGCGCTGATTTACCGGGGTATCGATTCGGCGCTCAGGCGACCTGGGCGGTTGAGGTGCAGCGCACGCGCTTCCGTCGGGTATGCGTCTCGACGTGCCGATTCTGCGCTGCAGTCTTTAGCTGCTGAATTTCAGCAAATTGCCGCTCGGCCATCTCTTGGATCATGTCGAGCACTGTCTTCTGCCGGACTACCCCAATCTGTACGAGTTGCATGGTTCGAGCGTAGCCGGTGACGGAAGGCCAGACATCCCCCGAGGGTCGCAGTCCACTACAACCTCTGGACTAGGAAATCCAGTTTGCCGCCTGCTCTGCTCGACCTGCTTCAACTGCCATTCGAGACGGAAACCATTGTGTTCCTTGGCGAACGCTGCCTAACGGATGCGGCCGTGCGATACCATCGAGAAGGATGCGAGAACGCTATCGGCGCTGGATTCACGATTGGGAGTCGCGACTGACCTCGCGCGATAACAATCGCGTGGTGCGCCCGTTCGAGTGGGGTTTGGAGTGGACCACAGGCTGGCCTGGCATGGAACATCTCAGCCCTCCGGCCGATACCGCGGACCAGCCTGCAATGGTCCGGTATTTAAGTTCGATAAACGATGCCCTGGTGGAGAACAGCGACCAATTCTTTGCCTACGAGACGCCGATGGACTTTCGTATCGAGCCCCGCAAGGTGGAGTTGTTCCATACCGGCAGCGAGCCGCCAAAGAAACAGCCGAAGGACGAGTGGGGCAAATTTCTGCGCTTCACCTCGCCTATCGAATCGCCGTATCCGGAAAACAACTGCGCCAACGCGCGCTGGTTTCCGGCGCAGGGCCACCGCGCTGTAGTGTTGCTGCCGCAATGGAATGCCGATGGCGTCAGCCAAAATGCCTTGTGCCGGTTGTTCAACCTGCTTGGCATCGCTGCCCTGCGGCTGAGCATGCCCTACCATGACATCCGCCGTCCGGCGGGGATTACGCGCGCCGACTACACTGTGTCGGCCAACATAGCACGCACCATCGCCGCGACGCGGCAAGGTATTGCCGACATCCGCTCATGCCTGGACTGGCTGGAGCAGCGTGGCTATTCGCGATTAGGGATCGTGGGAACCAGCCTGGGATCCTGCTATGCCTTTCTGGCCAGCGCTCACGATCCGCGCATCCGCGTCAACGTGTTCAATCACGCCTCCACCGCGTTCGGTGACGTGGTGTGGACTGGGCAATCGACCCAGCACATCCGCAAGGGCGTCGAGACGGTGCTGACGCAGGAAGAACTGCGCCGCGTCTGGATGTGCATCAGTCCCATCGTGTACTTCGACAAGTTCAAACGCTGGCCGAAGAAGTCGTTGATGATCTACGGCCGTTACGATCTCACATTCCTGCCCGAATTCTCCGCGCAGGCGGCCGGCGAGTTCCTGCGCTGCGGGCTCGATACCACCATCAAGGCGCTGCCGTGCGGGCACTATTCGCTGGGCGAGACGCCCTACAAATACATGGACGCCTGGCACATCTCCCGCTTTCTGGCGAAAGCGTTTGCGGCGTGAGGTGGGAAGCGTTCTACGCAGCCCGGGACTTCGAATCCTCGTAATAGTTGTAGTCGGTGAGGCCGATCACCGTGGTCTCCGTAAGCGCCTCAACCTTGAAGTAGCGCGCTTCCGGCTGGTCACGGAATCCCAGAAGCCGCGGCGCGGTCGCGGTCAGTGCTGCGATGGCGGCATCGTTGCGCCCATGCGTCTTGTAGTCGATCAGGCGAAACACTCCACCGGGATAGTCGGTGACCAGCGCGTTGGCAAGAGTCGCTCCGGCGCAGAGCAGCGATCCCGAAGCGGCTCGCCGATTGCGCTTCCACAGCGCCGATGCGATCAGCAAAAAACTGCCGGCAACAACGTAATCGAGGACCGCGTGCGTCGTCGGATCGATGACTTTGGGCATCTTGCGTGCAACAAGTTTTGCTCCCTGCTGCCAAAGCGGCATGATGAACCTCGCTGTCTTTGAATTGAAATTGCCGATTGCTGAAGAACCGCCCTCGTCGACTGGAGGCGTCCCGTACTGCAGAAAGATGCTCCGGCGCAAGTGGGAGTTGGCGTGCTATCTCGGAATGCGAGCTGCGCCTTCAGTGCATGAACAGCACACTCACGGCGGAGGCAATGCCAATCGCTGCCAGCACAAATCCGAAGTACCAATAGCCTCGATTTTCGGTGAGCAGCGTAATGGACGTGACCACCAGCGCAATTTCCAGAAACACTTCTCCCAGGTCGAAGCGATTGGCGCGACGGCTGTTCCGCTGGACCTCAGCTTCCAGTCCACGAGCCTCGTTCTGGATGTCCTTCTGCTGATCGCGATACTTATCGATCTCCTGATGAAAATGCTTCCGCACCTCTGCGGCGCGCTCGGCCTTGGTGTTCTCCAGCGCCGTGAGCACGTCATCCAGCGCCTCGAGATTGTTGCGGCGCATGTTCTTGGCCTGGTAATAGCTCCATTGATCGGTAGCACGCGGTCTGCGCCAGGATCTCCTCGGTGTGCGCCCGATGGCCGAGCAGGGTGACGGTGGCGACCAGCACCGCCAGAATAGCCATCGTGAAGCTCACTGGAGCTAATTCCTTTCGCTCCTTGGCGCGCTCTGCCGCCTCGTGCAACTCTTCGACCTCGTCAGTCATGGATCTCCGATGCCGCTGCGAAATTTTGGATGAACAAGGATGGTAAGAAGACGCGGCGTGGAACGCAAGTTACACGGAAGCGTAGCTCATGTCCTGCTGCGTCCTCTACCGCAATTTCGTAGCTCCCGTACATCGGTAGAGCGGGCCTTCAGGCCCGCGTTGCGCACGTCCTCCCGATTGGCGTTTGCGGCCCGCTGCGAAGCAGCGGGCCGCAAATCCCACGAGGAAAACTCCGTTGACGCGGCGCTAAAGCGCCGCTCTACCCGAGCCTTCGCAAGCTGCAGTAACGGCAAAAATGCTCTAATCGCATCGCACTCCGTCATTACCCGGATGCCTGGTCGCCTGTCTGGCCTGGCTCTGCGATTTCACCCAGCTCCCAATACTTCTTCACTAGCGTCTCCGGGACGCGCACCGGCCTTCCCGTGATCATGCTCTTCAGTTGCAGAGCATTGACCGCAGCCTTGCCCTCGAAGTGATTGTTGGCGATGACGAACGTCTTCTGCGCCTTCTCGGCAATCGCGTCGATGCGCGTCTTCCAGCCGCGCAGCTCGGTTTCGCTGTAAAGATAGTTGTAGCGATCGTTGCGGGAATCGCTGTCGAACCACTGATCGTAGTTGCGGCCGTGCAGGCGCACGTAGGCGAGCGGCCCGGTCACATGCTCGCTGGGGGTCACGGCATTGCCGAGCTTAGGCTGGTCGATATTGCAAAACGCGACGCCTTCTTCAGCGAAGTATCGCAGTGTGCCTTCGTTGGTCCAACTGTTGTGCCGCACCTCGACCACCAAGGGAAAGTCCTTGAACTTGCGGATGACTCGATCGAGATACTCGCGATTGGCATTTGTGTTCTTGAACGAAATGGGAAACTGGGCGAGAACTGCGCCCAGCATGCTCTCCATCGCGACCGACTCGAGGCCCTCCTTGGCCAGACGCTCGTCCTCTTCATTGGCGCGGATGGTATCGGCCGACGTGCTTTCTATGACGGCAATAGGTGAATGGGTGAAGGCGCGGTTCAGCTTGGCCGTGAACATGAAATGGGGATTTACGGCGCGCGCCATGCGGCACCACAGCTTGCCCCATTCCGGCTTGATGTGGCCGTAGAACGAGGTGTTGATCTCCAGCGCATCGATGTAGCGCGCCAGGTATTCGACCGGGTGCTGCGACTTCTTGATCTGCGCCGGGTAGACAACGCCTTCCCAGTCTTTGTATGACCAGCCGGCGGTGCCGATGTAAATCTGCGGGGCTTCTGCCATTCCGAAACCGAGGTTAGCACAGCAGGAGTCCCGAATTTTTTCACCACGAAAGCACGGAGGACACGGAGAAAAAAAGAAGGTAAAGAAACAGAGAAGCGGAGGAGATTAACATTCCGTGGTCTCCGTGCCGGAGCCTGCGCTGAGCGAAGTCGAAGCGTGGTGAACTTGCTGTCCCGGCGAACGACGAAGAGGGCGCAGTTCGAGTCGAACATCTTTTTGTGAGCGCCATCACAAGGCGAAGTGATGCTTGCCGTCGTGCGCCAGCGGCAGAAAGCGTATTTCTAGTGGGCAAGCAAAATCCATTCTGTCGGGAAGCAGAAATGATTGATTTGAAGAAAAAGTGCTGGCGCGACAAAGTGACAGCCGAAATCACCTTGGCCCACGTCCTGCAGTTTGCCAAAGAGGCGGGGACCAATATGAGCGCTGCCGAACTGGCGGCGTTCCTCAATGAAAAGGGCCGGGCGCACGACGTCTGGATCCACATGATGCAAGCCGGCGAGGCGTACATCAAGTCTAGCCTGGTAAACAACCGAGTCGGGGCTTCATAACGGAACGCGACCTACCGCACAAGCCAGAAGCGTTCAGTAAGTCAGGGCTCAATACGGAGCGCGGATGCCGAGTCAGCATCCGCTTCATACCCCCCATTACTACCGGCATTGGCTCACGCTGGGAGCGCAACGCTCCCAGCGATGCCACTTAAGTGCTTTCCGCGCAGCTTGATAGCAGCTTGAACAGGCGAGATCTGCCAGGCCAGATCCCTCGCGCCGACTTAACTTTTGCAACCAATATGACAATAAAATTAAGTAAATATTTAATTTATTAAATTTTATACTTGCAAAAATAAATCTAATAGTAGACAATGCACCCGAACTGGCTAACATATGGCTTCCCAAACCTCGTGCCCGCAGTGCAATCAGCCATTCAAGATCACGCGAATGGCGTGTCCGAACTGCAACGTCTCCATGGAAGGACAGATCGAGTTGCCAACACTGGCTCAGCTCTCGCTCGAGGATCAGGCTTTTGTGATGGCCTTCGTCCGGCATCACGGCTCGATCAAGAAGATGGAGAGCCTGTTCGGCATCAGCTATCCCACGGTGAAGAACCGGCTGAACGCAATAGCGGCGGCACTCGACAAATCGATGCAAGCGCCATCGCCGCGGGCCTACGTGCTGGAGCAGCTTTCGCGAGGCGAGATTACGGTGGAGGAAGCCCTGGAGAGGCTGGGTTGAAGTCGCACAAGGAGAAAATCGATGTCTGCTGAAACCAGAAAAGTACTGGATATGCTGGCCGCCGGAAAGATCACATCCGAGGACGCCGAGCGTCTGCTGGACAAGCTTGCCGCAACCGACGCGCCGGACCAACCCGCCGGCACTGACGGCAAGGGCAACAACCGCCCCGCGAAAGACGGCCCCACCACCGCCAAGTTTCTGCGCGTGCTTGTGGACAAAGGCGATGGCCACGACGTAAACGTCCGTGTCCCCATTGCGTTCCTGCGCTCAGGGGTGAAGTTGCTGGGCGTGCTCCCGCCGAAGGTTGCGCAGAAGCTGAACGACAAGGGCTTCAATCTGGATATTCTCTCCGGGTTGAAAGGCAACGAACTGGACGAAGCGCTGAATGCGCTGCACGTCGATATCGACACTGACGATGGGCACCACGTGAAGGTTTTTTGCGAGTGAGAAATCCGTAGCCCTGCTGGCGGCAATGTGTAACGGAATGACTCTCGTCAGCAGGCTACGGCGACCCAGAGTGCCACGTCTTACTTCAGCCCGGTTCAACGGGGAGCGTTGGGCTTCGTTCAAGTACAGCAGTTGACTGGTCCTCGGGAGCGCCACAGAATGCGTACCAGTCTAATTCGCTCTTGGCGGTGTGCGGGTTTCTCGCGGTGGGCGCAAGCTGCAGAATGCGCGGTTGAGCAAGAACCCGTCGTTTCCTGGTCATTCATACTAGCCGGGCGAAAAACCAAATCAGAGGAGACTTTCGCTCCGGTTGCTTTGGTCGGGTAGCATGATGAACCGATGCCCATTACTGCAGCAGTAGACCACTTTGTCGGCAAGCAGGAGTTTGAACTCCCCCAATCTGTCCGGCAGGTCGATTGGGTATGCGGTGATCTCCTCCGACTCGCAGACTGCACAGCGTCTGGGTTGGGCCATCGCTGGAAATCAGCTTCACCTCCTTTCGGCGGCCTCGGCCCTTGGCCTTGGCTTCGGCCAGCCCTGAAATAACCGTGTCCGATGAACCGCATCGCAGCATAGCACGTCGACAACTCCAACGGGTCACCCCGGTGACGGACGCCGAGTCTCGGGCGAATGACGTCACGGGATACGATGCTTCATAGCCCGGGATGGGTGTACAATCCAGTCGGCTCCTCTCGGGAAATCACATGTCCCTGTGATGAGGCCAATCAGGCGGTATCCCCGCGGTCGGGGAACTGTACTGGAGGAATTTGTGAGTATTACCACCGGCGACTTCCGCGCCAAAATTACTGCTTCCACGCTTCTGGAAAAGAAACAACGTCAGGAAATCATCACCTGCCTTACGGCTTACGATTATCCCGGCGCGCGCCTCGTGGATGAGGCGGGCATCGACATGATCCTAGTGGGTGACTCGCTGGGCATGGTGGTATTGGGTTACGAGAACACGCTGCCAGTCAGCATGCAGGAGATGCTGCACCACACGCGCGCGGTGCGCCGCGGCGTGAAGCACGCCTTCCTGGTCACCGACATGCCATTTGCCTCCTACCACATCTCGCAGCGGGAATCGCTGCGCAACGCGGCGCGATTCATCAAAGAGGCCGGCGCTGAGGCGGTGAAGATTGAGGGCGGCCAGAAACGCGCGCGGCTCATCGAGCGCCTGGTCGAGGCCGAGATTCCCGTCGTTGGCCATATCGGACTGACCCCGCAGTCGCTCCATGCCATGGGCGGTTACAAGGTGCAAGGCAAGACCTTGGATGCCATCGAGGAGCTCATGAAAGACGCGATCGCTGTCCAGCGCGCCGGCGCCTGTTGCGTTGTGCTCGAGGGCATTCCCCGCGAAGTCGCGGCGATGATCACGCACGAGCTCGAAATTCCGACCATCGGCATCGGCGCTGGTCCGGAGTGCGATGGCCAGGTGCTGGTCTTTCACGATCTGTTGGGACTGACGTTCGCGCCGCCGGCAAAGTTCGTGCGCCGCTACGCGGAAGTGGGCTCGGTGATCAAGAGCGCGTTGCTCGCGTTCAAGGACGACGTGAAGGCGGGCGCATATCCCGCTGATGCCGAGTCGTATCATTTGCCCAAGGACACGCAGGCCGCGCTCGAGACCATTGCCGAACGCAAGCGCGCTGTGCAAGTGTAGTTGCATGACGCTTGCGCAACGTTGTCTCGTTGTAATTGGGCTCGCGCCGATTTTGAGTTATGTCGCATGGGGTCAGGCAGCGGCTCCTCCGCATCAGCCTGCGCCCTGGAAGCGCTATTGCCAGCCTGACAACGGATTCTGCTTCAAGTATCCCGGCTCATGGATGATGCTGGGCGAGATCTTCGCGGGCAATGGGGTGGTGGTAGCACCTCCGCAAAAAGAAGAAAAGGCGCTGTGGGACGAGATCACGCTGGCGATGGTTGCTCCTGCGCCGGAAGCTGGCGAAAAAGCCGCGACCCTGGACGCGATTATCGACCAGGCTGCCGCCGGGATGCGCGGTGCCGGCGAGAACTTCGTGACACTGCAGCGCCAGCAGCGAACGGTCGACGACATGCCGGCGCAGATGCTGAAGGCACAATATCGCGAGAAATCCACCGGGCGCGATTGGGTCGAGGAGGTTGTCTTCATCGAGGGGCTGGAGGGTGAGATCTACTCCGTAGCGCTGAAGTGCTCGCTGCAAAATCTACTGCGTCGCGAGCCGGTGCTGAAAGGCGTGCTGGCAAGCTGGACATTGCCGGAACCCGAACCGCCAGAATAGATGGTGGTGGGCACGGGTAGAGCGGCGCTTCAGCGCCGCGTCCGCCGTGGCTGTTTTGCGAGGCTTTCCGCCCACTGCGCTACAGTAGGGCGGAAAGCCTGATTTTGGGGGACGGATTGGACGCTGGCCTGAAGGCCAGCTCTACCCGAACAACGCGTCGCGCCGAGTTTCAGCGGCCTGGGAAGGCGTGCTCCACCCGCGGCTAAGGCCTTTTCGAGATTTCGCATTTCGCTGGGCTAGAGCGGTTCCAGATTTGGTGTATCCAGGTAGAGCGGACATTCAGGTTCGCGTCCAAGCCGTACCCCGAAGTCTGTGCTTTCCGCCCACTGCGCTGCAGTGGGCGGAAAGCCTGGACGAAGAGAGCCCCCCTCGACGCGGCGCTGAAGCGCCGCTCTACCCGACCTCGGGGTACGGCAATTCGGGAAACGCTCTAGAGTCCGGCGCTCTCACGGCGCTTGAAACGAATCGCGACCATCGCCGAGATGAAAGCCGCCTGCCGGCAGATCACGCGCAGCGGCAAAACGCTGGGCTTCGTGCCGACCATGGGTGCCCTGCACGATGGACACCTGTCGCTGGTGCGCGCGTCCACGGCGCGTTGCAATGTCACAGCAGCATCGATTTTCGTCAATCCGCTGCAATTTGGGCCAACGGAAGATTTGGCGAAGTACCCACGCATGTTGGAGCGCGACGCTGGTCTGCTCGAGGGACTGTCCGTGGACCTGCTCTTCGTGCCGACGGCTGAGGAGATGTACGGGGCCCAGGTCAACGTCCAAAGGAAGGGCGCGAACCCTTCGACAAGCTCAGGGCAGGCTCTGGGGCACCAGGCGGGCAATCAGGGTGGGGTAGCGGCGAAAACGTATGTCCTTGTCGAGGAGTTAAGCGACAAGCTTGACGGTGCTTCGCGTCCCGGGCATTTTCGCGGCGTGGCGACCGTGGTTGCTAAGCTATTCGAGATCGTCCGCCCGGACTGCGCCTTCTTCGGCCAGAAGGACGCGGCGCAGGTCGCTGTTCTGCGCAAGATGGTGAAGGACCTCGATATGGATGTGGAGATTGTCACCTGCCCCATCGTCCGCGAGAGCGACGGGCTGGCGATGAGCTCGCGCAACGCCTATCTCACGCCTGAGCAACGCAATCGCGCCCTGGTGCTGCACCGGGCATTGATGCGGGTACAGATGCTAGCCGATCGAGGTGAGCGGGATGCTGCCGCGCTCATCCATGCCGGTGAGCAGGTGATTGCGGAAGAAGCCGGAGCGCGGCTGGACTATTTCTCTATCGTCGATCCCGACACACTGCAGGCGGTGGCTGACGTGTCGCGCGGAGCGCTCGTCGCGGTTGCTGCATATTTCGGCACGACACGGCTGATCGACAACGTACTGCTGACATGAATTGAGCTGCCGCCAAGGGGAATTGATCGCCGAGACCGGACCGGTTGGGTAGGCGCTAGGACGCCGACCTGAAGGTCGGCTCTACCGCTTTTACGGTATCCCCGGACGACTCCAGCCCGCCAGGCAGGAAAGACAGCCTTACTCAAGGGAGGGCTGGCACCGCGAATTGCCGCTCGATCTTCTCTCGGTAGCAGGGGCCGGAGTTGTAGGTGCAGAACGGGTACAGCTTGCCATCGGGCGCGGCGTAGTGGATGACGCAGCGCTTCACGCGCTCGATGTCGTAGTTGTATGCGTCCTGGAAATGCATGCCGGCGACCAGCAGCGTGCGATAAGTAAACGTCCCATCTTTTCCGTCGCGGCCCAGCTTCTTGTTGGTCATGCCTTGCAGTGTCTGCAGAAATTTCGTGAACGTCAGCCCGGGCGGCGCAAGCTCCGGCCGGAAGTGCTTCTTCAGCGAGTTCCAGGTTTTCACCTTGCTGTAGAGCTTGAGGCGCGACTTTCCGGCTGAACGTGACAGTTCTTCCATGTCCTGCAACATGTTGGGCACGTCCACGAAGCGCGTGATCGGCACAGCGTGCTTTGACCTTTCATCGACAAAGAAATATGTGCCCAGCGAACATTGCGGATGCGCAGAAATGGTCGGCACGCCGGTACCGCGCAGCGCCGCCGTCAGCTTGGAGAACGGGGTGACACAGGCCAGCGGAAACCAGTCGGCGCGCGGGTCGGTGATGCCGGTTTGCTCGCTGACGCAACGCGCCAGATCGGCGAGGGTAAAGCGCTTGGCCAGTAACTCGTGTTTGGCGATGCGGCCGGTAAAAGCGACGGGCTGGAAGCTGATGCCCGATACGGTGTCGATGTTTTCGATGGCGACGCGGACGATATCGCCGATCTGATGATCGTTGAGGCCCTTCACAATCGTCGGCACGAAGACGATCTTCATGCCGGTAGCCCGGCAATTCTCGATGACATTCAGCTTGATGGCCAGCAGCGGCTGCCCGCGTACGCGGCGATAGATGTCGTCGGTTGCTCCGTCGAATTGCAGATACAGTGTGGCCAACCCGGCATCCTTGGCTTTGCGCGCGAAGTCGAGATCGGCCAACTCGATGCCATTCGTCGCAGCTTGAATGTGGGTGAATCCCATGTCGCGGGCCATCTCAAGGATCTCGAAAAATTGCGGATGCAGGGTCGGCTCGCCGCCGGAGAACTGGACCACGCGGCCATCCACCGGCCGCTCGCCGCGCAAGGTGGCGAGCATGCCGCACACCTGATCGAGCGAGGGTTCGTACACATAGCCGGCGACGTTGGAATTGGCGAAGCACACCGGGCAGGTGAGATTGCAGCGGTTGGTGAGATCCACGTTGCCCAGCGCGGTGTGCGAGGTATGCAGGCCGCACAGGCCGCAATCCGCCGGACAGGACTTACCGCCTTCGACCTGGGGATTGGAGAGACCCAGATTGTCGCCGAAGTTCCACTCTTCCATCTTCAGATAAAGCTCGATATCGCTGGAGATGATGTCGCGGAAGTAGCCGTGCTCGGGACAGCGCTTCTCCATCACCACCTTGCCGTCGAGGGCCAGGATATCCGCCTGGATCACACGGGTACACTCCGGGCAGAGCGACTCGGTCTGCTTGGGCAGGCCTTTTTGGAGCGGGGTGATGGGCGCGCCAGTGTAGGTCACTTCCGGTTGCAGGATACGCAGCTCCGGCCGTTTGCGCGGAGAACGAGCCGGTCGTGTGCCATTCACTGGTACGGGGGCAAAATCGATTTCAGGGGACAGCCTCTGGGTGCTCAACGTTAAGCCTCGAGTGGAGTGGATATGTGACGAGGAGCGCGGGATGAAGGAGCTGAAAGACCACGTTTCAGAGGACACAGCGCCGTGCCCCTCGCCATAACAATTGTCATCGGAAGAGTTCCGGTGCGCAGTGCTCTGACTCACCTGCAACAGTGAAGCGGGTGTGCAGCTAACGGTGTTCAGAGCAATTCGATGGCGATAACGGGAATCTGAACGGGGGCAGTCATTTGCAAGTATCGATGACAACGTCCACATGCTCTTCGGGAGCTGTAGATTGACCGTTCTTCGGAGCCGGGGATGCCGGCGCGGCGGCGAATCCGCGGATGGGAGTGTTCTCGGCGATGTAGCCGTGGTTTCTCAGCCAGCCTCGCACGGTGGAAGCCCGTCTTTCGGCTACGGATTCGTTCTCGGCTGATGAAACGCCGGAAGCGGAGAATGCTTCGATCCGCATCGGATGCTTGCCCGCCTTGGTGATCAGAGGTGCGAGCTCCGATAACGTTTCGCCGCCATCGGGATTGAGCGTCCAACGCCCGGGCTTGAACAACGCATCGGCATAAACCACTAGCGTCTTTGTGCATTTGGCTTCGCGCTCGTGGATGGCCTCTGCGCCCTTCACAACGGGGTGCGCACCAGGTTCTTGTGCTGCGTTTCGGGGCTCGGTAACAGGCCCCGTCTGCACCTGGGCGGGATGCGAGCCTGCATCCGTTTGCCGGCTGAGCGCCACCGCCGCGGCACAGAAGCAGACAACGAACGCACAGACAATCCTCAGTTTCGGATGGTGACGCAAAAAAGCACCTGATAGCTCACAAACGATAGAGCACTTATACCACGCGACCTGATCCAGTCTGTCACAGAAAAATGCCGAGGTGGCTACGACCGGCGGATAAGGCATGCTCAACCGCGCCAGCAATCGAAGCGGGGCTTACGGATCACGTTTAAGACGTTAGAAGAATTGCTCAATTTCTTGCAAACAAAGGCTGTTAAAGTTTTGTAAAGTCGATTGCAACCATGAGCAATAGGGGCTAACCTATAGGTGCGGATGGGTAAATCCTGAGCAACCCGCGATGTCCTCTGGATGTCGTAAACGCGGTGTAAACGCGTCGGAGTCAGGGGCCATCCACTAGTCTTATAGCAAAAGCTCCCATGCGGAGCTTTTGTTATTTATGAGCATAGCGCCGTCAGCGGCAATTCTATATCTCGATGAAAGTGGCGACCTGGGATGGACATTTAACGCTCCCTATGGCGCAGGCGGCTCCAGTCGTTATCTGACGATAGCAGCAGTATGCGTTCCATCCGACAAGAAGCACATTCCCAAGCGTGCTATTCGCGATCTGTACGACAAGTTTAACTGGCCGACGCACACTGAAAAGAAATGGTCGGCTATGACCGCAGACGAGCGTTGTGAGTTCGCCGAGGCTGCGCACGCAATGTGCGCGAAGCACCCAGACATTCATCTGCACGCGATTGTTGTAGATAAACAGAAAGTCCAAGCGCACATCAGAAGCGACAGCAATAAGCTTTACAACTACATGATAGGCCTGTCGCTTCTCGACCGGATGTCGCAATACAGCAGTGTCACGATGATTCCCGATCCACGCTCGATTAAAGTCAAAAGCGGGAACAGCCTGCACGATTATCTTCTTACCCGGTTGTGGTTTGACAAGCAGACGACGACGTTGTTAAACTCACAGGTTTCGAAAACAGTAGCTATGATGAGATATTCTTGAAGGCTGTGTTCGGTGAAACGACCGTCAGCATCCCTCCGGTACTTGGCGAACCGCTTAATGGCATGCTCGGCATTGTTATTGTTCCAAGGCACGCCATCATGGACTAGGAACGTGAACAGTCTTTCGCCGCTCTTCTGAAACCGCTTCTTGTATTTTCTGGCAAGTGGGGACGACAACTCTGCATCGGCCACGGAGTTTAGAAACCGACCTGTGGCCCGCTTGTGTTTGCGCAGATGCCGGCTCCTGAGGCCGTACTTGTCCACTGTCTCGATGATTGTCCGCAGCAGAAGTCCAAACTCTTGAGCCATCGTTTTAAGTTCAATGTCCAACGGGTGCCTCAGCAAATCGTCATCGATGTCGCGCACCAAATGTGCAAGACATTTCTGTTGTTCACACTTGAGAGAATCATAAGCCGCATAAAAATCGGATATCAGAACGCCTGAGAAGTCAGCAAGAAGGGTTTGGAGGAAAGATCCCTCACGAGATGGCTTGTAAAAATAGCACACCTTGTCCATGCCGGTCATGACCCAGACGTAACCGTGCTCTCCTCGAAGTCGCACTGTGGTTTCATCAATGTGAATGACCGGACTTGCGAGGACGCTTTGGAATATCTCCGCGTAAAGGGATTGATAGAATCCATGATATAGTGCTTCGATCTGTAAGCTTCGCCGCGAGGGCAGCGCAAGACCAAAGACATCACGTAGACTCTTTTCCACTCGGAGGACATTCGCACCACAAGCAACATTGGAGTAGATAATCCAACTCATCAGTCCGTGACCATATTTGTGAGGATTGGGCAATCTTTCTTCGGAGCTGAAGTTACGCGACGATCACGGATTGTCGCCGAGTGGGCAAAATTGAACAGTTTGAGCGGGGATAGTTCTGCCACACTATGGCCATGGCAACTAAAACGATTCCCGAGTATCTCGAGGACGAACGCCGAAGCAGTGCAGACATTCAGCTGCGGGCGGAAGAAGAAGCTGCGAACATCCAATCGCTGCACCACGGCCACCATCGGACTCGGAAACCGCCCAAGCCGGAATTGCCGGCTCCGGTTGAAGTCGTGGCCAAGGCGAGGAAAACTCACGTAGCGAAAACGAGGAAAGCTGCCGTGGCCAAAGCGAGGAAAACTGCTGCAGGCAAAGCGAGAAAACCTACCACAGCCAAAGCGAGAAAGACCGCAGTAGCGAGAAAACCTGCCACAGACGCTCGGAGAAAGCCAAGCGCCGCCCGAAAGACGGGGACGAAAACCCGCAAGAGGGCGTGACGATCCCTGCATGATCTTTGCCGTCGCGGAGGAGCCCTATTCTCCTGTATTACCGGACAATCCAGTGCAAGACGGATGGGGGAAGGTCCTATTTTATGGACACGATTTCTTCGTCAAGATTCTGCCCAGATAATCTATTCGCTTATGAGTAGAACCGTAGGCGATTATGCGGAACTCCGAGCAGGTCTGCTCACCAATTCAAACCGTTGAACCCGGAGGCTTGCAACAGAGGCGGTCTGTCTATCTATCTTTCGCACGGAAGCCGCAAAACCGCGGCGCTCTTATTCCTGCAGAAAAATGTTGAGGAGGGAGTTGTGAACCCGAATCTCGCCGTTGTATTCGATGAAGCGCAGTTTCCTGAAGCGGTTCATAAAAAAACTCACGCGGGATCGGGTTGTGCCAATCATCTCCGCTAAGATCTCCTGGCTGATCTTGCGCACCACCGTTTCGGGCTTGCTTTCCTTGCCGAACTGCGCGAGCAATAACAGAATCCTCGCCAGCCGCTTTTCGCTGGAATTGAAGAGCTGATCAACCAGGTCCGCTTGCACTCGAGCGTTGCGGGTAAGCAGAAAAGAAACGAACACATCCGACAGCGCGTGTTCTTGGTGAAGCACGCGGACCATTTCCGACTTGCTAATCTTGAGGAGCGCACATTCGGTCATCGCGGTAGCAGTCGCGAGTCGAAGAGGATGAGCTGAGACCATGCAGTCCTCCCCCAGGAACTCTCGCGCGCCCACTAAGGCAAGCGTCTCCTCTTTTCCGTTCGCCGAGGTGACCGTTACTCTCAACTGGCCCTTCTGCACGTAAAAAATCGCGTCGGCAGCGTCTCCTTGCGCGTAGGCGGTTCCACTCTTTTTTAGATTGAGAACCTGCTTGCCCACCCCAGCTCTTGCGAGAAAGGCCTCGGGATCGAAAACCGTATCGCCATTTCTTGGTTGCGGCTTTGACTTTTGAAGTCGGGAAGACTTTGCAATTTCGCCCGTCGCGGGTTTTGCGGATCGTACGGAATTAGCCGACCGAATCCGTTTGGCGGGACGGCCTTGGCTGCGGGTTGGAATGGCGTCGGCGCCCATTTCATATCTCCGAAGAGGCAGCGCCCTCACACACCTCACCTTGTACCCCTTCAAGAAGCCCGGCATATGCGCTTTCGAAGGCGCCACCTCGTCTTGCTCGCAAATGTCGTTCTGCTACGACTAGCTTCCGCTTAAGGCCTAAAGCCCCGTTCAGGCGTTCGCTGGATCTAATCCCGAGAGGGTGCCCATTTTCGTCGCGACCACCACCTCCAACAGACACGCCGTGTTACGAACGCTTCCCGAGATGGTGATGAGTGCCTCTGACACCAGGGGATGTTGCTCGGCCAACAAGTCGAGTCGGTCACTGACGTCGTACAGTTGCTGAGCTTCGTGCAGGATGGCGCTTCGATGCATGAGTACACGGCTTTCCTGAGAGCCTAAGGAAGGTCTCTCTGGGAACACCATCTTGGATTTCGGGGCAGCCAAACCTGATGACGCGTACTTCTCTGTCGCACGTGAACATCTTAAGAAGTAACGATCATCCCTACTGCTGCCACAGTCATGACGGCGAAGGTAGCCCAGCCCAGGTACCTGAGAAGCTGGGGGTTTACGCGCTTGCCCATTACTTTTTGGCTGCTGGTCAAAAGGATAACAAGCAGGATCAGGGGCGGCGCCAGCAGGCCATTGATTACCGCCGACCAGAACAGCATTTTCACCGCGTTAAGACCCAAATAATCCAGCACAAGGCCTAATGCCATGGCAACGGCCATTACTGCGTAGAACTTGCGTGCGCTTCTGGGTTTGTCGGCCATGGAGCCACGCCACACTGCTCCTTCAGCCAGCGTATAAGCGCATGATCCCACGAGGACCGGCACGCCCAACATTCCAGTACCGACGAGTCCCAGAGTGAAGAGCAGGTAAGCCCCATTGCCGGCAAGTGGACGCAACGCTTCGGCGGCCTGCCGGGCAGTTGCGATGTCCGTTTGCCCGTGTGCATGTAAGGTGGCAGCCGTAGTCAGAATAATGAAATACATGATGAGATTCGAGAAAAACATGCCCACCATTGTGTCGGCCCGAGCGCCTCTCAAGTCCGCTCCGGTAGCGCTCTTGCGATCTGCGAGCCCTCGGCCCTTGATCCGTCCTTCTTCGACCTCCTCGGCTGCCTGCCAAAAGAAGAGATAGGGAGAAATCGTGGTCCCCAGAATTGCCACAAGAACCGCCAGAAATCCGCGTGACCACTCCAGATGAGGTACGAACGTCATCGCCAGCGCGTGCCCCCAATCGGCGTGAGCGTAAAACGATGCGAACACGTAGGCGAACAAGACGAGCGTCATCCACTTGAAAATCCGCGCCATCCGCCTGTAAGAAATCCAGATCAACAGCGCGATGATGAAGCACGCATAAACTGGAACCCAGATGAGTGCTCGAATCCCGGTGATGAGCTGCGTTGCCTCCGCCATACCGCCGAGATCAGCACCGATATTAATGACATTCGCAACGACGAGAATCGAGCAGGCTCCCCAGAGCACCCAGCGAGGATAATAAATCCGCACTGCGGCTGCCAGTCCGCGCCCTGTAACCATGCCCAGCCGCGCACACATGAGTTGGATCGCAACCATCAGTGGAAACGTGAGCAGCGCGATCCACAGCGTAGTGTATCCGTAGGCTGCTCCAGCGACGGAATAGGTTGAGATTCCCGACGGATCATCGTCTGCCGCACCGGTGATCAATCCCGGCCCCAAGATCGCGAATGATCTTTTCAGAAGCCCGGATCGCTTGCCCGTTTCGACATTTTGGGCAGACAGATGTTTCCTCGTGGTCATATCCATCGGAAGCGATGCTTCGCATCAGGGGTACATGTTGAGTTCGCGCAAACCACGGCAATGAGTTTTCCAGTGAAAAGAGTAGCACTCGCAACATTCGTCACCGTGAAACACTGAGTCGAGAGCACCGTAGTTGCGCTGACCGAGAAGTGGGCGCGCAGTTCCGATGCAACCCTGTCGAGATGGTGGGCACGATCATGTCGAACGTGAAGCGGGGTCGTGAATGATCAACAGGCCAAAATTACGAGCCAGTTCATCTCATTTAAAGAGCGGCGGAGCGCCGGAGGGCGAAGCGTGTCCGCATAGGTGGTCACTTTCTGACAAGCAAGCTAGCTAGCTGTGAGCCAAAACGGGACGGCGCAGCGTCTGATCCTGTCACAATTGCATCCTACAATCGTACGATGCCGGACAGCTTCGTAGCCAATATAAGATCAGCTACCAGCTTCCCCTTCGATGCGTACCTTCGGGGACGCAACCTCGACAGAAAAATCGATGACGTACGTGACACGGTTTGCGCAAAAGAGGCAGGGGGTTTCCTGAATCTCCTGCACGTTTTCCTGCAGGACACTCAAGGGAAAAGAGCGGAGGCATTGCGTGCAGGTCAGCACAATGAAAGGCACTCCGTTGGAGTCCTTTCCGTTGCGCGGTATCCAGACCGGAGTCGACTGGCGGTAATGGTCTAGCGCTCGCGCTGCCTTCGTGGTAATCAATTCGGCGACCATACTCAAAAGTTCTTCGGGATGATGTCGCCCTTTGCTATAGAACGCATCTGCGATGACTCCGCCCGGAACCTGATCGCCGGAATCGTAAGCGCCGCTCACCGCAATCACCGGGATGTCAGGAAAGCGGCGACGCACCACAGAAAGGAACTCGAATCCCGACATTTGCGGCATGTTGAGGTCAGAGATGATGGTATCCGGGACTAGTTTTTTGAGTTGCAAAAGGGCGTCGAAGCCGTTTTCGGCGGTGCAGACATCATATCCTGCCGACTGTAGCAGCATGGACGTACTGTTGCGAACGTTTACCTCGTCGTCCACGACAAGAACCAGGCCATTGAATAGCCCGCCCACGACCGTTGTACCCCCTCATCTCTAACAGTACTGGAATTATAGGGACGTTCAAAAACTCGCGACTGTGCAATATTGAACAGTCGCGACAGGTGGTTATCCGACGAGCCGAAGACGCGAATCTAATGGCGCATTCCGCTTTTCGCGTCTTCGTGCAAGCGGACAGCGAGCTTCTTCCCGCCCAGACGGTCGAGCCATTTCCGATCGGAATCGGGCCGAAGGCTGAACTCTTGCCCTGATGAGCTATCCGTATTACACCTGTGAGGACGGATTACCGAAAACAACCCTGCGAAATATCCCATCATGTCGGGTTCACCCTCAGTGCCGCACGCCGATGGGATACGGAGGCAATTTAGAACTCCTCCTCTGTCTCAGTCGACTATTCAGCTCTAGCTTCATAGGGATGCCCGCCGATTTTGTTTCAGCAGTAATTGCGCCGATGCAGGAACAGCAACTTTGCTGTCAAGGATGTCGCGGCGATTTACATTCTGGCCGTACATAGCTTCGTCTCCACTTTTGTCGCCTTGCAGTACGGCGCAGTTCAGGCTCACCCCAGCGAAAACCGCCTTTGGCACGCGAATAAGACAGAATCTCGGCCGTTAATTTCCCGAAGCTCGTAACCCCGCACGGTGTGTCGCAAGTCTGGTCGCGACTCCCAGCACATCCGGCTTTTCCGTGGAAGACCTACCAGACGAATAGGCGAGCCCCACCGCCGGACGAACGGATCCTGCCAGCCATGACAGAGCTCTGACGACTGGGAGCCATGTCATTGCCGTCCGTTCTAGGCAGGTGCGGTTCCGAACCGCTGAGTTCTTCGATCTCTACGGCATGATGACGGTTCATAATCTCAGCCGCCGCGTCCGTCTTCTCGCCCGAACCCGTTGCGAAAACCATGACGCCTCCATGCCGCACTCCCTGGACGTAAGCTTCCGCGTCCGCTTCGGCGACCCCAAACGATAGCGCGACAGTATCAACTCAGTCCTAAACGGCTGGAGACCTGGAAAGCCGAATGGCGGGCCAAGGGCGAGTTGGCATTTCCCGGCAAAGGCGCGCGCCCCCAGCCCCGACTGGACGCCGAGCGCATCGCTGAACTTGAGCGCAAGATCGGCCAGCAGGCGATGGAGATTGATTTCTTAATAAAAGTCTTGCAGCGCTTCAAGGAACGTCTCTTGCCACTCGCCGACAATGGCGGCAGCATATCTACCAGCAGGTCCAGGAAGCGAGCGAAACGAGGGGCAGGCGTGAACCGGCTGTGTGAGCTTGCGGGCGTGAGCCAGGCCGGATATTACCGCTTTCGGCGGCGGCGTCCAGCCAGCGCCGACAGTATGGACTTGCGGGATGAGATCCAGGTTGGCGGCCCGTTGAATGAACGAGCAGGATGGCACATTACCAAACGAACCAACAGTGTTTTTGTTTTCAACACCGGGCCTCAAGATACAGATGAGTTCGGCAGGCCTTCGGAGGAAAGCCCGCTGACACAGCGATACGCCCCTCACGTTGGGCATTGCAGAGGCCCCGGAGCCGCGCGAGCTACCACTCCCAATGCTTGGGCAGGATGTGCCGAGCAGAGAACAAGAAAGATCATTTACCGTTACCGCTCAATACCTGCGCCGCGTGCATTACCAGCGTACCCGGACAGAAATGCCGAATTTGTGACCGGCACGAAAAGCCGTCAGCAATCACGATCGCATCCGGCCCCGCTGCCTTGATCGCGGGTACCAGCACACGTTCCGCCAATGCACGCGAAACGTCGTAATGGCGTTCTTCGTAGCCGAATGCCCCCGCCATCCCGCAGCAACCTGAATCCAGCACCTGCAACTCGAGCCCGGACACGCGCTTCAGCAGCGCGATTTCCTGGTCCACGCCGGCAATCGCCCGCTGATGGCAATGCCCGTGGTACAGCGCGCGGCCGACCAGCGGCGGAGGCGCAAACTCCGGAGCTTCATGTGCCAGAAATTCGTCGAGCAGGAACGAGCGTTCCGCCAGCAACCGCGCACGTTTTTCTCCAGGGAACAGCTTCGGTAGCTCATCGCGGAACGTCAGAATGCAGCCCGGCTCGACGCCGACAATGGGCACGTCACGCTCAAAATACGGCCCGAGCACGCGCATTACTTCGGTTAGCCGTTGCTTGGCTTCGTCCAGCATTCCTTGGTCATAGAGAGGCCGGCCGCAGCAGACGTATCTGGGCGCGATACTCACCCGAAAGCCCGCGCCCTCGAGCACGTTGACCGCGGCGATGGCCACCTCCGGCTCGAAGAAGTTGGTGAAGGTATCGGTAAAGAACAGCACTTCACGTCCGCCGCGGCCGTTCACATCGCGTTTGCCGAACCAGTCGCGGAAAGTACGCTTGGCGAACTTTGGCAGCCGACGCCGGGGATGCACACCCGCGGCACGCATGATCCCCGCGCCAAAAAGTGTGCGCCCTGCGAGGTAGTTCGCCAGGCCCGGCAGACGCGCCGCCAGAGGCGCCCAATCATAGATCCGGCCGATCATCTGCGCCGCCAAAGGACGCTGGTGGCGTTTGTAGTACTGCGCCAGATACTCGGCCTTGTACAACGCCATGTCCACGGCCGCTGGACATTCGCTCTTGCAGCTCTTGCATGACAGGCATAAGTCGAGAGTGTCGCGCAGCACGTCATCGGTGAAGCCGTCCTTCAGCAGGTCGGTGGTGAGCGCCTCGAACATCAGGTGCGCCCGGCCGCGAGTTGAGTAATATTCGTCGCGCGTCGCCATGTAGGACGGACACATCACTCCCGAGTCGGTCTTGCGGCATTTCCCAATCCCGACACAGCGGAGCGCCGCGCCGGCGATGCCGCCGTCGGCACTGAAATCGAAGTGGGTGTCAACTTTTCTCGGACTGTAATTCGGACCGAGGCGCAAATGCGCCTCCATCGGATGCGGCGCCACAATGATCCCAGGATTCATGCGATTCTGCGGATCAAAAAGCTGCTTGAACTCGGCGAACGCAGGAATCAGCTCAGGACCAAAGATTTTCGGAAGCAGTTCGGAGCGCGCCAGGCCGTCGCCGTGCTCGCCGGAAATCGAGCCGCCGAACTCGCCGACCAGATCACCCATAGCGAGCATGGTCGAGCGGAAGTTCTGGATTCCGGCGGGGCTGGCCAGATCGAAATCGACGCGGCAGTGCACGCAGCCTTCGCCGAAATGCCCGTAATACATGCCGACGCCGAGGCCATGCCGCTTCAGCAACTGATCAAATCTGCGGAGATATCCTCCCAACATCGCGGGCGGCACGGCCGCATCCTCGGCCCCTGGCCACGTGCGCGGTTTGCCGGGCCGCAGCGCGCCCGCACCGAGGCCGGATTCACGCAATCGCCAAACCGAGTCACGCTCGAGCGGATTGGAGAGCAGCGTCGCGCCCGTGCATTGCTTCACTGCCTGAGCTTGCTTCAGCAGCGCTTCACCCCGCTGGCGCGCCACGTCCGGTGTGGCGCCGCCGAGCTCCACAATCAGGTAGCCACGGCCGCGGGGCAGCAGCTTCACGGATGGGAGGCCCTTTTGCTGCCCAAATTCCACCAGCGTGTAATCGAAGCCCTCGCACGCCTCGGGGCGATGCTCCAGGATCCACGGCACCTGGTCGGCAGCGATAAAGATGTCCTCAAACCCGAGCGCCACCAGCACCAGCTCTTTCGGCTTGGGGACAACTTTCACCGTGGCCTCGAGCACCATCGCCAGCGTTCCTTCCGATCCCACCAGCGCCCGCGCCACGTTGAAGCCGTTTTCGGGTAGCAGTTCGTCCAGGTTGTAACCGGAAACGCGCCGCGGGATCCGGGGGAAACGAGTGCGCACCAGGTCAGAGTAACGATCTCTGATACTACGCAGGCCGGCATAGAGTTCGCCCCTTCGTCCTCCTGCCGCAACGATCGTCTCCAGTTCGGCATCGCTCGTCGCGCCAACCTTCATGCGCGTGCCGTCATATAGCAGGACGTCGAGCCCGACGAGGTTATCGACCGTTTTGCCGTATGCCGCCGAGTGGGCGCCGCACGAGTTGTTGCCGATCATGCCGCCCAGCGTGCAACGGTCTTTGGTTGCCGGATCGGGAGCGAAGAACAAGCCATGCTTAGCCAGTGCAGTGTTGAGATGGTTTTGCACCACGCCCGGCTCGACGACCGCCGTTTTCCGATCGGCATCAAGCGCGCGGATGGCTGTCATGTACCTGGAAAAATCGAGCACCAGAGCTGTGTTGCACGCCTGTCCGCCAAGGCTGGTGCCTCCGCCGCGCGCCAGCAGCGGCACACCGTTTTCCCGGGCCAGCGCGACCGCGTTGATTACGTCGCCGGCGTGGCGCGGCGCCACCACTCCGATCGGCACCTGGCGGTAATTGGACGCATCCGTGGAGTAGATCGCCTAGGGTGGCTACATCGAACCGTACATCACCTTCCACCACCCGGCGCAACTCGGATTGGAAGCTGGCCAGCGCAGTCATATCAACACCCATGAGGCCAATGCCTGTATGCAGTCTAAGCGGATTGGCGCCTCAATCTCGCCCGGTGATCCCGCCATACCGACCATCCTGAGTTTTGCATTCGACTCAGGCGAACATCGCCGCCAGCGGCACGGTGCTGTGTTCTCGTCCGATGACGACTATGCCGGAATCAGTAACGTGCCATCCGCACGCCCGGTCGGCGTCGAGATCGTATCCGACCGTGGCGTCCTCCGGGATGCGAACATTTTTGTCCAGGATGGCACGCCGCAGCTTGGCGCGCCGCCCGATGTGGCAGTTGTCCATGAGGACACACTCTTCTACCAGAGCGCCGCTGTGTACGTGAATGCCTCGACCGAGAACGGACCTGCGCACCACGCCACCGGAAAGAATGCACCCGCCGGACACGATGCTGTCGATGGCCTGGCCGCGGCGGTCGGCATCATCAAACACGAACTTGGCAGGCGGATCGGGATAGCTCGCAGTGCGGACCGGCCACTCGCGATTGTAAAGATTGAGTTCAGGCTTTACGTGGTTCAAGTCCATGTTGGCTTTGTAGAAGGCGTCGATCGTGCCTACGTCGCGCCAGTAGGGGATTGAGTCTTCCGCCTCGCCGGGAATCCGGTTGGTCTCGAAGTTGTAAGCGTAGATGGGGGCGTTACCGGCGAGCTTGGGCAGGATGTCCTTGCCGAAATCGTGATGACTGCCTGGGGTATTTGCGTCGGCCCTGAGCAGATTCAGAAGGCTGCGCGTGGAGAAAATGTAGTTGCCCATTGATGCGTAGACCCGGCTAGGATCATCGGGCATAGTGGGCGCGTTGGGGTTCTTCTCGTGAAAAGCCATGATGCGTCCGTCTCCATCGGCCTCGATGACGCCGAATTCGGAGGCGGACTCCCGGGGCACCGGGATGGCCGCGACCGTCACCTCCGACTGCTTGGCCAGGTGAAAATCGATCATGCTGGCGACATTCATGCGGTAAATGTGGTCGCCGCCGAAGATGGCCACCAAGTGCGGATACGAGTGCTCAATAAGGTTAATGTTCTGAAAGATGGCGTCGGCAGTGCCGAGATACCAGGATTCGTTCTCCGAACGCATCTGTGCCGGCACGTTGATGATGAAGTGGCTCTTCAACATTCCGCTGAACTGCCATCCCTCGCTTAGGTGCTGGAGCAGCGACTGGCTGCGGAACTGGGTGAGCACGTAGATCGAGTAGATTCCGGAATTGACGAAATTGCTCAGGACAAAATCGATGATCCGGTATTTGCCGCCGAAAGGAACCGCAGGTTTGGCGCGTTCCCGCGTAAGTGGAAACAACCGGGTTCCCTTGCCGCCGGCGAGCACGATGCCCAAGACGCGGCGGCGAACGGTTCTTTGCAGGGCAAAGGTGGATTCTCGTTCAGGGATCATGGCAATCAGACCTCGCAAAAGCAGTTGTGCAGCAATTACCCGTGCTCCGCGATGCCTGTTCGCTTATGCAAGGGTTGGCTCCTCCACCAGGGTATTCTCGCCGTTTTTCTGCAACTCTTCTTGTGAGTGGATGGCAACTGCATCCAGCGCTTGCCGAAGGTCGGCAATCAGGTCTTCAACATCTTCGATGCCCACCGAATAGCGCACCAGGCCGTCGCTAAAACCCGCGGCGCGCCGGTCCTCCGGCGACATGCCGGCGTGGGTCATAGAAGCCGGGTGTTCGACAAGAGTTTCTACCCCGCCAAGTGAAACCGCAAGAGTAGCCAATCGGACGCGGTTCATGAGGATTCGGCCCGCCACCATTCCACCCTTGAGTTCGAAACTGATCATGGAACCGAACCCGGTCATCTGGCGCATGGCCAACGCGTGCTGAGGATGAGACTCGAGGCCGATGTAGAGCACTCGGCTCACCTCAGGCTGCTGCTCCAGCCAACGAGCGATTTCCAGCGCGCTCCGCTGCGCCCGCTCGATTCGTATTCCCAGGGTCTTGAGGCCGCGGAGAACCAGGAAGGCTTGATGCGGGTCCATGTTGCATCCGGTGTTGACCATCAGTCTGCGAAGGCGCTTGTAAATATCCATCTCCTTCGCCACGATTATTCCGCCCACTACGTCTGCATGACCGTTGATAAACTTGGTTACCGAGTGCAGGACCACGTCTGCGCCCAGGTCCAAGGGTCGCTGCAAGTGGGGGCTGGCAAACGTGTTGTCCACGACCACAAGGCATCCGTGTGCGTGGGCGATGTTTGAGACCTCTCGGATGTCGGTAACCTGCATCGTCGGGTTGGCGGGAGTCTCTACGTAAACGATTCTGGTATTGGGTCGCAGCGCATTTCTCACTTGGTCCAAATCACAGGTGTCGACGTAGGTTGATTGCACCCCGAAGCGCGAAAAGTCGTTTTCCATGAGACCGCGGCTAGGACCGTATAGCGATGCCGTGCTCACCACGTGGGCGCCCGCTTCCAGAAGCGCGAGATAGACGGTGCAGACAGCAGCCATGCCGGAACTCGTGGCGATACCGCCGCAACCGTTTTCCAGTTCGGCTACGCTGTCTTCGAGGGCACGGATCGTGGGATTGGCGATGCGAGTGTAAATGTAGCCATCGTCGGAGCCGGCAAACAGTGCGGCACCGTGCTCTGCGTTCCTGAAAGCAAACGTGGAAGTCTGGTAAATGGGCACGTTGACTGAGCCCGTTGCGTCTGGCTTGTGCCCTGCGTGAATCAACTTGCTGTTCGTGCCCAAACGTTTGGTATCCATTCAGATGTCCTCTCCCCCGCAGATTACCGTGGGAAGCCGCGCCTTCCAACCAGCCAGTATCAACCCCATCCTCGCGCCCTACCGTGATAGTCGGCACAGACTTCGGTGAGCATTGGGCGTCGTGTCGTTTTTGTCACCGCCTGTCGTGATGATTCGCACGGCGACAATGGCGTCGGCGGACTTACGATCGTTATCGCAACCCCGTCCGGGCGAGGTGATTCCTGCTCGTGCTGGAAAAGTGAAAACGGAACGAGATCTCGAACATCTCCCGGACCATATCGGGTGGAACGTTCTCGGCGAATTGCGGGAAAACCCTGGAATGTTGTGCGGCGGCCTGGCAGAGCCGATCGTGAACGTACTGGCGGAACTGAACGGGCCATTTATTAAGTGGGAGTTTCATTAGGCATGAAGGTAAGTGCCGCCAGCAGACGGCGGTGGGGAACGCAATGAATAACGGCCTAATTTACTTCGACAACGCGGCTACGGGATGGCCGAAACCTGAGTCCGTCTACAAGTTCATGGACCTTCTATCGTTCGCACGGGGTCAATCCAGGGCGGAGCGGTTACGACCTTGCGCTGGAAACCGGCTCTCTACTCGACCGTACACGCAAGCGCCTGACCAGGTTTCTTCGGAGGCGATGAGGACGCATGGGACCGCCTGGTGTTTGGCTACAACGTGACGGATGCCCTCAACCTCATTATCCCCGGCCTGATTTCGTCCGGCGATCACGTCATTACCACCAACCTCGAGCACAACTCGGTGATCCGGCCGGTGAATCACATCGTGCGAGACCACGGCGCAGCGGCTACGTTTGCTCCATTTGACGCAGCCGGATTTATCGATCCGCGAGATATCGAGCGAGAAATGCGTCCCAACACTCGGTTGGTGATCATGAATCATGGCTCCAACGTGATTGGCACGGTACAGTCGATTGCCGAAGTGGGAGAGATTTGCCGTGAACGCGGTGTCACCTTCGTAGTGGACACCGCACAGACCGCCGGCATCATTCCCATCGATATGAAGCAAATGAATATTGATGTAGTGGCTTTCACCGGCCATAAGGCACTGATGGGCAGCACGGGGATTGGCGGCCTTTGCATCCGCAAGCACGTGGAGGTGAAACAAATCCGCAGCGGCGGCACCGGCGTGCGATCGCGCGATCCCTATCATCTGGACGAGTATCCCTGGCGGCTGGAATACGGCACACCCAACCTGGTGGGCATTGCTTCGTTATGGGCGGGACAGGACTGGCTGGACGAAAACGGAATGGGAAAGGTGTACGACCATGAAATGAAGCTGGCCCGCAAACTTACCGAAGGGCTGAGGAAAATAGAAATGCTCTAGAAACCAGACCGACTTTTTCAGTGGCCTGTTCAGGCGTGGCGATTTATCGCTGGTTGACTGGTGACAAGGAACGCCGGAAAAATTGAAGGCACTCTCTTCGAGCGCGAAACCCACAAGGCAACCGCGAGCACTATGCAAATGCGGGCGCGGGCAGGACCGACAACCAACCCGCGGGAGACCCGTAGAAACTGCTTGATTCGCGCCCAAGGCGACCGACACTCATCGCGCCCCGCGCCGTTCTTCAGTAGAATCAAGAATTCAAAATTCTTTGTGCTCGGAGCCTGCCCCCAGCGTAGCTGAAGGGTGTCTCTTTGGTGAAAAGACTTGGCCAATAACTTTTACCCTGTCATCCTCGCCGGTGGGCGCGGCACGCGCTTCTGGCCGCTCAGCCGCAAGCGCATGGCGAAACAGCTTCTGCCGCTCAACAGCAAGAAGAGCATGATCCAGGAGACAGTCGAGCGCCTGCTGCCACTGGCGAAGGCGAAGCGGTTTTGGGTCATCACCAATGACGACCTGCGCGCGCCCATCGTTCGGCAGCTTCGCAAGCTGGACAAGAAGCAGATCATCGCCGAACCCGTCGGACGCAACACTGCGCCCGCGATCGGGCTGGCGGCGTTTCTGCTGGCCAGGCGCGATCCCGCTGCGGTGATCGGCATGTTTCCCTCCGATCACGTCATCGGCAACGAAAAGCGCTTTCGCGAGGACATTCGCCGTGCGGCCGAGATCGCAGCCGGCGGCGCGAACATCGTCGTCATCGGCATCAAGCCCACGCGCGCCGAAACCGGCTACGGCTACATTGAAGTCAGCTCTGGCGCTTCGACTAAGTCAAAGGGAAATCCCTCAGCGGCTAAAGCCGGCCTCGCTGGCTCGGATACGGACGGCCTGAAGGCCGCCCCCTTCAAGGCAGGGCTTAATGCGAGGCGCCCAAGCCCGGGTGCCGACATACTCAACGTGCAGCGCTTTACCGAAAAGCCGTCGGCCGAAGTCGCCCAGCAGTACGTCAAGGCCGGCAATTTTTTCTGGAACAGCGGCATGTTCGTCTGGGGCGCGCGTACGCTGGCCGACGCTTTGCGCGAACACCTTCCGAAAACCGCGCCGCTGCTGGAGGAGATCGCCGCAAGTTACGGCACGCGCAAATTCGAGAAGACCTTCGCCAAGCTTTACCCCCAGTGCGAAAACATCAGCGTCGATTACGCTGTGCTGGAGCCGCGCTCAGCTAAGGGCGAAGGCAAGTCAGGCATCTACTGTATCCCGGCAGGCTTTGGCTGGAACGATCTGGGCTCGTGGACGGCGTTATATGAGCATCGCAATGCCGGCAACCAGGATCCTGCTAACGTCGTCATAGCCGATCAAAGTTTCACGTTGAATGCCGAAGGCAACTTCATTCACTCGACGGGCAAGTTCGTAGCGGCGGTCGGCGTAAGCAATGTAGTGGTGGTCGAAACCGACGACGCGCTGCTGGTCACTACCCGTGAGCACTCACAGGACGTCGGCAAAGTGGTGAAGTGGCTGGACGAGAAAAAGATGAAGCGGCTGGTGTAGGTGCTATATTTGTATAGCGAGACTTTTATGTTGGCTATCCGACTTCCCCAATCCGTTGAAAAGCGTTTGCAAAGACTTGCTGAGCGCAGCGGTCGAACCAAGACCTACTACGCTCGCGAGGCCATCTTGCGCCATCTAGAGGACTTGGAAGACGCTTACGAGGCCGAGCGGATTCTTCACCGCGTTCGTGCCGGCCGGGAGCGCACGTACACCCTAGACGAGGTTGCAAAGCGCCTTGGTCTGGACGATTGAGCTGACCAGCACGGCGACTCGGCAATTGGCACGGCTGGACAAACCGGCCGCTCGACGCATAAGAACATTCTTACAGCAGAGAGTTGCGCCAATGGAAAACCCTCGCAACATTGGTCAGAAACTGCACGGGAAAACACTTGGTGAATTCTTGAGATATCGTGTTGGCGACTATCGAATCATTGCAAAGATTGAGGACGATCGATTGGTGGTCTTAGTTATTGAAATTGGCCATCGCCGCGAGATCTATCGCTAATTCTCTAGGAGACGGTTTCTGTCACCTCCAATCAAATTCGGCACCGACGGCTGGCGCGGCATCATCGCCGACGACTTCACCTTCGACAACGTTCGCCGCGTCGGCAATGCGATGGCGCACTATGTCCACAAGCATGAAGACGCGGGCAAAGGCCTGGTCGTCGGCTATGACACGCGCTTCGCCTCTCAACGAGCGGCCGAGATTATCTCGGACGTTCTCGCCGGCTCGGGTATTCCAGTTCGTCTCTCCGATGACTACACGCCAACTCCCGCGCTTTCGTATGCGGTGAAGAATTTGGGCATGGCTGGCGGTGTGATGATCACCTCCAGCCACAATCCTTTCAACTGGAACGGGGTGAAGTATAAAGCCAGCTACGGCGGTTCAGGCACGCCCGCGATTATGCGTGCGATTGAAGGCGAACTTGACTCGCCACGCCTGGAGCGTAACGGCGGCAGCGTCACCATCACGGATTTCAAAACGCCCTACATTTCCGCCATAAAGAATTTTGTCGATCTGAAGCTGATTCAGCAGGCCGGATTTAAGTTTGCTGTCGACGTGATGTACGGCGCCGGACGCGGCGTGCTGAAGGGTATCTTCACCGAAAGCGGCATCAACCATGTGGAGATTCGCGGCGAACTCAACCCGCTGTTTCCCGGCATCAATCCCGAGCCGATCGAGCCGCACATCGCGATGCTGCAGGAGACGGTGGTGCAGGACCACTGCGCCGCCGGTTTGGCGACGGATGGCGATGCTGACCGCATCGGCGCAGTCGCTGAAGACGGCAGCTTCGTCGATGCGCACAAATGCTTCTCCGTCATTCTGGAGTGGGTGCTCAAGCGCAAGCAGTGGCCGGGCGAGATCGTGCGCGCCTTCAACACCACGCGCATGCTAGACCGCATCGCCGCGAAACATGGCCGCAAGCTGCACGAGTGCGGCATCGGCTTTAAATATATCTGCGACCTGATGCTGGAACGGGACATTCTCATCGGTGGCGAAGAGTCGGGTGGCATCGGCATTCGCCGCCACATGCCGGAGCGCGACGGCATTCTGAACTCGCTGCTGCTGGCCAACATCATGGCGGAAGAGCGAAAGCCGCTCGGAGAGCTGGTGCGCGATCTGCAGCAGGAGTATGGCGAACACTATTACGGCCGCACGGATCTTCACCTGAGTAATGAGGTCAAGGAAGACGCGATGCGGCGCGCGCAGGAGAAGCCGGCAAAGATCGGCAGCTTCAATGTCGTAAAAATCGAAACGCTGGATGGAGTGAAGTTCTTCCTCGATGCGCCCACCTACGGCAACGGCGCGGAAGCGTGGGTGCTGGTGCGCGCCAGCGGCACCGAGCCGCTGTTGCGCATTTATTGCGAAGCAGCATCACCTGACCTCGTATCGCAAATTCTGCGCGAGACGGAAGACTTCGTTCAGGCGCAAAGCGAAAGCCGGGCGGAACCGGCAACGGTCGACTGACCCGATCCGGCCCGTGGTGCTTTCGGTTTGCAACGGCAACCTACATCCGAGCTGAGGTCGTCAAATGCTTCGTGTAGCAGCAGGTACCTCGTCGGCCTGCTTTCGTTGACCCTTAATTTCGTCGCGTAGTACCATCTCAGAAACCGGGTGGGAACGCAGGAGGAAGCTGTTTCGAATTTTGTCACCAAGATGACACTGCTTCGCCTCAAGGTTGCGGTCGCAGTCCTGTTATTTTTCGGGCTTCTTCTACTCAACTTCACAGGCTGCGCCACAACCGAACCGAAGAAAGCGGCCGCTCTCCCTGCTAAAGCAACCGCCCCAGAAGCAGACCCACCAGGCGTCTCGAAGACACAACAACAAGCCAAAGTCCCGCAACAGCCGGCCCAGCCGAAACCGAAATCCGATCCTGCCGACGCCCTGATTGCGCAGGCCGAGAAGCAGTACGCTGAGGGACAGGCCAACTATCAGGCGGGACACCTCGAGGCAGCCAAGGCAAACTTCGACCAGGCCTTCAACACGCTGTTAAGCAGCAATCTCGATATCCGCAACGACGAGCGGCTCGATCGCGAGTTCGACAAGATCGTTCAAGGCGTTCACGACCTGGAGATGACGGCGTTACAGCAGGGCGATGGTTTCAACGAGCCTCGCTATGAGCCCGCGCCCATCGACGAAGCCAACGACGTAACCTTCCCCGTCGATCCCAACATTCGCGCCAAGGCCGAAGCCGAGATCAAAACCACCAAGTCGGATCTCCCACTGGTACTGAACGACCAGGTGGCAATGTTTATCAACTATTTCTCCAGCCCGCGCGGCCGCGCCACGCTGGAGCATGCCTGGGCACGCGCCGGACAATATCACGACATGATCTCTCGCATCCTGAAAGAGGAGGGCGTTCCGCAGGATCTGATCTATCTGGCACAGGCGGAATCAGGATTCCAGCCGCTGGCATTGTCGCGTGCCGGCGCACGCGGCATGTGGCAGTTCATGGCCGGAGCGGCGCAAATTTATGGGCTGGAGCGGAGCTGGTGGGTTGACGAGCGCCAGGACCCGGAGAAGGCGACGCGCGCCGCGGCCCGTAATCTGAAAGACTTGTACAACCAGTTCGGCGATTGGTACCTCGCCATGGCGGCGTACAACTCTGGCGCCAGCACCGTGCAGCATGCGGTCGAGCGCACCGGTTACGCCGATTTTTGGCAGCTTTACCAGCGTGGCGTGCTGCCGCAAGAGACGCGGAATTATGTACCGATCATTCTGGCCGAGACCATCATGGCCAAGAATCCCGAGCAGTACGGGCTGGCACGAGTAGCTCCCGATCCGCCGCCACAAACCGACCACGTGACGATTAATTACCCCGTCGATTTGCGCCTGGTCGCCGAGTGCGTAGACACGTCGGTGGATTACTTGCAGAATCTGAATCCCAGCCTCTTGCGGATGACCACCCCGAAAGACCAGCCCTTCACGTTGAATCTCCCGGCCGGCTCAGAAGAGAAGTTTCAGACTGCCATCGCTGCCATCCCGCAGGACATGCGCACCTACTGGCGCTATCACCGGGTGGAGTACGGCGACACGCTGCCGGCCATTGCGCGCAAGTATCACACCTCGGCTGCTTCCATCGCCGAGGCCAACAACCTCTCCGATGATCTTGTGAAGGCTGGGACGAAGCTGATCATCCCGATCGTCCCTGGTCGCCAGAACGGGCAAACCGTCGCGTATTCCCACCGTGCGACTCACTACAAGGTGCGCAAGGGCGACACCGTCTCCTCCGTTGCCGACGATTTCGAGGTCCCGATGGAAAAGCTGCGCAAGTGGAACCACTTGCGCGGCAATAGTTTAGCAGCGGGGCGGACCCTCATCATCTACAAGCCGACCAGTTCCGATGAGGCGGAAACCGCTCGCTCTGAGGCGAGTCAGTCGTCGGCTGGAACCCGGCGCGCCGCGCACAAGGTGCCGAACTCCCAGGCGGCGAAGTATCACAAGGTGCAGAGGGGCGAGACCCTTAGCAGCATTGCCGAGTCGAACCACACATCAGTCGCAGCCCTGAAGCGCGATAATCCGAAATTGGCGGCGAACCTCCGCGCCGGCGATGTGCTGGTGATTCGGAAGTAACACAGCAATCAGCTCCCGGAAATGGAATCGGTGCCAGGGGAGTGGCATAACGCCGCTTGTAAACGCAGTAGCCGTCTGTCTGACTGCTGATTGCTGACGGCTGAGTGCTTTTTTCCCCGCACCTCTTCCCTTCCCGCGATTGTTCTGTTAAAACAAGCGCGTTGCAGTATTTTCTGGGCGCGCGAGGCAGAGGCCGTTGCTGAACGAGAATCGCGTGCCTCTTGTGTGATGTTTGGTCTTTGATATAAAACCAGATTTTGCTGTACGAGCTGCCTCCGTTCAGTCATGCGGAGTCCGGCACCATCAGGAGACAAGCATATGGCATTCGATGACACACTCTACGGTCGCAGAGACGACGAAATGGATGACTACGGAGAAGGCGCCTACGGCGATTCACTCGAGGACGAGGAATACGAAGAAGAAGAGGAAGAGGAAGAAGAGCCCGAATCCGTTACCGTGGTCGAGGAGGACATTGAAGTAGAACCGGCAGGTGGCGAAGCTCCGGCGCCGGCTGCCGCTCCACGCAAGAGCCCCAGCAAGAAGCCGGCGAAAAAAGCCGCCAAGAAAGCCGTTGCTAAGAAGGCGGCCAAGAAAGCTCCGGCGAAAAAGGCTGCCAAGAAAGCGGCGGCTAAGGGCGGCGCCAAGAAGACAGCCAAGAAAGCTCCGGCCAAGAAGGGCGCTGCCAAGAAGGCAGCCAAGAAAGTGGTCGCGAAGAAGGCAGCAGCCAAGAAGAAGCGCCACTAGAGCGTCTCCCTGCTAACGAATCTCTCTTTCCATGAAGCCGCGGTGCAGTCCGCGGCTTTTCATCGCCCGCGGTGCATTGTGCACGTTTTTCCCATTTCAGGAGCGCACATTCCGGTGCGACGTGGCTCACGTTCTCTCGGTGGAGTACCGCACGCTAAAGCGTGACCTGCGTTGCTGCGCCCTTGGATTTGCGGAGCTAGCATTCCCGTAGCGCTGAACGTCGTGCCGCTTCGTCTGGCAGCACTCCGACCCCCGGTAACTGACAGCATCCGGCACGACGTTTTTTGTTCACGACTTATCGAGCTATCTCTTTAGCCGCCAATGACGCTCGCAGCTCGATCGCCTGCGAGCCCTCAAACACGATGCTGCTACTGGGAACCTCCGCCAGCGCCGCGGTGTTCGGCGCCAGCACCGACCACATCAGCAGGATCTTGTTGTAACGGGTCGCAAAGATCTCCTGCGACATACGCTGCCCCAGTTCCTCGCCGCGCGGTGACGTGGCCAACGTGCCATGGAAGATCATGAACAAATGGCCATGCATCGACATCAGTTCGTCAGAGTCAATCGCACCGAACTCGCCCATCTGCTCCAGACTGGCGGCCACTTCATCGATGGTTCGCTTGTCGGAAAGCGAAAACGCGGTCCGCATGGACAGGCAATTGGGGTCGAGCGCACGTAAGACGATCGTTGGGCCGGGTTCGTCATCTTTCGCCCCCGCCGTGCGTTGTGGAGCGATTTGCAACAGCGTCTGCGAACAGGCATGAAGAAAGCGGTAGATGCGCGACGAGTTTTCCTGCGGAGGATCGTCTTTGTCCTCTGGAACCACCGTCCATCCAGAAGGAAATTGATACTGCACGCCGAGCTCTCGATTCCGGTAGCTTCCATCACCGGTTTCACCTCGCGGGATAGTCCTCCCGGGCTCATCGCGAATGGCAGCGTTCACGCGAAAGGTCGGCACCGTCGGACCGTAGTAAGGCTCACCTACGATCTTCACCGGTTTGCCCTCTGAGTCCGCGAGCGTGCCGTCATCCAGCGGACAATAGAATCGCGCAGTGGCCATCAAGTTCTTCGCCTTGCGCAGGAAGTCCGGATCATTGGTAGCGATGACCACCTTGACCATGTAGTTGTCGATTCCGGCCCAATACTGCGCTGCATAATTCCGTCCGTTGCGGTGGGTGGCGGAGTAGAAGTGTCCCGAGCGCAACATAAAGGCTGGCACTTTCAGAGGCGACATCGAACCGAAGCCGCCCTGTTCGGACCATTTTTGCAACTCCTCGTCCTGCTTTCGTTTCTCCGGAGTATCGATGTCGAAGCCCGGTCGCGGATCGGTTGCGGTAACCATGATGGAGCCGTTGCGCTCGCCCTTCTCAAATTGCAACGCCAGCAGCAGGTGTTGCTTCTCCGGCATGATCGGCATACGTATTTCGTGTCCCTGCACGGTGAGGGGAAGATCGAAGCCGAAGCCGAAGAACTGGCTGGTGTAGTGTGTGTTGGTCAGGAATCCGGCTTCCGGCAGCAGTGGTTCCTGGTCGGGAGGCTTTTGATTCCGGTGCAGGATGACGACGGGACTTTGTTCGGGGGCCGGGCACTGCGCGCGCAGCATCGTTGCGCCGGACAAGATCAGGGCGACGAGACCACAAATCTGAAGCTTACCGGACAGGAGACGCGCGACTGCGCTGGAACGGGCCATCTGGGCGTTGTTGCCTCGGAAGCGCTGCGAGGAATGACGCCATCATGCCAGTATTGATCAGCGCGTGCAACTCGCGTCCAGCAGCTTCAGGGTGAGCACCTGCAAAGTATGCGTGTGATTGCCGCCCGTCTGCGTTCCACTGCTTTGTTCCTGACCTGCTCCTTGCTGCCTCACGATTGCGCCGGGCTTTCCCGTGAGAGTTACGGAATGCATTACGTGCTTGGCAAGATCGACCTTGTCCGACGATAGCATCCAGATATTGCCGTTCTGATCGGAGAGATAATACCCGCCATCGTGCGACCGTTTGAGGCAGCCGGTCACCGCTACCTGGATCGGCGGTGTAGCTATGCCTGGCGGATTGTTTTGTGGCGGTCCCCCCGGCTCTGCGGATTGCGCGTAAACGCAGAGCGTCAAGCAGAAAAGTGTCACCGAGACAAAAACAATGAATCCTGCGATCTGACGAGCCATGATTTCGCTCCCTCTCAGCCCTGATACCGTGTCAGGGCACGACCTCGGTCGTGCCGAGAAGCCCTTTATTCTTGTGATCCCGAGCGGGTTCAGCCCGCAAAATTCTTGGTCAGGGGCTGAAGCTCAAATCGAGATGAGCCTTTTACGGCACGTCTGAAGACGTGCCCTGACACAAGGCGGTTATCGTGACCTATCTAGTTTGACGTGCGGTAACGGTCAAGGCAACCCGATCGAAACTCGACCCCATTGCCCGCTTATAATCCATCCTTCTCATGCAAAACTTCTTAGCGCGCCGCATTTCTTGGGACCTGACAACCAATCGTTATAACGACGCGCTTGAAGAACATCGGCGCGCGGCCAAGGAACTGCTGGACCTGACCGCGTCCAATCCCACGACCATTGGCCTGCAATATCGCGTAGAAGAACTGCTGCGCGCCTTGGCGAATCCTGAAGCGTTGCGCTATGAACCTCACCCGAAAGGGTTGCTGGTGGCACGTGAGGCAATCGCCGCGTATTATGCGGAACGCGGCACCCGCGTCTCACCACAGTATCTGCTGCTGACCACCAGCACCAGCGAGGCCTACTCCTTCGTCTTTCGCCTACTGTGCGATCCGGGCGATGCTGTGCTGATGCCCATGCCAAGCTATCCGCTGTTCGCCTTTCTGGCCGATATCCAGGATGTAAAGCTGGTACCTTACGAACTGGTCTATGACCACGGTTGGCAGATGGACTTCGCCTCGGTGTGCAGCGCGATCGAGCGTGCAAAGGCTGCCGGCGGTCGCTGCCGCGCGATTCTGCTCGTGCATCCCAACAATCCCACGGGATCGTACGTCAAACGGCACGAAGCCGAAGAGTTGAACCGTATCGCTGCGGCCCACGGTATGGCGATTGTCGCCGACGAAGTTTTTCTCGACTATTCGTTGGGTGCCGAGCGCCAGCTCACTTTCGCAGCGAATCAGGACGCGCTCACGTTCACCTTAAGCGGCTTGTCGAAAAGCTGTGCGCTGCCGCAGATGAAAGTCGCCTGGATCGCCGTCAGCGGTCCGGATCGGCACAGAACTGAGGCTATGGCGCGACTCGAGGTTATCGCTGACACCTATCTTTCGATGAACGCGCCGGTGCAGCTTGCGGTTTCCGCCATGCTGCAGGAGCGGGAAAGCATTCAGCGTCAACTGCTCGCTCGCATCCGAGAGAACCTGCGCGAACTCGATTTGCAGCTCTCCGGGCAGGCGCTGTGTCATCGTCTCGATGTCGAAGGCGGCTGGTATGCCGTCTTGCGCGTGCCCGTGATCACCTCCGATGAGGAGTTCGCCGTCGCGCTGTTGCAGCAACGCAATGTGCTGGTGCAGCCCGGCCATTTCTATGACTTCGCCGCTGACGGCCACCTTGTAATCAGCCTCATCACCCAGCCGGAAATCTTCCGGACTGGACTGAGCCGGCTTCTCGAGTTCGCCTCCAGCGCCGCTCGTTGAAGTGCTCTGCCGAGCCCGGTTTCACAGCTAGTTCCAGCGGGAAGCAGCAATCCGTTCAGGAAATCAACGGCGTCGGTTGTTCGGCCACGCGGGATGCGCCGGTTCGCGCTAAAATAAAGGCAATTCGGTTTTCCACGGACGTTTATAATCAAGAGCCTGTGCCCAAGTACTCCATCGTCGTCCCGTTCCACAACGAAGAAGAGAACGTCACCGAACTGTACGACCGGCTGAAAGTGGTTATGGAAGCCGCCGGCGAACCGTTCGAACTCGTCTTCGTCGACGATGGCAGTCGCGACCACACTTTCTGGATGCTGCAGCAGATTGCTGCGGTAGATCGCAGGGTCGTGGTGGTCAAGCTGCGCCGCAACTTTGGTCAGACCTCGGCCCTGGCCGCCGGCTTCGATCACGCTGAGGGCGAGTACGTCATCGCCATGGACGGCGACCTGCAGCACGATCCCCATGACATTCCGCTTTTCCTGCACAAGCTGCGCGAGGGATACGACATCGTCAGCGGTTGGCGCAAGCAGCGCATCGATAATTTTGTGCTGCGGCGGGTGCCGTCGCGAATTGCTAATTGGCTGATGGCCAAGCTGAGCGGCGTTGATCTGCACGATTTCGGCACCACCTTCAAAGCCTACCGGCGCGAGGTGGTGCAGGAAGTCCCGCTCTACGGCGAACTGCATCGCTTCATCCCGGCGCTGGCGTCGGCTTATGGCGCGACCATCTGCGAGATCCCAATTCGCAACGTGAACCGCGAGCGCGGCGAATCCCATTACGGCCTTTCGCGCACCTTCCGCGTTTTCTTCGACCTGATCACGATCCGTTTCCTGCTGAAATACATGTCGCGGCCGCTGCACTTCTTCGGTACCTGCGGCGCGCTGAGTTCGCTGGCCGGGGGACTGATCTCGTTGTGGTTGGTTTGGGAGAAGCTCCTGTACGGCGTGCATGTGATGGATGAGCATGGGCCGCTGCTGGTTTTCGCCGCGGTGCTGATCGTGGCGGGCGTGCAGTTGATCGCACTAGGGCTGCTGGGTGAGCTTCAAGTCCGCCATTTCCATGAGCCGGCCAAACGCGCGCCGTACACAGTCGATCGCGTGCTGCGCTCTTCGCACAGCCAAAGTGCACTGGCCGATTGAGAGGGGTAAATATGGAAGGCAAGCACGAGCATTCGCATAAGCATGAGCACGCCCACGAGCACACCCACACTCACGAACACTCGCATGATGGCGTGACCCACACCCACGAGCACACCCATCAGCACAGCCATGAGCATGACCACACCCATACCCACGAGCATGCCCATGGCTCCGATGCCGCAGCTCATGATCACGAACACCAGGGCGAGCACGGTCCGCACGATCACGCGCACGAACACCACGAACGCGAACCGCACGACCACAAGCATTAGGTCTGCTGGTCTTCGACTCCCCCACCGTCGTAATCGGCGATGAAATCCTCGTCGGCTTCGATCCCGAACGTCTCGACCAGGTCCTTGAACCGTAAGCCTCATTCCGCTCGCGGATATCTCTACATTGCCGCTGCCACATTTTGCTGGGGATTTTCCGCGGTAATGGGACGCGCTATGTTCACGGGCAGAATCTCCGGCGGAAAGCACGTCCTCGGTGCTATCGACCCACTGGTTCTGGCGCAGAGCCGCAGCACCATCGCACTGCTGATCCTGACGCCGCTTCTCCTGCTTAGGAACCGTTCCGCCCTTCGTCTGCGCGGCCGTCATCTGGCGCAGTTCTTCTTGTTGGGAGTCATCGGCCTTGCCGGTTCGAACTATTTCTACTATTTCGCAATTGAGAAGACGACGGTAGCGCTTGCCATCGTGCTGCAGTATGTCGCGCCAGTTTGGGTGCTGCTATATATGCTGGCGCGCGGACTGCAACGGCCAACGGCGCTTCGCATCGGCGGCGTGTTTCTGGCAGTAATTGGTTGCGCCTTGTCGGTTGGCGAGGTCGCCGGGCGCAGTCACTTTCCGTGGCTCGCGATCTCCGGAGTGCGCTTCAGCACCATAGGAGTGATTGCTGCCGAGCTGGGCGCCGTCACCTTCGCCTTCTACAACGTCTATGGACGGCATTTGCTGCAGATATATGAACGCTGGACGGTACTGGTGTATTCGCTGCTCGGCGCCTCCGTATTCTGGCTGCTGGTGAATCCACCATGGAAAATTATCGCCCAGCACTACAGCCGCGGTCAGTGGCTGTTCATGCTGGTTTTCTCCATTACCTCGATGCTCATTCCGTTCGCCTTATATTTCACAGGCTTGCAGCATCTCGATCCCACGCGGGCCATTGTCACTGCCTGCCTTGAGCCGGTTTGGGCGATCCTGCTGACGGCGATGATCCTCAGAGAATTCGTCACGCCGGTACAAATTGTTGGGATAGTTATTGTCCTCTCGGCCACACTCCTGGTGCAGCGCCCCGACCGCAAAGCGCCAGCCGGGCCGACCATAGCGGTCGAGCCGATCGAGTAGAAGCAGAACACATGTCAGAGAATGGCGGGCCAGGCTTCGAATGAACAAGGCCGGACGGCGTAAAGCCTCTTCACCGAAAACCTACACAACCGTTACATTTTGCTGACAACGGCCAAGCCTCGCGCACGTACCTTTCTTACTACGGCCCAAGAGCGTGCGATATCGCCTTTGAAGGGCCGGACAAAATAAAAAGGAAAAACAATGAGGAACGGCACATTACTTACAATCACCGGACTATTGGCAATTGCCCTCATGTTTGGTGTCAACTTTGCACAAGCTCAGGTTATCGGCCATCCCGGTAGCCTGGACACAACCTTCGGCACAGGTGGAATGGTAACCATCAACCTCGCCGGGAGCGGCGGGAGCGTCAGCCCGTTGACCGCCATCGAGCAGTCCAACGGCGACATCGCAGTGGTCACCGGGCTCACCGAAGAGGCCTCCGGGGAGGTTTTTGCTCTGGTGCGGCTCACGTCGAACGGGACCGAGATCGGTATAACCGAGGCGTCATTCATCACCGACGGCTTCAATAGCCCGACTGCCATGACGGTACAATCCAACGGCGACATCGTAGTTGTGGGGACGGCATCTCTTACCTTTGATGGGGCACAAGAGTTTGCCATAGCGCGGTTCACGCCCAACGGCCAGCTGGACGCCACCTTTGGTACAGACGGCTTGGTGACGACCGGTATCAGCGGACCGTTTCCCGCGCCCTCCGCTGTCTTGGTGCAAAGCAACGGCCAGATACTGGTCGGCGGGTTTGTGGATGGGGTTAACAAACACGAGTCGGGCCAGACGGTGCTAGTGCGGTACAACGCCAACGGCAGCCTAGACACCACGTTCGGCACGGGTGGGATTGTGGAGGAGACCACTGAAGCGGCTTCGCCCGCGGCGCTCGCGCAGCTGTCCAACGGTTCCTACCTGGTCGTGGGTGGCGATGCACCTTCATCGGTGGAATTCAGCTCCACGGGGGTGCTGCAGGCCACAGTAACGCCGGGAACATTGGCTGCGGTTAACAGCCAGTCGGGAACGGGTTGCTGTTCCCCGGTCGTTTTTCAGCCGAACGGTGACTATGTTGTGGCCCAGACTGTTAGTACCGGCGGCCACCTCCACACTGACGTCAAAGCGAAGCGTTTCCTCGAAACCGGGGTCGTGGATACTTCCTTCAGTTCCACTAACTTCACCTTCGGTGGCAACACGGAAAACGAGCCGCAGGCAATCGCTCTGCAATCGAACGGGCAAATCGTAGTGGGCGGCATCACCAACGCTCACGGCACGCCGGTTACAGGCGGCTTGGCCCGGCTCGATTCCAACGGCGATCTGGATACCACCTTTGCCAACGACGGCGGCCTGGTTAGTCAGGCGGTGGTCTCCGGCCTACTGATACAGACCGACGGAAAGATCGTTGCCATCGGGAACAATGGGGAGTTAGCAGTGGCCCGGTATTTCGCGAATTAGACCCGTTGTTTGGGCGGACGGACCTGTAGACCGGATAGCACTCGTCGCGAACCGGCTCCGAGCCTTCTTCATCCGTCGAGGGGTGAACGCTGACCGCAACCACGGTCAGCGTTTTCTTTACGCCTATCAGGAGGGCTTTATCGCTTCGCCGAAGTCGCGCTGCGCTGGTGCGATTCCGACTCGGCGTAGAGCGCGTCGATTTCCTTCTTGTAGCGGTCGATAAGGTGTCGGCGGCGCAGCTTCATGCTTGGCGTCAGCGTTCCCTCGGCGATGCTGAGCTCGTCAGGAACCACAAGCACCTTCTTCAGCTTCTCGAACTGCGCCAGGTTGTTGTTGAGCTCTTCCACAATTCCCTGGTACAGAGATTGCACCTGGTGCGATTTGACCAGCTCCTTGCGCGAGGCGAACTTCACGCCGTGGTGCCGGGCCCAATTCTCCAGCTCGTCGAAGCTGGGAATGATGAGCATGGCAGGAAAGCGCCGCTTCTCGCCAATCAACGCCGCCTCGCTGACATACTGATTTACCTTGAGCGAGCCTTCAATCGGTTGCGGTGCGATGAACTTTCCGCCGGACGTTTTGATCAGGTCCTTCTTACGGTCGGTGATCGAAACGTAGCCGTCCTCATCGATGCGGGCGATGTCCCCGGTCTTGAACCAGTCTTCATCGAACGCTGCGGCAGTTTCTTCCGGCATCCTCCAATATCCCTTAAAGACCGAGGGGCCGCGCACCAGCAGCTCGCCATCTTCGGTGAGCCGAACTTCAATGTTGGACATTGGCTTGCCTACCGTGCCCAGCCGATGATTGTCCGGATTATTCAATGCAATTACGGGAGATGTTTCGGTAAGCCCATAGCCTTCGTGAATGCGGATGCCGACATCGGCGTACCAGGTGGCGAGTTCTTTGCCGAGTGGCGCCCCGCCGGAGATAAACATGCGCGCGCGTCCCCCAAGCCCTTCGCGAATCTTGGAAAACACCAGGGCGTTGGCCAACTTCCAGGAAAGCGATGCAGGTTTCTCCCCGCGAAGAATCGGGTCGCGATTCCTGGCGCCGACCGATAACGCCCACCGGATGAGCATGCGCTTGATCCCGTGCGCCTTGTTCTGCACCTGGTTGTAAACCTTCTCGTACACCCGAGGCACGGCGACGATCAGCGTGGGATGAATTTCCTTCATCACCTGCGGCAGTTGCTCGATCACGGGACAGTACGCCAGCGGCACGCCCGCATTGAACAACGCATAGTCCAGATGCCGCGCAGTAACATGTGAGAGCGGCAGGAACGACACGCAAAGGTCATCCTTGTCGAGGTCGTACATATCGAGCGAGACACTCAGGTTTGACGCGAGATTGCCATGCGTCAGCATCACGCCTTTGGGCTTGCCTGTCGTGCCCGAGGTGTAGATGAGCGTTGCCAGATCGTCAGGCTCGATGCGTTCGCCAATCGCGTCCAGCTGAGGATCATCTCCCTCGGCATCGGCGCGTAAGAAGGATTGCATCGGGACAGCCTCTGCAATCTCCGGCGCGTCGTCCATGATGACAATCTTCTCGAGAGCCGCTTTCTCGCTGATGCCGGCGAGCTTTTCATACTGCTCCCGGGTGGAGACGAAGGCAATGCGCGCTTCCGAGTTCTGCAAAACGAACAGGCATTGCTCCGCGGTTTGGGTTGCGTAGATGGGAACATCGACCGCACCAAGAAGCAGGCAGGCAAAGTCGGTAATCGCCCATTCCGGACGGTTTTCGCTCAGGATGACAACCCGGTCGCCTTTGCCGATGCCCCAGGCCTGCAGTTGGCGCGCCGTCGCATACACCCAGCCTTGCAACTGGCGAGCGGAGATGGTTTGCCATGTCGCGCCTTTGCGGGTCAGCATCACCCGGTCGCTGTTGCGCTTCACCAGCGTTAAGAAAACGTCATTGAGGGTGCGAAGACTCATGGCTGCTTACTTCGTCCGCATGCCGTTCAAGAAAATCTCGACCACCACATCCGCGAGGTTCCTGAGTTGGTAGTCATGGCCGCTCAACACCCACGACGTGACCATCTCATCCAAGGCACCAAAAAAACAGTTGGCGGCAAACTTGTCCGACATCTCGCGGCGGAAAATGCCGCTGGCCTGCCCATTGACGATGGCTTCGCGCACCAAGCCCAGGTACTCGACCATATGCTGGTGGGAGAACTCGGAAAGAAAACGCGTGCTTTGCCGCAGCTCCATCTGGAAAACAACCGCCAGATCGCGATTCGAGCCGAGCGCGTCCAGGTGCAGAAACGCCAGCCTGCGGAGTCGCTCTGCCGGATCAGGCAGCTTCTTCAGTTCGGTGCGCGCCAGGGTCATAAATGCGTCAAAGGCCGTATTGATGACCGTCATCAGGATCTCTTCTTTGCTCTTGAAATACAGATAGACGGTGCCATCGGCCACATTGGCACGGTCGGCAATATCAGCGACGCGCGAGGTGAAGAAGCCTTTCTCGGCAAACACCGCGACGGCCGCATCCAGGATGCGCTGGTACTTGTCCGCATTCCGGTTTACGGGAGCGGCGACGGTATCTGCCGGAGAAGCAAAGTTGTGATCGGGTTTTCCCACGTGCAACTTGTCGTCCGCCTGAGAGACTCGCGCCTAAAGTGTCTGCAAGCGCTGGCGCTGCGCGCCGAATGAATACTCATTCAATGTATCTCGTAGGAGACGGCTTCCGCAATTGGGAAAGTGGGGTGGCCTTTGACCCACGTTCCGAAATGGAAGCGGGTGTGCCACAAACTACAAAATGCACTTGACAGAACGCCCGTGGCAATCTGGGCGCGGCAATGGGACAATGTCAGACACACGCCATTGGGGTTTCACGAAATATGGAGAGGAGAGGCTTAATGAGGAAGCTTTTGCTAGCACTGCTGCTCGGCGGATCGCTGTCTTCGCCGGGCTTTGCTGCCGACAAGCCCAGCGAGATGCCGGCACCGAAGGTCAAGGTCGGCGATGTCGCGCCCGACTTTACCTTGCGGGACCAGAACGGCAAAGAAGTTTCGCTGCACGATTTCCGCGGCAAGAAGAATGTCGCCCTGGCCTTTTACATCTTCGCTTTCACCGGCGGTTGAGCCAAGCAGATGCAGGCCTTCCAGCAGAACCTTGCCAAGCTGGAAGCCGCCGACACCCAGGTCCTGGGTGTGAGCATGGATTCGCCCTTCGCCGATAAAGCATGGGCGGAACAAATCGGAATCACCTTCCCGTTGCTTAGCGATTGGGGCGGCGACGTAACCAAGGAATACGGGCTCTACAATCCCAAGTACAAAGCGGCTCGCCGGGTGAATTACCTGATCGACAAGGACGGCAAGGTGATAGAGATGCAACTGGATTCGGATGCCATCGATCCGACCAAGGTCGTGGACGCCTGCCAGGCGAGGAAGCTGAACCGCTGAGCAGTGTGGCGCATAGGGTTTGATTTGCGTAAATACAATATGTAAATATAGAGATGCGTTTCACATGGGATGTCGCGAAGAACAACCTTAATGTGAGGCGGCGCGGCCTTGCCTTCAAGGATGCCGTGCGCATCTTTGAGGGGCCGACAGTTGAGAAAGAAGACGATCGTTTCGATTACGGAGAAGTTCGGATTTACGCGATTGGCTTAGTTGATGGCATTGAGACGACGGTAATTTACACGGAGCGCCATAATGAAGAGCGGCACATCATCTCGGCGTGGCGATCGGCACCGCATCAGCGCCGGACGTTTTGGCAAGAAATCGGAGGGCGAGCCGGCTGAACTCAGGACGAATTGGAAAAAGTTTCGTTCTATGACCGACGATGAGATCGGCGCCTCGATCGCTGAAGATCCGGACATAGAGCCCACTGACGCGGAATTTTGGCGCGGAGCCAAGGTGGTTCTACCGCGGCCCAAGAAGGTCGTGACCATTCGGCTCGATGCTGATCTCCTGGACTGGTTACGCAACGGGCCCGGCTATCAAACCCGCATAAACGCGATCCTTCGCGCCTACATGGAGGCGCAAGCGCGCCCGCTGGATAAATTGCAGGGTTCTCTTGCCGGAGTCGACGCGGAGAAGATGATGCGGGAGGACCGCAAGGCCGAGTTCGCGAAGGACCCAGCTCGAGTCCGATGAGAGACCCAATTCTGGATGCGTGGGCTGCATGCTGGCGGCCACGCTCAAGGCGCGACATGCGATTTCTTACGCTGACGGCCTCGCCGCCGCCACGGCAATCCTGCAGGACGCGCCGCTGGCGACCGGCGATCCCGAGTTGCGTGATATGGCTGCGAAGGAAAAGGCGCTGCGGCTGCAGTGGATAGGCAGGTAGGGAATCGCCCACTGAGCGGCCAATTGGTCCAGTTCCTTGGGTGGGAGCGTTCCTAGGGCGAGGTTATTGCCGTCATCGCTCGTACACCTCGCGCCGGTGGGCGACGCGCGTGATGGTCACGGTTTTGATGGCATGCCGATTGTGTAGACGACCCGATGATCACCCATACGAATGCGCCATTGGTCTTTGTAACCCTTCAGCTTTTTGCATCCTGCGGGGCGTGGGTCGTCAGCCAGGCCAGAATCTTACGATCGATCCGGGTGAACAGCGTATCGTCCAGCGCATCCAATTCCTTTTGCGCCGACTGCTTGATTGCGAGAGAGTATTTAAGCACGTGGGCGATTGCGCTTCAGGCGGCTGGCGCGGTATTCCTCGTAAGGGACCGACTTTCCCTTGCGGCGCGATTCCGAAATCAGGCCGTCCTCGATGTCCTCCCAGAGCGCCCGGTGCTTCCTCAGGTCGACTACCACCGCCATCTTGCGGCCCTTTGCGTCAGTGATGAACTGTATTCCGGTCATGGCCAAGCGTCCCCCGGTCAACTGTTTCTCACCCTAATTTTCGCAGCTGTGCGCTGTCAACCGAATAGCGCCAGCCAACGTCCTTGACTATTTCTCGCGGCTGCTCCGGAGTGCCCAACCTCACATTGCCATGTGACCCCCATCACTTCGCCTTGGGCGGTGGCTGGTCAAGAATCGAACTATCGTTCGGTACGGGGTGAGCCGCCTCAGCCGCAACGTAATTCCAGGTAGCGGGGCCCTCGGCGCGCGCCGGTTTTGCGCGCGATGGGGTGCGAGGTGGGATGGCGAATCGCTAGGTACCTCCAAGTTCCTTCGACGGTCCCGCAACAGAAAGGGCAAGCAATGGCCAAAGGTTCCGTGCAAATCGTTGTCGAACGATGTAAAGCCTGTGGTTTTTGCGTGGAGTTTTGTCCCACGCATGTTTTAGCTCTGTCGTCCGCCTTCAACGCCAAGGGATATCACACTCCCTACATGGTCCATCCGGAGAAGTGCAGCGGCTGCGATCTGTGTGGCATGTACTGCCCCGATTTCGCAATCTTCGGATTCAAGCAGCCCGCGCCGCCAAAAGCAGCCACCGAGAAGGTTTCGGCTGAGACGGTCAGCGCTGCGCCTGCCACCGATGAGGTGAAGGAGGCACAAGATGCATGCTGATCCTGCCGGTGTACTCACCGGCACACATTTTCTCGACGGCGATCACGCCTGCTGTGAAGGCGCATTGGCCGCGGGGGCACGCTTCTCGTCAGGTTATCCCATCACCCCTTCGACGGAAGTTGTGGAGCGCTTTGCTTCACGCGTTCCCACCGTCGGCGGAGTTTTCATCCAGATGGAAGACGAGCTGGCCGCTTCGATCACGCTGCAAGGCGCGGTGTGGGGCGGGGCCAAGGCGTTCACCGTGACCTCCGGACCGGGATTTTCACTGATGATGGAGCACATCGGCTACGCGGTCATGACCGAGACGCCGTGCGTCTTCGTCGACGTGCAGCGCGGCGGACCGTCCACAGGCTTGCCGACCCTCCCCGCGCAGCAGGACATGATGCAGGTGCGCTGGGGTTCGCACGGCGATTACGAGATCATCGCGCTCTGTCCCAACTCTCCGCAGGAGTGCTTCGACCTGACCATCACCGCCTTCAACTATTCCGAGAAGTACCGCTGCCCGGTGTTCGTCATGATGGACGAAGTGGTCGGTCACATGACGGAGAAGGTTGTCATTCCACCAGCTGAACAGATCGAAATCGAGCCCCGTCGCTATACCACTCTGCCTCCGGAAGAATATCTCGCATACCAGCCGGGCGAAGACTTGGTCCCCGACATGCCGCGCCCCGGCGAAGGTTACAACGTTCACGTTACCGGCTTGACCCATGACGAACGGGGTTATCCCGACATGCGGCCGGCGGTGCAGGACGTACTGGTGAAGCGGCTAGTCGAAAAGATCACGAAGAACGCCGACAAGATCGTGCTCTACGAGGAAGAGGCAATCGAAGGCGCGGATGTGGTCGTGGTCTGCTACGGCATCACCTCTCGCGTGGCGCAACGGGCCATCGATATGGCGCGACAGAAAGGCGTCAAGGTCGGCAAGTTCCGCCTGATCACCGCATGGCCCTTCCCGGCAAAACAAATTGCAAACATCGCCGCAAAGGTCAAAGCGCTGGTCGTCCCGGAGCTGAACCTCGGCCAGATGGTGCGCGAAGTCGAGCGCGCCGCTGCCGGAAAAGCTCGGGTTCGCCTGGTGCCGCACGCCGGCGGCAGCGTTCATAAGCCCGAAGACATTCTTAAAGCCATCCTGGAGGTGACGCAGTGAGCGAAGCGACCCTGGCAACCCCCCAGAATCCCGTCGAGCAGTTCCTGCGCATGGACCGCATTCCGCATATCTGGTGTCCGGGATGCGGCATCGGCACCAGCGTCAATTCCTTTGCGCGCGCGCTGGTTGAGGCCAAAGTCGACATCAAGAAGCTGGCCATTGTCTCCGGCATCGGTTGCACGGGACGCGTGGCCGGATACGTCAACCTGGACTCATACCACACGACGCACGGCCGAGCGATCCCGTTTGCCACCGGGCTGAAGCTGGCGAATCCCAAGCTCAACGTCGTTGTCTATTCGGGTGACGGCGACTTGTTTGCGATCGGCGGCAATCACCTGATCCACGCCGCGCGCCGCAACGTGGACATCAAAGTTGTCTGCGTGAACAATTTGATCTATGCCATGACCGGTGGTCAGACGGCGCCTACCACCCCGGGAGCGGTAATCACTTCGACCAACCCTTACGGCACCTACGATCCGGCCTTCAATCTGCCGTATCTGGTTGAGGCCGCAGGAGCGGTTTACGTGGCGCGCTGGACGGCCTTTCACGTTCGGCAGCTTGCCCGGTCGATGGAAGAGATGTTCGCCAAAAAGGGGTTCAGCTTTATCGAGGTGATGTCGCCCTGCCCGACGCTTTATCAACGCCGCAACAAGATGGGCGACGGGCTCGACACTATGAAGTTCTACAAGCAGGTCAGCAAAGTTCGCAACGGCGCACCCACCAGCGAGGTGGGGCTGACCAAGAGCGGCGAGATCGTGGTGGGTAAGTTCGTGGACCGTGAGCGCAGCGACTACGGCGGTCTGATGCACGACAGCCTGGCCGACGCTTTAGGCGAAGACTACGTGGAATCGGAGGCGTGCTCATGCCAGTAACAGAAATCCGCATTGCGGGATTTGGCGGGCAGGGAGTGATTCTCTCTGCGGTTGTCATCGGCAAAGCCGGCTGCATTTACCAGGCCGGCTATTCGACCATGACGCAGAGCTTCGGGCCGGAGGCGCGCGGCGGCGCTTGCAGCGCGCAGGTCATCCTGTCCGACAGCCCGGTGCTGTACCCCTATGTCACACGCCCCGATATTCTGGTCGTGATGTCGCAGGAGGCATACACGCTATTCAGTCCGCAGATCAAGGACAATGGCACTCTGATCATCGAAGAAGATCTGGTACGCATTGCCGAGCTTCCAGTGGGCGTGCGTGTTTACAGCATTCCGGCCACGCGCATTGCCGAGGAACTGGGCAAGAAGATGGTGCTGAACATTGTGATGGTCGGCTTCTTCGGCGCGGTGTCGCAAGCTGTGGATCCGGATGCCTTGCGCAAAGCGGTTGCCGCTTCCGTTCCCGAAGCCTATCGGGATCTAAACTTAAAGGCTTTCGATCGCGGCTTCGACTACGGCGCCAAGGAGCTAAGCCAGGTCATTGTGAAGCAGGAATCGCAAGTGGCTGTCGCGGCATTGGAAAACTAGCATCAGCCCGAGCAGTGAGATGAAGCCGGCGAGCAAATTCGCCGGCTTTGTTTTATCGGCGCGGCCCACCGCCCCGGCGATCACCTGGGCGGAATCACTAAAGAGATTCCTTGCCCAGGGCCTCGCGCCAGCCCTCGTGCCACACATTCCGCTTTCTCATGTAGTGTTCCAGGTGTTGCAGCGGGTCGCGACCGGGATCCATGCGGCAGTCGATAAGCGTGGGACCAGATCCATTTCGCGCGCGATGAATAGACTCGTGCGCCACGCGCCAGACCGCAACCACGTCCTGGCCATCGACGATGATCCCCGGAAAACTGTAATTCCGAGCCACGAAGCTGATCCGCTCTAGATAGGCCGGATGAGCGTTCGCAGCGTGCTCTCCCGCTCCCCCGCTCTCCACAACATAGACAAGGGGCAGCTTGTGAGCTCCGGCAAACTTCAGCGCGTCGTTCCAGGCGTCGAGGCTGCTATTCACCGGCCCGCAGAGTGCGACCGAAACATTTTGCCTGCCTTGCAGCTTGTGCGTCAGCGCCATGCCTGTTGCAAAGTTGAGGGCGTCCCCGGTCGCCGGCGCTTTATCTTCAGACGCTCTCAATATTGTTGGCAAAGGAACTCCCCTCGCGACGTGCGCAATGACATTACTGCGCGAGGCGGCGACAGTGTCTTCGGCGCGAAGCTCCATTGTCGCGCCGACGACAACAGCCTCGTGGCCGATGGCAACGTCGTACCTTGGCGAAACGATATCGGCCGAGGCTGTCTGCTGAAGATGCTCGAGCACCCGACGGCATCTCAGCAAAGACGCAAAAAGATGCCGCAATGTGTCGGCACTCGATAGCGAACGGCCGTTGCCATTCGCTGCATGTTCCGTTGGGGGCGTGGCCGCCGCTGTCGCGCCAGCGCTTTGCGCGGGGTTCTGTTTTCTCGTACTCGTCTTCGTAGACATTTGAGCCTGGCTGCGAATCGGCAATTGTATCGCAGCTCAAATAACGCTTCAGGAATCCTTGGATACCATTGGCGGGCGCGCACGCGAACGGGTTTTCAACAAAATTGTGCATAAGGCTGTGGAAAAGGAACGCACATACGTCCTAAGTTGCAGCGCATTCGAAATTTCTAACTGTTTGCACTGCGGCGGGTGCGAACCGGGTTCATGCCTGCAGCCAGGTGTCGCGCGGCGGCAATTCCATCGTGCTAGTCTGGCGCGGTGAAGTTGCGGCTCGACAAGTTGATGGTGGAGCGCGGTCTGGTTCCTTCTCGTGAGCGGGCGCAGGCGCTGATTCTCGCCGGCAGAGTCCTAGTTGACGAACAAAAGCTGGAGAAAGCCGGTGCCAGCGTCGCGCCCAACGCCGCCATTCGCATCCTCGGCAATGAACTGCCTTTTGTCAGTCGCGGCGGACTCAAGCTGGCGCGTGCTCTGGAACACTGGAGCATCGACGTCAGAGGCAAAATCTGCCTGGATGTCGGAGCCTCTACCGGCGGTTTCAGCGATTGCCTTTTGCAGGCGGGTGCGGCACAGGTGATCGCCATCGATACAGGCCATGGACAGATGGATGCGAAGCTGCGCAGCGATCCACGCGTGCGGTTGCTGGAAAAAACCAACGCACGTTATCTGGCCGCGGAACAGCTCTGGAAGAACGAGCAACCTGCTCTTGTCAGTTTCGTCGCTATGGATGTGTCTTTCATCTCTGCTACGCTGGTGCTTCCGCCGGTGGTCGCTGCGGTGCGCAACTCGACGGTGGATTTCGAGCTGGTTGTGCTGGTGAAGCCGCAATTTGAAGTCGGACGTGAACACGTCGGCAAAGGCGGAATCGTGCGCGATGTGGAGGCGCAACAGAGCGCGGTCCAGAGGGTCAAGCGTGCAGTCGGCGCGCTTGGAGGCGCGCAAGTTGACATTATCGAATCGCCAATCCTGGGCACTGAAGGAAACCGTGAGTTCTTGCTGCACGCCCGCTTCCTTTAGGGTGCGACAATATTGTCTTAGCAGGGAGGCACAGGGCTTCGCAATGTCAATTTCGCAAAGAGCTTTGCCTCTCGCTCTGTGTCTTTACGTTGGGAACCAACCCCATGACCTTCATGCCTTCCTTGGTGAATAATTGCCCAATCCGATGAAATCCGCGGCCATCCTTTCCAAACCATCGAAACCAGAGTTGACGGCGATACTGCCCGACTTGCTCCTATGGTTCCGGCACCATGGATACAAGGTTTATCTCGACGAGGAAACTGCGCAATATACCGACGGCGAGGAAGTGGTGCCCCGTCCGCAAATTGGCGCCAAACACCCGGATTTCGCGCTGGTATTGGGAGGTGATGGCACGCTGCTGTCCGCCGCGCGGGCGGTGGCACATGAGGGCGTGCCAATTCTGGCGGTCAATTTGGGCTCGCTGGGATTTCTTACCGAGGTTCCGCTGCAGGAGATGTATTCCACGCTGGAGGCAGTTGACGCGGGGCATTGTCCCAGCGAGCAGCGCTCGGTGCTGGACTGCACGGTATTTCGCGACGGTCAAACCATCGGCCATCATTTCGCGCTAAACGATGTGGTGGTGAACAAGAGCGCCATCTCGCGGCTCGTGGATTTCGATCTGCTGATCGACGGGGTATACGTCTTCAGCTACAAGGCTGACGGCGTGATCATCTCGACACCTACCGGATCGACGGCTTACTCCCTCGCCGCCGGCGGTCCCGTGCTCATGCCCAGCGTACAGTCTTTTGTCCTGACGCCGGTGTGCCCGCATGCGCTCACGCATCGTCCGCTTGTCGTCACTGACAAAGCCCAGATTGAACTGCGGATTGAAACGGGCGCTGAAGAAGCCTACCTCAGCATCGATGGCCAAGTGGGAATGCCCGTCCAGCAGGGTGACCGGCTCGCATGCCGCCGGGCAGAACATAACGTGCAACTGATGCGGATGCGCCGGACGTTCTTCGATGCTTTGCGCAACAAGTTGAAATGGGGCCAGCGATAAAGGTAAGGGCGCGGCGAATGCCGCGCCCGGTTAGTCACCTTCGGACTTCATGCTTTCGTGCAGCCAGTAGCGCGCTTCATATTCACACTTCTTGGAGCAGAAGTTTTGTCCATCACGGGCCCGGCTTGTGCTTTTCAGATATTGGGAATAACACCAGAGGCAGACTGCAGTGGAAGTGGCTGCGTCATATTGATTTGGTTGCATGGGCTCTCCCCAGTCGGACTGTGAGCATAGGCCAAAAGTGGCTATGAACGCAATCGGCAAAATAATGGAGATCAAGACAGTTAATTCTGTGCGACGGAAGTGGATGTCGCACCTGACAACGGAAGTGCCAACCTATACGCGCTCTGGTGCCAGCAGATCGTCGATAGACTCTCGCCTGCGGATGAGCCGCGCACGACGGCCTTGCACCAGTACCTCGGCTGCTCGCGGCCGGCTGTTGTAATTGGAGGCCAGCGACATCCCGTAAGCGCCGGCGTCGAGTATTGCTAGCAAGCTGCCATCGCCGGAGCCGGCGATCTCCCGGCCACGCGCGAAGAAGTCGCCGCTCTCGCACACCGGGCCGACAACGTCGGCCTTCTCGACCTTTTGCCGGCGTGCCGCGATAGCCACTGGCACAATCTCATGATAGGCGTTATACAGCGACGGACGAATCAGGTCATTCATCGCGGCGTCCACCACAATGAACTGCTTGCCGTCATTACGCTTGCGATATAGAACCTTGGTGACGAGGACACCGGCCGGCGCCACAATCGCCCGTCCCGGCTCCAGCAGTAGATGCAGGCCAAGGTCTTTGAGCGGCTGCATCACAGCTTTCGCATAGCTGCGAACCCGCGCGGAAAAGTCGTTCGTGCTCTGATCGTAGAGGATGCCCAGCCCGCCGCCGGCATCCACATAGCGGATTTCCAAGCCGTTGCCTCGCAAAGCCCGCACCAGTGCGGCCACGCGCTTCATTGCCTCGGTGAAGGGAGCGACATCGGTGATTTGCGAGCCGATATGCACGCTCACGCCGATCGGCTTCAACCAGCGTACGCTCGCTGCGCGGCGATACAGCTCCGGCGCATCCCGCCACGGAACCCCGAATTTATGTTTGTGCAGACCGGTTGCGATGTAGGGATGCGTCTTTGCTTCCACGTGGGGATTCACGCGCACCGCAACGGGCGCGGTTTTGCGGAGACAGGCGGCGCGTGAGGCAAGCAACTCGAGTTCACTTGCGCTCTCCACATTGAACAGCAGAATGCCCGTCCGGAGCGCTTGATCGATTTCTTCCGCCTGCTTGCCGACGCCGGAGAAGACCACTTTGCCTGTAGCCCCGGGAATGGCCGCCATGACCCGCTGCAGCTCGCCGCCGGAGACGATGTCGAATCCCCCTCCCAGCTTTCCCAGCAACTGCAGAATGGAGAGATTGGAATTGGCCTTCACTGAGTAACAGATCGTGTGTTCGCAGCCGCGAAAGGCCGCGTCAAAGTGGATGTATCGCTCGCGAATGGTTGCGCTCGAGTACACATACAGCGGCGTTCCAAATCGCATGGCCAGCTTAGTAACTGCGATGCCCTCTGCGTGCAGCTCACGATTGCCGCTGCGTTCGGGAACGTTGACGTAGGTGAACCCAGGAGGGCGCTGCGGATAATGGCGTTTCACTTCCTGGCAGCAGGTCCTTTCACCTTCAGGGCAACGATGGTCTGATCGTCGAACGCTTCCACGGCCTCAGCATGACTGGAAACAGCGGTGAAGATCGCGTCCACCAGTTCCTGCGCGCCGAGATGCACCTTGGCCTGCGCGACTTGCGCCAGACGCGTGCGCCCGAACATTTCCCCCTTCGAGCTGGTGGCATCCAGAATTCCGTCGCTGAAGAAGAGAAATACGTCGCCGGGGGTCGCGCGGAGAGTGAACTCGTCATAAGTAGCTGTGGGAAAGAGCCCGATCGGCAGCCCGGTGGCCTCGATTTCCTTAGCCTTGCCATCGTGACAATGAATTGGCCGCGGCAGCCCCGAGTTGGCGAGCTGCAGCCGCCGTTCATCATCGTGCCAGATCGCATAGATCATCGAGACGTACTGCCCGTCGATGGGACGCTCGGCCAGCGACAGATTGACTGCTTCCAGCATGCCTGCAGCGTCTGGTTCTTCCATCGCATGTGAACGAAGTACTCCGCTGACCAGCGCGGCGTAGATCGCAGCCGGCGCGCCCTTGCCGCTCACGTCGCCCACGGCAATTCCGGTTACGCCATGTCCGCTGTACTTCAAAAAGTCATAGAGGTCTCCGCCGATCTGGCGAGCAGGCACGAACAGTGAAGCGACCTCGGCATTCTTGAAGACCGGCAACTTTTGCGGCAGCAGCCGGAACTGCAGCTCGCGAGCGAGCGCCAAATCCTGCTCCAGCGCTTTTTCCTGGCGGGCAATGCGCTCGTACAAGGTCGCGTTCTCAATCGCGATGGCGACCTGCGCGGCCATGGTGGTCATGATGCGGACGTGATCTTCGTTGAAATAGCCGCGTCGTGTGTGCTCGATATCAAGCACGCCGATCACCTTGTCTTTATACATCAGGGGCATGACGAGCTCGGAGCGCGTTTCCGGATTCGCGGAAATGTAGCGGGGATCTTTGCTGACGTCGGGTGCCAACACCGCCTCGCCGTGCTCAGCGGCGTAACCAACAAGACCGCGCCCCAATGGAATCTCGTGCTTCAATTGCACGCTTTCTTTGAAGCGCAAGGAGAAGCGGTGTTGCAAAACCGCCCCGCTGGGATCGAGCAGCAAGATCGAAAACATCTGGTAGTCGATGATGCGGGTCAGCAGGTCGGCAATGCGCCTCAGCAACTGATCGACATTCAGTATGGACGTCAGTTCGCGGCTAATCTCGGTGAGTAGCGTGAGCTGCCGCGCCTGCCGCGCCACGCGAGTGTACAGGCGAGCGTTCTCGATTCCGACCGCGATGCGCGAGGCGAACAGCGTCATCAGCCGCTTGTGCTCTTCCGTGAAGGCTCCCGGCTGGTCGGCTTCGACATCGATCACGCCGATAACTTTATTCTTGACGATCAGCGGAACGGCCAGCTCGGAGCGTACCCCGGGCGCGGAATTAATGAAGTTTTGTTCCGCGGCGACATCGTTTACCAGGACGGCTTCGCGGCGCTGCACCGCCTGACCGGTGACACCTTGCCCTACTTTGATTCGTATCCGCTCGGCCACTTCGGGCGGATGGCCGACCTGGAACCGTACTCGCAGCTCCTGTGTTTTTTCGTTCAGCAACAGGATGGCAAAGATCTCATAGTCGATGAAGCGCTTCAGCATCTCGGCTACACGCTGCAGCAGGGTGTTCAAGTCCAGCGTGGTGTTTACGGCGTCGGCAACTTCCAGCAGGTAGGAGTCGAGCGTCGAGGACACCAGCGGTTGTGCGGAGACGGATGACATTGCGCAGGAACTCTTGGCACTCATGATAACAGCCGCTTTCAACGAGTGGCCGGACTCAACTCGCATCCACAACTTGCGGCGTATCCTCATCTCCCAATAGAATTCATCCCTGCGAGAGAGGTGTGCGATGCCTTTGCCTGAGTTCAAGCAACTGGTGGACGAAGCCCGCGCGCAGATCACCGAGATCAGCCCGGACCAACTGAAACAGATGCAGCAGTCGGGCGAGGATTTCATTCTCGTCGATGTACGCGAGCGCGACGAACACGCCAAGGGAAACATACCCGGCGCTGTCGCAATGCCGCGCGGTATTCTGGAGGTCAACATCGAGCAAATCACCACCGATAAGGACCGCAAACTGGTGCTTTACTGCGGTGGTGGTAATCGCTCTGCTCTTGCCGCCGTCAATTTGAAGAAAATGGGTTTTCGCAATGTCATCTCGCTGGCCGGCGGATACAAACGTTGGCGCGACTCGCAAACCCAGTAGCTCTTGCTTCGCTCTAACTCCGTGGATTCAATTTGCATGAGGAAGACATGAACCTGCAGGGAAATCGCCTGACATGGCTGGGACACGCGACGTTTCGCATTGAGACAGCAGACGGAGTCGTCGTGTACGTCGATCCCTGGTTGAGCAATCCGCTCTGTCCCGAGAATGAGAAAGACGTAAAGAAATGCGACGTGCTGCTTTGCACGCATGGCCACTTTGACCACATCGGGGATGCGGTGCGAATCGCCAAGCAGCTCAATCCGACGGTCGTCGGCATTTTTGAGCTTTGCGGCTGGATGGAGAAAAAGGGCGCCAAACAGATATCGCCGATGAACAAAGGCGGCACGCAAACCATTGCCGGCGTAAAGGTCACGATGGTGAACGCCGTACACTCCTGCGGGATTCAGGACGACGACGGCAGCATCGTCTATGGCGGCGAGGCTTGCGGTTATGTGCTGGAGCTGCCCGGCGGCGTTAAGCTCTACCATGCCGGTGACACCGCGGTCTTCGGGGATATGCAGATCATTCGCGAGTTATACGCGCCCGAGATTGCGCTGTTGCCCATTGGTGATCACTTCACCATGGGCCCACGCGAAGCGGCATACGCCTGCAATCTGCTGCGGCCGAAGACGGTCATCCCGATGCACTTTGGAACCTTTCCAATGCTGACCGGCACGCCTGCGGAGCTGAAAAAACTGCTGGGAAGCGGCGGGCCGGAGGTGCTGGAGATGAAGCCGGGAGAGACGCTGTAAGAAAGCAACTCGCGACTAGCAATTAGCAACTAGCTATCTCATAAGTCGTGCCCTGTTACAAAGCGATTTATGAGATAAGTTGTAATTACCAAGGTTTTGGGAGCGAGGAATGTTTTTCGGAACTCGAAAGGAACGCAGATCCCTCGCTGCGCTCGTGATGACAATCTTGCAATAACAACGTTGAGGGCGTATTCGGCGAGATTGTCAAACGCTGGCATTTAGCAGGCCGCTGGCAAAGTCGGAACAGCAGATCCCTCGACGGCTGAAGCCGCCTCGGGATGACAAATATAAAGGGCCTAGACGCTGGCCTGAAGGCCGGCTCTACCTGAACGACGTAGAATGCCGAGGTTTTCAGTAGCTTGCTAGAGGCTCAGTACGTTCTAAGTGCTAAATGCTAAGTGCCAGGTGCTAAGTGCACAGTGCTAATGCCGGTGCGAAGTGCCGAGTGCTAGTTGCTGAGTGCTGACTGCTGAGTGCGGACGCTACTTCTATGCCCAACATAACCTACGAACCGATAGAAAATTACGTTTACGCCGTGCTGCCACCCCGGGAACCGGTGCTGCTGGAGATGGAGCGCCAGGCGAAGCAGCGCGACATCCCAATCGTCGGTCCGGCGGTGGGACGTGTGCTGTACCAATACGCCACGCTCATCAATGCTAAGACCGTCTTCGAGATGGGATCAGCAATTGGATACTCCACGATATGGTGGGCAAAGGCGGTAGGCGCAAACGGCAAAGTTAGCTATACCGATGGCAGCAGAAAGAACGCCGATGAAGCCCGCCAGTATTTTGAGCAGGCGGGAGTCGCCAATCGCATTGAAGTTCACATCGGCGATGCGCTCGAACTGCTTTCCGAGCGCAAAGAGCAGTTCGACGTTCTTTTCTGCGACGTGGACAAGCAGGATTATCCGCGCGTCTTCCAGATGGCCGCAGCGCGTGTACGCAAGGGCGGTCTCTTCATCACGGACAATACTTTGTGGAAGGGCCGGGTAGCCTACGCCGCCGGGAATCCAGAATTGCCGAAGGGAGAGCCCGACCGCCTGACTGAGGCAATAGTCGAATTCAACAGGTTGCTCTATGCTTCACCCGATTGGTTCACCACGATCATTCCGCTGCGCGATGGGGTGACCGTCGCGGTTAGGCTTTAGGGGCAAATGCCGGAAGACTACTGTGCCGACATTTTGGCCATTGCCGCACATCGCGACGATGTCGAGCAGACCTGCGGCGGTACGCTGCTAAAGATGGCCGAGCGCGGCCATCGCACAGCCATTCTCGACCTCACGCAGGGCGAGATGGGTACGCGCGGCACGGTAGAAGATCGCGCCCGCGAAGCGGACGAAGCTGCTCGTATTCTGAAGGTCGGCTGGCGGCGTGCGCTCGACATTCCCGACGGCCGCGTCGAGAACACGTACGAGAACCGGCTGAAGCTCGCGCGCGTCATTCGGCAGCTTCGTCCGCGCGTCCTGATTCTGCCGTACTGGCAGGCACGCCATCCTGATCATGCCATCGCATCGCCGCTCGGTTACGAGGCTGCATTTCTCGCCGGACTCGCGAAATTAGATCTCGGCCTGCCGCCGCATCGCCCGTACAAGGTTGTTTATGCCAGCCTTTACGCCGATGTGCGTCCGACATTTGTAATCGACATCTCTGCCCAGTTCGAAACGCGATTTGACGCGCTGATGGCTTACCGCTCGCAATATGAAGACCAGGACGCAGGCAGCGGTCTCTTCCCACAGCGCGCGGAAATTCGCGAGCGGATCGCCGCGATGGCAGGTTGTTACGGCCTGCTCGCCGGAGTGCGTTATGCTGAGCCGTTTGTGCAAAAGGAGGTCGGACTGGTTGACGATCTGCTAACTCTGCCGGTGCAGTCAATCTGAGTACCAGCCGCAAGGCATTCGGCTCTAGAGTGTTGAATCACAGATTCCTTTACGAACTCTTTGGGGACTTCGACTTTCACCGCAGGGCCTAAAGGCCATGTTTTCTTGCGGTGCGCGTTTCGGCATGGCTGAAGCCGTGCCCTGACCCAAATCCCAGGCTTATGAAACGAATTTCTAATTCGGGACACTAGCGAAGAACGGCCAAGTCACGGCTGCTATGATGACGGGCATGTCTTCGGCCGCCAATCATCGTATACACAAAGTCAATTGGGAGAAGCGTATTCGACGGGCAGTCGAATTGCGGGAACGTGAACCGGCCACCTCCGAGGTGCTCAACTTCTTGCAGCACGTACTTGCCTTGCAGCGGCGCATCTACGAAGAGGCATCCGTTCGCGCAACTCAAGTGCCGCAGCCTGGACCTTCCTTCCTGCAGCAATTGGACGTCGCTTTCGCCATGGAGTGGTTGCCGGCCGTGCTGCAGAGGGTCAGAGATCATGGTCCCGCCAAGCTCGCCGTCGAGGCTGAGCGAGTCGCAACTGCCGGTGCATCGCAGCAACGGCATGTGTTGACTGAATTCCTGCAAGCAGCTCAGCTTTCCCTGAGCGAGGCTGAGTCATTATTTGCCCGAGTGGCGCTGCAGCCCTGCGCAGAGTTCCTGTCATCGCAATGTTCCCTGCCTCCAGAAGCCTTCGGGTCAAGCTGTCCTGTGTGCTGTAGTAAGCCGCAACTCGCCGTGCTCCGGCCGGAGGGCGATGGCGGCAAGCGGCATCTTGCATGCTCGTTCTGTTTGACGGAATGGGAGTTTCGAAGAGTGCTTTGCCCGCTTTGCGGCGAGGTGGACCATACGAAGCTCCCACGCTATTCGCCGGATGATCCAATTGGCGTGCGCGTGGAGGCTTGCGAAACCTGCAAGTATTATCTGAAGTCCTTTGACCTGACGGTCGACGGACTTATGGTCCCCGAGGTGGACGAAATCGCCACCATTGCCCTGGACGTCTGGGCCGCCGGCCAAGGCTATCGCAAGATCCAGCCCAACCTGATGGGCTTCTAAATTTCTTTCCAATCTCCAGCCGGGCGCGGTGCATTTTCGCATTGACCCTCCGCCGTGCGCCGGTGTAATCTCCTACGGGTTTGGCAAACAAGATGCGAGTTCGTAGCCCCGTCTCCGGCGGCTGACGACATGAGAAACATCAATCTACACTTCTTTCCCGCTCCCTCTGCCCGGCGTGTCGATTACGCCGCTTCTTACCAGCAAACTTTAGTTTTTCTGACAATCGTCGTTCGCGCTGGAGGTCCGCATGGACGTTTCTAGACGAGCATTCTTCAAGACCGGCATCGCCGGCACAGTGGGGATCACGGTCTTCGGTTTCGATGCACGGCCTATTCTGGCACAAGCCGATAGCCTGAAAATCTCGCGTACGACGGAGACGCGCAGCACGTGCCCGTATTGTTCGGTGAGTTGCGGCGTCATCATCCACACCATCGGCGATAAGGCGAAGAACGTAACGCCTCAGGTGGTGCATGTGGAGGGCGATCCCGATCACCCGATCAACCGCGGTACGCTTTGTCCCAAGGGCGCATCGCTGCAGCAGGACATCCAGAACGAGCGGCGCCTGTTGAAGCCTCAGGCCAGGCGTCCGGGCTCGGACCACTGGGAAGACATCTCCTGGGACCAGGCCATTGACGAGATCGCGCGCAAGACGAAAACCATTCGCGACGCTAGTTTCATGGAGACCGACGCGAAGGGCAATACCGTCAACCGCTGCGAGCAGCTCTTCTTCAGCGGCGGCTGCACCGATACCAACGAGTTCAATTACCTGGTTGTGAAGACAATGCGTTCGATGGGGGTGGTGCGCCTGGAAAACCAGGCGCGGGTTTGACACGGCCCCACGGTCTCAAGTTTGGGACCAACTTTCGGACGCGGGGCGATGACCAACGGCTGGATCGACATCAAGAATGCCGACATGATGTTGATCATGGGCGGCAATCCGGCCGAGAACCATCCCTGCGGATTCAAGTGGGTAGTCGAGGCCAAGCGCAACCGCAACGCTCGTGTGATCGTGGTCGATCCGCGCTTCACCCGCACCGCGTCGCAGGCCGATCTGTTCTGCCAGATTCGCGCCGGCAGCGACATTGCATTTCTCGGCGGCGTCATCAGCTACGCGATTCAGAACAACCGCGTCGCCCACGAATACCTCGTCAACTACACCAATGCCGCCTTCATCGTCAAGGAAGGATTCAAGCTTCCCGAGGACGGGCTGTTCTCCGGCTTCAACGCCGATACCAAGACCTACGACAAGAGCACCTGGAATTACCAGGAAGGCGGTAACGAGACGGGCAAACTCGTCGCGGCCGGCACTCCTGCGACCGAAGGAGCGCCCAAAGGCCACGAGCCGCAAGGCAGCGTGCCTCGTGCCAAAGAAGGCAGCGTGACGCATCACGGTCCCGAAGGCCAGGGTTATCAGCCACAAGGACCTGCGGGCGCGAAGGCGATAGGCGGCGGACCCATCCCGCCTCCCTCGATGCCGGAGAAGGTCGCCTACGACCTCTCGCTGCAGCACCCCCGCTGCGTCTATCAACTCCTGAAGCAGCAGTACTCACGCTACACGCCGGAGATGGTGGAGCGCATCACCGGCATACCCAAAGACCAGTTCCTGAAGGCCGCCGACATGTACACCTCCATCCGCAAGGATGGAGACACAAAGAAAGTCGGGACCATCATCTACGCAGTCGGCTGGACGCAGCATAGCTACGGCACGCAGATCATCCGCACTGCGGCGATGCTGCAGTTGCTGATGGGCAATGTCGGACGCGCGGGCGGCGGCGTCAACGCCCTACGCGGGCACTCCAACATCCAGGGCGCAACCGATATGGCCGGCATCTTCGACATCCTTCCGGGATATCTGAAAATGCCCACCCCTGCGGATAAAGATCTGAAGACTTTCCTCGCACGCACCACGCCCAAGCCGGCGAAGCCGGGCGACTGGGAATCGTTTAATTACTGGTCGAACACGCCCAAGTTCATGGTCTCGTTCCTGAAGGCCATGTACGGCAACACGGCCACGAAAGAGAATGATTTCGCTTTTAACTACCTGCCGAAGATCGATCGCAAGTACTCCTGGGTCGAAAACTGGAACGACATGTACAACGGGCAGGTCAAGGGCGTTTTCGCATTCGGCATGAACGGCGTGATGATCGGCCCGGATACGCAGAAAAACATCGACGCGCTGAAGAAGGCCGATTTTCTCGTGGTCTGCGAGATCTATCCCGATGAGACCAGCGCCTTCTGGGAGGCGCCTGGCACCACGCCCGAGGAGATGAAGCAGATCCCGACGACCGTGTACCGCCTGCCGGGCGCAGGCTTCGCCGAAAAAGACGGGACCTTCGTGAACTCCGCGCGCTGGCTGCAGTGGAAGCACGTTGCGCTGCCGCCGCCGGGCCAGTGCCGACTCGATCAGGACATCCTGGCGCAAATCTTTCTCAAGGTTCGCGAGCTCTACAAGAAGGAGGGCGGCAAGTTCCCCGACCCCATCGTGAACGCCTCGTGGACATACACCCTCCCGACCAGCCCCTCGCTGGCCGAAGTGGCAAAGGAGATCAACGGCAAGGCTGTGGCCGACATTGAGGACGAGAAGACCAAGACGTCTCTCAAGGCCGGGCAGCAACTGCCGGGCTTCGGCATGCTGCGCGACGACGGTTCCACCATGTGCGGCAACTGGCTGTATTGCGGCTCGTGGACAGAGGCCGGGCCGATGATGCAGCGGCGTGGCACGGAGGATCCGTCAGGGTTGGGCATTTATCCCAACTGGGGATGGTCGTGGCCAATGAACCGGCGCGTGCTCTACAACCGCGCGTCGTGCGATCTCACCGGCAAGCCATGGGATCCCAGCCGCAAACAGGTCTGGTGGAACGAAACCGCGGAGAAGTGGGTGGGCAATGACGTTCCCGACTTCAAGCCCGACTCCAAGCCGGAAGAGCACATGGGGCCATTCATCATGATCCCGGAGGGAGTCGGGCGGATTTTCGTTCCGCTCGGCGCGATGGCCGACGGGCCGTTCCCGGAACACTACGAGCCCATCGAGGGCCCCATCGCCAATCCGCTGCACCCGAACCAGTCCAACAATCCGGTGGTGAAGAAGTTCAAGACGCCCATGGACAAGTACGGCACGGTGCAAGAAGGCTACAACATCATCTGCACCACATATCGGATCACCGAGCACTATCACTACTGGACGAAGAACAATCCGATGAATGTCGAACTGGTGCCGGAGCCGTTCATCGAGGTACCGGCCGAACTGGCTGACCAGATGGGCATTCGCGGCGGCGAGAAGCTGAAGGTCACCAGCGCACGGACCGACTACATCGCCAAGGCAATGGTGACCAAGCGCATCAAGCCGATGATGGTCGATGGCAAAAAGCTGTACCAGATCGGCGTCCCCATTCACTGGGGCTATCGCGGAATTTCCGAAGATGAAGGCCGAACCTCGAAGATGCCGGCGAACCGGCTGACGCCGACGGTCATTGATCCCAATGCTTACACGCCGGAATTCAAGGGATTTTTGGTGAAGTTGGAGAAGGTGTGAGTTTTGAAAGGGCACGGCTTCAGCCGTGCCGACGCTGTTTGTTTTTCCTTTGTCGTCCCGAGCGAGGACTTTAGTCCGAGCCGAGGGATCTGCGGTTCGCGTGAGGAAAGCAGGTCCCTCCGCTCGCGGCTCAAGCCGCTCGGTCGGGATGACAACGGGGTGCGCTGTTCGGCACGCCTGAAGGCGTGCCCCTTCAAAGCTTGTAAATGGCACCGCAAGACGCTGCCCTGCGCGGGGTCGAACGGTGCGCCAACAAGAGGCATGTGATGAGCGATCGCGGAACACTACGAATTCAGCAAATCTCGGCCCATCCCGGGCCGGTGCCTGGAGAAGGAACACAGCGGCAGGACAAAGTCTGCAAGCTGATCGACACCACCACATGCATCGGCTGCAAGGCCTGCGAGGTGGCCTGCGTGGAATGGAATGACATGCCGTTCCAGACCACGCACTTCGACAACACCTACCAGACAATGCCCGACACCGATTGGAACTACTGGAACCTCATCAAGTTCAACGAGGACGAACACGAGGACGGCAGCTTCGCCTGGCTGATGCGCAAGCATCAATGCATGCATTGCGCCGATCCCGGCTGCCTGCGCGCCTGTCCGGCTGACGGCGCGATTGTCCAGTACTCCAACGGCATCGTCGACTTCCGCCAGGAAAACTGTATCGGCTGTCAGTTCTGCGTCTCCGGCTGTCCGTTCAATATCCCGAAGTACAACGAGAGCACGAAGAAAGTTTACAAGTGCACACTCTGCTCTGACCGCGTGGGAGCAGGGCTGGAGCCGGCCTGCATCAAGTCGTGTCCTACGGGATGTCTGCACTTCGGCACGAAGGATGACATGAAGTTCCTCGCCGAGAAACGAGCCGGGCAACTGCGCGATGTTTACGGCTTCAAGAATGCCGGCGTGTACGATCCCGACAGCATCGGCGGCACCAGCGTCATTTACGTTCTGCACAACATTGAGAAGCCTGAGGCATACGGCAACCTTCCCAAGGAGCCGCGCATTCCGCTGGCATTTACCGTTTGGAAGGACATCTTCAAACCCATTGGCCTGTTCGGCGCAATGCTGGGCTTTGTGGGCGTTGTGATGCACTATGTCTTCGAGGGCCCGCGGCGGATGCAGCCCACACCGCCGGTCAAGACGATCGTACCGCCTCCGCCGCCATCCTCTGCTGCGGCACCCGGGAAGGAGAATTAGATGGCCAGTTCAACCAACGTATTCCAGCATCGGCCCAACGCCATCGACCATCTCGGCCAGACTGTTGTTTATAAAGGCGAGCTTCTGCGTCACCCGGTGTACACGCGCTTCCTGCACTGGATGGTTGGGATCTTTTTCTTCCTGGCGCTGCTTTCGGGATTCGGTATCTACCTGCCGTGGATCTTCCGCTTCTTCACGCCACTGTTCGGCGGTGGAGCGATGACGCGCTTTCTGCATCCCTGGTTCGGGCTCGGCTTCGTCTTCTTTTTCGCATTGCAAGCTATCAACTGGCTGCCGGTGATGCGCTGGACCGACGCCGACTCGCGCTGGATGAAACACATCAAGAGTTACATCACCCGCACCGACTCCGTAGAGTCTCCCGAAACCGGTTTCTTCAACGCCGGCCAGAAACTGCAGTTCTGGGAGATCGTCTGCGGGTCGATCGCGTACCTGATCACTGGCGTGATCATGTGGTTTCCCCACACTTTCGGACGAATCCTGGTTTCCATCTCCTACGTGATTCACGACATCTCCGCGCTGATCATGTTGTTCGGAATCTTCTTCCACATCTACCTCAGCACCTTCGGCGAGCCGGGAACGATCCAGGCGATGACGCGCGGCACTGTCCCGGAAGCCTGGGGGTGGACGCACCATCCTGCGTGGTACAAGGCTGTAACGGGCCGCGATCCGCAGCAGGCGCTGCGCGAGGCCGAGAGGCAACTGGCGGAGAACAATTACCCACCTCCACCGCCACGGGCCTTGTAGCGACCAGTTGCACGGCGCATCTGGGTTGTCCGGAATGCCGCCAGCGCATAGATGGGAGATTAACGCCGTAATACAGAACTGCCCCGCCCCTTCGGCTCCGCTCAGGGCAGGCTCTAGCCAAAGCAAGGCTAGAACGGGGCACCCAGGCGATCCCGCCAAGCTGTCTCGTCTGAAGCGTAGAACAGTGTAATTAGAGCGGTTCCAGATTTGGTGTATCCAGGTAGAGCGGACCTTCAGGTCCGCGTCCAAGCCGCACCCCGAAGTCTGGGCTTTCCGCCCACTGCGCTGCAGTGGGCGGAAAGCCTGACGAAGAGAGCCCCCCTCGACGCGGCGCTGAAGCGCCGCTCTACCCGACCCCGGGGTACAGCAACTCGGGAAACGCTCTAGTTAGTCTCTTGTGCCGCGCCTTTCAAGTATCCATCAATGGACTTCGCGGCTTTTCGGCCTGCGCCCATGGCGAGAATTACCGTCGCGCCTCCGGTTACGATGTCGCCGCCCGCGAAGACGCCTGGCTTTGAGGTGGCCAGACTATCGTCGGCTGAGATGTAGCCGCGCTTAGTTACCGCCAAGCCGGGCGTTGTGGACTGGATGAGCGGGTTGGCGCTTGTTCCTGCGGCGATGATGGCCACCGAACATGGCGTATCGAACTCCGAGCCCTTGATCGGCACCGGGCTGCGCCGACCCGAATCATCGGGTTCTCCGAGTTCCTGGCGAATGCAGCGCACCGTAGTCAGATTGCCTTTTTCGTCACCAAAGAATTCGACCGGATTCACCAGCATCTCGAAGTGCACGCCTTCGTCTTTGGCGTGATGAACCTCTTCCACACGGGCGGGCATCTCGATTTCAGTGCGGCGATAGTAGATGCTGGCACTGCGCGCACCCAGGCGCAACGCGCTGCGCACCGCATCCATGGCAGTATTACCGCCGCCCACGACGATTACGTCCCGGCCCTTGCATGGATAAATCGGCTCATCGAATTCAGGGAAGCGGTAGGCGCGCATCAGGTTGACGCGGGTGAGGAATTCGTTGGCTGAATAGACCCCATTGAGGTGTTCGCCCGGAACATTCAGGAACCGCGGCAGGCCAGCGCCGGTGGCGACGAACAAGGCATTGTAGCCTTCGTCGTTCATCAGTTCGTCGATCGTCACCGTCTTGCCGACCACAACGTTCGTCTCGAACTCCACACCGCGGCGGCGCAGCACGTCGATCTCGTGGCGCACAATTTCTTTCGGGAGGCGGAACTCGGGAATGCCATACACCAGCACCCCACCGAGCTCATGCAGCGCTTCAAACACATGGACCTGGTGTCCCATTTGGATGAGGTCGCCGGCACAGGCCAGCGCGGCCGGACCGCTGCCGACGATGCCGACTTTCTTGCCGGTCGCGGGAGCAGATTTGGGCACGCCGAAGGAGCCGGTTTCGCGCTCCCAATCGGCGACAAAGCGCTCCAGATAAGCGATGCCGACCGGCTCGCCTTTCTTGCCGAGCACGCAGCCGGACTCGCATTGGTCCTCAACCGGGCAGACGCGACCAGTAATGGCAGGCAGCGCATTGTCTTCGCGCACTTTAGAGGCGGCGCCGAGATAGTCTCCAGCCAGAATCAGATCGATGACTGCGCGTACGTCCACCGAAACTGGACACTTCGCGACACATCCCGGCTTAGGGCACTCGATGCAGCGCAGCGATTCCTGTCGCGCCTGCTCGGCTGGAAATCCCAAATTCACTTCCTGAAAATTGTGCGCGCGCACCTGTGGTTCCTGCTCGGGCACGCGCTGACGCGGCAGTTTTACGCGCTCCTTATTGGGCAGCGGGTTGTTGCTCACCTTGGTCTGCGTCGCATCACTCATTGCTCACCCCCACCCCTGCAAGCGCACATTCATGCGTATGGTTCTTGCGGCGAAGCTTTTCCAGCTCGCCTTGCGGGTCAGCCTGCAACCGATCGATGCTGACCTTTTCCTGCTCGCGATACATGTTGTTGCGCTGCGTCAGCACCTCGAAGTTGACCTGAGTAGCGTCGAACTCGGGACCGTCCACGCAGGCGAATTGGCTGCTATTGTTGACCAGCACGCGGCAGCCGCCGCACATTCCGGTGCCGTCGACCATGATCGAGTTCAGGCTGACGATGGTCTTGATCTTCTCCGGGCCGGTCATGTTGGCGACGGCGCGCATCATTGGCACCGGCCCGCAGGCCAGCACGTAATCCAGCTTCTTCTCCGCCATCACCTGCTTCAGCTTGTCGGTGACCAGGCCTTTGTCGCCGTAGCTGCCGTCATCGGTCACTACGTAGGTTTCGTCACTTACCGCGCGTACTTCATCTTCCAGCACCATCAGCTCTTTGCTGCGGGCGCCGACAATGGAGATCACTTTGTTCCCGGCACGCTTCAGTTCGCGAGCGGTCGGATAGGCCATCGCGGTGCCGACGCTGCCGCTCACCACCACGGCGGTGCCAAAGTTTTCGATTTCTGACGGCTTGCCGAGCGGGCCGACCACGTCGAGGATCTTGTCCCCGGTCTCAAGCATGTTGAGCAGCATGGTGGTCTTGCCGATGGCTTGGACGACGATGGTAATGGTGCCGGCTTCGGGATTGGCATCGGCCAGGGTCAGCGGGATGCGCTCACCGCAATCGTCCAGCCGTACGATCACGAACTGTCCTGGCTTCTGCTTGCGGGCAATTCGGGGCGCCTTGATGACAAATAGCTTGATACCGCGCGCCAACGGACGCGCTTCCACAATGTCGTACACGGGGATCCTCCGCTTTCGATTCTGCGGAGGCCATGTACATGCGGTCTGTGGCGTACGTCACAAGGCAGGCGGACATGGCGCACATTCGGCGCTACTGCTGAGGAGCGGTTTTGTCGGCCGGCTTCTTGGAAGAGTCGCCGTGAAAGATCTTCTTGGTTCCATGGCCCACGTCTTTGCCGGCCGTGTCGGCGGCATGGCCGGTATCCTTCGCGGCGGTTTTGGTTCCATGGCCGACGTCCTTACCGGCGGTCTTGGTATCGTGACCGACGTCCTTGGCACCTGTCTTGGTCGCATGACCGGTGTCTTTCGCCGCGGTCTTGGTGGCGTGCCCGGTGTCTTTGGCCGCGGTCTTAGTCGCGTGGCCGGCGTCTTTCATGTCCTGCTTGGCACCGGATTGCGACGACGAGGAGTTGTCCTGGGCTACGGCCGTGCCCACACAGAATGCAGCTACAAGTACCAGAAATCCCGCCGTTTTCATAAGCTCGTCTCCGAAGAGTTTCGTGATGGAAAGCGCCGTAGCCGGTAACGCTACGAACAAGCCTGAAGCATCTTAGCAGTTTACTGGTTTCAAATCACGACGTATCGCTTTGGATTTCCATAACTCTGGAAGCTGCCAAGCCGCCGAAGAACCTGGCGGAGAAGCGCCGTTGTTATACTGCGGTCTTGATGCTGAAAGACATTCTCCAACAGGGTCGAAGTATAACCGACAAAGCTCTTGAACGCCTGCTTCCGGCAGCCGATCAGTATCCCTCTTCCATCCATCAGGCCATGCGTCACAGCGTCTTTGCCGGAGGCAAGCGTCTGCGGCCGATTCTCTGCATGGAGTCGGCGCAAATGGTCGCAGGCTGCGTTCCCACCGGCATCGAAGAGCTCGGCGCCGCGTTGGAGATGCTGCACACCTACTCGCTCATTCACGACGACCTGCCCGCGCTCGACAATGACGATCTGCGCCGCGGGCGCCCCACATGCCATAAAGCTTTCGGCGAGGCGACGGCCGTCCTCGCCGGCGATGGCTTGCAGACCTATGCCTACGAGGTGCTGGCCAATCTGCTTTGCCCGGCCGTGGCCCGCGTGGCCATCATCTCAGAAATCGCGCATGCCACGGGCACGATTGACGGCATGATCGGCGGCCAGGTAATGGATCTGGAGGCTGAACATACCCGCCCCGACGCCGCGACGCTGGAATATATCCATCGATCAAAAACGGGTGCGCTACTGACTGCCAGCGTAGTGACTGGCGGCATCTATGCCGGAGCGAGCGAGTGGCAGATTCGCAGCCTGCGCGTGTTCGGACAAAATATTGGCCTTGCATTCCAGATTGTCGACGACGTGCTCGACGTGACCCAGACATCGGAGCAACTGGGCAAGACTGCCGGCAAAGACACCGCGACGGAGAAAGCTACTTACCCCGGGCTGTTTGGCATCGACGAATCGCTCAAGATGGCGGATGGATTGGTTGCCAAAGCTTCTGCCGCATTGGATACCTTCGGCGGCCGCGCTGCGCCCCTGCGCGAGATCGCGCATTTTCTGGTGGAGAGAAAGAAGTGAGCCAGGCGACGAAGCCAAAGTCCCAAGGGAAGCTCATCCCCTCTGGAAGCACCTTGTTGAGCCGAAAACAGGCGAGGTTCTCGTCGTACTTGAACTTGTTGCGGCTGCCCTTTAGCGTTTCGATCACCACCCTCAGGCTCTTCTTGCCTGTGTCGAAGGGGTCAAGCCGCGTTGGGGAGGTCAGATTGGTCGGTTTCGACATGCGTTCTCACCTCAAGCATGTTCCGAATGCAAAGCAAATTGGGGGAACGCAACCGGCCCGCGATTCGCTTTTATCCGCCAGCGCCCTTCAGCGTACGACAGAGCGGTAGAAGTCCGTCAGGCCATTGAACATGATTTGGATGCCGATGCAGACCAAGATGAAAGCTGACAAGCGTATCAGGATGCTCGTCCCGGTTGGACCCAGCAGGCGCTGCAGGCCTTCTGAGAACCGGTAACACAGAAATATGGCAACGCCGATGAGAATGATGCCGATTACAGCCGTCAACGCGCTGAAGATGAGTTGCAGGTGGGTTTCTTCGTGAAGATTGCTGCCTAGAGTGAGCGCGACTGCAATCGAGCCGGGCCCTACCGTAAGCGGCATGGTCAAAGGATAGAAAGCCTGGGACAAAATTTCCTGGCTCGTCGGAGGCGATTCGACCTGATGGTCGCTCAGGTGACCGCCTTTCTTGTTCAGAATCTGCCATCCAGAGAAAACTACGACCAACCCGCCGCCCAGTTGCACGGCCGCCAGACTGATTCCGAAGAATTGCAGGATGTACGAGCCGATGAACAACGATGCGACCAACAAGGCGACGCCATTGACGGCAACACGCATCGCAACTGTTCGCCGCACGGCATCCCCATAGCCGAAGGTCATCTCAGCGAAAATGGGCGCCATCCCCAGCGGGTTCACAATGGGGAGCAGCGCCGCAAAAATGAGCAGCACGTTTCGGATGACGGCCGACATAGATTCCAAGCATAGCCGAACGGCGTACGAACCGGAATCTCGGCCGCAACGGGGCGGCGGCAGGCAAGCTACTGCTACACTTTCGCTATGTCCGACGAACGCGCGAAGAAGATCAAGCTGATGCTGTTCGATGTGGACGGTGTGATGACGGACGGCACGATTTACTTCTTTCCCGCGCCTGGAGGCGGCGCAGGTCAGGGCACGCACGCTCATCGCGAGCAGATGGCCGACGCAGGCGGGTTTGGCATTGCCAGCCACCAGGTCATCGAAGCTAAGGGCTTCAACGCGCATGATGGCACAGGATTCTCGCTGGCACGGCTTGGCGGGCTGCAGACCGGCATCATCACCAAGCGCATCTCTGAAACGGTGGCGCTGCGCGCGCGCGACCTGAAAATCGAGCACGTTTACCAGGGACAGCAGGACAAAGCGTCGGCATTCTATGAAATTCTCGACAAGACTGGGCTGCGGCCGGAGCAGGTTTGCTATGTGGGCGACGATGTCATCGATCTGCCCGTCATGCGGCTTTGTGGATTGGCGATTGCGGTGAAGAACTCGCGCGAGGAAGTGATCCGCGAGTCACATTATGTGACTCCGCACGAAGGCGGCAAGGGCGCGGTTCGCGATGCCATCGAATATGTGCTGCGGGAACAAGGCATCCTGGAGCGCGTGATCGGTGAGTACATTCAATCCCGCAGCGAGAATCCCGTTGCCAAGAACAAGTAATTTTGAGGTGCTGGGGCTGCCTCATCGGGAGCTTCATCCCCCGGCTTGCAAATGCTTCAGCCCGCGGGCGGCGATGTCCTTGCGATAGTGCATGCCGTCGAAGCGGATCTTCATCACCGCGTCATAAGCGCGCTCGACGGCGTCGGGCAAATCTTTGCCGCGCGCAGTGACACCTAGGACTCGACCGCCGGAGGTGTAGTAGAGCCCATCGCGGCGATCCGTTCCGGCATGGAACACCTGCACGCCATAGATCCGGCCAGCGTCCTCAATTCCGCTGATCGGTTTTCCTGCTTCGAAGGCTCCCGGATATCCTCCGGAGGCCATCACGACACACACGGCGGGCTGTGGCGACCAGCGAAAATCGCCAGCACTGACGCGACCTGCAATCGAAGCCTCGACAGCGTCAAGAAGGTCGCTCTCCATGCGTATGATGATGGGTTGCGTCTCTGGATCGCCGAAGCGGCAGTTAAATTCCAGCACAAACGGCCCGGTAGCTGTCATCATAATTCCGCAGTACAGGATCCCTTTGTACTCTGCGCCCTCGGCGCGCATACCCGCAATTACCGGGCGCGCAATGTGCGTCATCAGCCAGTCACGCATCTGCTCGTCGATGATCTGGTCGGTCGAGTAGGCGCCCATGCCGCCAGTGTTGGGGCCTTGGTCGTTGTCAAACACTCGCTTGTGATCTTGCGCGGCCACCAGCGGAACGACGCGTTCACCGTCGCTCATAACGAGAAACGACAACTCCTCGCCTTGGAGACATTCCTCCAACACGACATGCGCACCGGCCTCGCCCAGTTTGCCGGAAAGCAGGTCCTCGGCTGCGCGCTGCGCCTCTTCTTTGGATGCGGCCATGATGACGCCCTTACCGGCCGCAAGACCGTCCGCTTTGACGACGAGCGGAGCGTGAAAAAGTTTCAGCGCCTCGTCGAGCTCCTGCTTGCTCGCAACCACTGCGTATTTGGCGGTTGGAATGTTGTGCCGCTGCATGAACTGCTTGGCGAAGCTCTTGCTGGATTCGAGGCGTGCTGCGGCACGGGTAGGGCCGAAAATCGGCCAGCCGCGCTTTTGAAATTCATCCACCACTCCCAACGTGAGCGGCAGCTCCGGGCCGACAATCGTGAGGTCGGGATTGAGACGGTTTGCCAGCTGCAGCAGCGAATCGATGTCCTTCACATCGGCGGAAAGACACTCCGCGTCCGTCGCCATGCCACCATTGCCGGGAGCGCAGTAGATTTTCGGGGCCCGCGGCGATTGCCGCAGCTTCCAAACGAGCGCGTGTTCGCGACCACCGCTGCCGAGGACGAGTACTTTCATTGCGAAGATTCCGTTATCAAACTGAGCCAGCAGAAGAGAAAGAGTAGGGTCTGACGCAGGCTATGTCAAACGTGTGGACAGCTACGGACCACTGCTGACGGAGATGGGCGAAATTAGAACTGCCACCACCGCGTCTGCAATACTTTTGCAATACGCTGTTAACGAGCGTTAACTGAGGATTACGAATGCCATGATTACGGTTTCTAAAGAAGATTATCTCAAGGCAATTCTGGAAGCTGAAGGGGAAGGCGAGCAAGTGATTGCCGCGCGCCTGGCGCAGTGGCTCGCAGTTTCGGCTCCGGCCGTGACGATGGCCCTCCGCAGGCTGAAGCGGGATGGCCTGGTGATGGTCCCTGGCGACGGGCGCGTACGGCTCACCTCAGCCGGCCGGAAAGTTGCCACCCGATTGCTGGTGCGGCACCACCTCATCGAACGGATGCTGCACGAAGTGTTTGGCATGGCATGGTACAAGGTGCACGATGAGGCGGAGCGGCTGGAGCATGCCGTTTCCAGCGATTTCGAGAGTCTGCTCTCGCAAAAGCTCGGCCTTACCGGCCCCTGCCCGCACGGCAATTGGGCAACCCCGGAGCTGCCGCGCAGCAAACGCAAACGCGGGCTGCTGCTACTCTGCGAAGCCGTTCCGGGCAAACACTATGCCGTCCACAGCGTCTACGAACGCGACCGCAGGCTGCTGGAGTTCTTAGAGGAAAGAGGCATCCGGCCGGGCACCTCCTTCAAAGTCGAAGCCCGCAATTACGACGGCACAACCTCACTAAGAATTGAGCGGCGCAAAGTTGAGTTAGGCAGTCCGGCGGCGGAGAAGATCTGGGTCGCACCCTCTGCCTGAGAATTTGTTAACGCCGATTAACTGCTGCTGATATATTCCTGTTAAGATGGCTAGCGCCGATTATCAGAATACAGATCGCTGCGGTTTGCATCAGGGCACGACTTTCAGAGGCCGATGAAAAAGTCGAAAAAGCAGGTCCCTCGCGGACTTGAAGCCCGCTCGGGATTGAAAAAATAAACGACTTAGACGCGGGCCTGAAGGCCCGCTCTACCGATCTTAGCGGAGAAATCGACTTTTTCAGCAGCCTGTTTCAGTCGTGCCGAAGAGCGCAGTTTAGGTTTGGCCTTTCGGCCCTGCAACAACTTCGCAGGAGCTAAAGCCCAACCCATTATGGCTTCCTTTCGGCACGACTGAGGTCGTGCCCTGATACAAAGCGCCTGACAGCGATTTTCTCAGGAGCATCCGAAATCCCTGACACAGCGAAACTGAGAGAAGTCGTCCGTATTTTTATGTCGCCTACCCCGCCACAGCCGAACGATGCGAGTCCGAGCGTCGCAACCCCGCTCAGCGCCGCCGGGCAGGTGTCGCTTGAGGGTCTGCACGGCACGGTCGAGGTACCGCATGAGCAAGCCGGCTTTTGGGAGCAGTGGCGGGCATTCGTCGGTCCGGCAATTCTGGTCAGCGTCGGGTATATGGATCCCGGCAATTGGGGCACCGACCTGCAAGGCGGTGCGCAGTTCAGGTACGGACTGCTATGGGTGGTCGGAATCGCCAGTGTAATGGCGATCTTCATGCAAGTCATCGCTGCCCGGCTGGGAGTGGTGACCGGCAAGGACCTGGCCCAGTGTTGCCGTGACTGGTATCCGGAATGGACGCGCTGGCCGAACTGGCTGATGAGCGAGGTTGCGATCGCCGCCTGCGATCTGGCGGAGGTGCTGGGAAGCGCGGTTGCACTAAACCTGCTCTTCCACATTCCACTGCTGTGGGCGGTAATCATCACCGGGCTCGACGTGCTGCTGTTGCTGGGCCTGCAGCGTTTCGGAATGCGAACCCTGGAAGCGCTGGTTTTGTTGCTGGTGGCTACCATCGGCGTCTGCTACTTCATCGAGATTTTCGTCCTGCCGCAAACCCAGCCCAGCTTCCTGGAGATGGGACGAGCGTTGATTGCGCCGCATTTTCATCAAGCAGGGATGTTGTATGTCGCCATCGGCATAATCGGCGCGACGGTCATGCCGCACAACTTGTACCTGCACTCCGCTCTGGTGCAGAGCCGCAAATTTCAGAAGGACGAGGCGTCCGTCCGGCGCGCCATCCAGTTCAACACCATTGACTCGACGGTGGCGCTGACCATCGCTTTCTTCGTTAACGCGGCGATTCTAGTGCTCGCAGCTACCGTCTTCTTCGGCAAGCAGAGCGTGACGGTGCCGGGCGGCGAGGTTATCACCTTCAGCGCCGACAGCGACTGGATTCGGGTCGCATATCTGACGCTAGCGCCTCTGCTGGGAACTGCAGCCGCAAGCACGCTGTTTGCGATTGCGTTGCTGGCGAGCGGCCAGAGCAGCACCATCACCGGAACGCTGGCCGGTCAGGTAGTGATGGAAGGATTTATGCGCTGGCGAATCCAGCCGTGGGTGCGCCGGCTCATCACTCGCACGCTGGCGATCCTGCCGGCCGTGCTTATCATCGGCCTGCGCGGGGAGAGCAGCGTGACAGATCTGCTGGTTCTCAGTCAGGTGGTTCTGGCACTGCAGCTTCCTTTTGCGATGTTTCCACTGCTGCAGTTCACGACTTCGCGAAGGCGGATGGGAAGCTGGAAGATCGGCTGGTTTCTGCTCATTGCCGGATGGGGCAGTGCTATCCTGATCACCGCCATCGACATCTATGGACTGCCGGAGTCGATCCGCGCTTCCTGGCAGATCATCACTGGCAGATAGGCTCGGCAAGCCATGTACGACAAGATCCTGGTGACCTTAGACGGTACGGCGACGGACCGAGCCGTCATCGAGCACATCAAGCAATTGGCGAAGCTCGCCGGCAGCCGTCTCGTCCTGCTGCATGTCGCCGATGGCTGGGCGGCGCGGACCTACGGCCCGGATGCTGTCAGTCCGGAGATTCGGGAGGACACGCAGTATCTGGAAAGTGTGCGGGCTGAGTTCGTGCGGCTCGGGATTCTGGCAGAGACCGAGCTGGCGTATGGCGACCCGGCCAAGGAAATCATCAAGTGGGTGCAGCAGAAGGGGTGTGACCTGATTGCAATGAGCACCCATGGGCACCGATTTCTTGCCGATATTTTCCTGGGAACCACGGCCACGCAGGTGCAACACAGTGTGAGTGTGCCGGTTCTGTTGCTGCGCGCGAAATGAGAACTGAGATTCTACGGTACCAGTGGGGTCTGGCTGGAACGGAGAAGCAGCCGGGTCGGCGCTGGCCTCGCTGACAACTGCTTTACATCAACTGCTCAATCTTTTGAATTAGCACGTCGGGCGGATCGCCCTTGGTAATGAACGCGTTGGCCAGCTCCAGAGCGGCGGCCGGCAGGGAGAAATACGCGGACAGAAAAATGATTGGCACTTCCGGACGGCGACGGCGCATCTCGGCCGCCACCTCGCCACCGTTGAGGCCGGGCATGTAGTAGTCGAGGACCACGAGATCGACTTTGTCGTCGAACATGGCCAGGCCTTGATGGCCACTGTTGGCGGTCAAGACTTTGAAGCCATGGCTCTCCAACAGAATCTTGCGGACGCGCAGCCCGATTTTCTCGTCATCGACGCAAAGCACCGTTTTCGAACCGAGAGCCCTCATCCAGCTCACCGTGGCTTCCAATTGCTGTTCGATACCCAACCGCGAACTGCCGTCTTCAACTACCTGAATTGCTTGCTCATACATTGGACTTGGATGTAACAACCGCTCATTCGAAGTGGCGCTCATTGTGTTGTATCGCAAGATGGGCGGGTTGCCATCCCGACAAAGTGGTAGATGCACTACGCCATTTGTGGTCAAGGCAAATTTTTTCGCTTTAGGGACACGGGGACGGCACCCATACGTGCCCCGAAGTCCTTCCGTACTTCCACGCCGTCGTGATAAGTTCGATGATTCGTGCAAACTGCGGGAAAGCTGCAGTGTGCTGCCGATTCAGCAACTTGCACCGAAAGCGCGGCACGTTGATGCGAGCTCTCAACGAGGAAGAATGATTCGTCCTTACAAGGGAATCACCCCTACCGTGCCGGCGACGTGCTACGTTGACGAGTCGGCGCAGCTTATCGGCGATGTCACCTTGGGCGAGCACGCCAGCGTATGGATGAATGCCGTGCTGCGCGGCGATGTGCACTCGATTCGTGTCGGCGCCAACAGCAATATCCAGGATTGCAGCGTGCTTCACGGCATGCTGAACCAGTGGCCGGTGATCGTGGGCGATTGGGTGACCGTCGGCCATTGCGTCACCTTGCACGGGTGCGTCGTGGAAGATCAGTGCCTCATTGGTATGGGAGTGGTTATCCTCAATGGCGCTCGGATTGGAGCGGGGTCGATTGTTGCGGCGGGAACGGTAGTCCCCGAGGGAATGATCGTCGAGCCGCGCTCGCTCGTAATGGGAGTGCCCGGCAAGCTCCGAAAGAAGCTGAAGGATGAAGACCAGCAGATGATTCTGCGTTACGCGAACAATTATCTTGGGTACAAGCAGCAGTACTTAGCGGAGCGGAGCAAGTAGTGGCCAGTGGCTGGTTGCCAGTGGCCAGATACAGGCTTGAATGCCCTCATGGCCAGGAACTGACCACTAGCCATTAGCCACTGACCATTATGATCAAAGCCGTCCGTGGAACTCGTGACCTGCTCCCGCCCGAAACCGATCTCTGGAATCGCGTGGAGGCGAAGGTGCGCGATGTCTTCGCGCGCTACAACTATCACGAGATTCGCACCCCCATCTTTGAAGACACCCAACTGTTTTCCCGCAGCGTCGGTGAAGAGACCGACATTGTCTCGAAGGAGATGTTTACCTGGGAGGACAGGGCACGTGCGCAAAGTGAGAAGGCACAGTCGCTGACGTTGCGACCGGAAGCCACTGCCGGGATCGTTCGCGCCTACATTGAAAACCGGATGGGAGACAAAGGAACGCTGCAGAAGCTGTATTGCATCGGGCCGATGTTTCGCCGCGAGCGTCCGCAGAAGGGACGCTATCGTCAGTTCTATCAAATTGATGCCGAGATAATTGGTCCCCCAAGCGCGGGCAGCGAGTCACCGCTGCGCGATGCCGAAGTGCTGGAGATGCTGGCCACGCTGCTGGACGAACTTGGCTTGCAGAACTGGAACCTGCAACTGAACTCCGTCGGTTGCGCCGAAGACCGCGCGCGTTACAACCAAGCGCTGCGCGAAGCGTTGCGGCCGGTGGTGCATCAGATGTGCGCCGATTGCCAGCGCCGCGCTGAAACCAATCCGCTGCGGGTGCTCGACTGCAAGGTTCCCGAAGACCAGCCGATCATCGAAAAGCTGCCGAGGATCAGTGCCTATCTCGACCAGCCGTGCCGGCAACATTTCGCGGCGGTGCGAACCATGCTCGATGCCGTCGGCGTGCCGTATTCAATTAACGAGCGCATGGTGCGCGGCCTCGACTACTACACGCGTACCACGTTCGAGTTCACCCACGGCGGCCTGGGAGCGCAGAGTGCAGTGCTCGGCGGCGGCCGATACGATGGATTGTCGGAGTCGCTCGACGGGCCTACGGCGCCGGGCATCGGATTTGCCATCGGCGAAGACCGGCTGATGCTGGCGCTGCAATCGCAAGGCGAGCGGCCAGCGGCCAGCTTGCAGGCGTTCATCGCTCCTCTCGGCGCTGGAATGAACGTTCACGCGCTCAGGCTCGCGCGCGAGTTGCGACGGGCCGGCGTGAGCGCGGATGTTGGCGATGAGAGTTTTCGTCTGAAAAAGTCCTTCGAGCTGGCGGAAAAAGCCGCAGCGCATTACATCGTTATCGTCGGCGAAAATGAAGTGGCTGCGGATCAGCTCGCGGTGAAGAACTTCGCCACCGGCGAGCAAGTACAAGTCCCCCGCGCCAAACTCACCGAATACCTGCGAAAATAACAGAAGCACTTAGCAATTAGCACTTGGCATCTAGCCAGGCACCGTCTGAGCGGCGTGCTTTAGCTAATTGCCAACTGCTAATTGCTAATTGCTAATTGCTGACTAGAACGGACATCATGCTCGACTTCTTAGGTGATTTGAAACGAACTCATATGTGTGGCGAGCTGCGCGCCGCCGATGCCGGCTCCAAAGTTGTTCTGATGGGCTGGGTGAACCGGCGGCGCGATCTCGGCAACCTCATCTTCCTCGACGTGCGTGATCGCACCGGCATCACGCAAGTTGTCGTCACCGCCGACGCGGGCGCAGCTCATGACAAAGCCACTGAAATGCGCTCCGAATTTGTGCTTGCCGTAATCGGGCACGTTAAACTGCGCGACCCCGGCACCATCAACAAGAACATTCCCACCGGCGAAATCGAAGTGGTTGCGGACGAGCTGCGCCTGCTCAATGACTGCAAGCCGCTGCCGTTCTCGCCTGCCGACACCGTGCTGGCGAATGAGGAAGTGCGGCTCAAATACCGCTATATCGATCTGCGGCGGCCGGAGATGCATCGCAACATCCAACTGCGGCACAACGTCGCCATCGCCATCCGCGAGTACCTGAACTCGCAGGGCTTCTACGAAATCGAGACGCCGTTCATGACGCGCTCCACGCCTGAGGGCGCGCGCGATTATCTTGTGCCCAGCCGGGTGTATCCCGGCGAGTTTTACGCCCTGCCGCAGTCGCCGCAACTGTTCAAGCAGATCCTGATGATCTCGGGCTTCGACAAATATTTCCAGATCGTGCGTTGCTTCCGCGATGAAGACCTGCGCGCCGACCGCCAACCGGAGTTCACGCAAATCGATCTGGAGATGAGTTTTCCGCGGCCGGAAACGGTTTTCGCAGTCGTTGAAGGTTTTCTTAAAGCGGCGTTCACGACTATCGGTGTCGATCTCCAGACGCCGTTTCCGCAAATGGGCTACGACCAGGCAATCCGTCTGTACGGCATCGACAAGCCCGATTTGCGGCTGCCGGCGATGACTGATGTCCGCGAGGCGTTTGCGCCCGAGAACCTCGAAAGCTTGAACATTGATCCCGAACTGCCCGTGGTCGCGATTGTCATTCCGAACGTTGGGGAGTTGTCGCGCAAACAGCGGGACGAAATCAAGAGCACCTTCGGAGAGCGCAAAGACGCCAAGGTGTTCGAAGACATGAAGCGCCTGGAGAAGTCGTTCCCGGACGCGGCCGCGAAGATCCGCGAACTGGCGAAGCCGGCCGCCGAGGACCTGGTAGTAGTAGTCGCGGGCGCGAAGCGCGGTGAAGCCGCGAGCGCCATCAAAGCTCGCCAGCAGGCGTATGCAATCTACTCCGCCGCCGGGCAACTGCGTCTCGCGCTCGGACACAAGTATGCGGACCGACATGGCGCGTTCCAACACGGCAACTTCCGATTGCTCTGGGTTACGGATTTCCCGATGTTCGAGTGGGATGAGACGGAGCAGCGCTGGAATGCCGCGCACCATCCGTTTACCTCGCCGCATGAGCAGGACATGGACAAGCTGGAAGGCGATCCCGGAGCGGTGCGCGCGCTCGCTTATGACGTGGTGTTGAATGGGACTGAGCTGGGCTCCGGCTCGATCCGGATTCACCGCCAGGACATCCAGGCGAAGATCTTCAAAGCGCTGGGGATGTCGCCGGAAGAGCAGCAGGCACGCTTCGGCTTTTTCCTGGAAGCGCTGCAATATGGCACACCGCCGCACGGCGGAATCGCCCTGGGGCTCGACCGTATCGTGATGATCCTGGCTGACGCGGAAAGCCTGCGCGAAGTGATCCCGTTTCCCAAGACAGCGAAAGCGGTTGACCTGATGGTCGATGCCCCGACTCCGGTCAACGAGCGGCAGTTGAAAGAGCTGGGCATCGCGGTGGTGGGAAAGAAGGACCTGTGACTGAAGCTGCTTTAGTCCGAGGGGCGTTTATTGACGAGCAGGTACGTACCGAGATTCGCGGCTTCGAACTTCGTTTGAACGGCGTCGCGCTTGTGCTCTCGTCTGACACCGGCGATCTCACCGCGCCAATTCCATTGGATGCCGACGACGCCGAGCGCCTCCAAATGGAGATGGTCAAAGCGCAACTCTGGGAGTGGAACCAGCTGCAGGAACTGAAATCGCGCGCAGAATTGCGCTACCGGCGCTATTTGGGCTCATGGCTGGTGATGTGCCTGGCGGCGTTTAGCGCCTATCTTGGATACCCCAGCGTCTATCTGTGTCTGATCTTCGCCGCGCTGTCGATTTTTCTCTGGTGGAGGGCAGGATTTGCCGAACAGCAGGCCGAGCGCGAAGCGCGGGCCGAGCGCAGCAAATTTCGGGCGGACTGGAGTTATCTTCGCCGGCGATTGGAAGAATCAGAAACCAGCGTCGCCGATGAAGCATCCGCTGACCGCTAAACTTCATTCCCTGGCCAGCGCGTAGTAGCCTTGGCGGGCCTGCACCTTGTAGTCACCTTTCGTCTTGATCTGGATCTTGCGATAGCTGCCGTCGAGCTTATGGTTGGTGGGCGTGTATCCAATATTGTACTGGCTGCGCAGCTCGTTTTGAATCTGGTCGAACGCCTGCCTCAGCTTATCCTGCTTGTTACCCACTTCGATGACGCGCCCGCCTGTGGCCTCGGCTAACTTGCGCATCTCCGAGTCTCCGCTATAGCCACCAAAGCCGTAGAACCCACGGTCTGCAATCAGGATGACATAACAGATCGTGTCTGCCTTTTGTGCCGCCTCGATAGCGTCCTGTATGCGCAGACGGCTGCCCTGGTCTTCGCCGTCGGTAAAGACGATCATTGCTTTGCGGCCGACCTCGTTCTTCAGCTTCTCGTCCGCGCCAAGGTAGATCGCGTCATACAACAAAGTGCCGCGCGGGGTGGTGGGAATCGGGCCGCCGCCCAGTCCCGGCGGTCCACCCCCGATGCCGGCATTGATCTGCATCTTGTTGAGCGCGCGCGTCAGGTCGTGAACGTTGTTGGTGAAATCCTGATCCAGATCGACATCGACATCGAAATTGATGACGAAAGCCAGGTCCTTATTGCGCAGCACCTCGCGCAGAAATTGCGCACACGACTGCTGTTCAATGTCCAGCACGCGCGTTTGGCTGGCGCTGGTGTCGATCATGATGCCCAGCGTCAGCGGCTGATCGGAGTCCGCCGAAAAGTACTTGACGGTTTGCGGCTTGCCGTCTTCCAGCACCTCGAAATCGTCCTTCGTCAGGTTCGGTATCAACATGCCATGCTTGTCCTTCACGTTGAAGAACAGGTTGACGACGTTGACCTCGGCCTTGAACGTCTGCAAAGAGTCCTGGTCGGAGGATTGCGACTGCTGATCCTGGCTGGGAGGTGAGACCGGCGGATTCTGTTGCTGCGCGCTCGTTACCAGGCAGCTACCCAGGAGCAGACACATAGCGGTCAGAAAGTGGCGGAAGGGATGGGACGGCATAATCTCTCTCTTATGTATGTTCATTCTATTGCACCGCCGACAAATGCGCGAAGAAGTGCCAATTGGCCCGGCTGAGGTTATACTGTGCAGAGTTTCGGCAACGATACAACTAAACACAGTCATGTTTCCTGTTTCCTTGCGTTTCCGCATGAGAGCGGCCGTACTCGCGGTGGGCCTCACCCTGACCGCCGCTTCAGCCCTGTCTCAGGAGCAAAAGCTCCCTGAGGCGCCAATCCCGCAGAACAATGCTCCGGCGCCGGACGCCAACGTTCCGCCCGCCGGCGGCGAAAACCAGGGGAGTTCCTCGTCCAGTGGAAACCCGGAGCAGCCGCCAAATACTCCCCCCAACAATCAGCAATCCGCTCCGGGACCGGTTAACCCGCCTCCTCCCGGCTCGCAGGAAATCAAGACGGTGCCGCCGGGCAGCGTCCCAGCCCGCGAAACTGGACGCGACGAACTTCTGACCCTGACCAAAACCGTCAGCTTTGTGACTGTTCCCGTCACTGTCAAAGACAGCGACGGCAAGATGATCGACGGGCTGCTCGCGAAGGACTTTAGCATCTATGAAGACGGCGTAAAGCAGAAACTCACCTTCTTCACCAGCGATCCATTTCCGCTGTCGGCAGCGTTGATCGTCGATCAGGGCTTACCTGATCCGGCTCTGCGCAAGGTGAACCAGACGTTCAGCGCGCTCGGCGGCGCCTTCGGTCCCTTCGACGAAGTGGCTGTCTACACCTACGGAAACACCGTCAACAAACGTCAGGATTTCGGCGATGCCACTCGCATGGAGCTCGCATTGCACCGTATACGGGATGATACTGGGGCTAACGCTGGCGCCTCTGTAGTGGGCGGCCCGTTCGGAGCGGGACCAGCTACGAACAGTAAACCGATCACCGGGGCAGTGCAGGTACAAACGCCCACCCCGGAATATCACGTCTTGAACGATGCCATTCTGATGGCAGCACAGGACCTGGCACATCGCTCGCCGACCAGCCGCAAGATTATCTTCATCATCAGTGACGGTCAGGAATATGGCAGCCGGGCCAGCTATGCTCAGGTGCTGAAGGTGCTCCTGACCGACGGCATAACGGTTTACGCCATCGGCGTCGACACAGCGGCTATGCCGCTCTACGGCAAGATTTCCAAAGCACACATCCCCGGATTCGGGTACAGCGACATTCTGAAGCGTTACGCCAATGCGACCGGCGGTGACGTGCTGAATGAATTCTCTAAGGAAGCGATCGAGAGCGCTTATCAGCGCATCACCCTGGAGGCTCGCAATCAGTACACCTTGGGCTACAACACCGCGCAGCAGCCATCCAGCAACTACCGCGACATCGAAGTGCGTGTGAAGCGCCCGGGGCTGCAGGTATTTGCAAAACACGGATACTATCCCTTGCCGCCGCAGCGCGAAAGGCCGCCTGAGGAACCCGCACCGGGGACGGGCGGCAGTTCGGACACAACTCCGCCACCGCCAGGATCGTAGCCACAGTTTCGTATTTCAAGTTTAGGGGCGAGAACGGCTGGATAGGAGTCAGTCCGTCGCCCTTAGCTCTTGGCGCGAGCCCCAGCCACACTCATGCGACAGATCGTGAAACGATTCAGTCCGGCGCGGACAGAAGGATCTTGCTCACCGAATTGCCGGGCCTCACTCTCGTCGGCAACCTCGAGGATTCCTAGACCGAAGGCTCCTTCGGGCGCCATTACCGGACCATAGAGAAGAAGCTTGCCTGCCTCAAACTGCTGCTTGAAGTAGTCGCTGTGCTTGTCCATCAGTTCGCGCTCTTCGTCAGTTATGTCGTGAGGAAAAGTCGCCCGAGGGGGGATGAGCTTGAAGTAGTAATGGTGTTTGTCCATGGTCGGCACGATGATAACAACCCGAATATTGATGATTACGACTTAACAGGCCGCTGAAAAGTCGGGAAAGCAGATCCCTCGCACCCAAAGGCGAGGCGCTCGTGATGCCAATTCGAAACGCGACCGGCGTCGGGCAACCACGCCACGTCACTATAATTTGCAACTCTCAATAGATCATTGCGGTTGCACATACACCGGATTGTTCGGCGAGGGTGGTTCGTAGTCTTGCCCATACTTGTTTTTGTGCGGGGCGGAGGCAGCTCTGGTCAGCTGCAGCTGAATCGTCCCCAACCAATGTGGGTCGCTGTCGCTGATGTGAACCTCGCGGGATAGCCCCTGCAACGCCGCAGGCAACGCGTTCTCATTCCACACGTGCAGCACATATCGCCCGGTTGGGACGCCTGCGATCGAGAACTCGCCCTCCTTATTCGTCGTCGCGAAATACGGACTTCCGAGCACCACCACAATTGCGCTCATCTCGGGATGAATGTTGCAGAAGATGAACGAAATGCCTTCGCGATCGAAATGCACGGTACGCGAGGTACCGGCCTCGTAGAGTCCCAAGTCGAATCGCTTGCCGTTGAACAGCGAGAAAACGTTGTGGAACCACGGATCGCGGTTGGGAAAATCAACGGTCGAGCCGCGCGTGACCACCAGCAGGTGGGGTTCGAAGGTCTTATTTCTTTGCGTCAAAACGCCATGCATGGGGGGGAGCGGCGTGGAATTGGCCGCCGAGCCAACCGGCGCCAACCAGACTACGCTGGGAGCTACGGTGGCACTGGCGCTGCCTGCGGCAATCACCTTGCCTGTAACCGTTACCTCCTCTGCGGCGCAGAGTACGACCGCAGCCAGACAGCACACAATTAAGAACACCGAAGCCCAGATCCCGAAGATCGTCTTTTCGGTTTTCAGAACAACACCCCTACGGACATATTCAGTTGCCCAGCCTGATAGCTGTTGTCGTAAATCGTGAAGGTGCGCAGGCGGCGATATTCCATTGACAACAGCAGATCAGAACGTGGCCGGTAGATCACGTTTCCGAACGCACCGCGATTGGCGGTGAAGTCGGGCGCAGCGTAACTGTTCACCTGATCGCCGAAGTAGCGGACATCGGAGGCAAACGGGCTGTCCTGTCCAAAAGCGCCGTTGAGCTCCAGTTTTGGCGTGGCGCGAAACTTCAGTTGGGCCCAGCCGCCGACGGTGTTTAGCGGAACAACTTCGGTGTTGGGACTTGAAAGCATGCCATCGAAGAGAATGCTGCGTCCGAGCGCAGCACCAAGTCCTCCAATGGCAGCGCCCCGATAGAATGCGCTGCTCAAGGCGAAGCGCGTGCCCAGCGGCAAGCTGATGTCCATGGTGCCCGCCCATCCGTTGACGATGCGGTCATAACCCCAATTTTGCCGGCTGTAATATCCGCCCGCGCCGATGGTGAAGTCCTGCCCTGCGAATCGATGGGAATAAGCAACTCGCGCTGCGTATGCGGGCTGGCGCGACTGTTCCCCGGCAGTCGGAGTTCGATACCAGGTGTAATAACCGTCAGCCGGTAGCTCTCCCGTCAGCGGATCCAGAAGCGCCCCCTGCAGCGTTACCTTGGAATCCTGGCTGAGCGCGAAACGATGCTCGACACGCAATTGTGGTGTCCATGCCCACAGATTGCCTGCGTAGGACAACGGCGGAACAATCAGCGAGGCAAATGAAGTAGGGTTGAGCGGAGATAGGAACAACTGGTCCTGCCCGGCAATCACCGATGTGTCTTTCCAGTCGAGACGAACTGCTGCCGTGCGCAGCCGCACTAATCCAGAGTCCACTCCGTTGTCGGTTCCCGGAAACCCTCCCCCAAAATCGAAGTTGACGTTGGCGCTGGTGTGTGCGCCCCAGATATCCGGACCGAAAGCTTCAAGCCCGATGATCGACTGCCGCAGCGTCCCTCCGACCGAGCCCGAGGAGCTGCCAGGAGCCGCTGGTTGGGCCCAGGTGGGCACGTCCTGGTTGTCGACTGAACCACTGTTGCCGAACAGGTTGAAGAGCACAATTCCCGACAGCCGAACTCGATACTTGGAAGCGCTTTCTACTTTGGTTTGATACTGCTCGTCGACTTTTCCCGAGAGCAGTTGCTGCTCTTCCTCGACCTGGCCCAACCGCTGCTCCAACTGCGCCGTCGTAGAAACTCCGTACGCTGGAGCTTGCTGGTCAATGACAGCATCCTCGGAGGCGGATACAGCGGCGCTGCGAGCTTCGATCTCTTCGCGCAGGCGAGTGATTTCGGCCCGGCTGGCGACCGTCTGCTGTTGAAGTTGCAGCACCAGGTCTTTTAGTTCGCCGACCTGCTTCTGCAATTCCTGTAGAGCAGCTGCATCGCCGCCACTCTGCTGCGCATTCTGCGCCACGCAGGTCGAGCCGAGAGTAAATCCAAGCCATAGAATAGCGAGCGCACGGACCGGAGAGATGCCGGAGTTGCGCTCGCGCGGGAAGGACTGAGGACCGCGAATGTCTTTCATGTCGCACCTCGTTGCAACCACGTTGCGTGGCCCTGAGAAGTGGCGAGATATCCTAAACCGTGAAGTGTTGCGAAGCGTCGGCCACATGCGGATCGCTTGCAGCGGCCTTCTTGCTGCAAACCCTTGGCAACACGATTTCCATGACGGTTCTTCCCGGAATCGAGCTTTCCAGGTGCAGACTGCCGTTATGGTCCTGCACGATCTTCTGCGCGATCGTCAGCCCTAGTCCGGTGCCATTCTCCTTGCCATAGCTGACAAAGGGTTCAAAGAGCTTGTCCCGGATGGAAGATTCTACTCCCGGCCCGTCATCGGTCACGCGAATCGCGAGATCGCCGTTCTGGTCGGCGACCGTCACCCCCACATGTCCGCCGCAGAGCTGCGCGGCCTGACAGCCATTCAGCAGCAGGTTGTAGAAGACGCGCTCCATTTTGCGAGGATCAAATTGCGCGCTGTGCAGTCCCGGCGACTCGATTGCGACCACAATTTCCTGAAACTGCCGATGTGCGCGCACCAGTTCGATGGCGCGGCTGATGGTTCTCTCGACCGGAGTTTCTATCACGTTCAGAGATTCTGCCGGGCGCGAAAGCTCCAACAGCGAATCGACAAGGTCCGTCAGCCGGTTAACTCCAACGCGAATCTCCAGGTAGAGCTCTTCGCGCTGTGCCGGAGTCAGTTCGGCCTCGGCGAGGAACTCAGCATTCGCCAGCACCGCGGTAAGTGGATGTCGCAGGTCATGCGAGATGGAACTGGCCATCCTGCCGATTGTGGCCAGCCGCTCCGCGTCCAGCAGTTGCTGCTGTGCAATTCGTAAGCTGTCGCGCATGCGCGAGAAGGCTTCCGTCAGCTGGGCGACTTCTCCGGCCGCGGTTGCCTGCAAGGGGTACCCAAAATCTCCGCCGCCCAACGCTCGTACGCCGTCCACCAGCTTTTCAAGCGGGCGGGTAAAGGTACCCGCGATGAAATAGACGAGCAGGCTGCCACCGAACACCGCCCCCAAGCCGACGGCGAGCAACAGACGCCGCAGGTCATGAAGGAAGGCAGTCGCCTGATCGTAAGACTTCATAACGATAATCGTCACACGCGGCGACTCATTGGGGTTCAACGTCAAGGCGGAAACGACGTAGCTTTCTTGCCCCAGCTTCCAGTTTGCAGGTCCTGCCGGCGCCGACCCATTCGCCAGTTGCGCCTTCAACTCAGCCGTCTGCTCCGAACTCAGCGTGCTGACAACGACGGCATCTCCGCTGAGAATTGCCACCTGACTCGCGGCCACCTCGCTCACCTGGCGGGCAACCGCTGCGTTCATTTCGTATCCGACCGCAACCAGGCCCAGCAGGGCGTTGTCCGATCGAGGACCGAAGTAGATGGGGGTTAGAACCACCTGATAGAGATGTCCGCCAGCGAACCACCATTGCAGCGGCTCGTCCATGGAGCCGCGAGCGTCGAGCAACTGCTGTGCCTGCTCGCGCGAGATCCCGGGAGACTTGGTATGAAAACCGACAAGCTGGTTTCTGGCATCCAGCAAGGCGAAGAGATCACCACCGGAAAGATGAAACATCTCCCGCGATCCGTCCTGAATTGTGGGAGCGTGACGCGATGTCATCAGCGCCTTCAGACTTGGAAGGTCGGCCATAAGCTCGGCCAGACGCGTCAAGTCCGCTTCGCGCTCGCGTTGCAGATTGCGAAAGGTAGCAACCGAGTCGGCCAGGTCACTGTTCAGGCCGCGGCGCACATGGTTGGCCACCGTACGCTGCACAATGAGCAGCGACATCGCCGTCAGGCCGGCCGAGGTCAGCAACATGGCGATGAGGAACTTGGTGCGTAAGCGCAATCTACCCATCGCCTTTTTCATTACCTGGCTCGATTACCTGACAAATTTATAGCCCGTACCGTGGACGGTGCGGAAGTGTACGGGATCTGTGGGATCTTTTTCCAGCTTCTGGCGCAAGCGCAGGATGTGCGTGTCCACGGTGCGCGTTGTGGGATAGTTATGGTATCCCCAGACTTCGTTCAGCAACTCAGTGCGCGAGATGACCCGCTCCTGATTATTGAGGAAGAATCGCAGCATCTTGAATTCTTGTGGCGTGAGCGGAATCAATTGACCGCTGCGGTGCAGTTCCATCCTGGAGAAATTGACTTCTACGTCATCAAAGCTGAACGCCTCGACTTTGTCGGAAGCTTGGTTCAGACGGCGTACTGCGGCCCGAACTCGCGCCAACAGCTCGCGCGGACTGAAGGGCTTGGTGACATAGTCATCGGCGCCCAACTCCAACAGCAGTACCTTATCCAAGACATCACTGGCTGCGCTTAGTACCAGGATGGGGGTGTTCGAGTTTTCTTGCTTGATCTCGCGGCAAAGGTCCTGGCCTGACTTGCCTGGCAATCGAAGATCTAAAATCACCAGCCGCGGCATGGTGGCACGAAAAGTTTCCATCGCTGCCGTGCCATCGGAAGCAATGGCCACATCAAAACCCGCAGTTTCGAAGGTCCGCCGCAAAGCTCGCTGCACAGCCGCGTCGTCTTCTATGACCAGTATCTTCTCCATATTGGTTCCGTTGTGCCCGACTTACAGCTAATAACAGATCAGATCGGCAGTCAACGGTCTGTTGACAAATCTGTGACAAATACAAGCGCAGCGCGAGTCTCGACTTCGTTGCACGGTCAAGAAAACTTCACAACATCGTTACCTCAATCGGACAACTGGGGCCTTTCTCCGCTGTAACTTCGGACCAGCTTCCAGCAGCAGCCTGAGAACTCAGCGCTGCCAGAAGTATTCAACATCCGAGTAGGAGAAGAAAATGCTCAGCCCAGTGCAACTCAACAACTTGCCAATCCGATTCCCACGAATCGCGGCTCTGGCAATCCTGACCATCTCGTTAATGTCTCTGGCGGCATCCGCTCAGACATATACGGCAACCATCCTGACGTCCGACATCGCCGGCATCAGCGCTAACACCGACCCTAATCTGGGAAACCCATGGGGATTAGTCGCTAGTTCGTCTGGCCCATGGTGGGTCTCCGACAACAACACCGGCCTGTCCACCCTTTACGACGGGACGGGCACACCGCTTTCGTTGGTGGTGACGATTCCATCATGGACCGGCTCAGGAACCGGCGCTCCGTCGGGAATCGCCTTCAATAGCACAAGTGATTTCCAGCTCTCAACGGGTAATCCAGCCACTTTTCTGTTCGTGACGGAGGATGGAACGGTCCAGGGCTGGAACCACAATGTAAATCCGACCTCTGCGGTCATTGAAGTAAACAACTTCGAGACTGCGGTCTACAAAGGCATGGCGCTAGCATCTGCCGGCGGCGCTGACTTTATCTATGCGGCGAACTTCTTCGCGGCAACCGTGGATGTCTTCGATACGAATTTTGCGCCGCATTCGTTTGGCGCGAGTGCGTTTGTTGACTCCGCAATTCCCAGCGGCTTCGCCCCGTTCAACATCCAGCTTATCGGCGGCAATCTGATCGTGACTTATGCCAAGCAAGACGCGGCCAAGCACGACGATGTCGCCGGTCCGGGCAATGGCTACGTCGATATATACGACACGCAAGGCAATTTGCTCAGCCGTCTGCCTCACATCCTGCAGATGAACTCTCCCTGGGCAATTGTGGAGGCGCCGGCCAGTTTTGGCGCCTTCAGCAACGATCTCCTGATCGGCAATTTCGGCAGCGGGTCGATCATGGCGTTCGATCCCAAGAAGGGCGCATTTCTTGGGCTGATGCTGGATGAGTCCAAGTTGCCGATGCGAATCAACGCCCTATGGGCATTGCAGTTCGGCAACGGTGGTTCCGCAGGTCCAACAACTACGCTCTACTACACGGCTGGGACGTTTGATGAAGCGTACGGGACCTTCGGAAGTATCGTGCCTACATCTAACCAGGGAGGCGCAACCGGGCCACGTCACGGCGCTCAAAACCAGAAGTAAATCGGACGGCTCACAAACGGAGGAGGGCATGGGCTCTCCTCCGGCTCGTGATCCTTAGAGAGCTGCATATCCGCCGCCGCAATTGTCAGCACAGCCCGCGGCAATTCTGTAATTGTCAACAAGTTTTGACAACATCGTTACCTCGTCAAGACAACTTGCCTGCTGAACTTTTCTACAGTCCATGCAGCTTATGGCAGCAGCAAGTCATGGGGACGAAGCTAGCCAAGGCAATCCAAGCTTGCGAGATAGAGGAGAAACCATGTTCAGCAGCGAGAAACAAAAAATCGTTTCCAGACTGGCGCTGATGGCACTGCTATCGTTGATGGCCATCGCCGCCCTAAGCCTGCCCGCTTCAGCACAGAAGGTCAACATAACTTACCTCACATCGGACATCACAGCCGTAGGATCGTACAATGACACCAACCTGGTGAACCCTTGGGGCATGTCGACCAGCCCTTCTGGTCCGTGGTGGATATCGGACAATAACAGCGGCCTTTCCACGCTGTACGTCGCCAGTGGCCAGCCGCAGAGCCTGGTGGTCACGATCCCTCCTGCTAGTGGATCGGGTACGGGATCGCCCAGCGGCACGGTCTATAACGCCAGCACAACCAGCTTCAAGATTCACGACCAGGCAACTCCCTTCCTGTTCTGCACCGAAGACGGAACTATCTCCGGATGGTACGCCGGCAGCCAGGCTTTCATTGCCGTCAACAACAGCAGCAGCAACGCCGTATACAAAGGGATGGCCATCGCGACGGCCAATGGAAACAATTACCTCTACGTCGCCAACTTCTGGTCCGGAGCTGTAGAAGTGTACGACGGGAACTACAGTCCCTTCTCCTTCGGGTCGAACTCGTTTATGGATCCCAACATTCCCGCCGGCTTCGCCCCTTTCAACATCCAGCTCATCGGAAACAGCCTGGTCGTCACCTATGCCAAGCAGGACGCGGCCAGGCACGACGATGTGCCGGGACCGGGCAATGGGTATGTCGACGTCTATGACACTCAAGGCAATCTGCAACTCAGTTTGGCGCACACGCTCTACCTCAACGCTCCTTGGGGTGTGGTGCAAGCGCCATCCAGCTTCAGCGGTTTCGCTGGCGATCTTCTGGTCGGAAACTTTGGCAGCGGATTGATCACCGCTTACAACCTATCAACGGGAGCATGGATAGGAAACATGCTCAACGTCAATGATCTGCCAGTGCAGATCGACGGCCTGTGGGCATTGACGTTCGGCAACGGCGGCTCGGACGGTCCCACCGGAACGCTGTTCTTCACCGCCGGGCCTTATGGGGAAAACCACGGGATCTTCGGGTCGATCACGCCTCACCCTGGTATGTAGAATCCTCCGGTACCGGGCAGGGCAGAGGAGAGCGCAAGCTCTCCTCTTCTTGTTTGCGCAAGCCGCGCATCATGTAACAATGCTTATATGCACAAATTTGTTTCTGCCCTCAGTCTCCTGACTGTTGCCGTCGTTCTGCTTGCGAGCGCATCGGCCCAGCAGTCATCCACCTCACCAAGCGCTCCTGCTAAGAAGTCCTCAACAACGCATACGGCTACGACCAGTACGAGCGCCCCAACCTTGACCACCGACAAGGAAAAACTCAGCTACGCTCTCGGCATGAACATCGGCAGAGGCCTGCATCGCGATGGCATCGATATCGATCCAAACATTTTCCTGCGCGGCATGAAGGACGAAATGGCAGGTAACAAGACCGCGCTGACGGACGAACAGGTACAGCAGGTGATGGTGAAACTGCAAGGCGACGTCCGCCAGAAGATGGAAGCGCAGCACGCCGAGGCCGAAACAACCAACAAGAAGCAAGGCGATGCTTTTCTGGCGGAGAACAAAACCAAGCCTGGCGTTGTCACTCTGCCCAGCGGCCTGCAATACAAAATCCTGAAAGAAGGCACGGGACCGAAGCCCGCCGAAACCGATTCCGTAAAGTGCAATTATCGCGGCACTCTCATCAATGGAAAGGAATTCGATAGCTCCGAGAAGCATGGCGGTCCGGCGACGTTTGCCGTCAATGGGGTCATCAAGGGATGGAGCGAGGCGTTGCCGCTGATGCCGGTCGGATCCAAGTGGGAGCTCTTCGTTCCTCCGGATCTGGCCTACGGCGCGCGCGGCGCCGGCGACGCCATCGGGCCGGACGAGACGCTGATTTTCGAGGTAGAGCTGTTGGGGATTGTTCCCAAAGACCAAAACCAGGGTCAGACCCCGAATTCGCAATAGTTCGGATGACGGTTACCCGGATTGAAGTTTGCAAGGGGCATGTTGAACTCTAGCCCTCGTGCTTCTTCTTGGAGACGAAGAGCACGCCCAGGGCGGAGGCGACCAGGCCCTGTACCGGGCCCAGCCAGAGGTTCGAGGTGTGCATCAGCGCCACGCGGTCGGCGGCCGAGCCGGCGGCGAACGGCTGCATCAGGATGGTCAGCAGCACCAGCAGCAGGTAAATCAGCGACAACCACTCCGCGATCTGCACGAAGGTCCGCCGTACCATGGCGCGCGAGCTGTGCGGATCCAGAGCGGTATAGGCGAGCACCGAGATGATCATGCCCAGCGAGGGCATTAGGTTGGGCAGAAACCATCCCCAGACTTCCTGCGTAAGGTCGCCGTAGACGTGCAGCAGCGACTGCACCACCAGCAGAACGAAGATGATGCCGGCGCCGATGAGCCAAACCCGCGCCAGCTTGAAGCGGACATCGTCGAGCGAAATCAGTTGATCGCTGGGAATGGTGGCTGCTGCGGGTTTGCCGTTCATCGTCTGCCTCAGAGCCGGGGAAGGCCGAGTGCCAGCCACAGTCCGGCCTGCACCAGGTGGGTGCGCGCATCCAGGTGTCCCGGCATCACGAACTCGGGCTGTTTCTGTTCTTCCTTGCGGAACTCGTAGATCAGCGCGGTGCAGGCGTAGTTGGGCGGCACCGGCTGCTTCATCACGCCGGCGGCCGGAACGTTAGCGCCGCCGGCCAGCAGGTTCAGCGCGGCGCTGGCCGTCATGGTGGCTGGGCCCGAGCGGAAGGGCTGGTCGGTCACCACGAACACCAGCACGCGATAATATCCGACTCGGGCCGAGAACAATGCGTGAATGTAGTCGGCAAGCGAGAGGGGACGGGTGAGCGCGGCATTGACCTGCCAGCGCTCGGGCGCCGGATCCGGCCGGCCGTCGTCGTAGATGCGCTCGATGCGCGTCACCACCGCGAATCCGCCGGGAACGTTGTAATAGCTTCTCTCCACGTAGCCGGTGTGGTTGAGCGCCTGGTTCAGGCTGGCTTCGATCTCTCCGTAGTCCTTACTGCTCTGAAAGGCGCTGCCTGGCAGAACGATGGTCGCCGAGGCCTCGGGTGGCGGCCACGGCAGGTCGGGGACAGAGCCGATCGCCGGCGGCGGTGGAGAGGCCGGCTCGGCCGGCGGTGGAGGCGGGGGTGCAGTCTGCTCGGCCGCGACGCGCAATGACCGCTCTTTCATAGCCTTCAGCACCTTGCTGCTGACGCCGTTGCGCATGAGATTGACTTGCGCGTCTGGGCTCAGATCGAAATTCACGGACGAAGTCGCACGGATCGTATCCGCCAGCCTATCGTCGTCCCACCCCGACCGCACCATTAAAATCACCTGCTCGTTGGTGAGCGTGGCTGCGGCTCCGCCACCTGCTGCCGAAGCGGACGAGCCGGTCGTTCTTCCTCGTAGGGCCGATGATCCGGACGAGCTGGCGTGGCCTGCACTGGTCGAGTGCGAAGCGGACGACGCACCGGCCGATGTGGTCGTCAATGACCGGCGGTAGGGTGCGATGGTGCTTTCGACCCTCAGAGCTGCGGCCCGGAACACCGGTTCGTTCGGATTCTCGCGAACCGTCCATTCGTAGATACCGGCCGCACCCTGCAGTGAGCTCAAAACAGTTGTCAGATTGCTTGTGGCAGCGTATCCCAGTGCTTCATATGCAACCCCCATGTTGTAGTACCGGTAGGCATCCTCGGCCGGAGTCGGCAGAGCCGTCATTGCGCTCAGTGTCTCGAGGTACCGCTCCCACAGTCCGGCCTCGGCCAGCTTATTGGCTCGGTCGAACTTGCCGCGCGCCAGCGGCACCTCAACCGTGTCGTCGATTCCCACCAGCCGCGCTGCAATCTGCGACACCACATCGTTCAGCAGAGCGTTCTGCACGGTGCGCTCCGCTAGCCGCGTTCTCGTATGCCCCGCGATCGATGTGAATGACGCCCACGGCTGCGCCTGCGCCATTGCCCGTCATCGCAGTCCAATCGAAAACCTTGTCAAACCGGGCTGCCAGATTGTCTTCATCCAGAGTCTTTCCGTTTGCCTGCTTTAGCGAGTATGCGGCCTGCAGCGAACCGCTGTAACGATCGATGGTTGTATTGTCCGTTTTCACCGGCTGGCCATCGGACGTGACGCGCGCTCCCTCAGCCGACTGCTCCACCGACAACTTTGTCAGCGTGCAGGAGATCAGCGTTTCGGGATCCTTGCCGGCCACCCGCAGCCGCGGGTCGCGTTTGATCAGCTCGGCTTCGAGCATGCTTTTTAGCTGGTGGCCGGCTTCGGCGTTGTCAGGCGACTTCACCTCCACCTGAAAGGTCGTTCCGGGGAGCGGGGCGATGGGCGGCAATTTGCGATGCAGGGTGACGATCGTCCTGAAAACACCAAAGCCCTGCGCCAGTGCGGGCGCAGTCCACAGCGCGCACACGGACACGAGTGTGCCGATCAGGCGCAGACACCTAGGTCCAGAAATTCGCACGCAGTTGGGCACCGAAGACCCCATATCGCCCGGTTGTGTCGGTCAGGAATCCGGGAGAGCTTAAGCCGATAATCGCAAATGATAGCAAGATTGGCGGCCGCGGGCCATGCCCAAGGGCTTCCTAAGCACGAACCTGCGCCAGAATAGAGTGCTCCAGGTTCAGCGAAAGTCCGGTGAGGATCAATTGTCAGGAGTGGCCGGCCGACTCTACCTCAATCTGTTCGCGAGTTCTACCGCATCGCGTCTTCGACTTCGCTGAGCCAGTCGGGGCGCTTCAGAACTTCGCGAGGCTTGGGGCCATCGGCGGCGCCCACGATGCCGTCGCGCTCCATCAGGTCGATGAGGTGGGCAGCGCGGCCGTAGCCAATTCGCAGGCGGCGCTGCAGTAATGAAGTTGAAGCCTTGCCGTACTCCAGCACGATGCGCACGGCGTCCTGGTAGAGTTCGTCGTGATCGTCGTCTCCGGCGCCGTCGCCAGCGCCGCCCCCACTCACCGAGTCGCCATCTTCGCGCGGAGCTTGCAGGAATTTCTCCTGATATTGCGCTTCGCCCTGCGCACGCCAGAACTCCACCACGGCGGCGATTTCCTTTTCCGTCACCAATGGCGCGTGCACGCGATGCACTCGCGCCGAGCCATTCGGCAGGTACAACATGTCACCGCGGCCGAGCAGAGCTTCCGCACCGTTCGAGTCAAGGATGGTCCGCGAATCGACCTTGGTCGCCACCCGGAAGGAAATACGCGCGGGAAAGTTCGCCTTGATCAACCCGGTGATGACGTCCACCGACGGCCGCTGCGTCGCCAGCACCAGGTGGATGCCGACCGCACGCGCCATCTGCGCCAGCCGCGTGATGGACGCCTCAACGTTCTGCCCGTCCAGCATCATCAGGTCCGCCAGCTCATCGATGATGATGACGATGTATGGCAGCGGACGAGCGTCATCGACACCCTCCTCGAACAGGCTGGCGGTCGAGGCGTCGAAGAGCTTGTTGTACTGATCGATATTGCGGACGCCTTTTTCCGCCAGCACCTTCAGCCGCCGCTCCATCTCCAGTACCGCATTGCGCAGCGCATTCGAGGCCAGCTTGGGCTCGGTGATGATCGGGGTGTGCAGGTGCGGCACGCCTTCATAGTTGCCCAGCTCCAGCCGCTTGGGATCGACCAGGATCAGCCGCACCTCCTGCGGCGTCGCCTTGTAGAGGATCGACATGATGAAGGCGTTGATGGCGACGCTCTTGCCGGAGCCGGTTGAGCCCGCGATCAGCAGGTGCGGCATGGTGTTGAGATCGGCGGTGACGATGCGGCCGTTGATGTCTTTGCCCATCGCCAGCGTGAGCTTCGATTTGGTGCCAATGAACTCCTGCGCCTCGACCACTTCGCGCAGCCAGATCGTCTCACGCTCGTGGTTCGGCACCTGGATGCCGACCGTCGACTTGCCTGACATGCGCTCGATGAGAATGCTTTCGGCGCGCAGGGCGAGGCAGAGGTCATCACACAGGCTGGTGATGCGGCTGTACTTGATGCCGGCCTCGGGCTTGAATTCGAACGTCGTCACCACCGGCCCGGGATTGATCTGCACCACCTGGCCGCGAACATCGAACTCGCCGCATTTTTCCGCCAGCACCTGGGCCAGGATCTTGAGCTCTGCTTCGTTAATGGCGCTGTGCTCGTCGGGGCGATGCAGCAACGTCGTCGAAGGCAGCTTGTAACTGCCGACGAGACGCGGCATTGTGGTCTTGCCATGATGCACCGCGTCAGCGCGCGTTCCGACCGCTATATCGTCATCAGGCGCATCTTCAGCGGGCTGCGCTGCCGGAGGCGCGCTGCTCTCGGCCTCGAACATGCGCTCGATACCACTCTTCACGTTGGCGCGGTTCGGCAGCGGAACCGGCGCCGGCAAATTTTGCGGCGACGAGCCTGGCGAAGCTGGCACGCTGCCTTCTTCCGGCGCGGTCTCGCGCTTCGGCACCAATTGTGCCGTTACCACCGGCTTGAGATTGGCGGCGCGCTTCCTCTCCAGATCTCTGGCGGCTTTCTTGCGGGCGCGTTCCATGCGCCAGTCGGCGAAGCGATCAAGTGCCGCATACGCAAAGCCGAAGCGGGTTTGCGACCAGATGCGCACCGCACCGAAGGAGAATGCAGTCGAAAGATACAGGGCGACACCGATTACAGCGACGCAGATGATATACGCGCCAATCACGTTGAAGTAATGAACCAGCGCGTCGGCGACAATCCGGCCGAGCAGGCCTTCAGACGGAATCACGCCTTTCCAGCGGACGGTGTGTGGGAGTAGTCCTACGAAGCCAGACAGAAAAGCGATGAGCCCGGCCGCGCCTATGGTTTTTGCATATGGCGAGCCGATGGGGCGCGAGCGGAACCAGTGCTGCGAGTACATCGCGAGAAATGCCGGCAACAGAAACGCCGCGACGCCGAACAGTTGCAGCGCAAGATCGGCGACCAGTGCGCCCACAACTCCGATCCAGTTATGCGCCGGTTTGCCCGCAGGCGGCGTGGCCGCGGTGTTCAGCGAAGGATCCAGCGGCGAATACGACACCAGCGCGAGGACCAGGAGGACCGCGAAGACGAACAGCAGGAAGCCGATCAGCTCATTGAGCCGGCGGTTGCCTGTCGGAGTGAATGGGCGAACGGTGTTCATGCTGCCATGCGGCCGTTTTGAGGACGTGCGCTCGCGAGGACTCATTTCTTCTCAATCCGCCGCAAGCAAACACAGCGTCGCGCGCATCAGCGCAACCTAGCAGCCCCTCCAGTCCGAAACCGGGACGGCTGGGGCTATCTTGCCCACGAAATGTCCGATGCGGGTGCAATCAGCTTGACTAACCCGCCAGATCGTACGCCAGAGACAAGACGATTATCCCAAGAAAGCAAGCTGGCGCGACGGAAAGCGGGGTTGGCGAACTAGTGTCCTCCCGCCGTGGCTCTAATCCGCACACGAAAAAGCCCCTCTCGCGAGGGGCAGAGTTCAGGAGAAAAGAGAGAGTGGGATACGACGGAGAGTGGAACTTATTGCGCCAGCAGCTCGCGCAGGCGCAATCGAGCCTGATAGACGCCCTGCTGGGACTCATTTTCGGCGACGTTCAACAGGCGGCTGACGCGGGCATGATCGTAGCCCTCAACATCATGCATCAGAAAAATTAGTCTTTCGGTTTCGGGCAACTGAACCAGCGCGCGTTCCAGTTCTACGCGCAGAACGTTGCGGCGAAGCGACGATACCCGCTCGTTTGGCGTGCACCTGAGTGTAAGCGTGCCCAACACCATGCATTGGCGCAATTCAGCGATCAGGGCGCTGTCAATGTCATCGGCAGAAGGTGCATCACTGTTGGCAAAGGCGCGGCAGAAGCAGGCAATCATCAGATCCTCGGCTGCCAGCTCATGGTCTGTCATCCAGAAGGCCCAGGAGTAAATGCGATGGCGGTTGCGCTCGTACACCTCTCGACGCTCTTCCGCACGCGTTTGCAAGATCGCTGGTACGCATTCCGCAAAACCCGCAAGGTTGGCTACCCCGGTAGTGATACTCATTGGTTTCTCCTTCGGTGTTTGGTCGGGCTGGATGTTCTTGCTCGCTTCGACACCTTAGTACTAAGCAATCACGCTGCCCAAACCGAACGCGTCCGCAGAGGAAGTTAGAAGTCCTCGGCAATTCATTGAAAACAAATACACGATTCCTCTACGGTTATTGCTCCGGTGCCACGCTACAAAAGCGAGACATCATCTGTGACAGGAGTCAACGGTCGACATTAGGGGTGAGTCGTACCGAAAGTTGGCATCGACATGCCCACTCCTTCGCGAACGGCGTGTAAGTTTTGCGTTTGACATTACATGGTGCTGCGGTGGACGAACGCGGTGAATATTCTTGCGATGACGATTGAGCGCCTCCGGTTTGGCAGCTACTATATAGAATCGAGTTCCGGGCCGCTCACCAGCTCTCGCTCCTTCTGCCTATGCCTGACCAACGCATTCTGGTTGTCGACGACGAAACCGCTGTCCGCGACATCATATGCTCTATCCTGACCAAAGCTGGTTTTGAGTGCCGGCCGGTGGCATCGGCTCGCGATGCTCTTTCGGTGCTGCGCTCCAGCAACAACATCTCAATCGTGCTCTCCGATTTGATTATGGAAGGCATGGACGGCCTTACCCTGCTCGCGCAGATGAAGGACACGCATCCCGACATTCCGGTGGTAATGGTGACCGCGGTCCACGATATCTCGGTGGCATTGGCGGCCATTCGTAACGGCGCTTATGACTACCTGCTCAAGCCCTTTGAGAAAGAGCAGCTCCTGGCAATGGTTCGGCGGGCATTGGAAACGCGACGCCTCCGCCTGGAGAATCTGGCGTATCAAACCAAGCTGGAATCGTTGGTCTCAGCCCGAACTGAGATGCTGCGCAAGGCCCTGGCAGACCTGGAGCGCTCCTACGACATAACGCTGGAAGCTTTAGGTGACGCGTTGGACCTGAAGGATGCGGAGACCGAAGGCCATTCCAAGCGCGTGACCGCGTTCACCATCGCCATCGCGCGCGCTATGGAACTGCCCCAGGACCGGGTGCGGATAATCGCCCGTGGAGCCTTTCTTCACGATATCGGCAAAATGGCCATTCCGGACGCAATCCTGCGCAAGCCGGGCCGTTTGAGCTTGGAGGAGCAGGCCATCATGCGCGAACACGCGGCCCTCGGCTATCAGATGCTGCGGAAAATACCGTTCCTGCAAGAGGCCGCGGACATTGTATATTCCCATCAGGAACGTTACGACGGCAGCGGTTATCCCCGCGGTCTGAAGGGAGACCAGATCCCGTTGGGAGCCCGCATATTCGCCGTTGCCGACACCTTCGATGCCATCATTTCCGACCGTCCCTATCGCGCCGCACAGTCCATTTCTGCCGGACGCCGCGAGATCGAACGCAACGCCGGCAAACAGTTCGATCCCGAAGTGGTCAGAGTCTTCCTGAGCGTAGCCGAGCACATCTGGCAGGAGCTCAGGAGAGAAATTGAGAGCAGCTCGAAGCGACGTTATGAAGTTAAGCTGGGCCGGCGGGACAGCTGAATCGCGAAGGGCGGCCCTAAAGAGATTGTGTCCTGCCGAAGGATAGGTAGAGCGAGACTTTCGGCACGCGTCAGGGCGACGAAAAATATGTGGGGCTTTTTAGGGTCTGGAACAACTGTTTCCGCCGGCTAGAGTCGGCTCGACGAAGAAATCAACGGCTTGGACGCCGGCCCAAAAAGCCTGTTTCGCGACCGCAAGAGCATTTTGCAGTGGGGCAAAACGAGCTCGCGGATCTGCTAAACCAGTCCGCTTCAGCGGCGGCATGAAGTTAGGCGTGGGCGTAAGCCCACGCTGGAAGTGGGAAAAGCGCTGAGCCGCGGAGCGACGACACCACTCGCGACACAGTCTCGTAAAGCCCCGGTCAAGAGGAAATCATCATGAGCACCGTTCTTAGCGACGATGAGGTACGAAAGGCTTTGCCACAGCTCTCCGGCTGGAAGAAGAACGGCAACGCCATCGAACGTGTTTTCCAGTTCGGCAGCTTTGTTCAAGCCATGGAGTTCGTGAACCACATAGCGGAAGCGGCGGAGGCCGTGAATCACCATCCCGATATCCTCATCAACTACAACAAAGTGACCCTGACGCTCGTCTCGCACGATTCCGGGGGAGTGACGCAACGCGACATCAAGATGGCCGCGCGGATCAATGAATTGCCCCGGCCGTGATCATCGACCTGCCGCTATCCTCTTTGCCTCGCGAAAGATCTGTTCAAACATCTCCGCCGTCAGCTTGCCGGTAGCCGTGTTCTGGTTCGAGGGATGATAAGACGCCAGAAGCACAACTCCATTCGGCATCTGGTAATTGGCTGCATGGGCAAATAGGTACGCCGCCTTTGTCTGCACGACCCCCGTGCGCTGAAGATGGTTGAGGTAAGCATCGAAGCCGATCTTGCCCAGCGCGACTACCACCTTCAACTGCTTCAACAAGGCCAGTTCGCGATCGAGAAAGGGAGCGCAGTTTGCGAGCTCCGAGGGCAGCGGTTTGTTGTCCGGCGGAGCACAGCGAATCGCGGCTGTGATGTAGCAATCGATCAACTTCAATCCGTCGCCCCGGTGCTCGGCACTGGGCTGTGACGCCAGGCCGCACTTATACAAGATCGGATACATGAACTTGCCGGACGCGTCTCCGGTAAATGGCCTGCCAGTTCGATTCGAACCATGCGCGCCGGGCGCCAAGCCAAGAATCAATATGCGCGCGTGAGGATCACCGAATCCCGGTACAGGTCGCGCCCAGTATTCGTGGTCGCGATAGGCACGCCGCTTCTCGCGGCCGACCTGCTCGCGATAAATCACCAGCCGTGGGCAGCGCGTGCAAGTCACAATCTCCGAATTGAGCACCTGGAGAGCGGAAGCCATATCTTGATTGTAACCAGGCAGAGCTTTTGCGCCTTTCGCTCTCCTGCTAAACTGCACCCTCTAATTCGACCGAGGCATTTTCAAAGCCATGTTGAAATGGGCCGGCGCCGTATTGCTCGTCTTGATCGCCGTGATTGCCGTAGTCGCCACGATTGGTGCTACCCTGCCGGTAAAGCATGTCGCATCGCGAAGCGCGAGCTTCGATCCCGCACCGCAGCAGGTCTGGCAGGTAATTACCAGCCCACCGACATGGCGCCCGGATGTGCAGCGTTATGAGGTCCTGAAATCTGATCCAGCCCACCGCAAGTGGCGCGAGTACAGCGCGCATGGCCAGAAGATCACCTACGAAGTCGTCGCCTTCGAACCACCTCGCAAGATGATTACGCGCATCGCTGATGCCGGTCTTCCTTTCGGTGGCACGTGGACGTACATCATTGAGCCGGCGCCGAACGGCTCTGTCCTCACGATCACCGAGAACGGAGAGATCTACAACCCGATCTTTCGTTTCGTTGCACGATACATGATCGGCTACAACGGCACCATCGATGCCTACCTCAAGGCGTTGCATGCCAGCCTTGACCGCTCCTGACCTGTCGAAAACTGCGTAAGCATCCTTCTAAGACTCCCGGCGCTTCTAACCTGCAGCTTCGATTCGCGAAGCTCTAAGGATGCTCTGATTAACGCTTCGTCTTGAAGGGGACGGCCTTTAGGCCGTCCGTAAACGCTTCGAAATCAATCCGGCTTTAGCCGCTGAAGGATTTCATTGCGACTTAATCAGAGCTTCTCCAAAAGCAAAGGGAGAACAATACGTATGCTGATCCTGTTGATCATTATTCTGCTGCTGTTATCTGTCGGCTCCTATCCTGCGTGGCCCTACAGCCGCGGCTGGGGCTACTATCCTACGGGAGGATTGGGGCTCATCCTGGTGATCCTGGTCGTCTTGCTGCTGATTGGCCGAATCTGAATCTTCTGCTGAACATGACCTCGCGCGCGCCCCGTTCCCGCGCAGCAAGCCTCCGCTGTTTGCTGCTGATTGCTCTCGTAGCGTACGCGTCGCTTGCGTCCGCTTATTCGGTACTGACGCACGAAGAGATCATCGATCTGCTCTGGGACCAGCAGATCAAGCCGCTCCTTCTGGCGCGCTATCCGAACGCAACTCCGGAGCAGCTAAAAACGGCACACGCGTACGCCTATGGCGGCAGCGTCATTCAGGACATCGGCTACTATCCGTTTGGAAATCACACCTTCAGCGATCTGACGCATTATGTGCGCACCGGCGACTTCGTGCAGGCGCTGATCAAGGATTCTCAGGACATCAATGAATACGCCTTCGCGCTGGGCGCGCTCTCGCACTATGTCTCCGATATAAACGGGCATCCTTACATCAATTTGGCCGTCGGCATCGATTACCCTAAGCTGGCGCGGCTCTATGGTCCTGAAGTTCCCTACGACGTCGACCATAAGGCGCACGTTCGCACGGAGTTTGGCTTCGATGTTCTGCAGGTAGCCAAAGGCCGTTATGCTCCCGAGGACTACCACAACTTCATCGGTTTTGAAGTGGCAACGCCCCTACTCGAGCGCGCATTCTACGAGACCTATGGACTGAAGCTCACGGATGTCGTGCCTAAAGAGCAACTGGCGATCAATACCTATCGTCGCAGCGTGAGCCAGATTATTCCCGAGATGACGAAAGTTGCGCTGCTGGTAAAGGGCGATCAACTCCGCCGTGAAGTGCCGAATTTCAACCGGCAACGTTTTCTGTATCATCTCTCCAATGCCGATTACCGTAAGTATTGGGGATCGGGATACCAGAAACCCGGACCCGGCGCCCACGTCCTGGCTGTTCTCTTCAAGATCGTTCCCAAGGTCGGCCCACTGCGCGACATCGATTTCAAAGAGCCCAACGCTCGTACCGAAAACCTCTACTTTAAGAGTGTGAACCAGACAGTCGCACAGTACGGGAAGGCGCTCCGCGCGGTCGGGAACGACACTCTGGAAACTCCGGAGATCAACCTTGATACCGGCAAGCCGACCCAGCGCGGTGCCTATCCGTTGGCAGACGCCACCTATCGCGAGTTGCTCGACCGGCTTGCCGAACAGCATTTCGCGAACGTGAATGACGATCTGCGCAAGAATATTCTGTCGTTCTACGATGGTTTCGGTTTTCCACCCGCAGGTACGAGAATTGACAAGTGCGTCGCCGCCCGGTGGAGCAAGACGTGGATCGAAGTCACAGAACTGCGCTCGCTCGACCTGTTGGATAACCCGGGTGAGCCAGGCAGCACCGCCGGAGGCGAAAGTGCGAGTCTTGAACGACGGTAAAGCGGACCTTTAGGGAGACTCGGAACAAGTTCTTTCGGTTAATAGAACTGGCCTTCAGAAACTATGTTGTGACCCGCCAGAAAATTTTGCGGTGGGACAAACTGTTCGAAAACCGCTAACCCAGCCGCGCAGCGGCGGATGAATTTAGCCGGTGGCGTAAGAGGGTGTGTGAGAACCAACTTTATTCCTCGGCGGTGGAGTGCGAGATCCGCAAATCGAACCCCGAAGGGGTGGAATTGCAGTTAGCCCAGGACGGAGCGAAGCGGAGTCCTGGGTGAAGTGGAAAATCTATTCGAGTCCCTTTAGGGACGACACAGTTCTCACACGCGCTCGTAAGCCCCCGGTGAAGCGGGAAATTTGTCGGAGCCACAGAGCGGCGAAACCACTCGTGACGCAGTCTCCAAACGCCCGCCCTATCTTCATCGGCTCCCACAATTTCGAACTGAGACACCACTGCACGCCGTTTGACCGCCTCACATCCGTCTCATAAACTTGATTTTGGAGCCATTGGCGTCTGTTCGCCCGCGGCTCGCCCGTGGGCAGCGTCCTGCAACGACAGACCATGCCGGTCGCATTCGCCGTTGTTCAGGTCCTCAACCCTATTAATTCGAAGGCAATTCATTGGCAACTGACATTACACCAACCGAAACCAATTCCTCCGAAACTCCTAATCCCTGCCAGCGCGAGCTCAGCATCGAGGTTCCGGCAGAGGTGGTGAAAACGGAAACCGATAATCTCATAAGCCGTTACCAAAAGCTGGCGCGCATTCCCGGCTTCCGCAAGGGCAAAGTCCCCACTTCCGTCGTTCGCCAGCGATTTGCCAAGGACATCGAGGGCGAGGTTGTGGAAGCGCTGGTTCCGCGTTATATCCGCGAGGAGACAAAAAAGCAGAACCTCGCGCCGGTATCGCAGCCGCGGGTGACGGACCTGCATATTCACGAGGGCGAGCCGCTGCGGTTCAAAGCTTCCTTCGAGATTCTTCCGGAGTTCAAGGTCGCGCCTTACGATGACATCCACGTGAGCACGATTGAAACGAACGTCAGCGATGAGGACGTGGAGAACGCGCTTAACAACCTGCGCCAACAGCATGCCACCTACAGTCCTGTCGAGGAGGACCGGCCGCTGGCCGCCGGTGACTTCGCGGTCGTGAGCTTCAAAGGCACGCCGAAGGAAGGCGAAGCCGACGCCAAGCCGGTCGAAGTCGAAGAGATCATGGTGGAAATTGGCGGCGAGAACACGATCCCCGAGTTCTCGGAAAATCTGCGCGGCGCCACGGCCGGCGAGCAACGCACCTTTGACGTCAAGTATGCCGATGACTTCTCGGACAAGCGGCTGGCCGGCAAGTCGATGACCTATGAGGTGAGTGTCAAGGCCATCAAGACCCGCAGCGTGCCTGAATTGACAGACGAGTTCGCGAAAGAGCTGAGCGCCGATTTCAACTCGCTTGAAGAGCTGCGCAATCGCCTGCGCGAGAACATGAAGGCTGAGAAAGAGCACGAAGCGGAGCACCAGGGCAAGGACAATCTCATCGAGGAGTTGGTAAAGCGCAACGATTTTCCTGTTCCTGAGGCGATGTTGAACGACCAGATCGATCTTCGATTGGAACGTGGTCTTCGGGCACTGGCTGCGCAGGGCATGCGCACAGAAGACATGAAGCGCATGGACTTCGGTCGCCTTCGGGCGGGACAGCGTGAAGCTGCGTTGCGCGAGGTAAAGGCCTCGTTAATCCTCGAGCACATTGCTGACGAAGAAAAGATCGAGGTCAGCGACGAGGAGATTGAGCGGGAATTACAGGGGCTGGCGGACCAGGCGAAACAAACCCTCGAGCAGGTACACGCGCGCCTGGCGCAGGACGGAGGACTGGAACGCATCCGTCACCGCCTCCGCAATGAGAAAACCTTAGATTCGCTGTACCGCAGGTCCGCGTAAGGCGAGCGGCTGCCGTATTCTTTCTATAGGAAAAATTATGTGCGGCATGGTCAAAACGCGCGGGCGTTGTATCTCGCCTGGCATTGAGATTAGTGAACGATTAACCACCTGAAGGAGACGAACCAATGCTTGTGCCCATGGTGATTGAGCAGACCAGCAGGGGCGAGCGGGCCTACGACATTTATTCCCGCCTGCTGCGGGACAACATCATCTTTCTCGGTACTCCTATCGATGACAATGTGGCAAACCTCATCATCGCGCAGATGCTGTTCCTGGAGGCGGAGGATCCGGAGAAAGATATTTCTCTCTATATCAACTCGCCCGGCGGGTCGATCACGGCCGGCATGGCGATCTATGACACCATGCAATTCATCCGGCCGGATGTAACGACCATCTGCATCGGTCAGGCAGCCAGTATGGCGGCCACACTGCTCTCCGGCGGCGCGCCGAAGAAGCGCTTTGCCCTGCCGACCTCGCGCATCCTGATCCATCAGCCGCTGATGTCCGGGCTTTCTGGCCAGGCGACCGACATTGACATTCACGCCCGCGAGATTCTGCGCATGCGTGAAATTACCAATCAACTGCTCTCCAAGCACAGCGGCCAACCGCTGGAAAAGGTGGAGCGCGACGTGGAACGTGACTTCATCATGAACGCGTTTCAAGCCAAGGAATACGGCATCGTCGATGACATCATTTTCAAGCACAAGTAGTGGCGCTTCTCTCGCCCGTCTATTGACGCACAGGAGACGGCGTTTTCATGGAAGAAATGGCAAGATCCTTCATTGCCATCTGGGGCGTGAGTAGGTAAGAGTAGGGATCATCGAGTGAGGAAAAATTTTCCGCTCGGTGCGGCCAAAGTTGTATCAGGTATTGCACTAATGGTGCCTTGCGGACGAGGGAGTTATGCTTCAATAGCGTCCAGGGCGCACCAGGATAGGGTTTCGTGAGAAGCGTGCTCTTACCAGGTATGGCCGCTTTCTTGCAAGAGTTAGCATGGCTCCTCCCAAGAACGAGCAAACGGGACAGACGGCTGGAGAGAATCAGTTGGCTGCATGCGCTGTAAAGGAGTTCGATAAGTGAGAACCAGGACAGGTTCCGAAGAAGTATTGCGCTGTTCCTTTTGCCACAAGTCACAGGACGCGGTTGCCAAGCTGATTTCGTCGCCCACCGATTATCCGCGAGCCTATATCTGTGATGAGTGCGTTGCCGTCTGTAATTCCATTCTGGAAGACGATCGTTCCGAAGCTCAGCCCAGCGCAGCTCCCAACCAGCTTCCCAAACCGGCAGAGGTGAAGCAGTTCCTCGACGAGTACGTCATCGGCCAGCAGAACACCAAAAAGAAGCTGGCGGTGGCCGTCTACAACCACTACAAGCGGGTGTACATGAACCGCCAGCGAGGTGGCGAAGTCGAGCTTTCGAAATCGAACATCATGTTGATTGGCCCGACCGGTACCGGCAAGACTCTGCTGGCACAGACGCTCGCCAGAATGCTCGATGTTCCTTTCGCCATCGTTGACGCCACCACCTTGACGGAGGCTGGATACGTCGGCGAGGACGTCGAGAACATCATCCTGAAGCTGTTGCAGGCAGCCGACGGCGATGTGGCCCGGGCGCAGACCGGCATCATCTACATTGACGAAGTCGACAAGATCGGACGCAAAGACGAGAATCCCTCGATCACACGCGACGTGTCGGGCGAAGGCGTGCAGCAGGCGCTGCTGAAGATCCTGGAAGGCACGGTTGCCAACGTTCCGCCGCAGGGCGGACGCAAGCATCCGCACCAGGAGTTCACCCCCGTCGATACGACGAACATTCTGTTCATCTGCGGCGGCGCATTCGTAGGTCTGGAGCGGATCATCGGCCGGCGTTTGGGCAAGCGCTCCATGGGCTTCAGGACCGATGCCGTGAAAGAAGCTGCTTTCACCGAAAGCCAAAAGCGCGACACCGAATTGCTGGCGCAAGTTGAGCCGCAAGACTTGATCAAGTTTGGACTGATTCCGGAATTTGTTGGCCGCCTGCCCGTCGTCGGAGTACTCAGCGACCTGGATGAAGACGCGCTGGTTGAAATTCTCACCAAACCCAAGAACGCGATCGTGAAGCAGTATCAGCGGCTCTTCGAGTTCGAGAACGTCAAGCTGCGCTTCTCTGACGACGCCCTGCGCGCCATCTCGCGTGAGGCCATGTCCCGCAAGGTGGGAGCGCGCGGCCTACGCATGATTCTGGAAGAGTTGATGCTCGATTTGATGTACACCCTGCCCAGCCAGAAGCGTGTGCGGGAGTGCGAGGTGACGAGCGATATGGTCGAGAAGCGAAACGCTACCCTGGCGCTGATGGAGAAGGCCGGCTAAAAGATAACTGCACGAACCTGAGCGGTTGCAAGACAGAAAAAGCGGCTAACCGGCCGCCTTTTCTCGTTGTGGATTGCGCTGTTGAGTGCCGACGTGGGATCAGCTGTCTTGGACGGGGCTATGTCGTCGGAATGCGCTATAAAGCTTTGTCTCAGGGCACGACTTCAGTCGCGCCGATAAGCCCCTTTTACATTTGTCAGCCCGCTCGGGATCTGCTTTTCACGACGTGCGGCTCAATCCTCGGAGTCTACAATCTCCGGCGGTTCGCCTTCATCAGGCTCGATAGGCAATTCCTGCGGCGCGTCCGATGCTTCGCCACCTTCCTTTCTCTTCAACCGCACGACCGTAATCTTCGCGAAACCCTCCTCGAACTTCGGCGCCCGTAGCTTTTGCGCCATCCGCTGCATTACATCCTCAGGAACGTTCCGCTCGCGACGCCGATTGCGTTCGATGCAAATCTCCGGCGGCACATCGAAGAAGACGGCATGCGCTTCATATCCGAAGTCGTGCGCCAGTTTGATCCAACTGCGGCGCTCGTGCGGGGAAAGATTGGTCGCGTCCAGATAGTTCCATGGGCGTCGCGCCAGCAGCCGCGCCCGCAACATCGAGCGCAGGGTGGAAAACACCAGATCCTGGTAACGCTGCTCGGTAACGTCGTCGAACAGGAGGATACGAACCATGTCGCTCGATAAGGGAAGAATGCTATGGCGCTTGAACCAGGTACTCTTGCCGGAGCCGGGCAGTCCGATCGACAACACCACCGCGCCCTTCGGCTGCTTCGTTGGCGAGGCCTGAACGGCAGCTTCGGAAGCCTCCGCGGCGACTTCCGTCGGCGCTTCGGCTTCGGCAGCTTCGCCGGTTGGTCCGCCCGGTGCCGGCAGCGCAGGAGCCTGGCCCCCCTGCTGCTGTGGACGATTGCCCCGCCCTCTGCGCCCACGCCGGCGGCTGCGGTCTCGCCGCAATTGCTGCGGAGAAGCGGCGGGGCTCTCCGGGGTGGGTTGGGACTCCTGCAGCTCGGCCTCATCCGGCTGGACCTCGAGTTCAGGCTGCTGACTCTCGGGCGGCGCGTACGAGGCTGGCTCGGGAAATTTCGGCTGCAAAGGCGCGGGAGACTGCGTTCCGGCCTTTTCCGCCTGCGGCTTGCGCCGCCGGTTGCGGTCACGTGGCCATCTTCGCATGATGCACTTGTAACACGCTTCCCCAGCCGCGGGCAATCTGCGTACCGCTTTTGTGACAGCGGCGACCAAGGTTCGTGATCCTCAACATTGCCTCGCCCCTCTGCCGGTGCTAGGATTTTTCCTTTGATCGCACCATCCTGCTGCCGCTGTGTGCGGGTCGTCCGGATTTCGTATTTCAATTCGATTTTCATAACGAGGAAAAATGGCAATCAAAGTTGGCATTAATGGCTTTGGCCGCATTGGCCGCAATGTTCTTCGCACCGCACTGAACGATCCCGGTCTGGAATTCGTCGCCGTTAACGATCTGACCGATCCAAAAACACTGGCTCATTTGCTGAAATACGATTCCATCCTGGGCAATCTCCCCAACCAGATCTCCGCCACTGCCGATTCCATCAGCGTCGATGGCAAGAACATCAAGGTGTTCGCGGAGAAAGATCCTTCAAAGCTCGACTGGGAGTCGGTCGGAGCTCAGGTCGTTATCGAATCAACCGGCAAGTTCACCAAGGCGGAGTTGGCCAGGCAACATCTGCGCGGCCCGGTAAAGAAGGTAATCATCACGGCCCCGGCAACGAACGAAGACATCACGATAGTCATGGGCGTCAACGAGGATAAGTACGATCCCGCAAAGCACAACGTGATTTCGAATGCCTCGTGCACCACGAATTGCCTGGCTCCGGTCGCCAAGGTCATCAATGACAATTTCCAGATCGTTTGCGGGACGATGACGACCATCCACTCCTACACCAACGATCAGGTGATTCTGGATTTCCCGCACAAAGATTTGCGTCGCGCACGCGCCGCCGCGCTGTCCATGATTCCAACCTCGACCGGGCGCCGCGAAGGCCGTCTATCTTGTGATCCCGGAGCTTAAGGGCAAGCTCGACGGTTTTGCCATGCGCGTGCCCACGCCCAACGTCTCGGTAGTCGACCTGGTGGTATTCGTCGACAAGAAGACAAGCGTGGAAGAAGTGAACAATGCGCTGAAGGCGGCATCCGAGTCCGGCCCTCTGAAGGGCTATCTGGGATACGAAACCGCAGAACTGGTCTCGATCGACTACCGCGGCGATCCCCGCTCCTCCATCGTTGACGCGCCCATGACGCGCGTGGTCGCCGGCAACTGCGTGAAAGTGATTTCCTGGTACGACAACGAGTGGGGATATTCGTGCCGCGTGCGCGATCTTATTCACTACTTAGACGAGAAGGGACTGTAAGGCAGCGGCTAGTGGCTGGTTGCTAGTGGTCAGTTGCCAGAGACCTCCGGTAACTTGGCCACGAAGTAGCAACCAAGAACGACGGCGGGGCACTAGCCACTGACCACTAGCCACTGGTGTTAGCTTTCGGTATTCGCTATGTCGAAACTTTCCATCCGCGATCTTCCACTGAACAATAAACGCGTTTTCATGCGCGTCGATTTCAACGTACCGCTCGATGACGGGCGCGTGATGGATGACACGCGCATCCGCGAGACCTTGCCCACCATCGAGTACGCGTTGCGTCACGGCGCGCGGCTGATTCTTGCATCCCATCTGGGGCGGCCCAAAGGTAAGCCGAATCCCAAGATGTCGCTAAAGCCGGTCGCCGAACGCCTGCGCGTTCTGATCGACGACGTGCTGCGCCGCGGCGAGAATGTGGGATTTTCGCCCGACTGCATCGGCGTGCAGGCCGAGGAGATGGCCGAGAAGCTGGAGCGCAGTCAGACGCTGCTGCTGGAGAACCTGCGCTTCCACCCGGAAGAAGAAGCCAACGACCCGAATTTCGCCCGCCAACTGGCAAAGCTTTGCGATTTCTACGTTAATGACGCCTTCGGCTCGGCGCATCGTGCGCATGCCTCCACGGAAGGCATCACGCATTTCGTCGAGAAGAGCGCTGCCGGTCTGCTGATGGAGAAGGAACTCGAGTACCTGGGCAAAGCGCTATCGCATCCGCAGGAGCCGTTCGTTGCGATTCTCGGCGGCGCCAAGGTCAGCGACAAGATTGGCGTCATTAAGCACCTGATGGACAAGGTCGACACCTTCATCATCGGCGGCGGAATGGCATACACGTTCCTCAAAGCGCAAGGGAAGGAAATCGGCAAGTCGCTGCTGGAAGCCGACAAGATCGATCTGGCAAAGCAGATTCTCGCCGATGCCAAGGCACGCAACATCGCTTTCCTACTGCCCGTCGATCATGTCGTGGCCGACAAGCCCGAACCTGGCGCTCGCATTCGCCACATCGGCGAAGGCGAGCCGATTCCTGCTGACATGATGGCGCTAGACATTGGACAAAAATCGATTGAGATGTTCTGCGACGAGATCAGCGGGGCGCGGACCATCGTGTGGAACGGTCCGATGGGCGTCTTCGAGATCGAAGCCTTCGCCAAGGGCACCCGCAAGATCGCGGAAGCGGTCGCCGATAACGGCGCAGCAGTTTCCATCGTCGGCGGCGGCGACAGCGTTGCGGCAGTGAAAGCTGCCGGCATTGCCGACAAGATCACCCACATCTCCACCGGCGGCGGCGCATCCCTGGAGTTTCTCGAAGGCAAGAAACTGCCGGGGGTGGAAGCGCTGAGCAACAAGTAACTTTGCGGTCAGCAAGTGTTAACTGGTTTCCCAATTCCCAGCATGGGCTTTGCTTTCGACTTTGATGTGGTCGTCGATACGCTCGCGTCGAGGTCGGCCTTAAGCTGCGCATTGATCGGCTGAAGATGAAGCTGGTCAAGCCTCTCAGCGGGAGCGGCCTGCGCCGCGTACGTAAGTAACCACTACGCGAATGAAAACCAGCACCGCCAGCAACGCGATCAGGCGCAGCCACCACGGCCAGTGCGGCACGGAGGCATGCTGCTGCACCTGGATGATCGCCAGGATAAGCAGGCCGGCGAGTTTGAATGCAGGAACCAATATGGGCTGCAAGGATCGCAGATCAGGAACTGCGCACGAATTCTATACCAACCCGGTGCCGGACGAAATCTGCCAATCGTGATTATCGGCGGAACGACTTGGAGAACGGGGCCACGCGGCTCTTCGCCTTTTCAGCCCACTCGGAGCCTTTGTCGACCCAATCGCTGGCCTGATCGCCGAGATCTTCCATGGCCTCGCGCGCGTCTTCGTACTTGCGGCGGAGGGTCCGCCGCATCTGCTTCCCGCTTTTTGGCGTGAGAAAAAGCGCTGCGAGCGCCCCCAGTGCCAGTCCCACGAAAAGCATCGTCAAGCCCAGGCTTACGTTCCTCTGTGCTGAACATTCGTCGATCGTGCTTGGGGTTTCCATATTCTGCTCGTCCATGGCCTGCCTCCAGAATTCAATGGTAACGTAATATGATGCCGGCTGCGACGGTCGCGGTAGTCCCCTTTTTGCCGAATGGATTGCCGCAAACGCCGCCGTCTACGAGGGCACGATCACGCGCAGCGCAGCGCGTGCCACACCGATCTCGAGCGGAGTAGGGCAGACGTATTCGCCGTCAGCGAAGATCTCGGAAACCGGCTCGCTCGCGATCCGCACACGCTCGGCGCGGCAGTATTCAACCTCGTTCATTCGAATGTGCTCTCCAGAGTACACAGTACGAATCAGCCGTAGCAGGCGCATCTTGCCCACTCGGCGAACGAAGCAGAGATCGAGCAGCCCGTCATCCATGCGCGCCTGGTGCGTCAGCCTCATGCCATGTCCATATTGCGGGCCATTGCCGGCGGCGACGAGGAATCCGGACTCGTCGATAGCGGTTTGCCACGCGCCATCGCGCTCGATCGATACGGTGATATGCGGCGGCCGGAAGCTGCCGAGTGTCTGCAACAGCGCCACTAGGTAGCCGCCGTGTCCGCGTAGCCAGCGCGATTGCTTCATCACCACCCGGTTGACAGCCGCATCCAGTCCGGTGCCGGCGATGCAACAGAAGAATGTCGTCCTCGCGATTTCGCGCTCGGCATCGCTGGCGCGGCGCAACTGCGACTGCATGATGCGACGCCCCATTTGCGGCAGATCGCGGCGCCGGCCGTCAGGAACGAAGTGCAACGTCTCCGGCAAGTCGGCATACCAGGGATCGCCTTGCTCCGCTTGCGGCTCGCTCGTCGCAGCAGTTGAGGAAGCCTCGGAATTCAGCCCCGGCAGACTGTTCTTCAGCGACTGGATTGTTCCCAGATCGATAGCTCTGGCGTTATTGCCTTGGGTGCAGAAGCGGCGCCACGCGCTCAGCGATAGTGCGACGGAATCGATTCCGATGGAATGGGCAAAGTCGTTGCCGCTGCCGATGGGCACGACCAGCGTCGGTACCCGCTTCAACGCCAGTCCTGCGAGATGGCGATGGATGGTCCCGTCGCCGCCGAAGATCAGAACGGCGTCCGGCCGATCGGTGGGATCGAGTTCGTTGCCGGAGAAGATGTTGACGCCCGGCAGGTTGAATCTTCGGACAACCTCTTCCGGAGCGTGAAGTCCCAGCAGGGCAACGGCGCGCACTGGGTTACTTTCTCACAAGCGAGGAGAAAACAAAATGGGATCAGGTTTTACTTTGCTTTTGTTGACGGCGTGAGCAGTCCGATTCGCCGCCCTCCCGACGACTCCTTGATGAGCTGCGCCAGTCGCTTCTGGCGAGTTTCTTCGCGCTTGGCGCTCATCACCCAGAAGGTCGAAACGCGGCGATATCCCGGCGGCTGCGCCTGATGGAACTCCCAGGCTTTTTTGTTGTTGCGGAACTGTCGCTCGTACCCGCCATCGAGTTTGCAGGCGTCCCGTTCGTACGAATACAGCTGCGACTTCTTCGGGTCGCGCTGATCGAATGTTCTCCGGCCGGATTCATGCATCCGATCGAGCTTCATCAACTCGCCAACTCGTTTCGTGTTCACCGCGCTCCAGATGCTGCCCGGCTTGCGCGGCGTAAAGCGAATGGTATAACTCGTGTCGTCAAAACGCTTGCGGACGCCGTCGATCCAGCCGAAGCAGAGCGCTTCGTCCAGTGCTTCCTGATAGGTGATACCGCGCCTGCCCGAATCCTTACGGTAGAAGCCGAGCAGCAATTCCGCCGTGGCCTCGTGGTTCTTCTCCAGCCATGAGCGGTATTCGGCGGCGGAATAAAAAAATGTTGGTTTGCCGGCTCTCCTGGTTGGCATAGCGAGATCATAACGTGCGACTGGCCGTCCAGATCCCGCGTATTTGCGAAAGATTCTGCAAACTTTACCAATTTTTGAAATACTCCCAAGCCCGGCGATGACTACTCTTAATTCTGAATATCCGGCACGCTGCGGAGCATAGGCTTCCCCTGTCTCCAACGCATGTTGTGCCGGCTGGTTTTAGAAGGAGCCCCTTATGAGCAAAGGAAACGGCTATGAAAATAGCTCGACGCCGGTAGACGGCAAGACTTGCGTGGTCGCGGTCTGCGCGGAAACCGACGTCATCAGCAATCTCTCGCGAGTAGCCGCCGAATTGCTCCCCAGTCCGGTCATGCTGCCCATGCATAGCTACCTCCCGCAGAACAACGACATGAGCATATTGCAGGAGATGAAGGCGGCGCAGTCCTGCCTCTGCCTGATCGATTTCGACGTCAACCGCGAACTTGCTGTCGAGACCGCGTCGTCGCTGCAGCGCATGCTGGGGTCGCAGGTGATGCTGATCGCGCTGTCGCAGAAGTCCAGTTCAGCTTTGGTTATCGATGCTATGCGCGCCGGCTGCATGGAATACCTCACCAAGCCAGTCGACCTCGACCAGATCAAGGAATCCGTGTTGCGGCTCCGGGCGCGCTGGACGCCGCCCCGGGCCGACAACTCGGAAGGCCAGACCCTGGCTTTCCTCGGCGTTCGCGGAGGGGCGGGCGTAACCACTATCGTTACCAACCTTGCCTCGTTCCTGGTAAAGTTGTGCGGCAAGAAGGTCCTCATCGTCGATCAGCAGCGGCAACTGGGACACGTAGCGCTCTACATGGGGCTTTCCACGCCCAAGTTCCACTTCTACGACCTGGTTAGAAACATCGATCGCCTCGATAACGAGTTGTTGCGCGGCTTTGTCATGCCGGCGACCAATGGCGTGGATGTAATGCCCGCGCCCTGCAGTCTTTTCGCGCTGACGGAAGCCACCGTCGACGATGTTCAGCGCACGCTGAAGTTCCTGCGCGGACTGTATGACTTCTTGCTTGTCGATTGTCCGCACGGCCTGGGTCGCCTCAACGTCGCCACCATTGACTCCTCCAATCGGTTGTACCTGGTGGCCACGCCCGACGTTCCTGCATTGCGCGACTTGTCCTGCTATGTAGACCGCGTCCTGCAGCACTACCCGGCCGGAAAGGTCAGTGTTGTTCTCAACCGTTACCGCTCCAAGGGCGAGGTGAAGCTGGATGCGATCGCCAAAGCGCTCAATCAGCCGGTAGCGATAACCATTCCCAACAGTGGCAACGAAGTGATCGCCGCGATGAACTCTGGCAAGCCGTTGGGCCCGGAGGGGAACTCGGAATTTTCCCGGCAGATGCGCAAGTGGGCCACTAGCCTGGTGCAGTCAGGCGCGCCCATGCAGATGCATAGCGAGCCCCCCAAGCGGCGCGCTCTGGCGTTCTGGAGCTAGGGCGACTCCGCAATCGGTGCCGCCTGCTTTGAGAGGGCACGCCTCCAGGCGGCCGCTAAAAAATCGACTTGTCGGCGAAGATCGGTAGAGCGAGCCTTCAGGCTCGCGTCCAAGTCGTTTATTTTTTTATCCGGAGCGGGCTTCAGCCCGCGAGGGATCTGCGGTTGGTACTTTCTTTGCGAGTCTCAGCGCCCGGTGCCTACTCTCACCGCTTCCACGCGCTGCTTTACGTCGACGAGGAACGCTTGGTCCTTGATATCTCCAAGGTTGATCTCGACATTCGCCAGCGCACCCTGAATTGCGGCCTGCGCGAGCGCCGCGCCGACGGTCAAGTCGGACGCCATTCTGGGATTGGTGATCCCGCGTAGCGATTCGATGATCTGGCGCGCTTCTTTCGCTCGCTCGGCGACCATCAGCGGTACGAGCGTGGCCTTCTTGGTTGCGGCCTCGACCTCGGCCTGCGCTTCGGGATGCTCTCTCGCCTTTTTGAAGGCCGCCATCACCTCGTTGAATGACTCGGCATCGGCGTCGATGGAGCTCTTGAACTGTTCGCGCAACTCGGCCAGCCGCGCAATCGCATCGCTCAATTGCCGTTCGTACTGGACATAGGCTTTCTTGCCGCGCGACATTCCGGCGACCATGCTGCCCAGCGCTGCCGCCATTGCAGCCGTCGCCGCCGATGCGGAGCCACCGCCCGGCGTCGCAGTCGGCGCGGCCAGTTGCTCGACGAATGGCTCGACTCCGGCGCGGATTCCGCCCACCGCCATCTTGCCGCTCATCACCGCCGCCAGCCGGTTCTCCAGAATCAGCGACGAGTCGAAATTCTCCACCTGCAGGAACCACTCGGCCGCATCTTCCAAGGCCTTCTTCGGGATGAGCCCGACGATCTCGCTCCCGAGCGGCATCACGCCGTAACGCGCGGCCTCGCGCTTCACGTACTCGAACACGCGCGCGATGGGCGTCTGATCAGTATCGGTCAGGTTCATCGAGACCTGCGCCAAGCCGCGCACCGGCACGCCCATGCCCTTCACATAGCGCAGGCCGCCGTTGGAGAAGCGGATGGACTTCGCGACTTTTTTCGCGATCTCGACATCGGGCGTGTTGAGATACACGTTGTAGGCGACGAGGAATTTGCGCGCGCCGACGATGGTCGCGCCCGCTGTGGGATGTAGCGCAGCTTCGCCGAAATCCGGCTTGCGCGCCGGGTTCGTCTTCACCTCTTCGCGTATGCCTTCAAACTGCCCGCGCCGTACATTCTCCAGATTCTGTCGCTCCGGCACCTGCGCTGCCGCCTCGTACAAGTACACGGGGACTTTGTAGCGCTTCCAGATCTCTTCGCCGACGCGGCGGGCGATGGCAACGCAATCCTCTAGCGTCACGCCTTCGATGGGGATGAATGGAATGACGTCGGCCGCGCCCAGCCGCGGATGAGCGCCGGTGTGCTTCGTCAGATCGATCAGTTCGGCAGCTTTGCCGACGCCGCGAATTGCGGCCTCGGCGACGTTCACGGGGTCGCCGACCAGAGTGATCACGCAGCGATTGTGGTCGGCATCCATCTCGCGATCGAGAAGATAGACGCCGTCCATCTTCATGGCTTCGAGGATGACATCGACACGGGCCTTGTCGCGTCCTTCAGAGAAGTTGGGAACACATTCGACGAGTGCGGGCATAGGGATCAGGATAAAGCAAGCCAGGGGGTTCTCGTGTCGCGGGTGGAGCAGGCCTTTCACAGGCCGCTGAGAAAGTCGGCGCAAATGGCAGTTTGGGTAGAGCGGACCTTCAGGTCCGCGCCCAGGCCATCCCCCGAAGATCAGGAAAATGGTTCTTAGCTGCGCGGGCAGCGTTCGGGGTTTAGACGGTGAGCCTTGATGTGGCGGCCATTATCGAGCTTGATCTCCAGGTCTTTTCCCCGCTCCGCCACTGCCACCGGCTGGCCACTGCTACCGATCAGATCGTGAGCTTCGGTTGCGTCGGTGGTCATGAGCTCGCCGCAGTAGGTCTGATGCGCGCCTCGGACCGCGAACTCGATGGTGAACTCGCGAACCAGGAACCAGCGGGCACTTTGCACTACGCGCTTGTCGGAGTGGAGGTTCGACAATATGCCGGTGTTTACGTCTTGCGCAGCAGGGGTCTGGCTCGAAAGCGAAGGTTGCGGTAGCGAAAGCAGCGGCAGCAGCAAGAAGACGCGGGTCAGGCTGAGTAGTTTTCCCTCCCGCCCAATCCGGTTCCCGGCTAACGGGACCTCTGTCTCCATAGAACGCCTTTACTCACTCGGGGACGTAGCAAGTCGCGTCCTGGCCGATTTCCTCATCTCGCCCGGCTGCGGTCGCGACGAGAGTCTATGATGCACCGCGAACCGCGTTTCGTCACTATCGAATTGACGTCCGTTGTACTGGTACGGCTGTCACCGGGGTACCGTCGCTCTATTTCTATCGCCAAGGTAAACAAATCGTACTGGTCGTCATCATGGAAGTCACATTCGTCATTGAAGAAGAACATCCATACATCTCATTTCTCTAGCCCTGTGATGACTCCCTTGCCAAAATCCGGGGAAGGTCAATGCCAGCCGGCGCAATCGGCTTGGCCGGGGACAAAAGCGCCCCCCTCAACCTACGAACATGCCGTCTGATGCCGCAAGCCACGAAACGGCTGCTTTCCCAAAAGTCTAACACCTCAAGCGCAGCGGGGTGTGTGCGCCCGTCTCACTTCTCGATCAAGCAGTACTCGCCGATCTTCTCGCTGCTGTCGGGGTCGGCACCAGCCGGATAAAGATCCACATCTGTGCAGTCGTACATGCCCCAGTTCTTGGGCAGCCGAACCATGAGATAGTTTGCCGGCGCCGGGCTCTTGCAGGCGTTTGCCCCCTTGTTGCAGTTGAGCTCAAAGGACGCCTTTGGTGCGCCTTGCTGCACGATTGTGACAATCACAACCCCGTTATTGACTTCGGCCTTCTTGACCGTAATCGTTGACTTCTCCTGCGCCACCAGTTGGATACCAAGCATAAGCATGAGAAGAATGATGGCTTTCTTCATGGAACCTCCTAAATTCGTCAGGCAGCCGAGGGTCGGGCATCGGCGGGGTGGAATGGTGCGGGGTATAGCGACATCCGCCCAGAACTGCCACGACTCCATAATCACTCCGGCAGGTCCGTATTGTCTGTGATCGATGTACGCGAGCGATGTGTCAGGGAGTCGATGAGACAGAAATCTTAATCTTGCCCCCGCCGGAATGCAAGTCCTTGAAAACTCGAGAGGAACAAAACGCCGCCCGCGACCCGGAGGAACCCATTGCCGGTCATTTGGCGCTACCCAAGCCCGCGGCAGGGCGTCTTACTGAATGTCTGCGTAGTAAAATGTCTCTGTTTAGGCAGGTTTGCGGAACCTGGGTTTCCATTTCAGGGAAACGCAGATAGACCAATCGCCGGACGATCAGGACCAACAACGTGCAACGGCTTATCTGGTGCGGCAGGATTGCCGCTGTAGCAATGACGGCTCTGCTGCTTGGCAGTTGCAGCGGGTTCTTTCCCGCAGCCGACGAAATCACTTCCATCTCGCTATCGCCAACCAGCGCGTGGATCACGCCGACCACGACCCAACAGTTTTCGGCCAGCGCGACCTTCGGCAACAATACCGTTGGCGACGTCACCTCTCAGGTGACGTGGTCGTCGTCCGCTGCCAGCGTGGCGACCATTGACAGCTCCGGGCTGGCGACAGCAGTTGCCGTGGGAACCAGTACCATCACGGCCAAATCCAACAACAGCAGTGTCACCGCGACCGCTCCCATGACGGTCAGCACTAAAACCATTACCACAATTACGGTAAATCCGCAGAACGTGACCCTGAGCTTGTCCGCCAATCAGCAGCAGCAACTGACCGCATCGGCTACATTTTCTGACGGCTCGGTGGGAAACGTGACGACTTCCGCGGGTTGGACTTCCAGCACCCCTTCCGTCGCGTCGGTCAGTAGCACCGGACTGGTGGCCCCGGTTTCCCAAGGAACCGCTACCATCAGCGCGTCGCTTGGAGGCACCGCAGGCACGACGTCGGTGACTGTCACGCAGTAAAACAGAGAAACTTTGACGGGCTGCGGTAGCGCCGGGCTCACGCCCGCGCCGTCTTCTGATCGCTGAACACCTGCCCATCGCGGATGTGGATGATGCGATGCGCGTACTCGGCGATGTCGTGCTCGTGGGTGACGAGAACGATGGTATTGCCCTGCTCGTGCAGGCGATCGAATAGCGCCATGATCTCGAGGCCAGTCTGGGAGTCGAGATTGCCGGTGGGCTCGTCGGCGAGAATGATGGAGGGATCGTTCACCAACGCGCGGGCGATGGCAACGCGCTGGCGTTGGCCTCCGGAAAGCTCGTTAGGCTTGTGGTTCATGCGCGATTCCATGCCAACGGAGGCCAGCACTTTCTTGGCCCGCTCGATGCGCTCGTCCGCAGGAAGACCGGCGTAAATGAGCGGCAGTTCGACATTGTGCAGCGAGGTAGCGCGCGCCAGCAGGTTGAAGGTCTGGAAGACGAATCCGATTTCCTTGTTGCGGATGCGCGCCAGTTCATCATCATCGAGCTCGCTGACCAGTTGCCCGTTCAACCAATACTGGCCTTTGCTGGGCGTATCCAGGCAGCCGATCAGGTTCATCAGCGTCGATTTGCCGGAGCCGGAAGGCCCCATGATGGCAACGTATTCGTTCCGCTGGATGCGGATGCTGACGCCGCGCAGCGCGTGCACCTGCTGCTCCGAACCCATGTCGTAGGTCTTCCACAGGTCTTCGGTGCTAATGATGCAGCTATCGGGCACAGCCGCAAGCTGCGGCTCGGCCAAACTCGCCAATTCCGTTGCCATTCGTTTCTCCTCGGGCAGGCGCTGGTTCATAGCAGTCAGCAGTCAGCAATCAGCATTCAGCAATCAGGTCCCGCAGATTTCGATTACTGCCTGCTGACTGGCTGAGTGCTGACTGCTCCACTACGATTCTTCTTCCTTCGGCTTGACCGAGTTGTCCACCTTTACGCTGGCGCCGTTGCGGAGGGTGCGGAGAACTTTATAGCTTCCGGTTACGATCTCGTCCCCTTCTTTCAAGCCGTTAGTAACTTCGATGTCAGTAACGCCGCTTATGCCTGTTGTTATCGGTACGAACACGGCGTCTCGCTTGTTCCGCAACACGAAGACGCCCTGGAGTTCTTCCTTCGCGTCACCGGCGGAGGGAGCGGCGGCCTGCACCAAAACTTTCTTGTTTTTGTCCGGCGTGAGCTCGCCGCGCTCGCGAATTGTCAATGCCTGAATCGGGACCGCCAGCACGCTGCTCCGTTTCGCGGTTGTGATACGCGCCGTCGCCGAAAGGCCGGGATGCAGGTTCGCCGGCGGATTCTGCAGCGCAATCACGACCTTGAAATCTTTTGCTTCCTGCCCGCTGGAGGTGGTTTGTGCGGTCGAGACGCCGGTCGAACGCAGCACGGCATTTCCGCCAATCTCCGTCACCGTGCCCTTGAACTTCTGTTTCGGCATGGCATCGATCGTCACCTCAGCCGGCTGGCCGAGCTGCACGTTTACCACGTCGCTCTCGTCAACCTTCACCTCCGCCGTGATCACCGACGTATCGGCCACCGTCATCAGAGTGCTGCCGGGTGAGTTCTGAATGCCGGGAACCACGGTCTCGCCTTCGCGCACGGGAAGGTTGGTGATGACGCCGTCGAAGGGCGCGCGATATTCGGTCTTGCTGAGAATGTCGTTGACGCGCCGCAGTGTCGCTGTGTTCTGCCCGATGTGTCCCTCAGCCGAGTCGAGGTTCGCCTTCGCCTGCGCGAGTTTCGCTTTGGCCTGGTTCAACTGGGCGGCCGCGGTATCGTAAGCGGCTTTCTTGGTGTCATAGTCGGCCTTGGCGATGAGCTGATTGTCGTAAAGGGCTTTGTTGCGGTTGTAGTCGAGCGTCGCGCGCTCGTACTCCGCCTGGGCCTGCCTCTGCTCGGCAATGGCAGTGTTGACGGCTGCTTTGGCGGCATTGGCATCCATCTGCGATGCTTTTACCATCGCATTCGTCGCGGCAACGTCGGCGGCGTACTGGATGTTATCCAAACTCGCGAGCAGTTGACCGGCTTTGACGTGGTCGCCTTCCTTCACGTAAAGACGAGTGATCTTAGCCTGAAGGATGGCGCCGATATTGACGTACACCTTGGGCTTAATTTCGCCCGACGCGGTAACCACCGACGTCAGGTCCTCGCGAACCACCTTCCCCGTCTGCACCGTGACCACGCCTCTGCGACTCTGCTCTACGGTGAACCCGACGATGGCCAGCAGAACGACTGCCACGCCACCGATCAGTGCTAATTTTTTCCAGCCCTTCATTGGACTTCGGACCTCAACCAGACAGAACGATTGCGCAGCACAGTCTCTTAACTGTTACGTGGTAAGACGGCCCGAGGTTCCTGGTGGGAGCGACATTTCGCCATCTTCGCACGCCGGTTCGGCGAAAACGCCCGCATCGGAGAGAGCCGCCCTTTGGCGCCGGCAGGCAAAACGTAAATTCCAAAGCCGCAACTGAAATTGCGCCCAGGGACCCGTTCGGTCTGCATACTGCTACGAGTGAACTCATTATAAACGCTGCGGCAACCAATTCGAGCCAGAACTCTACGCTGACGACCAGCCCCGGAACGGCAGCGGTCCTTTAATCGGAAATTGGGGATTTTGGCGGAAACCACCAAATTTCAGAGACTTCGGTGTGCCAAGCGGGTTGCAGCAAGCGTCCCAGCGAGGTGCAATTCGTCACTCGTAACCTTGCTTTCAAGGTGGCCACAACTTACAATTTTAGAAGCGCCCATCGTCCCCCGAGGAGTAGTGTGGTTGCAATGAAGTTCCGTAGACTGCTGTTATCTATCTCGTTAATCTCCTGGTCTCTTGTCGCCACCGGTTTGCTGGTGGCCCAGAATGCCGCCGCTCCTTCCGATAACAAATCCAGTCAAGCCAGCAGCACGCCTGCTGCCGCGACCGACAGCTCGGCACAGGGTCAGAAGAGTGACGACTCGAACGATGCTCTGAAGCATCCGCTGACGGAAAAGCAGAAGAAGGCGAATTCAAAGGCGTTGAAGCAGGAGTTGAGCAGCACGTACAAGAAGTGGCTCAACGAGGACGTGGTGTACATCATCACGCCGGAAGAGAAATCCGCGTTCAAGGCACTCTCGAACGACGAAGAGCGCGATCAGTTCATTGAACAGTTCTGGCTGCGGCGCGATCCCACTCCCGACACTCCGGAAAACGAGTATAAGGAAGAGCACTATCGCCGCATCGCGTATGCCAACGAGCATTTCGCCGCAGGCATTCCCGGCTGGCGAACCGATCGGGGCCGCATTTACATCATGTGGGGAGCGCCCGATCAAATTGACGCGCATCCGTCCGGTGGCACCTACGAGCGGACAATGGAAGAAGGCGGAGGCGAAACCAGTACCTACCCCTTTGAAACGTGGCGTTACCGTTATCTTGAGGGCGTGGGACAGGAAGTCAATTTGGAGTTCGTCGACACGTGCATGTGCGGCGACTATCACCTGACTGCCGATCCGAACGAAAAAGACGCCTTGCTGCATACCCCCGGCGGCGGCTCGACACTGTACGAGCAGATGGGGCTTTCTACGCAGGCACAGCGTGTGGCGCAAGGCCCGTATGCTGCGAATGCTGGCCCTATGCAGGGTATGCAGAACAGCAAGGAATTCGACAAAATGGAGATGCTGGCCAAGATCCAGAGCCCGCCGCCGGTTAAATTCAAAGATCTGGAAGAGGTTGTAAGCCATAAGATCAACGTCAACCTAATGCCGTTCGAAGTGCGCACCGATTATGTCAAAGTGACGGGCGATACTGTCCTGGTCCCCATCACTTTGCAGGTGAAGAACAAGGATGTTACGTTCGTATCGAAAGATGGTATTGAGCGTGGCACGGTGAACATCTTCGGACGGGTTACGGGAATCACCGGACGCGTAGCGCAAACGTTTGAGGACACGGTGCAGATCGATGTGCCGCAGGAGTTGCTGGAAAAGACCATTGAGCATTCCTCGCTTTATTGGAAGGCCGTTCCATTGCGTCCCGGCCGTTACCGCATCGACATCGTCTGCAAGGACGTCAATGGCGACCGGGTGGGTAGCTGGAGCCATGGCATCCTGGTGCCGGAATTCAGCGATGACAAACTTTCGTCGTCGTCGCTGATTCTGGCCGATCGCATGGAAAAAGTGCCGACCAAGAATGTGGGCGCCGGCAATTTCGTCATTGGCGAAACCAAGCTGGCTTATCCGCACCTGGATGGCGCCGATGGCAAGCCGGCCAGCTTCAAACATGACGAGCGCATGAGCCTGTGGATGCAGGTCTATAATCTACAGTCAGACGACAAGACCAAAAAGCCGTCGGCCAAGATCGAATACGAGATCGTAAACACGGCCAACAACCAGCCGGTGCTGCACTCTTCCGACTCCACCGACAGCATGGGCAATGTGGGGGAGCAGATTACGCTGGAGAAGACGCTGGCGTTGAACAGCTTCCAGCCCGGTATTTACAAGCTGACTGTAAAGGTTGACGATAATGTGTCGAAACAACAGATAGCGCCTTCGGTGCGCTTTGCTGTTGAGTAACTGTTGCGAATTGGGGAACTGCGACTGTCACGTGCAGAAGCGATAATCCCGGAATCCTGTGGCGGGGGGCTAACACAATGACCCGAACACTGGCATGTTGTGTGATAGTGGCCTCGCTGTGCGTAGCAGCATCGGCGGGCGCCAATCCGGGCACGATTTCAGGATACGTACGAAACACCGCCGGCGTGCCGCAGATGGGCGCCACCGTTGAAGTTTTTGGGTCGCTGGGGCAAACCCAGGTAGCCTATACCGATACCAAGGGGTTTTTCCGGCTCACCGGACTCACTGCCGGCACCTACAACGTCGACGTTTCTGCGCCGTCCTTTCTTAGAACGCTGCGCCAGGATGTGGTGCTGGCTACGGGAGCCAGCAAGGTGGTCAACGTCACCCTGAAGACGCTCTTCGAAGCCATTAACATGCTGGCACCCTTGAAGAAGAGCGATAGCGACGACGATAGCTGGAAGTGGACGCTGCGTTCGACCGCCAATCGCCCGGTGTTGCGCTTCGATGACGACACCACGATCATCGTGGAAACCGCGGGCGATGAAGGACAGCCGCTGAAGGCAACGTTGGCCATGATGGCGGGCGCAGCCAGCGAAGGTTACGGCAGCGCTTCCGATCTGGGCACCGCGTTCAATGTCGAGCAGTCGCTGTTTCACACCGGCACTCTGGGATTTTTCGGAGACCTTGGGTACGGCAGCGGGACGCCTGATGGCATTATTCGCGCCTCCTATGTGCACCGGAACAGCAATGGCTGGAGCCCCTCGGTCGCTTTGACCGTGCGGCGCTTCTCGGCTCCCGATACGGTGCCGCGCGGCGGGGCGCTGGATGCTATCTCCATGTCGTATTCCGATGGGTTTTCCGTCGGCAATCTCATGGACGTCAAGGTCGGCGGCGAAGGCCAGGCGATCGAGTTTCTGGGACGTGAGGTAAACGCCTTCCGGCCTTCGGCCACTGCGGACCTGCATCTGGGCCAAAACACCATTCTGGAGTATCGCTACGCGACCTCCGAGCCGGATACGCGCGCCAGCAAGGGCTTCGACTCCGCACCGGCAGATCTCAGTGAAACCGCCCCGCACATGAGCATGGTCGATGGAACGCCATCGCTGGAGAACGCTCATCACCACGAGCTTTCCCTCTCGGAACGGCTGGGCGTAAACAAATTACAGCTTGCTTATTACAACGACCGCGTGAAGGACCCGGCGCTGCTGGGCGTGGGCGATATCGATATTGCCACCGGCGATATTCTTCCCGACATTTACTCCGGGACGTTCAGCTATAACGGCGGCGAACTACAGGCGCAGGGCGTCCGCTTCGTCGCTCAGAGGAAGCTGTCGAGCAATCTGACCGCGACGCTGGATTACGGCTATGGGGGCGTGTTGGAGTTGCAACACCCCGGCGTCAATTGGAGTGAGGTCAGAGGCAGCTTCGATCATGCCTGGCGACACTCGGCGGCGCTGAAGCTGAATGGCAAAGTGCCGCGCTGCAAAACTACCTGGATCGCTTCCTACCGCTGGACCAGCGGTCAGGCCCTCGATCCCGTCGACATGTTCAATGCTTCGGCAGGTCAGACGGATCCCTTCTTCAACCTCTTCATTCGCCAACCGTTGCCTCACTTCCATGGCATGCCCGGGAACATGGAAGCGCTGATCGATGTTCGCAATCTTCTGGCGCAGGGATATGTGCCGGTCGTCGGTCCCGATGGCAGCACGGTGTACCTGGTGCAGTCGGCGCGCAGCGTGCGCGGCGGGCTGGCGTTCAGCTTCTAGCAGAAGAGCGACTAGCAAGTACAAGCTATCTCATAAGTCGTTTACGGTTTGTATCAGGGCACGACTTCAGTCGTGCCGAAGAGCGCGTTTTAGTGCGGCCTTCAGGCCCTGCAACAACTAGGGCTGCAGGGGCTAGAGCGTTTCCCGAATTGCTGTACCCCGAGGTCGGGTAGAGCGGCGCTTCAGCGCCGCGTCGAGGGGGCTCTCTTCGTCAGGCTTTCCGCCCACTGCAGCGCAGTGGGCGGAAAGCCCAGACTTCGGGGTGCGGCTTGGACGCGGACCTGAAGGTCCGCTCTACCTGGATACACCAAATCTGGAACCGCTCTAGGGAGGGTGTGTGAGAACCAACTTTCTTCCTCCGCGGTGGAGTGCGACATACGCAAATTAAACCCCGGAGGGGTGGAATTGCAGTTAGCCCAGGACGGAGCGAAGCGGAGTCCTGGGTGAAGTGGAAAATTATCCGAGTCCCTTTAGGGACGGCACAGTTCTCACACGCGCTCTAAAGCCCGACCCATTATGGCTCCCTTTCCGCACGACTGAAGTCGTGCCCTGATACAAAGCGGCACGATGGGAATCTCTCAGCAGCCCGAAGTTGCCCGATAGAACGAAGCATCGTGAGACGGCTTAGGAATTAGTGCCAGACATCCTGCAAGCCGCGCTAGGAGCGGCCCACGACTTCAGCTTCACCCTGTCACCGTGTTTTCTTCTGCAACTCCACGCATTCGTCGTGCAGCTTGGCGTCATGGGTGAGTCCGTCGGCCAGGATGCACTGATCCAACGCGGCTTGAGGGTCTGAATCCTTCAACAACTTCGTCAGCATGATGTGCGGTGTCGGCCAGTCAGGTGACAGCTTGGCTGCCAGCCGCAACTCGGCGATCGCATTCGGAACGTCCTTCTTCTTCTGATAAACGATAGAGAGGTTATAGTGGGCGCCGGCATTCTTCGGCTGGAGCTTGATCGCTTCCTTGTATTCGGCGATGGCTTCGTCAGACTTGCCGTTATCATCAAGCGCAGCCCCGAGGTTCATATGGGTTTCGGCGCTGTTAGGCTGTAGCTGCAAGGCGGCTCGATAGTGCTGGATGGCGCCGGCCAGGTCGCCTTTGCGATAGAGCAGGTTCGCCAGATTGTTCTGCGCCCCCGGCATCTTCGGGTTGAGGCGCGCCGCCGTCTCGTATTCGACAATCGCGCCATTGAAATCGCCGCTATGCTTCAATGCAAGTCCAAGGTTGAAGTGGGCATTGGCGTCATTAGGTTTCAGGTTGACCGCGGCTTTCAACTCGGCGACTGCTTCCGCGTAGCCCGGCCGGTCAAGGTAAAGCCGTCCAAGGTTGTAGTGCGCCTCGAAGTAATCGGGATCCTCACGGATTGCCGCCTTGTACTCGGCGATCGCATTTTCGATGTTGCCATCACGCTCGAAAGCCAGGCCGGAACGGAAATGCCGGTCCGCGCTGGCAGGTATGATGCGCTCGTCTTTTCGCGAAGGACTCTGCGGCGCGGCAGGTCTAGCCTCACCGCTTGCAGGAGCCGGCAAACTTTTCTGCTGCGACGACAACCCCGGAGCCGGCTGTGGCTGCGGTGCTTCCTGCGCGAATACGACACTGCCGCCGAAAAGAAACAGCAGGCCAGTGAAGAGAGCGGACGAAATAGACATTTGCAATAAGCCGAACCTGAATTTCAACGGCATGTATCCTCAAGCAATTTTACATTGACCGCTGGGGCGCCTATCTCTCGGCGTGGCCCTGTCGCCGTTAAGTCCATACTACTAGCGTCTTTCCTTGCAGGAAGTGAATCCGGCTGCTATATCATCGAACATCCGTCAACGCGGACTCCGCCCCATGGACGAACGTACCTTCCAAAGCCTACTGCGCCGCACGGTTGCCTTGCCAGTGCTGCTGCTGGTCTTGCTGGCCGCAATCCTGACCGGCGAGATCCTCTTACTGGGCTGGTCGCTGCGCTGGGTTGACCACTCTGACCAGGTCCTTTCTGCTGCCCGGCAGTTGCAGCGCCAGATCGTCGAGATGGAGACTGCACTCCGCGGTTATTACCTGACCGGCGATGACAGCTTCCTGAACGCCTACAATGACGCGAAATCGAAAGTCAACGAGCAGGCGCAGCCGCTGGACTCACTGACCCGGGACAATGCGGCGCAACAGGAGCGTCTACAGCGGGTGCGCGAATCGGACCTGCGCTGGATGCAATGGGCTGACCAGCAGGTGCAGCGGGGGAATAAGGGCGTTCCTTCACCGGCGGAACTTCTCGAAGGCCAGCAACTGATGGAGCAAACCCGCCGGACGCAGCGGGATTTTGTCGGAGCCGAAGATAGGCTCCGCACCCGGCGCTCCAAACGAGCAGAGGAATTGAATGCTACAGTGACCGGCTCGGCGGTCGGGCTTTCCCTGCTCATTGCGGTTTTGCTGTTCACGTTGACCCGGCGCGAGTTGAGGGCGCTCTCTTCAACCTACGAAAGGCACCTGCGGGCCGAAGAGGAACAACTCCAGCAGTTGAAGGAAAGCCGTGAATGGTTCCAGATCACGCTCAAAAGCCTGGGCGAAGCTGTGGTATCCACCGATGAGAACGGACGCCTGTCTTTTATCAATCCTGCAGCGCAGCGGCTAACCGGCTGGCATGATGAGACAGCCGTCGGGCGTCCGTTCGCCGAGGTGGTACATCTGCGCGATGAACGCACGCGGCTGGAAATCGACGACCCCATCGCCGCAATACGGCGATCGCACCAGGTGATCGGCTTCTCCAACAGCCTGGTCTTAACCAGCCGCAACAGCCATGAATATCCCATCGAGCTGACCGGCGCACCGATTCTGAACGACGGCAGCGAGGTTGTCGGCGTGGTGGTCGTCTTCCGTGACGTAACCCAGCGGCGGCAGACAGAGCAGACCTTGCGCGCGAGCGAGCGGCTGACTTTGGCGGGAAAACTCTCGGCCACTATCGCCCATGAAATCCGCAATCCTCTGGACACGGTTTCCAACCTGGTATATCTGCTGCAGCACGAACAGAAGCCCGACTCCGTTTCGGCGCAATATTTGAAGATGGCGAGCGATGAGCTTGCCCGCATCGCGCAAATCACCAGCCAGCTGTTGACCTTCCATCGCGAGGCGCGAAGCCCGGTGCAGGTGAGCGTCAGCGAAATCCTGGAAAGCGTTCTGGTGGTCTTCGCTCCGCAAATCCGACAGAACCACATTGTGGTGGAGCGACACTTCGAAACCAATCACACGGTACGCGGATTTCCCGGCGAGTTGAGGCAGGTTTTTTCCAATCTCGTGGGCAATGCAGTTGAGGCCATGTCCAAGGGAGGCAAACTGGTATTGCACACCCGCGAGTCGAGCCTCGGCACCGATTCGGCGCGGAAAGGGGTCCGCGTTACCGTGCTCGATAATGGCCCCGGGATTCCCATGGGTGTCCGCAAGAATCTGTTCGCTCCCTTCTTCACCACCAAAGGCGAGAAGGGAACGGGACTGGGACTTTGGGTGAGCCGGGGCATTCTCGACAAGCACGAAGGCACAATCCACGTTAGCAGCAGCCTCAAGGATGGAAGAAGGGGAAGCGCGTTCTCGGTCTTCCTGCCCTACGAACAGAAGCTTGGGATGCTGGACATCAGGACCGCGCCCCCCGCGGCCTAGGCGCGTCAGGCCCGGTTCACCACGATCCTGCGTTCCTCGTCACTGCGGCGCTCGATTGAGATTTCTACGTCGCGCTCCGCCACAAAGCGCGGAAACTTCTCGCCCCATTCCAGCAGAACCAGGTTGCCAGGCTCGGCGAATAGTTCGTCCAAGCCGAGCGTGTCGAGCTCGCGCGCCGTCTCGATGCGGTAGAGGTCAACGTGGAAAATTGTGGCGTCAGGGCCGCGGTATTCATGGATGAGCGTGAATGTGGGACTGGTCACGTCGTCTTGCGAGGCCGCGTTCAGCCCTTCGGCAATGCCTTTGACCAGCGTCGTCTTGCCGGCGCCGAGGTCGCCGCGCAAGATGACCATGCGTGCGCTCGTTAAATCGCGTGCCAGACTGCGGCCGAGGGCGACCGTGTCTTCCGCTGAATGCGTGATGTACTCGTGCGCGGTCACTGCAGAAAGGGAAGACCTTAGCAGGAACGTATCGTCAGGTTATGAACTGCGACCGTTCCTCGTCGCAATATGAGAGGATTGCCGTTCCGCCAACGCGGCAAGATGGCCCAGATGCTCCGCCACCGCTACCGTTTCTTCTTCGCGGCTTTCTTTCCTGCGGATTTCTTAACCCTCGCGGACTTCTTAACCGAAGCTGGTTTCTTTGCCGCAACAGATTTTTTCGCGCTGGACTTAGCGGGCGCGGCTTTCTTCGCAGTCTTAGCGGGCGCAGGCTTCTTCGGCGTGGTCTTTGCAGCACCTGAACTTTTCTTTGCCGGCGTGGACTTCACCGTCGCGGCCGACTTTGCCGCAGCTGCGGACTTTACCGGAGCGGCCGTCGCTACCGGTTTCGAGGGTGGCGACGTGACAGGCTTTGCTTCCTGAGCGGGAGCCTGCGTCGGAGCTGCCGGAGCCGCAGCCGGAGCTGGCACAGCCGCTCCCTTCGGCTTGCGTCCGCGTTTAGCGGTAACGGACACTGTACCGGGAGCGGCGCCTGCTGCTGCAGCGGCTGCTACCTTGCCGCGTCCCCGTCTCGGTGCGGGCGGCGGAGGCGGCGGAGGCGGTTCATACGGCTTCAGAAAATTCATGACCTCGGAGTGCGAACGCAGCCGCCCATCCATCAGCAGCAGAAACGCTTTCTCCATGATCTCCGGAAACTGCGCCAACTGCGGCGTGATGCGCAGCTCGGCCATCTCCGGGAACGGCAGCTTCTCTCGTACCTGCCGCCACTTGCCGAAAAAGTTTTTCAGCTTCTCGTCAACTGCCTTCTGCCTGACCGTGAGCGTGAGAAACAGTATATTTTCCGCTGTGGCTTGCGAGAGAATCCTCCACGCGCCGGAGGGCATATTCGCTTCTTTGCTGGTCAGCTTCTTCGTGAGGTCGTGAGCGCCGCTGTCCAGGTGCTTCCATTTATCGACAAAATCGCGGCGCGGGATCATGCGCTGAATATCGGCGACGTCCTTGTCGTTCATGCGGCGAGTGAGGAAGTACATCACGATCGGCCCGGTCTCGACCGAGTAGCCGAGGTCGTTCATTATCTGCCGCGTCTTGACCAGCTCGCCCAGTTCGCTGGAATCGATCTTGGCCATTGTCCAGTGCGGGTGCAGGATCTTGAGCCATCCTTCCCGCTCGAGCGCGCGCATAATGTTGACCGGATCGTCCTCGTGCGCAAGCTGCTCCAGTTCGTGCCCGATCATGCGCTTGGAGAGATATTCGATGTAATTGTTTTCTTTCGCCGAATCGTAGCGCGCCTGCGTGCGCTCCTCCAGCGGCCAGTGAAAGCGCGCGCTCAGCCGCGTGGCACGGATGAGCCGGACCGGCTCCTCGAGGAAGGCGTAGTTATGTAGCACGCGCAAGACCTTGGCTTCGATGTCCGCAACCCCGTTGAACGGATCCAGCAGCAGGCCGCGCGAGCCAGGATTCAGCGACAGCGCCATCGCATTAACTGTGAAATCGCGCCTGCGAAGATCTTCGTTGATGGTGGCAGAAGTAATTGTAGGGGGCTTGCCGGCCGGCTTGTCGTAGGTTTCCGCGCGCGTCATGTTCAACTCGGCGCGAACATTGCCCGGCATCAGCAGTTGTAGCGTCCGTAAATCCTCGTCCACCCCCTGCACGGAAATGCCGGCTTTCTCCAGCTCTTTCTGGAGCTTGAGTGGATTGCCCTGGATGCTGAGGTCGATATCGCGGATGGGAAATCCGGTAATCAGGTCCCGAATAGTGCCGCCGGTGAGGTAGAGATTGAGACCCGCGCGGCGGGCGATTTCCTGAACCAGGTTCACACCACTTTGCTGATCCGGTGTGAGCCGGGTTTCCATGCTATAGATGTAGTCTGCCATCTAAATATATGATTCAAAGGCACAACAAAGAGAACCAGGGCCCCGTGCGAGGATACCCGCCAGCTTCATGCGGTTAGTCACCGCCCGCCCAGAGGAAGCGCGCGGTAGCTCGACGATTTTGCTCAACAACTTTAAGACAAACCGCAAGCTGCTAGTAACAATGAACTTAGCTTGGGCTTGCACTTCGGGCGCTGCAAAGCGAACAATAACACAAAGGTTGACAATTTGGCTACTCAGGCGGTAACAGAGGCACATTCCCGCCAACAGTGCGACAATTAGCTTTCGGAGCAGCGCTCGCGGTGCCTCCGATTTAAACTGACGCGAGCAACGCCTGCCGGGATTGCAACTGCCGCCTCACCAGCTATGACCACAACGCACAAGAAAGTCATCGTTCGCAAGATGGATCGCGATAGCGTGAACGGCTACGTGAGCGCGGCGTTCGTATCTGACGGCAAGCTGGAATTGCTTAACACCGCCGGCAATGTGGTGGCCATCGATCTGCGTGATGTCAAGGGCGTGTACTTTGTGCGCGATTTTGCCGAGTCGGAATCGCTGTCGCGCAAGACGTTCACCTCGCGGCCGCGGGTCGAAGGTCTGTGGGTGCGTCTGCGCTTCCGCGACAACGAAGTCATCGAAGGCGTGATGTCTAACGACCTGCTGCAGGAAGCCGGCGACGGCTTCTCGATCATTCCTCCGGATGCGAGTTCCAACACGCAAAGGATTTTTGTTCCGCGCCAGGCACTGGCTGAGATGACGGTGATGGGCGTCATCGGCGACAAGAAGCCGCGACCGCGCGGCCGCCGCCGTCCCGAGGACACGCGCCAGGTGCCGATGTTCACGTGATGCGCTGTAATGCTGTGATGTGGAAGTGCCGCAATTATGAACCTTTCCCAAATCGCGTTGGCACTCGACGCCACGCTCGAGAACGCCGACCCGAACACTGAAATTACTGGCGTCGCCGGAATCGAAGAAGCCGCCGCGGGACAGATCACCTTTGTGGCTAATCCCAAGTACGCTGCTGCCGCAAAGAGCACGGCGGCATCGGCGGTAATCGTCTCCCAGGATTTTCCTGATATTCCGACGGGCATGCTGCGCGCTGCCAATCCGTATCTGGCGTTCGCACGCGCTCTCAGTCTGTTTTATCAGCCACCGCGATACGAGCCGCGCGTGCATCCTACGGCTGTCATTGCTCCGACGGCGAAAATTGGCGCCGATCCGCACCTTGCGGCTTACGTCGTGATCGATGACGACGTCGAGATTGGTGACGACGCCGTCCTGCTGCCGCACGTCGTGATCTACCGCGGGGCGCGTATCGGCAACCAGTTCTTTGCCCATGCTCACGCCGTCGTACGCGAATACTGCACTTTGGGCGACAACGTGGTTCTGCAGAATGGCGCCATCGTCGGTTGCGATGGCTTCGGCTTTGCCCGCGACCTCATCCGATGGGAGAAGATCTCGCAGTCGGGGCCGGCGGTATTGGAGGACGATGTCGAAGTCCAGGCAAATTCCTGCATCGACCGCGCCACGGTCGGCGAGACGCGCATCGCCCGAGGCGCCAAGATCGACAACCTGGTGCAGGTCGGCCATGGCTCTTCAGTTGGCGAGAACACCCTGCTCTGCGCGCAGGTGGGGTTGGCGGGATCGACGGTAGTGGGCAAGCAGGTTGTTTTGGCCGGTCAGGTTGGCGTTGCCGGCCATTGCAACATCGGCGATGGAGTAATCGTCACCGCCCAGAGCGGCACCCATGGCGACATTCCACCTGGGGCCATGGTCAGCGGCTCGCCCGCGTTCGATCACAAACAGTGGCTGCGCGCCGTCAATATCTTCAACAAGCTGCCGGACCTGGCCAGAGCCGTCCGGAGCCTGACTGGCAAGCAGCCGCCGGATGACGAACCGGCATCGGACCAATAGCGCGGATTGGCAATTCAGCGACGGCCAGCGCCATTAGGGCACGCAAAGAAAGAACCAGAGCGTTGGCAGCGACAGTCAAATCCAGTAAGAATTGCTCGCAATATGTTCAATTCGAGCTACCCAGGCAACACGAACTGCTTCTAAGTACCTAATGAGCGAAGATGTCTCGAATTTCGGTACCAGCACCGTCGCCGGGCCGCAGCCCGTCCCCACCAATCCCATTCGTATTTTGCTGCTCGATGACCGCGAGGAGAACCTGGTTTTGCGTTCGGCAATTCTGCGGCAGAAGGGCTATCGGGTGGTCACCTCCAGCTCCATCGAGGAAGCTGAGTCGAAGCTGCACGCCATCGACATCGCGGTGCTCGACTATCATCTCGGCGCGGGCAAATTCGGCACCGACGTGGCTGAGACCCTGCGTCGCAAGCGACCGCAAGTGCCCATCATCATCCTGTCGGCAACACTAGAGCGGAAGTTCGGCGGCATCGCCGATATGCACCTGCTCAAGGGCTACAGCTCAGTCGATGACCTGGTCAACGCGCTGCGCTCCTTCGAAGCCAAGAAGCGCGGCAAGCCGGTGGTGGTCGATGCCCGCGATTTCTACTATTCGCGCATCTCCATGGCAATGGGTGACGACAGCGTCCTCGAAATTCTCGACCGCGACGGCAACTGGCAATACGTCAACGATTACTTCGCCGCCATGAACGGACACAAGCGTTCGTGGTTCGTCGGCAGGAACCTCTTCGACCAGTTCCCACAGCTCGGCGATGAATATCGCGAGGTTCTCCGCACCGTCGTCGACACGCGCGAGACCTATATCGACCGCCGCGGCTTCCGCAGCGCCTCGCACCTGCCGCACAAAAGCCCGCACTGGACTTGGAACGTGCTCATCTTTCCCATCAAGCTGCACGACGACCGCGACGGCGCGGTGCTGACCGCGCGGCTGATTGAGAAAAAGTAGGCGGAGATTAGCTACACTCGAACGACGCGAACTTTTTCCGCCGTGTTTCAACTCTGGTTTTGGCCGGGCATCTCGCCGATCTGCATTACGAATCTTTACCCCTCCATCACCTTAATTTACCGTCACCATCCCGCGACCAGCGTTTTAATAATTAGAGCATTTTCGGATTTGGTGTGTCCTGGTAGAGCGGCGCTTCAGCGCCGCGTCAACCGCGCCCCTATATTTTTTGGGTTTTGGATTCCGCTGCACTTGCAGCGGAATCCAAAACGTATGTCAGGCGATGCAACCGAACGCGAGCCTGAAGGCTCGCTCTACCAGGTCACAGCAAAAGCTAAACTGCTCGACACCGATGATCGTGTCGACTGGACACGGCTCGTTCGCTTTAGCACATCTTCCCGCCAATACTCCCGGTCCAACGGGAAGTTCAGCCGGCGGACATTCGGGCTACTTCGGCCGGCCGGGAAGCTATTGAGGAGGACACTCGGGATCCAGCTTCTCCAGGTACTCCGGCGGAGGTTATTCCGGCAGTCACGCCGGTCGAGGATATTCCGGGGGCGGTTCTTCGGGTGGCGGGGGACCCCGCTCGGGAGGCGGAGGAGCCGGCGCTGGTGCCGGCGGCGGCGGAGGTCACGGCAAATAGCGAGGAGGAGTCCGCCGGGCCTGACATAGCATCTATATAACAAGCGGTTGACTTCCCTGCCCTGGCTGGTAGAGTTAAGTTGATCGCATCGCTCTTACGGGGGCGTCACGGCTTCGACGGAAGTGATTGCGGTAAAGAGGCATACCGGAGCGCATGCATCCGTAATCGCGTGCAAAAACACAATTGCCACACCACAAATGGCATACGCAGCTTAATTAGTTAAGTTGCCGTCCTGCTCGGCTTTGCTCATGGGCTGAGACAGGGCGTCGCACAGTGAGCTGGCTGCGAACTCTCCGCCTGTGAGTTCGCGGTGAGATCATCAGGTTGGCTGGCCGCGTTTCTTGTCCGCTCTGAGCGTGGCCGGCGAGAGTGCCGGGTAACTCCGGCGCATGAACGTGACTAAGTATGTAGGCTCTTTACTGACAGCATTTTCGGACGCGGGTTCAACTCCCGCCGCCTCCACCAAGTTGTTTATTATCACTTGCTTACGAGTAAGTCGGTGGGCTGAGGCCCGCTGATTTCAATCCCGAAAAATCCGCAATTAATGATCAGGCATGTGCCGACCCATACTGTTCCTCCCACAACACCTAGAAAAACGGCTTCAGAAACTGATCAAATCCTATTTTTGAGTCTCCAAAGTTTTCATTTCCAGGACTGCTGGAACGTATTCGATGAAATCCTTGGGGCATTCATCGGCGGCGCCGCGAAATAGAACAAGAGCTTGTGGGCGTTCGCCGCGCAAGACGCGATACTCTCCCACATAGAAGTTATATTCGCACTTCTGGCCGCTGTCGCTACCGGCCGCACGCAAGACATCTTCTGGCGTGCTTTGACCAAGGTACAGCTGGATGACAGGACCTGGCCATTTTGACAAGTCCAAGCCCGCAGCATTCGTTTTCAGCTCACCTTTTCCATCCGTTCCGGTCTTGGCGCGTGATAGATAGAGCCACATGATGCTGTAGGAATCGGTCGGATCGAGCTGCAAGTTTTGGCTAAGATCCTGCTGCGCGTCAGAGAAGTGACCCGTATAAATATTTGCCCGTCCCCGGTTGATAAGCGCGGCCGGAGTTTTCGGATCCAGGCGAAGAGCCTCGCTGAAGTCCTGAATCGCCTGGCTGTAGGCGCCTCTGGCAAAGTAAGCCGCGCCACGGCCATTGAACGCACCCGCGGATTTTGTATCCAGGCCAATGGCCTCGTTGAAGTCATGCGTCGCCTGCTCGTACGCACCTTTGGCGTAGTGGTCGCTACCCTGCTCCAAGAAGGTACGACACAGAGAATTGCGATTTCTTTATACCTTTTATGTCGCGCCCATTCGGGTGAAGCATGAGGTGCGTCACTTCGCCCTTTTCGTTCTTGAAGAACTCCACTTGCGCGTCTACGACCTTTAGGAAAAACTCCGTCTCCGACTCGGCAAAAAGAGGGACTTTGAGCTGTCCTGTCACCTGCATCATCAACTGTCCGTCTTCGAGCGTCACCACAGCATTGACCGACGGCCTCAGTTCATAGGTGCCGACATAGCTTTCCAGGACCGAAGGCGAAACTGTGATTTCTTTCGTCGCTGTCGCTGCCGGCAATGGGACCTGAATCTGGGAGCGCGAATTCAGACCATGGCCAACAATCCGACAAGCATCTCCTCACCCATTCGCCGAAATTATTGGCCATTCTTAATGCAACACTTCCTTTCTGGACATGGAATTGCCCAGATCAATCCTAGGAGTTCTCCCCGGAGACGTCATGAAGATTCTGGGAGCCTCCAACGATTCCGTAAACGCAGGGTGGAGAAGGAACTGGTGATGCACATACATGGCCCTCAAGTGAATCCTAATATTCAGTTCATGGCGGCATACGCGGCGCGACAGGCACAGGCCAAACGAGAGGCTGCTGCGGTACGGAAGAAGCTGATGGAGTCGGCATCCAAGCTGGCTGGCGGCAGTGCAGAAGACACCCTGACCGTCAGGGCGCGGCAAGAGAATGCGGATGGTCAGTCTAAGAAAAGGAAGCAAAAAGGTGGCGAGGAGGATGGCATCAAGCAAGGGAATGCTGTCAGCCAAATCTCTGATTGGGCATAGTTCGACGTTCTCCCATCGTCCACGGGAGCTCGCCCGGCTTGCCCGGAGGATACTCGCAGAGGTTACAAATTCAGTTCAGAGAATGTTTCCGGAACGCCTTCCATCTCGATTTCAGACGCGCAGAGTAGCTCATAAGATCCTGTGGTTCATTGCCGGCAAACCACCCGCTCTGGCCATGCAGCATTCAGGAAGATAAACGGTAACCCGGATGACGAACACTGTGCCTCTCGATTGGGAAAAGATACCTCAAATTGCGCCCAGTGAAACCGAGAAGGAAGGTCTGGTGATTTCCGGCCAGAAAAGCCAAACGCTGGACCCAACGGATTGGGAAGCTTTCCGAACGCAGGCGCACCGGATGCTCGACGACATTCTCGATTACACAAAGAACATACGGCAGCGCCCGGTTTGGCAGCCCATTCCGGAGGAAGTGCGGCAGCGATTTCGAGGCACTGCTGCTGTGGCTCCCTCTGCGCTGGCCGAAGTCCATCAGGAATTCATGAAGTATATTTTGCCGTTCGCGGCGGGAAATGTTCACCCCGGTTTCATGGGCTGGGTCCAGGGTGGCGGTACGCCGGTTGGCATGTTGGCGGAGATGCTGGCCGCGGGACTCAACGCCAACCTGGGCGGGCGCGATCAAATTCCCATCGAGGTGGAGCGTCAAGTCGCGCGCTGGATGCAGAAAATATTTGGTTTTCCAGAGAGTGCGGCCGGATTGTTTGTTACGGGCACGTCGATGGCGAATTTTATCGCTGTGGTCATCGCGCGCGATGCCGCGCTGGGATGCGCCGTCCGTAGCCAGGGCATGGCCATAAAATCGCAACGGCTGGCTGCGTATGGCTCGGCAGCCATGCATGGCTGCATTAGTAAGGCAATGGATCTTTCCGGCCTGGGCAGCAACGCGCTCCGGCTGGTTCCCACCGACAATCGCCGCCGCGTGGATTTGAAGGCGCTGGCGAATGCAATTGCGAGAGACCGCGCAGGGGGCTTCCAACCCTTTCTGGTCATCGGAACTGCGGGGACCGTGGACACGGGCGCGATTGACAATCTGGCGGCCCTCGCCGATCTCGCAGGTCGCGAAAAACTCTGGTTTCACGTAGACGGCGCCTATGGCGCCTTGGCGATGCTTGCTCCACGCCTTGCGCCGAAACTTCGAGGAATCCAACAAGCTGATTCTCTGGCCTTCGATTTTCATAAATGGGGGCAGGTCCCGTACGATGCCGGTTTCATTCTGGTTCGCGACGGCGCAATGCAGCGCAATGCCTTTGCCGCTTCGTCCACTTATTTACGACGGGAAACTCGCGGGCTGGCCGCCGGGTCGCCCTGGCCGTGCGATTACGGTCCGGACCTCTCGCGCGGTTTCCGCGCGTTGAAGACTTGGTTCACGCTGAAAGTGTACGGCACCGATGCAATCGGCGCCTCCATTTTGCGGACATGCGCACTGGCGAGATACCTGGAAAACCGAATTGCGAATACGCCGGAGCTGGAGCTTCTGGCTCCGGTGGAACTGAATGTTGTCTGTTTTCGTTATCGCGCTGAGGATGCCGATGGAGTGAACGCAAGAATTGTGGTCGAACTGCAGGAGTCGGGAGTTGCCGCGCCATCCACCACCATCATTGACGGCCGGTTGGCAATCCGGGCAGCGATCATCAATCACCGCACCGGTCAGGTCGATATCGACCAACTGATCGACAAAACATTGGTCCTGGGCCGACGGCTGAAGACCGCTACGGTAGACCGGACGCCGTCGGAGATCAGCATCCCAGAGACCGGGCCACAAGTGAGGTGGGAAGCGGAGCTGCAGGAAGTCGATGCCCGACTGGAATCCGATCCCAGTTCCGTCGATCTGCGTTTTCAACGAGCCTTGCTATTGGCCCAATTGGGGCGGCTCGTGGATGCTATCAAAGAGTACATTAAGGTGCTGGAACGCAGTCCCTCCCATCGCGAGGCCCTGAACAACTTGGGCAGTCTCCTGGTTGCTACCGAGCGTCGCAGCGCGGCACGACTCGTGTATCAGGAAGCGGTCTCATGCTACCCCAACGATCCCATGAGCCTGGTGAACCTCGGGCAGTTTCTTCTGGAAGAGAGCGAGCGGCTTGAGGCTTACGGGGAAGGCGAGAAACCGCTCCAGCTAAGGCGCCAGGCACGCGAACACTTCGATCAGGCTTTGCGAGTCAGCCCCAACTTCGAGAAAGCACACGAAGGGTTGTCCTATGTGCTGCGACATCTGGGAGAAGAGCAACAGGCGGCGTGGCACCGGCGCGAAGCCTTCCGGAAGCGATACATCACGCCTTTGCCCTATTGCGGGCGGCGCACCCCAGTGCCGGTGGTAAAACTGGTTTCGACGACCGGAGGGAACGTAAAGCTACAGAGGTTTCTGGATCCGCGCATCTTCCAAACTTTTATCGTGCTGCCGGAGTTCTACGATCCCAAGACTCCGCTTCCGGCGCACCAACTCGTGGTCAATGCGATCGGAGATGCTGAAATATCTTCGGCGGCTCTGGAAGCCACGCCATCCGTGCTTTCTCTAAGCACTGCCCCGATCGTGAATGCGCCTGCGGCCGTGCTCGCCACCACCAGAAGCAACAACGCAATGCGTCTCTCCGGTGTGCCGGGAGTGCGGACGCCGATGACCGCCATGCTACCCCGCGACAAACTCTCGGGTTCCGCTGCCGCAGCCACCCTCGCTGGGTGCGGTTTTGGGTTTCCTCTTCTGCTGCGAGCGCCTGGTTTCCACACGGGACTCCATTTTCTGCGCGTCGAGAGCAGCGATCAGTTTCATGCTGCAATGGCGAAGATTCCCGGCCAGAAAGTAATCGCGATGGAATATCTCGATGGACGCGGCAAAGACGGAAAAACGCGCAAGTATCGGGCGATGATGATCGATGGCCAAATCTATCCCCTGCACTGTGCGATTTCGAGTAATTGGAAGATCCATTACTTTACGGCTGAGATGACGGACAGTCCGGAACATCGCAGCGAAGACGCGGCCTTTCTGGAAAACATGCCAGGCGTCGTCGGCCCGCTGGCGATGCACGCGTTGGGACGAATTCAAGCCATGCTCGGTCTGGACTATGCGGGCATTGATTTTGGCTTGAATGCCCAGGGGGAGCTACTGCTGTTCGAAGCCAACGCCACCATGGTAGTGAATCCACCTGAGCCCGATGCGCGATGGAATTACCGCCGGCCCGCATATGAACGGATTCATTCGTCTGTCCAACGGATGCTGATGACAAGAGCCAACCAATGTTAACCGTAATACCCAAATACATATTCACCGTGCTCACACTCAGCCTAAGACTGGTAGCCATCTCGCGATGAACTGTCTGGCGACACACCTCTGGACCAAGGGGAATTTTGCCAGCCTCAAGACAAGGCCAGCCAGGGCGCTGATTGGCTGGATTGCGCAGCGGGATGCGCAGATTCTGCTGCGAATCCCGGAGAATCCCGTCGCCGTGCCTCCCGCGGATGTCCGGCGAGTTGCGCAGGCCCATGCCGCCGTCGCGTCGAGAGCGCCGGGCGTCGATCAGGGCCACGCGCTTTCCGGCATCGGTGGCGCTCTGCTGGATTACGCAGTTGAAGTCGAAAAACACCCCCACTACAGACACTATTTCGAAAGTGGCTGCAGCCTCGGGATTGCGCATCTGCCGGACGTCTGTGCGCTGCAACCCATTGTTCATCTGAATTACGGTGATCACGCAGACGGTTTCGCGCAACTCCTGGAACAGGCCAGTCAGCAGGACATCCGATCGATCGCCCGCATCACGCTTCCGCTGACGGCCCCAGCGCCGCCCCCGGTTCGCTTCGAAGCGGGGAAAAATGCCTGGATGCTCGACACTGCAAATCCGGCGGCCAGGATTGCGGGAAACTTCAGTGCCCGCCTGGAGCTGGCCCCCGGTCTGTTCGCAATGGGCTACGGCTTTTGCGTTGCGCTGCCGATTTCGCCGCTGCACGTGGTCTTATACCGGGGACGGTATTTTCTGCAGGACGGATACCATCGCTCACTCGCACTGCTGCAACGGGGAATTACACATGTTCCTGTAATCTTCCAGGCGCTTGACCAGACACAGCAGCTGGTTGTCGAGGGCAGATTCGGGGACGAGGTGATTCTTAGCGAGCGTCCCCCGCGGCTCTCCGATTACCTTCGAGACGATGTGGCAGCCAAGGTCTCTGCATTGTCATTCAGCAAAACCATCATGCTCCGCGCGGAAGAACACCATGGCTGGGGGTGAGGTGACGGCTGCGCAGGCAGGCAACCGCCCTACCTAACGCGCCGGCTCCTGGAAACCGGGCAGATGGGACATTCCAAGCTTGAAAAGGAGAAGGACTCACGAGCGCATCGTCAAGATTGCCGCCAAGCGATTCCGTGAAGACGGCTTGGCGGGGGTCGGAATCGCAGACGTGATGAAGGAGGCTGGTCTGACGGAGCGACCTTGGAGTCTGTCCCGACCGGCTCGACCAGGATGATCGGAAGCAAGGATGAGGGAGCCGATTGAGCCCGCGCTGTGGGCGAGGGGGGTTCCTCCGCCGCCAGAGACACCAATCCCCAGGTCGTTCAGGCTGCCGTCCTGAAGCCTTTGGCAGTGGATGATCCAACATGGCAAGCTTTTGCAGCTAAGTCACGGGTAATCTCTCCAGCGACAACACGCTGCGTGTAACGAAAGGACACTTCTATTCGCCACAAATTAGATCGCTTGTGACCCGGCAAACAATTGCCTTATGCCGGTTGCCGGTGAACTCCTCGGAAATTTCTTCTCGCCGACCTGAAGCAAGGAGTCAGGGCAACCGGCTGACGTTGTTCCTCACCGTAGTGTAGTAACCACTGCGACTCAGGCAAAACCCTTATTTGCAATGCTATTCACGCCTTCGCAGCAGAATCTCCTTTGTCTGGCTGCACGGCAGTGTTAGCATTTTGCTGCAGATTTTCGACAGAACCAGCCCCTCACCTCAGGCTGTGACTGATTCTGAGAAACGGTCAGCGACCGGAAGGATAGCTATGCGTCAGATGTTGGGTTTTGCCTTCGCCCTGATTTTCCCCAGCCTTCTGCTTGTCTCTCCTGCAATCTCGCAGCAACTGTTGGGATCGGTTTCGACCGGTATGTCGCCCGCAGCCGTTGCCGTTAACCCAGCAACCAACAAGACGTATGTGGTCAATCAGTGCGGCGATCCAGCCTGCGACACCGGTTCGGTAACTGTCATCGATGGTGTGGGCCTGCAGACCGACACCGTCCCAAACGTGGGAGACTGGCCGACAGCCATTGCCGTGAATTCGGCTACTAATAAAATCTATGTCGCCATTTCGGCATGCAGCCAATATCCAAATTGCGAGGGCGTGGGCAGCGTGGCCATAATCGACGGCGCGACCTTGCAGATAACCATCGTCAACACGCCGGGTAGCTACGATCCCTATGCCATTACGGTTAATCCTGTCACCAATAAAATCTATGTCGCCAACCTTTGCGGCAGCGATCCGACCTGCCAGCCAAGCAGCACGGGTTCGATTTCCATAATCAACGGCTCGACATGGATTGGCGCTGTCACCAGCGGCATCGGCATTCAGCCGTGGGTTGTCGCGGTAAATTCCGTTACCAATCAGATTTATGTTGTGAACAACTGCGGAAGTGATCCAACTTGCACGGGAGAGTCACCGGGTACTGTCACCGATATTGATGGCACAACGCTGCAGCCAACGCTCATCACCCTGCAAGATTACTTTCCGGATGCGCTTGCCATCAATGCGCTGACCAACCAGATTTGGGTAGTAAATAGCTGCGGTACCGATCCGACGTGCAACAGTCCCGGTACGGTGACGGACATTGATGCCAACCATGGCAATGCCCAACAAGACGTTGCCGTGGGAAATCTGCCGGTTGCGGTAGCCATCGATGCCGTTACCAATCAGATTTTTGTCTCCAACAATTTTGACAATACCGTAAGTCAGATCGACGGCACTCAATCCCCACCGATTGTCGCCTACACAATTCCGGGCTTCTTAGCTCCGGCAGCGTTGGTCGCAAACGCCGCAACGAATAAGATCTATGTCGCCAACCAGAATGGCATTGCGGGCCTAGTAACAATGATCGATGACAGTGCTAATCCGCCCACGACCACGCAGATTGCCCTGGGGCCGCAAATCACGCCGACGCAGATCGCTGTGAACGCCGTGACCAACCGGGTATTCACGGCGAACAATAACAACAATAACGCCTCGGTAATCGCGGGCGCCAGTGCGGCGGCGCTGCAATTTTTCCCGCTGCCGCCGTGCCGCGTTGTGGATACTCGCGGACCGAATGGCCCGTTCGGTGGTCCTCCGCTGCAAGGCGGCTCGCAGCGCGAATTCCTTATACCCAGCGGACCGTGTCCCAATATCCCGCAAAGTGCGGCTGCTTATTCCCTGAACGTCACGGTAGTCCCGCATGAACCTCTGGGCTACCTGACCATCTGGCCGACGGGCGAAGACCAGCCCAACGTTTCCACCATGAATTCATTCGACGGTCGAACCAAGGCCAATGCCGCCATCGTGCCGACCGGCTACATGAGCGCCGTGAATGTGTTTGTCACAAACACCACGGACGTTATCCTCGACATCAACGGATACTTTGCGCCCGCTTCCTCGCAGAGCCTCCAGTTCTATCCGCTTACGCCTTGCCGGGTGGTGGACACGCGCGGAGCCAACGGGCCGCTCGGCGGCCCTTACCTGCCGGCCGACACCGCACGCGATTTCCCGGTATTGGATAGTTCATGTCTGCAGAACCTGCTGGCGCCGGCGCAGGCGTACTCCTTCAATGTGACCGTGGTGCCGTATCCCGCGGGTCAACCGCTTTACTTTCTGGCGGTGTATCCGGCTAACAACCAGGGGCCTCCGGACGTCTCGACGCTGAACAATGCGACGGCAACAGTCGTGGCCAATGCAGCCATTGTGCCCGCAGCAAGCGACGGAGATATCGATGTCTACGCTTCCAACAGCACTCAGGTGATCATCGATGTCAACGGCTACTTCGCAGCTTCCGGCGGGCATAAGGATGGATCCTTCGATCAGCCTCTCTCCTTCTATCCGGTTGCACCCTGCCGCGTGCTCGACACGCGCGCTGTGGGTGACGGAGAGCCGTTCAGCGGCGACCTGAATCCGCCAGTCGACGTTGTGGATAGCGCGTGTGCTCCGCCCAGCACCGCGCAGGCCTACGTGTTCAACACTACCGCGTTGCCGACCGGCCCACTGGGTTTCCTGACCTTGTGGCCGGATTCTCTCGGGATGCCCAACGCTTCAACGCTAAATGCCTACGACGGAGCTACCACCTCGAACATGGCCATTGTGCCGAACGCGGATGGCTCCATTGACGCCTACGCCGCCGGACTGACGCAGTTGATCCTGGACATCTCGGGCTACTTCGCGCCGTAGAGACTTGGGTTGATGTGAGCTTAGCGAGAGTCGTAACTCGAAGGAAAAGCCCGCAACGCAAAACAAACTTGGGTGGGGCACGCAACACGCGGGGAGGAAGACACTCAATGGTGTTCAATAAGTGGCTTCGGCGGGTACGCCGCGCCGAGATCGGAGGACTTGCGGTGCCGTAGGGAGCCAGTGGCATGAGATGGCCCGCAGTAGCCTAAGACGGCATTTGTATCGGGGGAAGAACAGCAATCATTATACCCCTAGTCGAAGAATAGGAAGAATGTTTGTGGGGGGAGGCAGCCGTGTGTGTTATGCCTCCCCTTTTTTTTGCGCCTTGCGCCGGTCGCCGCACCCGCACTGCATGAGATGCGGAGCATCGCGTGTGGCCGGCGCACCACGAGAATCGCTAACCAGGAACCAGCCAGTTCCGAGCCTGCCATGCAACCGAGAGGGAGCCCATGAAAGCGTGCAATTTTTACAAGATAAAAGGCATACTCGTTTTATTTTGCGCCGCGATGGCGATCAGCTCGTCCGCACAGACCCTCACCACTCTGGTAAGTTTTGACGGTACCAACGGTAGTAGTCCCGCTGCGTCTCTCATCCAAGCCAGCGACGGGAACCTTTACGGGACAACCGAGTATGGCGGGACTTTTAGCGGCTGCGAGGGCGGCTTTAATCCCTGTGGCACCGTTTTCAAAGTTACACTCAGCGGCACGCTGACCACGCTACACACCTTCGACTACGGTGACGGCGCGTTTCCTGTCTCCCCCGTGGTGCAAGGCACCGACGGAAACTTCTACGGGACAAACCAGGGTGAGGGGGACAGCGGCGGCGCTGGCGCGATCTTCAAAATGACCCCCAGCGGCACGGTAACGGTGCTGTCCCCCACCAGCTCGCCGGCCGGGCTGGTGGAAGGCCGCGACGGGAACTTCTACGGGACCACCCCACAAAGCTATACCTATGGCACGGTCTTCAAAATCACCCCCAGCGGCACGTTGACCACGCTGCACACCTTCGACGGCACGGACGGTGGTAACCCTCAGGCGGGCTTGACACTGGCCACCGACGGGAACTTCTACGGAACAACGTACAGTGGAGGAACCAGCAACTACTGTGGCGGCGGCTGTGGCACGGTCTTCAAGATGACGCCCAGCGGCTCACTGACCACTTTGCATAGCTTCAGCGGCACTGACGGCTATAACGTTTACGCAGGGCTGGTGGAAGGCACCGACGGGAATTTCTACGGGACAACCTTCAATGGTGGGGCTCAGAACGCTGGCGAAGTCTACAAAATCACTCCTAGCGGCACGTTGACCGTGCTTCACAGCTTTTGTTCTCAAACAAACTGCACTGACGGCGCGTACCCTAGAGCAGCGCTGATACAAGCCACCGATGGGAACTTCTACGGTACAACCTTTCAAGGCGGGGCGAACAACAGCCAAGGCACGGTCTTCTCTATCACCCCCGGCGGCTCGCTGACCACGCTTTACAGCTTTTGTGCTCAAACTGGCTGCGCTGATGGCGCCGATCCCATTGGAGGGGTGATCCAAGCCACCGATGGGAACTTCTACGGTACAACCTTTCAAGGCGGGGCGACCAACCAGGGCGCGGTCTTCAAGCTCAGCGTGAGCTACAGCACGCTTACAGTTTCAGTCAACGGCAATGGCGCTGTCACCAGCACCGATGGCTTCATCAACTGCCCCGGCACGTGCAGCCACTCCTATCTGCAGAACACCCAGGTGACGCTGAATGCCACGCCGGCAACGGGCTGGGCCTTTAGCGGTTGGGCCGGCGCTTGCAGCGGCACGGGCTCCTGCCAAGTGACCATGACGCAGAACATAAACGTCTCGGCTACCTTCTATCAGCTTCCGGTCACGCTCACGGTATCGGTTGCGGGCGATGGAAGCGTTGCCAGCACTGACGGGTACATCAACTGTCCGGGTACTTGCCAGCACACCTACAATCCGGGTGCGCCGGTGACGCTGAACGCGACGGCTGCTTCCGGTTGGCTCTTCAGCGGCTGGACTGGCGCTTGTAGCGGCGTCGGCACCTGCAACATCACCATGACCCAGAACCTTGCGGTCACGGCTGTGTTCGTTGAGCCCGGCCATGGGATTCAGTTCATCACGGTCGTCCCCTGCCGTGTTGTGGATACACGCAACCCAAACGGCCCGTTCGGAGGGCCAGCTATTCAAGGCGGCACCTCTCGCAGCTTCGCCATCCCGCAGGGTGCCTGCAACATTCCTTCCAACGCCGCCGCCTATTCGCTGAACGTTACGGTAGTGCCGCATGGCCCCTTGGGCTTTCTCAGCATTTGGCCCACGGGCGAGGCCCAGCCGTACGTTTCGACAATGAATTCGTACGACGGCCGCACCAAGGCCAACGCCGCCATCGTCCCCGCCGGGACCTCGGGCGCGGTCAGCGTGTATGTCTCCAATACCACCGACGTTGTTCTCGACATCGACGGCTACTTTGCACCCGCGACTTCAGGGAGCTTGCAGTTCTATCCCCTGACACCTTGCCGCGTGGTCGATACCCGCGACTCGAGCAAGCCGCAAGGTTTAGGACCGCCGTTCCTGCCGGCGGACACGCCGCGTGAGTTGCCCATCCTGTCGAGCCCTTGCTTCCAGGGACTCCCGAACCAGCCGCTGGCATACTCGTTCAACGTGACGGTGACCCCTAATCCGGCTGGTCAGCCGCTGTATTTTCTGGCGGTTTGGCCGGATGGCACCCTGCCGGTGGTTTCCACACTCAATAACCCGACGGCGACCGCGGTGGCCAACGCGGCCATCGTTCCAGCGGATCCAACCAATGGCGATATCTACGTATATGGCTCCAACAGCACCGATGTCGTCATGGACGTCAACGGCTACTTCGCGACGACGGGACAGGGCGGACTATCGCTGTATCCCGCGGCCCCGTGCCGCGTCTATGACAGCCGTAACAACGGCGGGCAGCCTTTCCGGGGCGAGCGTACGGTGCCCGTCGCGGCTAGCCCGTGTGCTCCGCCCAGCGACGCACAGGCCTATGTCTTCAATGCCACGGTGGTGCCCAGCGGTGGTTTGGGATTTCTGACGTTATGGCCGGACTGCCAAGGCCAGGGCTGCCCAGGCCAGCCGGTCGTCTCCACGCTGAACGCCTACGACGGAGCCGTCACGTCGAACATGGCCATCGTGCCGAACGTGAATGGTTCGACTGACGCCTATGTTTCCAACCCGACGCAGTTGATCCTGGACATCTCCGGCTACTTCGCGCCGTAGCAGGGGACCGCGCCGCGTGCGCGCCAGCCGTACGTGTTCACGCTGAACGCGTGGGATTGCATCGAGACGCAGCGCGGCGTAAGGTACGGATTGGCCGCCCTGCTCCTCGACGGACACTCCTCGGCACTTATGGACGCCGCCGGTAATCTCTACGGCACCACGTCCAGTGAAGGCGCTTATGAATATGGTTCGGTCTTCAAGCTAACCCCGTCGGGTGGCGGCGGCTGGACGTACACCTCCCTGTACGATTTTACCGGCGGCAGCGACGGCGCATACCCGACTGGCAGCCTGACCTTCGATGCAAAAGGCAATCTCTACGGAACGGCCGGCGCCGGTGGTTATGCCGGAGGTAATTGCGCTCCGCAGGGATGCGGCGTGGTATTTGAGATCACTCTGCCGAACGCCTTGGTTCCTACGCCGCCGTGCCGAATCGTGGATACGCGCAACTCTAACGGGGCTTTCGGTGGCCCGCCAATTCAGGGCGGCACGTTCCGCAGCTTCGCAATTCCTCAGGGCAGTTGCAGCATTCCCTCTACGGCAGCCGCATATTCCCTGAATGTGACAGTTGTGCCTTACGAGCCTCTGGGATATTTGACGATCTGGCCCACCGGCGAAGGCCAGCCGGCCGTCTCAACCATGAACTCGTGGGACGCCCGAATCAAGGCCAATGCCGCCATCGTGCCAGCGGGTTATGAAGGTGCGGTCAGCGTCTATGCGTCGAATACCACCGACGTCGTGCTCGACATCGACGGCTACTTCACGACGCCAAGCTCGCAGACGTTGCAGTTCTATCCCCTGCCGCCTTGCCGCGTGGCGGACACGCGCAACGCCAATGGTTCATTGGGCGGACCACATCTGAGCGGTGGAGCGGAGCGCGATTTTCCCGTGCTGGAGAGTACTTGTATTCCGTCGGGCGTGGATATCCAGGCTTATTCGATGAACTTCACCGTGGTGCCACATCTGCCGGGTCAGCCACTGGACTATCTGACGGTGTGGCCGGAGGGTGAACCGCAGCCCGATGTCTCGACCCTGAACAACTTCACCGCGACGGCTGTAGCCAATGCGGCCCTTGTGCAGGCTGGGACCAACGGTGGCGTCGCGACGTTTGCCACTAACGACACAGATCTCATCATCGACATCAATGGCTACTTCGCGGCGCCGGGAACAGGAGGCTACTCGTTCTATCCCGCTGTCCCTTGCCGCGTCTTCGATAGCCGGCAAGTCGGTAACGGGCAGCCGTTCGGCGGCGAGTTGAATCCGCCGGTCAACGTTGCCGCAAGTCCGTGCGCCCCGCCCAGCAGCGCGCAGGCGTATGTCTTCAACGCTACGGTCGTGCCCAGCGGTGCTTTGGGATTTTTGACGTTATGGCCGCACAGCGAGGGCCAGCCGTATGTGTCTACGCTGAACGCCTGGGACGACGTCGTAACCTCGAACATGGCCATTGTGCCGAACGCGGATGGCTCGATCGATGCTTACGCTGCCGGACTGACGCAGTTGATACTGGACATCTCCGGCTACTTCGCGCCGTAGCGATTGCAGCGCATGACTCGGAATGGAACGACAGCCTAATTCTAATCAGAGCAGTTTCGAGTTTCTCTAGTTTCGAGTTTCAAATGTCGGTAATACCTTCCATTCACAGCAGCAAAGCTGCGAACTCCACTGGAAACTGGAAGCTCGAAACTCGAAACTGCTATTGGGTTGCCGAATCCCGAATGGCAGAACCGGCATCGTCTGTGCTCTCAAGCGCTGGGGAATGGATTTTGCGCAAAAGTTCCTGGTAGCCGGGCTCTTGGTTCAAACTCAGCAATGCCAGGTTTTGGCGCACCATTAGAAACGTAGCACTGTGCCGGTCATATTCCCGGCGGAGCAACTGAAGGGCTTCTTCCTTGTTCCCAAGTTGCGCGCATGTAATCGCAAGAAGGGTCCCCGGAAGTTTTCCTTCGGCGTAGAACTTCTTCTGCGTTAGATATAGGCGATGAAGCAGGCCGCGCTCACCGTCCTCCCGAAAACCGGCCCGGGCAGCCGCCGTAGATTCCCGCAGGACTTCATCGTGGCTCAGTTCCGCGGCTCTTTCACTTTCCGCCAGAAAGTTCGGGTAGTCGCGCAGGGTCAAATACATTTCGGCGAGGTAGCGGTGCGGTGAGAGGAACTCGGGGTCGGTAAGCTCCACTTGCCTGACGAGTTCAAGTCCTTGCTGAGTTTGTCCTGCATGGAACAACAGCAGGCCTTTATCGGCAAGGATCGCGTGGGAACTGGGATCCAATTCCTGTGCGCGATCGATTTCCCGCAGGCAGACCTGATACCAACCCGGGGCTGCAAAGGCGTCGGCGAACCACAGACGGGCGATGGGATCGCGTGGGTCCAATTCGATGGCGCGCCGAAACTCCTTCTCGGCAGCTTCAAAATCCCAATTTCCCCAGACCTCGTCGAAGGCGAGAGAGCGATGGGCTTCGGCGAGTGAATCATCCAGTTCGATTGCCTTTTTCGCCGCGGCAATCGCCCGTTTGTAAGCCTCGTTCTGCGGCATCGTCGTGTACTCGCGCAGCAGATTGTAGGTGTCGGCCAGTCCGACATAGGCCTGAGCGTTGCCGGGATCATGCACGATGGACTGCGTGAAATAGTCCAACGCGCGGTTCAAACTTTCGGGCGTTCTCCGGTTCCATTCGAAACGTCCTCGGAGGTAGAGCTCGTGGGCGAGCTTCCTCTCGGGATCGGAAATGCCTGCGGAAGACGTAGTCTTTACCAACCAGGAATTAATGGAAGATGTATATGCGCTGGTGGTGCGGAGTTTGAAGAAGTACGCAAGAAGCAATATCGCGCTGACGGACAAAACGCCGTAGGCAACGATGTGCCAAAGCTGCGACTGCGCCTTAGAGCGCCAGCTCGGGCGAAGGTTGGAGGTATTGGCGGACGCTTCTGTCGCAGCTCTCTCGGCGCTGGCCCCATTTTCGTTCTCGGAAGCAATTTCCTGCGATGAGTTCGGTTCGCCGGGCTTGCGGGAGAGCAGCCACTCGTCCAACTCTGCCGTGAAGGCGTAGACGCTACCGTGCCCATGACCAGGCACGTGATGGATAGGCAGAGAGCGCTCGCTCTCCCACCGCTTTGCTGTTCTCTCGCCCTTCGACAGATAGTCGGCGATTTCCTTCCAGGAATCCAGACGGTCGCGCCGTGCGGAGGCCGGAGGACTTGCGGTGCCGTGAGGAGCCGATGGCATGAGATGGCCCCCGTTAGCCTAAGACGACATTTGTATCCAACGACAACGTTCTCCATATTATAGGCCCTTGGAGGGGCCAATTTCTTGGATTGTGTCGGCGGCCAGAGATGGCTGTTTCGTTTTGGGAATACCACTGACCGATCCAGCCGCTCAGACGGTCCACTGGTTCAGGGCAGCGACGGGTACCCCTACGGCGAAACCACCATTGGTCGTAAGCCAGGCTTTAGCCGACAAAGCGAACCCGGAAAAGGGGGGTGAAGTATGAAAGCGCTACGCAAAATCAGAGATCTCGGCATTGGATCGATCTTCTTTCTCGCAGCAACGATCCTTTCTTCCGCGCAGCTAACCACGTTGCACAGCTTCTCCGGCTCAGATGGCGCGAACCCGGCCGTAGGGATGGTGCTGGCGACCGACGGCAACTTCTACGGCACAACCTACACGGGAACGGGAGCAATCGGAGGCGGCACGGCCTTCAAAATCACTCCCAGCGGCACCCTAACCAGGCTGTACTACTTCTGCCAGCAGCAATACTGCGGTGACGGAACGGGCCCGATGCAGATGATCCAAGGCAGAGACGGGAACTTCTACGGCGTGACCGTCTACGGCGGCAACAGCGGGAGCTACGGAGCAGAGACCGGCGGCGTCATCTTTAAACTGACTCCCAGCGGCAACGAGAGCGTGCTGGCCTCTTTCTGCTCACCTCTTTACGGTTGTGGCTTCGGTCCGCTGGTTGGGAACCAACCTACCTCCATCATGCAAGCCAACGATGGGAATTTCTATGGAGTGGACGCCGGCGGCGCAAATACCGGCGTGGGCGGCGCTCTCTGGCAACTCGTGGCGAGTACTTCGGCGCTCAATCTGGTGTTCAGCTTTGATGCCCAACAAACGGGCCTCTACCCTACTGTGACGTTGGTACAGGGCCGCGACGGGCAGCTCTACGGCGTGACACCCAATGGCGGCACCGGCCTTCCCAACTGCGCTTCTTATTGCGGCACCGTCTTCAAAATCACGCTGAGCGGCGCTCAGACTGTGTTGTATAACTTCTGCTCGCAAACCAACTGCACGGATGGCGCGAACCCTACCGCTGCGCTGGTGCAAGGCAGCGATGGAAACTTCTATGGAACCACCTCCCTAGGCGGCGCCAATGGAGCCGGTGAAATCTTCAAAATCACGCCCACCGGAACGCTGACCGTGCTGCACAGCTTTGTCGGCGCCGACGGCAGCGGCGTCGTCGCTCCGCTGATTCAAGGCTCGGACGGGAACTTCTACGGAACCGCCAGCACTGGTGGCGCCCACGGTTATGGAGCCATCTTCGAGATCACTCCCAGCGGAACTTTCACCGTACCGCACAGTTTCAATAATTCCGATGGCGCCAATCCGCAGGGTGCCTTGGTGGAAGACGGTCAGGGAACCTTCTACGGGACAACCTACGCTGGCGGCGCCAATGGTGACGGCACGGTCTTCAAGTTTCAGCTGACGCTCTACACCCTGTCGGTTTCAACCAGCGGTGACGGGGCCGTTACCAGTACCGATGGCTACATCAACTGTCCTGGCACATGCACCCATTCCTATCCGGCCCAGAGCCAGGTGACGCTGAATGCCACGCCGGCAACGGGCTGGGCCTTTAGCGGTTGGGCCGGCGCTTGCAGCGGCACCGGTTCCTGCCAGATCACCATGACGCAGGACACCAACGTCTCGGCCAGCTTCTATCAGCTTCCGGTCACGCTCACGGCATCGGTTGCGGGCGATGGCACGATAACGAGCACCGATGGCTTCATTAACTGCCCCGGTACTTGCCAGCACACCTACAATCCGGGTGCGCCGGTCACGCTGAACGCGACGGCTGCTTCGGGCTGGATCCTCAGCGGCTGGACTGGCGCTTGTAGCGGCGTGGGCACCTGCAACATCACCATGACCCAGAACCTTGCGGTCACGGCTGTGTTCGTTGAGCCCGGCCATGGGATTCAGTTCATCGCAGTCGCCCCCTGCCGTGTTGTGGATACACGCAACCCAAACGGCCCGTTCGGAGGGCCAGCTATTCAAGGCGGCACCTCTCGCAGCTTCGCCATCCCGCAGGGTGCCTGCAACATTCCTTCCAACGCAGCCGCCTATTCGCTGAACGTTACGGTTGTGCCGCATGGCCCCTTGGGCTTTCTCAGCATTTGGCCCACGGGCGAGGCCCAGCCGTACGTTTCGACAATGAATTCGTACGACGGCCGCACCAAGGCCAACGCCGCCATCGTCCCCGCCGGGACCTCGGGCGCGGTCAGCGTGTATGTCTCCAATACCACCGACGTTGTTCTCGACATCGACGGCTACTTTGCACCCGCGACTTCAGGGAGCTTGCAGTTCTATCCCCTAACCCCTTGCCGCGTGGTCGATACCCGCGACTCGAGCAAGCCACAAGGGTTAGGACCGCCGTTCCTGCCAGCGGACACGCCGCGCGACCTGCCCATCCTGTCGAGCCCTTGCTTTCAGGGACTCCCGAATCAGCCGCTGGCATATTCGTTCAACGTCACCGTGACCCCGAATCCGGCTGGTCAGCCGCTGTATTTTCTGGCGGTTTGGCCGGATGGCACCCTGCCGGTGGTTTCCACACTCAATAACCCGACGGCCACCGCTGTGGCCAACGCGGCCATCGTTCCGGCGGATCCAGCCAACGGCGATATCTACGTCTATGGCTCCAACAGCACCGATGTGGTCATGGACGTCAACGGATACTTCGCGGCCCCGGAACAGGGCGGACTATCGCTATATCCGGCGGCGCCTTGCCGCGTCTATGACAGCCGTAACAACGGCGGGCAGCCTTTCCGGGGCGAGCGTACGGTGCCCGTCGCGGCTAGCCCGTGTGCTCCGCCCAGCGACGCACAGGCCTATGTCTTCAATGCCACGGTGGTGCCCAGCGGTGGTTTGGGATTTCTGACGTTATGGCCGGACTGCCAAGGCCAGGGCTGCCCAGGCCAGCCGGTCGTCTCCACGCTGAACGCCTACGACGGAGCCGTCACGTCGAACATGGCCATCGTGCCGAACGTGAATGGTTCCACTGACGCCTATGTTTCCAACCCGACGCAGTTGATACTGGACATCTCCGGCTACTTCGCGCCGTAAACGGAGGCCGAGCAGGTTCCAGTCGCGACAGAACATCGGACACAGCATCGGAGAGCGCGCTGGCAAGAAAGTTAGGCGAACCTCGCATGATCGCGGTATCACCCCCAGATTAGTCCGGGGCGGATGTGAAGCAAGGGGTCTGAAGCTGCAGCGGCAATATACCGCTGCAGCTTTTTGACTGACGGTCACACCCGAGGGCCAGCGTGTAAAGTTGTAGTCGCAGAGGGGCGCACTTTTAGTACTTCAGCACTCAACTATGCAGATCCAACCAGCAGCACCGGCTTATCTGACGACAAGTAATCGCGACGCCTCATCTGTCAGTCTTATAGACGGAGTCTCTGCCATTCGCTAAACTAAAACTATTGCCGATGAAAACTTCGGCTCCGTTTCCTGGAGAACCAAAGATTCATGCTTAATGCTAATTACAAGCGAGCAGAACAGGCCTGGGCCGCACAGCACTCCTCTAAGTTTACTGCAACATCTGAAACTCACCTGTGGAGATTAACTGCTGCCGTTGTGGTATTGCTCTTGCTGGCATGTAACTATAGGTTGCTGATCGGGGAAGTCGGGCCTCAATGGGACGCGGTCGACTTCTTTGGACCTTCTTTTTCCCTCGTCTCTGACAATATTCGAGCTGGCCAACTGCTGCTGTGGAATCCCTGGACATCGGGCGGCACTCCAGATTTTGCCGACCCGGAATTAGGAACCACTTCCCCAATCACATTAACAATAGCGGCGGTTTTTAATGATCCACATATAGGATTTGTGGCTTACTGGATGCTGATCTGGATAGGTGCCGGTCTCGGTATGCTGCTGCTGGCTCGGCATCTGCAATGTCCACCCTGGGGAGGTATCATATCCGCTCTGGGATTTGTAGCCTCTGGCTTTTTTATAGGACATGCCGAACACACTTCTTCTCTATACTCGGTAGCATTTTTGCCTTGGATCTGCTGGCGGTTCGACGATGCACTTCTTACTGGCCGATATTGGAGCGCCATCCAGGCGGGTATGTTTTACGGCCTTTCTGCCGTCGGTGGATATCCGCAATTTACTATCCTCACTCCGGGGTTTCTCTTCCTTTGGCTGGTGGGAAGGCTTTGCTTCAATGATGTCGGCATTATTGGACCTGCACCTACACTCCAGAGCACTACGCGTAAGAGGATAAAGCCTTTTGTAAGTCTGGCTCTAGTTGGGATTGTGGGCGCATTAATTATGTGTCCTTCCTATTTAGGCCTTCTGACTGAAACTCGCGGCTACAGCGATAGAATCGGCCCACGATCTCGAATCGAATCCACAAGTTCGAATATTCTGCCTGCAGGTGCAATCACCACTCTGGCTAGTCCTTACTTATCTCTGCTTATGTACCCAGGTATAGGAAAGCGTCTCTGGCCAATAAGTGATATCTCAATGAGCAGTGTTTACACCGGCGCCGTTGTACTGACATTGGCCTTGCTGGCACTTGGGTCGAAGCGTCGTTGGCGATGGTGGTTGGCGGGAGTCGCCCTACTTTTCTTGTGCACGGCTTTGGGAAACCAGACCCCGCTTCGCGGCTGGATTTATGACCTGGTGCCGCCGACTCGATATTTTCGCAACGCGTCCATGTTCAGCAGCTATACTATTTTCTTATTGTGTATTCTTGCCGCACTGGCAACTCGCGACATCGAACAGATGGGTTTCAAGGATGCGCGACGGTTTGCTGCCATCAGCGCAATCGTAGCGTTGCTAGCCATTCTTAGTTTTACTATAGTCCTACACAGTGTCCCTCAGCGGCCCTTTGACTTCGACTTGGCTGTTTGGCAGCTCTTAGTGACTTGGCTAGGTATCACCGGGATTGCGGTCTGGCTGGCTTACCGATCGATGCCGGTCCGCCGCTGCGCGCAGGTATTGGTGTTCTTGTCGATAGTCGATGCGTCACTCACGATAGTAGTTTCAGAGCCAATTTTGTATACAGAAGGCCCGCTAAATTGGTGGCGCGAGATGAGTCTCGGGCATAAACCTGGCCTGGACTTAACGTCCCAAGGTCTTTATCGTCAGCTGCATGTGCCGGCGGGCTTAGAGTCTGTCGTCTACCCGAACAATCGAAATGTTCCGCTCAAAGTCCCAGTCCTTGACAGCTATACTTCGTTCCTTAACAGGTTCGACCATGGCCTGGAAGGAAGTGACGGCGCGACGGATTTTGCTCTAGGCAACAATAGGTTTTGGTTTACGACGGAGGCAGCGCCGGCAGCGCCAACAGACGAGTCTTTCGTAGCATTTCTGGCGGATATGCGACATGCTCGTACGCCAGTGGTCCTGCTACACACGCCCGATCAGATGAACGCCGGCGTGCGTAACAACGAACCAGGATTGACAGTGTCCGCGATTACAGACAAGGAAGCTCTGCCTCTCGATTCGTTGGTTCGGGCTTCAGCTGCCGCAATTGACTTGATCACGTATCGGCCGAGGTTGCTGCGATTTAGGTTCCAGAGTCCAACTCAGGGCTGGTTGATGGTTACTGACCGCTGGGCGCCTGGATGGAAAGCACAGGTGAACCGGAAAACGGTGCCCGTGTACGGCGCTGACTTTTTGTTTAGGGCCGTGCCGGTGACTCCCGGGACGAATGACGTGGAATTCCGGTATGAGCCACGCACTTGGTTGCCCTCACTTATCGTCAGTCTAGGGACTATATTGGTGTTCGTCATTGTCTCTTTGCTCAGGATTACTACCTCGCGCCGGCAACGCCCCACCGAGGGGGTGCCGCTCGCTTGAATTCCCGAGGCCGATTCGCCGCCGCCGCCGAGCAGGCTGAAGCCGGTGTTACTCCGGGGACCACACTGTAATCCGGATGTGCGAGTTATAATGTGTGCACGGCCTCTCGTCTGAGTCATTCGAAATATGAATTCTAGTTTGAGAACTGCACCCGTTGCCACCTTCCCATTCGAGCCCGAACCGCTGTTTGGCGGCTTGTTGCAGAACGAACCTGCGCTTGCCAGCAATCACGGCAAGCGAATCGGCATTTTGGTGGTCACCTCGAATGCGGTGACCACACTTTCCAAGGTGCTGAAACGAATCACTCCTGAAGTCTGGAACAATGTTGAGGAGATCGCAGTTTTTGATGATGCCAGCCAGGATGACACTTACGAGTTGGCCTTAGGTCTAAAGACGCTGCGCCAACTCCCGAAACTACAGATCCTCAGGCATCCAAGCAGCCTGGGCTATGGAGGCAATCAAAAGGCAGGTTATCGGTATTTTATCGACAAGGGCTTTGATGTTGTTGTGCTGCTCCACGGCGACGGCAAATACGCTCCGGAGATACTCAGCCAGTTATATCACCGGATTATCGAGGGTAAGGCGGATGTGGTGGTAGGAACTCGCATGACACCGGTGTACGGCGGTCCGCTGCGGGGCGGCGGAATGCCACTTTATAAGTACATTGGTACCCGCCTGCTTACGGCCTTCGAGAACCGGACTTTGGGGATGAAGTTGAGCGACTTCCATACTGGGTACCGGGCTTACAATCTGCACGCGTTAAAGAAAATTGATTTCGATAGGATGACGAACGATTTTCATTTCGATACCGAAATACTCATCAAGCTGAACCATCAGCATTATGCAATCGACGAGGTCCCAATACCCGCTTATTATGCGACCGAGTTGCAGTATTTGAATGGTATGCGTTACGCGTGGAATGTTTTCCAGGCAGTCCGCCGCTACAGAAAAACCGCTTGGTCGAGCCGATGTTACCCGGAATTTCAAGAATATTTCATCCATTATCCTATTAAGCACAGCAAGTATTCCAGTCACTACTATGCTCAACAAATGGCCGGCAAGAATCAGGAAGTACTTGACATTTCCTGTGGCGAGGGTTTTTTTGCCGCCGAGATCGCGAGACAAAGAAATCGTGTAACCGGCATCGATGCTCTGCCCGAAGTCTCGGAACGTGCCGCTCTGGCTGACTATTTTAGCGTTGATCTGAATCAAGGTTTAGGTGAAGTTATAGAACGGTTGCAGGGAAAACGGTTTGATCGGATTCTATTGCTCGACATTCTTGAGCACCTGTACTATCCGGAGCGGATAGTGAGTCAGTGCAGGGATCTCTTGCAGGATGACGGTCAACTGATCGTCTCCGTCCCAAATGTCGCAAATATCAGCGTACGATTGTCGTTGCTACTTGGAAATTTCAACTATGTGGATCGGGGCATTCTCGACCGGACTCACCTTCGCTGGTACACAAGAAAGACGGCGGGGCAGCTTATAATGAACGCCGGATACCGGATTGTCGCGGAGCGATCGACGGTAATTCCCATCGCTCTGGCGCTGGGAATCTCGCCGACAGGCACAGTATTTTCAATCATAAATTCGAGCCTCGCCATGCTTACTCGACTAATGCCTGGTTTGTTTGGATACCAGATTATGCTTGTAGCTCGCCGCGAATAGGCGCTGCCTCACTCCGCAGCATCGGCGTCACTTCCATAAACCTCTGCAAGTATGGTGTCGTTCAAGCGGGCGAATTTGCCGTCGCGAATTTGCGCGTACACGGCAATTGACCGAAGCTGTTTCCGGGCATCGAGCAGAGCGGCAGCGTAAAGCGACGTTTGTCATGTTCGGCTTGTGGTAGAAGTGTGCAACGTCCTCCCAGACTCACCGAGCGAATATTCTCGCCGGTGAAACAATCTCCAGCACGCACATCTTGCACGACGAAGAGCGATCGACGAAAGACCAGACTGTCCAGCTCCCGGGTCGTAGGCCCGAACCCTATCCCTCCCAATGCACTTTCGGGAGTGCGTACAGCGTCCACCATTGCTTTGAATTCCGCAGGCTCCAGCGAGAACGCAGCGTCTGGTCCTCCGCGCGCACGAGAGAGAGTCAAGTGTTTCTCAACCAACCGGGCGCCGAGAGCCACCGCCGCAGCGGGTGCTAGCACGCCGATCGTGTGATCGAAAAGGCCGATGGGCACCTGCAAACATCGGGAGAGTTCAACGGTCGTTCGCAGGTTCATTTCTTCCGGCATGAAACAGGGCAGAGTGGTCAGCTGCTCATAGGCTTGTTCCGCGACCGGCAGCTTACCCCGCCGCGTCGATCGCTGCGCACATGCTTTCGGCAATCTGCAATCAGGATCAAGTGCTGTACAATGAACAGGCCGGATGTCTGTTCTGCGCGGTCGCCGCGCAACTTCCAGCTCGTTAAGCTGGCGCCTGGCCCGGGCCCCACTCCAGCCCATGGCCACATCCACAGAAGATTTGATGAAACAGTCTATTACAGCAGCATTTCGTTACCGCGAACTCGTTTGGGCGCTCGCCCTCAAGGACTTGAAAATCCGGTATAAGCGCTCGGTACTTGGCTTTCTTTGGGCACTCCTTAACCCCGCTTTGTTGATGCTGGTGATGACCGTAGTATTTTCCACCGTGCTGCGACTCAACTTGAAGCACTATCCCGTGTTTTTACTTTGCGTTCTTCTGCCATGGACGTTCTTCTCGCAATCGCTCTCTTACGCCGTCGAATCTATCGTGAATAATGGGGACCTAATCAAAAAAGTCGCGGTACCCAAAGTGGTGTTTCCGCTGGCGGCTGTCATTTCCAATGTCATCAACCTGTTTCTATCGCTGATCCCATTGGCGCTACTACTCCCCTTGATGCGTCATCCCTTCTATTGGACTTGGATATTCCTGCCGGTACCAATGCTGGCGCTGACCATCTTTACGATGGGTGTCTCTTTATTCTTCGCTGCCGCCAATGTGTATTACCGGGATGTGGCCCACATCATTCAAATCCTCCTGTCCGCGTGGTTCTATGTCACGCCAATCATCTATCCGCTGGATGCGATTCCAGCGAGTTATCGCTGGGTTTTCAAACTGAACCCGATCATCTATGTGATAAATGGATTTCGACTTTGCATCTACTACGGCCAGCTTCCACACCTTCAGTCTGTCGCGGCCTCCTTTGTTTGTGCATGTTTGGCACTCGCGATAGGTTACTGGGTCTTCACACGGCGCGAAGATGACTTCGTGTTTTATGTTTAGGTGAACCGATGCCTGACACGACGCCATACGCCATCCGCCTCATCCATGTAACGCAGCGATATCGAGTGATCCAGGAGCGCCCAGACACGGTGCGTGAACTCTTCTCAACCTTCTTCCGCCATAGTTCCACCATTCACGATTTCGAGGCCGTCAAGGACGTGACCGTGGACATCCCCGAAGGTCAGGTAGTTGGGCTGGTGGGCCACAACGGATCAGGCAAGAGCACTCTTCTCAAGATCATAGCGGGCGTGTTTAAGCCCAGCAAGGGCACTGTGCAAGTGTCAGGACGAGTTGCGCCACTAATCGAACTGGGAGCCGGGTTCCATCCAGAGTTGACCGGCAGGGAGAATATACTGCTCAGCGGACTACTGATGGGCCACTCAAAGGCGGAAATGAAAGAGCGGGAAAACAAGATAATCGAGTTTGCCGAAATCGGCGAATTTATCGACGCCCCGGTTAAACAATACTCCTCCGGAATGTATATGCGACTGGCATTCTCTGTAGCCACAGAGATCAATCCCGAGATCCTGGTCATCGACGAAATTCTCTCAGTGGGTGATGCTGCTTTCCAGGAGAAGTCTCTCGAGCGTATTGAAAATTTTCGGCGATCCGGTGCTACAATCCTGCTCGTTTCTCATCAGCTGAACCTGGTTGCGCGTCATTGCAATCGTGCTCTCCTTCTCGATCATGGACAACTGGTTGCGGACGGCGATCCCAAAGACGTGCTGGCAATTTATCGTGGAGATGTCGATCCTGAATCTTATCTGGTGGTTTGATCGTGTGTTCCCTGCCCGCGGTAAAATCGCCACTCCAAGATGATTGTGGGCTCTCAGGACGTACAGGAGTGCGGCGAATAGTCGTTTTTTCAGAGGGTTTAGCTCAGGTTCAAGCAGATGGTCACTGGCTTTCCGTATGCGATTAGCCACACAGCCTTGGCGGGAGTACTTCAACCGATTAGAGCGACGTTTTCGGACATTCCGCCGCGCACTGGCCGGCAATGGCGAAGACCGCTTCAGGCTTATCCGGTTCGTTGTGTTGCGCCTTCCTATTCCTCCGGAGTCTAAGCAAAGAGTCGTGGGATGGGCATTGAAACACTTCACTGGCCATCGTAGCTTCTCAGCATCCACACTTGCTTCTGCACAGCGCCGAATGGCTGAACGAGGTCGCGCGAGGCTGACGCAACTACTTAGCAAGGAAGAGAGAATCTACATACCTGCATGGGCGACTCCTCGCGTGTCGTTTATTTTGGTGCTTCTAAATAAGGCTGAGCTTTCGGTGCTGGCCATTGACTCTGTGGTGCAATTCGCGAGTGTTCCCTATGAGCTCGTTGTGGTGGACAATGGCTCGGACGACTCTACTTGTTCACTGTTAGAGAGGATTGATGGAGCGAACATCCTGCGGAACGAAAAGAACGAGGGCTTTGGCCCGGCGTGTATGCAGGCGGCTGCCGTTGCTCGCGGAGAGTTCCTCTGTTTTGTTAACAATGATGCACTGCTTACGAAAGGGGCGATTACAGCCACTCTAAGGAACTTCGAGCAGCCTGGCATTGGAGCTGTAGGTGGCAAGGTTCTGCTGGCCGATGGGAGCCTCCAGGAAGCGGGATCGATCATCTGGTCTGATGGCAGCGCCTATGGATACGGGCGAAGAGATGATCCTGAGCTACCGCAGTACAGCTTCCGTCGGCTTGTCGATTACTGTTCAGGTGTGTTTCTAGTCACACCGAAGCAGCTTTTCGACCGACTTGGAGGTTTCAGCCGCGAGTTTGCGCCCGCGTACTACGAGGATGTCGACTACTGCATGAGCTTGTGGAAGCAGGGATATTCTGTCGTATACGAACCGTTGGCAAGGGTTCTGCATTATGAATCTGCTGCCTCCGGCGGGGTCGAAGCAGCCGCTGTTCTTATGCGCGCGCATCAAACGACATTTCAAAGCAAGTGGTCAGTCGAACTCAGCAGACACTTCTGCAGCGATCCCGGCAACATCATCCCGGCTCGAATTGCCGTGAATGCCCCGGGCTTGCGCATAATTTACATCGATGATCGGCTTCCACAAAGGTTTCTTGGCGCAGGGTTTCCTCGAAGTAATGATGTCCTGCGTCAACTCGTAGCTTTGGGACATCACGTGGTGTGCGCGACGTTCACTTTCCCCCTGCTTGAAGATACTTATGGCGACATGCCGCTGGAAGTGGAACAGTTCGACGGCTACCGGTCACGGGAAGATCTCATCGAGAGGTATTTTCCCTGGGCAGACGTAGTCTGGATAAGTAGGCCGCACAATCTCAAGCTCCTTCTCATCAGCCATGCCAGCGTCCTGGATAGCCGAAAGTTCCGCCTCGTGTACGACGCGGAAGCAATATTCTCTGAGAGGATGCAAGCGCAATCGGCCCTACTTGGAGAAGCCAATCCAGAACCGGAATTTCTGGAGCCGCGCGACCTTGAGGAGGAGATCGCACTAGCCAAGACGGCCGACGCAGTGGTTGTGGTTTCAGAGCGTGATCGTCAGACTATGGTGGCTAATGGCATCCGTCGCGCCTCGGTGGTGGGCTTCCAACTTTCGCTCTGCCCAACGCGACGGAGTTTTGGCGAGAGGCATACTTTTCTGTTCGTGGGCTCGGTGCATGGTTCTGAAAATCCTAACGCCGATTCTCTTCGCTATTTCTGCAGCAATATTTGGAAAGAGATCCATCGCGCCACAGGATCTGTCCTTGAAGTAGCAGGTTTTGGTACCGACACGATGCGCAATATCATAGTCGACGACACGGTGCGAATACTTGGCCAGGTCAGCGATCTGCAGCCCTTGTACGACCGTGCGCGAGTTTTCGTCGTGCCCACCCGCTACGCTGCTGGGCTGCCCTTTAAAGCGTGCGAAGCCGCGGCCTATGGAGTTCCTCTCGTTGTCTCTGAGATGATCGCGAACCAACTACAATGGTCGGACGGGCATGAGTACCTTGTCGGAAGCGCCGCTCAGCACTTTGCCGATTGCTGTTCGCTACTGTACCGGGATGAGGAACTTTGGACTCACGTTCGGGACAACGCTCTGGCACGGGTGAGTAGAGAGTTGAGCGCCGAAACATTTCGCAATTCTGTTGATTCTGTTCTGAAAGAAGTTGTTACTCCTGGGGTCCGAACGGATGCTGCCAGGAGGCTGCTGAAAAAGTCCTAACGGCAAATCCCTCGCGGGCTAAAGCCCGCTCTGGATTACACAAATGAACGGTTTAGACGCTGGCCTGAAGGCCAGCTCTACCTGAACAACGCCTCACGCCGGCTTTTTCCGCAGCCTGCTACAGAATAATAATGCCAATGTCGACGGGTCCATCAGACACAATGGTGTATTCGGTTCTGAAAATCCATATTGAACTCCCGCCGCCGCCACCACTCTAATCATAGCTATTGCCTCGAGCGACCTTAGTCGGCGGCGGAGGACGCTGCGAGCCGCCGTCGCGCCAGCGGGGCAGCCATGAGCCAGTACAGTATCGGACCCAGCAGAGCCACCACCACAGCGAATAGAAGCGCGGAGATAGAGCCCATCAGCTTCTCTCCGCGCGAGGCGTAGAGAGCATATCCAATCAGCGCAGCGGGACCAATCCCAAGCGCGCAGGCGAAGGCAAGGTTGCCGGCTTTGAAGGGGCGCACCAGCTGAGGCTCGCGAAAACGCAACACGACCAGCGAGAAAAACTCCAACAACAGGCTTGATCCGTAAAGGATGAGGTCAATGGAGATGAGCCTCTCAAAAGGCAACTTGAGCGCCAACGCCCAGGCGAGCCCGCATATCAGCACGCTGACCCAGGGCACACCTCGACTGTTCCGCCGGGCAACGACGCGCGGCAGCATAGCGTCTTCTGCCATTACCATTGGTAGTCGCGTGTAACTCAGCATCAGCGCATTGAACATGCCGATGCCGCAGATGACACCACCGGCCACCACGGCCAACCCGAGCCACGGGCCACCGATTCTGACGGCTGCATTCATCCAGTCGCCGGTTGAAAAGCTGTTCGCGGAAAGGCCAGCCAACGCCATTGCCAGAAGCGGAAGAATGTAAGTGACGGCTGCGAGTGCCGCTGCGGCAATCATGGCGCGAGGATAGTTACGCTGAGGATTCTCCACCTCCTGCGCTACAGTGGATGCGTTGTCCCAACCCATGTAATTCCACATAGCCACCAGAATCGCTGTAGACAGGGCGGCCTCAGAGCCGGTCCGACTCCATTGCACGGCGGGATGGTTCGCAAATCCGCGCCAAAACCCAAGCACCACGAAGACGGCAAACGGAGCCAGCAGAAGAATGAACAGGCCGATAGAACCTTCGCCGACCGCGGGCGCACCACGCAGGTTCCACAAACAACAGACCACCACAACGGCCAATGACCACGCATAGCCGTGCCAACCGGCGGTCAGCGCGGGATGGAATCGCCCGAGGTAAAGAACAAAGATGGCCGGATAGATGGCCATATCAAAAACGCTGGCCGAGAGCGAGAGCCAGCTCTCCTGGTATCCCCAGAAGGGCCCAAGAGCACGCCGCACCCAGACGTAGAAGCCGCCCTCGGCGGGAATTGCACTGGCCAGCTCGCCAATCATCAGCGCCGTGGGTAGGCTCCAGATGATGGGTAGCACGAGGAGGATCACGATTGCCCTGCCAAAGCCGGCGCCGCCCAGAATGTCCTCAATCCCATAAGGTCCGCCCGAGACCATGAAGTAGGTGGCGGCAATCAGCGGCAATAAACGCAACTTGCGCCGAGCCGGTTTGAGGGCAAAAATCATCGGAGTGAATCCAACAATTCTAACTGTGATGAAGCTCACGCCGGCGACTGATTGTTTGGCTGTTTGCTTTATAGCGCGACCGATGAGACGATTTCAGGGCTGATGGGCGGTCCGCGGCTTGGAATGCGATGTGAATTTCCGCAGAACGAACTCTTGGACGATACCGCCGACCGCGCGCCCACCGATGCCAACCAGCGCGTTCTGGACCACCAAACCGCCGCTGCGATCACTTTCGGGATAATAGAAGGCGGAAAGACCGCTGTCCGCAAAACTTCCGAGGATTCCGGAGTAGTTCGGCTGCCAGCGGCCGTTGTCGCCCTTGCGAAGGACCGCATGCTCGACGGCATGCAGAAACCTTGAGCGAATCGTGCCGGTACCTTGGTAGAAATAGCGTGGATCCTGTTTCATCAGAGACGCCAGAACAGCGTCATCTATGAATGTCCCGGTGAAGACTGTTGCGTACGCCGCGCCGAATCTTTTTGCATAGCCTCCGGCTCCTTGTCCGAATCCACCGTAATCGTTCGTAGCCTGTTGCAATCCGGCAAGGGCGCCCACTCCCAGGAAAGTGACCGGATCGGCGACGGACTTCCAGGCAAGCTGAAACTTCTGCTTCGCTGTCAGGGGAGCAGCATCGGGAAGATAGGTGACATAAAAATTGGGAGCGATGCCGAGCACCCGTTGCTTCTCTTGCTGCTTAATCTGGACCTGCGCCACCTGCTCGGTCGTCAGTCCCACCTGCACCGTTGTCGTCGCTGGCGCGATATTCAGCACTAACTCCGGCACGATAAACGCGCCTCCCGGCTTCAACAATCCAGCGAACGTCTTGGTCTGAAAGCCCGGGGCTGTGATGGTCAGCTGAAAAGGCCCCGGGGGGACATTGTCAAAGGAAAACTCTCCGTTGATACCGGAGAAGACTTGCTGGGAGCGCGGTTGATTCGGGTTGGTCAGCCGGACCTGGGCTCCAACTGCAACAGCGCCACGCTGGTCAACCACTGTGCCGGCGATGCTGCCCACGAGCTCGGGCCCAGTCTGTCCCGACGACACGTCCGCGGCTTGGGACGCTCGCTGGGCCGAGGCGCCCGTGTCAGATTCGTGAACCGTTGGAAGCTGCCCGGCGTGAGCTGCTGCCACCAACAACAGCGTGCACAAAAGCACCGGACCGGAAAGAGACCTCAAACTGCCCATCACACCCACTCGTTCTCAACACTTTGCTCAAACAGCGTATCTTGCATTTTGTCATGAAGCGACACGCACGATCGAGTCAGGGTTACTACATCAAGAAGGCATTCAGCGCGATTTGGTTTGCCCACCGCTGTCCGTTCTTGGTCCAATGGCGCTGAATGACGATCAGGAAGAGTGCTTGAAAAGAAGCATTGGGGATCAGCCTACTTCTGATTCATGCTCGTCGAGCGGCACATTTCCTTGCACTCGCGACAAGTCTTCGGGTCCCGGCTATCGCGGCCCAGAGGTGAATTCCGAAGTACGATAGTTGGCGAATCGGCAATGAGCGTATGATGAGTGCACCTGTGTCTGCATTCGATGGCAATGCACGCGGGCTGAATCGCCGGGCGGCAAGACTGCCAGAGGAGTGCGATGAAGAAGAGCGCGAACGGGTATGTCGTGTCGTTTGACGTGGAGCCTTATCACCAGGGAATGCGGCATCATTGGATGGTCTGCCGGTCGCAGAATCCTGACGAACTGGTGTCCTGGGGCCATGCCCCCACGCGTGAGCTGGCCGAAGATGCCGCGGAAAAAGAAGTGGAGGACCTGAGCTGCGGACGCACCCAAGGTGGGCAGGCCATCAATACAGCCAAGCCTTTGATCTCGCCAATCGGAACCACTCAGTTCCGCCGCAAATGAGCGTATAGCGCTACCACACTCTTCGCGCAAACGCAGTTATCCGGCCCGAATTTGCTCGAGCCGGGCCGGCGATAAGCTTGAGGTTGGGAGTTCTGTCTTCGGAAAACGCCGCGCGATTATCGGCGATCGTCCGGGTTGGTGCGGGCCTTTTTCCGCGCGCGTTTGCGCGCCAGGGCCTGCTTCACCCGTTTCTTCTCGCCCGGTTTGAGGTAGAAGGAATGGCGCTTCACATCTTTGATGATGTCTTCGCTTTGAACCTTACGTTTGAAGCGGCGTAGAGCATTCTCCAACGACTCGCCCTCTTGCAATCGAACTTCTGCCAAATGATCCTCCGCGCAATGCCGTAATCGTCATTCTGAGTGTATATCATTCGGCAACGTGTATAAAACACCCCAGCAAGCGCAAAGGCGGCGCAAAGCGGGAACCCCGGCTTCGCGGCCGGTTACGAGTTGTACACGTGTAGAGGTCAATGCAAAACTCCGGAAAGCAGATCCCTTGGCGGCTAAAGCCGTCTCGGGATGACAAAAATAAAGGCCTTTATCGGCACGACCAAGGTCGTGCCCTGACACAAAGCGCTCCGCAGGCGAGTTTTTCAGCGGCCTGTGAAGCCGTGCCCTTCCGCCGCCCGCTGCACGCCAGGTCAGGCAGCATCCTGCAGTGGCGGGAGCAACTCGCGAATCTTTTCCAGCAGCGCTGCCGGCCCGTCACCTTTTTCTAGGAAACAATCCACGCACCCGAGAGTTTCCTTAGGAACGGAGCTGGCGGAAACCACCACGACTGGCACACGCGGCCTGCGTCGCTTCATCTCCTGGGCGACAACGCCGCCATCGAGTCCCGGCATTGCATAATCAAGCAGTACCAGATCCACTGCGTTCGCAGCGAAGATGCGCAAAGCCTCCTCGCCGCGGACAGCGCTCAGCACGTCGTATCCGGCATTTTCCAGAAGTATTTCGCGGGTGTAGAGGATCGGCTGCTCGTCATCGACAGACAAAATCAGCCTTCTACCGTTCTTAGGCGCACGGGAAAAAGATACGGGGGATTCTGCCTGAGCTGTCATGGTACTACCCCACGTGTGCCATGACTTTATGCCGGGAAAGACCTTCTGTCTGTCGTATACCAGACTTAGGAAGTCTCTGATTGAGTCCCCCAGTGACTAAAGCATTTTCATGGTCGCTATGGACGCGGTTGGGTGGAGCACGCCTTCGGAGGCCGCTGAAAAAGTCGGAACAGCAGATCCCTCGCCGACCAACGTCGGCTCGGGATGACAAATGTAAAGGGCTTATCGGCACGACCAAGGTCGTGCCCTGACACAAAGCTTTCGAAAAAGGATTTTTTCAGTGGCCCCTGAAGCCGTGCCTTGAGACAGTGCCCCTTATGACACGAACTTCTGATTCAGGGCACTAGATCCCTAAAGCAGGGCCAGGCGCTCAAACTCTTGTCTTACGACGCGGTAACACTCGCAGGCAGAATTCTCCAGCGCAGTACGATCCTGGATGGTGACCACGCCGCGTGAATAATCGATCATGCCTGCGCGGTGAAGCAGTCCCGCGGCCAGGGTGACGGTGCTGCGCGGGGCCCCGAGCATCTGCCCGAGAAAGTCGTGCGTCAACCTAAGCTGGTCCGATTGCATGCGGTCGTGGCAGGACAGCAGCCAGCGGGCAAGCCGCTCCTCGATGTTGTGCAGCCGGTTGCAAACTGCCGTCTGTGCGGTCTGGACGAGGAAGCCCTGGATGTATTTCAGTAGACGGTTTCGGAACTCGCTCGCCCGTTCGAACTCCTCTTTCAAAGGTTCCGCCTCGATGCGAAAGCCAGAGCCGGCAATCTGAATGAAGGTCCTTCCCGGTATGCTTTTCCCCCCCCCCAGCAGGATGGGAAGTCCCACAATGCCATCACGGCCGACGACTCCGACCTCTACGGTATTTCCGTTTTCCACGGTGACCACGACCGATGCGATTCCATCTTCCAGGAAATAGCCGTGGCCGAAATTTCCATTTGACAGGGTCTCTTCTTGTGGGAGGGTCACGGGTGAGAGGTGACGCGATATGCGGTTGATTTCTGCTTTGGGCAAGCCTGCCAAGACGCGATTCCGGAATGTTGCGGCCGGTTTCATGCTGCTCCCTTTCGCCGGGGGAAAATCCCGCGATCCGGATGCGCACGTGAACCGACCACCGTTGGCGGGCGAATATGCGTATGAGGATGTTCAACTCAATTGTATGCTTCCGCGGCGCAAACCGCGCACTTATGTTCGGTGCCGGACAACCGCCGCTGTATGTCTGGTATCAGACCAATTACCTGATATACTTATCGGGTGGGATAGCGGTCTTGGTATTTGGCGGTTGTGCCAGACGGAATGAATTGACATCCGCGCGGATACCCGAAAGGGGTTTGCGATGCCGCGGAAGAGCTCAGCAGAAAAGTCTCCGTCTGCTGCACGAATTCGGTCCCTACGAAGGTTCCTGCACCTCAGCACAAATCAATTCGCCGAACAATTGGGCTGTTCTATTGCGACTCTAGCCGGTTGGGAAAGTGGCGATCAGAAACCCACAGTCGAAGCGTTTATCACGCTCGGCAATTTGGCCGGCGATCCCAGTTGCTGGTTTTTCTGGTCATGCGCGGGTGTGTATGGTTCTGAGTTGATGCGGGTATCCCCTCCAGTGCACCTGGATTTGGAGGAGGAAGGCGGCTTCGACCTCACGGTGGCCCATGCCGGCGCGGGGAGGCACCTGTTCAGCCGGCCCCTGCTTCACGCCATTCCCATTTTGCCGGTGCGAGTCGGTACCGAGGGCGACAGTATCGACAGCCTGCGAAACGTATCCGCTTCCAGCTTCATTGCCTCACCCAGCAACTGGTGCCCCAACCCGCGTTACACAAGTTGTCTGCGTGTGGTCGGCGATTCCATGGCGCCACTCATCTGCGATGGTTACATCATCGTGGTGGATGCATCGCAGGTGGACCATGAAAGGCTGAATGGGGAATTAGTTGTTGCGTGGGAAAAAGCGGTGGGCCTGGTAGTTGCGAGGCTGAAAAAAGGTGCGGACCGGGAGTCGCTGGAGTCTACCAACCAACAGTACGGCTCAGTAATTACCGAACAGAACAGGAAGTTGCGCATCATTGGCAAAGTCTTATGGTGGGTTGGTCGCGATGCTCCGATGAAGCCAGTGGCCGCGTAGCAGGCTGCTGAAAAGGTCGGAACAGCAGATCCCTCAGCGGCTAAAGCCGCCTCGGGGGACAAATATAAAAGGGCTTAGACGCTGGCCTGAAGGCAGCTCTACCCAAACAGCGCATGACGCTGGGTTTTTCAGCAGCCTGCTAGAATCTTGCTGCTGCTCAGGAAACAGGAACGAGCTTCGCTGACTCTGCAGCTTTGGCAGCGATTTGTAGCTCAAGCCGCGTAAAGGTCCCGCCGCAGACACTACAACTCCATTGAACGCGTGCTGATAAATCGTTCTTCACGTTTTGTGGCGACTGCCATTTCCTCGACATTTCGCTCTGGCATACCGGACACGACATTTTCAATTTCACTATAGGTCCCCTGCTGCAAAGCTATGCGGTTGGCGTTTCCCTTTTTGTGGCAATAATAGCTACTTTCGACAGGAGGCCGCTGTCGTCAAGCGGACCAAGAACTCTCTTCGCATACTTCTCCGCGGTTTCCTTGGTTCGAAACTTCTTGGCTGGCGGTGCACTCTGGGACGTTGTCAAGAACTCAACGCGATAGTAAGTCATTTCGTTCCTTCTACTTGTGCTTGCTATGAACGCGCAGGCGGATCCGGGCAGAAACACCGCATCGTCGCAAATCGCCAGCAAGTAACTAAGGGGGAGATACTTCAGAAGGACTGACTTAGTTCAGTAGGTCTGAATGAGAAATAGAAGAAACTCTCACTTACTATACTATGCTAATTGGGTCGTGTTGTCAATGAGATACCTCTACTGGAACCGATCTGGCTCTATTGACATCCTGCATTAACATCACGCCTGTTTCAGACGTGCCGTTAAACACGGCCCGTGATGACAAATAAAGAACCTGGAACGGCGCAGTCTGAAGTTAAATCCCTTCGAAACCAGTCAAAATCGGGTTTTCAGCAACTCGTGATCCGACACGAACCGAAATCGGTTTACAGGATAGGTTGGCTCAATTGACATCCTGCGAAGCGACGAGAAGCAGGTCTCTCGACTGCGTGAGTCTGCTCGCTTCGAGAGCAGACTCACTCCGCTCGGGATGACAAAATGAAAAAAGTTCGCCATCGGCACGGCTGAACCCGCGCCCCTCCAAGGATCTGTGCCGTCCCTCAACCACCCCGTCAAGCGCAAAATCGGCGCTTGTCGGGGACCCCGGTAAAGGGACTCGAATAATTTTCCCACTCTCCCCTGGACTCCGCTACGCTCCTTCCTGGGCTAACGTCAATGCCACCCCTCCTCCACCCTGGTTCGCGCAAAAGAGGTGCGAACCGGGGGCCCGGCTCCGGGTTGGATTTTTGCGCGTCACACTCCAGCGCGGAGGAACAAAGTTGGTTCTCACGCAGACTCTGAAGACGTGCCCTGGCATAAAGTTATTATGAGCCGCGGCATCGTCCCCTCGCAGCGGTCGTGAGTCAGAGCTGGCTCTCGGCCATGCAGCAATCGGTGCGGAATCGTTCCGGGCCTCGGTGCATCGCGGGGCAGGTCGGGCAATATTGAATCGAGAATCAGTAAATTGAATCGAATAAGGTGGTAATCTGAATACATGGCAGGAAGCTCTCGTACAACTTTCACCAAGCGACAGAAGGAGCGGGCGCGTCAGGAAAAGCGCGCCGAGAAGGCTCAACGCAAAGCGCAACGGAAGCAAGGCGACTCGGACGTTGCCACTCCGGAAACCCAGCCGGTCGCCGATCTGGTCGTCACGCACGATGAAGACGGCCTGCCGCAGGGCTTCGATTTCCACGATTTCGCCAAGTAGCGGAATCGAAGTTGGTGCGCCTGGCCGCGCAGGCCGGCGTACCGTGTGATACAGTACTAGTAGACGCTATTGGCTACGGCCGCTTGCAAGCGACATCCGATCCGCAGTTCGATCGATTTCCCGCCTTTCCGGCATCCGTTTCATTGACAGCGCCGAATAAACATTAGAGCGGCTTCGTTGTATCTTCGCGACTCGCCCGCCACGGACCATCACCCACCGAGTGCAAAAGATCGTGGGTGATCCCGATAAAAGCGGACTTCCTCGCGAGACGCCTCTCCAAGAAAGAAAACATCGTTTTGACACAATTCAAAGACATGCCCCTGTCTGCTGGGCTCCAGCAGAAGCTGGCACAACTCCATTTCATTACCCCGACGCCGGTCCAGGCGTCCGCGATACCTCCCGCGCTGGCAGGTAAAGATGTACTCGCCACGGCACAGACCGGCACGGGCAAGACGCTGGCTTTTCTGATCCCGATAATCGAGCGGCTGGCGACAGAGAACTCGCCGCGTCAGATATCCGCATTGGTCCTGGTGCCGACGCGCGAGTTGGCGATGCAGGTCCATGAGCAATATGAGCAACTTCGGCCGCGCAACGAAAGCCCGGCCGCGCTGGTCATCGGCGGCGTGAGCGAACAGCGCCAGATCCAGGCGCTCCGCAAAGGCGCACGGATGGTAGTCGCGACACCCGGGCGGCTGGAGGATTATCTGCGCCGCAAGCTGGTTGATCTGCGCTACGTGAAGACACTGGTGCTGGACGAATCCGATCGGATGCTCGACATGGGTTTTCTGCCGGCCATTCGCCGGATCGTCGCGGAGCTGCCGCGCGAGCGCCAGACACTATGCTTCTCAGCGACCCTGGAAGCCTCGGTCGCCAATCTGGTGAACGATTACATGAACAAGCCGGTTCGCGTGGCCATCGGTTCGATTTCGAAGCCGGTCGAGTCGGTCGAGCTGCAAGCGTTTGAAGTGCCGCAAGCGGAGAAGTCCGAGGTCCTGCGCCAGCTTCTCTACGCTGTTAAGGGGCAGACGCTGGTGTTCGCGCGCACCAAGCACGGCACCGAGCGCCTTACCAAGACCCTGTTGCGCGACGGATTTGCGGCGGCGATGATCCACGGCGATCGCAGCCAATCGCAGCGCACCGGCGCGCTGAGCGGATTCGAAGAGGGCAAGTTCCAGGTGCTGGTGGCGACCGACGTGGCTTCGCGTGGAATACACGTCAACAATATCGCGCACGTTATCAACTACGATCTGCCGCAGATTCCCGAGGACTTCATTCATCGCGTGGGTCGTACGGGACGCATGGGATCAGCCGGCCGCGCGTCGACGCTCGTCTCGGGAGCCGAGATTGGCGAATTGCGTTCGATCGAGCGGGCACTGAAGCTCAAGATCGCGCGCAAGCAAGTTAAGGCAAGCGGAGGAACCGCGGCGCGCACAATCCAGAACACGTTGTCGACACGCACGCTGTCTCGTATGCCTGGGGAAGTGTTCTCGTAACCGTATTATCCGGCTGTTTGAGGTTGCGTAGAAGGGGCGCGGCTTCAGCCGCGCCATGACGCGGGGTTGGCCGGACTTTAAGCCCCGGAGGTAATTGCCGTTTGTAGCGAAAGCCAGGTCCCTCCGTGGCTGAAGCCACAGCCAGAAAGAGCATTCGAACGGAGCGGCTGAAGCCACGCCCCTTCGAAGCGTGCGATCGTCGTGCGTACAAGGAAGCGTGGAATGCCATCAATACTCCAGGCTCACAAAGGCATCCATTCGAGAAGCGTATAATCAAGCTATCTCGCAATATTTGAGATGGCTTCCTGCCCTTCCCGCCGACAACGAAGAGGGCACAATCTTCAGCCCCACTCACCCGCGCTCTCGTGATCGCTGCAGCGAGAGTTTTTCTTGAGAGTGGCAGCTCCTAGACCGGCTGCTGTTCACGCGAGGTCACCTATATGAATGTGGGGCGTCAGCCGTCAGCAATGAACACTTCCGACAAAATCAGCGTTCTTTTGGTGGACGCCAACTCCGAGAGGCGTGCGTTACGCCGGAAAATCCTGGGGCTGCATGGGGTTGAGGTGGTTGGCGCAAGCGATCTGACGGAGGCTACTTCGATCTGGCATCGCGACCGCTATGACATGGTGCTGATCGACATTCGCAGAGACCACCGCGGTTGTCTTGCGTGGCGCGATGAGATCAAGAAAGAGAAGCCTCAGCAGATCGTCGCGTTCCTTGTCGGCAGACCGCGATTCGTTGATTTCGAGCCACCGGCCGATTCCTACACTGCCGAGGAGCACGGTACGCAGTGGGGCGAAACACTGCGCCAGGCGGTCCGAAAAAGTTGCGAATCATTACCGCAACGAAATAGCTTCGCGGAAGCTCGCTGGCGCATCACTGCGGCAAGAAATATCAACGGAATGGCCAATCCGATTTCGGAAACCGAGAAACCGGCGAATCTCGATTCGGCTGCGATCCCAGATGCCAATATCAACCCGCAACCGGGAACGGAACTGGCTATCGGGCAACCAGAGATCGGCGTCGTGTAGGGACGCAATGTGGGTGGAGCACGCCTTGAGGCGGAACCGCAGATCCCTCGCGGGCTAAAGCCCGCTCGGGATGACGAAAATAAACGGCCTAGACGCTGGCCTGAAGGCCACCTCTACCTGAAGAACGCATCGCGTCCTCAGTGCACCGCTAAAGCGGTGCTCACCCCGAGACCAGCTTCGGCGCCGGGTATGAAACGTAAACGCGAGTGCTACAGGGCCGCCTGGAAACACGAATGGAGAATGAATGAAAGCTGAGCCGTTACCGAAGACCTCCGGCATCGCCCTGGAAGACATTCTGGGCAGTGCTGTCGTTCTCCATTGGGATGTTCTGGCGTGCCAGTCCAAGGCCGCCATGGTGCGGGTCGAATATCACACCGGCGTCGATGGGGCAGTCGAGTTCCTGAAACTGTGGTCTCGCGCTGGGGAATACTGGAGCCTGGTCTGTGACTACTCGCCGCGCATGGCGTGGGCGGACGGGCCGCGTTTCTCCAACGGCTATCATTCGCGCCCGCTTGGCCGTCTGCTACAGTCGATCATGATGAATCAGAATCTGTTCCGGCATGGATCGAGGCCGAACAGCAACGCTACACTGGAGATCGGTATTCCTACAGCCGAGGACACCAGCAGCGCCACCCAACGGGTAAACGAGGCTTTCCAGCGCCCCTCGTAAGCTTGGAAGGAATCTGCGCAGAGCCGGCCTTGAGGCTGGCGTCAGAGAAGCGCCGCTCTACCCTGGACATATGCGGAAACTACACAAACAGGCACTTGCTGACATCAAGTCTGCCCAACAGCGGGTGCGAAAAGCTATAGAAGAGCGCGATAAGCTGAAAGAGAAGTTGAAGAAGGCACAGGCGCGCCTCGCAGTAGAAAATGATCGGCTGAGGAAAAGCCAGGAGATGCTGGAAAGCTAGTCAGGACATAGGAAGCGCTATGCAAAACATCTTCGTAGGCAATCTTGCGGCAGATGTCTCGGAGCGGACCTTAAGAACCGCGTTCGAAGCATTTGGACAGGTGCTAAGCGTAAAGATTGTCGATGACCGGGACACAGGCGCGCCGCGGGGCATCGCATTTATCGAGATGAGCAGCGACGCGGAAGCGAAAGCAGCAATCGCCGGCCTGAATTGCACGACGATCGGTGGGAAGATTATCAAGGTGAATGAGGCGCGCCCGAAGGACGCAGATAGCAGCTCCATCCACTCGCAAATGCGCCGCCATCGCGAGCATCGATACTAGAACTTAACTGGCTCGGTTGGCATCCTGCCTTAAAGGCGCGCGGCTTCAGCCGCGCCGAAGAGTGTGGTCCCCATTTAATTGTCATCCCGTAACTCTCATCCCAAGGAGCGCGAGCGGGCGAGACGAGGGAACCGATTTTACCCAGAGATCCTTGCCCCGGAACCGAACAGCAGGTTCCTCGATGGCTAAAGCCATCTCGTAATGACAATTTCGTAAGGTGAAGGATGGCAACAGAGCCAACTTAGCTCATAAATTCCATTTGGGTTTGTAGCAGGGCACAACTTTCACAGGCCTCTGAAAAAGCCGGGAACGCAGATCCCCGCGCGGGCTGAAGTCCGCTCGGGATGGCAAAAATAAAGCGCTTATCGGCACGACCAAGGTCGCGCCCTGACACGAAGCGTTCGGAAATGGACTTTTCAGCTGCCTGTTCCAGACATGCCCTTGACAGAAAGCGCCTCTGTTGTTTCCTCCATTAGCGTCATTCTGTAAGATTCAAGCCGTCGGAATCCCCGACCCGAGAAGACGCCATGGAGCAGCCATCAGATGAAGCTCTGGTCCAAATTCGAGACGTCCTGCTGGAAACCTACGCGGTCAATGACGCGATGAACCAGCTGTTGCTCTTGCATCTCGACCCGCGGGCCTGGCGCGCTCAACTGCCCGGAGTCAATGGCCGAGGCGGTCGCACCATCGCCGCCATGTTCGCGCATCTCCACAACAGTCGCCTGGTTTGGCTCAAGAACTCCGCTCCGCACTTGACATGTCCCGCTCCGCTCAGTCCGGATCGCTGCTCGATGAAGCAGGCTGCCGCGGCGCATAGAAAAAGTGCGACGCAGTGTCTTCGCATGCTGTCCGATGCGCTTTCCGCTGACCCGAAGCCGAAGGTCACGAAATTCTCGCGCGGAAGCTGGACACGGACCTGGCCCGCCGGCGGCGCCATGTTCGCCTACATGTTTTCGCATGAGGCCCACCATCGAGGTCAGATCCTGATGCTCGCGCACCAGCTCGGCTATCGCCTTCCTGCTCAAGCGTGGGGTGGCATTTGGCAATGGGACAAACTCTGGAAGGAGCATGGCTTCGCCTCTCGGCCACGCTAAGATGCAATCTGAGACGACAACGGAAAGCAAAGGGACGTTTGTTTTAATCCTTGACGACGGTTTTGTATTGACAGGGGCTAGTCACGAGAAGGTGGTATTTTCGCTGATCTGGCGACGAGAGGTGCACTGACTGTGGTTGCACTCTGTATGCCCCCCGCTGCCAATTAAGCTACTGCGCTCGATAGATCGCTGGAAACGACGCTGAAAGCGGTGCTGATGCCGTTGGCAAGGCCCTGCATTGCGACGATTGACCCCAGCGCTATTAAGGCTGCGACGAGGGCGTATTCAATCAGGTCCTGACCAGATTCGTCCCGAAGCAGCTTCTTGAAAGTGGCGATGTTCATCAAGTTCTCCTTGGTGCGGTCAGCAATTGGAGGGAGAAGGCCGACTGCTAGGTGGACGTTACCCTGATCATCGCGCAGGTGATTTCATAATCTTGATATCTTTTCCAGAATCTTACCTAAACTTGGCAAAACAACACTCTCTGGCTACTGAATCGCCTTGACATTAGCTACAACGTGTGATTTATAAGCGACCATTAGTGGTGGTCATAAATAGCGCTTTCATCTGGAAATCGCGTTCTAGGGCGGAATCTCGAAGTGCCCAGGCTTCTGAAAAGCAGGGGCCTGTGCCGGCGTACCGCCGCGATTTCCTTGCCTTGGCGGCATCCGGTGCGGTGGCGCACAACCAACTGGGACGGACTGGGATAGTTCTTGGTGGCAGGATTGATCTTTATGTCGATGCGGCGGAAGTCAGTATCGACCACGCGTTGCTTGGGATAGCAGGCGATCAGGTATTGCGTGCGCAGCTCATCGCTTTAATCCTTGACGAGGGTTTTGTATTGACAGGGGCTAGTCACGGGAACGCGGTATTTCACTGATCTGGCGACGAGAGGCGCACAGACTGTGGTTGCCATCTGTACGCCTCCTGCTGCCAATTAAGCTACCGCGCTCGATAGATCGCTGGAAACGACGCTGTAAGCGGTACTGATGCCGCTCGCAAGACCCTTCATTGCGGTGATTGACCCCAGCGCGATTAAGGCCGCGACGAGGGCGTATTCAATCAGGTCCTGACCCGATTCGTCTCGCAGCAGCGTGTTCAAGGTGGCAATGTTCATCAAGTTCTCCTTATGATGCGGTCAGCAGATGGAGGAAAAGGCCGACTGCTAGGTGGACGTTACCGTGATCATCGCTCTGGTGATTTCATGATCTTGATGTTCTTTCCAGAATCTTGCCTAAACTCATCAGAACAACACCCTCGGGCTACTGAATCTTCTTGACATTAGCTATAACGTGTGATTCGCGACTAATCCTTAGTGGCGACCATTAATGGCACTTTGATCCTAGAATCGGCTTGGCATTGCGAGGTTTGTTCCGCTGAAGAGACTTGGTGCGAGTGCTGTCGCCGCTCCGCGGCTCCCCCTTCTCTAACGCCTTCACCCGGCGTTTGCACGCCGGGCCAACCCCCTGCCGCCGCTGCGCAGCTAAAGCTGCGCCCCCTTCAAAACACTCAAAGTCCAATTCTTCAGCGGCCTGTGAAGACGTGCCCTGATAGGGATCGATTTGTGAGATTGGCTGGACTTAAGTCACTGCTCTCCCGTGGCGGCGGAAGTTCGGTCTCGATGATAGTCAGTTTGCTATTTTCATCGCTATCGCTTGCGAAAGTAGGCGGGAACCCTACTTCCTTACTTTGACGGCATGGTGTAGTAGCCGGTGCGGTGGCGCACTACTAGCGTCGGTGGATCGGGATAGTCCTTGGTGGCAGGATTGATCTTTATGTCGATGCGGCGAAAGTCCGAATCGGCGATGCGATGGCTGGGATAGTAGGCGATCAGATATTGCGTGCGCAGCTCATCGCTGATCTGGCGGAAGGCGGCGTCCAGTTGCTCCATTCCGCTGGCGTAGAAATACTTTCCACCGGTATCGCGCGAGAGCTGGATGAGCGCGTGCTCGCCTCCAATGTCGCGTCCGGCGCTGTTCTCGATGGGAACGATGATGATGCTGTACAGGATGACCTCAGCCTGTTGTGCCTCGCGTATGGCCTGCTGGTAAGCTGGTCTTGCTGATGGTATCGCCGCCGTCGGTGATCACCACCATCACCTTGCGGCCGCGCCGGTCGAGCAGCGCGTCCGAGCCGAGATACAAGGTGTCGTAGAGCGCGGTCGCCGCTCCCGAGTGAACGCGGTTGATGGCCCGGTCGATGGTGCGCAGATCGGCGGTGAACGGCGTCATCTGATCGACGATCTCACTGAACTCGAACAGCGAGAGCCCGTCGATGGGCCGCAGAATGGCGTGCGCGAAGCGGCGGGCCGATTCCAGTTCCAACTTCTGATCGCCGCGCGTGCTTAGACTGGTGTCCACCGCGACCACAATCGAAAGCGGCAGCTCGGATTCGCGATGAAAGACCGCGATCTGCTGCGGCTCGCCATCCTCGAAAACCTGAAAATCATCTTCCTTGAGCGACGACACCGGCGCTCCACCTTGGTCGGTCACGGTGGTGAAGACGTTCACCAGCTTGACGTTGACTCTGAACGTGGGGTTCTGCTGATCGTCCGGGTTTGCGGACTGCTGTTTCTGGGCCGAGGGAGGACGCGGCACCTCAGCCGGCGCCCGCTGCGTGAGACCGGCGGGAGGCTGCGCCACGCCACTGGAAGCCTGGTCCGCGCCAAACAGCGGAGCAGCAAGAAACGCCAAGCTGCACAGCAAGACCAGTGCGGGCACGTGTGCTTTGCAAGAGGTATGAAGGCTAGGAATCACTCGTTAGTGTAAACACCACTCCGACTACTTTGACGTGTCCGGCGCAGCAGTGGAAATTTCCGCCGGAAACGGCTCGCCATCCGCCCAAACTGCGCCGTCTTCGAAATGTTCTTTCTTCCAGATCGGCACCGTCGTCTTGAGAGTGTCGATCAGCCATCGGCAGGCCTCGAACGCGGCCGTGCGATGTGCCGCTGCGACTGCGATATAGACGCTGGTTTCGCCGATCTGTAAGCGCCCCAGCCGATGTATCAGCCGCACATCGCGAGCGGCGAAACGGCTGAGTGCCTCGTGCGCAAGCTGCTCCATCTGGTCCAGGGCCATGCGCTCATAAGCCGAGTAGTCGAGATACAGCGTCCGGCGGCCGCTCGAGTTGTTGCGGACGATGCCATGGAACGTCGCCACAGCGCCATCCTCCGGCCGCTCAATGGCTGCGAGGACGGATTCCGTCTCGATAGCTTCGCGCACAATGCGCGCGTGCTCCGAAATAAGCGGCAGGAGAACCTCGGCGGGTGACATTTCGGCACCACCGCTCACCGGCGGGATCAAAGCCACTTCGTCGTTATCGCGCAGCACCGTCGCTCCGTTCGAGTACTCGTAGTTCACCGCCAGGGCAATGGCGCCGCGAAAGCGCTCCAGATTCGGAACGCGCTCCTTCAGGTGAGCGAAAAGCTGCTCCAGACGCGAGGCCTCGGGCAGCTGCACAAGTTCCTTCTCCCGGCCTGCGAGCTCTTTCAGAATGCCGAAATAGAGCACCTGCACCTGCATCGTTCCAGCATAACCCATGGAACAGGGGGCGCTCGCGGGCTGAAGCCCGCTCGGAATAAGAAAAATGGAGGCCTTGTCGGCACGACCAAGGTCGTGCCCTGACACAAAGCTTGCGGAAACGGGTTTTTCGGCGGCCTCTGAAATCGTCCCCAGTACAAATCGCTCCAACAGGCGACTTTGAGGAGCAGCCTCCAAAGTCGTGCCCTGATACAGCAGCAACGATTATGAAATAGCTCCTAACAAAAACTACCGTCTCGCGTCGTATCCTATAGAGTTATGGGGGTGGGGATGCGTCAATTCAGCGGCGATGATGTGGAGCAACCTGCAACGGCCGTTTCCAAAATCAAATGCTCATCGACGTCGTTCTTCACACCTCTTTTTTTGAAACGCTTTGCGCTACTCGCCGTGCTTCTGGCGCTAACGATCGTGGCCCAGGCCGACAATAAGGTCGATACCACGGTGCGTCCGGCGCCTGACTTCGGCTCCGGAGTTGTATGGCTCGATGAGGGCGGTGCGCCGCACCACATCGCGGACTACAAGGGCAAAGTCGTCCTCATCGATTTCTGGGAATACACCTGCATCAACTGCATTCGCGACTTCGCCGTGGTAAAGCGCTGGTACACCAAGTATCACCCGTATGGCTTTGAGGTGATCGGCGTTCACTTCGGCGAGTTCAACATTGGCTTCGACGTCAACAACGTTCGCGAGGCGGCGCAGCGTTTTCATTTGCCCTGGCCGGTGGTCGCCGACCAGAAGGGCACGACGTGGGACGCCTATCATGCTGACGGATGGCCGGACCGGTTCCTCATCGATCCGCAAGGCCAAATCGTGATGAAGGTGTTTGGCGAGGGCAATAATCGCGTGATGGAGCAGAAGATTCGCGAGCTGCTGGCGGTTGCGCATCCCGAGGTGATGAAGGTTGCACTCGATCCGGACGAAGACGACTTCCGGCCCGAATGCCTTACGACCACGCAGGAGCTGTATGTGGGCGAAATCCACGGGCGCGGCTCGGTCGAAGACCTCAATGACCACCACGCCGGCGACAACGTGGATTTCATGCCGCCGCACTCGCCGCCCGATGGAGGCGTGATGCTGGTGGGGCGCTGGCGCATCGATAAGGACGGCGTAACCTCGCAAGCGCCGGATGCCGGCGCCGAGGTGCGCTACCATGCCCGCTCGATGTACGCGGTGCTCAGCTTGGACGGCGCGAAGGAAGTGAAGATGTATTTGATCGAGGACGGCGGTCCCATGCCAAAAGACGATGCCGGAGCCGATGTGAAGTTTGACTCGAAAGGCGCGTACGTGGACGTGACCGACGGCCGAATGTATTACCTGGTGCGCAGCCCCAGGTTCACTGCGCATCTGATCTCGCTTGAGCCGGCCAGCCCGGGGCTGACGTTGCACTCCTTCACCTTCGGAAACAATTGCCAGCTTCAGGACCAACCATAGGCAGGCAGGATCTGCTGTTCGCCGAGCCGTAGCGACATGGTTGTCCGCGAGGAAAGCAGATTCCTCGCTGCGCTCGTAATGACAATTCTCTGATTCGCGGCGGCAATGCACAATCCAGATTAGGTATGGCGGCGCCTAATTTCTAAATTTGCCAGGGCGACAGTTTTTGGTTTACGTCGAGGGCGGGTTCGGCCAAAATCTTCTGTGATGAACGCGCCCGCAGAATCGCCCGACCCACACGCCGCATTAAAGAAAGCCGCCGCTGAGTACGCTGTCCGCTACATCGAGTCCGGGATGACGGTTGGACTCGGGACGGGATCGACGGCGATCTTTGCCATTCGCGAAATTGCAGCGCGACTCCAGAGCGGGGAATTGAAGGACATCGCCTGCTTCGCGACTTCGCGCGCCTCGCACGCGGCAGCGCTGGAGCTGGACATTCCCATGCTGCCTTTGGACCTGCCACGCAATATTGACGCGACCATAGATGGCGGGGACGAAGTCGATCCCCAACTGAATCTCATCAAGGGCGGCGGCGGAGCGTTGTTGCGCGAGAAGCTGGTGGCGCAGGCCACCGCGCACGAGATCATCGTGGTGGATGACAGCAAGCTATCGCCGCGGCTGGGAACGCTGCACGTTCTGCCGGTCGAGGTGCTGCCCTTCGGCTGGCGCTCCCAGGCGCGATTTCTGGAATCGCTGGGGGCGAAGTGGAAGATCAGGACAGACGCCGCGGGCGAGGAATATCGGACCGATCAAGCCAATATGATTCTGGATTGCGATTTCGGCGCAATCGCCGATGCGGCGAAGCTAGCCCGCGAACTTGAGGAGCGGGCGGGAATCATCGAGCATGGATTATTTCTCGGGTTGACGTATTTGGTCGTCGTCGGCGGTGCCGGCGGAGTTCGCGAGATGAAACCGCAGTAGACAGGCCGCTGAAAAAATCTCCCTAGCAGATCCCTCGCAGGCCAAGGCGCGCTCCGCCGAAACTCACACTTGGAGCACCCCGGGATTTTCAATTCCATCGGTGGGCCGCAGAACCATGGACACTCAGCGCAAGCTCTGAAGGCCAGCTCTATGCGACCAACGCACCGCGCCGAGATGAAGGCGCAATCGGAACCGCGTTAGCTGTCGCGAAACAGGTCCGCCCAGGATTGGTCGAGGTTGTTCCAGCGGTCGCGCTCCAGCCAGTTCGCCTGCGAGTCGGGAAGATAGAGCACGCCGTGTCCTTGCGGGCAGACCATCTCGGTTCCTGACCAGTCCAGCAGAACATGGCCCGGAGCGCCGATCTGAATGGGCGTGCCCAGGCGGCTGAGGCAGACGCGACAGCGCCTCTGTTGGTCGTAAATCGCCCAGGAAAGCGGAGCCACAGAAATTCCCAGGAAGACCCAAAGCGCAACGCCGTTGGCCATAGGATGAACGGAGCCATAGAGAAAGATCGAGACCACGCGAACCGCACTCCACGCCATCAGGCCCATTAGTGTGAGCAGCAGGAAGGACTTGGCAGCAAAGAACGACCACCAGCGCAGACGATCACGCAGCGTCAGGGGCGCACGTCCTAGCGCCGCGCCCGAGCGCAGATAAACAATGAGCCCAGCGCACGCGACAGCGATCAACGCGAAGAAGCAATACGAAACAAAGTAGCGGCGAATTTCTGCTCTTCCCGAGGTCACCGTCAGCATCGAGGCCGGGAAAACGTATCCTGCATTTTCTGTGAGGTCAGCCAGATTGAGGTCGAGCTGGTGGACGGTAACGCCCGGCCGCATGCGAGCCACGGCGCCGATGCGTTCTACAAAATTCGAGAAGGGCGGCAAGCGCGAATCAAGCAGGCCCCACACTGCGATTTCCGGCGAGAGCAAATGGAAGTTACGCGGCACAACTCCGATGACGGTGCGCGGGCTTCCGTCCAATGTGATCTGCCGGCCGACGACCGCCGGATCGGCGCCAAACTGCAGTTGCCAGATCTCATTGCTGAGAACGACACAATCGCCGCAATTCTGCTCATCGCCCGCGCGCAAGGTCCGGCCGGTGGCTGCGCGCAAATCGAGCACCTGAAAGAATTCGGGAGCGACTCGTGCCGCCAGGATGGGAATGGTGCGGCCCGGCACGGCAAGCTGGTCGGGGCCCCACGAATAGGGCGCGACGGCGTCGAGCATTTTGCTGGTCTTCCACGCCGATGCCAGCTCGAGCAGCGTCTGCGAACGCACGCGCCGGAACTTGCCATTCAGGCTGATCACCGAAACCCGGTCAGGATCGCGGATAGACGAGGTCAGCAGCGACCGCGCCGTCGGCACAACTCCCCCAATCGCCACGACCAGAAGCAGCACGACCGCAATCGCGATCAGACACGCCGAGGGAGAACGACGCGTCCGCTCCCAGCGCCGCAGGAATTGATCGTGATCGAAGCGCAGCCAGAAAGCTGCCGGGAAAGCTCGCCAGCAGAAGCGCGCGAGCTCTAGCTTTTGCTCGCGATCGAACCGTCTCGACTCCGCAAGAAATCTGCACCAGTGCCAGACGTGCCGGGTTACGCTTTGTCGAAATTGATTGCGTTCACCGGCAGGCGCGATCCAACTAGCCAGCCACAGGATCGACCGGCAGATGAAAAAAGTTCCCTGCATTGAGCTGGACGAGCGCATATTACAGAGTGAGATGATCAAAAGCCGCGCTTGTCGCAGCTAATTTATGGAGAATTGCAAATCATAGTGATACGGGGAAGTCATCCAACGAGGTCACACCTCAGAAATTGTCATTACGAGCTGCGCCCGATTCTGGGCGCGAGGAATCTGGTTTTCGCGACTCGGAAGAACAGCCGATCGCTCGCTCCTCCACCCCAGCGCGCGCAAACCCGCCGTGCGCCGGGGGCCGCGGCTGCGCCGGTGATGACAATTCCGACAATTCCAATGTACCGTCGCCGTATTCAGAAACTCATCAGGAAAAGATTGACCTGTGAACGGTCGCCGCCGGCCCGCGCTACTTGGCCTCCTTCACATCCACGCTGGCGATGGTGTTCTCCCATTCCAGCTTCAGCACCGCGGAGTTGCCGCCGGTCTTGTCGAAGGAGATGGTGAATGTCTCGAGTCCCGAGGGGCGCTGCGTGACTTTCATCGAGATGCGCGCCAAGTCCTGGCCCTGGTTGTACTCCGTGCCCCATTGACCGGTTTGCTTGTTGATGATGAGCTCCCAGTGGTTCGAGCCCGGCAGAGTGTAAAGCGTGTAAGTGCCGGGTGCGACCGTGGTGCCGCCGATGTCGAGGGCGACGTTAGTCTTTAGAGTGGTAGCGGCGTTAGCGCCGGTGCGCCACACCTCGCCATAGGGCACGAGACCGCCGAAGATCTTCCGGTTGCGCATCGAGGGCCGGCTGTAGTCGATTATGACCGTCTTGCCATCGTCGAAGGTCACGGTGGCCTGGCCGGGAGGGCTCAGCGGCTTGCCTTGCTGTGCGACGGCGGCGGTTACGCAACAAACCAGAAATACAGTGAGAATTGTGACACGGCTCTTTGGAATTGGCATTACGCTCTCCTGAAGTGCTTCATTGCTGTGTTGCCATTATTGACCCTGAAGCCGAAACCGCACAATTCGTCCCATAGCGAATCCGTGCGCCTCAAACTGGTTGATCTTCATCCTGCAACAATTACACTGTCACTATGCGAAATATAATTGTTGCTGTGACTATCATGACTGCTTTAAGCACTCTTCCGGCAACGGCCGCGGATGCTCAGTTTGGCCCCAACAATCCATTTTTTGCACCCAGCACCTTGCCGTTTCAGGCGCCTCCTTTCGACAAGATCAAGGACCAGGATTATCAGCCCGCGATCGAAGCCGGCATGGCGCAGCAGTTGAAGGAAATTGATGCGATCGCCAACAACCCGGCGGCGCCGACCTTCGAGAACACCATCGTGGCCATGGAAAAAAGTGGGCAACTGCTGACCCGCGCCACCACCACGTTCTTCGCTGTGGTGAGCGCCGACAGCGACCCCACACTGCTGAAGGTCCGCTCAGAAATCGCGCCGAAGCTGGCAGCGCATGAGGACGAAATCAATCTCAACCCCAAGCTATTCGCGCGCATTTCGGCCGTGTACAAGCAGCGCCAGTCGCTCAATCTCGATCCCGAAGCGCTGCGCCTGGTGGAGTGGGACTATGAGCAGTTCGTCCGCGCCGGCGCCAAGCTGAACGAGGCAGACAAAGCGGAACTGAAGAAGATGAACGAGCAGCTCGCGACCCTGTCGAATGAATTCGAGGAGAAGCTGCTGGCGGCGACCAAGAACGGCGCCTATGCCACCAACGACAAAGCCGCACTCGCCGGACTGACGGACGCGCAGATCAGCGCTGCCGCCCAGATGGCCAAAGCGCGCACCGAGCAAGGATCCGCCGCTGCGCAGAACGCGGCGGTGAAAGCAGCTGCGCAGGATGGCTACGTTATTCCGCTGCAGAACACTACGCAGCAACCCGATCTGGCGGTCCTGAGCGATCGCGCTACGCGGCAAGCCATCTTCACCAACTCCTGGGACCGCGCCGAGCGTGGCGATGCCAACGACACGCGCGACACCATCGCCAAGATCGCGCAACTTCGCGCGCAGAAAGCCAAGCTGCTCGGCTATCCGAATTACGCTGCCTGGAAGATTGGAGACCAGATGGCGAAGACTCCCGAAGCCGCGTTGAAGTTCATGGACGCGCTGGCGCCGGCGGCGACCGCTCGCGCGGCGCGTGAAGCGCAGGACATTCAAGCCGTCATCGACAAGCAGAATGGCGGCTTCAAAGTGCAGCCGTGGGACTGGGACTTCTACTCCGAACAGGTGCGCAAAGCGAAATACGATCTCGACGAAGAGCAGGTGAAACCGTACTTTGAGCTCAACAACGTGCTGCAGAACGGCGTTTTCTACGCGGCGACCGAGCTCTACGGCATCACCTTCAAGGAGCGCAAAGACCTTCCGGTTTACGACTCCAACATGCGCGTCTTCGAAGTGTTGAATGCCGATGGCAGTTCGCTGGCGTTGTTCTACTGCGATTATTTCAAGCGCGACAACAAGCAGGGCGGCGCGTGGATGAACAACTTCGTGGATCAGTCCAAGCTGCTGGGCCTGAAGCCGGTGGTGGTGAACGTGGCCAACTTCGCCATGCCTGCGCCGGGCGAGCCAGCGCTGCTGACCTCGGACGATGTTCGCACCATGTTCCATGAGTTTGGTCACGCTTTGCACGGCATGTTCTCGAACTGCGAATATCCCACATTGTCGGGCACCTCGACCGCGCGCGATTTCGTCGAATTCCCTTCCCAGTTCAATGAACACTGGGCCATCTACCCTGAGGTCTTCCAGCATTACGCCAAGCATTACAAGACCGGGGCGCTCATGCCCGCCGAGCTGGTAGAGAAGATCAAGAAGTCGGAGACCTTCAACAAGGGCTACGACATGACCGAACTGGTGGCCGCCGCCGAGCTCGACATGAGGTGGCACACGCTTCCGGCCAGTGCACCGCTGGAAAAGCCGGACAGCTTTGAGCGCGATGAGCTGCAGCAGATCCATCTGTGGATCAGCTACGTGCCGCCGCGTTATCGCTCCAGCTACTTTGCCCACATCTGGGGCAGCGGATATGCCGCCGGTTACTACGCCTACATTTGGACGCAGATGCTGGCCGACGACGCCTATCAGGGCTTCGAGGAGCACGGCGGACTAACCCGTGCCAACGGCGACCGCTTCCGGCAGATGGTGCTGTCGCGCGGCAACACCGAAGACCTGGAAAAGATGTACGTCGCCTGGCGCGGGGCCAAACCCAGCATCGAACCTATGCTGAAGTTTCGCGGCCTGGCGCCGGAAGAGGCAGCGAAGTAGAGACGGTTGGGATCAGTTGGGTGCCCCGCTCATTCCTGACGTTGGAATGAGTGGGAGTCGATGTTGCCCGCAACAGTCTGGGCGAGGCTACGTCCGAGTTAGTCTCGAGATCCCACACATTCGAACACCGCGAATGTGTGGGGCACCCTGCGCTTCTCTGGCGGCATCGAAGCAAGATTGCCCATGATGCGCGTGAACTCATCGCGTGGCACCACCGGAGGCAGCTTGTCGTGTTGAATCTTTCCCTGTTTCACGGTGTTAGCCTACCACGTATTCGCGCCTGAATCCGATGCACACAGGCTCCCTGCCTTCCTTCGTGGCAGCCTCAAATTCTTCCGGCCTGCACACGAAATAGACGTTGTTTTCAACAGATACAAGCACTCGTTTAAGCACTTCGTCTTTGTCCGCAACTACGGTAACTTGCTTTGCTTCTGACATTTAGCCTCCATACGCGGAGACTATCATTCTTGCCATGCAAGGTGCAAAAATAATCCATTGATTACGGCAATGGCACCGTGTTATATATAGCAGTAGTTACGGAGGACTCTTATGGCAAAGGCGGTTACCGAAGTGGCACAGGCAAACGGGCAAGCAAAGGCGCAAACAGCCCCTGCCCCGTATCTTCCATTTCTCACGTTTTTGGGCGCTATCGAGGCACTTGAGCAGGGCGTCCCTAAGAAGCTGGATCGGACGATTTGGCGGACACAATCGGGCATCGTGCAAACCCAAATCCTCATGGCCTTCCGATTCTTTGAACTGGTGGACGAAGAGGATCGCCCGACCGGACTCTTGCACGTATTGGTGGACAAGGAGAGTCGGCCCGTTGGCCTGCGATCAATGCTTGAATCCTCCTACGCCAACCTCCTCCAACATGACCTGACGATGATGTCTCCCAGGATGGTTGAGGATGAAATGGAGCAGTACAACGTTACTGGCGAAACGAAACGTAAGGCTGTGACGTTCTTCCTCAAGGCTGCAAAATTTGCGGATATTCCGATGCACCCTCTTCTCTCCAGTCAAGTGCGAAACACTGGACCGCGAAAGAAGCGCGCAGCAGTAAAGCGTTCCGCAAATGGTGAGTTCACCGCCGTTCTCACGCCAAACACTCAAACGGGAGTTTCGCAGAATAAGGTTCGGGAGGTCACGCTGAGCAGCGGCGGTACAGTTGGACTCTCCCTTCTGTACGATCCGTTCGACCTTAACGAAGAGGATCGTAAGTTTGTTTTTGAGTTGGTGGACAAGCTGAAAGCCTACGCTGAAGCACACCCCACCGACGAAGAACCGGAGGACTTGTCGTCATGATAAGAGCATCTAGCCGCAGTCGGCCCGCTCACGACTTCTGCGGCGATAAACGGGAAAGCCTGATTCGCTGAGTCCTTGGCGGGAATGCGAATCAGGCTCCAGTGAGCTTTCCGATGGTCTTGACCGGAGGGTGAACTAGTTGGCACTAGGAGCGGCCCTATAAGCCGCAGTTCCTACGGGAACGGGGTCCGATCCCCCCGCCCTCCGTCATTGTAGCGCGGTATGTCCGTACTCGCCAGTACGAACGCGAGTACATGGAGATCGCAGTGCCTTTTACTGACAAGACCACATATCCCTTTTCCGAAGCGGGAATCGCCGCATACGCTCCGACAGTTTCGGGTGTTTACGGCATCTACAACTCCGACGTTTGGATATACGTTGGAGAGGCTGGTGATATGGAAAAGCGATTGTACGAGCACTACCGCAAGCAATCGGATCAGAGCGGCCGCATCTGGGCATGGAAACCTACGGGCTTCGTGTTTGAGAAGGTGGCTGGGGAACTGGCCCGAAAAGCTCGCGAGCAGGCGCTGATTGCGGAACTGAAACCGAAGGCCAATTAGCCGAGGTTCCCACGCCGTCAATCGAACCGTCCAATCGGTTGAAGTAGATGTCCAACCCATTCACGGTAATAATCGTGTACAACTCACGGACGCGGACCTTAATGCTCGCGTCCGAGATTCCTGCCTCGTAGTCGCAATCTCTAACCAGCCCGGGTATTCCGGCCCAGCCGTAGATAACGCCCGCTGCGACCTTGAGCCGCAGAATCAAGCGGCGGAATAGGACACGCAAGGACACCCAGACTGAGATGCGCTTGGGTTGGCGCGTGTCGGCCCTGTCACGGCAGGCACGATCATGCCCATTTTTGAATGATGTGTGTCAAGGCATAATCATCTGTGTTTTCAAGATTTTACGAGGCTATGGGGAAGGGGGTAGGGAGGTCGGCAGTTGCCAGAAACAGCAGGTCCTTCGACGCCGGGCCTCCCGACTCGCAACAGAGCGAGTCGGAAGAACCCCGCGGGCGCTTGGATCAGGATGACAACTTTATAGGGTGGCCGATACGCGGGGCTGAGGCCCCGCTCTACCACCGCCCAAGCCTGGCACAACTGCCCCAGCGTCTGCTAACCGATTATCGCAGTGACCGCAGATAAGCCACAACCGCCTCGGCGTCGGCGCGTGTCATGTGGAAGCGCGGCATGGGAAAGCGAAGCGGTTTGCCATCGATCCAGATCGCGGTGGTTAACAGCGTAATCATTCCGGCATTGGTGGTCGGCGGTGTGCCGGCCAGGCGAGGACAGTTGATGGGCCAGTCCGAATTAGGTCGAGCCGAAAGAAACGGGTTCGACGCGCCCGCCAGCCATTGGCTACGATCCAGCTCACCGCTCGGCAGGTACGGGGTGTGACAGTTGCCGCACTTCGCGACGTCCTCGACAATATACTTGCCGCGAGCCACAAGATCTCCGCCAGCCATAGCCTGAGGCGCTGCGGCCTTCGCCGTCGCCTGTGCCGCCGTAGGATGCGAGCCGCTGACAATAACAAGTGCGAACGCGGCGACGGACAGGCATAGAACGAAATATCTGAGATATTTGCCTTGATGCAAGGCCTGCAATGACATCGGACATCCCTCCGGTTTCCCGAAACCGTTTTCGATTCCGGCGCGCTTTGACGACAAGCCATCATACTATTGCCGGTGTTCGACCCGCGGATGCGCAATGATCTGTCATTGTGAGCGGAGGTTCGCGGTGCCTGTCGGATCCCCGACGAACGCGGCTGCAGCCCGCGGCCGTGTGTGCGAAGCAGTCACCTGGTTTCGCCCAACCGAACTAAGGACCAACCGGCGCGGGTGTACAATGCTGGCCGCCGCAAAAATCCAGAAGAAGAACGCTGCAGTCAGCAAGGAGATTGCGAATGAACTACAGAACTGTGTGTGTCTGTGCGGTGATTGCTCTGGCCGTTGCGATGGCCTCAGCGCAAACCAAAACTACAATGTCCGGCAAGTGCGATAAGGCTGACGTCGAGCAGAGCATCCCTGCCGGTGACCATCCTGGCCATGTCTTCACGCTGGCACAGGGAAAGTGCTCCGCCACCGGAGATGTAGCTGGCGCGATGGGCAAAGAGGGCACCTTCTCTGAACATGCTGACGCAACGGCAACCCACATGAGGAATGCGGGCGTCTTTACCGAGACCTTCGATAATGGCGACAAGATTTACTACAACTACCAAGGCACCGGAACCATGAAGGACGGGGGATTCCAGGGGACCAATAAGTACCAGATCGCCGGCGGTACCGGAAAGATGAAGGGCATCAAGGGCTCAGGCACCTGCAAGCTTACTGGCAACCAGGATGGCAGCACGGATTATGAATGCACCGGCGAATACACCACTGCCGCGGCCGCTCCGGCAAAACAATAACAGCGCCCGATCTGTTGCCCTGAACGAGGCGAGGCGAAGCCGAGCGCAGTTGAAGGATCTGCTGCTGACGTGGATGCCCCATCCTGTCATCCCGAGCGACGCAAAGCGGAGTCGAGGGACCTGCTTTCTTCCACTCTTTTGGCTAGGGTGGGGAATTTCGATTGAAGTGGCTCGACGAACCCAGTCCTTCACTCAGCCGCTTTTGCTTGCGCGCGTGCTCTCGCTACCCGTTTCGACAGCAGCTCCTTGGCCTTCTCCAGCTCGGCCCGCCGCTCGGCACTGAGGGTGCGTCCGGCGCGGTTGATATAGAACGTCAGCATGCGCATTCCCGAGCCTGGTCCTTTGGGCGAAACCTTCTTCGACGCCAGCGTCCGCGCAATGGTAGCTGCGCTCTTGGTGAACAGCCCTTCGGGAGGATGTGTAGAATCGGTCGTCACGGCTGCTGACCATCGCTTCCGCTTCGTACTCTTCTTAGCAGGCATATCGTCGCACCTCCAGGTAAGAACCAGTGTAGTGCGTCATTGAACTCGTCACGTATCCGAACACGGGTTGTATCAGGGCACGACTCTTAGTCGTGCCGAACGGACGCAGAAATATGTGGGCTTAAGAGCGTGTGTGAGAACTAAGTTTCGTTTTCGGCGGTGGGCGGGACCCACAAAACCAGGTTCTGCACAACAATCTGACGAAAGGCGCATTTTAAGCGGCTTTCCGAAAAGCGACGAATTCGGTCTTGGTGGCGGCCAATCGCTGTGCCTTCAGTAGGTCTCTGACCGCATAATCTGGTTTCTTTTGTAACCGAACTTCATGCGTGCTTTTCTGCGGGTAAACCGCCCGTCGATGGTGAACTCGGTTGCGGTTCATTCTCCGGTTCCAGGCTCTGGCTTGCGGTCGCAGATCGCCAAGCGAGGGGATTCTGCGCTGGCCCAGGCACTGCCGGGAGAACAGGCTGATCTCAATCTCCGCATGGTTCAGCCAACTGCCGTGTTTCGGCGTGTAGTGGACGGTGAACCGATTCCACAGCCAGCCTCCCGCCTTCTCGCCGAACCGCTCCAGCAATGCTTTGCGGGGGTGTGAACTCAGATTATCCAGCACCAGATGGATGGGGTCGGCTCCGGGATAGTGTTCGGCGATTCCCAGTAGATAAGCGGCGAACTCGGGCGACGATCGGTCCGGAGTCGCCCCTGTGAAGTGCCGTCCCGCTTTCGGCTCCACGCCGCAAAACATATTGGCGGTACCGCATCGCTGGTACTGGCAATCGCGTCGGGCAATCTGTCCCGGCCGCATGGACCGCGGAGGGCGGAGATCGGCATGCAGCTTCCGGTTGCCATGCTTGCGCCGCACCCACAACTTCAGGGTTTTGCCATGCTCATCGATTTCGTGCTGGTACACACGGTAGCCTGGCCACCCTAGCAGTTTGGTCCAGTCGCTCTCTCGCACCCCCACTGAGGATACCCAGAGTTCCCCAAAATCAAACTCCCCATGAAGTCAGGGGCTGTTCAGATTCCTGCTCAGAACCCAAAACCAGAACCCCGAAGGGGTAGGAAAAATGATCCGAGTCCCGTAGGGACGACACCGTTCTCACACACGCTCTTTAGCCCCTGCACCCGCTGTTCAGGGGCTAAAGCCCAGGATTTCGCGGTTATCCCGTTGCGACTATCGCTCTATACGGGCCGACCGCCGAACTAGCCAGCAAGGTTGCCGTGGCCATCATTCGTGAGCAAGGTGCCGATCCAGATCCCCTGCGGCGCTGGTTTGCGGAGGATGGCGACGTTCGCTTCGAACCAGGAATTGACGCCGAGATGGTGGCCTTCATCCGGGAGCATGGTGTGCGCTCCGTGGTCATGACCGACCGCCGGCTGCCCGCATGAGGAAGGCGTGTACTATCCGGAGGGACAGAAATGTCCGCGGTGTCCCTTCTGGGCCAACCGGGACCGCTTCACACACGAAGCGACACAGTAAGAAACCCGTCCCGCTTCACCAAGAAAAGAGTTTCCATCGGTCGGAGGGTATGGCCCGCAACAATCCCGTCCCTCTCTGCGTGACGGCAAAAGATAGCCCAGCGCTTCAGCGCTAGGTAGGAGCAGTTATGAAACCCGAGTCCCTCAGGAACGACTCATTACTCCGGCGGTTTCTCGCTCCGGATGCAGGATGCCTCATCCTATCCTTCTTCTGGCTAAGGTGGGATCGCACTGGACACAATGCTCGCCACAATCGAGTCCTTCAAGGAGGAAAAATAGCCAGCCCGAAGGGCGGAACAAAACTAGCCCAGCGCGGAAGCGCTGCGTATCGATCGTTTAGATGAAACCCGAGTCCCTTCAGGGACGGCACAACCAGCGGTCGTTCTCACGACACGACGATGTGGACACCTTCTCGTCGCTTCCGACTTGTCATCCTGAGCGGAGGTTCGCGCCGTCTTTGCGCGAACCGGAGTCGAAGGATCTGCGGTCTCCCGCAGCGGGAACAGGCTGGTTTCCAGCCAAGTCGCATACGACTCGACATACCAGTCCCGCTCTGCGGGACGGCATAACATAGCCCAGCCCTTCAGCGCTGGGTAGGAGTAGTTAGAGCACCCGAGTCCCTTCAGGGACGGCACATGCGAGTGCCCCATCCTGTCGTCCCGAGCGACCACGAGCGCAGCGAGGAGAGTCGAGGGACCTGCTTTCTTCCGTCTCCTTCCGGCCAAGGTGGGACTGCTGGACAGAATGTTCGTAACAACCGAGTCCTTCAAGAAGGGCAAAAAGCCAGCCCCGAAGGGCGGAACAAAACTAGCCTGGCGCGGAAGCGCTGGGTGCTGGTCGTTTAATGAAACCCGAGTCCCTTCAGGGACGGCACAGTGGGCAGCCAGCAACGCTAAACAGCCACCCAGGTTAGCCCAACCGAAGGGCGAACCTCAGGCACCGGGCGGTTCCATCGCTCGTGGAGGTTCCTGCTCTCCGCCAGCCAATTGGGACGAGTCGAAGGACCCCCATACCTCCAGCGGACACTGACGTTCGACCCGCGAGGCGCCCGGCCGGAGCAAATCAGAGGTACACCCCCTCCCCCTGTTTCACGTAAAATCTTGAAAATGCGCTGGTTAACACGCCAGTAACCCCTCAAAATCGTCAGCCCCAAGGATTTACAGGCAAAGTATTGAGTCGCAGGGACTTACAGCCGATATCTCCGTGACGGACTCGCACCGATGCTGTTCTTCCCGAAGTACGCAGCATCACACCGTCACCCAGACCCGCAATTGTCAAAGAACTCCGGGCATCGCCGGCAGTCTTCAAACCACCGGCGCGCCGCCGGGCACACTAAGCCCAACCCAATAGATTAGTTGAAGGGTGAAGTTCGTCAACTTACGAAAGGACAATTGGCAGTAATTGTACCTTCGTAACCTGCGAGGGCCCAGTAATCGAACCTACGTCGTAGCTCCGAGTCTCGCGACGCGAGACGGAAGATGATAGCCCAGCGTTTCAACGCTGGGTAAGCATCCCCAAAACAAATCCAAGTCCCTTCAGGGACGGCACATCCCCGCGCCGAATCGGATGGGCCTCACGCGTTCGTCAGTCGAAACGAAAAGCCCCACCCGAGCAAACGAAGCTCGGATGGGGTACCCACATTTGTAGCCTTGATTGGATAAGGACGAAGGCTCCAGGAGCCGGTAGTCTTGCTTGTAGTGGAGTAAGACGCTGGGCAGAAGGAGCCTTCCATGTGGATTATAGGTTGTGATTTCCATCCGGAGTGGCAGCAAATGTGTGTTTTTGATGCGCAAACCGGAGAGATAACGGAACGAAAGCTACGCAACGGTGACGGCGAGGCGGAGAGTTTCTATGGCCAGCTGCCGGCGCCATCGTTGATTGGGCTAGAGAGTTGTGGCAACAGTCAGTGGTTGATCGATCGTTTGCAGCAGCTGGGCCACGAAGTGTGGGTAGGGGATGCGGCCCAGATTCGCGCCAGCTATGTGCGCAAGCAGAAGACGGACCGGCGGGATGCGGCGCACATTTTGAAGCTGCTGCTGGAAGGGCGCTTTCCGCGGCTGTGGACGCCCACGGCCGAACAGCGCGACCTGCGGCAGTTGCTGATTCATCGTCACAAGCTGGTGGAGATCCGTACCCGGGTGAAGAACGGCTTGCAGCATCTGATGCTGAATCGTGGGGTGCAGAAGAAGCACAAGCTGTGGAGCCAGGCCGGACAACAGGCGCTGCGCGAGCTGCCGCTCAAGGGCTGGGCCGCGCAGCGACGGCAGGACCTGTTGGCGCTTTTGGCCAGTCTGAATCAGCAGATCGAAGTACTGGATCAGGCTGCGGCGCAGGCCGCGACCGAGCACCAACAGGCGCGGCTGCTGATGACGCAACCGGGGGTCGGTCCGATCACGGCGCTGGCCTTTGCCGTGACCATCGGCGAGGCCAGCCGGTTTCGCCGGGGCAAGCACGTGGCCAGCTACCTGGGACTGATTCCGCGCGAGTACAGTTCCGGAGGCCGGCAACAGTTGGGCTCGATCAGCAAGCAAGGCAATCGCTTTGTGCGCATGCTGCTGGTGGAAGCGGCGCAGAGCGTCGTCCGTTTAGAGGAAGGATTTCGCAAGCAGTATCAGCACCGCTGTCACCGCATGGCCAAAGGCGTGGCCAAGGTGGCGGCGGCCCGGCGATTAGCCGTACGACTCTACTGGATGATGCGCACCCACACGGCATATCCCGAGATCGTTCGTATCGAGAGCAGCCCGCGGGTGGCCCTGACCATTCGCTCCGGCGAATAGGCCGCGACCTTGATTGGGCGCTCTCGCATCCAGCGGAGCGGTGCAAAAGACGCGCTGCGCGCTTGGAAAACCAGAAAGCGGTTTTCCACTTTCGCACCGCCGGCGACGGCTGGATGTTCGCATAGAAGAATCATGGGCCGAAATTCGAGGCCGTATCGATGGTTGGTGGAGCGATTTTCCACCGAGTGGTGATTCAGCGCGAGAGTTCAGCACTTACTCCACAACGTCTCTTTCGCCGAACCACAAAGCAGCGGCGCTAGCGCGCCGCCCAAGAAAACTATACCTTGACAAAGCCTTCGTCCTTATCGAGGGCCACCCGCGCCTTTCCTTCGCCCTAGAGTGGGGATTTTCCAAGTCCCGCTCTGCGGGACGGCATAAGATAGCCCAGCGCTTCAGCGCTGGGTAAGCATCCCCAAAACAATCCGAGTCCCTTCAGGGACGGCACATCCCGGCGCCGAATCGGATGGGCCTCACGCGTTCGTCAGTCGAAACGAAAAGCCCCACCCAAGCAAAGGACGCTCGGATGGGGCACCCACATTTGTAGCCCGGGCCACCCGCCGAGTCACGCGAAGCAGCCGGCCCAGGTTAGCCCAACAGAGGGGCGAACCTGGGACACCAGGCTCCGAGTCTCGCCCCGCGAGACGGAAGATGATAGCCCAGCGTTTCAACGCTGGGTAAGCATCCCCAAACAACCCGAGTCCCTTCGGGGACGGCATAACCCGGCGCCGAATCGGATTGATGTCACGCGTTTGCGATCACGAAACGAAAAGCCCCACCCGAGCAAACGAAGCTCGGATGGGGCACCCACATTGTAGGCTGGGCCACCCGCCCCGTTAGGAAGAACCCGAGCCCGCGACACAGAGACGATGCGGCAAAAACACTTCCGTCCACACTTCTGACGCAGTAAGATCTGTTTGATGAACGTGCCTACGGATGGCAGTTATCACAGGAAGAGCGGACTATGGGACGCACTCTTAGACGCTGACATGAACGTCTACTACTGGACGTGGACATCCGATCTGTACCACAGACTGGATACATACTTCAAAATAGTCATTGCGATCGCGGCATCAGGAACGGTGGCCGCTTGGCACTTTTGGTCAGACCACCCGAGCCTTTGGAAGGTCCTCTCGGCAGTCGCAGCGATAGTGTCGATCATTCACCCATTGATTTGTAGTTCTGAGCGTCTTAAAGCGACATCAGGCCTTGTTTCCTGCTGGAAGGAAATCTCGACAAGATACGAGCTGCTCTGGCAGCAAGACGAATGCCTATCGCAGCCTAAATCATGGAAGGAATTTGAGGCAGCCAAGCACCGGGAGGCTAAAATAGACGAGAGCAGGCTCCCAAAAAGCGAAAGGCGCATAATGAAAGCGTATCAACAGGTGCGTAAGAAGAGGGGTATCTAATGACGGACCGATCTCGCAGCGCGGACCAGGGTGGTCAGCAGCAGGGTGACCAACAGAAGGGCAAACGGCAGCAATGGAACGACAACAAGCGGGGAGTCAACATCGGAGATGTCGATTGTGGTAATGGCGTCATAAAAGTCGAACGCCCGCAAAGTTGGCCTCCGCCCCCGCCGAAAGAAGAAAAGTAACTGACGCCTTCGCTAGCTGGCCCACTGCTCTATGGTTCGGCAGCGATTGCGCTAAGAAGCAGCTTCGCACATTTTCGGACTCGACAGCGCGCATTATGGAAAGGGCTATTCGTGCTCAAGCCACCCAGTCTCGACGACCTCTACAAAACCGTAGCGCACATTTATAGCGAGCAAAACGCGCATCGTCCCGCTCGCGAAACGCTTGCACACTTTGTCGAGGTATGCGGGATGCTGGCCTTGAATGACAGACAGAAAAAGCGAGAGGAGGTGTCACCGGAGTCTGCCCTTTGCAAAGCCCTGGGGTGGTTCTTTCCGCTGATGGCCAAGTTTAGGGTGGCCAGCATCGAAGAGCTGATTTTCAGGAAGTTTCCTTATGCCTGTCCGTATTGTCGGCGTTGCCCCCATGACGATGCTAAGTGCAAGACAGTTAGAGGAACCACTAAGACTGTTGACCATGGGGCTGTGCGGGAACTGTACCACAAGAACGCCCAGAAGAGGCCAGGCACGCTCAACGGATGGCAACAGATGTTCCAAGACATCTATCCACGAAACATTGAGGACCGCTCGAGCCGGAGTACAGTTGGCCTACTCGAAGAACTCGGAGAACTTGCTGAAGCAGTTAGAGTGTTCGAGCGATACCCGAAGTATTTTGCGGGTGAGGCAGCAGATGTTTTCTCGTATATTATGGGCCTGGCCAATGAGTACGCCCTCAAGCTGCAACGCGACACTGATAGAATCTTTTCTTTTGAGGACGAGTTCATTCAAAGATACCCAGGTCTATGCGTCCAATGCGGGTACGGTATCTGCGTCTGTCCTTTGATCCCCGAGGCAACCGTTGGACGGTTGGCCAAAGAGCTCGATCTGGAGACCCTCGACCCCCTGTTTAGTTTTGACGCGGAGAAATTCAGCGCCGACACCTCCGCAGCTGCCGCCTCTGTACTCGACAGACTCGGAGGATATCTTGGCCTTGCCGACAAATTTCCTTTTGACCGGGGAGAGGTTAACCGAGAGCTCGTGCTATTTTGCTTGAGGGCTGCCGAGAAAATACAGAGGGAAAATTCTGCCGTCGCCGAAAGACTGCGGAGCGCAGCGATCAAGATCGGTATGGCTGCTACCTATGCGGGGAGCCGCAGGCGGCCGCAGGAGATTCGGGACTTGATCGACTCAGTGCAGGGCGCCATCCCGGCCTTGTCGACGCACGATCTACGTGAAGTACTAGGGTCACCGAATTCGGCGCTGTCCGAGCAAGTTGGTCGCATTTTGCAGCCTGCAAAGATCTGCATTCTCTTCGTCGCCGCAAACCCGTCTGGAACCTCGCCACTTAGACTTCAATCCGAAGAACGCGCAGTCAAAGAGGCCATAAAGTTGTCTAATGCAGGCGGGAGGGTCACGTTAACCACGCTCGTTGCTGCAACGGTCGATGATCTCCGCAGGGAGCTACTACAACGGGAGTATCAGATCTTGCATTTCTCGGGTCATGGCGAGCCTGGCGCACTAATTTTTGAGACGACCGAAGGTGGTACCGTGGTGTCCCCTCTGTCCGCATTGGCTCAACTGCTCGCCCAGTATCCCTCGACGCAATGCGTCTTGCTAAACAGCTGCCACTCGTTATCGCAGCTGCAGTCCGTTGCTCCATATACGATCGGCATGGAAAGTCCGATCGATGACGATGCGGCAATAGAGTTCGCGAGAGGTTTTTACGACTCAATAGCGGCGGGCAAGAGTTTTGAATTCGCGGTAGATCAGGGACTCGTCACCGTAAAGATGAAGCAATCACAGAAAGACTTTCCCGTAAAACTTCTGAAGCCGGCGTTAACAGTCGCAAACTCTTGACGCTTTCGTCCTGCCAATGCGTTCCCTTGGCAGGGGAAGAATGAAAGGTTCCGCGTTGTCCATCCGGGCCGCCCTTGCTCGGATGGGGGATTCTTGTCAGTTGTTGACAGGTTTGACGCTCGGCTATCCAATTCAAACAGCTCAGTATTCTTCGGCGACCCCCGGCACAAGGCTGCGCTGCGAGGTCAGCAGGATGACGATGACCACCTCTGCGATTCATCGCGAGGGCGGGGGTGAAGGCTGGCGTACGTCACGATCGCTCTGTTCATCGCTTCGTTTGTAGCACTCTCTGGGACATCTTTGCAATCCATCCGCAGAAACGGAAACGGCCCCACGTTGTTCACGTGAGGCCGTCATTTATCTTGAGGCGCTTTCGCGGCGGCCGAGCCGCGAGCCGAAATCCCGAGCGCAACGAGGGATCTCCATGCAAAAGGAAAGGGCCGCTCGCGATGAAGCGAACGACCCTTATTTATGTCGGCGACGACCTACTCTCCCACACACTTTCGCGTGCAGTACAATCGGCCCAGCGGGGCTTAACTTCCGTGTTCGGGATGGGAACGGGTGTTTCCCCCGCGGTAAGATCACCGGCTTCGCAGGCGCGTGCAAGCCGTAGCCTACAGCTTGGTCCCAGGCGTCATTCCACGCAGGACCTCGAGCGCCAATGTCAAAGAACTTATGCCCACATCAGGGGTTAGAACCGCAGATCCTTCGTCGGCCTAAAGGCCTCCTCAGGATGACAAATCAAAGAGTGAGGCATCGGCGCAGCTAAAGCTGCGCCCCTTCAGGCGATCTCTCACAACTGAATAGCATCAGGACTTACTAACTACAATTTAAGGCTGGAGCTCCGTCGAGCTCCGCACGCTGGCTAGTTCTCCAGCATGCTCATACTGACTTTCATCAGAATGTTCACGGGACTTTGCTATAGTCCGCCAATTTCTGCGGTTATAGCTTGGTTCGTGCAGCCAAGTAAATTTTATGGTCAAGCCGAACGGGCGATTAGTACTGGTAAGCTTCATGCATTACTGCACTTTCACATCCAGCCTATCAAACACGTGGTCTTCGTGTGCCCTTCTTTACCCTTATGGGTTGGGAGATCTCATCTTGAGGAGTGCTTCACGCTTATATGCATTCAGCGTTTATCACAACCGAACTTCGCTACCCAGCCGTGCCATTGGCATGACAGCTGGAACACAAGAGGTTCGTCCATCCCGGTCCTCTCGTACTAAGGACAGGTCCTCGCAAATCTCCTACGCCCACATCAGATAGGGACCGAACTGTCTCGCGACGTTCTGAACCCAGCTCACGTACCGCTTTAATAGGCGAACAGCCTAACCCTTGGAACCTTCTACAGCTCCAGGATGCGATGAGCCGACATCGAGGTGCCAAACCGGAGCGTCGATATGAACTCTTGGCTCCGATCAGCCTGTTATCCCCGGCGTACCTTTTATCCGTTGAGCGATGGCCCTTCCATACAGAACCACCGGATCACTAAGGCCTGCTTTCGCACCTGCTCGTCTTGTTGGACTCGCAGTCAACCACGCTTATGCCTTTGCACTCGACGGCTGATTTCCAAACAGCCTGAGCGTAGCTTCGCGCGCCTCCGTTACAGTTTAGGAGGCGACCGCCCCAGTCAAACTACCCGCCTCACTATGTCCCTTCCCCGGATCACGGGGATAGGTTAGAACCACAGAACTCGCAGGGTGGTATCTCACCGTTGGCTCCTCCAAGCCCGAGAGCCTGAATTCAAAGCCTCCCACCTATCCTGCGCAGCAAGTGCCATAGTTCATAGTGAAGGTATAGTAAAGGTGCACGGGGTCTTTCCGTCTAGATGCGGGTAACCGGCATCTTCACCGGTACTACAAGTTCGCCGAGTCGCTCGTTAAGACAGTCGCACGATCGTTACGCCATTCGTGCAGGTCGGAACTTACCCGACAAGGAATTTCGCTACCTTAGGACCGTTATAGTTACGGCCGCCGTTCACCGGGGCTTCAGTTCGAAGCTTCACCCTTGCGGCGGTTGACCTCTCCCTTTAACCTTCCGGCACCGGGCAGGCGTCAGCCCCTATACGTCGTTTTCGACTTTGCAGAGACCTGTGTTTTTGTTAAACAGTCGCCGTGCGCGCTTCACTGCGGCCCCCTCGAGCTTTTGACACTCTACCGGGGCACCCCTTCTCCCGAAGTTACGGGGTTAATTTGCCGAGTTCCTGAACGAGCGTTCTCTCGAGCGCCTTTGGATATTCTCCTCGTCTACCTGTGTCGGTTTGAGGTACGGTTCCCGTCGGTTCTCCTTAGAGGTTTTTCTTGGCAGCGTGAACTCGGTGCGTTTCGTCCATACGGACTACTCCTTTGCGTCTCACCGTTAGTGTCTCTCCGGATTTGCCTAAAGAGACCGGCTTACACGCATCGAACCTGATAGCCATAACAGGCTGCACGTATCCTTCTGCGTCACCCCATCGTATAACGAACCAAAGGGAGTTCCGGAATATTAACCGGATGTCCATCGACTACGCCTTTCGGCCTCGCCTTAGGGACCGACTAACCCTGAGCGGATTAACCTTCCTCAGGAAACCTTAGACTTTCGGCGCGGAGGGTTTTCACCTCCGTTATCGCTACTTATGCCGGCAGGGTCTCTTCTCAACCGTCGACGGGTCCTTACGGTCCCGCTTCAAACTGTTGGGAATGCTCTCCTACCACGCATGGCTTGACGCCATGCATCCGCTGCTTCGGTGCTCAGTTTAAGCCCCGTTGAATTGTCGGCACCGGACCGCTTGACCAGTGAGCTATTACGCTTTCTTTAAAGGATGGCTGCTTCTAAGCCAACCTCCTGGCTGTCTGGGCGTTCCGACATCCTTTCCCACTTAACTGAGACTTGGGGACCTTAGCAGGCGATCTGGGCTGTTTCCCTCTCGACAACGAAGCTTAGCCCCCGCTGTCTGACTCCCGTACTAGTTGTCCACGGCATTCGAAGTTTGGTTGGATTCAGTAAGCTGGAAAGCCCCCTAGTCCATCCAGATCTCTACCACCGCTGCAAATCATACGAGGCTAGCCCTAAAGCTATTTCGGAGAGAACGAGCTATCACGGAATTTGATTAGCCTTTCACCCCTACCCTCAGCTCATCCGAGCTTTTTTCAACAAACACCGGTTCGGTCCTCCAGTGGGTGTTACCCCACTTTCAACCTGGCCAAGGGTAGATCATCCCGCTTCGCGTCTATTCCTGCCAACTGAACGCCCTATTAGGACTCGCTTTCGCTACGGCTCGCTTACGCTTAACCTTGCTGACAAGAATAACTAGCCGGCTCATTATGCAATAGGCACGCGGTCAGACATTGTCTTGCGACCATAGCCCTCCCACTGCTTGTAGGCACACGGTTTCAGGTACTATTTCACTCCCCTCGCTGGGGTTCTTTTCACCTTTCCCTCACGGTACTGGTTCACTATCGGTCAGAAGCTAGTATTTAGCCTTACGGAATGGTCTCCGTAGATTCAGACAGGGTTCCACGTGCCCCGCCTTACTCAGGTATCCGCTTCGAGTCCAGTTCGTTTTCGTCTACGTGGCTATCACACTCTATGGCTCCCCTTTCCAGAGGGCTTCGACTAACGACTGGATTGGTAACTCTACTGTTGCGGACCCTACAACCCCTATCTCACCCGAAGGTGATATAGGTTTGGGCTGTTCCGAGTTCGCTCGCCACTACTATCGGAATCACTGTTGTTTTCTTTTCCTCCAGGTACTGAGATGGTTCACTTCCCTGGGTTTGCTCGTACCCGACTATTTATTCATCGGGCCGTTATACGGTTTTACCGTATAGGGTTTCCCCATTCGGAAATCCCCGGATCAATGCCTACTTGCGGCTCCCCGAGGCTTATCGCAGCTTGCCACGTCCTTCATCGCCTGCTTCTGCCAAGGCATCCACCATGCGCCCTTAGTAGCTTGACCATAAAATTTACTCAGCTCACACCAGCCTCGCGGCCGGTCCGTGCCAAGTAACTTTATGACCCTTATCTGCTCATCGCTCCCACGGTTATTGCGGACCATGGAAACACCAGCAGTTTCTAAGGCACTCATAAAACTTACTCTTTACTCGCCTTGTAGTTACCCAATGCTATTCAGTTGTCAAAAATCGTTCCGCCTTGACGGCGTCCCACTCTGGGCGGGTTGAGCATCAGCGTTGTTTTGCGTTCTGCCCAAAGTTCGGCGTCAAGCGACTTGCGCAAGATCCGT
>CAWGFZ010000001.1:0-85000 GCA_963821995.1 uncultured Acidobacteriaceae bacterium | reverse complement strand
GAGCACCGGGCGCTCAACGCTTCTGTTCACCACGGAAGCACGGAATACACGAAAGAATTTTAGATTTGAAAAATTCTGTGTGTTCCGTGGTGAAACGATTCTTCACGCAAAGCAAAACGCGCAACATGCCGCTCCGGCCTGCCTTGGCAAATATTTCAGCGCACGAAGGCACCAGAGCGTTCGAATTAGTTAAAGATCTTGTTCTGGAGGTTTGGCGATTACGCTAACCCTGCCGAGCATCTTGGCCCGGCATCCAGCCCCGTGGCCGGGGCAGCTTATTAGAAGCGCTATCTGTTAGACGCCTGGCCAAGCCAAAGGACTCAAAAATCTCCGTCTCTTCAGGCGACAGCAACGCTCCCTGCTGACTTCTCTTTTATACCAAACAGTTCGCGGTATGCGCAAGTGCCGCGTAGCCTTTCGCAAGAAAAAATTCCTCTTCACTCTCGCGTCTCTTTTTTCACCACGGAGGCCACTGGGGACACGGAGGCAAATCCAATCTCAAGAACACTCTGTGCTCCCGTGGTATCCGTGGCGAACAGACGGAACGAAACGCGTCGGACAAGAAGCAGCTGGACGGATCTGATGCGGAAAGCTCGGCAACTCGCGGGAAGACAAGAAAGCGCAGACGCGGCCCTCGCCGGCTTTGGAGCGGCGATCCTGTCCGACGCCAGGTCAGAAGGCAGATCGGTTCCCCGCATTTATCCGATCACAGGCCGCCGTCTGCAAACTCGAGAAGCGGCGGCGCAACGGGCATCTCACGAGGGTCATTGAAAGATGGCACATTGCGCCGCCTCGCCACAGGAGCGCGGTCACGCCATTGCGTGTTCCACGCGTGCTGACGAGAACTCCATTACCTCCGGTTTCACCAGGCGCTCGTAGTCGCGGTAACTCATCTTGATCAGCTCATAATGTGAACCGGCATTGAAGGCAATCTCACGGTCCTCCGCCAGAGTTTCATCGACGTAGACGGGGATGCCGTACAGGTTGCCAAACGGCGGCATCGCCCCGGTTTCGCAATCCGGGAAGGCCTGCTTGAACTCACGCTCGGTCGCCAGTTCCGCGGTGAGCACGCCGGTTGCCGTCCGCAACGCCTCCAGATCAACGTGGTAAGAGGCGGGCAGCACGGCCATTGCGAGATCGCCATCGAGCTTGACCATCACGCTCTTAGCGAGTTTGCGGCCAGATATATGCGAGATGGCAGCGATACCCTGGGCCGTGTACGCCTTGGAATGAGAGATGACGACGTACTTCACGCCATGTGTGTCCAGAAATGCTTTGACTTTGTTCAGCGGCATAGCACCTCCCAAAGAGGCTTGTGGCGGGTCCTGGACCCGCAACGTCAATAGAATCTACAAAAAGACGGCAGTATTCTCCCCAATCGCCGGAGACGGTTCTCGCAAGCCTCTTTTCGATGTTTTCCGCAACGCTCGCGGACTTCTGGGGAGAGATTCGCATGTAGGCCCTCCTTGCGTCAGGCAATCACGCGTAGCCTCAGTCTAGCCGCGGCAAAGAAGACCGCAAGCGCAGCCGTCACAGGGGGTGTGTGACAATGCGCATTTTCAGGAAAAGTTGCGCAGCCGGTGGATAGCTCGCCTGATCAGACTATTTGCTGGCGGACCGGCTCGAGGTTGACATGCTTGCCGGGAGGTTCGCCCTTGCCTTGCCGCTCCAGAGAGTCCATGGTCGCCAGCACAATATTGGTGACGTGCTCGATGCCATGGTCGGAGTTCAACATCAGGTGATAGAGCCGGCGGCAGGGCCATTCCGCATTGAAGTACTTGCGCACAAAAGCTGCTCGTTCGCGGTCGATGGTGTCGACCATCTCGGTCGCATCCTTCTCGTTCATCTTCAGCTTGATGAGCCGACGGATCTTCTTCTCGCGCGAGCCGTACACGAAGAGGTGAAACGTATCCGGGCGCGCCCTCAGAATGTATGGCGCACCGCGTCCGACGATGACGCAGTTTCCCTGCTCCGCTTTCTTTTCGATGACCTTACGCGCATGCTCGACCAGTTCGTCTGCGCCGAAAATCGTCTCCTCGGAAATGGGCAACGACCGCTCGTAACTTCCCCGCCAGAAAACCTTGGCCAGCCGATGCAGCAGCGGATCGCATTTTTCTTCGCGTCTCGCCACCGCTTGCTCATCCACGGACGCCATCTTGGCGATTTCGCACGTGAGCTGCTGGTCCAGCAATTGCCATCCCTTGCGGCGCGCCAATTCCGCGGCCACCAGGCTGCCGCCTGCGCCGTATTCGCGTTCCACGGTGATGATCCTGAACATCGAAACCCCCACCACCCAGCTAGAAAAATAATACTCCGTCTGGCAATAGCGATGCTCGTTCGCCAGGTGGAAGCGCCGGGCTTCGGCCCGGCGAAATCGAATAACGACCACGTGCGGCTTTAGTCGCGGCGCCCGAGCTAAAGCCGCTTCCCAGGGCCAACTTTCGCTACCACTAAACAGGCTTCGAGCAGCAGATCCCTCGCGGGCTAAAGCCCGCTCGGGAGGAGAAAAATAAACGACTTCGACGCGGGCCTGAAGGCCCGCTCTACCCGAACAACGTGTCACGCTGAGTTTTTCGGCGGCCTGTAACGCCGTGCCCTTCCGCCTTAATAGTCGTGGACGTTTCTTTGCAGCCATCGCGTTTAGTGCATTCTGCACCTGCATCCAACTACGATTCCGTTTGCTGCTCGCGACACGGCCTCTTTAGCTCCTGCGTTGTCAATGTGTTGCGCGGACTCCGATGGTGATAATGCAAACTAATCCCGCTCATAAATACTTTGAATTTCTCATATGCGGCAAAGTCGCGTATCAACTACTTACCGCCATACGGCTACGCGCGGATACTCATTGTTCCGCAGTGGCACCACGCCGGGCGGGTCTCAGATTCATCGCAGTTGAACCTATTCCGTGTGTTTTCTGGGAGTTCTGCATGCGGTTGTTCCGAAAATGTTCGCCGTTTCTCCTGATCCTGCTTCTGGGCGGAGTGCTGGCCGCGCAATCGGCGCCGGCCGCAGCGCCAACCGACCGCATCGCCGCCTTGCAGGCGCAGATCGCTGATGCCAAAAGCTCCGCTGATAACGCGTGGATGCTGGCCTGCTCGGCGCTGGTGCTGCTGATGACCGGCCCTGGTCTGGCGCTGTTCTATGGCGGGCTGGTGCGCAAGAAAAACGTTCTCGCTACGATGATGCAAAGCTTCGCGATGATGGCGCTCATCACGCTGCTGTGGGCGATCATCGGCTATAGCCTCTGCTTCGGTTCCGGCAACAGCTTCATCGGCGGCGTGGAGCACGCATTTCTTCACGGCGTCGGCGCCGCGCCCGATGCCGACTACGCGGCCACCATTCCGCAGCAGACCTTCATGATTTATCAGCTCATGTTCGCGATCATCACGCCGGCGCTGATCTGCGGCGCGTTTGCCGAGCGTATGAAGTTCAGCGCGATGCTGATGTTCATGCTGCTGTGGTCGCTGCTGGTTTATGCGCCGATGGCGCACATGGTCTGGGGCAAGGGCGGGTTGCTGAATGCCAGTCTCGGCGGACGCTTCCCCACGCTCGACTTCGCCGGCGGCACGGTGGTGCATATTACCTCCGGCGTTTCGGCGTTGGTATGCGCCCTGTTTATGGGCCAGCGCGTGGGCTATCCCAAAGAACCGATGCCGCCCCACAGTGTGGTACTTAGCTTTATCGGCGCATGTTTGCTGTGGGTGGGGTGGTTTGGATTTAACGCGGGCAGCGCGCTGAGCTCCGGAAGCCTGGCGACGAGCGCATTCGTTGCCACCCACTTCGCGGCCGCCACCGCAGCCATCGGTTGGGCGGGAGCGGAATGGATTCGCAACGGCAAGCCCAGCGTGCTGGGAGCGATCTCGGGTTCCGTGGCCGGGCTGGTCGCCATTACTCCTGCCGCCGGATTTGTGAGCCCGATGCCGGCGCTGCTGATCGGGTTGCTGGCAGGCGTGGGTTGCTACCTCATGGTCGCGGTGGTGAAAGCCCGCCTGGGCTATGACGATTCGCTGGACGCCTTCGGTGTTCACGGCGCCGGCGGCACGCTGGGCGCGCTGTTGACCGGCGTCTTTGCCACCAGCGCGGTGAATCCGATCTTCAAAGATGCCCAGGGGCGCACACTGGCTTCCGGCATGGTCGACGGCAATTTCCGCCAGATCGGAAACCAGTTCGTGGGCGTGCTGATCGCAATCGTGCTCGCCGCGGTGGGCACCTACGTCATTCTGCAGATCGTCAATTTTGTGCTCGGCGTACGCGTCTCGGCCGAGGACGAAGTGCAGGGCCTCGACCTCACGCAGCACGGCGAGGAAGGCTATTACTGGGAAGCTTCTCTGCCGTAGAGATTCGAACATGACGAAACTGGAAGCCGTTATACAACCTGCGAAGTTCGAAGCCGTCAAGGACGCCCTGATCGAGATTGGCGTGGAAGGCATGACCGTGACCGAGGTGCGTGGCCACGGCCGGCAAAAGGGCCACACCGAGTTCTATCGTGGCCGTGAGTACACCGTCGATTTGCTGCCCAAGGTGAAGCTGGAAATGGTGCTGGCCGACGAGATCGTGGATCGCGCGATTCAGGCCATTACCAATGCCGCGCGCACCGGCAAGATCGGCGATGGCAAGATATTTCTCGCGCGCATCGACGATGCCATTCGCATCCGCAATGATGAGCGAGGCGAGAACGCGCTATGAGTGCGGCGTCGCAACCATCGGCGTCGCCGGATCTACCCGGATCCACAGCCGGAGGCGCGTCGCTATTCGCTTTGCGCGATCACTATCGCCAGGAGTCGCAGCGCATTCAGCGTGACTTTGAGGCGGTTGGTTCGGGTCTGGCATCGCTCAGCAGCCGGACGCGGCTGGTCGATTCGCTGACTCTGACATTGTGGGAGCAGTACTTCGCTGAATCGGGAAACGAAGGCTGCGCGCTGATCGCGGTTGGAGGCTTCGGCCGCAGCGAACTTTTTCCCTATTCGGATATCGACCTGCTGTTCCTGACCCAGGACGACCCGGGCCGCGAGCGCGTCAAGGCTGCGGTCAGCAGCCTTTGTCAGACAATGTGGGACTGCGGTCTGCGGGTCAGCCCCAGCACCAGGACCCTGGCGGATTGCGGACGCTACGATCAGGAGAACCTGGAGTTCACGCTTTCATTGCTGGATTGCCGCTTGCTCGCCGGCGACGGCGTGCTCTTCGAGCGGCTACATAGCTTCGTTCTGCCGCAAACCATCGCTCGCGAATCAGATTCGCTGCTGCAGCGCCTCTGCGAGATGACTCGGACGCGGCACCAGCGCTTCGGCAACACCATCTTTCATCTCGAGCCGAACCTGAAAGACGGCCCCGGTGGGCTGCGCGATTGCCACGTGGCGCAGTGGATTGCGATGATCAACGCGCTCAGCTCGGGTCGTCACCCCGAGCTGGTCAGCGTGCGGCCGAGTTCCGCGCAGAGCGAGATGCTGGAGGCGCGGGAATTCCTCAGCTCGACCCGCTGCCATTTGCATTATCGGCATGGCCGCGATGACAACTCCATTACCTGGGCGGCGCAGGAAGAACTGGCAGCGCGCGGCATTGCGACGGGATTTGGGCCGGTAGCACCCGCCGAATGGATGCGGCTGTATTTCCGGCATGCCAAGGCGATCGAGCGCAACAGCTCGCAACTGATGGCGCAGGTCTCTCAGACGCGGTCATCCCTCTACCGTTCGTTTCAGCATTGGCGGGGACGCGTCTCCAACAGTGATTTCTCGGTGGTGGACGGGCGCGTGTATTTCCAGCAGGCGGCAGATGCGCGCGAAGCTGCGGCCGTGTTGCGACTGTTCGCGTTCATGGCGCGTCACGGAGTTGCCTTGAGCGCCGATACCGAACGCCGGCTGCACGGAGCTCATTCCCGACTGGCGGAGACGATGCCCCAGGATGAGCAGCTTTGGCTGCAGTTGCGCGAGATCCTCGTGCTGCCTCAGGCCGCCGACGCGCTGCGCGCCATGCATTCGCTGCGACTGCTGACCCGGGCGGTTCCAGAGTTTGAAGCCATCGACGTGCTCGTACTGCGCGACCTCTATCACCGCTACACGGTGGATGAACACACGTTCATGGCGATAGAGGTGCTGCATAGGCTGCGGGGGGATGCCGAAGACGCTTCGCTGCAGCCGTTCGCAGAACTGTTTGCGGAACTGGAAAGGCCGGAGCTGCTCTTCCTGGCGCTCTTGCTGCATGACGCCGGCAAGGGACTGGAGGGCGCGGACCACGTACACGGCAGCTTGCAACTGACAGACGCTGCGCTCGACCGCATGCAGTTGCCGAAGGAGGATGCCGCAGCCGTGCACTTCCTGGTCGCCAACCATCTGGAGATCTCATCGACGCTGCGCCGGCGCGATATTTACGATCCGGCGACCATCCGCGAACTGGCGGCAAAGATTGGCACGCCGGAGCGGCTCAAGATGCTCACCTTGATGACGCTGGCGGACATCAAGGCGGTAAATCCCGAGGCGCTGACACCGTGGAAGGCCGAGAACTTGTGGCGGCTGTACACCCGGGTGGCGAACCATTTCGACCAAAGCGCCGACGCCGAGCGCCTGGACGCGGACGTCTCCGACGCAGCGATTAATAAAGTCCTGGCATTACTGCCGGAGCGCCGCTGCGAGCTGCTGAGTTTCCTCGACGGATTGCCGCAACGCTACGTGCTGTCGCACTCGCCCGAACAGGTGATCCGGCACTTAGAGATGGCCATGGGTTTGCCGCTGGAAGCGGTGCAGCTCGATCTGCGGCCCGGCAGCGGACAATATGAGCTGACCGTCATTACCGGAGACCGCGCGGGCCTGTTCAGCATGATCGCGGGGATACTCTATGCGTGGGGGATGGACATCACGCGGGCTGCCGCTTTTTCCAATCGCGGCGCCGTCATCGTGGACAGCTTCTACTTCAAGGACCGCTTCCGCACTCTGGAGCTGAACCCTCCCGAGCGGGAGCGCTTCCAGCGATCGGTCCGCGACATTCTGACGAGTGAAGCCCCACTGGAACCGCTGCTGCAGGCGCGGCTCAAGTCCGATCACAGGCCGGTAAAGCTCACGGTAGAGACGCGGCTCCGCTACGACCAGGAATGCTCCACCCGCAGCACGCTGCTGGAGGTTGTCACACAGGACCGTCCCGGGCTGCTGCATACCATCAGCTCCACCCTGACGGCCGAGAATTGCAGCATCGAGGTCGCCCTCATCGATACCGAAGGTCCGGTGGCGCATGATGTGTTCTACATAACTTCCCAGAGCAAGAAACTGACTGCTGAAAAGATGCGCGATATCGAGTGGGCGCTGGCCGCCGAACTTGGTGACGGTCTCCCTTCCGCTTGGTAGTACTCCTCTTATCAAGACTGCTCTCTTTTTGCCGATGGAAATAGCGAGTTGGCCGCTCCGCACTGCTGATCCCGGAGCTCGCCGCACAAAGGAGGCAGTGCCCGCGCCTTTATGCCTACCGGTTGGGATTACGCTGCCGCACTGGAACGAGTAGGAGGCGACAAGCCACTGCTGGTGGAGCTGATTGCGATCTTCTTCGAAGAATATCCGAAGTTTGCCGCCCGGCTTACGCAATCGCTCTCGCAGAAGAACTTCACCGGGTTGCGGGAGGCGGCCCACTCGCTGAAAGGCAGTCTGGGATACCTGGGCGCGTCCGATGGCGAGGCGTTGGCGTCGGCAGTAGAACGGGCTTGTCTGACGCTTAATCCCGAACGTGCGGCTGCCCTGGTGGCGCAGCTGATGGCTTACATCGAGGCTCTGCGCCAGGTCATGATCTGCTCGGCGGGAGAACAGAACGATGGCACTCGCTTGCAGTGAATTTCCGCCCGAGCTGGCGCTGGAGACACGCGCAAATGCCGGTGGCCGCGTTCTGGTAGCCGAAGACGATCCGGTGTACCGGCGCGCGCTGGAGCATTTCCTGTCGAGCAAAGGGTACGACGTGCAGATGGTCAACGACGGTGTGCGTGCACTGGAGGATGCCAGCTCGGCGGATGCGCCGCGGCTGCTGGTGCTGGACTGGATGATGCCCGGGCTCGCCGGGCCTGAGGTTTGCCGCCGCCTTCGGGCCAGCGCGGGTGAGCGGTATCAATATGTGTTGCTGCTCACCGCCAAAAGCACCAAGGCCGACATTGTCGAGGGGTTGGAAGCCGGAGCAGACGATTACCTCACCAAGCCGTTCAACGTGCACGAGCTGCTCGCCAGGATGCGAGTCGGCGAACGCATGATCAAGCTTCAGGATCGCTTGCTGGCAGCTCAGGAAGCCTTGCGCTTTCAGGCTACGCACGATCCGCTGACGGGAATCTGGAACCGCGGAGCGCTGTTCGAGCTTTTGCACTCCGAGGTGGAACGGGCGCACCGCAAGCGGAGCGCGCTTTCAATTTTTCTCATCGATCTCGATCATTTCAAATGCGTCAATGACGAACTGGGACATCCCGCCGGGGACGTCGTGCTGCACGAGGTGGCGCAGCGCCTCACGACAGCCGTTCGTGTCTATGACATTGTGGGACGTTACGGGGGTGAGGAGTTTCTGGTCGCCGCGGCCGAACTGGGCAGCGAACACCCGCAGCAATTCGCTGACCGGCTGCGTCTGGCGATCTCGTCCACGCCCATTCGCACGCCCGGACATGACGTGACCATTACGGTGAGCATTGGAGTCGCGACTGCCAACTCGCTGGTCTGCTCGGTCGAGAAGCTGATGCAGTATGCGGACGCGGCGCTCTACCAGGCCAAGCGCAGCGGCCGGGACTGCGTTTGCTGCTGAGCGGGGTCACCTAGGGCGGCGCTTTAGTTAGAGACCGCTACGTGCCCAGCCATCAGAGCGACGCTTTCCAGCGGTGCCTAAGATGTCCGCGCCCGAAGTTTGGGCCATGCCAGCCAGATCGCCGACAGCAAGGCAAGCAGAGCGATGATTCCTTGCGATATCACGCAGTAGAGGCACCATACGCCCAGCACGTGCGCTTCGATGTTGCTGAGATAAAGAGCGAAGGCGAGCCCCACGAGCACGAAGATCAGCAGCAACGCCCTGCGCCGCGCCAAGCCCAGCCCGCCAATGAATATGTAACCGGCAATGCCGACGGCCGCGACGGGCACGCCGTAGAGCATCGCATAGGGACTGTGATTGACCACGCCGCAATCCCATTTGTCGTTGATGCTGCACGGCTCCTTGCCGGGATCGTCATAGTGCACCTTCAAGGCAAGCGACGAGACAACGACTCCGAGAATGGCGAGGATCAGGATGACGTAGCGCACAGAATTTCTCCGGCCCCGGGGAAGCATCCAGCTGGAATGGCCCGGATATTTTTTCACCGAATCTCGATTGTAATGTCTCGCAGGGCTAGTGCAGTGCGTCTGAAGTCGTCGCGTGTTCGGGCACGGGTGGAATCAGGGCACGACTTTAGTCGTGCCGGATGGACCAGAAGTAAGTGGGCTTTTAGCCCCTGCACCCGCTGTTCAGGGGCTAAAAGCCCGAGGTGAAGATGATGTTTTTCGGCACGGCTAAAGCCGTGCCCTGATACAAATCTCGAAACGTCATGTGAAGCAAATTTCCGATGCACAACACTAGCCGAACGTCGTCTTCTGCTTGTAAGCCTTGCCCAGCGTTTCGGCTTTGAAAGTCCGCTCGTCCACCCGGTGCAAACCCTTGACCATGGCGCGCGAAAGCAGCTTGTAGTGATGGATCTCGAGTAGATAATAAACGATGAACCAGATCGGCTTTTCGGTAGTCATCCACTGCTCGGGGTCAAAGCGCTTCAGATTGACGGGGCGCGAGAACGTCCGCATGGTGCGATTGCGGCGCAGGTTGAAGTAGGTATCAAAGTAACTCATGGCCAGCTCGCGCAGGGAGCGGTAAACCGGCTCGCGATAGCGGCAACTGGTGTAGTTGGATTTGGCGATGGCGCCCCAGTGGCTGCGAACGCGATACACGGCGACGACGTGATCGGTGTCGTGCTCGGCCTCAAAGTCGACGATCAGAGGTGGGTAGCCGTTGGCGCGCAGGGCGGCCGCGGCAAAGATGGCGCCCTCGAAGCAATGTGCGGTCTGCTCGCGCAGAACGCGGCGGGGCGACCAAGCCGTATCGCCGAGGTGATAGGGCAGATCGTCGAGGTAGCGCTGGATGCCGTGAGGGTCCTTCAGGCGCCGCAGTTTGCGCAACTCCGCGGGAGTGAAGCCAAGATCGTCGCTGGCCATGAGCAATGCAGTGTAACTCATTGCCACTCGCGGCCGGCTCGCCGCTAGCTCTGCCCCGAAATCTTCAGCCGCAAGTCTTCCGGAATGCGATCGCGGATTTCTTCCGGCAGGTGTTCCAATCCCCGGCGGGCACCGATAAGGGCGACATCCTTCACGACGAGGGGAGCCGGCGTCACCAGGGCGACCACCAGCCACACCAGCATGGACAGCAGGAATCCGCCGAGGGCGCCGATTTCCAGCCAGAAGGCATGCCTCGGATGAAAGTGGCGGATTACGCCATAGGCCAGCAGGAAGACCACCATGGAAGCCGAAGCCAGCGCCATCAGGCCGATATCGATGCCGCGGTGCAGTCGCTGCCGGGAGTGACAGAAAGGGCACTCGGCCAGATGGGCCTCATAGTCGCCGCGCATTTCAGGCGCAAGACCGGAGATATCGTAGCGCCACCCGGCCAGGATTTTGCCGACGATAGGGTCAATGCACTTTGCCATCGCTGAAGCCGAACGGCCGGGCGGCCGCAAGCAGCCGCTTGCAGCCCTTCCTACAGGTGAAGCGCCGGCAGCGGCTGGTGCTGGGCAGCCAACAGCACGCGGTTACGTAGAAGATCGCGCTGCTTGCCCAACGCACGTTCCGCCGACATGCGCGCAATCTCCGGATGATTATTCTGCTCCGAAAGATGCGCCAGAATGAGGAACTCGGCGTTTCCATCATAGTCGGTCGTGAGGAAATCCGCGAGCGCGTCATTGGACAGGTGACCGACGCGGCTCATCACCCGCTGTTTCACGCTCCACGGGTAGGGACCGCCGCGCAGCAGCTCCAGGTCATGGTTGGACTCGATCATGAGTACATGACAGGCCCGCAGATGATCGCGCACGCTGGCCGGCATGTAGCCGAGATCGGTGCAGATGCCGACTTTGACCCCGTCGGCGCTGAGGGTAAATCCGACCGGGTCGATAGCATCATGCGGAATGGTGAACGGGGTTACGGTGATGTCGCCGATCGGGAAGCTGCTGCCGGAGTTGAAATGCTCGCAGCGGTCGAGGCTGACCCGATGGCCGTTGGCGTCACGGGCGCAGCGTTGATACTCCTGGTACGTGGCAGCGCTGATGTAAATCGGGACCTTGAGCTTGCGCGCGAGCACGCGCAGGCCGCCGATATGGTCGGTGTGCTCGTGAGTGATGAGGATGGCGTCGATGCCGCCATGGTCGTGGCCGCTGAGCAGCAATCGGCGGAGAAGCTCCCGGCAGCAGAGGCCGGCATCGATCAACAAACGCGTGCCGGAGCTCGAGACCAGGGTGCAGTTGCCTTTGCTGCCGCTCGCCAATACCGTTACCGACACGGCCATACGTGCGAGCATAAACGTAAGCCGGATGGGGCGGGAGTGACAAAGTCGTTAACCGGTTGTGAAACGCCGATTTGCAAGGTCGGAGACCGGATTTCACATTTCCGCATGGAAATTTGAGTGCTCACAGTCTCACGGAGAGTTGCTCAGGCGGGCAGCGGGGGATAAGAAAACGCGGGAACGCAAGAGGCGGTGGAGGAAAACCGCCTGATTCCACATCTGTGGCTGGAGTCATTCCTTTTTCTTGTTGCGTACGACTAAACCGCCAAAGACAAGGAAAGCAACGATTGCTGCGATTACACGAAGCGTTATTGTGTCCATGTTTGCTCAGCGGGTCAGGAATATGTAGCCGATCCCCAGAACGACGAAAAGGCAGGCATACAGAACGGCCACCCAAGGGAAACGACTTTGCGGCTCTAATGGCAAGCTCCTTCCCCTTTTTAGTGTCCTCCCAAAGAGCGAAAGCATCATCTACATTCGCATTTGTGCGTATAGATTCTTGCGGACGGATCGCCCAAACGTGCAGCTATCCTGCTTCCGGCTGGCGTCAGAGATAGGAGGATTCCGGCGTAATGGATGAGCGCCCTGGTTCACGCGACATGATGAACATGCTCCGGGCGAGAGTCAGAACACCGGATTTCCGGTTTTCGGGACGAGATTTGCACAGCAAATGCTCAACCTTGCATATGAAATATGCAGAAGCCGGATTTTTACACTTGAGAGTTGCGCAACTTTCAGGCATGCTTGCACGAATCGAGGCACAAGTTGTCTCTGTGCCGCTTCCGGGTTGCTGACGTCCTGTTAGCGATGAGAGGCGATTCGGGCCGAGTTGGCCACTTCGATTTCCAAAGACGCATTGCGTCAGCGGAATGGAGAAGGGACACGGTCCGGGTCATTTCCGGGCGTGGATTCGCGCTCGGGCTGGGAGGTCGCAATCGTTAAGGCATTTGGGCCCTGGCGTGGCTTTGTACGGACTACCCTCGGGCCACGAGGCTCCGAGTTCGTTCCTCCGAGTCTGTACCTCCGAAGCGGCGCAACTGCGCGACACGTCAGCGTTCATCGCCATTGCTCTGGGCTGAGCGAGGGAAGCTGCACCGCCGTCACTAGGACGCGAAACCTGTGTCTCATTGGCGACCCGAGGTGGCTGGCCTTGGGTCGCATGTTTTTTCTTGGCAATCAGCAGTCAGCCATTGGCTAAGATCAGTCCAAACGTTCTGGACAGGGATGCAACGCATCCGACCTTTTCATCTGAAGCCCCGCGGTTAAACTACTGTAGTGCGTCGGAATCTGTTCACATAAGTTTTCGAGGTTTGTATCAGGGCACGGCTTCAGCCGTGCCGAAAACCATCATTTTCCCTTGGGCTTTAGCCCCTGAACTGTGGGCGCAGGGGCTAAAGCCCACATATTTCTGCGCCCCGTTCGGCACGACTGAAGTCGTGCCCTGATACAACCCGTACTCGGATAAGTCACAATTTCAGTGACGCACTACACTAGGATTTGATAGGCGAGTCCTCACGACGGCTGACGACTGACTGCTGCCTGCTGCTTCTTCATGTTTGTTGACGAAGCCAAAATTCGAGTGAAGGCCGGCGACGGCGGCAACGGCTGCATGGCCTTCCGGCGCGAGAAGTTCGTACCCCGCGGCGGTCCCTCCGGCGGCGACGGCGGTCGCGGCGGCGACGTCATTATGGAATCCAGCGAGCGCCACAACACGCTGGTGCATTTCCGCTTCAATCCGGAATACAAGGCCGAGCGCGGGCGGCACGGCGAAGGCTCCAACAAGACGGGCCGTGAAGGCGAGAGCATCGTGCTCAAGGTGCCGGTGGGAACCATCGTGTACGACGAGATTACGGGCGAGCTGGTGCACGACTTCTCGCACGCGGACGAGCGCATTGTCGTTGCGCGCGGTGGACGCGGCGGACGCGGCAACGCGCAGTTTGCCACAGCCACTCATCAGGCGCCGCGCGAGCATGAAGAGGGCCGGCCCGGTGAAGAGCGCGAGCTGCGGCTGGAGCTGAAGCTGCTCGCCGATGTCGGCCTGGTCGGCTACCCCAATGCCGGCAAGAGCACGCTGATCTCGCGCATCTCGGCCGCGCGCCCGAAGATCGCCGACTATCCGTTCACCACGCTGCAGCCGAATCTCGGAGTGGTGGTGGTGGGCGAGCCGCCGGATGATGTGAGCTTTGTGGTAGCCGATATTCCCGGGCTAATCGAAGGCGCCAGCGAAGGCGCCGGCCTGGGCACGCAGTTCCTGCGGCACATCGAGCGCACGCGATTTCTGGTGCACCTGGTGGATGTTTCCGACGCCAGCGGACGGCCCGATCCCGTCAAGGACTACGAAGTGATCACGCGCGAGCTGGCGAACTTCGGCAGCGGTCTGGACCAGAAACCGACAATCGTCGTCGCCTCCAAAATGGACATCGTGAACAAGGAAAAGCTGGCGAAGCTGAAGCGTTATTGCAAGCGCAAGAAGATCGAGCTGTTTCCGATTTCGGCAGTCACCGGTGAGGGCATCGACGAGCTGAAATGGGCGATGGCGAAGAGAGTCGGCGAGGCGATCGCAGCAAAAGAGCAGGGATTAGGGGTTAGCGATTGATGTTGAGTTCAGGTGCGGGAGCCGGTGCTATGCTGGTGACAACTAGCTTGCAACAGCCGGTACGGTTTTCCTGGACGGAGCGGTCATGGCGATGCTCCAGAGACGAATCGACGATCAGCCCACGCTCTCGCGCGAGAGGCTGCGCCAGGCCGAAGCCGTATTTCACGACCATCTCAAACGCGTGGGATTGAAGCGCACCGGGCAGCGCGACGCCATCCTGCGCGCCTTTCTCGACACCCGCGATCACCTCTCCACTGACGAGCTCTACCGGCTGGTCAAGAAAAAAGACGAGCGCGTCGGCTTCACCACGGTCTATCGCACGCTGAAGCTGCTGGGCGAGTGTGGCTTGGCCAGCGAAGTCGCCTTCCATGACGGCGTTGCGCGTTACGAACACCAGTACCAGCGGCGCAATCACCATCACATGGTGTGCACCGAATGTGGCAGTTCGGTGGAATTCTTCTCGCCTGAGATCGAGCGCGTCGAGCAGGAGATCGGACGCAAGCACAAGTACACCCCGACCCGCCATACCTTCCAGATCTATGGCGTCTGCGAGAAGTGTCACAAAAAGCGCAAGCGGCCGTAAGCCATTGCGCGCTGTTCCACAAGATCGCTGGCCAGCCTGCAGTGCTACCATCGCCTCTGATGTTCACCCTCACCGACGCTGCCGAACGAATCCGTACCCGCCGGCTCTCGCCGGTGGAGCTCACTCGGGAGTGCCTGTCGCAAATCGAGCGGCTCAATCCCAGGCTCAACGCGTTCATCACCGTCACAGAAGATCTGGCGCTGAAGCAGGCCCGTGAGGCCGAGTCGGAGATTAGCGCCGGAAATTATCGTGGGCCACTGCACGGTGTTCCCATTGGACTCAAAGACCTGTTCGACACGGCGGGCGTGCGCACCACCGCAGCCAGCAATCAGTATCGCGACCGCGTTCCGGCGGAAGATGCCGAGGTTGTTCGGCGACTGAAACAGGCAGGCGCGGTGATGATCGGCAAGCTCAACATGCACGAGTTCGCCTTCGGCGGTAGTGGAGCGGTGAGCGCGTTCGGGCCAACCAGGAATCCGTCTGACGCGGAGCGGATCGCGGGCGGGTCGTCGTCCGGTTCGGCAGCCGCGGTTGCTGCGGGCATGTGCGTTGCCGCGCTCGGATCGGACACGTCGGGATCAGTTCGCTGTCCCGCTGCCTTGTGTGGCATTGTGGGACATCGCCCGAGCGCCGGCCGGGTGAGCCTCAAGGGAGTGGTGCCGCTATGCACCTCGTTCGATGCCGTAGGGCCGATGACGGCGACGGTTCGCGATGCCGCGATCCTACTGGACGCGGTGGCAGTGAACTCGGGCTTTGCGGCGTTGTTGCAGGAAGATGTGGCGGCGCTGAAAGTCGGCATCGCGCGCAAACATTTCTTCGACGAGCTGGACGTTGACGTTGCCGCCTGCGTCGAAGCGGCATTGCAGACGCTTGGCAAGCTGGTTTCGCAGCTCCGTCGCGTCGAGGTCGCTATCGACAGCTCGCGCACGATCTTCGACGCGGAAATTTACGAGTATCACGAAGAGATGGTCAGCCGACATCCGGAGCTGTACGACCCGCGCACACTGTTTCGCATTCAGAGATGCGCCGGAATCAGCGCGACGGACTACATTCGCGAGCATCGTCGCCTGGCGGAGTTTCGCGCCCGGGCGGAACAGGTTTTCGCACAGGTTGACGTGATCGTGACCCCGACCGTTCCCGCGCCGGCGCCAAAGCTGGCTGAGCTGGAGGCGTTGCCTATCCCAGATGTTCGGCCTTTCGAAATGCGCTATCTGCTGCGGAACACGTCGCCGTTCAGCACGCTGTTCTGGCCTAGCACGTCAGTTCCATGCGGACGCACGCGCCAGGGGTTGCCGGTGGGAATACAGATTTCCAGCCGTCCGGGCGCGGATTCGATTTGCCTGCGAGTGGCGAATGCCTACGAGCGAGCAGCAATTAGCAATTAGCAATCAGCAATTAGCAATTAGCAATTAGCAATTAGTGATTAGCAATCAGCAGTCAGCTCATAGCTCGATTTGTAACAGGGCACGGCTTCAGCCGTGCCGTCCGACGGCGGAAAAGATGTGGGCTTCAGCCCCTGAGTGGGTTTCCTTGCAGGGGCTGAAGAGATTGCGTCGCAAGCGGAAACGAGATTTTGTGGTGGGACAAAATGCACGAAGACCGATGAAACCAGCCGCGTAGCGGCGAAATGGGGTTAGGCGTGGGCGTAAGCCCACGTTCGAAGTGGGAGCGAGCAGCGAGCCGCAGCGCGGCGACACCGGTCGCGACACAGTCTCTGAAGCCCGGGGCCTTTTCCTGCTGTGGCTCGGCGCGACTGAAGTGGTGCTCTGATACAGAGCGCGGCGATTATGGAACATCATCAAAACTCTCGCGAATCGCGAACCGCGAAGAGCGAATTGCGAATTGCGAATTGCGAACAATCAAAATCCCACAAACACCGGCTCCGGGTCTAATTTGATCCCAAACTCGTTCCACACTCGCGCCTGAATCTCGTCTTTCAACGCAATGATCTCCGCCGCCGTCGCGCCGCCGCGATTGATGATTGCCAAGGCGTGTTTGCGCGAGATGCCGGCGCGGCCCTTCACGTAACCCTTGGCGAATCCGGCGTGCTCGACGAGCCATGCCGCAGGCAGCTTACGAAAGCCGTCGGCAGCGGGATAGCTTGGCACTTCGAGTCCGCGGGAGGCGAGCCGCTGCGATAGTTCTTCGAAAACCGCTTGCGCGACCATCGGGTTCTTGAAGAATGATCCCACGCTGTGGGAGTCCTCGTCGCCGTCAACGATCAGCATTGCTTTGCGACGGCGAATCGTGCGCACTGCGTCTCGTACCTCGCCGAGCGTGGGCGCAGGGTGGCCGGCGAAAGACTGCACCAGGTCGGGATAACGGATCGCCGGAGCGCCACTGGATTCGAGCGCAAACCAGACCCGCAGGATGATGTAGCGCCCGCGCTCCGTGGTGTTGAAAATGCTGGAGCGATATTGGAAACCGCAGTCGGCGTTCGACAGCATCACGATGTTCATGGAATGCAGGTCGAGCGCGCGCACCTGCTGAATAGTCTGCGAGACCTCCTGGCCGTAAGCGCCGACGTTCTGCACCGGCGTTCCGCCCATCGTGCCTGGAATCCCGCTGAGGCATTCCAACCCGGCGCAATCGGCCGCGACGGATTCCGCTACAAACGAATCCCAATCGCAACCCGCGCCTACATCGAAAACGATCTTATTGCCTGCCGTCGCGGACCGGGATGAATCCGCGATGGCTATCTTCAGGACCAGTCCGCCGAATCCCGCGTCCGCGATCACGACGTTGCTTCCTCCGCCGAGCACGAACCGCGGCAAGTCGAGCGAGCGCGCGAACTCGACCGCCTCGATCGCTTCGGCCTCGGTCGTGGCTTCGGCGAAGAAGCGCGCCGGGCCGCCGACGCCGAGCGTGGTCAACGGCGCAAGCGGAACGTTTTCGCGAATGAGCATGAGACGAACACAATAGTAGTTGGTGCCGGTGCGGTTTGTATCACGGCAGTTTTGGCACCCGGCGCTTGAATTGCGGTTGGGGTAGCACCGCCCTTAGACTTCGCTCAGGGCAGGCTTTCAGCGGTGCAATCAGGATGCTGCAATGAGATCGGCTTTGGCCACTGAGGTTAAGAAGCATTACCTGAGGCGCTACAGCGCGAATGGTTTTTATTGCTGCATCCTGCACGCCTGAACAGGCCGCCGAAAAAGCCTGCAAACCGGATTCCTCGCGGGCCGAAGCCCGCTCGGAATGAGAAAAAGTAAACGGCTTAGACGCGGGCCTGAAGGCCCGCTCTACCCGATCCGGGCCCACAAGTTGAGTTTTTCAGCAGCCTGTGAAGGCGTGCTCCACCCGTTACCGTCGACGTCAGAGGTTCTCACGCAGACTCCGAAGCGGTGTCCCGATCCAAAGCATTACCTCCGGCGTCGGCAAACATCATTCGAGCCTGTGACGAAAATCACAAACGCTTGGCTCGTGGAAACGTTATCCTGCTTTTCGTTCCGCCGGAGAATCGCCCACCTCGGCGGGCCGCAATGCCGCCTGGTAGCGGCAAGTGGAGTCGAGACGCATCGCCGCAGCATCGGTAACTTTAGTTTGCACCTGAAAAGCTTTAGCGTCGCCGCGCGTTTGTTGACTGCGCTATCGGCGAACTTGATAATAAAATGTTTGTTTCCATGCTCCCCAGACTCAACATGCGCCCTTCGGCTGCGCTTCGGGCAGGCTCCAGCGGCGTGCGTTGTGGGAACTAAGCGTTCATAAGGAGTCGGCTTCGTGGCTTCCTCAGCCAGTTCTATTGAAACCAGCGCAACCAGAGTCCGCAAGGGAGTAGCGCCGCTGCGAGCGGGCCATGGCTACTCGTTCGTGCTGCGGCGGCTGCATTCGCTCTCCGGCATCGTTCCCATTGGCGCGTTCCTCATCGAGCATTTCATCTCCAATTCCGAATCAGCTAATGGGGTGCAGGCTTACAACGACCAGGTGAAGTTCCTGACCAGCTTGCCGTTTGTGCACGTGCTGGAGTGGGTCTTCATCTTCATTCCGCTGCTCTATCACGGGCTGTACGGACTGTGGATCTGGTACGAGGGCGACTCCAACGTCACCGAGTATCCGTGGAGCGGCAACTGGATGTACACGGCGCAGCGCTGGACGGGAATCGTCGCCTTCATCTACATCGCATACCACGTGATCGACATGCGCTTCCTGGGCGTACACCTGATGGGCGGCGGCTACAACAACGCGTTCTCCAAGGTGTGGTTTGATTTCCAGAACCCGTGGAAAGTGGCGCTCTATGTGGTGGGAATTGTCGCTGCCTCGTGGCACTTCTCGTATGGCATCTGGTTGTTCGCCGCCAAGTGGGGATTGACGGTGGGCGATCAGGCGCGCCGGAAGTTTGGATATGTGTGCTTCTTGCTCGCGGTGTTGCTGGTGGGCATCGGGCTGTACAGCGTGCGGGGATTCGTAACCACCCCGGCGGATCAGGTTCCCTATGTCGAGCACGACTAATTGCTAAGCGCTAATTGCTAGTTGCTGGTTTTCCTATGGCTCATCCTAAAATCATCGTTGTGGGTGGCGGACTGGCAGGACTGGCCGCGACCATCAAAATTGCCGAGATGGGCGGCCACGTTGACTTGTTCTCTATCGTTCCAGTCAAGCGGTCCCACTCGGTCTGCGCGCAGGGCGGCATCAACGCCGCCAAGAACCTGAAGGGCGAAGGCGATTCCACCTGGATCCACTTCGACGACACCATCTACGGCGGCGACTTTCTGGCCAATCAGCCGCCGGCCAAGCTGATGTGCGAAATGGCGCCGGGCATCATCGACCTGCTCGACCGCATGGGCGTTCCCTTCAACCGCACGCCGGAAGGGCTGCTGGATTTCCGCCGCTTCGGAGGAACGCTGTACAACCGTACCGCCTTCGCCGGCGCGACTACCGGTCAGCAACTCCTCTACGCGCTCGATGAGCAGGTGCGGCGCTACGAATCCGAGGGCAAGGTAAGCAAGTACGAGGCTTGGGAGTTTCTCTCCGGCGTCTTCGACGACCATCGCGCCTGCCACGGCATCTGCGCCATGGACCTGCGCAGCATGCAGGTACAAACCTTCCCCGCGGAAGCCGTCATCATGGCGACCGGCGGCGTCGGCGCTATCTTTGGCAAGTCGACCAACTCGGTCGTCTGTACCGGGTCGGCGCAGTCGGCGCTTTATCAGCAGGGCGCGTTTTATGCCAACGGCGAGTTCATTCAGGTGCATCCGACCTGCATCCCCGGCGAAGACAAGCTGCGGCTGATGTCGGAGTCGGCGCGCGGCGAGGGCGGACGCGTCTGGGTGCCCAAGCACCCGGGCGACAAGCGCGATCCCAAGAGCATTCCCGACAGCGAGCGCTGGTATTTTCTGGAAGAGTGGTATCCCAAGTACGGCAACCTGGTGCCGCGCGACATCGCTACCCGCGCCATCCACAAGGTTGTTTACGAGCATCACCTTGGCATCGACGGCCAGCCGATGGTTTATCTCGACTTGACGCACATCGACCGCAAGATCCTCGACAAGAAGCTGGAAGGCATCCTCGAGATCTACGAGAAGTTTGTCGGCGACGATCCGCGCGACGTGCCGATGAAGATCTTCCCCGGCATGCACTACACCATGGGCGGCATGTGGGTCGATTTCGATCAGAAGACCAACATCGAGGGCCTGTATGCTGCGGGCGAATGCGACTACTCGATCCATGGCGCAAACCGGCTGGGCGCGAATTCGCTGATGTCGTGCATCTACGGCGGATTCGTCGCCGGCCCGAATGCGGTCAATTACGCGCACAACGTGATCAAGAGCGGAAAACATCCCGCCGGGCACGTCTTCGACTCCGAGCGCAAACGGCAGGAAGAGATCAACGCGCGGCTGATGAAAAACGAGGGCACCGAGAACCCGTTCCTGCTGTGGCGCGAACTGGGCGAGATCATGACCAAGAACGTCACCGTCATCCGCTACAACAAGAATTTGCGGGACACCGACGCCAAGCTGGTCGAACTGCTGGAGCGCTATCGCCACGTGAATTTGAGCGACAAGTCGATGTGGGCGAACACGTCGTTTGTCTTCGCCCGGCAGCTCTATAACATGCTGCAACTGGCGCGCGTGATCACCCAGGGTGCGGCGCTGCGCGACGAATCGCGCGGCGCGCACTACAAGCCGGATTTCCCCGAGCGCGACGACGCCAACTGGCTGAAGACGACGAAGGCGTACTTTGCCGCCGATGCCGACGAGCCGCGCTTCGAATTCGAACCGGTGGATACGTCGCTGATCAAGCCGCGGCCGAGACGGTACGACGTGGCGACGTAGGAGCAGTGGCTAGTGGTCAGTGAATAGTGGCTAGTCATCATGGTGACTGCTGATCATTGTGTTCAGGGGCTAGGTTCGGTTCCGAGTGTGAAGCTTTTGAACGAAGAACCAGTACGGCAACGGAATAGCTGCAAAGAGTGTTGGGCGGGCTGATAGAACAACGAGAATACAGTCCCGCGGAGCGGGACGACAGAAGATAGCCCAGTGCTTCAGCGCTGGGTGGACGTTAGTTAGAGAGCTGAGTCCCGTAGGGACGGCACCACTCGGCGATTATTACGATATAGAGGTCCTTCGACTTCGGCGCGGAAAAGAACCGCGCCTGCGCTCAGGATGACACATCGTCTTACTGTTCTGGCGAAGGGCGAAAAGCGAGTTCCGATTTGGCTGACGGCTGATAGCTGACGGCTGAAGGCTTCATACGACAATGGCTAATTCTAAAACCGTAATCCTGCGAATCAAGCGGCAAGACACTCCTGAGTCGAAGCCGTACTGGGAAGAATTCGAGCTGCAATACCGGCCGGGGATGAACGTCACCTCGGCGCTGATGGACATCGCTGCCAAACCGGTGACGCGCGACGGCAAAGCCACGACGCCTGTGACCTACGATTCCAACTGCCTGGAAGAGGTCTGCGGCTCGTGCGCCATGGTCATCAACGGCAACGCCAAGATGGCCTGCTCGGCGCTGATCGATCAATTCAAGCAGCCCATCACGCTGGAGCCGTTCTCGAAATTCCCGGTGGTGCGCGATCTTTCGGTTGACCGTAGCGTGCTGTTCGAGAACCTCAAGGCGGTGAGAGCGTGGGTACCGATGGATGGCACCTACGATCTCGGCGCCGGCCCGCGCCAGTCGGCACAGGACCAGGAGCAGCTATATCCCCTTTCGCGCTGCATCTCCTGCTGTTGCTGCATGGAAGCGTGCCCGCAGTTCAATGAAAAGACCGGCTTCGTCGGCGCAGCGACCATCTCGCAAGTGAAGCTGTTCAATGCCCATCCCACGGGCAAGGGTCAGAAGATCGACCGTCTGCAGGCGCTCATGGGCGACGGCGGCATCCAGGAGTGCGGCTACGCGCAGAACTGCGTCGAGGTCTGCCCCAAAGACATTCCCCTCACTCGGTCCATCGCCGACGTTGGCGGGCAGGTGATGTGGCAGGCGATAAAGGATTTCTTCCGCACGTAGCGGCGGCCGATTCTACCTCACCTGCAGCACGGCCAGTCCGTTAACCGGGATCTGCAACGTCAGGCTGCCGTGGTTCAGCGTTGCATTCTCCGCGCCGAGATCTGTTGGTTCGTGCCGTAATTGATGAAGCTGCGCGTGCGTGGGATAGCGCGGGCTGCCCATCTTCCGCCACAGCGCGAGAGTATTTCCGTGGTCTTCATCGACGCGCTGGATCGTCACCCCGGCATCGGCGCGCACTCCCTTGAACTGCAATGTGACGGTTCGCGATCCGCCGTGGATGCCGGGATTGGCGATGTTCCAAACGGCCAGCACCAGCGAGCCATCGCTCGCCTTCGTGACCAGCACGTTGGGATTGCTGTTCTCGATACGCTGGTCGCCCAGTCCATGCAATAACTCCATGGCATAGAACGATGACTTCGGAATGCGGTAGGCGGCGATCAGGCCGAATCCGCCATAGAACGGCGTCTTCACCACGCCCTGCTCCTCGAAGACATCGGAGAATGTCCAGTAGGACATCATCTGGGTCAGGCCGTCGCACTGCGCGATGGTCGTGGCCAGCCATGGCGCCATGTACACGGAGTCGGTCACCGCGACTTCGTTGTCATAAGCGGCGTTGAACTCGCTCCAGATGAGCGGCATTTCCGGCCGCGATGACGCTTTGATCTCGTCGTGAACTTTCCTGACTGCGCGGCAGACCATCTGATCACGCGGAATGTTCTCGCCGGTGCCGAAGACGTCGCTGGCTTTGTCGTTGCCATAGACGTGAGTGGAGACGAAGTCGAGCGGCACATGCGCCTGATCGGCATGCCGGATCATGTCACTCACCCAGGCTGCCTGCGCCGTGGCCGGGCCGCCCACGCGCAACTTTGGGCTGACCGCTTTGATGTCGCGCGCAGTATGGTCGTACAGCTCAAAGTAGGTTTTCTGGCGCGGCGCGCCGGTCCAGAAATCAAGATTCGGCTCGTTCCAGACCTCGAAGTACCAGCTCGCAACTTCGTCAATGCCGTAGCGATCGACGAGATGCTTCACCAGGGCGGTGATCATATCGTCCCAGTTCGCATAATCCCTGGGCGGCGAAACATTGGGGTGATACCAGAAAGCCTGCAGGTGCTGTTGCGATGCCAGTTTGTACGGCATGAAGCTTAACTCGACGAACGGCTTCACACCGTTGGCGAGCAGGCCGTCGTAAATCTCGTCGAGGTAGGAGAAGTTGTAAATCGGGCGGCCCTGTTTGTCTTCGTCATAGACGCCGACATCGTCGTCGAGGATGGCGTGGAAGCGGATGTACTGCAAGCCGGTGATTTGGCGCACGGCGCGCAAATCGCGGCGATAGTCCTCGCGCAGGCTCAGCACGGCGCGGCCGGAGCCGAACATCTGCTCCCAGAAATGGGGAAACGGATGGGACGGCGCCGAGGCGTCAATGGTGATGGTTTCACTGGACGCTTGCGCAAGCAGCGGAACGGCGGACACCAGCAGCAAGAGAAGATTGAGAATTCCGGTGCGCATTGTTGCAGGCCGTAGGATGATTATCGCCAGTCGGCAGTTTTCTGGGAAGAGCAGAAAAGGCGGAAGCCAGTGCGGATTTCACGGCTGCTGAAAACTCGGAACAGCAGATCCCTCGCCGACTAAAGTCGGCTCGTGATGACAAAATAATAGCCTTATCGGCACGATCAAGCGAGGCTGGTGAAAAAGTCGGGAAAGCGTATCCCTTTCGGACTAAAGCCCGCTCGGGATAACCTAAGGATGATGACGACTTTGACGCGAGCCTGAAGGCTCGCTCTACCCAAACGACGTGTTATGGCGAGTTTTTCAGCAGTCTACTGCAGTCGTGCATGATGCCGCCCGCGGTCGGCGAGGATAATGCAACTGCCAAAAGGACCTACTTTGAAACACAGAAAAATCGGCAAATCGGAAATGGAAGTCTCCGTCGTCGGGCTTGGATGCAACAACTTCGGTTTTGTCGCCGGCATGGACGTGCACGAATCGCGGCTTGTGATCGACAGCGCTATCGAATCCGGCATCAACTTTTTCGATACCTCGGACAGCTACGGCACCTCGGAGGACATTCTCGGCGAGGTGCTGGGCGAACGGCGAAAGCGGATTGTTCTGGCGACGAAGTTCGGCTCCAAGAAGAATGCGCTGGGCGAAAAGAGCGGCAACTCGCGCGGATACATCCTGGCGGAGGTGGAAGAGAACCTGCGCCGCCTGCGGACGGATTGGATCGATTTGTACCAGATTCACTATCCCGATCCGAACACGCCTATCGAAGAAACGCTGCGCGCCCTCGACGATCTGGTCAAGACCGGCAAGGTGCGCTACATCGGCTGCTCGAATTTTTCTGCCGCGCAACTGAAAGGGGCGCAGAGCACGATCCAGTCGAAGGGGCTGACCGGCCTGGTCTCCAGCCAGGATGAGTTCAGCTTGCTAGAGCGCAAGAGCGAGCGGGAGCAGTTGCCCCTGATCGAGAAATACGGGATGAGCGAGCTGCCATATTTTCCGCTGGCCAGCGGGATGCTGACCGGAAAATATCGCAACAAGACTGGTGCTCCGCAGGGATCGCGACTGGCGAGAAATCGGGGCCTGGCCGACCGCTATATGCAAGACAAGCACTTCGAAATTGTGGAGCGGTTGGAAGCGTTCGCCAACGAACGCGGCCATACTCTGCTGGAGCTGGCCTTCAGTTGGTTACTGGCTCATCACGTGGTAGCCAGCGTGATTGCCGGCGCCACCAAGCCGGAACAGGTGAAAGCCAACGCCAAAGCTGCGGACTGGCAGTTGAGCGCCGAGGAGATGGCGGCGGTGGACCGCATCACCGGCGCGGGACAATGAAGATTCGATTGTCTTGTTGAGAGTCTGCGCGAAAACTATGCCGTCCCTGAAGGGACTCAGATAATTTCCCACTTACCCAGAACTCCGCTACCCACCCAATTCGCGCAAAGGAGGCGCGAATCGGGGACCCCGGCTTCGGGGTTCGATTGTCGTATGCCAAGCTCCCGCGGCGAAGGAATAAAGTTGGTTCTCAGGCAGACTCTGGAGACGCGCCCTCGAAAAATGGCGTCTATAACAGCTGGCTCTTCCGAAGTCGCGCTCCGCTGGACAGGCAGCTATGCGGTTTTGAGTGACCGCAATTGTGCCTTTTCGCTTTCGCCCAGGTAGGTCTTGATCTTTTCCAGCAGCGCGGGAAACATCTGCTCCTTCGACAGGCAGACATTGACGTCATCGCCGCCATCGATATGCCCATATCCGGTGACGATGATCACGGGGACGTCGGGGCGACGTGCATGGACCGCGCGGGCCAGCTCCAATCCGTTCATACCTTCCATGCGAAAGTCGGTGACCAGGATATCGAATTTTTCGCGGTTGAACTTATCCAGAGCGTCCTGCGCGCTATATGCACTGACCGCGCGATAGCCTTGGGTTTCGAGAATTTCGCAGCTCAAGCGGGCCAGAACCTCGTGATCATCGACAAACAGAACTGCTTTTTTCATAAGGACACCCTTGACTGCCGAGGGGAACCACACCTCGTCCTACGTGATTTGTTTCCGGAGGCTGCAAAAAAGATGCCTCGGAAACTTGAAGAAAGTCAGCACTTTCGTGACGCACCAGCTCGAAGCCAACCGTAATCCCCGTCGCAGACGGAAATTTATTTATCACCCGCTTTTCTCTTTTCTGTAACCTGCGATAGCCCGTTTGCCACCAGAGACCCCATGTCCCGCAGCAGAACTGCGAGGCCAAGTGAACTCCTGTTAGCCAGAATTCTGGTCCGAACCCGGCAATTCGGCGTGCTCAAAGAGGCGCTGAATGCCCGCAATCGGCAGTCGCAAATGCTGCGCCGCTACACCGAACCTTTGGAATGCTAACTGCTTGGTACTGCTCTATGTCTTAGCAGCCCTGGACAGCCAGATCGTTCAGGATTCTGCAGACCGGGCTGCGCCCATGAAGATCAAATATGGCGGTTGGATATTCCTCGGCTTGTGTTTTGCGAGCATCTATCGCGTATTCCCCTTGGGCAAGAGTGTCTGGCTGACGGTTTTCTTTGTGCTCTCCATGCTGCTGCATGAACTGGGGCACGCGCTGGCGGCCTGGTATTACCGCGCTCCGGTTCACGAGCTCGGGCTGTGCTTGTGGGGAGGATACATTCGCTACGAGCGCCCCGGAAATTCCCTGTACCACGTTGTGATCCTGACTGCCGGCATGCTCACCAACCTGCTGCTGGCACCGCTGTTCTGGTTCTTGCCCCACATCGGCCCGCTGGTGAGCGTTTGGAACCTTATGCTGTTTGCCTCCAGTGTGCTGCCGCTTCCCGCCTTTGATGGCGGAAAGATCCTGCGACTCTGCGCCCGGCAGTCGTGAGTACCTGTCGCAGCCGGCCGGCGCCGGTTCGGGCGAACGCCGAATGGCTGCCGACTTCCCATAACGGCCAGCGGAACCTTGGATGAAACTCAATACTCTCTTCGCAAGCTGCCACGCGGCCTGTAAACTAGGGAACCATCCCGAAGCTCATTGCCATGCTGAATACTTCGGAAAATATTTTCCTGGTTGCGGTCACGGTCGTCGGCGCGCTCACCTTCATGGTGATGCTCGACCGCATTTGGCCGTGGCAGACCCGTCGCGATCATAACGACCTGATCGGCTGGCAACTCAGTATTTTGGGGACCACGTACGCGGTCATCCTCGGCTTCATGCTCTACACCGTCTGGACGACCTTTGGCGCCGCCGACTTGAATGCCGAACTGGAGGCCAGCGCGGTGGTGAATGTGTACCTTCTCGCCGAGGGACTGCCCGAGCCGCAGCGCGACCAGATGCGGAAGCTGGCGCGCTCCTATGCCGACGCGGTAGTAAATGACGATTGGCCGCACATGGCCCGGGGTCAGGAACCGCAAGAAAGTGTCGCCATCAATGCCAACATGTGGAAGACATTGATGTCGGTGCGCACCGCCTCGCCGACCGAGATCACGGCGGAAGACCACGCGCTGTACGAATTGAGCGCGCTTACCGAGCATCGCCGCACCCGGTTGCTGCAAAGCAACTCGACGATTCCTGCCGTGCTCTGGTGGGTGCTTATCGCCGGGGAAACTCTAACCATTGTTTCCTCGTGCATGTTCGGCTCGCCCAGCACCAAACTTCACGCGCTGCAGGTATTTTCCTTTGCACTTCTCATCGCGTTGTCAATGGTCGCTGTTGCCGACATCAACCGCCCATTCCAGGGTTCGGTGCATGTAAGCGACTACGCGTTTCATCGAGCACAGGAAAACATGCGGCTTGACCCGTGAGCGCCGGCTGGCTACTCCTGCGGCGGCTGTGGGTTTTCGGAATTTGGTACCGGCGTCAGACCATGGCCGCTGAGCGGCGCCTCGCCCGGTCGCAGTTCGCGGCAACAGCCGTTCACGATATCCCCTTGCGGCAAGTTAACCAGCGCCGAGTATGGGTACGTTCTCTTCCGAACTGGATCCCGACACGCAGCTTTCCTGACATTTGCGGTTAAAGCAAACTTCCCTTTCGGCGGATTTCGATCGTCCTGACGGTGCCAGCTCCAGTCGTTGTCGTTCGGCGCCCAGTAGAACTTGCCCTGAAAATACTGGTCCGGCTCATTGAATCCGATGTACCGTGCCTCGCCATTGAGGAACTCCACACTCCATTTTGGCCCGTAGCCGAAACAGACCATGTCGGGCGACGGCGGCGCCCCCGGTAGATTCGGAGACCCGTGCACGCTAGGCGGTGGTTCCGTCCGGGCGGGGGGTGATTCCGAGCTCGGCGGCTGGACCGGCGATGTCGCCTGCCCTGAGGCGCAGGCCGCGAGAGCCAGCACAACCAGCAGCAAGCTCGTGCAGGTACTTTTCCCTTCCATCAAGCCTCCAATTTCTTCGCGGCTCAGCGCTCCTCCCCAACCATTTCACGCGCGCGGGCCAGGCCTTTGCGGATAACCTGTTCGAGCGACTCCCGCAATCCCATGGCGGGCAGGGCCTCGGCGCTGACCCAACGCACATCGCTTACATCGCTACCCGCCTTCGCCTCGCCGGACACGCGCCGGCAGAGGTAGTCGATTAGAACGTAGTGATACTGCGTGCGGCCGAGCGTGTCGGTAAAGATGCTATCGAAGACATCGAGCACCTCACCCGGTTCGATGCTGACTCCGGTCTCTTCGAGCGCCTCCCGCCGCACGCCGTCGCGCAGCTTCTCGCCCAATTCCAGCATGCCGCCTGGAACCGACCACTCCCCGCGTAGCGGCTCGGTATTGCGCCGGACCAGCAGTGCGCGTCCGCCTTCTACGATCACTGCGCCAACGCCGATGATGGGACGCTCAGGATAGTCGCGTTTCATAGGCAGTTTTCGGCAAAGCTCATCGCGCACCCGCGGCATTGAAGTCCACGTTGAAGAAGTCGGACGGGGTGAATGCGGTTACCTTCCAGCCCTTCGCTTCGAGCGCTAGCTGAAAACGCATCTGCACGCTGCGACGCGTCGGAAGCGTGGTGAATTCGTAAGGCAGTGTGTCCATCTCCATGTCGGCAGTCAGCGATCCGCGGTTCTTATTCGCCGCAACCTGCAGAATCTGATAGCGGAAGCGCACCTCGCTAGTCTGCTCAAAGAAGGCGCGCAACTCGCCTTCCAGATCGGAGTAATCGCTGAACTCCTTCTGGTCGAAGACCGACATTACCATCTGGAGATTCTGCGTCACCATGCCCTGGCGCAACGGCTCCAGCACCTCCCGGATGACCTCGTCGCTGACCGTAAGCGGCTGCGCGTCGGCTCTGTCCTGCGCTTTGGAATCCCGTGTATCCGATTGGGCGTCGGGCTGTTGCTTGTCAGCAGCGGTCTGGCAAGCGGCATTAGGGATGAGGTATCCGCCCAGTATCAGGCAAATAAACAAGCCGTTCGTGATGATTGACCTTCGCATTTAGCTCCATCGCCGACCGTGCTGAGAGGCGGGCCTCTGGTGCATAATACTGCTTACAAGCTTGCGATGCAGCGGCCTGGCAATTGGCGCGGCTTCACACGGCTCCGAACGGCGGCATCCAATTCTGCGGCGGAAGGGGCGATCTGCTTGGGACAAGACACCGCCGAAAGCAGCGAGATCGGGACGTCCGCAGTGCCTTGCACCGCCAACCGGGGGAGTTCGAACGAAGATCCGGCGTATATGGAACCGGGGCAACTTTCTGGCGGCGCAAGGGTTAAGACCGTTGTGGGTAGCATCGCGCTAGATCGGGCTATGCTGGCCGGAGGACCCTATCAGGGGTCGCTGGATCCACCGGCCGCGATACGGGGCGAATTGGCTGAACCTGTCGTTTTAGAAATGCTGAGCGATGCCGAGGTCATGCTGCGCGTGGCCGCCGGCGACGACCCTGCCTTCGATTATCTGGTCGAGAAGTATCGCCGGCCGATGATCAGCTTCATGTATCGCATGACGCGCAATCAGGCAGTGGCGGAGGAACTGGCTCAGGAAGTGTTCTTGCGGGTTTACCGCTCGCGGCAAAGTTATGCCGCCAGCGCGAAGTTTACCACCTGGTTATATCGTATTGCGACCAACCTGGCGGTGAATCACGCGCGCGACACCAAGCACGAGCGTCCCGAGAACACGGTTAACATCGACGAGGCGGATGAAGAAACGGGCATGACGGTAGACGTGCCCGATACCGGCCTGAACGCCGAACAAACCCTCCTGCGCCGTGAGCGACTGGCCGCGATTCGGCGGCAGGTGGAAGCGCTGCCCGAGCGGCAGCGCGTCGCTGTGCTGATGCATAAGTACCAGAACATGGATTACAAGCAGATCGCGGCAGTGTTGAAGCTGAGTGAATCGGCAACCAAGTCGTTGCTGTTTCGCGCCTATGAGACGCTGCGGGAAACTCTGAAACAGTTTATATAAGCAGCGGGCGGGAAGTGAGTGTTGTTATGAATTGCGAGAGACTTCGTCAGGAATTTATCGAGACGGTGCTGGAGGGACCCGAGACGGTCACGCCCGAGATGCAGCAGCATCTGGAGAGCTGCGCGGCGTGCGCCGGCGAACTGGCCGGCTTGCGGCAAACCATGCAGCTGCTGGACGAGTGGCAAACCCCCGAACCTTCGGCGTACTTCAACACCCGGCTGCGCGCGCGGGTGCGTGAGGAAGCCACCGCGCCTGCGCGAAACTGGCTTGCCTGGCCGCGCCGTCCCGTGGTTGCGGCCGCGGCCGCGGTGCTGATCGCCCTGGGAGTCGGCTTGCTTGAGATCGGCCGCCTGACTAGCGACCGCAACACCCTCGCGAACAACGACAATGTCATCCGCGTGAATGCCCCCGGCAGTGCGGTGAGCGACTTACAGTATCTTGACAAGAACGCCGATCTATTTTCTGACTTCGATGCGCTTGACGGCCAGTCGGCCACCGAGTGAGCCCAAGAACTGTGTGGCCAGCCAAATCTATTTCGTCACTAGTGGCGCTGATTCTGGTGGCCATTCCCGCGCTGCCTACGCCCCGGCCCTGGCAGCAGCAGCATCCGGCTGAACCTCAGCACGAGTCCCGGCCAGGCGACGCCCCGGCGACGCCTGGGCATGCCGCCCCGGCAGTGTCTTCTGAACATCCCGCTCCTCCGCCGAGGAGCAATGGCGCTCCTGCGGTTCACAGCAATGGTGCGGGACCGCACCGCGGCGATTGGCTGCGCAAGTACCGGTCTCTGCCTCCGTCACAGCAGGAACAGCAGTTGCGCCGTGATCCCGTCTTCGAGAGTCTGCCTCCGGATAAGCAGAACCAATTGCTGGAGCGGCTGAGAAAATTCAACAGCCAGCCGCCGCAGAAGCAAGCCCAGATCCTCAAAAGGATGGAAACGTTCGAGCATATGACCCCGCAGCAGCAGCAGGCGGCGCGCAGCCTGTTCGAGCGTTACCGCAATCTTCCCGAGGACCAGAAGGACAAAGTCTCGCAAGCCTATCGCCGGCTGCGCGGCATGCCGCCCTCCGCGCGCAATGAGCTATTGAACTCTGACGAGTTCAAGAACAACTTCAGCGACGATGAACGGGACCTGTTACGCGGCATGGCCGAACTCAGAGTCAATCCGGGACACTAGGGATCGGCCGCATACGCAGAGCGACGATCAGCGCGCAATCAGCGGTATCTTTTCAAGCGAATTCCAAAAGGTGTGCCGGCTCAGAAGCTGGTTTGCAACCGAATGCCGTACATACGTGGCGGGGCGATTGAATTTCCTGAGAACAGTCCGGCAAAGTTGATCAGGTTGAAGCGATTGGTAAGGTTCAGCACGTCAAGCTGGAGCCGCATACTCGCGTTATCCCTCTTCCAGATGTCGGCGCCGACAGAACTATCGAGTGAGAAGTTTGGCCGCACGCGGTCGCGGTCAAAATTGACCTGACTGATCACCTGCGGACCGTATTCGGCCAGCGCCTGTTGGTACGTCCCATCGAAGTCCACCGGAAGACCACTCCCATACGAGGCGCCGATCGCTCCCCAAAGCCGCGGCTTGAAGTGGTAAAGAAAGCGCGAGCGGATAGTGTTGCGCTGGTCCTGCGAAACCCAGAAACGCCCCGTCAACTGCGTAAGAGCGTTGGTCGCGTCTTGGCCCAGGAAAAGTCCGCCGGTTACCGGGAAATAAGCAGATGCCACCATGTAGGAGTAACTGATAAATCCCGAGAGCTTACCCCAATGTGGGAGGTTTATCTTGGCTTCAGCGCCATAGATGCTGGCCTTGCGAAATGCGATGGGAAAGCTCAGCGGCGTGTTCAGCAGCAAATCGTCGTCGGCAAATTCGTTCACCTGGCGGTAATAGACATTGGTATCGAGGCTGAACTCGCCAAAAAACCCCTTGGTGATGCCGGCTTCGTAGTAATTGCCATGCGATGGTTCGACGGGAATGCGCAACACGTCGGGATTGAGCACCACGACCGCAGGCGAGCTGGAAAGCAGAATGTTCTCGAACGCCGGCGTCTGGAAGACGCGGTCGTAGGAGATGTGCGCCAGTAGATCGGCTTTCGAAAAGTAGCGGCTCAGGGCCAGGCGCGGGCTGACGGCGTTCTGGTTCACCAGAAGCTGGTAATGGTCCCAGCGCAGGCCGGCGCTGGCGGTCCACTTGCCGAGCCGTATCAGGTCCTGCACGTAGGCCGATTGTTCCAGGTCGGGCCGATTGCCGGCGAAGCTGAACCTTGTGGGCGTGCCGGGATCGAACTGCGTCGGATCGGTGATGATGTCGGAAAAATTCTCGTGCAGGAAGGTGTTGTCTGCCTCCACTCCGGCCTTCCACTCGTGGCGGCCATAATGAATCGCGATGGAGCTGTTGAAGTAAGCCTCGGTGAAATGGTTCTGCTGAAATGCGATGATCGGTGTGGACTGCCCATTTGAGGACAGGCCGTTGGAATCTTCCCGCACCATGCCGCGCACATCGCCCACCACATTCGACGAGAAAACGTGCTCGTACCGGATAATTCCCATGTCCTCGAAAATGTTGCCGTCCTGCTGCTGTCCGGCGATTTGTTGCACCTGTTCGTTGGGGACCTGATAGCGCACCAGTTCGTGACGGTACATCATCGTCAAACGATCGTTGCTGGTGAACTGGCGCTCGTAGCTGCCGGAAAAATCGCCCAGCGTTCCCGTGTTGGTGAAGTTCTGCGGCACCGGCGGATTCAGGTAATGGCTGGTGGTGGCGCCATCGGCACTGATGCCGAACAGATTTCTTCCTGAGAGATATTGCAGCATGCTATAGCCGCCGGCGGTGTTGAAGTTGCCTCCGGCAAGCACGAGCTGCCCGTGCAGACCCTGGCGCGTGTCCTGAGCGGTGTTGAGCTCGACGACGCCCCCCATCTTGCGTCCATACTCCGCCGGAATACCTGCGGTATAGACGCTCATGGAATCCACGTCCTCAGCCTCAATCTCCGGACCGAAACCGGGCGACAGATTATTGGTGAGCGGGATGCCGTTGACGACGAACTGCGTCTGATATTCCGATCCCCGCGGATGCAGCACCGCATTGCCTTCGTAGAGCCAGCCGGGCTGCGAGTCCACCAGTTCCTGCAGCGAGCGACCGGGCAGCCCAGTCTGACGATCCTGGATGGTCTGCGTCCCGATATCGTTGACCGTGCCGACGCGGTCAGGATCGATGAGCGTCGACTTGTCCGTGACCGTAACCGACTCGTTCACGCCCGCGACACTCAGCTTGACGTTTACCTGCTCCGGAGCCGCGGACCGAATTTCCATCGCCCGCGAGAAAGGCGCAAAACCTTCTCGGTTCACTTGCAGGCGATAAAGTCCGAATGGAAGCCGGTGGACATCGAGCTTGCCCGAGTCATCCGTAGTGAAGTTCTGGTGAAACTGGGTGGCCTCGCTCACCAGCGCGACCGAACTCTTCACCCCCAGCCCGGCAGGATCGCTGACGCGCAGCCGGAGCTCGCCGGTCTGGCTCTGCGCCAGCAGCGCCGCGGACCAGAGTAGGATGAGCGGGAGATATTTCATCAGCAGGCCTGCCCGTGAAGGCAGATCGAGTTGAAGATATTGTATGGGAGAGGAGGGATTGGTTATCGGGTAGTTCCAGAACGGCTGCAGGAATTATGGGTGGAGCACGCCTTTGAGGCATGCAAGATTGATCGCAATAAAAAGGCTGCGCTTTAGCGCCTTGAGATAAAGTTTTCTCACCTCAGCGGCTAAAGCATTTTCGGATTTGGCGTGTCCTGGTAGAGCGGCGCTTCAGCGCCGCGTCAACCGTGCAGCTATATTTTTGGGTTTTGGATTCCGCTGCAAGTGCAGCGGAATCCAAAACGTATCTCAGGCGATGCAACCGAACGCGAGCCTGAAGGCCCGCTCTACCAGATCACAGCAAAAGCTAAACTGCTCTAAAGCCGATTCCTTGGCGAATATCTAAACTGCACCGCTGAAGCGGTGCTCCACTCTGTAGCTCCAGCGATGAGTCATCCCTGCCCCACCAGCTCCGCGAGGCAAGTGTTGTATGTCTCGTTGGGCAGCCAGCGCACGAATTCATTATGCGGCCCGAGCACGATCTGCTTTGACTCCACTGGCCGCTCGGCCAGCTCGAAGCCCATGATGATGATTTCTTCACCCTGCTTGATGAGGTGAGCAGCGGCGCCATTCATGCAGATTACGCCGGAGCCGCGAGGGCCGGGGATAGTGTAGGTTTCAAGCCGCGCACCGCTGGTGTTGCTGACCACCAACACGCGCTCGCCGGGAATCAGCCCTACCATCTCCATCAGTTCTTCGTCGATCGTGATGCTGCCGACGTAGCGAAGGTCCGCTTCAGTAACTGTGGCCTGGTGGATTTTGGAGCGTAACATCCATCGCATTGCCTTGTGTTCCTTTCGTGTCCCGCTCTCGCCTGGCGGATGCGGGCACTCGTGTATATGTTAGCACTTACGGTCGGGAGACCACTGTGACGCCGGCTGAAGCCGGCTCAGAAATAAAACACGGCGCGTGACGCGGGCCTGAAGGCCCGCTCTACCCTACCTGCCACTTCAAATGACGGCCAAGCCGTAACGCTGCGGCGCTTGCAGCGTCTGGCGGCCTCAAACCGCGCGAACACGAGTTAATCAGGTTCCCTCAGATCGCATCGCCCGTGACCACCCCCGTCAGCTTATGCTGCGACATCGCTGCATTGAATGCGGCCACGTCCGTCTGCAGAAATTGATTGAAGCGCTGCAGCGCCGCCTGATACTGAGAATCGAGGTCTTGTTTTAGTTCCAGTACGGCCGGAGTAGGCGCGTCATCGGAGCCTTCCAAGATCTGATCCAATGCGAACAGATGCTCGCGGACCTTGTCGGGGGCGCGCAAGGTGGACTCTGCGGCGCCGGGATCGCTGGTGATCTGTGCCTGCACGTCTTTCATCTGCTTCTCCAGCGTCGTGCTGGCGGTCTTGACCGCTTGCTCATCAGGCGTATCTTTCGCCACCAGTTGGAGCGCTTTCATTTGTGCGGTGATCGCGTCCATGCGATTGAGCGCAACGTCGAGTTGCGATAGCTCGTGCAGCACCGCCTGCGTGAGCTGATAACGCGCTTCCATGCTCGCCTGATCGGCGTGCGACCGCGGATCGTTCACCACCTCAACTTTCTGCGATGAAGTCACGCCTCCGACGGTCATGGTCAGCGTGTATTCGCCGGGCGGGACGAGCGCGCCCGAGTCCGGCCCTTTGTCGAAGTCCTTCGCGCTCTCCCAACGCACCGGTCCGTCCACGCGCAGGTCCCAGTAGATGCGTTGCAGTCCCGGATTTGTCGGCACCCATGGATATTTCTTCGGCTGGCCCAGCTCCGCTTCTTCCTCTTCGGCTGTCTTTGTCGGGCGGAGTTGTTGTTGCGATTGCGTTGAAAGCGCGGGCTGTGACGGCTTGGCTTCTTTCTGCTCGCTTTGTCGCGAACCCATGCCGCCGATAGGCGCCGCTGGAGGAACTTCCTCGTCCTCGGGCGGCTTCTCGCCCTCTCGCAGCTCATGCAGTCCTTTCATAGTACGCACCGCGTGGCCTTGCGAATCCGTAATCACCAACTGTCCCGGCTCCTTGACCTTCTCTGCCAGAAAGTAGCTGAGCTGCGCGCCGTAAGTTGGATTCCTGCCATAAAACGCGCCATCGCCCAGATCCTCAACTTGCGACCATGGCCAGAACCGAAGCGCTGACGTCGGCGGGAACAGTTGCAATTTCGTCTGATTAAGCTCCGGCGTGAACTGCTGGAACGGAGCCAAATCGTCGAAGATCCAGATGCCGCGTCCGTGAGTCGCCAGCACGAGATCGTTTTCGCGAGCGTGCCACGTCATGTCGTAGATAGGAGTGTTCGGCAATCCCAGTCCGAACAGAAACCAGTGCGCGCCAGCGTCCCAACTCACATAAAGTCCGCTCTCCAAGCCGGCGTAATACATCTGCGGATTGCGCCGGTCGCGCCGCACCACATGGGCGTACATCTGCGGCAGATCGCCGGAGATCGACTGCCAGGTCGCACCCCAGTCCGTGGTGCGATACAGATACGGCTTGAAGTCGCCGCTGAAATGGCGGTCAACGGCAATCAGCGCTTCGCCGTCGTTGTCGGACGAGAGATCGATCGATTCCACACGGCCCCATGGCGGAAGACCAGCGAGATGAGCGGTCACGTTCGTCCAGGTCGCACCACCATCGCGTGTGAACTGCACCTGGCCATCGTCGGTACCGATCCAAAGCACGTTGGCATCTTTCGCCGACGGCGTGATGCGAATGATCGTGTCATAGGTTTCGGCGCCGGAGTTGTCCTTGATTACCGGCCCGCCGGAAGACTGCTGCTTGCTTTTATCGTTCAACGTGAGATCGGGACTAATCGGCTTCCAGCTATGGCCGCGATCTTCGCTCTTGAAGACGACGTTTCCGCCGGCGTACAGAACGTCGGGATTCTGCGGCGACACCGCGAAGCCGGCATTCCAGGCGAGGCGATATTTCACATCGGCCACTCCGCCGCCGGAGGTGTCGTGCGGATAGGGCTCGATATCATGCACCTGCTCGGCACGGCGATCGAAGATCATGAAGACGCCGTTTTCCGTGCTGTTGTAGATGAGGTCGGGATTGTCAGGCGCGGGAATCGCGTAAATGCCATCGCCTCCGTTCAGGTCGAACCAGTGGCGATCGAGAATGCCGGAAGCATCTTTGGAACGCGAAGGCCCGCACCACGCGCTGTTGTCCTGCAGGCCGCCGCAAATCATGTACGGGCGCTCCTCGTCGGTGGCTACGTGATAGAGCTGCGAGATGGCGAAGTTGTGAATGAAAGCCCAGTGCTCGCCGTTATCGCGCGAGATGGCGATACCGCCGTCGTTGCCGTTGATGATGCGGCCGGTTCCGGTGGGATCAATCCACATGGCGTGATGATCGCCATGGATCTGTTTGGCGATGGTATGAAAGCTCTTGCCGCCGTCCTTCGATTCCATCATGTTGTTCGAAAGCGCGAAGATGTGGTCGGGATTGCGCGGATCAACCGCAATGCGCGAAAAGTAAAAGGGCCGGACATCCACCTCTTCATCCTTGCTGACTAGCTCCCAGTGCTCGCCGGCATCGTCGGAACGCCAGAGCACGCCTTCCTTCGATCCCATCACGGCATAAACCGTGTCCGGCGCGCTTGGAGCAACTGCCAGCCCAATGCGTGCGACCGGCTGCTCGGGCAGGCCGTGACCGCTCAGGCGCTTCCACGTTTGTCCCTGGTCGATGGACTTGTAGATCGCGTCATCCGGGCCTCCGCCGGAGTACGCCCACGGCATGCGTCGGAAACGATACGCGGCGGCGTAGAGCACTTGCGGGTTTTGCGGATTCATGGCGAGATCGGCGATGCCAACGCTGGGCCCGACATACAACACCTTCTGCCAGGTGGCGCCCCCATCGGTGGTGCGAAAGACACCGCGCTCTTCGTTGTCGGCCCAGGGATTGCCCATGGCGGCTACAAGCACCGTGTCGGGATGGTGAAGATCGATCTCGATGCGCGAAATCTGGGAGCTGTTTTCCAGGCCCATGCGCTTCCAGTGATTGCCGCCGTCGGTTGACTTGTAAATTCCGTTGCCGACCGACACCGTATTGCGTACGTTCGCCTCGCCGGTTCCCGCCCACACGATGTCGGGATTTTGCGGATCGACCGCGAGCGCGCCGATCGACGCGACACTCTCATACTGGAAGAGCGCCTTCCAGGTGGTGCCGCCGTCATTGGAGCGAAACACTCCGCCCGCGGCGCTGCCGACGTAATAGACGTCGGGATTGCCAGCGACACCGGCAACCGCGGGAACGCGTCCCCCGGAGATTGCCGGCCCGATCTCGCGGAAGCTCACGCTGCGGCGCACCATCAAAGGCAGGCGGGTGCGTCCGTACTCATCGGCCTTCTGCGGCCCGGCTTCGGGGCCAACGGGCGCTTCCGATGCCTGCGCGCCGGCTTTCTGCACCGATTCCGGCTTGTTGCTCGACGCTTTCCCGGTCGCACGATGCCGGGCTTCGCCCGAGCGCTGAGTAGTAGCCGGGCCGGTTTCCTGTGCGAATGAAACTACATTGAGAGCGAACACCAGCAGAACGGCAAGCAGGGCCGATCGGGTCGACAGTGGCATGTGATTTCCTGGTAAAAGATTCAACAAAATCAGTAGAGTAGCACGCCTGAATAGGTCGCTGAAAAAGTCGGGGTGATGGGTCGTTCGAGTAGAGCTGGCCTTCAGGCCAGCGTCAGCCGCTTATATTTGTCATCCCGAGCCGACTTCAGTCGGCGAGGCATCCGCTTTCCTGACTTTTTCAGCGGCCTCTGAAGGCACGCAGCAGTGACCGTCAGTATGGGCTGGCGGCTAGTGGCGCGGCAGGATGACGCTGGCGACGTCGCTGGTGACCAGGCTAAAGGCGGAGCTGATCGCAGCCGCAAATCGATCCATAGCGGCGACTGCTCCTAGGGAAACCATTGCCGCCATCAGGGCATACTCCATCATGTCTTGTCCGGAATCTTCGCGCAATAAAGCTTGCAGGGTTGCGAGCTTCATGGAAGTAACCCTCGTGGGGCTGATTTAAGGAAGCATACGCCCGGTAAAGGCATTGCGCTGACAGAATCCTGCTGCGCCTTGCAAAATCGTGAGCGAAAAGAGCCGGTCCGGGCCGGAACTGCCCGAATCGTGGTGGGGTGTTCTTCAGCAGTCGGGCTTAGAATTCCAGCGGCCAAACAGGTTGGTCCGGTGCGGTTTGCGTGGTTCCTCCAGAGCGACGGCCGCGGCGCGCCCGGGAGGTCCGCACCTGACTGGTACGCGGACGCGCGCATAGGGATCCTGCGGTTCGGCGGGACCGCGCCGCAATATCCGTCGCATGAACTGCTGCAGGGTGGAAAGAAAGGGCATCGGACTTGCTCCTCGCGTCAAACGCTGCCGGATTTAATCTCCCGCCGCCATGGCCGGCGCAATGTCTTCGACATCGACGATCTTCGTCGGATACTTGCCGGTATAGCAGGCGGTGCAATAGGTCCGCGGATCGCCATCGCCGGCGGCCCGGCGCAAGCCCTCCAGCGAAAGATAGGCGAGCGAGTCCGCGCCAATGTACTCGCGAATCTGCTCAACAGATTTGTTCGCGGCAATAAGCTGTCCCTTCGAGGGCGTGTCCACTCCGTAGTAGCACGGCGAGATGGTCGGCGGGCAGGAGATGCGCATGTGCACTTCCTTTGCCCCCGCGTCACGCACCATGCGCACAATTTTCTTGCTGGTGGTGCCGCGCACAATCGAGTCGTCGATGAGCACCACCCGCTTACCGGCCAGCACGTTGCGCACCGGATTGAGCTTTAACTTCACGCCGAAGTCGCGCACCCGCTGTTCCGGCTCGATAAACGTACGCCCGACATAATGGTTGCGGATCAGTCCAAACTGCAGCGGAATGCCGCTCGCATGCGAGAAGCCCATCGCGGCCGTCACGCCGGAATCCGGCACCGGAACAACGATGTCGGCCTCCACGGGCGATTCCAGTGCGAGCTGCCGCCCCATGGCATCGCGCGTCTGCTGGACGGCCTTTCCAAAGACGATGCTGTCCGGCCGCGAGAAGTACACGTGCTCGAAGATGCAGCTCGATTGCGGCTGCTGCGCCGAATAGAAGCGCGAATGCACGCCTTCCGGCCCCACGATGACCAGCTCGCCCGGCTTGATTTCGCGCTCATACACTGCGCCGATCAGGTCAAAGGCGCAGGTCTCGGAGGCGAAAACGATGGCGTCGCCATTATGCATCAGCAGACCGGGATCGGCAGTACGGGCACCTGCCCGCGATTGCATGGCTGGTATTCGTCCCATGACCAGCGGCCGGAAGCCACGCGGATCGCGCACCGCGATAATCCGGTCGGGCGTGAGCATCACCAGCGAAAACGCGCCCTCCAGCCTGCGCAGCGAATCGGCTACCGAGTCCACCAGGGTCTGCTCGCGCGAGCGCGCAATCAGGTGGACAATCACCTCGGTGTCGCTGGTCGTCTGGAAAATCGAGCCTGCCTGTTCCAGTTGCGCGCGTACTTCCAGTCCGTTGGTGATGTTGCCGTTGTGGGCCAGCGCGATTTTGCCCTTGGTGCACTCCACCATGATGGGCTGGGCGTTGAGCAGCGCGGAATCGCCAGTGGTCGAGTAGCGGGTATGTCCGATGGCGAGTGAACCGGGAAGCTTCGCCAGCGCGTCGGCAGTGAAGATGTCGGAGACCAGTCCCATCGCCTTGTGCAGACGAAGCTTATCGCCATCCGACGAGGCTACGCCCGCGGATTCCTGTCCGCGATGTTGCAGCGCATACAGGCCCAGGTAAGCGAGTTTGGAGGCTTCCGGATGGCCATAGATGGCCACCACGCCACATTCTTCGCGTAATTTGTCGGAAAGAATTCCCATCTGCTCACCTGATCGAGAAGGTAGAGCGGACCTTCAGGTCCGCGTCGTGCCTGCATAATACACACGGGCTTTAGCCCGACTACTTCGTGTCGCCGGCTAAGCCGGCTCGGAGAATGAAAACAATCGCCGGACGCGAGCCTGAAGGCTCGCTCTACCGGTCCTTCGGCGTCCTAGTTCTTCTGCACCGTGATCTTCTGCATCGTTGCCGGCTGCAGCCGCTCTTCGGTTTCAACATGCAACGCGCGTTCCAGCGCTCCTGCCCATGCTTCCCGCAACTCGGAGACGCTTCCCTCAACGACGGCCTCGCCGTCGATCCGGATATCCAACCTATCGGAGATAGTACTACCGACGACTGACGCCGTGATGCCAAATTTTGCCGCTACTTGTTGGATTCCGCCCGCATTTTGGGCGTCGCAGGAAATCAGTATCCGGCTCGCATCCTCACCAAAGAGAACGAATTCCGGCACTAACCCGCCGGAACTAAGGTCAATCTGCGCTCCAATTCCAACGCCGCGGGCGAATCCGCATTCTGCGAGCGTCACCGCCAGGCCGCCCTCGGAGCAGTCCTTCGCCGATTCGATCAGGCCCTCCCCGATCATCGCCACGATCGCCTTCTGCAGCGCCGCCTCCTGCTCCAAATCCAGCGAGGGAGGGAATCCCCACACCTTGCCGATGATCTCCTTGGCGTACTCCGACGAGCCGAATTCGGCTTCCACATCTGCGGCGTCACCCGGCTCGGAGGCGCGCAGCAACATCAGCGTCCGCCCGGGCTCGCGGAAGTGCGGCGCGACGGCTTTGTGCACATCTTCCAGAATGCCGACCACCCCGATTACCGGCGTCGGATAGATGCCTTCGCCGAGCGTCTCGTTATAGAAGCTCACATTGCCGCCGGTGATCGGCGTTTCCAGTTCTTCGCAGGCTTTGGTCATGCCATCGATGGTCTGCGAGAACTGCCACATGATGTGCGGCTTCTCCGGATTGCCGAAGTTGAGGCAATTGGTTGCCGCAACCGGTGTCGCTCCGGCGCAGGCCACATTGCGCGCCGACTCCGCTACCGCGTGCATGGCGCCCAGCCTGGGATCGAGATAACACCAGCGTCCGTTGCCGTCGAGCGCCATGGCGAGCCCGCGGTTCGTGCTCTTCACGCGAGCCACACCGGCTTCGCCGCCGGGGCCTTCGACCGTGTTGATCTGCACCATCGAGTCGTACTGCTCGTACACCCAGCGCTTGGAACAGATGTTGGGGCTGGCGACGAGCCGCTTCAGTTCGTCAGTGAAATCTTTGCGCTGCCCCAGCGTGACATTCTCCGGCAGCTCGCGCGGCACCGGTGGCTCCCAACGCTCCAGCGGGCGGCGATAGAGCGGAGCATCCTCGGTGAGCGCAGCATTGGGAATCTCCGCGACAACTTCTCCATGCTGCAGCACCCGCATCATCGGCTGACCAATGACACGGCCGATCGTTACCGCGTCCAGTCCCCACTTCTGAAAGACGCGGAAGACTTCGTCCTCGCGGCCTTTTTCTGCGACCAGCAGCATGCGCTCCTGCGATTCGCTGAGCATGATCTCGTAAGGCGTCATGCCGGTTTCGCGCTGTGGCACCAGGTCGAGTTCGATCTCCAGGCCCACGCCGCCGCGCCCGCCCATCTCGCAGGTCGAACAGGTCAGGCCGGCCGCGCCCATGTCTTGAATGCCGACCACCGCGCCCGTCTGCATCGCCTCCAGGCATGCCTCCAGCAGCAGCTTCTCCAGGAACGGATCGCCCACCTGCACATTCGGCCGCTTGGCTTCAGACTGTTCGCTGAACTCCTCGCTCGCCATAGTGGCGCCGTGGATGCCGTCGCGCCCGGTCTTGGAGCCGACATAGATGACCGGATTGCCTTCGCCTGCGGCCTTGGCATAGAAGATCTGATCGCGCCGCACCAGCCCTAGCGCGAATGCGTTGACCAGGGGATTGCCCGAGTAGCAGCTTTCGAACTTTACCTCGCCGCCAAGGTTGGGCACGCCGAAGCAGTTGCCGTAGGACGCGATGCCGCTGACCACTCCCTCCAGCACGGAGTGGTTCTTGTGCAGCGTCGCCTGGTCGATGATTTGTGCCCCACGTTTACCGCCCTCCGTTGGCGGAAACGTGGGTTGAGTGGGTGGCCCATCCTTGTCGCCTTCGTTTGGCGACAGGGTGGGATTAGTGATCGGCCCGAAGCGCAACGAATCCATTACCGCGATGGGCCGCGCGCCCATGGTGAAGATATCGCGCAGGATTCCGCCGACGCCGGTCGCGGCGCCCTGAAACGGCTCGATGAACGAAGGATGGTTGTGCGATTCGATCTTGAAGGCGCACGCCCAGCCGTCGCCGATGTCGATGATGCCGGCGTTTTCGCCCGGCCCTTGCACCACGCGGCGGCTGTGCGTCGGCAGCCGCTTCAGGTGCACGCGCGACGACTTGTAGGAGCAGTGCTCGCTCCACATCACGCTGAAGATGCCCAACTCGGTTAACGTGGGCACGCGTCCGAGGGCCTTCAGGATGCGGTCGTATTCTTCCGGCGAGATGCCGTGATCGCGCAGCAGTTCGGGTGTGATGGCCGGTTCTTTCGCGACGGTGGAAGCGGTTTCAACTGAGTTCATGACGGGGTGGGGAAGTTCTATTGTCGCACGTTGGGTGCGGCGGGCAAAGAAGTTCTGCTACCGGGTACTGATCTAACAGATTGTTGTTGGTGAACGCATTCTTGTTGCCGTTGGCAATTGCCCTGCCACGCTTGGCGATGGAACCATAATCCTCAACAGTTAAGAAATTTCCAATGCTTGGTGGCCTTGCGCGTGCGCCTCACCGAAGCGTAACAAAGGATTAGCGTGTTTCCCGAATTCAAATCCAATGGCAACGGCTCATCCAACGGGAAGCACTCTCCCGCTGACGACCTACTGGTTTTCCTTGACGGTCGGCGCTTCGGAACGATCCTTGTTGATCCGCCCTGGCGGTTCGCTAATAAGACGGGCAAAATAGCGCCAGAACATAAGCGGCTTGCGCGCTATAGCACCATGAGCTTCGATGAAATCAAGCAACTCCCGGTGCAACAAGTGGCCGCTCCAGTGTGCCATCTTTATCTTTGGTGTCCCAACGCGCTACTTCCCGAGGCGTTGTCAGTCATGCAGCACTGGGGATTCCAATACAAGTCAAACATCGTCTGGCACAAGATTCGCAAGGACGGCGGATCAGACGGACGCGGCGTGGGATTCTATTTCCGCAACGTCACCGAGCTCATCCTGTTCGGGGTGAAGGGAAAGAATGCCCGCACGCTGGCCCCAGGACGGAGCCAAGTCAATTACCTTTGTAGCCGCAAACGGGAACATTCGCGAAAACCCGATGAGCAATATCCCGTCATCGAAGCCTGCAGTCGGGGCTTGTGGAGAAGAAGAGGGCGCAGAGAACAGTCCGTGCCACTCCCCGTTTACCTGAGAACTCGGTAGCGACCGCCGCCCTCGAAGGCCACAAAACCGAGGTCACGCAAGACCTGCAGCTGCTGGCGAATCTTCGGTCGGATGTTCTTGTTATTCGGATACAGAGCCTGCAGGTAGCCCTCGAAGCCATATACGTCCGAAAGCGAGAGGGTGCGTTTGCCGAGCTTGCGGAGTACGTTCAAGACATCCAGCGTCCATCCGCGTGTCTTCAAACCGATATCGCGTAGCGGCTGCAGTCTCTGGTACTCATCTCTTACCCGCGATGGGCTGACGGCAACCCCTTTCGTAACAACTGAAATTCGGCCATCTTGGGCAATGTTGTCCAGAAGGATGTTGCAGCCAACCCAGCCGGCTCGACGGGCTAATGGGGAAAGCGGCTTACGCCTCTCAATAACCGACTCGGTGAAGAAGAAGCTTGGTACCAGCAGGAGGTCTGTAACCAGCCAATTTGGGGAGTAGCGAAGCAAGAACAGGTTTGGCACCCGCTCTGAACGTACGGCCCGAATCATAGCTTCGTACCCAGCGTCCACAATCCGATTCGTTAGAGGGGTGTGGCGGCTTTTTAGCTGTGCAGCTAGGTCGCACCTTGGACATGTGAAGTCGATACCCGGACAATTATTCGGCGCTGGAAGCAATCTTCTCGCATCGCAAGCGGGACAGTACATATGCTCGCCGAACCAGCTCTCGGTCACAACACGCGCGATTTGTGAACTACTGCGATAATTGAGGCCATCCGGCAGGGAGCAGGAAAGTTGCAAGTGGTACTCCGGGCTAACTTATATCCAACGAAGAACAATACAGCTTTGCCTCCTCACTCCGCCTGTCGTCCCCTTCTCTAATGTTGTCAAAATCGATTATCTCGACCTCGTATCCGAGGGGAACAGTCCCTTCCAGAACGTAAGCCACACCGCCCGCCACAGTCACGAATATCTTTCTCACACGCGCTCCTCCTAACGTGTTCACCAGTTCTATCGGCAACCGCCGCCTGAATGGTACCTTGAGAAGGTGTTGGTTGTCTCACGCCAGCGGCAAGCTCACACAACTACGTTAGCGCCAACGCATCATGTCGATTATTTCAGGAACCGCGTTGCGATTGAAACGGAGTGGAACAACAAAGACCCCTTCTACGACCGCGACCTCACCACGTTCCGACTGTTGTTTGATCTGAACGTCCTAAGCGTCGGAATCATCATTACGAGGGCGAGCGAGTTGCAAGAAATCTTTGATGATCTTGGGCGAGGAAAATCGTTCGGCCCCTCAACCACCCATATGGGGAAACTCACACCGAAGCTGAGCAACCGCGCATCGGGCGGATGTCCCGTTCTTGCGTTTGGCATCAAGAAGGAAGCATACGACCCAGATCGTTAGGGCGGCATGCGGAAATCAGGCTGACCCACTACCAGGCCACACATTCTCGTCTGACTGCCTTATGGGTTGGGCAAGATTTCCGCTGCCCGCAAACATTCCCTGGCCTTGGCCGGATCGCCCACAGCGTTATACGCGTCAGCCATGTTCACGAGGGCCTTGCGCCTCACCATGGGATTCATGGCGTGCCTCAACACCTGCTCATATTGCGCGATAGCCGAGGCGTAGTTCTGCTGCGACTGCTCGTAAGCGCCGATGTTCAGGTTGCTGGTCGGATCGGCCGGAAAGATGGATGCGGCGCGGAAGAAATGCGGCATGGCTTCGTCCATTTTTCCTTGATCCACCAGTGCCTCTCCCAGATTGTCTTCTGCCAGGTAGTTTCCGTTTGTGACCTGCACAGCGTGCGACCACAAGGTCACATCGTCCTTCCAATATCCGATCTGACGGTAAGTCACGATCGCCAGTGCCAGCAGGGCGGCGAAGCTCGCCGCCGGCAGCGCGGCCTTGGGGAGATGCCTTTCCTGCGCGAAATCAGCCACGCCCCAGCAGATCATCAGGTAAAGACCGACGAACGGCAGATAGGCATAGCGATCGGCCATTGCCTGTGTGCCCACCTGCACCACGCCGATCATGGGCACAAGTGTCCCCAGAAACCATAACCACCCAACCAGCAGGTATCGGCGCTCGCGCCACAGCACCACGCTCACCGTCACCATAAGCAGCAGGACCCCGGCCGCGACTGCGGGCCATCCCACGGCAGCGCCCAGCGGGTGGGGATAGAAAACCGCCAGCCGCGAAGGCCAGATTGCCTTCTCCAGATAACGCGTGTAAGCGATGGCGGCATTTGCCATCCGCATGCCGAGAGGAATTCTGATCATCGGCAAAGCGCCACCGGCATGTTGCGCCTTGAGGGTGATTACCGCGCTAATGGCGGAAAGCGCGACCAGCGGCAGCTTCTCCAAGATGAGCCAGGAGAAAGTTGCGCGGGGAATCGGTGCTGGTGTGACGAATCCGGGAAGCGGTTCCAAAGTCGCCGCAAACGAGCGCCGCAGCGGCCAGTAATCCCACAGCAACAGCACCAAGGGAAAAGTGACGACCTGCGGCTTTGACATCAACCCCAGCACGAATAGGAGCGTGCAGCCAGCGTACCGGCCAGCTCCCGGCTTCTGCGCGTACCAGCGATAAGCGGCAAGCGCCAGCAGAAAAAACGTCATGCTGAGCAGATTCTTGCGCTCGGCTACCCAGGCCACCGATTCAACATTGATCGGATGCAGCGCGAACAGCGCGGCCACCATGGCGCTGCGTCCAACAAATCCCGTCGCCACACTTAATACCCAGAACAGCAGAAGCGCGTTGATGACGTGCAGGGCAACGTTCACGCCGTGGTGTCCGGCGGGATCGAGGTAGAAGAGCTGACAATCGAGCGCGTGGGAGAGCCAGGTCACCGGGTGCCAGTTAGCGGCGTCGAAGCTGGAGAACGCCCACTTCACCATCTCCCACGTCAAGCCGCTTTGCACATGAGGGTTCGCGATGACATAGACACTGTCGTCGTAATTGCAAAACGGATGAGAGATTGCAGGGAAGTAGACTGCAGCCGTCGCGAGCGCAAGCAGCAGCCCAAAGACAAGGCTCAATCTTGCTGATGAAGAGAATCGATGCTTTCGAGAAGTAACCGGGATCGCCTTTTCAGCTCCGGATTGCACTGGCTGGTTTTTCTCGACCGGCGAGGACGAACTACCGAATGCCGCGGCCATGCTCATGCACCCACGCCAGCGAGTCCAGATCTGGCTGGATTATTCGTCCGATTCCCGCCACTGATAGCCGCACATCAGGCATTTCCAGCGGCGGGTGGACTGAGTAGGCGTCTCCGGCAGCGGGATGGCCGACGACCACAGCGTGATCTGGCGAGGATTATTGCCGGCCAGTTCGCGAATCTCCAGCGAGGCGCATTCCGGACAACAGGCGACTTCTTCCATCTCATCTTCGTCGTCTTCGTCCTCGCCCAGCAGCACGCCCTCGGAGCCATCAGGATCGAAATCGTCCAGCACTTCCAGCGCTCGCACCACTTGGCTGTCCGGCACCTGCAAGCGGATTCCGCCCAGCGCCATGCCCATATGCCAGTTCATCGCGTGCATGTTCTCGTCGCAGACGAAGGCGGAGATGCCGGAGCAAATCAGCTTGCCCTGCGCAAGCTTGGCTTCGCCAAGACTCAGGAATTTGGAGATGGTCACCAGTTCTTCCAGCATGGCTTTACAGAGCGTAGGCCAGCTTTCAGCCCCGAGTCAATTCCAATAGATGTGCGCGGCGACTATGCTCGGCGATGGCCTCAACCACCTGCGTCGCCACTGCCAGTGCCCGCCGGCCGTCCTCAAGCGTGACCTCAGGGCGCGAACGCTCGCGCACCGCGCGCAGAAAGCTCGTCAGTTCGGCGCGCAGGGGTTCTTGCGGCTCAACCTCTGGCCTGAAAGGTGTGATGCCGGGGAAGGCGCTAGCGGCAATGCTAGCCGGGTTGAATGGATCAAGGCCGGCGGGCTCGGGAGTGAACTCCTCCACCGTGAGCACCAGCACGTCCTGCCGCGAATAATCGACCGAAACATATTGATGCGGCTGGAAGAAGCGCAGCTTCCGGACGCGTTCCGTGCTGACCCGGCTGGCGGTAAAGTTCGCCACGCAGCCGGACTCGAATTCCATGCGCACGTTGGCAATGTCCACCTTTGCCGAAAGGATTGGCAGCCCAACCGCACGAATTTCTCGCACCGGCGACTTCACGAACGAGAGGACGACGTCGAGGTCGTGAATCATGAGATCGAGAATGACGTCCACGTCGAGTGATCGCGGCGTGAAAACGCTGAGCCGGTGGACTTCGAAGAACATTGGCTGGGTCAGCAGGGGAACGGTCGCGCGCACCGCGGGATTGAATCGCTCCAGGTGGCCGACCTGAGCAACGCGATTGCGCCGATTGGCGAGGCCGATCAGTTCATCGGCTTCCGCGACAGTTGTCGCGAGCGGCTTCTCAATCAGAACGTCGACGCCGCTCTGCATCAACTGCCGCGCCACCTCAAGATGAGCGATGGTGGGCACGGCTAGCGAAGCGGCTTGCACCCCGGCTGCGATCAGCTCGTCGGCCGAATGAAACGCCTGCGTCCCAAACTCTTTGGCGACCGTCTGTGCGCGAGCATAATCGAGATCGGCGACCCCGGCGAAATCCACGCCCTGCGACGGGTCTGCCTGCAAGTCGCGATAGACGCGCGCGTGATTGCGTCCGAACGCGCCGCAGCCGACCACCCCCACGCGCAATCTGCCGCTGCTATTGGGCATCCTGCGATTGTCGCTTATCCCAGCTTCTCGAAGCAAAAAGGCGCTCGCGATGTGCTGGCCATTCGTCGCTGAGGATTGCCCAGCGATCATGGTCACGCCAGGCGCCGTCGATCGTCAAATAGCGGGGAGAAAAACCTTCCTTGCGAAATCCCAATCGCGCAACCAGCATGCTCGAAGCCGCATTGCCGGGCTGGATGTTCGCTTCAAGGCGATGGAATCCGAGCTCGTTGAACGCCCGATCGAAAACTAGCGCTAACCCTTCCGTCATATAGCCATGCCGTTCGCACCCGGCAAACGCATAGAAACCCAGATAGGCACTCTGGAAAACTCCCATGACCGGCTCGCTCACATTGATCACGCCTGCGAGTTCGTGATCGGACTTGTTGCGAACCAGATGTCCAATGGTTCGCCCGCCGCGGATGCGCTCTAGATAGTCTTCGTACTGCTCGTGTGTGCGGGGCGGAAATACCCAGGGATGATGCAGGGATTCGCTGCGCAGCACCGCGGCGAGAAATTCTTGCTCATTGTCTGGCGCGGGATCAGACAGAATGACACGGAACGTGGATGGTATGTTTTCCAGGTCGGAAGCCACTACTCCGCTCCTGCGCCTAATCCCCGTGATGTGGGATGTGATGGACAGGCGTCTCGGCCACAATCGAAATCCCCGCCTCATTGGCTGCCGCCAGCATCGCTTCTTTGTCCAGCAGCAAGCATCTTCCGGCATCCAGCGCCAGGCACGTTGCACCCGCCTGTTGCATGGTTTCGATGGTGCGTAGGCCGACCACCGGCACGTCGAATCGCATGTCCTGATTCGGCTTGGCTACTTTCACCACGGTGAGCGCCCGGCTCAGGGTGGAGGGCTCCTTGCCGAGCGCCGGCGAGCGCATGATTTCGCCTGCGCGAAGAATTGTGGCATCGGTGCCTTCCATCGCCTCGACCGCAACGCAGGCCGCCTCGGCAATGACCACCGTTTGGCCGATATCGAAGCGCGACAGGTGATCGGCAACCGCGTGCCCGTAGGTGATGTTCGTCCGCTCGGAGTCGCTGGGCGCGCGCCGCGTGAGCACGCCTTCGCCCGCCAGCATCGGCTCCAGCAGTTCGGTCGAGTTCATCAGCGTGATGCCCTCGTCGGCGAGAACTTTGCTGACCGCGCCGATCAGCGAATCGGTGTTGCGGATGGTGAGCGAGAGCAGCAGCTTCGCCAGCCGCCAGTCCGGCTTGATGCTGCTGAAGATCTGCTTGTGCTTCACCTGTCCGGCCATGATGGCGCGGGTGATATTTTCTTGCTTGAAGGTCTCAATCAGTTTGGAGAGCTCGCCGAGAGAAAGCCAGTAAACCGCCGACGCGCCGTGCTGCTCGATCTCGGGAAAAGTTTCTTCCTTGATGGCCGCGACCACGACCTGCATGCCCTTCGAGCGGGCAGCGTCGAGCACGAGCAGCGGGAACTTCCCGTTGCCGGCAATAAGACCGATGCGAGATTGGGATAGATCGGGCATTGGGAAGAAGTGGCCAGTGGCTAGTGGCCAGTGACCAGTTTCAACTCTCGCGGGTTAACTGACCACTAGCCGCCAGTCACTAGTCACTACTTGATCACCCCGCGCTGCGATGATTCGATGAACCTGAGCAAGCCTTCAACATCTTCGCCATGTGCACCTTCCGCCCGCAGCCTCTCGATGGCTTGCGACGTGTTCAACTTTGAAGCCAGCAGCAGCTTGAACGCGTGATGCAGCGCGTCGATGCGCTCGCGCGAGAAGCCGCGACGTTGCAGCCCGACCTTGTTCAGCATGTAAGCGTGGGTGTCGCGTTCGGCGCTGGTCATGGAATACGGCAGCACGTCCTGGGTGATGGTCGTGCCTCCGCCAACGTAGGCATGCGTGCCGATGCGGACATACTGGTGCACCGGGCACAGCGCGCCAACCACTGCCCACTCCTCAACCGTGACATGTCCGGCGAGCGTAGCCGCATTGATTAGCATCGCATGGTCACCAATAACGCAGTCGTGCCCGACGTGCGCATAGGCCATGATCAACGTGTGGCTGCCGACGCGCGTTACCCCGCCGCCCTTTCGCGTGCCACGCGTAATGGTGACGTATTCGCGGATGACGTTATGGTCGCCAACTTCAAGCCGCGTCGGCTCGCCTTCATAAGTGATGTCCTGCGGGTCCATGCCCAGCGCGGCGAAGGGATAAATTTTGTTATTGCTGCCGAAGCGGCTGGGACCGCCGACGACGACATTGGCGACCAGTTCGCAATCTTCGCCCAGCTCGACACCAGCGTGTATGACGCAGTAGGGGCCGATGGAACAGGAGGCGGGAATCTTTGCGGAAGGATCGACAATCGCCGTCAGATGTATGCTCATGCTGGCTTACGAAGCCTGCTTCGGCGTTTCTGATTGCGCAGCGTCAGCGCCACCGCCGCGACGGCGATCGACCAGACGACAGGTCACCACGGCCTCGCATGCCAGCTTGCCATCGACATAAGCCTTGCCTTGCAGGCGACCGGCAGTGCCGCGAAAAGCCAGAACATCGACCTCAATGCGAAGCTGATCGCCCGGCGTCACCGGACGGCGGAAGCGCGCGCGCTCGATGCCGGTGAACAGCAGCAGCTTGCCGTCACGGTCCGGAACTTCGGTGAACAGGAGTGCGGCGCCGGCCTGCGCCATCGCCTCAACGATCAAGACGCCCGGCATGATGGGAAATTCGGGAAAATGTCCGACGAAAAACGGCTCGTTGATCGTAACATTCTTGATGGCGACGATACGCTTGGCGCGGACCATCTCGACCACGCGGTCGAGCAGCAGCATAGGATAGCGGTGCGGCAGAAGTTTCAGCAGCTCACCAATCCGCAACTGCAGATTTTCGCTGGTATCGGGTTGGGCCGGATCAGTCATGGGCGCTCACGAAGATCACGATTATACATTTCGCGCGGCCTCTAAAGCGGTGGCGAAGAGCTCGCAACCCGGCGCGCAGGCGCTATTGGCCTGGCTGACAGAGCGCCAGCGCGAGATGATTGCCAGCGTGCGCGAGCTGGTCATTCGCGAATCGCCAACCCAAGATAAATCAGCTTGCGACCAGCTTTGCTCTTACCTGGCGAACGAATTCGCGTGTCTTGGCGGTGACGTCCGGGTTCATCGCCAGCGTGTAGCCGGCAATCATCTGCAGGTGAACTTTGGTGGCTCGGGTGACCGAGCGCCGATTCTCCTGCTGGGACACTTCGACACCGTCCACGAAGTCGGCACGCTGCAGAAGATGCCTTGGCGCGAGCATGAGGGAAGACTGTATGGTCCGGGTGGGTTCGACATGAAGGCCGGCATTGTGCAGATGATCTTCGCAATCTGGGCGTTGCGTGAACTTGGCAGCGAACTGCCTCGTCCGGTGAAAGTGCTGTTGGTTTCCGACGAGGAGGGCGGCAGCGGTACGTCGCGCCCCATCACGGAGAAGCTGGCGAAAGGATGCGCCGCCGTGCTGGTCTGCGAGCCGGCAGGACCGCGCGGCGCTTTGAAGACGGCACGTAAGGGCGTTGGCTGGTTTCGGCTGAAGGTCAGGGGGCGAGCTGCGCATTCGGGTCTGGACTTCGAAAAAGGTCAGAGTGCCATACTTGAGCTCGCACATCAGATTGTCGCGGTTTCGCGTTTGACCGACTTGCGGCGCGGCATCACTCTGAACGCCGGCATTGTTCGAGGCGGCACGCGCAGCAACGTGGTCGCTGAGGAGGCCAGCGCGGATGTGGATCTTCGCATCGCCAGCCGCGAGCAAGGCGCCGAGATGGAGCGCAAAATTCGAGCGCTGCGTCGCGTTAATCGCAATTGCGAGCTCGCTGTCGAGGGCGGCGTCAATCGGCCGCCACTGGAACGTACCGAGCAGGTTGTGGCGCTGTTTCGGCGGGCCCGAAAGATCGCTCGCAGTCTCGGATTCGGGTTGCGCGAGATCGCCGTTGGCGGCGGCTCGGATGGTAACTTCACCGCGGGCATCGGCATTCCCACGCTCGACGGTTTAGGCGCCGTGGGAGATGGAGCGCACGCCGCCCACGAACATGTCATCGCCGCTGAGCTGCCGCGCCGGGCGGCGTTGCTGGCAGGATTGATTCAGGCGATCGATTAGGGCAAGTCCAGCGCAATCTTGACTGCTGTCTGTACCCGCTCCGCTGCGGCCGACGAGAGCCGTCCGAGCGGGGGATAAATGACGAGCTGTTTCTCCAGGGTTGTCGGCTGGTCGCATTTTACCCAGGATTCCCGCTGCAACCCACCGTCGCCCGCTGTCAGTTTTGAACGGAGGGAAAAGGCTTTGTGCTCGGCGGTGGAAATCGGCAGCACGCAAACATCCAGGGAATGAGCGTTGAGGCTGTCGCTGGAAAGGACCAGCGCCGGCCGTTCTTTATCCAGCGCGACCAGACAGACCTCGCCGCGACGCGGATACCAGCCCGGTGGTCTGTTTCCACGCCGCCATGGGCTCATGAGCGTCTCCAGGTTTTAATGCCGGCATTCTGAAATGCGCGACGTTCCTGCCGATCATCGTGCGCTGTGCCAAAGAACTCCGCCGCCTCTTCGCAAAGCGTATTTCGGCGCTCGATTTCGAGAGCGGTTTTCAGCAAAGTGTTGACGCGCTCGCTGGCCGACCCGTTGCCCTTGCTTCGCTCTACTTCCGCCACGATATCGGAATCCAGTGAGAAGGATCGTGTTTTTCTTATTATTGAACGCATGGCATTTTCTATTAGTTTTATTATCAGCTTTCAATCTTACCATTTTGTTATCCAGACACCCGACACGATAGCCGGCATTGACTTCGAATCGTATCTTGCGAATTTCGGTAGAGCGGACCTGTAGGGTCCGCCAAAGGCAGTCCCTTTCGAAGGGGAGCCCGGGCAGGGGCGGCACGGGAGTGTGCCGTGCCTAAAGGCAGTCAGATTTCTCGTCTCGTTTCGACGCGGGCCTAAAGAGACTCTGGTCGCCAGTGGTGTCGCCGCTCCGCGGCTCCGTCTTCTTTACCGCTTGCACCCGGCGTTTGCACGCCGGGCTAACCCCATGCCGCCGCTGCGCGGCTGGTTTGGTCGGTTTTCGAGCAGTTTGTCCATCGTGAAATTCCCTTGGCGGTCGCGGCACAGTCTCTGAAAGGCCCGCTCTACCGTTAATCGGCTTCCCAGAATTGATTGAGACTCTAGCGGCCACGCCCGTCTTTTGACCTGCCCTTGGCGAAAGCCTAGAATCGGGTTGAAAGCAACACCCGTTGCCTGACGCAGAAGCACCGGGTTTCAAGCAAGGGAGGCCTGTATGGAAGGACTCTTCCAACCCATGCACCTGCTGGTCATCCTGGTCATCGTCCTGCTGATTTTTGGTCCGAAAAAGCTGGGCGACTTGGGCAAGGGACTTGGCGAGGGCATTCGCAATTTCAAGTCGTCGCTGAACGAAGGCAACTCAGGCGAGAAGACGAATCCTCCTCAGACCACCAGCACTACGCCGACGTCCACGTCCGAAGACAAGAAATAGCGCGCGCCTATAGGAGGCTGCGCCCCGTGGAACTTTCGGCCTCGCGCAGCAGCCGGTAAACCCGCGGCACCGGCAATCCCACGACATTGAAATAGCAGCCTTCCATGCGCTCCGCCCAGCGCGAAGCCATCCCCTGAATTCCATAGGCCCCGGCTTTGTCCATCGGCTCGCCGGTGCGAATATAGCCGGCGATCTCATCGTCGGATAGCAGGCTGAATGAAACGTTCGTGATCTCCGCCGCGGTGCGCTCGAATCCAGGAGCCAGGACGCAGATCCCTGTAATCACCTGGTGAGTTCGACCCGCCAGCAGGCGCAACATGCGCGTGGCATCATCGGAACTCAACGGCTTTTCCAGCAAATGTTCGTCGACGACGACCACCGTATCGGCGCCAAGGACAACTTCGTCAGGATGCCGCGCGAAAACCGCCCGTGCCTTGTCGCGCGCCAGGCGCTGCGCGTATTCGAGCGGCTTCTCGTGGGGCAACGGCTCCTCAGGCACGTGCGCGGGATCGACCGTGAACTCGATGTTGGCGTTGCGCAGCAGTTCGGCACGACGCGGCGAAGCGGACGCTAGAATCAACATGCAATCCGATTCTAACCATTGCGGCGCGCAAGCATCCCCCAGTTGCGCTGGCACGTCTGATGTGGGGTGAAAACGGCAACTCAAGACATTAACGTATGGCGCCACGTTGAATGGCAAGAATGCCGAATTTCGCGTGTGGGCGCCGCAGCAGCGCCAAATCAGGTTGCGACTCGCCCGCGGCACCGGCCCGGAAGATACCCTGATGCAGCGCGAAGGCGACGACTTCGTCGCCAGCGCTGCCGCCGCGGCCGGCGATCGCTACTGGTACGTGCTCGATGATGAGCTGGCCGTGCCCGATCCGGTCTCGCGTCTGTTGCCGGAGAGCGTGCACGGTCCAACGGAGATCGTCGATCCCGCCGCCTTTCGTTGGAGCGACCAGGATTGGCGTGGTCTCGACCTGCGCGACTATGTCCTCTATGAACTGCACATCGGAACGTTCACTCCCGAAGGCACGTTCGATGGCGTAATCGGCAAGCTGGAATACCTGAAGCAGCTCGGCGTTACGGTCATCGAGATCATGCCGGTGGCGGCGACACCCGGCAGGCGCGATTGGGGATACGACGGCGTCTCGCCTTATGCTGTGCAGGCCAGCTACGGAGGCCCGCACGGGCTGAAGTCGCTGGTAGATGCGGCGCATCGCGCCGGGCTCGCGGTCATGCTCGACGTGGTTTACAACCACCTTGGTCCGGAAGGCAATTACCTGCCGAAGTTCGGACCATATTTCACCGCCAGGCACAAAACGCCGTGGGGCGATGCCATCAATTACGACAGCGAGGGCTGCGAGAACGTGCGCCGCTACTTCGTGGAGAACGCGCTGTACTGGATTCGCGAGTATCATCTCGACGGCTTGCGGCTGGACGCGGTGCAGACGATCAAAGACGATTCGCCGAAACACATCGTCGCCGAAATTCAAGAGCGCGTGCAGGAAGCCGCGCGCGAGTTGGGCCGGCGGGTTTGCGTGATCGCGGAGACCGATGAGAACGACGCGCGTTATATCGTACCCGCGAGCAAGGGCGGATATGGGCTTGATGCGGTCTGGAGCGACGATTTCCATCACGCCGTTCATGCCTTCTTTACTGGCGAGCGCCAAGGCTATTACCAGGATTTCGGGCAGCCGGAGCAGATTGCACGCGCGCTGCGCGAAGGTTACGCCTTCCAGGGTGAGTACTTTCGCTTCTGGAATGCGCCGCGTGGTACCAGTGCGAAAGATGTTCCCCTGCCGGCCAACGTCATTTGCATTCAGAACCACGATCAGGTCGGCAATCGCGCCAAGGGCGAGCGGCTGACCCTGCTCGTCCCGCGCGGAGTGCGCAAGCTTGCGGGGGCATTCCTGCTGCTTGCGCCGCACACTCCGCTGCTGTTCATGGGCCAGGAGTACGACGAGGCTGCGCCATTTCAGTTTTTCGCCGATTTCCAGGACCCCGCGCTGAAGAAGGCGGTGAGCGAGGGCCGGCGCAGCGAGTTCAAGGATTTCGACTGCAACGAAGTGCCTGACCCGGAAGACGAGGCAACGTTGCAGCGGTCTAAGCTTACCTGGGCAGACGCTGGCGCGAATCGTGACATGCTCGATTGGTACACGCGACTGCTGCGGCTGCGAAAGGAGTATGTCGTCAAGAGCGAACGGACTGCCGATGCGAAGTATTCCGGCGGAGTGCTGACGATGCAAGTGCCTGCGCGAAGACCGAAGCTCGTCGTAGAAGCGACGCTGGAACGAGGAAGCCGTTTGCCGCCGATTCCGGATGGCTGGAGCGCTGTGTTGGAAGACGAGGAAGATGATTATCAGGTGCGTGTTCTGAGGTATGAGGCGTAACCGACAACATCTCCGGGGACAGGTCGGAACAGCAGGTCCCTCGGCTACGTGAGGCTGCTCGCTTTGCGAGCAACCTCACTCCGCTCGGGATGACAAAACGAAAATTAATTTGTGATCGGTGCGGCTGAAGCCGCGCCCCTTCAAAGCCGCCCGGCTTAATCGCAGTCCCCAGCTTCAAACCAGTCCCCGGCTTCAAAGCAGCCCGGCCTCAAAGCAAGATGTCAACGGAGCCCGCTAGCTGGTAAATACTTCGGCGTCTTACTTGCCGATCTCTTCCAGATACTTCTCTACTTCCAGCGCGGCCATGCAACCGGTTCCCGCTGCAGTGACGGCCTGCCGGTAGCGCCGGTCAGAAACGTCTCCGCTGATGAACACCCCGGGAGCGCGCGAGCACACATATCCACTGCAAGTGAGATATCCCTCGCCGTCGCGGTCCAGTTGATCGCCGACGAACTGCGCATTCGGCGTGTGCCCAATGCCGAGAAACATCGCGCTGGTCGGCATGTCCCACTCCTCGCCGGTCTTGACGTTGCGCAGCCGCAGTCCGGTCACTTCTTTCTTGCTCACGTCGAACACGTCTTCGACCACGGTGTCGGTGAGGAATTGAATCTTGTCGTGCTTGCGGGCACGGTCCAGCATGATCTTGGAGGCGCGAAATTCGCCACGGCGATGAATGATGGTGACCTTGGTCGCAAAGCGCGTCAGAAACAGCGCCTCTTCCATGGCGGAGTCACCGCCGCCGATCACGGCGACCTCCTTGCCGGAGAAGAAGAAGCCATCGCACGTAGCACAGGACGTTACCCCATGACCGATGAGCGCCTGCTCACTCGGCAATCCCAGCCAGCGCGCCGAAGCGCCGCTGGAGATGATTAGCGTACGGCTCAACAGAGTTTCGCGCCCCAGATTGACTTCGATGGGCTTCTTGCCTCCGTCCGCGCTCTTCCGGCTCAGGTCCACGCTGACGACGTGGCCCGGCATCAACTCCGCACCGAAGCGCGCCGCCTGCCGCCGCATGTTGTCGATGAGTTCCGGTCCCTGGATGCCGTCGGGGAAGCCGGGAAAGTTTTCCACTAGTGTCGTCATTGAGAGCTGGCCGCCGGGTTCGTGGCCTTCGATGACCAGCGGCGCGAGATTGGCGCGCGCGGCATAGATTGCAGCGGTGAGCCCGGAACAACCCGAGCCAATGATGATCACATTGCGAACATTTTCTGGCATAGGAATCTGTTTGATTCTGCGCTGCGCGGGAAGATGCAGACAGGTGCGCAAGCGCCGTTCGGATTCTAGCAAGTGGAGAAGGTTTGAGAAATGTTGCGAAGGATCGAGCCGTTAGCCGTCAGCCGTCAGTTCCAGTCTGGTCGACTTCCGTCTCCTGACGAAGTCTGATCACGTGTATCGGGGCGTTATCATGTTAGGAGCGCCAGGGCACGGAATCACGCGATTTATTGTAGCTCCGTTGTCACCCAACGCCTCATCCGAAGCCGAGGGCTGACGGCTGAGAGCTGATAGCTTTTATGTCACTACAACTTCCTACACGCGTCGCGGTGCAAGCATTCGTCAGGCGAGTGCTGCACCCGAAATCGAAGCTGGGGAGAACCACGCTCTGGTTCGGCTATCTGGCGCTCGCTCTGGAGATCCTGCACGCCATCGTTCGCCCTGCGCCGGGCACGGTGCTGAGCGGCTGGACGACGTTCATCACCTATGTGTTTGTGTGCTGTGCGGTCGCCGCAGGCTTCCGCTGGTTGCGACGAAGGTTGCTGTGGCGGCTGCGCAACCGGCTGATCGTTACCTACATTTTCATTGGCGTGATTCCGGTCCTTCTGCTGGTGGCTATGGCGCTGCTCGCCGGGTTTCTATTCGCCGGACAGTTCGCGACTTATGTCGCCATGTCCGATTTGCAATCGGAGCTGCACCATCTGGAGGCAACCAACCGCTCGATGGCAACGCAGTTTCGCAACCTTGCTCGGGCCGGCAAACTGAATGAGGAACTCGCGGACGAGATCGTCAGCGCGTCCAACGAAAATTTCCGTCATCGCTCGGTTACGGTTTGGGACAACGACCGCGGTTTCGTGCTGGCCGAGTCAGGACGGCCCGCACCGCAACCAGTTAAGCCCGCGCCCGCGCAGAAGGGAGATTTTGCCGGATTCGTTTTGGACAACAATCGCCTGCAACTGCGCGTGCTACGCCGGATCGACGACGCCGAGCATCATCTGGTGGTGATCTCGAATCTGCCGATCACGGCCGAGTTACTGCGGCGAGCCACATCCGAACTGGGATTGGTGAGCGTGTTTCCTCCCGAGATCAGTCGAGCGGCCGGCAGCTCCACCAAAGGCGCCTCCGGCCAAGAGGCTGCCCCCGCCGATCGCACGAAGATCGGCACCAGCGGCACGAATCTGGTCTGGGAAGAGGGCGGCAGCCGCTCAACTTTCCACATTTCCGGCGCTGGCATCCAGGCCCGGGAAGCCTCTGTGGCCGCGCGGGGCGTTCAGGCCGGCAGTCTGCCGCCTGCGTCGAATGCGCTGGACATCCACTTCCCGTTTGTAACGCGCTTCGATCTGATCGATTGGCCGACCGGCAAATCGCTGACCGGGCTGGTGCTGGTCGACACGCGTCCCTCCATGATCTACGCCACACTGTTCAGCACGCTGGGCCAAAATGCCGGCATCTTCCGCGATCTGCTGATCCTCATTGCCGTTGTCTTCGGTGTGATTGAGCTAATCGCGCTGTTCATCGGGGTGCGCCTGACGCGCAGCATGACCAAATCGGTCTCCGAGCTGTACACCGCAACCGAGCACGTCAATCGCGGACAACTCCAGCACCGCATTGCTATCCGCACCAACGACCAGATGGCAGCGCTGGAGCAGTCGTTCAACTCGATGACCCAGTCGCTAGCCAACCTGATCGCGGAGCAGAAAGAAAAACAGCGGATGGAGAGCGAGCTGGCGATCGCGCATGAGGTGCAGGCGCTGCTGTTCCCCGCCGACCTCAGCGGACTTCCTACGCTGGAGGTGCATGGCGTCTGCCAGCCGGCGCGTACCGTCAGCGGCGATTACTACGATTTCATCCCGCTCACCGTAGGCCGCCTGGTGCTGGCGGTTGGCGACATCAGCGGCAAGGGAATTTCCGCCGCGCTGCTGATGGCCACGGTGCACGCCTTCGTGCGTGCCTATTCGCTGGAACCGGAGCAGACGCTGGTTTCGGTCGCGCTCGGCGCCGGGATGCGCAATGGCGATGCTCTGCGGATAGCCGGTGGCCGCGACTTCGACGGCGGGCTCTCGCCGGCCGCGCTGATGACGACGCTCAATTATCAGCTCTTCCGCAGCACGCCTCCGGAGAAATACGCCACCATGTTTCTCGGCTGCTACGACGCCGTCTCGGGTTCGCTCACCTATTCCAACGCCGGGCATCTGCCGCCGCTGGTGCTGAGCGGCGACGGAAACGTTCGCCGGCTGGAGACCTCCGGCACCGTCGTGGGCTTGTTCGATAGCATGAATTACGGGGAAAGCTCCGTGGCCATGCAACCGGGCGACATCTTTGTCGGGTACAGCGACGGCATAACCGAGCCGGAAAACGAGTTCGGCGAATTCGGCGAGGAGCGGCTGGTCGAGCTGATCTTGCGCCATCGCGATCAATCGCTGGCACGCATCAGCGACGTTGTTACGGGCGCGGTCGCCGACTGGATTGCCGGCGGCGAACAGCCCGACGACGTGACCCTGGTGCTGGCGCGGGCGCGATAATCCCAGGCCACAAGTTCTCTCGCATTTCAATGTCTTACGGGTAGCGGCGCTTCGCGGCTGTTTCCCACCACAGAACTGCTAACACAATAAGCCATCTCATAAATCGTTATGGGTTGTATCAGGGCACGACTTCAGTCGTGCCAGAAGAGTGCGTTTTAAGTTCGGCCTTTAGGCCCTGCAACAACTTGGGGATCCAGGGGCTAAAGCCCACCTCGTTTATGCTCTTTCGGCACGACTGAAGTCGTGCCCTGATACAAAGCGATTTATGAGGTAACTACATCACTTGTAGTTTGTAACGGCCTCTGAAGGCGGCGGCTCCAGCTGGCTTTACTCTCACCGAACCCGATTCAGCGGACAGACTCCTTGCCGCTGGTTTGCGCGAAGGCATCCAGCGCGTCATGCAGCCGGGGAAAGATCATGCCGGGAGCCAGCGCTTCGCTCACGTGGTGGCGATCGAGATCGGCCTGCAACTCCGGCGAGACGCGCGCGAAGCCCAGGGTTACGCCTGCGCGGGTCAACTGCTCCTGCAACTGCAGTACAACCCGTGACGCGGTGTAATCGATTTTTGTAATCGCTTCAGCATCAACCACCAGCCAGCGCACGCTCGATGGAAACGGCGCGACGATGGTGCGGATCTCCTCCGCAAACCGGCTGGCATTCGCGTAGAACAGAGGCGCGCCAAACAGGTAGATAGCCAGACCAGGCTGTGTGACGGCACCAGGCGCGATCGGGATCAATCGGAAGTTATCACCTTCCGGGACCAGAATGCCCGTATGCGGATGATAGCTGTGACTGACAATGCGCAGCAGCGACAGCACCATGGCGACGACGATGCCGTCTTCCACTCCCAGTCCCACAACCACGGCTGCCGCGATGGTCGCGAGGTAGAATTCTCCGGGACTCTCGCGCCGAATGCTCGCAAGTCCGCGAATATCGATCAGCTTGATCGCGATGACGAAAACAATGGCGCCCAGCACGCAGCGCGGAAGGTACTGCATCGGCCCGGTCAGGAACAGCAGCACCATCGCGACAATGAATGCCGTCGAAACCTGCGCCAACTGGCTGCTTCCACCGGAAGTCTCCACCATCGCGGTCTGCGTGGGACTGCCGTTGACCACGAACGTTCCGCTAAGTGCGGCGACGGCATTCGCTGCCGAGAGCCCAGCCAGATCGGAGTTCTCATCCAGATGCTGCTGGTGGCGAGCGGCGTAAAAGCGCGCGGTCGCGGCACTTTGGGCAAGGACCATCACGAAGCACGCCGACGAAATCCCGAGCAGCATCTCCAGTTCGTGGGGACTTACTACAGGGATTGTCCTCGCGATGGGAAAATGCGGCAGACCACCGGCTATTGGTCCGATGACGTCAATTCCGTGGCCAGCAAAATTCCACCGCTTGCTGGCCATGATGGCCGCAATCACCGCGAAAAGCGGCGCCGGAAATTTGGGTGCGAAGCGGCCCAACAACAAAATGCCGGCGATGACGACGAACGAGACCGCCAGCGTCGGCAGATGAATTTTCGCCGCGTCGCGAACCGCCTCGGCAAACTGCAGGACTGTCCTGCGGGCATGTATCTCGAGTCCCAGCACTTCGCCGAGCACCGCAATCCCGACCTGAAATCCCACGCCGGTGAGGAATCCGACCAGCACGGTTTGCGAGAGAAAGTCAGCCAGAAACCCCAGCTTGAGTAGTCGCGCGGCGAGCAGGAACATTGCCGTGAGCAGCGCGACGAGACTGGCCAGTTCCACGTAGCGGCTGCTGCCCAGCGGCGCCATGCCGGCAAGCCCGCCGGAGAGAATTGCAGCCGTTGCCGAGTCGGCCGCTACCACCAGGTATCGCGAGGAACCGAAAGCTGCGAAGGCAACCGGCGGCAACAATAGCGTATACAGGCCAGTGATGACAGGAGTGCCGGCGATCTTTGTGTAGCCCATCGCCTGCGGGACGTTCATGGCCGCAAGCTGCACTCCGGCCAGCCCATCGCGAACGGCGCGCTTCCAGCTCAGCGGCCGCACGCTCTGGAACGGCTTCCACCGGCGCCGGTTCTGTCCGTCCTCGCTCAATCAGTGACCTCGGAGTTATCCTGCGGCGCGGTTTGTCGCGCAAGCGACACTCTTGCCCGCCTGAGAATGTAACACTCTTGTAACGAATGGGGTGCTAGGGTAAGGTCTGATTAAGTCGTAATGAGTCCCTCAGCGGCAAAACCCGAATTGATTTCGGAACGTTTACGGGCGGCCTGAAGGCCGTCCCCCCGACAATGCTCGGCAGCCCTTCTTTTTTTCGGAAGTCTCTTGCGCCGTTTGGCTTAGGTGCGGGTTACAATCGTCTGGGGGACCGGAAATTCTACATCCGGCAGGTGGGGTAGGCATCTAACTCACCAGAGGTGTAGACGTGTCTTTCCCATTCAACAGGAGTTGTCAGTGAATTCCACGGTCAAGACGGTCGTGTTTTGGCTCGTTATCGTGCTATCCGGCGTGCTGCTGTGGCAGGTCGTCGTGAGGGGGGCGAACTCGGGTGCCAAGGAACGCGACATTACATTTTCAGAATTTCTCTCCCAGGTGGACCAGGGCAACGTCAGCGAAGTGACGATGATTGGCCAGGAGGTCCGGGGCAAATTCAAGAACGACAAGGCGAGCTTTCATACCATTGCGCCCAGTAGTTATCCCGACATGATCAAGGAGCTGCGCGACAAGGGCGTGAATATCACCGTCAAAGACGCGCAGGGCGGAGGCTGGCCGACATGGCTGCTGAACCTGGCTCCGTTCATCTTACTGGGTGCGCTGTGGTTCATCATGATCCGCCAGATGCAGACTGGCGGCAATAAGGCGCTGTCGTTCGGCAAGAGCCGCGCGCGCCTGCTCTCCATGCAGCAGAAGAAGGTGACGTTCAAAGACGTTGCCGGCGTGGATGAAGCCAAAGAAGAGCTGAAGGAAATCATCGAGTTCCTGCGCGAGGCGCAGAAGTTCCAGAAGCTCGGCGGACGCATTCCCAAGGGCGTGCTGCTGGTCGGACCTCCGGGAACCGGCAAGACCCTGCTGGCGCGCGCTGTTGCCGGCGAAGCCAACGTTCCGTTCTTCAGCATTTCCGGCTCGGACTTTGTCGAGATGTTCGTCGGCGTCGGCGCAAGCCGCGTCCGCGATCTTTTCGAGCAGGGCAAGAAGAACGCCCCCTGCATTATCTTCATCGACGAAATTGACGCAGTCGGCCGTCATCGCGGCGCAGGCCTCGGCGGCGGACACGACGAGCGCGAGCAGACCCTGAACCAGTTGCTGGTCGAGATGGACGGCTTCGAATCGAACGAAGGCGTCATCCTGATCGCGGCCACCAACCGTCCTGACGTGCTCGATCCGGCATTGCTGCGGCCCGGCCGCTTCGATCGCCGGGTAGTGGTGTCGCGTCCCGACGTTCGCGGCCGCGAAGAGATCCTGCGGGTTCACACTCGCAAGATTCCCATCAACGACGATGTCGATCTTGGCGTACTGGCCCGCGGCACTCCGGGATTCTCCGGCGCCGACCTGGCCAACATGGTGAACGAGGCTGCCCTGGTTGCCGCCCGTCAGAATCGCAAGACGGTGTTGATGTGGGATTTCGAGCAGGCTAAGGACAAAGTACTGATGGGCGCGGAGCGCAAGTCGATGCTGCTCTCCGACGAGGAAAAGCGCGTCACCGCCTATCACGAGGCCGGCCACGCGCTGGTCGCGGCCATGCGCGAGCACGCCGACCCGCTGCACAAGGTGACTATCATCCCGCGCGGCATGGCGCTGGGTGTCACCATGCAGTTGCCCATCGACGACAAGCACACCTACACCCGCGACTATCTCGAGACCCGGCTGGCCATCATGATGGGCGGACGCGTTGCCGAGGAACTGTTCCTGAACACCATGACCACGGGCGCGGGCAACGACATCGAGCAGGCGTCGGACCTGGCGCGCAAGATGGTCTGCGAGTTCGGTATGTCGTCGCTGGGGCCCATCACCTTCGGCAAGAAGGAGGAGCAAATCTTCCTTGGCCGCGAGATCAGCCAGCATCGCGACTTCAGCGAGGAGACGGCGCAGAAGATCGATGCGGAGGTCGTGCGCTTCGTTGATGACGGTTATAACTCGGCGCGGCATATCCTGGAAAACAACCGGCCGATGCTGGAGAGGATCGCAATGGCGCTGCTGGAGCGCGAGGTGATCGATGCCAATGACATCCAGTTGCTCATCGAGGGCAAGGAGCTGCCGGTGCGGGTGAATCCTAACGCTCCTCCGCCTGCGAAAGACGATGTGCAGCAGGTGCTGAAGCCGGCTCCCGGCCAGCAGCCGAATGTGGCTCCGGGAGAGCGACCGGCGCAGGCGTGAAAAGAAGCAATGAGGGAAGCTCTGATTAAGTCGGGTTTTGAAAGGGACGGTCTTCAGACCGTCCGTAAGTTCGCCCTTTTTGATGGCGGCTTTAACCGCTGAGGGCCTTAATCAGAGTTTCCTTAGCGGTTTGCAATTAGCGAAAGCGGATGGGCGGCCCAGGTGGCCGCCCAATGATTTTTGGGGCCGGGTCCAAGTCATTCCATTGCCGCTGGTTACCAGAAGTGGAAGTACATGTACTTTAGTAACCACCTTGGCCTTCCGAATTTCACAAACAAATTCCATAAATAGTATTTCCACTCCCGAATCGAATCTATAATCTTGGAAGCTGCTCAATTCCTGAGCTTTAGCGCTTTCGCGTGGCAAAGACAGTGGCATCCAAGTTGCTCATTGAAGAGAGGCTCGTGGGAGCAATCCCACCCGTGCGTCCTCGCGGCCAGCCCCCGGCGCCGATGAATCGAGACCTGCAGACGCGCTTCTTCGCAATCTTCCTGGCGCTCCTAAGCGTAGCCGCCATCGTTTTCGCCTGTATCAATTTCCAGAAGGACCGCGAGTATGTCGCCCCATACGATGGCGTCTGGTGGGTAGAGCAGAACGGCCAGTTGCAGGCCGAGCGCGTCGACGCCGACGGGCCCGGCGAGAAGGCCGGCATCAAGCCCGGGGACGTGCTGGTTGCGGTTGACGATCACAAGGTAAACAACGTCGGTGGCCTTGAGCAACAGCTTTATGGCGTCGGCATCTGGGCGAAGGCGACCTACTCGATTGTGCGGCAGGGCGTCCCGCTGGAAGCTCCACTGATTCTGGCGCCTGCGGACCGCTCGCTCTATGCCGGGCTGCGGCTGATCGCGCTGGTGTATCTCGGCATCGGCCTTTACGTCCTGCTGCGCCGCTGGACCGCGCCCAAGAGCACGCACTTCTACGTTTTCTGCCTGGTCTCGTTCATCTTCTACTCGTTCCACTACACCGGCAAGCTGAACGACTTCGACTGGATCATTTACTGGTCGAACGTCGTCGCGTGGCTGCTGCAGCCGGCGCTGTTCCTGCACTTCTCGCTCGCCTTTCCGGAGCGCAAGCCGCTGGTGGAGCGCCACCGCTGGCTGATTCCGGCGGTGTACGCCCCGGGCGCGGTCCTGCTTGCGCTGCATATCTGCGTGATTGCTTTGCTTCAGCCGAGCGAGGTGCTGCGCTGGAACCTGGATCGCATGCGAGTGGATCTACCTGGCCGCGTACTTCGTGACCGCGACCGTGACCCTGTGGCACAGCTATCGCGATGCCCAAACCGCGATCCTCCGCCAGCAGATGAAGTGGGTGACGCGCGGAACCATCCTGTCGGTAGCGCCGTTCACCGTCTTCTACATCATCCCGTACCTGTTCGGAGTGCTGCCCGGGTTGGGGATGAAGATCTCCGTGCTGTCGCTGGTGTTTCTGCCGCTCACCTTCGGCTACGCCATCTTCCGCTATCGACTGATGGACGTGGACCTGATCTTCAAGCGCGGCATGGCCTATACCATCGCCGCCGGCGCGATCACGGCTGCTTACTTCGCAGCGGTCGGCGTGGCCTCCGTGATCTTCCACCAGAACTTCCCCAACGTCGGACCCATCGGGCTAGTCGTGGCCATCGCGGTTACGGCGTTGTTGTTCGACCCCTTCAAGAACTGGATCCAGGAGAGCCTCGACAGATTCTTCTACCGCAAGCGCTATGACTACCGGCGAACGCTGATCGAATTCGGCCGCGACCTGAACTCAGAGACCGATCTAGACAAGATGCTGAGCTCGATTGTCGACCGCCTCTCGCGCACTCTGCTGGTCGATCGCCTAGCGATCTTCCTCTCCGAGCCTGAGCAGCCGGAGCAGTTCTATCTGGCCAAGTCATACGGCATCGCCAACACCAGCGGCCTCAACTTCGATTTCCTGCACGTCGAACGTCCGGAGTGGCAACTGGGACACCTGTTCTTCGACAACACCAACCAGGCGGTGCGCGAAACTCCCTCGGCGCGCCAGGCGATTCGCCGGCTGGAGCTGAACTATTACATCCCCTGCACCGTGATGAACCGCATGATCGCCGTGCTTGGGCTGGGCAAGACCGTCGAGGGCGATTTCCTCTCCAGCGAAGACGTGCAGTTGCTGGAGACGCTGGCCGGATACATCGGCATCGCGGTGCAGAACGCGCGGCTCTACAAGTCGCTGGAAGAGAAAGCCGGGCAGTACGAACGGCTGAAGGAGTTCAACGAGAATATCGTCGAATCCATCAGCGTCGGCGTCATGGCCGTCGATCTGGAAGACCGCATCGAGTCGTGGAATTCGCAGATGGAAGTGATGTTCGCGTTGCCGCGTCGCGAAGCCCTAAGCCGGTCGATGTCGGCAGTCTTGCCGCCGGCTTTTCTCGAAGAGTTTTATCGCGTGCGTCAAAGCCCGGGAATTCACAATCTCTACAAGTTCCGGCTGCGCACGCCGGGAGGCGAGAGCCGCGTCACCAACATCGCCATCGCACCGCTGGTCAGCAAGAACTTCAACGTGATCGGACGGCTGATCATCGTTGACGACATCACCGAGCGCATCGAACTGGAATCGCAGCTCTCGCAGGCGGAAAAGCTATCGTCCATCGGCTTACTCGCAGCGGGCGTGGCGCACGAGGTCAACACGCCGCTGGCGGTCATCTCGTCGTATGCGCAGATGCTGGCCAAGCAGGTGCATCACGACGAAAAGCAATCGGTGCTGCTGGACAAGATCACCAAGCAGACCTTCCGCGCCTCGGAGATCGTCAACAGCCTGCTGAATTTTTCGCGCACTTCGGGCAGCGAATTCGCCGACGTGGACCTGAATCGCGTCATCAAAGATACCTTGACGTTGCTGGAGCATCAGTTCAAGACCGCGCGCGTTACCGTGCAGCAGGACCTGCATCCCGAGCTGCCGCCCATCCACGGCAACACCGGCAAGCTGCAGCAGGTCTTCCTGAATCTATTCCTGAATGCCAAAGACGCCATGCCCGGAGGGGGAACGTTGACCATCAGCACCGGCAATGGCCATCGCGTGCAGGTGAAGGTCGCCGACACCGGCACCGGAATCGCGCAGGAGCATATCCACCGCATCTACGATCCCTTCTTCACCACCAAGAACAAGCCCGCGACCGGCCACAGCGGCGGCACGGGACTGGGGCTGTCCGTGACCTACGGCATCATTCAGGAACATGCCGGCAAGATCCGCGTGGACAGCGCGCCCGGCCGCGGCACCACCTTCATCATGGATTTCCCGTTAATCAGAAAGGCCGTCAGTGCCTGAAGTCGTTCCCAACCGGACCGGCGGAGCGCGCGACAACTCTCCCTCAGCCGGGACCGTGCTGATCGTCGACGACGAAGCCGCCATCCGCGAGTCGCTGCAGACGCTGCTGGAGTTTGAAGGCTACTCGGTAGAAGTTGCCAACGACGGCGAAGAAGGCCTGACGCGCATTGCCGAGCGTCCCTTCGATCTGGTGCTGCTGGATTTTGCCCTGCCCGAGCGCAATGGCATCGAAATTCTGCGCGAGATTCGCGAGCGCGACGCGGAGCTGCCGGTCATCATGATCACCGCCTACGGCACGGTGGAGAATGCGGTGAATGCGATGCAGGCGGGCGCGACCAACTTCATTCAGAAGCCGTGGGACAACGAGAAGCTGCTGGCCGATGTGCGCACCGCGGTTGGCCGCCGCCGCGCCGAAGAAGAAGTCATCCAGCTCAAGCGCGCGCTCAAGCAGCGCTACAACTTCGAACACATCATCGGCAAGAGCGAGCCCATGCTGCGCATCTTCGACCTGGTGGCGCAGGTCGCGCCCAGCCGCTCGACGGTGTTGCTGCAGGGCGAGAGCGGGACCGGCAAGGAGCTGATCGCCAAAGCCATCCACATGAACTCGCCGCGCAAGGACCGCGCCTTCGTCCCCGTAAACACCGGCTCCATGCCCGCCGACCTGCTGGAGTCCACGCTCTTCGGCCACGTCAAGGGAGCGTTCACCAGCGCCATCGCCAGCAAGAAAGGCCTGTTCGAAGTTGCCGATCGCGGGACGATCTTCCTCGACGAAATCGGCACCATGAGCATGGAGACGCAGGCGAAGATCCTGCGCGTCCTGCAGGACCGTAAGTTCATGCATCTGGGCGGCGTGAGCGAAGTGCAGGTCGATGTGCGCATCATCGCCGCGACCAACGTCGACCTGAAGCAGCAGGTGAAGGAAGGCAAGTTCCGCGAAGACCTGTTTTACCGCCTGAACGTCATCACCATCGATTTGCCGCCGCTTCGCCAGCGCAAGAATGACATTCCCCTGCTGGCCGAACATTTCATCCAGAAGTTCGCGCGAGAGAATGACAAATCTGCGCTGCACCTGACGCCGGAGGCGCTGCGTCCGCTGATGGATTACGATTGGCCGGGCAATGTGCGCGAACTGGAAAACGTGATTGAGCGCGCAGTGGTGCTCGCCACCGGTTCCGCGTTTTCGCCCGATCTGCTTCCGGAAAACCTGACCGGCCGCGGCACCCGGTTCGCCATCACCGACCATCGCCCGGACGCGTCGCTGTTCGAGATCATCGAAGAATGCGAACGGCGCGTCATCAGCGACATGCTGGAACGATGCGGCTGGAACCAGACCGAAGCCGCCGACCGCTTCCGCGTTCCGCTCTCCACCCTGAACCAGAAGATCAAGCGGCTCAACATCGAGATCAAGAAAAAGGGCCGGGAGAACGGAAACTCGGCGGCAAGTTAAGTTCGTAGCCTTCGACCATCCCCGTAACGTAGGCACTCTTTTTTTGCCGTCTTTCTTGTTTGTCATCCCGAGCGGGACGTCCGCAGGTTTTTCCGGCCCGCGCGAGTGGGCCGGGCGGACGCGCAGTCGAGGGACCTGCTGTCTGTGCGCTGAGCGAGATTTCTCGACCGAGGGAGAAAAGCAGATCCCTCGCCGACTGAAGTCGGCTCGGGATGACAAAAATGAAGGCTTCGTACGGCGCAGCTAAAGCTGCGCCCCTTCAAAAAGGCATGAACAGTATCAGCTGCCTGTAAAGTCGGGGCCTGACACGAATCGTTCAGAGTCCCACTTTCTCATTAAAGCGATTTAGTTTTTGCTGTAATCGGGTAGTGCGGGCCTTCAGGCCCGCGCTCGGCTGCATAGCAAGAAGATGGGTTTTGCATTCCGCTGCCCAATGCAGCGGAATGCAAAACCTAAAACGAGGCGGCGCGTTCACGCGGCGCTGAAGCGCCGCACTACCCGCAGCAACTGGATCACAGTAATCCCTAAACAGCTCTAGCCTTGCTAGAATGGGCGGTTCGTCACAGGAGCCAGATCATGCCCTCGAATACCACATCACAAAAAACAATGCAGCTGGTCTCGATCGACGACTTCGTCACCGGCTTGCACCAACTGCGAGAAAACGATTTCACCGAGGTTCGGGGCACGCTGGAATACTTGAGAGCGAACCCCGTCGATCCCGAATCGCTGCAGCCATATCTCTTCTGGAATGCGCAGCACTACACGCGCAACCTCATCGACAAGACCGATCTGTACGAACTCCTGGCGATCTGCTGGGAAGTGGGCATGAAGAGCTCCATCCACAACCACAAAGGCCAGAACTGCTGGATGGCCGCTCCCATCGGCCGTCTCGCGGTGCAGAACTATCGCGTGCTGGCCGAGGACCTGGCCGCGCATTGTTGCAACATCGTTCCGTCGGACCAGGTCGAGATCACGCTGGAAAACCCCGTGGCCGTCGATCCGCTGAATCCCGTTCACGATGTTCGCAACCCCCGCGAGTGGAACCAGCGCGCTGTCAGCCTGCACGTCTACTCTCGCCCCTTCGATTCCTGCATCGTGTACTCGGTGGAGCGGGGCTCGTGCGGCGAAATCGGGCTGCAGTACACATCGCAGTATGGGAGGTTATGTGAGAAAAGCAGCAGTTAGCGATTACAACCAATTTCACACCGCTTTATGTTCGGGCACAACCCTTCGGCAGGCCGTTGAGGACGTTTGTTTTCGAGAGCTTTGTATCAGGGCACGACTTTAGTCGGGCCGACAGCGCGATTCAGGTTCGGCCTTTAGGGGGAGGGTGAGAACCAACTTTCTTCCTCCGCGGTGGAGTGCGAGATACCCAAATCGAACCCCGGAGGGGTGGAATTGCAGTTAGCCCAGGACGGAGCGGAGCGGAGTCCTGGGTGAGCTGGAAAGTTTGTTCGAGTCCCTTTAGGGACGGCACAGTTCTCACACACGCTCTTTAGGCCCTGCAACAAGCTGCTGGGCGCAGGTGCTAAAGCCCAATACATTAAGGCTTCCTTTCGGCACGACTAAAGTCGTGCCCTGATACAAAGCGATTTGAAGCATAGGTTGTAATTGCTAAACGCTGATTGCCAGCTCGTATTTGTTCGTTTCAGGAGGACGTTTGACTCGCAATGGGTTCCTGCTCTGCTCGCTCGTGATGGCCGCTATGACCGCCTTCTCGCAAAACCACAATTCGCAACCGGCCTCGCACAACGGCGATGGCGGCGGCATTTCACCTGATAACGCCAGTGCTGCCGGAGCACAGAGCGCCTCGTCCGACAAGAGCTGGATTGCCATCAGCAACGGCTACGCCAAGCTGCTGATCGATGTCTCCTTCAAGCACCACCCGGAGTACGGATCGCAGCAAGGGCTCGCGCAATTCGATTCCAAAGTCTCGCAGCCTACGCTCGCCGATGATGATGCGGAGCGTCAGGAGAACGACGCGGTGCTGGCGAGGCTCGAAGCGGCCGCGTCCGAGAAGCAGCCGAAAGAGGTCGCCGAAGACCTGCAGATCATGATTCGCCGGGTGCAGCTCGATTTCCGCCTGCACGACTATCGCCGCGCGCATGAGGTCCCATTCATCAATGCCAGCCAGTTGGTTTTTTCCGGCACGCGCCTGCTGCTGGACGAGCAAACGCCCGCCGACCGGCATCCGGCAGCGGTAGTGCGCATTCGCGAATATGCGGGGCTGGAGCCTGGCTACACCGCCATCACCGAAATCCTGAAGCAGCGCGTGATGGAGCAAATGGCGAAGCCGGGCGTTATGTATCCGGCGAAGATGGAGATGGAAACCGAGATGGCGCGGAATTCCAACTACATCGAAGGCATCGCCGCGCTGATGCAGAAAAACAACCTGCAGAACTGGCAGGAACCCTACGCGACGCTCAAGACGCAACTGGCCGACTACGACGCGTGGCTGCGCGCCAATGTGCTGCCCAAGGCTCGCACCGATTTCCGCCTTCCTCCGGAGGAATATGCGCTGGAGCTGGAGAGCTACGGTATCGACATTCCGCAGGACCAACTCACCACGATGGCGCATCAGGCGTTCACCGAGATACAGGGTGAGATGAAGACTGTCGCGGCGCAGATCGCCGCTCAGCGCAAGCTGCCATCCAGTGATTACCGCGACGTCATTCACCAGTTGAAGAAGCAGCAACTGGTAGGCGATGCGATTCTGCCGTTCTACCAGGAGCGGCTAAAGCAGATCGAAACCATCATCGTGAAACAGCAGATCGTGAGCCTGCCCGACAGAGAGGCGAAGATCCGGATTGCGACCGCGGCGGAAACCGCACAGCAGCCGGCGCCGCACATGATGCCGCCGCCGTTCATCCATAACACCGGTCAACGCGGCGAATTCATTTTGCCGCTGAACATTCCTCCCGGCCCGGGGCAAACCGCAAGCGAGAAGTACGATGATTTCACCTTCGACGCGGCCGCCTGGACGCTGACGGCGCACGAGGCGCGTCCCGGCCATGAACTCCAGTTCGACACCATGCTCGAACATGGCGTCTCACTGGCTCGCGTTCGTTATGCCTTCAACAGCACCAATGTCGAGGGCTGGGGATTGTATTCGGAATATCTCATCAAGCCGTACATGCCGCTGGATGGCCAGCTTATCTCGCTGCAATTGCGCTTGCAGCGGGCGGCACGCGCGTTCATCGACCCGGAATTGCAGCAGGGAAAGATGACACCGGAGGAAGCGTATCGCATCCTGGAGCAGGACGTCTGCCTGTCACACGCCTTCGCGCAGGAAGAAGTGGAGCGCTTCACCTATCGCATGCCGGGACAGGCCAACAGCTATTTCTACGGCTATACCCGGATCATCCAGTTGCGCGAGGAGACGGAGAAAACGCTATCCGCAAAGGGAGCTAAGTTCGACCAGAAGAGATTCCATGATTTCATGCTGGCGCAGGGAATCTTGCCGCCTGACCTGATGCGCAAAGCCGTGATGGAAGACTTCGTTCCGGCACAGGTGGCGCAGAGCGCTCACGACGCGCAGCACGGAATGTAACAGAACCGGCTGCGCATCGGGAGCACGGCTGGTTGTGGTTTTCTGCGGCTATTCGATCTAGCGTGGTTTCAAAGTCGCTGTATCTCGGTTTTGAAGGGGCACGGCTTTCAGCCGTGCCGTAAGGAGATTCCAGATGGGTCGCCTTTAGGCGCTGAGGGAACGCTTGCCCTCAGCGCCTGAAGCCGATTTCATCGCTTGCAAGTTGCGGCACGCCTGAAGGCGTGCCCTTTCAAAACAGGCTACGCCTACCCTGAAACCGCTCTAGCCTTACATTGGCTCTGGTGAACCAACTCGCTCGCGCTTGAAACTCGAAACGCGAAACTTTATTGCTCGCTCTCCTGCTGCCGCCGCAATCGCCGCGTCTCGGCGAGCAGCGCCATGCTGTGCATCAGGTTCTGCATGGAGACAATTCCCACCAGTCGCTGCTGATCGACTACGGGGATCATGCTCAGTCCGCGGCTGCCGAGCTTGCGAAAACCTGACGCCAGCGAATCGGTGCGCTGCGCGATGTCGAAGGCGCGCACCATCGCCGCTTGCACATAGCCGTTGCCGCTGCGGCGCAGCGCCTCCACAATGCGCTCTTTGCTGATCACGCCGATCATGTCGCTGCCGCGTACTACCGGGAAATCGTCCTGCAGCGTATGTACCGCCTTCTGTAGCGCGTCTTCTAACGTATCGGCGGGCGACAGTGTGGAAAAGCCGGTGAGCATCACGTCTTCCATGCGCACGCTCTCCAGCACTGACTGGAACACGATGGAGCGGTCCTCCAGTTGCGCGCCCACGAAGAGGAAGAAGCCGATCAGCATGAGCCAGGTGTTCCACACGCCCAGGAAGATAAACACCATGGCGAACGCCTGGCCGACGGTGACCGCCAGGCGCGTGGCGCGAACGTACTCCATGCGCTCGGCCAGAAAGGCGCGCAGTATGCGGCCGCCGTCCATGGGATAAGCGGGCAGCAGGTTGAAACCGCCAAGAAAGACATTTCCCCAAAACACAGCGCGCGGCAAATTGCCGGCGTGGACGAACGGACTTGCCCAGAGCTTGACCTGCGGCATGAACGCCAGGATGAAGGCGCCGGAAATTGCGGCGATGCCCAGGTTCACCAGCGGGCCGGCAACCGAGATGCGGATATCGCGCGCCGGGTCCCGCTGTTGCGCGGCATCGTCCATTAGCGTGACGCCGCCGATGGGCAACAGGATGATGGAACGGACCAGGACACCGCTGCGCTGCGCCACCAGCGCATGTCCCAGTTCGTGCAGCACAACGCATGCGAAGATGATCCCCACCAGGACCACACCACGCGCGGCGCCACCCACGCCCATGGTGACCGACTGCGTGAACCATACAAACGCGAGCAGAAACAGAAATGTGAGGTGGATGCGGATATCCACTCCGAACAATCGGCCTGCCGGGATCGACCAGCTTCTCATGGCGTGCTAGAAGCCTCCAGGTTCGATTTTATAGCTATTGAGCGCGAGCGACGTGCCAGGAGTGTTTTCCTGCTGGGGATGGTGCGAGTAGGCCGTGATGGCGCGATCGGAACGCGGGCTCGGGGCCTTCGGGGCAAATCTGCGTCAGTTCACCGTTGACCGCTCGACCGCCCGCGCGATTCTGTCCTGCAGCGAAGCGACGTGGCCGTCCTCCATCTCGGCCAGTTCCCTATAGATCTGCCGCAGCGGGCCATCGGGAGTCAGCTCCACCAGGTTGGCATAAAACCCCTGCGCACTCACCTCGGCGTGTAACGCCACGGCGAGCGCCCGTTGCCGCGCGGTGGCGCGGTTGTTGCCGGTCTCGAACAGACCGCCGGCATCCAGCTTGGGCACTTCGATTAACTCAACCAACTCGTCCTCCGTGAGGGGAACGGTCGGCACACCATAGCGCTCAAGGTAGTTTTGCTCGAGCAGCGCGCCATGGCCTACTTCTTCCAGCGCCATCTCCGAAAACACCCCAGCGATTTCCAGCGAGTCCTGGTCGCCGAATTCGGTGAACATCTCGGCGAAGCGCTGGTAAACGCCGGCATTTCGCTCTTCGATTGAGATAGCTACTTCTAAAACCTGCTGCGGACCCAGCGAGACAAAAGCCTTCATATTCATCTCCCACGCACGAGGGTAGGGAAATTTTACCCGCAATAACGGCCGCATGAATACGGCTGAAGGCAATAAGTTTACGCAGTTTCTCAGAATGGGAAGAATTGGCCCGAGATGAAAATTCGAACCGGTATCTCAGAATTCACGTCGGGTTTGCGGAGAGTACCCGGTCACGACTTCTGTGCGAGCGGCTATGAGGCCTTCACATGCGCGGTCGGACAGCGCCGTCAGGCTGTCTGTTCGACTGGATTCGGTTGCTTGGCGCGTTCGGCTTCGATCCGGGCGATAGTGCGTTTCAGCCAGTGTTTGACGTTCTCCTGCAGTTCCTCCTCTGTCTGGCCTGGAGTCTCGATCGTCGTGCCGTGCCGGTTCAGCGGAATGTGATGGCACGGAACGTCGTCGGTGCGGTACTCCTCCGGAACATAGTCGTAGAGTAGGCATTCATGGCAGGCGTGCGGACGAGTGGGATCGCCATGATTAGGACAGGTGAGCGAGTCCTGAAAAATCGAAGCCGGCCCCCATGGCGTGCTGTACCAATTGCCATAGCCGCCCTGTTCGAGAAAATTCAGCTCATAACGCAGGACTTCGAGCACATCGCGCTTGTCTTCGGACATAACAACGCTCCCCCGGCAGGTATGCCTTCGGCTACCACCCCTAAGCGTCATTGTGTCTGAGGGCGTACCGCCCGGCTGTGATCTAGCTCACATAAGCCAGTGATTTTAGACCGAAGCCGGGCAATCCCTACTTGGTCGCGCCGCTCCCCGCATTGTTGATCTGAATGCGGATGATCTTTGGCGGATTATTTGGCATGTCGCGCCCATTGCGCGGCAGACGCGCGATTTTCTTCACCACGTCGAGGTCGCTGCATTGCCCGAAGATGGTGTAGTTCCCGTTCAACGACGGGTAGGGTACCTCGGTAATGAAGAACTGCGAGCCGTTGGTGTCGGGTCCGGCATTGGCGTAGGCGAGGCGTCCTGGCTGATCGAAGGTAAGCCCCGGACCTACTTCGTTCTTGAATTTATACCCCGGATCGCCGGTGCCGTTGCCGATCGGATCGCCACCCTGGATCATGAAATCGGGAATGACGCGGTGGAAGATTGTCCCGTTGTACAGTGGCACGCCGTGCATCTTCTGCCCGGTTTTGGGATCGGTCCAATCCTTGGTGCCCGTCGCCAGGCCGATGAAGTTCGCGACGCCAATTGGCGCCTGTTTGGGAAATAGCGTGCAGTGGATATTGCCTACAGTCGTCTCGATGATTGCCGTGGGCTCGCCCGTTTTATGGGCACTTTTCTCGGCGGTCGCGTGTTGCTCCGAGGTGGTGCTGGTCTGGGCTGCCAGGAAACCGCTGAGACACAGAATTGCGATGAATACCTTGTTCATGATTCCTCCAAGAAGTGGTCAGTGACGAGTGGCTAGAACGCGAGTGGCTATTCCTCGAGCAGCGACTCCAGCCACCAGCCACTAGTCACTGCCTTTCTGCATCTGCCGCGAAACTTTTTCAACCTCGCCGAATACACGCAGCAGATTTCCGCCAAGAATCTTATCAAGATCGTCGGAGGTATAGCCGCGTTCGAACAACGCGTGGGTGATTTTCGGCAGGTCGGCGGCGGAATCGAGCCCTTCCGGCGAGCAATCGATCCCATCGAAATCCGATCCCAGACCAACGTGATCGACGCCTGCCACTTTCACCATGTGGTCGATGTGGTCGATCAGATCGCTGAGCGGCGGACGTGGCAGCTTGAGCGCCAGCCGCGCCTTGGCTTCAGCCAATTGCTTCGCGACTTCCGGTGTCTGCGGCTTAATGAACAGCTCCTGCACCTCCTCATAATCGCGGTCGTGCGCAGCCTGGAGCTCCCTCGTCCGGTTGAGATATTTCTGCGAAATGAAGGCACAGTAGAAATTCGCTTGCGCGACCCCGTCCCTGGCGGCCAGCGCACGCAGCATATCGTCCGACATGTTGCGCGGATGGTCAGTCAGCTCGCGCGACGACGAATGCGAGGCAATCACTGGCGCGCGGCTCACCTCCAGCGCCTGGTAGAAGGTTGCATCGGCGACATGAGAGATGTCGACCATCATGCCCAGCCGGTTCATCTCCAGCACCACCTGGCGTCCGAACGGGGTGAGACCGCCGTGGTGCTGGATGTTCTTGTCGTCGATGTCGCCGCTGGAGTCGCCGATGTCGTTGGTGTTCGACCACGTCAACGTCATATAGCGCACGCCCAGGCGGTAGTAATCGCGCAGGATACGGATGTCGCCTTCGATGGCGTGTCCGCCTTCGACGCCCAGCAGCGCCGCCAGCTTGTGCTCGCGATGCGCGACCAGGATGTCATGCGGGCCGTAGGCCATCATCATCCGGTCGGGATGGCGACGCGCCTGCTCGTACACCGAATCGATCATGTCCAGCGCGCGCTTGGCTTCATGGCCCTTGTTGCCTTTGGGCTCGACCCAGATGGAAAAGAATTCGGCGCCGAGATTGCCGGCCTTGATTTTGTTGAAGTCGAGATAACCGCTGCCGGCGTCCCGCGCGAGATCGAAGTTCTCGTCAACGAAGCGACCCGGCGTGTCGGCGTGAGTGTCGATGATGATGGCGGAATCGTGAATCGCGCGCCAATCCTGCGGGCCAGCGGTTTCGGCTGGTTTTGTTGTTTGCGAGTAAAGAAGGGCGGCTGAGAGAAGTAAAAAACAACCGAGTCGCTGTGCGATCCGCATCGGGCTGATAGTGGCTCCAGGAGCAATTGCTTGCGTGCCGATTGTAAACGAAACGGTGGAAGCGCCGGGCTTCAGTCCGGCGAAATCGGAGCCGCGGACGGGCGGCGGATCCGAACGACGCATCCGCAAGCTTGGCTTTGTGTCAGGGCACGATTTCAGTCGTGCCGAACAGCGCATTTCAAGTTCGGCCTTTTAGGCCCTGCAATACGGGACTGGGAGCAGGGGCTAAAAGCGCAATTCATTATGGCTTCGTTTCGGCACTATCGAAGTCGTGCCCTGATACAAAGCGCTCCAACGGGAGAATTTTTCAGCAGTGTAAAGCAATGCCCCGCATAAACAGATTTACTAGATGAGTTGCATTGCGTTGGAACACGCTACTCCTTCAGCGCTCGTTGCAGGCGGCTGCGATTCTTCACCGGCAGCAGCTTCAGGGCTGCGCGGGCCAGCGCGAGATACACGTCTCGCGCCTCCGGCAGGTCCGTCAGTGCATCCAGATGCTTGCGCACGGTTGCTGCATCGCCGCGCACTAGCGGCCCGCTAAACGCCGATGCGGCGTCATGCTTCAGGTAATTACGCAGCGTTTGCCTGAGCAGCGGCGTCATCAGGGGCTTGATATCCGCTCGGCGAATGCCCGCCGCGAGCGCGACCTGCTCGAGTGAAGCCATCAGCGCAATCACCAGCGGCGAGGCGAAGCTGCCGAACGCGTGATACAGCACTTTGTTCTGCTTGCAAATGACAAAACTATTGCCGCCCAGGTCCTGCAGGAGGGGCCGCGCAACGCGAATGGCCGCAGCGTCACCTTCGATGGCGAAACTGACGCCCGCCATCTCCGGCGGCTCGCTGCGCACAAATGTCATCATGGGATGCACGGATGCCACGCGCGCGCCTTTCGCCCGCAATGGCGCCAGCTCGTCGCTGGTCAGCGCGCCGCTGGAGTGGAAGATGATCTTGCTGCTCCAGTCCTGCGACGTGGCGAGGCAAGTAGCGACAGCGGCGATGGCATCATCCGGCACGGTGATCCAGACGATCTCGGTATCCAGCGCTCGCTTGCCCAGGGTGAGCACGCGAGCCTTGATTCTGCGCGCCAGGTTTTTCGTCTGCGTGTTGCCGCCGCGCGCGGGGCGAGTCACGAGGCATCGCACGTCGTATCCGGCGGCGCGCAGCGTAAGCGCCAGCGCGCTGCCTAGATTTCCCGGGCCGACGATGCTGATCGCCGGCCGCTTACCGCGCGTTGCTGGCTTGGGCACGGCGGCAGAGTACCAGATTTCGGCGAAAATTTTCGTGCATCGCGCAAAAAGCAGGTCCCTCGACTCCGGCGCGCAAAAGAAGCGCGCCTCCGCTCGGGATGACAAACAAGAAGTGTGAGCGGTAACGGCACGACTGAAGTCGTGCCCTGACACGAATCCTTCCATGCTCGAGTTTTTCAGCTGTCATCCAGGGCCTACGGCCCGCGAGAACTCATGAAAATTACGTCAACCGGCCGAACGTATTTTCAGCGACTTACGGTGGATTTTCGACCCAGCCTGCTAGTCCCCGACCCCTGATCTCTGACCCCTGACCCCGACGGCTGTCCATTTACAATAGTTAGCAAATGAAGTTCGCTCAAGGCCTGTTCTCCCACCTCATGCTGCCGCTGATCGTGGTGGCTGCCGCATTGTCCATAGCTGAAGCCTCCGCATCGGCAGCATCCGACAAGCCGGACATCAACGGCAAGCGCGCCATGCAGTATGTGAAGGAGGTCGTTGCCTTCGGGGCGCGTCCGCCGGGCAGTCCCGCGCACGCCAAGCTGGAGCAGTACATCCTCTCCAAGCTCGCGGGCGTCGAGGTTGAGCAGGATAAGTTCACCGCGCAGACGCCAATCGGCAAGGTGCCGATGAACAACATCATCGCGAAATTTCCCGGCAAGCGGGACGGCATCATCGTGGTCGCGGGCCACTACGACACCGCTTATTACCTAGGCAAGAATTTTGTCGGCGCCAACGACGGCGGTTCGTCTACCGCTCTGCTGCTGGCCCTGGCCGACCAGTTCCGCGGCAAGCAACTCGATGGCTATAGCGTGTGGCTGCTATGGACCGACGGCGAGGAGGCGTTCGTCCGCTGGACCGATACCGACAGCGTTTACGGAACGCGGCAACTGGCGCAGAAATGGCAGCAGGATGGCACGGCGAAGAAAATCAAGGCATTCATTCTGGTGGATATGATCGGCGACGCCGATCTGGACATCCTGCGCGATACCAACTCCACACCGTGGCTGAGCGATCTGGTGTACAAGGCGGCAAGCGACCTCGGCTACCAGTCGCACTTTTACGGGATTCAGAATCCCATCGAGGACGATCACAAGCCGTTTCTGAAAATCGGCGTGCCCTGCGTGGATCTCATCGACTTCACCTACGGCTACAACAACGTTTTCTGGCACACGCCCGAGGACACCGTCGACAAGCTGAGCCCGCAGTCGCTGGCCATCACCGGCGACGTGGTGCTGGAGACGATACGGCTGCTTGACCAAAAATAATTTTCGCCGGTAGGCCCGCCGAATTGCGACCGTCTGGCCCCTAGTACGGGGATGGTTCGGGTCTTTCTGCTACCTTCGGCTTCAGCGCCTCATCGGGGGGAATCTCGGTGCCCGAAGCATCAGCGTAATGAATGTCGAACGGCCCATCCGGCAGATCGAACATAGTCACCGTGCTGACGGCGGTGAACTCATGGATGCTCTTGGCGGGCAGAAAGAGGTAATCGCCGGGATGAACCGTGACCGGCTTGCCGTCCTTCATTTCCGCCTTGCCGGTGCCGCTGACGACGATCAATTGCTCAGCGGCGGTATGCCAGTGCCAGGGAATGACGCATCCCGGCTTGAACTTCAGCAGGATTGCCGCCGGCCCTTTGCTGGGGTCGCCGCGCTGAACGGAGAGGGTCACGCACGTAGGCAGCCCCGCCATGTTGCCAAACTTGCTGGTGGCGGCAGCCGCATAGGTCATGCTGCCGGCGTCTTGTGCGATCAGGAGAGAGCTGAGCCCGAGGAGCAACAGCGAACCGCATACGAACCGTTTATGCACGGTGCACCTCCAGCGTGAAATGTGAAGTGCCCGAAAGCATATCGCAGAAAGAAGCACCGCTAAACCAGAATTTCTGTTCCGGCATCTGAGTGCTGGTAACGACACACTAAATTGCCTGCCCTTTCGAACTCGTTAATCAGACCTCCTTTAGCCAGCGCACCGATTCGCGATGGGCAAAAGCAGGACGCGGCGATGGTCGCTCGCGACTTCCTCCACCGGAATACTGGGCCGGTTAGGGCGCATCAATGGAGCACGGCGTCCGATCGCCACTGGTCGAAGAGCTTCCACCAGAGGAACTCCTCCCATTCAACGACAACCGTCTTGGCCCATCCTCGATGCTTCCAATAGGCTTCAGCGAAGTGATAGGGCGTTGAAGCCGCGGCTACGGACCAGCGATATTGCGGAAGCAGCCGGCGGAAGATGGAAAGAGTGCGGCGGGTTTCGAAGTCGGAGGTCATCAGAATTGCCGACGTGGCGCCGATGCGCTGCATACAGCGCTTAACATCCGCGGTTTCAGCAACAACCGTGGCTCCGGTTACCGGACAGATCTCGACGGCACGTTGATGCTCGCGCTCCAGGTATTGCTTCGCCAGATCGGCCTCGGAGCGGCCGTAGATTCCTCGATTGACGTCGGCATCGAGCAAGATTCTGGGGGCGTGGCCTTGGTGCTGCAGTTCAAGGGCGCGGTCGAACCCAGGAGTGTCGCGTGATTCTTCCAGCACGACGATGACATCGGAGGGTTCAGGATCGTCCACAACCAAAAACGATCCTGCGCGGGAAAGCAGGAACAGAACAGCAGCCGCAATTGCCGCCAGCACGGCGATCCAGGCCAGACGTTTGGACAGGGGTTTCTCGTGGGCGGGCGATTGCAATTCGTGCTGCAGGTTAGGTGTCATCCTGGTGATATCGCGATTACAGGCGTCGAGGTGACGGTTGTGTCGCCAGCCGGATCCTGCTGCTCTATCTTCGCCAACGGTCAAACAACTCCCACCACACCAGCTTCTCCGACTCGGTGAGATAGGTTTTTGCCCACTCGCGATTCTTCCACCAGGGAATCCCGAACAGATACTCGTTGTGGGCAGCGGCAGCGCTCCAGCGATACTGTGGTAGCCGATTGCGAAAGATCGATAGCGCACGCCGCGTGTGATAGTCGTCGGTTGCGATTATGCCGGAGTGGGGCGGCGGTTGCAGGCGCTGAAGACAATCATTGACGACCAATGCTTCGTCTTTAGTCGAGTCGGCGCCGATAGGACAGATGCTGATCTGGGACGCGTTTTGCCCTGCCGTGTGCGCCACCATGTCGGAGGCAAGATCGACGAAGGAATGGCCGTAGGTGATGCCGGTAATGGCATCCACGACGAGATGATGTGCGTAGCCGGCGCGCAGCAGTTGCAAGCCGTGCCAGTAACGGTCGTCAGCCATATCGCCCGCCAGAACGACGATGACATCCGATTTTTGCGGGTCGTTGACCACCAGTTGGCCGCCAGGCTGGAAGAAGTACGCCCCGCAGATCAAAACAACAATGGCAACAACGAGAAGGAACACTTTCATCGGTGACTCTCGAGACACTCTCACACTAGCACGGGTACGCCTCGGACTTTTCCGCTTGCGCACTGGCACTCGACAGCCATGAGTGCCAACCTTGACACCCAATCGCTGCTTTCCCTAGAATAACCATGGGTAACTGTATTTCAATATCTGGCCTAAGTGCCTTTTATTGCGTTATTTACAGTGCTCAGGGCAAAGGCAATATGGGCACATCTGCAGGCATTGGCAAACGCGAACGCGAAATTCTGACGGCCATCGTTGAAACCTACATCTCCACGGGTGAGCCGGTGGGATCGCGTACCTTAGTGCGCAGCAATCGGGAAAACTTAAGCGCCGCGTCCATCCGCAATGTTATGGCCGACCTGGCCGATGCCGGCTTTCTGGAGCAGCCGCACACCTCGGCTGGCCGCGTCCCGACCGCACAAGCCTATCGCTTCTATGTAAAACAGCTAACCGGTGAGACGCGACTCTCGCCTGCTGATGAAAGCCTGATCCAGGGCAGCTTGCAGAGTACACAAGACCTGCAGGAGTTCCTGGAGCGCAGCTCCCACGTGCTGTCGCTGATCTCGCATGGAGTGGGAGTGACGGTCAGTTCCGCTGCCCGGCAGCGCAACGCGCTGGAACACGTTTACTTCCAGCGTATGGCCGAGAAGAAAGTGCTGGCCGTGGTGGTCACGCGTAACGGCTTGGTGCGGGACCGGGTGCTACGGCTGACTGACGACCTCTCCATCGCTGATCTCGAAGCTGCTGCCGCATATATCAACCAGAACTTCCGCGGCTGGGAGATGGAGTCGCTGCGCAACGAGATTGCGGCTCGGATTCAGCAGGAGCGCAGTGAATACGACCACCTCATGGCCTCGGTCGAGCAGCTCTATGAGCAGGGCGCGCTGGCCACGGAGGGCGCAGCGCAGTCGGTGTACGTGGAGGGCGCGGCTAACCTGGTTTTAACCGAACAGGATAAGGAGCGTCTACGCCAACTGCTGGCCACGCTGGAGGAGAAGCAGCGCGTCGTCGAATTGCTTTCGGCCTATCTGGATGCTCGGCAGGAAGCGGTTCGCGTGGTGGTGGGTCTTGAGGATGCGATGCCGCATCTAAATAACTTCGTACTGATTGGCACACCGGCGCGCGTGGGCGACGAAGTGATGGGTTCGCTTGCGGTCATCGGCCCTACCCGCATGGACTACGAGCACACGATCTCCGCAGTGTCGTACATCGCGCGGATGTTCGACCGACTGTGGAACGAATCGACGTAGGATCAAGCTCCGCAGCGGCACGTTTCACCTGTGGCGAAATCAAGAAACGAATAAGAACGGATATGCATTACAAGAAACACAATGGCGGCTCCGACACGGGATTGGGGCTGGATCACGAATTACCACCCGCCGAAGACGGCGAGGAAAGTTCCTCCGTCACATCTGGGACTGAGGAATCGGGTAAAGCCACCCCACCGAGCGTTGCCAATTTGCAGGCCGAGTTGGAAAAAGCCCAAGCCGAGCGTGCGGCATTTCTGGATCGCGCGGCCCGCCTGCAGGCTGAGTTCGACAACTACCGCAAGCGCAACGCGAAGGAACAGCAGGATTTCCGCGAATACGCTTTAGCCGAGGCGTTGAAGACGCTGCTGCCCATTCTGGATAGCCTGGATCGCGCGCTGAAGACCAGCGCCGCCTCGGTGGGGGATTTTCGTTCCGGCATCGAACTCATCGACAAGCAGTTTCACGACGCTCTGGCGAAGCTGGGTGTGCAGCCGCTGATTGCGCAGGGTGAGCCGTTCGATCCCAATCTGCATCAGGCAGTGCAGATGGTCGAGACCCGCGACGCCGAGGACAATCACGTCATCGATGAACTGCAGCGCGGATACAAGCTGAAGGACCGCCTGCTGCGCCCGGCAATGGTGCGGGTGGCGCGCAATCCCAAATAAATTTCGTTGAAGGGGTAGTAATCTGGCCACCACAGTGAAACGTGACTACTACGAGGTCCTTGGCGTCTCGCGGACGGCCGGGGATCAGGAGATCAAGAGCGCCTACCGCAAGCTGGCGTTGCAGTACCATCCGGACCGTAATCCTAACAATCCCGAAGCGGAAGAGCGCTTCAAGGAGTGCAGCGAGGCCTATGCGGTGCTTGCCGACACCGAGAAACGTGCCCGTTACGACCGCTTCGGCCATGCCGGTGTGGGCTCTACAGGGCCCGGGTTCGGCGGCTTCGATGCCAGCGTGTTTAACGATTTCCAGGACATCTTTGGCGACCTTTTCGGCTTTGGCGATATGTTCGGACAGGGCGGCGGCCGGCGCCGCTCGCGGGCGCAGCGTGGGGCCGATCTGCGCGAAGACCTCACGCTGGAATTCGCGGAGGCGGTTTTTGGTGTCACCAAGCAAGTGCAGGTGCGCCGCCATGAAGAATGCGAGCAGTGCAAGGGCACCGGCGTCGCTCCCGGTAAGTCGCCGATCAACTGCACCACATGCGGCGGCCGCGGGCAGATGCGCTATCAGCAAGGATTTTTCTCGATTACGCGCGCCTGCAGCACTTGCGGCGGCTCGGGCAAGCTGATCGTCGATCCCTGCAATCAGTGTCGCGGTCAAGCTCGCGTGGTGCGCGAGCGGACAGTCACGGTGAAAGTGCCGGCGGGAGTCGACGAAGGCGCGCGCATCCTGTATTCGAACGAAGGAGAAGCGGGTACCTACGGCGGCCCTCCGGGCGATCTCTACGTCGTCCTGCATGTGAAGGAGCATTCGTTCTTTCAGCGCGAGGGCAAGGACCTATACTGCGTCGTGCCGATCTCGATTTCCCAGGCGGCCTTGGGAGCGGAGATCCGGGTACCGACGCTGAAGCGATG